>NZ_CP047604.1:0-5823634 GCF_009905335.1 Klebsiella sp. MPUS7 | reverse complement strand
GGCGGACTCCACTCGAACAAAAATCGATATATAAAAAGAGAAACTGAAACAATCGTGATTGTTGGCACACGTCGACAAGACCCTGCATAGCCGAAAAGCCCCTGCACTAAAGGGGTGACGTGCGAACCGCTATCTGCGGTTATTACCCGATGCGGATCTCTGGATCCCGATCGGGACCGGGGATCATAGCCTAAACTGAGAAAGAGATCTTGTGTTTCTCAACAGATTCTTCCCGATTTATCCACAGGAAGGATCGAAGCTGGGTAAGTGTAATCGATCCTGGCGGGAGTGGAGCACGATTTCAGCCGCATATTGGAAAAATTAATGAACTATCCTGGTTTTGGGCTTAATCGATCTAACAAAGATCCTTTGCGATCCTTGCGCTTTATCCACCAGGTCGTATAATCCACCACCCGGCGCGTAATGCCCGTTTTCCGTAACGTGCCATCGCCTGTTTTTTGTGCGGCAAGGTGCGAGAAATAAGGAAAGAGAATTGACTCCGGAGTGTACAATTATTACAATCCGGCCTCTTTAATCACCCACGCTGAGGCGTAGGCCGTTCGAAATTCGTTCGGATTTACGCGAAAGTCAGTGAAATTATTCAAGTTTAGGTAGAAATCGCCATGAAACGCACTTTTCAACCGTCTGTACTGAAGCGCAACCGTTCTCACGGCTTCCGTGCTCGTATGGCTACTAAAAATGGTCGTCAGGTTCTGGCACGTCGTCGTGCTAAAAGCCGCGCTCGTCTGACCGTTTCCAAGTAATAAAGCTAACCCTGAGTGGTTAAGCTCGCATTTCCCAGGGAGTTACGCTTGTTAACTCCCAGTCATTTCACTTTCGTCTTCCAGCAGCCATTACGGGCTGGCACGCCGCAAATCACCATCCTCGGCCGCCAAAATTCGCTGGGGCATCCCCGCATCGGTCTTACCGTCGCCAAGAAGAACGTCAAGCGAGCGCATGAGCGCAATCGGATTAAACGTCTGACGCGTGAAAGCTTCCGTTTACGTCAACATGAACTCCCGCCAATGGATTTCGTGGTGGTGGCGAAGAAAGGGGTTGCCGACCTCGATAACCGTGCTCTCTCGGAAGCGTTGGAAAAATTATGGCGCCGCCACTGTCGCCTGGCTCGCGGGTCCTGATAGGCCTGATTCGGGTCTATCAGCGCCTGATTAGTCCGCTACTCGGGCCGCATTGCCGTTTCACGCCGACCTGTTCTCAATACGGAATTGAGGCATTGCGCAGGTTTGGATTGATAAAAGGCAGTTGGTTGACGGTGAAACGCGTATTAAAATGCCACCCTTTACACCCTGGTGGTGACGATCCCGTCCCGCCTGGACCATTTGATACCAGAGAACACTAACGATGGATTCGCAACGCAATCTTCTTATCATCGCTTTGTTGTTCGTGTCTTTCATGATCTGGCAAGCCTGGGAGCAGGATAACAATCCTCAACCCCAGCAGCAGACCACGCAGACAACGACCACAGCAACGGGTAGCGCCGCCGACCAGGGCGTACCGGCCAGTGGCCAGGGGAAACTGATTACGGTAAAAACCGATGTGCTTGACCTGACCATCAACACCAGCGGTGGTGATGTTGAGCAAGCGCTGCTTCTGGATTATCCGAAAGAGCTGAAGTCGACTGAGCCGTTCCAGTTACTGGAAACCACGCCGCAGTTTACCTATCAGGCGCAGAGCGGCCTGACCGGTCGTGATGGCCCGGACAACCCGGCTAACGGACCGCGTCCGTTGTATAACGTCGATAAAGATGCGTTTGTGCTGGCTGATGGCCAGAACGAAATCGTCATTCCTCTGACGTACACCGATAAAGCAGGCAACGTATTCACCAAAACCTTCACCCTGAAGCGCGGTGAATATGCGGTAAACGTCGGCTATAGCGTGCAGAACGCCAGCGAAAAACCGCTGGAAGTGTCTACGTTTGGCCAGCTGAAGCAAACCGCCAACCTGCCGACGCATCGCGACACGCAGACCGGCGGCCTGACAACGATGCACACATTCCGCGGCGCGGCGTACTCAACGTCTGAAACGAAGTACGAAAAATACAAATTCGATACTATCGTCGATAACGAAAACCTGAACGTCAGCACCAAAAACGGTTGGGTTGCCATGCTGCAGCAGTACTTCACAACCGCATGGGTTCCGCAGAACAACGGTACTAACAACTTCTACACCGCGAATCTCGGCAACGGTATTGTGGCGATCGGCTACAAATCGCAGCCGGTTCTGGTGCAGCCGGGTCAAACCGATAAGCTGGAAAGCACCCTGTGGGTCGGCCCGGCTATTCAGGACAAAATGGCCGCCGTTGCGCCGCATCTTGACCTGACCGTCGACTACGGCTGGCTGTGGTTTATCTCTCAGCCGCTGTTCAAACTGCTGAAATGGATCCATAGCTTCCTGGGCAACTGGGGCTTCTCCATCATCGTTATCACCTTTATCGTTCGTGGCATCATGTACCCGCTGACCAAAGCGCAGTACACCTCCATGGCGAAGATGCGTATGCTGCAGCCGAAGATTCAGGCGATGCGCGAGCGTCTGGGCGACGACAAGCAGCGTCAAAGCCAGGAGATGATGGCCCTGTATAAAGCTGAGAAGGTTAACCCGCTGGGTGGCTGCTTCCCGCTGATTATCCAGATGCCAATCTTCCTTGCGCTGTACTATATGCTGAGCGCCTCGGTTGAACTGCGTCATGCGCCGTTTATCCTGTGGATCCACGACCTGTCTGCGCAAGACCCGTACTACATCCTGCCGATCATCATGGGCGCGACGATGTTCTTCATCCAGAAGATGTCTCCGACCACCGTGACCGACCCGATGCAGCAGAAGATCATGACCTTTATGCCGGTCATCTTCACGGTGTTCTTCCTGTGGTTCCCGTCCGGTCTGGTGGTTTACTATATCGTCAGCAACCTGGTCACCATTATTCAGCAGCAGTTGATTTACCGTGGTCTGGAGAAGCGTGGCCTGCATAGCCGCGAGAAGAAAAAATCCTGATACTCTTGAATTATTTTGAGTATTTACGGTAACGTTAATGCCAGAGAAGGCGGTCAATAGACCGCCTTTTTTACATCTACATAGAGAGTCACCATGAGCCATAACGACACTATCGTCGCCCAGGCAACCCCACCGGGACGCGGTGGTGTGGGCATTCTGCGCATCTCTGGCCTGAAGGCGCGCGACGTTGCGCAGGCGGTGCTGGGCAAGCTGCCGAAGCCGCGCTACGCCGACTACCTGCCGTTTAAAGACAGCGACGGCAGCGCGCTGGATCAGGGGATTGCGCTGTGGTTCCCCGGCCCGAACTCCTTTACCGGCGAAGACGTGCTGGAACTTCAGGGCCACGGCGGCCCCGTTATCCTCGACCTGCTACTGAAACGCATTCTGACGCTGCCGGGCGTGCGTATCGCCAGGCCAGGCGAGTTCTCCGAGCGCGCGTTTTTGAACGACAAGCTCGATTTAGCCCAGGCTGAAGCGATAGCCGACCTGATCGACGCCAGCTCCGAGCAGGCGGCGCGTTCTGCGCTGAATTCGCTGCAGGGCGCATTCTCTACTCGCGTAAACCATCTTGTGGAAGCGCTGACGCACCTGCGCATCTACGTGGAAGCGGCCATTGATTTCCCGGACGAAGAGATCGACTTCCTCTCCGATGGCAAAATCGAAGCCCAGCTCAACAACGTGATCGCCGATCTTGACGCCGTGCGCGCCGAAGCGCGCCAGGGCAGCCTGCTGCGCGAAGGGATGAAGGTCGTCATTGCCGGGCGGCCGAACGCCGGCAAATCAAGCCTGCTGAACGCGCTGGCGGGCCGGGAAGCGGCTATCGTCACCGATATTGCCGGTACCACCCGCGACGTGCTGCGCGAGCATATCCATATCGACGGTATGCCGCTGCACATCATCGATACCGCCGGCCTGCGCGATGCGAACGACGAGGTTGAGCGCATCGGTATCGAGCGCGCCTGGCAGGAGATTGAACAGGCCGACCGCGTGCTGTTTATGGTCGATGGCACCACCACCGACGCGACCGATCCGGCGGATATCTGGCCGGACTTTATTGCCCGTCTACCGAAAAACCTGCCGATTACCGTCGTGCGTAACAAAGCGGATATCACTGGCGAAACGCTGGGGCTGAGCGAAGTAAATGACCACTCACTTGTTCGCCTTTCGGCACGTACCGGCGAGGGCGTAGACGTGCTGCGCAATCATCTCAAGCAGAGCATGGGCTTTGAAACCAATATGGAAGGCGGTTTTCTGGCGCGCCGCCGCCATCTGCAGGCGCTGTCGGACGCCGCAGAGCATCTGCAGCAGGGGAAAGCGCAGCTGCTGGGCGCCTGGGCTGGCGAGCTGCTGGCGGAAGAGCTGCGCCTGGCCCAGCAGAACCTGAGCGAAATCACCGGCGAGTTTACCTCTGATGACCTGCTGGGGCGCATTTTCTCCAGTTTCTGTATCGGTAAGTAAGCTCCGTTTGTGAGCATTGACTAACCCGCCTTAACATCCTGTTAAAGCGGGTTTTTATTTATCATCTTCACAGTAGATTGGTTTATCTATTACCCTTATCGGCATCGCCGCTCTTAACGTACCGGATGCAACCATGACCATCGATTACACCTTTATTGATACCGTTCCTTCTGCAGAAGACTTTTGCCGCCTGCGCGTCATATCAGGTATGTCGCCGCGACCGCTGGAAGGCGCCCGTGCTGGCCTGCCGCGTAGCTGCTACGGCGTGCATATTCTCTATGAGGGCGTGCCCGTTGGTATGGGGCGCATCGTCGGCGACGGCGCGCTGAACTTTGAAATCGTCGACGTCGCCGTGGACCCGGCCCATCAGGGAAAAGGTCTCGGTCGCCAGATCGTGCAGAAAATCGTCGCCTGGCTTGATGACAACGCGTTTAAAGGGGCATACGTCTCGCTGGTGGCGGATGTTCCCGAGCTGTACGCAAAATTTGGGTTTTCCAGCGTCAGGCCGGAAAGTGAGGGTATGGCGAAGGTCTGGAATTAACTTCGCTGGTAAAGAAGCATCCGGGGCTGCGGCGTCTCCCGGATGCCGGTGATGCTATCAGGATTTAATAAAGTCGGCAGCGCGAAAAGCTTCCAGCGCGACGCGCTTTTGCTCGCTGGCCATCGGGCGCAGCGGGCGGCGCGGATCGCCGACGTCAATGTCATGCAGCTGCATAGCCAGCTTCCCGGCCGCCACGCCGCCGTACTGAACCAGGATGCGAATAATCGCGATGACTTTATCCATACAGGCGGCAACGTCCTGATGATCCCCCCGGTTGAAGCTCTCGATCAGACGATGATAGAGCGGCGCCGCGTAGTTATAGGTACTGCCCACCGCGCCGACGGCGCCGCAGGCCAAGCCTGCGGGTAAAAACTCATCCACACCGAACGGAATATCGAACTGGCGATTGTTGACGCGCAGGCAGCGCTGGAACTCATACATATCCGCGGAGTTAAACTTCATACCGGACAGGTTCGGAATTTTATCCGCCGCGGCGATCAGAAACTGCTCCATATCGAGGCTTAGACCCGACATGCCGGAATGGTAGTAATAGAAGCCTTTTGACGGCGCCGCGGCGGCGATAATGCGGCAATATTCCACCAGATCGTCGACGGTAGACGGTTTAAAGAAGCACGGGCCGATGACCGAGGTGGCAAAAATATCCAGGGTTTCAGCATGACGGCTCAGCTCCAGCGCATCGGCGATGCTGAGCGCCCCGGTGTGTAGCGTAATGCTTAGTTGTCCCTGGCTTGCCGCGACCCAGCGCTCGGCGATTTTTTTACGCTCTTCAACAGAACAGTGGATACCTTCTCCGGTTGTCCCACAGACGTAAGCGCCTTTAACGCCCTGGCGAATCAGGTGCTCGGCGATTCGATCGATAACGGGATAGTTGACTTCGCCATTAGCATCAAAAGGCGTGTGGGGAGCGGCAATAAGGCCGGTTAGCTTTGTCATGTAAACCTCTGGTGGTGTTTTTCTTCTTAAATAAATTTATTTTGAAGTATTACTCCACTCTAAAAGGTAACCATGCCGGTTGCAACTGGATACCGGCAGGGAGGAAAACGGGAGTAGCAGATTGTGATGAATCGCACAAAACTCGCTCTATTTGAGCGTGGACAGGGCATCCATCGTGCGCAGTTTATTGGCTCGGGCGGCTTCCGGGTCTTTCTGCACCAGCAGCGTATAAATGAGATCCAGTACGAAAAGCTGTGCCGTTTTGGTGCCAATGGAGTCGCCCTGCAGGCGTCCCTGGCGGTTGCCGTTAATCAGCGTAATATCCGCGACTTTACTCAATGGTGACCCGAGGTTATGCGTTAAGGCGACGGTGACGGCTCCGGCCTGCTTTGCCAGACTAAGGGCGTGGGTGGTTTCCGGCGAATGCCCGGAGTGGCTGATACCGATAGCGACATCGCCAGCCTTGAGCAGCGCGGCCTGCATATACATAAAGTGATTATTCGTTAAGGCATCGACGCGCATCCCGATTCGCATCAGCTTGTGCTTCATCTCTTCGGCGGTCAGCCCGGAGGCGCCGACGCCGAAAATAAAGGTGCTATTGCAGCTATGCAGCGCCTCCACGACCCGTTCAACCTGCTCCATATCCAGAAGGTTGAGCGTTTCCGAGAGAACAGTCGAGATAGCGCCCTGGAGCTTGAGACCAATGGTGTGCGCATCGTCGGCTTTCTGAATTTCAGCCTCCAGAAGCGTGCTGTTGTCATCGGTATCGGTCATGGCCAGCTCAATAGCCAGCTCCATTTTGAAATTCTGAAAGCCTTTATAGCCCAGCTGTCGACAGAAACGGATCACCGACGCTTCGCCCGCGTTCACTTCCTCTGAGAGGTCGGCGATGGAAAGCTGCGTCACCTTGTGGGGGGAAGTCATCACAAACTGCGCAATGCTTTTCCCGACGCGGGTCATACTGCTTTGCATCGCTCCCAGGGTATCAAGTATTTTCCCGGCTTTGACCGGCGAAGTCGGAGTCGTCATCTCTTCCCTACTGTTTACGCGATTATCAGGCGCTAATGATGGAGTACAGCGCATCACCAGGCAATATGGATTTTTAAAAACGCCGTGACGCCGCGGCTATATCCTGAGCGGCGCAAACATTGTACGTCTCATGGCGTGAGTCAGATCGCCTTTTTTCGTTTCTCCTCTTCTGTGTCCATGATCTTGTTCACACATTTCATGAAATGCTCTTGTGGTGTTTAACTTCTAAAAAATATATTAAATGGAGTTTAACTTCATTTGGCTGTGCGCCTCCCTGCTGTTTTAGGCCCGACAGCATAAAAACGCTGCTCATCACAGGAGAGCATATGAGTGAAATAATAAGTACCAAACCATGGTATAAGCACCTCAATAAGTCCCAATGGCGGGCTTTCTCTGCAGCCTGGCTGGGCTATTTACTGGATGGTTTTGATTTCGTTTTAATCGCTCTGGTGCTCACCGAAGTACAAAGCGAATTTCAGCTCACCACGGTCCAGGCGGCGAGTATTATTTCCGCGGCGTTTATCTCCCGTTGGTTCGGCGGCCTGCTGCTGGGGGCGATGGGCGACCGTTATGGCCGCCGCCTGGCGATGGTCAGCAGTATTATTCTTTTCTCCGTCGGTACGCTGGCCTGCGGCTTTGCGCCGGGATACACCTCGATGTTTATTGCCCGAATGGTGATCGGAATGGGGATGGCCGGCGAGTACGGCTCCAGCGCAACCTATGTTATTGAAAGCTGGCCAAAACATTTGCGTAACAAAGCCAGCGGCTTCCTGATATCCGGCTTTTCCGTCGGCGCCGTTGTGGCGGCGCAGGTTTACAGCCTGGTGGTGCCCCTCTGGGGCTGGCGCGCCTTATTCTTCCTTGGCATTCTGCCGATTATTTTCGCGCTGTGGCTGCGTAAAAATATTCCGGAAACGGAAGACTGGAAAGAGCGGCAGACGAAGAAAGCGCCAGTACGGACGATGGTGGATATCCTCTATCGCGGTAAATACCGCGCCATGAATATAGCAACGACGCTGATCGCAACGGCGGCGCTGTGGTTCTGCTTCGCAGGTAATCAGCACAACCCGCTGGTAGTGATTGCGCTGGCGCTCGTTTGCACCGTTATTTTCATCAGCTTTATGGTACAGAGCAGCGGAAAACGCTGGCCGACCGGCGTAATGCTGATGGTTGTCGTTCTGTTCGCCTTCCTCTATTCCTGGCCTATCCAGGCGCTGCTGCCGACCTACCTGAAAACCGAGCTGGCATACGATCCGGCAGCGGTGGCGAAGGTGCTTTTCTTCAGCGGATTCGGCGCGGCCGTCGGCTGCATCGTCGGCGGGTTCCTCGGCGACTGGCTGGGCACGCGTAAAGCCTACGTTTACAGCCTGCTGGCCTCGCAGGTCCTGATTATCCCTGTTTTCGCCATCGGCGGCGCCAGCCTGTGGGGCCTGGGTCTCCTGCTCTTCTTCCAGCAGATGCTGGGCCAGGGGATCGCGGGAATACTACCGAAATTGATCGGTGGTTACTTCGACACCGATCAGCGCGCTGCCGGTCTGGGCTTCACCTACAACGTCGGCGCTCTGGGCGGGGCGGCGGCGCCGGTCCTCGGCGCGCTGGTCGCACAGCATATGCATCTGGGTACGGCGCTGGGGTCGCTCTCCTTCGGACTGACGTTTGTGGTGATCCTGCTGATTGGCCTCGATATGCCGTCCCGCGTACAGCGCTGGATTCGCCCGGAAGCGCTGCGAACCCATGACGCCATTGATGGCAAACCATTCAGTGGGGCAAAGGTTCGTCACGACAAAGCGAACGCACCGCTTTGCAGTAAACATTAAATTCATGCGCCCGGCGCTGTCGGGCGCAAACGGAAGTAAGGGATAGCGCTATGTCTTTATTTGATACTTTGGATGTGAAGGTTAAAGAATTGGGCGGACTCATTGTCTCGTGCCAGCCGGTGCCGGGCAGCCCGTTAGATAAGCCTGAAATCGTCGCGGCGATGGCGCTGGCGGCGGTCAAGACGGGTGCGGTCGCGGTACGTATTGAAGGCATTAATAACCTGAAGGCCACGCGCGAACTTATTTCAGTACCCATTATCGGCATCATCAAGCGCGACCTGCCGGACTCGCCGGTGCGCATCACGCCGTTCCTTGAGGATGTGGACGCGTTGGCGCAGGCAGGTGCGGATATTATCGCCTTTGACGGCACGGATCGCCCGCGTCCGGCCAGCGTGAAGGCGACTATCGAGCGCATTCATCAGCAGGGCTGCGTCGCGATGGCAGACTGCTCGAACCTTGAAGACGGTACTCGCTGCCACGCTCTGGGCGCAGAAATTATCGGCACTACGCTGTCCGGGTATACCACGGAAGCAGTACCCAATGAGCCGGATTTCCCACTAGTGCAAGCGCTGAGCGCCAAAGGATACCGGGTCATTGCCGAAGGGCGGTTCAACTCTCCGGCCCTGGCGGCGCAGGCCATAAAGCAAGGCGCATGGGCGGTGACCGTCGGTTCCGCGATTACGCGTATTGAACACATTTGCCAGTGGTACCGCGATGCGCTGGCTGAGGTTGCGCTATGACAACGCTGGCGATAGACATCGGCGGCACCAAGCTGGCCGCCGCGCTGATTGACACGCAGCATCGTCTGCTGGAGAAACGAGCGCTGCCGACGCCCGCCAGCAAAACGCCGGCGGCGCTGACGGAGGCGTTGAGCGCGCTGGTCGCGCCTTTCGCGGGGCGGGCCCGGCGGGTAGCGGCCGCCTCGACGGGAATCATTCGTCACGGCGTACTGACGGCGTTAAATCCGGATAACCTTGGCGGACTGGCGCAGTTTCCCCTGCGGGAGACGCTGGCGCAGCTGACGGGGCGACCGTGCCTGGTCGTGAACGATGCGCAGGCGGCGGCCTGGGCCGAATATCACGCCCTGTCTGTCGATGCCGACGAGATGGTATTCATCACCATCTCAACGGGCGTGGGCGGCGGTATCATCTGCAACGGTCGGCTCCTGTCCGGGAACGAAGGGCTGGCCGGGCATATCGGCCACACGCTGGCCGATCCGCACGGTCCGCGCTGCGGCTGCGGTCGCACCGGCTGCGTAGAGGCTATTGCCTCCGGCAGAGGGATCGCCGCGCTGGCGACGGACGATCTGCAGGGGATGACGGCCAAATCCATTTTTGCTCTTGCGCAGAGCGGCCATCCGCAGGCAACGTCGTTAGTCCACCGTTCGGCGCAAACCATCGCCCGGCTGATTGCCGACATGAAGGCCAGCGTTAACTGCCAGTGTGCCGTACTGGGCGGCAGCATCGGGCTGGCGCCCGGCTATCTCCCGCTGGTTGAGATCTATCTGGCGCAGGAACCTGCGGTCTATCACACGAAGATTGTAGCTGCACACTATCAGCATGATGCCGGCCTGATTGGCGCGGCGTTGTTAGCGGAGGACAAAGCATTATGATTATCGGCGATATCCATCACCCGGAATGCGCGGGACTGTCACCCGTTCTGCTTGAGGCCGTGAGGCTGGCCGTTAAGGCTCAGCCGCAGCAGCGTGAACCGGGGCGTTATGAGTTGCAGGGCGATGATATTTATATGAACGTCATGCGCTTCGCCACGCAGTCGGCGGAAAGTAAAAAAGCGGAGCTGCACGAAAAATTTATTGATATTCAGATCCTGCTGCAAGGCGAGGAGACAATCCACTGCGGCGTGGCCGATAGCGCCCGTGAGTGCGACACCTGGCATAAAGAAGAGGACTACCAGCTGTGCGCAGCTATCGCCGACCAGCAGCAGGTGACCCTGAAGCCTGGCATGTTCGCCATTTTTTTCCCTGGCGAACCGCATAAGCCGGGCGTGCAGGGCGCAGCGAGCATGGAGATAAAAAAAGCGGTAATTAAAGTTAACCGCGCGCTGCTTGTCTGAGTCACTTACTTCGCCCGCCAGATATGCGTCCTGGCGGGATGGCCTCCCAACGCCAAAGCGACGCTTGCTTCGTCGCTTTTCCTCCCAGGAAATCATTGTTGTCCAAATGGCAACTCGTACTACCGCACGAACCCCTCTATGCTGTACGGCAATCTTATGCGAGGGTTCTATGGCACGCTTTCTTATCTGCAGTTTTGCGCTGGTTCTGCTTTATCCATCCGGTATTGATATGTATCTGGTCGGCCTGCCGCGCATTGCGCAGGATCTGGGGGCCAGTGAAGCGCAGCTGCACATCGCCTTCTCGGTTTATCTGGCCGGGATGGCCGCAGCCATGCTGTTTGCTGGCCGTATCGCCGACAAGTCAGGCCGTAAGCCGGTGGCGATTTTCGGCGCCGTTGTTTTCATACTCGCCTCCCTTATCTGCTCGCAGGCGCAGGTCAGCGCCCACTTCCTGACGGGGCGTTTTATTCAGGGGATTGGCGCGGGCAGCTGCTACGTCGTCGCCTTTGCGGTGCTGCGCGATACCCTCGACGATCGCCGCCGGGCGAAGGTGCTTTCCCTTCTTAACGGCATCACCTGCATTATTCCGGTGCTGGCACCGGTACTCGGCCACCTGATTATGCTGAAATACCCCTGGCAGAGCCTGTTCTATACCATGACCGGCATGGGCATTCTGGTGGGGCTGCTGTCGATATTTATCTTGCGGGAAACGCGTCCAACATCCGTTCCGCAGGCGGCGCAGCAAAATGTCGCCCCCGAATCGCTGCTTAACCGCTTTTTCCTCAGCCGAACGATCGTGACCACCCTCAGCGTGACGGCGATTCTGACCTACGTTAACGTCTCCCCGGTGCTGATGATGGAAGTGATGGGCTTCGATCGCGGGACTTATTCCATGGCGATGGCGCTCATGGCGCTAGTGAGCATGGTGGTGTCGTTCTCGACGCCGTTTGCTCTGACGCTCTTTAAGCCCCGCACCCTGATGCTGACCTCGCAGGTGCTCTTCTTTATCGCGGGCGCGCTGCTGAGCTTTGCCACCAGCCAGACGATAACGATGCTAGGGCTGGGGCTGATTTGCGCCGGGTTCTCCGCCGGCTTTGGCGTGGCGATGAGCCAGGCCCTGGGGCCATTTACCCTGCGCGCTGGCGTGGCGAGTTCAGTTTTGGGGATTGCTCAGGTTTGCGGCTCTTCACTGTGGATTTGGCTGGCGGCTATCATCGGGCTCAGCGCGATGAATATGCTGATCGGGATACTTATTGCCTGTAGCATAGTGAGTATTGTTCTGATTATGGTCGCCTCTCCGGCGCGGGCCGCGCAACGCTATGAAAAAACCCCTGTCGAGTCTCGATCTTAACTTACTGCTGTGCCTGCAGCTCTTAACCCAGGAGCTCAGCGTTACCCGCACGGCGAAGCGGATGAACGTTTCGCCGTCGGCGGTGAGCAAGTCGCTGGCTAAACTGCGCGCCTGGTTTGACGATCCGCTATTTGTCAAAACGCCTCTGGGACTGTCGCCCACGCCGCTGATGAGCAGTATGGAGCAGGATCTGGCGGACTGGATGCAGATGGGTAATCAGATCCTCGACAAGCCCCATCACACCATGCCAAGCGGGCTAAAGTTTGAGCTGGCGGCGGAGTCGCCCCTGCTGATGATCCTGCTGAACTCGCTTTCACAGCGGATCTACCAACGCTATCCGCAGGCGCTGATCCGCCTGCGCAACTGGGATTACGATTCGCTGGATGCCATTATTCGCGGCGAAGTCGACATCGGTTTTTGCGGCCGGGAAACCCATCCTCGCTCCCGTGAACAGCTCAGCCTGCTGCCCTGGTATATCGATTTTGAAATCCTGTTTACCGATCTACCGCAGGTATGGCTGCGCGCCGATCATCCCGCGCTGAACGATGAGTGGAGTCTGGACGCTTTTTTACGCTATCCGCATATCAATATCTGTTGGGAACAAAGCGATACCTGGGCGCTGGATGATGTTCTGCATGACCTGGGGCATAAACGCACCGTGGCGTTGACCGTTCCGGGCTTTGAACAGTCGCTGTTTATGGCGGCCCAGCCTCATCATACGATGTTGGCCACCGCCCCGCGCTATTGCCAGCGCTACAATCAGCAGCATCATCTGCCGCTGGTCTCACTGCCGCTGCCGCTGGAACCGTCGCAGCTGGAGAAAATACGCGTCCCCTTTACCCTCCTGTGGCATAAGCGCAACAGCTACAACCCGAAGATCGTCTGGCTGCGAGAAACGCTGAGACAGCTCTACACTGAACCGCTATAGCGCTGGGTTAGCCCGCCTTGCGCGATAAATTGTAAAATTCATGCAATTTCTCTTTTCAACGGGTGATTTCCGCATTAAAACCTGACAATTCTGAGCGATAATATAATTCGCAATTTCTATCATTGACCATTAATCACGGAGCGACGAATGGCAACACATTTTGCAAGAGGGATACTTAACACCCGAGAACCGTTATCAACACGCCTGTCAGCGGCCTGCCATCAATCCGCCAGGCGCCTGCCTGAGTACCGACAAAGCCGCTATCGCGCATCCCGGTCACTCCTCGCAGAACTCCTCTTTATGCTGTACGGCATCAGCGAACTTCCCGAAATTATTGATGAAGAAAATGGAAAACCCGCTTTTCGCGACGAACATCTCCCGCATTTCTCCATCTCCTATGCTGGAAATATCGTCGGCGTCGCGTTAACCACCGAAGGCGATTGCGGCCTGGATATGGAATTACCGCACGCCTCCCGCGGTTTACACTCCCCGCACGACGCCGACCGCTACGTTTTTAACAGTAATGAGCGTGTATGGATTAGCAATCAGCACGATCCTGACGAAGCTCGCGCTCAGCTTGACGCGCTGCGCAAAAGCGTCATGAAACTGACCGGCGAAACCGCCGTTAACCTACAGCTTCTTCCGGGCTCCGGGCGGTTACGCACAAGCGGGACGCAGGCAATCGAAGCCGTGTGCGACGCCGAAACGGTGTTGGTCTGGTCTATCGCCGCCAGCCCGGATATCGGTCAACTGAAAGTCTGGGAATATAATGGTAACGAGGGCTGGCGCAGCCTGCCTGACGCTCAGGCCCGTGCTAAAGAACCGTCCGCCCGGCTGATGCGCTTCACCAGTTTACCGGTAGAAAAAGCCTTCTCCCTCAACTGACCGGTTTTCCCGGCCATCATGATGCAAAGGAGCAATCATGTCTGATACGTTGAAAGTTGTTACGTTACTCGGAAGTCTGCGCAAAGGCTCTTTTAATGCCATGGTCGCGCGTACCCTCCCCGGCATCGCGCCCGCAGGTATGGCGGTTTCCGCGTTACCGTCCATTGGCGATATTCCACTCTATGATGCCGATGTCCAGCAGGAAGAGGGATTCCCACAAAGCGTTCAGGATATCGCGCAGCAAATTCGCGAGGCCGACGGTGTGGTCATCGTGACGCCGGAATATAACTATTCGGTTCCCGGCGGCCTGAAAAACGCCATCGACTGGCTATCTCGTCTGCCGGAACAGCCGCTGGCCGGTAAGCCGGTACTGATTCAAACCAGTTCGATGGGGGCTATTGGCGGCGCGCGCTGTCAGTACCATCTGCGCCAGATTCTGGTATTCCTCGACGCAATGGTGATGAATAAGCCCGAATTTATGGGCGGCGTGATTCAGAACAAAGTGGATCCGCAGGAGGGGAAAGTCGTCGATCAGAGCACACTCGATCATCTGAGCGGGCAGCTTAGCGCTTTTGCCGAGTATATTCAGCGGGTTAAGGCCTGACAGACGCCGTCACGCTCGCCAGAACGGGCGAGCGTGACGGCGCAGGTATTAATGCGCGTCGATAAACACAATCTTCAGCACGAACAGCAGCGAAACCACAATCACGCACGGACTGAGGTCGCGCAGGCGGCCGGTACCAATCTTCATCACGCAGTAAGAGATAAAGCCTAAGGCAATACCTTCCGTAATGGAGAAGCTGAACGGCATCATCACGGCGGTAATAAACGCAGGCACTGATTCGGTTAAATCATCCCACTTCACGCGCGCCAGGCTGGAGGTCATCAGGACGCCAACGTAAATCAGCGCACCGGCTGCGGCGTAGGCCGGGACCATACCCGCCAGCGGCGACAGGAAAATCACCAGCAGGAACAAGAGCCCAACGACCACGGCGGTTAAGCCGGTACGGCCGCCCACGGAAACGCCCGAGGACGATTCAATATAGGCGGTTACGGAAGAGGTGCCGATAAAGGAGCCGGCAACGGACGATACGCTATCGACAAACAGCGCCTGCTTCATACGCGGGAACTTGCCCTGCGCATCGGCCAGACCGGCTTTATCGGTCACGCCGATCAGCGTGCCGGAGGAGTCGAACAGGTTCACCAGCATAAACGAGAAGATCACGCCCGCCAGGCCGAGATTCAGCGAGCCCGCCAGGTCAACATGACCAATCACCGTAGTCACGCTCGGCGGCATGGAAACGATGCCCGTGTAGTGAACGTCACCCAGCATCCAGCCCAGCAGCGTGGTAACCACGATAGAAACCAGCACCGCGGCGTGAATATTGCGGGAAGCCAGAATCGCGATAATGAAGAAGCCAAGGATACCCAACAGCACGCTGTGGGACGTCAGGTTGCCGATGCTCACCAGGGTTTCCGGATTGGCGACGATCACGCCGGCGTTTTTCAGGCCCATCATACCGATAAACAGGCCGATACCGCTGGTGATGCCGATGCGCAGGCTAACCGGAATATTGGCAATCATCCAGTAGCGTACGCGGAAAATCGTCAGCAGCAGCAGGCCAACCGCGCCCCAGAAAATAGCGCCCATCCCCACCTGCCATGGCAGGCCCATTGCCTGTACCACAACAAACGCAAAAAAGGCGTTCAGGCCCATTGCCGGCGCCAGCGCCACCGGGAGGTTAGCGAATAGCCCCATCATAATGCTGCCGAATGCGGCGATCAGACAGGTTGTGACGAAAACGGCGCTGGTATCCATACCCGCCACGCCGAGAATCTGTGGGTTAACAAAAACGATGTACACCATTGTCAGAAAAGTGGTGAAACCTGCAATCGCTTCGGTGCGGGCCGTGGTGCCGTGTTCACGCAATTTGAACACGCGCTCCAGCAGACCCTGGCCAGATGACTGGCTGGTTTGTTGTTGACTCATTATCGGTTTCCGAACAAAGGAGGGAAAATTCGTCGCTATCCTATACCAAAATGCGACAATAGGGGCGGTTGTGAGATACTTTTTTTCATTGATTTTGCTTATACGGCAACGATTGCGTCTCACCAATCAGCATGACGAAAACGTTAACTTATTAAAATGGAAACGACATGACCCAACCAGAAGCAGTATTTTTCGACTGTGACGGCACGCTGGTCGACAGCGAGGTGATCTGCTCCCGCGCCTACGTTCACATGTTCAGGGAATTCGGCATTACGCTGGATTTAGAAGAGATTTTTAAGCGCTTCAAAGGCGTAAAGCTGTACGAGATTATCGATACCATTAACGCGGAGTACGGCGTTAATCTGGATAAGGCGACCCTTGAGCCGGTTTACCGCGATGAAGTCGCGCGCCTGTTTGATACTGAACTGGAAGTCATTTCTGGCGCACAGGCGCTGCTGGACGCGGTCAACGTGCCGATGTGCGTGGTCTCCAACGGCCCGGTCAGCAAAATGCAGCACTCTCTCGGTAAAACAGGCATGCTGCGCCATTTCCCCGAGCGTCTGTATAGCGGCTACGATATCCAGCGCTGGAAGCCCGATCCGGCACTGATGCTGCATGCTGCAAAAGCGATGAATGTTAACGTAGAGAACTGCATTCTGGTCGACGACTCCAGCGCAGGCGCGCAGTCGGGGATCGCGGCAGGCATGGAGGTGTTCTACTTCTGCGCCGATCCGCACAACAAGCCCATCGACCATCCGAAAGTGACGACGTTTACCCGTCTGGAAGCGCTGCCGGAACTGTGGAAAGCGCGCGGCTGGCATATTACCCGATAAAAAGCCGCAGCGTAGCGCAACCCCGGAGCGTCCCGCCTGCGCTACGCTGAGAAGGACTGCGCTTTAGTCAATTCCGCAGCCGCTGCTTTATCAGCCACAATCACCAGGGAAGGATGCAGTTTCAGCACCGAAGCCGGAACCCGCTCGCTGACTTCGCCTTCAATCACCTGTTTTAGCGCCTGCGCTTTTGCCGCTCCGCTGACGATCAGCAGCAAATTTTTCGCCGCCATAACGCTTTTCGGCCCCATCGTGACGTAGCTATCCGGCACCGCGGAGAAGTCGCCGTCCATTTCGCCATGCGCGACGAGATCCACCAAATCCCCGACGATAGGGACTTTCACCGTCGCATCGTGGAACCGCGTGGTATTCGGTAAGTTACCGCAAAAATGGCCGTCAGCGCCGAGACCCATCACCACCAGATCCAGGCCCCCCTCCTCCTGTAACCGCTGGTCGTGATGGATAAAGTTTGCATGGCTAAGCTTGTGGATATTCTCTTCCGGGATCTGAGCGGGAGTGAAAAACAGGCTGCGCAGATTGGAAATGGTCACCCCTTCGCGATCCTGTCCGCGGAACGGGATCTCATCAAAATTGTAATAATGGGCCTGAGAATAGAAGGATTTGCCTTTAATCGCTGCCGTCAGATGTTCATACATTTTCTTCGGCGTACTGCCTGCCGTTACCGCCAGATTCTTCCTCCGCGGCGCGGTGATGTAGCCTAAAACATGATGGCTGGCGACCAGGCTCATCTCGGCATAATCTTCCGTCACGATTAACTTCATGTTATCTCCCTGAATATAATGAAGACAGGGAGCCAGGGATCTGGCTCCTTGATTTTATTTGAACAGCTTCTGCACGAACTCGGCGTAGGCTGGGCGCCAGACGTCCATTTCGTGGTTCAGGCCCGGAAACTCGTGGTAGTCAAATTTGATGTTCTGCTTCTCCAGCTCCGCTTTCAGCCCGGCGATATCTTTACCGGTGACCGCGTCTTTCTCACCCACGACGACGGTGAAATTACGCAGCTGCTTATTGATCGCCTGCGGGTTTTTTAGCTGCGCCTCGACGCCGGCATCCGGCACCGTGGTTGTCGTTACGCCGCTGAAGGTCGCCAGCCAGCCGAAGTTCTCCAGATGGTTCATTCCCGAGACCAGCGCCTGATAACCGCCCTGCGACAGCCCGGCAAGCGCCCGGCCATCCGCGTCTTTCCGCACATTAAAGCGGGCATCAATCAGCGGAATAATATCGTTCATCAGCTCTTTATCCGCCGCTTTCGCATTCAGCGGATAGAAGGTTTTACGCCGTTCCTGCGGCGGGAAGTTTTCCGCAACCGCTTCAGGAATATCGGTTTCGGTATCCGGCACCACCACCAGCATGGGCTTGATTTTGCCTTCCGCCAACAGGTTATCCATGATTTGCGGGATACGCCCCTGATCGATGGCCGACAGGCCGCTGTCGCCAAAACCGTGATAGAAATAGAGCACCGGCAGCGGCTCGCCGGTACCGGTATAGCCCGGCGGCGTCCACACGTAGGCACGGCGTTCAGAATTCAGCGCCTTTGAGTGGTAGGTCAAGGTGCGTAGTTCCCCATGAGCCACCGCGCGATCGTCAAGAATGCTGCCGGGTACCAGAATCAGGCTGGTATTCACCTGACGCTGGGGTTTCTGATAGCGGCTACCGGTATCGACTGAACGGAATCCGTCGACATCAAAATAGTATTCGTAGAGGTTGGGCGCCAGAGCTTCACTTTTCCATGTCCAGATCCCCTGTTCATCTTTGGCCATATCGTGGGAGACGAAGGTGTCCGGCGTTGCCCCCGTCACCACGGATACCCGTTTTGCGTCCGGGGCAAACAGGCGGAAGGTGATACTCTTATCGCCGTTAACCTGCGTAATATACTGGCTGACCGCGATCGCCGCGCTCGGCGTGACCGGAAACGGCGCAGCATGAGCAGTAAACGCTGCGCCCGCTAGCGCCAGAGCGAAGTAAATAGCATGTCGTTTCATCGTTATTCCTCTTTAGAATTTTGTCCTGGCCATTGCCAGCCTTACCACCAGATTTCAGCCTGGGCGCCAACGGCAAACTGATCGTTCTTACCATCTTCAAAAATGCTGCTGGTGTTGCTGTTAGCGGCCTTATCCAGGTCGATATCCTTCGCTTTAATATAAGTCGCATAGAAACGAATTTCCGGGCGTGAGGTCAGCATACTGGTATTCACTTTAAAGGTATGGAACAGGGTGGTTTTGTAACCGGATTCGTTATATTTCTTGTCGGTGATATCTTTGTTCTGCTGTTTGAAATAGCCCAGTTCGACGCCGGTCTGGTTATATTTATCCCAGATCCAGGCCGGACGAACGACGGCGCGAATAGATTCGAAATCGGAGTGCGCGCCAGTCTCGTAGCTGTAGATATCATTACCAAAGGAGTAAACGATGGCGTTAGCCATAATGATGTTATCACTCAGATAGGTTTCCCCCTGGGAGGTCAAACGAACGGCGGTGCCGTTGGTATGATCGCCATAGTATCTGCCGTTAAAGGTGGTATACGGACTGGATCCCGCATAGCGCGAGAAGCTACTGGCGATAGAGTTGTTCGCCAGCAGGAATGAAAACTCGTTAAACCCGCCGTTATCGAATTTCTGCGTTAACGACGTTCCCGCCATCCAGGTATCTTTCCATTCATAATACCCATTATTACCTTCATTATATTTTTCTGATGAGCTCTGATTTGCCGCGACATAGCGGCCGGTCACCATTAATGAGGCTTTATCCCAGAGAGGGATTTCTTTATAGCGGATATCAATGGTATTGGTGTTAAGTTGCTGGCTTTTGGTCAACGTACGGTTGTAATCATCAACGTCCTCGCGTACCAGCGCAATATCAAACTTACCCGCGCCCACCTTCCAGTTTTCAAGGCCAACGCCTGCTGCGGCATCGGTTCTCTGCGTTTTCCAGTCCAGCATCTGGATTTCAATTTTCGGCGCGCCGTGCTTGCCGACCCAGAAATCCGCTTCCGGCGCAAACGGCAGGAAACCTTTGGTATTGACGTACATATCAGAGAACTGCATATAGTTCTCGCCGCCAGCGTTATCCCCGAACCAGCCGCTGGAATACTGCTGCCCGACGTTACCGTCTAACATCACGATCGCATCAACACGCTTATTGCCTTCCTGATAGACCCGCTGCTTAAGCTGTAAATCAAACCAGCCAGAGTATTCGTTACCAAAGCGGCCAAGCGAACCAATCGCCCACGATTTTGGCGATCCATGAGAAGCGGTTCCCCAACCGGAACGGTAATAGCCGTTATAGCTGAAGCCAATTTCATCCTTCACGAACTGACTGAAATCCTTCATCGTCATGGAGCTATAGATAGACTCGCCGTTAGCCGCGGGTTGTTCATTTTTCACCAGCACCGCCGCCGGTTTTTGGGCGGCGCGGGCCGGCGCTGGCGAGCTTACGGCCTGCCGAGCCGCGCTCGTTTTATTTCCGCCCGGCTGCGTATTGGCGACCCAGATTTGATTTCTGGCTTTCTCTTCATCTTTATATTTTTTAAGTTCGGACTGCGTATCCTTAAGCGCCTTTTCCAGAAGCTCAAGGCGCTGTTCAACCGTCAACGATGCCGCCATAGCATGGGAGGAATAAGCGATCGGTGCCATAATAATAATGGCAGATGTAATCAGATTTCTTTTAAACATAAGGTCCCTTTATATAAAATGAGTGCAGCTGAATATCGTGAAAAATAACGACCAGCGCGAAGGCATGGTTTATCCTCAGACATTTTTTCATCGCATAAAAAAACCTGAAGAAAACTCCCTGCATAAAACAGAGGCGATTTTCTTCAGGTTTTGCCCGCACGGCGGTAACAACCCCATTCATCTACTGCGGGTGGATCATTTGGCAAAAAAAAACCTGACATCACCAGATTAAAGGTGATGTCAGGTTTTGCCTGCTTACGCAGTAACAATCCGCCGTTTCCATTCGGGCCTTGTAACGACAAGTCACCCGATTGATAAACCGTATTGTTACGCTATAAAAATAAAACCACAATTAGTGAAATTGTTATTTGTGACGACAATCGCACCGTTATTGTTAATGGAAAAATAACTTAAACATATATCATAACTAATTCTGATATGTCCTTTTATCAGAATTAGTCTCTGTGATTTATTACTCTTTGGGATCTTTTCCCGCCAGCAGTTTATCCAGCTCGTCACCGCCAACGTGACGGAAATCCTGACCTTTGACGAAGTAGAAAATATATTCGCAGATATTCTGGCAACGATCGCCGATACGCTCAATCGAGCGGGCGCAGAACAGCGCGGTCAACACGCTTGGAATAGTGCGCGAATCTTCCATCATATAGGTCATCAACTGACGTACGATGCCTTCATATTCCTGGTCAACTTTCTTATCTTCGCGATAAATACGCACGGCTTCATCAAGGTCCATACGCGCAAAGGCATCCAGTACATCGTGCAGCATCTGCACGGTATGGCGCCCCAGCGATTCCAGGCTTACCAGCAGCGGCTGATGCTGCTGGGAGAATTTTTCCAGCGCGGTGCGGCAGATTTTATCCGCGACGTCGCCGATACGTTCCAGCTCGGCGATGGTTTTGATAATCGCCATCACCAGGCGCAGGTCGCTGGCGGTTGGCTGACGCTTGGCGATGATGCGTACGCAGGCTTCATCGATCGCGACTTCCATCATATTGACCTGCTTATCGCCGTCGATAACGCGCTTCGCCAGCTCGCTGTCCTGGTTATGCATCGCGGTGATCGCATCAGAAAGCTGCTGTTCCACCAGCCCACCCATGGTCATGACCTGGGTGCGGATGTACTCCAGTTCGGCGTTAAACTGGCCGGAAATATGTTTGTTAAGATTTAGGTTATCCATAGTATCTCCTGATTGCCCAATAGGTTAGAGCCTGAAAGCAGAAGGGCAATCAACCGTAGCGGCCAGTAATGTAATCTTCAGTTTGCTTCTTAGCGGGCTTGGTAAACAGATCGTCCGTGTTGCTGAATTCAATCAGCTCGCCAAGATACATAAATGCCGTATGGTCGGAACAACGCGCGGCCTGCTGCATGTTGTGGGTCACGATAACGACGGTGTAATCCTGTTTCAGTTCGGTAATCAGCTCTTCAATACGCCCGGTAGAGATCGGGTCCAGCGCCGAGCAGGGCTCATCCAGCAGTAAGACTTCCGGACGAATAGCGATACCACGCGCGATGCACAGACGCTGCTGCTGACCACCGGAGAGAGAATATCCGCTCTGATGCAGTTTATCTTTGGTTTCATTCCACAATGCGGCTTTGGTCAAAGCCCACTGCACTCGCTCGTCCATATCCGCGCGGGAGAGTTTCTCAAACAGGCGTACACCAAAGGCGATGTTGTCATAAATCGACATCGGGAACGGCGTCGGCTTCTGGAACACCATCCCCACTTTGGCGCGCAGCAGGGCGATATCCTGGGTGTTGGTGAGAATATTATCGCCATCCAGCAGAATTTCGCCTTCCGCGCGCTGCTCCGGGTACAGCTCAAACATTTTGTTGAACGTACGCAGCAGCGTGGATTTACCGCAGCCTGACGGACCGATAAACGCCGTAACCTGGTTTTTGGTGATATCCAGGTTGATGTTTTTCAGGGCATGGAATTTTCCGTAGTAGAAGTTCAGATTACGTACTGAAAGTTTACCCGGGGTCGTATTCACCATACTCATCTCGTTCTCTTCCTCATTCGGCGCCGCGTTTCGCCGCGCCGCAAAAATTAACCGTGTTTATTCTTCGCGAAAATAACGCGCGCCAGAATGTTCAGCAGCAATACGCACAGGGTGATAATCAAGACCCCGGCCCATGCCAGTTGCTGCCACTCCGCAAACGGACTCATGGCAAATTTGAAAATCGTTACCGGCAGGTTAGCGATCGGCTGCATCATATCGGTGCTCCAGAACTGATTGGAGAGCGCGGTAAACAGCAGCGGCGCCGTTTCCCCGGCGATACGGGCGATGGCCAGCAGGATACCGGTCATAATGCCCGATACCGATGCCTTCAGGGTGATCGCAGAAATCATGCGCCACTTCGGCGTACCCAGCGCATAAGCCGCCTCGCGCAGGCTGTCCGGAACCAGCTTCAGCATGTTTTCAGTGGTACGAATAACGATAGGCACCTGCAGCAGCGCCAGCGCAATCACGCCCGCCCAGCCGGAAAAGTGCTGCATTTGCGCAACGACGATGGTGTACACAAACAGACCGACGACAATCGACGGCGCGGAAAGCAGGATATCGTTAATAAACCGAATCACTTCCGCCAGCCAGGATTTACGGCCATATTCCGCCAGATAAATCCCCGCCAGAATGCCCAGAGGGGTACCGATAACCGTCGACCACAGAATCAACAATCCGCTACCTGTCAGGGCGTTTGCCAGACCGCCGCCCGCCGTATTTGGCGGCGGGGTCATTTCGGTAAACAGCGCCAGGCTCATGCCGTCGATGCCGCGGGTAACGGTGGACATCAGGATCCAGATAAGCCAGAACAGGCCAAACGCCATGGTCGCCATCGATAGCGTCAGGGCGAGGCGGTTTTTCATGCGGCGTTTTGCCTGCATTTTGCGGCGAGACTCCGCCAGCTCCGCGGTGGTTTGTAGTTCAATCGTCGCCATTAGCGTGCCCCCTCGTTCTTAGCCAGACGCATAATCATAAACTTCGATGCGGCAAGAACAATAAAGGTAATAACGAAGAGAATCAGGCCCAGCTCCATCAATGCGGCAACGTGCAGCCCGGTTTCCGCCTCGGCAAACTCATTGGCCAGCGCGGAGGTGAT
This sequence comes from Klebsiella sp. MPUS7, assembly GCF_009905335.1. Taxonomy (NCBI): domain Bacteria; kingdom Pseudomonadati; phylum Pseudomonadota; class Gammaproteobacteria; order Enterobacterales; family Enterobacteriaceae; genus Klebsiella; species Klebsiella sp. MPUS7. Next base: position 5,799,958 of record NZ_CP047604.1, on the reverse strand, counting down.
GCTGTTGCCTGGCATATATAATGAAACGCTATCAAGCTGGTAGGTGTTGCCGATAATAAAGGTCACCGCCATGGTTTCCCCCAGCGCGCGCCCCAGTCCGAGCATCACTCCGCCGATAACGCCGTTTTTGGTAAAGGGCAGAACGATACGCCAGATAACTTCCCACGTTGTACAGCCGATACCGTATGCCGACTCTTTCATCATCACCGGCGTCTGTTCAAAGACGTCACGCATAACGGCCGCGATATAAGGGATGATCATGATGGCCAGAATCACGCCTGCCGCCAGAATACCGATACCAAATGCCGGGCCCGCAAAGAGCGCGCCAACGAACGGAATGGTCGAGAGAACGTTGCCAACTGGCTCCTGGAAGTAGGTCGCAAACAGCGGGGCGAAAATAAACAGACCCCACATGCCGTATACGATACTGGGAATCGCGGCCAGCAGCTCAATGGCGATACCCAGCGGGCGCTTGAGCCAGGCGGGTGACAGTTCGGTCAAAAACAGCGCGATACCGAAGCTCACCGGCACGGCGATCAGCAGCGCGATAAATGAGGTGACCAGCGTTCCGTAAATAGGCACCAGGGCACCGAAAATCTGGTTCGGCGCATCCCACTCTTTGGTCCACAGAAAGGCAAAGCCGAATTTCTCAATGCTTGGCCAGGACGAGATGATAAGGGAGACGATGATGCCGCCAAGCATCAATAGCACAATCAGCGCCGCCAGTTTTACCAGCACGCTGAAAATTATGTCACCCTTTTTCCCCGGAGGGTTAAATGCCGGCTTGGTTGCAGCCATAAGTTACTCTTCAGTTTCGGGCCAGAAAAAATCGTAGTTTACTGATCTTTCTGACAAAGGTAATGCCATACCCTAAATAATTCGAGCTGCAGGCAAGCGCTGCCAACGCGCCTGTAGCTCGAAGTATGACGGGTATTAGTACAGCGCTTTACCGCTGCTATCCTTGACGTTGGTCTTCCATGCCGCGCGAACCTGCTCAACCACGCTTTCCGGCAGGGTTGCATAATCCAGCGCGTTAGCCTCTTTACCGCCGTTTTTATACGCCCAGTCGAAGAACTTCAGCACTTCAGCGGTCTGCTCTGGCTTGTTGGAAGCCTTGTGAACCAGAATGAAGGTGGTCGAGGTAATCGGCCATGCGTTGTCGCCTTTCTGGTTAGTCAGATCCTGTGCAAAGGATTTGCTCCAGTCGATTTCTTTCGCCGCGTTAGCGAAGTTATCTTCAGTCGGGCTCACCGGCTTGCCATCGGCGGACAGCAGTTTGGTGTAAGCGAGGTTATTCTGTTTTGCGTAGGCATATTCGACGTAGCCGATAGAACCCGGCAGACGCTGAACAAACGCGGCGATGCCGTCGTTGCCCTTACCGCCCAGTCCGGTCGGCCAGTTTACGGTTGAACCCGCGCCGATTTTAGATTTCCACTCTTCGTTCACCTTCGCCAGATAGCTGGTGAAAACGAAGGAAGTACCAGAACCATCGGCACGACGAACAACGGCGATATTCTGAGAAGGCAGCTTCATGCCCGGGTTGAGTTTAGCAATCGCTGCATCATCCCATTTTTTGATTTTGCCAAGGTAGATATCACCCAGCGTTTTACCATCAAGCACCAGCTCGCCGGATTTCACGCCAGGCAGGTTAATCGCCAGCACCACGCCGCCGATTACGGTCGGGAACTGGAACAGACCTTCCTGAGCCAGTTTATCGTCAGCCAGAGGGGCATCAGAAGCGCCAAAGTCTACGGTGTTGGCCGTAATTTGTTTTACGCCGCCAGAGGAGCCGATACCCTGGTAATTGACTTTATTACCCGTTTCTTTGTTATAGGTATCTGCCCACTTGGCATACACCGGCGCGGGGAAAGTTGCGCCTGCGCCAGTCAGGCTTGCTGCTGCAAAAACAGAGAAAGCGCTCATCGATAAGGTCGCGGCGACAACTGTTGCGACGGTGGTACGCATAACGTTCATAATGTCTCCTGCTGGATTCGTAAACCATTGTTTCGAAGCTATGGTGAGCAAAATAGGACAAACAGGTGACAGTAAAATGTACGAATTATTACAGTTTTATGACAGGCGAAAAGGCGGGATTTCACGCTAAATAAAAACAATACAAATCATATTGTTAATAAAGATAATGAGGAAAAGATTGCCGAAAAATTTTATTTTTATGACGGCAAAAAAGCGTCTCAAAAATGACAGACTGTCATAAAACGGGTGGGATCTCGCCGTTCGCCGCAAATAAAAAGGGCTGCCGGACGGCAGCCCTGTCACGATGTAAAAACCGTTATTCCACGGTAACCGATTTCGCCAGGTTACGCGGCTGGTCAACGTCAGTCCCTTTGATCAGCGCGACGTGATACGCCAGCAGCTGCAGCGGTACGGTGTAGAAGATTGGCGCGATAACCTCTTCAACGTGCGGCATCTCGATGATGTGCATATTGTCGCTGCTGGTGAAACCCGCATCGCCGTCAGCAAAGACGTACAGCTGGCCGCCGCGGGCGCGAACTTCTTCAATGTTGGATTTCAGTTTTTCCAGCAGTTCGTTGTTCGGCGCCACCACCACTACCGGCATCTCAGCGTCAATCAGCGCCAGCGGACCATGCTTCAGCTCACCGGCAGCATAGGCTTCTGCGTGAATATAGGAGATCTCTTTCAGCTTCAGCGCCCCTTCGAGGGCGATGGGATACTGATCGCCGCGTCCAAGGAACAGCGCGTGGTGTTTGTCAGAGAAATTCTCAGCCAGCGCTTCGATACGCTTATCCTGCGAAAGCACCTGCTCAATGCGGCTCGGCAGCGCCTGCAGGCCATGCACGATCTCGTGTTCGATAGCGGCGTCCTGGCCTTTGAGGCGCGCCAGTTTCGCCACCAGCATCAGCAGAACGGTCAGCTGCGTAGTGAAGGCTTTGGTCGAGGCGACGCCGATTTCCGTTCCGGCGTTGGTCATCATCGCCAGATCGGATTCACGCACCAGAGAGGAACCAGGCACATTACAAATCGCCAGCGAGCCCAGATAGCCCAGCTCTTTCGACAGGCGCAGACCGGCCAGCGTATCTGCCGTTTCGCCTGACTGAGAGAGGGTGATCATCAGGCTGTTGCGACGCACGGCCGATTTGCGGTAGCGGAACTCGGAGGCAATTTCGACATCGCACGGTACCCCTGCCAGCGACTCAAACCAGTAGCGGGAAACCATACCTGAGTTATAGGAGGTGCCGCAGGCGATGATCTGAATATGCTCAACCTGCGACAGCAGCTCGTTAGCCTGCGGGCCCAGCTCGCTTAAATCAACCTCACCATGGCTAATGCGCCCGGAAAGGGTATTTTTGATAGCGTTCGGCTGCTCGTAGATCTCTTTTTGCATGTAGTGGCGATAGATACCTTTATCGCCCGCATCGTACTGCAGATTGGATTCGATGTCCGGGCGCTGCACTTCGGCGCCGGATTTATCAAAGATAGTCACCGAACGGCGGGTAACCTCAGCAATATCGCCCTCTTCGAGGAAGATAAAGCGGCGGGTAACCGGCAGCAGCGCCAGCTGATCGGAGGCAATGAAGTTTTCCCCCATCCCCAGGCCAACGACCAGCGGGCTGCCTGAACGAGCGGCCAGCAGCGTACCCGGATCGCGGGTATCCATGATCACGGTGCCGTAAGCGCCACGCAGCTGCGGGATGGTTCGCAGAACGGCTTCACGCAGGGTGCCACCTTGTTCCAGCTCCCAGTGAACGAGATGCGCAATCACTTCCGTGTCAGTCTCGGAGACAAAAACGTAGCCTCGCGACTGCAACAGCTCGCGCAGCGGCTCATGGTTTTCGATGATCCCGTTATGCACCACCACAATATGGTCAGAAACATGCGGATGCGCGTTACCTTCAGACGGTTCGCCGTGCGTCGCCCAGCGGGTATGGGCAATCCCGGTACCGCCGTGCAACGGATGTTCTTCCAGTGCCTGGGCCAGCATCTGTACTTTCCCAAGGCGACGAACGCGGTTCATATGACCTTCGTTATCGACGACTGCCAGACCGGCAGAGTCGTAACCGCGGTATTCCAGACGACGTAAACCTTCGAGAAGGATTTCAGCAATATCACGCTGCGCGACTGCGCCAACAATTCCACACATAGTTTTTCATTCCGATTTTGGCTGTATGCCATACGTTGTCGGTCAACCTGTTTACCCGAATTTCGGGCGCCCCGAGCCTTGTAGAGAGTGGGGTTATTTTTATGGGTACTGCCGTGGGGGGAGGATTATGTTATCCCCTCACCCCGCTCTTTCTCCCCGAAAGGGCGAAAGAGAAATAGCGTTACTTTTTCTTCACCGGGCGCTGCCAGCCCTGTTTATGGACCTGCGGCACGCGGCTTAACACTAATTCATTATCGGCAACGTCACGCGTTACCGTTGTTCCTGCGGCAATGGTGACGCCATTGCCGACGGTCACCGGCGCGACCAGCTGGCTGTCAGAGCCAACAAACACGTCATCGCCAATCACCGTTTTGTGCTTATTTGCGCCATCATAGTTACAGGTGATGGTGCCCGCGCCGATATTGACGTTATCGCCAATCTCGGCGTCTCCGAGATAGGAGAGATGCCCGGCTTTTGTGCCTTTACCCAAGCGCGCCTTTTTAATTTCGACAAAGTTGCCAACGTGCGCGCCTTCCAGAAGCTCAGCGCCTGGGCGCAGCCGCGCGAACGGTCCAATGGTACAGGCGGCTTCCAGATGCGCATCCTCCACCACGGTATAGGGGCTAATCTCGCAATCATCACCAATGGTGCTGTTCTTGATGACGCAGCCAGCGCCGATCTTGACCCGATCCCCCAGCACCACGTCACCTTCGAGGATAACGTTAGTATCAATTTCGACATCGCGCCCGTGTTTCAGCACGCCGCGCAGATCAAAACGCGCCGGATCGCGCAGCATAACGCCCGCGAGCAGCAGCTTTTCAGCCTGTTCAGACTGCCAGACGCGTTCAAGGCGGGAGAGCTGCAGGCGGTTATTCACGCCTTCCACTTCGCTTAACCGTTGCGGATGTACAGCGGTAATTTCACGACCTTCTTGATAGGCCATGGCGATAATGTCGGTGATGTAGTATTCGCCCTGAACGTTGTTGTTGGTGAGCTTAGCCAGCCAGCGTTTAAGATCCGCCCCGTTGGCGACCAGAATCCCGGTATTAATTTCCTGAATCAGGCGCTGCTCTTCGCTGGCGTCTTTATGTTCAACAATACCCGTCACCGCGCCGTTATCGCGCGTAATGCGGCCATAGCCGGTCGGATCGTCCAGCTTCACCGTCAACAGGCCGATACCGCCCTGCGGTTTCGCGTCCCGCAGGCGCTGTAATGTTTCGACGGAAATAAGCGGCACGTCGCCGTACAGCATCAGGATATCTTCATCGTCGCTGAAGAACGGCGCCGCCTGCTGCATAGCGTGGCCGGTACCAAGCTGTTCGGCCTGTAGAACCCAGTTAAGATTGTCTTCGCGCAGCGTCTGGCGAAGCAGGTCGCCGCCGTGCCCGTACACCAGATGTACGGCGGATGCCCCTAATTCTTTAGCCGCATCAATAACATGCTGCACCATCGGCTTTCCGGCCAGTGAATGCAACACCTTAGGAAGATCGGAATACATGCGGGTACCTTTGCCTGCGGCAAGAATAACCACGCTCATCGGACTGTTTGACATACGCATCCTGACTGCTGTTAGAACGAAAAGTAAAAGCCTTTCACGTTGAAATATCTACATATTTTTCATCATGAAACGAGACGAAGATAAAACGCACAAGCGTAACGCTATACACCATTTTAGGTGGGTATTTTTAGCCAGCGCAAACCCGTTTAGCGCAAAAAAAGCATTTTAACGGGGAGGGATACCGGCTATCCCTCTGCTTTTGCTGTTTTTTTGATGGAAAAATAAAGAAAATCCATAAAGTAAAACGCGGTTTTAATATTCATTAATTGTGACGTAATAAATAGAAACACCATTTCATTTTCCTGATAATGCCGGTTAATAATTACCCAGGAGAAAAAAATGAAAAACAAAATACCTTTGGCATTAACCCTTTGCAGTACGATGATCGCGCTACCGCTGCAGGCCAACGAAGGCCATCAGTGGCGGGCAATCGCCTTTGGGCAATCCACCGACAGTAACTTTTCCTCGAACGTGTTGCCGGAAAAAATTGGCGTCAATGATGTCACCATTGCCGGGAAAAAGCTGACGCCGCAGGATTCCGCCGATCTCAGCCAGCCCATTACCATCGAGAGCCGGGGAGGTAAAATTGCCAACTCCCACGACGGACTGACCTTCTTTTACACCGAGCTGCCAACCAATAAGAATTTTATCCTGCAGGCTACGGTGACCGTCAATCAGTTTGGACCGGAAAATGGCGCGCGTCCGGCGGCGCAGGAAGGCGCGGGACTGCTGGTCCGCGACGTCATTGGCAACCCGCGCCAACAGCCTCTCAAGGTCGGCTACGAAGAGTTCCCGGCGGCATCCAATATGGTGATGAACGCCATTATGACCCAGGATAAAAAAGATGGCTCGCATATCAAGCTGCAGGCTATTAGCCGGGAAGGGATAACCCAACCGTGGGGCAATGCGGGCGCTGCAATCAAGCGTCAAAGTTACAAAGAGAAAATCGATATCCAGCAAACCCCGACGTTTCAGCTTAAGCTGGAACGCACTAACGACGGATTTATTACCTCATGGGCGGCAACGGGCAGTATTGAATGGGTAAGCCAGCGGGTTCCTCACGCCGATCTGATTGCTCAGCAGGATAAAGAACATTACTACGTCGGTTTCTTCGCCTCACGTAACGCCAAAATCACCGTCAGCAATGCTTCCCTGACGACCTCCGCGGCAAATACGGTTCCCTCCGCCCCGTATGTTGCCAAAAGCTGGCCGCCGGTCATGCAAATTGCCTCGGGGACAAAAAGCCAGAGCAAAGAGTATCTCCTGCAGGCGCGCACGAATAGTGACGGACGCATCACCGTGCGTCAGGATGAAGTGGTGATCGGGCAGGATAAAGCCGTGAAGGCCGGAGAGATGTATACCCAGCCTGCCGTTCTGAAAGATAAAAGCACATTCGAAATTAGCTTCACTCCAGCCACCGGCGCAAACACGCTGACCCAAACGCTGACGGTTGAACAGAGCGCCAATGTGACAGGCAATACGCTGTACGCCGCGCCGGATGGGCTGTCGCAGGCTAAAGGAACGACGGACTCGCCGCTGGATTTAGCCACCGCTGTCGACCTCGTTCCCCCTGGCGGGCAAATTGTATTAGCCGCCGGTGATTATCCGCAAACAACCATCCCGGTTAGCGCCAGCGGCCTGAAAGACAAAGTCAAAACCCTGAAAGCCGACGGAAAAGCCGTGATTCACGGGCTCCTGCTGGATGCCAGCTACTGGCATGTCAATGGAGTAGACATTACGGACAAGAGCCTGCGCGTACAGGGTAGCCATAACCTGATCGAGAACGTCACCGCGTATCGGAACGATGATACCGGCATTCAAATTTCCTCTCCGGCGGATGTCGGACGCCCGCTGTGGGCCAGCCATAACCGGGTGGTGAATTCTGAATCCTTTAATAACGAAGATCCGGGTAAAATTAACGCCGATGGCTTTGCGGTGAAAATGCGCGTAGGGGAGGGTAACCGGCTGGAGGGCTGTTACTCACACGATAATATCGACGACGGCTTCGATCTGTTCAATAAGATTGAGGACGGCGCTAACGGCGTTGTGGTGATCGAGAACTCCATTGCCCGCAATAATACCAGCAACGGCTTTAAGCTCGGTGGGGAAGGGCAGCCGGTCGCCCACGAGGTACGCAACAGCATCGCCATCGGCAATCATCTGGACGGTTTTACCGACAACTTCAATCCTGGCAAGCTGGTAGTGGTCAATAACGTCGCGGTGGATAACCAGCGCTTTAACTATCTATTCCGCCCAAGCCCGTATGGCGCACCGGAAACGCAGGGTACCTTCAGCGATAACCTTTCTCTGCGCAGCCAGCCGGGGAAATATGACGATGCCGTTATCGGGAACATTGATGATAGCAACTACTTTATCCACGGTGGCCGAAGCATCAACGCCCAGGGAAAGAGCATTCACAGCGCCGACTATCAGACTCTGACGCTGCCGGATCCGCTGACGCGTGAGGCCGACGGCAGCTTTAACACCGGTAACTTCCTTAGCCGCAATTAACCAGGGACACGCTAAAAACATAAAGGTCGCCCTCGGGCGACCTTTTTACTTCCTTTCCTGCTTCACACCGCATGTGTTGTCGTTTTAGTTAGCGGTACAGCGCATAAGCAGTCTGGAGAGCGGACTTCTTAGTGGTTGAACGTACCGAAGGTTACGTTCATAGCACTGAAGAAAGCGACGATTTTATTAAGCAGTTTCATGATCTCTTCCTGGATAGCGATTACGTTTTTGATGAACTCTTTTTTTTGTGACTAACATCACAAAAATAAGTCTACGCTTCATCTTTTAAACGATCAACAAAAATGAGATATACATCACAAAATTTTTAAACCCGCTTTTTAATTTTGCTTTTTCTGAAACGAAGCCATAAAAAAAGCCAGCCTGGAAACCAGACTGGCTTTTTAACGTTCAAGCCGGTGTTACATCGCTTTTTTGGTCAACTCGATAACGCGCAGTTTAGCGATCGCTTTGGCCAGTTCCGCAGACGCCTGAGCGTAGTCCACGTCACCATGAGAGCTCTTAATGTGCTCTTCAGCCTTACGTTTCGCTTCCAGGGCTCGCGCTTCGTCGAGATCCTGGCCACGAATTGCCGTATCAGCCAGAACGGTCGTGCTACCCGGCTGCACTTCAAGAATGCCGCCTGACAGGTAGATAAATTCTTCGTGACCGTGCTGCTTAACGATGCGAATCATACCAGGCTTAATGGCGGTGAGCAGCGGCGCGTGCCCCGGGTAAATACCCAGTTCACCTTCACTACCCGTTACCTGGATTTTCTCGACCAGACCAGAGAACATTTGTTTCTCTGCGCTGACGACGTCCAGGTGGTAAGTCATTGCCATATCACCCTCCGATTAAGGCGTTAAAGTTTTTTGGCTTTTTCCACGGCTTCGTCGATAGAACCGACCATGTAGAACGCCTGCTCCGGCAGGTGATCGTATTCGCCTTCCATGATGCCTTTAAAGCCACGGATGGTGTCTTTCAGGGAGACATATTTGCCCGGAGAACCGGTAAATACTTCTGCCACGAAGAACGGCTGGGACAGGAAGCGCTGAATCTTACGCGCGCGAGCTACCACCAGTTTATCTTCTTCAGACAGTTCATCCATACCCAGGATGGCGATGATGTCTTTCAGTTCCTGATAACGCTGCAGGATGGACTGAACGCCACGAGCGGTGTCGTAGTGCTCCTGACCAACAACCAGCGGATCCAGCTGACGGCTGGTGGAGTCCAGCGGGTCAACTGCCGGGTAGATACCCAGAGAGGCGATCTGACGGCTCAGTACCACGGTTGCGTCAAGGTGCGCAAAGGTGGTGGCTGGAGACGGGTCAGTCAAGTCATCCGCAGGTACGTATACTGCCTGTACGGAAGTGATTGAACCGGTTTTGGTCGAGGTGATACGTTCCTGCAGAACGCCCATCTCTTCCGCCAGGGTCGGCTGGTAACCTACCGCTGAAGGCATACGGCCCAGCAGTGCGGATACTTCAGTACCGGCCAGGGTATAACGGTAGATGTTATCCACAAACAGCAGAACGTCACGACCTTCGTCACGGAACTTCTCAGCCATGGTCAGGCCGGTCAGCGCAACGCGCAGACGGTTTCCCGGCGGCTCGTTCATCTGGCCATACACCAGGGATACTTTATCGATAACGTTGGAGTCGGTCATTTCGTGGTAGAAGTCGTTACCCTCACGAGTACGTTCACCTACGCCCGCAAACACGGAGTAACCGGAGTGCTCGATCGCGATGTTACGGATCAGTTCCATCATGTTTACGGTTTTACCTACGCCCGCACCACCGAACAGACCAACTTTACCGCCCTTCGCAAACGGACACATCAGGTCGATAACTTTGATGCCGGTTTCCAGCAGTTCCTGAGAGTTTGACAACTCTTCGTAGGAAGGTGCTGCACGGTGGATAGCCCAACGCTCTTCTTCGCCGATGTCGCCTTTCATGTCTACCGGTTGGCCCAGTACGTTCATGATACGACCCAGCGTGGCTTTACCTACCGGGACTTCGATCGGGTGCTCGAGGTCTTTTACTTCCAGACCGCGACGCAGACCGTCGGAAGAACCCATGGCGATGGTACGAACAATACCGCCGCCGAGCTGCTGCTGAACTTCCAGCACCAGCTTCTCACTACCATTTTGCACCTCAAGAGCCTCGTACACGCGCGGTACGGCATCCTGAGGGAATTCGACGTCGACCACGGCGCCGATTACCTGGACAATTTTTCCAGTAGCCATCTTGAATCCTCTACGAATTAACCTGGTTATACCGCGGATGCTCCACCGACGATCTCGGTGAGTTCCTGAGTAATGCTGGCCTGACGAGCTTTGTTGTATACCAACTGCAGCTCTTTAATCAGGCTGCCGCCATTGTCGGTCGCGGCTTTCATCGCCACCATACGTGCGGCCTGCTCGCTGGCCAGGTTTTCTACCACACCCTGATAAACCTGAGATTCCACATAACGACGCAGCAGGGTATCCAGCAGCGCTTTCGGATCGGGTTCATACAGGTAATCCCAGGATTTACGCTTCAACTCACCCTCTTCTGAAGCCGGTAACGGCAGCAGCTGAGTAATGGTTGGAACCTGAGACATGGTGTTAATAAATTTGTTGCTGACAATATACAGCTTGTCCAGACGGCCTTCATCGTAGGCCTGCAACATCACTTTTACCGGACCGATCAGTTCGGACAGGGAGGGGTTATCCCCCATACCCGTCACCTGGGCGACAACATTACCGCTAACGGAATTAAAGAACGACACGCCCTTCGAGCCGATCATTGCGAGTTCGCACTGAACGCCTTTATCGGACCATGCTTTCATTTCCGCCAGCAGCTTTTTGAACAGGTTAATGTTCAAGCCACCGCACAGACCACGGTCGGTAGACACCACCAGGTAGCCCACGCGTTTAACGTCGCGTTCTTCCAGGTAAGGGTGCTTATATTCCAGATTACCGTTCGCAAGGTGACCGATCACTTTGCGCATGGTATCTGCATATGGACGGCTGGCCGCCATGCGCTCCTGCGATTTACGCATTTTGGAAGCGGCGACCATTTCCATCGCTTTAGTGATCTTTTGCGTGTTCTGGACGCTTGCGATCTTACTACGTATCTCTTTTGCGCCGGCCATGAGCTTCTCCTCAATGCCTTGCGGCCTGCCCTAGAGCAAGCCGCCAGACTTTACCAGGATTGGGTTGCTTTGAAGGAATCGAGGATGCCTTTCAGCTTGCCTTCGATTTCGTCGTTATAGCCACCGGACTGGTTGATCTCTTGCATCAACGGAGCGTGATCACGGTCGACGTAAGCCAGCAGAGCGGCTTCAAAGCTACCGATTTTCGACAGCTCGACATCCGCCAGATAACCACGTTCTGCCGCGAACAGAACCAGAGACTGCTGCGCAACGGACATCGGCGCATACTGTTTCTGTTTCAGCAGTTCGGTCACTTTCTGACCGTGGTCCAGCTGCTTACGGGTTGCATCATCAAGGTCAGAGGCAAACTGCGAGAACGCCGCCAGTTCGCGATACTGTGCCAGAGCGGTACGAATACCACCGGACAGTTTCTTCATGATCTTGGTCTGAGCTGCACCACCAACACGGGATACGGAGATACCCGGGTTAACCGCAGGACGAATACCGGAGTTGAACAGGTTGGTTTCCAGGAAGATCTGACCATCGGTAATGGAAATTACGTTGGTCGGAACGAACGCAGAAACGTCACCCGCCTGGGTTTCGATAATCGGCAGCGCGGTCAGAGAACCGGTTTTACCTTTCACTTCACCTTTGGTGAAAGCTTCAACGTATTCGACGTTAACACGTGCGGCACGCTCCAGCAGACGAGAGTGGAGGTAGAATACGTCGCCCGGGAATGCTTCACGTCCTGGCGGACGACGGAGCAGCAGGGAGATCTGACGGTAAGCAACGGCCTGTTTAGACAGGTCATCATAAATGATCAGCGCATCTTCACCGCGGTCGCGGAAGTATTCACCCATTGCACAACCGGCATACGGCGCCAGGTATTGCAGTGCGGCAGATTCAGATGCGGTAGCAACCACAACGATGGTGTTAGCCAGCGCGCCGTGTTCTTCCAGTTTACGTACCACGTTAGAAATGGTGGACGCTTTCTGGCCGATAGCTACGTAGACGCACTTGATGCCGGAATCACGCTGGTTGATGATGGCGTCGATGGCCAGAGCGGTTTTACCCGTCTGACGGTCGCCGATAATCAGTTCACGCTGTCCACGACCGATTGGGATCATGGCATCAACGGATTTATAACCGGTCTGCACCGGCTGATCGACGGACTGACGTTCGATGACGCCCGGTGCGATAGCTTCAACGGCGGAGAAGCCGTCGTGCTCCAGCGGACCTTTACCATCAATCGGTGCACCCAGGGTGTTAACCACACGTCCCAGCAGGCCGCGGCCAACCGGAACTTCAAGGATACGGCCAGTACATTTAACCTTCATACCTTCGGCGAGGTCAGCGTACGGACCCATCACAACGGCACCTACGGAGTCGCGCTCCAGGTTCAGTGCGATAGCGTAACGGTTACCCGGCAGAGCGATCATCTCACCCTGCATACAATCGGCCAGGCCGTGAATGCGGATAACACCGTCACTTACAGAAACGATAGTACCTTCGTTATGAGCCTCGCTCACAACATTGAACTGAGCAATGCGCTGCTTGATCAGTTCGCTGATTTCGGTGGAATTCAGTTGCATGCTCCAGTCCCCTTAAGACTGCAAGACGTCTGCAAGGCGTTCAAGACGGCCGCGTACGCTACCATCAATGACCATATCACCCGAACGGATGATTACGCCTGCCATTACAGACTTATCGATTTTGCAATTCAGCTTAACTTTGCGTGACAGACGTTTTTCCATCGCGGCGGTAATTTTCGCAAGCTGTTCGTCACTCATTTGAGCGGCAGAAATAACTTCTACCTCTGCGGTTGCCTCACTGGCAGCGCGCAGGTGAATGAACTGCTCGAGAACATCAGGGAGCGCATTCAGACGACCATTTTCAGCCATTACCCGAATCAGGTTTTGGCCATTTTCGTCCAGTTGCTCACCACAGACCGCGATAAACACATCAGAGAGCGTTTCTGGCGCCAGTGCGCCGGAGAGTAGCTCTGTCATTTGTTCGTTTTTCGTCACTTCAGCGACAAACGCCAGCATATCCTGCCAGCGTTCAACGCTGTTGTGTTCGACGGCAAAGTCAAAAGCTGCTTTGGCGTAGGGGCGAGCTACCGTTACAAATTCAGACATCAGCCCCTCCCTCCTTACAGTTCAGCGACAAGTTTATCCACGATGTCGCTGTTAGCAGCTTCATCCACGGAACGTTCGATGATCTTCTCGGCGCCAGCAACAGCCAGGATAGCGACCTGCTTACGCAGCTCCTCACGAGCACGTTTACGTTCGGCATCGATTTCAGCCTGCGCCTGTGCGACGATTTTGGTGCGTTCCTGTTCTGCTTCCGCTTTTGCTTCGTCCAGGATCTGAGAGCGACGCTTGTTCGCCTGCTCGATGATTACCTGGGCTTCCGCTTTCGCTTTTTTCAGCTGGTCGGTCGCGTTGGCCTGTGCAAGGTCCAAATCTTTCTTAGCGCGTTCTGCAGAAGCTAAACCGTCAGAAATTTCTTTCTGGCGCTTTTCGATGGCAGCCATTAACGGCGGCCATACATACTTCATGCAGAACCATACGAAGATAACAAACGCGATGGCCTGGCCGAGGATTGTTGCGTTCATGTTCACAGCACAATACCTCTTAAAAAATAACTCTGTGGCTTAGGTTTCTTTCGAACAACTTACTACGCGACGGCGAACATCACGTACAGACCCAGACCTACAGCGATCATCGGGATAGCATCCACCAGACCCATAACGATAAAGAACTGAGTACGCAGCAGAGGAATCAGATCCGGTTGACGCGCTGCGCCTTCCAGGAATTTACCCCCGAGGATGCCGATACCGATCGCAGCACCGATTGCCGCCAGACCCATCATCACAGCGGCAGCCATGTACAGCAGATCCATATTCAGGTTTTCCATGACAGTCTCCAGTTTGTTTCAGTTAAAACGTAGTATGTTGGTAAAAATCAATGCTCTTCAGATGCCATCGACAGATAGACGATCGTCAGAACCATGAAGATGAAGGCTTGCAGCGTAATAATCAGGATGTGGAAAATGGCCCATGGCACATTCAGAATCCACTGTGACCACCACGGCAACAGGCCAGCAATCAGAATGAAAATCAGCTCACCGGCATACATGTTGCCGAACAGTCGCAGACCCAGTGATACAGGTTTTGACAGCAGGCTTACCCCTTCAAGGATTAAGTTGACAGGAATGAACGCCCAGTGATTGAACGGCTGCAGGGTCAGTTCTTTAACGAACCCGCCCACGCCTTTCATTTTGATGCTGTAGAAAAGAATCAGGATAAATACGCCAAGCGCCATCGACAGGGTGATGTTAACGTCAGCTGACGGCACCACGCGCAGAGCAGGCAGACCGAGAACGTGTTCGCCGATCCAAGGGATAAAGTCGATAGGCAGCAGATCCATCAGGTTCATCAGGAATACCCAGACGAACACGGTGAGGGCCAGCGGAGCAATGACCTTGCTCTTGCCATGATACATATCTTTGACGCTGCCATGGACGAAGCCGATGATCATCTCAATAAAGGTCTGGAATTTACCAGGTACGCCGGTTGTCGCCTTTTTAGCCACGCTGCGGAACATAAACAGGAATAACAGACCGAGCACCACTGAGAAAAACATGGAGTCAATGTTGAGCGTCCAGAAGGTGGCCGGGGGGTTGTGCGGATCCACCAGCGAGAATGTACGCAGGTCCAGCTGAAGGTTATTCAGATGGTGGCCTATGTAATCCTGCGGCGTCATATTTTCTGAAGCCATGATGCCTTTTACCCTTTGTTGTTAATTACAGCTGGCGCCAGAACTTGTACCACCAGCACCAAAACCCACGTCACTATCAGCGGCAAAAATACCACTTTCAAAACCGCCAGCGCCATCGCCAGAAAGGCGAAGGTCAGCAACACCTTGAAGGCTTCGCCGATGGCGAAGGACCAGGCCACTCGGCCTCTAGCTGGTGTATGCGCCTGATGACGCCAGGCAAAAATCATAAATATCACGTTTGGCAAAAGAACCGCCAAACCTCCACTCACCGCGGAGATGCCCCAGAAAGGGTCTTTGAGGCTGAACAGCAGTCCACTTGCTATTACTGCCAGTAACTGAATAAACAGAAGCTTACGAGCAACGTTTCGACTCAAGAGCGACACTGACATCACGTTTTTACTCCTGCTCCCTTCGAGGTATGTCGCGTGTCGTATAAAACGTCCTTTAAGACGAAGAGTCAAGCATCAAAAAGCGGACAAATTATACGGTGACGCCTCGTGATTTCAAACAATAAGTAGCAAAATAGTGAATAAATGTTTAATTATTTTCCGACAGACAACTTTTCATGCATTTCACCGTTCTGTGAGCCGTCATGCAAAACTGCAAATACCGCGAAAAATCGGCAATTAAAGCGTGCATCAGATCACATAATAAACATTTTCCGCGAAATCGAATTAATTCTGTACATAAAACTCGATTTTTTATCCTTTTGATATTCAACATAAAAAGTAGGTATTCTTTCTAAAACAATCCCATATACAATAAAAACCTTTTATTGACATTCATAATAAATATTTAACATCGGTATGAACGACAAGCAGCGAGATTTTTAGCGTACTGATATTTTCAATGTTGACTATTCTGCAAGTAAAGTAACCGCGCAAAGTTAACGGAAAGAAAAACCCTGGTAACTCCATGGTTAAAGACAGTCCGATAATACCCTGCCGTGACTTTTATTTTTGTAACATGCACGGCCCGTCTTTTTTTCACATTTTTTGATAAAAATTAAATCATTTTTGGCTGAATCACCACAAGGTGACGCTCCCCTTCCAGCTGAGGCACATGCAGTTCGACAACATCTTTAATGACGAACCCTTCCGGTAGATTTGCCATTTCATCTTCCTGCGCTAACCCTTTGAGCGCATAGAAGTGACCGTTCTCCGCGGGTAAATGATGGCACCAGCTCACCATGTCATTCAGCGACGCAAATGCGCGGCTAATAACGCCATCAAACGGCGGCTCTGCCGGGAACGCTTCCACGCGGCTTTGTACCGGGGTGACGTTATCCAGTTTTAGCTCATGCTGGACCTGGCGGAGAAAACGTACTCGCTTGCCAAGGCTGTCTAACAGGGTGAAGTGGGATTCAGGACGCACGATAGCCAGCGGGATCCCCGGCAGGCCTGGGCCCGTACCGACATCGATAAAACGCGTTCCGTTAAGGTATGGCGCAACAACAATACTATCGAGGATGTGGCGTACCAGCATCTCGTCAGGATCGCGAACCGAGGTCAGGTTATAGGCCTTATTCCACTTATCCAACATGCCAACATAGCCGACAAGCTGGTTTTTCTGGTGATCGGTAAGTGAAATACCTGCTTCATCAAGAAGACGAGAAAGTTTGTTGAGCACGATCGGTACCTGTTTAAAAACAATGAGCCCGGAGGCGATTCGCTTACCGGGCTGAGAAATTAACCTGGCGGACGTCAGATGCGTATCCGCCAATGTATCGTTCAGTGGAAAATCAGGCGCTACGGCGCAGCATTCCCTGCTTTTTCAACCACACCAGCAAAATCGAGATTGCCGCAGGCGTAATGCCGGAAATACGCGATGCCTGCCCTATCGAAGACGGCTTATGGTCGTTCAACTTGGCAATGACCTCGTTCGACAGCCCATTCACCTGGCGATAATCAAGCGTAGCAGGCAGCAACGTGTTCTCGTTGCGCTGTTGTTTCTCGATTTCATCCTGCTGGCGCGCGATGTAGCCTTCGTATTTTACCTGAATTTCGACCTGTTCCGCCGCTTGCTTGTCCTCAAGACCCGGCGAGAACGGCGTCATCTGCACCAGCTGTTCGTAGGTCATTTCCGGACGACGGAGCAAATCTTCACCGTTAGCTTCACGGGATAAAGGCGCTGTCAGATGAGCATTCACTTCCGCAGCGCTTTCCGCCAGCGGATTAACCCAGCTGGCTTTCAGGCGCTGACGTTCACGTTCAATGCTCTCAAGCTTCTGGTTGAAACGCGCCCAGCGTTCGTCATCCACCAGACCCAGTTCACGGCCTTGTTCGGTCAGGCGCAGATCGGCGTTGTCTTCACGCAGCATCAGGCGGTATTCCGCACGAGAGGTAAACATGCGGTACGGTTCTTTGGTACCGAGAGTACAGAGATCGTCTACCAGGACGCCAAGGTAAGCCTGAGAGCGGCCCGGCGCCCATCCCTCTTTCTCGGCGGAGAAACGAGCTGCGTTGAGGCCGGCAAGCAGGCCCTGAGCGGCAGCTTCTTCATAACCGGTAGTGCCGTTAATCTGGCCGGCAAAGAACAGGCCATGGATAAATTTACTTTCCAGCGTCGGTTTCAGGTCACGCGGGTCAAAGAAATCGTACTCAATAGCGTAGCCAGGACGAACGATTTTTGCATTTTCCATCCCCTGCATTGAGCGGACGATTTGCATCTGGACATCGAACGGCAGGCTGGTGGAGATACCGTTTGGATAAATCTCGTTGGACGTCAGTCCTTCCGGCTCGAGGAAGATCTGGTGCTGGTTGCGATCGGCAAAGCGCATGACCTTGTCTTCGATCGAAGGACAGTAGCGCGGGCCGATCCCTTCAATCACGCCGGCATACATCGGGCTGCGATCGAGGTTGTTACGGATCACGTCATGGGTTTTCTCGTTGGTATGCGTGACATAGCACGGTACTTGACGCGGATGTTGAGAAGCATCCCCCATAAACGAGAAGACCGGCATCGGATTATCGCCGTGCTGCTGTGCCAGAACGCTGAAATCAATCGTCCTTGCGTCGATGCGCGGCGGGGTACCGGTTTTCAGGCGGCTGACGCGCAGCGGCAGTTCACGCAAACGACGGGACAGCGGGATCGACGGAGGATCGCCTGCACGGCCGCCGCTGTAGTTATCGAGACCAATATGGATCTTACCGTCAAGAAAGGTTCCGACGGTCAGTACTACCGCTTTGGCGCGGAATTTAAGCCCCATCTGGGTGACGGCGCCGACAACACGATCGTTCTCAACAATCAGATCTTCCACCGCCTGCTGGAAGATCATTAAGTTAGGCTGGTTTTCCAGCGCGGTCCGTACGGCCTGGCGGTACAGCACTCGGTCTGCCTGAGCGCGAGTCGCCCGTACGGCAGGGCCTTTGCTGGCGTTTAGTATCCTAAACTGGATACCTGCGTGGTCAATGGCCTTCGCCATCAGGCCGCCAAGCGCATCCACTTCTTTTACCAGGTGTCCTTTCCCAATGCCGCCAATCGCCGGATTGCAGCTCATCTGCCCCAGCGTGTCGATATTGTGTGTCAAAAGCAGAGTCTGTTGACCCATTCGCGCTGCGGCCATCGCGGCCTCAGTGCCTGCATGACCCCCGCCAATGATGATGACGTCAAAAGGATCCTGATAAAACATGGTGGTATGCCTCGCATAAAGCGGTTTGAAAATAGATTGAAGCCCGGGCCGTGGATTCTACTCAACTTTAGCCTTTCGAGAAAGCGCCGGGATCCTGAGTATTAAAAAGAAGATCTTTTATTTAGAGATCTGTTTTATTGTGATCTCTTATTAGGATCGGCTTGTCTTGTGGATAAGTCAGATCCGCGGTTTAGGATCAACCGTTTAAGAAGGATCGCTTTCTGTGAATGATCGGTGATCCTGGTCCGTATAAGCTGGGATCAAAATGAAGGGTTATACACAGCACAAAATTCAGGCAACGGTTATACTTTGGATAACTACCGGTTGATCCAAGCTTTTAAGCATAGTTATCCACAGAAGAAAGTATGATCTTTACAATTCTCAGAGCAAGTTTTTCCAGGATCCCAGCCAAATCTCGGCCGGATCTTCCGGAATTTCATGTTCGAGGACGTTAATTTTTAGCGTTTCACCGATCTGTTTTGCCCCACAGGTTTTGAGCGCAGTCTCGAGCTTATCAATCGCTCCGCAGAAGGTATCGTATTCGCGGCTACCAATGCCGATTGCGCCAAAATGGACTGCAGAAAGATCGACCTGCTTCTCCTGAAGCGCTTCATAGAAGGGCAGCAGGTTATCGGGAATATCCCCGGCGCCATGAGTAGAAGAGATAACCAGCCAGATCCCCTGCGGCTGCAGATCTTCGATCAGCGGTCCGTGCAGGATAGTCGTGCTGTGACCAGCCTCTTCCAGCTTTTCCGCCAGATGTTCTGATACATATTCTGCGCTACCCAGCGTACTGCCGCTGATAAGAGTTATCTCTGCCATGATCGCCCGCTCCACTATTCAGAGTGGCGTATTGTACGCTGTGAGCGAGCTGGGATCTACCTGTGGAAAAATGTGGGATTAAAAAGCCCGATCATGGGCGGATGGTGCGCATAATCGGGTTTTGCAGGACGATCAGCGTTTCAGTGGACTGAATTTCATCAATTGTTTGGATCTTGTTGATAAGTACATGCTGGAGCGCGTCAATCGATCGGCACATCACTTTTATAAAGATGCTGTAGTGCCCGGTGGTGTAATACGCTTCGGTAACCTCATCCAGACTGTTTAACCTCGCCAGCGCGGAGGGGTAGTCTTTCGCGCTCTTCAGAATAATGCCGATAAAGCACCCCACATCGTAACCCAGCTGCTTGGGGCTGACGTCGATACGCGCGCCGGTAATAATTCCGGCCTGCTTCATTTTCTCTACGCGAACGTGAATGGTCCCCGGGCTGACGCCAAACTGTTTTGCCAGTTCAGCATAGGCGGTACGCGCATTGGCCATGAGGGCCTCAAGGATGCCGCGGTCCAGATTGTCGATCTGATAATTTTCCATAGGTTTTTCTTATGAAGTTTGACGAATATTTCTATTTTAGCCGCAAATTTTAATGAATCAAAATCGATGCAGGCTTTTTGTTGTTGGATTATTGAATTGCAGCGCTGTTTTGTTGCTTAATCAATGGCAACAGGACGCAGGAGTTATAAAAAATGAAAACCGCATACATCGCAAAACAACGCCAGATTAGTTTCGTTAAGTCACACTTTTCCCGCCAGCTTGAAGAGAAGCTCGGCCTGATCGAAGTCCAGGCGCCGATCTTAAGCCGCGTGGGCGATGGGACGCAGGATAACCTCTCTGGTTGCGAAAAAGCGGTTCAGGTTAAAGTGAAAACACTGCCAGACGCCCAGTTCGAAGTGGTTCATTCACTAGCGAAGTGGAAGCGTCAAACCCTGGGACAACACGACTTCAGCGCGGGCGAAGGGCTGTACACGCACATGAAGGCCCTTCGCCCCGATGAAGACCGGTTAACCGCCATCCATTCCGTCTACGTTGACCAGTGGGACTGGGAGCGCGTAATGGGGGATGAAGAACGCCACTGCGGCACGCTGAAAGCAACCGTTGAAGCGATCTATGCCGGGATCAAAGCCACCGAGGACGCCGTCAGTAAAGAGTTTGGCCTCACGCCGTTCTTGCCGGAGACGATCCACTTTGTTCACAGCCAGGAGCTTTTAAGCCGCTATCCGGATCTCGATGCCAAGGGCCGCGAACGAGCGATCGCGAAAGAGCTGGGCGCGGTATTTCTGATCGGTATCGGCGGTAAGCTTTCTGATGGCCAGCGCCACGATGTTCGCGCGCCGGATTATGATGACTGGAGTACGCCTGCCGCTGAAGGCTATGCGGGCCTGAACGGCGACATTCTGGTATGGAACCCGGTTCTGGAAGATGCCTTCGAACTCTCTTCAATGGGGATCCGCGTGGATGCCGAAGCGCTGAAGCGTCAGCTGGCGATGACCGGCGATGAAGATCGCCTGAAGCTGGAATGGCACCAGGCGCTGCTGCGCGGAGAGATGCCGCAGACGATTGGCGGCGGCATTGGCCAGTCTCGCCTGACGATGCTGCTTCTGCAGCTGGATCACATCGGCCAGGTGCAGTGCGGCGTGTGGCCAACCCAGGTTCGTCAAAGCGTTGCCGCGCTTCTTTAATCAGTGATTAACGCCGCCAGCGTCGCAGCAGGCGGCTACGCAACCCGGTATCAAAGCGCCAGATATGATCGAAAACGCGCATAATGCCGGGCTTGCCGTGTACCGACATCGCCACCGCATGAAAACGATGTTGATGTTTATGCTGTAGCTCCCCCACCTTATTGATCACCTCATCCGGCAGGCGCTGGGCGATAAAATCGGAAATCACCACCGCATCAGCATCGACCCACTGCGGATTCTGCATACGCTCAATCACTGCCCGGAAGCAGCTGGCCAGATCGGTGCCGCCGCGAAAACGCTGGCTTAAAAAACGAATTGCCTGCTCCAGCCCCTGCGGGCCGGTGAGTTCGTAGTGCACCACTTCGCTGGAAAACAGCATAATGAAGCAGCGGCGGTTATCCGCCAGAGCGACCCGCATCAGCGCCAGACAAAACGCCTTGGCGCACTGTTCATTGAAACCGCCCATTGAGCCGGAAGTATCGACGCAGACGATAAACGGCCCGCGCGGCTGTTCGTCAACGTCCTGGCGCGTGACCGGCCGTTCGGTGATCTTTTCCTTCCACGCATCGCCGTGTAGCCGATAGGTCAGCAGCTGCTTTTCAACCAGCTTGCGGTAGAACTCAAACTCCAGCTCGGTAATGCCGAGAGTGGCCAGCTCTGGCGGCAGCAGACGCAGAATATCGTCGCTCTGCTGAAGCCCGTCGACCTGCTCCGGCACGGTGGCCGGTTCGCGCACCAGGCTGCGGAAGGTCTCCATCGGCGCATCTTTTTTCGGCACCGCTTTCGCTTCACGCGAGCGTCCCAGTTGTTCAGCTAGCTGCATGAGCTCAGGTTGTTGAGTTAAAAAATCCCCGTAGCGAACGATCAGCTGATAATCGCCGCGCTTCAGCTCTCCGGCGCTCATGTCCCACAGATGCCCAGCCGCATTGTCATTTTCCACCAGCACCGGCTCCAGCTGGCCGCTGAGGGTCATGCGCTCCTGAACTTCGCTCAGCAGCTGATCGCGCTCTTCATCCAGCAACTGCTGATTAAGAGAGGTTGCCTGCACCACCAGGCTCAGGCGCCAGCGCTGGAGGAATAACGTGTGCAGCGCCGGTGTAAAGGTGCTGTTGTCATCCACCAGCTGCTGCGCCTGGCTGGCGAACGGGGAGTGCAGCTTATGCAGCTGGCTGAGAATTTGCGGCAGCTGGACGATAAACTGCGAGGTGGAAAGCCGCTGTGACTGCTGATAGCACTGAACTTCCGCATCCAGTTCGGGCGGGACGTTGGTCTCTTTTAGCCGCGATCTCACCGCTTCCCGCCAGCGAGGAATGTCGGCGGCGATAATATTTTTAAGCCGTGGAAATTTTTCAAAGAATATCGCGAGCTGAGGTGCCGCCAGCAGCGCCAGCAGCATCTCATCGATCATGCCCTCTTCGCCGACTGCCAGCATGACATTCAGCATGTCCAGGGTCATGACTGGCGGGCCTGTTTGATCTGCGTTCCTACGTCCTGCAGGCTGGCTTCAATCCGCCCCAGCCACTCGCCGGGGATAAACAGACATTTTTGCTGTTCGCTGAAGCGGTTATGTTGCTGATGCCATTCGTCGTCCAGCGCCTCCAACTGCTGCCGGATTTCGGCGGGCATATTTTCCCGTGATTCACTACCGGGTAGGGAGAGCCGCGATCCCTGTAAGCTGACGTCGCGCACGACCAGGTGCTGGCTGGTATCGACATCCATATTCAGCTGCTGGGCAAAACCAATTCCGTTGAGCTTGCCGCGGATCTCACCGCCTTTCTCCAGCCAATGAGCGAGCTCTTCACGAACGAACGTAATATGAATGACTTCCAGATCGTGCAGTTTGAGCGGCTGCTGGAGAAGCAGCGTTAGCGTCGAATCCTGTACTTCAGCAGGCAGTTCATAATGAGGTTTCCGGCTAAACATACCGCCGAGACGCGTGACTTTTAGCGCGGTTTTATCGCTTTGCTGCTGTTGAAGCTGAATGCGCCGCTGGATTATCGACCCCAGACGAGTGAGCATCGCCTGCTGCTGCCAGGCGTGGCTGGTCATTAAGGTCTCCAACTGCGCGGACATCAGGTTCATTGTCTCAACGTTGTGCCACAGGCAATCCTTCAGCAGGATCAGGTCTATTGGCGCAATGGTGTCGCGGCCGCTGAAAAAGGCGCTGGCCTGCAGCAGACGAATGGCCTTTTTCCAGCGACGATCTGAGACGTAGGGCGCGTTCGGCAGCGTATCCAACTGCTGGCGCAGCTGGAATATGAGTTCAAACACGCTGTCCGGTAGCTTCACGTTGCCGATATCCTGCTGCCATTGCAGGAACTCCTCGTCGCTGACCTGCAAATTCGCCGGGACAGGATTACTGTTCTCGTCCTGCTGGCTTATCAGCATTGAGCGGAAGTTAGTTTTATCCTGTACCTTATCCAGCCATAACCGGATAAGCATACGGTCGTATAAGGCTTCCAGGCTATTGTCCGCCTCCGGGAGTTCGTTCGACGCCGCCACCAGCAGGCGCATGGGGATTTTCTCTTCGGTTGCCCCGTTGCGGAAATGGCGTTCGTTTATCGCTGTCAGTAGCGTATTGAGGATCGCCGGGCCCGCTTTCCAGATCTCATCGAGAAAAACAATTTCGGCTTCCGGGAGATAGCCGGCGGTCAGACGCTCGTAGCGCCCTTCATCTTTCAGCGCCTGGATGGAGAGCGGGCCAAAGACCTCTTCCGGCGTGGAGAAGCGGGTCATCAGGTATTCAAACGCGCGGGCTTGCTGGAAGGCGAACTTGAGGCGACGGGCAATCAGGCTTTTGGCGATCCCCGGCGGCCCCAGCAGAAAAACGCTCTCGCCGCTGAGGGCGGCAAGCAGGCAAAGGCGTATTGCGTGGCTGCGTTCGAAGAGTCCTTTTTCCAGCGCGGCGCTGAGCCGGGAAATTCTTTCTGCCAGTAAATGTGATTGAGCCATAATAGAGTTGCGTGCTTTTTAGAATGTCGTTGTTAGGTCGAGTATAGATGTTTGATTAGGGGTGGTAATAGCCTGAAGAATCGATTTATTTTCTTTGAGTCAGGTTAAGATGATGTCAGTTAGGGGTACGATTCAGCAAATAATCGTGCATACTGTGCGCCTTTTTGTGGGCCAAGGGACTAGGCACACATTTGTTTTATAAACGAAAAGACTAGTCTATGAGCACTGATAATAAACAATCGCTGCCGGCAATAACGCTGGCGGCAATCGGCGTGGTATACGGCGATATCGGCACCAGCCCACTGTATACACTTCGTGAATGTCTGTCAGGCCAGTTTGGCTTTGGCGTTGAGCGTGATGCTGTTTTTGGCTTCCTGTCGCTCATTTTCTGGCTGTTAATTTTTACCGTATCGCTCAAGTACATCACCTTCGTGATGCGGGCAGATAACGCCGGTGAAGGTGGGATCCTGACGTTAATGTCGCTGGCGGGGCGTAATACCTCCGCACGTGCGACATCGGTACTGGTGATCCTTGGGCTTATCGGCGGCAGCTTCTTTTATGGCGAGGTAGTGATTACGCCTGCCATCTCGGTGATGTCGGCGATAGAAGGGCTGGAAATTATCGCTCCCGACCTGGATACCTGGGTTGTGCCCATCTCCATTATTGTTCTGACGCTATTATTCGCCATTCAAAAGCACGGTACCAGCATGGTGGGCAAGCTGTTCGCGCCGATTATGCTGATCTGGTTCCTGCTGCTGGCGGTGCTGGGGGCGCGCAGTATCTTCGCTAACCCGGAGGTGCTGCAGGCGCTGAACCCGTATTGGGCGGTTCATTTCTTCCTTGAATATAAAACCGTTTCGTTTGTGGCGCTGGGGGCGGTGGTGCTGTCAATCACCGGCGTGGAAGCGCTGTATGCCGATATGGGGCATTTCGGTAAATTACCGATTCGCCTGGCCTGGTTTTCGGTGGTATTGCCTTCGCTGGTGCTGAACTACTTTGGCCAGGGGGCGCTGCTGCTCAAACACCCGGAAGCAATTAAAAACCCGTTCTTTCTGCTGGCGCCGGAGTGGGCGCTGATTCCGATGCTGATTATTGCCGCCCTGGCGACGGTTATCGCTTCCCAGGCGGTTATCTCCGGCGTCTTCTCCCTGACTCGTCAGGCGGTGCGTCTGGGATACCTGTCGCCGATGCGTATTATTCATACCTCGGAAATGGAGTCCGGGCAGATTTACATCCCGTTTATCAACTGGCTGCTGTATATCTCGGTGGTCATCGTAATTGTTAGCTTTGAGCACTCCTCTAATCTGGCGGCGGCGTACGGTATTGCGGTGACGGGAACGATGGTGCTGACCACCATTCTGTTCACGACGGTGGCGCGCCAAAACTGGCACTGGAATAAGTTTGTTGTGGCGCTGCTGCTGGTGGCTTTTATGTGCATTGATGTTCCGCTCTTCTCCGCGAACCTCGATAAAATCGTCTCCGGCGGCTGGCTGCCTCTGACCCTCGGTCTGGTGATGTTTACCATCATGACGACTTGGAAGAGCGAGCGTTTCCGCCTGCTGCGTCGGATGCATGAGCACGGTAACTCTCTGGAAGCGATGATCTCTTCGCTTGAAAAATCGCCGCCGGTTCGCGTGCCGGGTACCGCTGTTTATATGTCCCGGGCGCTGAACGTGATTCCTTTTGCTCTGCTACACAACCTGAAGCATAACAAGGTGCTGCACGAGCGGGTGATTTTGCTGACGCTGCGTACCGAAGATGCGCCGTACGTACATAACGTGCGGCGCGTGCAGATTGAGCAGATTTCGCCGTCGTTCTGGCGCGTCGTTGCCAGCTACGGCTGGCGCGAAACGCCGAACGTCGAAGAGGTTTTCCACCGCTGCGGGCTGGAAGGCCTGAGCTGCCGGATGATGGAGACCTCCTTCTTTATGTCGCATGAGTCGTTGATCATCGGCAAGCGGCCGTGGTATCTGCGCCTGCGCGGCAAGCTGTATCTGCTGCTGCAGCGCAACGCCCTGCGAGCGCCGGACCAGTTCGAAATCCCGCCTAACCGGGTTATTGAGCTCGGCACTCAGGTTGAGATCTGATTATCTAAGGCCCTTCTTGATGAAGGGCTTTTTGTTTTTCTCAGCGCTTCTTCCTTTCTTTCACCTGTGTTGCGAAACGTTTCGATGACGATCACAATTCTCACATCTGGTGATGGTTTTCTGTTCTCTTATTGCTAATACTAATACCAGCGAAACGTTTCGCTAATGGAGCAAAAGAGAAAATGAAAAAAGGTACCGTCCTCAATGCTGATATTTCGTCGGTTATCTCCCGTCTGGGTCATACCGATACGCTGGTGGTTTGCGACGCTGGTTTACCGGTTCCCCGCAGCAGCACGCGTATTGATATGGCGTTAACCCACGGGGTGCCCTCCTTTATGCAGGTTCTGGAGGTGGTGACGAGCGAAATGCAGGTTGAAGCGGCTATCCTCGCGGAAGAGATTAAAACCCTTAATCCGCAGCTCCACGCGACGTTGCTCAATCACCTTGAGCAGCTGCAGCAGCACCAGGGAAACACCATTGAAATTCGTTACACCAGTCATGAGCAGTTTAAAAAAGAAACCGCAGACAGTCAGGCGGTGATTCGCAGCGGGGAGTGTTCCCCGTATGCGAACGTTATTCTCTGTGCCGGCGTGACGTTCTGAGGTCGCCGATATGGAAGCCTTATTGCAATTAAAAGGGATCGATAAAGCGTTCCCTGGCGTCAAGGCGCTCTCCGGCGCCTCGCTAAATGTCTATCCGGGCCGCGTGATGGCGCTGGTCGGCGAGAACGGCGCCGGTAAGTCCACCATGATGAAGGTGCTGACCGGTATTTACGCCCGCGATGCCGGTTCGCTGCTGTGGCTGGGGAAAGAAACCACCTTCAACGGTCCTAAATCTTCTCAGGAAGCCGGAATTGGCATCATCCACCAGGAGCTCAACCTGATCCCACAGCTGACGATTGCCGAGAACATTTTCCTCGGTCGTGAGTTTGTGAATCGCTTTGGCAAAATTGACTGGAAGACGATGTACGCCGAAGCCGACAAGCTGCTGGCAAAGCTGAATCTACGTTTTAACAGCCAGAAGCTGGTGGGCGATTTATCGATCGGCGATCAGCAGATGGTCGAGATCGCTAAAGTGCTGAGCTTTGAGTCGAAGGTCATCATTATGGATGAACCCACCGACGCGCTAACCGATACCGAGACCGAATCCCTGTTCCGCGTGATCCGCGAACTGAAATCGCAGGGGCGCGGTATTGTCTATATCTCTCACCGTATGAAAGAGATCTTCGAGATTTGCGATGACGTCACGGTCTTTCGCGATGGGCAGTTTATCGCCGAGCGCGAAGTGGCCAGCCTGGATGAAGATCTGCTAATTGAGATGATGGTTGGCCGCAAGCTGGAGGATCAGTATCCGCGTCTGGACAAAGCGCCGGGCGCGGTTCGCCTTAAGGTCGACAACCTGTGCGGCTCAGGCGTGGAGAATATCTCCTTTATTCTGCGCCAGGGTGAAATTCTCGGCGTCGCCGGGCTGATGGGCGCCGGGCGTACCGAACTGATGAAGGTGCTGTACGGTGCGCTGCCGCGCAGCAGCGGCTCGGTTACCCTTGATGGGCGCGAAGTTGTCGCTCGTTCTCCGCAGGATGGCTTGGCCAACGGCATTGTTTACATCTCCGAAGACCGCAAGCGCGATGGTTTAGTGCTCGGCATGTCGGTTAAAGAGAATATGTCGCTAACCGCGCTGCGTTACTTCAGCCGCGGCTGCGGTAGCCTCAAGCATAAAGATGAACAGCAGGCGGTAAGTGATTTTATCCGCCTGTTTAATGTGAAAACGCCGTCGATGGAGCAGGCTATTGGGCTGCTTTCGGGCGGTAACCAGCAGAAGGTGGCGATCGCCCGCGGGTTGATGACCCGACCGAAGGTGCTGATCCTTGATGAACCGACCCGCGGCGTCGACGTCGGCGCGAAGAAAGAGATCTACCAGCTGATTAACCAGTTTAAAGCCGAAGGCCTGAGCATCATTCTGGTCTCTTCGGAGATGCCGGAAGTGCTGGGCATGAGCGATCGCATCATGGTGATGCATGAAGGGCATCTCGGCGGTGAATTCACACGCGAGCAGGCCACCCAGGAAGTATTGATGGCTGCCGCTGTGGGCAAGCTTAACCGTGTGAATCAGGAGTAAAAAAGATGAATAACCCGGCTGTTTCTGGTCGTCGCTACTTCACAAAAGCGTGGCTGATGGAGCAAAAATCGCTGATAGCCCTGCTGGTG
This sequence comes from Klebsiella sp. MPUS7, assembly GCF_009905335.1. Lineage (NCBI taxonomy): Bacteria > Pseudomonadati > Pseudomonadota > Gammaproteobacteria > Enterobacterales > Enterobacteriaceae > Klebsiella > Klebsiella sp. MPUS7. The sequence goes on along the minus strand of NZ_CP047604.1, from coordinate 5,771,461 downwards.
CTGATTGCGATTGTTTCGACCATGAGCCCCAACTTTTTTACCGTGAATAACCTGTTCAATATCCTGCAGCAAACTTCAGTTAACGCCATTATGGCGGTAGGGATGACGCTGGTTATCCTGACCTCGGGCATCGACCTGTCCGTCGGTTCCCTGCTGGCGCTGACCGGCGCGGTTGCCGCGTCAATTGTCGGAATTGAGGTTAACGCGCTGGTGGCCGTAGCCGCTGCGCTGGCGTTAGGGGCGGCAATTGGCGCCGTGACCGGCGTGATTGTGGCGAAAGGGCGCGTCCAGGCATTTATCGCCACGCTGGTGATGATGCTGCTGCTGCGCGGCGTGACGATGGTTTATACCAACGGTAGCCCGGTGAATACCGGTTTTACCGATAATGCCGATCTGTTTGGCTGGTTCGGGATTGGTCGTCCGCTGGGGATCCCAACGCCGGTGTGGATTATGGCGATCGTCTTCCTGGCCGCCTGGTACATGCTGCACCATACCCGTCTGGGCCGTTATATCTACGCCCTCGGCGGTAACGAGGCGGCAACGCGTCTTTCCGGCATCAGCGTCAATAAAGTTAAGATCATAGTCTATTCTTTGTGCGGCATGCTGGCCTCGCTGGCCGGCATTATTGAGGTCGCGCGTCTCTCCTCCGCGCAGCCGACGGCGGGCACCGGATATGAACTGGATGCGATTGCGGCGGTGGTGCTGGGGGGGACCAGCCTCGCGGGCGGTAAAGGGCGTATTGTCGGCACGTTGATTGGCGCGTTGATCCTTGGCTTTCTGAACAACGGACTGAATTTATTAGGCGTTTCATCCTATTACCAGATGATCGTGAAAGCGGTGGTTATTTTGCTGGCGGTACTGGTAGATAACAAGAAGCAGTAACTGAGAACTCTACAGGACATCTTAACTATGAATATGAAAAAACTGGCGACCCTGGTCTCTGCTGTAGCGTTAAGTGCGACCGTAAGCGCAAACGCGATGGCAAAAGACACTATCGCTCTGGTTATCTCAACCCTTAACAACCCATTCTTTGTCTCTCTGAAAGAGGGTGCGCAAAAAGAAGCGGATAAACTTGGCTATAACCTGGTGGTTCTGGATTCACAGAACAACCCGGCCAAAGAGCTGGCTAACGTTCAGGATTTAACCGTCCGCGGCACCAAACTGCTGCTGATCAACCCAACGGATTCCGATGCGGTGGGTAATGCCGTGAAGCTGGCTAACCAGGCGAAAATTCCGGTTATCACCCTCGACCGTCAGGCATCAAAAGGTGATGTGGTTAGCCATATCGCGTCTGATAACGTGCTGGGCGGCAAAATGGCCGGTGACTATATCGCCAAAAAAGTCGGCGAAAACGCGAAGATCATTGAACTACAGGGCATTGCCGGGACGTCCGCGGCGCGCGAGCGTGGCGAAGGTTTCCAGCAGGCCGTGGCTGCGCATAAGTTTAACGTGCTGGCCAGCCAGCCGGCAGATTTTGACCGTACTAAGGGCCTGAACGTCATGCAGAACCTGCTGACGGCGCATCCGGATGTACAGGCGGTATTTGCCCAGAATGATGAAATGGCGCTGGGCGCGCTGCGTGCGCTGCAAACGGCAGGCAAATCTGATGTGATGGTTGTTGGATTTGACGGCACTCCGGATGGCGAAAAAGCGGTAAATAGTGGCAAACTGGCAGCGACCATCGCCCAGTTACCGGAGCAGATCGGCGTGAAAGGCGTTGAGACAGCCGATAAAGTGCTGAAGGGCGAAAAAGTGGAGACCAGCTATCCGGTTGAGTTGAAACTGGTCATTAAGCAATAATGTGCGATTCGGATCGGCGACGGTCCGAGGGACAACATAATAAAGAAAAGCAGGGCATGCGCCACCGGATTCCGGTGGCGCGATTTCCGGGAATATTGATTATGAAAACCGCAGGCAAACTTGTCGTCCTTGGCAGTATCAACGCCGATCACATCCTTAATCTCGACGCCTTCCCTACGCCCGGTGAAACCGTCACCGGTCATCATTATCAGGTCGCTTTCGGCGGTAAGGGCGCAAACCAGGCGGTTGCCGCCGGACGCAGCGGGGCAAATATCTCCTTTATCGCCTGTACCGGCGATGACGATATTGGCGAACGCGTTCGTCGTCAGCTGGAAAGTGATAATATCGACGTCGCGCCGGTCAGGGCCGTTGCCGGAGAATCAACCGGCGTGGCGCTGATTTTTGTTAACGCTGAAGGTGAAAACACCATCGGTATTCACGCCGGCGCTAACGCCGCGCTCTGCGTTGCGCAGGTTGATGCGGAAAAAGAGCGTATTGCCAGCGCGCAGGCGCTGCTGATGCAGCTGGAATCGCCGCTGGAAAGCGTACTGGCGGCGGCGAAAATCGCTCACCAGAATCAAACCTCGGTCATACTCAATCCTGCTCCGGCGCGTGAATTGCCGGATGAACTGTTAACGCTGGTGGATATTATTACCCCTAACGAGACCGAAGCGGAAAAGCTTACCGGCGTGCGCGTGGAAAACGATGAGGATGCGGCAAAAGCCGCTAAAGTGCTCCATGATAAAGGTATTGGTACGGTGATCATTACGCTTGGCAGCCGTGGCGTATGGGCGAGCAGCGAAGGTAACGGTCGTCGGGTTCCGGGGTTTAAAGTGCAGGCGGTTGACACCATTGCCGCTGGCGATACCTTTAATGGCGCGCTGGTCACCGCGCTGCTCGAAGGTCGCGAACTGGCGGAGGCAATTCGTTTTGCCCATGCAGCCGCGGCTATCGCCGTCACCCGAAAAGGGGCTCAGCCCTCCGTGCCCTGGCGAAAAGAAATAGACGAATTTTTACGTCAACAGGGGTAACGCTTGGCCACCATGAAGGATGTAGCCCGCATCGCGGGCGTTTCCACTTCGACGGTTTCTCATGTCATTAACAAAGATCGTTTCGTTAGCGAAGCGATTACCGCTAAAGTCGACGCCGCGATTAAAAGCCTGAACTACGCGCCGTCCGCGCTGGCGCGCAGCCTCAAATTAAATCAAACCCGCACCATAGGTATGCTCATTACCGCCAGTACCAATCCGTTTTATTCGGAGCTGGTGCGCGGCGTGGAGCGCAGCTGCTTCGAGCGGGGTTATAGCCTGGTGCTGTGTAATACCGAAGGCGATGAGCAGCGCATGAACCGTAATCTGGAGACGCTGATGCAAAAGCGCGTCGATGGTTTACTGCTGTTGTGCACTGAAACGCATCAACCTTCGCCGGAGATTATGCAGCGTTACCCTTCTGTTCCGACGGTGATGATGGACTGGGCGCCGTTCGACGGCGATAGCGATCTGATTCAGGATAACTCTCTGCTGGGCGGCGATATGGCGACGAAGTATCTGATCGACCAGGGCTATACGCGAATTGCCTGTATTGCGGGTCCGCTGGATAAAACGCCTGCCCGGCTGCGCCTGGAGGGGTATCAGGCAGCGATGGCTCGGGCCGGACTCACGGTACCTGAAGGATATGTGATTAGCAGCGATTTTGAGTTTGGCGGCGGATTTAGCGCCATGCAGAAGCTGCTGACCCTCTCAGCGTTGCCGCAGGCGGTGTTTATCGGTAACGATGCGATGGCGGTGGGCGCCTACCAGGCCCTTTATCAGGGCGGCCTGCGCATCCCTGAGGATATGGCGCTGGTAGGCTATGACGACATTGAACTGGCGCGCTATATGACGCCGCCGTTAACCACGATTCATCAACCGAAAGATGAACTGGGCGAGCTGGCCATCGATGTGCTGATTCACCGCATGGCCGATCCGGGGCAAAAACAGCAGCGCGTGCAGTTAACCCCCGAGCTGGTGGTCCGCGGTTCAGCCTAACGCTTGTGCCGCTCCTTAATCAGGTTGCGGCCATCTTTTGCTCTTAATAAGGTAAATACCAGCGCCGATACCACGGTGATTGCCCCCATGGTAATAAAGGTGTAGTGGAACTGTTCAATGGTATTTGCGCTCTCGAATCCTTCATAAAACCGCAGCACCGCCGCGCTAACGGCGACCCCGAGACTAATAGACAGCTGCTGGGTAACGGCCAACATGCTGTTGCCGCTGCTGGCGTTGTCATCGGTTAAATCGGCGAGCGTGATGGTATTCATTGAGGTGAACTGGGTGGACATCGCCATGCCCAGAACGAATAGCGGCAGCAGCAGCATCCAGATCGACATATCCGGAGATTGCAGCGAAAACTGAGCGATCATCAGGCCGATAAAGATCGTGACCCCGACCAGCGTTTTACGGTAACCAAACCAGCGAAGTATCTGGGTGACGGTTGATTTGGCAATAATCGAACCAATAGCCGTAGGCGCTATCATGCAGCCGGCGATAATCGCCGGATAACCGAAGCCAACCTGTAACATCAGCGGCATCAGGAACGGAACGCAGCCGGTACCCAGGCGCGTGGCCAGGTTCCCCGCGATCCCGACAGAGAAGGTATGCGTCTTAAATAAAGAAAGCGAAATGAGCGGTGTGGGATGACGGCGAGCGTGGCGAATATAGGCCCACAGTAAAATGATGCTCAGAGCGATAACGGCCAGAGCCATCCATGTGGCGACAATTTTCTCACCAAACAGCTCGATTCCGCTAGAGAACAGCACCAGGCTCAGGCCAAACAGGATAAAACCGAGCGTGTCGAAGCGGCGACGCGGCGTGGTGAAATCCGGCATATATTTGCGGGCATACACGATCCCGATAATACCGATGGGAATATTAATCAGGAAAATCCAGTGCCAGCTGGCCCAGGTCACCAGTACGCCGCCGAGCACGGGGCCGAGGATAGGGCCGACCAGTCCAGGCATCGTGACGAAGTTGAGTACCGGCAGCAGTTCGCTGCGCGGATAGGCGCGCAGTAACGCCAGCCTCGCTACTGGCATCATCATTGCCCCGCCGATGCCCTGAATGACGCGGAAGATAACCAGTTCCATTAGCGAGTTTGACAGGGCGCAGGCAAGAGAACCGAGTGTGAACAGGCTGACGGCGATGATAAATACTTTCCGCGTGCCGAAACGGTCGGCCAGCCAACCGCTGACCGGAATAAGCATAGCCACCGTCAGCGTATAGCTGATGATGGCCGATTGCATCGCTAGCGGTGAACGGTTGAGGCTATGGGCGATAGCGGGAAGGGCTGTATTCAGAATGGTGGCGTCGAGCGCCTGCATAAAAAAAGCCATCGCTGCGATCCATGGCAGCCCGGCCATACTGCGGCCTTTCTTTTTGGTCATTCGTTACCCTTGCGATTTGTCGGAATGATTGGGGGCACTCAGCAACGCCTGGCAGGCGCTAAGCGCTCGCGAGCCGTCGCTATCCAGAATGGCATCAACGATTGCCTGATGCAGATCCAGCTTCACCACTTCATTCTGCGTAATTGACGTGAAGTAGGTGTGATAGACCGAATGAAATAAAGAGGCGAAAGAGATCAGGAAAGGGTTACCGCTCATTTCATATATATGTTCATGCCAGGCCATATCGACTTCAATCCAGCGCTCGCGCTGAAAGTTCCTCTTTAGCTCAACCATCTCCTCCATCAAGGCGTTAAGCTGGGCCTTTTGCTCCGGCGAGCCTGACGTTGACGCCAGAAAACAGGCTTGAGGTTCCAGGCTGCCGCGCATAACGAGGAAATGGCTGACAACATCAGAGAAGTTATCTTCTGTTAACCACCAGGCCAGGAGTTCTTTATCGAGGAAGTTCCAGCTGCTGCGCGGCATCACCCGCGTACCGATGCGTGGCCGTGGTAAAAGCATACCTTTTGCCGTTAGCGTCTTCACCGCTTCACGCACGGCCGTGCGGCTCACGCCAAACTGCTCACCCAGCTCCATCTCGCCGGGAAGGATACTTTCTGGCTGATATTCACCGGTCAAAATTTTTTGAGCCAGCTTCTCCGCTAATACCCAGGAGATATTCTTTTGTGCCGCCAACTGCTGTGCGCTTAAAGACATACATGCCGTTCCTTTCTCTTTTTTACCTTACCAGTATGCCATCTGACGGCTTGCTTCGTTGGTTAAAACGGCAAAACGCCGATTTTTTGCTACATTACGCGCCGTAATGATGAAAAAAGAGGCGGTTGAAAAGTTTTTTGCATTTAGCCCTTGTCACTTCGGAATAACTCCCTATAATGCGCTCCCACTGACACGGAACAACGGCACGCAAGCCGCCGGGTCAGCGGGATTCAGCGATGAATACCGACAGAGAAAAGCGAAATTAAACGCTTGACTCTGAATGAGGAAAACGTATTATACGGGACCTCGCAACGGTGAGCGAAAGCCGCGTTGCACTGCTCTTTAACAATTTATCAGACAATCTGTGTGGGCACTCAAAGTGACATGGATTCTTAACGTCTTCGGACGAAAAATGAATACCAAGTCTCTGAGTGAACATACGTAATTCATTACGAAGTTTAATTCACGAGCATCAAACTTAAATTGAAGAGTTTGATCATGGCTCAGATTGAACGCTGGCGGCAGGCCTAACACATGCAAGTCGAACGGTAGCACAGAGAGCTTGCTCTCGGGTGACGAGTGGCGGACGGGTGAGTAATGTCTGGGAAACTGCCTGATGGAGGGGGATAACTACTGGAAACGGTAGCTAATACCGCATAACGTCGCAAGACCAAAGAGGGGGACCTTCGGGCCTCTTGCCATCAGATGTGCCCAGATGGGATTAGCTAGTAGGTGGGGTAACGGCTCACCTAGGCGACGATCCCTAGCTGGTCTGAGAGGATGACCAGCCACACTGGAACTGAGACACGGTCCAGACTCCTACGGGAGGCAGCAGTGGGGAATATTGCACAATGGGCGCAAGCCTGATGCAGCCATGCCGCGTGTATGAAGAAGGCCTTCGGGTTGTAAAGTACTTTCAGCGGGGAGGAAGGCGATAAGGTTAATAACCTTGTCGATTGACGTTACCCGCAGAAGAAGCACCGGCTAACTCCGTGCCAGCAGCCGCGGTAATACGGAGGGTGCAAGCGTTAATCGGAATTACTGGGCGTAAAGCGCACGCAGGCGGTCTGTCAAGTCGGATGTGAAATCCCCGGGCTCAACCTGGGAACTGCATTCGAAACTGGCAGGCTGGAGTCTTGTAGAGGGGGGTAGAATTCCAGGTGTAGCGGTGAAATGCGTAGAGATCTGGAGGAATACCGGTGGCGAAGGCGGCCCCCTGGACAAAGACTGACGCTCAGGTGCGAAAGCGTGGGGAGCAAACAGGATTAGATACCCTGGTAGTCCACGCTGTAAACGATGTCGACTTGGAGGTTGTTCCCTTGAGGAGTGGCTTCCGGAGCTAACGCGTTAAGTCGACCGCCTGGGGAGTACGGCCGCAAGGTTAAAACTCAAATGAATTGACGGGGGCCCGCACAAGCGGTGGAGCATGTGGTTTAATTCGATGCAACGCGAAGAACCTTACCTACTCTTGACATCCAGAGAACTTAGCAGAGATGCTTTGGTGCCTTCGGGAACTCTGAGACAGGTGCTGCATGGCTGTCGTCAGCTCGTGTTGTGAAATGTTGGGTTAAGTCCCGCAACGAGCGCAACCCTTATCCTTTGTTGCCAGCGGTCCGGCCGGGAACTCAAAGGAGACTGCCAGTGATAAACTGGAGGAAGGTGGGGATGACGTCAAGTCATCATGGCCCTTACGAGTAGGGCTACACACGTGCTACAATGGCATATACAAAGAGAAGCGACCTCGCGAGAGCAAGCGGACCTCATAAAGTATGTCGTAGTCCGGATTGGAGTCTGCAACTCGACTCCATGAAGTCGGAATCGCTAGTAATCGTGGATCAGAATGCCACGGTGAATACGTTCCCGGGCCTTGTACACACCGCCCGTCACACCATGGGAGTGGGTTGCAAAAGAAGTAGGTAGCTTAACCTTCGGGAGGGCGCTTACCACTTTGTGATTCATGACTGGGGTGAAGTCGTAACAAGGTAACCGTAGGGGAACCTGCGGTTGGATCACCTCCTTACCTGAAAGAACCTGCCTTTGTAGTGTCCACACAGATTGTCTGATGAATGATAAATTTCAAAATGTACTGTGAAGTGCATTGTGAAATTTTGCTCTTTAAAAATCTGGATCAAGCTGAAAATTGAAACGACACACAGCTGATGTGTGTTCGAGTCTCTCAAATTTTCGCGACACGATGATGTTTTACGAAACATCTTCGGGTTGTGAGGTTAAGCGACTAAGCGTACACGGTGGATGCCCTGGCAGTCAGAGGCGATGAAGGACGTGCTAATCTGCGAAAAGCGTCGGTAAGGTGATATGAACCGTTATAGCCGGCGATGTCCGAATGGGGAAACCCAGTGCAATTCGTTGCACTATCGTTTGATGAATACATAGTCAAACGAGGCGAACCGGGGGAACTGAAACATCTAAGTACCCCGAGGAAAAGAAATCAACCGAGATTCCCCCAGTAGCGGCGAGCGAACGGGGAGCAGCCCGGAGTCTGAATCAGCTTGTGTGTTAGTGGAAGCGTCTGGAAAGTCGCAGGGTACAGGGTGATACTCCCGTACACTAAAACACACAGGCTGTGAACTCGAAGAGTAGGGCGGGACACGTGGTATCCTGTCTGAATATGGGGGGACCATCCTCCAAGGCTAAATACTCCTGACTGACCGATAGTGAACCAGTACCGTGAGGGAAAGGCGAAAAGAACCCCGGCGAGGGGAGTGAAAAAGAACCTGAAACCGTGTACGTACAAGCAGTAGGAGCCTCTTTATGGGGTGACTGCGTACCTTTTGTATAATGGGTCAGCGACTTATATTCTGTAGCAAGGTTAACCGTATAGGGGAGCCGCAGGGAAACCGAGTCTTAACTGGGCGTTAAGTTGCAGGGTATAGACCCGAAACCCGGTGATCTAGCCATGGGCAGGTTGAAGGTTGGGTAACACTAACTGGAGGACCGAACCGACTAATGTTGAAAAATTAGCGGATGACTTGTGGCTGGGGGTGAAAGGCCAATCAAACCGGGAGATAGCTGGTTCTCCCCGAAAGCTATTTAGGTAGCGCCTCGTGAACTCATCTTCGGGGGTAGAGCACTGTTTCGGCTAGGGGGTCATCCCGACTTACCAACCCGATGCAAACTACGAATACCGAAGAATGTTATCACGGGAGACACACGGCGGGTGCTAACGTCCGTCGTGAAGAGGGAAACAACCCAGACCGCCAGCTAAGGTCCCAAAGTCATGGTTAAGTGGGAAACGATGTGGGAAGGCCCAGACAGCCAGGATGTTGGCTTAGAAGCAGCCATCATTTAAAGAAAGCGTAATAGCTCACTGGTCGAGTCGGCCTGCGCGGAAGATGTAACGGGGCTAAACCATGCACCGAAGCTGCGGCAGCGACACTATGTGTTGTTGGGTAGGGGAGCGTTCTGTAAGCCGTTGAAGGTGGCCTGTGAGGGTTGCTGGAGGTATCAGAAGTGCGAATGCTGACATAAGTAACGATAATGCGGGTGAAAAACCCGCACGCCGGAAGACCAAGGGTTCCTGTCCAACGTTAATCGGGGCAGGGTGAGTCGACCCCTAAGGCGAGGCCGAAAGGCGTAGTCGATGGGAAACAGGTTAATATTCCTGTACTCGGTGTTACTGCGAAGGGGGGACGGAGAAGGCTATGTTGGCCGGGCGACGGTTGTCCCGGTTTAAGCATGTAGGCGGATGTTCCAGGTAAATCCGGAACGTTATTAACGCTGAGGTGTGATGACGAGGCACTACGGTGCTGAAGTGACAAATGCCCTGCTTCCAGGAAAAGCCTCTAAGCATCAGGTAACATCAAATCGTACCCCAAACCGACACAGGTGGTCAGGTAGAGAATACCAAGGCGCTTGAGAGAACTCGGGTGAAGGAACTAGGCAAAATGGTGCCGTAACTTCGGGAGAAGGCACGCTGATATGTAGGTGAAGTGGTTTACCCATGGAGCTGAAATCAGTCGAAGATACCAGCTGGCTGCAACTGTTTATTAAAAACACAGCACTGTGCAAACACGAAAGTGGACGTATACGGTGTGACGCCTGCCCGGTGCCGGAAGGTTAATTGATGGGGTTATCCGTAAGGAGAAGCTCTTGATCGAAGCCCCGGTAAACGGCGGCCGTAACTATAACGGTCCTAAGGTAGCGAAATTCCTTGTCGGGTAAGTTCCGACCTGCACGAATGGCGTAATGATGGCCAGGCTGTCTCCACCCGAGACTCAGTGAAATTGAACTCGCTGTGAAGATGCAGTGTACCCGCGGCAAGACGGAAAGACCCCGTGAACCTTTACTATAGCTTGACACTGAACACTGGTCCTTGATGTGTAGGATAGGTGGGAGGCTTTGAAGCGTGGACGCCAGTCTGCGTGGAGCCATCCTTGAAATACCACCCTTTAATGGCTGGTGTTCTAACGTGGGCCCCTAATCGGGGTTGCGGACAGTGTCTGGTGGGTAGTTTGACTGGGGCGGTCTCCTCCTAAAGAGTAACGGAGGAGCACGAAGGTCAGCTAATCCTGGTCGGACATCAGGAGGTTAGTGCAATGGCATAAGCTGGCTTGACTGCGAGCGTGACGGCGCGAGCAGGTGCGAAAGCAGGTCATAGTGATCCGGTGGTTCTGAATGGAAGGGCCATCGCTCAACGGATAAAAGGTACTCCGGGGATAACAGGCTGATACCGCCCAAGAGTTCATATCGACGGCGGTGTTTGGCACCTCGATGTCGGCTCATCACATCCTGGGGCTGAAGTAGGTCCCAAGGGTATGGCTGTTCGCCATTTAAAGTGGTACGCGAGCTGGGTTTAGAACGTCGTGAGACAGTTCGGTCCCTATCTGCCGTGGGCGCTGGAGAATTGAGGGGGGCTGCTCCTAGTACGAGAGGACCGGAGTGGACGCATCACTGGTGTTCGGGTTGTCATGCCAATGGCATTGCCCGGTAGCTAAATGCGGAAGAGATAAGTGCTGAAAGCATCTAAGCACGAAACTTGCCCCGAGATGAGTTCTCCCTGACTCCTTGAGAGTCCTGAAGGAACGTTGAAGACGACGACGTTGATAGGCCGGGTGTGTAAGCGCAGCGATGCGTTGAGCTAACCGGTACTAATGAACCGTGAGGCTTAACCTTACAACGCCGAAGATGTTTTGGCGGATTGAGAGAAGATTTTCAGCCTGATACAGATTAAACAGAATTTGCCTGGCGGCAACAGCGCGGTGGTCCCACCTGACCCCATGCCGAACTCAGAAGTGAAACGCCGTAGCGCCGATGGTAGTGTGGGGTCTCCCCATGTGAGAGTAGGGAACTGCCAGGCATCAATTAAGTGAAGAGCCCATCCTGACGGATGGGCTTTTTGCGTTTTTGTGGCCTGAGAAAGCAAGAATGATTTAGCAAGATGACGCGTAGCGATATCTCTGCAATCTCAATCAAGGCCGCGATTAAGCCCTCTTTAACCACTGCATAATAAAAACGGCTATCTGCGGAATATTATTTAAATCTAACAAGGGAAGCGACGTCTCGACAGGCGTATCGCTGGCAACGGCAATCACGTCATCATCAAACACTAATTCTTCTCTGCAATGTCCGCTGTTTTGCCGAAAGAGCAGGATCTTGGGCACAGCTTCATGTTTAAAACCTTCAACCAGTACGAGATCTAACGTTGATGCATCCATTCGGCTAGCCAGCCATGTCAGATCCAGTGGAGGCTCTTCGGGTGTTTCCGTTATTAATGCCCAACGCTGCGAGCTGGCGACTATCGTCTGAGCCGCGCCTGCTTTACGTAGCTCATAGCTATCTTTACCGGGTTTATCCACATCCATATCATGATGAGTATGTTTAATGAGCCCAGGACGTATGCCTTCCGCGCGTAGCGCTGGAATCAGCGCTTTTAATAAGGTTGTTTTACCCGTGCCGCTCCAGGCGGCGATGGCCAAAAGAGGGATCATGATGACACCTCCATACTTTGTAAGTCACTGAGAGTGTTGACGTTAATAAAGGCTGATTTTACATCGCTAAAATCGACGCTATGCCCGCCCATTTTACGCATAAACACCATAACCCGCCGCTCGCCTGCCGCCAGATAGGTTTCCAGTTCGCTAATCACCACTCGATTCACCAGAGCAATCGCCGGATGGTCGCGTTCACCGTCGTGTACCCAAACGACCGGGGATGATTTTTTTTGCAGTATTAAGCGCTCAGCCAGAAATGATGGAATAAAAGGCGTATCGCACGGACAAAACAGAAACCACTCACCCTCAACCTGATGCATAACGGAAAGCATACCGGCTAACGGCCCGGGAAAGTCGTTCAGAGAGTCGGTAATAATCGGGTAGCCGCTGCTTCGCCAGCAATCAAGATTGCGGTTAGCGCTAATCACCAGCTTTGTGACCTGGGGTTGCAGCGTATCGGCGACATGACGCCACAGAGCTTTCCCCTTCAGCAACTGCAATCCTTTATCAATGCCTCCCATACGCGTACCTCTCCCACCCGCCAGTACAACGCCGGTTATTACCTTGCCCTGCATATTAATATCGCCTCTTTCATTGTGGGATTGTCCCTGCTAACGTACACCTATCAAGAGTAAGGAGCATTGCTATGAAATGTAAACGCCTGAATGAAGTCATTGAACTTCTCCAGCCAGCCTGGCAGAAAGAACCCGAGCTGAATTTGATTCAATTTTTGCAAAAACTGGCGAAAGAGGCCGGTTATGCCGGTGAACTGAGCGATCTTTCCGACGATATTCTGATTTATCACCTGAAGATGCGCGACTCGGCAAAAGAGGCTGTTATCCCCGGTATCCAGAAAGATTATGAAGAAGATTTTAAAACTGCGCTGCTACGCGCTCGGGGCGTGATTAAAGAGTAAAAGGTTGTAAGCGCTGCCGCGGAATCGGTAATGAGATGATATCCTGTATCATTCGTACGATTATCGGATGTCAGGATGCACGATAAGGCTTTCACTTTTCAGACGCTTCACCCGGATACCATCATTGATGGTTTATTTGATCTGGGAATGCGGGTGGACTCAGGTCTCACCCCGCTTAATAGCTATGAGAACCGAGTTTACCAGTTTCAGGACGAAGATCGTCGCCGCTATGTGGTGAAGTTCTATCGTCCTGAGCGCTGGTCCGCCGAACAAATCCTCGAAGAACACCAGTTTTCCCTTCAGCTCGTTCAGGACGAAGTCCCTGTAGCGGCGCCATTGTCGTTTAACGAAAGTACCCTTCATCAGCATCAGGGGTTCTTTTTCGCCGTGTTCCCAAGCCTGGGTGGACGTCAGTTTGAGGCGGATAACCTCGATCAGATGGAATGGGTTGGGCGCTACCTTGGCCGTCTGCATCAAACGGGACGCAAACAGCGTTTTGTCGCGCGCCCGGAGATTGGCACCAATGAGTACCTTCTTGAGCCCCGGCAGGTCTTTGAGCTCTCCCCGCTGATACCGGCAGGGCTGAAAGAGGCTTTTCTTGGCGCTACTGATAAGCTGATTGATGCGGTAATGGCGCAATGGCACGGGCGCGCCAATATCTTACGTTTGCACGGTGACTGCCATGCAGGAAACATCCTCTGGCGCGATGGCCCTTTGTTTGTTGATTTAGATGATTCACGTAATGGACCTGCTATCCAGGATCTGTGGATGCTGTTGAACGGTGATAAGGCCGAGCAACGGATGCAGCTTGAGATGATCATTGAAGCGTATGAAGAGTTTAGCTCTTTCAATACGGATGAAATTGCCCTCATCGAACCTTTACGTGCAATGCGGTTAGTTTATTATCTGGCGTGGTTGTTAAGACGCTGGGAAGATCCTGCTTTTCCTAAGAACTTCCCGTGGTTAACCGGGGAAGATTACTGGCGTGGGCAGACAACAACTTTTCTTGAGCAGGTAAAGGTTCTGCAGGAACCGCCTCTTCAGTTAACGCCAATGTATTAATGTGATATATCCAGGAGAGAGTTAATCATGAAAAAAATTTGGCTGGCGCTGGCTGGTATGATTCTGGCTTTTAGTGCATCCGCTGCCCAGATCACCGACGGTAAGCAGTATATTACCCTCGATAAGCCCGTTGCCGGCGAGCCTCAGGTGCTCGAGTTTTTCTCGTTCTACTGCCCGCACTGCTATCAGTTTGAAGAAGTGCTTCATGTGTCAGATAACGTGAAGAAAAAGCTGCCTGAAGGCGTCAAAATGACGAAATACCACGTTGAATTCCTGGGCCCGTTGGGCAAGGATCTGACCCAGGCGTGGGCCGTCGCGATGGCGCTGGGTGTGGAAGACAAGATTACCGTCCCGATGTTTGAAGCGGTACAGAAAACACAGACCGTTCAGACCGTAGCCGATATTCGTAAGGTCTTCGTTGACGCCGGCGTTAAAGGTGAAGATTACGATGCAGCCTGGAACAGTTTTGTAGTGAAATCCCTGGTGGCTCAGCAAGAGAAAGCCGCTGCTGATTTCCAGCTGCAGGGCGTACCCGCTATGTACGTTAACGGCAAATATCAGCTTAACCCGCAGGGTATGGATACCAGCAATATGGACGCATTTGTTGCCCAGTATGCCGATACCGTTAAGCAGTTAGTTGAGAAGAAATAAAAAAATAAACGCCGGTTACTGACCGGCGTTACTCTTTTCAGCGTCCAGCATCATTTTCCTTTCTGCTGCATGATTTCCGTTAACTGACGATCTTTATCTTCCCAGAGCGTATTTAGCCAGCGCTGAAACCGCCGCTTAAAGTTTTTATCATTCACATAATCGCCGTGCAGCTCTTCCGTCACGGGTTCAACGCGGATGCGTACCACAATCCGCGTTAATCGGCCGCTCAGCATGTCGTAAAACGGTCGGTGATGATTCTCTGGATAACACAGCGTAACGTTCAGCAGCTTATCAAACTGCGAGCCCAGTACGCTTAATGCCATGGCAGTACCGGCAGCTTTTGGTGCTAATAAATTATTATAAGGCGAGCGGGTCTGCAGCCGCTTCTCTTCAGTAAAGCGTGAACCTTCGACAAAGTTAACGATAGTGGTGGGATGTGAGCGGAATTTCTCGCAGGAACGGCGGGTGGTTTCAACATCTTTGCCACGGCGCTCTGGATGGCGGATTAAATAACCGCGGGAATAACGGCGCATAAAAGGCATATCCAACGCCCAGCATGCCAGGCCAATAAACGGCACCCAGGCGAGCTGTTGCTTGAGGAAATATTTATTCATCGGGATATGTTTGCGAAACAGCACGCAAAGTACCACGATATCGGCCCAGCTATGGTGGTTGCTGATAAGCAGATACCAGTTTTTCTTATTCAGGCCTTCCAGGCCCTCAACATCCCACTTAAGCCAGGGATTAAGGCGCAGCAGCAGAGCCAACCCTTCACACCAGCAGTACATCATGAAATTGCAAAAAACGGATATCGAGCGCCAGACCGCAGCAACAGGCACAAGCAGTTTAATCAGCCCGGCGATGATTATTGGCACGGAGCAAATAATGGTGACTACGATAGTCAGGGCGATACTCAGCGGGAGCGTTATCGCAGCGAGTAATCTCGACATAGTTAATTTATTCAGAAAGTTAGGCTGACAAAGAACGCGTTTAAACAGCGCAAGAGGCTGATTTTACCAGAAAATAGAGCAAATGACGGGTTTTACCCGGACGGAAAAATATCCGGATCTTATATCCACATGGAACATTGAGTCATCATGATGTTATTAAAGCGGGTTGTTAATTTATAATGCCATGATAAATATAGAGTAATTTACCAATAGATTATTTTATTAATGATGACGTAGCCATCGTTATAAAACTATTCACAAAGTTATCCACAGGTTAACGCATTGCGCGATCGACGGGATCGTTGAATCTTTTCGACGAAATGCGGGAAAAATTCAGGATTTAATGCCCGTCTGTGGCATCCTTTACCGATAATCTGATAAACAGGCACGGAAATTATGGTTCAGATCCCAGAAAACCCTCTCATCCTCGTTGACGGCTCCTCTTACCTTTATCGGGCATATCACGCGTTCCCTCCGCTGACGAATAGCGCTGGCGAGCCGACAGGCGCAATGTATGGCGTACTGAATATGCTGCGAAGCCTGATCCTGCAGTATCAACCGACCCATGCCGTCGTCGTGTTTGATGCCAAGGGGAAGACTTTCCGTGATGAACTGTTTGAGCACTATAAATCTCATCGCCCGCCGATGCCGGACGATCTACGTGCGCAGATCGAGCCGCTGCATGCCATGGTTAAGGCGATGGGCCTGCCGCTGATGGCCGTTCCTGGCGTAGAAGCTGACGATGTCATCGGGACCCTGGCGCGTGAAGCTGAAAAGGTCGGGCGTCCGGTACTGATTAGCACCGGCGATAAAGACATGGCTCAGCTGGTTACGCCGGGTATTACGCTGATTAACACCATGACCAACACCATCCTCGGCCCGGATGAAGTGGTGACCAAATACGGCGTGCCGCCGGAGCTGATCATCGATTTTCTGGCCCTGATGGGGGACTCATCGGACAACATCCCTGGCGTACCAGGCGTGGGAGAGAAGACGGCGCAGGCGTTGTTACAGGGGCTGGGCGGCCTTGATACGCTATATGCGGAACCTGAAAAAATCGCCGGACTGACCTTCCGCGGTGCAAAAACGATGGCAGCGAAGCTGGAGCAGAATAAAGAGGTGGCCTACCTCTCTTATCAGCTGGCGACGATCAAAACCGACGTCGAGCTGGATCTGGGCTGCGAAGATCTGCTGGTTGCACAGCCCATCGCTGATGAACTGCTGACGCTATTTAAAAAGTATGAGTTCAAACGCTGGATCACCGATGTCGAGTCCGGCAAGTGGATGCAGGCAAAAGGCGCAAAGCCTGCGGCGAAGCCGATAGCCGCTGTGGCAGCAGTGGCTGATGCCGAAGAGGAAACCGCCACGGCGCTCTCTTCTGAAAACTATGTCACGATTCTTGATGAAGAAACGCTGCTGACCTGGATTGAGAGCCTGAAGAAAGCGCCGCTTTTTGCCTTTGATACCGAAACAGACAGCCTGGATAACGTGTCAGCCAATATGGTCGGCTTATCCTTCGCCATTGAACCCGGCGTTGCGGCCTATGTACCGGTTGCCCATGATTATCTGGACGCACCGGATCAGATCCCGCGCGACCGTGTCCTTGAGCTGCTGAAACCGCTACTGGAAGATGACAATGTTCTGAAGGTTGGGCAAAACCTCAAATATGACCGCGGTATCCTGGCTAACTATGACATTGAACTGCGCGGTATTGCCTTTGATACCATGCTGGAATCCTACATTCTCGACAGCGTGGCGGGCCGCCATGATATGGATAGCCTCTCCGACCGCTGGCTGAAGCACAAAACCATTACCTTTGAAGAAATTGCGGGTAAAGGTAAAAACCAGCTTACATTCAACCAAATCGCGCTGGAAGAAGCGGGCCGCTACGCGGCGGAAGATGCCGACGTCACGCTACAGCTGCACCTGAAAATGTGGCCTAAACTTCAGCAAAATGAAGGCCCGCTGAACGTTTTTAAAAATATTGAAATGCCGCTGGTACCGGTACTATCCCGCATTGAGCGCAATGGCGTGAAGATCGATCCGGCCGTACTGCATGCGCACTCTCAGGAGATAGCCAAGCGCCTGGTTGAGCTGGAGAAAAAGGCGTACGACATCGCGGGCGAAGAGTTTAACCTCTCTTCTCCGAAGCAGCTGCAAACGATCTTGTTTGAAAAACAAGGTATTAAGCCGCTGAAGAAAACCCCGGGCGGCGCGCCCTCGACCTCGGAAGAGGTGCTGGAAGAGCTGGCGCTGGATTATCCGCTGCCGAAAGTCATCCTCGAATATCGTGGCCTGGCAAAACTCAAGTCCACCTACACCGATAAGCTGCCGCTGATGATCAGCCCGAAAACGGGCCGGGTTCACACCTCTTATCACCAGGCGGTTACCGCCACGGGACGTTTGTCGTCCACCGATCCGAACCTGCAGAATATTCCGGTACGCAATGATGAAGGGCGCCGTATTCGCCAGGCGTTTATTGCACCGGAAGATTATCTCATCGTCTCTGCCGACTACTCGCAAATTGAACTGCGCATCATGGCGCATCTGTCTCGCGACAAGGGCCTGCTGACCGCGTTTGCTGAAGGGAAGGATATCCACCGCGCGACGGCGGCTGAGGTTTTCGGTTTGCCGCTGGAGAGCGTCAGTAGCGAGCAGCGCCGCAGCGCGAAGGCGATCAACTTCGGCCTGATTTACGGCATGAGCGCATTCGGCCTTGCGCGCCAGCTCAATATCCCACGCAAAGAAGCGCAAAAGTATATGGATCTCTACTTTGAACGCTATCCGGGCGTGTTGGAATATATGGAGCGCACCCGCACTCAGGCAAAAGAGCAGGGGTATGTTGAAACGCTCGATGGCCGTCGTCTCTATCTGCCGGACATTAAATCCAGCAACGGTGCGCGTCGTGCTGGTGCCGAGCGTGCGGCGATCAACGCGCCGATGCAGGGAACCGCCGCCGATATTATTAAGCGCGCGATGATTGCCGTCGACAGCTGGTTGTTAAGTGAAAAACCTCGCGTGCGGATGATCATGCAGGTGCACGATGAATTGGTCTTTGAAGTGCATAAAGACGATCTTGAGGCGGTCGCGAAAAAAATCCATGAACTGATGGAAAGCAGTACGACGCTGGCGGTTCCGCTACTGGTGGAAGTGGGAAGCGGAGAAAACTGGGATCAAGCGCACTAAGTATTCGGCAGGTAGGGTCATTTCTTGTAAGTGAGTAACATAACTTATCGTATTTTGTGATGATCATTTGAATTTGCTATGTAAAGAGTGAAAAAAAACTACAAAAAATGCTTTATCCGTAATCGAAAGAAGAGTAGAGTTAAAGACGTAGGGTACAGAGGTAAGATGTTCTATCTTTCAGACCTTTTACTTCACGTAATCGGATTTGGCTGAATATTTTAGCCGCCCCGGTCATTTATGACCGGGGCGTTTTTTATTGCGCGAAAGAAAATTTTTGCGAATCAATGCTGATGAGGCGGGCTACCCGGACAGGGCCTCACGCGCCGCTATCCGGGGTAATTAGCGAGACTATTCGCCGTCTTCAGGTTCTTCCTGAGGGGGGATATCGTTATACCAGCTATCCAGTTTCTGCCGGAGTTTATCCACGCCTTGCTTCTTCAGGGAAGAAAATCCTTCGACCTGCACATCTCCGTTAAAGGCGGTTACCGCCTCACGAACCATAGCGATCTGCGCTTTCCGCGCCCCGCTGGCCAGCTTATCGGCTTTGGTCAGCAGCACCAGAACCGGAATATCGCTTTCAACCGCCCATTGGATCATCTGCTGATCGAGATCTTTAAGCGGATGACGGATATCCATCAGCACAACCAGGCCTTTCAGACACAGGCGTTTCTCGAGATATTCACCCAGCGCGCGTTGCCACTTGATTTTCATCTCTTCCGGTACCTGGGCATAACCATAGCCCGGCAGGTCGACCAGGCGTTTGCCCTCAGCGACTTCAAACAGGTTAATCAGCTGCGTACGGCCAGGCGTCTTCGAAGTGCGTGCCAGGCTTTTCTGGTTAGTCAGCGTGTTTAGAGCGCTGGATTTCCCGGCGTTAGAGCGGCCAGCAAAGGCCACTTCAATACCGGTATCGGCAGGAAGATGGCGGATATCTGGCGCGCTAGTGACAAAATGCGTCAGTTGATAATTCCAGTTGGTCAAGACGGTCGTCTCCGTTAAATCAGGCTTTGACGGGGATTATACCTGAACAGCAGAAAAAGGCTGTTTTTACCGCACCTCATCGCTGTAAGTTAAAACCACAGTCTTTGTAAGACATTGGCTATTGATTATATGAGAAATACATGAGGAAAAACTGAGTAAACATAATACAAACGCTGATAAATCATCGTGTTGAGCTGAAAGAAAATTCTGAAACTTGTTTTTTTTCCGTACAGTCGGTTGTAGGTTTTCCTTAAAACAGTAAAGTAGCGGTCAAGGGCGAGGATGCTAACAGGATTATGACTCAGGATGAGGAGTCAGGAAGCGCCAGGAGGCGAGGACTACGGATTGTCAGGATGACAAACGTCTGGAGACGTTTTAAAAGGAAATGGATGTAACAGGGACCGTTAGTTGCTAAAGGAAAGACAGGGTGTGTCGTTAGCGAACATGGAAAGTAGAAGCCCATTAAGGGTTGTCAGTGCGGAAAAAGGCGACAGAGTAATCTGTCGCCTTTTTTCTTTGCTTGCTTTCTGCTAGATTCCGCCTCAATTCTATACTGAAGAAAACGGCCTGAAGATTACACAACATGAAAAAACCGACATCCGTACCTCGCGGCAAAAAAAATCGCAAAACGCGTGAAGAATTGAACCAGGAAGCCCGCGAGCGCAAGCATCAGAAGAAGCATCGTGGCCATGCGGCAGGAAGTCGCGCGACCGGCGGCGACACCGCTTCGGCAGGCAAAAAACAAGGCCAGCAGCAAGATCCCCGAATTGGCAGTAAAAAACCAATCCCGCTGGGCGTGACTGAAAATGCTCCGGCGATTAAGCAGCATAAACCAAAGAGCGAGAAACCTATGCTTTCACCGCAGGCTGAGCTGGATTTGCTGGAGAACGATGAGCGCCTGGACGCGCTGCTGGAACGTCTGGAAGAGGGCGGTACCCTGAATGCTGAAGAGCAGACCTGGGTTGATGCCAAACTGGATCGCATTGATGAACTGATGCAGCAGCTGGGCCTCTCCTACGATGATGACGAAGATGAAGAAGAGGAAGAGCGCAAAGAAGATATGATGCGTCTGCTGAAGGGTGGAAACTAACGTTTGCACCCCATCGGATTCCCGGTCCTGCTTATAACCCTTCTGGTTATATGTTATCTGCTGTGGTTATTCGTTAAACTACGACGGTTGTCGCGGCGTCAAAAATGGCTGCGCAACCGGCTCATTACCCGAGGTGCGGTTGGGCCGGGGCGGCGTACCCGCCGACGGTACCATCGGAAGGAGTGAGCATGTCTGTGCAGTTAATCGACTGGGATCTGGCCCTGATCCAGAAATATAACTATTCCGGGCCGCGTTATACTTCGTATCCCACCGCGCTGGAGTTTTCTCCAGAATTTGGCCCCGCTGAATTTGATGCGGCGGTTGCCCGCTATCCGCAGCGTCCCCTCTCGCTGTACGTGCATATCCCGTTTTGCCATAAGCTCTGTTATTTCTGCGGCTGTAATAAAATCGTCACCCGCCAACAGCATAAGGCCGATCAGTATCTGGATGTCCTTGAGCAGGAGATTATTCATCGCGCGCCGCTTTTTTCTGGCCGCAAAGTCAATCAGCTACACTGGGGCGGCGGTACGCCAACGTATCTAAACAAGGCGCAAATTAGTCGTCTGATGGGTCTGCTGCGTACCCATTTCAATTTTAACGCGGACGCAGAGATCTCCATTGAGGTTGATCCGCGCGAAATCGAACTCGATGTGCTGGATCATTTACGTGGCGAAGGCTTTAATCGCCTGAGTATGGGCGTGCAGGACTTCAACAAAGAAGTGCAGCGCCTGGTAAACCGCGAGCAAGATGAGGCCTTCATCTTCGCGCTACTCAACCATGCGCGCGACATCGGCTTTACCTCGACCAATATCGACCTGATCTACGGCCTGCCGAAGCAGACGCCGCAGAGCTTCGCTTATACGCTACAGAAAGTGGCGGAGCTTAATCCCGATCGTCTGAGCGTGTTCAACTACGCGCATCTACCCACGCTCTTCGCCGCGCAGCGCAAAATCAAAGATGCCGATTTGCCCTCAGCGGAACAGAAGCTGGACATTCTTCAGGAAACCATCAATTCGCTGACGGCCGCGGGATATCAGTTTATCGGCATGGACCACTTTGCCCGTCCTGATGATGAACTGGCGATAGCCCAACGTGAAGGCATTCTGCATCGCAATTTCCAGGGTTACACCACCCAGGGAGACACCGACCTGTTGGGAATGGGCGTGTCGGCGATCAGTATGATTGGCGATTGCTACGCGCAGAACCAGAAAGAGTTGAAACAGTATTATCAGCAGGTTGATGAAACCGGAACGGCGCTGTGGCGCGGTATTGCGTTGACGCGCGATGACTGCATCCGCCGCGACGTGATTAAGGCGCTGATTTGTAACTTTCGTCTCGACTTCGCTTCGGTAGACGCGCAGTGGGATCTTACCTTCGATAGCTACTTTGCCGACGATATGAAATTGCTGGCGCCGCTAGCCAAAGATGGGCTGGTGGATGTGGATGAGAAAGGCATTCAGGTGACGCCGAAAGGCCGACTGCTGATTCGCAATATCTGCATGTGTTTCGATGCGTATCTGCGCCAAAAAGCGCGGATGCAGCAGTTTTCCCGCGTTATATAAGCAATATCCCCTCTCCTGGCAGGAGAGGGGATATTATCAGCTAAACAGGCCAACCATCGCCGCGCACAGAACGGCAGCGACCGCCGTCTGCGGCGTATGACCCGCTGCAACACCGCTCGATATAATATTAATGAGTGATTCAAGCATGATTTCTCCCCCGTCTTTCCGGGCAAGATCATACTCAACGCATGGCAACAGTAAAGTACAAAATAGCAGCAGTTTGCGCTGGATGACTATTTTTTCCTCGCCAGCGCGCAGCTACTCCATCCCCAACTCTTTTAGCTTACGCGTCAGGGTATTACGACCCCATCCCAGCAGCCGGGCCGCCTCTTGTTTATGCCCCTGAGTGTGGCGTAAGGCGGTGGTCAGCAGCGTGCGCTCCATCTCAGGCTGCGCTTCCGAGAGCAGGTTTTGATGACCGGAACGCAAAGCGCGATCGGCCCATTGTCCCAGCAGCGTGGCCCAGCTATCCGGCAGCATTTGCGTTGGGTTATCCGGTATCGCGGTTTCAAACAGCTCGCTGGGAAGATCCTGCGTCAGAACCTCCTGACCTGCGGCCATTACCGTCAGCCAGCGACAGGTGTTTTCCAGCTGACGTACGTTACCCGGCCATGCCAGTCGGGTTAACGCCATCTCCGTCTCCGGATGCAGCTGTTTGGCCTCGACGCCCAGTTCACGAGCGGCAATTTGCAGGAAGTGCCTCGCCAGGCGAGGAATATCTTCCCGACGCTCGCGCAGCGGCGGCAGATGGACGCGAATCACGTTCAGGCGGTGGAATAAATCCTCGCGGAATTTTCCTTCCTGGACGCGCAGCTCAAGGTTCTGGTGGGTGGCGGCAATGATGCGCACATCCACTTTCACCGGCGCATAGCCGCCGACGCGATAAAACTGGCCATCAGCGAGGACGCGCAGCAGGCGAGTCTGTACGTCCAGCGGCATATCGCCGATCTCGTCGAGGAACAGCGTGCCGCCGTCTGCCTGCTCAAAGCGTCCCTGACGCACGGTATTGGCGCCGGTAAAGGCCCCTTTCTCGTGGCCAAATAGCTCTGATTCGATTAAATCTTTAGGAATTGCTGCCATATTTAGCGCAATAAACGGCGCCTTGGCGCGCGGACTATGCCGATGGAGAGCATGGGCAACCAGCTCTTTACCGGTACCGGATTCCCCGTTGATAAGTACGCTGATTGATGAGCGCGACAGGCGGCCGATAATGCGAAAAACGTCCTGCATGGCCGGCGCTTCGCCGATAATATCGGCCGTCGGGCTATTAATCGGCGCATTACGCGGCTGCTGCTGTTCCTGGTAATGGCTAATCGCACGGTCGACCAGCGCCACCGCTTCATCAATATCAAACGGTTTCGGCAGATAATCAAAAGCGCCCTGCTGATAGGCGCTGACCGCCGCGTCAAGATCCGAATGCGCCGTCATTATGATGACCGGGAGCATCGGATGACGCTGTTTAATTTGCTTTAGCAGCGCCAGCCCATCCATCCCCGGCATGCGGATATCAGACAGCAGTACATCCGGGGTTTTGGTCGTGAGGGCATCAAGCACCTCATTGCCGCTTTCAAACGTTGTACAACTCAAGCCTGCCCCGGTGAGCGCGCGTTCAAGCACCCAACGGATGGAGCTATCGTCGTCAACGATCCATGCTATCCCTCGTTGCATAAACACCTCTACTTCCGAATAGGCAGGTACACCGAGAATTCGGTATGCCCTGGCCAACTGGTAAATTCAATTTTGCCGGAGTGCTGGTCTATAAGGCTGCGGGCGATAGACAGCCCGAGTCCGGTACCGCCTTCGCGTCCACTCACCATGGGATAAAACAGCGTATCCTGTAAGTGAGACGGGATTCCCGGGCCGTTATCTTCAACGTCGATACGCGCAGCGAGGCGGTAGCGCACGCCGTGCAGGGTTAACTGGAAGGCCGTCCGGGTGCGCAGAGTGATCTCTCCGCCCTCCGGTCCCAGCGCCTGCAGCGCGTTACGTACGATGTTCAGCAGCACTTGTTCAATTTGATCCGGGTCGTGCGGGAGCTCTGGCAGGCTGGGGTCATAGTCGCGCACCAGCTTGACGTTATCCGGTAGTTCCATCGACACCAGCTTCACCACTCGCTCAGCGACCTTGTGGATGCTTTCTGTTACGTGCATTCCGGGATGCTGTGGTCCCAGTAGACGGTCGACCAGATTTCTTAACCGGTCGGCCTGTTCAATAATGACTTTGGTATATTCCATTAGCGCAGGGTCGGGCAGCGCTTTGCTCAGCAGCTGCGCCGCGCCGCGCAGGCCGCCCAGCGGATTTTTAATCTCATGGGCCAGACCACGCACTAAGTCACGTGCGGCAATCTGCTGCGCGTGCTGTAGCTGCTCCTGGCTCAGGCGACGCTGATTATCCATCGGCGCCATTTCCAGCAGGATATAGCCTTCAGGCAGGCGTTGCGCCGTCAGGGAAAGGATGTGGGAGCGGCCATCAATAACCAGCGTCACTTCGTTATCGGTAAAACCCTGACCCGCAGCGAGGCTCTCTTGCATGAGGCCGATATTCAGCGAGAAATAGCTCAACAGCTCCGGCAGCGGCGTGCCGAATAATTTACGCGAGCTTTGCGCCAGCAGCTGCTGCGCCGCCGGGTTCGCGTAATGTACCGCCAGGTCGTCATCGACCAGTAAGATACTGTTGATTAAAGAGTTAAGGATCTGCCCAGCATCGGGCAGTGTGCCTGTTGCCATTCGACAGTCTCCTGAAAAAGAGTGCACCATTTTAGTGCAGTATAGCTTTTTATGAATAAAAAGCTCATGGGATCAGCGCGTTGGTGGAGAAAAAAGCCCATCCTGAGATGGGCTGAAAGTTTCCACGGCAACAAAACATCCTTGGTACCCCACGCCACAACACGGAATACCGCGGATTTACAGCAAAATTAGACGCTGTAGTACAGCTCAAACTCAACCGGGTGCGGAGTCATGCGTACGCGGTCGTTTTCTTCAATACGCAGGGCGATGTAAGCATCGATAGCGTCGTTGGTGAATACGCCGCCAGCGGTCAGGAATTCACGGTCCGCGTCCAGCGCGTTCAGTGCTTCTTCCAGAGAGCCTGCAACCTGTGGGATCTCTTTCGCTTCTTCCGGCGGCAGGTCGTACAGGTTTTTATCCATGGCTTCGCCCGGATGGATTTTGTTCTTGATACCGTCAAGGCCAGCCATCAGCAGCGCCGCGAAGCACAGGTACGGGTTAGCAGCCGGGTCCGGGAAGCGAACTTCGATACGGCGCGCTTTCGGAGAGGTGACAACCGGAATACGGATAGACGCGGAACGGTTACGGGCAGAGTAAGCCAGCATAACCGGCGCTTCGTAACCCGGGACCAGACGCTTGTAGGAGTTGGTGGTCGGGTTAGCCAGGGCGTTAATCGCTTTAGCGTGTTTGATTACGCCGCCGATGTAGTACAGCGCTTGTTCAGACAGGCCTGCGTATTTGTCGCCGGAGAACAGGTTTACGCCGTTCTTGGACAGGGACATGTGGCAGTGCATACCGGAACCGTTATCGCCAAACATCGGTTTTGGCATAAAGGTCGCGGTTTTGCCGAAACGGTGTGCGACGTTATGCACAACGTATTTGTAAATCTGAATTTCGTCCGCTTTTTTGGTCATGGTGTTAAAGCGGGTCGCGATTTCGTTCTGGCCCGCAGTCGCCACTTCGTGGTGGTGAGCTTCAACAACCAGGCCCATCTCTTCCATGATCATACACATGGTGGAGCGGATATCCTGAGAAGAGTCTACTGGCGGAACCGGGAAGTAACCGCCTTTCACGCCCGGACGGTGGCCTTTGTTGCCGCCTTCGTATTTGGTGGAGGAGTTCCATGCGCCTTCGATATCGTCGATAGCAACGTGGGAACCGGAGATGGAGGCACCAAAACGGATGTCGTCGAACAGGAAGAATTCTGGTTCTGGCCCGAACAGCACGGTGTCAGCCAGGCCGGTAGAGCGCAGATACTCTTCAGCGCGCTTAGCAATGGAACGCGGGTCGCGGTCATAGCCCTGCAGGGTGCCTGGTTCCAGGATGTCGCAGCGGATGATCAGCGTCGGTTCTTCATAGAACGGGTCGATCAGCGCGGTGGTTGCATCCGGCATCAGAACCATGTCGGATTCGTTAATACCTTTCCAGCCGCCAATCGAGGAGCCATCAAACATTTTGCCTTCTTCGAAGAATTCGGCATTTACCTGATGAGAAGGAATAGTAACGTGCTGTTCTTTACCTTTGGTATCGGTGAAGCGCAGATCGACAAACTTCACTTCATGCTCGTTCAGCATCGTCAAAACGTGTTCAGCGGACATACTTAAACTCTCCCGGATTGGTCATTGTCGTCGTGGAAACGAAAACTTTTTAACTACGTAAAGTGGCGTTGTTGCCTTAAAAAATATAAAGCGAAATCTGTGCCAACTTTTAAATTGCCCCCAAAAGGCGTTATCATGCACATCATCGTGCAAAAGGGCTGCACCAAAATGAATGCATTGCACCAATATGGTGCATTTGTGTGAACATTGGGCACTTATTTGGTGCAATTGACCTTGAATAACCCTTTTAACGCTCCGTGAAAGCGATCACAAAGAATCTCTGCAATACTTGTTTGCGGAGGATGTTTGTGATCCTGTTTTGTACTGCGATTAATCCGTGTACAATAACGCGCTATTTCTAATGCCTGAGGCAAAGTTGTGATCGAAAATTTGCGTAATATCGCCATCATCGCGCACGTTGACCATGGTAAAACTACCCTGGTTGATAAGCTGCTACAGCAATCCGGTACGTTCGACGCGCGTGCCGAAACTCAAGAGCGAGTGATGGACTCCAACGATTTGGAGAAAGAGCGCGGGATTACCATCCTGGCTAAAAACACCGCTATCAAATGGAATGACTACCGTATCAACATCGTTGATACCCCGGGGCACGCCGACTTCGGTGGTGAAGTTGAACGTGTCATGTCCATGGTTGATTCCGTTCTGTTGGTCGTTGATGCAATGGATGGTCCGATGCCGCAGACGCGCTTCGTGACCAAAAAAGCCTTTGCTCATGGCCTGAAGCCAATTGTTGTTATCAACAAAGTTGACCGTCCGGGCGCACGCCCTGACTGGGTTGTCGATCAGGTATTCGACCTGTTCGTTAACCTCGACGCTACCGACGAACAGCTGGACTTCCCTATCGTTTACGCTTCTGCGCTGAACGGTATCGCGGGTCTGGATCACGAAGATATGGCTGAAGACATGACTCCGCTGTATCAGACCATCGTCGATCGCGTACCGGCGCCGAACGTTGACCTTGATGGCCCGCTGCAGATGCAAATCTCCCAGCTGGACTACAACAACTACGTTGGCGTCATCGGCATCGGCCGCATCAAGCGCGGTAAAGTGAAGCCGAACCAGCAGGTCACTATCATTGATAGCGAAGGCAAAACCCGTAACGGTAAAGTCGGTAAAGTTCTGACCCATCTGGGCCTTGAGCGTATCGAGAGCGACGTTGCAGAAGCTGGCGATATCATCGCGATCACCGGCCTGGGCGAACTGAACATCTCTGACACCATCTGCGATACGCAGAATGTTGAAGCGCTGCCGGCGCTGTCTGTTGATGAGCCGACCGTCTCTATGTTCTTCTGCGTTAACACCTCGCCGTTCTGCGGTAAAGAAGGTAAGTACGTTACCTCTCGTCAGATCCTTGACCGCCTGAACAAAGAGCTGGTGCATAACGTGGCGCTGCGCGTTGAAGAAACTCCGGATGCAGACGCATTCCGCGTTTCTGGCCGTGGCGAACTGCACCTGTCCGTTCTTATCGAGAACATGCGTCGTGAAGGTTTCGAAATGGCGGTTTCCCGTCCGAAAGTTATCTTCCGCGAAATCGATGGCCGTAAGCAAGAGCCGTTCGAAAACGTGACGCTGGACGTTGAAGAGCAGCACCAGGGTTCTGTCATGCAGGCGCTGGGCGAGCGTAAAGGCGATCTGAAAAACATGAATCCAGATGGCAAAGGCCGCGTACGTCTCGACTACGTGATCCCAAGCCGTGGTCTGATCGGCTTCCGTTCAGAATTCATGACCATGACCTCCGGTACCGGTCTGCTGTACTCCACCTTCAGCCACTACGACGACGTTCGTGCGGGTGATGTGGGTCAGCGTCAGAACGGTGTTCTGATCTCCAACGGTCAGGGTAAAGCAGTTGCGTTCGCCCTGTTCAGCCTGCAGGATCGCGGTAAGCTGTTCCTGGGCCACGGCGCAGAAGTTTACGAAGGCCAGATTATCGGTATTCACAGCCGCTCTAACGACCTGACGGTAAACTGCCTGACCGGTAAGAAACTGACCAACATGCGTGCTTCCGGTACTGACGAAGCAACGACGCTGGTTCCGGCGCTGAAAATGACTCTGGAGCAGGCTCTTGAGTTCATCGATGACGACGAACTGGTAGAAGTCACCCCGACTTCTGTCCGTATCCGTAAACGTCACCTGACCGAGAACGACCGTAAACGTGCGATGCGCGGTGCAAAAGAAGATTAATTAACGCTTCTTATGATGAAAAAGCCGCTGATTATCAGCGGCTTTTTTTTGCCTATAACTTAGAAGAAATACTTCACCCCCACACGGATCTGGTTTTGTTCCCGATGGTAAGGTTCCACGTTACGGTCCAGCCAGCGTAGTTCAAAGTAGGGTAACCAGTTTTGATTGATGCGATACCTGAAAGTATTGGTAATTTCCCAATGATGGTCTTTGCCATTGCTGCTGTTAAAATCATTCACCCGCATAAAATAGTGTGGCTCAAAGGTATAAGAGAACTTATCGGTAATAATGAAATTCCAATAGCTACCAAGTTCATAGGTGTCATTATTATCCTGTTCGCCATTAAAATCAGTTGAGCTGTAGTTATTGTGATTATATCGGTTGCGAACGGTCAAATTAAACCAAGGAGTAAATTTATAATTAACGTCGAGATAAACTGCGCCGCTGGAGCCTACGCTTTTATCGGTAATTAAGCCACCGGGTTGAATAGTTAATTTATCCGTCGGCCTAAAGAGCGGATACCACCCCTCGATTTCATTATAGCCATGCTTTAACTCATCCTTGCGCTGAAGAGTATAGGTGTTAGTGAGCATGAGGCCTGCGCCCATATCGAAGTTGTAGCCAACGCGGAGCATGAACTCCATCTGGTCCGATGCCAGATTATACGCCTCGCGGTTTTCCACATAGGCACCGGCAAATACCGAGGTTGAAATAACAGAGGTTAACAAAAGTAATGCGTTTATTTTTTTCATGATAAGTCCATTTTTTAACGTAGGGGAGCCGCTATCCATCGAAATGGATAGAACGGCAATTTTATTGAGAATAGAGATTTTTTTTAGTTATTCATGATGCCGGGTTGTATCGTTTTCTTTCGCTCTTCAATTTCCTCAATAATAAAAGCAAAGCGGGTCTCATTGAGCTTATAAAAAAAGCCCATGGTCAGTGCCGCAATAATGGCAAGCGCACAGGGCCAGATAAAAATAAGCTGACGCAAACCAAGCAAGGTGGTTTCGCTTTGCGTGATATTAGGGATATAACCAATTTGCGTTAACATAATGCCCGGTAAGAAGCCAGCAAGCGCAGCGGAGATTTTCCTCGAAAAGGTATAGCCGGTATAAACTGAACCTTCAGCACGAACGCCCGTTTTCCATTCTCCATAATCAACGGTATCCGGGACCAGCGCCCAGTTCAGGCTGTTCACAAAGGCGGTGCCAAAGAACGCCATACAGGAGAACGTCACAAACAGAACTGAGGTTGCGCCCCAGAAAAAATTCAGTACATCGCCAATGGCCCATAGCGCCAGCCCGCCAAGATAAACCTGCTTTTTACCAAAGCGCTGCACCGCTGCCGGAACCATCAGTACGCCTACCAGAATGCATCCCATGCTGAAGAATCCCATCCACGACAGCAGATGAATATCATTGAGCACGTACTGGGTGTAGTAAACTTGAATGGCCAGCTTGATGTTAAACGCCGCCAGCGTGCACAGGTTCGCAATGCACAAGACCAGCAGCGGAGGATTACGGAAGATTGCGCAGAAAGATTTGAGGATGCTGGGCTTGTGGTGATTGGGTACGATTTCGATATAACGCTCCTTCACTCCGCTAAAGCACCACCACATGCTAAACAACCCACAAACGGAGAAGAGCAGGGCAGCAATCATGTAACCCAGCGAAGGCGAATCAATAAAAAGCGCTTGAATTGGCATAAATCCAACCGTACACAGCAGCAGGCCGAGGGTGGCGCCGCCCTGACGCCAGGCGGCCAGCTGAGCGCGCTCATGCGGATTTTTGGTGATGGCAGGTACCATCGCCCCATAGGAACAGTTCATCAGGCTGTAAAACAGGCCAAACATCATGAACAGTACGGTCGCCATGGCCGTTTTGACTGTCAGCGTAAAATCCGTCGCTAAAAACTGCGCCGTGGCCACCAGCGCAACAGGAAATGAGGCATACAAAATAAAGGGCCTGAATTTTCCTTTTGCGCCAATGTTACGCCGGGAGTCCAGCAGTACGCCGGTTAGCATATCGGTGAAGGCGGTAAAGAATTTCGCCACCAGAAAGATAATCCCGCCGTAGTACGCTGGCATTCCTAGTTCATCGGTATAAAATTTAAGCAGATACAGTGTGCCGATACACAGCATCAAATTTGAACCAAAATCACCCATCCCGTAGGCGCATTTTTCCCGCAGGCTGAGTTTTAGCGTTAGCGGATCATGGTCAGACATAATCGCTCCTCAATAACGCCCCGCAGGGCGTTATCTATTATTATCAAACGGGTTGTTTACGGGCTTCTATCTCTTCAACAATACGGACATACATCTTCTCGTTGAGGTTGTAGAAACAGCCCATCGCGATGATGGTGATAACCGCCAGCGCGCACGGATAAATAAAGATCAGCTGCCGTAACCCCTCGACCGTTCCCGCAGACTGCACTACATTCGGCACATAGCCGATTTGCGTCAGCATCCAGCCGGGGAAGAAACCCGCCAGCGCCTGCGACACTTTACGGAAGAAGGTAAAACCGGTGTACACCGTTCCTTCAGAACGCACGCCGGTACGCCATTCGCCGTATTCCACCGTGTCGGAGACCAGCGCCCAGTTCAGGCTGTTGACAAACGCCGAACCGAAAAAGGCCAGGCAGGAGAACGCCACAAAACTGACCGATCCGCCGCCGAAGAAATAGTTGAGCAGATCGCCCGCGACCCAAATCAGCAGGCCGCCGATATAGACTTTTTTCTTACCAAAGCGTCTGACCATTCCCGGCATTAAAAACACGCCAATGAAGATACAGCCCATGCTAAAGAAGCCCATCCAGGAGAGCAGAATGGGGTCGTTTAATACGTACTGAGTGTAATAAACCTGTATCGCCAGCTTGACGTTAAATGCGCCGAGCGTACACAGATTAGCAATACACAGAATAAACAGCGGGCGGTTACCGGCGATGGCGCGAAAGGATTGCAGTAGCCCCGGTTTTTGCGCGTTATCGAGGGGTTTCACCTCGACATAGCGCTCTTTTACTCCCGCGTAGCACCACCACATAAAGAACAGGCCGAACAGCGAGAACAACGTCGCGGCGAAGATATAGCCCAGCTGCGAGTTGCCTTCGATCAGGTTCATGACCGGCACAAAACCGACGGTACACAGCAACAGCCCGAGAGTTGCGCCTCCCTGTCGCCAGGCGGCAAGTGAAGCTCGTTCATCAGGGTTTTTGGTGATCGCGGGGACCATCGCGCCGTAAGAGCAGTTCATCATGCTGAAAAACAGCCCGTAGAGCATAAACAGGACCGTCGCCATGACCGTTTTGCCAGTGATTTCAAATGGTGTCCCGACAAAGTTAGCGATCGCCAGCAAAGTGACCGGGAAAGCCGCGTAGAGAACAAATGGGCGGAATTTGCCTTTTGGACCGATTTTGCGCCGGGAGTCGAGCATTATCCCGGTTCCCATATCGGTAAACGCGGTAAAAAATTTAGCAATAAGAAAAATGATACCACCGTAGGTACCGGGTAAACCGAGGACATCGGTATAAAACTTGAGTAAATAGAGCGTTCCAATGTCCAGCAGGATATTCGAACCTAAATCACCCATCCCATAGGCCAGTTTTTCTTTAAAAGGTAAGGGCTGGGTTGCCGGATTGACCGTATTTTGACTCATTGTTATTCTCCCTTTGCCCGCAGGTGTCCCTACGGGCGAGCCATATTAGATATTGCGCAAAGCGGCAAACAGCGATGCCCACTCACTCTTCGCACGATAAAATACCGGAGGCTTGCCGATGGGCGCGTCAACGGTGATTTCACCGCCCTGGTAGGTTTCGCCCGTCCAGACGTTGACCCAGCTATCTTCTGGCAGATACAGTGTCCAGTCGTGTCTCCCCTCTTCGTGAACCGGTGCAACCAGCAGATCTTGTCCCAACAGGTACTGGTATTTCAGGCTGTAGGTTGCCGCATCGTCTTCGTAGTGCAGGAAGAGCGGACGCATGACCGGTAGCCCGGTGGCGCTGTTTTGCGCGACCGCCTGCTTGAGATACGGTTTCAGGGTAGTAAAGACGGTGGTCATACGGGCAAAGTGGGCGATCGTTTGGCCGTCGCCATCAAACTGCCAGTTATCGCCTGGGCGATTGCCTTCGTGGGTACGCATCATCGGGGTGAAGGCGCTAAAGTCGCACCAGCGTAGCAGCAGCTCTTTGCTACGTTTCATATCAAACAGGGTGGTGTAGCCGCCGATATCACTGTGGTGCAGGCCATGGCCGGTCATCGCCAGCGACAGCGCGGCAGGCACGACGGAAGCCAGGCCATCGTCGAGGCTCCAGTCCACGTTCTGATCGCCCGCCCACATCATCGTGGAGTACTTCTGGCTGCCGGTGTAGCCTGCGCGCATAAAGAACAGAATCTCGCCGAGTTTGCCGGTCTCCTGTAATGCCTCGTAGTTACACTTCGCCCACAGCGCGGGCCAGGCGTTATGCATAATTTCGGCGCTGACGCCGTTGTGCAAGTATGTATCGGTGGGTAGATATTCGCCAAAGTCCGCCATCCAGCCGCCGCAGCCCAGCGCAATCATGTTCTTTTTAATCACTTCTTTGAACCAGTCGTAGGCTTCGGGGTTGGTCAGGTCAACCACACCGCCGTAGAACTCGCCAAACTCCACCAGATAGTCATCGCCAGAGGCATCTTTTGCCAGATAACCGTGCTTTGCCGCTTCGGCACAAAGATCCTTATCGCTGGCAACGTACGGGTTGATATATGAGAGGAATTGCACGCCTTCCTCTTTCCATTGCTGAATACGGCTGTCCAGCTGTGGATAGTTGTCGCTGTTCCACCTCCAGTTCCACATCACGCGTTTGCCGAAAGAGGTCATGCGGATGCCGGACCAGTCCTGCGCCCAGATGCCGTTCACCTTCACACCCGCGTTACGCATGGTGTCCAGCTTGTTCTGGCACACCTCGGTGCCGCCCTGAATACCGAGTGTGACGCCATCGTAAACCCAGTCCGGCAGTTCCGGCTGGCGGCCCAGCAGCGCGGTGAGTTTTTCCAACAGGGAGATATAGCTGTCTGCACATTCAAAGCGCAGGATGGTTTTGTCTTCCCAGAGCGCCAGCTCGTGATATTCCGGCGCGCTGAAGTCAAAGTTCATATAACAGCTGTTATCCACGTGGCAGTAGTATTTCTGCGTGCTGACAAATGTTGGCTGCGGGAAGAAGGTCCAGTAATAGTCGCCGCCAGCATTCTCTTTGCAGTCCGCCTGCCAGGTGACGTAACTGTTCTTGTTGCGGCCCACGCCCTGTTCGCTGGTCCACAGCGGGAACGGTTTACCACGCAGATCAAAGTAAGAGAACTGTTCGCCACAGCCGTAGATATGATCATCCGGGTTAGCGGCCAGGCGCAGCCAGATACGATTATGGTTGAGATCATCGTTTTGCAGCTCCAGGCGTAGACGACCTTGTTCATCAATGGAGATTTGCAGCGTGGCATTGATGTTGGTGCCGCGGCTGAAATGAACCCGCCAGCCGTCAGGCGATTCGCTAACCGTGGCATGCGTCAGAGCGATTTTCTCGTTGAGCTTATCTTTAATGCTGAAATTGCCGCGGAACATATCAATATCGGCAACGCCTGCACCAATCCACAGGCACGGGTTTTCAGCGCTATGGCGTAAAATCAGGCGCTGCTGATACGTTAAGGTAAAGCCATCCTGTAATGCTCTGAGTTCTAAAGCGCTTGAGCGTTGTTGTAACGAATTCATTTTCGTCTCCGTAGATATAGGGTAATTCGGTAATTTTTATCCCGGTTCAGGGTTATTCAGCGCCGATTAAAAAGTGCAGTCGATGGCTCTCTCCGGGCGCCAGAGAGATAAGATCGATAGCGGAATTAAAGGCATCAGGTGGGCAAGTCATGGGTTCTACGGCAAGTCCCAGACGATCTAATTTCTCGCCGCTGTAAACCTGCACCCATGGCTGATCGCAACGTAAGTAGGTCGTCATATTTTTTGCCGCGTTGAAAACGCTGACTTCCCACTCACTGCCGGAAACCGGGGTTTTAAAGGTGTGATCGATACGCGTTGCGGCTACCGGGCGCGGCGACGCGAAATTTAGCGCTGTGCCCTCAACGCTATGCAGTTCCAGGGTATCGATGTTCAGGAACTTATCTGCGGGCAGGGACAGCGTACAGATGTCTATTTTCTCGAGATCGCAAGTCAAATACGGATGAGCACCAGAACCGTACGGTGCGGATTCATCACCGATATTCAGGGCGGTGATAAATACACGCAGACCTTTTATCGCCTCCAGGCGGTACGTAGCTTCGACGAGTAACGAAAAGGGATACCCATATGAGGGCGGCAGAAAAATCATCAGCGACACTTCCGATGCCGACAGCTGATTAATCTGCCAGTCCCGCCAGGCCAGCAATCCATGAATCGCGGTATGCGAAACCGGGTCATTCACGGCAAGCTGCAAGGTCTTGCTGTTATACTGATAGCAGCCGTTTACCACGCGATTTGGCCAGGGCGCCAATACTTTTCCCAGATGCGCCAGCGGCATCTCTTCAGGCCTGTGTGGAATAACAAGATGTCGCCCACGGTGGGTTAATTCCGCCAGACCCGCGCCAACCGTAACGATTTTTGCCTGATAATCTCCGGCCTGAAGTTGTATGGTTTTTCCACCGCTGTGCATGGCAGCTCACCTCATTACTTATTTTGCATTGACGTCCAGCAGACCTGCGGCAACCGCAGGAGCCAGCCCAGGCGCCAGCGGCAGACGCGGGATGACCAGGCAGTGCAGCAGATGGTAAATATCCTGCTTGCCGTCCCAGACTTTGGTGGTCACCTTGTTATTGGTGTCCAGCTCCTGCCACCAAGAACCGGTCTCGTAATCCATCAGATAGGTGATGCAGTAATCCCACCACTTCTGATACCAGGTTTCGTACTGGCTATCGCCGGTGAGGGTATACAGGGCGTAGGCGGTGCCCATCGCTTCGACTATTGGCCAGCGCACTCTTTCGCGGACGATAGGTTTACCGTCCCAGTCTACTGAATAGACAAATCCATCGGCGCCGTCAGGTGCCCAGGCATCGCGAATGGTGGCGTGGAACAACCCTTTCGCATCTTCCAGCAGCCAGGCGGGTGGCGTTTCAAAGCGGGCTTCCAGCGCGGCATGCAGATGCAGCATCAGGCGACCCCATTCGATCCAGTGGCCCGGCGTGCCGCCGTAGGCGCGGAAGCGATGAGCCGGATTATCTTTGTTGTAATCGCGGATAGGGTTCCACTGCGAATCGAAGTGCTCGTTGACGCGATATTCACCGCTGCGGGCAACATCGTGAACAATCACCGATGCAATACGCAGCGCGCGATCGAGCCATTTACGGTCATGGGTGACGTCATACACAATCAGGAAGGCTTCGACCGCATGCATGTTGGCGTTGCCGCCGCGGTAGTCTTCCGTCTGGCTAAAGGCTTCGTCCCAGGACTCCAGGCACATCTGCTCCTCTTCGCTCCAGAAGTACTTCTCAATGACTTCGATCGCGTCATCCAGCAGCTGCCTGGCCTGTGGATGGCCGGTAGTCACGGCGCTCGCCGCGCCGAGTAACACGAAAAAGTGCTGATAGCCCTGCTTGGAGGCATCCATCACCCCTTCGTCATTCACGCAGGCGTACCAGCCGCCGTAGCGCTTGTCGCGCAGTGCGTCGTTCAGCGCTTTGATTCCGTGATCGACTAACTGATATGCGCCCGGACGCCCCATGGATGCGGCAATCGAATAGACGTGTAGCATACGGGCGGTGATCCACAGATGCGTCCCCATATCCGTTCTGACCTGACCGCTGTTGCCCAGCCAGCCAAACCCGGTTGGAACGGCCGCGTTCTTACCAAAATTAAAAATGCGATCGGTTTCCTGCTCCAGCCAGCGGTTGTGGCTCAGGGTGTTAAACCATTTCATTATGTGATCCTCGTATTAGCGGCGACGGGCCATCATTTCATCAACGATATCGCCCAGACGTTGCAGCTTCGGCGCAGAAACATCGCGCAGCATCAGTTCGGTATCCGGCAAACCAATCACCGATGACCACACCGCGCGCCCGGCCAGAAAGCCAGATGCGCCAGCGGTCATCGCCACGCTCACCGCGCGAGGGAACAGTTTTTCATCGACGCCAGAGGAGAGAATGACCCACGGCATATTGATGTTTTCATTCAAACGCTGAGAGGCGGTGAGCAGCTCCTGACGAGAGCCTTTGCCGTAGAGGGGCATTTCAACTTTGTAGAGATCGGCACCGCTGTCGCCCAGCTCTTTTGCGGCATCAATAATGGCCTGCTCGCGATCGAAGTTATCGCCACGACGCGGTGGACGCACAACCGGTTCAATGATGCTCAGCAGGCCGTTGGCATGGCACAGCTCATTGAATTCGTTCACCATATCAAGACGTTGTTGGGCGTCCTCATCGCTGCGCCACAGCACCAGCAGCTTAAGGGCTTTGGCGCCGTCCTGTTTTACGGCCTGCGGATTGATTTTTTTATCAATCACCACGCTATCAACCGGAATACCGTTGCCCGGGATAAACTCATCGGCGGCCACAATCATGGCGCAGCCTGGGGAAACGGCGTTTTGTTCCACTACCTGGCGGTAGCAAAACTGCTGATCCAGCAGAATGGCGGAGGCATAGGGGGAGAGAATTTTCGCCGCATTCACTTTAAAGTCGGTCAGCACGCTGTTGGTTACCGGGGATTTCGCACCCGCCGCGGTAAACATTAAGCGCATGGCTTCACGCTGATCGACGGCCAGCATGGCAAAACCGCCGGAAGCGCGCGTGATATCTTTCAGGGTGTACTTGGTCATTGTTCAGTCCTTTTACTTATCAATGTGTTTTGTTCAGTCCGGCAGACGCGCGAACCTGCTCAAGAATGGCGGTCCAGTCTTCCCGACCACGACCTGCGGCGCGGGCCTGGTTGTAAACTTCGCGGGAAGCGGCGCCGAGCGGCATCGGTACGTGAAGTTGATTCGCAACATCCAGCGCGATACCCAGATCTTTGTGGGCTAAATCGATCATGAAGGCCGGAGAAAGATCGCCTTTCAGCACTTTATTCGGCCAGGAGGTGGTGAAATGGCCTTTTCCGGCGGGAGTGCCATTCATGACTTTTAACGCCACGTCGAAGGATAGGCCCAGGGCTTCGCATAACACGGCAGCTTCAGCGGAAAGCGCATTCAGCGCGATGCTCATGTAGTTGTTGATCAGCTTCACGCGGATGCCCATACCCGGTCCGCCGGCATTGACCAGTTCATTGCCCATCGCCATTAACACCGGTGTCGCCCGCTCAACCTGTTCTGCCGTTCCGCCCGCCAGCAACAGCAGCGTGCCTGCGATGGCATGATCGGAGGTACGCCCAACCGGGCAATCCATCATGCTGAAGCCTTTGGCGCTCATGTCACGCATCAGCTTGTCGGTTTGCAGCGGGTGAATCGTGGACATATCAATCACCAGCCCCTGTGGTGACAGGCTCTCACAGACACCTTCTGCGCCGAACATAACGCTGCGCACCAGATCGCCATTAGGGAGCATGGTGATAACAAATTCAGCGCCTTTTGCTGCCTGAGCAGGACTATTGGCAGGCTGTGCCCCTTCTTCCACCAGGCGCTGAACGGCATCTGGGTTAACGTCAAAGACGCTGAGTTGATGGCCCTGTTTGAGCAAATTGCTCGCCATAGGTGATCCCATCTGACCTAATCCGATAAAGGCAATCACTGGCATAACGTTCTCCTGAGTGGTGGCTGTCATTTTTTGTCACTTAAGGTTTTATTTCATGTCTGTTTTTGATCGTATTTGTAATTTATAGTCAAAAAATTGACAGCCGTCACTTTTTAAACATTTCGTGAAATTAAAATGTTCTCATCTTGAAACGCCTAAGGAATGACCATGATTCGTATTGCTTGTGTGGGTATTACCGTGTTGGATCGCATCTATTACGTAGAAGGCTTGCCGACTGAAGGAGGTAAATATGTGGCGAAGCGCTATACAGAGGTGGGCGGCGGTCCGGCGGCGACTGCCGCGGTGGCTGCGGCAAAGCTGGGCGCGCAGGTGGACTTTATTGGCCGCGTGGGCGATGACGACACTGGAAAAAAGCTGCTGGCGGAGCTGGAGTCCCTGGGGGTAAATACTCGTTATACCCGGCGCTATGTGCAGGCAAACTCTTCGCAATCGGCGATTATGGTTGATGCGAAGGGGGAGCGGATTATTGTGAACTATCCCAGCCCGGATTTACTGCCCGATGCCGACTGGCTCAACGCGATCGATTTTTCCCAGTGGGACGTGATACTCGCGGACGTACGCTGGCATGAGGGCGCAAAGCAGGCGTTCACGCTGGCGCGCCGGGCAGGGGTTATGACCGTACTGGATGGTGACGTCACGCCGCAGGATATCAGCGAGCTGGTGGCGCTGAGCGATCATGCCGCTTTTTCCGAACCGGGTCTGGCGCGTTTAACAGGACTTCAAGAACCTGAAACCGGACTGAGACAAGCACAAACGCTCACAAATGGTCATGTGTACGTCACACGGGGGAGTGAGGGATGCTACTGGATATCGCATGGCGCGCTGCAGCATCAGCCAGGATTTTCAGTCGACGTTGTTGATACCACAGGGGCTGGAGACGTTTTTCACGGTGCGCTGGCCTTCAGCCTGGCTTCCGGGAGCGCGTCGGTAGAAGCGGTCAGGTTTGCCAGCGGAGTGGCTGCGCTGAAATGTACGCGTCCAGGAGGGCGCGCGGGTATTCCCGACTGTGATCAAACCCGATCTTTTCTGTCACTTTTTGTATAAAATGCCAGGGCAATGGTTTTTCGAGGAAATTTCATGAGTCTTACCGAACTGACCGGTAACCCGCGGCACGATCAGCTGCTAATGCTGATCAGCGAGCGCGGTTATATGAATATTGATGAACTGGCCAGCCTGCTGGACGTTTCCACGCAGACCGTGCGGCGTGATATTCGTAAACTCAGCGAGCAGGGATTAATCACCCGTCATCACGGCGGAGCGGGCAGAGCGTCCAGCGTGGTCAATACGGCATTTGAGCAGCGAGAAGTCTCCTTGACCGAAGAGAAAAAGGCCATCGCGGAAGCAGTGGCTGACTACATCCCGGACGGCTCGACGGTGTTTATCACCATTGGCACCACCGTTGAGCAGGTTGCGCGCGCGCTGTTAAATCACAATCATCTACGGATTATCACTAACAGTCTGCGGGTGGCGCATATTCTCTATAACAATCCGCGATTTGAAGTGATGGTGCCTGGCGGCACCCTGCGCCCGCACAATAGCGGCATTATTGGCCCTTCTGCGACGGAATTTGTCGCGGGATTCCGGGCCGATTATCTGGTGACCAGCGTCGGGGCTATTGAAAGCGATGGCGCGCTGCTGGAGTTTGACGTCAACGAAGCCAGCGTGGTCAAAACGATGATGGACCACTCTCGGCAAATTCTTCTCGCCGCCGATCATACTAAATATCACGCATCGGCCGCCGTTGAGATTGGTAACGTGGCCCAGGCCACAGCCCTGTTTACCGATGAGTGTCCGTCAGGACAGTTAAAATCATGGTTAGATGAGAATCAAACGGAAATCATTCTGGCTCAGGAAGAGGTGTAGCCTCGCCTTGTTGATGAGCGATATTTCCCAGTTCCACGGCGCTGGGGAGTATTCAGTTCGTACTCTTGAATAGTCAAACCTCTCCTTTCCCGCTACAGTTAATTTTCCACGGTGCAAAAGGAGAGGACCATGCTCTATATCTTTGATTTAGGTAATGTGATTGTCGATATTGACTTCAACCGGGTGCTCGGGACGTGGAGCGATTTAACGCGAATTCCCCTTGCGACGCTGCAGCAGCATTTCACCATGGGCGAAGCGTTCCACCAGCACGAGCGCGGTGAAATCAGCGATGAAGATTTTGCGGCGGCGATGTGCCACGAAATGAATATGTCGCTTAGCTACGAGCAGTTCTCCCACGGCTGGCAGGCGGTTTTTGTCGCCCTCCGCCCGGAGGTTATCGCGATTATGCAAAAATTACGCGAGCAGGGGCATCGGGTCGTGGTTCTGTCCAACACTAACCGCCTGCATACCACCTTCTGGCCGGATGAGTACCCCGAGATACGCGCCGTGGCTGACCATATCTATCTTTCTCAGGAAATGGGGATGCGTAAACCCGAAGCGCGGATCTATCAGAGCGTCCTTGAAGCGGAAGGTTTTTCCGCTGACGATACGGTCTTCTTCGATGATAACGCGGATAATATTGCCGGGGCTAACCAGCTTGGCATTACCAGCATTCTGGTGACCGGGAAGGAAACCATCCCCAACTATTTTGCTAAACAGCTATGCTAAAAACCGTTCATCAAAAAACCACGCGCCATCTGCGACCGCTGGTGGCGTGGCTCAAGCTGCTATGGCGGCGTATTGATGAAGATAATATGACGACACTGGCGGGGAATCTTGCCTATGTGTCGTTACTCTCCCTTGTGCCGCTTATTGCCATTGTTTTCGCGCTGTTCGCGGCATTTCCGATGTTTTCTGATGTCAGTATCCAGATTCGCCACTTTATCTTCGCCAATTTCATCCCGGCAACCGGCGATGTCATTCAGGGCTACATTGAGCAGTTTGTCGCTAACTCCAGCCGAATGACCGCCGTGGGCGCTTTCGGCCTGATTGTGACATCGCTGCTGTTGATGTACTCCATTGATAGCGCGTTGAACACCATCTGGCGCAGTACCCGCACCCGACCAAAAACCTACTCCTTTGCCGTTTACTGGATGATCCTCACCCTGGGACCGCTGCTGGCGGGCGCCAGCCTTGCGATCAGCTCCTATCTCCTGTCGTTACGCTGGGCCAGCGACCTGAATAGCGTGATTGACGATGTGCTGCGTATTTTTCCGCTCATTTTATCCTGGGTGGCATTCTGGCTGCTTTACAGCATTGTGCCGACGGCCGAGGTGCGTAACCGCGATGCGATAATCGGTTCCCTGGTCGCTGCGCTGCTCTTTGAAGCGGGTAAGAAAGCTTTTGCTTTATATATCACCGCGTTCCCGTCATATCAGTTGATTTATGGCGTGCTCGCCGTGGTGCCTATTTTGTTTGTCTGGGTGTACTGGACGTGGTGTATCGTCTTGCTTGGCGCTGAAATTACTGTCACTCTCGGTGAATACCGCAAACTGAAAAAAGAAGAAACAGAACAATCATGATTGCATTAATTCAACGCGTATCCCGAGCTAGCGTTACCGTGGAGGGTGAAGTGACGGGCGAAATCGGCCCCGGGCTTCTGGTGCTGTTAGGCGTCGAGAGAGACGATGATGAGCAAAAGGCGAACCGCCTGTGCGAGCGCGTGTTGGGATACCGTATTTTTAGCGATGCTGAAGGCAAAATGAATCTGAACGTGCAGCAGGCTGGCGGCAGCGTGCTGGTGGTTTCACAGTTTACGCTGGCAGCGGATACCGAGCGCGGGATGCGCCCTGGATTTTCGAAAGGGGCTGCGCCGGATAAAGCGGAAGCGCTGTACGCGTATTTCGTTGAGCGCTGCCGCGAGCAGAAAATGAATACGCAGACCGGGAGATTTGCTGCCGATATGCAGGTTTCTCTGGTGAATGATGGTCCCGTAACCTTTTGGTTGCAGGTATGAGCCAGCTTCCGGGCAGGCTGCGGGTAACAAAAGAGAGTACAGCTATGTATCACCTTCGTGTACCGCAAACAGAAGAAGAGTTAGAGAGCTACTACCAGTTCCGCTGGGAGATGCTGCGTAAGCCGCTGCATCAGCCGAAAGGGTCCGAGCGCGATGCGTGGGATGCGATGGCGCACCATCAAATGGTGGTCGATGAAGAGGGTAATCTGGTTGCCGTCGGGCGGCTGTATGTGAATGCGGAAAACGAAGCCTCTATCCGTTTTATGGCCGTTCATCCGTCAGTGCAGGATAAAGGGCTGGGTACCCTGATGGCGATGACGCTGGAGTCCGTCGCCCGCCAGGAAGGCGTTAAGCGCGTGACCTGTAGCGCCCGCGAAGACGCGGTGGAGTTCTTTGCGAAGCTCGGTTTTGTGAACCAGGGAGAAATCACCACGCCGACGACCACGCCGATCCGTCATTTTCTGATGATTAAGCCAATAGCCTCGCTGGATGATATTTTACATCGCGGCGACTGGTGCGCTCAGCTGCAGCAGGCCTGGTATCAGCATATCCCTCTCAGCGAGAAAATGGGCGTGCGCATCCAGCAGTATACCGGGCAAAAATTCATCACCACCATGCCGGAAGCCGGTAACCAGAACCCACACCATACCCTGTTTGCCGGCAGCCTGTTTTCTCAGGCAACGTTAACCGGCTGGGGGCTTATCTGGCTGATGCTGCGCGAGCGGCATCTTGGCGGCACAATTATTCTTGCCGATGCGCATATCCGCTACAGCCAGCCCATTAGCGGACGCCCAAGCGCCGTT
The DNA here is from genome assembly GCF_009905335.1 of Klebsiella sp. MPUS7. NCBI lineage: Bacteria > Pseudomonadati > Pseudomonadota > Gammaproteobacteria > Enterobacterales > Enterobacteriaceae > Klebsiella > Klebsiella sp. MPUS7. The sequence goes on along the minus strand of NZ_CP047604.1, from coordinate 5,728,223 downwards.
GCCGATCTCGGTTCGTTAAGCGGCGATCTTGACCGGCTGGCGCGCGGGCGTAAAGCGCGCGTTCAGCTGCAGGTTGAACTGTTTGGCGACGATCGGCTTGGCGCGGTTTTTGAGGGTATCTATATTGTTCTTCCCGCGAAGCCGTTTGGCCCGTATGAAGAGGGCGGTAACGAAGAGGAGTAGCCTCCCTTTATACCGGTCTATTGGCCTGGTGACTTCACCCGCCAGGCGATATCCCTCATCGCGCTTCCGGCCGCCGGGCTGATGCCGCCCAGTTGAAAGAAGCCGTGGATCACCCCGAGATAGCGCTGACAGGTACAGTCAACGCCCTGCTCAAGCAGGCGCTGGTAAAGCGCTTCGCCTTCATCACGCAAAGGGTCGTATTCTGCCGTCAGAATATGTACCGGCGGTAATCCGTTAAAGTCTTTACGCCATAGCGGGCTGGCTTCCGGATGATGGAGTTCCGTCGCTGAAAGGTACATTTCATAGCCACTGAGCAGGGTATCTTCGGTGATGATGTAATCTTTACCGTTATCGATATAGCTCTTCATGCTGGCGGTGGCATCCAGCATCGGGTAAATCAAAACCAGCTGTGCGGGTTGCCAGGCCTGCGTGGTTTTGAGTCGCAGGGCGGTCACTAATGCCAGATGTCCTCCGGCGCTGTCGCCAGCCAGCGTAATACGGGAAGCATCGATGCCCAGCTGCCCGGCGTGGCGGTGAATAATCAGCGCGCCTTTTTCGGCATCATCATGGGCGGCAGGAAAAGTATGCTCCGGCGCCAGCCGATATTGCACGGCGATAACGCGACAGCCGCTGTGGTACGCCAGCTGGCGGAGCTGATGGTCATGCGTGGCGAAACCGCCGCTGATAAAGCAGCCACCGTGGAAATAGATAACGGCAGGCAGCGCGCCAGTCGCATTGAGGGGAGAGACCACGCGAAAAAACATGCCCTCGAGTTCGATGTCCTCTACCCACACGCGGTTTTCTTGTTCCCCGGCTAACACGGCACTGGCGACATAACCGTTTCTCCGGTCATCAATATTCTGTTCGCGCGATGAGGGGCGACCTGCATCGATAAATTCCCGCACCAGCTCTGCAATACCTTTTTCAAGCGCCATTTTTTAATCCCTTAACCTGTTTGGATATCCAGTCTTATAGCCTGATTTTTAACAAAAGAAAATGGGCGATTTGGGTTGCGAAACGATTGTGGAAAGCGGCTCGCAAAAGTGAAACTCATTGCTGACGGGGCTTTCCCCCCACCAACTGCAGGTGTATGTTGTTTGAAAATTCATCGTCAATGATATACTGGAGGTATATGTGAGTATGATGACGGGAACGAATATGGGCAGAATACTACTCGACTTATCGGATGACGTTATTAAACGTCTTGAAGACCTCAAACAGCAGCGCAATCTTCCTCGAGCGGAACTGTTACGCGAGGCGGTTGAACAGTACCTGGAAAGACAAGCTGACACCACTATTTCCAATGCGCTGGGGATTTGGCAAGGCTGTGAGGAAGAGGGAGTTGAATTCGAAAGGAAACTCCGCGAGGAGTGGCAATGATTAAAGGCCCGGCGCTGTTTGATACTAATATTCTCATCGATTTATTCAGCGGTCGCGTTGAAGCGAAACAGGTTCTGGAGGCTTATCCGCCACAGAATGCGATTAGCCTCATCACGTGGACGGAAGTAATGGTGGGGGCGAAAAAGTATCATCAGGAACACCGCACGCGTATTGCACTGAGCGCGTTTAATATTATCGATATTTCACAGGATATTGCTGAACGAAGCGTCAATCTCAGGAAGGAGTATGGGATGAAGCTGCCGGATGCCATCATACTGGCGACAGCGCAAATACATCGTTATGAACTGGTCACGCGCAATACCAAAGATTTTTTCGGGATACCCGGAGTGATTACGCCTTATCATTTGTAAGCCGGGCGGCAGGCGCCGCCCGACATGATGCCAGCCGTTATTCCCCTTCGCCAGGGAACAGGAACGGGTTAATGGAGCTGCGGGCGAAGCCCTCTTGTTCCATCCGTGCGTCCAGCACCAGCGAGGCGAGGTCGTCGGCGACGGCTTCCACTTTTGGGTCTTTTTCCTGATAGAGAATCTTCAGGTAGGTACCGCAGTCGCCGCAGGTTTCGGCTTTAATCGCCGACTGCTCGTTATCTAATGACCAGTAGTGCAGATCGCGCGTTTGTTCGCAGTTGCTGCACTTCACGCGCACCACATGCCACTCGGTTTCGCAAAGGTTGCAGTGCAGATAGCGCAGGCCCTGAGTGGTGCCAATTTGCACCATGCTGGAGACCGGCATCGAGCCGCAAACCGGGCAGAACTGACGCTGTTCACCGTATTCAGCGCGGGCTTTTCCGGGGATCAGGCTGGCCATCTGCGCCCAATAGAGCGAGAGCGCGGCCCAGATAAACGGCGCTTTATCGCTGCTGACAGAGGCAAAATCGGACGCAAACAGCGCGCTTGCCATCAGTTCCAGCTCCTGTTCGGAGGCTTTTTCCAGATTCTCGATGACCGCCAGCGCCGGGCCGCTCATCTCCGGCTTCAGTTCGGCAATCAGCGAATGCAGCAGCTTGTGCCAGTGCTTATCGCGCGGCAAAACGTGGATATCCAGCGGCGGCTTACCCTGGTCGTTCGCTTCTTTGATGCGCGCGGTGAGATCCATCTGCAGCGGATGGTCGTACAGCACCACTTCCTGCGCGTGGGCGATAAGTGCGGCAAAGCGCAGGTAATCGCCCAGCGGGTTATTTTCAGCCAGTTCGCGCAGGCGTTCGGCGCGACGGTTATATAAATTTTTGAGCCGGGGAAACAACAACGGCGGAATCATATCCGTCGCGCGTTTCTCGCTCTTTTCCAGCTCATCTTGCGGGATGATACGAATGCTCATTCTGTTACTTCCTGGTTTCAGCAGATTCGGCGATGGTCGCGTCCGCTCTGTGATTTGGCGGGCATCACGCGCCCGCTCTGGTGAATGTCATTAATGATAACCGCAATCGGCGTACGGGATATACCCATGACATCGCAATGTGTGCGTTACGATACCTGATATCGATATCCCAGACTATGCACCGTTAGGATTAGCTATCCTGCGCCATGGCTTGAGCGAACCGGGAAACGTGCCGCTCCCGCCTGCGGCGCACTATGGTTAATGTTGTCAAAACAGCGCGTTATCCGCAAAAAAATGGCGTCGATATACGACGCCATTTCAGAGACGAACAAAGCGCTCGGGCCTACGACTGGCGCTTATCCTGCTTTTCGCGGACTTCACGGTACCAGCGCGGATGATGCTTCTTCGCCCAGGTCTTCGTCACCCAGCCTTCCACCATCGCGGTAATGGTGCCTTTCACCCACAGCGCGGCGTAAATATGCACCATGATCACCACGATCAGCGCGACCGCCGAGAAGGAGTGCAGCATCAGCGCGACGCGGATAACCGGGATGGAGAAGGCCGGCGCAAAGTACGGACGCCAGATAATCACCCCGCTCACCAGCAGCAGCACCAGGAAGATAATCGCCGCCCAGAACACGCACTTCTGGCCGAAGTTATAGCGCCCGGTGTCGCCCACTTCCTCGTTGACCACAATCTTGCGAATGTTCTTCGCCCAGAAAATATCGTCCCGGTTGATCAGGTTATGGTGCCAGTAGCGGAAGAACATGATGATGAACGAGGCAAACATAATCACGCCCACGAACGGGTGCAGAATACGCGCCAGCTGCGGGGTGCCCATGATGTGCATCAGCCAGTTGAAGGACGGGAAGAAAAAGCCCAGCCCGCTCACCGCCGCCAGCACGAAGCAGAAGGCGGTGACCCAGTGGTTGATGCGTTCCGGCGCGGTGTAGCGCACGATGGTGTCACGTCTTTTCATTTGCGCACCTCGTCTTTCTCTTCATCCAGATTGTCCTCTTCCTCTTCCGCGCGGTTCGGACCGACGCCGACGTAGTGGAAGATGCTGGCGGCGAAAGTGGCCGCAAAGCCGACCGCCGCGAGAGGCTTCCAGATCCCTTTCCAGAACTTAACCGTGGCGCTGATTTCCGGGTTCTCCGGCAGGCCGTGGTACAGGTTCGGCTTGTCGGCGTGGTGCAGCACGTACATCACGTGCGTGCCGCCAACGCCGGCCGGATCGTACAGCCCCGCGTTGTCGTAACCGCGGGTTTTCAGCTCGGCGACGCGCTCGCCAGCCAGCGTTTTCATCTCCTCTTTGGAGCCGAAGTGGATAGCGCCGGTCGGGCAGGTTTTCACGCACGCCGGCTCCTGGCCAACGTTAACGCGGTCGACGCACAGCGTACATTTGTAGACGCGGTTATCTTCCGGGTTCAGGCGCGGCACGTTGAACGGGCAGCCGGCGATGCAGTAGCCGCAGCCGATGCACTGCTCGGACTGGAAGTCGACGATGCCGTTGGCGTACTGGATGATCGCCCCTTCCGCCGGGCAGGCCTTCAGGCAGCCCGGGTCGGCGCAGTGCATACAGCCATCCTTGCGGATGAGCCACTCCAGTTTGTCGTTCTGCTCCACTTCCGAGAAGCGCATCACGGTCCAGGATTTGGCGGTCAGGTCGGCGGGGTTATCGTACACCCCGACGTTGTGACCGACTTCATCCCGGATGTCGTTCCACTCGGAACAGGCCACCTGACAGGCTTTACAGCCGATACAGGTGGTGACGTCGATAAGCTTCGCCACCTCTTCCTGGTGGTCCCGCGCGCGGGGCGCGGGGGTGAAGCCGTTAGTCGCGGAACGACGGATAATGTCTTGCGATTGATAAGCCATAATTCGTCTCCGTTACGCCTTTTCCACGTTCACGAGGAAAGCCTTGAACTCCGGCGTCTGCGTGTTCGCATCACCGACAAACGGCGTCAGGGTATTGGCGATAAACCCTTTCTTCGCCACGCCTTCGTAGCCCCAGTGAATCGGAATACCGATAGTATCGATATCCTTACCGTCCGCTTTCAGCGTGCGAATACGCTTGGTTACCACCGCCTTGGCTTTGATATAACCGCGGTTAGAGGAGACCTTCACGGTATCGCCATGGGCGATGCCGAGCTTGTTGGCCAGCTTCTCGCCGATCTCCACGAACTGTTCCGGCTGCGCGATGGCGTTAAGCAGCGCGTGCTTGGTCCAGTAGTGGAAGTGCTCGGTCAGACGGTAAGTGGTGCCGACGTAAGGGAATTTATCCGCTTTGCCCATCTGCTCAAGGTCGCCTTTAAAGACGCGCGCGGCCGGGTTCGAGACCACGTTCGGGTGCAGCGGGTTAGTGCCCAGCGGCGTTTCAAACGGCTCGTAGTGTTCCGGGAACGGCCCTTCCGCCATCTTATCGATAGCGAACAGACGCCCCATTCCTTCCGGCTGCATGATAAACGGCCCGACATCGCTGTCCGGCGCCGCGGCGCTGTAGTCCGCAATATCCACGCCGCCCCACTTCGCGCCATCCCATTTCAGGAGCTGGCGCTTCGGATCCCACGGTTTACCCGCCGGGTCCGCGGAGGCGCGGTTATACAGAATGCGGCGGTTGAGCGGCCACGCCCATGCCCAGCCCAGCGTATTGCCCAGGCCCGACGGGTCGGCGTTATCGCGACGCGCCATCTGGTTGCCGTCCGGCGTCCAGCTACCGGCGAAGATCCAACAGCCGCTGGAGGTGGTGCCGTCATCGCGCAGCTGCGCAAACGAGCTGAGCTGCTGGCCTTTCTTGACGATCACCGCCCCGGTTGCCGGGTCGGTAATATCTGCCAGCGCCTTACCGTTGCTTTCCATCGCGACTTCTTCTGATGCCGGTTCATGCGGTGTGGCGTAGTTCCACGTCATGTTCAGCACCGGTTCCGGCGCCGGTCCGCCCTGTTCGGCGTACATCTTGCGCAGGCGTAAGAAGATGCCGGCGAGGATCTCACCGTCGGTGGTCGCAATCCCCGGGGCGTCCGCGCCTTTCCAGTGCCACTGCAGCCAGCGGCCGGAGTTGACGATAGAACCGTTCTCTTCGGCGAAGCAGGTGGACGGCAGGCGGAACACTTCGGTCTGGATTTTCGTCGGATCGACGTCGTTCGACTCCCCGTGGTTTTGCCAGAAGGTGGAGGTTTCGGTGTTGAGCGGGTCGATGGTCACCAGGAACTTCAGCTTCGACAGCGACGCGACAACCTTGTTTTTGTTCGGGAACGAGGCTACCGGGTTAAAGCCCTGGCAGATATAGCCGTTCACTTTACCCTGGTTCATCATCTCGAAGTATTGCAGGACGTCGTAGCCCTTATCCCACTTCGGCAGCCAGTCAAAGCCCCAGCTGTTTTCCGCCGTCGCTTTATCGCCAAAGAAGGCCTTCATCATCGAGACGAAGAATTTCGGGTAGTTACCCCAGTAGTTCACCTGGCCCTTCAACAGCGGTTTCGGCGTGTTGGCGGCGAGGTAGGTTTGCAGGTCAGTCTGTTTCTCGCTCGGCAGCGTCATATAGCCTGGCAAGCTCTGCGACAGCAGTCCCAGGTCGGTGAGACCCTGAATATTGGAGTGGCCGCGCAGGGCGTTTACGCCGCCGCCCGCCATGCCCATATTGCCGAGCAGCAGCTGGATCATCGCCATGGTGCGGATGTTCTGCGCGCCGATGGAGTGCTGCGTCCAGCCCAGCGCGTAGAGGAACGACGCGGTTTTATCGTGCGCGCTGGTTTCCGCGATGTATTCACAGACTTTGAGGAAGTCGGCTTTTGGCGTCCCGCAGATGTTTTCGACAACTTCCGGCGTATAGCGGGAAACGTGCTGCTTCAGCAGGTTCCAGACGCAGCGCGGATGCTGCAGCGTGGTATCGCGTTTGGCAAAGCCGTTTTCATCCAGCTCATAGTTCCAGGACGTTTTATCGTACTTGCGGGCTTCGGCGTCGTAGCCGCTGAACAGACCGTCTTCAAAGCTGTAATCTTCACGCACAATCAGGCTGGCGTTGGTATAGGCTTCAGTATATTCACGGTTAATTTTTTCGTTGTTCAACAGGTACAGGATAACGCCTGACAGGAAGGTAATGTCAGTACCGGAACGAATTGGGGTATAGAAATCAGCCACCGCCGCGGTACGCGTAAAGCGCGGATCGATCACAATCAGCTTCGCGCCGTTGTGAATCTTGGCTTCCATCGCCCAGCGGAACCCAACCGGGTGTGCTTCAGCGGCGTTGCCGCCCATCACCACCACGAGATTGGCGTTCTTGATGTCGACCCAGTGGTTGGTCATCGCACCGCGACCAAATGTTGGAGCAAGACTTGCTACCGTTGGTCCGTGTCAGACGCGCGCCTGGTTGTCGACCGCGAGCATACCGAGCGCGCGGGTAAATTTCTGGGTTAAATAACCGGTTTCGTTACTGGAGGCGGAGGCGCACAGCATGCCGGTGGTCAGCCAGCGGTTGACGGTAGTGCCTTCGCTATTCTGCGCGATAAAGTTGGCGTCGCGGTCTTCTTTCATCAGCTTAGCGATACGGTCGAACGCTTCATCCCAGCTGATTTGCTGCCATTTATCAGAGCCTGGCGCGCGGTATTCCGGGAATTTCAGACGGCTTTCGGAGTGGATAAAGTCCACCAGACCGGCCCCTTTAGGGCAGAGCGCACCACGGTTGACCGGGTGGTCCGGGTCACCTTCGATATGGAAGATAGACGCTTTGGCGTTTTTCGCGCCGTCGCCGAGGCTGTACATCAACAGCCCACAGCCGACGGAACAATAAGTGCAGGTGTTACGGGTTTCGCGGGTGCGCAGCAGCTTATACTGCCGTGTTTCCGCGAGCGCTAAACCGGGCGCAAAGCCCAGCGCCGCTGCCGTGGTTCCTGCCATACCGCCAGCGCAGATCTTAAAGAACTGCCTTCTGCTGACCTGCATGGTTCGCTCCTTGTTTCGACATTGTCACATATAGTTATTTGCTTTGCGGTAAGGGCCGCAAAGGTTCAGAATTAGGGGTAATTTCCCTCGTTCCCGAAGGGATATAAACAGAATACCACATTGTGTGTATGCCTGTTCCAATACGGTTAAGACAAAGTGAACAAGAAGCCTCTTGAACAAATTGAAAATGTGACAGATATCACAGGTTATCGCCAGGTATCGCTCTGGAAGCGCCAAAATTTGCAACATCCTCAGCCAGACGAGTTAGCTGAAGAGGTACCCGTTGCGCTGGTCTATAACGGCATCTCGCACGTGGTGATGATGGCGACGCCGAAAGACCTGGCGCAGTTCGCCGTGGGCTTTTCCTTATCCGAAGGGATTATCGAAAACCGGGGCGAGATTTATGGTATGGACGTCCTTCAGGCCTGTAACGGCCTTGAAGTGCAAATCGAACTCTCCAGCCGCCGCTTTATGGGGCTGAAAGAGCGCCGTCGCGCGCTGGCCGGGCGCACCGGCTGCGGCGTATGCGGCGTTGAGCAGCTCAACGATATCGGCAAGCCCGTGCAGCCGCTGCCTTTTACCCAGACGTTCGATCTGGCGAATCTCGATCGCGCGCTGGCGCACCTGCATGATTTTCAGCCGATAGGCCGCCTTACTGGCTGTACTCACGCCGCGGCCTGGGTGCGCCCTTCCGGGGATCTCGCGGGCGGTCACGAAGATGTTGGTCGCCACGTGGCGCTGGACAAACTCCTGGGACACCGAGCGGAGTCAGAAGGCGCCTGGCAGAACGGCGCGGCACTCGTCTCCAGCCGAGCCAGCTATGAGATGGTGCAAAAGGCGGCCATGTGCGGGGTGGAAATCCTTTTTGCGGTCTCTGCCGCCACCACGCTGGCGGTTGACGTCGCTGAGCGCTGCAACCTGACGCTGGTGGGATTCTGCAAGCCGGGCAGGGCGACCGTTTACACGCATCCGCAGCGGTTAATCGCGGGTTAAATTTAAGTCAATTTTTTTGAATGATGACAACAAATCCTTCCGCTTTTTGTTTGGCGGTGTGCGAGCTACTATTTATCACATCAAGGCACGGCGCCTTATTCAAACAACTAACGTAAAGGGTTTATATCATGAAAAGCATCAAAACTTTTGTCGCAGTTATCGCTCTGGCCGCTTCTTTTGGTTCCTTCGCTGCGGAAACCGTGACCGCAACCGCCGCAACGATGGACGGTGCAGAAGCGAAAATCGCCGCTCAGGCCCAGGCCGCAGGCGCATCGTCTTACAAAATTACCGAAGCGTTTACCGGTAACCGCGTGCACATGACTGCGGAACTGAATAAATAAGCGTAAAGCTACTGTCGAAAGAGCGCCCAAGGGGCGCTTTTTTTGTGTCTACAGAAATATTTATTTCATTGTTAATTAAGTGTTTTTATTCGATGGTCCGCTTATTGCAACGCGATGAACAGTCGACAATAAAAGGTCCCCGCTATGCCGCTGTTCTATCAAAACCCCGTGATTCATGCCGATTATGCCGATCCCGATGTCATTCGCACAGGCGATGATTTCTGGATGGTGGCTTCCAGTTTCCATCAATTGCCTGGCTTACCGCTTCTCCACTCACGCGATCTCATCCATTGGCAAATCGTTAACCATATTGTTAAACGCCTGCCTTCGCCGGAATATGACAGCGTTCAGCCGGGAAAGGGGATTTGGGCGCCCTCCATTCGTTTTCATGATGGCCAGTTTTGGGTTTTCTACAGTTTGCCCGACGAGGGTATTTTTGTTTCCCACGCCCGGGATCCGTTAGGCGAGTGGAGCGAACCCTATTGTCTGAACGCCTCCCCCGGCTGGATAGACCCTTGTCCGTTCTGGGACGATGATGGGCGAGCCTGGCTGATTCACGCCTTTGCTTTTAGCCGCAGCGGGGTGAAAAATAAGCTCCAGCTTTTTGAAATGGCGCCGGATGCATCCCGGCTGTTGGATAACGGCCGGATCGTTGTTGACGGAACGCCCTCGCATCCCACTCTGGAAGGCCCCAAGCTGTATAAGCGTAACGGCGAATACTGGATATTCGCCCCGGCCGGCGGCGTCAAGCGAGGCTGGCAAACGGTCATGCGCGCCCCGACGCTATCTGGTCCATGGCAAAGTCGCGATGTCCTGCACCAGGGGAATTCGCCGATAAATGGTCCTCATCAGGGGGCATGGGTTGAACTGGAGAATGGTGAAAACTGGTTTTTCCACTTTCAGGACAAAGGCGTGTATGGCCGGATAGTGCATCTTCAGCCGCTTTGCTGGGGCGCTGACGGCTGGCCGCAAATTGGCCAGAGGCTTAATGACACCGGTAAAGGCCAGCCCGTCAGCCTGCATCGTTTACCCGCATTGCCCGTTGCGCCGTGCTGTTTACAGACCAGCGACGATTTCCGGCACGGCCAGCCCGGTGTTCAATGGCAATGGCAGGCAAACCCCCAGCGCCACTGGCTCACGCCTCATCAGCAAGGGCTACGCTTGCGCTGCGCGCTAACCTCAGGCGATATCAGCCTGTATCGCTTACCTCAACTGCTGCTGCAAAAGTTTCCCGCTGAACGTTTTGACGTGCAGACCGCGGTTGATCCGATGTTTTCTCAGGATGGCGATGAAGCGGGGATCGCGATTTACGGTCAGCGCTTTGCCGCACTGTGCGTGACGTACCGCGCGGCGAATTTGCAGCTCGCGCTATGCCACGGATGGATAGACGATCGCGGTGAAACGCATCAACAATCCATCGGACTTGAGGAGGTCACCGGTTGCAAGGAGATTGAGCTAGGGTTTCAGGTGGACTATGACGGGGTGGTCCATTTTCGTTATCGGCTTGCGCAGCGTGAATGGCGGCAGGTGACGCCGCAGTTTTCCGCCGGGGCGGGAAAATGGATCGGCGCGCGTATGGGTATTTATGCCCGTGGCGAGCGTGAAAACGTCAAAGGCAGCGCCATATTCTCACCGTTTATCGTGCGTTTGCAGTAAGCCCCGCGGGCGACCCCAGAAGGGCAGCGAAGCTGCCCTTTACGGCGTTTAATCGAAGTAATAGCGAATGCCGAGGCGGAATCGCACCTGATCGTCGTGATTCTGATCCTGATCGAGCCAGGCGACTTCCGCATAGGGGAGCCAGTGTTTATCGACGCGGTAGCGCGCCACAATACTTGGCTCCCAGTGAGTTTTCTGCCCGTTAGAGGCATTGAAGTCGTTTGTGTTGACGAAGAACTCCGGGTTGAGCTGGAGCCACAGTTTCTCGGTCGCCTGGTAATTAAGGTACAGGTCAAACTGATGGCTGTCGTTATAATCCATATAGCCATTGTAATCTCGATCTTTATGGGTCATATGGTTATAGCGATAGCGGCTGCTAAAACTTAAGGTTTTACTGATTTTATAATCGAGACTGATATAAGGAGCCAGCTTTGTTCCTTTATTATCAATATCGGTTAATCCGCCCGGCGTCAGCGTCCATTTTTCATTAAGCGGGATCGGATACCAGCCTTCAAACTCCTGGAACGAGCTTTTCATTTGATTAAAATCTTGTCCGAGGTCATACATTGCTGAGGCCAGCACCCCTGCGCCATTATCAAATATATGACCAAGGCCAATTTTATACTGATTTTTCTCCGAAGCCGTAGTATGCGCGTAGCGATTATCAACCCAGGTTGCCGCGGCAAACGTATTTAGTGTAAAGCAGGACAGCGGTATGCCGATTAAAAGCGTGCGTAATATTTTCATTTTTATTCCTGTAGGATTTATAGAATACCGTCATTCCGATAAAGCAATAAAAGACACTTATTAAATAGCAATTGCTGTGCCAGAATATAAAATCCTTAAAATACATGGAGTTGTTTTTATGTGTTGAGTGTTAATTCGACACTGGTTGGTTTTTTTATTTGCGTCGATACACATCACGAGTAAGAGGACGGCTCCCTTTTATTAAAGGGAGCCAGGGGAAGCGTTAAATTATGCCAATACCCGCAGCGGCAAAGCCAAAGACAATCAGCAGAATTAATACCTTATTCGGGCTAACCTTTTTATTCAGTAGCTTCAGGCAGCCCAGGACTAAAAGCAGAGGAATTAAGCCAACGCAAATTTTGTCGAGGATCTCTTGCAGCACAAAGGGCTGTCCGGCGATGGTGGTTTTAAAGGTAGTGGTGAATTTCACCATGCTGGCGTTCATCGCCCCCACCATCATTAACCCCATAATCGACGAGGCTTTCGTTATACAGCTCAGCAGTCCCGACTGCGTCGCTTCGGCGATATATTTCGAGCCTAAGCGGTAGCCCATCACGCCGCCGTAATAGCGCAGCAGATAGCTGGGAATATTGTAAATCAGCAGGAACAGCAGCGGCCCAAGCGGATTGCCCTGCGACGCCAGGCCAATAGCGATCCCGGTGGCGATAATACGCAGCACGCCGTAGAAAAATGAATCGCCTACCCCGGCAAATGGCCCCATTAAGGCCACTTTGATGCCGTTAATACTCGAGGTATCAAAGTTCGGGTTGGCGGCGTTCTCCTTTTCCATCGACAGCGTCAGGCCCATAATAAAGGGCGCCAGATGCTGGTTGGTATTGAAGAACTGGCTGTTTCGCTTAAGCGATTCAAGATAACGGTGCGGGTCGTTGGCGTAGATTTTCTTCAGCATCGGCGCCAGCGCCCAGCCGTAGCTTAATCCCTCCATGCGGGTGAAGTTCATCGACCCCAGCAGCGGAAACTGGCGGATAAAAAGCTGACGGAAAAGCTTTTTCTCGCTTTTATCATCGGCGTAAGCGCTAATGCCAGGTGTCTGGATATCAGTCATTGAAGAACCCATCCTTATCGTCGACTGAAGCGGGCGCAGCCGCCGTTGCCGTTTGTTTATTCGCTTTAAGTTGATTGAATTCGTTAAAGCACAGATAGACCGCTACCGAGGCCGCGATAATCGCGATCCCCATAATCGGCAGCTGCAAATAAGCCGCCATCGCAAAACCGATAAAAAAGAAGGCGGCGATATTACGGTTCCACAGCGCCTTCAGCAGAATGGCGAACCCGAGAGCCGGGAGAATGCCGCCAACCGCCGTCATGCCGCGCATGACCGTACCCGGAATGCTCTCGACCAGGCTGCGGATGACCTCGGTGCCGAAGAGCACGCCAAAAAAGGCGATCAGGGCGAAGGGGATGCCGTAAAAGAAGGTCATACCGAGCGTCAGACCCAGCGCCGCACGGTCACGCCCTTGTTCCAGTAGCGCATCGTATTTTTCAACCAGAGCGGTATAGACCAGCTTCAGCACCTGATAAACAAACACCGCCAGCAGGCTGATCGGCAGCGCCAGCGCAACGGCCACCGGCGGTTCGGCGTGGGTCAGGATCGTAAAAGCGGTTGCCAGCACCGAACCCACCGCCAGATCGGCAGGAACCGAGCCGCCGATGGTGATGGTGCCAAGGAAAATCAGCTCCAGCGTGGCGCCGATGATAATCCCCTGCTGCAAATCTCCCAGCACCAGACCCACCAGCGCGCCGCAGATGAGCGGGCGTTCGATCAGCGGTTGGCCCAGCGTATGGTCGGCGGTTTTCACCAAAAACATAATGACAGCAACAAGAATTGCGGAAGTTAACATAGCGACCTCGTTTAGCTGGCGGCGTTGCCCAGCATCTCAATCAGGTTTTTTACCGGATGAGAAGGCAGGACCTGGTATTCAACGGCAACGCCGCGGTTGGCGATGGCGTGGAAATCCGCCACATCTTCCGGCGTCACGTAGACGGTATCGCTAATGCGCTTTTTCGCCGCCAGATTGTCGGTGATGCGCCCGAAGTTAGCGACGTTTAACGTTTTTATTCCCGGCACCTGCTCGACAAGCCGACGGGCGTCGGCGGCGTTGTTAACGATCACCATAATTTTCATGGCTTCCGAACGCGGGTCGTTAAGCACATCGCCCGCATCCTTTACCGCCATGATGGCGCACTTTGCGGTATCGGGAGCCGCCATGCGCAGCGACATTTTCTGCACTTCGTTATTCACGATCTGGTCATTGGCGACCAGGATGCGGTTCACGCCCAGATGCTTGGTCCATACCACGGCAACCTGTCCGTGGATTAAACGATCGTCAATACGTACTAAAGAAATCATGGTGTAGCTCCAGTTAGCAAAAGTAGGGTGTCCAGACGCGGGAAAGGCGAACCAGGGCTTCGAAATAGAAGTAATCGCCCCAGAGGTTAGGTTCGTTAATGCCCATATTGCGGCCAAAGTTATAAACGCCTTCGCGCAGCAGGCCGTCCTGCGCGTGGGCAAAGTAGCGCTCGCGTAAATTGCGCATCATCAGTTCAATAGCGTTGCCGTAGGCCGGACGCAGCGGGTCGGTGAGGGGTAATAGCTTCAGCAGTTCCGCCAGTCCACAGGCCGCGATCGCCGCCGCAGAGGTATCCCGGTACTGGTTATCTTCGGCAGTAAAAATCAGATCCCAATAGCAGACAAAATCTTCCGGCAGGCGGTTAAGAAAATAGTGCGTCAGGCGGCGAGAGAGCTCGGGCTGCCAGGCATCGCCGGTGTGGGTATATCCCAGCGCAAAACCGTAAATTCCCCAGGCCTGACCGCGCGACCAGCAGGAGCTATCGCTGAACCCCTGGTGCGTATCCCCGCGTAGCGGCTTGCCGTTATGAACATCCATATAGAACGTATGAAAAGTAGAGGCGTCCTCACGCACCAGATAGCGTGCGGCCTGCGCCAGATGACGGCTGGCGGCCTCGCGCCACCGTGGGTTACCGGTTTCGTTGGCGGCCCAAAACAGCAGCGGAACATTGAGGTTGCAGTCGATGATCATTCGCCCCTGACGCGCCGGGTCGTTTAAATCTCCCCACGCCTGAATCACGCCCGCCGTGGCGTGGAAGCGGCGATAAAGCAGTTCGGCCGCGCGCAGGGCGAGTTCGCGGGCGCGCAGGTTGCCGGTGAGTTTCCAGGCGTTAACGCAGGAGAGCAGGTAGAGGAAGCCGAGGTCGTGAGTATCAACCTTGATTTCCTTATCGAGCCGCTCTTCAAAACTATCGAGCAGGCTTTCCGCTACCGCCCGATATTTTTCGTCGCCGGTGACCTCCCAGGCAAGCCACAGCATGCCGGTCCAGAATCCCTCGGTCCAGTCGACTCTTTCAACGCTTTCATAGCGGCCATGGCTGGCGCTGGCGGCAGGAAAGGTTGCCGTAAAGCGCGGCAGCATGGCGTCAAGCCGGATCAGGACGTCGCCGATGGCCCCGTCAAGCCAGGCACGATCCAGCCCCGGCTGCGGTAAGAAGTAGCGGCTATCAAGCGCTTCAAGTGCGATAGTCACAGGCTGTCCTCCCCGGCAAAGAAATCATCAATATTGTCCTGCGTTTTATGCTGTGTCGCCTGGCGCGTCGCCATGATTTCCGGCAGCAGATTCATGTACTGCATTGCTCCGCTGGCGGCGGCAAATGCGTCCTGGAGCCGCTGGGCGGTATCGGTGTGTTCCGACATGCAAAACTCCATCAACATAATCAGATTGGCGCCGCTGATAACGTGCGCGTGAGGATATTTGACCATCATCTGTACGGCGGTATTGTTGACGCTGCCGCCGGGCATATCGGTAAACAGCACCAGCTCATTGCCGCGACCGGCTGCCAGCCGGGCGATAGCGTCAAAGCGAGTGGCCAGTTCAGCCGTCGAACCAATTTCGCCGCAATAGGCGCAGACGGGCGTGACGCCATGATCGTCGCCAATCAGCAGATTTAATGCTGAGACAATCCCTTCGGCATAGCGGCCATGAGTTGCGATGTACATCTCTCGCATTTGCGTTCCTTAATATGTTCTGGGTAGCTGAGGGAGATTTAGCAATCACCGTGCCATGTTTTCATCTTTATGTTTTTAAACGATAAAATAGTTTTTCTGGACGCTGTTTTCAGTGTTGAAAGGGCGAGGTTCGGCAGTGTCGAGCGCGCGGCCAGACGACGCCGACCGCGGAGGGTTAATGTTCAGGGGCAAAGGCGATCCATGGCTCCATGATTTCATAAATCATCAGCACTTCAGTGAGCGGCAGGGTGATATTGTATTTGCGGTTCAGGGCCTGGAAAAAAGTGTCATGGACGGCGACAAAGGCCTGCTGTTCAAGCGTCAGCGCAGTTTCTTCGCGATGGCGTACGCCGTTATTCACCATCACCCGTTCGATCATCAGCGCGATATGCATAAACAGATTGATGCGCAGATAGCTTTCAAAATGGATTTTGTAGAAGGATTCATACTGTTTAATGACCGCTTCAACTTCATCAATGATTACCACCGGATTGAGGAAATTAAGCCGGCTGGCGACGCCTTCGACGGTGAATAGCTTGACCACTTCATCAATCATGGGCTCCAGACCGCCTTCCATTAGCAGCCCGTTGAAATAATCACGTTTTAACACCTGCGTCTTTTCTTTAATCAGCTGCTCTACGCTAAGTAGCGGAATATACCCGGCTTCCAGATCGGTAGTCGTAATGATCAGCCGCGTACCGTTCAGCGCCGGATCGGCGTGGGCGATTTTCCATTTCAGATCGTCATACTCCATCGTAATGATATCGATCTCCTCCTGGGCCAGGAAACGCTGGACGATATCTTTCAGCTTGCGGGAGATCCCTTCGCCGGAGATGCAGGAGATAATGATTTTATTGCCCGGCAACACGCCCGCGTAGTAGCGCGTTTCCACCTCATACGCTCCTTTGGCGCTCTCAATAATCGCCTCCATCGACAGCCTGTCCTGGATTTTGGCCGCAATATCCAGCGCCATGGCCGTGCTGACGTTGTTGATAACCAACAGCTCACCGTGCAGATGGAGCTTAATCTCTTCGTAAATCTCTTTTAGCGACCCCATATCCACCAGAATAATCAGCCCCGCCCCCTGCTTAAGACGGGAAACATGGGCGATCAGCAGGTCGATAATCTCCCTGGTCGACGTCGCGTTCGCCATGTCGAAGGCTTTAAAGTAGTAGCCGCCGGTCAGTTGGTTGGCGATACCGGCAATGCTCGACGCGGTGGCGCGGCCGTGGGAAACGATAATCCCCTGAATCGGATCGTCTTCGCCGGCGAGAGTATGAAAAGCGCAGCTTAGCAGGGGCAGCAGCAGGGGCAGCGGCTGCCGGGTGACATGTTTGCTCAGCAAAGCGAGACACTCCTCGGCCAGCAACCGCGCCTTCGCGGAGACATAGTCGGAAATGGTTTGCAGTTCGCTTGCATTGACCGTCTCCTCAGCGTCATGGAGCGCGTAGCTGACGCAGAGCCAGACCGCCTTGCGGATCTCCTGGCTACAGGAGATGCCGGTCAAATTCTCCAGTTCGTCGAGAGCGTGAACGGTGTTCTGCCAGATATAGCCGCTGTACAGCGCCTCGGCGGCAACCGCGCCGCTGACGGTGGTCAGCAGCTGTTCCATTTTGCGATTCAGCAGCAGCACGTTACCGCTGTGGCAAAAGTCGCGAAAAATCACCTCATCGCGCATCGCCTTTGGCAGAAACTGGCTGGCGCACAGCGCGTCATTATCCGCATTAGCGGCAATACGGATTATTTCGCCGCCGGACGCCGGGCCGCGTAGCGTAATAACCTCGGCCTCGCGATTATCGCTCCAGGCGCTGGCGCACATCACTTTAATCTGGTTTTTTAACTCCCCGATATTGCCGCGCACCGGTGAGGCGACCAGCTGATGCATCAGCTGATTATCGAGATGGATATCCCGACGCAGGCTGTGCGCTTCTTGATGCAAAAAGTGGCTGACCTGCGCGACGCGCTCGGTAAGCGGACGCGAAATATAGTTTGGCAGCGTGACGCGCACCGGAATACGGCGACGGAAGGTGTTGAGCAGGACGGTGTCGATATTTTCCGTTGTGGCGAAGATAAAGCGCAGCGACGCCGGATGGCGCGTACGGTTATCGCCAAGGCGGTAGAAATACCCCTTGTCCATAAACAGAAATAGCTTTTCCTGGTTCTCTGCCGAGAGGCGATGAACCTCGTCGAGGAACAGAAACCCGCCATCGGCATCATCAAAGGCGCCGCGTTTTTCGCGGTCGGCTCCGGTGAAAGCGCCCCGGATATAGCCGAAAAGGGTCGCCGAAAGCAGCTCCGGGTTATTGGCGTAGTCGGCGCAGTTAAGCTCAACGAAAGGTTTGTCTGCTGCGATAACGCCGCGTTCGAGGGCATACTGATAAATTAGCGTCGCCAGGTGGCTTTTGCCGACGCCACTCTCTCCGGAGAGCAGGATAGGCAAGCCGTCACCGGGGTAGTCCACCGCTGAGCGGCACAGCGCGACGGCTTCGGCCAGACTGCCGTGTGCGCCAATCAACGGCTGAAAGGCGTCGTGCTTTTTCGACACTATGAGTGATGCCTGAACGCTTTCCTTACCGTTGGTCTGTACAAAGAAGCGCACCGGCCGGGTATTTTCTTTACTCAGATGGCCGTCATCGCACAGCCTGTTAAGGTAATGGCTGATAACGCTGCGGTTAACCTGCATAAAGTCCGCACAGTCCTGAGCCGTGAACCCCGCGGGTTTATGCGCATAATGAGTCACTATTTTCTGGAATAACTTTTCTTTTGCCGACAGCGCCATTTTTCAATGTCCTGGGTAGAGTAGAAAATAGCGTCGATTTTATTTAGACACTAGACACTACTATTTTTATTAGACACTGAGTACTTTCTACGCCATTAGATAAAAATGAAACTACGTTTTGATTAGAATGTGATGAAGATCGCCACCGATTTGATGGGGTGTAAAAGCTGGCGCCCCGCCCGCAAGCGGCCGAAGAACCGGACAGCCTGAACGGGGCGATAAACGCGCCGTGAACCTTCCTGACGTAAAAAAATGCGCTATTTATCACATTTCTGCTTTTTCATTATCGCTGGGCTTAAAGATGAAAAGGGGCAGCCCGCCGGCGAAATTATCTCCTCAAGTAACCTAATGATATAAAAGAAAATAAAAACGTAACTGTTAAGACGATCCCATTTTATAAAAGAGATATTGATCACAAAAAATGCGCTAATAAACCCGCTGTCAATATTAGGCTGGCAGAGATTTATCAGCATATTGTGATCTCTCTTGCAAATAATGCCCTTGAACTCAGGGAAAAATGTGGGCAGGCAAAACAGCGGAGACGGGCAATGAAAATTGGCATTGTTATTAGCGGCGGCGATGTTTCAGGAATTAATAATTTTATATTCCAGATTGCCAGACTGGCGAATGCCGATATCACCATTTTTAATGGTGGAATACCTGGGCTGTTGGATAAAAACCATCAGGAGGTGGCCTGGCGCGATCTGGTCGATTTCTCCATCGCCTCTATTCCGATCATTACCTCCGGGCGCACCAGCCGTCGGTTGCTGCGCAGTGAATATGAAACAATAGCCAAAAAAATTAAATCACTGCGCATTGATGTGCTGATTATGGCCGGCGGCGACGGTAGCCTGCAGTTTCTCAATACGCTGAGCGAATTTGATATTAACTGCTTTGGCGTCGGGATGACTATCGATAACGATGTGTACGGCAGTGATTATACGATTGGTTTCTCCACCGCCTGCGAGCAGATTATTAAAGAAGTTTCCCGCTTAAGAAATACCGGAAGAGCATTACCGGGCCGCGTGTTTATGGTCGAAATTCTGGGAGGGTATTGTGGAGAGTTAACGTTGCAATCCGCGATAAAAAGTAACGCCGATATCGCCCTGATCCCGGAATCGCAGCTGCCGTTGGAAACGCTGGCCGAGCGGGTGAAGCATAAGCTGACACAGCAAAACAGCGTGGTGATCCTGTGCTCTGAAGGCTACACCAGGGAATACTCTCCCGGATTTCAGGGAGCCATTGATACCATGATTAAGCAGCTCGAACCGCAAATTGGCGTGCGTATTCGTAAAACTATCGTTGGCTACGGTTTGCGCAATGGCGATCCGACCTGCGAAGAGATCTACCAGGGCACGATTATGGCCAGTGAAGTGGTTCGCTGCATTCAGTCAGGGATGAAAAATAAAGCCATTATAATTAATGCAAGTAACAAACCTATTCCGATTGATTTAATTAGTATGAAAAAACGTCTGGTCGACACTGAAGGACATCATTATAAACTTGCCAAACAACTCAATATAATTTGAGGAGACCCTACATGCTGAAAATTCTATGCGTATGTGGCTGCGGCCTCGGTTCAAGCTTTGCCATTGAAATGACGGCGAAGGCGGTTTTAAAGAAGCTGGAGATTCCAGCACAGATTGAACATACCACTATTTCCGAAGCCGGGGCGTTTAAATCAGATATGATTCTGACGCAAAAAACCTTTGCCGATATATTAACGGCGGATGCCAGCGAGGAGGAAATTAAACGCGTAGTGGTACTGCATAAGCTGACGGATAAAGACGAGATTGAGGCAAAGATCGTCGCATTCTTAAAAGAACGTAACCTGAAGGTAGCGGACTATGAATAGCTTTGTAGAGTTTATCGTCAAAGATTTACTCGGCCAGGCATCGATATTAATTGCATTTATTGCGATGCTGGGCCTGATTCTGCAAAAAAAATCAGCGGGTAAAACGGCAGAGGGTACGTTTAAAACGCTGCTCGGTTTCTTAATTATGATGGCCGGGATCAA
The DNA here is from genome assembly GCF_009905335.1 of Klebsiella sp. MPUS7. Taxonomy (NCBI): domain Bacteria; kingdom Pseudomonadati; phylum Pseudomonadota; class Gammaproteobacteria; order Enterobacterales; family Enterobacteriaceae; genus Klebsiella; species Klebsiella sp. MPUS7. Next base: position 5,707,806 of record NZ_CP047604.1, on the reverse strand, counting down.
CATTATTGTCGCCACGCTAACGTTCCTTAACGATATTTTCACGCAGGGATTTGGCATGAAAGGCTACATTACCGATGTCGCCGCCATTGCCGGATTAGCCAACCGTGAATTAGGTTCCGAAGTCGCGTTGACCCTGATGGTGATTTTTGCCGTCAACATCATTATCGCCCGCCTGACGCCGCTTAAATATATTTTTCTGACCGGCCAGGCGCTGCTGTGGATGGCGACTATCGGCGCGGTGATTGGTTATAAAGCCGGGTTGACCGGGCTTCCGTTGATTTTAACCGGCGGTATTTTCGGCGGCGTGATGGCGGTACTGATGCCCGCCCTGGCGCAGCCGGTGGTCAGGCGCATTACCGGTTCCGATGACGTGGCGCTGGGGCACTTCTGCACTATCGGCTATCTGGTGCAGGCGGCGGTGGCTAAAGTGGTGGGGAAAGGGTCTCGCTCAACAGAAGACCTTGAATTACCGGATAACTTTAAGTTTCTTCAGGATACCTATCTCGCGATGGCGGTAGTGATGGTGCCGATGTACCTCATCCCCGCGGTTGCGGCGGGCCCGGAATATATCGCGCAGTTCTCCAACGGCATTAACTACCTGATGTACGCCTTTATGCAGTCCATTCAGTTTGTGGCGGGGGTATTCGTTCTCTACAGCGGCGTGCGCCTGTTGCTTAACGAGCTGGTGCCGGCATTTCGCGGGATTGCGATGCGCATTGTCCCGGACGCTAAGCCCGCGCTGGATTGCCCGGTGCTGTTTCCCTATGCGCCTAACGCGGTGATCGTCGGCTTCCTGGCGACCACCGTCGGCTCCATCATCGGCATGCTGGTGTTTCCCATGTTTGGCCTGGCGATGATCCTGCCCGGCCTGTTAACCAACTTCTTTGCCGGGGGGACGGCGGGTGTCTTCGGCAACGCGCTGGGCGGCCGCCGCGGGGCGATGATTGGCGGCGTCATTCACGGCCTGTTTATCACCTTCCTGCCCGCCATTTTGGTACCGATGCTGGAAAGCTACGGTTTTACCGGCGTCACCTTCAGCGATTCGGACGTCATTAGTTCCGGTCTGGTATTAGGCCACGCTTTCCAGAATAACTGGCTATTTGTCGCCCTGTTCATTGTTTTTGTTGCCGCACTGGCATGGTTCGTAAACGGTAAATCAGCGAAGCCGAAAGGGGAAAATGTTCATGAGTCTGTATAACTTCAACGCTATTCTGAAAATTGCGCAGGAAAGAAATTTTAAGGCCATTGGCTCATTTAATTTGCACTGTATTGAAATGCTGCCAGCATTTTTTAAAGCGGCGCAACAAAGCCATAGCCCGTTAATGATTCAAATCTCTACCGGGACGGCGGAATATCTTGGCTACCGGTTACTGGTGGATGCGGTTCGTTCATTAGCGGAAAGTGAAAACGTGCCGACCTGCCTGCATCTGGATCACTGCTCTGATATTAGCGCCATCGAAACGGCCATGGATGCCGGATTTACATCAGTGATGTACGACGGCTCCCATCTGGATTTGGAAGAGAATATCGGCAATACCCGCATCGTGGTGGAGATGGCGCGCCCGCGGAATATCACGGTAGAAGGCGAACTGGGGGCGATCGGCGGATCGGAAGACGGCAAAGCCGTGGCCGCGGAGGATATCTGCTTCACCACGGTGGAGGACGCCAAACGCTTTGTGGAGGAGACCCGGGTGGATATGCTGGCGGTCTCCGTGGGCACGGTGCACGGCCTGTATACCGGTAAGGCGCAAATCCAGCACCAGCGGCTAAAAGAGATTAGCGCCGCGACCGGCGTGCCGTTAGTGCTGCACGGCGGTACCGGCGTCAGCGATGAAGATATGCGCCTGGCCGTCACTGAAGGCATTAACAAGGTGAACGTCGGCACTGAAATGAACGTCCAGTGGGTCGATCGCTGTAAAACCACCTTTGAAAAAGGCAAAGTGAACGACAGCGTACGCAAATTTTTAATTCCGGCGAATAACGCGGTCACCCATGTATTAATGGAAAAAATCGCGCTGTTCAAATAAAAGCTTATTTTAAACCGTATTTTGTTGCCCTGCTGTCCGTCAGGGAGGAGCTCGCTATGTTTGAATCTTTGAAAACGTTGTGGAAAAAAGAGAATCAACCACCGCAGGATTATGACGAACAGTCCCGTCAGCTGGCCGGGGAAATAGCCAGACTGGAAGCGGAACTACAGGGCAACCCGGCTAATGGCGAAATACAGAAAGCCTTAATGCTGATGTATAACCGGGCGCTGGCGGTGTATGCCAAAAGTAAGAGTCATCGGCAGGAGATAGATGCGCTCTTTGTGCGTATTGATGAGTTACGCAATGTAATTCGCCGCAATATTTAGGGAGTGATGATGACGATAAAAGAACTGCTGATAGAGGCCGATGCGATTCAGGTCGGCGTCACGGAGTCCGACTGGCAGAAAGTGATCCATCTGGCGGCCAGCCCGCTGGTCGCGAAAGGGTATATCTCGGCGGATTACGGTCAGGCGGTAATCGATAATACCCTGAACCACGGCGCCTATTACGTTTTCGATGAAGGCGTCGCTATCCCCCACGCCAGGCCGGAATGTGGCGTCAGGCGTAACTGTTTTAGCCTGGTCGTGTTGGATAAGCCGATTCATTTTGCCGATAGCGAGAAGGCGGATATTGTCATTATGTTCGGCGCGCAGGACAGCAATGCCCATATTGAGGAGGGCATCCGGGCGATTATCGCCCTGCTCGATAATAACGAGACCATGGCGAAGCTGCGGGCCGCCAGCAGCAGAGAGGAGGTCGTCGCGTTGTTATGAACAGACATCTCACACCCGGCTGCAAAACGGTGATTTTAATTAACGGCATTCCCGCCTCGGGCAAAAGCACCGTCACCCGGCAGCTATCGGCAACCTTCAATCTGCCGCAGCTGACTATCGACGGTATTAAAGAGCCGTTTATGGCGTGCTTTAGCGAAATCGACAGATCTTTCAACCGGCAGCTGGGCTGCGCCGCTTATGAAGTCATCTGGTCGATCGTCGGCCACGCTCCGGCAGGCTGTATCTGGTTAATCGACGCCTGGTTTGGTTTTCAGCCGCGCGAAACGTTGCAGCGGCAGCTGCAGCAGGCGGGCGTTGAAAAGGTTCTGGAGATCTGGAACCGCATCTCGCCCGAGCTTGCGGTGTCGCGCTATGCCAGCCGGTTGCATGATCGCAGGCCGGGGCACCCGGGCGAAGAGTATCTCCCGGAGCTGGCTCAGCTGGCGCAGCGGGCGGAACCCATGCGGCTGGGGCCGGTGTTTACCGTCGATCAGCAAAAACCGCTGGAGATGGCGCCTGTTATCCGTTGGCTCGAAGTACAAATGCAGTAATTCCTTAACTGCAGCTGCCCGGCGGCGCTTCGCTTTCGTGGCCTACAGGAATTGCGTAATTACTTGATATTGCGGGTTTCGTAGGCCGGGTCAGGCGATACCCGCTATCCGCAGCAGCGCCGTCGCCACGGCGGCGGCGATAATCACCACGATCAGCGGCATCTTGCGCCAGGCGAGGAACACCGCCAGGCCAACGCCCAGCACCCGCGCCATCCCGGCAAAATGTTCGCCCTCGTAAAAGGTGGTCGCCAGCGCCACGGAAAAGAGCAGTACCGTCGCCGCATCGGAGAGCAGCGCCTGGGAGCGCTCGGAAAACGCCAGCCGGCTGCCGAGCTTCGCTCCGCCTAAACGCATTAAGTAGGTGCCCAGCGACAAAATCGCAATACCGGCGATAAATAGCGTCATATTGCCCATTATTTTTTCCTCGTCAGCAGGCCAAACAGCGACAGTAAAACCGGCAGACCAACCGGCGCGAAAGGCACGGCGGCCAGCGATAGCGCCGCTCCGCTACAGGCGCGGATCAACGTGGTGCGGTTTTTAAAGGCCGGCACCACCAGCGCCAGAAGAATCGCCGGGAATACCGCATCGAGGCCAATGGTCTCCGGCGCCGGGAGCAGCTTGCCGACGCCCGCGCCTAACAACGCGCCCAACGGCCAGATCAGCGCCACGCCCAGGCCGCACAGCCAGTAGGCGGCCCGCCGCTGCTCGGGGGTTTTCTGCGACAGACCAAACACTACGCTTTCATCGTTCATGATGTGGCAGCCGAGGAAGCTGGCGGCGCGCTGGCCGACCAGGTCGCGCACCGTTACGCCGAAGGGAATATGGCGCGCGTTGACCAGCAGCCCGGCCGCCGCCGCCGCCAGCGGGTTGCCGCCGCTGGCGACAATGCCGATAAACATAAACTCTGAAGCGCCCGCCAGGACGCAAACCGAAAGCACAAAGGGGACCCAAATCGGGAAGCCGTAGGCGACGGCCAACGAGCCGTAGGACATCCCGACGATGCCTACCGCGAGGCAGACTAAAACAATTGCTCTGAGGGTGTCGCCCTTAAGCGCGGCGAAGTGCTGTTTCATACTCTTTAGCCATATCGAACGAATTTCCATTATAATGAACGTAACAGAATCGCATTTCAAGACGAACGAATCGTTCGTTATAAAAAACACGGAGGGCTGTATGACTCAGCCAATTAGCCTGATTGCCAAAAGCCTGGTACGTGAGCGCGCGCGCACCGGCCTTTCCCTTGCCGAAGTTGCGCGGCGGGCGGGAATTGCCAAATCAACGTTATCGCAGCTGGAATCCGGCAATGGCAACCCGAGCCTGGAAACCCTCTGGGCGCTGTGCGTGGCTCTTGATATTCCCTTTGCCCGGCTGCTGGAGCCGCAGGTCAACACCACGCAGGTGATCCGCCGCGGCGAGGGGACGAAGGTGGTCGCCGAGCAGGCGAACTATCAGGCGATTTTGCTGGCCGCCTGCCCGCCGGGCGCCCGGCGCGATATCTATCTTCTGCTGACTCAGCCGGGCGCGGACCGCATTTCCCACCCCCATCCGCCGGGTTCGGTGGAGCATATTATTGTCACCCAGGGGCGGGCGCGGGTCGGCCTGACGGAAGCGCCGGAAGAGCTGGGGGAAGGCGATTACATCTGCTATCCCGCCGATCGGCAGCACGTTTTCCAGGCGCTGGAGCCGGACACCCAGGCGCTGCTGATTGCCGAGCAGAACTAAATTTAATAACATTCTGCGCATTTATTCGTAATCCGCAGAATGTTATGCCGTTATATATGTTAATGATATATATATTATTTTACTTCCTATAGAACCGGGAATATCGCTTTTCCGTTTATTCTTTTTCTTCATTTTTGTTTGCTTCCGTTTCGTCTGGAAACATGGGATTGATGTCACTCTTCCACCCTTAGGTGGTTCGTATACTGCAACGGTGATATCGGGGTTAATTATGTTTCTTGAAGAACGTAGAAAGTCTATTTTACGATATTTAGATGAACATGAACGTGGTTATGTTAATTATTTTTCTGCTCATTTTAATGTCACGAAAGAAACGATTCGCAGTGATTTAAATACTCTTGCGGCGATGGGCTTGGTGCAGCGCTGTTATGGCGGAGCAATTATTTCGCGCCGTAGTTTGCAGGCGGAACTTATTTCTGAAACCGGTGATAGTTTTGAGGTGCTGCTGCAACCTCTTAATCACCGTAAATCACCAGGCGATGAGCGACAAAAAGGAAAAGTTATGCAGGGTAAGGTATGTGTATTTGGCTCGTTCAACGTTGACATTGTGGCGAAGGTGGAGCGCTTCCCGCGAGGCGGTGAATCGCTAATGGCGCTGGGTAGCAGCCTGGGACCGGGAGGGAAAGGTGCAAACCAGGCAACGGCCGCCAGTAAAGCCGGTGCTCAGGTGCATTTTGTTGCCAAGGTGGGTAAAGATCAGTTCAGTCATTTAGCAGCAGATCATTTAACTCGCTCTGCAATTCACTCTTACACGCTTTATCAGTCAGAGAGTGAACCAACCGGTAATGCGATTATTTATGTTTCTCAGGAAAACGGCGAAAATATGATTGCTATTTATTCCGGGGCAAATACTACTATTACCTATAGTGAAATTCAGAAAATTATTCCGGAATTATCTTCATCAGATGTTTTATTGGTTCAGCTGGAAAATAATTTCGATGCTACTCATTCACTAATCAAGATAGCGCATGAGCTGGGTAAGCAAGTTATTCTTAATCCCGCCCCCTATTCTGCTGAAATTATCCCCAGCATCCCCTTTGTAGATGTCATTACGCCGAATGAAACGGAAGCATCTTTATTATCGGGGATCGACATTAGCGATTTTGATACGGCAAAAGAAGCGGCGCTACGTATCGCCAGACTCGGCGCTAAAAAAGTGCTGATTACGATGGGGTCGCGCGGTGCGCTGCTGCTGGATAACCGCCAGTTCAGTCATATACGCGCTTTCCCAGCCGTCACCGTGGATACCACCGGTGCCGGCGATGCTTTCAACGGTGCGCTGGCCGCATCGCTTGCCGCCGGAAATAGTCTGGTGCAGGCCGCTACCTGGGCCTCCGCCTTCGCCTCTCTGGCCGTGGAGCTGGAAGGGGCATCCAATATGCCTGAATTTGAACAGGCAAACGCACGACTCCGTACCCTCTGAACTCAGGAAAAAACAATATGAAAACGATTAACGGTATTGTCCCAGTAATGCTGACGCCATTTGCCGCTGACGAACGGATAGATTATCCGGCGCTGGCGAAATTAATCGACTGGTATCTGGAGAAGGGCGTTGATGCGCTGTTTGCCGTCTGTCAATCAAGCGAAATGCAGTTCCTTTCCTTAGAAGAACGCGTTGAGCTGGCGCGTTTTGTGGTACAGCGCGTTAACGGCCGCATTCCCGTTATCGCTTCTGGCCATATCAGTGATGATATTGAAGCGCAAAAAGCCGAGCTGCTGGCGATGGCGCAGACCGGTATTGATGCCCTGGTGCTGGTGACTAACCATCTCGATCCGCGTAATGAGGGGAGCGACGTTTTCTATGCAGTGCTGAATACGTTGCTGGAAACGCTGCCAGCCTCGCTACCGCTCGGCCTTTACGAGTGTCCGGCGCCTTATCGCCGATTGCTTACCGATGATGAATTTACATGGTGCGCCAATAGCGGGCGCTTCGTTGTGCTGAAGGATGTGAGCTGCGATCTACCGACCGTTGAACGTCGCGTACGTCTGGCGCAGGGCACGCCGCTCAACGTCATTAACGCCAACGCGGCGATTGCCTGGCCAGCGATTTTGGCGGGCTCACAGGGCTTTAGCGGTGTGTTTACCAACTTTCACCCTGAACTATATAGCTGGCTGTGGCGAGAGGGGAAAAACCAACGCGCACTGGCCGATGAACTGGCGATTTTCCTCTCTCTGGGGGCGGTGAGCGAAACGCTGGGCTATCCGAAAAACGCCAAAATCTACCATCAGCGTCTGGGGACTTTCGACAGTATCACCTGCCGGGTTAATAAAGATGATGTGCTGAATAAGTACTGGGGGCTGACGGTGATTCTCGACCAGATTCGCGCCGGAACCGAACAGTGGCGTCAGCGTATCGTGGGCTAAGCGGAGGATGCCATTATGATCGTAACCAGTCTGAAGGCATGGCCCGCACAGTCGATGGCTTATCATCCGGTTATTCGCCAGGCGCTGGCTTTTCTTGCAGAGCAAGATTTTCAGGATTTCACGCTGGGAAAAATCGACCTGATCCCTGACCGACTCTTTTGCCTGCTACAGGAGATGGATAGCATGCCTTTTGCCGAGGCTCGTCCGGAATCGCACCGTCAGTTTATCGATATTCAGTACCTGATTTCAGGCCATGAGCGTATGGGCGTCAGCCGCGTGGAAAGCGGTCTGCATACCGTTGTGGATGATCGAACGCCGCAGCAGGACATCATGTTCTGGCAGGTAGAAGAAGCAGAGACGCAGGTAACGTTAACCCCCGGTATGTTCGCGATTTTCTTCCCGGAAGATATTCATCGCCCCTGCTGCCATCCTCTGGGCGGTGGTGTTAGCCATCTGCGCAAAGCGGTCATCAAAATCGATCGCGCATTACTGGAGGTATCGGCATGAGCACCGTGAATCAGACTTCCTCGGCGGTAATCGAGCCGCCGAAACTCTCTCGCCGGCGCTGGGGGATTATTTTGATTTTGCTGCTGGCTGCGGTGGTGAACTATCTTGACCGCGCCAACCTGAGTATTGCTAATACCACCATTTCGAAGGAGTTTGGTTTCTCCGGAACCGAAATGGGTCTGCTGCTATCGGCGTTTCTCTGGCCTTATGCGCTGGCAAACCTGCCGGCCGGCTGGCTGGTCGACCGTTTCGGCCCAAAGAAGATGTTCACCGGCGCGCTGACGCTATGGTCTGCCGTGACCTTTCTGATGGGATTTGTGAATACCTATAGTTTCTTCTACGGCCTGCGGGTGCTGCTGGGGGTGGCAGAGTCGCCGTTCTTTACCTCTGGTATCAAGATCACCCAAAGCTGGTTTTCGGATAAAGAGCGCGGCCTGCCGACATCGATCATCAATACGGGTTCGCAAATCGCTAACGCCATCGCGCCGCCGCTGCTGACGCTTCTGCTGCTGTGGGTTGGCTGGCGCGGGATGTTTATCGCCGTGGGTCTGCTGGGTATACCGTTGATTCTGGCGTGGCTGAAGTTTTATCGCGATCCGGATGCGCGGGAAGCGATGCTGATCCACACCGGTAAGGTGGTGATGGCTGAGGCCGATAAGCCACAGGTTAGCTGGGGCGAGCTGTTTCGCAATAAAACGACCTGGTTCATGATCTCCGGCAACTTCTGCATCATGTTTACTATCTGGGTTTATCTGACGTGGCTGCCGGGTTATCTGGAAACGTCGCTGGGATTCAGCCTGAAGCAGACGGGCTTTATTGCCTCGATTCCATTCTTTGCCGGTATTCTTGGCGTCCTTTGCGGCGGGATGCTCTCTGACCGTCTGGTGCGTAGAGGGATTAATGCGGTAACGGCGCGGAAGGTGCCTATTGTGGTGGGGGCGGCAATGGCGGCCTGTTTTGTGATGCCAATTCCGTTTGTCAGCAACAGCGGTACCGCGATTACGCTACTGACGCTGGGCTATTTCTGCTCACAAATGCCGTCCGGGGTTATTTGGGCGCTGGCGGCGGATATGGCGCCCAAAGAGCAGGTCGCTTCTCTCGGTGCGATCCAGAACTTTGGCGGTTTTCTCGGTGCAGCGCTGGCGCCGGTGATCACGGGGATTATCCTTGATGCTACCGGTCAGTTCACCAATGTCTTTATTCTCGGCGGCTGCCTGCTGTTCCTTGGCGCCTGTCTCTATGGCTTCTTTGTGCGTAAACCGCTGGCGCAGTAGTTTTTCCTCAGGACAAAGCGCCGAATGGCGCTTTGTCGCTGTTGCTGGACGCCATGCCCGTATTGCGGGACACTAGCCGCATTCTTCCGCGAAGACAGGCATACCTATGTCGCTGAAAGCCATTGCTAAAGAACTTGGGATCTCGGTAACGACCGTCAGCCGCGCGTTAAACGGCTATGACGACGTGTCGCAGGAGACGCGCGCCCGCGTGGAAGCGGAAGCCCAGCGCCGCGGATATCGCCCCAATACTTTCGCTCGTCGCCTGAAGATGGGCAAAATCGACGCCGTCGGCCTCGTTTTCCCCGTGCGCCCCGCGCCGCTGAATAACAACGTCTTTCTCGAAATGGTGGGTGAAATCAGCCACGAACTGGCGCGCTACGAGATTGATTTACTGCTGATTGCCGACGATGAACAGGCCGATAAGCACGGCTATATGCGTATGGTGCAGAGCCGCCGCGTCGATGCGCTGATCGTCGCGCATACGCTCGATGACGACCCGCGCCTGATTCAACTGCTCTCCGCCGGCTTTCCTTTTCTGGCGCTGGGCCGCAGCCGCCTGCCGCAGCCCTACGCCTGGTTTGATTTCGATAACCAGGCGGGAACGTATCGCGCCACCCGCCACCTGATTAGCCAGGGGCACCGACGCATCGCGCTGCTGAGCGAAAATAACAATCAGGCTTTTATTACCCAGCGCCGCAACGGTTATCTGCAGGCGCTGCGCGAAGCGGGCCTGGCGGATACCTGGCTGCGCAGCGTGCCGCCCACCCGCCGCGGCGGGTTTCAGGCAACCATGGAGCTGCTGCGCTTGCCCGAACCGCCAACGGCGATTGTCACCGATTGCAACACTCACGGCGACGGCGCGGCGATGGCCCTGGCTCAACTGGGGCGTCTGACTGGCGATAACCGTGTTGCATTAGTGGTTTACGACGGTTTACCGCAGGATAGCATCATTGAAACTCCGGTTGGCGCGGTGATTCAATCCACCCGCCAGGGTGTGGGTCGCCAGATAGCCAGCATGGTTCGCCACTTAATCGCCGGTGACGATCTCGCCTCGCTCCAGGTACTCTGGCAGCCTGAATTTATCTCCGGCGAAACCGCCTGATTTCCCGCCCGTTAGATTAATTTCCTGAACTCGATCACGGATCCGAAACGTTTTGGTTGGCGTCCGAAACGTTTCGGATCAACAGTAAGACATTCCTTGTTGTGGAGATGTCTAATGTCTGATTCGATTTTACGCCTGCAAAGCGCAGTGGCCGACGTGGTGATCAAAACCCATCCGTTCGCCGAAATTATCTACTGGGGGCCGCATTTAAGCCACTTTTCGCCGCAGGATGCCGCCAGCATCGCCCGCCCGGTGGCCAACGGTCGCCTCGATGTCGATTCCCCGGTGACCTTGATGGCCGAACTGGGGCACGGTCTGTTTGGCGCGCCGGGCATTGAGGGCCACCGCCAGGGGCTGGATGCCTCGCCGATGTTCACCACCACCGAGGTGGTGCAGGACGGGCAGAAGGTTACTCTCTTCAGCGAAGACGCGCAGGCTGGCCTGCGGTTATGCAGTGAAATCCAGCTTGATAGCAGCGGCGTGCTGAGCGTGCGCCATGGCTTAACCAACCTGCGCCCGCAGCCGTGGCAGGTGGATCGCCTGGCCGTCACGCTGCCGGTCGCCGAACGCGCCCGCGAAGTGATGGCCTTTCATGGCCGCTGGATCCGCGAATTCCAGCCCCATCGTCTCATTCTGGAACACGACAGCTTTGTGCTGGAAAACCGCCGCGGACGCACCTCTCACGAACATTTTCCGGCGCTGATTACCGGCAGCCGCGCCTTTAGCGAGATGCAGGGCGAAGTGTGGGGCGTGCACCTGGGCTGGAGCGGTAACCACCGCCTGCGGGCGGAAGTGAAAACCGACGGGCGGCGCTACCTGCAGGCGGAAGCGCTCTATCTGGCGGGCGAAATGGCGCTGGCGGAAGGGGAAACGCTGTGGACGCCGAACCTCTACGCCAGCTATTCAGCGCAAGGGCTGAACGGCATGAGCCAGCAGTTCCACCGCTATTTGCGCGAACAGATTATTCGCTTCCCGGACAACAAGGCGCGCCCGGTGCATCTCAACACCTGGGAAGGGATCTATTTTGACCACGACCCGCAGTACATCATGCGCATGGCGGATGAGGCGGCGGGGTTGGGCGTGGAGCGCTTTATCATCGACGACGGCTGGTTTAAAGGGCGCAACGACGACTGGGCGGCGCTCGGCGACTGGTATCTCGATGAAGAAAAATATCCTGACGGTCTGACCCCGATTATCGACCACGTGAAGTCGCTGGGGATGGAGTTCGGCATCTGGGTTGAGCCAGAGATGATCAACCCGAACTCCGATTTATACCGCGCGCATCCCGACTGGGTGCTGGCGCTGCCGGGCTATACGCCGATCCCCGGACGGCATCAGTTTGTCCTGAACCTGAATATCCCGGAAGCCTTTGATTATCTGCTGGAACGGATGAGCTGGCTGCTGGGCGAGCACGCCGTGGACTATGTGAAATGGGATATGAACCGCGAGCTGGTGCAGCCTGCGCATAACGGTAAAGCCGCCGCCGATGCGCAAACTCGCCAGTTCTATCGCCTGCTGGATACGCTGGTGGCCCGCTTCCCGCATATTGAATTTGAGTCCTGCTCCTCCGGCGGCGGGCGTATCGATTATGAAGTGCTGAAGCGCAGCCATCGCTTCTGGGCTTCCGACAATAACGATGCCCTCGAGCGCAACACCATTCAGCGCGGCATGAGCTACTTCTTCCCGCCGGAAGTGATGGGCGCGCACATCGGCAACCGCCGCTGTCACGCCACTTTCCGCCAGCACAGTATCGCTTTCCGCGGCCTGACGGCGCTGTTCGGCCATATGGGGCTTGAGCTGGATCCGGTGAGCGCCGATGAGCAAGAGCGCGCGGGTTACCGCAAATACGCGGCGCTACACAAGCAGTGGCGCGATGTTATTCATCACGGCGTGCAGTGGCGTATCGATATGCCGGACGCCACAACCCTCGCGCACGGCGTGGTGAGTGAGGATAAGAGCCAGGCGATTTTCCTCGTCAGTCAGCTGGCGATGCCGGACTACACCCTGATGGCGCCGCTGCGCGTGGCGGGACTGGAAGCGGGAGCCCGCTACCGGGTGACGCTTCTCGACCATCCCGATATCCAGATTACGGGAGAGGGCGGCCATACGATGCGTAAGCTGCCGGAATGGATGACGACACCGCAGACCGTAAGCGGCGAGTGGTTACAACAGGCGGGGCTGGCGCTGCCAATCCTCGACCCGGAAAGCGCCATTTTGATTGGCCTGCAACGCGTGTGATGGTAACGGGCCGCGCGTCGGCCCTTTTTGAGGAGTACACAATGAACCCGACCGTCTGTACCCATAAAAACAACCCCAATTTCTGGATTTTCGGGCTGTTCTTCTTTCTCTACTTTTTCATTATGGCCACCTGCTTTCCGTTTTTGCCGATCTGGCTATCGGACGTCATCGGCCTGAATAAAACCGAGACCGGTATTGTTTTCTCCAGCCTGTCGCTGTTCGCTATCTGCTTTCAGCCGATACTGGGCGTGATCTCCGATAAGCTGGGGCTGAAAAAGCATCTGATGTGGATCGTGACCGTGCTGCTGGTGCTGATCGCCCCCTTTTTCCTCTATGTCTTTGCGCCGCTGCTGAAAACCAATATCTGGCTCGGGGCACTGAGTGGCGGGGCCTACATCGGCTTTGTTTTCTCCGCCGGCGCCGGGGCGATGGAAGCCTATATTGAGCGCGTGAGCCGCAACAGCGGGTTTGAATACGGCAAGGCGCGGACTTTTGGCTGCCTCGGCTGGGCGCTGTGCGCTACCACGGCGGGGATGCTATTCAGCGTTAACCCCGAGTGGGTGTTCTGGATGGGGTCAGCCGCCGCGCTGGTGCTGGTCGTACTGGTGGCTATCGCGAAACCGCAGGCCAGCCAGACCGCGCAGGTGATGGACTCGCTGGGCGCTAACCGATCATCGGTCGATTTAAAAACCGCCGTGCGCATGTTCCGTCAGCGCAAAATGTGGATGTTTATTCTCTATGTTATCGGCGTCGCCTGCGTATATGACGTCTTTGACCAGCAGTTTGCCACCTTCTTTAAATCTTTCTTCGCCACGCCGGAATCGGGCACCCGCGCCTTTGGTTTCGCGACCACCGCCGGGGAAATATGCAACGCGATTATCATGTTCAGCTCGCCGTGGATTATTAACCGCATCGGCGCGAAGAATACGCTGCTGATTGCCGGGATGGTGATGGCGGCGAGGATGATCGGCTCATCGTTCGCCACGACGGCCGCTGAAGTGGTGGCGCTGAAAATGCTCCATGCGCTGGAGGTCCCGTTCCTGCTGGTGGGGGCGTTTAAGTACATTACCGGCGTGTTTGACGTTCGGCTGTCGGCGACGATTTACCTGGTCGGCTTCCAGTTTTCCAAACAGGTGGCGGCGATTTTTCTCTCCGCTTTTGCCGGAAATATGTATGACCGTATCGGCTTCCAGGATACCTATATGATCCTTGGCGGCATCGCCCTGACCGTCACCTTGATATCCGCCTTTACCTTATCGGGCAAGGCCACGTCGGAAAAGATGCGCGATAACGCCATGACGGTTTAGAAAACAGGTCGATAATGCACAGGGATGTGCTGGAGAGATGAGGAAAATTTGCACTATGGATATGAAAGCAAGAATGAACAGCGGCGAGCTCTATCTTGATTCAGGATATGGTTTACCGGAACAGCGGCTGATGGGCAAGGCGCGGGCCTATGAGTACAATCACTCGCATCCTTTTAATCAGGAATTAAGAGACGATATTATTCGACGCATGTTTGCCAGCGTCGGTAAAGCGTGCTGGATAGAACCGCCGATTAATATTGCCTACGGAACTCACACCACTATCGGCGATAATTTTTACGCCAACTTCAACCTGACGCTGGTTGATGATGCCGACATTATCATCGGCAATAACGTGATGTTTGCGCCCAACGTGACTATTTCCACCGCGGGCCATCCGGTTCAGCCGGATCTGCGCCACACCCAGCAGCAATTCTCGCAGCCGGTTATCATCGAGGATGGCGTATGGCTTGGCACCGGGGTGATTATCAACCCTGGGGTCACTATTGGTAAAAACTCGGTTATCGGCGCCGGAAGTGTGGTGAATCGCTCAATACCAGCGAATGTCGTCGCTGCTGGCGTCCCTTGTCGGATATTAAGAGAAATTAGCGATGAGGATAAGAATAAATATCAACTGTTTGCGGGGTGAATAGCCAAAATAAAATAGAAAAATCTGCCTGATAAAAAAACAAAAAATAAATACGGGTGAGTTTATGACTCACCTGGCCCTCTTTTACCTCCGGAAAATAAAAATGAATAAAAAAGCATTATCGATAGCCATGGGTTTGTCTTTAATAACGGGTTCAGCGGTAGCAAAAAATAATCACCTGACTCTTGAACAGCGTATGGAACAACTGGAAGCGCGGCTTGCCGCCGCTGAGAATCGGGCGACGGTAGCGGAAGAGCAGGTTCGGAATTTACAGACGCAACAGGATGCCGCTATTCAGGCGGCACAAACCAGCGTAGCGGTTAAAAGCGTGGCTCCGGCTGCAGAGAGTAAAAAGAATATGACCGCGCCGGAGTTGAAATTAACGGGCTATGGCGATCTGAAAATCTACGGTGACGTGGAATTCAATATGGATGCGGAAAGCAAACGTGGCTTGCTGGCGATGACTAACGCTGATGTTGGTAGCGACCCAACCTACGAGAACTGGGATTTAAACGGTCGTATCCTGCTCGGCTTCGATGGTATGCGTAAAACGGACAGCGGCTATTTTGCCGGGTTCACCGTCCAACCGCTGGCGGATATGACTGGTTCGATGAATCTTGATGATGCCGCGTTCTTCTTTGGTCAGGAAAATGACTGGAAGGTTAAGGTGGGGCGTTTTGAAGCTTACGACATGTTCCCGCTAAATCAGGATACCTTTGTCGAGCACTCCGGCAATACCGCCAACGACCTGTATAGCGACGGTCATGGCTATATCTATATGATGAAAGAGGGGCGCGGGCGTTCTGACGCAGGCGGCAACTTCCTGCTAAGCAAGCAGCTTGATAACTGGTATTTTGAGCTCAACACTTTGTTGGAAGACGGCACTTCGCTGTATAACGACGGCGGTTACCACGGTCGCGATATGGATCAGAAAAAGAACGTCGCTTACCTGCGCCCGGTGGTCTCCTGGGCGAAGGACGAAGTGTCCGTGGCGGCGGCCATGGAAGCGAACGTGGTGCAAAACGCCTATGGCTATCACGATGCGCAGGGCAACTTCGTCGATCAGTCCGACCGCACCGGCTATGGTCTGACTATGACCTGGAACGGCCTGAAGAGCGACCCGGATAACGGCGTGGTGGTGAACCTGAACACCGCTTATATGGATGCCAGCAACGAAAAAGATTTTACCACCGGGGTGAACGCGCTGTGGCGGCGCTTCGAACTGGGCTATATCTACGCGCATAACAAAATCAGCGATTATGCTGGAGTCATTTGCGAGAACGACTGCTGGATTAAAGACGAAGGTACCTACAATATTCATACTATCCACGCGTCGTATCAAATTCCGAACGTGATGAATATGCAGAATTTTAATATTTATCTTGGGGCCTATTACTCTATTCTGGATAGCGACGATAAGCTGAGCCAGAGCGATGACGACGATCGCTATGGCGCGCGGTTGCGCTTTAAGTATTTCTTCTAATTATTTAAGTATTCAACGATCATATTATTGAATAGTATTTTTATTGATAATAATTTCAATAATATAAAAATTATACCAATGCCTCATTCTTAGTGAACATGAAATCCACTACGTTGTGGTTTACATGGATTATAAGGATGAGGCCCTTTCATACACGCCCTTCCGATTAAACTTGTCTCAGCCAGCTAAATTGAGAAGGCCGAACGTGCTTCCATGTAACAAAGCAACATGTGAACTGGCTTACATTTCCGATCGCGATCACAATTTATAGTAAGCACCAGTGTTAGGGGGCGTACTCAATCATCATGGCATCGATCAAAGACGTAGCGAAAAGAGCGGGGGTCTCGACGGCGACCGTATCACGAGTGCTTAACAATCATCCCAGCGTGGTGCCGGAAACCCGGCAGGCGGTACGCGATGCGATGGATTATCTCTGCTATGTGCCCAGTAAGAGTTCGTTTCAGCTTAGCGGTAAATGTTCAGGGCTGATTGGCGTGGTGTTGCCTAATCTGATGAATCCTCACTTCTGTGAACTGCTGGCGACAGTGGAGGAAGAGGCCCGGTATATTGGCAAATCGGTGATCGTTAAAACGCATCAGAATCAGCCGCAGCAGGATAAACATATTATTCATACCCTGGTGGGAATGGGCATTGACAGTTTGTTATGGGTACCGACGGAAGCGGAGGCCGAACTTTCCGAATGGTTAACCATTACCCGCATCCCGGTCGCCATCGTCACCCAAGTGTCCCGCTTCTTTAATTCCGTTTCGATTAATCAGGATCGCGGGGCGGAAAGCATTGCGGAACATTTTATCCACACGGGTCATGTTTCATTTGGCTTTGTTGCCCAGGAAGGCGTTGATAATCGCAAGGTATCGTCGTATAGCAAAAAAATAGCGAGCCACGGCTTAACGCTCGCCAAAGATAATTCGTTCTGGATAACCAAAGGTGAAGGTGAGAGAGTTTCCGGGCATATTCAAATTCTTGATGTCATTATCGAGAAGCTCAGCGAGCCAGATCGTACCTGTTCATGCCTGTTGGTTTATAACGATATTGCTGCCAACTATATTATCGATGGGCTTAAAGAAAAAGGTATCTCCATTCCAGAAGATATCGCTATTGCCAGTTTTGATAATACCCTGCTGGCGCAAACCAAAAAAATTACCAGCGTGGCACAGCCGGTCAATGAAATTGCTCACCTCGCGTTCCAGATGGTAAAGCATCAACAGCAGCCGGACAGTATTGAAATGCATGAAATCGTCTCCCGGTTAATTATCCGCGAGAGCAGCGTAAAGATTAATATTACCTCCCTGTAAGGGATAGGTATTTAGTAATGGCGCAACGTTAGCGTCATGGGCTCCTTTTAACAAAAAATAGGTGTATTTATGTCTGCTACCGCAATGGAAAAGCCAGGCGCTTATGAAAAGCTCGGGCTCAGGGAGAAGATCGGCTACGGCATGGGTGACGCCGGGTCGGGAATGATATGGAGCGTCCTGGCGCTATATCTGACGTGGTTTTATACCGATGTTTATGGCCTGAATGCCGGGGTGGTTGGCACATTATTCCTGGTTATCCGTATCTTTGACGCTTTTAGCGATCCGCTAATGGGGGCAATCTGCGACCGCACCGTCTCGCGCTGGGGTAAATTCCGCCCATGGTTATTATGGATGGCGTTTCCGTTTGGCCTGGGCGCGGTACTGATGTTTACTACCCCCGATCTCAGCATGAACGGCAAGATTATCTATGCCTGGGTCACCTACCTTGTCATGTCGCTGATTTACACCGCGATTAATATTCCCTATTGCTCAGTCGGCGGCGTGATTACCCTCAATCAGAAAGAGCGTATGGGCTGTCTGTCCTGGCGCTTTTTCCTTAATGGCCTGGCGACATTAATTATTTCCTCCTCTATTCTGCCGTTAACGGACTGGCTGGGTAACGGCGATCGCGCCTCCGGTTTCCAACTGACCATGATCATTATGGGCGGCGCGGCAACGCTAATGTTCCTGTTCTGCTTCTCCAGCATTAAAGAGCGGGTGGTGTCGGTGAAGCAAAACGAGTCGTTAAAGAAAGACCTGCGCGATATCATCAAAAACGATCAGTGGCTATTGATGATCTCTATTACCTTCCTGAACGTTTTCCCGGCATTTATCCGCGGCGGTGTAACCATCTATTATGCTACCTATGTGATGAAGGCGTCTGTCGGATTTATTACCTTCTTTATGGCGCTGGGCGTGGCCTGTAATATGCTGGGCAGCGTGCTTGCCAAACCGCTTACCGATCGTTTTGATAAGCTGGCGCTGTTCCGCGTTATTAATATTATCCTTGGTATTCTCTCGTTTGCGCTGTGGTTTATTGATCCGCAATCGCTGACCCCGCTGATGACGCTGTTCGTCATTATTAACGTCCTGCATCTCATCCAGTCTGGCCCTATTCTGTGGGCAATGATGTCCGACGTCGACGACTACGGCGACTGGAAATTTGGTAAACGCCTGACCGGTATCTCCTTCGCCGGTAATCTTTTTATGCTGAAAATGGGGCTGGCGGTGGCCGGCGCTATCGTCGCCTGGATTCTGGCGTTTACCGGCTATGTCGCGAATGAGCCGCAGCAAAATTCGCAGACCCTCCAGGGCATTATCGTGATGTTCTCCCTGCTGCCGATGGTGAGCTATTTCATCAGCGCGTATCTGGTGCGCTACTTTAAGCTCAATAACGCTTTTCTTGAAAGAATTAAAACGGATCTGGCAAAGCGCGAGCTGGAAAAAGGCCGCGGTTAATGACCGGGAGCGCAGAATGTCGGTTTTATTCAACAATGGCATAGCTACGATTTAAATATTTTTTATTGATTTCCATTTAATATCAAAGGAGGTTTTATGGTGCCTGAAAATTATTATGACGTCACGCGGTGGCCGGTGGGTAATCCCTATCAGGATATTGGCGAAGTGATTAATAGTATTATCGCCGATATTAAATCCCGGCAAACCGAAACCGATATCAACGACGGTGGAAAACCGGGCGCCGCTATTTTTATCCCGCCCGGCGATTATCATCTGACGACGCAGGTTTTGATTGATATAAGCTATTTAAAAATAATGGGCGCCGGGCATGGTTTTGTCTCCTCAAGCATTCGCTTTAATACCCCAGCGGATGAATGGGCGAACCTGCACGATCTGTGGCCGGGCGGGAGCCGTATCCTGGTCGACCTTTGTCCGCAGGACGGCGATGAAGAGCACGCCGGCGCCGCGTTTTATGTAAAGCGCAGCGGGGCGCCGCGTATCAGTTCGGTGGCGTTCGAAAACTTCTGTATTGATGGCCTGCACTTTGTTGATGATGGGCTGGGAAACAACGACCCGGAAAATACCTACACCAACGGTAAAACCGGAATTTATATCGCTAGCGCGCAGGACGCCTTTCGGATCACCGGGATGGGGTTCATCTACCTCGAGCATGGCCTCACCGCGTACAACAGCGATGCGATGGCGATCCATAATAACTTTATTGCCGAATGCGGTAACTGTATCGAGCTCCGCGGCGCCGGGCAGGCGTCAAAAATAACCGATAACCTGATTGGCGCAGGCTATAAAGGCTATTCCATTTACGCGCAAAACTTCGGCGGGTTATTAATTTCTACCAACAATATTTTCCCGCGCGGCGCCAGCAGCGTCCACTTATCCGGCGTTGTACGCTCCTGCGTCACCAGCAATCGATTCCATTCGTTTTATCCAGGCATGCTGATAATGGAGAACAACTGCGCGGAGAATCTGATCTCGGCAAACCACTTCTTGCGCGATCGTGAGCCCTGGCCGCCGATGCAGGCTTATGACAATGGGCGGGATGATACCTATGGCCTGCTGTATATTGAGGGAAGTAATAACTCGATAATTGCCAATCATATTTCCGAAACCCTCGATGTCCAGTATCTCAAGCTGCGGGGAATAAAGCCGATCGTCATCCGTCTTGTTGCCGGTAAGGGAAACTACCTTGCCAATAACCATATCGTGGCGACAACTGAGGCGTCGGCGGCGCAGGCGCAACCGTCGGAAGAGGATGCCTGTTTTGCGGCGCAGGTCAGCGCCTTGCTCACCACGGACAGATTAAAAGCCCTCGATGCGGTCGCCGTGCTGGTAGAAAAGAGCTCTGCGCAAAACACGATACTGGATAGCGGAAGCGACAGTCAGGTGCTGATGGACAGGGCGGTAAACGCCTTCAGGGCCACGCCCGTTCCCGGAACGATTTAACGCTCTTCAACCTCAAGCGGTGGCCCCGCTAAACGCAGCGGGGCCGTCATGGATTTAATCGAGATAAAACACCTCTTTAAGCTCCGCGCTTACCGGGCTGTTATCCGGGTTGGCGGGCATCACATCGCGCATATGGCGCCACCAGCGCTGGCACACCTCCGTGTTGGCGACGGCGTCCCAGCGCGCTTCCGATTCAATCTCCACCGTGGCGAACAGCAGGTTGCGCTGTTTATCGAGATAAATCGCGTAGCGGTGTGCGCCGTGGGCCTTCAGCACCGCTTCGAGCTCCGGCCAGATGGGGTTATGACGGCGCTGATACTCTTCATGCGCGTCCGGGTTGACCTGCATGACGAAAGCTTTGCGGATCATAAGGCCTCCAGATAGAGCTCGCGGACTTCATCGCGGCTGGCGGCGCGCGGGTTGCACGGCGCGCACGGGTCGGCCAGCGCTTTGTCCAGCCAGCCTTCGATATCGGCTTTGCTAACGCCAAGCTGGCTGAAGCCTTGCGGAATGCCGACGCGTTTGCTCAGCGCGCGGATGGCGTTAATCGCCTCCATGCTGGCCGCCTCATCGCTCATGCCGCGGGTATCGACGCCCATCGCCTGCGCCACGCGGGCGAAACGGGAGATGGCGTTCGGGCGGTTAAAGTTTTCGATGATCGGCAGCAGGATGGCGTTGCACACACCGTGCGGCAGGTTGTGGGTGGCGCCCGGCTGATGGGCCAGCGCGTGCACCAGGCCGAGACCGGCGCTGTTAAACGCCATGCCCGCCAGATACTGGCCAAACGCCATCTGCTCGCGGGCTTCAAGGTTATGTCCGTCGTCCACGGCTTTCGGCAGCCACAGGTTGATCAGGCGAATCGCCTCCAGGGCGTTGGCGTCGGTCAGCGGATGCGCGCCAACGGACACGAAGGCTTCAATGGCGTGGGTCAGTGCGTCCATGCCGGTGGCGGCGGTAATGGCGGGCGGAATATCCAGCATCACGCTGGCGTCATCGACGGCAATATCCGGGATGATATTGGGGTCGATAATCACCTCTTTCACCTGGCGCTCGGCGTCGATGATCACCGCGTTGCTGGTCATCTCCGCCGCCGTTCCGGCGGTCGTGTTGATCGCCACCAGCGGCACGCCGGGGTTGGTCACTTTGCCGACCCCGGAGTAGGCGGTCGATGGCCCCGGGTTGGCGGTGAGGATTTTGACCGCTTTGGCGGTATCAATCGGGCTGCCGCCGCCGAAGGCGATAAGGTAATCGCACCCGGCCTCGCAATACGCCGCGTAGCCTTTTTGCACCAGCGCCTCGGTGGGGTTAGGGAACACCTCGTCAAACAGATGGTAAGCCATCTGCTGTTCATCCATAGCGGCGAACAGGCTGTCGAGCAGCCCCAGCTTCACCAGTTGGCCGTCGGTGACGATCAGCGCCTTGCCCCAGCGTTTACCCGCCACCAGCTTGACCATATCGCCGATTGCGCCTGCGCCGTGAAGGCTGATTTTGGGCAGTGCCAACATAAAACTCATGATAATTCTCCTTAATATTGATTTTGGGAAATCCGTTTCCCCTCACCCATCCCCGGGTCGCGGCTGGCGCCTTACCCGGGCTACAGGGTGGGCCGGTAGCCCGGACAGGTGCGTAGCACCGCCTCCGGGATTGAGGATGAGGGGGAAATTAAATTCGTCTTCGCTGCATCATCCGCCGGGTAATAATCGGCAGCGAGATCACCACGATCAGCATCGCGCCGATGATGATCGACATCACGATCCCCGGCACGTTGAGCAGGCTCAGGCCAAACGTCACCAGCCCCATCAGGAAGGCGGCGATAATCACCCCCACCATGCTGCCGGAGCCGCCGAGAATATTGACGCCGCCGAGCACCGCCATGGTGACGACCGCCAGCTCCCAGCCCATCGCCAGCGTCGGACGCGTGCTGCCGAGCCTCGAGGTCAGCAGTACCGCCGCCAGCCCGGCCATCAGCCCGACCAGCGCGAACAGCATCAGATTGTGGCGCTTAACGTTGATCCCAGAGAACCAGGCCCCGGTCGGGTTATTGCCGATGGCGTAGGTCCGGCGGCCAAAGTTGGTTTTATGCAGCAGGAAGGTAAAGGCGGCGGCGAGGAGGATAAACAGCGCGAACTCAAAAGAGAGCGCCCCCCATACGTAGCCCTGGCCGAACCAGGCGAAGCTGTCCGGGTAGTGGTTGAGCGCCTTGTCGCCGAGCAGAATGTAGGTTATCCCGCGATACAGGCTCATGGTGCCGATGGTGATGACGATCGACGACAGGTTAAAGCGCGTCACCAGGATACCGTTGAACAGGCCGCACAGCAGCCCCACGCCCAGCCCGACGGCCACCAGCAGCGGCGTATCCATACCCGCCGCCGCGCAGAAGCCCATTGCCGTTGAGCTCAGCGCCATCGTCGACGCCACCGAAAGGTCGATCTCTCTGGCGATAATCAACATCGCCATCGGCAGCACGATGATCGCTTTTTCGGTGAAGTTAAACGTGGCGTCCGACAGGTTCCAGATATTAAGGAACCAGGGCGACGCCAGGGCGTTAACCACGAATACCGCGAGGGTCACCGCCAGCAGAAACCCTTCCCAGCACAGCAGACGACGCAGCGGCGACGGCGCGGCCGGGGCGCTTTTCATCTCTTCAGACATCATTATTTTGCTCATGATTTCACCGCTTGTTTCTGCCGCGCCAGCGCCGCGTTGCGCAGGATTAACCGCCCGTGGGTCTTATTGCTGCGCTCGTTAAGCAGCACCGCAATCACGATCACCGCGCCGGAAATGGCCATTTGCCAGAACGGCGAAATGCCAATCACCGGCAGCGCGTTATTGATAACGCCGAGGAACAGCGCGCCGCACAGGCAGCCGATCACGCGACCTGTTCCGCCCATGGTGCTGATGCCGCCGATGACGCAGGCGGCGACCACTTGCAGTTCAAAACCGTTGGCGACATCGACATAGGCGACGGCGAAACGCGAGATCCACAGATAGCCGCAGAACCCGGCCAGCGCGCCGGAGAGGCAGAAGCTGACAAACTGCATTTTTCCGGCGTTAATCCCGGTGTAGTACGCCGCCGTCGCGTTGCCGCCCGCGGTGTACAAGGCCCGGCCGGTACGGCTGTAGCGCAGGAAATAGCCCACCAGCAGCAGCGCGGCGATGGCGCACCAGCTCAGCAGCGGCAGCCCCAGCAGCGAGGCGCGCGGCAGGCCGAGAAAATCGGCGCTCATCTGGTGCGAGTTCACCCAGCCACCGTCGGAGAGCAGGAAGATAATCCCGCGGTAAATACTCATGGTGCCCAAGGTGACCACGATGGCCGGAATACCGAGCCGCCAGACCAGAAGACCGTTAATCATCCCCATCAGCAGGCCCAGCAGGGTCGCCAGCGCCAGCAGCGCCGCCACCGGGATACCCGGATAGTGGGCGTTGAGCAGGGCGACGATCATCCCGGTGAGCGCCAGGTTGGCGGCCATCGACAGATCGATGCCTTTGGTGAGCAGCACCATCATCTGGCCGAGGGCGAGGATGATGAGAATGGCGGTGTCGTTAAACATCTCCACCAGATTGCCCGGCGAGACGAATGACGGCGCCCGGCTGCCGATCGCACCGATCATCAAAATGACGACCGCCGCCAGCAGCGCTTCGCGGTGTTTCAGTAGTTGTCGCCACATTACGCTGCCTCCTGACCAATGCCGCTGGCAGCGCTGACGATGGTTTCCGCCGTCGCTTCACCGGCGCGATACTCGGCGACCATCAGCCCTTCATGCATCACGATAATCCGGTCGGCCATACCCATCACTTCCGGCAGCTCCGAAGAGACCATAATCACCGCCAGCCCCTGGCTGACCAGTTCGGACATAAACTGGTGCACCGCCGCTTTGGAGCCGATATCGATGCCTTTGGTCGGTTCGTCGAGGATAATCACCTCGGGATGGGTCGCCAGCCATTTACCGATCACCACTTTTTGCTGATTGCCGCCGGAAAGGGTCTCCACTGCCTGCCGCCAGCTAAAGGCCTTAACCTGCAGGCGCGAGGCGTACTCATCCGCCAGCCGCCATTCGCGGGCGTCGTTAAGCACGCCGCCGGGGTTCAGTTTGCTGAGCTGCGGCAGGCTGATGTTCTGGGCGATCGGCAGGGCGATAATCGCTCCCTGCTTCTGCCGCTCTTCCGGCACGCAGACGATACCGGCGCTGATGGCGTCGGCGGGCTGGCGAAAGCGCATCGGTTTGCCCTTCAGCACGATATCGCCGGAAGAGGGATGCGAGACCCCGGAGAGCGCCTGCATCAGCTCGGTGCGCCCGGCGCCCACCAGGCCGTAAAAGCCAAGAATCTCCCCTTTGCGCAGGCTGAAGCTGATATGGGCGAACTCGGTGGGGTGGCAGAGGTCTTTTACCTCCAGCACCGTTTCTCCCGGAATACAGTCGACTTTCGGATAGGTTTGGGTAATCGCGCGGCCCACCATCATCGCCACCATCCGCTCTTCGGTGATGTCGTTAATCGCGCCGGAGCTGACGTACACGCCGTCGCGCAGAATGGTGTAGTAGTCCGCCAGCTCGAAAATCTCATCGAACTTATGCGAGATAAACAGGATCGCTTTGCCGTCCTGCTTCAGGCGCTCAACGATTTGATAAAACTCCAGAATTTCATGCTGCGAGAGCGCGGCGGTCGGCTCATCGAGGATCACCACCTGGGCTTCAAAGGAGAGCGCCCGGGCAATGGCGACCATATGGCGCTGGGCGATGCTGAGGGTTTTCAGCGTCGCGCGCGGGTCAATCTGCACCTCAAGGCGGGTGAGAATTTCGCTGGCTTTGCGGTGCATGGCGGGCCAGTCGAGCTTCTTCAGCAGGCCGGTGTGCAGGTACTGGCCGACGAAGATATTTTCGCTGACCGAGAGTTCGTCGAACAGCACGGTTTCCTGATGAATCGCGGTGATCCCGACCTTGTGCGCCGACTCCGGGTTCGGCAGTTGGATAGGGATCGCTTTATAGAGAATCTCGCCCTCTTCGGGCTGATAAATGCCGGTCATCACTTTGACCAGCGTCGATTTCCCCGCGCCGTTTTCGCCGATTAAAGCGGTCACTTTGCCGGGCCACAGATCGAGCTGCACGTTTTCAAGGGCGCGCACACCGGGAAAAACCTTGGTGATACCCTTCAGCGACAGCAATGGGGTGGATGCTGACATGATAGTTCTCCGTAAAATTACCCTTTACCCTCCCCCAAAGAGCGAGGGAGGGGGTTGTTCCCTCTCCCTTGAGGTGAGAGGGCCGGGTAAGGGGGATCAGAAGATTTTTGAGAACTTATCGATGTTGCTGGCATCGTAGACGAACGGCTCGGCCATCGCGCCGCTACCGTCGGCGTCCAGCTTCACTTTGCCCAGCTTGCCCATATTGGCTTCGGTTTTGGTCGCCGTGCCTTTGACTAAATCGTCGGCCAGATACGTGGCGGCGTAGCCGAGGTCAATCGGGTTCCAGATGGCGAAGCTTTTGCTGGCGCCGGATTTAATCGCCCCGGCCATTTCCGACGGCAGCCCCAGCCCGGTGACGTAGACCTTGCCGATTTTGCCCTGATCTTTTACCGCCTGCGCGGCGGCCACGATCCCTACCGACGAAGGCGAAACAATCACTTTCAGATCCGGGTATGACTTCAGCAGGCCCACCGCTTCGCGGTAGCTTTTATCCGACAGATCGTCCCCGTAGGCGACGGTCACCAGATTGACGGACGGGTACTGCGGCAGCACCTTTTTCATCTCCTCAATCCAGATGTTCTGGTTGGTGGAGGTGGGGGTGGCGCTTAAAATCGCCACATCGCCTTTTTCTACGTTCAGCGCTTTCAGCGCATCGGCGGCGAGCTTGACGTTGGTTTCGCCAATCAGCGCATTGTTGGATGGGTTAAGGTGGATCTGGCGGCCCGCTGGCGCGACGCCGGAGTCCCAGGAGACCACCTTAATACCGCGCTGCATCGCTTTTTTCAGCACCGGCACCACGGCGTCGGGATCGTTAGCGGAAATGGCGATCGCATCCACCCCCTGGGCGATCAAACCATTGAGCACTTCGATCTGCGCTTCGGCGGTGGTAGTGGTCGGGCCGGTATAGATCACTTTGACATCGCCTAACTCTTTGGCCGCCTCCTGCGCGCCGACGTTCGCTGCTTCGAAGAATCCATTTCCCAATGATTTCGCCACGAGGGCGATTTTGACTTCGGCTAAAGCGGAACCGGACAACGCCAGGATGGCAACGGTGAGGATCAAGCTTGTGTTTGTTTTCATTGCTTTTACTCCACATGAGTTAGTTTTGTAGGGTTTGCAGGTGATTTTTTCGCCCCGTCTCGGTGAGCGGGGCGCGATGTTGTTATTGATAAAGGTCTAACGCGGACTGCAGGGGGTGAACGTTGAAGCGTTTGCCAAGAGCTATCAGCTCTTCGCGGGTGATGGTTTGTTTCATCCCGCCCATTGAATAGACTTTCACCAGCACCTCGGCGGATTTCTCAGCGGTATCGATCAGGCCGAAGGTTTCGTCCAGATTGGGGCCGCTGCCGAAAACGCCGTGGAACGGCCACAGCACCAGCGAATGTTTCTGCATCGCCTCGGCGGTGGCCTGGCCGATTTCGTCGGTGCCCGGCACCATCCACGGCAGGATGCCGACGCCGTCCGGGAAGACCACCAGACATTCGGTGCTGCCTTCCCACAGCTTGCGGGTGAACAGATCGCTGCTGTTCTCCAGCACGTAGGTCAGGGCGATCAGGTTGGTGGCGTGACAGTGCATGATCACCCGGTCTTTGCCGTTGGTCAGCTTGATGCGCTCGCTGTGCGACAGGAAGTGCGCCGGCAGCTCGGAAGTGGGCACCGCGTCGTTGGTCAGGCCCCACAAAATATGGTATCCCGCGCCGTCGCTGTCGACTTTCACCACCCCGAGGTTAGCCGCCGGGTCGAGCTGGACGTTACGGAAGAATTTACCGGAACCGGTGACGATAAACGGCTGGTTAGCCAGCGTCGGCATCGGCTGGCTCAGGGCGATATAGCGTGGTTTGGCGTGAAAATCCGCCGCGTAGGGTTCAATATCCGCTTCGTCCAGGCGCAGCGTCAGGTTGCCGCCGTTGCGCTCGTCCCAGCCTTTTAGCCAGGCGTCGGAAGTGGCTTTAATCATGCCCTGGACGAACCAGGCGTCGATAATGGTCTGCATAGTCTTGTCTTTCCTGTTGATTCGGCGCGGGGTTGGCCCCTCACCCTGAATATGTGCGAGCCCCCGGATTGCGCCGTAAACGGCTTATCCGGGCTACCGGTTCGTAGCCCGGCCGCGACCCGGGGAACGGCCAGGCATTACCCGCGCTGGCTCAGAACCGCATTTTCATAAGCGCGTACGTTATCCAGCCACTGGCTGCCCGCCGGCGTATCGTGACGCTGACAGTACATCTCCCAGATGGCCTGCCACGGCAGGCACTTCTGCTCTTCCAGCAGCGCCAGACGCGCGGTGTAATCGCCGTCGGCTTCCAACTGACGCAGCTGGGCGGTCGGCTCCAGCAGGGCGCGCAGCAGCGCTTTCTTCATATTGCGGGTACCAATCACCCACGCCGCGATGCGGTTAATCGAAGCGTCGAAGAAATCGAGGCCGATATGCACGCGGTCGAACAGATCGTGACGGATGATTTCGCTGGCGATGGCCTGGGTTTCGTCATCCAGCAGCACCACGTGGTCGCTGTCCCAGCGTACCGGGCGGCTGACGTGCAGCAGCAGGCGCGGGATATAGAGCATCGCGGCGGAGATCTTGTCGGAGATGACCTCCGTCGGATGGAAGTGGCCGGCATCCAGGCACAGGGCGGTCTGGCGGCTGGTGGCGTAACCCATGTAGAACTCGTTGGAGCCGACGGTGTAGCTTTCCGCGCCGATACCGAATAGCTTGCTCTCCACGGCGTCGATGTGGTGTGCCGGGTCGAGCTTTTCGCTAATCACTTCATCGAGCGCGTTCAGCAGGCGCTGGCGCGGCGCGAAGCGGTCGACGGTAATATCCTTCATGCCGTCCGGGATCCAGATATTCATCACCGATGGCGTGCCCAGCTGCTCGCCGAAGTAAGCGGAAATACGGCGGCTGGCCTTACAGTGATCGATCCAGAACTGACGGATTTCATCGTTGGCGTGCGACAGCGTAAAGCCGTCGGCGCTTAGCGGATGCGAGAAGCAGGAGGGGTTAAAATCCAGCCCCAGCTTGTTGGTTTTCGCCCACTCAACCCAGTTTTTAAAGTGCTCCGGCTTAATTTCATTGCGCGATACCGGCGTGTCGGACTCCAGATAGAGCGCGTGCAGGTTCAGGCGTTTTGGCCCGGGGATCAGGCTCATCGCCTGCTCAAGGTCGGCGCGCAGCTCGCTGGCGTTACGCGCTTTGCCCGGATAGTTGCCGGTGGCCTGAATACCGCCGGTCAGGCTTCCTTCCGGGTTTTCGAAACCGACGACGTCATCGCCCTGCCAGCAGTGCATGGACACGGGCAGGCGATCCAGCTGGCGCAAGGCCTCCTCGACGTCCACGCCGACGCTGGCGTAGCGCTGTTTGGCAATTTCCCAGGCTTGTTCAAGTTGAGTGGTCATGCGCAAAGCTCCTTGTTCTGTTGTGGCTGAAACTGCGCGACGAAGCGGGCAATTTCATTTTCAGGATTAGGGGTAAAGGTAGTGAGGGCGTAGTTTTGTCGTACCACCTGACGGAATTCATCGACGTTGTTCAACTCATCCAGGGTCATCAGCTGGATACCAATATTGCCAAGCGTGGAGGCCTCAACCGGGCCGGCAACCACGGTGATGCCGCAGGCGTCGGCGCACAGCTGGTTAAGCAGTTCGTTCTGGCAGCCGCCGCCGACGATATGCAGCTGGCTGAACGGCTGACCGCGCAGCGCCGCCAGCTCGTTGAGCACCCGGGCGTAGAGCAGCGCCAGGCTGTCGAAAATGCAGCGCGCCAGCTCAGCGTCGGTATCAGGAACCGGCTGCCCGGATTCGCGGCAGGCGGCCTGAATTTCCGCGCTCATGTCGTCCGGGTTGATAAAGCGGTCATCGTTACAATCGATGACGAAGCGGCAGGCCGGAAGCGCGGCGGTACGCGCGATCAGCGCCGGCAGGTCGCTGACGTTTTGCTCCCTGAGCACCCGCTGTAGCAGCCACAGACCCATAATATTTTTCAGCACCCGATAGCGGCCTTCGGCGCCGCCTTCGTTGGTAATATTAGCCCTTAGCGCCGCATCGCTGGTGCAGGGGGTTTTGCTTTCAAAGCCCATCAGCGACCAGGTGCCGGAAGAGAGATACGCGGCGTTTTTGCTGGCCAGCGGCGAGGCGATAACCGCGCTGGCGGTATCGTGGCTGGCGACGGCGACCACCGGAATGTGATTGCCCTGCGGGCAAATCCAGTGGCCGATGACGTTGCCGGGATGGGTCGGCGTACCGAACCATTCGCGCGGCGCGCCGCTCCAGTTCAGCAGATCTTCATCCCAGCTATCGCTGTTGATGTTGACCAGCTGCGTGGTGGTGGCGTTGGTGTATTCCCAGTTCATGTTGCCGGTCAGGCGGAAGCTAAAGTAGTCCGGGATCAGCAGCGCGTGCGCGGCCTGGCTGACCAGCTCCGGCTGCTGTTCAACCAGCGCGCGCAGCTGATAAAGGGTGTTAAACGGCAGAAACTGAATGCCGCTGCGGCGATAGATTTCCGCGCGGCCCAGCTGGGCTTCGGCGTGGCGCATCAGGCCCTGGGTGCGGGAGTCGCGATAGGAAACCGGCAGGCCGACGCGCTGGCCCCGTTTATCCAGTAGGACATAATCCACGCCCCAGGTATCAATGCCGATGCTGTCGATCAGGATGCCTCGTTCGCAGACCTTCTCCAGACCGCGGCGAATTTCCCCTTCCAGGCTATCGAGATCCCAGCAGTCGAAGCCATCGACCTTCTGCAGACTATTGGTAAAGCGGTGAATTTCGCGCAGGGCCAGGGTTTGCTGGCCGGGTTGATAGCTGGCCAGCATCACCCGCCCGCTGGAGGCGCCTAAATCGACGGCGACACAATGACGAAGACTCATGGGAAGATCCTTGTGAAAATCATTGCATGCAGTCTAAAAAAGTCGCGTCAGGCTCACCTTCTTGTTACTGACAGGGAAAATTGGCCGCTGGCAAGAAAGCAAAGGTGACCGTGAGAGAGGTCACAGTTTCGTTTTCTCCGCGGTGGCGTGAGGGATGTGATGTTGTCCGCAGTTCCCGATCTTTCCCGTCATTTCTTGAAAAAGCGGCAGGCTTTACGATTTTTACGGTCAAAAATTGAAGGCCGGATCGCCGCCCCTTAATTACTATTTGCTCCACTGATTGATAACATTTCTCATTTCGAGGAGCTGCTATGACCATGTTGCACAGTGTGGATTTCTTTAAGTCCGGCGTTTCAGCTGTCGCCATTGAGCCGCGGCTCCCGCAATCCGCTTTTCCCGAACATCACCATGATTTTCATGAGATTGTTATTGTGGAACACGGTACGGGAATTCACGTTTTCAACGGCCAGCCCTACACCATCAGCGGCGGTTCTGTCTGCTTTATTCGCGATCACGACCGCCATCTCTACGAACATACCGATAATTTGTGCCTGACCAATGTGCTCTATCGCGCGCCGGACGCGTTTCGCTTTTTGTCCGGCCTGAACGTGCTGCTGCCGCAGGAGCAGGAGGGAAATTACCTTTCGCACTGGCGGGTTAATCAGAGTGCTTTGCAGCAGGTGCGCCAGATTGTGGAGCAGATGGAGGAGGTCGGCGCGGATGCGGATATGCACGCTATCGCCAGCCGCGAGATTTTATTTATGCAACTGCTGGTGCACCTGCGTAAAAGCAGCCTGGCCGAAGGGGCGTCGGACAACGAGGCGCGGCTGAACCATTTAATGGCTTGGCTGGAAGATCATTTTGCCGAAGATATCTGCTGGGAAGAGGTCGCGGCGCGGTTTTCACTCTCCCTGCGAACCCTGCATCGCCAGTTAAAACAGCAAACCGGGCTGACGCCGCAGCGCTATCTGAATCGGGTGCGGTTGATGAAGGCGCGCCACCTGCTGCGCCATAGCGATGACAGCGTGACCGATATCGCCTATCGCTGCGGATTCGGCGACAGTAACCACTTTTCGACGCTTTTTCGCCGGGAGTTTGCCTGGTCGCCGCGCGATATTCGTCAGGGACGCGACGCCATTCTTCAGTAACGCGAGAACAGTCAACGTTTTAGCAGGCATAAACGCGAATAATGACTCGTTTTTTCGCGTTTGGAGTTGATGTCGTGGCAGCTCAGCTGATTCTTCGCAAAGATGAATTTTTCGCCTCTCCCGCTCAGGCGGTGGCGGTAGCGGATCGCTATCCGCAAAACGTCTTCGCCGAGCACACCCACGAGTTCTGCGAACTGGTGCTGGTGTGGCGGGGGAACGGCCTGCACGTCCTTAACGATCGCCCGTGGCGCATTACCCGCGGCGATCTGTTCTATATCCGCGCGGAAGACAAACACTCCTACGCCTCGGTGAACGATCTCGTCCTGCAAAACGTCATTTACTGCCCGGACCGGCTGCGGCTTAACTTTGACTGGGCGGCGCACATTCCCGGCCTGTTCGGTACTCCGTGGGTTCCGCACTGGCGGATTGGCAGCAGCGGCATGGCGCAGGTCAGGCAGGTGATTACCCAGCTTGAACATGAGAGCAGCCGCAGCGATGCGCAGGCCAATAATATGGCCGAGCTGCTGTTTGCCCAGCTGGCGCTTATTCTTCAGCGCTATCGCTACGCCACCGATAATCTGGCGGCGACGCAAAGCGAAGCGCTGCTCGATAAGCTGCTCACCGAACTGGCGGGCAGCCTCAATCGTCCTTTCTTTCTCGACCGTTTTTGCGCGCGGGAAGGGTGCAGCGAACGCGCGCTGCGCCAGCAGTTTCGTCAGCAGACGGGGATGACCATCAACCACTACCTGCGCCAGCTGCGCATCTGCCACGCGCAGTATCTGTTGCAGCATACTGAACGGCTGATTGGCGAGGTGGCGATGCAGTGCGGATTTGAAGACAGCAATTACTTTTCGGTCGTGTTTAACCGCGAGATTGGTATGACGCCGGGGCAGTGGCGGCAGCGCAGTCGCGTAGTGGTCTGATTTATTAGTTTTTGTAATGTATTTTCTGAAATGTTTATTCTGCATTTAGTAAAAAACAAAATAAATATTTAATGCTCTGTGGAATAAATCACAGTTATTGCCCTTTTTTTACTCTACACTCGCTGTACTATTTTCACGGAGGCCTTATGTTAACCTCATTGATATTGCGAGGATTAAAAAGCATGACTTTAATTTTGCTTTCAATCGATAGCAAAATTAAAGTCATGCTTGCTGATTCATGCTGGTTTAATTCCGTCAACGACCTGGCTGAAAGTGATATTGCTCCTGCGCCTTGTGATGAAATCCAGATAACCCAGAAGTGGTCCCAGCTTTGGGATTGCGCGGGCCAGGCGCTGTGTTCCGGGTTTAGCCAGGCCGTTCAGAAAGAGGGGCACTGCCGCCGCTTGCTGCCGCAGGCTTTACTGTGCTCGCGTAAGCGCGATGAACTGGCGTTCAGCTTCCGTATTTCCAGCCTGCATCAGCTTGTAGTGTGCCGCCACGCCAGCGGTGCCGATAGCGACAGCGTCGCAAATAACCCAATTTGTTTTTCTCAAAGCACAATGCGCATTCTCGCCATTGTGCTTTTTTTATCGCCTGAATCGACCAGAAGGATGCGTTATGTACATTGTTTGTGTAGCTGCTTGCCCAACGGGCGTGGCCCATACCTATATGGCTGCGGAAGCGCTTGAAATGACGGGTAACAACCGCGGTCATGAAGTGAAGGTTGAGACGCAGGGGAGCCTCGGTGCGGAGAACGTTATTACCGATGACGACCTGATGCGGGCGGATGCCGTCATTATTGCCGCCGATGTCGCTATCGATGGTAAAGAACGTTTTGACGGCATGATTAAGCTGGAGTGCGCCGTTTCCGATCCGATTAAATTTGGCGATGCCGTGTTTGAAGCGGTGGAGCAGGAGGTCGCCAATGGCTAAGTTTCAGGGGGGAGGGAAGCCTTCGGCGGGCGCTGAAGTGAAAAATGCGATTATGACAGGTGTTTCCTGGATGCTGCCGTTTGTCATTGCCGGTGCGGTGTTAATGGGGATTGCGCGTATCGGCGCTTCTGCCTGGGGCATTGATAATATCTGGGACGCCAGCCATGAGCAGGCCGCCAGCATCGTGGTACAGGCGCTGCATAAGTTCGATGGTTTTGGCGGTCTGGCGCTATCCCTGATGCTGCCGGTGGTGGCGGGGTATATCAGCTTTGCGCTGGCGAATAAGCCGGGCCTGGCGCCGGGTATGGTCGGCGGGCTGCTGGCCAGCAATCTGGGAACCGGCTTTCTGGGCGCGCTGGCGGCGGGATTTGTCGCAGGCTATATCGTGCGGGCGCTCAATCGCTACGTAAAACTACCGAAAGCGCTGGCCTCAGCCGGGCCAATTTTTATTCTGCCAGTGGGCGGGACGCTGCTGACCTGCATCATTATGGCTTTTGTGATTGGCGCGCCGCTGGCGGCACTGAATCACGGTATGGAAAGCTGGCTGCTGTCGATGTCCGGGACAAATAAGGTTCTGCTGGCGGCGGTGATTGGCGGGATGGTGGGCTTTGACCTCGGCGGGCCGGTCAACAAGGCGGCGGTTACCACGGCGATGGCGCTGCTCGCTTCCGGTATTTACGATCCCAACACCGCCGCGCAGGTCGCGATAATTGTGCCGCCCATTGGTCTGGGCGTGGCGACGTTAATCTGGTCATCGCGCTTCCCTGAATCGCTACGAGAAGCGGGAAAAGCCTCGACGTTAATGGGACTGATCGGTGTTTCAGAAGGGGCAATTCCTTTTGCGCTGGCAAACCCGCGCATCATCATCGTTAACGTTATTGGCTCTGCCGTGGGGGCGGCGATGGCGGTAGGGCTAGGCTCGGTAAACCACGCGCCAATCTCTGGATTCTATGGCTGGCTGGCCGTTGAGAGCTGGCCCGTTTATGTCCTGTCTATCGCCTGCGGCTCAGCGATAATCGCAGTAGGATCGCTGCTTATTTTTCGCGGGATTGCGGAGAGTGCAGAGAAAGACAGCGTGAAAAAAAACTCACCAGCGCCCAAATTTAAAGCCAGTCGATAGATGCGCGCTACGCGCCTCTGAATTTAAATTTTTTCTATTCAGTGTGGATAAATATTTGCACGGGATACGCATGTCTGAAAACAGGAATATAACTAATGAAAACCGTTCATTTAATTCAGCATACGCACTGGGATCGCGAATGGTATTTTACGGAGAATGATTCTCAGGCCCTGCTTTATTATTTTATGGCCGATCTCCTGCAACGTCTGGAAGCCGATGAAACATTAGGTCCGTTTATGCTTGATGGCCAAACCGTAGTGCTCGAAGATTACTTTCAACTGGCACCGGAAAATCGCGAACGCGTGCAGGCGCTGGTGGCGGCAGGGCGGTTGTTAATTGGCCCGTGGTATACCCAGACGGATTTTCTGGTGGTCGGCGCGGAGTCCATCACCCGCAACCTGCTGCTGGGAACGCTGGACTGCGAAAAAATGGGGCCGCGTATGGCCGTGGGCTATATTCCGGACTCCTTTGGCCAGAGCGCGCAGCTACCGATGTTCCTCAATCAGTTCGCCATTGAGCATGCCGTGATCTGGCGAGGCTGGAGTGAATACGATAGCGAAAACAGCGAGTTTTGCTGGCGCAGCCAGGACGGTAGTTGCGTCACGACGGCAGTATTACCTCAGGGCTATGGTTGTGCGAAATGGCTGCCTACTGAGCCGGAGCAGGCCTGGCCGCGGCTCTCTGCGATCCTCGAAAAGCAGGGCCTCTTTAGCCGGAGTTCGCAGCTATTACTGCCCAACGGCAATGACCAGTCGCCTTTTGAATATGGTGTACCCGCGATGCTGGAGGCGCTGAACGCCCGGCAAAATCACTATCATTTTATCCGCAGTGATTTTAAGCGCTATTTTACCGCTCTTGCGCAGTCCGGCACGCCGCTGGATACCTTTGAAGGCGAGCTGCTCAGTCCAAAATATATGCGTATCCATCGTGGGATTTTTTCCACCCGAATGGATATCAAACAGGCGAATGCCCGGCTGGAGAATTTCCTCAGCCGCCAGCTTGAACCGCTGCTCAGCGTCGCCTGGCGCCTGGGGCTTCCATATCCGCAGCAGGCGGTAGAGGCCATCTGGCGCGAGATGATGAAATCTCACGCTCACGATAGCATCGGCGGGTGTAACTCTGACCGGGTTAACGCGATGGTAAAAGCCCGGCTGTTATCTGGCCAGGAGAAAGCAAGCCAGCTCTATGAACTGAATATGCAGATGCTGGCGAAAGGGATCAGCGCGCAGCAGCAGGGTAAGAAAATCCTGGTTTTTAATGCGTTGCCCTACACACGTGATGGCCTGGTAGCGCTGACGCTATACCTTCCCGGCGCTGATTTTCGCATTGTTGATGGTGATGGGCAGACCTGCCGTTGGCAAATCTTGCGCGAAACATCACAGGACATGTCGGTCATAGTCCAGGAGCTGTCGAACAGTAGCGAAGCGGTTTTTTATCGCAAATGCGAAATCTTACTGGAAGCCTCCGCTCTGCCCGCCTGCGGCTATACAACGTTTTATCTGCAAGAAGGGAGGGCGTGTGATTTTGCCGCTCCGTCATCGGCAGACAGCGCGCTGGAGAATCCCTGGCTGCGCCTGACGCTTGAGCAGGGGCGCATCGTTCTGCTGGATAAACGCAGCGGTAAGCGCTGGGCGGACTTAATCCAGTTGGTGGATGGCGGCGATGCGGGGGATACCTATAACTATTCCCCGCCGGAAATTGACTGGCGCATTAGCGCGGAAGGGGCGCTGGTGTCCGTCGCCTGGCAGCAGGGCGCGTTGGCCGATACGCTGGCGCTGAGCTGGTCTATTGCTGCTCCGTTGACCCTGGAAGATCGCCTGCGTCGTCAGCGTAATGCGCGGCTCGACGTCAATATGCTGATTACGCTGGAGCATCAACGTCCCGTGCTTGATGTGCAGGTTCACGTTAACAACACCCTGCGCGATCATCGCCTACAGGTTGAAATACCCACTGACATCGCGCAAAGCGTCCATTTCGCCGATCAGCCGTTTGGCTTGATTCACCGCGATAATCGGCCTTCAACGCTGGATGTCTGGCAACAGGAAAACTGGAGCGAAGCGCCGACCGCGCTCTGGCCGATGCAAAGTCTGGTTATGATGCACGATGGACAGCAAGGCATGAGCGTGGTGACGGAGGGATTACGCGAATATGAGATCCCCGAGGAACGTCCGTCCGTACTGGCGATCACCTTGCTGCGCAGCGTGGGATGGCTGGGGAAAGCCGGCATGCCCTGGCGACCGGGCCGGGCTTCCGGTATGGCTCTCCCCTCGCCGGACTCGCAAATTGCAGGTGAATTCACCGCCCGATTCGCCCTGATTCCGCTGCACGATGGTGAAAGCCCGAACTTCTGGCGCGAAGTGGAGGCCTGGCGTACACCTGCTATTGGCTGGCTGGATTCAGGCTGGGCGCGATTCAAAACCAACCCTTCAGAACAGACCTTCCCGGCGGCGTACAGCCTGCTGCGCTGGGATACGGCGCTGCATTTCAGCACCTTGAAAAAGGCACAGTATGAAGAGGCATTAATTTTGCGTGGCTGGAACCCTGGTTCGCAGCCGGTTAGCAGCCTGACGCCTGAAACGGTTGATGACCTGTGCGAGGTCACGCTCGCCGAACAGCCTTGCGCCCTCCCTCGCACATGCGTGCCCGCCTGCGCACCTGTTACCTGGCGCATTGCGTCGAACTCTAGAGGATAACGTTGTGTTGAAGATTTCTTTTATCTGCCCGCTGGAAAACGGGCTACATGCGCGACCCGCCAGCGAACTGGAGCAACGCGTCAACGCCTTTAGCGCCCGGATTGATCTGTGTAATTTGCGTAACCAACGACGGGCGGATGCGCGCAGCGTGCTGGCGATGATTGGTGCGGATGTGGTCTATCAGGATCCGTGTGAACTGGTGATTGATGGCCAGGATGAGGCGGCGGCGTATCAGGCGCTGAGCCGGTTTATTCATGATGAATTGGCCGGGTGCGATGCGCCCGTTGCGGTGGTTTCAACTCGCTCTGAGCAACCTTTACCGGTGTTCCTTGCGCAGACAACTTCGCCTTTTGTGCGCGGCAACGGCGTGAGCCCGGGGCTGGCCCTTGGCAGGACGATGCTGCTGGGAACGGTCGATCTGTGGGCGCTGGCGCAGCAGCAAGAACCAGAAGAATCCGCAGCTCAGCATAACGCCATGCAACATGCGCTGCTTCAGGTCCGTCAGCAGCTGCGCCAGGAGCATCAGCATGCACAAGGGGACGCGGCGTCGGTGTTACAGGCGCACAGTAAGCTGCTGGATGACGCGCTTCTGGAAAGCACATTACTCGCGCCTCGCCAGCAGAGAAATACCCTGGCGGCGCTGGCGGCGGCGTTGGATGAGCTTTGCGCTCCTCTGCGCGAAAGCAGAAGCGTCTATTTACGCCAGCGGGTGCTGGACCTGCAGGATCTCGGGCTGCGTCTGGCGGCATATCTGACAGCGCAGCCGCTTACTACGCTTGCGCCTTTGCTTCAGGATACGATTGTAATAAGCCCCGCGCCGATGACCCCTGGCCAGCTTCTGGCGCTGCGTGGCCCCAGGCTGAAAGGGATTATTATGGGCGATGGCGGCGAAACGTCGCATACGGTGATTCTGGCGCGTTCGTTTGGTATCCCGCTGCTCAGTCTGCCTGTGGCGGAATCGGGGTCGATACCGGGTGGTGAAACGCTGCTGCTCGATGCTCGCCATGGCGTAGCGATCCTCTCACCGGACGCGGTGGCGCAGCGTTGGTATCAGCTGGAAACGGAAAAACATCAGCGTATTGCTAACCGCCTGCAACCGTTTATCGACCAGCCAGGGGTCATGCAGGATGGCGAAGGCGTTACGCTGCTGGCGAATATAGCCCTGGCTGCGGAAGCCGATTCGGCGTTTGCTGCCGGAGCGCAGGGTATTGGGCTGTTCCGTACGGAAATGCTCTTCTGCGAACGCAGCTCGCCGCCCGACGAAGAAGAGCAGTACCAGGCTTATCGTCATGTGCTGGAGCAGGCGCAGGGCCGCAAAGTGGTGATCCGCACGCTGGATATTGGCGGCGATAAGCCCTGCGACTACCTGAATTTACCTGAGGAAGAGAATCCGTTCCTCGGCTGGCGCGGGGTTCGCCTTTATCCCGCATTTATGGCCCTTTTTGTCACCCAGATGCGGGCGCTTTTGCGCGCCAGCGCCGTCGGGCCGTTGCATATTATGGCTCCGATGGTGGCGACGCTTGAGGAGATTAAGTGGTTGCATACGCAGTTCACGCAGACTCAGGCTGAGCTGACGGCGCAGGGTGTGGCGACCGGAACCTGGTCACTGGGCATGATGGCTGAAGTCCCCTCGGTGCTTTATTTACTGGATAAAGCCGCCGCCTGGATTGATTTTGTTTCCATTGGCAGTAACGACCTGGCGCAGTATTTTCTCGCCTGCGACCGGGGCAATGCCAGCGTACGCCATCTTTACAATTACTTTGATCCGGCATTTTTGCAGCTGCTGCAAGAGATGACGGCGCGGGCGCATCGTGCAGGCGTGGAGATTAGCCTGTGCGGAGAAATGGGCGGCGACCCGCAGGCGCTGCCGCTGCTGCTGGGGGCCGGGCTGCGCCATATCAGTATGTCCGCCAGCCGTATCGGTAGCGCGAAAGCGCAGTTAACAACGCTTTCCGCCGTTGAATGCCAGCAGATGCTGAAACAGGTCGTGGCGGCCGAGAGCGGGCAAGATGTGGTGGCCCTTTTGCAGAAACAGTCGATAACTACCTTTCCGGTATTCGATCCCCGGCTGATCCTGCTCGATCGGGGCATTGACGCTAAGGCTGAGGTGATTAAGCGCCTGACCGACAACCTGGAAATTGAGCAGCGTGCGCGCTGTGGTGCGGAGGTGGAAGCGGCAATCTGGCAGCGCGAGGCCATCTTTTCAACCGCCCTGGGTTTTGCTATCGCGCTCCCCCACTGCAAATCGCCCGCCGTTACCAGCAGCAGCGTATCGGTTATGCGTCTCGCTTCACCGCTGGCGTGGAATGAGGAGGTTTCCGTATCGCTGATAATTATGCTGACAGTGAGTGAGGAGGAGAAAGGTGACCATATGAAAATATTTTCTCGGCTGGCAAGAAAATTAATGCATGCTGATTTTCGCCAACAATTGCTGGAGGGCAATAACCCGCAGGCGGTTGCCGAATTGCTGCAACGGGAAATTGCGATGTAATTATTTAGCCGTTGCTAAAAGTTAATTTATTGATGTGCTGATTTTTACTGCTTTCAGGGCAGCGGCATCGTGCTGCCTTTATTCACTACGTAATCAGGAGGAGAAACATTTCTTTAGTTAGCTTTCTTATTTTAATAAATTAATAAAATGGATGATTCTTATGAAAAAACAATACCTCTGTGGACTATTTTTAGCAGCAAGCTTTTCCTCGCACGCCACCTATATTGATTACCGGCATGAGTGGCTGGGCGATCAGCATAAACAAGAAGATCGTATCAACATGGGGCATTCTTTAAATAACGGTATTTACTTTAGCGTTGAGGGGAAGTGGGAGAGTAAACAGGGCGGCTTCTGGGATAATCTCTCCTCAAAAGGGAACGAATTTGAACTTGGCTACAAATATAAGCTACTGGACAATCTCTCCATTACTCCCTCGTTTGCGCTGGATTCGGGGGAACGCGATACGGCATACAAGTTTAGTGTGAAGAGCGTCTATAACTGGACCGATGCTTTCTCCAGCGGAGTTCGGCTGCGCTACGCTGTTCGCGACTATGAACGAGAGTATGATCCCGATAGAGCCAGCCAGCACTACTGGCAGGCAAACTTCTATCTAGGCTACCGGATTTATGACGTCTCTTTTGATTACGATTTTGAATATAAATTCGATACCGACTATCCAGCCTTACGCGGAAAAGAAAAAGATTATGTGCATAATGTGACGGTGGCCTGGAGAGGAAACAAAACCTGGGTGCCTTACGTCGAATTAGGGTATGTTTCATATGATGATGGTTCATATGTAAAAGATGGCAAAACTTATCGTGATGCCTGGGAGATGCGTTATCGCGTAGGTATTACCTACAACTTCTAATTATTTTTATCTAAAAATAAGGAGATGCAATGAGAGTAATTTCCATTGCTGGAATAGCGGCGTTTTTTCTCTGTACGCACGCGGCTATGGCTACAGAAAATTATCAATACCGTGTCGCATTTATGCCGGATATCCATTTTCATAACGTGTACGGCGAATTTCAGGACGGCGCATTTAGCGGGCTGAAGAATAGCAAGAGCGGGCAGAATGCGATGATTCGCACCATGTATGCGCAGCTTACGTCAACGCGATTATTTAATGAAAACTACTTTGCCCTGCGCGCGGCGCTGGATGACGCCGGGAAAAAGGGGATAAAACTGATCGCGCTGCCCGGAGACTTTAGCGACGATGGACAGTCTGTGCATATTCGCGGACTGGTGACCCTGCTGAAGGAGTATGAGCAAAAATATGCCATGCGATTCTTTGCAACGCCGGGTAATCACGACCCGAACCGACCCTTTGATTTACCTGATGGGGAAGAGGATTTCTTAGGGCAGGGAGGGAAAACGCAGCGGATTTTTAGTTTTGGCGCCAAAGAGTGTACAGGCTATCAGGGGAAAACCGCACTTATTCCAACAGGTGCGGAATTGCCGACTATCTGTAGCGAGGAGATGGTAAGCCGCGGCTATGAGTACATTATGCAAATGATGGCGCCGTTCGGTATCGATCCGCAGCCTGAAGATATCTATTGGGAAACGCCTTACTCATCCTATGGGCAGCAGGATTACACGTTTGACAAAGCCAAACAGGCCAGCGACTTCCGCCAGCGGCAGTATGAGATTTGCGCCCAGGGAACCGGCGGTGCATATCGGCAACCGGATTATGGCCCCTGTTTTACTGTCGCTGATAGCAGCTATCTCGTTGAGCCGATACCGGGTCTATGGCTGTTGGCCGTTGATGCGAATGTCTACGTGCCGCGCGAGGATGCGGATCTGACGAATCCGCAGTCTGCTAAAAACTTCGCGGGTTCAGGTGACGCAGGCTACAACAAAATGCTCACTCACAAGCAGCAGGTGGTGGCGTGGATGACGTCCGTTGCCATGCGGGCAAAAGAGCAGAAAAAGACGCTGATCACCTTTAGCCACTTCCCGATGGTCGAATTCGATAACGGTGCTGCTGGCGATCTGGAGTCCATCTTTGGCGAAGGTAAATTTCAGTTGAAGAGGGCCCCGAAAGAGGATA
Organism: Klebsiella sp. MPUS7; assembly: GCF_009905335.1. Taxonomy (NCBI): domain Bacteria; kingdom Pseudomonadati; phylum Pseudomonadota; class Gammaproteobacteria; order Enterobacterales; family Enterobacteriaceae; genus Klebsiella; species Klebsiella sp. MPUS7. The sequence continues at coordinate 5,666,166 of NZ_CP047604.1, read as the reverse complement.
CCAGTCATGCGTTAGCGAAGACGGGTATTGGCGTACACGTAGGCGGACATATGCACTTTAACGATACCGGCGTGCGTAAATATCCTGACGGTAGCCTGCTATTTAATATTCAGGCGCCTTCCATGGCGGCCTACGTTCCGGCGTATAAAATCCTCAATTTCTCTAATCGGAGCGAGATTGATGTTCAGACCGTTATCCTGGACAGCGTGCCGCGCTTTAATGAGCTTTTTGAACACTACCAGCAAGAGTGGGAGCATCTGAAAGCCACAGGTTCTCCGCACCTCTGGAACAAAGCGGTGCTAAGCGCGAAGGATTATTATGACTTTACCAATTGGCATATCACCGAACTTACCCGGCTGCGTTTTATTCCCGAAGAGTGGCCATGTGAAATTCGTCAGATGCTTTTTAGCCTGAACGGTGCGGAAATGTTGACGCTGAGTCAGTTGAGCAGCCATACCTCTTACCATGATGTTCTGACCGTCCCGATGAGCAGCGATCGTGCCGTTTGCGCTAAAGGAGATGCACCGCCTGTTAGGGCTATCGGGCAAATTTATCTGCAAAAGAATGCCGCAGCATGGCAGCTTGCGCAGCAAAAAGCCCAGGCTTTGGCCCAGGATGCTGGTATGACGCTGGATCAGTTCGCCTCATGGAATGGCTTTGATTTGGCAGTGGATTTTTATCGTCTGCGCAATGCCGATGAGCTGGCGCTGCGCGATATTTCCGCACAACGCTTACGCGAATATCAGCTGTTGACTCGCACCCTGGCGCAGTCGTTACCTGCTGAGGCCTCGGCGCTGACGGCGGATAGCGGCTTCGAAGCCATCTTCCGCCTGCGCTTTGGCAGCATTTTTAGCGTGATAGATAAATATCTGCGGGGTAACCCCTCACGAAATTTCCATCTGAATAGCGAAACGGGTGAAATCTCCGCGCGTTAAAACCCTGCCCCTGCCCGATACGGCAGGGGCGTAAATTAGTTTGCCATCCCCAGGCCAACGATATTGGCGGCGATGATAATTACCACACAGCCGAGGCTGAGGACGCCCACCGGACGACGACCGGCGTTGTTCCACTCTTTCAGGATCAGACCCACCAGGCCGCCGCACAGGACGTAGAAGCTCATATGCAGCATCCAGCTCATGTAGTCGTACTGCGCCGGAATGCTGGCGTGTCCCCAGGCGTAGAAGAAGAACTGGAGATACCACATCAGGCCGCCTAACGCCGAAAGCAGGATATTGCTGATGATGAGCGGTTTTGCCAGCGAGAAGTCGGCTTTTATCGACAGGTTTTTCACTTTTGCCAGACGAATAAAGCAGAAGCCGAGGTTAACCAGCGCGCCGCCGCCCATGATCACCACATAGCTTGGCAGCGCGGTGTAAAGCGGGTCGACGCCGAGCGCGGCGGCGGCTTCATGCATTGGCTTGGCGGCGTTCATGGCGAACGACATACCGGCTGAGAAGATGCCGCACATTACCGCCAGAAGCAGCCCTTTTTTCAGGTTGAAGTCTTCAGCTTTGATGCCCATTTTGCGCTCTTTCAGCTGGCCTGCGCGGGTGACAATACCGACGCCAATCACCGCAACCAGCACGCCAAGCAGCGTCATCTGGCCGCCTTTAGTGTTAATCAAGACATCAAACTGACCGTTGAGAATGGGCGTCATCAGGGTACCGACAATCAGCGTAATACCAATGGCGATGCCGATCCCCATCGACATGCCGAGGTAGCGCATCGTCAGGCCATAGTTAATATTACCGATACCCCACATGGCGCCGAACAGGAAGACGGGCAGAAGCGTGGAGGCGTCAAAAGAGCCGTAATAGGACCAGAAGTCGGGCAGCAGCATGGCGCTGATGGCCCAGGGGAGGATCAGCCAAGAGACAATACCGCCGATAGACCACATGGTTTCCCAGGACCAATGTTTAACTTTCTTGAACGGGGCATAGAAACAGGCTGCACTGGCCGCACCTATCAAATGCCAAAAAATACCCATCGTAATCGCGTGATTCATTGATTTTATCCTCATCTATTTTTTATCGGATAAATCTTCTTCCGACCCGATGAGTGTAAAAATCGGTCAGTTTTTCCGCCTTTAAGCTGTTGCCACCGGAAGCCTGAACCTGGCAACCAAAAACTTAATTAGTTGTTCTGTATCACAAAATGACATCTATCACCCCTTGTTATAACCTTATTAAAAATACGGCATTGATAAGCGTTTTCAATATCATTTAATTAACTATAATGAACCAACTGCTTACGCGGCATTAACACTTTCCGCCGCTCGACAATAATGGAGATGATTATGAGTTACACACTGCCTGCCCTGCCGTACGCTTATGACGCCCTGGAACCGCATTTTGACAAGCAGACGATGGAAATCCATCACACTAAACACCACCAGACCTACGTGAACAACGCCAACGCGGCGCTGGAAAGCCTGCCTGAATTCGCGAGCCTGTCCGCAGAAGAGCTGATTACCAAACTGGATCAGCTGCCAGCAGACAAAAAAACCGTTCTGCGTAACAACGCCGGCGGCCACGCTAACCACAGCCTGTTCTGGAAAGGCCTGAAAACCGGTACCACTCTGCAGGGCGACCTGAAAGCGGCTATCGAACGCGATTTCGGTTCCGTTGACAACTTCAAAGCGGAATTTGAAAAAGCGGCGGCGACCCGTTTCGGCTCCGGCTGGGCGTGGCTGGTGCTGAAAGGCGACAAGCTGGCGGTGGTTTCTACCGCTAACCAGGACTCCCCGCTGATGGGTGAAGCTATCTCCGGCGCTTCCGGCTTCCCGATTATCGGCCTGGACGTGTGGGAACACGCTTACTACCTGAAATTCCAGAACCGTCGCCCGGACTACATCAAAGCGTTCTGGGACGTGGTGAACTGGGACGAAGCCGCAGCGCGTTTTGCCGCCAAAAAATAAGGTTGCATTGTGCTGAGCGAGAAGCGAGTCTGATGACTCGCTTTTTTTATATCCGCAGCAAAGGAGCAGCGATGCACTATCCGGTGAATGTCTTTGTGGGCAAGGTAAGGGATTACGACGGCAGCCGTCCAAGCGCCATCGGGAAAGTCCAGGTCGATGGTGAACTGACCCTCGGCGATTTGGGGCTGGAGGGCGATGAGCAGGCCGAGAAGAAAATTCACGGCGGACCGGACCGCGCGCTGTGCCACTATCCCCGAGAACACTACGCCCATTGGGTGCTTGAACTGCCGCAGCAGGCGGATCTTTTCTGCGCCCCGGCGTTTGGCGAGAATCTCTCGACCGAAGGGCTGACGGAAAAAAACGTCTACATCGGCGATATCTTCCGCTGGGGAGAGGCGCTGATCCAGGTGACGCAGCCGCGCTCTCCGTGCTTCAAGCTCAACTATCATTTTGCCGTCAGCGATATGGCCCAGCTTATGCAGAACAGCGGCAAAACCGGCTGGCTGTATCGGGTGGTGGCGGGCGGGCAGGTCTCCAGCGATGCGCCGCTGGCGCTGGTATCCCGGCTTAGCGACGTCAGCGTTCACGAAGCGGGGGCTATCGCCTGGCAGATGCCGTTTGATGATGACCAGTACCGCCGTTTACTTTCCGCGGCGGGGCTGTCGGTAAGCTGGAGCAGAACGATGCAGAAGCGGCGTTTAAGCGGGCAGATCGAGAATAATTCGCGGAGATTGTGGGGAAAGTAGCGCTTCCGTGCGCGTTCCCGGATGGCGGCGCGTTGCGCCTTATCCGGGCTACCCGTTTCGAATCCGGCCTGGCGAAGCGCAGGCCGGGGGATCAGGTGCGCTTGTACAGCGGCAGCCAGAGGGTTAAACGCAGACCGCCCAGCGGGCTGTCGTCGGCTTTTACCCAACCGCGGTGCTGTTGAATCGCCGCTTCGACAATCGCCAGACCCAGGCCGGTACCGCCAGACTCGCGATCGCGCGCCTCATCGGTACGGTAGAACGGACGGAAAATCTGCTCGCGATCCTCAGGACTCACGCCCGGCCCGTCATCATCGACGTTAACCGTAATCCCGTCTTTATCCACCGAGAAGCTCACTGAAATTTTGGTATGCGAGTAGCGCAGCGCGTTGCGCACGATATTCTCCAGCGCGCTTTCCAGCGCATTGGGGTTACCGTACAGCGGCCAGGGTCCCGGCGGATACTCGACGGTGAACGATTTCCCCATCTGTTCGGCTTCAAAGGCGGCGTTATCCAGCACCTCGCCCCACAGCTGGTTGGCTTTCACCGTTTCGCTGACCAGCGCGGTTTTGGCCTGATTGCGCGACATCACCAGCAGGTCGTTGATCATGCTATCGAGCCGATGCGCTTCCATCTCAATACGCTCCAGCTCTTTACTTTCCCCGCTGCGGCGGCGCAGAAGGGCGGTGCCTAACTGCAGGCGGGTCAGCGGCGTGCGCAGCTCGTGGGAGATATCGGACAGCAGACGATGCTGGCTGGACATCATGCGCTCCAGCGCGGTCACCATCTGGTTAAAACTGGTCCCGGCGGCTAAAAATTCCTGCGGACCGGCTTCCAGCTCCGGATGCTGACGCAGGTTGCCCTGGGCGACTTCATCGGCGGCATTTTTCAGCTTACGCGCCGGTTTCGCCAGGCTCCACGCCAGCCACAGCAGCAGCGGGGCGCTGACTAACATGGTGACGATCAGCAGCAGTAACGGCCGGTCGAACAGCAGATTGATGAAGTCAGATTGCGACGTGTTGGCAGGGCGAATCAGATAGAGCTGGTAGTTATCTTCTCCATCCCTGACGGAAAAAGGCCCGACCATTTCCAGACGACCATAGCGCTTTTTCTGCGGATGGTCGGCGTTATCCGCCTGGCCGATAAAGTTGCGGATAATCTGCATTTCGTTGCGTTCGGCACCGATAACGCGACCTTCGCTGGTAACCAGCAGCAAACGCTGGCCCGGCGGAGCCCACTTATCGATGGCGCGAAACAGACGACGCCACCACATCAGGTCGTTTGGCGGATCGTTCGCCAGTTCGGCCTCGACGTGTTGTTCAATCATGATGCCCTGACGTTGCTCGCTCTCCAGCAGCTCGGTCATCTGGCGCGAGTCCAGCTTGGGCAGCATCAGAACCAGCATCAACACCAGCGCCAGCGTGAGCCAGAAAATAGCGAAGATGCGTGCGGTTAAACTTCCAATCATGAAGCCGATACCATCAGATAGCCGCGTCCGCGCAGGGTTTTAAACCACGGGTGGCCGTCTTTGCGCTCCGGCAGCTTGCGCCGCAGGTTGGAGATGTGCATATCGATCGCGCGATCGAATGGCGTCAGGCGTTTACCTAATACTTCCTGGCTCAGGTGCTCGCGCGAAACCACCTGGCCAAGATGCTGCGCCAGGAGATAGAGCAGGGTGAACTCGGTGCCGGTCAGCTCCAGGGTCAGACCATCGAAGCTGGCTTCCTGGCGACCGGGGTTAAGGCTCAGCGCATCCACTTCCAGCGTCGGTGAACCGGCTTCGGTTGTCTGCTGCTGCTCGCTCCAGTGCGACCGGCGCAGAATCGCGCGTATACGCGCCACCAGCTCACGATCGTTGAACGGCTTAGGCAAATAATCGTCCGCGCCCAGCTCGAGGCCGAGAACGCGATCCAGCTCGCTCCCGCGGGCCGTTAGCATGATAACCGGGGTCTGGTGCGTCTGACGCAACTCTTTGAGCGTGTCGATACCGTTTTTCTTCGGCATCATTACATCAAGCAAAAGTAAATCGATGCTGTCGTCCAGAAGGGCCAGCGCCTGTTCCCCATCATGGGCCACGAGCACATTAAAACCTTCCATATCGAGCAGCTCTTTTAACAGGGAGGTGAGCTCCCGGTCATCATCTACTAACAGGATTTTATTCATTGTTTAAATACCTCCGAGGCAGAAATTACGTCATCAAGGCTCGCTAATCCATGACTTTACGTTGTTTTACACCCCCTGACGCATGTTTGCAGCCTGCATCGTAAACTCTCTCTCGTTGAATCGCGACACAAACGTTTTGGGAGTATGTGATGCGCAATGTTATCGCTGCCGTCATGGCCTCAACGCTGGCGCTAAGTGCATATAGCCAAGCCGCTGAAGTCGTCACCAGCGTTAACTGGCTTCCCGGAGACGAAAGTGTCCAGCGCAGCAGCCAGAGCCATATGTTTGACGGCATAAGTTTAACTGAACAGCAACGGCAACAGTTACGAGATCTTATGCAGCGGGCACGCCACGACAGGCCACCCGTTAATGTTAGCGAAATGGAGACAATGCATCGCCTTGTCACCGCAGAAAATTTTGATGAAAACGCTGTGCGCGCTCAGGCAGATAAGATGGCGCAGGAACAGGTTGCCCGCCAGGTCGAAATGGCAAAAGTTCGCAACCAGATGTATCACCTGCTAACGCCAGAGCAGCAAGCGGTTTTAAACGCTAAGCACCAGCAACGAATGGATCAGTTGCGTGAGGTTGCACGGATGCAAAAAGGCTCAGCGATGATGCTTTCGAGTAGTAGCAATACCCTGCAACCCCAGTAACAACCCTGTTTTCCTTGCCATAGACACCATCCCTGTCTTCCCCCACATGATGTGGGGGTTTTTTTTGCCCTTTATTCAGCGCCCTCCTGGCTCCCCGTCGCGGTAAAAGATCGGGTTATACTAAGCGCATCGCGAAGTAAGGAGCGTTTATGAGTCAATCCTATGGGCAACTGGTGAGCCGCGCGGCGATTGCGGCGACGGTGATGGCCTCTGCGTTACTTTTGATCAAGATTTTTGCATGGTGGTATACCGGATCTGTGAGTATTCTGGCGGCGCTGGTTGATTCACTGGTGGATATCGCCGCCTCGTTAACCAACCTGTTGGTGGTGCGTTATTCGCTGCAGCCTGCCGATGAAGAACATACCTTTGGCCACGGTAAGGCGGAATCGCTGGCGGCGCTGGCGCAAAGCATGTTTATCTCCGGCTCGGCGCTGTTTCTGTTCTTGACCGGTATTCAGCATCTTGTTCGTCCTGAGCCGATGAATGCGGCAGGGGTAGGGATGGTGGTGACGCTGGTTGCGCTGGTCAGCACGCTGCTGCTGGTCACGTTCCAGCGCTGGGTGGTGAGAAAAACCCAAAGTCAGGCGGTACGGGCGGATATGCTTCATTATCAGTCTGATGTTATGATGAACGGCGCAATTCTGGTGGCGCTGGCCCTCTCCTGGTACGGCTGGCACCGGGCCGATGCGCTGTTTGCATTAGGTATCGGCGTCTATATTTTATATAGCGCGCTGCGTATGGCCTATGACGCCGTTCAGTCGTTATTAGACCGCGCGCTGCCTGATGAGGAACGCCAGGACATTATCAATATCGTGACCGCATGGCCAGGCGTCAGCGGGGCGCACGATCTACGAACGCGGCAGTCAGGGCCGACTCGCTTTATTCAGATTCATTTGGAAATGGAAGATAACCTCCCGCTGGTTCAGGCACATGTGATTGCCGACCAGGTGGAGCAGGCGCTGTTGCTCCGTTTTCCTGGGTCCGATGTCATTATCCACCAGGACCCCTGCTCTGTGGTGCCGTTAGGGCGGCAGGGTGTTTTATGATCTTTAGGTTATAGTCTGTAAACTCGATGTAAAAGTGTGGGGCGGATCGGCATTTTTTGTATAAATTACCGCCATTTGGTCTGACCTGAATCAATTCAGCCAGAAGCGTTTGATATACTATTGCAATTATCGTTGTGCACTCCTGGTGAGGGGCGCTTCAGGCAACAGGATTATTTTTTGCTTCCTAAGTTCAGAGGTAGTCATGATTAAGAAAATCGGTGTGTTGACAAGTGGCGGTGATGCCCCGGGCATGAACGCAGCAATCCGTGGCGTTGTGCGTGCGGCATTAACGGAAGGTCTGGAAGTTTTTGGAATCTATGACGGTTACCTCGGCCTGTATGAAGATCGTATGGTTCAGCTCGACCGCTACAGCGTTTCCGACATGATCAACCGCGGCGGCACCTTCCTGGGGTCGGCGCGTTTTCCAGAATTTCGTGAAGAACATATTCGCGCCGTCGCCATTGAAAATATGAGAAAGCGCGGCCTGGATGCGCTGGTGGTTATTGGTGGTGACGGTTCCTATATGGGTGCCGTGCGTCTGACTGAGATGGGCTTCCCCTGCATCGGCCTGCCGGGCACGATCGACAACGATATCAAAGGCACCGACTATACCATCGGCTTCTTTACCGCATTGAGCACCGTGGTAGAGGCTATTGACCGCCTGCGTGATACCTCTTCCTCCCACCAGCGTATTTCCGTTGTGGAAGTGATGGGCCGTTACTGCGGCGACCTGACCCTGGCGGCAGCTATCTCCGGCGGCTGTGAGTTCATCATGGTGCCTGAGGTTGAATACACTCGCGACGACCTGGTCTCAGAAATTAAGGCGGGTATCGCCAAAGGTAAAAAGCACGCGATTGTGGCGATCACCGAGCATATGTGCGACGTCGACGAGCTGGCTCACTACATCGAGAAAGAGACCGGCCGTGAAACTCGCGCAACCGTACTGGGCCACATTCAGCGCGGCGGCTCCCCGGTTCCTTATGACCGTATACTGGCATCCCGCATGGGCGCGTACGCGATTGACCTGCTGCTGCAGGGCTTCGGCGGCCGCTGCGTCGGTATTCAGAACGAGAAGCTGGTGCACCACGACATTATCGACGCTATCGAAAACATGAAGCGTCCGTTCAAAAGCGACTGGCTGGATTGCGCTAAGAAGCTGTACTAAGCCTCCGGCGGAAACAAAAAGGCCTTCTCAGAGAGAAGGCCTTTTTTTATGGGCGGGACGCTACTCGATATCCAGGGCATCCTCGGAAAGGATAATCCCGGTATTATCGGCGTAGAGATGGTCGCCGGAAAAGAAGGTGACGCCGCCGAAGTTGACGCGCACGTCGCTTTCGCCGATTCCTTCACCTGCGGCTCCGACGGGGATGGCGGCCAGCGCCTGGATACCGATATCCAGCTCTTCCAGATCGTCAACCTGACGCACCGCGCCATAGACGACCAGCCCTTCCCACTCGTTTTGTACGGCCAGACGCGCCAGGTCAGCGTCAATCAATGCGCGTCGAACGGAACCACCGCCGTCAACCAACAGGACATGACCACGGCCGTTCTGTTCGAGCATATCGTAGAGCAACCCGTTATCCTCGAAACATTTTACCGTGATGATTTGTCCACCAAACGACGAGCGCCCCCCAAAGTTGGAGAACAGAGGTTCCACGACGTTGACATCCTCCTGGTAGATGTCACAAAGCTCGGAAGTATCGTATTTCATAGGCTTAACGTTCAGTTGCTGCGAGAATTTTCAGTATATCGCGTGAATCATGCTGTTGGCAAAATCATCAATTGTTAATTGATATTTGTCAGTTAAGCCGCAAGCCTGCTGAAAATAATTCCGATAACAAACAGCAGGTTGGTCAGCAGCGCCCCTTTAACCGTTCTTTCGAGCATTGGACGCATGGCGACGGGGTCGCGCTCGCGTATCACATAACGCGCCTGCTTAACCAGCAGCGGCGTCGCCAGCAGGAACAGCCAGCCCCACGGATTATGCAGCGAGATCAGGTTAAACAGCGCCAGGCACAGCAGCGCGCCAAACAGCAGGCAGGCGTGATAGCGGCGAGCGTTAACCGGCCCCAGGCGCACGGCGAGGGTGTTTTTACCGTTTTCGCGATCGCTGTCGATATCGCGCAGGTTGTTAATATTCAGCACCGCCGTCGCCAGCAGGCCGCAGGCGGTGGCGGGTAAGAAAATGACCGCCTCAACGCTGTGCGCCTGCAGGTACCAGCTCCCGACGACGCTAAGCCAGCCGAAGAACACCAGCACAGAGATATCGCCAAGACCGATGTAGCCGTAAGGGCGAGTGCCGACGGTATAGGTGATGGCGGCCACGATCGCGAGCCCGCCGAGGACCATAAAACCGATAAAATCGGCCATGGTTTGCCAGGACAGGAACAGCAGCGCCAGGCCGGAGAGACAAATCAGCGCCACGGTGAGAATCAACGCGCGTTTCATCTGCGCCTGGGTAATGGCGCCTTTCTGCATACCGCGCAGCGGGCCGATACGGTCAGGTTTATCGCTGCCTTTTATCGCGTCGCCATAATCGTTGGCCAGATTGGAGAGGATTTGTAATAAACCGGCGGTAATGATGGCCAGCAGCGCAACCCAGGGATCGAAACTGCCCTGATGCCAGGCAAGCGCGGAGCCGACAATGATGGCGGCAAAGGCCAGAGGTAACGTTTTTGGGCGCAGGCTTTCCAGCCAGGCCTGGGTGCGAGTGATTGCGTGTTCGGTCATAAGTCCCGGCCAATAAAAAATGGGGCTCTACCCTTCATACTTCAAGCTGCAGATACGTAGGCTACGCTGATTCACCCCAGTCATGTACTTATGCACACTCCTGGGGATGAATTCCCTTGCCGCATGATTCGGCCTTCGGGACCAGCGCAAGCGCTGTTCAAACGGTTAACCGTTTTGTCCTGCAACTCAAATTAGTAGGGTATCTATAGCCCCATCTAGTGTGATGAAAATATATTGAACCGGATTATAAGATAAAACGGCTCAGATCTTCATCTGCCACCAGAACATCCAGATGCTTACCGACATATTCCGCATCGATGGTGACGGTTTGGCCGTTCATTTCGCTGGCGTCGTAGGAGATGTCTTCGATCAGACGCTCCAGCACGGTATGCAGACGACGGGCACCAATGTTCTCGGTGGTTTCGTTGACCTGCCATGCGGCCTGAGCGATACGCTTGATACCCTCTTCCGTGAATTCGATATTGACGCCTTCGGTCGCCATCAGCGCTTTATACTGCACGGTGATGGACGCGTTCGGCTCGGTCAAAATACGCTCGAAGTCGTGGGTGGTCAGCGCTTTCAGCTCAACGCGAATCGGCAGACGGCCCTGCAGTTCCGGGATTAAGTCAGACGGGCTGGCGACCTGGAACGCGCCGGAGGCGATAAACAGAATGTGATCGGTTTTCACCATGCCGTGCTTGGTGGAGACGGTGCAGCCTTCAACCAGCGGCAGCAGGTCGCGCTGTACGCCTTCACGGGATACGTCAGGGCCGGAGGAGTTGCCGCCGCGCTTACAGATTTTGTCGATTTCGTCGATAAACACGATACCGTGCTGCTCAACGGCGTCGATGGCATCCTGCTTCAGCTCTTCCGGGTTGACCAGCTTCGCCGCCTCTTCTTCAATCAGCAGCTTCATCGCGTCTTTAATTTTCAGCTTACGCGGTTTTTGCTTCTGGCCGCCCAGATTCTGGAACATGGACTGCAGCTGGCTGGTCATCTCTTCCATGCCCGGAGGGGACATGATTTCAACGCCCATCGGCGCAGCCGCGAGATCGATCTCAATCTCTTTATCATCGAGCTGACCTTCGCGCAGTTTTTTACGGAAAGACTGGCGCGCGGCGGAGGGTTCCTGAGGCTGTTCAGCCTGGCCCCAGTTGTTTTTCGCCGGCGGGATCAGCACGTCAAGGATGCGCTCTTCCGCCAGCTCTTCCGCACGATAGCGGTTTTTGTCGATGGACTGCATGCGCACCATTTTGATCGCCGCATCGGTCAGATCGCGGATGATGGAGTCCACTTCCTTACCAACATAGCCGACTTCAGTGAATTTCGTCGCTTCGACCTTGATGAACGGCGCATTGGCGAGCTTTGCCAGACGGCGGGCGATTTCCGTTTTACCGACGCCGGTCGGGCCGATCATCAGAATGTTTTTTGGCGTGACTTCGTGACGCAGCTCTTCGTTGAGCTGCATACGACGCCAGCGGTTACGCAGAGCGATGGCGACGGAGCGCTTGGCTGCGTCCTGGCCGATAATGTGTTTGTCCAGTTCGCTGACAATTTCGCGTGGGGTCATTTCAGACATGGGAGATCCTTACGCTTTGGAGGTCAATTCTTCGATGGTATGGAAGTGGTTGGTATAAATGCAGATATCACCTGCAATACTCAACGCTTTCTCTGCGATATCGCGTGCGCCCATATCGGTATTTTCCAGCAGGGCGCGAGCCGCGGCCTGGGCGTAGGGACCGCCGGAGCCGATAGCAATCAAATCGTTTTCTGGCTGCACCACGTCGCCGTTACCGGTGATGATGAGCGAGGCGTTTTCGTCAGCCACCGCCAGCAGCGCTTCGAGCTTGCGCAGCATCCGGTCGGTACGCCAGTCTTTCGCCAGCTCAACGGCGGCCTTCACCAGGTGGCCCTGATGCATTTCCAGCTTACGTTCAAACAGTTCGAACAGCGTGAAGGCGTCAGCGGTGCCGCCCGCAAAGCCGGCAATCACTTTGTCGTTATACAGGCGGCGCACTTTTTTCACGTTGCCTTTCATTACGGTGTTGCCCAGCGTGGCCTGGCCATCACCGGCAATAACGACATGGCCGTTACGGCGAACACTTACAATTGTAGTCACGAGCAGACCCCTTGGTTGCAAAAGCGGAATAGGGGCCCCGCGGTTTACGCGGGGCAGAATGCAATTATAGATGGGGGGGATTTTGAGGGTTTCAACCCCTGGCGGCGAGACGAATGCAGTTTGCGTGTCCGGCCATTTTCAGCCGTTCAATCATATTGCTGGCGTTTTCTTTGCCTTTCAGCGGCCCAATCACCACGCGATTCCAGCCGTTATTGGTGGTGATGTGCGAGGCGAAGCCTTCAAACGCCAGCTGCGCGCGCACGGTTTCCGCCTGCTCAGCGCCTTTAAAGGAGCCGCACTGGATCATCCAGCTGCGATCGTCTTTTTTCTCCGTCGCGGCGGTTTTCGGCGCTTCTTCTACGCGGGTTACCGGCGCGGCGGCCTGGGCTTTAGGCTGCGCGGTACTGGTATGCGCTGGCGTTTGCAGCAGGTCCTGGTACGGCTGCTGATTAGACGCCGTCTGCCTCGGCTGCTGTTGTACCGGCTTCGACTGCTCGACGACCCGCGGCTGGGTTCGCGGTTGCTGTACCTGCGTCTGCTGCTGGGCCTGCGCGAGCTGCTGTTGCTGTACCTGCTGCTGAGCTAAACGCTGACGCTGCAAGGTTTGCTGGCGCTGCGCCGGGGTTTGTTCATTCCACGGCACTTCGGTCAGCTGCGTGGGCTGCTGACGCATATCGGCCTGCATCTGCGCCAGCAGCTGGCGCTGCTCGTCCGTCAGCTGCTCCGGCTTCATGACTTCGCCGCCCGCCGTGGGTTCCGTAGGCGCGCGTACCCCGGGCTGACGGCTTTCCAGCTCTTTAATATAGCGCCAACGTTCTTCCGGCTTCGGCGGCAGGCCGTTGCCCGCGGCCTGGCGGTTCTGCAGCGCTTCAGCTTCTTCTTTCTTATGGTGAGTGATGAAGTACAGTCCACCGATAAAGGCCACCAGCACTGCCGCGGCGATGGCCACCATAGTCGGTGAAACCGCCGAAAGGCCGCCTTGTTTGTTCCTTGAGCTTCGCGTATTGCTCTTTTTGCGCCGCGAAGAAGCCGGTTGGCTGCGGCGTACATAATCTCGTTGTGCCACTATCGTTTCGCTGTCTTATTCGTTTTTCAGCCCGCCATGTTACTTAAGCGGCGGGGCTTTGACCAGAAGAGCAGGCCCGAAAGCCTGGTGGTTATGTTCGGATTTTGCGCGTACTGCCGCGAACGATAAGCTCGCAGTCAAGTAATCGTGAACCGCTGCTGACGTTATGACCGTGCAGTTGGTCCAGCAAAAGCAGCATCGCTTCGCGGCCAATATCAAAACGTGGTTGCGCGACGGTCGTCAATGGCGGATCGCAAAATTCAGACAAAGAGATGTTATCAAAACCAATAATAGACAGATCTTCAGGAACTTTCAGGCCGCGACGCTTCGCCAGCGATAATGCGCCCAGCGCCATAATATCGCTATGGCAGAAAATAGCCGTCGGCGGTACCGGCAGCGCCAGCAGCTGTTCCAGCGCGCTGGCGCCGGCTTCATAGGTAAAGTTGCCGCGGGCGATATAGTGCGGATCGACGGTTATCCCGCTGCGACGCAGCGCCTGGACATAGCCCTGCAGGCGGTAATGGCACAGCGGCATCTCTTCCGGGCCGGCGATACAGCCGATACGGCGGTGCCCCAACTCGTGCAGATAGTTCACGGCGTTAAACGCGGCGGTGAGGTTATCGATATGGACCGTCGGCAGCTCCAGCTCGGGAGCGAATTCATTGGCCATCACCATCGGCGGCAGATTGCGCTGCTCTTCCACGCCCGCATCGAAGGGTAATCGGGAGCCCAGCAGCAGCATGCCATCGATCTGCTTGGTAATGATCAGGTCGATAAAGGTCTTTTCCTGACGGTTCTGGTGGGCGCAATCGCCGATCAGCACCAGGTACTCTTGCTCCGCGGCGGTGACTTCAATACCGCGAATGATCTCGCTGAAGAAGGGGTCGCAGATATCCGGCACAATCACCAGGATGGTGCGCGACTCGTTGCGCTTCATATTGCGCCCGAGCGATTGCGGTAAATAGCCGACTTCAAGCGCGGCCTGCTCAACCCGGTTACGGGTGCTCTGCGAAACCTTATCGGGGTTCATTAACGCTCGGGATACGGTTGCCGTGGAAACGTTTGCCTTTTGGGCAACGTCTTTCATAGTGGCGGCAACGACCTGTTTTTTGGGCTTCACCTGATTTCTCCTCGCTGACTGGCGCAGACACATCCCTGGCGTTCTGACATCAGCAACATTTTTAACAGATAGTACATCCAGAGAGTTACAGAATTTTCATGAAAAACGTGATGACGGTTGAATTTTTCGATCCGCCTCGCAAGAGAAGCCTTAACCTTCAATAGGATCGACGTCCAGAACCCATTTCACTTTTCGCGCTTCCGGCAGCGTGTTAATCAACGCCAGCGTTCCGCTGACGATATGCTGCAGCTGAACGCGCGACGGATGCTGGAGGAGAATTTGCCAGCGCCAGCGGCCGCCGCGCTTTGGCGCTAGCGCCGGAACCGGCCCGAGCACCCACAGTTTCTTATCGGCCAGCGGGCTGGCCTGCAGCAGATTGCGCAGCTGCTGTAAAAAAAGCGGCGCCTGCTGGTTGTTATGATCTTCGGCGCGAATCAGCACGTGGCTGGTCCACGGCGGCAGCTGCATGCTCTGCCGTTCCGCCAGCGCCTCCCCGGCAAACGCGTCGTATCCTTTATAAAGCAGCGTTTGCAGTAGCGGGTGCTCCGGGTGGTGGGTCTGCAGGATCACCTCGCCTTGTTTGCCCGCCCGGCCTGCGCGGCCTGAAACCTGGGTGTAGAGCTGAGCGAAGCGTTCCGCCGAGCGGAAATCGGCGGAAAACAGCGCGCCATCGACGTCCAGCAGGGAAACCAGGGTGACATCCGGGAAGTGGTGCCCCTTCGCCAGCATTTGGGTGCCGATAAGAATGCGCGCGCCGCCGCGGTTGACGTCGGCAAGATATTGTTCAAGCGCGCCTTTGCGGCTGGTGGTATCGCGGTCAATTCGGGAAATCGGGATATCGGGAAACAGCGGTCCCAGGGCCTGCTCAAGCTGTTCGGTCCCCAAACCGACCGGTACCAGATGCGTCGAACCGCAGGAGGGGCACTGGCGCGGAATCGGGCGCTGGCTGTCGCAGTGGTGGCAGCGCAGATGATGCTGGGCCTGGTGCAGCGTGTAGTAGCTGTCGCAGCGCGGACACTCCGCTATCCAGCCGCAGTCGTGGCACAGCAGCGCCGGCGCGAAGCCGCGGCGGTTCAAAAACAGAATCACCTGGTTATCGGCCTGCAGATGCTGGCGCATACGGCCAATCAGCGCCGGAGACAGTCCGGCCTGCAGCTGCTGGCCTTTTAAATCCAGGACGTGCTGCTGAGCCGGACGCGCGTTGCCCGCTCGTTTGGTCAGCTTCAGCTGGCGATACTTGCCCTGGCGGACGTTATAGAGCGTCTCCAGCGCCGGGGTCGCCGAGCCAAGGATAATCGGGATTTGCTCGCTATGGGCGCGCCAGACCGCCAGATCGCGAGCGTGATAGCGCCAGCCCTCCTGCTGTTTGTAAGAGCTGTCGTGCTCTTCGTCGATAACGATCACACCGAGGTCTTTAAACGGGGTAAACAGCGACGAGCGGGTACCGATCACAATCGCCGCTTCGCCATTTTTGGCTTTTAGCCACGCGGAGAGGCGTTCGCTGTCGTTCAGCCCGGAGTGCAGCACTTCCACCGGGGCGTTAAAACGGTGGCGGAAACGCGCGATAGTCTGCGGCGTCAGGCCGATTTCCGGCACCATCACCAGCGCCTGGCGACCCTGCGCCAGCACGTTTTCAAGGACGCTTAGATACACTTCCGTTTTGCCCGAGCCGGTGATCCCGGCCAGCAGCCAGGCGGAAAAGCTGTCCGAGGCGCTGTGGATCGCGCCCACGGCGGTGGCCTGTTCGGTGTTAAGACGCAGGCGCTCGCCGGGTACCGAGAAGCCTGCGCGCCAGTCGGTGATGGCCGGCGCTTCGCTGGCCAGTTCCGCCAGGCCTTTACCCCTCAGCGCCTGCAGGGCGGCGTCGTTAAATTCCAGTTCGGCGACCTGATGGCGCCAGATCTTCCCCTGACGCAGCGCCGCCAGCGCCTGCTGCTGTTTCGGTGAGCGCTTAAGGCTATTGATATCAACCGCTTGCCCCTGTTCGGTGGCAAACCAGTACCACATTGGCGCCGCGCTGGCGGGTTTCCCCTGGCGCAGCATGATCGGTAGCGCGTGAAACAGCACATCGCCGATGGGATGATGGTAGTAGTCCGCCGCCCACAGCAGCAGCCGCCAGACCGAAGAGGAGAAGACCGGTTCGGCGTCGAGGACTTCAGCCACCGGCTTGAGTTCGTCGAGCGGCAGTTCACTGCGCTCACTGACCGCCGTTACGATACCTATCCGCTCCTGTTTGCCGAACGGGACGCGCACGCGACAGCCCGCTTTGACCGGCATGCCGTCAGGCAGCAAATAGTCAAAAGTGCGGGGCAGCGGAACGGGCAGGGCAACGTGAGCGACGGGCATTTAATCTTCCTGACTTGAAATCTGGCGGGTTAGTATACACATTGTGATAAGGGCTCGCGGATCAGTTTGCATATGCTGGTCAAATTCTGTATGATTCGCCGCCTTTGATGCGCTTTGTGCGGCATCAAAATCTATTACCCGGCAATTTCGCTTTGCGCAATCGCACCGGGAAATTATTAACATCGCGTGGTGTCTGGCGTTAGGGCTGGAAGAGCGACGCGGCCTTAACTGAGGTTCTCCCATGAAAAAAGATATTCATCCGAAATACGAAGAAGTTACTGCTTCCTGCTCTTGCGGTAACGTCATGAAAATCCGTTCTACCGTAGGTCACGACCTGAACCTCGACGTGTGCGGTAAATGCCACCCGTTCTACACTGGCAAACAGCGTGATGTTGCTACCGGTGGTCGTGTTGACCGCTTCAACAAGCGCTTCAGCGTACCGGGTACCAGCAAGTAATTTGCTGAAGAAGCCGCCTCAGGGCGGCTTTTTTGTCTCTCGCGCGCAACCGCGCAAAAAAAGCAGAAGATTTCTTCTGCTTTTTTTATGGTTTTAGTATTCCCACGTATCCGGGTCGATGCCCAGCTCGCGCATAATCTCTTTCGCCGCTTCCGGGATTTCATCGCTGCGCTCTTTACGCAGGTCTTCATCGTTAGGCAACGGTTGACCGGTAAAGGCATGCAGGAACGCTTCGCACAGCAGTTCGCTGTTGGTCGCGTGACGCAGGTTATTCACCTGACGACGCGTGCGTTCATCGGTGAGGATTTTTAACACCTTCAGAGGAATGGAAACCGTAATTTTCTTTACTTGCTCACTCTTCTTACCGTGCTCAGCGTATGGGCTGATATATTCGCCGCTCCATTCAGCCATGAGTTACCTTTAATCCTCTATTCATTAGTTAAGGGCCTGAACGCGAGTCCTGGCCATAATTACGCGTAGTTTACCGTAGAGGGGCGCGTCTGACACCAAACAAGCCGCTACGGATGTGCGCTAATGCATATAATTTTAACGGCTATTTCCAGTTTGCTCAATCTATACGCAAAGAAGTTTAGATGTCCAGATGTATTGACGTCTATTATAACAATGATTACTCTGGTGCCTGACTTTTCACCGACTCAGCCCAGGAACTCCCCAACATGACGCGTAAACAGGCCACCATCGCAGTGCGTAGCGGTTTAAATGACGACGAGCAGTACGGTTGCGTTGTCCCGCCCATTCATCTCTCCAGCACCTATAACTTCACCGGATTTAACGAACCTCGCGCCCACGACTACTCTCGTCGCGGTAACCCGACCCGTGATGTGGTGCAGCGTGCGCTGGCGGAGCTGGAGGGCGGCGCGGGGGCGGTTCTGACCAACACCGGCATGTCGGCCATTTTGCTGGTCACCACCGTATTCCTGAAGCCGGGCGATCTGCTGGTGGCGCCGCACGACTGCTACGGCGGCAGCTACCGCCTGTTTGATAGCCTGGCGAAGCGCGGCTGCTATCGCGTGCTGTTTGTCGATCAAAACGACGAACAGGCGCTGAGCGCCGCGCTGGCGGAAAAACCGAAGCTGGTTCTGGTCGAAAGCCCAAGTAATCCATTGCTGAGAGTTGTGGATATTGCGAAAATCTGCGGTCTGGCGCGTGAGGCCGGAGCGGTCAGCGTGGTGGATAACACCTTCCTGAGCCCGGCTTTGCAGAATCCGCTGGCGCTGGGGGCCGATCTGGTGTTGCATTCATGCACCAAATATCTGAACGGCCACTCTGATGTGGTGGCCGGGGTGGTTATCGCCAAAGATCCGGCGACCGTCACCGAACTGGCATGGTGGGCGAATAATATCGGCGTCACCGGCGGAGCGTTTGATAGCTATTTGCTGCTGCGCGGCTTACGTACACTCTCTCCGCGTATGGAAGTGGCTCAGCGCAACGCGCTGGCGATTGTCGACTATCTGAAAACCCAGCCGCTGGTGAAAAAACTGTACCATCCGTCCCTGCCGGAAAACCAGGGGCATGAGATTGCGGCGCGTCAGCAAAAAGGTTTTGGGGCGATGTTAAGCTTCGAGCTGGATGGCGATGAGCAGACGCTGCGTCGTTTCCTGAGCGGGCTATCGCTGTTTACGCTGGCGGAATCGCTGGGCGGCGTGGAAAGTCTGATTTCCCACGCCGCGACGATGACCCATGCGGGCATGGCGCCTGAAGCGCGTGCGGCCGCCGGGATCTCAGAAACGCTTCTGCGGATTTCGACCGGTATTGAAGATGGTGAAGATTTAATTGCCGACCTGGAAAATGGCTTCCGGGCAGCAAACGAGGAATAAACATGAGTGTGATTGCGCAGGCAGGGGCGAAGGGTCGTCAGCTGCACAAATTTGGTGGGAGTAGTTTAGCGGATGCGAAATGTTACCTGCGCGTCGCGGGTATCATGACGGAGTATTCGCAGGCGGGCGATATGATGGTCGTCTCTGCCGCCGGCAGTACCACCAACCAGTTGATCAGCTGGCTGAAGCTCAGCCAGACCGATCGCCTCTCTGCGCATCAGGTGCAACAATCGCTCCGTCGTTATCAGATGGATCTCATTTCTGGACTGCTGTCGCCAGACGCTGCCGATACGCTGATCGCCACGTTTATTCAGGATCTTGAGCGTCTTGCCGGGCTGCTGGATGGCGGCGTCACTGACGCGGTATATGCCGAAGTCGTCGGTCACGGCGAAGTCTGGTCGGCCCGCCTGATGGCGGCGGTGCTGAACCATCTCGGCGTAGAGGCCGCCTGGCTGGATGCGCGTAGCTTCTTACGCGCCGAGCGCTCCCCGCAGCCGCAGGTGGATGAAGGCCTCTCCTATCCGCTTTTGCAGCAGCTGATGGCGCAGCACCCGAACAAACGCCTGGTGGTGACCGGCTTTATCTCGCGTAACAACGCCGGGGAAACCGTTCTGCTGGGGCGTAATGGTTCTGATTATTCCGCCACCCAAATCGGCGCGCTGGCCGGGGCGTCTCGCGTCACTATCTGGAGCGACGTAGCCGGGGTTTACAGCGCGGATCCGCGGAAAGTGAAAGACGCCTGCCTGCTGCCGCTGCTGCGCCTGGATGAAGCCAGCGAGCTGGCCCGCCTGGCGGCGCCGGTGCTGCATGCCCGTACGCTGCAGCCGGTCTCCGGCAGCGATATCGATTTACAATTACGCTGTAGCTACACCCCGGATCAGGGCTCTACGCGCATCGAACGCGTGCTGGCTTCCGGTACCGGGGCGCGCATCGTCACCAGCCATGACGATGTTTGCCTGATTGAGTTCCAGGTGCCCGGCGGTCAGGATTTCAAACTGGCGCATAAAGAGCTGGACGCCATTTTAAAACGCGCCCAGCTGCGGCCGCTGGCGGTTGGCGTACACGCCGACCGTAAGCTGCTGCAGTTCTGCTACACCTCTGAAGTGGCCGACAGCGCGCTGAAGCTGCTGGACGAAGCGGGGCTGCCGGGCGAGCTGCGTCTGCGTCAGAAGCTGGCGCTGGTGGCGATGGTTGGCGCTGGCGTGACCCGTAATCCGCTGCACTGCCACCGTTTCTGGCAGCAGCTGAAAGGCCAGCCGGTAGAGTTTACCTGGCAATCAGAAGAGGGCATCAGCCTGGTCGCGGTGCTGCGCGCCGGGCCGACGGAAAGCCTTATTCAGGGGCTGCATCAGTCGTTGTTCCGCGCGGAAAAACGCATTGGCCTGGTGCTGTTTGGCAAAGGCAATATCGGCTCCCGCTGGCTGGAGTTGTTCGCTCGCGAGCAGACGACGCTCTCCGCTCGTACCGGTTTTGAATTTATTCTTGCCGGGGTCGTGGATAGCCGCCGCAGCCTGCTCAATTATGAAGGCCTCGACGCCAGTCGTGCGCTGGCGTTCTTTAATGATGAAGCGATTGAACAGGATGAAGAGTCGCTGTTCCTGTGGATGCGCGCGCATCCGTACGATGATCTTGTGGTGCTGGACGTGACCGCCAGCGCGCAGCTGGCCGACCAGTACCTGGATTTCGCCAGCCACGGCTTCCACGTTATCAGCGCGAATAAGCTGGCTGGCGCCAGTAGCAGCAGTAAGTATCGCCAGATCCACGACGCGTTCGAGAAGACCGGGCGCCACTGGCTGTACAACGCCACCGTCGGCGCCGGTTTACCGGTCAACCACACGGTGCGCGATTTGATTGATAGCGGCGATACCATTCTGGCGCTGAGCGGTATTTTCTCCGGCACCCTCTCATGGCTGTTCCTGCAGTTTGACGGTACCGTGCCGTTTACTGACCTGGTCGATCAGGCCTGGCAACAAGGACTGACGGAGCCGGACCCGCGCGTCGATCTCTCCGGGAAAGACGTTATGCGTAAGCTGGTGATTCTGGCGCGTGAGGCGGGTTACGACATCGAACCGGATCAGGTGCGCGTGGAGTCCCTGGTGCCTGCCCACTGCGAAGAGGGCTCTGTTGATCACTTCTTCGAGAACGGTGAAGCGCTGAACGACCAGATGCTGCAGCGTCTGGAAGCGGCGCGCGAGATGGGCCTGGTGCTGCGCTACGTCGCGCGTTTTGACGCCAATGGTAAAGCCCGCGTCGGCGTGGAAGCGGTGCGCGAAGAGCACCCGCTGGCGGCGCTGCTGCCGTGTGATAACGTCTTTGCTATCGAGAGCCGCTGGTATCGCGATAATCCGCTGGTGATCCGCGGTCCGGGCGCCGGTCGCGATGTGACCGCCGGGGCGATTCAGTCGGATATCAACCGCCTGGCGCAGCTGCTGTAGCCATAAATACAAGACCAGGCGACGCCTGGTCTTTTCGCTCTAGTGCGCCGCGAAAACGTCTTTGGCGGCAAACAGACCGTTCAGAGCCGCCGGGAATCCGGCATAGACCGCCATCTGCATGATAACTTCCGTAATCTCTTCCTGCGTCAGCCCGACATTTAACCCGGCGGCAATATGCACTTTTAGCTGCGGCGCGGCGTTGCCGAGCGCCGTGAGCGCGGCGATGGTGGCTATTTCACGACTGCGTAAATCGAGTCCCGGCCTGGCGTAAATATCGCCGAAGGGGAACTCAATCAGATAGCGGGCGAAATCGGGGGCGATATCTTTCAGGCTGTTGACGACGGCATCGCCGCCTTTGCCGTCCACGCGCTGTAGCATTTCTTGTCCGGTGGTATAACGTTCGCTGCTCATAGCCTCTTCCTCAGTGTGATTATGCGTTACGAGGAAGGTTAGGGAAGTTTAGCGGACTTGAGTAATACCCTTTTCGTGATACCTTTTAAGCATGACAAATCCACGCTTACATACCCTCGATATTCGCCTGCTGCGCTACTTTGCCGTGGTGGCGGAGGAGAATAACATCAGCCGGGCCGCAGAACGGCTCTTTATCTCGCAGCCGCCGCTGAGCCGCCATATTCGTCATCTGGAAACGCAGCTGGGGGTGACGCTGTTTTTACGCCATACCAAAGGCCTGATCCTTACCGACGAGGGAAGACGGGTGCTGGACATCGTTCGGCCGCTGCTGGCGCTTCAGGAGCACACCCTGGCGGCGCTGAGCCAGCTCTCGGCGCCTGCGCAGCAGCTTCTGCGACTGGGGCTGACGACGGCCTTTGAACAGGGCGTTTTCGCCGCCGCGGAATCCGCTCTGGGGGAACAGACCGGCGCTTTGCATATCACTCGTCAGTCATCACCGGCGCTGGCCCGGCTGGTGCGAAAGGGCAAGCTGGATGCGGCGCTGGTGGCGCTGCCGCTGAATACCGAGGGGCTTCACCTGCATCCTTTGTCTTACCAGGAGCCGCTCATCGCTGCGTTACCCGCATCCTGGCCGGAGGCCGCCACGGCGGACCTGGCGTTAAGCGCGCTCAATCATCGGCCGCTGTTCTGGTTTAGACGCGAGCGTAATCCCGATTTTTTTGACTATACGCGACGTATTTTTGATCGGGCAGGCTATTCGCCCGCTTACGTGGAGGAGCCCGCCGAGCATGATGTTCTGCTGGCGCGCATTGCGCGCGGAGAAGGCATGATCCTCCTGCCGGCATCATTTTCCGCTATCCAGCGTCAGGGGGTGGTTTTTTGTTCTCTGCGTGATGCCAGCCAGCAGCTTCCGCTTAGGCTGGGCGTGGTCACAATGCCCGCAAATGAGGGGTTACGGGAAAGGGTGATAGCAGTCCTTGAAAAATCATTACCTTAGCGAATGCGACTTGAATTAATTTCATCTTGTCTGAATATTCCTCACTGTTTACGCTGATTTTTCTATTGACGCCGGTGCTCTTTTCCGTCATTTTTACATCTGGACGTCTAAACGTATAGAAGTTCGCGACACAACAAACAATAAAATGCGATTGATGAGGTAAGGTATGAGCTTTTTTCACGCCAATCAGCGGGAAGCCCTGAATCAGAGCCTGGCGGAAGTACAGGGCCAGATTAACGTCTCTTTTGAATTCTTTCCGCCGCGCACCAGTGAAATGGAGCAAACCCTCTGGAAATCCATCGATCGCCTGAGCAGCCTGAAGCCGAAGTTTGTCTCCGTGACCTACGGCGCCAACTCCGGTGAACGTGATCGCACCCATAGCATTATCAAAGGCATTAAAGATCGTACTGGTCTGGAAGCCGCACCGCATCTGACCTGTATCGATGCCAGCCGTGATGAGCTGCGTACCATTGCCAAAGATTACTGGGATAGCGGGATTCGCCATATCGTTGCGCTGCGTGGCGACCTGCCGCCGGGGAGCGGTAAGCCGGATATGTATGCGGTCGACCTGGTCACGCTGCTGAAAGAGGTTGGGGACTTTGATATTTCCGTCGCGGCTTATCCGGAAGTCCATCCTGAAGCTAAAAGCGCGCAGGCTGACCTGCTTAATCTGAAGCGCAAGGTCGACGCTGGCGCCAATCGCGCGATTACCCAGTTTTTCTTTGATGTGGAAAGCTACCTGCGTTTCCGCGACCGCTGCGTCTCCGCAGGTATCGACGTCGAAATTATTCCAGGTATTTTGCCGGTCTCTAATTTTAAGCAGGCGAAAAAATTCGCCGATATGACCAACGTGCGTATCCCGACGTGGATGGCGAAAATGTTTGAAGGTCTGGATAATGACGCCGAAACCCGCCAGTTGGTAGGGGCGAATATCGCCATGGATATGGTGAAGATTCTAAGCCGCGAAGGGGTGAAGGATTTCCACTTCTATACCCTGAACCGCGCGGAAATGAGCTACGCGATTTGCCACACGCTGGGCGTGCGCCCGGCGTAAGCAGGCTTCCTTCTATTCTCTCTTTTCTTTGCGGCGTCGAAGCATATTATTCGGCGCCGCGTGTTCTGGTTATTCCTTAAAAGCATCCTGCTGAAACACTTGTACGATCGATAAAACCAGGCGCCTGAGCAATCAGAGGTGTCTATCAGCCAGCAGCAGCGGTACGTTTTGCGTCTTCATCAGAGAAAGGGTATCAGGGGGCAGGCCGGTCTGGCTGATAACGAGGTCAAAGTCGGCCAGACGACCATGGCCCGCAAGGAACGTTTGACCAAATTTACTTCTGTCCGCCAGCAGGATTTTTTGCCGCCCGGCGCGCATCAGCGCTTGCTTGACGTGGGCGTCGGTCATTTTTGGTACCGTTAACTCACCGAGTTCGTTGACGCCTTGAGTACTGAGGAAAACCTTGTCGGCGTGGATATGACGAAAGAAGTCGGCGGTGCTGAAAGAGATCATCCCCTGGCTGTCATCTTCATATTCGCCAGGCGCCACGATCAATTTTATATTTTTTCTTCCTTTCAGTAGATTAACTACCGGAACGGAGTTGGTTATCACCATGATTTTTTTATCGAAAATAAACTGGGCGAGCGCCAGTGGCGTGGTGCCACAGTCGATAATGATCGTGTCGCCGTCCTCAACCTGCCCGGCGGCTTTCTGGCCAATCAGGTGCTTATCATCGACCATTTGTATCGATTTTAGCTGAAAGCTGGGCTCGACGCTGGCGCCGCTGGTTAAATAGGCTCCGCCGTAGGTTGTTTTTACAATGCCTTGTTTTTCAAAGAAAGAGAGGTCGCGACGGATGGTCATTTTGGTGACGCCGAACTTGTCGGCGAGTTCATTAACGACGACTTTTTTGTCCAGTTGCAGAATGGCGTAAATGCTCATTCTTCGATCTGATGACTGCATATCTACGATTCACCCAAAGGAAAATCGCACTATAAAACACATCGTTTTGGCTGGCAATGGGGCGTGAAAGGAACATAAAAGAACACGTCCGTCAAAAGACGGACGTGTCTGGAGGGGTTATTCCCACTCTTGCAGGAAGCGCTGGCCGTACTGGTCGGCCACCAGAAGCGCCGCATAGACCTGATCCGGCGTCGCGCCGCCGGGCATATTGTGGATGGTTTCACCTTCCGCGCAGGCGGCTTCCGCCACGGTACGCATTTTGCCCGGGATATCGGCTTTAATATCCAGCTGCGCCAGGGTGATCGGCAGCCCGACGCTATGGCACAGCGCTGCCACCGTTTCAATCTCTTCCACCGGCGCGTTTTCCAGAACCAGCTGCGTGAGCGTGCCGAAGGCGACTTTTTCACCATGGTAGTAATGATGGGCATCCGGAATCGCGGTCAGGCCGTTGTGGATAGCGTGCGCAGCCGCCAGGCCGCCGCTTTCAAACCCAACGCCGCTCAGGTAGGTGTTGGCTTCAATCACCCGTTCCAGCGCCGGCGTCACAACGTGCTGCTCTGCCGCCAGCATCGCTTTTTCACCCTCTTCAATCAGCGTGTTGTAGCACAGTTCAGCCAGCGCCAGCGCCGCCTGGGTGCATTTACCGCCCGCCATGGTGGTCGCGCCGCTGCGGGAGCAGGCACGCGCTTCAAACCAGGTCGCCAGCGCATCGCCGATACCGGCTGCCAGCAGGCGTGCCGGGGCCCCAGCAACGATTTGCGTGTCAACAATCACCATGTTCGGGTTGCGCGGCAGCATCAGATAGCTATCAAACTCGCCATCATCGGAATAGATGACCGAGAGTGCGCTGCACGGCGCATCGGTAGAGGCAATCGTCGGCGCAATAACCACCGGAAGATTCATAAAATGTGCTAATGCTTTTGCGGTATCCAGCGTCTTGCCGCCGCCGATACCGAGCACGGCTGTGCATTGGGCAGAATCGGCGATACCACGCAAGCGATTGATTTCATTGTGTGAGCATTCACCGCCAAATGGAGCGATTTCGCCGACCAGCCCAGCATCCGCCAGGCTTTTACGCAGTTTTTCTTCGGCAAAACCGAGGACAAATTTATCGCCAACGATGAGCCAGCGTTCAGCCAGCGGTTTGAGGTAGCCGCCAAGGCGAGTCATTGCGTCCGCGCCCTGAATATACTTACCGGGTGATTGAATAATGCGATCCATTTCTATTCCTCCTGGATGACCGTGATGCCACCCCCCTGGGCGGCTCGCCGATCGGGTTACAGGTTCAGAGTTCCAAAGGCGTTATTCCAGTCCTGCTCAAACTTCTCAATGGCTGACTCTACCGCAGGGGTACCGAGCATTTGTTGCGCTACGTCTAACGGAAGGGTAATAGCTTCGCAACCGGCTAACAGGCAGTCCAGAGCCTGACGAGGCGTCTTAAAGCTGGCGGCCAGCACTTTGCTTTCCGGCGCATGCAGTTCCAGCAGGGATTGCAGTTCCTGGACCATACGGATGCCGTCACCGCCCTGGGCGTCGACGCGGTTCACGTAAGGCGCAACATATTTTGCCCCAGCGAGCGCGGCCAGCAGACCCTGAGAGGCGCTGTAGACCGCTGTGCCAAGCGTAGGGATGCCTTCTTTTTTCAACAACTTGATAGCGGCAAGGCCTTCAGCAGTCACCGGAATTTTTACTACAATACCGGGGACGGCGTTGCTCAGGCGTTTGGCTTCTTCCACCATGCCCTGCGCGTCGCGGCTCATGGTCTGGGCGAACAAAATACCTTCCGGGCCGACGGCTTTTTGCAGGCGCGGCAGAACATCCCAAACCGGCGTTTTACCGGCAGCGATAATGCTGGGGTTGGTGGTGACTCCAGCCAGCGGATAGATACGTGCCAGGCGTTCAACTTCTGCTACGTTTGCGGTGTCCAGATAGAGTTCCATGATGCTTTCCTCAGTGCTTAATTCGGTAGTGTCGTTGAGGTAAGAATACGGCTTTCACTCGACGGGTCGCCAGATGACAAATTTGCCAAAAACTGGATAAATGTACGCATTATGAGTAAGGATGATTTAGATCACGTTTATCCCGTCATCCGGATTAAGGCCGGAATAAAAGCGCGCACAAAAGTCAGGTTTAACACACAAAAGTCTAGTTTTTTGCCGGGGCTGTTTTTTCCGTCAGCTGGCTGTGATATTGACGGCGATACTCCGACGGCGAGCGTTCGGTGTTTTTGCGAAACAGGCGGCAGAAGTAGTTGCTGTCGGCGAAACCGCAGGCGTGGGCGATATCTTTCACTTTCATATCGTGGCCTTTTAACAGCATTCTGGCCTGCTCCAGGCGGATGTGATTCAGATACTCGTTAAAGCCCATTGGCCCGCATTTCTGGAACAGGTGGGATAGATAGTTTGGCGAGAGATAAAACGCCTGCGCCACCGACTCCCGAGTTAACGGGTCGGCAAAGTGGGCGTCAATATGCTTACGAATCGCTTCAAAAAGCGCCTGGCTGCGCGATGAGGTTTGTACCTGGCTGCCCAGCAGATCGGCACAGTGGCTGAGCAGGCTGGTGACAATAAAGCGGGCCGTGTGCTGCTCCCGCGGCTGCATCTGCATTTCATTCAGCGCCTGCAGCAGAAAAGAGCCGACCCGGGGACCGCGGCGCGGAACCTGCTGTTTATCCAGCACGTTAAGCGCGCTGCCGTCCCAGTGGCGCAGGACGAATTCCAGCTGCTGTTTACCAAATAAGATAGTGAGCAGAGTGGAGGGCGCCAGCCATTGCGGGTCATTCCATCCGCCAGCGGGAATATACAGCACATCGTGCGGCATGAGCTGGGCGCGATCGGCTTTAATCGCCGGATCGTGAAGCTGACCCGCAAGCATGATTTCGAGGCGCGGAAAATCGACGCATAGCGCATTCTCAGAAGCCGGCCTGGTCTCGGTGGAAAAGCGAATCTTTCCCACGACCGCCGGGCCTTTAACAAAAGAATCAATGACCTGATTAATGTCGCTATCCATTCTCTCTCCGCGTAATGCGATCTTTTTTCATCATACCTAACAAACTGGCAGGGGGAAAAGCCGCGCGGTTTTTCTGCGAAGTGTATTGTAAGATTTGTTTGATATGTTATATCGTAACATATTATTGCAAACATAAACTCAGGAGAGAGTGATGACCAAAAAGATTTCCGCCCTAGCGTTTGGCATTGGCATGGTAATGGCGAGCAGCCAGGCTTTTGCCCACGGTCACCATAGTCATGGCCCGGCGCTGACCGAAGCGGAACAAAAGGCGAGTGAAGGCATTTTTGCTGACCAGGACGTAAAGGACAGGGCGCTGAGCGACTGGGAGGGGATCTGGCAGTCGGTTAACCCCTATCTGCTGAACGGGGATTTAGATCCGGTTCTGGAGCAGAAGGCCAAAAAGGCCGGTAAAAGCGTGGCGGAATATCGGGAATATTATAAGAAGGGCTACGCTACCGATGTCGACCAGATTGGTATCGAGGATAACGTCATGGAGTTTCACGTCGGGAAAACCGTCAACGCCTGTAAGTACAGCTATTCCGGTTACAAAATTCTGACCTACGCATCCGGTAAAAAAGGCGTGCGCTACCTGTTCGAATGCCAGCAGGCGGATTCAAAAGCGCCGAAGTTTGTTCAGTTTAGCGATCACACCATCGCGCCACGCAAGTCCCAGCATTTCCACATCTTTATGGGCAATGAGTCCCAGGAAGCGCTGCTGAAAGAGATGGATAACTGGCCAACCTACTATCCTTATGCGCTGCATAAAGAGCAGATTGTCGACGAAATGCTGCACCACTAATAAAAAATAGCTCCGGTAAACGCGATGCTTACCGGAGCTACGGTTTTTAACCCGGCTCGCGCTACGCTTAGCCGGGCTACAGGTTTCTTAAGGCGAACTAGCCGGTATTACGCATACCTGCCGCGACGCCGGCGATGGTGACCATCAGCGCTTGTTCAACGCGCGGATCCGGTTTTTCGCCTTTCTCTTCTGCCAGACGCGAACGGTGCAGCAGCTCGGCCTGGAGCACGTTCAGCGGGTCGGTATAGATATTACGCAACTGAATAGACTCCGCGATCCACGGCAGGTCCGCCATCAGGTGGGAGTCGTTGGCGATGGCCAGCACCACGTTGATATCGGCGGACAGCAGTTTGCGCAGCTCTTCGCCGAGCTTCCACAGTTCTGGTTTCACCAGACGCTGATCGTAATATTCCGCCAGCCACAGGTCGGCTTTTGAGTAGACCATCTCTAGCATGCCGAGGCGGGTCGAGAAGAACGGCCAGTCGCGGCACATGCTTTCCAGCTCGCTCTGCTTGCCGCCTTCGACGACTTTTTGCAACGCGGCGCCGGCGCCCAGCCAGGCTGGCAGCATCAGGCGGTTCTGCGTCCACGCGAAGATCCACGGAATGGCGCGTAGCGACTCGACGCCGCCGGTCGGGCGACGTTTGGCCGGACGCGAGCCCAGCGGCAGTTTACCCAGCTCCTGCTCCGGCGTTGCGGAACGGAAATAAGGAACAAAATCTTTATTTTCACGCACGTAGCCGCGGTACATCTCGCAGGAGACGTCTGACAGCTCGGCCATGATGTCGCGCCATTGCGCTTTGGGCTCCGGCGGCGGCAGCAGGTTGGCTTCCAGAATCGCGCTGGTATAGAGCGACAGGCTGCTGATGGTGACTTCCGGCAGGCCGTATTTAAAGCGGATCATCTCGCCCTGTTCGGTGACGCGCAGGCCGCCTTTCAGGCTTCCCGGAGGCTGAGAGAGCAAGGCCGCGTGCGCCGGCGCGCCGCCGCGACCGATAGAACCACCGCGACCGTGGAACAGGGTCAGCTCAATACCGGCTTTTTCACAGGTCTTAATTAAGGCGTCCTGCGCCTGGTACTGCGCCCAGGAAGCGGCCATAACCCCCGCATCTTTCGCCGAGTCGGAGTAGCCAATCATGACCATCTGTTTGCCCTGGATAAAGCCGCGATACCAGTCGATATTCAGCAACTGGGTCATGACGTCGTCGGCGTTATTCAGGTCGTCCAGGGTTTCGAACAGCGGAGCGACCGGCAGCGCGAAGCCGATACCGGCCTCTTTCAGCAGCAGATGCACAGCCAGGACGTCAGACGGCGTTTTGGCCATCGAAATCACGTAGGCCGCAATCGAGCCGCGCGGCGCTTCGGCGATCACTTTGCACGTCTCAAGCACTTCGCGAGTTTCTTCGCTTGGCTCCCACTGGCGCGGCAGCAGAGGGCGTTTGGAGTTCAGTTCGCGGATCAGGAAGGCCTGTTTATCGGCTTCTGACCAGCTTTCATAGTCCCCGATGCCGAGATAGCGGGTCATTTCGCCCAGCGCTTCGGTGTGGCGGGTACTTTCCTGACGGATATCGATACGCACCAGCGGTACGCCAAAGGCTTTTACGCGGCGCAGGGTGTCGAGCAGCTCGCCATTGGCGATAATGCCCATACCGCAGGCTTGTAGCGACTGGTAACAGGCGTAAAGCGGTTCCCACAGCTGCTCGTTTTGCGTGATAAGACCCGCTGGTTTCGGCAGTTTCTGCCCTTTCAGGCGCGCTTCCAGCCAGGTCTGCGTCTCCATCAGCTGCGTGCGCAGCTTTTTCATCAGGTAACGATAGGGTTCCTGCGCGCCTTCCGCGCCAGCCAGATCGCGCAGCTCATCGGTGCACTCGACCATCGATAGCTCGGAAATCAGCACCTGGACGTCTTTCAGGAACAGATCGGTTGCTTTCCAGCGGCTGAGCAGCAAGACGTGGCGGGTAATGTCGGCGGTCACGTTCGGGTTGCCGTCGCGGTCGCCGCCCATCCAGGAAGTAAAGCGAACCGGAACAAAGTCGACCGGCAGCCGATAGTTCAGGTTGTCTTCCAGCTGTTCATTCAGCTCGCGCAGGTAGTTTGGCACGCCTTCCCACAGGCTATTTTCAACAACCGCGAAGCCCCATTTCGCTTCATCCACCGGGGTCGGGCGATGTTTGCGGATTTCATCGGTGTGCCACGACTGGGCAATCAGCTGGCGCAGACGGCGCATGACCTGATGACGTTCATAGTCCGCAATGTCGTTGTTATCGAGCTGCTTCAGGCAGCTGTTGATTTCACCCATCTTATGGATCAGCGTACGACGAGTGATTTCGGTCGGGTGCGCGGTCAGCACCAGTTCCAGCGACAGGGATTCAACGGCTTGCTT
Source organism: Klebsiella sp. MPUS7 (assembly GCF_009905335.1). Taxonomy (NCBI): domain Bacteria; kingdom Pseudomonadati; phylum Pseudomonadota; class Gammaproteobacteria; order Enterobacterales; family Enterobacteriaceae; genus Klebsiella; species Klebsiella sp. MPUS7. The sequence continues at coordinate 5,634,977 of NZ_CP047604.1, read as the reverse complement.
AATAATGGTTTCGTTGAGGTCGGGTTGCTCTTTAAGCTTTCTCAGGGTGCGGGCAATCACTTCAGGATTACTGGCCGCTTCGCCTTTTGGCGAAATGCTGTGGTATTGCTCAGCGGTATTCGCCAGGTTCAGAAACTGGCTAAAGGCGCGCGCCACCGGCAGCAGCTCGTCGTTGGACAAGTTTTGCAACGTGGTGAGCAGTTCCTGGCGGTTGGCTTCATTGCCAGCGCGAGAAGATTTGGACAACTTACGGATAGTTTCGACACGATCAAGAATGTTTTCTCCTAGCGCATCCTTGATGGTGTCGCCCAGCACCTTACCGAGCATACTGACATTACTGCGCAAAGCGGAATATTGTTCGTTCATGTTACCCCAGACACCCCATCTCATTTTATTTTGTTATATCCGGCGCTCGATAATTTGAGCAGTGGATAAGCAACCGTCTTTTATAAAGCCACGTAAAAACCCCCACGTCAATTGTTGCGAAATCGCTTCAGCAAACGAATAAATGGCGGCAATTTGCGAAATTTAACTCGGAGGTCGCTTGATAAGTGTTGCTTATGAAAATGTGATAATTGTCACCCTCTCGCGTCGATGAAATCGCCCGAGAGGATGCGTATTTAATGCCAGCAAAAATGGTGGACCACCTGAGTGATGAGCTCGCGGGTCGGCTTAATAAAGCGCGTTTCCAGGTACTCATCCGGCTGGTGGGCCTGGTTGATAGAGCCCGGGCCTAATACCAGCGTCGGGCAGAGGGTCTGAATAAACGGCGCTTCGGTACAGTAGTTCACCACGTCGGTTTGCGCGCCGAGGAGTTTTTCTACGACCTCAACCAGTTTATGGTCCGGCGGACATTCGTAACCGGGGATCGGCGGATGCAGTTCAGAAACGGTCAGGCGGCCAGGCCAGCGCTCGCTCACTGGCGCCAGCGCCTCGTTCAGCAGCCCGTTGAGATCGTTGAGCGTCATTCCAGGCAGCGGACGAATATCCATATGCAGTTCGCAGCAGGCGCAAATGCGGTTGGAGGCATCGCCGCCGTGGATGGCGCCGAGATTCAGCGTCGGCCAGGGAACGGTAAAGGCGGCATAGTGATAACGCTCTTTTAAGTCGTCGCGCAGCTGCATGATGCGGCCAATGGCGTCGTGCATCAGTTCAATCGCGTTGACGCCGCGTGCCGGGTCGCTGGAGTGGCCCGACTGCCCCTGAATGCGAACCGCGTTGGACATGTGGCCTTTGTGCGCGCGTATCGGCTGCAGCGATGTGGGCTCGCCGATAATGGCGCAATCCGGTCGCAGCTGGGTCGTCTCGGCGAAGTAGCGGGCGCCGGCCATGCTGGTCTCTTCATCGGCCGTCGCCAGAATATAGAGCGGCTTTTTCAACTGAGTGACGTCAACGTCGCGCAGGGCGTCAAGAATAAAAGCGAAGAAGCCTTTCATATCCGCGGTGCCGAGACCATACAGCTTATTGTCGTGCTCGGTCAGGGTAAAAGGGTCGCGGGTCCAGCGGCCATCATCAAACGGGACGGTATCGGTGTGCCCGGCAAGCAGCAGGCCGCCAGCGCCGTGGCCGCTGCTGGCCAGCAGGTTGAATTTATTGCGCGTGTCCGGGACTGGCTGAACTTCAACATTAAAGCCGATATCGCGGAACCAGCCAGCCAGTAAATTGATTAAAGACTCATTGCTTTGATCCAACGCCTCTTCGGTTGCGCTGATGGAGGGTGTGGCGATCAGCGCGCGGTAAATCTCGATAAAGGGCGGTAATTTGTTTTTCATTGTTGACACACCTCGGGTCGTGATAGTATCAATATTCATGCATTATTTGTGAATAAAAATACATTATCGTTGAGCGTAAGAAAACCCATCGAATGTAAGGATGATGCTCTTACGGCTCAGCAGGGTGGGGAAGGCAACGGTCTTCCAGGGCAAATATACGTAAGCAAGAAGGTGAAGAGCCCCAATGTTGAACACGCTGATTGTGGGCGCCAGCGGTTATGCCGGCGCAGAGCTAGTGGCCTATGTAAATCGCCATCCTCATATGACCATAACCGCATTGACGGTCTCCGCGCAAAGCAATGATGCGGGAAAATTAGTTTCCGATTTGCATCCGCAGCTGAAAGGCATTGTCGATCTGCCGCTGCAGCCGATGTCCGATATCAGCGAGTTTAGCGCCGGAGTCGATGTCGTTTTTCTGGCTACCGCGCACGAGGTCAGCCATGACCTGGCGCCGCAGTTCCTCGCCGCTGGCTGCGTCGTGTTCGATCTCTCCGGGGCGTTTCGCGTGAATGACGGCGCCTTCTATGAAAAATATTACGGTTTCACTCATCAGCATCCTGAACTGCTGGAGCAGGCGGTTTACGGCCTGGCCGAGTGGAGCGTCGAAAAGCTAAAAGAAGCCAATCTGATCGCCGTACCGGGCTGCTACCCGACGGCGGCTCAGCTGTCGTTAAAACCGCTGATCGACGCGGGGCTGCTGGATCTTAACCAGTGGCCGGTGATCAACGCGACCAGCGGGGTCAGCGGCGCCGGGCGTAAAGCCTCTATCGGCAATAGCTTCTGCGAAGTCAGCCTGCAACCTTACGGCGTTTTCAACCACCGTCATCACCCGGAAATTTCAACCCACCTGGGCGCGGATGTGATTTTTACCCCGCATCTGGGCAATTTTAAGCGTGGGATTCTGGAGACCATTACCTGCCGTCTGAAGCCCGGCGTGAGCAAAGAGCAGGTCGCGGCGGTGTTCCAGCAGGCCTATGCGGATAAACCGCTGGTACGTTTATACGATAAAGGTGTCCCTGCATTGAAAAATGTCGTGGGTCTGCCATTCTGTGATATCGGTTTTGCGGTCCAGGATGAACACATCATCGTGGTGGCGGCGGAAGATAACCTGCTGAAAGGCGCGGCCGCGCAGGCCGTGCAGTGCGCTAATATTCGTTTCGGCTTCGCTGAGACGCAGTCTCTTATTTAAGGTGTGATGATGAATCCTTTAATTATCAAACTCGGCGGCGTCCTGCTGGATAGCGAAGAAGCGCTGGAGCGCCTGTTTACGGCGCTGGTGAACTACCGCGAATCCCATCAGCGCCCGCTGATTATTGTGCACGGCGGCGGCTGCGTGGTGGATGAGCTCATGAAGCAGCTCAACCTGCCGGTAAATAAGAAAAACGGTCTGCGGGTCACGCCGGCGGATCAGATCGACATTATTACCGGCGCGCTGGCGGGAACTGCCAATAAAACGCTGCTGGCGTGGGCGAAGAAGCACGGCCTGGCTGCCGTTGGGCTATTCCTCGGCGACGGCGATAGCGTCAAAGTGACGCAGCTTGATGAAGAGCTCGGTCATGTCGGATTCGCTCAGCCGGGTTCTCCGGCGCTGATTAACACGCTGCTGGCGGGCGGTTATATGCCGGTCGTTAGCTCCATCGGCGTCACCGATGAAGGCGAGTTGATGAACGTCAACGCCGACCAGGCGGCGACCGCGCTGGCGGCAACGCTCGGCGCAGACCTGATTCTGCTGTCTGACGTGAGCGGCATTCTTGATGGCAAAGGGCAGCGCATTGCGGAAATGACCGCCGAGAAGGCTGAACAGCTGATCGAGCAGGGCATTATCACCGACGGCATGATCGTCAAAGTGAATGCGGCCCTGGACGCGGCGCGGACATTAGGCCGCCCGGTCGATATCGCCTCCTGGCGCCACGCGGAGCAGCTTCCGGCGCTGTTTAACGGCACGCCGATCGGCACGCGTATTCTGGCATAATCAATTTATCATTTTGTCGGCCCGGTAAGCGCAGCGCCGCCGGGCAATAAAATTCAAAGATATTAAGGAAGCATGTTATGGCACTTTGGGGTGGGCGTTTTACTCAGGCAGCGGATCAGCGGTTCAAACAGTTCAACGACTCTTTGCGCTTTGACTATCGCCTGGCGGAGCAGGATATCGTTGGCTCTGTCGCCTGGTCCAAAGCGCTGGTGACGGTGGGTGTTTTGACTGCTGATGAACAACAGCAGCTGGAAGAGGCGCTGAACATTCTGCTGGAAGACGTGCGGGCTAACCCGCAGCAGATCCTCGAAAGCGATGCGGAAGATATTCATAGCTGGGTGGAAGGTAAGCTGATCGACAAAGTCGGCCAGCTGGGCAAAAAGCTGCACACCGGGCGTAGCCGTAATGACCAGGTGGCGACCGACCTGAAGCTGTGGTGCAAAGATACCGTTGTGGAACTGCTGTCGGCGAATCGTCAGCTACAAAGCGCGCTGGTCGAGACGGCGGAGAATAACCAGGACGCCGTCATGCCGGGCTATACTCACCTGCAGCGCGCGCAGCCGGTGACGTTCGCCCACTGGTGTCTGGCCTATGTCGAAATGCTGGCGCGTGATGAAAGCCGTCTGCAGGATGCGCTTAAACGTCTGGACGTCAGCCCGCTGGGCTGCGGAGCGCTGGCGGGTACCGCCTATGAAATCGATCGTGAACAGCTTGCCGGCTGGCTGGGCTTCGCATCGGCGACCCGCAATAGCCTGGACAGCGTGTCCGATCGCGATCACGTACTGGAACTGCTGTCCGATGCCTCAATCGGTATGGTCCACCTGTCGCGTTTTGCCGAAGATCTGATCTTCTTCAATACCGGCGAAGCGGGCTTTGTTGAGCTTTCTGACCGCGTGACTTCTGGCTCATCCCTGATGCCGCAGAAGAAAAACCCGGATGCGCTGGAGCTGATCCGCGGTAAATGCGGCCGCGTGCAGGGCGCGCTGACCGGCATGATGATGACCCTCAAGGGGCTGCCGCTGGCCTACAATAAAGATATGCAGGAAGATAAAGAAGGGCTGTTTGACGCGCTTGATACCTGGCTCGACTGCCTGCATATGGCGGCGCTGGTGCTCGACGGTATTCAGGTAAAACGCCCGCGCTGCGAAGAAGCGGCGCAGCAGGGTTATGCGAATGCCACCGAACTGGCGGATTATCTGGTTGCTAAAGGCGTGCCGTTCCGTGAAGCGCACCATATTGTCGGTGAAGCGGTGGTCGAGGCCATTGCCCAGGGCAAGCCGCTGGAAGATCTGCCCCTGGCCGATTTACAGAAATTTAGCCGCGTTATCGCCGAGGATGTCTATCCAATCCTGTCGCTGCAGTCGTGTCTGGATAAGCGTGCGGCTAAAGGCGGCGTTTCTCCTCAGCAGGTTGCTCAGGCGATTGCCGACGCTAAACAGCGCCTGGTTTGAGTCGTCTGCGGGCTGCCTGTAAGGTGGTCAATATATGAAGCTCGGGCAACGCCCGGGCTTTTTTTATGCCAAAAAAAAGCGGACACAAGGTCCGCAAAAGTTCACGTTGGCTTTAGTTATCCGGGTAGAAAACTGTTGAGGAAGCGCGATGATTTTCTGCAGTTTTCCTCATTTATGGGTTTATTATTGAACAGAAACCTTGATAGGGATAATCGTTCGTTGCTATTCTATCTATCGCCATGGACTATCGTGGCGATGGAGGATGAATAATGAATATTCGCGATCTTGAATATCTGGTAGCGCTAGCCGAACACCGCCACTTCCGCCGTGCGGCGGATTCTTGCCACGTCAGCCAACCTACGCTTAGCGGGCAAATCCGTAAGCTGGAGGATGAGCTCGGCGTGATGTTGCTGGAACGCACCAGCCGTAAGGTTCTGTTCACCCAGGCAGGGCTGCTGCTGGTGGATCAGGCGCGTACCGTGCTACGCGAAGTCAAAGTGCTGAAGGAAATGGCAAGCCAGCAGGGAGAGACCATGTCCGGGCCGCTGCATATTGGGCTGATCCCGACGATTGGCCCTTATCTGCTGCCGTTGATTATCCCGATGCTGCATCAGACCTTTCCCAAGCTGGAAATGTACCTGCATGAAGCACAAACCCATCAGCTTTTAGCGCAGCTTGATAGCGGTAAGCTCGACTGCGCGATTCTGGCGCTGGTCAAAGAGAGCGAAGCGTTTATTGAGGTGCCGCTGTTTGATGAGCCCATGATGCTGGCTATTTACGAAGATCACCCGTGGGCGAACCGCGAGTGCGTGCCGATGTCGGACCTGGCCGGTGAAAAGCTGCTGATGCTGGAAGACGGCCACTGCCTGCGCGATCAGGCGATGGGTTTTTGCTTTGAAGCGGGCGCCGATGAAGATACGCATTTCCGGGCGACCAGCCTCGAAACGTTGCGTAACATGGTGGCTGCCGGTAGCGGCATCACGCTGCTGCCAGCCTTAGCCGTGCCGCAGGAGAGAAAGCGCGATGGCGTGGTCTATGTGCCCTGTATCAAGCCGGAACCGAGACGTACCGTGGGGCTGGTTTATCGCCCGGGTTCGCCGCTGCGTAGCCGCTATGAACATCTGGCAGAGGCCATCCGCGGGAAGATGGATGGCCATTTCGATACCGCGTTAAAACAGGCGGTTTAAGCCATTTAACGCGGCTACCCGATAGGCTTCCGCCATCGTCGGGTAGTTAAAGGTGGTGTTAACGAAGTACTCAATGGTGTTACCACCGCCTTTCTGCTCCATTATCGCCTGGCCGATGTGAATAATTTCGGCCGCGCGCTCGCCAAAGCAATGAATCCCAAGGATCTCTTTCGTTTCGCGATGAAACAGGATCTTCAGCGTACCGACGCTCATGCCGACAATCTGCGCTCGCGCCAGATGCTTGAACTGCGCGCGCCCTACCTCGTAAGGCACTTTCATGGCCGTCAGTTGCTGCTCGGTTTTGCCAACGGAGCTGATTTCCGGAATGGTGTAAATACCGGTAGGGATATCTTCAATCAGATGCGCCGAGGCTTCGCCTTTCACCAGCGCCTGGGCTGCGATGCGCCCCTGGTCGTAGGCGGCAGAGGCCAGGCTCGGGTAGCCAATCACATCGCCGACGGCATAAATATGCGGCAGGGCGGTTTGATACATGCTGTTGACCTTCAGCTGACCGCGGCTATCGGTTTGCAGGCCGATATTTTCCAGCGCCAGAGAGTCGGTATTCCCGGTGCGGCCGTTAGCGTACAGCAGGCAGTCCGCTTTGAGTTTTTTACCGGATTTCAGGTGCATGATGACGCCATCATCCACGCCCTCAATCTTTTCGTACTCTTCATTGTGGCGAATGACCACGCCGCTGTTCCAGAAGTGATAGGAGAGGGAGTCGGACATTTCCTGATCGAGAAACGCCAGCAGGCGATCGCGGGTGTTGATCAGATCCACCTTCACTTCCATTCCGCGGAAGATCGACGCATATTCGCAGCCGATCACCCCGGCCCCATAAATGATCACATGGCGCGGTTCGTGGTGCAGGCTCAGGATCGAGTCGCTGTCATAAATGCGCGGGTGATGGAAGTCGACGTCTGCCGGATGGTACGGGCGTGAACCACAGGCAATCACGAACTTTTCCGCCGTCACCGTTTCCACGGTACCGTCGTGGCACTCCAGCGCGATAGTGTGCTCATCAACAAAATGGGCATTGCCCTGCAGGATTTCGCAGTGGTTACGCTCATAGAAACCCTGACGCATATGGGTTTGCTGGTTAATGACGCTGTCTGCATGGTTCAGGATGTCGGCGAAGGAAGAACGAAGAAGACGGGAATGGTCGCTGTAGAGGGGATTTTGGTTAAACTCGATAATACGGCTGACGGCATGGCGGAGGGCTTTTGACGGGATGGTACCCCAGTGGGTACAACCGCCGCCGACGTTATGGTAGCGCTCAATGACGGCAACGCGTGCTCCCTGTTTCACCAGCCCCATGGCGGCACCTTCTCCGCCAGGACCGGAACCAATCACAATTGCATCATAATCCCAAGAGTGTGACATGGCATTACTCACCTGTTTTATACATAAAATAAACACGATGATAACATTCGCCGCGCTTTAACCCAATTATCGTTGTGCTTTTTTGCGGCATAAAAGCAGAAACAGCTCGTAAACAATCATTCACAATCCAGTGTAAACCGATTGGTTCTGATCTCTGGTATAGTGCCGGAAGGGCTTATGGAAGGATTCAGACAACGTGATGGGCGTAAGAGCGCAACAAAAAGAAAAAACCCGGCGTTCGCTGGTGGAAGCGGCATTTAGTCAGCTAAGCGCTGAACGCAGTTTTGCCAGCTTAAGCCTGCGCGAAGTTGCGCGGGAAGCGGGGATCGCCCCGACGTCCTTCTATCGCCATTTTCGTGATGTCGATGAGCTTGGTCTGACCATGGTGGATGAAAGCGGGCTTATGCTGCGCCAGCTGATGCGCCAGGCGCGCCAGCGTATTGCGAAAGGCGGCAGCGTCATTCGCACCTCTGTTTCCACCTTTATGGAATTTATTGGCAACAATCCGAACGCCTTCCGCCTGCTGCTGCGGGAACGATCCGGTACGTCTGCGGCGTTTCGCGCCGCCGTGGCGCGTGAAATTCAGCATTTTATCGCGGAACTTGCCGACTATTTAGAAATCGAAAACCATATGCCGCGCGCCTTTACCGAAGCGCAGGCTGAAGCTATGGTCACCATCGTATTTAGCGCTGGCGCCGAGGCTCTCGATGTGGGCCCGGAGCAGCGTCGACAGCTGGAAGAACGCCTGGTGCTGCAGCTCAGAATGATCTCGAAAGGCGCGTATTACTGGTATCGCCGTGAACAAGAAAAAATATCAAATCATTCCGAATAACGTGAAGGACGAGCAATGAAACACTCAGTACAAGATAGAGGTACGCTGCTGCTGGCGCTGATCGCAGGTTTATCCATTAATGGAGCCTTCGCCGCGCTGTTCAGCTCCATTGTCCCTTTTTCCATCTTCCCCATTTTGTCGTTGGTGCTGACGGTTTACTGCCTGCATCAGCGCTATCAGAATCGTAGTATGCCCGTGGGTTTGCCGGGGCTTGCCGCAGCCTGCTTTATTCTCGGCGTGCTGGTTTACAGCACCGTCGTGCGCGCGGAATATCCGGACATCGGCTCTAACTTCTTCCCGGCGGTTCTGTCGGTGATTATGGTGTTCTGGATTGGCTACAAGTTGCGCAACCGCAAGAACGCGGTCGCGGAATAATCTCTCCCCCGGCAACAGCGTTGTTGCCGGGTTTTCTCGCCCGACGTTACTTCTTCGTCAACAGCACGCCGCATTCCATATGATGGGTATACGGGAACTGGTCGAACAGCGCCAGGCGCGCGATCTCGTGGGTCTCACTGAGCGTTTCCAGGTTCTGGCATAGGGTCTCAGGATTGCAGGAGATATACAGAATACGCGGGTACGCCTGCACCATTTTCTCCGTCTCGCTATCCAGCCCGCTGCGCGGCGGATCGACAAAAATCGTCTCGCACTGATAGCTCTTCAGGTCGATTCCCTGTAGACGATTAAACTGCCGTACGCCGTTCATCGCCTGGGTAAACTCTTCCGCCGACATCCGGATAATCTGCACGTTATCAATGTGGTTCGCTGCAATATTGTATTGCGCCGCCGCGACGGACGGTTTGGCGATTTCCGTTGCCAGCACGCGTTCGAAATTACGCGCCAGCGCCAGCGAAAAGTTGCCGTTACCGCAGTACAGTTCAAGCAGGTCGCCGGTTGCACCTTTGGTGGCATCGATAGCCCACTCCAGCATCTGGACGTTCATCGCCGCGTTCGGCTGGGTGAAGCTATTCTCAACCTGACGATAGATCATTTCGCGCCCGCCAACCGGTAAGCGTTCATCGATATAGTCCTGATCCAGCTCGATTTTCGTCTTCGTGGCGCGGCCAATCAGGTGCACATTCAGATTTTGCGCCCGCAGCGCATCGCGGAAGCGCTCCGCCTGCTGACGCCATTCATCTTCGAGCTTCTTATGATACAGCAGCGATATCACGGCCTGATTACTCAGGGTGGTCAGATAATCCACCTGAAACAGTTTATGACGCAGTACCGGGTTATCGCGTACGCCTTCAATCACTGCGGCCATCAGCTGATTAATCAGCTCGCTGGCGGCCGGGAAGGTATCGACGCGGATACGGGATTTGGTCTGCTGATCGAACATAATGTGGTACAGATCGTCGCCATCGTGCCACAGACGGAACTCTGCGCGCATACGATAGTGGCTGACCGGCGAACGAAACACTTCCGGAACCTGGGCGCTGAAAGGCGCCATCATTTTCTGCAAACGGACGACTTTTTCTGCCAGCTGCGCTTCATATTGTTCGGTAGGAAGGTGTTCGGGGGTCATGATGCATCCTGAATAAAATAAGTACGCGGGGATTGTAGGGAAAGCGCCGGGGATGTCCAGCCCTGATGATATAAGGAAATATAACGGTAGAAGTCTGGACATCTATATGTTTCTAATTATAGCATCGTGTTACCGGTCCTATGAGTTAATAGGGAATCCAGTGTAAATCTGGAGCTGACGCGCAGCGGTAAGGAAAAGTGGGATGAGCGCATTATGCAGACACTGCGGTTATTTAGCGGGAAGTCCTCATCCATCAAACACTCCAAGCCCGAAGACCTGCCGGAATACGTCGCATTTGGTTTCTATCATCGCGTGCTACTGATAGAGCCGGCGGCATCCTTTGTTTATTACGGATGCTTTAAAATGATTAAAAAAGCTTCGCTGATGACGGCGCTCTCCGTCACGGCTTTTTCCGGCTGGGCGCAGGACAGCAATTCAGACACACTGGTCGTTACGGCCAATCGTTTTCAACAGCCGGTGAATACGGTTCTTGCGCCGACCGATGTGGTTACCCGGGAAGATATCGAGCGCTGGCAGGCGAAAGATTTGAACGATGTGATGCGCCGATTGCCTGGCGTGGATGTCGCGCAAAATGGTGGCATGGGGCAATCCTCCTCTCTGTTTATCCGTGGTACTGAAGCCAAACAAGTTCTGGTGCTGGTTGACGGCGTTCCCATGGCCCGACCGGGAATTACAAATAACCCTGATTTGAATCAGATCCCTTTATCACTGGTACAGCGCGTCGAATATATCCGCGGCCCGCGTTCGGCGATTTATGGATCCGGGGCTATGGGCGGGGTGATTAACGTCATTACGCACTCTGATAAAGAACAATCCAAAATTACCGCTGGGGTAGGTTCTAAAGGTTACCAACAATATGACGGTACCCTGCGCCATCGCTTTGGCGATACGGTGGCGACGGTTGCGGGCTCCTATGAGGGTAATAAAGGCTTCAACGTTCAGCCTGGTTCAACCTGGGAGCACGACGGCGATCGCGACGGTTTTCGTAATAAAACGTTTTGGGGCAGCCTCGAGCATACATTTAACGAGAATTTTGACGGTTTCTTCCGCGGACACAGCTATACCAATAACTCTGATTACGATCTTGGAAGCCCGCCGTATAGCCCGGCCTACAGCGCCGATGAAAACCAGCTCTACAACCAAAGCTGGGATGCGGGGCTGAACTTTAATTCCGGTATCTACTCCTCTCAGCTTATCGCCAGCTACCAGAAGGTAAAGGACTACAACTACAGCAGTATCTATGGCCGTTACAACGATGGTACGACGCTCGACAGGATGACGCAGCGTAACCTGCAGTGGGGCAATAACGTTATTGTGGGTCATGGTTCTGTCAGCGCAGGGGTGGACTGGCAGCAGCAGCGGTTAACGTCATCAGACACGACGATGTCGGATACCTATAAACGTGACAATACGGGACTGTATCTGACGGGCCAGCAGCAGTTTGGCGATGTGACCCTCGAAGCTTCCGGGCGTGAAGACCACGATGAGCAGTTTGGCTGGCATGGTACCTGGCAGACGACCGCAGGCTGGGAGTTTGTTGAAAACTATCGCCTGACCCTCGGCTACGGTACCGGCTTCCTTGCACCTTCTTTAGGACAACAGTTTGGTTCGACCCGATTTGGTATCAACGCGAATCCCAACCTGAAGCCTGAAGAGTCGAAGCAGTGGGAAGCGGGGCTGGAAGGGCTCACAGGTCCCGTGGACTGGCGCTTGTCGGCATACCATTACAAGATTACTAACCTGATTACCTATTACTCCGATCCTGTCACCTATGAAGGGGAGTACGACAATATTAATGCCGCGACGATTAAAGGCGTGGAGTGGACGGGAAGTGTCGATACCGGTATTTTCAGCCATCGCGTAACGTTGCAGTATGTCGATCCGCGTAACGATGATAACGGTGAAGTGCTGGCCCGACGTTCTAAACGACAGGCAAAGTATCAGCTGGACTGGTCCGTGTTTGATGTCGATATGGATGTGTCCTGGCAGTATTATGGGAAGCGCTACGATAACAACACCTCCCAGTACAACAATACGCAAAGGATTTTGCCGAGCTACAGCACGGTAGACGTTTCTGCATCGTATCCGATCACCGATCGCCTGACAGTTCGTGGTAAAATAGCTAACCTGTTCGATAAAGATTACGAGACAGCTTATGGCTACCAAACTGCAGGACGAGAATACTACTTGTCTGGCAGCTACACCTTCTGATCCACGTCCCACCGTGCTGGTGTTTGATTCCGGCGTCGGTGGGCTGTCGGTTTACAACGAGATTCGGCAGCTTCTGCCGGATCTGCATTATATTTACGCTTTCGACAACGTTGCTTTCCCCTACGGCGAGAAGAGCGAAGCGTTTATTGTTGAACGCGTTCTGGAGATTGTGACTGCGGTTCAGCAGCGCTATCCGCTGGCGCTGGCCGTTATTGCCTGTAACACCGCAAGTACCGTTTCCCTCCCCGCATTACGCGATAAATTCGCCTTTCCGGTTGTCGGCGTCGTTCCGGCGATAAAACCCGCGGCACGCTTAACGGCGAATGGCATTGTTGGCCTGCTGGCAACGCGCGGAACGGTAAAACGTCCTTATACGCGCGAACTGATCTCCCGCTTTGCGAATGAATGCAAAATCGAAATGCTGGGGTCGGCAGAGCTGGTGGAGCTGGCGGAGGCTAAGCTCCACGGTGAGCCGGTCCCGCTGGATGAACTGCGGCGTATCCTGCGTCCCTGGCTGCGAATGCAGGAACCGCCTGATACGGTTGTGCTGGGGTGTACGCATTTCCCTCTAATACAAGAAGAGCTGCAGCAGGTTCTGCCGGAGGGGACGAGAATGATCGACTCCGGGGCGGCGATTGCGCGTCGCACGGCCTGGCTATTAGAGCACGAAGCGCCTGACGCAAAATCGAGTGATGCCAATATTGCCTACTGTATGGCGCTGACGCCTGAAACCGAACAGCTTTTGAGCGTTTTGCGGCGCTACGGCTTCGAATCGCTGGAAAAATTACCGCTTTCATAGCGTTTTGCACAAAAAAGAGACGGTTGAAATATTTTTTGAAAACAGGGCTTGTCAACGTCTCAGAACTCCCTATAATGCGCCTCCACTGACACGGAACAACGGCACGCAAGCCGCCGGGTCAGCGGGATTCAGCGATGAATGCCGGCAGAGAAAAGCAAAATTAAACGCTTGACTCTGAATGAGGAAAACGTATTATACGGGACCTCGCAACGGTGAGCGAAAGCCGCGTTGCACTGCTCTTTAACAATTTATCAGACAATCTGTGTGGGCACTCAAAGTGACATGGATTCTTAACGTCTTCGGACGAAAAATGAATACCAAGTCTCTGAGTGAACATACGTAATTCATTACGAAGTTTAATTCACGAGCATCAAACTTAAATTGAAGAGTTTGATCATGGCTCAGATTGAACGCTGGCGGCAGGCCTAACACATGCAAGTCGAACGGTAGCACAGAGAGCTTGCTCTCGGGTGACGAGTGGCGGACGGGTGAGTAATGTCTGGGAAACTGCCTGATGGAGGGGGATAACTACTGGAAACGGTAGCTAATACCGCATAACGTCGCAAGACCAAAGAGGGGGACCTTCGGGCCTCTTGCCATCAGATGTGCCCAGATGGGATTAGCTAGTAGGTGGGGTAACGGCTCACCTAGGCGACGATCCCTAGCTGGTCTGAGAGGATGACCAGCCACACTGGAACTGAGACACGGTCCAGACTCCTACGGGAGGCAGCAGTGGGGAATATTGCACAATGGGCGCAAGCCTGATGCAGCCATGCCGCGTGTATGAAGAAGGCCTTCGGGTTGTAAAGTACTTTCAGCGGGGAGGAAGGCGATAAGGTTAATAACCTTGTCGATTGACGTTACCCGCAGAAGAAGCACCGGCTAACTCCGTGCCAGCAGCCGCGGTAATACGGAGGGTGCAAGCGTTAATCGGAATTACTGGGCGTAAAGCGCACGCAGGCGGTCTGTCAAGTCGGATGTGAAATCCCCGGGCTCAACCTGGGAACTGCATTCGAAACTGGCAGGCTGGAGTCTTGTAGAGGGGGGTAGAATTCCAGGTGTAGCGGTGAAATGCGTAGAGATCTGGAGGAATACCGGTGGCGAAGGCGGCCCCCTGGACAAAGACTGACGCTCAGGTGCGAAAGCGTGGGGAGCAAACAGGATTAGATACCCTGGTAGTCCACGCTGTAAACGATGTCGACTTGGAGGTTGTTCCCTTGAGGAGTGGCTTCCGGAGCTAACGCGTTAAGTCGACCGCCTGGGGAGTACGGCCGCAAGGTTAAAACTCAAATGAATTGACGGGGGCCCGCACAAGCGGTGGAGCATGTGGTTTAATTCGATGCAACGCGAAGAACCTTACCTACTCTTGACATCCACGGAACTTAGCAGAGATGCTTTGGTGCCTTCGGGAACCGTGAGACAGGTGCTGCATGGCTGTCGTCAGCTCGTGTTGTGAAATGTTGGGTTAAGTCCCGCAACGAGCGCAACCCTTATCCTTTGTTGCCAGCGGTCCGGCCGGGAACTCAAAGGAGACTGCCAGTGATAAACTGGAGGAAGGTGGGGATGACGTCAAGTCATCATGGCCCTTACGAGTAGGGCTACACACGTGCTACAATGGCATATACAAAGAGAAGCGACCTCGCGAGAGCAAGCGGACCTCATAAAGTATGTCGTAGTCCGGATTGGAGTCTGCAACTCGACTCCATGAAGTCGGAATCGCTAGTAATCGTGGATCAGAATGCCACGGTGAATACGTTCCCGGGCCTTGTACACACCGCCCGTCACACCATGGGAGTGGGTTGCAAAAGAAGTAGGTAGCTTAACCTTCGGGAGGGCGCTTACCACTTTGTGATTCATGACTGGGGTGAAGTCGTAACAAGGTAACCGTAGGGGAACCTGCGGTTGGATCACCTCCTTACCTGAAAGAACCTGCCTTTGTAGTGTCCACACAGATTGTCTGATGAAAAATAAGCAGTAAAAAATCTCTGCAGGCTTGTAGCTCAGGTGGTTAGAGCGCACCCCTGATAAGGGTGAGGTCGGTGGTTCAAGTCCACTCAGGCCTACCAAATTTCTGCTGATGCTGCGTTGCGGCGACACTCACATACTCTAAGTATGCTTCGTGTCACCACGCCTTGCTTCAACAGAAATTAAGGTTGATGAGATTTCACTACGATGGGGCTATAGCTCAGCTGGGAGAGCGCCTGCTTTGCACGCAGGAGGTCTGCGGTTCGATCCCGCATAGCTCCACCATCTTTACTGCACACCACAAGAAAACTTCAGAGTGTACCTGAAAAGGTTCACTGCGAAGTTTTGCTCTTTAAAAATCTGGATCAAGCTGAAAATTGAAACGACACACAGCTAATGTGTGTTCGAGTCTCTCAAATTTTCGCGACACGATGATGTTTTACGAAACATCTTCGGGTTGTGAGGTTAAGCGACTAAGCGTACACGGTGGATGCCCTGGCAGTCAGAGGCGATGAAGGACGTGCTAATCTGCGAAAAGCGTCGGTAAGGTGATATGAACCGTTATAGCCGGCGATGTCCGAATGGGGAAACCCAGTGCAATTCGTTGCACTATCGTTTGATGAATACATAGTCAAACGAGGCGAACCGGGGGAACTGAAACATCTAAGTACCCCGAGGAAAAGAAATCAACCGAGATTCCCCCAGTAGCGGCGAGCGAACGGGGAGCAGCCCGGAGTCTGAATCAGCTTGTGTGTTAGTGGAAGCGTCTGGAAAGTCGCAGGGTACAGGGTGATACTCCCGTACACTAAAACACACAGGCTGTGAACTCGAAGAGTAGGGCGGGACACGTGGTATCCTGTCTGAATATGGGGGGACCATCCTCCAAGGCTAAATACTCCTGACTGACCGATAGTGAACCAGTACCGTGAGGGAAAGGCGAAAAGAACCCCGGCGAGGGGAGTGAAAAAGAACCTGAAACCGTGTACGTACAAGCAGTAGGAGCCTCTTTATGGGGTGACTGCGTACCTTTTGTATAATGGGTCAGCGACTTATATTCTGTAGCAAGGTTAACCGTATAGGGGAGCCGCAGGGAAACCGAGTCTTAACTGGGCGTTAAGTTGCAGGGTATAGACCCGAAACCCGGTGATCTAGCCATGGGCAGGTTGAAGGTTGGGTAACACTAACTGGAGGACCGAACCGACTAATGTTGAAAAATTAGCGGATGACTTGTGGCTGGGGGTGAAAGGCCAATCAAACCGGGAGATAGCTGGTTCTCCCCGAAAGCTATTTAGGTAGCGCCTCGTGAACTCATCTTCGGGGGTAGAGCACTGTTTCGGCTAGGGGGTCATCCCGACTTACCAACCCGATGCAAACTACGAATACCGAAGAATGTTATCACGGGAGACACACGGCGGGTGCTAACGTCCGTCGTGAAGAGGGAAACAACCCAGACCGCCAGCTAAGGTCCCAAAGTCATGGTTAAGTGGGAAACGATGTGGGAAGGCCCAGACAGCCAGGATGTTGGCTTAGAAGCAGCCATCATTTAAAGAAAGCGTAATAGCTCACTGGTCGAGTCGGCCTGCGCGGAAGATGTAACGGGGCTAAACCATGCACCGAAGCTGCGGCAGCGACACTATGTGTTGTTGGGTAGGGGAGCGTTCTGTAAGCCGTTGAAGGTGGCCTGTGAGGGTTGCTGGAGGTATCAGAAGTGCGAATGCTGACATAAGTAACGATAATGCGGGTGAAAAACCCGCACGCCGGAAGACCAAGGGTTCCTGTCCAACGTTAATCGGGGCAGGGTGAGTCGACCCCTAAGGCGAGGCCGAAAGGCGTAGTCGATGGGAAACAGGTTAATATTCCTGTACTCGGTGTTACTGCGAAGGGGGGACGGAGAAGGCTATGTTGGCCGGGCGACGGTTGTCCCGGTTTAAGCATGTAGGCGGATGTTCCAGGTAAATCCGGAACGTTATTAACGCTGAGGTGTGATGACGAGGCACTACGGTGCTGAAGTGACAAATGCCCTGCTTCCAGGAAAAGCCTCTAAGCATCAGGTAACATCAAATCGTACCCCAAACCGACACAGGTGGTCAGGTAGAGAATACCAAGGCGCTTGAGAGAACTCGGGTGAAGGAACTAGGCAAAATGGTGCCGTAACTTCGGGAGAAGGCACGCTGATATGTAGGTGAAGTGGTTTACCCATGGAGCTGAAATCAGTCGAAGATACCAGCTGGCTGCAACTGTTTATTAAAAACACAGCACTGTGCAAACACGAAAGTGGACGTATACGGTGTGACGCCTGCCCGGTGCCGGAAGGTTAATTGATGGGGTTATCCGTAAGGAGAAGCTCTTGATCGAAGCCCCGGTAAACGGCGGCCGTAACTATAACGGTCCTAAGGTAGCGAAATTCCTTGTCGGGTAAGTTCCGACCTGCACGAATGGCGTAATGATGGCCAGGCTGTCTCCACCCGAGACTCAGTGAAATTGAACTCGCTGTGAAGATGCAGTGTACCCGCGGCAAGACGGAAAGACCCCGTGAACCTTTACTATAGCTTGACACTGAACACTGGTCCTTGATGTGTAGGATAGGTGGGAGGCTTTGAAGCGTGGACGCCAGTCTGCGTGGAGCCATCCTTGAAATACCACCCTTTAATGGCTGGTGTTCTAACGTGGGCCCCTAATCGGGGTTGCGGACAGTGTCTGGTGGGTAGTTTGACTGGGGCGGTCTCCTCCTAAAGAGTAACGGAGGAGCACGAAGGTCAGCTAATCCTGGTCGGACATCAGGAGGTTAGTGCAATGGCATAAGCTGGCTTGACTGCGAGCGTGACGGCGCGAGCAGGTGCGAAAGCAGGTCATAGTGATCCGGTGGTTCTGAATGGAAGGGCCATCGCTCAACGGATAAAAGGTACTCCGGGGATAACAGGCTGATACCGCCCAAGAGTTCATATCGACGGCGGTGTTTGGCACCTCGATGTCGGCTCATCACATCCTGGGGCTGAAGTAGGTCCCAAGGGTATGGCTGTTCGCCATTTAAAGTGGTACGCGAGCTGGGTTTAGAACGTCGTGAGACAGTTCGGTCCCTATCTGCCGTGGGCGCTGGAGAATTGAGGGGGGCTGCTCCTAGTACGAGAGGACCGGAGTGGACGCATCACTGGTGTTCGGGTTGTCATGCCAATGGCATTGCCCGGTAGCTAAATGCGGAAGAGATAAGTGCTGAAAGCATCTAAGCACGAAACTTGCCCCGAGATGAGTTCTCCCTGACTCCTTGAGAGTCCTGAAGGAACGTTGAAGACGACGACGTTGATAGGCCGGGTGTGTAAGCGCAGCGATGCGTTGAGCTAACCGGTACTAATGAACCGTGAGGCTTAACCTTACAACGCCGAAGATGTTTTGGCGGATTTGAGAGAAGATTTTCAGCCTGATACAGATTAAACAGAATTTGCCTGGCGGCAACAGCGCGGTGGTCCCACCTGACCCCATGCCGAACTCAGAAGTGAAACGCCGTAGCGCCGATGGTAGTGTGGGGTCTCCCCATGTGAGAGTAGGGAACTGCCAGGCATCAAATTAAGTAGTAAGCCGGTGCATTAATCCGGTGGTTACAGAAGTATTCGGTGGAGCGGTAGTTCAGTCGGTTAGAATACCTGCCTGTCACGCAGGGGGTCGCGGGTTCGAGTCCCGTCCGTTCCGCCACTTATTAAAAAAATTAAGCCTGCTGATAAAGCAGGCTTAATGATAAAAAAATTTAGGGGCGTAGCTCAGTTGGTAGAGCACCGGTCTCCAAAACCGGGTGTCGCGAGTTCGAGTCTCTCCGCCCCTGCCATATAATAATCCTTTGCTCAGGCAAAGGATTTTTTTTGCTTTAAATTTCCCGCCGATCCTCCTCCGTCCCTGGAGGAGTGCGTCTATCCCAATATATTGTGCTTCAGGATCTCACGAATCTGCGCTTGTTTGTCGCTGTTTTGTAGCCAAATTGCATAGAGGGGTCTTGAAAGCGTCGCACTGTCGGTCACCGTATGCAGGTTATTTTTCTCCTGCGCCCAGAGCACGGGCAACCATGTACAGCCCTTAAGGGCGCTGAGTTGCTGGTACGCTAATTCGGCAGAACTGGTGGTCAGCAGAGGAATATCATCATTTCCGATCAATCCGGCTTCATTTTGTTGAAAATCCGGCCCCCATTCCAGGCGTAAATAATTCAATTCATTCGTGTACTTAGCCGGTGATGAACAATAAAGCGCTAATGTAAAATTACCCAGTAACTGGCTGCTTAGTTCATCCATCTTCGGCGATTCTGTCGTGATCAAGAGATCAAGCTGGCGTTCATGCAGCTGTTTGACCAGCGATTGGCGCTGCGCAATCCGCGCCTCAAACTGGAGGTTATAGGGCTCCGTATAGAGCTTGCCCAGCCATCCGTTAAGCAGACATTCCCAGAGAGAAGCGCTGGCACCGATCGAAAATTCATTATGTCGGGAAGCATTCGCGACCTCCTTGCGCGCAGCTTGCCAGGTATTCATCAGGGTTTCGGCGTAGGGCAGCAGTTTCTCTCCGGCTGAAGTCAGACGGATATTATTACGATGACGGGTAAAAAGGTTCACCCCCAGCTGGTTCTCCAGCTGACGAATACGAAAGCTAACTGCTGACTGCGTCAGATAAAGCGCCTCTGCGGCTCGGCCAAAGTGGCGAGTTCTGCTCACCTCAAGGAAAGTCTTCAGCAATTCCGTATCCACACTCTTCTCCGCAAAATTATTTGTCGTGATGATTTAAATGTTTTGTTTGACGCTCTGTCAAGCGTAACTAATACTCCGCGCCATAATTAGCTCGGCCAAAGAATCAGGAGCGTGTAGGATGGCGGAAAGCTTTACGACAACTAATCGTTTTTTCGACAATAAAAATTATCCGCGCGGGTTTTCCCGTCATGGAGATTTCACCATCAAAGAGGCGCAACTGCTGGAACGTCATGGTTATGCCTTTAATGAACTCGAACTAGGTAAACGCGAGCCTGTCACCGACGATGAAAAACAGTTTGTTTCGGTATGCCGTGGTGAACGTGAGCCCGCAACGGAAGCAGAACGCGTCTGGATTAAGTACATGGCGCGCATTAAGCGTCCGAAGCGTTTCCATACTCTGTCCGGCGGCAAGCCGCAGGTGGAAGGTACGGAAGATTACACAGAAAGCGATGATTAAGAAAAAGGGCGTAAGCCCTTTTTTTACGCCATCATTTTTTGTAGATGGCTCAACATTCTGTCTATTGCCCTATAGCCGAGAGCCTCCTGCAGATGATGACGTTCGATGCAATCGACGGCTTCAATATCCGCAATAGTCCGGGAAACTTTAAGCAGGCGTTGCCAGGCGCGGATTGAAAGTCCAAGCTGAGTTAGCGTCTGCTCCAGCCAGATAGCGTCATCTTGATGAAGCCGGCAGCAGATTTTCATCTCATCATTTCCCAGATGCGCATTAAGTTTTTTCTGTCGTGATAGCTGTCTTTCGCGTGCGGCCAGAACACGTTGACGCACGCTGGCGCTACTTTCCTCCTCGTGTGTTCCCTGACTGAGTACTCCCGGCGGCGGAAGTGGGATCTCCAGAGAGAGATCGAACCGGTCGAGAAACGGGCCGGATAAACGGCCCAGGTAGCGTAGCGTCTGTTGTGGCGAGGCGCGATTATGCTGGCCCTGATAGTGCCCTGTCGGGCTGGGGTTCATCGCTGCAATAAGCTGGAAACGGGCCGGATAATCAATTTTGGCGCGCGTGCGAGAGATATGGATAACCCCTGACTCAATCGGTTCTCGTAACGCATCCAGTACCCTGCGTTCGAATTCAGGCAGCTCATCCAGAAACAGGACGCCATTATGGGCCAGCGAGATCTCTCCTGGTGCCGGAATTGAGCCGCCACCCACCATGGCCGCCAGGGAGGCGCTATGATGCGGGGCGCGAAAGGGCCTGCGACGCCAATTTTTCGTCGCACGCGTGGAATCGACCAGGCTATGTATTGCCGCGCTTTCCAGCGCCTCCTGGTTACTCAACGGCGGTAGCAGTCCCGGTAATCGACTGGCGAGCATCGTTTTACCGGTGCCGGGCGGGCCTATCATCAGCAGGTTGTGGCCACCTGCGGCGATAATTTCCAGCGCGCGTTTCCCCTGCTGCTGGCCAATAACATCACGCAGGTCAACCGGTGTATCATCCGAATACTCTCCTTCTGAGAGTGGATGAGTGAGGGGATTGCGACCTTCGAGAAAAGCGCAGACTTCCTGGAGATCGGTGGCGATAAGGCAGTCACTGCCGCCGATTAATCCTACCTCCGGAGAATTCTCATTAGAGATAACAATCTTCCGACCCGCTTTTATTGCCTCCATGGCGCTGGATATGGCACCAGGAACGCCACGCAGAGCGCCTGTAAGCGCCAGCTCGCCGACAAACTCATATTGATTTAGCCTGGTAGCATTTAGCTGCTCTGAGGCCACCAGAAGCGCGAGAGCGATAGGTAAATCATATCTTCCACCTTCTTTTGGCAGATCGGCCGGAGCCAGATTAATGGTGATTTTTTTCGCCGGATAAGCGTAGCCGCTGTTGATAATCGCACTACGTACCCGGTCACGCGCTTCTCTCACCGTTGTTTCCGGCAGCCCTACCATGGTCAGGCCAGGGAGTCCGTTGCTGATATGAACTTCAACCGTGATAAGCGGTGCGCCGATCCCGAGAGCGGCGCGGGTGTAAACAATGGCGAGTGACATAAAACCTCCTGAGAGCCAGGATTATGTCGGGGATCTGTTATCGAGTAATTCGGCAATATTAAATTTTACATGCTTGCTTCCAGCCAATTTTTGGCCCATTGCCACTTTGCACTCGCTTTGGATACTGGCTCGCAAAACACGGTTGTCAGTCAGGAACAGAAAAAGTGCTGTGGAGTACGCCACAAATTGAAATATTTTCATTTCATATTTTTTCTATTAAAAACAATTGTTTTTTCGTAAATGGTTAGCAAGGTAAGAAATGCGGTCATAAAAAAATCTTGTGTTTAACGTGATGTCTGTGGTACCTCTTTAGGTATTCCTTCGAACATGAAGCCAGAAAGAACATAAAATGACAGCCCTTCTACGAGTGATTAGCCTGGTCGTGATTAGCGTGGTGGTGATTATTATCCCACCGTGCGGGGCTGCACTTGGACGAGGAAAGGCTTAAAAAACAAGCCTTAACGAACTAAGACCCCCGCACCGAAAGGTCCGGGGGTTTTTTTATAACTTAAAAACAGAAAAGAGGAGCAGACGATGGCTGGTAGCATAAAATTCTGTTTCTCTCGATCTACGACGGGGAAGTAACTATGAATGGGGCGCGGTGGGTAGTACATGCTTTGCGAGCACAGGGAGTCGATACCGTTTTTGGCTATCCGGGTGGAGCAATTATGCCGGTTTACGATGCATTGTATGACGGCGGCGTGGAACACCTATTGTGCCGGCATGAACAGGGCGCGGCTATGGCGGCTATCGGCTATGCCAGGGCTACCGGCAAAACCGGGGTGTGTATCGCCACTTCGGGGCCTGGCGCAACCAACCTGATCACCGGCCTCGCCGACGCGCTGCTTGATTCCGTTCCCGTTGTTGCTATCACCGGCCAGGTTGCGGCCCCGTTCATTGGCACCGACGCATTCCAGGAAGTTGATGTTCTCGGTTTATCGCTGGCTTGCACCAAGCACAGTTTCCTGGTGCAGTCGCTGGAAGAACTGCCGCGCATCATTGCCGAAGCTTTCCACGTAGCAAACTCCGGGCGCCCCGGTCCCGTGCTGGTCGATATCCCAAAAGACATCCAGCTGGCTCAGGGCGATCTCGATCCGCATTTTTCCATGGTAGCCGACGACGTTGATTTTCCATATGCGGATATCGAATACGCTTTGCAGATGCTGACTCAGTCGCAGAAGCCGATGTTATACGTTGGCGGCGGCGTGGGGATGGCGCAGGCGGTTCCGGCGCTGCGCGAATTTCTTACCGTCACGCAAATGCCAGCGACCGCCACCCTGAAAGGGCTGGGGGTGGTGGCGGCGGATTATCCCTACTATCTGGGGATGCTGGGGATGCACGGCACCAAGGCGGCCAACCTGGCGGTACAGGAATGTGACCTACTGATCGCGGTAGGCGCCCGCTTTGACGATCGCGTCACCGGCAAGCTGAATACGTTTGCCCCGCACGCCAAAGTTATCCATATGGATATCGATCCGGCTGAACTGAACAAGCTCCGTCAGGCGCATATCGGCCTGACCGGCGATTTGAATGTAATGCTGCCCGCGCTGCAGCAGCCGCTGTCTATTGATGCCTGGCGTCAACGTAATGCGCAGCTGCGCGCCGAGCACGCCTGGCGCTACGATCATCCGGGCGAGGCCATCTATGCTCCGCTGCTGCTGAAGCAGCTTTCCGAGCGCAAACCAGCAGATTGCGTCGTGACCACCGATGTGGGCCAGCATCAGATGTGGTCAGCGCAGCATATGACCTATACGCGTCCGGAGAATTTCATCACTTCCAGCGGATTAGGGACAATGGGCTTTGGCCTGCCGGCAGCAGTAGGCGCGCAGGTGGCCCGCCCCGATGATACGGTTATCTGTATCTCCGGTGACGGCTCCTTCATGATGAACGTGCAGGAGCTGGGCACCGTAAAACGCAAGCAGCTGCCGCTGAAGATAGTCTTACTGGACAACCAGCGTTTAGGAATGGTTCGACAATGGCAGCAGCTGTTTTTTCAGGAACGTTATAGCGAAACCACTCTTACCGATAACCCCGATTTTCTTACTCTGGCCAGCGCCTTCGGCATCCCTGGTCAACACATCACCCGTAAAGACCAGGTTGAAGCGGCACTCGACACCATGCTTTCGAGCCAGGGGCCTTACCTGCTTCATGTCTCAATCGATGAACTTGAGAACGTCTGGCCGTTGGTGCCGCCCGGTGCCAGTAATGCAGAAATGCTGGAGAAATTATCATGATGCAACATCAGGTCGCCTTGCAGGCTCGCTTTAACCCTGAAACCTTAGAACGCGTGCTGCGCGTCGTGCGCCATCGCGGGTTCCAGATTTGTGCGATGAATATGGAAACCGCCGCCGATGCCCGGAATATTAATATCGAACTGACCGTTGCCAGCCAGCGGCCCGTCGAATTACTGTTTAGTCAATTAAGCAAACTGGTGGACGTCGCCTGCGTCGAGATCCAGCAACCTACATCACAACAAATTCGCGCCTGAGCGCAAAGGAAGAATAATGACGACGAAAAAAGCTGACTACATTTGGTTCAATGGTGAGATGGTTCCGTGGGGCGAGGCGAAGGTTCACGTGATGTCCCATGCGCTGCACTACGGGACTTCCGTATTTGAAGGCATCCGTTGCTACGACTCTCACAAGGGACCGGTGGTGTTCCGTCACCGTGAACATATGCAGCGTCTGCATGACTCAGCCAAAATCTATCGTTTCCCGGTTTCTCAGAGCGTCGATGAGCTGATGGAAGCCTGTCGCGAAGTTATTCGTAAAAACAGCCTGACCAGCGCCTATATCCGTCCGTTAGTCTTTGTCGGCGACGTTGGCATGGGCGTCAACCCGCCTCCGGGCTATAACACTGACGTGATCATCGCGGCGTTCCCGTGGGGCGCCTACCTGGGTGCCGAAGCGCTGGATCAGGGGATCGATGCGATGGTTTCTTCCTGGAATCGCGCGGCGCCAAACACCATTCCGACCGCGGCCAAAGCCGGCGGTAACTATCTCTCTTCGCTGCTGGTCGGCAGCGAAGCGCGTCGCCATGGCTATCAGGAAGGTATCGCGCTGGACGTGAACGGCTACATCTCTGAAGGCGCCGGTGAAAACCTGTTTGAAGTTAAAGATGGCGTGTTGTTTACTCCGCCGTTCACCTCTTCCGCGCTGCCGGGCATTACCCGCGACGCTATCATCAAGCTGGCGAAAGACCTGGGCCTGGAAGTCCGCGAGCAGGTATTGTCCCGCGAGTCCCTGTACCTGGCTGACGAAGTCTTTATGTCCGGGACTGCCGCAGAGATCACCCCAGTACGCAGCGTTGATGGTATTCAGGTGGGCGAAGGCCGCTGCGGCCCGATCACCAAGCGCATTCAGCAAGCATTCTTTGGCCTCTTCACCGGTGAAACCGAGGATAAATGGGGCTGGTTGGATCAGGTTAATCAATAAGCATAAAAAATGGGGCGACACGCAACGCCCCATTTCACCGAAACTGGGAGTAACTAAAGCATGCCTAAGTACCGTTCCGCCACAACCACTCACGGCCGTAATATGGCGGGTGCCCGCGCGCTATGGCGCGCCACTGGAATGACCGACGATGATTTTGGTAAGCCGATTATCGCCGTGGTGAACTCTTTCACCCAGTTCGTGCCGGGCCACGTTCACCTGCGCGATCTCGGCAAACTGGTTGCTGAGCAAATCGAAGCCGCTGGCGGCGTCGCCAAAGAATTCAACACCATTGCGGTGGATGATGGTATCGCCATGGGCCACGGGGGTATGCTTTATTCACTGCCATCCCGCGAACTGATTGCCGACTCGGTGGAGTACATGGTTAATGCCCACTGCGCTGATGCGATGGTCTGTATCTCCAACTGCGACAAAATCACCCCGGGGATGTTAATGGCGTCTCTGCGCCTGAATATTCCGGTAATTTTTGTTTCCGGCGGCCCAATGGAAGCCGGGAAAACCAAGCTGTCCGATCAGATCATTAAACTCGATCTGGTCGATGCGATGATTCAGGGCGCTGACCCGAAAGTCTCCGACGATCAAAGCGATCAGGTTGAACGTTCCGCCTGCCCGACCTGCGGCTCTTGTTCAGGGATGTTCACCGCGAACTCCATGAACTGCCTGACTGAAGCGCTGGGCCTGTCGCAGCCGGGTAACGGCTCGTTGCTGGCGACTCACGCCGATCGCAAGCAGCTGTTCCTCAATGCGGGCTCGCGTATCGTTGAGCTGACTAAACGTTACTACGAGCAGGACGATGCCTCTGCGCTGCCGCGTAATATCGCCAATAAGGCGGCGTTTGAAAACGCCATGACGCTGGATATCGCCATGGGCGGCTCCACCAATACCGTACTGCATCTGCTGGCGGCGGCGCAGGAAGCGGAAATCGACTTCACCATGAGCGATATCGATAAACTTTCCCGTAAAGTGCCGCAGCTGTGTAAGGTCGCGCCAAGTACGCAGAAATATCATATGGAAGATGTTCATCGCGCGGGCGGCGTATTGGGCATTTTAGGCGAACTGGATCGCGCCGGGCTGCTGAACCGCGACGTGAAAAACGTGCTTGGTTTGTCCCTGCCGCAGACGCTGGAGCAGTACGATATCACCGTCACGCAGGATGAAGCGGTCAAAAAAATGTTCCGCGCTGGCCCTGCGGGTATCCGCACAACGCAGGCTTTCTCTCAGAACTGCCGCTGGGATACCCTGGATGACGATCGCGCAGAAGGCTGTATCCGCTCGCTGGAACATGCTTACAGCAAGGACGGCGGTCTGGCGGTTCTGTACGGCAACTTTGCCGAGAATGGCTGCATCGTGAAAACCGCCGGCGTTGACGACAGCATCCTCAAATTTACCGGCCCGGCTAAGGTATACGAAAGCCAGGACGCGGCTGTGGATGCAATCCTCGGCGGCAAGGTTGTCGCCGGTGATGTGGTGGTTATTCGCTACGAAGGGCCGAAAGGCGGTCCGGGGATGCAGGAAATGCTCTACCCGACGACCTTCCTGAAATCAATGGGGCTGGGTAAAGCCTGCGCGCTGATTACCGATGGACGCTTCTCCGGCGGTACTTCGGGTCTTTCCATTGGCCATGTTTCTCCGGAAGCCGCCAGCGGTGGCAATATCGCGATCATTGAAGATGGCGACATGATTGCTATCGATATCCCGAACCGCGGTATTCAGCTGCAGCTGAGCGATGCCGAGATTGCGGCGCGCCGCGAAGCTCAGGAAGCGCGCGGTGATAAAGCATGGACGCCGAAAGATCGTGAGCGTCAGGTTTCCTTTGCCCTTCGCGCCTACGCCAGCCTGGCAACCAGCGCCGACAAAGGCGCGGTGCGTGATAAATCGAAACTTGGGGGTTAATGATGGCCGAGTCGCAACCCCTGTCCGCCGCCCCCGAGGGGGCGGAATACCTCAGAGCGGTACTGCGCGCGCCGGTATATGAAGCCGCGCAGATCACGCCGCTGCAAAAAATGGAAAAGCTCTCGTCGCGCCTCGATAACGTTGTGCTGGTGAAGCGTGAAGATCGTCAGCCGGTGCACAGCTTTAAGCTGCGCGGGGCGTACGCGATGATGGCGGGGCTGACGGAAGAGCAAAAATCGCATGGCGTGATTACCGCTTCGGCGGGTAATCATGCGCAGGGCGTGGCTTTCTCGGCTTCTCGCCTGGGCGTGAAGGCGCTGATCGTCATGCCAACCGCCACGGCGGATATCAAAGTCGATGCGGTGCGCGGCTTCGGCGGCGAAGTGCTGCTGCACGGCGCGAACTTTGATGAAGCCAAGGCCAAAGCTATCGAGCTGGCGCAACAGCAGGGCTTTACCTGGGTACCGCCTTTCGACCACCCGATGGTGATTGCCGGGCAGGGTACGCTGGCGCTGGAGCTGCTGCAGCAGGATGCCCATATCGATCGCGTATTTGTCCCGGTCGGCGGCGGCGGTCTTGCGGCGGGCGTGGCGGTGCTGATCAAACAGCTGATGCCGCAGATTAAGGTCATTGCGGTTGAGGCCGAGGATTCTGCCTGTCTGAAAGCCGCGCTGGATGCGGGTCATCCGGTTGATTTACCCCGCGTCGGGCTCTTTGCCGAAGGCGTAGCGGTTAAACGTATCGGCGATGAGACTTTCCGTCTGTGTCAGGAGTATCTCGACGACATCGTTACTGTCGATAGCGATGCCATCTGCGCGGCGATGAAAGACCTGTTTGAGGACGTACGCGCGGTGGCTGAACCTTCCGGGGCGCTGGCGCTGGCGGGGATGAAAAAATATATCGCTCAGCATAATATTCGCGGCGAACGCCTGGCGCACGTGCTTTCCGGCGCGAACGTCAACTTCCACGGCCTGCGCTACGTTTCCGAACGCTGCGAGCTGGGGGAACAGCGTGAAGCGCTGCTGGCGGTCACCATTCCGGAAGAGAAGGGTAGCTTCCTCAAGTTCTGCCAGCTGCTGGGCGGCCGTTCGGTCACCGAATTTAACTATCGCTTCGCCGATGCGAAAAATGCCTGCATTTTTGTCGGCGTGCGCCTGAGCCGTGGTCTGGAAGAGCGGAAAGAGATCCTCAACCTGCTGCACGAGGGCGGCTACAGCGTAGTGGATCTCTCTGACGATGAAATGGCTAAGCTTCACGTGCGCTATATGGTGGGCGGGCGTCCGTCGCAGCCGCTGCAGGAACGTTTGTTCAGCTTCGAGTTTCCGGAATCCCCCGGTGCCCTGCTGAAGTTCCTGCATACCCTTGGCACCCACTGGAACATTTCTCTGTTCCATTATCGCAGCCACGGTACCGATTATGGCCGCGTGCTGGCGGCATTCGAACTGGGCGATCACGAGCCTGATTTTGAAACCCGCTTGCATGAGCTGGGCTACGATTGTCACGACGAGAGCAATAATCCAGCGTTCAGGTTCTTCCTCGCAGGTTAGGCTGCGCAGCGCTTATCTGGCCTACGATCGGGTTGTAGGCCGGTTCAGGCATCAGGCATTAGTGGCCAGGCAGTAAATTCCAGAATGCATTAATCAGCGGCTCATGCAGCCGCTTTTTTGGCGCGCAGACGCCGAGTTCAAAAGGGGTCTTCTCGTCGCTGCGCTCCAGAATCATTACGCGATTGCGTACTGGTTCCGGGCTATTTTCCAGCACCACTTCCGGCAGCAGCGCGACGCCGCAGCCCAGCGCCACCATAGAAACCATGGCTTCATGTCCGCCCACCGTAGCGTAAATCGACGGATTACTGATTTTATGGCGGCGAAACCACAGCTCAATGCGGCGGCGCACGGGCCCTTGATCGGCCATAATGAAGGGTACCGTTGCCCAGTCGGGTTTCTCCACCGAGATCTGGTTGCGAACCGGACAAGGCAGCGCCGGGGCGATCAGCACCACCGCCAGATTCTCCAGCATGGAAAACGCCACCGCGCCAGGCAGCGTCTCGGGTTTCCCGGCAATCGCCAGATCGGCCTCACCCGTGACCACTTTCTCCATCGCATCGGCGGCATCGCCGGTGGTGAGCTTTATTTCCACCGAGGGATGTTCGGCGCGGAAACGATCGAGAATCGGCGGCAGATGACTGTAGGCGGCGGTCACCGAACAGAAGATATGCAGTTCGCCCGACAGCGACGGACCTTGCTGATCGATAGCGTGGCGCAGCTGCTGATACTGCAACAGCGTCTGCTGGGCAAAGGTGCGGAGCTCTTCTCCCGCTTCGGTAAGCGTTACCGTGCGGTTATCGCGGACAAACAGCGGCTGCCCAAGGTCTTCTTCCAGGCGCTGAATCTGCCGGGAAAGCGTGGAGGGGCTGACGTGCATCGCTCGCGCGCTGCGGCCAAAATGGCGGCTTTCCGCCAGATGCAGGAAGGTTTTTAGATCGCGTAAGTCCACCGGCGGCACTCCACAATTTTACATTGCAGAAATTGCAACGTGACGTTGTGAATATATCAATTTCCGCAATAAATTTCCTGTCATATAGTAAGTTCATTCTCTCTTGCACAGACACGGCAAGCGAACCGAACAATAAGACAGCACAACATCACGAGGTATCACCATGGCTAACTACTTTAATACACTGAACCTGCGCCAGCAGCTGGCGCAGCTGGGCAAATGTCGCTTTATGGGCCGCGACGAATTCGCCGATGGCGCAAGCTACCTTCAGGGTAAAAAAGTGGTCATCGTCGGCTGTGGCGCTCAGGGCCTGAACCAGGGTCTGAACATGCGCGACTCCGGTCTGGATATCTCCTACGCGCTGCGTAAAGAAGCGATTGCCGAAAAGCGCGCTTCATGGCGTAAAGCGACCGAAAACGGCTTCAAAGTAGGTACCTACGAAGAGCTGATCCCGCAGGCTGACCTGGTGGTCAACCTGACTCCGGACAAACAGCACTCTGACGTTGTGCGTTCCGTTCAGCCGCTGATGAAAGACGGCGCGGCGCTGGGCTACTCTCATGGCTTCAACATCGTGGAAGTTGGCGAGCAGATCCGTAAAGATATCACCGTCGTGATGGTGGCGCCGAAGTGCCCGGGTACCGAAGTGCGTGAAGAGTACAAGCGCGGCTTCGGCGTACCGACCCTGATCGCGGTTCACCCGGAAAACGATCCGAAAGGCGAAGGCATGGCGATTGCTAAAGCCTGGGCTGCGGCGACCGGCGGTCACCGTGCGGGCGTTCTGGAATCTTCCTTCGTTGCGGAAGTGAAATCTGACCTGATGGGCGAGCAGACCATCCTCTGCGGTATGCTGCAGGCCGGTTCTCTGCTGTGCTTCGATAAGCTGGTGGAAGGGGGTACCGACCCGGCATACGCTGAAAAACTGATTCAGTTCGGCTGGGAAACCATCACCGAAGCGCTGAAGCAGGGCGGTATCACCCTGATGATGGATCGCCTGTCTAACCCGGCTAAGCTGCGTGCTTACGCGCTGTCCGAACAGCTGAAAACGATCATGGCGCCGCTGTTCCAGAAGCATATGGATGACATCATCTCCGGTGAATTCTCCTCCGGCATGATGGCTGACTGGGCCAACGACGATAAGAAACTGCTGACCTGGCGTGAAGAAACCGGTAAAACCGCGTTCGAAACCGCACCGCAGTTTGAAGGTAAAATCGGCGAGCAGGAGTACTTCGATAAAGGCGTTCTGATGATCGCGATGGTGAAAGCGGGCGTTGAGCTGGCATTTGAAACCATGGTGGATTCCGGCATCATCGAAGAGTCTGCTTACTACGAATCACTGCACGAGCTGCCGCTGATCGCCAACACCATCGCTCGTAAGCGTCTGTACGAAATGAACGTGGTTATCTCCGATACCGCTGAATACGGTAACTACCTGTTCTCTTACGCTTGCGTACCGCTGCTGAAAGAGTTCATGACCACCCTGCAGACCGGCGACCTGGGCAAAGCGATTGCCGAAGGCGCGGTAGACAACGCTCAGCTGCGCGACGTGAACGAAGCCATTCGCGGCCATGCTATCGAGCAGGTTGGTAAGAAACTGCGTGGTTACATGACTGATATGAAACGCATTGCGGTTGCCGGGTAAATAAAAACGACGGTGGTGGGGGGATACCCTCACCCCAGCCCTCTCCCACAGGGAGAGGGAGCAAACATTCAAGGCCTTCTCAGCGAGAAGGCCTTGTTGTTTATTTCCGGTACAGCACTTTGATGATGTGATAACCAAACTGGGTGTGCAGCGGGCCGGTGGGCTCCAGCTCCGGGCAGGAGAAGACGACTTTATCAAACGCCGGCACCATCTGGCCCTGGCGGAATTCACCTAAATCGCCGCCGCGTTTGCCTGACGGGCAGATCGAGTGCTTCTTCGCCAGTTTACCGAAATCGGCGCCGTTTTTAATTTGCTCCAGAAGATCCAGTGCCAGCTGCTCTTCTTTAACCAGGATATGCAGTGCTGCTGCCGTTTTTGCCATGATCGTACCTTGATTGAATAGGGGATGAATCAGGGCGCAATAGTAGCATGGGCTAGCGGCGATACAGCACCTTAATGATGTGGTAGCCAAACTTGGTTTTGACCGGCCCGTAAGGTTTGAGCAGCGGGCAGCTGAAGACTGCCTTATCGAACGGCCCAACCATGACTCCTTGATTAAACTCTCCGAGATCGCCGCCGTTGCGCCCGGAGGGGCACTTTGAATAGCGCTTTGCCAGATGATCGAAGCTTACGCCACGTTCCAGTTTGGCGAGGATCTCTTGCGCCAGCTTCTCTTCTTTAACCAGGATGTGCAGGGCTGCTGCGCTCTTTGCCATTATTTTGTTCTCACGTCTCAAAGATATCCCGTTACTTTACCATCCGCTTTGGTCGTGGACATATACTCTTCGCCATCGCGGGACAGATGTCTCGCCTGATAGACGGAAGCGGGAGATGAGCAACACTTTTATCCGGCGTATTCCCCCCTGCCAGGGACAGCCGTCCTGTCCTTAACGTCGTGGAGCGAGATAACATGGGCACAATGAAAAAACCTGAATTTTCAGTTAGCTGGCTTTCCGGGCTGAGCGAGATTGTGAGCGATCCGCTGCTCTATGAATTACTGAAATATTGTCCTCTGGAGATCATGCGGCGCTGGCGCTTCGAAGAGATCCCGCGCGGTGATTTTATCTGCCGGCAGGGTGACGTGTGTCAGCGGTTTTCGCTGATTATCGCCGGTGAGGTGGACGTTTTCTATGAGGCTGAAGACGGGCGCCGCTACCGTCAGGCCCGTTACCGTAAAGGCGACATGCTGGGCGAGCTCGAGATCTTTGAGTCGCGTCATTACATCTGCTCGGTGGTGGCGGTGGGTCATGTGCAGCTCCTGAGCCTGTCGCAGGAACATTTCTGCCGCTGGCTGGCGTTAGATAACCATTTTAACCAGCGGATGCTGCGCTTTTTTAGCCAGCAGTATTACCAGCTGTCGAAGAAGGCCAGCAGCGACAATCTTTACTCGCTGCATCAGCGGGTATGTCAGGCGTTATGGCTGCGTTATCAAAATGATGGCGCCATTGAAATCTTGCTGGATAAGCAAAATCTCAGCCAGGAATTCGCGGCGACGACCCGCAGTATTAACCGTATTTTGCATGACCTGAAAGCGCTACAGATTATTGATACCGATGGTGAACGCATTGTGTTGTTAGCTCCTGAAAAACTGAAGCAGGAGGCTGATATCGGATAACCGCAAGAGTAAGGAGGCGGGAGAATGTCGCTGCAACCCCATATCCAGTTAAGCAAAGAGATGACCGGCGCGCGGTACGCGCTGCTGCCGGGCGACCCGCAGCGGGTCGACCGCATCGCCAATTTTCTTGATAATCCACAGCCGCTCGGTCAGAACCGGGAGTTTCGCGCCGCGCGCGGCTGGTATCAGGGCGTCGAGATTTTGGTACTCTCCACCGGAATCGGTGGCCCCTCCACCGCGATCGCCATTGAAGAACTGCGCCAGATCGGCGTAACCACTCTGATTCGTATCGGCAGCTGCGGGGCACTGCAGGATAATCTTGCGCTCGGCGACGTGATTATCGCTCACGCCGCGGTGATGGATGACGGTACCAGCCGAACCTATGCGCCGGCGGGCTATCCGGCCTGCGCTGACCCACAGCTGACCTGGGAACTGATGGCGCAGGCGCGGCAGATGAATATCCCGGCCGCGTGCGGTCTGGTGCGTAGCCATGACAGTTTCTATACCGATCGTGAGGCGGAACTGGATGCGCAGTGGTCGGCGCGCGGCATTCTGGGGGTGGATATGGAGAGCGCCGCCCTGATGACTATCGGCGCGCTGCGCGGGCTACGTACGGCTTCATTACTCAACGTGGTTGTTGCCCATAACGGTTGTCTGGATAGCAGCATCAATGATTATGTCCAGCAGGAAGCGCTGTGCCAGCAGGGCGAAGAACGGCAAATTACCCTGGCGCTACGCGCCATTTATTCCGCTAGCCAGCAAGGAGGTTTGTGATGGACTTTTTTAGCATTAACAATGTGATGGTCAACATTCCTCTCGGCGAAGGCGGCTATGCGCTATCGTGGATTGAAGCCATCGGTACCATATTCGGCCTGTTGTGTATCTGGTGCGCCAGCCGGGAAAAAATCATCAACTATCTGTTTGGCCTGATCAACGTCACGCTGTTTGCGGCCATTTTTTTCCAGATTCAGCTCTATGCCAGCCTGCTGCTGCAGGTGTTTTTTTTCGCAGCCAACATTTACGGCTGGTACGCGTGGAGCCGGCAAAACGAGGCGCAGGAGGCCGCGCTCAAGGTACGCTGGCTTTCCCGTCAGCAAACCCTGGCGCTGGGCGGCGTCTGCGCGGTGGCGATTGTGCTGATGACGTTGTTTATCGATCCGGTGTTCGCGACGCTCACTCGTATCATGATTGCCCTGCTGCAAACTTTCGGTATGCTGGTTGAGATGCCCGACCTCCAGCCCGATGCCTTCCCGTTCTGGGATTCCACCATGCTGGTGTTGTCGATTGCCGCCATGGTGCTGATGACGCGTAAGTTCGTCGAAAACTGGCTGCTGTGGGTACTTATTGACGTGATTAGCGTCGTTATCTACGCGGTACAAGGCGTTTACGCCATGTCGCTTGAATATGTCCTGCTGACGGCGATCGCGGTGATGGGCTCGTACAGCTGGATCAAGAGCGCGCAGCGTAACGGCTATACTCCGCTTGCCGCATCCTGATTGACCGATTTCCAGGCTGCCTGAATGGGCAGCCTGTTGCTCTCACCGCCCCTCTTTCTGCTACAATCCCCACCCCGTTCGAAGATTGAGCAAAATACACCCATGCGTTTAAATCCTGGCCAACAACAAGCCGTCGAATTCGTTACCGGACCGTGCCTGGTGCTGGCGGGTGCCGGTTCCGGTAAGACCCGCGTTATTACCAATAAAATCGCCCACCTGATCCGCGGCTGCGGCTACCAGGCGCGCCATATCGCGGCGGTTACCTTTACCAACAAGGCGGCGCGCGAAATGAAAGAGCGCGTCGGGCAAACGCTGGGGCGTAAAGAAGCGCGCGGCCTGATGATTTCCACCTTCCACACGCTGGGGCTGGATATCATCAAACGCGAATACGCTGCATTAGGGATGAAATCCAACTTCTCGCTGTTCGACGATACCGACCAGGTGGCGCTGTTAAAAGAGCTCACCGAAGGGCTGATCGAAGACGATAAAGTGGTGCTTCAGCAGCTGATCTCCACGATCTCCAACTGGAAAAACGATCTGAAAACCCCTGCCCAGGCCGCCGCCGGCGCGAAAGGGGAGCGGGATCGGATCTTTGCTCACTGCTACGGACTGTACGACGCGCATATGAAAGCCTGTAACGTACTCGACTTTGACGATCTGATCCTGCTGCCGACCCTGCTGCTGCAGCGCAACGAAGAGGTGCGGGAGCGCTGGCAGAACAAGATTCGCTATCTGCTGGTGGATGAATACCAGGACACCAACACCAGCCAGTACGAGCTGGTGAAACTGCTGGTGGGGCAGCGGGCGCGCTTTACCGTAGTCGGCGATGACGATCAGTCGATCTACTCCTGGCGCGGCGCGCGGCCGCAGAACCTGGTGCTGCTAAGCCAGGATTTCCCGGCGCTGCAGGTGATCAAGCTGGAGCAAAACTACCGCTCTTCCGGGCGTATTCTGAAGGCGGCCAACATCCTGATTGCCAACAACCCGCACGTCTTCGAAAAGCGCCTGTTTTCCGAGCTGGGCTATGGCGTAGAGCTGAAGGTGCTCTCCGCCAACAATGAAGACCACGAGGCGGAACGCGTGGCTGGCGAACTGATCGCCCATCACTTTATTAATAAAACCGCCTATAAGGATTACGCGATCCTGTATCGCGGCAACCATCAGTCGCGGGTTTTCGAAAAGATGCTGATGCAAAATCGCATCCCGTACAAAATTTCCGGCGGCACGTCGTTCTTTTCCCGTCCGGAAATTAAAGACCTGCTGGCCTATCTGCGCGTGCTGACTAACCCTGATGACGACAGCGCCTTCCTGCGCATCGTCAATACGCCGAAGCGCGAAATCGGTTCGGCGACGCTGCAAAAGCTGGGCGAATGGGCGATGGGGCGCAATAAAAGCATGTTTACTGCCAGCTTCGATATGGGCCTGACCCAGACGCTGAACGGACGCGGCTATGAGTCTTTGACCCGCTTCACCCACTGGCTGCGGGAGATCCAGCAGCTTTCAGAGCGCGAGCCGATTGCCGCCGTCCGCGATCTGATCCGCGGCGTGGATTATGAATCCTGGCTCTATGAAACTTCGCCCAGCCCGAAAGCCGCCGAAATGCGGATGAAAAACGTCAATACGCTCTTCACGTGGATGACGGAAATGCTGGAGGGCAGCGATATCGATGAACCGATGACGCTCACCCAGGTCGTGACCCGTTTTACGCTACGAGACATGATGGAGCGCGGCGAGTCGGATGAGGAGACGGATCAGGTTCAGCTGATGACGCTTCACGCTTCAAAAGGGCTGGAGTTCCCCTACGTCTACCTGGTTGGCATGGAGGAAGGGCTGCTGCCGCACCAGAGCAGCATTGATGAAGACAACGTCGATGAAGAACGCCGTCTTGCCTACGTGGGTATCACCCGCGCGCAGAAAGAGCTTACTTTTACCTTGTGCAAAGAGCGCCGTCAGTACGGCGAGCTGGTGCGACCGGAGCCGAGCCGTTTCCTGCTGGAGCTGCCGCAGGATGATCTGATTTGGGAGCAGGAGCGCAAAGTGATTTCGCCGGAAGAGCGTATGCATAAAGGTCAGGCGAACGTCGCCAACATCCGGGCGATGCTGGCGAAAGCGCGTAAATAGCGGCTAGCGGCCGTTTTGCTGCTGAATCTGGAACTGACGTAGCTCTTCGCGACCCGGAGCACCGTCTGCACCCGGCCGGGTGACGACAATAGCCGCTACTTCATTGCCCAGCAGCGCGGCCTGGCGCAGATCCATCCCGCAGGCCAGCCCGGCGATCGTACCGGCGCAGTGGCTGTCTCCAGCGGCAATCGTATCGTAGACCTTCACGCGGCAGGCAGGAATATGCTGCGGTTGTGCGTCAGGTTCAACCACCCACGCGCCATCTTTATCGAACCGACAGATCGCCCGTAAATGCCAGCCGCTGGCGAGCCGTGAAGCGGCGTCAAGGGTCGCGCTATCCAAATCGTATAAACGTGTGCACAGCACGCTGAGTTCATCGCGATTCAGAGTGAGCACAGGAGCTTTGCCCAGCAGCGCCTGGATAAAGTGAATATCCAGATCGTTCAGACGCGGGCCAAAATCGACAAACAGCGTTTTATCTTCCGTAAGGTCCAGAATCCACTGGCGCAGCGCTTCGCTGGCCAGCTCGTAGCCAGAGACATAAATTATGGCGTCCTTCGGCTGCGGAATTTGTGCCAGCAGCTCGTTGTTCCAGTGCTGCTCGCAGCCCTCAATGGTGATAAACGTCCGCTCTTTGTTCGCCTCGACGAGTGCCAGACACCAGCCGTTATCGTGGGTGGGGTGGCGCAAGAGGACGGGTAGGTTTTCCAGCGCCATTTTCTGTGCAACGGCCTGCCCCCACTCGCCATTGCCCACCGGTATCGCGTTTATCAAAGGGAGTTCAAGGCGCGAGAGCGCGCGGGCGACATTAAACGCGCAGCCGCCAATCTGCCGTCCGCCATCGCGGGCAGAAACATCGCTACCGCTATGCGGCAGCGCATCGAGATGGAGAATCATGTCGCCAAAAGCGGCGCCGATAACCACGATCGGCCGCCGCGGCGACAGCAGGTCAGCTGTTATTGTCACGGCTGGCCTCCTTTCTTGCGCCGAACGCCAGATACAGCGCCAGGCTCAGAATAAAAGAGACAAACAGACCCAGGCTAGAGTCCGCGAAAATGCCGACCGCGAAAGGTCCGTCGATAAACCCGGTTTTGGATACCATCAATCCCGCCAGCGCGCCGACAATCCAGCAGCCCAGCGCGGTGCGGTTCGCTCCGCTGTCCCTGAATAAATCAGCTTCAGCATATCCGGCTCGGCGGCGAATCCGATAAAAATCGACCATAAAAATGGCGGCCCAGGCGGCCAGAAATACGCCGCAGAAAATCAGAAACGCGATGAAAGGGCCGAGAAAATCTTTCGAGACAAACAGCACGTAGAGCGCGATCCCCAGCACCAGAACGGCATCAAGGGCTACGGCGGAGCGCTGCTGGAGCTTAATCCCCATGCTTAACAGGTTAAGGCTGGCGGAATAGAGACTCAGCACGGCGATGGTCACGACCCCGGCGGTCGCCGCGGCCAGATAGGGGATTGCCATCCAGGAAGGCAGCAGTTTGCCAATCGCTGAAATGGGGTTCTCGCTGGAGGCCAGGTCGGGGATCTGGGCGGTAAGCAGTATCCCGGTGAGCATCAGCAGCAGTAGGGGGAGCGCGGCGCCGCTGACAACGGCGAGAAAAATAGGCTTTTCACCGGCGTCGGGACGCTGATCCCGGCTATAGTCGGCGCCGGCGATAGCCCAACTGATGCCGGTGCCCGCGGCAATAATTGATACCGCCGGCAAAAAGCCGGTGAGCCAGCTGCCTGAAGGCAGCGCGAGGATGGCCTGCCAGTCTGCGGTGAAGAGTAAATAGATCACTACCAGCAGCGTCATGGCGCCAAAGATCCGGGTGATCCATTTTTGCATCATCAGCACGGCATTTTGCCCGAGCACGCTGACCAGTACGGTCAGCCCGCCAAACAAGAAAAGCGACAGCGCGGTGGTGGTCAGGCTCTCTTCAAGACCCATGGCGGCAAACAGCGCGACGAGGGTGAGCGTGCCGGTAATGATATTGACCGCTTCCCAGCCCATCAGATTCACCCAACAGAAGCTGGTGGGCGCGATATTGCCGCGTTTGCCAAAAATGACCCGGGAGAGGGTGAGCGTCGTGGTGCGGCCGATTTTGCCGGCGATGCTGGTGACGCCGACCAGCGCAAAAGAGGCGACGCCCGCCACGGCGGCAAGGATCGACTGCCAGAATGAGAGGCCAAACGCCACAATGACCGCGCCGTAAACGACCCCAAGAATGCCAATATTCGCGGCGCACCAGACGAAAAACAGCTGGACCGGTTGTTGGGTCTGGTGGACCGGGGGAACGAGACCGATCCCTAATTCCGCCATTCCGGGATCTGCCGTCTGGATATTTCCATCGTATGAAGCTTTGCTGTCCATAGTGATGCCCTCAGTGAATTATGCGAAGCGGTATCCTGCAAGCCGCTGTGCGTAAGGCGCGAAGTCGATGCTGTTGGCCTGCTTAATCTGTTGTATCGGTTCTTCAGGAAAAGCCTCTATGCCATGAAGCGCGCCGCAGATGGCGGTTGCCATCGCGCCAATAGTGTCGGTGTCGCCGCCTAAATTGGCTGCCAGCATAGCGCATTTCATGGGCTGCGTTTTTGCCAGCTCGACCAGCGCAATCGCTGCGGGGACAGACTCGATAATATCCATACCGGCGCCGATATCCTCATAAATACGTTCGATACCTGTCAGGTGGTCAGTCTCTCCGGAGATCGTTTCCAGCGCCAGGTGGATACGGTTCCCAAGAAGTGGACTAAAAGTGGACTCGTAATGGCGCTGGGTTTCATTTGCCAGCGAAGCCAGCTCCGTTTTGATTAACGGCCATTCGGCCCCTTCAATGGCGCGGCTGATCGCCCAGGCAATGACCACCGCGCCGGCGATGGCGATGTCGGATTTGTGCGTCGG
Source organism: Klebsiella sp. MPUS7 (assembly GCF_009905335.1). Taxonomy (NCBI): domain Bacteria; kingdom Pseudomonadati; phylum Pseudomonadota; class Gammaproteobacteria; order Enterobacterales; family Enterobacteriaceae; genus Klebsiella; species Klebsiella sp. MPUS7. The sequence continues at coordinate 5,595,535 of NZ_CP047604.1, read as the reverse complement.
CAGGCAGGATAGCCGCACTTGCTCAATGAAAAACGCCCTGTCCCCGGTGGGCAGTCGACAGCCCATCGGCGCCACGCGCATTGCCGCACCGTTGGTCACGCCGTTGGCCGCGATCTCATCCAGCGGTTGCCCCTGTTCGAGCGCGATCAGAGAAGCCTTTGAGGTTGGGCCGAGAATATTTTTCTCAAATGCCTGGCAGCGTCGGGCCCACAGCAGGATGTGTCTGGCGATGGCCAGTGGATCGGTCACGCCGTTGTTTTCATCAAGCGCATCCATCAGCGCGATGCACTGATGGGTGTCATCCGTGAACTCGGCGGCGCGAAATTCGCAGGCAGCAATATTCTCTTTCGGTCCGGGAAGAAAGCGTTCAATCCAGCCAAAATGGTTAATGATTCGACGTTTAGGCCACAGTTCAGAGGGCATGCCCATCGCATCACCGATGGCTTGCCCAAAAAGACAGCCAAGGATGCGGCTTTCGGCAATATAGGTAGGGCGAATATCAGACATCGTCGGCTCCCAGGAAGAAATGAATAAAAGTTAATCTAAAAATAGATCCAGATTAAGTCCAGTTAAAGTCCTTTATCATCATGCTGTGATCGCAGGCGCATTCTGAGAGAAAAATGCGGCGCTCAAAATAGTGGGGAGACGTTATGATGGGGCTATTGATTCCAGTATGGATCCACTATGATAAATCCACTGCCACTGAATTCCGCAAGGCCACGAAATTATGTCGCAACCGTTGCTTGAGTATATAAAAGGGCGTCTGAATGCAGAGGCTCCCGCGCCGCTTTATATTCAGCTTAAACAAGCTATTGAAGCTGCGATGACGGAGCGGTTATTGACGCACGGCAGCATTCTGCCCTCCGAGCGCAAAATGTCGCAGACGCTGGAACTATCGCGCGTGACGGTGGTTAAGGCCCTTGATGCGCTGCTGGAAGCCGGGTTGGTGATTAAGCGCCATGGAAAAGGGACCGAGGTGAATCTGCCGGTAAGCTATAACCTTGCCAGCGGCGGGTTTTCTGCCCAGCTACAAAATTCAGGAACGGTGTCCAATCGATGGCTGGTGCGGGAAAAGCTGGCGGCGGATGATTTTCTGGCTCGTGAGCTGGAGATCGCGGTCGGCGATCGGGTGGCGAAAATTAAACGCGTACGTCTGGTCGATGCCCTTCCGGTTTCTATCGAAACCATGTTTATTCCCGAGCGTTTCTTGCCCCGCCCGGATTTACTTGAAGGGTCGCTGTACGCGCACTGGGCGGAAAATGCTATTTTTCCCGATCTTCAGGATTACTCCTTGACGGTACATGTTCCTTCGGGGGAAGAGCTGAATTTGCTCGACTTGCCGCAGGGGGTGCCATTGATGAAAATTACGCTGAAAAGCCGTAATGCTCAGGGCGAGGTGCTTGAGTACGGTACCGCCTTCTGCCTGAGCAATTACTTTAATTTTGATTTCAGAGTGAAGCTCCAGTCGTTGCCTGGCGGCAAACCAGACGTCGTACGCAGAAAAGAGGCGTGATGCCAGTATCCGGGCGATGCTGGTAAAGATGCCCTTCAGGCGATGCATTGTTGCCAGGCGGCGGAGAAGGGCATTACCAGCAGCAGCGAGGGTAGCATGTTCGCCGTTGGAAAAGCGCGAATACCGCAGAGTCGAAAACCCGTCGCCAACATGACGATGCCGCCGCAGGCCGTAAAATCCGCGATCATTGACGGAGTGATAAACACCATAATAAAGCTGGCGGCGAAGAAGAGGATCGCAAATACAATTAGCTGGGGCACAAAAATAACGGCGATGATATACCCCAGCGCGGAGGCAAAAATAGCGGCGGTGAAGAAGTCGAGAATAGATTTAGTGATCAATATTGTCGCATCTCCGGTCATTCCTTCGGTTAATGCACCAAAAATACCGGTTCCGCTGGCGCAAAACAGGATCAGTACGGCGATAAACTGGTTGGTAAAATCCTCTGGCTCCATACCGGAGTTGCCGTTGGTGGGAAAAACCTTCTCGATAGGACCCCGAAGCTTCATTGCGGCATTTTCGATAAGCTTTTCGATATGCAGCAGGCTACCGATAATGGTACCCACGATGACTGCCAAAGCAATAGGCGGCAGATTTATCAACTTATTGAGAAAAAACACACCCATACTGATGGATATTAATCCGGCGATTAGCGGTAAGGTTTTTTTTAAATGCTCAGGAATAAATCGGTTGAGAGAAGCACCAAAAATGGCACCGATAAGCAGTGAACCACTGCAAATAAAAATACCTAGCGGCATGATATATTCTCCATAAATGAAAAGGGCCTGTTATTAGGCCCTTTAGTTGTAATGGGATGGGTTATTTAATATTAAACACGCGGCTAGCGTTGCCCCAGGCAATTTTATCTTTCAGTTCAGTATCCATTTCCAGCGGATCGAACCAATCGCAGGCCTGATGAATATCTTCATAGGGATAATCGACGGAAAACATCACGCGATCCGGGCCCATAATATCAAGCGCATTTTGCAGCGAATAAGTATTAAAGTGGCCGCTGGTGGTCACGATAAAGTTATTCTGCAAATAGTGCATTAATGGTTTTTCTGCTTTGCCGAGGCCGCAGCCGAAACGCTGGCGATAGAGACGATGCTGCGTTCGTGGCAGCATATGGACCAGTCCTTCGCCTAAATGGCCCAGCACCAGATTCAGGTTTGGATAGCGGTCAAACAGTCCGCTCATCATCAGGCGAATCGCATGAACTGCGGTTTCCTGCGCAAACCCCCAGGCGGAACCGATCAGGCTTTCATAGCCGGTGTAGATACCGCGCGCAGCGCCTTCTAATGGTTCACGAGGATGCAGATAAACGGGAACGTTCAGCTCATTGACTTTATCCCAGAATACCAGCATCGATTCATCATCCAGGTACAGGCCGTGTTCGCTATCCTGGACATTGGTATAACCGTTAATCAGCGCGCCTTTCATTCCCAGTTTTTTTACTGCGCGATCCAGCTCTTCGGCCGCAGCTTCGGGATTTTGTAATGCTAAAGTAGCGAATGCGCTGAATTTATCCGGATTGGGTTTAACGTAGTTCTCGATGATATAGTCATTGGTTTCGCGAGCAAAAGATACGGCTGTCGCTTTATCTAAAATAGATTGGGCCCCAGGTGAAGTTAAAGAAAGGATAACATGGTCAATATTCCTCTGGGCCATTTCATTCAGCTGATAGCTACGATCTAATAAGCGGCGCTCAACGTCCTGCATGTATTCAGAACCATTTCTTGAGGCTTCACCCGTGGCATCCCACAGGCTGTTATTTTTAAGTGTTGAAACGTGTTCTTCTAAAGCGATTTTACCACGCATAATCTATTCCTCTAATCGTTTTCGATATTATCTGATGCGAGGAGAATAGGATTTTTTACGTATTGGCAGCAATAAGCAGAATGTAATACAGACTATCAGGAAAACTAATACAGTATTATGATTTGAGGTCTAAAAATTAATAGATGGTTGTGTTACTGCCCGTTGTGGGTAAGTTGACGATCAGCGACCGTAGCCAGATATGCCCCGGATCGCGATGTAGACGCTGATGCCAGACCTGGCGAATAGCAATTTCCGGTAACGAAAATGGCAACGGCCAGCTGCAGCAGGGATAGCGATTAATAATATGGTTCGCCAGCTGTTCGGGGACGACGGCAAGCAATTCGCTATCCGCAACCAGTTCGCCTGCGCCTAAAAAGCTGGGGAGGGTGAGGGCGATACGGCGCGGCATGCCGTACTCATTAAGCAATTTATCGATATCGCCATGCCCTGTGCCGTTGACGTGAACGGCAAGATGCTTTTCCAGCCGCCAGTTCTCGGCAGTAAACGAGTCTCGGATCCGCGGATGGTTTTCTGCCGCCAGGCAAACGTAGGATTGATTAAACAGGCGTTGCTGATAAACGCTATCCGGTAGCTGCATCAGATAGCCAATAGCTAAATCGCATTTACCCGACTCAAGCGCGCCCAGCGTTTGATCGTCGATATTCAATACGGAAAAAGTAATGCCTTCGGCGCGCTGCTGCTGTAGCAGAGCCTGCAGCGGCGGTAACAACGTCATTTGGCTAATATCGGTCATGCCGATAGTGAAGTTACGCGTATTGGTTTGGGGGTTAAATTCAGGATTGCCGGGAAGTTGGTTATCGACTAGCTGAAGAATGGTAAAAATGGTCTGGGCGATATCATCGGCGCGAGGCGTGGGCACCATACGTTGCCCGATTCGCACAAACAGGGGATCGTCAAAATGCTCGCGCAGCTTTTTCAACAACAGGCTGCCGGTCGGCTGACTGACGTTGAGCGCTTCGGCGGCAGGAGAGACATTCCCCAGGCGGAAGAGGGCGGAAAAAAAACGTAGCGATTTGAAGTCCAGTTCTTCTCGCATGATATTCCCCTGATTGGGCTATTTTGCTGCGCCATCCTCGTTCAGCAGTAGCGGCCAGTGAACGTAGCTCTGCCACTGGCACTCCTGTTCGACCATTTCCCGGCCCAGCGGATGATTTTCCATCCACCCATGGGGCAGCGTTAACGTCAAATTTTCATCGACGGCAGCCAACGTAATCATCGGCAGCAGGTCGTCGCGTCGGCGGCTGGCAAACAGAATAGCCAGACGCAGCAGACGACACATATGCTCCGCGACTCTCGGCGGAACCGCGTTTTGTTGATGAAGGGAAGAAAGGTCGACGGTGCTGGTTTGGTTTAACAGCAGGGTCGCCAACAGCTTCTTTTGCGCGGGGGTAAAGCCGGGCAGGTCCAGATTGCGCACCAGCCAGGCGGCGTGCAGAGGCGCCTGCTTGTACTCCACGCTCAGGCCGATTTCATGCAGCTGGCAGGCGCTTTGCAGCAAATCGAAGCATAGCGGCTCAATTTCCCAGCTGTTTTCCACCTGATGAACGAAATGGGCGGCCAGCTGGGCAACGCGCTGCGCCTGTTCGGTATCAACCAGAAACCGGCGCTGAATATTACGTAAGGTACGACTGCGAATATCCTGATCGATCGACAGGTGCAGCATGCCGTAGACCAGACCTTCACGCAGCGCGCCGCCGGCGAGCGTCATGCACTGAATGTTCAGCTCGCTGAAGATGGCCATGAGAATCGCCAGTCCGCTAGGAAAGACGAGCGCGCGTTCAAGGGTCAGGCCTTCAATCTCCAGCTCTTCCAGACGACCGCACTGAATAGCGCGCTGTTTGAGCTGCTGTAGTTTGGCTAAGGTGATGCGTTCATCCATCCCCTGCGCCATCATGATTTCTTGTAACGCCTGGACCGTACCGGAAGCCCCGACGCACACTTTCCAGCCGTGATAGCGCAGAACATCGGCGACGGGACGCAAAACTTCACGCGCGGCGGTTTCGGCCTGGTCAAAGTTTTCTTTGGTCAGGCTGCGATCGGCGAAGTACCGTTCCAGCCAGGTCACGCAGCCCATCGACAGGCTAAAAAGCGAGGTGGTTTGCGCGCCGGTGCCGGTAACCAGCTCGGTGCTGGCGCCGCCAATATCCACGACCAGACGCTGATCCGCGCCGCCGGTTGTATGCGCGACGCCCTGATAAATCAGGCGCGCTTCCTCTTCGCCGCTGATAACCTGCACCGCGCAGCCGAGGATTTCCCGCGCTTTTTCCAGAAACTCACCGGCGTTAACCGCCAGGCGCAGCGTCGCCGTAGCGACCACGCGGATTTGCGTCGGGGGAATATCCTGCAAACGCTCGGCGAACAGGCGCAAGCATTGCCAGCCGCGCTCCATGGCTTCGGCAGAGAGCGTGTTGTCGCCATTAAGGCCAGCGGCCAGACGGACTTTGCGTTTGATACGACTGAGGGTCTGGATGCTCCCGGCCACCTCGCGTACAACCAACATATGAAAGCTATTGGAGCCAAGATCGATAGCTGCATAGAGCGAGGTGGAACTCATACACTTCATCCTTCAAGCTGCCTCTGCGCTGGCCGCGTTCTCTTTCCCGGAGCGCTTACCAGAATAGGCTCATCGGGATTCGTTCTCTTGCCGCCTTGATGCAACTTGCATGATGTTGTGTATGGCATATTGCTTTAACCTGAACGACGACGATTACGTGGTGGACCGTTACGACGCGGGCCGTTGCCAGGGCGCGGGCGCGTGAGGCGCAGCGGTCTGGGCAGTTCGGTCATGAGCGCGTCAGAATTGTATTTGCTGACCGGAATTGAATGACCAATATAGGTTTCAATCGCCGGCAGGTTCAGCGCGTACTCTTCACAGGCCAGGCTGATGGAGTGACCGCTGGCGCCAGCGCGGCCGGTACGGCCAATACGGTGAACGTAGTCTTCGCAATCGTCCGGCAGGTCGTAGTTAAAGACGTGCGTAACGGCCGGAATATGCAGACCGCGGGCGGCAACGTCGGTTGCGACCAGAATGTCGATATCGCCGCGGGTAAATTCATCGAGAATGCGCAGGCGTTTTTTCTGCGCGACGTCGCCGGTTAACAGGCCAACGCGATGGCCGTCCGCCGCCAGGTGACCCCAGATATCTTCACAACGATGCTTGGTATTGGCGAAAATAATCGCGCGATCCGGCCACTCTTCTTCAAGCAAGGTCTGCAGGAGGCGCATTTTTTCTTCGTTGGAAGGATAGAACAGCTCTTCTTTAATACGGTGGCCCGTTTTCTGCTCAGGCTCAACTTCGACGTACTCGGCGTTGTTCATTTGTTCGAACGCCAGTTCACGGACGCGATAAGAAAGGGTGGCTGAGAACAGCATGTTCAGGCGCTGATTCGCCGGCGGCATACGGCGGAACAGCCAACGGATATCTTTAATAAAGCCGAGATCGTACATGCGATCGGCTTCGTCAAGAACGACAACCTGAATGGCGCCGAGGTTAATATGGTTCTGTTTGGCGTAGTCGATAAGGCGACCGGTGGTACCGATCAAAATATCCACGCCGCTTTCCAGTACTTTCAGCTGCTTATCGTAGCCGTCGCCGCCGTATGCCAGGCCCAGCTTCAGACCGGTAGACTGCGCCAGCGGTTCGGCGTCAGCATGAATCTGTACCGCCAGTTCACGCGTCGGCGCCATGATCAGCGCGCGCGGCTGGTTGACCTGGCGGTCAGCGATCGCCGGGTGAGTGAGAAGATAATGAAACGTTGACGTCAGAAACGCCATCGTTTTACCGGTACCGGTTTGCGCCTGCCCGGCGACATCGCGACCTTCCAGCGTAAGCGGGAGGGCGAGTGCCTGGATGGGTGTGCAATTATGAAACCCTTTCTTTTCAAGGGCTTCAATCACTGCCGGGTGCAGGGCGAAGTCGGAAAACTTCTGTTCTGTTAAATGTGTTTTGCTCATAGTGTGGTAGAATATCAGCTAACTATTGCATTAAGAAAGCGTATCCGGTGAAATAACGTCAACCTTTCGTTGGCTATGTATGAAATTATTCAAGGTGCGTCTGCGGCAACTGAACGAATCTTCGAAAGCTTAGACTACTAAGCGAGGCGAGGGTGACAAATCTGCGATAAGCCGGTTTGAACGTGGGTTGCTTTATCTTTTGCGGGGCAAAGTTCATGATGGACATTGTGACGCAGATCGATAAAAGAGGCATTCTGAAGAACAGCGTGCGTAACGTAGCATCGACACGTCGTTGATGGCCGCGACACCAACACACCAGGCTTATTCCTGTGGAGTTAAATATGAGCGATAAAATTATTCACCTGACTGACGACAGTTTTGACACGGACGTACTCAAGGCTGACGGGCTAACCCTCGTCGATTTCTGGGCAGAGTGGTGTGGTCCGTGCAAAATGATCGCCCCGATTCTGGATGAGATCGCTGAAGAGTATCAGGGCAAACTGACCATTGCGAAACTGAACATCGATCAGAACCCGGGCACCGCGCCGAAATACGGCATTCGCGGTATCCCGACCCTGCTGCTGTTCAAAAATGGCGAAGTTGCAGCGACCAAAGTTGGCGCGCTGTCCAAAGGCCAGTTAAAAGAGTTCCTCGACGCCAACCTGGCGTAAGCGGCTTGCTCTCCCGGCGTCCAGCCTCCTATTTTTTGCGGATCTCTGGACGCCCGGCGAGAGTCGTGCTAAGTTAATCTCAGACTTCGTTTTAAACATACCTTTGTTTGAATCTTGTTTTACCCAAAGCGTCCCGCAAAAATGCGCGTGAGGCTTATAATCCGGGCTTATCACTCATTCCGTTTAGTCGTTTCAGTTCTGCGTTCTTTCCTGTGACCAGGCAACGTACAGACACGAGATGAAGGCCGTTAACAGGCATGGATGTTCCTGCCATACCATTCACAACATTAAGTTCGAGAATTACCCCGAGTTTAAGAACCCACACCATTATGAATCTTACCGAATTAAAGAATACGCCGGTTTCTGAGCTGATTACTCTCGGCGAAAATATGGGGCTGGAAAACCTGGCCCGTATGCGTAAGCAGGATATTATTTTTGCCATCCTCAAGCAGCATTCGAAGAGTGGCGAGGATATCTTTGGCGATGGCGTACTGGAGATACTGCAGGATGGATTTGGTTTCCTCCGTTCAGCAGACAGCTCCTACCTCGCCGGTCCCGACGACATCTACGTATCCCCCAGCCAAATCCGCCGTTTCAACCTCCGCACTGGTGACACCATTTCCGGTAAGATTCGTCCTCCTAAAGAGGGTGAGCGTTACTTTGCGTTGTTGAAAGTTAACGAAGTTAACTACGATAAGCCGGAAAACGCGCGTAACAAGATTCTGTTCGAGAACTTAACCCCGCTGCACGCAAATTCACGTCTGCGTATGGAACGTGGTAACGGCTCAACGGAAGACTTAACCGCCCGCGTACTGGATCTGGCGTCGCCGATCGGCCGCGGCCAGCGTGGTCTGATTGTCGCGCCGCCGAAGGCCGGTAAAACCATGCTGCTGCAGAACATCGCGCAGAGCATTGCGTACAACCATCCTGATTGCGTACTGATGGTACTGCTTATCGACGAACGTCCGGAAGAAGTGACCGAGATGCAGCGTCTGGTTAAAGGTGAAGTTGTCGCTTCGACCTTTGACGAGCCGGCATCCCGCCACGTTCAGGTTGCCGAGATGGTTATCGAGAAGGCGAAGCGTCTGGTTGAGCATAAGAAAGACGTTATCATCCTGCTCGACTCCATTACCCGTCTGGCGCGCGCCTACAACACCGTGGTCCCGGCTTCCGGTAAAGTGTTGACCGGTGGTGTGGACGCCAACGCCCTGCATCGTCCGAAGCGTTTCTTCGGCGCCGCGCGTAACGTGGAAGAGGGCGGCAGCCTGACCATCATCGCTACGGCACTGATCGATACCGGTTCTAAAATGGACGAAGTTATCTACGAAGAGTTTAAAGGCACCGGTAACATGGAGCTTCATCTCTCTCGTAAGATCGCAGAAAAACGCGTCTTCCCGGCTATCGATTACAACCGTTCCGGTACCCGTAAAGAAGAGTTGCTCACCACTCAGGAAGAGCTGCAGAAGATGTGGATCCTGCGTAAAATCATTCACCCGATGGGTGAAATCGACGCGATGGAATTCCTCATCAATAAACTGGCGATGACCAAAACTAACGATGACTTCTTCGACATGATGAAGCGCTCGTAAGTTAAAAATGCCAGAAAACGCCACGCTATTGCGTGGCGTTTTGTTTTCCGGGTTTGTATGATCCAGCAAGGGAAAACAAAATGGGTATTAACGTATGATGTGTGCAGAATGCTGGCAGGCAGAGACGGCTTTAACAGTCTAAAATTTCTACAATAAATTTGTAATGTTCTGCTTTGCCCCTTCTGGAGTTGAGGCATCATCGTTATACTTCCCGGATTAACTATGCTGAGAGCACATGCGTTGTGAATTTACTCACTGCTATTACTGAATTAATCAGTATTTTCTTATTCACTACCCTGTTTATATTTATCGCCCGCAAGGCGGCAAAAAGAGTTGGGCTGGTGGATAAACCTAACTATCGCAAACGGCATCAGGGTTTGATTCCGTTAGTCGGTGGTATTTCAGTTTTCGCAGGTATTTGTTTTACGTTTGCCATCGCCGATTATTACATTCCCCATGCAAGGTTATACCTGGGGTGTGCCGGGGTGCTTGTGCTGGTCGGCGCGCTGGACGACCGCTTTGATATCAGCGTAAAAATTCGCGCCGTTATTCAGGCCGCTATCGCCGTCATTATGATGATGGTGGGTAATCTTCATCTTAGTAGCCTCGGTTTTATATTCGGCTCTTGGGAACTGGTGCTCGGCCCCTTTGGCTTCTTCCTCACGCTGTTCGCCGTTTGGGCGGCGATCAATGCTTTCAATATGGTAGATGGTATCGATGGGCTGCTTGGCGGCCTCTCCTCCGTCTCTTTCGCGGCAACGGGAATCATCCTGTGGTTTGATGGCCAGTACAGCCTGGCGATGTGGTGTTTTGCGATGATTGCCGCCATTTTGCCCTATATTTTACTTAACCTCGGTGCGCTTGGTCGTCGCTATAAGGTCTTTATGGGTGATGCCGGCAGCACCATGATTGGCTTTACTATCATCTGGATCCTGCTGGAGACCACGCAGGGAAAAACGCATCCTATTAGCCCGGTCACGGCGCTGTGGATTATTGCTATCCCATTGATGGATATGGTGGCGATTATGTACCGTCGCCTGCGTAAAGGGATGAGTCCATTCTCCCCGGACCGCCAGCATATTCATCACTTAATCATGCGCGCCGGCTTTACTTCCCGCCAGGCATTTGTCCTGATCACCCTGGCCGCCGCGCTGCTGGCCCTGGTTGGCGTGGTGGCGGAATACACCCGCATTGTGCCGGAATGGGTGATGTTAATACTCTTTTTGGTAGCCTTCTTTCTTTATGGCTACTGCATTAAACGCGCCTGGAAAGTGGCGCGCATGGTTAAGCGCATTAGACGCAGAATTCGGCGACACAGCGGCAATAATCCTAATTAACCAAGTCAATCTGGGGACGTGATGACTCAACCATTACCGGGAGCACAAACAGTGAACGTTGAGAATGAGCTGGATATTCGCGGGCTGTTTCGCGCCTTATGGGCAGGAAAAAGCTGGATAGCAGGTATCGCAGTGCTCTTTGCACTGATTGTTCTGGTTTATACCTTTTTTGCTCGCCAGGAGTGGAGCGCGACGGCGATTACCGACCGGCCAACGGTAAACATGCTGGGGGGATACTATTCGCAGCAGCAGTTTTTACGCAATCTCGATATCAAGGCCAATCTCGTCTCGGTCGATCAGCCTTCGGTAATGGATGAAGCTTATAAAGAGTTCATCATGCAGCAGGCGTCATGGGATACCCGCCGCGACTTCTGGCTGCAAACGGACTACTACAAGCAGCGCCAGTCGGGTAACGCTCGCGCCGATGCCGCCCTGCTGGATGACCTGATCAACGATATCCAGTTTATGCCCGGCGATGCGCTAAAAAGCGTCAACGATAGCGTGAAGCTGACGGCGGAAACCGCTCCGGATGCCAATAATCTGCTGCGCCAGTATGTGGCTTTCGCCAGCCAGCGTGCGGCAGGGCATCTGAATGACGAGCTTAAAGGCGCCTGGGCCGCGCGTACCATCCAGATGAAAGCGCAGGTGAAGCGCCAGGAAGAGGTGGCACGAGAGATTTTCAATCGCCGCATGCATAGCGTGGAACAGGCGCTGAAAGTCGCGCAGCAGCACAATATCTCCCGCAGCGAAACCGATATTCCACCAGACCAGCTGCCGGATTCAGAGCTGTTTTTACTGGGGCGGCCGATGCTGCAGGCCCGACTGGAAAATCTGCAGGCGGTGGGGCCGCAGTACGATCTTGATTATGACCAAAGCCGCGCCATGCTAACGACATTAAACGTTGGGCCAACCCTGGATCCGCGTTTTCAGACTTACAGGTATTTGCGAACGCCTGAAGAACCGGTAAAACGCGATAGCCCGCGCCGCGTGTTTCTGATGGTGATGTGGGGGATTGTGGGCGCGCTCATCGGCGCAGGCGTTGCGTTATCGCGTCGCCGTGTCCAGTGAATGCGGCCCGTGGTGAAGGACATTCAGCCTTTATCACCTAATCGAAGAGAATCGATGTGAAAGTACTAACGGTATTTGGCACGAGACCAGAAGCTATCAAAATGGCGCCTCTGGTTCATGCGCTGGCAAAGGATCCTCATTTTGAGGCGAAAGTTTGCGTGACCGCGCAGCATCGGGAGATGCTCGATCAGGTGTTGAAACTTTTTTCTATTGTTCCGGAATACGACCTTAACATTATGCAGCCGGGGCAGGGTTTGACGGAGATTACCTGTCGCATCCTTGAGGGCTTAAAGCCGGTGCTGGAGTCGTTTAAGCCGGACGTGGTGCTGGTGCATGGCGATACCACCACGACGATGGCGGCAAGCCTGGCCGCTTTTTATCAGCGCATTCCGGTAGGGCATGTGGAGGCCGGGCTGCGTACCGGCGATCTGAGCTCGCCATGGCCGGAAGAGGGGAACCGTACGTTGACCGGACATCTGGCAACGTACCACTTTGCGCCAACGGAAACCTCGCGGCAGAACCTGCTGCGGGAAAACATCGCCGACAATCGGATCGCGGTAACCGGCAATACGGTTATTGACGCGCTGTTCTGGGTGCGCGACCGGGTGTTGAGCGATGAAGCCCTGCGCAACGAACTGACTCAGCGCTATCCCTTCCTCGCCAACGGCAAAAAGATGATTCTGGTCACCGGGCACCGTCGGGAAAGCTTTGGCCGTGGTTTTGAGCAAATCTGCCATGCGCTGGCGGAGATCGCCGCCAACAATCCGGACGTACAAATTGTCTATCCGGTGCATCTGAACCCGAACGTCAGCGAGCCGGTTAAGCGTATTCTCGGCCACGTTGAGAACGTCATGCTTATTGAGCCACAGGATTATCTACCGTTCGTCTGGCTGATGAATCGCGCATGGTTGATCCTGACCGATTCAGGCGGTATCCAGGAAGAAGCGCCATCGCTCGGTAAGCCGGTGCTGGTGATGCGTGACATGACCGAGCGTCCGGAAGCGGTCAGCGCGGGAACCGTGTGCCTGGTGGGCACCGATAGCCAACGCATCGTCAATGAAGTCACGCGCTTGCTGCAAGATGAGTCCGCGTATCAGGCCATGAGCCGGGCGCATAACCCGTACGGCGATGGACAAGCGTGTCATCGTATTTTGTCTGCACTTAAAAATAATCAGGTAACGCTATGAATTTTTCTACCATTTCAGTGATTGGCCTTGGATATATTGGCCTGCCAACCGCTGCCGCGTTCGCCTCCCGGCAAAAGCGGGTGGTCGGCGTTGATATCAATCAACACGCCGTGGAGACCATTAACCGTGGAGAAATTCATATCGTGGAGCCGGATCTGGCGAGCGTCGTCAAAACGGCGGTTGAACAGGGCTACCTGAGCGCCACCACCGCGCCGGTAGCAGCCGACGCCTATCTTATTGCGGTGCCGACGCCGTTTAAAGATCTGCACGAACCGGATATGGTTTTCGTCGAATCGGCGGCGAAATCTATCGCCCCGACGCTGAAGAAAGGCTCGTTGGTTATCCTTGAGTCCACGTCGCCGGTGGGGGCAACCGAGCAGATGGCGGGCTGGCTGGCGGAAATGCGCCCCGATCTGAGTTTCCCGCAGCAGGCTGGCGAAGCGGCCGACGTCAATATCGCCTACTGTCCGGAGCGCGTTTTGCCGGGGCAGGTGATGGTTGAGCTGATTAAAAACGATCGCGTGATTGGCGGCATGTCGCCGGTTTGCTCGGCCCGCGCCAGCGAGCTGTATAAAATCTTCCTTGAAGGCGAATGCGTGGTGACCAACTCGCGCACTGCCGAGATGTGCAAGCTGACTGAAAACAGCTTCCGTGACGTTAATATCGCTTTTGCCAATGAACTTTCGCTAATTTGCGCCGATCAGGGGATTAACGTCTGGGAACTGATTCGCCTGGCGAATCGTCATCCGCGGGTCAATATTCTTCAGCCGGGCCCGGGCGTTGGCGGCCACTGTATCGCGGTCGACCCGTGGTTTATCGTGGCGCAGAATCCGCAGCAGGCTCGGCTTATCCGGACCGCGCGTGAAGTTAACGATCACAAACCAGAATGGGTAATCGACCAGGTGAAAGCGCGAGTCGCCGACTGCCTCGCGGTGAGCAACAAACGCGCCAGCGAGCTAAAAATCGCCTGCTTTGGCCTCGCGTTTAAGCCGAATATTGATGACCTGCGCGAAAGCCCGGCAATGGCTATCGCCGCGCAAATCGCCCGCTGGCACGGCGGCGAAACCCTGGTCGTTGAGCCAAATATTCATCATCTGCCGAAAAAGCTCGACGGACTGTGCGCTCTGGCGACGCTGGACGAAGCGCTGGCGAGCGCCGATGTGCTGGTGATGCTGGTCGATCACAAGGAATTTAAAGCGGTCGGCGGGGATAGCGTTAGCCAGCAGTTTATCGTCGATACCAAAGGGGTGTGGCGGTGAGCACGATTCTGGTCACCGGTGGCGCGGGATTTATCGGTTCGGCGGTGGCGCGCGAAATCATCACTGCAACTACTGATAACGTAGTGGTGGTTGATAAGCTGACCTACGCCGGAAATCTGATGTCGCTGGCGCCTGTTGCCGGGGATCCGCGTTTCGCCTTTGAACAGGTGGATATCTGCGATCGTGCCGAACTGGACCGTGTCTTCCACCACTATCAGCCCGATATCGTGATGCATCTGGCCGCCGAAAGCCACGTCGACCGCTCTATTGATGGTCCGGCGTCGTTTATCGAAACCAACATTGTCGGTACCTATACGCTGCTTGAAGCGGCGCGTGCTTACTGGAATACGCTGGGGAACGAAAAAAAATCGGTCTTTCGCTTCCACCATATCTCAACGGATGAGGTCTATGGCGATCTGCACGATAGCGGCGCGTTTTTTACCGAAACCACGCCTTATGCGCCCAGCAGTCCCTATTCAGCCTCGAAAGCCAGCAGCGATCATCTGGTACGGGCCTGGCAGCGCACCTACGGACTGCCAACGTTGGTGACCAACTGCTCGAATAACTACGGGCCGTATCACTTCCCGGAAAAACTGATCCCGCTGACCATCCTGAATGCGCTGGCGGGTAAAGCGCTGCCGGTTTATGGCAATGGCGAGCAGATTCGCGACTGGCTGTTCGTTGAAGATCACGCCAGGGCGCTCTATCAGGTAGCAACGCGCGGTGAGCCGGGCGAAACGTATAATATTGGCGGCCATAATGAACGGAAGAATATCGAGGTGGTAGAAACCATTTGCGATCTGCTGGAAGAGCTGGCGCCGCACAAGCCGAATGGCCTGGCGCGCTATCGCGATCTCATCACTTTTGTTGCCGACCGTCCCGGCCACGACCTACGCTATGCCATTGACGCGACGAAAATAGAGCGGGAGCTGGGCTGGACGCCGAATGAAACGTTTACCAGCGGGATGCGCAAAACGGTTGCGTGGTATCTGGCCAATGAATCCTGGTGGCGGCAGGTGCTGGACGGCAGCTATCAGGGTGAACGCCTGGGGCTGCATGGCTGAGCGCTTGAGGGGGGAAAAATGAAAGGTATTATTCTGGCAGGCGGATCGGGGACACGTCTGCATCCGATCACGCGCGGCGTCTCAAAACAGCTGCTACCTATCTACGACAAGCCGATGATCTACTATCCGCTCTCGGTGCTGATGCTGGCCGGGATCCGCGAAGTGTTGATCATTACCACTCCGGATGACCAGCGTGATTTCCAACGACTGCTTGGTGATGGTTCGGAGTTCGGCGTGCAGCTAAGCTACGCCGCACAGCCAAGCCCGGACGGGCTGGCGCAGGCTTTTATCATTGGAGAGGCTTTTCTCAACGGTGAACCATCATGTCTGGTGCTGGGCGATAACATCTTTTTCGGCCAGGGGTTTAGTCCGAAGCTGCGTAGCGTCGCGGCCCGCATGACCGGGGCGACGGTGTTCGGCTATCAGGTGATGGACCCGGAACGCTTTGGCGTGGTGGAGTTTGATGACGATTTCCGCGCGATTTCGCTGGAGGAGAAGCCAAAGCAGCCCAAATCCAACTGGGCGGTAACCGGCCTCTATTTCTACGACGGTAAAGTCGCGGAATACGCGAAACGGGTTAAACCCTCGGCGCGCGGCGAGTTGGAGATCACCTCCATCAATCAAATGTATCTCGACGATGGCGCGCTGACGGTTGAGTTGCTGGGCCGCGGTTTTGCCTGGCTCGACACCGGCACGCACGATAGCCTGATCGAGGCCAGCATGTTTGTGCAAACGGTGGAAAAACGTCAGGGTTTCAAGATTGCCTGCCTGGAAGAGATCGCCTGGCGCAACGGCTGGCTGGACGACGACGGCGTAAAGCGCGCGGCGAAACGGCTGGAAAAAACTGGCTACGGCCAATACTTACTGGATTTACTCCGTGCCCGTCCGCGCCAGTATTAAACCCCTTGAATGGGAAAACCGCTTCTTCGGCGTCAATAGCGCTATCGTACGCTTTGGCGACGATGCGCCGCCGCTGACGGCGCAAGCGCTGGCCGGATGGTCGCGGGTGCAGGCGAAAGTCGCGGCGGATGATGTCGCGCGTCTGGACGCACTGCAGGCATTGGGCTTCCGGCTGGTGGAGGGCGAGGTCGATCTCGCGCTTTCGCCTGCGGCTTCTGATGATAGCGGCGCCGAGCCGGCGACCGAGGTGGATATCCCCCGGCTGCGCGAGCTGGCGGCGCTGGCCTTTGCGCAGAGCCGTTTTCGTGCCCCCTGGTACGCAGCCGATGCCAGCGGTCGTTTCTATGCCCAGTGGATTGAAAATGCGGTGCGCGGAACTTTCGATCATCAGTGTCTGGTGTTTCGCGCCCCTGATGGTGATATTCGCGCGTTTGTCTCCCTGCGCCAACTCAGCGAGCGCGAGGCGAGGATTGGCCTGCTGGCCGGACGCGGCGCCGGAGTGGAATTAATGCAGGCAGCCCAGCGCTGGGCCGCGCTGCGTGGGCTGACGACACTGCGGGTGGCGACCCAGATGGGCAACACCGCCGCGCTTAAACGTTACATTCTTAGCGGTGCGAATATCGAAAGCACCGCGTACTGGTTATACAGGTGACATGATGATTCCATTTAACGCGCCGCCGGTGGTGGGAACCGAACTTGATTATATGCAGTCCGCGATGGGCAGCGGCAAGCTGTGCGGCGATGGCGGTTTTACCCGCCGCTGTCAGCAGTGGATGGAGCAGCGTTTCGGCACCGCCAAAGCGCTGCTGACGCCGTCCTGCACCGCTTCGCTGGAGATGGCAGCGCTGCTGCTGGACATCCAGCCGGGCGATGAAGTGATTATGCCGAGTTATACCTTCGTCTCCACCGCCAACGCCTTTGTGCTGCGCGGCGCGAAAATCGTCTTCGTTGATATTCGTCGCGATACCATGAATATTGATGAAACGCTGATTGAAGCGGCCATTACCGAGAAAACCCGCGCGATTGTGCCGGTCCACTACGCCGGCGTGGCCTGCGAGATGGACACCATTATGGCTATCGCCAGCAAGCATAATCTGTTTGTGGTGGAGGATGCCGCTCAGGGCGTGATGTCGACTTATAAAGGTCGGGCGCTCGGCACTATCGGCCATATTGGCTGCTTCAGCTTCCATGAAACCAAAAACTACACCGCGGGCGGTGAAGGCGGCGCGACGCTGATTAACGATCGCAAGCTGATCGAGCGCGCAGAGATCATTCGTGAAAAAGGCACCAACCGCAGCCAGTTTTTCCGTGGTCTGGTGGATAAATATACCTGGCGCGATATCGGCTCCAGCTATCTGATGTCCGATTTACAGGCCGCCTACCTGTGGGCGCAACTGGAAGCGGCGGAGCGGATTAACCAGCAGCGCCTGGCGCTGTGGCAGAACTACTACGATGCCCTGCTGCCGCTGGCGCGGGCTGGACGTATCGATCTGCCGATCGTTCCTGCCGACTGCGGGCAAAATGCGCACATGTTCTATATCAAGCTGCGCGATATTGACGATCGCAGCAAGCTGATCGCCTGGCTGAAAGAGGCGGAGATTCTGGCGGTGTTCCACTATATCCCGCTGCACAGCTGCCCGGCCGGAGAAACCTTCGGCGAGTTCCACGGGACGGATCGCTACACCACTCAGGAGAGCGAACGCCTGCTGCGTCTGCCGTTATTCTACAACCTGTCGAACGTCAACCAGCGCACGGTAATTAACTCGCTGCTGAGCTATTTCTCCTGATATGTCGCTGGCAAAAGCGTCTCTGTGGACCGCGGCGTCCACGCTGGTCAAAATCGGCGCCGGTCTGCTGGTGGTTAAGCTGCTGGCCGTGTCGTTCGGCCCGGCAGGGGTAGGGCAGGCGGGTAACTTCCGCCAGCTGGTGACCGTACTTGGCGTACTGGCGGGGGCCGGGATATTTAACGGCGTCACTAAGCTGGTAGCCCAGCATCATGACGATCGCCGGCAGTTGTACAACGTCGTTGGCACCGCTTCGGCGATGGTACTGGGTTTCTCCACCCTGCTGGCGCTGATCTTCCTGCTGGCGGCCGCGCCAATTAGCCAGGGGCTGTTCGGCCATCAGCAATATCAGAACCTGGTGCGGCTGGTGGCCCTGGTGCAGATGGGGATCGCCTGGGCGAATTTCCTGTTAGCGCTGATGAAAGGTTTTCGCGATGCGGCGGGCAATGCGCTGTCGCTTATCGCCGGGAGCCTGATTGGCGTGGCGGCGTACTATGCCTGCTACCGTTTCGGCGGCTACCAGGGCGCATTGCTGGGACTGGCGCTGGTACCCGCGCTGGTGGTGGTGCCAGCGGCCTTCGTACTGTGGCGACGCGGTAATATTCCGCTGAGCGCGCTGCGCCCGCGTTGGGACAACGGCCTGGCGGGGCAGCTGTCCAAATTTACCCTGATGGCGCTGATTACCTCGGTGACGCTGCCGGTCGCCTACGTGATGATGCGTAACCTGCTGGCGGCCCATTATGGTTGGGACGCGGTGGGGATCTGGCAAGGGGTGAGCAGCATTTCCGACGCCTATCTGCAGTTTATTACCGCCTCATTTAGCGTTTATCTGTTACCGACATTGTCCCGGCTAACGGCGAAAGCGGATATCACCCGCGAAATTGGCAAAGCGTTAAAATTTGTTCTCCCGGCGGTGGCGGCAGCAAGCTTAACGGTGTGGCTGCTGCGCGATTTCGCTATCTGGCTACTTTTTTCCGATCGTTTCACGGCGATGCGCGACCTGTTTGCCTGGCAACTGGTGGGCGATGTACTGAAGGTGGGGGCGTACGTCTATGGCTATCTGGTGATCGCCAAAGCCTCGCTGCGTTTTTATATTTTGACGGAAATCAGCCAGTTCGCGCTGTTGACCGCATTCTCGCACTGGCTTATCCCGGTGCATGGCGCAATCGGCGCGGCGCAGGCGTATATGGCTACTTATATTGTTTATTTCGCTCTCTGTAGCGGCGTGTTTTTACTTTGGCGTAAACGGGCATGACAGCACTGATACATGTACTGGGATCGGATATCCCGCACCACAACCAGACCGTGCTGCGGTTCTTTAATGATGAGCTGGCCGTCGATGACGAGCAGGCGCGTATATTTATGGTCGTCGGTGAGGAGACAGGGATCCGCGCAGCCTATCCCGCGCTCTCCATCAGCTGTTATCCGGGGAAAAAGTCGCTGGCGCAGGCGGTTATCGCGCTGGCAAAAGCGAACCGGCAGCAGCGCTTTTTCTTTCACGGCCAGTTCAATACCGGCCTGTGGCTGGCGCTGCTCAGCGGCGGGATCCGCCCGGCGCAGTTTAACTGGCATATCTGGGGAGCGGACCTGTATGAGAACTCCGCCAGCCTGAAGTTTCGTCTGTTTTATCCCCTGCGGCGCATGGCGCAGGGCCGGGTAGGGCGCGTGTTTGCTACCCGCGGCGATCTGAGCTGGTTCGCCGCCCGCCATTCGGGCGTGCCGGGTGAGCTGCTCTACTTCCCGACCCGCATGGATCCGGCGCTGAATTCGCTCGCCGATAGCGCCCCGCGCGGCGACACGCTGACTATCCTGGTGGGTAATTCCGGCGACCGCAGCAACGAGCATATCGCGGCGCTGCGCGCGATTCGCCAGCAGTTTGGCGATACGGTTAACGTTGTCGTGCCGATGGGCTATCCGGCCAATAATAGCGACTACATTAACGAAGTTCGCGAGGCCGGCGCGGCTCTGTTCAGCCCACAGCATCTCCAGGTATTGAGCGACAAGCTGGCGTTTGATGATTATCTTGCGCTGCTGCGCCGCTGCGATCTGGGCTACTTCCTGTTTGCCCGCCAGCAGGGTATCGGCACGCTATGCCTGCTGATTCAGGCGGGGATCCCTTGCGTGCTGAATCGGGATAATCCCTTCTGGCAGGATATGTCGGAGCAGCATATTCCGGTACTCTTTACCCGCGATGCGCTGGACGTGAGCGTTGTGCGTGAAGCACAGCGCCAGCTGGCCGGCGTGGATAAAAATCAGATCGCCTTCTTCCGTCCGAATTATCTGACGGGCTGGCGACGAGCGTTGCGGATTGCCGCGGGGGTGGACGCATGACATTAATGCAATTTAGCGGGCTGCTGCTGGTCTGGCTGCTGTCGACGCTTTTTATCGCCACCGCCACGTACTTTGAATTTCGTCGCGTGCGCTTCAACTTCAACGTTTTTTTCTCGCTGCTGTTTCTGCTGACCTTTTTCTTTGGCTTCCCGCTGACCAGTATTCTGGTGTTTCGCTTTGACGTCGCGGTCGCCCCGCCGGAAATTCTGCTGCAAACCCTGTTGGTTTCCGTCTGTTTTTATGCGGTTTACTATGCCACCTACAAAACGCGGCTACGCTCGGCGACGCGCGGCCATTCGCATCGTCCGCTGTTTACGATGAATCGCGTGGAGACCCATCTGACCTGGGGCATTTTACTGGGGCTGGCGCTGCTCTGCGTCGGCATCTTCTTTGCGCACAACGGATTTCTGCTATTCAAGCTCAACTCCTATAGCCAGATCTTCTCCAGCGAAGTTTCCGGCGTGGCGCTAAAGCGCTTCTTCTACTTTTTCATCCCGGCAATGCTGGTGGTCTATTTTCTGCGTCAGGATTATAAAGCGTGGATATTCTTCCTCGTTAGCACCGTCGCCTTTGGCCTGCTGACCTACGCCATCGTTGGCGGCACCCGGGCGAATATTATCATCGCTTTTGCCATTTTCCTGTTTATCGGCATCATTCGCGGCTGGATCAGCCTGTGGATGCTGGCGGCGGCGGGCGTGCTGGGCATCGTCGGTATGTTCTGGCTGGCCCTCAAACGCTACGGTATGAACGTCAGCGGCGATGAGGCGTTTTATACTTTCCTCTATCTGACCCGCGACACCTTCTCGCCGTGGGAGAACCTGGCCCTGCTGCTGCAAAACTACGACAAGATTGAGTTTCAGGGACTGGCGCCCATCGTCCGGGATTTCTATGTCTTTATCCCCAGCTGGTTGTGGCACGGTCGACCGACAATGGTGCTCAATACCGCGAACTATTTCACCTGGGACGTGCTGAATAACCATTCTGGCCTGGCGATTTCGCCGACCCTGATTGGCTCGCTGGTGGTGATGGGAGGCGTCTGGTTCGTGCCGCTGGGAGCGGTAGCGGTTGGGCTGATCATTAAATGGTTTGACTGGCTGTACGAGCTTGGCAACCGGGAGACGAACCGCTATAAAGCGGCGATCCTGCACAGTTTCTGTTTTGGCGCTATCTTCAACATGATCGTGCTGGCGCGTGAAGGGCTGGATTCATTTGGTTCCCGCGTGGTTTTTTTCCTCGTCATCTTTGGGTTCTGCCTGCTGGCGGCAAAACTGCTGTACTGGTTCCTGGATAGCGTGGGGCTGATTCACAAGCGGGCTAAACCGCTGACGCAACCTCAAGTCTGATAAGGGTGTACATGACTGAGACCACATCCGCGCCGTTGTATCTGCTGAGAGGGCTACAACTCATTGGTTGGCGCGATATGCAACACGCTCTGGATTATCTGTACGCCGACGGCGAGATCCGTACGGGGACGCTGGTGGCGATTAATGCAGAGAAGATGCTGGCGGTAGAAGACAGCCCCGACGTTCGGGCGCTGATCGAAGCCGCAGAATTCAAATACGCTGACGGCATCAGCGTAGTTCGCTCATTACGTAAAAAATATCCTCAGTCGCAAGTGTCGCGCGTCGCCGGCGCGGATTTATGGGAAGCCCTGATGGCGCGCGCAGGCGCTCAGGGAACGCCGGTATTTCTGATCGGCGGCAAGCCCGAGGTACTGGCGCAAACGGAGCAGCAGCTTCGCCAGCGCTGGAATGTGAATATCGTTGGAAGCCAGGACGGCTATTTTGCCGCTGACCAGCGTCAGGCGCTATTTGAGCGTATCCGCGATAGCGGGGCGAAGATCGTCACGGTGGCGATGGGCTCGCCGCGTCAGGAAATCCTGATGCGCGACTGTCGGGACGTTTATCCGCAGGCGCTGTATATGGGCGTGGGCGGTACCTACGACGTCTTTACCGGCCACGTGCAGCGGGCGCCGAAGTTCTGGCAGGACCTGGGTCTGGAGTGGTTCTATCGACTGGTTTCGCAGCCGAGCCGCATAAAAAGGCAGGCGCGCCTGCTGCGCTATTTACGCTGGTATTACACCGGTAAGCTGTGACATTCCACTGCAAGCGGGCGGGTTTACCTGGGTATTCTGTGTAATGTCTTCACTCGCCTGATACTTTATTTGCCATTTCCCTCAAATTCATTAACCATTCGCATGCTTAAAACGCGACGGTCAGTTTACCGTCGCGCAGGCAGGGCTATTCCATTTTATTCATTCATAAAAATAACCGGTATAGACACATCCTGGTTGGGATGCGCTTAAACCCGGAGCAGGGCAAACACAAGAGGTTATATGACTGAGAAAAAAGCGGAACTTCAGCGGGGACTGGAGGCGCGACACATTGAGCTAATCGCCCTTGGCGGCACGATTGGCGTGGGGTTATTTATGGGCGCGGCAAGTACGCTCAAGTGGGCCGGACCTTCGGTTCTGCTGGCGTATATTATTGCCGGGCTCTTTGTCTTCTTTATCATGCGTTCGATGGGCGAAATGCTGTTCCTTGAACCGGTAACCGGCTCGTTCGCCGTTTATGCCCACCGCTATATGAGCCCGTTTTTCGGCTATCTCACCGCATGGTCCTACTGGTTTATGTGGATGGCGGTCGGGATATCGGAGATTACGGCGATCGGGGTCTATGTCCAGTTCTGGTTCCCGGAGATGGCGCAGTGGATACCGGCGCTTATCGCGGTTGGGCTGGTAGCGCTGGCGAATCTGGCGGCGGTACGTCTGTACGGCGAAATTGAATTCTGGTTCGCCATGATTAAGGTCACCACCATTATTGTGATGATCGTGGTGGGGCTGGGCGTTATTTTCTTTGGCTTTGGCAACGGCGGACACGCTATTGGCTTTGGCAATCTGACCGAGCACGGTGGCTTCTTCGCCGGCGGCTGGAAGGGTTTCCTGACGGCGCTGTGTATCGTGGTCGCTTCCTACCAGGGCGTCGAGCTTATCGGCATTACGGCCGGTGAAGCGAAGAACCCGCAGGTCACGCTGCGCAGCGCGGTAGGCAAAGTGCTGTGGCGAATCCTGATTTTCTACGTGGGGGCGATTTTCGTGATCGTCACTATTTTCCCGTGGGATCAGATTGGCTCCAACGGCAGTCCGTTCGTGCTGACCTTTGCCAAAATCGGCATCACCGCGGCGGCAGGTATTATTAACTTTGTAGTACTCACGGCGGCGCTGTCCGGCTGTAACAGCGGAATGTACAGCTGCGGACGCATGCTCTACGCGCTGGCAAGGAATCGTCAGCTGCCTGCGGCCATCGCCAAAGTCTCGCGCAACGGCGTACCCTCGGCGGGCGTGGCGCTATCGATCCTGATTCTGCTGGTCGGTTCGTGCCTGAACTACATTATCCCTAATCCACAGCGGGTTTTCGTCTACGTCTACAGCGCCAGCGTGCTGCCGGGCATGGTACCGTGGTTTGTGATTCTGATTAGCCAGCTGCGTTTTCGTCTCGTGCATAAAGAAGCCATGGCCAGCCATCCGTTTCGCTCGCTGCTGTTCCCGTGGGCAAACTATTTGACCATGGCGTTCCTGGTTTGCGTGCTAATAGGGATGGGATTTAACGACGATACGCGTATGTCGCTCTTTGTCGGAATAATTTTCCTTGCCGCCGTGACGCTTATTTATAAGGTATTTGGCCTTGGTCGACGCGGAAATGTTGATAATGTGGCGCAATAAGCAACAAAACGCACAAAGCATGAGCAAACGATAATTTTCTTTAAAAAGGCACTAGACAGCGGGGTAGGAAGTCCGTATTATCCGACCCCGCAACGGCGCTAAGCGCCCGTAGCTCAGCTGGATAGAGCGCTGCCCTCCGGAGGCAGAGGTCTCAGGTTCGAATCCTGTCGGGCGCACCATTTACCCGGTGCTGGAGCTGCGGTGGTTTCAATACCGCGTAAAAGATTTGCAGTGGTGGCTATAGCTCAGTTGGTAGAGCCCTGGATTGTGATTCCAGTTGTCGTGGGTTCGAATCCCATTAGCCACCCCATTATTTAGAAAGTTGTGATATTGCGAAGGTGGCGGAATTGGTAGACGCGCTAGCTTCAGGTGTTAGTGTTCTTACGGACGTGGGGGTTCAAGTCCCCCCCCTCGCACCACGACTTTATAAAGAATTGAACTAAAAATTCAAAAAAGCAGTACATCGGCGAGTAGCGCAGCTTGGTAGCGCAACTGGTTTGGGACCAGTGGGTCGGAGGTTCGAATCCTCTCTCGCCGACCAATTTTGAACCCCGCTTCGGCGGGGTTTTTTGTTTTCTGATTTTGCAAAAAAAACTCTTTTATCTTCCTGATATCGCAAATAATATTCCGCTAATCACAATGCTATTTATTCTCCAGAATAGTCCCAATTCCCTGTTCGGGTAGATGCATTTTCTACCGATCCTGTGCGATAATAACCGGGTAGATGCTCATTCCATCTCTTATGTTCGCCTTAGTGCCTCATAAACTCAGGAATGATGCAGAGCCGTTTTACGGTGCTTATCGTCCACTGACAGATGTCGCGCAAGCCTCATCAAACACCATGGACACTACGTTGAGTGAAGCACCCAATTTGTTGTCAAACAGACCTGTTTTAACGCCTGCTCTGGTTTCAGAGCAGGCGTTTTTTTCTTTTCAGGGATCGGAAAGCGTTCAGGCGGGAAGAGAAGAGATTCTCGCCCCCGGCGGAGGCGAGAATCGCATTATTGCTGCGGGTTGTTTTGCAGGGTTAACAGCAGGCCGTCGCGACGCATCGTCGCCGCTTCTTCCGGCTGATGCAGGCGGTCGAGGGTATCGGCCAGCCACGCGTAGTCAAACGCATCCGGGCGCTGCTTGAGCGCAGCGCGGAACGCAATGCTGGCTTCCTGCCACTCGCCGTGGCGCATGAGCGATTGTCCCAGCGTACTCCACAGCAGCGGGCGGTCGCCGACCGTTTTAATCTGCTGACGCAGCACTTTTTCCAGCTGTTCCGGATTATTGGTTTTCAGCCGCGGGATCGGCATGACCAGACGGTCGTCGTAGTGCTTTTTCAGACCATCGATAATAATCTGCTGCGCGGTATCATGGTCGTCGCTTTCGATAAGGCGATTCGCCATTGCCACCTGTAGCGCCACCTGGCTGCGGGTTTTACGGTTCTGGTTTTTCCACCAGCCGCGCAAACCTTCGCTGCCGCCGTCGGCCAGCGTTTTATCCATCAGACCAATCCACGCCAGCTGTTCCAGTTCGGCGCGGTGCTCTTCATCGCTGACGTCGGCTTTCGCCATTGACGGAATGATATCCAGCAGCGAATTCCAGGCTCCGGTACGAATGTAGGCCTGCTCGGCGAGGCGCAGGACCTCCGGATGACGCGGCGTGATCTCCAGCAGCTTGTCGATACCGTGGCGGGCGGCGTGGTTTTCATTACGCGCCAGCTGCAGACGTACGCGGGTGATTTCGACAGGAATCAGGTCGTCGCCGGCGAGCTCGGTGGCGCGCTCCAGATGCTGGTTGGCGCGAGCTTCATCCCCTCGCTGCTGAGCGGCTTCTGCCGCCAGCAGGTAGTTCACAACCGGCTGCTCAGCGTGATCGGCATTTTTCGCCATCAGCTTCTCAACCTGCTGATAATCGCCTTCCGCCAGCTTCAGCAGCGCCTGCTCGGTTTGCTTACGGGCGCGACGACGTTTGCGGCCCACGAACCAGCCGCGGGTATGCGCGCCGGTGCGGAAAATACGCCGTAGCAGCCACTCAATGGCAAACAGCACCACCATGGTGAGGATCATGATGATCGCTAGCCCGGTGACGCTGGTTTCAATGTTGTAGTTATCGGTCTGGATCAAGACGTAGCCCTGATGACCGGCGATCATCGGGCCAACAACGATCCCGGCAAGCAGCAGCGCGAAGAGTAAGAGAATTTTCAACATGCGTTACTCTCCTTGTGGCGCAGGGACAGGGGCTGGAGCCGGTGCGCTGGGTTGGGTTTCAGCCGGCTGCGCCATCAGATTACGAACGCGCGTCTGCATGAGCTTCTCAAGCAGCGCCTGGCTCTGCAGGCTCTCTGGTACGTTCATGGTGATGCTTTGCTGGCTGAGCTTATCCACATCCTCAAGGAAGGCTTTAGTGGTCGCGTCTTCAGTATCGTAGTAGGCGCGAACCCAGGTTGAGACGTTATCCAGCGCCTGTTTGTAGGTTTCTTCCTGATGACGTGGAACGGCCTGCGCCGCGACCAGCAGACGCGAGCGAATGTTTTCGCGCAGGTAGACGTCCTGGTTTGGCGCCAGCAGCGGCACGGCGGTCTCATCTCGGCGGCGAACGGTAATAAAGCTGTCCATAAAGTTCTGCCAGCTTTTTTGCAGGTTTACCCGCCACTCGCTAATGGAGCTGGACAGCTCATCGCTATCGGAATCCATCGGGGTGTCATCGTCATTATTGTCCGCCAGACGTAAATTATCGATCTGGTTGGCGAGCTGGTTAACCTTCAGAATGATGCCGTCATAGTCCACCTGACTTACGGCGGAGAGCGAGGCGATATCGTCGGTGATGGCGCGACGGGCGCTAATCAGACTTGGATCGTTCATGTCGGCCAGGCTGGCATCGGCGCTTTTCAGCAGCGCGGCGGCGGTCGTCACGTCCTGATCGCTCCACAGCTTACGTCCGGCCAGCTTCACGAGGAAATCAGCTTGCGCGAGCAGCCAGGTTTTTGCGTCGCTGCCGGAAATGACCGCGACCTTCTCCTGCACTTCTTCCAGCTTCTTCGCCAGAGCATCCTGCTGACGCTGCGCTTGCGTCAGCTGGTCGGCCTGCTGCTTAATGATGCCTTCAAGCTCGCTTTTTTGGTTTTCCTGCGCTTTTTGCAGCGCGGCGATCTGGCTGGATAGCCCGGCGCTGGCTTCGCTCTGGCGGGTCGCCTGGGTCTTCGTCAAGCCATAAAGACCTATGCCAGCGGCGAGGGCGATAGCGATAGCTATGGCGCTCAGAGCGAGGCTGGTTTTACTGCCGCCGTTTTTCTTTTCTACGTTATTTTCTGGCTGTGGCGTCGTGTCCACGGCCTCCCTGGTCTCTTCAACCACGGCGGATTGATTCTGTTGTTCCGTCATTATGGCTTCCAATGTTGAGAGTTATTGTAATGCGCGTAGCAGCGCATCGTTGTCGGCGCTATCGGCAACCTGGATATCCTGCCAGCCCAATTCCCTGGCCTGTTCGGCCAGACGTTCACTGACAACTAAAATGCGACAGCTCAGGAGCCAACGCTCGCGATACCACTGTGGTATTAGCATCCAGAGCTGCTGCAGCATCTCGCCGCTGGTAATAACCAGCGTCGAAACCCCGCGAGACTGCCAGCGCATTGCTTCTTCTGCGCCATCATAGTGCCTCGCACTACGTTGATAACATTCACAAAAAGTGACATCGGCACCGCGTTCGCGAAGCGTGTCGCCGAGTAATTCTCGTCCGCCGTTGCCGCGCAGGATGAGCGCTTTTTTCCCCGCAATGTTTTGTAATTCAGGTAATTGTAGCAAGACTTCGCTGATTTCCCGATCTAACGGGTAGCGAACTTGTCGATTGCTGACTTTATGCAGTGCCAGCGCGGTGGTGCGGCCAATGGCAAAATAGTCGGGCGCAGCGGGCCAGCGCAGCCCCTGCTGCTGGAGGCGAGAGTGGGAAAACTCAACGGCGTGCTGGGATAGCGCGAAGAGTAAATCGCCCGCCGCCAGGCTTGCCAACTGGCTGCCCAGCTCAGGGAGCTGTCGGCCTGGGGTAAACTCGATGAGCGGAAAGCTCCAGGCCACGCGTCCCAGCGCGCGCAGGCGGCTGACTAACTCTTCGCCTTGCGGCAGCGGACGGGTAACCAGAATGCTCATCGTGGCGCTTCTCCTGCGTAAACGACGGCGAGAATGTCGCGCGCGCCGTTATCCAGGAGTTCTTCGGCAAGGGAGACGCCCAGCGTTTCGGCATCTTCCGGACGACCGCGCCGCTCGCCGCGTACCGTGTGCGAGCCATCCGGCGCGCCAACCAGCGCGCGCAGCCATAGTTCACCGTCGATCAGTTCGGCATAGCTGCCGATAGGCACCTGGCAACCGCCTTCAAGCCGGGTGTTCATCGCCCGTTCAGCGCGTACGCGTATGGCCGTTTCCGTATGGTTCAGCGGGGCCAGCAGCGCTTTGGTCCATTCGTCGTCAAGGCGACACTCGATGCCGACAGCGCCCTGGCCGACGGCGGGCAGAGATTGCTCCGGTGACAGCGGTTGACGAATACGCGCTTCCAGATTCAGACGTTTAAGCCCTGCGGCGGCAAGAATGATCGCGTCGTACTCGCCGCTATCGAGCTTGCTTAAACGGGTGCCAACGTTGCCTCGCAGGGAGCGGATGGTGAGATCCGGCCGCGCTGCGGCCAGCTGACACTGGCGGCGTAAACTTGATGTGCCTACGACGCTGCCGTGCGGCAGTTCATCAATGGAAGCGTAGTGATTCGAGACAAACGCATCGCGCGGATCTTCCCGTTCACAAATGGTCACCAGCCCCAGTCCTGCGGGAAATTCCACCGGCACGTCTTTCATGGAATGGACGGCAATATCGGCGCGACCTTCCAGCATCGCCAGCTCTAACTCTTTCACAAAGAGCCCCTTGCCGCCCACTTTTGCAAGGGGCGTATCAAGGATCACGTCGCCGCGGGTGACCATCGGCACCAGTTCAACGGAAAGCCCCGGATGACAGGCTTCCAGACGCTCTTTCACATAATGTGCCTGCCATAGCGCAAGCGGGCTTTGCCGTGTGGCAATTCTCAAAACTTTGTCTAACATGCTTGTTACCGTCATAGTCGACCACTAACCATCCTAACATTGTTGTCTTAGGGATGTTAGTTTTGTGGGGGTAAGGGTCGCGGCCATCATTTTAGCCTTTCATGCGTTTGCGGGTTGCCGCAAACGTAGTGAAGAATTTACACGTAGTAAAGGGTGCTACACTTGTATGTAGCGCATCTTTCTTTACGGTCAATCAGCAAGGTGTTAGATTGATCACGTTTTAAACCATTTGTCAGTCAGCAGCTCATCACAACCACACCGACGACGAATGGTGACGGTTTTTGTTGAAATACTGAAACTCTCCGTACTATTGTACGTCGGGTTTTTGAACATCAGGCGATATGTCTTGTACCTCTATATTGAGACACTGAAACAGAGACTGGATGCCATCAACCAATTGCGCGTGGATCGCGCCCTTGCTGCCATGGGACCCGCTTTCCAGCAGGTTTACAGTCTACTGCCGACATTACTACATTATCATCATCCGCTGATGCCGGGTTACCTTGACGGTAACGTTCCCCGTGGCATTTGCCTCTACACGCCTGATGAAACCCAACGTCACTACCTTGACGAGCTTGAACTCAATCGTGGAATGCTGACCCAGGAACCGCCGAAAGGCGAGCTGCCGATCACCGGCCTTTACTCCATGGGCAGTACTTCTTCCGTCGGCCAAAGCTGCTCTTCCGACCTGGATATCTGGGTTTGCCATCAGTCGTGGCTGGATAGCGAAGAGCGCCAGCTGCTGCAGCGCAAATGTAGCCTGCTGGAAAGCTGGGCGGCGTCGCTGGGCGTTGAGGTGAGTTTCTTCCTGATCGACGAAAACCGCTTCCGCCATAACGAAAGCGGCAGCCTGGGCGGTGAAGACTGCGGCTCAACTCAACACATCCTGCTGCTGGATGAGTTTTACCGCACCGCGGTGCGCCTTGCCGGGAAGCGTATTCTGTGGAATATGGTGCCGTGCGAGGAAGAGGAGCATTACGATGATTACGTGATGAGCCTCTACGCGCAGGGCGTGCTGACGCCGAACGAATGGCTGGATCTCGGCGGCCTGAGTTCCCTGTCGGCGGAAGAGTACTTCGGCGCCAGCCTGTGGCAGCTGTATAAAAGCATCGACTCGCCCTATAAGGCGGTGCTGAAGACGCTGCTGCTGGAAGCGTACTCCTGGGAGTATCCCAACAACCGCCTGCTGGCGAAAGATATCAAGCAGCGCCTGCATGACGGTGAAATCGTATCGTTTGGCCTCGACCCTTACTGCATGATGCTGGAGCGCGTGACGGTCTATCTGCAGGCCATCGAAGATGAAACGCGCCTCGATCTGGTGCGTCGATGTTTCTATTTAAAAGTCTGCGAGAAGCTGAGCCGCGAGCGCGCCTGCGTCGGCTGGCGTCGCGAAGTCGTCAGCCACCTGGTGAAAGAGTGGGGCTGGGATGAAAAGCGTCTGATGATGCTCGATAACCGGGCCAACTGGAAGATTGACGAAGTCCGTAAAGCGCATAACGAGCTGCTTGATGCGATGATGCAGAGCTATCGT
Source organism: Klebsiella sp. MPUS7 (assembly GCF_009905335.1). Taxonomy (NCBI): domain Bacteria; kingdom Pseudomonadati; phylum Pseudomonadota; class Gammaproteobacteria; order Enterobacterales; family Enterobacteriaceae; genus Klebsiella; species Klebsiella sp. MPUS7. Next base: position 5,564,716 of record NZ_CP047604.1, on the reverse strand, counting down.
AACCTGATTCGCTTTGCGCGCCGCAATAACCTGAGCGTTTCCGCCAGTCCGCAGGATATTGGCGTGCTGACGCGTAAGCTGTACGCCGCCTTTGAAGCGCTGCCGGGGAAAGTCACCCTGGTCAACCCGCAAATTTCGCCGGATCTGTCTGAGCCGAATCTGACCTTTATCCACGTGCCGCCGGGCCGTGCCAACCGTACCGGCTGGTATGTCTATAACCGCGCGCCGGATATGGAGTCGATCATCAGCCACCAGCCGCTGGAATATAACCGTTATCTTAATAAGCTGGTGGCCTGGGCCTGGTTTAACGGCCTGCTGACGTCACGCACTCGCCTGTTTATTAAGGGCAACGGCATTGTCGATTTGGCTAAACTGCAGGAGATGGTGGCTGACGTGGCGCACCACTTCCCGCTGCGCCTGCCGTCCCCGACGCCGAAAGCGCTGTATAGCCCGTGCGAAATTCGCCATCTGGCGATTATCGTCAATCTCGAATATGACCCGACGGCGGCCTTCCGCAATCAGGTGGTGCATTTTGACTTCCGTAAGCTCGATGTTTTCAGCTTCGGCGAAGAGCAAAAGTGCCTGATTGGCAGCATCGATCTGCTGTACCGCAACTCGTGGAACGAGGTGCGAACGCTGCATTTTAACGGCGAGCAGGCGATGATCGAAGCGCTGAAAACGATTCTCGGCAAGATGCATCAGGACGCCGCGCCGCCGGATAGCGTGGAGGTCTTCTGCTATAGCCAGCATTTGCGCGGCCTGATCCGTACTCGCGTGCAGCAGCTGGTTTCTGAATGCGTTGAGCTACGCCTCTCCAGCACCCGTCAGGATACCGGCCGCTTTAAAGCGCTGCGCGTTTCCGGGCAGACCTGGGGGCTGTTCTTCGAGCGCCTTAACGTCTCGGTACAGAAGCTGGAAAACGCCATCGAATTCTACGGCGCGATTTCGCATAACAAACTGCATGGTCTGTCGGTGCAGGTGGAAACCAACCACGTCAGACTGCCGCAGGTGGTGGATGGTTTTGCCAGCGAAGGGATCATTCAGTTCTTCTTTGAAGATGCGGATAACGATAACGGATTTAACATCTATATTCTTGATGAGAGCAACCGCGCCGAGGTGTATCACCACTGCGAGGGCAGCAAAGAGGAGCTGGTGCGCGACGTCAGCCGCTTCTACTCTTCGTCGCATGACCGCTTTACCTACGGCTCCAGCTTTATCAACTTTAACCTGCCGCAGTTTTATCAAATCGTCGACGTCGACGGTCGCGAACAGGTGATCCCGTTCCGCAGCCAGGTGATTGCCGCCGCCACCGCTTCAGCCGGTCAGGATGCTGCATCATCGCCGATGCTGCAGCACTATTCCTGAGAAAGGGTAGCGTGCGGTAGAGGGTTATGTAGCCCGGATAAGGCGTCAGCCGTAATCCGGGGAACTCGAATCACGCGCGCTTAGCGAAAACTCACCGCTTCACCGGCCTGCGCGGTCGCCGCCTGTTCCAGTAGATCCCAGAACGTTTCGCCGCTGCGATCGCACACCCACTCGTCGCCTTTCAAGTCGAAATGGTAGCCGCCTTGCTTCGTTGCCAGCCACACCTGGTGCAGCGGCTCCTGACGGTTAATGATAATTTTGCTGCCGTTTTCAAAGCTGATAGTCAGCACGCCGCCGTTGATTTCGCAGTCGATATCGCTGTCGCCATCCCAGTCGTCGAGGCGCTCTTCGATAGTCATCCACAGGGTATCGGCCAGTCGATGGAATTCACTGTCGTTCATGGTTCTTTCCCGCTTTTTTGATAGTGGCGGCAGTATAGCGCGAAACAAAAGCGCGCGCAGTGAGATGCTAAACGCTTGCTTTTACGTCTTCTCCTGCGATGATAGAAAGCAGAAAGAATGAATTACGGGCAACTATCCATGAAAAACGTTTTCCCAGCGCTTGCCGTTTTATTAGCGGTCCTCAGCCTGACCGGCTGTGGCCTGAAAGGGCCGCTTTATTTCCCACCAGCGGATAAAACGGCGCCTCCGCCGACTAAACCGGTTGATAGCGGTATCCAGAGCTCTACGCCGGATCGTAACGATCGCGGCGATAGCGGTGGTCCGACCCAGGTGAATTACTGACAGTTCCGCGCTGCTGGAGTAGATGATGCAGTTCTCTAAGATGCATGGCCTTGGCAATGACTTTATGGTCGTTGACGCGGTAACTCAGAATGTTTTTTTCTCCCCGGAACTGATTCGCCGCCTGGCGGATCGGCATCTTGGCGTGGGCTTCGATCAGCTGCTGGTGGTTGAGCCGCCCTACGATCCAGAGCTCGATTTCCACTATCGCATCTTCAATGCAGACGGTAGCGAAGTGGCGCAATGCGGCAACGGCGCGCGCTGTTTCGCCCGCTTTGTGCGCCTGAAAGGCCTGACCAATAAACGTGACATCCGCGTGAGTACGTCAAATGGCCGTATGGTATTAAGCGTGACGGAAGACGATTTGGTGCGCGTGAATATGGGCGAGCCGAACTTCGAACCGTCGCAGGTGCCGTTTCGCGCGAACAAAGCGGAAAAGACCTATATCATGCGCGCCGCCGAACAGACAGTATTGTGCGGCGTGGTGTCGATGGGTAATCCGCACTGCGTTATTCAGGTCGATGATGTGGAAACCGCGACGGTGGAAACGCTCGGTCCGGTGATGGAAAACCACGAGCGCTTCCCGGAGCGGGCGAACATCGGCTTTATGCAGGTGGTCAGCCGCTCCCATATTCGTCTGCGCGTGTATGAACGCGGCGCGGGTGAAACGCAGGCCTGCGGCAGCGGCGCCTGTGCGGCGGCGGCAGTAGGTATCCAGCAGGGTTTACTGGGCGAGGAGGTCCGCGTGGAATTACCCGGCGGGCGTCTTGATATCGCCTGGAAAGGTCCGGGCCAACCGTTGTATATGACTGGCCCGGCGGCACATGTCTATGACGGATTTATTCATTTATGAAACAAGTCGGGGAAGAACAGCAGGAAATCACCAGCGTGCTGAACGATCGCGCAGTGGTGGACTATCTGTTGCAACATCCTGAATTCTTTATTCGTAATGCGGCGCTGGTGGAGCACATGTCGGTTCCGCATCCGGTACGTGGTTCGGTCTCGCTGGTGGAATGGCATATGGCGCGGGCGCGGAATCATATCAACGTGCTGGAAGAGAATATGTCGCTGCTGATGGCGCAGGCGACGGCGAACGAAAGCCTGTTTCAGCGCCTGTTTGATCTCCAGACGCGGCTGGCGGCGGCCGATAGCCTTGATGAAATGCTGAACCGCTTTCATCGCTGGGCGCGCGAGCTGGGGCTGGCGGGCGCGACGGTGCGCCTGTTTCCCGACAGCTGGCGGCTCGGCGCGCCCTCTAAATTCACCCATCTGGCGATAAGCCGTCAGGCGTTTGAGCCCATTCGCATCCAGCGGCTTGGCCAGCAGCGCCACTATCTTGGCCCATTGAACGGTCCGGAACTGCTGGTGGCGCTGCCGGAAGCAAAAGCCGTTGGCTCGGTGGCGATGTCGCTGCTGGGGGGTGATGAAGCGCCCGGCGTGATGCTGTTCAGCAGTCGCGATCCCCAGCACTATCAGCAAGGTCAGGGAACGCAGCTGTTGCAGGAAATTGCGTCGATGCTCCCGGGGTTGCTGGAGCGCTGGATCGAGCGCGCATGAACGCCTCACCGCTGTTGCCTTCCGTAGAGCGCTTTTTACGCTATCTCGGCGTCGAGCGTCAGCTTAGCCCAATAACGCTGCTGAACTACCGCCGTCAGCTCGAGACGCTTATCGCGCTGGCGGAAAACGCCGGGCTGAAAAGCTGGCAGCAGTGCGATGCCGCCCAGGTCCGTAGCCTGGCGGTACGCAGCCGTCGTCAGGGGCTGGGGCCGGCGAGCCTGGCGTTACGCCTCTCCGCATTACGCAGCTTCTTTGACTGGCTGGTGAGCCAGGGTGAACTGGCGGCTAATCCGGCAAAGGGGATTTCGGCGCCGAAAACACCGCGCCATTTACCGAAAAATATCGATGTCGACGACGTTAACCGGCTGCTGGATATCGATCTTAACGATCCGCTGGCGGTACGCGACAGGGCGATGCTGGAAGTGATGTACGGCGCGGGGCTGCGTCTCTCGGAGCTGGTGAGTCTCGACATTAAGCACCTCGATCTGGAATCCGGCGAGGTGTGGGTGATGGGCAAAGGCAGCAAAGAGCGCCGCCTGCCGATTGGCCGCAACGCGGTGGCGTGGATTGAGCACTGGCTCGACCTGCGCGGCCTGTTCGGCGCCGATGAAGACGCCCTGTTCTTATCGAAACTGGGCAAGCGAATTTCAGCGCGCAATGTGCAAAAGCGCTTTGCCGAATGGGGCGTTAAGCAGGGCCTCAACAGTCACGTACATCCGCATAAGCTGCGCCACTCCTTCGCGACTCATATGCTGGAGTCGAGCGGCGATCTGCGCGGAGTGCAGGAGCTGCTGGGGCATGCGAACCTTTCCACCACTCAAATCTATACCCATCTTGATTTTCAACACCTTGCGTCGGTGTACGATGCGGCGCATCCGCGCGCCAAACGGGGGAAATAATGCGTTTTTACCGACCTCTGGGCCAGATTTCAGCACTGACATTTGACCTGGACGATACCCTTTATGACAACCGCCCGGTGATTGACCGGACGCTGCATGAGTCGCTGAGCTTTGTGCGCAGCTACCATCCGTCGCTGAGTCAATTTGACGCCAGCGAACTCAACCGGCTGCGCCAGACGCTGCTGGCCTCAGAGCCGGAAATTTACCACGATGTCACCGAGTGGCGCCGCCGCGCGCTGGAGCTGGGGATGCTCAACGCCGGGCTTTCTGCGGCGCTGGCGAAAACGGGGGCGGATGAAGCGATGGCCAACTTCGCCCACTGGCGCAGCCTGATCGACGTCCCGCAAGAGACGCACGATACGCTGGCGAAGCTGGCGGAAAAATGGCCGCTGGTGGCCATTACCAACGGTAATGCCCGGCCGGAGCTTTTTGGCCTGAGCGACTACTTCCGCTTCGTGCTGCGCGCCGGTCCGGACGGGCGCTCTAAACCTTTTGCCGATATGTATCATCTGGCGGCAGAGCGGCTGGAGCTGCCGCTGGCGCAGATTCTGCACGTCGGTGACGATCTGACGACCGACGTGGCGGGCTCCATTCGCTGCGGCATGCAGGCCTGTTGGATCAAACCGCAGGGCGTAGACCTGATGCGCACCGCCGACAGCCGTCTGCTGCCGCACATCGAAATTTCACGGTTGGCATCTCTGACCTCGCTGATATAATCGTCAGTAGTTCTGTATAAATTAACAGTAGCCCGGTGAACTGCACGTTGCCGGGCGTCTCATTTCCGGCGGTGCCAATGGACGTTTCTTACCTGCTCGACAGCCTTAATGACAAACAGCGTGAAGCCGTTGCGGCATCACGTACGAATATGCTGGTTCTGGCAGGAGCGGGCAGCGGTAAGACGCGCGTGCTGGTACACCGCATCGCCTGGCTGCTGAGCGTTGAGAACTGTTCCCCTTACTCCATTATGGCGGTGACCTTTACCAACAAAGCGGCGGCGGAGATGCGCCATCGTATTGGTCAACTGATGGGCACCACCCAGGGCGGTATGTGGGTCGGCACTTTCCACGGCCTGGCGCACCGGCTGCTGCGCGCCCATCACCTTGATGCCAACCTGCCGCAGGACTTCCAGATCCTCGATAGCGAAGACCAGCTGCGCCTGCTTAAGCGCCTGATTAAGGCGATGAACCTCGATGAGAAGCAGTGGCCGCCGCGTCAGGCGATGTGGTACATCAACGGCCAGAAAGACGAAGGCCTGCGCCCGCACCATATTCAGAGCTACGGCAACCCGGTTGAGCAGACCTGGCAGAAGGTGTATCAGGCCTATCAGGAAGCCTGCGATCGGGCGGGGCTGGTGGATTTCGCCGAGCTGCTGCTGCGCGCGCACGAACTGTGGCTGAATAAGCCGCATATTCTGCAGCACTACCGCGAGCGCTTTACCAATATCCTGGTCGACGAATTCCAGGATACCAACAACATTCAGTACGCGTGGATCCGCCTGCTGGCGGGCGATACCGGCAAGGTGATGATCGTCGGCGATGACGATCAGTCCATTTACGGCTGGCGCGGCGCGCAGGTGGAGAACATCCAGCGCTTCCTCAACGATTTCCCCGGCGCGGAAACTATCCGCCTCGAGCAAAACTATCGCTCGACCAGCAATATCCTCAGCGCGGCGAACGCCCTGATTGAGAACAACAGCGGACGGCTGGGAAAAAAATTGTGGACCGACGGCGCCGACGGCGAGCCGATTTCGCTCTACTGCGCGTTTAACGATCTTGATGAGGCGCGCTTTGTCGTCAACCGCATCAAAACCTGGCAGGAAAACGGCGGGGCGCTGGAGCAGTGCGCGATTCTGTATCGCAGCAACGCCCAGTCGCGCGTGCTGGAAGAGGCGCTGCTGCAGGCCAGCATGCCGTATCGTATTTATGGCGGCATGCGCTTCTTCGAACGCCAGGAGATCAAAGATGCGCTCTCCTATCTGCGCCTGATCGCCAATCGTAATGACGACGCGGCGTTTGAGCGCGTGGTGAATACCCCGACGCGCGGTATCGGCGATCGCACCCTGGACGTGGTGCGCCAGACCTCGCGCGATCGCCAGCTAACGCTATGGCAGGCCTGCCGCGAGCTGTTAAAAGACAAAGTCCTGGCCGGGCGAGCCGCCAGCGCCCTGCAGCGTTTTATGGAGCTTATTGACGCGCTGGCGCAGGAGACCGCCGATATGCCGCTGCACGTGCAGACCGACCGGGTAATTAAAGACTCCGGTCTGCGCATGATGTACGAGCAGGAGAAAGGCGAGAAAGGCCAGACGCGTATTGAAAACTTAGAGGAGCTGGTGACGGCAACGCGCCAGTTCAGCTACAACGAAGAAGATGAAGATCTCATGCCGCTGCAGGCGTTTCTCTCGCACGCGGCGCTGGAGGCGGGAGAAGGGCAGGCGGATACCTGGCAGGACGCGGTACAGCTGATGACCCTGCACTCGGCGAAAGGGCTGGAGTTCCCACAGGTCTTTATCGTTGGGGTGGAAGAGGGGATGTTCCCGAGCCAGATGGCGCTGGATGAGGGCGGCCGCCTCGAAGAAGAACGCCGCCTGGCCTACGTCGGCGTCACCCGCGCGATGCAGAAGCTCACGTTGACCTACGCGGAAACCCGCCGCCTGTATGGCAAAGAGGTGTATCACCGGCCATCGCGCTTTATCGGCGAGCTGCCGGAGTCGTGCGTAGAAGAGGTGCGGCTGCGCGCGACGGTGAGCCGTCCGGTCAGCCATCAGCGGATGGGGACGCCGATGGCGGAAAACGACACCGGCTACAAGCTGGGCCAGCGCGTGCGCCATGCCAAGTTTGGCGAAGGCACGATCGTTAACCTCGAAGGCAGCGGTGAACACAGCCGCCTGCAGGTTGCGTTTCAGGGGCAGGGGATCAAATGGCTGGTCGCGGCGTACGCCCGGCTGGAAACAGTGTAACAGTAAGAAAAATATCATAATTTTGTAATATTCTGCTACCTTTATACGTTAAGGAGCTTGATTTGCTCTTTAGCGTTCCGTTGCGTGTTGACGCCGTTTTTGCGCTGGCGTAACATGCGCGCACGATTACGCTAAGAGGACATTCGCCTTGGACACACCCAGTAGATGCTGGCTCAATTTCCTGCCCATCAGGAACAACTCCTAAGGCTATCCTCTTATGCTGATAGCCTTAGCGGTTGTCAGCGACTCGTTCTATTCCCGTCGCTCTGAGTCAGGCTTAATGGTCTGAAACCCAAATTGTTTCTGTGTGCCCACCGAACTGTCCGATAATTTTTTGCATTGGGAGTCCCGGTCATGCTGAGCGCATTTCAACTGGAAAACAATCGTTTAACGCGGCTTGAAGCCGACGAGATCAAGCACCTCGCCAGTTCGGTGTGGGTCGATCTGGTCGAGCCTGACGACGATGAACGTAGCCGCGTGCAAACGGAATTGGGCCAGAACCTGGCGACGCGCCCGGAGCTGGAAGACATCGAAGCGTCAGCGCGTTTCTTTGAGGATGAAGACGGCCTGCATATCCACTCATTTTTCTTTTTTGAAGATGCTGAGGATCACGCCGGTAACTCTACCGTGGCGTTCACTATCCGCGAAGGCCGTCTGTTCACCCTGCGCGAACGGGAGCTGCCCGCTTTCCGCCTGTATCGCATGCGCGCCCGCAGCCAGTCGATGGTGGACGGCAACGCCTACGAGCTGCTGCTGGACCTGTTCGAAACCAAAATTGAGCAGCTGGCGGATGAAATCGAAAACATCTATAGCGATCTGGAAAAGCTCAGCCGGGTGATCATGGAAGGCCGACAGGGCGACGACTACGACGAGGCGCTCTCGACGCTGGCGGAGCAGGAAGATATCGGCTGGAAAGTTCGCCTGTGTCTGATGGATACCCAGCGCGCGCTGAACTTCCTCGTACGTAAAGCCCGTCTGCCGGCAGGCCAGCTGGAGCAGGCGCGTGAGATCCTGCGCGATATCGAATCCCTGCTGCCGCACAACGAATCGCTGTTTCAGAAGGTTAACTTCCTGATGCAGGCGGCGATGGGTTTTATCAACATCGAGCAGAACCGCATCATCAAAATCTTCTCGGTGGTCTCCGTGGTGTTCCTGCCGCCGACGCTGGTGGCATCCAGCTATGGGATGAACTTTGAGTTTATGCCCGAGCTGCACTGGAGCTTTGGCTACCCCGGGGCGATTGTCTTTATGATGCTCGCCGGTCTGGCGCCGTATCTGTACTTTAAGCGCAAAAACTGGCTGTAAAAAAAGGAGCTTCGGCTCCTTTTTTTTGCGTATTGGTCTGGCTTTATGCCCTACGTGTCCGGCGTATCGTGTAAATCGCATCCATCACGAAAATCGCCAGCGCCACCCAGATAAAGGCGAAGGTCACCATTTTATCCGCGCCCGGCACTTCGCCGTAGAAGGTCACCGCCAGCAGGAACATTAGCGTCGGGCCGATATACTGGAAGAAGCCCAGCGTGGAGAGGCGCAGACGCGTCGCCGCGCCGGTAAAGCACAGCAGCGGAATAGTGGTGACCACGCCTGCCGCCATCAGCAGTAGGTTCAGCGACCACGGATTCTGCCCCATGTGGCTGGTCGGGCTATCGGCGATGCCAAACAGATAAATCGCGGCGACCGGCAGCAGCCAGAGCGTCTCAAACAGCATCCCGGTTTGCGCATCCACGGCGATCTTTTTACGCAGCAGGCCGTAAAAAGCGAAGCTGAACGCCAGGCCCAGGGCGATAATCGGCAGCGAGCCGAAGGTCCAGAGCTGTACCAGCACGCCGCAGGCGGCCAGCAGCACCGCCAGCCACTGCATCCGACGGAAACGCTCCCCGAGGAAGATCATCCCCAGCAGAATGTTCACCAGCGGATTGATAAAGTAGCCCAGGCTGGCTTCCAGCATATGATGATTATTCACCGCCCAGATAAACAGCAGCCAGTTACCGCCCACCAGCACCGCAGAGAGCGCCAGCAGCAACACTTTTTTTGGCGTTTTCAGCAGCCTTTTGACCTGTGGCCACTGGCGGCTGACGCTAATCAGCGCCACCATGAAGAAGAAGGACCAGATCACGCGGTGAGTCAGGATTTCATCGGCGGGAACATAGTAGATAAGCTTGAAGTACGCCGGCGCGATACCCCAGATAAAATAGGCGGCCAGGGCCAGCAGAACCCCCACCCGCGTTTGTTTAGCATCCATCGGTACAAATCCATTGCCAAAGAGAGTGATGTTACTCGATTTAGGCCGATCAACCCACCATATACGTCGCCGTGGCGCTGGCGATATACACCTGCTCTTCGTTATGTAGTTCGACGCGGGCTACCGCCACTTTGTTACCGGCGCGCAGCAGGCTGCTGGTGGCGGTAAAGCGTTCCCCGCGGCCTGGACGCAGGTAGTCGACGCGCAGATCGATGGTGCCCATCCGCGACAGGCGCTGGCGCAGCTCTTCTTCATTGATGGTGTCGTGCCGGGTGAGCGTACTGCCGACGCATACCAGTCCCGCCGCGACGTCCAGCGCTGAGGCGATCACGCCGCCATGTAAGATGCTCTGCGCCCAGTTGCCGACCATCATCGGCTGGTTGTTGAAACTCAGCTGGGCAAATTCCTTTTCATAACGCTCCAGCTCCAGGCCTAAGGCACGATTAAACGGCATATGGTAGACGAAAATTTCTCCCACCAGCTTCAGGGCGGCGGCGGCGGTCAGTTCAGACATAACAGCATTTCCAAAAGTTAATGAAATGTTGATTTTATGCTTCTAAAATATTGATTTCTACTTTAAGAACGGATAACAGGTCAGAAGACGTATAAATAGGTAGAATGCTGCCTGGGTTAAACAGAAATAATAAATATCCATCCAGGAGAACAGCAATGCGTATCTCTTTGGCCTGCCTGCTGGCGTTTATTGCGCTTCCGGCTGGCGTTCTGGCGCAGGACGCGCCGGTGAATAAACAGGTCCACGACACCCCGGCCGTTCGCGGGAGCATTATCGCCAACCTATTACAGGACCATGATAATCCGTTCCTGCTCTATCCCTATGAGAGCAACTATTTGCTCTATACGTGGACCAGCGATCTTAACAAAGAAGCGATTCGTAGCTACGACTGGGCCGAGAACGCGCGTAAAGATGAAGTGAAGTTCCAGCTCAGCCTGGCGTTTCCATTATGGCGCGGGATTTTGGGCGAGAATTCGCTGCTGGGCGCTTCGTATACGCAAAAATCCTGGTGGCAGCTCTCCAACAGCAAAGAGTCCGCGCCGTTTCGCGAAACCAACTACGAGCCGCAGCTGTTCCTCGGTTTCGCGACCGATTACTCGTTCGCCGGCTGGACGCTGCGCGACGTTGAAATGGGATATAACCACGACTCTAACGGCCGTTCCGATCCCACTTCCCGCAGCTGGAACCGCCTCTATACCCGGCTGATGGCGCAAAATGGCAACTGGCTGGTCGAGGTGAAGCCCTGGTACGTGATTGGCAGCACCGACGATAACCCGGATATCACCAAATATATGGGGTATTACCGGCTGAAAGTGGGCTATCAGCTGGGCGACGCTATTCTCAGCGCCCAAGGGCAATATAACTGGAATACCGGCTACGGCGGCGCCGAGCTTGGGGTGAGCTATCCGATCACCAAACACGTGCGCGTCTATACTCAGGTTTATAGCGGTTATGGCGAGTCGCTCATCGATTATAACTTTAATCAGACCCGCGTTGGCGTCGGGCTGATGCTCAACGATCTGTTTTAATCGTTGCACTCTGGCTCTCAGGCGCTGAAAATAGCGCCTGTTTTCTTTTCAGGCATATGGGGTCAACGTGGCGCAGGCGGAAGTATTGAATCAGGAATCGCTGGCTAAGCAGGTTTTACAAGAGACCTTCGGCTACCAGCAGTTTCGCCCGGGCCAGGATACCATTATCGATACGGCGTTGGCCGGGCGCGACTGCCTGGTGGTGATGCCGACCGGCGGCGGCAAGTCGCTGTGTTATCAGGTGCCGGCGCTGGTGCTGGGCGGTCTGACCGTTGTGGTATCGCCGCTTATTTCCTTGATGAAGGACCAGGTCGATCAACTGCTGGCTAACGGCGTGGCGGCGGCGTGCCTGAACTCAACGCAGAGCCGGGAGCAGCAGCAGGAGGTGATGGCCGGCTGCCGCAGCGGGCAGATCCGCCTGCTGTATATCGCCCCGGAGCGCCTGATGCTGGATAACTTCCTCGAGCATCTTACGCACTGGAATCTGTCGATGGTGGCGGTAGACGAGGCGCACTGTATTTCCCAGTGGGGCCACGACTTCCGTCCGGAATACGCCGCGTTAGGGCAGCTGCGCCAGCGGATACCGCACATCCCGTTTATGGCGCTGACCGCCACCGCCGATGACACCACGCGTCGCGACATTGTCCGCCTGCTGGACCTGAACGATCCGCTCATCCAGGTCAGCAGCTTCGACCGTCCCAACATCCGCTATATGCTGATGGAGAAGTTTAAGCCGCTGGATCAGCTGATGCGCTACGTGCAGGACCAGCGCGGCAAGTCGGGCATCATCTACTGCAATAGCCGCTCGAAAGTTGAAGATACCGCCGCGCGCCTGCAAAGTCGTGGTATTAGCGCGGCGGCCTACCACGCCGGGCTGGAAAATCATATCCGCGCCGACGTGCAGGAGAAATTCCAGCGCGACGATCTGCAAATCGTGGTGGCGACGGTGGCCTTCGGTATGGGTATCAACAAACCGAACGTCCGCTTTGTGGTGCATTTCGATATCCCCCGCAATATTGAATCCTATTACCAGGAGACCGGGCGCGCCGGGCGCGATGGGCTGCCTGCCGAGGCGATGCTGTTTTACGATCCGGCGGATATGGCGTGGCTCAGACGCTGCCTTGAAGAGAAGCCCGCCGGGCCGCTGCAGGACATTGAACGCCATAAGCTCAACGCGATGGGGGCCTTTGCCGAAGCGCAAACCTGCCGCCGCTTGGTGCTGCTCAACTACTTTGGCGAGGGGCGCCAGGAGCCCTGCGGCAACTGCGATATCTGCCTTGACCCGCCAAAACAGTACGACGGTTTAATGGACGCGCGTAAGGCGCTGTCGACGATTTATCGCGTTAACCAGCGCTTTGGTATGGGCTACGTGGTGGAAGTGCTGCGCGGCGCCAATAACCAGCGTATTCGCGATATGGGGCACGATAAGCTGCCGGTCTACGGTATCGGGCGCGAACAGAGCCATGAGCATTGGGTCAGCGTTATCCGTCAGCTTATTCATTTGGGGCTGGTCACGCAGAATATTGCCCAGCACTCTGCGCTGCAGCTTACCGAGGCCGCGCGTCCGGTCCTGCGCGGCGACGTGACGCTGCAGCTTGCCGTACCGCGTATTGTGGCGCTGAAGCCGAAAGCGATGCAGAAATCCTTCGGCGGCAATTACGATCGTAAGCTGTTCGCCAAGCTGCGCAAACTGCGTAAAGCGATTGCCGATGAAGAGAATATCCCGCCCTATGTGGTGTTTAACGATGCGACGCTGATTGAAATGGCTGAGCAAACGCCGCTGACGGCAGGAGAGATGCTCAGCGTCAACGGCGTCGGTACGCGTAAGCTTGAGCGCTTTGGTAAAGAGTTTATGGCCCTGATCCGGGCGCACGTGGATGGCGATGATGAGTAGTCAGCCGGACGAAAAAGTGCAAATATAGTTTTCGTCCTGACTATTTTCCTGCGAGTTAATCATGTTGACGCTTTTCTTCACCGTGGCGCTGGTGCATATCATTGCGCTGATGAGTCCTGGCCCGGACTTTTTCTTTGTCTCACAGACCGCCGTTAGCCGCTCTCGCAAAGAGGCGATGATGGGCGTGCTGGGGATCACCTGCGGGGTAATGGTGTGGGCGGGCGTAGCCCTGCTCGGCCTGAACCTGATTATTGCGAAGATGGCCTGGCTGCATACCATCATTATGGTCGGTGGCGGCCTGTATCTGTGCTGGATGGGCTTGCAGATGCTGCGCGGCGCGCTGAAAAAAGGCGAAGCGGCAGCGGCGGTAGAGCCTCAGGTTGAGCTGGCGCGCAGCGGCCGGAGCTTCCTGAAAGGGCTGCTGACCAATCTGGCGAACCCCAAAGCGATTATCTACTTCGGCTCCGTTTTCTCGCTGTTTGTCGGCGACAGCGTCAGTTCCGGCGCGCGCTGGGGGATTTTCCTGCTGATCGTGCTGGAGACGCTGGCCTGGTTTACGGTGGTTGCCAGCCTGTTCGCCCTCCCGGGCATGCGCCGCGGCTACCAGCGGATGGCGAAATGGATCGACGGCATTGCCGGTACGCTATTCGCCGGCTTCGGTATTCATCTGATTATTTCGCGCTAAGCGTTCTGCGGCCCGCCTCAGAGGTTATGGGTGGGCCGGGTATTAATGACGGAGCTGCTGCAAATCGTCGGACGTCAGACCGGTCATTTCCATCACCGCCGCCGCATCAATATCCCGTTCGAGCATGGCCTTCGCGACGCTAAGAAGGGCGGCGCGTTTGCCCTCTTTTATGCCCTTCTGCATACCTTCCTCAAGCTACTTTTCTGCCAGAGTCATCAATACAGTAATTTGCTGTTTATCTATACATCAGGCGTGGCGCGCGGAGGCCAGCAGGGCGCCGACCAGCATAAACAGCGAACCAAAGATCTTGTTTAGCGCTTTCATCTGCTTCGGCCCCTTAATCCACGCGGCAATACGCTGCGCCAGCGTGGCGTAGCCAATCATGACGATAATATCGACCACAATGGTGGTGACGCCGAGCACGAGGTACTGCATCACCTGGGGCTGGTGCGGCACGATAAATTGCGGGAATAGCGCGGCGAGGAAGACGATGCTTTTCGGGTTGGTCAGATTCACGAAAACCGCGCGCTTAAAGAGTTTGCCGCGGGTCTGCGCTTGCGCAAGGGTATTCAGATCGAGAGAGCCCGCGGCCCGCCACTGCTGAATGCCGAGCCAGATAAGATAAGCGGCGCCCGCCCATTTAAGGATTTCAAAGGCCAGCAGCGAACGGGAAAACAGCGTACCCAGGCCGATGCCTACCAGCACAATATGGATGCCCAGTCCGGTCTGTAGACCGGCAATAGAGGCCGCCGCGCCGCGATAGCCGTGGTTGATTGAGGTGGTCATCGTGTTTATCGCCCCAGATCCCGGTGACAGGCTGAGAATAATCGATGTCAGCAGATAGGCAAACCACCACTCGAACGTCATGAGAAACTCCCTGATTGTCTGTTTTTATGCCACAATACGCTATTGTGTAAGCATTGTGTGATACACGATAAAAAAACGATTTTCAGCGGTTATCAGGGGTGTAAGCCCGATGTTTTTGCAGCAAAAGGACTGGGAAACACGAGAAAACGCGTTTGCGGCCTTTACCATGGGGCCACTGACCGATTTCTGGCGTCAGCGGGAAGAGGCTGAATTTACGGGCGTGGATAACGTTCCGGTGCGCTTTGTTCGCTTCTGCGCCAAAAGTCATGATCGGGTCGTGGTTATCTGCCCGGGTCGCATTGAAAGCTACGTTAAGTACGCCGAACTGGCTTACGATCTTTTCCGCAGCGGTTTTGACGTGATGATTATCGATCATCGCGGCCAGGGGCGCTCCGGACGCATGCTTTCTGACACCCACCGCGGGCACGTCGTTAATTTCAGCGATTACGTCGACGATCTCGCCGCGTTCTGGCAGCAGCAGGTAGCGCCCGGACGCTGGCGGAAGCGGTTTATACTGGCCCACTCCATGGGCGGCGCCATTGCGACGCTATTTTTGCAGCGCTACCACCAGCATTGCGATGCGATGGCGCTCTGCGCGCCGATGTTCGGCATCGTTATGCGCCTGCCTGACTGGATGGTGCGCCATATTCTCGATTGGGCTGAGGGCCATCAGCGCATTCGTGAAGAGTATGCCCTCGGTACCGGCCGCTGGCGCGCGCTGCCCTTTGCGGTCAACGTCCTGACGCACAGCCGCCAACGCTATCGCCGCAACCTGCGTTTTTACGCCGATGAGCCGCAGCTGCGTGTCGGCGGGCCGACGTTCCACTGGGTGCGCGAGGGGATCCTCGCCGGCGAAGAGGTGCTGGCCGGTGCGGAAAAAGACGTCACGCCCACGCTATTGCTCCAGGCGGAAGAAGAGCGGGTGGTCGATAACCGCATGCACGATCGCTACTGTGAACGTCGCGCCGCGGGCGGCCATCCCTGTGAAGGGAATAAGCCGTTTGTCATAGAAGGGGCATACCATGAGATCCTTTTTGAAAAGGACGCCATGCGCTCGGTCGCGCTAAACGCTATCGTCGATTTTTTTGGTCGACACACTTAATCCGGCGAAACGCTCATCGCCCTGCTTAGAGGTTAAAATTTTTATGTACCAGGTTGTTGCGTCTGATTTAGATGGCACGCTGCTTTCTCCCGATCACTGCTTAACTCCCTACGCCAAAGAGACGCTGAAGCTGCTTACCGCACGCGGTATCAACTTCGTGTTCGCGACCGGCCGCCACTACATCGATGTTGGGCAAATTCGCGATAATCTCGGCATTAAATCCTATATGATCACCTCGAACGGCGCTCGCGTGCACGATAGCGAAGGGCAGCAGATCTTCGCCCACAACCTCGACCGCGATATCGCCGCCGACCTGTTTGAGATGATGCGTAACGATCCGGCGATTGTGACCAACGTCTATCGTGAAGATGAGTGGTATATGAACCGCCACCGTCCGGAAGAGATGCGCTTCTTCAAAGAGGCGGTGTTTAACTACAAGCTCTACGAGCCGGGCGAGCTGGACCCGGAAGGCATTAGCAAAGTCTTTTTCACCTGCGATAAGCATGAGCATCTGCTGCCGCTGGAGCAGGCGATCAATGCCCGCTGGGGCGATCGCGTGAACGTGAGCTTCTCTACCGTCACCTGCCTTGAAGTGATGGCGGGCGGCGTGTCGAAAGGGCATGCGCTGGAGGCGGTGGCGAAAATGCTTGGCTATAGCCTGAAAGAGTGTATCGCCTTCGGCGACGGTATGAACGATGCGGAGATGCTGTCAATGGCGGGCAAGGGCTGCATTATGGCCAACGCGCACCAGCGGCTGAAAGACCTGCACCCTGAGTTGGAAGTGATCGGCAGCAATGTCGATGATGCCGTTCCCCACTATCTGCGTAAACTCTATCTTGACTAAAAAAGATTGACGATTGTTTTATTAATGAGCAGTTGTCAACCTGTCACTTCGCTACAATGGGTGTTCTTTACTCTACGAGACATTCATTGTGGCGCTACTGATTATCACCACCATTCTGTGGGCCTTCTCTTTTAGCCTGTATGGCGAATACCTGGCAGGCCACGTCGATAGCTATTTTGCGGTGCTGGCGCGCGTTGGCCTGGCGGCGCTGGTGTTTTTGCCCTTCCTGCGCACCCGCGGGCAGAGCCTGACCACTATCGGCCTGTATATGCTGGTAGGCGCGATGCAGCTCGGCATCATGTACATGCTGAGTTTCCAGGCCTATTTGTACCTGACGGTATCCGAGCTCCTGCTGTTTACCGTTCTGACGCCGCTCTACATCACGCTGATTTACGATTTAATGAGCCGTCGCCCTCTGCGCTGGGGCTACGCCTGCAGCGCGCTGCTGGCGGTTATCGGCGCGGGCATTATTCGTTATGACCAGGTGACCAACCATTTCTGGACCGGTCTGATCCTCGTTCAGCTCTCCAACATCAGCTTCGCGATTGGCATGGTGGGCTACAAGCGCCTGATGGAAACGCGTCCGATGCCGCAGCATAACGCCTTCGCATGGTTCTACGTCGGGGCGTTTCTGGTGGCGGTTGTTGCCTGGTCTATGCTGGGGAATGCGCAGAAAATGCCGGAAACCTCGCTACAGTGGGGCATTCTGTTGTTTCTTGGCGTGGCGGCATCGGGGATTGGCTACTTTATGTGGAACTACGGCGCCACCCAGGTCGATGCCGGTACGCTCGGCATCATGAACAATATGCACGTGCCCGCCGGGCTGCTGGTGAACCTTGCCATCTGGCAGACGCAGCCCCGCTGGCCAAGCTTTATTATTGGCGCTCTGGTGATCCTGGCCTCGCTATGGGTCCATCGACGCTGGGTCGCTCCGCACTCCGCACAAACGGCAAATGGTCGCAAGCGTGATTCCGCGCTGAGCGAATAAACGCTTCGGTGACCGGCTGACGCTGCTCGCCGTCGCGCACCGCGGCGTACAGTCGGCTCCACAGTCCTTCGCCCAGGGTTTTGGTGACCACCAGACCCTGGCGCTCAAAGCTCTCCACTACCCAGTGCGGCAGGGCGGCGATCCCCATCCGCGCCGCCACCATCTGAATTAGCAGCAGCGTATTGTCGACGCTCTTCAGCTGTGGACTGATCCCCGCCGGCTGCAGGAAGTGACGCCAGATATCCAGACGAGCGCGCTGTACCGGGTAAATCAGCAGCATTTCGGTCGCTAAATCCTCAGGCGCAATGCGCATCTTTGCCGCCAGCGGATGGTCTGGCGCCATCACCAGACGCACTTCGAAATCAAACATGGGCGAATAGTGCAGGCCGCTGCGCGGCAGGATATCCGAGGTCATCACCAGATCCAGCTCGCCCTGCTGCAGGCCCGGCTGCGGGTCGAAGATCACCCCGGACTGGAAATCCACTTCCACATGCGGCCAGCGGGCGCGGAAGCTCTCCAGCGCCGGGGTGAGCCACTGGATACAGCTATGGCATTCGATAGCGATGCGCAGCCGGGTTTGCTGCGGCTCGTTGCAATCCTGCAGGGCGCGGCTGATTTGCGGCAGCACCTGATTTGCCAGCTGGAGCAAGATCTCTCCCTGCGGCGTAAAGCGCAGCGGCTGGCTTTTGCGCACAAACAGACGGAAGCCGAGGCGCTGTTCCAGATCGCTGAACTGGTGGGACAAGGCGGATTGGGTCTGGTGCAGGGCCGCCGCAGCGCCTGCCAGAGAACCGCTATTCCGCAACGCCTGGAGCGTTTTCAGGTGTTTAATTTCGATCATGAAAGTCCTTCACTTCGGCATGAATAATTTGCGCTTGAGGAATATACAGTAACTGCCAATTATGGATGTGTAAACATCTGGATGGCTAAATCCTTTATCTTTCGAATTTATGGTGCGTTGGCCGCACTTCCTCACCCCAGTCACTTACTTCAGTAAGCTCCTGGGGATGAGCAAGCTTGCCGCCTTCCCTAAATCCGAAATCTTTCGGATTGAAATTATGAGGCTCAAAAAAATGACAATTATTAATCACACCCTCGGTTTCCCTCGCGTTGGCCTGCGTCGCGAGCTGAAAAAAGCGCAAGAGAGCTACTGGGCGGGCAATACCGGCCGCGAAGAACTGCTGGCTGTTGGCCGCGAACTGCGCGCTCGCCACTGGGATCAACAGAAGCAAGCCGGCGTTGACCTGCTGCCGGTGGGCGATTTCGCCTGGTACGACCATGTTCTGACCACCAGCCTGCTACTGGGCAACGTGCCGGCTCGTCATCAGAACAAAGACGGCTCCGTCGATATCGATACCCTGTTCCGCATTGGCCGCGGCCGCGCGCCGACCGGCGAACCGGCTGCGGCGGCAGAAATGACCAAATGGTTTAATACCAACTACCACTACATGGTGCCGGAATTCGTCAAGGGCCAGCGGTTCAAACTGACCTGGACCCAGCTGCTGGATGAAGTGGATGAAGCGCTGGCGCTGGGCCACAAGGCGAAACCCGTCCTGCTCGGGCCGGTCACTTACCTGTGGCTCGGTAAGGTTAAAGGCGAGCCGTTCGACCGCCTGAGCCTGCTGAACGATATTCTGCCGGTTTACCGGCAAGTGCTGGCTGAACTGGCAAAACGCGGTATTGAATGGGTGCAGATTGATGAGCCGGCGCTGGTGCTGGAGCTGCCGCAGGCGTGGCTGGACGCCTTCAAACCGGCTTACGAGGCGCTTAACGGCGAGGTTAAGCTGCTGCTGACCACCTACTTTGAAGGCATTACCGATAACCTCGACACCATCACCGCGCTGCCGGTACAGGGTCTACATGTGGATCTGGTCCACGGCCAGGATAATGTCGCTGAGCTGCATAAACGCCTGCCTGCCGACTGGCTGCTCTCCGCCGGATTGATCAACGGCCGCAACGTCTGGCGCGCCGATCTGAGCGAGAAATACGCGCAGGTTAAAGCTATCGTCGGTAAACGCGAGCTGTGGGTCGCTTCTTCCTGCTCCCTGCTACACAGCCCGATCGATTTGAGCGTGGAAACGCGGCTCGATGCGGAGGTGAAGAGCTGGTTTGCCTTCGCCCTGCAAAAATGTGAGGAGCTGGCGCTGCTGCGCGATGCGCTGAACAGCGGCGATACCGCGGCGATTGCTGAATGGAGCGCGCCGATTCAGGCCCGTCGCCACTCAACCCGCGTGCATAACGCGGCGGTGGAGAAGCGTCTGGCGGCCATCACCGCTCAGGACAGCCAGCGCCAAAGCGCCTATCAAGTCCGCGCCGCAGCGCAGCGCGCCCGCTTTAAGCTGCCGGCCTGGCCGACCACCACCATCGGTTCTTTCCCGCAGACCACTGAGATCCGCGGCCTGCGTCTGGACTTTAAAAAGGGCAATCTGGATGCGAACAACTACCGTACCGGCATCGCCGAACACATCAGACAGGCGATTATGGAGCAGGAGCGCCTGGGCCTGGACGTGCTGGTACATGGTGAAGCCGAGCGTAACGACATGGTGGAATACTTCGGCGAACACCTGGATGGGTTTATTTTCACGCAGAACGGCTGGGTACAGAGCTATGGTTCCCGCTGCGTCAAACCGCCGGTGGTGATCGGCGACGTCAGCCGTCCGGAGGCGATCACCGTTGAGTGGGCTAAATACGCTCAGTCGCTGACCGAAAAACCGGTAAAAGGCATGCTGACCGGCCCGGTGACCATTCTTTGCTGGTCCTTCCCGCGGGAGGACGTCACCCGTGAAACGATTGCGAAGCAGATTGCTCTGGCGCTGCGCGACGAAGTGGCGGACCTGGAAGCCGCCGGTATCGGTATCATCCAGATCGACGAACCGGCGCTGCGCGAAGGCCTGCCGCTGAAGCGTAGCGACTGGGATGCGTATCTGGCGTGGGGCGTGGAAGCTTTCCGCATCAACGCGGCGGTGGCGCAAGACGACACGCAGATCCACACCCATATGTGTTATTGCGAGTTCAACGACATCATGGACTCTATTGCCGCGCTGGATGCGGACGTCATTACCATCGAAACCTCGCGCTCCGATATGGAGCTACTGGAGTCGTTCGAAGAGTTCGACTATCCGAATGAAATCGGGCCGGGCGTGTACGACATTCACTCCCCGAACGTGCCGAGCGTGGAGTGGATCGAAGCGCTGCTGAAGAAAGCCGCGCAGCGTATCCCGGCCGAGCGCCTGTGGGTGAACCCGGACTGCGGCCTGAAAACCCGCGGCTGGCCGGAAACCCTAAGCGCGCTGACCAACATGGTCAAGGCCGCGCAGAACCTGCGCCAGGCCTAATGGAGAGCGACCCGACTCGTGGCGGGTCGGGGTAAGCAGAAGAGCATTAAGAACGTCCAACCAACAAGCCGCGATCCTGTGTATTGAGTTTGCCCAGGAAGGATCTCTTTGGCTAAAGTTAAGCGTTTCCTGAACCGGGCGAATGTCGCTCTTCGGAGGTAAATGATGACTGAATATAACGATCAAAAGGGATATTTGCGTTTTGCCATTAACCTGGGCAACCCAGTTCTCGCGACACTTCTGCCGGATGGCTCTCCGGGAGGGATAACCGTTGAGCTGGCGAACAAGCTGGCGGCAGAGAGCCAGCGCGAAGCGCGGTTTGTGACCTGGCCGACGGCCGGGCAGGTAGTGGATGCGGCGCTGCAGGATCAATGGGATATCGCCTTTCTGGCTATCGACCCGGCGCGGGAAGATAAGCTTCGCTTCACGCCGCCCTACGTCACCATCGAAAGCTCGGCGATGGTTAAAAAAGAGAGTGAAATACGGTCGGTTCAGGAGATGGACCGCGAAGGTGTAGTGATAAACGTGGGCAAAGGTGCGGCCTACGAGCTGTATCTGATTCGCACGCTAAAACACGCGACGATGCGCCAGTACGCCACTTCTCAGGAGGCTATTCAGGCATTCATCCACGGCGAAGGCGATATGGCGGCCGGTATTCGCCAGCCTCTGGAGCAAGCCGCGCAGGAAAACCCGGCGTTACGCGTTCTGCCCGACAGCTTTAGCCAGATACGCCAGGCGATATGCGTCCCGCGCAATGCGCCGCAGCACTATGAATTTATTTGCCGCTGCCTTTCTTCATGGATAGCGGACGGTACTATTGCCGGGATGGTGAAGCGCCATATCGGCAATAGCTGAACTTTAACCGCGCTGACCGCCATGCTGGGCAAACCACGCCAGCATCCGCTGCCAGCCGTCCTTCGCCGACTCTTCATGATAGCTGGCGCGATAGTCGGCGTTAAAAGCGTGATCGGCCTGCGGGTAAACCACGATCTCCGCCGTGGCGTTGGCCGCCCGCAGCGCCTGGCGCATGGTTTCCACCGTATCCTGCGGAATGCTGTCATCTTTCGCGCCATACAGCCCTAAAACCGGCGCGTTGAGATCGACAGCAATATCCACCGGATGCTTCGGCGAATTCAACGTTTTCTCGCCGACCAGTTTGCCGTACCAGGCGACGGCGGCTTTTAGCTGCGGGTTATGCGCAGCGTACAGCCAGGTAATGCGCCCGCCCCAGCAGAAGCCGGTAATCAGCAGGCGATGGGCATCGCCGCCGTGGCGGGAGGCCCAGCTGGCTACGTGATCGAGGTCGGCCAGCACTTGAGAGTCCGGCACTTTTTTAACCAGCCCCTGGAACAGAGAAGGGATGTCGCTGTAATCATTAGGGTCGCCCTGGCGGAAGTACAGCTCTGGAGCGATAGCCAGATACCCCTCTTTCGCCAGACGGCGGCAAATATCGCGAATATGTTCATGCACGCCGAAAATTTCCTGAACCACGATGACGACCGGCAGCGGGCCGTCGACGTTCCCCGGGCGGGCGTGGAATGCCGGCATGTTATCCCCCTGCGAAGGGATTGATGTCTCTCCGGAGACGATGTTCTCATCTGATGTGTGAACGGCAGTGGCGGCGTGCGGCGTGGCTGCAGGTGCAAAGCCGGTTTGCTTAATTGTCGTCATGGTATTCTCCGTACCCTTAATTTGTTAGCGCAGCAATAACTATAGCTGCTCTGGACAGGACGTTAACCAAACACAGTGCCCGAAACAGGCTATCTTTTGTTCAGGCTTCCGCGATTTAGCTTGTTAATGTGATGTATATCACCCTTTTATGGAAAGTTATTGCAATGAATTTCATTCGTGGTGATTGTTGTCACAAAATTGAGCCGACAGCTTCTGTAAAGTACCGTTTTGCTTCTGCTGATAATTCGACCCACAGAGGAGTTTTTTATGTCCAAGTCTGATGTTTTTCATCTCGGCCTCACCAAAAACGATTTACAAGGGGCTACGCTGGCTATCGTCCCTGGCGATCCGGAGCGTGTGGAAAAGATCGCCGCGCTGATGGATAAGCCGGTTAAGCTGGCATCTCACCGTGAATTCACCACCTGGCGCGCGGAGCTGGACGGTAAAGCAGTGATTGTATGTTCTACCGGTATCGGCGGCCCATCGACCTCTATCGCCGTGGAAGAACTGGCCCAGCTCGGCATCCGTACCTTCCTGCGTATTGGCACCACCGGCGCTATCCAGCCGCACATCAACGTAGGCGATGTTCTGGTGACTACCGCTTCTGTCCGCCTGGACGGTGCAAGTCTGCACTTTGCGCCCATGGAGTTCCCGGCGGTGGCTGATTTTGAATGTACTACCGCGCTGGTTGAAGCGGCGAAATCTATCGGCGCAACCACCCATATCGGCGTGACCGCCTCCTCCGACACCTTCTATCCGGGTCAGGAACGTTACGACACCTTCTCCGGCCGCGTTGTGAGCCGCTTTAAAGGCTCGATGGAAGAGTGGCAGGCGATGGGCGTGATGAACTATGAAATGGAATCCGCCACGCTGCTGACGATGTGCGCCAGCCAGGGCCTGCGCGCCGGGATGGTTGCCGGAGTTATCGTCAACCGTACCCAGCAGGAAATTCCGAACGCGGAAACCATGAAGCAAACCGAAAGCCACGCGGTGAAAATTGTCGTGGAAGCGGCGCGTCGCCTGCTGTAGTTCTTCTCCTTTCCGTAAAGGGCCGGACTCTCCGGCTCTTCTTTTTTGCGTAGCGCCTCGCAGGAAAACCCTTTCCAACTGGACGTTTGTACAGCACAATTCTATTTTGTGCCGTAAGTGGTTGCCGCAGGGGGCGTTGTGGATATTTCGATTATTATGAGTGCCGTTGCGGCGCTGGCCGTGGGCCTGATTGTTGGCTGGCTGGCGACGAAAGCGCACGCCGATCAAATTCGCGCCGATCTTATCGAAGAGCGGCGCGAGCTGGATATTGAACTGAGCGCGGCCCGCCAGCAGCTGGTGCAGGAGTCCCACTGGCGAGAAGAGTGCGAACTGCTCAATAACGAGCTGCGCAGCCTGCGCGATATCAACGCCTCGCTGGAAGCCGATCTCCGTGAAGTGACAACCCGTCTTGAATCCACTCAGCTGCATGCCGAAGATAAAATCCGCCAGATGGTCAACAGCGAGCAGCGGCTTAGCGAGCAGTTTGAGAACCTGGCGAATCGCATCTTTGAGCACAGCAACCGACGGGTGGATGAGCAGAATCGCCAGAGCCTGCACGGCCTGCTGACGCCGCTTCGCGAGCAGCTGGATGGTTTTCGCCGTCAGGTGCAGGATAGCTTTGGCCAGGAAGCGCGGGAGCGCCACACCCTGGCCCATGAAATCCGTAATCTCCAGCAGCTTAATGCGCAAATGGCCCAGGAGGCGCTAAACCTGACTCGCGCGCTTAAGGGCGATAACAAAACCCAGGGCAACTGGGGCGAGGTGGTGTTGACCCGCGTGCTGGAAGCGTCCGGGCTGCGGGAGGGCCATGAATATCAGACCCAGGTGAGCATCGAAACGGACAACCGCTCGCGGATGCAGCCTGATGTGATTGTCCGTTTGCCGCAGGGGAAAGACGTGGTTATCGATGCCAAGATGACCCTGGTGGCCTACGAACGCTATTTCAATGCCGAAGATGATTATACCCGTGAAGCGGCGCTGCAGGAGCATATCGCTTCCGTACGCAACCATATGCGCCTGCTGGGGCGTAAAGACTACCAGCAGCTGCCGGGGCTGCGCTCGCTCGACTACGTTCTGATGTTTATCCCGGTGGAGCCGGCCTTCCTGCTGGCGATCGATCGCCAGCCGGAACTCATTAGCGAAGCGCTGAAAAACAACATTATGCTGGTGAGCCCGACCACGCTGCTGGTGGCGCTGCGGACTATCGCCAATCTCTGGCGCTATGAGCATCAGAGCCGTAACGCGCAGAAAATTGCCGAAAGAGCGGGGCGGCTGTACGACAAAATGCGCCTGTTTGTTGACGATATGTCCGCTATCGGCCAGAGCCTGGATAAAGCCCAGGATAACTACCGCCAGGCGATGAAAAAGCTCGCTTCCGGGCGAGGCAACCTGCTGGTGCAGGCGGAATCATTTCGCGAGCTGGGCGTGGAGGTTAAACGTGGGATTAATCCTGACTTAGTCGAACAGGCAACCGCACAGGATGAGGAATACTTCCTTACAGATGACGGTAACGTTCAGGAAGATAACGATTTTTCTTCCGATACGGCCGCTGCCGCCGCGTATGATAACCGCCCTCAGCCGCGTTGAAGCGTATGGGAAGTGCGCTAAACCTGTTACACTCAACGAACATTTTCTTGATAAGCAAGCAGGCATTGAGATGGTTGAGGATTCACAAGAAACGACGCATTTTGGCTTTCAGACTGTCGCCAAAGAGCAGAAAGCTGACATGGTGGCGCATGTATTTCATTCTGTGGCCGCAAAATATGACGTAATGAACGACCTGATGTCGTTCGGCATTCATCGTTTGTGGAAGCGTTTCACCATCGACTGCAGCGGCGTCCGCCGCGGGCAAACCGTATTGGATCTGGCGGGTGGCACCGGCGATCTGACGGCGAAATTCTCTCGTCTGGTGGGCGAAACCGGCCGCGTGATGCTGGCGGATATCAACGACTCAATGCTGAAAATGGGCCGTGAGAAGCTGCGCAACATCGGCATCGTCGGCAACGTGGAATACGTCCAGGCAAACGCTGAAGCGCTGCCTTTTGCGGACAACACCTTTGATTGCATTACGATTTCTTTCGGTCTGCGTAACGTGACCGACAAAGAAAAAGCGCTGCGCTCCATGTATCGCGTATTAAAGCCAGGCGGTCGTCTGCTGGTGCTGGAATTCTCGAAACCGATTATTGAGCCGCTCAGCAAAGCCTACGACGCCTATTCTTTCCATATTCTGCCGCGCGTGGGTGAGCTGGTTGCTAAAGATGCCGAAAGCTATCGTTATCTTGCTGAATCTATTCGAATGCACCCCGATCAGGAGACGCTGAAAGGTATGATGC
This sequence comes from Klebsiella sp. MPUS7, assembly GCF_009905335.1. Classification (NCBI taxonomy): domain Bacteria; kingdom Pseudomonadati; phylum Pseudomonadota; class Gammaproteobacteria; order Enterobacterales; family Enterobacteriaceae; genus Klebsiella; species Klebsiella sp. MPUS7. The sequence goes on along the minus strand of NZ_CP047604.1, from coordinate 5,538,667 downwards.
AGGACGCAGGGTTTGAAAGCGTCGACTACTACAACCTGACGGCAGGCATCGTTGCGCTACACCGCGGTTATAAGTTCTGACAGGAGGGACGCTATGCCTTTCAAACCACTGGTTACCGCCGGTCTTGAGACGGTCCTCAATGCTTTCCTCTGGCGCGATCGGGCGCTGAAACCCGCCCGCCAGCGTCTGCTGGGGAAAGTGCTGCGCGTCGAGCTGCAAGAGCTTTCCGATCCGGTGGTGCTGGTTTTTAGCGAACGCCAGCTGGATGTGCTGGGCGCGTGGGAAGGCGAGGCCGACTGCACCGTGCGTACCCGCCTGAGCGTGCTTCCGCAGCTACGCAATCGCCAGCAGCTTACCGCGCTGATTCGTAGCGGCGATCTCGAAGTAGAGGGCGATCTGCAGGTGGTGCAAAATACCGTCACGCTGTGCGATCTGGCGGAGTTCGATCCGGCTGAACTGCTCGCCCCGTATACCGGTGATGTTGTTGCGGAAGGCTTCGGTAAAGTATTCCGCGGCGGCGCTCGCTTTCTTGTGCATGGCGCTCAGCGCCAGCAGCGCTATGTTGCGGAAGCGATTACCGAAGAGTGGCGCCTGGCGCCGGGTCCGCTGGAGCTGGCCTGGTTTGCAGAGGAAACCGCTGCGGTGGAACGAACCCTGGCCGCGCTGGAAAAACGGCTGGAAACGCTGGAGGGCAAATGACGCCAGGAGAAATACGGCGCCTGTATTTTATCGTCCACACCTTTTTGAGCTACGGGCTGGATGAGCTCATTCCCAAAATGCGTATCACGCTGCCGCTGCGAATCTGGCGGCGGATGCTCTTCTGGATGCCCAATCGCCATAAAGACCGCCCTCTCGGCGAGCGACTGCGCCTCGCATTACAGGAGCTGGGGCCGGTGTGGATCAAATTTGGCCAGATGCTCTCGACCCGTCGCGACCTCTTTCCACCCCATATTGCCGATCAGCTGGCCATGCTGCAGGACCGCGTCGCGCCTTTTGACGGTCTGCAGGCCAAAAAGCAAATTGAGCAAGCCATGGGCGGCCTGCCGGTAGAGGCCTGGTTTGATGACTTCTCGATTGAACCGCTCGCTTCCGCTTCTATTGCCCAGGTGCATACCGCACGTCTGAAAGAGAACGGCAAAGAGGTTGTCATTAAGGTGATTCGCCCGGATATCGTTCCGGTTATCAAAGCGGATATGAAGCTCATCTACCGTCTTGCCCGCTGGGTGCCGCGTCTGCTGCCGGACGGCCGCCGTCTTCGCCCGCAGGAAGTGGTTCGCGAATACGAAAAAACGCTGCTGGATGAGCTCAACCTGCTGCGTGAATCAGCTAACGCTATCCAGCTTCGCCGCAACTTCGAAGAGAGTCCGATGCTCTATGTCCCGGAAGTTTACTCGGACTACTGCAGCGAAGGCATGATGGTGATGGAGCGGATTTACGGGATCCCGGTGTCCGACGTCGCCGCGCTGGAAGCGCAGGGGACTAACATGAAGCTGCTGGCTGAGCGTGGCGTACAGGTCTTCTTTACCCAGGTTTTCCGCGACAGCTTCTTCCATGCCGACATGCATCCGGGCAATATTTTTGTCAGCCGTAACCACCCGGAAGATCCGCAGTACATTGGCATTGACTGCGGTATCGTCGGCTCGCTGAACAAAGAAGATAAGCGCTATCTGGCGGAAAACTTCATTGCCTTCTTCAACCGCGATTACCGCAAAGTTGCGGAGCTGCACGTTGATTCCGGCTGGGTTCCCGCGGATACCAACGTTGAAGAGTTCGAGTTTGCTATTCGTACCGTCTGCGAGCCTATTTTTGAAAAGCCGCTGGCGGAAATCTCGTTTGGCCACGTGTTGCTGAACCTGTTTAACACGGCGCGACGTTTCAATATGGAAGTGCAGCCGCAGCTGGTTCTGCTGCAGAAGACATTACTTTACGTAGAAGGTGTAGGTCGCCAGCTCTATCCTCAGTTAGACTTGTGGAAAACGGCGAAACCGTTCCTTGAGTCGTGGATAAAAGAACAGGTGGGCATTCCGGCTCTGGTGCGGGCGTTTAAAGAAAAAGCGCCGTTCTGGATCGAAAGAATGCCGGAAATACCTGAGCTGGTGTACCAGAGCCTGCAGCAAAGCAAGCAGTTGCAGAATAGCGTCGATACCATCGTGCGCGACATCCAGGTGCGACACGTGCGCCAGGGTCAGTCCCGCTATCTGTTTGGTATAGGCGCGGTTTTATTACTGAGTGGTACGCTGTTATTCATCCACCGTCCCGAGTGGGGCATGATGCCGGGCTGGCTGATGGCCGCTGGCGCCGTAACCTGGCTTATCGGCTGGCGAAAGACGAACTGACGGCGGTCGCCTTTATCACCGCGCATAATGTGTATAATGCGTCCTAATAATCATCATCTGTCATAGGGGAATGTGTATGGGTGGTATCAGTATTTGGCAGTTACTCATTGTTGTCGTCATCGTGGTTCTGCTTTTTGGGACAAAAAAGCTGAGCTCGCTCGGTTCAGATTTAGGAGCGTCGATCAAAGGCTTTAAAAAGGCCATGAGCGACGAAGATAAACCGGAAAAATCCGCACCCGATGCCGATTTTGCGGCGAAAACCCTTGCTGATAAGCCGGATGATGTAAAGAAAGACGAGACTAAACGCCACGACAAAGAGCAGGTGTAATTCGTGTTCGATATCGGTTTTAGTGAGCTGCTGCTGGTATTCGTGATTGGCCTCATCGTTTTGGGGCCGCAGCGACTACCGGTAGCGGTAAAGACGGTGGTTAGCTGGATCCGCACGCTGCGGTCGCTTGCGGCTACCGTACAAAATGAAATAACGCAGGAATTAAAACTGCAGGAGTTTCAGGAAAGCCTTAAAAAGGTGGAAAAGGCCAGCCTGGACAACCTGACGCCCGAGCTAAAAGCTTCAATGGATGAGCTGCGTGAAGCGGCTGAATCTATGAAGCGATCCTACTCCGCCCACGATCCTGAAAAAGCCAGCGACGAAGCCAACACCATTCACAACCCGGTCGTTAAAGGGAGTGAAGAGCAGCGCAAGGACGTGACGCCGGCGACGGCTGAACACCAGGCCAGCGCGCCGGAGCATGCGCCTGACCCCGTGGCTGAAGAGCTTTCCGCTTCGCAGAGTGAAATCCCGACAGTGAAAGTAAAAACTGCCGTGTCGGCTTCCGATTCTTCCTCCCCTGTATCGAGTGATAAACAGTAAAAATGGGCGTAGACGATACTCAACCGCTAATTACGCATCTGATCGAGCTGCGCAAGCGCTTGATCAACAGCATTCTTGCGATTCTGGTCATTTTCCTGGCGTTAGTCTATTTCGCCAACGATATCTATCAGCTGGTTTCCGCGCCGCTTATTCGGCAGATGCCGGTTGGCGCGACCATGATCGCGACGGATGTGGCCTCGCCTTTCTTCACGCCGATCAAGCTGACCTTTATGGTATCGATAATTTTGTCGGTACCGGTCATTCTGTATCAGGTCTGGGCCTTTGTGGCGCCAGCGCTGTATAAGCATGAGCGTCGGCTGGTTATGCCGCTGCTGGTCTCCAGTACGCTGCTGTTCTATATCGGTATGGCTTTCGCCTACTTCGTCGTTTTCCCGCTGGCGTTTGGCTTTTTGACCCACGCGGCGCCGGAAGGCGTACAGGTCTCTACCGATATTCGTAGCTATCTCGACTTTGTGATGGCGCTGTTTATCGCGTTTGGCGTCTCGTTCGAGGTCCCGGTGGCCATCGTGCTGCTGTGCTGGATGGGCGTCACCACGCCGGACGACCTGCGTAAGAAACGCCCCTATGTCCTGGTTGGCGCATTCGTTGTGGGGATGCTGCTGACTCCGCCGGACGTGTTCTCGCAAACTCTGCTGGCGATTCCGATGTACTGTCTGTTTGAGGTCGGTGTCTTCTTCGCGCGGTTCTATACCGGTAAACGCCTGACGCGTGACGAGGATGCCGCCGCCGAAGAGGCGCAGGGTAAAGAAGAATAACGCTCAACCGCCCGCCAGGGCGGTTGCCATATGGGAGCGATGATGTTTGATATCGGCGTAAATCTGACCAGTTCGCAGTTTTCCCGCGATCGCGATGAGGTGGTGTCCCGGGCCCGGGCGGCGGGCGTCACCGGGATGCTGTTGACGGGAACCAACCTGCATGAAAGCGCGCAGGCGCAGCAGATGGCGCGCCGCTATTCGGGATGCTGGTCAACGGCCGGCGTTCATCCCCACGACAGTCGCTGCTGGACGGACTCGGTAGCGGCAGCGGTCTATGCGCTGGCTCGCGAGCCGGAAGTCGTCGCGGTTGGCGAATGCGGCCTCGATTTCAACCGCAACTTTTCGACGCCTCAGGAGCAAGAAGCGGCGTTTAGCGCCCAGCTGGCGCTGGCAGCGGAGCTGTCGATGCCGGTATTCCTGCACTGTCGCGATGCGCATGAGCGCTTTCTGGCCCTGCTGGTTCCCTGGCTTGATAAGCTCCCGGGGGCCGTGGTGCATTGCTTTACGGGTAGCCGTGAAGAGATGCGCGAATGCGTTGAGCACGGTTTATTTATTGGTATCACCGGCTGGGTATGTGATGAGCGTCGGGGGCTGGAGCTTCGAGCCTTGCTGGCGGATATTCCGGCAGATCGCCTGCTGGTTGAGACCGATGCGCCGTATCTGCTGCCGCGCGATATGCGGCCAAAACCCGCTTCCCGCCGCAATGAGCCCGCCTACCTGCCGCATATTCTGACCAGCATCGCGGGATGGCGCGGGGAAGAGGCGCAGTGGCTGGAAGAGATTACCGATGCTAACGTCAGAAGACTCTTTGGCGTGCGCTTTTAGGCGCCGTCAGATTTTATAAAAATCAGTATTTTTCACGCTCTGTAGCACCTGCTTGTTAAGCAAATTCAGCAGCAGCATAGAACGGGCTTCACCGTCCGGTTCGGTAAAAATAGCCTGCAGACCCTCAAAGGCGCCATCGGTAATCAGCACGCTATCGCCTTCATGCGGCGTTTCCGGATCGGTGATCCCTTCCGGTTTGTAGATGGAAAGCTGATGAATGACGGCAGACGGCACGATAGCGGGCAGCGCGCCGAAACGCACAAAGCTGTTCACACCGCGCGTTGCGCTGATGGTGGTGGTATGAATCACTTCCGGATCGAACTCGATAAACAGATAATTTGGGAACAGGGGCTCGCTGACCGTCGTGCGTTTACCGCGGACGATTTTTTCCAGCTCGATCGTTGGCATCAGGCAATTCACGGCCTGCCGCTCAAGGTGTTCCTGGGCGCGTTCAAGCTGCCCACGTTTGCAATAAAGTAAGTACCAGGCTTGCATAATGACTCTTTCCAATGCTACTAGCAGCAAGCATAACAAAAGCCCGGTACGATCGCGAAATCATTGCGGGTGAAAACTAAATTTCAGCGTTCTTTCACGCTAATTTAACAAAAATACAGCATAGCTCCGGCGAACGCCGTATAATCAGCCGCCTGTATAGAGGTCAATAACAACTCCATGAAATACCACGATCTACGCGAATTTCTGACATTACTGGAGCAGCAGGGGGAATTGAAACGGATCTCCCTGCCGGTCGATCCTCACCTGGAAATCACCGAAATTGCCGACCGCACATTGCGCGCTGGCGGTCCGGCCCTGCTATTCGAAAATCCTAAAGGCTACGCCATGCCGGTGCTGTGTAATCTTTTCGGCACGCCGCGGCGAGTCGCGCTGGGAATGGGGCAGGAGGATGTCAGTTCGCTGCGGGAAGTGGGTAAGCTTCTGGCATTCCTGAAAGAGCCGGAACCACCAAAAGGCTTCCGCGACCTGTTTGATAAGCTGCCGCAGTTCAAGCAGGTGCTGAATATGCCGACTAAGCGTCTGCGTGGAGCCCCGTGCCAGCAAAAAATCATCCACGGCGATGAGGTGGATCTGACCCGCATCCCGATCATGACCTGCTGGCCGGAAGATGCCGCGCCGCTGATCACCTGGGGGCTAACGGTGACCCGCGGTCCGCATAAAGAGCGGCAAAATTTGGGTATTTATCGCCAGCAGCTGATTGGCAAGAACAAGCTGATTATGCGTTGGCTATCGCATCGCGGCGGCGCGCTGGACTTCCAGGAGTGGTGCGCAGCGCATCCAGGCGAGCGTTTTCCTGTTTCCGTCGCGTTGGGCGCCGATCCGGCGACGATTCTCGGGGCGGTGACCCCGGTTCCGGATACCCTCTCCGAGTATGCGTTTGCCGGGCTGCTGCGCGGCACGAAAACCGAAGTCGTTAAGTGCATCTCTAACGATCTGGAAGTGCCCGCCAGCGCGGAGATTGTGCTGGAAGGATATATTGAGGCCGGAGAGATGGCGCCGGAAGGCCCGTATGGCGACCATACGGGCTACTACAATGAAGTGGATAACTTCCCGGTCTTTACCGTCACCCATATTACTCAGCGTGAAGACGCCATCTACCATTCGACCTACACCGGGCGTCCGCCGGACGAACCCGCGGTACTGGGCGTTGCGCTGAACGAAGTGTTCGTCCCCATCCTGCAAAAGCAGTTTCCTGAAATCGTGGATTTCTATTTACCGCCTGAAGGCTGTTCCTATCGCCTGGCGGTGGTCACGATGAAGAAGCAGTACGCCGGTCACGCGAAACGCGTCATGATGGGCGTCTGGTCGTTCCTCCGTCAGTTCATGTATACCAAGTTTGTTATCGTCTGCGATGACGATGTCAATGCGCGCGACTGGAATGATGTGATTTGGGCGATTACTACCCGTATGGACCCGGCGCGTGATACGGTACTGGTAGAAAATACGCCAATTGATTATCTGGATTTTGCCTCACCGGTTTCCGGTTTGGGTTCAAAAATGGGGCTGGATGCCACAAACAAATGGCCTGGAGAGACCCAGCGCGAGTGGGGTCGTCCGATCAAAAAAGATCCTGAGGTGACGGCGCGCGTCGACGCCATCTGGGACGAACTGGCTATCTTCAAATAACAGTAAGCGGGGCTACGCCGCTGTTTTGCACAATAGACCCGACAGAGGGGACGCATGACAACCTTAAGCTGTAAAGTGACCTCGGTGGAGGCGATTACCGATACTGTGTATCGCGTTCGATTAGTGCCGGAAGCGGCGTTTGCCTTCCGGGCTGGTCAGTATCTGATGGTCGTGATGGACGAACGCGATAAGCGCCCATTCTCCATGGCTTCTACGCCGTCGGAACAGGAGTTTATCGAGCTGCATATCGGTGCATCTGAACTTAACCTGTATGCGATGGCGGTGATGGATCGTATTCTGAAAGAGCGTGAAATCGAGGTCGATATGCCGCATGGCGAAGCCTGGCTGCGCGATGATGAAGAACGCCCGCTGATTTTGATTGCCGGGGGGACGGGCTTCTCTTACGTGCGTTCGATTCTGCTCACCGCGCTGGCGCGCAATCCGAACCGCGATATCGCCATCTACTGGGGCGGACGCGAAGCGAAGCATCTCTACGATCTGGCCGAGCTGGAAGCGTTAAGCCTGCAGCATCCGGGCCTGCGCGTTGAACCCGTTGTTGAGCAGCCTGAAGCTGAGTGGCGTGGCCGTACCGGAACCGTGCTCACGGCGGTTCTGCAGGATTACGGTACGCTGGGCGAGCATGATATCTATATCGCCGGCCGTTTTGAGATGGCGAAAATTGCCCGTGACCTGTTCTGCAACGAGCGCGGCGCGCGTGAAGATCGCCTGTTTGGCGATGCCTTTGCGTTTATTTGATAGCCGCTCTGAAAGCATCCGGGCTTTTGGCCTGGGTGCTGTTTTTACCGGTCATCGCTGAAGTAAACGTACAGCGGCCGATCGTTTTCCAGCAAACAGAGCATTTTCCCTACCGGGTTCCCTTCTTTTTCCAGCGTAGCGGTGAGCTGCGTCGCGATATGCAGGCTGCCTATCTTCTCATCATAGCGTTCGGTATTAATGTCGGTGATGACCAGATGCTTTAGCCGATCGCTGCCAGGGTCCTGCGCCATTTTACTGATCCCCCTGGAAAGGCATGCCTGAGCGCTATCCTGTTCGCTGGCGAGCGCTGCGGCAGAGAACGTGGTTAGCAGAAAAATGATTGGGAGTGTTTTCATCACTCTTCATTATCCTTAATAATCATTAGGTACATGGCGATAATAACGGATCGGTAGAAATAAAAAACCCGCCCCTGACAGGCGGGAAGAACGGCAACTAAACTATTTCGGGGATTAAACTCTTCGATTAAACCCGCTCAAATACCGTCGCGATCCCCTGACCTAAACCAATACACATGGTGGCCAGGCCGAACTGCGCGTCTTTACGCTCCATCTGGTTGATCAACGTAGTGCTAATGCGCGCGCCGGAACAGCCGAGCGGATGGCCCAGGGCGATCGCGCCGCCGTTGAGGTTGATCTTCTCGTCTATCTGTTCCATCAGCCCCAGATCTTTAATGCACGGTAGGATCTGGGCGGCAAAAGCTTCGTTCATCTCGAACACATCGATATCGCTGGTGCTGAGCCCGGCCTTTTTCAGCGCCAGTTTTGACGCGGGAACCGGGCCATAGCCCATGATGGACGGATCGCAGCCGACGACAGCCATCGAGCGCACGCGAGCGCGAGGCTTCAGGCCCAGTTCGCGGGCGCGGCTTTCGCTCATTAACAACATCGCTGCGGCGCCATCGGAGAGGGCGGAAGAGGTTCCCGCCGTCACGGTGCCGGTGACCGGATCGAACGCGGGTCTCAGCGCGGCCAGCGCTTCTACCGTCGTCTCCGGGCGAATGACTTCATCGTAGCTGTAAGACTTCAGCACGCCGTCGGCGTCGTGACCGCCGGTCGGGATGATCTCCGTCTTGAATGCGCCGGACTGCGTCGCGGCCCAGGCGCGAGCGTGGGAGCGGGCGGCGAACTGGTCCTGCATTTCCCGGCTGATGCCGTGCAGACGCGCCAGCATTTCTGCCGTCAGACCCATCATTCCGGCGGCTTTGGCGACGTTACGGCTCAGTCCGGGATGGAAATCCACGCCGTGGCTCATCGGGACATGGCCCATATGCTCTACGCCGCCAATCAGGCAGACGCTGGCATCGCCGGTCATGATCATACGCGCCGCGTCGTGAAGCGCCTGCATAGAAGAACCGCACAGCCGATTAACCGTGGTGGCGGGTACCGAATGCGGGATCTCCGCCAGCAACGCCGCGTTGCGGGCAATGTTGAAGCCCTGTTCCAGGGTCTGCTGGACGCAGCCCCAGTAAATATCGTCGATCGCGCTCGCCTCAAGAGACGGATTACGCGAAAGCAGGCTACGCATCAGGTGCGCGGAGAGATCTTCCGCACGCACGTGGCGAAAGGCGCCGCCCTTCGAACGGCCCATCGGGGTACGAACTGCATCGACAATGACAACCTGTTCCATTGTGACTCCTTAAGCCGTTTTCAGGTCGCCTGGCGCACGGGCAGGCTCAACCGGGGGATAGTACGGTTCGTTATGACGCGCTTTGCTGCGCAATCCTTCCGGCACGTCGTATAGCGGGCCGAGGTGCTGGTACTGCTGCGCCATATCGAGATATTTTGCGCTACCGAGCGTATCGAGCCAGCGGAACGCGCCGCCGTGGAACGGAGGGAAGCCCAGGCCATAAACCAGCGCCATATCGGCTTCCGCCGGGCTGGCAATAATGCCCTCTTCGAGACAGCGCACCACTTCGTTGACCATCGGGATCATCATCCGGGCGATAATCTCTTCATCGCTGAAATCGCGCTTCGGCTGGCTGACTTCCGCCAGCAGGCTATCGACGACAGTATCCTCTTCCTTCTTCGGCTTACCTTTGCTGTCTTCTTTGTAGCGCCAGAAGCCAAGGCCGTTTTTCTGGCCGAAACGCTTGGCGTCGAATAGCGCATCGATCGCATCGCGATACTCTTTCTGCATTCGCTGCGGGAAGCCCGCCGCCATGACCGCCTGCGCGTGATGCGCGGTATCAATGCCCACGACGTCCAGCAGATAGGCGGGCCCCATCGGCCAGCCAAACTGTTTTTCCATCACTTTGTCGACCTTGCGGAAGTCCGCGCCATCGCGCAGCAACTGGCTGAAACCGGCGAAGTAGGGGAACAGTACGCGGTTGACGAAGAAGCCGGGGCAGTCGTTGACCACAATCGGCGTTTTGCCCATTTTGCTGGCCCAGGCGACGACTTTGGCAATGGTCTTATCCGAGGTTTTATCGCCGCGGATCACTTCAACCAGCGGCATGCGATGCACCGGGTTAAAGAAGTGCATGCCGCAGAAGTTTTCCGGGCGCTGCAGGACGCTGGCCAGCTCGCTGATAGGGATGGTCGAGGTGTTGGAGGCCAGCACGGTATCCGGGCGCACCTTCTCTTCGGTTTCCGCCAGTACCGCTTTTTTCACTTTTGGGTTCTCAACGACGGCTTCGACCACGACGTCCACGCGCTCAAAGCCGGCGTAATCCAGGGTTGGCTGAATAGTGGAAATGACGCCGGCCATCTTGAGCCCATCGATTTTGCCGCGCTCAAGCTGTTTATTCAGCAGCTTCGCCGCTTCGGTCATGCCCAGCGTCAGCGATTTGTCGTTAATATCCTTCATGACCACCGGCACGCCTTTCCAGGCCGACTGGTATGCAATACCGCCGCCCATAATCCCCGCGCCCAGCACGGCCGCGTGTTTTGGCGTGTCGACATCTTTCGTCAGCTTCTTCGCTTTCGCTTTGACGTACTGATCGTTGAGGAAGATACCGACCAGCGCGCGCGCCTCGTTGGTATGCGCCAGCGGGACGAAACTTTTGTTTTCCAGGTTCAGCGCTTCTTCGCGGCCAAAGCGGGCGGCGGCTTCAATGGTTTTAACGGCGGTAAGCGGGGCCGGGTAGTGTTTCCCGGCGGTTTGCGCCACCATGCCTTTGGCAATGGTAAAACTCATTGCGGCTTCAATTTTACTCAGGTGAAGCGGCTCCAGCTTCGGCTGGCGCTTCGCTTTCCAGTCCAGGTCGCCGTTAATGGCCTGACGCAGAATGGCTACTGCGCCATCGATCAGTTTTTCATGTTTAACCACGCCGTCGACGAGGCCGATTTTTAAGGCCTGTTCGGCGCCGACGTCTTTACCTGCGGCAATGATTTCCAGCGCGCTGTCCGCGCCAAGCATGCGCGGCATCCGCACCGAGCCGCCAAAGCCCGGCATGATGCCCAGCTTCGTTTCCGGCAGACCAATGCGCAGGTCCGGCGTCGCCAGGCGATAATCGGTCGCCAGTACGCATTCGCAGCCGCCGCCCAGCGCATAGCCGTTGACTGCGGAGATGGTCGGAACCGGCAAATCTTCCAGGCGATTAAATACGCTATTAGCGAAATGTAGCCACTGGCTGAGCTGTTCTTCGGGAACCAGGAACAGAGAAAGAAATTCGGTGATATCCGCGCCGACGATAAAAGCGGCTTTTTCGGAGCGCAGCAGCAGCCCTTTAAGATCTTTTTGTTTTTCCAGTACGTCCAGCGCTTCACCGAGGCTGGCTACGGTTGCGGTATCGAGCTTGTTGACCGAGCCGGGGGCATCGAATACCAGTTCGGCAATGCCGTCTTCCCGCCAGTCGAGGTACAGGGTGTCGCCTTTGTAGAGCATGTCAGTCTCCTGAATCCAGCAATATGATCTGGTCGTACCAGATGAGACGGAGTGTGGATTTTATGTTAAGAAATTGCAAATAAGACTTTAAATAAATGCTGGTCGGATCACACCCGGTAGAGATCACCCCGTTTGAGGTCATTGTGCTAAGATGCGAAACATCACGATCTCATAAAATCAAAGGATAAAAGATGGAATCCCTTGCCGGTCTCTATAAAAATCATATCGTTACCCTACAAGAGCGTACCCGTGATGTTCTGGCCCGCTTTAAGCTGGATGCCCTGCTGATTCACTCCGGTGAACTGTTCAACGTCTTCCTTGACGATCATCCGTATCCGTTCAAGGTCAACCCGCAGTTCAAAGCCTGGGTGCCGGTTACCCAGGTCCCTAACTGCTGGCTGCTGGTGGACGGTGTCAACAAACCGAAACTGTGGTTCTACCTGCCGGTCGACTACTGGCATAACGTGGAACCGCTGCCAACTTCGTTCTGGACCGAAGAGGTGGAAGTCATTGCCCTGCCGAAAGCGGACGGTATCGGCAGCCAGCTACCCGCCGCCCGCGGCAATATCGCGTATATCGGACCGGTACCGGAACGCGCGCTGGGGTTAGAACTCGCGGCGGATAAAATCAACCCGAAAGGGGTGATTGATTATCTGCACTACTACCGCTCTTATAAAACTGACTATGAGCTGGCCTGCATGCGCGAAGCGCAGAAGTCGGCGGTTAACGGTCATCAGGCCGCTCATGAAGCGTTCCTCTCCGGGATGAGCGAGTTTGATATTAACCAGGCCTATCTGACTGCTACCGGCCATCGCGACACCGATGTACCGTACAGCAACATTGTGGCGCTGAACGAACACGCTTCCGTTCTGCATTACACTAAGCTGGATCACCGCGCGCCGGCGGAGTTGCGCAGCTTCCTGCTGGATGCGGGCGCGGAATATAACGGCTATGCGGCGGACCTGACGCGTACCTGGGCGGCGCATGGCGATAACGACTATGCTCAGCTGGTTAAAGACGTTAATGATGAACAGCTGGCGCTGATTAGCACCATGAAGGCGGGCGTGAGCTACGTGGATTATCATGTCCAGTTCCATCAGCTTATTGCCAAACTGCTGCGCAAACATCAAATAGTCAAAGAGATGAGCGAAGAAGCGATGGTGGAAAACGACCTGACCGGACCGTTTATGCCGCACGGCATTGGCCATCCTCTGGGTCTGCAGGTTCATGATGTCGCGGGCTTTATGCAGGATGATACCGGTACCCATCTGGCCGCGCCGGCAAAATATCCCTACCTGCGCTGCACGCGCGTGCTGCAGCCGCGGATGGTATTGACGATTGAACCGGGCATCTACTTTATCGAATCGCTGCTGGCGCCGTGGCGCGAAGGGCAGTTCAGCAAACACTTCAACTGGCAGAAAATTGAAGCGCTGAAACCGTTTGGCGGTATTCGTATTGAAGACAACGTCGTGATCCACGAAAACAGTATTGAAAACATGACGCGCGATCTGAAACTGGCGTAATGGAAAGCTGGTTGATACCGGCCGCGCCGGTCACCTTTGTGGAAGAGATCAAAAAGAGCCGCTTTATCACGCTGTTGGCGCATACCGACGGCGTAGCGGCGGCAAAAGCGTTTGTCGAGTCAGTTAGGGCTGATCATCCGGATGCCCGTCACCACTGCGTGGCGTGGGTCGCCGGGCCGCCAAATGACTCGCAGCAACTGGGATTTTCCGATGATGGCGAACCGGCGGGGACGGCGGGTAAGCCGATGCTGGCGCAGCTTATGGGCAGCGGCGTCGGCGAGATAACCGCTGTCGTCGTGCGCTACTACGGTGGTATTCTGCTCGGCACCGGCGGTCTGGTCAAAGCGTACGGCGGCGGCGTGCATCAGGCGCTTGCGCAGCTCGCAACACAGCGCAAGACGCCGCTGACCGCATATACTTTGCAGTGTGAATACGGGCAGTTGGCCGGGATTGAAACGCTGTTGGCTCAATTCTCAGGGAAAATTGTCGAGAGCGAATATCAAGCGTCTGTTCAGCTGCGCGTGGCGCTTCCTCAGGCTGAAGTGGCGCTTTTTTCAGCAAAACTGGCTGATTTTAGTCGCGGTTCGTTGCAATTACTGAAGATTGACGAATAATCCCCACCTGATTTTTTTGCATATCAAAGGAAGCGCCAGAGATGCATTTTCGCGCGATAACCCGAATCGTTGGACTGCTGGTCATTTTGTTTTCGGGGACAATGATCCTCCCGGGATTAATAGCCCTGATATATCGCGATGGCGCGGGGCGGGCGTTTACACAGACCTTTTTTGTCGCCCTGGCGATCGGCTCGCTGCTGTGGTGGCCTAACCGTCGTGAGAAGGGCGAACTGAAATCCCGCGAAGGATTTCTTATCGTCGTGCTGTTCTGGACGGTGCTCGGAAGCGTCGGCTCGCTGCCCTTTATCTTCTCTGAGCAGCCTAACCTGAGCATCACGGATGCCTTCTTTGAATCTTTCTCGGGTTTGACAACGACCGGGGCAACCACGCTGGTAGGGCTTGACTCATTACCTCACGCCATTCTTTTCTATCGCCAGATGCTGCAATGGTTTGGCGGGATGGGGATCATCGTGCTGGCGGTAGCGATACTGCCGATACTGGGCGTCGGGGGGATGCAGCTGTATCGGGCGGAAATGCCCGGGCCGCTGAAAGATAATAAAATGCGGCCGCGAATCGCTGAAACGGCGAAAACGCTGTGGCTTATTTATGTCTTACTGACGGTGGCCTGCGCGCTGGCGCTGTGGTTTGCCGGTATGCCGGCGTTCGACGCCATCGGGCATAGCTTCTCGACGATTGCGATTGGCGGATTCTCCACCCATGACGCCAGCGTGGGCTACTTTAATAGCCCAACGATTAACTCCATTATTGCGATTTTCTTGCTGATATCGGGCTGTAACTACGGCCTGCACTTTTCATTACTCAGCGGGCGCAGCCTGAAAGTGTACTGGCGCGATCCCGAATTCCGCATGTTTATCGGCGTGCAGCTCACGCTGGTGGTGGTATGTACCCTAGTGTTGTGGCTGCATGATGTATACAGTTCTGCACTCATGACGGTGAACCAGGCGTTCTTCCAGGTTGTTTCGATGGCGACAACGGCAGGATTCACTACCGACAGTATCGCGCGCTGGCCGCTATTCTTGCCGGTCCTTCTGCTCTGCTCGGCTTTTATCGGCGGCTGCGCCGGGTCGACGGGCGGTGGTTTGAAGGTTATCCGTATTCTTCTGCTTTTCAAGCAGGGTAACCGTGAGCTTAAACGGCTGGTACACCCTAATGCGGTATACAGTATTAAACTGGGGAACCGTGCGTTGCCGGAACGTATCCTTGAAGCCGTTTGGGGATTTTTCTCCGCCTATGCGCTGGTGTTTATCATTAGTATGCTGGCGATTATCGCCACCGGCGTGGATGATTTCTCGGCCTTTGCTTCGGTCGTCGCGACGCTGAATAACCTTGGCCCGGGACTGGGCGTGGTGGCGGATAACTTTGCGACGATGAACCCTGTCGCAAAATGGATCTTGATTGCTAATATGCTGTTTGGTCGTCTGGAAGTGTTCACCTTGCTGGTGCTATTTACTCCGACTTTCTGGCGCGAATAACAGGAGTGCCTGTGAAAACTTTGATTCTATTTTCTACCCGCGACGGACAGACGCGTGAAATCGCCTCCTATCTGGCATCTGAATTAAAAGAGCAGGGGATTGATGCGGATACGATTGACCTCAACCGTACTAATGAGGTGGAGTGGCCTTTATACGATCGCGTCGTGATTGGCGCATCAATCCGCTATGGTCACTTTCATCCCGCGCTGGAGCGGTTTGTCAAAACGCATCTTCAGTCGCTGCAGGCGCTGCCGGGAGCATTTTTCTCGGTTAACCTCGTCGCGCGTAAGCCAGAAAAACGAACGCCGCAGACCAACAGCTACACGCGAAAGTTTCTGCTCAACTCGCCCTGGCAGCCGCAGCACTGCGCGGTATTTGCCGGAGCGCTTCGCTATCCACGCTATCGTTGGTACGATCGGTTTATGATTCGCCTTATTATGAAGATGACCGGCGGCGAAACGGATGTTAGTAAAGAAGTGGTGTATACCGACTGGCAGCAGGTGGGCAGATTTGCGCGGGAAATTGCGCAAATGACCAGCAAATAGCGCGTTAAATCACCCTGGTGATGGAAAGTTGAGCGAACGAAAAGTTTTTTGAAATTTCCCCTTGTCACTTCGGAATTACTCCCTATAATGCGCTCCCACTGACACGGAACAACGGCACGCAAGCCGCCGGGTCAGCGGGATTCAGCGATGAATACCGACAGAGAAAAGCGAAATTAAACGCTTGACTCTGAATGAGGAAAACGTATTATACGGGACCTCGCAACGGTGAGCGAAAGCCGCGTTGCACTGCTCTTTAACAATTTATCAGACAATCTGTGTGGGCACTCAAAGTGACATGGATTCTTAACGTCTTCGGACGAAAAATGAATACCAAGTCTCTGAGTGAACATACGTAATTCATTACGAAGTTTAATTCACGAGCATCAAACTTAAATTGAAGAGTTTGATCATGGCTCAGATTGAACGCTGGCGGCAGGCCTAACACATGCAAGTCGAACGGTAGCACAGAGAGCTTGCTCTCGGGTGACGAGTGGCGGACGGGTGAGTAATGTCTGGGAAACTGCCTGATGGAGGGGGATAACTACTGGAAACGGTAGCTAATACCGCATAACGTCGCAAGACCAAAGAGGGGGACCTTCGGGCCTCTTGCCATCAGATGTGCCCAGATGGGATTAGCTAGTAGGTGGGGTAACGGCTCACCTAGGCGACGATCCCTAGCTGGTCTGAGAGGATGACCAGCCACACTGGAACTGAGACACGGTCCAGACTCCTACGGGAGGCAGCAGTGGGGAATATTGCACAATGGGCGCAAGCCTGATGCAGCCATGCCGCGTGTATGAAGAAGGCCTTCGGGTTGTAAAGTACTTTCAGCGGGGAGGAAGGCGATAAGGTTAATAACCTTGTCGATTGACGTTACCCGCAGAAGAAGCACCGGCTAACTCCGTGCCAGCAGCCGCGGTAATACGGAGGGTGCAAGCGTTAATCGGAATTACTGGGCGTAAAGCGCACGCAGGCGGTCTGTCAAGTCGGATGTGAAATCCCCGGGCTCAACCTGGGAACTGCATTCGAAACTGGCAGGCTGGAGTCTTGTAGAGGGGGGTAGAATTCCAGGTGTAGCGGTGAAATGCGTAGAGATCTGGAGGAATACCGGTGGCGAAGGCGGCCCCCTGGACAAAGACTGACGCTCAGGTGCGAAAGCGTGGGGAGCAAACAGGATTAGATACCCTGGTAGTCCACGCTGTAAACGATGTCGACTTGGAGGTTGTTCCCTTGAGGAGTGGCTTCCGGAGCTAACGCGTTAAGTCGACCGCCTGGGGAGTACGGCCGCAAGGTTAAAACTCAAATGAATTGACGGGGGCCCGCACAAGCGGTGGAGCATGTGGTTTAATTCGATGCAACGCGAAGAACCTTACCTACTCTTGACATCCAGAGAACTTAGCAGAGATGCTTTGGTGCCTTCGGGAACTCTGAGACAGGTGCTGCATGGCTGTCGTCAGCTCGTGTTGTGAAATGTTGGGTTAAGTCCCGCAACGAGCGCAACCCTTATCCTTTGTTGCCAGCGGTCCGGCCGGGAACTCAAAGGAGACTGCCAGTGATAAACTGGAGGAAGGTGGGGATGACGTCAAGTCATCATGGCCCTTACGAGTAGGGCTACACACGTGCTACAATGGCATATACAAAGAGAAGCGACCTCGCGAGAGCAAGCGGACCTCATAAAGTATGTCGTAGTCCGGATTGGAGTCTGCAACTCGACTCCATGAAGTCGGAATCGCTAGTAATCGTGGATCAGAATGCCACGGTGAATACGTTCCCGGGCCTTGTACACACCGCCCGTCACACCATGGGAGTGGGTTGCAAAAGAAGTAGGTAGCTTAACCTTCGGGAGGGCGCTTACCACTTTGTGATTCATGACTGGGGTGAAGTCGTAACAAGGTAACCGTAGGGGAACCTGCGGTTGGATCACCTCCTTACCTGAAAGAACCTGCCTTTGTAGTGTCCACACAGATTGTCTGATGAAAAATAAGCAGTAAAAAATCTCTGCAGGCTTGTAGCTCAGGTGGTTAGAGCGCACCCCTGATAAGGGTGAGGTCGGTGGTTCAAGTCCACTCAGGCCTACCAAATTTCTGCTGATGCTGCGTTGCGGCGACACTCACATACTCTAAGTATGCTTCGTGTCACCACGCCTTGCTTCAACAGAAATTAAGGTTGATGAGATTTCACTACGATGGGGCTATAGCTCAGCTGGGAGAGCGCCTGCTTTGCACGCAGGAGGTCTGCGGTTCGATCCCGCATAGCTCCACCATCTTTACTGCACACCACAAGAAAACTTCAGAGTGTACCTGAAAAGGTTCACTGCGAAGTTTTGCTCTTTAAAAATCTGGATCAAGCTGAAAATTGAAACGACACACAGCTAATGTGTGTTCGAGTCTCTCAAATTTTCGCGACACGACGATGTTTTACGAAACATCTTCGGGTTGTGAGGTTAAGCGACTAAGCGTACACGGTGGATGCCCTGGCAGTCAGAGGCGATGAAGGACGTGCTAATCTGCGAAAAGCGTCGGTAAGGTGATATGAACCGTTATAGCCGGCGATGTCCGAATGGGGAAACCCAGTGCAATTCGTTGCACTATCGTTTGATGAATACATAGTCAAACGAGGCGAACCGGGGGAACTGAAACATCTAAGTACCCCGAGGAAAAGAAATCAACCGAGATTCCCCCAGTAGCGGCGAGCGAACGGGGAGCAGCCCGGAGTCTGAATCAGCTTGTGTGTTAGTGGAAGCGTCTGGAAAGTCGCAGGGTACAGGGTGATACTCCCGTACACTAAAGCACACAGGTTGTGAACTCGAAGAGTAGGGCGGGACACGTGGTATCCTGTCTGAATATGGGGGGACCATCCTCCAAGGCTAAATACTCCTGACTGACCGATAGTGAACCAGTACCGTGAGGGAAAGGCGAAAAGAACCCCGGCGAGGGGAGTGAAAAAGAACCTGAAACCGTGTACGTACAAGCAGTAGGAGCCTCTTTATGGGGTGACTGCGTACCTTTTGTATAATGGGTCAGCGACTTATATTCTGTAGCAAGGTTAACCGTATAGGGGAGCCGCAGGGAAACCGAGTCTTAACTGGGCGTTAAGTTGCAGGGTATAGACCCGAAACCCGGTGATCTAGCCATGGGCAGGTTGAAGGTTGGGTAACACTAACTGGAGGACCGAACCGACTAATGTTGAAAAATTAGCGGATGACTTGTGGCTGGGGGTGAAAGGCCAATCAAACCGGGAGATAGCTGGTTCTCCCCGAAAGCTATTTAGGTAGCGCCTCGTGAACTCATCTTCGGGGGTAGAGCACTGTTTCGGCTAGGGGGTCATCCCGACTTACCAACCCGATGCAAACTACGAATACCGAAGAATGTTATCACGGGAGACACACGGCGGGTGCTAACGTCCGTCGTGAAGAGGGAAACAACCCAGACCGCCAGCTAAGGTCCCAAAGTCATGGTTAAGTGGGAAACGATGTGGGAAGGCCCAGACAGCCAGGATGTTGGCTTAGAAGCAGCCATCATTTAAAGAAAGCGTAATAGCTCACTGGTCGAGTCGGCCTGCGCGGAAGATGTAACGGGGCTAAACCATGCACCGAAGCTGCGGCAGCGACACTATGTGTTGTTGGGTAGGGGAGCGTTCTGTAAGCCGTTGAAGGTGGCCTGTGAGGGTTGCTGGAGGTATCAGAAGTGCGAATGCTGACATAAGTAACGATAATGCGGGTGAAAAACCCGCACGCCGGAAGACCAAGGGTTCCTGTCCAACGTTAATCGGGGCAGGGTGAGTCGACCCCTAAGGCGAGGCCGAAAGGCGTAGTCGATGGGAAACAGGTTAATATTCCTGTACTCGGTGTTACTGCGAAGGGGGGACGGAGAAGGCTATGTTGGCCGGGCGACGGTTGTCCCGGTTTAAGCATGTAGGCGGATGTTCCAGGTAAATCCGGAACGTTATTAACGCTGAGGTGTGATGACGAGGCACTACGGTGCTGAAGTGACAAATGCCCTGCTTCCAGGAAAAGCCTCTAAGCATCAGGTAACATCAAATCGTACCCCAAACCGACACAGGTGGTCAGGTAGAGAATACCAAGGCGCTTGAGAGAACTCGGGTGAAGGAACTAGGCAAAATGGTGCCGTAACTTCGGGAGAAGGCACGCTGATATGTAGGTGAAGTGGTTTACCCATGGAGCTGAAATCAGTCGAAGATACCAGCTGGCTGCAACTGTTTATTAAAAACACAGCACTGTGCAAACACGAAAGTGGACGTATACGGTGTGACGCCTGCCCGGTGCCGGAAGGTTAATTGATGGGGTTATCCGTAAGGAGAAGCTCTTGATCGAAGCCCCGGTAAACGGCGGCCGTAACTATAACGGTCCTAAGGTAGCGAAATTCCTTGTCGGGTAAGTTCCGACCTGCACGAATGGCGTAATGATGGCCAGGCTGTCTCCACCCGAGACTCAGTGAAATTGAACTCGCTGTGAAGATGCAGTGTACCCGCGGCAAGACGGAAAGACCCCGTGAACCTTTACTATAGCTTGACACTGAACACTGGTCCTTGATGTGTAGGATAGGTGGGAGGCTTTGAAGCGTGGACGCCAGTCTGCGTGGAGCCATCCTTGAAATACCACCCTTTAATGGCTGGTGTTCTAACGTGGGCCCCTAATCGGGGTTGCGGACAGTGTCTGGTGGGTAGTTTGACTGGGGCGGTCTCCTCCTAAAGAGTAACGGAGGAGCACGAAGGTCAGCTAATCCTGGTCGGACATCAGGAGGTTAGTGCAATGGCATAAGCTGGCTTGACTGCGAGCGTGACGGCGCGAGCAGGTGCGAAAGCAGGTCATAGTGATCCGGTGGTTCTGAATGGAAGGGCCATCGCTCAACGGATAAAAGGTACTCCGGGGATAACAGGCTGATACCGCCCAAGAGTTCATATCGACGGCGGTGTTTGGCACCTCGATGTCGGCTCATCACATCCTGGGGCTGAAGTAGGTCCCAAGGGTATGGCTGTTCGCCATTTAAAGTGGTACGCGAGCTGGGTTTAGAACGTCGTGAGACAGTTCGGTCCCTATCTGCCGTGGGCGCTGGAGAATTGAGGGGGGCTGCTCCTAGTACGAGAGGACCGGAGTGGACGCATCACTGGTGTTCGGGTTGTCATGCCAATGGCATTGCCCGGTAGCTAAATGCGGAAGAGATAAGTGCTGAAAGCATCTAAGCACGAAACTTGCCCCGAGATGAGTTCTCCCTGACTCCTTGAGAGTCCTGAAGGAACGTTGAAGACGACGACGTTGATAGGCCGGGTGTGTAAGCGCAGCGATGCGTTGAGCTAACCGGTACTAATGAACCGTGAGGCTTAACCTTACAACGCCGAAGATGTTTTGGCGGATTGAGAGAAGATTTTCAGCCTGATACAGATTAAACAGAATTTGCCTGGCGGCACTAGCGCGGTGGTCCCACCTGACCCCATGCCGAACTCAGAAGTGAAACGCCGTAGTGCCGATGGTAGTGTGGGGTCTCCCCATGTGAGAGTAGGGAACTGCCAGGCATCAATTAAGTGAAGAGCCCATCCTGACGGATGGGCTTTTTGCGTTTTTGTGGTCTGCGAATGACTGGACTTTGGTAACGTCATGGTTCCTGGTCCCCCTGACATTCAGGCAAGCCTTCCCTCGCTATATACGGTAAACTAATGCAGATTTTGCATCTGGAAGCCATTATGAGCCACTCACTTAAGCCCTGGAATACCTTCGGTATTGACCGTTCTGCCAAAACGATTGTTCGCGCCGAAACTGAAAAACAGCTACTGGATGCCTGGCAAAATGCCGCTGCACAGCGCCAGCCAATCCTGATCCTTGGTGAAGGAAGCAATGTTCTGTTCCTGAAGGATTATGCCGGTACGGTGATTATTAACCGTATTATGGGAATCGAAGTGAGTGAAACACCAGACGCGTGGCATTTGCATGTTGGCGCAGGAGAGAACTGGCATCAGCTAGTGCAGTTTGCGTTGAATAACGGCATGCCTGGCCTGGAAAATCTTGCCCTGATTCCTGGCTGCACCGGCTCCTCGCCGATTCAAAATATTGGTGCTTACGGCGTTGAATTACAAAAGGTTTGCCAGCACGTCGATTGCGTTGAGTTAGCGACTGGTGAGAAACTGCGCCTTTCCGCCGCGGAATGTCGTTTTGGCTACCGGGACAGTATTTTTAAGCATGAATATCAAGATCGCTACGCGATTGTGGCCGTTGGTTTGATGTTACCAAAAGAGTGGCAACCCGTTTTGACCTACGGCGATTTAACCCGGCTTGATCCGCAAACCGTTACCCCTCGGCAGGTGTTTGATGCCGTATGTCATATGCGCATGACCAAACTTCCCGATCCCAAAGTGAATGGAAATGCGGGGAGCTTCTTTAAGAATCCGGTCGTTAGCGCAGACAAGGCTCAAGCACTGCTGGCTGCCTATCCGAACATCCCCCACTATCCTCAGCCTGATGGCAGCATGAAGCTAGCCGCCGGCTGGCTTATCGATCAATGCCAGCTTAAAGGCAAAGTCATGGGCGGCGCAGCGGTACATAGCCAGCAGGCATTGGTATTAATCAATCATAATCAGGCAACCAGTGAAGATGTGGTTGAATTGGCTCACTACGTACGTCAACAGGTTGGTGAGAAGTTTGATATTTGGCTACAGCCGGAGGTGCGCTTTATTGGCGAAACGGGTGAAGTCAATGCCGAGGAGACTATTGCATGAAAGACTACACCGTTCCTTTGACGCTGATATCGATACTGGCTGATGCTGAATTTCACTCAGGTGAACAGCTTGGCGAGCGTTTAGGAATGAGCCGGGCAGCGATCAACAAGCATATTCAAACGTTGCGTGATTGGGGAGTCGACGTGTTCACCGTTCCGGGCAAAGGCTACAGTCTCCCTGAGCCTATCCAGCTACTGGACGAAGAGCAGATCGCCAGGCAGATTGAGCATGGTCGGGTAACCGTACTACCGGTGATAGATTCCACGAACCAGTATCTTCTGGACCGGCTCAGCGAACTGCAATCTGGTGATGCCTGCGTGGCTGAGTATCAGCAGGCTGGCCGCGGCCGCCGCGGGCGCAAGTGGTTCTCGCCGTTTGGGTCTAATCTTTACCTTTCAATGTACTGGCGACTGGAGCAGGGGCCTGCTGCGGCTATAGGTTTGAGTCTGGTCATCGGGATCGTCATTGCCGAGGTGCTGCAGAGCCTGGGGGCGGATAAAGTACGGGTGAAATGGCCGAACGACCTCTATTTGCAGGACCGCAAACTGTCCGGGATCCTGGTGGAACTGACGGGGAAAACCGGCGATGCGGCACAGATAGTCAGCGGCGCGGGGATTAATCTCATGATGCGCCGCGTGGAGTCTGATGTTGTCAATCAGGGCTGGATCAGCCTGCAGGAGGCCGGGATCTCTATCGATCGTAATCAGTTAGCCGCTTGTCTGATTAAAGAGCTGCGGGCAGGTTTTAAACTTTTTGAGAATGAGGGTCTGGCGCCCTATCTGGGCCGCTGGGAAAAGCTCGATAACTTTATTAACCGTCCGGTTAAACTTATTATTGGCGATAAAGAGATCTTTGGTATTTCTCGAGGTATTGATGCTCAAGGCGCATTATTACTGGAACAAGAAGGGGTGATAAAACCCTGGATTGGCGGTGAGATCTCATTGCGAGGCGCTGAATGAAAAAGAGGAGCCAGCGCTCCCCTTTTTATTTCCTTAACCGCACCTGATTGACTGAGTGGTTTGCGCTTTTTGTCATGATAAGGCTGGCTCGCTCACGCGTTGGTAAAATATTCTCTTTTAAATTCAAAAGATTAATCTCATTCCATAGCGATGTGGCAATATTAATAGCTTCGTCTTTAGACAACTGAGCATAGTTATGGAAATAAGAGTCCGGGTCGGTAAACGCCCCTTCGCGGAATTTCAGAAAACGATTGATATACCAGGTTTTGAGCAACTCTTCTGGCGCATCCACATAAATTGAAAAATCAACGAAGTCGGAAACAAATACATGATGCGGATCGTGAGGGTAATCCATTCCACTCTGCAAAACATTTAATCCCTCAAGAATTAATATATCAGGCTGAGTGACCGTCTTATCCCCATCCGGAATCACGTCATAAATGAGATGTGAATAGACCGGGGCCGTAGCGTCAGGTACACCGGATTTCAGGTCGGAGACGAATTTAACCAGGCGATGCATATCGTAAGACTGCGGGAAGCCTTTCTTCTTCATCAGTCCACGTTCTTTCAATACTGCGTTAGGGTGCAGAAAACCATCTGTCGTAATCAATTCTACATGTCGATGCTCAGGCCAGCGGCTAAGTAACGCCTGTAGTACGCGCGCGGTGGTGCTCTTCCCGACCGCCACGCTACCCGCAATGCTGATGATATAAGGAATACGCTGGCCGTTGGTGCCAAGGAATTGCTCCAGTACAGCCTGCCGGCGCAAATTAGAGCTGATATAGAAATTGAGTAAACGCGACAGCGGCAAATAAATCTCTGCAACTTCTTCCAGGGAAAGATCTTCGTTGATGCCTTTTAACCGCGTGATTTCTTCTTCTGTTAGCGTCATCGGAACGGAATCACGCAGTGCAGCCCATTGGTCGCGGTTAAATTGTAGATACGGTGTCATTAACGTTTGCTCTTTTAGGCTCATAAGCATGCTCTTGCAACCGCCGAATTACATGAAGGCGGGGTGCTTCACACTAGTTAATCAGGACAATGGGCAGGAGGGTAACACCAGATTGCGCGGAATAATAAGAAAAAAACTCATTGAATGATGCTTTCTAAAGGTAGCATCACAGAGATGAATGGTTTGGTAAGGGGATATAAAGTCCTCGGTAGAAGCCAGTGAGTTTTCATTGCATCTTATGGAGAGGCTGTGAGGAATCGATGCCGCTTTCGCGGTTTGGATATGCCTTTTGCCCTCCTCATTAACCGTATTTGTGAAGAAGGTTGGCGTATTTTTGTCCTGCCCTGTTTGAAATTACACCGTTTTTTCTCGTTTGAGCACAAAATGTGAGCAATAGAACATTTTCTGCAATTTTTTAGTTGCATGAACTCGCAGGTCTCCCTAGAATGCGCGCTACTTGATGCCGACTTAGCTCAGTAGGTAGAGCAACTGACTTGTAATCAGTAGGTCACCAGTTCGATTCCGGTAGTCGGCACCATCAAGTGCCTGGTGGGGTTCCCGAGCGGCCAAAGGGAGCAGACTGTAAATCTGCCGTCATCGACTTCGAAGGTTCGAATCCTTCCCCCACCACCATCTTTCGGCAACGCTTTGCGGAGCCAGGGTTGATTGGTTAAACTGGTCAGCTCAAACAGAAAAAGAGACGCTTCTCTTTTTTTTGTTATAGAAAGAACTGGGTAGCCGAGTTTCAGGATGCGGGCATCGTATAATGGCTATTACCTCAGCCTTCCAAGCTGATGATGCGGGTTCGATTCCCGCTGCCCGCTCCAAACGTGCTGATATGGCTCAGTTGGTAGAGCGCACCCTTGGTAAGGGTGAGGTCCCCAGTTCGACTCTGGGTATCAGCACCACTTCTTTATCTCTCCTCCCCTGTTTCTCTCTAGTTTATTGCATTCAACAAGTCGGGCATGTTGCCCGGTTGATGTGGTGATATCACCGATTTATCCGTGTCTTAGAGGGACAATCGATGTCTAAAGAAAAGTTTGAACGTACAAAACCGCACGTTAACGTCGGTACTATCGGCCACGTTGACCATGGTAAAACAACGCTGACCGCTGCAATCACTACCGTTCTGGCTAAAACCTACGGTGGTTCTGCTCGCGCATTCGATCAGATCGATAACGCGCCGGAAGAAAAAGCTCGTGGTATCACCATCAACACGTCTCACGTTGAATATGACACCCCGACTCGCCACTACGCGCACGTAGACTGCCCGGGCCACGCCGACTATGTTAAAAACATGATCACCGGTGCTGCGCAGATGGACGGCGCGATCCTGGTTGTTGCTGCGACTGACGGCCCGATGCCGCAGACTCGTGAGCACATCCTGCTGGGTCGTCAGGTAGGCGTTCCGTACATCATCGTGTTCCTGAACAAATGCGACATGGTTGATGACGAAGAGCTGCTGGAACTGGTTGAAATGGAAGTTCGTGAACTTCTGTCTCAGTACGATTTCCCGGGCGACGACACCCCGATCGTTCGTGGTTCCGCTCTGAAAGCGCTGGAAGGCGACGCAGACTGGGAAGCGAAAATCATCGAACTGGCTGGCTACCTGGATTCTTACATCCCGGAACCAGAGCGTGCGATTGACAAGCCGTTCCTGCTGCCGATCGAAGACGTATTCTCCATCTCCGGTCGTGGTACCGTTGTTACCGGTCGTGTAGAGCGCGGTATCATCAAAGTTGGCGAAGAAGTTGAAATCGTTGGTATCAAAGAGACTGCGAAGTCTACCTGTACTGGCGTTGAAATGTTCCGCAAACTGCTGGACGAAGGCCGTGCTGGTGAGAACGTTGGTGTTCTGCTGCGTGGTATCAAACGTGAAGAAATCGAACGTGGTCAGGTACTGGCTAAGCCGGGTTCCATCAAGCCGCACACCAAGTTCGAATCTGAAGTGTACATTCTGTCCAAAGACGAAGGCGGCCGTCATACTCCGTTCTTCAAAGGCTACCGTCCGCAGTTCTACTTCCGTACAACTGACGTGACTGGCACCATCGAACTGCCGGAAGGCGTAGAGATGGTCATGCCGGGCGACAACATCAAAATGGTTGTTACCCTGATCCACCCGATCGCGATGGACGACGGCCTGCGTTTCGCAATCCGTGAAGGTGGCCGTACCGTTGGCGCGGGCGTGGTTGCTAAAGTTCTCGGCTAATTGCTGATAACATTTGACGCAATGCGCAATAAAAGGGCATCATTTGATGCCCTTTTTGCACGCTTTCACACCAGAACCTGGCTCATCAGTGATTTTTTGGGTCATAATCATTGCTGAGACAGGCTCTGAAGAGGGCGTTAAGTCCGAAACGCAGCAGAGCATTTCGGTTTGGTCGCCTCGCATCTCATGCGGGGTGAAGTTATTTGTCTGAATTCTTGTGACAGGTTGGTTTATGAGTGCGAATACCGAAGCTCAAGGGAGCGGGCGCGGCCTCGAAGCGATGAAGTGGACAATCGTAGTCGTGCTGCTGGTCGTGGCCATCGTCGGCAACTTCCTTTATCGTGACATTATGCTGGCAGTGCGTGCGCTGGCTGTAGTGATTCTGATCGCTGCAGCGGGCGGTGTCGCGCTGTTAACGACAAAAGGTAAGGCGACAGTCGCCTTCGCTCGTGAAGCGAGAACCGAAGTCCGCAAGGTGATCTGGCCGACTCGCCAGGAAACGTTGCATACCACGCTGATTGTTGCCGCAGTGACAGCCGTAATGTCACTGATCCTGTGGGGACTGGATGGTATTCTGGTTCGCCTGGTATCCTTTATCACTGGCCTGAGGTTCTGAGATGTCTGAAGCTCCTAAAAAACGCTGGTACGTCGTTCAGGCGTTTTCCGGTTTTGAAGGTCGCGTAGCTACCTCGTTGCGTGAACATATCAAATTACACAATATGGAAGAGCTGTTTGGCGAAGTCATGGTGCCGACCGAAGAAGTGGTCGAAATCCGCGGCGGCCAGCGTCGTAAAAGCGAACGCAAATTCTTCCCGGGCTACGTGCTGGTCCAGATGGTGATGAACGACGCGAGCTGGCACCTGGTGCGCAGCGTACCGCGCGTGATGGGTTTCATCGGCGGTACGTCTGACCGTCCGGCACCGATCAGTGACAAAGAAGTCGACGCGATCATGAACCGCCTGCAGCAGGTTGGCGATAAGCCGCGGCCGAAAACGCTGTTTGAGCCGGGTGAAATGGTTCGCGTTAGCGACGGTCCATTTGCCGACTTTAACGGTGTGGTTGAAGAAGTGGACTACGAGAAGTCTCGTCTGAAAGTGTCCGTTTCTATCTTCGGTCGTGCGACGCCGGTTGAACTGGACTTCGCTCAGGTAGAAAAAGCCTAACAGCCGATCAAAAAAGCAACGTTTTAATCGTTGCATGAGGCGCGGAATTGACATACAATTTCGCGCCTTTTGTTTTTATGGGTCTGATTCCCATAAAGCGATATTTATCACGGGGAGCCTTTTCAGGCGCTACACCCAAACGAGGAAATTTACATGGCTAAGAAAGTACAAGCCTATGTCAAGCTGCAGGTTGCAGCTGGTATGGCAAACCCGAGTCCGCCGGTTGGTCCAGCACTGGGTCAGCAGGGTGTGAACATCATGGAATTCTGCAAAGCGTTCAACGCAAAAACTGAATCCCTGGAAAAAGGTCTGCCGATCCCGGTTGTTATTACCGTTTACGCTGACCGTTCTTTCACCTTCGTTACCAAAACTCCGCCGGCAGCAGTTCTGCTGAAAAAAGCGGCTGGTATCAAGTCTGGTTCCGGTAAACCGAACAAAGACAAAGTAGGTAAAATTTCCCGCGCTCAGCTGCAGGAAATCGCGCAGACCAAAGCTGCCGACATGACTGGTTCCGACATTGAAGCGATGACTCGCTCCATTGAAGGTACTGCACGTTCCATGGGCCTGGTAGTGGAGGACTAAGAAATGGCTAAACTGACCAAGCGCATGTCCGTGATTCGTGACAAAGTTGATGCGACCAAACAGTACGACATCAACGAAGCCATCTCTCTGCTGAAAGAACTGGCTACTGCTAAGTTCGTTGAAAGCGTTGATGTTGCCGTTAACCTCGGTATCGACGCTCGTAAATCTGACCAGAACGTCCGTGGCGCGACCGTACTGCCGCACGGTACTGGCCGTTCAGTTCGCGTAGCCGTATTTGCCCAGGGCCCGAACGCTGAAGCAGCTAAAGCTGCTGGCGCAGAGCTGGTAGGTATGGAAGATCTGGCTGACCAGATCAAAAAAGGCGAAATGAACTTTGACGTTGTTATTGCCTCCCCGGATGCAATGCGCGTTGTTGGCCAGCTGGGCCAGGTTCTGGGTCCGCGCGGCCTGATGCCAAACCCGAAAGTGGGTACCGTAACGCCGAACGTTGCTGAAGCGGTTAAGAACGCTAAAGCAGGTCAGGTTCGTTACCGTAACGACAAAAACGGCATCATCCACACCACCATCGGTAAAGTGGATTTTGACGCTGATAAACTGAAAGAAAACCTGGAAGCTCTGCTGGTTGCGCTGAAAAAAGCGAAACCGACTCAGGCTAAAGGCGTGTACATCAAGAAAATCAGCATCTCCACCACCATGGGTGCTGGCGTTGCCGTTGATCAGGCTGGTCTGAGCGCTTCTGCGAACTAAGATTAGCTTTACGTGGGCGGTGAATTTGTCTACAATCTTACCCCCACGTTTGTTAACGAAAGTTAGCAGATAAAAAGATTTGTTCGTTGGAGCCTGGCCTATCCAGGCCTCCGTCGAAGACCGCAGGTGTTTCGCAAGAGACTTAATGCCCTGCGTAGACGGTGACAGAACGCTAAGATTATTTTTGGATACTCTGGCTTGTTTCTGCTCACCGTATTAAGACGCTCTTCTCTTTGAGTCGAGTGAAGTGAGTTCCAGAGCATGAGCTCTGGCAAACATCCAGGAGCAAAGCTAATGGCTTTAAATCTTCAAGACAAACAAGCGATTGTTGCTGAAGTCAGCGAAGTAGCCAAAGGCGCGCTGTCTGCAGTAGTTGCGGATTCCCGTGGCGTGACTGTAGACAAAATGACTGAACTGCGTAAAGCAGGTCGTGAAGCTGGCGTATACATGCGTGTTGTTCGTAACACCCTGCTGCGCCGCGTCGTTGAAGGTACTCCTTTCGAGTGCCTGAAAGACACGTTTGTTGGTCCGACCCTGATTGCATACTCTATGGAACACCCGGGCGCTGCCGCTCGTCTGTTCAAAGAGTTCGCGAAAGCGAATGCAAAATTTGAGGTCAAAGCCGCAGCCTTTGAAGGTGAGCTGATCCCGGCGTCGCAAATCGACCGCCTGGCAACTCTGCCGACCTACGAAGAAGCAATTGCACGCCTGATGGCAACCATGAAAGAAGCTTCGGCTGGCAAACTGGTTCGCACTCTGGCTGCTGTACGCGATGCGAAAGAAGCTGCTTAATCGCAGTTGTCTTTGTAAAGCATTCGCTTACGTATAAACTTATTCTGATATTCAGGAACAATTTAAATGTCTATCACTAAAGATCAAATCATTGAAGCAGTATCCGCTATGTCCGTAATGGACGTTGTTGAGCTGATCTCTGCAATGGAAGAAAAATTCGGTGTTTCCGCTGCTGCTGCTGTAGCTGTAGCTGCTGGCCCGGTTGAAGCTGCTGAAGAAAAAACTGAATTCGACGTAATTCTGAAAGGTATCGGCGCTAACAAAGTTGCCGTTATCAAAGCAGTACGTGGCGCAACTGGCCTGGGTCTGAAAGAAGCTAAAGACCTGGTAGAATCTGCTCCGGCCGCTCTGAAAGAAGGCGTGAGCAAAGATGACGCTGAAGCACTGAAAAAATCTCTGGAAGAAGCTGGCGCTGAAGTTGAAGTTAAATAAGCCAACCTTTCCGGTTGCAGCCTGAGAAATCAGGCTGATGGCTGGTGACTTTTTAGTCACCAGCCTTTTTGCGCTGTAAGGCGCCAGTAGAATTTCACACTGTTTGACTGCTGGTTGTCCTGACAATGCTTGTTTCTATAGACGACTTAATATACTGCGACAGGTTAGGGTTCCTGAGCTGTGTAAATCGCAATGAAATGGTTTAAGCGTGATAGAAACAGGTATTGCGGAAAGTGTTCCATTTTCCGGTCAACAAAATAGTGTTGCATAAAAAACTGCCTTATGTGGGCAGATGGGTCGACTTGTCAGCGAGCTGAGGAACCCTATGGTTTACTCCTATACCGAGAAAAAACGTATTCGTAAGGATTTTGGTAAACGTCCGCAGGTTCTGGACATACCTTATCTCCTTTCTATCCAGCTTGACTCGTTTCAGAAGTTCATCGAGCAAGATCCTGAAGGGCAGTATGGTCTGGAAGCAGCTTTCCGTTCCGTATTCCCGATTAAAAGCTACAGCGGTAACTCTGAGCTGCAGTACGTCAGCTACCGTCTGGGCGAACCGGTTTTTGACGTTAAAGAATGTCAGATCCGCGGCGTGACCTACTCGGCACCGCTGCGCGTAAAACTGCGTCTGGTGATCTACGAGCGCGAAGCGCCGGAAGGCACCGTTAAAGACATTAAAGAACAAGAAGTCTACATGGGCGAAATTCCGCTCATGACCGACAACGGTACCTTCGTTATCAACGGTACCGAGCGCGTTATCGTTTCTCAGCTGCACCGTAGCCCGGGCGTCTTCTTTGACAGTGACAAAGGTAAGACCCACTCTTCCGGTAAGGTCCTGTATAACGCACGTATCATTCCTTACCGTGGCTCCTGGCTGGACTTCGAGTTCGACCCGAAAGACAACCTGTTTGTCCGTATTGACCGTCGTCGTAAGCTGCCGGCTACCATCATCCTGCGCGCGCTGAATTACACCACTGAGCAGATCCTTGACCTGTTCTTCGAGAAAGTGGTCTTTGAAATTCGCGATAACAAGCTGCAGATGGAACTGGTTCCGGAGCGTCTGCGCGGCGAAACCGCCTCCTTCGACATCGAAGCGAACGGTAAAGTGTACGTTGAGAAAGGGCGTCGCATCACCGCACGTCACATTCGCCAACTGGAAAAAGACGATATCAAACATATCGAAGTTCCGGTTGAGTACATTGCGGGCAAAGTCGCCTCTAAAGATTATGTCGACGAATCTACTGGCGAGCTGATCTGCCCAGCGAACATGGAGCTGAGCCTGGATCTGCTGGCTAAGCTGAGCCAGTCTGGCCATAAGCGTATCGAAACGCTGTTCACCAACGATCTGGACCACGGTCCGTACATGTCTGAGACTGTACGCGTCGACCCGACCAATGACCGTCTGAGCGCGCTGGTAGAGATCTACCGCATGATGCGTCCTGGTGAGCCGCCGACTCGCGAAGCGGCTGAAAGCCTGTTCGAGAACCTGTTCTTCTCCGAAGACCGCTACGATCTGTCCGCGGTTGGTCGTATGAAGTTCAACCGTTCTCTGCTGCGCGACGAAATCGAAGGATCCGGTATCCTGAGCAAAGAAGACATCATCGAAGTGATGAAGAAGCTCATTGATATCCGTAACGGTAAAGGCGAAGTCGATGATATCGACCACCTCGGCAACCGTCGTATCCGTTCCGTAGGCGAAATGGCGGAAAACCAGTTCCGCGTTGGCCTGGTGCGCGTAGAGCGTGCGGTGAAAGAGCGTCTGTCTCTGGGCGATCTGGACACCCTGATGCCTCAGGATATGATCAACGCCAAGCCGATTTCCGCAGCAGTGAAAGAGTTCTTTGGTTCCAGCCAGCTGTCTCAGTTTATGGACCAGAACAACCCGCTGTCTGAGATTACGCACAAACGTCGTATCTCCGCACTCGGCCCGGGCGGTCTGACCCGTGAACGCGCAGGCTTTGAAGTTCGAGACGTACATCCGACCCACTACGGTCGCGTATGCCCAATCGAAACGCCTGAAGGTCCGAACATCGGTCTGATCAACTCCCTGTCCGTGTACGCACAGACTAACGAATACGGCTTCCTTGAGACGCCGTATCGTAAAGTGACCGACGGTGTTGTAACCGACGAAATTCATTACCTGTCTGCTATCGAAGAAGGCAACTACGTTATCGCTCAGGCGAACTCCAACCTGGATGACGAAGGCCACTTTGTAGAAGATCTGGTTACTTGCCGTAGTAAAGGCGAATCCAGCTTGTTCAGCCGCGACCAGGTTGACTACATGGACGTATCCACCCAGCAGGTGGTTTCCGTCGGTGCGTCCCTGATCCCGTTCCTGGAACACGATGACGCCAACCGTGCATTGATGGGTGCGAACATGCAACGTCAGGCCGTTCCAACTCTGCGCGCTGATAAGCCGCTGGTTGGTACCGGTATGGAACGTGCTGTTGCCGTTGACTCTGGTGTAACTGCGGTTGCTAAACGTGGCGGTACCGTTCAGTACGTGGATGCTTCCCGTATCGTTATTAAAGTTAACGAAGACGAGATGTACCCGGGCGAAGCAGGTATCGACATCTATAACCTGACCAAGTACACCCGCTCGAACCAGAACACCTGTATCAACCAGATGCCGTGTGTCTCTCTGGGCGAGCCAATTGAGCGCGGCGACGTGCTGGCTGACGGCCCGTCCACCGACCTCGGTGAACTGGCGCTCGGTCAGAACATGCGCGTAGCGTTCATGCCGTGGAACGGTTACAACTTCGAAGACTCCATCCTCGTTTCCGAGCGTGTTGTCCAGGAAGACCGTTTTACCACCATCCACATTCAGGAACTGGCGTGCGTGTCTCGTGACACCAAGCTGGGGCCGGAAGAGATCACTGCCGACATCCCGAACGTGGGTGAAGCTGCGCTCTCTAAACTGGATGAATCCGGTATCGTTTATATCGGTGCGGAAGTGACCGGCGGCGATATTCTGGTTGGTAAGGTGACGCCGAAAGGTGAAACCCAGCTGACGCCGGAAGAGAAACTGCTGCGCGCGATCTTCGGCGAGAAAGCGTCTGACGTTAAAGATTCTTCTCTGCGCGTACCAAACGGTGTCTCCGGTACCATTATCGACGTTCAGGTCTTTACCCGCGACGGCGTAGAAAAAGACAAACGTGCGCTGGAAATCGAAGAGATGCAGCTCAAACAGGCTAAAAAAGACCTGTCTGAAGAACTGCAGATCCTCGAAGCCGGCCTGTTTGGACGTATCTACGCGGTGCTGGTCTCCGGTGGTATCGAAGCTGAGAAGCTCGACAAGCTGCCGCGCGATCGCTGGCTGGAACTGGGCCTGACCGACGAAGAGAAGCAAAATCAGCTGGAACAGCTGGCTGAGCAGTACGACGAACTGAAACACGAGTTCGAGAAAAAACTCGAAGCGAAACGCCGCAAAATCACTCAGGGCGACGATCTGGCACCGGGCGTGCTGAAGATTGTTAAAGTGTATCTGGCCGTTAAACGTCAGATTCAGCCTGGTGACAAAATGGCAGGTCGTCACGGTAACAAGGGTGTTATCTCTAAGATCAACCCGATCGAAGATATGCCTTACGATGAAAACGGCACGCCGGTAGACATCGTACTGAACCCGCTGGGCGTACCGTCTCGTATGAACATCGGTCAGATCCTGGAAACCCACCTGGGTATGGCTGCGAAAGGTATTGGCGAGAAAATCAACGCCATGCTGAAACAGCAGCAGGAAGTCGCCAAACTGCGCGAGTTCATCCAGCGTGCCTACGATCTGGGTACCGACGTTCGTCAGAAGGTGGATCTGAATACCTTCACTGACGAAGAAGTTATGCGTCTCGCTGAAAACCTGAAAAAAGGTATGCCGATCGCAACGCCGGTCTTCGACGGTGCGAAAGAGTCTGAAATCAAGGAACTGTTACAGCTTGGTGGCCTGCCGACTTCCGGCCAGATCACCCTGTTCGACGGTCGTACCGGTGAGCAATTCGAGCGCCAGGTTACCGTTGGCTACATGTACATGCTGAAACTGAACCACCTGGTTGATGACAAAATGCATGCGCGTTCTACCGGTTCCTACAGCCTGGTTACTCAGCAGCCGCTGGGTGGTAAGGCGCAGTTCGGTGGTCAGCGCTTCGGGGAGATGGAAGTGTGGGCGCTGGAAGCATATGGCGCGGCATACACCCTGCAGGAAATGCTCACCGTTAAGTCTGATGACGTGAACGGCCGTACTAAGATGTATAAAAACATCGTAGACGGCAACCATCAGATGGAACCGGGCATGCCGGAATCCTTCAACGTACTGTTGAAAGAGATTCGCTCGCTGGGCATCAACATCGAACTGGAAGACGAGTAACTCTCGCTCAAACAGGTCACTGGTGCCGGGGTAAGACCCGGCGCCAGATTGTGCTAACTCCGACGGGAGCAAATCCGTGAAAGACTTATTAAAGTTTCTGAAAGCGCAAACTAAAACCGAAGAGTTTGATGCGATCAAAATTGCTCTGGCATCGCCAGACATGATCCGTTCATGGTCTTTTGGTGAAGTTAAAAAGCCGGAAACCATTAACTACCGTACGTTCAAACCTGAGCGTGACGGCCTTTTCTGTGCGCGTATTTTCGGGCCAGTAAAAGATTACGAGTGCCTGTGCGGTAAGTACAAGCGCCTGAAACACCGCGGTGTGATCTGTGAGAAGTGCGGCGTTGAAGTGACCCAGACTAAAGTGCGCCGTGAGCGTATGGGCCACATCGAGCTGGCGTCTCCGACCGCCCACATCTGGTTCCTGAAGTCTCTGCCGTCCCGTATCGGCCTGCTGCTCGATATGCCGCTGCGCGATATCGAACGCGTGCTGTACTTCGAATCCTATGTGGTTATCGAAGGTGGTATGACCAACCTGGAACGCCAGCAGATCCTGACTGAAGAGCAGTATCTGGATGCGCTGGAAGAGTTCGGTGACGAATTTGACGCGAAGATGGGTGCGGAAGCTATCCAGGCCCTGCTGAAGAGCATGGATCTGGAGCAAGAGTGTGAAACTCTGCGCGAAGAGCTGAACGAAACCAACTCCGAAACCAAGCGTAAGAAGCTGACCAAGCGTATCAAACTGCTGGAAGCGTTCGTCCAGTCTGGCAACAAGCCGGAGTGGATGATCCTGACCGTTCTGCCGGTACTGCCGCCAGATCTGCGTCCGCTGGTTCCGCTGGATGGCGGTCGTTTTGCGACTTCTGACCTGAACGATCTGTATCGTCGCGTCATTAACCGTAACAACCGTCTGAAACGTCTGCTGGATCTGGCCGCGCCGGACATCATCGTACGCAACGAAAAACGTATGCTGCAGGAAGCGGTTGACGCCCTGCTGGATAACGGTCGTCGCGGTCGTGCGATCACCGGTTCTAACAAGCGTCCTCTGAAATCTTTGGCCGATATGATCAAAGGTAAGCAGGGTCGTTTCCGTCAGAACCTGCTCGGTAAGCGCGTTGACTACTCCGGTCGTTCGGTTATCACCGTAGGTCCATACCTGCGTCTGCATCAGTGCGGTCTGCCGAAGAAAATGGCGCTGGAGCTGTTCAAACCGTTCATCTACGGCAAGCTGGAGCTGCGTGGCCTCGCCACCACCATCAAAGCCGCGAAGAAAATGGTTGAGCGCGAAGAAGCTGTCGTTTGGGATATCCTGGACGAAGTTATCCGCGAACACCCGGTACTGCTGAACCGTGCACCAACTCTGCACCGTCTGGGTATCCAGGCATTTGAGCCGGTACTGATCGAAGGTAAAGCTATTCAGCTTCACCCGCTGGTTTGTGCGGCATACAACGCCGACTTCGATGGTGACCAGATGGCTGTTCACGTACCGCTGACGCTGGAAGCCCAGCTCGAAGCGCGTGCGCTGATGATGTCTACCAACAACATCCTGTCCCCGGCGAACGGCGAACCTATCATCGTTCCGTCTCAGGACGTTGTACTGGGTCTGTACTACATGACCCGTGACTGTGTTAACGCCAAAGGCGAAGGCATGGTGCTGACTGGCCCGAAAGAAGCTGAGCGTATTTACCGCGCTGGCCTGGCCTCTCTGCATGCGCGCGTTAAAGTGCGTATCACCGAATACGAAAAAGATGAAAACGGCGAGTTCGTTGCGAAAACCAGCCTGAAAGATACGACCGTTGGTCGTGCCATTCTGTGGATGATCGTACCGAAAGGTCTGCCTTTCTCCATCGTCAACCAGGCGCTGGGTAAGAAAGCCATCTCCAAGATGCTGAACACCTGCTACCGTATTCTGGGCCTGAAACCGACCGTTATTTTTGCGGATCAGACGATGTACACCGGCTTTGCTTATGCAGCGCGTTCAGGTGCATCCGTTGGTATCGATGACATGGTCATCCCGGAGAAAAAATACGAGATCATCAGCGAAGCGGAAGCAGAAGTTGCTGAGATTCAGGAGCAGTTCCAGTCTGGTCTGGTGACCGCGGGCGAACGCTACAACAAAGTTATCGATATCTGGGCTGCGGCGAACGATCGTGTATCCAAAGCGATGATGGACAACCTGCAAACTGAAACCGTTATTAACCGTAACGGCGAAGAAGAGCAGCAGGTCTCCTTCAACAGCATCTACATGATGGCCGACTCCGGTGCGCGTGGTTCTGCTGCACAGATTCGTCAGCTTGCCGGTATGCGTGGTCTGATGGCGAAGCCGGATGGCTCCATCATCGAAACGCCGATCACCGCGAACTTCCGTGAAGGTCTGAACGTACTCCAGTACTTCATCTCCACGCACGGTGCGCGTAAAGGTCTGGCGGATACCGCACTGAAAACGGCGAACTCCGGTTACCTGACTCGTCGTCTGGTTGACGTCGCGCAGGACCTGGTCGTCACTGAAGATGACTGCGGCACCCTGGAAGGCATCACCATGACCCCGGTTATCGAGGGTGGCGATGTTAAAGAGCCGCTGCGCGATCGCGTTCTGGGTCGTGTGACTGCTGAAGACGTTCTGAAGCCGGGTACGGCGGACATTCTGGTTCCACGCAACACGCTGCTGCACGAGCACTGGTGCGATCTGCTGGAAGAGAACTCCGTTGACTCCGTCAAGGTACGTTCCGTTGTATCCTGCGACACCGACTTTGGTGTATGTGCCCACTGCTACGGTCGTGACCTGGCGCGTGGCCACATCATCAACAAAGGTGAGGCTATCGGCGTTATCGCGGCACAGTCCATCGGTGAGCCGGGTACACAGCTGACGATGCGTACGTTCCACATCGGTGGTGCGGCATCTCGTGCGGCTGCTGAGTCCAGCATCCAGGTGAAAAACAAAGGTAGCATCCGTCTGAGCAACGCGAAGTCGGTTGTGAACTCCAGCGGCAAACTGGTTATTACTTCCCGTAATACCGAGCTGAAGCTGATCGACGAATTCGGTCGTACCAAAGAGAGCTATAAAGTGCCTTACGGCTCCGTTATGGCGAAAGGTGATGGCGAGCAGGTTGCCGGCGGTGAAACCGTAGCAAACTGGGATCCGCACACCATGCCGGTTATCACGGAAGTGAGTGGTTTCGTCCGCTTCACTGACATGATTGACGGCCAGACCATTACTCGTCAGACCGACGAGCTGACCGGTCTCTCTTCTCTGGTGGTTCTGGATTCTGCAGAGCGTACCACTGGCGGTAAAGACCTGCGTCCGGCGCTGAAAATCGTTGATGCTCAGGGCAATGACGTTCTGATCCCTGGCACCGATATGCCTGCGCAGTACTTCCTGCCGGGTAAAGCGATTGTTCAGCTGGAAGATGGCGTACAGATCAGCTCTGGTGACACCCTGGCGCGTGTACCGCAGGAATCTGGCGGTACCAAGGACATCACCGGTGGTCTGCCGCGCGTTGCGGATCTGTTCGAAGCACGTCGTCCGAAAGAGCCGGCAATCCTGGCTGAAATCAGCGGCATCATTTCCTTCGGTAAAGAAACCAAAGGGAAACGTCGTCTGGTTATCACCCCGGTAGACGGTAGCGATCCGTACGAAGAGATGATTCCTAAGTGGCGTCAGCTCAACGTGTTCGAAGGTGAACGTGTAGAACGTGGTGACGTGGTTTCCGACGGTCCGGAAGCGCCGCACGACATTCTGCGTCTGCGTGGCGTGCATGCTGTGACGCGTTACATTGTTAACGAAGTTCAGGACGTATACCGTTTGCAGGGCGTTAAGATTAACGATAAGCACATCGAAGTTATTGTTCGTCAGATGCTGCGTAAAGCGACCATCGAAAGCGCCGGTAGCTCCGACTTCCTGGAAGGCGAACAGGTTGAATACTCTCGCGTTAAGATTGCAAACCGCGATCTGGAAGCGAATGGCAAAGTGGGGGCAACATTCGCCCGCGATCTGCTGGGTATCACCAAAGCGTCTCTGGCAACCGAATCGTTCATCTCTGCCGCATCGTTCCAGGAGACCACGCGTGTCCTGACCGAAGCAGCCGTAGCGGGTAAACGCGACGAACTGCGTGGCCTGAAAGAGAACGTTATCGTGGGTCGTTTGATCCCGGCCGGTACCGGTTATGCGTATCACCAGGATCGTATGCGCCGTCGCGCAGCGGGCGAGCTGCCAGCAGCGCCGCAGGTCAGCGTGGAAGAAGCTTCTGCCAACCTGGCAGAACTGCTGAACGCCGGTCTGGGCGGATCTGACAACGATTAATCGTTGATTCGCTAAGCGCTTAAAAAGCCAGTCAGGTAACCTGACTGGCTTTTTTTTTGCCTGCCAGTTTATTATCATTATTTCTATATCTACTTTTCGATTACATTTTATTGATATATTTGCTGCAATTAATTAGCAAGTATAAGCATCTGCCGTAATTATTTATTTTCTTTTCTGATTTTCATCATCTATCAATGGGTGAAAATTCTACACGTATCAAAAAATAAGCGCCGCAAACGCTATATAGTCAAAAAACTAAAATAATCATGTGATTACTTTCCCTGTTCTTTTCGGTTTACCGCAGCCGAGGGGATGGTTACGCCCGTCAAAAAGGCGATGGAGGAGGTGAACAAATAAAAACAAAGCGGAGAGTATTGTCGTTATTTAATGGATAGCTTCTGGGGGATGTATGGAATTTGCTATACAACTTATCATTATCTTAATTTGTCTGTTCTATGGCGCGAAAAAGGGCGGCATTGCGCTCGGCCTTTTGGGCGGAATTGGCTTAGTCATCCTGGTCTTTGTTTTTCATCTTAAGCCCGGAAAACCTCCCGTCGATGTCATGCTGGTGATTATCGCCGTAGTGGCCGCATCGGCGACGCTGCAGGCTTCCGGTGGGTTAGACGTCATGCTGCAGATTGCCGAGAAGCTCCTGCGGCGAAACCCGAAATATGTCTCGATCGTCGCGCCATTCGTCACCTGTACGCTGACGATTCTTTGCGGCACGGGGCACGTGGTATATACCATCCTGCCGATTATTTATGATGTCGCCATCAAAAATAATATTCGTCCGGAGCGCCCCATGGCCGCCAGCTCGATCGGCGCGCAGATGGGGATCATCGCCAGCCCGGTTTCCGTAGCGGTCGTCTCGCTGGTGGCGATGCTTGGCAATTTTACCTTTAACGGTAAGCACCTTGAGTTTCTCGATCTGCTGGCAATAACCATTCCGTCCACGCTGCTGGGGATTCTGGCCATTGGTATCTTCAGCTGGTTTCGCGGCAAAGATCTCGATAAAGATCCGGAGTTCCAGGCCTTTATCGCGGTACCGGAAAACCGCCACTACGTTTATGGCGACACGGCCACGTTGCTGGATAAGAAGCTTCCGACCAGTAACTGGATCGCGATGTGGATTTTTCTGGCCTCGATAGCGGTGGTTGCCTTACTCGGCGCCTTCTCCGAACTGCGTCCGGTTGTCGACGGTAAAGCGCTGTCGATGGTGCTGGTGATCCAGATGTTTATGCTGCTCTCCGGAGCGCTCATCATCATTATTACGAAAACCAACCCGGCTTCGATTTCCAAAAATGAGGTTTTCCGTTCCGGCATGATCGCTATCGTGGCCGTATACGGCATCGCGTGGATGGCGGAGACCATGTTCGGCGCGCATATGACCGAGATTAAAGGCGTGCTCGGGGAGATGGTGAAGGAGTACCCGTGGGCCTACGCCATCGTTCTGCTGCTAGTATCGAAGTTTGTTAACTCCCAGGCGGCTGCCCTGGCGGCGATTGTCCCGGTGGCGTTGGCGATTGGCGTCGACCCGGCCTACATCGTCGCTTCCGCGCCAGCCTGCTACGGTTACTATATTCTGCCGACCTACCCAAGCGATCTGGCGGCGATTCAGTTCGATCGCTCAGGTACGACGCATATCGGCCGCTTTGTGATTAACCATAGCTTTATTCTGCCCGGACTTATTGGCGTCAGCGTCTCTTGCGTCTTTGGTTGGGTGTTTGCGGCAATGTACGGATTTCTTTAAGAGAGGATTCAGGCGCCGGTAGCGGCGCCTGTTGACGTTATTGGGCGAGCGGAATTCGGCGATAGAGTTCAATCATGTCGGTTGCCAGATCCTGAATGACCATCGCGTTCATCAGGTGATCCTGAGAGTGTACGGTAATCAGGTTAACCGGAAGCTTGCCGCTGCCTTCATCCATGCCAATCAGCTGGGTCTGGATTTTGTGCGCATGCTTGACGAATTCGTGGGATTCCGTCATCGCCTGTTCGGCGGCGGCAAAATCGCCTTTACGCGCCAGCTGCAGAGCGGTTAAAGCCGAGCTGCGCGCTGAACCGGCGTTAACCAGCAGCTCCATGATGATCGTTTCTAAATCTTCCATCTCTTACTCCATCAACTTCAGGGCTTTATCAAGCACGGCATCGCCTTTCATCATGCCGTAATCCATCATATCGATAACGGCGACTTTTTTCCCAAACGGGTCGGCCATAGCCTGTAGCTTGGCTTGCTCGTACTTCACCTGAGGACCGAGCAGGATAATATCGGCAGCCGCAAGATTATCTTTAAACTCGGCAACCGGTACGGCTTTGATCGAGACTTCCACGCCTTTTTGTTGCGCAGCGGCCTGCATTCGTTGAACCAGCATGCTGGTGGACATACCTGCGGCACAGCATAAAACGATATTCTTCATAATTGATGGCCCTTATGTTCCTTGATGTACCATCTTTATCGCGGGCTGGCGGGTGGGACAACCGCTTTACGGCGATTGTGTGTAAGTCATCACAAAATAATGAAACCGGTTTCGGATTTGGGGTTGAAAACGGTAAAAGCCCGCGCGGCCGGGCCTATAGCAACGGGCTCTCTTAGGTGCGAACGATACGATTCTTGCCCTGCTGCTTGGCTTTATAAAGCGCTTCATCAACGCGCACGACAAGCTGCTCCAGGGGCTCCATATTCCATTCGCCCAGGCCTGCGCTAAAGGTGACGGTCAATCCTTCTTCACGCCAGGAGCGCTGCGCGACGCTGGCTCGCCAGCTTTCCAGCAGCACCAGAGCGTTATCAATATGCTCGTCGGAAAATATCACCGCAAACTCTTCGCCGCCGTAGCGGTAAAGTGAAATTTGCAGGGGCTGGAGGATCTGCAGCCCTTCGCGGGCGACGTTGCGCAGAACGATATCACCGTTGAGATGACCCCAGGTGTCGTTTATCGTTTTGAAGTTATCAATATCAACCAGTGCGAGAGAGAAAGGGTGATGATCGTTCATCAGCGCGGCGATATCGCTATCGAAGGCGCGTCGGTTTTTGCAGCCGGTTAATGCATCGATGGTCGCCTGGCGAACATAGGTTAACTCACGCTGCTTATTGCTCTCGATGGCTTTGCTGAGCATCGCTTCCAGGCGCGGGGCGCGCTGAACATCTCCGGTTTTAATGGCGTTGATGATGTTCATTAACACCGTACGTGAAGCATGGCGTAGATACAGGCCAAACAGCACGATGACGATCGCGGCCAGGGCAAAGCTCCAGGCAACGATATCCGTTTCATGGCGCGTTAAGTTGACCAGCGTCGAGTTATCGACCCGATAAATGACAAACCAGTCGGGGTTGGTAAAGGAATAGTAATAGTACCAGCCGTCGGTCACCGCGTCATAAAGCTGGCCTTCACCGCTGGTCATTCTGTCCATCAAGGCTTCACTGACGTAGGGTTTGAATAAGGCGCCAGGGTCGGGATGGAGAACGACTTTACCATCGCGTTGCACCACAAAAAATTCCCCCTGAACCGGGGCGACCATTTGCCGTAACGCGTAGCCCATTGAGGTCAGATCGAGATGAAAAGCGAGGCTGCCCTTCAGCCGCCCTTCCGGGGAAATAATGGGTTTATAGAGGGTAATGGTCGGATGATGCGTGAAGTAGTCGATGTACGGGCTGGTATACAGGCTGAAGGTACTGGCTTGCGCTTGCTTAATAAACCATGGTCTCGATTTGGCATCGAAGGACTGGCTGTCTTCGGTCTCAAGGACTTCGGGCGCGCGCAGATAGTGCCCGTTGGTATCCGCCAGCGAGATGGACGAAACGGTCTGCATCATATTTTGCAGCTGCATCAACTGCATCAGGCCCTTTTCAGGATTAACGTTCACCGCATTGTTCAGCTCGTCATTACGCGCAAAGAACGTCGTGGCGCGGGTGAGGATAAAATCGTTGCCCCGCAGCAGCGTCTCCGTGTAGTTGGTCGCCATATTGTGGGTAAAGTTGCGGTTAATGTGATGATAATCTTCGAGAAAATCTTTCCTCTGGGTCATCGTGGCAAACACCGCGATAAGCAGGAAGCTGATTAAAATACCCGCAAACCCGATGACGATCGGCGTGGTGAAAGAGAGCTTTCTATTATGACGAGCCATGAGTCGTAAATCGTTCCAGAAGCGTTAAACCGTGGGTGAAGACGCAGGTTTAGCCAGCATGCCTGCTGAGCGAATCAGATAAAACTCCGATAATTATAACTCTGACGTTGTGATATGGGCTGATTAATATTCGATATTAATAGAATTACCCTTGCGGCGCAGAGATGGAGCAGGGCGAAATGAGGAAGAGCTATTATTCGCCCTGGACAGCATCCGTTGCTGACGAGGGCAGAATAGAGAAACGGAAATATAACCACAATCTTCCGTTTCTCTTATTACGATCGTGCGCGAAGAACATTTAAGAAATGACATTCTTCATCATGACGACTGGGAGGCGCGTCCCAGCCAGCTATCCCAATCCTTCCAGACCGGCTGCAGCCCGCTGGCCACCAGCGCGCGGGCGACCTCTTCCGGGCGACGGTCATCATGAGGCGAGAACTGCTCCAGCTCAGGATGGTTATCGGCATATCCGCCGGGCTGGGTTTTCGAAAATGCGCTGACGTTGTTGATGGCCAGCGGGATCACCCGATCGCGGAACCAGGGGGATTCGCGGGTGGAGAGCGAGAGCTCCACTTCCGGAGCCAGCAGGCGGAAAGCGCAGATGGTCTGCACCAGCTGTCGTTCATCCATTAAAGAGGCGGGCTCGATTCCCCCGGCGCAAGGGCGCAGCCGCGGAAAGGAGATGGAGTAGCGGCTTCGCCAGTAGTGCTGCTGGAGCCACAGCAGATGTTCCGCCACCATAAAGCAATCCACCCGCCAGCTGTCGGAGAGGCCAATTAATGCGCCAAGGCCAATTTTATCAATCCCCGCCTGTCCGAGCCTGTCCGGCGTATCCAGCCGCCAGAAGAAGTCCTGCTTTTTCCCTTTCAGATGATGTTTCGCATACATGCTTTCATTATAGGTCTCCTGATAGACCATCACTCCGTCCAGGCCGAGGGTTTTCAGCTCGGCGTACTCTTCCATCGCCAGCGGCTGAACCTCCATCTGCAGCGAGGCGAACTGGCGGCGAATCGCGGGCAGATGTTGACGAAAATAGTCCATGCCGACTTTGCCCTGATGCTCGCCGGTGACCAGCAGCAGATGCTCAAAGCCCATTGCGCGGATCGCCGCGCATTCACGGGCAATTTCCGTTTCATCCAGGGTCTTGCGCTTGATGCGGTTACTCATTGAGAAACCGCAGTAGGTACAGTCGTTGGCGCAC
Source organism: Klebsiella sp. MPUS7 (assembly GCF_009905335.1). Classification (NCBI taxonomy): domain Bacteria; kingdom Pseudomonadati; phylum Pseudomonadota; class Gammaproteobacteria; order Enterobacterales; family Enterobacteriaceae; genus Klebsiella; species Klebsiella sp. MPUS7. The sequence goes on along the minus strand of NZ_CP047604.1, from coordinate 5,494,440 downwards.
AGATTCGAGAGATACAGCGGGACATAAAAGCTGACGGTATTGCCAAAGCGCTGGCGAGTCAGGCGCTGGGCGCGCTGGGCCAGAGGCTCCAGATAATCCGCGGCGGCGGGCGAGAGCAGGGCCATCATATCGTCGCGGCTAAGCTGTTTGGCCGCCAGGGCGCGTTCAACGTCGGCGGGAATTTTCCCGTTGATCCGCAGGCGAATGTCGTCCCAGTCCAGCTGCCGCCAACGGTCAGTGAAGGTGTTCATACCCGCGCCTCCAGAAAGCCGGTCAGCGGGCTGGTGGCCTGCGCCTGCGTGCTGCGCGTGCCCGGGCCAGCCTGCCGCGCCAGCAATCCGGCATCGATCGCTAAGCGGAAGGCGCGGGCCATGGTTACCGGATCATCGGCCACGGCGATGGCGGTATTCACCAGTACCGCGTCAGCGCCCATTTCCAGCGCCTGCGCCGCGTGGCTCGGTACGCCTATACCCGCATCAACGACCACCGGGACCGTGGCCTGCTCGATAATAATTTCCAGCATCGCTTTGGTTTCCAGTCCCTGATTGGAGCCAATTGGCGCGCCGAGCGGCATCACCGCCGCGCAGCCCGCTTCTTCCAGACGTTTGCACAGCACCGGATCGGCGCCGCAGTAGGGCAGCACCACGAAGCCTTCCCGTACCAGAATTTCCGCCGCTTTCAGCGTTTCAATCGGGTCGGGGAGCAGCCAGCGGGCGTCCGGGTGAATTTCCAGTTTCAGCCAGTGAGTACCCAGCGCTTCCCGCGCCAGACGGGCGGCAAAGACCGCTTCTTCCGCCGTTTTGGCGCCGGAGGTGTTGGGCAGCAGGCTAACGCCAGCCGCCAACAGCGGCGCGAGGATCGCGTCATTATGCTGACGAAGATCGACGCGCTTCATCGCCAGCGTTACCAGCTGGCTGCCGGAGGCGCGAATGGCCTCCACCATGACGTCGGGGGCAGCGAATTTACCGGTGCCGGTGAAAAGATGGGACTCAAACGTTTTATCCGCAATACGTAACATATCAGCCTCCAGCAATAACCTGAAAAAGCAGGATTTGGTCGCCTTCCTGCAAAAGATGATCTTCCCACCGTTCACGCGGCAGGATGCATTGATTGAGCGCCAGCGCGACGCCCGGCTGCTGCTGTTCCAGCTGCGTGAGCAGAGCGGCGACGGAGGTCGCTTCGGCGCACTGCAACGGTTCATCGTTAAACCACACCTGCATGCTGCCCTCCACAGACCGGACAACCCTGAGCCCGCTGGAGCGCGAGAGTGCGCCAGCTGCTGGTGCGGGCATCGAACAGGCGCAGAGCGTTACGCGGCGTGGCCATGCCGGCGAGCAGCTTGATGGCCTCCAGCGCCTGTAACGTGCCCATCATGCCGACCACCGGGCCGATGATGCCCGCCGTACGGCAGTTGCGTTCGGGCTCGTTAGCGTCCGGCCACAGGCAGCGATAGCAGCCCTGGTCCCACGGCGGCGTCAGTACCATCAGCTGGCCCCCCAGCCCGACGGCGCTGGCGGTAATCAGCGGGGTTTGAAGCGCGACGCAGGCGGCATTGATCGCCTGTCGGGTCGCCATGTTATCGGTGCAATCCAGTACCACATCGGCCTTCGCCACTTCATCCTGCAGGGCCTCTCCGCCTAAACGCTGCTTCAGCGCAATCAGCTCAATCTGCGGATTAAGGCGAGCCAGCCGGGCCCTGGCGGCAGCGGCTTTGGAGCGCGAGATATCATCGCTGGTGAACAAAATTTGCCGCTGCAGGTTGCTGACGTGCACGTCGTCATCGTCGGCCAGCACCAGCGTGCCGACGCCGGCCCCGGCCAGATAGAGCGCGGCGGGAGAGCCCAGCCCGCCGAGACCCACGAGCAGCACCCGGCTGGCCAGCAGCTTTTGCTGGCCTTCAATGGCGATATCCTCCAGCAGCAGCTGGCGGCTATAACGCATAAAATCGCTGTCATTCATCACCGGCTCCCGCTATCTCGAGCAGCCGAGCCGTTGCCTGTCGCCAGTCGGCCGCCTGAGTAATGGCGCTGACCACCGCAACGCTGCCGACGCCGGTCGCCAGTACCGCCGGGGCGCGTTCAAGGCTGATGCCGCCAATCGCCACGGTCGGATAATCGCCCAGACGCTGAATATGCTGCGCGAGCTGCTCCAGTCCCTGGGGGGCGGAGGGCATCTGCTTGGTTTGCGTTGGAAAAACGTGCCCGAGGGCGATGTAAGAGGGACGAGCCGCCAGCGCGATATCAATTTCCATATCGTCATGCGTGGAAACCCCCAGGCGCAGCCCGGCGTTGCGGATGGCGCTGAGATCGGTGGTTTCCAGATCCTCCTGGCCTAAATGCACGCCGTAAGCCTGATGTTTGATGGCCAGGCGCCAGTAATCATTAATAAACAGCCGCGCATCATATTTGCGCCCCAGCGCGATCGCGGCAACCACATCGTCTTCGACTTCGCTATCGCGTTTATCCTTGATACGCAGTTGGATAGTGCGAACGCCCGCGTCCAGCAAGCGTTCGATCCACGCAACGCTATCGACGACCGGATAAAGCCCCAGGCGGAAAGGGACGGATGGAAAATCGGGTTGATACATCAGGCTTCCTCCTTACGTAGATAGATTTCACCGCCGCGGGCGCGAAAGTTATCCGACATATCGGCCATCCCCACTTCGATGGTCTGTGCGGCGGCATAGTCGCGAACTTCCTGGCTTATCTTCATTGAACAAAATTTGGGACCGCACATGGAGCAGAAGTGGGCCACTTTGCCGGACTCCTGCGGCAGGGTTTCGTCGTGGTAAGCGCGAGCGGTGAACGGGTCGAGCGCCAGGTTGAACTGGTCTTCCCAGCGGAACTCGAAGCGTGCTTTCGACATGGCGTTATCGCGGATCTGCGCGCCGGGATGGCCTTTGGCGAGGTCGGCGGCGTGGGCGGCGATTTTGTAGGTAATCAGTCCCTGCTTAACGTCTTCTTTATTCGGCAGGCCGAGGTGCTCTTTTGGCGTCACGTAGCAGAGCATCGCGCAGCCGAACCAGCCGATCATGGCGGCGCCGATACCCGAAGTGAAGTGGTCGTAGCCCGGTGCGATATCGGTGGTGAGCGGCCCTAAGGTGTAGAAAGGCGCTTCGTGGCAGTGCTCCAGCTCTTCGGTCATATTGCGCTGAATCATCTGCATCGGCACATGGCCCGGGCCTTCGATCATTACCTGCACGTCATACTCCCAGGCGATTTTGGTCAGTTCGCCCAGGGTGTGCAGCTCGGCGAACTGCGCTTCGTCGTTGGCATCCTGAATCGAGCCGGGACGCAGGCCATCGCCCAATGACAGCGAGACGTCATAGGCGGCGCAGATTTCGCAAATTTCGCGGAAATGCTGATAGAGAAAGTTCTCTTGATGATGGGATAAGCACCATTTCGCCATGATTGAGCCGCCGCGGGAGACGATGCCGGTCAGGCGCCTGGCGGTCATCGGCACGTAGCGCAGCAGCACGCCCGCGTGGATGGTAAAGTAGTCCACCCCTTGCTCAGCCTGCTCGAGCAGCGTATCGCGGAAAGCTTCCCAGGTAAGATCTTCGGCAATCCCGTTGACCTTCTCCAGCGCCTGGTAGATCGGCACCGTACCGATCGGTACCGGGCTATTACGCAGGATCCACTCGCGGGTCTCGTGAATATAGCGGCCGGTGGAAAGGTCCATCACCGTATCCGCTCCCCAGCGCGTCGCCCACACCAGCTTCTCGACCTCTTCTTCTATCGACGAGGTGACCGCCGAGTTGCCGATATTGGCGTTAACCTTCACGAGGAAGTTGCGGCCAATAATCATCGGCTCGGATTCTGGATGATTTATATTGGCCGGGATAATCGCGCGCCCGGCGGCGACTTCAGCGCGCACAAACTCCGGGGTGATATTCTCCGGCAGCCGCGCGCCAAACCCAACGCCCGGATGCTGCCGGCGCAACACTTCGCCACGAATACGCTCGCGGCCCATATTTTCGCGAATGGCGATGAACTCCATCTCCGGGGTGACAATCCCCTGCCGGGCGTAGTGCAGCTGAGTCACGCATTTCCCGACCATGGCGCGCCTGGGGGTGAGCAGGCCGGTAAAGCGCAGCTCGTTGAGGCCATCATCCGCCAGCCGCTGTTTGGTATACGCCGAACTGCGGTCGTTGAGTTCTTCACAATCGCGACGCGCATCAATCCATGGCTGACGCAGTTTTTTCAGACCCTGCTCAACGTTAATCGCGATGTGCGGATCGCCGTAGGGGCCGGAGGTGTCATAGACCGGAATCGCTTCATTCGCTTCGTATTGCGGATTATCTTTGCTGCCGCCGATAAGGGTCGGGCTAAGCTGGATTTCGCGCATCGGGACGCGAATATCTTCCCACGAACCGTGGATATAGATGCGCTGCGAATTGGGAAATGCGGTACCTTCCAGCGTGTCGATAAAGCGCTGGGCGTGTTCGCGTTGCTCTCGACGCGTGAGTTTTGTTGTAGACATAGCTCATTCCAGTTAAACAGGATATGGCTTGCCAGACGACGGATGGAGTAACAGATGCGATCGGCCCTGAAGAGGCTGACGCTAAACGCAGTTTACTCTTGTTCCCTTCGCAGGTATTAGCCTGATCAGGTTCCGCGGATCCCGAATAAACGGTCTCAGCCTTTTCCAGTGTGGAAAATGGGCACTCCGACAAGATGACATCCCCTCTCAGCGAGGGGGAATGTATGTAAACTACGCGTTAATGGCTCACAACTCAAGCGGTCGGCGCGATATTGTCGCTGACGTTATCTTTTTGACTGTGGGCGACGGCGAGGGCGATCAGGCTATCTTCCAGCGCAAAGCGCGCTTCCAGCGCTTCGCCGATATCCGACAGCGCCTGCTGGAACTCGAGGTAGTTATCGTGATCGATGGCGTTTTCGAGGCAGGAGTCGTAGTAATCCATGATCTGCTGGGTATTAGCCTGCAGCTGTGGATAAATCTTCGTGGCGGCTAAAAGTGGCGTATCGCCTTCCAATTCGCCGATAAAGCGTTCATAAATATTAAAATGGCCGGAGGAGAGGTAGTCCACCAGGCTTTGACAAAAATCGTCCAGCGCTTTCTCATTAAGCCGCATAAAGGATTCTTTGCCAGGCTTCAGGCCAACCAGGTTGTAGTAAGCCACAAGCAAATGCTTACGTACTTGTAGCCAGCGATCGACCAGTTTATTGCTGCCTCCAACACGTTCCGTCAGGTTTTCCAGCTGGTTTAACATGGTTGACTCCGCAAGGATTTAAGAGAAATACGTTGCTCACCAAAATGTAAATTTAATGTTAAAAGTGCCAGTAAAATAAAGGTAGTGCAATAGATATGGATCGTATTATTGAAAAATTAGATCGCGGCTGGTGGATCGTCAGCCACGAACAGAAATTATGGTTGCCCGACGGGGAATTACCCTATGGCGAAGCGGTAAATTTTAATCTTGCTGGCCAGCCCGCGCTGCGAATCGGAGAATGGCAGGGCGAGCCGGTGTGGCTGGTACGCCAGGATCGCCGGCATGAGATGGGATCGCTGCGTCAGGTGCTCGATCAGGATGCTGGCCTTTTTCAACTGGCGGGACGCGGGATCCAGCTGGCGGAGTTCTACCGCTCGCACAAATTCTGCGGCTACTGCGGCCATCCGATGCATCCCAGCAAAACCGAATGGGCGATGCTGTGCAGCCACTGCCGCGAACGTTATTACCCGCAAATCGCCCCCTGCATCATCGTCGCCATCCGCCGGGATGACGCTATTCTGCTGGCGCAGCATACCCGCCATCGCAACGGCGTGCACACGGTGCTGGCCGGGTTTGTCGAAGTGGGTGAGACCCTGGAGCAGACCGTTGCCCGCGAGGTGATGGAAGAGAGCGGCATTAAAGTGAAAAATCTGCGCTACGTGACCTCTCAGCCCTGGCCGTTCCCGCAATCGCTGATGACCGCGTTTATGGCCGAGTACGATAGCGGCGAGATTGTCATCGACAAGAAAGAGCTGCTGGAGGCGGGGTGGTATCGCTATGACGATTTGCCGCTTTTGCCGCCGCCGGGCACCGTGGCGCGCCGCCTGATTGAAGATACCGTGGCGATGTGTCGGGCAGAGTATGAGTGACATGTTACACTTGGCGCATCAACGCTAAAGGAATGTAAAAATGACCGAACTGAAGAACGATCGTTACCTGCGCGCGCTGCTACGCCAGCCGGTTGATGTCACCCCGGTGTGGATGATGCGTCAGGCGGGCCGCTATTTACCGGAATATAAAGCCACCCGCGCCGAAGCGGGCGATTTTATGTCGCTGTGTAAAAACGCCGAGCTGGCCTGCGAGGTCACGCTGCAGCCGCTGCGTCGCTATAAGCTGGATGCGGCTATCCTCTTCTCGGACATTCTCACTATCCCGGATGCCATGGGGCTGGGGCTCTATTTCGAAGCCGGGGAAGGGCCGCGTTTTACCTCGCCCGTCACCTGTAAAGCGGATGTCGATAAATTACCGGTTCCCGACCCGGAAGATGAACTTGGCTACGTGATGAACGCCGTGCGCACGATTCGCCGTGAGCTGAAGGGGGAAGTGCCGCTGATTGGCTTTTCCGGCAGCCCGTGGACGCTGGCGACCTATATGGTTGAAGGCGGCAGCAGCAAAGCGTTTACGGTGATCAAAAAGATGATGTACGCCGAACCGCAGGCCCTGCATGCGCTGCTCGATAAGCTGGCGAAAAGCGTCACGTTGTATCTGAATGCGCAAATCAAAGCGGGCGCGCAGTCGGTGATGATTTTTGATACCTGGGGCGGCGCGCTGACCGGCCGGGATTACCAGCAGTTCTCGCTCTATTACATGCATAAAATCGTTGATGGTCTGCTGCGTGAAAACGATGGTCGTCGCGTGCCGGTCACGCTGTTTACCAAAGGCGGCGGGCAGTGGCTGGAAGCGATGGCGGAAACCGGCTGCGATGCGCTGGGGCTCGACTGGACTACCGATATCGCCGATGCGCGGCGTCGCGTCGGCCATAAAGTCGCCCTGCAGGGCAATATGGATCCCTCGATGCTGTATGCCCCTCCGGCGCGCATCGAAGAAGAGGTGGCGACCATTCTCGCCGGGTTTGGCCAGGGCGAAGGCCATGTCTTTAACCTCGGGCACGGAATCCATCAGGATGTCGACCCGGAACACGCGGGCGTATTTGTGGAGGCTGTGCACCGGTTGTCAGCGCCATACCACCGTTAAGGAGTGATTATGGATTTATCATCGCTACGCACCCAGCAGCTCAGCCTGGCGGCATCGGTTGAACGAGGCGATCGGCTGGAACAGGATCCGCCGACGCTGATCGGCGGAGCGGATGTTGGATTTGAGCAAGAGGGGGAGGTGACCCGGGCGGCGATGGTACTGCTGAGCTATCCCTCCCTGGAGCTGGTGGAGTATCAGGTCGCGCGCGTTGCGACCACAATGCCCTATATCCCCGGCTTCCTCTCCTTTCGCGAAACTCCCGCGCTGCTGGCGGCGTGGGAGCTGCTTTCGCGCAAACCCGATCTCTTATTCGTCGATGGCCACGGTATTTCCCACCCGCGCCGCCTCGGTGTCGCCAGCCATTTTGGCCTGCTGGTGGATGTGCCGACTATCGGCGTGGCGAAAAAACGGCTGTGCGGTAAGTTTGAGCCGCTGGGCGATGAGCCCGGCGCGCTGGCGCCACTGCTGGATAAAGGCGACCAGCTGGCGTGGGTTTTGCGCAGTAAAACGCGCTGTAATCCCCTATTTGTGAGTACCGGGCACCGCGTGGGCCTGGATAGCGCGCTGATGTGGGTAGAACGCTGCCTGAAAGGCTACCGCCTGCCTGAGCCGACGCGCTGGGCTGATGCGGTGGCGTCCCGACGTCCGGCGTTTGTGCGTTGGCAAGCAAATCACGGCTGATTCAGGTACACTGCGGCTAATTTCTGACTTCGAGATTTCATCATGTTACAAAACCCGATTCATCTGCGCCTGGAGAAGCTGGAAAGCTGGCAGCACGTGACCTTTATGGCCTGCCTGTGCGAGCGGATGTACCCCAACTACGCCATGTTCTGTCAGCAAACTGAGTTCGCCGATGGCCAGCTCTATCGCCGTATCCTCGATCTGATCTGGGAAACGCTGACGGTAAAAGACGCGAAGGTGAATTTCGACAGCCAGCTGGAAAAGCTGGAAGAGGCGATTCCTGCCGCAGATGATTACGACCTGTACGGCGTTTATCCGGCCATCGATGCCTGCGTCGCACTGAGTGAACTGATTCATTCGCGGCTTAGCGGCGAAACGCTCGAACATGCTATTGAAGTCAGCAAGAGTTCGATCACCACCGTCGCGATGCTGGAAATGACCCAGGCTGGTCGCGAAATGACCGACGAAGAGCTCAAAGAAAACCCGGCCGTTGAACAAGAGTGGGATATTCAGTGGGAGATTTTCCGTCTTCTGGCCGACTGCGAAGAACGCGATATTGAACTGATCAAAGGGCTACGGGCAGACCTTCGCGAGGCCGGCGAGAGCAATATTGGTATAAATTTTCAGCAATGAGACCAGAAAACGTGATTTACCGCCTGAATTGTAGCGTCTGAAGGCTTCCATTCCGCCCCCCGTCTGGTCTACATTTGGGGGGCGAAAAAACGTGGCTATCGGTGCGTGTATGCAGGAGAGTGCTTTTCAGGCATTTCCGTCGCACTCGATGCTTAGCAAGCGATAAACACATTGTAAGGATAACTTATGAACAAGACTCAACTGATTGATGTAATTGCGGACAAAGCTGACCTGTCCAAAGCACAGGCGAAAGCTGCCCTGGAATCTACCCTGGCTGCAATTACCGAGTCTCTGAAAGAAGGTGATGCTGTTCAACTGGTTGGTTTCGGTACCTTCAAAGTGAACCACCGCGCTGAGCGTACTGGCCGCAACCCGCAGACCGGTAATGAAATCAAAATCGCCGCAGCAAACGTACCGGCATTTGTTTCAGGTAAAGCTCTGAAAGACGCAGTTAAGTAAGACCGCGTGGCAGTGTACAGTTTTATCGAAGGGGCTTGTCGGCCCCTTTTGTCTACCTGGCGCCGCACGCTGGCGCTGGTAGGCGTATTGCTGCTCACTGCCTGCAGCCATGATTCCTCTCTCCCGCCGTTTACCGCCAGCGGATATGCGGATAACCAGGGGGCGATGCGTATCTGGCGCAAAGATTCCGCCAGCGAGGTCCATCTCCTTGCGGCCTTCAGTCCATGGCGTCATGGTAATACCTCGACCAGCGAGTACCGCTGGCAGGATGGCCAGCTCGCGCTGATCGAACTCAACGTCTACGGCAAACCGCCGGAACATATTCGCGCCCGGTTTGATGCGCAGGGCGAACTCAGCTTTATGCAGCGTGAAATCGATGGCCAGAAGCAGCAGCTTTCCAGCGATCAGGTCGCGCTATACCGCTATCGCGCTGAGCAAATACGCCAGACCAGCGATGCCTTGCGTCAGGGACGCGTTATGCTGCGGCAGGGGCGCTGGCACGCCAACAGGACGGTGACGACCTGTGAAGGCCAGACCGTGAAGCCTGACCTCGATACGCTGGCGCTGGCGCATATTGAGCGTCGCCAGAATCACTCATCCGTTGAGGTGAGCGTGGCATGGCTCGAAGCGCCGGAAGGCTCTCAGCTGCTGCTGGTGGCAAACGAAGACTTCTGTACCTGGCAGCCGACCGAAAAAAGCTTCTGAACTTTACCAGTGTTACCAGTGGTTCATCCCCATATGACCGCGGCCCCCACACCCCATACCTTCGCCGCGAGGAATACCCGCCTGCGCTAATGCGAGATCGAACTTCACCCGCTGTTGGGCAAGCTTCTGACCGAGAGCGTCCATCTCCTGGGCGACGGATTCGATTTTCGCGCTGTCAGGTTTATCCGTGGTTAACAGCGCGTTGTATTCGTAGCGTTTTGATATGAGCTGCTGACGTAAAACGCGGGTTTGTTCATAGAAATCATTATGCAGCTTCTGGGCAGTGGCCTGTTGGTCGGTCGTCAGCTGGTTATAGCCCTGGGGGCCCATACCGTTGCCGTTATTCCAGTGGTGCCTTGCCCAGGCTGAGCTACTGCCGAAAGTCAGCGCGGCGAGGGCAATCAGCGTCAGCGTCATTTTTTTGTTCCGTTTCATAGTTTATTCTCCTGTCTTATGGTTACTCAGTGATTTGCATCTTCCGTGCCAGAGTGGAAAGGCCGCAGGATATCGGGCGTTGAATGCTTTTCAGCGGACGGGAGCGAGTAAAAATGACTCGCGGTAAAGGACGCAGCGGGTCATTTTTACTCGATCGCCTTCCCGGTTTGCGCCCAGGGAGAGGTTAGATGGGACGGAATAGTGGCATGATTTCTGCTGGGCTATGCGGTGTCTGAGGAAAGGGAGTTGTCATGAACGTGATGCGGTTGTCTAAGGATTCCGTCGCCGTTGGGCTGAGCTGGTTGTTAACCGGCCTTATCTTGCTGCTGGTATGCCTGTTTTCCGCTTTAATCGTGCGTGACTATGGCCGTGAAAATGAAGCCGCACGCCAGACTATCCAGGAAAAAGGCAGCGTGCTGATTCGCGCTCTTGAGTCCGGAACCCGGGTCGGAATGGGAATGCGCATGCATCATTCCCAGCTGCAGACGCTGCTGGAGGAGATGGCCTGGCAGCCTGGCGTGCTGTGGTTCGCAGTGACGGATGAGAACGGTAAAATTATCGCCCATAGCGACCCGCGGCGGGTCGGTGAGTCGCTCTATCCTGCCAGCACCCTGCGGGAGCTGAATATCGGTAGCGAGGAGCGCTGGCGCCGCCTCGAACAACCGGAGCCGGCGCTGGAGATTTATCGTCAGTTTCGCCCGCTTAACGGCGGCGGGCATCATATGCGCATGATGATGCGTCGCGAATCTGCCGATCTGCGTAATCAGGCGCCCCAGGTCATTTTTATTGCCTTTGATACCCGCGAGCTGGATGCCGACCATGCTCGTGGCCTGCGCAATATGGTCATTATGCTCTGCGCGGCAGGCGTGGTGATGGCAGCAACGGTGCTGGCGCAGTTCTGGTTCCGCCGCTATCAGCGTTCACGCAAGCAGCTGCAGGAGGCGACGGCGCGAAAAGAAAAGCTGGTGGCGCTCGGTCATCTGGCCGCGGGGGTCGCCCATGAAATCCGCAACCCGCTATCATCCATAAAAGGGCTGGCCAAGTATTTCGCCGAGCGAACCCCAGCCGATGGTGAAGCGCATCAGCTGGCTCTGGTGATGGCCAGAGAAGCCGATCGCCTGAACAGGGTCGTCAGCGAGCTGCTGGAACTGGTGCGTCCGGCGCATTTAAAATATCAATCGGTTGATTTAAATGAAGTGATCACGCATTCGCTTCAACTGGTTAGCCAGGATGCCGCCAGCCGGGCAATATCTCTGACGTTTACCGCGCAGCCCGCGCTATGCCGCATCCAGGCCGATCCGGATCGTTTGAAACAGGTGCTGCTTAACCTTTATCTCAATGCTGTCCATGCCATTGGCCGCGAGGGCGTGATTACGGTGGCGGTGAGGGAGTGCGGCGATGGGCGAGTCAAGGTGAGCGTTGCTGACAGCGGCAAGGGAATGACGGCGGAACAGCTACAGGCCATTTTCACACCGTACTTTAGTACCAAGGCCGACGGCACAGGGCTGGGCCTGGCGGTGGTGCAGAACATCGTTGAGCAGCACGGCGGGACAATTGACGCCGAGAGCGCACCCGGCAAGGGCGCGCTATTTACGTTCTATTTGCCGGTTAATGGGCAACAGAAGGATGAACAAGGATGAGTGGCGAGCAGGTCGATATTCTGGTGGTGGACGATGACATTAGCCACTGCACTATCTTACAGGCGCTGTTGCGGGGCTGGGGTTATCGGGTTGCGCTGGCCAACAACGGCTTACAGGCGCTGGAAAAGGTGCGCGAGAAGGTCTTTGATCTGGTGCTTTGCGATATTCGCATGGCGGAGATGGACGGCATCGAAACGCTAAAAGAGATCAAAACCTTCAATCCGTCGATTCCCGTTCTGATCATGACCGCGTACTCCAGCGTTGATACCGCTGTAGAGGCGCTGAAATCCGGTGCGCTGGACTACCTTATTAAGCCGCTGGACTTTGACAAGCTGCAGCTGACGCTATCCGAGGCGTTGGCCCACACCCGGCTAAGCGAGTCTCCCGTCACAGAGACCCCCGCCGCCCAGTTTGGTATGGTGGGGGATAGCCCGGCGATGCGGGCGTTGCTGAACAATATCACCCTGGTTGCGCCCTCCGATGCGACGGTATTAATTCACGGCGAGTCGGGCACAGGGAAAGAGCTGGTCGCGCGAGCGCTGCACGCCAGCAGCGCTCGCAGCCGCAGGCCGCTGGTGATCCTCAACTGTGCGGCGCTCAACGAGTCGTTGCTGGAGTCGGAGCTGTTTGGCCATGAGAAGGGCGCGTTTACCGGTGCGGACAAACGGCGAGAAGGGCGCTTCGTTGAAGCGGACGGCGGTACGCTGTTCCTTGATGAGATAGGCGACATTTCGCCGTTGATGCAGGTGCGCCTGCTGCGGGCGATTCAGGAGCGCGAAGTGCAGCGCGTGGGCAGCAACCAGACCCTTTCGGTTGACGTACGGCTGATTGCCGCCACCCATCGGGATTTAGCCGAAGAGGTCAGCGCCGGACGTTTTCGCCAGGATCTCTACTACCGTTTGAACGTCGTGACTATCGACATGCCGCCGCTGCGTCATCGCAGGGAGGATATCCCCCAGCTGGCGCGCTATTTCCTGCAACGGTATGCCGAGCGTAACCGCAAAGCGGTACAGGGATTTACGCCACAGGCGATGGACTTGCTGATTCACTACGCCTGGCCGGGCAATATTCGCGAGCTGGAAAATGCGGTGGAGCGGGCGGTGGTCCTGCTGACCGGCGAGTACATCTCCGAACGCGAGCTGCCGCTGGCGATTGCCGGTACGCCGGTTGCGGACGCGCCGCACGGCGATGATAGTATTCAGCCGCTGGTGGAGGTGGAGAAAGAAGCGATTCTGGCGGCACTTGAAAGAACGGGCGGCAACAAAACTGAAGCCGCCCGTCGGTTAGGCATTACGCGCAAAACGCTGCTGGCAAAGCTCAGCCGTTAGCGGTTTTGCTCACGTTCGATAGCGCGCCAGCCGATGTCGTTACGGCTAAAGCTGCCGTCCCAGCTGATATCGCTCATCAGGGCGTAAGCGTGCTTTTGCGCTTCAGCGACGGTGCGGCCCAGCGCGGTAGCGCACAGCACCCGACCGCCGCTGGTCAATACGCGATCGTCGTCAGCAAGTTTGGTTCCGGCGTGGAAGACCTTACCGTCAGCCGCTTCTTCCAGCGGCAGGCCGTGGATCTCATCGCCGGTGCTGTAGTTGCCCGGATAGCCACCGGCGGCGATTACAACGCCCAGCGAGGCGCGCTCGTCCCACTCGGAGGTTTTCTCATTCAGCTTACCGTCGCAGGCGGCGAGGCACAGATCCACCAGATCCGATTTCATGCGCAGCATGATCGGCTGGGTTTCCGGATCGCCAAAGCGGCAGTTGAACTCAATAACCTTCGGATTACCCTGTTTGTCGATCATCAGGCCCGCGTAGAGGAAACCGGTGTAGGTGTTCCCTTCCGCGGCCATACCTTTAACGGTTGGCCAGATAATGCGTTCCATGGTGCGCTGGTGAACCTCATCGGTTACCACCGGTGCCGGAGAGTAAGCGCCCATACCGCCGGTGTTCGGGCCGGTATCGCCATTGCCCACGCGTTTGTGATCCTGGCTGGTGGCCATCGGCAGGACGTGCTCGCCATCGACCATCACGATAAAGCTTGCTTCTTCGCCGTCGAGAAACTCTTCGATGACGATGCGGTGTCCGGCGTCGCCAAAGGCGTTACCTGCCAGCATGTCGTGAACGGCGGCTTCCGCTTCTTCCTGCGTCATGGCAACAATCACACCCTTGCCAGCGGCCAGGCCGTCGGCCTTAATGACGATCGGCGCGCCTTTCTCACGCAGGTACGCCAGAGCGGGCTCAATTTCTGTAAAGTTCTGATACTCCGCCGTCGGAATTTTATGACGGGCGAGAAAATCTTTAGTGAAGGCTTTGGAACCTTCCAGCTGCGCTGCGCCTTCGGTTGGACCGAAGATTTTCAGCCCGGCGGCGCGGAACGCATCTACCACGCCAATCACCAGCGGCGCTTCCGGACCAACGATGGTCAGGTCAATCTTCTCGTTCTGGGCAAAGCTCAGCAGCGCCGGAATATCGGTGACGCCGATAGCCACGTTCTGCAGCGCCGGTTCCAGGGCGGTACCGGCGTTACCCGGGGCGACAAAAACGGTATCAACCAGCGGTGACTGTGCGGCCTTCCAGGCCAGCGCGTGCTCGCGCCCGCCGTTGCCAATAACTAATACTTTCATCGTCTGCTCCGTAAATTAATGGCGGAAGTGGCGCATATCGGTGAAGATCATCGCGATGCCGTGCTCATCGGCGGCGGCAATCACCTCTTCGTCGCGAATAGAACCGCCAGGCTGAATGACGCAGCTCACGCCAACGGCAGCGGCGGCATCAATACCGTCGCGGAACGGGAAGAAGGCGTCGGAGGCCATAGCCGAACCTTTCACTTCCAGACCTTCATCACCGGCTTTAATCCCGGCGATTTTGGCCGAGTAAACGCGGCTCATCTGGCCTGCGCCTATTCCGATGGTCATGTTCTCCTTGGCATACACGATGGCATTGGACTTCACGAACTTCGCCACTTTCCAGCAGAACAGCGCGTCACGCAGCTCTTGCTCGGTCGGCTGGCGTTTGGAAACCACGCGCAGTTCGCCTTCCGTCACCATACCCAAGTCGCGGTCCTGAACCAGCAGGCCGCCGTTAACGCGTTTGAAGTCCAGGCCCGGCACGCGCTGCGTCCACTGACCGCAGGTCAGGACGCGGACGTTCTGTTTCGCGGCAGTGATCTTCAGGGCTTCTTCCGTCGCGGTCGGCGCGATGATCACTTCAACAAACTGGCGGGAGATGATGGCCTGCGCGGTTTCGGCATCCAGTTCGCGGTTAAAGGCGATAATACCGCCGAAGGCAGAGGTCGGGTCGGTTTTATACGCGCGGTCGTAGGCGTCAAGAAGGGAGGTGCTTACCGCCACGCCGCACGGGTTAGCGTGCTTCACGATAACGCAGGCCGGCTCGCTAAACTCTTTCACACACTCCAGCGCCGCATCGGTATCGGCGATGTTGTTATAAGAGAGGGCCTTGCCCTGAACCTGCTGCGCAGTCGCCACGGAAGCTTCTTTGATTTCTTCTTCTATATAGAAGGCAGCCTGCTGGTGGCTGTTTTCACCGTAACGCATATCCTGCTTCTTAATGAAGTTCAGGTTCAGGGTGCGCGGGAAGCGGCCAGCGGCTTCTTTGCTCTCGCCGTGATAGGCCGGAACCATGCTGCCGAAGTAGTTGGCAATCATGCTGTCGTAGGCGGCGGTGTGTTCGAATGCTTTAATGGCGAGATCGAAGCGGGTATCGAGAGTTAAGGAACCTTCGTTGGCATCCATCTCTTGAATAATGGCATCGTAGTCGCTGCTCTTCACCACAATGGCGACATCTTTATGGTTCTTCGCCGCCGAGCGAACCATGGTTGGGCCGCCGATATCAATGTTCTCGACCGCGTCTTCCAGCGAGCAATCCTCGCGGGCCACGGTTTGAGCAAACGGATACAGGTTAACAACCACCATATCAATAGGCGCGATACCGTGTTGTTGCATAATGCCGTCATCCTGGCCGCGGCGGCCGAGAATGCCGCCGTGAACTTTCGGATGCAGAGTCTTCACGCGTCCGTCCATCATTTCCGGGAAACCGGTGTAGTCAGAGACTTCGGTCACCGGCAGACCTTTCTCAGCCAGCAGGCGTGCGGTACCACCCGTAGACAGTAGCTCGACACCACGAGCGGAAAGCGCCTGCGCGAATTCGACGATACCGGCCTTGTTAGAAACACTGAGCAGGGCGCGGCGGACTGGACGACGTTGTTGCATGGTATTAAATCCCCAGGATTTGAATATTACAGAGAGCGTTAGGTGAGTTTTTGCCTAAAAACTCACCTAACGCACCCAACCGGGCATCCTTGTTATAGCGCGGCATTGTAACGAAAACGTTTGCGCAACGCTCGCGAATTTTTATCTTTCTATTTTTACCCCCGGATCGCGCCTTATATAGACCTTATATAGAGAAGAGAGATGGCCTTTATAAGGGGGCACCTTTCGTCATCTGTGGATAATTCTGTGCGTAACTGGGTATAAAGCGGGGTTTTGCTGGGGAATGCAGCAGTCAGTCATTTTTCTGCAATTTTACTATTGCGGATGCTCGGGAACTCCCTATAATGCGCCTCCATCGACACGGCAGATGTGAATCACTTCACAAACAACCCGGTCAGTTGAAGAGAAAAAATCCTGAAATAACGGGTTGACTCTGAAAGAGGAAAGCGTAATATACGCCACCTCGCAACGGTGAGCGAAAGCCGCGTTGCACTGCTCTTTAACAATTTATCAGACAATCTGTGTGGGCACTCAAAGTGACATGGATTCTTAACGTCTTCGGACGAAAAATGAATACCAAGTCTCAAAGAGTGAACACGTAATTCATTACGAAGTTTAATTCTACGAGCATCAAACTTAAATTGAAGAGTTTGATCATGGCTCAGATTGAACGCTGGCGGCAGGCCTAACACATGCAAGTCGAACGGTAGCACAGAGAGCTTGCTCTCGGGTGACGAGTGGCGGACGGGTGAGTAATGTCTGGGAAACTGCCTGATGGAGGGGGATAACTACTGGAAACGGTAGCTAATACCGCATAACGTCGCAAGACCAAAGAGGGGGACCTTCGGGCCTCTTGCCATCAGATGTGCCCAGATGGGATTAGCTAGTAGGTGGGGTAACGGCTCACCTAGGCGACGATCCCTAGCTGGTCTGAGAGGATGACCAGCCACACTGGAACTGAGACACGGTCCAGACTCCTACGGGAGGCAGCAGTGGGGAATATTGCACAATGGGCGCAAGCCTGATGCAGCCATGCCGCGTGTATGAAGAAGGCCTTCGGGTTGTAAAGTACTTTCAGCGGGGAGGAAGGCGATAAGGTTAATAACCTTGTCGATTGACGTTACCCGCAGAAGAAGCACCGGCTAACTCCGTGCCAGCAGCCGCGGTAATACGGAGGGTGCAAGCGTTAATCGGAATTACTGGGCGTAAAGCGCACGCAGGCGGTCTGTCAAGTCGGATGTGAAATCCCCGGGCTCAACCTGGGAACTGCATTCGAAACTGGCAGGCTGGAGTCTTGTAGAGGGGGGTAGAATTCCAGGTGTAGCGGTGAAATGCGTAGAGATCTGGAGGAATACCGGTGGCGAAGGCGGCCCCCTGGACAAAGACTGACGCTCAGGTGCGAAAGCGTGGGGAGCAAACAGGATTAGATACCCTGGTAGTCCACGCTGTAAACGATGTCGACTTGGAGGTTGTTCCCTTGAGGAGTGGCTTCCGGAGCTAACGCGTTAAGTCGACCGCCTGGGGAGTACGGCCGCAAGGTTAAAACTCAAATGAATTGACGGGGGCCCGCACAAGCGGTGGAGCATGTGGTTTAATTCGATGCAACGCGAAGAACCTTACCTACTCTTGACATCCAGAGAACTTAGCAGAGATGCTTTGGTGCCTTCGGGAACTCTGAGACAGGTGCTGCATGGCTGTCGTCAGCTCGTGTTGTGAAATGTTGGGTTAAGTCCCGCAACGAGCGCAACCCTTATCCTTTGTTGCCAGCGGTCCGGCCGGGAACTCAAAGGAGACTGCCAGTGATAAACTGGAGGAAGGTGGGGATGACGTCAAGTCATCATGGCCCTTACGAGTAGGGCTACACACGTGCTACAATGGCATATACAAAGAGAAGCGACCTCGCGAGAGCAAGCGGACCTCATAAAGTATGTCGTAGTCCGGATTGGAGTCTGCAACTCGACTCCATGAAGTCGGAATCGCTAGTAATCGTGGATCAGAATGCCACGGTGAATACGTTCCCGGGCCTTGTACACACCGCCCGTCACACCATGGGAGTGGGTTGCAAAAGAAGTAGGTAGCTTAACCTTCGGGAGGGCGCTTACCACTTTGTGATTCATGACTGGGGTGAAGTCGTAACAAGGTAACCGTAGGGGAACCTGCGGTTGGATCACCTCCTTACCTGAAAGAACCTGCCTTTGTAGTGTCCACACAGATTGTCTGATAGATGTAAAGAAGCAAGACGGCTGCGAAGTCGCGACACCTCGTGTCCCCTTCGTCTAGCGGTTAGGACTCCGCCCTTTCACGGCGGCAACAGGGGTTCGAATCCCCTAGGGGACGCCACTTGCTGGCTGTGAGTGAAAGGCACAACCAACCGATATCTCAAAACTCATCTTCGGGTGACGTTTGAGATATTTGCTCTTTAAAAATCTGGATCAAGCTGAAAATTGAAACGACACACAGCTAATGTGTGTTCGAGTCTCTCAAATTTTCGCGACACGATGATGTTTTACGAAACATCTTCGGGTTGTGAGGTTAAGCGACTAAGCGTACACGGTGGATGCCCTGGCAGTCAGAGGCGATGAAGGACGTGCTAATCTGCGAAAAGCGTCGGTAAGGTGATATGAACCGTTATAGCCGGCGATGTCCGAATGGGGAAACCCAGTGCAATTCGTTGCACTATCGTTTGATGAATACATAGTCAAACGAGGCGAACCGGGGGAACTGAAACATCTAAGTACCCCGAGGAAAAGAAATCAACCGAGATTCCCCCAGTAGCGGCGAGCGAACGGGGAGCAGCCCGGAGTCTGAATCAGCTTGTGTGTTAGTGGAAGCGTCTGGAAAGTCGCAGGGTACAGGGTGATACTCCCGTACACTAAAGCACACAGGTTGTGAACTCGAAGAGTAGGGCGGGACACGTGGTATCCTGTCTGAATATGGGGGGACCATCCTCCAAGGCTAAATACTCCTGACTGACCGATAGTGAACCAGTACCGTGAGGGAAAGGCGAAAAGAACCCCGGCGAGGGGAGTGAAAAAGAACCTGAAACCGTGTACGTACAAGCAGTAGGAGCCTCTTTATGGGGTGACTGCGTACCTTTTGTATAATGGGTCAGCGACTTATATTCTGTAGCAAGGTTAACCGTATAGGGGAGCCGCAGGGAAACCGAGTCTTAACTGGGCGTTAAGTTGCAGGGTATAGACCCGAAACCCGGTGATCTAGCCATGGGCAGGTTGAAGGTTGGGTAACACTAACTGGAGGACCGAACCGACTAATGTTGAAAAATTAGCGGATGACTTGTGGCTGGGGGTGAAAGGCCAATCAAACCGGGAGATAGCTGGTTCTCCCCGAAAGCTATTTAGGTAGCGCCTCGTGAACTCATCTTCGGGGGTAGAGCACTGTTTCGGCTAGGGGGTCATCCCGACTTACCAACCCGATGCAAACTACGAATACCGAAGAATGTTATCACGGGAGACACACGGCGGGTGCTAACGTCCGTCGTGAAGAGGGAAACAACCCAGACCGCCAGCTAAGGTCCCAAAGTCATGGTTAAGTGGGAAACGATGTGGGAAGGCCCAGACAGCCAGGATGTTGGCTTAGAAGCAGCCATCATTTAAAGAAAGCGTAATAGCTCACTGGTCGAGTCGGCCTGCGCGGAAGATGTAACGGGGCTAAACCATGCACCGAAGCTGCGGCAGCGACACTATGTGTTGTTGGGTAGGGGAGCGTTCTGTAAGCCGTTGAAGGTGGCCTGTGAGGGTTGCTGGAGGTATCAGAAGTGCGAATGCTGACATAAGTAACGATAATGCGGGTGAAAAACCCGCACGCCGGAAGACCAAGGGTTCCTGTCCAACGTTAATCGGGGCAGGGTGAGTCGACCCCTAAGGCGAGGCCGAAAGGCGTAGTCGATGGGAAACAGGTTAATATTCCTGTACTCGGTGTTACTGCGAAGGGGGGACGGAGAAGGCTATGTTGGCCGGGCGACGGTTGTCCCGGTTTAAGCATGTAGGCGGATGTTCCAGGTAAATCCGGAACGTTATTAACGCTGAGGTGTGATGACGAGGCACTACGGTGCTGAAGTGACAAATGCCCTGCTTCCAGGAAAAGCCTCTAAGCATCAGGTAACATCAAATCGTACCCCAAACCGACACAGGTGGTCAGGTAGAGAATACCAAGGCGCTTGAGAGAACTCGGGTGAAGGAACTAGGCAAAATGGTGCCGTAACTTCGGGAGAAGGCACGCTGATATGTAGGTGAAGTGGTTTACCCATGGAGCTGAAATCAGTCGAAGATACCAGCTGGCTGCAACTGTTTATTAAAAACACAGCACTGTGCAAACACGAAAGTGGACGTATACGGTGTGACGCCTGCCCGGTGCCGGAAGGTTAATTGATGGGGTTATCCGTAAGGAGAAGCTCTTGATCGAAGCCCCGGTAAACGGCGGCCGTAACTATAACGGTCCTAAGGTAGCGAAATTCCTTGTCGGGTAAGTTCCGACCTGCACGAATGGCGTAATGATGGCCAGGCTGTCTCCACCCGAGACTCAGTGAAATTGAACTCGCTGTGAAGATGCAGTGTACCCGCGGCAAGACGGAAAGACCCCGTGAACCTTTACTATAGCTTGACACTGAACACTGGTCCTTGATGTGTAGGATAGGTGGGAGGCTTTGAAGCGTGGACGCCAGTCTGCGTGGAGCCATCCTTGAAATACCACCCTTTAATGGCTGGTGTTCTAACGTGGGCCCCTAATCGGGGTTGCGGACAGTGTCTGGTGGGTAGTTTGACTGGGGCGGTCTCCTCCTAAAGAGTAACGGAGGAGCACGAAGGTCAGCTAATCCTGGTCGGACATCAGGAGGTTAGTGCAATGGCATAAGCTGGCTTGACTGCGAGCGTGACGGCGCGAGCAGGTGCGAAAGCAGGTCATAGTGATCCGGTGGTTCTGAATGGAAGGGCCATCGCTCAACGGATAAAAGGTACTCCGGGGATAACAGGCTGATACCGCCCAAGAGTTCATATCGACGGCGGTGTTTGGCACCTCGATGTCGGCTCATCACATCCTGGGGCTGAAGTAGGTCCCAAGGGTATGGCTGTTCGCCATTTAAAGTGGTACGCGAGCTGGGTTTAGAACGTCGTGAGACAGTTCGGTCCCTATCTGCCGTGGGCGCTGGAGAATTGAGGGGGGCTGCTCCTAGTACGAGAGGACCGGAGTGGACGCATCACTGGTGTTCGGGTTGTCATGCCAATGGCATTGCCCGGTAGCTAAATGCGGAAGAGATAAGTGCTGAAAGCATCTAAGCACGAAACTTGCCCCGAGATGAGTTCTCCCTGACTCCTTGAGAGTCCTGAAGGAACGTTGAAGACGACGACGTTGATAGGCCGGGTGTGTAAGCGCAGCGATGCGTTGAGCTAACCGGTACTAATGAACCGTGAGGCTTAACCTTACAACGCCGAAGATGTTTTGGCGGATTGAGAGAAGATTTTCAGCCTGATACAGATTAAACAGAATTTGCCTGGCGGCAACAGCGCGGTGGTCCCACCTGACCCCATGCCGAACTCAGAAGTGAAACGCCGTAGCGCCGATGGTAGTGTGGGGTCTCCCCATGTGAGAGTAGGGAACTGCCAGGCATCAATTAAGTGAAGAGCCCATCCTGACGGATGGGCTTTTTGCGTTTTTGTGGTCTGCGAATGACCGGACAGGAGTTGATCCTTATCCGGCCCCATATTTTACTCATGTACCAGATGCAATAACGGATAAGGTTTACCAAGATCGTCCGTCTCTGAACGCCCCGTCACCTTAAAGCCCATCTTCTGATAAAATCCGACCGCTTGCTCATTCTGCTCATTAACGTTGGTCGTCAACTTTGGCGCCAGCGTTAGCGCGTGTTCAATCAGTAATTTACCGACTCCACAGCCGCGGACCGTAGGGTCAACGAATAGCGCATCCATATGTTCACCCGTAAGAAGCATAAAGGCGACGGGCTCATCTTTCTCCGTTACCGCCACCCACAGCGGCGCTTCGGGTAGAAATGAACTCACCAGCGTTTCGAGTTCCACTCTATACTCTTTTGACAGGAAATCGTGTGTGGCATCAACCGACCGACGCCAGATCGCAACCAGTTTTTCCCCTTCATCATGCCGTGAACGGCGGATACTAATAACCATAATTGCTCCTTTTATTTGTTCTTATATTCTAACCTAAAAATCTCCGTGAAATTTTCTCACCCTGCACCTGCAGGCTCGACATTCACCTTATTCCTGGGTATCTTCAGCTGTCTGGATGTCTAAACGTTTATACGTATGCTATGAGGTAATAAAGTTATGCCAATTCGGGTGCAGGACGAGCTACCGGCCGTCAATTTCTTGCGTAATGAAAACGTCTTTGTGATGACGACAACTCGCGCGACGACTCAGGAAATCCGCCCGCTGAAGGTGCTCATCCTTAATCTGATGCCGAAGAAAATCGAGACTGAGAATCAGTTTCTGCGACTGCTTTCCAACTCTCCTCTGCAGCTTGATATCCAGCTGCTGCGCATCGATGCCCGCGAATCGCGTAATACCCCGGCGGAACACCTCAACAACTTTTACTGCAACTTTGAAGATATTTGCGATCAGAACTTTGACGGCCTGATTGTGACCGGCGCGCCTTTAGGGCTTGTTGAGTTTAATGACGTTGCCTACTGGCCGCAGATCAAGCAGGTACTGGAGTGGGCAAAAGATCATGTCACCTCCACGCTGTTTGTCTGTTGGGCGGTACAGGCTGCCCTTAATATTCTCTACGGTATTCCTAAACAGACCCGCTCTGAAAAGATTTCCGGCGTATATGAACACCATATCCTGCAACCTCATGCCTTGTTAACCCGCGGCTTTGACGATAGCTTTCTGGCCCCGCATTCGCGCTATGCCGATTTCCCGGCGGCGCTGATTCGCGACTACACCGACCTGGAGATTTTGGCGGAGACGGAAGAGGGGGACGCCTACCTGTTCGCCAGTAAAGATAAACGCATCGCCTTCGTGACCGGTCACCCGGAATATGACGCCAATACCCTGGCCAGCGAGTTTTTCCGCGATGTGGAAGCGGGCCTCGATCCGCAGGTTCCGTACAATTATTTCCCGCAAAACGATCCGCAGAACAAACCGCGCGCCACATGGCGAAGCCATGGCAATCTGCTGTTTATCAACTGGCTGAATTATTACGTCTACCAGATCACGCCATACGATCTACGCCATATGAATCCGACTCTGGATTAATCTTCTACACAACGCGATCCTAAAGCGTTTCAGCATTTTGCCTCTGGCACCTTCGGGTGCCTTTTTTATTTCCGAAACGCAGCTCATATTGTAATTAAACTTTATTCATATTGTTATCAATAGGTTAAATTGTAATTAAATTAAAAATGGAAATTGTTTTTGATTTTGAAAAATAAATGCGTAGTCTTAATTGTGCTGAACGAAAACTACACAACGATCTTACGTTCGCGCCAACTGGATCAACCAAGAGGAGCAGCACATGACGCAGCAGGCGACAATTACTGACGAACTGGCTTTTAGCCAGCCATATGGCGACCAGGAAAAGCAAATCTTAACGCCTGAGGCAGTGGAGTTTCTGACCGAGCTGGTGAGCCGCTTTACGCCAGAGCGCAACAAACTCCTGGCGGCGCGTATCCAGCAGCAGCAGGCAATTGACGACGGAAAGCTTCCTGATTTTATTTCGGAAACAGCTTCCATTCGTAATAGTGAATGGAAGATCCGCGGCATTCCGGAGGATTTGCAGGATCGGCGGGTGGAAATCACCGGGCCGGTTGAGCGCAAGATGGTGATCAATGCGCTCAATGCGAACGTGAAAGTCTTCATGGCGGATTTCGAAGACTCGCTGGCGCCCGAATGGAACAAAGTCATTGATGGGCAAATTAACCTGCGCGATGCGGTTAACGGCACCATCAGCTACACCAATGAAGCCGGCAAGATTTATCAGCTCAAGCCGAACCCGGCGCTACTGATCTGCCGCGTTCGCGGTTTGCACCTGCCGGAAAAACATGTGACCTGGCGCGGTGAAGCCATTCCCGGCAGCCTGTTCGACTTCGCACTCTATTTCTTCCATAACTACAAAGCGTTACTGGAAAAAGGCAGCGGCCCCTATTTCTATCTGCCGAAGACTCAGGCCTGGCAGGAAGCGGCGTGGTGGAGTGAAGTCTTTAGCTTTACGGAAGACCGTTTTGAGCTGCCGCGCGGCACCGTTAAAGCCACCTTGCTGATTGAAACGCTGCCCGCCGTATTCCAGATGGATGAAATCCTACATGCCCTGCGCGACCATATTGTTGGCCTGAACTGCGGGCGCTGGGACTACATCTTCAGCTATATCAAAACGCTGAAGAACCACCCTGATCGCGTTCTGCCGGATCGTCAGGTGGTGACGATGGACAAACCTTTCCTCAGCGCCTATTCGCGATTGCTGATTAAGACCTGCCACAAGCGCGGCGCGTTTGCGATGGGCGGTATGGCGGCCTTTATCCCCAGTAAAGACGCTGAACGCAACAATCAGGTGCTGAATAAAGTAAAAGCCGATAAGTCGCTGGAGGCGAATAACGGCCATGACGGTACCTGGATCGCGCATCCCGGGCTGGCTGACACCGCGATGGCCGTCTTTAACGGTGTACTGGGCGAGAACAAAAATCAGCTGTCGGTTACCCGCGAAGACGACGCGCCGATTACCGCTGAACAGCTGCTGGCCCCCTGCGAGGGCGAACGAACCGAAGAGGGCATGCGCGCCAATATTCGCGTGGCGGTGCAGTACATCGAGGCGTGGATCTCCGGTAATGGCTGCGTACCGATCTATGGCCTGATGGAAGATGCGGCAACGGCCGAAATCTCCCGCACCTCGATTTGGCAGTGGATCCATCATGAGAAAACCCTCAGTAACGGCACACCGGTAACCAAAGCGCTGTTCCGCCAGTGGCTGGCCGAAGAGATGCGGGTGATTCAGGACGAACTGGGCGAGCACCGCTACAGCAGCGGGCGTTTTGATGAAGCCGCTCGCCTGATGGAACAGATCACCACCTCCGACGAGCTGATCGATTTCTTAACCCTGCCGGGCTATCGCCTTCTGGCCTAATTCACCACACAACAATATGGAGCATCTGCACATGAAGACTCGTACCCAACAAATCGAAGAATTAAACAAAGAGTGGACGAAACCGCGCTGGGAAGGGATTACCCGCCCATACAGCGCCGAGGACGTGGTGAAGCTACGCGGCTCGGTCAATCCAGAGTGTACCCTGGCGCAGCTGGGCGCGGCAAAGATGTGGCGACTCCTGCACGGCGAAGCGAAAAAAGGCTACATCAACAGCCTGGGCGCGCTGACCGGCGGGCAGGCGCTGCAGCAGGCGAAAGCGGGCATTGAAGCGATTTATCTTTCCGGCTGGCAGGTCGCGGCGGACGCCAACCTGGCTTCCAGCATGTATCCGGATCAATCGCTCTATCCGGCAAACTCGGTACCGGCCGTTGTCGATCGGATCAACAACACCTTCCGCCGCGCGGATCAGATCCAGTGGTCTGCGGGCATTGAGCCGAACGATCCGCGTTATACCGATTATTTCCTGCCGATCGTCGCCGACGCGGAAGCGGGATTTGGCGGCGTGCTTAATGCGTTCGAGCTGATGAAATCGATGATTGAGGCCGGTGCAGCGGCCGTACACTTCGAAGACCAGCTGGCATCGGTGAAGAAATGCGGCCATATGGGCGGCAAAGTACTGGTACCCACGCAAGAAGCGATTCAGAAACTGGTTGCCGCGCGCCTGGCGGCGGACGTGATGGGCGTGCCGACCCTGGTGATCGCCCGTACTGACGCCGATGCGGCGGATTTAATTACCTCAGACTGCGATCCTTACGATCGTCAGTTCATCACCGGAGACCGTACCAGCGAAGGGTTCTTCCGCACCCATGCCGGTATCGAACAGGCGATCAGCCGCGGGCTGGCCTACGCGCCCTATGCCGACCTGGTGTGGTGTGAAACTTCCACCCCGGACCTTGAGCTGGCGAAGCGCTTTGCCGATGCGATTCACGCGAAATATCCGGGCAAACTGCTGGCCTACAACTGCTCGCCGTCGTTTAACTGGCAGAAAAAGCTGGATGATAAAACCATTGCCAGCTTCCAGCAGCAGCTGGCGGATATGGGCTACAAGTATCAGTTCATCACCCTGGCCGGTATTCACAGCATGTGGTTCAACATGTTCGATCTGGCGCACGCTTACGCCCAGGGCGAGGGCATGAAGCATTATGTTGAGAAAGTCCAGCAGCCGGAGTTCGCGGCGGCTAAAGATGGCTACACCTTTGTCTCTCATCAGCAAGAAGTGGGTACCGGCTACTTCGATAAGGTGACCACCATTATCCAGGGCGGAACATCGTCGGTGACGGCGCTGACCGGCTCGACGGAAGAGTCGCAGTTCTGATTGCTGCCCGGTGGCGCTGCGCTTACCGGGCCTACGAAAGCGGTAGGCCGGATAAGCGTACGCGCCAACCGGCATGACCGGATGCTGGATGGGGGAAAGCGATGACGCGTGGCCTGGAATTATTGATTGCTCAAACTATTTTGCAGGGTTTTGACGCCCAATATGGTCGTTTTCTTGAAGTGACTTCCGGCGCCCAGCAGCGCTTTGAACAGGCTGACTGGCATGCCGTCCAGCAGGCGATGAAGCAGCGTATTCACCTTTACGATCACCATGTCGGCCTGGTCGTCGAACAGCTGCGCTGCATTACCGATGGTAAAAATACCGATACCGAATTTTTGCTGCGGGTGAAAGAGCACTATACCCGCCTGCTGCCGGATTACCCTCGCTTCGAAATTGCGGAGAGCTTTTTTAATTCCGTCTATTGCCGGTTGTTTGACCACCGCTCGCTGACTCCCGAGCGGCTTTTTATTTTCAGCTCGCAGCCGGAGCGGCGCTTACGTTCCATCCCGCGGCCGCTGGCTAAAGATTTCTTCCCGAACCGGGGCTGGGACACGTTATTACGCAAAGTGTTATCCGATCTTCCTCTCCGTCTGCCGTGGCAAAACAGCGCGCGCGACATAGGATATATCACCGCTTGCCTGCAGGAAGCGCTCGGCAGCGAGCTGCTTTCCCGCTCGCATCTGCAGGTGGCGAATGAACTGTTTTATCGCAATAAGGCGGCCTGGCTGGTGGGTAAACTCGTCACGCCGATGGCGACGCTGCCTTTTCTTCTCCCCATCCATCGTTCCGATGAAGGTGAACTGTTTGTCGATGCCTGTCTGACGACGCACGCCGAAGCCAGCATCGTTTTTGGCTTCGCCCGCTCCTATTTTATGGTTTACGCGCCGCTGCCCGGCGCGCTGGTTGAGTGGCTGCGCGAGATTCTCCCGGGTAAAACCACCGCCGAATTGTATATGGCGATTGGCTGCCAGAAGCATGCGAAAACCGAGAGTTATCGGGAATACCTGCACTACATTTCCCGCAGCGATGAGCAATTTATTGAAGCGCCGGGGATCCGTGGAATGGTGATGCTGGTGTTTACTTTGCCGGGATTTGACCGGGTATTTAAGGTCATTAAGGACCGCTTCGCGCCGCAAAAAGAGATGACCGCCGCCCACGTGCGCGCCTGCTATCAGCTGGTCAAAGAGCACGACCGCGTGGGACGGATGGCCGATACCCAGGAGTTTGAGAACTTCATGCTGGAGAAACGGCAAATTGCGCCCGAACTGATGACCCTGCTGCAAACCGAGGCCGGAGCGAAAATTACCGATCTCGGCGATCGCATCGCTATCAGCCATCTTTATATCGAGCGGCGGATGGTGCCGCTCAATATCTGGCTGGAGCAGGTCGACGGTCAGGCGCTGCGCGATGCGGTGGAGGAGTACGGGAACGCCATTCGACAGCTGGCCGCCGCCAATATTTTCCCCGGCGATATGCTCTTTAAAAACTTTGGCGTCACGCGTCACGGTCGGGTGGTGTTCTACGATTATGATGAAATTTGCTATATGACGGAAGTGAACTTCCGCGAGATCCCGCCGGCGCGCTACCCGGAAGATGAACTCGCCAGCGAGCCCTGGTATAGCGTCTCGCCGGGCGATGTTTTCCCGGAAGAGTTTCGCCACTGGCTGTGCGCCGATCCGCGCATCGGGCCGCTATTTGAAGAGATGCATGCCGACCTGCTGCGCGCCGACTACTGGCGGGAGCTGCAAACGCGCATCCGCAACGGCCACGTGGAAGATGTTTACGCCTATCGCCGCCGCCAGCGCTTTTGCGTGCGCTATGGCAATCTGCAGCAGGCGGGGTAACAGGCGGGCTGGCTCAGGCCGCTTCGATAACGGTAAACTCTTCGTATACCAGCTCCATATCCGGCGCCCAGGTGCCCTCTCGTTCAAAGAAGGCCTGATGCGCCGATTGCCAGTAGGCGAGGCTCAAATCGCCTTCGCCTTCCAGCGCGGCGAGCTCCGGGCTCATTTCGTTAAAACGGATGAGCCTGAGCGTCAGGGTGCGTATCACGCAGACGGCTTTTCCTTTGCCGTCCAGCACAATGTGATATGCCCCTGGCGTCACGGGCGGCTGTTCCTGCTGATAGCTGACAAGCGAGCCGCAGGTGCCGCGCTTTTTCCCCGCGACGACCAGGGCCGCCAGCTCGTCGGCCAGCGCCGCGGAATCGCCGAAAGACCAGCAAAAAGCGGAAGGGTATTTATCCTGCCAGTAGGATTTCAGATCGCTCATTTAGCGCACTCCGCCGTAGGCCAGCGTGACTTCTTTCGCCGCCTTAATCACCATCGCGCCGAACTCGGTCACGCGATCATCGGTAATGCGGGAAATGGGCCCGGAAATAGAGATGGCGGCGAACGGCTCACGATGTTCATCATAAATGCATGACGCCACGCAGCGTAGGCCAAGCGCGTGTTCTTCATCATCAAACGAGTAGCCGCGTTTGCGCGTCTGGGCCAGGTCCTCTTTCAGATGCACCGGCGATACCAGCGTGGCGTGGGTATAAGCGTGCAGGCCTTGACGGTGCAGCAGACCGGTGACCTGATCTTCACTCAGTTGCGACAAAAACGCCTTTCCGGCGCCGGAAGCGTGCATCGGTAGCTTACCGCCAATCGGCGCCGACATGCGCATCAGCTGGGTACACTGCACCTGATCGATAATAATCGCCTGATGGTCGCTCTGGTCCAGCACCGCGAGGTTAACCGTTTCGCCGGAGTCTTCCATCAGCTGACGCAAAATCGGATGGACGATCGCCAACAGATTACGGCTTTGCAGGAAGCTGCTGCCGACGACGAAAGCATGCGCGCCTACCGACCAGTGTCCCAGCTCACCGACCTGACGAACAAAACCCAGCTGCTGCATGGTCGTCAGCAGGCGGTGCGTCGTGGAGTTAGGCAAACCAGCCTGCTGGGCCAGCTCGGTCAGCGCCACGCTGCCGTGGGATTCAGCAATCCATTCAAGCAGTTTCAGTCCGCGAGTCAGGGACTGAACTTGTCCGCCAGCCGGAGCGGCGGCGGGAGAGGCAGGTTTTCTGCCGCGTTTTGCGGGAGCGGGGGTCGCCATCGCGGACTCCTTTTTTCTGTATCGTGGAAATGATTTTCGTTTTATTTGGCGATAATGCAATCACTACCCGACTGATCGGATGAGTGAAGCTGAACATGTCTCATCTTGCCCGCTGTTCTCTTTTCCACCCCTTCGGTTTGTGCCAGTATGGTCTGTTGAGTTTTTTCGGTCTGGTTGAGCGTTGTCGGGAGCGAGTGTGAGCAGCAAAGTTGAGCAACTGCGTCAGCAGTTAAAAGCACGTATTTTGGTTCTGGATGGGGGCATGGGCACCATGATCCAGAGCTATCGTCTGAGTGAGCAGGACTTTCGCGGCGAACGCTTTGCCGACTGGCCGTGCGACCTGAAGGGCAACAACGACCTGCTGGTTCTCAGCAAGCCGGAAGTGATAACCGCTATCCACGATGCCTATTTCGAGGCCGGGGCGGATATCATTGAAACCAACACCTTTAACTCGACGACCATCGCGATGGCGGATTACCAGATGGAATCCCTGTCGGCGGAGATCAACTTTACGGCGGCGAAACTGGCCCGCGCCAGCGCCGATGCCTGGACCGCCCGCACGCCGGAAAAACCGCGCTACGTCGCAGGCGTTCTCGGCCCGACTAACCGCACCGCGTCTATTTCTCCGGACGTCAACGACCCGGCCTACCGCAACATCACCTTTGACGGGCTGGTGGAAGCCTATCGTGAATCCACCAAAGCGCTGGTGGAAGGCGGGGCGGATCTGATTCTGATTGAGACGGTGTTCGATACCCTCAACGCCAAGGCGGCGATCTTTGCGGTTAAAGAGGAGTTCGAAGCGCTGGGTGTCGATCTGCCGATTATGATCTCCGGCACCATCACCGACGCCTCCGGGCGCACGCTGTCCGGCCAGACCACCGAAGCTTTTTATAACTCGCTGCGCCACGCCGATGCGCTGACGTTCGGCCTCAACTGCGCCCTCGGGCCGGATGAGCTGCGCCAGTACGTGCAGGAACTGTCGCGTATCGCCGAGTGCTACGTCACCGCCCACCCGAACGCCGGTCTGCCAAACGCTTTTGGTGAATACGATCTGGACGCCGACACGATGGCGGCGCAAATTCGCGAATGGGCTGAAGCCGGATTCCTGAATATTGTCGGCGGCTGCTGCGGCACCACGCCGGAACATATCGCCGCCATGAGCCGCGCGGTGGCCGGCCTGCCGCCGCGCCAGCTGCCGGAAATTCCGGTAGCCTGCCGTCTTTCCGGCCTTGAACCGCTGAATATCGGCGACGACAGCCTGTTTGTGAACGTTGGCGAACGCACCAACGTCACCGGCTCGGCGAAATTTAAGCGCCTGATTAAAGAAGAAAAATATAACGAAGCGCTGGATGTAGCGCGCCAGCAGGTCGAAAGCGGCGCGCAGATTATCGATATCAATATGGATGAGGGGATGCTCGACGCCGAAGCGGCGATGACGCGTTTCCTCAACCTGATCGCCGGTGAGCCGGATATCGCCCGCGTGCCGATTATGATCGACTCTTCCAAATGGGAAGTTATCGAAAAAGGCCTGAAGTGTATTCAGGGTAAAGGCATCGTTAACTCCATCTCGATGAAAGAGGGCGTTGAGCCGTTTATCCAGCACGCGAAAAAGGTGCGCCGCTACGGGGCCGCCGTGGTGGTGATGGCCTTTGATGAAGTGGGCCAGGCCGATACCCGCGAGCGGAAAATTGAAATTTGCCGCCGGGCGTACAAAATTCTCACCGAAGAGGTGGGTTTCCCGCCGGAAGATATCATCTTTGACCCGAATATTTTCGCCGTGGCGACCGGAATTGAAGAGCACAACAACTACGCCCAGGACTTTATCGGCGCCTGCGAAGATATCAAACGCGAACTGCCGCACGCGCTCATTTCCGGCGGCGTTTCTAACGTGTCGTTCTCCTTCCGCGGCAACGACCCTGTGCGCGAGGCGATTCACGCGGTATTCCTTTACTACGCCATCCGCAACGGTATGGATATGGGTATCGTCAACGCCGGCCAACTGGCGATTTACGACGATCTGCCCGCCGAGCTGCGCGACGCGGTTGAAGATGTGATTCTGAACCGCCGCGATGACGGCACCGAACGCCTGCTCGATCTGGCGGAAAAATATCGCGGCAGCAAAACGGATGACACTGCCAACGCCCAGCAGGCGGAGTGGCGCAGCTGGGACGTCAAAAAACGCCTCGAATACTCGCTGGTGAAGGGCATTACCGAATTTATCGAACTGGATACCGAAGAAGCTCGCCAACAGGCCGCGCGTCCGATTGAGGTTATCGAAGGGCCGCTGATGGACGGCATGAACGTGGTCGGCGATCTGTTCGGCGAGGGGAAAATGTTCCTGCCGCAGGTGGTGAAATCCGCCCGCGTAATGAAGCAGGCGGTGGCCTACCTTGAACCCTATATCGAAGCCAGCAAAGAGAAAGGCTCCAGCAACGGCAAGATGGTGATCGCCACCGTGAAAGGCGACGTTCACGACATCGGTAAGAACATTGTCGGCGTGGTGCTGCAGTGTAATAACTACGAAATCGTCGATCTTGGCGTGATGGTGCCTGCGGATAAAATCCTGAAAACCGCCCGTGAAGTGAACGCCGATCTGATTGGCCTCTCCGGGCTGATTACGCCGTCGCTGGATGAGATGGTCAACGTGGCGAAGGAGATGGAGCGTCAGGGCTTTACTATTCCGCTGCTGATCGGCGGCGCCACTACCTCGAAAGCGCATACGGCGGTGAAAATCGAGCAGAACTACAGCGGCCCGACGGTCTACGTACAGAACGCCTCGCGTACCGTCGGCGTGGTCGCTGCGCTGCTGTCCGCGACCCAGCGTGATGATTTTGTCGCCCGAACCCGCAAAGAGTACGAAACGGTACGTATTCAGCACGGGCGTAAAAAGCCGCGCACCCCGCCGGTCACGCTGGAAGCCGCGCGCGATAACGATCTGGCCTTTGACTGGGAAAGCTATACGCCGCCGGTGGCCCATCGCCTGGGCGTGCAGGAAGTGGAAGCCAGTATCGAAACCCTGCGTAACTATATCGACTGGACGCCGTTCTTTATGACCTGGTCGCTGGCCGGGAAATATCCGCGCATTCTGGAAGATGAAGTGGTGGGCGAAGAGGCGAAGCGCCTGTTCAGCGATGCCAATGAGCTGCTGGATAAGCTCAGCGCCGAGAAGACCCTGAATCCGCGAGGCGTAGTGGGGCTGTTCCCGGCTAACCGGGTCGGCGACGATGTCGAAATCTATCGCGATGAAACTCGCACGCACGTGCTGACGGTGGGGCATCATTTACGCCAGCAGACCGAAAAAGTTGGTTTTGCCAACTACTGCCTGGCGGATTTTGTCGCCCCGAAACTGTCAGGAAAAGCGGATTATATCGGCGCCTTTGCGGTGACCGGCGGCCTTGAGGAAGACGCGCTGGCCGACGCCTACGAAGCGCAGCACGATGATTACAACAAGATTATGGTGAAGGCGATTGCCGACCGCCTGGCGGAAGCCTTTGCCGAATATCTGCATGAGCGGGTGCGCAAGGTCTACTGGGGCTATGCGGCGAACGAGAACCTCAGCAACGAAGAGCTGATCCGCGAGAACTACCAGGGGATTCGCCCGGCGCCGGGCTATCCGGCCTGCCCGGAGCACACTGAAAAGGCGACGATCTGGGCGCTGCTGGAGGTGGAAAAACACACCGGCATGAAGCTGACGGAGTCCTTTGCCATGTGGCCCGGCGCGTCGGTTTCCGGCTGGTACTTTAGCCATCCTGACAGCAAGTACTTCGCGGTGGCGCAAATTCAGCGCGATCAGGTGGAAGACTACGCGTTACGAAAAGGAATGAGCGTGGCGGAAGTGGAGCGCTGGCTGGCGCCTAATCTGGGGTATGACGCTGATTAATTTGTAAAGTGGTCACCTTTTCTTACAACTAACAGGGCGCTCAATGAGCGCCCTGTCTCTTTATTGAGCGTAAACCCTTATACTTAAGAGCTTGAGATCGTTGTGGAGCGGATAAGCGAAGCGCCATCCGGCCTGTAACGGTTTATGAGTTCGGGAACGAATAAATATAAGGAGAAGCTGATTCCGTGTTAACTCTGCTACACCTGTTGTCCGCCGTCGCTCTACTGGTGTGGGGCACCCATATCGTCCGTACTGGCGTGATG
The DNA here is from genome assembly GCF_009905335.1 of Klebsiella sp. MPUS7. Lineage (NCBI taxonomy): Bacteria > Pseudomonadati > Pseudomonadota > Gammaproteobacteria > Enterobacterales > Enterobacteriaceae > Klebsiella > Klebsiella sp. MPUS7. The sequence continues at coordinate 5,460,775 of NZ_CP047604.1, read as the reverse complement.
CGCGTCTACGGCGCTCGCCTGCGCAGCGTGCTCAGCAGCAGCGTAGAGAAAAAACCGCTCGCCTTCTGCGCGGGGATCGGCGTTACCGCGCTGGTCCAGAGCAGCAACGCCACCACCATGCTGGTCACCTCTTTTGTCGCCCAGGATCTGGTGGCGCTGGCCCCTGCGCTAGTGATGGTGCTGGGCGCTGACGTCGGTACCGCGCTGATGGCGAGGGTGCTGACCTTCGACCTGTCGTGGCTTTCGCCGCTGCTGATTTTTATCGGCGTGATTTTCTTCCTTGGCCGCAAACAAACGCGCGCGGGCCAGCTCGGGCGCGTGGGGATTGGCTTAGGACTGATTCTGCTGGCGCTGGAGCTGATCGTCCAGGCGGTGCATCCCATCACCCAGGCCAACGGGGTACAGGTGATTTTCGCCTCTTTGACCGGCGATATTATGCTGGATGCGCTGATCGGCGCGGTGTTTGCCATCATCAGCTATTCCAGTCTGGCGGCGGTGCTGCTGACCGCGACGTTAACCGCCACCGGCGTGATTTCGTTTCCGGTGGCGCTGTGCCTGGTGATCGGCGCCAACCTCGGCTCCGGACTGCTGGCCATGTTAAACAACAGCGGCGCCAATGCCGCCGCGCGCCGCGTTGCGCTCGGCAGCCTGCTGTTTAAGCTGGTGGGCAGCCTGATTATCCTGCCGTTTGTGCATCTGTTGGCAAACGTCATGGATGAACTCCCGCTGCAAAAATCCGAGCTGGTCATCTATTTCCACGTCTTCTACAACCTGATCCGCTGTATCGCCATGGTGCCGTTCGCCGGGCCGATGGCGAATCTCTGTAAGCGTCTGATTCGCGATGAGCCGGAGCTGGATGCGCGACTGAAGCCGAAGCACCTGGATACTTCGGCGCTGGATACGCCCGCGCTGGCGCTGGCCAATGCCGCCCGTGAAACCCTGCGTATCGGCGATGCCATGGAGCAGATGCTGGAAAGCCTGCGTAAAGTGATGCACGGCGAGCCGCGTGAGGAGAAAGAGCTACGGCGGATGGCGGATGATATCAACGTGCTTTACACCGCGATTAAGCTCTATCTGGCGCGGATGCCGAAAGAGGAGCTGGCGGATGAGGAGTCCCGCCGCTGGGCGGAAATTATCGAAATGGCGCTCAACCTCGAGCAGGCTTCGGATATTGTCGAAAGGATGGGGAGCGAAATCGCCGATAAATCGCTGGCCGCGCGCCGCGCATTCTCTATGGAGGGGCTGAAAGAGCTGGACGCGCTCTACGATCAGCTGCTCAGCAATCTGCAGCTGGCGATGTCGGTCTTCTTCTCCGGCGACGTGCCGAGCGCCCGCCGCCTGCGACGCAGCAAGCATCGTTTTCGCATTATGAACCGCCGCTACTCACACGCGCACGTTGACCGCCTGCATCAGCAAAACGTGCAGAGTATTGAAACCAGTACGCTGCACCTCGCGCTGCTGGGCGATATGAAACGTCTTAACTCGCTGTTCTGCTCAGTAGCCTATAGCGTGATGGAGCAGCCGGATGAGGACGATGAGCGCGATGATTATTAAGCGCTGATGAGCCGCCTGACATCCCCGGTTCGCGCTGCGCTTAGCCGGGCTACAGGATTACCGCCGTCTGCGGGCCGGTAGCCCGGGTAAGGCGTTTACGCCGCAACCCGGGGAATGCGCTGGCCCACGGACATCTGCGGAACGGTAGCCCGGACAGGCGCAACGCGCCGCCTCCGGGACAAGAGCAAGCAGGGATCAGAAACGATGGCCAGCGTTGAGGGTTACTGCTTCTTCTCCGGCTCTGAACACCAGCGTCGGATTCGGGCCGCCGAGGGTGGCGTGGCCCTGCGTCACCTGAATCCAGTTGCCTTCCGGCAGACCGATAATCGTCAGCTCTGGCGCAACCACCAGCAGCTCGCGGATCCGCTGCTCGCGGGTCTCGCCTTTATGGCCTTCCGGCAGCGCGTTGGTGAAATGCGGATTAATTTGCAGCGGGAACAACCCCAGCGCAGCAAAACCGTTAGGGTCGACAATCGGCATATCGTTAGTGGTGCGAATCGTCGGACAGGCCAGGTTAGCGCCCGCGCTCCAGCCGATATACAGCGCTCCGCGCTTCACCACATCCACCATCGGCGCCAGCAGGCCGCGTTCGCGACACTCTTTCAGCAGCTGAAAGGTGTTGCCGCCGCCGACGATAACTATCTCCGCATTCGCAATCGCCGACACCGGGTCCGCGACGCTGTGAATACCGGTGACCGTGACGCCCATTGGGCTGAAGACGGCGGCGGTTTTCGCGGTGTAATCGTCCCAGGTTTGCGTTACCCCGGCGAAAGGAATAAATACCGCAGAACGGCGGCCGTTTAGCTGCCCGGCAATGGTCGGCAGCGCATGTTCCAGCCAGGCTTTGCCCGGCAGCGTTGAGTTACTCAATAGCAGCAGTTCCATCATTTCTCCATTTGGCCAGATGATTATTCGGGCAGGGATGTTATCACAGGATATCTTACCGCTTGCTGACGTGGCTCACGCTGAGACGCGCTGAGCATAGCGGAACGGCGATGATACGATTAACCAATGGGTAGAAGAAAACGGTTCGTTGAGTGATTTTCAAAGGTCGTTCTGAGGGAACAATATTGCGCTTATGAGAATACGGGAAGCGGTAAAAAGGTTTTCCCTTATTTAATCAACCTGCAGCATCCGGTCGCGAATGTCCTACTGCAATCGACTTTCTGAACAACGGTTATTAGGGCGCCCTCCCTGGCGCTCTCCGTTTTGCCCCTACCCTCTGGCAAAGGCCGCGGCTTCAGCGACAAGCGCCGCGTCCGGACGCACGCCGGTGTAGAGCGCAAACTGCTCCACCGCCTGCAGGGCAATCACCTCCGCGCCGCTGATAACGCGCTTGTCCAGCCTCTGCGCCAGCCTGATAAGCGGGGTTTCCGGCGGTAGCGCGACCACGTCAAATACCACGGCGGCCCGTTCCACCATTGTCTGGCTAAAGGCCAGGGTTTCGCTTTCCGCACCGCCCGCCATACCGAGCGGGGTGACGTTAACGAGAATATCCGCCGCGATTCCCTCCGGCCTGGGCTGCCACTGAAAACCGTACTGCTTCGCCAGCGCCAGGCCGCGCTCGCGATGGCGGGCGGCGATAATCACATCGCGGAAACCGGCATCGCGGAAGGCGGCGATGACCGCTTTGCCCATCCCGCCGCTGCCCTGGATCATCACTTTGGCGGAGGCGTCGAGCCGACGGCTGTCAATCAGGCTTTTTACCGCGATATAGTCAGTATTCAGCCCGGTCAGCCTGCCGTCGTCGTTGACGATGGTGTTGACCGAATCAATCACCTTTGCCGAAGGGTCAAGCGCGTCGAGAAACGGTATACAGCTCTCTTTAAACGGCATCGAGACCGCGCAGCCGCGAACGCCTAATGCGCGCACGCCGTTTACCGCCGCGGCAATGTCCTGGGTCGTAAAGGCTTTATAGATATAATTCAGCCCGAGCTTTTCATACAGATAGTTATGAAAGCGGGTGCCGAAGTTGCCCGGGCGACCGGCCAGCGACATGCACAGCTGCGTATCGCGATTAATCATGAGCAATATCCTCCGCGTGGGCCAGCAGATACTCCTCCGCCTCTTTTGACCAGATACCGTGATGGCGCTCCATGATCGCCGCCAGCTGCGGATCGCGGATTTCTCCCAGCGGCGTCAGCGGGATATTTTTCCCGGTATAGACCAGCTTTTTACCGCCGCCAACCGCCGGTAAATCCAGGGTCGTCTCGCCCGCCGCGTTCAGCCCCAGAATATGGGTCACCACCTTCGCGGTCTGGACTTTTTTCGCCTGCATCAGCGCGACGGCGGCGCGCATATCGTCGGTATTGCCCCCGGAGGTGCCAACGTAGTGGGTAAAGGCGTAATGCACATCGTAAAAATTGATCGGCGCGCTGAACTGCTTATCCTGCGGACCGGCGAAGAAGTTCAGGCAGCCGTCTGCGGCCAGCAGCGAGGAAGCCAGGGTGATGAGCTGTTCATTTGGGACGAAGACGAAGATATCGTCAAAACCGTGGCCGCCGGAGAGCGCCATCAGCGTTTCGCGGCTGGCGTCACGCCCATCAAGATAGTGAATCAACGTTTGCGGCTCGGAGGGATAGTGCTGGCGCGCATAGCTGAGCTTGGGCTTATTGGTGTCGGTGACCACCAGCAGCGCCGGATTGATCGGGCCATGCAGCGCGTAGTCGATAGCCAGCAGCCCCATCGGGCCGGTGCCGCCGAGGATCAGCGTGCGCCCCTGTGGGCGAATGCCCATCACATGGTTATAGCTGCCTTCCTGCAGATGATAGTTGGCGTTGAACGCGCCGATCACGCAGGAAAGCGGTTCCACCAGCGAGCCTTCAAACCAGGTATCGCCTTCCCAGGAAAGCAAACAATCCTGTTCCATCACCTCGTTGGGGATCACCACGTGGGTGGCTTCGCCGCCGATCCACGGGAAGGAATAGCCGGGGCAGTCCGGGCGATCCGGCAGCTGCAGGTTGGCCTGAATAACATAGCGTTGACCAGCGCGAAACTTGTGCTGCCACTTTTTGCCGACGGCGATAATTTCCCCGCAGAACTCATGGCCGATGATGATCGGGTTGGTCGCCACATCGTTCGGCACCTTTTTGTGGTCCTCGCCCTGATTCGCCTCTTTCCATGAGGAGAGGCACAGGCTGTCGGTGACCACCCGGGCGAGGATTTCATCATCCTGCATCGCCGGGAGTTCGAAGGTTTCCAGGCGCAGGTCGCGTTTGCCATACAGGCGCAGGGCTGTTGTTTGCATGTTTACCACCTCATCCCCTTCATCTTTCACATTACGGGTACGTTCGGTTGCCGCCTTGCCGTACTGCGAAATCTGTTGGGGCTAACTTGTTGAAGTAGCCCCGGCATCGCCGGGGCGGAATAATCAGGACAGGAAGCCCAGCGCGTTACCGAGTATCCCCAAACCGAACAGGGCGAAAATCAGCCATACCGGGTTCACTTTCTTATTGAGCAGACGCACCATCAGCAGGGTCAGGCCCAGGGCCAGCAGGCCGGGGCAGAGCTGATCGAGGATGTTCTGTACGGTCATGGTGACGGTCGAGCCATCGGCGCCCGGCGTTTGCGAGACCACTAGCGGTACGTTGATAGTGGTCCACTTGGTGACCAGCACGCCCATCACAAACAGGCCAAGAATGGAGGCGCCTTCGGTCAGTTTTTGCAGCAGGTTACCGCCCATCTCGCTGACGATATTGACCCCTTTACGGAAGCCAAGCTGCAGCCCGTACCACTTCATAGCCAGACGCACCGCATTGAAAATAAAGAAGAACAGCAGCGGGCCAACCAGGTTTCCGGAGAGCGCCAGCGAAGCGCCGAGGGCGGCGGTAATCGGCCGCAGCGTGCCCCACACCAGCGGGTCACCCACCCCGGCCAGCGGCCCCATCAGGCCGACTTTGATCCCGTTGATGGCGCCATCGTCGATAGCGGCGCCGTTGGCCCGCGCTTCCTCCATCGCGACGGTCACGCCAATCACCGGCCCGCACACCGCCGGGGTGGTGTTAAAGAACACCAGATGGCGCTTCAGCGCGGCGACCTGATCCTCCTTCAGCGGATAGAGGCGCTTGATGGCCGGGATCATGTCGTAGCAAAAGCCAAGCCCGTGAATACGCTCGAAGTTGAATGACGCCTGCTGCAGGTTGGAGCGCAGAAACATGCTCACCAGGTCGCCTTGGGTAATTTTTCTCTGTTCCATGTTGGGCTCCATCAGTCGTCAAGCTGGTCAAGGGCGGTGGAAGAGGTGGCGGCAGCCTGCGGTTCGGATTTGCGCCACTGTGGATTGAGCTGGATATAAATCAGCGCGATGATGACCCCTACGCCGCCGAAGGCCAGCAGGCTGAAATCGAGATAGCCGCCCGCAAGGAAGCCGAGGAAGAAGAAGGGCATCAGATACTTCACGCCCATCATGCGCAGCACCATGGCGTAGCCGACCACCACGATAAAACCGCCGGCGATTTGCAGACCGCGGGTAACGAATTCCGGGATGGCGTTGAGCATATTGCTGACCATATCCGCGCTGACAAACAGAGAAACGATGAGTGCGGGAATGGCGACGCGCAGCGCCTGAACGCCCAGCGCCGATACGTGCAGCAGATCGATTGTCCCGAAGCGCGCTTCTTCTGCTGCCTTATCCGCCGCATGCTGAAACACCACGGTAAGGGTACGGGCGAACACGGTGAGCACCTGGCCCGCCGCGGCGACCGGCAGCGCAATCGCTATTCCGGTAGCGATACTTTGCTGGCCGACAATCACCAGGATAGCGGAGATAATGCTGGCTAACGCCGAATCCGGAGACTGCGCCGCGCCGACGTTCATCCAGCCGAGCGCGATCAGCTCCAGCGTGCCGCCGAGCATAATCCCGGTTTTTAAATCGCCGAGAATTAAGCCAATCACGGTACAGGCGATTAATGGGCGATGAGTCTGGAATTCATCCAGCACGCTGCCCATCCCGGCAATACAGGAAAAAATAAATATGGCGATGATTTGTAGGGTACTTATTTCCATAATTTTTCACCTTGAGGGTATAGAAATCCCTGCCTGTTACGGCATTTACACGCTGTCCTTCAGGCTGCCTCTTTGTTGACGACACTTTCTCGCCCCAGTCACATAGTTATCTATGCTGCTGGTGACTCGCTCATTTGTCGCCGCGATGCATCCAGAATGACAGTGTGTAATAAAACAGGAGCCTTTTATTATTCTGTTACGGACTGCTCTGCTATTTTATCGAGAATATTAACTGACGGATCCGAGGCTACGACGCGTAAATCAAGATTAACACCCAACTTATCTAACTGCTGAAAGGCATTAATATCCGCTTCGTCTAATGAGACCGCTTTGGTTAATTGTTTTTTACCCGGACGCCAGGCCATGCCGCCAATATTCAGGGTGGCTATGTTGACGCCCTGCTGCACCATGATTAGTACGTCCTGCGGGTTGGTGAATAAATAAAAAACGGTTTCGTCCTGATATTGCGGGTTGTGATAAACGGCGACGGCTTTCTCAAGATTCACCACGTTGACCTTCATGCCCGGAGGCGCGGCCTGGCGAAGCAGCGTGCGGCGAACGTCGTCATTATAAACGTCGTCATTACAGATAATAATGCGCTGGGCGTTAGCCACTTTTGACCAAACGGTGGTGACCTGGCCGTGAATCAGGCGGTCGTCAATGCGCGCGAGCGTAATGTTCATCAGAAATCCTCCTCAACGGTTTCCGGCTGCCGCCAGGTGACGCAGCACTGGCTGGCGATGGTCTCAAGATGTTGGCACAGTTCTTCCGCATGCATCGTTTGCTGGTTATCCACCAGCTCCAGAGCCAGCGGTAGCGACAGGCCGCTGATGACCCGGAGCCGCGGGTTGCGCATCGCCAGCCCGGCGGCGGCGTTCCACGGGCTGCCGCACTGGAGATCGACGGCGATAAGCCACTCCTCCTCTTTGTGAGTACTTACCAACTTTTCAAGCTTATCGGCGATATCGCCCGCGTTTTCTCCCGGTACAAATTCCACGGCGCTAACGTTGACATCGCCGTAGACCATGCGCACCGAGTCGAGCATGGCGCAGGCTAGCTGGCCGTGGGCGCAGAAGATGACGTTAACCATTTCCCCCCCTTAGCCGCGCGTTTTTCCGCCGGCGATGTTAGTGGTTACTCCGGTCATGTAGCTGGCGCGTTCTGAGAGTAGATAGCAAACAAAATCAGCCACTTCAGTGAGTCGACCGGAGCGGCCAAGAGGAATAGAATTTTTGCTATAGCCTTCGCGCAGCTGTTCGACGGTAATATTACGGGTCCAGGCCAACGCTTCTTCATACTCCGGGGTACGCAGGCCGGTTTTTTCCAGAATGCCCGGCGCGACGCCCACCACGCGGATACCGTGCTTGCCCAGCTCTTTCGACCAGGAGCGGGTAAAGCTGTTCAGCGCGGCCTTGGTCGCGGCATAGCAGCTCTGGCCTTCCGAGCCTTCGAGGCCGCTTTCCGACGAGACGTTAACAATCACGCCGCTGCGCTGTTTAACCATCTGGCGCGCCACCGCCTGCGACATCAGGAACACGCCTTTCTGGTTGATATTGACCATTTTTTCGAATGCCGCTTCATTTAATTCATAGCGACCGGACGGTGCTTTCTCATCGACTAATAAGCGCGGGAAGTTAACGCCAGCGTTATTGACTAAACCATCGATGCGGCCAAAACGTTGAATAATATGGTCGACGGTTTTATGTACTTCGCTGGCGCTGGATATATCGGTAGGCCAGAAGTTATAATTACCGCTACTCTGATGCTTATCGCCACCGTGAATATCGATCATCTGCACGTTCGCACCCTGGGCTAATAACTCATCGACAATCGCCAGGCCAATTCCTGATGCGCCGCCGGTCACGATAATTATTTTTTCTTTTAAATTTAACCATGTATTCATTATCGACTCCTGTTTCTTTAGATAAAGGGATCCCCCGCAGCAGCGCTGCGTGAAAAGATATTCCTGAAATTTACTTCAGTAATGACTCAGCGGTTTCTCGATTCGTCACCAGACAGTTAATGTAATGACCGTTTAAGGCACCAAGAATGCCGGAGTATTTTTCCGCGCCCATCGCGATGCCTACCGAATAGCGCGCCTGTCTGAGTTTCGCCATCTCAATAGAGAGCGTTTTCTCACTCATGGCGGTCTCTACCATCAGGCCATCAATATTATAAAAGCGTGAGCAGATATCTCCGGCAACCTGGCGGGCGTTAAGATCGTCACTCTCTTCACTGCCGTAAAACGCGTGCCAGTTTGCGCCGTCGCGGATCGCCGGGGAACCAATCCCCACCAGCGCGACGTCCAGGTTATCCCAGTAGGAGGCAATCGTTTTAAAGTGCTGTGACTGCATAATACCGTTGCGAATCAATTTATTATCGAGAAGTGCCGGAAAGTCGGCGAGATGAGATTCCGCTTTCAGCTTCGCCGCTGCGCCGTAGGTCAGCGTATTCACGTGGTAGCGGCTTTCCAGTTTGCCGGAGGGGCCGCCGATAATCGGCACGCAGATAACCTGGCGGGACTGACCGGCCTGCGGCAGATTCTCCACCAGCGCGCGCACCGCCCGCCCCCAGGAGAAGCCGACGATATCGCCCGGCTCCAGCAGCCTATCAACCAATTGCGCGCCATGCTGGCCGATGAGATTGAGCTGCTCCTCCTCCTGTAGAGCGTCGCTGGCCGCCACCACCACCTCTTTGAGAGCAAATTTTTGTTTTAGCTGCTGCTCAAGCCACAGATTTTCGTTGTAGTCATAGTTGATGGCGATAGTGACGATGCCCTGCTCGCGGCCGCGTTTCAACAGGCGGCTGATGGTGGTGCGATATATCCCCAGTTCGCGGGCTATCTGCGCCTGGGTCATATCCTGCTCGTAATAGAGCTGGGCGATTTTCACGATCAGACGAATATCGTCGCTGTTTTCCATCGTCACTGTCGGCTCCTGCACATTTGTGCAAATGAGAGAATGGCTGTCATGATCTGATATAACCCCATCAGCGGCCCGCTTCAAAGAAATTTTCCTCTATTTCAAGAGGGTGTTCTGACCGTTTGTGTTGCACATTTGCTTTGCTGGCATGAGGTCGACGGCACGTTTGTGCCAGGCATGCTAACAGCCTGATTCTGCGTTATTTCGCTCAGTAAAGTTGCCGGGATCTCAAGAGTACACTTTTGTGTTGAAAGGCGGGGCAGATCACACTTAGCGCCAGGCGACGCGCGCGCGATTCTTTTTTATCGCCCGCAAGGTAGGGTATATTTCGCTTTTACAGGAGATTTTATGCTGCCCGACTCATCAACCCGACTTAATAAATACATCAGCGAGAGCGGAATTTGCTCGCGCCGTGAAGCCGATCGCTTTATTGAACAAGGCAACGTTTTTATCAACGGCAAGCGCGCCACCATTGGCGACCAGGTTAAAGCTGGCGACGTGGTAAAGGTCAATGGCCGGTTGATTGAGCCGCGCGAAGCGGACGATCTCGTCCTGATTGCGCTGAATAAACCGGTTGGCATCGTCAGCACCACCGAAGACGGCGAGCGCGACAATATTGTGGATTTCGTTAACCACAGTAAACGCATTTTCCCAATCGGTCGTCTGGATAAAGACTCCCAGGGGCTGATCTTTCTGACCAACCATGGCGATCTGGTGAATAAGATCCTGCGCGCTGGTAACGATCACGAAAAAGAGTATCTGGTCACCGTTGATAAGCTAATAACCGATGAGTTTATCCGCGGTATGGGCGCGGGGGTACCGATTCTCGGCACGGTGACGAAGAAGTGCAAAGTGAAAAAAGAAGCGCCGTTTGTATTTCGTATCACCCTGGTGCAGGGGCTGAATCGCCAGATTCGCCGGATGTGCGAACACTTTGGCTATGAAGTGACGAAGCTTGAACGGACGCGGATCATGAACGTCAGCCTGACGGGGATCCCGCTGGGAGAGTGGCGCGATCTGACCGATGATGAGCTGATCGATCTCTTTAAACTGATTGAGAGCTCGTCTTCAGAAGCGAAACCGAAGGCAAAAGCAAAGCCGAAAACGGCCGGCATCAAGCGCCCGGTGGTGGCGATTGAAAAAAGCGGCGAGAAATCTTCCCGCCCGGCGTCGAACGGCAAACGCTTTACCGCGCCGGGGCGCAGAAAGAAAGGGCGTTAACGTCTGCCGCGGGTCGGCGTATTGGCCGACCAGGAAAACGAGGCCTCTGCATCCGGTTTGTATGCCTGCTTTTTCTTCAGCTGGCGGGCTTTTTTCGCCTCGGTTTCCCGCTGGAGCATCAGCTTATCGATGTACTCTTTTTTCACGCTATTGGTTTCCGCGTTAGTCAGCGGACGGCCGTGGGCGATGCGCGCGCGGTCGAGCAGGGTTTTCAGTTCTCGCTGTTCGCGCTCGGTCATCTCTTTTTGGGTGATGCGGGGGAGTGCCATAGTCGTGCCCTCAGTTAGCCTATGGCTTCAGTGTACGGTATTGGGGCTGACGTCTCACGGTAAATTATTGTGCCTCGCAGAAAATCCCTGAGGCGGTGCTGCGCACCTGTCCGGGCTACAAAACCCGCAAGCTGCACGGACCGTAGCCCGGCTAAGCGCAGCGCAAGCCGGGAAAATTACGGGTTGTTAGCTCTCTTTTACCGTTTTACGCGATTTATCAACAATAGGCTTTCCTGACCAGTAACCGGCCAGCAGCGAGCCGGACAGGTTGTGCCAGACCGAGAACAGCGCGCCGGGCAGCGCGGCCAGCGGGCCAAAGTAGATTTTCCCCAGCGCGGCAGCAAGGCCGGAGTTCTGCATTCCCACCTCGATCGCCAGCGTGCGGCAGGTGGACTCGTCAAAGCCAAACAGCCGTCCGCCCCAGTAGCCGCCGAGCAGGCCGATGGTGTTATGCAGGATGACGGCGATAATCACCACAAAGCCTACGGAAGCGATATGCGACGCGGAACCGGCCACCACGGCGCAGATAATCGCCAGAATGCAGACCATCGAAAAGGCCGGCAGGAACGGCTCAACCGCCTTGACCACTTTCGGCAGCAGATGATGCACGACCAGCCCCAGCGCAATCGGGATCACCACGATTTGCAGAATGCTGAGCAGCATCCCCATCACGTCCACCTGAATATGCGCATCTACGTACAGACGCGTCAGCAACGGCGTGGCGACCACACCGACCAGCGTGGAAACCGACGAGATGGTGACCGAAAGCGCGACATCGCCTTTTGCCAGAAAGATCATCACGTTGGATGCCGTACCGCTGGCGACGCTGCCGACCAGCACCATCCCGGCGGAGAGCTCCGGCGGCATATGAAAAATCAGCGCCAGCAGCCAGGCGGCGAGGGGCATCACCAGGTAGTGGAGAAAAATGCCTGCGGCGACCGGCGCGGGGCGGGAAAGCACGCGCTTAAAATCGTCGACTTTCAGGTGCACGCCCATACCGAACATAATCAGCATCAGCAGCGTCGGGACCCACGGGCCAACGGGAGTGAAAGTGGATGGCGTGTAATAGGCGATAACCGAGAGCAGCAGCGCCCATAATGGGAACAGCCGCGTAAGCGTGGCGAGCATGTTGTTTTCCTTGCACGTAAGTTGTGTTTGCTTGTTATAGACCGGCCGGGATCGAGCCCGGCCATCGCTATTGTTTATCGTGCTAAGACATATTATTCAAACAAATTATGCTCATGTTCCGCTGCGGACGATCTCCCAACTGAGTCCGAAGCGCGCTAAATACTTGCGCAGACGGTCGGCATCGTTGGGATTGGCCTTTTTCTGCCGGGAGACGGCGAACAGCTCGCGTCCGGCTTCGGAGAGCGAAGCGCTGCGTTGGCAGACCGCCAGCACCGTTTCCAGCTGGCGGCGATCGAACAGATCGATTTCCATCGCAATATCAGCAGAAGATGTCGTGAGCTGCCAGCTCGCTTTCAGCAGCATTATCTCCTCTTCCGCAACGGCCAGCGTAATGCGCCCCTGCTCGGCCAGGGTCGCCATGCGCGTCACGGACGAACTAAGTTCGCGGAAATTGCCGCGCCATTGCGCCTGCGGCGAGCAGGCAAAGGCCAGATAGCGCTCGCGGGCGTCTTTATCGAAGCGGATCTGCGTCTGCCGCTCGTTGGCCAGTCGGCGTAATTCATACTCCACGTTCGGCGCAATATCTTCCCGCCGCTGCGCCAGGCCGGGGAGGGCAAAGCGCCACATATTGATGCGCGCATAAAGATCTTCGCGAAAGCGCCCCTCTGCCACCCACTGCTGCATATCGCGATGCGTGCCGGCGATCAGCTGGAAGTCGCTGTGCACCTCTTTATCCGAGCCAAACGGAAAAAAGGTTTTTTCTTCGATGGCCTTCAGCAGCATGGCCTGCTCATCCAGCCCCAGCTCGGCGATTTCATCGAGAAACAGCACGCCGCCGTCGGCTTCGCGTAATAGCCCGGCGCGAGGCGTCACCGCGCCGGTAAACGCGCCTTTGACATGGCCAAACAGCGTGGACATGGCGTTATCGCCGCGCAGCGTGGCGCAGTTCACCGCCATGAATTTTCCCGCCACCCGATGCCGTGACTGACGAAGCTGAAAAATACGTTTGGCGAGGACGGATTTACCAGCGCCCGTTGGGCCGGTAAGCAAGATCGGATCGGTCGATCGGATCGCCACGCGCTCAATACGATCGATAAGCGCGTTGAACGTCGCGTTCCGCGTCTCGATGCCTGCCTTCAGGAAGGAGACTGACTGCTGCTGCTCGCGCTGAAAGCGGCTGGTGAGCGCCGTATAGCGGCTTAAGTCCAGATCGATCACCGAGTAAATACCGGCGGCGACGGCTTCATCCGCTGCGCCTTTCGGCGCAGGGCTGGTCTGCAGCAGGCTGGCGGGGAGGTAGCGCGCTTCGGTCAGCAGGAACCAGCAGATCTGCGCCACGTGGGTCCCGGTGGTGATATGCACCAGATACTCTTCGTTTTCGGTATCAAAGCGATAGCGGTTGGCAAAGTCGAGAAACGCCGCGTAGACCTCTTCAAAATCCCAGGGATCGTTTATCTCAACCGTATGCGGGCGCACTTCGGTATGCGGCGAAAGCTGGGCGATATCGTCAATCAGCTTTTGCGCCATGCTTTCATCACGCGGCTGGTGGAGGAGCTCCAGCCGGTCGACGGGAAAATCGGCCTGCTGGCATAGCCCCACGGTGGGCCGCCATTTTTTAAAGCGGTTCGCTCGCTTGCCGCGTTTATCCAGTACCGTTCCGAGGACGCCTATCACCACTCGCCGCTTTTTCATGTTTATCCCAAAAGATAAGTATCGATATTTAAAGATAAAAAAACCTGCTGGCGTGAGCAAGCGTCACGGTGTGCTTTAAAAATAAAAACTTTACTAATTAATTAGTTAAAAAATAACTTTCGCCATTTTTGTTTTTGGCACGCATCTGGCAATAGTCCTTTCGTCACGATGCTGAAGACGCAGGGGATTAAACCCCGCCGGCACGCCAGGAACGGTACAGACCGTTTTTCGGGCGCGTTCCGTCAGCCGATGACCACCAATGGGTTCGATTCCCGATTTCATCTCCAATGAAAACTGGTTGTTAATCATAAAAACACAACGGGGTTGTGCGCAGTCGGCACTCCCCAAAGCAGGCCGCCGGTAAAGGCGCCGTGCCGCAGGCAAAAGGGAGTTCCCCTGCGGCTCCGCCCCTGCACCCGCGCCTGATTAACTGTTAAGGAATAAAAAATGACGAAAAAAATTACGGTACGTAAAGGTCAGCTTGGCCTTTTATCCCGCCAGGGTGACTACTATCAGGTTCTGGAAGCAGGCGAGCACCGCCTGCCGTGGTTCAACGTTCCTGACGTGCTGATCGTAAACCGGGACGGCAGCGAGGTGCCGGAAGCGCTGGCGGAGTATTTACGGCGCTTTCAGCCTGAATGGGTTGAACGCTACTGCCTGGCGGCGGATTTGACGGATATCGAAACCGGGGCGCTGTATGCCAACGGTGTGCTGCAGGACATTTTACCGCCTTCGACGCGCCGGCTGTACTGGTCCGCCGGTGACGAGATGCGGCTGCTACGTATCGATACCCGCCAGGTTGAGGTTCCGGCTGACATCATGAATGCGGTGCTGCAGCCGCGACGTCACGGGGCGGTAAAAGGCCGCGAAGCGATCCTCACCGTATCGGTGCCGGCGTGGCACGTCGGGGTGCTGAAAATCGACGGCGAGACACAATCGCTGCTGCAGCCTGGCCTGAGCGCGTACTGGAAGGTCAATCATCTGGTGGAAGCGGAAGTGGTCGATACCCGCCTGCAGGTGCTGGAGGTTGGCGGCCAGGAGATTCTGACCAAAGATAAAGTGAACCTGCGTTTAAATCTGGCGGCGAACTGGCGCTACAGCGATGTGCTGCAGGCGTTCGGACAGCTGACGAAGCCGCTGGATCATCTGTATCGCGAGCTGCAGTTTGCGCTGCGTGAAGCCGTCGGGACGCGAACGCTGGACGAGCTGCTGGAAGATAAGAAAATCATCGATGAGGTGGTGAGCGCGCAGGTTACCGAGCGCATGGCGGCATTTGGCATCGACGTCGCCTCGCTGGGCGTGAAGGATATTGTGCTGCCCGGCGACATGAAAGCCATTCTGTCGCAGCTGGTGGAAGCGGAGAAATCGGCGCAGGCGAATGTAATCCGCCGCCGTGAAGAGACCGCGGCGACCCGTTCGCTGCTCAACACCGCGAAGGTGATGGAAAATAATCCTGTCGCGCTGCGCTTAAAAGAGCTGGAAACGCTGGAAAGAGTGGCGGAACGTATCGATAAAATCTCGGTCTTTGGCGGTCTGGACCAGGTGCTGCATGGCCTGGTGAATCTAAAAGGATAATGAAAATGACGTATCACGGTGTGAATGCCGCTATGCGCCATAAGGTGCAACGGCAGTTAACGGACGTGGAGCGGCGCTACGGCGTCAGAGTGCTCTACGCCTGTGAATCCGGTAGCCGAGGCTGGGGCTTTGCCTCGCCGGACAGCGATTATGATGTGCGGTTTCTCTACGTTCATCCGCTGGAGTGGTATCTGCGGGTGGACGCGCCGCGCGATGTTATCGAGCTGCCCATTGACAATGAGCTGGACGTCTGCGGCTGGGAGTGGCGCAAAGCGCTGGGTCTGCTGAAAGGGGCGAATCCGACGCTGATTGAATGGTTGGATTCACCGGTGGTGTATCGGCAGGATGACGCGACGGTTAAGGCGCTTAAAAAACTCATCCCGCATTGGTTTTCTCCGGTACGCGCCCGTTGGCATTACTACTCGATGGCCAGGAAAAATTTTCGCGGCTATCTGCAAGGCGAACACGTGCGGCTGAAAAAGTACTTTTACGTACTGCGCCCGCTGCTGGCCGTCCGCTGGGTTGAGGCGGGAAAAGGCGTACCGCCGATGCGCTTTGATCAACTGCTGGCGGGAAGCGAGCTGGAAACGGGGCTGCGTGAGGAAATAAACGCGCTGCTGGAACGTAAACAACGTGCGGGAGAGGCGGAGTACGGCCCGCGGCGACCATTACTGCATGCGTTTATTCAGTCCGAGCTGCTCAGAGGCGCGATCCCTCCCGCGCTGCCGGATAGCCGGACAGGGGATATTAGGGAGTTGGACAGATTGCTGATGACCACGGTGATGGGGAACTAAAAATGGCCCGGCAGAAATGACGGGCCATTTTTTCGCCATTACTCGAACAGATTATGATGCAGCTTCTGCACCACTTTTTCGGCATCCGCTCCCGGCACCAGGAAGCACAGGTTGTGGCTGGATGCGCCATAGCAAATCATTCGAATGTTGAACGGATCCAGTACGCCAAACACCTCTTTACCGACGCCGCACGCTTTCGACAGCTCATTACCAATGATGGCGACCAGCGCCAGATCCTGCTCGACCTCAACCCGGCACAGAGAGGAAAGTTCGGTCAACAGCCCTTGGGTGAGCAGGGTATCGCCAGCTGACGTTGAACCGGTGGTATCCATGGTTAGCGCCACGCTCACTTCCGACGTGGTGATCAGATCGACGGAGATGCTGTGACGCGCCAGAATACTAAACACTTCGGCCAGAAAACCACGCGAGTGCAGCATATTCAGGCTGTGCAGGGTTAGCAGCGTCTGCTTGCGGCGCAGCGCCAGCGCGCGGAACAGCGGCGGGTTTTTGGTGTTTTTGCACACCAGCGTGCCGCCGGCCTTCGGCTCTTTGCTGGAGCCGACGAATACCGGAATATCGCTGCGCACGGCGGGGAGCAGGGTGGCCGGATGCAGGACCTTCGCGCCAAAGGTCGCCATTTCCGCCGCTTCTTCAAAAGCGATAACGTCAATGCGTTTGGCTGCCGGCGCGACGCGCGGGTCGGTGGTGTAGATACCCGGAACATCGGTCCAGATATCGACGCGGGTGGCGTTTAGCGCTTCGCCGAGCAGCGCGGCGGTATAGTCGCTGCCGCCGCGGCCCAGGGTGGTGGTACGGCCTTTGGCTTCGCTGCCGATAAAGCCCTGGGTGATCACCAGCCCTTCCGCAAGGCGCGGGGTCAGCTGCTGCTGGGTTAATTCAGATAAGGCGGCGATATCCGGTTCCGCGCGGCCAAAGCGGTCGTTGGTGCGCATAATTTTGCGTACGTCGAACCACTGGGCGGCGATACCGCGCTCGCGCAGGATCTCGACAAACAGCAGGGTAGACATCAGTTCGCCGTGGCTGACCAGCTCGTCGGTTAACGCGGTTGAACTGGCCAGGGAGGCGGCTTCCGCCAGGGTGGTGATGTTTTCCAGCAGGCGCTCTATTTCATCGCGGATCACGTTCGGATAGCGCAGACGCTCCAGAATATTGAACTGGATTTGACGCATGGCATCGAGTTTCGCGAAACGTTCGCCGGGTTCCAGCCCTTCCGCTAATGCGACCAGCAGGTTGGTCACGCCCGCTGAGGCGGAAAGCACCACCACGCGGGTATTGGCATCCAACAGCGCGACGTCTACGCTGCGGTTCATGGCATCAAAATCGGCAACGCTGGTGCCGCCGAACTTGGCTACAACTAAATCTGTCATAACAACCTCGTGTCAGGGGGCCTGACTTATTAAAACGATTCCAGAAAACCAATCCTGGCGGGGCTGGACGCAACCGGATTGCAATAAAATGTCTTAATAAGCCAGGCCAAATTATTCAGCCATGGCACAAGGGAAGAGCGAAAAACAGGGTGGGCGCAGAGCGATAAACAAACTACGATGTCACCCAGAAGTGCTCCACCTTGTAGACCCGCTTGCCGATGCTTTGTATCAGCTGGCGAGTATGAAACGCCCGACTGCGAACGTTTCTGGTGACAACCCAGGGGATTCAGCCCCTGTGGCCGGTGATGAGCGTAACCAGACGCTTATTCACCTCGGCGTTGCTCCCCCTCACGTATTTTCCCCGGACTGGCTCCTCCAATACGGTTACCTGGGCAACGCACCTCTTCTGGCAATTACCGACGTCTTTCACTTTGCCAGGGGGACGCGGGACATTATACCCCCCTGCAATACCCTTTCGCTGTAGCGTGAAATGCGCGATCCATACATACCTACGTATACGTAAATACTGCCGTTATATAAAGGCTTCAGGCGAAGTATGTCAACGTCAGGGTTATGCGGATTTTTCATGGGCGGGTCGCTGACAGAAAAAAGCCTTATGATGTCTATACTATCAGGGGCGTTTTGCGCCAAATCGGTCCAATTTCTGACGCGTATCATCGGCATAACATAAAAATCATCACAATTTTTCGTCACCGGCGCTACAATCGACCGCAGTCACAATTCTCAAATCAGAAGAGTATTGCTAATGAAAAACATCAACCCAACGCAGACCTCTGCCTGGCAGGCATTACAGAAACACTTTGATGAAATGAAAGACGTTACCATCGCGGATCTGTTCGCGAAGGATAGCGATCGTTTCTCTAAATTCTCCGCCACGTTCGACGATCTGATGCTGGTGGATTTTTCCAAAAACCGCATCACCGAAGAGACGCTGGCTAAGCTGCAGGACCTGGCCAAAGAGACCTTCCTGGCAGACGCCATTAAATCCATGTTCTCCGGCGAGAAGATTAACCGCACGGAAGACCGCGCGGTGCTGCACGTTGCGCTGCGTAACCGCAGCAATACTCCGATTCTGGTTGATGGCAAAGACGTGATGCCGGAAGTGAACGCCGTGCTTGAGAAGATGAAAACCTTCTCCGAAGCCATTATCTCCGGCAACTGGAAAGGCTACACCGGTAAAGCGATTACCGACGTCGTGAACATCGGTATCGGCGGCTCCGACCTCGGCCCGTTCATGGTGACCGAAGCGCTGCGCCCGTACAAAAACCACCTGAACATGCACTTTGTTTCCAACGTCGATGGGACCCACATCGCCGAAGTGCTGAAAACGGTGAACCCGGAAACCACGCTGTTCCTGGTCGCGTCGAAAACCTTTACCACTCAGGAAACCATGACCAACGCTCACAGCGCGCGCGACTGGTTCCTGGCGACCGCCGGCGATGAGAAGCACGTAGCGAAACACTTCGCCGCGCTCTCGACCAACGGTAAAGCGGTTGGCGAGTTCGGTATTGATACCGCCAATATGTTTGAGTTCTGGGACTGGGTTGGCGGCCGTTACTCTCTGTGGTCAGCCATCGGCCTGTCCATCATCCTGTCCGTCGGCTTCGACAACTTTGTTGAGCTGCTCTCCGGCGCGCACGCGATGGATAAACACTTCTCCACGACCGCGCCTGAGAAAAACCTGCCGGTACTGCTGGCGCTGATCGGTATCTGGTACAACAACTTCTTCGGTGCTGAAACCGAAGCGATTCTGCCGTACGACCAGTATATGCACCGCTTTGCCGCCTACTTCCAGCAGGGCAACATGGAATCCAACGGTAAATACGTTGACCGTAACGGCAACGCCGTGGATTACCAGACGGGCCCAATCATCTGGGGCGAGCCGGGTACCAACGGTCAGCACGCGTTCTACCAGCTGATTCACCAGGGGACCAAAATGGTGCCTTGCGACTTTATCGCCCCGGCGATTACCCACAACCCGCTGTCCGACCACCATCCGAAGCTGCTGTCTAACTTCTTTGCCCAGACCGAAGCGCTGGCGTTTGGTAAATCCCGCGAAGTGGTTGAGCAGGAATATCGCGATCAGGGTAAAGATCCGGCGACCCTGGAACACGTGGTGCCGTTCAAAGTGTTTGAAGGCAACCGCCCGACCAACTCCATCCTGCTGCGTGAAATTACGCCGTTCAGCCTGGGCGCGCTGATTGCCCTGTATGAGCACAAAATCTTCACCCAGGGCGTGATTATGAACATCTTCACCTTCGACCAGTGGGGCGTGGAGCTGGGCAAACAGCTGGCTAACCGCATCCTGCCGGAGCTGAAAGATGGTTCCGAAGTGAGCAGCCACGACAGCTCCACTAACGGCCTGATTAACCGCTATAAATCCTGGCGCGCATAATCGCTAAAACGTTCGCAATGCCGGCCCATGTGGCCGGCATTTTTGTTATAGCCGGCGCAGCAGCTTTGCCGGGTTCCCGGCCCACACGCCTTTCTCAGTAATGGATTTGGTCACCACGCTGCCCGCGCCAATCACGACCCCATCGCAGATGCTGACCGCCAGAATGGTTGCGCCGCTGCCGATAGACACATCGTTGCCAATCACAATTCTTCCCCAGCTCTCGCGGTCGGCGTTGGGTTTTCCCTCGCGGAACATATCGTTGGCGAACATCACACCGTGGCCGATAAAACAGCGCTCGCCGATTGTCACGTACTCGCAGATAAAGGTGTGGGACTGAATTTTGCTGTCGTTGCCGATGCGGGTATGGCCCTGAATCTCCACAAATGGCCCGACGAAGACGTTATCGCCAAGCGTGCAGTCGTAGAGGTTGGCGGGCTGGTAAATCACCACGTTTTCGCCGCTGGCGACGTTGCGAATGGCGGTTTCACGAAGGGTATGCATGCTGCCTCTCAGATTGGTTTAGCCAGAATATGGAGTGTGCTTTCCTGGGTTGCAGAATGAAATGCCACATCCTTCACGTGCTGCATCCCCTGGCGTTCATAAAAACGGCGGGCGCTGGTATTCGCGGCGAGCACTTCCAGCCATAGCCAGCGTTCACCCTTCTCTTTTGCTCGCGTCTCGACGGCGCGGAAAATCTGCTCGCCGTAGCGATGTCCGGTGGCGTCGGGCAGCAGATAAAGCTTATGCAGCAGCGTGCCGGAGGGACCCTCGGGATGAATATTCTGACCACAGGCGTATTTAGCAAAGCCGACAGGACGCGCGGCTTCCGCAATCAACCAACAGCACTGCGGATCGGCCAGGCTGGGCGCCAGCGCGGCCATGGAATATTCTTGCTGCAGGTAGTGCTCCAGTTCATCGGCGTTGTGCCAGAGATGGGCAAAGTGGTGGCGATAGCTGGCATTGGCCATTTCGTTGAGCAAGGCTGCATCTTCTGGCCCTGCAATACGAATTTTGAACATGGTTGTTTCCTTTTTAACCTGTCAGTTTGGCAAGTGATTGTTACATTTACGCAGCCGGTGGCAAAAAGTTAACGAATAATGTCGATCTGGATCACACTTTTGCGTTATACAGGTCACAAATAATGATGATTATGAGGTGTATCTATGCCGCCGGTTTATCGTCCGTTGGTGAGTTTTATTGCAACCGCAATGCAAACCGTTTTGAATCTTGGCCTGCTGTGCCTGGGGGTCATTCTGATCGTATTTCTGGGCAAGGAGACGTTGCATCTGGCGCACGTCCTGTTTACGCCGGAGCCTGTCAGCAAGTACAAGCTGGTGGAGGGGCTGGTCGTCTACTTCCTCTATTTCGAGTTTATCGCGCTGATAGTGAAGTATTTTGAGTCGGGATTTCACTTCCCGCTGCGCTACTTTGTCTATATCGGCATCACCGCCATCGTCCGCCTGATCATTATCGATCATGAGTCGCCTATGGCGGTGCTGATTTACTCCGCTGCGATCCTGATTCTGGTGATTACGCTTTGGCTGTGTAATTCCAACCGCCTGAAACGCGAATAAAAAAAAGCGGCCTCCAGGGCCGCTGACCAACAGTCACAAATAGAATTTATGTAGGGTCCAGTTGAGGATAGCAGTGGCATTTGCCTTACTTTTTCAGCTGAGGGCGGCGGCGGCAATGCCCGGTTGGGGACGCGCATTGCCGCTAAACCGCCGGCCCTCATCTGAAATTTGGGGCGGGTGTTACAAAAAAATTAACCTTTCACTCCGCCTGCCGTCAGGCCATTGACCAACCAGCGCTGGGCCAGCAGGAACACTACGGTAATCGGAATAGCGGAGAGCACCGCTGCAGCGGCAAAGTCGCCCCACAGATAGTTCTGCGGGTTGAGATACTGTTGCATTCCGACCGCCAGGGTATAGCTGTTCACATCGCGCAGCAGCAGGGAGGCCACCGGTACTTCGGTAATCGCGGCGATGAACGACAGAATAAACACCACCGCCAGAATCGGTACCGACAGCGGGAGCAGCACCAGGCGGAAAGCCTGCCACGGGGTGGCGCCGTCCAGCGCCGCCGCTTCCTCCAGCGAGCCGTCGATGGTTTCGAAGTAACCTTTAATCGTCCAGACGTGCAGCGCGATACCGCCCATATAGGCGAAGATGACGCCGCCGTGGGTATTCAGGCCGACGAACGGCACGTACTGGCCGAGACGGTCAAACAGGGCATACAGCGCGACCAGCGACAGAACCGCGGGGAACATCTGGAAAATCAGCATCCCTTTCAGCAGCGTGGCTTTACCCGGGAAGCGCATACGGGCAAAAGCGTAAGCGCAGGTAGTAGAGAGCGCGACGATGCCAATGGCGGTAATGCCGGCCACCTTGATGGAGTTCCACAGCCACAGCAGGACCGGGAAGGGGGGCGGCGTGACGCGACCGTCAGCGTGTTCAACGCTGAAGCCTAACGCCAGCCGCCAGTGCTCCCAGGAGATACTTTCAGGGATCAGGCTACCGGTGGCGAAGTTCCCTTCGCGCAGAGAGATAGCGATGACCATCAGCAGCGGGAACATAATCGCCGCGATAAAAATCAGCAGCAGGAGATGCGTGGTAAACAGGCGCAGCTTCTGAGATTTGGGTTGAACCATAGCCATAATCGTTATCTCCCTTAATCAAACTTCATACGTGTGGCTTTCAGGTTAACAATCGCAAGCAGGCCTACCAGCAGGAAGATCAGCGTGGCGATAGCCGCCGCGAGGCCGAAGTCCTGACCGCCGCCGCCTTCAAAGGCGATGCGGTAGGTATAGCTCACCAGCAGGTCGGTGTAGCCCGCCGGCGTGGTGGTGCCGAGCCGGTCCGGCCCGCCGTTGGTCAACAGCTGAATCAGCACGAAGTTGTTAAAGTTAAAGGCGAAGCTGGCGATCATCAGCGGCGTCAGCGGCTTGATCAGCAGCGGCAGCGTAATTTTGAAGAAGTTCTGGAACGGCGTAGCGCCATCCATTGCCGAGGCTTCGTATAAATCGTCAGGAATCGCTTTCAGCAGGCCCATGCACAGGATCATCATGTACGGATAGCCCAGCCAGGTGTTGACGATGATAATCATCGTGCGCGCGGTGGTCGGGTCGCTAAACCAGGCCGGCTTGATGCCGAACAGCGCGCTGAGCATCATGTTGATCTCGCCAAAACTCTGGTTGAACAGGCCTTTGAAAATCAGAATCGAGATAAACGACGGTACGGCATATGGCAGAATCAGCAGTACGCGGTAAATCGCTTTGCCCTTCAGGGCTTCCCACTGGACCAGACAGGCGAGCACCATGCCGACCGCAACGGTAAGAATCACGGTCAGAACGGAGAACACCACCGTCCAGACGAAAATCGCGAAGAACGGTTTCTGGATCCCTTCATCCTGGAACACGCGGGTGAAGTTATCCCAGCCGATGGTTACGGTGTAGCCCGGGCTGAGCTTTTCGCTGCCCCAGCTGCCGTCGGCGTTGATCGCCTGATAGAAACCGACCTCGGCGTTGGGACGATATTTCACGCCGCTCTGGTTGTTGGTCAGCGTACCGTCATTGGCCAGCGCGTACAGCGGTTGAGTACCGGAGAACTGACGCAGGGAGCTCATAATGACTTTGCTTTCATCCGGCAGCACGGCGGTCAGCTGGTTCAGGGCGGTACGGTTTTGCGTAATCACGCGCAGCGTGGCGCGATCGCCTTCCGGCAGGGCGTCAGCCTCTTTTAAGGCCAGTTTCTGCTCGCCGCCGAATTTAAAGGCGTCGGAAAGATAGTTTTTGCCGCTTTCGCCGTCGGTCAGCGCCAGCTTCCACTCATCTCCCGCCGGATAGAGCGCGAAGTTGTAGGATTTGCCCGCCTGGAAGGAGCGGTCCATCAGTACCTGTTGGGCGCGTTCGAAGGTCAGCTGGTTAGTGCTGCTGTAGTTGGTGAAAGCGATTGCGATCGTGCAGATCAGCGGGAACAGGACGAACAGCCCCATCCCGGCGAGACCCGGATAAACATAGCGCCAGGCGTAGGCCTTGCGATTGGAAAAAATATACAGGCCAACCGAGCTTAAAATCAGCGTCATGATGGCAAACAGGTACTCCCCCTGGGCGTACATCAAAACAACAAGGTAACCCACCAGCAGGCACAGCAAGCCGATCACAGACCATGTGAGCTGCGGGCTTTGCCACCAGTGCTTCTTTTTCACGACATCCATGGGGATCATCCTCTTTACACTTTATCCTTCGCGCTACCTCTTTGTTGGCTGCGGATGCGCACCCCAGTCACTTACTGATGTAAGCGCCTGGGGATTTGTCATCCTTGCCGCCTCGATGTAGCGCGAATGATTTCGTGTAACAACGTATTCAACAAACCTTATTCCCTAAGAAATAAGGGAAACCGTATTACTTGGTGATACGAGACTGTGCGTCTTTCAGCGCCGCTTCGACGGTCTGGCGACCGCTAGCTGCGTTGATCACTGCGGTACGAACGGCATACCAGAAGGCGGACATCTGCGGGATGTTCGGCATGATTTCGCCTTTCTGGGCGTTCGCCATGGTGGCGGCGATACGCGGATCTTTTTCCAGTTTCTCCTGGAAGGATTTCAGCGCGACCGCGCCTAGCGGTTTGTCCTTGTTCACTTCATCCAGACCCTGGTCGGTCATCAGGTAGTTTTCGAGGAACTCTTTCGCCAGTTCTTTGTTCGGGCTGGCGGCGTTAATACCGGCGCTCAGTACGCCAACGAACGGTTTCGACGCGTTGCCTTTGAAGGTCGGCAGCAGGGTAACGCCGTAGTTAACCTTGCTCTTATCGATGTTAGACCACGCCCACGGACCGTTGATGGTCATCGCGGTTTCGCCTTTGTTGAATGCCGCTTCCGCGATGGAGTAGTCGGTGTCGGCGTTCATATGCTTGTTCTTGATAAGGTCGACCAGGAAGGTCAGGCCAGCTTTCGCGCCAGCGCTATCCACGCCCACGTTTTTCACGTCGTACTTGCCGTTTTCAAACTTGAACGCATAGCCGCCGTCGGCAGCGATCAGCGGCCAGGTGAAGTACGGTTCTTGCAGGTTGAACATCAGCGCGCTCTTACCTTTCGCCTTCAGTTCTTTATCCAGCGCCGGGATCTCTTCCCAGGTTTTCGGCGGATTTGGCACCAGGTCTTTGTTATAGATCAGCGACAGCGCTTCGACGGCAACCGGGTAGGCAATCAGCTTGCCGTTATAGCGAACCGCGTCCCAGGTGAACGGATAGAGTTTGTCCTGGAAAGCTTTGTCCGGGGAGATTTCCGCCAGCAGGCCAGACTGGGCGTAGCCGCCAAAACGGTCGTGGGCCCAGAAAATGATGTCAGGGCCGTCGCCGGTCGCGGCAACCTGCGGGAATTTCTCTTCCAGCTTATCCGGATGTTCTACGGATACTTTAATGCCGGTGTCTTTTTCAAACTTTTTACCCACTTCAGCGAGGCCGTTGTAGCCTTTGTCGCCGTTAATCCAGATAACCAGCTTACCTTCTTCGATTTTTGCGAGGGCAGAGGCGGAAAACATCATCGTGGTCAATGCAGACAGCGCGAGGATGCGAGCGCCAGTTTTGATTTTCATATACCCGTCCTATTTGGTGATGTGCTCGTGGATACACTTGAGTGGCTTAACGGTGATGAGTTTCCTTTTTTAACAACCTCTTTCCATCCTCCCCATGTCTACGCCCCATCCCCCGATTGTGTGATCTCCATAGCAGAAATGCCGGTTATGAGTCCTGGAGCACATAAAAAGGCGGCCAATTTTGCAGGCTGCATCACGAAATCGGTATCGACCCGTCCCCCCCGGCGGCGAGACGTCATCTCTCATCCTCCCGTCTCCTCCCCCATGAAAAAGCCGGGGGGTGGAGGATTTACCAGACTAATGAATGCCGCATAGTCACCCCATCTTGAATGTGTCGTTAAGTGACAGGTTGTAACGAAGGGAGAAGGGCATGGCGAGCGTACAGCTGCGAAATGTAACGAAAGCCTGGGGTGACGTGGTGGTATCAAAAGATATCAATCTCGAGATCCAGGATGGGGAGTTCGTCGTGTTTGTTGGGCCATCAGGCTGCGGCAAATCCACCCTGCTGCGTATGATTGCCGGGCTGGAAACGGTGACCAGCGGCGATCTGCTGATTGGCGATACCCGAATGAATGATGTCCCGCCCGCCGAGCGCGGTATCGGGATGGTGTTTCAGTCTTATGCGCTTTACCCCCATCTTTCCGTCGCGGAAAACATGTCTTTTGGCCTGAAGCTGGCCGGCGCCAAAAAAGAGCTGATTAACCAGCGCGTGACCCAGGTGGCGGAAGTGCTGCAGCTGGCTCACCTGCTGGAGCGTAAACCGAAAGCGCTTTCCGGCGGTCAGCGTCAGCGCGTGGCGATTGGTCGTACCCTGGTGGCTGAACCGCGCGTTTTCCTGCTGGATGAACCGCTCTCTAACCTTGATGCCGCGCTGCGCGTACAGATGCGCATTGAGATTTCCCGTCTGCATAAGCGTCTTGGCCGCACGATGATTTACGTGACCCACGACCAGGTCGAAGCGATGACCCTCGCCGACAA
Source organism: Klebsiella sp. MPUS7 (assembly GCF_009905335.1). Taxonomy (NCBI): domain Bacteria; kingdom Pseudomonadati; phylum Pseudomonadota; class Gammaproteobacteria; order Enterobacterales; family Enterobacteriaceae; genus Klebsiella; species Klebsiella sp. MPUS7. Next base: position 5,434,242 of record NZ_CP047604.1, on the reverse strand, counting down.
AATTGTGGTGCTCGACGCCGGTCGCGTCGCGCAGGTCGGCAAGCCTCTCGAACTCTATCACTACCCGGCGGATCGCTTCGTCGCGGGCTTTATCGGCTCGCCGAAGATGAACTTCCTGCCGGTTAAGGTCACCGCTACCGCCATTGAGCAGGTGCAGGTGGAGCTGCCGAACCGTCAGCAGGTCTGGCTGCCGGTGGACAGCGCCCGTGTTCAGGTCGGCGCCAACATGTCCTTAGGTATTCGCCCGGAACATCTGCTGCCCAGCGATATCGCCGACGTCACCCTTGAAGGTGAAGTTCAGGTGGTCGAACAGCTCGGCCACGAAACGCAAATTCATATCCAGATCCCATCCATCCGTCAAAACCTGGTTTACCGCCAGAATGACGTGGTGCTGGTAGAAGAGGGAGCCACATTCGCCATCGGTTTGCCGCCGGAGCGCTGCCATTTATTCCGTGAGGATGGCACCGCTTGTCGTCGGCTGCATAAAGAGCCGGGCGTGTAAGGCTTCCCATTAAAAAAAACGTGCACCCTGCAGCGTCGAAAAACAGGCGCAACAACAGGCGAAGCGTTCAAAGAAAAGCAATGATCTCAGGAGATAGAATGATGATTACTCTGCGCAAACTTCCACTGGCGGTCGCCGTTGCGGCAGGCGTTATGTCTGCTCAGGCGCTGGCCGTTGATTTCCACGGCTATGCTCGTTCTGGTATCGGCTGGACCGGCAGCGGCGGTGAACAACAGTGCTTCCAGGCAACCGGCGCTCAAAGTAAATACCGTCTGGGTAACGAATGTGAAACCTATGCGGAACTGAAGCTGGGCCAGGAAGTATGGAAAGAAGGTGATAAGAGCTTCTACTTCGATACCAACGTCGCTTACTCTGTGTCACAGCAGAACGACTGGGAATCCACCAGTCCGGCATTCCGTGAAGCTAACGTGCAGGGTAAAAACCTGATCGAATGGTTGCCAGGCTCCACCATCTGGGCCGGTAAGCGCTTCTACCAGCGTCATGACGTTCATATGATCGACTTCTACTACTGGGATATTTCTGGTCCTGGTGCGGGTATTGAAAACATCGATCTGGGCTTCGGTAAACTCTCTCTGGCAGCAACGCGTTCTTCTGAATCCGGCGGCTCCGGCACCTTCGCCGATCGCGACAAGTTCGGTAATCGCGTCTATGACAATATCGTGCCGAATGATGTATTCGACGTGCGTTTAGCCGGTCTGGAAACTAACCCGGGCGGCACGCTGGAACTGGGCGTTGACTACGGCCACACAAACATCCCTGATGATTACTCACTGCAGCCGGGCGCTTCCAAAGACGGCTGGATGCTCACCGCTGAGCATACTCAGAGCATGCTGAAAGGCTTTAACAAATTTGTTCTGCAGTATGCGACTGACTCTATGACCTCCAGCGGTAAAGGTGTTCCGCAGGGCGGCAGCATTAATAACGATGGATCTATGTGGCGCGTGTTGGACCACGGTGCGATCTCTCTCGGCGATAGCTGGGATCTGATGTACGTCGGTATGTACCAGGATATCGACCGCGACAACAACAATGGTACCCAGTGGTGGACCGTCGGCGTTCGTCCAATGTACAAGTGGACGCCTATCATGAGCACCCTGATGGAAATCGGCTACGACAACGTCAAATCTCAACGCACCAGCGATCGTAACAGCCAGTATAAAGTAACTCTGGCACAACAGTGGCAGGCTGGGGACAGCATCTGGTCCCGTCCGGCAATCCGCGTATTCGCAACGTACGCCAAATGGGATGAGAAATGGGGCTATAACGATAGCGGCGTAGCGTATAACGACACCAGCGCTAAAACCTTTAGCCGTGGCGATAACGACGAGTGGACCTTCGGTGCCCAGATGGAAATCTGGTGGTAATCGAATCTAACCGTTCGTAACTAAAAGAGGGGCGTAAGCCCCTCTATCTTAGGCCCAGCGCGCTATTGCCTGGCTACCGCTCGGCCATCGGAATTGAGGTGATAACAATGAAAATGAAGAAAAGTCTCGTTGCCCTCTGCCTGTCCGTCGGCCTGATGGCCTGCGTACCCGCAGTCAGTTTTGCTGATGTTAATTTCGTGCCGCAGAACACCTCTGCCGCGCCGTCGATTCCGGCCTCTGCGTTGCAGCAGCTAACCTGGACTCCGGTCGATCAATCCAAAACGCAGACGACAAGGCTCGCCGTGGCCGGACAGACGCTCAATGTCCCCGGTATCAGTGGCCCGGTCGCCGCATACAGCGTTCCGGCGAATATTGGCGAGCTCAATATTACGTTAACCAGCGAAGTGGAAAAACAAACTGCGGTATATGCGCCGAACGTGCTGATTCTTGACCAAAATATGACGCCATCCGCGTTCTTCCCCAGCAGCTACTTTACTTATCTTGAACCGGGAGTGATGAGTTCAGATCGTCTGGAAGGCGTAATGCGCCTGACTCCGGCGCTGGGACAGCAGAAAATTTATGTGCTGGTTTTTACCACGCCGCAGGATTTGCAGCAGACCACTAAATTAATCGATCCGGCGAAGGCTTATGCCAAAGGTACCGGCAATGCGGTGCCGGATATTCCGGATCCCATCGCGAAACACGTTACAGACGGCACCATTAGCCTGAAGGTGAAAACCTCTACCGGCTCCAGCGTACTGGTTGGCCCGCTGTTTGGCTCCTCCGGCAACGGCCCGGTGACCGTCGGCAATACCGCAGCGCCGGTCGCCGCTCCGGCCCCGGCTCCAGCGGCGAAAAGCGAACCGATGCTCGACGATACCGAAACCTACTTCAACAACGGTATCAAGCAGGCGGTTGCGAAAGGCGATATCGACAAGGCCCTGAAATTGATGAACGAAGCTGAACGTCTTGGCTCGAAATCTGCTCGTTCCACCTTTATCAGCAGTGTAAAAGGCAAGGGGTGACCGTCTCCCCGCAATGCTGATGTTTAGGCACAGCCTTTAGGTGCGTCCGTTCGGGCGCACTTTTTTTTAGCGCGCGGCGGCCTCTGTTGCACGGCTGTTGCGCGGATGATCGTATATTGACGTTTGCTCGCCCCCCATCCTCCATTCTGCGATACAATACCTTTACGTTATGTACCGGAGATTCAGGCATGCCACATTCCGCGCTTACGCAACTGCGTGCGCTGCGTTATTTTGCCGAGATACCCCCGCTGGATGCGCATCTGCGCGACTGGCTATTGCTGGAAGACTCAATGACCAAACGCTTTGAGCAGCAGGGGAAGAAAGTCAGCGTCATCATGGTTAACGAAGGCTTTGTTGGATGCGAGGCGCTGGCCGGTGAGGAGTCCCTGTTACCGAGCGAACCCCGCTACTGGCTGCGGGAAATCATTCTTTGCGCCAACGGTGAACCCTGGCTGGCCGGTCGCACCATCGTGCCGGAATCAACGCTGAGCGGCCCTGAACTGGCGCTACAACAGCTGGGACAAACGCCATTGGGCCGCTATCTCTTCACGTCATCGACGCTAACCCGCGATTTTATTGAAATTGGTCGTCATGCAGAGCTGTGGGGGCGCCGTTCCCGCCTCCGGTTGAGCGGCAAACCGCTGCTGCTGACGGAACTGTTTTTGCCTGCATCGCCGTTGTATTGAGAGGAAAATGAAATGGAGTGGAGTCTGACGCAGAACAAGCTGCTGGCGTTTCATCGCCTGATGCGTACTGACAAACCGATCGGCGCGCTGCTGCTGCTGTGGCCGACGCTGTGGGCGCTATGGGTGGCGACGCCGGGGATACCGCCGCTATGGATCCTCGCCGTTTTCGTCGCCGGCGTCTGGCTGATGCGCGCCGCAGGCTGCGTGGTAAACGACTATGCCGATCGCAAGTTTGACGGTCACGTCAAACGTACGGCCCGCCGCCCGCTGCCGAGCGGCGATGTGAGCGAAAAAGAGGCGCGAACGCTGTTTGTCGTGCTGGTGCTGCTTTCATTCCTGCTGGTGTTGACCCTGAACACCATGACCATTCTGCTGTCGATAGCGGCGCTGGCCCTGGCGTGGGTGTATCCGTTTATGAAACGCTACACCCACCTGCCGCAGGTCGTACTGGGCGCGGCGTTCGGCTGGTCGATCCCGATGGCGTTTTCGGCGGTGAGCGAGTCGCTGCCGCTGAGCTGCTGGCTGATGTTCCTCGCCAATATCCTGTGGGCGGTGGCCTACGACACCCAGTATGCGATGGTCGATCGCGATGATGACGTCAAAATCGGTATCAAATCGACGGCGATCCTGTTTGGCGACAACGATCGCTTAATCATTGGTATCTTACAGGTGGCGGTACTGGGCCTGATGGCCGCGGTGGGCTGGCTGAGCGGGCTGGGCTGGGAGTATTACTGGTCGTTGTTTATCGCCGCGGCGCTGTTCGCCTGGCAGCAGAAGCTAATATTTAAACGCGAACGCGATGCCTGCTTTAAGGCGTTTATGAACAATAACTACGTTGGGCTGGTGCTGTTTCTTGGCCTGGCGATGGGATATATGCAGTAGCGCTGTGGGTTTCCCGGCTTGCGGCGTAAACGCCAAAGCCGGGCTACAAAACCGCATGGTCCGGTAGCCCGGTGCAGGCCGGGATATCTTGTTAAACGTTACGCTTCATCCTGGGTAACGCTTTCAATCGTTAACCGCACATCAGAAGTAATCAGATCCGCCAGCATGCGGTAGATCTTCAACGTCTCTTCCGGCTCGGCGTCGCCGGTATCGCTGATATAGCCTTCGTCGCGCAGGGTCAGCACCAGCGTGCTGAACACCGCTTTATCGAAGAACTCCGGCGCATTAATGCCGTGCAGAACGGACAGGCGCTGCGCCACGGTGCGGCTCTCTTTCTCCAGCGAACTGCGGTTGATTGACGGGTTGGCGCTCAGCAGCCAGAAGGTGATGGCGTAGCGCTGCAGCGTTTCGCGCGCGCCTGCGGCCAGCAGCTGCAGAGAACGGGCGTGAGACGGATTAACGCTCACCTCATCGTCGTTCAGGGCGATCAGACCCTGACGCTGCATCTCGGCGATCAGCGCATCGACGACGCCCGCCAGCTCCGCTTTTTCCCAACGCAGGAACAGCTCGGCCTTGAGGAACGGATAGAACATCTCGACGTGACGCAGAATTTCGGCGCGGGTAATACGACGATGCTGAGTGACGATGGCGGCTAACAGCGACGGCATCACCAGCATATGGGCGATGTTGTTGCGGTAATAGGTCATCAGGACGGCCTGCTCGCGCGGCAGAATGATGATATCGCCAATCGTATCTTTCTCGACTTCGAACTTGTTCATCTGCAGCGCGTGGTCGATAAGCTCGCTGGCTGAGGCCGCAGGCGTGGTCGCATCCGCTGAATATGGCACGTTGCGCAGCAGGGCGAGATAGCACTCTAGCTGCTCGGTGAGCTGCTCGCGGGTCAGCGAACGCTGACGCGATGCCAGCAGCGCGGTACAGCACAGGTTCATGGCGTTTGCCGCGCCGGCATTATTGATGCGTACCATCAGATCCGAGGCGATGTTATTCACCGTCGGCGTCAGCCAGGAAGGACGGACCGCTTCGATAGGGTCGATAGATTCGCGCCAGTCCGGCACGTGCTGGTTCAGATAGGCCATCAGCGGCAGCGGTTCGCCGAAGTTAACGTAGCCCTGGCCGAGATTGCGCAGCTTGCTCAAGCCGCGCAGCATCTGCGGCAGACTCTCTTTCTCTTTCGTCGCGCCGCGCAGCTCTTTGGCGTAGGTGCCGACCTCCATCACGTGCTCGTAGCCGATGTAAATCGGCACCAGGGTGATAGGGCGGTTACCGCCGCGCAGCATCGCCTGGATGGTCATCGACAGGGTGCCGGTTTTCGGATCCAGCAGACGACCGGTACGTGAACGACCGCCCTCAACGAAGTACTCCACCGAATAGCCGCGGCTAAACAGCTCGCCAAGATATTCGCGGAATACGGTTGAGTAGAGCTTATTGCCCTTGAACGTGCGGCGAATAAAGAACGCGCCGCCGCGACGGAAAATCGGCCCGGCGGGCCAGAAGTTCAGGTTGATGCCGGCAGCGATATGCGGCGGCACCAGGCCCTGATGATAAATGACGTAAGAGAGCAGCAGATAGTCCATATGGCTGCGGTGGCACGGGACGTAGACTATCTCGTGGCCTTCGTGCGCCAGCTGGCGGACACGCTCGGCGTTATGGACGTTGATACCCTGATACAGCCGGTTCCAGGTAAAGCCCAGCACGCGGTCGGTCAAGCGAATCATCTCATAGGAGAAGTTCGCGGCGATCTCTTCCATCAGGGCGATAGCGTTTTGCTGAGCCTTCTCATGGGAAATTTTCTTGCTGCGCGCTTCGTCTTCTACCGCGCGGGCAATGGCTTTTGACGCCAGCAGTTTATTAAACAGATCCTGGCGCGCAGGCAGGCGCGGGCCAACCGCCGCCAGGCGCTGGCGGGCGAAGTGCATGCGCGCCACGCGGGCCAGCTTCTGAGCGATAGTTTTATCGGTACCGTGCTCGTCCGCCATCTTGCGCAGCGAGACCGAAGGCGAGAAACGGACGAAGCTATCGCGGCCCAGCCACAGAACGGCGAAGAATTTTTGAATGCCGTTGAGCATACGCAGCGGCGGGTTAACCTCGCCTTTTTCACGCCCCGGCGCGCGACCGAACATCACCGAAACCGGCACCATCTGCACGTCAAGATCGGGATGATTGCGGTGTAAATCCAGATAGTCGTGAAAGAGCTTGATAGACTCTTCTTTCGGCGTGTAATAGGTGAACACGCGCGGCCCGCCGTGGATAAATACGTAGCGCGGAAGCAGGGCGCCGTCGATCTCGAGCGGCTCCAGCGGGTCCGGTAACTCATGTTCCAGACATTGCGCGCGCAGCGTCAGCAGGTCCGCCTTCGAATTGTAGGGCAGGACGTACATAATGGGACGCGAGGTATCCAGGCCTAATTCCTGCGCAGGTTGCGCCGGAATCGACTTGCTTTTTACCAGCGCCCTTAATGGTAAATTCAGTAATTTATAGTAAATTCGTTGCCAGCCAGACATAGACGATGTGAAGCCTCTGGTTAATCATGCAAATGCGCCGCAAGAATAACAGAAAGTGCGCAAAATTTCCGTTGTAACGCGGCAAACGCGTACACTCATTGACGTCATTTACATAAAAAGGTTTGTTTGATGGCCAATAATACCACTGGGTTAACCCGAATTATTAAAGCGGCCGGGTATTCCTGGAAAGGATTCCGTGCGGCGTGGGTCAATGAGGCCGCATTTCGTCAGGAAGGCATCGCGGCCATTATTGCCGTGGCGATCGCCTGCTGGTTGGACGTCGATGCCATCACGCGGGTGCTGCTCATTAGCTCGGTCCTGTTAGTGATGATAGTTGAAATTATCAATAGCGCGATTGAGGCGGTGGTTGACCGTATCGGTCCCGAGCATCATGAGCTTTCGGGGCGAGCGAAAGATATGGGATCGGCGGCGGTACTGCTGGCGATTATCATCGCGCTGATCGCGTGGGGAACGCTGCTGTGGGCGAACTACCGCTAAGTCTTGTCGTAGCTGCTCGCAAAACGGAAAGAAACTCCTGATTTTTGTGTGAAATGTGGTTCCAAAATCACCGTTAGCTGTATATACTCACAGCATAACTGTATATACACCCAGGGGGCGGAATGAAAGCGTTAACGACCAGGCAGCAAGAGGTGTTTGATCTCATTCGGGATCATATCAGCCAGACGGGCATGCCGCCGACGCGTGCGGAGATTGCTCAGCGCTTGGGGTTTCGCTCCCCAAACGCGGCGGAAGAGCATCTGAAAGCGCTGGCGCGTAAAGGCGCAATCGAGATCGTTTCCGGCGCCTCCCGCGGTATTCGTCTGCTGACGGAAGAAGAAACCGGTCTGCCGCTTATTGGCCGCGTCGCGGCAGGTGAGCCGCTGCTAGCGCAGCAGCACATTGAAGGCCACTACCAGGTGGACCCGGCCATGTTTAAGCCGAACGCCGATTTTCTGCTGCGCGTTAGCGGTATGTCGATGAAGGATATCGGTATTCTCGATGGCGACCTGCTGGCTGTCCATAAAACGCAGGATGTGCGCAATGGTCAGGTGGTTGTGGCGCGTATCGACGAAGAAGTGACCGTGAAGCGTCTGAAAAAACAGGGTAACGTCGTGGAATTGCTGCCGGAAAACAGCGAATTCTCGCCGATCGTGGTCGACCTTCGCGAACAAAGCTTTACTATTGAAGGCCTGGCCGTCGGCGTTATCCGCAACGGCAACTGGCAATAATCTCTTCATCTCGCAGCATCATCTGAAGCATGATGCTGCGTCGTTTTTCCTCATTTAGGCGCTTTCTCCATGCTTTTTAACGCCGCCGACAAAGCCCTGTGGCGCTTAGCGCTGCCCATGATCTTCTCCAATATCACCGTTCCGCTGCTGGGGCTGGTGGATACCGCCGTTATTGGTCATCTCGACAGCCCGATTTATCTGGGCGGCGTGGCGGTTGGCGCAACGGCGACTAGCTTCCTCTTTATGCTGCTCCTTTTTCTGCGTATGAGCACCACCGGGCTGACGGCGCAGGCGTTTGGCGCCAGGGATCCGCAGCGGCTGGCGCGCGCGCTGGTGCAGCCGCTGGGCCTGGCGCTGGCCGCCGGGCTGGCGATTGTGCTTTTCAGGATCCCGTTGATAAACCTGGCGCTGCATATTGTCGGCGGTAGCGAAGCGGTGCTTGAACAGGCCCGACGCTTCCTTGAGATTCGCTGGCTAAGCGCGCCGGCCTCGCTGGCGAATCTGGTTCTGCTGGGTTGGCTGCTGGGCGTACAGTACGCCAGAGCGCCGGTGATTCTGCTGGTGGTCGGCAACGTCCTCAACATTGTGCTCGATTTATGGCTGGTGATGGGCCTGCATATGAACGTGCAGGGGGCGGCGCTGGCGACGGTCATGGCAGAATACGCCACTTTCTTTATCGGACTGATTATGGCGCGGCGCGTACTGGCGCTGCGCGGCGTATCCCTGTCGATGCTGAAAAACGCCTGGCGCGGCGATATACGCCGTCTGCTGGCGCTGAATCGCGACATCATGCTGCGCTCGCTGCTGCTACAGCTCTGCTTCGGGGCGGTGACGGTATTTGGCGCCCGCCTCGGCGCCGATATCGTCGCGGTCAATGCGGTCCTCATGACGATGCTGACCTTTACCGCCTATGCGCTGGACGGCTTTGCCTATGCCGTTGAGGCGCACTCCGGGCAGGCCTACGGCGCGCGTGACGACAGCCAACTGCTTGCGGTCTGGCATGCGGCCTGCCGCCAGTCAGGGTTGGTGGCGCTGGCGTTTGCGCTGATTTACGGCCTTGCCGGTGAACAAATTATCGCGTTGCTGACCTCGCTGCCTTCGCTACAGCAGTTGGCCGATCGCTATCTGGTCTGGCAGATGATCCTGCCGGTCATCGGCGTCTGGTGTTACCTGCTGGACGGTATGTTTATCGGCGCGACGCGCGGCGCGGAGATGCGCAACAGCATGGCGGTCGCGGCGGCAGGGTTTGCCCTGACGCTGTTAACCGTACCGGCGCTCGGTAACCACGGGCTGTGGCTGGCGCTGGCGGTATTTCTCGCCCTGCGCGGCGCTTCTCTGGCGGTTATCTGGCGGCGGCACTGGCAGCGTGGAACCTGGTTTTCATAGTGCATTTAGTTCATCTGATGGTTAAAGATTCCGAATAATAAATCTTACTCAGAATACTCATCTATAGTTAAGTCATGTCCGGTACACAGCGGGCTGTTCATTCACCGAACGATAACCGAACGATGAGGAATGCATGATGAATAAAGACGAAATCGGCGGTAACTGGAAACAGTTCAAAGGTAAAGCGAAAGAAAAATGGGGCAAGCTGACCGACGATGACATGACCGTCATTGAAGGCAAACGCGACCAGCTGGTGGGCAGAATTCAGGAACGTTACGGTTACGCCAAAGACCAGGCAGAGAAAGAAGTGACCGACTGGGAAACCAAAAACGACTATCGCTGGTAGCGAAAACGCCGTGTTTTAACCCACTGTTATTGCCTGCACGATCGGTACATGGAGGTGCCGCTACCCTTGTTTCCCGCTGCGGCTAACGCCTCAGCGGGCTTTCTTTTTGATCTGGATGGTATGGTCGTGGTGGCAGTGGCCCGGCGTACTGCAGGCTTCCACTTCAACGCAGGCGGCGCACAGGCCATGAGCCTCAATGACGTTGTGGCGCAGAGCGAACCCCATTCTTGCCGCCAGCGTATGCATAATATCTTCGACGCCTTCCGCACACTCTTCCTTGACGCCGCCGCAGCGGTCGCAGATAAACATCGCCGAGCTGTGGGTTGGCTGATCGAAAAGGTGACACAGCACGTAGCTATTGGTGGATTCCACCTTATGTACGAACCCTTGCTCCAGTAAAAACTCCAGCGCCCGGTATACCGTCGGCGGTTTCGCCTGAGGTTCTTTTTCACGAAGGAGATCGAGCAGGTCATAGGCGCTGATTGCCCCTTGCTGCAGGCTCATCAAACGCAATACTTCGAGGCGCTGCGGGGTCAGGCGCACGCCACGCTGCGCGCACAGCTTTTCAGCATGCGCTAACATTTGTTGCGAAGTGGTCTTATCCATGAGCGTCCTCTGGTCGCGTGAATCTGAAACTGTTACTTTATCACGATACCGGTAAAACGCCGAGACCCGGCGGGATATAGCCGTCACACTTCGTGTGACATGTGCGTTGGTCGCCCCGGTCATACGCTTCTGGGGCGCGCTATCTTGCCGCCTTATGCTATACCTGAAGCATCTCATTTTCGGGAGAAAACGATGAAACGACCTGATTGCATACGACACTGGCGTGAACTGGAAGGTGCGGATGATTCCACCTATCCCGACAGTACTGAGCTTTTCTCCATCGGCGCGCCGCTGGCGCGCGGCCTGCGGCTGAATCGTCTGGGGATCCACCATGAACGTCTGCCGCCCGGGCGTCGTACCTCTTACCCGCATGCGGAAAGCGATGAAGAAGAGTTCATCTACGTGCTGGACGGCTATCCTGAGGTGTGGATTAACGGCTACCTCTGGAAGCTGGAGCCGGGGGATAGCGTCGGTTTTCCTGCCGGAACCGGCATTTGCCACACCTTCCTCAATAACACCGAGCAGGAGGTGCGCCTGTTAGTCGTTGGTGAGGCAAATAAGAAATTCAATCGCATCTACTACCCGCTGAACCCCGGCTATGCCGCCACGCGTCAGGATCGCTGGGTTGACCATCCGCCGCAGTTTTTTGGCCCTCACGACGGGAAGCCGCGGAAAATATAGCGTTTATGGCGGGATAAAAAAGGTGAGCGCTGACGCTATGCGTCAGTGGTTTATCTTTGTGCTATAGTAGCGCCCCTTTTTACCCGGATGCTTATTTATTCGCCATGATGTCAGAATCAACGCCTACTGCTTTCGCCGCTCACCGTTTTTCCATCGCGCCGATGCTCGACTGGACCGACAGACACTGCCGTTATTTTCTGCGTCAGCTGTCGCGCCATACGCTGCTGTATACCGAAATGGTGACCACCGGTGCGATTATTCACGGCAAGGGCGACTATCTGGCCTACAGCGAAGAAGAGCATCCGGTCGCCCTGCAGCTCGGCGGCAGCGATCCGGCTGCGCTGGCGCACTGCGCGAAGCTGGCGCAGGCGCGCGGCTATGATGAAATTAACCTGAACGTCGGCTGCCCGTCCGATCGCGTGCAGAACGGTATGTTTGGCGCCTGCCTGATGGGGAACGCGCAGCTGGTTGCCGACTGCATTAAAGCGATGCGCGACGTCGTGTCGATCCCGGTCACGGTGAAAACCCGTATTGGCATAGATGACCAGGACAGCTACGCGTTTCTGTGTGATTTTATCGAAACGGTATCCGGGAAAGGTGAATGCGAGATGTTTATCATCCACGCGCGCAAAGCCTGGCTTTCCGGTCTGAGCCCCAAGGAAAACCGCGAGATCCCGCCGCTGGATTATCCGCGCGTCTACCAGCTTAAACGTGATTTCCCGCATCTGACCATGGCGATTAACGGCGGCATTAAGTCGCTGGAAGAGGCAAAGCTGCATCTTGAGCATATGGACGGCGTGATGGTCGGTCGTGAGGCTTATCAGAATCCCGGCATTCTGGCCGCGGTGGATCGGGAAATTTTCGGCGTGGACGGCGTCGATGCCGATCCGGTCTCCGTGGTCCGGGCGATGTATCCCTACATCGAACGCGAGCTTAGCAACGGGACTTATTTGGGACATGTGACACGCCATATGCTGGGGCTGTTTCAGGGGATCCCCGGCGCGCGCCAGTGGCGTCGCTATCTGAGCGAAAATGCGCATAAAGCCGGGGCGGATATCAACGTGCTGGAACAGGCGCTGAAGCTGGTTGCCGATAAGCGTTAGTTTTTCGCTAAAACCTGGTCAAATTCACCACGCCCTGCACGTATCGTGTTGGGCGTTTTTGTTTTTATTCAATAAGTTATATTTGGCACGATTTTTGTAATATCCGGCAAGGTAGATAAAATTTCTTTAGGGGAAAGACGATGCTGGAACTCTTATTTGTAATTGGCTTTTTTGTCATGCTGTTGGTCACCGGCGTGTCGCTGCTGGGCATTATTGCCGCGATTGTGGTCGCGACCGCGCTGATGTTCGTCGGCGGTCTGTTTGCGTTAATGATTAAACTGCTGCCGTGGCTGCTGCTGGCCATTGTCGTGGTTTGGGTGATTCGGGCGATAAAATCGCCAGCCGCGAACCGCTATCGCGGTAATAACCGCTGGCGTTACTAAGGTATTGAGCGGTATGTCACAACCTGAAGATTTTTGCATAAAACAGCGTAGGCTTTGCTTATTAAATCTGTCACTATTAGCGCGTTAACGAATTCATCGCGCTGTACCCTACATACAGCCGAACAAAAAAAGTAAGGGCTTCCCATGTGGAAGCCCTAAACTTTTGTGCTCCGGCCATTACGGCAAGAGCAAGCTCGAACCCTGCGTCGCCCGGCTTTCCAGCACCTCATGCGCGCGTCTGGCGTCGGTTAACGCATATTTTTGACTCTCCGCGACATCCACTTTTATCACGCCGCTGGCGATCAGCGAGAACAGCTCGTTGCTGGCTTCCGTCAGCTCTTCACGCGTGGTGATATAGCCCTGCAGAGAAGGGCGGGTGACGTACAGCGAACCCTTTTGATTGAGGATCCCGAGGTTGACGCCGGTCACCGGGCCGGAAGAGTTGCCGAAGCTCACCATCAGCCCCCGACGCTGCAGGCAGTCAAGTGAGGCTTCCCAGGTATCTTTACCGACGGAATCATACACCACGCGGACTTTCTTACCGTCGGTGATCTCTTTCAGGCGCTCGACGATATTCTCTTCGCGATAGTTAATGATCTGCCAGGCGCCGGCCTGTTTAGCGCGTTCTGCTTTTTGCGCGCTGCCGACGGTACCGATCAGTTTAGCCCCCAGCGCTTTTGCCCACTGGCAGGCGATGAGCCCGACGCCGCCGGCCGCCGCATGAAACAGGAACGGCTCGCCCGCTTTGATTTCGTAGGTTTTACGCAGCAGGTAATAGACCGTGAGCCCTTTCAGGAATGAGGCCGCCGCCTGCTCGAAAGAGATTGCGTCCGGCAAAATAGAGGCCTTATCGGCGGGGACGTTGTGCACGGCGCTATAGGCCCCCAGCGCCGATTGCGCGTAGACCACCCGATCGCCGGCTTTAATATGCTTCACGCCGCTGCCAACTTTGCTCACCACGCCAGCGGCTTCGGTGCCCAGACCGCTTGGCAATGATGGCGGCGGGTAGAGGCCGCTGCGGATATAGGTATCAATGTAGTTGATGCCGATGGCCTTATTCTCTACCTGAATTTCGTGCTCTGCGGGATCTTTCGGCGTGAACTCTACCGCTTGCAGAACTTCAGGCCCTCCGTGCTGGTGAAATTCAATTCGTGTTGCCATGCTTCCCCCATAAATGTGGTAATCTTTCGACCCATTCACTATCTCGGTAACTCCATTCACTATGGCAGGAAATAAACCCTTCAACAAACCACAGACTGAACCCCGCGTGCGAGACTATCCGCTCGATGGGTTGAAGGTCCCGCCGCACTCGATTGAAGCGGAACAGTCGGTGTTGGGCGGTTTAATGCTGGATAACGAACGCTGGGACGACGTTGCCGAGCGCGTTGTTTCGGAAGATTTTTATACCCGTCCGCATCGCCATATTTTCACCGAAATGGCGCGTCTGCAGGAGTCTGGCAGCCCGATTGACCTGATTACGCTCGCGGAATCGCTGGAGCGCCAGGGTCAGCTGGACAGCGTCGGCGGCTTCGCCTATCTGGCCGAACTATCGAAAAATACGCCAAGCGCGGCGAATATCAGCGCCTATGCCGATATCGTTCGTGAACGCGCGGTCGTACGCGAAATGATCTCCGTGGCGAATGAAATCGCCGAAGCCGGTTTCGACCCCCAGGGCCGCACCAGCGAAGATCTGCTCGACCTCGCCGAATCCCGGGTGTTTAAAATTGCCGAAAGCCGCGCGAATAAAGACGAAGGGCCGAAGAATATCGCCGAGGTGCTGGACGCCACCGTGGCGCGTATTGAGCAGTTGTTCCAGCAGCCACATGACGGCGTCACCGGGGTCAATACCGGCTATGACGATCTCAATAAAAAGACCGCCGGTCTTCAGCCGTCAGACCTGATTATCGTCGCTGCGCGTCCGTCGATGGGTAAAACGACCTTTGCGATGAACCTCGTGGAAAACGCGGCGATGCTGCAGGATAAGCCGGTACTCATCTTCAGTCTCGAGATGCCCTCGGAGCAGATTATGATGCGTTCTCTGGCCTCGCTGTCGCGCGTTGACCAGACCCGCATTCGTACCGGCCAGCTGGATGACGAAGACTGGGCGCGTATTTCCGGCACCATGGGGATCCTCCTGGAAAAGCGCAATATTTATATCGATGACTCCTCCGGCCTGACGCCGACGGAAGTGCGCTCCCGCGCGCGGCGTATTGCCCGCGAGCACGGGGGGATCGGACTTATCATGATCGACTACTTGCAGCTGATGCGCGTGCCGTCGCTCTCCGATAACCGTACGCTGGAAATCGCCGAAATTTCGCGCTCGCTCAAGGCGCTGGCGAAGGAGCTGCAGGTGCCGGTGGTGGCGCTGTCGCAGCTTAACCGCTCGCTGGAACAGCGTGCGGATAAGCGTCCGGTGAACTCCGACCTGCGTGAATCCGGCTCCATTGAGCAGGACGCCGACTTAATCATGTTTATCTACCGTGACGAGGTTTATCACGAGAACAGTGATTTAAAAGGCATCGCCGAAATTATTATTGGTAAACAGCGTAACGGCCCTATCGGGACGGTGCGCCTGACGTTTAACGGTCAGTGGTCGCGTTTTGATAATTATGCTGGGCCACAATACGACGACGAATAAATCTCCGTCATCCTTCATGCCGCAGATGCGTTGACTACGCCTGTTCACCCCGGTCACTTAGTTTACTAAGCTCCCGGGGATTCTCAGGCTTGTCGCCTTCCTGCAACACGAAGGATTCAGGAGATTCTTTTATTAAGGAATTCAAATGCAAGCGGCAACTGTAGTCATTAACCGCCGCGCTCTGCGACACAACCTGCAACGTCTGCGTGAACTGGCGCCCGCCAGCAAACTGGTTGCGGTGGTGAAAGCGAACGCCTACGGACACGGTCTTCTTGAGACCGCGCGAACGCTCCCTGACGCCGATGCTTTTGGCGTCGCCCGTCTTGAAGAAGCCCTACGCCTGCGCGCGGGCGGTATCGCCCAGCCGATTCTCCTGCTGGAGGGGTTCTTTGAGGCCGCCGACCTGCCGGTGATTTCCACCCAGCGCCTGCACACGGCGGTACACAGCCCGGAACAGCTGGCGGCGCTGGAGGAGGCAGATTTACCCGAGCCGGTCACCGTATGGATGAAGCTGGATACCGGGATGCATCGATTAGGCGTTCTGCCCGAACAGGCCGAAGCGTTTTATCAGCGTCTCAGCCAGTGTAAAAACGTCCGCCAGCCGGTCAACGTGGTCAGCCATTTTGCCCGTGCGGATGAGCCCGAGTGCGACGCGACCGAACGTCAGCTGGATATCTTTACCACCTTCACGGAAGGGAAACCGGGGCTGCGCTCTATCGCCGCATCCGGCGGTATATTGCTGTGGCCGCAGTCGCATTTCGACTGGGCGCGTCCGGGGATCATTCTCTACGGCGTGTCGCCGCTCGACGGTGGCTCTACCGGCGCGGACTTTGGCTGCCAGCCGGTGATGTCTCTGACCTCGAGCCTGATCGCGGTGCGCGAGCATAAAGCCGGGGAGCCGGTGGGCTACGGCGGAACCTGGATCAGCGAGCGTGATACGCGTTTAGGGGTGGTGGCGATGGGCTACGGCGATGGTTATCCGCGCGCCGCGCCGTCCGGAACTCCGGTGCTGGTCAATGGCCGCGAAGTGCCGATTGTCGGACGCGTGGCGATGGATATGATTTGCGTCGATCTCGGGCCCGAAGCGCAGGATAAATCGGGCGACCCGGTCGTGCTGTGGGGCGAAGGCCTGCCCGTCGAGCGTATTGCCGCAATCACAAAAGTAAGTGCTTACGAACTTATTACCCGCCTGACTTCGCGGGTATCAATGAAGTACGTGGATTGATTTCAGCCAGCGCTCTTTCTCCCGGTGACGGCTGACGCCTTACCGGGGCTACGGGTTCGCTACCGGCTGCGGGCCGGTAGCCAGGATAAGGCGTTTTAAGCCGCCATCCGGGATGGGCGATCAAACCCAGCCATACGCCAACATCCTCTCGACCTTCTTTCACATCCGGTTTATTGTGTTATGACGAGCCCATGTAAACCTGGAGAAACATCACGTGTTTCAGAAAGTTGACGCCTACGCTGGCGACCCCATTCTCTCCCTGATGGAGCGTTTCAAAGACGATCCGCGTAGTGACAAAGTAAATCTCAGCATCGGTCTTTATTACAACGAGGACGGGATTATTCCGCAGCTGCAGTCGGTTGCCGCAGCGGAGGCGCGCCTCAATGCCCAGCCGCACGGCGCCTCGGTCTATTTACCGATGGAAGGGCTGAACACCTATCGTCACGCTATCGCGCCGCTGCTGTTCGGCGCCGATCATCAGGTGCTGGCGCAAAATCGCGTGGCCTCCATTCAAACGCTGGGCGGTTCCGGCGCCCTGAAGGTGGGCGCTGATTTCCTGAAACGCTACTTCCCGGGCTCGCGCGTATGGGTGAGCGACCCGACGTGGGAAAACCACATCGCTATATTTGAAGGGGCAGGATTCGAAGTAAGTACTTACCCTTGGTTTGATGAGGAGACCAATGGCGTGCGTTTCGCGGCGTTCCTGGAAAAACTCAATTCGCTAGCGGAGCGCGATATCGTGCTGCTGCATCCGTGCTGCCATAACCCAACGGGAGCCGATCTCAGCAACGCCCAGTGGGATCAGGTGGTTGAGGTACTGAAAGCGCGTAATTTGATTCCTTTCCTCGATATCGCCTATCAGGGCTTTGGCGCCGGAATGGAAGAGGATGCTTACGCTATTCGCGCCATTGCGAACGCCGGCATGCCAATGCTGGTCAGCAACTCGTTCTCAAAAATCTTCTCCCTGTACGGCGAGCGCGTTGGCGGGCTGTCGATCGTCTGTGAAGACGCTGAAACCGCGATTCGCGTGCTGGGGCAATTAAAAGCGACCGTACGTCGCAACTACTCCAGCCCACCGAACTTTGGCGCGCAGGTGGTTGCTGCGGTGCTGAGCGACAGCGAGCTGAAAGCCTCATGGCTGGCGGAAGTGGAAGGGATGCGTACCCGTATTCTGGCCATGCGTCAGGAGCTGGTTAATGTGCTTAAAGAGACGGTGCCGGGCGGTAATTTTGACTATCTGCTGAAGCAGCGCGGAATGTTTAGCTATACCGGGTTCAGCCCGGCCCAGGTCGACCGCCTGCGCGATGAGTTTGGCGTCTACCTGATTGCCAGCGGCCGCATGTGCGTCGCGGGGCTGAATTCACGCAACGTACAGCGCGTGGCGCAGGCCTTTGCCGCGGTAATATAAATCCTTACTGACCGCTTTTACCCTCGCCAATATTTTGGTGAGGGTAATTCCCTCCCTGAAGTGTGATCATTCTCTTTTTATATGACATCTGAGCAGAAAAACCTTCCTATCCGCCTCAGCGGGGGGTAAGGTCTTGGTGCATTAATAAGCGTACACATTATTGAAAACTATAACGATTCGATTATTTAGGGAAAAATATGCGCAAGATCACCCTGGCCTTTGGGGCCATCTGCTTACTGTTCACGCTAAATAGCTCTGTCGTTGCTCGCGCCTCCACACCGCAGCCGCTGTGGACGGGCACCAATATGGCGAAACTCGCCGAACAGGCGCCAATACATTGGGTTTCCGTGGCTCAGATTGAAAATAGCCTGCTGGGACGCCAACCGATGGCGGTCGGCTTTGATATTGATGATACCGTCCTGTTCTCCAGTCCGGGCTTCTGGCGCGGGCAGAAAACCTATTCACCCGGCAGCGATGACTACCTGAAAAATCCGCAGTTCTGGGAAAAAATGAACAACGGCTGGGATGAATTCAGCATGCCGAAAGAGGTGGCGCGCCAGCTGATTGCGATGCATGTGAAGCGCGGCGATAGCATCTATTTTGTCACCGGACGCAGCCAGACCAAAACCGAAACGGTATCAAAAACCCTGCAAGACGATTTTCTCATCCCGGCAGCGAACATGAATCCGGTTATTTTTGCCGGCGATAAGCCTGGTCAGAACACCAAAACGCAGTGGCTGCAGGAGAAGGGCATTAAAGTCTTCTACGGCGATTCGGATAACGATATTTCTGCCGCCCGTGAGGTTGGCGCACGCGGGATCCGCGTCCTGCGGGCATCCAACTCTTCCTATAAGCCGCTGCCGATGGCGGGCGCTCAGGGAGAAGAGGTGATTGTGAATTCAGAATATTAAGCTGACGACGGCTTAATTATGAATTGCTAAAACGGCAGCCAGCGAGCTGCCGTTTTTTTGTGCAAAATAGCGTGCCAAAGGTTTTACCTTTTCGCTTATTGCTGCACACTTAGGAAGGTTCATTAGTAGAAGGAGTCGCCTATGTGGCATCAGCAAACCCTGACGTTAGGCCCAAAATCACGGGGCTTCCATCTGGTCACTGATGAAATTCTCGGTCAAATCCGTGAACTGTCGCGGGTGAAAACGGGCCTGCTGCATTTGCTGCTCCAGCATACATCTGCTTCCCTGACGCTTAATGAAAACTGCGATCCGACCGTCCGTTACGATATGGAGCAGCATTTTCTTACTGCCGTACCGGATAACGCGCCGTATGAACACGATTATGAAGGCCCTGATGATATGCCTTCGCACATTAAGTCGTCGATGTTGGGCGTATCGCTGATGCTGCCCGTTCGGGATGGGCGCGTCAGGCTGGGGACCTGGCAGGGTATCTGGCTCGGGGAGCATCGTATTCATGGCGGATCGCGCCATATCATCGCGACGCTGATGGGGGAATAAAAATGACAATTTCGGATTTATTGCAGTACTGCATGGCTAAGCCGGGCGCGGAACAAAGCGTACATAGCGACTGGAAAGCGACGCAAATCAAAGCGGCTGACGTACTGTTTGCGATGATAAAAGAGGTGGAGGACAACCGGCCCGCGGTCTCGTTAAAAACCAGCCCCGAGCTCGCAGAGTTGCTGAGGCAGCAGCATCGCGATGTGCGCCCCAGCAAACATCTCAATAAAGCCCACTGGAGCACGGTGTTTCTTGATGGCTCCTTGCCTGATTCACAAATTTACTATCTGGTGGATGCGTCATATCAGCAGGCGCTTGATTCTCTTACTGAGAACAAGCGTAAGCTGTTGTCATAAAGCGATATTCAACCCAGCAGCGCCATATCGATCAGACGAAGCAGCGTCGACTGAAGATGCGTCTGCATGGCGATATGCGCGTTGTTGGCGCGAATGCGGGCAATATCGCGCTGCCCTTGCAGAAGCAGAGCCAGGTCGTCATGGGTTAACCAGCCGCGCGTTTTCTCCTGCACGCGTAGATTATTCTGTCATAGCGCATCGCTATCGCTTAACGCCAGGCTAACTTGCTGACGAATCTGGCGATCTTCTTGCCTGAGTCATTGTCGGTCGACCGGCGCGGCCGCTGCATCGCTGATGAACTGCAGATAAGTTCTTCCAGCACCAGCACCAGCAGCTGCTGATATGCCGTGCTGCTGTAGCTATCAACCCAACTGCAGGCGGTCATCAAAAACAGCGCCGCGGCGAGGGGCAGGCGATAAACTCCAGGCTGTAAATACATGATGCATCCTGCAATTTATGGCTGTGGTGCTATCTGATAACAGATGCCGTCCGGCCGCAAATCACAAAATATCAGCGGGAAAAAATGAGAGGAAATGATGCCTCTTCCCGGGACGGGAAGAGGCAGATGAGATTACTTCAGCATGGGCTTGAGGAAGCGAGCCGTATAGGAGGCCTCGCACTCGGCGACCGTTTCCGGGGTACCGGAAACGAGGATCTCCCCGCCGCCGCTTCCGCCCTCCGGCCCAAGGTCAACGATCCAGTCAGCCGTCTTGATGACGTCCAGGTTGTGTTCAATCACCACGATGGTATTGCCCTGGTCGCGCAGCTGGTGCAGAACTTCCAGCAGCTGCTGAATATCGGCAAAGTGCAGACCGGTGGTCGGTTCATCAAGGATATACAGCGTTTGCCCGGTACCGCGTTTGGACAGCTCGCGCGCCAGCTTGACGCGCTGTGCTTCGCCGCCGGAGAGGGTAGTCGCTGACTGGCCCAGACGAATATAGGTCAGGCCGACGTCCATCAGCGTTTGCAGCTTACGCGCCAGCGCCGGTACCGCATCGAAGAACTCACGCGCTTCTTCGATGGTCATATCCAGCACTTCATGAATCGTTTTGCCTTTGTACTTAATCTCCAGCGTTTCGCGGTTATAGCGCTTGCCTTTGCACTGGTCGCACGGCACGTAGATATCCGGCAGGAAGTGCATCTCGACTTTGATCACGCCGTCACCCTGGCAGGCTTCACAGCGACCGCCGCGCACGTTAAAGCTGAAGCGGCCCGGCGTGTAGCCGCGCGAACGCGATTCAGGTACGCCGGCAAACAGTTCACGGACCGGCGTAAAGACGCCGGTGTAGGTTGCCGGGTTAGAACGCGGCGTACGACCGATGGGGCTCTGGTCGATATCAATGACTTTGTCGAAATGTTCCAGCCCCTGCACGTCGCGGTACGGCGCCGGTTCGGCGATAGTGGCGCCGTTGAGCTGACGCTGGGCAATCGGGAACAGCGTGTCGTTGATCAGCGTGGATTTACCCGACCCGGAAACGCCGGTAATGCAGGTGAAGAGGCCTACCGGCAGCGTCAGGGTCACGTCTTTCAGGTTATTGCCGCGCGCGCCGGACAGCTTCAGCACTTTCTCCGGATTGGCGGGCACGCGCTGTTTCGGCACTTCGATTTTACGCTTGCCGCTCATGAACTGGCCGGTCAGCGATTCCGGCACCGCCATAATATCTTCCAGCTTACCTTCGGCCACGACCTGACCGCCGTGTACCCCGGCGCCCGGGCCGATATCGATAACGTGGTCGGCGGCGCGAATAGCGTCTTCATCGTGCTCAACGACGATCACGGTGTTGCCGAGATTTCGCAGATGGATCAGGGTGCCAAGCAGGCGTTCGTTATCGCGCTGGTGCAGGCCGATAGAGGGCTCATCCAGTACGTACATCACGCCGACCAGGCCCGCGCCGATCTGGCTGGCGAGGCGGATACGCTGCGCTTCGCCGCCGGAGAGGGTTTCCGCCGAACGGGAGAGCGTCAGGTAGTTCAGACCGACGTTGACGAGGAACTTCAGGCGATCGCCAATCTCTTTCAGAACTTTTTCAGCAATTTGCGCACGCTGGCCGGAGAGCTTCAGGTTGTTGAAGAAGTCCATCGCGTGGCCGATGCTCATGTCCGAGATGGTCGGCAGCGGGGTATTTTCCACGAACACGTGCCGCGCTTCGCGCTTCAGGCGGGTCCCTTCACAGCTGGTGCAGGGACGGTTGCTGATGAATTTCGCTAACTCTTCACGTACCGCGCTGGATTCCGTCTCTTTATAACGGCGTTCCATGTTATGCAGCACGCCTTCGAACGGATGGCGGCGCACGGAGGTATCGCCGCGATCGTTCATATATTTGAATTCAATATTCTCTTTGCCTGAGCCGTACAGGACCACTTTTTGTACGCTGCTATTCAGCGTGCCCCAGGGGGCTTCAACATCGAATTCATAATGTTCCGCCAGCGACTTCAGCATCTGGAAGTAGTAAAAATTGCGCCGATCCCAGCCGCGAATCGCCCCGCCCGCCAGCGACAGCTCAGGGTTCTGAATCACGCGTTCCGGGTCAAAATACTGCTGCACGCCGAGGCCGTCGCAGGTCGGGCAAGCGCCCGCCGGGTTGTTGAAGGAGAACAGGCGCGGTTCCAGTTCGCGCATGCTGTAGCCGCAAATCGGGCAGGCGAAGTTGGCGGAAAACAGCAGCTCTTCAGCTTTCGGATCGTCCATATTGGCGACGATGGCGGTGCCGCCCGACAGCTCCAGCGCGGTTTCAAAAGACTCGGCCAGGCGCGTGCTGAGATCGTCGCGCACCTTAAAGCGGTCAATCACCACTTCAATAGTGTGTTTCTTCTGCAGCTCCAGCTTTGGCGGATCGGAGAGATCGCAGACCTCGCCGTCGATCCTCGCGCGGATGTAGCCCTGCCCGGCAAGGTTTTCCAGGGTTTTGTTATGTTCGCCTTTGCGCTCTTTAATGATTGGCGCCAGCAGCATCAGGCGCTGGCCTTCAGGCTGGGAGAGCACGTTATCGACCATCTGGCTCACGGTCTGCGCCGCCAGCGGGACGTCGTGATCCGGGCAACGCGGCTCGCCGACGCGAGCGTACAGCAGGCGCAGGTAGTCGTGAATTTCGGTAATGGTGCCTACCGTTGAACGGGGGTTGTGGGACGTTGATTTCTGTTCAATGGAAATCGCCGGCGACAGCCCTTCAATATGGTCGACATCGGGTTTCTCCATCAGCGACAGGAACTGCCGCGCGTAGGCGGAGAGCGACTCAACGTAGCGACGCTGCCCTTCGGCATACAACGTGTCGAAAGCCAATGAGGATTTGCCTGAACCCGAAAGCCCGGTGACGACAATGAGTTTGTCGCGCGGGATGACGAGGTTGATATTTTTGAGATTGTGGGTGCGGGCGCCCCGAACTTCGATCTTATCCATTCACCTTTCCCGGTAGATACGCGGATTGCCTGGTTTGTTAGAAGGACAAACGGCAGAAACGGCTAATTATGACACAATTTAACCTGTTTGAATATACAGTATTGGAATGCATTTTCCGGCGGGATGTGTAAAAATGTCGCACCGCGAGAGTTATCTGGAACCTACTTCCCAGCTATCAACATAGCACCTGGAAATGGTACACTCGCGCGTTTACACTATTAAGAAACGCATTCAGGAGACACAAACATGGCCAGCAGAGGCGTAAACAAGGTGATTCTCGTCGGTAATCTGGGCCAGGACCCGGAAGTACGCTACATGCCGAGTGGTGGCGCAGTTGCCAACATTACGCTGGCTACTTCCGAATCCTGGCGTGATAAAGCGACCGGTGAGATGAAAGAGCAGACCGAATGGCACCGCGTTGTGCTGTTCGGCAAACTGGCGGAAGTGGCCGGCGAGTATCTGCGTAAAGGTTCTCAGGTCTACATTGAAGGCCAGCTGCGTACGCGTAAATGGACTGACCAATCCGGTCAGGAAAAATACACCACCGAAGTTGTGGTTAACGTTGGCGGCACGATGCAAATGCTCGGCGGTCGTCAGCAGGGCGCAGGCGCCCCGGCAGGCGGCGGTCAGCAGCAGGGCGGTTGGGGTCAGCCTCAGCAGCCGCAGGGCGGAAACCAGTTCAGCGGCGGCGCGCAGTCTCGTCCGCAGCAGCAGGCTCCGGCAGCCCCTTCCAATGAGCCGCCGATGGACTTTGACGACGATATCCCGTTCTAATCGCGATTAACCGTTGTGAAGTCAGTTCTGAAAAAGCCCCAGCCCGGGGCTTTTTCTATTTTGAAACGCGGTTTTTCAGCGCTATTTCACCGTGAAGCGGGCGTGGCCGCAGCGGCTGGCGTAGCTGTCGCGGGCGGCATGACCGGATTTTTGGCGGCCGCTGTCGCCAGCTGCTTGCGCGCCATTTCATCCACAATCAGCCGGTAAGCGATGTAATATTTATAGATATTGCTGACATAGCTTACGGTCTCGGAACCGATCTTCTCGGCGGCCAGATACTCCACGTTGCCAAACCAGACGTTTGGATCAAAACCGCGTTTTTTGGTATCCGCCCGTAGCCGGGCAATGCGCGCGGGGCCCGCGTTATAGGAGGCGAACGAGAAAAGCGCTTTATCAAGCTGGGTCATCGGTTCATCGCCATAATAGCGGTCTATCATCCAGCGCATATATTTCACCCCGGCATGAATATTGGGGTCGAGCAGTTTAATATCGCCGACGTTCAGCTCCCTGCCGGTGCCCGGCATTACCTGCATAACGCCAATTGCGCCGACGTGGCTACGTACAGACTGATTAAGCCGCGACTCCTGATAGCCCTGCGCCGCCATCAGCAGCCAGTCAACGTCGTAGCGATCGCCATATTTGCGGAAGATCTCCACCATGGTCAGAAATTTACGCCGCTCTTTTTGCGCTGCCGCGTTTTTAACGTATCGGGCATCCTTCAGGTAGCGCAGCAGAATCGTATTACCCAGCTTGCTGCCCTGACGATTTTTGTTGATGAATTCATTAAGCAAGGCCAGCAGCTGCGGGCTGTTGTTGCGTACCGCCCAGCCGATATTGCCTTCGTTGCGCAGAATGATGTTTTGATGAACCTGAATGCTGGGGAAGACCTGCTTCCAGAACAGTGCCTTGTGGCGGTCGACGACGGTCAAGGGAATCAGGCCCGCGCTGAGCATCTCTATCAGATCTTCATCCTCCAGCGCTTCGGGCGCCGGTGTGAGGGTGATGGGGGGCAAAGATTGCTGCGCAAAGCGCGCGTTGAGCGCAACAAGGCTCTCGTAATAGCTTGATGAGGTGCGCACAAAGACCGTTTTACCGGAAAGCTGCTGCAGATTTTCCACTTTGGGGGAACCCGGGCCGGAAAGGAGCAGCTCCTGAACGTGAGAGTATATCGGCGCGGTAAAGGTCATCTCCTGCTGGCGAGCGGGGGTAATCGTCAGGTTGGCGGCGATAATATCCCCTTTACCGGCGTTAAGCGCGCTGATGAGCTGGTCGCGGGCAACTGGCACAAAGATGATACGGACCTTAAGATGACGATGTTTAAGCTTTTTCTCCTTCGCCAGGCTTTGGTTAAGGCTACGTTCAAACTCCATAAAAATATCGTGAGTGGCGCCACGCTGAGTGCCTTTGTTAATAAAGAAAAAGGTTTTGCTGAAGGTGGTTAATACGCGAATAGTTCGCCGGTCGAGCATTCCGGGTAAATCTCCCTTCCAGGGCTGTAGCATATCGTCAACGTCGACCTTCAGGGCCTCTCGTTCCTCTGGCTCTGACAGTTTGTTCTCAGCGGCGGCGTAAACGGAGGTGAAGCATAGCAGGGCGGCAAAGCATGCGAGCCCGCCGACAAGGTATCGATAGAACGATGAAGTGTTCATGGCGCGGTGCTCCGCAGGGGGATTTTCTTATTTTAGTCAATTCCACGCCGTTAGCATCCCCGGCGATCGCGTATGCGAGTCGGCTAGTCCGCTATTTTAATTATTCTATTAATTTACAATGACGATATTTATCGTGAAATAATAAACCCACACGCCCTAATTAATTATGGAGATAATATGTCTGAATTGTGTTTTTTTAATGTGGATATACTTCAGTTATTTAACTGTTCTAAAAATAAAAAACGACTTTAGCTCTCTTATCTTTTTGTTTTTATTGATTTGTTAAAAATTATCCGTGCGGTGGATAATTATCCACTTGATAATAAATCTCATTTCTAATAACGTTGTGTGGCACAAGACTCCTATTACTGCTGTTCGGCGAATGCTGTCAAAGAATAGCACGGTGCGTTTATTTCTTCATTTTTGCCAGAGTAATAAATCTATTTTGGCTGCTCATTATTTATTGCTATTCCGCTATTTAAGCGGGAGGGCCCGGCTACGCCAAAAGCAGAGATACTGTGCTTGCATAAAAGTCGTTACCGTTGTTTACCTGACTGATGAAGAAGACGTGCCCCGACAGCTAAAAAGAAAAACAGGGCATATTCCATGAAATACGATTCACACTACTCGCTGGCCGTGCTGATCCCGATGGTCATCTGGGGAGGGACGCTGCCGGTTCAGGCCGCTGATGGCAGCATGCCAGACGATACGAAGATATCTGAAACGGCTGCGGTAAATGACGATGAAACGATGGTGGTCACCGCGGCGGCGCAGACGCTGCAAGCCCCCGGCGTATCGACCATCACCGCTGAGGAGATCCGTAAACATCCGCCCGCGCGCGATGTCTCCGAGCTGATTCGTACCCAGCCCGGCGTCAACCTCACCGGTAACTCCACCAGCGGCCAGCGCGGTAATAACCGCCAGGTCGATATTCGCGGCATGGGACCGGAGAACACCCTGATTCTGGTGGATGGTAAACCGGTGACCAGTCGTAATTCCGTGCGCTATGGCTGGCGCGGCGACCGCGATACGCGCGGTGATACCAGCTGGGTACCGGCGGAAATGATCGATCATATCGACGTGATTCGCGGCCCTGCGGCGGCCCGCTACGGTAACGGCGCGATGGGCGGGGTGGTGAATATCGTCACAAAACCGGCCACCAGCGAGTGGCATGGGTCCTGGAATACCTATATGAACGCACCTCAGCATCGTAAAGAGGGCGCGACGAAGCGGACAAACTTCAGCCTCAATGGTCCGCTATCGGATGAGGTCAGCTTTAATTTATGGGGAAACCTGAGCAAAACGCAGGCCGATGCCCAGGATATCAACGCTGGCCACGAAGCGGCGCGAACCGGTAGCTATGCGGGATCGTATCCTGCAGGGCGCGAAGGCGTGGTGAATAAAGATATCCACGGTAAGCTGCGCTGGGAATTTGCGCCGATGCAGGCGCTGGAGTTTGAAACCGGCTACAGTCGCCAGGGCAACCTGTATGCAGGCGACACGCAGAATACCAACACCAGCACGCTGGTGAAAAGTCTGTACGGGAAAGAGACCAACCGCCTCTATCGCCAGACGTATGGCGTCACGTGGACCGGCGGCTGGGATAACGGCGTGACCAGCAATACCTGGGCGCAGTATGAGCACACCCGTAACTCGCGTATGAACGAGGGACTGGCTGGCGGAACGGAAGGGATCTTCTCCAGCAGCGAATTCTCCGATATCGACCTGTCGGATGTGCTGCTGCACAGCGAGGTGAATATTCCGTTTACCCTGGGATTCGAACAGAATCTGACGCTGGGTACCGAGTGGAACCAGCAGCGGATGAAAGATGGCGTGTCGACCACCCAGTCGCTCTCTTATGGCTCCATTGACGGTATGTCGGCAACCGGACGCAGCCCCTATTCCAGCGCCGAGATTTTCTCGCTGTTTACCGAAGACAATATCGCGCTGACCGAGAGCACTATGCTGACGCCGGCCCTGCGCTTCGACCATCACAGCATCGTCGGCAATAACTGGAGCCCCTCGCTGAATCTCTCGCAGGGGCTGTCGGATGACTGGACGCTGAAGCTTGGCATCGCCCGCGCGTATAAAGCGCCGAACCTTTACCAGCTCAACCCGAACTATATTCTCTACAGCAACGGCCAGGGCTGTTATGCCAGCAGCTCAGCCTGTTACCTGATGGGGAACAGCGATCTGAAGGCGGAAACCAGTGTCAATAAAGAGATTGGCCTTGAGTATAAGCACAACGGCTATCAGGCGGGGCTGACCTGGTTCCGTAACGACTACCATAACAAGATTGAGTCGGGCTACTCGGCGGTGGGGACGGCCAGCAATGGCACCACCAATATTTACCAATGGGAAAACGTACCGAAGGCGCTGGTTGAAGGGCTGGAAGGTTCGCTGAATCTCCCGGTAAGTGAAACGGTCAACTGGAGCAACAACCTGACGTGGATGCTGCAGAGTAAGAACAAGACCACCGGCGATCGCCTGTCGGTGATCCCGCAGTTTACGCTGAACTCGACCGTCAGCTGGCAGGTACGCGACGATCTTTCGTTGCAGAGCACTTTCACCTGGTACGGCCGTCAGAAACCTAAACGTTTCAACTATAAAGGCGAGGCGGTATCCGGCAGCGAATTAAATGAAGTGAGCCCGTACAGCATTGTCGGGCTCAGCGCGACCTGGGATGTGAATAAAAACCTGAGCCTGACCAGCGGAGTGGATAATCTGTTCGATATTCGTCACTACCGTGCCGGTAATGCGCAGACAACGGGGAATTCGACGACCGGCGCTTATCTGTATGGCGCAGGGGCGGAGACCTATAATGAATCGGGACGGACGTTTTATATCAGCGTGAATACGCATTTCTGATCAACCACCCGATCATCCGCCGGAATAATGAACTATTCCGGTTTTTTTATTTTAGCATCAAGGAGATTGGGTTCGGATATAAATTATGACAAAATCTCCATGGCCTCTACACAATTAATTCAACATAGCAGCTTACACTGCTTCCTGTTGATCGGGTCTGCCTGATCCCAGAAACGATTAACGGTGGCATCCTGCCATTTCCATTCTAAAGTTGTTCCTCTTCCCCCTTCCATTCCCAACCGCAGCAATGCGGAGGAGGGGGAGCCTCTATCATCATATATTCAGGATTTTGCGCAGCTGGGCTGGCGTCATCATATAGTACCTTTTAAAGGTGCGGTTAAAGGCGCTGATATCTTCATAGCCCGCCAGAATACAAATATCAACGATGCGAAAAGCCGGTTTAACCTTTAATAAATCAAGGGCTAATTGCATCCGCTGCTGGCGGATATAGGCCATTGGCGACATATTAAAATAGTGACGAAACAGGCGAAATAGGTGCCATTCGGAATAGCCGGAAAAGAGGCTCAGCGCCCGCATGGTGAGCTTCTTCTCAAGGTTGTTTTTTATCCAGCGCACCAGCTCGCTCAGCACTGAACGCTGAATTTCATTTCGTGGCATGATATCGACTCATTTCATTATGATGGCAATCTGGCTGCATAATTTATTCACTATCTCTTCATTTTATCTACGGGGTTATAGGTTAGTTTGTGGCTGTTCCTGGTTTATCCCAGAGAGCATCATTCCTAACAAGATCTTTTTCCCCCTTTCAACCAATGCGAAAGGGGGCTTTTTATTTTTTTAATTAAAAAACAGGCGGTGTAGAATTTTAATGTTGCCTGGAAATGCTTATCTGACTGGGTGGGGGAAAGAAAGTTCCATTAAAAAATAATTTTTTCAACATTCTCACACATCCATTTTTTCTCCATTTTCTCGTCATAATTGCGTGCAATTCTGCGCCTCGTTCAGGTTATTTAAAACTGCGTCAGAATTTGTCTGGCACACTGAACTGCATTATTCCCAGCAGGATATCTGCTATTGCCAAATATCTTTTAGACGACACCTCCATGCTAAAAAAAACGAGTCTCATCGCCGGTCTATTGATTTCCCCTTTAACGCTTTACGCATCAACCGCCTATACGGTAGATGACATTCGTTTCGAGGGGCTACAGCGCGTTACCGTTGGCGCTGCGCTACTGAGCATGCCTGTTCATACGGGAGAAGAGGTTTCTAATGAGGATATCAGCGATTCGGTCCGCGCCCTCTATGCCAGCGGCAACTTTGAGAACGTGCAGATCCTGCGCGATGGCAGCACGCTGGTGGTGCAGGTTACAGAGCGGCCAAGCATCGCTAAAATCAGCTTTTCCGGGAATAAATCCGTTAAGGATGATGCCCTCAAAGAGAATCTGGCCGCCACAGGTATTGAAGAGGGCAGCGCGTTGGATCGCAATGCGCTCACGGAAATAGAAAAAGGGCTCCAGGATTTTTATTACAGCGTCGGGAAATATAGCGCTCAGGTTCACGCTGTCGTCACGCCGCTGCCGCGTAATCGCGTTGATTTAACCTTTGTATTTCAGGAAGGGGTATCGGCAAAAATCGCGCAAATTAATATTATTGGCAACCAGGCTTTTAGCACAGAAACGTTGCTGGACCAGCTGCAGCTACGCGACAGCGTTCCGTGGTGGAACGTGATTGGCGATAAGAAATACCAAAAGCAAAAGATGGCGGCGGATCTGGAGACCATTCGTAGCTATTATCTCGATCGCGGCTATGCGCGTTTTACCATTAATTCGAGTCAGGTCAGTATTACCCCGGATAAAAAATCGCTGTATATCACGATCAATCTTAGCGAAGGCGATCGTTATAAAGTGACCAGTACGGTCGTGACCGGCGACATGGCGCAGCATAGCCAGGAAATTGAAGCGCTGGTGAAGCCTTTAGCGGGGAAATGGTACAGCGGCGCGGAAATTACGGCGTCTGAGAACAGCATTAAGACGCTACTGGGAAAATACGGCTATGCCTGGCCGCAGGTGAACACCGCGCCGGATATTGATGAGGCGAAAAAAAACGTCGTTTTGCATATTAACGTGGATGCCGGCCGCCGTTATTCGGTGCGTCAGATTCGCTTTGAGGGTAACGATACTTCCCGCGATGCAGTGCTGCGTCGCGAAATGCGCCAGATGGAAGGCGCGTGGCTGAATGACGAGAAGGTCGAGCAGGGAAAAACGCGGCTGGATCGTAGCGGATTTTTCGAAACCGTCGACAAGCAGATCGTTCCGGTTAGCGGTAGTCAGGATCAGGTGGACGTGGTCTATAAGGTGAAGGAGCGCAATACCGGCTCCTTTAACGTGGGTCTGGGCTTCGGTACCGACAGCGGCGTGAGCTACCAGCTCGGCGTCACGCAGGATAACTGGCTGGGGAGCGGCAATAGCGTCAGCTTCAACGGCACGCGCAACAGCTACCAGTCCTATATTGAGCTGGGGGCGACGAATCCTTACTTCACCGTGGATGGCATCAGCCTCGGCGGCAAAATCTTCTATAACAGTTACGATGCTTCTGATGCCGATTCCGGCAGCTACAACCAGCAAAGCTACGGCGTTGGCAGTACGCTGGGGTTCCCGATTAGCGAGAATAACGCTCTTAACCTGGGCCTGGACTATGTCCATAACCGCCTGACCAATATGGACCCGGAGCTCACCACCTGGCGCTATCTTAACTCGCGGGGTATCTATCCTGACGTCGTCACCAAAGATGGCGACAGCGGCGCCACCTATAGCGCCAATGACTATTTTGCCAGCGTTGGCTGGAGCTATAACAACCTCGATCGCGGCTTCTTCCCGCGCGCGGGGAATAAAAGCAGCCTGACCGCCAAGGTTACCATGCCCGGTTCGGATAACAGCTATTACAAAGTCACTTTCGATACCACCCAATATATGCCGCTGACCGAGAGCAAAAGCTGGGTGTGGATGGAGCATCTGCGCGCGGGCTATGCCGATGGGCTGAACGGCAAATCGGTACCGTTTTATGATAATTTTTATGCCGGCGGATCGTCGTCGGTTCGCGGTTTTTCGTCGAATACGATTGGCCCAAAAGCGGCTTATTATCGTTGTAATGGTTCTGAAAGCAGCTACAGCGCCTGTCCGCTGGACTCGTCTTCCGATGCGGTTGGCGGTAACGCGATGGCGGTGCTGAACAGCGAGTTTATTGTGCCGACGCCGTTTGTGAATGACAAATACGCTGACAGCCTGCGGACGTCGCTGTTCCTCGATGCCGGTACGGTATGGAGCACCTCCTGGCAAAATACCACCCAGACGCTGGCGGCCGGGATCCCTGACTATGGCGATCCGTCGCATATCCGGATGTCCGCCGGGATTGCGGTGCAGTGGATGTCGCCATTAGGCCCGCTGGTATTCTCATGGGCCGAGCCGTTTAAAAAATACGATGGGGATAAAGCTGAACAGTTCCAGTTTAATATTGGTAAAACATGGTGATACCGGCGTTTAATATGCGCACAATAGCTTAGATATTTTTGATTCATTCCCAGTGTAATATTACAGGCTACTGCTGTTGGTAGCCTGTAATTTATTGTCAATATATTCTTATTTATGTATGCTCATGACTGGCGCTGCCGTTGATTATTATGACTAACCATTCATTGTTATAATGCAATATTCACGCTACATCTTAGTGAGTATAAAGCACTTTGAGTATTGTCTGATATCACATTATTAATCGATCGCCTTGCGGTTAGCTATGATGAATGCTATCAATAATAGAGTCATTAATCAGCAATGCACGCAAGGATAGAAAATGAAATGGACTATTCATAATACTCTTGTCTGCCCACATTCCGGGGTGGCTTTTTCCTCAATTTCCAGCCTACGGTTTTTAAAGTTTATTCTTTGGTATGAGGCCGACATTTTATTACTGCCGGGCGAGTCGATAAAACTCTACTCATCGAGTGTGTTAATCAACGAGCAATATCACGCGGTAAAAGTTTATAACATCACGCGATACGATGAGGCGCAGTGGGAGAAGCTGCGGGAGCGGCCTTCCTGCCCTTATCATTCTACCGCCACGACGGCAGACTCCTGCCGTTACCAGGCGCTCTGTGCCATAAAACGCTGCCCGAACGACTTTCCACGCGCAGTACCGGGGCTGCCGTCGGGGCAGCGCGATCTGGGCCAGCGGATGCGTTAAAACCTGGCGGCTACCTTGCCATCGCTGCGGTTTATGCTGGTGATGTATTTAGCTGTCGCAGAGGAGGGAATTGCTGCGCACCTGTCCGGGCCAGGGCGTTACTGCCCGGACAGGTACACCGGCGCCCGGCCAGGGCGGGCGGACATCAGGTCATCATCATCGGCCATTCAGGCGGAGTCTGGCTCATGACTTCAATCATCACGTCCTTGATATTGCCCCAGATTTTCGCCACGTCCAGCAGCGTGATGCCTAACAGACCGGTGGCGAACCAGCAGGCCGCGGCCAGGCCCATACAGCTACAAATCACCGCTAAACCGGCATAATCGCTTTTACGTAGCTGAATGTTTAACGAGCTGGCCAGAAACATCAGCACTGCGCTCACGAGCGGCCAGCGCAAAAGTACGACACTGGTAGTAATGGAAGCCATCAACCTATCCTCAACGAAATTTGGGAGCCTGTGACAACCGGGTGAGACTGACGATGGTACGGTGCTCTGGCTATCTTCAGGCAAACAAGATCGTAATGAAACAACGTTTTTGTTTCATCAACTAATGTGAACTATATCACACTTGTTCTTTTATTGACCAGCCCAAAAAAGGTCTTTTATGGCGCCTGTTAACCATTCAAATAGCATGGTTAATAGGGAGGGGTAGGATTCTTCTTTCAGCGTGAAGGCCGATTATAAGGGATTCCCGGCGACTTTTCTTTTTTATATAGTTTTATGTTCTACGGATTTTGTTACTTATTCCGGCTAATTATACGGATAAACCGAATAACATAGTGGAGCTAATCTCATTCTGTTGAGAATGTTTCTCCAGACTTCTATAAGCCAGTATTATTCATAATTCATCGTCATGAGGTTTTTACGTCAAAGCATGGGTTGCTGAGATGCCCTGATTCATATCAAAGTAAGCAGAGTCATCGGGGTAGCTCACCTTGATTAAGGCGTATCGCATGGATAAGAAGCGGAAATGAATCATAGCGCGCCACGTAAGGCGTTGAGAATATTTGGCATCGTGTTAGTCATTCTGCTACCGGTGCTGCTGGCGTTGTGGTTTGCGCAGATACGCGCCAAAGCGGAAACCGGCGATCAGCTGCGGTTGTTTTCTCGGCTGGCGCTGCAAAAAACGGAGTTGGTGATTCGTGAGGCCGACGAAGCGCGGGATAAAGCCCGTTTGTATCAGGGAGAGATATGTTCGCCGCAGCATCAGCAATATCTGCTCGGGATTGTTCGCGGTCTGCTCTATATCGACGATTTAATCTACGCCAACGGCACCCATTTTTTCTGCTCCACCACGGTACGCCGCCCGACGGGGTGGCGAATTCCGGCCGCAACCTATACCAAAAAGCCGGATATCGCGATTTACTACTACCGCGAAACGCCTTTCTACCCAGACTACGCGATGAACTATATGCAGCGCGGCAACTATGTGGTGGTGGTGAATCCGCTCTCATACAGCGCGTTGATAACCAGCGACCGCAACCTCGCCTGGGGCGTTTTTGACACCAAAACCCGGCAGTTTTTTTCCGTCAGCAAGAATGCCGACCCCGCTGAGCTGCATCGTCTGATTCGCGCTGAAGAGGCTTTATTTCATCAGGATGGCCGCGTTTATACCATCGCCCATTCCAGCGTTCGCCCGATAGCCGTCATTATGTCGACCTCGCGCGTCAGCTATTATCAGAATTTTTATAACCAGGTCACGTTGACGTTACCGCTGGGGCTGATTTGCAGCGTATTGCTTTTACTGGTGTGGTCGCGCACCCGGCAGCAGTACCACTCTCCGCGCAAGATGCTGCAGCGGGCGTTGAGCCGTCGCCAGCTGTGCCTGCACTATCAGCCGGTTATCGATATTAAAAATCACCGCTGCGTCGGTACCGAAGCATTATTGCGCTGGCCGGGTTTTGATGGCCCGGTGATGAGCCCGGCGGAGTTTATTCCGCTGGCGGAAAACGAAGGGATGATCGCGCAGGTCACCGACTATGTGATAGAAGAGGTTTTTGCCGATCTTGGCGAGTTTCTGGCACGGCAGCCGCATCTGTACGTGGCGATTAACCTTTCCGCTTCCGATTTCCATTCTGCGCGCCTGATTGAGAACATCAACGAGAAGATCCGCCGCTATGCGGTCAAAGCGGAGCAAATTAAAATTGAAGTGACCGAACGCGGGTTTATCGACGTGGCGAAAACGACGCCGGTGATTCAGGCGTTCCGCGAGGCGGGATATGAAATCGCCATTGATGATTTCGGTACCGGGTACTCCAACCTGAACAACCTCCATGCGCTCAACGTCGATGTCCTTAAGATTGATAAATCTTTTGTCGACATGCTGACGAGCAACACCACCAGCCACATGATTGCCGAGCATATTATCCAGATGGCGAACAGCCTGCGCTTAAAAATCGTGGCTGAAGGCGTCGAAACGGCAGAGCAGGTCGCATGGCTCCAAAAGCGCGGCGTGCAATACTGCCAGGGATGGCACTTTGCGAAAGCGATGCCGCCGCAGGAGTTCATGCAGTGGCTGGCGAATGACCGCATCAGCCTCTGCCCTTATCAGCAGCCTTATCAGGCAGAAATTTGATGGCGATAGGCGGTAGGCGTACGGTCAAATTCGCGGCGGAACACCCGCGAGAAGGTCTGCTGCGACACATAGCCGAGATCCATCGCGATATCAAAAATAGGACGTTGGGTGGTTCTTAGCGCTTCCGCGGCGAGCAGCAGGCGGCGCTGGCGAATGTAATCTCCCAGCGTTTGATGCATCACGGCGCGGAACATCCGCTGTAGATACCATTTCGAGTATCCCGATTTTCTGGCGACTATATCAATGTTAAGTGGTTGATCGATATGTTCATCAATCCATTCAATAAGCGTTTGGATAATATCCTGATGGGACATAAAGCGGCCTCTCTCAATTCTCGATTCGTCGTTTTGTCTGCGGGCGAGTATAATTCCTCAAGTTAACTTGAGGTAAAGCGCTTTATGGAAAAGAAATCACCCCGCATCAAAATGCTGCTGACGCCCGGCGAAGTGGCAAAACGAACCGGCGTGGCCGTCTCCGCGCTGCACTTTTATGAAAGCAAAGGGCTGATCCACAGCCAGCGCAACGCGGGCAATCAGCGGCGCTACCGGCGCGACGTCCTGCGCGCGGTGGCGATCATTAAGATTGCGCAACGTATTGGTATCCCGCTGGCAACCATCGGCGACGCGTTCGGCGTACTGCCGGAAGGGCATAACCTCAGCGCTAAAGAGTGGAAGATGCTGTCGTCCCAGTGGCGGGAAGAGCTGGACCGGCGCATCCATACCCTGACCGCGCTGCGCGATCAGCTCGACGGCTGCATCGGCTGCGGCTGTCTGTCGCGCCGCGACTGTCCGTTACGCAACCCGGGCGATAAGCTGGGCGAAGAGGGGACCGGCGCGCGATTGTTGGAAGATGACTAAAAAAACTAAAGCGCCACAACAGGGCGCTTTAGTTGTTTTCCGGTCTTGGTCTTTCGCTCTATCCCGCTGGTACGCAGGAGGGTTTCCCCCGACGTCGGCTCACCTCAGTATTGCGCAATCTTTGATGGAGGTTCCGGTTTGCGCCGACACTTTAAGTGTGGCTCTTTTCTCTGAATTTGCCTCTTCCGTTTGCCGAAAAATTCCCGTCATTCGCCGCCTGTTCCTATAGTTAATTTGAACAAACAGCGGGAGAGGCCCATGTTAACGGTACATCATCTCAATCAGTCACGATCGCAGCGCGTATTATGGGCGCTGGAAGAGCTGCAGCTGCCTTATCAGGTTGTCTCTTATCAGCGGGGAAAGGATATGCTCGCCCCGGCGGAATTAAAAAGCGTTCATCCGCTGGGCAAATCGCCGGTTGTCGAGGATAACGGCCATATTCTGGCGGAATCCGGCGCCATTCTGGAGTATTTACAGGAAACCTATGATAGCGCCAGGCGCTTAAAGCCCGAGTCGGTGGAAGATAAGCTGCAATATCGTTTTTGGCTGCACTACGCCGAGGGTTCGCTAATGCCCCTGCTGCTGATGAAGCTGGTATTTGCCAGCCTGGGTAAACCCCCGGTGCCGTTTGGCATGCGCACGTTGGGCAATGCGTTGGGCAAAGGGGTGCAAAAGGCGTGGCTTAACCGTCAGCTGGAAACCCATGCCCGCTTTATTGAGGCGCACCTTTCCCGCCAGCGCTGGTTTGCCGGCGCGGAGCTAAGTATGGCCGATATTCAGATGAGCTTTCCGGCGATGGCGCTGCTGGCGCGCGGCGGCGTGGATGATTTACCGCATCTGACGCAGTGGGTTCAGCGCGTAGAGCAGCGCCCGGCCTGGCAGAAGGCGATTGAGCGCGGGGGGCCGTTTACCTTACCCGGCGAGTAAACTATTACTAAAGCCGATGACCGACGAAAATTGCTATCAGCGCAATACAAAAATGTTACCGGATTGCGCATGGACGATAACGTTTGCGCATCGGCTGGTTATTTCCTGAACGTCATAAGCGAAATTTAGCGAAATACGACAAACTTCAGTTGAAAAGGCCCGTCTAAAGGCTGGATAATCGTTTGCCTTTTTATTTTGCTCATCATTTCCTCTGCTAACAGGGGGGGAGCAAAGTCATTCTTCACACCGTATTGGATGCGCGGAGTTAAACGTTTGCTTTTCACAGCCCCTGGCGCTGCGATGTAGCACAAGGAGATCGCGTTTAACTGGCAGTGGATGGTCCACCACGCATCCAGACGAACGATAAAAATTCTCAGGGGAAGTTTTCTATGTCTACGCCTTCTGCGCGTACCGGCGGTTCATTGGACGCCTGGTTTAAAATTTCTGCTCGCGGCAGCACCGTGCGTCAGGAAATCGTTGCCGGTCTTACCACCTTTCTGGCGATGGTCTATTCCGTCATCGTGGTGCCGGGTATGCTCGGTAAAGCGGGTTTCCCGCCGGCAGCGGTATTTGTCTCCACCTGTCTGGTTGCCGGCGTCGGCTCGCTGGTGATGGGCCTGTGGGCGAACCTGCCGCTGGCGATTGGCTGCGCCATCTCGCTGACCGCGTTTACCGCCTTCAGCCTGGTGCTGGGTCAGCAGATCAGCATTCCGGTCGCGCTGGGCGCGGTCTTTCTGATGGGCGTGTTGTTTACGGTGATTTCCGCAACCGGTATTCGTAGCTGGATCCTGCGTAACCTGCCGCAGGGCGTGGCGCACGGCACCGGGATTGGTATCGGCCTGTTCCTGCTGCTGATTGCCGCCAACGGCGTGGGCCTGGTTATCAAAAACCCGCTGGATGGTCTGCCGGTGGCGCTGGGTCATTTTGACAGCTTCCCGGTGATTATGTCGCTGATCGGGCTGGCGGTGATTATCGGCCTTGAAAAACTGAAAGTACCGGGCGGTATCCTGCTGACGATTATCGGCGTCTCGATTATCGGCCTGATCTTCGATCCTAACGTCCACTTCACCGGGATTTTCGCCATGCCGTCGCTGAGCGACGATAAAGGCAACTCGCTGATCGGTAGCCTGGATATCGTGGGCGCGCTGAACCCGGTCGTGCTGCCAAGCGTGCTTGCGCTGGTGATGACCGCGGTGTTTGACGCCACCGGTACTATCCGCGCGGTGGCCGGTCAGGCGAACCTGCTGGATAAAGACGGGCAAATTATTAACGGCGGCAAAGCGCTGACCACCGACTCCCTGAGCAGCGTTTTCTCCGGCCTGGTGGGCGCGGCACCGGCGGCGGTGTATATCGAATCGGCTGCCGGTACGGCGGCGGGCGGCAAAACCGGCCTGACGGCAGTGACCGTTGGCGTGCTGTTCCTGCTGATCCTGTTCCTCTCGCCGCTCTCCTATCTGGTTCCGGCATATGCCACCGCTCCGGCGCTGATGTACGTCGGCCTGCTGATGCTGAGCAATGTGGCGAAAATCGATTTCAACGACTTCGTCGACGCGATGGCGGGCCTGATTACCGCGGTCTTTATCGTGCTGACCTGCAACATCGTGACCGGTATCATGATCGGCTTTGCGGCGCTGGTGATTGGACGCCTGGTGTCCGGCGAATGGCGTAAGCTAAACCTGGGTACGGTGATCATCGCCGCGGCGTTGGTTATCTTCTACGCCGGCGGTTGGGCGATTTAACTTTTCCTGCTAACAACGGGCGGCTTTGGCCGCCCGCTTAATTTTTAAGCCACATCCTGTTTCCTTTTGCGTTAATCTGAGTAGCGTATTATGCCGAGACATGATGCCTCAGATGTAAAAAAAGAAACGCAGCAAACAGGGAACACATGGAAATATTCTTTACCATACTCATCATGACCCTCGTGGTCTCTCTCTCCGGGGTGGTTACACGCGTACTGCCCTTTCAGGTTCCACTCCCCTTAATCCAAATCGGCATCGGCGCGCTGTTGGCCTGGCCTACCTTCGGATTGCATGTCGAATTCGACCCTGAACTCTTTCTGGTTCTGTTCATTCCGCCGCTGCTTTTTGCCGACGGCTGGAAGACGCCGACCCGCGAGTTCATTGAGCATGGGCGAGAAATTTTCGGTCTGGCGCTAGCGCTGGTGGTGGTGACGGTGGTCGGTATTGGCTACCTCATCTACTGGATCGTTCCGGGTATTCCGCTGATTCCGGCTTTTGCTCTGGCGGCGGTACTGTCGCCAACGGATGCCGTGGCGCTGTCCGGGATTGTCGGCGAAGGGCGCATCCCGAAAAAAATTATGGGGATTTTGCAGGGCGAGGCGCTGATGAACGATGCCTCCGGCCTGGTCTCCTTGAAGTTTGCCGTTGCGGTGGCGATGGGCACGATGGTCTTTACCGTCGGCGGCGCGACGGTGGAGTTTTTCAAGGTGGCTGTCGGCGGTATTCTCGCGGGCTTCGTGGTCAGCTGGCTGTACGGGCGCTCGATGCGCTTCCTCAGCCGCTGGGGCGGCGATGAACCGGCGACGCAAATTGTGCTGCTGTTCCTGCTGCCGTTCGCTTCTTACCTGATCGCCGAGCATATCGGCTTTTCCGGAATCCTGGCGGCGGTCGCGGCGGGGATGACCATCACGCGTTCCGGGGTGATGCGCAGCGCGCCGCTGGCGATGCGCCTGCGCGCCAACAGCACCTGGGCGATGCTGGAGTTCGTGTTTAACGGCATGGTCTTCCTGCTGTTGGGCCTGCAGCTGCCGGATATTCTCTCCACTTCGCTGGTGGCCGCGGAAGCGGATCCCAACGTCGAAACCTGGATGCTGTTTACCGATATCATCCTGATTTATGCCGCCCTGATGCTGGTGCGTTTTGGCTGGCTGTGGACGATGCGCAAACTCAGCCAGCGTTTCCTGAAAAAGAAACCGATGGAGTTCGGCTCCTGGACCACGCGCGAGCTGCTGATCTCCTCCGTCGCCGGCGTCCGCGGGGCGATTACCCTTGCCGGCGTGCTGTCGATTCCCCTGCTGCTGCCGGACGGCAACGTCTTCCCGGCGCGCTATGAGCTGGTGTTCCTCGCTGCCGGGGTGATTCTGTTCTCGCTGTTCGTCGGCGTGATTGTGCTGCCGATTCTGCTGCGGCATATCGAGTCGAGCGATCATGTCCAGCAGCGCAAAGAGGAGCGTCTGGCGCGGGCGGCAACCGCGGATGTGGCGATTGTCGCGATTCAGAAAATGGAAGAGCGCCTGGCTGCGGATACCAAAGAGAATATCGATAATCAGCTGCTGACCGAGGTCAGTTCCAGGGTCATTGGTAACCTGCGTCGTCGCGCCGATGGGCGCAACGATGTTGAAACCTCGATGCTGGAAGAGAGCCTCGAACGCCGGTTCCGTCTGGCGGCGCTGCGCTCAGAACGCGGGGAGCTGTACCACCTGCGCGCTACCCGGCAGATCAGTAACGAGACGCTGCAGAAGCTGCTGCACGACCTCGACCTGCTGGAAGCCCTGTTAATCGAAGATCGCTAAACTTTTCCCGGTTCCCCGATGGCCTTCGCCGCTCGGGGAACCGGGATTTCACGATGCGCTAGCCGATGAACCCGCAACATTATGTACGCTATCATCACGGATTTTATTTGCCTGTGCGAAGAAAGGGAGTGCCTGGCAGATTAGAAGATCTGCGTAATTGCAGAGTAGTGAATAAAATAAAGGCGTTATCTTTTTAGAAACTGGATGAATTTTTTAGAGGTTTCAGAAAGAATGCCAAAATGAGTATAAATAAAGAAATCTCTTATGAAAATGGTATTTTCAATTGCTAGCGGTTTAATTAGGCCGGCGGTAAGTTCGAGGTGATATATCGGGGCTGGCATCGAGGTTAATAAATCACTGTTGCATATGAGGGATTTTATCGCGGATGATGAAGAGCATTCGATAATCGGTTTTGGCGGCGTCATGTTATTATCATGATAGACTTCGGTTAATATCTGCATAGGGGTGCTATCGTTTGGCGGCATAATCCACGAATATTCTTCAGTGTCCTGTAATTTCAAGTTTTTTTTGCCCTGTAACGGATGGTTGCTACGCGAAATAATCTGTATGCTATCCGTGAAGTTTATTTTTCCACGCTCGATGATTTTATCATTATGCGGCAACGGGCCGCATATGGCGATATCGATGTCATGAGTTAATAATGATTTAAAAAGCTCTGAATCTATGCGATCCTGGATCTTAATATAAATATCAGGAAAGGCCTGATGGAAGTTGTTTACTTTCTCGATAAAATGGCTGGATAGAAAACTGGATACGCAGCCAGCTCTGACTATTCCTTTCCCTGAACCATTAATAAGATCCAGTTCCTGGCGCGCTTTTCGCTCGGTGTTCATTAAGGTAATGGCATGAGGTAAAAAGGCCGTGCCCAGC
Source organism: Klebsiella sp. MPUS7 (assembly GCF_009905335.1). Taxonomy (NCBI): domain Bacteria; kingdom Pseudomonadati; phylum Pseudomonadota; class Gammaproteobacteria; order Enterobacterales; family Enterobacteriaceae; genus Klebsiella; species Klebsiella sp. MPUS7. Next base: position 5,392,742 of record NZ_CP047604.1, on the reverse strand, counting down.
TCGCTCAGTGAGACCCCATGCTTATGCCGTTCAAATAGCGTGGCATTCAAATCTGACTCAAGGCCGGATAACAGTCGGCTCAGGCCAGATTGCGTTATTCCAAGTTTGCTTGCCGCAAGAGTGAGGTTACCCTCTGAGGATACCATGATAAATGCCTGTATTTGCTTCATTTTTATAGACATGTCAAATACTCATTAAACGGTACGTTTTCGCATTGTATATCAATTTTATTCTATATTACTATCAATGGAAATTATGTAGACAGCATCAAGAAAATAAATTTTCCTGAAAGTGATGGGTAATTATTCATTAAACTAATTAATTGCTCATTGTAATCTTATATTCATGCCTGACGCGTAAGAATACAATGTGTGCCTGCGGGAGAAGTATCATGGCGATAGCGGGAAGGAGTCCTTAGTAAGAGTTTTAATCTGTTCGGCTTTAAATCACATATACCTGAAAATTGGTTCTGAAGAGAAATGACACTATGACAAATAACAGTATTCTCTTAATTCTTGGTGCCATCTTACCTGTAATAGTAACCGTTTTGCTTGGTTACATCAGCGGTAAGCGAAAAGATTTTGCGTGGGAGCAGGCTGGCGCGATAAATAAACTCGTCATGCTCTATGCTCTCCCCCTTAGTATTTTTAGTAATATGGTGATGACCCCGCGTAGTATTGTTATGAATATGGGGCCCGTTGCCGCCGCGATTATCGTTGCGCTAATTGTAAGTTTTTTAATTCCATTGCTTGTTGCGCGTTATATCTGCAGGCGGGATCTCTCTTTAAGCACGCTACAGGCGCTGGCGATTGGTTCTCCTGCCGTTCCTTTTATTGGGACATCGGTGCTGGCTTTTTTATTTGGCACGGTAAGCGCATCGCTGATTACGGTATCAAGCATTACGCAAAACGTTTTTCAACTTCCGCTGGTTATGATATTAATGTCGTATGCTTCCGGCGACAAAAATAATACATCGTTTATCTCTAGCGTGATTAATGCTATTAAACAGCCGGTAGTCTGGTCGCCGGTTCTGGCTCTTATTATCGTGATAATGGATATCCATATTCCCGAGACCGTGGCCATGTCGTTAGGATTATTGGGTAAAGCAACCGGGGGACTGGCGCTGTTCTCGGCGGGTATTGTGCTCTATGCGCGTAGTGTAGTGATTACGCTGCCTACTATTATTACCGTTATAGCCAGAAATATTATCGTTCCCGGACTGTGTTATTTCGCGCTGGTCGGCCTCGGTTTCTCAATGGAGCAAATTAAAGAAGTCGTATTGACGATGGCTATTCCAGTGGGATCGATTGCTATCATTATTGCAATGCAATATAAAACGGGTGAACAAGAAATGGCCTCGACCATGGCGTTGAGTATTATTGCCTCGATCCTGACCATGGGTGGATTCATCCTGTTAACCTTTTAATTATGCAGATAGAATAATCAGGTGAGAATATGCAATTAATTAATATATCTGCCGCGGAAATGATATTATATCGTTTGCAGGCGCTTGGCGTTGAATTCATCTTTATCAATTCAGGAACGGATTATCCGCCGATGGTTGAGGCCTACTCTCGCTTAAAAAGCGAAGGGCGTTTGGTTCCTGAATTTGTGGTTTGCCCGCATGAAAACGCCGCGATTGGCATGGCCCATGGATACTATCTGGCAACCGGTAAAGTGCAAGCTGTGATGGTGCATACGAATGTCGGGTTGGCTAATGCCGCATGCGGGATTATTAATCTTGCCAATAGTAATATACCGGTAATCATTTTTGGCGGGCGCACGCCCATCAGTGAACATTCTCATTTCGGCTGCCGGAATACGCCTATCGGCTATGGCCAGGAAATGCGCGATCAGGCCGCGCTGGTTCGTGAATCGGTTAAATGGGATTTTGAATTGCGTTATGCCGATCAGGCCGGGGAACATGTCGATCGCGCCTGGGCGATTGCGAACTCTTTGCCCAAAGGACCGGTTTATTTAAGCTTGCCACGCGAGCCTTTGTGCGAAACTTTTGCCACCGACTCGGCCGCCCTGAACTGCCGGCCCTCCCAGCAGCCGATAAGTTTTTCCCCGGCTCCGGACTCGCTGTCAATGGCTGCCACGCTGATTGCCAACGCCAGGCACCCGGTTATCTTCTCGCAAAGAGGCGCAAGGACCCGGCAAGCCTTCGACCTGATTAGCACCTTCGTCGAACAGTGGGCGATTCCGGTGGTGGAATATTGGGGGACCGAGGTGACCATTTCCGCTGCCCATCCGATGTATGCCGGCAATGAGCCAGCTTACTGGTTGTCAAAAGCGGATGTGGTCATCGTCATTGACTCGCAGGCGCCCTGGATGATTGAGAGTATGAACGTTAATCCGGACTGCAAGGTTATTCAAATTGGTCCCGACCCGCTCTTCTCACGCTACCCGGTTCGCGGGTATCAATCTGATGTTAACCTGGCTGGTGAAACGGATACGATATTCAAATTACTGGATAATGCATTAAAACCTTATCTGGAGGGGAAAAGCGCGAGCGTCGAGGAGCGCTATTCCCATGTCGCTGCGCATAATAAAAAAGAAAGAACCACAAGAGATAACGTTGTTGATTCCGCAAACGCAGGGCCTATCGGCAAGCCATGGTTAAGCTATTGTCTGGGAGCGCTGGCTAATAAATACAACGGTAAAATCACATCTGAATTAACCACATTACCGCAGTTCGCCAACTTCATTCAGCCGGAAAGCTATTATCAGGAAGCGCTCTCCGGCGGACTGGGTGAAGCATTCCCTATCGCCCTGGGATTACAGCTAGCCAATCGCGATGAATTAGTCATCGCCGCCGTTGGCGATGGTTCTTATCTGTTTTCCAATCCCGCGGTATGCCATCACATTGCCGAGGTAATGAAGCTTCCCGTGCTGGTTGTCGTTGGCAATAACGCTGGATGGGGCGCGGTGGCCGGTGGAACGCTGGCGCTATATCCGGACGGCTATGCGGCGAAAATGGATAAGATTCCGGCGACATCATTTACGTTATCGCCCGATCTGGCGGCTATCGCTGCATCAAGCCGCGCGGTCGCGATGAAGGTAGATCGCGCTGAGGACTTACTCGATACCCTGGAGGAAGCCGTCAATATTATTCGTACTCAGAAGCGTTCGGTGCTGGTTGACGTCATTCTCGGGAAATAATACCTGACTGGCGGCCGCCGCCTTGTTGCTGGCGGTGGTATGCCAGAGATGACGACGCGTTCTCTTCTGGCTTTGGGGAAGGTTAATTAAGGAGATTGTATGACCGAGCATTGCGCTTTACCGGGATCGTTTAAGGCTGCCGTTGTCCGTCAGCCGGGCGGCCCTTTTGAACTGGAAACCGTCCAGTTAAATTCGCTTCAGCCTCATGAGGTCGTTGTTCGTATCGTGGCGACGGGGATGTGCCATACCGATATGGTTGCCCGCGATCGGCTCTATCCGATCCCGCAGCCTATCGTGCTGGGCCATGAAGGGGCAGGAGTGGTGGAGGCCGTCGGGGCGGAAGTACAAAAAGTGGTCCCCGGCGATCATGTCGTACTGACGTTTTTATCCTGCGGCGCTTGCCGTCCTTGTCTTGAGGGCGTGCCGGCCAGTTGTCAAAACTTTAATGCCCTGAATTTTTCCGGCCAGCGTAGTGATGGCAGCCATGCGCTATGCCACCATGGCAACCAAACGCTGCACGATCGCTTTTTCGGCCAGTCATCTTTCGCCGCGTTCTCCGTGGTCGATCAGCGTAATCTTGTTAAGGTTCGCCCGGATGCGCCGCTGGAGCTGCTTGGGCCGTTGGGTTGCGGTATCCAGACCGGCGCCGGAGCGGTGTTGAATGCATTAAAAGTAGCAGCCGGAAGCTCTTTTGCCGCCTTTGGCGGCGGAACGGTGGGATTAAGCGGCGTCATGGCTGCCTACGTCGCCGGGGCAACAACTATCATCGTCATTGACGTGGTTGAGGAGCGCCTGGCATTAGCGCGTGAGCTGGGTGCAACGCATGTGATTAACAGTAAGAAAGAAGATCCCGTTGAAGCTATCCGGCATATCACTGGCGATGGCGTTGACTTTAGCCTGGAGTCTACCGGGCGGCCTGAGATTGTCCGCGCCGCCGTTGAGGCGCTACGCCCACGTGGTATGTGCGGTATTGTCGGCGCCTCAAAAACCGGGACCACGTTCGCGCTGGATATGAATGATGTGATGCAAAACTGCAAGGTATTGCGCGGCATCGTTGAGGGCGACAGCATCCCGGATATATTTATCCCGCAGCTGGTTGAGCTGTATGTGCAAGGGCGTTTCCCCATTGATAAGCTGATACGTTTTTATCCCTTCGAGGAGATTAACCAGGCTGCTCACGATAGCGAGTGTGGGAAAACCATTAAACCCGTTATTCGAATCGGATAAAGGCAGGCTAGCGCAGCATACCTGCCGAGCTTTTGGCGAAAGGTATGCTTCCCACAAGATCTATCCAGCGATATCGTCGCTCAACCAAAATGCCTTACTACATTCCAGCCACGCCCGCGCGCTGTGCGACATATACACGCCTTCCCGCCAAATCATTCCCAGCTCCCAGCGCAGCTCGCTCTGTAATGGGATCCAGCAAAAGCTCCGCGGGTCGAGACGCTGGCAAATCGGTTCCGGCAAAATCGCAACGCCAATCCCTGTCTGCACCATGGCGGCCAGAAAATCCCACTGTCCGCTGCGCACGGCGATGCTCGGCTTGACGTCATGTTGAGCAAATAGCCGCATCAGCTGCTGGCTGAGGGCGAAATCCTCGTTGTAAATCACCAGCGGATACGCGGCGAGCGCTTCTGGCGACAATGACGCAATGCTTTCCCACTGCGCCGTCCTCGGCGTCAGCACGCAGAGCGGATGGCTGAACAGAGATAGCGTGGTCAGGCCGCTGGCCTCGTCAACCGGGAGCGCCGTCATGGCTAAATCCAGCTCGCCGTTGCTTACCGCTTGCTGCACGGTCAGCCCGCCAAATTCGGCGATTTTCAGTTCGACGCCCGCATAGCGCTGGCGAAAGCGGCTAATTGGTTCAGCCATCAGCATCCCGACCATCGGTGGGATGCCGAGGCGCAGCACGCCTTTATGCAGATGATTTATATCGCTTAGCTCCGACTCCAGCTGATGAAATTCGCCAAGAATAGCCTGCCCGCGCTCGAAAACCACCCTTCCGGTATCGGTCAGCAGCAGCCTGCGCCCGTCGCGGATCAGCAGGGTGCAGCTCAGCTCATCTTCCAGATTTTTTAGCATTTTGCTGATGGTGGGTTGCGTGACGAATAGTTTTTCCGCCGCGCGGGTAAAGCTTTGCTGGCGAACGACCTCGACAAAATAGCGCAGCGTTCGAATATCCATAATTATTCCCTGAGACTATACCTGTGATGATTTTAATTCATTTCTGCCGGGGCTGGCGGCTCTCTATACTGCCCGCCTGTCTTCTTTTTATGGAATGCCGCTCATGGCCTTTGCGCTGGCTCGCGTGACGCCTTGTATTATGCAACGCCTGCAGGTACCGGTTCAGGTCCTGATCTACGCCGGAGTGTTTGTCTGCGCTGAATATTTAGTTAACTGGCTGCATCTGCCGCTTCCGGCGAATCTGGTCGGCATGCTGATGCTGCTGGCGCTGATTGTTTGCCGCATTATCCCCCTAAACTGGGTACGGGCCGGCGCCCGCTGGCTGTTGGCGGAGATGCTGCTGTTTTTCGTGCCGGCGGTGGTGGCGGTCGTTAACTACGCGCAGTTGCTGATGGTTGATGGCTGGCGCATCTTTCTGGTGATTGGCTTAAGTACCATGATGGTGCTGGGCGCAACGGCGTGGGTGGTTGATAAAGTATATCGCTATGAAGTGAGCAGGATGAAACATGAGTGATTTTCAGCTAAGCGTCCTGTGTCTTCTGGTCACGCTGGGCCTCTATTTTTCCAACAAGCGGCTTTATCGTCGCTTCCATAAACTGCCCTTGATGCCGCTAGTTTTTACCCCGATTCTGCTGGTCATATTGCTGATTTTCGGTCATATCTCTTATCAATGCTATATGGGAGAGGCCCACTGGCTGCTGTGGCTTCTGGGGCCGGCGACGATCGCTTTTGCCGTACCGGTGTATGACAATCTGGCGATCATTAAGCGCCACTGGATGTCGCTGACTGCTGGAGTGACGACCGCATCGGTTGTCGCGGTCACCAGTTCGGTGTGGCTGGCGCGACTGTTTACCTTGCCCGATGAGATCCAGCGCAGCCTGGCGGTACGTTCGGTTACCACGCCCTTCGCGCTGGCGGCAGCCAAACCGCTGGGCGGCCAGCCTGATTTAGTCGCCCTGTTTGTCGTGGTTACCGGGGTATTTGGCATGGCGGTGGGCGATGTGCTGTTTCTGCGTCTTTCTATCCGCGAGGGGATGGCCAAAGGGGCAGGGTTTGGCGCGGCATCGCACGGCGCTGGTACCGCGCGTTCTTATGAGCTGGGGCCGCAGGAGGGCGTCATCGCCAGCCTGGTGATGATGCTTTCCGGGGTAGTCATGGTGCTGGCGGCGCCGTTGGTACGCTGGGCGCTGTTCTGACATCATTGAGCTCTTTTTGGCAGATGAGCCTGATGAGGGGTGATTTTTTGAATGCTTCTAATGACGAAGTTTAGCACTATGCGTTATTTTTCTTTTAGCGGTAATAATTCAATCAGTTGCGTGGATGATAGCATTTGGATGCGCTGGTGTTTTATTCTTAAATGTGTTCACGAATATTCTTAATGACTTTACGTTTTATTTGTAACTAAATGTGTCATTTTTGAAGGCATTTATTTGTTATTTGAATTTATATTAATTGTGATATTTTTTATGTGAATATGTGAGATTTATAATCACCTGATTTTATTTGATTATTTTTAAATTATATTTAATGGTTATTAATGTGAACTATTTATGATCCTGAAGGACACCTTATCTCATTCTTGAGGATTTCCCTGCGTTGAGTTATATTTGGGCTGTGAGCTTTTATTAATGAATGGATTCATGTGGAAGTAAAGCTCTTGTATTTTAGTGAATATAATGCAAGCGATTCATTCCCCTAAAATATACCGACGGTAGTTAAGTTGGTATCCAATCTCATTCGCTAATATATGCCCATAAACAATTGATGGATTGATTGTTCATCTGGATAAATAGGGGAATACAAATGAAAACCAATGTGAAAACGTTAGCTAAAATCCTGGCCTTATCTGCAGGATGCTCTCTGGTTGCAATGTCTCATGCGGATAACACCATAAAGTTCACCGGAACCGTTGCCGATACGACTTGTACCGCTACTATCGATAATGGCGTTACAGCTATTGAAATGGGCACTGTTTCGGTAGCAGATTTAAAAGCTAACACCTATAGCGCAGCAAAGAGTTTCTCTTTCACTTTGACCGGCTGCCCTACGGATGCTGGTGCACTGACTAAAGCCAAAATTACCTTTGGTGGTGAAGCAGATTCTTACAATAGTGATTATTTTAAAAACCAGGCTTCAGTGTCTCCAGCTACCAATGTTGCTGTCGCTATTTTTGATAACGCCGGAAATTTACAGAAGAACAATACCGAAGGTTCTGATGTGGATATTTCCACTGGCGAAGCCACCGTTCCGTTTACCGTAAAAATGGCTAAGTCTGGCGCCGCCGACCCAACTAAAGGTCCGGTAAGTACAACAGTAACTTATAACGTCACCTATTATTGATTAAGTGATAAATACATAAAGGGAAAGCAACTGCTTTCCCTGTTTGGACACGGTTATGAACAGATTATTATGCTTTGTCTTATTTTTTTTCTGCATTTCAGTATCGCAGGCGAGCGTGGTCGTTGGCGGTACGCGAGTTATTTTCGATGGAACAAAAAAGACCACGACGGTATCTGTTCAAAATAAAGATAATGTAACAAATATAGTGCAATCCTGGATCTCTATCGTTGATGATACCTCACCTGCGAAAGATTCATTTATTACTACCCCCCCTCTGTTCAGATTGAAAGCGGGCGAGCAGGGGTTTGTTCGCATTCTCCGCTCGGGTAAACCCCTACCGGAAGATCGGGAATCTATGTTTTGGCTCAACGTTAAAGGGATTCCGGCTATGGACAACGAACCAGACAAAAACATGGTGCAATTTGCAATTAATTCCCGGATTAAGCTTATTTATCGGCCCGCTGCCCTAAAAAACGTGATTCCGGAAAATTTCTCTGAAAAACTGCAGTGGTCCAGTGAAGGAAGAGAAATCAAGGTGAAAAATAACTCTCCATTATATATGAATTTCTCCGCAATTTATATTAATGGCAAGGCGCTACCTGAGGCGTGGTTTGTCGCTCCTTATTCAACAATAAAAATACCGGTAGCAAGTGCAACTTCGTCTGGGAAAAGAGAAGTCACATGGAGTGTGATCAATGATTATGGTATGTCAGGGCCGAAATATACCGCCATCATCCAATAACGTAAGATGGAATCATGCATTTTCATTGAAAAGCAGCTATGTCGCCATCCTCTGCTGTCTTGGCGCATTTCCGTTATCGACTTCCGCTGGGGAATATTTTAATCCCCACTTACTTGAAGTCAATGAAACCGGCGCATCAGTCGTAGATTTATCCTATATTTCCCAGGCAAGCGTGCCTCCCGGTAAATATAACCTCGATGTCTATATTAACGAAAAATTTATTACCTCTGAATCTATCGTTTTTAAGCCGCAAAATGAAGGTGATGGCGCTTCTGCTCAGCCTTGTATCAGCGTAGCGCACCTGAAAGATTGGTCGATTAAAGTTGAAGACTACCCTGCGCTCACGGTGGCGGGCTCTGAATGCGCAAAATTGTCTGCGATCCCGGGATGGGAGACCTCGGTCTTGCTTCCACGCCAGCGAATCGATTTTACATTACCGCAGGTCGCCCTGCGGCACCGTCCGCAGGGTTACGTCCCGGAAAGCCGGTGGCAGCAGGGTATCACTGCCGGGCTGCTAAATTACAACATTTCCGGGCAAAAAACCGATCCGCGGCACGGTGGTGAATCGACATCCAGCCAGTTTGTCAGCTTGCAGCCGGGGCTGAACGTAGGGCCGTGGCGTTTACGCAATTACAGTACCCTTAATCATAATGAGGACGGCAACCAGTGGGACTCCGTCTATAGCTATATTTCTCGCGATATCCACGCCCTGAAAGGCCAACTGATATTAGGGCAGACTTATACTTCATCAGGCATCTTTGACAGCATTAGCTTCAGCGGTTTGCAGTTGAACTCTGATAAAGAGATGCTGCCGGACAGCATGAATGGTTTTGCTCCCGTGATAAAAGGGATCGCCCGTACTACGGCGGACGTTACGGTCTATCAGAACGGATACAGCATCTATAAAACCACGGTCTCTCCTGGAGCATTCGAGATAAACGACCTTTACCCCACCGGGAGCGCGGGCGATCTCTTTGTTAAGGTGAAAGAATCTGATGGTAGTGAACAGAGCTTTGTTGTGCCTTTTGCCTCGCTGGCGATTCTGCAGCGAGAGGGGCAGGTAGAATATGCTTTCAGCAGCGGGAAAACTCGCTCCGGAAGCTCAGGCGGAAAAGAATTCAATTTCCTGCAGTCTACCGTCGCCTGGGGGGCATTGAGCAACGTCACGCTGTACGGTGGTTTTCAGCAGCTGGAAGATAAATATAGCAATGCGCTGCTGGGGGCCGGGTTTAATCTGGGTTCTGTCGGCGCGCTCTCATTTGATGCTTCCCAGTCTTGGGCTGAGATAAAAGAAAACCCGGAAGCGGATAAAACCTCTTCCAGCGAGGGGCAGTCTTACCGCGTGCGGTTTAGTAAAGACTTTCCATTAACGGGAACCAACTTTTCCGTCGCAGGGTATCGCTATTCAACGCATGGTTATTACTCTTTGCAGAATTTCATCGATAACGCGACAGCTAATAGCAGCTGTTGTTCATCAAACGGGCGGACGAAAAATCGCTTTGACGCCTCGGCCTCGCAGATTCTCTCAGGCTTTGGTTCACTCTCCCTGTCGCTGGTAAGCGAGTCTTACTGGGATGATTCACGTATGGAGTCACTGGGTGTCAGTTACAGCAATACCCTTGGGCAGGTGTCATATTTCATCAACTACTCCTATAACCGAAATGTGCAAAGCTCCAGCCAGAACAGCGACAGTTCGCCATCCAGCGATAATATTATCTCGCTCACGGTGAGCGTACCGTTTGGCGCGAATACCTCAGCCAACTACAACATGAACAGCAGCCGGATGGGGGACACTACCCACAGCCTTGGTTTGAGCGGCGCGGCTTTTGCGGACCGATCTCTGAACTGGAATGTGCAGGAAGGGTACAACGCCAGCGACAAGAGCACCTCAGGCAACGTCAACCTGAACTACCAGGGGTCTAAAGGCGAGGTGGCCGCCGGATATGGCTATGACAGCTATAGCTCTCACTATAATTACTCGCTGCGCGGCGGGATGCTCGCGCACTCCGGTGGAATAACGCTATCCCGTTATCTTGGAGAGAGCGTGGCGCTGATTGAAGCCCCCGGCGTCAACGATGTGGCGGTACGCGGCCAGACCAACGTCATGACCGATTCCGCCGGATACGCTGTCGTGCCTTTTGTCCGGCCCTATCACGAAAATAGTCTCTCCCTTGATGAGCAGCAGGTCTCAGGAGCGGAAATTGATAACATCGTCAGAACGGTGGTACCGACGCGTAACGCTATCGTCAAGGTTAAATATGATACCTGGATTGGCTATAAGGCAATGATGACCCTGCGCTTTGGTAACAAAGAAGTGCCTTTTGGCGCGATCGTTTCACTGAGTGATGAAAGCCAGGATGCTAAAGAGAGCAGAAGCGCTATTGTGGGTGATGCCGGGCAGGTTTATCTGACGGGTCTACCAGAAAAAGGCCGCATGTTGGTGAAATGGGGCGATGAACAGAATTCCCAATGCCGTTTTAATTATGATTTTTCAGGCAATAAATCAACCGACGATATTATTTTTTATCAGGCGAACTGTCGATGAGTAATCTATGAATAGACACCCTATTTTAACGGCGGGAATGAAGTACGCTTCACGGGCGAGGAATATCGCTCTTTTGGTATTATGCTGTACTATTCAGCTCTTCGTGAGCGCTGCGGCCTGGGCCTATGATGCCAATAGCACCGTGAATTTTAATGTTACCGGCACGATAGAAGAACCCTCCTGTGAGGTGTCGATAAAACCGTCTGAAAATATCGACTTAGGTACGGTATCTTATCAACATATGACCGGAAAAGCGGGCGCTAATAGCGAAAACGTCCCTGTTTATCTTCAGTTTGAAAATTGCGCTCAAGGTACAGCCTCGGTCACTATTACCTTCAGCGGCTCGGGGTATGATAGTACTTATTCAATGATATATAAAAATGCCCAGACCGATAGTGGCGGAGCGAAAGGCGTTGGTTTACAGCTATTTAGCCTCAAGGATTCAAAGTCTCTGGGGCCAGGTGATCAATATATCTACACATTCAGTGACGGCGAGGGCGGTCACACTTTTGACATGATTGCCAGAATGTATACCCCCTATGGCCAGATAACTGCCGGGGGCGTAATTTATGCCGCGACATTTAATGTGTCTTACAAATAATGCATAACGTGCAGGGAAAGATATGTTTAAGACTATTTTATTACTACTGGCGTTAGGCTTCCCTATTTATGGCTGGTCATGCGATACGGGCACTAATTATGGCGATGTGTCGATGACGAATCTACCTGAAAAAATATTGATTAATGCGGGAAGCTACTCGGCAGGAACGATTCTTTATGATTCAGGGCAAATAACGCGTTCGCAAACCAGCGTGCTTAACTGTCAAGGGAATATATACGCTCAATTTGCATGGTCTTCCGGGAATATCGTCTCATCTGTTAGCGATGGAATATATTCGACTAACGTACCAGGTATCGGTCTGCGGGTAAAAGTGTGGTTAAATATTACCGGGGAATATAATGGCGATTCTGATGATTTTAATGCCGATTATAGCCAACATTATATCGGTGATGCAGACATGTATTTGGGAAAACCAACTGGATTTCTTGATAGTTGGGCCGGCACAAATTATACGCCAAAATATCAGCTGCAGCTGGTTGCTACTGGCGGAGCGATAGCCAGCAATAGCGCCCTGACGTTGAAGGACCCCGTCTCATCGGTTTCGATTAGAGATGGCAATAATACGATGGTTATTTCTCAACTGCACGTGAGCGGTACGACAAAAATCCAGCTGACGCCGATGGGCTGTACAGCGAGCACAACCGCGCTGAATTTTCCGATGGGCTCAGTTAACTCGAACGCGTTCAATCTCTCTGCTAAAGCCGGTTTTGCTCAGCAAACGCTTACCCTGAGCTGCGAGCCAGGAACCAACGTGACGATGCGTATTATGGCGACAGAAGCGGAAGGTGATAACCCTGATCATACCGTGATTGCGTTAACGCCTGGCGACAATGTCGCGACCGGCGTGGGGGTGCAGTTGAATATCAACGGCGCGCCGCTATCCGTAAACAATTCTACATACAGGGTCTTCGATGCCGTCAACAGAACGACGGTGACGAATCCAGGCGCAGAGTCTAGCTATACGATATTTTCTAACCCTGATAATCCGGGTGGCGCGGCGGCATCGAATTCATTAACGTTTACGACTAACTATTATAAAACCGGCTCTGAAATAACACCGGGAACGGCCAATGCCAGCGGAACGATAACCTTTAGCTATAATTAGAGTAAAGCGTTCCCCGACCATCGGGCCGGGGAACCGGTGTGATTAATGCGCCTGACCTTTCTCGATACCAATCCCGGTCTGCGAACGGATAAACTGGGCGCGGAACAGCTCGCGCTCGCGCGATCCTTCCGCGGAATTATCGGTTGCGGAGAAGAACCAGATACCGATGAAGGCAACGGCGATAGAGAACAGTGCCGGATATTCATACGGGAATATCGCCTTCTCGTGACCGAGGATCTGTACCCAGATTGTTGGGCCGAGGACCATCAGTATCACCGCGGTCAGCAGACCCAGCCAGCCGCCAATCATCGCTCCGCGGGTGGTCAGCTTCGACCAGTACATCGACAGGAGGATAATCGGGAAGTTACAGCTGGCGGCGATGGAGAACGCCAGGCCGACCATAAAGGCGATGTTCTGATTCTCGAACAGAATGCCCAGCAGAATCGCCACTACGCCAAGGATCAGCACGGTAATCTTCGAGACCTTCAGCTCCTGACGTTCGGTCGCGCCTTTACGGAACACGTTCGCGTACAGGTCGTGAGAGACCGCCGAAGCGCCCGCCAGCGTTAAACCGGCCACCACCGCCAGAATGGTAGCGAAGGCGACGGCCGAGATAAAGCCGAGGAACAGATTGCCGCCGACCGCGTCCGCCAGATGCACCGCCGCCATGTTGTTGCCGCCAATAAGCTGACCGGCCGCATCTTTGAACGCTGGATTCGCCCCCACCAGCATGATCGCGCCGAAGCCGATGATAAAGGTCAGAATATAGAAGTAACCCATAAAACCGGTGGCGTAAAACACGCTCTTACGCGCTTCTTTAGCGTCGCTTACGGTGAAGAAACGCATCAGAATATGCGGCAGGCCCGCGGTACCGAACATCAGCCCGAGGCCGAGCGACAGCGCCGATATCGGGTCTTTCACCAGTCCCCCTGGGCTCATAATCGCTGCGCCTTTCGGGTGGACCGCCATCGCTTCGCTGAACAGATTATTGAAGCTGAAGCCGACGTGCTTCATCACCATAAAGGCCATAAAGCTGGCGCCGAAAAGCAGCAGGACCGCTTTGATAATCTGCACCCAGGTGGTGGCGAGCATGCCGCCAAAGAGCACGTAGAGCACCATCAGCACGCCGACCAGGACGACCGCAATGTGGTAGTTGAGGCCGAACAGCAGCTGGATAAGCTTACCCGCGCCGACCATCTGGGCGATCAGATAGAGCGCCACCACCACCAGCGAACCGCAGGCGGAGAGGGTGCGAATCGGCCCCTGTTTAAGACGATAGGACGCCACGTCCGCAAACGTATAGCGCCCGAGGTTACGCAGGCGTTCGGCGATCAGGAATAAAATGATCGGCCAGCCGACGAGGAAACCGAGCGAGTAGATTAGCCCGTCGTAGCCGGAGGTGTAAACCAGCGCGGAAATGCCGAGGAACGAGGCCGCTGACATAAAGTCGCCGGCAATCGCCAGCCCGTTCTGGAAACCGGTGATATTGCCGCCCGCGGTGTAGTAATCGCTGCGCGAACGTACGCGTTTTGACGCCCAGTAAGTGATATAGAGCGTCAGGGCGACGAATATCAGGAACATGATAATCGCCTGCCAGTTGGTCGGCTGGCGCTGTACCGCGCCGGTGATAGCATCCGCGGCATTGGCGGTAAAAGGGAGCGTGGCGGCGAGCGCCGTCAGGACTTTCTTCATGATGCTTTAACCTCGCTGAGAATGCTCTTCGTCAGCCGATCAAATTCACCATTTGCCCGCCAGACGTATATTCCGGTTAATACGAAAGAGATAACGATCACGCCGATACCAATCGGAATACCCCGGGTGACGCTGGTGCCCGCATGCAGCGGTGTGCCCAGCCAGCCAGGGGCGAAGGCGATAAGCAGAATAAAGCCCACATATATCACCAGCATAATCAGTGACAGGATGGCGGCAAACCTTTGCCGGGCTGCAACAAGCTCCTTAAAATGCGCACTATTTTCTATCCGCTGACAAATCTGATCGTTCATCGTAGCGTCTCCAGAGGTTCCCTTTTGTCATTCACGCGCCGGTCGTCGGCAACACTCATCCGCCCGGCAGCTAACTGTCGGGAATCAGCCTGTTTACCGCATTCCTGCTACCTGAAATCCTTCGGGAGTATGTATTTATGTCCTCTCCCCCGAAGGGGAGAGGGTGTAGGGGATCGGTTGGTTTACGATGGCATCGCGATGGCCTGCTTCTCTTCGAGCAGTTTTTCCACCACGCCCGGATCGGCAAGCGTTGAGGTATCGCCGAGATTACTGGTATCGCCCGCGGCAATTTTGCGCAGAATACGGCGCATAATTTTGCCCGAACGGGTTTTCGGTAAGGAATCGGTCCAGTGCAGCACGTCCGGCGTCGCCAGCGGTCCGATCTCTTTACGTACCCAGTTGCGTACCTCGGCGTAGAGCTCCGGCGTCGGTTCTTCGCCATGGTTGAGGGTCACGTAGGCATAGATGGCCTGGCCCTTAATGTTATGCGGAATGCCGACCACCGCCGCTTCGGCGATTTTCGGATGCGACACTAGCGCCGATTCAATTTCGGCGGTACCCAGACGGTGGCCGGAAACGTTCAGCACGTCATCGACGCGACCGGTGATCCAGTAGTAGCCATCTTCGTCACGGCGCGCGCCGTCGCCGCTGAAGTACATATTTTTAAAAGTGGAAAAATAGGTCTGCTCGAAGCGTTCGTGGTCGCCAAAAAGCGTGCGCGCCTGACCCGGCCAGGAGTCCGCGATCGCCAGGTTGCCCTCGGTCGCACCTTCCAGCGGCGTGCCTTCATTATCTACCAGCACCGGCTGGACGCCGAAGAAGGGACGCGTGGCGGAGCCGGCTTTTAGCTCGATGGCGCCGGGCAGCGGGGTGATCATAAAGCCGCCGGTTTCGGTCTGCCACCAGGTATCCATCACCGGGCACTTCTCGTTGCCGATTTTCTTCCAGTACCACTCCCAGGCTTCCGGGTTAATCGGTTCGCCGACGGAGCCGAGTATGCGCAGGGAAGAGCGGTCGGTACCTTCGATAGCCTTATCGCCTTCCGCCATCAGCGCGCGGATCGCCGTAGGGGCGGTATAAAGAATGTTGACCTGATGCTTATCCACCACCTGGCACATGCGCGCCGGGGTCGGCCAGTTCGGTACGCCTTCGAACATCAGCGTCGTCGCGCCGCAGGCCAGCGGGCCATACAGCAGGTAGCTGTGACCGGTGACCCAGCCGACGTCGGCGGTACACCAGTAGATGTCGCCCGGATGGTAGTCGAACACGTATTTAAAAGTCGAGGCCGCATAGACCAGGTAGCCGCCAGTGGTGTGCAGCACGCCTTTTGGCTTACCGGTGGAACCGGAGGTATACAGGATGAACAGCGGATCTTCGGCGTTCATCTCTTCAGGCTGGTGTTCCGCGCTGGCTTTCTCAATCAGATCGCTCCACCACAGGTCGCGCCCTTCCTGCCAGTCGATTTTGCCGCCGGTACGCTTGAGCACCACCACATTTTCGATACTTTTGACGTTCGGATTCTTCAGCGCGTCATCGACGTTCTTCTTCAGCGGGATCGCGCGACCGGCGCGCAGCCCTTCATCAGCGGTGATCACCAGGCGGGAGTTTGAATCGATAATACGTCCGGCGACCGCTTCCGGCGAGAAGCCGCCGAAAATCACCGAATGGATAGCGCCGATGCGGGCGCAGGCCAGCATGGCCACCGCCGCTTCCGGCACCATCGGCATATAGATAGCGACAACATCGCCCTTTTTAATGCCGAGATCGAGCAGGACGTTGGCAAAGCGGCAGACATCGCGGTGTAGCTCGCGATAAGTGATGTTTTTGCTCTGGCTGGCGTCATCGCCCTCCCAGACGATGGCCGTCTGGTCGCCGCGCTCCGCCAGATGGCGATCGAGGCAGTTAGCGGCGAGGTTCAGCGTGCCGTCTTCGTACCATTTAATCGAAATATTGCCCGGCGCGAATGAGGTGTTTTTCACGCGCGTGTAGGGTTTCATCCAGTCAAGGATTTTGCCCTGCTCGCCCCAGAAGGCATCAGGGTCGGTGACGGACTGCTGATACTGCGCCTGGTACTGTTCCGGGTTAATCAGGCAACGTTCCGCAATAGTAGCGGGAATAGGGTGTTTATGTATTTGGCTCATGGCTTTTTTTCTCCTGTAGGTTGTTAAATATATGTCAAATAAACGTTAATAGTAGGGGCTTTGGCGGCTTTGTTTGCTATTTGGGGGGCAGATCACGCAATAAATAAATTGAATGAAAAGCAATCAAATGAAACTTTGAGGTGAAATAATTTCAGAAATGGATTTATAGAAATTGAATATATTAAATATTTTTTATAACAAATACTTATGCAACATAAGGTGGGGATATTAGCGGGTTTATGCATAAAATCAGAGTAAACCGCTGTTCTTAAAGACTTGCGCAGCATGCCGTGCAAATGATACTGATATTGCGCGTTAAATAACCCTATAAAGCAACGCAACACAATTCATACCCCTTTCAGTGGGCGCCATTACCTCCTGGAATGGTGCCTTTCATTGAGGAAGTCTGTAGTGAAGAAAAAAACAAAAGTCAGCCTGGCCTGGCAAATTTTGCTGGCCCTGGTGCTGGGCATACTTCTGGGCAGTTACCTGCATTACCACGCCGAAAGCCGTGATTGGCTGATCTCGAATCTGCTGACCCCGGCGGGCGATATCTTTATCCATCTGATTAAAATGATCGTCGTACCGATCGTTATTTCGACCCTGGTGGTCGGTATTGCGGGCGTGGGCGATGCGAAGCAGCTGGGCCGTATCGGCGCGAAAACCATTATCTATTTTGAAGTGATCACCACGGTGGCTATCGTGCTGGGGATTACCCTGGCCAACGTCTTCCAGCCGGGGAGCGGGATCGATATGTCGCAGCTGGCGGCGGTGGATATTTCAAAGTATCAAAACACCACGGCGGAAGTGCAGAGCCACGCGCATGGCCTGATGGGCACGATCCTCTCGCTGGTACCGACCAATATCGTGGCCTCGATGGCGAAAGGCGACATGCTGCCGATCATCTTCTTCTCGGTGCTGTTTGGTCTCGGCCTCTCCTCGCTGCCCGCCACCCACCGCGAACCGCTGGTTACGGTGTTCCGCTCTATCTCTGAAACCATGTTCAAAGTGACGCACATGGTGATGCGCTATGCGCCAGTCGGCGTGTTCGCGCTGATCTCGGTGACCGTGGCGACCTTCGGCTTCGCTTCGCTGTGGCCGCTGGCGAAGCTGGTGATTCTGGTTTACTTCGCGATCCTGTTCTTCGCGCTGGTGGTTTTAGGCATCGTGGCGCGGGTGTGCGGACTGAGCATCTGGACCCTGATCCGCATTCTGAAGGATGAGCTGATTCTGGCCTACTCTACCGCCAGCTCCGAGAGCGTGCTGCCGCGTATTATTGAGAAGATGGAAGCCTATGGCGCGCCGGCGTCGATCACCAGCTTCGTGGTGCCGACCGGCTACTCGTTTAACCTCGATGGCTCAACGCTGTATCAGAGCATTGCGGCGATCTTTATTGCCCAGCTGTACGGTATCGACCTCTCCATCTGGCAGGAAATTACCCTCGTGCTGACGCTGATGGTGACGTCGAAAGGGATTGCCGGCGTGCCGGGCGTCTCCTTCGTGGTGCTGCTGGCGACGCTGGGCAGCGTGGGCATTCCGCTGGAAGGTCTGGCCTTTATCGCCGGCGTTGACCGTATCCTTGATATGGCGCGTACCGCGCTGAACGTGGTGGGTAACGCGCTGGCGGTGCTGGTTATCGCCAAGTGGGAACATAAATTTGACCGCAAAAAAGCGCTGGCGTATGAGCGTGAAGTGCTGGGCAAATTTGATAAAACGGCGCAATAAAACAGCAGGCCCGGTGACATCGCACCGGGCTTTTTCTTATCGTTTACTGATCCTGTCGAACTCTTCACAGCCGGTATCAAACCCCTCCTGACAGCTGACGTTGAGCCAGTGCAGCGCTTTTTGCTTGTTCGGTTCGATAAAGCCTTTTTCTCCCTGCTGGAAAAGCATCCCGGCCCAGTACTCGGCGTAGCCGGTGCGGGAGAGGGCGGAGCTCTCTTTGAAATACTGCGTCGCTTTTGCGTCATCCTCCGGCGGATGAACGCCGCTGGCGTAGATCAGCCCCAGCAGCATCTGGGCATCGACGGCGGAGTCGCTTTCCGGATCCTGGGCGGCATGCTGTAACAGGGAGATGGCGTGCGGATAGTTCGGCGTACCGGCCTGCTGATTTACCAGCACCCGGGCGAGGACTATTTCTCCCGCCCTGCTACCCGTCTGGATGGATTTTTCCGCCAGCGCTTTCGCCTGGAGATAGTCGGCCTGCTGCGGGTTACGGATTTTGAGCTGGGCCAGCAGCGCCAGCGCATCGCCGTCGCCGTTGTCCGCAGCTTTTTGCGCCCAGTATTCGGCCTGCGGAAAATCGCCGAAGCTAACGTAGGTATCCGCCAGGTAATACTGCGCGCGCGGGTCGCCCGCTTCGGCCTGCGGTTTGTATTGGCTGCCGGGTTCCATGGCGCCTGCGGCGACGCTTGCCATCACCAGCAGTAAAAAGAGGTATTTCATTTTTTATTATCGGTAGAGGACATAGTGAGCAGTATAAAGGCAGGTGAAGGAGAAGAAAACGACGGGAACTTGTGGGGAATACTTATGTTTTACCCGAAGAGTCGTGCCGTCTGTTTCCCGGGGGCGGCGTAAACGCCTTACCCGGGCTACGGATCCTGTAGCCCGGACAGGTGCGCAGCGCCGCCTCCGGGGAGGCGGCCTGATTAGCCCAGCGCGCTTTCGCGCAGACGGGTTTTCAGCTTGTTGTACTCGTCAATCACGTACTGCTCGGCGGCCCGCTGGTCGGCAATCGGCTCAATGTTGACGGCGCAGTACTTGTACTCCGGGGTTTTGGTTATCGGGCTCAGGTTCTCGGAAACCAGCTCGTTACAGGCGCCAATCCACCACTGGTAGGTCATATAAACCGCCCCTTTATTTGGGCGATCGCTGACCTGCGCGCGGGTGATGATTTTGCCTTTACGCGAGTTCACCCACACCAGCGCTTCATCCTCAATGCCTAAACGCTCGGCATCGGCGGTGTTGATCTGCGCGTAGCCCGGTTCATCCGCCAGCGCGGCCAGCGCCGCACAGTTGCCGGTCATCGAACGACACGAGTAGTGGCCGACTTCACGCACCGTCGACAGCACCATCGGATACTCGTCGGTGAGCTTGTCAATCGGCGCGACCCAGTCGCAGGTGAAGAACTGCGCCAGACCGTTCGGGGTATCAAACTTCTCTTTAAACAGATAAGAAGTCCCCTGGTCAGCGTCGGACTCATCGCGGCATGGCCACATCACGTAGCCCAGCTCGCCCATTTTCTCGTAGGTGGCGCCGTAGAAATCCGGGCACAGATGACGCAACTCGTCCCAGATCTCCTGGGTGTTGTTGTAGTGCATCTTATAGCCCATACGGGTGGCGATTTCGCTGATGATCTGCCAGTCGGTTTTCAGGTCCCACTTCGGCTCTACCGCTTTAAAGAAGCGCTGGAAGCCGCGGTCCGCTGCGGTATAGACGCCTTCATGCTCGCCCCACGAGGTGGACGGCAGGATGACGTCGGCCGCTGAGGCGGTTTTGGTCATGAAAATATCCTGGACGATAACCAGTTCCAGATCGTCGAAAGCCTTACGCACGGCGGACAGCTCGGCGTCGGTCTGGAGTGGATCTTCCCCCATGATGTACGCTGCCCGCACTTCGCCGTGCGCCGCGCGGTGCGGCAGCTCGCTGATGCGATAACCGGTATGTTCCGGCAGGCTTTCAACGCCCCAGGCTTTGGCGAACTTCTCGCGATTTTCCGGGAACTTGACGTACTGATAGCCCGGATAGGTATCCGGCAGCGCGCCCATATCGCAGGCGCCCTGAACGTTGTTCTGGCCACGTACCGGGTTAACGCCGACGCTCGGCTTGCCGAGGTTGCCGGTCAGGATCGCCAGGCTGGTCAGCGAACGCACGGTCTCCACGCCCTGATAGAACTGGGTCACGCCCATCCCCCACAGGATCGCGGCGGACTTTGCGTTGGCGTACATGCGGGCGCAGGCGCGGATCTCCTGAGCGCTGACGCCGGTAATCTCTTCCACCGACTCCGGCGTATAGCCTTCGACGATTTTGCGATACTCTTCGAAGCCCTCGGAACGGCTGGCGACGAAGGATTTATCGTAGAGATCCTCTTCGATAATGACATGCCCGATGGCGTTGAGCAGCGCGATGTTCGAGCCGTTTTTCAGCGCAATGTGCATATCGGCGATGCGCGCGGTTTCGATTTTACGCGGATCGCAGACGATGATTTTCGCCCCATTGCGTTTGGCGTTAATCACGTGATTCGCCACAATAGGGTGTGAATCTGCCGGGTTGTACCCGAAGATAAACACGAGGTCGGTGTTGTCGATCTCGGTGATGGCATTACTCATAGCGCCGTTACCGACCGATTGGTGCAGACCTGCAACCGAAGGGCCGTGTCAGACGCGAGCGCAGCAGTCAACGTTATTGGTACCAATAACGGCGCGCGCGAATTTTTGCATCACATAGTTGGTTTCATTACCCGTCCCACGGGACGAACCGGTAGTCTGAATCGCGTCCGGGCCATACTTCTCTTTAATGGCGCTGAGACGAGTGGCGACGTAGTCGAGCGCCTCATCCCAGGAGACGGATTCCAGTTTGCCGCCACGCTGGCGACGGATCATGGGGGTTTTTAGGCGCGGGGTCAGGATCTGGGTATCGTTAATAAAGTCCCAGCCATAATAGCCTTTCAGACACAGGGTACCCTGGTTGGTTTTCCCCTGTGCCGCCTCAGCCCGGACGATTTTGCCGTTATCGACCACCAGGTTAATTTTGCAACCTGATGCGCAATACGGGCAAACCGTGACGACTTTTTTCATCGGTCTTGCTCCAGTTAATCAATTGGCGCACACGCGCTATCGCGCCATCAATATGCATCTTCTATGCCATGTTTTCATTGTGGGTATCGACTGATAATACGTCGTTTTTTTGGGCGAAATGATGACGAAAAGCAGGCTATCGTCAGTTTTGACGTGTCGATGAAAATACCGCGCGACGGACGTCACGCGGCATCAGGGTTATTTTTTGGCTACCGGCGCCTGGTAGCCGCCGCCTAGCGTTTTGATCAGTTGAATACTCTGAACTACGCGCCGGGAATCGAGTATCAGTAACGACATCTCTTCCGCCAGCACCGGCAGTCTGGCTTCGGTCGCCAGCAAACGGCTGCTAAGCCCGCGTTTATAGGCCGCTTCGGCGGCGGCCTGGGTGTAGCGGAAAGCGCTGACCCGCTCAGCCTGCATTGTGCGCTCATCGTTCAGCGTTTGCAGGCGCGTGCCGTTGATAGCGACATCGCGCACGGCGTCGAGCACCGACTGGTTATAGCGCTCAATCAGCATGTTGCTGGAGGCGCGGGTGCTCTCGAGGTTCGCATTCAGGCGTCCGCCATCAAACAGCGGCAGCGTCAGGCCAGGAATAAAGTTGATCTGCTTGCTGCGGTTTTCGAACAGTTTATCCAGGTGAATGGAATCGACGCCGAAGAACGCTTTGATATCAAAGCTCGGGTAGAACAGGGCGCGCGCGGCGTTCACCTGATTCAGCGAAGCCTGGACATACCAGCGCATAGCCTGTAGATCCGGACGTCGGGCCAGCAAATCGTAGGAGAGCGTGGCTGGAATACCGGTTTGCACCCGCGGCAGAGATACGGGCTTGATCGCAGGGAGATCGCCAGCCCCCGCGCCGATCAGGGCGCGCAGAGTTTCACGAGTTTCGACGATCTGCCCTTTTACCGCGGCGATCTGTTTATCGACCGCCAGCACCTGCGCTCGGGCGCCGTGATAAGGCACCTGCGCCTCCAGGCCATGGGCAACCTTACTCTGGTGCGCTTCTACCGCATACTCAATGACTTCGCGGGTTTGTTGCAACAGGTCGAGCATCTGATAGCTGGCCTGCATGCTGTAGTAAAGCTGAGCGACGCCGGTGGAGATCGCTAGCTCTACGGTGGCTGTCTCGGCGACGGCGGCGTTTTGCGCGCCGATAGCCGCAGCAACGGCCGAACGGTGGACGCCCCATAAATCCAGATCCAGACCGGCGAGCAGCCCAACGGTGCCCTCGGTATAGTAGGGGCCGTCCATCGGCATGAGCCGACTGTCGGATTGGTCGGCGAACGGGCCAAGGAAACCATTGGTCGAAACGCGCTGGCGGTTGAGCATCCCCATGGCGGCAACCTGAAGCTGCGTACCGGCTTCCAGCAGATCGGCCTGCGATTGCGCTTTTTCTTCACGCAGTTTCGCTTCGGCAAGCGTGTGCGACCCGGAAAGCGAGCGCTGAATTAAGGCGTCCAGCTGCGGGTCATTGAACTGACGCCACCACTGCGCCTGCGGCCATCCCTGGCTGGCGAGATGGATATCGCTGGCCAGCTTAATCTGCTCTGGCTGCAGCTGTTGATGCGGCGTGGAATCTTTGCGCACCAGCGCGCAGCCGGAAAGCGCCGTAGCGCTACCGAGCAGGCCGCAGAGTAGTAAGCGTGAAAGGTTACGGGTCATAGTTGAGCGGCTCCTTGCACTTGCTCTTCGGCTGGCGTCAGCGCCGGGCGAGTCCAGTCCGGTAAACGGGCCATTTGCTGCATGACGCGTTGCTCCTGTTGATATAGCGTGGGTGAAATGGCGGTGTCGATAAGCTCGATGACCGGGGGCGTGCTGGCTGCGGCGGCCAGCCCGGCGGCGTATTTTTCCAGGGCATCGGCAAAACGCCCGGCCCGCTCCTGCAATAGCGAATTATCCAGCGCCTGGGCGTCATTCCAGGCGGCATCCCAGGCGTAGAGGATTTCGCGCCCCTGCTGAATAACCGCCTGGCTACGTTTCACCAGCAGCAGACACTGGTCATCGTCAAGCTGGCGCTCCAGCGCCACCCGCTCGCAGATCTCTTCGCAGCTATTCAACGCCGCATAAACGCCGACGCGCAGTTGCAGATAGGTTCGCTGCGCGGCGGCTTCCTGCTGGCGCGGAACGCGGAGCAATTTGCCAAGCAGACCCAGCGCGCCCGCCAGCTTTTGCGGCAGCGTTTTCGCTTCGCTTTCCGGCCAGATAAAGGTGTAAAGCACCGCTGAAACGACGATGCCAATCATAATACCGAAGGCGCGATCGCGGATTTCCGCCAGGTCGTAAATCGGGCCGAAGGCATTTTCCAGCGTCGCCAGCGCGAAGGTGACCACCATTTGCGTACCGATGTATGAAGAGCGTTCTGAGCCGGTGGCGATCCATGAAGCGATGAGAAAAACCGGCGCCAGCACCAGCAGCAGTTCAACGATATTATCCAGCCAGGGCATCACAAAAATGGTCATCAGCAGGGCGAGAACCGCGCCGCAGAATGCGCCGCCGAAGCGCAGGGTCATTTTCTGATACGACGAGCCGAGATTGGGGTTAGCGACGATGATGCAGGTCAGCATGCAGGTGTGAATCCCTTCCCAATCGACGCCGGAATAAAAGACGTAGCAGATCATGCACGCCAGCAGCGTTTTCAGGGCGTAACGAATATAGTTCGGATTAGTGAAAGCATCCGGCGCCATGGATGGTGGTTTGGTTGCAGGCGTGGGCGGCGTGTCCGGGTCCATTTGACCCAGCTGTCGCAGAATCTGACAGGCATTCTCCAGCCCGCATTCGCGTGCCGCAGCGGTCTCTTCAGCGCTCAGTTGCCACTCGCTATGCCAGGTCTCCCCGTCGCTAATGGCGTTTTTCAGGGCGGCGATTTCGCTTTGCAGCTTTTGCCGTAGAGAATCGATTGTCTGATTTTTGGCAAAGGCGGCGGCGTCGTAGCGGTTCAGCGTGGCGTAAAGGTAGGTCACCGTCGTGACGCAGGTTTGCCACCATGCGCTTCTTGCTCGCCAGTCGGCATCATCGGCCATACAGAAGACGTTCAGTTTTTGCAGCGCTAACGCTTCCTGTTCAATGCGCTTTTCAGGTAGCGGTTCGGCGGATTGCGTCAGGCGGCTGGCGGCGTCATCAAGCCGCGCGCACAGGGCTGCGCGCATCTGATCCGCCGCGCGGGCGGGAAACCACAGGACGCCGATCAGTACCATCAGCAGCGTCGGGTAGAGTCCCACGACGATACACCATAGCGTCAGACGAACGACGACTTCGGGGTAATCCAGCATTCCGGGGAAAGATTGCCCGTAGATTGAAACAATCGCCACGGCGAAGAAGACCAGCCCCAGGCGATGGGCGCGCATCATAAACATACAGCCCAGCAAAATTACGCCAGCGACGATCAGCCGCACGAGCGGATAGCTATAAGACCATTTGTAGATCAGAAATAAGCTGCCGATTTCCATCGCCGTGGCCACCACGAACAGGATCGCCACGAATTTGGTATAGAAGGCGTTGGACTGGATACCGTAAAACAGCACCGCCAGCGAAAGCGCCAGAAAGGGGATCTCGAAGGTCATTGAGATCAGCACCACCAGCAGGCAGCCAACCCAAAGCTGCATGGTTTGCGGCACTCTGCCGGGGCGCTCTTCGCTTAATTCCTCGCGAAAAAAAGCCAGCGCTTTGACCAGCGGCAGCGGCAGGTAATTAAGCGCGTTCATCATTGCGGCTCGAGAGTGGCGACCGCCGATGCGCCGATGCGGAACATCTCTGCGTCGGGTTTATCCACCATGATTTTTACCTGGAAGCGCTGGGCCACGCGAACCCAGTTAATCGAACGGGAAACCCGCGGCAGACCGCCCAGCACCAGACCGCCGTCGTCAGGCAGTACGCCGTAGCCGACGGAATCGACTTTACCGGCGAAGGTTTTGCCGCTGTCGCTCATCAGACGAATAGTCGCGGGTGTACCGGTGTGGATGTTTTTCAACTCCGTTTCGCGGAAGTTGGCGATGACGTACCAGTGGCGGGTATCAATCAGGGTAAAGAGCGGACGCATAGCGGAGGCAAACTGGCCGATGGAGGTTTTTAATGCGACCACCCGTCCATCGAACGGTGCGCGAACCGTGGCCATTTCAAGATGTAGTTTAGTGAGCGCGATATCTGCTTCAACGGCGACTCGCTGGGCAACCAGCGCATCGATGCCGCTGACCGCGCTGGCGGCCTGTTGCGCCTGGAGCAATACCGCATTAAGGTCGGCTGCGGCGGCGCGCTGCGCCGTTCTGGCGCGATCGACATCCTCTGCGGAAACAAAACCTTCCTTGAGCAACGGCTCGGTGCGGCGCAGGGTATCGCTGGCCTGTTTGGCCGCCGCGCGGGCTTTGGCGACCATCGCCTGAACGGAGTCAGCGCCATATTTTTGCGCGTCTACGCTGCGCTGGGTGAGCATAATCTGTTTATCCAGCGCGGCAAGAGAAGCTTCGGCCTTCGCCAGGTTCATTTCATAGGTCCGGGGATCGATGCGAAACAGCAGATCGCCCTGCTTGACCTGCTGGTTATCGCTAACCGCCAGTTCGACAATGCGGCCGCTGACTTCCGGAACCACATCAATCGTATCCGCTGAAGCGTAGGCGTCGTTAGTAGCGGGCGCGCTATCCAGTCGCCAGATGACAAAGAGTAAAACGACGACGGCCAGTAGTACCAGAAGCAGAGCCGGTAATTTATTGCGAGGAATTTTTTTCGACGAACTTTCCATGAGTGCATCTCAATAGGGGTTAGAAAAATACCAGCCAGAACAGCATGGAGTAGAGAGCAAAGAGGGCGGTATAAATAACGCCTGCAAGCGCTGGCATTTTATATTTGAGCAGAATAACCCGCCGCGTGATGAGCGTAAGGATGACTCCGGCAATAATGCAGAAGAGCCATCCAGGATAATAGGCGCCAATGACCGGAATTGCCGGAGATAATGTACATCCCGTCAACAATGCGGCCGGAGTGAGCCAGCATATATTTTTTAGCTGCATCACAATACTGGATTTAACCGTTTGCATAATGAAATACATCCTGTCTATTGCGAAAAATATCCCGTGTGAATGTAAAACAGGAAAAAGAGGTCACAGTATCCCCATTTTTAATTGAGAGTGAAATGTCTTTATTAATCATCCGCATTCATAACTTATTTATATTTTTTATTGTTTTTAGGTGTTTATATTTCCCTCATGGATGTATTCGCTTCCGGAAAAGAATAGAAATTTCCGGAAGCGAGCCTGATTAATTAGGCGTAACGATATTCACCCACAGTTCAAATTGATCGAGCGTGGAGAAGATTTCATCCAGCTTTGCCGCATCGCCGGTGACTTTGGCTTTCCCTGTTTTCAGCAGATCGGCCATTTTGGCCTGGCCGGTCAACACGTCGTGCAGGTCAGCACGGCTGATAGTGAAGGATGCATCGGGCTTCTGCTGAGAAGCCTGGCGATAGTTGAGCACGTTATTGTTCAGCGTCAGATTCAGGGTTTCGCCTCGATCAAGATTGAAATTCAGGCTGATATTTTTGCCTGCCGCTTTCTCGCTATCCAGACGGACTGCCATGTAATCAAACAGCATTTCGACCGTCATACCCTTGATGGTGTCGGGTGAATTTGAGGTATTGTGGGTGAGTTTATGCACGCCTTCGCGCAGCTCTTTCGCGCCGGTTAAGTAGAAACCGCGCCAGGTTGCGGACTCCGCCTGATAACCCAATTGCTCAAAGGAATTCGCTTGCAGATCTTTTGCCGCCTGGTTTTGCGGTTCGGCGGCAATCACCTGCTTGAGCAGTTCTGACGTCCAGCGATAGTCGCCCTTGTCATAAGCTTTTTGCGCCAGCTCAATTGCCTGTTTTGCGCCGCCCAGCGCTTCGACGTAGCGTTTACCCATATCGACCTGGCCGTAGGGGTTGAGGTTGGCCGGGTTGCCGTCAAAGTAACCGAGATAGAAGTTATAAACCGCGCGGGCGTTGTGGCTTACGGAACCATAGTAGCCGCGGCTGGCCCAGTTATTCTCCAGCGCTGGGGGCAACTTAATCATGTTGCCGATTTCGTTCATCGTATAGCCCTGATTAGCCAGATGGAGCGTCTGGTCATGGATATACTTGATGGTGTCGCGATATTTGCCGATATAGTCGTTAATGTGCTGGTTACCCCAGACCGGCCAGGTATGCGGCATAAACAGCACTTCAGCCTGACTGCCCCACATATCGAGCGTTTCATTCAGGTAATCGGTCCATTTACTGGTATCGCGCGTTTTAGCGCCGCGCAGGGTGTAGAAGTTATGCAGCGTATGGGTGGTATTTTCTGCGGTACATAATGCTTTAAGCGCCGGGATATAGAAGTGCATTTCTGATGGCGCCTCGCTGCCCGGCGCCATTAAAAAGTCAAATTCCAGGCCATCGATATTCAGTTTTTCACCGGTTTTGGTTATCGATTTGGTCGGGGCGATGATCGTTGGGTTGCCCGCACTGATGGTGACGCCCAGACCGTTGCCGATATTGCCCTGAGCGTTATGGGGTAGCAACAGACCATAAGAGTAGAGAACCCGGCGGTTCATAATATTCCCGGCCAGCACGTTTTCGCTGATGGCTTCTTCCATAAACCCGGCTGGAGCAATAACCTGCACTTTGCCTGTTTTAACATCCTCTTCGCTGACGATACCTTTGACGCCGCCATAGTGATCGGTGTGGCTATGGGTATAGATGACGGCAACAATAGGTTTTTGCGGGCGATGCTGATAGTAGAGGTCGAGGCTGGATTTTGCGGCCTCCGGGCTGACAAGGGGATCAACAACGATGATACCCGTATCGCCTTCAATAAAGGTAATATTGGAAATATCCTGGCCGCGGACCTGATACATGCGTTCGGTGACTTTAAACAGGCCGGAAATACCGTTGATTTGCGACTGCCGCCACAGGCTGGGGTTCACCGTGTCGGGGGCTGGCGCATTGATATCGAATTTATAATCCTCCCCCCGATAATAGGTTTTCCCATCAGCATTTTTCAGAATACCTTGATTGAGAAGCGGGGCGATAAATCCCCGCTGCGCATCATCAAAGTCCTGACGGTCGTTAAAGGGTAGCGACTGAGTATATTGCTGGTTAATTTGCTGCGTATATTGCGTGGCTGGCTGGGCGGTTTCGCTCGCAAAAGAGGTGTTAACTAATAACCCTGTTGCGACAGCAATGGCAATAAAAGTCCTGTTCAAACGGAATAACTGCAAGTTATTCATATAAATCTCCATTTATCATTTGTATTGTGAATTTATTTAGTTAAAAGAAGGGCTGC
This sequence comes from Klebsiella sp. MPUS7, assembly GCF_009905335.1. NCBI lineage: Bacteria > Pseudomonadati > Pseudomonadota > Gammaproteobacteria > Enterobacterales > Enterobacteriaceae > Klebsiella > Klebsiella sp. MPUS7. The sequence goes on along the minus strand of NZ_CP047604.1, from coordinate 5,363,810 downwards.
TTTATTTCTTTCCCATAATAAGATGTTTTTTTATGTTTATAGAATAAGAAATGTGAGATGGGCACCTCTTTTTATGAGGTATTTGTGCGGATTGCGATAGGGTGATTAATGAAGTTATTACATTCAATTATGATTTATAAAATCAGGGGCATTTAACTGCATATGATTTATGGTCATATTATGGGCCAGATACCGATATGAGCGGCATCTGGCCTGACGTTAAATATCATACTGTAACAGGAAGGGGTAAATAACGGCTGCGTGCCAGCGCCGCCGCGCCCTGGGCGCCGTTAAACGCTGATGATGACGCGGCGATAAAGCGTACGGCCTGATACGGCAGCGGACGGCGAACGTAGGTTTTGACCATCGCGATTAAGGCATCGCGCGGGAAGGCGGGCATATCCATCACACCGCCGCCAAGAATTACCGCGTCGGGATCGAACAGGTTGACGCTGGTGGCGATAGCGCGGGCGGCGTGGTTTAGCAACGTCTGGACAAACGGCTCCTGCTCGGCGTGGACGAACAGTTCGCCCAGCTCGTACGCTCGCGGCTGCTGTTCATACCAGCGCTTGAGCGCAATGCCGGAGCAAACGGTTTCCAGACAGGCGGGGTTGCCGCAGGCGCAGGTGAGGGCGTCATCGCCCAGCGGAATATGCCCCAGCTCGCCCGCCACGCCGTGCGCGCCGGTCCACGGCCCGCCGTTCAGCCAGACCGCGAAGCCCATACCGGTGCCAAGATAGGCCGCCAGCACCTCCTGCTCCTGCAGGCCATTCTCCTGTACATCAAAAGAGAGCTGCAGATTCACATCGCGGGAAAACTCCACCGGGCAGCATAGCGCCGCTTCCAGCCGGTCGGCCAGGTTGTAGAGGTCGTCGGCGGCGAGAGGTAGATTGGGCGTTGAGATAATCGTCCGCTTGTCTTTTGCCACCAGCGCCGGGAACCCCATCACCAGCCCGCAGCAACGGGCGTCGTGCAGGGTCAGCTGCTGCTGCAACAGGTTTTTAATGCCATTGACCAGGCCGTCGGCGCTAATCACGTCCGCGGTGCGCCGCTTTTCGCAGTGCAGCGCTTCGCCCTGCGCGGTTTGCAGGCAAAGGCGGATATGGGTCGCGCCCATATCCACGCCCGCAACAACGTTACGCTGTTTTTGCATGAGGCAGTACCTCGTGTTTCGCCGCCAGGATCTGCTCGACCATGATCTGCCACGCATCTTCAATCTTCTCGGCGTGATTAAAGAGGCCTGAAGTGCCGACGATAAAGACGTCCGCGCCCGCCGCCATCAGTTTTTGATAGGTGGCTTTATTGCAGGAGCCATCGATTTCGATCTCGTAGTTCAGCCCTTCGCGCTCGCGCCAGGCTTTCAGTTCGCCGATTTTTTCCAGCATCTCCGGGATAAACGGCTGCCCGGCGAAGCCCGGATCGACGGTCATCACCGTGATTTTGTCGGCTTTATGAATGTAGTACTTCATGGCCTCGACCGGGGTTTCCGGGTTGAGGATCAGCCCGACCTTCATGCCGTGGCGGCGGATCTCTTCGATCAGACGGAAGGCCTGGCCGTTAATCGTTTCCGGATGCAGGGTGATAAAATTCGCCCCCGCCTGCGCCAGTTGGCTAATGTAGTCCTGCGGGCGGGTGACCATCAGATGGCAGTCCAGCGGCTTGCTGGCCAGCTTTTTCACCTGGCCGACGAAAAATGGCGACAGGGTCAGGTTCGGTACAAAATGACCGTCCATAATGTCGATGTGAAAATAGTCTGCGTGCTGGTCGATAAACTCGATCTGTTCTTTGAATTTCAGCAGATCCATACACATTAAAGAGGGAGCAATTTTCATTATAAATTCCTTACTTACTGATAAGACGGTCGAGGGCGACAGCCGCGATGATTAATCCGCCCATTACCACCAGCTGGTAGTAGGTTTGTACTTGCAGAATGTTCAGTCCGTTATTGATGGTGCCGATAATCAGGCCGCCGATGACCACCGAGAAGATGCGTCCTTTGCCGCCGAAGAAGCTGGTGCCGCCGATGATGGCGCTGGCGATGGCGTAGGTTTCAAAGCCCATCCCCGCCAGCGGTTCCGCCGCCCCGAGACGCGCGGTGGAGACCACGCCCGCCAGCCCGGCGCAAACGCCGGAGATAATGAACACCAGCAGCATGTGGAATTTGACGTCGATACCGGAGTAGAAAGCGGAGTTCTTGTTACCGCCCAGCGCGTAGATGTTGCGGCCCACGCGCATGCGGGTGGTCAGGAACCAGAGGATCACCGCCACAATCAGCGAGAAAATCACCGGAACCGGTATACCCAGCGGCGTGGCGGCGAAGAAGTTAACGAAATCAAACGAGAAGCCGTATACCGAGTTGGCATCGGAAATCACCAGGGTGATACCGCGAAAGATAGCGTTGGTGCCGAGGGTGATAATGAACGGGTGCAGGCCGGTCCAGTTGACCAGGCAGCCGTTGATGGCGCCCAGCGCGCCGCCGACCAGCACGCCGCCAATCAGCGCCGCGAGGAACGGATCGACGCCCGCCAGCATCAGCTTAGCGGTGACCATCCCGGAGAGCGCGAGGATCGCCCCGACCGACAGATCGATCCCGGCGACGAGGATCGCGAAGAATTCGCCCATGCCGATCAGGACGGTGACCGAACTTTGGACGAAGATCTGCGTAATGTTGTTGGTCGTCAGAAAGTACTCTGACGACAGGGTGCCGAAGATCGCGACGATAATGGCGAGGATAAAAAAGGTGCCGTATTTATCCCAGAATAGCGCGAAGTTAAACGGTTTTTTCTCGTCCATATCGCCTTTCACTCTTGTGGTAGTGCCCATGCCATAATCTCCTCTTCGCTCAAGTCGTCGCGATTGGTCAGGATTTGCGTCAGTCGCCCTTCGCAGAACACGGCAATGCGGTCGCAGACGGCGATAATTTCAGGTAGTTCGGATGACACCATCAGGATGACTTTTCCGTCATCGGCCAGCTGGCGCATCACTTTATAAATTTCGGCTTTCGCGCCGACGTCGATACCGCGCGTCGGCTCGTCAAAAATGATCACTTCGGGGCTGCAGCACAGCCATTTGGAAATCAGCACCTTCTGCTGGTTGCCGCCGGAAAGCTCGGTGATGTTCTGATCGACCGAATGGCACTTCAGCGCCAGCAGCTTGCGCTGCTCTTCCGCCGTTTTGCGTTCGTCGCCTTCGCGGAACAGCCCCATGGCCCCTTTGTAGCCGCCGCGCTTCAGGCTCTGGCTGACCGCCATGTTCTGAGCGATGGAAAAATTAGGGAAAAAGCCGTTTTCCCGGCGGCTTTCGGTGATGTAGCCCATCCCTTTTTTTAAGGCGTCCAGCGGCGAGCGGGGGGAGATCGCTTTGCCGTTGAGATAAATTTCACCGCCGCTACGTTTATCAACCCCAAACAGGCAGTCCATGAGCTCCGTGCGCCCGGAGCCGACCAGCCCAGCAAAACCGAGAATTTCGCCGCGATTCACGCTAAATGAGATATCGCGTACCTTTTTTTTGTCATGGCTGGTAACGTTTTTCACTTCGAATACCGTCTCGCGGACGATATTGCCGGTGCTCTCTTTCATGGCGTTAAAGCGGTTTTGCAGCTCGCGGCCGACCATCAGGCGTACGATGTCGTCGTTATTCACTTCGCTGACCATTCCGCTGCAGACGCTGCTGCCGTCTTTCATCACCGTGTAGCGGTCGCAGATGCGGCGTATTTCCGCCAGCTTGTGCGAGATATAAACAATGGCGGTGCCCTCTTTACGCAGCTGGTTCATGATCAGGAACAGATAGTCCACCTCTTTGTTGGTCAGCGAGGAGGTCGGCTCATCCATGATCAGCACTTTGGCGTCGAGCATCAGCGTTTTGGCTATTTCCAGCATCTGCTTATGGCTGATGGAGAGATTCGCCACCTTTTCGTCTAAATCGATCTTCAGCCCGACGCGCAGCAGCATCATTGCCGCCCGCACGCGCATCTCTCGCCAGTCGATGACGTTAACGCCGCAGACTTTTTTCGTCAGATGACGGCCAATATATAAATTCTCCAGCACCGTTAATTCATCAATGACGCTGAGCTCCTGATAAATAATGCCGATGCCGAGCTGGGCCGCTAATTTATGGTCCAGCTTGTCGTAGTTGACATTGTTAATGGTAATGGTGCCTTTGGTCGGTTCATGGATTCCCGACAATACTTTCATCAGCGTTGATTTACCGGCACCATTTTCCCCTAATAACGCATGTATTTCGTGCGGGTATATAGTTAAATCAACCGATTTTAATGCGTGAACCGGGCCAAAGGATTTGCCGATCCCCGCCATTGAAATATATGGCGTGAGCATAGAAAATTTCCTTCATTACCTCTGGGTGAATTCCCCTCTCCCAAAGGAAAAGGGGATTTACAGACTTACTTCGTCACCAGAATGGAATCCACCAGCGTAAACTGCGGGGCTTTATCCAGCGGGATCACCTTGCCGCTCTTCTCGGCATCGACCATCAGCTTCAGGCCCGTCGCGCCGATATCCGCCGGGTTCTGCGCGATAGTCGCGGTCATCTGTCCGGCCTCGACCATTTTGCGCGCTTCCGGAATACCGTCGGTACCGACCACCAGCACCTTGCCGGTTTTACCCGCGTTGGCGACGGCCTGGGCGACGCCCATCGCCATGGTGTCGTTGGCGCAGTAAATCGCTTTAACATTCGGGTTACGCTGCAGCACGTTCGTGGCGACGTCCAGCGCTTTAATACGGTCCCAGTCGGCGGGCTGGCTGGCAACCAGCTTGATCTGGCTCGCTTTTTTGAAGGCTTCGGTGGCGCCATTGCGGCGAGCTTCACCGGAGGCGTTACCGGCTTTACCTTCGATAATCGCCACTTCGCCGCCTTCCGCACCCAGCTTGTCGATAATAAAAGCCGCGCCCTTCGCCCCAACCGCCACGTTATCGGTGGTGACGAAAGCCTCGACGTTGCCGCCTGCTTTCTTCAGGTTATCCATATCGATTTTTTCATCGAGGTTGACCAGATAGATGCCCTTTTTCCAGGCTTTAGCCACCGGCATCACCAGGTTTACCGAGGAGAGGGGCGCAAAGGCGATACCTTTGTAGTTTTTGTTGCTCAGGTCTTCAAACAGCTGCAGCTGCGACTGAAAATCGCCTTCGGAAGGGGAGGCAAAAATATCGACGCTTACGCCCAACGTTTTGGCTTCGTCTTCTATGCCCTTTTTCATATCCACCCAAAACGGATTGGATAAGGTTTTTAAGACCACAGCATAATCGGCGGCGGCAAAGGCGCTGGTGGATAACATTACGCCCATGAGCGTGCCGCTGAAAATTTTCAGATATTTATTCATGGCAGTATTCTCAGTGTAGGATACAGTTATATTGATCCCACCAACGTGGGATCGGTTTTTTATTTAAGCGCGCCGGGTGAAAAGAAATTAACAATCGCGCCGGTTTTTTGCATATTTAAATTCGCTTGTTCAATATTCAGCTGGGCAACGGAAACAAAAAAAGCATCTAATAATGTGAGTTGTAATATACGCGCTGAGGCGTTACGGCCTAATAAAGGCGTCTCTGGTGCTGGCGAACAAATAATAAAATCAGCTAGTTTGGCAATCGGTGAATGATAGCTATGGGTGATACAAATAATTTTTGCGCCGTTCTTTTTCGCCAGCTCCACCGCCGATTTGATATCGCTGGTGCGCCCGGAGTGCGAGACCACCAGTACCACATCGCCTTCCTTCAGCAGCGAGGCGGACATCATCATGATATGCGCGTCCGGGTAGGCCTGGCAGCGCACGCCGATGCGTAAAAACTTATGCTGCACGTCCGCGCAGATGGCGTTTGAACCGCCTGCGCCATACAGGTCACGCTGGTTGGCCTGGGCGAAAAAGCGCGCCGCGCGATGAATTTCGTCGACGTTAACGATCGACTGGCCTTCCATAATGGTGCGCAGGGTGATGTTAAACACCTTATTCACCACATCCTGCGGCGCTTCATCAAAAGAGAGCTCAGTCGGCAGGACCTGCTCAGACTGCGAGAAATAGGCTTCCAGCGCGCTGCGCAGATTACGAAAACCGCTAAAACCAAGCAGTTTAGAGACCTTAACGATCATGGCCTCAGACACCGACAGCGCCTCTGCGACGTCCTTAATGGCCGGCGCATCGCTCAGATTGCCGGGGGTAAGCAACCATTCGACGATGCGGCTTTCATTTTCGGTCATCCCTTCCTGCTTCATGCGAAGCCAGGGGGCAAGGCCGATACCGTTGGGGAGCGAACTGGATTCTGACTGACTCATCGCTTTCTCATTGTCCATAAAATGAAGACGTCACTATATCACCACAGGCAAAACAGAAAAGATACAATCAACTTCACAAATTTTATATTTTTATAAAGTATTGTCTGTTGTGAAGTTTTTGGTGGGTGTATTTTTCGTTTTTTGATTTGTTATTTGTTAAATATCAATAAATTATATGGTTTATATTGATGTTTTTAACGGCGTGATTGTTTGAGGTAAAAGAACACTGACGCTTGATTTGTGAAATTACAGCGTGTAGAACAGGCCCTGGCTGCGGTGTTTTTGACGCTTATTTGGCCGATAAATGCCGTTTAAATCACAACATAAAGCATTTCCGTAAAGTGAATAACAGGCGAGGCTAGGTATGAAAAGGATTGCAATTGGCTGCGATCATGTCGGGTTTATTCTGAAAGACGATATTGTGTTGCATCTGCGTCAGCGCGGAATGGAGGTGGTGGATAAAGGCGCATGGTCAACGGAACGCACCGATTATCCGCGCTATGCCAGCGCCGTCGCGCAGGCGGTTGCCGCCGGCGAAGTTGACGGCGGGATTCTGATCTGCGGCACCGGCGTCGGCATCTCCATCGCCGCCAATAAGCACCCGGGCATTCGCGCGGTGGTGTGCAGCGAGCCTTACTCCGCGCAGCTTTCACGCCAGCATAATGACACCAACGTTCTGGCCTTTGGCGCCAGGGTGATCGGCCTTGAACTGGCGAAAATGATCGTTGATGCCTGGCTGAGCGCCGAATTCGAGGGCGGACGCCATCAGGGCCGGGTAGACGCCATCGGCGCGATTGAACAGCAGCGGATTTGAGATTCCTCCGCTACTCGCCGCGATAGCCCTTGATTAACGTAGAGCCAGCCCCCTGATGAGACTGGCTTTATGAAACGTTACTCTACTGCTTTGCTTTTCTGCGCTCTTTCCTTCGCCAGCCAGCTGGCGCACGCCGATATTATTGACGACGCGATCGGCAATATTCAGCAGGCCATTAATGACGCTTATCAACCCAACGGCAGCCGTTCCGATGACGATGATTATGATGATGGACGCTATCAGGGCAGCCGTCAGCAAAACGCCGATCGCCAGCGGCAGTATGACGATCAACGGCGACAGCTGGAAGATCGTCGCCGCGAACTTGATGAGCGTCAGCGCCAGCTGGACCGGGACCGCCGTCAGCTGGAAAGCGACCAGCGCAGGCTGGATGATGATTATTGATGCGGCGCGACCCGCGGCCTTCGTCGCGCCCGGTTAATCCAGCACAATCTCCATACCGTCAAATCCCGCTTCAAATCCCGCAGGCAGAGAATTTTCCATCATCCACGCATCGAACTGGTGGCTGATATGGGTAAGGATCACCCGCGGGCAGCCAATCACCTGGTTAATGGCCCGCACGGTGTTGAGATCGCAGTGGTTGCGCGGCGGCTGCGGGCGCGGCTCGTGACTACAGTCGATGATGATAAGCTGCGGTCGGTTGTTAAGCAGGAACTTGAGGGTTTTTTCCGGCAGGGCGGCGGTGTCGGACAGCCAGGCGACCCGGCTATGGGCCGATTCCAGCAGGTAGCCGAAAGTGAGCTTTGAGTGGTTCAGCGGCAGCGGCGTAACGCGCAATCCCTGAAGTTCAAACATCACGAACGGCTCAACGGTATGGCTGAAATCAAGCAGGCCCGGATGCCTGAACAGGTCATCGCAGCCCTGTTCATCGGGCGGGCCGTAAACCGCAATAGGTTCGCCCATTCCCCAGCGCAGGGGGAACAGGCCCTGCACGTGATCCATATGATAATGGGTGAGCAGAAACTGCTGAAAGCTGCCGGCGGGCCACCGCTCCAGCAGATCCGGCAGCCCGGCATCGAGCAGCGTCACCGCGTTGTTGAACTTCACCGCCGCGCTACAGGGGCGACGGCGATGCGCGTCGTCGGCGCGGGCGCGGCGGCAGGCGCGGCAGTCGCAGCCGAAAACCGGCACCAGCTGCGCGCCGCCGGTGCCGGTCAAGCGGATCGTCAGGCTCATGTTTTCTCCTCGTCTCAGGCAATTTGCTGCTCGTGTCGATTGCCGTGAACGCGAATCAGCGAGACCAGCGCATCCACCGACTGGCTCAGACGGCCATCGTTATTCAGGGTCAGACACGCGCTCGGCGTATAGCGCGCCGCGCGTTCCAGCCGCTGGGCGATTTCCGTCTCGTTCTCCCTTCCACGCTGCTCCAGGCGCTGTCGCAGCACCTCCGGCGAGACCTGCAAACAGATGGGCAGCAGGGCGTCGGCATAGCGCGCCTGCGCCTGCGCGAGGTGGGCGCGGGAGCCATTAGCGACCACGTCAAACCCGGCGTGCAGCCACAGGTCAATCTCGATGCCGATGCCGTAGTAATTATTGTTAGCGTGCCAGCTAAGGGCAAACAGATGCTGCTCGGCGCGGGTAAAAAACTCATGTTCGCTGAGGGCGATATGGTTTTCACAACCCGCGTTGTGCGGGCGGGTAATGTAGCGGTGCGCCACCAGCAGCTGGGGATGCTCCCGCTGGCGCAGCGCCGCCAGCAGGCTGTCTTTACCGGAGCCGGACGGACCGACCAGCCAAATCAGTTTTCCTGTCATCAGAAGACCCTCTTGCCTTGCCGCCAGACGCGATCAATATGGATATGCTCGCCGCGACGGTGCGCCAGCACCAGATCCGCCCGTTTACCTTCGGCAATCACCCCGCGGTCATGCAGCCCCAGCGCCTGCGCCGGGTTTTTGCTTACCAGGCGAATGGCCTGCGCGAGGGTAAAGGCGTTGCCCCCGTCGTCGGCGATGCGGAAAGCGGCATCCAGCAGGCTGGCGGGATAATAGTCGGAGGAGAGAATATCCAGTAGGCCGCTGGCCGCCAGCTGGTGAGCGGCGACGTTGCCCGAGTGGGAACCGCCGCGCACGATATTCGGCGCGCCCATCAGAACGTTCATGCCGTGCCGGCGCGACGCCTCCGCGGCAGCAAGGGTGGTGGGAAATTCGGCGATGGTGCTGCCAAGTTGGCGTGATTCGAGCACATGTTCGCAGGTGGCGTCATCGTGGCTGGCCAGCGCGATATTGCGCTCGCGGCAGATAGCGGCGATGCGCTGCCGGTTGGGCTGCGACCAGGCTGCCGCCAGCGCCATCTGCTCCTGTTCGAAGTTGTCCATCTGTTCGTTGGTCAGATGGTATTTGCCCTGATAGTAGTCGCGATATTTGCTGAGGTCGGCGTACTGGCGCTGGCCGGGGGAGTGATCCATCAGAGAGACCATGCTCACCGGCTCGCGGCCTACCAGCTTCTCAAACAGCGGCAGGGTGGTGTGATGCGGCAGTTCGCAGCGCAGATGCAGTCGGTGTTCGGCGCGGTTGAGGCCGCGCTTTTGCGTCTCTTCGACGGCGTTGATCATTTTTTCCAGGTTTTCCAGACGGTCGCCGCCGTCGCGCACATCGCCAATAGCCACGGCATCGAGCACGGTGGTGATGCCGCTGGCGACCATCAGCGCGTCGTGGCTGCTCATCGCCGAGTGGGCGGGCCAGTCCACCTTGGGTCGCGGGGTGAAAAACTTGTCCAGGTTGTCGGTATGCAGCTCGATAAGCCCCGGCAGCAGCCAGCCGCCTTCGCCGTCAACCGCCTCCGCCAGCCGGCTCTGGTTTTCGGCAAAGGCTGAGATTCTGCCGTCGTGAACTTCCAGCGAACCGTTAACCACCTCGTCTTCGAGGACCAGCTTTACGTTATTAATAATCATGCTGAAATCCCCATCGGGTGCAGGCGGTCGGCGACCTGGTGGCGCGTGGCCTCGTCGTGGAAAATACCGACGATCGCCGCGCCGCGGGCTTTGGCTTCGTGAATCAACGCCACCACCGCGGCGCTGTTGTTAGCGTCCAGCGAGGCGGTGGGTTCGTCGAGAAGCAAAATCGGGTAGTCGACCGCGAAGCCGCGGGCAATGTTGACCCGCTGCTGTTCGCCGCCGGAAAAGGTTGAGGGGGCGAGGTGCCACAGGCGTTCGGGGACGTTCAGGCGCGTTAGCAGGCGGGCGGCTTTCGCGGCGCTCTCTTCGCGCGAGGCACCCAGTTCGAGCAGCGGTTGCATCACCACGTCGAGGGCGGAGATACGCGGGATCACCCGCAGAAACTGGCTGACCCAGCCGATGGTAGTTTTGCGCACTTCCAGCACTTTGCGCGGCGTGGCGGTAACCAGGTCGACCCATTCGTCGCCGTGGCGAATATGAATGTGGCCGCTATCGGGAAGATAGTTGGCGTACAGCGAGCGCAGCAGGGTCGATTTGCCGCTGCCGGAGTGGCCGTGCAGCACCACGCATTCACCGGCATTCACGGTCAGCGAGGCGTCGGCGAGGACCGGCAGACGGACGCCGTGCTGCTGGTGCAGAACAAAGGTTTTATGGATGTTTTCAACGCGGATGGCGTTCATTTTTAGCCTCATCGTGCCTGAATTTCCCCGGATCGCGGCGTAAACGCCTTATCCGGGCTACCTGATGCATTAACTCACGAAGCGCGACCGGGGATTCCCGGAGGCGGCGCATTGCGCCTGTCCGGGCTACCGGCCCGCAGACGGCCCGGCACCCGTAGCCCGGTCAGCGCAGCGCCACGGGGGAGTGGACCTATGTTCAGTTCTGCAACACCGACGACACCAGCAGCTGGGTGTAGGGGTGATGGGGATCGTCGAGCACCCGGTCGGTTAAGCCGCTTTCCACCACCTGTCCTTGTTTCATCACCAGCAGACGGTTAGCCAGAAGGCGGGCGACGCCGAGGTCGTGGGTCACAATCACCACCGCCAGGTTTAGCTCCACCACCAGGCCGCGCAGCAGATCGAGCAGGCGCGCCTGCACCGACACGTCCAGCCCGCCGGTGGGTTCATCCATAAACACCAGCTTCGGCTGGGTCACCAGATTGCGGGCGATTTGTAGACGCTGCTGCATACCGCCGGAAAAGGTGGTGGGCAGGTCGTCAATGCGCGAAGGCGGGATCTCCACCTCCTGCAACCACTGCTCGGCGGTGGCGCGAATATCACCGTAGTGCCGCGCGCCGGTCGCCATCAGGCGCTCGCCGATATTCCCCCCCGCCGACACCTGGCGGCGCAGTCCGTCCATCGGATGCTGGTGCACCACGCCCCATTCGGTGCGCAGCAGGCGGCGGCGATCCGCTTCGCTCATCGCGTACAGCGAACGGTTCTGATAGCGCACGTCGCCCTGCTGCGGCGTCAGGCGGGCGGAAATCGCCTGTAGAAGGGTGGTTTTCCCGGAGCCGGACTCGCCGACGATACCCAGCACCTCTCCCGGCCACAGTTCAAACGAGACGTCGCTGAAGCCTTTGCCCGGCGCGTAGAGGTGGGTCAGATTATTGACCGCCAGTAACGGATGACTCATTTTTTCTGCTCCTCGCTCTGCTGGCGGCAATAATCGGTATCGGAACAAACAAACATCCGTTTGCCGCTGTCGTCGAGCACCACTTCATCAAGATAGCTATGGCGCGAACCGCAGATGGCGCAGGGTTCATCCCACTCCTGAACGGTAAACGGATGATCGTCGAAATCGAGGCTTTCTACCGGGGTGTACGGCGGCACCGCGTAGATGCGTTTTTCACGTCCGGCGCCGAACAGCTGGAGGGCGGGCATCATATGCATCTTCGGGTTATCGAATTTCGGAATCGGCGACGGGTCCATTACGTAGCGGCCGTTGACCTTCACCGGATAGGCGTAGGTGGTGGCGATATGGCCGAAGCGGGCGATATCTTCGTACAGCTTCACCTGCATCACGCCGTACTCCTCCAGCGCGTGCATGGTGCGGGTTTCGGTCTCGCGCGGCTCGATAAAACGCAGCGGCTCCGGGATCGGCACCTGGAAGATCAGGATCTGATCTTCAGTCAGCGGCGTTTCCGGGATCCGGTGGCGGGTCTGGATCAGCGTCGCGTCTTCGGTGCGCTCGGTGGTCGCGACGCCGGTGACGCGTTGGAAAAACTGGCGAATCGACACCGCGTTGGTGGTGTCGTCGGCGCCCTGGTCAATCACCTTCAGCACGTCATTTTCGCCGATGACGCTGGCGGTAAGCTGGATACCGCCGGTGCCCCAGCCGTAGGGCATCGGCATCTCGCGACCGCCGAAGGGCACCTGGTAGCCGGGGATGGCCACCGCTTTCAGGATGGCGCGGCGGATCATGCGTTTGGTTTGCTCGTCGAGATAAGCAAAGTTGTAGCCGGTCAATGCGTTAGCCACGTTGATTCTCCCGTTGCAGGCGTTTAAGCAGCGCCAGTTCGGCCTGGAAATCGACATAGTGGGGAAGTTTAAGGTGCGAAACGAAACCGGCCGCCTCGACGTTATCGGCATGCGCCAGCACAAACTCTTCATCCTGAGCGGGGCCCGCCACTTCTTCGCCGTACTCCGGCGCCTGGAGCGCGCGGTCCACTAGCGCCATCGCCATCGCTTTACGCTCGCTCATGCCGAACGTCAGGCCGTAGCCGCGGGTAAAGTGCGGCGGTTCATCCTCAGGGGCGACAAAGCCGTTAACCATTTCGCATTCGGTCATCAACAGTTCACCGATATTGACGGTGAATCCCAGCTCTTCGGGAGCGATCTCCACCGCGACGTAGCCGCTGCGAATTTCACCGGCAAACGGGTGGTTGCGCCCGTAGCCGCGCTGGGTGGAGTAGGCCAGCGCCAGCAGATAGCCCTCGTCGCCGCGCGCCAGCTGCTGCAGGCGCGAAGAGCGCGAGCAGGGATAGACCGGCGGATGGCGGGTGATATCGTCGGGCTGCGCGTCGGTATCTCGTTCGGCTTTCGCCAGTTCTTGCTGAACCAGCAGATTAAAAACGTGCGGCGCGGCTTCCTGCGGCGCGCTATCGGTCGCCAGCGGCGGCGTTTCGCCGTTGGCCAGCAGGGTAAAATCGAGCAGGCGGTGGCTGTAATCGTAGGTTGGGCCGAGCAGCTGGCCGCCGGGAATATCTTTATAGACCGCCGAAATACGGCGCTCAAGGCGCATTCCGGCGGTGTCGACGGGCTCGCTGACCGCCAGCCTTTGCAGCGTGGTGCGGTAAGCGCGCAGCAGAAAAATCGCTTCGACGCTATCGCCGCTGGCCTGCTTCAGCGCCAGCGCCGCCAGCTCCCGGTCGGCGATACCGCCTTCGGTCATCACCCGGTCCACCGCCAGATTAAGCTGCTGGCTAATCTGGTCAACGCTGATTTCAGGAAGCCGTCCATCGCCTCGGCGTTTCTGTTCCTGTAGGGCGTGAGCGGCGACGATCGCCTTCTCGCCGCCTTTGACGGCTACGTACATTAGCAGACCTCGACATGGGTGGTGCGCGGGATAGCCAGCAGGCGTTCGCCGCAGGTGAGGATCAGATCGATGCCCAGCGGGAACGGATGCGGGCGCTCGGTCAATTCTTCAATAATGCATTCCGGCAGCTGCGGGGCGATCATCCGCTCTTCGGCGATCCCCGCGCCGGTCAGCCGCAGCATCCGGCCGCCGCTCAGGCTGGCAAGCTGGACCACCAGCGTGACGCCGGTTTCCGGGGCGACGACGGTTCCGGCGGAAAGCACGTTAAGCTGCTCGGCGCTGATGGTGTCGCTGGCGACGGCGAAGATCGCCTGCTGCGGCTGCTCAACCAGCGGCGCGCCGGTATGAAAGCGCAGATTCTGGCCGACGAGATCGTTATGCAGCGCCGGAGCCAGCCAGACCGGCGTGTCGTGATCCACCAGCGTCAGCAGCAGGCTGGTGGAGGCGACGTTCAGCGGCTGCCAGCCGTGCTGAAGCTGTTGCAGGGAGACAATCACTCCCGGCTCGCTCATCGCTTTCAGCAGGCGGCGGAAACTGTGCTGGGCGTCCTGCACAGCCAGGGTAAAGGCGGGTTGTAGTGTCATGCGTTATCTCCGCGAACCAGAGTAAAGAAGTCGACCCGGCTGGCGTTGACTTCGGCGCGTCGGGCTTCAATGCGCGCGCTACGTTGTTGTTCCAGCGGGGTTATCAGGGTTTCCATCAGGGTGTGAAAATGGTGTGGCGACTGCATCAGGGCATCGATAGCCGCGCAGCGTTCAGCGTGCGGACGGTCGCGGCCCAAAATCCAGCTATAGCCGAGCGTTCCGTCGGCCAGGCGAATGGCGGCGCGGGTTAAGGTGGCGTCTCCGGCAAAGAACCGGTCGCCGATGCCGCCCATACGCGCCTGCAGCTGAACCAGTCCGGTTTCCGGGGCGCGAATCAGCTCATACTGCGGCGCGAGCTGCAGGGTCTGCATCCGCGCCGCCAGTTCTTGTGGTTCACTGTGGGCCAGCACGGACATCCAGCGCTGGCGGGTAGCGGTATCAAAGTGCATTCAGTGCTCCATGGTGAATTCAATCATGTCGGCGCGGGTCAGGCTGACGGAGTACTCCGTCGCGTTCTGCTCGTCCTGGCGATGATTCAGGGTGCGCACGCACAGCAGCGGCGCCATGTTGGGAATGCCGAGAATAGTGCTCTCTTTGGCCTGCGCGCGGCGGGCGCTGATTTTGGTGCGTACGCGGGTCAGTTCGATATCAAGCCGGTCGCGCAGCAGGTCATGGAGAGAGCCGTGGGTAAAGGTTTGCAGAACCGGCCACAGTCGCAGGTCGGTAAAGTAGTGGTCTATCAGGCACAGCGCGACGCCGTTAACGCGGCGCAGGGTGCGCAGGTGGATGACGTTATCGCCTTCATTAATGGCAAAGGCTTCGGCAACGTGGCTGCTGGCCGGGCGTAACACCGACAGCAGCTTCTCGCTGGTCGGATGGCTGCCCTGTTCGAGAAGATTCTGGCTAAAGCGGGCCTGGGCGTTGAGCGGATAATCGATCGGGCGCATCAGAACCAGCACGCCGACGCCCTGGCGGCGCTGGACCCAGCCGCGTTCGACGAGCTGATCGATGGCCCGGCGCAGGGTATGGCGGTTAACTTCAAAGCGGGTCGCCAGCTGCTGCTCGGCGGGAAGATAGTCGCCGCAGCGGTAGTGGTGGCGAAGCTCTTGCTCAAGTTTGGCGGCAATTTCCTGATATCGTGTCGGGTAACTGGTCGGATGTCTGGATAAGTACATGTCAATCGAGCCTCACTATGGACATGAAGGAGTTTCCCTCTGAGCGTGGGCCGATCCTGACGGTTTTTTGTTACATTTCGGTTAACTCATGATGACCGGGGGATGAAGAGTTAATGCCGGTGGGATGACAGGGGGAGGGGGAATGAACGCACGGATGCCCTCACCCCGGCTCTCTACCGGAGGGTGAGGGGAGGAAGGTAAGCGTTAAGGCTCTTTCACCACGTTGACCATCCACGGGACGCCAAAGCGGTCGATGACTTTACCGAAGCCGTGCGCCCAGAACGTTTCCTGCCAGGCCATCTCTATCTGGCCGCCGTCGGCGAGGCCGTCAAACCAGCGTTTACCCTCGATAACGTCTTTTGGGTCGAGCACGATGGTAAACCCGGCGTAGCGCTCCATTTTGCTGGAGGGGCTGTCGCTGAGCATCAGGATGCCATCCGCGATGCGCAGGCTGGCGTGGGCGATACCGTCGGCAGCCAGGTGCTGGCCGGAAGGGCAGCCATCTTCGGCGTCCTGGCTATTCTGCGGCATTTCACCCCAGGTGATTTTGTGGAGCAGCTCAGCGCCCAGCGCCTGCTGGTAGAAAGCGATGGCGGCAGCGCAGTTGCCGCTAAAAGCGATATAGGGACTTAAGGGCATAAGCATTACCTCAGGTAACGAATATTCCATTAAGCGTAGAAGGGGATTGCGGAATTAAGCCAGGCGGCAGCGACGGGTAAAGTGAGTACGAATGCGGGAAGGCTGGCCAGAGCGCGGAAAAAATATATTTCCCCCGACGATAGGCGTCGGGGGAATAAAATCAGTTCTTTTTAACAAATTCGGATTTTAGCTTCATTGGGCCAAAACCATCAATTTTACAGTCAATATTATGATCGCCTTCCACCAGGCGGATATTTTTAACTTTAGTACCAATTTTTAGCATCGAAGAGCTGCCTTTAACCTTCAGATCTTTTACTACGGTGACGCTATCGCCGTCGGCCAGTAAATTGCCGTTGGCGTCTTTGACAATCAGCGCGTCGTTATCGTCCACAGGCTCGGCATTGTTCCATTCGTGGGCGCATTCCGGGCAAACAAACATGCCGTTGTCTTCATAAGTGTATTCAGAATGGCATTTTGGGCAGTGGGGCAGTTGCATGACGTTCCTCGCGATTACTGGGTAAAACAGGACGTTGGTCCTTTAAATGGCGGCTGATAGCCGAAAGTGATGCTGATTATAGCGCAATCCCGCACTTTTGTCGGGCCTTTTTTATGACACTTCCCAGCGGAGAAAGAGAATATATATTGTGGGGATAGGCGGGGTTATTTCCTTAAAAACCGCCAGTTATTTCCGGAAATGTATCGCTAAGTTCCAATATTCATTGAACTTATTGGTTTGAGATGACTCTGTTTAAGGGTAGGTAATTTTTTGTGAAGTTGATCCCAAATTTAAACGCTGTTAGGGTAAAAAGGCGAGAACGCAAATTCACTACACTTATTAGCGGCACCGCTTATTTGATTATGGCCAGAGCAGGCGTCAACAGGTTCGGTTGTACGGACTGTCAGCAGACAGTGCAGGCAAACCTGCTACGCTTGAAATGTGGAGCACAGCAATTCGCCGCTCCCAACGCATGACGCGAATGACCTTGTCATTCGGCGGAGATTCGTGCGCTCAAGGCGAGAGCAAAAGAGGAAAATTATGCTTAAAAGGAAAAAAGTAAAACCCATCACGCTTCGGGATGTGACCATCATTGATGATAGCAAACTGAAGAAAGCGATTACCGCAGCGTCGCTGGGTAACGCGATGGAATGGTTCGATTTTGGGGTTTATGGTTTTGTTGCGTATGCCCTGGGTAAAGTCTTTTTCCCCGATGCCAACCCCAGCGTGCAGATGATCGCCGCGCTCGGTACCTTCTCGGTTCCCTTCTTAATTCGTCCATTAGGCGGCCTGTTCTTCGGGATGCTGGGCGATAAATACGGTCGACAAAAGATTCTGGCGATAACCATTGTCATCATGTCGATAAGTACATTCTGTATCGGTCTTATTCCGTCGTATGCCACGATTGGCATCTGGGCGCCAATACTGCTGCTGCTATGTAAAATGGCGCAGGGTTTTTCGGTGGGCGGAGAATATACCGGCGCATCGATCTTTGTGGCGGAATACTCGCCTGACCGTAAACGCGGCTTTATGGGCAGCTGGCTGGACTTCGGTTCAATAGCCGGTTTTGTAATGGGCGCGGGCGTGGTGGTACTGATTTCCAGCGTGGTGGGTGAAGAGAACTTCCTCAGCTGGGGCTGGCGTATTCCGTTCTTCCTGGCGCTGCCGTTAGGGATTATTGGTCTTTATCTGCGTCATGCGCTGGAAGAGACGCCGGCGTTCCAGCAGCACGTTGATAAAATGGAGCAGGGCGATCGCGAAGGCCTGCAGGAAGGACCGAAAGTCTCCTTCAAAGAGATTGCGACCAAACACTGGCGTAGCCTGCTGACCTGTATCGGTCTGGTGATTTCCACCAACGTGACCTACTACATGTTGTTGACCTATATGCCGAGCTACCTGTCGCATAACCTGCACTATTCAGAAGATCACGGGGTGCTGATCATCATCGCCATCATGGTCGGGATGCTGTTCGTTCAGCCGGTTATCGGTATGCTCAGCGACCGTTTTGGCCGTCGCCCGTTTATTCTGATTGGTAGCGTGGCGCTGTTCGCGCTGTCGATTCCGGCCTTTATCATGATTAACAGTAACGTTCTCGGCCTGATTTTCGCCGGTCTGCTGGTGCTGGCGGTAGTGCTGAACTGCTTTATCGGGGTGATGGCCTCGTCGCTGCCGGCGATGTTCCCGACCCACATCCGCTTTAGCGCTCTGGCCAGCGCCTTTAACATCTCGGTGCTGATTGCCGGTCTGACGCCAACCCTGGCGGCGTGGCTGGTAGAGAGCACGCAGAACCTGATGATGCCGGCTTACTATCTGATGGTGATTGCGGTTATTGGCCTGATTACCGGCCTGTCGATGAAAGAGACCGCCAATCGTCCACTGAAAGGGGCGACGCCAGCGGCTTCGGATATTCAGGAAGCGAAAGAAATTCTCGGCGAGCACTACGATAATATCGAGCATAAAATCGAAGATATCGATCAGGAAATCGCCGACCTGCAGGAAAAACGTTCTCGCCTGGTGCAGCAGCATCCGCGCATCAACGACTAAATCGTTTTGCTGGTAACTCATGCCGCCGCGGGCTTCCCCCGGCGGCATTTTTTATGCCCTGCTGAGGTTATTCGCGGACCGCCCAGGCCCGGTAAGGACCGGGCGATGCCGCGGCGAGGGCTTAGCTATGCGTCAGAAAGCGCGCCAGCCGCTGCTGCAGGATTTGATTTTCGCGGCTCAGGCGCGCGTTCTCGTCCAGCAGCGTTAAGGCGACAGCGATACCCGGCCAGTCCAGCTCCAGCTCTTTGCGCAGGCGTACGGCGCGGTGCACGATGGTCACCGCGCTATCGTCAAACAGCCAGTTTTCCCGCTGCGGCTGGCGCGGCTCAATCATGCCGAGGCCGACAATCTCGTTAAGCTCCTCTTCGGAAAGGCCGGTGTGGAGACAAAACTCGGTAATCGTGAACGTCACTGTTATCTTAGCCATCAGGCTTTCCCCCATGTCTTACGCGGCTCGAAGCTGGATTGCGCATCCGCCAGCTGCTGCCAGAGCGCGCGGCTCTTCTCATCTGGTTTTGGCGGCATGACGATTTTAATCACCGCATACAGGTCGCCGGTGGTGGTTTTGCTGGTCAGCCCTTTGCCTTTCACGCGCAGCCGCTGACCGGCCTGGCTGCCCGGCGGAATGGTTAGCAGGATGCTCTCTTTCAGCGTCGGGATGGTAACTTTAGCGCCCAATGCGGCTTCCCACGGCGCCAGCGGCAGGACGATTTCAAGGTTATGGCCGACGACATCAAACAGCGGATGCGGGGCGATATGGATCACCAGCCACAGATCGCCGTTGGGGCCGCCATTTTCACCGGGAGTACCCTGGCCTTTCAGACGGATGCGCTGGCCGTCGACGACGCCCGCGGGAATTTTCACGTTCAGGGTTTTCGGCGTTTCGCTTTCGACCATGCCAAAGACGTTATAAACCGGCAGCTTATAGCTGATGGTGCGCGTCTGCTCCGCCAGGGTTTCTTCAAGGAACACCGCGACTTCTATCTCTAAGTCATGACCGCGGACGCCGTGCTGGCGGCGGCTATGGTGCGCCTGCTGGCCAAACATGGTGGAGAAGATGTCGTCGAAGTCCTGCTGGCTATAGCTCTGCTCGCGGGAATGCTGCTGCTGCCGGCCAAACTGCGGATCGTTGCGGTGCTGCCAGAGCTGGTCGTATTCGGCGCGGCGCTGGTCATCTTTAAGCACTTCCCAGGCTTCGGCGAGATCTTTGAATTTGGCTTCGGCATCGTTTTCTTTGCTGACATCGGGGTGATATTTACGTGCCAGACGGCGATAGGCGGTCTTAATGGTTTTCAGATCGTCCGTTGGCTGAACCCCTAGAATGGCATAATAATCCTTTAATTCCATGGCGTTATCTCATTTATGCGCAATATGACGGTTACAGATCCCTGGATCAGGTGTCTTTATTAAGCTTAGGGCAAATGAGGGCGGATGGGGCGGAAAAGTGGCGCAAACTTGACGCCGTCGGGATTGACGGCGGCCGATCGATAATATCCCTATTCGGTGGAGCGCCTGCGGTTTCTGCGCAGCCCTTCGAGCAGCACCAGGGCTGCGCCAATGGTTCCGCCCATCAGTGGGAGAGCGGCGGGCGCGTTGGGGAAGAGATGAACGATGGTCACATCGGTCACCATCATTGAACCGGCTATCCAGCCGATGAGCGCACCGCCCAGCATCACCACGGACGGGAAACGGTTGAGGATTGCCAGCACCAGTTTGCTGCCGAGGACGATAATCGGAATGCTGATTAATACGCCCAGCGCGACCAGCAGCAGATGGCCTTTCCCGGCGGCGGCAACCGCCAGTACGTTATCCAGCGACATAATGACGTCGGCAACGGTAATGGTGACCGCGGTACGCCACAGGCTGCTGGAACTGCTGACCTCGCTTTCTTCTTCCTGATTAGTCACCAGCTTGATGCCAATCCACAGTAGCATCAGCGCGCCGACCACTTTAAGCCACGGTAGTGAGAGTAAATAGATGGCGACGGCCAGCAGCAGCACGCGTGCCGCAATCGCGCCGAAGGTACCGATAATAATGGCTTTGGTACGCTGCTGCGGCGGCAGCTTACGGCAGGCCATCGCGATCACCACCGCGTTGTCGCCGCCCAGTAACAGATCGATAGCGATAATTTGCAGCAGAATAACCGCCACGTCCCACTGACTGAAAAACTCATTCATAGCCAACTCATCGAACCACCAAAAAAGACCCTACAGGAAAACGCAGGGGCGAAGGGTACTCTCGTTCGGGCGCCTTGACCACCTGTCCGAGAACCCGAACGCAGCGAGTTATTGAAAAATATAGTTACCAATCATTGCCTCGTCCGGCAATGATTCGCAGGTAAAGGATGATATTTTGTTCGTAGAAACACATCTGCCGTTCACCTATCGCAAGGACTAACCACATGCCCGGCCACAAGAATTTACTCACATTTGCCTTTATTGGCGCCTCCCTGTTTCCGGTTATGGCGACCGCTGCTGACGCACCGACCTTTACGCCTGAACAAGAGGCCCGTATTGGCAAAATCGCCGCGGATTATTTAGTTGCGCATCCGGAAGTGCTGCTGCAGGCCAGCCAGAAGCTGCAGCAAATTCAGCAACAGCAGCAGGCCAGCGCCGCGACCCAGGCGGTACTGAAGAACGCGGCCGCGCTGACCCAGGATAAAAATACGCCAACCTACGGCCCGAAAGAGGGCAAAGTTACGGTCATTGAATTCTTTGATTATCAATGCGTTTACTGCAGCCGTCTGGCGCCGGTAATGGAACAGGTGATCAAAGAGAACCCGCAGACCCGCTTTGCCTTTAAAGAGTGGCCAATTTTTGGCAGCCGCTGGGAAACCTCGCTTGCAGCAGCGAAAACCGGCCTGCAGATTTATCAGCAGAAGGGCGCTGAGGCTTATCTGACCTACCATAACGGGATCTATTCCACCGGGCATAACGAAGGCAAGCTGACGGCCGCCGACATCCAGCAGCAGGCGAAGAAAGTGAATTTCGATGCCGGGAAAGCGGCGGACGTTGAACCGGCGCTGGAAAGCATCAATCAGCTGGCGCAGGAAATTGGCCTGAGCGGGACGCCTGGAGTTATCGTGATGCCGACCACCGGCGCCACGGAAGCGACGATCACCGTGTTCCCGGGGCTGGCGGATAAAGCCTCGCTGGATGCGGCGATCAAGAAAGCGGGCGGCTGATAATCATCAACGCGTCCGCCGGGCGGCGGGCGCGGCTTAGCGATGGCAGCAGCGCTGCAGCATCGACATAATCACCTGAAAGAGCTCATCTTTAGCCTGCTGCTCCGTGATAACGCCGTTCACGACCGCGGCCGATAGACCGTCGGCGGACCCGAGCATGGCGAGAATGGCCGCTTCGCTGAGGTTGTCACTTTCGCAAAGCGGCGCAAAATAGTCCCGGCATTTCCCGGTAAAAGTGGCGATGCACTCTTGTTTGATCTTCTCCAGCTCGGGCGTCCCGGCGAGCGCGGCCATGACGCTCGGCATCTCGCGCCCTTGAAGCAGCACGCACTCGATATAGGCGTTGGCGATCGCCGCGGCCAGTTTATCCACATTCGGTTCGGTATTGCGCAGTATTTCATCCATTCGCGCCGTCTGGCGCTGGTCGTATTCCGTGTATAGCGTCGCGAAAAGTCCCGAACGGCTGTCAAAATGATCGTAAACCACCGGTTTAGTGACTCCCGCCTGCGTCGCCAGGTAGCCCAGCGTCAGGGCATCGGTCCCTTCTTGCCGAATAATCTGCCAGGCAACATCAATCAGCTGTTTGCGCCGCTCTTCTCGCGTTAAACGCTGCCGTACGAGTGGTTCAGACATAGAAGCATTCTCCCGTTGACATGCTTATATACCAAAGGTAACTTACTATTGGTAGGTTACTGTTAGTATATAAGACTACGTCCAATATCGTTGTATAGCAACTGGGGTATCCGTCATGCATGCATTAATCGTGGTTTCTCATCCTCTTAATACTTCTCTGACTCACAGCGTTGCGGCGGCGATTGCGCAGGGGGTTGCCGAATCCGGCTCGCATCACAGCGCTGAAATTGCCGATTTAACCCGGGAAGGCTTTAGCCCGGTTTTTGCCGAACCGGATATTGCCGCCTTTCGGCAAACCGGCGCTACGCCGTCCGATGCGATCGCTGAACAGGCCAGAATCGATAACGCCGACGCGCTGGTGCTGGTGTTTCCCATTTACTGGTGGTCGATGCCGGGGCTGCTGAAAGGCTGGATTGACCGGGTGTTTTCAAACGGCTGGGCCTATGAGGAGACCGCCGACGGCAACGTAGTGAAGAAGCTGGGACGCCTGCGGGTACATCTGGTGGCATTAGGCGCAGCCAGTCAACAAACGTATGACAAGCACGGGTTTACCGATGCTTTTAATGCGCAAATTGTCCACGGCATTTTTGATTACTGCGGGGCTACGGTCGCCAGTTCGCAGATGCTGCTGTTGCCGGACCTGCAAACGGCGGAAGCGCATCTGGAGGCGGGGCGCCAGCTAGGAAGGAAGATGTTTGGCTGAGGCGCGTTTAGCTACCGTGCCTGGATTTCCGCCGGGTGGCTTTATCCGCCCCGGCCTGAAAGGATATATTATCTATGAAAATCTCACAGCATCCTGACAGGATATAATTCTTGATCAATAGTATGATATTTGTTTTCATACTGAAATGTATAGCGATAATAAAGATGATGGCTGGGTCTGGCGTTATACCAAACAGGAAAATGATCTTATCTATTCCAGGGAAATGGATAAGATTCATTACTTGATAAATAAATTTAATAACAGCCTTGCTGATGAAAATAAAATTTTTGTCGTAAAAAGCAATGGCAATAATCTTGATGATATAGTATTTGCTTTAGCAAAAGAGTTTAAGAAGCACGGTAACAGTAAAATACTTTACGTGAAAAGTAACGTGGAAAGTTCAGCTGTAGGAGAAATCAAGAAAGTGAATGATAATCTTTTTATTGGCGCGATCGATAAATTCGCCGACTATAGCCGGGCAAATGAATACTCGCGTGAAGGCTGGCAGGCAATAATTGATAATGCTGTAAAGGTGATGTGAATTTTTAGCAGCGTATTAATATACGCTGCATTTTTTAGCTGGTAGTAATAAAGCACGTTTTTGGGTAATGATTTAACAGCGAGTAATTATAAACGGCTTCATTTTTGTAGTATGAGTTAGGGTAGAAATTGACTTCTTTTCCCAGCAGGGATGCTAAAATTGCTACATGCAGTCTATCGGTATTTACAACTTTATACTCTTCAAGGAAGTTGATCATGCAACGGGTAGAGTTTCGTGCCAGAAATTCATTATCCCAATAGTCGCCATTCCACGTGAGCGAAATATCATGATTGTTTTCTTTATGTTCTCCTGTTAGAGACTCTGAGTCTGTTCTGAAACAGTTTGCCTGTTGTTTATAGGCCGGTTTAAGAGACAGGTATTTACTAAGATCGAGATAAAATGCCATGTCATCAGCAATGAATACGTTCTTATTTGGCTCATAGCTGAGAGATTTTATATAATCGAAAGTGGTATTTTCACGGCAAAACACTACTAATTTATCGATATTATTAGTGAATAAATCGCTATACCCTCTGATTGTCGAAGGCATAATGATCGTTTTGTGAAATTTATGAATATTATTTTGGATGAAATCGCGGCCTTCAGCATATAACCCTTCTATGAGGTTTCCTCCGCCACCAAAAATTAAAATATCAGTATCAGCGCTGTAACGCTCATCGGCTCTGTAAGGAACATAGGTAAGCGCATTTCGTTCGAAAAAATCGTACGTTGCAGATGCAATCACGCCATCGCCCGCGTTACCGGGGTTTGCCTTATAGACAAATCGATGAGATGGATGATAGGATTTTAGAAATAAATCAAATTTTAACTCTGCACTGGTCATTTTTTATCCTGTTTAACAGAAGCTATTGATTGCTATCTTAATATTACTTCAACTCACTCATTATTATAGAAAAGTCTAGGTTACTAAGGAAAGATCACAATGAAGAAAGTTCTTATAATGACGCCGGACATAGAGGGGCCTGTCCGTAACGGCGGCATTGGTACTGCTTTCACTGCCCTTGCCACTACTTTGGCAAAAAAGGGGTATGATGTCGATGTATTGTATACATGTGGTGACTATTCAGAGTCATCTGCATCAACTTTTAGCGATTGGTCACGTATTTATAGCACCTTTGGTATTAATTTGCTGAGTACCGGTCTGGTAAAAGAGATTAATATCGATGCCCCCTATTTTAGAAGAAAAAGTTACTCAATTTTGCTCTGGCTGAAAGAGAATAATGTCTATGACACTATTATTTCTTGTGAATGGCAGGCAGATCTTTATTACGCTTTA
Organism: Klebsiella sp. MPUS7; assembly: GCF_009905335.1. Lineage (NCBI taxonomy): Bacteria > Pseudomonadati > Pseudomonadota > Gammaproteobacteria > Enterobacterales > Enterobacteriaceae > Klebsiella > Klebsiella sp. MPUS7. Next base: position 5,338,971 of record NZ_CP047604.1, on the reverse strand, counting down.
TTAAGTAAAAAGAATGGCACTGATTTTGAAAATACCAAATTCATTGTCAATACCCATAGCTCAACGTTATGGGCTGATGAAGGTAACTACCAGCTCCCATATGATCAGAATCACCTTGAACTCTATTATATGGAAAAAATGGTGGTTGAGATGGCTGATGAAGTCGTTAGTCCGTCTCAGTATTTAATTGATTGGATGTTGAGTAAACACTGGAATGTTCCTGAAGAACGCCACGTTATTTTAAATTGCGAGCCATTTCAAGGGTTTGAAAAGAGAAGTGATGTTGTCGTTAAAGCCAATGAAAAAACCGCTTCAGGCGTTGAGCTTGTATTTTTCGGCCGACTTGAAACCCGTAAAGGGCTCGATATCTTCCTGCGCGCATTAAGAAAACTCTCTGCCGAAGATAAAGAGACGATCTCTGGTGTGACCTTCCTCGGGAAAAACGTCACGCTGGGTAAAATTGATTCATTTACCTATATCATGAACCAGACCAAAAACCTGGGTCTGGCAGTCAATATCATCAGCGATTATGACCGTACCAATGCAAACGAATATATAAAAAGAAAAAATGTATTAGTCATCATCCCATCGCTCGTTGAAAACTCCCCATATACCGTTTATGAATGCTTGATTAATAACGTTAACTTCCTCGCCTCAAACGTTGGAGGGATTCCAGAACTTATTCCGCAGGAGCATCATGCTGAGGTTCTGTTTACCCCAACGCCGGTTGATTTATACGGTAAAATTCACTATCGCTTAAAAAATATAAACATCAAACCCGGACTGGTTGAATCACAAGAAAATATCCAGGCAGCGTGGTTTGCCGCCATTGAAAGAAAAGATAACTGCGTCTTCAAGAAAATTGATGAATCTAATCGTCCGTTAGTGAGCGTATGTATTACTCATTTCGACCGTCATCATTTGCTCCAGCAGGCACTTGCCTCAATAAAAACGCAGACGTACCAAAATATTGAAGTTATCTTAGTTGATGATGGAAGCACAAAAGAAGAATCTCATCGTTATTTGAACCTTATCGAGAACGACTTTAACGCTCGAGGCTGGAAAATTATCCGCAGTTCTAATAACTACCTGGGCGCGGCACGAAATTTGGCCGCTCGACACGCCTCCGGTGAATATCTGATGTTTATGGATGATGATAATGTCGCTAAACCTTTTGAGGTTGAGACATTTGTCACGGCAGCATTAAACTCCGGAGCCGATGTGTTGACCACCCCAAGCGATCTCATTTTTGGTGAGGAGTTCCCTTCGCCATTCCGTAAAATGACGCACTGCTGGCTCCCGTTAGGCCCTGATTTAAATATCGCCAGCTTTAGTAACTGTTTTGGCGATGCTAATGCTCTGATCAAGAAAGAAGCTTTCGACAACATCGGCGGTTTTACTGAAGATTACGGTTTAGGTCATGAAGATTGGGAGTTTTTTGCGAAAATATCCTTACATGGCTATAAATTGCAAATCGTCCCTGAGCCGCTATTTTGGTATAGAGTAGCAAACTCCGGAATGTTGTTAAGCGGGAATAAGAGCAAAAACAACTACCGTAGCTTCCGTCCATTTATGGATGAAAATGTGAAATATAACTATGCGATGGGCTTGATTCCTTCGTACCTCGAAAAAATTCATGAACTGGAGAATGAAGTGAGCCGACTGCGCAGCATCAATGGCGGCCATTCTGTCAGTAATGAACTACAGCTTTTAAATAATAAGATTGATGGTCTAATTTCTCAGCAAAGAGATGGCTGGGCCCACGATCGCTTTAATGCTCTTTATGAAGCGATTCATGTCCAGGGCGCAAACAGAGGCAGGAGTCTGGTTCGCCGTGTGGCCCGCAAAGTAAAGTCATTGTTGAAATAGCCTAATCCGCGGAGCTCGAAAGAGCTCCGCAAAAAATAGTTTTAATGAAGCTTAATTGTTCGACGCACTCAACTCACCCCGGATACCAACGTCTGCTTATTCCGCGATTAGGCTGCTTTTAGGCGGGTTCTTTAAATAGTGGTGCCCGGACTCGGACTAACGCCGCAGGCGTTGAACTGCGCTTGTCGCGCTGCCCCCGAAGGGGTGAGCCGCCGTGCGGCGAATCATCGAACGCCGTTTGATGGAGTGTCCGGTCGTAGAAAAGCAAAAACCCAGCCATAGGCTGGGTTCTCTGAATAGTGGTGCCGGACTCGGAATCGATCTTTTGTTTTATTTTGATGATTTATAAGTAAAATTTTTGATGTGATTAAATTTGTACCCTCATTTGTACCCTCTATCCCTCTTGGTACGAATTCGAAACCCGAATCGAGGACGGCAAGGGGATGTTCATCTGAGGATGATGTGTTGATGCTTTATGGTGGTCTTTTGTCTGGCGACGCACCTGGTGCGTCACAAGGATCGAGTAACAAACCACCAGAAGAAAAGCACCAGGTACGCCAGTATTATTTTGACCATAAGTGGTAGAGACTAGCAAGGCGTTTGTTTATCCCCTTAACTTGTCATGAAATTCCACTTATGTGCAGACAGGTAAACCATCCTGACTACTGTCTGGATGCCAGCGTGCCAGGGTAGTGGCGGGCGATGATGTCATTCAGCTTATCAACCAGCTCTGCCCGCTTAAATGTGATATGCGCTGTTCCTTCTGAAAGTACTTAATAGAAAACATCTCATCTTCATAGCTGGTGCTGTTCTCATGAATATAATCGCCTAGACGGCAGGTAACATCGGCGCGGTTGTCGGGGATAGGCTTTCCATTCAGGAGCATCAGTACGCGCTCCAGGTCAGCTAATCGATCGCGCTGCCAGCCCCAGCTCAGGCTGTAGCCCCATTTATCGTACTTCACCAGACTATTAATGATGATCTTTTTTCCAAACTTGCACGGGTTGTTGCTTTTGTAATTCCAGCTCAGATTTTTGAAGACGTTGATAACCCCCCCGTTCAAATACCTCATTTTTACTCTGGTGCAGTTGCCGGAAAGTACTAAGGATATTGTCTTCAGAGATCGTGGGGATATCGTCTTTCTCCAGGCTTTTGTGCCATTCGTCACGGGCATGAGCATCCATCAGGCTCAGCATACCTGATTTATTCATCAGATCGCGCCAGATACTGCAGTCGATATTGCGGGTGATGACTGGTATCGCTTTATCAACAGGTTGCACCAGCCAGTAGTCGAAAGAATGGCCCTGCCGCATCGCCCAATGATTAGCGACGTCGCCACCAATCCCGGAAGTGAGTCGGGAAATGTCATCAAGCTGACGAATCAGCGCCTCAATCTGTTTCAACGCAGCATCACGACCAGTGACGATACATTCAATTCTGGTCGATCAAATTAGCTCATTATGATCGGTTAAAACCTCAGCTTCTGTTGGCATGATATTTTGTCCGTAAAAGCAAACGCGCTTACCGAGAGTGGCAGGCGTATTACGCAGTGAAAAAAAGTTGAATAAATCTTGAGGGTGTAAATCAGGAAGGCGACTCGCAATAAATCATGCTGTCGCCTTGAATCTGGAATGGTGGTGCTAAATTAAGGCAGGGGCGTGGCTCTGTAATACTTGTTCAGCTTCTTGCTGGAAAAACTGGCGTGTAATACTGAAGAATTCATGCAGTTTATGATCTGCTGAGGGAACCAGATCAAGCTGAAGTAATTGGTGCAGATCCCAGTCTTTTTCAATGTGTTCATCAAAAAGCTGTTCCAGCTCTTCCCAATGATTACGACGTTCCGTTTGAAGGAATCCGCTGTTCAGGTTTAGTAGATCAATGGTGTATTGCGCGTTCTCCGTTTCTTGTGCATTTAGCCCATCAGCAGGAACTATCCGACCATCAGAAAGGTAAGCAAAATAACGGTAACAATCGTGGATATGGCAATGGATAAATTTTGCCGTATCTACAGCATCTTGTTTCCCCATAGCGTGACCGCCAAAGGCATTTTTACTTTTCAGTTGAAATAAACCACCATTTGGCCCTGAATTTAATGCACTTGCAGCCAGATTTAGATAATCAAAAGTTCGTTCTGGTCGTTGGTTTTTATTCTCAACATGCTCAATGTGATAGCCTAACCTACGCTCGTCAGCACGTATTTCACTGTAGCAGCAAAGGTGATACTGCTCATCGAGAAGACGGGCCATTAAGTCCGCTTTATTATCCCGGCCAAAACGCCGCCAGCAACTGGTTGATTGATCAGAATTATGTGGCGGATTTTCATTTGCAGTAAATAAGGCATCTGTTCCCCGTCGGTTTTTGGTCACATGCCTCATTGTGCTTTTCCTTTCAGCAGTTTTTGCCGAGCAATACTGCGCTGTAAACGCTGGAGCTGTGGGTGATGTTCACCCAAAGCGGCTTGCAAGGTAGCCATGAGTTGCTGTGTTTCCAGATCATCGTATTTCCCCTGATCGATCAACACCGTCAGTTTTTGTAGATCAGCCTTTTCCTTAACAGGAGGTTGTGGATCGACACCCATAACGCTGTGCAGAACGTCATTACTCGGTTCGCCGTAAGTTGATCCCTGTGGTATTGATGCCAGTCCGTTACCTTTATCATCCTGTTCAAGCAGGCGAACAGACTCCCGTTTGACCGTGCTGATAACCTGTGGGCTATGGGTAGTGACAATAAACTGGATCTTCGGAAATGCGCTGCGTAAAGACTGGATAATTTGCTGCTGCCAGGCTGGGTGCAGGAACATATCGACTTCATCGATCAGGACAATTCCCTGCGTCTGTAGGGCGGCTTTATCGCGTAAGTGTGGGTTGAGTTTGACACAACGAAACGCTATATCTGCCACCATTGCCACAGCATTACGTAGCCCGTCGCTGAGTTGGTTAAGTGGGAGAATGCCATGTTGCGGATGGCGCATTATCAATTGCTGGTTATAAGTAGAGCTATATTCCAGATCGTACCAGCCAGTTGCGCTCTGCGTCAGGCAATTAATAGCTTGCTTAATTGTTTGTACAGCATCGCGTATTATGTCACCGCGAAAAGCTTCCACTATATTTGTTACAGGGGTTTCCAGTGATTTAATCTGGAATTCCCGCAGGCTGCGCCACAGCCAGCTATACCACTGCTCAAATTGTTTATAATTTGAGGTAGCAGAAAGACAGTCGTCGTATCCCGACAAACGTGAAAATGCACTGTTATCCAGACGCTGCTCATCAGATTGCGGTTTGTAGCGATCCTGATACCACAAACGCGCCGTTCCCAGATAAAGCGCCAGTGGAAGAACGATGGGTCGTGCATTATTTTCATCCCGTACCTGTGCCTTGAGTTGTTCCCCCCATTGGGTGAGATCCGCAGCCCCCCTGTCCTCACTTGATGCTCGTTCTCCCTGGAGACCGCTCATCCATTTTGCCTTCTTTCCACTTTCCCATTCGCCTTCAGCGGTAATAGTTGTTGATGGCGACCTCTCCATATTCAGCGCTTCCTGGCGAAAAACCAGACGCAAATCCTCTGTGCGTATACCAAGCGATCGGCTGTTATACAGACTGGTGTCAAAACTGCGAATAAAAGGGATCAACGACAGGCGTAGCGCATCCAGCACTGTCGTCTTGCCCGCACCGTTCGGTGCAACTAGAATCGTAATGTGTTCATCAAAGGTAATATCGAGCTGTCTGAAGCAACGAAAGTTAAGCAGTGAAAGTTTGTCGATTCTCATTACACCAGCCTCGCCTGTTTTTATGTTTTAGTATAATAACATTTATAGCCCGCTTTAAACGGGCACTGGTTACATCTTTTATCATGTTTTGAATCAACCATCTGGCTGATTACATTTGCGTTTTTTGCACTGAGTTAGCAAACCGGTTGCCTGCCTTGCCCGTAAAATATCTACAGCCCGAAGATAAGGTGACTGCTCCTGACAGTTAAACCCTCTGCGATCGATACGAACCAGTTCGTACTTTTCCACCAGAAAGTTAACGGCATCAGCCAGCGTGGTACCGGCGTTGATATGCTCCTGAATAACGGTTTCATCACCGAATGGCGTGTCGTTCAGCGTCAGGCCATAGTGTTGCTCAAGCAGGCGCGTAAGTAGCGTTTGCCAGACAAGCACAGGCGGCGGGCATGGCTTCGCCACCCACTGATTTGCAGGAAGAGTTTTCATAAGGTTTCTCGTTAGGAAATTGAGTTAACGTTGAGTGGGATAGATAGCGATGTAAACGTAGCCATGCGAACCGAGCGTATCGGCCTCGCAGGTCAGCCCTCTGGCATACAACGTGACACAATGCAGGTGCTGTGGATTCAGTTCACCGCTGGTGAGCATTAACTCCAGCTGTTTCATCAATACCGGGAAAGCCTGGTCAAGATGGCGCAAATCCGCATCGCAGAACTGTCCGTTAAAATTCGCCCGGTCAGCAAGGTAATGCAGGCGGTTTCCCTCCTGGACCAGTCGGGCACCAAAACACGGGGAGACACTGCGTCTGAGCCCCCACCAGGGTTCACTGATATCATGCGTTGCTATCGTGGTTTTCTTCGACAAAATGTAGTCCTCCTTAATCGTGAATTAATTCAGGCTTACGCTGCGTAATACGACATACGGGCCATTGCGGTCCTGGCGGCGCTCTGCGAATACGGCCAGTACACCGCTGATATCTTCCACCTCGCGACCGGCATAGTGGCAGATGCTGCCGGACCACGCGTATTTGCCGGTACAGAAGCGGAACAACCGGGACTGTGGATGCTGGCGGTATATCGCCATTGCCTGACGTTTACTGATAATTTTCATTAATACTCCTCCCTTACAACCAGCCCCGTTCGGCAAACGAGACGATATCCATTCCGCCGATAACGAGATGGTCCAGGAGACGCACACCCACAAGGTCCAGAGCATTCTTCAGTCGCTCAGTCACCCGTCTGTCAGCCTGGCTGGGTTCGGCATGGCCTGAAGGATGACAGTGAGCAACAATCACCGCCGCCGCATTGTATTTCAGGGAAGCTTTCACCACTTCCCGTGGATGGACTTCGGTATGGCTGATGGTGCCTTTGAAAAGCGTTTCGTGCGTAATCAGCCGGTGCTGGTTATCCAGCAGCAGCAAGACAAACGCCTCTCTTTCCTCCATCGTCAGATGAAGCCGTAACCAGTCACGTACTGAGCTGCTGGAGGTAAACGACGCGCCGGGTTCGCGTAACTGGCGCTCCAGAAGGGTCAGTGCCTCACGGATGGTCTGTTGTGCGGAGGCGGTCAGTTCATATGCAAACAACGGTAACTGTTTTTCCATGGTGCGGGACCTCAGTCGATAATGTGCATAATGGCGCTGCATTCCGGATGGTTCAGCGCGTAGTCCCGAAGATAGTAATAGTGTTCCGTCATGGCATCACACTCCGTGCGGCAGGCATGGTAGCTGTAAGCAATCAGACAGGCCGCAATCCCGGCAGCTTCAGCACTCATTTCAGCGCCGTTACCATTCAGGATATTGAACAGAGACCAGGGACCTTCACTCTCTTCCGGAGCCATGAAAGCACCACCGTTGCTGAGAGTGTAAAAAGCCCAGACGCCACCGTTGTAATCCGCACACAACCGGTCCATCCAGGCAAAGATGCGGGGTTCGAGGGTTATCCACTGCGGGATACGACCAAAATGCTGAGGCCAGAAACGAAGGCGCTGTTCATCTTTAACAGGTATGGCACAAAGAGTGTCTGTCGGAATGGTGTTATCCGTTAATGCGTTGTTCATGATTAATGACTCCGGAAATAAAAAAGCCAGCCGGTCAGGGCTGGCGGGAGAGGCTGAGACTGAAGTCTGGTAAGGTTGGTCAGGACCTGCGGATGCCATAACGAGCAATGTAGCTGTTCAGCATAACCCCGGCTTCAGGTTCAAAGTTCCATGCCCGCCAGACCATCACACCTTCGCAACGAATAACCAGACGAAAATGCCTTCCCTGGTCGTCTTCAATGGCGACGTTATCATATTGCGCTGCGATACCTGAGGCCTGCTCACGGGTAAACGGGCCGGAGGGAAGTTGAGGATGGGTTTCGGTGTTCACGGGTATGTTCCTCCGCATTGAAGTCATGCCTGCCCCAGCAGTTCGAGCATATTCTCTGCCATCACCCACAGCGCACGATTAAGTTTCACATCGCCATCGATACCGTTCACAGCACGGGTACGGTTGCTTCGCCCTTGTGCAGTGCGCCCCGCCAGTCCTCCCTTCATCAGGTTCTCCTGCACCCGCTGGTACACCGTCCAGAGGTCGTTGTTACGGTCTTCGTAACGACGTGGCGTCAGTATCTGAGCAGTAGTGACGGGCTGGTGGTCTTCACCAAAACGATAGTGCAAAGCAGCCCTAGCCATCGCCTGCTGCGCTGGTGGCGGTAACAGAGCCGACTGCATGGCATCACGTTTCTCCTCCACCCGGTCAAATATCCCCAGTACCTCATAAGCCCCTTCAATAACTTTCTCCACCACATCCCCTTTATGTGGCACCCGCACTTCGCCAAACGACTGCCCGCAGACCAGTCCGTTGGTGCAGACGCCACGAAACAATCCCGGCAACATCTGATAGCTGGATGAGCCATCATGTGAATTGAGGAGGATAATTTCGGGAACCTGATGCCCGGTAAGTTGCCCTGCACGACGCAGGCGCAACATGTGTTTGGTGTGCTCCCGTCTGCTCTGGTCCCGAACGCGGGTCTGGCAGGCAAAGAAAGGTTCAAAACCTTCCCGCTGCAGATTCTCAAGAATAGTGATAGTCGGTATCCAGGTATATCGATCACTGCGGGATTCGTGTTTATTCTCACTAAAAACACTGGGGACGTAATGCATTAATTCTTCACGGGTTAACGGGCGGTCACGCCGTACCTGATTTACCCGTCCAAAACGACTGGCTAGTTTCATGATGAGCTCCTTAATTTATCTGTTTGCACCAAACCGCTTAATCTCCAAAGAATAGATATATGCTTCGAGGAATAACGGATTCTCACCAAAGTAATATAGGTCCAAACTCATCCATAACTTAATAAAAAAAGCCCAAACATTATATGTGATAACTCCAGAGCAATTTGATGACTAAAAAGGTATAAAAATCACGAATATCTTTAATCCCTTCATTTATTGCAATTTCAACCCCAGGCTAAAGAACAGTGGCGTTTGTCTATGTATATAGATATGTATATAGATATGTATATAGATATGTATATAGATATGTATATAGATATGTATATAGATGTGTATATAGATTACTGATACATATTAATGCATTTAAATTAACATCTGTAGATTAATAAACATGAGAACATATGTAATTAAATACATTGAAACCAACAAACATTCCATCACTAATACAACAATGCTCATGCATATAACTCGGCAAGTAAACATATACCGTATGCATAATGCATATGAACAATACAAGCGTAGAGCAAGTGATTTAATTAAATAATCAATTCTACTACGACTAACACTTTCGAAATATAAAAAAGGAAATAAATAATATGTGCGAATATATCACCTCTCACGGAAAATTGAATCAATACCAGTTAAAGAAAATAGAACAGACTATTGATAAAGCATTGAGTGAACACCCAAGAGTATTGGCTGTAAGAGTAGATTTACATACTCCTGTTCTCAAACCATTAAATGACATGCCTGATGAGGCTAATTTCGCAAGGACAGATTCATCAGTAATATCCCGCTTTACGGATTCTCTGAAAGCAAAAATTTCACATCATCTTAACAAACGGGAGAAAGAGGGTAAACGCGTTCGTAAAACATCATTACGTGTTGTCTGGGCCAGAGAGTTTGTACCTGATTCACATAAGAAACATTATCACGTTTTACTGTTACTCAACGGGGACACTTTCAATACACTGGGAGCGTATGATAGTAACAAAGGTACACTACGCCGCCTTATACGTGAGTCATGGATGAGTGCTGTCAGTTTTATATACCCCCCCGATAAAGAGTTAGTCCACATACCCAGGAATCCTTGTTATTACCTGAATGCAAAGGATGGCAAGCAAAGTGAGTCATATGGCTCGCTGATTTACCGGACAAGTTACTTTGCAAAAAAGAAAAGCAAATGTTTTACAGATGGTGAACGTAATTTCGGATGTAGCTTTAAATAAAAAACATCACAAATTATCTATTTACACATGAGCAAAACAGACCCAGACAGGGCTGATCATGACTCATATCTGTACAGTATCAGGTAGCTAACAAACTTGACTGAAAATAATATCAATCCAAATAAAACCAATTTGGTCTGATGGTCTCCCGGAGTATTCCAAATAGCAACCAGGTAGCATACTCTCATTACTGGAAGGAGATATCCTTTAAATAAACCTGACATGAGAGATAAGATATGAGTGTTGGACGTTCGCTTAATGATAGAAATAACAATCCTGTAAATTTTTTTCCTCCCATTTTAAGAGATGCCGTGGAGGAGATAGAAAGAGAACTACAGGCTCCGGTAGAACTCATTGAAACAGTTGTTCTGGCTGCTGTATCACTGGCATGCCAGGGGGGAATAAAAATACAACATCCAGACGGGAGAGTGAGTCCTTGCTCAATGTACTATACTGTGATTGCTGACTCTGGAGAGAGAAAAAGCGCCGTATTTAAATTAGTCACACAACCATTTTTTGATTTCGAAAAGGAATCACGTCAAAAACATGCGCTATTAATGCTGGATTACAATGCAGAACTTCAGTCATGGAAAAGTCAGGAGAAAGCACTATTGAAAGTGATTAGTAAAAAAACCGAGAAAGGAATTGATGTTGAATACGATACTCAGAGCATGAAAGAGCTTTACCGAAAAAAACCGCAACCACCCGCATTGCATAAGTTGATCTACAGTGATACGACACCAGAAGCGCTACAGCAGGGACTCTGCAGCCATGTGCCTTCATCGAGTCTTATGTCGGATGAAGCCGGTATTTTCTTCAAAGGACGTGCAAAGAATAATCTGGGATTTTTAAACCTGTTATGGGATGGAGCTCCGATTGATATAGAACGGAAAAGTGGCAGGTGTAGTATCGATGAATGTATGTTTACAATGTTATTAATGATTCAGTCCAGTGAGTTTAAAAAATATATCAAACTTCAGGGGGATTATGCAGTAGGCTCAGGGTTTCTGTCCCGTTTTATGATAACCGGAGTAACCTCAAAAAGAGGTCACCGCAGCCCTGTTAAGAATAACAGTAAAAATAACATCATCAGGTTTCATGACAGAATAAAGGAACTACTCCTGCTTTCTGAAGAGAGATACAATAATAATGAAAAATATAAGTATTTATACTTATCCGAAGAGGCTCAGTCAGCACTCGCTGTGGTATATGAAAGTATTGAATCACGTATACTTAAAGACAATGGGAAGCATCCTGTTGTGGAAGGCATGTTGTCTAAGATGCCTGAAAATATTGTCAGACTGGCTGGGGTGTTTCATCTTTTTAGTGATGAGCACGGAAATGAAATATCTGAAAGAACTATTCAGGCAGGTGCGAAAACGGCTTATTTTTATTATCAGCAGGCTCTTGACGCTATCTCATTATGCTCAGATTCAACAGAGCATAACGCTGATGTATTGTATAAATGGTTATTAAAGTACAAGGATCCTGATGTTAATTATCCTCAAATATTAAACACTCCCAACATTCTAAATAAAATGATAGTAAGGAGAAAAGGCCCATATGCCCTGAGAAACTCAAGAAAACTTAACGATGCGCTATCTTATCTGGAAGAAGACGAGAAAATAAGAATTGAAAAAATTAGAAATCGTAATAGCAGTATCAGCGAAATAATACACATCCATCGTCATTGATGTCAACTGCACTGCTATCAGTTGCTACCAGTAGCAACTGATAGCAGTGATTAAGATATGTTGAATACTTCAAATGGAGTGGCAACAAATTGATATATACGATATTTTTTAAAACACATAAAAACATTTGTTTTATAAAAATATTATTTTCAGGGATGGTGTCCCAGGCGGGAAAAACATCAGTTATCACTGTCACCTCCGGACATTATCATATTAATTTTATACTATTCTAAGTTTGCAAAGAAAAATAATGCACTTCCCTGGTCAAGTGTTAAGCATACTTGTGAGCACATGAGATATGGAAGGGCATTGGAGATGCAAAAAGTTATTTTCAACTCAATTAATTAACGCTTATTCTTATTCCGAATAAATTTATCATAATTGTCCCGCAGGTCGTCCAATAACCATTTATCGATTCTATTACGTAATGTGTTTTCCCTTTTTATTGGATCTCCCTTCCATTTTTCGGAATTGTGTTCCCCATCAAATTTTACAACGAGTGGGATAATGGTATCAATGAATTGCCTCTTGCTTTCCCAACCACCTTCAGGAGAATGATCTGACAGCGCTGAAGAGATATATGGTTTTAGATAATCGAGATCTTTTAATTTTTTCTTTCCGCCAAGGCTTGATGCTGATTTTCTTTTAATTCTATCAAACCTTTCATTTAATCTAAGCCAATCACCAGTCTTTGCTTTATCATTTCTGTCTGCGGCGTAGGTGATATAAAGTAGTGCATAAAGTAAAAACTCGCAACTATCTTTTTTATTGCCATTTGATAAAATATACTCACTCCAGTAAAAATCCTTAAACCCCATAAAAAGATAATGTAACCAGAAGTTTTCATCCACTAATTTGATAATTCCAGAAATTCGACCGTCAAACATTTCTTTCTGTATACTGGCCCGAGCCTCAGCGTAAGTTTTTTTATAGACATACGGTTTTGGCACAATAATTACATTAACATCATTAAATTCCTGTAGTAAACGGAAATTATCTGGATGGGATTCATCAACAATTCTCTCCGGCAGTACCTCCTCGATGGTCTTAAATTCCTCAATAACCTCATAAGCTTTTTCACGCATTGTTATCAGTTCATCGTATTGGACTGAACCTTTCAGCTTTGTTACTAACGCTTCAAGCTTCTCTTCAAAAGCCTTGCGTACGTCTTGATATATTTCATCCAAAGAATCGCAACTCACACTATCCATAAAAAGTAAAGCCCCCTGAAGTGATTTAACTGCTCATTTACTTAAGGCCTATTGTAGCCAGGCATTTGTTGGCAACATAGTCCCTGTCTAAAACGCAAAAAAGGTATTGATTATGTCTCAAAGTAACTCAACACAGCAGACAGTAAAGTATGTAAATCCAGCTAAAATGCTCAGGATCAAAGATGTCATGGAAAAGCTAGGCATCGCTCGTGCGACCATCTATGACTGGTTAAACACCAAATCACCACGATATGATCCAACTTTTCCCATCCAACGTCGCCTGGGCACTAAATCCGTTGGCTGGCTGGAGTCAGAACTGGACGACTGGCTAAATAATCGCCCGATATCAGATTGATAATTGTAGGTGTAATGCTTACACAATCTATTCAATTTTTATTGCTGCCAGAACAACTCACGTCAGCATAGAGGTAAATTAACGATAGATACAAAAAATCGCTGTTAATTCATAATCCATCCTGAATGATGAAATTTATAATTTCCGAAGATGATTTTTCTTCGAGCAGTTATATGCTGAAAAGATAACGCTTAGACAAACAAACAAGTCTAAGCTTCAAATAAATCTGTACATTGTATTTTTACCGAGTGAGAATTAACAATGAAAGAACACGCATCAATATTTAATCAGAAAAATGATAATTACATGTCAGATACAGACTTCACAAAAGATCGCCTTGTAGATATGGCTTTTATTACTGCTTACACCGGATTAACAGACAAATGGTTTTATAAGCTCATCAAAGACGGTGAATTCCCGAAGCCAATTAAATTGGGCCGCAGCTCCCGCTGGACTGAAAGCGAGGTAAAAGCATGGTTAAAACGGCGTATGGAAAAATCAAGAGGAAACTAACCATGCATGCAAAACGTATTGACTACACTAACCGACGTACTCACTCCGCTCAAGATACTACCACAAACAAACGGTCCCGTTGGATCTGTAACCAATGCAAACGTCAGTATTGTGGGGCTAAGCCCTGCCCATTTTGTTATCGGATAATAGGAAAAACTCACTAAATTCCTTTGGTGCCCTCTAAGCAGCCCAACACTGAATCACCCCTAGGTTTAACAGGCATCTGAGGTGTCATTCAAGATGGATCAAATATAAATGTCTTTGAGTATTAAGCGTTATCCCGGAGAGTTTAAAGTTGAAGCAGTCAAACAGGTTGTTAATAGCGGTCATTCTATTTCCGGCGTTGCAATACGTCTCGGTATAACCACCCAAAGTTTTCAAGCCTGGATAAAGAGGCACGGGCCGGACTCTTCAACGCCACAGAACGATACTAATGCAGCTTCGTTTTTCATGCGTTCGGGGTTGTCACCTGCAATTGTCGGTAGTGTTGCTGCCGTCAGTGGCCCCACACCAAACTGGCAGCGGAGGTTACTGACACTCGTCAACGGTACTGCCATCCTTCTCAGTTAGGGGTAAAGACGGTTTACAAATACTTTACGACGACCTTTAGCCATCCAAAACATAGGTAGTTTTGTTGAGGTACGATGTTTAGGATAATAGGTGTTTTGGTTATGGGAATGGTCTCCTTGTGAAAGAAAAGAAAGCAATAAGTTTCAAGAATTTTTTAACTATTAACAGTAATCTGGTTCATGTATCGGATACCTGGTCTGATTTATGGGCGTTAATTTTTTATACTGGTCAAAGTGTTGGTAGATTGATTGATCTTCGTTATACAGATATTGAAAGAGGTTCTGCTTACCTGCGAGTGAAAGGAAGAATAAAAGCAAAACGGATTGAGTTAAGCGCGCCTGTTTGTGCGATACTCGAACGTAGAAGAGAGACGTATCCTCAAGATGTTTTTGTGTTTCAGAGCCATTCAAACCGCGTCAAAAACCGTGACAGTCCAGTTACCGTGATTGCTTTTAATGCTGCTTTAAGAAAGGTTAGCAAGCTAGCCACTGGTGAACTTGCCAGTAGTAAAAATGCTCGTAAGGTTGTCGTTTGATAGCCTGGTTTGGCCCCTATATTTCCATACACTTTTTATCACTTAACCTATTACTGGTTCTCCGCCGCAGATATTCCCGTGGCGAACGATACCCCAGTGCACTATGCGGATGCCATTCGTTGTAATGTTCGAAGGCCTCCGCAAGGTTCTTTACCGCTGTTAACCCATCGGGTTTCGGCATGATACTGATGTAGTCGCGCTTCATCGTTTTCACGAAGCTTTCTGCCATCCCGTTGCTTTCCGGGCTGCGTACTGCCGTATGTTTAGGCTCAAGTCCTACCATTCTGGCGAACCTATGCGTCTTATGAGACCGGTAGGCTGAACCGTTATCCGTTAGCCACTCAACAGGTGATGCCGGCAGACTGCTACCGAAGCGGCGTTCCACCGCACCCAGCATCACATCCTGAACCGTTTCGCTGTCATATCCACCGGTACTGGCCGCCCAGTGCAGCGCTTCACGATCGCAGCAGTCCAGCGCGAACGTTACCCGCAGTTTTTCGCCATTATCACAGTTGAACTCGAAGCCGTCAGAGCACCACCGCTGGTTACTTTCCCCGACGGCCACCTTACCTGTATGCGCCCGTTTCGAGGGCGGTATTGCCGGTTTACGCTCAAGAAGCAGCGCATTCTGACGCATGATGCGGTATACGCGTTTGGCGTTGATAACGGTCATGTCGTCAGTTTCTGATTGTCTGCGCAGCAGTGCCCACACCCGACGATAACCATACGTTGGCAGATCGCCGATAACCCCATGGATACGGGCCAGCACTTCAGTATCATCAGGCTTGCGCTTGTGCCGACGATCCTTCCAGTCCTTCGACCGACGGGCCATGGCATGCAGTTGCGCACGTGAGACCCGGAGGCAACGACTGACAAGGCTTATTCGCCATCCTCCGGCAACAAGGGCACGTGCGCTATCCACTTTTTTTGTCGGCCATATTCAACGGCTTCTTTCAGCAGCTCGTTTTCCATGGTTTTCTTGCCCAGCAGGCGCTGCAGCTCTTTAATTTGCTTCATCGCAGAGGCCAGCTCCGATGCGGGCACAACCTGTTCTCCTGCGGCAACGGCTGTGAGGCTGCCTTCCTGATACTGCTTACGCCACAGGAACAACTGACTGGCAGCAACACCATGCTGCCGGGCAACCAGAGACACCGTCATGCCGGGTTCAAAGCTCTGCTGAACAATGGCGATTTTTTCCTGAACGCTGCGCCGTCTGCGTTTCTCTGGACCTAAAACATCAATCATCCGGACTCCAACGACTAGTCTAAAACTAGTATTAAGACTATCACTAACTTAAGTGATACCAACTGTCTGGAGATTTATGGGGCCAGTCTAATATGTGTAACACTGGTGCTAATTTTGAGATGACCGAGATCCTGTTAGGGCAATAAGCCCGTAAGTGTCAGACTCATCAGGAGAAAATCGCCATTATCCAGCAGACGATGGAGTCGGGGTATGAATGTCTCCTACGTAGCCCACCAACATGGTAACCATTCAGCCGTCTGACAGGACAGATGCTGTACCCGGCGTAATGACGAAGTTGACGCAGGGATACAGTCTGACATCCTCAATATCATCAGTGACATGCCGAGTTACGGTTATCGTCGCGTACAGGTTACCGGACATACCGGTGCAGTGGCTGACGGATAATAGTTCAGCGTATACTGCACATGAAACGCGGAAGTTCGCGGTTCGTCAGAGAGCTGAATCTGGAGCCATGCACAACAGTGGTGAGCAGCCCGGAAATCAACGAAATAGCAGAAAGCTTCGTGAAGATGATAAAACGGGACTACATCGGCATCATGTCGAATCCGGACAGCCAGGCTGCGGTGATGAATTCGGCAGTGGCGTTCATTCATTACCACAAACGTCATCCGCATAGTGCTCTGGGATATCAGTATACGCAGAAAGTTATCGCAATCGTAAGAGAGTAAAAATATCTGGATATATAGGGTCAAATATAGGAATAATTTCACGACATACAGCAGGAGTAAAAAATGTTACGTGGATCCGAAAGAGAAACCGCTTTATCAAAACTTAAAAAAGCAACTGACCGTTATGAGGCTCAGGCAAAATGTACACAGGAAGAGATTACAAATCTATTCCTGTTGCGTCAGAAATGCAGTGAACAACTTATTACACACGTCGAAAACTATGTGAATCAACTGGCAAACAAACCAAAAGAATTCGATAAATCCTGGAGTGAACTAAAAGCAGAAATTGTTGAGTTCGACAATGTTGTTGAAAAACTAGAGGAGGAATATCGCACATCGCACGTTGGTAAAGGGACTGCAACGGCGGGAGTTGCCGTCGGAGCCGGTGTTGCAGCATTTGCACCTACGGCAGCGCTGGCAGTCGCTACGACCTTTGGTACAGCATCAACCGGAACTGCAATTGCCACATTGAGCGGTGCTGCAGCTACAAATGCAGCACTGGCATGGCTTGGTGGGGGGGCTTTAGCAGCTGGCGGCGGTGGTATGTCTGCAGGCGGTGCACTGCTAGCGCTGGCAGGTCCCATCGGTTGGGGGATCGGAGTTGCCGGTATTGCAGGGGGCACTCTTCTGGCTCGTCGTAAGAACGGCAAAATTATTGACAAAGCTCAACAGGAAGAGCGTCATATTCGGGCTAAAACTAGCGAATTGCTGGTAATGGAACGTAGTGCGAATAAATTGAAGGCACTAACATCTGAGCATTATCATGGCACTGAAAGCATTATTGATGGGCTGGAGAAGACCGCACCGCGTGACTACAACCAGTTTAATGCGCATCAGAAAGATCAACTCGGGGCATTGATTAACCATATCCATGCATTATCAAAACTGATCAACAAGAAAATTCAGTGATGAAAATTATTGACCGCCATGATGCTGTAAGTGATCAGATTATCGGTAGTGCTGTTAATGCACTCAATCAGACCAGGGTGCAGGACGAAATATTCGAATTAGAGAGGCAAGCTCGTGCGTTTGAGAATGCGGGCGAGCAAATGCTGAAGGTTCGTGATTTTATCGCTTCACCCAACACCATACTAGGCTCCACAGGTACCAAGCATGGTGAAATTGCCGAGCAAGTAGAAGTAGGTGTGCGTAACGCCCGTCAGGCGCTCGAAGAGAGACTACAGGATGAGTCTGCTTTTCGCGCAACATTCGACGGGGTTGGCCGGACGGCCCCTGCGGACTATTTAATTGATAGCGTTGAAGTGCAATCAAAATTCATAAACGGCATCAATAATAATCTGGCACATGTCCTGAAACACATGAAAGACTACCCTGACTTCACCCAAGACAAAGCGTTTTACCATATCCCGAAAGATACCTGGCAGACGATACAGGATGTTATCGACGGGAAACCCGTTGAGGGAATGAATGAGAGAAGTCTGCAGGCCATCAGGGAAAAGGTTGCAGAAATTGAAAACACAACCGGCCGATCATTTGTGGACGTTGTACGTCCAGGAGACTCTAATTATAAAGATGTCCAGTGGGGAAAAATCGATGAAACACTCGATAAACATGATCAGGAATTAGCTGAGAAAAATGAGGTAAAAAAAGCCGAAATCGTTGAAGAACACCAACCTTCGCTCAACGAAGCCATGCGAGCTACGGCTATGGGGGCAGCCTTCGGGGCCACTTTTGCTCTCGGAACGGGTATTTACCGCAAGTATCGAGACGGTAAAAATATCTTCCGTGGCGAATTCGATACAGAGGACTGGCAGGACGTAGGGCTGGATACGCTGAAAGGAGCAGCTATAGGGGGCGTGTCCGCAGGGGCGATTTACACCCTGACAAATTACGCCTCAATGGGAGCCCCCTTTGCCAGTGCATTAGTTACCGCAGCCAAGGGGGTAGGAAGTCTTACTATGTCTTATCAGCGTGGTGAGATAGATCTCGATGAGTTTACCGATCTCGGGCTTATAGTCTGCGCTGAATCAGCCATTGTGGGCGCTATGACCATTGCTGGCCAGACATTAATCCCTGTACCTGTATTGGGAGCACTGATTGGATCTATCTCAGGGAAGTTTCTGGTCACTGTTGCCAAAAATCTGGATGGCAAAACCAGCCAGGCCTTGCAGGCGAAAATGGACGATTTCAACCGCCGTTTGAATGACATTGAGCAGCGGGCGCTTAAGCGTATTCTGTCCGAGTTTGAGGCATTAGGTGAGCTGACAACTGCAGCCTTCAGCGTGGAAAACAACCGCCAGTTGCTGGAAGCAAGCATTACGCTGGCACAAGCTTACGGTGTCGATAAAAACAAAATTATCAAAAATGCGGACGATTTGGATGCTTTTATGATGGCGTGATGCGAGTCTGGTCCCTCTACTAGAATTGAACCCCATCTGGCTAGCACACAAAACACTCGATATGCGTCAGAGTATCGATACTCTGACGCAATACATTATAGGGGGTACCAGCTTCAGCAGTTTGCGCCAGTCAGTAGTGCTTCCGGTATTCCGGAAATATTCCGCCATGGCTGATGTCTCTGTTATAGAGGCGAGGTTTATTTCCCAGAGCATTAATAACGCCGCTACTGGTGACCAAACTTTGCCGGGTACCCGACGCCACAGTCATCTCGGTGGGGTCAGCCCGGAGGGCTTCGAAAAGGCCTCACCGTGAGGACAGAAACTGTCCATCGTAGTGTGATCACTCCATCAACGGCTCGAAAGTGTCGGGATTATCCGTGACGATTCAGTTCACAGCCTGGGGCATAGTGCGGGAAACTAATCTGAACCGTTTTTAATCGCTCCAAAATGTTCTTAAAAAACAAGCTGGTTTCATACATTTAACTTATGAGCTTCTCTACTTTGTGTTACTTTTAACAGTATATTAAGACTGGTACTGAAACATTCAATCAGCGACAATCCGACATATTTTATTATGCATATCCTTTAAGTTCCAGTAAGACCGTATATAAATCTTATACGGATTTTTTGCATGATTCATATTGCAGTGAATGATTAATCAATCAAATTTATGATGATTCTTGTCTTAAGAAGGGATTGACCAACATTCTGATAGTATCGCGTAAGGTGCCATGACCTGAGTATTTAGGTTGCTTCGGATGAATGTTTTTTTGACGATACATTTACTTACATTTACATTGCTTTACCAATACGTGCCGTTATGTAATATTTAATTTGATTTTTTAACTATGCACAAAAGAGGGATTTTTATGTCAATGATTAGAGAATTAACTCTTTCAGAACTAGGTCAGGTTAGTGGCGGCGGGCATTATGGCGATGTACGGGATGCCCAAGGGGTTGGAACCAGGGGTAAAGGAGCACAGCATTCACTACAGAGAAATGCTCCTAATAAAATATATAATGATCCAAGCACAACTGAATGTGCTAATGCGGTTTTCGGGGGATTAGTTAAAGGAGCAATGAAGGGACCGGCCTCTATGGCTGGTAACGTTGCGAAAGCTGCGCCAAAGTGTCTGGGAGGCAATGGTAGCGGTGGTGGCGGTGCCGTTGGCGGTGCTGGAAGTAATTGTTCTAAAGGTTCATGCTCCTCAGGAAGTGCCACAGGAACTTGTAACAGGTAAAACATAACTGTGTATGGTGGGGAGAGACCCCACCATTATTAAAAATAATTAAAATGAAATATCAAAACCATGAAACAATGTAATCTAATCAAGAATTTTTATACTAACAATATACATTTCGTAGATTACTTCGATAATGATAAACAGTTATTAATGAAGTTAATAGTCGTAGGCATTATGGCAATGCTGGCATTTAATACCCCTTTGTTTTTAATGAATTATTTCGATGTGGGTCTTGATAATGCAATTTACAGTATGTTGTTTGTAGAAACATTTCTTTCTGCACTTATGTATATTCTGGTGTTAAAAGGGCGGAAAGCATTTAACATGAGGATTTCTCAGAATAAAAAAACTTTAATTATAATGTTCTGTGTATTTGTTGGTGCATTCATTTTGAAAACCATGCCATATGATTTTTTTCAAAAAAATGGTCCAACTGATGCAATAGAACTAACACCACAATTAGTTATCACATTAATGTTCATTGTTCCTTTTTATGAAGAGATTGTTTTTCGGGGCTGTTTATTTGGTGGTTTTTGCTTCCTGTTTAAAAAAAACATTCTAGCAGCAATGATTATGACGTCAATTATATTTTCCGTGTCGCATGCAAGTTTTTTTAATATAGGCGATCAAATTGAATTGTTTTTAACGGGTATGTTATTGAACCACGCCAGAGTTTTGAGTAAAGGATTTTTTTATCCGATATTATTGCATTCCTTTGCAAACCTTTTATTCTTATATGTTAACTTTTAGTTAATTTTTAATGATGAGCATTATTTAATATCTTTGAGGGTGTTATAACTCTTTTGATTATTTTTTCTTTGTAAATTTGAAGTTTTATTTGCAAAAACACCCCCTCCCCATTAAAACATATCGATGATATCGCGTGAGTTAACATTATTATCACAATAAGTGTGAGAACAGTAGATAGGCCTTATAGTTTTTGAGGAAAAAAGTTAAGATATTGTAATGTCGCTTTTGCTACTAGTATCGCAATGGCCATATACCGAAAACTGTTTTGATAGAGGTTAGATAATTTCATGAAAATCTTCAGGGAAGAGGTCTTAAAATATCAAAGTCATAACGAATACGGAAAAATATTAATTCCACCCTCATTTCTTTTATCATTAACCGCTATCCTTGCTTTACTTCTTTTTATTTTTGTTTTATTGTTTTTCTATTATGGAAACTACACACGAAAAGCTCATCTTTCAGGGATAGTGATGCCTTCTTCTGGACTAGTGAAAATTACACCACTATATGCAGGTTACGTTACAAAACTTATACTATCTGAAGGTGAACATGTAAAAAAAGGGGCCCCTTTATACCATATAAGTGGGGAGCATTATGATGGGCATGGGGTAGGAATTCTGGCATCTGCAAGTTTGTCTTTAAGATTACAATTAGCCATGTTGTCCTCTCAAAAGTCTCAAGAGCAGTATGATAACAATCAACAACAGCAAGCTTATCATTCACGTATCCTTTCACTTCATCCCCAAATCAAAAGCGCCGAGCAACGTCTTGTATTAGCTGAACAGCAGGTCAGTCTGGCAATCGCCGTAATGGGTCGTTATAAAAAACTGAACATAACTCATTACGTTTCAGATGTAGAATATCAGCAAAAGCAGATTGAGGTTTCAACTGCTAAACAGAATGCCGAAGATCAACGACAAGCCGTATTACAAATGAATTCCATGTTGGAGACAACAGAAAATGAACTAAAACATCTTAGAGCTCAGGGAGAAAGCAGACTATCCGAGCTTGACAGACAATTACAGGGAATCAAACAACAATTGGATGAAATAAATTCACAAGCGAATTTTACGTTGACTTCACCTGTATCAGGAACTGTTGCTGCAATTCTTATCAGACAAGGACAATCTGTGAAAGCTGGAGAGCCGGTCATGACACTGGTTCCTGATAATGCTCATTTACAGATTGAACTCTACGCAACGAGCCAGAAAGCTGGTTTCATTCAGCCCGGACAAAGAGTAGCACTTCGATTTGATGCTTTTCCTTATCAAAAGTTTGGCGTTCAATATGGTTCAATTCGTGACATCAGCCGTACGACATTGACACCAATGGATTTGCTTTCTGTGTCTCCAATTACGTGGAAGGAAAATGAGGGACACTACCGAATAATCGTTGAGCCTGAAAAAACATTCATCCAGGCCTACGGTAAAAAAGAGCCTCTTAGGCCAGGTATGACTCTGGAAGGTGATGTGAGCCTGGATAATCGCCACCTTTGGGAATGGTTCACAGAACCTCTGTGGAGTTTAAAAGGAAAACTGTAATGGAATCACTGAAATGGACAGGCAAAAAACAACTTCCAGTCATCAGGCAAACTGAATCTGCAGAATGTGGCTTGGCATGTATTGCCATGATAGCCTGCTGGTTCGGTCTGAAGACGGATTTACCCACGTTACGTGAACGTTTCAGTGTCAGTAACCAAGGGATGACACTTGAGCGTTTGATTGAATGTGCAGCCAGCATTAACCTTTCATCTCGCGCTCTCAGGCTGGAGTCCGAAGATATTAAATCACTATCCCTACCGTGCATTCTACACTGGGATTTGAACCATTTTGTGGTATTGCACAAAGTTCATCGGAATCGCCTAATTATTCACGATCCGGTCAGGGGAAAAATATCTATCTCGTTAAAAGAAGCAGGAAAACACTTTACCGGGGTCGCACTAGAGTTGAATCCAGCAGTAGGATTTACTTCCAGGGATGAGAGGAAAAAAATCAACCTGCGACAGTTAACAGGTAAAACTCCCGGACTTCTACCTGCTATGCTCCGCATCATTACATTTGCTCTTGTCCTTGAAGCATTGGCTCTTGGGGGACCTCTCCTCAATCAGTTAGTAATTGATGAGGTACTCGTTGCCGCAGATCGTAATTTACTAAGCCTTATAATAATTGGGCTACTATTACTATCATTTACCCAAATGTTGCTTTCATTAGCTTGCCAGTGGGCCAGTATTACGCTGTCTGTTAATTTCAACATGCAATGGACCGCCAAAGTCTTTCATCACCTAATCCGACTTCCTCTTTCATGGTTTGATGCCCGCAGTAAAGGCAGTATTAATGCTCGATTCGATGCAATTGATACCATCCAGCATGTACTTACTACTGAAGTTCTTGAGGGCATTCTTGATGTAATGCTGGTTGTAACGTCTTTTATTATGATGCTTTTGTATAGCCCTGAAATGACCTTGATAACCGTATTTGCATCTTTAATATATGTGGTTATCAGGGGACTTTGGTACCCTTCTTTGCGACAATCTACAGAGGATACTTGGGATGCCGGCGCACGCGAGTCAAGCCATTTTCTTGAAACGCTCAGTGGAATTTTGAGTCTGAGAATAAATGGTGTAACAGCTCACCGAGAAGCAACCTGGTTGAATCTTAATGTTGCTCGCAGAAATACACACATACGGCAGGAACGATTGCTGATGTATTACAACATTGTCAATACGATTACTGGTAGTTTGGTGTCAGCTATCATGTTATGGCAAGGCGCTGATAAAGTGCTAAACGGGGTATTCACCGTTGGCATGTTGGTGGCCTTTATATCTTATCAGGGGCGTTTTTCCTCCAGTATTAGTAGCCTGATTGATAAGTTTTTTTCCTGGCGTATGTTGGATGTGTATAACGAACGGCTGGCTGATATCGTTCTTACTCCTGCTGAAGGACAACGGCAACCACACACTGAAACTGATTATTATCCCCTGAACGAAATAAACGTTGCCCCTGTCGTTGATCAAGTTACTCATCCCTCATTATTAATCAATGAAATATTCTTCACCCACAAAGGGAGTAAATCACCTGTGTTGAAGCAAGTGTCATTGACATTAAACCAAGGTGAAGTGGTCGCTATTACCGGAAGATCAGGCTGTGGTAAATCAACATTAGTAAAACTAATTCTTGGAATTTATATGCCCGAGAAAGGGGATATTCAGGTATTCGGAATCCACCATAATCATCCACAATATTTTCAGGTTCGAAAAAGAATTGGTACTGTGCTACAGGATGACATGCTTTTTCGTGGTTCGATTGCAGAAAATATTATTTTCTTTAGTGAGGACCGTGATTATGAGTGGATGATACATTGTGCTCAACAAGTCCTTATTGATGAAGAAATAATGTCCATGCCAATGGGATACCAGACGTTTATCGGTGAAACAGGTAGTGGGTTATCAGGAGGCCAAAAGCAACGTATTTTACTGGCCAGAGCACTATATAAAAAACCCGGGTTTCTTTTGCTTGACGAAGCGACCAGTCATCTTGATATTGAAAGCGAAATTATAATTAGCCAGACACTTCGTAATTTAAGGATGCCTGTTTTATTGATAGCTCATCGACCTGAAACTATCGCTTCAGCAGATAGAGTTCTAATACTATCAGAGGGCCGCTTAACCGAACATAGTAAGTGCAACAACACATGATTGTTAATGCCTGGCTAAAAACTGCCATATTATCTAAATATCAACTATATCAGGAAGGCATCGGAACCTTTGACCTTCGTTTAGTTTCCTGAAAGGGTTACAAAACCGTCAGCCATGATACACTATGGTATAGCGGCTACCAGCCTTAGCAGATTACGTTCCGGTATTGCGGAAATATTCCGCCATGGCTGATGTCTCTGTTAGAGAGGCGAGGTTTATTTCCCAGAGAATTAATAACGCCACTACTGGTGACCAAACTTTGCCGGGTAAGGATCTTCAACTTCGCGATCCCTGACAGGCTTCCGTAGCCACCGACGCCAGCCCGATGTACTCTCTTTCGTATCAATTTCTCGATTGAAACTCTGCGTTTCACAGTTATCCAGTTTTTCCTCCACGACGTACTTATGGTGAATGAATGAAGCCAGTTGATCCTGATCGAATGAGCTTGCGAGATAAGGATAATTAATAACCATCTCGGCATTACCGCCCTCTTTAAGCAACATATTTACGCGGCCAAAGAGGCGATCGACGCGACCATTCCTCTGCTCATTATCGCCGGGAGTCCAGGCAATGCCGTAATGATGGACCTTATGGCATTGCAGATGCAGATTTACGCCTTCCTGCATCACCGAAGTCGCCACAAGCACATCCGGGAAAAATGGCGAGTTAAATCCGCGTATAAGCCGCTCACGGTTGTGAGACTCACCGCTGGCGTACCATGCCGGACTGTTCAGGCTGCTGAGTTCACGCCAGGCGTAAAGGCTATTATCAAGCGGCTGGCCAACAATCTTCTCACACAGCGTTTCAAATGTTTGGATGGCTGCCGAGAAATAACGCAGTATCAGCGAATCCTTGAATTTCGGCGTCACCCATTCAATAAATTGCAGATAGCGCTGCTGGGCATCGCCGCGCTGGGATACACGATTAAATTCAGTAAACCAACAGTAAAGTTCGACCATCACCGGGCTGGCAAACAGGTAGCCAATGCGCAGATAGTTGGCAAAGTTCTCGACTATCGCCATGCCGTTCGGCTGCGCTTTCCATGTCCTGATCTGATGTTGATGCTGCTCAGGAAGTAAATCGAACATAATTCCCCAGGCCGTAGGCATCGGGTGGGCATAGTTTGAAAAATTCTCCACCAGCATTTCCTGACGAATATCCCTCGCGGCATCACTGTAGCTATCACGCATCCGCTCTCCGGACTCTCTGCGATAATACTGTGTATAAGTTGCCGAAATACCATCGCGGGCAGGTTCCAGAAACAGCGATAACAAACTCTCCGGACGGCGAAAGCGCAGGCTGACGTTACTGCAGTCCGTGCGCCGCACTATGCCACTTGTTTTTGTCACGAAAAGCGCCGCGATCCTGCTGGAAAGCTTTGCTTCATTTTCTTCGCTATCATCGTCCAGTAAGCACTCCTCTGCAGGCTCATCTGTATCCTGAGTATTGATAGTCTTTTCCGATATCAGGTTTTCATACTCTTCCCGGGACCAGCGCGTACTGCGCCACTTCTCCAACGCCTCCGGCGGCAGTTACCAAAGCCGAATTAATCGCTCAGCCATCATCTCATCATAGCGAGCATTAATACGCTGAGTTATCTCGCGCACCGACGGGATACGGCGGACAAAGACCAGATGCTTGCGGCTATAGCCCCGAAATAGCGCGATGCTGTCCAGAATACGCGTGACCTGAACGCCTGAAATACCGAAAGCAGCGGTGACCGTCAGACACTCCTTCATAAAATCATCCACATAGGTCAGACACTTGATCCTGCGACCGTTGGCCATAGCGTCTATAACGAAATCCATCGACCATGTAAGGTTCGGCGCGTCCGGGCGCAGAAGCGGAAACCGTTCGGTCGCCTGCCCTTTACGGCGTCGTCAGCGTTTTACGCTCAGTCCATTAAGGTAGTAAATAGGTATACCCGCTTGTGATTGACGTGAAGACCCAGCTTACGCAGCAACTGCCAGATGCGCCGATAACCAAAACGTCTGCGTTCAAGCGCCAGCTCAGTAATATGCCCTGATAAATGTGCATCAGCAGTCGGACGCTGAGCATCATAACGGCAGGTCGACAGAGACAAACCTGTAAGCCTGGAGGCACGGCGTTGCAACAGACCGGTCGCATCACACATCAACACCACGGCTTCCCGCTTCAGGCCTGTCGTCAGTACTTTCGCCCCAGAGCCATCTGAAGTGCCTCTTTATCCAACATGGCATCGGCTTCTGATATTCCAAATGTGCCTGCTGAAATTTTCTCCAAATTCCAGATCAGTTTCTATGACGATCCGGTGGATGCTGTTTATAAAGCATTAGGTGTTCAATAACGGATAATTCGTCATCACCAGAAACAAATAATGGGTACAAATGCCTATTATTTGATGAACAACTCTGCCTCAAGCTGCGGGATATCAACATCTAAAGTAACTACTGGGTGACTCGCTTCAAGTGGTAGAAATGTAACCCTCAGAGATTAAAAAAAGAAAGACCGTAATATAACAACCTATTTTCAAAAATTTCTAATTAGTAGGCGTTAAGGGAACGTCGTATTGACGGTTTGACCTAAGCTCCATAGCAGAAGTTCGCCCCACTTTGTTGCTTAGCCACTTCATCAATACGCTGAGAATGTGGAGCGGTTAAGCATCCAGACCGATACTGTTGAGATGGCACGTACAACTAGATATATTTGTTATTAGTGTTATACTTTTAACGCACTCCTTACCTGAATCACTTTAATCCATATTCTTTCAAATTCACTTTCAACCTCTTCTAGCCCTTTATGGACGTTAATAAATCTACGTTGGGCGGATGTTAATGGTGGTATTTCCTCTGAAATTAGGGCTTCCATCCATGCACCATATTTATTAAGAATCTTGCGCTCATTAAAGGTTAATAGATAACCGATTATTGCCAAATCAGATAAGTAGTGACCGATCAGGTTCTTGTGATCATCTCTGGAGCTTTGCTCAATCTCCCTGCTCATATCAAAATTAACATCGATATTTTCTGAATCAATCATCAATGAACTAAGTGTAAAATCGATGCCTTCAGGCATCATTTTTTGCGCAATTTCAGTTAGCCCGGAAAAATCCAGATTTAATTTCATAGGTTACTCCTGCAATATTTTCTGGATTTGAATTTCTGCATTGGTCACTGCCTTAAATGTTACTCGCCTTGAACGCTCAGGGTCTTCTTTTCCTTTTTCATCGAGAATAGGATGTGCTGAAGAATAACCTACAGCAGAAAATACATCTTTTATCCATGGGCGTTGATTAGAAACTGCTGGCATATTGTATAAATATTGCAGTACAGCCGTGGTGCGGCCCTGAGAGAGCGCCATATTGCGAAAATATGCCAAGTCAGATGTCGTGGCGCCAGACCAGTCACTGCTGGTATGTCCCTCAATGCGAATATCAGTAATATTACTACGAAAGTTTTCAAGCACCTTCAAATAGCGAGGGAAGAAGTCCGTTAAAATATTCTGGAACTGAGGTTTCAAGCCGACGCTCCCCACCTCAAAAAGTACCTCTGGCGATTTGAAGCGGAATTCGAGTGTTTTTTCATCTATTTCGGCGTCCCACTGGTCGAGATCGCTCGAGAATTCATGATTTAATGCAGTATAAAGTGCGGCTTGTGTATTCTGGTAGGCGACAGCAACCTGTTTAATTTTATCTCGCTCAACCCGGACGTAATGCATGTAGGCAATTGAAATAAAAAGAAAAACCATCATCAGGCCAGCCATTAAATCTGACATGGAAATCCAGTGAGCGCTATCCCGCTGTTTTGCACGCGAGCGGGGGAAATAACCTTTACTCATACTAAGGTCCCTGAAGGTGCTAAATCGGATTCAAGTTGTGTTATTCTTTCTTCATAATTCTTAATGAGTTGCTCGTAATTATTAACAAAGCCTTGGCTGATTTGAAGCAGAGCTTTCCCCATCACTTCCAGCTCACGCGTAATTTCTTGCTCTGTTACCGTTTCAAATTTCTGACGTTGCTGAGCAATAATGTCATTAAATGAGGCAATGGATTTCCCTGCCATAGAATTAAAGTCCTGATACCCATTTTCCATGCTGGACATCATTTTTTTGTTCGTCGATGACAAGCTATCGCTCAACTGTTGTACACTAATCTCAACGGATGTGCGGACTTTATCATTACTTGCCGCAAACTCTTCACCGATTTTATGTGTCGCAGTTTCCATTACCGCAAGCATACTCCGCATTCCATTAACCATTTCCTCACTGACTTTATGTGCCCCTTTTTCAAGGTTAAAATTAATGCTGTCACCCATTTTAAACAGTTGCATGCTCATCTCTTCCAGTGAATCCATCCCTCTCTGAACAAATTGATTAATTTGCTCAATATTATTTTCTGAAGATAGGCTAATACGCTCAGTGTTAAATAATATGCGCTGTCCGGCTTGTTCCAGTAGCATTTGTAAGTTATCAGCAGAGCTGAGCATGATGCCACTCACGCTTTCAACACCCTCTTTTAACATCGGAATGGCCATGATCGCCTGATCTCGCATTAAGATGAAGGCTTCTAAGTTGTTTTCGAGTTCATATAGCTGACTTTCATTGTGTTGCATCAGAGACTGGAAAGCTTCCATAGTTTGTGGAATGCTGGCACATCTTGCCTGAATAGTGTCCAGCGTTGTAGCTATGTCGGTTATCGCGCGCGTGCTATTTTTGAATTGATTATCCATGATTTCAAGCTGCATTTTATAGGTTGCCTGCCAGTCCACAAGTTTTTTTACTGATGCATCCAAAGCTTTGAAGTTTTCACCAAATTGCTCAAAAATATGATCATTAAAGTCACGCACCACGGAGCGTAAGCCATCAATAATTTGCTCACCCGCGACTTTAGATACGTTCGAAGAAAACTCGTCAAATTTTTTCCACAATACGGCATCAAATTCACGATTATGCACATTGAGATCGGCTCTAAATTTTTTTATTTCTGCAGACAGTGAACCATCTGTAGGATCTAGCAAACCGCTTTTAATCTCTCTTAGCAGCTCTGTTTGCTGAATAACAGAATGATAGATCTCATTCTGTTTTATATATTCTTCGTCGTAGTTTTCTTTGAATCGCCAGGCACTCTGTGCATTGAAGATAATGGTGGCAGTAATCCCAAAGATACTGGCAACAAAACCTGTTTTAAGGCCGGAGAGTAGGTGAATAATACTCAGATCAATATTGCCAGTATCAAATTTTAGCAGCCCCATAGCCACCCCGAAGAAGGTCCCTAAAATACCTAAGGAGGTCATTAAGGTCGGCGCATACTCAACAAAGCGCTTTCGCTTTCCCCCCTTATCCAAAAAAATGGCAAAAATAAAAACTATAAGGATAAAAATGACGAAAATTCGTGTTGATATATCGCTAAAAAGTTCAGAGATCATAGTCTTCTCAAAATCTGTAAGGTTGTCTCGACCAATAGGGCTAGCCACCGCCGTTTGATTTTTCCAAGTAAATAGAGCTGTATCAATGGTGATGTATCAAGGGGGCCGTTAAGGATATTCGAAACAAGGATTCGTCGTTAAGGGCTCTAGATCTGCACTGACGAAGCGCTTGCTGCGCAGACTGATGCTTATGACTGGCGGCTTCATGCAACCAGTCAAACGCGGCTGAGGGATCTCTGGGTTGCCCAAGGCCAAATTTGCAGATAATACCCAGCCTATACTGCGCTTCGGTATTTCCCTCAGCGGCCGCTTTTGCATACCATTTTCTTGCTTCCTCTTTATGCGCAATACCCATCAGACCCAGCCAGTATAGTTCCCCCAGCTCGAACATTGCGCTGGTATTACCTTGTTCGGCGGCCCTTTCGTACCAGTTGTGGGCATTCTGAAGACTCCTTTGTACCCCCAGTCCACGGCGATACATCCCCGCCAGTTGGAGTTGTGCATCCACATGACCCTGTTCAGCTGCACTTTGCAGGCGCTCAGCCACTGCACAATACCGCTCAGGCAACGAAATTGTCGTTTCAGGTAGTTCATCTTGACAGATGAAATTACAGGCCTGATGCGGGTTAAGCTCTTCAATTCTGAACACTCCCCCCATAAAAGGCAGAAACAGCATTTTGTCGTCCCCACGGCCCGCCAACAGGAACCAGGAATTAGTGTAAGCTGAGTGTTTGAAGGCTTCCTCAAGGGGAAGTATATCGCCATTACCCAGCGTATCACTCAAAATTATCATTTGCGGGCGGTAGAAGCGTGTGCTGTCTGGCGCTTCGCTACACAATAGGCGATAGAGCACCTCTTCCAGAGTCTCCTGTGAGGTGTCCTGCGTAACGCAGCTAATGTCCGTCAGCACTGAAACAGATGTAAGATCCTTAAAAACGTAAAGCCGCTGCCCACTAGCCAGCCAAATCTCTACCTCCAAGTTTTCCTGCCAGCAGGGATCCCTGCTCCAGGCACCAAGCAGTAATTTGATGCCCTCATTTGCAGCCTGAATAGGTTCACCAATCATTTCAGGACGGTTATTGAACAAAATCGTAACCTTGTTCTTTTTCATTGATATCGTCGCCAGGGATTACGCGCTAGATCCATTACGCCTTTGCTCGGGTCAATGTGATGCGTGTTTTACGCGCACCATTCTCATTACCAAAGCTCAGCACTAGCCCATTTTGCAGACGGATGTAGCTGCCCTTAGCGATTAATTTCGGCGATGATGGCGTTGTGATATCTTGCAAGTTTACAATGCCTTCGTTCACCAGTAACCACTGCTGGTTGTGACAGCGTATATAGGCCAAACGTTTTGAGTCTTCAGTTGAAGTATTTTCATCGTAGCCAAACAATCCGTTGATATGCCAACGGAAAAGTGAAAATCCATCCCATCCCACAATGCGCTTCTTTTCGCGGTGGTATTGATTATTGCGTAAAAACATCAGGTCATCCAATACCGGAATCTCTTTGTCGTAGAGGGTCTGACAGAATGGGCAGGTGCCGGGTTTAGGCTGGCTGCTATCAAAGACAAACCACTTTTCCTGACACTGTTCGTTAGAGCAGGGTAGTAAGAGGTTCATGGTCTCCACAAGTGCATGTTCCCAGTCTGCTGCGCCGGGTCGCTGGGCCGGTTTGTGTAAATAATCAACAAATGCCTGAGTGAACAACTTCGACAGATACGGACCAGTCAACGTATAAGGGCGCTTTTGGGTGTCATGCCACGGAATCTGGCCTTTGGATAGCTTACTGCAATTAACACTGTTAGTGTTATCTGTCGGATGCTCGATGAACAGGGCGCCTTTTCCCATTTTCAGAAAATCGTCATTTTTATCATCATCAATATCGAAGATCTTCTTCCCGTCTTTGAGGGGATGGCGATGCAGCAAGTACATGTAGATCAATACCGACAGGGCATGTAGGTCAGTCAGACGGCTGGGTAAGATGCGCTGCGGATCTGTTTTTTCCAAGCCCGTGGTGTTCACCACTTCCGGTGCAATAAAATCTGGAGTACCCACCACATCAGGTGGAAAGAGTTTAGGGACGACCAGCCCATCAATATCAATTACGCAGACATTAGCCCCTACGGGATCTATCAGCACGTTTTTGTAGGAGAGGTCTGAGTGGGCCAGGCCAGTCAAGTGTAAACGACGGATTGCGCGTGACAACTTCAGGCAGATGCGTAAATAATTGAGCCAATCACCAAGTTCACGTTGATCGAGCAGTTGTCGGGTTTTATTGGATGCAAACCATTTTCCTTCTTTTTCCTTTGTTTTCCATTTCAGCATGTCCTGCTTATATGAGCCGTGTTCAAAGAAAAAATGGTCGGGATATACCGGCATTATGATCCCGGTACGCCCACAATGCTTCACAATCGCGTCTGGCCAGCAGAACAGGCCCTTCCAGTAGTGCCCGCTAGGGGAGTTATAGAGGCGCTCACGGTATTCGCCGGTCAGTTTGGTCAGGCGGTGCATACCGGCTGGGTCAGGCTCTTTTTTAAAAAAGGCTACCACGTAACTTCGGTCCGGGGAGAAGTATACTTCCTTCATCAAGCCTGATGAGGGCTCATCGCTGTCAACATACTCAACGGGCCGCCCATCCAGCGTTTTGCACTTAATGATTTTCATCTTTATGTATTAATTCCCTGATTACGTGATATGAGCAGCGTGCGATCGTCGTGATAGCCTCGTTCAAAGAAATGCAGCCATTCGAGAAGAGCTAGATCTGGCGTTTCTTTTGCTAGTTCAGGTGCGATCTCTTGCCAAAAATCATCCCAGCATTGTGCATCTATCAGTTCTACATCCGATTTGAATTTGGGGTCGCTCACACCGTCTGTCATCAGAATCAACGCCTCAACTTGCTCAATGGCGGCGAGATAGACACTGGATGCGAAATGCTGCTGTAAGTAGCTGGCATCTAGGAATCGAGTTTGCCCGACATAGGTGCCCGAATCTGCTGCACCCAATAACCTTGATGCGCCAGGTAAGTAAGCGACGATGGCACCGTCACCAATCCAAAGGCTGGTCAGGTAGGTTTTCCCTGCAATCGTTTTACTCACCGTAACCAACAGTGTCGTCGCAAACTGGCGGATGTTAATAGACTCTGTATCTGCCAGCGCATGTATTTTGGTGATGATTTTTTTGCAGATATCGTAATACTTGTAATAGAACAGTTGATAAAACACGTTGTGTTTTTGCTGCCAGTCCCCGAGAAGCGCATCCAACTCGCTGGCATGTTCCCGGGTGAACCACTGTTGAAACTCGTCTATGACGGTCGTTACGGCAAGGTGAGAGCCTTCCCGGGAGAAGGCTGCGCTTCCTGCACCGTCTGCCACTACTAGCACAGTCCACCCTGATTCATGTTGCCAGAAATCACCGTCGTCATCGCAAAACTTTGCATCATGCTCATGCGAGCGTCCCCGGCGGCGCGCAAAGTACATGCCCAGCGCCGGATCGCATTTATGTGCCTGATGTTCTTTCGCCCACTTTTGTCCCGGTTCTGGCTCACGGCACTCCCATTGAATAGGGGGAGAGATATTTTTTGGTTCTCTGACTACAGTATGATGGTGTTCAACGCTGGCAGTCTGCTGTCCATCAGTATCTACCTGCACATATTGTGCATTGAATAGGGAAACTGGAGGCGAAGACATCTTGTTAGTTTCTAAATAATGGGCAAAATTCTGCGATGGCTTTGACTCATCTAACGATATTATTCTGGTCTGTTCGTTAGCAATATCATGGAGACTTAGATTTTTTAAGGCTTCAGCCGCTAGTTTGTATTTTTTGCTGGCTTTGCGGTAAAACGCTTTGGCTTTTAATTCATTTTTCTCAACACCACGTCCATCTTCATACATTTTACCTAAACGGTATTGTGCTATGGGGGATTTCGCTTCAATTCGCAGATAACGCTCCATGGCCTCTAACAGATTTTGTTTCACATGCTCATCACCATTTTCATAAATTCTGGCAACAATCAAAGTCGCCTCAATATGTCCTTTACTCTCAGCAACACGAAGCCATTTAAGGGCTTTGGTGTAATCTCTTTCTACTCCATCACCAATGTTAAATCGACTAGCAAGTTTAAATTGAGCATCAACATCGCCCTTATTTGCCTTTTTCTTCAACTGCGCAATATCTTCCTGGCTTATTCTTGATTCTTTATTTTTATATTTCACAGTTATAGCTCGCTCCGCTATCAGGGAGTGAAGACGCGACAAGCCCACATACCACGCAAATGGGCAGCATTAAACTTTAGCTAATCACATTGATTGCAGGTGGCGGTGGCGGAAGATCACCCAAGCTGCCAACATCATGGTTTGCATCTACATGTTGAGAACTGACCGCTATAGACTGGGTTACCCATTTAAAAAACGAACGAATGGTGTCTGCATTGGCAGAGTCTAATTGCACCACACATTCCGTGATTTGCTGTAGCACATTGGTATTGGCATGCATCCCGGCAGCACAAGCAACAATTGTGCCTGTTTTAACCTGCTTCAGACGCTGTAAACCCGCAAACCAGTCGTCCGTAGGCTCACCATCGGTCATCAGGAATACCATCGGTTTCCAGTCACCTTTCTCCGTTGGCGTATTTTTTTTCACTTCCGCATCTATACGATCGGCCAGTAATGCCAGTGCACGACCTAAAGATGTTTGTCCCCCAGCCTGAATGGCGGGAGCCTGGAACTGAACCACTTCAGTCAACGGGGTAACTTGCTGTGCAGATGCATCGAAAGTAATCACTGAAATATGAACTGTTTCAAGTGCATAGGGATCTTGCTTAAGGGTAGTTTCTAGCAACTGCATCCCATTTTTGACGGCTTCGATAGGCTCACCTGACATAGATCCAGATGTATCCAGTAATAGATAAATGGGTAAGCGACGCATAAAGTGTTACTCCTGTTGGCTTAAACGGATATATGAAACCCATTGTACCTGAATCCTGTGTACAATGAATTAAAGCGGTTTGCATATGATAATCATTAATTTCTTCTAATCAAAGTGTAAGCACACCTGTTTTAGTTCCACGCACTTTTTGAGAGTTCCGGTTTTTCAGCCATCAGTCGGTACTCTTCCGGCGTCAGATTATTCAGAGATTCATGAGGTCGCTCACTGTTATCTTCACCCAGCCAGCATTCTGTGATTTCCTGTGCTTCATTCAGTGTTCTGAACAGGCATGATCGATAACGCAGATGCTCGTTTTCTTTTGAGAAACATCAAGTCCAACAAAGCTTTTCATGGTAGCCACCTCTGATATCACTTACCGGGATCATTTTAAGATTACAGCATGTGGTTCCAGCTATTGCCCTGCCTGCACAGTAGTTGGAACAACTTCTTAAAACCGTAGCGCGGATAGCGTTCTGCCAGCTCAGTCAGCGTATGAATAACCCGTTCATCACGCCGGGTATTGAGCTGGTAACAATACGCCGTCCTGCTCAGAGATAATGAAATGAGCGCCTTCCTATCTCTTGCGCACT
This sequence comes from Klebsiella sp. MPUS7, assembly GCF_009905335.1. NCBI lineage: Bacteria > Pseudomonadati > Pseudomonadota > Gammaproteobacteria > Enterobacterales > Enterobacteriaceae > Klebsiella > Klebsiella sp. MPUS7. Next base: position 5,303,159 of record NZ_CP047604.1, on the reverse strand, counting down.
GGCGGTAGCGTGGATTCAAAGCATCGACATGCTGATACCTTGATGCTGATAAACCCACCATTAACAGTTGCAAGATCCATTCTTTTGTGGTAAGCGTACAGCGTGAACCGTCTGGTTATAATCTGATGCATCCGACAAAGTGGTGTCCACCAAATAAGTAGTGGGAACCAAAGTGTCAGATATGCAGAAAAATGTGACTCCCGGCAGGCGTAAAGGCTGCCCTAATTATTCTCCTGAGTTTAAACATCAGCTCGTTGCCGCCTCCTGCGAACCCGGGATATCCATCTCAAAACTGGCGCTTGAAAATGGCATTAACGCCAATCTGTTGTTCAAATGGCGTCAGCAGTGGCGTGAAGGTAAACTCCTGCTGCCTTCGACAGACCTTCCTCAGCTACTTCCTATAACACTCGACGCCCCTGCTGGACCACTGGTGGTGCAGTCAGAACTGCCAGCAGAAGAGCCGGAGACCCTCAATATCACCTGTGAGGTGGCATTCCGGCACGGAACGCTCCGCCTCAACGGAACTGTCAGCGAAAAGCTCCTGACTCTTCTGATACAGGAGCTCAAACGGTGATCCCGTTACCAACAGGCACCAAAATCTGGCTGGTTGCCGGTATCACCGACATGCGCAACGGCTTCAATGGTCTCGCCACAAAGGTGCAGACGATGCTGAAAGACGATCCGATGTCCGGCCATGTCTTCATCTTCCGGGGCCGCAGCGGCAGTCAGGTCAAACTGCTGTGGTCTAACGGTACGTCCGGCGTCGACGGACTTCAGAACTGCAATTATCTGGTGTTTGGAGAATAGGGCTTTAGTATGGCGATCTCCTCCGAGGACATAATTAATATGTCGGAAGATCTCTAAAAATGAATTATTCGTTTTGCAGGGATATTTACAATATAGCTGGCAGGATTTCATTACGCTGAATCGAGAAGCGAGTCTGATTCTAGAGAAGTTATAAAGTATTATTTACCGACAAGGTCAGTCTTTCTATCTTTTGTACCAGCTCACATTCATGTGAGCTGGTACAAACCAGATATATCAATCTGACTCATCGGGGATACCATGCATCATATTGCTGTCACCCAGATGTTGTTCCCAGACATCATCGCATTTTATCGTACTGATTTCTTTCCCCTGTTTTAAAACAGTTATTTCCCCATCAGTATTTTTTCCATCGTCGATATAAGAAACAGAGTAAGTATACTCGTTTTCTGGTATGTTCAATGTATGTATTGACACCCCCTCAACCCTACTGTAATTCCAGGCCTGACTTAACTGGATCACATTTTTTACCAAAGTAATTTCAGGAATAACCCCACCACCTCCGTTAATATCCGATTTACCGAATAAATAAGTGACCTCATTATTATTCCTCAACACAGCCACCTCTTTAGTGGTTTTACCTTTTATGATACACCCGAACAGAACATTTGAATCTCCATATGGTGATGCCATTACTGAACAGGAGACGGTTATTACCCCCAGAGTGATTACATATTTCAGTTTCTTTAAAAATTTCATACTGTTTTCTCTAAAAATAAATAATATATAAAAAGCACTTACCCCAGAGGTAAGTGCTTTGCCTCAGAAATACCTATTCAATATATACAACAATCTTACCATCTGATTGTTCTGTCACGATAATATCTTTAGTTGTACCATCACTAAGTTGAGCAAATCCATAGTGCTGCTTCCCTTCACTTTCAGTTAACGTTACATTCTCACATTGCTGCGAGTATTGACGTAACTGTTTATGATAGATATCCGTTACCACCTCGCATGCTGTACGTTCTAGCATCGCTTTGCTACCGTTGAACGCAAAGTTCCCGATGCCATATACAATCCAGATGCCAAGCCAGACCAGCAACAGCATTTTTCCCTGACCAACGGCTTTACAACGTTTAGCAATATAAACTGGCGAAAAAAGAATCCACCATTTTGAAAAACATGCCTTACCATGTTTATCCAGTAGCTTCCAGTCCATATAGAACAAAATAACCAGGGCAATCATAACGAACAGATTAACCGTATAGTTGACAGCTAAACTAAACAAACATGCAGATAAAACGCCGACAACAAACAATCCAGTTGCAATCCAGATATATTTGTCATGTAACGACGAGTTGTCTATATTTAATAATGTACGGATATTCTCAGCGCTTACCAAATCAGACTTTTTTCTATCGCCAACAATAAAAGAAATCAATTTATTATTATACAGTACCCTGGCTTCATCGTTTAACAAAATGGATTTCATTTCGCGGATGAATTTTAAATCTGCATCATCACGTTCACTTACTTTTTGTATCGCATGGTTTAATTCATCAACGCTGGCATTCATATCCAGCTCAAGATATTCATAATAGTTTATCATGATTTTTCCTTATCTTTACATAATGGCCGAAATATTACAGAGAACGTTAAACTGATATACTTCAAGAGTGTTGAAGAGGAGGTGGGTATGGCGGTAGATTTAAAAGAATTATTAAAATACGTAATCATTTCCCTTATAAACATAACAAAACAACAATCCCTGTACAAACAAGTAACATGAATAAAAAGCCAATACCAAGATAGGCTTTAAAAAGCTTCTTAAATCTGTCTGGTTTCATTTTGACCTCACGACTACAGCAAAAAGAATCGCACCAAATATGGGGTCTATAAGCATACTGATAACAAACCATATGAAGAACGAACGGCCACTGGCCTGAGCCAATTTACCAATAACTATTGATGCTCCGATCCACAAAAGTAAAAGAATAAATGCCATCGTTGGCTCCTTGAAAAATAGCAATAAATGACTGAAGTGGCGGTTTAATGCCGTCACTTTGTCCGGTAAACATGTTGAATAGATGGGCAGACTTATACCTGCCGCATTGAAACATCCTTGCTATAGGCGCATGGTGCATCTCCTTATTGTCACCCGGTAAGAATCCTGTCCTGATGCTAATTAAATCCTTTCTAAGATAGGGAGGTTACGAGTGCAGGTAAAATTGTTATTACCGATCGAATTTCAATAATTGATCTGCAGGACCTATTGATAAAAACGATCAATTTTATACATTTGATAGCCTTAGGCTATCATTATAATGATATCGATCGTTTTTGTAGATTGGTTTATGCGGGGGATGGGGTGTATTAAAATTGATGAGGCAAGTACTGGGTATTTTTTATTCATTAAAAACATAAGGATATGACATTTCTCATAACCCTCTAGTCAAAGGTATGACCACAATCAGCACACTCATATCTGTCAAACAGGAGTCCATCAAGGGCTGAGCCGGTAACCGCTCCCGCAGTTGCACCAGCCACAAACCTCCCCAGCACAGCACCAATAACAGCCCCGGTCGCAGTCCCCAGAACTGGCACAACAGAGCCAATTGCAGCCCCCGAGCTTGCTCCACTAAGGGCTCCAGCCACACCTCCAGCAATACCTCCAGCAATACCTCCAGCCTTCCTCCCAATGTTACGTTCGCTAACGTGTTCAGAACCACATTTTGGACACATTGTAACCATTGCTAAAATCTCCTGATTTTCGGTTGTTAAAAAGCAAAAAGCACCCGAACGTTAAAGTACGGATGCCTTCTTTATGTAATCACTCATGTTGAATCTACGGGGTTAAGGGGCCAACATATAGCGTCATGTGTTATCTGGTCAGCATGGGATTATTAATTTTCGCAAAATCAAAAGGACTAATACTCTTCTCCCGATTTGCATCCAGGAAGTTTGCCCACCATTGCAGCATCAACTTGCGTTCATCCAAATGTTCCGCTTTATGGATATATGCTGCGCGTACCGAGTTACGTTCCATATGGCTCATCTGGCGTTCCACAGCATCCTTCGACCATAGTCCCGACTCAATTAAAGAGCTACAGGCCATAGCCCGGAAGCCATGCCCACAGACATCAATCTTTGTATCGTAGCCCATCAGTCGCAGTGCGTTATTCACCGTGTTCTCACTCATGGGTTTCCATGGATTGTGAGCGCCGGTGAAAATCAGTTCATGTTCTCCGCTGATCGTGTGGATCTGCTGCAGTATATTCAGCGCCTGAGTAGAGAGTGGCACAAGATGCTCTGTTCGCATTTTTGAGCCACGATGGGAATACTTGACCCCTTCAATAGGTTTCCGCTCAGGAGGAATGGTCCACATGGCTTTCTTAAAGTCGATCTCAGACCACCTGGCAAAGCGTAGTTCACTGGAACGGATGAAGATAAGCAGGGTGAGTTTAGTTGCCAGCCGGGTGAGAGGTTGTCCTCTGTATGCATCCAGTCGTTCAAGAAGCTCTGAAATGCGATTTAAGGCGAGGGCAGGGCGGTGCTGGCGTTTTACCGTGGTTAACGCGCCAGCCATATCCACGGCAGGGTTATAGGTGATAATACCTGACTGGGCAGCATAGCGCATAATTGCAGTGATACGCTGCTGAATGCGCGCTGCAATCTCATAGATCTCTTTGGCTTCGGCAGCCTTTACTGGAATAAGTAAATCGGGAGTCCTGAGGGTGGTAATGTCACGTGAACCAATAAAGGGAAACACGTGTCCCTCCAGGCTTTTGAGAACCTTCTCACTATGTGCTTCGGACCATTTTTTGTTGCTCTTATGCCACTGTCTTGCGATTCCTTCGAATGTCTGGTCTGCTTCGGGGACTGACTTTTTGATCCGTTTCTGTTCGCACGGGTCGGTTCCTTCTGCTATCAGCTTCCTCGCCGTATCGCGTTTTTCCCTTGCTTCTGATAACGAGACTTCAGGATAGACACCCAGAGCGAGCGTTTTCTCTTTGCCCAGAAACCGGTAGCGGAGCCGCCAGTAGCGCGAGCCATTAGGGTGAACGAGCAAAAACATGTTGCCGCTGTCGGCAAGTTTATAAGGTTTTTCATCCGGTTTAGCTGCACGGATTTTAGCGTCAGTGAGCGCCATTGGCGGTATCTCCTGATAGTAAAAGGGGTATAAATTTTATCGAATCAGACTATACCCTCAGTTGTACCCTCGCAAGGGACTTGATGCGGGTTGAAGTTGATTGAGTTGGGTGGAGTTAAGGGATTGTAGAAGTGTTAGTTTTGGCGGGCTTAGAATGCAAAAACGGACCTCCGTGGAGGTCCGTTGATATGAATTTGGTGCCCGGACTCGGAATCGAACCAAGGACACGGGGATTTTCAATCCCCTGCTCTACCGACTGAGCTATCCGGGCAACGGGGCGCATTAAACCGTAATCCGTACGCCCCGTCAATCAAATTTCTCGTTTTATCTACTGGTTGCTTAACTTTGCGGCAATTCTGCGCCCAAAGGCGCTTTTTTGCTGAAAATTACATCATACCGTTGTCGCCTTCGCGGATTTTCCAGCCGCTGGTCACCGAGATAGCGCGGCGCAATCCGGAGATCGCGTAGTCGCCAACGATGTCTTCGTCATCGCGCGGCGAGCTGAGCGTGATTTCCGCGTCGACGCCGTGGCGATAGGCGCCATGGTGGCTAAAGATGGTGCCGATAAAACATTTATCGTTGAGCCAGACCGGGATATACGCCACGGTTTCGTAGATATAGTTCGACGGTACGCCGCTGTAGTAGTTTTCCGCGTCGTCGGATGACGTGCCAGGAGGAATAGGGCAAATCGGCGCGTCATTGTCGCTCTGCGGCTTATCCTTGAGCAGGCTGCTCTGCATCACTTCCAGCGACTTCAGCAGGTCTGATTTTTCCCTGTCATTCAGCGCCGGCGTCAGGGGTTGGCCTTTTTCCGGCGAGCTGATGTCGTTGAGGGTGTAGCGATAGCGGATCGTCACTGCTGGCGTACTGCCTGAGGGGCCAAACGGGCGCAAGAGATAGAGATTATCTTCGCCAAACTGGCCGTTGTACCAGAGCGCATAAACCTGGCCATTAATGCGTATCCAGTGGCTCCACTGGTTGGCGCCGCGGCCGTTAAGAGAGTAGAGCGCGCCCGGAACGCCTGCGTCAAAATCATCGCCGTTGCCGCTATCATCGCTGTTGACCGCAGCAAAAGCGTCGTCGCTGCGTTTTAATATCCCGGTATAGCTAAAGAGTCCGGTACCGCCGACGTAGCTGTCGATGATTAAATCACGTTTACCGTCTCCGTCGAGGTCAACCAGCGTAAAGCTGACTTTGCCGTTTTCGGAGTCGGCGCTGATATCGGACTGGAGAAACGTCTGCCACTCATCATCGCTGATATCGGCGGAGGGCTTCGTCGTCGAGACCAGAGAGTCGTCCGCGTAGGTCAGCGTAAAATGGCTGACGTTGCCGCTGAGGGGAAACTGCTCGGCGATCTTATTCAGATCCAGTTCAGGATTGACCTTCTGCTCTTTTAACACCGCGTTGTATAACGCTTTCAGCGCGTTGTTATCGGCATCTTTCTGCTGCTTTGGGATAACCTGGCTCACAAAGGTGGGCAGCATCCACGCGCCGCCGGGGGCGATTTCCCGGCAGTCACCGGTGGTGTACTTCAGGCTCTGGATAAATGTTTTACCGTCCCAGACGCGCTCTTCGCCGCTGATGCAGTCGGCGATACCGCGGCCTTTATTGAAAAAGGTGAGCACGCCGTCGGCATAGCTGGAGGCGTCGGTGGTGACCAACTGAGGCGGGGTCATAAATCCTTTGTCCACGACCCACACTGCATAGCCGTCGTTGTAGGCCGCGCGCCAGCACAGGGCCTGAATCAGCGTGTGGTTTTTATCCAGCGGGGTTGCGGTGAGTTGGCGCTCAGACGCTGGGATATCCGCGTTTTGCCAGTCGTCACAATGGCTGTTCAGGAGCGGGACGAGCTGGGGAAGGAGTTTCTGCCGCTGCTTTGCCGTCAACGGCGCGGTAGCGGCATCGTGAACCGCCGGCGCGGCGATAATTTCCGGCGCGGGCGCTGCCGTTAAAATATTGTCATCACCGGCGTCGCCCTGGCGTAACAGCGCATCGGCAGTGCCCAGGCGCCGCTGGAACTCATCCATCTTCAAAAATACGGCGCTGCTGCCTGCGTCGGAAAGCGTCTTACGCTCGCCGTTAAGCGCCAGCTCAATTTTGCCGTTGTGCTCAAGGGCCTGAATCAGGGCCGCCGTCTGGGTATCATCGAAGCGAAAGTGGCTCTCGTCGGCGACCTCAAGCGGACCGTGATCCCGATCGTCAATAAACAGGTTTACCGCGGCATCGGGAGGAATATCGCGTTCGGTTTGCGCGAAGGTCGCGACAGCGATGACGTGCTGCGCCGCGCCCGCATTGCGGGTCAGCAGAACGCTGACTTCGCCCACGGTGGTGCCATACCCCGCGGCCCGACAGGTCCCGGTGTTGTCGCAGGCGAGCTCCCAGTCTTTATGCGCGAAAGAAAAGCCTTGCGGAGAGGCTGCCAGGAGCGGTGTTGAACACAGCCCCATGGCGGCAAGCCAAAGAAGAGAGCGCATATCAAACCCTGTCAGCATATCGATGAAGGGGAATTATATGCGCGATGAATCAGTTAAGATATCGGAATCAGGTCAGGGCGCCGCCCATACGGCACTGGGCAAAACGCAAAATGTCTTCAGCCAGGCGACGCGCGGTATCGACGTCCGTCTGGCTGCGTTTGATCAGCAGTCGGCTCAGGCAGCCTTCGATGATCAGCTCCATCTGCTTCGCGACCATTGCCGGATCGTCAACTTCGAGCTGGCTAAGCAGTTCGTGGGTATAGGCCAGCGAAGCCTGCTTTTGCTGCTCGGCCAGCTGATGGATCGGATGCTGAGGGTCCGGGTAAAAAGTACAGGCGGCGATAAACAGGCAGCCGGGATAACGATGGTTGCTCACGCAGGTGGTCAGCGCGGCGTAGCGGGCCAGCAGCTTCTGCTCCGCGCTGAGCGACTCGTCCAGCAAAAGCTGGCGGCGCCAGGCATCGACCTGATGGCTGAGATAGCGAAGCGCGTCATATAACAGCGCCTCCTGGTCAGGCCAGAAACGTTTGAGGTCATTGAGCGGGTAAGCCACGCGCTCGGCGACCATTTCCAGCGTGGTGTTAGCGATACCCTCGATTTCGAGGATTTGGATGGCTTCACCCAGGACATCTTCACGTTGCACGGTCTTTTCCTCCATTTTTCCTCCTACAGTGTCGCTCACGGTTGTCGATCGCGCAAATGGGCGCTGAATGCCGCGGCATCCATAAACCCGGTGACGCGCTGCGCGGGCTGCTCCTCGCCCCGTTCGTTGAAAAACAGAATCGTGGGCAAGCCGAGCACCTGGAGGTGCTTCAGCAGCGCCGCGTCCTGCTCGCTATTCTTCGTGACATCAACCTGCAGCAGAACGGTCTCTTTCAGGGCCTGTTGAACGTCAGGTGAACTGAAGGTGTATTTCTCGAACTCTTTGCAGGCCACGCACCAGTCGGCGTACAGATCGAGCATCACCGTTTTGCCTTTCGCCTGCGCCAGCGCCTGATTGAGCTCATCGACGTTATGGATGCGGGTAAACTGGAGATGGGCCTGCTGTTGGGCGACCGGCGCATCGAAAGCCCAGTCCTGCAGTGGACGGGCGCTGACCAGCGCGGCGCCGAGCATCGCTATTTGCACGATACGCAGCCAGGGGCGCGTGCCGCCCAGTGAGGTGATAAACGCCCAGCTAAAAAAGGCGACGCCCAGCAGCGACCAAAGCCGCAGGCCCCACGGTTCGCCCACGATACGCTCCAGTAAAAAGACCGGCAGCGCGAGGATAACAAAGCCAAAGGCGGTTTTGACGTGGGCCATCCACGGGCCGCTTTTCGGCAGCAGGCGGTTACCGAATACGGTCACCAGGATCAGCGGCAGCCCCATTCCGAGCGCGTAGAAGTACAGCGTTCCGCCGCCCAGCCACAAATTACCGCTCTGGGCGATATAGAGCAGAATGGCGCTCAGCGGCGCGGTGGTGCAGGGCGAGCAGATTAATCCGGCAATTGCCCCCATGGCGAATACGCCGCCGGTTGAACCGCCCTGGCGTTTGTTGCTCATCAGCGTCAGACGCGTTTGCAGCGACGAAGGCAGCTGGAGCGTAAACAGACCAAACATCGACAGCGCCAGCAGGATAAACACCACCGACAGGCCAATCAGCACATAAGGGTGCTGCAGCGCCGCCTGGAATTGCAGGCCCGCAGCGGCAACAACCAGCCCCAGCGCGGTGTAGGTTAAGGCCATACCCTGAACGTAGATAAAGGCCAGCAGCAGCGCGCGGGCGGTGGAGAGGCGTTTTTGACCGCCCAGCACGATACCGGAAATGAGCGGATACATCGGCAGAACGCAGGGGGTAAACGCGATGCCGATACCAATCAATAGCGCCCACAGCGCGCTAAAGGGCAGATCGGCGCTTTTTTCGTCCGTAGCGGGGGGCGCAAGGTCTGCGGGTGACTCGACCGGCAGCGCCGGGCGCGTTTCCAGCGGCAGGGGCGGATTAAGCATCGGTTTTTTATCGCCGGATTGCGCCAGCGCGTTGCCGAGCGGCACGATTTTGGTTTCCGGCGGATAGCAAAAACCGGCATCCGCGCAGCCTTGCCAGGTGACGGTCAGGGTCGCGCCGGCGGCGGCGTGAGTCAGAGTGACCGGCACGGTCAGGCGCTGGCGGTAAATTTCGCTTTTACCGTAAAACTCGTCCTCATGCCATTCGCCTGCGGGCAGCGAAGGTTCGCTAAACGCCGCATCGGCGGACGTCAGCTTTATCTGTTTACGGTAAAGATAGTAACCATCCTTGATTTGCCAGGTCAGATTAAGATCGTGTTGATTCTGCTGAAAATCGAAGGCAAAAGCCTGGTCAGCAGGAACAAAGTTCGAACGGCCAGGGGCGTCGAACAGGCCGGCAATGGCCGAAGTGCTGCAAAGCAGCAGGATCAGCGTAATGATGCGTTGAGCCATGAGAGGTAATCGTTGTCTCCGTGAATAACGGGCAGAACCAGAAGTTCAGGGGTTTGATACGGGTGATGGGACTTCAGGCAGTCCAGCAGCGCCTGCTGATGGGCAAGGTCGGTTTTCAGCAGCATTTGCACTTCATACTCCTGCTCCAGTTTTCCTTCCCAGTAGTAGAGCGATGTCGCTCCCGGCAGGAGAGTGGCGCAGGCGGCGAGTTTTTCCGCCAGCGCTTTGGCCGCCAGGTCCTGGGCGGTCGCTTCATCCGGCGCGGTACAGAGTACAACAACAGCATCAGGCGTAGTCATCGTGAACCTCGTATCAGCGAAAAGAGGCACTATAGCACGCAAGGTGGGGAGGATTAACGCAACGGGCCAGGATCTGGCCCGAATTTGAAGAGATTTACAGCATGATGCCGCCGAAAATAAACCCGAGGATCACGCACAGCGTAATGGCGATGACGCCGGGGATCAGGAAAGCATGGTTAAAGACGTATTTGCCGATGCGGGTTGAGCCGGTGTCGTCCATTTCGACCGCCGCCAGCAGGGTTGGGTAGGTCGGCAGAACGAAAAGGGCGGAGACGGCGGCAAACGAGGCGATGGCGGTAAGCGGGCTCACGCCCAGCATCAGCGCGGCGGGCATCAGCGCCTTGGTGGTCGCAGCCTGGGAATAAAGCAGGGTCGCGGCGAAGAAGAGCACCACCGCCAGCAGCCACGGGTAGTTGTGCAGCAGGTCGCCCGCCACGGTCTGGATATCGCTGATGTGGGCTTTGACGAACGTATCCCCCAGCCATGCGACGCCGAGAACGCAGACGCAGGCGCTCATGCCGGATTTAAAGGTGCTGGCGTTGAGGACTTCACCAGTGTCGATTTTGCAGGTAATGCTTATCAGCGTCGCGATAGTCAGCATAAATACGACGATCGCTTCGTTACGCGGCAGGACCGGGTTCTGGATCAGGCCTACGGTATCGCTAATGGCGGTGGCGTAGAACATCACCGCGATGATACCAATCAGAAACAGTAAGACCGAGCGTCTGGCGTGCGGCTTCAGTTCAAAAACCTGGCTACCGCGCAGTTTGACTTCCCCTTTTGCCAGTCGCTCCTGATAAATCGGATCGTCTTTCAGCTCGCAGCCGAGGAAGTTACAGACGATGGCGGTAAGCATGACGGCAATCAGGGTAACCGGAATACAGATCGCCAGCAGGGTCAGGTAGCTGACGCCCAGCGGCTCAAGAATGCCGGCAAAAAAGACCACCGCTGCCGAAATCGGCGAGGCGGTAATCGCAATCTGCGAAGCGACCACCGCGATAGAGAGCGGGCGCGAAGGGCGGATGCCCTGTTCTTTTGCCACTTCGGTGATCACCGGTAGGGTCGAGAACGCGGTATGCCCGGTTCCGGCAAGTACGGTCATAAACCAGGTGACCAACGGGGCGAGAAAGGTGATGTATTTGGGGTGACGCCGGAGCATTCGTTCGGCGAGACTGACCAGATAGTCCATCCCTCCGGCGACCTGCATGGCGGCGATAGCGGCGATAACCGCCATAATGATTTCAATGACGTCGAAGGGGATCGCGCCGGGTTTAATTTGAAAAACGAGAGTCAGGACGAGGACGCCCAGGCCACCGGCGAAACCGATGCCGATGCCCCCCAGTCTGGCTCCCAGATAAATAGCCAGCAGGACAATAACGAGTTCTGCACCAAACATATATGCCTTCCTTGTTTTATTAACAAGTTGATATTGGGTTGTTGTGATTTAGTAAATCAATAAGAACAAAAAAGGCATGTCATCGCTGACATGCCTGTGGTAAGTCTACTCTGAAGACCTATTGTTCGCTTTCATCGGTGTAACGCTTCGCTTTATAGGCCGGGTGCATCAGGTTCTGCGCAGAGAAGATGTCATCCAGCTCCGCTGCGGTCAGTAGCCCGCGCTCAAGCACCACGTCCCTGACGCTCTTGCCCGTTTCGGCGCAAATCTTGCCGACGATATCGCCATTGTGGTGGCCGATATACGGGTTGAGGTAGGTGACGATGCCAATCGAGTTATAGACGTAGCTTTCACATACCGCTTTGTTGGCGGTAATGCCGCTGACGCATTTTTCCAGCAGGTTGTAGCAGGCGTTGGTCAGAATATGAATAGATTCAAACATCGCCTGGCCAATCACCGGTTCCATCACGTTCAGCTGCAGCTGGCCCGCTTCGGAAGCCATGGTGACGGTGGTGTCGTTACCGATCACCTTGAAGCACACCTGGTTGACGACTTCCGGGACCACCGGGTTAACTTTGGCGGGCATGATGGAAGAGCCCGCCTGCAGTTCAGGCAGATTGATTTCGTTCAGGCCAGCGCGTGGGCCGGAAGAGAGCAGGCGCAGGTCGTTACAGATTTTGGACAGTTTTACCGCCAGGCGCTTCAGGGAACTGTGGACCATCACGTAGGCGCCGCAGTCGGAGGTCGCTTCGATCAGATCTTCTGCGGGTACAACCGGCAGGTTGCTGACTTCCGCCAGTTTTTGTACCGCTAACTGCTGATAACCATCCGGGGTGTTCAGGCGGGTGCCGATAGCGGTCGCGCCAAGGTTCACTTCCAGCAGCAGTTCCGCAGTGCGCAGAATGCATTTGGTCTCTTCGTTAAGCAGAACATTAAACGCGTGGAACTCCTGACCGAGGGTCATCGGCACCGCATCCTGTAGCTGAGTCCGACCCATTTTCAGAATGTCCTGGAACTCAACCGCCTTCTGCTGGAAGCCTTCGCTCAGCTGGTTAATCGCATCGATCAGCTTGAGGATGGAGGCGTAGACCGCGATGCGGAAACCGGTCGGGTAGGCATCGTTAGTGGACTGGCATTTATTAACGTGGTCGTTAGGGTTGAGGTACTGATATTCGCCTTTCTGGTGGCCCATCAGCTCAAGGCCGATGTTGGCCAGTACTTCGTTGGTGTTCATGTTTACGGAAGTGCCCGCGCCGCCCTGGAAGACGTCGACCGGGAACTGGTCCATGCATTTGCCGTTATTCAGGACCTCATCGCAGGCGGCGATAATGGCATTGGCAACGCTTTTGGGGATAGTTTGCAGCTCTTTGTTAGCCTGCGCAGCGGCCTTCTTCACCATCACCATTCCGCGGACAAATTCAGGGATATCGCTGATTTTGTTGTTGCTGATGTAGAAGTTTTCAATCGCTCTCAGAGTATGGACGCCGTAGTAAGCGTCAGCTGGAACTTCCCTGGTACCCAACAGGTCTTCTTCGATACGAATGTTGTTTAACATGTGAACCTTCTCTTTCAAGCTGCCTATGAATTCACCAAATACGCAGAATTTATCGGATCTAGCGCATTTTCTGGCCGCAGATTATTTCCTTAATCGGCCCGGTACCCACGATCATATGCTGATGATAGCGAATATCAGCCGCCCTGATCACTTATTATGTAGTGAATCTTATAAGAATTATTAATCTGTGAAATGGGTCACCGGTTTTCTATTGTTGAAAAAAATAAGCTTTTTTTACGATTGAAAAGTGACGTTTTGGCCCAACATCTTTTTGATGCGAATAGCACATCTATGACTACGGGCGCCGACGCGGGCGTCTGTTTATGAAGGAGACGCCGGTGCGTTGGATTCCGTTAATTGCCGTTTTTTTATACGTTTACATTGAAATCTCGATCTTTATCCAGGTCGCCCATGTGCTTGGCGTCCTGCTGACGCTGATTCTGGTGATCTTCAGCTCGGTGGTGGGGATATCGCTGGTGAAAAACCAGGGTTTTAAAAACCTTATGCTGATGCAGCAGAAGATGGCGGCGGGGGAGAGCCCGGCCGCTGAGATGATCAAAAGCGTGTCGCTGATTATCGCCGGTCTGTTGTTACTTCTGCCGGGGTTCTTTACCGATTTCCTGGGTCTGCTGCTGCTGCTGCCTCCGGTGCAGAAGCATCTGACCTTGAAGCTGATGCCGCATCTGCGTTTTAGCCGGATGCCTGGCGGCGGGTTTAGCGCCGGAACGGGCGGCGGCGATACCTTTGAAGGCGAATATCAGCGTAAAGACGACGAGCGCGACCGTCTCGATCATAAAGACGATCGCCGCGACTAACATCCTCCAGGCCGGTTACTCCGGCCTGGAATACCTCTCTGCCAGCCGGCGCTTCGGTAAAAACAGCCACAGTCCCGCCAGCATGATAAACGCGTACAGACTCTTCCAGCCAACCATCGCCAGAAGCACCAGGCACAGTACGCTGCCAAACGCCGCTAACAGACGATAACGTCCCTGAAGCAGACGGCAGCCCGCCAGCATGCACAGCAAATAGATCATGATAAAAATGCCGTTGGCGTAGACGATCAGCGCATCAAGGTTGATATTGAGTGCATAAATGCACAATGCGCTAATCACGCAGCAGCCGAGGACCGCGTTCAACGCGTTACGCGGAATTTGCCGCGGCGACAGGCGGGACAAATAGCTATCGGGTTTGTGCTGCGCCTGCGACCAGACCAGGCGGGCAAAGCTCTGAATATAAATATTGAGGCTGGCGAAGCAGGCGAGATAGCCGATAACGCAGGCAATCCATAGCGCCTGGACGCCGAACAGGCGTACAACGATATTGGGTAGCGACGCGGCGGCGGCCATCTCCTCGCCAAAGGCATGAAAATGCAGGACCAGCACGGTACAGGCCCAGTAGACTGAACCCGCCAGTAACAGGCCGATCATCAGCGCGCGGGGGAAATCGCGTTCCGGCTGCTTAAATTCAGAGGCCAGGTGCGCGAAGGCCTCAAGACCGACAAAACACCAGAACATCACCGAAAGGGCAGAAAAAAGCTGCGAACTGTCGATATCAGAAGGCGGCGGGAAGGGGATCTGCGCTGGGTTTATCGCGCCGCGCCACCAGATGGCGACAATCAGGGCGACAATCAGCACGGCAACCAGCGTTTGTAGATTGGCGCTGGAGCTGGCTCCGCGAGAACCGACCCACCAGATAATCGCCAGCGTTCCCAGCTCGGCCAGCAGCAGCTGGCTGTCGTGCCAGCCAAAGAGCGCCTGACCAAAGCCGGTGGCGATATGTAGGGCTGCGGGTAACCCAACCGGGATCACCGATAAAAAGAGCCAGCCGGTGACGCGCGCCAGGCGCGGGCCAAAAGCCATATGCACAAAATGCGCTACGCCGCCTGCGCTGGGAAAGTGGCGGCCCAGCGTGGCGAAGACGATAGCGATGGGAAACACCAGTAAAATCAGCGCGGGCCAGGCCCACAGGCTGTTATCGCCGGCGACCAATGCCGCCAGCGCCGGAACGGCGAAAACGCCGGTTCCCAGTAATGATGTGGAAAGTAGCCCCACTCCTTGAGCAAGCCCCAACTCCTGTTTTAAACCACTCATGATTCAACCTTGCGCCCGGCAAAAAAGGGATGGTATCACAATCGCTTTTGCTTATGACGTCAGCTGAGGGCGGCAAATTAGTGTGCGTCTGAGCACGTGGACAAATTTTTTTTTGCTTTTCCCCTTGAAGCGGGAAAATCCCATCCCCATCTCTCAGGGCACTAGCCGGAAAACCGTGTGCGGACCGGCGTCATCCATAACTGATAATGACTTTCTCAAAGGAGAGCTATCAAAATGAGTATTCGTCCGTTACATGATCGTGTGATCGTCAAACGTAAAGAAGTTGAAACGAAGTCTGCTGGCGGCATCGTTCTGACCGGTTCTGCGGCAGCAAAATCAACTCGTGGCGAAATCATCGCTGTCGGTAAGGGCCGCATCCTGGAAAACGGAACCGTGCAGCCTCTGGACGTTAAAGTTGGTGACATCGTCATTTTCAACGATGGCTACGGCGTAAAATCCGAGAAGATCGACAATGAAGAAGTGTTGATCATGTCCGAAAGCGACATTCTGGCAATTGTTGAAGCGTAATCCGCGAACGACACTGAACATACGAATTTAAGGGAAAGATAAAATGGCAGCTAAAGACGTAAAATTCGGTAACGACGCTCGTGTGAAAATGCTGCGCGGCGTAAACGTACTGGCAGACGCAGTTAAAGTAACCCTGGGCCCGAAAGGCCGTAACGTGGTTCTTGACAAATCCTTCGGTGCGCCGACCATCACCAAAGACGGCGTGTCCGTAGCGCGTGAAATCGAGCTGGAAGACAAGTTCGAAAACATGGGCGCGCAGATGGTTAAAGAAGTTGCCTCTAAAGCGAACGACGCTGCAGGCGACGGTACTACCACCGCAACCGTACTGGCGCAGGCTATCATCGCTGAAGGCCTGAAAGCCGTCGCTGCGGGCATGAACCCGATGGATCTGAAACGTGGTATCGACAAAGCTGTCGTAGCCGCTGTTGAAGAACTGAAAACGCTGTCCGTACCGTGCTCTGACTCTAAAGCCATTGCTCAGGTTGGCACCATCTCCGCTAACTCCGACGAAACCGTAGGTAAACTGATCGCTGAAGCGATGGATAAAGTCGGTAAAGAAGGCGTGATCACCGTAGAAGACGGTACCGGTCTGGAAGACGAACTGGACGTGGTTGAAGGTATGCAGTTTGACCGCGGCTACCTGTCTCCGTACTTCATCAACAAGCCGGAAACCGGTGCTGTTGAGCTGGAAAGCCCGTTCATTCTGCTGGCTGACAAAAAAATCTCCAACATCCGCGAAATGCTGCCGGTTCTGGAAGCCGTAGCGAAAGCTGGCAAACCGCTGGTTATCATCGCTGAAGACGTTGAAGGCGAAGCGCTGGCGACCCTGGTGGTGAACACCATGCGCGGCATCGTTAAAGTGGCTGCGGTTAAAGCACCGGGCTTCGGCGACCGTCGTAAAGCTATGCTGCAGGACATCGCAACGCTGACCGGCGGTACCGTTATCTCTGAAGAGATCGGTATGGAGCTGGAAAAAGCGACTCTGGAAGACCTGGGTCAGGCGAAACGCGTTGTTATTAACAAAGATACCACCACCATCATCGATGGCGTGGGTGAAGAAGCTGCGATTCAGGGCCGCGTTACTCAGATCCGTAAGCAGATTGAAGAAGCGACTTCTGACTACGACCGTGAAAAACTGCAGGAGCGCGTGGCTAAACTGGCCGGCGGCGTTGCGGTAATCAAAGTCGGCGCGGCTACCGAAGTTGAAATGAAAGAGAAGAAAGCACGCGTGGACGACGCCCTGCACGCGACCCGTGCTGCGGTAGAAGAAGGCGTGGTTGCTGGTGGTGGCGTAGCGCTGGTTCGCGTTGCTGCTAAACTGGCTGGCCTGACCGCTCAGAACGAAGATCAGAACGTCGGTATCAAAGTTGCGCTGCGCGCAATGGAAGCACCGCTGCGTCAGATCGTTTCCAACGCTGGTGAAGAGCCGTCTGTTGTTGCTAACAACGTGAAAGCGGGCGAAGGTAACTACGGTTACAACGCCGCTACCGAAGAATACGGCAACATGATCGACTTCGGTATCCTGGACCCAACTAAAGTGACTCGTTCTGCTCTGCAGTACGCAGCATCCGTTGCTGGTCTGATGATCACCACCGAGTGCATGGTCACCGACCTGCCGAAAGGCGATGCTCCTGATTTAGGTGCTGCTGGCGGTATGGGTGGCATGGGTGGTATGGGCGGCATGATGTAATCGTGCGCTATACCCCTTAGAAACAAGGAAACCCTCGGGCAGAAATGCTCGGGGGTTTTTCTTTTTGTCGTCTTTTTAGTATAAGGTTGTACATCCGGGCCAGTGCGTCCAGCTCATTGATCGTGGGGAATAACATGCAGGTAAAATATTTAGCAGGGATTGTCGGCGCAGCATTGTTGTTAGCAGGTTGCAGCTCCAGCAACGAATTGACCTCTGGCGGCCAGAACGTACGCTTTGTTGAAGATAAGCCGGGTTCTGAATGCCAGCTGTTAGGAACCGCGACCGGCACGCAGAGCAACTGGCTATCCGGGCAGAATGGGGATGAGGGTGGCTCTATGCGCGGTGCGGCAAACGCCCTGCGTAACCAGGCGGCAGCAATGGGCGGTAACGTGATTTACGGCGTCAGCAGCCCGACGCAGAATCTGCTGTCGAGCTTTGTCCCGACCGATAGCCAAATGAACGGCCAGGTTTATAAGTGCCCGAACTGATTTAACTGCGGGTTATCCCTCTCCTGATGGAGAGGGGAACCCGGGCAACGGCTGGAAAGGTAGAGCCGTTTTCTACGTCCTTGTAGATGCCCAAATTAGTAACTAATTAAGCCTGGTTTGCATTTTAAGACAAAATGCGTGTAATTGGTCCAGACATTCCTCTTTTGTTAATATTTTCCCCGGTTGGCATGCGATGACCTCATAAAAGGTTTCACATAGCGGATATTTTTCCTGGATAGCTTTAAATTGCGGAGTTAATTTAGCCACTTTCTGAGTGATACTTTCTATGTCATGCGGGTTTGATAGGGCATTAACTTTAATTACTGCACCTGCGAGATTACTTTTTCCTTGCTCAGTTTCGAAGCAATAAACTACTGTAACATAGTCTGAATAAATGTCTTTTTTCCATGGTTCATGATGCACTTCTTTATAATTTAAGCATTCAAGATTCGTTAAATCAACGGAGTAAATTAAAATAAAATCGAGCAATGAACCAATGAGTTGTGTGATCTCATTATCTCCGATAGTATTAAATGATTGTTGAATTGCAACGATAATGAATTCAGTTTGAGTGTCATCTATATCTAGCGTTATTATTTTATCATTTTGTAATATAGCAACAAGTGTAAATTTATCATTTTTGAACTTTGGGGCTAAGCCTGTAACTAAGTATCCTGGATCGGGCTGCATGGCTTCTGCAGTGACAATCTCAGGCGTATTCGCAGATAATGACTCAATGCTGGCCATGATTTTAGATTTATATACTTCATGGTTATCAGATAAATACTGGGAAATTTTAAGCATCCGGAAGCGTAGAATGATTAGTAAGTCAATTAATGTAGTGACTTGCATATACATTATATGCTGCTTATCGTTAGTATCTTTAATTTTGAACATCATTAGACACAGATGTTCTCCATGTTTAATCGGTGCAGTGTTGAGTCCTTTGAGTATCATATTATATGGTCCTTATTTAGCAGGATTACGACATAGATATATATTCAGACAAATCAATGACACGGTCTGCTGATGCAATTGTGGAGGGGCGATGTGCAACTATAACTCGTGTGATACTTAAATTGGAGATAGAATTATTAATACTAGCCTCGTTCCCAAGGTCAAGATGACTTGTAGCTTCATCCATAAATAAAATTCCTGGTTTACGATACAACGCTCGTGCAATTAATAGTCGCTGTTTCTGCCCGCCAGAGACACCGGTACCTAATTCACCAATAAGTGTTTCATAGCCCATAGGCATTTTCATTATTTCATCATGAATATTGCTGTAACGTGCACATTCAATAATCAAATCTTCATCAGCATTATCCTCGAACCCACTAATGTTTTCAGCAATGGAACCAGAAAATAAACGGTCTTCCTGTAAAACGCATGCCGTACTTAGACGATAGTTATTTAGACCTATTTTATTAACATCAAGATTGTCTGCCAGTACATCACCGTAAGTAGGAGAAAGAAGACCACACATGACTTTCAATAAAGTAGTTTTTCCAACGCCGGAAGGCCCGACAATAGCTATTGATTCCCCGGGATTAATCGTTATATTTAGATTCTTGAAAATAGGCTGAGAAAAAGAATCATACTGATAACTTAAATTTTTAACTTCAAGCTTAATGCCTTTATCTTGCTGGAATACTCGTCGGACGGGCATTTCTGCTTCTGGCTCACAAAATACAATTTCAGAAAGTCTCTCATTATGTAGGGATAACATACGAAGCTGCATAAAGAGATCGATAAGACTGGATGCGCGTTGAGAAAATTGCCCTCGATAGGCATTGAAAGCCATAAACATCCCTAAAGTCATATTATTATCAATTACTGCCAGCGCCCCAAGCCAAAGAATTACAACTTGATCTATAGATGAAATTAAAGTATTAACTCCACCAAACATCATATCGAAGCGGGTTTGTTTTATTCCTGCATTACAGGAGTCAATATTAAGATTTAACCAGTGGTGTGAGCGCCTTTCTTTAAGATTTAAAGCTTTGATTGTTGCAATACCATAAAGAGATTCCATAAAGTGTGAACTGGAACGTGCTCCTTTTATTACCTGTTCTTCAGATACCCGACGGTAAAATCGATAGGTGGCTAATCGCATAATGGCATAGCACATTGTAAACCCTACGACTACCCAGACGAGCCACCCACCATATAAAGTCAACATAATTAAAAGACCTATGGTCATTATGCTGTCAATAATACCGGTAACTATACTATTAGTAAAAGTGGAACGAATAACATCTAGTGATGAAAAACGTGATTGAATATCGCCTAAATGCCGTTTTTCAAAAAATGATAAGGGCAAGCGAGTCAGATGGTCAAAAAGTGAAGTTTTCCATTGTATATTTGTAAGGGTATTTAGCGTTAAGGATGTCCATGCCCTTAGCATACTGATAAAAGTACGAAATAATGTGAAGGAAACCAATCCAATACAAATAACCGCAAGTAAACTTTGATCATGAGCCATGATAACATGGTCCGTAACCATTTGCGTACCTACCGGAAGTAAAAGGCCAATGGCCTCAATGACTATCGAAAAAGCAAAGATTTTTACAAGTGTGCTTTTCAAACCAACAATGTTACGCATTAGATCAAGTAAGCGTAAACGAGATTTTACCTGCTCTTGCTGAAAATTTTGATCTGGCCAAAGTTCGAGGGCTATACCTGTAAAATAATTTGACATTTCTTGCATGCCAATAATGCGCTTGCCGAGTGCTGGATCATGCACAATAAAACTATTTTTACGTACCTTGGTCAATACAACATAATGATTCATCCCCCAATGAATAATACAGGGGAGTTTTAATTGATTAACTTCGTCAATATCTAATGATAATGCTCTGCTTTTTAATCCAGCCCGCTCAGCTGTTTTACTAAGAGATAATAATGTGACGCCTTGAGTAGGGCTACCATATCGTTGACGGAAATTAAATAAATCTATATTTAGACCATGAAAAGCAGATATCATCGCCAGGCATGCGATATCGCATTCAGCAGCTTCTGACTGTAAAATTACTGGGATTTTTTTTCTCAGTGAGAAATTAAGCTTGTCAGTGATTGTTTTAAATAATGTATCAGTCATGGATTGGGCCACTCACACTCTGAGAAATTTTGTATATTGGTGTAAACATCCACATATAAAGTGGACGCTCCTCAAGAAAAACAATAGCCTGAGCTTTTAGGCCATTTGATAATTCCAGAGTTTTGCCATTATAAATGAATTGATTGTTTTTAATTTTGACTATAGCTTTATACAGTGCGAGTTCCTGTTGATTAGAACCTGTTGCAACATTAGTATATTCGGACATTTCTTGCCGAGAGGCTGGCACCGAAGATATTGATATCACTTTCCCGGGGAATTGGCCAAATTTATCTGACGGGAAGGCATCGTAACGTATATTAACAATGTCTCCAGATTTTACATAGGGTATTGCATTGTTGGGTAGCCATAATATCAAAAAATATTCAATATTCCCTGTTGGTTTTATTTGAGCGAGACTGCTTCCTTTATCAACCATTTGTCCTGCAGTTACAGCTACTGATTCAATTTTACCATCTGATGTTGCTTTGATGACAAGATTACCATTGGCATTTGATTCTACACGCTGATTTTTAAAATCATTGATTTGGTTTTTTTGATTAGAAATTTGGTTGTCATAATCTGCAGCTTTAGTCACTATGTCACTTTTTAGCTGTGTCAACTGAGACTCAAGTTGCATTCTTTGGCTAATGAGCGATTGGTATGTACTCTGTTGTTGGAAGTAAAGAGAATGTTGATAATTATACTGATCTTTAGTAATTAAACCTTGCTTGAGATATTGATCATAACTGGAAAGGTTTTCTTTCATTTTTTTTAGACCAGAGTCAGCGTTGGCTAACATTTTGGTAGTCTCTTTAAGGGAAGTAGAATATTGATTAACCTGAGTATTTAATGCATCTAAGGTTTCTTCTTTGTTTATCAAAGTTTTTTCAATGATTTCTTCCGCATTAGTTATTTTTTCAGTAATAACAGCTGACATGGTGTCAGTGACGTTGCCGTTAACGGTTGAGCGTGAGATATCAAGCTCGTAAAGAGGGGTGCCTTTTTTAATGATATCGCCAATGTTAACATATTTCTTTACCACAAATCCTTGTTGCGGTGCAAAAACATTAATAGAGTGAGGAAGCGTAATTACTTCACCACGCACATCTATTCTTTGCGTATAGCAACAGAATTTAAGCGTGAAAATCAAAACGCATAGAAAAAATAATGATATTGAAAGAATAGCCCATGCAGGCATTCCCGCTAATAATAATGCTTTTCCTTTCCAATGGTTTTTCTTATGTTCAATCGCTTCCTTGCGATAGAGTTTTTTATTCATAGATAATCACTTATTTATGTTGATATTAATTTTTGATTTTTTATAAAAAGAAACTTAAAAAGCATACAGTAAAAACTGTATGCTTTAAGTTATAAACTAAAAGAAATTAAGACGGTTTATAAGCGCCGGAAGAGCCATCAAGAACACCTTCAATGATGCCAGTTGACATATCATTAATGTATTCAGTACCTCTGTATACGCCCATTACAGCGCCCCAGATGCCACCCTGGATTGCTCCCCAGATAGCGCCAATACTGGTACTAATAACGCCAATGCCAAGCATGCCGCCACCTTTACCATTACCAGTAAGGCCACCCTGCAAGCCGCCTGCCGCTGAATAAGCAACTAAGCCAAATATTCCACCAAGGACGCTATCAACAAGAGCACTACCAAAACTTTGGGTTCCATCGATAAGCTGCTGAAGACCAGCACCAGAAACATCATTCATTTCAGTTAGAGTCAGTTCTTTCATTTTTTCTCCTTGAGAGATTCTCTCGATGATAAATCAATTACAATGCGATATAATATCCGCTGGTGTTATTGATTTAATAAGCCAAATATATTTGTTGATTATGAACGATTCAATTCATTGATAGAAAGGTTATTAAGGATATAAACAATATATCAATGTTTTTCATGACCTGTCGTTCTTCAGGTGATTATCACTTTTATCTAAGAATTATAGATTAAAACCAGCCATTAGGCTTATAGGCACCACCGGTGCCATCCAGTACACCATTTGCGATTATATCTGCATATTTGTTAACGTAGTCAGAACCATTATAGATACCTGCTACGGCACCATAAATGGCACCGTGAATGGCTCCCCAAATAGATCCGACAGCGATGGATACTAATCCAAATCCTAATAAGCCACCGCCAGCACCGCTACCGGTAACCCCACCCTGCAGACCGCCAGCAGATGCAAATGCAAGGGCTCCAATTACACCACCGATGGCGCTGTCAATTACTGCCTCACCCAAACCTTGGGTTCCCGCAATAAAATCCTTGAGTGAAGCACCAGAAACATCATTCATTTCAATAATAGTTAGTTCTTTCATTATATTTCCCTTTAGTGATATTCCTACGGACTAATATCATGTGCAATCAAAAGATTATTTTGATTGTAATACGTGCAAATGTACACCTACCAATAATGCTATTCGCGATAGGTCGCAGAGAAATATAGACTATAAAAAAATATTTCCAATATATTTATTGCATGTTCATATTGAATTTTACTACATCATGTACTAGCTTACACAATTCACATTACGTTGTTTTGTGAAATGAATATATATTGAGTTAAGTAATTATCTATCATGAATGGTTTGATATATAACGCTCTTAACTAAAAACGTGAGTTTTATTTATTGGATTTATTGCTGTTTATAGAACTGATGAATGTGGCTATTTTACGTGGAGAGGGGGATAAGTTAGTTTAAATGGGTAAATGTGTTCTTAGAATTACTACGCTACACCAAGATATGAAAATCACTATTGGTGTAGCGTACTTATTATACGATGCTATTTTTCCTGGAGGATAATTTCGAATTGACCTTTAACCTCCCCGGTAGTGCCAACTGAAACATCATCTGAGAGTTTATAGTAATCAGCGGTAAGTTCTAAAGTTTGGTTTTTTGCCATACTCCTGTACTCATAGCTATCCAGATCATAAAATTTAATTGGGCTTGCTCCTTTTTTAATTATAAAACCAACATTTTTTGCTCCACTTGGTAGTGCGTTTAGCAATACACCGTCAGTCGTAGATGAGTTCTCTGTAATAGGGTTGAACCAGTATAGATAGTTAAGGCCTACTTCTGAGTCTGGACAGCTAATGTCTAATGTTATTTTTTTCTGTTTACCTGTGGCAGCTCCTTGCCCTAATGCTTTCAACTGAGATACATCTATACTCTGTAGCATCACAGTGCTCCCGCCTCGCGGGTTAACATTACATGTTGTTTCTTTAAATCTTATAGAGCTTAGATTGATGTTAATTTTTAATAATTGCGAACTATTAGGGTTACCTGTACCTTGCGTTTGGGAACCTGGAGCTCCGGCTAAAAAATATACAGTAATTAAACCAGGTAATTGATTTTTTGTAATCGGACCTGTTTTAACTAACCAAACAGTGACTTGTCCCGAAATACTTGTTTTAGAATAAGTGTGACTGTTGGCCGGTATAGGATCGTTCAACTTGGCAGGAATAGGCCGTCGAATTGTGCCAATTGTTATATCTGACATTTGATAACCGATGCCAGGAATTCCTGTAGCGTAAACCGGCATATTCTGGACTCCAGTTACGCCAGTATCAATATCATTTGTACTTCTTATAACAAAGATATCATCAGGAGCACAACCCGAATATGTTTTAATATCAGTAACATTACCACCGCGAACAGCAGTAGCCAGTATTGAACCATTTGGTAGTGTTGAGTCAGCAAGGATGGCTGTAGTGCCGAAGTTAACCGTTATTCCACCACCACCACTTCCATACTTTTGACAATTTGCTTGCGCTTGCCAGCTAATGCCGCTTATCAAAATAACTAAAATAAATAAATTTTTCATAGTATTCGTTATCCCTATTAACGGCAAACAGCAGTAGCTTGCGTGATGCCTTCGATCACCGGTACCAGGCTATATGTCGCTTTACATTGCTGCTCTGTTTTAGTTCCCCATTGAGCGTAAACTTCACCATTATCTTTCAGGCCTGACAGATAGACCATGCCGCCATCAGAAACGATACTGGCTTGAGCCTTTTTATCTGCTGTTAAGGTTACCGTAGCACCATAAGGAACATTATCGCCCGATGTCCTTTTCAGTATCAGGAACGCACGACGACCAATATTTCCCTCGAAATTTGCCCGTACGATTGCCGCGCGAGTAGGAACTACTTTTTGGGTAGTATTTGGCAGTTCCATATTATCACTCAGGGTAGTGTTATCTAAGGTCACGCTGGTACGATGGTATGGTGTGACGTAAGGGATAAT
Organism: Klebsiella sp. MPUS7; assembly: GCF_009905335.1. NCBI lineage: Bacteria > Pseudomonadati > Pseudomonadota > Gammaproteobacteria > Enterobacterales > Enterobacteriaceae > Klebsiella > Klebsiella sp. MPUS7. The sequence goes on along the minus strand of NZ_CP047604.1, from coordinate 5,277,916 downwards.
AGCATAACCGCGATAATCAGTTTCAATGGTTGCATCGTTCTCGAGACGAACATGATCTAAACCTGGCGCTTTGACTAATACGGAGGTTTCGGACATCTCCTGACCTAACGTAACGCCATCAGCATGAACCAATATCCCGCCGTTCAAGCCATAATTCAGTAGTTGGCTATGTTTGCCATAGCTGTACCCACCATTAACTGAGCCCATTGAACCACGGTAATTGCTATATACGCCACCGCTGGCATCTTCCCGGTTGCTATAACCTTGCTGAACGTTCCAGTCCAGATTATGATTCTCCAGCGCTACGCCGCTAAGAGATACATACTCATCTGTAGATCCAGGGCTGCTGTTAGTCACGTTATAGGTTGCATAGGTGTTCGGCAGCCAGTCACCTAGCGGCACTGTGATATTAAAGGAAACTACGTGGTCGTCTTCTACAGTGCGGCTTGAGCCGTTACTGCCCCAGGAATAACGGCTATAGCTATAACCTGCATAATAGTTAAAGCGACGGAATCCACCATTGTAGCCAACGTTTAATGAGTTGTTGTGGCGATTGCTATCCCAATAGTCCTCGAATATGCCGGATACGGAAAGACTGCCTAAACCAGCCCCCAGGCTTTGGCTGACGGTAATATTGGTGCGGTTACGTATCGAGTGAGACGTATAACCACCATAACGGTTGTTATAAGAATTCATCACATCGGTAAGTGTATTAAAGCCGGAAGTTGAATAGCGATAACCAGCGACGGTAATATTAGTACCGGTTTCAATAATATTTTTACCATATCGGATGCGCCAGGACTGCCCGGACGTTTTATCCGCATCTTTCTTCTTAGACCACGCTTCGGTGACGTCAGCTGAAAGTGCGCCGATATCGCCAAGGTTTTGCCCAACGCCAAATGCCAGCGCCTGATAGTTAGATGCTGCCTGTATACCGGTATAAAACGTTGTATTACTTAACGCGCCATAGCTTATGGTGGCCTGCGTAAAGGGTTTTTCATCAATATTGTCGTCATAGGGACGATATTGACCGCTGGTAATTTCATACTCCATCTGGCCTTCTCTGAGCATCAGCGGCAGAGAAGCGTATGGCACGACGAAGTTTTGACGGGAACCATCGGCTTCTTCTACGGTAACGTACAGATCGCCGTTACCGCCGGTAGAGTAGAGGTCGGTTATTTCAAAGGCACCGGGAGCAACAAAAGCCTGGTAAATCTGATAACCATTCTGTTTGATAACGACACGGGCGTTAGTTCTGGCAATGCCGCGAACAATTGGCGCGAAACCGCGTAGGCTTTCCGGGATCATGTCCTCGTCTGTCGCCAGCTGAACCCCTGTAAAGGGCACGCTATCAAAAATGCTCGACAGGGATGAGCTTTCCCCCATTACCAGCGTGCTCTTTAATGGAATGATGCTGCGCTGAGCATACAGATAAACGGAGTCCCAATCGCTTTTCGCTCCTGCTGATTTATTCCAGGTGCTAAGGTTTCGAAGTCGCCATGGCCCGATATTCAGCCCGGACTGCAGGTTAAGGTTATAATATTCGTTATTGGCCTCGTAGTCTTTGCCTGAACTGAACTGATAATTGGTCAGCAATGCGTTGATCCCGTCATCATATTCTTCAGGAGGAACAAAACCTTGTGCTTTAGTTGACAGTGCTGCTTGCGGTATAGAGATAATCAGCTGTTGAGTATTGAAGTTAAAATCGGTTGTAAAGTTAGGAATGATACTCGAGTCCACACACCCGTTAGTGTCCTCTTTTAGAGCCGGGAATGCTTCAGAGCGTAAACCATAGCTAATTAACTTAGCCATGCTCAGGCACGGAACCAGTTTCAAATCGCCCGAAGCAGGATCTTTTTTTTCGACAAACCGAATATCAGCTGTTTCCTGTAGGTCGTTATTTAAAATCACATCAATGCGATATTCACCCGGTGCCTGAGCATCTTTCGATGCGTATAAGGATAAGTCCGGTATTGAAGAGGGATCGTTTTGACCAACTGATTTTATAAAATCAGGATCAAAGAAATCACGCGCCAGGGCATTGTTGCACAAACCGAGGGCTAACGCAGGAACAAGCACGAAAAATGTGTGGGACACACCAGAAAAAACACTATCCCTTTTTTTTATTAAAATAGACATACTTTTCACCCTGGCCGATCGAACAGAACAAAATTATATTGATGATGAATAGGCAGAACCCGTGCCTCCATTGTCAGTAGCAACTTTCCACTCTATTTCTGAACCATTAACACCAGCTGGCAAAGGGAATTCTTTGGTAGTAAATGCATCTATATTATTAACGGAACCACTGATTTCCTTACCATTGATTTTTATAGATTTAAAATAGATAAAGAATGGCGTCGGATTTTTTAACGTGATTTTATTACTTGATTTATGCCACTCTAGTTTTTTTGCTTCTTGGTTGACTGTCAGATCCTGTAAGGACAATGGGCGGTAGATAAGACGCATTCTATGGCGTACAGCTAATTGAATCTTATTTTTATCAGTATCCGCGTCATTGGTTGGCGGGATAGACATAACATTGAAATAGTAAACAGTCTCTCGATCCTTAGGCGCATTGGTTATATGGGCGTTAGGAAATATTCGTAACGTATTCTTCTGTTTTGCTTCCAGACGAAAAAGTGGGGGAGTCACCATAAAAAGAGAGTTTTGGCTACCTTCACGGGGCTCAACCCATGACTTGATTAAATAAGGAATGTCATCTTTATTTTCCAGGTTGGCGCTTATCTCTCTCGAGCCCTCTTTAAAAAGATGTCGTGTAGAGTCCACGACTACACCGCTATGGGCAAAAAAACTAGCTGAAAGAGAAAAGGCTGCCACTATTTTTAATGATGACTTCAACATAATTCATTCCCTGAATACAATAATAGGGCTTACCAGTGGTAAGCCCTGCTGAGTATTAATAGTTGATAGTAAAGGTTGCAACACCTTTAACAGCACCCTCGGTTACACCGTTCGCTGTTTTAACATATGCTGCTTTATAACGCATATAAGACGGAGTGCCTGCGGTATAAGCGATAGTTTTTGCAGTTGTGCCAGTAAAGCTAACGCGTGAACCGTCGGTATTAATAACGGTTACAGCGGCGTTAGTTGCTGGGCTAACCGCGGTGTTAGTCAGAACATTATCCTGACCGCTGATATAGTCACCAGTTACAGTAACGTTCAGGTTACCAGTGTAATCAGTTGCACCTTTCTGACAGTCTTCGATTTTGTACTCAATATCTTTAGCCAGCGCCATATATGGAGTGTTAACCCCCTGACTTTCCAGGATAGAGGCTTTTACATCATCCAGAGTTAAGGAACCGCCTTGGATCTGAGCTGATGGAGTAACGTTACAGGATTCACCAGTATTGGTTACGTTGCCGAGAATTGTCAGTTGAGAACTGTTCCCTGCCGCGAAAGCCTGTGCGCTCAGAACTGCAGATGCAGCGACCATTACAGCTACGATTGTTTTTTTCATTTATTTAATCCATTTATAAAAGCTTAAAAATTCCTGAATAGATGCCTGGCTTGGTTATCAACTATAACTATTGTTAATAATTAACTAGTAGTTAATGACTGACTGACCTTTATCTGCGCCTGAGCCCTATCGTTTCCTTTCGCTCGTCCTTATGCCAGTCTTCAGGCTTTATAGGCTTGAGCGACGACGAATTTAAATGGAAGGGGGGCAAAATGCATGTGAATTTTATCTAAAATTTATTTAAAACTTGAATTGTCATTAGTTCATGTTTTGTTGTCTGTTTAGTAATGGTTTAAGATGGCTAGTATAATAATGGCGCCATCGTCTCTTTGCCTAAAAATAACATGTTAATCTTGTTCATGTCGGACGGATAACGTGGTTTTTTTGTCTGCAGTCAACTAACTCCGGTTGTGAAAAGGATTTTCTGGCCTTTGACGATGAACTCTATGTTTATTTGTTGTGATTTCACATATCCAATAAAGGAAGGGATAACATTATGGTATTCAACGAATATATCATTAATAATGAAGTTATTTTTGATACAAATGTGAATAAGCTAAAACCATTAGGTGAGCACGGTGATAGCGTTGCTCTAAATGCACCTACCGCGCGTTGTCTTCAACTATTGCTGGAAAGCAATGGAAAAGTTATATCTCGTGAGGAGTTTTTAGATACAGTGTGGAAAACGAGAGGCGTTGTTGTCTCGCAAAATACGTTCTATCAAAATATTTCGCTATTAAGAAAGTCACTACTAAAAGCTGGATTATCGCAAGATATCATTGTTACTGTACGGCAGCGTGGCTTTGTTTTGGCAGCAGATTCCCACGTTGATTTTTTGTCCAGAACCGATGAGGAAGAGTCAGGAAATTTAGAAAACATACCGATAATAAGCAATGTTGCTCCTCTCATGGCGGAAAGGAAGGTGCTTGATAACCCCGCAAGGCCTCCAGAGTTACATATAAATGATAATAATAAGCAGCCAGCTTTGAGTTTGCCGGGCTGGTTTTTGCTGCTACTGGTAGCCTTAATAGCAACCAATATACTTTCTTTAATATTATGAATAAAATTAATATGTGCTTAGGCTATTCTTTTATACGTATATGTAATATTTAGCTGGGTTGATTTTTTCACGTGAAGTAATGTTGCATTTGCGTTCTGATGTCAGTCAGTGACTGCATCCTGATAGTGTCTGCCAGGCCGGGCCCGGCAGACATATTGATTAGCGCTGTTTTAAGCCCAAATCCAGCGGTGTTTTGCTCGGTTCACCACCGATTTCCCGTGCAAGTTTTGGTACTAAATAACCAGATACCATCGTGAGCAGTTCACGCATAATCTTCCTCGCCTCTTCGTCGCTGACCATAAAATGTGCTGCGCCCTGCACTCTATCCAGAACGTGAAGGTAATAAGGCATGACTCCGGCATCGAATAACGCATTGCTTAGATCGGCGAGCGTGCGCGCGTCATCGTTTACGCCGCGCAGTAGTACGCTTTGATTAAGTAAAGTGACGCCAGCTATACGCAGACTCTTCATCGCGGTACGAAAAGCCGCATCTATTTCGTTAGCATGGTTGATATGGTTCACCAGCAGTACCTGCAACGATGAAGCAGAGATACGCGCAACCAGCGTATCGGTAATGCGCGCAGGAATCACAATGGGCAACCGACTGTGGATACGCAGGCGCTTAATATGCGGGATGGCTTCCAGCTGCGTAAGCAGCCAGTCTAGTTCAGGGTCTTTCGCCATCAGCGGGTCACCACCGGAAAAAATGATTTCATCCAGCTCTGGATGAGACGCAATGTACTCCATGGCCATCTGCCAGTTGCGCTTATTACCCTGGTTTTCAGCATAGGGAAAGTGGCGGCGGAAGCAATAACGACAATTAACCGCACAGCCGCCTTTAACCAGCAGTAACGCGCGGTTGCTGTATTTATGCAGTAGACCAGGCACAACGCTGTGCTGTTCTTCCAGCGGATCGGTGGTAAATCCCGGAGCATTAACAAACTCCTCCCGGGAGGTAAGTACCTGACGGAGAAGTGGATCGTTGGGGTTTCCTGGTTCCATACGGGCAATAAATGCCCGCGGGACACGCAGTGCGAACAGGCGCCTGGCATCGCGTCCCGCCAATAGATTCGCATCAGCGTCTACATTTAAAAGATGCAGCAGTTCATCAGGACTGGTCACAACATCGGCAAGTTGCGTTAACCAATCTTCTCTGGATGGGGTATTTAGGGTTACAATATGCGCCATTTTGTGGCTTAGCTACCAATTAACAAAGTTTCAGAGGGCCTTATGGCGACTTACTATAGCAACGATTTTCGTGCCGGTCTTAAAATCATGATGGATGGCGAACCTTATGCAGTTGAAGCCAGTGAATTCGTTAAACCAGGTAAAGGCCAGGCTTTTGCGCGCGTTAAGCTGCGCCGCCTGCTGACGGGTACCCGTGTAGAGAAAACCTTCAAGTCTACGGATTCTGCTGAAGGCGCGGACGTTGTCGATATGAACCTGACTTACCTGTACAACGACGGTGAGTTCTGGCACTTCATGAATAACTCTACTTTTGAACAGCTGGCCGCTGACGCTAAAGCCGTTGGCGACAACGCTAAATGGCTGCTGGATCAGGCTGAATGTATTGTGACTCTGTGGAACGGTCAGCCAATCTCCGTTACGCCGCCGAACTTTGTTGAGCTGGAAATCGTTGAAACCGATCCAGGCCTGAAAGGCGATACTGCTGGTACCGGCGGTAAACCTGCAACTCTCTCCACTGGCGCCGTGGTTAAGGTTCCGCTGTTCGTACAGATCGGCGAAGTCATCAAAGTGGATACTCGCTCTGGCGAATACGTATCCCGCGTGAAGTAATTTATGCGCTGAGATGGTTGGCGCAGCGTTTCGCTGCGCCCTCTACCGAGCGTAGACGCAGGCAGGGAAGATGGCTCATAAATTAAAACTTCCGGTACTACTATTATTACTAAGCTGCGCTCTTCTGGCCGGATGCAATACGGCTCGCGGCGTCGGTGAAGATATCCAAAGTCTGGGCCATGTCATTTCTCATGCTGCCAGTTAACCTGATTTCATCAGGAAATCCTCATTCACAATTAGTTTCTCCGTTTGGCTCAATCCTTTTAACCTCTTTTTCTCTTAAAAATCGCCGCGTTTCCCTCATCCTGGACCAGTTTGTCTATGCTTATAGAGCACGATAACTAAAACTGGTTAATAAGGATGACATTATGGTAAAAAAAGCGATTGCAGCGTTCTTTACGGTTTTGGCTCTTTCCTCTGTACTGACTGCATGTAACACCACGCGCGGTGTTGGTCAGGATATTTCAGAAGGCGGCAGCGCGATTTCGGGCGCCGCGACCAAAGCTCAGCAATAGACCATAGCGGTACGGCCGCTGGTCGTACCGTTCTTCCTCACCTTAGTCACGTCGTGTATAATTCCTGTGAAATATCATCTGCCTTACGGGACGACCTGTAAGCGTTTCACATCTGGGGACGGCCCCATCAAAGGAGCCATATGTCCTGGTTAGTTCTGTTTATCGCTGGTCTGCTGGAAGTCGTCTGGGCAGTCGGTCTGAAATATACCCACGGTTTTAGCCGCCTGGTGCCAAGCGTGATAACGATTGCCGCCATGGTCATCAGCATGGCGCTGTTGTCATGGGCGATGAAAACGTTGCCCGTAGGGACGGCTTACGCCGTTTGGACCGGAATAGGCGCGGTCGGCGCAGCCGTGACGGGTATTATCCTGCTGGGCGAATCCGCCAGCCCGATGCGCATTGCCAGCCTGGCGTGCATTGTGATTGGCATCATTGGCCTGAAAATGAGCGCGCATTAATACTGCTGATTGACCCATAGTAGTTTGCTCACGTCGAATCCTTGCCGGGTAGCGATATCCAGCATCTGCTGCTTCACTTCCGGCGGGATTTTCGGCGTGCGCGCAAGTAGCCAGAGATAGTCGCGATCGGGTCCACAAACCAGCGCGTAGCGATAATCCTTATCCAGCGCTATCACGCTATAACCGCCATAGAAGGGGCCGAAAAATGAGACCTTCAGCGCGGCGCGAGTGGGTTCCCCGGTAAAATAAGCTACGCCATCGGTTTTTTGCCACATACCCCGATCGGGGTTGTAGCCTTTATTTACCACGTTCAGCCCGCCATCATCGCGCAGGCTATACGTTGCGGTGACTTTTTCCAGGCCGCTTTCAAAACGGTGATCGAAGCGGGCAATCTCATACCAGGTACCAAGATAGCGTTGAGCGTCGAAGGGGCTAACCACGGTTACGCCAGGAGGCGGTGCCGGCGTAGTACAGGCTACAAGCAGAAATGAAGCGGCAACAACCGCAATAACGGGTAGCAGACGCATAATTTTTTCCTTGCCAGTTTTAAGCTAAGTGTAGAGTCAGGCAGGAAAAATGCGGCAGAATTTTCTTGAGAAGCGAGCCCGGTAACAGAATGCTACCGGGCTTATTGCAGCTGAGGTAAAAGCCGCGTACGGCTATCCGTTTAGATGAACAATATGCCGACGAGGGTGACGACGGTCAGAATCGCCGCGAGTCCATAGAAGACCCACTTACCGTTGGGTACGTGAATTTTCAAATCGTGCATCGCATGGTGAATACGGTGAAGCCCGCACCACAGCGGCAGAACAATCATCAGGAAAATGAATGCACGGCCAATAAAACTATGGGCAAAAGCCAGTACGCGTTCATAGCTGAATGCGTCAGCAGGCGCGAGGCCCAGCGGCAGCATAATACCTACCAGCAGCACAATGACGGGGGCGATAATCGCTCCCCACATGCCGCCAGCGCCAAACAGCCCCCAGAATACCGGCTCATCCGAACGTTTTGGATTGGGATTAATCATTCCAGCCTCCTTACCAGAACAGCGCGACAAACAGGATCACCACGGTGACGACCGCAGTGACGACCCAAAGCCCTTTAATAATTGGCTCTGGCCCCATTTTCTCGCCTTTAAGGATAATATTGGCGGCTTTCGGCGCCAGCTCAAACCAGGTTTTGGTATGCAGCAGCGCGGCTGCAAGCGTGATCAGGTTCAGGATCACGACAATCGGGTTTTGCAGAAAACCGATATAGCCCGCCCAGCTCTCCGCGCCATGCTTCAGTGCGAACAGCCCGTAAATCAGCACGATGCTGAACCAGACCGTGGGTACCGCCGTTCCTTCACGCAGCATATAGAAGCGATAAAACGGCAGCTTTTTCCACCAGGTGGACGGCATCGGCCGCACGTAGGGTTTGCGTTTAGTCGTCATACAGCACTCCTTAGCGTGGTTTCAGGGTGGCGATAAGAAAGTCTTTCGAGCTTTCTACCTTGCCCTGCTGGATCGCGGCCGCCGGGTCGACGTGTTTCGGGCAGACTTCGGAGCAGTAGCCTACGAAAGTACATGTCCAGACGCCATTCTGGCCGTTAAGCTGCGCCATACGTTCCTTTTTACCGTGGTCGCGGCTGTCTTCGTTGTAGCGATGGGCGAGGGTGATCGCCGCCGGGCCGATAAACTCCGGATTAAGACCAAACTGCGGACAGGCCGCATAGCACAGGCCGCAGTTGATGCAGCCGGAGAACTGGTGGTACTTGGCCATTTGCGCCGGCGTCTGCGTGTTCGGGCCCTGATCGGGCGTGCGCGGGTTGCCAATGATGTACGGCTTAATGGCTTCCAGGCTTTCGATAAAGTGGGTCATATCGACCACCAGATCGCGCTCGATTGGGAAGTTGGCCAGCGCCTCGACTTTAATACCTTTGGTGTATTCGCGCAGGAAAGTTTTACAGGCCAGCTTTGGCACCTTGTTCACCATCATGCCGCAGGAACCGCAAATCGCCATGCGGCAGGACCAGCGGTAGCTGAGGTCTGGCGCGAGGTTGTCCTTGATGTAGCCCAGGGCATCAAGCAGTGAGGTTTGCTCATCGTAGGGAACTTCATAGAAAGCGCTGTGCGGTGCGATGTCCACTTCCGGGTTGTAGCGCACCACTTCGACTTTCATATTTTTCATCTCAGCCATTCGTCGTCTCCTTCTTCTCGGCTGCTTCCGCTTCCGCACCGTACACGCGTTTTGCCGGCGGCAGAGTGGTGATTTTCACATCACTGTACTCCAGACTGGTATTACCGTCGGCATCGCGGAAGGCGAGGGTATGCTTGAGGAAGTTGACGTCGTCACGCTCGGTGCAGCCTTCGTCCAGACGCTGATGCGCGCCGCGGGACTCTTTACGCGCGAGGGCGGAATGCGCCATACATTCGGCGACGTTCAGGCCATGGCCCAGTTCGATGGTGTACAGCAGGTCGGTATTGAACACGCTGGAGGTGTCGGTGATACGCACGCGCTTGAAGCGCTCCTGCAGCTCGGCCAGCTTATCAACCGTTTTCTGCATAAGCTCCGGCGTACGGTAGATACCGCAGCCTTCTTCCATTGACAGGCCCATTTCGTCACGAATCTTGGCCCAGTTCTCGTTACCTTCCTGATTAACCAGATCTTTCAGGCGGTTCTCGATATCGACGACCTGCGCGTCCAGCGCGGCGCTATTGGCTTCGCCCGCTTCGGTTGCGCGCTGCATGGCCTGTTCTCCGGCCAGACGGCCAAACACTACCAGCTCCGCCAGGGAGTTGGAGCCAAGGCGGTTGGCGCCGTGCAGGCCGACCGAAGAACATTCGCCCACGGCAAATAGCCCTTTGATGCGGGTTTCACACTGCTGGTCGGTTTCGATCCCGCCCATGGTGTAGTGCGCGGTCGGACGTACCGGAATGGGATCTTTCACCGGATCGACGCCAACGTAGGCCTTCGAGAGTTCGCAGATAAACGGCAGACGTTCAAGCAGCTTTTTCTCGCCCAAATGGCGCAGATCGAGATAGACCACATCGCCTCGCGGCGTGGGGATCGTGTTGCCCTTACGCCATTCGTGCCAGAAAGCCTGGGATACTTTATCGCGCGGGCCCAGCTCCATATATTTATTTTTCGGTTCGCCCAGCGGAGTTTCCGGACCCATGCCGTAATCCTGCAGATAGCGGTAGCCGTTCTTGTTGACCAGAATACCGCCTTCGCCGCGGCAGCCTTCCGTCATCAGAATTCCGGAACCCGGGAGACCGGTGGGGTGATATTGCACGAACTCCATATCGCGCAGCGGTACGCCGTGGCTGAGCGCCATACCCATACCGTCGCCGGTGACGATACCGCCGTTGGTATTGTAGCGATACACGCGTCCTGCGCCGCCGGTCGCCAGAATGACCGCGTTGGCGCGGATTTGCACCAGCGTACCTTCCATCATATTCATCGCGACCAGACCGCGAGCCTGGCCATCATCCACCAGAATATCCAGAACAAAATGCTCATCGAAGCGCTGGATTTGCGGGAATTGAAGCGAGGTCTGGAACAGGGTGTGCAGCATATGAAAGCCGGTTTTATCGGCAGCGAACCAGGTTCGCTCGATCTTCATGCCGCCGAATCGCCGGACGTTGACGCTGCCGTCCGGGCGGCGACTCCACGGGCATCCCCACTGTTCGAGCTGGGTCATTTCCGTCGGGCAGTGATGAACGAAGTAGTCAACGACGTCCTGCTCACACAGCCAGTCGCCGCCTGCAACGGTGTCGTGGAAATGGTACTCAAAGCTATCATGATCCTGCGCGACGGCAGCGGAACCCCCTTCAGCAGCAACGGTATGGCTGCGCATAGGATAGACTTTTGAAATTAGAGCGATTTTAGCATTTGGATTAGCTTGCGCGGCGGCTATTGCGGCGCGAAGACCTGCTCCGCCTGCGCCTATTACGGCAAGATCGGCTTGAAAAGTTTGCACGACATTCCTCCAGTTTTTGTTTATTTCGCCGCCGGGCTGGCGAAAACGTATCACTGCTCCTTTATAGGTAAGGAGTATAGCCGTAGGGTCATAAGGGAAAATTGACGTGTTCGATTTTTTTATCGTTCTGTGCGGTTGTTTATCTGCTTGCTTTATGCTTTTGGGTTATCAATAAATTAAGTGTATGTAACGCGTTTACGCATTCGCACAAAATTTGTTTCATCTGCCAGTTACGAGTAGACTTCGTGCCCTTGTTTCAAATCGGAGAAAGTACCATGAGCGAAACGGCAACCTGGCAGCCGAGCGCATCCATTCCAAATCTGTTAAAACGTGCAGCGGTGATGGCGGAAATTCGCCGTTTCTTTACCGACCGCGGCGTGCTGGAGGTGGAGACGCCCTGCATGAGTCAGGCGACGGTGACGGATATTCATATGGTCCCGTTTGAGACGCGTTTCGTTGGTCCTGGCCACTCTCAGGGGCTGAACCTGTACCTGATGACCAGCCCGGAATATCACATGAAGCGCCTGCTGGCGGCCGGCTGCGGCCCAGTGTTTCAGCTATGCCGTAGCTTCCGTAATGAAGAGATGGGGCGTCACCATAATCCGGAATTCACCATGCTGGAGTGGTATCGTCCGTGCTATGACATGTACCGGCTAATCAACGAAGTAGACGATCTGCTACAGCAGGTACTCGACTGCCAGCCGGCCGAAAGCCTCTCTTATCAGCAAGCCTTCCTGCGTCATCTGGAAATCGACCCGCTGTCGGCAGATAAAACGCAGCTGCGCGAAGTGGCGGCGAAGCTCGATTTGAGCAATATTGCCGATACGGAAGAGGATCGGGACACGCTGCTTCAGCTACTTTTTGTCATGGGCGTCGAGCCGCATATTGGTAAAGATCGTCCGACGTTTATCTATCATTTCCCGGCCAGCCAGGCGTCACTGGCGCAAATCAGCACTGAAGATCATCGCGTAGCGGAACGTTTCGAGGTCTATTACAAAGGCATTGAGCTGGCTAATGGTTTTCATGAGCTCACCGACGCCCGCGAACAGCGGCAGCGTTTTGAGCAGGATAACCGCAAGCGTGCGGCTCGCGGCCTGCCGCAGCAGCCCATCGATCATCATCTGCTGGCTGCCCTGGAAGCCGGGCTGCCGGATTGTTCCGGCGTAGCGCTGGGCGTTGACCGGGTGGTGATGCTGGCGCTGGGCGCAGAAAGCATCGGCGACGTTATCTCGTTTACCGTCGACCGCGCCTGATCTTCCTTTCCACTTTCCTGCAGGACATTGACGGGGATGACCGCCGATGTACGGCGGTATGGTTGATTGTCCGGTAGTGCGATCGTTCTGGCCTTGCCTGTGTTCAGGCAAGGCCGTTCTTACAGGCTGCCGGGCGTGCGGCTGGTTTTCCCTGCCGAGGTCAGCGCTCTGCTGCTTTTTCTGCCATCGATGCTCTCCAGGCGCATCTGGAACGGCGGGAACGGCATATCGATACCGTGCTCGCGGAACCCGGCCAGAATCAGCTGATGCATCTCGTGGCGCAGCGGCATACGGTGACCCATTTCGGCGGCGTAGATACGCAGCTCGAAAATCTGGATCCCCTGCTGTAGGTCAACGAGGAACGCTTCCGGCGCCGGGGTATCGATAACCAACGAACAGCGGTGCGCGGCATTTAACAGGATCTGCGCCACCTCTTCGGTATTGGCATCCACCGGCGCAGGCACCGTTAACACTACGCGGGTCACGGAATCCGACAACGACCAGTTGATGAACTGTTCGGTGATGAACGCCTTGTTCGGCACGATAATCTCTTTACGGTCCCAGTCGCTGATAGTCGTGGCGCGAGTATTAATACGCGTCACGCTGCCGGTGAGATCGCGAATAGTGACCGTATCGCCAATCCGTATCGGTTTCTCAAACAGGATAATCAGGCCGGAGATAAAGTTGGCGAAGATCTCCTGCAAGCCAAAACCGAGACCGACGCCGAGGGCGGCAATGAGCCACTGTAGCTTGGACCACTCAATGCCAATCATCGAGAAGCCGACCAGACCGCCGATCAGCATCAGCAGATACTTCGTGATGGTGGTGATGGCGTAGCCGGTGCCCGGCGTCAGTTCCAGATGCTGGAGGATCGCCAGTTCCAGCAGCGCGGGCAGATTGCGCACCAGCTGGGTGGTAATAATCAACACCAGGATGGCAATCAGCACCGCGCCGAGGGTAATCGGCTCCAGGCTCTCAACGCCCTGTACCGTAGAGGTGACGTCCCACAGCGAGATATTCTCCAGGAAGCCAAACGCGGAATGGATTTCTGACCACAGCACGATAACCGACACCAGCGCGATCAGCATCAGCAGGGAGCGCACCAGACGCAACGACTGGGTACTGATGGCATCCAGATCGACCTCGCTGACCTCGGCTTCCATTGAACCTTCCGGGCTGCTGGTATGCTGAGCCTCTTCTTCGCCACGTGCGCGCTGGGCGAGGATCTCCGCCCGTCGGTGCTTGGCGCGATCGAACGCCAGGCGGCGCCGCTGGATCAACATCCAGCGGCGGATGATGTGATAGACCACCAGCAGCAGGAACCAGATGGCGACCGAGGTTTCGAGCCTGGCGAGCAGCGCCTGCGCCGTGGCGAGATAGCCGATCGCCGCCGCCAGCATCGCCACCAGCGGCGCGCCGAGCAGCATATTCCACAGCAGCCGGTTCAGCATATTGTCGCCGCTGCCTTCTTTATCCAGATACAGCGGGATTCCGGCGCGTTTCAGGCTCAGGGTCACCATCGCCAGCGCGCCGCAAATCAGCATAAAGCAGAGGCGGCCCAGCGAGGCGGAAAACTCGCGATCGTTGAGGTTATCGAAGGTAATCAGCGCCATAATCAGCGGCACGATCAGCCCGATGCTCATCAGGTAGTAGCGCATCGCTTTGCTGACGCGGCTACGCGGCCAGCCGAAGTGGGCGACGAACAGGCCGTTCGGGCGGGCGAACGTGGCACAAATCATCACCACCCACAGCAGCGGCACCGTGGCGGTGACGCTATCGCCAATGGCGACCGCCAGCGGGAAAGGCCAGGCGGCCTGCAGGCCATAGCCCAGCGTCATCCACAGTACCGGCAGCGGCGAGGCCACCAGTATTGACCAGAACACCGTGCGCAGCGTGAGCCAGAAGTGATCCTGCGTAACCTTGCCGACGCGCGCGCTGGAGCGCTCAAGGAAGCTGGTGAAATGGCGGCGCGAGCTGATGCTGAACCCCACCAGAATGAGCGCGACGAAGAGCGGCAGCAGGGTCTCTTTGCTGGTCAGCATCATCATGCTGGCTTTGCCGAGCTGGCTCATGGTATCGAGCGAGATCAGACGGCGTAGGTCCTGAACGATCTCCAGCGGCCATGAGAAGCCGATTGGGCTGACGTCGGAGGTCCAGAACAGATAGCGGTGGGTAGCTTCGTTGATCTCTTTAAGCGCATCCTCAAGCTGACCGTTAGCGACTTTTAGCTTGGTCAGTTCGAGCATAAGCGTATCGCCACCGCGCAGCAGGGAGTTGAGCAGCTCAGTCTGCGTACGCATCTGAGCCTGCAGAATACGGTTCTGCTCGCTGGTGAGCGGTTCCCCATCCGCCTGACGAATTTGTCTTAGCTGCGGCTGTTTGCCGAGCTGATCTTCATAGCGTAAACGCTGCACGCGCAGCTGCGCCATTTCGGTATCCAGCTGCTGCGGTCGCGGGATTTCCGGCAGCCGCGCAACCTGCGCGCGCAGGGCTTCGCCGAGCAGATTGGAAGAACCCAGCCACTGGGACTGTTCGCGCAGGGTGTTTAAAGCCTGACGCACCTGCAGGGTTTGATTGGTCGCCTGGCGCTGCTGCGAGGCGATCAGATCCATCCGCTGCGCCTGCTGGTTGAGCGCCTGCGACAGCTCGCGGTTAACTTTAAACTGCGCCACGATATCCGGCGGCAGGTTT
The DNA here is from genome assembly GCF_009905335.1 of Klebsiella sp. MPUS7. Lineage (NCBI taxonomy): Bacteria > Pseudomonadati > Pseudomonadota > Gammaproteobacteria > Enterobacterales > Enterobacteriaceae > Klebsiella > Klebsiella sp. MPUS7. The sequence continues at coordinate 5,262,700 of NZ_CP047604.1, read as the reverse complement.
TCGCTGTTTTCCGCCAGCAGTTCGGTGCTTTCCAGCGCTTTCTCCGCCTCGCGCTGTCGTTGATTATTTAGCTGATTACGCAGCGCCTGTAGCCAGGCGTCGAGCTGTTCGCTCTCTTTCTGCGCCAGCTCGGAGCGCAACCGTGAAAGTTCCTGACGGTTATTGGCGGAGAGCTGGGCCAGATCGAGCTCATCGACCAGCGCTTTCAGCCGCGCGGACTCCGCCTGCAGACCAAGATTCTGCGCCTGCGCCAGCGGCGTATTGCTATTTTGCGCGCCAACCCGGCGCTCAACCTCGTTCAGCTGGCGGCGGGCATCGCTCTGCTGCTGCGGCAGTTGGTTAAGCGAGTCGGCGATGTCCCGGGCGCGATCCTGCTCCTGCTGAGCTTTACGGCTGGCTTCCAGCAGCTGGCTGCTGACCTGGAGAATCTCCTGGTTCAGCGCATCAGAGGAGAGGGTAGTAGAGACCTGGCGCGGCTCATCGCTCAGATTATTGAGCTGCGCGCGCAGGGTTTGCGACAGTTTAGGGAAGTTATCGATAACGTCCTGGTACTGACGGACGCGCTCAAGGGAAGCATTACGCTCCTCAAGGGCGTTGAGGGCAGATTGCAGGACTTCGACGGTCTCAGGCTGGGCGGGCTTCGCCGCCTTCGCCTGTTCCAGTTCCTGAGCTATCTGTTTAGCATCCGGGGCTGTCGCTGCGTACGCCCCAAAACTGAGGCACCAGGCCAGCAGGAAAGTGTATATCAGGCGCACGGCGTAACCTTTTTCTTTCAGGAATTAACCTTCGTCTTGTTTATCGTCAACCAGCGGACTGGCGGCGTGTTCAGCGCGGACTTCTTCCTCTGCCAGCGGAGCGGGCTCGACCGGCGCTACGGCTTCAGGCGCGGTTGCCAGCGGCTGGCCTATTTTGGTGACCGACAGGCTGTGTAACTGCTCAACCAACGTCACCTGGCCTGGCGCAAATAGGTTGATCACCGTGGAGCCCAGCTTAAAGCGGCCCATCTCCTGGCCTTTAAGCAGGGCGACGGAGCCTTCGCTATCGCCGGCGGGCCAGGTCCAGCGCTTAATGACGCCTTCACGCGGCGGCGTCACGGTACCGGACCATACGGTTTCGATGCTGCCGACGATGGTGGCGCCGACGAGGATCTGCGCCATGGGGCCGAATTCAGTATCGAACAGGCAGATGACGCGCTCGTTGCGGGCAAAAAGATTCGGTACGTTTTGCGCGGTCAGATGGTTTACGGAGAACAGGTCCCCCGGCACGTAGATCATTTCGCGCAGAATACCGTTGCACGGCATATGCACGCGGTGGTAATCGCGCGGTGACAGATACGTGGTGACGAAGCTGCCGTTACGAAACAGGTCGGCCATCTGGTAGTTACCGGCCAGCAGCGCTTCCAGGCTGTAGTTGTGACCTTTGGCCTGCAAAATTTTGTCGTCTTCAATGGCGCCGAGCTGGCTGATGACGCCATCGGCAGGCATCACCAGCACGCTCGGGTCGGTGTTTAACGGACGTACGTCATCGCGCAACGGGCGAACGAAGAAATCGTTAAAGGTGCGGTAGCTGGCGGTGTCAGGCTTTTGCGCCTCTTTCATATCGACCTTGTAATATTTCACGAACAGATCGATGACCAGCTTTGTCAGCCAGCCTGCTCGCTTGCGCGCACCCCAGCCTGCGAGGCGGGTGAGCCACAGTTTAGGCAGAATGTATTGCAGTGAAAGTTTAAGATCGTTTAACAAGGTAGCCTCCAGGCCATTATTTGTCGTTCCTGGCCCCGCGCAACAGCGGGACCTGAAAAAGGGGGACGATTCTAACGATGCTCAGGTTAAATGTCAGTCATCAGATGATGAAAAGCTTTTACGCGTTTTTACCTGTACCTGCGCCATGCTTTCCAGAATGCGGTGGTAGTTTTCAAATCGGCTTTCGGCGATTTCCCCTTTCTCCACCGCTTCGCGAATGGCGCAGCCCGGGTCAGCGTCGTGCTTGCAGTCGCGGTATTTGCAACGGCCTAAATAATCATGGAATTCGACAAAGCCGTGGGTGATTTGTTCCGCGTCGAGGTGCCACAGACCGAACTCGCGTACGCCCGGCGAATCAATCACATCGCCGCCGTGCGGGAAGTGGTACAGGCGCGCGGCCGTGGTGGTGTGTTGCCCCAGTCCTGAGACGTCCGAAACGTCATTGGTAAGGATTTGGTCATCATGCAGGCCCAGCAGCGCGTTCAGCAGGCTGGATTTGCCTACCCCGGACTGCCCGGCAAAAATACTGATACGATCGGTGAGCGCCTCTTCAAGCGGCTTCAGGCCATCCTGCGTGCGGCTGGAAACCATCAATACGCGATAACCAATATGGCGATAAATGTCCATCTGCTCGTTGACGAAGGCCATGCTCTCCTGATCCAGCAGATCGATCTTGTTGAGTACGATCAGCGGCTCAACGTTCAGCGCTTCGCAGGCCACGAGATAGCGGTCGATAATATTCGGAGAAAGCTCAGGCAAAATCGCGGAGACAATAACAATCTGATTGATATTGGCGGCGATAGGTTTGACGCCGTCGTAGAAATCCGGACGCGTCAGTACGGAAGTTCGTTCATGTACGGCCTCGACGATACCCTTGACGTTGACGCCGTCAGCTTCGCTTTTGCCCGGGCGCCAGACCACGCGATCGCCGGTAACCAGCGAACGAATAGTTCGGCGAATATTGCAACGGTGGACGCTACCGTCGGCGGATTCGACATCGGCATGCATGCCAAAGCGGCTAATGACGGTCCCTTCGGATTTCTCACCGAACAGGTTGTCATCAAAATCGGCCTTCTCCGAAGTCGTTTTCAGGCGGCGCTGGTGGTTGGCCTTCACGCGGCGCTGTTGGCCTTTGGAGAGTTTATTTTTACTCAATCGAACTGGCTCCTGGTCGCCCTGTACGGGCAAAACCTCTATGATACACGCTATTTTAGATGAATATAGTGACGTAAGAAGGGTGGAAAATAACATGAGTGCAGATGAAAACAACCTGATTTGGATCGATCTTGAAATGACGGGGCTGGATCCGGAGCGCGATCGCATCATCGAAATCGCCACCCTGGTGACCGACGCGAATCTGAACATTCTGGCGGAAGGGCCGACGATTGCGGTACACCAGTCAGATGCGCAGCTGGCGTTGATGGACGAGTGGAACGTGCGTACCCATACCGGCAGCGGGCTGGTGGAGCGGGTGAAGGCGAGCACCCAGGGCGATCGTGAAGCCGAACTGGCGACTATCGAATTCCTCAAAAAATGGGTACCGGCGGGTAAGTCGCCAATCTGCGGCAATAGCATCGGCCAGGATCGCCGCTTCCTGTTTAAATATATGCCGGAGCTGGAAGCCTATTTTCACTACCGTTACCTCGACGTCAGCACGCTGAAAGAGCTGGCTCGTCGCTGGAAACCGGAAATTCTTGACGGTTTTAAGAAACAGGGGACGCACCAGGCGATGGACGATATTCGCGAGTCGGTCGCGGAACTGGCTTACTACCGCGAGCACTTCATCAAGCTTTAATGTTTATGCCGGGGCCAGAAGCGCCCCGGCATGACGTCTGATTATTTAAACCACTTCTGTTCCATCGCCTGGAATTCCGGCGAGGCCTTTACGACATCCAGAGCGGCATTGAGGTTATTCAGCAGCTCAGGATCGTCTTTACGTACCGCAATGGCGTACTGCTTACCGTAGTAGCCGGGATCCGTGGCGCGTTCGTCCATCATGGCGTAGTCGGGGTTATCCTGGAGCCATTTCGTTAACGTCTCCTGATCGCCCATCACGCCGCTAATCACGCCTTCTTTAAGCGCGCGCAGGGCGCTTTCGTCGCTGTCGTAAGGCACCGCATGCACGGCTTTTTGTTTGTCCCGCAGATAGCGCTGATGAAGGGTGCCTTTCACGACGCCGAGTTTTTTATCCTTCAGATCGGCAAAGGTATGGGCGGCGTCTTTCGCTGTGACCACTACGCCGGACAGCGCCTGACGATAGGGATGGCTGAACGCGACCTGTTTTTCCCGCATCGGAATCACTTCGATACCGGCAATCACGGCGTCGAATTTCTTAAAGCGCAGCGCCGGGATGAGGGTATCGAACCCCTGGGGAGTAAATTTGCATTCAACCTGCATCTGCTTGCACAGCGCATTGGCCAGGTCGATATCAAAACCCGTGGGTTGGTTTTTGCCACTGACGGTTTCAAACGGCGGATTGGCCGTCGTTGTCCCAAAATGTAGCGTTGTTGCCGATGCTGTTCCTGTGGCAAGCGTGGCCAGCAGCAGGACGGTAAGCGCTTTTTTCATTTTATTTCCCTGGTTATCATCGTTGTTGACCGTCAGCGGGCGATATCCGCCTGTAAACTTGAGCGATTTTGCGCCTTTAGCGAGCCCGGAAAAAGTCATTTTGCGGCATTTGCTGTTTATTTAGACAAATCAGGCCTGGATGTGGTGATAAAGTGGTCACTTAAACCAAAAACGAAAAAAATTGCGTTCAGGGGGGTTGCAGCTAAATCGAATTCTCGTATAATGCGCCTCCCGTGACGAAGCAGAAATGCAAATCACGACGCCATAGAAATATGGCCAGAAGTATGCGGGAATAGCTCAGTTGGTAGAGCACGACCTTGCCAAGGTCGGGGTCGCGAGTTCGAGTCTCGTTTCCCGCTCCAAAATTTGAAAGTACCACACCCAAGCGGGAATAGCTCAGTTGGTAGAGCACGACCTTGCCAAGGTCGGGGTCGCGAGTTCGAGTCTCGTTTCCCGCTCCAAAATTTGAAAGTTACCACACCCAAGCGGGAATAGCTCAGTTGGTAGAGCACGACCTTGCCAAGGTCGGGGTCGCGAGTTCGAGTCTCGTTTCCCGCTCCAAAATTTCTTCTCATATCCAGTTTATCCACAGCGCAACTACGCGTCATGAATGCTTTTCGCGATGTCCTGAAAATACTGTGAACAGAGTTATCCACAGGTTAGTCTTTCGTCTTTTCTCAGAAAAACACTTCACTATGTAAATAGTATTTTTATATATAACTGAAATATAAGAATTAAATTTCATTTCAAAGTGTTAATCCGATCACTTGACGAACGTCTGCCCGTTGAAACGCAATGTGTTTTTATTTTTATTCACACCCTGTGAATGAATCAGGCGTCGCGCGGTAGTCCTTTTTCAACCACCCTGACCAGCCGTAGCTTCTTGGGCAATTGCACCTCAACCACATTGGCATTTCGTTTTGCCATTTGCTGCGTCATCGCCCACTCGATGTGTTCATCGAGAAGTGGGTGCTCACCCCGGCGGCTCTCCAGCGCTTTGAGGTTGGCTTCATCCCAGGGCGCATTGCCCAGCGCGACAGCGATATTACGTAGCCAGCGCAGATGGCCAATACGGCGAATAGCCGATCCCTCCGTCACTTTTAGAAAATATGACTCGCTCCAGGTGAAAAGCTCCAGTAACTCAGGGGCATGCAGCGCCTTGCGCGGGCTGAAATCATCTTCATCGGTCAGCTGCGCGAAGCGGTTCCACGGGCAAATCAGCTGGCAATCATCGCAGCCGTAAATGCGGTTACCGATCAGCGGGCGGAACTCTTCCGGGATGGCGCCTTCCAGTTCAATCGTCAGATAGGAGATACAGCGCCGGGCGTCGACGGTATAGGGCTCGACGATGGCGCCGGTTGGGCAGATAGTCATGCAGGCCACGCAGCGCCCACACTCTTCCTCGACGGGTTGGTCGATGGGAAGAGGGAGGTCGATAAGCAGCTCGCCGAGGAAAAAGAACGAGCCGGCATCGCGGCTGAGGATAAGTGAGTGCTTACCTGTCCATCCCAGCCCCGCTTTTTCGGCTAAAGGGCGTTCAAGAATCGGCGCGGAATCGACAAAGGGTCTAAAATTGAGCGAAGCACACTGCGCCTGAATCATCTCACCTAATTTTTTCAGGCGATGACGTAACAGCTTATGATAGTCCCTTCCGAGGGCGTAACGGCTAACGTAACCCCGCGCGGGATCTTTCAGGGTGCGGGCGAATGCGGCATTAGCGGGCAGATAGTTCATCCTCACGCTAATCACGCGTAAGGTACCGGGCTGGAGTTCATGAGGGCGCGCGCGCATCATGCCGTGGCGCGCCATCCACTCCATTTCGCCGTGGTATTGTTTATCCAGCCACGCCTGTAGTTTAGGTTCGCTGGCGCTGAGATCGGTATCGGTAATACCGACCTGCTGGAACCCCAGCTCTGTGCCCCACTGTTTGATTTGCTGCGCTAAATGATTGAGATCGAGGGGCTGTGACATGATGGACCATACGATGACGAAAAACACCGACAGTATACCACATATCATCTGGCTGGCGGAGGCGCTACGGCGGGCGGAAAAAGAGGCGGCGGATGCCCTTGGGCTGACGTTATATGAGCTGATGCGCCGTGCGGGCGAAGCGGCTTTTGAACTTGCCTGCGTACAGTATCCAGGAAGCCAGCACTGGTTGATTCTTTGCGGCCACGGTAATAACGGCGGAGACGGCTACGTGGTGGCTCGCCTGGCGCAGGCGCGCGGGATTCAGGTTACGCTGCTGGCGCTGGAGAGTGAGAAGCCGCTGCCGGAAGAGGCCAGCCTGGCGCGTGAAGAGTGGCTTAACGCCGGCGGGACGATTCACGCCGCGAACATCGCCTGGCCTGAAGATATCACGTTGATTATTGACGGCCTGCTCGGTACCGGGCTACAGAGCGCGCCCCGGGAAAACGTCGCTGAGCTTATCGCGCATGCTAACGCTCATCCGGCGCCGGTTGTCGCGCTCGATATTCCCTCTGGTCTGAACGCGCAGACAGGTACGACGCCAGGCGCGGTTATCCATGCTGCTCATACCATCACGTTTATCGCGCTTAAGCCGGGGCTGCTGACCGGCAAAGCCCGCGATGTCGTGGGCCGCCTGCATCATCACGCTTTAGGGCTTGAGCGCTGGCTGGCAGGCCAGACGACGGCAATCAGTCGATTCGATGCCTCGCAGCTTCCCGACTGGCTGCCGCCGCGACGCCCAACATCGCACAAAGGCGATCACGGTAAGCTGGTGATTATTGGCGGCGAACCGGGTACGGCGGGAGCCATTCGCATGAGCGGGGAAGCGGCGCTGCGCGCGGGCGCCGGGCTGGTGCGCGTCCTGACTCATAAGGACAATATCGCCCCCGTTCTGACCGCCAGGCCGGAGCTGATGGTCCATGAACTGTCATCCCGCGCGCTTGAGGAAAGCCTGCAATGGGCGGATGTCGTCACGATTGGGCCGGGTCTTGGTCAGAGCGAGTGGGGTAAGAATGCGGTGCGCCAGGCGGAGAATTTTCGCAAACCGATGGTCTGGGATGCGGATGCGCTGAACCTGCTGGCAATCAATCCCGATAAACGTCACAATCGCGTGCTGACGCCGCATCCCGGCGAAGCCGCCCGTCTGCTGAACGTGAGTGTGGCAGAAATTGAAAGCGATCGCTTACATTCTGCACAACGTCTGGTAAAACGTTATGGTGGCATCGTGGTGCTGAAAGGTGCAGGTACGGTCGTGGCGAGCGAAACCGGCGAAATGGGCATTATTGACGCCGGTAATGCTGGAATGGCCAGCGGCGGGATGGGCGATGTGCTGACCGGCATTATCGCTGCGTTGTTAGGCCAGCGCCTGGCGCCGTATGATGCTGCCTGCGCCGGATGCGTTGCTCATGGCGAAGCCGCCGATCGGCTGGCGGCGAGACACGGCACCCGCGGAATGCTGGCGACCGATCTTTTTTCCACGCTCAGGCGTGTTGTTAACCCGGATGTGATTGACGTAGACCATGATTAACCGAGTGATTCCTTTACCCGATGAGCAGGCGACTTTAAGCCTTGGCAACCGCGTCGCGCAGGCATGCACTGGCGCGACGGTCATCTATTTGTATGGCGATTTAGGGGCGGGTAAGACCACCTTTAGCCGCGGTTTCCTTCAGGCTCTCGGTCACCGTGGCAACGTTAAAAGCCCAACCTACACCCTCGTCGAGCCTTACAGTCTCGAGAATTTGATGGTCTATCACTTCGATCTTTATCGCCTGGCGGATCCTGAGGAACTCGAGTTTATGGGGATCCGCGATTATTTTACTGACGATGCTATCTGCCTGGTGGAATGGCCGCAGCAGGGCACGGGAGTACTGCCGGACCCGGATGTTGAAATTCACCTCGAGTATCAGGCACAAGGGCGTGAGGCGCGCGTAACCGCGGTCTCCTCATTGGGTGAGTCTTTATTGGCGCGTTTGGCTAATTAGCCTGAAGGACGACGGGATGATGTATCGCTTAACCAGTTGGCTGGCCGCCGCGCTGATGCTGTTCAGCATTCAGGCCACTGCGGCAAGTTTATCCGATATCCAGGTCTCAAATGGCGATCGGCAGGCCCGCATTACCATTAGTTTTATCGGCGAGCCCGAGTATTCGTTTAGCCCCCAGGGCAAACGCATCGTGGCGCTGGATATTAAACAGACCGGCGTACTCCAGGGGCTACCGCTGCAGTTTAGCGGTAATAATCTGGTAAAAAGTATTCGTTCCGGGACGCCGCAGGATACGCAGTCGCTGCGCCTGCTGGTGGATTTAACTGCCGATGGCAAAACCCGCGCGGTGAAACAGCAGAACGGCTCTAACTACACCGTGGTGTTTACGATTAACGCCGACGCACCGCCTCCACCTCCGCCACCGCCGCAGCCAGTGGTGGTTAGACAGGCGGAAAGGCCCGTGGCGCAGCCCGTGCGTCCGAGCGAACCCGCACGCAACCCGTTTAAAGCCGATAACGACCGGCTCACCGCGGTGACCAGCACCAGTAGCGTAACGCGTCCCGCGGCGCGTACCGTTTCTGGCGACGACAAAGTGATTATCGCCATTGACGCCGGTCACGGCGGCCAGGATCCGGGGGCCATTGGCCCGAACGGCACGAAAGAGAAGAACGTGACCATTGCTATTGCGCGTAAGCTCCGCGCGCTGCTGAATGCCGATCCGCAGTTCAGGCCCGTTCTGACGCGCGACGGCGATTACTTTATTTCAGTCATGGGACGATCTGACGTCGCGCGTAAGCAAAACGCCAATTTCCTTGTCTCCATTCACGCCGACGCTGCGCCGAATCGCGATGCAACCGGAGCCTCGGTTTGGGTACTTTCCAACCGCCGCGCGAACAGCGAAATGGCCGGCTGGCTCGAACAACATGAGAAGCAGTCCGAGCTGCTGGGCGGCGCGGGTGATGTGCTGGCCAATAGCCAGTCGGACCCTTACCTGAGCCAGGCGGTGCTGGATTTACAGTTCGGCCATTCCCAGCGCGTCGGGTATGATGTGGCGACCAATGTGCTGAGCCAGCTGCAGCGTATCGGCGATTTACATAAGCGTCGTCCTGAGCATGCCAGCCTCGGCGTACTGCGTTCGCCGGATATCCCGTCGATCCTTGTCGAAACGGGTTTTATCAGTAATACCGGCGAAGAGCGGCTGCTGGGCAGCGATGCCTATCAGCAGCAGGTCGCAGAAGCGATTTATAATGGTCTGCGTAACTACTTTATGCAGCATCCTCTGCAATCCGCGCCGCGCGGGGCAGCAGCGCAGACCGCCAGCGCAGGTTCGTCTGATGGGACGTTGTTAAATTAAGGAGACGGCCATGCCAATACAGGTTCTACCGCCGCAGCTCGCCAACCAGATTGCCGCAGGTGAAGTGGTGGAACGACCGGCGTCGGTGGTCAAAGAGCTGGTGGAAAATAGCCTCGATGCCGGGGCGACGCGCATCGACATTGATATTGAGCGCGGCGGGGCGAAGTTAATCCGCATTCGCGATAACGGCTGCGGCATTAAAAAAGACGAGCTGGCGCTGGCGCTGGCCCGTCACGCCACCAGTAAAATTGCTTCGCTGGACGACCTTGAGGCGATCATTAGCCTCGGCTTTCGCGGCGAAGCTCTGGCCAGTATCAGCTCAGTGGCTCGCCTGACGTTGACCTCGCGTACCGAGGATCAGCAGGAGGCCTGGCAGGCCTATGCCGAAGGGCGCGATCAGGCGGTCACCGTGAAGCCGGCGGCGCACCCGGTGGGGACAACGCTGGAAGTGCTGGATCTGTTTTATAACACCCCCGCCCGGCGCAAATTTATGCGCACCGAAAAAACCGAATTTGGCCATATCGACGAGATCGTCCGGCGCATCGCGCTGGCGCGTTTCGACGTCACTATCAACCTCAGCCACAATGGTAAAGTCGTGCGCCAGTACCGGGCGGTATCGCAGGACGGCCAGCGCGAGCGGCGTCTGGGCGCGATCTGCGGTTTGCCATTTCTCGAACACGCGCTGGCGATTGAGTGGCAGCATGGGGATCTTACCCTCAGCGGCTGGGTGGCCGATCCTCTGCATACCAATCCGACGCTGGCGGAGATTCAATATTGCTACGTCAATGGGCGGATGATGCGCGATCGCCTGATTAATCACGCGATTCGTCAGGCCTGTGAAGACAAACTGGGGGCCGATCAGCAGCCTGCTTTTGTGCTGTACCTGAAGATAGATCCGCATCAGGTGGATGTGAACGTCCACCCGGCCAAACATGAAGTGCGTTTTCATCAATCGCGCCTGGTGCACGATTTTATCTATCAGGGCGTGCTGAGCGTCCTGCAGCAGCAGCTGGAGGTGCCGTTGGCAAAAGAGGGCGATGAGCCCGCGCTGCGGCAGGTGCCGGAAAATCGCGTTGCGGCAGGCGGCAATCATTTTGCCCAGCCGGCGGTCGTGCGTGAAAACGCGGCTCCCCGATATCGTGATGAGCCCGCCGCGCCGCGCTTTAACGCTGGCGGTTCGCGAGAACCTGCCGCCTCGGGGTCATCTTCAACTGGCGGAGCCGGCTGGCCGCATGCGCAGCCAGGCTATCAAAAACAGCAGGGTGCGCTCTACCGCCAACTGCTGGATACTCCTGCCGCGGAGCGCAAACCCAAATCTCCCGCACCGGCGGCGGAAGGCCTGTCAGGTCATAGCCAAAGCTTTGGCCGCGTGCTGACCATTATCGATAGCGACTGCGCGCTGCTGGAGCGCGACGGTAAGTTAGCGCTGCTGGCCCTGCCGGTCGCTGAGCGCTGGCTGCGCCAGGCGCAGCTGACGCCGGGCGCAGAGGCGGTTTGCGCCCAACCGTTGCTTATCCCGCTACGGATAAAAGTGTCCGAAGAGGAAAAAGACGCGCTCAAGCAGGCGCAGTCGGCGCTGGCAGAGGTCGGGATTGAACTCCAGTCCGATGCGCACCACGTGACGATCCGCGCAGTGCCTTTACCCTTAAGACAACAAAATTTACAAATCTTGATTCCTGAACTGATAGGCTACCTGGCGCAGCAAAAAACCGTCGACGTCGGCAATATTGCTCAGTGGATGGCGCGTAACCTGGCGAGCGAACATGCGCAGTGGAATATGGCGCAGGCGATTGCCGTCCTGGCGGATATTGAGCGCTTATGTCCGCAGCTGGTTAAAGCGCCGCCGGGTGGTCTGTTACAATCTGTTGATTTACATTCGGCGATGAATGCCCTGAAAGATGAGTGATGTAACCGAGGCAAGCCTGCCTAAGGCAATATTTTTAATGGGCCCGACGGCCTCTGGTAAAACCGCATTGGCGATCGCCTTACGTAAAGTTTTGCCAGTAGAGTTGATTAGCGTTGATTCAGCCCTCATTTATCGAGGAATGGACATCGGCACGGCCAAGCCGGATGCCGCGGAGCTAAGCGCTGCGCCGCATCGGCTGCTGGATATTCTTGATCCGGCTGAAGCTTATTCCGCGGCGGATTTTCGTCGTGATGCGCTGGCTGAGATGGCTGATATTGTTGCCGCCGGGCGTATTCCGCTACTGGTTGGCGGAACGATGTTGTATTTCAAGGCGTTGTTGGAAGGATTGTCGCCTCTACCCTCGGCTGACCCTGAGGTCAGGGCCAGGATCGAGCAACAGGCCGCAGAGCAAGGATGGAACGCGTTGCACCAGCAGCTACAGGAAATTGATCCGGTTGCCGCCGCGCGTATTCATCCAAATGATCCGCAAAGACTTTCCCGAGCACTGGAAGTTTTTTTCATTTCGGGTAAAACTTTAACGGAGCTGACGCAAACGTCAGGTGATGCTCTGCCGTATAAGGTGCACCAGTTCGCCATCGCCCCGGCGAGCCGTGAACTGCTCCATCAACGCATAGAACAGCGTTTTCATCAGATGTTGGCTTCAGGTTTTGAAGCAGAAGTGCGGGCGCTTTTTGCCCGGGGAGATTTGCATACGGATATGCCTTCCATTCGTTGTGTCGGATATCGCCAGATGTGGTCGTACCTAAATGGCGAGATCCCGTATGATGAAATGGTTTATCGAGGTGTTTGCGCCACGAGACAGTTGGCTAAACGTCAGGTTACCTGGCTGCGCGGTTGGGAAGGTATTCACTGGTTAGACAGTGAACAACCTGAACAAGCGTTCAACAAAGTATTACAGGTTGTTGGTGCTAGCCTGGACTGAACGTGTACAATTGAACAGGTATCGTGCGTAATTTTTTTAAGAATCGTAAGGTTCTGAGTACAAAACAAGCATACATATAAGGAAAAGAGAGAATGGCTAAGGGGCAATCTTTACAAGATCCGTTCCTGAACGCTTTGCGTCGGGAACGTGTTCCGGTTTCTATTTATTTGGTGAATGGTATTAAGCTGCAAGGGCAAATTGAGTCTTTCGATCAGTTCGTGATCCTGTTGAAAAACACGGTCAGCCAGATGGTCTATAAGCACGCAATTTCTACTGTTGTCCCGTCTCGCCCGGTGTCACACCACAGCAATAATGCTGGCGGCGGTACAAACAACTATCACCACGGTGGTGGTGCGCAGGGTACTTCTGCGTCGCAGCAAGACAGCGAAGACGCCGAATAAGGCAGAAGCTGTTTTTCCACGTCGGGGAGCCAGGTTTTCTGCGTTCCCCGCTGGTATTTTATAAGGGGTTTACGCTTGTTTGACCGTTATGATGCCGGTGAGCAGGCGGTACTGGTACACATCTATTTTTCGCAAGACAAAGATATGGAAGATCTCCAGGAGTTTGAAACTCTGGCCTCTTCCGCCGGTGTCGAAGCAATGCAGGTGATTACCGGTAGCCGTAAAGCACCGCACCCGAAGTATTTTGTTGGTGAAGGTAAAGCTGTCGAAATAGCGGAAGCCGTCAAAGCGACCGGAGCATCGGTCGTGCTCTTCGATCATGCCCTGAGTCCGGCTCAGGAACGAAACCTGGAGCGCTTATGCGAATGTCGGGTTATCGATCGTACCGGCCTGATTTTAGATATTTTTGCCCAGCGAGCGCGTACCCACGAAGGGAAACTGCAGGTCGAGCTGGCGCAGCTGCGTCACATGGCGACTCGCCTCGTTCGCGGCTGGACCCACCTTGAAAGACAGAAAGGCGGGATTGGTTTGCGCGGCCCGGGTGAAACCCAGCTCGAAACTGACCGCCGTTTGCTGCGTAACCGTATTATGCAGATCCTGGCGCGGCTGGAAAAAGTTGAAAAACAGCGCGAGCAGGGACGGCGTTCACGCGCCAAAGCCGATATTCCTACCGTGTCGCTGGTCGGTTATACCAACGCCGGTAAATCCACGTTGTTCAACCAGATAACTGAAGCCGAGGTCTATGCTGCGAACCAGCTGTTCGCCACTCTGGATCCGACGCTGCGCCGCATTGACGTGCCTGATGTTGGCGAAACCGTACTGGCGGATACCGTAGGTTTTATCCGCCACCTGCCGCATGACCTGGTGGCCGCGTTTAAAGCGACGCTCCAGGAGACGCGCCAGGCGACGCTGCTGCTGCATATTATTGATGCGGCCGATGTGCGTGTGCAGGAAAACATTGACGCGGTAAATACGGTGCTCGCGGAGATCGAGGCCGATGAGATCCCGACGCTGCTGGTTATGAATAAAATCGACATGCTGGATGATTTTGAGCCGCGTATCGATCGGGATGAAGAAAATAAACCGATTCGGGTCTGGCTTTCCGCCCAGACCGGGGTTGGCGTACCGCTGCTTTTTCAGGCTTTGACGGAACGGCTTTCTGGTGAAGTGGCGCAGCACACGCTGCGCCTGCCACCGCAGGAAGGCCGGTTGAGAAGCCGGTTCTATCAGCTTCAGGCGATAGAGAAAGAGTGGATGGAGGATGACGGTAGCGTTGGTCTGCAGGTGCGCATGCCGATCGTTGACTGGCGTCGCCTCTGTAAACAAGAGCCAGCGCTGGTTGAATACGTGATTTGACCTTGCAGCTTGCCTGAAGATATTAACCCCTGTGGGGATATCAAAAACAAATATGGAGCATATACATGGCGTGGAATCAGCCCGGTAATAACGGACAGGACCGCGACCCGTGGGGAAGCAGCAATAACCAAGGCGGCAACTCTGGGGGAAATGGCAACAAAGGCGGTCGCGATCAGGGACCTCCCGATCTGGATGATATCTTCCGTAAGCTAAGCAAAAAACTTGGCGGCCTGGGTGGCGGAAAAGGTGGACTGGGCGGCGGTAGCGGCTCTCAGGGACCTCGCGGGCCAATGGGCGGGCGTATCGTCGGCATCGTTGCCGCCGCTGCGGTTATTATCTGGGCAGCCAGCGGTTTCTATACCATTAAAGAAGCTGAACGTGGCGTCGTCACTCGCTTTGGTAAATTTAGCCATCTGGTTGAGCCTGGCCTTAACTGGAAACCGACCTTCATTGATAGCGTTCAGGCGGTTAACGTTGAGTCGGTCCGTGAACTGGCGGCTTCCGGCGTCATGCTGACGTCTGACGAAAACGTCGTGCGCGTTGAGATGAACGTGCAGTACCGCGTGACCGATCCGGAACGCTATCTGTTTAGCGTCACCAGCGCGGACGACAGCCTGCGTCAGGCTACCGACAGCGCCCTGCGCGGCGTGATCGGCAAATACACCATGGACCGTATCCTGACCGAAGGACGTACCGTCATTCGTAGCGATACTCAGCGTGAGCTGGAAGAGACCATTCGTCCGTACAACATGGGTATTACCCTGCTGGACGTCAACTTCCAGACGGCGCGTCCGCCGGAAGAAGTAAAAGCCGCGTTTGACGATGCGATTGCCGCACGTGAAAACGAACAGCAGTACATTCGTGAAGCGGAAGCTTACACCAACGAAGTTCAGCCGCGGGCTAACGGTCAGGCGCAGCGTATTCTTGAAGAAGCTCGCGCATACAAGACCCAGACCGTTCTTGAAGCTCAGGGTGAAGTGGCTCGCTTTGCGAAAATCCTGCCTGAGTATAAAGCGGCTCCGGAAATCACCCGCGAGCGTCTGTATATCGAAACCATGGAAAAAGTGCTGAGCCATACGCGCAAAGTGCTGGTTAACGATAAGGGGAGCAACCTGATGGTTCTGCCTCTGGATCAGATGCTGAAAGGCGCCGGCGCGCCGGCGGCAAAGAGCGATAGCAGTGGCGCAAGCGATCTGCTGCGTCTGCCGCCTGCATCCAGCTCAAACAGCGCCAGTAACGCTTCTACCTCTACGGGAGGCACCATTATGGACCAACGCCGCGCCAACGCGCAGCGTAACGACTACCAGCGTCAGGGGGAATAACGATGCGTAAATCTGTTATCGCGATAATTGTCATCGTGCTGGTGGTGCTCTACATGTCCATCTTTGTGGTCAAAGAGGGCGAGCGCGGGATCACGCTGCGTTTTGGTAAAGTTCTGCGCGACGATGAAAACAAACCTCTGGTGTACGCGCCAGGACTGCACTTCAAGATTCCGTTTATTGAGTCTGTGAAGATGCTCGATGCGCGTATCCAGACGATGGACAATCAGGCCGACCGCTTCGTCACCAAAGAGAAGAAAGACCTGATCGTTGACTCCTACATCAAGTGGCGCATCAGCGACTTTAGCCGTTACTACCTGGCAACCGGCGGCGGTGATGTCTCCCAGGCCGAGGTGCTGCTGAAACGTAAATTCTCTGACCGTCTGCGTTCTGAAATTGGCCGTCTCGATGTGAAAGACATCGTGACCGACTCCCGCGGTCGTCTGACCCTGGAAGTGCGCGATGCGCTGAACTCAGGTTCCGCGGGCACGGAAGATGAAGTCAGCACGCCGGCTGCCGATGACGCGATTGCCAAAGCGGCAGAGCGTATTGAAGCGGAAACCAACGGTAAGGTTCAGGTGATTAACCCGAACAGTATGGCGGCGCTGGGTATTGAAGTCGTCGACGTGCGAATCAAACAGATCAACCTGCCGGCTGAAGTGTCTGAAGCGATCTACAACCGTATGCGCGCCGAGCGTGAAGCGGTTGCCCGTCGCCATCGTTCACAAGGTCAGGAAGAAGCTGAAAAACTGCGCGCGACCGCGGATTATGAAGTGACCAAAACGCTGGCGGAAGCCGAGCGTCAGGGACGTATCCTGCGCGGTGAAGGCGATGCGGAATCGGCGAAACTGTTTGCTGACGCATTCAGTCAGGATCCGGGCTTCTATGCCTTTATCCGTAGCCTGCGCGCGTACGAGAACAGCTTCCAGAGCAATCAGGATGTGATGGTTCTCAGCCCGGACAGCGATTTCTTCCGCTATATGAAATCACCTACGGCAACGAATCGTTAATAACTGATGGCATAAGTAAAAAGGCGCCCTTTATAAGGCGCCTTTTTTACAACCGAGCTGGAATTAATTGCCGAGAAGTTTATTGAGCAGACCGCCGATTACCGGCAGGCCTGCCAGGGTACTCTCAATGGCTCCGCCAACGGTGAAACCAACCGTCTCGCCTACGGTTTTGCCTAAATCGGGAGCAATAGTTGAAAGATTGATAGTGCCTATAATCGGCAGTTCAATGTTCAACATATCGCTGCTGAGCGACCACACGGCGGCGCCAGCTTTTGCACCTATAGAAGCGAGACTATCCTGTAACCAGCCTGCGCCGCTTACGGCGTCGATTTCAATTGCGGTTAATTCTCTCATCATAATCCTCCTGATTATTTTATGCTCGTATCTGAAACTGATACGCGCTGGCATAGTTGCAATTTAAAAAAACACATTCAATACAATAAATTATGAATTTTGTTTCACTAAATAGGTTCATAATAACGATGAAATACCGGACAATATGAAATAAAAGTAAACGCAACGTTGATAAACGACTGGTTCTGTACGGGCGGCGTATAAATAAAGGTGGATAATGAATTCAACAATCTGGCTGGCACTGGCGCTGGTTTTAGTCCTTGAAGGACTGGGTCCGCTGCTTTATCCACGCGCGTGGCGTCGAATGGTCGCCACCATGAGCCAACTACCGGATAATTTATTACGCCGGTTTGGCGGTGGTCTTGTGGTTGCTGGCATCGTCATCTACTACATGTTGAGGAAAACGATTGGCTGAGCGTAAAGTAGACTAATTTCCCGTCTTTCGAGTGCAAAAAGTGCTGTAACTCTGAAAAAGCGATGGTAGAATCCATTTTTAAGCAAACGGTGATTTTGAAAAATGGGTAACAACGTCGTCGTACTGGGCACCCAATGGGGTGACGAAGGTAAAGGGAAGATCGTCGATCTCCTGACTGAACGGGCTAAATATGTTGTGCGCTATCAGGGCGGTCACAACGCCGGCCATACTCTCGTAATCAACGGTGAAAAAACCGTCCTCCATCTTATTCCATCAGGTATTCTTCGCGAGAATGTCACCAGCATCATCGGCAACGGTGTCGTGCTGTCTCCGGCTGCGCTGATGAAAGAGATGAAAGGTCTGGAAGACCGTGGTATCCCTGTCCGCGAGCGTCTGCTGCTTTCTGAAGCTTGCCCGCTTATCCTCGAATATCACGTTGCGCTGGATGTCGCCCGCGAGAAAGCGCGTGGCGCGAAAGCTATCGGTACGACCGGTCGCGGTATCGGCCCGGCTTATGAAGATAAAGTGGCTCGCCGCGGTCTGCGCGTTGGCGATCTGTTTGATAAAGCCACCTTCGCTGAGAAACTGAAAGAAGTGATGGAATATCACAACTTCCAGCTGGTGAATTTCTACAAAGCCGAAGCGGTTGATTACCAGAAAGTTCTCGATGACGTGATGGCGATTGCCGACATCCTGACCGCGATGGTTGTTGACGTTTCCGATCTGCTCGACCAGGCGCGCAAGCGTGGCGATTTCGTCATGTTTGAAGGCGCGCAGGGTACGCTGCTGGATATCGACCACGGTACTTATCCGTACGTGACCTCTTCCAACACCACCGCCGGTGGCGTGGCGACCGGTTCCGGTCTGGGTCCGCGTTATGTAGACTACGTTCTGGGTATCATTAAAGCCTACTCCACTCGCGTAGGCGCGGGTCCGTTCCCGACTGAGCTGTTTGATGAAACCGGCGAGTTCCTGTGCAAGCAGGGTAACGAGTTTGGCGCCACCACCGGCCGTCGTCGTCGTACCGGTTGGCTGGATGCCGTGGCGGTACGCCGCGCGGTGCAGATTAACTCCCTGTCGGGTTTCTGCCTGACTAAGCTGGACGTCCTGGACGGCCTGAAAGAAGTTAAAATCTGCGTTGCCTACCGTATGCCGGATGGCCGCGAAGTGACGACCACTCCGCTGGCTGCTGACAACTGGGAAGGCATCGAGCCGATTTATGAAACCATGCCGGGCTGGTCTGAAACCACCTTTGGTGTGAAAGAGCGCAGCGGCCTGCCGCAAGCAGCGCTGAACTACATCGCACGCATTGAAGAGCTGACCGGCGTACCGGTTGATATTATCTCTACCGGTCCTGACCGTACCGAGACGATGATTTTGCGCGATCCATTCGACGCGTAATGATCTCCAGGGGCGCCGTTAAGGCGCCTCTTGTTTTTACTGTTCGCCCGCCCCACTTAAATAAATTAGCGGCCTGAGCGCTGGCTGGTTTATCATCAATAGTAATTACGTCTACCGACGCACTCTGTTTTTCTTTTCCCTGAGGTTGATTGTGCAGTTAACGAGTTTCACTGATTACGGATTACGCGCGCTGATCTATATGGCGTCGCTGCCGGATGGAAGAATGACCAGCATCTCCGAAGTAACGGAGGTTTACGGCGTTTCTCGTAATCATATGGTTAAAATAATCAATCAGCTAAGTCGCGTAGGGTATGTGACGGCGGTACGGGGAAAGAACGGAGGGATTCGTCTTGGTAAACCGGCAAATATGATTCGCGTGGGTGATGTTGTTCGCGATCTGGAGCCGCTCTCTTTGGTCAATTGTAGTAGCGAATTTTGCCATATTACGCCCGCCTGTCGTCTGAAACAGGCGCTTGCTGAAGCCGCGCAAAGTTTTCTCAAGGAACTGGATAACTACACGCTGGCCGATTTGGTTGAAAAGAATCAACCGCTTTATAAATTATTACTGGTGGAGTGACGTAAACTTCACTGGAGATGACAACGGAGGAACCGACATGTCACAAGATCCTTTCCTGGACCGCGAATCTGAAAAATACGCTAATCCAATCCCGAGCCGGGAATTTATCCTCGATCATTTAGCAAAACGCGAAAAACCGGCTAGCCGAGATGAGCTGGCAACAGAGCTGAATATTGAAGGCGAAGAACAACAAGAAGCATTGCGCCGCAGATTGCGCGCAATGGAACGCGATGGTCAGCTGGTCTTTACGCGTCGTCAGTGCTATGCGCTGCCGGAACGTCTTGACCTGCTGAAAGGTATCGTTATTGGCCATCGCGATGGCTATGGCTTCCTGCGCGTGGAAGGCCGTAAAGATGACCTGTATCTGTCGTCTGAGCAGATGAAAACCTGCATTCACGGCGATCAGGTGCTGGCGCAGCCGCTGGGCGCCGACCGTAAAGGCCGTCGGGAAGCACGAATTGTCCGCGTACTGGTGCCAAAAACGGGCCAGATTGTGGGCCGCTACTTTACCGATGCAGGCGTCGGCTTTGTGGTACCGGATGACAGCCGTTTAAGCTTCGATATCCTGATCCCCCCGGAACAGATCATGGGCGCGCGTATGGGCTTTGTCGTGGTGGTTGAGCTGACCCAGCGTCCAACCCGCCGCACTAAAGCGATCGGTAAAATCGTTGAAGTGCTCGGCGACAATATGGGGACCGGCATGGCGGTCGATATGGCCCTGCGCACCCATGAAATCCCCTACGTCTGGCCGCCAGCGGTCGAAAAACAGGTCGCCGGCCTGAAAGAACAGGTACCGGAAGAGGCGAAAAAAGGGCGCGTTGATTTACGCAGCCTGCCGCTGGTCACCATTGATGGCGAAGACGCCCGCGACTTTGATGATGCCGTGTACTGCGAGAAGAAACGCGGCGGCGGCTGGCGTCTGTGGGTGGCGATCGCCGATGTGAGCTACTACGTGCGTCCGGGGACGCCGCTGGATGGCGAAGCGCGCAGCCGCGGCACCTCGGTCTACTTCCCGTCTCAGGTGGTTCCCATGCTGCCTGAAGTGCTCTCTAACGGCCTGTGTTCACTGAATCCCCAGGTCGACAGACTCTGTATGGTTTGCGAAATGACCATTTCAGCCAAGGGGCGTCTGACCGGCTTCAAATTCTACGAAGCGGTGATGAGCTCCCACGCCCGTCTGACCTATACCAAAGTCTGGCATATGCTGCAGGGTGACCAGGATCTGCGCGAGCAGTACGCGCCACTGGTTAAGCATATTGAAGAGCTGCATAACCTTTACAAAGTGCTGGACGGCGCGCGCGAAGAGCGCGGCGGTATCTCATTTGAGAGTGAAGAAGCTAAATTCATCTTCAATGCTGAACGCCGTATTGAACGCATTGAACAGACTCAGCGTAACGATGCGCACAAGCTGATTGAAGAGTGCATGATCCTGGCGAACATTTCCGCTGCGCGCTTCGTTGAGAAGGCCGAGGAACCGGCCCTGTTCCGTATCCATGACAAACCAAGCACCGAAGCGATTACCGCCTTCCGTTCGGTTCTGGCGGAGCTGGGGCTTGAGCTGCCTGGCGGCAACAAGCCGGAGCCGCGCGACTATGCGGAATTACTGACGTCTATCGCCGATCGTCCGGATGCGGAGATGCTGCAAACCATGCTGCTGCGCTCGATGAAACAGGCGATATACGACCCGGAAAATCGCGGTCACTTTGGCCTGGCGCTGCAATCCTACGCCCACTTCACCTCGCCGATTCGCCGCTATCCTGACCTTTCTCTGCATCGTGCGATCAAGTATTTACTGGCGAAAGAGCAGGGACATAAAGGCAACAGCACCGAGACCGGCGGCTGGCACTACAGCATGGATGAGATGCTGCAGCTGGGGGCGCACTGTTCGATGACCGAACGCCGTGCTGATGAAGCGACGCGCGATGTTTCGGATTGGCTGAAGTGTGATTTCATGTTGGATCAGGTCGGTAACGTCTTTAAGGGCGTGATTGCCAGCGTGACCGGCTTTGGGTTCTTCGTCCGTCTGGATGAGCTGTTTATTGACGGTCTGGTGCACGTCTCTTCCCTCGATAACGACTACTACCGCTTCGATCAGGTAGGGCAGCGTCTGATCGGTGAATCCGGCGGTCAGACCTATCGTTTGGGCGATCGTGTAGAAGTGCGCGTTGAAGCGGTCAACATGGACGAGCGTAAAATTGATTTCTCGCTTATCTCCAGCGAACGCGCGCCGCGCAACGTCGGTAAAACCGAGCGTGAAAAGGCGAAGAAAGGCGCCGGAGGTAAATCGTCCGGGCGCCGCCGCCAGGCGGGCAAGCAGGTGAACTTCGAGCCAGATAGCGCATTCCGCAAGCAGAAAGGCCAATCTCAGCCGAAGTCCGCTCAGCCAAAAGGCGAGAAGAAAGCGAAGAAGCCGTCGGAGAAAACCCAGAAGATCGCCGCAGCGACCAAGGCCAAGCGCGCGGCGAAAAAGAAAATAGCTGAGTAATGATCTCCCTTTGCCCCGGCGTCTCCCACCATCGTGATGGGGCCGGGGTGAAGGGACTGAAAACAGAACCTAAACGAGTAGATAAATGAGTGAAATGATTTACGGCATCCACGCGGTGCAGGCGCTGCTGGAGCGCGCTCCTGAGCGTTTCCAGGAAGTCTTTATTCTGAAAGGCCGTGAGGATAAGCGCCTTATGCCGCTGATCCATGCTCTGGAAGCGCAGGGCGTGGTGATTCAGGTCGCCAGCCGCCAGTTTCTCGATGAGAAAAGCGAAGGCGCCGTTCATCAGGGGATTATTGCCCGCGTGAAGCCCGGACGTCAGTATCAGGAGAACGATCTGCCGGATCTGATCGCCTCTCTCGATCGGCCGTTCTTTTTGATCCTCGATGGCGTGACCGATCCGCACAACCTCGGCGCCTGTTTACGTAGCGCCGACGCCGCTGGCGTGCATGCGGTGATTGTCCCCAAAGACCGCTCTGCGCAGCTGAACGCCACGGCGAAAAAAGTGGCCTGCGGCGCGGCGGAAAACGTCCCGCTGATCCGCGTCACCAACCTGGCCCGCACCATGCGTCTGCTGCAGGAAGAGAACGTCTGGATCGTCGGGACCGCCGGTGAGGCCGACCATACCCTGTTCCAGAGCAAGATGACCGGATCGCTGGCTTTGGTGATGGGCGCGGAAGGCGAAGGCATGCGTCGCCTGACTCGCGAACACTGCGATGAGTTGATCAGCATTCCGATGGCCGGTAGCGTATCGTCGCTGAACGTATCGGTTGCAACCGGTATTTGCCTGTTTGAAGCGGTGCGCCAGCGCAGCTAATCTCTTCTTTCTGAATAAGCCATTCTCCGGAATGGCTTATCTTCATCAGTCCTGTTCATCCTCTCGCTCTCTCTGACGGGCGATTTCGAGACCTCTTTCCACATAGTTCAACACCTGGCTCAAGAGTAATTCATCTCCCGGTTCATCTCCCGTTTGTTCGATGAATTTAAGCCGCGCGCCTCGATGCTTTAATACCTTGATGAGATTAAGAAAATTTCCAATGGGGTTCTGCTCTTCCAGAATGTCTGCGCAGATCGTGTCTTCATCAAATGACGTGACGTAACCCGAAGCGTTCAGGTTCTGTTTGATGGCGTTGATAGCGAGATGGGGAAAATGGCGGCGGATAAGCGGGATATAGATCGGCGCGTTTTCCCGATCTTCAATAATTAAATGAATCATGAAATTCCCTTTCTGATTGTGAGAGAACTTTATAACAGAGTTCTCTGACGGAAAGTGCGCCGTTGTCCATACTTATGCATAGAGCCATTGAAGGAGGGAAACATAATGCACTGGCAAACTCATACCGTATTTAATCAACCCTCGCCGCTGTGCAACAGCAACTTGTTCTTGTCCGATACCGCCCTGCGTGAAGCCGTCGTCCGCGAAGGCGCGGGCTGGGATGGCGATCTGCTGGCGAGCATTGGTCAACAGCTGGGGACGGCGGAATCGCTGGAGCTGGGGCGCCTGGCCAACAGCAACCCGCCGGAACTGCTGCGCTATGACGCCACGGGATCGCGGCTTGACGATGTTCGTTTCCATCCGGCCTGGCATCTCCTGATGCAGGGACTATGCGCTAACCGGGTACATAACCTTGCCTGGCAGGAGGACGCTCGAGAAGGCGCTTTCGTTGCCCGCGCTGCCCGCTTTATGCTGCACGCGCAGGTAGAAGCGGGAACCCTGTGTCCCACCACCATGACCTTTGCCGCTATCCCATTGCTGCAGCGTTCCTTACCCAGGCCCTTTAGCGACTGGTTATCACCGCTATTAAGCGATCGCTACGATCCGCATCTGATACCGGGGAATCAGAAACGCGGGCTGCTTATCGGCATGGGGATGACTGAAAAGCAGGGGGGATCTGATGTCCTGAGCAACACGACCCGTGCGGAGAAGACCGCCGAAGGCTTTTATCATCTGATTGGACATAAATGGTTTTTCTCCGTGCCGCAGAGCGATGCTCATCTGGTGCTGGCGCAGGCGCCGGCGGGGCTCTCCTGCTTTTTTGTTCCGCGCCTGCTGCCGGACGGTCAGCGTAACGGCGTACATCTGGAGAGGCTGAAAGATAAATTGGGTAACCGCGCGAACGCCAGCAGTGAAGTCGAGTTTTTCAACGCTTGCGGTTGGCTGGTCGGAGAAGAGGGGGATGGCGTCCGGCAAATTCTCAAAATGGGCGGCCTGACCCGCTTTGACTGCGCCCTGGGCAGCCATGCGCTGATGCGCCGGGCCTATTCGGTGGCGCTGTACCATGCCCTGCAGCGTCAGGCGTTTGGCAAAAATCTGGTCGATCAGCCGATGATGCGTCAGGTGCTGGGGCAGATGGCGCTGCGGCTTGAAGGGCAAACCGCGTTTCTGTTCCGCCTGGCGCGGGCATGGGACAGGCGCGATGATGCGCAGGAAGCGCTATGGGCAAGGTTGTTCACGCCCGCGGCGAAATTTGCTATCTGCAAATCCGGGATCGCCTTCGTCGCCGAGGCGATGGAGGTGCTGGGCGGCTCCGGCTACTGTGAAGAAAGTGAACTGCCGCGTTTGTACCGTGAAATGCCGGTAAACAGCATCTGGGAAGGTGCAGGGAATATTATGTGTCTGGACGTGATGCGGGTTCTGATGAAGCAGCCGGCGGCGCTTGAGCTTCTGGCGGCGGAGTGCGCGGAAGTGAAAGGGCAAAATCGTCATTTCGATCGGGCGTGGCGGCAGCTGCAGCAGTGGCTACGGCGCCCTCTGGAAGAGCAGGGACGGGAGATTACCCGGCTGGTTTATCTGCTTGGCGTTGGCGCGCAGGTATTACGCTTCGCTTCACCGCCGCTGGCTGAAGCCTGGTGCCGGATGATGCTCGATACGCGCGGCGGCATGCGCCTGGATGAGCAAACGCTCGACGACTTACTGTTACGGGCAATGGGGCGCGGACGCCAGGCGCCTCAGGCATAAAGAATGGCCTGTACCCGCCAGTTATCCGGCTGCTGCTCCTCGTACATCTGGACGATGCGATACCAGGACGCGCCCTGCTCGTCGGCCTGCACGGCGATGGCGTGCTCCACATCCTGCTGGCTGCCGGAGATGTTGTTAACGCAAATCAGGCCAATTTCGTTCAGGCCAGTTACGCAGTCAGCGCTGGCAAACTCCGCCGACTGCGCGGAAGTATTGGCCGTGGCGGAGGTCAGCATCAGGCTGGGTAGGGTAAAAGTTCGTTTCATCGTCAGCTCCATTTCACATAGTCCTGAGGGCAGTCCGTTGCTAACGTTCTGCCAGGTTTACGGCTGGCTGAACGTTATTAGGCGCAGGAGAACGTGAATGGATGCAAAGCAGTGTCAAGCTGGCTTAAAGGTTGACCGCTATTGACGGTACAAAATTGCCTGCGAATACCACTGGCCTGGAACCATGGTGTCATCAATCATAATGATGACGTAGTAATCCGCCTTAGCCGCCTCTGCTTTGACCTTCAGCGCAGCCTCTACATCCATCGGCGAGCCGTACATTAATACGCTCACCGTCCCCATCTTCTGCAGACCCGTCGTCTGGTTACGCTGGATCTCTTGTGGATGGTTGGTTGCTGGCGGCGGCGCCTTTGGCGTCCCCTGTAGGGCGCTACAGCCGGTTAAAGCGATTGCCAGTAACCACGGTGTAAACCTACGCATAACCATATCTCGTTTCCTGTTAGCCATAGTGTAGTGGTAGCCTGAATGTCATTGCCGGGGAATGTTCCCAAATTGTTATCCCGTACGCGATTTTCGAATGAAAATATCGTGAAAGCGTAATCTGGTTCTCAAGATTATGAATCATGTGCGAACGCGTGGCTTGAGTACTAACATAACATCACTTTAGAGAAAGGAGACGGTAAATGATCGCACTAGAAATGCGTAACCTTGCGGGCGGGGAGGTTCTCCATGCGTACCCGCAGGGCGCCGCGAATACTCCGCTTCCCTGCATTGTCTTTTATCATGGCTTTACCTCTTCTAAGCTGGTCTACAGCTATTTCGCCGTTGCGCTTGCAGAGGCGGGGTTTCGGGTGATTATGCCTGATGCTGCGGAACACGGCGCGCGCTACCGGGGAGACGAACAGGGGCGGATGCAGCGCTTCTGGCCGATTCTGACGCACAATTTTGTTGAGTTTCCGGCATTACAGGAGGCGATTCGGGAGCAAGGATGGCTTGCGGGCGACAGGCTGGCGGTGGCCGGCGCATCGATGGGTGGAATGACTGCGCTGGGGATTATGACCCATCACCCGGAGCTGAAAAGCGTCGCCTGCCTGATGGGGTCAGGCTATTTCAGTACGCTCTCGCAGACGCTTTTTCCTTCGCCTTCGTGGGAGGCAGGGCAGCTGGCGGAGTGGGACGTCAGCCAGCAGCTGGCGACCCTCGCCAGCCGACCGCTGCTGCTCTGGCACGGCGATGAGGATGATGTGGTACCGCCGGGGGAGACCTTCCGTCTGCAGCAGGCGCTGCAGCAAAACGCACTGGCCGACAACCTAACCTGCATCTGGCAGAAAGGCGTCCGTCACCGCATTACGCCGGAAGCGTTAGCTGCGACGGTGGCTTTTTTTCAACGTCACCTTTAAACGCGAATCACCTGAACGCCCTGATCTTCAAGCTGCTTGAGAATCGCTTCATCCGCCTGTTTACCGGTTATCACCAGGTCGATTTGCCCGGCCTGGCTGAAGAGCATTCCGGCGCGTTCGCCAACTTTGCTGCTGTCGACCAGTACCGCGAGTTTGCCGACGACGTTAAGCATCTTTTGCTCCGCCATCGCCGTCAGCATATCGGTTTTATATAGCCCCTCCGCGGTTAACCCTTTGCCGCTGGTAAACATCCAGTGCCCAGCGTACAGGCTGTTTTCGCTGCCCTGAGGGCTCAGCGTGATGGAGTGGCTGCGGTTATACTGCCCGCCCATAATAATGACGCTGTCGTGTTCCTGATCGATCAGGTAGTTAGCCAGCGGCAAATAGTTGGTGATGATCTGCACCGGTTTACCGCACAGTTCTTGCCCAAGCAGGAATGCGGTAGAGCCGCAGTTTATGACGATGCTTTCGCCCGGGTTCACCAGCTGCGAAGCCGCGCGCGCAATCCGTACCTTCTCATCGTGGTTTTGCGCCTGGTGAATATTCATTGGCGACCAGCGCGGGCGCTGCTCGCTGACGGCTTCTGCGCCGTTGCGGACTTTTTTCAGCTTGCCGCTTTCGTCGAGTTTGTTGATATCGCGTCGTGCCGTCGCCGGAGAAATTCCCAGCCGGGAAATCACCTGCTCCACGGTGACAAATCCCGTTTGTGCCAGCAAATCCAGTAAAATTTGATGTCTTTGCGCTTCCGTCATGAGCAAATCCGATTAAAAGTGATAAGCAAAGATGATATTTGAAATCAGGTGAAAATACTAATGCTGACGGGGATAATTTCCGGCGGGCGGTCCCGCCGGAGAAGCCTTACAGGAAAGACTTAAAGGGCAGGTCCGGCTCCATGGTGAAGCAATCGTCGAATCCGCGCGGATAGTGGTATTCGAAGTTATCTTTATCCAGCGGCCAGGTGAATTTCCCACCCACCTGCCAGATGAAAGGCTTAAAGCCATACTTCAGACGGTCTTTTTTCATCTCCCACAGAACGCGGATTTCCTGCGGATCGGCCTGGAAGTTTGACCAGATATCGTGATGGAACGGGATCACCACTTTGGCATTCAGCGATTCGGCCATGCGCAGGATATCGGCGCTGGTCATTTTGTCGGTGATACCGCGCGGGTTCTCGCCATAGGAACCGAGAGCCACGTCGATCTGGTGTTCGTTACCGTGCTTCGCGTAATAGTTGGAGTAGTGGGAATCGCCGCTATGGTACAGGTTGCCCCCCGGCGTTTTGAACAGGTAGTTCACCGCGCGCTGATCCATTCCGTCCGGCAGTACGCCTGCCGCTTTTTGATCCGCGGGTAAGGTAATCAGAGCCGTACGGTCAAAAGCGTCGAGCGCATGAATTTCAACATCTTTTATTTTGACCACATCGCCCGGCTTCATCACGATGCAGCGCTCTTTCGGTACGCCCCAGCCAATCCACAGATCGACGCAGGTTTGCGGGCCGATAAACGGCACGTCATCGGCGCAGTTCTGCATAACCGCGGCGGCCACGTTCACATCAATGTGATCGTTATGATCGTGGGTAGACAGCACGGCGTCGATCTGGCGAATAGCGAACGGATCGAGAACAAACGGGGTGGTGCGCAGGTTGGGCTGGAGCTTCTTCACGCCGGCCATACGCTGCATCTGGTGGCCGGTTTTCATCAGCGGATTCCCGTGGCTTTGCTTGCCGGTACCGCACCAGAAATCGACGCAGATATTGGCTCCGCCTTCGGATTTCAGCCAGATGCCCGTACAACCCAACCACCACATCGCAAAGGTGCCCGGCGCAACCTGCTCTTGTTCAATTTCTTCATTCAGCCAGCTACCCCATTCCGGAAAAGTGTTCAGGATCCATGATTCGCGGGTGATGGTTTGCACTTTACTCATTTGTTTTCCCCTCACATATTATCAAAAGTAATCACGATGTGATTTGTTTTGACGAATACTGGCATCGTTTGTTCAGGATTGCAATCCTGAATTTCGCCCTTCATGAGAGGAATAGTGGGGGTTAAAAAGAGGCGGAGGCATACTTCATGATATGCGTGTTATTTTATTTAATTGATTTACATATACTATTTTTCAGGTTATGAAAATGAGAATTAATACCATGACGGATTGTGTGATTATTTGCGGCGTGCGTCACATTTAATCAAATATAATCTTGTTGTGATTATTTTTGATTATTAGAGTGATCGCAACAACCAACCTGGGCGTAGCGTGCGTTCAGAGCGTCCACCTTCTGGAGTGTGTTATGGAGATTCTCTACCACATCTTTACCGTGTTCTTTAACCAGGTTATGACCAACGCCCCGCTGCTGCTGGGTATTGTGACCTGCCTGGGTTATATCCTGCTGCGCAAAAGCGCCAGCGTTATCGTTAAAGGAACAATTAAAACCATTATCGGTTTTATGCTGCTGCAGGCCGGCTCCGGCATTCTGACCAGCACGTTTAAACCGGTGGTGGCGAAAATGTCTGAGGTTTACGGCATCAACGGCGCTATTTCTGATACCTACGCCTCCATGATGGCAACCATTGAGCGGATGGGCGATGCCTACAGCTGGGTGGGCTATGCCGTGCTGTTAGCCCTGGCGCTGAATATTTGTTATGTCCTGCTGCGGCGTATTACCGGTATTCGTACCATCATGCTGACCGGGCACATCATGTTCCAGCAGGCGGGGCTGATTGCCGTCTTTTTTTATATCTTCGGCTACCCGATGTGGACGACGATTATCTGCACGGCGGTGCTGGTGTCGCTCTATTGGGGCATTACCTCGAACATGATGTATAAGCCGACCCAGGAAGTGACCGACGGCTGCGGCTTCTCCATCGGACACCAGCAGCAGTTCGCTTCATGGATTGCTTACAAGGTCGCCCCGTATCTGGGTAAAAAAGAGGAGAGCGTTGAGGATCTCAAGCTGCCGGGCTGGCTGAACATCTTTCACGACAACATCGTCTCCACGGCCATCGTGATGACCATTTTCTTCGGCGCGATTTTGCTCTCCTTCGGCATCGACACCGTACAGGCGATGGCGGGTAAAACTCACTGGACGATCTATATCCTGCAAACCGGCTTCTCGTTCGCCGTCGCTATTTTCATTATCACCCAGGGCGTGCGCATGTTCGTCGCCGAACTTTCTGAAGCGTTCAACGGCATTTCCCAGCGCCTGATTCCCGGTGCCGTGCTGGCGATTGACTGCGCCGCGATTTATAGCTTTGCGCCAAACGCCGTCGTCTGGGGCTTTATGTGGGGCACCATCGGCCAGCTGATCGCCGTCGGTATTCTGGTCGGCTTCGGCTCTTCCATTCTGATTATTCCGGGCTTTATCCCAATGTTCTTCTCTAACGCCACCATCGGCGTATTTGCTAACCACTTTGGCGGCTGGCGCGCGGCGCTCAAAATTTGTCTGGTAATGGGGATGATCGAAATTTTTGGCTGCGTCTGGGCGGTGAAGCTGACCGGTATGAGCGCCTGGATGGGTATGGCGGACTGGTCAATTCTGGCGCCGCCGATGATGCAGGGCTTCGCCTCCATCGGTATCGCGTTTATGGCCGTCATCATCATTATCGCACTGGCTTATATGTTCTTCGCAGGGCGCACGCTGCGTGCTGAAGAGGACGCGGAAAAACAACTGGCAGATGCTTCTGCTCAATAAGGAGTTTTGACTATGACCGTACGTATTCTGGCTGTATGTGGCAACGGGCAAGGAAGTTCCATGATCATGAAGATGAAGGTGGACCAGTTTTTGACCCAGTCAAATATCGATCACACGGTGAACAGCTGCGCGGTGGGTGAATACAAAAGTGAACTAAACGGCGCGGACATCATCATCGCCTCCACCCATATCGCCGGTGAGATTAGCGTCTCCGGCAACAAATATGTGGTTGGCGTGCGCAACATGCTCTCGCCTGCGGATTTTGGCCCAAAACTGCTGGAAGTGATCAAAGCGCACTTCCCGCAGGATGTGAAGTAAGGAGACCAAATGAAATTACGCGATTCGCTGGTGGAGAATAACTCCATCCTTCTCCAGGCCGACGCCAGTACCTGGCAGGAAGCCGTCAAGCTGAGCGTTGATTTACTGGTGAAGGCGGATGTCGTTGAGCCGCGCTACTACCAGGCCATTCTCGATGGCGTAGCCCAGCATGGCCCCTATTTTGTGATTGCTCCCGGTCTGGCGATGCCGCACGGCCGCCCGGAAGAGGGGGTTAAGAAAACCGGCTTTGCGCTGGTCACGCTGAAAACGCCGCTGGTTTTTAATCACGAGGATAACGACCCGGTCGATATTCTGATCACCATGGCGGCCGTGGATGCCAATACCCATCAGGAAGTCGGCATCATGCAGATCGTCAACCTGTTTGAAGATGAAGCCAATTTTGACCGTTTACGCGCCTGCCGCACCGCGCAGGAAGTGCTGGAATTAATTGATAACGCCACGGCGGCGGCCGTTTAAAAGGAACACTACAATGTCATTACCTATGTTGCAGGTTGCGCTCGATAATCAATCCATGTCTTCCGCGTATGAAACGACGCGCCTGATAGCCGATGAAGTGGACATTATTGAAGTCGGCACCATTCTTTGTGTGGCTGAAGGCGTACGCGCCGTTCGCGACCTGAAGGCGCTCTATCCCAATAAAATCGTGCTGGCGGACGCCAAAATCGCCGATGCCGGTAAAATTCTCTCCCGCATGTGCTTTGAAGCCAACGCCGATTGGGTCACCGTGATCTGCTGCGCGGACATCAACACCACCAAAGGCGCGCTGGACGTCGCGAAAGAGTTCAACGGCGACGTCCAGATCGAACTGACCGGCTACTGGACCTGGGAGCAGGCGCAGGAGTGGCGCGAAGCGGGTATTCAGCAGGTGGTTTATCACCGTAGCCGCGATGCCCAGGCGGCCGGCGTGGCGTGGGGCGAGGCGGATATCAGCGCGATCAAACGCTTGTCCGAAATGGGCTTTAAAGTCACCGTCACCGGCGGCCTGGCGCTGGAAGATTTACCGCTGTTTAAAGGTATTCCCATTCACGTCTTTATCGCCGGTCGCAGCATTCGCGACGCCGCTTCTCCGGTAGAGGCCGCCCGGCAGTTTAAACGTTCTATCGCCCAGCTGTGGGGCTAAGGAGCGGTCATGCTGTCAAAACAAATTCCGCTCGGTATCTATGAAAAAGCGCTCCCCGCGGGGGAGTGCTGGCAGGAACGCCTACGGCTGGCGAAAGAGCTCGGCTTTGATTTCGTCGAAATGTCGGTCGATGAAACTGACGCCCGTCTGGCGCGGCTCGACTGGAGCCGGGAGCAGCGCCTTGCGCTGGTCAACGCGATTGCTGAAACCGGGGTGCGGGTACCCTCTATGTGCCTGAGCGCCCATCGCCGCTTTCCGCTCGGTAGCGAAGACGACGCGGTTCGGGCGCAGGGCCTGGAGATTATGCGCAAAGCGATTCGGCTGGCGCAGGATGTGGGTATTCGCGTTATCCAACTGGCGGGTTACGACGTTTACTACCAGCAAGCCAATAACGAGACGCGCCGTCGTTTCCGCGACGGGCTAAAAGAGAGCGTCGAAATGGCGAGCCGCGCGCAGGTGACGCTGGCGATGGAAATCATGGACTACCCGCTGATGAACTCGATCAGCAAGGCGTTGGGCTATGCCCACTATCTCAATAATCCGTGGTTCCAGCTTTACCCTGATATCGGCAATCTGTCGGCATGGGATAACGACGTACAGATGGAATTGCAGGCCGGGATCGGGCATATCGTTGCCGTACATGTGAAGGATACTAAACCGGGCGTATTCAAGAACGTGCCGTTTGGCGAAGGCGTTGTCGATTTCGAGCGCTGCTTTGAAACGCTCAGGCAGAGCGGCTATTGCGGCCCGTATCTGATTGAAATGTGGAGCGAAACGACCGACGATCCGGCCGCTGAAGTTGCGAAAGCGCGCGATTGGGTGAAGGCGCGGATGGCCAGCGCCGGTCTGGTGGAGGCGGCATAATGCAAACGTTAAAACAGCAGGTCTTTGACGCTAATATGGATTTGCCGCGTTACGGACTGGTCACTTTTACCTGGGGTAACGTCAGCGCCATCGACCGTGAACGTGGGCTGGTGGCGATTAAGCCCAGCGGCGTCGCCTATGAGACCATGAAAGCGGACGATATGGTGGTAGTCGATCTCGAGGGTAAGGTGGTGGAGGGGCGCTATCGTCCTTCTTCCGATACCGCCACGCACCTGGCGCTGTATCGTCGCTATCCGAGTCTCGGCGGTGTGGTGCATACCCACTCGACGCACGCGACGGCCTGGGCGCAGGCGGGCCTGGCCATTCCCGCGCTGGGGACGACCCACGCGGACTACTTCTTTGGCGATATTCCCTGCACCCGGGCGTTAAGCGCGCAGGAAGTGGCTGAGGCTTATGAGCTGAACACCGGCCGCGTAATTATTGAAACGCTGGGCGACGTTGAGCCGCTGCATACGCCGGGCATCGTGGTCTATCAGCACGGGCCTTTTGCCTGGGGCAAAGATGCGCACGATGCGGTGCATAACGCGGTGGTGATGGAAGAAGTGGCGCGGATGGCGTGGATTGCTCGCGGGATCAACCCGCAGCTGAAGCCCATCGATAGCTGGCTGATGGACAAGCACTTTATGCGTAAGCACGGGCCAGATGCCTATTACGGGCAAAAGTGAAAGACGTGCTCCGGAGCATTCATCTTTATGATGAATCAACCGGTCTGCTCCGGAGCTATTTTTAGTTTTGCTGATAAGCCGACGGCATACAGCGCATACCGATCAGCGTCAGCACGCAGATTACCGCGCCGGCGTAAAACGTCGAGGCGGCACCGAATACCTCCCACAGCACGCCCGCACCTGCGCTGGCCAGCAGCAGCGCAACGCCGCTCATCAGGTTGAACATCCCGAACGCCGTTCCGCGCAGCTCCGGCGGGGCGGTATGCGCCACCATCGCCGCCAGCAGTCCCTGCGTCATCCCCATATGAATGCCCCATAGCACCACGCCGGCTAAAAGCGTGCTCCAGTGGCTGCTTAAGGCCAGCACGATATCGGCGGCGATCAGCACCAGCAGACCCCACTGCAGCATTTTGCTGTGGCTCATGCTGTCCGATAGTTTACCGAACGGATAGGCGGTCAGGCTGTACACCAGGTTCATCGCGACCATCACCAGCGGAATCGCGAACAGCGGGATCGCCATCTGCTGGGCGCGCAGCACCAGAAACGCTTCGCTGAAGCGGGCGAGGGTAAAAATCGAGCCGATAACCACAACCCACCAGTAGGCGGCTGAAAGCTTTTTTAGGTTCTCGCGGCGCAGGGGATTGGTCCGTTTCCGGGTGATCGGCGTTTTTGGCTCTTTTAGCCCAAAGCCTAATAAAGCGATGGAGAGCGCGGCAGGAATGACCGCGACCCAGAAAATAGACTGGAAGTCGTTATCCCAGAGAAACATCAGCGCGACGGCAAGCAGCGGTCCCAGAAAAGCCCCGATAGTGTCCAGCGCCTGGCGCAGCCCGTAGGCGGCGCCGCGAATTTCCGGCGGAGTGACGTCGGCGACCAGCGCATCCCTCGGCGCGCCGCGTATCCCTTTGCCCACGCGGTCGATCATTCGCGCGCTGAACACCACGCCGGAGGTTGGCGCGATGGCGAAAAGAGGTTTGCTTAGCGCCCCCAGGCCATAGCCGAGCAGCGCAAGGCCTTTGCGTTTGCCGACATAATCGCTGATGACGCCAGAGAAAACCTTCAGCATCAGCGCGGTAGCTTCAGCAACGCCTTCGATAATGCCGATAATAATCACGCTGGCCCCCAGCGTGGTGGCCATAAATAGAGGAAGAAGGCTGTGGATCATCTCTGACGAAACATCCATCAGCAGGCTAACGCCGCCAAGAACCCAAACCCCTTTCGGGATACGGCTTAGCGTGGCAAAACGCGGAACCATGAATCACTCCGGATAATCATGTGGTTAAAGAGAGATTAAATCAGGTTACGTTCCTGCTGATAAGGCACGAAGAAAAATAATTCTCAATTGCATTAAGACTTCGCCCTGACTATCGGGCGAAGTCAAAAAACAGGCAAATTAACGGTAAATGGCCGCACTGGCGTGAATCGGACCGTCGCTTCCCGGTTCATGAATGAGGATCGGCTGGAAGTATTTCGCTCCCTGAGCATCGCTCTGCTGGCTAAGCGCCTGGTCGGCTTCCTGCTCGGTGGCGATGTTGTGGTTGATATAGATAACGCCGAGGCTCTGCACATCGTCCATGTTGCGGGCCTGGCGGGCATCGATTTTAATAGCAGCCAGCGCGTTGGCGCTCAACAAAAGCGCTGCCATCATGGTTATGAGGATGTATTTCATCATCTACGCTCCTTATGACAGTCCTGACGTTAACCCGCTTCCCTGGGGTATGGATTGCTTCTAATCTAAGTGTAATCGCTGCCTCGCTGGCGTATCGCGACCATTTCTGATGCAGTTGTTCAAAAAATTGTCGCTTCCGCCGTTGATTAATTTTAAATCACTGGCTTAAGGCCACTTCGCGCTTAGTGCGAATTATTTGCACAATTCACTTGTCTTAAAACCCGCTCGCCCGTATTATGACGCGTCAATTTTTCAGCCGCCCTTTAACACGTTCCTTGCCTCCATGGGCCGCGGCTGACCCAGACAGGAGGCTGAATAATCCGTAAGGAGCAATTCGATGCGTCATTACGAAATCGTTTTTATGGTCCATCCTGACCAGAGCGAACAGGTTCCGGGCATGATCGAACGTTACACTGGTGCAATCACTGCAGCAGAAGGTACGATCCACCGTCTGGAAGACTGGGGCCGCCGTCAGCTGGCTTATCCGATCAACAAACTGCACAAAGCTCACTACGTTCTGCTGAACGTTGAAGCGCCGCAGGAAGCGATCGATGAGCTGGAAACTAACTTCCGCTTCAACGACGCCGTTATCCGCAGCATGGTAATGCGTACTAAGCACGCTGTTACCGAAGCATCTCCGATGGTTAAAGCGAAAGACGAGCGCCGCGAGCGTCGCGAAGATTTCGCCAACGAAACCGCAGATGATTCTGAAGCTGGGGATTCTGAAGAGTAATCCTGATGACCAACCGTCTGGAGCTGTCCGGCATTGTATGCAGGACTCCACTTCGTAAGGTCAGCCCGTCAGGAATTCCACACTGCCAGTTCGTGCTTGAGCATCGTTCAGTGCAGGAGGAAGCCGGTTTTCACCGGCAGGCATGGTGCCAAATGCCCGTGATAATCAGCGGACACGAGAACCAGGCCATTACTCACAGTATAACGGTCGGTAGCGCAGTAATCGTTCGAGGGTTCATCTCTTGCCACAAGGCAAAGAACGGCTTGAGCAAAATGGTTCTGCATGCCGAGCAGATTGAATTGATAGATTCTGGAGACTAGCCATATGGCACGTTATTTCCGTCGTCGCAAGTTCTGCCGTTTCACCGCGGAAGGCGTTCAAGAGATCGACTATAAAGATATCGCTACGCTGAAAAACTACATCACCGAAAGCGGTAAGATTGTCCCGAGCCGTATCACCGGTACCCGTGCAAAATATCAGCGTCAGCTGGCACGCGCTATCAAACGCGCTCGCTACCTGTCCCTGCTGCCGTACACTGATCGTCATCAGTAATCGGTCACGGTCCATTAATACGACTTTGAGAGGATAAGGTAATGCAAGTTATTCTGCTTGATAAAGTAGCAAACCTGGGTAGCCTGGGTGATCAGGTTAACGTTAAAGCGGGCTATGCTCGTAACTTCCTGGTACCACAGGGTAAAGCTGTTCCTGCTACCAAGAAAAACGTTGAGTTCTTCGAAGCACGCCGTGCTGAACTGGAAGCCAAACTGGCAGAAGTTCTGGGCGCTGCTAACGCACGTGCTGAAGCAATCAACGCACTGGGCACCGTTACCATCGCGTCTAAATCTGGCGACGAAGGTAAACTGTTCGGTTCCATCGGTACTCGCGACATCGCTGACGCTGTAACTGCAGCTGGCGTTGCCGTTGCTAAGAGCGAAGTTCGTCTGCCGAACGGCGTTCTGCGCACCACCGGTGAGCACGAAGTGGACTTCCAGGTTCACAGCGAAGTTTTCGCTAAACTGGTTGTTAACGTTGTAGCTGAGTAATTTATTACTCAACTCACGTCGAGACGCCGGCCTTGTGCCGGCGTTTTGCTTTTCTGTCTTTGCTGAATCTTTTCCTGGTATGGTGGCTATTCTTAGCAACTTTCTGGATAATAAAATAAAACACTATTTTATTTCTGGTGAAGTGAATGGACGCACCCTCGATTTTTACCCGCAAGAAAGTGGCTTATGCCTGCGCAACCCTCTGCTGCCTGCTGTGGGGAAGCTCCTACCCGGCGATTAAAAGCGGCTATGAACTATTTC
Source organism: Klebsiella sp. MPUS7 (assembly GCF_009905335.1). Classification (NCBI taxonomy): domain Bacteria; kingdom Pseudomonadati; phylum Pseudomonadota; class Gammaproteobacteria; order Enterobacterales; family Enterobacteriaceae; genus Klebsiella; species Klebsiella sp. MPUS7. Next base: position 5,225,930 of record NZ_CP047604.1, on the reverse strand, counting down.
AGATTGCCACTGATGATGTGCCGTCTAAAATCGTCTTTGCTGGCTATCGCTTCCTGTTTGCCGGAGCGCTACTGCTGCTCTTCGCGCTGGCGCAGCGTAAGCCGATCGCCCGCTTAAATTCCCGTCAGTGCGGCCAACTGGCGATACTGGGCGTCACGCAAACGTCCATCCAGTACATTTTCTTCTACGTTGGCCTGGCGTTTACCACCGGCGTGAAGGGCTCGATTATGAACGCCACCGGCACCTTCTTCAGCGTCCTGCTGGCGCACTTTATCTATCAGAATGACAGGCTGAGCTACAACAAAGCCGTCGGCTGCATTCTCGGTTTTGCCGGCGTGATGCTGGTGAACGTTAATCATTCATTGAGCGATTTTAGCTTTGTCTGGCAGGGCGACGGTTTTGTGGTGCTGGCGGCTTTTATCCTGTCGGCGGCGACGCTGTACGGTAAGCGCATTTCGCAGACGGTTGACCCGACGGTGATGACCGGCTGGCAGCTGGCGTTTGGCGGCCTGGTGCTGGTTGGCGGCGGTTACCTGACCGGCGGAACCCTGGCGGTCCACAGCGCCGCTGCTGCGCTGGTGCTGGCTTATTTGACCCTGCTCTCTTCCATCGCTTTTGCGCTATGGAGCGTGCTGCTTAAGCATAACCGCGTGAGTATGATTGCGCCGTTCAACTTTGTGGTCCCGGTTGCCGGCACCGTGCTGTCGGCCATCTTCCTCGGCGAGAATATTCTTGAGCTGAAATATGCGGTTGCGCTGGCGCTGGTGTGCGCCGGGATCTGGTGGGTGAATAAAGTGGGTCAACATCGTTAACTGCCTGATGACGCTACGCTGCTCAGGCCTGCATGGGTTTGCAGGCCTATGATTAAGAATGGTTATGCCGGCTGTATCTGCTTCGCGACGACGCGCTGCGGATCAACAATGGTCAGCCAAATAATCGCTGCTGCGATAAGATCGAGAATGCTCAGCGCAATAAAGAATGGCGTATAGCCAATCTGATGCACCAGCAGCCCCATTACCAGGGTGAACAGCAACTGGCCCATCCATGCTGCAGAACCCGCCATGCCGCTCACGGTGGCGACCTGGTTCTTTTTGAACAGATCCGAGGCTAACGTCATTGCCATGGTTGACAGCATCTGGTGCGCAAAGCCGCCAAGGCTGATCAGTGCAATCGCGAAGTAGACGTTTTCGACAAATCCCACGGCTGACAACGAGGTCATAAGCAGCGCGCCGATAGTGAACCCGATGCGCCTGGAGTTGACAGTGGTAATGTGGAACTTGGTGATCAACACATTCGAGAGCACGCCACCCGCCACGCAGCCAATATCCGCCGCGAGAAAGGGGAGCCAGGCAAACATAGCAATCTCTTTTAGCGGCAGATCGCGAACCTGAATTAAATACAATGGCAGCCAGAAGCTTAACGTTCCCCAGACCGGATCGGACAAAAAACGCGTCATCGCGATGCCCCAGAAATTACGCTGCTTCAGCAGGGGGAGTAATGAAGGGCGCTTATCGCCGTCAGACTGCAGAGCTTTCTCTTGTCCTGAGAAAATATACTCTTTTTCTTCATCTGATACCCATTGATGTTTTTCCGGCGAGCGATATAAAAATAACCACATAAAAGCAAATATAATCCCCAGCCCCCCGCTAATAATAAAAGCGAACTGCCAGTGCCAGGAAATAATCGCCCAGACGACGATCGGCGGTGCCAGCATGGCACCAACGGACGTTCCGATATTAAACAGACCACCTGCCACGCCCCGCTCTTTTGACGGGAACCATTCCGATGCGGTTTTAATACCTGCAGGGATCGCGGCGGCTTCGCTCAGGCCAAGCAGGCCGCGGAAGCAGGCCAGCGACTGCCAGTTAAACGCCAGAGCATGGGCCATATTGGCGAAGGACCATGCCAGTGCGAAGATAAAAAAGCCAATCCGTAAACCGATGGAATCCAGAATATAGCCGCAGAAAGACTGGGCAACGGTATAAGCCATTTGAAAGGACATAATGACCCACGAATATTGCTGTTCAGTAATATGCAGTTCGGTAAATAAGGTTGAGGCGGCAACGCTTAATGAGCTGCGCGCCAGATAGTTAATGGCTGTGCCCAGCGCCACCAGGCCGATAATCCACCATCGTAGTCCTTTAATTTTCATTGTGATCACCTTAACGGGTTTATAGGGTACAAAGAGAAGGTTTAATGAGTTACACCGCTAGCGATAAATATTGCCGTTGAGAAAATCAGGCCAGTTCTTTTCAAAATAATGATCTTTACTATCGGCTAAGCTTCTCAGGGCTTTTTGCCGAACAATAAATTTGGCCTGCTGATAATGAATCGTCAGCTTTTTCTCTTTGTCTGACGCCTGCTCCGGTCGAAAACGCCATAGCTGCGCGGGCCCGTTACGGGTTAACGGCAGACAATCGCCTTCGGGGTCAAGGATGATCCTGGCACCCCGGCTGCCGCCGCCTGCGGAGATATAGTCGTCCAGCATTGTCAGCACCGCCGCCGATATCAGTGCCATTTGACGCCACATAAACAGTTCGGGGATTTCTGCCAGATGGCGGATCGATAGGGCATTTTTCGCCACCGCGGCAGCCAACAGGCGGGCCTCCTGTGCGGCCTGCCTGACGGCATCGACATGGCAGATAAATCCGCCGTGGTCAGACATGCGTGTCTGGATCTCTTCCTTGACGCTTTGCAGGGAGCGGCCTGACTCATTGCGCTGCGCTCGCAGAATGACGTCATTTACCTCCGCCAGCGGCTGAGCAGCCAGTTCAGGCACGTCATCGACCGCGTTGCGCCTGCCTGCATGTGCGATATAGCGCGCCAGACGCATGGCAAAGACCTGTCCGGCATTCAGCGCCGCGCCGCCTGGGCGGGTAACTCCGTGGGTTCCGGCGATTTCACCTACCGCAAAACAGCCGGGCAGAGAGGTTTGACCCCAGATATCGACCTCAATACCACCATTCATATGCTGATTGTTCATGGCGAACTGCAGCGGTGTTTGCGTCAAATCGTGGCCGTGCATTTTATACAGGGCGATCGATAGCGGATTCATTCGCTGCAGGCGTTCAATGGGTAGCGCTGCCAGCGCATCGTTGTTTTCCAGATAAGCCCGCACATCGTCGTCTAGCCGTTGCAGCGAGAAGGGAAGATCGCCTGGTACCGCTTCTGGATTGCGATTGAAGTCCATATAGACTTTGCGCCCCAGCTGCTGCTCATGCGCCACAGCCATATCCAGCAGGCTAGAGCCGAAATCCATCACCCTTGTAGCATGGAACGGCCACTGATACCCCTTACGAAAGATGTTTGAGGCTAGTTCCTGAGTGGTGCGGTAGTAGTCAGCGAGAAAATTATGCTCTTTGCCGCCGCTATCGACAGAATAAATATAGGGAATCACCTGCACGTAGGTGCCGGATAAATTCCACGGAAAGGCGCTGCGCGGCGTGCCGATACCGAACTGGCTTTCGGTCAGATTGGTGAGCGTGATTCCCTCTTCCAACGCCAGCCCGAGTGAGCCAAAGCATTTATTAGGGTAGACGCTGTCGCGGTAGAGCTCTCCGGGGCCGCCGGTCGCCAGGACGACATTGGGAGCGACTACCAGCGCCAGTCCCCACGGGTTATGGGCGCGAGACCCCGTCGCCAGAATTGCCCCCGCCATATGTTCCGTTCCTGATTCATCGCACTGGCGTAATAGTTTGATAACTGTCGCACCGCTCAACAGTGGGATATTGAGCCGCTGAACCTCTTCCAGCAAAACCTTTACCATCAGACGCGAGGTGCGCGGGCCGCAGGAGGTCGCGCGTCCGGCTTCATCATGGTCGGTTTGATAGCGGAGGATCGCCCCATAGCGGTCCTCCGGCAGTTCAAGCCCAAGAAATTGCAACCCACCCAAAGTATGCAGCGAACCTACTGCTTCCACATAGGCAGTGTCGTAGTCCATGGCACCGCCGCTGGCCAGCGCGTCAGCCAGTTTAAGAAAGCTATCGCCATTGCCTGCTGTGGCGGCAGTAAACAGTGTCTGTTTATCCGAGCCGGAGCAGGCGGAGGTCCCCATATATAATCCGGCGGTCGCTAATAATACGTTTTGCTGACGGCGCTTGAGTTCAACGGCGGCGCGTAACCCCGCGGCCCCGCTGCCGACGACTAGCGCATCGGCTTTCCAAAGCGGATAGTTGACGTTATCGATCGTCAGAATGGAAGCCGGTTCCGCTTTAGCGAACCCTTTAGGAAAGGAGACGTGAGTCAGGGCATCAAGAATGGCGTCATCGATCTGGCTCATGCGTCCTCCATCGCGCTAAACAGCGCGCTATCCATCAGGCGCGGCTGGTTAATTATCGGGCGGAAGGCCATATAAGGCAGAATATCGCGCTCAACATTAACTCCTGGTGCTATCTCGATTAACTCAACGCCCGCTTCCGTGAGCTGAAATACCGCGCGTTCAGTGACATAAAGCACTTCTTGTCCGCTCTGCCGGGCGTAGCTGGCGCTAAAGGTAATTTTTTCCACTTCCGTCACTAGCTTCGGAATCTGGCCAGATTGCTCTATTTGCAGGCCATCCGGTGTTACGTTGATCTTGCTGCCTTTGGCGTCGAAAGTGCCGCAGAACACCACTTTGCGAGCATTCTGCGCGATTTCCAGAAAACCACCAGGACCGATCAGGTTGCCGTTAAGATGCGACACGTTAACGTTACCGTGCCGGTCCATCTCCCCCATGCCGAGGAAGGTGATGTCGATACCGCCGCCGCTATAGAATTCGAATTGATCCAACGAAGGAATAATTGCATCAGCGTTGCGCGCGCAGCCAAACAGCGCATCGTCCAGCATCATGCCGTTATGCACGCCTTGCTCCACGCTGAGCCATAAACTTTGATAGGGTACGCCTTCACGCAGGGCGATACCGGGAATGCCGCCAGGGATACCAAATCCGAAGTTAGTCGACGCGCCTGCGACCAGTTCACGCGCCGCGCGACGGGCAATCAGGCGGCGCACCGGGTGGCTGACCAGCTCTATTGCATCGCTGGAACAGAGGCGTCGGTGTTGGCCACTGATCGTCAGATCGTAGCCGCCGAGGTAGGTCTGCGGCTGCTCGCGATGCTCCACGATGCCATCGACCAGAATTCCGGGGAGGGTGACGTTGCGTGGCGCGATTGCCCCTGCTTCCAGTACATCGCGCACCTGAACGAAGACCTTGCCGCCGCTATTGTGTGCCGCCAGCGCCATTGAGTAGCTGTCCATATTGATCGCTTCCTCTTCGAGGCTGACGTTGCCGCGCGGGTCGGCGTAGGTGCCGCGCACAATGGCGTAATTCACCCTGAATGGTCGGTAACGTAGTTTGGTTTCACCATCGATCTCAATTAGTTCCACCATATCTTCGGTGGTTCGGGCATTCGATTTACCGCCGCCGTGACGCGGATCGACAAACGATCCCAGCCCCACGTGGGTAATCAGGCCGGGACGACCGGCGCCAATTTCACGCAACAGCGCCTGAATCACGCCGCCGGGAAAGCAGTAAGCTTCGATCTCTTCGTTTTTTACCAGAGCCTGCATTTTTGGCGACCAGGTAAAATGCCCCGCGATAATTCGCTTGAGCATTCCTGCATGGGCGAAACGGTTGCTGCCTTTGCTATCGCGATCGCCAATTCCCAGCGAGTGGATAAGCGTCAGGTCGCGTGGATGTCCGGTCTCCAGAAAGCGTTTTTCAATGGCCGCCAGTAAATAATCAGCTTCAACCATACCGCCGCCGTTGCCGCTGATAGCAATCGTGGCGCCATCTTCAATGAGCGCGGCGACGGCGTCGGCTGAGGTCACTTTATTCATTCTCTTTTCCTTACTGATTCTGGAAAATTACCGGGCTTTTGTTAGCAAAAGCCCGCGTCGCCTGCTGGCAGTCCTGGGTGGCTGACATCAAGCCGGCCAGCAACTGATGCGAGTAGTCGGCATGCTTATTTTCCAGCGCCAGAATGAGCTGTTTAATATGCGCCAGGGCGACCGGGCCGCACTTTTGCAGAGCGCAAAGCTGATTTATCAGCCAGCCTTCCGCGTCATCTTTTTCCACGACCTCGTTAATCAATCCTGCGGCTTGCGCTTCTTGGGCGCTGAGGCGCTGGCCCAGCATCAGCATCTGGCGGCCAACAACCGGGCCAACCTGATTGAGAACCCGCTCGATGCCCAGCCAGCCGGGCACCATGCCAAGCGTGACTTCCGGGGTGGAGAATTTTGCTGTCGGCCGGGCGATGCGGATATCGCAGCTCAGCGCCAGTTCAATGCCGCCGCCGATGGTGTGACCGTTAATATTCGCCACGGTAAGCTGGGGTAAATTGCGCAGGCGCGAGAAGACCTCATTGCCGCGCTTAATCCATTTCCGCCCCATATCCAACGGTGAATAAGCAGACCAGGATTTAATATCGCCACCCGCGCAGAAAAACTTATCTCCCGTGGCGGTCAATTCCACCAGGCGCAGCGTGGCGTCATTTTCAATTTCATTTAAATAGCGATCGAGTAATTCGATCATCTCTTCGTTAATCGCGTGGCATTTATCTTCGCGATTCAGCGTCAGGCGACAGGAGGCCGCCGCTCTGCTGAACAGAACGGGTTGTTCATTCATGTTTCATCCTTAGCAATAATGCGCGATACGATCGACGCTAATATCCAGGGTGCTGTTGATGTCCTTTTGCCACCAGTTGTGCGGCGAGAAAATTTCTAATTCCACCGCGCCGTTAAAACCGGCGTTTTCCACTAGCCGACGAATCGAGGGAATATTAATGATGCCGTCTCCCGGCATACCCCGGTCGTTGACTAGATCGGTGGTCGGCACCAGCCAGTCTGAGATGTGAAAGGCCAGAATGCGCTTTCCCGCCCGCAGGATCTGATTCGCGAGGTCCGGGTCCCACCAGATATGGTAAACGTCCACCGCTACGCCCAGGCCGTATTCGCCATCGGGATCGAGTTCGTCGCACCAGTCCAGCGCCTGACGTAATGTGCACAGGCAGGAACGATCGGCAGCGGTCATCGGGTGCAGCGGCTCCAGTGCGATGGGCACGCCCACGTCTCTGGAGTGAGGCAGCAGCTGACGGATACCGTATTTCACCTGCTCCCGCGCTTCGTATAAATCTTTACTTCCCCGCGCTAGCCCGCCGACCACCTGCATATAGCAGGCAGCGTTCAGGGTGGCGGCATCGTCAAGCGCCCGACGGTTATCGTCGATGGCGAGTTTGCGTTCCGACAGGGTTGGCGCGGTGTAATAAGTACTGCGGCAGAATCCGGACACCGCCATGCTATTCGCCGTCAACTGACGGGCGATGTCCGCTAAATTTTCACCGGCAAGCTCTCTTCTCCACGGCGCAATAGCGCCGATACCACGTTCCGCGCAGGCATCAATAATGGCGGGTAAGGGCGTTTTATAGCCGAGCGTCGCGGTGTTGATGCTGAACAGATCGGGACGTTGCAACAGATCTCTCATTATTCAACCTCAGAAGCGCGGCATGCTCAGGCCGCCGTCAATGGCCACGGCCTGCCCACAGGTATAAATCAGCTTGCCTTCCGCCATGGCGCGTACGGTTGAGGCGATATCTGCCGGGAAACCCCAGCGACCCCACGGTACCAGTCCTTTGGCAATCAGTTCGTCGTAGTAGGCGGTAGCTGGAACGGTCATCTCGGTTTTAATCAGGCCTGGACGCACTTCATAAACGCCGATTTGCTCATCGCACAGGCGGGCGGCAAACAGACGGGCGGCAGCGGAAACGGCGGTCTTGGCCATCGTGTATTCGCCGCGATTCATTGCCAGCATGATGGCGTTAATTGAGCTGACGAAAATAATCGAACGATGCGGGAGTTCATTTTCCGGTTTCGGCTGCGCCAGCAGGCGCTTGCTGAACGACTGGGCGAGAAAGAAGGGGGCACGGGTGTTGACGGCAATGTTTTCGTCAAAGCTGTCCGGCTGCATGTCGAGGATATCGCCCCGTTTTTTGACGGAAATCCCGGCATTGTTCAGCAGGCAATCGAGGCGGCCCCATCGATTTTGCGCGGCGTCGAGCATCTCTTCGTGCAGCGACAGGTCGGCAATATCCGCCGGGAAACAGATGACTTCTGCGCCTTCAGCAATGCACTCCTGCCGGGTGGTTTCCAGCTTTTCAACGCTTTCAGCATCCGGGCGATCGTTAATTAAAAGATTGAATCCTGCGCGGGCCAGTTCAAGCGCACAGCCCTTGCCAATGCCGCGAGCGGCTCCGGTAATAACGGCAACGGATTTATTTGATCTCATTTGTAACCTCACAGTGAATAGGGATGACCCTGGTGGCATCAAAATGCATCTGGAACACTAAAAGATCAACCATCTAGTTGGTTGGTTTGTGAGGGCGATCACCAGACTGTTAATAACTTATTGAATTATATTGTTTTAATTCTTTTTTACTGAATAGGGTTAAAATTATCGCTATGATAGGCATCGCGAAGGGTGAATGGGGAAGCGGAATGTATCTTGATACCAGCAATGCGCAAAGCCTGAAAGAAAAGCTTCTTTTAAGCGCTGTCAATGAATTTGCCGAATATGGCTACGAAGGTGCCAGAGTCGATAATATCGTCAAAGCGGCAGATTGCAGTAAACAGACCGTGTATCACCACTTCGGCAATAAAGAAAATTTGTTTATCGAAGTCCTCGAATATACCTGGAACGATATTCGTCAGAAAGAAAAAAGTCTGGATGTATCAGGGCTTTCCCCTGACAAAGCCATTGAAAAAATCATTGATTTTACGTGGGACTACTACATTGAAAACCCGTGGTTTCTCAAGATTGTTCATAGTGAAAACCAAAGCAAAGGCGTTCATTATGCAAAATCAACGCGCCTGCCGGAAATTAACCATTCGCATCTGCAATTGATGGCTTCGCTGCTCGATGAAGGGAAGCAACAAAATATCTTCAAAGCCGATATCGATCCGCTCCAGGTTAATATTAGTATTGCCGCCCTCGGGGGGTATTACTTAATTAACCAACATACGTTAGGGTTGGTTTATCACATCAGCATGGTTTCGCCGCAGGCTCTGGAAGTCAGGCGTCGGGTCATAAAAGAAACGATTCTAAGCTGGCTTCTTGTGACGCCTGACTCTCTTAACGGACGCGAATAAAGCTGCCGTTCGACTGGCGGGTAAACAGCACCTGCTGGCCGCCGCCGGTATCGATGGTCAGCCCGGTGACTACGCCATTGGCGTTCTGACGGATCTGTACCGTCTGCCCGGTTTGCAGTGAGCTTAGCGGTTTTCCTGCGCCTTCCACCTGGGCCATGGCGTAAACGTCGGTCGGCGGCAGGTTGTGGTCGCGGAACAGCTGCGCGAGAGTTTTCCCCGATTCAATGCGGTAGGTCCGCCACTGCTGCTCGATGCCCGGCGTCGACTGCGGCTCCTGATACGGCTGGGAAGCGGCCTGCTGCTGCGGCTGATCCGGCTGCTCATCCTGAATCGGCTCCGGCGCGACCGGCGCCACCTGATCGGCATCGTTCACGGGCGGCGTATTGGTGATGGGCGGCAGCGGGACAGCCTGATTACCGGAAGCGGGCTGCGACTGGGATTGCAGGTTGAGATTCGCCTCGCGGCTGGCCTGAACCTCGCTGCTGTTATCCTCGGAAGGGAGCAGAACGCCGATAATCACCAGCAGCGCTCCGGCAATAATGCCCCGGCGGTGCATCGGCGGTAGCGGATCCATGAGGCGAAAATGATCCGGGGCGTGCCAGATCTTCGCCAGGGTAGATGTCAGTTCAAAGCGCCCGGGCATGGCTTTCCTCCTGCTCCGCATATTTTTATCCTGCTCTCTCTAGAGTATAGATGGCTAACTTCCTGAAGGACGAGACAAAGCTATGTTTCGTGAGGTTAACCTTATCCCTCTATTGTTTCTGTTTCCCTTAGATTTGTCATCATCCAGGCGACAAAGTTTTACCCGTCGTGCTATGGCTGATATGCTTCCCACCTCTTTTCTCTGCTCATTGTCTTTTGCATTTTGGAAGCCAGAGAGCATGAGAGCCCCCACGAAAAAAGGAACAAAGATGGCAACCCCAACTTTTGACACGATCGAAGCACAGGCAAGTTACGGTATCGGCTTGCAGGTTGGACAACAGCTGAGCGAGTCTGGCCTGCAGGGGCTGCTGCCGGAAGCGCTGGTCGCGGGTATTGCTGACGCGCTGGAAGGTCAACAGCCGCAGGTGCCGGTGGAAGCCGTTCACCGCGCGCTGCGTGAAATCCACGAACGCGCTGACGCCGTGCGTCGCGAGCGTTTCCAGGAAATGGCCGCGGATGGCGAGAAATACCTGGAAGAGAACCGCGAGCGCGAAGGCGTGAACAGCACCGAATCTGGCCTGCAGTTCCGCGTACTGACCCAGGGTGAAGGCCCGATCCCGGCGCGTACTGACCGCGTTCGCGTCCACTATACCGGCAAACTGATCGACGGTACCGTCTTCGATAGCTCCGTCGCGCGCGGCGAGCCGGCTGAATTCCCGGTGACCGGCGTAATCGGCGGCTGGATTGAAGCGCTGACCCTGATGCCGGTAGGTTCCAAATGGGAACTGACCATTCCGCACAGCCTGGCCTACGGCGAGCGCGGCGCGGGCGCATCCATTCCTCCGTTCAGTACCCTGATTTTTGAAGTTGAACTGCTGGATATTATCTAAACAGCAGGTGCTTCCTCTCCCGCAGGGGGGAGGAGGCCGCTTTAAATAGTGTAAAACCCTTAAGTTATGAATTTGCTGGAACTTTATATTGCATATCGGCTTAATGGGTGTATTTTTGTGAGCTGTTTCGCGTAACCGGAGTGATATAACACTCACTTTAAACATAAAATTAACATTATATCTAAATCATAGTATTCATCCCTCCGATTCTTACCTAATATCGATAAACCCTCGTTCCAGGGTTAAGACGAATGAAGGGCCAGTAGAGCCCGAACAACACAGACAGGTACAACAGGAAAAATCACATGGTAGATCAGGTAAAAGTCGTTGCCGACGAACAGGCTCCGACTGAACAATCGCTGCGGCGAAATCTTACTAACCGGCATATTCAGCTTATCGCTATCGGTGGCGCGATCGGCACCGGGCTGTTTATGGGCTCAGGCAAAACCATCAGCCTTGCCGGGCCGTCAATTATTTTTGTTTATATGATCATCGGCTTTATGCTGTTTTTCGTCATGCGCGCCATGGGTGAATTACTGCTGTCGAATCTTGAATATAAGTCGTTCAGCGATTTTGCCGCCGACCTGCTGGGACCCTGGGCTGGCTATTTTACCGGCTGGACCTACTGGTTCTGCTGGGTGGTCACCGGGATGGCGGACGTGGTGGCGATCACCGCCTACGCGCAGTTCTGGTTCCCGGGACTCTCCGACTGGGTCGCCTCGCTGGCGGTCATCCTGCTGCTGCTGGGCCTTAACCTCGCTACCGTGAAGATGTTCGGCGAGATGGAGTTCTGGTTCGCGATGATCAAAATCGTCGCTATCGTGGCGCTGATCGTCGTCGGCCTGGTGATGGTGATGATGCACTTCCAGTCACCGACCGGCGTGGAAGCCTCTTTCGCCCATCTGTGGAATGACGGCGGCTGGTTCCCGAAAGGCATCAGCGGATTCTTTGCCGGCTTCCAGATCGCGGTCTTCGCCTTCGTGGGCATCGAGCTGGTGGGAACCACGGCGGCGGAAACCAAAGATCCTGAGAAATCTCTGCCGCGGGCGATTAACTCGATTCCAATCCGCATCATTATGTTCTACGTCTTCGCGCTAATTGTGATTATGTCAGTGACGCCGTGGAGCTCAGTGGTGCCGTCGAAGAGCCCGTTCGTCGAGCTGTTTGTGCTGGTGGGGCTGCCGGCGGCGGCGAGCCTGATCAACTTCGTGGTGCTGACCTCGGCGGCCTCTTCCGCCAACAGCGGCGTGTTCTCCACCAGCCGTATGCTGTTCGGTCTGGCGCAGGACGGACAGGCGCCAAAAATGTTCGCTAAGCTGTCGAAGCGTGCGGTACCGGCGAAAGGCCTGACCTTCTCCTGTATGTGCCTGCTGGGCGGCGTGGTGATGCTGATGGTCAATCCGAGCGTGATCGCGGCGTTCACCATGATTACCACGGTGTCGGCGATCCTGTTTATGTTCGTCTGGACGATTATCCTGTGCTCGTATCTGGTCTATCGCAAAAAGCGCCCGCAGCTGCATGAGCAGTCCAAATACAAGATGCCGCTGGGCAAACTGATGTGCTGGGTGTGCATGGCCTTCTTCGCCTTTGTGCTGGTACTGCTGACGCTGGAAGCCGATACCCGCGAAGCGCTGATGGTGACTCCGCTGTGGTTTGTGCTGCTGGGGGCGGGCTGGCTGTTTGCCGGCAAGAAGCGTCTGGCGAAATAAAAAAATGTTCGGGAGAGATTTTTAACGTTGCTTGCAGCGGCCCGTCATAAAAAAGGCCACCCGGGGTGGCCAATCAGACTGACAATGTCGAGGGCGCCTGCGGGCGCCTTTTTTATTACTTTCCGGCGAGGGCACGCGGGAACAGCACGTTATTTTCGAGGCTGATGTGCTCCATCAGGTCATCAATCAGTTCGTTGATGCCGTTGTACATCGCTTTCCAGGTGGTGCAGGCTTCCGGCGGAGGCGTCACGTTCTGCGTGATGTGCTTAATCACCTCCAGCAACTCGCCCGCATCATCATGCTCGCTTTCCATGACGCTGATAGGACCGCCGGCCTGCGTTCCCATGCCCTGTTTGATCATCGGGAACAGAATCTGCTCCTCTTTCATCATATGGCTGGAAAGCTCCTGGTGCAGCATGGTCAGATACTTGGTCAGGCCCTTCGGAACGTTGGGCTTGTCGGCATGAACGCGCTCGACTTTGGTGGCCTGTAAAATTAGCTCCGGCAGCTGTTCGCGATGCCTGTCGTGATAGCGAACGATAATGTGATCGATGATGTCCGCGTAGGGCGCAGCCCGCCAGTCGCGCTCCACCGGCTCTTCCGCCAGTTTAGCCAGCTCGGCTTCAATCACCGCGACGTCCAGCTCTTTGCGCGACGCCGCGCGCTCCAGCGTCTGTTTGCCGCCGCAGCAGTAGTCCATATCATATTGACGGAACAGCGCGGAGGCGCGCGGAATCGTCAGCGCCAGCTCGCCTAAAGGTTGGTCACGGAAAGCCATAGCAGTTACCTCGTCATCAAGAATATAAGTTGTATTTTAAATGCATCTTATTCTCCTGGGAATACCCCTTTGGGATACCTGGCTATTTTTTCTCGCTGACCAGCTCCTGCAGCGCGGGCTTTTCCGGGCGGGCACGCACCGCAGACACCACGCCGAGCACCAGCAGCAGGATACCGCTGAAGGTCAGAAGCGGCGGCAGGCTCTGGCGCAAAATAAAGGTATACAGCAGTCCGGCAAGGGTTTCGAAGACAATCAGCGGCCCGAGGATCACCGTTGGCAGACGCTGGCTGGCGACGTTCCAGCACCACGCGCCGACCCATGAGCAGAAGATAGCGATCGCCAGCATCAGGGTGACAAATACCGCCGGACGCGGACCGAAAGGCAGCGGAAAGTCCGCGTGCTGGCCGTGCAGCCACCCGCAGGCGATGAGATACCCGGCCAGCGATACCGGCAGGGTGACCAGCGCCTGGGCGGTAGCCCACATCATCGGCGGTTTGTCCGGATTTTCCCGCAGCCAGCGGGCATTGCGCAGTGCGTACCAGGCCCAGCACACTACCGAGATTAGCGCCAGCGCGATACCGGAGCCGTAGCGCCAGGGGCTGAAATCGGGTAAACCCTGATGCAGTTCGGCAATATTGACGCACGCGAGGCCGAGGGCAATACAGACCAGCGCCGGAAAGAGGCGTCGCCACGGCAGCTTGCCGTCGCGCTGGCTATAGAGCAGGTTAGCGAAAACCGGCAGCACAACCGGCAGGGTGCCGATAATCATCGTGGAGACCGGCGCGCCGGTACGCTGAATCGCGCTGGCCAGGCAGACGTAATAGATTAAGTTACCCATCATGGTCAGCCCCAGCGCCGTCCACCAATCTTTCCCGGTGAGCTGACGCAGCCGCGCGCGGCCCAGCCAGGCCAGCGGCAGGGCGATCAGCCCCAGCGCCAGATAGCGTCCCATCGACTGTAAAACCGCCGGGTATTCCGGCACCAGTAAAGGACCCACGAATATCAATCCCCACATCAGCCCTGCCAGCAGGGCGTACAGCACACCACTAATCATCACGCCTTCCATTACTCTTTTCGTTGCCGACAGTGTAGGCGAGGCAAAAGCGGGAATATTGTATGAGGTTGCGCATTAGCGCGGGAGAACCTGCTTTTGATAACGCACCGGCGTAATGCCGTAGCGGCGGGTGAACGCGCGGGTCAGGTGCGACTGGTCGGTCAGTCCGGCGGCGAGGGCGACGTCGGCGGCGGGCATGCCGTGGGTGAGAAACGCTTTGGCGCGCCACAGGCGAATCGCCATCAGCATCTGGTGCGGCGTGACGTGAAAGTGCGCTTTGAACTGGCGTTGAAAATGGTATGGGCTGAGCGCTGCCACCTGCGCCAGCTCATCGAGGGTGACCGTACGCATATAGTTATCGTGCAGATAGTCGCGTACCCGCTCGAAGCGGTGACGGGCCTCGGGCAGCGCAGCGGCGTGATGGGCAAACGGACGGAAGGTATCGATTAGATCCAGCAGCAGACCCTGCTGCGCCAGCGGATCGTCGGTATGCCACAGGCCATAGATAAGATTGCCGATTTGCCGGGAGCGCAGCGGATCCTGGCGAACCACCTCGCTGAACCACCAGTGGCGTTCGCCGGTCACCTCTTCCAGCGTATCCGGGTCGAGATAAATCATCCGATAGCGCCAGCCGTCGGCGGTTTCCGCCTCGCCGGTGTGCAGCTCATCGGGGTTCATGGTGACGATAGAGTTGACCGAAGCCACGTGCTGGCTGCCCCGATAGCGAAAACGCTCGGCGCCGAGCTCGATCGCGCCGATACCAAAGGCTTCATGGGTGTGCGGTTCAAAGGCGTAGCGGGAGATATGGGCATGATATAGCTCAACGCCGGGCAGCTGCGCCAGATGGCGGAAGCGCGCGCTGTCTCTTTCATCATTAAACTGTTCCGGTACGCCTTGCATGCGATAACTCCCGACGGACATCCTTTTATTATTGAGGATGGCCCGCCGGGATGCTACAAAAATTAACCACTATGTAACAGTTACAGAATGCCTTTGACGCTCTCTGCCAGCGTCGTGGTTGGGCGACCGATGAGCTTACTCAGAGTGCGGCTGTCGTCGAACAGACCGCCTTTGGAAGCGCCGGTATCGGAATCCGCCAGCATATCCGCCAGACCGGCAGGCAGCCCGACGCCCTTCAGCGCGGCGGCGAAGTCGGCTTCGCTGAGGTTTTGATACACCACATTTTTACCGCTTTGTTTGCTCAGCTCTGCGGCGAGTTCGCTCAGCGTCCACGCCTCATCGCCCGCCAGCTCGTACACTTTTCCGGCGTGGCCCTCTTCGGCGATAACGCGAGCGGCGGCGGCGGCGTAGTCTGCGCGGGTCGCGGAGGCGATTTTGCCGTTACCGGCCGCGCCGATAAACACGCCGTGCTCAATCGACGGCGGCGCGCTGGCGAGATAGTTTTCGGTGTACCAGCCGTTACGCAGCAGGGCATATGCAATGCCGGAGTCGGCGAGCATTTTCTCGGTGGCGATATGCTCATCCGCCAGCCCCAGCGGAGAGGTATCGGCGTGCAGCAGGCTGGTGTAGGCGATAAATTTTACGCCAGCGGCTTTCGCGGCGTTAATCACGTTGCGGTGCTGGACGGCGCGCTGGCCGACTTCGCTGGACGAGATCAGCAGCAGTTTGTCTACGCCCTGCAGGGCGGCGGTCAGTGCGGCTTCGTCGCCGTAGTCGGCCTGACGAACCACTACGCCCTTTTGGCTCAGCGATTCGGCCTTCGCCGGGTTGCGCACGATAGCCACAACCTGGTCTGCGGGTACGGTAGTTAACAGATTTTCCAGGACGTGCTGGCCAAGCTGGCCGGTTGCGCCGGTAATTGCGATCATAGGTCTTCTCCTTCGTGTTCATTGGCAGTTGTGGTAAGCTAACACCTTAACTAACTTTTAGTAAGTACGTACAAAAAGGTAAGTACGAATATGGCGAATCTGACGCTGAGCGAGCAGCTACGCAACGGCAACCTGTTTGCCGAACAGTGCCCCTCGCGGGAAGTGCTCAAGCATGTGACCAGCCGCTGGGGCGTGTTGATTTTGGTGTCTCTGCGCGATGGCACCCATCGGTTTAGCGATCTGCGGCGTAAGATCGGCGGCGTCAGCGAAAAGATGCTGGCCCAGTCGCTCCAGGCGCTGGAACAGGACGGCTTTCTTAATCGCGTATCCTATCCGGTGGTGCCCCCGCACGTTGAATATAGTCTGACTCCGCTCGGTGAGCAGGTAAGCGAGAAGGTGGCGGCGCTGGCGGACTGGATTGAACTGAACCTGCCCGTGGTTCTGGCGAACCACGGGCAGGTAGCCTGAGGGTGATGCCTGGGTAGCCCCGGTAAGCGTAGCGCAACCGGGGAAGGGGCAATTACTGACTCAAATCCAGCTGATAAATGGCAAAACCGATATCGTCGGTGGCGACCTGACGCATTGGGTATTGCGCTTTCTCTTTGATAAACGCCGCGGCCTTATCGCCCGGAGAGGTTTCAAAGCGAATATCCAGCGGTACGCTGCTGTGGATCGGCGCCAGGCGCCAGTTGTTATCCGCCGCCGGATGGATCTCGCCGTTTTTCTTCGACTCCGCGCCAATCCACGCCGCCAGCACCGAGCGGTTTTCATCCGGTGAGGCGAACGCGATATGATCTTCGCCGGTGCCCTGGAATTTACCGCCGTAGGCGCGGTAGTTGTTGGTCGCGACGAGGAAAGTGGCGTTCGCATCGATCGGCTTGCCGTTAAAGGTCAGATGCTTAATTCGCTCGGCCTGCGGATTGACGCTGTTGCATTCGCCGTCGTAGCGCGCCGGCTGGGTGATATCAATCTGGTAGTTCACGCCATCAATGACGTCGAAGTTGTAAGTGCGGAAGCCGTCCCAGTTAATCAGCGACTGCGGCTTGCTGCTGGCGGGGTCAATCTGATTGAACTGCCCGGCGGAGCACTCCAGCCACTCTTTCACCTCTTTACCGCTCACTTTCATCACCACCAGGGTGTTGGGATACAGGTAGAGATCGGCGGCATTGCGGAAGGTGAGCTGACCTTTTTCCACTTCCACAAAGCTGGCCGGATCGTTTTTCCGTCCGCCGACTTTAAACGGCGCGGCGGCGGAGAGTACCGGCAGCTTCGCCAGATCCGGGTCGCCCTGAATATAGTGCTCCACATAGGCTTTCTGGGCCATGTTGACTACCTGTACGGTCGGGTCGTCCTGCACCAGCGCCAGGTAGCTGTACATATTGTCCGAGGATTTACCGATCGGTTTGCCGACAAACTCGCGGGTGGCGTCATGGTCGGCTTTTAATACCGCCACCATGTTGCTGTCTTCTGCCGCCAGCGATTTCTTCGCCGCCGCATCGTAGATCGGGCGCGCTTCGGCTTTCGCTGCGCTGACCTGCCATTTGCCGCTGTCGTTGTTCAGAACCAGATCGACCACCCCAAGATGATCGCCCCACATGCCCGGCATCACCGCCGGTACGCCGTTCAGCGTACCTTTAGCGATATCCGCGCCTTTAATACCGGCAAAATCTTTGCTCGGGAAGACGGCGTGCGCGTGGCCGAACATAATGGCATCGACGCCGGGCACCTGGCTTAAATAGTAAACGGAGTTCTCCGCCATCGCCTGATACGGGTCGGCGGAGAGGCCGGAGTGGGCAATGACCACGACCACGTCCGCGCCTTTTTCACGCATTTCCGGGACAAATTTGCGCGCGGTTGCGGTAATGTCGTTGACGGTGACTTTGCCGCTGAGATTGGCTTTATCCCATGTCATAATCTGCGGCGGTACGAAGCCGATATAGCCAATACGCAGCGTCTGCGTTTTGCCGTCGCTATCCTGAACCTGGGTATCCTGAATCAGATAAGGCGTAAACATCGGTTTGCCGGTTTTGGCATCGATGATATTGGCGTTCACGTAGGGGAATTTCGCGCCGGCCAGCGCTTTGTGCAGGAAGTCGAGCCCGTAGTTAAACTCGTGGTTACCGAGGTTCCCCACCGCATAGTCCAGGGTATTCATCGCTTTATAGACCGGGTGAACATCGCCCTCTTTCAGCCCCTTCGCCGCCATATAGTCGCCCAGCGGGCTGCCCTGAATGACGTCGCCGTTATCGACCAGCACGCTGTTTTTGGCTTCCTGGCGTGCTTTTTCAATCAGGGTTGCGGTGCGCACCAGGCCAAATTTTTCCGTGGCGCTGTCTTTGTAATAGTCAAAGTCCATCATATTACTGTGCAGATCGGTGGTTTCCATGATCCGCAAATCGACCGTCGCCGCATTTACGCTGGCGGCGATCAGCGTGGCCAGCAGCGTTGCGCTAAACTTAATCATCAGTGGCGTCCTTTTTTATGAGCAATGGCACAGAAGAAAATGTATTTACATTCTGTTGCTTACAGAAATGTGAATCATGCCAGAAAAGCGATGAATGAAACCGCCATCGTTATCACAGATAGCGGAACTCACAATGATGCGATATAAATAAAACAACGAGTTAACGCCACTGTAACCAGACGAGGTGGAGAATGTTAGAACAAGTATGTCAGCTTGCACGGAACGCGGGCGATGCCATTATGGAAGTTTACGATGGAAAACAGCCGATGGACATCGCCAGCAAGAAGGACGATTCTCCGGTCACGGCCGCGGATATTGCGGCGCACAAGGTGATTATCAGCGGCCTGCTGGCGCTGACGCCCGATATTCCGGTTCTGTCGGAAGAGGACCCGCCGGCCTGGGAGGTGCGCCAGCACTGGCAGCGCTACTGGCTGGTGGACCCGCTGGACGGCACCAAAGAGTTTATCAAGCGCAACGGCGAGTTTACCGTCAATATCGCTTTGATTGAAAACGGGAAACCGATCCTTGGCGTGGTCTACGCGCCGGTGATGAAGGTGATGTACAGCGCGGAAAAGGGCAAAGCATGGAAAGAGGAGTGCGGCGTTCGCAAGCAGATTCAGGTCCGCGATGCGCGTCCGCCGCTGGTGGTGATTAGCCGCTCCCACGGTAATGACCCGGAGCTGCAGGAGTATCTGGAGCAGCTTGGCGAACACCAGACGACCTCAATCGGTTCGTCGCTGAAGTTTTGTCTGGTCGCCGAAGGGCAGGCCCAGCTTTATCCGCGCTTCGGGCCGACCTCCACCTGGGACACCGCGGCCGGTCATGCGGTCGCCAGTGCCGCCGGGGCGCACGTTCACGACTGGCAGGGGCGTACCCTGGATTACACGCCGCGTGAATCGTTCCTCAACCCCGGCTTCCGGGTCTCTATTTATTAAGCAGCTTGTGCAGCAGGGCCACTACCTGCTGCACTTCCTCCTGGCTGAGCGCGCCGTCTTTAGCCCACTGTACGCGGCCGTCTTTATCCAGCACCACGATGGCCGAACTCTCTTCATTGAGCTGCCATGCTTTGCGGACCACACCGTTGCTGTCGACGATAAACTGCGACCAGGGGTAGAGCTGCTTGTTGCTCTCAATACTGCTGCGGACAAACACGCCTGAACCCGGGATAGCGTCATCGGTATTAACGATGGTGGTGGTTTGATAGCGATCGTGCGGGAGCTTCGCGCTCTTAATGGCTTCAATCAGAGTGGCATTTTTTTCTTTTGCCGACGAGCGCCCGGCAATATGCTGCACGACGCGCACTTTCCCCGCCAGCTGCGCGCTATTCCAGCTTTTATAGCTAAACTTATCGTTATTCAGCACCAGCTCCCCTCGATCCGCGACGCCGACCGGCGCAACGCGCTGACCGTCGACAAAGTTGTGCGCCGAGGCGATCAGCGGGAACAGGAGACATGAAACGGCCAGTAATCTACGTAGGGTCATGGTGTTTCCTTTTATTATCTTTGCAGGTGATCCGACCACTTGGTCTTCTTTAATCATAAGTGCGATTTATGCGCATTACCCGCAATGATGGTGCCAGTTTGCGTGTTAACGCACAAATTCGTCCAAAATCGGCGACTTATACTACCTTCATCGGATGCCTGAAACGAAAACTCTGAATTATTGTCATCATAAGGTAAATAAACTTATACATACTGGGTATCACTCAGATTCTGGACTATAGTTTCAGGGCACTAAAATTTGCGCTTCCGGTACGTGGGCTAACTGTGGCACCACAGGAGCGTAACCCTGGCAGGAGACAACAATGAAAATTTTCCAACGCTACAATCCGCTACAAGTAGCGAAGTACGTGAAGATCCTGTTCCGTGGACGTTTGTATATCAAGGACGTTGGCGCTTTTGAGTTTGATAAGGGCAAAATCCTTATCCCGAAGGTGAAGGACAAGCTGCATTTGTCGGTGATGTCCGAAGTCAATCGTCAGGTTATCCGTCTGCAGACAGAGATGGCATAATCTGAAAAGTGGTATGGCTACACGGTAAAAAGGCGGCTCCCAACGGGAGCCGTTGATGTTTCTGGACCTACCCCTTCATTTCCGCATAGCGTTTGCGGTACTCGCCCGGCGGAATGCCGTTATGCTTGCGGAAAATGCGCGTGAAATAGACCGGGTCTCCATAACCTACCGACAGGGCGATTTTGTTAAGCGGCAGCGACGTGGTTTGGATCAGCCACTTTGCGCGGTTAATGCGCTGCGCCTCGCGCCAGGCGTAAACCGTTTGCCCCAGTTCATTTTTGAACAGATGCGCCAGCCGGGAGGGGGAGATAAAAACCATCGCCGCCAGGTTCTCAATCTTAATCTCTTGGGCAATATGTTCGTTAAGATAGTCGCATACGGCGTTAATCCGCGGATCGTGGGCGTGGCGGTTGCTGATCGGCTGTCGCTGAAAGCAGCTCAGGATCAGGCGCTCCAGCGCGTTCATCGCCAGCGCCTCCGACAGCGGGGCGGAAGCGGAGTGATGGCGGATGACCTCATAGAACAGATCGCGCAGGCTTTGCAGCTGCTCAGGATCGTTGACCGTGGTTTTGCCGATACCGTGCGCTGTTTGATCCCACTTTAGCCAGTCTATCCAGTAGGGGCGAGGGATAAAGTAGATCCATAAGTGATCCCAGTAGTCGCTGTGTTCGTCCCGTCCATAATGGTGGGGAACGCCGGGGGGAAAGAGCAGCAGGTCGTTTTCACGAAACAGAAGAGAGCCGTCGCCCGCTTTCGCGCGCGCCTGGCCGCGCAGGGTCAGATTGATGATGTAACCTTTCATTCCCTGCGGGCGGTTAATGTAGTAGTCCAGCTTTGAGCCACGGGTGATGGGAGTAAAGCCGGCGACGACCCAGGCGTTGAAGGTAAAGGTCTTCATCAATGGCGAGAAGTTCAGTAGCTCATTGATATCCAGTTCCATCGTTTCCCCCGCCCGAGTGCCGCCGCTCGCTTAACTTTCGATGATACTAAATTCCCATGCCCTGAGACGCAACGGCTGGCCGCAGTGAACTTTTTCCCCGCTCAGCAGCGCGTTACCCGATGTCTCGCTGATAAACGCCAGCGGATCGCCGGAGTAGTTAAACAGGAAGTGGATGCTATTGCCGTCGCGGTTGCGCATCTTTTTGACCACCAGCGGATAGCGGTAGGCCGAGGTACGTGAACGCAGATCCAGACCCGCCGTCAGCCGGTCGAACAGCTGGCTAATCAGCGTTTTTTGCGGCAGGAAGCCAACGTAAATCGCCCGGCCCTGGCCGTAATCCGCCTCGGTGGCGGCGGCATAATCGCTCCATGCCGGATGCTGATAGCGCAGTAGCGTACGGGTACCGGCGTCCGGCGTCAGCAGCTCCATCCACAGCTCGGCCTGGTTATCTTTACTGCAATCAATGTCCGCGCTGCACGCGCTTACCGTCGTCTCTTCCGGCAGGGTGAACTGGCTGTAGCTCACGCCGCAGCTTTCGCGCAAAACTCCCGGCTGCGCGCCGCTGCGCACCTTCACGTTTTCATCGCTAAAGCCCGATTTAAAGCCGATCAGCGCTCTGCCGCCCTGTTCAATATAGCGGTTAATGCGCGTAAGCAGGCCATCATCCGCGGCGTAGAGTCCGGGTACGATCAGCACGCGATAGCGCGCGGTTTCCTCGTTAACGTCGTGGATAATATCGAGGCTGATATTGTGGTCGTACAGCGCATCGTGGAAGCGGCGGAAAATATCGTTATAAATATTGCCCTGCGCGTCGCCGGGGCGGAACTGGTTGAGGGCGTCCATCGCCTCATTGCTGATCAGCAGCGCGACGTCGTTTTCCGCCTTCAGCTCCGCCAGCTGCGGCGACAGGCGGGCGAAGTCAGCCCCGATAGTGGTGGCCTCCTGCCAGGTCGCGTTGCGCAAAAAGTCATGGCTTAACAGCCCTTTCCAGTAAGTTTCGAACGCATTATGAATCGAATGCCAGTGCCAGTAGGAGACCATCGCCGCTCCCGAGGCCACGTGGCTAAAGGCCTGCAGGCGCAGCTGGCCAGGATAAGGGGTCCACTGGGCAAAGCCTTGCGCCTGGGTTTCCAGCACGAAGTAGTTGTTGCCCTGCTTGAGCGAGCGCGTAATGGCGCCGCCAAACGCGATTTCCCGCCCGGTCAGGTGCTTCTGGCTCGGGTGATAGATATCGACACCGGCAATATCCAGCGCCTGCGCCGCCGCAAAATGGTCGACTCGCGGCTGCACGCCGTAGGAGTAGCCGCGCCATTCAAAATCGAAGTTGTGGGTGACGAACTGATGCGGCTGGGCATATTCGCGCACGATCTCCGCCTGCCAGGCGAGATACTCCGTCACCTGCTGGCGCTGGTAGCGAGAGAACGCGCAGGCGAGGCTGGCGTTAATGGTATTCTCGACCGGCGGAAAATCCTGCCAGCTATCAATACGGTTGCTCCAGTAGTCCAGACCAAAATCGTTATTCAACCGGTCGAGATCGGGGTATTTTTCTCGCAGGCTGCGCACAAACCCCTCTTGCATATAGCGGCCGATATTATCGTAATGCTTGGTTTCATTATCCAGCTGCCAGCCAATAATTGCCGGATGTCGCTGCACGTGCGCCATTAGCGTACGAATAATCTTTTCGGCATAGCGGCGAAAGGTCGGGTTGACGATATCCATAATCTGGCGCGGGCCATATTTTTGCTGGCCATCGACGGTGGTGACCAGTATGTCCGGATGTTTAGCCGCCAGCCAGGCCGGGACGGCGTAAGTCGGCGTGCCGATAATCACCGCGATCCCCGCCTCATGCATGGCATCCAGCACCCGGTCGATATGATAGAAGTTATATTCGCCCTCCCGGGGCTCGAGCGTACTCCAGGTCGATTCGGCAATGCGCACCACGTTAATGCCCGTTTCCTGCATTAAGGCGATATCTTTCGCCAGCCGATCTTCCGGCATATATTCATCGTAATAGGCCACGCCATAAAATAAATCAGACATACAGGTTACCTCCTTAAATTAATGCGCGGGCGCCGGCTGCGGGGCAAAAGCGCGCGCTTTATCCAGCGTAATAAATGAAATCAGCGTAAAGCACAGGGCGATACCGCCGAGCACGATATAGCTGCTGGTAAAGCCCATGCTCTGGTACATATGACCGATGCCGGTAGAAAGGAAAATAGAGCTAAAGCTTTTCGAAAACTGGAAGCCGATTAAATAAACCGTGGCTGATAGCAGCGGGTTGAAGTTGGCGGTAATATATTTCAGCGCGGCGACGAGTAATACTGAACTTTCAAAACCGTGCAGCAGTTTAATCAGGCTAATGGACACAGGACCCATAGCCCAGGCCGAGCCGATAATGCGCAGACTCATAATCATTCCGCAGTACAGCAGCGCATTTTTCGGGCCGATTTTATTCACGAACCATGGGGCGAAGAACATCACTACCGCATCAAGGAAAATCTGACCGGTGGTTAAATAGCCGAATACTTCCGCGCCGCGCGCTTTGCTCTCAAAGAAGTGGCTGTAATAGATGGCGAACTGCTGGTCGTAGGTTTCATATACCGCGCCGACGCCGATCGTGTAGATCGCGAAGAACCAGAATTTCTTCATTTTCAGCAGCGAGGCGGCGTCGCTC
This sequence comes from Klebsiella sp. MPUS7, assembly GCF_009905335.1. Classification (NCBI taxonomy): domain Bacteria; kingdom Pseudomonadati; phylum Pseudomonadota; class Gammaproteobacteria; order Enterobacterales; family Enterobacteriaceae; genus Klebsiella; species Klebsiella sp. MPUS7. The sequence continues at coordinate 5,201,819 of NZ_CP047604.1, read as the reverse complement.
AGGGTAACCGGAGAGGCTTTACGACTCTGCATCGCGCCTTGTTTATGCGCGCTGATCTGCATTTTCCAGACAATGACCAGCAGGCATACGCCGGCGCAGCTGGCCAGCCAGAAAATCATGTTCTGGTCGATGCCGTAGAGCTTGCCTGCCGCGAAGGTGCCAATAGCCGCGCCAATGCCGCCAAACATTCTGGCGCGACCAAACTCAAAGCCGGAAGCGCGGCTGACTTTATCAATGTAAGCTTCGCAAATACCGCAGCCTGCGCCGTAGGCCATGCCAATATAAATACCGCCGGCCAGCGCCCCGAGAAAAACGTTAACTTTTAATAATGGCGCAAAGACGTAGATCCAGTAAGGGGCGAAAAGGGTAATAATGATGGCCAGCATCCACATCAGGTTTTTACGATAGACGAGCCTGTCGGAGATGAACCCGAATAATGGTTGAACGCAAACGGCAATAACCGCAGTAAAGGAATAAACCAGACCGACATCGGTGTAATTAATACCGATGGTTTCCGTTAACCACAATGATAAATAAGGATAGCAGCATCCCCAGCCAATAAAGAAGAACAGGAAGAACAGACAGCTTATATAGTAGTTTTTATTTGATTCTATCATGATAACCCTCGCTTCCTTTATTCAGGAATATGATCGTGTAGTCGCGAGCAAAGTTACCTTTTTGCGAAGCGGGGAGTCATGAACGTTTCGCTATGGAGCAGTAAAAATCTGCTATCGCCCGAGGGGCGTGAGCCGCCTCACATTCGGGCAATAAAAAAGGCGGATTTTCATCCGCCTTATCGGTTCGTCAAACGCGTTACGCCGACTCTTTATCGCTATTCGCCGCGTCCGGTAGCTTGGGCACCAGCACCGTCGGCTTATTGTCGATACGGGTCACCAGCAGCTGATCGATGCGGTAGTTATCGATATCCACCACTTCGAACTTATAGCCGGAAAATTTCACCGCGTCGGTCCGCTTGGGAATTTTACGCAGCATAAACATCATAAAGCCGCCAATGGTCTCGTAATTGCCGGACTGCGGGAAATCATCGATATCCAGCACCCGCATCACGTCATCAATCGGCGTCCCGCCGTCGATGAGCCAGGAGTTTTCATCGCGCGCGACGATCTGCTCTTCCAGCCCCTGGCCGACGAGGTCGCCCATCAGGGTGGTCATCACGTCGTTCAGGGTGATAATCCCGACCACCAGCGCATACTCGTTCATGATCACGGCGAAGTCTTCACCGGCGGTTTTAAAGCTTTCCAGCGCTTCAGAGAGCGTCAGGGTATCCGGGACAATCAGCGTATTGCGAATCTGCACGCCGCCGGTCAGCACCAGGCTCTGGTTCGCCAGCACGCGGTTCAGCAGATCTTTAGAGTCAACGTAGCCGATGATGTGGTCGATATCTTCGTTACACACCAGGAATTTGGAGTGCGGATGCTCCGCGACCTTATTTTTCAGGCTCTGCTCATCCTCATGAAGATCGAACCAGATGACGTTTTCACGCGAGGTCATGGATGAAGGCACGGTGCGCGATTCTAGCTCGAACACGTTTTCAATCAGCTCATGCTCCTGCTTACGCAGCACCCCGGCCAGCGCGCCGGCTTCCACGACGGCGTAAATATCATCGGAGGTAATGTCGTCTTTACGCACCATCGGAATTTTGAACAGGCGGAAGATGTTGTTGGCCATGCCGTTAAACAACCACACCAGCGGGCGGAAGATAAACAAGCAGAAGCGCATCGGGTTGATGATGCGTAAAGCGACGGCTTCAGGCGCAATCATACCGATGCGTTTCGGAGTCAGGTCAGCAAACAGAATGAACAGGCTGGTGACCAGGGTAAAAGAAATAATAAAGCTCAGCTGCTCGGAGAGCTCCGGCGACAGATAGCGGCTCAGCAGGCCGTAGAAAGCCGGTGAAAACGCAGCATCGCCGACGATACCGCCGAGAATCGCCACCGCGTTGAGACCGATTTGCACCACGGTAAAGAACATACCGGGGTTTTCCTGCATCTTCAGCACGCGTTGAGCGTTGATGTTGCCATCATCGGCCAGCAGCTTGAGTTTGATTTTACGTGATGCGGCCAGCGAGATTTCCGATATCGAAAAGAACGCACTGACGGCTATCAGACAGAGTATGACTAAAATACTGTTTAACATATCTTATCTGACCGTTGAGATCAGATCCTCGGAAGGGAAGTGGATAACGCTAAGTGGAATTCACAAAAAGCCGGTCCGAAGGCTCTGGACCGGCGATAGCACGGCGTAGTATAGCGTAAGGTACTGTAAAGCCGCCAGAGCGTAAATTATTCAATCCGGCGGCCTGCGGGAACCACGCGGCGGCATCAGGCCTGCGGCGGTAAACAAACGCCGATTCCGCCGATACCGCAGTATCCGTACGGGTTTTTATGCAGATACTGCTGGTGATCGTCTTCGGCATAATAGAACGGCTTCGCCGTCGCTATCTCGGTGGTGATCGTCCGGGTGTCGTTCGCTTCATTCATTGCCGCCTGGAAACGCGCCAGGCTGGCCTGTGCCGCCTCGCTCTGCTCCGGCGTCAGCGGATAAATCGCGGAACGATACTGGGTACCGCGATCGTTACCCTGCTGCATACCCTGCGCCGGGTCGTGGTTTTCCCAGAAGACCTGGAGCAGCTGCTCATAGCTGATAACCTGCGGATCGTAGACCACGCGCACCGCTTCGGCGTGGCCGGTCTCGCCGCTGCACACTTCGCGGTAGGTCGGGTTGGGCGTATAGCCGCCAGTGTAGCCGGCGGCGGTACTGTAGACGCCGGGCAGCTGCCAGAACAGGCGTTCGACGCCCCAGAAGCAGCCCATGGCGAACAGAGCGATTTCCATTCCTGCGGGAACGTTGGTCATCGAGTGACCATTGACGGCGTGGAGCGTAGCCACCGGCATCGGCGTGTTGCGTCCCGGCAGCGCGTCCGCTTGGGCGACAAGATGCGTTTTATCAAATAGACTCACGGTGGGCCTCTCAAAACAGAAAATGTGGTTAAGGTTGTAACCAAGCGCGTCTTTTAACACAATAAACGCGCTTAATACGTCTAGATTTAAACATAAGAATTATTTGGGATAACGTCTATTTTTCAACCCTTGATTGTTAGGGTTTTGTTAAGCCGTGGAGCGGCGCTTTCGTTTCCTTCGGGGGGAAACAAGGATATTCAGGAGAAAACGTGCTACAAATCCGCCAGTTATGTATCACCAGCCTTTTGCTGGTCAGCGGGGTCGCCAGCGCAGCGAGCGTGCGTTTGCAGGTTGAGGGGTTATCCGGGGAACTGGAAAAAAACGTCCGCGCCCAACTATCTACGATCCAGAGCGATGAAGTCACGCCGGACCGGCGCTTTCGCGCGCGCGTTGATGATGCTATCCGCGAAGGCCTGAAAGCGCTCGGCTACTACGAACCGACGATCGATTTTGATTTACGTCCGCCGCCGGCGAGGGGCCGCCAGGTCCTGATCGCCAAAGTCACGCCCGGCGAGCCGGTGCGTATTGGCGGCACCGAAGTGATTTTACGCGGCGGCGCCCGAACCGATCGCGACTATCTGGATTTGTTAAAAACGCGCCCGGCGATCGGCACCGTGCTGAACCACAGCGACTATGATGGCTTCAAAAGCTCCCTGACCCGCGTTGCGCTACGTAAAGGCTATTTTGATAGCGAATTTAATAAAAGCCAGCTCGGCGTCTCTCTCGACCGGCATCAGGCCTTCTGGGATATCGACTACAACAGCGGCGAGCGCTACCGCTTTGGCCCGGTCACTTTTGAAGGCTCGCAAATTCGCGACGAATATCTGCAAAACCTGGTGCCGTTTAAGCAGGGCGACTACTACACCTCCCAGGATCTCGCCGAACTGAACCGCCGCCTGGCGGCAACCGGCTGGTTTAGCTCCGTCGTGGTGGCGCCGCAGTTTGAAAAATCCCGCCAGACCAAAATTCTGCCTTTGCAGGGCGTGGTCTCTCCGCGTAAAGAGAATACCGTTGAAACCGGGGTCGGCTACTCAACCGACGTCGGGCCGCGCGTCAAAGGCACCTGGAGAAAGCCGTGGATGAACTCCTACGGCCACAGCCTGACCTCCAGCCTCAGCCTTTCCGCCCCGGAACAGCAGCTTGATTTCAGCTATAAAGTGCCGTTGTTAAAAAGCCCGCTGGAGCAGTACTACCTGATGCAGGGCGGCTTTAAGCGTACCGATCTTAACGATACCAAAGCCGACTCTACGACCCTCGGGGTATCACGTTTTTGGGAGATGTCGAGCGGCTGGCAGCGCGCGCTGAACCTGCGCTGGAGCCTCGACCACTTTACCCAGGCCAACGTCACTAACACCACCATGCTGATCTACCCCGGCGTGTCGGTGAACCGTACCCGCTCGCGCGGCGGCCTGATGCCGACCTGGGGCGATTCGCAGCGCTATTCGGTGGACTACTCCAACACCATGTGGGGCTCGGACATCAACTTTATCGTGATGCAGGCGCAGGACGTCTGGATCCGCACCCTGTATGACCGCCACCGCTTCGTGGTGCGCGGCAATCTTGGCTGGATTGAGGCCGATAACTTCAGCAAGGTCCCGCCGGATCTGCGTTTCTTCGCCGGTGGCGACCGTAGCATTCGCGGGTATAAATACAAATCTATCTCGCCAAAAGATGATGACGGCAAGCTGATGGGGGCCTCGAAACTGGCCACCGGCTCGCTGGAGTATCAGTACAACGTGAGCGGCAAATGGTGGGGCGCGGTGTTTGTCGATAGCGGCGAAGCGGTGAGCGATATCCGCGAGAGCAACTTTAAAACCGGCGCCGGCCTCGGCGTGCGCTGGCAGTCTCCGGTCGGACCAATCAAGCTGGATATCGCCAGACCGATCGGCGACAAAGAAGAGCACGGTTTACAGTTTTATATCGGTCTGGGGCCTGAATTATGAGTTTATGGAAGAAGATAAGCCTCGGCGTACTGATTTTTCTTGTGCTGCTGCTGGGGACGGTAGGATTCCTGGTGGGGACCACCACTGGCCTGCATCTGGTGATCAAAGCCGCCGACCGCTGGGTTCCGGGGCTGGAGATCGGCAAAGCGACCGGCGGCTGGCGCGATTTGACGCTGGAGAACGTGCGCTTTGAGCAGCCGGGCGTGGCGGTCACCGCTGGCCAGTTCCACCTCGGCCTCAAGCTGCGCTGCCTGTGGGACAGTAGCCTGTGCGTCAACGATCTTTCTCTGCGTGATATCTATGTGGCGATCGATACCAGCAAGATGCCGCCGGCGGCGCCGGTTGAAGAAGAAGATAGCGGCCCGCTGAATCTCTCCACGCCTTATCCCATCACCCTGAGCCGGGTGGCGCTGCATAACGTCAACGTAAAAATTGACGATACCGCCGTCTCGCTGCGCGACTTTACCAGCGGTCTGAACTGGCAGGAGAAAAACCTGACCCTGACGCCGACCTCCCTGCAGGGGTTGCTCATCGCGCTGCCGAAGGTGGCGAAGGTGGCCCAGGAGCAGGTGGTCGAGCCGAAAATTGACAATCCGCAGCCGGAAGAAAAGCCGCTCGGCGAGACGATGAAAGATCTGTTCTCGACGCCGGTGCTGCCGGAAATGACCGACGTCCATCTGCCGTTGAATCTCAATATTCAGGCCTTCCGCGGCGAGCAGCTGCGTCTCACCGGCGATACCGATATCACCATCTATAATCTGCTGCTCAAAGTCAGCAGCATTGATGGGCAGATGAAGCTGGACGCGCTGGACGTGGACTCCGACCAGGGCAAAGTCACGGCTTCCGGCAACGCCCAGTTGCAGGATAACTGGCCGGTCGATATTACCCTCAACAGTACGCTGAATATTGATCCCCTGAAGGGCGAGAAAGTGCAGTTGAAAGTGGGCGGTGAAGTCCGTAAGAAGCTTACGCTCGGCGTGGATTTAAACGGTCCCGTGACGATGACCCTGCGCGCCGAAACGCAGCTGGCGGAGGCGGGGCTGCCGCTGGATATGGAGATTAAAAGCAAGCAGCTTTACTGGCCGTTCACCGGCGAGAAAGCGTATCAGGCTGACGATCTCCTGCTGAAATTTAACGGCAAGATGACCGACTACACCCTGGCCTTCAGCACCGCGGTCAAAGGGCAGTCGCTGCCGCCGGCGAAGATTAACCTTGACGCCAAGGGCAACGAGCAGCAGGTCAATCTTGATAAGCTGACCGTCGCCGCTCTCGAAGGGAAAACCGAACTGAAGGCGCTGCTCGACTGGCAGCAGGCGATCAGCTGGCGCGGTGAACTGACGCTTAACGGTATCAACACCGCTAAAGAGGTGCCGGACTGGCCGTCGAAGCTCAACGGCCTGATTAAGACCCAGGGCAGCCTGTACGGCGGCAGCTGGCAGATGTCGGTACCGGAGCTGAAAATCACCGGTAACGTGAAGCAAAATAAAGTCGATGTGAGCGGGTCGCTGCAGGGCAACAGCTATATGCAGTGGAAAATCCCCGGTCTGCATCTGGCGTTAGGCCCCAACAGCGCTGACGTGAAAGGCGAGCTGGGGGTCAAAGATCTTAACCTTGACGCCACCATTGACGCGCCGCATCTCGACAACGCCCTGCCGGGCCTGGGCGGGACGGCGAAGGGGCTGGTGAAAGTTCGCGGCACCGTCGACGCGCCGCAGCTGCTGGCGGACATCACCGCCCGGGCGCTGCGCTGGCAGGAGCTGTCGGTGGCCCAGGTGAACGTGAAGGGCGATGTGAAGTCAACCGACCAGATTGGCGGTAGCCTCGACGTGCGCGTGGACCGTATCAGCCAGCCGGGCGTTAATATCAGCCTGGTGCAGCTCAATGCGAAGGGCAACGAGAAGCAGCACGACCTGCAGCTGCGGGTGCAGGGCGATCCGGTCTCCGGGCAGCTGTCGCTGGCGGGGAGCTTTGACCGCAAAGCGGAGCGCTGGAGAGGCACGCTGAGCAATACCCGTTTCCAGACCCCGGTGGGGCCGGTGGCGCTGACGCGCAATATCGCGCTGGATTACCGTAACCTCGAACAGAAAATCAGCATCGGGCCGCACTGCTGGACTAACCCGAACGCCGAGCTGTGCGTACCGCAGACCATCGACGCCGGGGCAAGCGGGCGCGCGGTGGTGAACCTCAACCGTTTCGACCTCGCGATGCTGAAGCCGTTTATGCCGGAAGCGACCCAGGCCAGCGGCGTGTTTAGCGGCAATGCCGATGTGAGTTGGGACACCACCAAAGAGGGGCTGCCGCAGGGCAAAGTGACGCTGAACGGGCGTAACGTGAAGGTCACTCAGACGGTCAACGACGCGCCGCTGCCGGTGGCTTTCGATACTCTCAACCTCACCGCCGATCTGCATAATAATCGCGCCCAACTGGGCTGGCTGATTCGCCTGACCAACAATGGTCAGTTGGACGGGCAGGTGCAGGTCACCGATCCGCAGGGCCGACGCAATCTGGGCGGCAACGTCAATATCAACAACTTCTCGCTGGCGATGATTAACCCTATCTTCTCGCGCGGCGAAAAGGCGGAAGGGAGACTGAATGCGCGCCTGACGCTTGGCGGCAACCTTCAGAGTCCGCAGCTGTTCGGTCAGATGCAGCTGAATGGCGTTGATATTGACGGTAACTTTATGCCGTTCGATATGCAGCCGAGCCAGTTGGCGATGAATTTCACCGGTACCCGCTCGACCCTACAGGGAACGGTGAATACCAGCCAGGGCCACATCGCGCTTAGCGGCAACGCCGACTGGACGCAGATTGACAACTGGCGCGCGCAGATTGCGGCGAAGGGCAGCCGGGTACGGATAACCGTGCCGCCGATGGTGCGCCTGGATGTCTCGCCGGACGTGGTGTTTACCGCCACGCCAAGCCTGTTTAACCTGGATGGCAGCGTTGATGTGCCCTGGGCGCGTATCGTGGTCAACGAAGTGCCGGAAAGCGCCGTTGGGGTCTCATCTGACGAAGTGATGCTGGATAAAAATCTGCAGCCGATTAAGCAGCAGAGCGCCGGTATCCCTATCAACAGCAACCTGACGATTCACGTAGGCAACAACGTTCGTCTCGATGCCTTCGGTCTGAAAGCGCGTCTGACCGGCGATTTGAAAGTGGTGCAGGATAAACAGGGGCTGGGACTGAACGGGCAGATCAACATCCCGGAAGGCCGCTTCCATGCCTACGGCCAGGATCTGATCGTGCGTAAAGGCGAGCTGCTGTTCTCCGGTCCGCCGGATCAGCCGCTGCTGAATATCGAAGCCATTCGTAACCCGGACGCCACCGAGGACGACGTTATCGCCGGCGTTCGCGTGACCGGCTCGGCCGATCAGCCGAAAGCGGAGATTTTCTCCGATCCGGCGATGTCGCAGCAGGAAGCGCTCTCTTACCTGCTCCGCGGGCAGGGTTTAGGCAGCGGACAGAGCGATAGTGCGGCAATGACCTCCATGCTTATTGGTATGGGGGTTGCACAAAGTGGTCAGGTTGTGGGTAAAATCGGCGAGACGTTTGGCGTAAGCAATCTGGCGCTGGATACCGAGGGAGTGGGCGACTCCTCCCAGGTGGTGGTCAGCGGCTATGTGCTGCCCGGTCTGCAGGTAAAATATGGGGTAGGGATCTTTGATTCCCTGGCGACGTTGACGTTACGTTATCGCCTGATGCCTAAGCTATATATGGAAGCTGTGTCTGGTGTAGACCAGGCTCTCGATTTGCTCTATCAGTTTGAGTTTTAGCAATGCGAATATTTGTTTACGGCAGTTTACGACGCAAACAAGGCAACAGCCACTGGATGACCAACGCTCAGTGGCTGGGCGATCATAGTGTCAATGATTATCAACTGTACAGCCTGGGCCACTATCCAGGCGCGGTGCCCGGCGATGGCACGGTACATGGTGAAGTCTATCGTATTGACGCATCGACGCTGGCTGAATTGGATGCGCTGCGTACCAAAGGCGGCGAGTATGCTCGTCACCTGATCCAGACGCCATACGGTAGCGCCTGGATGTATGTCTATCAGCGCCCCGTTGAGGGCTTCACGCGGATAGAAAGCGGCAACTGGTTGGACAAAGACCAGTATTAATAACGATAACGCCACCTTCGGGTGGCGTTGTTTTTTGCGGGGGTAACTTTTGTCGCCCCGCCAAGGCGCGTTAGTCGCTAACCGGGAAATGGCTCAATATCCCAAATAAAAACACCGCCTGGAGGCGGTGTTTTTGCTAACCTGAGTGCGGCAGAATTACTTCTTAGCGCGCTCGAAGGAAGCCACGATTTCAGCTTTCGCCGCTTCGGCGTTGTCCCAGCCGTCAACCTTAACCCATTTGCCCGCTTCGAGGTCTTTATAGTGCTCGAAGAAGTGGGTGATCTGCGCTTTCAGCAGTTCCGGCAGGTCGTTCACATCTTTGATGTGATCGTACTCTTTGCTCAGCTTGGTGTGCGGTACCGCAACCAGCTTCGCATCTTCACCGGATTCGTCGGTCATTTTCAGTACGCCGACCGGACGGCAGCGGATGACTGAACCTGGCTCCAGCGGGTACGGCGTCGGGACCAGAACGTCAACCGGGTCGCCGTCCAGGGAGAGAGTGTGGTTGATGTAGCCGTAGTTGCACGGATAGAACATCGCCGTGGACATGAAACGGTCAACGAACAGTGCACCGCTCTCTTTGTCGACTTCGTATTTAATAGGATCTGCGTTCGCCGGGATCTCGATCACGACGTAGATGTCTTCCGGCAGATCTTTGCCCGCAGGTACGTTGAGTAAGCTCATGTCTGTTTCCTTTAAAATGTATGGCAAACAAGTGCCCGGTATTATAGCCAACTCGCATCGAATGTCTTCGCTTCTTTTTCTCCAGAACGGGTGGGGGGAGTCTGAATTTTTCCCCGCTATACAGCCTGAAAATCCATAAACATAGCCGCATACTGAATAAATTTATGTAACCGTTTTCATTGCATATGCTTGATATCTCAAAGCGTGACAAATTTCGTCATAAACGGCAAAGCTCGCACGGGTCGCGAAGCCTCACCGGCTCTCCGCTGCTGAAAAGCGTATCGATTAACATCTAATTAACTTTTTTGAAGTGTGATGTAACGCATTCAGTTACATCTCCGATTGTCTATAGTTTGTTCGCAGGTGAGGCTTTAACCAACAATAACCCTACGAGGATCCTCTTATGTGGAAGCGCTTACTTCTTGTCACAGCAGTTTCCGCAGCTATGTCGTCTATGGTCATGGCTGCCCCTCTTACCGTAGGTTTTTCGCAGGTCGGTTCTGAATCCGGCTGGCGTGCGGCCGAAACCAACGTCGCGAAGGAAGAGGCCGCGAAGCGCGGCATCACTCTGAAGATTGCCGACGCCCAACAAAAACAGGAAAACCAGATTAAAGCCGTACGCTCCTTCATCGCTCAGGGCGTCGATGCCATCTTCATCGCTCCGGTAGTGGCGACCGGCTGGGAGCCGGTACTGAAGGAAGCGAAAGAAGCCAAAATCCCGGTATTCCTGCTCGACCGCTCAATTGATGTCAAAGACAAAGATCTCTATATGACCACCGTTACCGCGAACAATGTGCTGGAAGGCCAACTGATCGGTGAGTGGCTGGTGAAAACCGTCGACGGCAAGCCGTGTAACGTTGTTGAACTGCAGGGCACCGTGGGGGCCAGCGTGGCGATTGACCGCAAGAAAGGCTTCGCTGAAGCCATTTCTAAAGCCTCCAATATCAAGATTATCCGCTCCCAGTCCGGCGACTTTACCCGCAGTAAGGGTAAAGAAGTGATGGAGAGCTTTATCAAAGCGGAGAACAACGGCAAGAACATCTGCATGGTTTACGCCCATAACGACGACATGGTGATTGGCGCCATTCAGGCGATTAAAGAGGCCGGGCTGAAGCCGGGCAAAGATATCCTCACCGGTTCTATCGACGGGGTGCCGGATATCTATAAAGCGATGATGGCCGGCGAGGCTAACGCCAGCGTTGAGCTGACGCCGAATATGGCCGGCCCGGCGTTCGATGCGCTGGAGAAATACAAAAAAGACGGCACCCTGCCTGAAAAAGTCACCATCACCAAATCGACCCTTTACCTGCCGGATACGGCGAAAGAAGAGTTAGAGAAGAAGAAAAATATGGGCTACTAAGTAGCGAAAAACAGGCACGCTCCCGGTGGCGCTATGCGCTCCGGGCGACAGGTTCATCGCCGTCTGCGGATTGAGTAGCCCGGACAGGCGCGCAGCGCCGCCTCCGGGATTTTCCCGGTCGCTAAAGCGCGGCTGAGCTCCCTCTCCCTGCCGGGGAGAGGGTTAAGGTGAGGGGAGAGCATGAACGGCGAACAACATCAGGAAATCCTTCGTACTGAAGGGCTAAGCAAATTTTTCCCCGGCGTGAAGGCGCTGGATAACGTTAATTTCAGCCTGCGCCGGGGCGAAATCATGGCTCTGTTAGGCGAAAACGGCGCGGGTAAATCCACCCTGATTAAAGCGCTTACCGGCGTCTACCACGCCGACCGCGGGGCAATCTGGCTGGAAGGCCGGGAAATCTCGCCAAAAAATACCGCCCACGCCCAGCAGTTGGGGATCGGCACCGTCTATCAGGAAGTGAACCTGCTGCCTAACATGTCGGTGGCGGATAATCTGTTTATTGGCCGCGAGCCCCGGCGCTTTGGCCTCCTGCAGCGCAAAGAGATGGAAAAACGCGCCACCGCGCTGATGGCGTCCTACGGTTTTTCTCTCGATGTCCGTGAACCGCTGAACCGCTTTTCGGTCGCCATGCAGCAGATTGTCGCGATCTGCCGGGCAATTGACCTGTCAGCAAAAGTGTTAATTCTTGATGAACCGACCGCCAGCCTGGATACCCTGGAGGTGGAAATGCTCTTCACCCTAATGCGCCAGCTGCGCGATAGCGGCGTCAGCCTGATTTTCGTCACCCACTTCCTCGACCAGGTTTACGCCGTCAGCGACCGCATCACCGTTCTGCGTAACGGCGGTTTTGTCGGCTGCCGGGAAACCCGCGAGCTGCCGCAAATTGAACTGGTGAAAATGATGCTGGGCCGCGAGCTGGAGCATAACGCCCTGCAGCGCGCGGGCCGCACCCTGCTGAGCGATAAGCCGGTGGCCGCCTTCGAAGATTTTGGCAAAAAAGGCACTATTGCACCGTTTAATCTGCAGGTCCGTCCCGGTGAAATCGTCGGTCTGGCAGGACTGTTAGGCTCAGGACGCACGGAAACCGCGGAAGTCATTTTCGGCATTAAACCCGCCGACAGCGGCAAAGCGTGGATCAAAGGCAAGCCGCAAACCCTGCGCTCGCCGCATCAGGCATCGTGCCTCGGGATCGGCTTCTGTCCGGAAGATCGTAAAACCGACGGCATAATCGCCGCCGCCTCGGTGCGGGAAAATATCGTTCTCGCGCTACAGGCGCAGCGCGGCTGGCTACGACCGATTAGTCGCCGCGAACAAAATGAGATTGCCGAACGTTTTATTCGTCAACTCGGTATTCGTACCCCCAGCGCTGAACAGCCGATCGAATTTCTCTCCGGCGGTAATCAGCAGAAGGTGCTGCTCTCCCGCTGGCTGCTGACGAAGCCGCAGTTCCTGATCCTCGATGAACCGACGCGCGGTATTGACGTTGGCGCCCATGCCGAAATCATCCGCCTGATCGAAACCCTGTGCGCCGATGGCCTGGCGCTGCTGGTCATCTCTTCAGAGCTGGAAGAGCTGGTGGGTTACGCCGATCGGGTGATTATCATGCGCGATCGCCAGCAGGTGGCGGAGCTGGCGCTGAGCGAGCTCTCCGTACCGGCGATCATGAACGCTATTGCGGCATAAGGAGTAACCGATGATGCCTCAATCTGTTCCGAAAAGCGGCCAGCCGAAACGGCGCTTTAACTGGCCAAAAGGGATGCCGCAAATTATTGCGCTGCTGCTGGTGCTGGTGGTTGACAGCCTGGTCGCGCCGCATTTTTATCAGGTCGTGCTCCAGGACGGGCGGCTGTTCGGCAGCCCGATAGACATTTTAAACCGCGCCGCCCCGGTGGCGCTGCTGGCGATTGGCATGACGCTGGTTATCGCCACCGGCGGGATTGACCTCTCCGTCGGGGCGGTGATGGCGATTGCCGGCGCAACGGCAGCGTCGATGACCGTGGCAGGGCACAGCCTGCCGATTGTGCTGCTGGCATCGCTGGGGGCCGGCGCGCTGGCCGGTCTGTGGAACGGGATCCTGGTGGCGGTGCTGAAGATCCAGCCGTTCGTCGCCACGCTGATCCTGATGGTCGCCGGGCGCGGAGTGGCGCAGCTGATCACCTCCGGGCAGATCGTGACCTTTGACTCACCGCATCTGGCGTGGCTGGGTAGCGGGTCGCTGCTGCTGTTCCCGACGCCGGTGATTATCGCCATCGTCACGCTGGCGCTGTTCTGGCTGTTTACCCGCAAAACCGCGCTGGGAATGTTTATCGAAGCGGTGGGGATTAACATTCGCGCGGCGAAAAACGCCGGGGTAAATACCCGCGTCGTCGTGATGTTGGCCTACGTACTCAGCGGCGTTTGCGCGGCAATCGCCGGGATTATCGTTGCGGCGGATATTCGCGGCGCGGATGCCAATAACGCCGGGCTGTGGCTGGAGCTGGACGCCATCCTGGCGGTGGTTATCGGCGGCGGCTCGCTGATGGGCGGGCGCTTTAACCTGCTGCTCTCGGTCATCGGGGCGCTGATTATCCAGGGCATGAATACCGGGATCCTGCTGTCAGGCTTCCCGCCGGAGCTTAATCAGGTAGTCAAAGCGGTGGTGGTGCTGTGCGTACTGATCGTCCAGTCGCCGCGCTTTATCAGCATACTGAAGGGGATGCGCGGCCATGATAAAACGTAATTTACCGTTAATGATTACCCTCGCGGTCTTCGTACTGGGATACCTTTACTGCCTGACCCAGTTTCCCGGCTTTGCCTCGACGCGGGTGATCTGCAATATCCTGACCGACAATGCCTTTCTCGGGATCATCGCCGTCGGTATGACCTTTGTGATCCTCTCCGGCGGGATCGATCTGTCGGTCGGGTCGGTGATCGCCTTTACCGGGGTCTTTCTCGCTAAAGCGATCGGTTTCTGGGGGATTTCGCCGCTGGTGGCGTTTCCGCTGGTGCTGGTGATGGGCTGCGCCTTTGGCGCGTTTATGGGCCTGCTTATTGATGCGCTGAAGATCCCGGCGTTTATCATCACCCTCGCCGGGATGTTTTTCCTGCGCGGCGTCAGCTACCTGGTCTCGGAAGAGTCGATTCCCATTAATCATCCGGTCTATGACGCCCTTTCCGGACTGGCATGGACCATCCCCGGGGGCGGGCGTCTGAGCGCGATGGGGCTGCTGATGCTGCTGGTGGTGATCGGCGGAATTTTTATGGCCCACCGCACCCGCTTTGGCAATCAGGTTTACGCCATCGGCGGCAACGCGACGTCGGCGAACCTGATGGGGATCTCCACGCGGAGCACGACGATCCGTATCTATATGCTCTCCACCGGACTGGCGACGCTGGCGGGGATCGTCTTCTCCATCTATACCCAGGCGGGCTATGCGCTGGCGGGCGTCGGCGTTGAGCTGGACGCGATTGCTTCAGTGGTTATCGGCGGCACGCTGTTAAGCGGTGGGGTAGGGACGGTGCTCGGCACGCTGTTTGGCGTAGGGATTCAGGGGCTGATTCAAACCTATATCAACTTCGATGGTACGCTCAGTTCATGGTGGACCAAGATCGCCATCGGTATTCTGCTGTTTATCTTTATTGCGCTGCAGCGCGGCCTGACGGTGCTGTGGGAGAATCGGCAGAGCTCGCCGGTCACAAGGGTGGGACACTGATTGGAGAATTTCCCCTCCCGTACGGCGGGAGGGGAAGAGGCGCGTTACGCGTCCGGGAACTCTTTAATAAAGTTCTCGACGTCTTCAACCATATGGTTGTTGCCGACGAAGAAAGAGCGGCGCTGGTGCAGGCTTTCCGGAATGATATCCAGAATACGCTCTTTACCATCGCTGGCTTTACCGCCCGCCTGTTCCGCGAGGAACGCCATCGGGTTGCATTCGTACAGCAGGCGCAGTTTACCGTCCGGGTGGCTGGCGGTGCTCGGGTAGAGATAGATGCCGCCTTTTAGCAGGTTGCGGTGGAAATCCGCCACCAGAGAGCCGATGTAGCGCGAGGTGTACGGGCGCTGGGTCTCTTTATCTTCTTCCTGGCAATGCTTGATGTACTTCTTCACACCCATCGGGAACTTGATGTAGTTACCTTCGTTAATCGAGTAGGTGTTGCCCTTTTCCGGGAAGCGCATGCGCTCCTGGCACAGGCAGAAGACGCCAAGGGACGGGTCGTAGGTAAAGGCGTGGACGCCGCAGCCGGTGGTATAAACCAGCATCGTCGAGGAGCCGTAAACCACATAGCCCGCGGCGACCTGTCGGTTGCCCGGTTGCAGGAAATCTTCTTCAGTAACGGGGGTTCCCACCGGCGTGACGCGGCGATAGATAGAGAAAATCGTTCCAACGGAGACGTTAACGTCGATGTTAGAAGATCCATCCAGCGGGTCCATCAGCACCACGTATTTGGCGTGTTCACATCCTTCAAAGACGACGATTTCATCTTCTTCTTCAGAGGCGATCCCGGCAACAATATCGCGTGCTCGCAGTGCGGCTTTCAACTTTTCATTGGCAAACAGGTCGAGTTTTTGCTGCACCTCGCCCTGAACGTTTTCAGCACCGCTGGCACCCAGGATATCGACCAGACCGGCCTTGTTGATATCGCGGTGGATGATCTTGGCGCCTAACTTTATCGCCGACAACAAAGCAGTAAGCTCGCCGGTTGCGTGAGAGAACTCGTGCTGCTTTTCGACAATAAATTCACCTAACGTTTTCATAACCCGTTCCCTGCATGTTTATGTGAAGTAAAACGAACATAACAATCTTAACAAAGAATAAAAAAAGTTCGCACAGGTGAATCGCGCCAGCAAAATACGGATTCGCCTTAAATGCATTTCTTTCACCCCCAACATCCCGGTAAACTGTGCTTCAGATAAGAGAAGGAAGTGACGAATGCGCATTCATATTTTAGGAATCTGTGGCACGTTTATGGGGGGGCTGGCGATGCTGGCGCGTTCCCTCGGTCATGAGGTAACGGGGTCGGATGCGAATGTCTATCCGCCAATGAGTACCCTGCTGGAAAATCAGGGAATTGAGTTAATTCAAGGATATGATGCCAGCCAGCTGGATCCGCAGCCGGATCTGGTAATTATCGGTAACGCGATGACGCGCGGAAACCCGTGCGTGGAAGCGGTGCTGGAAAATAATATCCCTTACATGTCCGGACCGCAATGGCTGCACGATTTCGTGCTGCGCGATCGCTGGGTGCTGGCGGTTGCCGGAACGCACGGGAAAACCACCACAGCCGGCATGGCGACCTGGATCCTCGAAGCCTGCGGCTACAAGCCGGGCTTTGTTATCGGCGGCGTTCCGGGCAACTTCGATGTTTCCGCGCGCCTTGGCGACAGCCCGTTCTTCGTGATTGAGGCCGATGAATACGACTGCGCTTTCTTCGATAAACGCTCCAAGTTTGTTCACTACTGCCCGCGCACGTTGATTCTCAATAACCTTGAGTTTGACCACGCGGACATCTTTGACGATCTGAAAGCGATCCAGAAACAGTTCCATCATCTGGTGCGCATTGTGCCGGGCAAAGGCAAGATTATCCTGCCGGAGAACGACATCAATCTGAAACAGACGATGGCGATGGGCTGCTGGAGCGAGCAGGAGCTGGTCGGCGAACAGGGCCACTGGCAGGCGAAAAAGCTCACCACAGATGCTTCCTCATGGGAAGTGTGGCTGGACGGCGAGAAAGTCGGCGAGGTGAAGTGGGCGCTGGTTGGCGAACATAATATGCATAACGGTTTGATGGCCATTGCCGCCGCCCGTCATGTCGGCGTGCAGCCTGCCGATGCGGCTAACGCGCTGGGCAGCTTTATTAACGCCCGCCGGCGTCTGGAGCTGCGCGGCGAAGCCAACGGCGTGACCGTGTACGACGATTTTGCCCACCACCCGACGGCGATTCTGGCGACCCTGCAGGCGCTACGCGGCAAGGTTGGCGGTACCGCGCGTATTCTTGCCGTGCTTGAACCTCGTTCCAACACCATGAAAATGGGTATCTGCAAAGACGACCTGGCGCCGTCCCTTGGCCGCGCGGACGAAGTCTTCCTGCTGCAGCCGCAGCATATTCCGTGGCAGGTCGCTGAAGTGGCTGACGCCTGCGTTCAGCCCGCGCACTGGAGCGCCGATGTCGATGCGCTGGTGGAGATGATTGTTAAAACTGCCCATCCGGGCGACCACATTCTGGTGATGAGCAACGGCGGATTTGGCGGCATTCATCAGAAGCTGCTCGATAAGCTGGCGAAAAAAGCCGAGGCGGCCGAGTAGGCTATGCTCCTCGTTTATCCGCCCTCCGCGCGAGGGCGGAGGGGTTTTGTGACCAGGATGGTTCATGTTGATTTCACAAAGAGTGACCTCTACCGATTCCGCGCATTTTCCCGCGCTTGACGCGCTGTACGGCAGGGCCTTCCCGTGGCATGAACAGCGTGAAGCCGAGGCTAAACAGCAGGCGCTTGATAATCCGCATTATGAACTGGAAGCCTGGTTCGATGATGGCCTGTTTATTGGCCTGAGCGGCTGCTGGCGGTTTACCGACTATGTCTATATTGAGCATCTGGCCGTTGACGACAGGTTACGATCGCGCGGCTACGGCAAGCGGTTGTTAGCTGAAATACTTCAGCGCGCGCCGCTGACCATTCTGGAAATCGATCCGCTGACCAGCGAGATCGCCCATAAGCGCCTGCGCTTTTATGACACCATGGGTTTTTGCGCGAATCCCTGGGCCCATCGCCACCCGAGCTATCATCAGGGGATCGCCGATCATGAATTGATCGTGTTGAGCTACCCGCAGCCGATTAATGAAGCGCAGTACCAGCGCTTTGCGCAGGATTTGCGTTTGGTGGTCATGGATCGGGCTGGTGCGGCCAAGGTTTTGTAACCCGTATAAGGAGCATCAAGCGCCGCCTGCGGGAAGCAGCCCGCAATGCCACCTCCGCTTTTCTCCCGGCTCGCGCTGCGCTTAGCCGGGCTACGGGTTCAGCGCCGTCTGCGGGCCGGTAGCCCGGACAAGGCGCGTCAAGCGCCGCCTCCGGGAGGCAGCGCGCAATGTCATCTCCGCTTTTCTCCCGGCTCGCGCTGCGCTTAGCCGGGCTACGGGTTCAGCGCCGTCTGCGGGCTGGTAGCCCGGACAAGGCGCGTCAAGCGCCGCCTCCGGGAGGCAGCGCGCAATGTCATCTCCGCTTTTCTCCCGGCTCGCGCTGCGCTTAGCCGGGCTACGGGTTCAGCGCCGTCTGCGGTCCGGTAGCCCGGGTCAGGCGTAACGCCGCAACCCGGGACGGGCTCAAAGCTTACGCTACTCCTTCGCGATAGGCGTTTCATTCTCCGCCACTTTGGTATCGCCCTGAATGGCCGCGATTTTCTTCTCCACGTCGGCAACCTGCTCGCTGCTGTGCAGCAGCGTATAGGTCAGATCAAACTGGGTGCTTGCCCCTGGCTGAAGCTGCTTAACGCGTTTTTGCTCGCGCTCAATGGTCACCGGATAGGCGTAGCTGGTGCCCGGCTCAATACCGGTTACGTAGCCCTGTTTCTCGGTATCGGTGTTTTTCCACAGCGTCAGCACCGGCAACTGGCGGGTATCAAACTGAATCGATGCCCCTTTATCGCCGGCTTTGTTGACCACGGCGGCCAGGGTTTGATGATTTTCATCCGCCAGCGGCTGCATATTAAACACCATTTCATCGAAACCTTTGGTTGGACCGGCGTAGGTTTGCCAGGTTTTTAAGCCGGCCTTGGCGTAGTCATTGAACGGACTTATGCTTGAAATCGGCGCCAGGAAGCGGGCCCCCTCTTCGAGGATCGGCTTGCCAAAGTTGCTGTGATAGATAATTTGATAGTCATGCGGATAGTCGGCATGGTTGGTTAAGACATCGTGCAGGCTGAAGCTGTTGCTGCCGGGTACATAGCGCAGCTCGGTCATGGTCTGCAGATCCGCTTTCTTAAACGTGCTCTCCTTCACCAGTCCGCGAACGCGAATTTCATACGGCGCGGCGTCCGCGACTTCCACTTCCACCTGTGAGGCCGGCGTGTTGCCAACTTTGCCGTGCAGAGTATAAATCTGACCGTCTGCGGTTACCGGGTGGCCGGTCCATTCATAGCCGCAGCGCACCATCATCTCATTGAACCCTTCCAGCCAGCCCAGCCCGTTACGGCTTTCGAGGTTTATGAATGCCGGGTTGACTACCTCTTTAACCGGCGAGTCCCAGCCCATTCGCGAACCAAACCCTTCGATTTTCAGCAGGTTCATGCCGCGGGTCGGGCTCAGGGTAATTGTCAGGCCGTCTTTGCTGTGGATGACGAGGATTTTGCTGCCTTCTTGTTTACCGCCGTGAAGGACTTTTTGCTCAATGCTGAAATTATGATCTTTAATCTTCAGCTGATCGCTGGTTATCTGCCAGTTTCCTTTATCCATGCCGCTTTCAGCGCTTGTCAGCACCCACGTTTTTGCTACTACTGGCCCAGAAACAAGCATAGCGATTACGGTTAAAGCTAATGTTTTTTTCATTTTTTATTCCTTTTGCTGAATCGATTGTGTCGCTGATGGAGGGAATTTAGTTGCAAGTGGATTATGAAAATGTGAAGTGTCTCACCTGGTGAGAAAATGGCCGTTTTTATATTTTTAAATGAGATTTAAATCGCGTTTTTTAGGCAATTATAAAAATGTTTGCTAAAAATATGTGATTTAAAGCGAAATAAGCTTTAACGATTCAGCTATTGTTGGCCACGGCTATGATGACGTCTGTGGAACCGATAAGGCCGCCGGGTTTTAATTACCTATGCGGCCCTGGTTGACGCTGCTTTACCGTTTAAGAAAAACGCAGCGGGGAGGCGATTAAGCGCCGTAGAATGCCTGGGTATAGAGCCCTTTGACATCCTGAACGGACGGATAGTTAGGGTTAGTTAAGGTGCAGGGATCGTCGACGGCATGGCGGCTCATTCTGTCGAGAACATTCACAAAGGTCACTTCATTGATTTCAACTTCATCGCACTGGCTTAGCGTTTTCGGCACGCCCAGACGTTGATTCAGCGCGTTGATCGCATCACTCAGGTTATTGATGCCTAAAGCCGCTTCCAGCTGGCGATATTTTTTGGTGAACTTCGCGTTATATCGAATGATATAAGGCAACATAATCGCGTTCGCCAGCCCGTGGGTAATACCAAACTCGCCGCCAATTTTATGCGCCATCGCGTGGACTAATCCCAGCGAAGCATTAGTGAAGGCGATTCCCGCCAGCGCAGAGGCGTTGTGCATATGCATGCGGGCGTTTATATCATCAGGCGAGCGCCAGGCGGTTTCCAGATACTTAAACACCAGCCGAATCGCTTCTACCGCATAGGGATCGGTAAACGAGTTGGCCGCGGTGGACACATAGGCTTCAATCGCGTGGGTCAGAACGTCCATACCGGTGTGAACGGTGACGTGCGGCGGCATTTTTGCCGGAATTGTGGGGTCGAGAATAGCTATATCCGGCACCAGATCGGCGGCAACAATCGGGTGCTTAATATGATTTGCCGTATCGGTGATCACCGAGAACGCGGTGATTTCAGAGGCGCTGCCGCTGGTGGAAGGAATCGCTACAAACCGGGCTTTATTGCGCAGCGCTGGCATGGAGCCGACCGGGAGAATATCTTCGAACTTCAGCTGCGGATGCTCGTAAAAACACCACATGACTTTGGCGGCATCAAGCGCAGAGCCGCCGCCAATCGCCACTATCCAGTCTGGTTCAAAGGCCTGCATCTCTTTTGCGCCGCGCCAGACGGTTTTAATGGATGGGTTGGGTTCCACATTATCGATAATAATGCATTCCATCCCCGCTTTATTAAGTTCGCTAACGGCTTTATCCAGAAAGCCAAAACGCTTCATTGAACTTCCGCCGGTGACTAATGCGGCTTTTTTACCGCTCAGCGTGGAAAGATGTTCTAAAGCGTTTTCGCCATAAATAATACTACGAGGAATTGAGAAGGCCTGGGTCATAGGAAACTCCATTTAATATTAAGGATTTTTTTAGTGTGCATTCGTCATTTACGATTCAGCGACACGTGCAGAGTAAAAAAATCGAATTAATGCTCCAGATATTGCCGGAGCAATATCTGGAGGGAGTTGACCGTCATACTTCGAGCGGCTGGTGCGTTGACTGCAACTTGAATTATTTGGGGTAGTAGCGGCGTTTAAATCGTACCGTCCCAGGAGTCGACTTTTTCGCGTTTCGCTTCCTCTTCATCAAACCAGCGCGAGGTCACGCATTTTGATTCGGTATAGAAACGTACGCCGTCTTTGCCCAGGCAGTGCAGGTCGCCGAAGAAGGACTGCTTATGGCCAGAGAACGGGAATACGCCGACCGGCACCGGGATACCGACGTTGATACCGACCATACCGCCGTGCGTGCGTTTCTGGAATTCACGGGCGTAGTAGCCGCTTTGGGTGAAAATAACCGAGCCGTTGGCAAACGGGTTATTGTTCATTAATTGCAGACCTTCTTCGAAGGTTTTCACCCGCTTAAAGCACAGCACCGGCCCGAAAATTTCCTGCGTTCCGACGCTCATCTCTTCGGTTACGCGATCCAGGATGGTCGGCCCGACGTAGAAGCCGTTTTCCTGGCCCGGCACCTGAATAGCGCGACCATCGAGCACCAGCTTTGCCCCTTCCTCAATGCCTTTATTAATCCAGCCGATCACCGACCGTTTATGGTCTTTAGAAATAACCGGACCCATATCGGTATCGCGCAGATAGCCGGGGCCGATTTTCAGCTGTTTGGCTTTTTCGACGACGGCGGCAATCAGCTTATCGGCGATCTCTTCCTGCACCACGACGACCGGCAGCGCCATGCAGCGTTCGCCCGCGCAGCCAAACGCGGCGTTGATAATCCCCGCTGCGGTGCGGTTAATCGGCGCATCGGCCAGCACCAGGGCATGGTTTTTCGCTTCGCACAGCGCCTGAACGCGTTTGCCATGAGCGGCGGCTTTGGAGTAAACGTGCAGGCCCACGGAGGTGGAGCCGACGAAGGAGACGCCGTTGACGTCCGGATGGGTTAGCAATATATCGGCTTCGTTACGTGAGCAGGTCACCACATTGATAACCCCATCCGGCACCCCTGCTTCCTGATAGAGCTTGGTGATTTCCATACAGGTCATCGGCGTCATACTGGCCGCTTTTATCACCATGGTATTACCGGAAGCGACGCATAATGGCGCCATCCATCCCATCGGGATCATCGCCGGGAAGTTAAACGGCACAATACCGGCGAACACGCCAATTGGCTCACGGTAAAGGTTGGTGTCGATCCCGGCAGAGGCGTCCATCAGGTTTTCGCCGGCCATGAGAGTGGGAATCGAGCAGGCAAGCTCGGTGCCTTCTTTCGCTTTTAAAACATCGCCCTGGGCGTCGCCCCAGGCTTTACCGTTTTCTTTTGCCACCAGCTCGGTTAAACGGTCCTGATGCTGGATTAATAATTCGCGAACGCGGAACATAATTTGCGAGCGTTTAATGGCTGGCGTATCTGACCACGCCGGAAAGGCTTTGCGCGCCGCGGCAACGGCATCCAGCACTTCTTGCTCGGTGCAGCAGGGGGCCTGAGCCATCACTTCCCCGGTACTTGGGTTATAGACGTCCATATAGCGTTCGGTCTGCGATACGCGCCATTGACCATCAACGAAATATTTCAGCCTTGGTACAGTAGTCATATTTTTCTCCATGATGATAGCTGTCGACTCTCTAAAAATCTGGCTCTGACCGGCGGCGAACGGCTTAGCGCCGGGTCAGCCACTTTCGTGAATAGTGAATCCCTGATGATTACCGGGCGATTCACCTGCGGCGGCGCGGAAGATTTGGTCGACTTTCTCCTGAAGAAAGCCTGCAGACGCCTGGTTTTAATTAACAGAACTGACTGGCCAAAATACGCGCTCGCACCGTTTCGTTCCTCACGACTTAATGAAATTAATTTTTCATTATAATGATGTATGAAATAACAAAACCGTTTTGAGAGATGGATCAAAGATAAGCAAACTGCTGATAAAGTCAGCGTTATAAAGACGGGTTTTGTTATTTAAGTTAATTAGATTAATGCATTGGGATTTGTCTGGCAGCGTTAGAGGAAAGGTGGAATGACCAGCCAGGCAGGAATGGAACGGCTTTTTTGTGAAATAAAATTTAAATATAAACGCCAAATGGAATTAAAATGAAAAATTACAACCGATTTAAAGCCATGACAACGGCGACGGGCTATCGCCATGTGATTTGTAAGAGGAGGTGGGGGGGTCGCCCGGATTGGGCACGGGCCGTAATCCGGGGGAGTCGTTCAGAATTAGCCTTCGCTTTCGGCCAGTTCTCGCAGATACTGGAAGATAAGACGCGCGGACTTCGGCGGCTTGTTGCCTTCTTTCTCTTTTTTGGCGTTGCGGATAAGCGAACGCAGCTGCTGACGATCGGCGTCAGGCCACAGGTTCAGCACTTCAGCCACGGCTTCATCACCATTATCAATCAGACGATCGCGGATCTGCTCAAGCTTATGGAACAGCGCAACCTGCTGGTTGTGGCGGTTCTTCAGCTTGTCCAGCGCCTGACGAATCGGCTCGACGTCGCGGCTACGCAGCATTTTACCAATCAGCTGCATCTGGCGGCGGCGGCCTTCTTTCTTGATACGCTGGGCGAGTTCAATCGCGTCGCGCAGGTCGGTATCCAGCGGGATTTTATCGAGCGCGTTTTTACCCAGCTCGACCATTTCCGCGCCAAGACGCTTCAGTTCTTCGGCGTCGCGCTTAATTTCACTTTTACTGACCCAGATAATTTCATCGTCTTCATCTTCGACGTCATCACCAGGGACGTCGTCGAGCCAGTCTTCGGGCTGCTTTGTCATCTCAGGCTCCTTAAAAAAGAGACTAATGTTACCAGTTAAGGCGCGCACTGAAAAACGGTTCTCTGTTAGACTTCAGTTAACTCCTTCTTACATTATGGCATTAGCGATGAAAGTCATCTCTCAAGTTGCACAACAGCGTAAGACGCTGGAAGAGGCCGTGACCACGGCGCTGGAACTGGCGGCAGGCAAATCCGACGGCGCGGAAGTCTCCGTCAGCAAAACTACCGGTATCGGCGTTAGTACCCGCTACGGCGAAGTGGAGAACGTAGAATTCAATAGCGATGGCGCCCTGGGCATCACCGTTTATCACCAAAACCGTAAAGGCAGCGCGTCTTCGACCGATCTTAGCCCGCAGGCTATCGCCCGCACGGTGCAGGCGGCGCTGGATATTGCCCGCTACACCTCGCCGGACCCGTGCGCGGGCGTGGCGGATAAAGAGCTGCTGGCTTTTGAGGCCCCGGATCTTGACCTGTTCCATCCGGCGGAAGTGTCGCCGGACGAAGCCATTGAGCTGGCCTCCCGCGCTGAACAGGCGGCGCTGAAAGCCGATAAGCGCATCAGCAATACTGAAGGCGGCAGCTTTAACAGCCACTACGGCATTAAAGTCTTCGGCAACAGCCACGGTATGCTGCAGAGCTACTGTTCGACCCGCCATTCGCTCTCCAGCTGCGTGATTGCCGAAGAGAATGGCGATATGGAGCGCGATTACGCTTACACCATCGGGCGGGCGATAGACGATCTGCAATCGCCGGAGTGGGTTGGCGAGGAGTGCGCCCGCCGTACCCTGTCGCGCCTGGCCCCGCGTAAGCTATCGACGATGAAAGCGCCGGTGATTTTCGCCAACGAAGTCGCTACCGGTCTGTTCGGGCATCTGGTCGGAGCGATCGCCGGCGGGTCGGTTTATCGTAAATCCACCTTCCTGCTTGATGCGCTGGGTAGCCAGATCCTGCCGGAGTGGCTGACCATTGAAGAGCATCCGCACCTGCTGAAAGGACTGGCTTCCACCCCGTTTGATAGCGAAGGCGTCCGTACGGAACGCCGCGATATCATTAAAGACGGCGTGCTGACCCAGTGGCTGCTGACCAACTACTCGGCGCGCAAGCTGGGGCTGAAGAGCACCGGCCACGCGGGCGGCATTCACAACTGGCGGATCAACGGCCGCGGCCTCAGTTTTGCAAAGTTGCTTAAAGAGATGGGAACCGGTCTTGTCGTAACGGAACTGATGGGGCAGGGTGTAAGCGGCGTCACCGGCGACTACTCACGCGGCGCATCCGGCTTCTGGGTAGAGAATGGCGAAATTCAGTATCCGGTCAGTGAGATAACCATTGCAGGAAATCTGAAAGATATGTGGCGTAATATCGTGACCATCGGCGACGATATCGAGACGCGCAGCAACATTCAGTGCGGTTCCGTGCTGCTGCCGGAGATGAAAATCGCCGGGCAATAAAACCTGTGTGCTAAATAATAAAAAAGGAAGTGAGCAATGCGTAAAAAACTGTTAGCGATGCTGGCCGTATCGGCTTTTGCGCTCGGTTCGGCATCGGCCTTCGCCGATCTGGGCGAAGACATGGATACCCTTGCCGAGAACCTGCAAGTGGTGCAGAAAACCTCCGACGCCGGCGAGCTGAAAGCGGCGCTGAATAAGATGCGTACGGCGGCGGTGGATGCCCAGAAAGAGACGCCGCCGAAGCTGGAAGGTAAAGCGGCGGACAGCGCGGAAATGAAAGATTATCGTCACGGTTTTGATGTGCTGATCGGCCAGATCGACGGCGCGCTGAAGCTGGCCGATGAAGGTAAAGTTAAAGAGGCCCAGGCCGCCGCGGAAGAGTTTAAAACCACCCGCAACGCCTATCACAAGAAGTATCGTTAATCGTTTTTAGATTTTAGGTATTTCTGCCGGGCGGCGGCTGACGCCTCGCCCGGCATGGCAAACTGAAAAATACTCCCAAACCCCAAACCCCAAACCCCAAACCCCAAACCCCAAACCCCAAACCCCAAACCCCAAACCCCAAACCCCAAACCCCAAACCCCAAACCGTTCCGCAGGCCCTTGCAGGTGGGTAAGCTGACGTAAAAAACTACCTTCATCACATTTTTCTCTTTTCTACTCAGCGGGTTCCGTTTCAGCATCGCTGGCGTTTTTGTGATATTCATCACGCGAATTTTGTTAAGTGAACACATTCTTTGTGGTTATGTGAAATGAATCACACCTGCCGCCGTTCTTTCCACTTCGAAGTGGAAAACAACTCGCTACAAACTCTTTCTCCCCGGCATTAGTGTTATCTCCAGAGACATCAACGGGGTAATTCAAGTGAATAACGGAGCGGTAACACACGTCCCAGAGGAGCAGGCCACGCTAACCGAGCAGCTGGCCGATAAGATGCTGCAGCAGGTTTTCGCGCTATTAAGCCGCCGCAACATCGTCCCCAACGACGTGCAGGAGCAAATGCTGACCTCCCACGTTCGGGCGATGGCCCATCGCTCAATCAGCGGCGAGCCGCTGCCGGAAGTGGATGCCAGCCTGTTCGAAGAGATCTCGGAAGATTCAATGATGCTGGCCCGCGAAGTGGTCGCACAGTTCGGCAATCTGCCAGATGAAGAAGCCTGGCTGCTGTCTGTCCACTTCGAAGTCGCGAAAGATAACCTGTAAGGAGCACTCAAATGGAACAAATCACCGTTGTTATTGGCGATCGCCTGGGTAAAGGACAAAAAGTTGCCGCAGGTGCGGAAAAAGCCGGCGCTCGCGCCGTTGTCGTCCCGGGCGTTGCCGCGGATATGAAGCTGGGCGACATGATGAAAGCCGAAAACGCCACCTTCGGTATCTCTTTCTGCGGCAGCGGCGGCGCAGGGGCGATCACCGCGCAGAATAAGCACGGCTACAAAGCAAAATATGGCATGCGTTCCGTTGATGAAGGCGTCACCGCGATCAACGAAGGCTACAACGTTCTGGGCTTCGGCTTTATGGATAAAGAAGAGCTGGGCGAACGCCTGGTTGAGGCCTGGAAGAAGAAGTACGGCGTGTGAGCATGAAAGAGCAATTCACCACCACGGTGAGCGTTACCGGCAAAGGCGAGAGCAAAGCGCGCGCTTTCGCCGATGCGCTGAACCATGTTCAGGCGGCGGTGATGAAAACGTCGCCGCACATTCTACTGCGTATTGAACCACAGGATGTGGAGGTTGTTCATGCGCGTGAAGCGGTACGGAAAGAGGCGTTTTTATTCTTCTTTCTGCGCCGCGAGCGACGGAGCTACAGCGTGGAGCTGAAGGTCACCGTCACCGTGACCGCCATTAATCTCGATAAAGTGGATTTCGTCACGCAAACCTGATTTTCACCAAAGGGTCAGACTATGTTCCTGATAATTTTAATAAAATCGCTCATCATCGGCGGCCTGGTCGGCGTCGGCGTTGGCGCCGGAGCGGCACGCATGTTTCATGCGCCCACCACGCAGGGGATGGGGGCGTTTCGTACATTGGGCGAGCTGAATTCATGTGAAGGCGATCCGGCTTCCCACTTTTCTTTTGGCCTGGGCTTCTTCTTCAACGCCTGGGCCTCTTCCGTCGCGGCAGGCTCCTTCACGCAGGACGTTGACCACCGCATCATCCCCAACTGGGGGGCGGCGGCCCTGATGATCAAAAACCGCAACGTCGGCGAGACGCTGCACGATCCGAAAAAGATGGCCATCGCCTGCGGCATTATCGGCATGATCGTGGTCGCTTTCCTTAACCTGACCGCCTCTTCAGTACCGGAAGCGCTGCAGGTGACGGCGGTCAAAGTCCTGGTTCCGGCGGCAAACCTGCTGGTGAACACGGTGATGCCGGTTATCTTCTGGCTGGCGGCGATTGATGCCGGTAAAAAATCGGGCTTCTGGGCGACGATTTTCGGCGGCGCGGCGCAGCTGATTATGGGTAACGCCGTACCGGGCCTGGTGCTGGGCATCCTGATTGGTAAAGGCGTAGAAGAGAGCGGCTGGCACCGCGTCACTAAAGTGATGATGGTGGCCATCGTCGCGCTGTTCGTCCTGAGCGGCTTCTTCCGCGGTTTCGACATGAAGATGATTGAATCCTTCCATCTGACCGTGCCGAACTGGCTGGAACTGATCCACAACTCGCTCAGCGGTAAATAACAGGAGCCTCTCATGGAACAAAATAAAGGTTTTTGGTATGCCGACTGGTCGTTCCCGATCTTTGTTGGCCTGCTCTCCTCCGGCGTCTTTGCCGGGACGCATATGTACTACCTCTACGGCATCGGCGCGTTTAACGAAGTCGCTTTCGTGGCGATGCTGAAAGCGGGAATCGATACCGGGGCCTACGGCGCGGTGGCGGCGTTCGGCGCCAGCTTCCTGTTCGCGCGTATTATCGAAGGCTCGCTGGTGGGGATTCTGGATATCGGCGGAGCGATTCAGACCGGCGTCGGCCTGGGCGTTCCGGCGCTGCTGCTCGGCGCGGGCTTTGTTTTCCCGGTCGCCAACTTTGCCGCCTCTCTGGCCACCGGCCTGGTGCTTGGCCTCGCCATTGGCTACATCATCATCCTGGCGCGTAAATTCACCATCAACCAGAGCGACTCCACCTACGGTGCGGACGTCATGATGGGGGCCGGTAACGCCTCCGGCCGCTTCCTCGGGCCGTTGATTATTCTCAGCGCCATGGCCGCTTCTATTCCTATCGGCATCGGTTCTCTGGCGGGCGCGCTGCTGTTCTACATCTGGCAGAAGCCGATCACCGGCGGCGCGATCCTTGGCGCGATGCTCCTTGGGTCAATTTTCCCGGTGGCGATTAGTTAAGTCCTGCGGGCGCATCGGCGCCCGCGTTAACAGGAGAGAGATATGTTTGATTTACTCCTGCGCCGTGCGCGCCTCGTCGACGATACCCTGACCGATATCGCCATCCGGGACGGTAAAATCGCGGCGCTTGGCGAGATTAGCGCCCCTGCGCGCAAAACTATTGCGCTGGACGGCAGCTGTTACGTCAGCGCGGGCTGGATTGACTCCCACGTTCACTGCTATCCGAGCTCGCCGATATACCATGATGAGCCGGACAGCGTGGGGATTGCTACCGGCGTGACCACCGTGATTGACGCGGGCAGCACCGGCGCGGACGACGTGGATGATTTCTACCAGCTGACCCGCGAAGCCGCGACCGAGGTTTATGCCCTGCTTAACATCTCCCGCGTCGGACTGATTGCCCAGAATGAACTGGCCAATATGGCGAATATCGACGCGGAGGCGGTGAAGCAGGCGGTCAACCGCTATCCGAACTTTATCGTCGGCCTGAAGGCGCGGATGAGCAGCAGCGTGGTGGGCGAAAACGGCATTACGCCACTGGCGCGCGCGAAGGCGATGCAGCAGGAAAACGGCGGCCTGCCGCTGATGGTGCATATCGGCAATAATCCGCCCGACCTGGATGAAATCGCCGATCTGCTGACCTCAGGCGACATCATTACCCACTGCTACAACGGTAAACCCAATCGTATTCTGACGCCGTCCGGCGAGCTGAAAAGTGCGATTTCCCGCGCGCTACAGCGCGGCGTGCGCCTTGATATCGGCCACGGTACCGCCAGCTTCAGCTTTGAGGTGGCGCGTCGGGCGATTGCTATGGGCATTCTGCCGCACACCATCAGCTCCGATATCTACTGCCGCAACCGTATCGACGGCCCGGTGCGCTCGCTGGCGCTGGTGATGTCGAAATTCCTCGCCATCGGGATGTCGCTGCCGCAGGTCATCGACTGCGTGACCGCCAACGCCGCAGACGGCCTGCGTCTGACTCATAAAGGGCGGCTGGAGGTGGGCTACGACGCCGATCTCACGCTGTTTACCCTCGCGCAGACGCCGACGGTGCTGGTGGATGCGGAAAAAGAGAGCCTTCAGACCGACACGATTCTGCAGCCGCTTGCCGCCGTTCGCGCGGGCAGGGGCTATCTGACCGAACAAGGGAGCGCGGAAAATGCCTTCGATTTTTGAGAAATATGATTTAAAACAGGTTATTAATACCTCCGGTCGTATGACCATTCTCGGCGTCTCCACGCCGCGGCCGGAAGTGGTCGAAGCCGCGATGGCGGGCATGAACCAGTACTTCGAGATGAAAGATCTGGTCAATAAAACCGGCGCGTATATTGCGAAGCTGCTGGACGTGGAAGGGGCGACCGTCGTCTCCTGCGCCTCGGCGGGCATCGCCCAGTCGGTGGCGGCGGTGCTGGTAAAAGACAGCGACTGGCTGCTGGAAAACCTGCACGTGACGCCGATCGAAAACAACGAAATCGTGCTGCCTAAGGGCCATAACGTCAACTTCGGCGCGCCGGTGGGCACCATGGTGGCGCTGGGCGGCGGCAGGCTGGTGGAAGCGGGTTACGCCAATGAATGTTCCGCCGGGCAGCTGGCGGCGGCGATTACCCCGCGCACCGCGGCCATTCTGTATATCAAATCCCACCACTGCGTGCAGAAAAGCATGCTCAACGTGGCGCAGGCGGCCGCGGTGGCGCAGCGCCATAATCTGCCGCTGATTGTCGACGCGGCGGCGGAGGAAGACCTCCAGGCCTACTATCGCGCCGGCGCGGATCTGGTGATTTATAGCGGCGCGAAGGCGATCGAAGGGCCGACCAGCGGGCTGGTGATCGGCAAAACCCAATACGTTGAGTGGGTCAAACGCCAGTCGAACGGCATTGGCCGGGCGATGAAGGTGGGCAAAGAGGGGATTCTCGGCCTGACCTGCGCCATCGAACACTACCTGACGGCGAGCAAAGAGAGCGGTGAGCAGATGGTGGCGAAGATGACGCCGTTTATTCAGCAGCTTAATACGCTTAATGGCGTGACGGCGCGCGTGGTCTGGGACAGCGCCGGTCGCGATATCGCGCGGGCGGAGATTAAGTTTGATGAAGCGGTGACCGGCGTCAATACCGGTGATTTGGTCAACGCGCTGAAGCAGGGCGAATACGCCATCTACTTCCGCGGCTATAAGGCCAATGAAGGCATTATTGAAGCCGATGTCCGCAGCGTGAACGCGCAGCAACTGGAGATTGTCTCCCGTCGGATTGCAGAGGTTCTGAACAAGGAGAAAAACGCATGAAACTGACCCCTAATTTTTACCGTGACCGCGTCTGCCTGAACGTGCTGGCGGGCAGTAAAGATAACGCCAGCGAGATTTATGAGGCGGCGGAAGGTCATGTACTGGTGGGCGTGCTCTCCAAAAATTACCCGGACGTCGCCAGCGCGGTGGCCGATATGCGGGAATACGCGCTGCGGATTGATAACGCGCTCTCCGTGGGGCTGGGAGCCGGCGACCCAAACCAGTCGGCGATGGTCAGCGAAATCTCGCGCCAGGTGCAGCCGCAGCACGTTAATCAGGTATTTACCGGCGTAGCGACCAGCCGCGCGCTGCTGGGGCAGAACGACACCGTGGTCAACGGCCTGGTGTCGCCAACCGGTACGCCGGGGATGGTGAAGATTTCCACCGGCCCGCTCAGCAGCGGCGCGCCGGACGGCATCGTACCGCTGGAAACCGCGATTGCGTTGCTGAAAGATATGGGCGGCAGCTC
Organism: Klebsiella sp. MPUS7; assembly: GCF_009905335.1. Lineage (NCBI taxonomy): Bacteria > Pseudomonadati > Pseudomonadota > Gammaproteobacteria > Enterobacterales > Enterobacteriaceae > Klebsiella > Klebsiella sp. MPUS7. Next base: position 5,170,339 of record NZ_CP047604.1, on the reverse strand, counting down.
GATTAAATACTTCCCGATGGGCGGGTTAAAACATCGCGACGAGTTTATCGCGGTTGCCGAGGCCTGCGCCCGTTATGATTTCTGGCTGGAGCCGACCGGCGGGATCGATCTGGAAAACTACGGCGAGATCCTGCAGATCGCGCTGGACGCCGGCGTGAGTAAAATTATCCCGCATATCTACAGTTCGATTATTGATAAAGCCAGCGGTAACACCCGCCCGGCGGACGTGCGTCAGCTGCTTTCGATCACCAAACAGTTAGTCAAATAGCGCCGTTGCCCCTTACCCCGGCCCTCTCCCAAAGGGTGAGGGAGAATACCGAACTGTACCCTCGCCCCTTTGGGGAAAGGGTTAGGGTGAGGGGAAACCCTTAGCGAACCATCAAGGAGCCACCATGCCAACCGCTCGTCACCTGCTTGTTGCTTCACTCTCTCTACTCGCCGCCGGCGCCGCTGCGCAAACCCACTACGCCTGGGTCGGCACCTACAACCCCAATGGCGAAGGACTGTACCGCTTTACCGTTGATAGCCAGACCGGGGCGCTGCGCGATAAAGCGCTGGTTGCTAAGCTGCCTAATCTTGCCCAGCTCGCCGTCTCGGCGGATGGCAAAACCCTGTACGCCGCCAGCGAAGTGGACAAGGGCGTGGTTCAGGCGTGGCGCATCGGCAGCAACGGCGAATTGAGCGAGCTCAATCAGGTCGCTTCCGGCGGCGCCGGGCCGGTTTATCTCTCCCTGACCCCCGATGGCCGCCATCTGCTGGTGGCAAACTACGTCAGTGGCAGTATCGCGGTGCTCCCGGTGAAGGAAGAGGGTAACCTGGGCGAAGCGGTGGATATACATCAGGATCAAGGGCCTGCGGGTGCGGAACGCCCGGCGGCGGCCGTCGAAGGCAGTTTTGCCATTAGCGATCATAACGGCCCCCACGCCCATATGGTCGCCGCCGATCCCAGCGGTAGGTTCGTTTACTCCACCGATCTGGGGCTGGACCGGATCTATCAGTACCGGCTGGATAACGCCAGCGGCAAGCTGACGCCGAACGATCCGCCGTTTATTGACGCCTCATCTCCCGGCGCCGGGCCGCGCCACTTTGTGTTTACGCCGCAGGGCGACGGACTATGGCTGATTAACGAAGAGGCATCGACGCTTACCTTCTATCATCTTGATAAGCAAAGCGGCCTGCTGCGCGAGGGGAAAACGGTCTCGGCGCTGCCTGAAGAGTATAAGGGCACCAGCTTTGCCGCCGGCCTGGTCCTGAGCCGCGATGGCAAGCAGCTGTACGTCGCCAACCGGCTGCATAACAGTATCGCCCACTTTACGGTGCTGGCCGACGGCAGCCTGAGTCACCAGGAAGATATCTGGACCCGCGGCGACTACCCGCGCACGCTGACCCTGGACAGTCAGGGGCAGTGGCTGTACGTCATGAACCAGCGTAGCGACAACATTACCCGTTTCCGCGTCGCGCCGAAGGATGGCAGGTTGACGTTCTCCCCGGACTACACTCCGGTCGGCGGCCCGTCACAGATGGTGATATCCGCTCAACCCTGAGCCGTAAGAAAAAGGAACTGACATGCGATTTCCCAATCAACGTTTAGCGCAGCTGTTTACTCTGTTGCAAAACGAAACGCTGCCGCAGGAGGAGCTGGCGCAGCGGCTGTCGGTTTCTACACGCACGGTGCGCGCGGACATTACCGCGCTGAACGCGCTGCTGCAGCACTACGGCGCGCAGTTCACCCTCACTCGCGGCAGCGGTTATCAGCTGGTGATCCACGATCCGTCGCGCTATCAGACGCTGGAAGAGAGCGCGCCGAAAGCGCAGCACATCCCGCGAACCGCGGCGGATCGCAGCCACTTTTTGCTGGTGCGCTTTTTAACCTCCGCGTTTTCTATCAAGCTGGAGGACCTGGCCGATGCGTGGTTCGTCAGCCGCGCCACCTTACAGGGCGACATGGTTGACGTACGCGAACGTTTTCAGCGTTATCAGCTCACCCTCGAGACCCGTCCGCGCCACGGCATGAAGCTGTTCGGGAGCGAGGTCTCCATTCGCGCTTGCCTGACCGATCTGCTGTGGGAGCTGAGCCAGCAGGGGCCGCTGAACCCGCTTATCGGCGAAGAGGCGTTTGACGCCAGCGTACCGGCGCTGCTGGCGGGCGTGCTGCAGGAGACGTTGACCCGCCATCACGTGCGCCTGACTGACGCGGGAGAACGTTTTGTCTGCCTGTACGGCGCGGTTGCCGTGCGCCGCGTGAGCGAAGGGTATCCGCTGGCCGACTTTAGCGCCGAGGATGTGGCGCAGAACGTGCGCGACGCCGCCCGCGAGCTGGCGAGCACCCTGCAACAGCTGGCGGGTAAACCGCTTGCCGCGGCGGAAGAGGAGTGGCTGTGCGTCCATCTTGCCGCCCGTCAGGTGCAGGACGTCGATCCGGGCACCATCAGCGCCGACGACGACGAAGCGCTGGTGAACTACATCCTGCGCTATATCAATCAGCAATATAACTACAATCTGCTGGACGACGCCCAGCTGCATGCGGATTTACTGACCCATATTAAGACCATGATCACCCGCGTGCGCTACCAGATAATGATCCCCAATCCGCTGCTCGATAACATCAAGCAGCACTATCCGATGGCGTGGGATATGACCCTGGCGGCGGTATCCAGCTGGGGAAAATATACCCCCTACGCCATCAGCGAAAATGAGATCGGCTTTCTGGTGCTGCATATCGGCGTCGGGCTGGAGCGCCATTACAATATCGGCTACCAGCGTCAGCCGCAGGTGCTGCTGGTGTGCGATACCAGCAACGCGATGGTGCGGATGATTGAAGCTATTCTTCAGCGAAAGTATCCGCAGCTGGAAATTGCCGCCACCCTCTCGCAGCGCGAATATGAACAGCGGCAAGAAGTCGCGGAAGATTTTGTCATCTCCACCGTGCGCATCAGCGAGAAAGATAAACCGGTGGTGACCATTGCGCCGTTTCCTACCGACTATCAGCTCGACCAAATCGGCAAGCTGGTGCTGGTGGACCGCACGCGTCCGTGGATGCTGAATAAGTATTTTGATGAGGCCCACTTTCAGGTAATTGATGCTCCGATGGATCGGCAGACGCTGTTTGCCACGCTGTGCCAGCAGCTGCAGCGGGAGGGGTTTGTCGGCGCGGAGTTTCATGATTCGGTGGTGGAGCGTGAGGCTATCGTCAGCACCATGCTCGGCGACGGCATCGCGCTGCCCCACGCCCTTGGGCTGCTGGCAAAAAAGACCGTGGTTTATACCGTGATTGCGCCGCACGGCATTGCCTGGGGCGATGAAACCGCGCATATCATCTTCCTGCTTGCCATCAGCAAAAGCGAGTATGAAGAAGCGATGGCGATCTACGATATTTTCGTTACCTTCCTGCGCGAACGCGCTATGGCCCGCCTGGCCGTCACCCGCAGCTTTGATGAGTTTAAAGCGGTGGCGATGGAGTGCGTCAGCCGATTTTGATTTGGCCCTTCGCCACGTTTTCCGTATCTGTCACCGTTCACAACATCACGCCACGACCGTCGTCATCTGCCCAGGAAAACGAATCTGAATCACGCCGCCCCATATGCACATCAACTGTGACTGGGCGGTGAGGGCGGGTATATTCCCCACCAGCACCGTGGGTGAGCCTGGCATCCACGGCGCGGGCGTTGTCGGAATACAGGGCATCGGCGTCAATACCCCAAGCGCTGCGGCGGTAGCGGCGGCCACCGTCGGGTTGGCGATACTGTTGCAGATCCCGAACGGCAAAATATTCACAAACGGTTTGTTATCCATAATATTCGCCATCGGCATGTTGCTGACGAGGGTGGGGCTGGTGAGCAGTACGTTCAGCATCGACGGCGCAACGCCAAATGAGCACTGCAATAATGCGCCGGTACAAACTCCGGGACAACTCATGGTAATACCCCCAGTTGCCGCCACAGTCGGCGGATGATGACTCGCGGAATAAACTGATGCGCTTTTATAACATTCAGCGCCCGTTTATTAGTTTGAACAGATACTACATAACCAAAGTAATAAATAAAGTAGATGCGTTTTTTGATGCATATCACTATTCATAATTTAACCTGTTAAAGAGTTGATATCAGCGAGCGGTTTTCATCGATGTATATTTTGTTGGTTGTTTTACATCTAATTGATTTTGGTTAATTAATTGTTTTAATTTGATTTTTATCAATTATCATTCGGTGATTGGCAGTAAAGAATTTGATTGATATTTATTTGTGGTTGTGTTTTTTTATATTGCTTATGGTTATCCTGAAAAAATACTATTTGAATAGTGGGGCGACAGAATTAGCACTACGAATATTCTCGTAACAGGAATGGGCGAATATAGGCGAAGACGCTTAGCATAAAAATCATTGTATTAGTTCAATGTGCGTAAAAATAATAGGAATGTGAAAAAAAGCGGTGCGATTCGGCTGATGGCGGAACTGCCGCTACCGGTTGCCGGCTGATTGATAAGGAGCAAAAGATGGATGCGATTTTTTTAAAGCTCGACGATATCGAAGGTGAAAGTCAGGCCAAAGGATTTGAAAAACAGCTTGAGATCATGAGCTACAGCCATAACGTGGCGATGCAGATCGCTAATGACGTCAGTAACACTGAACGTACCTCAGGACGGGCGCATGTCGGTGAAATGTCGTTGACCAAGTTTGTCGATCTCGCGACGCCAAAGCTCAATGAGTACTGCTGTAGCGGGAAACCGATTACAGAAGCCGTTCTGACGTTGTGCCGTAATGATAACGGAAAAATGCTGCCATTTATCGTATATACCATGATGAACGTCGTTATCTCACATCTGAGCGTTAGCGGCGGTTCCGGCGGCAAACCGGTCGAAACGATGTCGCTGAACTTTACCAAAATTAAATGGGAAATCACCGCTCAGAAATCGGATGGTCAGAAAGAAGGCAACGTCTCTTCCGTTTGGGATGTGGCGATGAATAAGAAAGGTAGCTGAGGGTGGAAGCTTCGCACCGCCTGCCTTTGCGGCAAATTATACCGTTATAAAATCAAGCTACGTAGCGCCGGGTATCAGGTCGAGGATCAGGAGGCTGGTGTTCCTGCGATTGCCGTAGGTAGGTGCGATGGTGATGATGTTTATCATCAGGCTGACCGGCGTTAGCGCTGCTGCTGAAAAGGAATTTCCCATGCCCGAAACCACCATCATCAAACTCACCCTGACCGGCCTTACTGCCGCGACCGCGCGCACCGACTCCCAGCTTAACGGCCTGACCACCGCCACTGTCGCAGGAACCACCTCCGTGCCGTTAATCCTTGATACCGTGCTGGCGACCCATCTAACAACAACGATCAACAATGCCGACTATGACGGGCTGATTGCCGAGGCGCGCCAGCTTCCGGCGACCAGCAACGCCGATCGCTATCAGTTTGTGCTGCGCCCCTGGCTGTGGTGGCTGACGCTCTCCAGCAACAACCGCGTTTTTCAGAACCTCAACGCGCAAGAAATTGTCGAGAAGGTGTTTAAGGACGGCGGATTTACCGACTACAAGTTCCAGCTGAAAAGCAAACCGGCGAAGCGTGAATACTGTCTGCAATATAAGGAAAGCGACTTCAATTTTGTCTCGCGGCTGCTGGAGCAGGAGGGGATCTTCTGGTTCTTCACCCATAAAGAAGGCAAGCATACGCTGGTGCTGGCGGATGATAACAGCGCCTGCCCGCCTATTCCCGGCGAGAAAAAAGTCAAGTATCAGGCGGCTCAGAACGGCGGGCGGGAAACCGGAATGATTCGTTCGGCGCAGCTGCGTTTACAGGCTACCGCGCAGGGGGCTCACCCCGGCAATGATAAATCTGAGCAGCCGAAACAGCTGATCGGCGAAAGCGACTGCCCAGCGCTGATGGCAGGGCACTGGTTTACCCTCGCCGATCATGACGACAAAGCAACCAATATCGACTGGCTCATCACCACCGTCAGCCAGGAATATGACGGCGAACGCTACCGTAACCGTTTTACCGCTATCCCGAAAGCCACCCCGTATCACCCACCGTGCGCCACGCCGAAGCCGTTTATGCCTACGCAAACCGCAACGGTGGTCGGCAAAAATGGAGAAGAAATCTGGACCGACAAGCTCGGACGGGTAAAAGTGCAGTTTCCGTGGGAGCGGGAAGGCAAAAACGATGAGATCGGCTCCTGCTGGCTGCGGGTCGCCACCGCCTGGAGCGGCAACGGCTTCGGCGCGCAGTTTATCCCGCGCATTGGTCAGGAAGTGGTCGTGAGCTTTATCGACGGCGACCCGGATAAGCCGCTCATTACCGGCTGTGTGTACAACGGCGCGAATGCCCTGCCGTATGCGCTACCGGCGAATCAAACTCAGTCGGGCATTAAAACCCACAGCGAACAAGGCTTTAACGAACTGCGCTTCGACGACAAAAAAGATGCCGAGCTGCTGGCGATGCAGGCGCAGAAGGATTTCCAGGTCACCGTGCTGAACGACAGTACAACCATCGTTGGCCATGATGAGATCCTGAGTGTGAAAAATAAACGCAGCGTAACGGTGAAGGGCGATCAGGAACACGCTATCGACGGTAATGAGACGCATAAGGTAAAAGGCAACTACACGCTCAATGTTGACGGTAATCTGACGATTAAGGTCAGCGGCACGCTCACCCTCGAGAGCGGCAAAACCCTGGACATAAAGAGTGGGGCGGGTCTTAACGCCAGCGCGTCAGGCAGCATGAAGCTGGATGCCGCCAGCATCGCCAGTGAAGCCAAATCCTCACTGTCCCAGAAAGCCGTAACCATCAGCCAGGAAGCAAGAGCGACGCTTACCAGCAAAGCCAGTGCCACCCAGACCGTTGACGGCGGCGGGATGCTGGCGATTAAAGGTGGCCTGGTGAAAATTAACTGATGAACGCCATGCTGGTATTAACGCAAATGGTGCACAACCTGGTTGCTGCTGCCGCGCCAGATTAGCGCCGGGTCTTTGAGATCCTGCACAAATTTGCCATCAACCAGCACGTTGATGAGATCCACCACCTGCATCTGCGCGTCGTTAAGTTCGGAAAGCGTGTAGCCGGTCCATACCCAGATGTCTTTACCGGGGCACTCGGCGCGAACGCGCTGAACCAGTTTAAGGATCTCCGGGACGTTCTGCGGATGCAGCGGGTCGCCGCCGGAGAGGGTGATCCCCTGGCGCTTAACGCGCGTGTCGTTGAGGTCGGCAATGATGCGGTCGGCCATCTCGGCGGTGAACGGCATGCCGGAATTTAGCCGCCAGGTGCTTTTGTTGTAGCAGCCGGGGCATTCGTGAACGCAGCCGGAGACAAATAGGGTGCAGCGGGTGCCCGGACCGTTAACGATATCTACCGGGTAGTACTGATGGTAATTCATTGTTTCCTCTTCTCATTTGACGCTGTAGCGGCGTTGGCTGCGCTCGTGCGCCCAGGTCACTTACTACAGTAAGCTCCCCGGGACTTGCTCGCTTGCCGCCTTGCTACAACGCCAACTGATTTGAGGAAACCCATATAGTGGCGGTAGCCCTGGATAAAAAGCGCGTTGCGCCGCGATCCGGGAACGGCTCCTGAGGGGCCAAACGGCTACTGGTCGGTACCCTCTCCTCGTTGGGGAGAGGGCTAAATCGCGCGGAATTAACCGATCTGCCCGTTACCCAAATGCTTCACGCGGCGCTTCACTTCTTCCTGCTTGCCGGCGTTGAACGGACGCGCGTCCGGGCTCCCGAGATAGCCGCACACGCGGCGGGTTACCGATACGCGAGAAGCATCGTGGTTGCCGCATTTTGGGCAGGTGAAACCTTTGCTGGTGCACTCGAACTCGCCGGTAAAGCCGCACTCGTAGCATTCGTCGATTGGCGTATTGGTCCCGTAATAGGGTACGTGCTGATAGCTGTAATCCCAGACGTCTTCCAGCGCTCTCAGGTTGTGCTGAATATTCGGGTACTCGCCGTAGCAAATAAAGCCCCCGTTAGCCAGCGGCGGATAAGGCGCTTCAAAATCGATTTTGTCGTACGGGTTCACCTTCTTCTCCACGTCGAGGTGGAAGCTGTTGGTGTAATACCCTTTATCGGTCACGCCTTCAATCACGCCGAACTCAGCGGTATCCAGACGGCAGAAGCGGTCGCAGAGGTTTTCGCTCGGCGTGCTGTACAGGCTAAAGCCGTAGCCCGTCTCGTCTTTCCACTGGTCTACCGCTTCGCGCAGGCGCTGAACGATGGCGACGCCTTTCTCACGCAGCGCAGCGCTATCGTACATATGCTTGTTGCCGAACAGCGCGTTGATGGTTTCATGGATGCCGATATAGCCCAGCGAAATCGACGCGCGGCCGTTTTTGAAAATCTCCGAAACGTCGTCGTCCGCTTTCAGACGCACGCCGCAGGCCCCTTCCATATACAGAATCGGCGCCACGCGAGCCTTTACCCCTTCCAGGCGGGCGATGCGGGTCATCAGCGCTTTACGCGCCAGCTGCAGGCGTTCGTCGAGCAGTTTCCAGAACTCGGTTTCGTCGCCTTTCGCTTCCAGCGCGATGCGCGGCAGGTTGAGGCTGATAACGCCGAGGTTATTGCGGCCATCGTGCACCTGTTCGCCGTCCTCGTTTTCCCACACGCCGAGGAAGCTGCGGCAGCCCATCGGGGTTTTGAACGAGCCGGTCACCTTCACGACCTGATCGTAGTTGAGGATGTCCGGGTACATACGCTTGCTCGCGCACTCCAGCGCCAGCTGTTTAATGTCGTAGTTCGCATCGCCGAACTTGTGATTCAGGCCGTCGCGAATGGCGAAGACCAGCTTCGGGAACACCGCCGTTTTGCGGTTTTTACCGAGGCCCGCGATGCGGTTGCGCAGAATGGACTGCTGAATCAGGCGCGATTCCCAGCTGGTGCCGAGGCCAAAACCGAAAGTCACGAACGGCGTCTGACCGTTGGCGGTATGCAGGGTGTTCACTTCATATTCCAGCGACTGGAAGGCGTCGTAGCACTCTTTCTCGGTGCGGGAACGGGCGTAGCCTTCGGCGTCAGGGATGTGCCACTCTTCGGCAATTTTACGGTGCTTATTGAAGCTTTCGGTAACAAACGGCGCCAGTACTTCATCGATGCGGTTGATGGTCGTACCGCCATAAATATGGCTGGCGACCTGAGCGATAATCTGCGCCGTCACCGCGGTAGCGGTAGAGATAGACTTCGGCGGTTCAATCTCGGCGTTGCCCATTTTAAATCCCTGGGTCAGCATGCCTTTAAGATCGATCAGCATACAGTTGAACATCGGGAAGAACGGGGAGTAGTCGAGATCGTGATAGTGGATCACGCCGCGCTCGTGGGCCATCACCACGTCATGCGGCAGCAGGTGCTGGCGCGCGTAGTGCTTGGCGACGATGCCTGCCAGCAGATCGCGCTGGGTAGGGATGACTTTGCTGTCTTTGTTGGCGTTCTCGTTGAGTAACGCCGAGTTGGTCTGCTCAACCAGGCCGCGAATTTCCTGGTTCAGACGACCGCGCTTTTCACGTTGGCTATCGCGGTCGTGGCGATATTCAATGTAGGCGCGCGCCAGCTGCTTGTACGGCCCGGACATCAGCTGGTTCTCAACGGCGGTCTGGATCTCGCTGATATCCACCTGGGCGCGGCCCTGCATTTGCTGGCTAACGACTTCTGCGACGGTGGCGCAATAGTCTGCGTCATCGACTCCCGCTGCTTTAGCTGCACGTAGAATTGCTTCATTAATGCGCTCTGACTTGAACGGCACTTTACAGCCATCGCGTTTCATCACATGCGGTGTCATGATCACTCCATAATTTTTACAGAACAGGTTATCCACAGAGGCGGAAGGACAATCGAAGCCACGAGGCGCTATAGCTGCCGCCGTTTCCCTCCGATCCCGGCCCTTTTTATCCACATCCCATCACCGCCTGAGTACGATGGGCGTGGTGACATAATAGACTATTAATACAATATGTGGGGCCGGGACGCATTTTAAGTTCTATATGTAGTGCTTTGCATCAAAGATGTTTGCAATTTTATTGATGCAGAACAAAGTAAAAAGAGGAGAGCAGGAATGATGGGCGCTTGCGCTTAATGTAAATTTATCCGCTTATAAAATAAGCAAAAATGGGGCCTGAACGCAGGAAATTCAGGCCCGAAAGGGATAACGTCAGGCGAGCAGCGCGTCGTTAAGCAGGTCGACCAGCAGTAGCAGGGCGTAACGCGCGGCCTGCGCATTCTCAGGCAGGGGCAATAGCGCGGAGGCCATATTGCTCAACGCGTGGTTGGCCGGGGTGAGGGCGAAAATCGTCGCTTCCTGTACCCGGGCCAGCAGGGTGGCGCCCTGCAAAATCGCGTCGGCCTCGCCGGTTGCCAGCACCAGCAGGAGATGATCGTCGCTGAGGGTACTGGCTATCATCCGCATCAGGGCGCTGTCCTGGCAGAGATTCATCACGATACCGATGGAGAGCAGCTGGTGCTGAAGCAGCGTCGCCAGCGCGATATCCTGCGCGCCGAGGGCAAAACAGTGCACGGCGCGGGCATTTTGCAGGCGCGTGCGCAGCTTTTGCAGCGTCGACTCGGGCGTGCTGACCAGCTGCTGCTCCAGATTTGCGCTAATCAGGCTTAACTTGTCGCGCCACGCGGCGGGCAGCGCGGCGCTCTCCTCGTTTAGCCAACTGGTGCGACGTTCGCAGGCCTGCGCCAGCTGCTTGCGCAAATCACGAATATCTTCGCAGCCGACGGAGCGGGCAAAGCGGGTAATTGTGGCTGCGCTCACGCCAGCGCGCACCGCCAGTTCATCAATCGAAGCGCTGGCGGTAAAGCTTAAATTCTGCAGAATAAATGCCGCGACTCTTGATTCCTGAGCGCTAAAGCGCGCCATGCCTTCCTGTAACTGCCCTACGATATCCATGCTTTCAGCCTCTTTCTCCGCCACCGCCTGATTGAAAATATTTTTCAAATAATGCTGGCTTTTTATACCACTTAATCACGCGCAACGCCTGAGATTATTGCCGGTTTCGCTTATATGGCGGGGTAAAGAGGTGAAAAATAACGCTCCGATCACGTACGTGAAAAAAATTTTCATATAGCCTTCACCCATACCGGCACCTCGTCTTATAGTCGATGGTGTCTATTTAGCGCTCGCTCAAGCAAAACCCATTGGGAGGAATTATGCCACGTATCGTCCTGTGCTGCGCCGCCGGAATGTCCACCAGCATGCTGGTTAACAAAATGACAGCCGAGGCGCAGCAGCGCGCGCTGGCGCTGGAGATTTATGCCGTGCCCGTTGCCGAGTTTGAACGCGAGTTGCCGAATGCCGACGTGATTTTACTGGGGCCACAGGTGAAGTACGAAGCGGCCCGACTGACCGAGCTTGCTGCCCCGCACGGGAAAGCTGTTGCGGTAATCGATATGGCGGATTACGGCATGATGCGCGGGGCCGCCGTTCTTGATAAAGCGCTCGCTCTGCTGAACCACTAACGCTTTCCCATCAACGCGTTCATTTCGCAAAGCCGCTGCGGCCTTGCGCGGGGATCTGTACGCCAAAAATGAGGCCACTATGCAAACATTGAAAATTGCCGTCATCGGCGGCGGCAGCAGCTATACGCCGGAACTTATCGAAGGCATTATCCTTCGCCATCAGCAGATTCCGGTCACGGAACTGGCGCTGGTCGATGTCGAAGCCGGGCGCGAGAAAGTGGCGATTATCGCCGCGCTGGCCCAGCGTATGCTCAAGCGCCATGGCCTCGAACAGGTTAAGGTCAGCGTCCATTTCAGCCTGGATGAGGCCATTCGCGGCGCTAAATTCGTCCTGACCCAGCTGCGGGTCGGGCAGCTGGCGGCGCGGGCGGCGGATGAGCGGCTGGGGCTGAAATATAACCTGCTGGGCCAGGAAACCACAGGCGTCGGCGGATTCGCCAAAGCGCTGCGCACCATTCCGGTGATGTTGCAGGTCGCGCGCAAAGTGGAGGCGCTGGCACCCGACGCCTTTATCCTCAACTTTACCAATCCGGCGGGGATCGTGACGGAGGCGGTGAGCCGCTACAGTAGCGCCAAAATCATCGGCCTGTGCAACGTGCCGATCAACATGCAGCATACGATCGCCGGCATGCTGGAGGCAAAAGCAGAGGAGGTCAGGCTGAGCTTCGCCGGGCTGAATCATATGGTCTGGGTACACAAAGTGATGCAGGGGCGGGAGGATGTCACCCGTAAGGTTCTCGACATGCTGTGCGACGGTCAATCGCTGTCGATGAACAATATTAAATCGTTGCCGTGGCCGGCGGAGTTTCTGCGGGCCCTGAAGGCGATTCCCTGTCCCTATCACCGCTATTTCTGGCTGACGCCGGCCATGCTGGCGGAAGAGATTGAGGCGGCGAAAACCAAAGGCACCCGCGCGGAGCAGGTGATGAAGGTGGAACAGGAGCTGTTTGATATCTATGCCCGACCTGAGCTGGATGAAAAGCCCGAACAGCTTAGCTTGCGCGGCGGGGCTTACTACTCCGAAGTGGCGGTGGAGCTGATTAACGCCATCTACAACAATCTTGGCAAAGAGATGGTGGTGAATACCCGCAACAACGGCGCGATCCACGGTTTTGATGATGATGCGGTGGTGGAAATTAACAGCCTTATTGACGCGCAGGGCGCGCGACCGCTGGCCTTTGGCGCGCTGCCGCCGATCATGAACGGCCTGACGCAGCAGGTGAAAGCCTTCGAGCGCTTGACGATTGAGGCCGCGGTCCACGGCTGCCGGGATAGCGCGCTGCTGGCGCTGGTCAGTAACCCGCTGGTCGGGAATGTGACCGATGCCCGGGCGCTGCTTGATGAGGTGTTAACCATCAACCGCCCCTGGCTAACGCAGTTTAACTAAACTTTTCCGCCTTCGGGGATACCATTATGTCTCGTACTTCATTTATTGAACGCTATGTCATGCCCGCCGCGCTGAAAATCGGCGGCCAGAAGCATGTCCTGTCGGTACGCGACGGCATTATTCTCAATATGCCGTTTATGCTGATTGGTTCGTTTTTCTTGATATTCGCCTACCTGCCGATTCCCGGCTACGGTGAGATGATGGCCAGCGTATTTGGCGATGCCTGGCGCGACAAAATGCTGTACCCGGTCAAAGCGACCTATGACATCATGGCGCTGCTCTCGGCCTTCGGCATTGCCTACCGGCTGGCGGAAAAATATCGCACCCTGGACCCGCTTAGCGCCGGGGCGATGTCGCTGGTGGCGTTTGTGATGACGATCCCGCAGGTGACGCTCTTTACGCCGGCAGATGGTTCAGCGGCGCAACTTGTCAAAGGCGTGCTGCCGGTGGGGATGATTGGCAGCCAGGGACTGTTTGTGGCGATTGTGATTTCGCTGCTTTCCACGGAGATCTACCGCCTGGTGGCCAGCCGTAATCTGGTGATCCGCATGCCGGACGGCGTACCGCCGGCGGTGGCGAAATCCTTTCTTGCCCTGATCCCCGGCTTCTGCGTGCTGGCCGTGGTGCTGGCGCTGCGCCTGATCGTCGAAGCCTCGCCGTTCGGCGATATCAATAGCATGATCACCACGCTGATTGGTATTCCGATGTCGCACGTCGGCGGTTCGCTGCCGGGGATGATTATCTCGGTGATCCTGATTGGCATTCTGTGGACCCTGGGGCTGCACGGCGACACCATCGTGCTGGTGTTTATTCGCCCGGTCTGGCTGTCGAATATGTCGGAGAACCTGGAGGCGTTTCAGAACGGACTGCCGATCCCGCATATCATCACCCAGCAGTTTTATGACCTATGGATTGCGCCCGGCGGTACCGGGGCGCTGCTGGGGCTGGTGATTTTTATGCTGCTGCGCAGCCGTAGCCAGCAGATGAAACAGCTGGGGAAAATTGCCGCGCCGGGGGCGCTGTTCAATATCAGCGAGCCGATGGTATTCGGCATTCCGCTGGTGATGAACCCGTACTTCTTCCTGCCGTTTATTTTGACGCCGGTCCTGTTGGTGATTGTCTCGTATACCGCGATGGCCACCGGGCTGGTGATGAAGCCGGCGGGGATTGCGCTGCCGTTTACCACGCCGATTTTTATGAGCGGCTATCTGGCGACGGGGGGACATATTTCCGGCGCGGTGCTGCAGGTGGTGAACCTGGCGATCTCGCTGGTGATCTATTATCCGTTTTTCCGGGTATGGGATCGCCTGAAGGCAAAAGAAGAGCAGGCGTCAGCGCAGCCGGAAGCCAGCCCGACGCTGTCTGCGGCGGAGCGTATTTAAAGCGTATTCCCGGAGGCGGCGCTTGACGCGCCTGTCCGGGCTACCGGCCCGCAGACGGCTGTGAATCGGTAGCCCGGCTAAGCGTAGCGCAAGCCGGGGAGGGGGTTACTCCTGCAGCCACCATACCGCTTCAAACGGACGCAGGGTCATAGCGGCAGGACGGTTTGCCGCTTCCGCGTAGTTGCTCATCAGCATCCCCCATTCGCCGCTCATCGCTTCCGGCTGCCAGCGCTGAAACTCGCGGCTCAGGTTCGCCACGACGACCAGCGTTTGTCCCTGCCACTGACGGCGGTAGCACCACAGCGACGGATGTTCCGGCAGCAGGTCCTGATAGTCGCCCCAGGTCAGCACCGGCGCGCTCTTGCGCAGCGCAATCAGCTGCTGATAGGTATAAAACACCGATTCCGGGTCCGCCAGCGCCACTTCGGCGTTGATCTCGCGATAGTTATCGCACAGCGCAATCCACGGCTCGCCTGCGCTAAAACCGCCGTGATCAGCGCTGTTCCACTGCATTGGCGTACGGCTGTTATCGCGCGATTTGCTGGCCAGAATCGCCAGAAGTTCATCCGGGTCCTGACCCTGCGCCGCGCGTTCGATAAACATGTTGTGGCTCTCAACGTCGCGATAATCGGTAATGCGCGTAAAGTGCGGATTCGTCATGCCGATCTCTTCGCCCTGATAGATATAGGGCGTGCCCTGCATACCGTGAAGCACCATCGCCAGCATTTTCGCCGCCGGGACGCGGTACTCCCCCTCGTCGCCGAAGCGGGAGACGATGCGCGGCTGGTCGTGGTTACACCAGAACAGCGCGTTCCACGCGCGATTGTGCATCCCCTGCTGCCAGTGCCTGAACAGCGATTTCAAGGCCACAAAATCCGGGCGCGCCAGCGTCCACTTCTCGCCGCCGGGGTAGTCAACCTTCAGATGGTGGAAGTTAAAGGTCATCGACAGTTCGCCGCCGTCGAGCGCCGCGTACTTCTGGCAATGCGCAAGCGTGGTGGAGGACATTTCGCCGACCGTCATCAGGTTGCGCGGGGTAAAGACATCGCGGCTCATCTCCTGCAAAAATTCGTGCGCTCGCGGGCCGTCGGTATAGAAGCGGCGGCCGTCGCCATCCGTATCGGACGGAAAGGTCTGGTCTTTGGAGATCAAATTGACCACGTCGAGGCGCAGGCCGTCGACGCCGCGATCGGCCCAGAACTCGCACACTTTTTTCAGCTCCGCGCGCACCGCCGGGTTTTCCCAATTCAGGTCCGCCTGCTCAACCGCGAACAGATGCAGATAGTACTGCTCGCTTTCGGCGTGCCACTGCCAGGCGTTACCGCCAAATTTAGAGCGCCAGTTGTTGGGCGGCGTGGTGGGTTCACCGTCGCGCCAGATATAGAACTGGCGATACGGACTCTCTTTATTGAGCGCTTCGCGGAACCACGCGTGTTCGGTCGAAGTGTGGTTCAGCACCATATCCAGCACAATGCGGATCCCGCGAGCGTGCGCCTGAGCGACCAGTTCGTCGAAATCGTCCAGCGTGCCGTAGGTTGGGTCGATAGCGGTATAGTTGGCGACGTCGTAGCCATTATCCACCTGCGGCGAGACGTAGAACGGCGTCAGCCAGATGGCGTCAACGCCGAGCTTTTGCAGATAGTCGAGGCGGGAGGTCACGCCGCGCAGATCGCCGGTTCCGGTCCCGGTCGTGTCCTGGAAACTCTTCGGATAGATTTGATAAATAACGCCGTTTTGCCACCAGAGGGGAAGGGTATTCATATCGCGTTCCTGCTACAGCAAGGGGGCGCCTGGGCGCCCCGAAAATAAGAAGTTAGACAATCTGTAAGGTGCCCTGGCGGAATTTGCGCTGGTAGACGACCGTCGTCAGGACAATCGGCACCACCACGGCGATGGCCATCGCCAGCGCGTAAACCTGCCAGTAGGTTGGCTGGATAGAGAGGATGCCCGGCAGGCCGCCGACGCCGATACCGTTGGCCATTACGCCATTCAGACCGCACAGTAGCCCGGCAAGACCGGAGCCGACCATCGCGCACAGCATCGGGAAGCGGTACTTCAGGTTGATACCGTACATGGCCGGCTCCGTGACGCCGAGGTAGGCGGAAATGGCGGCCGGAACGGAGATTTCGCGTTCATTCTGCTTGCGGCTGGCGATGATGATTCCCACGACCGCCGACGCCTGGGCGATGTTGGATAGCGCAATCAGCGGCCATACCGGCGTCCCGCCCATGCTCTGAATCATCTGCATATCGATGGCGAGCGTGGTCTGATGAACCCCGGTAATCACCAGCGGCGCGTACAGGAAGCCGAACAGCGCGGCGCCAATCGGCGCGAAGCTGCCGGTTAACAGGTGACGCACGGCCCAGGCCACGCCGTCGCCAATCAGGCGGCCAAACGGGCCGATAAAAGCGTGCGCGAGGAAGACCGCCAGAATCAGCGAACAGACCGGTACGATCACCAGATAGAGATAGTCAGGCACGATGCGTTTCAGCCGCGTTTCGATAAAGCCGAGCGCCAGTCCCGCCAGCAGGGCCGGGATAACCTGCGCCTGGTAGCCGACTTTCTCAATCGTGAACAGACCAAAGTTCCAGACTTCCGGCACCTGCTGGCCCAGCAGGTAGGCGTTCATCAGCTGCGGAGAGACCAGCGTGACGCCCAGCACGATGCCGAGGATCGGCGTGCCGCCCATTTTCTTGACCGCGGACCAGCAGATGCCCACCGGCAGGTAGAAGAAGATCGCCTCGCCAATCAGCCACAGGAAGTCATAAATAGTTTTCAGCGACGGGTGCATCTGCGCCAGCGTCTGGCCGTTGCTCATCGGTAGATCGCCGATCACGTTGCGGAAGCCTAAGATCAGGCCGCCGCTGATCAGCGCAGGCAGCAGCGGAAAGAAGATCTCCGCGAAGTGTGAAATGAGCTGTTCATGCCATTTCATATTTTGCCGCGCGGCTTTTTTGGCCTGCTCTTTGTCGGCGCTGGCCTGGCCGGTGGTCGCCAGCAGCGCTTTATAGTAGTCGCCAACCTCGGTGCCGATCACCACCTGGAACTGTCCGGCGTTGGTAAAGCAGCCCTTCACCATGCGTAGCTGTTCAATGTCTTTCGGTTTGGCGATGGCCGGATTATTCAGCACAAAGCGCAGACGGGTAATACAGTGGCTGACGGTGGCGATATTGTCGCGCCCGCCCACCAGTTCGATAAGTTTATCGATGTCCTGCTGATTCACTTTACTCATGATGAGGCCTCATGACCGAGGGGGAGAGATAGCATATTTAACTTGAGCTGAATCCTAACCGCTTCGTTTGAATTGCAAAATGGGAACGTTCCCGAAACGCAGCGAAGATCACATAAATCGCTCAGGCGGACTTAATTCAGTACGGCGGGAATGACGATTTGACGGGGCTCACGGTGGCCGGCGATCTGCTCGATCAGCTGCTGTGCCGCCTGGCGTCCGGATTCGGCATAGCCGGGATCGACCGTCAGGATCTCCGGGTGGAGAAACTTCATCAGCGGCGTGCTGCCGACGCTGGCAAGCTGGAGACGATCGATTCCCTGCTGCTGGAGATACTTGCTGGCCCCCAGCGCGAGGGTATCGGTAGCGCAGACCAGCGCGCTGGTCTCTGCCGATAGCACCTCTGCGACGCTTTCGTAGCCCTGTTTCATGCCCAGACCCGGCAGCGCGGCGAGGGGAGTGAGGCGTTTTTTCAGACAGAAATCGAGATAGGCCTGGTGGCGGCGCTGCCCGGTGGTCACATCGCTATGCGGCACGCCGAGGAAGCTGATATGGCGATGCCCGCGATCGTAAAGACGCTGCATCAGCATCCTGATCGACCCTTCATCGTCATAGCAGATGGAGGCGATGCCCGGCGCGTCGCGGGCCAGCAGCACCAGCGTCTCCCGCCAAGGGGTGAGCATCTCTTGCTGGATGCCGGTAAAACCAAATAGCACCACGCCGTCGATATTGCGCCGGGCGAGCATGCCGAGATGCTCCTCGACCAGCGCCGGGGAGAACTGACTTTCCATCATAATCGGATCGTAGCCCTGGGCGTAAAAGGCGGGGAGCATGGTCTGAACGGCGAGGTTTTCCGACAGCGAATCCAGACGGGTGACGATGATCGCCACCACTTTATCGCTCTGGCCGCGCATCGCCCTGGCGGAACGCGAGGGGGAAAATCCGTGCTGCTGCATCACCGCTTCCACTCGCTCGCGAGTGCGTTCGCTAACGCCGCTTTCGTTATTAAGCACGCGGGATACCGTCGATTTCCCGACGCCGCTTAAGCGCGCGATATCTTTGATGGTCAGCCGGTTTTGCATGCAGGGTTCTCGTTGTGGTCCGATTAAAGTCAGCCTAATGCTACTCAAGGAAACCACAATGAGCAAAGTCTGGTTTACGTCTGGTTTAGCTACCCGGGGGTATCATCGCCATAATAGCCACAAATAGATTATCGGTGACGATATAATTCGCGCCGTTTGTATTCATTTACCGGAGATTTTATGGACCCCGAACCCACTCCCGACCCTCGATGGAGCCATCTTTTTTTCCGGTAATCCCGCTTAGCGCTGCTTTACCGGAAGCGTAAAGCAGCGACGTCCTTGATGTCCCTGCCATAAAAATAATATGCCTGACAGGTAAGGTTGACCCGCGCCTGTCGGTAGCGCTGCGTTCGCTCGCGCGAGCGCGGAGGGACTGTTTATGTTGAAAAATTTTACCCGCCAGCTGTTTGCCCAGCTTGGCCGTCATTTACCGCGTCGTTTAGTGCAACGCGATCCGCTACCCGATGCCCGCAATCTGGCGAGCGCGCCGATCCCGGATTCTCTCGGTAAGCAGTGCCTGAACGTGGCGGCAATGGATGAGAATGAAATCTGGCGCGCTTTCTCCAGCCATCCGGAAGGGCTAAACGAAGGCGAAGTGGCGCAGAAAATCGCGCAGTACGGCGAAAACCAGATCCCGGCGCAGAAGCCGTCGCCGTGGTGGGTGCATCTGTGGAGCTGCTATCGCAACCCCTTCAACCTGCTGCTGACCGTCCTGGGTATCGTCTCCTACTCGACGGAGGATCTGTTTGCCGCGGCGGTTATCGCCCTGATGGTGGGGATCTCCACGCTGCTGAACTTTATCCAGGAAGCCCGCTCGACCAAAGCGGCGGATGCCCTGAAGGCGATGGTCAGCAACACCGCGACGGTCCTGCGGGTGGTGAACGAGCAGGGCGAGAGCCGCTGGTGCGAACTCCCTATCGACCAGCTGGTGCCGGGAGATATCGTCAAGCTATCGGCGGGAGACATGATCCCGGCAGATCTGCGCATCATTCAGGCGCGCGACCTGTTTGTCGCCCAGGCCTCGCTGACCGGGGAATCGCTGCCCGTCGAAAAAGTGACCCGCACCCGCGACCCGCTACAGACGAACCCGCTGGAGTGCGACACCCTGTGCTTTATGGGCACCAACGTGGTGAGCGGATCGGCGCAGGCCATCGTTTTCGCCACCGGCGGCGGCACCTGGTTTGGCCAGCTGGCCGGTCGCGTCAGCGAGCAGGAAAGCGAGCCGAACGCCTTTCAGAAAGGCATCAGCCGGGTCAGCATGCTGCTGATCCGCTTTATGCTGGTGATGACGCCGATAGTGCTGCTGATTAACGGCTACACCAAAGGCGACTGGTGGGAGGCGGCGCTGTTCGCGCTCTCCGTCGCGGTGGGCCTGACCCCGGAAATGCTGCCGATGATCGTCACCTCGACCCTGGCGCGCGGGGCGGTGAAGCTGTCGAAACAGAAAGTGATCGTCAAGCATCTCGACGCGATACAGAACTTTGGCGCGATGGACATTCTGTGCACCGATAAAACCGGTACCCTGACGCAGGATAAAATCGTGCTGGAGAACCACACCGATGTCTCCGGCAAAGTGAGCGAACGCGTGCTGCATACCGCCTGGCTCAATAGCCATTATCAGACCGGACTGAAGAATCTGCTCGATACCGCAGTGCTGGAGGGAGTGGAACTGGAGCCGGCGCGCGGGCTGGCGGCACGCTGGCAAAAAGTGGATGAGATCCCGTTCGATTTTGAGCGTCGCCGTATGTCGGTGGTGGTGCAGGAGCAGGACAACGTCCATCAGCTGATCTGCAAAGGCGCTTTGCAGGAGATCCTCAACGTCTCGACCCAGGTGCGCTATAACGGCGACATCGTACCGCTGGACGACACCATGCTGCGGCGCATCCGTCGCGTGACCGATACCCTCAACCGTCAGGGATTGCGCGTGGTAGCGGTGGCGACGAAGTACCTGCCCGCCCGCGAAGGCGACTACCAGCGCGCGGATGAGTCAGACCTGATCCTCGAAGGCTATATCGCCTTCCTCGATCCGCCGAAAGAGACCACAGCCCCGGCGCTGAAGGCGCTGAAGGCCAGCGGCATTACGGTCAAAATCCTCACCGGCGACAGCGAGCTGGTGGCGGCCAAAGTCTGCCACGAAGTGGGGCTGGACGCGGGGGATGTGGTTATCGGCAGCCAGGTTGAAGCGCTGAACGATGATGAGCTAGCCGAGCTGGCAAAACGTACGACCCTGTTTGCGCGCCTGGCGCCGCTGCACAAAGAGCGTATCGTGACCCTGCTGAAACGCGAAGGACACGTGGTGGGCTTTATGGGCGACGGCATTAACGACGCCCCGGCGCTGCGCGCGGCGGATATCGGTATTTCCGTCGACGGCGCGGTGGATATTGCCCGCGAGGCGGCGGATATCATCCTGCTGGAGAAGAGCCTGATGGTGCTGGAGGAGGGGGTTATTGAAGGCCGCCGGACCTTCGCCAATATGCTCAAGTACATCAAAATGACCGCCAGCTCCAACTTCGGTAACGTCTTCAGCGTGCTGGTGGCCAGCGCCTTCCTGCCGTTCCTGCCGATGCTGCCGCTGCATCTGCTGATCCAGAACCTGCTGTACGATGTATCCCAGGTCGCGATCCCGTTTGATAACGTTGACGATGAGCAGATCCGTAAACCGCAGCGCTGGAACCCGGCGGATCTCGGGCGCTTTATGGTCTTTTTTGGGCCGATCAGTTCGATATTCGATATTCTGACGTTCTGTCTGATGTGGTGGGTGTTCCATGCCAATACGCCGGAACATCAAACGTTGTTCCAGTCCGGCTGGTTCGTGGTTGGCCTGCTGTCGCAGACGTTGATTGTGCATATGATCCGCACGCGCAGGATCCCGTTTATTCAGAGCCGCGCGGCCTGGCCGCTGATCGTGATGACGCTGCTGGTGATGGTGGTAGGGATTGCGCTGCCGTTCTCGCCGCTGGCAGGCTATTTGCAGCTTCAGGCGTTGCCGCTAAGCTACTTCCCGTGGCTAATTGCCATCCTGGCGGGCTATATGACGCTGACGCAGATGGTGAAAGGTTTCTACAGCCGTCGCTACGGCTGGCAGTGAGCGGGGAGCTTTACGCGCAGAAACAACAAAGGCAGCCGTTGGCTGCCTTTGTTCATACCGCATCCGATTAGCGACGAATGGCGATCGCTTCAATCTCAATCTTCACGTCTTTCGGCAGACGCGCCACTTCCACGCAGGAGCGCGCCGGGAAGGTGGCGTCATGTTCAGTGAAGAAGGCTTCATAGGCGGCGTTCACGGTGGCGAAGTCGTTCAGATCTTTCACGAAAACGGTAGTTTTAACGATATCGCCCACTTTCAGACCCGCGGCTTCAACGATGGCCTTCACGTTGTCCAGCGACTGACGCGCCTGAGCGGCGACATCTTCCGGCACGCTGCCGGTTTTCGGGTCTACCGGGATCTGGCCGGAAGTGATAATCATGTTACCCAGATCAACACCCTGAACGTACGGGCCGATAGCTGCGGGTGCATTTTCCGTCGCGATAGTTTTAGACATGAGTTCTCCTGAATCACAGCATTATATAAATCTTTCGCGTCGCTAACTGCGAAAGATGAGAGGTAAGAGACCCGGCCATTATAGGGAGCCGGGTACGCAATACCAACCTCAATTAGTTCGCCAGAACCACATTATGTGAGAACTCTTTTTCACAATATTTGCACTTCAGCGCGATATCGTTTTCACGTTTTTTTACCGCAAAGCTGGAAGAGACCGGCTCGGCGTGGCTGATGCAGTTGCTGTTGGGGCAAACCAGCACGTTGTTGATGCGATCCGGCAGATGCGGACGGGATTTACCGACCACTTCATAATCATCAATGCGGTTCACCGTCGCCTGCGGCGCATACAGGGAGAGCTGGTTGACCTGCTCGTCGGTCAGGAAGGTGTTTTCGATTTTGATTAAATCTTTGCGGCCCATTTCACCTGACGGCAGGTTCAGGCCGATGGTGATGCGCTGATCCGTTTCGGTCAGTTTGAACAGGGTTAGCAGCTTAAAGCCGACCTGCGCCGGGATATGGTCGATAACGGTGCCACGTTTGATGGCTTCTACCTGTAATTTGTTGTCGTGTGTCATCTCTTTTTCCCCTTACAGTGCCAGATCGCTATTCAGTACCAGCGCCAGTAACGCCTGGCGCGCGAAGATGCCGTTGCCCGCCTGCTGGAAGTACCAGGCATGCGGCGTTTTATCGACATCGGTGGTGATTTCATCAATACGCGGCAGCGGGTGCAGCACCTTCATGTTGGCGCGGGCGCCTTCCAGATCGGCGGCGCGCAGGACAAACTGCGCCTTCACGTTGGCATATTCCGACGGGTCGAGGCGCTCTTTCTGCACCCGGGTCATATACAGAATGTCCACCTCTTCCATCACCTCTTCAATGGCGCTATGCAGGCTCCAGGCAATGCCTTTTTCGTCGAGCATGTCGAGGATGTACTGCGGCATGGCCAGCGCGTCCGGCGCGATAAAGTAGAAGCGATTGCCGTTAAATTTCGCCAGCGCCTGGGTCAGGGAGTGAACGGTGCGGCCGTATTTCAGATCGCCGACCATCGCGACGTTAAGATTTTCCAGACGGCCCTGGGTCTCCTGAATGGTGAACAGATCCAGCAGGGTCTGCGTCGGATGCTGATTCGCGCCGTCGCCGGCGTTGAGTACCGGAATACCGCCGGAGAACTCGGTCGCCAGGCGCGCCGCGCCTTCCTGCGGGTGGCGCATAACGATGGCATCGACATAGGTGCTGATGACCGAGATGGTATCGGCCAGGGTTTCGCCTTTTTTGCCCAGCGAGGTGTTGCTGCTGTCTGAGAAACCGACCACGCTGGCGCCCAGGCGGTGCATCGAGGTTTCAAACGACAGGCGGGTGCGGGTCGACGCTTCAAAAAAGCAGCTGGCAATCACTTTATGCTTCAGCAGCTCAGGCTGTGGATGGGCTTTGAGCTTTGCTGCGGTTGCCAGTACCAGTTCAAGGTCTTCGCGGCTGAGATCGTTTATAGAAATGATATGTTTTTGATACAGCGGATTAGCCATGTTTATCTCCTGACGCCTGGGCAAAAAAAAAGCCCCTTAAATAAGGGGCTTTACGAATACGGATGCAACGGAAAGAAAAAACGGCAGGCCAGCGCCTGTTTTCAGACGCGGTAAGACGCGATGTCGTACACACTGAACCATAATTCCTCCCGGCAAAACGGGTGGCATTATACGCAGCTCAATTTTCGGATCAAGCGATTAATCCACAAAAGGTAAACGTTTGCCTGGAGAAGAGTGCGGTAATGCAAAAAACCCTGAAAAAGAGGTGGTATGGCAGTGCGAAGGGGGGTATAAAACGGAAAATGAAAAGCTGTTTTATAATCAGAGGTTATTATGATCGTTGGGAACATTCACCATCTGCAGAGCTGGCTGCCGGCGTCTCTGCGCGAAGCTATCGAACACGTTAAGGCCCACGTCACCGACGCGACGCCGCTGGGTAAACATGATATTGACGGCAACAATCTGTTCTATCTCATATCCGAAGATACCACCGAGCCGATGGCTGACCGCCGCGCCGAGTATCACGCCCGTTACCTCGACATCCAGATTGTACTCAAAGGTCAGGAGGGCATGACCTTTAGCGTTCTTCCCGCCGGTGCGCCGGATACCAACTGGCTGGCGGATAAAGACATCGCCTTCCTGGCGGAGGGGGCGCAGGAAAAAACCGTCATCCTCAGCGAAGGCGACTTTGTGGTGTTCTATCCCGGCGAAGTGCATAAGCCGCTGTGCGCCGTCGGCACGCCGGCGAAGGTGCGCAAAGCGGTTGTGAAGATGCTGATGGCGTAAAAATATCCCGGGCTGCTCGCCGAGGCTATGGTTGTTGCGGTCCGGTAGCCCGGACAGGCGCGTCAAGCGCCGCCTCCGGGAACGCCCACGGGCTGCGGCTGGCGCCTTGCCCGGGCTACAGATCCGTGCGGTTTGGCGGCGGATAGCCCGGATAAGCGCAGCGCAATCCGGGGAAATATCGTGAGAACGCTTACTTACCCAGCGTCGCCACCATCACCGCTTTGATGGTATGCATGCGGTTTTCCGCCTGATCGAAAACGATGCTGGCCGCGGATTCAAATACCTCGTCGGTCACTTCCATCCCGCCGTGCAGGCCGTACTCCGCCGCCATCTGTTTGCCGAGCGTGGTCTGGTCGTCGTGGAACGCGGGCAGGCAGTGGAGGAATTTCACCTGCGGATTGCCGGTCAGCGCCATCATCTCGCTATTCACCTGATACGCGCGCAGCAGCGCGATACGCTCCGCCCACTTCTCTTTGGCTTCGCCCATCGATACCCAGACGTCGGTATAGATAAAGTCAGCGCCCTTCACGCCCGCGGCGATATCTTCGGTCAGCGTAATATTGCCACCGTTTTTCTGCGCCAGCGCCCGGCACTGCTCGACCAGCTTCTCTTCCGGCCAGCAGGCCGTTGGCGCGACCAGACGCAGATCCAGACCGGTCAGCGCGGCGGCTTCGAGCATGGAGTTGCCCATATTATTCCGCGCGTCGCCGGCGTAGACCAGGGTCATCTGGTTAAAGGCTTTGCCCGGCAGGTGCTCTTGCATGGTCAGCAGGTCCGCCAGCAGCTGAGTAGGGTGGAATTCATTGGTCAGGCCGTTCCAGACCGGAACGCCGGCATATTCGGCAAGAGTTTCCACCACTTCCTGGCCATGACCGCGATATTGAATACCGTCGTACATGCGTCCCAGCACGCGGGCGGTGTCTTTAATCGACTCTTTGTGGCCAATCTGGCTGCCGCTTGGTCCGAGATACGTGACGCGAGCGCCCTGGTCAAATGCGGCAACTTCGAAAGAGCATCGGGTGCGGGTAGAGTCTTTTTCGAAGATGAGCGCGATGTTTTTGCCGGTGAGATGCTGAATTTCGATATTGTTTTTCTTATCAGCTTTGAGCCTGGCCGCCAGTTCAAGCAGGGCGGTAATTTCTGCAGGAGTAAAATCAAGCAACTTTAAAAAATGCTTCTGATAAAACGCGGACATGGTTCCCTCACATGGCTTAGACCATTTGTTGAATTAAAATTCACTTTATATGTATGAATATTCATTTGCAACCCCGTGTCATAAATCTTTCGCTCAGAAGGTGGAGGCAATCACGGCGGTATGTGACAATAGAAGCATCTGCGACACATTATGAGGAACGAGCCATGGCCAACCCGGAATTACTGGAAGAACAGCGTGAAGAAACGCGTCTGATTATTGAAGAGCTGCTCGAAGACGGCAGCGATCCGGACGCGCTGTATACCATTGAGCACCATCTCTCCGCCGATGATTTCGAAACGCTGGAGAAAGTGGCGGTAGAAGCCTTCAAGCTGGGCTATGAAGTGACTGAGCCAGAAGAGCTGGAAGTGGAAGAGGGCGATACCGTTATTTGCTGCGATATCCTCAGCGAATCCGCGCTGAATGCCGAGCTGATCGATGCCCAGGTTGAGCAGCTGATGACGCTGGCGGAAAAATACGACGTGGAATACGACGGCTGGGGCACCTACTACGAAGATCCTAACGGGGAAGACGAAGAAGGCGATGACGACGAAGATCTCGTTGATGAAGACGACGACGGCGTTCGCCACTAGGTAGCAGAGGTATACGGCGGTGCGTTATGCCGCCGTATAGCAAGGAATTTTAATGGATTACCCGCAAATACTCGCCCCGATTTTAGGTTTTCTGCATTGCCCAACTCCTCAGGCGTGGATTGATGAAGCCCGTAAACCGGAAAATCTTCCGCTGCTGTTGACCGATCATATGGTGTGCGAGCTGAAAGCGGCGCAAAACGCCATGCTGCTGGTACGTCGATACGTCGCGGATAAAGACGGCGCCGATGAGCTGCTGGCCTGCCTGAAGCCCTACGAGGACTTCACATACCGCTGGGGCCCGGAGCCGGATTTCGTCGCGCTGCATAAGCAGATAAACAAAAGCGCCATGCCGCAGACCGACGATCCCTGGGGACGTCAACTGCTCGACAGCATGATTTTGCTGATCAAAGAGGAGCTGCATCACTTCTGGCAGGTGCGCGAAATCATGCTTTCCCGCGATATTCCCTACGTCAAAATCACCGCCAGCAATTACGCCCGTGGGCTGCGTCGGGAAGTGCGTTCTCACGAACCGGTGATGCTGATCGATAAACTGATTTGCGGCGCCTACATTGAAGCCCGTTCCTGCGAGCGTTTTGCCGCGCTGGCGCCATGGCTGGATGACGATCTGCAGAAGTTTTATCTGTCGCTGCTGCGCTCCGAAGCGCGCCACTATCAGGACTATCTGGACTTAGCGCAGAGGATTGCCGCGGACGATATCAGCGAACGCGTGCGCCAGCTTGGCGAGGCGGAAGCGGCGTTAATTAACGCGCCTGAAGCGGAGTTTCGTTTTCACAGCGGCGTGCCGGTCTGAGCGCCAGGCCGCAGCTTCACCGCAGCGGCCTGCGCCCATCACCGATTAGCGTTGTGGTCTTTGTCTGATGCTGTGGCCGGTACAAGGAACACTCAGGAGCTACAATACTTTCAGCATCGTGACTTCGCAGTCAACGTGGCCGGTGCAGCCCAGCGGCCCGTCGATATGCTCAAAGCCGAGATGCTCATATAAACCGACCGCTTCTTTAAGGAAGGCGGTGGTTTCCAGATAGCAGCGTTTGAAACCTTGTTCACGGGCGTAATCCAGGGCCATCAGCGCCAGCTTTTTCGCCAGCCCCCGGCCGCGCGCGGAGGTCATAAAATACATTTTCTGCAGTTCGCAGATATCGGGCTCGCTGCAGGAGAGCGGCGCCACGCCGCCGCCGCCAACCACTTCACCATTCAGCTCAACGACCCAATAGGCGGAACCCGGTTGGCTATAAAGCTCATAGAGTTGATCCAGATTCGGATCGGCGACCGTATAGCCTTTATCGGCGGTCAGACCATATTCGGCGGAAACCTGGCGGATAACGTTAGCTATCGCCGGATTATCATTAGCCGTGATGCGGCGCAGGGTTAGCGGTAGGGTTGCGCTCGTATTCATGTGAAGACTCATTGCAAAATGATGACGGATAATGTTGTTAATAACATTGCGGAAGGGGAGAGTGCAAGCGAGGATCTTTCACAGAAAACGCCCCTTACCCGGATGGGATAAGGGGCGAGTGAATTACAGCGCGGCGATAACCGCCTGCTGCTCAATCAGCTTCGCTTTCGCTTCCGCGTAACCTTCCAGCTTCTCACGCTCTTTGGCGATCACCGCTTCCGGCGCGCGCGCCACAAAGCCTTCGTTGGAGAGCTTGCTTTCGATGCGGCCAATCTCGCCTTCGATTTTTGTCACTTCTTTCGCGAGGCGCGCCAGCTCATCTTCTTTGTTGATAAGACCAGCCATCGGGATCAGCAGCTCGGCGCCGTCAATAATTTTGGTCACCGAAACCGGACCTTTATCATCGGCGGGCAGCACGGTGATGCTTTCCAGACGCGCCAGGTTCAGCAGGAAGCTACGGTTGTCGTTCACGCGACGAACCGCGGCTTCGCTGCAACCGCGCAGCAGCAGCTCCAGCGGCTTACCTGGGGCGATGTTCATTTCCGCACGGATGTTACGCACGGCGACGATCGCCTGCTTCAGCCATTCGGTATCGGCCAGCGCCGCTTCGTCAACCTGAGACGCATCGTACTGCGGGAACGGCTGCAGCATGATGGTATCGGCAGTGATACCGCAAATGACCTTCACGCGCTGCCAGATGGTTTCGGTGATGAACGGGATGATCGGATGCGCCAGGCGCAGCAGACCTTCCAGCACGGTCACCAGGGTATTGCGGGTGCCGCGCAGTTCAGACTCGGAACCGCCGGTCATCACCGGCTTGGTCAGCTCCAGATACCAGTCGCAGAACTGGTTCCAGGTGAACTCATACAGAATGCCCGCGGCGATATCGAAACGGAAGCCGTCCAGCGCCTCGCGGTAGGCTTTTACGGTCTGGTTGAATTCCGCGAGGATCCAGCGGTCCGCCAGCGACAGGGTCATTTCACCGCCGTTAAAGCCGCAATCCTGATCTTCGGTGTTCATCAGCACAAAGCGGCTGGCGTTCCACAGCTTGTTACAGAAGTTACGGTAACCTTCCAGACGCTTCATATCCCAGTTGATATCGCGGCCGGTAGAGGCCAACGCCGCCAGGGTAAAGCGCAGGGCGTCGGTGCCGTGCGGCTCAATGCCGTTCGGGAACTGTTTCTCGGTGCGTTTGGCGATTTTTTCCGCCAGCTGCGGCTGCATCATGTTACCGGTGCGTTTTTCCAGCAGCTCCGGCAGGGAAATGCCGTCGACCATATCCAGCGGGTCGATAACGTTGCCCTTCGATTTGGACATCTTCTGGCCTTCGTCATCGCGGATCAGGCCGGTCATGTAGACGGTTTTAAACGGCACCTGCGGCTTGCCGTTTTCATCTTTGATGAAGTGCATGGTCATCATGATCATGCGGGCAATCCAGAAGAAGATGATATCGAAGCCGGAAACCATCACGCTGGTTGGGTGGAACTGGCGCAGGGCATCGGTATTTTCCGGCCAGCCGAGGGTGGAGAAGGTCCACAGCGCGGAGGAGAACCAGGTATCGAGAACGTCTTCGTCCTGGCGCAGCGCCACGTCGGCGCCGAGGTTATTTTCCTGACGTACTTCGTCCTCGGTGCGGCCAACGTAGACGTTGCCGTCGTTGTCGTACCATGCCGGGATGCGGTGACCCCACCACAGCTGGCGGGAGATGCACCAGTCCTGAATATCGCGCATCCAGGAGAAATACATGTTTTCGTACTGCTTCGGCACGAACTGGATATCGCCGTTCTCAACCGCCTCTACCGCCGGTTTTGCCAGCACGTCGGCGCGCACGTACCACTGGTCGGTCAGCATCGGTTCGATCACCACGCCGCCGCGGTCGCCGTACGGGACGGTCAGGTCGTGCGGTTTGATCTCGTCCAGCAGGCCCAGGGCATCGATAGCGGCAACCACCGCTTTACGCGCGGCAAAGCGCTCCAGCTTCTGGAATTCCGCCGGGATTTCGTTTGAGTAGACGTCAGACTCGTTGCCTTTGGTATCGTAAACTTCCGCGGTTTCGCGGATATCGCCGTCAAAGGTCAGGATGTTGATCATCGGCAGGGCGTGACGCTTACCGACTTCATAGTCGTTAAAGTCGTGCGCCGGGGTGATCTTCACGCAGCCGGTGCCCTTTTCCATATCGGCGTGTTCATCGCCCACAATCGGAATGCGGCGGTCAACCAGCGGCAGGATCACGAATTTGCCGATAAGGTCTTTATAGCGCGGATCTTCCGGGTTAACGGCCACGCCGGTATCGCCCAGCACGGTCTCCGGTCGGGTGGTGGCGACGACCAGATAATCTTTACCGTCAGCGGTTTTCGCGCCGTCGGCCAGCGGATAGCGGATATGCCACATCGAGCCTTTAGACTCGCGGTTTTCCACTTCCAGATCGGAGATAGCGGTGCGCAGTTTCGGGTCCCAGTTGACCAGGCGCTTGCCGCGGTAGATCAGATCTTCTTTATACAGGCGGACAAAGACTTCTTTGACGGCGTTGGACAGGCCTTCGTCCATGGTAAAGCGCTCGCGCTCCCAGTCCACGGAGTTGCCCAGGCGGCGCATCTGGCGGGTAATGGTGCCGCCGGACTCCGCTTTCCACTGCCAGATTTTATCGATAAAGGCGTCGCGACCGTAGTCGTGGCGGGTTTTACCTTCTTCGGCGGCAATCTTACGCTCAACCACCATCTGGGTAGCGATACCCGCGTGGTCGGTACCTGCCTGCCACAGGGTGTTTTTACCCTGCATGCGCTGGTAGCGAATCATGGTATCCATGATGGTTTGCTGGAAGGCATGACCCATATGCAAACTGCCGGTGACGTTCGGCGGCGGGATCATGATGCAGAAGGACTCTTTGCTTTCATCGCCGTTAGGCTTGAAATAGCCCTGCTTTTCCCAGTGCTCGTAAAGCGGCTGTTCGATATCTTGGGGGTTGTATGTCTTTTCCATTATTTCCAGGTTGCCGTGTTCAGGTTGAAACCAGCCATGCGGTACGCTTTATAACGTTCGCGCGCCAGTTGTTTCAAAGAATCTTCATAAGGGACGAAGTCTATCACTTCTGTGAAAGCGGTGGCAAAATCTGCAAAGTTTAGCCGCAGGCTAATCAGTATATCCCGCGGGCTACTGTTGCGCTTTTGCGGCCAGGCGATCTCCACCGGCGCGCCGCCGCGCGGACCTTCTCCCGCCAGATTATGCGGAACAAAACTTTCCGCTGGCCGCGCCCACAGCGCCTCGTCCAGACGAATGGCCTGCTGCTCATCTTCGCAGGCGATGAGCACTCGCTTGCCGCTGCGCCAACGTTCTGCGGCAATGTCACACACCAGTTGTTCAACGGCGCTCAGACCGTCTTGTTGTGTGTCGTTGTCCAGAAGGTAGAACGTTGCGTTTTTCATATATGGGGCTTCTTGTGATGACTTTAAATGCTTAAGCCGGGCGGACCCGGCCTACGGTGTACTGTCGTTAGTAGGCCGGGTACACCCGGCACGTTGCATCACTCTTCGCCGGTAAATCCAGCGCGGTTGAGCAGGAACTGCGACAGCATCGCCACCGGACGACCGGTCGCGCCTTTGGCTTTCCCGGAACGCCACGCGGTACCGGCGATATCAAGGTGCGCCCAGTTGTACTTGCGGGTAAAGCGCGCCAGGAAGCAGCCCGCGGTAATCGCTCCGCCTGGACGGCCGCCGATGTTCGCCATATCGGCGAAGTTAGACTCCAGCTGTTCCTGGAACTCGTCGCCAAGCGGCAGACGCCATGCGCGATCGCCCGCCAGTTCGGAGGCGCCGATCAGCTCGTGGGCCAGCGGATTGTGGTTCGACATCAGGCCGGTGATGTGATGGCCCAGCGCTATCACGCAGGCGCCGGTCAGCGTCGCCACGTCGATTACCGTCTCCGGCTCGAAGCGCTCGACGTAGGTCAGCACATCGCACAGCACCAGACGCCCTTCGGCATCGGTGTTCAGCACTTCAACCGTTTGCCCGGACATCGTGGTCAACACGTCGCCTGGTCGGTAGGCGCGACCACCCGGCATGTTTTCACATCCGGCAAGCACGCCGACAACGTTCAGCGGCAGCTGAAGTTCTGCCACCATGCGCATTACGCCGTACACCGCCGCCGCGCCGCACATATCGTATTTCATCTCGTCCATGCCTTCGGCTGGCTTGATGGAGATGCCGCCGGAGTCAAAGGTCAGGCCTTTACCGACCAGCACGATAGGACGCGCATCCTCCGCCGGGCTGCCTTTGTATTCGATAACCGACATCAGTGATTCGTTCTGCGAACCGTTGCCGACCGCCAGATAAGAGTTCATTCCCAGCTCTTTCATCTGCTGTTCGCCGATAACGCGGGTAATGACGTTCTTACTGTAGGTATCGGCCAGCTGGCGCGCCTGAGAAGCCAGATAGGCAGCGTTACAGATGTTTGGCGGCATATTGCCGAGATCTTTTGCCGCTTTAATACCGGCGGCAATCGCCAGACCGTGCTGAATGGCGCGTTCGCCGCTGGTCAGCTCGCGACGGGTCGGGACGTTGAAAACCATTTTACGCAGCGGGCGGCGCGGCTCGCTTTTGTTGGTTTTCAACTGGTCAAAGCTGTACAGCGTCTCTTTGGCGGTCTCGACCGCCTGACGCACTTTCCAGTAGTTATTGCGGCCTTTGACGTGCAGCTCAGTCAGGAAGCAGACGGCTTCCATCGAGCCAGTATCATTCAGCGTATTGATAGTTTTCTGAATGACCTGCTTGTATTGACGCTCATCCAGCTCGCGCTCTTTACCGCAGCCAATAAGCAGAATGCGCTCCGACAGAATGTTCGGCACATGGTGCAGCAATAAAGTCTGGCCAGGTTTGCCTTCCAGCTCGCCGCGACGCAGCAGGGCGCTGATATAACCGTCGCTAATTTTATCAAGCTGTTCGGCGATGGGGGAGAGGCGCCGTGGTTCAAAGACGCCGACCACGATACAGGCGCTCCGCTGCTTCTCCGGGCTACCGCTTTTTACACTGAACTCCATGCACTACGCTCCTGAATCTTAAAGACAACGACGGTGGCTACGGATAGAATTGAAAGCTTTCGTAACTCATGTCCGCTGTTGTGGTGACTTCGTGTTAATCTTAACGTTATTACGGCCTTGGTTCGTCAGAAAAGATCCTGATACGCAGAACCAGCGAGTCATTTAATCTTAGCGATGTTTTCGACGACCAAAGAGAATAAATGACGTTTAAGCCATGAAACAAGCAATTTTCCTGCAATAAAACGGGTTTTTACGGGCGTATTTATAGTGATAATCATAAGATATCTGGTTCGTGAGACGCTGAAAAGCCAGTTGGCGATCCTATTCATCCTGCTACTCATTTTCTTCTGTCAGAAACTGGTCAGGATCCTCGGCGCCGCTGTTGATGGCGATATCCCGACCAATCTGGTGCTCTCGCTGTTAGGGCTGGGCGTACCTGAAATGGCGCAGCTCATTCTGCCCCTGAGCTTATTCCTCGGGCTGCTGATGACGCTGGGCAAACTGTATACCGAAAGCGAAATCACGGTGATGCACGCCTGCGGCCTGAGCAAGGCCGTGCTGGTGAAAGCCGCCATGATTCTGGCGCTCTTTACGGGCATCGTCGCGGCGGTCAACGTGATGTGGGCCGGCCCCTGGTCTTCTCGTCACCAGGATGAAGTGCTGGCGGAAGCGAAAGCGAACCCCGGCATGGCGGCGCTGGCTCAGGGCCAGTTCCAGCAGGCCAGCGACGGCAGCGCGGTGCTGTTTATTGAGAACGTCAACGGCAACCGCTTCAGCGACGTTTTCCTCGCTCAGCTGCGGCCGCGAGGCAACGCGCGCCCGTCGGTGGTGGTCGCGGATACCGGCGAGCTCTCGCTGCGTAAAGACGGCTCGCAGGTGGTGACTATGAATCAGGGTACCCGCTTTGAAGGCACCGCGATGCTGCGCGACTTCCGCATTACCGACTTTAAAAACTATCAGGCGATTGTCGGCCATCAGGCCGTGGCATCCGATCCGAACGATACCGAGCAGATGGATATGCGCACCCTGTGGCGTACCGATACCGATCGCGCCCGGGCGGAGCTGCACTGGCGCTTCACGCTGGTCGCGACGGTGTTCATCATGGCGCTGATGGTGGTGCCGCTTAGCGTGGTGAACCCGCGCCAGGGCCGCGTGCTGTCGATGCTGCCGGCGATGCTGCTCTATCTGGTGTTCTTCCTGCTGCAAACGTCGATTAAATCGAGCGGCGGTAAAGGCAAAATGGACCCGATGATCTGGATGTGGGCAGTAAACCTGCTCTATTTCGCGTTGGCCGTGCTGTTGAACCTGTGGGATACGGTGCCGATGCGCCGCTTCCGTGCCCGTTTTAACAAAGGAGCGGCGTGATGCAGGCGTTTGGGGTACTTGACCGTTATATCGGTAAGACGATTTTCAACACCATCATGATGACCCTGTTCATGCTGGTTTCCCTCTCCGGCATCATCAAGTTTGTCGACCAGCTGAAAAAGGCCGGGCAGGGCAACTATGATGCGCTGGGGGCCGGAATCTACACGATTCTCAGCGTGCCGAAAGATATCCAAATCTTCTTCCCGATGGCGGCGCTGCTCGGCGCGCTGCTGGGGCTGGGGATGCTGGCGCAGCGCAGCGAACTGGTGGTGATGCAGGCTTCCGGCTTTACCCGCCTGCAGGTGGCGCTGTCGGTGATGAAAACCGCGATTCCGCTGGTGCTGCTGACCATGGCGATAGGCGAGTGGGTTGCCCCGCAGGGCGAGCAGATGGCGCGTAACTATCGTGCTCAGCAGATGTACGGTGGGTCGCTGCTTTCCACGCAGCAGGGGCTGTGGGCGAAAGACGGCCATAACTTTGTGTATATCGAGCGGGTAAAAGGCAGCGATGAGCTGGGCGGAGTGAGCATCTACGCCTTTAACGACCAGCGCCGCCTGCAGTCCGTTCGCTATGCCGCGTCGGCCAAATTCGATACCGAGAATAAGCTCTGGCGGCTGTCGCAGGTGGATGAATCCAACCTGACCGATCCGAAACAGGTCACCGGAACGCAGACGGTCAGCGGGACCTGGAAGACCAACCTGACCCCGGATAAGCTCGGCGTGGTGGCGCTGGACCCGGACGCACTGTCCATCAGCGGCCTGCACAACTATGTCACCTATCTGAAGTCCAGCGGTCAGGATCCGGGCCGCTATCAGCTCAATATGTGGAGCAAAATCTTCCAGCCGCTGTCGGTGGCGGTGATGATGCTGATGGCGCTGTCGTTTATCTTTGGCCCGCTGCGTAGCGTGCCGATGGGCGTCAGGGTAGTGACCGGGATCAGCTTCGGCTTCATCTTCTACGTGCTGGACCAGATTTTCGGCCCGCTAACCCTGGTATACGGCATTCCGCCGATTATCGGCGCGCTACTGCCGAGCGCCAGCTTCTTCTTGCTGAGCCTCTGGCTGATGATGCGCAAATCCTGACGTAACGCGCCCCCTTCCTGAAGTCAGAAAGGGGGCGTTTTTTTAGCGTTTCCGCCCGCCAAGCAAGCTTCCCAGCATTCCCCTGACTATCTGGTTGGTCACCTGACGCACCGCGCTCTTGGCTGCCGTTTGTACGATACCGTCGCGTTTGCCGCCGCGCGGCCCGGTGGTACCGAACAGAATGTCTTTTAATCCGCCGAGCAGGCCGTCGTCATCGCCGTTTTGCTGGCCTTTTACCGGCGGCGACTGCTGTTGCTCCGTTGTGCTCTGAACGCCCTGTTGCAGCATTTCAAAGGCCGATTCACGGTCGATCTCTTCTTCATATTTCCCGTACAGCGACGAGTGGTTAAGCAGTCCGTTACGTTCGTCATCGGTGACCGGCCCCATACGCGAGCAGGGGGCGATAACCATTGCGCGTTCCACTATTGAAGGGCTGCCTTTCTCATCAAGAAAGGAGATCAGCGCCTCCCCCGTGCCCAGCTCCTGGATCGCCTGTTCGGTACTGAACGCCGGATTCGCGCGCATGGTTTGCGCGGCGGTTTTTACCGCTTTTTGATCTTTCGGCGTGAAGGCGCGCAGAGCGTGCTGCACGCGATTGCCCAGTTGACCGAGTACCGCATCGGGAATGTCCGCCGGGTTTTGCGAAACGAAATAAACACCGACGGCCTTAGAGCGAATCAGGCGGATAACCTGCTCGATTTTATCCAGCAGCACCTGCGGCGCATCGTTAAACAGCAGATGCGCTTCATCAAAGAAAAAGACCAGCTTTGGCTTCTCCTGGTCGCCGGCCTCCGGCAGCCGTTCGTAAAGCTCTGAGAGCATCCACAGCAGGCTGGCGGCGTACAGCTTCGGCATCTGGTAGAGCTTCTCGGCGCTCAGGATATTAATCACCCCTTTACCCTCAGCGTCGACGCGCATCCAGTCCTGAATATCGAGCATAGGTTCGCCGAAAAAGTGCTCCGCGCCCTGCTGCTCAAGGGTAAGTAACCCGCGCTGAATCGCTCCAACGGAGGCGCTGCTGATATTGCCGTACTGGTTCTGAAACGCTTTGGCGTTGTCGCCAATGTATTGGGTAATGGCGCGCAGGTCTTTAAAGTCGAGCAGCAGCAGCCCGCGATCGTCGGCGATACGGAAGATGATATTCAGCACCCCGGACTGAACCTCATTGAGGTTGAGCAGGCGCGCCAGCAGCAGCGGCCCGAGATCGGAAACCGTGGCGCGCACCGGGTGGCCTTTTTCGCCGAAAATATCCCATAGCACCACCGGATTGGCGTGCGGCTGCCAGTCCGTTGCGCCGATTTTTTCCAGACGCGCCTGCAGCTTTTCCGAACTTTGGCCCGACTCGGCGATACCGGTGAGGTCGCCTTTCACATCGGCCATAAATACCGGAACGCCGATCTCCGAGAACGACTCCGCCAGCTTTTGCAGGGTGACGGTTTTACCGGTCCCCGTGGCGCCGGTAATTAAGCCGTGGCGGTTGGCCATAGCGGGCAGTAAATGCAGCTGTTTATCCAGCGTGCGGGCAATCAGCAGAGGTGCGCTCATGATCGATTTCTCCATTTATCCTGCTGCGAGTATAGGCAACCTGATGACAAAAGGAGGGAAATCATGCGCGCCTTCGCTTATTCGCTTATTCGCTTATTCGCTTATTCGCTTATTCGCTTATTCGCTTATT
This sequence comes from Klebsiella sp. MPUS7, assembly GCF_009905335.1. Lineage (NCBI taxonomy): Bacteria > Pseudomonadati > Pseudomonadota > Gammaproteobacteria > Enterobacterales > Enterobacteriaceae > Klebsiella > Klebsiella sp. MPUS7. Next base: position 5,133,609 of record NZ_CP047604.1, on the reverse strand, counting down.
CGCTTCAGGCGCAGTGGCGCTGAATTAACGCGATGCTCTGCTCGATTTCGCGGCGGATATCGCCTTCGCTCCAGTTTGCCAGCTCCGGCGCGAAGGGCTCGAACGCATACACGCCCTGATAGCCGCGCGCCTCCAGGTTTTTGACCTGCTCGCAGCTTTGCAGCTGGTCTTTTGCGCTCAGCATGATGCGCTCATTGTCGGTAAGAGCTTCGCGCGGGCGGGTATCCTCTACGCCGGAAAGATGGACCAGACCGATTTCGCCGATATCCACCTGGTTAAACTCCTGCTCCGCCTGCGGATAAAGATGATGATGGAAGGTATCGATCAGCAGCTTAAACGGCACCCGCGCGTCGTGGATTAGCGTTTGCGCCTGCGCCGAGGAGCGCAGCGAGCTCTGCGGGAAACCGAGCGGTTCCACCAGCCCCTGAATGCCGTAGAAGGCGAATAGCGGCGCCAGGTCGCGCAGGGCGTTAAGGGTTTCGCTCGCCGGAACCTCGGTACCATCGTTCAGCGGGCACAGCACCAGCGATTTGGCGCCAACGGCTTTGGCTTCTTTTAACAATGACTCCGTCAGGCTACGAACCTCTGCGGTGCGGCAGTTGAAGGGGTAGACCGCGTTGATCGTGAGGATCTCAATATGGTAGCGGTCAGCCAACTCACGCACCTGCTGGTGGCTCAGGTCGTCGGTTACTTTTCCGCTGGGGAGGTCGTTACGTAGCTCGACTTTGTTCAGCCCGAGGCTGTTCACCAGCCGGAAAAAGGCCTCAATGCTGAGTGACGGGGCGATCTTGCGGTTGATGCAGAAACGTTGCGATGCAATAGCCATTTTGACTCTCCTGAAACGTAGGGATCGAATTCGTTCGAATGCCTCATAGTCAAAACATTTATTCCAAAATTAGCAATGTATGAAATGGCGGTTTTTTGAGCCGACTCGCAAAATATTTTTCTGTTGTGCTTTCATTGCTGCTGGCTCCAGGAGGCGCTATGTCTAATCTCTTTTTATCGGACTTTAGCGCGCAAGGCGGCGTTTCCTTACAATAAATTGCGACCATCGTCACCAAAATTGAATTTCATTAGCTATCAATATTGAAATATTAATTTCATTTTACTACGGTTATAGCACAGCAGATCCAGTAATGGGCCGTACTGCGTTGGCCCCCGATACCCCATACAGATGAGGCGAGAGCATGACTATCACAGGAAACTTTATTGGCGGGAAAACCGTTACCAGCGGCAGCAACAAAACAATGCCGGTATTCGACCCCGCGACGGGCAAAGTGGTCCGCGAAGTCACGTTATCGACCGCGCAGGAAGTCTCTGACGCCATTCAGGTGGCGCGTGATGCTTTTGAGAGCTGGTCGCGCACCACGCCGCTGCGCCGCGCGCGCGTAATGTTCAATTTTAAAATGTTACTGGAACAGCATGCTGAAGAGCTGGCGGGGATTATCGTCAGCGAGCACGGTAAAGTGTTTTCCGACGCGATGGGTGAGCTGACGCGCGGCATGGAAGTCGTCGAGTTTGCCTGCGGTATTCCGCATCTGATCAAAGGGGAGTTCTCATCGGATGTCGGCACCGGCGTTGATAGCTATTCGCTGATGCAGCCGCTGGGCGTGGTGGCGGGCATTACGCCGTTCAACTTCCCGGCGATGGTGCCGATGTGGATGTTCCCGCTGGCGCTGGCCTGCGGCAACAGCTTTGTCCTCAAGCCGCCAGCGCTGGCGCCGACCGCCGCGGTGCGTCTGGCGGAATTGCTGAAAGAAGCAGGGCTGCCGGATGGCGTCTTTAACGTGGTGCACTGCAGTAATGAAGACGCTGAGCAGCTCTACCGGGACCCGCGGATCGCGGCGGTAAGCTTCGTGGGCTCGTCCGGCGTGGCGGAGCATATTTATAAAACCGCCAGCGCCTATGGCAAGCGAGTACAGGCGTTTGGCGCGGCGAAAAACCACGCGATTGTGATGCCGGATGCCGATCTGGATGCCACCGTGAACGCCATTATGGGCGGCGCGTTCGGCTCGGCGGGCGAGCGCTGCATGGCGCTGCCGGTGGTGGTCGCCGTCGGCGATGAAACGGCGGATAAACTGATTGCGCGCCTGAAGCCGCTGGTGGAGTCCCTGAAGGTGGGGCCGGGCTGTATGCGCGGAAAAGAGGAGAACGAAATGGGGCCGGTCGTCTCCGATACCCATCAGAAAAAAGTGCTGGGATATATTGATAAAGGGGTCAGCGAGGGGGCGACCCTGGTGGTTGACGGCCGCAAGCCGCAGGTTCCCGGGTTTGAAGAGGGGTACTACGTTGGCGGAACGCTGTTCGACAACGTTACGCCGGAGATGACTATCTGGCGCGAAGAGATTTTTGGCCCGGTGCTGGGGATTGTCCGCGTGGCGGATTACCACAGCGCACTGGAGCTGGTGAACAGCCATGAGTTTGGCAACGGCAGCGCCGTCTTTACCAGCAACGGCCACACCGCGCGTGAATTTGTCCATGATGTCCAGGCCGGAATGGTTGGGGTCAACGTACCGGTACCCGTTCCCATGGCCTTCCATAGCTTTGGCGGCTGGAAACGCTCCGTATTCGGCGCACTGAACGTGCATGGCCCGGACGGCGTGCGCTTCTATACGCGTATGAAAACCGCCACCGTCCGCTGGCCGCAGGGTCAGCAAACCGTATCTGAATTCAGTATGCCGACGTTAGGCTAATCGGCGAAGGAGAGCGCCATGTCTTTACTGGCTAAAGCAAAAAAAGAAGGGCAGATTCAGCACATCACTCCGCAGAGCGCGGGGTGGAAGTACATTGGTTTTGATGTCTGGATGTTAAAGAAAGGACAAACCGTCACCCTGGAAAGCGGCGATCGCGAACTGTGCCTGGTGCTGGTCGCCGGCCTGGCTTCGGTAAAAACCACGCGGGCGGATTTCCCGAACCTCGGCCAGCGTATGTCGCCGTTTGAGCGGACGCCGCCCTGGTCAGTCTACGTGCCGCCGCAGGATAAAGTCGAAGTGACGGCAGATTCAGACCTCGAGCTGGCCGTATGCAGCGCCCCGGGTAAAGGAACTTTACCGGCTCGAGTTATCTCCCCGCAGGACGTGGGCGTAGAGCATCGGGGTAAGGGGCGCAACCAGCGCCTGGTGCACAATATTCTGCCGGATAGCGCGCAGGCGGACTGCCTGCTGGTGGTGGAGGTTTACACCGAGGAAGGGGCGACCAGCTCATGGCCGTCGCACAAGCACGATACGGCGCTGCCGGGCCAGGAAACCCAGCTGGAAGAGACCTACTATCACCGTTTCGATCCGCCGCAGGGATTTGCCTTCCAGCGCGTCTACACCGATGATCGCAGCCTCGATGCCTGCATGGCTCCCTACAACCACGATGTGGTCATGGTGCCGCGCGGCTACCATCCGGTGGCGGCGATTGCCGGGTATGACAGCTACTATCTGAACGTAATGGCCGGTCCGGATCGCAAATGGATGTTTACCTGGGAAGAGGATCACGAGTGGATCAACAGCCCTGATTATCCCCGCCACGATTAACATTGGTTGATAATAAAAAGGCCGGTTAGCAACGCTAGCCGGCCTTTTTGATCCTGTAGCCCGAATAAGATCGTCGTCGCAATTCTGGCACATCCCCGGCTTGCGCTGCGCTTAGCCGGGCTACGGGTTTACCGTCGTCTGCGGACAAGTAGCCCGGATAAGACGTTTACGTCGCCATCCGGGAGGCATGAAAAATTTAAGCCAGCTGCTTCGTTTCTGCATCCTTGCTGCTGTTCAGCGCCAGCGAGACCGCCAGCGTCTGGGCCAGGCACAGCGAGGCCACCTGCGAACGGAAACCATCAACCTGCGCCTCGCGCACCACAAAGCAGACGTCGCTGAAGGCCGCCAGCGGGCTGACCTGGCTGTCGGTAATCGCTATCTGTCGTGCTTTACGCTGCGCGCCGAGCTCCACCAGTTCAACCACTTCCCGCGCATACGGAGAGAAGCTCACCGCCACCACGACATCTTTCGGCCCGACCAGGCTGAGCTGCTCGGTAAACATGCCGCCCAGACCGTCAATCAGAAATGCTTTACGGTCCAGATGGCGCAGAGCGTAGGTCAGATAGGAGGCGACGCTAAAGGAGCGGCGCAGGCCAATAACGTAGATATTCTCCGCTTCCGCCAGCAGCGCGACCGCGCGCTGCAGATCGTCGCCGGAGGTCTGCATCGCCAGCTGCTGTAGCGCCTGGGTATTGACCATGGTGAACATATTCAGGATTTCGGTCGGCGTTTCCGGCGGGGTTGCGTCATCCGTCGTGGTCTGGCGGAACAGACGCGCGCGCTCGGTATAGTTAGCCGTCTCTTCCATCAGATGCTGCTTGAACATCTGCTTCATTTCGTTGAAGCCGCTAAAACCAAAGGCGTTAGCGAAGCGGATCAGCGTGGAAGGGGGGACATCAGCTTGTTGCGCGATAGAGGCCACGGTGTCGAAAGCCACGCTATTGCTGTTATCGAGAATATAGCGGGCTACCTGTTTCAGGCGTTTGCTTAACGTGTCGTAGCGACGCCTGATTTCATCCTGCAAGATGGTAAGTTGGGTCGGATTATTGGCCATAGATTGCGCTCTGAGAAAATGAAAGGAATATAATTTCCAGTGTATCAAATGAAGCGAATTTTTCATTTACTACGATGAAATACGCGATTCATTTCACGAAGATCCAGAAAAAAGCCCGCATCTTCGAAAGAGGATGCGGGCGGGGGCTGAATCAGCCGCGGGCTTCTCGCCAGTAGCCGATGAGCGTAAGGTAGTTGCGTTTCACTTCGTTAATCAGCGCCTCGTCGCTGAGCTCGCCCTGCATCCAGCGCCGTGAAGGCTGGCCAAAAATGGTGCGTCCTACGGCAAAACCTTTGATCATCGGATGCTTCGCCGCTTCGGCAAAACCGGCGCGCAGACGGTCCGAAGGGGCGTCCAGGCCGAGGATTAAGATCCCGCGGCACCAGCTATCTTCTCGCGCGATCAGTTTGCCGATCCTTTCCCATTCCGCGCTCGACAGCGGCGGCAGCTTCCACCAGTCCGGCTGGATGCCCAGCTGATAGAAGTGCTCCAGCATGTCGTGGTAGTGGCGTTCATCTTTATCCGGGCCGTTTTCCGGCAGGATGATTTCCAGCAGCAGCTCATGCCCGGAGTTGTTGCACGCCTGCCAGACCTCCAGCAGCAGCGCATCCTGTTCGGCGCGCAGCTCGGCGGGATCGGCCGGATGATAGAAGACCAGGCATTTCACCACGTGCTCCAGCGGCCAGTCGATCAGCTGGGAACCGATGTTGCCATGTTCCAGGCGCAGCGGGCGCGAGCTCGGCATTTCAATCGGCCGACCAATCCACCAGCCCTTGCCGGTGATGGCATTGAGCGAGCGCTGGCCGTAGGTGCCATCGGCGAGGATGCCGCTGCGACCGTCAAGACCGGCTTCGTCTGCGGCGGCTTCCGCGGCCGCCAGCAGCAGCAGCTTCAGCTGCGGAATGCAGGATTCATCACGCCCGGTTTCCAGCGCCAGATCTGCCAGCTGTTTACGGTGGTCAAAGGCGAAAATGCACAGCTCCGGCCACGCCTGGTGGCGGCTGGTGACGCGATGCAGATGGTTGAGGCGATCGTCGATATCCGGACGCGGGACCGATTCTGCCCGCGACAGATAGTCGTCAAGCTCGGCTTTGGTCGGCATCGCGGGCGCGCAGCCGTGGCGTGAAACCACCAGCGCGCCGCAGGCGTTAGCGTAGCGACAGGCCTGCTCCCAGCCTTCATCGTTAAGCCAGCCGCGCAGCAGGCCGGACATAAAGGCATCGCCCGCGCCCAGCACGTTAAGCACGTCTACGCGTACGCCCTGCTGTAGCGGCACGCTATCCCAGCTGTCGGGAATGGCGCCTTCCAGCACCACGCAGCCCATCGGGCCGCGCTTGCAAACCAGCGTCGCTTTCGTGGCGTTACGCACGTTTTTCAGCGCGGTCAGGGTATCGGTGCTGCCGCCGGCAATATGAAACTCTTCTTCAGTACCGACCACCAAATCGAACAGATGCAGGACTTCCTGCAGTTGGCTGGTCACCTGGCCGGATTCAATGAAACGCGTTTCACCGTCACCTAAAGAGGTTAAACCCCAAAGCACCGGACGATAGTCGATATCCAGCGCGGTGCGCAGGCCGTGACGGCGTGCGTACTCCAGCGCCTTCAGCACCGCTTCGCGCGTGTTGGCGTGCGAAAGGTGGGTGCCGGTTACCGCCAGCGCCCGGGAAGAGGCGATGTACTCTTCCTTAATATCTTCTGGCGAAAGGGCCATATCGGCGCAGTTATCGCGGTAAAAAATCAGCGGAAACGTCTCCTGATCTTTAATCCCCAGCATTACTAACGCCGTCAGGCGCTGCTTATCGGTGATCAGATATTCGGTATCGACGCCGGCGCGGCTCAGGGTTTCGCGAAGAAAACGGCCATTATGCTCATCGCCCACGCGGGCGAGCATCGCCGATTTTAATCCCTGAATGGCGGTGCCGAAGGCGACGTTGCCGGAAGAGCCACCCAGGTATTTAGAAAAACTGGCGACATCTTCCAGCCTCGCGCCAATCTGCTGGGCATAGAGATCGACTGCCACCCGGCCAATACAGATGACGTCGAGTCGCTTTACTGCTGCATTCATAGCTAGGGTTTCCTTTTGCATTTCTGCTGTACGGAAGAGTCGGACTGCCGACAGCGTCTCCGAAAACAGCCTGAGGGTTATTGGTTACCCTTAGTTTGAGAAATAAATATTTCATTTGCAAACTAGATCGAAATTAAAAAACCAAAAATGTGAGGGATATACCACTATGCCGCGCTGAGCCTCATTCTGCCTCGGATCCTGCACAGCGGCTGAAAGTTAAACGGACGTCAGTTGAACATCTATCTTTACCTATGATTTTTAAGGGGATATTAAGAGGTGGACCGCGTAATTTGCGCGTTATCCCCGATACAGGATGCGAATGAAACGGGTGAAATGCATAGAGAGTTTGATCCCTCTCGCAAAATGAAATATTTCTTCTGTATTTCTATTTAATGAAAAAAATGTTTGCCTATAATCCAAAAGTATTCCAGTGACGTTAACGATTTTCCTGACTCATCGCTTGTATCGCTGCGCAAGGCAAAACGCTAACCCACACGCAAATACTGAACAATAAGGATTGGGCAACATGGGCAAACTGAGACTGACAATGGCGCAGGCGCTGGTGAAGTTCCTGGATAACCAGTACCTGGAAGTCGATGGCGAAGAGCATAAGTTCGTCAAAGGCATCTTTGCTATCTTTGGCCACGGCAACGTGCTGGGAATGGGGCAGGCCCTTGAACAAGATAGCGGTGAAATGCGGGTCTATCAGGGGCGTAACGAGCAAGGGATGGCGCATGTCGCTACCGGTTTTGCCAGACAGTCCCTGCGTCGTCAGATTATTGCCTGTACCTCCTCCATTGGCCCCGGCGCGGCAAACATGATTACCGCCGCCGCCACCGCGACTGCCAACCGCATCCCGCTGCTGCTGCTGCCGGGCGATGTGTTTGCGACCCGCCAGCCTGATCCGGTGCTGCAGCAAATCGAACAGAGCCACGATCTCAGCATTACCACTAACGACGCGTTTCGCGCGGTGAGTAAATACTGGGATCGCATCACCCGTCCGGAACAGCTGATGAGCGCCTGCATCAACGCCATGCGCGTGTTGACCGACCCGGCGGAAACCGGTGCGGTCACGCTTTGTCTGCCGCAGGATGTCCAGGGCGAAGCCTGGGATTATCCGGAGTCGTTCTTTACCCGTCGGGTACACCGCCTTGACCGCCGCCCGGCCAGCGCCGCGCAGCTGGCGGATGCCGTGGCGGCGATTAAAGCCAGCCGTAAGCCGCTGATCGTCTGCGGCGGCGGGGTGAAATACTCCGGCGCAGGCGAGGCGTTGACCCGTTTTGCCGAGCGCTACGGCGTTCCGTTTGCCGAAACCCAGGCGGGTAAAGGCAGCGTTGTCTCTTCGCATCCGTATAACGTGGGCGGCGTCGGCGAAACCGGCTGCCTGGCGGCGAACCTGTTGGCGAAAGAGGCGGACTTAGTCATCGGTCTTGGCACCCGTTTCAGCGATTTCACCACCTCGTCAAAATGGATTTTCCAGCACCCGGGCGTGCGTTTCCTCAATATTAACGTCAGCAACTTCGATGCCTGGAAGCTGGATGGGATTCCGATGCTGGCGGATGCCCGCGAAGCCCTCACTGCCCTGGACGGCGCCCTGTCCGGCGAATCCTGGCAGGCTGGCTGGGGCGAGCAGATTGAAAGCGTGCAGAGTCGCCAGCTGAAAGAGACCCAGCGCGTTTACCAGGCGGTGTGGCAGGAAACCGCTTTCGTCCCGGAAATCGACGACCATCTGGATCGGGAATCGGTGTATCGCGAATTTCGCCAGATAACCGACTCCACCCTGACGCAAAGCAGCGTTCTTGGCGTACTTAACGAAACGCTGCCGGCGGATGCGGTGATTGTAGCGGCGGCGGGGAGCCTGCCGGGAGACCTGCAGCGCGTCTGGCGCAACCGGGCCACCAACACCTATCACGTTGAATACGGCTACTCCTGCATGGGGTATGAAGTCAGCGCCGCGCTGGGCGTGAAGTTAGCCCAGCCGCAAAGCGAGGTCTATTCGCTGGTCGGCGACGGCTCGTTCATGATGCTGCACTCCGAGCTGGTGACCTCCCTACAGGAGCGCGCGAAGATCAACATCGTGCTGCTCGACAACATGGCCAACGGCTGCATTAACAACCTGCAAATGGAGCACGGGATGGACAGCTTCGGCACCGAGTTCCGCTTCCGCTGCGCCGAATCGGGCCAGCTGCAGGGCGGCCTGGTGCCGGTAGATTTCGCCACTGTTGCTGCCGGCTACGGCTGCAAAACCTGGCGCGTCACGACGCTAGAAGAACTACGCCACGCGCTGGACGCCGCGCGCCGCGAAACCGTCAGCACCCTGATAGACATTAAAGTGCTGCCGAAAACCATGGTGCACAAATACGGCAGCTGGTGGAACGTCGGCGTCGCGCAGTCTGCGCTCTCCGAACGGATCCGCAAAGTGGCGCAAATGATCAATGAAAAACGCGCTCAGGCGCGGGATTACTAAAACAGAACACAAACCCTGAACCCTACAAATCTCGGGAGAAAACCAACTATGTCACTCAAATTAGGTGTCATCGGTGCCGGCGCTATCGGTAAAGAACATATCCGTCGTTGCACTCAGGTACTGCAGGGAGCCACGGTAGTGGCGGTTTCGGACATCAACGAAGAGAACGCGCGCGCCGCGGTTGCGCTGCCGGGCGTGCATGCCGAAGTGTACGCCGACGGTCATGACGTGATTAAGGCCAGCGATGTGGATGCCATTCTGGTCACCTCATGGGACCCCACCCACGAAGAGTACACGCTGGCCGCCATCGCCGCTGGGAAGCCGGTGTTCTGCGAGAAGCCGCTGGCGATGAGCGCGGAAGGCTGCCGCCGTATCGTTGATGCGGAAATGAAAGCCGGTCGCCGCCTGGTGCAGGTTGGATTTATGCGCCCTTACGACGAAGGCTATCTGGCGCTGAAAAAAGTGATCGATGACGGCGACATCGGCGCGCCGCTGATGCTGCGCTGCGCGCACCGCAACCAGTCGGTGGGCGAGAATTACACCACCGATATGGCGATCACCAACACCCTGATTCACGAGTTGGATGTGCTGCGCTGGCTGCTGAATGACGACTATCGCTCCGTGCAGGTGCGCTTCCCGCGCTCCACGTCCCACACCCATGCGCGCCTGAAAGACCCGCAGATCGTGTCGTTTGAAACCAAAAAAGGCACGCTGATCGATGTGGAAGTCTTTGTGAACTGCCAGTACGGCTATGACATCCAGTGTGAAGTAGTAGGGGAAACCGGAATTGCCCGCCTGCCTGAGCCGTCGGCCGTGCAGATGCGCAAAGCCGCTAACCTGTCGACCGCTATTCTGACCGACTGGAAGGATCGCTTTATCAAAGCGTATGACGTTGAGCTGCAGGCCTTTATCAATGATGTTCAGGCCGGCCAGCTGCACGGCCCATCGGCGTGGGATGGCTACGCGGCGTCCGTCGCTGCCGACGCCTGTATCAAAGCGCAGGGAACCAGCGACCCGGTTGAGGTGACGCTGCCTGAATGCCCGGCATTCTACAAACGCTAATCCCGCTTTGCTGACGGAACTTCTTTGCACAGGTAACGACGATGAAAATTGCTTTTGACGTTGATGTTATTAAAGACCTCGGGGTTACCCGCATGGTCCACCAGGTGGCCGAATGGGGCTACAAATACATTGAGCAATCGCCGCACCCGCAGATCAACCCGTTCTACAAGCACCCGCGGGCCAGCCGGGAAATTATGGCTGAGTACAAGCAGGCGCTGCGCGATACCGGCGTGGAGCTCTCTTCGTTTATCTGCGTCTACCGCTGGTCCGGTCCGGATGAGCTGCGCCGTCAGGCGGCAGTGAAAAACTGGAAACGGCTGATCGAAATCGCGGTTGAAATGGGTGTACAGGTGATCAACACCGAGTTTTCCGGCGATCCTAACCAGCCGGAGATTTGCGATGAGATGTTCTATCGCTCCATGGAAGAGCTGCTGCCGATTTTTGAGCGCGAAGGCATCCGCGTTGAAATTCAGGCGCATCCGTGGGACTTCTGCGAAGAGAACAACGAAACCGTCGATATCGTGAAGTCGTTCCGCAGCGATAACGTGAAGTACGTTTACAGCGTCCCGCACACCTTCTTCTATGACAAAGGCGTGGGCGACGTTGAGAAGATGCTGCGCTACGCGGGAAGCGATCTCTCCCACGTGCTGATCGCGGATACCCGCAACCATACAAAACATTGCCGCTATATCGTTAACCCACCGGGCGTAGATGCCGTCGTTCACCAGCACGTGGGCGTCGGGGAAGGGGATGTTGATTTCGACGCGCTGTTCCGCACTCTGCGCGATATGAAATTTGCCGAACAGACCTTCAAGGTCGGCGGTGAGCCAATTGTGGCCACCTCGCTGTTCGGTTACCCGGAAAAAATGAAACACCAGGCAGTGGAAACCCGTGAACTCATCGAACGTGAATTGCTGCGCCGGTAAGGCGCAGCGGCAGGAGCCCCTACTATGAACAAAGATAACGTAAAACTGGCCATCGCCCCGATTGGCTGGACTAACGACGATATGCCGGAGCTGGGCAGCGAAAATACTTTCCAGCAAATCGTCAGCGAAATGGCGCTGGCGGGCTTTACCGGCAGCGAAGTCGGCAGCAAATATCCGCGCGATCCGGCGGTTCTCAAGCCGATGCTGGATATCCGCGGCATTCAGATTTGCAACGCCTGGTTCAGCACCTTTTTTGCTAACGGCCAGCGGGAAAAGACCATTGACGAATTCGTTAACCACATGAATTTTCTGCATGCTATGGGCGCGAAAGTCATCGGCTGCTCCGAGCAGAGCGGCAGCATTCAGGGGCTGGAAAAGCCCATCCTGGAGAATGCGAAACCGTGCTTTAGTGAAGAAGAGTGGCAGCGGGTGGCGGAAGGCTATAACACCCTCGGTCGTCTGGCGGCGGAAAAGGGCATGCAGGTCTGTCTGCATCACCATATGGGTACCGGTATCCAGACGACGGCAGAGATCGACAAGTTTATGTCGCTGGTGGATGACAAAGTCTTCCTGCTCTACGACACCGGACACGCCTGGTATTCCGAAGGCGGCGAAGAGCCGATGCTGGCGATTCTGAAAAAATATCTGCCGCGCATTAACCACGTACACCTGAAAGACGTGCGTCCGCCGATGATCGAGCAGGTGCGTCGCGAAGGGCTCTCCTTCCTTGACGGCGTGAAGAAGGGGACCTTCACCGTGCCGGGCGACGGCGTCATTGATTTCCGTCCGGTGTTCAAACTGCTGGACGAACATGGTTATAAAGGCTGGATGGTGGTTGAGGCCGAGCAGGATCCGGCGCTGGCCAACCCATTCGAATACGCCGTAAAAGCGCGCAAATATATCCGCGAGACGGCAGGAATCTAATCGTTGTTTCATTTTCAGGCCATACGTCGTATGGCCTGCTTTTTTTCCTCTGTCGTGACGGCGAAAAAGCGACGCTGAACGTTTCCCTCTCCTTTTGGGAGAGGGGCAGGGAGAGGGAAAAGTTTACTTCACTTCCGCCAGCGCGGTCTTATCGACGTAGGGCTTCATCAGCGCATCGGCTTCCTTCTGCGCCGCCTGCACCGCGGCTTCCGGGGTAACGTTGGCATCATTGACCACCGCGGCCAGCTGGTTTTCCATCGCTTTACGCACGGCAACGGTCTCCCAGGTGGAGTACCACGGATGGGCATACTTCAGCTGTTCGAGGGCGATAGCCGCGCGCGGATCCTGCTGCAGATACGCCTTCATTTCCGGCGTATCGTAGGCGGCCTTACGCGGGGAGAAGTAGCCGGTAAAGCGGCTCCAGGCGCCGTTGACCTGCGGGCTCACCAGATACGTCAGGAACTGATACGCCGCTTTTTTCTGCGCGTCGTTGATGCCCTTGAAGCTCACCAGGCTGGCGCCGCCGATCGGTACCGCGCGCTGCTCTTTGGCCGGCAGCATCGCCACGCCCAGTTCAAAATCTTTGCTGTTCTCGCGCATAAAGCCCAGCGCGCCGGTGCTCAGCATCGCCATTCCGACTTTGCCGGAGAAGAAGCTGGCGCCGATCTGTTTCGAATTCAGCACGCCGGAAGGCATGACTTTGTCTTTATAGACCAGGTTCTGCCAGAAGCGCAGGGCGCCGATGGTGGTTGGCGTGTTGTAATAGACTTCGCCCGGATAGTCCTCGTTAAAGTATTTCCCGCCGTTGGCGCGCACCAGCGCCGAGAAGATCCAGCCGCCGTAATCATCGTTGGTCGACGGCAGCATGATCCCCCACTGGCCTTTGCTTTCGTCGGTCAGCTTTCTGGCGTCCGCCAGCAGCTCGGCCCAGGTTTGCGGCGGCTGTTTGATACCGGCCCGATCGAACATTGTTTTGTTGTAGTAGAGGATCGGCGTCGAGTTATGGAACGGGATCGCATAGGTGGTGCCCATCACCTGGGCGTTTTTATGCATTGCGGGCCAGAACGCCTTCACCAGAAAATCCCCGGCTTTTTGATCGCCATACTGGAACAGCTCATCCATCGGCAGGATCTCATCCTTCAGCGCCAGATCGGTGGTGAAGTTAGCGGACATAATCACCAGCGCGGGCGGCTGTCCGGCCTTCTGCGCTGATTCGGCTTTGATCTTGGTGGTGTCGTAGTTACCGGTAAAGATCCCGCGCACTTCGACATCCTGCTGCGACTCGTTGAATTGCTTAATGACGCGGGTCATCTCCATGGTCAGCTTACCGTCCACCGGCGCCGGAAACATGAAGTCGATCTTCTCTTTCGCCTGCGCCGCGCCGCTCAGGGCAAGGCTGAGCCCAACCGCGAGAGCGGTGAGAGGTTTAAACATGGTCTGTCTCCATCAGTAAATTATGCTGTTTCTCAGCATGAAAAAGATGCACATCGGCAGGTGAAAAGCCGAGGATCAGCGAATCGCCTTTCTCCGGCACCGCGCCGCGATGGCGACGGCTAAAGCGTAGGGTGCCGATGGGGGTGCTGACGTGGAGCAGATAATCGGCTCCCATCAGTTCTCGTTGCAGCACGGTGGTGGGCAGGCGCAGATGGCTCTCCTCCACGCGGTCGCTGATATGTTCCGGGCGAATGCCTAACCACACCCGGGATTCTTCACGGTAGCGCGGCGGCAGCGGATAGCGCAGCTCACCCAGTAATACCTCACCATCAGCGCAGGGCAGCGAGAGCAGATTCATCGCCGGAGATCCGATAAACCCGGCGACAAACAGGTTGGCCGGGTTGGCGTAGAGATACTCCGGTCGCCCGACCTGCTGTACGTGGCCGCCGTTCATCACCACGATGCGGTCGGCCATCGACATCGCTTCCGTCTGGTCATGGGTGACGTAGACGGTGCTGGTTCTGAGCTGCTGGTGGAGGTCCATAATGCTGTCGCGCACTTCGCTACGCAGGCGGGCGTCAAGGTTGGAGAGCGGCTCATCCATCAGGAACAGGCGCGGATTGCGCACAATCGCCCGCGCCATCGCCACCCGCTGCCGCTGGCCGCCGGAGAGCTTCGCCGGCTTGCGATCGAGCAGGGTATCCAGCTGCAGCATTTGCGCGACTTTATCCACCCGCGGCTGCCAGCTGGTTTTCTCCTCTTTGCGTACCTTCATGCCGAAAGTGATGTTGTCGCGCACCGACAGGTGCGGAAACAGCGCATAGTTCTGAAAGATCATCGCGAAATTACGCTCTCTGGGCGACATGTCGGTGATGTTCTCATCGTGCAGCCAGATCTCCCCCTCGCTGACCGGCTCCAGCCCGGCGAGCAGGCGCAGCAGGGTGCTTTTACCGCAGCCGGACGGGCCCACCAGCACCACGAATTCCCCTTCGCGAATATCCAGCGACAGGGCGCTGAGGGCCGGTTTACCGTCAAACTGTTTACTGATGTTTTGCAGACTAAGCATGGCGTTTAGCGATCTTCCGTTGGGCAGCTGATATTTTCGTCGTACATCCACGGTCCGGCGTAGTGGGTCAGCGGATGCTGATAGCTCACCCACTGCTCGTCGACCTGGCGATGCATCAGGCATGACGCCGGAGAGAGGTCGTAATACGGTCGGGTATCTTTATGAAAGTAGGGCACCTGGTGGACGGTTCCCGGGATGGTGGAGATGATGGCCTGGCGATACTGGGTCATGGTCAGGCTGTGGTTATGGCCGCAGAAAATGCGCGTCAGCGACGGGAAACGCTCAACCAGCGCCAGCAGACGATGGCCGTTTTCGCAGGCGATAGGGTCCATCTGCGCGTTGCCCAGCGGCAGCGGCGGATGATGCATAAACACCGTCGCCGGTTTATCGCCGCCATCAAACAGCTGAGACTCCAGCCACTTGATGGTTTCCTCGGTCAGCCAGCCTTTCGACGTACCCGCGCGGCTGGAGTCGATAAACAGCAGGCGAGTGGCAAAATCGTCTACCGCGTAGTGTATGTTTTGCGCATCGCGGCCGAGCTGCGGGCACAGCGGATGCAGGTATTCCAGAAACAGCGCTTTATCGTCGTGGTTGCCGGGAATGAGATACAGCGGATAGTTCAGGCTGCCGAGGATCTGGCGGGCGACCTCATACTCTTCCGGGCGGCCGCAGTTGACGATATCGCCGCTCACCACAACCGCGTCCGGACGCTCCTGCAGGGCGTTCAACTGGGAGACGACGTCGGCATTAGCGGCGTTGACGTCAATAAAGCCGTACAGCTTCTGGCCGCGGCTGCGGAAATGGGTATCGGAAATTTGCGCTAACAGCATGAAGAGCTCCTTATTTGATCCCGGAGAAGCCGAAGCTTCGCAGGAACTGTTTCTGGAAGAGGATGAACGCGAGCATCAGCGGCAGGCAGACCATCAGCGTGCCGGCGCCGATGATGCCCCACTGACCGCCGGATTCGGCGCCCATGGCGAACGAGACCAGCCCCACGGTCAGCACCTGTTTGTCCGGGTCGTTCAGCATCATCAGCGGCCACAGATACTCGTTCCAGTGGTAGGTAATGCTGACGGTGGCGAAGGCCAGCACCGACGGCCAGGACATCGGCAGCAGCACGCGGAATAGCACCTGCCACCAGCGACAGCCCTCCATCAGCGCCGCCTCTTCCAGCTCTTTGGGTATGGCCAGAAACGCCTGACGCATCAGGAACACGCCGAACGCCGAGGTGAAGTAGGGCATCATTACCCCAGTGAGGGTGTTGAGCAGGCCGAAGGTTTTCAGGGTCAACATGTTCGGCACCATCATCACCACAGGCATGATCATCAGCTGGACGAGGAACATCAGGAACAGCGTCTTCTTGCCGCGGAACTCGTGGCAGGCGAAGACGTAGCCGGCGGTGGTGATGGTCAACAGCTGCGCGAAGAAGGTGCCGAAGGTGAAGATAAGGGTGTTGGCGTAGAGGCTCAGCCAGTCGGCGCTGGCCCAGGCATCGCGGAAGTTATCCAGCGTCAGCGGCATACGGGGCAGCAGCGAGGCCATATCCTCGCCGAAGGTCGTGGCGCTAAACGAGGTTGCCAGCATCCATAAAAACGGGCTCATCCACAGCAGCGCCAGGCAGCACATTAATACCGTGAGCGTAAAGGGCTGCGAGCGGCGCAGGCGCAGCCACAGCGGGCGTGATGCGCTGTGCGATCGCAGCGCCAGCGGCGAGATTTCAGCGCTCATAGTGCGCTCCTTTCTCCAGCAGTTTGAGGTTAATCAGCGAGAAGGCAAACAGCCCGGCCAGCGTCAGGAAGGTGGCGGCGGAAGCTTTACCTAAATCATGGGTGTCCCAGGCGAGGTTCTGGATGTAGTAGAGCAGCACGGTCGTGGCGTTATCCGGCCCGCCGCGGGTCATCACCGCCACGTGGTCGATCTGGGTGATGGAGTAGATCAGCGCCGTGGTTATGACGAAGCTCAGGGTCGGGCGCAGCAGCGGCAGCGTCACCTTAAAGAACACCTGCGTGCGGGTGGCGCCTTCCATTATCGCCGCTTCGCGCGTGGAGGCCGGAATGCTTTGCAACCCGGCGAGGAAAAACAGCATGTAGTAACCGGCGAACTTCCACACGCCAATCAGCGCCAGCGCCAGCAGCGCGCTATTGCTGCGCCCCAGCCAGTTGTTGTTCATCGGGCCGAACAGCTTCGCCAGATAGTGGTCGAGCAGGCCAAGGCCGGGCATAAAGATAAACAGCCACAGCGCGGCGGCGCTGACCATCGGGATAATCATCGGGAAGAAGAAGGCGGTGCGCAGCCAGCGGTTGACGCGGTGATTCTCGGTCAGGGCGACCGCCAGCAGCAGGGCGAGCGTCACGCCCGGTACCACCGTCAGCAGGATATAAAGCAGGTTATTCACCAGCGACTGCCAGAAGACGCTGTCGGCGAACAGACGACTGAAGTTCTCCAGCCCGACATACTGGCCGCCGTCGCTGACTATGCGGGTATCGAACAGGCTGTCATAAATCGATCGCCCGAGGGGGAACCAGGTAAACAGCAATAAAAACAGCAGGGAAGGCGACAGTATCAGCCAGGGGAGCCAGGTTTTTCTCATGGTGGCGGACGTCTCATTCAGGCGTTTGTAGAAGCCCGGATTGTGAGAAGGATTGACTGCAAACGTATGGCGGGGAGATGACGGTTTAATGACCAGGGAAACAAGCGCCGGGCAGACGGGCCGCCCGGCATCACCCCGGTCAGTGGCGTTCAGGCCGCGCGGCTGCGGCCTGAAGCATGACGAGGAACGATCAGAAGTCGGCTTTCAGCACCACGCGGTAGCGGGCCTTGCCCTCGCGAACGTGCTTCAGCGCCTCGTTGATCTGCGACATCGGGAACAGCTCGGTGGTCGGCGCGACTTTGCTGCGTCCGGCAAATTTCATCAGCTTGCGCAGCTCGGCCGGGTTGCCGGTGGCCGAACCGGAGATGCTGCGGTCGCCGCCAATCAGGGTAAACGCGGGGACCGGGAACGGCTTCATTACCGCGCCGACGGTGTGGAAGTTGCCGCCGTATGCCAGCGCTTCAAAGTACGGCTGCCAGTCGAGGTCGACGGCGACGGTGTTGATAATCAGGTCGAACTGGCCGGCCAGCGCCTTTAAGGCTTCGGGATCGCGGCTGTTCACTACGCGATCGGCGCCCATTGCCAGCACTTCCTGCTCTTTCGCCGGATTGGAGCTGAAGGCGGTGACTTCCGCGCCCATCGCGTGCAGCAGCTTGATGGCGATATGGCCGAGGCCGCCAATGCCGATGACGCCGACGCGGCTGTTCGCCGTGACGTGATGCATCAGCAGCGGTTTGAAGACGGTAATGCCGCCGCAGAGCATCGGCCCGGCGGATTCAAGATCGATGTTTTCCGGCAGCGGGATCACCCATTGCCAGTCGGCGCGCAGCTTATCGGCGAAGCCGCCGCGGTTGATGATGGTGGGCACCGAGCCTTCCAGACAGTTCACGTGGTTGCCGCTGATACAGGCGTCGCAGTGGCCGCAGCTGCGCGCCGTCCAGCCAATACCGACCTTCTGGCCAACCTTCAGCCCTTTATCCTGCGCCGCGCTGCCCAGCGCCGCCACCCGGCCTATCACCTCGTGACCGGCCACCAGCGGATAGCTCGACATGCCCCATTCGTTGTCGATCATCGACAGGTCGGAGTGGCAGATCCCGCAGTACTCCACCTGCACTTCGACATCTTCCGGCTTAAGGTCGCCGGCATCGTACTCCCACAGCGACAGATCGGCGCCCGCTTCTTTGGCGGCGTAACTTTTAATAGTGCTCATGACAGTTTCCTTGGGTTTGGCGTAGTTAAGAAGGAAGTGTAGAGCATGGGGCGAGGGGACGCTTGGCAGAAGGAGGGGGGAAGCTTGCGCAAGCTGGCTTCTCTGCGAGAGAGAAGCCGTCGCGATAGTTCAGCTTTTGAGTAACAGCGCGTTGAGCCAGATTTCGCTCCGCTCCGGGCGCTTATCCACTGTCTGCCACATGTTGGCAAGACGGATATCCGCCAGCGGTTCGACCAGCGCCGTCAGCCCTGCTTCATCGAGATCGGTAAACCGCCGCCCCTCTTTTTCTCGCTCGCCTGAACCGTATTTAAATGAGACGTACCAGACGCCGCCGGGTTTGAGGGCCGTAGCCAGTTTGTGCATCACTCCCGGCAGCTCCGCGGCGGGAACGTGCAGCAGCGAAGCGCAGCACCAGATGCCGTCATATCGTGCGCTTTCGCTGATACTTTGAAAGGTCGCCTGACGCACGGCCAGCCCGCTGTGTTGCGCAGCCCGCTCGACCATGGCTGGTGAGGCGTCAAACGCCTCGACCCGGTAGCCCATATCGGCAAAGGCTTTGGCATCGCGTCCGGAGCCGCATCCCGCATCGAGGATCAGCCCGTTCGGTTCAATTGCCCCGATAAAAGGCGCGTACAGAGAGGTCATATCGACAGCGACGGTTGAAGCCACGAAGCTGTCAGCATTCTGCTGGTAGTAGTTGATTGTCATCAGAATATATCCGTTCCGGCGGCCTGAGGTTCCCATTCATGAAGGAGCGTAATGCGCGCAGTGTTCCAGATTTTGGCGAGGAAGTCATCGCGGCGGACGGTCGTGTTGCCGGTCTGACGGATTAAGGTTTCACGCAAGGGAAGGTGGCTGGTAATAAAATATTCGTTTCTGTCGCGCAGGCGGCGCAGCAATTTTGCCGACGGTACCCGCATAAACTTGCCCTTCTCCCCGCGGTTGCAGCTCTTGCAGGCGAGAACCAGGTTCCAGACGCCGTTGATATTCGCCACCTCGCCGCGCGCCGCCCACGGGATAAAGTGGTCAACGTCGGCCAGGTTCTCATCCCCGCTTTCGAGACTGATCGGCTTATAGCAGTAAAAGCAGCGGCCTTTTTGGTAGCCGTTCAGGCTGTCGCGACAGCTGGAGATGGCAACCCGTCGGGTATTCAGGGTGCTGAAGAGCTGCTGTTCGGCGGCATCATATTCTACGGCGATCAGGCTGCTGGCGATGTTCATCGCCCACGCCTGCTCCACCAGACGCCAGCGGGCGTCCGTTTCGTGGATCAGGTTCTGGTACTGCTGGCGCTCCGTCAGAGAATAAAAGTCGTCGGTCAGGCGGATGCCTTGATGCGTTTTACGCTCATCGATAAAAAAGCGCCTGGCGATTTCGCCCTGATTCACGTTATGAAATTTATCCAGCACCACGCTAAAGCCGAGCTTAACCGTTGCCGCGATGAGCTGATCCTGGGTTATCTCCTGGCGATTGAAGCGGCTACAGGCGCTGAGATACTGGCTTTTTGGCGACGTGATCTGTTTGGGGGCGTGCTCAAGATGGCGACACAGATGCTGGCTGAACGGCACCGCAAGCTCCTCGAGGCGTATCAGATCGCTACCGTCGCGGCGGATATCGTACAGCGCATGCGCCAGCGCAAACTTATAGGAGGCGACGTTTTTGCCAAAAAGAATAATGCCGCGCCAGTAGTTCTCCAGCGTCGGTTCGATCTGATAGAAGCGCATTGCGGAAATCCTGTTTTGGGAAAGTACCGGCGTTATTACGCGTACTAATAACAGGATCTGATAACAAATTGCCGAAAATGTAAACCGGATTGAACCGTTTTCAGGATTTTGCGAGCAGACTCGGAGAAAGAGGAAACCGCGAGTGGGAAAGGTGAGAACGAGGGGTTATATCTGGAACGTATTGAATGTTGGCCGAAATGCGGCTTGCGCTGTTTTTTTCAACACTTAGCGTGGCGATCGCACTCTGCCGCTTGCGCAGCAGCCAGTGACAGGTATAATCCAGAACGTTTTCCGTATCCTTTCCGTGCCGGAGTGGCGAAATCGGTAGACGCAGTTGATTCAAAATCAACCGTAGAAATACGTGCCGGTTCGAGTCCGGCCTTCGGCACCAAATCCCCCAATCAGTCCACTAAAATACTTTTTTGTATCTGCATTTCATCATTTGAAAACCTCCTGTTGAGGCATCTGTTCTTCTGGCTCCGACATGGCTAGTACAGCATGCTCCCCGCTATCCACCCGCGCTTCATCCTCACACCACCTTTCAAACAGCCTGGCGAATCTGGCGCTTTGCCAGGTTTCTCCAACCTGGCTTAAGATAAAGCCAGTGACCACAATAGCGGAAATAAAGTAAAACAGTGAAAATGCGATAACCGAATTTACGCCCCCGCTGGCCAGTAACGATTGTATTGTTGTCCACCAGGCGCAAGCAAAAATGACGATTGAAATTAGCCAGAAAACCCCGCTAACGATGTGAAAATTTTTAATTTTTTTAGCATCTACAGAAAAATGATTTTCATCACAACGATATAAGGATGGGTTTTTAAGGAAACTCATTAATCGTACATCATATGAGCCGATATTTTTATCAGCGATAAACGCGATCAGCTGATGGGCGTGCCAGACAGGGAGGGTAATCCCGATCTGCTCATACAAAAATTTCATTTGTACCGTCTGATGCGTCCTCGAGAGTTTAGTGTCGGGTATTTCAGCGTTCGCTATCTCAGCGATTTTATTCAGCACCTCTATTTTTGTTTCAATAGGTACCTTTTCGAAGCGGATTTTTCGCTTTGCTGGCGGGCTGGACATCACTTTTCCCGCCCAGTCGATGATCTTTTTAGCCACATATAAAACCGCGGGTAGCAAAACCAGCTTTGCAATATCTATCTCGTTAATGGCTCCCATCGTTATTCCTTTATAAAACGAATACGTAATGAATTTACAACACTGAATTTATTTTATGTAGCCCTCATTATTATGAGGGCTTCGATATGGCGAATTCCTGGGCTGGCTGCTGGTCTGACTTAATGCCAACCGCCTAATACGGCCCTGCCCGGAGGCTGTTATGCTTAAAGACTGAAGCCAATCTCCACCGATGCCGCACTGCGTTCCCCCTCGCCATGGTAAACCGCTTCGATATTGTTACCATCGGGATCGAGTACAAAGGCCGCGTAGTACCCCGGGTGATAAGTTCGCTCACCGGGCGCACCGTTATCACCGCCGCCGTGTGCCAGCGCTGCCTGGTAAAAAGCATCCACCGTCTCACGATCCCTGGCCTGGAAAGCCAGGTGATGCCGTCCTGTCGGCTTACCTGCGGAACCGGGGCTATTAATGGATGAAACAACAAGCTCATCAGCCCAAAAATAATCGTCGTAGGTATTCACGACAGGGATCTCAAGGACCGCCAGCACGGCTGTATAAAACGCTTTGCTGGCCTCGAAATCATTTACCACAAGCTGGATATGGTCGATAAGCCTGCCGCGATGTAATCGGTAAGTCTCCATGATGGTTTCCTCATTCAGTCGTATTAACAGGTATTTATCCGTTATCTAAAAGGAACGTTGTAGGGATTTGATGGATGAGTACAGGCCCGGAGTGGCGATATAGAGCATGGCATTAAAATCCTGTCTGTCACCGCAATCCTGACCCCTCAACCCCGTCCCCCAATCACTCCGATAAACTCTCTGACCTGCTTCTGCTTCCTGGCCGACAGCTTCTCCACCCTGCGCATCGCGGCTTCCAGCTCCGGTTCCGGCTCAACCGCCGTCAGCACAATACAGCCCTCCATCACCCGCACCTCCACCCGAGTGCCGGTCGAAAACCCTGCCGCCGCCAGCCACTCGCCCTTCATGATCAGCGCCGGAACAAGACGACGATCTGGCAAACGTCTCACATAACTCACCGTCAACTGACGCTTATTTTTCGGCGACACTTCTGGATCAAACGAATCTACAATACAATCAGCATTAGTCATGGTTGCTATTCTTGGTAAATAGTAATTGTGATCAGCGGTGCGGGTGTGTTGGCGCACATTCGCACCGCGCTAAATAACACCTGTAAACCTAACCAGTAATAAAAATAAAGTCCAGACTTTAATCGGACATAATAAACGCCTTTAACCGCAAATTAAGAATTAACAGAATACATGGTGCTATTAATTCGCGCCTGTGGAAAATGTCTTTCCTGATATTGCTGAAATAACCGCAAAGCAGATTCAAAAAAATAAAAGCGAGATAATGCGCGCAACAGAATGCCATGTCCAATTACGGGCACCCCATCTCTTTTGCCAGCGTACCCTTTCGGGACTTCAGGCGGTGGGCGATACCTGCCGGCAGGGCGGACCAGAACGAGAGCGCCGGATGAGTCCGCCGCTCAATCTCGTCCAGCCGCGCCCACGCCCCTGATTCAGATCGGAGACCTGCGGGGTGATATTGGAAAGATAGTTTAACGCCTGCCAGTCTGCGCTGGCGCCCAGCCCGGCGAGCGTCGCCTGATGCCCGCGATCGACCGCCAATGCTGCGCTGGCCCCTTTATATGCCGCGGGGGCAAGGGTATCCGTAGCGGGTAAATCCGGATCGCGCTTCCAGCTGCGCGAACGCCCGCTGGCCAGGCTGGCTTTGGTGATTTTATACGCCACCCAATTGGCGAATTTGCGGTGGCTGTTGTTGTTGAGCGTATAGGCTTCGCGCACCAGCGTCTGGTCGCTTCCACCGGACGGGCAGCCCACTTCACAATTATCTACATGGGATAACCCGGCAGCACACGCGGCGGCAAAAAATAACGACGGCAATACGCTGAATATTCTGAATAGCTTCATGTTGTTGATGACGTCACAGAGAAGATGAAATCGATGCATAAAAAGAAAAAACGCCCTGAGTAACAGGCGCGTTATTCACATATGAATCGCACAGATGAAGTGAGAGAATAAAATGAGTTAGCCGTTCGCAGCCGCGTGAAATATCACAAGGTGATTTAACATCACGCCGGATGATATTTTTTGATGTTTGAGATGATAGTGAATGAGAGCACATGACGCTCTGTTCGTTATTTTCTTTGCGCTGCACAGATGTGAGAATGCCCAACAAAGCGTCAAGCGGTCATGCATTCATGCGGTTGTCTGAAAAATTGTACCGGCAGGGGAAAACGCTTCTCTCGGCGAGGTGGATTACTCAGACTACACGAATGACCGATTAAGGAGAGAAGTTATGAAAAAGGAACGCTGGAGAGGCGTGCTGGCACTGGCCGTACTTAGTCTCCCCGCGCTGGCGGAAACAGGCGTTTCATTCAGCCACAAAGACTGGGAAGTGGTATGCGATAACACGCTGACCTGCCGGGCGGCGGGATACAGCGCTGAAGAAGGAAGCGGAGGTTCGGTGCTGCTGACCCGCCAGGCCGGAGCGGGCACCGCCGTCTCGGGAGAGCTGATGCTGGCGGAGGTGACCGACAGCGACGTTCTGCCGGGCAAACTGACGCTGTGGATCAACGGCCAGCCGGCAGGCGATGTGAAGCCCGCAAAAGAGAGCTGGCCGCTGTCAGAGAAACAGGCCCGGGCGATCGTTAACGCCATCAAAGGCAGCGGGAAGGTCGAATTTACAGGCGCGGAGGCGCCGTTTGTGCTTTCCGGCGAAGGCGCTTACGCGGTACTGCTGAAAATGGACGATGTTCAGGGGCGAATCGGCACGCCGGACGCGTTGACCAAAAAAGGCGACAGGCCGGAAAGCAGCGTCCGGGCGGCGATTCCCGCCCCGGTCATTCACCGGGTCATGCCTGAGAAGGCGCAGGAGAGAGCGTTAACCGCGCCTGAGCTGGCGGTGCTCAAGCCGAAGCTTCTGGCCACGCTAAATAACGATGATTGGTGCGATCGCCTCCAGCCTGAGGAGGGGGAGGAGCCTGAAACCATCAGCCTGACGCCGCTGGATAACGCGCATTCCCTGATTTCGGCCTTGTGCTGGCGGGCGGCCTATAACGAGGGATACGGCTATTGGGTTGTGGATAGCAAACTTGAGGGTAATCCAACGCTTATTACGGTTTCCGGTTCTGAGTATGGCGACGGCGAGATTTTTATGAGCCAGAAAGGGCGAGGGCTCGGCGATTGCTGGGGGACGGCGAGCTGGCTCTGGGATGGCACAACGTTCCGCAAAAGCCGTGAAGCGACCACCGGGATGTGCCGCTATCTTCGCCTCGGCGGGACGTGGGATCTCCCCACCTGGGTGACCGAGGTTAAACCGGCAAAGTGAAATCACGCGGCCAGAATCTCTCCCGACACACACGCCGACAGAGAGGACAGGGAAGGATCTTAACGATCGTCCGCGTCGCGGGATCGCGATCGACAGCGCCAGTGGCGTCAGAAAACTGACGCCTTGTTCAAAATAACAGCGCGGCTAATGTATTGCTAACTCGAATTAGTTTATGATTAATCCGTTCTGTTCGTTATGGAAAATGAGTTTATGGCCAAAACCGTTGAGCAAGTCGCCAGGGCGCTGGAAATCTCGATTACCACCGTGCGCCTGGTGCTGGGTGGCAAAGCTGAGCAGTATCGCA
Source organism: Klebsiella sp. MPUS7 (assembly GCF_009905335.1). NCBI lineage: Bacteria > Pseudomonadati > Pseudomonadota > Gammaproteobacteria > Enterobacterales > Enterobacteriaceae > Klebsiella > Klebsiella sp. MPUS7. The sequence goes on along the minus strand of NZ_CP047604.1, from coordinate 5,108,751 downwards.
TCAGCGCCAAAACGCAGCAGCGTATTAATGATTACATCGCCGAGAACGGGCTGGTCGTTAACCATATCGCCCGCAGCCTGAAGCTCAATAAAACCGAGACCTTAGGGCTGGTGATCCCGCGTTTATCCAACCTGTTTTTCTCCACCCTGGCGGAAAAGCTCGAAGCCTGCTGCCGTCAGGCGGGGTATCAGCTAATGATTGCCTGCACCTACAGCGACAGCGAGCATGAAAACAGTCTGGTTGAAGGGCTGCTGGCGCGCAACGTTGACGGGCTCTTCGTGGTGCCCTCTACCCGGGAAACGCAGCTGCATCATCAGAAGGTGGCGCGCAAGCGGCCGCTGGTGCTGCTCGACCGCGATTTTGGCGAGAGCGACGTGTCGCTGGTGGTGAGCGATAACTACAACGGCAGCAAAAAGCTGGTGCAGGCGATGACCCAGGCGGTGGACGTCTCGCCGATTTTTTTTATCGCCGGGGATACCCAGCAGCCGTCGATCCAGCGTCGTCTGCAGGGCTACCTGAGCGAACTGCCCACGGGCAAGGAGTGGATATTGTCCGCCAGCCATAACCGTCAGGAAGAGGGCAAACAGCTGATGCTCGATTTTCTCCGTCAGCACCGCGAGCCGCCGAAGGCGTTTATCGCCTCCTCTCTGCCCATTCTGGAAGGGACGCTGAGCGCGCTGCGGGAAACTTACGGCTTTATTCCGTCGGATATTCCCATCGGCACCTTCGATGAACATCAGATGCTGGGATTTCTGCCGAACGCGGTATGGTCGATGCGCCAGGATGAGGACGCCTGGGCGCAGCACGCGTTTCATCTGATGCAGCAGAAGCTGCAGGGGGAAAATGCCGATGTGAAGATCACCGTCCCGATGACCCTGATTCACCGCCCGCTGTCGGTGGAGAAGCAGCGGAGCCAGTAAATGACACGGCTTGTGTGAACACGTCAATCCCCGGCCGCGCTATGCTGGCCGGGGCTACAAATACCGCAGCCTGCGCGCGCTGGTAGCCCGGAAAAGGCGCGGGCGCCGCAATCCGGGAACCCTTCACGATCCCTCATCAAGTCAATCGCTGAACAAACCGAGCCGCCAGCCCGGCGTCCAGCTCCGGTGGCAGGCCGCTGATCCCGATGCCGCCAATAGCCAGCCCTTCAACTATCACCGGCTCGCCGCCCGGCATCGCCAGCAGCTGCGGGTCGTTAAATACCGCCAGCTGCAGGGTACCGGAGCTGACCTCTTGCGCCAGCGTTGCCGTCGGACGGCGAAAGCGCAGGGCGCTCCAGGCCTTGCGCTGCGCCAGCTGGCGCGGTAGCGGCGGGCAGCAAGCGTGCGCGCCAAAGGCGATGAGCTCGCCCTCAGTCCCGACAACCGCCACTGCCAGCCCCCGGGTTCGCGCATCGCTTTCCGTCTCCTGTAAAAACCGCGCGACCTGCTGGCACACGGCGCTATCGTTCAGGCGGACCTGGGGACAGAGCGCGTCATTGTCCGGCATCGGCGATATACCCCCGTAAGCGCAGATAGAGGTCATCCAGCTCGCCTTTCTGCACCGCCGTCAGCGCCACAAACGGCTCGCGGGTGGGGCCAGTATCGACGGTCTCTTTCGCGGCAAGATACTTCGCCGACTGGAACACGCCGCGCGCGACCAGCTGGTCCACCACCTCGTTGATCTGCTGCTGCAGGCGCTGCGCCCGGGCGATGTCGCCCTGTTGAAAGGCGCTGCGCAGGGCGAGAAACAGCTCCGGCTGCAGGTTAACCGTGGTGCCAACCGTGGCCGTCGCGCCCGCCGCGAGGCTGGAAAGGAAGATCTCATCGAAACCGTTAAAAAAGACTTTCTCCGGGTAGCGGGCGATCATTCGTTCCAGCGAATAGAGGTTATGCGAAGTATGCTTCACCCCCAGAACCTGCTCATCGCCGAGCAGCGCGTCGGCGCTCTGGGCATCCAGCTCGACGCCGGTAAACTGCGGAATATTATACAAAATCACCGGAATCGAAATGGCGTCCAGCACCCGACGGTAGTAGGCGATAATCTCCTCGCGGCTATATTTGTAGTAGTAGGGCGGCACCAGCGACACCGCGCTGGCGCCGTCCTGCTCGGCGTGCTTCGCCAGCTCGACGGCATCCCGGGTGCGCGGCGTCCCGACGTGGGCGATCACCGGCACGCGACCACCCGCCGACTGCACCAGCGTCGCCAGCACCTGCCGGCGCTCATCGAAACGCAGCAACGGCCCCTCCCCGGAGGAGCCGCAGCAGTAAAAGCCCTCAACCCCGCGTGCCAGCTGGGCGCGGGCGAGCGCGTCCAGCGCCGCGTAGTTCACCGACTCATCGGCGTGCATCGGCGTCACCACGGCGGAGATAATGCCGCGAAAAACCTGCCATTTATCGCTTACCATGCGGTCCAGCCTCCATCCACCACCACGTTGGAACCGGTCATATAGACCGAGGCGTCGGAGAGCAAAAACACCACCGCGCCGTTGTACTCGTGGGCTTTCGCCATCCGCCCGATGGGGATACGGCTGGTGTAGTTTTTCTGGAAGCGCGGGTCCTGATCGCTGCGCTCGACGCCGGAGAGGGTCAGAGTATTGACGCGAATGCCGTCGCGCCCCCAGTAGGTGGCGCAGTAGCGGGTAAAGTTATACAGCCCGGACTTTGCCGCCGAATAGGCCACCGGTTTGACGAACGGAATGCCGGTGTCCTCTTTTTTGTAGCTGTAGATATCCTGCACAGGGGAGACCACGCCGTAGATCGAACCGACGTTGATGATCGAGCCGCCTTTGCCGGCCTGTTTCATGCGCTTGCCGACCTGCTGGGTCATCAGGAAGGTGCCGACCAGGTTCACTTCCACCACCTCGCGGAACACCTCTTCCGGAAACTCTTCAAACGGGCCGGAGACTTCCGGCGGCGCGCTGGGCTGGGTGTCGACGCCCGCGTTGTTGACCAGGCCATCCGGGACGCCCCACTTCGCTTCAATGCTATCCAGCACCCGGTTAATGCTGGCTTTATCGGTAATATTCACTTCCGCGCACAGCAGGCGGTCGGAGTCCTTGATCGCCCCCAGCACGCGGTCGACGCGCGCGGCATCGACGCGGGTGGCCAGCGCCGCCACCTTCGCGCCGCGGTCGTGTAACGTCTTCACGTACTGCGCCCCCAGCTGTCCCAGGCCGCCGGTCACGATGATAACCTTGTCTTTAACCGAGAATAACGTGTCTTCCATTGTCCTTTCCCCTCACTGCGTGGTTAGATTTTGTGGGTTGCGAGGTAATCACGATCGAGAATAATACCGTGGCCCGGCCGTTCGCTCGGCACGTAGTAGCCGTCCACCTCTTCGCCCGCTTCGGCGATGATGCGCAGATCTTTCCAGCGCCCGCCGTCGGTCATCTCGGCGTATGAGATATTCGGCACCGTCGCCAGCAGGCTGGCGCTGAGCTCCATGACAAAATGCGGCGTCATCGGCAGGTTGTGCGCGCGGGCGACGGCGGCGATATCCAGATAGCCGGTGATCCCGCCGACGCGGCCGAGATCCGCCTGGATATAATCCGCGCTGCCGCTCTCGATGTACTGCGTAAACTGGTTTAAGTTATAGACGTTTTCTCCCAGCGCGATAGGCGTGGCGCTGCGTTCGCGCAGCCGCAGGTGGCCGGCGATATCGTCGGAGGGCAGCGGCTCCTCAATCCACAGCAGGTTAAGCGGCTCGAACAGCTTGAATGCGCGCAGCGCCTGCGGGAAGTTCCAGCCCTGGTTGGCGTCCACCGCCAGCGGGAAGCCCGGCACCGCCTCCTGAATCTTACGCAGCCGCTCCACGTCCTCTTCCAGCGTCGGTTTGCCCACTTTTACTTTCGCCGCCAGATAGCCGGTGCTTTTCCAGCGCTTGACCTGGTCGATCACTTCCTCAATGGACAGATGCAGGTTGATGCCGCTGCCGTACAGTGGAACGCGATCGCGTACGCGGCCAAGAATGTCGATGATCGGCGCGTTGAGGGTTTTGCCTAGCAGGTCCCAATAGGCGATATCCAGCGCCGCCAGGGCATGGGTGGTGACGCCCGCGCCGCCGACGTCGTGTACGTGTTTATATGAGCGATGCCACAGGCCGCGCGGGGAGAGCGGCTGGCCAATAACGTCAGGGATAATCTCGGCAATCAGCGCAGAGATGGTTTTCCCGCACCAGCCGGAAGTGTGGCTAAAGCCGGTGCCAACGTGGCCGTTTGAACCGTAGACGTCAACAATCGCCACTTCGATATCGGTGACGTGGTGAATTTGATCCCCCCACGGGCCTTCCGGCAGCGGAACGCGGGCGGTCATCAGTTCGATATTTTCAATCACGGGCATTTTTGTGCTGTTCATTTGATTCCTTCCTTTATGGGTTCAGCGGGGGCCGCCCCTGCGGCCCGGGCGGTTAATGTTTGGAGGCCGGGGATTCATGACCCTCCAGGGCGATTGCCGGGCTGGCGTCATGCTCTCGATCGTTCTCGTCGCCCACCGCATGGCCGAAGACTTCCGGTAGCAGGAAGATGGAGGCGAGGAAGGCGCAGAACGGCGCGATAGCGATAATCATCGAGGCGATGGGTACGCCGACCGCTTCAAACAGGGCCGGGAAGACCAGGGTGGTAACGAAGGCGGTGACCTTGACGATGGTGTAGCCGATGCCGGAGGCCACGCCGCGATAGCGCGGTTTTGCCACCAGCGAGATCACCGTCATGCCGCTTTCGGAGTCCCAGTAGTGGCCCCACAGCATCAGCGCCGCGCCGAAGATGATAAATGCGAAGCTGCTGCTGTAGACGCCCCACGCCGAAATTGAGATGCCGATGGTGACCAGCAGGAAGCCGTATTTGCTCAGCCCCTTATGCCCGAGCTTCGGCAACAGCAGCGGGCCGACAAACGCCGAGAGCGCGGCGATACAGTTCACCGCCAGCAGGGCGAGGTTATTCTGGATCTGCCCGGAAATCCCGATGGTGACGAGGATCAGCGGCAGGAAGAAGGAGAAGGCGTAGTTTTCAAACGACTGCACGGCGCAGGAGAACCAGCCGAACAGGGTGGTGCGGCGGGTAAAGGGACGACGGAACAGATCGTGCAGCGTCTCTTTGAGCGTCGGGTCGGCGATGGTGACGTTTTCGTTGGGCAGAATGTCGTCCAGCAGACGGCCATCCTGTTCGCCGTAATAGTCACGGGAGGCTTGTTTCGCTTCGATAAAGCGGCCGCGTTCGACGAACCACGCCGGCGTCTCCGGCAGCTCGCGACGCATAAACAGCAGCAGGCAGGCCGGGATCGCCGGGACCGCCAGCACGATGCGCCAGATCATATCCGGGTGAACATCAAGCGCCACCAGCGTGGTGACCAGCAGAATGGCGGCGATAATCCCCAGCGCGAACATAAACTGCCAGCGGTTGGCCATCACTTCGCGCTTGCCCTTCGGCATCACCTCCATAATGTAGGTAAAGCCGTTAGCCACGTCCGCGCCCACCGGGATCCCGGCGAGGCAGCGAATAATCGCCAGCCAGTACATATTGGGCGCCAGGCCCTGAAGAACGGCGAAGATCGCGAACAGGATCATCGACCAGAGGAAAATTTTACGCCGTCCGAGCTTATCGGTCAGCCAGCCGCCGAGCAGCGCGCCGACCACCGCGCCAAGCTGGGTGCCGGCGGCGGTAAAACCGAGCAGCCAGCTGCTGGGCTCATAAATATCTTTCAGGGCGAATAAAATAAACGCCATGGAATAAATATCCCATGACTCAATTAATAATGCGGTGATCATTAGCCATCCCGCTTTGGTGCAGCCGGGGGCCTCCTGCTGATCGAGCCGTTTCTTTGCCTTCTGGATAATAAATTCAATATGTTGCTGCTGATACATATAATCCTCTCTTATCCGGGCAGGCGGAGGGCCCGCCCGGACAGATGCGCGTTGATCCGCTCTTTATGGACGATAAAGAGACGAATGCAGCGGATGTTTGTCAGGATCGCTAACAACGTAAAAATTACATAAGCGAATCAGTTGTTATTTCATTAATAAATGCGCATCGCCTGCGATAAAGACTTTCATATTTTGCGTCAGCGCCTGGGCAATAAAGGCGTTCAGCACTTCGGATAACACCTCCTCTTCTACATAAGCCAGACTGAGATGGTTGCTCTGATGGCCCGCCATTAAATCGTCGCGCGAAACCCCGTCGAGAACGGCGTTGAGTAACGGCCACTCGTAGTTGGTTGCCCGGCGGCGGCGTTCGAATTCGTCATGCGGCAGTTCGACGGCGGTGCCGGTGCCGATATGCAGGATCACCTGAGTGCCTTCGTAGTGCGCGCGCGCCCAGATAAAGCGTCCGGCTTTGCCCTGACCGGCAATGGTCGAGCCGCCGTAGGGGAAGAACATCGCCGGCTGGCGATAGCCGGTGGTCCCGGCGATCCCGCCCTTCAGATGGGCGAACGGCACCGCGCCGGAGATCTCCAGATCCCAGTAGAACGTGCCGTTGTATTCGCTACCCCAGCGGATATCGTGAAGGGTGGTTTCACTCGCCATGCCCAGCGCACCGAGCAGCTTCGCCAGCATCACCTGCGGGATGGCGCTGCCCATATCCACCTCGTTGATGCAGGTGATCGGCGCGTCCGGACAGACGATCTCGCCGTTCTCATCCGGGATCGGGAAACGTTCCGCGTTGCCGATGGCGCCTTCGGCAAAATCCGAGGCGGCGCAGCTGTCTTTGAGCCCCTGCTGATACTGCACGCCCACCGCCGTCAGGCCGAAGCGTTTCACGAAGCGCGCCATGGCGATCATCATCGCGCACTGTTCCAGCACCTGCTCCCGGGTCAGATCCTTCGCCCCGTCGGCGCCGAACCGGAAGCGCATGCCGCGGGTCTCATACCAGTCGAGACAGGCTTCGCGCAGGTCGGTCGGCACCTTGTTCATTTCAACCAGCAGCGCCGATTGCGACAGCGACTCCACCGGCATCCCTACGTCGATCATTGCTTTTTGCGGGAACACGCCGTTGATCATCCCCATACAGAAGGTATCGAACAGCCCGACAATGGCCTTGTGTTTGAGGATCGACTGTCCAACCTTCACGCCAATCTGTCCGGCTTCGCTGGCCAGCAGCGGCGCGCTGGGCGCGACCGGATGCAGATAGCCGAGCTTATGGCTGAGATGGCCGTCGCGCAGCCAGGTGTCCAGGCCGCGAATAAACGCCTCGTCGGCGAAGGTTTCCGACCACAGCCGCGAGTAGTTGCGCTCCAGGCTGGTGAGGCAGCCTGCCATACAGAGCATGCCGACGAGGCCCGGCCAGGTGCCGTCAAAATTGGCGAGCAGCAAAATAGGGCCGCGATGATGTACCAGCGAAGGAGCAAGATGATGGGAGTATTGCCAGGCGGTAAGCAGGACAATAATCGGCGCATCCGGATCGATCCCGGCGAACAGCTCGCTGCCCTCTTTCTGGCTGCTGATAAACCCGTGACCGCGCCGCTCGTTGACCGGATGGGCGCGGCGCAGGCGATAGCCTAATGTTTCCAGCGCCGTTTCCAGGCGCTGTTCAAACTGCTTCTGCGTGGGCCAGCAGGTGACGTTAGCCGGTTCGCGGAGATCCGCATTGGTCACCATCAACACTTCGCCTGGCTGCGGGGTAATAAGTTCGGCTTCCGCGGGTAACGTTAAATTCAGCATGTGAATTTCTCCTGTAGGGGATAGGTCGCTTAGTTATCGTTGAGCGTGCTGCGCCGGGGTAAGCGCGGCATCAATCGCTTTATTGCTGGCTAATTTCTTTGGCTAACTCGAATTAGCAAGTTAGGTCAAAAAAAAGACAGGAACAAACTCTTTACCGGGGATTTGTGATGGCTATCAATGTGAAATTATTAACTTATTAATATTTAACTCTTTATTTTAAACGGGAGGTCAGGTGACCGGGAACGCTTGCTGAGGCGGCATCTAGGCGGGCAGAAAAGCGGGCGGGAAGCACAGCGGGGATGGTAAATCAGCGTTTAATATTTAATTAATTGAATTTAATTAATTATTTTCGTTATGTCTTGAGCGATATGTCTCGCGGCGCTGGCGCGGGTGTTAAAATTTAACCGATCCTGGTCACACTCTTTTAGCATTTACGTTGTGAATCTCTGTCTCTTGTTATAATTAGCTAATTCGAGTTAGCTTGCCGGCGATTTTCCCACGCCAACGATGTGTTAGCCAGGCGCTGCCCGACTTAACAATAATGATTCAGGACAGAGGATTTAATGATGACTATGCTTACCTCGCCCGCCATGACCCCTGCAAAAAATGAACAAACATCGCAACAAACCCATGAAAGAAGAAAGCTGCTCACCGTGCTGGGCTCCGGTCTCTCCGGCACAACGATTGAGTTCTATGACTTTTTTATCTACGGCACCGCCGCCGCGCTGGTGTTTCCGTCGCTGTTTTTTCCTAACCTCTCGCCGCTGATGGCGCTGCTGGTGTCCTTCCTGACGCTGTCGATTACCTTCGTCAGCCGGCCCATCGGGGCCATCGTATTTGGCCACTATGGCGATAAGATCGGCCGCAAAAAATCGCTGGTTCTGTCGCTGATGATTATGGGGATTTCGACCTTTTTCATAGGATTAATCCCCAGCTACGACACCATAGGTAACGCCGCGCCGTTGATACTTATCTTTTTGCGCCTCTGCCAGGGCTTTGCCATTGGCGGCGAATGGGGTGGGGCGACGACGCTGATCACCGAGTATGCGCCGCGCCATCGCCGGGGCTTTTTCGGCACCTTTGTTCAGTTGGGCAACGTGCTTGGCTTGTTTATCGCCACCGGCGTTTTTGCGCTGGTGGTGATGCTGCCGGAGGAGGACCTGATGTCATGGGGCTGGCGCGTGCCTTTCCTGTTAAGCATCGCGCTGCTGTTCGTCGGGATGTTTATCCGCTCAAGGATCGAAGAGACGCCGGTGTTTCAGGAGAATCAGAAACAGCAGCAGAACGCGGCGAAAGCGGCGGAGCAGAAGTTTCCTATTCTCACCGTGCTCAAACATCACCGTAAAGCGGTATTCCTGGCGATGGGTATGCGCATGGGGGAGATTGTTCTGGGCTGGCTGACGGTGGCATTCTTTATGTCCTACGTGACCCGGGAACTCAACTTTACTCGCGAAACGGCGCTGAACGGGCTGCTGCTGGCCAGTTTTGTCGGCATTTTTACCTTTCCGTTCTTCGGCTGGCTTTCCGATAAAATTGGCCGCCGACCGGTCTATCTGGCCGGCGCCGCTATCACGCTGATCTTTGCCTTCCCGCTGTTCTGGATGATCGACTCCGGCTCGGTGAAGATGTTTATGTTCGCCACCACCTTCTGCTATTCCGTGGGGCTGGGCATGATGTTCAGCGTCCAGCCGGCCTTCTTTTCGGAGCTTTTTGACACCAGCGTGCGCTATACCGGCGTGTCGCTCGGCTTCCAGCTGGCGAATATCGTCGGCGGCTTAACGCCGATGATCGGTACCTTGCTGCTGGTGTGGTCCGGCGGCGCATCGTGGCCCATCTCGCTGTTTCTCGCCTGCATGGCGCTGATTACCATCCTGTGCGTCTGTGTGACGCGGGAAAGCTATAACGATGAGCTTAATGAGGTGAAGAAGTAGCCGGGGAGGGTTGCCCCGCCATGACCGGCGGGGCGGGCGTATCAGAACAGATTAAATTTATATTCGATAATCACTTCCGAAGAGAGCGAATTGGCCAGGCTGTAATGGCCGTCGGTGAGCACCGGCGTTTTGCCATTCATCTTATAGGACCAGCCCGGTCCGAACATCGCCCAGACGGTGAGATTTTTCAGTCTTGGGTGCGTCGGTACCCAGCGGCTGAAGGCGTTAATTTCCCCGGTACGGACGTGGTTGCCGCGGTAGTTAAACTGGGCGATGTTGCCGGCGAGACCGATCGCCAGCTCCGGCGTCAGGTTATAGTCCGACATATTAGAGAGAACCAGTTCACCGTCGCGCATATAGTCGTTGCCGGCATAGGCCATTGAGATAAAGGTTCCGCGCGAGTTTTTACTCATATGGCGCGGGTAGAAGCCTACTTCATTGGCCTTGTTCGCGTCGGTATAGCCCAGACCCCACTTGGTGCTCCAGTTGTCCGCCTGCCACTTCACATCCATGGCGATGTGCCAGGCGTCGTCGTCAAAGTCACGCTTATTCGCCGGCATCGCTTTATACTCGTCCAGCGCGTGAGTGGCGTAGACCTGAGTTCCGATGTTCAGCGCTTTTATCGGCTTAATATTGGTGAACAGAATATGGCGGCGCAGATAGTTGTCGCTTTCACCATAGCCGTACTGCATGTTCAGGTGCTCGCTTTGCCACAGAATATCGCCGCTGGCGATATGGTTAATATACTGCCCGCTGTTGGTCTGGAAGCGTTTCTTATCCGGCGAGTTACGATCCATCGCGCTTTCGATGTACGCGCCGCGCAGCGTGAAGGGGCCGTAGTTCACCGCGCCAGTCCAGCCCAAATAGGTGGTCGGGGAGAGGCGGGTCGAGTTGGAGATGACGCCAAAGTTTTTCATCGTCTGCCAGCCCCAGCGGGCGTTCAGTTGAGTGTCCGCCAGGCGATACTGCAGCTTGATGTTGCGTTGACCGAATTTGGAAAAGCCCTCAGCGTTGCTCTTTTTATTCCCGCTGCCGTTGTTATACAGCACGCCGCGGGAGTTAAAGTAATCGCTGGCGCCGAGCTTTACCGCGCCGTAGTAAGTGGCATCAAAGCCAATAATATCGGCAAAATAGCCGGACTGATAATCGACGGCGACGCCCTGACCCCAGGCATTATGGACTTTCTTTGGCTCGGTCTCTTCTTCCTTAAGATATTTCCAGTAGTTTTTAAACGACAAATTCATATGGGACTGGCTGAATAACGGATCGTCGAGCACGGTATCGATATTATCGCGCTCCTTCAGACTGTTAGTGGCCGAAGCTGACCAGGCGCTGGCGGGAATAGCCAGCAGCATAATGGCGACTGTTGTAGTATTGATTTTCATAATAAACCCCAGAGTAGGGATGCAGCGATCCAGGCGAGGTGTTTTCGCCTGAAGTCTGCCGTAATAAATAATTAAGCGTGGGTATTATTTTTTATCGAGAGCCTGTTTTCCGGCGTCGACATATTTCATAGTGCCGATTTCAGGAACGGTATATTTGCCGTCTTTATAAACAATTTTCACCACCGCGGCATTGGCAAGCGGTTTGTTTTTCGCGTTATCGTCGGTTAAATCGGAAATCATGATCTGCATTGCGGTACCGGATGAAATCGCCAGCACGTTTTTATCGCCCCGGGCCTGCGCGTTTTCAACGATAGTGTGCAGCGCTGCCTGGGTACGGGTTTTTATCTGCTGATAGTTTTCCGCCATGCCTTTGGGATCGGCTGCTGCCAGCGCATTCTGGTTGGTATCGACGGCCAGGGTGCCCGCTTTCATCTGGCTGAACAGCGCTGCGCCATCTTTAAGCCCCAGCTGTTTAGCGCCGGCATCGGCCATATCTTTGTTATAGCCGCCTTCAAAACCGCCGAAGAAGGCTTCTCGCAGGCCGCTTAGCTCGGTAAGTTTGTAATCACTTACTCCGGCTTGCTTAAGGATCACCTGCATGGTTTCACGCTGACGTCCGGCATCGCTGGAATAGAAGCTATCAAACGGAATACCTTTAAGCCCCTCGCCGAGATAACGAGCGACGCGAATGCCGTCTTCGGTAAGCGGGGAGTCCACCCAACCCTGCACGCGGTCAAACGTATTCAGCAGCGTTTTGCCATGACGAGCGAAATAGATATTCACGCCATCATCGTTTTTAACTTCCGCCGCAGAGCAGGTTGCCGCGCCTGCCGCCATCATTAATGCTATTAGCCACTTCTTCATATAACGCTCCACCTGAATGGTCTTTTTATAAGCAAAAAAAAACCTACGTCAGATATTCGACGCGAAGCATAAATAAGGTTATGTTCGCTCGAACTCGATGACGTAGGTTTCGCCTGTTCTAAACAGTAACAATCCAACAAGGGCGACGTTAGCACTAATTATGCAAAAAGACATCCTCTATTTATTATTAATGTCAATAAATGTGATCGTCTTCATGCAGGTAATTTTGCTGATTGAGTTGTATCTTAAGTTTAATTTTCAGATTAATTGGTATTTTTTGGCTTAAATAATTATTGAGGATTGATCTCCGTCACAAAATAATGATGTCTGCTCTGGACTCTGCCGCGCACTGGCGTTATTTTCGCTGCACTCTGGGATTGTTACTGACCACAGGCAAAACCTAAGACCCCTGTCCGCCAATGAGGCGTGCGGCAGGAGTCTTAGGTTTTTTTTTTGCGCCGAAGAAATACCTCTGCTACCCAACAAGGAGTGATGATGAGAACGAAAATCCTGACTGCCGCCATTCTGGCGTTATCTGCCGCTGGCGTACAGGCTGCTGAAAAACCGTTGAAAATACTGCTGGTTAACGACGATGGCTGCCAGTCTGTGGGAACCACATCGCTGCAGGAAAAACTGGCGGCCAAAGGATATGACGTCTGGATGGTGGCGCCGGCAACGAATCAGAGCGGGATCGGGTCGGCAATTACCTTTAAGACGGGTAAAGTTTTTGATGTCAAAAAAGCCGCTGATAAACGCTACTGCTTCCCCGGAACCCCTGCCGATGCGCTGGATTTTGGCCTGTGGGGCGTCCTGAAAGACGCGCCGCCGGATCTGGTGATTTCGGGCGTCAACGATGGTCCCAATACCGGTATGGCGCAGGTTAACTCCGGTACCGTGAGCGCCGCGGCTCGCGCCATTCGCTATGGCTTCCCGGCGATTGCCGCCAGTATTGGCTACCGATTCACGGAAGAAGAGATGAAGAACAAATGGCCGAGCACGCATAAGTACTGGCCTGACTCGGTGGATTACGTCGTTTCGCTGGTCGATAAACTTAACGCCGCGCATAAACCGGGAAGCCCGATTTTGCCGCAAGGGTCCGGTTTGAGCATCAACTATCCGCCGCTGCCGTCGGCTGAAATTAAGGGCGTTCATTATATTGAGAATGAACAGTTCCCCGCGCCACAGATTGGTTATGAACTGCTGGCGGACGGCACCGCAAAACAGACGATGAATCCGGAAGCGATAAAACCGGCGGAAGGGGATAATGACTCGGGCTGGCTGAACAAGGGGTATATTACTTACACCCTGTTTGATGGCTCATGGAACGCGCCGCAGTTCCAGGCGCAGTATGAGACGCTGCTCGGAAAATAATGCCGTAGTGATATAAAAGAAGAAGGCGCTATTCGCGCCTTCTTTATATGAACCGATGATGAAGCGCTATTCGTCGAAGAACCAATAGCCCTGGTTAATCAAACGGGTCAGCTCGGCGATAAAGGCCGGATTGCGCAGCGCGCGCTCGCCTAGCTCATCCTTACCCAGCAGGGTATAGCGGCACAGCGCATCCAGAGCCGCAGGTTCGGTTGGCTCCAACTGTTCACTATTGACAAAAAAGTCATCGCCGATGTGCAGTACCCGCAGGCCGCTCAGGCGAGTCAGCATTTCGCCTCCCTCCAGCGCGTCGACAATCTCTTCTTCTGCATAAGGCGGTTCAGCTGGCGCAATATCCAGCTCGTGGCGCGGCGTGGTAGCAAATCGTCCAAACCACTGACGGAAATCTTCCGGCTGGCTAATCATCTCGATCATCATGTCGCGCAGACGTTCCAGTTCATACTCTTCAACCCGGCCCGGATGTTCGCGGCAGGTTAAATCTGGATCGCTGTAGTGCTCGCCGCCGAGATCGTTTTCCAGCGCGTAATCGGCAAAGCTGCTGATCAAATCGCGGCCGTTTGGCCCGCGGAAGCCGACGGAGTAGTTCAGCGCCGTTTCGTGAGTGATTCCGTCGTGCGGGAATCCCGGCGGAATGTACAGAATATCGCCAGGCTCCAGATCCTCATCAATAATCGGCGGGAACGGGTCGACGTGCAGCAGCGCCGGATGCGGGCAGAACTGACGCATCGGCAGCTTATCGCCCACGCGCCAGCGGCGGCTACCCATGCCCTGAATAATAAAGACATCATACTGGTCGATGTGCGGGCCCACGCCGCCGCCCGGTACGGAAAAGGAGATCATCAGGTCATCTAAACGCCAGTCCGGCAGTACGCGGAAAGGGCGCACCAGCTCAGCGGCGGGCATATGCCAGTGGTTTACCGCCTGAGCCAATAGCGACCAGCCGGTTTCGCCCAGACCATCAAAATGTTCAAACGGGCCGTTGCTGGCCTGCCATTGACCGTTCTTGAGGCTCACCAGTCGACTATCGACCTCCGGTTCCATGGCCAGCCCGGCCAGTTCATCCGGGGTAATCGGATCGACGAAATTCGCGAAAGCCTTCTTTAATACCACCGGCTGCTTTTGCCAGTACTTTTCTAAAAACTCCGGCCAGTTAATGTTGAGTTGATAAGCCATAGGTTCATACCAATAAGAAGAAACGGGCCTGATTATAGAAATAGGCACCCTTATGCCGCTTTGTCATGGGTCAAGGCTGGTGCTTAATTCATCATTTGACGTAACGGCATGCGATAGAGGGGCGATCGACTGGCGAATATCGTTGATTTTCGCAAAAGTTCGTTTTTGACTGAAATACCCTACAGGCAGCATGGCGTCTGGGTTTTCTCGATTTTGAGTAACGGGAGTGGGGTGCGAAAAGTTTAAATTATGAGCGTTTGATAAGTTTTTTGTATTTTAAGGGTTGCTATATCCCGGGAGCTCCCTATAATGCGCTCCCACTGACACGGCAGATGTGAATCACTTCACAAACAACCCGGTCGGTTGAAGAGAAAAAATCCTGAAATAACGGGTTGACTCTGAAAGAGGAAAGCGTAATATACGCCACCTCGCAACGGTGAGCGAAAGCCGCGTTGCACTGCTCTTTAACAATTTATCAGACAATCTGTGTGGGCACTCAAAGTGACATGGATTCTTAACGTCTTCGGACGAAAAATGAATACCAAGTCTCAAAGAGTGAACACGTAATTCATTACGAAGTTTAATTCTACGAGCATCAAACTTAAATTGAAGAGTTTGATCATGGCTCAGATTGAACGCTGGCGGCAGGCCTAACACATGCAAGTCGAACGGTAGCACAGAGAGCTTGCTCTCGGGTGACGAGTGGCGGACGGGTGAGTAATGTCTGGGAAACTGCCTGATGGAGGGGGATAACTACTGGAAACGGTAGCTAATACCGCATAACGTCGCAAGACCAAAGAGGGGGACCTTCGGGCCTCTTGCCATCAGATGTGCCCAGATGGGATTAGCTAGTAGGTGGGGTAACGGCTCACCTAGGCGACGATCCCTAGCTGGTCTGAGAGGATGACCAGCCACACTGGAACTGAGACACGGTCCAGACTCCTACGGGAGGCAGCAGTGGGGAATATTGCACAATGGGCGCAAGCCTGATGCAGCCATGCCGCGTGTATGAAGAAGGCCTTCGGGTTGTAAAGTACTTTCAGCGGGGAGGAAGGCGATAAGGTTAATAACCTTGTCGATTGACGTTACCCGCAGAAGAAGCACCGGCTAACTCCGTGCCAGCAGCCGCGGTAATACGGAGGGTGCAAGCGTTAATCGGAATTACTGGGCGTAAAGCGCACGCAGGCGGTCTGTCAAGTCGGATGTGAAATCCCCGGGCTCAACCTGGGAACTGCATTCGAAACTGGCAGGCTGGAGTCTTGTAGAGGGGGGTAGAATTCCAGGTGTAGCGGTGAAATGCGTAGAGATCTGGAGGAATACCGGTGGCGAAGGCGGCCCCCTGGACAAAGACTGACGCTCAGGTGCGAAAGCGTGGGGAGCAAACAGGATTAGATACCCTGGTAGTCCACGCTGTAAACGATGTCGACTTGGAGGTTGTTCCCTTGAGGAGTGGCTTCCGGAGCTAACGCGTTAAGTCGACCGCCTGGGGAGTACGGCCGCAAGGTTAAAACTCAAATGAATTGACGGGGGCCCGCACAAGCGGTGGAGCATGTGGTTTAATTCGATGCAACGCGAAGAACCTTACCTACTCTTGACATCCAGAGAACTTAGCAGAGATGCTTTGGTGCCTTCGGGAACTCTGAGACAGGTGCTGCATGGCTGTCGTCAGCTCGTGTTGTGAAATGTTGGGTTAAGTCCCGCAACGAGCGCAACCCTTATCCTTTGTTGCCAGCGGTCCGGCCGGGAACTCAAAGGAGACTGCCAGTGATAAACTGGAGGAAGGTGGGGATGACGTCAAGTCATCATGGCCCTTACGAGTAGGGCTACACACGTGCTACAATGGCATATACAAAGAGAAGCGACCTCGCGAGAGCAAGCGGACCTCATAAAGTATGTCGTAGTCCGGATTGGAGTCTGCAACTCGACTCCATGAAGTCGGAATCGCTAGTAATCGTGGATCAGAATGCCACGGTGAATACGTTCCCGGGCCTTGTACACACCGCCCGTCACACCATGGGAGTGGGTTGCAAAAGAAGTAGGTAGCTTAACCTTCGGGAGGGCGCTTACCACTTTGTGATTCATGACTGGGGTGAAGTCGTAACAAGGTAACCGTAGGGGAACCTGCGGTTGGATCACCTCCTTACCTGAAAGAACCTGCCTTTGTAGTGTCCACACAGATTGTCTGATGAAAAGTAAATAGCAAGGCGTCTTGCGATTGAGACTTCAGTGTCCCCTTCGTCTAGAGGCCCAGGACACCGCCCTTTCACGGCGGTAACAGGGGTTCGAATCCCCTAGGGGACGCCACTTGCTGGTTCGTGAGTGAAAGTCACCTGCCTTAATATCTCAAAACTCATCTTCGGGTGACGTTTGAGATATTTGCTCTTTAAAAATCTGGATCAAGCTGAAAATTGAAACGACACACAGCTAATGTGTGTTCGAGTCTCTCAAATTTTCGCGACACGACGATGTTTTACGAAACATCTTCGGGTTGTGAGGTTAAGCGACTAAGCGTACACGGTGGATGCCCTGGCAGTCAGAGGCGATGAAGGACGTGCTAATCTGCGAAAAGCGTCGGTAAGGTGATATGAACCGTTATAGCCGGCGATGTCCGAATGGGGAAACCCAGTGCAATTCGTTGCACTATCGTTTGATGAATACATAGTCAAACGAGGCGAACCGGGGGAACTGAAACATCTAAGTACCCCGAGGAAAAGAAATCAACCGAGATTCCCCCAGTAGCGGCGAGCGAACGGGGAGCAGCCCGGAGTCTGAATCAGCTTGTGTGTTAGTGGAAGCGTCTGGAAAGTCGCAGGGTACAGGGTGATACTCCCGTACACTAAAACGCACAGGTTGTGAACTCGAAGAGTAGGGCGGGACACGTGGTATCCTGTCTGAATATGGGGGGACCATCCTCCAAGGCTAAATACTCCTGACTGACCGATAGTGAACCAGTACCGTGAGGGAAAGGCGAAAAGAACCCCGGCGAGGGGAGTGAAAAAGAACCTGAAACCGTGTACGTACAAGCAGTAGGAGCCTCTTTATGGGGTGACTGCGTACCTTTTGTATAATGGGTCAGCGACTTATATTCTGTAGCAAGGTTAACCGTATAGGGGAGCCGCAGGGAAACCGAGTCTTAACTGGGCGTTAAGTTGCAGGGTATAGACCCGAAACCCGGTGATCTAGCCATGGGCAGGTTGAAGGTTGGGTAACACTAACTGGAGGACCGAACCGACTAATGTTGAAAAATTAGCGGATGACTTGTGGCTGGGGGTGAAAGGCCAATCAAACCGGGAGATAGCTGGTTCTCCCCGAAAGCTATTTAGGTAGCGCCTCGTGAACTCATCTTCGGGGGTAGAGCACTGTTTCGGCTAGGGGGTCATCCCGACTTACCAACCCGATGCAAACTACGAATACCGAAGAATGTTATCACGGGAGACACACGGCGGGTGCTAACGTCCGTCGTGAAGAGGGAAACAACCCAGACCGCCAGCTAAGGTCCCAAAGTCATGGTTAAGTGGGAAACGATGTGGGAAGGCCCAGACAGCCAGGATGTTGGCTTAGAAGCAGCCATCATTTAAAGAAAGCGTAATAGCTCACTGGTCGAGTCGGCCTGCGCGGAAGATGTAACGGGGCTAAACCATGCACCGAAGCTGCGGCAGCGACACTATGTGTTGTTGGGTAGGGGAGCGTTCTGTAAGCCGTTGAAGGTGGCCTGTGAGGGTTGCTGGAGGTATCAGAAGTGCGAATGCTGACATAAGTAACGATAATGCGGGTGAAAAACCCGCACGCCGGAAGACCAAGGGTTCCTGTCCAACGTTAATCGGGGCAGGGTGAGTCGACCCCTAAGGCGAGGCCGAAAGGCGTAGTCGATGGGAAACAGGTTAATATTCCTGTACTCGGTGTTACTGCGAAGGGGGGACGGAGAAGGCTATGTTGGCCGGGCGACGGTTGTCCCGGTTTAAGCATGTAGGCGGATGTTCCAGGTAAATCCGGAACGTTATTAACGCTGAGGTGTGATGACGAGGCACTACGGTGCTGAAGTGACAAATGCCCTGCTTCCAGGAAAAGCCTCTAAGCATCAGGTAACATCAAATCGTACCCCAAACCGACACAGGTGGTCAGGTAGAGAATACCAAGGCGCTTGAGAGAACTCGGGTGAAGGAACTAGGCAAAATGGTGCCGTAACTTCGGGAGAAGGCACGCTGATATGTAGGTGAAGTGGTTTACCCATGGAGCTGAAATCAGTCGAAGATACCAGCTGGCTGCAACTGTTTATTAAAAACACAGCACTGTGCAAACACGAAAGTGGACGTATACGGTGTGACGCCTGCCCGGTGCCGGAAGGTTAATTGATGGGGTTATCCGTAAGGAGAAGCTCTTGATCGAAGCCCCGGTAAACGGCGGCCGTAACTATAACGGTCCTAAGGTAGCGAAATTCCTTGTCGGGTAAGTTCCGACCTGCACGAATGGCGTAATGATGGCCAGGCTGTCTCCACCCGAGACTCAGTGAAATTGAACTCGCTGTGAAGATGCAGTGTACCCGCGGCAAGACGGAAAGACCCCGTGAACCTTTACTATAGCTTGACACTGAACACTGGTCCTTGATGTGTAGGATAGGTGGGAGGCTTTGAAGCGTGGACGCCAGTCTGCGTGGAGCCATCCTTGAAATACCACCCTTTAATGGCTGGTGTTCTAACGTGGGCCCCTAATCGGGGTTGCGGACAGTGTCTGGTGGGTAGTTTGACTGGGGCGGTCTCCTCCTAAAGAGTAACGGAGGAGCACGAAGGTCAGCTAATCCTGGTCGGACATCAGGAGGTTAGTGCAATGGCATAAGCTGGCTTGACTGCGAGCGTGACGGCGCGAGCAGGTGCGAAAGCAGGTCATAGTGATCCGGTGGTTCTGAATGGAAGGGCCATCGCTCAACGGATAAAAGGTACTCCGGGGATAACAGGCTGATACCGCCCAAGAGTTCATATCGACGGCGGTGTTTGGCACCTCGATGTCGGCTCATCACATCCTGGGGCTGAAGTAGGTCCCAAGGGTATGGCTGTTCGCCATTTAAAGTGGTACGCGAGCTGGGTTTAGAACGTCGTGAGACAGTTCGGTCCCTATCTGCCGTGGGCGCTGGAGAATTGAGGGGGGCTGCTCCTAGTACGAGAGGACCGGAGTGGACGCATCACTGGTGTTCGGGTTGTCATGCCAATGGCATTGCCCGGTAGCTAAATGCGGAAGAGATAAGTGCTGAAAGCATCTAAGCACGAAACTTGCCCCGAGATGAGTTCTCCCTGACCCTTTAAGGGTCCTGAAGGAACGTTGAAGACGACGACGTTGATAGGCCGGGTGTGTAAGCGCAGCGATGCGTTGAGCTAACCGGTACTAATGAACCGTGAGGCTTAACCTTACAACGCCGAAGATGTTTTGGCGGATTGAGAGAAGATTTTCAGCCTGATACAGATAACAGAATTTGCCTGGCGGCACTAGCGCGGTGGTCCCACCTGACCCCATGCCGAACTCAGAAGTGAAACGCCGTAGTGCCGATGGTAGTGTGGGGTCTCCCCATGTGAGAGTAGGGAACTGCCAGGCATCAATTAAGTGAAGAGCCCATCCTGACGGATGGGCTTTTTGCGTTTTCGTGGCCTGAGAAATTACGGCAAAGTGCTATCACGTTACCGACAGCGCTGATGTTTTCCAGCCTGAAGCTGGTCATACGCCCTCCCTCCGGTTAAAGCGTCGCTAAGGTATAAAAATGACGCAGCGGGCTGTTTCTTTAGTTTACCTTATGGGACGATTTCGGCCGTTTCAGCAGCTGATATACAGCAATACCTAACATTACCGAACGCATCAGCCGAACGGCTATTGTGATGAGGTATCCGCCGTATTAAAACAGCATTGATTGATATCCCATTGAAAATAAAGTGGTTTTCATGTTTTGTCTGGACTCGCAACGAGAACGATGAATATTGAGGCGAGCCGTCAGGGGAAATGATTATCAGCAGCGATGACGAAAAAAATAGTGCTCTTTCAACCCTTTTTTATTGAGAAATAGCCTGCAAGGAATTTATTTTCTGAATAAAATAACTTTATGAAGGCGGTTTTTATATTGATATATGTTTTATATGAAAATAAAAATGTATATAAAATCGTTTCTTAATATTTAATATGAATTATATTAAGAATATTTCCAGCTTAATTATTAAGTTACTCTAATGTAATCAGGTTAACAAATAGATACGAAACCTCCTCATCATGCCGGGCAGCAGGTATAACCGCTGGACTTTTTCTGCGAAATGACTTAGTGTCCTTAACACTTTGTTAACTCGATCTGGTTTAAGTTAATTCAAATTTGCTAAAAACATAGAGTGCATTGCCTGTATGGAAGCTAACCCGGTAACGTCCTTCGACGGATAATGCATGTTACCGGCTGGCAATATGAGAATATAAATGAAAATTCTGATTAACTGGCCTCCTCTGCGCCAACTAATAAATTATATCCGGGAGCGTTTTACCTTTCTGGTCTTGCTCTGCTGGCCAGCGATCATCTGGCTGGTTTGTCGGGCGCTTGTCTGGTTAACAGATGGACTGATGGTTCTGCTGGGAAAGCCTATCGATCACTCCTTTACCGTGTATCTTCAGCCACTTATGACGCTAAGCGCGCTACTGAGAATTTCCGTCAGCTGGGTGCTGCTGCTGTTTATCCTGTTCAGCATGGCGATGGGGTTCACCTGGGCTTTGCGGCGCTTTATGAATCGAAATAAATAACGCCGATGCTGGGACCGCAGGGAGCGGCACCGGCGTTGACTCAGGCCATCTCACCGATCGTTTTGCGAAAACGCAGTAGCGCGACAGTAAAAAACACCCCACCGATAGCCAGCAGCGTCAGAAACTGCGGCCAGACGATGGAGAAATCCGCGCCGCGATAAAGAATGGCCTGCGCCAGACTGACAAAGTGGGTTGTCGGCATGGTGAGCATAATATCCTGTACAGCCTGCGGCATACTTTCCCGGGGTGTGGAGCCGCCGGAAAGCATCTGCAGCGGCAACAGCACCAGAATCATCAGCAGCCCCAGCTGCGGCATGGAACGCGCCACCGTACCCATAAAAATGCCGATCGAGGTGGTGGCAAACAGGCTCAGGGCGACCCCAAGCATAAAGAGCGGAATTGAGCCCTCTATCGGTACCTGCAGCACGCCCTGAACCATCAGGATCAGGGAGAGTCCGGAAACCACCAGCACCACCAGCCCCATTGACCATATCTTCGCCATCATGATCTCAAACGGCGTGACCGGCATAACCAGCAGGTGCTCTACGGTGCCATGTTCTCGCTCGCGTATCAGCGCCGAGCCGGTCAGCACGATCGCCAGCATGGTGATATTGTTGATAATTGCCATGACGGCGCCGAAACGCTCCTGTTCCAGGTTCGGGTTAAAACGCATTCTGACGGCCAGCTCAACCGGCAGCGAGCCGTTATCCCGGTAGCGGGTGACAAAGCTGTTCACCTCGCCGGTGACGATATTCTGGATATAGCTATTGCCGGTAAACGCCTGGCTCATACGCGTCGCGTCGACGTTAACCTGCAGCTCGGGCTGGCGTCCGGCCAGAACGTCGCGCTGGAAATCCGGCGGAATATTGATGGCGAAGGTATAGCGTCCCGCATCCAGCCCGGCGTCCATCTCATCAGCGGTGATCAGCGCCGGCGGCAAAAACCAGGGCCGATAAAAACCATTGATAATACGCGATGAAAGCTGCGACTTATCCATGTCGGCAATAGCGATGGGCGCCAGATGTAGTGAACCCGGCATCACGGTTGCGGAGGAGTACACCGAGACGGTAAAAGCAAAGACAATTAACGTCAGCATCGCTTTATCGCCCAGCAGGCTGCGTAGCTCTTTCATCCCCAAATTATAAATATTGCGTAATCCACGCATTATCCCTCCTGTTTTTTCAACAGCCACACGCTCAGGCCCAGCACCAGCGGAACCGCGATAAGCAGCGGAATAAAGGATCCCCACAGGTCCGTCAGATTCAGCGCCTTGGAGAACGTTCCGCGCGCGATGGTCAGAAAGTGGCTGGTTGGATAAATCTGGCCAATCCAGCGGCCGGGCCCTTCCAGCGAGGCGACGGGGTCGATCATCCCGGAGAACTGCGTCGCCGGGATAAGCGTAATGATCGCGGTGCCGAAAATCGCCGCAATCTGGCTTTTCATAAAGGTGGAGATCAGCAGGCCAAGCCCGGTGGCGATAGTGACGTAGAGCAGCGCGGCGAGGGTGAGCGTCAGAAAACTCCCCTTATGCGGTACGCCAAAGACAAACACCGACAGCGCGCAGAGCAGGAAGAAGTTGAACATCCCCAGCACGATATACGGCATCTGTTTACCCAGCAGAAATTCGCTGCGGGTGGTTGGCGTCACGTACAAATTGATAATTGAGCCGAGCTCTTTCTCGCGGACCACGCTAAGCGCGCTGAGCATCGCCGGGATCATCATCAACAGCAGCGGAATTACCGCCGGGACAATCGCCGGCAGGCTTTTCACATCCGGGTTATAGCGGTAGCGGGTTTCGATGGAAATCAGTGACGTATCGCGGTTTGGGCTGGACTGGCGACCGGCCATCTCCTGCAGCCAGGCCAGATGCATGGCCTGTACGTAGCCGCGCACCGTCTCCGCGCGGTTCGGCATGGCGCCGTCCACCCACACGCCAATTTGCACCGGCGTTCCCCGGGCGATATCGCGGCCAAAATTGGGGGGAATTTCGATAGCCACCGCCAGCTCGCCGTTGCGCATTCTTCTGTCCAGTTCGCTATAGCTTTGCAGCGGCGGCTGTTCGATGAAGTAGCGCGAACCGGCGATATTTTGCGACCAGCCCTGGCTGCTGACGGTCTGGTCGCGGTCGAGCACCGCGAATCGCAGATCTTCGACGTCCATACTGATCCCGTAGCCCATGATGAACATCAGGATCACGGTGCCGAGCAGGGCCAGGGTCGATCGCACCGGATCGCGGCGCAGCTCAAGCGCTTCACGGCGGCTGTAGCTAAACAAGCGCTGCAGGCTAAACGTCTGGCGCGGCGCCGCGCTTTCGGTTTTGTATTCTATCGCGGGAACCGGCGCGGCTTTCGCATCAGGCGGCTGGGCGGAATCTGCTGCTTCCTGCAGCCAGGCGATAAACGCCTCTTCAAGGCTGGCCGATCCGCGCTGTTCGACCAGCGCCTGCGGCGTATCGCTGGCCAGCACTTTTCCGGCATGCATCAGCGAAATGCGATCGCAGCGTTCCGCTTCATTCATAAAGTGGGTGGAGATAAAAATCGTTACCCGGTCCTGGCGGGCTAGATCGACCATCAGCTGCCAGAACATATCCCGGGCTACCGGATCGACGCCGGAGGTGGGTTCATCAAGGATTAACATTTCTGGACGGTGGATCACCGCGACTGCCAGCGAGAGCCGCTGACGGATACCTAATGGTAGCGAAGCGGGTAGAGTGTCTTCTACCTCTTCCAGCATAAAGCGCTGGCTCATTTCGGCGATCCGTCCGGGGATTTCCGCCTTCGGGATATGGAACAGGCGCGCATGCAGTTCGAGGTTTTGCCGCACGGTCAGTTCGCTGTAGAGGGAAAAGGCCTGCGACATATAGCCGACGCGGCGGCGGGTCTCGATGTCTCTGGGGTCGACCGGCTGGCCAAACAGCCACGCTTCGCCTTCGCTGGCCGGTAGCAGCCCGGTCAGCATTTTCATGGTCGTTGATTTGCCGCAGCCGTTGGAGCCGAGGAAGCCGAAAATCTCGCCGCGGGCGATACGAAAATTCACGTGGTCAACGGCGACAAAATTACCGAAGCGCATGGTGAGCCCGCGCGCTTCAATCGCAATTTCGTCTTCATCCGTATGGCGCGGCGGGATGATCACCTCTCTATGCGCCAGGCGTTGAGCGTCGGGAAGCAGGGCGATAAACGCCTGCTCCAGCGTCTGACTTGCCGTGTGCGCTTTAAGCTCATCGGCGCTGCCGGTCGCCAGAACTTCCCCTGCGTTCATGGCTACCAGCCAGTCAAAGCGCTCCGCCTCTTCCATGTAAGCGGTGGCGACCAGTACGCTCATCTCCGGCTGACGCTGGCGAATGTTGTCGATCAGATCCCAAAACTGCGCCCGCGAGAGGGGATCGACGCCGGTGGTAGGTTCATCGAGGATCAGCAACTGCGGGTCGTGAATAAGCGCGCAGCACAGGCCGAGCTTCTGCTTCATCCCCCCGGAGAGTTTCCCCGCCGGACGGTCGCGAAACGGCGCCAGGCCGGTACTCTGGAGCAGTTCATTGATACGGATGTCGCGTTCGGCTTTATCATGGCCGAACAGACGGGCGAAGAAATCAACGTTTTCATAGACCGATAAGGTGTGATAGAGGTTCTTCCCCAGCCCTTGGGGCATCCAGGCGATTTTCGGGCAAACGTCCTGGCGGTGACGCACATCACGCATGTCGCCGCCGAGCACCATGACGTTGCCGCGCTCAATCACGCGCGCGCCGGAAATCAGCGATAGTAGGCTGGACTTGCCCACGCCGTCTGGCCCGATCAGGCCCACCATACAGCGGGCGGGAATGCTCAGCGTAATGTCCTTCAGCGCGACGGTTGCGCCAAAGCGCTGGCTGACGTTTTCCAGGCGGGCGACGGTTTTCATTGCGGTAGCCTCACCGTCAGCGCTTCAGGCCACGTCTGCTGGTTATCCAGACGCACCCAGGCCATCCCGGGCAGGCCGGTCTTCACATACTCCAGATGCTCTGCCAGCAGCGCTGGCGGAATACGGGCTTTTACGCGGAACATCAGCTTCAGCCGTTCATCGCTGGTTTCCACCGTCTTGGGCGTAAACTGCGCCACGCTGGCGACAAAACTGATATTGGCGGGGATCACCAGATTCGGCGCGGCATCGAGGATAATTCGCGCTTCGCTGCCCAGCGCCAGCAGGCCCGCCTGCTCGGTCGGCAGGAAGAAGGTCATATAGACGTCGGACAAGTCGACCATATTCAGCACCCGGCCGCCCGCCGCCAGCACCTCTCCCGGTTCGGCGACGCGGTACTGAATACGACCATCGCGCGGTGCTTTCAGTTCGCTATCGTCGATATCGGCGATAATCCGCCGTTCGGTCGCCTGGGCGGCCTCGACCCGGGTTTGCGCCTGAATGATACTGGTTCGCGCCGCCTCAATCGCGGCCCTGGCGGCAGAGACCTGCGCTTTGGCAGATTCCAGCGCCGCCCTGGCGCTTTCTGCCGCCGCCTGGTCGTCATCCAGCTGCTGCGCGGAGACCGCGCCGCGCTGCGAGAGCGTGCTGGAGCGGACGTGTCGTTTAGCCGAGGAGTTCAGCTCCGCCTGCCGCTGCTTCACCACCGCTTCCGTAGCGCGCATTTCGCTTTGGCGCTGGTCGAGCAGGGCTTTCGCGGCGGCAATCGCACTCTCTGCTTCCTTGATTTGCGCGGCGGCCTCCAGCCGTTGTTCGTTGAGCACGCGGGTATCCATGCGGGCCAGGACGTCGCCCTGGCGAACAAACTGCCCCTCCTTGACCAGGATCGTCTCGATACGTCCGGCGGTTTTGGTGGCGATATCGACTTCCGTGGCTTCAATTCTACCGTTGCTGCTGGCAAAGCCCGCTGGAATCCCCGGCGGGCGCAGCATCCACCATGCCGCCGCGGCAATCACCACCGCTAAACCAATAACGTATCCAACCCAACGCCGTTTGATTTTGTCCATACGCGACTCGCTTTGTTCCATAGGCTGAGTGGTGCGCGCTTCTCCTCCGCGTAGCGAAGTATCGTCTCTTCAGGAAAGGGAGGAATGGGGGGCAAGGCCAACCGGCGCGTGAATCCTGCTGCGCGGCGAACCGGTCGGAAAGAGGTGCGATTAATGTGGTCATCATCAGCAATCCTCGCCTTAAATGAAACACGCATATTTATTGCTACCGTCAATGCAATACTAACACCCGCACTAATTATGTCCATATAAAAAACATGGACTTGTCGCTGGGTTAACATAAAAACAGCCGCGGACCGATACGCCAATATTACCCATAATACTATTTGGGTTTAATGCCTCGGGGAGTCGCTCATACAATCTCATAGCGCTTCATTAAATCATCATACTTATAAGCTACCGCACAACGCTAATAACCTGAGGATATTATTGGTGGGGAACTGGCGCATTTTTAATCTGGTTGCTCCAGGAGAACTGTTGTATGATCTCCGGCCCTGAAAATACACTCACGCCAGGCGAGCGCTTTATTCAATGAAAGATGAAAGCCAAAAATATATCTCAATTATTTTTAAGGAATGGTTGCCGCTGTACGACAGCCTGACGCCGGAGGTGAAGGCGGTACTTAAAAATATAGCCGGGCAGCAGGCGGAGGCGTTAGCGACCCGTTTCTATGACTTTATTTTTCAGGACCCGGATATCGCCAGGCATCTTACCTATGATTTAGTCCAGGAGCGGCTCAGCAGCTCGCTGGCCGGGTGGGTGAAAGATATCCTGATGTGTGAGAAAGAAAATTTGCAGGCGCTGGCGGAGCGGCAGTACCTGATCGGCAGCATCCATTCGCGTATCGGTATCCCTGCAGAGGCCGTGCTTCGAGGCGCGCGCCAGCTGAAAGCCGGGCTGATTGAAAATATCCGCGATAGTCACCTCGATCGCGAAACCAGCGTCGCCGCCATCTACTACGCCATCATGGCCATTAACATGGCGGTAGAGATGATGTGTCATGCCTATACTTTGTCACACTATAGGGCGACAAAAAATGAAGAGGCCTACCGCCTGTACAGCCTGATGGATAACGTGCCGCTGGAATATGGCAAGCAGCAGGCCTCGCTCTCCGGATGGGAAAATAGCGCTATTTTTAATATCGTTAGCGATAATAAGACAGATATTAACGGCGCGTTATTATCTGATTCGGAATTTGGTCTATGGTTCCGCCATAAATGCGTGCGTTATTTTAACAAAAATCCGCAAATGGAGGAGATCGCCGATTTAATTAGCAAAGTGGATGCGCTGTTATCCGCCTGGAAATCCTCGTCTGACGGTTCTGAGTATAAAAATACGCAGGCTCTGCTGCAGGGGATTCATATCCATTGCCAGCAGATCGGCAGCCAGCTGGGGGTACTCTTTAGCAGCCTGTCGCAGATGCAAAGCGGTAAGGATTCGCTGACCAGCCTGCTGAACCGTCGCTATCTGCCGGTTGTCCTCAAGCATGAAGTGACGCTGGCGATGGAGTATGAGCTGCCGATGACGGTGGCGATTATCGATATTGACCACTTTAAAGAGATCAATGATAGCTGGGGCCATATGGTCGGCGACCGGGCCATCAAGCATGTTGCGGAGCTGCTCAGCGATAATATTCGATCCAGCGATTATATCTTCCGCTACGGCGGCGAGGAGTTTCTGCTGGTGCTGGTGGAGACCGGCGCCGCGGAAGCCTTTACTATCCTTGAACGGCTGCGTAAAAAAATCAGCCAGCTGGCGTTTAGCGTTGGCGCTGACAATGAGATTTCGATTACCGCCAGCATCGGCTACGCCGTCCACACCGGTCACCCGGACTACAATCTTCTGCTGCGCGACGCCGACAGCGCACTGTACGTCGCCAAGCGCGATGGGCGCAACTGCGTGAAGCTGCATGAAGGCGACGGGAATTAATCTGCCGAGCCCTTCCCGGAGGCGGCGCGCTGCGCCTGTCCGGGCTACCTGATCGCAGACGGCAGTAAACCCGTAGCCCGGTAAGGCGACAGCCACCACTGGGGAATAAACCGCAGAATATCTTCCGGTCGGGCGCCATCCCGGAGGCGGCACGCTGCGCCTGTTCGGGCTACCTGGCTGCAGACGGCTGTGAACCTGTAGCCCGGGCAAAGCGCGTCGAGCGCCGCCCCCGGGAGAGATGCGGCAGCGGATTTCAATGCGGCGAGATCTCCGTGCCTCAGAACAGCACCGGCAGCCCCAGGCCGCGTTTCACTTCATGCAGCGTCCGTTGTGTCAGCAGATGCGCCCGCTCGCTTCCCCGGCGCAGCAGCGCCAGCAGCATGCCTTTATCCTGAATATAGGTCGCCCGGCGTTCGCGTATCGGCGCCAGCAGCTCCTGTAAGCAGGTCTCCAGCGCGTTTTTGCACTGCCTGTCTCCCAGCCCTCCGCGCTGATAGTGGGCTTTCATCTCGGCCACGAAGGTTTTATCGGTATGGAAGGCATCAAGATAAGTAAACACCACGTTGCCTTCTACCTGACCCGGGTCGGCGACCCGCAGGTGATTCGGGTCGGTGTACATGGCGCTGACCGCACGATGGATCTCCTCTTCACTGGCCGAAAGGGTGAGCGTGTTCCCCAGCGATTTCGACATTTTGGCATTGCCATCAATGCCCGGCAGGCGGCTGACGTCGCTGAGCAGCGCTTTGCAGTGCCGTAAGATCGGCGTCGTCGTCAGGCTATTCATTTTGTGCACGATCTCGTTGGTCTGTTCAATCATCGGTAGCTGATCGTCGCCGACCGGCACCAGTTCGGCCTTAAAGGCGGTGATATCGGCGGCCTGGCTAATGGGATAGGCTAAAAATCCCACCGGCAGCGAGCGGGAAAACCCCTTCTGAGCGATTTCATTTTTTACCGTCGGATTACGTTCAACCCGGGCGACGGTGACGATATTCATATACAGCGCGCTGAGTTCGGCCAGCGCCGGCAGGGCGGATTGCAGGCAAATGGTGGTCTTCTGCGGATCGATGCCGACGGCGAGATAATCGGCCATCACCTCAAGGATATTGCTGCTGATTTTTTGCGGATTGCTGCCGTTGTCGGTCAGTCCCTGGAGATCCGCGACGAGGATAAACTGCTGGTGGTCATGCTGGAGCTGCACGCGCTGGCGCAGGGAACCGACGTAGTGTCCGAGGTGCAGCTGGCCGGTAGGACGGTCGCCGGTCAGAATAGTTTGGCTGGTGCTCATGAGTGACTCCTTAGGATGCTATCAGGCCGAAGGGCGACACTCAAAAACAACAAAGCCGCCTTCCGGCGGCTTTGAATAGAGGAAACGTGACATCTTGCCGCCTGTTATGCAGGCAGCCACCAACGGCGGAGGTGAGAAATGACAACGTTTCTGTTCATCTTTTTATCCTGCCACGAAAAGCCGCGGCAGTAAAAGCCCTTTTTCATTCAGCGATAAACCGGCAGCAGGTTAAAGCTGGATAAGATATGAATTATTGCGTTGGCGCCGCCGAAGCACAAAATCAGGATAATCATGGCATTGCTGCCCCATACCCGATAGTTCGGGCTGCCGAAACGCCTGCGTGAGGCGCGCGCCAGCAGGGCGGGGACGATAGCGGCCCAGACGGTGGCGGCGAGACCGGCGAAGCCAATAGCGTAGATAAAACCGTTAGGCCACAGCAGCCCGCCGGCGATCGGCGGCAGAAAGGTCACCAGCGCGGTTTTAAACCGCCCCAGCCGGCTATCGTCAAACTTAAACAGATCCGCCAGATAATCAAACAGGCCGAGAGTCACGCCCAGGAACGAGCTGGCGACGGCGAAGTTGGAAAAGACGGTCAGCAATAAATCGAGGGTCGAACTGTTCAACAGGCCGCTTAAGGTCTGCACCAGCACGTCGATATTGCCGCCTTTTTCGGCGATAGCGATAAACGCCGGGCGCGGAATATTGCCCATCGTGCCGACCAGCCAGATGATATACAGCACCAGCGCCATCAGCGTGCCGAGCAGCAGGCAGCGGCGAATGGTAAGCGGATCTTTACCGTAGTACTTCATCAGGCTGGGGACGTTGCCGTGATAGCCAAATGAAGCCAGGCAGAACGGCAGCGTCATCAGAACGTAGGGTAGATAGGATGCATTGCCCTCCGCGCGGTTAAACAGAATCGCGGGCTCCACGTGCCACATGAGTCCGCCGAAGGTCATAAAGAAGGTGAGGATTTTAGCGCCCAGTACGATAGTCGTCATCCGGCTTACCGCTTTCGTACTTAGCCAGACGATAAAGGCGACCACCAGCGCGAACGCCAGGCCGCCTAAGCGCGCCGGTACCGCGAGATCCATTTGCGCAAAAGTATGCTGAATAACTGAACCGCTGGCGGAAATATAGGCGTAGGTCAGGATATATAATACGAAGGCGACGGTCAGGCCGTTAATAATATTCCAGCCGTTTCCGAGTAAATCCTTGGTAATCGTGTCGAAGCTGGCGCCAATATGATAATTAAGATTGGCTTCGAGGATCATTAACCCGGAGTGCAGCATACAAAACCAGGTAAAGATGAGCGCCAGCAGCGACCAGAAAAACCAGGCGCCGGACATCACCACCGGTAAAGAAAACATGCCGGCGCCAATAATCGTGCCGCCGATAATCATCGCTCCGCCAATCAGCGATGGTGTATTAGTTGAGACCGCTTTTGAGACTGATAATGTAGCCATAAGGTGCATTCCTCACGTGGCTATATAGTAAATAACGGGCTGCGGGCAAACGGCTACCCGGCGCAACCCGAATGATTGAGCTTAAAGAGATGGATTTAAATTAATGGCGCTCCCGTTGCGAGAGCGCCAGGACGTTATTTATTTCACCGGTTTCAGTCTGGCGACGAAGTGGCGCAGTACCGGCGGCTCATAGGTAAAGGTCAGACCCTTAATCGTGGCGGCGCGCGCCTTAACGGCGATCAGCGCATCAGCGATATAGTCCATGTGATCGTTGGTATAAACCCGGCGCGGAATGGTCAGGCGCAGTAGCTCCATCGGCGACGCCTTCTGTTTGCCGGTTTGCGGATCGCGGCCCAGCAGCAGGGAGCCGATTTCCACGCTGCGGATGCCCGCTTCCAGATACAGCTCGTTGTTTAGCGCGTGCGCCGGGAACTGCTCCGGTGGGATATGCGGCAGCAGCAGCTTAGCATCGACGAACACCGCATGGCCGCCGGTCGGATACTGAATCGGAATGCCGCCTTCGCGCAGGCGTTCGCCGAGGTATTCCACCTGATTGATGCGATAAGCGAGGTAATCCTCGTTGGTTCCTTCTTCCAGGCCGATAGCCAGCGCCTCCATATCGCGTCCCGCCAGGCCGCCGTAGGTGACAAAACCCTCCATCGGCACGCAGCGGATGCGCACTTCGTTGAAGAGATCTTCGTCATCGCGGAAGCAGCACAGTCCGCCAATATTCACCATCGGGTCTTTCTTGGCGGACATGGTCAGCATATCGCCGTACTGGTACATCTCAAGAATAATCTCTTTCACCGATTTATCGGCGTAGCCCTCTTCGCGCTGTTTAATAAACCAGGCGTTTTCGCAGAAGCGGGCGGAGTCGATCACCACCGGAATATTATTCTGACGCGCAATCTGATACACCTCGCGCATATTCGCCAGCGATACCGGCTGGCCGCCGGAGCTGTTACAGGTGACGGTGGTAATAATCGCCGCCACGTTTTCCGCGCCGTGTTCGGCGATGGTCGCTTTCAGCAAATCAATATCAAAGTTGCCTTTCCAGTCGTACCACGAGGTGGTGTCGAAGGCTTTCGGCGTCACCACGTTAATGGCTTTCGCGCCGTTGAGCTCCACGTGCGCGGCGGTGGTATCGAAGTGGAAGTTGGAAATAAACACCGGATGCGCCGACTTGCGGCGAGCAATCAGGCTCGGGAACAGAATCTGCTCCGCGCCGCGCCCCTGGTGGGTGGGAATGGTATAGGGATAGCCGATAATCTCTTTGACCTTTTCGCACAGATGCTGATAGTTACGCGACCCGGCGTAGGCTTCGTCGCCCATCATCAGCCCGGCCCACTGATGGTCGCTCATCGCGCCGGTGCCGGAGTCGGTCAGCAGGTCGATATACACGTCCTGGCTATTGAGCAAAAACGGGTTATAGCCCGCCTCTTCCAGCGCTTTGACGCGATCGTCAAAAGTGGTCATACGAATGTTTTCGACCATTTTAATGCGGAACGGCTCAGGGATACGTTTCATTTATTTTCTCCATGGGGATGCTGTGCCGCGTTTGGCTATTTGGCGACAAATAAAAAGCGCAACAAATAGCGACTAAACGCAGTGCTGAATTAATTTTTTTAGAGAGTGAACAGCAGCGGAGAATTAACGAGGGAAGTCGTTGGAGATGCGGTGATCTAAATTATACCAGTCGTCCAGGCCGCCCTGGGCAATGAGACGATAAATCGATTTTTGCGTCATGACATCGTCCTCTGTGGGTGAAGGGATGCCATAAAAATAAGGTAAAATGAGAAAATAACCACGATTAAAATCACAAAAAATTATTTATCGATAAGCGGAGTATAAAAATTTGACGCTTGTCGTCTTTTTAGCGTTATTGATTAGCAGGCGATGGTTTTTTGTTTTTTTATTACGCCAATAACGGTTTATTAAGTGAGGTTTTTAGCGCCTTCACCGCAATCAATGAAGGCGCTGGCGGAGCTTACATGCTGGAGAAGACGTTCATAATGATGCCGCCGGAGATGATCAGCACCATGGCGAGGATGGCCGGGATATCCGGTTTTTGCTTATAGAGGATCATCGAGCAAATCGTGACGCCGACGATGCCAAAGCCGCACCACAGCGAGTAGGCGACGCCGACCGGAATAGTGCTCATCGCGCGGGTGAGGGCGAAGTAGCACAGGCCGTAGGCGCAGACCACCAGCACCGACGGCGCCAGCTTGCTGAAGCCGTTGGTCTTTTTGATCATCGACGTGCCGGTGATTTCGGAGCCGATAGACAGCGCCAGCCATAAAAATCCGAGGTTAAACATATGCGGTTCCTTTTCTGTTAGTTGGCGACTTTTTTGTCCAGGGATGCAGCGGCAGCGGCCGGTTGCGCGGGCGCTTCCTCGCTCTCTTCGCTACCCATTTTGGAAAACAGGTTCATGATCACGATACCGCTGGCGATAACCGCCATACCGATAATGGCGGCGGTGTCCGGGTGCTGGCCGTAAAACGCCATTCCCAGCGTCGACACCACGAGGATGCCGGTACCGGACCAGGTGGCGTAGGCCAGACCGACGGGAATATCCTTCACCGCGCGGGACAGCGAGTAGTAGCAGGTGCAGTACAGCAGCACCAGCAGCCCGAGCAGCAGCATTTTGGTCATCCCTTCACTGCTGCCGAACATTTTGAGGGTGGAGGTGGCTGAGGTTTCGGAAACGATAACCAGCAGCATCCATAGCCAACACTTTGTTTTTGAAGACATAAGTTAAACTCCGGGTTTACTATTTAAGGTAAGGTTCTTTTTTCTGTTTTTTAAAAAATCGCTAGCGGCATCGGTCAACTGCGCTTCAGGGGTACAGGCCAGCGCCGGATTATTCACCACGTCTGTGACAGTGAGATAACGCCGCGGGCTGCTCGCCGGCGCCGCCGTCGCTTCGCGACCCGACGCCAGCTTCTCCAGCAATTCGTTCATGGTGCACAGCGTGACGCCGCATTCGGCCAGGCGGGCCAGCGTGGCCTGCATATGCCCGGCGTAAGCGGTATCAGGCTGCGCGCCCCGCAGCTGGTTAAGCTCGCTAGCGGGATCGCAGTGATAGCGCAGCGCCAGCACCGGCAGGCCGCTCAACAGGGCATCGTGCACGCGGCGGGCAACGGGACTGTGCAGGGAACCCTTCAGCAGATCCGCCGCCAGCGGGTAGTCGAGAAACGGCAGCAGCAGCGCCTTATACGAGGCCGAAGGCAGCGCATGTTGCCAGTCCGCCGCCGCCAGCGTTTTACCGATAGCCTGCCACTGCTCGCCGTCGTCAATCCCGCTCTCCAGCGCCAGGTGTAGGCTCTCGCCGCAGCCGGCCAGCCGCTGGCGAATAGCTTGCCGGTAGCCCGCCGCGGCGGTCACCATCACCAGTACCGGCGGCCGCAGACGCTGAATAATGCGTTCAACCAGGTCTTCCATCTGTTGGTTGGTCATGGCGAGCCTCCGTTAGCCGATGAGCGTGACCTGCGCGCCGTTTTTCAAGCCGGCGGCGTTGGCCTCTTCGGTATCGATATGAAACTCCAGCGCGAAGTCTTCGCGCACCCGCACCACCACTTCATCGAAGGTCAACTGGCGTTCGCCATCGCTGCGTACGCTAACCTTCTGGCCGTTGGCGACGTTCAACTGGCGGGCGTCCTGCGGCGACATATGGATATGCCGCCAGGCGCAGATCACCTGAGATCGCAGCTCAACGTGGCCAGCCGGACCGATCAGCAGCGCGCTGCCCGCGTTCTCCAACTGGCCAGATTC
Organism: Klebsiella sp. MPUS7; assembly: GCF_009905335.1. NCBI lineage: Bacteria > Pseudomonadati > Pseudomonadota > Gammaproteobacteria > Enterobacterales > Enterobacteriaceae > Klebsiella > Klebsiella sp. MPUS7. The sequence goes on along the minus strand of NZ_CP047604.1, from coordinate 5,074,209 downwards.
ACGAACCGGCGCTTTGATGCCGAGGGTAAAGCAGTCGGCGCGGGAGATTTCCAGCTGCGATACCGGGCGGGTTGGGCCGAGGACGCGCACCTGGGTGAGCGAGCCCTTCGGACCGACCACGGTGACGCACTCCTGGGCCGCGAACTGCCCCGGCTGGCGCAGCGGTTTAAACGGCGTCAGGACGTAGCCCTTGCCAAACAGCGCTTCGACGTCCTGCTGCGCCAGATGGACGTGGCGGTTAGAGATGCCGACCGGAATAGCCGGAGCAATGTGGCTCAGGCGGGCGGTGATTTTTTCATGGAGCAGGGTGTCGATCATGCCTTCTTCCCTTTCCTCATCGCCGCGTTTTTATCTTCCGTTGGCGCAGGCGCGGCGGCGGGTTCAGTGGGTTCCCTTGTTTCCACAGCGGCGGGCGCGACGGCTTCAGCCTCAAGCGGCGCGGCAGCGGCAGCTTCCGCGCGCGGCGGACGGCCTTTAAGGGCGCTGAGGGCGTCCACGATGCTGCGCTCCGGACGGGCGATCGTCAGGGATTTAACCTGCGGGTCGATGAGCGCGGCGACGGCGACGCCGCGTTCGATAGCGGTGTGAATCGCGCTGATCTCACCTTCAAAGCAGACGCTCACCAGCCCCGAACCGACTTTGCGGTAGCCAATGCAGGACACGCCTGCGCTTTTACAGGCGGCATCCACGGCCTGAACGGCGGCAACTAATCCTCGCGTTTCAATTACGCCTAAACTTTTCATTGTCGGCTCCTGTTAATGGCGGACTAAGCGAATATCAAAATCAAACTGCGTGAAGAACGTTTCCAGCCGGTCTAACTCTGCGGCGGAATACGTTGGGTCCCGGGTAATGGGATAGGGCATATCGAGGCGCTCATATTTTTTGCGCCCGAGCTGGTGGTACGGCAGCATATCGATGCGGCGGATATTTCCGCGCTTCGCCAGCTTTTGTACGTAATCAATGGCCCCGGTAATGGCATCGAACGAGTCGTTATAGCCGCGAACCAGCGGCATGCGGATAATGACGTTAGCGCCAGAATCGACCAGCCACTCCAGGTTGCGGCGAATGCCTTCGTTACCGATGCCAAATAACGCTTTATGCTGCTCGCTGTTAATTTGCTTAATATCGAATAAGAAGGTGTCGGTCACCGGCGCCAGCTTTTGATAATTGGCCAGCGGCGTGGTGCCCTGCGTTTCCACGGCGGTATTGAGCATCATCTTTTTGCATTCGCTAAAGAGCGCGACGGCAAAATCGGTTTGCAGGCTCATTTCACCGCCGCCGATGGTCACGCCGCCGCCGGAGGAGATATAAAAGTCGTAGTCCTGCATGATGATGTCCATCAGTTCGCTGACGGTGACATCTTTGCCCATAATATCCAGCGCGTTCTGGGTGCAAATCTCTTCACACTTGCGACAGCCGATACAGTCTTTATTACGATTGACGAAATGCTTCATTTCGCCGTTTTCTTCCGCCCGATAATGAATACCCGCCGGGCAGACGTTAACGCAGTCGCCGCAGTTAATGCATTTATCCTGCGAGAACATCACCTGAAACTGGCTGGCCAGCCCTTCCGGGTTGGCGCACCACGGGCAGCGAATATTGCAGCCTTTGAAAAAAACCAGCGTGCGAATACCATCGCCGTCATAGATCGAATATTTCTGAATATTGAAAATTCGCCCGGTTAATTCTTTATTCACATTTGCCCCCACAAAAATAGCCTGGACATCCTTGTCCACCAACGTCCGTGTCTTTATCAGAACTTCTCAATCACCGTGCGGCTGATGATTTCGTCCTGAACTTCTTTGCACAGTTCAACGAAGTAGGCGCTGTAGCCCGCGACGCGGACGATCAGGTCGCGGTACTTTTCCGGCTCCTGCTGGGCTTTTTTCAGCACTTCGTTATCGACGTAGCTGAACTGCATCTGGCCGTTGCCGAGAATCGACGCGGTGCGCAGCAGGGTAATCAGGCCGTGACGACCTTCCGGGGTATCCAGCAGCCCTTTGAGGAACTTGAAGTTGTGCACCATGCCGATGTTCATGGTTTCGACGTTCATCTTGCTCACCGACTTGATGATCGCCGTCGGACCCTGCTTATCCGCGCCCTGAGTCGGGCTGATGCCGTCGGAGAGCGGCATCCACGCCAGGCGGCCGTTCGGCGTGGCGTTGGTCAGCTCGCCGATCGGCGTGTTGTTGGAGATAGACAGGGTGCCGTGGCTCAGGGTGGAGTAGAGCATCTTGTACTTACGGCACTCGCGCTCGGTCCACTCGGTGATATCCAGCGCATACTGGTCAACGTAGTTATCATCGTTGCCGTATTTCGGCGCGTTGAGGCAGTCGCGGCGCAGGCCTTCGAAGCCTTCGAAGTTCGCCAGCAGCGCGTCGCGCACCTGCTCGAGGGTGTATTTCTTCTCTTCAAATACCAGCTTACGAATCGCCGCCATGGAGTCGACGTAGGTCGCCAGACCGGAGAAGATCAGTCCCGGGCCGTGGTTGATCATCGCGCCGCCGGCGGCGACGTCTTTGCCTTTTTCCATGCAGCCTTCCACCAGCAGCGACATCAGCGGCTTCGGCGCCACGTCGCGGTGCACGCGCTGGCTGATGACCGTACCGATCGCCGACAGACGCACGATATGGGCGATCTGCTGTTTCACCGCCGCGTCGAATTCTTCGAAAGTGCGCAGGTCGCGCAGGTCGCCGGTATCCAGCCCCTGATAGCTGTCGAACAGCACCATCCGGCCGCGGTTTAAAACGAACTCAATGGCGATGGGCCACTGGGTGTAGCCGGTGGAGGTCCACTGATAGATGCGGCCGGATTTCTGCGGTTCGACGCAGCCCATCAGGCAGTAATCGCGGGCGTCTTCGAAATCGAAGCCTTTACGCAGCATCATCTTGATATGGGAGTCGTCGAAGTGGCAGGCCGGGAAGCCCATCCCCGCTTTCACCACGTCAACGATTTTTTCCATGTACTTCTGCGGCGACTGGTTGTGAATACGGCAGGCCAGCGACGGCTGGTAAACCTTCACGAAGCGCACGGCATCCATAATCAGATAAGTGAGGTCGTTACAGGCATCGCCGCCGGAGCGCTTCTGGCCGCCGACGGTCAGGTTGATAAACGGCTGATAGCCGGCGAAATATTTCGCCCCCAGCTCGCTGGACATCCACATCAATTCGGCGCACTTGATAATAAACGCCTGCAGCAGCTCCAGCGCGCTATCGTGGGTCAGGCGGCCTTCGCGGATATCGGCTTCGAACATCGGGTAGCAGTACTGGTCAACGCGACCCAGCGACAGGCCGGTCTGGTTCTCTTCAATTTCAAACAGCGACTCGACCGTCCAGATGCTTTGCAGCGCTTCCTGCAGGGTTTTCGGTGGATTCGCCGGGACGTTCTGGTTCACCTCGGCGATAGTCAGCAGCTCGGCGCGGCGCTGGGCGTTCTGCTCAATCGCGGCCAGTTCGCGGGCGCGGGCGGCGATGCGGTGGGAGTAGTTAATGACCCCTTCGCAGGTTTCAATCGCCGCCTTGTAGTAGTAGATACGGTCGATATCTTCCGGGTTTTCCATGCTCAGGCTGGCGAGATGCGCCTCGGCGTCGGCCTTAATGCCGTTCATCCCTTTGGTGAACAGCAGCACGTCGTAGCCCGGGCAGGTGTCGCCGCCGCCGTTAATCTGGTGATAGGAGAGGTCGCTGACGAAGGTTTCGCCGCTGAACGCCCACACGCCCGCTTCGCGGTACTGGGCTTCACAGATTTCATCCAGCGAACGGCCTTCCCAGAACGGTACGATCTCCTCGCGGATGGTTTTCTTATCTTCTTCGCTGATCTCAAACGGATCCTGCGGACGGGTGCTCATAGTGTCGAGTTCGTCGCGTACCCAGCGCCAGGCGATATCCGGCGAGAACGCGCCCGCGCGCGGCTTGCCGCACGGATGGCCGACGATCAGCTCATCGTCCTGAATCAGAATCGGCGCGGTTTCGCAGGCGTGGCGGAAGGCTTTGGCGCGCAGCAGAATCGTCGGCATCCCCGGATTGGCTTTCACCACTTCGGTAAAGGCCAGCGCGCGGTAAATGGAGACGCTCGGGCGCACGGTCAGGTAGTGGTTGCGCAGGCGCTGCATACGCGGGGTCAGCCCTTCTGCCGCTGGCGTTTCGCTACAGGCGGCGAACGGCGCGGCGGAAACTGGCTTCGCGCCGCTGAACAGACGCACCGGCAGATGCAGAGCGCTGAGGTTTTGCTGCGCGCTCAGGAACATGTCGGAGAGTTCGTTAATGCGCGCGTTCTCGAGGCTCGCGCCGTGCAGCATGGCGTCGAACATCGGATAACCGTCGATAGCGCAGGCGGCGCGGACTTCACTCAGTTCCGCCAGCTTGAACCACAGAGATTCGACGATTTCATACGCCTGCTGCTGGGACAGCGCGCCGTTGTTGATATCGTGCTGGTAGTACGGCTGCAGGGCTTTGTCGGCGCCTTCCGGGTTGACGGCGTAGCTGCCGTTATCCAGCTGAAGCGCCAGCTGGAACAGGTAAAATGCCTGGCAGGCTTCTTTAAAGCTGCGCGCCGGATGGGCCGGAACGTGGTGCAGAATGGCGGCGCTGTCCAGCAGTTCCGCTTTGCGGTAAGCGTTAGTTTCCGCGGCGGCAAGCGTTTCAGCGCTGTTCGCCAGGTTTTGCGCCAGCGCCATCAGGGCATCGCAGGCGTAGATGGCCGCGCGGCAGCCGTTCACTTCGTCCATGCCGCTGCGGCTGACGGCGCTGCCCAGCGCGCGGGTTTTCTCTTCCAGTTGATGTTTGATCGCCAGTACGCCTTTCTCCACTACCAGCTTATAGTCCGGGGAGTCGAGGTCGCTGTTCAGATTAAGAAACTGGAAAGCGGACGGGCGATGCGTAGCGCTTTCGTCGTGGAAAATCGCCCCGTGCGGCTTGCGGGTCTGGTTGCCGACGATCAGTTCGTCGGCGCTGATGCTCAGCGGCAGCTGGCGCATCAGTTCATAGAAGCGGCGCGCTGGTTTGACGGCGGCGGGAACCCCGGCGATATCGCCATCAAGGGCGCTCAGCGTGGTGGCATGTTCGGTGCACAGGGTGCTTTTTTGTGAGAGTAAACGTTCTGCCAACACTTTGACGCGCGGCGTTAAGCTGTAGTGTGCCATGGGTAAGGTTCTCCAGTTCTTGTTATCAGGCGTTACCGGTCCACGCCCGGCGATAGAGTTCGGTTAATGCGTGAGCGTCCGGCGCGCGTGGGTTCGTCGGCGTACAGCTGTCGCGCAGCGCCTGGCCGACCATCTCCGTCAGCCGTTGTTCAAAATCGGCAGCATCGATGCCGGTATCGCGAATACCGGTCGGCATGGTCATTTCGTCTTTTAGCGCCTGAATGGCGACCAGCAGGCTGGCGACGCCCTGGCGGGTAGTGGCCGCAGGCAGATCCAGCAGATGGGCTAATCGGGCATATTTGCGGGCGGCATCGGTAGCGCACTGCCCGTGATAATCGGCGTTCCACGCCACCACTTCCGCCATTAGTAGCGCGTTGGCGCGACCATGCGGCACGCGGAAAACGCCGCCCAGCGCGTGGGCGAGGCTGTGGGTGATGCCGAGCGAGGCGTTGGTGAAGGCCATGCCTGCCATGCAGGAGGCGTTGTGCATCTTTTCGCGCGCCAGCAGGTCGCCGCCGTTACGCCAGCAGGTCGGCAGGTAGCTAAACACCTGCTGCACCACTTTCTCCGCCAGCGCATCGGAAAAGTCGCTGGCCGCGCGGGAAACATAGGCTTCCAGCGCATGACACAGCACGTCCATTCCGGTATCTGCGGTGATCGCCGGCGGCACCGAAGCCACCAGAGCCGGGTCAAGAATGGCGATATCCGGCAGCAGCGACGGGTCCACCAGCACCAGCTTCTCGGCGTGGGCCTTCACCACCGAAAAGGCGGTGACTTCCGAGCCGGTGCCGCTGGTGGTGGGGATCGCCACAAAGCAGGGCGGCTCGCGGTGAGCGTCCGGACGGGTTTGCGCCAGGGCGAAAATAACCGCTTTGGCTGCATCAATCACCGAACCGCCGCCCAGCGCGATAACCAGATCCGGATAGCTGCTATCCATCCGCTTCATACCGCGCACTACGGTGGCGATATCCGGGTCGGCCACCACGTCGTCCCAGACCTGGAAAGCGATGCCGCGCGCATTGAGGATCTGCGTGACGCGATCGGCGAGGCCAAACTTAACCATCGCCTGGTCAGTGACCAGCAGCACGTTGCGGGCGGGCAGCTCGTTCAGGATGGCAAGCGCATCCTGACCAAAGCGAATCCGGGGTTTCAGCAAAAATTCACTCATTGGGTTATTGACTCCTTAAGCGTCCCGAAACACGTTCTCGACAATGGCGACCACCGACATGGCCTTGTAGCGCTCTTTGTTGAGCGCCAGGTACTCTTCAGCCAGCACGATGTCGTGCATACCGGCGCCGACGCTGTCAACGGCAACCCAGGTGTGGTCTTTCATCGGCTGCTGGTCATCATCCAATTTGACGATCAGCAGCAGGTTGCTGCCCCGTAGCTCATCGCATTTCTGCGTGGCGACGACATGTCCGACTACCTTTGCGAGAATCATTGTTTTTATCGCCTTATATCAATGTGTTACTTACCAAGGCGTTCCAGCACCTGGCGGATGACGCGTTCCACGTTTTGCTCATTAATTTCGCTTTCCGCGCCGATGGCGGCAGTCGCAAAGCGATCGTCGGCGCTGGCCGGATGGGCTGCAGTGGCGGCGGCCGCCGGGGCGTTAAAGCGCTCATCGTCGAAGATGCTGCGGTTCGGGCCGGCTGCCGGGCTGACAATGATCGGCTGCGGTTCCGGGCGGCTGCCCGGCGCGCGCAGCTCATCGATGGAGCGCACGCCGTAGCCCACTTTGCGGATGTTGAGCAGGTTCATCGGCCCGACGTTGTCCGAGCTGGAGCCGCCGCCGACCGCGCCGCAGCCGAGGGTCAGGGCCGGGGTGATGTTGGTGGTCGCGCCGATGCCGCCCAGCGCCGCCGGGGTGTTGATCAGAATGCGGTTAACCGGTTTTTCGAGGCAGAACTGGCGGATGACGTCCTGATTACGGGTGTGGATCACCAGCGTGTGGCCGAGGCCTTCGTTGGTCAGTAGCTCTACCACGCGGTGGCAGGCGGTTTTCCAGTCCTCTTCGACGTACAGGCCGAGTACCGGGCACAGTTTTTCCCGCGAGTAGGGGTTGGTATGCGATACCGTAGTTTGCTCGGCAATCAGCACTCGGGTGCTGGCCGGAACGCAGAAACCGGCCATCTGGCTCAGATACAGCGCGGTTTTACCGACCACTTTGGGGTTGATGGTGCCGTTGGGGCGCAGCAGCAGGGCCGCCATTTTTGCCGCTTCGCTTTCGTTCATGAAGTACGCGCCCTGGGCTTCCAGTTCGCGGTGCACCTCGTCGTAAATGCAGCGCTCGACGATAATCGACTGCTCGGAGGCGCAGATCACGCCGTTATCGAAGGTTTTGCTGGTGATGATATCTTTCACCGCGTGGGGGATATCGGCGCTGCGTTCGATAAACGCCGGGCCGTTACCCGGGCCGCCGCTGATGGTCGGCGTGCCGGACGCGTAGGCGGCGCGCACCATACCTTCGCCGCCGGTCGCCAGGATCAGCGACACGTCTTTGCTGTGCATCAGCTCTGAGGTGGCTTCGAGGGTCAGCTGGCTAATGGCGTCGACGCTACCGGCAGGCGCCCCTGCGGCTTCCGCCGCGCGCTTCACGATTTCAATCGCTTTCCAGCTGCACTGACGGGCGCCGGGATGCGGGGAGAAGATAATCGCGTTGCCGGCCTTCAGGGCGATCAGCGTTTTATAGATGACGGTGGAGGTCGGGTTGGTCGACGGTACCAGCGCGCAAATCACCCCCAGCGGCACGCCCACGTCCATCACTTTTTGTACCTGATCGTCATGAATGATGCCGACGGTCTTCATATCTTTGATGGCGTCGTAGACGCGCAGCGAGGCGAAGCGGTTCTTCAGCACTTTGTCCTGCCAGTTGCCAAAACCGGTTTCTTCCGCGGCCATTTTCGCCAGCGCTTCGGCATGATGCGCCGCTTCCTGGGCCACGTTCTTCACGATGGCGTCGATTTGCTGCTGCGAAAAGGTGGCCAGAATCGCCTGCGCCTTTTTGGCATTGCGCACCAGCTCCCGGGCGTTCTGCCGGGACTGCAAATCGTTATCCAGTTCAATCATGAGTCTATCCTTCATCAGACTAAAAGAGTGGAGACGGGGCGCGCCCTGTCAGGTCATGCTTTGTGCTGCGCCGCGATTTTTTCGATGTCGTTATGCGGACGCGCGATGACGCGAGAGGTGACGACTTCGCCGATGCGTTTTGCCGCTTCCACGCCGGAATCTACCGCGGCATTCACCGCGCCGACGTCGCCCTTCACCATCGCGGTGACGAGGCCGGAGCCGACGTTTTCATAGCCAATCAACTCCACGTTGGCGGCTTTACACATCGCATCCGCGGCTTCGATACAGGCCACCAGACCTTTGGTTTCGATAAGACCAAGCGCTTCTTTCATCAGGTTTTTCTCCGGTTAATCCATGATTTTGTAATGCGAGACGATTTTGTTGATGTCGTTATGCGGACGAGCGATAACCAGCGAGGTCACCACTTCGCCGATGCGCTGCGCGGATTCGACGCCGGAATCCACCGCCGCTTTCACAGCGCCGACGTCGCCCTTCACCATCGCGGTGACGAGGCCGGAGCCGACGTTTTCATAGCCAATCAGTTCAACGTTGGCGGCTTTACACATCGCATCCGCCGCTTCGATACAGGCCACCAGCCCTTTGGTTTCAATCAGACCTAATGCATCACCCATTTGCGTTCTCCTGGCCATCAGGCCTTGTGTTTAATGACGATTTTGTTGATGTCGTTATGCGGACGAGCGATAACCAGCGAGGTCACCACTTCACCGATGCGCTGCGCGGATTCGACGCCGGAATCCACCGCCGCTTTCACCGCGCCGACATCGCCCTTCACCATGACGGTCACCAGCCCCGAGCCGATGTTTTCATAGCTAATCAGCTCAACGTTGGCGGCTTTACACATCGCATCCGCTGCTTCAATGCAGGCCACCAGACCTTTGGTTTCGATAAGCCCTAATGCATCACCCATGGTTTCTCCTTAAGAACAGGTTTTGTGATTCGGGAAAACCGTCCGCGTAACGACGTCAGGACGCGGAAGCGGCGTTCGGGGTTCACTATAGGGAATGGCGAATGAAGTGAAATTTAAATCTTCTTAATGTGTATTTTTAGTTTTTTACTCTGTGAATTAGATTTAAAAAGCGGCGATTTATGCGTTTGTGCTGCCTGACGGAGGAGGATTGAGTGACATTTGCGGCGTTTTTTTCACCCTTTAGCCGAAAGCGAAATGATGTTAATAAGTTGCTAATTTATTGCAGATCAGGGGTAATTTGACGATGTATGAAGTGTGGAGAGGATCGTGTTTTATTCGGCAGGCTAAATGCAAAACGTGCGGTTTTACTAAAGCGAAAGCGATGAAGGAAAAGCGGGTGTGAGCTTAGTCAAGTTTGCTGCCGGACTTCAGCGTGCAGACGTAGAGCGGTGAGTTGATAGAGCTGAGAAGAATGGCTTTCTCATTGAGCTTCTGCGCGTTGAGGAACAGGCCATCGTGGCTGTCGGACATCTCGCGCATAAAGTAGTCGAAGATGACGTCCGGCGACTCATCGATGGACGAGGCGCTGGATTCCCATTTGCTGATACGATAGTGGCGCTCGGTGGTGGAGATGCGTTTGCTGGTGTAGCTGAATTTGACGTAGCGCTGGAGATAGAGCCAACCGGCGGCGGAATCGGTATAGCCTTCGACGACCATCGACCCTTTTCCGTTGGCGGCGAAATTGAAATGGATATTGCCGTTGACGTTCTCTTTCTCCATGTTCTCAAAGCGCATAATCGCTTTGGTCGAGCAGCTCATCACCCCGCCGTTTTCGACCGGTAGCAGCTTCCAGGCGCAGAACCCGGCGGCGGCAATAAACACCAGGCTGGAGAGGGCGAAAAAGGGGCGCGGGGCGAGTCTCATTGCGGCTTCCATGAATAGTAAAAATAGTTATCGCAGTAGCTGAACGGGTTATCTTCATGCATCGCGCAGTGGGCGAGGAATACCCGGCCCAGGCCGTTGGTTTCCAGCCGGTCGCCATAGAAGAAGACAAAGCGTTCGCCGGGCTTGCACTCCAGCTTCAGGCGCTGGCGCACGACATCAAAATTCTTGCCATAGGCGGTTCCGGCAACGGAGCGCAGCATCTCATCGCTGGCCAGCAGCTCGCACTGGCTGTGGCGCATTTGCGTCAGGGTGATGGGGTGCGAAGTGTTGCCGCCGAGAAAGCTGCATACCACCAGCAGCAGGGCGATGGTGAGCAGGCAGCCGCCAGCCAGATACCAGCAGGTGCCGCGCGCGTGGCGGCTGGAAACGGTCTTTTTTTCTTCCGGGACCGCGGCCGGGTCTGGCTCAGCTTCTGCCGCGAGCGGCGGCTCCGGCTCCGGGCTGGCGTCGAGCATCTCGATAGTGAGATCGGGATTGAGCTGCAGTAGTCCGCGCGACACGGTGACGATAATGTTGTCGATATCGTAGTGGCGAAAGGTTTTGCGCAGCATGCTCAGATACTGATTGAGATTGCTGTTGGATGAAGTTAAACCGTTGTCATCCCAGACTTTTTTAAGCACCTCATCGCGGCTGACCACCTCGGTGTGGCGCAGGAAGAACCACAGCAGCGCGTTGGCGGTGATGGACAGCTGGCTGTCCGCCTCATCGCTTCCCGGTAACGTTAGCGTGCCGTCCATTGCATCATAAATAAGACGGCCATGGATGTTATAGCGCATCGCGGCCTCAACATGCTTCACGCAGGAAGCGTCATCTTCGTCAGATCGCTGACCAGCGACTGCCGGTGCCCGGGGCTCATAGTGCGCCCCTCGGTTAATTCCGATAGCCAGATGCCGTCCGCCGCATAGCGCACCAGCGTGCCGGTATGGCTATTGTCCAGTTCATCACCTTTCGCCAGATGGTCGAGCATCCAGTCGCGCCAGCATTTTCGCAGCACCGGTTCATCCGGCATGGCCAGCGACAGCACCATCAGCTGGCGGCTCTCTTGAGTATCCGTAAGTTCCGGGGCCGACAGATAGTGCAGATAGGCGCGGGTAAAGCGGCCATAAGAGACGTTATCCGCGGCCATAAGCTCTGAAATCGCTTCTTCCATAATCGCCAGCAGGCGGGCAAAGAGGGCGAAAATCAGCGCCTGCTTGTTGGGGAAATGGTGCAGTAAACCGCCTTTGCTGACGCCCGCTTCGCGCGCAACGGCGTTCAGCGACAGCGAGGCGATGCCGTCCCGACCGGCAATGGTGGCCGCGGATTCCAGCAGCTGCTTATGCAGACGGACGGGATCTTTTTTACGATGTTGGGCTTCTATATTCATGGTCCGAATCATACCGACCAGACGGTATGATTATTCTTGATCGCTATCAATATGCGAAGGGGCGTAGCGGGGCGCGATGCCGTTATTGCGTGGAGGCTCACAGTTCACCTTATGAATTGTGGTGATATTCGCCGCGCCGCGAATATCACCCACCGAGATTCACATCGGCTTCACGTGGATAGCGAGGCCGTTTTCTCCAGGCGCCAGCTCCGGACGCAGGTTCAAAGAGGGGATCAGATAGTCGCCGTGATTCTGACGACGGAAGGGAATGGGCGGCGTTTCAGAGAGGGTATCCAGCCGCCGGGCCAGCTCCTCGCGCAGGATGGCGAAGCGCTGTTCATCGAGTTTGTCGGTGCGGTAGAACACCACCGGCGGCAGGACGTCAAAGCCGGGAAAGAACAGCATCCCGTGCTGAATGGGGAACAGGATATCGTCGATAGACCCGTTAATTCCGCGCGGCGCGTAGTGCTCCGCCCATCCGCCGGCGGTAACGACCAGCATCGCCCGTTTCCCCGCGAACGTGCCTTCGCCGTAGCGATCGCCCCAGTGGGTTTCGCTGTGCTCGCCGACGCCGTAGGCAAACCCGTAAGCGTAGACCCGGTCAATCCAGCCCTTCATGATGGCGGGCAGTGAAAACCACCATAGCGGGAACTGAAAAATCACCGTATCGGCCCACAGCAGCTTCTCCTGTTCGCCCACGATATCCGCGCTTTGCGTGCCGTTAGCGAAGGCGTATTGCGAATCCCGCGTCGCCCGCCAGCTTTCACCGACCGGCGGGGCGCTGCTGTCATCGGCATCAAATCCCGCCTTCCAGCGCATGGCGTAGAGGTCGGACACCTGCACCTCGTGACCGGCGTTTTGCAGATGCTGCACGGCAAAATCTTTCAGCGCGCCGTTCAGCGAGCGCGGCTCGGGATGGGCATAAACCAGTAATATTTTCATTGAAATCACCTCTGAGCAATGGAGAGCTGCAGAGTAGAGTCGGCGACGCTATAGTAGAAATGAATTGCTGCAATGACAGGTATAGTGATGATTAATCTCCAGGGGCTGGATCTTAATTTGCTGCGTACGCTGAACGTCCTGCTCAGCGAAAATAACGTCACCCGCGCGGCGCTGCGCCTCAATTTGTCGCAGCCGTCGGTCAGCGTGCAGTTGGCAAGACTACGGGAGATTTTCGCCGACCCGCTGCTGCTGCCTGGGCCGCGCGGAATGCAGCCCACCGCCCGCGCCGATGAACTGCGCGGGCCGCTGCGCGATGCGCTGCTGGCGCTGGAGCTGGCGGTAGCGCCGGTTCAGCCTTTTGACCCGGCCACGGCGGCGCAGACCTGGCGGGTGGCGGCGACGGACTATATGGCGTCGGCGATTTTGCTGCCGGTGCTCAATACCCTGCGCGTCGCCTCTCCGGCCAGCCGCCTGGCGCTGTTTGAGCTACAGCCCGCACGGCTGGTACAGCAGGCGGATCGCGACGAAGTGGATCTGTTTTTTCACACGCGCGATGGCGCGCCGCCCGGGCTGCATCAGCGTTTGTTGTTCCGCGAACGCTACGTGCTGGCGGGGAGAGCGGGGCACCCGGCGCTGCGGTCGGCGTTAAGCCTGGCGCAGTTCTGCCAACTGGAGCAGGTGATTGTCTCGCCGGACGGCGGTGGATTCAGCGCCGCGACCGATAGCGCGCTGGCGAATCTCGGGCTGGCGCGGCGGGTTGTCCTTTCCGTGCCACATTTCCTGTTTATGCTGGAGACGCTGCGCAATAGCGAACTGGTGGCGGTGCTGCCGGAGCGGCTGGTGCGCGACGCTGGCGGCCTGACGGTGGTCGAACCGCCGCTGGCGGTCGCCGGGTTTGAGATGCTGATGCTGTGGCATGAGCGTTGGCACCGCGATCCGGCGCACCGGTGGCTGCGCCAGCAAATCGTATCGTCATTAGAGGGGAAGCCATGTTAAGCGGATTAAATCATCTGACTCTGGCGGTCAGCCAACTGGCGCCGAGCGTGGCGTTTTATCAGCAGCTGCCGGGGATGACGCTGCACGCCCGCTGGGATAACGGCGCGTATTTTTCCTGCGGCGACCTCTGGTTGTGCCTGTCGCTGGACCCGCAGCGGCGCGTTACCCCGCCGGAGGAGAGCGACTACACCCACTACGCGTTCAGCATTGCGGAAGAGGATTTCGCGCTTTTTGCCGGGCGGCTGAATGCGGCTGGCGTTCCGGTATGGAAAACCAATAAAAGCGAAGGTGCGTCGCACTATTTTCTCGACCCGGACGGCCACAAGCTGGAGCTGCACGTTGGCAACCTCGCCCGGCGCCTGGCGGCGTGCCGGGAGAAGCCCTATAAAGGTATGGTGTTTTTTGGCGAGGACGAACAGACGGCCGGGAACCCGTAGCCCGGCTAAGCGCAGCGCGAGCCGGGGAAAAGCGGAGGCGGCATTGCGCGTTGTTTCCCCGGAGGCGGCGCTTGACGCGCCTTGTCCGGGCTACCGGCCCGTGCGATCGGGTAGCCCGGACAGGCGCAACGCGCCGCCTCCGGGATAGATAAATTGCGTTAGCCTTCCAGCTTCAATTCCACATTGCGCTTGAGCACCAGGCGCATCAGCAGGTAATAGACCACGCCAACCGCCAGCCAGCTCAGCCCCAGTACCTTCGCCTGCGCGTCCATTTCATAAATAACAAAGCCGATAATGCACAGGCCCACCACCGGGAACAGCAGGTGCACCACCAGATTGCGTGATTTCTGGCGAATGATGTAATGGTTTATCACGGCAATATGCAGCACCAGGAAGCCCATCAGCGCGCCGAAGTTCACCAGACGGCTGAGGTTATCGATATCGCCATAGAACCAGAGGCCGGAAGCCAGCGAAATCAGCGCCACAAACAGGGTGCTGACGTAAGGTGTTTTCAGCCGCGGATGCACTTTTGCCAGCAGCTGCGGCAGCTGCTTATCGCGCGCCATCGCAAACAGAATACGCGACACGGCGGCCTGCGCTACCAGGGCGTTGGCAATCCCCCAGGAGATCACCGTCGACCACATGGTGACATACTTCAGCCAGCCGCCGCCCGCCAGATTCGCGGTATCGTAGAAGGCGGTATCGAGGCTGCTAAACGTCATGCCCTGCGCCAGATCGGCGGCAATCCACGTCTGCAGGATAAACAGCGAACCCACCAGCATCAGCGCGCCCAGCGACGCCTTACCCACGGTATCTACGCCGCCTTTCGTTTCCTCCGACAGCGTGGAGATCCCGTCGAAGCCGAGGAACGAGAGCACGGCGATGGAGACCGCGCCCATCACCAGCGGCAGGCTGAACTTATCGGCGTTGTAGAGCGGGTCGAGGGTCAGATGGCCCGCCCCGGCGCCGGAGTAGAGCGCAATCAGCCCCAGCACGACGAACACTGACAGCACCACGATCTCCGCGATCAGAATCGTGTTATTGGCGCGTGCGGTAAAGGTAATGCCGCGCAGGTTAATCAGGCTGTTAATCGCGATAAAGCCGACAATCCACAGCCAGCCCGGCACGCCCGGCAGCATGGGCGCCAGCGCCGCCGCGCTGACGATATAGAGCAGCGACGGCACCAGAATATAGTCCAGCAGGATCAGCCAGCCGGCAAAAAAGCCGACAATCGGATGAATACCGCGCTGGGCATAAGCGTATACCGAGCCGGAAACCGGAAACGCGCGCGACATCGACCAGTAGCTCATGGCGGTAAAGAACATCGCCACCATACCGATGAGATAGGCCAGCGCCACCATGCCCTGCGCGCCGTCCCAGACGTAGCCAAAGACGCCAAACGGCGCGATGGGTACCATAAATATCATGCCGTAGACCAGCAGATCGCGGAACGTCAGCGCCCGATGCAGCTCCTGCTTATAGCCAAATTGTTCAACGCTCATGCCCGCTCCCCTTCGATGCTCAGGGAGAGCTGTTCAGCCACTGACTTTGGTAACGCATAGCGGCAGGTTTTCAGCGGATCGACAACCTGACAGATTTGCAGGTCGCCCGCAATGCTCAGGATGCTGATGGCGTCTGCCAGCATCAGGGAGGTATTGTCGGCGATAAAATGCGCCATATTGCGGGTAGCCATGGCGGCGGCATCATCGAGTGTCAGCGCCGAGGCGAGGGTAAACAGGGTCTCGCTGTTTTCGAGCATCGGCAGCGGCAGGCGGCGGTTTTTAACCACCGTCAGTTCGACCAGTACTTCGCCGGGGATTTCCAGACCGCAGACCGAGACTTCGCCATCGCCCATCGCGGCGTGTAAATCCCCCAGTCCGAACAGCGCGCCGGGGACGTTGACCGGCAGCCACAGGGTGCTGCCGGCGGTAATCATTTTGCAGTCCATATTGCCGCCGTGGCTATCCGGCGTGCCGCAGGAGATGGCTTCCCCGGCAGGCGCGACGCCGATCACGCCGACCATCGGATTAAGCGGCACGCGCACGTTGCCGGGCAGTATGGCATGGTCGTTTTCAATGGGCACGATGGTGACCTTCGGGGCATCGAGCTCGTCGCCAATCACCCCCAGCTGCGGTGCGGTGACCATCACCGCCTGATTGCTGCTTAGGGTAATGCGTTTGATGGTGACCTTGAGCGCATCGCCCGGCTCGGCGCCCTCGACGTACACCGGCCCGGTCGCCGGGTTAATACGCTGCCAGTCCAGTTCGTTGAACACGGCATCGGCGGAGGTGATTTGGTCGGAGAAGCAGTCGCAGGTTTCGAACAGCACTTCACTTCCGCTGCTGACGGTAGCGACAGGAGCGTTATCCCGCGACATGGCGTAAACCACCCGATCTTTGGTAATTTTCATGACATTCATCCCGGTTATATTGTTGCGTTTTTTATATTTAGAGTTTCCCGTATAGGGAATGAGTGAATGTATCGGGATTATTATGGGAAGGCAATCAGGTCAGGTTTTTCAAAAATAAATGATATATATTTGCTGGTGAATCATGCAGTTATATATTTTAATCTGATGTTTTTATATTCTGGTTATTAAGTCGTTCGGTTATTCAATGTTTTATTACTGGTTGTCGTTTTTTCATTATTTACTGATATTAGTCGTTTATATAGCAGATTATTCTGCGAAAATTTACGTGCTGGTAATTTAGTATAATATGCCGTGGGGGTATTGATGATAATGCCAGGGTATTTTGGCTCTCAAAGAGGGAAACCCGGAGGCGGTGCTTGCGCACCTGTCCGGGCTACCGATCCGCAGACGGCGGTGAACCCGTAGCCCGGTCAGCGCAGCGCCACCGGGGACCAGCCTATAACCTCACTCCATCGCCACTTTCACCGCCATGCCCAGTTGCACCATCACCTCTTTATGCTTCTCAATCGGCGGCAGGGCGCAGTTGATCCTTAAGCAGTTGCGGTATTTTCCGGATGCTGAAAACAACGATCCCGGCGCTACCTGGATCTTCAGCCGACATAGTTGCTTCGCGACGCAGACCATATCCACCTGCTCCGGCAGCTCGACCCACAGCATAAAGCCGCCTTTCGGGCGGGTAACGCAGATCCCGCAGGGGAAAAACTCCCGCAGCCAGCAGGTGTAGATCTCCATATTACGCTGGTAGATCTGCCGCATTCTTCGCACGTGGCGGTGATAGTGGCCTTCGCGAATAAAATTACAAGCCGCCAGTTGGGTGGAGGGAACGTTGGTGCCGCTGGCGGCATACTTCATCTGCAGCAGACGATCGTAATAACGGCCGGGGGCAATCCAGCCGATGCGCAGGCCGGGAGCGATGGTTTTGGTAAACGAACTGCAGAGCATCACCCGGCCGTCGATATCCCAGGAATGGATGGTGCGCGGGCGCGGGTATTCGGTCGCCAGCTCGCCGTAGATATCATCCTCAAAGATAACGATATCGTGGCGCTGGGCGAGGCATAGCGCCGCGCGCTTGCGGGCATCCGGCATGATAAACCCCAGCGGATTATTGCAGTTGGGGACCAGGATCACCCCTTTGATCGGCCATTGATCGAGCGCCAGCTCTAACGCCTCGATGCTGATCCCGGTTTCCGGATCGGTGGGGATCTCGATGGTTTTTAGCCCTAATCCGCGCAGCATCTGCATGGTGCCGTAGTAGCAAGGGGATTCGACGGCAACGATATCGCCGGGCTGGCACACCGACAGCAGCGCCAGCGACAGCGCGCTGTGGCAGCCGCTGGTAAGCACCAGATCGTTGGCGGTGACCACCGATCCGCCGTCGAGCATCAGACGGGCGATCTGTTCCCGCAGTTCGCGACGCCCGGCCAGCTCGTCGTAGTTCAACACTTCGCTAAGGTTGTGCTGAATTGCCCGGCTCAGCTCGCGCCAGATAGGCTTCAGGCTCGGCTGAGTGACGTCCGGCGAGCCGCCGCCGAAGGGGATAATCGATTTATCGTGGCGGGCGTCGAGCATGGTCAGCACCTGATCCCACTGGGTGATCTCGACGGGACGCTGGACCGGACGCGACATCGGCGGTACCGGCGGCTGGGCTTTACGCGGGGCCACGAAATAGCCGGATCGCGGCTGCGGCACGATCAGCTGCTGCTGTTCCAGCGTCTGGTAGGCCTGCTGAACGGTGCTGATGCTGACGCCGTGTTCCTGGCTCAGGCTGCGTACCGACGGCAGCTTTTCGCCGGGGCGATACAGCCCCTGTTCGATGCGTTCTGCCAGCAGGCTGGCCAGATGTTGATAGCGGGTCATGCTGTATCCTTGATCGTCGCCATACAGATCAATAAACCAGTACAGATTGGCGGTAAAAATGAGGTCTGCTGTACGTTTTAGCGAATCTGTATGTTAAAGAAAAGTATTTTGTGAATCTGTATTGTTTAGCCCCGGATCCGTGAAGATAAAGCCTCTGGCAAGGTGAGGAGGTAGAGGATGGAATTTCACGAGAATCGGGCAAGACAGCCGTTTATCGGCTTCGTATTTCTGGCGCGGATAATCAAAAAATGGTGGCTTCGCGAACAAACACGCAGAACATTGCAGCGAATGAGCGACGAACAGCTAAAAGATGTCGGACTGCGCCGGGATCAGATCAATTAAAAAGTGCGATTTTTTACCCGGCATTTCCCCGGAGGCGGCGCTTGACGCGCCTGTCCGGGCTACCGGCCCGCAAACGGTAATCAACCCGTAGCCCCGGTCAGGCGTTAGCCGCCACCGGGGAGATGACCGCAGCTGCCCTGGAGGTGGTTTCCCGGAGGCGGCGCCTGACGCGCCTTGTGCGGGCTACCAGACCGCGGAGAACTGTAGCCCCGGTAAGCGCTAGCGTGACTGGGGATGATACATTCATAGAATTTATCAATTCATGCTTATCAATTCTTCGTTTCTTGATACTTATCGTGATAAGTATTATTTTCTTCGCAGCTAAGTGAGGAAAATAAGATGACCGAAGACGATCTGTTTGCCCAGCGCCCGATGGGCATGCGCATGGCGATGGTCGTGCGCCAGTGGCGCGCGATTATTGATTCTGCCATTACCGACACCGGCCTGACCCAGTCAAGCTGGACGGTGCTGATGCAGCTGCATCAGCTGGGGGATAACGTCTCGGTCAGCGAGCTGGCGGAGGTGCAGGGCATTGAACTGCCGCCGCTGATGCGCACCCTCACGCAGCTGGAAAAGCAGGGCTATCTGCTGCGTTCAACATCGCCTTATGACAAACGCATCCGCCTGCTGACGCTGACGGCGGAAGGCCGCGCTATTCTGGAGAAGCTGAACCGCGTGATTGAGACCTATCAACAGCGCGTCACCGAAACCCTCCCTGAAGCGCAGCTCGCCGCCTTTAGCGCCACGTTAAATCAAATCGCCTGCAATCTGCGGACTATCCGCGAAGAAGATAACAAGATCTAAAACACTATGATGACCCCTGAACAGAAATTTGCCCGCTGGGTAAGGGTGAGTATTGCCGCCTTCCTGGTCATATTCGCCTGGTTTATCGTTGCCGATATCTGGATCCCGCTCACGCCGGACTCCACCGTGATGCGCGTGGTCACGCCGGTCTCGTCGCGCGTCTCCGGCTATGTCTCCCATGTCTATGTGCACAACAACAGCCAGGTGAAGAAGGGCGATCTGCTCTATGAACTGGATCCGACGCCGTTTATCAATAAAGTGGAAGCGGCGCAAATCGCCCTTGAACAGGCGAAACTCAGCAACCAGCAGCTGGACGCGCAGATCGCTTCTGCCCGCGCCAACCTGCGCACCGCCCAGTACACCGCGCGCAACGATAAGGTGACCTTCGATCGCTACCAGCGCCTGAGCACCATGCAGAACGTCTCTCAGTCGGATCTGGATAAAGTGCGCACCACCTGGCAGACCAGCGAGCAGTCGGTCAGCGCGCTCAACGCCAGCATCCAGAATCTGCTGATCCAGCGCGGCGAGCGCGACGATGCGCGCAACGTCACGTTGCAGAAGTACCGCAACGCACTGGAAGAGGCGCAGCTTAACCTTGGCTGGACGAAGGTGCGCGCCGAAACCGACGGCATGGTGAGCAACCTTCAGCTTAACCCCGGTCTGTACGCCACCGCCGCCACGCCGCTGCTGGCGCTGGTCAGCAATCAGACCGATATCGTCGCCGATTTCCGCGAGAAGAGCCTGCGCCACACCGGCGTCAACACCGATGCCGCGGTGGTGTTTGATGCGCTGCCGGGGAAAGTCTTCCGGGCGCACGTCACCAGCAGCGATGCCGGTATTCTGGCCGGACAGGAAGAGGTCAATGGCCAGCTGTCGCAGCCGGAGCAGTCTACCCGCTGGGTGCGCGACGCGCAGCGCATGCGCATTCACGTCGCGCTTGATGAGCCGCTGGATAAACCACTTCCCACCGGGGCCCGCGCGACGGTACAGCTCTATAACAGCGATGGCCTGTTCGCCCGCACCTTTGCCGGCGCGCAGATCCATCTGGTGAGCATGCTGCACTATGTCTATTAATACCCTGGCGCGGGTTTTCACCCCGCACGGCAACATCGTCTATACGGCCAACGATTTTCGCCAGACGCTGCGCATCGCCGTGGCCGGCACTATCGCGCTGAGCATTTCGACCTTCTACGACGTGCAGTACGGCGTCTTCTTCGTGGTTTATCCGCTGATGCTGCTGTCGCTGGTGCCGGTGTTTAACCGTCACGTGGCGCGGCAGTTTGTGTTCAGCGCGGCGGTAAACTGCGTCGAAATGGTGCTGATCGTCGGCTATCTGTCGCAGTGGCCGGTGATGATGACGCTGGTGGTGTTTGGCCTGTACGTAATGCGCTTTCGCTTTATGAGCCAGGGGCCGCTGTTTCTGCTGGGGTCGATGGGCGTGGTGTGTCAAAGCACGATGCTCAACTTTATGAGCTATCCCACCAGCAACTGGCACACCCTGATGTTCTCCAATATGGAGGCCTGCGTGATGGCGGTGGCGCTGAGCGCATTACTCAACTACTTCATCCCGGACGTTGAACCACGCAAGCCGCCGCCGCGCATTGAAAAAGACGCCGCCCGTATTCGTCATGAATCGCTGCTCTCCGGCAGCGTGGCGACAATGATCTTTGTGATCTTTCAGGTCTGCGACCTGAGCGACTCGCTGTCGGCGCTGATGGCGGGGATTTTAATTCTGTTCCCGATGCACTATCGCGGCGCGGTGATCAGCTCGATCTGGCGGGTGGTGGGGGTGGTGCTGGCCTGCCTTTATATTCTGGTGGTGCAGCTGATTATCTACGACTTCAGCAACCATATGCTGCTGATGATGCCGCTGATTGGCCTCGGCCTGGCGTTTAGCGCCCGCCTGCACGTGATGGAGAAAGTGGGTGCCGGCGTTGGCTTTGCCAGCATCACCACCATCGGCATCATGTTCGGCCAGAACCTGCATCCGGACCAGGACCTGGTGTTCAGCGATCTGTACCGCATCACTTCCGTCACCGTGGCGCTGATCGTCACGCTGACCATGGTCTTCCTTATGCATCGGCTGCTGAACTGCTTTGCGCCAACCCGGTTTGTGGTGACCGAATAAGCTCAGGCAGCCAGCGCCCGCTGCGCGTCGCGAAAAGCGTTGTGCAGCAGCCGCCACATATGATGCGCTGCCGGAGAAAAGCGGCGGTCGGAGTTGCGTAGCAGGTGGCACTGGGCGCTGCTGGCGATAGGATGGTCAATGGGGACCGCGGTCAGAATACCGTGGGCGATCGCTTCCCGGGCGGCGTATGCGGTCATAAAAGAGATCCCCAATCCCGCCTGGCTCAGGCTCATGGCGGTGGAAAAGAGGTTACAGCGATAGGCCGGATGAAACTGCCGTCCGGCGGTTTTAAACATGGCGTTCATATGGCGCTGCAGGCCAAAGCTGTCGGTGAGCGCGATCAGGCGATATTGCGTGAGCTCATCGATGGTGACGGCGCGCTGGGCTGCGATGGGATGCTGTGGCGAGACCACCGCGCAGATAGGGCCCCACTGAAAGCTGTGGCGTTTAAGCTCCGGGTTGCCGATGGGGCCGAAGGCGACCGCCATATCCGCTTCGCCGCTGGCGATATCGTTGAGCATCTCCTGCATGCTGCCGACACTAATATCCACGAACACGTTAGGCCAGGACTGCGAAAAGGTGCTCATCACCGATTCAATAAAGGTGGTGACCAGCCCGCCGCCAATCCTCACTGAAATTGTCCCGCCGCGCATGTGGCGTAAATCCTTCAGATGGCTTTCCAGCTTTTCCCGGCGTTGACGGCTTTCGAAGTAGTCCTCCGCCAGCAGACGTCCGGCTTCGGTAAGCACCACGTTTCGCCCCTGGCGTTCCAGCAGCGGCAGCTCCAGCGCCCGTTCCAGCTGCGCTATCTGGCGGCTGATGACTGACGGGTTGATACCCAGCATATCGGCAGCCCGGCGAATGCCTCCCTGAATCCCGACTTCATACAGATAGCTCATTGGCCTCTCATGCAACATCGTTTCTCGCTCCTTTGTTGACCTGCGGTCAACAATAACACCCTTTCACAGGTATTTATCATCCCGGCAAGTTATAGATAATCGTAATTCGGACAAAAACTGGCAGGGAGGAAAATTCTCATCGCTTATTCCCGGCTTGCTATTAAGGTGGCAAGGCTCGGGAAGTTAAAGAATAAGAAATGGTGATGATGCTGATTAAGGGAATATGGAAAAGCTTATCAGTGAAAATAATAAATTCGAATAACAATAAATTGACAAAATTTCAAATTGCAAACAATCGCACTAACATTTCATTATGTGAGAGGACAGGCTATGAGTGAAAATAAAACGTTGGAATGTTCCTCCGACGAAACGACAAATGAGTGGAAAGTCGGGCCCGGAGCCTGGATTTCACTGATCATCGTATTGTTAGTTTTCTCCGGATTATTGTTTAAGGTTGAAGGCATGGCCTGGCTGGGGGCGTTTGACTTTACCACCCTCGGCGGCGCGTTCGGCACCATGAAAACACCGGAAACCAACACCTTTATCGGTAGCGGCGGCATCAGCGCCAAGGCCGGCTTCCTGTTTGCCCTGTCGCTGGTGCCGACGGTGATGCTGGCGCTGGGGCTGCTGGAGATATTTACCCACTACGGGGCGATCCGCGCGGCGCATAAGCTGCTGACCCCGCTGCTTCGCCCGCTGCTTGGGATCCCGGGTTATACCGGCCTGGCGCTGATTACCGATTTACAGAGTACCGATGCCGGCGCGGCGCTGACCAAAGAGCTGTATGACAGCGACAAAATAAATCGTAAGGATCTGGTTATTATGGGCGCCTGGCAATATTCCGGGGCCGGTCTGATTAATAACTACTTCTCAATTGGCTCAGCGCTTTTCGCTTCGTTAACCATTCCTATCATTATTCCGCTGCTTTTAATGTTTGTGCTGAAATTTGTCGGCGCGGCAATCACGCGTCTGGTTCTGAATACCGCTTATAAAAGGGATTTTGAAAATGAATAATTCGGCAAAAGTCGGCAGTAACCCGTTCGATATTTTCGTTATCGGCGCGCGCAAAGGATTTAATATCGCCATCAACAATCTGATGCCGAATGTATTAATGGCCTATGTGATCGCTGAAATGCTCAATTTGCTCGGCGTGATGCAGATCATCGGCCACGTCTGCGCGCCGCTGATGGGCCTGTTCGGCCTGCCGGGGGAAGCCATTACCGTATTGCTGACCTCCTGGCTTTCCGCCTCTGCGGGAACCGGTGTGGCGGTGAGCCTGTTGAGCAAAGGTACCCTCAACGTGGCGGATATCACGATTCTGATCCCGGCGATTTTCCTCATGGGTTCGCAGCTGCAGTACATGGGGCGCCTGCTCGGCGTAGCGGATGTCCCGAAAAAATATTGGCCGCTGCTGATGGCGGTGAGCATTATCAATGCCGTCATCGCCATGCTGGTCATGCGCGTGATTGCATAATAGAAGGCAAGGAGTAAGACGTGTCGCGAACATTAGAGCATTTCAATTATCTGCATCAAATCCCGGAGCTGGGCTTTGAAGAGTACAAAACGTCGGCATACATCGGCGATGCATTAGAAGCCGCGGGGTTTCAGGTGCAGCGCAACGTCGGCGGCACCACCGGCATTGTTGCGCTGCTGGATAGCGGTAAGCCGGGGCCGGTCGTGGCGCTGCGGGCGGATATGGATGCGCTGGGCCATATCATCGATGGCCGCTTAGAGGCTCGCCATACCTGCGGTCATGACGGTCACTCTTCGGTGGTGTTGACCGCCGCGGAAGAGATCCTCACCGAAGGGCTGGTAAAGCGCGGGAAGCTGAAAATACTCTTTCAGCCCGCTGAAGAGCTGGGCACCGGGGCGATCGCGCTGACGGAAGCGGGCGTGCTGGACGACGTGGAGATGCTGTTCGGCTTCCATCTCAGGCCGCTGGAGGAGTGTCCGAAAGGCAAGGCGGTGCCGGCGATGTACTACTCCGCCTCGGCGACGGTGATGGTCGATTTCCACGGCAAAGCCGCACACGCCGCCCGGCCTCATCTGGGCGTTAACGCGCTGGACGCCGCGTCGCACGCGGTGCAGGCGGTAAACGGGATTCATCTGGCGCCTTCGCTGACCTGGAGCGCTAAAGCGACGCGCTTTCTGTGCGATGCGGGAGTGACCAACTCGGTGCCGGCGAAAGCGCACGTGTGCTGGGATCTGCGCAGCGCGGAAAATGAGGGCATGGCGACGTTGAAAGAGCGGGTGGTGCGAGCGATAGAGAGCAGCGCGGCGGCTTACGGCGCCACCGTCGATATCCAGATCGTCAAGGAGATGCCCGCCGCGATTATCGACGAACAGGCTACGGCTATCGTCAGCCAGGCGATTCGCGAAACGTTTGGCGAAGCCGGCTTAACGGCAGCGAAGAGTACGCCGGGCAGCGAGGACTTTTTCCACTACCTGCGCCTGCGTCCACAGGTGAAGGGCGGGTTCTGGGGGCTGGGCTGCGACCTGCTGCCGGGGCTGCATCATCCGGAGATGCGCTTCGACCGCGCCGCGCTGGCGGATGGCGTGCGGGTGTTTAAATCCTGCGTTCGCCAGCTGCTGGGGTGAGGGACTAAACCCGGATATTGTGCTCGCTTCACGCCGGGTTACGCCTGCTGCGGAAACTGAGCCAGCAGCTGATAATCATCCCCGGCGACGCGAAACAGGGTTGCCGTGTGGCCGGGGAGAATCCACTTCTGCTCTTCGCCCGGCTCACAGCGCAGATAAATGCACAGCCCGCAGCCGCCGCGCAGCTGGCGCGGAATGTCCTTCACCCGGAAGGTCGCTCCCGCCGCCTGCAGGGCTTTGCGCATCCGCACTACCCCCACCGTTGAGTGAAATAAAAACAGATATTCCGTCACCGGCGGCTCCTCTGACGTAAACCGATCAGCGCCGCGCCGATCGCCCCGGCAAACTGCGCGTCGGGATGCGTCTGCACCGCCATACCCACGTGCTCCTCCAGCCTCCGCGCGAAGGCGGCGCAGCGGCTGACGCCGCCGGTAAACAGCAGCGGGCCCTGCGCCGACAGGCGGCCGATAAAATTGGCGCTGCGTCGGGCCATGGCGTTGATCACGCCGGCGAGGATCGCCTCCGGCGGCACCCCGGCCGAACGCAGGCTGATGACCTCGGATTCGGCGAACACCGTGCACATACTGGTAATCGCATGGGGCTCAACGCCTTCGGTGATGCTGTCGAGCTGGTCGACGCTGGCCCCCAGCGTACGCGAGATCACCTCCAGAAAGCGCCCCGTGCCCGCCGCGCATTTATCATTCATCAGAAAATCGGTGAGATTACCCGCGTCGTCCAGCTGGATAACCTTGCTGTCCTGGCCGCCGATATCGATGACCGTCCGGGTCTGCGGGGCCAGCAGCCGCGCGCCGAGCCCGTGGCACGAGATCTCGGTGACTTGCTTATCGGCAAAATCCACCAGCTGGCGACCGTAGCCGGTTAAGGTTAAAAAGGGGCGTTCGCTTAAGCCAGCGCGGAGCGTTTCCCACGCCTCAACGATGGCGTCGGCGGGGCGAAACGGCGTCGGACAGAGAAAGCGGCGCTGAATCACGCCATCGGCGAGCAGGATGCCTTTGGTGGCGGTCGATCCGGAATCAATCCCTACGGTAACGGTCACGCGCGCTCCTAAAGCATCTCAATAAAGGCCGCCACGCGGGTGCTGAGCTGGCCGAGATCCGCCGTCGAATAGTCGGTCTCAATGGCGATATAGGGGATATCGTGCTGCTGGCGCACGTGGCGTTTTATCGCCAGCGACTCCACCGCGTAGGTATGGCAGGCCTGCAGAATGACGTCTACCACGCCGTCGGCCTGGTACTCTTCTACCATTTGACTGAGCAGGGACAGGCGCTGGTCATTTGGCGAAATACAGGAGCAGCCGATGGCGAGATATTTCTCGGTCAGGGCGTCGTAAACGTCACCCGTCTCCTCCACGCAGCGCTCGGTGGCTTTCGCGCCGGTGCAGTTTTCAAAACCGACCACCCAGCCGCCGTTGTCCTCAATGGCCTTCACCACTTTTTCCGCCGCGCCGCCGATCGGGCAGCCGGTGATCAGAATACGCGGCCGCGCCTCCAGCCGTTTGCCCTCTTGCCACTGCAGGCGCACCCGATCCGCCATGTCGTTGAGCTCATCGATCAGCGCCGCTTTATCGAAGCGGAAGGTCGCGCCGTAGACCACTTTTAAAATATCGCTGCCGCTGAGCGCGGGCGGGTTGAGCTGCCCGACGCGATAAAAGTTCGCCAGCGCCCGCCGTTCGCGGTTCTTGAGGATAATCGCCTCGCGCAGGGCGGCTTCGGTGATCGGCGTACCAAAGCGATCTTCCACCGCCTTCTGCAGGCGCAAAATTTCCGCTTTCCACAACGCTCGCGAGGCATCATCGCTGGCGCTGTTCGGCAGCTGCATCACGTGCACGGCTTTGAATTCGGCCATGTATTCGTACATTTTCTTTTTGCCGTCGCAGGTGGTTTCGCCCACCACGAGGTCGGAAAAGTAGAAGTAGGGGCATTTGTCAGTCTTGCCAAAACCGTAGCTGCTTTTTATCAGCGGACAGAGGTTGCGCGGCAGATCCTTTTCCGCCTCTTCAATCGTCTCGTCGGAGGTGGAGCACAGCGACACCACCACCGCGCCGGCGGCCAGTGGAATTTCCTGAGGCATAAAGGTGCAGTAGGTGCCAACCAGCGGTATGTTTTGCTCTTTAAGCTCCATGACCGTGAGGAAACCCTGCTGGCGGGCTGCGGAGAAGTGGTCAAAGATGGCGGGTAGATGGGTGATAAGCGACATGGTTTTCCTTCCCCGTACACGGGAGATGATGAAAGAGGCCGCATTATAACCCTGTTTATTGTGTGTGTTTATTGATCTCCCGCTAATAGACTTTTTTCAGATCCATCTCTTCCTGAATCCGATCGCTCAATGCAAGGTGGGTGGCGATGGCCGCATCAATCCCGGCGTTATAAAACATTGGACCCAGCTCTTTCGCGATAAAGTCGACAAAGAATTCCGCGTCAAATTGCTCCAGCTCCAGCTCAAAATTCTCTTCGCAGTATTTACACAGCTTCTCGCGCAGCAGATCGCGTTGCGGCGGGCTGAGATCGATATCGCTCATAGCGTTCCTTAATCAATATTGTTACGGTGAATCAGGGCAGCTGATTATATCCGATCGCGGGGAGTCAGTTGTGATATGGCGTGATGTTTTTGGCCACAACGAGGTAGGTTGATTAAATCGCTCAGGAGCTAATTGTGACTGAGATCACAGTATTCTCGATAAAATGAAGATAATCAGAGGGATTCTCATAACCTCATGAATTTAAATGAGATAATATGGTTTTTATGATGTGAATAACATTTAGTTGCGCTCGCCTTTTTTCAGCATGTCGGTATCTGGATGAATAATCTATAGACCTGTTTTCAGGTTATCTGGCTTACGGATTTTTTCTATAAGTACATTCTGACGGCGATTCATTTATCAGGGGTGAAGGATGAAACGCGTAAAACTGGATATGAATGTTTTTGACGCTGCTCTGATGCGCCTGGATTGGGTATTTGATACTTTCGAGCAGGTCTGTTTATCTTTTTCCGGCGGTAAAGACTCGACGGTATTATTTCATCTGGCGGCGGCCGTTGCGCGTAAAAAAGGGAAAAAGTTTGCGGTATTGTTCGTGGACTGGGAAGCGCAGTATTTATTAACTATCCAGCACGTGCAAAATATGAAAGAGCGCTATCAGGACGTGGTAAGCCGCTTCTACTGGGTGGCGCTGCCGATGACCACGGTGAGCGGCGTATCGCAGCACGAGCCGGAATGGGTCGCCTGGCGGGCCGGGGTTGAATGGGTAAGGCAACCGCCGGATGATGCCATCACCGATGCCGGTTTTTTCCCTTTTTATCAGCCTGAAATGACGTTTGAAGCCTTTGTTCCGGCTTTTTCGCACTGGCTGGCCGCCGGGAGAAGCCTCGCTTCGCTGATCGGTATCCGCACCGACGAGTCGCTGCATCGCTACATGGCGCTTACCTCGCCGACCAAACTGCGCTTTGAGGACGATAAGCCATGGACCACCGCCTCGCCGGAAGGGTTTAGCTACACCTGCTATCCCCTCTATGACTGGCGGACCCGCGACATCTGGATCTTTAATCACAAGTCGCGGCTCCCCTACAACCCGCTCTATGACCTGATGCATCGCGCCGGCGTGCCGCTGAAAAATATGCGCGTCTGCGAGCCTTTCGGCCCCGAGCAGCGGCGCGGGCTGTGGCTTTATCACATACTTGAGCCGGAGACCTGGGAGCGGATGTGCCGTCGGGTATGCGGCGCGCACAGCGGCGCGATTTACGCCAACGCCAGCGGCGACTACTTTGCGCTGAAGACCAAAATCCGCAAACCGGCGCATTTTAGCTGGCGCGAATATGCGCTCTTTCTGCTCGATAGCATGCCGGAGAAAACCGCCGAGCATTACCGCAATAAAATCGCTATTTATCTGCACTGGTACCAGACCCGCGGTTTCCCTGACGATATCCCCGATGAGCAGGAAAAAGATCTCGGCTATCGCGATATTCCCTCATGGCGCCGTATCTGCAAGACGCTACTGAAAAACGATTTCTGGTGCCGGATGCTGTCGTTCAGCCCGACGCAGCCTAAGCACTATGAGCGTTACTGTCGGCTGGTGAGTAACAAACGTAAAGAGTGGAGGACGCTTTGATGTCACCGGATGTGGCTAAGACAGTGATTGAGTATCTCGAGTCGTTTGACGATGTTGACTTGAAAATCAAAGCGATTAACGAGCTGAAGAGCCTGATCCACCAGCACAGCCCCTTCTGCCGCGAGCCGGTGGACTGCGTGCTGTGGGTCGAAGCCAACACGGTTGAGGCGAATGACTACAACCCTAACGTGATGGCGACGGTGGAAAAAAAACTTCTGGAGCGTTCTATCGAACTGGATGGTTTTACCCAACCGGTAGTGGTAGCCCGCCAGCAGCGACGGCACCTGGTCGTGGACGGCTTTCACCGCCATCTGATTGGTAAGAGTCGCCCGGAGCTGAGCCGCCGTCTGCATGGTTATCTTCCGGTGACGCTCATCAATGCCGAACGCGAAGGGCAGAAAGAGCGTATCGCCGCTACCATTCGCCATAATCGCGCCAGGGGCAAACACCAGATCGCGGCGATGTCCGACATCGTCCGCGATTTACATCGCCAGGGCTGGGACGATCGGCGCATCGGCGAAGAGCTCGGTATGGATGCGGATGAGGTGCTGCGCCTGAAACAGATCAGCGGCCTGACGGAGCTGTTCGCCGACGAGAGCTTTAGCGAAGCCTGGACCGTGGAGTAGTCAATGTGCGCTACTCCTGCGCCAGCATGGCTTCCGGTCGCTGGCGTATCCGGCTTAATAAGCCTGCCAGACAGCACGCGGCCGCGATCCCCGCCGCCACCCCCAGCAGATGAAAAGGTAGCCTACCGCCGTTAAACCACAGCCAGCGCGCCGCTTCGATGGAGAGCGCGCTGACGCTGAGGATCACGATATTCAGCGACGCGGAAACGGTGCCCTTTGGCAGATCGTTAGAAAACAGAGTAAAGCGGAACAGCGTCGGGAAAATCAGCCCGATGCCAAAAGCATAGAAGCAGGTGCCGAGTACCGACCATAGCCAGACGTTCGGCCACAGCAGATTGCCGAGGATCAGGATCGCCAGCCCGATCATCTGGATAGGGACCGCGCGCCAGATAAAGCGCGAGCGGGTGGGATCTTTTACCCAGCGCGCCACCGACAGGTTGGCGATAATCACCGCGCTGAAGACCGGCGCCTGGGTCCAGGCGAACTCGGCGGTGGTTAAGCCACCGTCGTCAATCAGGATAACCGGCGAGACCGCAACCCAGCTCATCAGTGGAATATAGCTGAGCGAGAGCGTGGCGGCGCCAAACAGAAAAATGCGGTTGCGGAAAACATCGCGGAAATCGCGCAGCACCCCGCTGGCGCTGAAGGAGACGTCGCCGCGCCGGACGGTCTCCGGCATATTCAGCAGCAGCCCCAGCCAGGCGATAAACCCCATGACGGCAATAATCCCGAACAGCACTTTCCAGTGCACGAAGTGCATCAGCGCCGCGCCGGAGAGCGGGCCAACTATCGGCGCAATCAGCACGATCGAGGTAATAATCGCCATCAGCTTAATGGCTTTTGTCTGGCCGAACGCCTCCTGCACGGTGACGTAGCCGACGGTGGCGATAAAACAGATACTGGTGCCCTGAACAAAGCGCGCGGCAAGGAACTGCTCCATTGAGGTGGTGAACAGGGTCGCGAAGCAGGCCAGGGTAAAGATCAGCGCGCCGGTGAGCAGTACCGGACGGCGGCCGATACGATCGGAGAGCGGCCCGAGCAGCCACTGTAGCGCCATGCCGCCGGCCATATACAGGCTGACCGACGCGGGCGCCAGCGCCACGTCGGCGTCAAAGTCGCGCACCACGTGGATAATACCCGGCTGGATAAGATCGGTGGTCAGATAGGCGGCAAAGTCATAGAGGATCAGCGCTGCCGGGAAGAACAGGGTGGCGGAATGGCGGGCAAAAAAGCGGGTCATCCATTGCAACATCGGTGGGCTCCTTGTTGAGTCTCTACGCCATAAATAGCCGTTTATGCGCGCACTATTTCAGCACTTCACACTGCAATAAATTTAGGGTCAACCTAAATATCCATATATTTTCAGGGGTTAATATGTATTCGTGTAATAAATACATTAAAAACAAATAGTTGAATTAAATATGTAAATGCAGCAGCGCCGGAATTTGTGAAAACAGCCACAGCAGCAGGCCGATAGTGCCGCCGACCAGCGTGCCGTTGATGCGGATAAACTGCAGGTCCTTACCAATGTTCAGCTCGATTTGTCGCGACATATCGCGGGAGTCCCAGCTTTTGACCGTATCGCTGATATGGCGCGTCAGGAAGGCGGCAAACTCCGGGGCCACCCGGTGCGCCGCCTGTTCAAGGTGTTCGTTCAGCGATTCGCGCAGCGCCTCATCGTGGAGCAGCGTTTCGCCAAACCACTGACCGGCTTCGGCAATGCGCTGCTTGATGCGTGAATCGTCGCTATTAACGTCGTTTTTAACCCAGCCGCGCAGGTCGGCCCACACTTCGCCCAGATAGCGGTTAAAGGTCTCATCGTTTTTCAGATACGCTTTGATATTGTCTGCTTTTTCCGCCATCAGCGGATCGGACTTCAGGTTGTCGATCAGCTTCAGCGCCGCGCGATCGAAGGCCTGGCGGATCTGATGGGCGCGATCCTGACTCACTTCGTCGAGCAGCGTGTTAACCGCGTCGGTAACCATTTCAGCGCTGTGCTCGCCGAGCCATTCGGTAGGCAGCAGTTTGGCCTTTAGCGGATGCTCGGTCTCCAGCCAGTGCACGATGCCGCGGGCAATAAACGCCCGCGAGCTGTCGCGCTGGAGCAGGGCGATCAGCTGGCTAATCAGCGAATCGAGCAGCTTCTGGTGGCGGTTATCGCGCGTCAGCCCCTCCAGCATCATGGCGCTGGTTTGGGTTAAATCGACCTTATCAATTGCTTTATGCACCGCCCGGCGCAGCAGGCGCTGAATGCGCGCATCGTCGGTGAGCTCGAGAAACCCGCTCATCACTTGCAGCAGATGCTGGCCGACCCGCCGCGCGTTTTCCGGCTGGCTGAACCAGTTACCGAGCATCAGCGCCGGTTCGTAGCGGCGGATCAGCGCCACCAGCGACGGTGTATCAAGAAATTTTTCCTGCACGAAATAGCCGAGATTATCGGCTATCCGGTCCTTATTGCGCGGGATAATCGCCGTATGCTGCGCAACGAACGGCAGCGGAATGCGGCGAAACAGCGCCACTACCGCGAACCAGTCCGCCAGCGCACCGACCATCGCCGCTTCGGAAATAGCCTTTAGCGCACCGACCCATGGCGTCGGCGGCAGCACGAGGGTAGTGATAAAAATAGCGGCTGCAATCAGCAGCAGCGAGAGCGCCAGCAGCTTGGCACGTTTCAGTTCAGCGAGTTTTTCCATAGTCTTAAGCATATAGCCTGACGGCTAATGCGTAAAATCTTCGCCATTTGACGCCCTGGTCATTCGGATTCCTCTTTTCCCGACGAGAGAGACGATGAGGGTTAATTTAATTTACGTAGCTTAAATTCTATTTTTAAATAATTAAAGTTAAATACATTTATAATATATATTGTACATGAGTTCTTTCTTAAATTAATTATTAATAAGTGATCTTAATCACATTATACTCAAGGTTAAATAAGGCATTGTTTATTTCAGGGAGAACGTTAATAAATTTCTCTTGCTACTGGTCTTTTATAAAAGGAGTTGATCATGATTGGTATATTTAAATATACAGCAAAAAAAGACATAGTATTAGGTATTAGCGATCAGCAAACCGGGGCTAAGGCTGTTATCTTACCAGCGTCCTCACCGTTAAATAAAATTCTGTGGTCGGTTGATGACAGGACCGGCGAGATCGTCCTGGCCGCCAGTGAGGAGCTGCTGCTGGGTATCCGCGAGGATCGTATGGGTTCAGGCGCAGCGATTGAGCTTCAGGTTCGCGGGAATAAAGCGACGCAGCGGTGGGATTTAGTCAGCTCACGTCGCTTTATTAAAAGCAAACAAAATCCGACCTTTGTTATGGACAGCTACAACCGCGGCACAAACCCGGGGAATCCGATTATTCTTTTCGAATTTAACGGCTCGGAAGCGCAGCAGTGGGTATTTGTGCCGATGGATATGTTGACGGCAAATAGCCCGGAATAAATATTGTTTAAAAGAGAGAGAGAATAGAGCCTCGTTTATTCTTGTACAGAGAATGATGAGGCTTTGTCCTTATTGGGTCGTCGACAATACTAATTAAAAATAAACTGCCACACAATCCAGCCGCCAAAAACCATCAGTATGGCGCCGGCCGTGCGCTCGACTCGCCAGACGACGGCGGAAAGGCGGCGCTGCACCGAGGGTAGCGCAATCAGCGTGACCAGCAACAGATCCCACAGCAGCACCACGCTGGTCATCCATGCCCCGCTGACGGCCTGCTGCACCAGCGTGACGTTCGGTCCCAATAGGGAGGTCATCAGCGCGAGGTAGAACAGCGCGTTTTTCGGATTCAGCAGCGAAGAACCCAGCCCGAGAAAAAGCTGTCTCACCAGCGACGGGCGCGAAGCCGAGGCGCCGTGCAGCGCCAGCGTGGCCGGGCGGCTTCTGAGCAGCAGGCTGCCAATCCACAGCAAATACGCCGCGCCCAGCAGCTCAATCACCGTAAACAGCAGCGGCGCCTGGCGCAGGATCCCCCAGCCGATAATCGCCAGAATAATATATAAACCGTTTCCGGCGGCAATACCGAGACACAGGCCGACGCTGCCGCGCAGGCGATAGCGGATGGCGTAGCCCACCAGCAGAAAAAAATCCGGCCCGGGGCTCAGCAGGGCGACAAAATGGGAGAGCGCCAGCGCGGGGAAGGCGGAGGGAAAGAGCGTAGCGAGTATGTCCATAGTAACCTCAGTAATAACCTGAGGTCACCCTACGCCAGCGCGAACGCTAATTATTGTCTGTTATTGATCGGCGCTGCGCATACTGGCGCGGCGTGGCGGCGGTATAGCTGACAAAGGTTTTATGAAAGTGGCTCTGGTCGGCAAACCCGGCCTGGTAGCCTACATCGGCGATAGTATCCCCGGCGCGCAGGCGCGATTTGGCGAACTCAATCCGCGCGATATTGATAAAACTGGCGGGCGTCAGGCCGGTATCGTGCTTGAAGGCGCGGATCAGCGTCTCTTTACGCAGCGCAAACTCCTCGGCGAGGCTATCCAGCGTCGGCGGCGCCTGCAGATTGGTTGCCAGACGACTGAACAAACGCGCGCTGGTTTGACTTAGCGCCGCAGGCGCGAGCGGGCGCAGCGGCAGGCCGCGCAGCAAGCGGGCGACGCTTTCGGGTAACGCGGCGGTGTTCTGCTGGCTCATCAATTCCACGATCTGCAAATACCGGGCAAACAGTTCGGCATCGCGTATCACCGGCTGGGAGGCTATCAATCGCTCATGATGCCCATCGCCTGCCAGCTGTCGCCAGCACCAGCTTAGCTCGAGATAGAGCATATGGTAGCTGCGCGGCTGGCCGTCGCGCGGATTACAGCTGTGGGGCGCCTGGGCGGGAATAATAATCAGATCGCCCGGCCGCAGCAGATACTCCTGACCATTGCAGAGACAGCGCGTTTCCCCCTCGATAATCGCCCCAATGGAGAGCTGCGGATGGCGATGACGTTTATAGGCCTGGCGGCTGTTCCAGGTACTGCGCAGCTCCAGCCAGGGCAGCTGTTCGTCGCGCCAAAAGGTTTGCTGAATATTGCGCGTATGGCTCACGGTGGGCTCCTTAGCTGAGAGGGATAGTTGTTTATAACATGCCTTCAGCCTGCGGAAGAACCGCGAGTCGCCTTCCACAAAAATGTCTCGCTTGCAAACGAGGAATGAAATTGTCCAGCATCGCCGAGTAGCCTTACTTGAACTGCTGCAAAAACATATTCGTCAGCGCGATCTGCTGGGCATTGTGGAACATCTGACGGCCATTTTGCTTAGCGGATACGCTAAGGACAGGCAGCTAAAAACGCTGTTTAATTATCTGATTCACTCGGGCAAAGCGCTTCGGTTGGGGAAATTTATCCGCGAAGTGGCCCGGCGGGTACCGCATCACAAGGGGAAGCTAATGACTATCGCCGAAAGATGACGTGAAGTGGGGCGCAGGCAGGGGAAGCGGGAAGGTCGACCTGAGGGCGTTGAGGAGGGGCAGCGCGCCGAAGCGCTGCGTATTGCTCAAACGATGCTCGCCGAAGGGATGGCGCTGGAAACGGTGCTGAGAATTACCGGTTTGTCGGAGGCAGATATCCGGGCTGTTATTCACTAAGATATTGATATATTGACGTTATTTATGAGGGGTTTATGCTGATAGCGTTCCCCGTTCCATTTCGGGAAAATTCCGTATCTCTCTGAGTTTGGCCGCATCCTCAGCTATCTCGACTACCCTTAATAACCGGTGCGGTATTTATGACTGCGTTAACAGCGATAACAAGGAGACATGCGATATGGCTTATCAGACGGTGAATCCTGCAAACAATCAGCTCATCAAAGCGTACCCGTCACACAGCGATGCGGACGTAGAAGCGGCGCTGCAGAAGGCGGATGCGCTCTCTCATTCGCAGTGGGCTAAAGGAAATATTGACCAGCGGCTACCGATCCTGCACAAGCTGGCTGACCTGATCGACAGCCGGGTTGACGAACTGGCCGAAATCGCCAGCCAGGAGATGGGCAAGCTTATTGCGCAGAGCCGCGGTGAGGTTAAACTGTGCGCGCAAATTGCCCGCTACTACGCCGACAACGCCAAACAGTTTTTGGCGCCGGTAAAGTATCCGTCCGAGCTGGGTGAAGCCTGGGTCGAACACCATCCCATCGGCGTGCTGATGGCGGTAGAACCGTGGAACTTCCCTTATTACCAGCTTATGCGCGTGCTGGCGCCGAACCTGGCGGCGGGGAACCCGGTTATCGCCAAGCATGCCAGCATCGTCCCGCATTGTGCGGAAACCTTCGCCCACCTGGTACACGAAGCCGGCGCGCCGGAAGGGGCGTGGACTAACCTGTTTATTTCTCAGGATCAGGTGGCGAAGATTATCGCCGACGATCGCGTACAGGGCGCGGCCCTGACCGGCTCGGAAAAAGCCGGTAGCGTGGTGGCGGCGCAGGCGGCTAAACACATTAAGAAAGCGACGCTTGAACTGGGCGGTAACGATGTCTTTGTGGTCCTGGACGATGCCGATCTGGCGAAGGCGGTGAAGATCGGTGTACAGGCGCGGCTCAACAACGCGGGCCAGGTGTGCACCGCGGCGAAGCGCTTTATCCTGCATGAAAAAATTGCCGACGCGTTCCTGAGCCAGTTTACCGAGGCCTTCCGTCAGGTGAAAATCGGCGATCCGCTGGATGAGAGTACGACGCTGGGTCCGCTCTCCTCAAAAGATGCGCTGGAAACGCTGACCAGGCAGGTGAATGACGCGCTGAAAAACGGCGCGAAGCTGCACCTGGGCGGCAAACCCGCGCAGCGGGAGGGCAGCTTTTTCGAGCCGACCATTTTGACCGGCATTACCCGCGATAACCCGGCCTACTTCGAAGAGTTCTTCGGTCCGGTCGCGCAAATCTACGTGGTGAAAGATGACGATGAGGCGGTGAAGCTGGCCAACGATTCGCACTATGGCCTTGGCGGAGCCGTATTCAGCCAGGATATCGAAAGGGCGAAACGTATGGCCTCGCGGATTGAAACCGGGATGGTCTATATCAACTGGCTAACCGATACCGCGCCGGAGCTGCCGTTTGGCGGCGTTAAGCGCTCCGGGTTTGGCCGCGAGCTTTCCGATCTTGGCATTAAAGAGTTTGTGAATCAGAAACTGGTCGTCGTGCATAAATAACGGCGTGAAGACAAAAACCTGCCATCCGGCAGGTTTTTTTGGCGATCACTGAACTTCAATCTTATCCCAGCCGCTTTTAAACATGCAGCTGTCTACAAGCGTATCTCTGCGCCCCGCATTGGCGTCCTCCACCGTATAGCTGGTGGAAATATCCTTTTTCTTGTTCTCTTTGTCCGTTTTTTCCGAGCTTGAACCGGTGACGACGTTATCCGGGGGGAGATCGATCAGCGCCTGCGCTTCGCACTCGGTGAGCTTTTTATTCATCTCCGTATCGCTGACGCCCGGTTTCACCCATTTGTACTGGACGCAGCCTGACAGCAGCACGGCGAGGCTCAGCGCGCAAAGCGCGGCGAAGCGGCCGTTCATCAGAAGGTAACCCCACCGCCGACATAAGCGCCGTCAATCAGCGTGTGGCCCGGGCGGCCATCTTTGCCGTCGACGCTGACATGGCGATAGCCCACTTTCAGCGTGACCGGGGTGATGGGCGTCCAGCTTACGCCGCCGTTGGCTTCAACGTAGTTTTTGACGCTGTTGTTCAGGCCCTCTGGCGCGGCATAGCCCTCACCATAGAGATGGATGCTGTCGGTCAGGGCCACGTTGACGCCGCCACCGATAGGGAAGGCCACGCCGTTATCGCCTTTTTTGGGACCCAGGTAGATAGCTTTCGCGCCGGCATTGAGCATCACCGGGCCGAGTTCCAGGTTATAACCCGCGCCGACGCCGCCTGTCTGGGTACCGTCATCGGTATTTTTGAGCCAGTTGCTTTCCACATACAGGCCAGAGGAGGATTTCCCCATTTCCAGATTCAGGTTGGTGAAGTTCTTGCCCTGCTCAACGGTACCGCCCATCGCCAGTGCGGATCCCGAGACGGCGGTCAAGGCCGTGAGGAGAAGGATATTCAGCTTTTTCATGGTTTGTGCCTCATCATTACATTACGCGGAGGGCACCTTAACAATCGATTTTTATGACTGCAAATCAGCTAGCGATGACTGTTTTATGCTAATTTTGTTATTAGATATATTTATTTGTGTTGTTTGTTAGTTGTTTTTACGGCGCTGTCAATGGGTAATCTTTGGCCGTTGAGCGTGAGTTGAATCTTTTGGCTAAATATTCGCTGAACAGGCGAGAAAAAGCGGTTATAAACGCAATAATTGCCTTTCTAATTATTTCCAAAAACGTTTCTGTTGTTACATATAAAAGTAAAGTTTTACATTTTCATGCGCGTATTCCCCCTCCTGAAGAGGGGGGATGAGCTGCGTGGCTACCTGCGCAGGCTTTCAAAAGCGGTGCGAATCTCATCTTCCGGAAGCTGTATCCCAATAAACACCAGAGTACTGTGCGGCCGTTCATCGCCCCACGGCCGATCCCAGTCGGCGCTGTATAGCCGCTGAACCCCCTGGAACAGCAGGCGGTTGGGCTCGCCGTCGATCCACAGCATCCCTTTATAGCGCATCAGCTGTTCTGCGAAGGTGAGCAGCAGGTTTTCCATCACCCGCGACACCTCGCTGATATCCACCGGATAATCCAGCTCCACCACGATAGACGACACGTCGTTCTGCTTATCGGCCATAAAGTGGAAGCGCGGTTTGCTGCTGACCACGTTCTCTTCCAGCATAAAGCCGCTGGTGTTAAACAGCAGGTTCAGATCGATATCGCCGTGGGTAACGTTGTAAATCGGCGCGCGGGCGTTAATACGCGTCAGCCGTTCGCGGAGCTTGTCGCTGTCGCCCGCCACGTCAGTTTTGGTGAGCAGAATGCGATCGGCGTAGCCCACCTGCGACTGGGCGATGGTGAACTGATTCATCTGCTGGTCGGCGTGCACCGCGTCAACCAGCGCAATCACGCCATCCAGCAGATAGCGTTCACACAGCACATCGTGAGAGAAAAAGGTCTGGATGATCGGGCCGGGGTCGGCCATGCCGGTGCATTCGATCACCAGCCGGTCAAAAGCGATGTCTCCGCGATCGCGGCTGTCGAGCAGATCGAGCAGGGCGTCTTCCAGCTCGTTGGAGCGGGTACAGCAGATACAGCCGTTGGTCAGGGTTTTAATCTGCGTGGCGCGATCGCCGATAAGCTGGTTATCGATGGCGACTTCGCCAAATTCATTTTCGATAACGGCAATTTTAAAGCCGTGCCGTTCGTTCAGAATATGACGCAGCAGGGTGGTTTTACCCGCGCCAAGAAAACCGGTCAGCAGGGTGACTGCAATCGGTGCCATGTTTACCTCCATTAACAGCAGCGCACGCCGCCTTTGCCATCGCCGCCGTAGCGAGCCTGCTGGCGTTCGCGAAAGAATTCATCATAGGTCATGTACGGCTTGTCCGGATGGTTGGTCTGCATATGCTCGACGTAGTTGTCGTAATCCGGAATGCCGATCAGCATTTTTGCCGCCTGACCGAGGTATTTTTTTGCCTGACCTAAGTTACCAAACATTGTGAGTCCCAGAGAACGAATAAAGCCGGATGGCGGCTAGCGCCTCATCCGGCCTACAAACATTCGCTTGTGTAGACCGGATAAGCGTAGCGCCATCCGGCATTAAGGTTTAGTGATGCGAAGAGGTCTTCACGCCGCCTTCCGGTACCGGCACGTACGGCGTCTCTTTGTCAGTACGCACTTTATTGTTGCGCACGTTGAGCCAGGTTTTGATGCCGTAGAAGATGATGCTGTAGACCACCACCAGGAACAGAATGCTCAGACCCGCGTTGGTGTAGTTGTTCACCACGATATGGTTCATGTTGGCAATCTGCTGCGCGGTCAGTTCGCCGCCGGCGGCGATCTTCTCTTTATACTGCTGCGCCATGAAGAAGAAACCTTCCATCTGCGGGTTGGTGCTGAACAGTTTCAGGCCCAGCGCCCAGGTGGTGCACAGCAGCAGCCACGCGGCCGGGATCACGGTGACCCAGATGTATTTGGTGCGCTGCATTTTGACCAGCACCACGGTGCCGAGCACCAGCGCCACGGCGGCCAGCATCTGGTTAGAGATACCGAACAGCGGCCACAGGCTCTTCACGCCGCCCAGCGGGTCGACCACGCCCTGATACAGCAGGTAGCCCCATAGGCCGACGCAGCCCGCGGTGCCGATAATACCCGCCACCAGCGAGTCGGTTTTCTTGAGGAACGGTACGAAGTTGCCCAGCAGATCCTGCAGCATAAAGCGGCCTGCGCGGGTACCGGCATCCAGCGCGGTGAGGATAAATAGCGCTTCAAACAGAATACCGAAGTGGTACCAGAAGCCCATATCCGCCATCGGGATGATTTTGTGGAACACGTGAGCGATACCCACAGCCAGCGTCGGCGCACCGCCCGCGCGGTTGAGTACCGACGGTTCGCCGATATCTTTCGCGGTTTG
This sequence comes from Klebsiella sp. MPUS7, assembly GCF_009905335.1. Taxonomy (NCBI): domain Bacteria; kingdom Pseudomonadati; phylum Pseudomonadota; class Gammaproteobacteria; order Enterobacterales; family Enterobacteriaceae; genus Klebsiella; species Klebsiella sp. MPUS7. Next base: position 5,034,108 of record NZ_CP047604.1, on the reverse strand, counting down.
CAGGATTTGCTCAGGTGAAATCACAAAGCCCCAGGAGCTGACGGTCGCCGCCGCGTGCGCGGTGACATCCCTTAGCTGCGCGGCAATCAGCGCGGCGTTTTCACCGCCCATTTCGTGCAGGTTCGGCATGGTGATGCCGAGGCCCGCCGGCGGGGTGTTCATCGCGAAGTAGAGGCCCGGTTCGATGATTGAGGCCGCTACCAGCGCCATCACCGCCACGAAGGACTCCATCAGCATCGCGCCGTAGCCGATAAAGCGGGCGTCGGTTTCGTTAGCCAGCAGCTTCGGCGTGGTGCCGGAAGCGATCAGGGCGTGGAAGCCGGAGACCGCGCCGCAGGCGATGGTGATAAACAGGAACGGGAACAGGGCGCCTTTCCACAGCGGGCCGGTACCGTCAATGTACTGGGTCACCGCCGGCATTTTCAGGTCCGGGTTGAGGATAACGATCCCCAGCGCCAGGCCGACGATAACGCCGATTTTCAGGAAGGTCGCCAGGTAGTCACGCGGCGCCAGAATCAGCCACACCGGCAGCAGCGCGGAGATAAACGCGTAGCCGATCAGGGTAAAGGTAATAGTGGTGTCTTTAAAGGTCAGCGCCGGGCCCCAGTACGGGTCGTGGGCAATGATGCCGCCGAAGTAAATGGACGCCACCAGCAGGACGATACCAATCACCGACACTTCGCCTACGCGGCCTGGGCGCAGGAAGCGCATATAGATCCCCATAAACAGGGCAATCGGCACGGTCGAGCAGACGGTAAACACGCCCCACGGGCTTTCCGCCAGCGCTTTCACCACGATCAACGCCAGCACCGCGAGGATGATGATCATTATCAGGAAGCAGCCGAACAGGGCGATGGATCCCGGTACCGGCCCCATCTCCTGCTTGATCATTTCCCCCAGCGAGGCGCCGTTACGGCGCGAGGAGATAAACAGCACCATAAAGTCCTGCACCGCCCCGGCCAGCACCACGCCCGCCAGTAGCCACAGGGTACCCGGCAGGTAGCCCATCTGCGCGGCGAGCACCGGGCCCACCAGCGGACCGGCGCCGGCGATAGCGGCAAAGTGGTGGCCAAACAGCACGTAGCGGTTGGTCGGAACGTAGTTCAGGCCATCGTTGTTAATCACCGCAGGCGTGGAGCGCGTAGGGTCGAGCTTCATTACCTTTTGCGCGATATACAGGCTGTAATAACGGTAGGCGACGAGGTAGACGGAAACCGACGCCACCACGATCCACAGCGCACTGACGTGCTCACCGCGGCGCAGAGCGACGACCGAGAGGCAAAATGCCCCGATGATTCCAAGAATCACCCAGGGTATGTGCTTGAATAACTTTTTAGTATCCATAGTAAAACCTGGCTTAATAAGATGAATAATGGGCCGAAGCCGTCTGGGTTTAGTTAGGGTTTGAGGAGGCATTGATTAGCTATGCTGGGGACCATCTTGCCAGAACGTCGCGCGCGTAAAGTTGGGTAAATCTGTGAGTGGTTATATGTAGGGTTAAGCGGTCACTTGCGGGGGTAAGCGGTTGGGCAGGAATCCCGGCGGGCTTAAATATGTGATTGAGATCACAGGGATATTCTCACTGTGACGAGCGGAGAAAACAGACAATCCCCTCTCCCGCGAGAGAGGGGAAGCAAAACTACGCCACGACGTCCATCTCCATCATCACCGGATGGAAGCGGCGCTTAAAGTAGATCAGCCCGTGGCCCTGCTGGCTCAGGGTAATATTCCTGATTTCCACCAGATAGACCAGATGGCTACCGATGGTCTGCACCTGGCTAATTTCGCCTTCGAGGCTCGCCAGCGCGCCTTTCAGCACCGGCTGGCCCAGCGCGCCTTTTTGCCAGCCGCTGAGGCCGAAGCGGTCGTCCATCGTCATCCCGGTCATGCCGGCGAAGTGGCGGGCCATCTCCTCTTGCTCGTGGTTCAGCACGTTGATGCACAGCTTGCCGTTGCCCTGAAACACCGGATTCATCGCGCTATTGGCGTTGATGCAGACCATCACCGACGGCGGCGTATCGGTCACCGAACAGACCGCGGTGGCGGTGATACCGCAGCGGCCCGCCTCGCCTTCGGTGGTGATGACGTTAACGGCGGCCGACAGACTGGCCATGGCATCGCGAAAACGCAGACGTTGTTCATCTAATTGCATTGTGACCTCCCGCTGCCGGTTACTTCAGCAGCTTATCCAGCATGTTGATATCGGTATTGTTGTGCAGATGCGGCACCGTCCAGCCGTTCTGGTCGTACTCGGACAGGCAGCGATCCACCATCGCCATCATTTTGTCCATGTTGCCGGAGCTTTGCGCCTGACGCAGGCACTGCAGGCGAATCTCATCCTGGCTACCGGAATAGTTGATTTCATACAGCTCATGGCGGCCGCCGAATTCGCTGCCGATCGCGTCCCACATCAGTTTGAGGATCTTGATACGCTCGACGTGATCCATACCGTTCGATCCGCGCACGTATTTCGCCAGGTATTCGTTGATCTGCGGGTTGTTGAGATCGCGGGCGCTGGACGGCAGGTAGATCAGGCCGCTGGTGACGCTGCGCTCGATAATGTTTTTGATTTTGGCGTAGGCCATCGGCGCCATCACGCGGTAGGTTTGCAGCGCGGCGTGATCCGGCAGATACGCGCCGTTGACCCACGGCGTCGCTTCGGCGCACATTGAATCGCTCAGCGCCCAGAACATATTGCGCCAGGCCACCACTTCGCCGAGCTCGGCCTGCACGCCGCGGAACTCAAGGGTGCCGGTACACTCCAGCGAGCGTTTCAGCAGGGCGGTGATGAAATCGAGCTTCACCGCCAGGCGCACGCAGGCCTGCAGCGGATACATGCGGGCGAAGCCGCCTTCCATCGTCCAGCGGCGGCAGCGGTCGAAGTCGCGATAGATCAGGACGTTTTCCCATGGGATCAGCACGTTATCCATCACCAGGATCGCATCATTTTCGTCGAAGCGGCTGGAGAGCGGATAGTCGTACGGCGATCCGGTGGCGCCGGCGACCAGCTCATAGGAGGCGCGGGAGATAAGCTTAACGCCTTCGGCATCCATCGGCGCGACGAACATCAGCGCGAAGTCGGGGTTTTCGCCCATCACCTGCGCCGAGCCGAAGCCGATCATGTTGTAGTGGGTCAGCGCCGAGTTGGTGGCCACCACCTTCGCGCCGCTGACGATGATCCCAGCGTCGGTCTCTTTCTCCAGCTTGATATAAACATCTTTCACTTCATCGGCGGGCTTATGGCGATCGATCGGCGGGTTGACGATGGCGTGGTTAAAGTACAGGCCGGTTTCCTGGATGCGGGTGTACCAGTCGCGGGCGTTCTGCTCGAACTGGCCGTAAAATCCCGGGTTCGCGCCGAGCGCGCAGCCGAACGCGGCCTTGTAGTCCGGGGTGCGGCCCATCCAGCCGTAGCTCAGGCGCGACCATTCGGCGATAGCGTCGCGCTGCTGGCGCAGGTCATCGGCGCTTTTCGCCACGCGGAAGAACTTGTGGGTGTAGCCGCCGCTGCCGGTGTCGGTGCCCCAGCACAGGGTATCCTGCAGCTCGGGTTTATGCAGCGCGTCGTACATTTGGGCGACGGAGGCGGCGGCGTTGCGGAACGCCGGATGGGTGGTCACGTCTTTAACGCGTTCACCGTAAATATAGATTTCGCGGCCGTCCTGCAGGCTCTTCAGGTACTCTTCACCGGTTAACGGGCGCTTGGTATCTGCACGGAAGTTTTCAGGTTTCATAGGTGACCTCTTCAGTATTAATCGGAATGCGATGTTAAATTTATGTTTTGTTTTTGTTGTTCAATTGAAGCGGTTAACGCGGCTTTCGTGAAGAGACTTTTAGGTCAACGGTCGGTACTTTTCAGGCGGGATTGGGTTATGTGATCGGGGTCGGTTTTTCTATTTTCCGGCCTGGCTCCCCGGTGAACCGGGCGATAAGTCAGCGCGGGTTTTGAATTTGTAGCCGAACAGATGCGCGGCATCGCCTGCGGGACATTCAGCGACTCTGCGCTCTGCTCCCGGGGGCGGCGCTTGACGCGCCTTGCCCGGGCTACGGGTTCACCGCCGTCTGCGGGCCGGTAGCCCGGACAGATGCGCAGCATCGCCTCCGGGACGATCCTAAGACACCGGTACTTTTTGCGTTCTGAACGCGCTCGGCGAACAGCCCGTCAGGCGGTTAAAAAAGCGGGCGAAATAGGCCGGATCCTTAAATCCCAACTGCCAGGCTATCTCACCGATCGTACTGTCGGAGAAGAGCAGTAATCGCCTGGCCTCGCGCAGCTGCCGGTCGAAAATCAGCCGCTTGGGGGGGCGGTTGGCGAAGCGGCGGCAAATATCGGTTAACCGGGATTCGGTCAGATGCAGCTCGCAGGCGTAATCTGGTACCGTCCAGTGCTGGTGGTAGTGGCTGTCGATCAGCTGGTTAAACCGCTGGAACAGCTTGAGCTCGCCGCGTATCCCGCTGGCCGCATGGTCGTCAAGCTTCGCGTTGCGCAGCAGCAGGGTGAACACCGCCTGCGCCAGCAGCGTCAGGGTGTGTTCCCGCCCCGGCAGCTGCGAGGTCGATTCTCGTTCAATCAGCCGCCAGTAGTGCGCCAGCGCCGCCAGCTCCTCGGGCTTATCGGCCAGCGACAGGCAGATGCCCGGCAGGCCGAAGGCCTCCCGGGTGCCGGGGTACAGCACCTCCAGCAGCGGCCAGACCAGATCCTCGCGCACCGTCAGCACGTGACCATCGCTATCGGACTCGGTGATAAAAGCGTGTGGCACCGAGGGCGGGGTCAGGACAAACAGCGGCGCCTGCACCGAATAGCGATGATCGTCGAGCTGTAGCTCAATCTGCCCGGTATCGAGAAAGTGCATCTGAAAATACTGGTCGTGGCGGTGCGCCTGCATATCGCGGCCAAAGAACTCCGCCATCCGGGCAAACGATTGATAATGCACCTCTTCCGTCCCCAGACTCTCATCGTACTCTTTATTCATATCGATATTGGTAACAGGGCTCTGGCACATAGCGGCTCCTTACGGCGTCGCGCGCGGACGCGATCCTTTCATCGGAATCGCCCAGATAATCACCGCGCCGATGACCAGCAGGGCGGCGACGAACCACAGGCCGCTGCTAAAGCTGCCGGTAATATCCTTCAGCCAGCCGATCATAAAGGGGCTGAGCGCCGATCCGATATTGCCGGTCGCGTTGATCACCGCGATGCCGATCGCTCTGGCGCGCAGGCTGATCGACTGATCCGGCGTGGTCCAGAAAATGGCCATCGCGCTAAACGATCCGGTGGAGGCCATCACGATCCCGAACAGTTGGATCAGACTGTGATCGGTGGCCGAGGCCAGCAGCCAGCCCGCGGCGGCGAACAGGAACGGCAGGGCGGTGTGGTGCTTACGCTCCTGGTATTTATCGGAGTGGCGGCTCCAGTAGATCATCCCGAGAATGGTACAAATCTGCGGGATCGCCGCCAGCAGGCCGATGGTGATATTGCTGCTGCTTTCGTTAAAGCTTTTGAGGATCTGCGGCGTCCAGATGCTGATCGCGCTGAGCGTATTGGTCAGGCAGAAATAGGCCAGGGTGTACATCAGCACGATCGGCGTGAACACTTCCCGCCACAGGCTGCGCTGCTGCATGGCGTGATGGCTGATCGCCCCTTCCGGCTGGACCAGCGTCAGGCGGTCGTTATCCATCATCTCCTGCAGGCATTTTTTGTCTTCCGCGGTCAGCCACTTGGCCTTCGACGGCGAATCATCAAGCCAGAACCAGACCATAATGCCGAGCAGCACCGACGGGAAGCCTTCCAGCAGGAACAGCCACTGCCAGCCGTGCAGGTTGAGCAGGCCGTCCATCGACAAGATATAGCCGGAGACGATTGACCCCAGCGCGGTGGTGACCGGCATCGCGATCATAAACAGCGCGTTGGCGCGGGCGCGGAAAAAGGCCGGGAACCAGTAGGTTAGATAGAGCAGAATGCCGGGCAGAAAACCGGCCTCGGTGATCCCTACCAGCATGCGCAGGATATAGAGGCTGTTCGGACCGGTCGCGAACATGGTGGCGGTGGAGGCGATGCCCCACAGCACCATGATGGTGGCGATCCAGCGGCGGGCGCCGACGATGCTGAGCATCACGTTGCTCGGAATGCCGAAAATGACGTAGGTAGCGTAAAACAGGGTGGTGGCAAGGCCGAACATGGTAGCGTTAAGGCCCAGATCCTGCCCCATGGTCAGCCCGGCAAAGCCGATATTGATGCGATCTAAAAACGAAAAGATAAACAGCACGAACAAAAACACGATCAGGCGGCGAAAGAGCTTGTTGATAACCGACTGCTGCTGCGCCGTCAGCTGCTTGTGCTGATTAGCCGGATCGAACTTTTCCGGGATGGCAGATGATGTATCGCTCATTATCATTTTCCTCTAATGGGAATTTTGTAGGGTACTGCGGGTTGCCGGGTAAGCGCAGCGCCACCCGGCGTTAATAGACGCCTGATGAACCCTGGGCGGTTTTTTCCGCGCCAAATCGCGCCGCCAGCGCTTCCGCGCCGCGGGCCAGCAGGGTGGTATCGACGCCGACGGCGACAAACAGCGCGCCGAGCTCCAGGTAGCGCTTCGCCAGCGGCTCGCTGGCCATCAGGATCCCCGGCGCTTTGCCCGCCGCGCGAATTTGCGCGATGGCGCGCTCAATGGCGGCCTGCACTTCCGGATGCTGCGGGTTGCCGCTGAAGCCCATATCGGCGCTCAGATCCGCCGGGCCGATAAACACGCCGTCGACGCCCTCGACATCGAGGATCTGCGGCAGATTGCTGAGCGCTTCGCGAGTTTCGATCTGCACCAGCACGCACATCGCGTCGTTGGCCTGATGGAGATAATCCGGGACGCGGTTCCAGCGCGAGGCGCGGGCCAGCGCGCTGCCGACGCCGCGAATGCCGGCGGGCGGATAGCGGGTGGCTTTCACCGCCAGCCGCGCTTCATCGGCGTTTTGCACCATCGGCACCAGCAGGGTTTGGGCGCCGATATCCAGCAGCTGTTTGATCTGCACCGGATCGTTCCACGACGGACGGACCACCGGCTGGCTGGGGTAAGGAGCGATCGCCTGCAGCTGGGCCAGTATCGTCTGCACGCTGTTTGGCGCATGCTCGCCGTCGATCAGCAGCCAGTCGAATCCGGCCCCGGCCAGCAGCTCGGCGCTGTAGCTGCTGGTCAGCCCCAGCCACAGGCCAATCTGCGGTCTACCCGCTTTTAAGGCGTCTTTAAAGGCGTTATTCATCATGTTTCTCCTAGACAAACCGGCAGCTGATCGCGCCCATATTGCCGTAGTCGACGTGGAAGGTGTCGCCCTTGCGCGCCGGTACCGGACGCGTAAAGGAGCCGCCGAGAATAATCTGTCCGGCTTCCAGCTGGACGTCGTACGGCGCCAGCTTGTTCGCCAGCCAGGCCACGCCGTTGGCCGGGTGATTCAGCACCCCCGCAGCGACGCCGGTCTCTTCAATCACGCCGTTGCGATAGAGCAGAGCGGAGATCCAGCGTAGGTCCAGCTCGTCGGGTTTAATCGGTCGACCGCCAAGGATCACCCCGGCGTTGGCGGCGTTATCGGAAATAGTGTCGAAAACTTTACGCGGACGCTGGGTTTCCGGATCGATGTTGTGGCAGCGGGCGTCAATCAGCTCCAGCGCCGGGATCACGTAGTCGGTGGCGTTATACACGTCGAACAGCGTGCAGTTGGGGCCGCGCAGCGGTTTGGCGAGCACGAAGGCCAGCTCCACTTCGATACGCGGGACGATAAAGCGGTCGGTGGGGATATCGCCGCCGTCGTGGAAAAACATATCGTCCAGCAGCGCGCCGTAGTCCGGCTCGCTTATCTGCGAGCTGGCCTGCATCGCTTTTGAGGTCAGGCCGATTTTATGCCCTTTCAGCACGCGGCCTTCGGCGATTTTCATATTTACCCATTCGCGCTGTACGGCGTAGGCGTCTTCGATGGTGATCGTCGGGTGATCCAGCGAGATGGCGCGGATCTGTTCACGCTGTTTTTCCGCCTGGTTCAACCGCTGGGCGATCAGGGTATGGGTATGTTTATCGAGCATAGTCGCTTCCTGTTACGTCTTTCGGTGCTGCTGCGCCGGGTGGCGACGCTGGCGCGTCTTACCCGGCCTGGGGTTTTGTGGCAGTGCTTGTTTTCTCCCTCTCCCTAACGAGGAGAGGGGACTGGCCGGGCGCACGCTATTTAAACAAGGCGTGCACGTTGTTCTGCTTGTAGTTCAGCGTCGGGTGCAGTTCATCGAGCTCAAACGACAGCGCCAGGTAGCGGCTCTCCATTAGCGCGGCGAAATGGGCTTTGATCAGCGTGAACAGCATATCGCCCACGTCCTGGCGGCTCTCCAGGCTGCGCCCGGCGCCAATCTTCAGCGTCATATGCACAAAGGCATAATCATGCTGGCCGTCGGCCATCTGCCAGGTATCCAGCCAGATGGCGCGGCTGCGAATGCCGCCGATGGGAAAGATGCCGGTCGCCGCCAGCGCGTCGTTCACTTTGCTGAACAGATCCGGTAAATCAGCCTGTTCCCGGATGTTGTCGGTACATTCAGCGATAAAATGCGGCATTCTGCGCTCTCCTTAAGCCGTTTCCGGCAGCGGGAACACGGCGTTGACCTGGCCGGTGCCGGAGCTGGCGAACAGCTCGGTGATAAATTCCACTTTGCCGTCGTATTTATCCCAGCCCAGCAGGCCCAGCAGCATCACCGTGTCGTGCATATTGCCTTCGCCGTAGCAGTAGTCGGCGTACTCCGGCAGCATGGTGCAGAACTCCTTGAATTTACCCTCGCGCCACAGCTTCACGACCCGCTCATCCATCTGATGATCGAACTCGCGGGTATAGCTATTCATCCCCTCTTCGGCACGCTGATCGTCGATAAAACGATGTGAGAGCGAACCGCTGGCCAGCACCGCTACGGTGCCGTCATATTTCTCGATAGCTTTACGAATGGCTTCGCCCAGCTTGCGGCTGTCGGCGAAGTCGTGAACGGTACAGAAGGCGGAGATCGACACCACTTTGAAGTGCTTATCGGCGTTCATGTAGCGCATCGGCACCAGCGTGCCGTACTCCAGCTTAAGGCTCGGGATGTTGTGCGCTTTAGCGCGGACGCCGAGCTTGACCGCTTCGTCGGCGATCAGGTGGCCGAGCTCCGGGTTACCGTCGTAGTCGTAGGTCATGTCGCGGATAAAATGCGGCAGCTCGTTGCTGGTATAGACGCCCTGGAAATGGTCGGCGCAGTTAATGTGGTAAGCGCTGTTGACCAGCCAGTGGGTATCAAAGACGATGAAGGTATCGACGCCGAGTTCGCGGCACCGCTTGCCGATTTCCTTGTGCCCGTCGATGGCTCCCTGACGACAGCCGTGGTTTTTACCCGGCAGTTCAGAAAGATACATCGACGGTACGTGAGTGGTTTTTGCTGCTAACGCTAACTTTCCCATATCAGACTCCCCATTTTGGGATCGGATGGTCGCCCATCGAGATGCAGACGTTTTTCATTTCAGCGAACACTTCAAAGCTGTATTCGCCGCCTTCGCGGCCGGTGCCGGAGGCCTTCACGCCGCCGAAAGGCTGACGCAGGTCGCGGACGTTCTGAGTGTTGACGAACACCATTCCGGCTTCGATGCCGCGCGCCAGGCGCAGCACTTTGCTGACGTCCTGGGTCCAGATATACGAGGCGAGGCCGTACTCCACGTCGTTGGCCAGGCGCAGACCTTCCGCCTCGTCTTTAAACGGCAGCAGACAGGCTACCGGGCCAAAAATCTCTTCCTGCGCCACGCGCATGCGGTTATCGACGTCCGCCAGCACCGTGGGCCGCAGGAAGTTGCCGTTTCTCAGATGGGCGGGCAGATCGGTCGGTTTATCCGCGCCGCCGGCCAGCAGGGTCGCCCCTTCTTCAATGCCGAGGCGGATATAGCCGGAGACTTTCTCCCAGTGCTGCTGGCTAATCAGCGCCCCCACTTGGGTGTTCGGGTCGGTCGGGTCGCCGACGCGCAGGCGGTTCGCCCGCTCGGCGAAGCGTTTAACGAACTCGGGGTAGATGCTCTGCTGAATAAAGATGCGTGAGCCGGCGGTGCAGCGTTCGCCGTTGATCGAGAAGATGGTGAACAGCGCGGCGTCGAGGGCGCGCTCAATATCGGCGTCTTCGAAAATCAGCACTGGCGATTTGCCGCCCAGCTCCATGGAGTACTTTTTCAGCCCGGCGTTTTTCATGATGTTGCGCCCGGTGGCGGTACCGCCGGTGAAAGACACCGCGCGCACGTCATGGTGGCGGACCAGCGCATCGCCCGCTGTCGCGCCGTAGCCCTGAACCACGTTCAGCACACCCGCCGGAATACCCGCTTCCAGCGCCAGCTCGCCAAGACGGTCGGCAGTTAGCGGCGACAGTTCGGACATCTTCAGCACCGCGGTATTACCCAGCGCCAGGCACGGCGCCACCTTCCAGGTCGCGGTCATAAACGGCACGTTCCACGGCGACACCAGCGCGCAGACGCCGACCGGCTGCACGAGGGTATAGTTGAGCATCTTGTCGTCAACCGGGTAGGTCTTGCCGTTCATCTGCTGGCACACCTCGGCGAAGAACTCGAAGTTATGCGAAGCGCGCGGGATCAGCACGTTTTTGGTCTGGTGGATCGGCAGACCGGTATCGGCAGTCTCCATGGCGGCGATCTCCGGGACGTTCTGATCGATCAGATCCCCCAGCCGGCGCATCAGACGCGCGCGCTCTTTCATCGGCAGATTGGCCCATTTCGGGAACGCCTCTTTCGCCGCGGCCACCGCCTGATTCACCTCGTCGGCGCCGCCGGAGGCGACCTCCGCCAGCACTTCGCCAGTGGCCGGGTTGGTGGTGTGGAAATAGTCGCTTCCGGCGACGTTTTTGCCGTTGATCCAGTGGTTAATTTTTTTCATGACAGCTTCTCCTCATATGCCTGCTGGCTGATGATGTGGTTGACCAGACGGCCGACGCCCTCCACTTCGACGATCACTTCATCGCCCGGCACCACGTCCGATAGCCCTTTAGGCGTGCCGGTGGCGATCATGTCGCCCGGCTGCAGGGTCATAAATTCGCTGAGGTAAGCGATCAGGAACGGAATGCTGAAGATCAGATCGGCGGTGGTGCCCTGCTGGCGTAGTTCGCCGTTGACCCAGGTGCACAGCGCCAGGTTATGCGGATCCGGGATCGCCTCTTTGCCGACGATCCACGGGCCGATCGGCGTCAGGGTGTCGCGGCTTTTGACCCGCAGGTTGGGGCGATAGTAGTTTTCCAGGTAGTCGCGGATGGCGTAATCGTTGCAGACGGTGTAGCCGGCTACGTACGCCATAGCGTCGGCTTCGGCGACCTTACGCGCGGTTTTGCCAATCACCACCACCAGTTCCGCCTCGTAATGCATGTACTCGACGTTATCCGGGCGCACTGATTCCTGCCGGTGGCCGATAAAGGTGTTGGGCGCTTTGATAAATACCAGCGGCTCCGTTGGCGGCGTAAACGCCAGCTCGCTGGCGTGATCGGCGTAGTTCAGGCCCAGCGCGAACAGGGTGCCGTTGGCTGGCGGCAGCCAGCGAAACTCGCCTTCCTTAAGCAGACTGCCGTTGGCGAGCTTGACCTGACCGCGTTCATTAACCTGGACATCGTGCCGCTGTCCTTGCCACTCAATACGTGCTCGTCTCATGCCAGCTCTCCTTCAGCAACCACCGGGTTTTCCAGCGCCGGGAAGCCCTCGGCGAGAAGGCGTACGCGATCGCCGGGGCGCAGCGTAACGCGAGTGTGGGGCGTACCGATCAGAATCGCATCGCCGGGATTGAGGGTGGCGAATTCGCTCAGGGCGCTTAGCAGCTCGGCGGCGGAGCGCTGAAGATCGGCGGTATTCCAGCTGTCCGCTTCGCGACCGTTGATTTCGGTGATGATGGTCAGGTTATCGACGTTGCTGAGCGGCGCGAGGGCGCCCAGCGGGCAGAAGCCGTCGCGGCATTTGGCTTTGATGGCCGGACGATAGAAGCTCTCTTCCGGCAGGCTGATGTCGTTGGCCAGCGCGTACCCGGCAATATAAGCCGCAGCGTCTTCGGCGGCGACTTTGCGCGCGGTGTTACCAACGATCAGCGCCACGGTGGCGCCGCTCTGCACGGTTTCACCGTCCGGATAGGGGATACTCTCGCCGTCGCCGATAACGGTGTTGCGCGGTTTGATAAACCAGACCGCGGTCTTCGGCGGGGTTTTATAGGGAGCCTGTTGGAACGCTTCGCGCCAGGCGTCGAGCTGGCTGCGGTGGTTAAGCGCCACGGCGAAGATGGTGCCTTTCATTGACCACTCCTCTGCTGCAGATTTGGGAATAACGAATTTCATTAATATGTTAATGATCATCTTTTATGCTTTGCAGGAAGGTTTGGCAAACAGAAGTGAATGTTTTGTGATCGGATTAACAATATATTTACAGAATTTTAATTTTTATGTTTTAAATCAAATAGTAATGAAATTTCTTTGTACCATCTGGTACTTTTCAAAGACAGAAACCGGTTGCCTTCTGCGGCAATTAAGGCTAATTATTAACTTATTAACAGATGAGGAATTTCATTCAGAGGTATGTGATGCATGATTCGTTAACTATCGCGCTGCTGCAGGCGCGGGAAGCGGCGATGGCCCACTTTCGGCCCATTGTTAAACGCCATAATCTTACCGAGCAGCAGTGGCGTATCGTGCGGATCCTCGCCGAAAATCCGTCGATGGATTTTCACGACCTGGCCTTTCGCGCCTGTATTTTACGCCCGAGCCTGACCGGCATCCTGACCCGTATGGAACGCGACGGCCTGGTACTGCGCTTAAAGCCGGTTAACGATCAGCGCAAGCTGTACGTTTCGCTGACCCCGGCGGGCCTGAAGCTGTATGAAAGCGCCCAGGCCCAGGTCGAAGAAGCCTATCGCCAGATAGAAGCCGAGTTTACCGTCGAAAAAATGCGCCAGCTTACCGCGCTGCTGGAGGAGTTTATCGCCCTGGGGAATGGAACGCGGGGCGAGGAAGAGGCGTAATGCGTTGTCCGCGCGAAAAACATCCCGGAGGCGGTGCTGGCGCACCTGTCCGGGCTACGGTTCACCGTCTGGTAGATACTGTGAACGCCTGCAACTCTTTTCACCACTGTCATCTTCTCCGGCTCCCGGATGACAGGCACAACAACGACAGCGACATCCCGCGCTGTCGTTTCATCCGGCACGCTTTCTTACGCTATCAACAGCTCATGCTGTGACGCATCGAACGCCTTTCCTGACTTCAGTACACCGTACGCCACCTGCGCCAGCTTTCGCATCATCGCCCCTATGATGACTTTCGCACGCTTACCATTCCCTTCCAGCCTTTTCCTGAACGCTTTTCCCCACGCCGTATGGTACAGCGCCGATAACGCTGGCATGTATAGCGCTTTGCGCAGATGAACCGGTCCCGCTTTGCTCATCCGGCTCGCCCGCATCACGCTGCTGCCTGACTCATGCTGCACCGGCGTCAGTCCTGCATACGCCGCGAACTGCCGCGCTGTACCGAACTTCAGTTTCAGGCCCGTATACGCCAGCAGAACCGCCGCCGTTTTCTCTCCGATGCCCGGGATACTGTTCAGCAGCTTCCGCCGTTGTTTCATATCCGGGTCATTATCCGTCAGGTCTTTTATCTGTTTTTCGATACGCGCCAGCTCCGCGCTCAGACACCCCAGCAGGATATCAATGCTGGTCAGCTGAACTTCCGGCGCGGTTTCCCGCCGGTTTTTCTCCTGTGTCTGCATCTCTGTCAGCGCCTGATGGCGTAACACCAGGGCTTTCAGTGCCCGCTCTGTCGGATGGGGGGCCTCCCAGGCTGGCGGGCGTTTTTCCCGGCAGAAGTGAGCCAGCATACGGGCGTCCACTTTGTCGGTTTTACTGCGCAACCCCTCACTCTGTGCGAAAGCTTTACTGAGGGCGGGGTTGATGACGGACACGGTATACCCGGCATCACTCAGATGCGCGGCCGCGTCTTCCATGTAGGTGCTGGTGGATTCCATGCAGACATGGGCACGGTTCACATCATGGCCGCGAAGCCAGCGGACCAGCGCTTCATGCCCGGAGAGGGTATTGTCAAATTTTTTACAACGATGCCGGCCATCAGGGCGAAGAATATCGACATCCAGTTTAGCTTTGGCGACATCAATACCGATGAAGTGGAGTTCATTTTCCATAGTGAAACCAACCTTGCGAATACGGGTTACCGGTGAAAGCCGGTCCATGATACTGTCCGGTTTATCACATGAGAAAGAACGGCGGTCCGGTGCAAAGGATCTACGGAACAGGCGCGAAAGCCTAAGCCCGGACACGGCATCCGGACCGCCATCAGAGAGAACTGGCCGGTTCTTTCTGACGGGTTAATCATACAAGCCCGGACAGGCGCAGCGCGCCGCCTCCGGGAGAAGGCGTTCTTCAGAACAGGGTATCCAGCTCTTCCAGCACGTTATACTGCTCATCCACCAGCAGCAGGGTTTTCCATTTATCAAACGTCAGGCACGGGTGCGAGGTGCCGAACACCAGAATATCGCCGACCTGCACGTCGCTGCCGGGCGCGAGGCGCAGCATACAGTGCTGATCCATGATCCCGACGCTTTCGATCCCCTCTGCGGACAGCCGCTCGCCGTTGCGATACCGGGCGATCGGCTGCGGCAGCCCGGCGTCGAAGGCGCAGTCGCGTTTACCGAAGTTGACCACCGCGCGATCCGCTTCCGGCACCGACTGGACCATCGCCATCAGCTCCAGCGCCGAGGTTAAATCGCCGCCCAGATCGCAGGCGATCGGATCGCGCGCCACCAGCGCTTTTTGCGCGATATCGTAGATCCCCCGGTCGTGGGTGATATAGCAGCCGGGGCGAATGACGATTCGGCACCGCCCCGGCTTCTGCGCCGCCAGCCAGATATTGCACACCACGTCATACCAGACGGTGCCCGCGCCGGTCAGCACAAACTCCCCCTCAACCAGATGCTCCATCCGGCAGGCCAAATCGGCGGCCTGGCGCAGCAGCACTTCCACCTGCGGCTGCGGATCGTCGCCGTGCAGCACCCCTTCATACAGTTCGAGACCGCGCAGCTTGAGGCCAGGAAGGTCCGCGACGGCCTGCGCCAGGGTTAGCGCATCGTCAACGCTGCGGCAGCCGCAGCGCCCGCCGGCCACGCCCAGCTCAATTAGCACGTCCAGCGTTTGCCGGCGTTCGCTGAAAAAGGCCGACAGCGCGCGGGCGTTGGCGAGGCTATCGATACAGCAGATAAAATCCGCCGCCCGGTAATGCGCTTTCAGCCGCGAAACCGCCTGCATATTCGCCCTGCCGACCAGCTGATTGACCATCAGGACGCGCTCAACCCCGCTGGCCATCGCCGCGCCAGCCTGCCAGGCGCTGCCTGCGCCGATCCCCCATGCGCCCGCCCGCTGCTGGGCCTGAAAAATCCACGGCGTCATCGTCGTTTTGCCGTGCGGCGCCAGCGAGACGCCGCGCGCGTCGGCATAGCGCTGCATCCAGGCGATGTTATTCTCCAGCGCCGTTTTTTTCAGCAGCGCGGCAGGGAGGCAGACCTCCTCCGCCAGCAGATTCGCCGGGGCGGACATGACGGCGGCCTTATGCGGAATCAGCGTATCTTGATGGTATTTCATAACATTATCCTTTCAGGGTTTATGCTCGGATTAAAGCTGGGTATCAATTATAATTAATTGAAAAATATATATTTATTTACTTTATTTCGTTATTTATGAATAAAAGTATCATAATTTGATCTGATTTTTGCGTAGTTTTCCACTGTTTTTCCGCCTTGTAAATGGTTAACTTGTCGGCAGAGTTGAAAGGGAGTAATTGCGATGAAAGTTAACTGGCTTTTCAAAAACGTCACGGTCATTGACGGCAGCGGCGGACCGCAGTTTCGCGGCGACGTGGCGGTGAAGGGCGATCGAATTGTGGAAGTGGCCCCGGCGCTAAACCTGCCGGCGGAGCAGGTGATTGACGGGCAGGGGCGCGTGCTGGCGCCCGGATTTATCGATGTGCATACCCATGACGACATTAACGTCATCCGTATGCCGGCCTATTTGCCCAAGCTGAGCCAGGGGGTGACGACGGTGATTGTCGGCAACTGCGGGATCAGCGCGGCGACGGCGACCCTGCGCGACGGCGTGCCGGACCCGATGAACCTGCTGGGCGAGCAGGAGCACTTTATTTACCCCACCGTGGACGCTTACGCCCACGCGGTGGAGGCGGCAAAGCCGTCGTTGAACGTTGGCACGCTGATTGGCCATACCGCGCTGCGTAATAATCATATGGACGATCTGTTCCGCCCGGCGACCGAAAGCGAAATCGCCGGGATGCGCGTCCAGCTGCGCGACGCGCTGCGCCAGGGCGCGCTTGGCCTGAGCAGCGGGCTGGCCTACGCCAGCGCGTTTCAGTCCACCACTGAAGAGGTGATGGCGCTGGCCGAGGAACTGGCGGCAGAGGGGGGAATTTATACCACCCACCTGCGTTCGGAGTTCGAGCCGATTCTGGATGCGCTCGACGAGGCGTTCCGCATTGGCCGCCACGGCAACGTGCCGGTGGTGGTCTCGCACCACAAGTGCGCCGGCGCGAAAAACTGGGGTCGCACGAAGGAGACGCTGGCCTTCTTTGATGAAATGCGCCAGCGCCAGGAGATCGCCTGCGACTGCTACCCCTATTCCGCCAGCTCATCGACGCTGGATATGAAGCAGGTGACCGATGAGTTCGACATCGTCATCACCTGGTCGAAAGCGCAGCCGGAACAGGCCGGGAAAACCCTGCAGCAGATTGCCGACGGCTGGCAGGTTAGCCTGCATGAGGCGGCGGCGCGGCTGATGCCCGCCGGGGCCATTTACTACAACATGGATGAGCAGGACGTACGGCGGGTACTGCGTTATCCGGTGACGATGATCGGCTCTGACGGTCTGCCGAACGATCCGATGCCGCACCCGCGGCTGTGGGGCGCTTTCCCTCGGGTATTAGGCCACTATAGCCGCGATGAAAGGCTGTTTCCGCTGACCACCGCTATTCACAAAATGACCGGGCTGTCGGCGGCGCGTTTCCAGCTCGCCGATCGCGGGCTGGTGAAAGTGGGCTATTTCGCCGATCTGGTGCTGTTCGATCCGCAGACGGTGCGCGATGTCGCCAGCTTCTCCGACCCGAAACAACCGGCGGACGGTATTGAGGCGGTGATGGTCAACGGCGTGATGAGCTACGGCAGCGATAAAAAGATTATCGGGCGTGCGGGGCGTTTCCTGCGCCGCCAAATGAACTGAGGAGTGAAAGATGAGTATTAAACGTTATGGCGTGGAAGGCGGTACCGGCACCGGCGGGCAGCATCTGCCGTTCGCGCGCGCGGTGGAGGCGGGAGGCTGGCTGTATGTCTCCGGTCAGACGCCGATGAAGGATGGTGAAGTGGTGGAGGGCGGGATTGTCGAGCAGTCGCGGCTGGCGATTCAGAACTGCGTGGATATCATGAACGAAGCGGGCTACAGCCTGGCCGACGTGGTGCATGTCAAAGTGATCCTCACCGATTCGCGCTATTTTCAGTCGTTCAATAAAGTGTTCCGCGAGTTCTTTGCCGACAACCCGCCTGCCCGTATCTGCTGCGTCGCGGACCTGGTGGTGGATTGTAAAGTCGAAGTGGATGTGACCTGTTATAACGCGGCTCGCGTATAAAAATTTATTCATCAGAAATATAAACAGAATTTTGAGCGCTGAATTCATTCAGCGCTCCGTAGCCTTTTACCTTTTACCTACTCAACTGGCAGGATGTGAATTATGAATAGTCATATCTTTTTAGTCGGCTTTATTATTTACGCGTTGGCCATGATTTGGCTTGGCTGGTACGTGTCGCGTAATCAAAAAAGCGGTGAAGATTTTTTACTCGGCGGCCGTTCCCTACCGCTTTTTCTGACGCTGGGTTCCACCGTGGCGACCATGGTGGGAACCGGTTCAAGCATGGGCGCCGTAGGCTTCGGCTACAGCAACGGCTGGGCCGGCATGCTGTACGGCGTGGGCGGGGCGATCGGTATTCTGCTGGTGGCCTGGCTGTTTGCGCCGGTGCGTAAACTCCGTTTTATGACCATGAGCGAGGAGCTGTCGTATTATACCGGCGGCAGCCATTTAATTAAAAATATCGTCGGCATAATGATATTTATTGCCTCGATTGGCTGGCTGGGGGCGCATATTCTTGGCGGCAGCATGTATTTATCCTGGGCGACGGGAATAAATCTGACGCTGGCAAAAATTATTATCGCTCTGGCTTTTGCGATTTACGTCATCATCGGCGGTTATTCTGCGGTGGTGTGGACGGATACCATTCAGGCATTAATTCTGTTTTTCGGTTTTATTCTGATGGCGATTCTGGCCGTGGTTCACGTGGGGGGATGGGATGCCATTGTTCAGGCGATGGATCCTAAGGCGATGAGCCTGTTTGCCGTTGACAAGCTCGGGGTGATGCCAGCGCTATCGCTGGCGATGATCATCGGCGTCGGCGTACTGGCGACCCCTTCCTATCGTCAGCGTATCTACTCGGGGAAAGACGTCTCTTCGGTGCGCCGCTCGTTTGTCTATACCGGCGTGCTGTATCTGTTTTTCTCGGTGCTACCGGCGATTATCGGCATGGCGGCATGGACGATGAACCCCCATCTGGAGAACAGCAATTACGCCTTCCTGTTCGCGACCAGCTTCCTGCCGGCGATGCTGGGGCTGGTGGTGCTGATTGCCGGGCTTTCCGCCACCATGTCTTCGGCCAGCTCCGATGCGATAGCCGCCGTCGCTATTATGATGCGCGATGTTTATACCCTCGTTACCGGGAAAATGCCCCCGGCAGATAAAGCCATTACGCTGTCGCGCTGGATGCTGGCGTTTGTTATCGGCCTGGCGATGATCTTCGCCCTGACCTCGAACGATATCATCAGCTATATCACCAAAATGATCTCCATGCTGATGTCCGGGCTGTTCGTCTGCTCGATTCTGGGCCGCTTCTGGCTGCGCTTTAACTGGCAGGGCGCGTTAACCGCGCTGCTGAGCGGCATGGTGGTCTCTCTTGTGGTTCTGATTAAGGCCGACTGGCTGGCTTACTGGGGCAACCCGTGCATACCGTCGGTCGTCGGCAGCTTCGTTTCCGCCGTTTTTGTCACGTTAATGACGCCTGCCAGCAAAATCAGCCGTCAGCAAGCGCTGGAGATGATTACCCTGGAGCGGGAAGGGCAGGCGGCGCCGGCGAAAACGGCGGTGGCGCAGGCCTCAGGAGAAGCGCAATGAGGGACTATATTGCCGTCGACTGGGGCTCCACCCAGCTGCGCGGCTGGCTGATTCGCAACGGCCAGTGCGTCGAAACGAAGCAGCTGCCGCTGGGCATCACCCGCCTGAACGGGCGGGCGCCCGCCGACGTATTCGAGGAGCATTTGGCGCCCTGGCGCGGCGCGGAGACGCTGCCGGTGCTGATGGCCGGGATGATCGGCAGCGATGCCGGCTGGCAGGCGGTGCCCTATCTTGCCTGCCCGGCGGCGATTGACGCGCCGGGGCAGCAGCTTTGCGCCGTGGCCGAAGACGTGTGGATTATTCCCGGCCTCAAGATGGACCAGGCCGGAGATTACAACGTGATGCGCGGCGAAGAGACGCAGCTGCTGGGGGCCTGGCAGCTGGCGCCGGCGGAGTGTTACGTGCTGCCGGGCACCCACTGTAAATGGGTGCAGATGGAGGACGGCGCGGTGCGCCATTTTGTCACGGCGATGACCGGGGAACTGCATCATCTGCTGATGACGCAGTCGCTGCTCGGCAAAGGGCTACCGGCCCAGCAGCCGGACGAGGCGGCGTTTGAGCGGGGGCTGGAAAAAGGGCTGGCGCAGCCGTCGTTGGTGAGCGAACTGTTTGTCGCCAGGGCCGCCAGGGTACTCGGGGCGCTGGCGGCGACCTCGGTCAGCGACTATCTCTCCGGCTTGCTGATTGGCGCGGAGGTGGCGGTCATGGGCCAGCGTTACCGCCCCTCTACCGTCACGCTGGTCGGCGACCCGGCGCTGAACGCCCGCTACAGTCGGGCGATGAGGGCGCATGGAATGACGGTTAACCGCTGCAGCGGCGATGAGGCATTGCTGAACGGCATGGCGAGGATAATGCATGGACACGATTAAACTGGTGGCGATTTTACGCGGCATCCGCCCCGCTGAGGCGGCGGAGCATATTGCGACGCTGGTGGGCGCGGGCTTCCGCTATATTGAAATCCCGCTTAATTCACCGGACTGGCGGCAGAGCATTCCGCAGATGGTCGCGCGCTTTGGCGAACAGGCGGTGATTGGCGCGGGCACGGTGCTTAAGGTTGAACAGGTCGATTTTCTGGCCGACGCCGGGGCGAAGCTTATCGTGACGCCGAATACTCAGCCGGAGGTGATTCGCCGGGCGGTGGCGCGCGGAATGCGGGTCTGCGCCGGATGCGCCACGGCGACCGAGGCGTTTAGCGCGCTGGACGCCGGGGCGCAGTGGCTGAAGATTTTCCCGTCTTCCGCATTCGGCCCGGACTACATTCGGGCGCTGAAAGCGGTGCTGCCGCCGGAGGTACCGGTGCTGGCGGTCGGCGGCGTGACGCCGGAGAATCTGGCGAGCTGGGTGCGGGCGGGGTGCGCCGGCGCCGGTCTGGGAAGCGATCTTTATCGCGCCGGGCAGGCCGTGGAGCGTACCCGTCAGCAGGCGGAGAGGTTTATCGCCGCCGCCCGCTGCGGTTAATCGCCCAGCGGCTGCCGGTCGACGCCGCCGCGGTGGCTGTCGAGCGCCAGCTTAATGCGGCGCAGTCTGCCTTTTGCCTGGGTCTTGTTGGCCATCGCCAGTTCGGTGGCCAGCACGTCAACCATCGCCAGCATCGCATAGCGCGAAGTGCTGGGCTTGAAGATATAGTCGTTTTCGCGCACCAGCAGCGGCAGCACCAGATCCGCCTGTTCCGCCAGCGGCGTTCCGGCAGGGGTAATCGCAATCACCTTCGCGCCGTACTGGCTGGCAATCGCCGCGCTTTCAATGATTTCCTGGGTATAGCCGCCTAAGGACAGCACGATAACCACATCCTTTGGCGTTACCGCCGAGCTCATCATACGCACCAGCAGACCGTCATTCTGGCTGACCACCGGCAGGCCGAGGCGAAACAGGCGATACTGGATCTCCTGGGCGCAGATGGTGGAGCCGCCGCCCATCCCGAGGGCGAGGATCTGCCGCGAGTCGCTCAGCCAGCTCACCGCACGCTTCAGCGCCTCAAGATCCAGCGCCCGCCGGTTGGTCTCCAGCACGCCGATGATCGACTCGTAGATCCCCTGTACGCCTTCAAGGTCCGGCACATCGAGGATAAACCGCTGCCCGACCGCGAGGGATTGCGCGAGCTTCATCTTCAGCTCGCGGACGTCTTTGCAGCCCAGCGCCCGGGCAAAGCGGGTGACCGAGGCCTGGCTGGTATGGGTCAGACGCGCCATCTCCGCGATGGGCAGCGCCGCCGCCGCCGCGACATCATCGAGAATAAACTGCGCGATGCGCTTTTCGGTCGCCGTCAGTTCAACAAAGCGATCGGTAATGCAGGAAATGATATCGATTGGCGAGGACATACGGGTATCAACGGGTTAATTTGGAATGATACTTTGTACCATATTCAGACGCTGAAAGCAGCGACGAAGGCTACAGCGCTAAGCGCATGGCGCAGCGCGTTTCCGGCGCTAGCCCGTGTTCCGTCTCCAGATCTCTTTTCGCCGCCAGCCCTGCCGGTAGCCTTAGCTCGTTCAGCATTGAAAATCCGAGGCGCGTGTAGAACGGCGCGTTCCACGGCACGTCGCGGAAGGTGGTGAGCGTGACCGCCGGATACGCCGCCTGACGGGCTGTCGCTATAACCTGCTCCAGCATCATGCGGCCAACGCCTCGCCCCTGCCACGCCTGATGGACGGCGATCTCCACGATAAACAGCGCATCGTCCAGCGGTTCGGTCAGCACGAAGCCGATCGGGTGTTCATCGGCTACGGCCAGCAGGCTGTGGTCCGTTTCGAGAAACAGCCGGTGACGCTCGGGGCTTATCACATCGCTTTCCGCCAGCCATGCCAGCGCCGGGATCTGGCGAAAAGCCTGGGCCGCCGAGCGCTCAATCGCAGGCAGGAGGGGAATATCGTTCTCCTCAGTCAGGCGTAACGTCGCGGCGGCGGTTATAGTGTTAGTTTTCATCACCTCAGCATAGCAGCCTCCGGGAGAAATGTATGGAGCTTACCGCCGTTCCCGCCACCCAGTTCAGCATTGAGCAGCTGACGACGATCCTCTGCGACTGTTTCGAAGATTATCTCGTTCCCGTCACGCTGTCGGTGGAGGTTTTTGTCCAGCGTTTTAGCGCCGAAGGGCTGAGCCTGCTGGATTCTCGCGTCTGGCTGGATGGTGATGTCCCCGCCGCGATGGCGGTCGTCGCCCGACGCGGCGATGAAGCCCGGCTGGCGGCGTTCGCGGTGCGGCCCGCGTATCGCGGAAAGGGCGTTGGCCGCCGGCTGATGACGCCGCTTATCGACGCGCTGCGCGCGCAGGGCGTACGGCGGATGTGGCTGGAGGTTATCCGCGACAACCATGCCGCGGTGGCGCTGTATCAATCGCTGGGCTTCGAGGTGCGGCACGGGCTGTGCGGCTATCTGAGCGCGCAGGCCGCGAGCGGGGAGTCATCCGTATTGCAGGAGTATGACGTGCTGGCGCTGACGCGCAGGGCCGGCGCCGAGATTAACGGCCAGCTGCCGTGGCTGATGGACCCGCTAACCTTCAGCACCCTCCCGTGCCGGGCGTTGAGCCTTCATCAGCAGGCTTTCGCCGTGCTGGCGACCTTATCCAGCAGGCCGCAGCTGCAGTTTTTATGGGTCGATCCCGCCGCCCGCGGGCGCGGGCTGGGACAGGAAATGTTGAGGGCGCTCGCCCAACGCTTTCCCGGCCTCGGGACGTCGGTGACCATCCCGGAGCGCTTTACGCCGCTGTTTCACGCCGCCGGCTATACGCCCATGGCATTAAAACAGTATGAGATGAGCGCGGCCTTGAGCGCCCTGCCGTCGGCAGGGCGTTAAGATTCAGCCGTTACGCGGGTCGCTAATCGGCTGTCGGACCAGGAAAATATAGGCCAGCGCGCCGAGGGCGGTCACGCAGCCGCAGATAATCAGCGCCAGCTGGAATGAATGGGTGGTATCGACGATAAACCCGGTCACCACCGGCGCAAAGGAGGCGCAGATAAAGCTGGCGAAGTTCTGGATGCTGCCGACGGACGCGGTCATCCTTGAGGCCACCGCGACGTGAATCAATCCCCAGCAGGAGGTGCCGGCAAAGTGGATGCAGAACAGCGCCATACCGATTAACAGCACCGCGACGATAGAGGTGGTGGCCTGCGGCACAACAAGGGTAAAGGCGGCGGAGCAGAACATCCCGGCAATAATGCAAATTTTGCGGCTTTTGATCGGCGCCATGCCGCCTTTGACCAGCCAGTCGGTGACGTAGCCGTTGATGAGCATCCCGGCGGCGCCGAACAGGAAAGGAATGGCGGCCATAAAACCGGTACTTTTCAGATCGAGATTATATGCCGTTTGCAGGTAGCCCGGCAGCCAGGCCAGATACAGCCATGCGGTATAGTTGATGCCGCTGAAGCCCAGCATCATTCCCCACATGGTTTTGTTTTTAAACAGGCTGCGCCATTCGGCAAAGCTTAGCGGGTCGCGGCGAACGTTGACGCTCCCGGCGTTAAGGTAGGCCTGCTCGTCGGCGGTGAGAGCGATATCCTCCCGGTTGCGATAGAGCATATACCAGCCGATAGCGACGAAGATCCCCAGCAAGCCGATGGTGATAAACATCCCGCGCCAGCCCATCATCAGCATCATGGCGGCCAGGATTGGCGGGCTGATGGCGACGCCAATGGTCGACGCGGCGTTAAAGAAACCCATCGGGCGGCCGCGCTCTTTAATATTAAACCAGTCGTTGATCACCTTGACGCCGCAGGGGTTCATCGGCGCTTCGCCGATCCCCATGCCGATACGCACCAGCACGAACTGGGTAAAGCTGTGCACCATTCCGGAGACCGCCTGAAACAGCGACCAGAAAAACATACCCAGCCCGAGCATGATGCGCGGACCTTTACGGTCCAGCAGCGGCCCGCAGGGGAGCTGGGCGATACCGTAGGCCAGCGAGAAAACGGACAGCAGCGCCCCGATTTCGGTGGCGCTCAGCCCCAACTCCTCGCGAATCGTTAAGTTCGCGACGGACAATGAACTTCTGTCGAGGTAGTTGATTACCGCCGCAAGAAATAACAGGATCATTGCCGTTGTCTGAATTTTTTTAATGCGAGTGCTACGCGTTAACGTATTATCTAACGGAACTGAAATCGTCTCCGCTTTCCCTTTTTTAAAGGTTGTCTGCGGGTCGATAGTTATATTTTGTTGTTCCACGCCTGACTCCTGGCTATTCTATTTGAACGACAAGTGACATCGAATGGTTTAAACACCACCCACCTATTTCACAGTAAAGTAAGTCGACTTGTTTTCAGCATAAATAACCTTTTTTACGGCATTGGTTTATGTTTTGAGATTTGTGCTGCTGATAATCATTTTCTGTTTTTAATCGGTACTTAATGAGCCAGGGATTCGCTCTGTTTGAGCGAGTTAATCATCGATTGCTTCGCCGAGTTCAGGTGGTTACGCAGCGCCAGGTTGGCGTCCAGATCGCTGCGGCAGATGAGGGCGCTGAGGATGGTCATATGTTCATCAATGGCGATGATATTGCGCTGTTTAAGATCGCTTTCATCCCACTGATAGTGAAAGTGGAAGATCACGGAAATAATTTCAAGTGATTGATTAAAAAATATATTTTCCGCAGCGGACAGCAGCAGCGTATGAAAGTCGCGATCGAGCTGCGAAAACATACGAAAGCTGTCGCCGATGCTGTCCCGCAGGGCGCGATGGCGCTCAAGCAGGGTTCTGGCCTGCAGCCAGCGGGCGTCGTTATCCGGCAGGTTGAGGAAGTGCTGAAGCGCGTGGGTTTCCAGCATTTCCCGCAGTTCGAACAACTGCTCGGCCCAGGATAACTCAAACTTCTTCATGTTCCACTGGCCGCGCTTTTCGCTTTCAATCAGGTTGTAGCGGCTGAATTTCAACAAAAACTCTCTGACCACCACCGGGCTGACGCCCGCCGCCCGCGCCAGCTGTAGCTCGGAGAACATCTCCCCGGCGCGCAGTTGGCGCTGGTTGATCATGGTGAAAAACGCCTGTTCGAAGAGACGATTCTGTTCGGCCAGCGAGGCGCTGGCGCCATCGAAGCCGTCCTGCACCTCCGGCTGGCGGAGGATCTGGTAATCCTGCTTGACCTGGTGCAGCACGCCGCGCTCGCATAAGTGGCTGAGGATGTGGCGCACGGTGGTGCGGCTGATGTTGTACATCTCCGCCAGCGCGCTTTGTGAGGGTAGCGGCGAGGGGAGAAAGCCGCGCGCCATATCGTTAATGACCTGGTTAATGACGTTGTGACGAAGATTTTGCGAGCGGCTCATAATAGGTTTCCTGTTTTTTCGCTATTAAAGCCGGATTTAAAACAGTTTTGTGCGCGAGATTTCACAATTTTTGCAATGAATTTATTCTCACCTCTGTTTTTCATCGATATCTAAGCCAACAAATACGGAGGCAATTATTATGACGTCGATGAATACGCTAGTGTGTCAAGAACCCAAAAAATTTCACTGGGAAAAACGCCAGATTCCCATTCCCGGTGACGATGAGGTTCTCATTAAAATAAAAACGGTGGGGATTTGTGGCACGGATATTCACGCATGGGGCGGCAATCAACCTTTTTTTAGCTATCCGCGCGTTCTTGGTCATGAAATATGCGGCGAGATAATCGGGCTTGGTAAAAATATTCTTAATCTGAAAAGCGGCCAGCAGGTTGCCGTCATTCCCTACGTCGCCTGCCGCCAGTGTCCGGCCTGCCTGAGCGGCCGGACAAACTGCTGCGAGAAGATTTCCGTTATCGGCGTGCATCGGGACGGCGGGTTTAGCGAGTACCTCAGCGTGCCGGTCAAAAATCTGCTGGTGGTGGATGACGTCGAGCCGGAAGCCGCGGCGCTGATTGAACCCTTCGCCATCAGCGCCCACGCGGTGCGTCGCGCCGCTATCCGGGCGGGAGAGCAGGTGCTGGTGGTTGGCGCGGGCCCCATCGGCCTTGGGGCGGCGGCTATCGCCAAAGCCGACGGGGCGCAGGTGGTGGTGGCGGACACCAGTCCAGCGCGGCGCGAACACGTGGCGCAGCATCTCGGCCTGAGCACCCTCGATCCTTCCGACCCGCAGTTTATCGAACAGCTGTGCGCAGCCTTCGGCGGTTCTCTGGCGCAAAAAGTGATCGACGCCACCGGGAATCAGCATGCGATGAACAACACGGTGAATTTAATCCGCCACGGCGGCAGCATCATATTCGTTGGCCTGTTTAAAGGTGAACTGCAGTTCTCAGACCCGGAATTTCATAAGAAAGAGACCACCATGATGGGCAGCCGCAATGCGACGGAAGAGGATTTTGCCAAAGTCGGGCGGCTGATGGCCGAGGGGAAAATCACCGCCAGGATGATGCTGACCCACCGTTACGATTTCAGATCGCTGGCGGACATTTACGAAAGCGAAGTGATTAATAATCGCCAGCTGATCAAAGGCGTCATTCATTTTTAGCAGGTAAACTCATGAAATCGTTAAACAGACAAGATTTTCCCGGGCCGCAGTACCCGACGCGCGCGATTCAGTTCGGCGAGGGCAACTTCCTGCGGGCGTTTATCGACTGGCAGCTGGATCTGTTGAATGAGAAAACCGATCTGGCGGCAGGCGTAACCATCGTTCGCCCGATCAACACTGAGTTTCCGCCGTCGCTCAATACCCAGGACGGACTCTACACCACGGTGATCCGCGGGCTGGACGAACGCGGCGAGGCGGTGAGCGAGGCGCGGATTATTCGCTCCGTAAACAATGAAATTAACCCCTGGCAGGATTTTGCCGGCTATCTGGCGCTGGCTCGAAATCCGGCGATCGCGTTCGTATTTTCAAATACCACCGAAGCGGGCATCAGCTATCACGCCGGAGACCGGCCTGACGATAAGCCGCCGGTGAGTTTCCCGGCGAAGCTGGCCCAGCTGCTGCTCGAACGGTTCCGCCATTTCAACGGCGCAGCGGATAAGGGCTGGACGATTATCCCGTGTGAGCTGATTGACTACAACGGCGAAGCGCTGAAGGCGCTGGTGCTGCGCTACGCCGAAGAGTGGCAATTGCCCGCGGCTTTTCGCGACTGGGTTGAGACCGCCAATACGTTTTGTTCAACGCTAGTTGACCGCATCGTCACCGGCTACCCGCGTGATGAAGCAGAAAAGCTGGAGGCGGAGCTGGGCTACCATGATGCTTTCCTCGATACCGCCGAATATTTCTGGCTGTTCGTTATCCAGGGACCGCGGGCGCTGGCGGAAAAGCTGCGGCTTGACCGCTGCCCGCTCAATATTCATATCGTAGAGGATATCCGGCCCTACAAAGAGCGCAAAGTCGCCATTCTTAACGGCGCGCACACCGCGCTGGTCCCGGTGGCGTGGCTGTGCGGCGTGGATACCGTCGGCGAAGCGATGCGCGACGAAGCCATTCGCCACTATGTGCAGCAAACCATCGACGAGGAGATTATCCCGGCGCTGGATTTGCCCGCCGATGAGCTACGCCAGTTTGCTGATGCCGTTACCGGACGCTTTCTCAACCCGTTTATCCGCCATCAGCTGCTCTCCATCGCCCTGAACGGGATGACCAAGTTTCGCACCCGGATCCTGCCGCAGCTGCTGGCGAATACCCGCCAGCATGGCGTCATTCCGCCGCGCTTAACCTTCGCCCTGGCGGCGCTTATCGCCTTCTACCGCGGCCAGCGTGACGGGCAGACGTATCCGTTACAGGATGATGACGTCTGGTTAACTCGTTTTGCTGAAGGGTGGGCACAGGTGGCCCAGGGCCGCCCGCTGGGTGAGCTGGTGACGGAGGTTTTGCAGGATACCGCGCACTGGGGTGAGGATCTGACGGCAATACCGGGGCTTGCCGAACAGGTCACGCGGTATCTGGAAGTGATTTTGAGCGCGGGGATGCGGGAGGCCCTGTCGCGGCTGTAGTCGGTTTGTTGTGCGGCGCCCGCGGATTTGGGCGTCGTTTTTTTTTTGTGCTCTGAACCGCAAAAAATGAATTAAGCGCCAACGCCTGGCGGATTTCCCGCATCATAAGCCCCTGACAGGCGAAGAGGGGGGATGCGATGCGTAAAACGGAACTGTTGGCTTTTCTGCAAAATCAGACCGATTTTTTTGATCCGGATAATCTGAGCGAGGTCTTTACCGCCAGCTATCTCGCCGGGCGTTTTGCGATGCAAAGAAACACCGCCAGCCACTACCTGAATCAACTGGTGGCCCAGGATGTGCTGGTGAAGATCAATACCCGGCCGGTCTATTTTCTGCATAAGGCCGCCTTCTGCCAGCAGTTTTTCCCTCTTTCGCGCAGCGAGTACGTCAGCATGGCGGAGCTGCTGGCGGAGAGCGACCGACAGCCGGAGCAGGCGGATCATTTCTCATTGCTGACCGGCCATGACGGCAGCCTGCGCAAGCCTATCGAACAGATGAAAACCGCGCTGTTTTATCCTAACGGCGGCCTACCGCTGCTGATTACCGGCGACAGCGGTACCGGTAAGAGCTATATGGCGGAGCTGATGCACGAGTTTGCCATCGCCCAGGGACTGCTGGCGCCCGATGCGCCCTTTGTCAGCTTCAACTGCGCCCAGTACGCCAGTAACCCGGAGCTGCTGGCCGCCAACCTGTTTGGCTACGTTAAAGGCGCGTTTACCGGCGCGCAGGGGGATAAAGCCGGGGCCTTTGAGGCGGCAAACGGCGGCGTGCTGTTTCTCGATGAAGTCCATCGTCTGGATGCGCAGGGGCAGGAGAAGCTCTTCACCTGGCTGGATCGCAAGGAGATCTATCGGGTGGGGGAAACGGCGCAGGGGATGCCAATTTCTCTGCGGCTGGTGTTTGCCACTACCGAAGATATTCACAGCACTTTTCTGACCACCTTTATTCGCCGTATTCCGATCCTCGTTAGCCTGCCTGATTTACAAAACCGCAGCCGCCACGAAAAAGAAGCGTTAACGCTGCAGTTTTTCTGGCAGGAGGCGCGCACGTTGGCCGCCCGGCTGCAGCTGACGCCCCGGCTGCTACAGGTGCTGACGCACTATGTTTATCGCGGTAACGTCGGTGAGCTGAAGAATGTGGTGAAGTACGCCGTTGCGTCGGCCTGGGCCAGGTGTCCGGGCAGCGAGATGCTTAACGTCACGCTGCACGATCTGCCGGAAAATATCATGGCCGCGACGCCAGCGCTCAGCGAACCGATGGGCCAGCAGGAGCCGCTGCTTATCGAACCGCAGACCAGTCTGGTCTGGCTGCTGCGCGCGCGCGATCCGGTTCAGGGGCTGATCTACGATACTCAGTGCCGCGTCCTGGCGCTATATGAAGCGGTATTGAGTAAAAAAACGGTCTGGGAAGAGGCGCAAAAAAGCATGGGCGAGGAGATTGAAACCCTCTTCGATCGGCTGATTTTCGATAATCACGATGCTAATAGTTCGCATCTGCTGCTGCTGCTGACTCATCAGGCGCGGGAAGAGTTTTATCGCCTTGAAAAGCGCTTCAATATCCAGTTTAACGGCAACTGTATTTACGCCCTTAGCCACTACCTGATACATCGCTCTCGTCAGGCGCACTCCACCATGAGCACCGAGAAAAGCCGCCAGCTGGAGGATTTCCTGGCGCAAAAGTTTCCGCTGCTGTATCGCTTTTGTGAAGAGATCCTCGCCGCGCTGGCGCTGAAGCTGGATATTGAACCCCGGCGCATTGATCTGCTGCTGCTGGTGCTGTGGTTACAGAAAAACGGCGCCATCAGCCAGCAGCAGGTTACCCGGGCGATCGTTCTCGCCCACGGCTACGCCACCGCCAGCAGCATCGCCAACGTGGCGAACCGGTTGCTGAAAAGCCAGCTGTTTGAGTCATTCGATATGTCGCTCGACGTGACGCCGGAGGCTATCGCCGACCAGGTGATGGCCTATATCGAGAGCCACGCGCTGGCCTCCGGGCTGATCATCCTGGTCGATATGGGATCGCTGAACGCCATTCACAGCCACTTTAACCGCCGTCTGACCACGCCGGTGGCGATTATTAATAACGTCTCGACCGGGATGGCGATGTACGTCGGGGAGCGGATTTTGCAGGGCGATATGCTGGAAGATATTGTCCGTGAGATTGGCGATGACCTCGCGGTTGAGCATCAGCTCTATTATCCGCAGGCGGACAAACCGCGGGCGATTCTCACGACCTGCGCCACCGGCCTGGGGGCGGCGGCGAATCTGTCGGCGCTGTTAAAAGCCAGTATTCCCGAAGCGCTCGGCATCGATATTGTGGCCTGCGATGTGGACACGCTCGCCGATCCCGCGCGGCGGGAGCCGATGCTCAGCCGCTACGAGGTGCTGGCTATCGTCGGTACTCTCGATCCGCATCTTGCCGATCTGCCGTGGATCTCGCTGGATTCGCTGATTTCCGGCCAGGGCAGCCGCCCGCTGATGCGTATCTTCGGCGAGCTGGCCTCCTCTGAACAGGTCAGCGAGATCAATAACCTGATCCTGAAAAATTTCTCGCTGCGCCGGGTGATCGAGTCGGTGACGATCCTTGATACCGGTAAAGTGATCAATCAGGTCGAGCAGTTTTTACTGCGCTATGAGCATCTGGCCGGCTGCGACGTGCCCAACGATCGCAAGGTGGCGCTGTACGTGCATATCAGCTGTCTGATTGAGCGCCTGATCCGCAACGCGTCGCCATCCCATTATTCCGGAAGGCAGTGTCCGGAGAGCGAGCTGGTTATTCTGCGCGAGGCCTTTAGTGTCATTGAGAGCGGATATAGTGTCAAAATCCCCGCCGTGGAGCTGTATTACATTCACGATATCCTGACGCGGGAAACAGAATTTATTCAGGAAGATCAAGAGTTTTAGTTCCCTTCCTCCGTTCGTCCTTGCGCTAACCGGCGCGCCACTGTTTCTGGCACGCCGGTTGCAATTAAGAAAGCAGTGGAATGCGCTTTCGAGGTAAGGATGAAACGACACTATATTTTTGCCAGCCATGGCACCTTTGCTAACGGTCTGCTGAACTCCGTGGAGCTGATCCTCGGCAA
Organism: Klebsiella sp. MPUS7; assembly: GCF_009905335.1. Lineage (NCBI taxonomy): Bacteria > Pseudomonadati > Pseudomonadota > Gammaproteobacteria > Enterobacterales > Enterobacteriaceae > Klebsiella > Klebsiella sp. MPUS7. The sequence continues at coordinate 5,002,869 of NZ_CP047604.1, read as the reverse complement.
GCAGCCGGATATTCATACCCTCTGCGCCTACGTCGAAGAGGAGGCCGATCTGACGCAGCAGGTGGAGACGCTGCTGGCGCGTTTTCCCGCCGAGGATGAGCTGATTGTCATTACGGATATTTTTGCCGGTAGCGTCAATAATGAGTTTGTGCGTTTTTTAGCGCGCCCTAATTTTCATTTATTGTCCGGTTTAAACCTGCCGCTGATTATTGATTTGCTTATTTCCGCAGGGGAAGAAAATACCGAGAAATTAATTTCTGAAGCATTAACAAGCGCCAAAGAGAGCATTCAGTACTGCAATCACACGATTGCCAGTGCGATGACCGTTGATAAAGACTTCTGAAATGAGGGAACACCATGATTACGCTATTAAGGGTAGACCATCGATTACTCCACGGCCAGGTCGCCTTTTCCTGGACCCAGTATGTCGGGGCCGATTGCATTTTAATTGCCAACGATAATGTCCCCACCGATGAGCTGCGAAAAACCACAATTAAGCTCGCCAAGCCGCCTTCGGTAAAACTGGTAATTAAAAATATTGACGACGCTATTGAGGCGATAAAAAGCGGCGTTACGGATAAATATAATCTCTTTATCGTCGTGGAGTCGGTGAATGACGCCTGGCGTATTGCCAGCGCCGTCGCGGAAATAAAAAGCATTAATCTCGGTGGGATTAAGGCTAAAGAGGGCAGTAAAAATATCTCTAAGGCGATTAATTTACTCCCGGAAGAGATAGAGCAGCTGCAGCAACTGGTCGGGAAAGGCGTCGAGGTTGAGATCCGCCAGGTCCCTAACGATCGCAAACAGCTTTTTGCGGAATGCGTTTAATTCCGGAGGACAGATTATGGTAGAGGCTCTCTTACTGGGTCTGGTGGCGTTTATCGCGCAATCGGAATATGCATTAGGGACGTCGCTGATTTCGCGGCCAATCGTCACCGGGCTGCTGACCGGGCTGGTGCTGGGGGATGTGCAGACCGGCGTCATCATGGGCGCGACGCTCGAGCTGGCGTTTATCGGATCTTTCTCCGTCGGCGCGTCGATACCGCCTGACGTGGTGACCGGCGGCATTCTCGGGGTGGCGTTCGCCATTACCTCCGGCGCGGGAACGGAAACGGCGCTGCTGCTTGGCCTGCCTATCGCCACCCTGACGCTGATCCTGAAAAACGTTTATCTGGGGATGTTTATCCCGATGCTTAGCCAGAAGGCTGACGGCTACGCGGAACGGGCGGATACACGGGGCATTGAGCGGATGCATCTGATTGCCGGCTTCGGGCTGTCGCTGATGCTGGCCACGGTGGTGACCGTTTCATTCCTGGTCGGCAGCAACGCGGTGAAATCCCTGCTCGATACCATCCCGGAATTTATCAAACACGGGCTCAGCGTCGCTACCGGCATCATTCCGGCCCTCGGCTTCGCGATGCTCGCCAGGCTGCTGATTAACAAGAAAGTCGCGCCGTATTTTTTCCTTGGCTTCGTGCTGATGGCCTACCTGAAAATCCCGGTGACCGGCATCGCCATTCTCGGCGCTATCGTGGCGGTGGTCATGGTTAACGTCACCGCGTTGAGCTCACCTCGTACGACGACAGAACAAGGAGTCAGCGATGACGACGAAGATGATTTCTGAAGAGACCCTGCGCCCGCAGGAGCAAGAAGAGACCCGTATTACGCCACGAGATTTACGCCGGGTGTTCTGGCGCTCCTTCCAGATGGAGTTCTCGTGGAACTATGAGCGGCAGATGAATCTCGCCTTTGTTTACGCGCTGATCCCGGTGCTGAAAAAGCTCTATCCGCGCAAAGAGGAGCTGGCCGCAGCGTTGAAACGGCATCTGGTGTTCTTCAATACCACGCCGCATATCGTCACGTTGCTGCTGGGGATCACCACGGCGATGGAGGAGAAAAACAGCCAGCAGAAAAATATGGACGCCAACGCGATTGATAACGTTAAAGCGTCGCTGATGGGGCCGCTGGCCGGGCTGGGGGACTCCTTTTTCTGGGGCACGCTGCGGCTGATCGCCACCGGGATCGGCACCAGTCTGGCGCTGAAGGGCAATATTCTCGGGCCAATCTTGTTTCTGCTGGTGTTTAACGTGCCCCATATCCTGGTGCGCTGGTTCTTTACCCGCTGGGGCTATGTGCTGGGCACCGGGGTGCTGCAGCGGATCCAGAAGAGCGGAATGATGGAGAGCCTGACCTACGGGGCGTCGATTATCGGCCTGATGGTGGTGGGCGCGATGACCGCCTCAATGATTGATATCACCATCCCTGTCTCTTTCGGCGCCGGGGAGGCGAAAACCCAGGTACAGGACATTATCAACGACATTCTGCCCTGCATGTTGCCGCTGCTGAGCTTTGGCATCGTTTACTGGCTGCTGGGGCGTAAGGTCAAACCGCTTTCTATTATTGGCGGGATGGCGCTGGTGGGCATTCTGGGTTCGTGGATTGGCTTGTTTTAACGGGAGTCGAAAATGGTACCAACGATGATGACGTATATCAGCGAAGAGCCGGCTTGTCTGGCGCAGATCCTGCGCGACTATCGGCAAAAGCTGGCGGCGATTGAGGATTTCGCCCGCCAGCATCCGGTACGCCGTATTTTGCTGCTGGCGACCGGATCGTCGCTAAACGCCGCTCTGTGCGCGCGCTATTTCTTTGAACAGCGCTTCGGCGTGCTGGTTGAAATTAAAGAGCCGTACAACTTTACGCATTACGAGGCTGTCGATCCGCATACCGATCTGGTGGTGGCGATTTCGCAGAGCGGAAAAAGCGCCTCGACGCTGGAGGCGATGCGCAAGGTCCAGGCATTGAGTCTGCCGGTTTTTGCCCTGACCTCCGACCCGCAAAGCCCGATAGCCCGTGCTTGCGACGGGGTACTGGATATCAATACCGGTATTGAGAGCGTGGGGTTTGTCACCCGCGGATTTAGCGCGACGGTACTGAATTTGCTGCTGATGGCGCTGATGATAGCCCGTGTCCAGGGAACAGCCAGCGAGGCCGAGGAGCAGCGCTATCTTGACGAGCTGCAGCGGCTGGCGGCGGCGATCCCGGACGTTATCGCCCGCACCTCGCGCTTTATCGACAGGCACGGCGAAGCGCTGCGGGGCGGCGAACGATTTATCGCCATCGGCTATGGCGCGCTGGTTGGCGTGGCGAAGGAGTTCGAAACCAAATTTACTGAGACGGTGCGCGTCCCTTCCAGCGGATTTGAGCTTGAGGCCTATATGCACGGCCCCTATCTGGAGGCGAACGCCCGTCACGTGATGCTGTTTATCGAAGATGCGCCGGATGCGCGGATCCGGGCGCTGCGGGACTATATGGCGCCGTCCATTGCCCGGGCCTTTACGCTGACGCTCAGCGACGAAGAGGATGAGCAGGCGCTGGCGCTGAGCTGTCCGTGCGACCATCACCTGGCGCCGCTGCTGCTGATCGTTCCCGTCCAAATGCTGGCATGGCATACCGCCCGACTAAAAGGGATCGATCTGGCAAAACGTATTTTTGACGATTTTGACCGCGTATTAAAAAGTAAAATCTGATTATTCAGGAGAATAACTATGTTGGGTTTTAATCAGGACGAGTACCTGACCAGTGCTCGCGAGATCATCGCTGCGCGCAAACAGGCGGAAGCCGTCGCCGATGATATTTATCACAGCGGCTGTAGCGCGTTATTTTTCGCGTCGGTAGGCGGTTCTTTGGCGCCGATGATGGCAATAAGTGAGTTCGCAAAAGAATTAACCAGCGTGCCGGTTTACCTTGAGCAGGCGGCGGAATTAATTCATCGTGGACACAAAAAATTAAATAAAGATGCGGTGGTGGTGACGCTATCCAAGTCCGGCGATACCAAAGAGTCGGTAGCCATTGCCGAATGGTGCAAAGCGCAGGGGATTCGCGTGGTGGCCATTACCCGTAATGCCGATTCGCCATTAGCCGAGGCGGCGAGCTGGCATATTCCGATGTGCCACAAGAACGGCGTGGAATATGAATATATGCTGCTGTACTGGTTATTCTTCCGCGTGATTTATCGTCACGGCGAATTTGCCGATTACGATCGTTTTGCACGCCAGCTGGAACTGCTGCCGGAAAATCTGTTGCAGGCTAAACGCCAGTTCGATCCGCAGGCGGATAAAATCGCCGCTCAATATCATACCAGTGATTACATGATGTGGATTGGCGGGGCGGAAATGTGGGGCGAGGTTTATCTGTTCTCGATGTGTATTCTGGAAGAGATGCAGTGGAAGCGGACCAAGTCGGTGAGTTCGGCAGAGTTTTTCCACGGCACGCTGGAGCTGCTGGAAAAAGAGGTCCCGCTGTTCCTGGTCAAAGGCGAGGGTAAATGCCGGGCGCTGGATGAGCGCGTCGAACGCTTCGCTGAGAAGATCACCGACCATCTGGTGGTGATTGACCCGCGCGACTACCCGCTGAGCGGTATTGATGACGCCTTCCGCTGGATTATGGCGCCGTGCGTGGTGTCGACCCTGCTGGTGGACAGGCTGGCGGCCCACTTTGAGCATCACACCGGCCACGACCTGAATATCCGTCGTTATTACCGTCAGTTTGATTACTAACTCTTGCCTGTAGCGGCCAGCCCGGCTGGCCGCCGCGCTATTCTCCGAGGCGCTTCCCAGAAAATCATCGCCAAAACCAACCGGGTAAAAAGCGGTGGTAGAGTCCGGCTTTCCTTCACTTTCAGGCAAGCGGATGGCCATGAAAAAACGAATGACCTCGACGCCGCACGATGCGGTGTTTAAACGATTTCTTCGCCACCCGGAGACGGCGAATGATTTCCTCACGCTGTACCTGCCGGAGGAGATCCGCCAGCAGTGTGATTTTGCCACCCTGCGCCTGGAGTCGGCGAGCTTTGTCGATGAAGATCTGCGCGCCTGGTACTCTGATGTGCTGTGGTCGGTACAAACCACCTCCGGTCCGGGGTATGTCTATGTGGTGATAGAGCATCAAAGCTCGCCGGATAATCATATGGCGTTTCGCCTGATGCGCTATGCGATTGCCGCGATGCAGCGCCACCTCGACGCCGGGCATAAAGAGCTGCCGCTGGTGGTGCCGATGCTTTTCTATCATGGCGCGACCAGTCCCTATCCTTTCTCCCTGAACTGGCTGGATGAATTTGCCGACCCGCAGATGGCTAAGACGCTGTATGGCCGCCCGTTTCCGCTGATTGACGTTACGGCGATGCCGGATGACGAGATCGTCCAGCATCGACGGGTCGCGCTGCTGGAGCTGATGCAAAAGCATATTCGCCAGCGCGATCTCAGCGGGATCACGGAGTCGTTGGCGACCCTTGTGATGCTGGGATACACTAACCGCAGACAGTTGCGAGTGCTGTTTCACTATATGCTGCAGTACGGCAATACCGCCGACCCGAGCGTGTTTCTCCGCCGGTTGGCCCGCCGTCTGCCACAGTATGAGGAGAGGTTGATGTCTATCGCTCAAAAACTTAAGCAGGAAGGTTGGCAAGAGGGGAAGCAGGAGGGGATGCGGGAAGGGATACAAGAAGGTCGCCAGGAAGGCCTGCAGGAAGGGAGCCGACGGGAGGCGCTACGCATTGCCAGCAGTATGCTGCAGGACGGCTTAGATAAAGAGACGGTACAGCGGATCACCGGGCTTTCGGCGGATGAATTAAAGCCGCTGCATTGTTGATATCCTGCCCCTGATACTATGGCCCGGCGTAAAAAACGCCGGGCGCGCTTGTTTTATCCTTCGCTTTTCACCACTTTGATTTCAACCATGCCGATGCCCAGCAGGCGCGGGGAGTGGCCGAGAATATTACCCTCGTTCGTGGACTGCGGGTCCGGCGGCGCAATTGTCAACGTACTGCTGCGCGACGGATTATCGAAATGCAGGGTCGTGGTGGTGACATCGTTCGCCAAAGTGAGCGTTTGTTCGCTGTTGCCCACGCGTACCGGAATCGGTTTATTGGCGTTCGGCCCGTAGGCTTTGGCAGTAATCACCAGGTCGAATTTCTCAGGCAGCGGCGCTTTATATTCAATTTTCACTTCACTGCCGAGCTGCGCGTTAGACCAGCGTCCCCATGATTCCGGGCGAGAGATGCCACTGAATTGCTTCACCTCTTCCGGCGCGCCGGCCACGTTAAACAGGAAACTGTCGGCTTTATAGCGAATATCGTTATCGACAATCTTCAGCGTATCGACGTTGCCTTTATAACGTTCCATATCGATAAGGGTATCTTTAAACGCTGTTTTGCCTTGCCACTGGGCTTTATCGACGCGCTGGACTTTTTGTTCGCCGCCCAGCTGGCCCTGCGATACGCACCAGTCGGTGGAGAGCGCCAGCTCCGGCGACCATAGCTGACCCATTTTGTAGCAGCGGTCGACCCAGACGAAGTTATCGCGCGGCGCGAAGTCGGCCAGCTGGAAGCGCAGCGGCGCGGAGTATTCGCTCTCCGGCAGCGGTTCAACGCGCTTATCGGAGATCCGCAGCAGCAGCGGCAGGCGGAAATGGCTGCCGGAGAAGGAAATCATATTCTTCTGCGAATCGACGGTGAAATTCTTCATCTCTTTGGGGAAATTCCACAGGCGGATGATATCCGGCTTCCACGCCAGCACTTTTTCCTTCATGTTGAGGAACACGGTGGAGAGCGACTCCCCGGAAAGGCTGCTGCGGCCAAGGCCAATAAAGTTATCGCCGCCGAGAATATCCAGTACCGTCGCGCCGTTATCCATGGTATTACGTTTGACGGCCAGCGTATCCTGCTGGGGTTGATCGCCGCGCAGGACGAAAAACAGATTGCTGCGATCCTGCTTATTCAGATAATCCCAGGCGCTGTTTTTCATCGCCAGGTGATCGGATGAGACCACGATGACCGTATTTTTGAACCACGGAGAAGCTTTAATCTTCTCGATTAACGCCGCGATATGCTCCTGGCTACAGGAAACGGCGCTGAAAGAGAGGTTCTTTTTACCGTCCATATCGTAGCTTTTGCGCTGGCAGGTACGGGAGATAAACCCATCCGGATGATGGGTATCGACCGTCAGAGCGAACAGCGAGAAGCGTTTTCCGGATTGCGAAAGCGCCTCAAATTTTTTCCACGTCTCATCAAGGACGGTATCGTCGTAGAAGCCCCAGTCGTTACGGTAAGCTGGGTCGGCGACCGTGGTTTTTAGCTCCTCCGCGCCGTAGAGATGATCGAAGCCGTGCGATTTCAGGAAGACATCTTTCCCGGCGAAGCGCAGGTTCGCCCCCTGGACGAAGTAGTTTTCGTAACCGGAGTTTTTCAGGATATCGCCCAGACAGATATTCTGCGGGAAAAAGCTGGAAACCGAGGCCGAGGCGTTGCCTTCGAACGGCGCGAACAGCGGGATCCCGCACTGGGAAGCGACCATTCCGGCAATCGTGTAGTCGGTGCCGGGTAGCTGGGCGGTATTGCTGAAATCCAGCCCCTCGCTTTTCACTTTACCGAGCTCCGGGGTCAGATCCGGGAACGCGTCGTTATCAAAATAGGTGCGCTCAAGGCTTTCGCCGTAGATGTACACCAGGTTCAGTTTTGGGTTCGCGATGCTCTTTGACGGTTCTTTGTAGTAAGCCACGAAGTCAGGGTCGCCATCGCGGGACTGGGATTTGACCAGTTCGCTAATCTGGCGGAAGGCCGGGCTGGCGTCCACGGACGCCAGCGCCAGGACCAGCGCCACCAGGCTGTAACCAAAGTGATGAGGATGATGACGGCGGCGGCGCAGCACCCAGCCGAGTGCGCCAAATACCGCGACCAGCGCCACGACCAGCCCAACGCCCGGCAGAATATATTTGCCCACGCCAGCGCCCGTCAGGCTGTTGGTCAACGTATAAAGTACCGCGTCATTGATACCGTCGCCGGTGAAGTAATTACTGGCGTAGAGGGTAATATTCAGAATAACGAACAGGCCCAGCACCGTGAGCGTGGCGGCGAACCACCAGGTATTACGACCGGCTTTTAACGCGTAAATCATCACCGAGGCAACAAACAGGGCGATGGATAACAACTCTGACACAGCTCATCCTCATTCACGCCAGCTGTCGGCTGGCCAGATAGATCTTTTTTCACGCTACACTGTAATTGCAGCGCAATATTGCCGCAATTGTATCGTCATGAATTTGTGCTGTGGTTCAGAATTGGTTTAGAAATCGCCATTTTTGACCCGCTTCACATCTTGTCTGCCAGGGGTTCAGAAGGAGAGATGTTAAAAAACAGAGGTTGCGGCCGCGCTGGCCAGGGTAAAGCGCCAAACGCGGCATTATGCGGCCAGGATCAGGAGAGGAAGCTAACGCCCTGTTTTAATACCAGGTCGCAGGCTTTGGTTTTCACTTTTTCCGCCAGCGGGCTACTGCCGAGGCTATTCAAATTCAGCTGCTGACCGTCTTTGCTACTCAGCAAGCCCTGAAGGCCATCAAGATAGTTGGTGTCTTCTTTTTGTTTTTCCGGCGCGCTGAGACCCAGCTTATCCAGAACCTGGTTTTTAATGTTTTCGGTATTGGTTACCGAGGTCAGTTTCTGTTTCGCGCAATAAGACATAATCCCGGCGGCATTATTCATACTGCTGGAAGTCAACGACTGGCTGCCGCCGTTGAGCAAACCGGTCAGCGAAGAGAGGGACATGCCGCCGCTTTGCTGGCTACCGCTCTGGCTGCTGAGCTGGTTCGCGGCGCTGGAAAGAGAATCCTGCCAGGAGGTGGCGTGAGCGCCGAAGGTCAATAGTGCGCCGGCCACCATCGCCGTGCGGAATAACGTTTTTACCGATTTCATAGACATACTCTTCGCCGTGAGTGAACAATGCCCTGATTATAACGCCGGCAGTGTTCAGAAATATCTTAATACTCTTTGCCGGTCACGCGATCGCGGTAGCTGTCCCAGTTGAAGTTGACCCACAGACTATTGCCCAGCCGCATGCGGTCCATGACGCGCTCGCCAAGCAGCTTGTTCATCTCGTCCATGGTGCTGTTAGTCAGCATACCGGTGGGGCGCTTTGACGAAGAGCGGCGATCGACGATCTGGTTAATGATTACCTTTTCGTAGCGTGATTCCGTTTGCATCCCGATTTCGTCAATCACCAGCAGGTCGACCTTGCTCAGGTCGGTGAGAAGCTGCTCTTCGCTGGTTTCCCGGTTGCCGAAGGTATCTTTCATCGCTGACATGATATCGGCGACGGTAATAATCAACACCGACTTACCCCGCAGTAGCAGTTCGTTGCAGATTGCGGCGGCGAGGTGGTTTTTTCCGGTGCCCGGTTTGCCGGAGAAGATAAAGCTGGCGATATTGCCGTCGAACTCCTCGACGTACTGGCGCGCTCGGGACAGCGCAATCATCTGGCCTTCACACTCAACCCGGTAGTTATCCAGCGAGCAGTTCTGGTGCAGCGGTCGGATGCCGGAGCGGTTAAAGGTACGCTGCATTTTCATGGCGCGGTTTTCGCGTTCCAGCGCTTCAGACCGCAGCTTGCCCTGTTCTTTTTGCCATGCCAGTAGCTCCTCACCTGTCTTAAACGCGGGTTCGACATGGGCTGGCATCATTTTTTGCAGGCGCTTCATTAAATCGCCGACATTTTTCATGCTCATCCTCGGAATCCTCGTGGAATATGATTTTCAGGTTCGCTAATTGCGTTGACGTCACGCCGCGGCTGGCCGCCGTTGCTGGCCCGGCCAATCTGTACGCTGCGCGCCAGCTTCTGCTGCCACTGGACGTGATGAAAGACTTTACCTTCCGCCTGCCAGTAGGCGACAAATGCGGCCAGCTCTTCCGGCGTAACGGGCTGGCTCAGGGCGATGCCCCACAGCGCGGCCAGACGCTGGAAATCGGCGTCCGGCTGCCAGTCGGCGTACATCGGGAATTTCCCCATCGGTACCGCAACGGGAACCGCCGTCGGCTCGTCAAAAAACTGCGCGTCGAGGGCGATATCGCTATTGGGGCGCGCCAGTTTGGCTTCCAGCTCCAGCAGCTGCGCCAGACGCTCCGGCGTCAGCGCATAGAAGGCGGGGGCATTGTTGGCAAACACGGCGACGGCGCCGCCGGCCGATTTTGCCAGTACCGCTGCGTGATCCTGCATGAAGTCATCCAGACCGCTAAAATCGGTAGTTAATATTCGTGAAGACATAAATCAATCTCAACTCTGAACAACTAAAAGGAGAGGGGTAGCTGCACACATAGTAGCATAGAGGTCGCTCAGGAAGGAGCGCCGCAGGTAACCCGGCGGCGCGGTGAATTAAACGCGCGGACGCTTGCGATACAGCCAAAGCCCCGGGATAGAAAGGCCGATCGATAATGCGCCAACGATGGATGAAGCCTTGAGAAAGTTACTCAGCAGCATAATCATCATCTCTTCCGAGTAGCCAAAATGACTGATTTTGACCGCTGAAATCATCGCGGTATAGGCGGAGATACCGGGGAACATCGGGATCACCGCCGCTACGGTGAAAATCTTCGGGTGCGCCAGATACCAACGGGACCACTGGATCCCAATGCTGCCAACCAGCAGGGCGGCCATGAACGTTGCCCACTCGATATTAAAACCCGCCGTCATCATGACCATGCGCGAGCCGTGGCCGATAGCCCCCAGCAGCGCACACCAGCGCAGCGCCCGCTGCGGAACGTTGAACACCATGGCGAACCCAACGGCGGGGATGGCTGCCAGAGCCATATCCTGCGCCAGCGCGTAGAGATACATAATTATGCCCATCCGCGTAGCCCCCACATCGTCATCGCCATCACCACGCCAATACAGGTGGCGAGCGTGAGCAGACTGGCAATGGCCCAGCGCGCCAGGCCGGTATTGATATGCCCTTTAAACATGTCGGCAACGGCGTTGATCAGCGGAAAACCGGGCACCAGCAGCAGTACGCTGGCGGCCATGGCTATCGTCGGCGTGCTGGCGAAAGCGGGCAGGCGCAGCATCAGTCCGGAGATGGTCGTTGCGACGAAGGCGGTGAGGCAGAAATTGATTTGCGGATGCATGGAGCGATGGGTGAGTACCTGACGAATATACATGGCTATCGTACTGGCGCAGAAGGTGACCAGCGCGCCGTCCCAGCCGCCGTTGTTAAGCTTGCAAAAGCAGGCGCAGGAGAGGCCGACCATTAACACCAGCAGCCAGCGTGGATAGCGCAGCGGCTTTATTTGCGCGAATCGTTTTTCGACATCCTTATAATCCAGCAGCTTATGCTCCGCCATAATCACAATATGCTGAACTTCCGTGACGACGTGCATGTTGATGCCGCGATCGGTGTTTTTTCGCGTTGAAGTCAGGCATTCGCCATCTTTGATGGTGGTGAGCACAATCGCATTGGAAGAGATGGCGCTTTCAACGCTATCCATCCCCAACGCCAGGCCCAGACGAGTTGAAAGCTCCTCAACCAGCGCGCTTTCCGCGCCATGCTGTAATAAGAAAAGACCACATTGAATGCACAAGCGCGTGATTGCGCGCTGGGTTGCCCGATCTGCTTGCATAAATACCTGCTGTCCGTGATGCCCGATGCCGTAGTGTCTGGCGATACTTTTACCTGAAGTCGTGCTTTCTCTGAGCGGTCAGGATCAAACAATGTGTAAAAAAACACCCGTTCTGCGGGCTCCGTGAAAATTTGAACTCAGCCACACTTCCGTAAAATTGGTGAAAAGTACAATTTTTGCGCCATTTTCTCCCTTCTTTTTCCCGGCAGACTTATCAAAAATGCAAATTCAAACTTTTAATAAACAAAAAACAAACAAATAATTAACTTTGCTGAGGCAATCCTATGAAAACACAGGTGGCGATTATCGGCGCGGGTCCATCCGGGCTCCTGTTGGGGCAGCTATTACATCACGCCGGGATTCAGACCGTGATCCTTGAGCGGCAGACGCCCGAGTATGTACTGGGGAGGATCCGCGCGGGCATTCTGGAAAGCGGAACGGTAGAGCTGCTGCGCGAAGCCGGGGCGGCCCGGCGAATGGATGCTGAAGGCCTGATCCATCATGGGGTCGAGTTTCTGTTTGAAGGCAAACGCGTACCGGTTGCGCTGACGGAGCTGACGGAAGGCAAAAGCGTGATGGTATACGGCCAGACTGAGGTGACGCGGGATTTAATGGCGGCGCGGGCGGAAAGTGGCGCCCCGACGATTTATGGCGTTAGCGACGTCACAATTAATGATGCCAAAAGCGATAGACCGTCGGTCTCTTTTGCCTGTAACGGAGAAAACCACCGCCTGGAGTGCGATTTTATTGCCGGTTGCGACGGCTTTCACGGCGTGTCCCGGCAGAGCATTCCGGCAGGGGTTCTGAAAGAGTACGAGAGCGTCTGGCCGTTTGGCTGGCTGGGACTGCTGGCCGACACGCCGCCGGTAAATCCGGAGCTGATTTACGCTCACCACGAACGCGGGTTTGTGTTGTGTAGTCAGCGCTCACTAACCAGAAGCCGCTATTATCTGCAGGTACCGCTTAGCGAAAAGGTGGAGGCCTGGTCTGATGAGCGCTTCTGGAATGAGCTTAAACGGCGTCTCCCTGATGAGTTGTCCAGCAAGTTAGTAACGGGTCACTCACTGGAGAAGAGCATCGCGCCGCTGCGCAGCTATGTGGTAGAGCCGATGCAGTACGGGAAACTATTTCTGCTGGGAGATGCGGCGCATATCGTACCGCCTACCGGGGCAAAAGGGCTGAATCTCGCGGCGTCCGACGTGAACTATTTATGGCGGATCCTGCGCGAGTATTATCACCATGGCCGCGTTGACCTCTTAGCCAGCTACTCGCGTTTGGCGCTGGATCGGGTGTGGAAGGGGGAGCGATTCAGCTGGTTTATGACGCGTCTGCTGCATGATTTTCCGCAGCAAAGCGAGTTCGACAGAAAAATGCAGGCGGCGGATCGTCGTTATTATCTGCAATCACGCGCGGGGTTAACCACTATCGCTGAAAACTATGTTGGTCTGCCGATGGAGCGCGTGGTGTAACACCCAAAATATCAGGAGGCGTGATGCAGGCAGTGAGCACCATTCCCGTTTTCAAACTGTATGGCGAAGAGCAGGGCTGGCCAACGCCCGAACTTCTGCACTGTGAGTCGATACTCCAGCGCAGCCATCTTTATGAATGGCATATCCGCGTGCATCAGCATGCTGAGCTGGTGCAACTGCTGTACCTGCATAAAGGGCGGGCGGAAATTGAAATCGAAGGAACAACCACCGTGATGGTGGAATCCTGTATTCAGGTTGTTCCGGCGCTATGTATTCATGGATTTCGATTTTCGCCGGGCACGGAAGGATACGTTTTATCCCTGGCGTTACCCCTGCTCAGGAGGGTTGAGAATCAGTTTGGTCGCCAGTTGGATCTCCTCGGCCAGCCGCAGTGTGTGCCGGTAAAAGCCTCCCGAGGCCATATTCGGGCGCTGTTTACCGCTTTGCGAGAAGAGTACCGTGAGGAATATGATGCGCGTGAAATGATGCTGCATTCACTGCTGGGAGCGCTGTTGGTCTGGCTGAATCGGCAATATCGCCCGCAGCCGATAGCGGAGGACAAAGCGGAACGCAAGCGTAGCGTGATGCGCCATTTCTCTCGTCTTATAGAAAGCCATTATCGCGAACATCTGCCCTTAGCCGGATATGCCAGTCGGGTGGGGGTATCCGCGACCCATTTAAATTATTTGTGCCATGAATTTTATGGCTGCAGTGCGCTGGGCGTTTTACATCAAAGGTTGATGCTTGAGGCGCGGCGCAACCTGCAGTATACCAGCATGACTATTGCGCAACTTTCTGATTACTTGGGGTTTAATGACGCGGCCTATTTTTCTCGTTTCTTTCGTCGCTATAGCGGTGAATCCCCAAAAGCATTTAGGAAAAAAATAAAATAAAGAAATCTTTATTTAATATATCTTAAGTTAGCGTATCTAACGACGATGTTAACCATTTCTAATTTATTGATGACAACCACCTGTGTTAATGTTAATCATTGGCATGGATAACAGCAATATGTTACTCCTCATTATATAAGTTGGCTTTAGGGTGCGAAATAGCGTACCCGCCAGGGACGATAAAGATTCATTTTGGCAAAATAATTATGATGGCTATTAAATTATTCATCCGATTGTTTTGCGCCGGCGGTGAATCTTCGACAGGAAGCGGAGGGTTTATGTTACCAGGACAGGGTAAGTTCGGCATTATTATCAGTAGAATACCGGTGATGCAGTCCGGTTTGAAGGCCATCGTTGGGGAGCATCTCCCTGATTATGAATTGAGTTTTTGTCGTTCTCAGGATGAGCTAACCCTGCTGCAATTGCGCCGCGCAGTGTTGGTTATCGCTGATCTTTCCGGTGAAATAGAGCATCCAGGAAATATTTGTGAACACTACTACTCTTTAATGACCCAATACAGGGATATACACTGGGTCTTTATGGTCGGTAGCACCTGTTTTCCGTTAGCCGTTCAATTATTAATGCGTCCCGAAAGTACGTTAATTTCAGACAGCGAGCCGGTAAAACGCCTTATCGAAGTGGTTCGCGCCGGTGGTCTTGCCGCTGAGCGTATTAGCCAGACGTTGTTTTCTCCTGAAGTTGAACGCATCGGTGAAGAACAGCAAAAGATGGTCATTTTGACTCTTTCTGAGCGTAAGGTATTGAGGCTGCTTGCAAAAGGGTGGGGAATTAACCAAATTGCTGCTTTATTGAAGAAGAGCAATAAAACCATAAGTGCGCAGAAAAATAGTGCTATGCGCCGCTTATCTCTGCGTAGTAATGCAGAGATGTATGCCTGGATTAATAGTGCACAGGGAATGAAGGAGCTGAATATTTATTCAGCCTATGGAGATCAAACAGAATGGAAAAAGACGTCACAACACGATATATCGCTATCGTAGAGAAATGTGCGATGACGGAAGTGGCTCTTCGCCACATCTTACTTAATGAAAGTGGTAAGAATTATCGTATTCAATTCTTTAAAGATACTAAAACATTAAAACGAGAGTTTCAGTCTGAAGATTTTTCTGCGATTATTTTTTCCCTTTCAGGGAACCGCAGGTCCCGTCTTGAAAGTTTGCTCTTTCTCCATGAGATCGCGCGTTATTGCCCCGAAACGCAAAGAATTGTCCTGGCTAATGATGAAGCGGAAATGCGTTTGGTTAGCCATTTGACGCCTTCCCGTTTACACGGCATTCTGAATAAATCGGCCTGTCGGATCCAACTGCAGGAATATTTGCTTCAGCTTCTCGAACATAGCTACCAGACTAATGAGGGATCGGTATGTCAAAAGCAGAACATTTCTAGCCAAATTTTGAGCCCAACGGAACATACCATCCTACGATATATGTCTTATGGCTACTCATTACCTGAAATAGCGACACAGCTGGAAAGAAATATTAAAACGATTCGGGCCCATAAGTTCAATGCCATGACCAAGCTTGGCGTCAGTTCTGATATAGGACTACTGAGCGCGGCAGACATTTTAATGCGCCTGTCGGCGAATAATGACGATGCCAGAGTTATGCGCCTTGCTCAGTAGCGCCAACGGTCTCTTAAAGACAAACATCAATCCACTTAGCATCAGTCAACTGCGCCATCCGCTCGGGTGAAATGCGAACGGCGCTATGAATTGATCCTGCTGCTGGCAGCACTTCCGGGTACTGCCTCAGTGAGATATCGCAGTACACCGCCAGCGGAACTTCCAGACCAAAGGGGCACACGCCGCCAATGGGGTGTCCCGTTAGCGTAATGACCTCATCGCTGCTGAGCATGCGCGCTTTGGCGCCAAATGCCTCCTTTAGTTTTTTATTATCCAGGCGTGCATCGCCTTTTGCGACAACGAGCACAACCCTTTCTTTTATTTTTAAAGACAGGGTCTTGGCTATTTGCCCGGGTTCAACATTATGTGCCGCTGCGGCTAACGCTACCGTGGCCGTGCTCTGAGTAAGTTCGATGATTTCGATATCGGGGGCGCGCTCAGCAAAAAACTGCCGCACGGACTGCAGACTCATTGGAATCTCCTGATTAAGGCTTGTTAAAAATCTGTCACAAGCTTCGCAAAGTGTAAATATCTCTCGTTGATAATCAAGATTCTTTCTAATTTCTGGATCTCCTTCACATTCGCCGCAACCGGTTACTGTAACCGGTTGCGGTTATTCATGGAGACATGAATACTGACAAGGTAACTTCCCTGCGTCACCTATAACAAAAGAGCCGAAGATGAATCGAACGTACCTGAGCACTAAAGCCTGCGGGTTATCAAATCTGGTCGCCCACTCGCAGAAGCAGATTCATCACAGCGGCAGGATAATCGTTGTTGGGCCTGTTCATCTAGCCTGTCAGGAGGGCTGCTATGTCTGCTAACCATGCTGCATTTAATCTGATATTTCGCTTCGTAGAAAATTACATCAGCCCTGTCGCCGGGCGCATCTCATCTCAGCGCCATGTGATGGCTATCCGCGACGGTTTTATCTCCGCCATGCCGTTTATGATTGTCGGCTCTTTTCTGCTGGTATTCGCTTATCCGCCGTTTTCACCGGATACCACATGGGGATTTGCCCGCGCCTGGCTGGATCTGGCAAAAGAGTTTGAAGGGCGAATTCTGACGCCGTTCGATATGACGATGGGTATTATGTCGATCTACATTTGCGCCGCGATCGCCTATAACCTCGGCAAGCATTACGAAAAAACCAATCAGCTCGACCCCTTTATGTGCGCCATGCTGTCGATTATGGCCTTCCTGCTGGTGGCGGCGCCAAAAACGAACGGCAACCTGCCGGTAGATAGCCTGGGAGGAACCGGGATATTTACGGCGATTCTTGTAGCGGTCTACTGCGTTGAAATGATGCGTTTCCTGAAAGCGCATAATATTGGTATTCGCCTGCCGGATCAGGTGCCGCCGATGATCAAAAACTCATTTGATCTGCTGATCCCGGTACTGGTTGTCGTCCTGACGCTATATCCCCTGAGCCTGCTTATTCAGCATCATTTTGATATGCTGATCCCTCAGGCCATCATGGCTATCTTTAAACCGCTGGTTTCCGCAGCCGACTCGTTACCCGCCATTTTATTGGCGGTTCTGGTGGGCCACCTGCTGTGGTTTGCGGGTATCCACGGTGCGGCTATTGTTTCCGGCATGCTGCAGATGTTCTGGCTCACTAACCTCGGCATGAACCAGCAGGCTCTGGCGCAGGGGGCGCCGCTGCCGCATATCTTTATGGAAGCGTTCTGGACATTTTTTATTGTGATTGGCGGTTCAGGAGCGACGATGGGGCTGGTGTTCTGCTATCTGCGTAGCCGCTCCGCGCATCTGCGGTCGATTGGCCGCCTGAGCGTGGTGCCAAGCCTGTTTAACATCAACGAGCCGGTCATTTTTGGCACGCCTATTGTGATGAACCCGGTGTTCTTTATTCCCTTCCTGCTGGCGCCGATGGTTAACGCCGTACTGGCCTGGGCTGCCATGAAGATGGATCTCATTGGTCGGGTGATTTCGGTTGTGCCGTGGACCGCCCCGGCACCGATTGGCGGCGCATGGGCGCTGGGTTGGGATTTCCGGGCGGCGATTCTGGTGGTTGTCCTCGCGTGCGTTTCCGCGATTATCTACTTCCCCTTCTTCAAGGTTTATGAGAAACAGCTGTTAGCGCAGGAGGCCGAAGAGGCGCAGCGCATTGCGGAAGAGAGCCAGCAGACGGCATAAAAGCAAACGGGCGGCTGAAATAGCCGCCCGTTGTCGTTATCAAAAGATCATTTCAGCGTGCAGTCCCCGCACTGCTGCACATCCGGCAGGCGATAGCGCTGGCAGCAGGTGCGGCGCACAAGCTGTCCTTCACGTAAAACCACGGTTCGCCACAGCGGATTATCCTCGCCGTTGGATAGCTGTTTTTCGAAGAAGCAGCGCTGGCGCAGAGCGGCCACTTTTTCATCTCCCAGCAACGTTTTCATTTCTCCCAGATACCAGTTAATCAGGTAGCCAGTATTGTTCCAGATAAGTTTGCCATTAATATCGCCGGTGGCTTCAAGCGCCTGCACGACGGGTTGTAAAGCCGTGGTGACCAGCTTTTCCATCCGGGACTGCGCGGACTCTGTCGGGGAAGTACCTGCTGAATGAACATCAATCCAGAAACAGGCGGCGCGGCCTGACTCATGAAACTCGACGCGCACATGTTCCGGCGCCAGGCTAATGGCGCGTTCTTCGCTCAACAGCGCCAACATTAAAGGGGGCACCAGTAAACCGATGTACCATTGCGCCCAGAGAGACAGCAGCGGTTTTTGCTCACGGGGTTGACCGGGCTGGTGACGATAAATATGGTCGGACCAGGTCGCGATGAACGAACTCAGCGTCGCGGGCTGTGACCACTCAGCCAGAGTTAGCGCATGGGGAGGGGCTTCTTCATTCAGACGGAGAAAATCCAGCAGATGGGGACGTAACGCGCTAATTTTGTCGCGTATCGAATTTGCCAGTTCACGCTCAGCCGAAGGGAGCGGGGCCCGCCAGATGATCTCAGTATTGAATGCGAGTGAACGGTAAGCCATCGAGTGCCAGATACAAATCTAAATGATAATGATTTCTGATACTAATGCCGTGGTCCCGGCTTGGCAAGTGATTTGTCCGCGCGGCGACTCTTGCCGCGCGGTAAAGGATTAGCTGGCGAGAATGATGTTTCTTCCCATGTTTTTGGCTTCGTAGAGCGCGTTATCCGCCCGTTTCAGGGCGCTGTCGATATCAGCATCCACCAGCGGCGTCATACCGATACTAATGGTCACATTGGTCGCGACGCTTTCGTTAAACATATGCGGGATTTTCAGATCGTAGACCCGCTGACGGATGCGCTCTGCGGCCTGAAGGGCGTTCTCCGCGCTGCTGCTGGTCAACAGCACCATGAACTCTTCGCCGCCAAAGCGGGCTACGATATCGCGTGAGCGTACGGCGTTACGAATGGCGGCGGAAACCTGAATTAATGCCTGGTCGCCCATCATATGCCCATAGTGGTCGTTGTAGGCTTTGAAATGGTCAATATCCAGCAGCAGGACGTAATGTCCGGCGCTGTCCAGAGAGAGAACGGTATCCAGACGATTTTGTAAACCCCGACGGTTATACAAGCCGGTAAGCGGATCCAACATACTGAGATCGTTAAGGGTATTACGTTCCTTCAGCAGCTTATCCATTAGTCCCTGGGTGAATATATCGCTGCGTTTCTGAATTAAGCTTTGCAGGGTGATACCCGCAATAGGCAACAAGAAGCACCAGGACATGCGCAACCATTGTTCTCCGCCGCCAAGAATCAGGCAGGTAAGGTAGGTTGGTAAAGAGTGCAAAGTAAAGCCAATGATATTGCTGGAAAAAGCAATAGTGCCAATAAATAACACGCTTAATAAGGCGATCACCAGGTAGTTAAAATGCGGCGGACCCATCATCATTGCTTTTAGCGCAACGTGCCATGCCCAAAGCAGGCCAAATATCAGAGAAATAACCGGAATATTTATTTTGTGCTGAGCGAACTTACAGTGCCACAGCAGCAGGACCGTGCTGCAGGCAACAATCAGAAAACAGGGCAGAGTAAACGTGATGACGGTGAAGAGCGGGCTGACAAGGGATAAGAAAGATGAAACTAAATTAAGCAGTAAAAATAGCCGTAAGGAATACTGATATTTCTGTTCGTAATGGGAGCGCCAGGATTGTGCAGTCATGTCGGAGTTGTCATTATTAATCGTTAAAATTCAATGTGATGTTAGTTTGAAGTGAATAATAAAAAACAGTGCGCAAAATAAGGTTTTTACGAAATAATCAGATTATTTAATATATAATTTCTTTTGCTTAATTTATCACCTTCATGAATGTATGTCATTACCGCAAACGTAAAGAATAAAGGCTTCCCGTTTTCCTGACATGACAAATGATAAGAATTACCATATGATATTGGTTATCATTATCGTTATGAGAGGCGAAAACATGTTGCAGCGAACTTTAGGGAGTGGATGGGGCGTGGTGCTCCCCGGCGTACTGATTGCCGCGCTTGGGTTTGCCGATTTGTCGGTTGATGCCTGGCGCGCATTGGTGGCGCTGGGAATGCTTATGGCAGCGATGATGATTTGGCACCGTCAGCTGCGACATTTCGTTTTGCTGCCGTCATGCGTGGCGTTAGTCAGTGGAATGATGCTGATTATAATGAATGTCAAGCTGATGGGATAAAGCAGAAGGGATAAGAATATTGGTGCGAGGGGGGGGACTTGAACCCCCACGTCCGTAAGGACACTAACACCTGAAGCTAGCGCGTCTACCAATTCCGCCACCTTCGCACAGTATTCTTAATTTTTGATATCGCCTCGTTGGTGCGAGGGGGGGGACTTGAACCCCCACGTCCGTAAGAACACTAACACCTGAAGCTAGCGCGTCTACCAATTCCGCCACCTTCGCCCAGTGCGAGCAATATCAACGTGGATTATGGTGCGAGGGGGGGGACTTGAACCCCCACGTCCGTAAGGACACTAACACCTGAAGCTAGCGCGTCTACCAATTCCGCCACCTTCGCATACCATCGACACTATGAAAGTATCGTTACCACGGAGGCGCATTCTAGTGGTTTTCAGCTATTCGTCAATAGTTAATTGTATCAGTTGGATTGATTGTTGCAAAAATGGGCGGTCAGAGAGGGGAAGCATCGGCGACCAGCGGCTGCTGGCGCCGAAAAAAACGAGGTTATTTCTTCGCCTGACGCGTCATCACCGTTCGGTAGACCTTAAATCGGCCCGTTTGAGCAATCACTTCATGGAAGCCGAAGATCTCATCCAGCACGTTCGGGTAGGGCAGGAAGGCGTTGGCGACAATGCGGAGCTCTCCGCCGCTGTTGAGATGACGAACGGCGCCGCGGATCAGGGTTTGCGCGGCTTCCAGGCTGGTCTGCAGACCGTCGTGGAAAGGCGGGTTGGAGATGATCATGTCGAAACGGCCGTTTACTTCGGAGAACACGTTGCTGGCGAACACTTCCCCTTCGATGCCGTTAGCGGCGAGCGTAGCGCGACTGGCTTCTACTGCCGGCGCGCTGACGTCGCATAACGTTAAGCGAACTTTAGGCGAGTGGCTGGCCAGCACGGTTGCCAGCACGCCAGCGCCGCAGCCGACGTCCAGCACTTTACCTTTGGTATGCGGGGTGAGCGTGGAAAGCAGCAGCTGGCTACCAATATCCAGCCCGTCGCGGCTGAAGACGCCGGGAAGCGTTTTAATCGTCAGATTCTCCAGCGGATACTCGCCCCAGTACTGTTCGGGATCGAACGTGGGCTGTTTCTCCAGACGACCGTGATACAGGCCACAGCGGCGCGCGCTGTCGATTTTGCTCAGCGGCGCATACTCCGCCAGCATCTGCTCGGCGCTGCGTACGCCGCTGCGGTTCTCGCCAACCACGAAAATATCAATACCGGTCGGCAGCAGCGAAAGCAGGTTCATCAGCTGAAACTGCGCTTCCGGTTTATTCTTTGGCCAGTAGTAGATCAGCGTATCGCAATCGGCGACATCGCCGGCCTCTGCGACCAGGCTATAGCGGGCATTTTCGCCCATCTGGCGGCTCAGTACCTGCCAGTGGTGGAACTGCTGGGTATGGGCGCGGCTGGCGGCCGTGTCCAGACGTGCGGGCAGGTCATCCTGCAGGTCACCGGCAAACAGAACGCGGGCGGACTCGAAATCATCACTGTGGCGCAGCAAGACTTCACTTGCCGGGGTAAAAGCGGACATGAAACACTCCTTCATTGAGACTGGCGCCGATTATACACGTTATCTTTCAGGCTGCCTCTTTGTTGGCGGTGGGACGCGCTCCGACCGCCACGTAGTTTGTTGGCGCAGATACGACGGATTTGCTATATTGCGCGCTTAATTAACAGGAGTGTTTCGCTATGACATCCCGACGAGACTGGCAATTACAGCAGCTGGGCATCACCCAGTGGTCGCTGCGTCGTCCTGGGGCCTTACAGGGTGAAATCGCTATCTCGCTTCCTGGACATATTCGCCTGGTGATGGTGGCGGAAGAACCGCCATTGCTGAGCGAACCGCTTATCAGCGATATTCTGCGCGCGCTGGCCCTGACGCCGGAGCAGGTGATGCAGCTGACGCCTGAGCGCGTTGCGATGCTGCCTCAGGACGCACGCTGTAATAGCTGGCGGCTGGGCACCGACGCGCCGCTACCGCTGGCGGGCGCACAGATCGCCACGCCTGCTTTCGATGAACTTCAGACCAGTACGCCTGCCCGCATGGCGCTCTGGCAACAGATTTGCGCACATGAACACGATTTCTACCCTCAACCCGGCTGATTTGCCCCGCGCCTGGCAAATTGAAACGCGCGCCCACGCTTTTCCGTGGAGCGAGCAGACGTTTGCCAGTAATCAGGGCGAGCGCTATCTGAATCTTCAACTGTCCGTGGACGGCGTGATGGCGGCTTTTGCCATTACGCAAATCATCCTCGACGAGGCGACGCTGTTCAATATCGCCGTCGACCCCGCGTTTCAGCGTCGCGGTCTGGGCAGGGAACTGCTGGAACAGGTGATTGATGAGGTCGAAAAACGCGGCGTCGTCACGCTGTGGCTGGAGGTGCGCGCGTCTAACGTCGCCGCCATCGCGCTCTATGAAAGCTTAGGCTTTAACGAGGCGACGATTCGCCGCAACTATTACCCCACGGTCGACGGACGTGAGGACGCAATCATTATGGCACTGCCAATCAGTATGTAAGACAAGGTGATACGATGAAGTGGGACTGGATTTTCTTTGATGCCGATGAAACGTTATTTACGTTTGACTCGTTTAGCGGCCTACAGCGGATGTTTCTCGACTATAGCGTGACGTTCTCCGCAGAGGATTTTCAGGACTACCAGGCCGTGAATAAGCCGCTGTGGGTGGATTATCAGAACGGCGCCATTACTTCGCTTCAGCTGCAGCATCAGCGCTTTGACGGTTGGGCGGAGCGCCTGAATGTCCCTCCCGGCGAGCTGAACGCCGCGTTTATGAACGCGATGGCGGAAATCTGTTCGCCGCTGCCGGGGGCCGTATCGCTGCTCGACTCGCTGCAGGGGAAGGTGAAAATGGGCATCATCACCAACGGTTTTACCTCGCTACAGCAGACGCGTCTTGAACGTACCGGTTTACGCGATCACTTTGATTTGTTGATTATCTCCGAAGAGGTTGGGGTGGCTAAGCCGGATGCGCGTATTTTTGACTATGCGCTGGCGCAGGCGGGCAACCCCGATCGTTCGCGGGTGCTGATGGTTGGCGATACCGCTGAGTCTGATATTCGCGGCGGCGTAAATGCCGGCCTGGCGACCTGCTGGTTCAACCCCCATCAACGCGAGCTGCCCGCGGACCTCCGCCCGGACTGGACGGTCACCTCTTTGAGCGAACTGGAGCAACTCCTGTGTAAACACTGATTGCCTCCCCCCCATTGATGGGTAAAATAGCCGCAATTTTTTCGTATTCAACATGCGCGGCGCGTTGCCGCTTACTCAAGAAGATTGAATTATGACGTTGTCTCCTTATTTGCAGGAGGTGGCCAAGCGCCGCACTTTTGCCATTATTTCTCACCCGGATGCCGGTAAAACGACCATTACTGAAAAGGTTCTGTTATTCGGACAGGCGATTCAGACCGCCGGTACGGTAAAAGGCCGCGGCTCCAGCCAGCATGCAAAATCTGACTGGATGGAGATGGAAAAGCAGCGCGGTATCTCCATCACCACGTCCGTGATGCAGTTCCCCTATCACGACTGCCTGGTTAACCTGCTGGATACCCCGGGGCACGAAGACTTCTCCGAAGATACCTACCGTACCCTGACGGCGGTGGACTGCTGCCTGATGGTTATCGATGCCGCAAAAGGCGTCGAGGATCGTACCCGTAAGCTGATGGAAGTCACCCGTCTGCGCGATACGCCGATCCTGACCTTTATGAACAAACTCGACCGCGACATCCGTGACCCGATGGAGCTGCTGGATGAAGTGGAAAACGAGCTGAAAATCGGCTGCGCGCCGATCACCTGGCCGATTGGCTGCGGCAAACTGTTCAAGGGCGTTTACCATCTTTATAAAGATGAAACCTACCTGTATCAGACCGGTAAAGGCCACACCATCCAGGAAGTGCGCATCGTGAAAGGGTTAGACAACCCGGAGCTTGATGCGGCGGTGGGTGAAGACCTGGCGCAGCAGCTGCGCGATGAGCTGGAGCTGGTGCAGGGCGCGTCTAACGAGTTCGATAAAGAGCTGTTCCTGGCGGGCGAAATTACCCCGGTATTCTTCGGAACCGCGCTGGGTAACTTTGGCGTCGATCATATGCTGGACGGTTTAGTGGAGTGGGCCCCTGCGCCGATGCCGCGTAAAACCGACACCCGCACGGTGGAAGCCTCGGAAGATAAGTTCACCGGCTTCGTGTTTAAAATTCAGGCTAACATGGACCCGAAACACCGCGACCGCGTGGCCTTTATGCGCGTGGTTTCCGGTAAGTACGAGAAGGGCATGAAGATGCGCCAGGTGCGTATCGGCAAGGACGTGGTGATCTCCGACGCGCTAACCTTTATGGCCGGCGACCGTTCGCACGTGGAAGAAGCGTATCCGGGCGATATCCTTGGCCTGCATAACCACGGCACCATCCAGATTGGCGATACCTTCACCCAGGGCGAAATGATGAAGTTCACCGGTATCCCGAACTTCGCGCCGGAACTGTTCCGCCGTATTCGCCTGAAAGATCCGCTCAAGCAGAAGCAGCTGCTGAAAGGACTGGTACAGCTCTCGGAAGAGGGCGCGGTGCAGGTATTCCGGCCGATCGCCAATAACGATCTGATCGTCGGCGCGGTGGGCGTGCTGCAGTTTGACGTGGTTGTCGCTCGTCTGAAGAGCGAATACAACGTCGAGGCGATTTATGAGTCCGTCAACGTCGCGACCGCACGCTGGGTGGAATGCAGCGACGCGAAGAAATTCGAAGAGTTCAAGCGTAAGAATGAAATTCAGCTGGCGCTGGATGGCGGCGATAACCTGACTTATATCGCCCCGACCATGGTGAACCTGAATCTGACGCAGGAACGTTACCCAGACGTCCAGTTCCGTAAAACCCGCGAGCACTAATCCTCTTTGGAGCGCGGTTTTCGCCGCGCTCCACGCCATTTTCCCCTCGGTTTGCCCTTTCTGGAAAGTTCTTAATTCTTACCGTTTTGCGCGCTTTTTTACCCGTTAATGCCGCACTCTTCAGTGTATCTACTACATTTAATAAGTAATTTTTGGAATCCTGGCTTAATAGACTACTTATTTTGCTTTACCTGCTTAGATATAACGAGGAACGACGATGACAAGACTTAAGAGCGGCAAGACACTCCTGGCCCTCTTCCTGGGCTCAGCAATAATCAGCGCTTCGGCGTATGCAGAAAACTCGACCGTAGACAGCGCGAAATCTGCAGCAAGCAATGCCGGGCAAGCCGTCGATAATTCGATGAACAAAGTCGGGAATTTTATGGACGACAGCACCATCACCGCCAGGGTGAAAGCGGCGCTGATCGATCATAAAGATATTCGCAGCACCGATATCTCTGTGAAAACTGAAGATAAAGTCGTCACCTTAAGCGGGACGGTTGATAGTTCAGAACAGCACCAGCAGGCGCTTAGCGTCGCGAAGGCGGTTGAAGGCGTGAGCTCCGTTAACGATAAGCTTAGCGTGCAGAACGAAAAATCTGCTTCGCTGAAGGGCTATGCCGGCGACACGGCGGTGACCAGCGAGATCAAAGCTAAATTGCTGGCTGACGATATCGTTCCGTCGCGAAACGTGAAGGTAGAGACCACCGATGGCGTTGTACATCTATCCGGTACGGTCGCATCCAGTAAGCAGTCGGAGCGGGCGGAAGGTATTGCGAAAGCTGTATCCGGCGTCAAAAGCGTGAAGAACGACCTTAGCGTCAAATAAATCTATTCATTAAAAAAATTATTCTGCGGCCTTTCCGCAGGATGTGTAGCACCACAGGGTTGTGTATGCGCGGCCTGAGTGCGCAGAAAATCGACCGTCATTAACTATGGTAAGGAGAGACGTATGTTTAGATGGGGCATTATTTTTCTGGTGATCGCGTTAATTGCCGCCGCTTTGGGCTTTGGTGGCCTGGCTGGTACCGCTGCCTGGGCTGCGAAAATTGTCTTCGTTGTCGGTATTATCCTGTTCCTGGTCAGCCTGTTCACCGGCCGTCGGCGTCCCTAGACGTTAACGTGTGAAATACCGTCTTACATAAAGCCAGTCAATGTGACTGGCTTTCTCGGTTTCAGGGCGTTAAAAAATGCGTTACCTTTGTTTTTATAATAAGCAGGACAGGAAAGCAGGGTGGGGCAGCGAATTCCCGTTACGTTGGGCAACATTACGCCGTTATCTGTTAAACCCTTCCAGCCGGGCAGGCTTGCTCTGGTGTGCGAAGGCGGGGGACAGAGAGGGATTTTTACCGCCGGGGTGCTGGACGAATTCATGCGCGCGGGATTTAACCCGTTCGATATGATGTTTGGCACCTCTGCCGGGGCGCAAAACCTGTCGGCCTATCTGTGCAACCAGCCCGGCTATGCCCGTAAGGTGATCACCCGCTACACCACCGCCCGCGAGTTTTTCGACCCGATGCGTTTTGTGCGCGGCGGAAATCTTATCGATCTCGACTGGCTGGTCGACAGCACCGCGAAAAAAATGCCGCTGGCGATGGCCTATGCTGAAGATCGTTTTGCCCAGGGCAAAGAGTTCTGGATGTGCGCCTGTCGCGGCGATGATTACACGCCAAACTACTTCTCCCCAACCCAGCAGACCTGGCTTGACCTGATTCGCGCCTCCAGCGCCATTCCCGGTTTTTACCGCAGCGGCGTACTGCTGGACGGCGTGAGCTATCTCGACGGCGGCGTCAGCGATGCGATCCCCGTGCAGGAAGCCGCCCGTCGCGGGGCGCAAACCATCGTGGTGATCCGCACCGTACCGTCCCAGATGTACTACACCCCGCAGTGGTTTAAGCGGATGGAGCGCTGGCTCGGCGAAAGCAGCCTGCAGCCGTTTGTGAATCTGGTGCAGCACCACGAAACCACCTATCGCTCCACCCAGGAGTTCATTGAAAAACCGCCGGGTAAGCTGAGAATTCTGGAGATTTATCCGCAGAAGCCGTTGAAGAGTATGGCGTTAGGCAGTCGTCTACCGGCGTTGCTGGAAGACTACAAGACCGGGCGCCAGTGCGGGCGCTATTTCCTCGCCACCGTCGGCAAACTGCTGGCCGACAGACCGCCGCTGCTGCGCCATGCGCCGCGTATTGCGGTGCCGAAAACGGTGGTTATCCCGCCGGCGCCGGTGGCCAATGAGATCCCCCAGGCTCCGGTTATCGCGGCCGTGCAGGCCAATGATGCCAGCTTTGAGAGTGAGGATCTGGCGTGACCCTGCGATTTATTGATACCCACTGCCATTTCGATTTCCCCCCGTTCACCGGTGACGAAAGCGCCAGTATTGCCCGGGCGGTGCGGGCTGGCGTGACGCAGATCGTGGTGCCCGCGACGGAAGCGGATAACTTTGACCGCGTGTTAGCGCTGGCAGAGAAGCATAGCGAGCTCTACGCCGCCCTGGGCCTCCACCCGATAGCGATTGAGCGGCATGGCGCCGACAGCCTTGAACGGCTTGAGCGCTGTCTGGCGAAACGCGATGCTAAGCTGGTCGCGGTCGGGGAGATAGGTCTCGATCTCTATCGCGAAGATCCGCAGTTTGAGCGCCAGCTTTCTGTATTTGAGGCGCAACTACGTCTGGCGAAACGCTACGATTTGCCGGCGATCCTCCACTCCAGACGCACTCACGATAAGCTGGCGATGCTGCTGAAAAAACACGCTTTACCGCGAACCGGCGTGGTCCACGGTTTTGCCGGCAGCCTTCAGCAGGCGGAGCGGTTTGTGCAACTGGGCTATAAGATTGGCGTTGGCGGCACCATTACCTACCCGCGCGCCAGCAAGACCCGCGATGTGATGGCGCAGCTGCCGCTTTCGGCGCTACTGCTGGAGACCGATGCGCCGGATATGCCGTTGAACGGTTTCCAGGGGCAGCCGAACCGGCCCGAACAGGCGGCGCGCGTCTTCTCCACCCTATGCGAGCTGCGCCCTGAGCCCGCGGAAGTGATAGCTAATACCCTGATAGATAATACAAAAGAGATTTTTTCCCTTCAGTAACGTCTTACTGAGTGACCTGTGTCTCATTCCTGCCTTTTTATCTCATTGTTTTGCTTAAAATGTGTGAGCTGAAATAAGCGTGATGGTTTCATGCCGTTATAATCGCGGGGTTTTAGACTGAACTATCAATACACAGGGACTCTGTATGCAAATTATCATGGGACTTATTGGCATGGTGGTGCTGTTAGCCATCGCTGTGCTCCTCTCCAGTAATCGAAAAGCCATCAATCTGCGCACCGTCCTTGGCGCCTGGATTATCCAGGTCGGGATCGGCGCGTTAATTCTTTATGTACCGGCCGGGCGTACGGCGCTGTTGGCCATATCGAACGGCGTTGCCAACGTGATTGCCTACGGCAACGAAGGCATCGGCTTTATTTTTGGCGGGCTGGTTTCCGATAAGATGTTTGAGGTCTTCGGCGGCGGCGGGTTTGTTTTTGCCCTGCGCGTCCTGCCGGTCATCGTCTTCTTCTCATCGCTGATCGCCGTGCTTTATTACCTCGGCATCATGCAGTTTGTTATCCGCATCCTCGGCGGGGCGCTGCGCGCGGTACTCAAAACCTCGCGCACGGAGTCGCTCTCCGCCACGGCGAACATCTTCGTTGGTCAGACCGAAGCGCCGCTGGTGGTGCGTCCTTACATCGCCACCATGACCCGTTCCGAGCTTTTCGCGGTGATGTGCGGAGGGCTGGCCTCGGTAGCGGGCTCCGTTCTGGCCGGTTACGCTCAGATGGGCGTACCGCTGGAATATCTGATCGCCGCTTCGTTTATGGCGGCGCCGGGCGGCCTGCTGTTCGCGAAGATTATCGTGCCGGAGACCGAGCAGCCCCGGGACAACCCGGCGATGGAAAAAAATGACGCCGATCCGCAGGCGCCGGCGAACGTGCTGGATGCCGCCGCATCCGGCGCGGCTTCCGGGATGCAGCTGGCGCTTAACGTCGGGGCGATGCTGCTGGCGTTTATCGCGCTGATTGCCCTGGTTAACGGTATTCTTTCCGACGTGGGCGGCTGGTTTAACCATCCGGACCTGTCGCTGCAAATGATCCTTGGCTGGGTTTTCTCGCCGCTGGCGTGGGTGATTGGCGTGCCGTGGAATGAAGCCACCGTTGCCGGTTCGTTTATCGGCCAGAAGCTGATTATCAACGAGTTTGTGGCCTACATGAATTTCGGCGAGTATCTGAAAGCCGATACCGAGGTCGCTGCCGCCGGTTTGCAGGTGATTTCAACCCACACCAAGGCCATCATCTCCTTTGCCCTGTGCGGTTTTGCCAACCTGTCGTCCATTGCCATCCTGATTGGCGGACTGGGCGGCATGGCGCCTAATCGCCGCCAGGAAATTGCCCAACTGGGCATGCGGGCCGTGGCGGCGGGAACGCTGTCTAACCTGATGAGCGCCACGATAGCGGGCGTATTCCTCGCCCTATAACGCCGTCTTGCACGCCAAGAACCCCGCGGCATTGCCGCCGTGGGGTTCTCACTTCTGAGTGTTAAAATTCTATCATTTTATAATTCTCTATTTATCAACCACTCATGATGTATCTGGCATTTTTTCGCACAAAATGTCGGTGCCGGTGTCGAGGCTTGTTGCGAGGTTATGTTATAATAATAACATTGATTCGCAGTGGCGATTCCTGATTATGCTTATAGAGAGTCTGGCAGTGGAAGCGCACGGATTAGGCTTTATTTTGTGATTTTTATCACCATACAGTAATGCAAATTAGTAATTAGTTTTCATTAACTGTGATGTGTATCGAAGTGTAGCGGCGAGGGAATGTTACAATAGTAACAGACTCGCAAGGTGAACAAACTTTAAAACGGCACTACGCCGTCGGAGTATGAAATGACTGATTTAACGGCAAGCAGCCTGCGCGCGTTGAAACTGATGGACCTGACCACCCTGAACGATGATGACACCAATGAAAAAGTGATCGCGCTGTGTCACCAGGCCAAAACACCGGTAGGTAATACTGCCGCAGTGTGCATCTACCCGCGCTTTATCCCGATCGCGCGTAAAACGCTGAACGAGCAGGGTACCCCGGATATTCGCATCGCGACGGTGACTAACTTCCCGCACGGTAACGATGATATTGATATCGCGCTGGCGGAAACCCGCGCGGCGATCGCTTACGGCGCTGACGAAGTTGACGTCGTGTTCCCTTACCGCGCGCTGATTGCCGGCAACGAACAGGTCGGTTTTGACCTGGTGAAAGCCTGTAAAGAAGCCTGCGCGGCAGCAAACGTGCTGCTGAAAGTGATTATCGAAACCGGCGAACTGAAAGAAGATGCGCTGATTCGTAAAGCGTCTGAAATCGCCATCAAAGCCGGCGCCGACTTCATCAAAACCTCTACCGGTAAAGTTCCGGTGAACGCGACCCCGGAAAGCGCGCGCATCATGCTGGAGGTCATCCGCGATATGGGCGTTCAGCAGAGCGTCGGCTTCAAGCCGGCAGGCGGCGTGCGTAGCGCAGAAGACGCGCAAAAATTCCTCGCGATTGCCGATGAGCTGTTCGGTGCCGACTGGGCGGACTCTCGCCACTACCGTTTTGGCGCCTCCAGCCTGCTGGCAAGCCTGCTGAAAGCGCTGGGTCACGGCGATGGTAAGAGCGCCAGCAGCTACTAAAACGTAATTTACCGACCTCAAGGCCGGATGTTGTCCGGCCTGCGGTTGGTCTTTGACTCTTTCCCCGGGAGGTTATCTTGTTTCTCGCACAAGAAATTATTCGTAAAAAACGTGATGGTCATGCGCTGAGTGATGAAGAAATTCGCTTCTTCATCAACGGCATCCGCGACAACACCGTCTCAGAAGGGCAGATCGCCGCGCTGGCGATGACCATTTTTTTCCACGATATGTCTATGCCGGAACGCGTTTCGCTGACCATGGCGATGCGGGATTCAGGAACCGTTCTGGACTGGAAGCATCTTAACCTTAATGGCCCAATCGTTGATAAACACTCCACCGGCGGCGTGGGCGATGTGACTTCGCTGATGCTGGGGCCAATGGTCGCGGCCTGCGGCGGCTATGTGCCGATGATCTCCGGGCGCGGCCTCGGGCACACCGGCGGTACGCTCGATAAGCTGGAGGCGATTCCAGGGTTCGATATCTTCCCGGACGATAGCCGCTTCCGGGAAATCATTAAAGATGTCGGCGTCGCGATTATCGGGCAGACCAGCTCTCTGGCGCCGGCGGACAAACGTTTTTACGCGACGCGCGATATCACCGCGACGGTGGACTCTATCCCGCTGATTACCGCCTCGATTCTGGCCAAGAAGCTGGCGGAAGGACTGGACGCGCTGGTGATGGATGTCAAAGTCGGCAGCGGCGCCTTTATGCCTACTTATGAGCTTTCCGCCGCGCTGGCTGAAGCGATCGTCGGGGTATCCAACGGCGCCGGCGTGCGAACGACCGCGCTGTTAACCGATATGAATCAGGTACTGGCTTCCAGCGCCGGTAATGCGGTGGAAGTGCGTGAAGCCGTGCAGTTCCTCACCGGCGAGTACCGCAATCCGCGGCTGCTTGAGGTGACGATGGCGCTATGCGTCGAGATGCTGATTTCCGGCAAACTGGCGGAGAACGACGCCGACGCGCGGGCGAAGCTGCAGGCGGTGCTGGATAACGGTAAAGCCGCCGACGTCTTCGGCCGGATGGTGGCGGCGCAAAAAGGGCCGAACGACTTCGTGGAAAACTACGATAAATATCTGCCGGCCGCGATGCTGAGCAAAGCGGTCTATGCCGAAGGCGAAGGGTTTGTCGCAGAAATGGACACCCGTGCGTTGGGCATGGCGGTGGTGTCGATGGGCGGCGGTCGCCGTCAGGCCTCGGATCTGATTGATTACAGCGTCGGTTTCACCGATATGGTTCGCCTCGGCGCGCGTATCGACGCGCAGCAGCCGCTGGCGGTTATCCATGCAAAAGATGAAAACAGCTGGCAGGAAGCGGCCAGGGCCGTTAAAGCCGCCATAAAACTTGGCGCTAAAGCGCCTGAAATGACGCCGACGGTCTATCGTCGTATCACCGAATAGTTATATACTGATCTGATCGCTTTTTTACAGCGCAAAAGGTACGGAGAATAATATGAAACGTGCATTTATTATGGTGCTGGACTCATTCGGCATCGGTGCGACTGAAGACGCCGATCGCTTTGGCGACGTCGGCTCGGACACCATGGGCCATATTGCAGAAGCCTGCGCCAAGGGCGAGGCTGACAACGGCCGCAAAGGCCCGCTGAATTTACCTAATCTGACCCGTCTGGGGCTGGTTAAAGCCCATGAGGGTTCTACCGGTAAAGTTGCCGCCGGTATGGACGGCAGTGCGGAAGTTATCGGCGCTTACGCATGGGCGCATGAACTCTCTTCCGGTAAAGACACCCCGTCAGGCCACTGGGAAATCGCCGGCGTGCCGGTTCTCTTTGACTGGGGCTACTTCCCCGAGCATGAAAACAGCTTCCCGCAGGAGCTTCTGGATAAGCTGGTTAAGCGCGCCAACCTGCCGGGCTACCTCGGCAACTGCCACTCTTCCGGTACCGTTATCCTCGACCAGCTGGGCGAAGAGCATATGAAAACCGGCAAGCCGATTTTCTATACCTCCGCTGACTCGGTATTCCAGATTGCCTGCCATGAAGAGACCTATGGTCTCGATAAGCTGTACGAGCTGTGTGAAATCGCGCGTGAAGAGCTGACCGAAGGCGGCTACAACATTGGTCGCGTCATCGCGCGTCCGTTTATCGGCGATAAAGCCGGCAACTTCCAGCGCACCGGTAACCGCCACGATCTGGCCGTTGAGCCGCCGGCGCCGACGGTACTGCAGAAGCTGGTCGACGAGAAAAAGGGCCAGGTCGTATCGGTGGGTAAAATCGCCGATATCTACGCCAACTGCGGTATCACTAAAAAAGTGAAAGCGACCGGCCTGGATGCGCTGTTTGACGCCACCATCAAAGAGATGAAAGAAGCGGGGGACGAGACCATCGTCTTCACCAACTTCGTAGACTTCGACTCTTCCTGGGGCCACCGCCGCGACGTTGCAGGCTATGCCGCAGGGCTGGAGCTGTTCGATCGCCGTCTGCCGGAGCTGATGGAACTGGTCGGGGAAGATGACATTCTGATCCTGACCGCCGATCACGGCTGCGACCCGACCTGGACCGGTACCGACCATACTCGTGAACACATTCCGGTACTGATTTATGGCCCGAAAGTGAAGCCGGGCTCGCTGGGTCACCGTGAAACCTTCGCGGATATTGGCCAGACCCTGGCGACGTACTTCGGTACCTCTG
Source organism: Klebsiella sp. MPUS7 (assembly GCF_009905335.1). Taxonomy (NCBI): domain Bacteria; kingdom Pseudomonadati; phylum Pseudomonadota; class Gammaproteobacteria; order Enterobacterales; family Enterobacteriaceae; genus Klebsiella; species Klebsiella sp. MPUS7. Next base: position 4,969,534 of record NZ_CP047604.1, on the reverse strand, counting down.
CGATGGACTACGGCAAAAACATGCTGTGATTATTTGCCCGGCGAGCTTCGTTCGCCGGGCCTTTTTTGTCGGCCTGATAAGGCGCTGCCGCCATCAGGCAACAACATTCAGAAGGATTTAACGATGGCTACTCCACACATTAACGCAGAAATGGGCGATTTCGCTGACGTTGTGCTGATGCCGGGCGACCCGCTGCGCGCGAAGCACATTGCAGAAACGTTCCTTGAAGACGTCCGCGAAGTGAACAACGTGCGCGGTATGCTGGGCTTCACCGGCACCTACAAAGGCCGCAAAATTTCCGTTATGGGCCACGGTATGGGGATCCCGTCCTGCTCCATTTACGCAAAAGAGCTGATCACCGACTTCGGCGTCAAAAAAATCATTCGCGTAGGCTCCTGCGGCGCGGTGCGTATGGACGTTAAGCTGCGCGACGTGGTTATCGGCATGGGTGCCTGCACCGACTCTAAAGTTAACCGTATGCGTTTTAAAGACCACGACTTTGCGGCGATTGCCGACTTTGGCATGGTGCGTAACGCGGTTGACGCGGCAAAAGCGCTGGGCGTTGACGCTCGCGTGGGCAACATTTTCTCCGCCGACCTGTTCTATGCGCCGGATGGCGGCGAGATGTTCGACGTGATGGAAAAATACGGTATCCTGGGCGTGGAAATGGAAGCGGCCGGTATCTACGGCGTCGCGGCGGAGTTTGGCGCTAAAGCGCTGACCATCTGCACGGTCTCCGACCATATCCGTACCCACGAGCAGACCAGTTCCGCTGAACGTCAGACGACCTTCAACGACATGATTAAAATCGCGCTGGAATCCGTTCTGCTGGGCGATAAAGAGTAATCATCTCTTCCTCCCTCTCCCTATGGGAGAGGGCCGGGATGAGGGTACCAGGCCGTAGCTAGCGTACGGCCTGTGCAATCCACGCTGACAACTCCCGCAGCTCATTTTCCTGCTCCGGGAAATCCCCAATCAACGCGTCACACTCCTGCTGCAGCATATCCGCGCGGTACAGGCAACCCTGCAATCTGGCGGCCAGCGCCTCCAGCGGCGCCGGGTTAAGGCTGTCGGTAAAGACCTGCGTGCGCGTGATATGGCCTTTCTCGACGTCGCAATGGAGCTCTACGCCGCCCCAGGTAAAACGCTCATCCAGCAGATGGCTGAAGGCGGGCGCCTGGCCAAAGTTCCACTCCCAGCTGCTCTGGCGCGCAAAGGTCGCGGCAAAATTCGGCAGGTCCGGCATGTTCTCCGGCGAGATCACTTCAGCTGCGACGCGTTCGCCGTAATGGGCGAAGAATGCCTCCTGAATCGCCTCGCAGACCTGCTGATGGGTAATCTCCGGCAGCAGCTCGACCAGATTGGCTACCCGTCCGCGTACGGAGGTAATGCCTTTGGCCTGCAGCTTCTTCTTATCAGGATTGAGGTAGTTGGCCAGACGGCTTAAATCGGCGTTCAGCAGCAGCGTACCGTGATGAAAGCCGCGATCCATCGTTTCGCGATAGGCGGAGCCGGAGACCTTGCGGTCGCCCTCAGTGGTTTTCACCACCAGATCGTTGCGGCCCGAGGCTTCCGCCTCGACGCCCAGCGCATTCAGCGCTGACAGGACGATATTCGTGGAAACGGTTTTATCGTACTCCGGTTTGCCGGCCATAAAGGTAAAGCAGGTATTGCCCAGATCGTGGAATACCGCGCCGCCGCCGCTGCTGCGACGCGCGAGGCGCACGTTATCTTCTTCCATGCGTCGGGTATTACACTCTTTCCACGGGTTTTGCGCCCGGCCAATGACCACCGTATCGGCATTGCGCCACAGAAACAGTACCCGCTGGGTGGCGGGCATCTGGCGAAAAATAGACTCCTCAACCGCCAGGTTGAACCAGGGGTCGTAAGAGTCGGAGAGCAGCAGGCGCAACGTGGACATAGCGATTTCCTTATTCTGATTCATCTTTATCTTCATCCTGCACCGGCTTATTGGCGGTGAGCAGGAAAGGCGATTGCTGCCAGCGGGTACGTTTTCCCTGCAGCAGGGTGCGCGTCAGGACGACGCCGATGGCCAACGATAGCAGCAGCATCAGGCGCAGGATATTGGTGGTATTATCGACCTGCTGCGCTTCGGTGGCTAAGGTATGGGTATCCAGCGTCAGGCGCAGGTAGCCGAGCGGGCCGTTTTTTCCCTGGATAGGCTCGACAATTTGCTGGTTGAAGTAACCGCCCGCTTTTTTACCGTCCAGCGCCAGCCGATCGCGTACCTCGACGCTTTCGCCTGAACGCGCCACCAGGTCGCCCTGCTCGTCATAAACGCCGGCGTCGAGGATGCGACTTTTGTGGGTAAGCTGTTCCAGCAGCTGGCTAATTCGCTTTTCATCGGGCGTTTCGCTACGCAACAGCGGCGCCAGGTTTAGCGTGACCTGCTGGGCGAGCGTGCGTGCCAGTTCTTCCAACTGCGGATTGCGCTGCTTCTGACTGTTCTGGCTGAACCAGGAGGCCCCCTGCATCAGGGCGACGAGGAGTGCGAGACAGATCAGAACAATTACCGCGCGATGCAGTCGGAATTTAAGTTTTGCGCGTACCATATTCCACCTTTGAAAATTTGCAGCTTAATGTTGCCAGAAGCGCTGGTTACAAGGTAGCCTCATGCGTTATTTTCCTCGCCTGAATGAAGTTATGTGGAGCCGTGATGCCAAACAGTTTGACCTGGTGCGACCTGCCTGAAGATGTTTCCCTGTGGCCTGGATTGCCGCTTTCCCTGAGCGGTGATGAGGTCATGCCGTTGGATTATCATGCCGGACGCAGCGGTTGGCTGCTGTATGGTCGCGGTCTTAACAAGCATCGTCTGACCGAGTGGCAGCGCGAGCTGGGCGCGGCGCTGGTTATCGTCGCCTCCTGGGCGGTTGACGACTATCAGGTGATGCGGCTGGCGGGCTCCCTTACGCTTCGTGCCACCCGTCTGGCCCATGAGGCCGGGTTTGACGTGGCGCCGCTGGGTAAAATCCCGCATTTACGTACGCCGGGCTTACTGGTCATGGATATGGACTCGACGGCGATTCAGATTGAGTGCATCGATGAAATCGCCAAACTGGCCGGGACCGGCGAGCTGGTCTCGGAAGTGACCGAGCGCGCGATGCGCGGCGAACTTGATTTCACCGCCAGCCTGCGCCAGCGCGTGGCGACCCTGAAAGATGCCGATGCCAGCATTCTGCTGCAGGTGCGCGAATCGCTGCCGCTGATGCCGGGCCTGACCCAGTTGGTGCTGAAGCTGGAGACGCTTGGCTGGAAGGTGGCGATCGCCTCCGGCGGCTTCACCTTCTTTGCCGAGTATCTGCGCGACAAGCTGCATCTCGACGCGGTGTTCGCCAACGAACTGGAGATCAGGGACGGTAAGCTGACCGGCAACGTCATCGGCGATATCGTCGATGCGAAATATAAAGCCAATACGCTGCGTAAACTGGCGGAAAAGTATGAGATCCCGCCGGCGCAAACCGTCGCCATTGGCGATGGCGCAAACGATCTGCCGATGATTAAAGCGGCAGGGCTCGGCATTGCCTATCATGCAAAGCCAAAAGTTAATGAACTGGCGGAGGTGACAATCCGCCACGCTGACCTGATGGGGGTATTCTGTATTCTCTCCGGCAGCATGAATCAAAAGTAAGAGGTTAACGTGGCGAAAGCTCCAAAACGCGCATTTGTCTGTAATGAATGCGGTGCGGATTATCCGCGCTGGCAGGGGCAGTGCAGCGCCTGTCATGCCTGGAATACCATAACCGAGATGCGCATTGCCGCTTCGCCGCAGGTGGCAAGAAACGAACGCCTGTCAGGGTATGCCGGTAATGCCGGCGTGTCGAAAGTGCAGAAGCTCTCCGATATCAGCCTCGAAGCGCTGCCGCGTTTTTCGACCGGATTTAAAGAGTTTGACCGCGTGCTCGGCGGCGGCGTGGTGCCGGGAAGCGCGATTTTGATTGGCGGCAACCCCGGCGCGGGTAAGTCGACGCTGCTGCTGCAAACCCTGTGTAAGCTCTCCGAAGGCATGAAAACGCTCTACGTCACCGGGGAAGAGTCGCTTCAGCAGGTGGCGATGCGCGCTCACCGTTTAGGCCTGCCGACGGCCAACCTCAATATGCTGTCAGAAACCAGCATTGAGCAGATTTGCCAGATAGCCGACGAAGAAAAGCCGCAGCTGATGGTTATCGACTCCATCCAGGTCATGCATATGGCCGACGTGCAGTCGTCGCCGGGCAGCGTGGCCCAGGTGCGCGAAACGGCGGCCTATTTAACGCGCTTTGCCAAGACGCGCGGCGTGGCTATCGTCATGGTCGGTCACGTCACCAAAGACGGCTCGCTGGCCGGGCCGAAAGTGCTGGAGCACTGTATCGACTGCTCCGTGCTGCTCGACGGCGACGCCGATTCTCGTTTCCGCACCCTGCGCAGCCATAAAAACCGCTTCGGCGCGGTCAACGAACTGGGCGTATTCGCCATGACCGAGCAGGGGCTGCGTGAGATAAGCAACCCATCGGCCATCTTTCTGAGCCGCGGGGACGAAGTGACCTCCGGCAGTTCGGTGATGGTGGTCTGGGAAGGCACGCGACCGCTGCTGGTGGAGATCCAGGCGCTGGTCGATCACTCGATGATGTCCAACCCGCGCCGCGTGGCGGTGGGGCTGGAGCAAAACCGCCTGGCGATCCTGCTGGCGGTCCTGCATCGTCACGGCGGTCTGCAGATGGCCGACCAGGACGTCTTCGTCAACGTGGTTGGCGGGGTGAAGGTCACCGAAACCAGCGCCGACCTGGCGCTGCTGCTGGCGATGGTATCCAGCCTGCGCGACCGTCCGCTGCCGCAGGATCTGGTCGTCTTCGGCGAAGTGGGGCTGGCAGGCGAAATTCGCCCGGTGCCGAGCGGGCAGGAGCGTATCTCCGAAGCGGCTAAGCATGGTTTTCGTCGGGCGATTGTTCCGGCAGCGAATGTGCCGAAAAAAGCGCCGGAAGGGATGCAAATCTTTGGCGTGAAAAAGCTTGCGGACGCGCTAAGCGTCTTTGACGACTTATAATAAGTGAAAAGGAGACTCGCTATGTCGTCATTTGACTATTTAAAAAGCGCCATTAAGCAGAAGGGCTGTACGCTACAGCAGGTAGCGGACGCCAGCGGGATGACAAAAGGCTATCTGAGCCAGCTGCTGAACGCGAAAATTAAAAGCCCCAGCGCGCAGAAGCTGGAAGCGCTGCACCGGTTTCTCGGGCTGGAGTTTCCGCGTCGGCAAAAAAGCGTTGGCGTGGTATTTGGTAAGTTTTACCCGCTGCATACCGGCCATATCTACTTGATTCAGCGCGCCTGTAGCCAGGTCGATGAGCTGCACATCATTATGGGCTACGACGATCCCCGTGACCGTGAGCTGTTTGAAAAGAGCGCGATGTCGCAGCAGCCGACCGTACCTGACCGCCTGCGCTGGCTGCTGCAAACCTTTAAGTATCAGAAGAATATCCGCATCCACGCCTTCAATGAAGAGGGAATGGAGCCTTATCCGCACGGCTGGGACGTCTGGAGCCGCGGGATCCGCGCCTTTATGAGCGAGAAGGGCATCGAACCTAACTGGATCTACACCTCGGAAGAGGGCGACGCGCCGCAGTATCTGGATCATCTGGGAATTGAAACCGTACTCATCGATCCTAAACGCACCTTTATGAACATCAGCGGCGGGCAGATCCGTGAAAATCCGTTCCGCTACTGGGAATATATTCCTACCGAAGTGAAGCCGTTTTTTGTGCGCACGGTGGCGATCCTCGGCGGTGAGTCGAGCGGTAAATCGACGCTGGTGAATAAGCTATCCAATATCTTTAATACCACCAGCGCCTGGGAATATGGCCGCGACTATGTCTTTTCGCACCTCGGCGGCGATGAGATGGCGCTGCAATACTCCGACTATGACAAGATTGCCCTTGGGCACGCGCAATATATTGATTTCGCGGTGAAGTATGCCAACAAGGTGGCGTTCATCGACACGGATTTTGTCAGCACCCAGGCGTTCTGTCTCAAGTACGAAGGGCGGGAACACCCCTTTGTTCAAGCGCTGATCGACGAGTATCGTTTTGACCTGGTCATCCTGCTGGAAAACAACACGCCGTGGGTAGCCGACGGTTTACGTAGCCTTGGCAGCTCGGTAGACCGCAAGGAGTTTCAGACGATGCTGGTGTCGTTGCTCAAAGAAAACGAGATAGATTTTGTGCATGTGAAAGAGGCCGATTACGATGCCCGCTTCCTGCGCTGCGTTGAGCTGGTAAAAGAGATGATGGGCGAGCAGGGATAGGCCTTCTGCGGCCTGAATGCCTGAGCCGGGCTACAACACTCTCCCGGCGGGAGAGAGGGCAAACACCAAAAAGGGCAACCTGCGTTGCCCTTTTGCTTTTATTTCGCGATACGTTTGTACTTGATACGCTTCGGCTCCAGCGCATCGGCGCCGAGGGTGCGTTTCTTGTACTCTTCGTATTCGGTAAAGTTACCTTCGAAGAACTCCACCTTACCTTCATCCTGGTAGTCCAGAATATGGGTCGCGATGCGGTCGAGGAACCAACGGTCGTGCGAGATAACCATCGCGCAGCCCGGGAACTCCAGCAGGGCGTTTTCCAGCGCGCGCAGGGTTTCGATATCCAGGTCGTTGGTTGGTTCATCGAGCAGCAGGACGTTACCGCCCACCTGCAGCAGCTTCGCCAGATGCAGACGTCCGCGTTCACCGCCGGACAGCTCGCCGACGCGCTTGCCCTGGTCAACCCCTTTGAAGTTAAAGCGGCCCACGTAGGCGCGGCTCGGCATCTCGGTGTTGCCGATCTTCATGATATCCAGCCCGCCGGAAACTTCTTCCCACACGGTTTTGCTGTTGTCCATGGCATCGCGGAACTGATCGACGGAAGCCAGCTTGACGGTTTCACCGAGGGTGATAGAACCGGCGTCAGGCTGTTCCTGACCGGACATCATGCGGAACAGCGTCGATTTACCCGCGCCGTTAGGACCGATGATGCCGACGATAGCGCCTTTCGGTACCGAGAAGCTCAGATCGTCAATCAGCAGACGGTCGCCGTAGGATTTACGCAGGTTGCTGACTTCCACCACTTTATCCCCCAGACGTGCGCCTGGCGGAATAAACAGTTCGTTGGTCTCGTTACGCTTCTGGTACTCAACGTTGTTAAGCTCTTCAAAGCGCGCCAGACGGGCTTTGCCCTTAGACTGACGGCCTTTCGCGCCCTGACGGACCCACTCCAGCTCTTTCTCGATTGACTTACGACGCGCCGCTTCCTGAGACGCTTCCTGCGCCAGACGCTGATCTTTCTGCTCCAGCCAGGAGGAGTAGTTGCCTTCCCACGGAATACCTTCGCCGCGGTCAAGCTCAAGGATCCAGCCGGCGACGTTATCGAGGAAGTAACGGTCGTGGGTGATCGCCACCACGGTGCCTTCGAAGTCGTGCAGGAAGCGTTCCAGCCAGGCCACGGATTCCGCATCCAGGTGGTTGGTCGGTTCGTCGAGCAGCAGCATGTCTGGTTTTTCCAGCAGCAGGCGGCACAGCGCGACGCGGCGGCGTTCACCACCGGAGAGATTGGCGATTTTCGCATCCCAGTCCGGCAGGCGCAGAGCATCGGCGGCGCGTTCCAGCTGCACGTTCAGGTTATGCCCGTCGTGCGCCTGGATAATTTCTTCGAACTTGCCCTGCTGGGCGGCGAGCTTGTCGAAGTCGGCATCCGGCTCCGCGTATTTGGCGTACACCTCGTCCAGGCCTTTCAGCGCATTGACCACTTCGGCCACCGCTTCTTCAACCGACTCACGTACGGTCTGCTCCGGATTGAGCTGCGGCTCCTGCGGCAGATAGCCGATTTTCAGGCCCGGCTGCGGACGCGCTTCGCCTTCGATATCGGTATCGATGCCGGCCATAATACGCAGCAGGGTCGACTTACCGGCGCCGTTCAGACCGAGAACGCCGATTTTTGCGCCAGGGAAAAAGCTCAGGGAGATATTTTTCAGAATATGACGTTTCGGCGGAACCACTTTGCCGACACGATGCATGGTATAAACGAATTGAGCCACGTTGGACTTCGCCTCTTTTATATACTCTTCATCCCTCAGGCTAGCTTGATGCAGCCAGAATGATATTGAGTAGGGTAGTGAATAGTTTTCAAAGGCGAAGTGTAGCCTTTTTCGCGCTTTAATCCCAGCGAGGCGATGGGATTCACAAAAGAGTAAAAAAATGTCCGGGACGTGGCGCGATTCGCGTTGTCTGATTAGCATATCTACGTAATACCTGAAATTTTTGCCCGCGGCATGATGCTGCTGTGGTGTACCTGAATAGAGGAAGAGCTTGTGGAAAAAGCCAAAACTGTGACGTGGCGTCTTCTGGCCGCCGGCGTAAGTCTGCTGACGTTAAGCCAACTGGCGCATGCGGATTCACTGGATGAACAGCGCAGCCGCTATGCTCAAATTAAACAGGCGTGGGACGGTCGACAGATGGATGTCGTTAATCAGCTGATGCCCACGCTAACGACCTATCCGCTCTATCCTTATCTCCAGTACCGGCAGATTACCGACGATCTGATGAACCAGCCGGCGCTGGTGGTGACCAATTTTATTGCCGCTAATCCTACGCTGCCTCCCGCACGATCGCTGAAATCACGGTTCGTCAACGAACTGGCGCGCCGCAGCGACTGGCGCGGCCTGCTGGCCTTCAGCCCGGATAAGCCGACCGGCACCGAGGCGCAGTGCAATTACTACTATGCGAAATGGAACGTCGGCCAGGCTCAGGAAGCCTGGGATGGGGCGAAAGCGCTGTGGCTGAGCGGCAAAAGCCAGCCAAACGCCTGTGACCAGCTGTTTGGCGCCTGGCGCGCCTCCGGTCAGCAGGATCCGCTGGCCTACCTTGAACGCATTCGCCTGGCGATGAAAGCCGGCAATACCAGCCTGGTACGGGTTCTGGCCCAGCAGATGCCGGCCGACTATCAAACCATTGCCACGGCGGTCATCGCGCTGGCTGACGATCCCAATAGCGTGATGACCTTCGCCCGCACAACCGGCGCGACGGATTTCACCCGCCAGATGGCGGCGGTCGCGTTTGCCAGCGTTGCCCGGCAGGATGTGGAAAACGCGCGCCTGATGATCCCCTCACTGGCGCAGGCGCAGCAGCTCAATGAAGATCAGATTCAGGAGCTGCGGGATATCGTCGCCTGGCGCCTGATGGGCAGCGATGTGACCGAAGAGCAGGCCATCTGGCGCGACGACGCCATTATGCGTTCGCAATCCACCTCGCTGGTGGAGCGCCGGGTACGTATGGCGCTGGGGCTTGGGGATCGCCGTGGCCTGAACACCTGGCTGGCGCGTTTACCGATGGAGGCGAAAGAGAAGGACGAATGGCGCTATTGGCAGGCCGATCTGCTGCTGGAACGCGGACGTGATGACGAAGCGAAAGATATTCTGCGCTCGCTGATGCAGCAGCGCGGCTTTTATCCCATGGTCGCCGCCCAGCGCCTTGGCGAGGAGTACACCTTCCGCGTCGACAAAGCGCCGGCGAATCTCGACCCGACGCTGACCTCGGGGCCGGAAATGGCGCGGGTCCGCGAGCTGATGTACTGGAATATGGATAATACCGCCCGCAGCGAGTGGGCAAACCTGGTGACCAGCAAAACCAAAGATCAGCAGGCGCAGCTGGCTCGTTACGCGTTTAATCAGGACTGGTGGGATCTGAGCGTCCAGGCCACCATCGCCGGAAAACTGTGGGATCAGCTGGAAGAGCGTTTCCCGCTGGCCTATAACGACCTCTTTACCCGCTACATCAGCGGTAAAGATATTCCGCAAAGCTACGCGATGGCCATCGCGCGCCAGGAGAGCGCCTGGAACCCGAAAGCCGGTTCACCGGTTGGCGCCCGCGGTCTGATGCAGATTATGCCGGGTACGGCAACGCATACGGTGAGCATGTTCAGTATTCCCGGCTATAGCGGTCCGTCGCAGTTGCTGGATCCGGAAATGAACATCAACATTGGTACCAGCTATCTGCAATATGTTTACCAGCAGTTTGGCAATAACCGAATCTTCGCCTCTGCGGCCTATAACGCCGGTCCTGGGCGAGTGCGCACCTGGCGGGGCAACAGCGGCGGACGCATTGACGCGGTGGCGTTCATCGAGAGCATTCCGTTCTCTGAAACGCGCGGCTATGTGAAAAACGTTCTGTCCTATGATGCCTACTATCGCTATTTTATGGGCCAGAAAGACACGCTGCTGAGCGATGCGGAGTGGAAGCTGCGCTATTAATACAGCCGCCTTCGGGCAACATCGGATTTCGCGATGTTGCCCGAAATCCGTAGAGTCCGGACAGAAGTATGTTATGCTTTGTACTCGTTAGTGAGTACATTCGACAGGTGGCGTAACATGACCCAACAATCCCCCTATTCAGCGGCGGTGGCCGAACAGCGTCATCAGGAGTGGCTGCGTTTTGTCGCCCTCCTGCAGCAGGCGTACGCCGACGATCTCCATCTGCCGCTTTTACAGCTTATGCTGACGCCCGACGAGCGCGAGGCGCTCGGCACGCGGGTGCGCATCATTGAAGAACTACTGCGCGGCGAGATGAGCCAGCGCGAGCTGAAAAACGAACTCGGCGCCGGGATCGCCACCATTACCCGCGGTTCGAACAGCCTCAAATCGGCACCGGCGGAGCTACGTCTGTGGCTGGAGCAGGCGTTGATTAAAGCTGACGATAAATAGCGTTATGGAACGGGCTTAGCGCCAGCACGACGGCCTGATGATAAACGCTGCTGCGGGTGAGCTTGCCGGCCGTGAATACGCCGATAGCGCCCTCTTTGCGGCCAATTTCATCGATGCCGGTATGCTGAGACATCACCGGCCCCAGGGCTTCTCCTGCCTGGACTTTTTCAAGAATAACCTGCGGTAGCGGCAGGGTCGCCGAGCGCGCTTCGCCGCGCAGGCTGCCGTCGTCGATCGTCACCCAGCTAAAGGTGCTGCCTTCGTCGATGCCGGCTTCAATGGCGACCCAGAAGTCCGCGTTTGGCCGCGCGCGACGCGCGTTAGCCACGCGATTTCGTGCGCCAGCGCGCGTTTCGTCGCTGCCAAAAGGCTGTTCCGGCACGCCGCTCTCGACGGAGACGGACTCAATGTGGCAGGATCCTTCGCCGAAGATCTCGTTAAAAGCCTGCAGAATTGCCTGAATTTTGGCGGGATTAGTGGTAGCTGAGACAACATGGTGCATAATCAAAACAACTCAGAATTACTAAACATCATCGCAGTATACTCCAAATCATTCTTGCTGCAGGCGGCTATGCTTGTAGCTCGAGGGTTAAGAGCTCAGAACGGATAATAAAGCATGTTACAGGTATACCTTGTTCGCCACGGTGAAACGCAGTGGAACGCCGAGCGACGTATTCAGGGCCAGTCCGACAGCCCGCTTACCGCCCACGGTGAGCGTCAGGCCTGGCAGGTGGGCGAGCGCGCCAGAACGTTGGGAATTACGCATATTATCACCAGCGATTTAGGCCGCACGCGCCGTACCGCAGAAATCATCGCTGAAGCCTGCGGATGCAGCGTCGTGACTGATTCACGCTTGCGTGAGCTGGATATGGGCGTGCTTGAAAAGCGCCATATCGACTCGCTGAGCGAAGAAGAGGAGGGCTGGCGTCGACAGCTGGTTAACGGCACGCCCGACGGGCGTATCCCGCAGGGGGAGTCAATGCAGGAGCTGAGCGAGCGTATGCACGCGGCGCTGACGTCTTGTCTGGAACTGCCCGCGGGTAGCCGACCGCTGCTGGTGAGCCACGGGATGGCGCTGGGATGTCTGGTGAGTACGATTCTTGGTCTGCCCGCTTACGCGGAGCGTCGCCTGCGTCTACGCAACTGCTCTATTTCCCGCGTTGACTATCAGCAAAGCCCCTGGCTGGCGTCGGGATGGGTGGTGGAAACCGCGGGGGATGTGTCGCATCTTGATGCCCCCGCGATGGATGAGCTCCAGCGTTAACGACGAATCGGGATCAGGTATTCGCAGCGCAGCTGAATAGGCGGTTCCTGATTCCGGCTTTCATCTTCCGGGAAGAAACGTTCAATATCCAGGCCCTTACGACGGGTGAGGTTAAGCATCGGCATGCAGGTGCCGTAAACCGTCAGAATAAATTCCTGCAGCCCGGTGCCCAAACCTTCGTAGGTAAACATCACGTATTCGCCGCCTTCCAGCGTTACCGGATGGGCGTTATGCAGGTGGCCGTTTGCCAGCTCCGGCGTCAGCGCGGTGGTGTAAAACACCTCTTGCTCATCGTCTTTATCGAGGCTAGGACGCGGCTCATGCAGGCCGTACAGCGTCGGAGGAATCGATGGCGTATTGGCGAGGAATTCCCGCCAGAACTGGACGCGCATCTGATTACGGAAATCGGAGATCTCCTCCAGCTTACAGGTATAGCTCTGGGTGACGCCGACCAGCTGAGTGGTGTTCAGCGTGACGAATTCATAGTGCGGCATGGTGAACTCGCCCAGACGCAGCGGAGGGCGCATACCGTAGGAACTCCAGTCGGGAGAGCGTCGGTAGAGGGCTGGCGTCAACGAAAACTGCTTTTTAAAGGCGCGAGTAAAAGTCTGCTGCGAGTCAAAGCGATACTGCAGCGCAATATCAAGAATCGGACGCGCGGTCAGGCGTAGGGCAACCGCCGACTTAGATAAGCGACGGGCGCGAATATAGGCACCGATAGCATGGCCGGTCACGTCCTTGAACATTCTTTGCAGATGCCACTTGGAATAGCCCGCCTTCGCTGCCACATTGTCCAGTGAGAGAGGCTGATCCAGGTGACCTTCCAGCCAGCTAAGGAGATCGCGAATAATCCCTGCTTGATCCATAAAATATCCCCATCCTTAAACTCAGGTGCCTGATACTAAAGGTAGCGGATAATAGCATTTTTTGATGTTTTAGCATTCAGTGTTTTTTTTGCTTTTAAATGCGATTCTTCCAGAAGTTTCGGTGGTAATTTTGTAAAGCTGTGATCTATAAAACTTTTCTTCTTAATGTGTGATAATCACTCAGCTAAATTTTTAAGAATGGTAACAATATGAAATACAAGAAGTTAGTGGCGGGAATGCTTTTGCTGGCGGGCTGCCAGATGGCGCAGGCGGAACAAATCGGCTCTGTGGATACCGTATTTAAGTTCCTTGGACCGGATCATAAAATCGTCGTCGAGGCCTTTGACGACCCGGACGTTCAGAACGTCACCTGCTACATCAGCCGGGCGAAAACCGGAGGAATTAAAGGCGGGTTAGGGCTGGCGGAAGACACCTCTGATGCCGCTATTTCCTGTCAGCAGGTGGGGCCGATTGAGCTGGCGGATAAAATCAAAAACGGTAAAACGCAGGGCGATGTGGTGTTCCAGAAACGGACCTCGCTGGTATTTAAAAAACTGCAGGTCGTGCGTTTTTACGATGCCAAACGCAATGCGCTGATCTATTTGACCTATTCGGATAAAATCGTCGATGGCTCGCCGAAAAATGCGCTTAGCGCCGTGCCGATTATGCCATGGAATAAATAACAGGGAACGCCGATGCAACAACCGCGGATCTGGTTGGTGGAAGATGAGATGAGTATCGCCGATACGCTCGTCTACATGCTGCAACAGGAAGGATTTATCGTTACGGCGTTCGAGCGCGGGCTCCCTGCGCTGGACGCGGCGCATCATCACCAACCCGACCTCGCGATTCTGGACGTCGGCCTGCCTGATATCAGCGGGTTTGAGCTATGTCGGCGACTGCTGGCCCGCTATCCGGCGCTGCCGGTGCTGTTCCTGACGGCCCGCAGCGAAGAGGTGGATAAGCTGCTCGGTCTGGAAATCGGCGCTGATGATTATATCGCCAAGCCATTTTCCCCCCGTGAAGTTTGCGCCAGGGTTCGCACCGTCCTGCGGCGGCTGCAGAAATTCGCCGCCCCTTCACCGCTTTTGCGCGTGGGGGAATTCACATTGAATGACGCCGCGGCTCAGGTTACGTGGTGCGGCCAGGGTCTGAATCTGACCCGCTATGAGTTTTTATTATTAAAAACGCTACTTCATTCTCCTGGGCGCATTTTTTCCCGCCAGCTGCTACTGGAGAAAGTATGGGGCGACGCGAACGAGAGCTTCGATCGTACCGTTGATACCCATATCAAAACGCTGCGCGCTAAGCTGCGAGAAGTGAATCCCGATCTCTCCCCGATCAACACGCACCGCGGTATGGGATACAGCCTTGGAGGCTTCTGATGCGCATCGGTATGCGGCTGCTGATGGGCTACTTTTTGATAGTGGCGATCGCTGCCTGGTTTGTGCTTTCTATCTTCGTTCAGGAGATTAAACCCGGGGTTCGGCGCGCAACGGAAGGGACGCTGATTGATACGGCGACCCTGCTTGCCGAGCTGGCCCGTGAGGATTTACTCTCCGCCGATCCCCAGCACGGGCGCCTGGCCCAGGCTTTTCAAACGCTGCATCGCCAGCCGATCAACGCCAATATTGCCGGCATTAAGAAAGTTCGCAACGAATATCACGTCTATATGACCGATGCGCAGGGCAAGGTGGTGTTTGATTCCGCGGGCAACGCGCAGGGGCAAGACTATTCGCGCTGGAACGATGTCTGGCTCACTTTACGCGGGCAATACGGGGCGCGCAGTACGCGAAGCGATCCGAACGATGATAATAGCTCGGTGATGTATATTGCCGCGCCGGTGACGGATAACGGTCGAATCATTGGCGTGCTCAGCGTCGGAAAACCTAATTTGGCCATGGCGCCGGTCATCAAACGCAGCGAGCGGCGTATTCTGTGGGCCGGAGGGGCGCTGCTGGGGATCGCGCTACTGATCGGCGTTGCGATGGTATGGTGGATTAACTTTTCCATCGGCAAGCTGGTTCGCTACGCCGACTCCGTGACCGCCGACCGTCCGCTTCCGTTGCCGGACGCGGGCAGCAGCGAACTGCGCAAGCTGGCGCAGGCGCTGGAAAGTATGCGTCTTAAGCTTGAAGGTAAAAACGCGATTGAAAACTACGTTTATGCGCTGACCCATGAACTGAAGAGCCCGCTGGCGGCGATTCGCGGCGCGGCAGAAATTCTTCGGGAGGCGCCTCCGCCTGAAGTCGCCGCGCGTTTTACTCGCAATATCCTGGCGCAGAATGCGCGAATGCAGGCGCTGGTGGAAAATTTACTTCAGCAGGCCCGGCTGGAGAATCGGCTGGAGATCGCCCAACGTCCCGTCTCCGTCGCTGCGCTTTTTCGTCGTCTGGCCGAGGAGCGCGACATCGCGCTGGCGGCGAAAAACCTCACGCTGCGTTGGCAGGAAACGTCTCTGACGGTAGAGGGCGATGGTGAGCTCCTGGCGCAAGCATTGGGTAATCTGCTTGATAATGCTATCGATTTCACTCCTGCCGAAGGGGAGATTGTTCTTGGCGCGGAAGAAGGTGATGGCGGCGTGCGATTAACCGTATGCGATACGGGAAGCGGCATTCCCGACTACGCGCTGGGGCGTATTTTTGAGCGTTTCTATTCTCTTCCCCGTGACAATGGCCAAAAAAGCAGCGGCCTGGGGCTGGCGTTTGTTCGTGAAGTTGCGCGCCTGCATCAGGGCGATATCGAGCTGGTTAATCGCCCGGAAGGCGGCGTGTGCGCTTTGCTGAGACTTCACGCTCACTTCACATAGCTTCAAATTCTCCACACATAGCCCCTTTAAGGTAAGCGCATTACTAAGGAGAGGGCTATGTTGAAATCACCACTATTCTGGAAAATGAGCACCCTGCTGGGGTGTATTTTACTGTTATCGATCCCGCTGATGATCGTCCGGCAGCTGATCGTTGAACGCGCGGATTATCGCAGCGAAGTCATCGAAGCTCTGGAGAACAGTACCAGCGGATCGCAGAAACTGGTCGGGCCGCTGATCGCCATTCCCGTGACCGAGGTATTGACCCGCATTGAGGATAAAAAAGAGGTCACATATCAACGTCACTGGCTGCATTACTGGTTACCTGAGTCGCTGGCGATAGCCGGAAAACAGAACGTTGAATCCAGAAAAATAGGGATTTATGAAGGCCAAATCTGGCACAACGATCTGGGGATTAAGGCGCAATTTGATGTTTCCCGTCTGGCTGAACTCAGAAAAGATAATATTACGTTAGGTAAACCAGTTATGGTGGTCGGCGTTAGCGATGCACGCGGGATTGGCACCATTATTGCTCCGAAAATTAATGGAGAGGCACTGCCGGTGGAGCCCGGAATCGGTATCAGCGGCAGCGGAGAGGGAATTCATATGCCAATGCCGCTGTTAACTCCTCAACAAAAAACGCTGGATGTTGAATTCACACTCAACCTGAACGGAACCGGAAGCTTCTCAGTCGCGCCGCTCGGACGCAATAGCCAATTACAGCTGACCAGTAACTGGGCGCATCCTGGTTTCCTGGGCGATTTTCTCCCGGTTAGTCGTGAGGTTTCCCCATCAGGTTATAGCGCCCGCTGGCAGAGTAGCTGGTTTGCGAACAATATGGCCCGGTTTTTTATGGACGATCGCGAGATTGAGTGGCGTCAACTGCCTGCTTTCAACGTTAACGTTACGACGCCGGCCGATCGGTACCAGCTGACCGATAGGGCGACAAAGTATGCCATTCTATTAATCTCCCTTACGTTTATGGCGTTTTTCGTTTTCGAGAGCCTGACTCAGTGCCGTTTACACCCGATGCAGTATCTGCTGGTTGGTTTGTCGCTAGTGATGTTCTATCTGATATTACTGGCCCTGTCCGAGCATATTGGCTTTACGCCGTCATGGATTGTTGCCAGCCTGATAGGGGCGCTGATCAATGGGGTTTATCTGCATGCGGTGCTGAAGGGATGGTTTAACAGCTTTCTTTTTGTCTGCGCATTGCTGCTGCTGGATGGCGTTATGTGGATGCTATTGCGTTCGGAAGATAGCGCGCTGCTATTGGGAACGGGAGTGCTACTGCTGGCGCTCAGCGCGCTGATGTTCCTGACCCGTCGCGTTGACTGGTACACGCTATCTCTCCCGAAGCCAAAAGAGAGGCAGCCCGAGGGCGGTGATGATGACGATAAGTTGAGGATCTGGAAATAAAAAAACGGCGCGAATTGCGCCGTTTTTACGTTATGACAGCAAGAAAAATGATGTTATTCCTGCAGATCTCCACAGAAGCGGTACCCCTCGCCATGGATGGTGGCGATAATTTCCGGGGTGTCCGGAGTGGATTCAAAATGCTTACGAATGCGACGGATGGTCACGTCCACGGTGCGGTCGTGCGGCTTCAGCTCACGGCCGGTCATTTTTTTCAGCAGTTCCGCGCGCGACTGGATTTTGCCCGGATTTTCGCAGAAGTGCAGCATGGCGCGGAATTCACTGCGCGGCAGCTTGTACTGCTCACCATTAGGGCTAACCAGCGAACGGCTATTGATATCCAGCTCCCAGCCGTTGAACTTATAGCTTTCTACGCTGCGGCGTTCTTCACTCGGGGTACCCAAATTCATGGTACGGGAGAGCAGGTTGCGCGCGCGAATCGTCAGTTCACGTGGGTTGAACGGTTTAGTGATATAGTCATCGGCGCCAATTTCGAGGCCGAGGATCTTATCCACTTCGTTATCGCGGCCGGTAAGGAACATCAGCGCGACGTCCGCCTGCTCACGCAGCTCGCGTGCTAACAGGAGACCATTTTTGCCTGGCAGGTTGATATCCATGATCACCAGGTTGATATCATTTTCAGACAGGATCTGATGCATTTCCGCGCCATCGGTCGCTTCGAATACATCATAACCTTCTGCTTCGAAAATACTTTTTAACGTGTTGCGTGTTACCAACTCGTCTTCAACGATAAGAATGTGCGGGGTCTGCATGTTTGCTACCTAAATTGCCAACTAAATCGAAACAGGAAGTACCAAAGTCCCTGACCTGCCTGGTGCATGTCGCAAATTAACATGCCCGGCGTAACATGACTAAAGTACGTAATTGCGTTCTTGATGCACTTTCCATCAACGTCAACAACATCATTAGCTTGGTCGTGGGTACTTTCCCTCTGGACCCGACGGTGTCAAAAACGGCTGTCATCCTAACCATTTTAACAGCAACATAACAGGCTAAGTGAGGCATGACACCCAATAAAACTACGCTTCGTTGACATATATCAAGTTCAATTGTAGCACGTTAACAGTCTTGTGAAATCATTGCATCTAAACGGGATTCATCGTCACAATTCATATCCTGCACAATTAGTTGCGCTAAGAAAATAATAAACGTGATGAATCCAAAGCCTCAAAACGTATTCGGACATAAATTTCATTGCCAAACATACGGATAAAGCCGTTCTGTTAACATACTCTGTGACATGGTGCCTTGGGAATAGTTTAGTTTTTTTTATGGGTGATAAAGCTCAAATTTAGTGATTTTTGTTGCAAATTTGTAAATTCACGGCGCGTAATATGAAGGGAAAAATCGTCATTCCCGCCGCCTAAAAAGTAAAAGAGAAACCAAATGCGTTTATCAATTGTATTAGTCTCCCCGGCTCGGGCAGAAAACGTGGGCGCGGCAGCCAGAGCGATGAAAACAATGGGGTTTAGCGATATGCGTATCGTCGATAGCGATGCTCATTTGCAGCCTGCGGCGCGCTGGGTCGCGCACGGTTCTGGCGAGATCCTCGATAATGTTAAAACTTATGCCACGTTAGAGCAGGCGCTGCACGATGTCGATTTTACCATCGCTACGACCGCCCGTAGCCGGGCGCGTTTTCACTACTACGCGACGCCGCAACAGCTCTTGCCGCTGCTGGAAGAAAAAGCGCAGTGGATGCATCATGCCGCGCTGGTGTTTGGCCGGGAAGATTCCGGATTAACCAATGAAGAGCTGGCCCTTGCCGATGTGCTGAGCGGCGTGCAGATGGTGGCTGACTATCCCTCGCTCAATCTGGGGCAGTCGGTGATGGTCTATTGCTATCAGCTGACTTCGTTGCTGCAGAATACCCCGTCAACATCCGCCAGCGTGGATGACAATCAGTTGCAGGCGCTACGCCTTCGCACTCGCGATCTGCTCGAGCGCCTCGGCGTGGAGGACGATATAAAACTGACCGACTGGCTCCAGCAGCGAATGGGTCTTTTGCAGCAGCGGGACACCGCCATGCTGCATCGTTTACTGCACGATATTGAAAAAAACCTTCCAGATTAAAGTTCTGTCATATTATTTTCATATGGTCTTATGTGCTAATTATTGGCCTCCTGATGCGCAAATGCGGATGAATTATCAGGGGGCCATGGCGTATTGGCCAGGTGTGAAAAAATGGGCCAAAAGTAGAAATTCGTTGACTTAAGTCGACAGATACTTTAACCAATATAGGCACAGGACACAGACAGATAAAAATTACAGAGTACACAACATCCATGAATCGCATCGGCATGATCACCACGATTATCACCACCACTATTACCACAGGTAACGGTGCGGGCTGACGCGTACAGGAAACACAGAAAAAAGCCCGCACCTGAACAGTGCGGGCTTTTTTTTCGATAAAAAATCAAGGGGTCATAACCATGCGTGTGTTGAAGTTCGGCGGTACATCAGTGGCAAATGCAGAACGTTTTCTGCGCGTTGCCGATATTCTGGAGAGTAATGCCAGGCAGGGGCAGGTAGCGACCGTACTGTCTGCCCCGGCGAAGATCACTAATCACCTGGTTGCCATGATCGAAAAAACCATTGGCGGGCAGGATGCGCTGACCAATATCGCCGATGCCGAACGCATTTTCGCCGAACTTCTGCAAGGTCTCGCCGATGCACAACCGGGTTTTCCGCTCGCGCAGCTGAAAGCTTTTGTTGAGCAGGAATTCGCACAAATCAAACACGTCCTGCACGGCATTAGCCTGCTTGGGCAGTGCCCGGATAGCGTTAACGCGTCCCTTATTTGCCGGGGAGAAAAGCTCTCTATCGCCATTATGGCCGGCTTGCTGGAAGCGCGCGGTCATAACGTCACGGTGATTAACCCGGTTGAAAAACTGCTGGCCGTTGGCCATTACCTCGAATCCACCGTTGATATCGCTGAGTCGACTCGCCGCATTGCCGCCAGCCAGATCCCGGCGGACCATATGGTGCTGATGGCGGGCTTCACCGCGGGTAACGAAAAAGGTGAGCTGGTGGTGCTGGGCCGTAATGGCTCTGATTACTCCGCCGCGGTGCTGGCCGCCTGCCTGCGCGCCGACTGCTGCGAGATCTGGACCGACGTTGACGGCGTTTATACCTGTGACCCGCGTCAGGTCCCGGATGCGCGTTTGCTGAAGTCGATGTCCTATCAGGAAGCGATGGAGCTGTCCTACTTCGGCGCTAAAGTTTTGCACCCGCGTACTATCGCCCCTATCGCCCAGTTCCAGATCCCCTGTTTAATCAAAAATACCGGCAATCCGCAGGCTCCGGGTACGCTTATCGGCGCCAGCCGCGATGAAGACGACCTGCCGGTGAAAGGGATCTCCAACCTCAATAACATGGCGATGTTCAACGTCTCCGGTCCGGGGATGAAGGGCATGGTTGGCATGGCGGCGCGGGTGTTTGCCACCATGTCCCGCGCGGGAATTTCAGTGGTGCTTATCACCCAGTCCTCTTCCGAATACAGCATCAGTTTCTGCGTACCGCAGAGCGACTGCGCCCGGGCGAAGCGGGTGATGGAAGATGAATTTTATCTGGAGCTGAAAGAGGGGCTGCTTGAGCCGCTGTCGATAATGGAGCGTCTGGCGATTATTTCCGTTGTCGGTGACGGTATGCGCACGCTGCGCGGCATCTCTGCGAAGTTCTTCGCTGCGCTGGCCCGCGCCAATATCAACATTGTCGCCATTGCCCAGGGTTCTTCCGAGCGCTCTATCTCCGTTGTCGTCAGCAACGATGACGCCACCACCGGCGTGCGCGTGACCCACCAGATGCTGTTCAATACCGATCAGGTTATTGAAGTGTTTGTCATTGGTATCGGCGGCGTCGGCGGCGCGTTGATCGAACAGATCAAACGCCAGCAGAGCTGGCTGAAGAGTAAGCATATCGATCTGCGCGTTTGCGGCGTGGCCAACTCTCGCGCTTTACTGACTAACGTACACGGCCTGAACCTTGAACACTGGCGCGACGAGCTGGCGGAAGCCAAAGAGGCGTTCAATCTGGGCCGACTCATTCGTCTGGTGAAAGAGTACCATCTGTTGAATCCGGTGATTGTCGACTGTACCTCCAGCCAGGCCGTGGCCGATCAGTACGCCGATTTCCTGCGCGAAGGGTTCCACGTGGTCACGCCGAACAAAAAGGCCAATACCTCATCGCTGGATTACTATCATCAGCTGCGCCACGCCGCGAGCAGCTCACGGCGTAAGTTTTTATACGACACCAACGTCGGCGCGGGGCTGCCGGTTATCGAAAACCTGCAAAATCTGCTGAACGCGGGCGATGAGCTGCTGCGCTTTTCCGGTATTCTGTCCGGCTCGCTGTCGTTTATCTTCGGTAAGCTCGATGAGGGCGTGAGCTTCTCTGAGGCGACCAGGCTGGCGCGTGAGATGGGCTATACCGAACCGGATCCGCGCGACGATCTTTCTGGCGTTGATGTCGCGCGTAAGCTGCTGATCCTCGCGCGTGAAACCGGACGTGAGCTCGAACTGTCTGACATTATCGTGGAACCGGCGCTGCCGGCGGGGTTTGATGCCAGCGGCGATGTCGACAGCTTTATGGCGCGGTTGCCTTCTCTGGATGATGAGTTTGCCTCGCGGGTCGCCAAAGCGCGAGATGAAGGTAAAGTCTTGCGCTATGTCGGTAATATCGAAGAGGATGGCACCTGTCGCGTCAAAATCGCCGCGGTTGACGGCAACGATCCGCTGTTCAAAGTGAAAAACGGCGAGAATGCGCTGGCGTTCTACAGCCACTATTACCAGCCGCTGCCGCTGGTGCTGCGCGGTTATGGCGCGGGGAACGATGTGACGGCGGCTGGCGTTTTCGCCGACCTGCTGCGTACCCTGTCATGGAAGTTAGGAGTTTAAGATGGTCAAAGTATATGCCCCGGCTTCCAGTGCCAATATGAGCGTCGGGTTTGACGTGCTGGGCGCTGCGGTGACGCCGGTTGACGGCACGCTGCTGGGGGACAACGTCTCCGTTGAGGCGGCGGCGAGCTTTAGCCTGCAAAACGTGGGTCGCTTCGCCAGCAAGCTGCCGACGGCGCCGCAGGAAAACATCGTCTATCAATGCTGGGAGCGCTTTTGCCAGGAGATTGGCAAGAAGGTACCGGTGGCGATGACGCTGGAAAAAAACATGCCGATCGGTTCCGGGCTGGGCTCCAGCGCCTGTTCCGTGGTCGCCGCGCTGGTGGCGATGAATGAGTTCTGCGGCAAGCCGCTCAATGAGAGCCGAATGCTGGCGCTGATGGGCGAGATGGAAGGGCGGATTTCCGGCAGTATCCATTACGATAACGTCGCGCCGTGCTATCTTGGCGGGATACAGCTGATGCTTGAGGAAAACGGCATCATCAGCCAGCAGATTCCGTCCTTCGACGAGTGGCTGTGGGTGCTGGCCTATCCGGGGATTAAGGTCTCAACGGCGGAAGCGCGGGCAATTTTGCCGGCGCAGTATCGCCGTCAGGACTGTATTGCCCACGGTCGTCACCTGGCGGGCTTTATTCACGCCTGCTATTCCCGTCAGCCTCAGCTGGCGGCGAAATTGATGAAAGACGTGATTGCCGAACCGTATCGTACCAAACTACTGCCGGGCTTCAGCGAAGCGCGTCAGGCAGCAATGGAAATTGGCGCGCAGGCGTGCGGCATTTCCGGTTCCGGTCCAACCTTGTTCGCATTATGCGATAAACCGGAAACCGCGCAGCGCGTCGCCGACTGGCTGGCTACGCACTATCTGCAAAATCAGGAAGGCTTCGTTCATATTTGCCGGCTGGACACGGCGGGCGCTCGAGTAGTGGGATAACCAATGAAACTCTATAACTTAAAAGATCATAACGAACAGGTCAGCTTTGCGCAGGCCGTCACCCAGGGGCTTGGCAAGCATCAGGGGCTGTTCTTTCCGCACGATCTACCGGAATTCAGCCTGACTGAAATCGACGAAATGCTGCAGCAGGACTTGGTGTCGCGTAGCGCGAAAATCCTGTCGGCATTTATCGGCGACGAGATCCCGCAGGACGTGCTGCAAGCGCGCATCGGCAACGCGTTCACCTTCCCGGCGCCGGTCAGCAAAGTGCAGGACGATGTCGGCTGCCTCGAGCTGTTCCACGGCCCGACTCTGGCGTTTAAGGACTTCGGCGGCCGCTTTATGGCGCAGATGCTGACCCATATCGCCGGCGACAAACCGGTCACTATCCTCACGGCAACCTCCGGCGACACCGGCGCGGCGGTCGCGCATGCGTTCTATGGCCTGCCAAACGTCAAAGTCGTCATTCTCTACCCGCGCGGCAAGATCAGCCCGCTGCAGGAAAAGCTGTTCTGCACCCTTGGCGGCAATATTGAAACCGTGGCTATCGACGGTGATTTTGATGCCTGCCAGGCGCTGGTTAAGCAGGCCTTTGATGATGAAGAGCTGAAGGTCGCTCTGGGTCTGAACTCGGCTAACTCAATCAATATCAGCCGCCTGCTGGCGCAGATTTGCTACTACTTTGAAGCCGTTGCTCAACTGCCTCAGGAAGCCCGTAATCAGCTGGTTATCTCTGTACCCAGCGGTAACTTTGGCGATCTGACCGCCGGCCTGCTGGCCAAATCCCTGGGTCTGCCAATCAAACGCTTTATCGCGGCAACTAACGCCAATGACACCGTGCCGCGCTTCCTGCAGGACGGCAACTGGTCGCCGAAAGCGACTCAGGCCACGCTGTCCAACGCCATGGACGTCAGCCAGCCGAATAACTGGCCGCGCGTGGAAGAGCTGTTCCGCCGTAAAATCTGGCGTCTGAATGAGCTGGGCTACGCGGCGGTGGATGATGAAACCACCAAAGAGACCATGCGCGAGCTGAAGGCCATCGGCTATACCTCAGAACCGCATGCGGCGATTGCGTATCGCGCGCTGCGCGACCAGCTGCAGCCGGGCGAGTACGGCCTGTTCCTCGGCACGGCGCATCCGGCGAAATTTAAAGAGAGCGTGGAAGAGATTCTGCAAGAGACGCTGCCGCTGCCAAAAGAGCTGGCCGAACGCGCAGACCTGCCGCTGCTGTCGCATAATCTGCCGGCCGATTTTGCCGCGCTGCGTAAGCTGATGATGGGTTAAACCCGAGCCCGCGCTCCCCTGCTGCGTTATCCGCGGCAGGGGAGTTTTCTTTTACTGCTCATGGCGTTTAAAGACCAACTCCCCTTTGCCCGACGCGTCGGCGTCAAAGAAATAACCTTCGCTGTCAAAGCGGGTCAGCTGCTCCGGCTTCGTTAAACGATTTTCAATGATGTAACGGCTCATTAAGCCGCGCGCTTTCTTAGCGTAGAAGCTGATCACTTTAAACTTGCCGTTTTTCTCATCGAGGAACACCGGCTTAATCAATTGCCCCTCAAGCCGTTTGGGTTTAACCGACCTGAAGTACTCATCAGAAGCCAGATTCACCACAATATCGTCGCCCTGGGCTTTCAACGCCTGATTCAGCTTATCGGTAATCACGTCTCCCCAATAGTGATACAGATCTTTGCCTTTCGCGTTCTCAAGCTTAATCCCCATTTCCAGGCGGTAAGGTTGCATCAGATCCAGCGGGCGCAGAACGCCATACAGGCCGGAAAGCATTCGCAGATGCTGCTGGGCAAAATCGAAATCAGCCTCGCTAAAGGTTTCTGCCTGCAGGCCGGTATAGACATCCCCCTTAAACGCCAGAATCGCCTGACGGGCGTTGTCCGGGGTGAAGTCTGGCTGCCAGTCGTGGAAACGAGTCGCGTTCAGGTCAGCCAGCTTGTCGCTGATACCCATCAGTTTGCCAATCTGCGGCGCCGACAGCTGGCGGGCAATACCGATAAGCTCCTGAGAGTGTTCCAGCAGTTCAGGTTGGGTATAACGCGTCGTTGCCAGCGGGCTTTGATAATCGAGCGTTTTTGCAGGTGAAATCAGAATGAGCATATCCAGTCCTTGCGGGAAATTTTTGACGACTTTAGCAAAAAAACGTCATGAGAGGATCGATAGCTGCGATTGCCGCGCTATTCGCGCGGCAGGTTGTCCCAGGTACCCGGCACCAGCTGCTGATGAATCTCAGGGTAGCGGGTGACGTCAAATTCCGGCCGCTGGCCCAGCCGCCGCTGCCGCAGGTAATCACTGGCAATGATGCGTACCGTCGGCGAGAGCAGCAGGATAGCCGTCAGGTTGGTTATCGCCATCAGCGCCATGATGGTATCCGCCATCTGCCACACCACCGGTAGGCCGATCATCGCCCCGGTAGCAACCATGCACAGCGTAAGCAGACGCAGCAGCCAGATATTACGGTCACTATCCATGCGGAGAAAAATGAGATTATTTTCGGCATAGATATAGTTTGCGACGATCGAGCTGAAGGCGAACAGCAGCACCACGATAGCGACAAAGCTGGAACCCCAGTCGCCGATGAGGTTGTTCATCGAGTGCTGAATAGCCTGAATGCCGTTCACCGCTTCTCCATTGCCGTCTCGCGGCGCCAGCATGATGATGACGGCGCTGGCGGTACAGATCACGATGGTGTCAATGAAAACGCCAATCATCTGTACGATCCCCTGCGCCGCAGGGTGAGGGGGCCAGGAGGCAGCGGCGGCAGCGGAATTAGGCGTTGAGCCCATCCCCGCTTCATTGGAAAACATCCCGCGCTGAAAGCCGCTGGTTAGCGCCTGGCTGATGGTATAGCCGACTGCGCCCGCGGCGGCCTCTTGCCAGCCGAAAGCGCAGCGGAAGATGGTTTCAAAAATCGTCGGCAGGGCGGTGATATGCCACAGGCCGATGACCAGGCTGGTCGCCACCCATAGCAGGGCCATCACTGGCACAAGCCACTGCATCATTCGCGCTACGCCGCGAATGCCGCGAACGATGACCAGCAGGGTCAGAACCGCCAGGACGCCGCCGGTAATCGCCTCAGGTAAATGAAATGCATACGCCATGGCATGGGCAACGGAGTTGGCCTGTACGGTATTAAAGATGATCCCGTAGGCCAGCAGCAGAAAAATGGAAAACAGCACGCCCATCCAGCGCATACCGAGTCCCCGGGCCATATACCAGGCGGGGCCGCCGCGAAACTGCCCGCGGGAGTCGCGCTCTTTATAAAGCTGGGCGAGAGAACATTCGGCGAAGCTGCTGGCCATACCGAGTAGCGCCGAGAGCCACATCCAGAAAACGGCGCCGGGGCCGCCTGCGGCAATGGCCAGCGCAACGCCTGCCATATTGCCGCTGCCCACGCGCGCCGCCAGGCTCATACACAGCGCCTGAAAAGACGTTAAGCCGCCGGGCTGCGGCTGAAGGCTCCTTTTCAGACTTTTGCTGAACTGACGGATATAACGGAACTGAATGAATTTTGTTCGCCAGGTAAACCAGACGCCGGCGCCCAGTAACAGGTAAATCATTACCGAGCCCCAGAGTATTTCATTGATAAACGACAGAAAATCAGGCATCAAGCATCCTCTTGCCCATATCGGTGCGCGAGTGTAAGCGCTACCAATCCAGTGACAATCCTTTAGTGTTCAGGTAATTAATTGACCCAGTTTATCACACTCTGCGCTCATGCATTGTAGGCGGTTGCGCTGCCCCGGCAGCGTGTTATCATCTTGGCAGACCGGTTACATCCCCTTAACTGCTGTTTAAGAGAAACACTATCATGACGGATAAATTGACCTCTCTGCGTCAGTACACCACTGTCGTAGCTGATACCGGAGATATCGCGGCAATGAAGCTGTATCAGCCTCAGGACGCCACGACTAACCCTTCTTTGATTCTCGGCGCGGCTCAGATCCCTGAGTACCGTAAGCTGATTGATGACGCTGTTGCATGGGCTCGCGGCCAGAGCAGCGACCGCGCGCAGCAGATTATCGATGCTTCCGATAAGCTGGCGGTGAATATTGGTCTCGAAATTCTTAAGCTGATCCCTGGCCGTATTTCCACCGAAGTCGATGCTCGCCTGTCCTATGACACCGAGGCATCTATCGCCAAAGCTAAGCGTCTCATCAAGCTGTATAACGATGCCGGCATCGGTAACGACCGCATTCTGATCAAACTGGCTTCGACCTGGCAGGGCATCCGCGCCGCCGAGCAGCTGGAAAAAGAAGGCATCAACTGTAACCTGACGCTGCTGTTCTCCTTCGCTCAGGCGCGCGCTTGTGCGGAAGCGGGCGTATTCCTGATTTCTCCATTCGTTGGCCGTATCCTCGACTGGTACAAAGCCAATACCGATAAGAAAGAATACGCGCCGGCAGAAGATCCGGGCGTGGTTTCGGTAAGCGAAATCTACGAATACTACAAACAGCACGGCTACGAGACGGTGGTTATGGGCGCAAGCTTCCGTAACCTCGGCGAGATCCTGGAGCTGGCTGGCTGTGACCGCCTGACTATCGCCCCGGCGCTGCTGAAAGAGCTGGCGGAAAGCGAAGGCGCTATCGAGCGTAAACTGGCCTTTAGCGGCGAAGTTAAAGCGCGTCCGGCTCGTATCACCGAATCCGAGTTCCTGTGGCAGCACAATCAGGATCCGATGGCGGTAGACAAACTGGCGGAAGGTATCCGCAAGTTTGCGATCGACCAGGAAAAACTGGAAAAAATGATCGGCGATCTGCTGTAATCCCGCATGTGGCCGACGCCCGTCGGCCACATTAAACTGTCTGCCTTGCTCCCCTTCGGTGTATTATTCTGTTTATTGATACTGTTTGAACGGAATAATCATGAACACCTTACGAATCGGCTTAGTTTCCATTTCCGATCGCGCCTCCAGCGGCGTCTATCAGGATAAAGGCATCCCCGCGCTTGAAGCGTGGCTGGCCCGCGCGCTCTCCACGCCTTTCGAATTGCAGACCCGCTTGATCCCGGATGAACAGGTTATTATTGAGCAAACGCTGTGCGAGCTGGTGGATGAAATGGGCTGCCATTTGGTGTTGACTACCGGCGGCACGGGCCCGGCCCGTCGTGACGTCACTCCGGATGCGACGCTGGCGATTGCCGATCGGGTGATGCCCGGCTTTGGTGAGCAAATGCGTCAGGTGAGCCTGCACTTTGTACCGACGGCCATTCTTTCTCGTCAGGTTGGCGTTATCCGCAAGCAGGCGCTGATCCTTAACCTGCCCGGCCAGCCAAAGGCGATTGAGGAAACGCTGGAAGGCGTGAAAGATGCGGAAGGTAACGTGCTGGTGCACGGCGTTTTCGCAAGTGTACCGTATTGTGTACAGCTACTTGAGGGGCCTTATGTGGAAACAAACGGCGAGGTAGTAGCAGCTTTCCGTCCTAAAAGCGCCAGGCGTGAAACATTATCCTGAATTTATCGTATTCCTGATATAACCTGCATCACCAGTGGTGTGTTGTTTTATTTACGATATAGTGTTTTTTACTTTACACAGTACGTAGAATAACTTCATACCTCTGGATGATTGCCCGTTATGTCACACTGCACCCGACCTCTGAATCGACAGGATTATAAAACGCTGACGCTGGCCGCCCTCGGCGGCGCGCTGGAGTTTTACGATTTCATCATCTTTGTCTTCTTCGCCGCCGTCGTCGGCGAGCTATTTTTCCCAGCGGATATCCCGGAATGGCTGCGCCAGGTGCAGACCTTCGGCATATTTGCGGCGGGCTATTTAGCGCGTCCTCTTGGCGGCATCATTATGGCCCACTTTGGCGATCTGGTCGGGCGTAAGAAAATGTTTACTCTGAGCATTTTACTGATGGCGCTGCCTACGCTGGCGATTGGCCTGCTGCCCACCTACGCGTCGGTGGGCATCGTGGCGCCGCTTTTGCTGCTATTTATGCGTATTCTTCAGGGGGCGGCGATTGGCGGCGAAGTCCCCGGCGCCTGGGTTTTTGTGGCGGAGCATGTACCGGAAAAAAGAATCGGTATCGCCTGCGGGACGCTGACCGCCGGCCTGACGGTTGGGATCCTGCTGGGATCGGTCGTGGCGACGCTGATTAATACCAACCTGACGCCGCAGGGTATCCATGAGGGCGGCTGGCGTATTCCATTCCTGCTGGGCGGCGCGTTTGGGCTCGTCGCCATGTATCTGCGCCGTTGGCTCCAGGAGACGCCTGTTTTCCTCGAAATGCAGCAGCGCAAGGCGTTAGCGCAGGAGCTGCCGGTTAAGGCCGTCGCGCTGAAGCATCAGAAAGCGGTGGCGGTCTCAATGCTGCTGACCTGGCTTTTATCCGCTGGCGTGGTGGTGGTGATCCTGATGTCGCCGGTCTGGCTGCAAAAACACTACGGCTTTGCCCCCGCCATCACCCTGCAGGCGAACAGTATCGCCACCATCATGCTGTGTATCGGCTGCCTGCTGGCAGGCCTGGCCGCCGACCGTTTTGGCGCCAGCCGCACGTTTATTGTCGGCAGCGTATTCCTCGCGGCGGCAAGCTGGGCTTTCTACCATCTTTCCGGCGCTAGCCCGCAGCGTCTGTTTCTGCTCTACGGTACGGTGGGCCTGTGCGTCGGCGTGGTAGGGGCGGTTCCTTATGTGATGGTGCGCGCGTTCCCGGCTGAAGTGCGTTTTACCGGGATTTCATTCTCTTATAACGTCTCTTATGCCATCTTTGGCGGCCTGACGCCGATTGCGGTGACCATGCTGATGGGCGTTTCGCCGATGGCGCCCGCGTGGTACGTACTGGCACTGTCGTTTATGGGATTGGGGCTGGGGATTTGGCTACGCCAGGGACTGGATGAGCAGGTCGCTGCGCCGAAAGCTGAACTGCAGCGCCTGCCGTAAATCGATAGGGCTTACTTCGCCGCTCGCGGACGGGCGGCGAAGTTAATTAATGCTTTTCGCCAATTGGCAGAACGGTACGGCCAAACTGTTCGTTCAGCACTTCACCCATCGCCAGATAGATGGCGCTGCCGCCGCAGACCAGACCGACCCAGCCTGCAATCTTCACAATGCCTTCGTTATCAGCCAGGTGACCAATCGCCAGCAGCGCGAACAGCACGGTCAGACTGAGAAATACAAACTGCAGCATACGCGCGGCTTTCAGGGTGCCAAAGAACATAAACAGGGTAAAAATGCCCCACAATCCAAGGTACATACCGAGGAAATGCGCATTAGGCGCTTCTGCAAGCCCCATTTTCGGCATCAAAAGAATGGCAACCAGTGTCAGCCAAAAAGCGCCGTAAGACGTGAATGCGGTTAAACCAAAAGTGTTGCCTTTTTTAAATTCCAGCAGACCGGCAAAAATCTGCGCAATGCCGCCGTAAAAAATGCCCATCGCCAGGATAGCTACATCAAACGCGAACAGGCCGCTATTTGCCAGGTTAAGCAGAATAGTGGTCATGCCGAAGCCCATAAGGCCCAGCGGTGCCGGATTAGCCAACTTAGTGTTGCCCATAATTCCTCAAAATAATGATTAGAAAGGGAAGCATTCCCCGCCACTCAGCGGCGGGGCGCGGCATAATAATTAGGCGCTGCGTTACTGTCTATGATCTGGCGGGGTATTTTTCACCAATTTCATTTTTCACCTGATGAAGTCTGGTCATTTGCCTCAAACAGGCAATATGCAACACGGCCGGAATGGTCACGCGATAAGCGCTGCCGCTCACGGCTTTGACGCCATTAAACGCGGCGCCGAGAGGGCCGCCAAGTCCGGCTCCACGCACCAAACCGTGGCCGATTACGCTAACGGCGGCGTGCGTGCGGAGGATCTTCGTCAGCCGGGCCTCGAGAAGATGCGAGACGCCCTGCGCCAGCTTATTCGTCTGTAGCAGAAAGGGGAGTATCTCTTTATGCTCGTTGACCCGACACTCAACGGCAATGAAAAAGTCAGCCTTCTGCCGATCGTCCATCTTCTTCCAGCTATGTTCCAGAAAATGCTCCAGAAGATACTGCTCGATTTCCGGCGTAGACATCTGTTTTTCTACTTTGATTTTTAGCCTCTTGCAGACGTCCAGCAAAATTTCCCGGTAGAACTTTCCGTGACGACGCAGCGTGTTGGCGATGCTGTCGCCGCCAAAGTGCTGGAGCTCGCCGGCAATAAGCTGCCAGTTGCGACGATAGCGCTCAGGATGCCCGGCCATCGCCTGAAAATTTTCATTACGCAATAGCGCGCTTGAAAGGCGCGGCTTACCATTCTCATTGTGGGTCAGAATTCTGGTGAATGTTTCCAGATGCTCTTCGCTGCAGCGATGAAGAAAAGAGAGGTCTTCATCATCCAGATAATTAATTTTCATAAATCTCAGATAATGTGAACAGTGATATTAATCGTCGCCAATGATTTTTAGCGAAGCCATGTCAGAAGAGTTAATAGTGTGGCCGGATAAAGCGATTTTTTTAACGCAGCGCTTGTTATCGTTGTCGCTATTAATGTTAATCCAGTCGCTGGTTGCCCCTTCTTTGATGGTTGACGGCACGCTGAGGTTCTGACTGGCGCTATTGCTGGCTTTAAAGTACACCGTCGCGCCGGAAAGCTGGATATCGCCGCGATCGGCGGTGAGCTGGATTCGCTTAATCACCCGGCAAACCGGCAGCTTCAGGGTGAGATCGTTAGTCTCATTTCGCGGCATGGCGACAACGCCTAAAATTTTATGATCGTTAGCGGAAACGGATGTGATTAACGCGGCGCTTAACAATAATCCTGCTGATATATGAATGAGTGATTTCATGAGGATTTCCTTATTATTTGATGTGTTATCAGTGATAAATATTTTATCACCAGAACTTTATTGTCTTTAGCGCGTAATCATTGCGGATTATGTCAATTACAATATGAATGAATTTTAATTTAATTATTTTTATTCATTATATATTGTGCATTTTTAAACCCGCTTTTCGGCCTTCTTCTGATGCCCGGTCCCCCTCTGCGGCAGGATCAGGACAAAAATTTTTTGTATCCCCCCCTTGATGAAGCGGCGGGTGACCCCATCTTGTAGTCAACCGCAGTGAATGAACCTGAAAAAAAATGATGTCTGGGCAGTTGAAACCGCACGTTTCGCCCTTATTACAGGTTCACAACCACATGTTGACTGAATTTTTAGTGGAGACGTTTAGATGGGTAAAATTATTGGTATCGACCTGGGTACTACCAACTCTTGTGTAGCGATTATGGATGGCACTACTGCACGCGTGCTGGAGAACGCCGAAGGCGATCGCACCACGCCTTCTATCATTGCCTATACCCAGGATGGTGAAACTCTGGTTGGTCAGCCGGCTAAACGTCAGGCAGTGACAAACCCGCAAAACACCCTGTTTGCGATTAAACGCCTGATTGGCCGCCGCTTCCAGGACGAAGAAGTCCAGCGTGACGTTTCTATCATGCCGTATAAAATCGTTGCCGCAGACAATGGCGACGCATGGCTTGATGTGAAAGGCACCAAAACCGCACCGCCGCAGATCTCTGCTGAAGTGCTGAAGAAAATGAAGAAAACGGCTGAAGATTACCTGGGTGAACCAGTAACTGAAGCGGTTATCACCGTACCTGCTTATTTTAACGATGCTCAGCGTCAGGCAACTAAAGACGCCGGCCGTATCGCAGGTCTGGAAGTCAAACGTATCATCAACGAACCGACCGCCGCCGCGCTGGCTTACGGTCTGGATAAAGAAGTCGGCAACCGCACCATCGCGGTATACGACCTCGGTGGTGGTACCTTCGATATCTCCATTATCGAAATCGACGAAGTTGATGGCGAAAAAACCTTTGAAGTTCTGGCGACCAACGGTGATACCCACCTGGGCGGTGAAGACTTCGATACTCGTCTGATCAACTACCTCGTTGACGAGTTTAAGAAAGATCAGGGCATTGACCTGCGTAACGACCCGCTGGCTATGCAGCGCCTGAAAGAAGCCGCTGAGAAAGCGAAGATTGAACTCTCTTCCGCTCAGCAGACCGACGTCAATCTGCCGTACATCACCGCGGATGCCACCGGTCCGAAACACATGAACATCAAAGTGACCCGTGCGAAACTGGAAAGCCTGGTTGAAGATCTGGTTAACCGTTCTATCGAGCCGCTGAAAGTTGCTCTGCAGGATGCTGGCCTGTCCGTATCCGATATCCAGGACGTTATCCTGGTCGGTGGTCAGACCCGTATGCCGATGGTGCAGAAAAAAGTCGCTGAGTTCTTCGGTAAAGAACCGCGTAAAGACGTTAACCCGGACGAAGCCGTCGCCATTGGCGCAGCCGTACAGGGCGGTGTCCTGACCGGTGAAGTGAAAGACGTACTGCTGCTGGACGTTACCCCGCTGTCTCTGGGTATCGAAACCATGGGCGGCGTGATGACTGCGTTGATCAATAAGAACACCACGATCCCGACCAAGCACAGCCAGGTGTTCTCTACCGCTGAAGACAACCAGTCCGCGGTAACCATCCATGTTATTCAGGGTGAGCGTAAACGCGCCTCTGATAACAAATCACTGGGTCAGTTCAACCTGGATGGTATCAACCCGGCGCCGCGCGGTATGCCGCAGATCGAAGTGACCTTCGATATCGATGCTGACGGTATCCTGCACGTTTCCGCGAAAGACAAAAACAGCGGTAAAGAGCAGAAGATTACCATTAAAGCGTCTTCTGGTCTGAACGAAGAAGAGATACAGAAAATGGTTCGCGATGCTGAAGCGAACGCGGAAGCTGACCGTAAGTTTGAAGAGCTGGTACAGACCCGTAACCAGGGTGACCACCTGCTGCACAGCACGCGTAAGCAGGTTGAGGAAGCAGGCGACAAGCTGCCGGCTGACGATAAAACCGCTATCGAGTCTGCGTTGACCGCGCTGGAAACTTCGCTGAAAGGTGAAGATAAAGCTGATATTGAAGCGAAAATGCAGGCGCTGGCTCAGGCTTCTCAGAAGCTGATGGAAATCGCGCAGCAGCAGCACGCTCAGCAGCAGGCTGGCGGCGCTGACGCTTCCGAGAGCAACGCGAAGGACGACGATGTTGTTGACGCTGAGTTCGAAGAAGTGAAAGACAAAAAATAATCGCCCTTTGAACGGGTAAAACACTGGCACGGGCGAAGAGGTTTCCTCTCCGCCCGTGCACGCATGTTAAGGGGCTGAAAAACACCAATGGCAAAGCAAGACTATTACGAGATTTTAGGCGTTTCCAGATCGGCGGAAGAGCGTGAAATCAAAAAGGCGTATAAGCGCCTGGCCATGAAGTATCACCCGGACCGTAACCAGGGCGATAAAGAGGCTGAAGCTAAATTCAAAGAAATCAAAGAAGCGTATGAAGTCCTGACCGATGCCCAGAAGCGCGCAGCCTACGATCAGTACGGCCACGCCGCCTTTGAGCAAGGCGGTATGGGCGGCGGCGGCGGCGGTTTTGGCGGCGGCGCGGATTTCAGCGATATCTTTGGCGATGTTTTCGGCGATATCTTTGGCGGCGGTCGTGGTCGCCAGCGCGCATCGCGCGGCGCAGACCTGCGCTACAACATGGATCTGACCTTAGAAGAGGCGGTTCGCGGAGTCACTAAAGAGATCCGCATCCCGACGCTAGAAGAGTGCGACGTTTGTCACGGCAGCGGCGCCAAAGCAGGAAGCCAGCCGCAGACTTGTCCTACCTGCCACGGTGCGGGTCAGGTGCAGATGCGCCAGGGCTTCTTCGCCGTTCAGCAGACCTGTCCGCATTGTCAGGGACGCGGTACGCTGATCAAAGATCCGTGCAATAAATGCCATGGTCATGGTCGCGTAGAGAAAACCAAAACGCTGTCGGTTAAAATTCCGGCGGGCGTCGATACCGGTGACCGTATTCGTCTGGCTGGCGAAGGTGAAGCCGGTGAGCACGGCGCGCCAGCAGGCGATCTGTATGTTCAGGTTCAGGTTAAGCAGCACGCCATTTTCGAGCGTGAAGGCAACAACCTGTACTGTGAAGTACCGATTAACTTCACCATGGCCGCTCTCGGCGGCGAGATTGAGGTCCCGACGCTGGACGGTCGCGTGAACCTTAAGGTGCCTGGCGAGACGCAGACAGGGAAGCTGTTCCGGATGCGTGGCAAAGGCGTGAAGTCCGTGCGCGGCGGCGCGCAGGGCGATCTGCTGTGCCGCGTGGTGGTCGAAACGCCGGTTGGTCTTAACGATAAACAAAAGCAGCTGCTGAAAGATCTTCAGGAAAGCTTTGGCGGGCCGACGGGCGAGAAGAACAGTCCACGCTCCAAAAGTTTCTTCGACGGTGTGAAGAAATTTTTCGATGATTTGACGCGTTAATCATCACTTTATATAAAAAAACCCGAAATTTATTTCGGGTTTTTTTATATCTTACGTATTGGCAATAAAAAGTGTTTCCTCGGTAATAAATATTCGATTTTTTGGTGGTAATGTTATTCTTTGTTTTTTATGGTAATTTTCTTTTTCCTGGGTCATCTTTGATTTTATTTTATCTACCGTAAACACCTTGAAAAAATGCATGCAAGACGAGCGATATAGTGCTCAAAATACCTTTATATATATGATGTGCATTGCTTAAATAATTATTTGTATTGTATTTATTTCAGGGGGGAATTCAGGAAATTTTAAAAAGAGGTTGATTATAATCTGGTGAAAGTGCTGGATGCCGTTATATCGGCAGGGAATGTGACAAAAGCATCAAAACGATTATCCGAAACGTCGGCGGCTGTTTCCATCGCGCTAACCAGGCTACAGCTTTTTTATAATGAGCAACTTTTCGTCAGGGATAAAGACGGGCTGATCCCGACGGTGGAAGCACTGGCATTGCCGAAAACTATTATCTTTCCGCGTATTACGCTGGAAATGTACCGGTATAACCCGCATGCAAAACTGTTCATGTCGCTGGATACGCTGCGGACCGTGAGATGGAAACGGCCGGCAGCACCAGGTTGTGGAGCTCGCGAACGACAGTTCGGGAATCGTTGAGTTGATGGTCCTTGATAACGGTAATTTCCGCTCCCGGGATGATAACAAAATCCTGCTGCCAGCGGATAACGACAGCTGGATTGTGCATCTTATCGTTAATCTCCATATCTGATCTTGCAGGAGATTGAACCTGAAACGAAAACCGTGCTTTTGAAGCGACGATGATCTCAGGTTATTACAAAAATGAGATAACTAATGGCGCAGGTTATCGCTATGACATCACCAGTTGTGGGCTTTATAGTTCGTAAAAACCGATCCATTTATCATGTATAATCTAATTTTAACGATGATTCAGGCGGAGTAGGATAGTAATTACGAAGTATTCCCCAGAAAGAGATTATAAAAAGTGAAACATCTGCATCGTTTTTTTAGTAGTGATGCCTCCGGGGGCATCATTCTTATCATCGCCGCGGCGCTGGCTATGCTGATGGCTAACGTCGGCCTGACCAGCGGTTGGTATCATGCTTTCCTTGAGACGCCGGTTCAGCTAAAGGTTGGCGCGCTTGAGATCAACAAGAACATGCTGTTGTGGATTAACGACGCGCTGATGGCGGTATTTTTCCTGCTTATCGGCCTTGAAGTGAAGCGTGAAATGAATCAAGGGGCGCTGGCCAGCCGTCGACAGGCTGTGTTTCCGGTCGTCGCGGCGTTGGGCGGAATGGTGGTTCCGGCGCTGGTCTACCTCGCGTTTAACGGCCAGGATCCGATTGCCAGAGAGGGTTGGGCGATTCCGGCGGCGACCGATATTGCCTTCGCGCTTGGCGTACTGGCGTTGTTGGGTAATCGGGTTCCCGCTGCGCTGAAGATTTTTCTGATGGCGCTGGCTATCATCGACGATCTGGGCGCCATCATTATTATTGCGCTGTTCTATACGCACGATCTTTCCGTGGTGTCATTGGTTGTCGCTGCCGGAGCCATTATTGTGCTGGCGGCGTTAAATCTGTGTGGCGTAAGGCGGACCGGTATCTATATCCTGGTCGGCGCCATACTGTGGACCGCGGTGCTGAAATCGGGGGTTCATGCCACGCTGGCTGGCGTCATCGTCGGCTTTATGATCCCGCTAAAAGAGCAGAACGGTAAATCACCGGCGAAGCAGCTTGAGCACGTTCTGCATCCATGGGTAGCGTTCCTGATCCTGCCGCTGTTCGCCTTCGCTAACGCGGGTGTGTCTTTGCAAGGCGTCACGCTGGAAGGGCTGACCTCGCTGCTGCCGTTGGGTATTATTGCCGGGCTGTTTATCGGTAAGCCATTGGGCATTAGCGTGTTCTGCTGGCTGGCGCTGAAGCTGAAATGGGCCTCGTTGCCTGAAGGGACTACCTGTAAGCAGATTATGGCGGTCGGCATTTTGTGTGGTATTGGCTTCACGATGTCGATTTTTATTGCCACTCTGGCCTTCGGCAGCGTAGACCCCGGATTGATCAACTGGGCTAAGCTTGGCATCCTGATTGGATCGATACTATCGGCCGTCACGGGATACATCATATTGCGTAAGCGCGTAACGGATTCGGGCTACGCGGCTTAACATCTCACGGAGAGCCGGCTACGGCTCTCCAGGACATTATCAGGGAGAGAAGCATGTCGCATATCAACTACAATCACCTGTACTACTTCTGGCACGTCTACAAAGAAGGCTCCGTTGTCGGCGCCGCGGAAGCGCTGTTCCTGACTCCGCAGACCATTACCGGGCAAATTAAAGCCCTGGAAGAGCGCCTGCAGGGGAAGCTGTTCAAGCGCAAAGGAAGAGGACTGGAGCCCAGCGAACTCGGCGAGCTTGTGTTCCGCTACGCGGATCGTATGTTTACGCTAAGCCAGGAAATGCTCGACATCGTTAACTATCGTAAAGAGTCGAATCTGCTGTTTGATGTTGGCGTCGCGGACGCGCTGTCGAAACGGTTGGTTAGCGGTGTACTGGATGCCGCCGTCGTCGATAACGAACAGATCCATTTACGCTGTTTCGAGTCGACCCACGAAATGCTGCTTGAGCAGCTAAGCCAGCATAAGCTTGATATGATCATCTCCGACTGCCCCATCGACTCCACTCAGCAGGAAGGGCTATTTTCGGTAAAAATCGGCGAGTGCAGCGTGAGCTTCTGGTGCATGAATCCGCCGCCGGAAAAACCCTTCCCGGGCTGCCTGGAAGAACGTCGTCTGCTGATCCCCGGCCGTCGTTCCATGTTAGGGCGCAAGCTGCTCAACTGGTTTAACTCGCAGGGGCTGCAGGTGGAAATTCTGGGCGAGTTTGACGATGCGGCGTTGATGAAGGCCTTCGGCGCGGCGCACAATGCGATTTTCGTTGCGCCGACGCTATATGCGCATGATTTCTATAGCGATGAATCGATAGTTGAGATCGGGCGCATGGACAACGTCATGGAAGAGTATCACGCCATCTTTGCGGAACGAATGATCCAGCATCCGGCGGTGCAGCGGATTTGTAACCGTGACTATTCGGCGCTTTTTACGCCACCTCAGGCGTAGGGCTGCACGAGGACAATGCCGAGGCCGGGTCCAGGCTCCAGCGTCATAAATGGCAGACATAAAAAAACCCGCTTTCGCGGGTTTTTTTCAAAGCGACAACGCGCTGGCGATTAAGCCAGTTTGTTGATCTGAGCGGTCAGGTTTGCTTTATGACGCGCAGCTTTGTTTTTGTGGATCAGACCTTTAGCAGCCTGACGGTCCACGATTGGTTGCATTTCGTTAAATGCTTTCAGTGCAGTAGCTTTGTCGCCAGCTTCGATAGCTGCGTATACTTTCTTGATGAAAGTACGCATCATAGAGCGACGGCTAGCGTTGTGCTTGCGGGCCTTTTCAGACTGAACGGCGCGCTTCTTAGCTGATTTGATATTAGCCAAGGTCCAACTCCCAAATGTGTTCTATATGGACAATTCAAAGGCCGAGGAGAATGCCCGTTTAGCCTTCTTTTGTCAATGGATTTGTGCAAATAAGCGTCGTTCAAACTAACAACGCTTCATTACGTAGTGATGGCGCAAGATTCTACCAGCTTGTTGCTGGCGAATACAGCCTTTCGACCATAAAAATCGACGATGCCGGAGAGATTTTCCCGCAATCTCGCGCTGAGTGAATGAATTACCGGGATCTTTCAGTGAAGAGGTGCAATCGCTGGTTAACGTCGCCAGTTGTACAAGGTATACTCGGACGATTTTCACTGTTTTGAGCCAGACATGAAGCTGATACGCGGCATACATAATCTCAGTCAGGCCCCGCACGGGTGCGTGCTGACCATTGGAAATTTTGACGGCGTGCATCGCGGGCACCAGGCATTATTGCAGCGTTTGCGCGCAGAAGGTCGCCAGCGTGGCTTACCGGTGGTGGTGATGATTTTTGAACCACAGCCGCTTGAGCTTTTTGCCGCCGATAAAGCGCCAGCGCGATTAACGCGCCTGCGTGAGAAGCTGAACTATCTGGCCGAAAGCGGCGTCGATTACGTCCTGTGCGTGCGCTTCGATCGGCGCTTTGCCGCATTGACCGCCCAGGACTTTATCAGCGAACTGCTGGTCCGCCGGCTGGGCGTCCAGTTCCTCGCCGTTGGCGATGATTTCCGCTTTGGCGCGGGTCGCCAGGGGGATTTCTTGTTATTACAAAAAGCCGGCGTGGAGTATGGCTTTGACGTCACCAGCACCCAAACCTTCTGTGAAGGCGGCGTGCGCATCAGCAGCACGGCGGTGCGCCAGGCGCTGGCTGACGACGATCTGCCCCTCGCGGAGACGCTGCTGGGGCATCCGTTTACCATCTCCGGGCGCGTAGTGCACGGCGATGAGCTCGGGCGCACAATAGGCTTCCCGACGGCGAATTTACCGCTGCGCCGTCAGGTTTCCCCGGTAAAAGGGGTCTATGCGGTAGAAGTGACAGGGCTTGGCGACAAACCGTTTATGGGCGTCGCCAACATTGGTACTCGTCCAACGGTATCCGGCGTGCGTCAGCAGCTGGAAGTTCATCTCCTGGATGTTGTAATGGACCTCTACGGTCGCCATATAGATGTAATACTGCGTAAAAAAATACGTAACGAGCAGCGATTTGCGTCGCTTGATGAACTAAAAACGCAAATCGCACGTGATGAGTTAACGGCCCGCGACTTCTTTGGGCTAACCGGGCAGGCATAACCCTGACGGTGTTTATCAAACCGAAATACGGAACCGAGAATCTGATGAGTGACTATAAATCGACCCTGAATTTGCCGGAAACAGGGTTCCCGATGCGCGGCGATCTCGCCAAGCGTGAACCGGGAATGCTGGCGCGTTGGACCGATGATGACCTGTACGGCATCATTCGTGCAGCCAAAAAAGGCAAAAAAACCTTCATTCTGCATGATGGCCCTCCTTATGCGAATGGCAGCATTCATATTGGTCACTCGGTTAACAAGATTCTGAAAGACATTATCGTTAAGTCCAAAGGGCTGGCGGGCTATGACTCCCCGTACGTACCGGGCTGGGACTGTCACGGTCTGCCGATCGAGCTGAAAGTGGAGCAGGAGTACGGCAAGCCGGGCGAGAAATTCACCGCCGCCGAGTTCCGCGCCAAGTGCCGCGAATACGCCGCCACCCAGGTTGACGGACAGCGTAAAGACTTTATCCGTCTGGGCGTGCTCGGCGACTGGTCGCACCCGTACCTGACCATGGACTTCAAAACCGAAGCCAACATCATCCGCGCGCTGGGTAAAATCATCGGCAACGGCCACCTGCACAAAGGCGCTAAGCCGGTGCACTGGTGCGTAGACTGCCGCTCAGCGCTGGCGGAAGCGGAAGTCGAGTATTACGACAAAACCTCCCCGTCCATCGACGTGGCGTTCCACGCGGCCGATAAAGCGGCGGTGCTGGCGAAATTCGGCGTGGCCGACGTTAACGGCCCGGTTTCTCTGGTTATCTGGACCACCACCCCGTGGACCCTGCCGGCGAACCGCGCCATCTCCCTCTCCCCGGCGTTTGACTATGCGCTGGTGCAGGTTGACGATCAGGCGCTGATCCTGGCGAAAGACCTGGTCGAAAGCGTGATGAAGCGCGCCGGCATTGCTGATTACACCATCCTGGCGGTGGTGAACGGCGCCGAGCTGGAGCTGATGCGCTTTAAGCATCCGTTCCTCGATTTCGACGTCCCGGCGATCCTGGGCGATCACGTCACGCTGGACGCGGGTACCGGTGCGGTACATACCGCGCCAGGCCACGGTCCGGATGACTATGTCATCGGTCAAAAATATGGTCTGGAAGTCGCTAACCCGGTTGGTCCGGACGGCGCCTACCTGCCGGGAACTTACCCGACGCTGGACGGCGTAAACGTCTTCAAAGCTAACGATGTTGTCGTTGCGCTGCTGTCAGAAAAAGGCGCGCTGCTGCACGTTGAAAAAATGCAGCACAGCTACCCGTGCTGCTGGCGCCACAAAACGCCGATCATCTTCCGCGCCACGCCGCAGTGGTTCGTGAGCATGGATCAAAAAGGCCTGCGCGCGCAGTCGCTTTCCGAAATCAAAGGCGTGCAGTGGATCCCGGACTGGGGCCAGGCGCGTATCGAATCGATGGTCGCCAACCGTCCTGACTGGTGTATCTCTCGTCAGCGCACCTGGGGCGTACCGATGTCGCTGTTCGTGCATAAAGAGACGCAAGAGCTGCACCCGCGTACGCTGGAGCTGATGGAAGAAGTCGCCAAACGCGTAGAAGTTGACGGCATCCAGGCGTGGTGGGATCTCGATTCCCGCGATATCCTCGGCGCCGATGCGGATAGCTACGAGAAGGTGCCGGATACGCTGGACGTGTGGTTTGACTCCGGGTCGACCCACTCCTCCGTTGTTGACGTGCGTCCGGAATTTACCGGTCACGCCGCCGACATGTATCTGGAAGGTTCCGACCAGCACCGCGGCTGGTTTATGTCCTCGCTGATGATCTCTACCGCGATGAAGGGCAAAGCGCCTTACCGCCAGGTACTGACCCACGGCTTTACCGTTGATGGTCAGGGCCGCAAGATGTCCAAATCCATCGGCAACACCGTTTCGCCGCAGGACGTGATGAACAAGCTGGGTGCGGATATTTTGCGCCTGTGGGTGGCTTCCACCGACTATACCGGCGAAATGGCCGTCTCCGACGAGATCCTCAAACGCGCCGCCGACAGCTATCGTCGTATCCGTAACACCGCGCGCTTCCTGCTGGCGAACCTCAACGGCTTCGACCCGGCAAAAGACATGGTGAAACCGGAAGAGATGGTCGTACTGGACCGCTGGGCTGTAGGCTGCGCGCAAGCGGCTCAGGACGATATCGTCAAAGCCTACGAATCTTACGATTTCCACGAAGTGGTGCAGCGCCTGATGCGCTTCTGCTCCATCGAAATGGGCTCGTTCTGGCTCGATATCATTAAAGACCGCCAGTACACCACCAAGGCCGACAGCATCGCGCGTCGTAGCTGCCAGACTGCGCTGTACCATATTGCCGAAGCGCTGGTGCGCTGGATGGCGCCGATCATGTCCTTCACCGCTGACGAAATCTGGGGTTACCTGCCGGGCGACCGCGAGAAATACGTCTTTACCGGCGAATGGTATACCGGCCTGTTTGGCCTGGACGCTGACGAAGCGATGAATGACGGTTTCTGGGACGCGCTGCTGAAGGTGCGCGGCGAAGTCAACAAGGTTATCGAACAGGCGCGTACGGATAAGCAGGTTGGCGGCTCGCTGGAGGCGGCGGTGACCCTGTACGCCGATGCCGATCTGGCGGCGAAGCTCAACGCGCTGGGCGACGAATTACGATTTGTCCTGTTGACCTCAGGGGCGAAAGTTGCCGATTATGCGCAGGCTCCGGCCGACGCCTGGCAGAGTGAGCTG
Source organism: Klebsiella sp. MPUS7 (assembly GCF_009905335.1). Lineage (NCBI taxonomy): Bacteria > Pseudomonadati > Pseudomonadota > Gammaproteobacteria > Enterobacterales > Enterobacteriaceae > Klebsiella > Klebsiella sp. MPUS7. Next base: position 4,926,825 of record NZ_CP047604.1, on the reverse strand, counting down.
CTGAAAGGCCTGAAAGTCGTGCTGAGCAAAGCCGAAGGTGACAAGTGCCCGCGCTGCTGGCATTACACCACGGATATCGGCAAGGTGGCGGAACACGCGGATATCTGCGGACGCTGTGTCAGCAACATCGCCGGTGACGGCGAAAAACGTAAGTTTGCCTGATGAGTAAACCGATTTGTTCAACGGGGCTACGCTGGCTGTGGGTCGTCGTAGCCGTGCTGATTATCGATTTAGGCAGTAAATTCCTGATCCTCCAGAACTTCGTTCTGGGGGATACGGTATCGCTGTTCCCATCGCTTAATCTGCACTATGCGCGCAACTATGGCGCGGCTTTTAGCTTCCTCGCCGACAGCGGCGGCTGGCAGCGCTGGTTCTTCGCCGGTATCGCTATCGGTATCTGCGTGATCCTCGCGGTGCTGATGTATCGTTCTAAGGCGACGCAAAAGCTGAATAACATTGCCTATGCGCTGATTATTGGCGGCGCGCTGGGGAATTTATTCGACAGGCTGTGGCATGGTTTTGTCGTCGATATGATCGATTTCTACGTCGGGGACTGGCACTTCGCCACCTTCAACCTTGCCGATACCGCTATCTGTATCGGCGCGGCGCTGATCGTGCTGGAAGGCTTCTTACCGAACGCGGCTGCGAAGAAACAGGCGTAACAAAACTCGCCCGGCGGCGCCATCGCCGCCGGGCAAAACTAGTGAGCAACCTGCATGTCTAAATCAGTACAGAGCAACAGTGCGGTGCTGGTGCACTTCACCTTAAAGCTCGACGATGGCTCCACCGCAGAGTCAACCCGCAATAACGGTAAACCCGCGCTGTTTCGCCTGGGCGATACCTCGCTTTCTGAAGGTCTTGAACAGCATCTGCTGGGGCTGAAAGAAGGGGATAAAACCACCTTTTCGCTGGAGCCGGACGCCGCGTTTGGCGTACCGAGCCCGGACCTGATCCAATACTTCTCGCGCCGGGAATTTATCGACGCGGGCGAGCCTTCAATCGGCGCGATTATGCTCTTTACCGCAATGGATGGCAGCGAAATGCCCGGCGTGATCCGCGAAGTGAACGGCGATTCGATCACCGTTGATTTCAACCATCCGCTGGCCGGGCGTACCGTTCATTTTGATGTTGAAGTGCTGGAGATCGATCCGGCGCTGGAGGGGTAAGATGCAGATTCTGTTGGCTAACCCGCGCGGCTTCTGCGCAGGCGTTGACCGCGCTATCAGCATTGTTGAAAACGCGCTGACGCTATACGGCGCGCCGATCTACGTGCGTCATGAAGTCGTGCACAACCGCTATGTTGTCGATAGCCTACGGCAGCGCGGCGCGATTTTTATTGAGCAGATTAGCGAAGTGCCGGACGGCGCAATCCTGATCTTCTCCGCCCACGGGGTCTCTCAGGCCGTTCGCAACGAGGCGAAAAGCCGCGATCTGACGGTGTTTGACGCCACCTGTCCGCTGGTCACCAAAGTGCATATGGAAGTCGCCCGCGCCAGCCGTCGCGGCGAAGAATCCATTTTGATTGGTCACGCCGGTCATCCGGAAGTCGAAGGTACCATGGGCCAGTACAGCAACCCGCAGGGGGGAATGTACCTGGTGGAATCGCCGGACGATGTCTGGACGCTGGACGTGAAAAACGACGCTAAGCTGTCGTTTATGACCCAGACGACGCTCTCCGTCGACGATACCTCCGACGTGATTGACGCTCTGCGCGAGCGTTTCCCGAAAATCGTCGGGCCGCGCAAAGATGATATCTGCTATGCCACGACTAACCGTCAGGAAGCCGTCCGCGCGCTGGCCGGGCAGGCCGATGTGGTGCTGGTGGTAGGGTCGAAGAACTCCTCTAACTCTAACCGTCTGGCCGAGCTGGCTCAGCGGATGGGGAAAGCGGCCTATCTGATCGACGACGCGACCGATATCCAGGAAGCGTGGGTGAAAGAAGCGCAGTGCGTCGGCGTCACCGCGGGCGCTTCGGCGCCGGATATTCTGGTCCAGAACGTGATTACGCGTTTGCAGGAGCTGGGCGGCGGCGAAGCGGTGCCGCTGGAAGGGCGCGAAGAGAACATCGTTTTCGAGGTGCCGAAAGAGCTGCGCGTAGACGTCCGTGAAGTAGAGTAAGTTCTTTTCCGCCGCAGTATGAGAAGATGCCAGGCTTAACGTCTGGCATTTTTTATGGAGAAACTATGCGCTTACCTATCATTCTGGATACCGATCCCGGCATTGATGACGCCGCGGCGATTGCCGCCGCGCTGTTCGCCCCCGAGCTGGATCTGCAGCTGATGACCACGGTCGCGGGGAATGTATCGGTGGAGAAAACGACCCGCAACGCCCTGCAGCTTCTGCATTTTTGGAACGCTGGTGTCCCGCTGGCCCAGGGGGCGTCGATGCCGCTGGTTCGCCCGCTGCGCGACGCCGCTTCCGTGCACGGCGAATCCGGGATGGAAGGCTACGATTTTGTTGAACATCACCGTCAGCCGCTGGCGAAACCGGCGTTTCAGGCGATCCGCGACGCGCTGATGCACGCTCCGGAGCCGATGACGCTGGTGGCGATTGGCCCGTTAACCAACATCGCGCTATTGCTGACCCAGTACCCTGAATGCCGTTTTAACATCCGTCGTCTGGTGATTATGGGCGGCTCCGCCGGGCGCGGTAACTTTACGCCGAACGCGGAATTTAACATCGCCATCGACCCGGAAGCGGCGGCTAAAGTGTTCAGCAGCGGGCTGGAGATCGTTATGTGCGGGCTGGATGTCACCAATCAGGCGATGCTGGCGCCGGCGTATCTCGCCACTCTGCCGACGCTTAATCAGACCGGAAAGATGCTGCACGCGCTGTTTAGCCACTACCGTAGCGGGAGCATGAGCAGCGGGCTGCGTATGCACGACCTGTGCGCGATTGCCTGGCTGGTCCGTCCGCAGCTGTTTACCCTTGCACCGTGCTTTGTGGCGGTAGAAACCCAGGGCATATGGACCTCAGGCACCACGGTGGTGGATATCGAAGGCAAACTGGGCCAACCGGCAAATGCGCAGGTGGCGCTGGGGCTGGATGTCGAAGGATTTCAGCGCTGGGCGGCCGAGGTGATTGCGCTGGCGCCCTAGCCCGGTAACGAAGCGGCCGGGCATGGCGCTCAGGTGCTCTGAATGGGGTCGACGACGTTGCGCCATAGCGTGCCCGCTTCATCGGTCCACATCAGCAGTAATAGCGACGCTAATCGTTCTGCCGCCGCGGAAAGGGGCCGGTTCTTTACGCGGATCATACCCAGCGTGCGCCGGATCACCGGCTCGACAAGCGGAACGCTCACGACGGTGCTGTTGCCGCTATGGGGCATCGCCAGGCAGGGGAGCGCCGAGACGCCCAACCCGGCTTCGACAAGACCGAGCGAGGTCGACAAGTGTCGGACTTCATAAAACCAATCCAGTCGCCAGGGCTTATCAGCCAGGCATTTCTCGATTAACTGTCTGTTGCCGCTTGATTTCCTTACCCCGATTAAGGTTTGGCTCACCAGTTCCCGCCATTCAACTAATTGTCTCCCCGCCAGCGGATGGTCTTGCCGACACGCCAGAACAAAAGGTTCATTCACCAGAGGGATAAAATCGATGTCTGGATATGTGATGAAGTTCATGTTTATTCCAAAATCAACATCGCCTTTGCGTACCGAGTTCATGCACGTTTCTATACCTTGTTCATAAATTCGTACTTTGATGTTGGGATAGCTTTGGTTAAATTGCACGATAGCACGCGGTAAAAAGTAAAATACGGCGGTCGGAATGCAAGATAGCGTTACCGTATCATGTATTTGAGACGTTAAATCGTTGAGGTTAAATATTGCCGCATCAAGGCTGGCAATCAACGCTTTGGCCTTTGGGAGAAGCATTTTTCCGGCCTGAGTAAGCGCAATTTTTCGCGTGGTTCGTTCGAACAGCGCAATATTCAGATTATCCTCTATTTTTTTTATCTTTTTAGTCAGCGCGGGTTGCGTGAGGTTGAGCTGCTCGGCTGCTTTACTAAATGAGCCTAGCTCCGCAACCGTGACAAAAGCTTTCATACCGGATAGTTCATTTTTCATTATTGCTCCGTAGGGGTTAATAAGCGTTTCTCTAAGTAGATGACTAGTCATTATTAAGCGGGAATGCTTTTTATTAATACTCAGCAGGAATAACTGTTATGGCAAAATTTTATCAACCGGTGAGATTCTGGCAAGTAGAATGAATTTGTAAAATGCCTGAGGTGATTGATATTGGCCGTTAATTAAGTAAATAAAAATCTTAAAAAACATAAAACCAATTAAATTCACGGAGCCGTTTTACACCATTCTTCTATTTCTTAGCGAATAAGGAACATGCTATGAAGAGCATTCCCTGTGTATTAATGCGTGGTGGGACATCGAAAGGCGCCTTTCTTTTAGCAGATGATTTACCCAAGGATATTCAGAAACGTGATGACTGCTTATTAGCCATCATGGGTTCGGGTCATGAGCTGGAAATTGACGGCATTGGCGGAGGGAGCCCACAAACCAGTAAGGTGGCGATTATCAGTCAATCGCTTAGCGAAGAAGCGGATATCGATTATCTGTTTGTTCAGGTCATCGTTAATGAACGGCGGGTGGATACAACGCCAAACTGCGGCAATATGCTGTGTGCGGTAGGCGGGTTTGCGATTGAACATGGGTTAGTTGAGGCGGCGTCTCCGGTTACGCGAGTGCGTATAAGAAACGTGAACACCAATACTTTTATTGACGCTGACGTTCAAACACCTGACGGCAAGGTTATCTATGAAGGGGATAGCCAAATCGATGGCGTTCCGGGGCGCGCCGCGCCGGTTGCATTGACTTTTTTGAATGCGGCGGGGGCCAAATCCGGACGCCTTTTCCCGACGGGTAATCGTATGGACGTATTCGATGATGTACGAGTGACCTGTATTGATATGGCGATGCCCATGGTGGTGATCCCGGCTCAGAGTCTGGGCAAAACCGGATATGAATCTGCGAGTGAATTAGATCGGGATAGCGGGTTATTAAAATCGCTTGAATCTATTCGTATCCAGGCCGGTAAGGCGATGGGGTTTGGGGATGTAACGAATATGGTTATCCCAAAACCGGTTCTGATTTCTCCTGCATTAAGCGGCGGAAGTATAAACGTACGCTATTTTATGCCGCATAATTGCCATAAATCGCTGGCGATTACCGGTGCTATCGGTCTGGCAAGCGCATGTATTATTCCGAAAACCATTGCTAATGAACTGACGAAGCTATCAGGCGACGGAATCATTAAAGTCGAACACCCCAGCGGCGGTATTGAAGTCGACTTAAGCCAGACGACTGAACGCCCAGAAGATATCCGGGCTTCGGTTATTCGTACTGCGCGGAAGATCCTTTCAGGAACGGTTTACATTCCCGAATAAATACCCACTCTCTGAGTATCTATAAAAATACCCGGAATCGGGGAGGGAGTGATGTGAATACGTTTCACCAGCATCCTTACATATTGATTGCAGGGAAGGAATGGAAATGCAAAAGAATAAATTATGGAAACTGCTTGTTATAATAGCAATACCGTTACTCATCAGTTTATTCCCAGCGCCAGAAGGGTTATCAAAACTTGCCTGGGTATTATCCGGTATCTATCTGGCCGCGATTGTCGGGTTAGTCATTAAACCTTTTGCTGAGCCCGTGGTCCTGCTGATCGCGGTGGCCGCATCAATGGTGGTTGTGGGAAATTTAGGCGACGGTTCGATAAAAGCGGCCAGCGTGTTAAGCGGATATTCATCAGGTACCACCTGGTTGGTGTTTTCTGCATTTACCCTGAGCGCGGCATTTGTCATTACCGGATTGGGTAAAAGAATTGCATATATTCTGATCGGCAAAATTGGCAGTACGACGTTGGGTCTGGGCTACGTTACCGCCTTCCTTGACCTGATCCTGGCGCCCGCGACGCCTTCAAATACAGCGCGTGCAGGCGGAATTGTACTGCCGATTATTAACAGTGTTGCCGTCGCTCTTGGGTCCGAGCCGGAGCGCAGCGCAAAACGCGTTGGTCATTATCTCATGCTGAACGTCTATATGGTGACCAAAACGACCAGCTATATGTTCTTCACCGCGATGGCCGGAAATATACTTGCGCTAAAAATGATCGAAGATATTTGCCATATAAAATTGAGCTGGGGAGGATGGGCGCTGGCGGCCGGATTACCCGGAATTATCATGTTACTGTTGACGCCGCTGATTACCTACAAGCTTTACCCGCCAGAACTGAAGAAAGTCGATAACAAAAAGATCGCCAAAGCCGGTATGGAAGCTTTGGGGCCAATGACGCTACGTGAAAAGATGCTGTCCTGCCTCTTTGTTCTTGCGCTTGGCGGTTGGGTATTTAGTCAATCGCTGGGAGTGAATGAGTCTACCGTGGCGATCGGCGTTATGGCGTTAATGCTGGTGTTGAGAATCGTCACCTGGGATGACGTGATTAAGAATAAGGGGGGATGGAATACGCTCATATGGTACGGCGGTATTATTGGTTTAAGTTCCCTGCTCTCCAAAGTTGGCTTTTTCTTATGGTTGGCTGATTTATTAAAAAATAATATTTCATTTAACGGTCATGGTAATGTCGCTTTCATCGTTATTGTTGCCTTAAGCATTTTAGTGCGTTACTTCTTTGCGTCAGGCAGCGCTTATATTGTGGCGATGGTTCCCGTTTTTGCTATGCTGGCGAACGTTTCTGGCGCACCGGTCATGCTAACTGCGCTCGCCTTACTCTTCAGCAACTCTTATGGTGGCATGGTAACCCACTACGGCGGGGCGGCAGGGCCAGTTATTTTTGGCGTTGGCTATAATGATATTAAATCATGGTGGATTATCGGTGGAATATTAGCGTTACTTACTTTCCTCCTGCAAATCACGCTAGGAGTATGGTGGTGGGAAATATTAATCGCCTGGAAGGTAATTTAAAAATTTTTTGAGGAAATGATAGCTTAACTGGGCATCACAGGGTGCCCAGGGGCAAGGTTTATTATTCAGAGCGGCATGTGACTTATCTGCTCTTTTTATTTGAGCGTTTAAGTGTGGGTGAAGTTACCTGATTTCAAATATGATTATATGGCCTTTGATAAGGTGAGGTGTGATATATTTATGTCTCCAGTTACGATTACATTGTCGCTATTAGTTTTTTCTATAGTAATGTTTGTATGGGAAAAAATCCCGCTGGCTGTAACGGCCATGATTGTTTGTATTACTCTGGTGGTTACCGGCGTTTTTGATGTGCAAACGGCTTTTTCCGGTTTTATTAATCAAAATGTCATTTTGTTTGTGGCAATGTTTGTGGTCGGCGGCGCCTTATTTGAAACCGGCGTAACGGATAAGATTGGCGGTATTGTGACGCGTTATGCGCGGAGCGAAAAGCAGCTCATTGTCATCATTATGTTAGTCTGTGGGCTTCTTTCCGGAGTCTTGTCCAATACCGGCACGGCGGCGGTTTTAATTCCTGTGGTAATAGGCGCAGCGATTAAATCAGGGTACGCCCGCTCCCGGCTTCTTATGCCGCTGGCGTTTGCCTCGGCGTTGGGCGGAAATCTTTCGCTGATCGGTTCACCCGGCAACCTGATCGCGCAATCGGCGCTGGAACAGGTTGGCCAAAGTTTCGGTTTTTTTGAATACGCTAAGTTAGGTATTCCCATGTTAGCCTGCGGTATTCTCTATTTTGTGACTATCGGCTACCGGATATTACCCGGCAAAAATACGCTTCAGAAGCACGGCGCAGAAAGCATCAGGACGGTCGATTGCCCGACGTATAAGCAGGTGATTGCGCTGTCGGTATTGATCGCGACGGTATTGGGCATGATCTTCGAAAAGCGCATTGGTTTGCCGATCGCGATTATTGGTTCAATTGGCGCTTTATCGTTGGTTATTACCCGGGTGATTACTGAAAAACAGGCCTACCAGGCCATCGACTCGCAGACGATTTTCCTGTTCGGCGGCACTCTGGCATTAGCAAAGGCACTGGAAACCACCGGCGCTGGCGCGATCATGGCGCGCTCAATAATAGACTTGCTCGGGCACCAGGCCTCGCCTTTCTTACTTTTAAGCGCCGTATTAATCATCTCCTGTATTTTAACCAATTTTATGTCGAATACGGCAACGGCGGCTTTATTAATGCCGATTGGCCTGTCTATTGCCCATTCGATGGGCGCCGATCCCCGGGCGGTGTTAATGGCGATTGTTATCGGCTGTTCATGCGCTTATGCGACGCCAGTGGGAACGCCTGCCAATATGATGATTTTTTCCGCCGGCGGATATAAGTTTGTCGATTATGTAAAAGTTGGTTTGCCGCTTATTTTGATATCGGTAATTGTTAGCTTTGTTTTGCTGCCCATTTTCTTTCCATTTTATTAATCGCGGCCAGCGATCTTTTAAAAATTAGGGCTAATCGCTCAGGCGTGATTTTTTCTACATCTAAGGATATATGTCATGATTAAATTATATGACCATGGAGTCTATATCTCGCATCAGCATGGTATTATTTGTGCTGATAATCGTTCAGCCGCGGTAGAGGAGAAGGAGGAGGCGCGCAAGAGAACGATCTCATGGTCGATTCTCTCCGCCCATAATACGTCAGGGGATGATCATAAGTTAAAAATTAAATTTGATTCAATGGCTTCCCACGATATTACTTTTGTGGGCATCATCCAGACCGCTAAGGCATCAGGCATGGAGCGTTTTCCATTGCCATATGTTTTAACGAATTGTCATAACTCCCTTTGCGCAGTCGGCGGCACGATCAATAGCGATGACCATATATTTGGCTTGTCATCAGCGAAAAAGTACGGCGGCATTTATGTCCCGCCCCATATTTCCGTTATTCATCAATATATGCGTGAGATGATGGCCGGCAGCGGGAAAATGATCCTGGGCTCAGACAGCCATACCCGCTATGGCGCTTTGGGAACGATGGCGGTTGGCGAGGGGGGCGGAGAATTAGTTAAGCAGCTGCTCGGTGAGACCTGGGATATTGATTATCCAGAGGTAGTTGCGGTGTATCTGACGGGTAAACCCTCTCCCGGCGTTGGCCCTCAGGATATTGCCCTGGCGATCATTGGCGCGGTGTTTGAGCGCGGTTACGTGAAAAATAAAATTATGGAGTTTGTTGGCCCGGGCGTGGCGACGATGTCTACCGACTTCAGAAATAGCGTGGATGTGATGACAACGGAGACCACGTGTTTATCCTCTATCTGGCAAACCGATGAAGAGACCAAACACTACTTACGCCTTCATGGCAGGGAGCAGGACTATTGTCCGCTCTCGGCAAAAGAGATGGCTTACTATGATGGCTGCATAGAAGTGGATTTAAGCAGCATCAAGCCGATGATCGCCTTGCCCTTTCATCCCGCCAACGTATATGAAATTGATACGCTTAATGACAATTTGCAGGATATTTTGCATGAGGTCGAAACGGCGGCCGATAAAATTTCCCAGGGACGCGCAGCGCTCACCCTGCGGGATAAAATCGAAAATGGCAAACTGCGGATTCAGCAGGGAATTATCGCCGGTTGCGCCGGCGGAAATTATGTTAACGTGGTCGAAGCGGCGCATGCCTTAAAAAACCGCTCCTGTGGTGACAACGATTTCTCTCTGTCGATATATCCCTCCTCCCAACCGGTATTGATGGACCTGACTAAAAAAGGCATGACCAGCGCGCTGTTGAGCGCCGGCGCGATTATGCGCACCGCATTTTGTGGACCCTGTTTTGGCGCAGGCGATACGCCCATGCATAACGGTTTAAGCATTCGCCACACGACGCGTAATTTTCCAAACCGGGAAGGGTCAAAACCGGGGAATGGGCAAATGTCGGCTGTCGCGCTGATGGATGCCCGCTCCATTGCGGCGACGGCAGCCAATGGGGGCGTGCTGACATCGGCTTGCGAACTCGATTGCTGGGAAAACATTCCGCAGTATGAATTTGATGCTTCGCCTTATAAAAATCGCGTTTATCAAGGCTTTATTAAGGGGGCGACGCAACAATCGCTGATTTATGGTCCGAATATTAAAGACTGGCCGGAGATGAGTGCGCTAACGGAAAATATTCTGTTAAACGTGACCTCAAAGATAATGGATCCGGTGACCACCACCGATGAACTTATTCCATCAGGAGAAACCTCTTCATTCCGCTCCAATCCTTTAGGGCTGGCCGAGTTTACCCTTTCACGACGCGACCCGGGCTACGTTGGCCGCAGTAAGAAGATTGCCGCTCTGGAAACAAGGCGGATGACAGGCGACAACCCTTGTCGTCTGGAGCCGGAGCTTGAGGCGGTTTTTTCCCGGATCCGACAGCTGCCGGGACAGGAAAATGTCACCCTCGAGCAGACGGAGATAGGCAGTATGGTGTATGCGGTAAAACCCGGCGATGGTTCCGCGCGCGAGCAGGCCGCCAGCTGCCAGAGAGTCCTCGGCGGCCTGGCGAATATTGCCCAGCAGTATGCGACCAAGCGCTATCGTTCAAACGTTATCAACTGGGGGATGCTGCCGCTGCAGATGGAGGCGCTGCCGGAATTTGAAGTGGGCGACTTCATCTATATCCCGGGAATCAAGTCCGCTTTGGAAACCCATCTGAGTCAAATTACCGCCTTCGTGATTAGCCCTCAGCATCCCGTTAAAGAGATCTCGCTTTATATGGAGGGATTAACCGCATCAGAGCGGGAGATTATTAAAGCGGGGAGCTTAATTAATTATAATAAATTACGCTTAACAACCCACCAACATTAAATGATCTTCATCGGCAAGATGAATAAATGGGGATGATATATCATCCCCGTTTTATTCATAGCCGAGGCAAAATAACTCACGTTCAAAACTCTCGCCGTTTTGCGCTATCGCATGATGGGTTATTCTGGCGTAATCTCTCCGGTACGCAGCCAATACTGGATTGGGCTATGAACAGGGAGAGAAAAATGACGAATGGACAAGCGTATTTTAACGGATGGAAAAAGGGCCTCGATTTTAGCGGAGTGGCCAGCAGGCAGGAGTTTTGGTCTTTTTTGCTCATCAACCTGTTGATTCTTGCCCTGCCGCTGGCGACCTGGTTTTTGGCGATGCAGCATAACACTCAGTACGGCGTTTTCATTTTTTTCGCTGCACCGCTCAGCGGTCTTCTTTCGCTGCCGATGATTGTTCCGCTGCTGGCCGTTGGCTGCCGCAGGATGCACGATATCGGTCGTTCAGGATGGTGGTTCGCCCTGTGCCTTATTATTCCATGGTTTTTGATCGTCGCGCTATGGCTGTGCTGCCTGAAGCCGGCTGCATCTTCTCGCTGAGATAATCAATCATCGCCCGCATTCTGGCGGGCATATGCTTGTTGCCCGACCACAGTAGCCACAGCTGGCCGGAATAGCTGCTGATAAACTCCCATTCCGGTAAAACCTGCACAATTTCGCCGCGCGCCAGCGCCTCACGGGCGGTAAACAGCGGCAGGCTGCCGATCCCCAGATTCTGCTTCACGGCATCGAGGCGCACGGCGGTGTGGTTGGCGGCGTAGCGGCCGTGGGTCTGGATCGTCTCCGTTTTCCCCGCACGGCGGAATTTCCAGCGCGCATCGGCGGGCGTTTCGCCAAGGCTGATACAGCTATGAGCGCGCAGGTCCTGCGGCGTTCGCGGCGTTCCATGTTGTTCCAGGTAGCCGGGCGTCGCGCAGACGAGGTGGCTTATCGTCATCAACGGTTTACCGTGCAGACCCGGGGAAGGGGTGTGGGTGATACGCAGCGCCAGGTCAATACCGTCATCGATAAAATCGAGAACCCGATCCTCAAGCCGCAGACAGACGTCGACCTGCGGATAGCGGGTAAAAAATTCCAGCATCAGCGGGTGAATGGCAAACCGGCCCACGGCTTTCGGCACGCTTAGCGTGAGCTTGCCCTGCGCCACCGCCTGGGTACTGCTGGCGGAATCCATAGCCAGACGCGCCGACTCCAGCATCTCCAGCGCATGTTCATACACCGTCTTACCGGACTCGCTGAGGCGTAGCTTGCGCGTTGTGCGATGCAGCAGCTTGCAGCCCATCTCCTGTTCAAGGCGAGAAACGCTGCGGCTGATAGCCGAGGGCGTCGCGCCCGTCTGGCGCGCGACGGCGGAAAAGCTGCCCTGTTCAACAATCTGCACAAACAGGGCGAGGTCGGGCAGTAGGCTTAGATTCATTTGTGCTTCCAGGGCAAAATTGCATTGATGTCAGGCGGGATTATCGCCACCAGTAATATCAATATACTGTCCTGACAGAGAGGAGAACAACCATGACAGAACGCCTTTATTACACCAGCGACGCCACTGAATGCCTGGCGCGAGTCGTCAACTGCCTGAGCGAAGCCGATGGCCGCTATGCCATTGAGCTGGACCGTACGCTATTTCACCCGCAGGGCGGCGGTCAGCCGGCGGATCGCGGCTGGATTGCCGATCTGGCGGTCGAAGGCGTGGTTTCGCGCGGCGATAGCGTAGCGCATATCGTTTCACAGCCGCTGCCGTCAGGCGAGGTCACGATCCGTATCGATGCGGAAAGCCGACGGCTTCACGCGCGCCTGCACTCCGCCGGGCACGTGCTTGCCCAGGCTGGCGAGCAGTCAGGCTGGCAGCCGATGAAAGGACATCACTGGCCGGGAGAAAGCCGTATCATTTTTGCCGCCGGGGCTAACGGCGGGCTGCCCGAAGCCAGCGCGCTGCTGGAAAAAGTCGCCGCCTGGCAGGCAGGAAATTTACCGCGTCAGGTCGCTTTTGCCGATGGCCTGCGCCAGATTGGGTTCGGCGATATGCAGAGCTATCCCTGCGGCGGTACGCACGTTGCCAGCCTGTCCGAGCTGGGGAAAATCGTCATTAGCCAGGTGAAGATGAAAAAAGGCCAAATTATTGTCAGCTACACCGTGGAATAAGCGCATGAAAGGAGATGCGCGATAAACAGGGCATCTCCTGGGGCTTAAAGAGGCGCAGGATGTTTACCGTGATAAATCCGCTCCGGTCTGCCGACTTTGCCATAGCTGATTTCAGCTTCAAGAAAATCATTTTTAACCCCTTGCTCAAGGTAACGGCGGGCGGTGGTTTTACTGCTGCCGAGAATACGGGCGAGCGTGTCTGCGGTATGGACCGTTTCCGGGTCGGCGAAGAGCTGCAATACCCGGTTAAAGGTGCTCTCATCAATACCGCGCAGCGGAGAGCCTGCGGCTTCCGTATGCTCTTTTGCCTGGATATTGAACAGGGCGTCAACATGGGTTTGGCTTGCCTGTTCGCTTGAGCGCAGAGAGCTGCGATAGCGGGCAAAACGCTCAAGGGTATGCTGCAATCGCTGATAATGAACCGGTTTAATCAGGTAATCAAAAACGCCCATCCGCAGGGCTTCGCTGATGGTATCCATATGGTTATCGGCGGTGATGAAAATGATACGCCCTTGATAATGCGTGTTGACGGCGTGGCGGATCAAATCGAGCCCTTTACCATCGGGCAAGAAGTTATCCAGCAGAGTGAGCTGGGGCTGATAGAGGCGAAGCAGCTTTTTCGCGCTTTCCAGTTTATCGGCAATGCCAATGACTTCGAACTGGGGAAATTGCTTGATCGTATCCACCAGGATTTCCGCCAGCATAGGTTCGTCTTCAACGATAAGAGTTGTAATGCTATCCATGATGTTCATCTCTGGTCAGGGGGATATAAAGGGTAAAAATGGTGCCAAAAGGAATGTTGTTATCGACGACGATATTGCCGCCGGCTTGCTCAACGTAGCTGCGAACCAGCCAGAGTCCGATGCCGTGATCGCCGCTGTCGCTGCTGGTGACGCCGCGTTCAAAAATACGATCGCGCAGTGATTCGTCAATTCCGCAGCCCTGGTCGGCGATCTCGACGATCGCTTCGTCGCCCTCGCTGTTGATCAGGCATTCGATCTGCCTTGAACCTGTCGGCTGGCGCAAGGTGGCGTTGTAGGCATTGTCCAGCAAATTACCGACGATCGAGATCCACTCATTATGCGAAAGCGACGAGGGTAAGGTCTCAACGTGGCAGGCGGGATCGAATACCAGCTCTATTCCGAGCTCTTTGGCGCGGTAATACTTGCCGATCAGCAGCCCGGCAAGGTGATTCACTTTAAAGTTACGGGCAATAAAATCGAGCACCTTCTGGTGGCTTTCAGACTGCTGCTGAATAAGATCCAGCGCGTTGTCATAGCGTTTTAAAAACAGCAGCCCGGCGATGGTGGAGATCAGATTGCGATGCTCGTGCTGCACGGCCCGCAGATTATCCGCGTACTGCTGAACCTGGCTAAGCTGCAGGCTCAGGGTGTTGATATCGTCTTTACTGCGAAAGCTAATGACCCAGCCCTGAGGCTCGCTATTGAGCGTGACGGCCATGCGGCTGGCGATCACTTTAATCTGGTTAAAGGTGACGATTTCGTCTTTTTTATTGGTCTGCGGCGCGTCATAGAAGAATGCCTCCTGAGAGATCACGCTATTGATGCTTTTGCCAATCAGGATGGTTTCCGGCTGGCTCAGGTTTAATAGCCTCCGCGCGGTCTGATTGATGGCGGTAATTCTGTAATGAGAGTCAATGGCTATCAGCCCCTCAAAGACCGATTCAAACAGGACGCTCTGCTGGATGAGCAGCTGTGATAGCTGCTGAGGTTCCATATTTAGCATCTGCTTTTTAATATGCAGCGAGAAGCGCCGCGCGCAGTAAAGCAGCAGGAGCAGCATAATCGCCATCGGGATCATCAGCGATCCGATTTGCAGGCTCAGCCAGTTCTCTAATTGTTCGATGGTGTATCCCACCGATACGATGCCGATCACTTTCCCGGTGCTGTCCTGGATCGGCGACTTGCCGCGTAGTGAAGAACCCAGCGATCCCTTACGCACCGACACGTAGCTTTTGGCGTTATATAGCGCCTCGTCGCTGTCTCCGCCCTCCATGTATTTACCGATCTCCTCAGGATTCACGTGATACAGGCGCTGGCCTTTCGCGTCGCCGACGGTGATATAGGTGGCGTCGGAAAACGAACGCATCGGGTCGATAAGTGCTTTAATGCGCGGTAAATCGTGCTTTTCCACCGCGTCAACCAGTTCGGGCATGGCGGAGATCTGCATCGCCTGAATCAGCGCGCGCTGCCCGACCTGGTAATGCAGGCGCTCCTCGGTAATGTTGGTGAGATACCATGACATCGCCAGCATCACGATTGTCGAGGTAAACAGGATCAGCAGGAAGATGCGGTTCTGAAACGAACGTCGGGCAAACCAGTGCGTGATTTTTCGGGCAAACATTGGGCGAATTGACATCAAAAGGTTATTTTCTCTTTTTTAGTGGCCGTCGGCGCGGAATCGGCCCACAGATTGACTGATTTCAGAACTCGCTTAGTCGGAATACGACGTTTTACGTACCTTCGGTTTGGGCTTTGGCACCGTCGCCTGGGGTATTTCCCGGAGGCGGCGCGTAGCGCCTGTCCGGGCTACCCGATCGCGCCGGTAGCCCGGATAAGGCGTCAGCCGCAATCCGGGAAAGGTAACGATTTACATCGCCAGCACGTACTTGAGCATCACCCCGGCGGCTATCGCCGAGCCAATCACTCCCGCCACGTTCGGGCCCATCGCGTGCATCAGCAGGAAGTTCTGCGCGTCCGACTCCAGCCCCACCTTGTTCGATACCCGCGCCGCCATCGGCACCGCCGACACCCCGGCCGAGCCAATCAGCGGGTTGATTTTGTTCTGACTGAACAGGTTCAGCAGCTTCGCCATCAGCACCCCCGCCGCCGTCCCGATACAGAACGCAATCACCCCCAGCACCAGAATCCCCAGCGTCTGCGGCTGGAGGAACTTGTCCGCCACCAGCTTCGCGCCCACCGATAACCCGAGGAAAATGGTCACGATATTTATCAGCGCGTTCTGCACCGTGTCGCTCAGGCGCTCCACCACGCCGCTCTCGCGCATCAGGTTGCCGAAGCAGAACATCCCCAGCAGCGGCGCCGCGTCCGGCAGCAGCAGCGCCACCAGCAGCAACAGCACCGCCGGGAACAGGATTTTCTCCCGCTTACTCACCGTGCGCAGCTGCACCATGCGGATTTTCCGCTCCTTATCCGTGGTCAGCGCCTTCATAATCGGCGGCTGGATTAACGGCACCAGCGCCATATACGAGTACGCCGCCACCGCTATCGCCCCCAGCAGCTCCGGCGCCAGCTTGCCCGAGAGATAAATCGCCGTCGGGCCGTCCGCCCCGCCGATAATGCCTATCGCCGCCGCCTGCGGCAGGGTGAAGCTGATAATCCCGAAATAGTTCAGCGTCAGCGCCCCGAGCACCGTGGCGAAGATGCCGAACTGCGCCGCCGCCCCCAGCAGCAGGGTGCGCGGGTTGGCCAGCAGCGGACCGAAGTCGGTCATCGCCCCGACGCCCATAAATATCACCAGCGGGGCGATACCCGACCCGATGGCGACCTTATAGAACACCGCCAGCACCCCGGCGGAGTAGCCCATATCCACCGCCTGCTGCTCCATCTGGCTCTGTACCGACGGCAGGGCCAGGGCTAATGCCTCCTTGATGGCATGAACGTCCGGCGGGCAGTTGAGCTTCGCGGCAATCACCGCCAGCTGCCCGGCGTCGTGGTGCGCCAGCAGGCTCTCCAGGGCGGTCAGCGCCAGCCCGGCCTCCGGGATATTCGACAGCAGGCCGCCGAAGCCAATCGGCAGCAGCAGTAGCGGCTCGAACTTCTTCGCAATCGCCAGCCACAGCAGCAGCAGGCTCACCAGCAGCATGATGGCCTGGCCGATGCCGAGGTGCATCAGGCCCATGCCCTGAATCAGGGCGTTCAGACTTTCCATGGTTCCTGTTCCTTACGCCAGCGTCATCAGGGTGTCGCCCACGGAGACCGCGTCGCCGGATTTCACCGCGATACCGCGCACGGTGCCGGCCTGCGCGGCGCGGATTTCGGTTTCCATCTTCATGGCTTCGAGGATCAGCAGCACGTCGCCTTCGGCGACCGTCTGGCCCTCGGTGGCAGTCACCTTCCAGATATTGCCCGCCAGCGGGGCGGTCACCGGGGCGCCGGCGCCTGCCGGGGCCGGCGCAGAAGCCACCGGTGCGGCAGCGGTCAGCTGGCTGATATCGCCGCCGTCGCTGACCTTCACCACAAAGGCCTGGCCTTCCACTTCCACGGTGTAGACGCCGGAGGCGGCAGGTTTTACCAGGGCAGCGGCAGGTTTCGCCTCTTCCGCCTGCGGGACCGGCTCAAAGGCCGCCGGGTTATTGCGGTTCTCAAGGAACTTCAGGCCAATCTGCGGGAACAGGGCCACGGTCAGCACGTCGTCGATGGCGTTATCGGCAAGCGTGATGCCCTTCTCCTGCGCCTGGCGCTTCACATCCGCTTCCAGCATTGCCAGCTCCGGTTTGAGTAAATCCGCCGGACGGCAGGTCACCGGGGCGGCCCCCTCCAGCACGCGCGCCTGCAGGGCGGCATTTACCGGCACCGGGGTGTGGCCGTACTCGCCTTTCAGAATCCCGGCGGTCTCTTTGGCGATGGTTTTGTAGCGCTCCCCGGTCAGGACGTTAAGCACCGCCTGGGTGCCGACAATCTGCGAGGTCGGGGTGACTAAAGGAATAAAGCCGAGGTCCTCGCGCACGCGGGGGATTTCCGCCAGCACCTGGTCGAGTTTGTCGGCCGCGTTCTGCTGCTTCAGCTGGCCCTCGAGGTTGGTGAGCATCCCGCCCGGCACCTGGGCCACGAGGATACGGCTGTCGGTGCCCTTCAGCTGGCCTTCAAAGGCGTGATATTTCCTGCGCACCTCGCGGAAGTACGCCGCGATGCTCTCCAGCTTCAGGATATCCAGCCCGGTGTCGTGTTCCGTTCCGGCCAGCGTCGCCACCAGCGCCTCGGTGGCCGGGTGGCCGTAGGTGGCGCTCATGGAAGAGATGGCCGTGTCCACGCCGTCCACGCCCGCCTCGATGGCCTTCAGCAGGGCCATCTCCGCCATCCCGGTGGTGGCATGAGCATGCAGGTGCAGCCTGACGTCATAGCGCTTCTTGATTTCGCTGACCAGTTCATACGCCGCCATCGGGGTGAGGATACCGGACATGTCCTTGATGGCGATGGAGTCGACGCCGGTTTCCAGCAGCTGTTCGGTTAAATCGAGCCAGGTCTGCAGGGAGTGGGCCGGGCTGGTGGTGTAACTCAGAGTCCCCTGGGCGTGCGCCCCGTGGCTGCGCACCGCCCGCAGGGCGGCCTGCATATTGCGCGGGTCGTTCATGGCGTCGAAGACGCGGAAGACGTCCATGCCGTTTTTGACGGCGCGCTCAACAAAGCGTTCGACCACGTCATCGGCGTAGTGGCGGTAGCCGAGGAGGTTCTGGCCGCGCAGCAGCATCTGCAGCGGGGTCTTCGGCATGGCCTTTTTCAGCTCGCGCAGGCGGACCCACGGGTCTTCGCCGAGAAAGCGGATGCAGGCGTCAAAGGTGGCGCCGCCCCAGCACTCGAGGGAGCCGTAGCCCACGTCGTCGAGCTGCGCGGCGACGGGGAGCATATCGTCGAGGCGCAGGCGGGTGGCGAACAGGGACTGGTGGGCGTCGCGCAGGACGACATCGGTAATAGCAACGGTCATGGATTCCTCCGTGAATTAAGGGTTAAGTCGGCGATGGTGGTGGATAGCGGCGGCAATCACCGGCTTTAAGCGGGCGAAGTCGTCAGCGGGCGCGGCGGCGGCAGGAGCGGCTCTGGGCGTCGGAGCCGGTTCGGGGAAGACGCGGTTGACGGCGGCGGACATGCCCTGGATGGCGAAAATCAGCACAAACAGAAACGCCAGCACGAACCCCATGCCGAGGAACATCAGGGTGAAGCCTTCACCCAGTAACAGTGCTGCATCAGTCATGAAACGATCCAAAAGTAAGGGCACGATGGCGCCTTTGAAGGTTAACCAATCGGTGCTTCCGGCTAAGGAGTAGGGTGGATTTCCCGAAGCCGCCCCCGGCTCTGGACCCTAATTTGCACCTCTGTGGTTGACGCTCAAATATCGCCATCGTGCGTGTTGGTTACATCATCATGCCGAACACGATGCTCGCGATGACCAGCACAATTCCGCCGCCCAAACGGGAAGAGATTTGCGCATAGGAGATAAGATTCATACGGTTACAGGCAGAGAGTACTTCCAGGTCGCCGGAACCGCCGCGGTTAGCCATGCACAGGCCCGCGGTAATCGCCGATTCAATCGGGAAGAAGCCAATCAGCCAGCCGCCGACAGCGGCGCCGACGACGGCGCCGACGACAATCACAGCGGCAATCACCACGTTAGCGAAGGTGATCGCGTCGATAATTTCCTGCAGGTCGGTGTAGCACACGCCGACGCCGACCATCAGCACCCACAGCAGTTGTTTAGAGAAGAAGTCAGACAGACGTTTGGCGCCAGCTTTGATTTCCGGCGAGCAGAGACCTGAAGCGTTCAGGGCTGCGACAATCAGGACCATCCAGGCAAAATAGTGGATAGACACGCCGCCAATGCTGGGCAGAATTTTCTTGGCGATAACGTAGGCCAGCAGGAAGCAGGTGGTGGCGAGCACAAGGCCGACGGCCGTTTCGCGATGGGTAATCTGGCCCGCTTTTTCATCATCTTCTACTTTGAAGGAGGCCTTGCGTACCAGCTCGCCTTCGCCGCTCAGCCAGGTGTGTTTTTTACCGATAATATCGAGCAGCGCGGCAAAGACGATGGCAAAGATGTTGGCGATGGTCAGGATAGCGATCGCGGTTGAGTAGTACTCTTCACGCGAACGGCCGGTAACGGAGTGATAAATTTCAGACAGCGGCACCGCGCCAGCGCCGTTGCCGCCGCCCATAATCGGCAGGACGTACAGCATCATGATGCGGTCTACGGAAATACCGAAGCACAAGCCGATAAGAATACCGAAGATGGATGCGCCGAGGATCCCCATTAAGATGGTTGGAATATAGCCGAGCAGAGATTTCAGCAGCAGTTTACGGTTAACCGAGAGAATGGCGCCGGTAATCAACACGGCGATGAATAAATTCAGGAAATTACTTTTATCCATCACATTGGTGATCGCCTCAATTTCTTTCTGGGTAAAAATGCCAGCGTAAACGAAATAGGCGGCAACGAGGAAGATCATCACCGGCGCGCCGCCGATATATTTATTGAAGATTGGCAGGCGTTTGCCAATTTCTCCAAAAACAGCGCCAATAATAAACATGATGGCGAAGCCGCCGACAATGTCGGTCGGCAGGGCATTATAAAAATGTGAAAGTAGTAAAGTGATTAACGCAAAGGCGTAAAGCGGTAGCGGCATGCCGAAGATTTTAAACCCCAGAATATCGCTAACGCCTTTTTTCTCCGCAGATGGAGCCTGGCTCATATTAGTCATATGACGTCACCCTGTTAAAAAAAGGAATAATGGCGTTAGAACAAGCAATAATAGAACGGCGGCATAATAATAAATATGTTCCACGGCGATATGTGATTATCTTCACTGATTGGCCGTGTTTTTAATTAATTTAATTGTTTTTATTCTTCTGAATTAATTAACAACATAAAAACCATAAAGCCAATTAAGGTACGCGGAAAAATGTGATTTAAATAAAAGAACCGCTGCGGGAACGGTGGCGAAATACAGTCCGTTTTTGGTTAATGAAGCGCTAAAAAATGAATCTGATAATAAAACGCGTCACCGTACAAAAAGATCCCCGGCGGCGAGAGGCCGTTGACCTCTTTCTTCATCAGCATCAGCTCTCGCTGGAGGCGGATTGCGAAAGGGTGATTGTCGCCGAGGATCAGCGGCGCATTGTCGGCTGCGGCGCGATTGCCGGATGCGTCCTGAAGTGTATTGCCGTCGACCCGTCGTTGCAGGGAGAAGGGCTCAGCCTGAAGCTGCTGACTGAGCTGATGACCCTGGCGTATGAGCTGGGCCGCAGCGAGCTGTTCCTGTTCACTAAACCCGATAACGCGGCGCTATTTTCCAGCGCCGGATTCTGGCCTATCGCCCGCGCGGGTGACCAGGCGGTGTTAATGGAAAATAGCCGCGAACGCCTGGCGCGCTATTGCCGCCAACTGACCATGTACCGCCAGCCCGGGGAAAAAATCGGCGCTATCGTGATGAACGCCAATCCCTTTACCCTGGGACACCGTTGGCTGGTAGAGCAGGCCGCTCGCCAGTGCGACTGGCTGCATCTGTTTGTGGTGAAAGAAGACGCTTCATTTTTCAGCTATCAGGATCGCGTGGCGCTGATTGAACAGGGGATCGCCGGGATCGCCAACGTGACCTTACATCCAGGTTCGGCTTATCTGATCTCCCGGGCGACTTTCCCCGGCTATTTCCTCAAAGATAAAGGCGTGGTCGATGATTGCCACTGCCAGATCGACCTACAGCTTTTCCGCGAACATTTAGCCCCGGCGCTACAGATTACCCACCGTTTTGTCGGTAGCGAGCCGCTGTGCTCTTTAACCCGTAACTACAACCTGCGCATGAAGGAACTGCTGGAAGCGCCCGGCGAGACGCCCGCGATTCAGGTGGTGGAGCTGGAGCGGGTCGAGAAAGACGGCGCACCGATTTCGGCTTCACGGGTGCGCAAACTCTATAAGGAGCGCCAGTGGTCGGCTATTGCGCCGCTGGTTCCGCCGGGAACGCTCTCTTTTCTGATGCAGCTGGCGGAAAGCGAACATCAAACCGCCTAGATATTACCTCCATAACTAAGGATCAGCCTCTATGGAAATGATGATTGACGCCCTGGCCGGCACGCTGGAATCCAGCGATGTCATGGTCAGGATTGGGCCTGCCAATGAGCCGGGTATTCAGCTTGAAATCGACAGTATTGTGAAGCAGCAGTTCGGCGCGGCGATTGAGCAGGTGGTCAGAGAGACCCTGGCGCAGCTTGGTGTCACCCGCGCGAATGTGGTCGTCGATGATAAAGGCGCGCTGGAGTGCGTGCTGAAGGCTCGCGTTCAGGCCGCGGCGCTGCGCGCGGCGCAACAATCTCAACTGCAATGGAGCCAGCTATGAAACCTCGTCGCAGTATGCTGTTTATCCCCGGCGCCAACGCCGCGATGTTAAGCACCTCGTTTGTGTACGGCGCTGACGCGGTGATGTTTGACCTCGAAGATGCCGTCTCGCTCCGTGAAAAAGATACCGCCCGCCTGCTGGTGCATCACGCGCTACAGCATCCGCTCTATCGGGATGTGGAAACCGTGGTGCGTATTAACCCGCTCAATACGCCGTTTGGCCTCGCCGATCTGGAGGCGGTAGTGCGCGCGGGGGTGGATATGGTGCGCCTGCCGAAAACCGATAGCAAAGAAGATATCCACGAACTGGAAGCGCACGTTGAGCGTATTGAGCGCGAGTGCGGACGGGAAGTGGGCAGCACTAAGCTCATGGCGGCGATTGAGTCGGCGCTGGGGGTGGTGAACGCGGTCGAGATCGCGCGCTCCAGCCCGCGTCTGTCGGCGATTGCGCTGGCGGCCTTTGACTACGTGATGGATATGGGCACCTGCCGCGGCGACGGCACCGAGCTGTTTTATGCCCGCTGCGCGGTGCTGCACGCGGCGCGCGTCGCCGGGATCGCGGCCTATGACGTGGTGTGGTCGGACATTAACAATGAAGAAGGTTTCCTCGCGGAAGCGAATCTGGCGAAAAACCTCGGCTTTAACGGCAAATCGCTGGTCAACCCGCGCCAGATTGAACTGCTGCATCAGGTTTATGCCCCAACCCTGAAAGACGTTGAGCATGCGCGCGATGTGATCGCGGCGGCGGAAGAGGCGGAAGTGCGCGGTCTGGGCGTGGTATCGCTGAAGGGTAAGATGATAGATGGACCGATTATCGACCATGCGCGCAAAGTCGTGGCGCTGTCGGCTTCCGGCATTCGTGATTAAGGAGCAAATAATGAAAGAGACCGTAGCAATGCTTAATCAGCAGTACGTGATGCCGGAAGGATTAGCGCCCTATGCGGGCGTGACGGCGAAAAGCCCGTGGCTGGCCAGCGAAAGCGAAAAGCGCCAACGTAAAATCTGCGCCTCGCTGGAGGAGGCGATTCGCCGTTCGGGCCTGCAAAACGGCATGACCATCTCTTTTCACCACGCCTTTCGCGGCGGTGACAAGGTGGTCAATATGGTGGTGGCGAAGCTGGCTGAAATGGGCTTTCGCGATCTGACGCTGGCCTCAAGCTCGCTGATCGACGCCCACTGGCCGCTGATTGAACATATTAAAAATGGCGTGATCCGCCAGATTTACACCTCCGGCCTGCGCGGTAAGCTGGGAGAAGAGATCTCCGCCGGTCTGATGGAAAATCCGGTCCAAATCCACTCCCACGGCGGCCGCGCGTATTTAGTACAAAGCGGCGAGCTAAACATTGACGTGGCGTTCCTCGGCGTGCCGTGCTGCGATGAATACGGCAACGCCAACGGCTTTAGCGGTAAATCCCGCTGCGGATCGCTGGGCTACGCCAAAGTGGATGCCGATGCCGCCAAATGCGTGGTGCTGCTGACCGAAGAGTGGGTGGATTATCCAAACTATCCGGCCAGCATCGCCCAGGATCAGGTCGATCTGATCGTGCAGGTCGACGAGGTCGGCGATCCGGCGAAAATCACCGCCGGGGCGATCCGTTTGACCAGCAACCCGCGCGAACTGCTGATCGCCCGCCAGGCGGCGAAAGTGATCGAGCACTCCGGTTATTTTAAAGACGGCTTCTCTTTGCAAACCGGTACCGGCGGCGCCTCGCTGGCGGTGACCCGCTTCCTCGAAGATAAGATGCGCCGTCACAACATTACCGCCAGCTTTGGTCTGGGCGGGATTACCGGCACAATGGTCGATCTGCACGAAAAGGGCCTGATCAAAGCGCTGCTGGATACCCAGTCTTTCGACGGCGACGCCGCGCGTTCGCTGGCCAATAACCCTAACCATATCGAAATTTCCGCTAATCAATACGCCAATCCGGGTTCGAAAGGCATCGCCTGCGAACGCCTGAACGTGGTGATGCTGAGCGCGCTGGAAATCGATACCGGATTCAACGTTAACGTGATGACCGGCTCTAACGGCGTGCTGCGCGGGGCATCCGGCGGCCACTGCGATACGGCGGCGGGTGCTGACTTAACCATTATCACCGCGCCGCTGGTGCGTGGACGCATTCCGTGCGTGGTCGAGAAGGTGCTAACCCGCGTGACGCCGGGCGCCAGCGTGGATGTGCTGGTGACCGACCACGGTATCGCCGTCAACCCGGCGCGTCAGGATCTGATCGATCGCCTGCGTCAGGCGGATATCCCGCTGATGACCATCGAAGCGCTACAGCAGCGCGCCGAGCTTTTGACCGGCAAGCCTGAGCCGATCGCATTTACCGATCGGGTGGTGGCCGTCGTGCGCTATCGCGACGGTTCGGTGATCGACGTCATTCATCAGGTTAAAAGCGCCGGTTAAACGCGCTGAGGAGAAAGGCATGAGCGAAGTGATGATGAGCCAGCATCGCCCATCGAGCCGTCAAACGGTGGCGGCGGAGGAGATGGTTTCACGTGTGGAACGGGCGCTGCTGACCGAAGTTCGCCTGACGCCGAAGCCCGGGCTGGTGGATATTCGTAACGCCGGCGCGCATCGGGATATGGATCTGGCCTCCTTTGAGGCCAGCACGGCGGTTGTCGCCCCGTGGATGGAGAAGTTTTTCATTATGGGCCACGACACCGCCAATATCATGCCGGAAAAGGTGCTGACGATGCTGCGTC
The DNA here is from genome assembly GCF_009905335.1 of Klebsiella sp. MPUS7. Classification (NCBI taxonomy): domain Bacteria; kingdom Pseudomonadati; phylum Pseudomonadota; class Gammaproteobacteria; order Enterobacterales; family Enterobacteriaceae; genus Klebsiella; species Klebsiella sp. MPUS7. The sequence goes on along the minus strand of NZ_CP047604.1, from coordinate 4,902,144 downwards.
CGGTGGGCATGGCCTGCGAGACGGATATGCTGGCAGCCACCGGCGGAGTAAATACCCATCGCGGCGCGATCTTCGCTTTTGGCCTGCTCAGCGCGGCGGTGGGAAGGTTGGTGGCCAGAGGGGAGCCGGTTGAGCAGCACCGGGTTTGCGATCAGGTGGCCCGCTTCTGCCGGGGGCTGGTCGGGCGTGAGCTCTCCTCTGCCGCGGGAAAGAAGGTGAGTAAAGGCGAAGGTCATTTCCTGCGCTACGGGCTCTCCGGCGCCCGGGGCGAAGCGGAGAGTGGCTTTCGCACCGTGCGCACCCAGGCGATGCCGGTATTCAATCGCGTTATGGCGGAGACCGGCGATACCAATCTGGCGTTATTGCAGACCCTGCTGCACCTGATGGCCTGGAATGACGACACCAACCTGGTGTCGCGCGGCGGGCTTGAAGGGCTGAATTTTGTGCAGCAGCAGGCGCAAAGGCTGCTGTGGGAAGGCGGTGTGCTGACCGACGGCGGTCTGGAAGCGCTTCGCCAGCTGGATGATGAACTGATTGTCCGTCACCTTAGCCCCGGCGGCAGCGCCGACCTGCTGGCGGTCACCTCGTTCCTGTCTGGTTTCCCGGCCGGGGAGCTGTTCCTGCACTAATCGCTCGCTTTTATCTCGACGGTTTACCCGGATTGGCCAGCAGAGGACCGATCCGGGGTTGCGGACCGCGCTTGCTCCTCTCTCCTCACTACTCAACGGCAAATTCCCGGCACAATCTTATAGTTTTTACTGATATCGGCGGCAGTTTGTCATAAATTTCTAATTATCGGTGTTTTTGAGTAGCGGCCCATCGATGGGCTGGTTACTCTGAAAACAATTTACGTAGTGTTAACAAAAGAGAATAGCTATGCATGATGCACAAATCCGCGTGGCCATCGCGGGCGCGGGCGGCCGGATGGGACGCCAGTTAATTCAGGCAGTACAGCAGATGGACGGCGCGGCGCTTGGCGCGGCGCTGGAGCGCGAAGGTTCGTCGCTGCTCGGTAGCGACGCGGGCGAGCTGGCGGGCGCAGGCAAGGCGGGGGTTGTGGTGCAAAGCAGCCTTGAGGCGGTAAAAGACGATTTCGACGTTTTCATCGACTTTACCCGCCCGGAAGGCACGCTGAACCATCTCGCCTTTTGCCGTCAACACGGTAAAGGAATGGTTATCGGCACCACCGGTTTTGACGACGCCGGCAAACAGGCAATTCGCGAGGCTTCGCAGGAGATCGCCATCGTCTTTGCCGCCAACTTCAGCGTTGGCGTCAACGTGATGCTCAAGTTGCTGGAGAAGGCAGCGAAGGTGATGGGCGACTATACCGATATTGAGATTATCGAAGCGCATCATCGCCACAAAGTGGATGCGCCATCGGGTACGGCGCTGGCGATGGGCGAAGCGATTGCCGGTGCCCTGGATAAAGATCTGAAAACGTGTGCGGTCTACAGTCGCGAAGGCTACACCGGCGAACGCGTTCCCGGCACTATCGGTTTTGCGACCGTCCGCGCCGGGGATATCGTCGGCGAGCATACGGCGATGTTTGCGGATATCGGTGAACGCATTGAAATCAGTCACAAGGCCTCCAGCCGGATGACTTTTGCTAATGGCGCCGTACGCTCTGCTTTATGGTTGAAAGGTAAGAAAAACGGTCTTTTTGATATGCGTGATGTGCTTGAACTGAACTCTTTATAACGATTATTACCCATCGTGATGTGGTTATTGCATTCAATAAGTAATTGATTGCAAGGGGCAATATTTTATTGCCCTTTTTTATTTTTGGGGTTTTAGATATTTTTTATGGTTAAAGCTACAAAATAATACGTTATCTGCGTATTTTTTGTTGTTTTATTGTAAATTTTGACCGTCTGGTCTACTTTTTCAATCCCTGCGCTAAGATTTTACAATCATCCACCTCCGCAAGCGTTTTCCCAGGCTAGTTAGTTGATCTTTTTGCCCGTTAAGACCGGTATTGCTGAATAGTCGCCTGAAACAAGATTAAAAATATCCGCTTTAAGTTGACTTTTACCGGCCATCTCTCCAGAATGCCGCCGTTTGCCAAAATTCTGCGGGCAACAGATTTGCATTGATTCAGATCTACATTATGAATTAATATGCAAATAAAGTGAGTGGATATTCTCTGGAGGGTGTTTTGATTAAGTCAGCGCTATTGGTTCTGGAAGACGGAACCCAGTTTCACGGTCGGGCCATAGGGGCTACCGGCACGGCGGTTGGGGAAGTCGTTTTCAATACTTCAATGACCGGTTATCAAGAAATCCTCACTGATCCTTCCTATTCCCGCCAAATCGTCACTCTAACCTATCCCCATATCGGCAACGTCGGCACCAATGCCGCCGATGAAGAGTCTTCTCAGGTACATGCTCAGGGTCTGGTCATTCGCGATCTGCCGCTGATTGCCAGCAACTTCCGCAATACCGAAGACCTCTCTTCTTATCTGAAGCGCCATAACATCGTGGCGATTGCCGATATCGATACGCGTAAGCTGACCCGTCTGCTGCGTGAAAAAGGCGCGCAGAACGGCTGCATCATCGCCGGCGACAGTCCGGACGCGCAGCTGGCGCTGGAAAAAGCGAAAGCGTTCCCGGGCCTCAACGGTATGGATCTGGCGAAGGAAGTGACGACCGCAGAAACCTACAGCTGGACGCAGGGGAGCTGGACGCTGGCGGGAGACCTGCCGGAAGCCAAAGCGGAAAGCGAGCTGCCGTTCCACGTGGTGGCCTACGATTTCGGCGCCAAGCGCAACATTCTGCGCATGCTGGTCGATCGCGGCTGCCGTCTGACGGTGGTTCCGGCGCAGACCTCCGCCGAAGAGGTGCTGAAGATGAATCCGGACGGTATTTTCCTGTCCAACGGCCCTGGCGACCCGGCGCCTTGTGATTACGCTATCGACGCGATTACGAAGTTCCTGGAAACCGACATTCCAGTATTCGGCATCTGCCTCGGCCATCAGCTGCTGGCGCTGGCGAGCGGCGCGAAGACCGTGAAGATGAAGTTCGGCCACCACGGCGGCAACCATCCGGTAAAAGATATGGATAACAACGTGGTGATGATCACCGCGCAGAACCACGGTTTTGCGGTGGATGAAGCGTCTATGCCCGCTAACCTGCGCGTGACCCACAAGTCGCTGTTCGACGGCACCCTGCAGGGCATTCACCGTACCGACAAACCGGCGTTCAGCTTCCAGGGGCACCCGGAAGCGAGCCCTGGCCCGCACGATGCCGCACCGCTGTTCGACCATTTTATCGAATTAATTGAGCAGTACCGTCAGTCCGCGAAATAATCAGGAGTTAAGAGAGCCATGCCAAAACGTACAGATATAAAAAGCATCCTGATTCTGGGCGCGGGCCCGATTGTTATCGGTCAGGCGTGTGAGTTTGACTACTCCGGCGCCCAGGCGTGTAAAGCGCTGCGCGAAGAGGGTTACCGCGTCATTCTGGTGAACTCTAACCCGGCTACCATCATGACCGACCCGGAAATGGCCGATGCCACCTACATCGAGCCGATTCACTGGGAAGTGGTGCGCAAGATTATTGAGAAAGAGCGTCCGGATGCGGTTCTGCCGACTATGGGCGGCCAGACGGCGCTGAACTGCGCGCTGGAGCTGGAGCGTCAGGGCGTGCTGGCCGAGTTCGGCGTGACCATGATTGGCGCCACCGCCGATGCGATTGATAAAGCCGAAGACCGCCGCCGTTTCGACGTGGCGATGAAGAAAATCGGCCTCGACACCGCGCGTTCCGGCATCGCCCATACCATGGAAGAAGCGCTGGCGGTTGCCGCTGACGTTGGCTTCCCGTGCATCATCCGTCCTTCCTTTACCATGGGCGGCACCGGCGGCGGTATTGCCTACAACCGTGAAGAGTTCGAAGAAATCTGCGAACGCGGCCTGGATCTCTCGCCGACTAACGAGCTGCTGATTGATGAATCGCTAATCGGCTGGAAAGAGTACGAGATGGAAGTGGTGCGTGATAAAAACGACAACTGCATCATCGTCTGCTCTATCGAAAACTTCGACGCCATGGGCATCCATACCGGCGACTCCATCACCGTGGCGCCGGCGCAAACCCTGACCGACAAAGAGTACCAAATCATGCGTAACGCCTCGATGGCGGTACTGCGTGAAATCGGCGTCGAAACCGGCGGTTCCAACGTTCAGTTCTCGGTGAACCCGAAAGATGGTCGCCTGATCGTTATCGAAATGAACCCGCGCGTCTCCCGCTCCTCGGCGCTGGCCTCGAAAGCCACCGGCTTCCCGATTGCCAAAGTCGCGGCGAAGCTGGCTGTAGGTTACACCCTTGATGAGCTGATGAACGATATCACCGGCGGCCGTACCCCGGCGTCGTTTGAACCGTCCATCGACTACGTCGTGACTAAAATCCCGCGCTTCAACTTTGAAAAATTCGTCGGCGCTAACGACCGCCTCACCACCCAGATGAAATCGGTGGGCGAAGTGATGGCGATTGGTCGCACCCAGCAGGAATCCCTGCAGAAAGCGCTGCGCGGCCTGGAAGTGGGCGCCACCGGTTTCGACCCGAAAGTGAGCCTTGATGACCCGGAAGCGCTGACCAAGATTCGCCGCGAACTGAAAGATGCTGGCGCAGAGCGTATCTGGTACATCGCTGACGCTTTCCGCGCGGGCCTCTCCGTTGATGGCGTGTTCAACCTGACCAATATTGACCGCTGGTTCCTGGTACAGATTGAAGAGCTGGTGCGTCTGGAGGAGAAAGTGGCTGAAGTCGGTATTACCGGCCTCGACGCCGACTTCCTGCGTCAGCTCAAGCGCAAAGGCTTTGCCGATGCGCGTCTGGCGAAGCTGGCTGGCGTACGCGAAGCGGAAATCCGCAAGCTGCGCGACCAGTACGACCTGCACCCGGTCTACAAGCGCGTGGATACCTGCGCGGCGGAATTCGCCACCGACACCGCCTATATGTACTCCACTTATGAAGACGAGTGCGAAGCGAACCCGTCCGTTGACCGCGACAAGATCATGGTGCTCGGCGGCGGCCCGAACCGTATCGGCCAGGGCATCGAATTCGACTACTGCTGCGTCCACGCCTCCCTGGCGCTGCGCGAAGACGGCTACGAGACCATTATGGTCAACTGTAACCCGGAAACCGTCTCCACCGACTACGACACCTCAGACCGCCTCTACTTCGAGCCGGTAACCCTGGAAGACGTGCTGGAAATCGTGCGTATCGAGAAGCCAAAAGGCGTTATCGTACAGTACGGCGGCCAGACTCCGCTGAAGCTGGCGCGCGCGCTGGAAGCGGCTGGCGTGCCGGTTATCGGCACCAGCCCGGATGCTATCGACCGCGCGGAAGACCGCGAACGCTTCCAGCACGCGGTTGACCGCCTGAAGCTGAAGCAGCCGGCCAACGCCACCGTGACCGCGATCGAAATGGCGGTCGAAAAGGCGAAAGAGATTGGCTACCCGCTGGTGGTGCGCCCGTCCTATGTGCTTGGCGGCCGCGCCATGGAAATCGTCTACGATGAAATCGACCTGCGTCGCTACTTCCAGACCGCGGTCAGCGTCTCTAACGATGCGCCGGTGCTGCTGGACCGCTTCCTTGACGATGCGGTTGAAGTCGACGTCGATGCAATCTGCGACGGCGAAATGGTGCTGATTGGCGGCATCATGGAGCATATCGAGCAGGCGGGCGTGCACTCCGGCGACTCCGCGTGTTCACTGCCGGCCTACACCCTGAGCCAGGAAATTCAGGATGTGATGCGCGAGCAGGTGCAGAAGCTGGCCTTTGAGCTGCAGGTTCGCGGCCTGATGAACGTGCAGTTTGCGGTTAAAAACAACGAAGTCTACCTGATTGAAGTCAACCCGCGCGCGGCGCGTACCGTCCCGTTCGTCTCGAAAGCCACCGGCGTACCGCTGGCAAAAGTCGCGGCGCGCGTAATGGTCGGCCAAACGCTGGCCCAGCAGGGCGTAACCAAAGAGATCATCCCGCCGTACTACTCGGTGAAAGAGGTGGTGCTGCCGTTTAACAAATTCCCGGGCGTTGACCCGCTGTTAGGGCCGGAAATGCGCTCTACCGGTGAAGTCATGGGCGTAGGCCGCACCTTCGCGGAAGCGTTCGCCAAGGCGCAGCTGGGCAGCAACTCGACGATGAAGAAACAGGGACGCGCGCTGCTCTCCGTTCGCGAAGGCGACAAAGAGCGCGTGGTGGATCTGGCGGCAAAACTGCTGAAGTTTGGCTTCGAGCTGGATGCGACCCACGGTACCGCGATTGTGCTGGGCGAAGCCGGCATCAACCCGCGTCTGGTGAACAAGGTGCATGAAGGCCGTCCGCACATTCAGGACCGTATCAAGAATGGCGAATATACCTACATCATCAACACCACCGCGGGCCGTCAGGCGATTGAAGACTCCAAGCTGATTCGCCGCAGCGCGCTGCAGTACAAGGTGCACTACGACACCACGCTGAACGGCGGTTTCGCTACCGCAATGGCGCTGAATGCCAACGCGATGGAGAAGGTGACCTCGGTACAGGAAATGCACGCGCAGATTAAAAAGTAATCTCATCTGCCAGTAAAAGCGCCTCCGGTGGCCAACGCCGGAGGCGCTTTTTTTTGCGTCGCGATAAAGCGAAACGGGGCGGGAGGGTTCATCCTTAATGGAACAAAACCATTTCATGACGCACGCAAGGATAACTACATGGCGATACTTTTGTTTGATTGGGGGGGTACATCGATTAAATATGGCGTCTGGCAGCAGGGGGAGCTGAAGGACACCGCATCGGTTGAGACGCCTGATAGCTGGGAAGAGATGAAAAATCGGCTATTGGATCTATATCAACAGTTCCAGCCGCGCTACGCCATTGATGGGATCTCAATTAGTGCTCCCGGGTGTGTGGATCCGCAGAGCGGGGTCATTAGCGGCCTGAGCGCCATTCCCTATATTCATCACTTTCCCATCGTCGAAGAGCTTTCCGGGCTGTTTTCACTTCCGGTATGCATTGAGAACGACGCCAACTCGGCGGGTATCGCAGAGGCGGCATTGGGCGCGGGCCGCGAGTATGACAGCGTACTGTTTGTGATTGCCGGTTCAGGTATCGGTGGCGCGATTGTCGACAATAAAGTCCTGCGCCACGGCAGCCATCGCTACGCCGGCGAATTTGGCATGATGACCCTGCACGAGGGGCAAACCTTTAGCGAACTGGCAACCGCCGTCGCTACGGCGCGTCGTTATGCCCGGCGCATGTCGCTGGCGGCTGACTCCGTCTCCGGAGAGGATGTCTTTCGCCTGGCCGAGGAGGGCGACAATATCGCGCAGCAGGAAGTGGCGCAGTTTTACCACTGGATGGCGGTAGGCTTACTGAATTTGCAGGTGTGCTATGACCCAGACTGTCTGATTATCGGCGGCGGTATCTCCGCCAGCGATAAGATTTTCGGTGGTATTAAGCAACGCCTGGCCGAGCTGGTCAATGAAAAAGCGTTAACGGAATTTCTCCCGCACGTGGTGCTCTGCCAGTACCGCAACGAGGCTAACCTGATCGGCGCGGCGGTGAACTTCGAACAAAAACAGGGGGATCGGCGTTAACAGCCTACTTCGGAGAGTTCTGGTTTTCTCTCCCCGGTCAGTCAGCTAGCCTAAGATGGTTAGGGTGATAATGAATATGACTGAATAATGGGAGAGAAACACGATGCACTATAAGCCCCTCACCGCAGCTGTTTTCGCCGCCGCCGCGCTTCTTACCGTGGCCGGTTGTTCATCTAATCAGTCGTTGAAAACGACCGACGGCAGAACCATTGTGACCGACGGCAAACCGCAGGTAGATGACGACACCGGTCTGGTGTCCTACAAAAATGCGGAAACCGGTCGTACCGAGCAGATCAATCGCGATCAGGTTAAATCGATGGATGAACTGGATAACTAAGCGTTATCTCTGGCCTCGCGAGGAGTACGGCGGGGCCGGTTCGGCAATGGTTTATTCTGTTTCAAAAACGCCGATTAAAATAGTGTGTTGCCCTGCCATCAGTAACGTCTTACGCAAACTGCAACCAGCCCGTGACTAATCCATTTATTCTTTTTATTTTTAATTCTATACTCGTTCTGTTTTAAGTTACCGATGTTCCTGATACGCATAAAAAACAATGGAAATGGAATATACAACAGGTGATAAATATGGATGGTTTCAATGAATGGTAACGGTTTTTTGTTTGTTATCTTCTGCGTTTTTATTATCCCCGCGCTCATCGGTGGGGGATTCCTGATTTTCCTTATTTTATGGAGTAAAGGTAGGGTTATTGGGAAAAACATGTCAGTAGCCTATGTTTTTCTGTTTTTTGCTGCGATAATATTGTGTGCGGTTTATAAGTATTTAGGTTTTTTATATACATTTACACTTGACCATTTTATTTATTTTAGTTGGGCTGCCGGCGCCGCGTTGATTTTAGCGTTAATACTTTTTAGCACTTTTTCCGTAAAAAATGCGGGATTTATTCATGCGTTGACTTTGCTGACCTTTGCGCTTATCGCCAATAAATTTATTGGCCCATCAATGGAACAGGTCGACATGTCTTTTGCCGAACGGGACCGCGCGAACAGCATTGCTGAGTTCAGGCTGGGTAAGTTTACAGTGCAAAAATTACCCGAGTTTGACCGCTTGTTTAAAAGTAAATCTCAGCAGGAACAATACGAAATCTATTTATTTGCCATCTATGATAAATCATTGCCGAAAGAGTTATATCAATATTTTGTACAGCAGTTGGGTAGCCCATTAAAAAACCGGCAAGGCTCTTTTGATTACGTTGCGAATCAGAGTGATTATTATACCATTCCCTTTTTCGAGGCCATCCATTCTCAAAATTTAACGGCGCTGCAGGTTTTTATTGACGCTATTCAGGCTTCATCTGCCGCAGAGCGCAAGCAGGCTCAGGACATTGTTTATGCTGCTCCTGCACAATGGACAGGACTGGAGCATACCTTTGCCCAGCCGATCGATGTTTATTATAAAAGACCCACCCACCCCGATAGCGTTATTAAGCAAGCCGAACTGCTGCTTTCCGCATTTCCTGAATTAGCTAAAACCCAAACGGGTGCCGCTATTATTGATCGTACCATTCAAAACGCGGATGTTCGCGCTATGAGATTATTTGCAAAGTATTTTCAACCAGGTTCAGAAATATTAACTGCGGCGAGCTATGTTCTTGGCGGAGAAATGGAGAAATTTGTTGATATATTAAAAAACAACCTTCCTTATTACGTCAGCAAATTGATATTGGTAAGTATTATTCCGGCAGTACTAATTTATTATTCTACGTCGTTATGTTTGGCAAAAAAGATATCATTCAGCAGGTCATTTCGCGCATAAACTGGCAGGATCCTGAATTGCATTATAATAAAGGTAATAGCCTTGTTTTAGCCTACGCGGCACGGCGCGTTAAGAACGCTTTCTATAATGCCTCACTGGAGACAAATAAGGACGCAGTTGAGATTTTTACCCTTTTGCTGAATACGCAGTTACGTAACCAACCGAACATCCCTGATCGACAATTGTGGGATATCGCCGCTGATGACTTTTATAGGAGTCACTGGCCCAATACAGGCGAGACATTTAATGATGAGGCGATACGGTCCATTTGCCATTCGGATATTGGGCCGCAGTTTTTACGCTATATTGATACGTTAGATAAAAATGATAACGAGACGGTAAAAAGCCGGGTTAGCGGAATTAAAAAAGCGTGCCATTAAGCTATCCAAATGCGCAAGACCGACGCCTGTTGCGGGCAAAGCGGCCATGACTCGCGGGGTGTCAGACACCCCCAATTCCTGCGGTTACGCCAACGGAAGCTGTAAGTATCAGCATTAACTGTCTACACTCTTGCTGATTACAACAAGAGTTAACGCAGGCTAATCAATGATCCTCATAATTTATGCGCACCCTTATCCGCAGCACTCGCATGCGAATAAGCGGATGCTTGAACAGGCAGGGACGCTTGACGGCGTAGAGATACGCTCCCTCTATCAACTTTATCCCGATTTCAATATCGATATCGCCGCCGAGCAGGCCGCGCTGGCCCGTGCCGATCTGGTCATCTGGCAGCATCCGATGCAATGGTACAGCGTACCGCCGTTGCTGAAGCTGTGGCTGGATAAGGTACTGGCGCACGGCTGGGCGTATGGGCACAACGGTATCGCATTACGCGGTAAGTCATTGATGTGGGCGGTCACCACCGGCGGCGGCGAAAGCCACTTTGATATTGGTTCCTTCCCCGGTTTCGACGTGCTGGCGCAGCCGCTGCAGGCCACCGCGCTGTATTGCGGCATGAAATGGTTGCCGCCGTTCGCGATGCATTGCACTTTTATCTGCGATGACGAAACCCTTCAGGCGCAGGCGCGCCGCTATCGTCAACGCTTAATCGAATGGCAGGAGGCGCACAATAATGGATAGCCATACGTTGATACAGGCGCTGATCTATTTAGGATCCGCCGCGCTGATTGTGCCGATTGCCGTACGTCTTGGGCTGGGGTCGGTACTCGGCTATTTAATTGCCGGCTGTATTATTGGCCCGTGGGGGCTGCGGCTGGTCACCGACGCCGAGTCGATTCTGCATTTTGCCGAAATCGGCGTGGTGCTGATGCTTTTTGTTATCGGCCTGGAGCTGGATCCCCAACGGCTGTGGAAACTGCGTGCCTCGGTGTTCGGCGGCGGGGCGCTGCAGATGGTCGTCTGCGGCGTGCTGATCGGCCTGTTCTGCATGTCGCTTGGTCTGCGTTGGCAGGTTGCCGAGCTGATTGGCATGACTCTGGCGCTCTCCTCAACGGCGATCGCCATGCAGGCGATGAACGAACGTAACCTGACGGTCACGCAGCTGGGCCGCAGCGCTTTTGCGGTGCTGCTGTTTCAGGATATCGCGGCCATTCCTCTGGTGGCGATGATCCCGCTACTGGCGGCGAGCGGCGGCTCGACGACCCTGGGCGCGTTTGCGCTCTCGGCGCTGAAAGTGGCGGGCGCGCTGGCGCTGGTAGTGGCGCTCGGGCGCTATCTGACCCGGCCGATGCTGCGTTTTGTCGCGCGCTCCGGCCTGCGCGAAGTCTTCAGCGCCGTGGCCCTGTTCCTGGTGTTTGGTTTCGGTCTGCTGCTGGAAGAGGTCGGGCTGTCGATGGCGATGGGGGCCTTCCTTGCCGGGGTGCTGCTGGCGAGCTCGGAGTACCGCCACGCCCTGGAGAGCGATATTGAGCCGTTTAAGGGCCTGCTGCTGGGGCTGTTTTTTATCGGCGTCGGCATGTCTATCGACTTCGGTACCCTGGTCACCCATCCGCTGCGGATCCTGATTTTGCTGGTGGGATTCCTGGTGATTAAATCCCTGATGCTGTGGCTGATCGCCCGGCCGTTAGGCGTGCCGCGCGCCCAGCGCCGCTGGTTTGCGGTGCTGCTGGGGCAGGGAAGCGAATTCGCCTTCGTGGTTTTCGGCGCGGCGCAGATGGCCGATGTCCTGGATAGCGAGTGGGCGAAGGCGCTGACCCTGGCCGTGGCGCTATCGATGGCGGCGACGCCGATCCTGCTGGTGCTGCTGACCCGGCTGGAGAAATCCGCCAGCGGTCAGGAGCGCGAAGCCGATGAAATTGATGAAGAGCAGCCGCGGGTGATTATCGCTGGCTTCGGTCGTTACGGGCAGATTGCCGGCCGCGTGCTGCTCTCCAGCGGCGTGAAGATGGTGATCCTCGATCACGATCCCGACCATGTTGATACCCTGCGTAAGTTTGATATGAAGGTATTCTACGGCGATGCGACGCGGGTAGACCTGCTGGAGTCGGCGGGGGCGGAAAAAGCGGAAGTGCTGATTAACGCCATCGACGATCCGCAGACGAATCTGCAGTTGGCGGAGCTGGCAAAAGAGCATTTCCCGCATCTGCAGATCATCTCCCGCGCCCGCGATGTCGATCATTATATTAAGCTGCGCCAGGCCGGGGTCGAAGCGCCGGAGCGCGAAACCTTCGAAGCGGCGCTGAAGTCCGGGCGCATGACGCTGGAGGCGCTGGGCCTCGGCGCGTATGAGGCCCGCGAACGCGCCGATCTGTTCCGCCGTTTCAACCTGCAAATGGTCGAAGAGATGGTGGCGATGGCGGAAAACGACGCGGCTTCCCGGGTGGCGGTATTCAAGCGCACCAGCGATATGCTGACCGGCATTATTAACGAGGACCGCAATCATTTATCGCTGGTTCAGCGTCACGGCTGGCAGGGGACGGAAGAGGGACGGCATACCGGCGACATCGCCGATGAGCCGGAGAATAAGCCCTCGCTATAGGGTAAATTCAGGGTGTTACGTTAGCTTTACAAGTAACATTTTGTTTTCAATTTAAATCCTGTTCTGGCGGCTCACGGGGCTTACGTGGGCTCGCCAGCAAAACTTAAAATTTTCTGATTCTTTACCCTTCGCCCAGTCGACGAAGTATTACGCTTTCCGTATAGTGGCGACAATTTTTTGCATTCGGGAATTATTTAATGATCAGTCTGATTGCGGCGTTAGCGGTAGATCGCGTCATTGGTATGGAAAACGCCATGCCATGGAACCTGCCTGCCGATCTCGCCTGGTTTAAGCGCAATACCTTAAACAAACCGGTAGTGATGGGGCGTCTTACCTGGGAATCCATCGGTCGCCCGTTACCGGGACGTAAAAATATCGTGATTAGCAGCCAGCCCGGCACCGACGATCGCGTGCAGTGGGTCAAGTCGGTTGATGAAGCGATTGCCGCCTGCGGCGATGTGGAAGAGATGATGGTGATCGGCGGCGGTCGCGTGTATGAGCAGTTCCTGCCGAAAGCGCACAAGCTCTATCTGACGCATATTGATGCGGAGGTGGAGGGCGATACTCATTTCCCGGATTACGACCCGGACGAGTGGGAGTCGGTATTCAGCGAGTTCCACGATGCCGATGCGCAGAATTCCCATAGCTACTGCTTCGAGATCCTGGAGCGTCGCTAAGGTTTCCCCCGGTGGCGTTCGTTCACCGGGGTGACTCTCTTCAGGAGGCGATCGCCTCGCCTTCATCAAGATTTGTCTGCCGGTTCGATCGCTGGGTGAAGTACGTTTTATCTTCCCAGCGCAGACAGGTCAGATCGCCGCCCCAGCAGCAGCCGGTATCCAGCGCGTAAATGCCTTCCGGCGTGCCTTTTCCTTCCAGTGAAGCCCAATGACCAAAGGCAATGCTGTATTCGTTGGCCACCGGCCCGGGAATGGCAAACCACGGTTTCAGCGGCGCGGGGGCGTTTTCCGGCGCCTCTTTGGCGTACATATCCAGCTGCCCGTTCGGGAAGCAGTAGCGCATGCGGGTAAAGGCGTTGGAGATAAAGCGCAGGCGCGCCAGGCCACTGAGCTCATTGCTCCAGTTGTTCGGCATGTCGCCGTACATCGCGTCGAGGAAGAACGGATAGGAGTCGCTGGCGAGCACGGCTTCCACATCGCGGGCGCACTGTTTGGCGGTTTCCAGATCCCACTGCGGAGTGATCCCGGCGTGGGCCATGACCAGCTTTTTCTCTTCATCGATTTGCATCATCGGCTGACGACGCAGCCAGTTGAGCAGATCGTCGGCGTCCGGCGCCTCAAGCAGCGATTTCAACCGATCTTTGGGTTTATTGCGGCTAATGCCCGCAAAGACCGCCAGCAGGTGCAGGTCATGATTGCCCAGCACGATGCGAACGCTATCGCCAAGCTGTTTCACGAAACGCAGCACTTCCAGAGAACCGGGGCCGCGCGCGACCAGGTCGCCCGTGAGCCACAGCGTATCAACCTCAGGGTTAAACTCCACCTGCTCTAATAATGCGATCAGTTCATCGTAGCAACCGTGAACGTCGCCAATAAGGTATGTAGACATTGTTTTAATGGATGAGGGTTGGTACTGCGAGACGGAAAACAGGGACTTCAATGGAGAACGGCGCGCCGTTCACATCGATCATCTCATAATGCCCCTGCATGGTGCCCAGCGGCGTTTCAATGACCGCGCCGCTAGTATATTGATACTCACCGCCAGCGGGAATATGCGGCTGCTCGCCGACAACCCCTTCACCCTGGACTTCGGTCTCGCGACCGTGGCCGTTGGTGATAAGCCAGTAGCGGCCAAGAAGCTGAACCTGAGTTCGCCCCAGATTGCGAATAGTGACAGTATAAGCAAAGACGTAGCGCTCTTCTTCCGGAGAAGATTGCGATTCGATATAGACGCTTTGTACCTGCACACATACTCGGGGCGAATTAATCATGGTTAGCTCTCCTTGGTGGGCGCGTTCTCAGATAACCAGTTAGCTAGCTGACAGTACTGCGCCACGGAAATATTCTCTGCGCGCTTCGCCGGGTCGATACCCAGTTCGGTCAGAACCTCAACGCTGAACAGGTTGCCGAGGCTGTTGCGGATCGTTTTCCGACGCTGGTTAAACGCTTCTGTCGTGATACGGCTCAGTACGCGTACTTCTTTCACCGGATGCGGCAGCGTGCGGTAAGGCACCAGACGCACTACGGCGGAATCGACTTTAGGCGGCGGCGTAAAGGCGCTCGGCGGCACTTCAAGCACCGGGATGATCTGGCAGTAGTACTGCGCCATTACGCTTAACCGACCATACGCCTTACTGTTCGGCCCGGCAACCAGGCGATTGACGACCTCTTTTTGCAGCATAAAGTGCATATCGGCAATGGCATCAGTATAGCTGAACAGATGGAACATCAGCGGGGTCGAGATATTGTACGGCAGGTTGCCGAAGACGCGCAGCGGCTGGCCCATGCTCTGCGACAGCTCGCCAAAGTTCATGGTCATCGCATCCTGCTGATAAATCGTCAGCTTAGGTCCGAGGAACGGATGCGTTTGCAGACGAGCGGCCAGGTCGCGGTCCAGCTCGATAACGGTGAGCTGGTCGAGGCGTTCGCCAACCGGTTCGGTCAGCGCGGCGAGGCCGGGGCCGATTTCAACAATCGCCTGACCTTTTTGTGGATTGATGGCCGAGACAATGCTGTCGATCACAAATTGATCGTTGAGAAAGTTTTGCCCGAAGCGTTTACGGGCTAAGTGACCCTGATGGACTCGATTATTCATTGAGTATTAACAATCATTTTAATGGCGAGATTAAGCGCCGTGATAAAACTGCCGACTTCCGCTTTCCCCTGGCCCGCAAGTTCAAGCGCGGTGCCGTGGTCAACGGAAGTGCGAATAAATGGTAAACCGAGCGTAATATTCACGCCGCGGCCAAAGCCCTGGTATTTTAGCACGGGCAGGCCCTGATCGTGATACATCGCGAGCACCGCATCGGCATGGTCGAGATATTTCGGCTGAAACAGGGTATCCGCCGGCAGCGGGCCGCTGAGGTTCATGCCCTTCGCGCGCATCTCTTCGAGCACCGGAATGATGGTATCGATCTCTTCCGTACCCATATGGCCGCCTTCGCCGGCGTGCGGGTTCAGGCCGCAAACCAGCACGTGCGGGTTGCTGATGCCAAATTTGGTACGCAGATCGTGATCCAGGATGGTGATGATTTCCCGCAGCAGCTCGGGCGTAATCGCATCGCTTATTGCTTTTAACGGCAGGTGAGTGGTCACCAGCGCCACGCGCAGCGCTTCAGTCGCCAGCATCATCACCACTTTACTGGCCTGCGAGCGCTCTTCAAAGAACTCGGTATGACCGGTAAACGCGATCCCGGCATCGTTAATAATGCCTTTGTGCACCGGCCCGGTAATCAGGGCGGCGAATTCGCCGTTCAGGCAACCATCGCAGGCGCGGGCCAGCGTGTCCACCACGTAGCGGCCATTGCTGACGTTGAGCACGCCCGGTTCAACCGGCGCGTTGAGCGCGACGGGGAGAAGCGTCAGGGTGCCTGCGCGCTGTGGCGTAGCGGGGGCAGTGGGGTCGTAAGGCAGAAGCGATAAAGGAAGACCGAGCAGCTTTGCCCGGTCGGATAACAGAGCGCCATCGGCGCAGATCACCAGCTCTACCGGCCAGTCGCGCTGCGCAAGCTGCACAACGAGGTCGGGGCCAATCCCGGCAGGTTCACCGGGAGTGATAACAACTCGATTCATACACTTCATCCTTCAGGCGGTCTCTTACTGGCTGCGCTTCGTCGCCCCCGTCAGAGACCGGGGCGATTTGCTCAGCCGCCTCGATACACCCTGCGTGATGTTGTGTATGAGGCTAATGCGATTAGTTGCTCAGAACCTTCACGTAGGCGCTGGCGCGCTGTTCCTGCATCCAGGTCGCCGCTTCCTCAGAGAACTTGCGGTTCATCAGCATGCGGTAAGCGCGATCCTTCTGCGCGGCGTCGGTTCTGTCGACGTTGCGGGTATCCAGCAGCTCAATCAGGTGCCAGCCGAAGGAGGAGTGAACCGGAGCGCTGGTCTGGCCTTTATTGAGGCGCAGAATGGCGTCACGGAAGGCCGGATCAAAGATATCCGGCGTCGCCCAACCTAAATCGCCGCCCTGGTTGGCAGAGCCCGGATCTTCAGAGAACTCTTTCGCCGCTTTGGCAAAGGTGGTTTTCCCGCTCTTGATGTCAGCCGCGATCTGCTCCAGCTTCGCCCGAGCCTGATCGTCGTTCATGATCGGCGACGGTTTCAGCAGGATATGGCGGGCGTGAACTTCGGTCACGGAGATGTTCTGGCTGCCGCCGCGCATATCGTTAATTTTCAGGATATGGAAGCCAACGCCTGAACGTATCGGGCCGACGATATCGCCTTTTTTCGCGGTGCTCAGCGCCTGGGCGAAGATGCCCGGCAGTTCCTGAATCCGGCCCCAGCCCATCTGGCCGCCTTTCAGCGCCTGCTGGTCGGCAGAGTAGGTGATAGCCAGCTTGCCGAAGTCCGCGCCGCCGCGCGCCTGCTCAACCACCGAGTTCGCCTGCTCCTGCGCTTCTGCCACCTGCTCGGAAGTTGGGTTTTCCGGCAGCGGGATCAGAATGTGGCTGAGGTTCAGCTCGGTGCTGGCGTCGTTCTGATCGCCAATCTGTTTGGCCAGGGTTTCAACTTCCTGGGGCAGAACGGTAATACGACGACGAACTTCGTTGTTACGCACTTCCGAAATCAGCATCTCTTTACGAATCTGATTACGGTAGGTGCTGTAGTTGATACCGTCATAGGCCAGACGGCTGCGCATCTGATCCATGGTCATGTTGTTTTGTTTAGCAATGTTGGCGATGGCCTGGTCGAGCTGATCGTCAGAGATCTTCACGCCCATTTTCTGGCCCATCTGCAGGACAATCTGGTCCATGATCAGACGCTCAAGGATCTGATGACGCAGGGTGGCGTCATCCGGCAGCTGCTGCCCGGCCTGGCCGGCGTTAAGTTTTACCGATTGCATCAAGCCATCGACGTCGCTTTCCAGAACAACGCCATTATTGACGACAGCCGCTACTTTATCGACAACCTGTGGGGCAGCGAAACTGGTATTCGCGATCATGGCGATACCGAGAAGCAGCGTTTTCCAGTTCTTCATACTTTTTCCATTTCAATTAACCGCAATTGCGGATTACGTGTAAACCAGCCACATCACAGGGAGCTCTGGTACGGTAAAATGTTCGAACGCAGCATCTGCTGGGTGCCGAGACCGTAGTTGGAGCTCAGGCCGCGCAGCTCAATGTTAAAGCCGAAGGTGTTGTCGTATTTGCTTTCGCTGCTGCTGTTATCCCAGCCGTTGATCTTACGTTCATAGCCGACGCGGATAGCGTAGCAGCAGGAGCTATACTGAACCCCTAACATCTGGTTCGCTGACTTTCTGGTATTCGTGTCGTAGTAATACGCGCCGACGACTGCCCAACGATCGACGATTGGCCAGCTGGCGGTCATCCCCACCTGCGAGATACCATCTTTGTACTGCTTAGCGGTGGAATAAGACGGCAGGGTCGCCTGAATGTATTCCGGGCTCGCATAACGATAGTTAAGTTGTACTAAACGGTTTTCGTCGCGACGGTATTCCACGGTTCCGCTGCCGGTAGCGACGTTATCCAGACGCGTATCGTACTGAATTCCCCCGCGTAAACCCCAGTCGTCGGTGATGCGCCAGTAGGTATCGCCAGCCCATACCAGTGAACCTCGCGTGTCGTTGTTCTCCCAGTTGATGTTGTCGTCACCGGTACGCGCCTCGGTGAAATAGTAGATTTGACCAACGGAAATATTAAAACGTTCAACGGCGGCGGCATCATAAACGCGAGATGTGATGCCGGTGGAGACCTGGTTGGCGGACGCAATGCGATCGAGACCGCTGTACGAACGGTCGCGGAACAGGCCGCTGTAGTCCGATTGCAGCAGCGTTGAGTCGTAGGTGCCGATTTTGCTCTGGTCGCGATACGGGATGTACAGGTACTGCATGCGCGGTTCAAGCGTCTGGGTATAGTTCTCCTGCATATCGCGCTCGAAAACCATTTTGCCATCGACTTTAAACTGCGGCATCACGCGGTTAACGGAGTCTTTATAATCGGTACCGTTGGCCGCGTTGTAGTCATCAAGGTTGCTTTGCTGGTAATGGGTTGCCAGCAGTTTTGCCTCGGTATTGATGCTTCCCCAACCGTTAGACAGCGGCAGGTTGATAGTTGGCTCGAAGTGAACGCGTGTCGCTTCCGGCATTCTGCTGTTCGAGTTAACAAAATGCACCGCCTGGCCATAAAGATGGGTATCAAACGGGCCGACATCGTTCTGGTAGTAGTTCACGTCCAGCTGCGGCTCGGCGGAATAGGCATTGCTTGAGTCGCGGTTAAAGACCTGGAACTGCTTGGTCGATACGGTGGCATCAAAGTTCTGATTAGCGTAACCGGCGCTGAGCTTCTGCGTGGCGTAGCCGTCGGTACTGGAACCGTATTTCGAGCTGAAGTCGTTAAAGTAGTCCGGGTCGCTGACTTTGGTGTAGTCGGCGTTGAAGCGCCACACCTGGTCTACGACGCCCGAATGGTTCCAGTAGAACAGCCAGCGGCGGCTATTGCTGTCGCCTGAGTGATCGTCCTGGTAAATTTTATCCGAAGGCAGGTAGTCGAACTCAATTAAGCCGGTTCCTGCTTTGGTCAGATAGCGGAATTCGTTCTCCCACATGACGCCGCCGCGCTTGCTCATATAGTGCGGGGTCAGCGTGGCGTCGAAGTTCGGAGCGATGTTCCAGTAGTAAGGAAGATAGAACTCTGCGCCGTTTTTGGTGCTGTATTTGGCGTTGGGGATCAGGAAGCCCGAACGACGCTTGTCGCCCACCGGCAGCTGCAGGTAGGGACTGTAAAAAATCGGTACGGAACCGAGCTTGAAGCGAGCGTTCCAGATCTCAGCGACCTGTTCTTCGCGGTCGTGGATAACTTCACTGCCGACCACGCTCCAGGTGTCAGAGCCGGGCAGACACGAGGTGAAGCTGCCGTTTTCTAAAATGGTGTAGCGGTTTTCGCCGCGCTGTTTCATCAGGTCAGCGGTACCGCGCCCCTGACGGCCAACCATTTGGTAATCGCCCTGCCAGACGTTGGTATCTTTGGTGTTCAGATTCGACCAGGCTTTCGGCCCTTTGAGGATCACCTGATTGTCGTCATAGTGAACGTTGCCGAGGGCATCAACCGTACGCACCGGCTGCGGCTGGCCGTCGGCCTGCTGCTGGTGAAGCTGAACTTCATCGGCCTGCAGTCGGCTGTTCCCCTGATTGATATCAACGTTGCCGGTAAATACGGCGTTATCAGGATAGTTGCCTTTCGCATGATCGGCATCGATCGTCACCGGCAGGTCGTTGGGTTTCCCTTCAACCAAAGGACGATTGTAGCTTGGTACGCCAAGCATACACTGCGTGGCGAGATCGGCAGCGAGGCCCTGTTGGCTATACAAGGCGCTGGCAATCATAGTGGCCAGGAGGCTGGGAATACGTTTTTTCATACGTTGTATTTGTTGTTCCGTCATCGTGTGGCAGCGGCTTGCAAACGGTCAGAGCCTAACGTACTCGTCTAAATCGCGCTAGTGTTAATCCTGCCCGTTTACTTCCCGAGCGTTAGGCACTGTGTAGAATGACGAGTATGATAAAGCAAATTATAGGCTATGTCCCACAATTGACCGAGGCGTAAACGCTTTGTAACGTGCGGTCAGATATAGCTTAACTGGCGGCAGAGAGATTGGGGAGTCTATGCAGTATTTGGGTAAAATAATTGGCGTTGCGGTTGCGTTGATGATGGGGGGCGGCTTCTGGGGCGTGGTGCTGGGGTTCTTAGTCGGGCATATGTTTGATCGTGCGCGCAGTCGCCGGCTGAATGTCTTCGCCAACCAGCAGGAGCGTCAGTCGCTGTTCTTCTCCACCACTTTTGAAGTGATGGGGCATTTGACCAAATCGAAAGGACGCGTCACCGAAGCCGATATTCATGTCGCCAATTTGCTGATGGATCGCATGAGTCTGCACGGCGAAGCGCGAACCGCGGCGCAGCACGCGTTTCGGGTAGGGAAATCAGATGATTACCCGCTGCGTGAGAAAATGCGCCAGCTGCGCAGCGTCTGTTTTGGGCGTTTTGATTTAATTCGGATGTTTCTGGAAATTCAGCTGCAGGCGGCTTTCGCCGACGGCGAACTGCATCCCAACGAACGCGACGTGCTGTTTGTGATTGCCGATGAGCTGGGCATCTCCCGCGCTCAGTTCGAGCAGTTCCTGCGCATGATGCAGGGCGGGGCGCAGTTTGGCGGCGGTTCGCAGCAGCAATCTTACGGGCAGCGCGGCGGTAACGCCGGCTGGCAGCAGGCGCAGCGCGGGCCAACCCTGGAAGACGCCTGCAATGTGCTGGGGGTTAAAGCGACCGACGATGCCGCCACCGTCAAGCGCGCCTATCGTAAGCTGATGAGCGAGCACCATCCGGATAAGCTGGTGGCGAAAGGGCTACCGCCGGAAATGATGGAGATGGCTAAGCAGAAAGCGCAGGAGATCCAGAAAGCCTGGGAGCTGATTAAAGAGCAGCGCGGCTTCTAAACGACCGGCCTCTCCCGAACGGGAGAGGCGTCACGATGCGCTGGCGGCGCGGCGGTACATGCGCCGCGGATGGCCTATCTTGCCGTACAGCATTTCCACCTGCAGAAAACCGATTTCCACGCAGTGCTCCAGATAGCGCCGGGCCGTGGTTTTGCTCAATCCAGCCTCGCTCACCACGTCATCCACCGAAAAGCAGCGTTCATCTTCGCCGGTAAACAGACTCTGCACCAGCGCCAGCGTTTTTTCTTCAATACCTTTACTGCCGCTATCGGCTCGGTAGTTTTTAGCCTGCAGCTGATACAGCGAATCCACGTTCTGCTGGTCGACAATCTTCCATTCGCGCTGCTGGTCGTAGAACTGTACGAACCGTTCAAGGGACTGGCTCAGGCGCTTCCACGACACCGGTTTGAGAATGTAGTCGAAGGCGCCGTTGCGAATTGCCTGGCTACAGGTTTCCATATCGCTGGCGGCGGTGATAAAGATCACCGAGCAGCCAGCGTGGCCCATAATAGGGTCGTTCATCAAGGTGACCCCTTTGCCGTCCGGCAGGTAGTTATCCAGCAGCACCAGCTGCGGCGGCCTGGCGTTGAGTATCTGCCGCGCCTGGGCGAGAGAAGCCGCCGTGCCCGCCAGCCGCATACGCGGATGTTTCTGGATAAGCTCGGCGTGCAGCCGCGCCAGTTCGCTTTCATCTTCAACGATCAGAACATCGACCAGGTCATGATGCATAGTGCTTCTCTTCTTGCGGATGGGCTGGCCCGTCGGCGGGAATAAACAGCGTGAAAATCGCCCCGCGCGGCGCGTTGTCGGCCACTTCAATCGTGCCGCCAGCCTGGGTGACATAGCGTTCAATAAGATACAGTCCAATACCGTGATCGCCGCGAGTTTTGGTGGTGACGCCGCGCTCAAAGATATGCTCGCGGATCTCCGGGCGAATACCGACGCCGCGATCGGCGACTTCAATCATTAATTCCCGGGCGTTGAGCTGAATCAGGATCTCGACCGGTTCGTGCGGCAGTTCGGCGCGCTGGGTGGCCTCAATGGCGTTATCCAGCAGATTACCGATGATAGAGATAAGCTCGGACTCCATCAACGACGGCAGCGGACGGTCGATGCGGCAGGCCGGGTCAAAGCTCAGTTCGACCCCTTTTTCCCGCGCGCGGGCGGCTTTGCCCAGCAGCAGGCCGCACAGCGTCGGCGAATTAAAGTGCGATGAGATAAAGTCCAGTAGCTCCTGGGCATGCTCCGACTGCGCCTGAATATAGCGAATCGCCTCATCATAGTGGCCCATATGCAGCAGGCCGGACAGGGTGGTCATCCGATTGAGCTGTTCATGGCGCATGATGCGCAGATTATCGACGTAGCGTTTCACCTGGCTGAGCTGGGCGCTCAGCGAGTTGATTTCATCGCGGTCGCGGAAGGTGATCACCCAGCCCTGGAGCGAATTCTCCAGCATGATGCGCACCCGGCTGGCGAGCACGGTAAGCTGATTAAAACGGCATAGCTCATCGTGGGTATCGTTTTCGAGCATCTCGCCGCTGGCGAAAAACGGCTGCGGGGTAATGACGCTATCGATCGACTTACCGCGCAGCTGGTGCGCGGGCTGGCTCAGGCCGAGCAGGCTGCGGGCGGCGTGGTTTATCACTTCGATACGTCGGTGATGGTCAATCACGATCACCCCTTCGTATATCGACTCCATCATCGCTTTTTGCTGACGCACCAGCAGGCCGATTTCGCGCGGCTCCAGCGAGAAAATTTGCTTTTTAATGCTGCGGGTGAAGTACCAGGAGAAGATAAACAGTGCGATAAGCAGCAGCACCGCGGCGACGAAGATGTTGATGACTTTTTCCAGCGTGATGCTGTCGAGATAGCTGGTGAGATAGCCGACGGAGACAATACCGACCACCCGGCCGGCGTCATTGAAAATCGGCGCTTTGCTGCGCAGGGAAATACCGAGCCCCCCTTTACGGATAGTGGTCGTGCTTTGCCCCTCGAGCACCGGCTGGTTATCGCCGCCAACCAGTCGCGTGCCGACCCACTCCGGGTGGACCGAGTGAAACAGATGCACGCCCCGCTTGTCGCCAATAACAATAAAGCTGGCGTCGCTGTGGGCGGCGATATTTTGCATAAAAGGCTTTATCGCCTGCGCATCTTCACGCGTCACCTGCTGACGTAAATTAGGCATCAGCGCGATTTCTTCCGCCTGTATTCTCGCGCGGGCGCTCATTTCCTGATAAAGCTGATGGCTGGCGTCGAAATAGTAATAGACTCCCAGGAGCGCGAACAGCACTGAGAAAAAAGCGACCAGCGAAATGAACAGCTTAAACTGAAATGAAACCTTCATAAGTATAATGCACAGTATCAGGGATGCGGCAGCGTATCATTTTTTCGCTACCGGCATCGTGGCTGAGGGTGACCGGTGGACGTCCACGCGGGCGTCAGGGAACCACAATTATCCGCTGGCGGGGAATTTATCAAGGTTAATCAGGCGCTGGATTTAAAAACCTTAAAAACCACGGCTATAAATCAGAGCGGTTTCACAATAATAATAGAAACCATAAAAACCATAGTGACCATTAAAACTTCGTTTTTAATCTGCCGATCCTCACATTAACTCTGTGCATGGCCCTCTAACCTGAAAAATAATAATAACCAGAGGGCTTAATTATGAGCACCACAGACAATGCATTCCCTGCAACCATCGACCCTATTAATACGCCAAAAGCGCCGCTTAAGCAGCGTTGGTGGCATATCCTCGATAACTGGAAAGTCGGTATTATCCCGCTGCCGCTCTTCCTGCTGGCCGGCGGCCTGATCGCGCTGGACTGTCTGGGCGGCAAGCTGCCGAGCGATATCGTCGTGATGGTGGCGACGCTGGCCTTTTTCGGCTTTGCCTGCGGCGAATTCGGTAAGCGCCTGCCGATACTCGGTAAACTCGGCGCGGCGGCCATCTGCGCGACCTTTATTCCTTCTGCGCTGGTTCACTACGGCCTGCTGCCGGATGTGGTGGTGGAGTCGACTACCAAATTCTATAAGTCGACCAACATTCTTTACCTTTATATCTGCTGCATTATCGTCGGCAGCATTATGAGCATGAACCGTACCACGCTGATTCAGGGCTTTATGCGGATTTTCTTCCCGATGCTGTGCGGAGAAATCGTCGGTATGGTGGTCGGCGTCGGCGTGGGTACCGCCCTGGGGCTGGAGCCGTTTCAGGTGTTTTTCTTTATCGTCCTGCCAATCATGGCCGGCGGCGTCGGCGAGGGGGCGATTCCGCTGTCGATTGGCTACGCCGCGCTGATGCATATGGATCAGGGCGTTGCGCTCGGTCGCGTGCTGCCGATGGTGATGTTGGGCAGCCTGACGGCGATTGTGATCGCCGGCGGTTTAAACCAGCTGGGCAAGCGTTTCCCGCATTTGACCGGCGAGGGGCAGCTGATGCCGAACCGCCGCAACGAGACGCACCGCGAAACGCCCGCCGAGGGCAAAATGGACGTGACGACGCTGGCCTCCGGCGCGCTGCTGGCGGTGCTGCTCTATATGCTGGGTATGCTTGGCCAGAAGACCATCGGCCTGCCCGCGCCGGTGGGAATGCTGTTTCTCGCGGTGCTGCTTAAGCTGGTAAACGGCGTCTCTCCGCGTCTGCAGGAGGGCTCGCAGATGGTATATAAGTTCTTCCGCACGGCGGTGACCTATCCGATTCTGTTTGCCGTCGGCGTGGCGATCACGCCGTGGCAGGAGCTGGTCAACGCCTTTACCCTTACCAATTTGCTGGTGATTATCAGCACCGTATCGGCGCTGGTGGCGACCGGCTTCCTGGTCGGCAAAAAGATTGGCATGCACCCGATTGACGTGGCGATTGTCTCCTGCTGCCAGAGCGGGCAGGGCGGCACCGGCGATGTGGCGATTCTGACTTCCGGCAACCGCATGAACCTGATGCCGTTCGCCCAGATCGCAACAAGAATCGGCGGCGCGATTAATGTATCGCTGGGATTGCTGTTCCTCAGTCACTTTCTGGCGTGATTTAACTTTTATATAACAGCTAAGTCTGCTTTTTCGTGCTAAATAGCGCAGAAAATTTCTGCGCCCCGTCTCCAAAACAGGGATCGTTTAGCGATACAATCAGCGCCATTATTCGCGACCGCGACGGCAGCCTGTCCGCTGCCTTTTATTAAGTGAGGAGAGAAACAAATGTCAGTGGATACTCTCGCCCGTGAGGGCGTAAGCATGGAAGCGCTGCTGGCGGCGAAAGAGCAGCGTTCGGCTCGCCAGGCCGACTGGTTAGCCCATTATCAACGGCCGCTGATTTCGCTGACCCTGGTGACGCCGGGCGCGGTGAAAGACAGCATTCGCTACCGTAATATGATGGGCGTGGCGCTGCAGGCCTGCGATCAGATGCTGTGGAAACACCGCTGGCAGACGCTGGATCGCCAGGTGCTGTGGCTGCCGACCGGGCCGGAAGCGCTGTGGTGCGTCGATCACGCCGCCAGCGAAATCAAAGCCTTCTGTACCGACCTCGAGCATACTCACCCGCTGGGCCGCCTGTGGGATATTGATGTGATTTGCCCGAAGAATGGCCTGGTGGGCCGTCAGTCTATGGGGGAGAACCAGCGCCGCTGCCTGCTGTGCGACGAGCCCGCGCATGCCTGCGCCCGCAGCCGCCGTCATGATACCGGGGAGGTTGTTGCCCGCGTCGAGCAGATGATTGATGCGTGGTTTGCCCGCGACTAACGCCTGTTTCCCGTTGCGATGATGAGCGACGGATAGCCCGGGTGAGCCGCTGGCGGCACGACCCGGGACAGAGATAAACGATCAGAAGTCGATCGGCGCGCGGAAGGTCATCGAATTACCGAAAGCGGGATGGGTGATGGTCAGCGTTTCGGCGTGCAGCAGCAGACGCGGCGCCATCGCCAGCGCTTCCGGCGACGCATAAAAGCGGTCGCCGAGAATCGGATGGCCCAGCGCCAGCATATGCACGCGCAGCTGATGCGAACGCCCGGTAATCGGCTTCAGGCGCACGCGGGCGGTGTTGTCCGCCGCGAACTCCAGCACTTCATACTCGGTTTGCGCCGCTTTGCCGGTTTCGTAACACACCTTCTGCTTTGGCCGGTTCGGCCAGTCGCAAATCAGCGGTAAATCCACCAGACCTTCCGCTTTTTCCGGATGCCCCCAGACGCGGGCGACGTACTGCTTTTTCGGCTCGCGTTCGCGGAACTGCCGCTTTAGCTCGCGCTCTGCCGCTTTGGTCAGGGCCACCACAATCACGCCGCTGGTCGCCATATCCAGTCGGTGTACCGACTCGGCCTGCGGAAAGTCGCGCTGAATGCGCGTCATCACGCTGTCTTTGTGCTCAGCAAGCCGCCCCGGCACGGACAACAGGCCGCTCGGCTTGTTGACCACCATAATGTGCTCATCCTGGTAAAGAATAACCAGCCAGGGATCCTGCGGCGGATTGTAGTTTTCCATCGCCATATTCGCGTTCCGTTACTGGTGGGTGACGACGATTAAGCGCAGCGCATCAAGACGCCAGCCTGCCTGAGCCAGCGCGTCCATCACCTGCTGACGGTTGCTCTCGATAGCTGCCAGTTCATCATCGCGGATGTTCGGGTTCACGGCGCGCAGCGCTTCAAGGCGCGACAGCTCGGCCGTCAGCTTGTCGTCGGCTTCTTTACGCGCGGCGTCGATCAGCGCCTGGGCCGCTTTGGCGACCTGGCCTTCGCCCTGCTGTAAAATCGCGTGGACGTCCTGCTGGACGGCGTTAACCAGCTTGCTGCCGGTGTGGCGGTTGACCGCGCTCAGCTGACGGTTAAAGCTTTCGAACTCTACCTGACCGGCGAGGTTGTTGCCGTTTTTGTCGAGCAGCATGCGCACCGGCGTCGGCGGCAGGAAGCGGTTGAGCTGCAGATGCTTCGGCGCCTGTGCTTCAACGACGTAAATCAGCTCCAGCAGCAGGGTTCCCACCGGCAGCGCTTTGTTCTTCAGCAGCGAAATGGTACTGCTGCCGGTATCGCCGGAGAGGATCAGATCCAGACCGTTGATAATCAGCGGATGCTCCCAGGTGATGAACTGCGCGTCTTCGCGGGACAGGGCGACATCACGCTCAAAGGTAATAGTGCAGCCATCTTCCGGCAGACCCGGGAAATCCGGAACCAGCATATGGTCGGAGGGGGTCAGGACAATCAGGTTTTCACCGCGATCGTCCTGGTTGATGCCGACGATATCAAACAGGTTCATGGAGAAGGCGATCAGGCTGGTGTCGTCATCCTGTTCTTCAATGCTTTCCGCAAGCTGCTGGGCTTTTTCACCGCCGTTGGAGTGGATCTCCAGCAGGCGGTCGCGGCCCTGCTCCAGCTGCGCTTTCAGCGCGTCATGCTGCTGGCGGCAGGCTTTGATCAGCTCGTCGAAGCCGTCGGTATTTTCCGGGGCGGCGAGATAGTTAATCAGTTCGTTATGCACGCTGTCGTAAACGGTACGGCCGGTCGGGCAGGTATGCTCGAACGCGTCCAGACCTTCGTGATACCAGCGTACCAGCACCGACTGGGCGGTTCTCTCCAGATAGGGAACGTGGATCTGAATATCGTGAGCCTGGCCGATACGGTCAAGACGGCCGATACGCTGCTCCAGCAGATCCGGGTTGAACGGCAGATCGAACATCACCAGATTGCTGGCGAACTGGAAGTTACGGCCTTCTGAGCCGATTTCAGAACACAGCAGCACCTGCGCGCCGGTATCTTCTTCGGCAAACCAGGCGGCGGCGCGGTCGCGTTCAATAATCGACATCCCTTCGTGGAACACCGCCGCGCGAATGCCTTCGCGCTCGCGCAGGACCTGCTCCAGCTGCAGCGCGGTGGCCGCTTTGGCGCAGATGACCAGCACTTTTTGCGAACGGTGGCTGGTGAGATGGCCCATCAGCCACTCAACGCGCGGGTCGAAGTTCCACCAGGTGCCGGTGTCGCCTTCAAACTCTTGATAAATCTGCTCCGGATAGAGCATATCGCGGGCGCGCTCTTCGGCGGTTTTACGGGCGCCCATAATCCCGGAAACCTTGATAGCCGTCTGGTACTGGGTCGGCAGCGGCAGGCGAAGCGTGTGCAGCTCGCGTTTCGGGAAGCCTTTCACGCCGTTACGCGTGTTGCGGAACAGTACGCGACTGGTGCCGTGACGGTCCATCAGCATGGAGACCAGCTCCTGGCGAGCGGCCTGGGCATCATCGCGATCGCTGTTGGCCGCCTGCAAGAGCGGTTCGATATCCTGTTCGCCGATCAGATCGCTCAGCGCGTTCAGCTCGGCGTCGTTCAGCTTATTCCCGGCCAGCAGCAGAGCGACGGCGTCGGCAACCGGACGGTAGTTCTGCTGCTCTTCAACAAACTGAGCGAAATCATGGAAACGGTTAGGGTCGAGCAGGCGCAGGCGGGCGAAGTGGCTCTCCATCCCGAGCTGTTCCGGCGTCGCGGTGAGCAGCAGAATGCCCGGCACGCGCTCGGCCAGCTGTTCAATAGCCTGATATTCGCGGCTTGGCGCGTCTTCGCTCCACACCAGATGGTGCGCTTCATCGACGACCATCAGGTCCCATTCGGCATCGCACAGGTGCTCCAGGCGCTGCTTGCTGCGGCGCACGAAGTCCAGCGAGCAGATAACCAGCTGTTCGGTTTCGAACGGGTTAATGGCGTCGTGCTGCGCTTCGGCGTAGCGCTCATCGTCAAACAGCGAAAAGCGCAGGTTAAAGCGGCGCAGCATTTCCACCAGCCACTGGTGCTGCAGGGTTTCCGGAACGACGATCAGGACGCGTTCGGCAGCGCCGGAGAGCAGTTGCTGATGCAGGATCATCCCGGCTTCAATGGTTTTACCTAAACCCACTTCGTCCGCCAGCAGGACGCGCGGCGCGTGGCGGCGGCCAACGTCGTGAGCGATATTCAGCTGATGCGGGATCAGGCTGGTGCGCTGGCCGCGCAGGCCGCTCCACGGCATGCGGTACTGTTCGCTCTGAAATTTGCGCGCGCGATAGCGCAGGGCGAAACGGTCCATGCGGTCGATCTGCCCGGCGAACAGACGGTCCTGCGGTTTGCTGAAGACCAGTTTGCTGTCGAGCAGCACTTCACGCAGGGTGACGTTGGCTTCCTGGGTATCGAGGCGGGTACCGGTGTAGGCCAGCAGACCGTTCTCTTCATTAACTTCGTCAACCTGGAGCTGCCAGCCTTCATGGCTGGTGATGGTATCGCCCGGGTTGAACATCACGCGGGTGATCGGGGAGTCGTTGCGTGCGTACAGACGGTTTTCGCCGATGGCGGGGAAAAGCAGAGTCACCATGCGCGCGTCCAGCGCAACGACCGTCCCTAATCCCAGTTCGCTCTCTGTGTCGCTAATCCAGCGTTGACCAAGTGTAAAAGGCATATATGTTCGGCTCTTTAGTTCTTTGATTGCAGGCAATAGTTGATCATCTCCATGGAGAATCGGAGATACGTCAAAATTGGGTCCAGGAATGGAAAGGGCGCTATATTACTGGATGGCGGAACGTTCGTCACGTCCTCCTCACCCTTCATTTTACGGCTTTTGCGCCAGCGGAATGGGTGAGGAAAAATCAAAATAGCCCCAGTTGTCCCGTCACTATTGTAGCAAAATCGTCGTCGACAAAGGGAAGTATTCCTTCGGCGACCGGCTCTAATTGCTTAGAAAGGTAGTGTTCATAATCCAGCGGCGATTGCTGATAGTCCACCGGCTCCGGCCCGCCGGTGGTCCAGACGTATTTAATGCTGCCGCGCTGCTGATACTGCTGCGGCCTGCCCAGCCTGACGTTTTGCTCATCAGCGAGCCTGGCCGCGCGCACGTGCGGCGGCACGTTGCGCTGATACTCCGCCAGCGGACGGCGCAGGCGTTTGCGGTAGACCAGCCGATCGTCAAGCTCGCCGTTCATCAGCTTATCGATGGTTTCGCGTACGTAATCGCGATAGGGCTGATGACGGAAAATGCGCAGATAAAGCTCCTGCTGAAACTGCTGGGCCAGCGGCGTCCAGTCGGTACGCACCGTTTCCAGGCCTTTAAACACCATGCGCTGCTCATCCGCTTCCTGAATCATTCCGGCATAGCGTTTTTTACTGCCGGTATCCGCGCCGCGGATGGTGGGCATGAGAAAGCGGCAGAAGTGGGTTTCAAACTCCAGCTCCAGGGTGCTGGCCAGCCCATCTTTAGCGAGCTCCGCCGCCCACCATTCGTTGACGAAGGCCACCAGCGAGCGGCCGATGCTGCTGGCTTCCTCTTCGCTGTGGGCCCGCTTGAGCCACACGAAGGTGGAGTCGGTATCGCCGTAGATAACGTCGTAGCCCTGGGATTCAATCAGCGCTTTGGTCTGGCGCATAATCGCGTGGCCGCGCATGGTGATGGAGGAGGCCAGACGGGGATCGAAAAAGCGGCAGGCGCTGGTGCCGAGCACGCCGTAGAAGGCGTTCATAATGATCTTCAGCGCCTGCGACAGTGGCTTGTTTTTATGCTGCTTGGCCTCGTCGCGCCCGTGCCAGATCTGCCCGACAATCCCCGGCAGGCAGTGTTTTTCTCGCGAGAAGCGCGCGCCAAGAAAGCCTTCGGTGCTGTGAGCGTCATCGGGATGCGCCAGCCCTTCAACCAGCCCCACCGGATCGATCAGGAAGGTGCGGATAATCGACGGATACAGGCTTTTGTAGTCCAGCACCAGTACCGAGTCGTACAGGCCGGGGCGCGAGTCCATCACGTAGCCGCCGGGGCTGGCCTGCGGCGGTACTGCGCCAAGGTTCGGCGCAACGTAGCCGAGCCGGTGCATGCGCGGGAAATAGAGATGGCTGAAGGCGGCGACCGAACCGCCGTGGCGATCCGCTGGCAGGCCGTTGACCGTCGCGCGCTCCAGTAAAAAGGGCATGATCTCGGTTTTATGGAAGATGCGCGTAACCAGCTCGCAGTCCTGCAGGTTGTATGTCGCCAGCGCCGGTTTATCGTGATGAAAGCGGCGGTCGATTTCATCCATCCGATCCCAGGGGTTATCGATGGCTTTGCCCTCGCCGAGCAGTTCGCGGGCGACCGATTCCAGGGCAAAAGAGGAGAAATTCCAGAACGCGGATTTCAGCGCCTCGATGCCGTCGATAATCAGTCGGCCATTGGCCTGAGCAAAGAAGACGCCATTTTTAAAACCGTGCTCGCGCCACTCCAGTTCGCTGTTGCCGCGCCCGAGCATCAGCGGGATGCGATAGCGCTCAGCGTGCTTTTGCAGAACGCGTAAATCGAACTGCACCACGTTCCAGCCGATCAGCACGTCCGGGTCGTGAGCGGCAAACCAGGCGTTAAGCTTTTCCAGCAGCAGCGGGCGGCTGGCGACGTACTCCAGCGTGAAATCGACGGCAGGCGGGGTGGCGGGCTCCGGACCTAACA
The DNA here is from genome assembly GCF_009905335.1 of Klebsiella sp. MPUS7. Lineage (NCBI taxonomy): Bacteria > Pseudomonadati > Pseudomonadota > Gammaproteobacteria > Enterobacterales > Enterobacteriaceae > Klebsiella > Klebsiella sp. MPUS7. The sequence continues at coordinate 4,870,845 of NZ_CP047604.1, read as the reverse complement.
TATAGACGATCCGCTGGCCGCAGCCTTCAAGGCCGATGCAGTAGAGCTCGCCGTGGCGGCTGGTTTCGATATCCAGCGAAACCCATTTCAGCGGCGGACGGTAGTGGGGGTTGGGCTTCATTCGCGCGTTGACCAGCTGCTGGCCGCGCGCCTCGCCTTCCACCCACACCGGGGCGGTAATAAAGCGCTCCATCAGATAGCGCTCCGGCGGGCGGATGTCGCCTTCATATACCGTGACGCCGTTTTCACGCAGCTTTTTTTCCAGCCGCATCAGCTGGCGGTGAGCGCGGCAGTAAAGGCCAAAAACCGGCTGGCGATGAAAATCTTGCAGATTGAGCGCAGCAAGGCGATGGCCGTTTTCCCCCTGCAGCAGGCGTTCAACCTGCGGACGCTGGGATTCGGCAATGAACGCTACGGATTCCTGCGGCGGCAGCGTAACCTCAAGCGGGCCGTCATCGGTCGCCAGCCAGAAAGTCAGTTCGGTGCCCTGTGGGGTATCCCGCCAGTGACGGGTGAGTAAAAAACCTGCTCGTGGCTGCGTCACGCCGTGCTCTCATGAGTGAAAACCAGGCCTGATTATAGCCTGGTTCACGGAATGATGCTGGGGTTTTATACAGGTATAGTCCGGAGGTTGGGTTGCGCGCTGTTTCCCGGATTGCGGCGTAAACGCCTTATCCGGGCTACCCGTCTACCCGTCCTGCAGACGGCTGTGCACCTGTAGCCCGGCTAAGCGTAGCGCGAGCCGGGAAACCGTGGCGCTACTGCCCGTAATAGGCTTTCGCGCCGTGCTTGCGCAAATAGTGTTTATCCAGCAGCGTTTGCTGCATCTCCGGCAGCTGCGGCGCCAGCTGGCGGCAGAAGATGCCCATATAGGCGATCTCTTCCAGCACGATAGCGTTATGCACCGCGTCTTCGGCGTTTTTCCCCCAGGCAAACGGGCCGTGCGAGTGCACCAGCACGCCGGGCATTTGCGCTGGATCGATGCCTTTTTCACGGAAGGTTTCGACGATCACCGCGCCGGTTTCCCATTCGTACTCGCCGTTGATCTCCTCGTCGGTCATCAGACGGGTACAGGGGACCGCGCCGTAGAAGTAGTCGGCGTGGGTGGTGCCGGTGGCGGGAATCGACTGTCCGGCCTGCGCCCAGATGGTGGCGTGACGCGAATGGGTATGAACAATGCCGCCCAGCGTCGGGAATGCCTGATACAGCAGGCGGTGGGTTGGGGTATCCGAAGAGGGTTTTTTCTGGCCTTCAACCACTTCGCCGGTCTCCAGGCTGACCACCACCATATCTTCGGCGCGCATTACGCTGTAGTCGACGCCGGAGGGTTTAATTACCAGCACCCCCCGTTCACGGTCGACGGCGCTGACGTTGCCCCAGGTGAGGGTAACCAGATTGTGCTTAGGCAGGGCCAGGTTGGCTTCGAGAACCTGGCGTTTGAGATCTTCTAACATACTGTGCTCCGAATTGCTGGCGAGTCAGTTCCCCTCACCCTCTCCCCAGGGGAGAAGGTGAGAGGGCGGTCTCTTAGCGTTTTGAACCGTAATACACTTCGTTCCAGCGCAGCGCATCCTTGAAGGAGGGCAGACGGGTTTCGTTATCAATCACGGTCAGCTCGATATCCTGCAGCTCAGCAAACTGGCGCATATCGTCGAGGGTCAGCGCATGGCTGAAGACGGTGTGGTGCGCGCCGCCGGCGATGATCCAGGCTTCGGACGCGGTGCGCAGATCCGGATGCGCTTTCCACAGGGCGTTGGCGACCGGCAGTTTCGGCAGATCGTGCGGAGTTTTCACCGTCTCAATGGTGTTCACCAGCAGACGATAGCGATCGCCGAGATCGATCAGGCTGGCAACGATCGCCGGGCCGGTCTGGGTGTTGAAGATGATGCGCGCCGGATCGGCTTTACCGCCGATGCCCAGAGGCTGGACGTCGAGAATCGGTTTCTCCGCGGTGGCGATGGTCGGGCAGACTTCCAGCATATGCGAGCCCAGCGCCAGATCGTTGCCTTTCTCGAAGTGATAGGTGTAATCCTCCATAAAAGAGGTGCCGCCCTGCAGACCAGTTGCCATCACCTTCATGATGCGAAGCAGAGCGGCGGTTTTCCAGTCGCCCTCGCCCGCAAAGCCGTAGCCCTGCTGCATCAGACGCTGCACGGCGAGACCCGGAAGCTGTTTCAGGCCGTGTAAATCTTCAAAGGTAGTGGTAAACGCGTGGAAGCCGCCCTGTTCCAGGAAGCGCTTCATCCCCAGCTCAATGCGCGCGGCGTCGAGGAGGTTCTGCCGCTTATCGCCGTGGATTTGCACCGCGGGCGTCAGACGATAGCTGCTTTCATACTCATCAATCAGCGCGCTGATTTCGCCGTCGCTGACCGCATTGACGACCTGCACCAGATCGCCCACCGCCCAGGTGTTAACCGAGAAGCCAAACTTGATCTGCGCGGCGACTTTATCCCCGTCGGTCACTGCCACTTCGCGCATGTTATCGCCGAAGCGGCAGACTTTCAGGTGGCGGGTATCTTGTTTAGAGACCGCCTGGCGCATCCACGCGCCGATGCGCTGATGCGCTTCTTTATCCTGCCAGTGGCCGGTCACCACGCTGTGCTGCTGACGCATGCGGGCGCCGATGAAGCCGAACTCGCGGCCGCCGTGCGCGGTCTGGTTCAGGTTCATAAAGTCCATATCGATGCTGTCCCACGGCAGGGCCGCGTTGAACTGGGTATGGAACTGCATCAGCGGTTTGTTGAGGATCGTGAGGCCGTTAATCCACATTTTCGCCGGTGAGAAGGTATGCAGCCACACCACCATCCCGGCGCACTTGTCATCGTAATTGGCGTCGCGGCAGATATGGGTGATCTCATCCGGGGTAGTACCCAGCGGCTTAAGCACCAGTTTGCACGGCAGTTTGGCTTCCGCATTCAGGCTGTTCACCACATGTTCTGCGTGCTTCGTAACCTGACGTAGCGCTTCAGGGCCATACAGATGCTGGCTACCGATGACGAACCACACTTCATAATTATTAAAAATAGTCATTTTTATATCCTTAATGGGTGAGAGCTGCCTGCGATTGCGGCGCGGTTTCCGCCTTTGCAGTCGAAGGAAGATAACGTTGTTCCGCGCTAAGCGACCACTGCTGGTAGCGCTGGTAGAGTTGTTCGAAGCGTTGCGCCTGGGCCGGGCGGGGCTGCAGGGTACTTTCCACCTGGCTGGCCATGTTTTCCTGCGCGGCGGGGATATCGCGATATACGCCCGCGGCGACGGCGGCGAAGATAGCCGCGCCCAGCGCGCAGCACTGATCGGAGGCGACGATTTGCAGCGGGCGATTCAGCACATCGCAGCAGGCCTGCATGATCACCGGGTTTTTCCGCGCGATGCCGCCGAGCGCCATCACGTTATTGACCGGGATACCCTGGTCGGTGAAGCACTCCATAATGGCGCGGGCGCCGAAGGCGGTGGCGGCAATCAGCCCGCCGAACAGCGCCGGGGCGTCGGTGGCGAGGTTGAGATCGGTAATGACCCCTTTTAGACGCTGGTTGGCATTCGGCGTACGGCGGCCGTTAAACCAGTCCAGCACCACCGGCAGGTGGTCGAGAGACGGGTTTTTCGCCCAGGCGTCGGTCAGCGCGGGCAGCAGCTGTTTCTGGCTGGCTTTGATCTGCTCTTTGAGTTCCGGGTGGGCCTGCGCCAGCTGCTCCAGCGGCCAGCCGAGGATGCGGCCAAACCAGGCGTAGATGTCGCCAAACGCGGATTGCCCCGCTTCCATACCGATAAAGTCAGGCACAACGCTACCGTCGACCTGGCCGCAAATACCCTTCACCGTACGCTCGCCGACGCTCTGTTTATCGGCGATCAGAATGTCGCAGGTGGAGGTGCCGATCACTTTGACCAGCGCGTTTGGCTGCGCACCGGCGCCGACGGCGCCCATATGGCAGTCGAAAGCGCCGCCGGAGATGGCGACGGTTTGCGGCAGGCCCAGGCGCGCGGCCCACTCGGCGGTCAGGGTGCCGACCGGGACATCCGCAGTCCAGGTCTCGCTGAACATCGGATAGGCCAGATTCTGGTTAATAATCGGGTCGAGTTCATCGAAGAAACCGGCTGGCGGCAGGCCGCCCCAGCTTTCGTGCCACAGCGATTTATGCCCGGCGCTGCAGCGGCCGCGACGAATATCCTGCGGGCGGGTGGTACCGGAAAGCAGTGCGGGTACCCAGTCGCATAGCTCAATCCACGACGCGGCGGCTTCGGCGACGGCGCTATCCTGGCGGGTAACGTGGAGGATTTTGGCCCAGAACCATTCGCTGGAGTAGATACCGCCGATATAGCGGGAGTAATCCTCTTTGCCCGGCTGGTGGCAGAGGCGGGTAATCTCCTCCGCTTCTTCCACCGAGGTGTGGTCTTTCCACAGGACGAACATGGCGTTGGGGTTGCTGGCGAATTCGTCGCGCAGCGCCAGGACGTTGCCGTCGGCGTCGATGGGCGCGGGGGTTGAGCCGGTGCTATCCACGCCGATACCCACCACGGCAGCGCGCTGTTCGGCGCTAAGGGATGCGAGGACGCTTTTCAGCGCGGCTTCCATCGATTCGATATAGTCGCGTGGATGATGGCGGAACTGGTTGTTCGGGCCATCGCAGAATAGCCCCTCCTGCCAGCGCGGATACCACTCGACGCTTGCGGCGAGCTCTTCGCCCGTTGCGCACTCTACCGCCAGGGCGCGTACTGAATCACTACCAAAATCGAGGCCAATCGCAATTGCCATGCTGTTACTCCATGCTAAAAATCATTCATGGTGAAACAGTAGATATCTGGGCTGAAAACCGTCAGGCTGTATTCGCTAATCTTATGGACTATATTGCTGTGACGTCGCAAAGTGTGACGCCGTGCAAATATTCAATGTGGACTTTCCTGCCGTCTTTATAGACACTTCAGTTATGCGCTAAAAGCGCCTGAATTGTGCGCTGTGCTCAGTTTTTGCCGAGAGGCGGCGGGTTTTAATTCAATTTATAACCCGCGTCGCAGCACGCGCTGTCAGCCAGAGGATAAAATGCAAGGTATGGACAATTGGTGTCCTTAATGTCTCCAGGAGAGCAGAGTTTATGGCCGAAACGCAAAACGATCCTTTGTTGCCGGGTTACTCTTTTAACGCCCATCTGGTGACGGGCCTGACGCCGATTGACGCCGATGGCTATCTGGATTTCTTTATTGACCGCCCGCTGGGGATGAAAGGCTATATCCTGAACCTGACGATTCGCGGCGAAGGGGTGATCAATAACCACGGGGAGCAGTTTATCTGCCGGCCCGGCGATATGCTGCTGTTTCCGCCGGGAGAGATTCACCATTATGGCCGTCACCCCGATGCCCGCGAGTGGTATCACCAGTGGGTCTATTTCCGGCCGCGCGCCTACTGGCATGAATGGCTAAACTGGCCGACGATTTTCGCCCAGACCGGTTTTTTTCGCCCGGATGAGCAGTGGCAGACGCGCTTTGGCGAACTGTTCGGGCAGATTGTGGAAGCCGGGCAGGGGGCCGGGCGTTACTCCGAACTGCTGGCGATCAATCTCATGGAACAGCTGCTGCTCAGGCGCATGGAGGCCATCAACGAATCGCTGCATCCGCCGCTGGATAACAGGGTGCGCGATGCCTGCCAGTACATCAGCGACCATCTGGCGGACAGCCATTTTGATATCGCCAGCGTCGCCCAGCACGTGTGCCTGTCGCCGTCGCGCCTGTCGCATCTGTTCCGCCAGCAGCTGGGGATCAGCGTGCTGGGGTGGCGGGAGGATCAGCGCATTAGCCAGGCCAAGCTGCTGCTGAGCACCACGCGGATGCCGATCGCCACCGTTGGCCGTAACGTCGGTTTTGAGGATCAGCTCTACTTTTCGCGCGTATTTAAGAAGTGTACCGGCGCCAGCCCGAGCGAGTTTCGCGCCGGGTGTGAATAAAAAGTAAAGAAAGTGAAATGATAGCCCGGGTTATTAACACAGCCAGTAAACTATACAAACAAATGATGGCTTGACGAAGTATTAACGGCTCCGGAGAATCCGTGCTTCGTTTTTAAACCGGGTACATTATGCAAGCATTGCTGGAACACTTTATTACTCAATCTACGGTCTATTCCCTGATAGCCGTTCTGCTGGTCGCCTTCCTCGAGTCGCTGGCGCTGGTCGGGCTTATCTTACCGGGAACGGTGATGATGGCCGGATTGGGGGCGCTGATCGGCAGCGGCGAGGTTAACTTCTGGCAGGCGTGGCTGGCGGGGATTATCGGCTGTTTGCTCGGTGACTGGATTTCGTTCTGGCTGGGCTGGCGCTTCAAAAAGCCGCTGCACCGCTGGTCTTTTTTGAAGAAAAATAAAGCGCTGCTGGATAAAACCGAACATGCGCTGCATCAGCACAGCATGTTGACCATTCTGATTGGCCGATTTGTCGGGCCGACGCGCCCGCTGGTGCCGATGGTCGCCGGAATGCTCGATCTGCCGGTCGCGAAATTCATCCCGCCCAATATCATTGGCTGCCTGCTGTGGCCGCCGCTCTACTTCTTACCGGGGATCCTCGCCGGGGCGGCCATTGATATCCCGGCCGATGAGAATAGCGCCAGCTTTAAGTGGCTGCTGCTGGGCGCGGCGCTGCTGGCGTGGCTGGCGGCGTGGCTGTGCTGGCGGCTGTGGCGCTGCGCTAAAAATTCCGCCGATCGGTTAACCCGCTTTCTGCCGCGTTCGCGTCTGCTGTGGCTCGCTCCGCTTTCGGTGTGCGCCGCCGGGGCCGCGCTGGTTTTCGCCTTCCGCCATCCGCTGATGCCGGTCTATCTCGAGACCCTGCAGAAGGTTATTTTGCGCTAATGCCCAGCAGCGCCGAGGCGCTGCTGTTGCCGCTGAGCAGCGAGGCGGTGTCGCCATCCCAGGCGATTCGTCCCTCGGCCACAACTATCGACCGCGGCGCGATGCGCGCCGCATCTTCCACGCTGTGCGATACCATTAATAGCGTCAGCCGCTGCTGCTGGCAGACGTCGGCAACCAGCGCCAGCATCTCCTGGCGCAGCGCGGGGTCGAGCGCCGAGAAGGGCTCATCCAGCAGCAGCACCGGCTGCTTGCGTACCAGACAGCGCGCCAGCGCCGCGCGCTGACGCTGGCCGCCGGAAAGCTCGCCCGGCAGCCGTTCTAACATCGCATCGATCCCCATCTGTTCGGCGATGGTCCGCAAATGGGCGGTTTGTTCCGCGTTCAGCTTGAGCCCCGGATGCATTCCCAGAGCAATGTTCTGGCGGATGGTGAGGTGGTTAAAGAGGTTATTTTCCTGAAACAGCATCGATACCGGACGACGCGCGGGCGGCGTGTGGGTATGAGGCTGGCCGTCGATGTCGATACTGCCGCTGGCAGGCGGCAGAAAACCGGCAATCAGGTTCAGCAGCGTACTTTTCCCGGCGCCGCTGGGGCCAAGCACCGCGATGCGTTCTCCGCGTTCGACGGCAAGCGTAAAACGCATCGGTAGATGCTGGTAAAGCCAGGTCACATCATTCAGTTTTAGCATCGCGCCCCGGAAGTTTTTCAATCACGCTAAAGAGTAAAAAGCACAGCAGCAGGAGCAGAAGGGCGGTCACGGCGCCGTCCTGGCTACGATAAGAGCCGATCTGCTGATACAGGTAGAACGGCAGGGTACGAAAATCTTCGTTACCGAACAGCGCCACCACGCCGAAGTCGCCAATCGACAGCACGCAGGCGAAGGCCAGCGCCTGGGCCAGCGGGCGCTTTAACGCGCGAAGCTCAACCACCCTGAGACGGGTAAAGCCGTGCATCCCCAGCGACTGGCAGAGGGTACCGTAGCGGGCGGCGATATCGCGCATCGGATTCTCCAGCACTTTAAGCGCGTAGGGGATCGCCATCAGCGCATTGGTAAAAATCACGATACCGTCGGCGGAATCGGGCAGGCCCACGCTGTTATTGAGCAGCAGGAAGAAGCCGGTGGCCAGCACGATGCCCGGCATGGCGAGGATCAGCATCCCGCTTAGCTCCAGCGCCTGCCCGGCCAGCGGGCGACGGCGGGCGCGAAGCTCGCGGCTGCTCCATAGCAGCATCATGGTCAGGATGACGCTTAATAGCCCGGCGGCAAGCGCGATGCGCAGCGACGTCCCGAGCGCCTGCCACAGCGCGGGCTGATGCAGCACGCGAAACAGATTGCTGTTCAGACCGTCGAGTATCACCGCCAGCAGCGGCGGCAGCAGCAGCAAAAGCGCCGCGCCAATCAACGCCATGTCGCACAGCCGGCTGTACAGCCGGTCGTCGGGATCGCGCCAGCCGCGAATATTACTGGCCCCGATGGCGAGGGCTTTGCTCAGCCGTTGGCTAAGCAGCACCAGCCCAAGGCAGCAGATCATCTGGATCAGCGCCAGCATCGCCGCGCGGCCCGGGTCGTAGTCGAAATTAAGGGCCTGGTAAATCGCCAGTTCGATGGTGGTTGCCCGCGGGCCGCCGCCCAGCGACAGCACGGTCGCAAAGCTGGCGAAACAGAGCATAAAGATCAGCGCCGCGACCGGAGCAATTTGCCGGCGCAGCCACGGCCACTCCACCAGACGGAAGAAGACGTAGCCGCGCATGCCGAGCTGGGCGGCGATTTGCCGCTGCTCGCCGGGGATATTTTCCAGCGTTTGTAGCAGCAGGCGCGTGGCCATCGGCATATTAAAGAATACGTGCGCCAGCAGGATCCCCTGCAGCCCGTAGGGCGAGAACGACCACTGCCAGCCGAAAGCGTTAAATAATTCGGCCAGCCAGCCCTGACGGCCGTAGACGCTGAGGATGCCGAAGACCGCCACCAGCACCGGCAGAATTAAGGTCATTGCGCAAAGGCGCAGCAGCAGCGTTCGCCCGGGGAATCGACGCCGATAGAGGGAGCGGGCGAGAAATATCGCCGGCAGCACCGAAAAAAGCGCCGAAAGAAAGGCCTGCCAGAAAGAGAAGCGTACGACGTGCCAGAGATAGCTATCGCCGATCAGCACGCCCCAGGCCGCTTCCGGCGCGCTGAACCACAGCGCCAGAAAGGCGGCCAGCGCCACGACGACCAGAATGATGGCCGCCGTGACTCCCGGTAGGAGCCAGGCGAAAGCTAGCGGCTGACGGCGCGTTGCCATGCGCTGATCCAGTTCTGGCGTTCGGCGGCCACCTGCTGCGGGGTAAATTCGAGGGTCGTTTGCGGTTTCATCAGCGCGTCAAAGCCCGCCGGAAGCGCAACCTGGGTGACCGGATACATCCAGTTGCCGGTCGGGATCGCGTTCTGGAAGCCCGGCGAGACCATAAATTTGAGGAATTTTTCCGCCAGCTCCGGCTGCTTGCTGGCCGCGGTGCGGGCGGCGACTTCAACCTGTAAATAGTGACCTTCCGCGAAGTTCGCCGCGGCGTAGTTATCTTTCTTCTCTTCAATAATATGGTAGGCCGGGGAGGTGGTATAGCTCAGCACCAAATCGCTCTCGCCTTTCAGGAACAGGCCGTAGGCTTCGCTCCAGCCTTTGGTGACGGTGACGGTTTTCGCCGCCAGCTTCTGCCAGGCTTCCGGCGCTTTATCGCCGTACACTTTTTGCATCCACAGCAGCAGCCCCAGACCCGGCGTGCTGGTACGCGGATCTTCATAAATCACCCGCCATTTTTGCTCGCCCTCAACCAGCTCTTTCAGGCTTTTCGGCGGATTTTTCAGCTTGTTTTTATCGTAAACAAAAGCGAAGTAGCCGTAATCGAACGGGACGAAGGTGTCGTTGTCCCAGCCGCCGGGTACGCTGACCGCGCTGGCCGGTACGCCGCTTTTGGCGAACAGTTTGCTCTGCGAGGCGGCTTCCAGCAGGTTGTTATCCAGCCCAAGCACCACGTCGGCTTTGCTGTTTTTGCCTTCCATGCGCAGACGATTGAGCAGCGAGACGCCGTCTTCCAGCGCCACGAACTTCAGTTCGCAGCCGCAGTCGGCTTCAAAGGCTTTTTTAACCGCCGGGCCGGGGCCCCAGTCGGCGGAGAACGAGTCGTAGGTATAAACGGTGAGTAGCGGTTTGGCAAAAACGGGCGCGGCGACCAGCGCCAGCAGCGGGAGTAATTTTTTCAACACTTTGCACCTCAGAAAAAGGGGTGGCAAAGGATTTTGAGTGGGCCTCAAATCCCTTCGCCGGCGTTATCCGGATCAGGTTCGACGGGTATTTTCTCAGCCATAATTCAGCACCCCGTTGAGAACGGCAGTTAGTGTAATGATTTTGTCAGCGGACTGAAAGCATTACGGTTCCGGCGGCGCGAACCACGCGGATTTAAAGTCAAACCAGCCGAGCGTGTTCATGCGTACGCCGCGCATACTGCGCTGCCCCTGGATCATCAGCCAGTGGTGGATGAGCGGCACCACGGTTTGATTGGCCAGCAGCTGCTGGCTCCAGGTGGCGGGGTTAAGCTCTCCCGCGCGCCAGCGGCTTGCGTCTTCCTCCCAGTCGATGGGAATACAGTTGCGAATTAGCGGGACTTCATACAGCCAGGCAAACAGGGAAAAATCGATCGGCAAGGTAAAGTTGGCGCTGTTAAGCCACACGTCGCTGACCGCTTCACCGCGGTGCCACTCCTGGTATTCCAGTTCCTGAATCTCCAGCTTAACCTGATGCTCGGCCAGCAGCGTCGCCATGATCCCGCCGATCACGCGATGCTCGACGTGGTCCTGGTAGTAGGTCAGCCTGACCGTTTCCAGGCCCGGCGGTTTTTCGCAGGCGTGGCTGCGCGCGTGATGCCAGCGGGGCAGCAGACCATAGGCCGGGAACCAGTTTCCCTGATAGTGCTCGCCGGCGTGGTAGAGCAGGCTGGCGGGCTGGAACAGATAGCTTAACCACTGGCGTACCGCCGCGTTGGCGCCGAGCGGGCTGCGGGCGTCGAACAGCAGGTAATAACAACCCTCTTCCAGACGGCTTTCTACCGCTTTCTCGCTTTGCGTGGTGCCCTGTAACGTTAACCCGCCGTTGGGCTCTTCGCTGATTTCCGGCAGGACCCAGACGTTCACTTCATCGATCAGCGCCCGGTAGCCGAAATAGTCGTCAAAGGCGTGAATTTTGAGCTGGTTCTGGTTATTGCGCACCACCGAGTAGGGCCCGGTGCCGACGGGGATGCTGGAGAAATTGTCCATCGACTGCCACTCGTGCGGCAGGATCATGGCCGGTACCTGGCTTAACAACCACGGTAGCCAGCGGTCGGGTTGGCTGAGATGAATGTCGAGAGTCCAGGCGGTAGGGGAGTCGATACGCTCGATATGAGAAAACAGCGGCAGCGCGTTGCTGCGCTGCAGGGAGGTGATGACATCCTCCATCTCCAGTTCGCGACCATGATGAAAATGAATCCCCGGACGCAGGAAAAAGCGCCAGTGGGTCGGGGTGATCTGCTGCCAATGGTGAGCAATATCGGCCTCCAGTTCCCCATTTTCCTCATTTACCCGGGTGAGAGCGCTAAAAATCTGCCGGGCGATATGGGTTTCCGAGCGGCGCAGCGCGCTGCCGGGCAGCAAATTTTTCATCGGCCGGTAGTAGAGCACGCGCAGGATATGCCGACCCTGGCGAAAGCTGCGGCCTAAATGGGAAACCAGCATTTGCCGGACGGCGGCTTTATCGCCAACCAGCTGTACCAGCTGATCGATTCTGTCCTGCTCCAGCAGATCTTCCGCCCTCTGCTGCTGCAGCGCGAGACCGGTATAGAGAAAAGCGAGCCGGGAACGCTTGCCGCGTCCGGCCTCCGCCTCCCAGGTCAGCCAGCCGCGCGCCTCCATCATGTTGAGTAAGGTACGCATATGACGACGCGAGCAGCTTAGCATCTCTGCCAGTTCATTCAGCGTTGTCTCCTGCGACTTGCCATCGCAGCACTGCCACAGGCGGATGAACTGCTGTTGTAAACGACCGGAAGACATAAAAGGGGAACTCCTGATAAAAACTCAGCAATTTATTACTTCCTATATTAAGGCAATAATCCACGTCGATGAAGCGAGGAGGTGGATATGATGAGGTCAACCGCAAAACAGTTCTACCAATGCTACTTTTCTGCGACGCAGGATGCGTCCTGGCTGGCCCGCCTGATGGCAGGAAGACAGCAGGAAATTCTCGGTGAACTGATGCAGTGGGGAGTTACGTCGCAGACCTCTGAACATTGACTTGCAGACATCATGTGTGACTGAGTATTGGTGTTATACTCGTCGTCTTTCAAGCTGCAGGTGCGTTGGCTGCGCCCGCTCGCCCGGGTCACATAGTTATCTATGTTCCCAGGGACTTACGTTCTGGCCGCCTGCCCGCAACTCGAAATCCATAGAGTATAGAATCACCCGCCAGCAGAAAACTTCTGCTGGCTTTTTTCGTTTTCTTCTTCGCGTGTTTAAGGATATTTCATGCTGTGGTTAATGACGATGGGGCGTCGGCTTAACGGCGTTTACGCCGCTTTTATGCTTGTCGCTTTCATGATGGGGATCGCAGGCGCGCTGCAGGCGCCGACGCTCAGCTTATTTCTTAGCCGCGAAGTCGGTGCGCAGCCTTTCTGGGTGGGGCTGTTCTATACCGTTAACGCCATTGCCGGGATTCTGGTCAGCCTGGCGCTGGCTAAACGCTCCGATAGTCGAGGCGATCGTCGACGGCTGATTATGTTTTGCTGCCTGATGGCGGTGGGAAACGCGCTGCTGTTTGCGTTCAATCGCCACTATCTGACGCTGATTACCTGCGGGGTTATGCTGGCCTCCGTGGCGAATGCCGCGATGCCGCAGCTCTTCGCTCTGGCGCGGGAATATGCCGATAGCTCGGCGCGCGAAGTGGTGATGTTCAGTTCGATAATGCGTGCGCAGCTCTCGCTAGCGTGGGTCATTGGCCCACCGCTGGCTTTTATGCTGGCGCTGAATTATGGCTTCACCACCATGTTCTCCATTGCCGCCGGGATCTTTGTCATTAGCCTGGCGCTGATCGCTTTTAAGCTACCGTCGGTCGCCCGCGTTGAACAACCCTCGGAAGGGGCCGAAGTGCTGGTGCAGGCCGGAGGGTGGCACGATAAAAACGTGCGGATGCTGTTTATCGCCTCCACGCTGATGTGGACCTGCAATACCATGTATATCATTGATATGCCTCTGTGGATCAGCAGCGATCTTGGCCTGCCGGACAGCCTTGCTGGGATCCTGATGGGCACCGCTGCCGGGCTGGAGATCCCAGCGATGATTTTGGCGGGCTACTACGTTAAGCGCTGGGGCAAGCGCAATATGATGGTGACGGCGGTTGCGGCGGGCGTGCTGTTTTATATCGGCCTGATTCTGTTTCACGACCGGGTTGCGCTGCTGATTTTACAGCTGTTTAATGCCGTCTTTATCGGCATTGTGGCCGGGATTGGCATGCTGTGGTTTCAGGATCTGATGCCCGGAAGGGCGGGGGCCGCGACGACGCTGTTTACCAACAGTATTTCCACCGGAGTCATTCTGGCCGGGGTCATTCAGGGCGCGCTGTCGCAAAGCTATGGGCACGCCAGCGTCTACTGGACGATTGCCGCGATTTCCCTGGTGACGCTGTTTATGACCAGCAGGGTGAAAGATATCTAAGCGTTTTCATTGCCCCGGCAGGAAGCCGGGGCAATGTCTGGGCCGGTTATTTCAATTCAATTCTTTTGATATCACCGATAATAAAAATATAGGCGATAACGCCAATTAGTGCGGTTAAACCGATATAAATTAGCGCGTAGAAAAAATTTCCAGTCATTGATATGATGACGCCAATAATTAATGGGGTGATAATTGACGCCATATTTGCGCAGAAGTTGAAGATCCCGCCGGTCAGGCCGCCCATATTTTTTGGTGCAATATCAGAAATAAGCGTCCAGCCGAGACCGACCATCCCCTGGCCGAAAAAAGCTACCGACATGATAATAATCACTGCGGTATTGCTGTCGACCCAGTTAGCAAGGATGATGCAGCTCGAAAGCAGCAGTCCGGAAATAATAGGCAGCTTCCTGCTAATATTAACCGACTGGGTTTTCTTTAATATTTTATCGGATGCCCAGCCGCCGAAAAATATCCCGATAGCGGCGGCCAGGAACGGCCAGGAGGCGAAGAAACCCACGTGTAGCCACGGTAAGTGGCGTTCGTTGGCCAGATAAGTCGGGAACCATGTCAGGAAGAACACCAGCGTGGTGTTACCGGCAAATTGCCCAAGACTGGCGCCAATGATTTGTCGGCAGCAGAGTAGACGCTTCGCATCCGGCCAGTTGAAAGGGATGTTTTCATTGGCGGCAGCCGTATTTTCTACGCCGATATACTCCAGCTCTGCTTTATTTGCCGTTTTTGATTGATGCGGTTCGTGATAAAACTTCCACCATACAAAAGTAAACGCGATGCCCAGACCGCCGGTCAGAATAAATAACGTTCGCCAGCCATGATGTTCAAGAATTAAAAAAAGTAGCGGGGAGAATGCGGCCAGGCCAATATATTCACCGACGGTGTAAGTTGCCGTCGCGCGAGCGCGTTCATGCTGGGGGAACCATTTACTGACGACCCGGCTATTAACCGGGAAGCAGGGGGCTTCGCTGATACCTAAGCCTAAACGCAGCAGCAGCAGAGACTTTAGCCCGACAGAAAAACTTTGTAATAAGGTAAAGGTTGACCAGAAGAAAATAGCAAGCGCGTAGGTCAGTTTATTGCCAAAGCGATCTAAAAACATCCCGCCGGGAATTTGTGCCAGCGCGTAGGTCCAGGCGAAAGCAGAAAAAACGATCCCCATCATCGCCGGGTCAATATGTATTTCGCTTGTTAACTTGGGAGCAACAATACCTAAAATAGTACGATCGAGATAATTTATCATCGTCCCTATCGATAGTAACATTAAAATTACAATTCGCGTTTTAGTTCGCTTCTGCGCGGCCGACGGCAAAATCGGCCGTTCCTGAGCATCGATCGTCCTCATAGTGATTTCCTTTAAAGTTTAAAATATTTTTGCATGTATTTATGCATGCAGAAATATTCTGCTTAAGTATTGACTCTATCGATGAGAAGTCATGCTTTGTTACGTAAAACAATATTTGATATAACGCCGGTATTTCTCCGTTTCGGCTCATCATAGATGGCTTGTATGGTATATTAGGGGCATTAGTTTTATTCTTATAGTATACGAGCAAAAATAATGAACCTAAAGCAACTTTATTATTTTAAGCGGCTGGCAGAAACCGAGCACTACACTGAAGCCGCCTCCAGCCTTTTTATCACTCAACCCTCGCTGAGCCATGCCATATCTGAACTGGAGAAAGAGCTGGGCGTGGCGCTATTCGCCAGGCAGGGGCGCAATATCAAGATTACGCAGAACGGTAAGCGCTTTCTTCCCTACGTGGAAGATGCGCTGGCCTCGTTAGAAAATGGCCGCATGACGTTGCAAAAAAATAGCGCAGAGAACAAAGAGAATATACGCATCGCGTTTATTTATACCATGGGAGAGTATGTTGTTCCGCAGTTAATTAATAAGTATTCACTTTCACCATCTCGTCACAATGTGACATTTTCCTTTACGCAGGGTACGTCGTTAACGCTTCTGCAGGAACTCAAGGCCGGGAAAAGCGATCTGGCTATTTGTTCTTATATTGCGGATGAACCGGATATTGATTTCATTCCTATTATTCAGCAAGAACTGGTGGTGGTGACGGCAAAAGATCACCCTCTGGCCAGGCTCTATGAAAATGAAGTCGACCTGGTGGAGACAATCCACTACCCCTATATCTATTTTTCAGAAAATAGCGGTCTGCGACCTTTTATTGATAACGTGTTTATGCAGCAAAAACTGGTGCCGGATATTGCCTGCTACGTTGATGAGGATACGGCGATGGCGGGGCTGGTCAGTATTGATTATGGGATTGCGATTATGCCGCGAATTTCCGCGCTCTCGTATTACAACGTGCATATCCTGACGATCAAAAATGCGATTCCTCCACGTTATATCTACCTGGCAACGATGAAAGAGCGGGTACTTTCTCCAGCTATTCAGTCATTTAAAGATGTCATTATTAATGACAGTCAAAAAATCCGCTAGCATGATGCCCGGAGGAAGACCTCCGGGCGATGTTTTATCAGGAAAGGATATCCATCAGTTCACGCAGTTGGGTAATGGCAATTTGTCCCGGCGCAGAAGCCTGGCCTACGGTCCCGAAGGTCATCGCTGAACCGAACAAACGGCCGGTTACCCGGCTGACGCCGCCGGATTTACCCATCGACATGGTGATTAACGGTCGAGTGGCGTACTTCTCTTTCATGGTCAGCGTTGCCGAGAGCAGCGTCAGGACATCCTGCGGCGACTGCGGCATAACCGCGATCTTCGGCAGGTCAGCGCCGAGATCCTGCATGCGGCGCAGGCGGTAGATGATATCTTCCTGGGCCGGCGTTTTATGGAAATCATGATTGCTCATGATGACCTTTACGCCAGCAGCATGGGCATCATTCACCAGCGAGCGAATTTGCGCTTCGTCGTTAAACAGCTCGATATCAATCACGTCGGTCAGACCGCTGACGGCCGCCTGGCGATTTAGCTCAAAGTAGGCTTCATCGCTGATTTCCGTTTCGCCACCCTCTTTTTTGCTGCGGAAGGTGAACAGCAGCGGGATCGCATCCAGCAGCTGGCGAATTTCACCCAGCGCCAGCAGGACCTGCTCAATTTCCCTGACCTGGGTGAAGTGATCGACGCGCCATTCGATAATGTCAGCTCCGGCGGTAGCCAGCGCGCGAGCGTTGGTCTGCAGCTCGGCAAGCGTTTTACCGATCAGCGGTACGCAAATTAAGGTTTCCCCTTCCTGGAAGGTGATGTTTTTTACTGTTACTGCTTGAGTCATGTTGGTATCCATTATTCTTTTTGTCATTGACCATCAGGCGGTTGCTGCAACATGGGATGTTCTGGCAGCGGCGCGAACCTGAAGCTGACGATAACCGATGTACAGGGCGATCACAAAGCCGACGATAGCGATCAGAAGATCGAACCACATAATGCTGGCGATACCTATCTTCGATAGTTTTGCCGTGATCAGCGGGATCGTAAAGCTGGCCAGACTGCCTGCGGTATAAAAGATCCCGGTGGCTTTGCCTTTCCCGTTCGGGAAGCTCATGGCCATAATGGTCGCGCCTATCTGCAGTACGCCGCCGGCGGCGGAGAAACCGATGATAAAGGCGAAGCCGGTAACCACCATTGGCGTCGGGAACAGGCAAACGATCAGCAATGCAATCATCGACAGGAAGGTGTAGACAATCATGGCGACGGCTGAACTAAATACCTCTTTGACAAAGGCGGCGGTGACGAATACGCACGTCAGGGAACCCGCAGTATAGACGCTCAGGAGTTTAATTGCCGACTCGTGAGGAATACCGGCAACGAACTCGCCATACTGCGCTAGCCACTGGCTGACCAGATAAAACGTCGCCATACCGATATAGCCGTACAGGGTAAAGATAACCATATCCAGTTTACTGGAGTCCGCCTGTGGGGCAGCGGCGGCAGCCGGCGATTTTTCTGCGCTCTCCTTTTTCGCCCGATGGTCCGGGAACGGCATTTTTATCAGGTAGACGGCGCTCAGGAGCATCAATGCCGCAGCGATAATAAACGACCATCCGTACCACATATTCGCCCAAATCAGCAGGCTGATAATGAACGGCAGCAGGAACTGCCCGGCAGAGACAAAGGCCTTAATCAGCACATTTGCGCGGCTGGCGGAGTTTGGGAAAGATTCCATCAGCGCCGGGTAGGTACCGGAGTCGAGGAAGCTGTTCGCCAGTCCCGCCATAATGCCGCAGCAGTAGGCCAGATAGATATTTTTCGTCAGCAGAATACCGAGAAAGAACACCACATAGCTGGCAATCCCGAGATAGATAAAGGGTTTACGGCCAAAACGATCGGACAGGAATCCGGTGACGATCGTGGCGAGCTTGCCAATCCCGAGCGACGAAATGACGATGGAGACGCCGGCCGCGTCGGTTCCCCACTGTTCCTGCAGATTCGCCATATTGAGGGTAATTAATAGCACCCCCATGCCGTGGATCAGGTAGTTTAGATAGAGCCCAGCTGCCGTTGGGACATATGGATTTTTCATCGCGCCCATCCTTAGAACAGGATACTTTTGATGTGTTCAACCGGCATTTCTTTGCCTGTCCAGATTTCAAAAGCGCGCGCGCCTTGCCAGAGCATCATCCCCAGACCGTTGATGGTGCGGCAGCCTTTTTTCTCGGCCACTTCCAGCAGATAGGTTTTGCGCGGGTTATAGACCACGTCAGACACGATCAGGTCCGGGCGCAGGAAGCTGTCGTCAGGCAGCAGCATCTGGCCTTCAAACGGTTTCATGCCCACGCCGGTGGCGTTGGTGAGAATGACGCTGCTGTCGATCTCGGCGCGCAGTTTGTCATGATCGTCCAGATCGAACAGGTGGATCTCGCAGCGGGTGTTGTTACGGATTTTGGCGACGGTCTGTTCTGCATTGGCGAAGAATTTATCTTTGCGGTTGAAGATGGAGATCGCTTTGACGCCGTCCAGCGCGGCCTGTACGCAGAGGGCGGTTGCCGCGCCGCCGGCGCCCAGCACGGTCATCTTTTTGCCGATGATGTCGATGCCTTCTTCTTTGAGCGCGCGCATATATCCAGTGCCATCGGTGATGTGGCCGGTCAGTACGCCATTGTCGTTCACCACGGTATTCACCGCGCCAACCAGCTCTGCAGCCGGAGAGAGTTTGTCCAGATACTGGCAAATCTCCGTTTTGTTCGGCATCGAGACGTTACAGCCGCGCAGTTTTAACGCGCGAAAGCCCTGTACCACATCTTTCAGCTCTTCATTACCCACTTCGAACGCCAGGTAAACATAGTCCAGCCCCAGATGGGCAAAAGCTTCGTTGTGCATGGTCGGCGACATGCTGTGACGAATCGGGGTCGCAATCAGGCCAATCAGCTCGGTGTGTCCGGTAATACGTTCTGCCATGATAAAATCCTCAATATGTTAGAAATGGAATTTTTGTCGATTCGCGGTTGCCGAGAGCCCCCATATCTTCGAGGGTATCCAGCACGTTGCGCCCTTCGCGCACGCCATCAATAATTCGCCGGGCCATCAGGCTGTCGCCGATGTTCATTATTTTTACGTTATTGGCTCTGGCCCATTGCTCAATCTCATTGAGACCGGCGGTGTTGGCGCGCATTCCCAGGCAGACGAAGCCGTAATCAAAAGGAATGTCGAAGGCGCCATCCGCATTTTTAACGGTGAAATGCGTTGGGGTAACGGCAACCAGCTGCGTGCGCATGTGCTGTTCCACGTGATGTTCATCGAGCATGGTCAACATGGCATTTTTAGTAATGATGTCCAGGTCGCGTCCCGGCGCGTCCTGCATCTCGATAAGCACGGCGCTGGCGCCGCGCGCGGAGAAGTATTCAATAACGTCCAGACCCACGGCGCCCGCGCCGACGACGGCGATGCGTTTACCCGTTGCATCGGCAAACTGGTCCAGATGATGAATCATGTTGGTAATGGAGAAGACGTTGCCGCCTTCGACATCGATGTTTTCACGCAGCCCTTCAATCGGCGGCAGCAGGGGAACTGAACCGGTGGCGTTGACGATTAAATTCGGGCGCAAAGCGGAAACGGACGCCACGGTGGCGCGCTTGCCGACCTGCAGCATCAGGTTATCGAGGGAGGCGATACGGTTTTTCATAAACTGCGGAAAATCAGCGATACGCTTTTTCTCCGGCAGCAGGGAGATCTCGCTGGCCAGCCCGCCGATGCTGTGTTTTTCTTCCAGCAGCCAGGTATGGCAGCCGACTTCAGCCGCGGTGCAGGCGGCTTCCATGCCCGCCGTACCCGCGCCGATAACCACGACGTTGGTATCACGGATCACGCGCTGCTGTTTGTAAGCGTCGCCGTGGATGATATCCGGGTTGATCGAGCAGCGCAGAGGGCGCGAGCGGGCGATACGGTGATCCGCGCAGCCAATGTTGCAGGAGATGCATTTCC
Organism: Klebsiella sp. MPUS7; assembly: GCF_009905335.1. Classification (NCBI taxonomy): domain Bacteria; kingdom Pseudomonadati; phylum Pseudomonadota; class Gammaproteobacteria; order Enterobacterales; family Enterobacteriaceae; genus Klebsiella; species Klebsiella sp. MPUS7. The sequence continues at coordinate 4,850,892 of NZ_CP047604.1, read as the reverse complement.
GCATCAAACGTTCGTTACCGCTCTGAACTTTTTGCACCCACTCCGGCTCGGCGATCAGCCCGCGACCGATGGCAATCAGGTCGGCATCGCCGCTGGCGATAATATCTTCTGCGACTTTCGGGGTACGGATGTTGCCGGCAATCACCGTGGGTTTGTGGAATTTGTCACGTACCGCGCGGGAGAGGTAGCGCTTCCAGCCATCTTCCAGAGACATCTGGTCTATCTGGAAATTCAGGTTGTCGTTTTGCGCTGCGGAGACGTTGATAATATCTACTTTTTCCTCGCACAGTTCGAGGATCCGCAGTGAATCTTCGAGCGTATTCCCGCCCTCCAGGAAATCATCGGCGCTAATACGCAGGCTGACCGGGAAACGCGGACCTACGCAGGCGCGTACCTTATCGACGATTAAGGTTAATATTCTGGCGCGATTCTCTACGCTACCGCCAAATTCATCGGTGCGCTTATTAAACAGCGGTGATAAAAACTGACTAATTAAATAAGAGTGGCCGGCGTGAATTTCCACGCAGTCGAATCCGGCGCGGCGTACGCGTTCCGCGGCATCACCAAATTTATCGACGGCATGATAAATCTCGTCGTGCGTCATCGGACGGGGAATATTACCGTTCTTTTTGGACGGGGTGCTTGAAGAAGAAAGCGGCATTTCACCATTCAGGCGATACGCATAGGCTGAAGCGCCAGCGTGGTTTAATTGAATACCGACGCAGGCACCGTGTTTATGTAAGGTTTCGGTTAATTTGAACAGGCGCGGAATATATTGATCGTTATCGATACGCAGCTGCGTGGTGCCGTTAGAGGCGAAAGGAAAATCGATACAAATATTCTCGATAGTGATGAGTCCTGTGCCGCCCCGCGCGCGTAGCTCATAGTAGTCAATCTGTTCCTGGGTGACTTCACCGTTCAGGCTCGCCAGGTTGGTCCCCATCGGCGGCATGATGATGCGGTTTTTTATCGTCATTCCGTTAATGGTCAACGGGGAAAAAAGATGGGGGTAGTGGCTCATATGCTCTCTCCACTGGATGCCTGATGGCCGCTTACGGCGATTCTGGCCTGTCCAAAGTTAATATTTCTCTGTGGGGAAAGATAACGAGGGGTCTAATAGAAAAATAATGCTTTTTTTTGCGTGGAGCTATAGCGGGATTCTATGGGATTAACAATCAATTTACATATTCATGTTTTTATCTTAAATATTTCAATCGATTTTTTACTTGTACTTGTGGAATGACACAAAAAGAGTGGGGGAATGATTGAATAGATGCCCAATTGATAATGATTTATATTTTTTACGGATAAAAATTTGTTTTGCCAGGGCGACCAATATTGATATATGTGCGCCAGATCTCATTTTCGCCCGACGAAAAAAAAGCCCGAAGCGAAGTTCGGGCTGGGTTATAAACTGCGGGTCGCCTTAATTCATAAAGGCCGGTTGTTTTTGCTCATAGGCTGAAATCGCTTCTTCGTGCTGCAGAGTCAGGCCGATGCTGTCCAGACCGTTAAGCATGCAGTGACGACGGAAAGCGTCAATTTTAAAGCTATAGGATTTATCGCCAGCTTTAACCACCTCGGATTCCAGATCGACTTCAAATTTAATGCCGGGCTGAGAGTGGACCAGTTTAAACAGCTCATCGACCTGCGCTTCGCTCAGCGTGACCGGCAGCAGCTGATTGTTAAAGCTGTTGCCGTAGAAGATATCGGCGAAGCTGGGGGCGATAACGACTTTAAAGCCGTAATCGGTCAGCGCCCACGGTGCGTGCTCGCGCGAGGAGCCGCAGCCGAAGTTTTCCCGCGCCAGCAGGATAGAGGCGCCTTTATACTCCGGGAAGTTCAGCACGAATTCCGGGTTAGGCTGTTCGCCTTTGTCGTCCAGGAAGCGCCAGTCGTTAAACAGATGGGCGCCAAAACCGGTACGCGTGACTTTCTGCAGAAACTGCTTTGGAATAATTGCATCGGTATCGACGTTCGCGGCGTCCAGCGGAACCACCAGGCCGGTATGTTGGGTAAATTTCTCTGCCATGATGGTTTCCTTATTTCAAGCTACGGATATCGGCGAAATGACCGGTCACGGCCGCCGCCGCTGCCATTGCCGGGCTGACCAGGTGAGTGCGTCCGCCGCGGCCCTGACGGCCTTCAAAGTTACGGTTGCTGGTGGAGGCACAGCGCTCGCCCGGATTCAGACGGTCGTTGTTCATCGCCAGGCACATGGAGCAGCCCGGTAAACGCCACTCAAAACCGGCTTCAATAAAGATTTTATCCAGGCCTTCTGCTTCGGCCTGCGCTTTCACCGGACCGGAACCCGGTACGACCAGCGCTTGAACGCCCGGCGCGACTTTGCGGCCTTTGGCGATCTCGGCCGCCGCGCGTAAGTCTTCGATACGCGAGTTGGTGCAGGAACCGATAAAGACTTTATCAATGGCGACTTCGGTTAACGGCACGCCAGATTTCAGCCCCATATAGGCCAGCGCTTTCTCAGCGCTCGCGCGCTCTACCGGGTCGGAGAATGAGGCCGGATCCGGAATGATGTCGGTAACGGAGATCACCTGGCCCGGGTTAGTGCCCCAGGTGACCTGCGGGGCAATCTCTTCCGCCTGCAGGGTGACAACGCTATCAAACGTCGCGCCATCGTCGGTGGTCAGGGTTTTCCAGTAAGCGACGGCGTCGGCAAAATCTACGCCTTTCGGCGCGTGCAGACGGCCTTTGACGTAATCAAATGTGGTCTGGTCCGGCGCCACCAGGCCCGCTTTCGCGCCCATTTCGATCGCCATATTGCACAGGGTCATACGGCCTTCCATGCTTAAATCGCGAATGGCTTCACCGCAGAACTCCACGACGTGACCGGTCCCGCCGGCGCTGCCGGTTTTACCGATAATCGCCAGGACGATATCTTTGGCAGTGATGCCCGGCGCGGCTTTGCCTTTGACTTCGATCTTCATGGTTTTGGCGCGCCCCTGCTTCAGGGTCTGCGTCGCCAGAACGTGCTCGACTTCAGAGGTGCCGATACCGAAGGCCAGCGCGCCGAATGCGCCATGGGTTGCCGTGTGGGAGTCCCCGCAGACGATGGTCATACCCGGCAGGGTGACGCCCTGTTCCGGCCCCATCACGTGGACGATGCCCTGGAAAGGGTGGTTCAGGTCATACAGCTCAACGCCGAACTCTTTGCAGTTTTTAATTAACTCCTGCATCTGGATACGCGCCATCTCGCCGGACGCATTAATGTCTTTCGTCTGCGTCGAAACGTTGTGATCCATCGTGGCGAAGGTTTTACCCGGCTGACGCACCGGACGTTTATGCGCGCGCAGGCCGTCAAACGCCTGCGGCGAGGTCACTTCGTGAACCAGATGGCGGTCTATGTACAGCAGCGGGGTTTCGTTTTGCGCTTCATAAACCACGTGAGCATCAAACAACTTTTCGTATAACGTCTTCGCCATGATTACACCCCTTCAGCGACATAGCGGGCAATGATATCGCCCATTTCATCGGTACTGACCGCCGCCGCGCCGCGGGCTAAATCGCCGGTACGCACGCCTTCTTCTAATGCTCGGTTGATCGCATTTTCAATCGCTGTTGCCGCGCTATCGGCATCCAGGCTGTAGCGCAGCAGCAGCGCCAGCGAGAGGATCTGCGCGATCGGGTTCGCGATGTTCTTACCGGCGATGTCCGGCGCGGAGCCGCCTGCGGGCTCGTATAAGCCGAAGCCCTGCTCGTTGAGGCTGGCGGACGGCAGCATTCCCATTGAACCGGTGATCATGGCGCATTCGTCAGACAGAATGTCGCCGAAAAGGTTGGAACACAGCAGAACGTCAAACTGGGACGGATCTTTAATCAGCTGCATGGTAGCGTTGTCGATATACATATGCGACAGCTCAACGTCAGGATACTGTTTGCTGATTTCGCTGACGATTTCACGCCACAAAATAGAAGACTGCAGCACGTTCGCTTTGTCAATCGAGGTCACTTTGTGGCGACGCTTGCGGGCGGACTCGAAGGCGATATGGGCGATACGCTCAATCTCAAAGCGATGATACACCTCGGTATCAAACGCTTTCTCGTGCTGGCCGCTGCCTTCGCGGCCTTTCGGCTGGCCGAAGTAGATGCCGCCGGTCAGTTCGCGGACGCATAAAATATCGAAGCCGTTGGCGGCGATATCGGCGCGCAGCGGGCAGAATTCTTCCAGACCCTGGTACAGCTTAGCCGGACGCAGGTTGCTAAATAATTTGAAGTGCTTACGCAGAGGCAGCAGCGCCCCGCGCTCCGGCTGTTCCGCGGGCGGCAGATGCTCCCATTTCGGTCCGCCAACGGAGCCGAACAGAATCGCGTCGGCCTGCTCGCAGCCTTCGACGGTAGACTGAGGCAGCGGAGTGCCCTGACGGTCAATGGCGATACCGCCCACGTCATGCTGGCTGGTGGTAATGCGCATATCAAAACGGTGGCGAACGGCTTCCAGTACTTTCAACGCCTGGTTCATCACTTCCGGGCCAATACCATCACCTGGTAAAACAGCAATATGGTAATTCTTCGACATTACACGGTTTCCTTATTGTTCTCTTTATTCTGAGCTTTGCGTTGCAACTCTTTTTCGACTTCAGCGGCGCGCCAGATGTTGTTCAGGACGTGAACCATGGCTTTCGCGGAAGACTCCACAATATCCGTCGCCAGACCCACGCCGTGGAAGCGGCGGCCGTTGTAGTTAGCCACGATGTCAACCTGACCCAGCGCGTCTTTACCCTGGCCTTTAGCGTTCAGGTCATATTTAACTAACTCAATCTCATAGCCGGTGATGCGGTTAATGGCCTGATAAATGGCGTCCACCGGGCCGTTACCGTTAGCGGCCTCAGCTTTTGTCTCATCGCCGCAGGCCAGCTTCACGGAGGCGGTTGCGATATCGCTGGAACCGGACTGCACGCTGAAGTAATCGAGGCGGAAATGCTCCGGTTCTTCCTGCTGTTTGTTAATGAAGGCTAACGCCTCCAGGTCATAGTCGAATACCTGGCCCTTCTTATCCGCCAGCTTCAGGAACGCATCATACAAATGGTCCATGTTGTAGTCGGTTTCTTTATAGCCCATCTCTTCCATACGGTGTTTCACCGCTGCGCGGCCGGAGCGGGAAGTCAGGTTCAGCTGTACCTGGTTCAGCCCGATAGATTCTGGCGTCATGATTTCGTAGTTTTCGCGATTCTTCAGCACGCCATCCTGGTGAATACCGGAAGAGTGGGCGAAGGCGCCGGTACCGACGATCGCTTTGTTGGCAGGAATCGGCATATTGCAGATCTGGCTCACGGTCTGGCTGGTACGCCAGATTTCCTGGTGATTAATGCGGGTGTGCACATTCATAATGTCTTTGCGCACTTTGATGGCCATGATCACCTCTTCCAGAGAGCAGTTACCGGCGCGTTCGCCGATACCGTTCATCGCGCCTTCCACCTGACGAGCGCCGGCGTGGACCGCGGCGAGGGCGTTACCGACCGCGATGCCCAGGTCGTCATGGGTATGGACGGAGATGATGGCTTTGTCGATATTGGGGACGTGTTCGTACAGACCGGTGATAATGTTGGCGAATTCGAACGGCATGGTGTAGCCGACGGTATCCGGAATATTGATGGTCGTTGCGCCTGCATTAATCGCGGCTTCAACAACGCGAGCCAGATCGGCGATCGGCGTACGGCCAGCGTCTTCACAGGAAAACTCGACATCGTCAGTGTAGTTACGCGCGCGTTTCACCATATAGATCGCCCGTTCGATAACTTCATCCAGGTTACTGCGCAGCTTGGTCGCGATATGCATCGGCGAGGTGGCGATAAAGGTGTGAATACGGAACGCTTCTGCGACTTTTAATGATTCCGCCGCAACGTCGATATCTTTTTCTACGCAGCGCGCCAGCGCGCAAACGCGGCTGTTTTTGATGGTGCGCGCAATGGTTTGTACGGACTCAAAGTCGCCAGGGGATGAGACCGGAAAACCGACTTCCATCACGTCAACGCCCATCCGCTCAAGGGCCATAGCAATCTGCAGTTTTTCTTTCACACTCAGGCTGGCTTGTAACGCTTGTTCACCGTCGCGTAAGGTCGTATCGAAAATAATGACTTGCTGGCTCATGGTTTAGATCCTTGTTCTCTGTCCTGGCGCCTTGCTTGCGAGCATAAAAAAACCCGCGCATTGGCGCGGGTTTTATAGTCTTGCTGGAAGATGACTTAACGATGAACGTCGCCCAACAGCCTACCGCGCAAAATGGATGCGTTTAGTAGTAGTAGGCTGAGAAAGCGAATGCTGCGAATCATTGCGTCATGCTCCAGATGAAATCGTTATGCTTTTAGAGTTACTGGATATGGGGTTTGATGTCAACCCTTGGGTGAAGAAAAGGCCTTTTTACCTGAGAGGGGAATTAGCTAATTGTGCTGACAATCGCGCTTTTTTGCCGATGATCCTTTTTAGGGTATCGGGACATGTTGAGATAATTTCACCATTTGATAATTTTCATTTTCAATTGCCGCTTCGTGGATATGGCGCATGATCAGCTTCATATCTTAATGAAAACGCTAAATTTATTTGTTTTGTGAATGTGTTCATACATATGAAAGTGAATTATCAATGATAATAAAATGTGAATTTTAGGGGAGGGTTAAATTGATATTGTAATAGCGCTTAAATTATAGTTAACCGTTGCTGTTATTGTTTATTTTTAATATTTATGGGTACACTTAATTCCATCAAGTAAACGATATGGTTTGGGTTGTCACGGGAAGGTTTAAAAGCCGATTTTCTGGTGCTACTCATAACCTTGATATATTCCTAAAATTCATCTTTGCTCTTTTGCAAATGTCATATGCATGATAAATGATATTTCAGAATTAATTACTGCACTTTGGCAAAGGGAATTTAGCGTGACAGTGGAGTTAAATATGTTAAAAGAAGATACTGAATATAAATCAACCTCTGAGGTAGAAAACACTAAACCTCAGCTGCGGATGGTCGACCTCAATCTGCTAACCGTATTCGATGCGGTTATGCAGGAACAAAATATCACCCGTGCGGCGCATTCCCTGGGCATGTCGCAGCCGGCGGTCAGCAATGCGGTATCACGGCTGAAAGTGATGTTTAATGATGAGCTGTTTGTTCGTTATGGACGCGGCATCCAGCCAACGGCGCGCGCTTATCAGCTATTTGGTTCTGTACGGCAGGCATTGCAATTAGTGCAGAACGAATTGCCGGGCTCGGGCTTTGAGCCGCTTAGCAGCGAGCGGGTGTTTAATTTATGCGTTTGCAGCCCGCTGGATAACGCGTTGACTTCGGTTATTTTCAATAAAGTTGGCGAGATCGCGCCCAACATTCATTTGGTCTTTAAATCGGCATTGAATCAAAACACGGAACATCAATTACGTTATCAGGAAATCGAATTCGTCGTTGGCTATGAAGAGTTTCGTCGCCCTGAGTTTGCCTGCGTGCCTTTATTTAAAGATGAAATGGTTTTGGTGGCGAGCCGTAAACATCCACGTATTTCTGGCCCGATGATGGAAAACGATATTTATCAGGAGGAGCACGCCGTTGTCGCTCTCGATCGTTACGCCTCATTTAGCCAGCCATGGTACGACACTGCTGATAAACAATCGCGTATTGCCTATCAGGGGAACGCGATGGTCAGCGTATTAAATGTGGTTTCTCAAACCAACATGGTCGCTATCGCACCGCGCTGGTTAGCCAGCGAGTTTGCCGATAAGCTGGATTTGCAAATATTACCTTTGCCGCTGAAAGTGAATAGCCGTACCTGCTATCTTTCCTGGCATGAAGCGGCGGGCCGTGATAAAGGCCATCAGTGGATGGAAGAATTGCTGGTGAATATCTGCAAGCGATAAACGGTCGCAATACAAACGGGGGCTTCGGCTCCTGCTTTGTGTGACAAAATTCACTAAATGTAGAATTTTATTCTGTTTGCATTTCTCAGCCTCTCGCGCTGTCAGTTAAAAAATGGATGATTTGCTGTAGTTGGTTATTTTCCCCGAGTATTGACTATCATATTTTCTTATCTCCGAAGTTTTTCACCGTGTTTTACCTGCAAACCTTTCTTTTATCCTTTTAATGCCTCTTATGCGCCGACGGTCGCCAATTGCCTGCCCGTTAGCGAGCAGTTATGGTAACGGCATGCAGTCTATTCACCTCACTACGAAGCCATTGCGCTTCGTCTTGTGCGAGCGCGCGGAAATCGGATTCCGCTGTCGTTAAAAACAATAAGCCGGGAGGCAAACCATGGAGATGTTGTCAGGAGCCGAAATGGTCGTCCAGTCGCTGGTCGATCAGGGCGTCAAGCAGGTATTCGGTTATCCCGGGGGCGCTGTCCTCGATATCTATGACGCGTTACACACCCTGGGCGGTATCGATCACGTTCTGGTCCGCCATGAGCAAGCTGCCGTTCATATGGCGGATGGCCTTGCCCGCGCAACCGGCGAAGTCGGGGTGGTGCTGGTCACTTCCGGTCCGGGGGCGACTAACGCGATAACCGGCATTGCGACGGCTTATATGGATTCCATTCCGCTGGTGATTCTTTCCGGCCAGGTTGCGACCTCCTTAATCGGCTACGATGCTTTCCAGGAGTGCGACATGGTTGGCATCTCCCGACCGGTGGTCAAACACAGCTTTCTGGTCAAGCAAACCGAAGATATTCCTGGCGTGCTGAAAAAAGCGTTTTGGCTGGCGGCCAGCGGGCGTCCCGGTCCGGTTGTCGTCGATTTACCGAAAGATATCCTCAATCCGGCCAAAAAACTGCCGTACGTCTGGCCGGATACGGTTAGCATGCGCTCGTATAACCCGACGACGTCGGGCCATAAAGGGCAGATTAAACGTGCGCTGCAGACGCTGGTAGCGGCAAAAAAACCGGTGGTGTATGTCGGCGGCGGGGCGATTAACGCGCAATGTGAACCGCAGCTGTATACACTGGTTGAGAAGCTGAAGCTGCCGGTGGCGTCTTCGCTGATGGGGCTCGGCGCCTTTCCGGCATCGCACCAGCAGGCGCTGGGGATGCTGGGCATGCATGGCACTTATGAAGCCAACATGACCATGCACAATTCCGACGTGATTTTCGCCGTTGGCGTGCGCTTCGACGATCGTACGACAAATAATCTGGCCAGGTACTGTCCGAACGCGACGGTACTGCATATCGATATCGATCCTACTTCTATATCCAAGACGGTGCCTGCCGACGTGCCTATCGTTGGCGACGCCCGCCTGGTGCTGGAACAGATGCTGGAGCTGCTCGAACACGAGGAGACCCAGCAGCCGCTGGATGAAATCCGCGACTGGTGGCAGCAGATTGAACAGTGGCGCGCGCGTCACTGCCTGCAATACGACACGCAAAGCGGCAAGATTAAACCGCAGGCGGTAATTGAAACCATCTGGCGGCTGACTCACGGCGATGCGTACGTGACGTCCGACGTCGGTCAGCATCAGATGTTCGCGGCGCTCTATTATCCTTTCGACAAACCGCGGCGTTGGATTAACTCCGGTGGTCTCGGGACCATGGGATTCGGCCTTCCCGCCGCGCTGGGCGTGAAGATGGCGCTGCCGGAAGAAACGGTGATTTGCGTGACCGGCGACGGCAGCATCCAGATGAATATTCAGGAGCTCTCCACCGCGCTGCAGTACGAGCTGCCGGTGCTGGTGCTGAACCTTAATAACCGCTATCTCGGGATGGTGAAGCAGTGGCAGGATATGCTCTACTCCGGCCGTCATTCGCAGTCCTATATGGAGTCATTGCCTGATTTTGCTCGCGTAGCGGAAGCCTACGGCCATGTGGGAATTCGTATTAGCGACCCGCAGGAGCTGGAAGCGAAGCTAGCCGAGGCGCTGGAGCAGGTACGTAACAATCGACTGGTTTTTGTCGATGTCACGGTTGACGGCAGTGAGCATGTATACCCCATGCAAATTCGTGGCGGCGGTATGGACGAGATGTGGCTGAGCAAAACGGAGAGGACCTGATTATGCGCCGGATATTATCAGTATTACTGGAGAACGAATCGGGCGCTTTATCCCGCGTGATCGGCCTCTTTTCACAGCGCGGTTATAATATTGAAAGCCTGACGGTAGCGCCGACGGACGATCCGACGTTATCCAGAATGACGATTCAGACCGTTGGCGATGAGAAAGCGATTGAGCAGATCGAAAAGCAGCTGCACAAGCTGGTGGACGTTCTGCGCGTTAACGAACTCGGGCAAGGCGCGCACGTAGAGCGCGAGATTATGCTGGTGAAAGTGCAGGCCAGCGGCTATGGGCGCGATGAGGTCAAGCGCAATACGGAAATCTTCCGCGGACAAATTATCGACGTCACGCCGTCTATCTATACCGTTCAGTTGGCGGGAACCAGCGACAAGCTTGATGCGTTTTTAGCGTCGCTGCGCGATGTGGCTCGTATTGTTGAGGTAGCCCGCTCCGGCGTTGTCGGATTGTCGCGTGGCGACAAAATCATGCGCTGAGCAGCGCAAACTGACGTAAAAATAGCCCGACACCCCCTGTCGGGCTATTTTTTTGCGAAATCGGTGGGAACTGTGGACTAAAGCGGTTGCTGCACTTACTTTTCTGCGCTTAGATGTTATAAAAACGAATCCATACCTGAAGAATGGTTATGTTCTGTACTTATTACCCAAGGGGCAATTGTGAAACTGGATGAAATCGCCCGGCTGGCCGGTGTCTCTCGAACTACCGCTAGCTATGTGATTAATGGTAAAGCGAAGCAGTATCGCGTCAGCGATAAAACTGTTGAAAAGGTGATGGCGGTTGTTCGTGAGCACAACTATCACCCGAATGCGGTTGCTGCAGGCTTGCGTGCAGGACGTACGCGTTCCATTGGCCTGGTTATCCCGGACCTGGAAAACACCAGCTATACGCGCATCGCAAATTACCTGGAGCGTCAGGCGCGCCAGCGCGGCTATCAGCTGCTGATCGCCTGTTCCGAAGATCAACCGGATAACGAAATGCGTTGCATTGAGCATCTGCTGCAGCGTCAGGTCGATGCGATTATCGTTTCCACCTCATTACCTCCTGAGCATCCGTTCTATCAGCGCTGGGCTAACGATCCGTTCCCGATTGTTGCCCTTGACCGCGCGCTCGATCGTGAGCACTTCACCAGCGTCGTCGGCGCCGATCAGGACGACGCTGAAATGCTTGGGGCGGAGTTACGTAAATTCCCTGCTGAAACGGTGCTGTACCTTGGCGCACTGCCGGAACTTTCGGTGAGCTTCCTGCGTGAGCAGGGATTCCGTACGGCGTGGAAGGACGATCCGCGAGAGGTGCATTTCCTCTACGCTAACAGCTACGAGCGCGAAGCCGCGGCCCAGCTTTTCGAAAAGTGGCTGGAAACTCATCCGATGCCTCAGGCGCTGTTTACAACTTCATTTCCGTTACTGCAGGGGGTGATGGACGTCACGCTGCGCCGGGAAGGGAAGCTGCCTTCGGAACTGGCGATTGCCACTTTTGGCGATAATGAGCTGCTGGATTTCCTCCAGTGCCCCGTTTTAGCCGTTGCTCAGCGTCATCGCGACGTTGCGGAACGCGTGCTGGAGATTGTGCTCGCCAGCCTTGATGAACCGCGGAAGCCGAAACCGGGGTTAAGCCGCATTCGGCGCAATCTTTATCGCCGCGGCAGTCTGAACCGCCGCTAGTGCGTTATCAGGATTATTCGTTACGCATTCGCCAGACGGTTACGCGTCTGGCGATAATTCGATGAGATGACGTAAAAATTGCAGGGTTAAGCATCTTTCAGACAAATCCTTAATCTTCCTGACATCTCTTTTAATTTTATTCTTAGCCTTCTTTATTTTGCGCTTTAATTAGCCCATTAAGGGATTAATGAATTTAGTTGTATTATTTTGTTACATTCGGCGGGTGAGTTGCTGAATTAACACCCGTTTCCTCGCTATTATGAAAGCCATAAGCGCTGTACTCCGCAGTAAGAGTGCCTCTCCTGCGAAAACTGGTACTGTTAACGGTCACCAGAATGGCCTAAAATGCCGCTCGCGTCGCAAACTGACACTTTATATTTTCCCCGCGAAGATATTTTGCTGCTTTAACTGTTACAAGTTTGTTGGTTGTTTTCTTACCGATATTCATAACGTTAATTTGCCTCGTTTGTTGGTTGATTTTTCCTCAGGGCGAATATCGGCTGTAAATAATGGGTTTTTGAGCTCTGTTGGCATTCGTGCTGGCTTGACAAGCTTTTCCTCCGCTCCGTAAACTCCTTCTTGTGGGAATTTGTGGGGTAAAGTGGCGAAAAGGGGTGAGGCTGGCATGTTCCGTGGGGCAACGTTAGTCAATCTCGACAGCAAAGGCCGTCTGGCCGTACCGACGCGCTACCGCGACGGGCTGATCGAGGATGCTTCCGGTCAATTGGTGTGCACCATTGACATCCATCACCCGTGCCTGCTGCTTTACCCTTTGCCTGAATGGGAAATCATTGAGCAAAAATTATCGCGTTTATCGAGCATGAACCCCACCGAGCGGCGCGTACAGCGTTTGCTTTTGGGACATGCCAGCGAATGTCAGATGGATAGCGCCGGGCGGCTATTAATAGCGCCGGTGCTGCGGCAACATGCCGGGCTGACAAAAGAAGTGATGCTGGTCGGGCAGTTCAATAAGTTTGAGCTGTGGGATGAAACGACCTGGTATCAACGGGTCAAGGAAGATATCGACGCTGAGCAGTCCGCTTCCGGGGAACTGTCGGAGCGCCTGCAGGATTTGTCTTTGTAAAATGATGGAAAATTATAAACACACTACGGTACTGCTGGATGAAGCCGTTAACGGCCTGAATATTCGTCCAAATGGTATCTACATTGATGGTACCTTTGGTCGCGGCGGCCACTCGCGCCTGATTCTCTCCCAGCTGGGAGCGGAGGGACGTCTGCTGGCGATCGATCGCGATCCGCAGGCTATCGCCGTCGCGAAAACTATCGATGATCCCCGCTTTTCCATCGTTCATGGTCCTTTTTCTCAGCTGGCCGACTATGTTGGCGAGCGCAATCTCACCGGTAAGATCGACGGTATTTTGCTCGATCTTGGCGTCTCCTCGCCGCAGCTGGATGACGCTGAACGTGGTTTTTCGTTTATGCGCGATGGCCCGCTGGATATGCGTATGGATCCGACGCGCGGTCAATCTGCCGCTGAATGGCTACAAACCGCCGACGAGGCGGACATCGCCTGGGTTATCAAAACCTTTGGCGAAGAGCGCTTTGGTAAACGCATCGCCCGCGCCATCGTCGAACGCAACCGCATCGAACCGATGACCCGCACCAAAGAGCTGGCGGAAGTCGTTGCGGCGGCGACGCCGGTGAAAGACAAATTCAAACATCCCGCGACCCGTACCTTCCAGGCGGTGCGCATTTGGGTGAACAGTGAACTGGAGGAGATAGAGCAGGCGCTAAAAAGCTCGCTCAGCGTGCTGGCCCCGGGCGGGCGGCTCTCAATCATCAGTTTCCACTCGCTGGAAGACCGTATTGTGAAGCGCTTTATGCGCGAGCAAAGCCGCGGTCCGCAGGTTCCGGCAGGGTTACCGATGACCGAAGAGCAGCTTAAAAAACTGGGCGGCCGTGAGCTAAGAGCATTAGGCAAGTTGATGCCGGGCGAAAAAGAGGTAGCTGAAAATCCTCGTGCCCGTAGTTCAGTTCTGCGTATTGCAGAGAGGACGAACGCATGATCGGCAGAGTGACAGAAGCCCTAAGCAAGGTGAAAGGGTCGATAGGAAGCAACGAGCGCCATGCTTTGCCTGGCGTGATCGGAGACGACCTTCTGCGGTTTGGGAAGCTGCCACTCTGCCTGTTCATTTGCATCATTATCACGGCGATTACGGTGGTGACAACGGCGCACCATACTCGCCTCTTAACCGCGCAGCGCGAACAGCTGGTGCTGGAACGCGACGCGCTGGATATTGAATGGCGCAACCTGATCCTCGAAGAGAACGCTCTCGGCGATCACAGTCGGGTTGAGCGGATCGCGACCGAGAAGCTGCAGATGCAGCACGTCGATCCATCACAAGAAAATATCGTTGTACAGAAATAAGGATTATTGCGACGCATGAAAGCAGCGCCGAAAACGCCAAAAGCAAAACGTCAGGAAGAACAGGCCAACTTTATCAGTTGGCGTTTTGCGTTGCTGTGCGGCTGTATTCTGCTGGCGCTGGGCTTCCTGCTGGGCCGCGTGGCCTGGCTACAGGTAATTAGCCCGGACATGCTGGTACGTCAGGGGGACATGCGTTCTCTGCGCGTGCAGGAGGTCTCCACCGCGCGCGGCATGATAACCGATCGTTCCGGCCGCCCGCTGGCGGTGAGCGTACCGGTAAAAGCCATCTGGGCTGACCCGAAAGAGCTGCATGAAGCCGGCGGCGTGACGCTCGACAACCGCTGGAAGGCGCTGGCCGATGCGCTGAATATGCCGCTGGATCAGCTGGCATCGCGTATCAATACCAATCCGCGGATGCGTTTTATCTATCTGGCGCGTCAGGTTAACCCTGATATGGCCGATTACATCCGCAAACTCAAGCTGCCGGGCATTCATCTGCGGGAAGAGTCGCGCCGCTACTATCCGTCGGGCGAAGTAACCGCTCACCTCATTGGCTTCACTAACGTCGATAGCCAGGGGATTGAGGGCGTTGAGAAGAGCTTTGATAAGTGGCTCACCGGCCAGCCCGGCGAGCGTATCGTGCGTAAAGACCGCTACGGGCGGGTCATCGAAGATATCTCGTCTACCGATAGCCAGGCCGCGCATAACCTGGCGCTGAGCATTGATGAGCGCCTGCAGGCGCTGGTGTATCGCGAGCTGAATAATGCGGTGGCGTTTAACAAAGCGGAGTCAGGTACTGCGGTTCTGGTTGACGTCAACACCGGCGAAGTGCTGGCGATGGCCAACAGCCCATCCTACAACCCGAACAATTTCGCGGGCACCTCCAAAGATACCATGCGTAACCGCGCCATTACCGACGTGTTTGAGCCAGGTTCAACGGTAAAACCGATGGTAGTGATGACGGCGCTTCAGCGCGGCATTGTTAACGAAAATACCGTACTGAACACCATTCCCTATCGAATTAACGGCCACGAAATCAAAGACGTGGCGCGCTACAGCGAATTGACCCTGACCGGGGTGCTACAGAAGTCGAGTAACGTCGGTGTTTCCAAGCTGGCGTTAGCGATGCCGTCCTCAGCGTTAGTAGACACTTACTCACGTTTTGGACTTGGAAAAGCGACCAATTTGGGGTTGGTCGGAGAACGCAGTGGCTTATACCCTCAAAAACAACGGTGGTCTGACATAGAGAGGGCCACCTTTTCTTTCGGCTATGGGCTAATGGTAACCCCGTTACAGTTAGCGCGAGTCTACGCAACGATCGGCAGCTACGGCATCTATCGCCCGCTGTCGATTACCAAAGTTGATCCACCGGTTCCGGGCGAGCGCGTCTTCCCGGAATCACTCGTTCGTACCGTTGTTCACATGATGGAAAGCGTAGCGCTGCCCGGCGGCGGCGGCGTGAAGGCGGCGATTAAAGGCTATCGCATCGCTATTAAAACCGGTACGGCGAAGAAAGTGGGGCCTGATGGCCGCTACATCAACAAATATATTGCTTACACCGCAGGCGTTGCGCCCGCCAGCCACCCGCGTTTTGCGCTGGTGGTGGTGATCAACGATCCGCAGGCGGGTAAATACTATGGCGGCGCCGTTTCCGCGCCGGTCTTCGGTGCCATCATGGGCGGCGTACTGCGTACCATGAACATTGAACCGGATGCGCTGGCAACGGCTGAAAAAAGTGAATTAGTGATTAATCAAGGCGAGGGAACAGGTGGCAGATCGTAATTTGCGCGACCTTCTCGCTCCGTGGGTGCCAAATGCGCCGGAGCGAATTCTGCGAGAAATGACGCTGGACAGCCGGGTGGCTGCTTCTGGCGATCTTTTTGTCGCGGTTTTAGGTCATCAGGCGGACGGGCGTCGTTATATCCCGCAGGCGATAGCGCAAGGTGTTGCTGCCATTATTGCTGAGGCCAAAGATGAGGCTCATGATGGCGAAATCCGTGAAATGCACGGTGTGCCGGTTATCTATCTGAGCCAACTCAACGAGCGCTTATCCGCGCTGGCCGGACGTTTTTACCATCAGCCTTCGGAACAACTGCGCCTGGTTGGCGTCACCGGGACTAACGGCAAGACCACCACCACCCAACTGCTGGCGCAATGGGCGCAGCTGCTGGGAGAAACCAGCGCGGTCATGGGAACCGTAGGCAATGGCCTGCTGGAGAAAGTTATCCCCACGGAAAACACCACCGGTTCGGCGGTTGATGTTCAACACGTACTCTCTGGCCTGGCAGGGCAGGGGGCGACGTTCGCCGCGATGGAAGTCTCTTCCCACGGGCTGGTGCAGCATCGCGTCGCCGCGCTGCAGTTTGCCGCGTCGGTCTTCACCAACCTGAGCCGCGATCACCTTGATTATCACGGTGATATGGAGCATTACGAAGCGGCGAAATGGCTGCTCTATTCAACCCATCATTGCGGTCAGGCGATTGTCAATGCGGACGATGAAGTCGGTCGCCGCTGGCTGGCGAAGCTGCCGGATGCGGTGGCCGTATCAATGGAAGACCACATTAACCCGAACTGCCGGGGGCGTTGGCTGAAAGCAACCGCCGTGAACTATCACGACAGCGGCGCCACCATTCAGTTTGCCTCCAGTTGGGGCAACGGCGAGATCGAAAGCCGCCTGATGGGCGCCTTCAACGTTAGCAACCTGCTGCTGGCGTTAGCCACTCTGCTGGCGCTGGGCTATCCGCTGGCCGAACTGCTGAAAACCGCCGCGCGCCTGCAGCCGGTTTGCGGGCGTATGGAAGTGTTCAGCGCGCCGGGTAAACCGACCGTCGTGGTTGATTATGCCCACACGCCCGACGCGCTGGAAAAAGCGCTGCAGGCGGCGCGTCTGCACTGCAACGGTAAACTGTGGTGCGTGTTCGGCTGCGGCGGAGATCGCGACAAAGGCAAGCGCCCGCTGATGGGGGCGATCGCCGAAGAGTTTGCCGATATCGTGGTTGTCACCGATGACAACCCGCGTACCGAAGAGCCGCGGGCGATTATCAACGATATCCTGGCCGGTATGCTCGATGCGGGCCATGCCAAAGCGGTGGAAGGGCGCGCGGAGGCGGTGACCAACGCGGTAATGCAGGCGAAAGAAAACGACGTCGTTCTGGTGGCGGGTAAAGGTCACGAGGATTATCAAATTGTCGGCAATCGCCGACTCGATTACTCCGATCGCGTCACCGTGGCGCGTCTGCTGGGGGCGGTAGCATGATTCGCTTGACTCTCAGCCAGCTTGCCGACATTACGCGCGGCGAGCTGCACGGCAGCGATGTGGCGATTGAAGACGTCACCACTGACACCCGTAAGGTCACGGCAGGCTGCCTGTTCGTGGCGCTAAAAGGCGAGCGCTTTGACGCACATGACTTTGCCGAACAGGCTAAGGCTGCCGGCGCGGGCGCATTGTTGGTCAGCCGGCGGCTGGCCTGCGATTTGCCGCAGGTGGTGGTGAAGGATACGCGTCTGGCGTTCGGCGAACTGGCCGCGTGGGTGCGCCAGCAGGTTCCGGCGCGCGTGGTCGCGCTGACCGGATCTTCAGGCAAGACCTCGGTCAAAGAGATGACCGCCGCGATTCTGAGCCAGTGCGGCAATACGCTGTATACCGCTGGCAACCTGAACAATGATATCGGCGTGCCGATGACGCTGCTGCGTCTCACCAAAGAATATGACTACGCGGTTATCGAACTAGGCGCCAATCACCAGGGCGAAATTGCCTGGACCGTCAGCCTGACGCGACCTGAAGCGGCGTTAGTGAATAACCTGGCCGCCGCGCACCTGGAAGGTTTTGGTTCCCTGGAAGGCGTGGCGAAAGCGAAGGGCGAAATTTACACCGGCCTGCCGCTCAACGGCATCGCGATTATGAACGCCGACAATAATGACTGGCTGAACTGGCAAAGCGTCATTGGCGATCGTAAAACCTGGCGCTTCTCGCCGAACGCCGCCAATAGCGACTTCACGGCAACCAACGTTCATGTGACTTCGCACGGGACCGAATTTACTCTGCAAACCCCAACCGGCAGCGTTGATGTGCTGCTGCCGCTGCCGGGGCGCCATAACATCGCCAACGCGCTGGCCGCAGCGGCGCTTTCCATGGCGGTAGGCGCGACGCATGAGGCAATTAAAGCGGGGCTGAAAGATCTGAAAGCGGTGCCGGGGCGTTTATTCCCGATTCAGCTGACCGATAGCCAGCTCCTGCTGGATGATTCCTATAACGCTAACGTCGGCTCGCTGACCGCCGCGGTGCAGGTGCTATCTGAGATGCCGGGCTACCGGGTGCTGGTGGTCGGCGATATGGCTGAACTCGGCGCGGAAAGCCAGGCGTGCCATCGCCAGGTGGGCGAAGCGGCAAAAGCAGCCGGGCTCGATCGCGTACTGAGCGTAGGTTCCTTGAGCGCGGAGATCAGCGGCGCCAGCGGCGTCGGTGAACACTTTAACGATAAAGCGCTGCTGGTAACGCGGCTGCAAGCGCTGCTGTCAGAACACAAAATTATGACCATTTTAGTGAAGGGTTCACGTAGTGCCGCCATGGAAGTGGTAGTACGCGCATTACAGGAGAACGGAACATGTTAGTATGGCTGGCCGAACATTTGGTCAAATATTATTCAGGCTTTAACGTCTTTTCCTACCTGACGTTTCGCGCCATCGTCAGCCTGCTGACCGCGCTGTTCATCTCTTTGTGGATGGGCCCGCGCATGATTGCCCGTCTGCAAAAACTCTCCTTTGGCCAGGTTGTGCGTAATGATGGCCCGGAATCTCACTTTAGTAAGCGCGGTACGCCAACGATGGGTGGGATTATGATCCTGACCGCCATTGTGGTCTCCGTTCTGCTGTGGGCTTACCCATCCAACCCCTACGTCTGGTGCGTACTGACGGTTCTGGTCGGCTACGGCATCATCGGCTTCGTCGATGACTATCGCAAAGTGGTGCGTAAAGATACCAAAGGCCTGATTGCCCGCTGGAAATACTTCTGGATGTCGGTGATTGCGCTGGGCGTTGCCTTTGCGCTGTACATGGCGGGGAAAGATACGCCGGCGACTCAACTGGTGGTGCCGTTCTTCAAAGACGTCATGCCGCAGCTGGGCCTGTTCTACGTCCTGCTGGCCTACTTTGTCATCGTCGGAACCGGGAATGCGGTCAACCTGACCGACGGCCTCGATGGGCTGGCGATTATGCCGACCGTATTTGTTGCCGCCGGATTCGCGCTGGTCGCGTGGGCGACGGGTAACATGAATTTCGCCAACTACCTGCATATCCCTTATTTGCGTCATGCCGGTGAACTGGTGATCGTCTGTACGGCGATTGTCGGCGCGGGGCTGGGCTTCTTGTGGTTTAACACCTATCCGGCGCAGGTCTTTATGGGCGATGTGGGTTCTCTGGCGCTCGGCGGCGCGCTGGGTATTATCGCCGTGCTGCTGCGCCAGGAGTTTCTGCTGGTGATTATGGGCGGCGTATTCGTAGTGGAAACGCTCTCGGTGATTCTGCAGGTCGGCTCCTTCAAGCTGCGCGGTCAGCGCATTTTCCGCATGGCGCCGATCCACCATCACTATGAACTGAAAGGCTGGCCGGAACCGCGCGTGATCGTGCGCTTCTGGATTATTTCGCTGATGCTGGTGCTGATAGGCCTGGCGACGCTGAAGGTACGTTAATCATGGCAGATTATCAGGGTAAAAAAGTCGTCATTATTGGGCTGGGTATGACCGGCCTGTCATGCGTGGACTTTTTCATGGCCCGCGGCGTGACGCCGCGGGTGATGGATACCCGCGTTGCGCCTGCGGGGCTGGATAAACTGCCGGAAGCCGTTGAGCGCTATGTTGGCGGTCTGAACGAAGACTGGCTGTTGACGGCTGACCTGATTGTCGCCAGCCCGGGCATCGCGTTGGCGCATCCTTCCCTGAGCGCGGCGGCGGATGCAGGCGTAGAAATTGTCGGCGATATCGAACTGTTCTGCCGCGAGGCGCAGGCGCCGATTATTGCTATCACCGGGTCTAACGGTAAAAGCACCGTCACTTCGCTGGTAGGGGAAATGGCGAAGGCGGCGGGTCTGAACGTCGGCGTAGGCGGCAATATTGGCCTGCCGGCGCTGATGCTGCTGGATCCTGAGCGCGAACTCTATGTCCTGGAGCTTTCCAGCTTCCAGCTGGAAACCACTTCGAGCCTGCGGGCGGTAGCGGCGACGATCCTTAACGTCACCGAAGATCATATGGACCGCTATCCGCTGGGGCTCCAGCAGTACCGCGCCGCCAAACTGCGAGTTTACGAAAATGCGCGAGCCTGTATCGTCAACGCCGACGATGCGTTAACCATGCCGGTACGCGGCGCTGACGATCGTTGCATCAGCTTCGGCGTAGACGTTGGCGACTATCACCTGAATCGTCAGCAAGGGGAAACCTGGCTGCGCGTTAAAGGCGAGAAAGTGCTCAACGTCAAAGAGATGAAGATTAGCGGCCAGCACAACTACAGTAACGCCCTGGCTGCGCTGGCCCTGGCGGACGCCGCAGGTTTGCCGCGCGCCAGCAGCCTGAAAGCGCTGACGACATTTACCGGCCTGGCGCATCGTTTCCAGCAGGTGCTGGAGCACAACGGCGTGCGCTGGATCAACGATTCTAAAGCCACGAACGTCGGCAGTACTGAAGCGGCGCTCAATGGACTGCAGCTTGACGGAACGCTGTATCTGCTGCTGGGCGGCGATGGGAAATCGGCTGATTTCACGCCGTTAAGCCGTTACCTGACCGGCGACAACGTCCGCCTGTACTGCTTTGGCCGCGACGGCGCGCAGCTGGCTGCCCTTCGCCCGGATGTCGCTGTGCAAACGGAAACCATGGAGCAGGCGATGCGCCAGATTGCGCCACAGGTTGTCCCGGGCGATATGGTTCTGCTATCCCCGGCGTGCGCCAGCCTCGATCAGTTTAAAAACTTTGAACAACGCGGCGACGTCTTTGCTCGCCTGGCGAAGGAGTTAGGTTGATGCGTTTATCACTCCCGCGCCTGAAAATGCCACGGCTGAGACTGCCGCGTCTGCCGGGAATGTTTATTTTCGCATGGCTGTTCGCCGCGCTGAAAGGCTGGGTGATGGGCTCGCGGCAAAAAGATACCGATAGTCTGGTCATGTATGACCGGATGCTGCTGTGGCTGACCTTTGGCCTGGCCGCGATCGGCTTCATTATGGTGACCTCGGCGTCGATGCCGGTAGGCCAGCGTCTGGCTAACGATCCATTTCTGTTTGCCAAGCGCGATGGCTTATACATCCTGCTGGCTTTAGGGCTGGCGATGGTGACGCTGCGCCTGCCGATGGAGTTCTGGCAGCGCCATAGTACCGCGATGCTGATCGCCTCTATCGTCATGCTGCTGATTGTTCTGGTGGTCGGCAGCTCGGTCAACGGCGCATCGCGCTGGATTGCGCTGGGGCCGCTGCGTATCCAGCCTGCGGAGTTCACCAAGCTGTCGCTGTTCTGCTACATCGCCAACTACCTGGTGCGTAAAGGCGACGAAGTGCGTAACAACCTGCGCGGCTTTTTAAAGCCGATGGGCGTGATTTTCGTACTGGCGATTTTACTGCTGGCGCAGCCTGACCTCGGGACCGTCGTCGTGCTGTTTGTGACCACCCTGGCCATGTTGTTCCTGGCGGGGGCCAAGCTGTGGCAGTTCATCGCCATTATCGGGATGGGGATCTCAGCGGTTGTCCTGCTGATTCTCGCCGAGCCGTATCGTATTCGCCGCGTAACCTCTTTCTGGAACCCGTGGGAAGATCCGTTCGGCAGCGGCTATCAGCTGACCCAGTCGCTGATGGCTTTTGGTCGCGGCGAAATGTGGGGGCAAGGCCTGGGCAATTCGGTGCAGAAACTGGAGTATTTGCCGGAGGCGCATACCGATTTCATCTTCGCCATTATCGGCGAAGAGCTCGGTTATATCGGTGTGGTACTCGCTCTTTTAATGGTATTCTTCGTCGCTTTTCGCGCCATGTCCATTGGCCGTAAGGCGCTGGAGATTGACCACCGTTTCTCCGGATTTCTGGCCTGCGCCATTGGAATTTGGTTTAGCTTCCAGGCTTTGGTTAACGTCGGCGCGGCGGCGGGTATGCTGCCAACTAAAGGCCTGACGCTGCCGCTGATCAGCTACGGCGGGTCAAGCTTGCTGATTATGTCGACGGCCATCATGTTGCTGTTACGAATTGATTATGAAACGCGCCTGGAAAAAGCCCAGGCGTTTACACGGGGTGTTCGATGAGCGGTCAGGAAAAGCGGTTAATGGTGATGGCAGGCGGTACCGGCGGACATGTGTTCCCGGGACTGGCGGTTGCGCACCATTTAATGGACCAGGGCTGGCAGGTTCGCTGGCTGGGCGCCGCGGATCGTATGGAAGCGGATTTAGTGCCGAAGAACGGCATTGAAATTGATTTCATTCAGATTTCCGGCCTGCGCGGCAAGGGCCTGAAGGCGCAGCTGCTGGCGCCGGTGCGTATTTTCAACGCCTGGCGTCAGGCGCGGGCGATTATGCAGCGTTTTCAGCCGGACGTGGTGCTGGGTATGGGCGGATACGTTTCCGGCCCCGGCGGTCTGGCGGCATGGTCGCTGGGGATCCCGGTTGTGCTGCATGAACAGAACGGTATTGCCGGCCTGACGAATAAATGGCTGGCGAAAATCGCTAAAAAAGTGATGCAGGCGTTCCCCGGCGCTTTCCCGCATGCTGATGTTGTGGGTAACCCGGTTCGCACCGATGTGTTGGCGCTGGCGCTGCCGGAGCAGCGGTTAGCCGGACGTCAGGGACCGATTCGCGTATTGGTGGTGGGCGGTTCGCAGGGCGCGCGCGTGCTCAATCAGACGATGCCGCAGGTGGCGGCGAAGCTCGGTGTTTCTGTCACCATCTGGCACCAGAGCGGTAAAGGCGGTCAGGAAACCGTGCAGCAGGCCTATTGCGATGCCGGGCAGCCTCAGCACAAAGTTACCGAGTTTATTGACGACATGGCGGCGGCATATGCCTGGGCCGATGTTGTTGTGTGTCGTTCCGGAGCGCTGACGGTGAGCGAAATTGCCGCCGCTGGTTTACCGGCGCTGTTTGTGCCTTTTCAGCACAAAGATCGTCAGCAGTACTGGAATGCGCTGCCGCTGGAGAAAGCCGGGGCAGCGAAGATCCTTGAGCAGCCGCAGTTTACCGTGGAGGCCGTCGCGCAAACCCTGGCAAGTTGGGATCGCGAAACGCTGCTGGATATGGCGGAGCGAGCGCGTAGAGCCTCGATTCCGGACGCTACCGAACGGGTAGCAGAAGAAGTGAGCGCCGCAGCACTGGCGCGCTAATCGCGGTGATGATCACCGTCCGAATAAAGAAGTTGATGGCGTAAAGAATGAATACACAAGATCTGGCAAAACTGCGTTCCATAGTGCCCGAGATGCGTCGCGTCCGGCACATTCACTTTGTTGGCATTGGCGGTGCCGGCATGGGCGGTATTGCCGAAGTTCTGGCCAACGAAGGTTATCAGATTAGCGGCTCCGATCTGGCGCCGAATCCGGTGACTCAGCAGCTGGCTCAGCTTGGCGCCACGATTTATTTCAACCATCGCCCTGAGAACGTGCGCGATGCGAGCGTTGTCGTCGTTTCCAGCGCAATTTCTGCGGATAACCCGGAGATTGTCGCCGCCCACGAAGCGCGTATTCCGGTTATTCGTCGCGCCGAGATGCTGGCGGAGCTGATGCGTTTTCGTCACGGCATTGCCATTGCTGGCACGCACGGAAAAACCACGACCACGGCGATGGTATCGAGCATTTATGCTGAAGCGGGACTTGATCCAACCTTCGTAAACGGCGGTCTGGTGAAAGCCGCTGGCGTCCACGCCCGTCTTGGCCACAGCCGCTACCTGATTGCCGAAGCGGACGAAAGCGACGCTTCGTTTCTGCATTTACAACCGATGGTTGCTATCGTGACCAATATCGAAGCCGATCATATGGATACCTACCATGGCGACTTCGAAAACCTGAAGCAGACGTTTATTAACTTCCTGCACAATCTGCCGTTCTACGGTCGTGCGGTGATGTGCGTGGACGATCCGGTTATCCGTGAACTGCTGCCGCGCGTTGGCCGCCAGATAACCACCTACGGCTTCAGCGATGATGCCGACGTTCGCGTGGAAGAGTATCGTCAGGTCGGCGCCCAGGGGCATTTCCGTCTGGTACGTCAGGATAAAGATGTTATTCAGGTAACGCTGAACGCTCCAGGTCGCCACAATGCGCTGAATGCGGCGGCGGCGGTGGCCGTTGCGACGGAAGAGGGTATTGATGATGAAGCTATCCTGCGCGCGCTGGAAAGCTTCCAGGGTACCGGCCGTCGTTTTGATTTCCTTGGCGAATACCCGTTAGCTGAGGTTAACGGTAAAAGCGGCACCGCGATGCTGATCGATGATTATGGCCATCATCCTACGGAAGTGGATGCCACCATCAAAGCGGCGCGCGCTGGCTGGCCGGATAAAAATCTGGTTATGCTGTTTCAGCCGCATCGTTTTACCCGTACGCGCGATCTGTACGACGATTTCGCCAACGTGCTGACCCAGGTTGACGCGCTGCTGATGCTGGACGTTTATTCCGCTGGCGAAGCCGCCATTCCTGGCGCCGATAGCCGCTCGCTGTGCCGTACGATTCGCGGGCGCGGTAAAGTCGACCCGATCCTGGTTTCCGACCCGGCGCAAGCGGCGGAAATGTTGGCTTCGGTATTGACCGGCAACGATCTGGTGCTGGTTCAGGGGGCGGGAAATATCGGAAAAATCGCTCGTCACCTGGCGGAAATCAAATTGCAACCGCAAACAACGCAGGAGGAACGCCATGGCTGATAAAATCGCGGTCCTCTTCGGCGGAACCTCCGCTGAACGTGAAGTCTCGCTCAATTCAGGTTCGGCGGTGCTTGCCGGTCTGCGTGAAGCTGGTGTCGATGCGCATCCTGTCGACCCGCGCGATACCGATATTACCCAATTGAAAAATATGGGTTTTCAGAAAGCGTTTATTGCGTTGCACGGCCGCGGCGGCGAAGATGGTACGTTGCAGGGGCTGCTGGAGCTCATTCAACTCCCCTACACGGGCAGCGGCGTGATGGCTTCGGCTATCTCAATGGATAAGCTGCGCAGTAAATTACTGTGGCAGGGCGCGGGGTTACCCGTTGCGCCATGGGTTGCGCTAACGCGTAAACAGTTCGACGCGGGGCTTTCTGCTGAAGTTGAACAGCAAATCTCGGCCCTCGGACTGCCATTAATTATAAAACCGAGCCGGGAAGGCTCCAGCGTCGGTATGTCCAAAGTCAACGAAAGTTGTGCATTACAAAATGCACTGGCGCTGGCTTTTCAGCATGATGATGAAGTTCTGATTGAAAAATGGCTCAGTGGGCCGGAATTTACTGTCGCCATCGTCGGAGAAGAAATTTTACCGTCAATACGTATCCAGGCGGCTGGAACCTTCTATGATTATGAAGCAAAGTATCTCTCTGATGAAACGCAATATTTCTGCCCAGGTTTTGAAGATCCCGCGCGCGAGTCGGAAATCCAGGCTCTGGTACAAAAAGCCTGGGAGAGTCTTGGCTGTTACGGCTGGGGACGAATTGATGTGATGCTGGACAGCGATGGCCAGTTTTATCTGCTGGAAGCAAACACCTCTCCTGGCATGACCAGCCATAGCCTGGTGCCAATGGCGGCGCGTCAGGCCGGGATGAGCTTCTCGCAGCTTGTTGTACGAATTCTGGACCTGGCGGGGTGATATGTCGCAGGCTGCGCTGAATACGCGGAACCACGAAGAGGAAGAAGAAACTTCTTCGCGTCGAAGTAATGGCTCTCGTCTGGCTGGTATTTTCTTCCTGCTGGCGGTGCTCTGTACCGTGCTGGTCAGCGGATGGATGGTTCTGGGCTGGATGGAGGATGCACAGCGATTACCGCTGTCAAAGATGGTGGTCACCGGTGAGCGTCACTACACGCGCAACGATGATATCCGTCAGGCGATTCTGGCATTAGGGTCGCCGGGCACCTTTATGACGCAGGACGTCAATATAATTCAAAGCCAGATTGAACGTCTGCCGTGGATTAAGCAGGCGAGCGTCAGAAAGCAGTGGCCGGACGAATTGAAGATTCATCTGGTTGAATATGTGCCGATTGCGCGCTGGAATGATCAGCATATGGTAGACGTGGACGGAAATTCTTTCAGCGTGCCGTCAGATCGCACCAGTAAACAGAATTTACCGATGTTGTACGGCCCGGAAGGCAGCGAGAACGAAGTTCTTCAGGGATACCGCGACATGGGGCAGGTGCTGGCAAAGGATAAGTTCACGTTGAAAGTGGCGGCAATGACCGCGCGTCGTTCCTGGCAGTTGACGCTGAATAACGATATTAAGCTCAACCTTGGCCGGGGTGACACCATGAAACGGCTTCAGCGCTTTATGGAACTCTACCCGGTTCTTCAGCAGCAGGCGCAGACCGACGGCAAACGGATAAGCTACGTTGATTTGCGTTATGACTCGGGAGCGGCAGTCGGTTGGGTACCGGTTCCCGTAGAGGAAACTCAACAACAACAGAATCAGGCACAGGCAGAACAACAATGATCAAGGCGACGGACAGAAAACTGGTAGTTGGACTGGAGATTGGCACCGCTAAGGTTGCCGCTTTAGTAGGGGAAGTTCTGCCCGACGGTATGATTAATATCATTGGCGTGGGCAGTTGCCCATCGCGTGGTATGGATAAAGGCGGAGTGAACGACCTGGAATCCGTGGTGAAATGCGTACAGCGCGCCATTGACCAGGCCGAACTGATGGCGGATTGCCAGATCTCGTCAGTCTATCTGGCGCTTTCAGGCAAACATATCAGCTGTCAAAATGAAATTGGCATGGTGCCGATTTCAGAAGAAGAAGTGACGCAGGACGACGTTGAAAACGTGGTACATACCGCGAAATCGGTTCGCGTGCGCGACGAACATCGCGTTCTGCACGTTATCCCGCAGGAGTACGCCATCGACTACCAGGAGGGAATCAAAAACCCCGTCGGATTGTCTGGCGTACGTATGCAGGCGAAAGTGCATTTGATTACCTGCCATAACGATATGGCGAAAAATATTGTCAAAGCGGTGGAACGTTGCGGTCTGAAAGTTGATCAGCTCATTTTCGCCGGTTTAGCCGCCAGCTATTCCGTATTAACGGAAGACGAACGTGAACTGGGTGTCTGCGTGGTGGACATCGGCGGTGGTACAATGGATATCGCGGTATATACCGGCGGCGCGCTGCGTCATACCAAAGTGATCCCGTACGCGGGCAACGTGGTGACCAGCGATATTGCTTACGCTTTCGGTACGCCGCCGAGCGACGCGGAAGCCATTAAAGTGCGTCACGGCTGTGCGCTGGGCTCCATCGTTGGTAAAGATGAAAACGTCGAAGTACCGAGCGTGGGCGGGCGTCCGCCCCGCAGCCTGCAGCGTCAGACGCTGGCAGAGGTGATTGAGCCACGCTATACCGAATTGCTCAACCTCGTGAATGAAGAGATTCTGCAACTGCAGGAACAGCTGCGTCAGCAAGGTGTGAAGCACCACCTGGCGGCAGGCATTGTATTAACCGGCGGTGCAGCGCAAATAGAAGGACTTGCCGCCTGCGCGCAGCGCGTATTCCATACGCAGGTGAGAATTGGCGCGCCGCTGAACATTACCGGATTAACGGATTATGCCCAGGAGCCGTATTACTCGACGGCGGTTGGGTTGCTGCACTACGGGAAGGAATCTCATCTCAGTGGTGAAGCAGAAGTGGAAAAACGCGTAACGGTCGGGTCGTGGATCAAACGACTCAACAGTTGGTTGCGAAAAGAGTTTTAATTTTTTAAGAGAACGCAGAAAATTAGCGATCTCAGGCGACAGGCACAACGGAGAGAGAAATTATGTTTGAACCTATGGAACTGACCAACGACGCGGTGATTAAAGTCATCGGCGTCGGCGGCGGCGGCGGTAACGCCGTTGAGCACATGGTGCGCGAACGCATTGAGGGTGTTGAGTTTTTCGCGGTGAACACCGACGCGCAGGCTCTGCGCAAAACGGCTGTTGGCCAGACTATTCAGATCGGTAGCGGTATTACCAAAGGTCTGGGCGCAGGCGCAAACCCGGAAGTCGGCCGTAACGCAGCGGATGAAGACCGTGAAGCGTTGCGTGCCGCTCTTGACGGCGCCGACATGGTGTTTATCGCAGCCGGCATGGGCGGCGGTACCGGAACCGGTGCTGCGCCAGTGGTTGCTGAAGTTGCAAAAGATTTAGGTATCCTGACCGTTGCCGTGGTGACGAAGCCTTTCAATTTTGAAGGCAAGAAACGTATGGCGTTCGCTGAGCAGGGTATCACCGAGCTATCCAAGCACGTCGACTCGCTGATCACCATCCCGAACGACAAGCTGCTGAAAGTACTGGGCCGCGGCATTTCTCTGCTTGACGCCTTCGGCGCCGCAAACGATGTGCTGAAAGGCGCGGTGCAGGGTATCGCTGAACTGATCACCCGTCCTGGCCTGATGAACGTCGACTTTGCGGACGTGCGTACCGTGATGTCTGAAATGGGCTACGCCATGATGGGCTCCGGCGTGGCGAGCGGCGAAGACCGTGCGGAAGAAGCGGCTGAAATGGCGATTTCTTCTCCGCTGCTGGAAGATATCGATCTGTCCGGCGCGCGTGGCGTTCTGGTCAACATCACTGCGGGCTTCGATCTGCGTCTGGATGAGTTCGAGACCGTGGGTAATACTATCCGCGCATTTGCTTCGGATAACGCCACCGTGGTTATCGGTACTTCTCTGGACCCGGATATGAACGACGAACTGCGCGTAACCGTTGTTGCCACCGGTATCGGTATGGACAAACGTCCGGAAATTACTCTGGTGACTAACAAGCAGGTGCAGCAGCCGGTGATGGATCGTTACCAGCAGCACGGTATGTCTCCATTGACTCAAGAGCAGAAACCGGCCGCAAAAGTGGTCAACGACAATACGCCGCAGGCGGCGAAAGAGCCGGATTATCTGGATATCCCAGCCTTCCTGCGTAAGCAAGCCGATTAAGAATTGGCTGGAAGTTGGGCATCTGCGCTCTTTGTGCTAAACTGGCCTGCCGAATGTATAGTACACTTCGGTTGGATAGGTAACTTGGCGAGATTATACGATGATCAAACAAAGGACTCTTAAACGTATCGTTCAGGCGACTGGCGTCGGTTTGCATACCGGCAAGAAAGTCACCCTGACGTTACGCCCTGCGCCGGCAAATACCGGGGTCATCTATCGTCGCACCGACTTGAATCCACCGGTTGATTTTCCGGCTGATGCCAAATCTGTGCGTGATACCATGCTCTGTACTTGCCTGGTCAACGAGCATGACGTGCGGATATCGACGGTCGAGCACCTCAATGCTGCATTGGCTGGCTTGGGTATCGACAACATTATTATTGAAGTCGATGCGCCGGAAGTCCCGATTATGGACGGTAGTGCGGCTCCGTTCGTTTATCTGTTGCTGGATGCCGGCATCGATGAACTGAACTGCGCTAAGAAATTTGTGCGTATCAAAGAGACGGTTCGCGTTGAAGATGGCGATAAATGGGCTGAATTCAAACCGTATAATGGTTTTTCACTGGACTTCACCATTGATTTTAACCATCCGGCGATTGACTCCAGCAGCCAGCGCTACGCAATGAACTTCTCGGCTGATGCGTTTATGCGCCAGATTAGCCGCGCGCGTACCTTCGGCTTCATGCGTGATATCGAATATCTGCAGTCCCGCGGCCTGTGCCTGGGCGGCAGCTTCGATTGTGCCATCGTTGTTGACGATTATCGCGTACTGAACGAAGACGGTCTGCGTTTTGAAGATGAGTTTGTCCGTCACAAAATGCTGGATGCCATTGGCGACCTCTTTATGTGTGGTCACAATATTATCGGTGCATTTACGGCATACAAATCCGGTCACGCGCTGAATAACAAACTGCTGCAGGCTGTTCTGGCAAAACAGGAAGCCTGGGAGTATGTGACCTTCGAGGACGACGCAGAAATGCCGCTGGCGTTCCGCGCTCCGACGCTGGTTCTGGCATAAGTCAGACCCGGCAGTAAATTCGACTGGTAACCTGGTACTCTCTCCGGCCAGGGAGCCAGTCGTTTTCTTTTTTATAGTCTCGCTGCGTCCTGCTTTGATTTTTAACTGCATTTTTTGCGCGTTCGTTCCTTTTTTAAACGGTTTTACCCCGCCTGAGACCTCATTCCTGCTGCCGTGAAGACGTATTAATGTTAGTATTTGAACGCAAAATATTTCTCAGGGTTGCTACCAACAAAAGGTAACGTAAGTGAGTGGATTGCTGACGCGCTGGCGACAGTTTGGCAGACGGTATTTCTGGCCGCATCTCCTGTTGGGGATGGTCGCGGCTAGTCTCGGCCTGCCTGCGCTTAGCAATGGTCATGAACATGAGACCGCGTCGCCCGCTAAAACGACGTCCAGCAACCATAATCCTGCGAAAGTTAATTTTTCTCAGCTAGCGCTGCTGGAATCTTCCAGCCGTCGACCTAATTTCACCGTTGATTACTGGCATCAGCACGCCATTCGTACGGTTATTCGCCATCTCTCTTTTGCGATGGCGCCGCAGGCGCTGCCGGTAGCGGAAGAGTCTTCACCGCTTCAGGCGCAGCATCTGGCTCTGCTTGACACGCTTAGCGCGCTGTTGACGCAGGAGAGTACACCTCCTGCCATTGTTCGCCTGGCGGCATACAACCCCTCTTTTTCCCACCGCGCGTTTCGCGTCTGTACCTGGATTAGCCAGGTTACCGGCATTCGCGCCGGGCCTCAACGCCTCAGCTAAACCAAAAACGGACCATTCTATTTTTTTGTGACTCCGCAGCGCGGGGCGTTTGAGATTTTATTATGCTAATCAAATTATTAACTAAAGTATTCGGCAGCCGTAACGACCGTACGCTGCGTCGTATGCGCAAAGCCGTCAACGTGATCAACGCCATGGAACCTTCCATGGAAAAGCTTTCCGATGACGAACTGAAAGGGAAAACCG
This sequence comes from Klebsiella sp. MPUS7, assembly GCF_009905335.1. Taxonomy (NCBI): domain Bacteria; kingdom Pseudomonadati; phylum Pseudomonadota; class Gammaproteobacteria; order Enterobacterales; family Enterobacteriaceae; genus Klebsiella; species Klebsiella sp. MPUS7. The sequence goes on along the minus strand of NZ_CP047604.1, from coordinate 4,819,797 downwards.
CGGAGTTCCGCGCTCGCCTGGAAAAAGGTGAAAGCCTGGAGAGCCTGATCCCGGAAGCCTTTGCCGTCGTGCGTGAAGCCAGTAAGCGCGTCTTCGGTATGCGTCACTTTGACGTTCAGCTGCTCGGCGGCATGGTCCTCAACGACCGCTGTATTGCAGAAATGCGTACCGGTGAAGGTAAAACGCTGACCGCAACGCTGCCTGCGTATCTGAATGCGCTGACCGGCAAAGGCGTTCACGTGGTCACCGTCAACGATTATCTGGCACAGCGTGATGCGGAGAACAACCGCCCCCTGTTTGAATTCCTGGGGATGACCGTTGGGATTAACATGTCCGGCCTGCCTGCGCCGGCCAAGCGTGAAGCCTACGCAGCCGATATCACCTACGGCACCAACAACGAATATGGCTTTGACTATCTGCGCGACAACATGGCGTTCAGTCCTGAAGAGCGCGTGCAGCGCAAACTGCACTATGCGCTGGTGGATGAAGTCGACTCCATTCTGATCGATGAAGCGCGTACCCCGCTTATCATTTCCGGCCCGGCTGAAGACAGCTCGGAAATGTATAAGAAAGTGAACAAGATCATTCCGCACCTGGTACGTCAGGATAAAGAAGACTCCGAGACCTTTACCGGCGAAGGACACTTCTCCGTTGATGAGAAAGCGCGTCAGGTAAACCTGACCGAACGCGGTCTGGTGCTGATTGAAGAGCTGCTGGTAAACGAAGGTATTATGGAAGAAGGCGAGTCGCTGTACTCACCGACTAATATCATGCTGATGCACCATGTGACCGCCGCGCTGCGCGCGCACGTGCTGTTTACCCGCGATGTTGATTACATCGTTAAAGATGGCGAAGTGATCATCGTCGACGAACATACCGGCCGTACGATGCAGGGGCGCCGCTGGTCCGATGGTCTGCACCAGGCCGTTGAAGCAAAAGAAGGCGTTGATATTCAGAACGAAAACCAGACGCTGGCTTCAATTACCTTCCAGAACTATTTCCGCCTGTACGAGAAGCTGGCGGGGATGACCGGTACTGCCGATACCGAAGCGTTTGAATTTAGTTCGATCTACAAGCTGGATACCGTTGTGGTTCCGACCAACCGCCCGATGATTCGTAAAGACATGGCGGACCTGGTTTATATGACCGAAGCGGAAAAAATCCAGGCCATTATCGAAGATATCAAACAGCGTACCGCCGCTGGCCAGCCGGTGCTGGTGGGGACCATTTCTATCGAAAAATCAGAAGTGGTCTCTAATGAATTGACGAAGGCGGGCATCAAGCACAACGTGCTGAACGCGAAATTCCATGCCAGCGAAGCGGATATCGTCGCTCAGGCGGGTTATCCGTCTGCGGTGACCATTGCGACCAACATGGCCGGTCGTGGTACCGACATTATGCTCGGCGGTAGCTGGCAGGCTGAGATCGCCCAGTTGGAAGACCCGACTCCGGAACAGATTGCGCAGATCAAAGCCGACTGGCAGGTTCGTCACGATGCGGTGCTGGCTGCGGGTGGTCTGCATATTATCGGTACCGAACGCCATGAGTCTCGCCGTATTGATAACCAGCTGCGCGGTCGTTCAGGCCGTCAGGGGGACGCCGGTTCTTCCCGTTTCTATCTGTCGATGGAAGATGCTCTGATGCGTATCTTCGCTTCTGACCGCGTGTCCGGCATGATGCGTAAACTGGGTATGAAGCCGGGTGAGGCTATCGAACATCCATGGGTGACCAAAGCGATCGCCAACGCGCAGCGTAAAGTCGAGAGCCGCAACTTCGATATCCGTAAGCAGCTGCTGGAATATGACGATGTGGCTAACGATCAGCGTCGCGCTATTTACACCCAGCGAAATGAGCTGCTCGACGTGACCGACGTGAGCGAGACGATTAACAGCATTCGTGAAGATGTATTTAAAGCGACCATCGATGCCCATATTCCTCCGCAGTCGCTGGAAGAGATGTGGGATATCGAAGGCCTGCAGGAGCGTCTGAAAAATGATTTCGACCTCGATCTGCCGCTCAAAGAGTGGCTGGATAAAGAGCCGGAGCTGCATGAAGAAACGCTGCGCGAGCGTATTCTGCAGAGCGCCATTGAAACCTATCAGCGCAAGGAAGAAGTGGTTGGCGCTGAAATGATGCGTCACTTTGAAAAAGGCGTCATGCTGCAAACGCTGGACTCCCTGTGGAAAGAGCATCTGGCAGCGATGGACTACCTGCGTCAGGGCATCCATCTGCGCGGCTATGCGCAGAAAGATCCGAAGCAGGAATATAAGCGTGAATCTTTCTCCATGTTCGCTTCAATGCTGGAGTCCCTAAAGTATGAAGTGATCAGTACGCTGAGCAAAGTTCAGGTGCGGATGCCGGAAGAGGTGGAAGCGATGGAGCAGCAGCGTCGTGAAGAAGCTGAGCGTCTGGCGCAGATGCAGCAGTTGAGCCACCAGGATGATGATACCGCTGCCGCGGAGGCGCTGGCTGAACAAACCGGCGAGCGTAAAGTGGGTCGTAACGATCCGTGTCCGTGCGGCTCCGGTAAAAAATATAAGCAGTGCCACGGTCGTCTGAGCTAAGCTTTACAATCTTGAATACCAGGGCGCAGATATCTGCGCCTTTTTTATGGAACAAGGACAATGAAAACGCTGCAAATTTCAGTGGGTATTATCCGTAATTCGCAAGGGGAAATTTTTATAACCCAGCGCGCTGCCGACGCGCATATGGCGAATAAACTTGAATTCCCTGGCGGAAAAATCGAAGCAGGAGAGTCGTCTGAGCAGGCCTTAGTTCGCGAATTGCAGGAAGAGGTCGGCATTACGGTGCGTGCTTCCCGTCTGTTTGATAAGCTGGAGTATCAGTTTCCCGATCGTCATATCACGCTGTGGTTCTGGCTGGTGGAAAGCTGGGATGGCGAGCCGTGGGGTAAAGAAGGGCAACCGGGCCGCTGGATTGCGCAGAGCGCGCTCGTTGCGGAGGATTTTCCGCCGGCAAACGAACCTGTCATTGCCAAATTAATTCAATATTCTCAGATCGGCCGGGGGTAACGCTGGCATCGGGCAAATTAGGGCGGGGCAGCGAGTGCCCGCCCTGAGTCAGTTACTCTTTTTCTTCGCTCCAGCCATCGCTATCCGACAGATCGCCGCTGCTTGGGATGCGCTTTTCTTCCGCCGCCCATTCACCTAAATCGATAAGCTGGCAGCGTTTGGAACAGAACGGGCGATGCGGGCTCTGCTCATTCCAGACCACGATTTTTCCGCAGGTTGGGCAGTTGACGGTTATCTCTTCTGACATCTTTTCTCCTTAACAGCAGGCCAGTTCAAAATCAAAACGCTCCGGCACGATACCGTGCTCGCTGTCCAGCGGCATAAAGCGGATGGCAAAGCGGCTCTTATGGCCTGATATCTGGGGATAGAGCTGGCTGGCAAGATCCAAATGCAGACGCAGCAGATCGGCGTCTTCGCCGTTGTCCTGATAAAAACCGTTCAGGCTGGTCTGCTTGCGGAAGGGGGCCGAGTTGCGGATGAGATCGAGGATGAGCATCAGCGATTGGGTCAACGGTTCCAGGCTGGCCAGCCACTTGCCTACCTGCTCATCGCGATATTCCTGCGGCATATGCAGCCAGATATGCAGCGTCGGGAGATCGAAGCTACAGCAGCCGCCTGGGATGCTTAAGCGCTGGCGTACCAGGGCGATCAAACGATCCTCTCGCAGATACTGGCCGATACGCGGCGCCGACATCAACGTACTGCCAGATTGCTTCAGCTGCTGACGCAACTCGTTGATACGATCCCGATCAACGCCAGGGACTTCCGCCCAGGATTGCAGCTTCCGCTGCTGGCGATCCAGCTCTTTTATCAGATCGGTACGCACTTCACCGCGTTCGAATACATCTAAAAGGTCGCCGATATTGCGGAAAAAGTGAAGTGCATCCGCATGGCTGGTAATCGCCGGATGTACGGCCAACTGCTGGAGCAAAAACTCAATACGCAGCCAGGTGCGCATTTTTTCATTAAGCGGATGTTCGAATAGAACAGGGGTATGCATTACGGTTTTTCCTGTGAGGCGGCCTGCGATGCCAGCCGTTGATACTTTGCATGCAGGCGGGCGACATCTGATGCGATGGCATCAGGTGAACCCATATTTTCAATAACATCATCCGCAACGGCAAGGCGCTGCTCGCGCGTGGCCTGAGCGGCAAGAATATGTTCCGCATGTTGCCGACTGACCCGATCGCGAAGCATCGTGCGCTCTATCTGCGTCTCTTTGGGCACATCAACAACAAGCACGCGATCGGCTTTGGCGGACAAACGGTTTTCGACCAATAAAGGTACAACCCAGAGAATATAAGACGAGGTGGCAAGCTGCATCTGGCGACGCGTTTCCTGCTGAATTTGTGGGTGCAGCAGCGCGTTTAGCCAGCTCTTATCCTCTGCATGAGCGAAAATATGCTCGCGCAGAGCACGACGGTTAAGGGTGCCATCTTCATTAAGTATCTGCGGACCGAAGCGTTGAGCAATAGCGTTGAGCCCCGGAGTGCCGGGCTCTACCACCTGGCGCGCGATAATGTCAGCATCAATAACGTTAACCCCGAGGTGTGAGAATGCATCGGCTACGGTACTTTTACCGCTGCCGATGCCGCCTGTTAACGCTACCGTGTATGTCATACACCTCAATCCTGAAACTGACTACATGCACATTTTTCACTAACGGCGCCGTTATTTACGACGCGACGACGCCACTGCGACAGTGGGTTTACCGGCGTAATATCAACCGATAAAGCGCTGTCACCACCTATTTTTTTTTTGCGCATGTAAATCAAATGGTTAAAAATGATACGCCAGCGATGGGATATCGCAAATTCGCTTTTGGCTATTCACCAGGTAAATTTATACGATTGTAGCGTAAAAAAAGTGAAAATCGCAGTCTTGCGCGGCCATGATTCGTGCGTATGATAGCGTCACTGGAGTTGTGCTCTCACAATAATGCAATTAACCCCAGGAATTCGCACATGCGTATTGAAGAAGATTTAAAGCTTGGTTTTAAAGACGTTCTTATCCGCCCGAAACGTTCTACCCTCAAAAGCCGTTCTGACGTACAGCTGGAACGTGAATTCACTTTCAAACACTCTGGCCAGACCTGGACTGGCGTGCCGATTATTGCTGCTAACATGGATACCGTTGGCACGTTCGCTATGGCTAAAGCTCTGGCTTCGTTCGGCGTTCTGACCGCGGTGCATAAGCATTACAGCGTTGAACAGTGGCAGGCGTTTGTTCAGAGCGTATCTGCGGATGTCGTGCAGCACGTAATGGTCTCCACCGGGACCTCCGACGCGGATTTCGAAAAAACCAAACAGATTCTGATCCAGAACCCGCAGCTTAGCTTTGTGTGCATTGACGTGGCGAATGGCTATTCCGAGCACTTCGTGCAGTTTGTCGCGAAAGCCCGCGAAGCCTGGCCGCAGAAAACCATCATTGCAGGTAACGTTGTTACCGGCGAAATGTGCGAAGAGCTGGTTCTTTCTGGCGCCGATATCGTGAAGGTTGGCATCGGCCCGGGCTCCGTATGTACAACCCGCGTGAAAACCGGTGTCGGCTATCCGCAGCTTTCCGCCGTGATTGAATGTGCCGACGCGGCGCACGGCCTTGGCGGGCAGATTATCAGCGACGGCGGATGCACTATGCCCGGAGATGTGGCTAAAGCATTCGGCGGCGGCGCAGATTTTGTGATGCTTGGCGGTATGCTGGCTGGTCACGAAGAGAGCGGCGGCACCGTGGTTGAAGAAAACGGTGAAAAATTCATGCTGTTCTACGGCATGAGCTCCGAGTCGGCGATGACCCGTCACGTTGGCGGCGTAGCCCAGTATCGTGCGGCGGAAGGCAAAACCGTTAAGCTGCCTCTGCGCGGCCCGGTTGAACACACCGCGCGCGATATTCTTGGCGGCCTGCGCTCCGCGTGCACCTACGTTGGTGCTTCACGCCTGAAAGAACTGACTAAACGTACGACTTTTATTCGCGTACAGGAACAAGAGAACCGCGTGTTCAACAGCCTGTAATGCCGCTCGCTGGCGCGTTTGCGCCAGCGTTATCCCCCCATCCCGCTAATGGCGTCGCCCAGATGAAAAATGGGTAAATACATCGCCACCACCAGCACGCCGACAATCGTTCCGGTTACAACCAGCATCATCGGCTCCAGTAAGGTGGCCAGGTTATCTGCCTGCTGATGCGTCTGCTCGCTATGGTGACGAGCCAGATTGGCCAGCATGGTATCCAGCGAACCTGAAGCTTCACCGGTACGAATCAGCTGTAGACACAGCGGCGTAAATCCTCCGCTGTTGGCGAGCGCCTGCCAGATGGGATCGCCGTGGGTAATTTGCCGGCAAACCTGGCGGAGCCTCTGTCGCCACAGCGGACAATTCAGGGTTTCCTCTACGCTTTGCAGCCCTTGCAGAAAGCTGATACCGGCGCTTTGCGTCAAGGCGAGTACGGTAAAAATCTGGCTAAGCCGCTGGCCGCATAGCAGTTTGCCAAACACCGGCAGCGTATGGAGCAGCTTCTGGCGATACAGCAGCCAGCCTGGCCGCTGGCAAATCAGCCGGTTGAGTATCGCAGGCAAAATACCCAGCGCCGCGAGCAATGGCCAAAAGCGAGTTAGCCCCTCACCGACGCTCATTACCACGCGGGTCAGCCACGGTAGCGGGGTGTTGAAAGTTTGATATATAGCGGCAAACTCCGGTAAGACGAAACACAGCATTCCCATGACCACCAGCAGCGCCAGAGTCAAAATAATCAGCGGGTAGCGCAGCGCTTTTTTCACTTTCTCGGTAAGGAGCAGCTGTTCTCGCTGCTGCTGGGCCAGCTCGGCGCAGCATAGCTCCAGTTTACCGGTAAGCTCACCGGTGCGGATCATGGCCAGATATAACGGGGGGAACGCTTCAGGCCATTTTTCCAGAGAGCCTGAAAGCGAAATGCCCTGCGCCAGATCCTCTGCCAGGGTTTGCAGCAACGCTTGCCATTGCGCATTGGGCTGCTGCTGAGCCAGCAGTTCCAGCCCCTCAGCCAGCGGGAGGCCGGCCTGAAGAAGGGCCGCCAGCTGGCGGATGATTTCACCGCTATAGCGCGGATGCCAGAGGGCGTTTTGCACGCTACAGCGGCGCAGCGTCAGCGGGATAATTCGTTGCTGCTGTAGAACCTGCAATGCCTCCGGGCGATTATCCTGCCAGAGCGTTCCCTGGCAGGGAGCGCCCTGGAGAGTGATACCGCGCCAGCGCCACAGTCGTTTAGTCGCCATGCGGTATCCCCAAAACGCGTACCACTTCTTCCAGACTGGTCATCCCGCGTTCGACGGCCAGGCAGCCGCTCTCAAATAGCGTCATCATGCCGGATTCCCTTGCCAGGGACTCGATCTCCCCGGCGCTAAGACCTTGAGTTATCGCCTGCCGTAACGTGGTATTGACGGGTAACAGCTCAAAGAGCGCCAGGCGACCGTAGTAGCCGTGATAGCAGTGCTGACAGCCCGGAGCCTGCCAGCGAGGAAGCGCCCGCGGCCACAGACTGTGCGGAACATCAGCCGAACTGCCGGTTTCCCGCCGGCAGTGGGGGCACAGCTTGCGTACCAGACGCTGAGCCACCACCAGCGAAAGCGCGGATGAGATCATCCAGCGCGCAACGCCCATCTGCTGCAGGCGGACCAGCGTTTCACTGGTTGAATTGGTGTGCAGCGTTGAGAGGACTACACATCTCTTATGATAAACTCCTGTTAAGTCTATCATGGTAACTTACTAACTCATGCCAAAAGCAATCTCATACATTCGATTTTCCTCTAAAATTCAGGCGTCTGGAGACTCAACCAAACGCCAGAACAAGTACATAAATGAATGGCTCAAGAATAATCCAGACTATCATTTGGATGAATCGCTCAGGTTCCAAGACCTCGGCATAAGTGGTTACTCTGGCGCTAACGCTAAATCAGGCGCATTTGGTGAATTCTTAGCCGCTGTTGAATCAGGGATTATTGAGTCAGGTTCAGTGTTGTTAGTTGAATCACTGGATAGGGTAAGCCGTCAAGACATTGACACTGCAAGGGAGCGTCTGCGAAAGATTTTATTAGCTGGCGTGGATGTGGTCACATTGGCTGATAACTCATGGTACAAGAAGGAAAGTCTTAATGACCCTCTCAGCTTGATTAAAGCTGTGCTTATCATGCAACGTGCTAATGAAGAATCCGCTACGAAATCAAAGCGGTTAAGGTCTGCATGGGATGCAAAACGAGAAGAAGCGGCTAAGGGTAAAATAATGTCACGGCGCTGTGTGGCGTGGCTCAGAGTGTCTGATGATATGTCTCACTTTGAGCTAATACCCGATAATGTGAAAGCGGTTCAGCGTGTCTTCCAGCTTCGCTTAGAGGGATTGCCTTTTGTACGAATCGCCAGACAGATGAATGAAGAAGGTTTCTATACTCTGAATCAACACAAACCTGTGAAAGGCGCTTGGTCTCACACTACTGTTAAAGCACTCTTGGATAACCGCTCTGTGATTGGTTTCAAAGTGCCGTCTAATTGTACAGTTACGAAAGGCGTGAAGGAGATACCCAACTATTACCCCGCTGTTATTAGTGAAGAACATTTCTACGCTGTGCAGCAGTTAAAACAGGGTTCAGGCCGCAGACCAACATCAGACAAACCCTTACTTACTAACCTTTTCAAAGGTGTAATGCGTTGTGCTGAATGTGGTTTTGTGACAATTGTTAACTGTGCAACTGAAAAATGGCATGGGGTCTATAGATGCTCAATGAGATATGAGGGGCGATGTCATGCCAAAAGTATCAACCGCCGATTGGCCGATAAAGCCCTTGTTCAGGGGCTTCTGTATAACACTAACCGTCTTTCCCTCAATCGTGATAACGGCTCTGCTATTGGTGCTCTTCAAAGTGAATTAGAACAGCTTCAGAAACAGCGTGAGAGGCTCATTAAGCTGGCTATGCTGGCAGATGATACCGAATCAATGGCTAAGGACTTGAAAGCCCTCAACAGTCGTATTAAGGACGCTGAAAAGGCTGTCTCAGAGGTTCACCAACGAGAACAATCAAGCCAGCTTGAGACAATCAGCCATTTGGATTTGACTGTGAAGAAAGACAGGGTGGAGGCTCAAATCATTATTAAGCGGATAGTGAAAGAAATCCGACTTAACACTGCTGGAAAGAAGTGTGATGTCTTCTTACACAACGGCTTGAAGCTGCTTAACTTCCCACTTGATAGGGTGGTTGATGGTGCTCAGTGGATAGAAATTTTACCGCTGATTGATGGCGATGAATTCGACTTTGAAGGGTTCACGACTAAGCCCCGTCACATAGCCTTAGAAGAGGCACCAGATTGGGTGAAAGAATTAGAATTCAATAGTAAGATACAGTAATTTTGATTTATACCGCATTTAGAAGGGATATATGAACGAGATTGTTAAAGAGCCAGTAAGCCAGATAGCGCAGTCCTTTAGGGACAGAATTTCAAGTCCATTGTGGGGGTATGTTTTCTTCTCTTGGGTATCGTGTAATTGGACTAATATATTATTTCTTTTTATGAGTAAAGAAAATATTGAAGCAAGAATACATGCAGTGATTACTCAGTCTAATTTATGGATGGATTACTTTTGGATTCCTATTTTTATAGGAGTGGTGCTTTTTATAGGTATGCCATTTGTTCAGTGGTGGTTGTCTCTATTCCACAACTGGGTTTCTGAAAAGAAGAAAGAAAGTGACAAAGTATCTGCGCTTGAAAAATATCAGATTGAGATTGACCTTGCGGATAAAAAAGTCGAGGCTGAAAATGCTGAAAATTTATCAAGACAGAAAGAAAATTCAAAAAGTAATTTAGTTGAAGCAAGGGGGCAGACTCGGGTATCTATTTTAAATGCCAGAAAAGCTAAAATTGATAATTCCATAGAAGAATTGAAAAAGACGTATGCTGAATCACAAAAGAAGTTAGATGATATTAATTTTGAGTTGAAATTAACCGAGGATAAAGTTAATTCAAGATTGAGTCAGTATCAGGCTGCGAGCGAGAGAGTTAATGCAATAGCTGACCTGTATTTTAATTATGAAAACATTGAATCAAGAGATGAGTTTGCTTCATTTTTAAAAGATATAAAAGACAAAAAACTTATTGGGCATTCTTTTCTTAGTAGGAGGTTTGATATGATGTTAGAAAAGGAAATAGAGATGAATAATTTGGGTAAGGATAAGGATAAGGGTAATGGTAATGAATGAGTTTTTATTTGATAAATTAATTCGGTGAGTTAATGGTCATGTAAAGGAATAAATTCATGGAAAATAGTGAGCTAGTTTTACTTTAGGGTGATGTATATCCATGCCTGATAGCTCTATCCAATAGTAAAGGGTCTTTTAATTAATCTTACCCTACAGGCGTTATTGAGATAATAGGGGCGGCTCGCCCCCCTCTTTTCGCTATTTAGAAGCTGTCTCTCAATACTTCATCATATCTTTCAATCAAAGTTAACTGCTTTTTACTATCTTTGTAGCTATCAACCCATCTATCAACAGCTTCATCAAAGATGAATAAAAAGTCTGTAAAGTTGAAATATACAATTTCATCATGATACTGAGTCGGATGACCTCTTTTGCAAATGGCAATACTTAGGCGTCGATGCTTTTTCCTCAGAACATCTCTGGAGTTGAGGTTGGTCATGTGCAATAAAGAGTTTCTCAACTGATAGACTTCATCAGGTGTAATGTCTAACTTGCTGATTTCTGAATAGGTATCGAGCCATTGTTGGAAGTTCCTTTTCACGTCACCATATTCAAGGTAAGCAATGGTATCAATTAATGAAACAAGTAGCTTAAAGCTCGATATATAGTGTTTTTGATTAAAAAGAAGCTTCACAGGCTCCATGTGGTCATCATTAATCAGCTTTTTGAGGTGGAATTTACCTCCCGTCAAATACTTATTAAGATAGTCTGGAATGTCAAGAACCCCCTCAATATGATAGTTAGGGGTATGTTCATTTCTTAATTTTTCATCAACCGGATGTTTTATATGATATTGTAACTTACCCTGAACCACTGGTGTAACAATCATTAAGGGGTTAATAGGGGCTTTGACAGCCTCAAGAGCTAACTCAAAAGGCATGTAACTATTACCCACTCTCAAGTTGGTGTTGTACCTTGTAAGTGTCAGTTTTTTGTCATCATCGAGTACAGAAGGATGAATGTCATGAAATGACCTACAAGAAGCTAAATCTGTGTCTAACTGCTTACTTAAAAATTCCAGTTTTTGATTTTCGTCACCATCACGTTCATGAGAAACGATTCCGCAATGTGTAATGTGAACACCATCAGGACAAAAGTAGAAGATGTTATAAATGGTTTCTTTCATTTCCTTTGAAAATCCTTTGCTGCGTAGTCCTTATTATCTTAGTGAAAAGTTCGTCATTGTGACAGTTAATAAGGCGCTATGGTTAGGCGGGATTCCTTTTCGATTCTTGAAATTTCCATAGTGACCCCTTCAATGACTTGCTAACGCTGAAGAATCGCCGTTTAGATGGCTAAATTAACAGTGAAAAACAGTGTTCATAGATGGCTTAAAAACACCTATCGAAACAAGAATTATCAATAGCTGTAGCCTATTAACTGTTCTTTATTCAGAACAGGCATTATTCAGTGAATTTAATCCTGTTTAAATTTCTTCTTTGCTCCAAAGTAACCACCAGCAGTTGAGGCCGCTATATAGGTAATCATAATCTGAATGGTGTTGCGGGAAACATCCGACACAAAGTCATCATCAAAGATGCTTATATAGCCATCAGACGTATCAGCCACACGTTGAATCAGGTCAATAAGCAATATGTGATTCAGGTATAAAAATGCTGCAACGTTAAAGATGGCAAGCACCCACCCCAACTTGCTCAACTCTTTACCTTTACACCATAAGTATGAGGTCATCCCACAACTGAACGAACAATAACCGATGATTGGGGCAATCAATGCCGCTGTGTGTAACATGCTCTTACCGTCTATGTTAGGGGCTATCAAGTGGCTTTTAAGATAATTGATTGGTCATGTGGTTACAATCAACCCTCAGTCGATGCAGTCTCAAAAGGAAGTGGTTTTGATACTGCTGAAAAGGGTCTCTAAAGGTGTAATTAGCTCGTCTCAAAAGGTTGATTTTAAGTTTTGATACATGTATTATTTTGAGACTAGGTTTTGAGACAATTTTCAGGGAATCACCATAATGTCATCTGTAATCGCTTACGTCCGTGTATCAACTTCTGACCAGACTATTGAGAATCAGAAGCAGCAGATTAAAGAAGCTGGTTATCAGGTTGGTAAGTGGTTCTCTGATGAGGCTGTATCAGGTGGCATTAAGGCTACAGAGCGTAAAGGGTTCGGTGACCTGCTGAACTATGTCCGTGAAGGTGACACGTTGATTGTTATCGCTATTGACCGCTTAGGCCGTAACACTATCGATGTTCTCTCAACGGTTGAGACTTTACAGGCTAAAGGTGTGAAGGTTATCAGCTTGCGTGAGGGGTTCGACCTATCAACGCCAGTGGGTAAAGCGATGCTCACGATGATGGCTGGATTGGCTTCTTTAGAGAAAGACTTGATAGCAGAGCGCAGAACAGCAGGGATTAAACGTGCTCAGTCTGAAGGCAAGCATTGCGGCAGACCTATCAAAGCAACGTCTGAACAGGTTCAGGAACTGATTGCACAAGGTTATTCCCCTGCTCAGGTACAGAAAGAGTTAGAAATCAGTAAGGCAACTTTCTATCGACTGAACAAGTAACAATTAGATAGTGATTCACAATGCCCCTTTATTGGGGCTTTTTTATGTCTGGCGTTTATCAGGATCCCTGTAACGCATTCTAAGCAGTCTTTATTATTAACCTATGGGTCAGGATTACCATCATTAAATAATCGCTTAGAACGCTGCACAGGCTCAGATATGTTCATTTTTTGCCATTGGTATGGAGTCTTTGAAAAGGGCGCTACTAAGCAGAGAGATTCAGACTATCCAAAATCTTCAAAGTTGCTTTAGATATGCTGAAAGTTTCCGGTAAAGCTGAAATAAAAATAGGTCTGAAAATTTTTTAGAAAAATAATATTTGTGAAAATTCATCCACCAGCTTCAAAGCCTCTTTCACGGATCCCGATATGATTTATTGAAGGCTACAAGGTGGAAACCAGAATCACCGATGAGCGAAGCAAGGTGAGGTTAGAGGGGCTTCTTTAAAGAACTCTTAAAAGATACTCAGAGACAAGAAGATGAAAAACAAAGAACAAAAAGAATCTGTTAAGAGGTTTTAGGGTAGCATAAAAAACAATCGATTACAATCGGTTAAGGTAAATAAATCATGGTGATTCAGGGCGTTAGCCCTCTTTACAGTAATCTATTTAGTTATTCTGTTCTCTATTCTTATCTTTATTCTAATAGTGTTTCCTTTTGGCATACCCCCTATGCCGTTTTGGTACACCCCCCATTCCCTTTTGGTAGACCCCCTATACCGTTTTGGTATCCCCACCCTTCAACTAATCATGCAAAAAAGAATCCCTTATACTATTTGAGATTAAAAATCAAACAAATATGTTGACAGATTGTTAATGTATTGTTACAGTATTTCTGTAGCTTATTGAATTGCATGAAGGAAAGCCCAATGAGAAAAGACATCCCACAGCAAGTAACAATCCGCGTTGAAGTATCACACGCCATTCACCGTAAAATTGTTGAAATGGCAGCGAAACAGGGTGTTAGCTACTCAGCCCTGATTAAAAACATGATTCGTGAAAATGTAATCACAGCTTAAACCGAACAATATACGGCCTTGTTAAAAGGCATTTCTGATATTAGGAAAATCCCATGAATGAAACTCTATGAAATCCCGTTTACCCCCGCTTATAGTGATGTAACCCGAATCACTTCTTTCAACGGTGTTAAGTTATCTCTTTCAGCTAAAATGATTTACCTGTTTATGGTAGGTCTTCAAAGAAACGGTCAAGAAGTCTTCCCCTCAATTAATTACCTGTGTGAATTGTTTGGTATTGGACGAAAGGTTGCTATAGGGGCTTTAACCCAATTACATGAATCATGTCTTATTAGTTCTATTCAGCGTTATGATAGTTCTAAGGTGTACACAGTTGAAATCATGCCACCTGAATTAATTAAACGCCACCAGCAAGATAATAAACCTGAATCAGTATCTGAACCAGAGACCATAATTACCAGTGATTCTAATAATGTCCTTCCCTTTCCAGTGATTGAAGGAGATGAGAATCCAGTTATTGACGTTGTAGAAGAGATTGAACCAGTTATTATCCGTCTTTCTAAACCAAAGCCTAAATCAGAAAGTAAACTGAATTATCTTTTTGTCAGTGATTCAGAGGAAGACGACGAACCAATTAAAATGCCAGTTTATGAGGAATTGTAAAATGAAATACGTAGTGGTGCATATTGCGCCAGCACTAATAAAAAAGCTAGAAGCGCTATCTAAGCTGTACGGCCTGAGCCGTCAGAAGACCTTAGAAATTATCGTGAAAGAGGAGTTAAACAATGCCGGATAAGAAACAGGCTTCAGTAGTCAATATGCCAGTCAAGACGCTTGAACTATTGAGTCAATTAGGTGAAAAATATGATTTAACACGACAGCAGACCTTAGCGGTGTTGCTCAATAAGAAAATGAATGAGATTAGTGGTTGTGATAAAATAATAGTTGTGTGACTTTAACAATGCAAAGGTATCACTACTGTGAGTGGAAGCAGACAATATGAACCTTTCAGTTGATAAAATTGGTAGTTATTGCTTTTCGCTATAGCACTCAATTCTATTGCAGTATATAATATAGCCGTCACTAAGTATTCATTATTGATAATGAGGCAACAGATGAAAGCTGTGGATTTAATAAAGAAAATGGAATTGTATGTTCATTCCGCACTTTACGCTTGTGAGTTGGCCGTCGCTGCTAATTCGGCAATGTCATTTTCGGAGGAGAAATGGTCTACTGGCCCAAGTTTACATAGTGCAGCAAACCGTCCAAGATTGGATAAAACAATCCTCCCATTAGCCCTGAAGACATCCGAACTATTCCAGCTTGCAATACATGTTATTAATGACTTTAAAACTCCAGAAAAAGGAAAAGGTGGGGGGCGAAAGTTCATTAATATTCATGAAATGACTAAGCCTGAAGAAATTATGTCGGCGCAAACAATTCTTTACTTGTTTTGCCTGCTGGAAGAATATGAATTCTATGTCTACGAAAAGGAATTGTCCTCAAATTTACAGAGGATTTGTAATGATGATAAATACACCTTGAAAGATGTAGAAGAGTATGGCATAGAAGGCATTAGAAGAAAAAGCATTGACAGGCATATGGCAGAGTATCAATTCTCCTCATGTCGTAAAAGAATTAAACGGTGGGGGAGGTTGGGTGTAAAAGAGTTATCTGAAAATCAGATTTCTCTTTATGAAGTCATCTCAAAAAGACGAAATGAACTTACCCATTTATCATCACCTGAACCAGCTTCAAGACTTGAGGCATTGAACTACTATTTAGTTTGCCGAAATATTGTCCGGTATATATCGATATGCTTCGGTGATAAAAGTATCGATGAAGTTGATGTTGACTGGGAAGTTTGGTCTGAGCTAGAGCATAGCATTCAAAATGATAGTTCAGTTAATGATTTGGCAAAAATGGTTCGAGATGGTGGCGCCAGAGAGTAAAGCTTGAAATTATATAATTGTGGCTTTATAAGGTTTTTATCTAAAGCTTTATAGTGAGGCAATCAAAAGATTTTAGGATGTCAGCCATGTAAAAGGTTGTTGCTCGTCAGGTTTATCCGAGAAATAATCACTTAGAAACTGTTGACAATTTGTTAATGTATGAAAGAATGGTTATATGAGTTAGGGGGTATTTCACCATCCATCAATCCCCGATTTATTATCTGACTCCTCAGTTTCCTTCTGTTTATCTTCTTTGGCATCCATCCCGAACGAGTGACGGGAATTCCTCTTGAGAAGATGAACAGCCCTAATTTGAAAACATTGAACCGTGTCCCGTAACATTAAGTTGGCTGGATGCGGTTTTGTGCTTTCTGAAATCTAAGCAAACCAGACTAAGAGTAATTACTAATGACTAATTTAAATCAAGCTGTAAGAATTGAATCGCCAGTTGCAAGCATTTCCCACTTATTACCGTTCGAACAGAAACAGCATATTGAAAAGTTGTACTTCCCACGGATTCAACAGGCCACTGACCGAATGAATAAAGCTGAGGCTGAATATCAGGATGCTGTAGAATCTCGTTCAGTGTTGATTAATCAGAAGGTCGCTGAATATCTGGCTAATCCTTCAGAACGTCACGGATTCATTGTGAAGCAGGTTTATCCCACTAACCAGCAACAAGTGATTCAAAGCATGGCTGAACAAGGTTTCATGGTACACCGTGTATCTGTTGGGATGGTTACCTTTATTCGTATGCCAAAGAACGCTAAAGATAATCCTCTTCAGGAAATCACAGATAAAGCTAAAGCAGAAGCTGAATCAACCATTGACAAAATGATTGAGCGTTTGAAAGTGAAAGCCGCTGAAGCTGTCCACCAGCGAAACAAGATTGTGATTGAAGCCCGTAAAGCTCTGGATTCAATTAAATCATTTGAAAGCTATTTAAACGTGATTGTAACTGAGTCTGAAGAAGTAACCGAATAATGAGTATTCCAATGAAAGGGCTGTCCAAACGTGGCAGCTATAATCATCTTACTGACTCGATGGAATTTAAATATTTCAACGGTCAAGCAGAAATTAGTGAATCAACTTATAAGCTACTTGCTTCAGGTAACAAACCGAAGCCAACAGTGAAGCCATCTAAATCGGTAACCACGTACAAGGTGAAGCCTAAGCCAACAATTGAACAGCAAAGAGATGCAGCCTTGAAAGAGGCAATTAAACATATGGTAAGAGGGGGCTGATAATGGAAGATACAATTAATGCACCAATTAACTATTACGATTCTGAAAAGCGTCTAATCATCGGCGCTAATCTGGTTGGTAAGATTCACCCTCATTTGATGAGCAAGCTAATCAGGCGTTCAAACGATGGTTCAACACGTTTTCAGCAAGCAAGAATCACCAGCTACTTAGAAGGACTCTTAAATGGCTAATACTTTCACTAACTCTGATAAGCCGTGTATTCATTGCGGCTCATTTATCCGTTATGTCTCATCGGGTAGCTGTGTTGATTGCTCAAAGAGCCGTAGACAGCCGCCTAAGCCTAAGCCACAGATTACACGTGTGACCGCTTCAGCAGCAAGAGCACCGTTTCACTGTGAGGGTGGAGACAACCGAAATAACATCATTGTGAAGCTGTCTGAAGCTGCTTTAGAGAGCCTTGACCGTGTAGGCTACGAATTGGTGAAAAAGTACCGTTTGGCAGGTTACACACAAGAACGAATCCGAATGATTGCCCTGTCCCATATCCTCGAAGCCGCTTAATACCCGCGATACAAATCAAAGTAAGTTATTAGAGAGTTGTAATTAGCACCAGGTGCCCGGTCTGCGCTGCTTTTATCGCGATTTCAGCGGTTTCCGCATCGCGTATTTCTCCCACCATTACGATATCAGGATCCTGACGGAGCAGGGCGCGCAGTACACTGTGAAAGGTTAAACCCGCCCGGGGGTTAATCTGCGTCTGATTCATCCCCACAATGGGGATCTCTAGCGGATCTTCAACGCTGCATATATTGACCTCGTCGCGATTCCGCGCCTGTAGCGCGCTGTATAAAGTGACGGTTTTCCCACTTCCCGTCGGACCGGTAACCAGCATCAGGCCCTGGGGTTGGTTTAGCGCCGAGCGGAAGGCGGCAAGCTGCTGGGAGGAGAGCCCCAGCGCCTCCAGGTCCAGCGCTTGTTCAACCTGATGTAGTAAACGCAGAACGATTTTCTCCCCTCCGCGGCAGGGAAGCGTGGCGATCCGAAACGAGATCGGACGCTCGGAGAGCGTGAGGGTGAACTGACCGTCCTGCGGTACCCGATGTTCGGCGATATCCAGATTACCGAGCACCTTAAGTCGGGCGGTGATTGGGGCGGCGAGCTCCGCGGCTAGCGGCGCAAGAGAATGGAGTACGCCGTCTACCCGCAGGCGAATTCTCAGGCGATCGTCGCCGGGTTCGATATGAATATCAGACGCGCGCTGGCGCAGGGCTTGTTCGAGAAGGTTATTCACCTGTTCAACGACGCTGGCTGAGGCTTCAACAGGTGGGGCGAGCGTTGATATTCCCGGCGTCTGCAGCCGTTTGTCCATCCGGTCCTGGCTCCAGCATTCGATATCAATCCTTTTCTGAGTCGCGAAGCGCAGGGCTTCCATGAGTTCCGGCGCAGGGGCATCGACTACGGCGATGGCAATGGTGTGTTCATCGCTATCGAGCAGCAATGCCTTGTAGCGCTGGCACAGGGGGATCAATTGTTCAGTTTTCATTGCCGCCCCCTCAGTTAAAACGGAACACATCTTCACAGGCCTGCTTGAGTGCGCTATCGCCGGTAATATTACAAACGCGCTGCCAGCCGGTGATACCGTTAGCGTTATCCCAGGACGGCGTCATAGTGACGCTCAGGCCATTGAGACTTTCCTGGCCGGTGAGCGTGACAACGCCCGTCGCTACGGTCATAGCGGAGACGTAGCGGGTGGTTGCGGGGGAGGGGATCCCATTGCTTCCGCCATCGCAGGGGGTTAATCCGCCGTGCTCCAGCGCGCATAGCTCAATGGCGGTACGGAAAGGGACGAAGGTTTGTAGCATGTCGGTAAGCGCCGCTTTTCGCAGGTAGTTCTGATAGGCCGGAATGCCGATTGCGCTGAGAATGGCGATGATCCCGATGACCACCATGAGTTCGATGAGGGTAAAGCCATGTTGTTTGTTCATAAGTTGCTCCTTGTTATCTTCGGGAGCACTTTGCCGGGCTTTTTTTAGCGATACGAGCCGCAGATTTCGCCTAAGGAAGCCGGGTTCCAGGCTTTTTGGGCCGCTTGCATGGAGGGATTATTGGCATGCGAGTCAGTTCGCAAAAGCGAGCCCCGGCATAAAGTGAAAACCGGGGCAGGGGGATTAGCGAAAACGCATAGAGAGGTCGAGGGCGCGCACGTGTTTCGTCAACGCGCCAACGGAGATGTAGTCGACGCCGGTTTCGGCAAATTCACGAATGGTATCGAATGTGACGTTGCCGGAGACTTCCAGCGCCGCCTGACCCTGGGTGAGTTTGACCGCTTCGCGCATCAGGTCGGTAGTGAAGTTGTCGAGCATAATGATGTCGGCGCCGGCTTTCAGCGCTTCGTCCAACTCTTCAAGGGTTTCGACTTCCACTTCTACCGGCACATCAGGGTGTAGCCAGAACGCTTTTTCAACCGCCTGCCGTACCGAGCCGGAAGCGATAATATGATTCTCTTTAATCAGAAAGGCATCGGAGAGGCCCAGGCGATGGTTGGCACCGCCGCCGCATAAGACCGCGTACTTCAGCGCCGTGCGCAGACCCGGCAGCGTTTTGCGCGTATCGAGCAGCTGAGTTTTGGTGCCCGCCAGCAGATCGACATAGCGGCGGACTTCACTCGCCACCCCGGACAACGTCTGCACGAAATTAAGCGCGGTGCGCTCGCCGGTGAGCAGAATACGCGAAGGGCCATCCAGCTCGAACAGCGGCTGGTTTGCTTTTACCGCATCGCCATCGGCAACATGCCAGGTGAAGTTAACGTCATCGCCCGCAAGCTGAATAAAGACTTCTTCTACCCAGCGTTTACCGCAAAATACGCCATCTTCGCGGGTGATCACGACCGCATGCGAGCGCGCGTCCTGCGGCAATAATTGTGCGCTAATGTCGTTATTCGCATCCACTTCACCGCCTAAATCTTCCCGCAGGGATTGGGCGACGGCATCGGTAATATCAAGATTAATACGCTCCAGCAGCGCGTCACGGCGGCGGTCGGGATTGTAGCGACGAGGCGTCATGATAAAGCTCCAGATAGATAAGATTCAGAAGTGGGAAACATGCTAACCTGAACAACGTTTTTGTACCACATCCGCTTCATTTTGCCGGCGGTTTCAGCTTTTGGCGTTAGTCCGCTGAGCGACAGGGCGTATGATGCCGGGGATTTGTTGGACGCGGTGCCGCGAATGCATAAGCTAGTAAAAGGAGACTCAACATGCAGTTGAACGGGGGATGGCTGGTCGAGGCGCGTCGGGTACCTTCGCCGCATCAAGATAGTCGTCCGGATAATGAAACTCCCTCTTTGCTGGTGGTGCACAATATAAGCCTACCGCCCGGCGAATTTGGCGGCCCGTGGATTGATGCCCTGTTCAGCGGTACGCTCGATCCCCATGCCCATCCTTTCTTTGCCGAGATTGCCCATCTTCGCGTTTCGGCGCATTGTCTGATTCGCCGCGATGGTGAAATCGTGCAGTATGTGCCTTTCGACAAGCGCGCGTGGCACGCGGGTGTTTCAAGCTATCACGGGCGCGAGCGCTGCAACGATTTTTCGATAGGCATTGAGCTGGAAGGGACCGACGAGCTGGCTTATACCGACGCGCAGTATCAGCAGCTGGCAGCCGTTACCCGTCAGCTTATCCCGCTCTATCCGGCGATAGCCGACAATATCACCGGCCATAGCGATATTGCGCCAGTGCGTAAAACGGATCCCGGCCCGGCTTTTGACTGGGTAAAATTTCGCGGTCTGTTAACCCCATCGTCAGAATAAGGAGATGCCATGACGTTGTTCACTACGCTGTTAGTCCTCATTGCCGAGCGCTTGTTTAAGCTGGGCGAGCACTGGCAGCTCGATCATCGGCTGGAAGTGCTGTTTCGCCGGATAAAGCATTATTCCCTGCTGACAACCGTACTGATGACGGTCGCGGCGGCGGCAGTGGTGTTTATTATTCAGCGCCTGCTGCAGGGGCAGCTGTTTAACGTTCCGCTGCTGGTGTTCTGGATCCTGCTGGGCCTGCTGTGCATCGGCGCAGGTAAAGTCCGTTTGCACTATCACGCCTACCTGAAGGCCGCGGCGCGCGATGATAGCCGCGCCTGCGACGCCATGGCCAGTGAACTTACCCTGATCCACGGCGTACCGCCCGGCTGCGACCAGCGTGAGTATCTGAGCGAGCTGCAAAATGCGCTGCTGTGGATTAACTACCGCTATTATCTTGCTCCGCTGTTCTGGTTTGTGGTCGGCGGGCCGTGGGGGCCGTTAACCCTGATCGCCTACTGTACGCTGCGGGCCTGGCAAACGTGGCTGGCGCGTTATCAGACGCCGCGCCATCGCTTACAGTCGGGTATCGACGGTATTCTGCACGTGGTCGATTGGGTTCCGGTACGCCTGGTCGGCGTGGTGTACGCTTTGGTTGGACACGGGGAAAAAGCCTTACCGGCGTGGTTTGCCTCGCTGGGCGACCGCCACTCTTCTCAGTACCAGGTATTGACGCGTCTGGCGCAGTATTCGCTGGCGCGTGAGCCGCACGTGGATAAAGTGGCCACGCCGAAGGCGGCGGTCTCCATGGCGAAGAAAACATCGCTGGTGGTGGTGGTGATTATGGCGCTGCTGACCATTTACGGTACGCTGATTTAAGCGCCTGCCCGTTGGCGGGCAGGCATGACTCTTAATACGTGTCTGCTGCCGGGATGCCAAAATCAGGCATCCCGTTTTCTTGCCAGCGAATAAGCTTCAGGCGCGTATGACGATTTGGATCGTACAGCGGGTCGCCTTCGATTTCGGTGTAGTTACGCGCGTGGTACACCAGCACATCTTCTCCCTCCGGCGTCTGCGTAAAACTATTGTGTCCGGGCCCATACTGACGATTCTCATAACTGGTGCGGAATACCGGCTGCGGCGCTTTATGCCAGTTTTCCGGCCGGAGCGGGTCGGCGCTAACGTCTATCCACAGTAAGCCCATGCAGTAGTTTTCGTCGGTGGCGCTGGCGGAATAGCTAACGAACAGCTTGTCGCCGTGGAACAGTACCGCCGGGCCTTCGTTCACCAGGAAACCGCGGCACTCCCAGTCGAACTCGGGTTGACTCAGCATGACCGGCTGACCTTTTAGCGTCCACGGATTTTCCAGTTCAGCCAGATAGAGGTTGGTATTGCCTTTAATTTCAGGATCTTTTTGCGCCCACAGATACCACTGCTTACCCTGATGGCGGAAAGTCGTGGCATCCAGCGCAAAGGTATCAAGCGGCGTTTTAATCTGCCCTTTTTCCTGCCATTTACCGGTTAATGGGTCGCTGTCCGCGCATTCCAGGGCGAACATGCGGTGCTGGAACATCCCCAGCGCATCCAGATCGTGCGTGTGGGTTGCCGCAAAGTAGATGTACCATTTTCCGTCAATCTCATGCAGCTCCGGCGCCCATATGAGCTGGCTCATCGGGCCGCTGTCCGGTTTACGCCAGACGACCACCGGCTGCGCGTCGCGTAAACCTTCAAGGGTGGCTGAGCGACGGATTTCCAGACGGTCGTACTCCGGCACCGAGGCAATAAAGTAGTAGCTATCCTGATGGCGCAGAATATACGGGTCCGCGCGTTGTTCAATAAATGGATTCGGCCAGTTTTTCATTACGCTTTCCTTACATGTTCGCCGGTTTTCAGTTCCTGATAGTCATTGAGCTCGCTATAGTTGACCCGGCGTTTCTCGAGGTCAGACTGAATTTGCCTCATAAATTCGCGGTTAACCTTCAGCATACGCACCACTCCCGCGGTAATGAGATAGCCGACGCCGGGGATAACGCTGAATAGCAGTACGATACCGTTAATCGCGGATGCGCTTTGCTGTTTCGCGCCAGCATCGTAACCGTACCAGGAGAGCAGGAAGCCAACCATCGCGCCGGCGATAGCCAGACCGACCTTCAGGAAGAACAGGTTGCCGGAGAAGCTGATACCGGTGATGCGTTTGCCGGTCTTCCATTCGCCGTAGTCGTCAACGTCGGCCATCAGCGACCAGTGCAGCGGTGAGGGGATCTGATGCAGGATATTCAGCAGGAAGTAGAGCGCCATAATCATCATGGTGGCGTGCGGGTCGAAGAAATAGAACGCGCAGGAGAAAACGGCCAGGACGATATTGGTCCAGAAAAACACCTGCAGTTTACACCAGCGGTCGGTCAGAACTTTCGCCAGCATACTACCGATCATCATCCCGACCACGCCAAGGCTGATAAACAGCGTGGCGAAGTGGGTGCTTTGCTGCATAACCCAGGTGACGTAGTACATGGTGGCGGCCATGCGAATAAAGCCCGGACAGACGTTGCACAGCGTTAACAGCAGGATGCGAACCCACTGGTCGTTTTTCCAGACGTCTTTCAGATCTTTTTTCAGCTCGTCGTTGGTCTGGACTGCGGGTTTTACGCGCTCACGAACGGTGGCAAAGCAGAACAGGAACATGCACATACCGATAAACGCCAGCACGGTCATCGCCATCTGGTAGCCTTTGGCTTTATCCTCACCGCCGAACCAGTCCGCCATCGGCAGCAGCGTCAGGGATAGCAGAAGAGTGGCAATACCGACCATCACGAAGCGATAGGACTGGCAGGCCACGCGTTCCTGCGGGTCATTCGTAATCACGCTACCCAGTGAGCAGTAGGGGATGTTAATCGCGGTATAGGTTAGCGAGAGCAGGAAGTAGGTGACGAAAGCATAGATAACCTTGCTATTGTACGTCCACTCCGGCGTGGTAAACATCAGGACGCTGAACAGCGCGTACGGGAAGGCAATCCACAGCAGCCATGGACGAAAACGGCCATATTTGCTGCGGGTACGGTCGGCCATCGCCCCCATAATCGGATCGGTAACCGCATCAATAACGCGTACAGAGAGCAGTAATACACCCACCAGCGCAGGTGCGAGGCCAAAAATATCCGTATAAAAATAGTTAACAAACAGCATGATGGCACCGAAGATGATATTGCATCCGGCATCACCCATCCCGTAGCCTATTTTCTCTTTAACTGAAAGCTTATTGCCATTCATCGCGGCGATCTCCCCGTTGCGGTATGGAGAGAATTATTAGTCGGGTAATAAATAAATGCGTTGTAGGAAAGGGTTAACGATATGGATAAATCGGTTATCAGGGGGAAAGTGTGAAGCAGATAACAATGCGCTGTGCCCGCCTGCGGCGGGCGGGCACAGATTCAGGAGATGTATGATTATGCTTTAATGGTGCTGGCCGTTTTCTGCTTAAACAGGTAGCCGACGCCGAGAACGGCAATCCATACCGGAATAAGGTAAACGGAGATCGCCATGCCAGGGGTCATCAGCATGATCACCAGTACTCCCGCCATGAACAGCAGGCAAATCCAGTTGCCCAGCGGATACAGCAGCGCCGGGAAGCGGGTCACCACGCCCTGCTGCTGCTTAGCGCGACGGAATTTGATATGCGCGAGGCTGATCATCGCCCAGTTGATCACCAGGGCAGAAACTACCAGCGCCATCAGCAGACCAAACGCCGATTCCGGCGCGAAGTAGTTAATCAGGACGCACAGCGCGGTCACCAGCGCGGAGACCAGAATAGTGTTGACCGGCACGCCGCGTTTATCGACGCTCATCAGCGCTTTTGGCGCGTTACCCTGCTGGGCCAGGCCGAACAGCATACGGCTGTTGCAGTAAACGCAGCTGTTATACACCGAAAGCGCCGCGGTCAGGACCACGATATTCAGGGCGTTAGCGACAAAGGTATCGCCCAGCTCATGGAAAATCAGGACGAACGGACTGGTATCGGCGGTCACGCGGCTCCATGGCAGCAGCGAAAGCAGAACGGCCAGCGAGCCCACATAGAAAATCAGAATACGGTAGATAACCTGGTTAGTGGCTTTTGGAATGCTTTGTTCCGGGTTATCCGCTTCTGCGGCGGTAATACCCACCAGCTCCAGACCGCCGAACGAGAACATAATAATCGCCATCATCATCACCAGCCCGGTGAAGCCGTGCGGCAGGAATCCGCCTTGCTCCCACAGGTTGCGTACGGTGGCCTGCGGGCCGCCGTTGCCGCTAAACAGCAGCCAGCCGCCGAACAGGATCATCGCCACGACGGCGACAACTTTAATGATAGCGAACCAGAACTCCATTTCGCCAAACACTTTGACGTTAGTCAGGTTGATCGCGTTGATGGCGATAAAGAAAATGGCCGCAGAAACCCAGGTAGGAATTTCCGGCCACCAGAACTGAACGTATTTCCCGACCGCGGTCAGCTCGGCCATCGCGACCAGCACGTAAAGAACCCAGTAGTTCCAGCCGGAAGCGAAGCCCGCAAAGCCGCCCCAGTATTTGTAGGCAAAATGACTAAATGAACCGGCCACCGGTTCTTCAACGACCATCTCGCCCAACTGACGCATAATCAGGAAGGCAATAAAACCGGCAATTGCGTAGCCCAGAATAATACCGGGACCTGCATTTTGGATGACGGATGCGCTACCGAGAAACAAGCCGGTACCGATAGCGCCTCCCAGCGCAATAAGCTGAATATGGCGGTTTTTAAGGCCGCGCTTTAGCCGATCGCCATGCTGTTGACCTTCCATCATGAAACCTCGTGTGTGGTTATGGTTATTATGTTTGTCCGCGTCATCCTTCAGGTGACTTCTTCGCTGTCCATCCCTGCCTGATAGCATAGTCAGTGAAATTTCAGCGGGCCTGAGCTCCGTTTTGCCCCGAGTGATGCAACGCGCATATTGTTGTGTTTGTGTAATTATCAAATTCCGATGATGTATTTATTTCTTTACGCAAGGCGGAGAGGGAATTCATGAAAAGGCCTTTCGTATCATGGAGAATAGTGATAAGCGCCGCTGAATGCACCTGCTTTATGAAGGGATGATGACGAAGCGAGCAAAAAGAAACCATTTGTAAATCACATCTCAATATTCCGCTCCTACCTCTTCTTTGCCATTTATCCGATTTTATTGAATTTATATTCATTACTTGGTGAGTTGAATCGGTTCAGATAGCGTAATTTTTCGTTTCGATTAAGTTAACGCTACCTCTTTGTGAGTAAACACAACATTTGTGCAAAGTTACATTTATGAAATGTTATTTCTGTAAGGTTGTTAAAACGTGCCAGGTTTAATGATTTCAATCAAAACCTGTATGGACAGAAGGTGAATACTTTGTTACTTTAGCGATACGAACTATGAATTGGTAAGACCAATTGACTCCGGGCTAATGGCAGAGACAGGGAATATGGCCTACAGCAAGATCCGCCAACCAAAACTATCCGATGTGATAGAGCAGCAGCTGGAGTTTTTAATCCTTGAGGGGACGTTGCGCCCCGGTGAAAAACTCCCGCCAGAACGTGAACTGGCAAAACAGTTCGACGTTTCCCGTCCCTCGCTCCGTGAGGCTATTCAACGCCTCGAAGCTAAGGGCTTGTTGCTTCGTCGCCAGGGGGGCGGAACGTTTGTACAAAGCCGCCTGTGGCAGAGCTTCAGCGACCCGCTGGTAGAGCTACTGTCCGACCACCCTGAATCCCAATTCGATCTGCTGGAAACCCGTCACGCGCTTGAAGGCATTGCGGCTTATTACGCAGCGCTGCGCAGCAACGATGAAGACCGCGAACGTATTCGCGAGCTGCATCAGGCCATTGAGCGGGCTCAGCAGTCCGGCGATCTTGACGCCGAATCCGATGCCGTCGTCCAGTATCAAATTGCCGTCACCGAAGCGGCGCACAATGTGGTGCTGCTCCATCTACTACGCTGTATGGAGCCGATGCTGGCCCAGAACGTTCGCCAGAATTTTGAATTGTTGTACGCCCGTCGGGAGATGCTCCCGCAGGTCAGCAATCATCGTACTCGCATTTTTGAGGCGATAATCGCCGGGGAACCGGAGCAGGCGCGTGAAGCGTCGCATCGTCACCTGGCGTTCATTGAGGAAATTTTGCTGGATCGTAGCCGTGAGCAGAGCCGTCGTGAACGCTCGCTGCGTCGTTTACAGCAACGAAAAGATGAGAACTCCGGTTCTTAAGCGCCATTTTTAGAGCGCGGCAACTAAACGCAGAACCTGTCTTATTGCATTCTCTGGCGAGAATTCAATGGGACAGGTTCCAGATTAATCAACGATTAGATAGATAAGGAATACCCCCCATGTCAGAACGTTTACCCAATGACGTGGATCCGATCGAAACTCGCGACTGGCTACAGGCGATCGAATCGGTCATCCGTGAAGAAGGTGTTGAGCGCGCTCAGTATCTTATTGACCAACTCCTTTCTGAAGCCCGCAAAGGCGGGGTGAAAGTGGCTGCTGGCGCATCGACCGGCGGTTACGTAAACACTATTGCCGTTGAAGATGAACCGGAATACCCGGGGAATCTGGATCTGGAACGTCGTATCCGTTCTGCGATCCGCTGGAACGCCATCATGACCGTTCTGCGCGCATCGAAAAAGGATCTCGAACTGGGCGGCCACATGGCTTCCTTCCAGTCTTCCGCAACCTTCTACGAAGTGTGCTTTAACCACTTCTTCCGCGCACGCAACGAGCAGGACGGCGGCGATCTGGTTTACTTCCAGGGCCACATCTCTCCGGGCGTCTACGCGCGTGCCTTCCTGGAAGGTCGTCTGACTGAAGAGCAGATGAACAACTTCCGTCAGGAAGTTCACGGTAAAGGTCTGTCCTCTTATCCGCACCCGAAACTGATGCCGGAATTCTGGCAGTTCCCGACCGTTTCTATGGGCCTGGGCCCTATCGGCGCGATTTATCAGGCTAAGTTCCTGAAATATCTGGAACACCGTGGTCTGAAAGATACTTCCAAACAAACCGTTTACGCCTTCCTGGGCGACGGTGAGATGGACGAACCGGAATCCAAAGGCGCGATCACCATCGCGACCCGTGAGAAACTGGACAACCTGGTCTTCGTTATCAACTGTAACCTGCAGCGTCTTGACGGCCCGGTTACCGGTAATGGCAAGATCATTAACGAACTGGAAGGCATCTTTGGCGGTGCTGGCTGGAACGTTATCAAGGTTATCTGGGGCGGACGCTGGGACGAACTGCTGCGTAAAGACACCAGCGGTAAACTGATCCAGCTGATGGAAGAGACCGTTGACGGTGACTACCAGACCTTCAAATCCAAAGATGGCGCCTACGTGCGTGAGCACTTCTTCGGTAAATATCCGGAAACCGCAGCGCTGGTTGCCGACTGGACTGACGAGCAGATCTGGGCCCTCAACCGCGGCGGCCACGATCCGAAGAAAGTCTATGCTGCACTGAAAAAAGCGCAGGAAACCAAAGGCAAAGCTACCGTTATCCTCGCCCATACCATTAAAGGTTACGGCATGGGTGACACCGCTGAAGGTAAAAACATCGCCCACCAGGTTAAGAAAATGAACATGGACGGCGTTCGCTACGTCCGCGATCGTTTCAACGTGCCGGTTGCCGATGCGGATATCGAAAAACTGCCGTACGTGACCTTCCCGGAAGGTTCCGAAGAGCACACCTATCTGCACGCCCAGCGTCAGAAACTGCACGGCTATCTGCCGAGCCGTCAGCCGAACTTCGATGAGAAGCTGGAGCTGCCGACTCTGGAAGATTTCGGGCCACTGCTGGAAGAGCAGAATAAAGAGATCTCTACCACTATCGCGTTCGTTCGTGCTCTGAACGTGATGCTGAAGAACAAATCCATCAAAGACCGCCTCGTGCCGATCATCGCCGATGAAGCGCGTACCTTTGGTATGGAAGGTCTGTTCCGTCAGATCGGTATCTACAGCCCGAACGGCCAGCAGTACACCCCGCAGGACCGTGAGCAGGTTGCATACTACAAAGAAGACGAGAAAGGCCAGATTCTGCAGGAAGGTATCAACGAACTGGGTGCAGGCGCGTCCTGGTTGGCTGCTGCGACCTCCTACAGCACCAACAACCTGCCGATGATCCCGTTCTACATCTACTACTCCATGTTCGGGTTCCAGCGTATCGGCGACCTGTGCTGGCAGGCCGGCGACCAGCAGGCTCGCGGCTTCCTGATCGGTGGTACTTCCGGTCGTACGACGCTGAACGGCGAAGGTCTGCAGCACGAAGATGGCCATAGCCATATTCAGTCTCTGACCATCCCGAACTGTATCTCTTACGATCCGTCTTACGCGTACGAAGTTGCGGTCATCATGCACGATGGTCTGGAGCGTATGTACGGTGAGAAACAAGAGAACGTTTACTACTACATCACCACGCTGAACGAAAACTACCACATGCCGGCCATGCCGGAAGGCGCCGAGGAAGGTATCCGTAAAGGTATCTACAAACTCGAAACCGTTGAAGGTAGCAAAGGTAAAGTTCAACTGCTGGGCTCCGGTTCTATCCTGCGTCACGTTCGTGAAGCCGCGCAGATCCTGGCTAACGACTACGGCGTAGGTTCTGACGTTTATAGCGTCACCTCCTTCACCGAACTGGCGCGCGATGGCCAGGATTGTGAACGCTGGAACATGCTGCACCCGCTGGAAACGCCGCGCGTTCCGTATATTGCTCAGGTGATGAACGACGCTCCGGCAGTCGCATCGACTGACTATATGAAACTGTTCGCTGAGCAGGTTCGTACTTACGTACCGGCCGATGATTACCGCGTACTGGGTACCGACGGCTTCGGTCGCTCTGACAGCCGTGAAAACCTGCGTCACCACTTCGAAGTTGACGCTTCCTACGTAGTGGTAGCAGCGCTGGGCGAACTGGCTAAACGTGGCGAAATCGATAAGAAAGTGGTTGCGGAAGCCATCACTAAATTCAACATCGATGCAGATAAAGTTAACCCGCGTCTGGCGTAAGAGGTAAAAGAATAATGGCTATCGAAATCAAAGTACCGGACATCGGGGCTGATGAAGTTGAAATCACCGAGATTCTGGTCAAAGTGGGCGACAAAGTTGAAGCTGAACAGTCGCTGATCACCGTAGAAGGCGACAAAGCCTCTATGGAAGTTCCGTCTCCGCAGGCTGGCGTCGTTAAAGAGATCAAAGTCTCCGTCGGCGACAAAACCGAGACCGGTAAACTGATCATGATTTTCGATTCCGCCGATGGTGCAGCAGCCGCTGCACCTGCGCAGGAAGAGAAGAAAGAAGCCGCTCCGGCCGCCGCAGCACCGGCAGCCGCCAGCGCGAAAGAAGTTCATGTACCGGATATCGGCGGTGATGAAGTTGAAGTCACGGAAATCATGGTCAAAGTGGGCGACACCATCGCCGCTGAACAATCCCTGATTACCGTAGAAGGCGACAAAGCTTCTATGGAAGTACCGGCGCCGTTCGCGGGCACCGTGAAAGAGATCAAAATCAACACCGGCGACAAAGTGTCCACGGGTTCCCTGATCATGATCTTCGAAGTGGCGGGCGCAGCGCCTGCCGCAGCTCCGGCAAAAGCGGAAGCCGCTCCGGCTGCTGCTGCACCGGCAGCTTCGGGTTCTAAAGAAGTTCACGTTCCGGATATCGGCGGTGATGAAGTTGAAGTGACCGAAGTGATGGTGAAAGTGGGCGATAAAATTGCCGCTGAACAGTCACTGATCACTGTTGAAGGCGACAAAGCTTCCATGGAAGTGCCGGCGCCGTTCGCGGGTACCGTGAAAGAGATCAAAATCAGCACCGGCGACAAAGTTTCCACCGGTTCTCTGATCATGGTCTTCGAAGTGGAAGGCGCAGCGCCTGCCGCGGCTCCGGCCGCAGCCGCTCCGGCTCCTGCTGCAGCACCGGCTCAGGCGGCTAAACCTGCCGCAGCGCCTGCTGCAAAAGCGGAAGGCAAATCTGAGTTTGCTGAAAACGACGCTTACGTTCACGCAACGCCGCTGATTCGTCGTCTGGCGCGCGAATTCGGCGTCAACCTGG
This sequence comes from Klebsiella sp. MPUS7, assembly GCF_009905335.1. NCBI lineage: Bacteria > Pseudomonadati > Pseudomonadota > Gammaproteobacteria > Enterobacterales > Enterobacteriaceae > Klebsiella > Klebsiella sp. MPUS7. The sequence goes on along the minus strand of NZ_CP047604.1, from coordinate 4,789,017 downwards.
CGAAAGTGAAAGGTTCCGGTCGTAAAGGCCGTATCCTGCGCGAAGACGTTCAGGCCTACGTGAAAGAAGCGGTTAAACGCGCTGAAGCCGCGCCTGCTGCTACCGGCGGCGGTATCCCGGGCATGCTGCCGTGGCCGAAAGTGGACTTCAGCAAGTTTGGTGAAGTGGAAGAAGTTGAACTGGGCCGCATCCAGAAGATCTCTGGCGCTAACCTGAGCCGTAACTGGGTGATGATCCCGCACGTTACGCACTTCGACAAAACCGATATCACCGATCTGGAAGCGTTCCGTAAACAGCAGAACGCCGAAGCTGAGAAGCGTAAGCTGGACGTGAAATTCACTCCGGTTGTTTTCATCATGAAAGCCGTTGCCGCGGCGCTTGAGCAGATGCCGCGCTTCAACAGCTCCCTGTCTGAAGATGCTCAGCGTCTGACGCTGAAGAAATACATCAACATCGGTGTGGCGGTTGATACCCCGAATGGTCTGGTTGTTCCGGTCTTTAAAGACGTGAACAAGAAGAGCATTACCGAGCTGTCTCGTGAACTGACCGTGATTTCTAAGAAAGCGCGTGATGGTAAGCTGACCGCTGGCGAAATGCAGGGTGGTTGCTTCACTATCTCCAGCATCGGCGGCCTGGGTACCACCCACTTCGCGCCGATTGTGAACGCGCCGGAAGTGGCTATCCTCGGCGTGTCTAAATCCGCGATGGAGCCGGTATGGAATGGTAAAGAGTTCGTGCCGCGTCTGATGATGCCGATCTCTCTGTCCTTCGACCACCGCGTGATCGACGGTGCTGATGGTGCGCGCTTTATCACCATCATCAACAATATGCTGAGCGACATTCGCCGCCTGGTGATGTAAGCGAAAAGCCGGCCTGACGGCCGGCTTTTTTCTGGTAATCTCTTATCCGTTTTGAAGTTACCAGCAATAAAGGACAAAATCGTTTGCCGTTTGTTGTTTCAAAATTGTTAACAATTTTGTAAAATGCTTGCGGATAGAACGTCCCGGTGGACATGGGCGTAAAAACAATAGCGTCAGACCCGCCGGATACAAATTACAGAGGTCATGATGAGTACTGAAATCAAAACTCAGGTCGTGGTACTTGGGGCAGGCCCCGCAGGTTATTCTGCTGCCTTCCGTTGCGCTGATTTAGGTCTGGAAACCGTCATCGTAGAACGTTACAGCACCCTCGGCGGTGTTTGCCTGAACGTCGGCTGTATCCCTTCTAAAGCACTGCTGCACGTTGCTAAAGTTATCGAAGAAGCGAAAGCGCTGGCCGAACACGGCATCGTTTTCGGTGAGCCGAAAACCGACATTGACAAGATTCGCACCTGGAAAGAAAAAGTCATCACTCAGCTGACCGGCGGTCTGGCTGGCATGGCCAAAGGGCGTAAAGTGAAGGTGGTTAACGGTCTGGGTAAATTTACCGGCGCTAACACCCTGGAAGTGGAAGGCGAAAACGGCAAAACCGTGATCAACTTCGACAACGCTATCATCGCGGCGGGTTCCCGTCCGATCGAACTGCCGTTCATTCCGCATGAAGATCCGCGCGTATGGGACTCCACTGATGCGCTGGAGCTGAAAACCGTACCAAAACGCCTGCTGGTTATGGGCGGCGGTATCATCGGTCTGGAAATGGGTACCGTATACCATGCGCTGGGTTCAGAGATTGACGTGGTTGAAATGTTCGACCAGGTGATCCCGGCAGCAGATAAAGACGTGGTGAAAGTCTTCACCAAGCGCATCAGTAAGAAATTTAACCTGATGCTGGAAACCAAAGTGACCGCCGTTGAAGCGAAAGAAGACGGTATCTACGTTTCCATGGAAGGCAAAAAAGCCCCGGCTGAAGCGCAGCGCTATGACGCCGTGCTGGTGGCTATCGGTCGCGTGCCGAACGGTAAAAACCTCGATGCCGGTAAAGCAGGCGTTGAAGTTGACGAGCGTGGCTTTATCCGCGTTGACAAACAGCTGCGTACCAACGTGCCGCATATCTTCGCTATCGGCGATATCGTCGGTCAGCCGATGCTGGCGCACAAAGGCGTTCACGAAGGCCACGTTGCTGCCGAAGTTATCGCCGGCATGAAGCACTACTTCGACCCGAAAGTGATTCCGTCCATCGCCTATACCGAGCCGGAAGTTGCATGGGTTGGCCTGACGGAGAAAGAAGCGAAAGAGAAAGGCATCAGCTACGAAACCGCCACCTTCCCGTGGGCTGCTTCTGGCCGTGCTATCGCTTCCGACTGCGCTGACGGTATGACCAAACTGATTTTCGACAAAGAATCTCATCGCGTTATCGGCGGAGCGATTGTCGGCACCAACGGCGGCGAGCTGCTGGGTGAAATCGGTCTGGCGATCGAAATGGGCTGTGACGCTGAAGATATCGCGCTGACCATCCACGCTCACCCAACTCTGCACGAGTCCGTTGGCCTGGCGGCAGAAGTCTTCGAAGGTAGCATCACCGACCTGCCGAACGCGAAAGCGAAGAAAAAGTAAGTTTTTCTTTCAGGCAAAATCAAAAAGCGGCTCAGTGAGCCGCTTTTTTTATCGGTGATGTTTAGAACTGTGTCGCCGTTAATAAAATTGCATACCTTATTAATTCCTGAAAAATAGTAACTATGTAAACTTATAGACAGTTAACTATATGTGAGGTATGCGATGAAAAGACTTTTAACCACCACTCTCCTGGCTGCAACGTTGGTTTCTGGTATGGCCTGCGCGGCGGATGCCGCGATTCCCTGGGCTGATAACAGCGGCGGTACCGAAAGCACCCATATTGCCGCTATGGGCCAGGATTTGAATATACAGCATCAGCAAATAACGAAGACCAGCGAAGGCGTATGGGCGGCGAACTCCGGTAGCATCAGCGCTGATGAAGCGGCGTTGACCAGCACTAAACCGGCTTTTGCCGGCTACCCGTCTCTGATGCCTCATCAGGGCTAAGCCAACGTAGTGATACTGCCCGGCAGCGCCATATCGCGCCGGGCATTTTACTATTGATGGATGGCCTGCCAGCCGGAGTCAGGCGAAAACTGAGAAATCGCCCGCGCCTTGATCTGCGTTTCATCACCTAAATTAGCCTGATAAACCTCATCATTCTGGTTAACCATAAAGCTCATGATGCCGGTCTTTCCCCATTCCACCGGCCATGCCAGCAGGGCGGCGCCCTGATTGTCGCTGTCTTTAATTATGCGGAAACGATAGCCGTGATAGCCCTCGCCGGGTTCTACGGGACTAAACGCCGGTCCTAACGGGCTGGGGGCTTCGCCGGGAGCGGCTGGCCAGTAGAGGCCATCTTTCTTGCCATCGCTGCTGATAATCTTCTGCGCCCAGGCGTGGTTTAATCGATAGAAATCCTGCTGGGCATCAACGTAAGCATGCATTGCCTGAATGGCTGACAGCTCATTGCGGCCAATCGCGCGAGTCAGGATCTCATCTTCAGCAGCGGCCATATCAAAACGCCAGCCGCTCTTATCCTGAATTATGGGGATCGGTAGCCGCCACGCTTCCTGACCTACCTCCAGCCAGGCGCTATCCTGTTGCTGAACGATACGATGGCTCACTTTCCAGTCACGCTGAAAGCGATCGACGGCGTCAGGGGCAATGCCATCCGGCGGTAAAAACTGCTGCCAGCTATCGCCGAGCAGCCCGTTGAGCGCCGATTCATCATGCTTGCCGATCGCCTCGGCCAGCGCGCTGGCGGCCTGTTGCGGAGAGGAAAACTGCTGTTGAGCCAACGATATGGCGGGCGCCAGGGCCAGCAGAGTCATTGTTAATAATTTTTTCATCTGATTATCCTCAGCGGCGGCGCAGTTCATGATGTTCAGAAAGCTGTTCTCTGGCCGCGCTGCGCTGCTCGCTGCTTAAACCCGAGATATGACGGCTCTGCAGGCCGCGCGCCTGCTGCGACTGCCAGGAAGGAGAGCGGATATCGTTACCGCTCAGGGCATTGGCGTGCAGGTCATTCAGCTTCTGTTGACGTTGTGCGGGCGTTGTGGTCCGCAGCTGTTCGCGGCGCTGTTGCTGCTGCGCCGTTGGATGCTGAATTTGCGATTTTACCGCTTCCCGATGCTGCTGTTGTACGGCGTTATGTTTAACCGCCGGCGTGGCGTCATAGCCGCGGTAGTTATTGCGCTGGGTCACCTGATGCAGCTGCTGCGATGCGAGCTGACGCTGGGCATCGCGGGACGGCGCGCGAGCAAGCGAGTTATCCGCGGCAGCCGCAGGCCCGGTACGCTGCTGTAGCTGAGTCATGGCTGCCTGACGCTGCGCGTTACGATCGACGGGTTGATGTTGGGTAGCGCTAAGCCCGCCGGGAACATTGGTCTGATGGTAATGCTGCGCGATGTTGTTGTTCGGGTATGGAATATTGCCGCGCCAGGCTGGATTATGCTGCCAGTTAGCGTGATTATCCGGCAAATTCTGCCCGGTAATATGGTTGAAATTATTGACGTTGATATTGATATTATCGCCGTTGTGCGGGTAGCCGCCGTGATGATCATCATCGTGGTGGTGATCGTCATCGTCATGATGGCGATCGTCATCATCCCAGTCGATGCTGCTGAACAGGGCGTAGGTGGTGGCGACGCCGAGGCTATAGCCAAAACCTTTGACGAAGCTATCGGTGAACTGTTCACCCGGAGGCGGCGGCAGGTAGACCGGCGGGTAGGCCGTGTTAGGCCAGGCGCCGTAAACTACAGAAGGGTTATAGGCCGGCACGTACACCACGTTCGGATCGGCGGATTCGATTTTAATCACCTGGGCGGGAGGGGAGGATGTCACGGCGCTGCTGCTGCGGGAGGTGCTGGTTGTCGACGTTGCCGCAGCGTTTGTGGCGGTGATGACTTTCTGCTGCGGCGTAGATTTTAGCGTTCCGGTCTGCTGGGCGATGGCGCGTAAGCGCTGCACCGAATCCATGACGTCCTGCGGCTGGGCGAGAAATGCGTTACCCAGGTTTTCTATCCACGGCGGGTTTTCTCCCATTAACGCGAGCAGGGAAGGGAAGGCGACCAGCGATTTTACGCTGGGATCCCAGGGCTGGCTTGCCACCGCTTGTACCGCCGCATCCCCCTTCATTGCGGGATTATCCTGCGACCACTGCACCGCCTGAACGACGTTACTCGGATAGGTCGCAGCCATCAGCACCTGGGACAGGAGATTGTCCGGATAGAGCGCGATCGGCGCGACCCACTGGTCTATCTGCGCGGGGGTATAGGTTGCGGTAACCGGCTGAGCGGCGGCGGTGGTCTGCGCCGTCTGCGCAACGGCGGGTGGCTCGGGGGCCGTTTGCGGTTCCCGGCTTTTAACGTAGAGCGTACCCGCGGCGGCTAATAGTCCGGCACTGCAAAGCAGCGCGAGCAGATGGGGTTTGAAAGGCAGCGTCATAAGGACTCCCGGCACAAAGATTGGCCCGTTTTGACAGAGTATTGTCGTCAAGCGGGGGATTGCCTGAGTATAAAGATCGCGAATTTGCGTTTTTGATTTTAGTTGGGTTTTTGGACAATGATGTGTAACAGAATTAATTTTATATACCGCTAAACTGACAGAAAACCTGCAATATTCTGCCCTTAACGATTCAGCTAATTTTTAATGTTGCTTTTTTGTAAACAGATTAACACCCCGCCAAAATCCTGCTATGCTGCCGACGCGGTATCGGGCATTTACCCTACAAACTGCTGTCTCACAGGAGCGTGAAGAGAATCGCCTACCGCATTTTACAATGAGAGCGAGGAGAACCGTCGTGCTAGAAGAATACCGTAAGCACGTAGCTGAGCGTGCCGCCGAGGGGATTGTACCGAAACCCTTAGATGCAACCCAAATGGCCGCGCTGGTAGAACTGCTGAAAAACCCGCCAGCGGGTGAAGAAGAATTCCTGTTAGACCTGTTAATTAACCGCGTACCGCCGGGCGTCGACGAAGCCGCCTATGTTAAAGCCGGATTCCTTGCCGCGATCGCCAAAGGCGATGCAACTTCTCCACTGGTTACCCGTGAAAAAGCTGTCGAACTGCTGGGCACCATGCAGGGCGGTTACAACATTCATCCCCTGATTGACGCGCTGGACGACGCAAAACTGGCGCCGATTGCCGCGAAAGCGCTGTCCCACACCCTGCTGATGTTCGACAACTTCTACGATGTTGAAGAGAAAGCCAAAGCGGGCAATGAATATGCCAAACAGGTGATGCAATCCTGGGCTGACGCTGAGTGGTTCCTGAGCCGTCCTCAGCTGGCTGACAAAATCACCGTGACCGTTTTTAAAGTCACCGGCGAAACCAACACCGATGACCTGTCTCCGGCTCCTGATGCCTGGTCCCGCCCGGACATTCCGCTGCACGCGCTGGCAATGCTGAAAAACGCCCGTGAAGGCATCGACCCGGATCAGCCAGGCGCCGTCGGCCCGATTAAGCAGATTGAAGCACTGCAGCAAAAAGGTTTCCCGCTGGCGTACGTCGGCGATGTCGTGGGTACCGGTTCATCGCGTAAATCCGCCACCAACTCGGTGCTGTGGTTTATGGGCGACGATATTCCGAACGTGCCGAACAAACGCGGCGGCGGTCTGGTTCTCGGCGGCAAAATTGCGCCTATCTTCTTTAATACTATGGAAGATGCCGGCGCGCTGCCGATTGAGGTGGACGTAAACAACCTGAACATGGGCGACGTGATTGACGTTTATCCGTTCAAAGGTGAAGTACGTAACCACGAAACCGGCGAACTGCTGGCGACCTTCGAGCTGAAAACCGACGTGCTGATCGACGAAGTACGCGCAGGCGGCCGTATCCCGCTAATCATCGGTCGTGGCCTGACCACCAAAGCGCGTGAAGCGCTTGGCCTGCCGCACAGCGAGGTATTCCGTCAGGCGAAAGACGTGGCGGAAAGCAGCCGCGGCTACTCTCTGGCGCAGAAAATGGTTGGCCGCGCCTGCGGCGTAGCCGGGGTTCGTCCGGGCGCTTACTGCGAACCGAAGATGACCTCCGTAGGCTCTCAGGACACCACCGGTCCGATGACCCGTGACGAGCTGAAAGACCTGGCGTGCCTGGGCTTCTCTTCCGACCTGGTGATGCAGTCCTTCTGCCATACCGCCGCTTATCCTAAGCCGGTTGACGTCACCACGCACCACACGCTGCCGGACTTTATTATGAACCGCGGCGGCGTATCACTGCGTCCTGGCGATGGCGTTATCCACTCCTGGCTGAACCGTATGCTGCTGCCGGATACCGTCGGTACCGGCGGTGATTCGCATACCCGTTTCCCGATTGGTATCTCTTTCCCGGCAGGTTCTGGCCTGGTGGCGTTTGCCGCCGCGACCGGCGTGATGCCGCTGGATATGCCGGAATCGGTGCTGGTGCGCTTTAAAGGCAAAATGCAGCCGGGCATTACCCTGCGCGATCTGGTGCACGCCATCCCGCTGTATGCGATCAAACAGGGCCTGCTGACCGTTGAGAAGAAAGGTAAGAAAAACATCTTCTCCGGCCGCATTCTGGAGATCGAAGGTCTGCCGGATCTGAAAGTTGAACAGGCGTTTGAATTGACCGATGCCTCCGCAGAGCGCTCGGCTGCAGGCTGCACGATCAAGCTGAACAAAGAGCCGATCGTTGAGTATCTGACCTCCAACATCGTCCTGCTGAAGTGGATGATCGCGGAAGGCTACGGCGACCGCCGTACGCTGGAACGTCGCGTTCAGGGCATGGAAAAATGGCTGGCGGAACCTGAACTGCTGGAAGGGGATGCGGATGCAGAATATGCGGCGGTGATCGATATCGATCTGGCCGATATCAAAGAGCCAATCCTCTGCGCGCCGAACGATCCGGACGACGCGCGTCTGCTGTCCGACGTGCAGGGTGAGAAGATCGATGAAGTGTTTATCGGTTCCTGCATGACCAACATCGGCCACTTCCGCGCGGCTGGTAAGCTGCTGGACAACCACAAAGGTCAACTGCCGACCCGTTTGTGGGTAGCGCCGCCAACCCGTATGGATGCCGCGCAGCTGACTGAAGAGGGTTACTACAGCGTGTTTGGTAAGAGCGGCGCGCGTATTGAAATCCCTGGCTGCTCCCTGTGCATGGGTAACCAGGCGCGCGTTGCTGACGGTGCGACGGTGGTTTCTACTTCAACCCGTAACTTCCCGAACCGTTTAGGTACCGGCGCTAACGTCTTCCTGGCCTCTGCGGAGCTGGCGGCAGTCGCCGCGCTTATCGGTAAGCTGCCGACGCCGGAAGAGTACCAGACCTACGTGGCTCAGGTGGATAAAACCGCGGCGGATACCTACCGCTATCTGAACTTCGACCAGCTGGGTCAGTACACTGAGAAGGCTGACGGGGTTATTTTCCAGACCGCGGTGTAATGCGCTAGGTCAGAGCGGTACATAATCCCCTCAATGCCCGGTGAACTTTGCGTCACCGGGCATTTTTATTTCCAATCCCTCCGTCCGCGACGCTTTTTTTCTCCCTTACTGCTGCGATAATGACGCTATGGGTACAGTGCAGCGGTGACGCACTGCCCTTGCAGAGGAAAAGACTATGGATTACGAATTTCTGCGCGATATTACCGGAGTGGTAAAGGTGCGAATGTCGATGGATCATGAGGCTATCGGCCACTGGTTCAACGAAGAGGTCAAAGATAACCTTACCCTGCTTGATGAAGTCGAGCAGGCCGCGCGCACCGTCAAAGGCAGCGAACGTTCCTGGCAGCGTGCCGGTCATGAATACACATTATGGCTGGATGGTGAAGAAGTGATGATCCGCGCCAATCAGCTGGATTTTTCCGGCGATGAGATAGAAGAGGGGATGAGCTACTACGACGAAGAAAGCCTCTCGCTGTGCGGTATTGAAGATTTTTTACAGGTCGTTGCCGCCTATCGTGAGTTTATGCAGCAGCGCTAAGTCTGGCGGAGCCTCCGTGCTCCGCCGGGCGTTACACCGCCGGTATATTTCTTGCGTAGTAAATTTCACGCATCTCTTTCCACAGCTGGTCAGTGATGACCCGGCGCTCTTCTTCGGTTAAATCTTCCGGCCTGGTGTGAAACATATAGTGCTTAAGGTCGAATTCCTTAAGCAGCATCTTGGTATGGAAGATATTCTCCTGGTAAACGTTCACGTCCACCATGTCATACAAAGACTTAATATCCTCGGACATGAAGTTCTGAATGGAGTTAATTTCATGATCGATGAAGTGCTTCATGCCGTTCACATCGCGGGTAAAACCGCGAACGCGATAGTCAATGGTGACAATATCGGATTCTAGCTGGTGAATCAGATAATTCAGGGCCTTCAGCGGTGAAATGACCCCGCAGGTTGAGACTTCAATATCGGCACGGAAGGTGCACAGCCCGCCTTCAGGATGGCTTTCCGGGTAGGTATGAACGCAGATATGGCTTTTATCGAGATGCGCCACAACGGTTTCCGGTAGCGGGCCCGGATGTTCGGTCTGATCGATAAGCTGCGGATCGATAGGCTCTTCGCTGACCAGGATCGTCACGCTGGCGCCCTGAGGCTCATAATCCTGACGCGCAATGTTAAGAATATTTGCGCCGATAATTGAACAGGTCTCGGACAAAATTTCTGTCAGGCGGTTGGCGTTGTAGAGTTCGTCAATATAGGCGATGTAGCCATCGCGCTCCTCTGCCGTTTTCGCGTAGCAGATATCATAGATGCAAAAACTCAGGCTTTTGGTCAGATTGTTAAAGCCGTGCAGCTTCAATTTTTTCAATTTAGATCACCCCCTTACTTAACGGTGGATAGCGCATTCAGTAAATATTGCGGTAAAGCAAATGCCGCCGCGTGAATTGCCGGATTGTAATAACGGCACTTCAGGTTCGATTTATGAAAGCGGGCCTGGATGATTTCGCTGGAAAGGTGGCGCAGGGCTTCGTTGTCCGTGGCCCATGCGAAGGTCATAATGCCGCCGTAATAGGTTGGAATCGCCGCCTGATAGAAGCTCACATCGCTAAAGTAATGACTGAGCTTGCGATGGCTATCGACGGCTTCATCCTGCTGCAGGAAGCTGACGCCGTTCTGAGCGACGAAAATCCCGCCAGGATTGAGGCAGCGTTTGCAGCCTTCATAAAATGCGGAAGTGAACAGGCTCTCGCCGGGACCGATAGGATCGGTGCAATCGGAGATAATGACGTCAAACGTTTGCGCCGTTTGGTTAACAAAATTGACGCCATCGTCAATGACCAGCGTAAAACGCGGATCGTCGTACGCGCCAGCGTTATGATTAGGCAGATACTGACGACAGAACGACACCACGCCAGCGTCAATTTCTACCATAGTGATGCTTTCGACATTGCCGTGGCGAGAGACTTCGCGCAGCATGGCGCCATCGCCGCCGCCGATAATTAACACATGTTTCGCCTGACCGTGGGCCATTAGCGGAACATGGGTCATCATTTCATGGTAGATGAACTCATCACGCTCGGTGGTTTGTACCACCCCGTCCAGCGCCATCACGCGACCAAACGCCGCGTTTTCGAAAATGATTAAATCCTGATGCTCGGTTTTCTCATGATACAGAACGTTATCAACGCTGAAATACTGACCAAAATGGTCGTGCAGCGTTTCATGCCACAGATTGCTATCGGCCACGGGCAGATCCTCCTTTGTTAACATCTGTTACACCCATTAAAATGAGCGCAACATCATAGCCAACTATAGAAGATGATGCACGGCGGATATTTCAGCAAATGAGGCGTGGTAAGAAAATGGCGAACGCCGCCCTGGCGGGAGGCGTTAGGATCAGGGTTTTTTAGCCTGCGGTTGTGCTGCAGTGGCGTCAACGATTCTGAGCGAATAGACCATGGTCGCTCCCGGCGGGATTTTAGGCGGTTTGCCTTCGCTGCCGTAGGCGAGCTCGGGAGGGATCACGACCGTAATAGCGCCGTGATTTCCCAGCCGCTTTATGGGCCCAAGGAACAGTGGAGGATAAGATTTCAGGGACTGAGACCACACTTTACCCTCCGCCTCCATATCGTTAATGACGGTTCCGTCAGTAAGCGTTTCTTTGATGGTGACGGTAACGATGTCGCTATCGAGAATCTTGCCCTTACCGGCATAATCTATGCGACTGTAAACGCCATCTTTCAATACCACTCCTTTTTGCTGCGCGAACTTTTGCTGATATTTCTTTCCTTCGCTAAGCGTTTGCTGTTCGATCTTCTTCAGGTTCTGAAAGACTTTTTTAGATACATCGAACAAAGCTTTATTGCGCGCTTTCTCATCAAGGGCGATATTTCCGGAAAAAGAATCCTGGATCCCCTGCAGTACGGTATCTTTGCTCATTTTTACGCCCTGGGAATCCCGGGTGGATAAGAGCTGTAGCACTTCAGCGCCCATCGATACGCCAATAGCGTAAGCCTGCTGCAGGGGCGCTTTCGCAAGGTCGATAGCCGCTGGTTTTTTAGCTTCGGCATCAGCTAACATGGTTTTTAGTCGGGTAATTTCATCTGCGCTGGCTTGCAGTTGGGCTTTATCTTTATCGGCGGCATCCTCCTGAAGGGATGACAGCTGCTTGCTGATGATAAAGGAATCCAGTTTAGCCGTGAGCGCCTGTTTTTCTACCCCTGCAGCCGCCAGTTTTGTCGTTAAATCCTTTTCTTTCGTTTCATAGGCGGCGAGCTTCGCGAGCACGACTTTATGGTCTGTTTCAGCCGCCTCCAGCTTCGTTTGTAGCGCCTGCCGGGCGGCGTCAGCCGCGGTGAGTTTTGCGCGCATTTGCCCCTGAGCTGACTCAGCGGCAGCGAGCTTGCTAATGAGCGCTTGTTTGTCTGATGCAGCAGCCGTGAGCCTGGAGGCCGTATCTTGCTTTTCCGTTTCCGCCGCGGCGAGTTTCTTTATCAGTGCCTGTTTTTCAGCGGTTGCCTCAGTCAGCTGCAGCTCGGCTTTTTGTTTTGCGGATTCTACTAATAATAGCCTTTTTTCTTGCTGCACTATTTTATTTTCGGAGGCGTTACGCTGGCCCACGCTCTGTTTTATTTCAGCTGCGGCCGTTAGCTCTTTATCTATTAATCGTTGTTTTTCGGCTACAGCAGCCGCTAATTTTTTCTCAAGCAGCTGAATTTTATCAGTCAGCTCTTTTTGGTTATCTGCTGCGGCATTAATCGTCACAGGTTTAGCTTCCAGCTGCTGTCGAAGCTGGCGGATGAGTTTATCTTTTTGAGAAATTATTGCAGCCTGGCGGGAGATATCATTGGTACTCTGAACGCTTTTTTTATTGGTTGTTTTTGTTTTATTGCTTTTTTCCTCCACGGGCTTAACAGGCTCACGACTTTCCTGCGCCTGCTGCTCTTTAGCGTAATTTAAAAATGCAGGGCCTGAAGCGTCGCTGCTTGAACTCGTCGTGACGCTTATCAGCGCATCTTTTTCCGCAAAGGCGTCCGGCGATAGCGCCAGCACAAACACTGCTGCCAGCGATACCGAATTGAAATTTTTAGCTATTTTCCCGTTCATAGCTGAACATTTTCACCACGTTTAACAAGACTATCTATCAATGCCTTTTCAATATCAGCGCATAGCTTGATTGATTTGAACTGGTACATCGAATCGATTCCCTGTTTTGTCGGTTCAGCGACTTTACTGCGGACAGAATTATATTGGGTTGCAGCGCTCAGCAGGGCGGTGAACTCATTACCGAGTTTGTCTGCCTGCTTTGGATTCACTTCTTTCAGAGACTCAAGAGCCTTACGGCAGGAGTCTAAACGCGCTTGCTCATCTGCGACTCTCTGCTGTTCCGTTTGTTGTTGGCTTAATGTCGTATCAGATAATGGTTTCATTAATCTGGCGGATTGTCTGGACTGCGTTGAATTACAGCCCACTAATAAAATGACGGCCAGAGGCGCTATGCGTGTAAATAAGGATATGTTCAAGGTTTCATTCCATTGATAAAAAGGGGTGTTATTGGGCGATAATAGTGTGCAAAAAAGAAGATTGCAATATTAGAGTTTTGTTTTTGAAAGTCTATTTATTATATTTGTTTTGGTGATGAGTCAAATTCTTAATGAATTAAGTTTGAATTGTTAGTGAATTCTATGAATTGAGATATAAATTAAAGCACGTAGTTAATTGAGCCGCTATTATTACGGCGCATCATAGCCGTATTCTCACGGCTACCGATTTTTTGAAATGAGGGGGATTATTTCACGTAAGCAAGCAGGCTAAGTGAGTCACGCGCCAGCGCTTTACATTTTTTGGTGGTGGGGATTTTGATTCCGCTGAGGTCCCGGTAGCTATCTTCACCCAGCGCTTTCATATTGAAGCTGTCGTAATTGCTTAAATCCCACTGGTTCTGCTGAGCAAAAAAGACCAGGGCGCGGCGAATCTGCGTGTTGGGCAGATTTTGATAACCGCAGTCGTTCTTCAGAAAGACGAATACTGCCGTTAAATCAGCCATATCCTCCGCTTCGGACTCGCTTAATGCATAGCTATTGGCGGAGAGAGTGAGCAGGCTGCCAAGCACTATTGTTCTGAAAAGCGTCTTCATTTTTTCTACCATTGAATCACGGACGAACAACGTTAGCATACTTCGTTACACTGCGCCGAGCTTTATTCTTACTCTTCTACTTGACCTTCCTGTTGGGGGAGGGTTTAAGCTCAATTATTCACCAGCAGAATAAAAAGGATGTGAAAATGCAACGTCGTGAGTTTCTTAAACTAACCGCTGCGGTAAGCGTAGCCAGCGCATTGCCGCTATGGAGTCGCTCGGTTTTCGCCGCCAGTCGTCCATCGTTGCCTGTACCGGAGCTACTTACCGCCGACGCGCGCAATCGCATCTCGTTGATCATCCAGGCCGGAAAAACGCAGTTCGGCTCTCATCTTGCGACCACCTGGGGCTATAACGGTAATCTGCTGGGCCCGGCCCTACAGCTTAAGCAGGGGGAGCAGGCAACCATCGATATTCATAACCGGCTGGCGGAGGAGACCACCGTACACTGGCACGGTCTGGAGGTTCCCGGCGCCGTTGACGGCGGTCCCCAGGGCGTGATTGCCGCCGGAGGCTCCCGCACGGTGACCTTTACTCCAACGCAGCGGGCGGCGACCTGTTGGTTCCATCCTCATCAACATGGCAAAACCGGCAGACAGGTCGCGATGGGGCTGGCGGGGCTGGTACTGATTTCTGATGCGGAAAGCGAAAAGCTGCTCTTGCCAAAGCAGTGGGGAATTGATGATGTCCCGGTGATTGTGCAGGATAAAAAGTTCACCGCAGCGGGAGAGATTGATTATCAGCTCGATATCATGAGCGCAGCCGTTGGCTGGTTTGGCGATACGCTGCTGACTAACGGGGCGCTTTACCCGGAGCATGCCGCGCCTCGCGGCTGGCTACGGTTGCGTCTGCTTAACGGTTGTAATGCGCGTTCTTTGAATTTCGCCACCAGCGATAAGCGGCCCATGTACGTGGTGGCAAGCGATGGCGGTCTGCTGGCTGAGCCGGTGAAAGTCAACGAGCTGCCGGTGCTGATGGGGGAGCGTTTCGAAGTGTTGGTGGATACCACTGACGGGAAACCCTTTGATTTAATTACGCTACCGGTTAACCAGATGGGGATGGCGATTGCTCCGTTTGATCGGCCGCAGCCGGTATTACGCGTGCAGCCACTGACTATCCAGGCTTCCGGTAAGCTGCCGGATGTTCTGGCCGCTATGCCAGCGCTGCCCTCCCTTCAGGGGTTTACTCAGCGTACTCTGCAGCTCTCTATGGATCCGATGCTCGATATGATGGGGATGCAGGCGCTGATGCAAAAATATGGCGACCAGGCGATGTCCGGCATGGACCATGGCATGATGATGAATCATGGCGATATGGGGAATATGAATCACGGAAACATGAATCATGGCGGCATGGCGCAGATGAAGCACGGTCATCAAGGTTTTGATTTCCATAATGCGAATCGAATCAACGGTAAAGCCTTTGATATGAATGTTCCCCTGTTTGCGGCGGCGAAAGGGCAGTATGAGCGGTGGGTGATTTCCGGCAAAGGCGACATGATGTTGCATCCTTTCCATATTCACGGTACTCAGTTCCGTATTTTGTCCGAAAACGGTAAAGCGCCGGCACCCCACCGGAGCGGCTGGAAAGATACCGTCAGGGTGGAAGGCGATGTCAGTGAAGTGCTGGTGAAATTTGATCACGATGCGCCGAAAGAACATGCCTATATGGCGCACTGCCATCTGCTGGAGCATGAAGATACGGGGATGATGCTTGGATTTACGGTGTAGCTCGTCTAAGCGGGCTCGCCTGGCGCGAAAAGAGAGAGACGTACCATAGAGAGAAGGCCCGGAAACCGGGCCTTCTTTTTTTACTTCGCGTCGTCCGGTAAAGCATAAGCGACGATATAGTCGCCCATCTTCGTGCCAAACGAACCGTGACCGCCCGCAGAGATGACAACGTACTGCTTGCCATTCACTTCATAGGTCATCGGCGTCGCCTGACCGCCAGCCGGCAGACGTGCCTGCCATAACTTCTCGCCGTTGCTCATATTGTAAGCGCGCAGATAGTTATCCGCGGTCGCGCCGATAAACAGCACATTGCCGGCCGTCGAAATTGGGCCGCCCAGCATCGGCATACCCATGGTGAACGGGAGCTTAACCGGCATCGGGAACGGCAGGCTATCCTGCGGCGTACCGATACGTTTTTTCCACACCACTTCGTTGGTTTTCAGATCCAGCGCGGAGATATAGCCCCATGCCGGCTGTTTGCAGGGCAGACCGAACGGTGACAGGAACGGGTTGAGCGTGACGCCGTAAGGAACGCCGTACTGCGGCTGAATACCGGCCTCGGTACCCGAACCTTTGGCGTCTTTTGGTTGCTCCATCGGATTACCGGGTCCGCGAGGGATCAGTTTTGAGACAAACGGCAGCGCCATTGGGTTAGCAATCGCCACCTGGCGGTTCGGATCGACGGAAATACCGCCCCATTCGAACATCCCCAGGTTACCCGGGAAGACCAGCGTACCTTGTTCTGACGGTGGAGTGAAAATCCCTTCATAGCGCAGCTGATGGAAGATAACGCGGCACACCAGCTGGTCGAACATGGTGGCGCCCCACATATCCGCGCCGGTCAGGTCTTTCTTCGGTCGGAAGCTCAGGTCGGAGAACGGCTGAGTTTTTGCGACGTAGTCACCTTTCGCCGCCCCTTGCGGAACCGGTTTTTCCGGTGCCGGGACGACCAGCTCACCGTTACGGCGATCGAGGACAAAAATATTACCGGTTTTTGCCGGAGCGTAAATCACCGGCACGGTTTTGCCGTTCACGTCAATGTCCGCCAGCGTCGGCTGCGACGGCATATCCATATCCCACAGATCGTGATGAACGGTCTGGTAACTCCACGCCAGTTTACCGGTCGTGGCGTTCAGCGCCACGATGGAGCTGGCATAGCGCTCTTGTTCGGGCGTACGGTTGCCGCCCCAGATATCCGGGGTGGTCACGCCCATAGGCAGGTAGACCAGATCCAACTTCGCGTCATAGGCCGCCGGTGCCCAAGAGTTTGGTGAATTCAGGGTGAAATGATGTTCATCATCAGGAATCGCGTTGGGATCTTTCGCGCCCGGATCAAAGGCCCACAGCAGTTTACCGGTATTCACATCAAAGCCGCGAATAACGCCTGAAGGCTCGCGGGTGGAGAAGTTATCGGTCACGGCGCCGGCGATGACGATTGTCTTATCAGTAATAATCGGCGGTGAAGTGGGTTCATACATGCCCGGCGTGGTGACTGGCATATTGGTTTGCAGGTTGAGAATGCCTTTATTAGCGAAGGACTCACACAGCTTACCGGTTTCGGCATTGATGGCGAACAGGCGGCCATCGTTGACCGGAAGAATAATGCGGCGCGGGCAGTCGGCAACCACATCCGCCGGCGCGTTATCCGCTTTGGCTTCATGATATGAAACGCCGCGGCAGGTCACATGCTGGAAAGACGGGTCCGCGTTGAGCTGCGGATCGAAATGCCACTTTTCTTTACCGGTGGCCGCATCAAGCGCGAACAGGCGCTGGTGGGCGGTACACAGATAGAGCGTGTCGCCAACTTTAATCGGCGTGACTTCATTGGTGATTTCACCCGGATCGTTAGGCTGCTTGAGATCGCCCGTACGGAATACCCATGCCTCTTTCAGGTTCTTCACGTTATCGGCGTTAATCTGCTTCAGCGGCGAGTAGCGCTGGCCTTCCTGGTTGCGGCCATACGCCGACCAGTCGCCATCGGCCACCTCGGAAATTGGCGCCGCTGGCGTTGCATCAGCGCTCAGCGTACCGTTGACCTCCTGCGGGTCGTTGAAGCCAGCCCATGTAAGGATGCCGCCGCTAATCAGCAGGGCGACAACCAGCCCGGCAACGGCGCCAGAGGAGGGAATCGGCAGACGACGCCAGACAAACGGCAGAATAAGCCAGATGCCGAAGAAGACCAGGATGTCGCTACGCGGAGTCAGCGCCCAGAAGTCGAAGCCAACTTCCCATACGCCCCAGATCATGGTGGCAAGCAGCAGCGCGGCGTACAGCCAAAGCGCAGAACGCTTACCGCGGAACAGCAAGACGGTGACGGCCAGCATCACCAGACCTGCGACAGGGTAGTACCATGAGCCGCCGAGGGCGACCAGCCAGGCCCCGCCTGCTAAGAGATACAGGCCACAGAACGCTGCAAAAAGAGCCGTCAGCGTCACGAGTAGCCGTGATTGTTGAGATTTTGTTTCTGCCATAGAAGGACACTCGTTTGTTTGTTAATTTTTTAACTGCAATTAATTATAGGATTTAACAAGTGTGATCGGAATCACAAAATGGGCTTTATTAATCACTGCATCGCATATTTCTTTTTGCTGGTATACTGCGTGGCTTGCCGGTCAACGTCGGTGCAATCGCAGCGGAGTTGATGATTTACATTAAGAATCAAATGGTTAGTTTTATGAAACATACTGTAGAAGTGATGATCCCGGAAACCGAGATCAAAGCCCGTATTGCTGAGCTCGGTCGCCAAATCAACGAGCACTACAAAGATAGCGGCAGCGAAATGGTGCTGGTGGGGCTGTTGCGTGGCTCATTTATGTTTATGGCCGACCTGTGCCGTGAAGTTCAGGTACCGCATGAAGTCGATTTTATGACCGCCTCCAGCTACGGTAGCGGCATGTCCACCACCCGTGACGTCAAAATCCTCAAAGACCTGGATGAGGATATCCGCGGTAAAGATGTGCTGATCGTGGAAGACATCATCGACTCTGGCAACACGCTGTCAAAAGTGCGCGAAATCCTCAGCCTGCGTGAACCAAAATCGCTGGCGATTTGTACGCTGCTCGATAAGCCAAGTCGCCGCGAAGTGAAGGTGCCGGTTGAGTTTGTCGGTTTTGCGATCCCGGACGAGTTCGTGGTGGGATATGGCATCGACTATGCTCAGCGCTACCGCCACCTGCCGTATATCGGCAAAGTGACGCTGCTGGACGAGTAACGCGGATTATCTATCCCGGCTTATCCGGGATATTAAGAGGGGCGCGTGAATTACTTGTGATTGACGTGCTTGCTTTTAAGGTTGGAAATTCCATGGCGATAGCGCTGTTCCAGCGTTTCGCGGCTGACGGCGGTCACGTCAAGATCGCGTAACATGCCGTCGTGAATGCCGTAGGCCCAGCCGTGAATTGTCACTTTCTGTCCACGCTTCCACGCCGACTGCATAATCGTTGAATGGCCAAGGTTGTAAACCTGCTCCATCACATTCAATTCACACAGCGTATCAAGGCGGCGCTCTTCGGGCATTTCCCCCAGCAGCGAGCTGTGCTTAAACCAGATATCGCGAATATGCAGCAGCCAGTTGTCGATAAGGCCTAGCTCGGTGTTTTCAATCGCCGCCTGCACGCCGCCGCAGCCGTAGTGGCCGCAGATGATGATGTGTTCGACTTCCAGGACGTCGACCGCGTACTGCACCACGGAAAGGCAGTTCAGGTCGGTATGAATCACCAGGTTGGCGACGTTACGGTGTACAAACAGCTCGCCGGGTTCCAGGCCGGTCAAACGTTCAGCGGGGACGCGGCTATCGGAACATCCAATCCACAGAAAGCGCGGCTTCTGCGCCTGTGCCAGTTTCTCAAAGAAACCGGGGTCTTCCTCCACCAGCATTTTTGACCATAGTGCATTGTTGCTGATGAGTGTATCTATATCGTTCATGGATGTTTACGGGCCTGTAACCAAGTAAGTGCGTTGCGCTAATATAGGTTAACCTCACATTTTTTAAAACAACCCATCGCGTGTCACGACACGAGAAGAGACATTTAATGACCATTGCTCTGGAACTAAAACAGCTCAAAAAAACCTACCCCGGCGGGGTTCAGGCGCTGCGCGGAATCGATCTTCAGGTAGAAGCGGGCGATTTTTACGCGCTCCTGGGGCCGAACGGCGCGGGAAAATCCACCACTATCGGCATTATCAGTTCGCTGGTGAACAAAACCTCCGGCGAGGTCAACGTGTTTGGCTATGACCTGCAAAAGGATGTGGTGAACGCCAAGCGCCAGCTCGGCCTGGTGCCGCAGGAGTTCAACTTTAACCCCTTTGAAACCGTGCAGCAGATTGTGATTCACCAGGCGGGCTACTACGGCGTTGAGCGCAAAGAAGCCATCGCCCGTAGCGAAAAGTACCTCAAACAGCTCGATCTTTGGGAAAAACGCAACGAACGCGCGCGGATGCTCTCCGGCGGCATGAAGCGCCGCCTGATGATTGCCCGCGCGTTGATGCATGAACCGAAGCTGCTGATTCTCGATGAGCCAACGGCGGGAGTGGATATTGAGCTGCGTCGTTCGATGTGGGGATTCCTGAAAGATCTGAATGATAAAGGCACCACGATCATCCTGACGACCCACTATCTGGAAGAGGCCGAAATGCTGTGTCGCAATATCGGTATTATTCAGAACGGCGAGCTGGTGGAAAACACCTCGATGAAGGCGCTGCTTTCCAAGCTGAAATCAGAAACCTTTATTCTCGATCTGGCTCCCAAAAGCCCATTACCGGTACTGGAAGGCTATCAGTATCGTCTGGTTGATACGTCGACGCTGGAGGTTGAGGTGCTGCGCGAGCAGGGGATTAATAGCGTATTTACGCAATTGAGCGCGCAGGGAATACAGGTATTAAGTATGCGTAACAAAGCTAACCGTCTGGAAGAGCTGTTTGTCACGCTGGTACACGATCGGAAAGGAGAATCAGCATGATGCAGCTTTATTGGGTCGCGCTGAAAAGCATCTGGACCAAAGAGATCCATCGCTTTATGCGTATTTGGATCCAGACGCTGGTGCCGCCGGTCATTACGATGACCCTTTACTTTGTCATTTTTGGCAATCTGATCGGCTCGCGCATCGGTGAAATGCATGGTTTTACCTATATGCAGTTTATCGTGCCGGGCCTGATTATGATGGCGGTGATCACCAACGCCTACGCCAACGTCGCGTCATCATTCTTCAGCGCGAAATTTCAGCGCAATATTGAAGAACTGCTGGTCGCGCCGGTCCCCACCCATGTGGTGATCGCCGGCTATGTGGGCGGCGGCGTTGCCCGCGGTCTGTGCGTCGGGATTCTGGTGACGGCGATTTCGCTGTTTTTCGTTCCGTTCCAGGTTCACTCATGGGTATTTGTCGCCCTGACTCTGGTGCTGACCGCCGTGTTATTTTCGCTGGCTGGTCTGCTGAACGCGGTGTTTGCCAAAACCTTTGATGATATCAGCCTCATTCCGACCTTCGTGCTGACGCCGCTGACCTACCTCGGCGGGGTTTTTTATTCGCTGACCCTGCTGCCGCCGTTCTGGCAAGGCCTGTCGCATCTGAACCCGATTGTCTACATGATCAGCGGCTTCCGCTACGGCTTCCTCGGCATTAACGATGTTCCGCTCGCCACAACCTTCGGCGTGCTGGTGGTGTTTATCGTCGCGTTTTATATTTTGTGTTGGTATCTGATCCAGCGCGGGCGCGGGCTGCGCAGCTAATTTAGCCGTTAATGGCGCTTCGCTGCGCAGTTAAGCGAAGCGCCAGCAAACAATTTTGATTGTCATCACCGATATTTATCGCTTCCCTTGCTAAATTGTTTGCCTGCTAAGGAGGTAGGCGATGTTAGGTTGGGTGATTACCTGTCATGACGAACTGGCGCAGGAGATGCTGGATCGTCTGGAGAAAAAGTTTGGGCCGCTGACGCAGTGTCGGGCGGTTAACTACTGGCGTAATCTCAGCAGCAATATGCTGAGCCGCATGATGTGCGACGCGCTGCACGAAACTGACGGCGGGAAAGGGGTCATTTTTCTGACTGATAAAACCGGCGCGGCGCCTTATCGCGTCGCTGCGCTGATGAGCCACAAGCACACCCACTGCGAAGTGATTTCTGGTATCAGCTACCCATTACTGGAAAGTATGTATCTGCTACGTCCGTCCCTCAGTAGTGAAGCCTTCCGCCACGCGATTGTCAGCGCCGGAGGTCCTGCGGTGAGCAGCCTCTGGCATCAGCAGCAAAAAAATCCGCCTTTTCGACTACTGCATGAGCCGTACGGGAATTAAGCATTGGTATTGATGATGCTTTTGTTACAATGACGGCAGTTCTTGTCTACTGGTTCGATGCGCATGTTTGCCCGAATTCTTGCTTTACTTCTCCTGTTCACGACGCTCGGCGCCTCAGCCAGTTTGTTAAGCCAGCAGGGTGTCCCGGCACGTTATATGCAGACGACCGAAGATGCCGATATCTGGGCACAGGTGGGCAATCAGGTAGTGAGCGTCGGCAACGTGCGGGCAGGACAGATTCTGGCGGTAGTGCCGACGGCGGCGGATTACTATGAGTTTAATTTTGGCTTTGCGACCGGCTTTATTGATAAAGGCCACCTGGAGCCGGTACAGGGGAAGCAGCGGGTTGAGGACAGCCTGGGCGATCTGCATAAATCCCTGAGCAACCAAAACCTCATGACCTGGAAAGATACGCCGGTATATGATGCCCCCGCCGTTGGCAGCGCGCCCTTTGGCACCCTGGCGAGTAATTTGCGTTACCCGATTATCAGCAAGCTTAAAGATCGGCTGAATCAAACCTGGTTTCAGATTCGCATCGGCAACCGGCTGGCGTGGGTGAGCAGCCTTGATGCCCAGGAAGATAACGGCATCCCCATCCTTACCTACCACCATATTCTTCGTGACGAAGAAAACACCCGCTTTCGCCATACCTCAACAACGACTTCCGTTCGCGCCTTCAGCAACCAGATGACCTGGCTACGCGACCAGGGCTATACCACGCTGAGTATGTATCAGCTTGAGGGCTATCTGCGTAATAAAGTGAACCTACCGGCGCGCTCGGTGGTGATCACCTTTGACGATGGGCTGAAGTCGGTCAACCGCTACGCGTACCCGATCCTCAAGCAGTATGGCTTTCACGCCACGGCTTTTATTATCTCGTCGCGCATTAAGCGCCATCCGCAGAAATGGGCGCCGAAATCGCTGCAGTTTATGAGTATTTCCGAGCTAAAACAGATTCAGGACGTTTTTGACGTGCAGTCGCATACCCATTTTCTCCATCGGGTTGATGCCGCTCGTCATCCAATTCTGCTCAGCCGCAGCTATCACAATATTCTGTTTGATTTTGAGCATTCGCGGCGGGCGCTGGCGCAGTTTAATCCGCACGTACAGTATCTCTCTTACCCGTTTGGCGGCTATAACGCCACGGCGGTTCAGGCGGCGAATGACGCTGGTTTTCATCTGGCGGTGACGACGGTAAGAGGAAAGGTGAAACCGGGGGATAATCCGTTCTTATTGAAAAGGCTGTATGTATTAAGAACGGATTCGCTGGAAACCATGTCGCGGCTGATAAGCAACCAGCCGCAGGGGTAGATCAGGCAACCTGTACCGGAATAGCTTTTGCCTGGCGCTTCATTTCGTTCTCGCCTTCAAAATAGGCCACTTTCGGCTGCCAGGCGCGGGCTTCTTCGTCAGGCATCATAACGAAGCTGGCGATAATCAGAATATCACCGACGCTCGCACAGTGCGCCGCGGCGCCGTTAACGGAGATAATTCGCGAACCGCGCTCCGCGGCGATGGCGTAGGTGGAGAAACGATTACCGTTGGTCACGTTCCAGATATGAATAGCCTCGTTTTCCAGGATGCCGGACGCATCCAGGAAATCCTGATCAATAGCGCAGGAGCCTTCATAGTGCAGGTCGGCCTGCGTGACTTTAACGCGGTGGAGTTTGCCCTGCAGCATATTACGAATCATAACGTCTACCTTTAAAGCTTAACGATAACAAAGCGGGCGTGACGTCCGCCTTGAGGAAATTCCTGGCAGTATTGCCCGATTTTTAACCCGTGTCTACCGAGCGAGCGCCACTATCTGGTTGTCGATCAAACGCGCTTCGCCGAGCCACGCCGCCATCAGGATCACCGCGCGCTGGCTGTTTTCGGTCAATTCGAGCAGCGTATCGGCGTCGCGGATCTGGATATCATCGGCGCGGAAGCCTTTTTCGTTCAGCTCCTGCCCGGCAATCGCGATAATTTCGTCAAGGTTGCGCTCGCCGGCCGCCAGTTTCTCCGCCGCGCGATTCATCACCTTATACAGCCCCGGCGCGATTTTGCGCTGCTCTGCGCTGAGATAGCCGTTGCGCGAACTCAGCGCCAGCCCGTCTTTCGCGCGCATAATCGGTACGCCGATAATCTCGATGTCGTAGCCCATATCCGCGACCATTTTGCGGATCAGCGCCAGCTGCTGGAAGTCTTTTTCGCCGAAGCAGGCGACGTCCGGCTGGATCAGGTTGAACAGCTTGCTGACGATAGTGGAAACGCCGCGGAAGTGGCCTGGACGGCTGGCGCCCTCAAGCATTGTCGATAGCCCCGGGACATCGACGTAAGTCTGGCTTTCGGTACCCTGCGGGTAGATTTCCGCCGCGGCAGGCGCGAAGACCAAATCGACCTTCCGTTTGTTCAGCTTTTCGCAATCGTCCTGCAGGGTACGCGGATAGCGCGCCAGATCCTCGGCGCGGTCAAACTGCATTGGGTTGACGAAGATACTTGCCACCACGACATCCGCGCTGGCTTTAGCGGTATCAACCAGCTTCATATGGCCATCGTGCAGGTTGCCCATGGTGGGAACCAGCGCAATGCGCTTGCCATCCTGGCGTAAACGGCGGATATGCTGGCGCAGCAGCGGCAGGGTTTCAATAATCAGCACAACAACACTCCTTAATGGAAACTGTGTTCTTCGCCCGGATACACGCCGGACTCCACTTCGGCAACATATTGCCGTACCGCGGCGCGCATGTCGCCCGCTGTGCTAAGGAAATTTTTGGCGAATTTTGGAATATGACCGCCGGTAATACCAAAAGCGTCATGCATCACGAGGATTTGTCCGTCAGTGACGTTGCCCGCGCCGATACCAATCACCGGGATGGTTAACGCCTCGGTGACGCGTTTCGCCAGTTCAACCGGTACGCACTCCAGCACCAGCAGCTGCGCGCCCGCCGCTTCCAGCGCCAGCGCATCATCAAGCAGAACTTGCCCGGCATCGCCGCGGCCCTGAATTTTATACCCGCCAAAGACATTCACCGACTGCGGGGTCAGACCGAGGTGTCCGCACACCGGTACCGCACGCTCGGCAAGCATTTTCACGGTATCCGCCAGCCAGGCGCCGCCCTCGATTTTGACCATGTTGGCTCCCGCGCGCATGACAATAGCGGCGTTCTCGAAGGTTTGTTCCGGCGTGGCGTAAGCCATAAACGGCAGGTCGGCGAGCAGCAGACAGTTCGGCGCGCCGCGGCGTACCGCGCGCGTGTGATAGGCGATGTCTTCAACGGTCACCGGCAGGGTGGAATCGTGGCCCTGCACCGTCATGCCCAGCGAATCGCCGACCAGCATCACGTTTATACCCTCATCGGCGAACAGCTTTGCAAAGCTGTAGTCGTAGGCGGTGATAGTGGCGAAGCGTTTTTTCTCCTGTTTACATTTCTGCAGCAGGGCGATAGTGGTCGGTTTCATAACGTTTCCTGATGATGAAAGTCATTTTAACCGGCATTCTAACAGCAGCATTCAGGGGGGCAATGGTTTTAGGCAACCGATTACCACGATCGCCGTAATTGCTAAAAAAGAAGGGTTATTACCAGAGGGCGGGTTTTTCTGCGCCGAGATTTGCCAGAACAGCCCGTAATGCCGTACCGTCGGGGAAACGCTGCTCGGGGGCGATTTCAAACAGCGGCCACAGCATAAAACCGCGGTTTTTCATATCGTAGTGCGGTACGGTCAGGCGCGGGCTGTTAATCACGTCATCGCCAAACAGCATGATGTCGAGGTCCAGCGTGCGCGGTCCCCAGCGTTCGGCTTTACGCGTGCGGCCCTGCTGCAGTTCAATACGCTGGGTGTGGTTGAGCAGCGCTTCTGCGGTCAGCGCGGTTTCCAGCGCGACGGCGACGTTGAGGTAGTCAGGCTGATCCTGCGGCCCCAGGGGCGGCGTGCGGTAGAAAGAGGAAACGCTTATTACCCGGCTATCGGGTATGTCCGCCAGCGCGTTAACGGCAGCGTTGACCTGCTCCAGCGGAGAGGCCAGATTGCTGCCAATCGCGATATAGACGAGCGTCATGCGCTACCTTCGCGGCGCGGCGCGCGTTTGCGCGGACGACGGTGGCGGCGGCGCGGGGCCGGATCGTCGCCTAAATCATCCAGCATATCTTTCTGATCCGGCGGCGCGGCGACCTGGAACTCGCCCCACCATTTGGTCAGACGCTGCAGCTCGCTGCTGTTTTCGGCGCCGGCGCGCAGCTCCAGCAGATCGTAGGCGGCGCGGAATTTTGGATGCTCCATCAGCTTCCACGCGCGTTTACCTTGACGGCGGGACATCCGCAGCTGAAGCTGCCAGATATCGCGCACCAGGGTAGTAATACGTTTCGGGATGGCCAGCGTGCGGCAGGCCTCGTCCAGCACGTCGTTCATCGCCAACGCGAAGGCATCGTAGTAGGCCAGTCCGCTCTCCTGCGCGATTTTCTGCGCGGTTTCCAGCAGCGGATACCAGAACATCACCGCGAACAGGAACGCCGGATTAACGCGCATATCGTTGCGAATGCGGGTATCGGTATTCTTCAGCACCTGGCTGATGATGCGCTCCATTGGACTATCGCCGCGCTCGGTGAAGTAGCGGGTAATGGTCGGGAACAGCGGCTGGAACAGATTATATTCGCGCAGCAGGATGTAGGTTTCATAACCGTCGCCGGCCTGCAGCAGCTTCAGGACTTCTTCAAACAGACGCGCCGGCGGCACATCGTGCAGCAGCGTCGCCAGACGCGGGATCGGCTCGGCGGTCTCTTCGCTGATGCTCATACTGAGCTTCGCTGCAAAACGCACCGCGCGCAGCATGCGCACCGGATCTTCGCGATAGCGGGTTTCCGGATCGCCGATCAGACGGACGACGCCATCCTGCAGATCTTTCATGCCGCCGACGTAGTCGCGGACGGTGAAATCCGCCACGCTGTAGTAGAGGCTGTTGATGGTAAAGTCGCGGCGCTGGGCATCTTCTTCAATCGAACCGAAGATGTTGTCGCGCAGCAGCATGCCGTTCTGGCCGCGCTGGGAGGTGATGCGATCGGTGGTGTGGCCTTCATGATGGCCGCGGAAGGTGGCGACTTCGATAATTTCCGGCCCGAACATCACGTGCGCCAGGCGGAAGCGGCGGCCTACCAGGCGGCAGTTGCGGAACAGCTTACGGACCTGTTCCGGGGTCGCATTGGTGGTGACGTCAAAATCTTTAGGTTTTTTGCCCAGCAGCAGATCGCGTACGCCGCCGCCGACCAGCCACGATTCATAGCCCGCCTTGTTAAGTCTGTACATGACCTTGAGGGCATTTTCACTGATATCTTTGCGGGAAATTGCATGCTGCTCGCGCGGGATAACCGTCATATGTAATTGTTCGACGGCGGCTTCTGCCTCGCGCTCTTCACGGCTTAGCACCTTACGGCAAAAATTAGCGACTCGGGTAAAAATGGTACACCTCGTAGTGTCAGACGGACTTCAGGACAAAAAAATAGCGGCTAATCATAGCTCAGCGGAACGCATTTGAGAATGCTGGATTTGCTCCGGCCGCCAGTTCGCTATCGCGTACTCGAGTAAATCCTCAATACTGAGCGTCTGCCATTCCTGAATGACATCCTGATTAAGAAACGTTAACGCCCGCACAATTTCCGGGCGCGGATCGCCTTCAGACAGCGCCGGAGCGTGGTTTTGCTTCGACAGTTTATTGCCCTGCGCGTTGAGGGCCAGCGGCAAATGGATATAGTCCGGCGCCTGCCAGCCAAAATGCTGATAAAGCGATATTTGCCGCACCGTCGGCTCGATAAGATCGGCGCCGCGGACGATTTCGCTGACGCCCTGAAAATGATCGTCCACTACCACCGCCAGATTATAGGCGAACAGCCCATCGCGGCGGTGGATAATGAAATCTTCCCGCGCCAGCGGCTCATCGGCGACGATCGTGCCGCGCAGTCGGTCATAAAATTCGAGGACCGGACGCGTTTGCCGCAGACGCAGAGCGGCGTTTTCCGCGCCGAGGCGTAAATCGCGGCAGTGGCCGTCGTAAATACCGCCAATGCCGTGGATGCGCGCGCGGGTGCAGGTGCAGTAATAGCAGAGGTCCTGCTCGCGCAGCCAGGCGAGGTGCTCGCGATAGGCTTCGTGGCGTTTTGACTGCCAGAGTACCTCTCCGTCCCAGTGCAGGCCGTAGCGTTCTAATTGACGAAGAATGGTGTCCGCGGCGCCGGGAACTTCCCGCGGCGGATCGATATCTTCAATGCGCACGCGCCAGATACCGTTCTGAGCCCGAGCCTGCAGATAGCTGCCAAGCGCGGCAATCAATGAACCGAAGTGGAGTTCGCCGGAAGGTGAGGGAGCAAAGCGCCCGATGTAGTGTGAATCTTTCATGATATGACTAAAGCATCAGGGCGGGAGAAAGCTCCCGCCAGAGATGTGCCAGCGAAGTGAATTAGCCTGCCATCTGTTTTTCGCGAATTTCCGCCAGCGTTTTGCAATCAATGCACAGGTCAGCGGTCGGACGCGCTTCCAGACGACGGATACCAATCTCGACGCCACAGGATTCACAGAAGCCGAAATCTTCGTCTTCGACTTTTTTCAGCGTTTTCTCGATCTTTTTGATCAATTTACGTTCGCGGTCGCGGTTACGCAGCTCCAGGCTGAACTCTTCTTCCTGAGCGGCACGGTCTACCGGGTCCGGGAAGTTAGCAGCTTCATCCTGCATATGCGTTACGGTGCGATCCACTTCATCCCTAAGTTGATTACGCCACGCTTCAAGAATGCGCTTGAAGTGCGCCAGCTGGGCTTCGTTCATATACTCTTCGCCCGGCTTCACTTGGTACGGCTCCACCCCAGCGATGGAGAGAATACTCAGGGACGATGTTTTACGGTTTTGCCCTTCTTGCATGTTGCTTCTCCTTAACACGCACTATCGATCCCCGTGTTGGGGGAAAAATCAGGCCGCTATAAATAGCAGATGCTTTTCCGGATAGCAATTATCTAAACGTTACACTTGACAACCCTGTGAGGAAAAGCGTATTTGCGCTCGCGACCCGAATACTATTTAGCCGTTTATTTACCGGGGGTTAACACCACGGTAATCGGCTTATTCAGAGTCATCATCTCGGTAGAAAGTTCCGCCTTGTACGCGAGAATTTCCACCCCCTTGTTTTGCGCCTCAATCAATAGCTGTGCGTATCTGGCATCAATATGATGCGCGGGTGAGAAACGGTCGATCGCCGAGTGCAGCACGGCGAACAAAATCACCGCCCGATCGCCCGCTGCCGCCACGCTCATCAGCTCCCGCAGGTGCTTCTGGCCGCGTTCGGTAACCGCATCGGGGAAGTAACCGTATTCCTTTTCCGCCAACGTAACCGATTTCACTTCAATATAGCAGTTTTGTTGGTCATCTGCTTGTAACAGAATATCAATGCGGCTGTTTTCATCACCATACTTCACTTCGCTTTTCAGCGTGTTATAGCCCAAAAGCTCGGGAATATTTCCCGCCAGAATCGCCTCTTTCGCCAACGTGTTAGCACGTAGAGTATTAACACAAATTGTCGCACCTTCTACGGTTTCGGTTATTTCCCACGTGTGGGCATATTTGCGTTTAGGATTATCTGAAGTGGAATACCAGACGGTATCGCCCGGCGCGGCGCAGCCGGTCATGGCGCCGGTGTTGGGACAGTGCAGGGTCAGCTCGCGACCGTCGGGGGTGATCACATCGGCGAGAAACCGTTTGTAACGTTTAATGAGGGTGGCGGAGCGTAGCGGGGGAGTAAACAGCATCAGCTTTCCTTGTCGAAAGGGTAACGTTCCAGCGCCTTGTAGCGGGTGCGGCCGCGGCTAAAGCTGGATTCGTAGAGTACAAATTCGTTGACCGCAAACGCCCAGCGAAATCCGGGCGGCGGAATAGCCACCGCGTGGCGCGCGTCGCGCAGCAGGGTGATATGCGGATGAAACGGCTGCGGGCTCTGATAGCAGCCGCTGCGGGCGGCCTGGGCGCGCAGCATATTCGCTAATTGCAGAACTCCGCGCGGCGGCTGACGAGTGCCCAGCCACACCACTCGCGAACGCAGCCACTGCCCGGCATCGTCAAGGGTCAGGGTAAAGCCCGGCTGGCGAATTCGTTCGGCCATCGCTGACAGCGCCCGCTGCTTATCCGCGCTCACTTCGCCAAGAAACGCCAGCGTCAGATGGAGGTTTGCCGCCGTCACCGGTCGACCCGCATCTTCGGGAAAGCTGGCGGCACGCCAGTGAACGATCTGCCGCTGAACTTCTGCGGGAAGTTCAAGGGCGAAAAACAGCCTTTTCGGCTCGGACATGATAGAGACTCGGTAATGAATTACCGGGATGCTACAATGCTTGCCCGCAAATGTTAACCTCCGGAGCGCTTCGTGTCCTCATTGCCGGTTGCCGCCGTCCTCCCTGAACTTCTTTCTGCTCTGCGGCATGCGCCGCAGGTTCTGCTTAATGCGCCAACCGGCGCCGGGAAATCCACCTGGCTGCCGTTGCAAATCCTCGCGCAGGGTAAAATTAACGGGCGCATTATCCTGCTGGAGCCGCGGCGGCTGGCGGCGCGTAACGTGGCGCAGCGGCTGGCGGAACTGCTGGGGGAGAAGCCCGGCGAGACCGTGGGCTACCGCATGCGCGCCGAGACCTGCGTCGGGCCGAACACGCGCCTCGAAGTGGTGACGGAAGGTATTTTGACGCGGATGATCCAGCGCGACCCGGAGCTGAGCGGCGTGGGGCTGGCGATCCTCGATGAGTTCCACGAGCGCAGCCTGCAGGCGGATCTGGCGCTGGCGCTGCTGCTCGACGTACAGCAGGGGCTACGCGACGATCTCAAGCTGCTGATTATGTCGGCGACGCTCGATAATGAGCGCCTGCAGCGTCTGCTGCCGGAGGCGCCGGTTATCGTTTCCGAAGGGCGCGCGTTTCCGGTTGAGCGGCGTTTTCAGCCGCTGGCGACCCATCAGCGTTTTGACGAGGCGGTGGCGATTGCCGCCGCGGAACTGCTGCGTAGCGAAAACGGTTCAATGCTGCTGTTTCTGCCCGGCGTTGGCGAGATCCAACGGGTACAGGAGCGGCTGGCGGAGCGGGTGGCGAGCGATGTTGTGCTGTGCCCGCTGTACGGCGCGCTGCCGCTGAGTGAGCAGCGCAAGGCGATACTGCCTGCGCCCGTCGGGATGCGCAAGGTGGTGCTGGCGACCAATATCGCCGAAACCAGTCTGACTATTGAGGGGATTCGTCTGGTGGTAGATAGCGCCCAGGAGCGCGTCGCCCGCTTTGACGCCCGCACCGGGCTTACCCGCCTGGTCACGCAGCGCATCAGCCAGGCCTCAATGACCCAGCGCGCCGGACGCGCCGGGCGTCTGGAACCGGGGATCTGTCTGCATCTGCTCGCTAAAGAGCAGGCCGAGCGCGCGGCGGCGCAGGGCGATCCGGAAATCCTGCAAAGCGACCTGTCTTCACTGTTGCTGGAGTTGTTGCAGTGGGGATGCCAGGACCCGGCGCAGCTTAGCTGGCTGGATCTGCCGCCTGCGGTTAATCTGGCGGCGGCCCGGCGTCTGCTCACCGACCTTTCTGCGCTGGAAGGCGAGCGGCTGTCGTCGCACGGGCGCAAAATGGCGGCGTTGGGCAACGATCCGCGTCTGGCGGCGATGCTGACCGCGGCGGAGGATGCCGATGGCGCCGCCACGGCGGCTAAGCTGGCGGCGATCCTGGAAGAGCCGCCGCGCGGCGGCAATAGCGATCTTAGCGCGGCGTTTGCCCGTCAGCAGGGCAACTGGCAGCAGCGGGCGCAGCAGCTGATGAAAAGGCTGACGGTGCGCGGCGGTCAGCCCGACGCCGACAGAATCGCGGCGCTGCTGGCGTCCGCTTTTGCCGACCGTATCGCCCATCGTCGCGGCCAGGAGGGGCGCTATCAGCTGGCCAACGGAATGGGGGCGATGCTCGACGCCGACGATGCGCTGGGCCGCCACGAGTGGCTGATCGCGCCGCTGCTGCTGCAGGGAAGTTCATCGCCGGATGCGCGGATCCTGCTGGCGCTGCCGGTAGAGATTAACGCGCTGATTGAGCGGTGTCCGGCGCTGGTCCAGCGCTCCGATATCGTCGAGTGGGATGAGGCGTTAGGCACGCTGAAGGCCTGGCGGCGTACCTGTATCGGACGGCTGGTGATTAAAACTCAACCGCTGGCGAAGCCGTCGGAAGAGGAGCTGCATCAGGCGATGCTCAACGGCATCCGCGAAAAGGGGCTGAGCGTGCTCAACTGGACGCCGGAGGCGGAGCAGCTGCGTCTGCGCCTGCACTGCGCGGCGCAGTGGCTGCCGGAGGAGGCGTGGCCAGCCGTTGATGAGGCATCGCTGCTGGCATCGCTTGAGCAGTGGCTGTTACCGCAGATGACGGGCGTCCATTCTCTGCGCGCGCTGAAGGCGCTGGATGTGCGTCAGGCGCTGCAAAACTGGCTGCCGTGGCCGCTGCGCCAGAAGCTGGACAGCGAGCTACCCACGCACTATACGGTGCCGACCGGTAGCCGCATCGCGATTCGTTATCACGATGATAACCCTCCGGCGCTGGCGGTGCGGATGCAGGAGATGTTTGGCGAGGCGACGACCCCGACTATCGCCCAGGGGCGGGTGCCGCTGGTGCTGGAGCTACTGTCGCCGGCGCAGCGCCCGCTGCAGATCACCCGCGATTTAGGCGCATTCTGGCAGGGGAGCTACCGCGAGGTGCAAAAAGAGATGAAAGGGCGCTATCCGAAGCACGTCTGGCCGGACGATCCGGCCAATACCGCCCCGACCCGCCGTACCAAAAAGTATTCGTAACCGATTATTTTCCCGGAGGCGGTGCTGGCGCACCTGTCCGGGCTACCGGTCCGCAGACGGCGGGGAACCCGTAGCCCCGGTAAGGCGTCAGCCGCCACCGGGGGAGTATGCGAAGCCTCGGTAGGAACGGCTTCCCGGAGGCGGTGCTGGCGCACCTGTCCGGGCTACCGGTCCGCAGACGGCGGGGAACCCGTAGCCCCGGTAAGGCGTCAGCCGCCACCGGGGAGAGTATGCGAAGCCTCGGTAGGAACGGCTTCCCGGAGGCGGTGCTGGCGCACCTGGCCGGGCTACCGGCCCGCAGACGGCAGTGAACCCGTAGCCCGGTCAGCGCAGCGCCACCGGGAAAATGGGGGGTTAAATTTGGCTCCACAAAAAGATGCCGCCGCCCGCCAGCGCCAGCCAGGGCCCGAAGGCCAAAGGCTGCTGGAGCGACTGCCGGGTTATCAGGCGCTGCAGCAGCGTCCAGACCAGGCCGCTGGCGGAAGCCAGCAGCAGCGTCTGCGGCAGCGCCTGCCAGCCGAGCCACGCGCCGAGCGCCGCCAGCAGTTTGAAATCGCCGTAGCCCAGCGCCTCTTTACCGCTCAGCAGACGGAATACCCAGTACACCGACCACAGCGATAAATACCCGGCCATCGCGCCCACGACCGCCTCCGCCAGCGGCACGTAAGTCGCGCTAAGATTGAACAACAGCCCGGCCCACATCAGCGGTAGCGTCAGCCCGTCCGGCAGCAGCTGCGTTTGCGCGTCGATGGCGGCGAGGATCAGCAGCAGCGACAATAAAATCAACCCGCCCAGCAGCGGCACGCCCGGCGCCATCAGGTATCCCGCCAGCACAAACAGCGCGCCGGTCGCCAGCTCCATCAGGGGATAGCGAGGCGAGATCGGCTGCCCGCAGCAGCGCGAACGCCCCTTAAGAAACAGGAAGCCCAGCAGCGGAATATTGTCCCGCCAGGCGATGGGCTCACGGCACTGCGGACAGAACGACGCGGGAAAACAGAGATTGATTCCCTCTGCCTGCTCCATCATCAGCGGCAGACGGTGGATAACGACGTTAAAAAAGCTGCCGAACGCCAGTCCGGACAGGAATAAAAAGCTGCCCCAGAGAAACGGGTATTGCGCGGCGAACTCGGGTAATAACGCGATATTTTCGACCATTATTTTTTCTCCTCGGATAGCCACTCTCCTTGCCACCGCCACGGTATGCGTCCCTGCTCATCTTTACGGCCGTTTTGCGCGACCAGCAGCGTCAGCAGCGCCGGGGCCGCCTGACGAGGTTGCAGCGTACCGTTAAACGTATAGCGCCCGTCGGGCGTCAGAACGCCCTGTCCGGTGAGGCTAAGCTGATGGGAGTCCTGGGTCAGGGCGACAGCCAGCGCACCCGCCGGGGTACAGCTTAATTTGCCGTTGACCTGGGCCAGTTCGAGCAACCCGGCGGGGGAGCTGAGCGCCGCATCTTGCCACTGCACGACGCTCGCGGCTATCCGCCGGCAGCCGTTGGCGTTAAAGCTGGCCTCCGGCAGCGTCAGCACCAACTGGCCGCGGGCTTCCAGCGGCATACCCAGCGCCAGTTGTTGGCTGATTAAACGGGCCGGAATCACGAGCCGTCCCTCGCGCACCACAAACTCGTTCAGGCCGTGCAGCCAGGCCTGGCCGCGCAGGCCGGAGGGAGCGTTAAAACGGATATGCCAGCCGGGAAGCCAGGTCGAGAAGCCAAACTCCCAGCGTAAATGGGCGATATCGAAACCGCGCCAGCTGGCCTGAAGGGCTTCTCCCTTCCACAGGGTGCCCGTGGTTTCGCCGAGCCGCGCGCCGTCCGGCAGCGCCAGGGCCAGCAGACGCGCCGGCGCGCTGAGCAGCAGCCAGAAGAGATAGATCGCCGCCAGCAGCAGGCCGATAGTGAGTCTATTTTTCATCGCTGCGCTCCAGCACCAGCGTATTGACGGTCACCCAGCCGGGCTGCTGCGCTACGGCGGTCACCGCCAGGGTGGCGGTGGTCATCCCCGCCTGCCCCAGCGCGTCCAGCCATGCTATCAGCGCCTGGAAATCGGCGGGCTGCACGGTAAGGCTCAGGCGGGAGCCCTGCGGCTGCAGGCGAACGATGGTGAGACCGTGACGGGCGGCTTCGCGCATAATCACCGTCGAGGGTTCTTCCGGCGCGGTGGGCGGCTTCTGATTGCGAAGCTGACGGAGAAGGGGCGTCTGCTGGCGCATCCACTGCAGGCTGGCCTGCTCCCTGGCCAGCGTTTGCCGCCACTGCGCCTCGCGGTTTTGCCACGGCTGCCATAACGTGTAATAGACCAGGCCGATGAGCAGTACCACGGCCATCCCCAGCAGCAGACGCCGTTCGCGGCGCGTACGCTGTTGCCATAAGGCGAGCAGGTTATGCATCGTTCCCCTCCAGCGTCAGGCGCCCTTCAATACCGTCGGCGCGCGGCTTCATCTCGCCGGTCTGCACGCGAAACCCCGCCCGCGCCCGCTGGCTGAACTGCTCCAGGGCCTGCGAGGAAACGGCGGATATCTCCAGCTGCAGCGCGTTGCGCGCGGCGTCAAAGCTCAGCGTCCGCAGGCGGATGCCCGGCGTGTCGTCGATGATTTGCTGCAGCGCGCCGAGCCGCGAGATAAGCGCCGGCCGGGCGCCCGCGTTTTTCATCTGCCGCAGATGCTGCTGCATTTGCAGGCGCGGGTTGACGACGTTCTTTTCCGTTTGGAACCACTGGCGGTAAAAATCACGGCTGGCCTGCACGGCGGCGTCGGCCTGCTGTCCCAGCATGAGATGATCGTGGAGGCAATTACCGCTCCACAGCAGCAGTAGCGCCAGCGCCGCGACGATTACCGGGCGCCAGCGTCGTGGCGTCGGCTGCCGGCGGCGTTTTGCGGCAAAATCGCCCTGGCGTAAGCAGATTCTGCGCGCATCAGGATTGGCCGCCGCCAGCTGCAGCAGATCCTGCGCCGGGAGAGGCTGCCACGGCGCGGCGATATCCGGCGGCGGCGAGTAGCAGGCGATGGGCGCGAGGTCTTGCCAGTGGGTCAGCAGCTGGTCGAGCCATACGGTTTCCACCGCCATTCCGCCCCACGTATCACAGCGAAACAGCCACTGCTCGCCGCAGCGTACGGCGCTCCAGCCGGTGGGACTGTGCGGCAGCGCCAGGACATCCGGCGTCAGGGCCAGTACGCTCAGCCCGAGGCTATCGCACCAGGCCTGCCAGGCGCGCATCTTTTCCCGCCCGACCACCGCCACGGCGCAGTCGGTTTTGTGCTGGTGGAGCAAGGCAAAGTGGCTCTCCTCAACCTCCGTCGCCAGCTGTTCTTCGAGTAAAAACCCCAGCGCCTGCTGCGGTCTTCTGCGCGCCCCGGCGGGCAGAGCGACGCGATGAAATGCGCAATCGCTGGCGGGCACCAGTACCCAGGCCGGATGGCGCTGCGCCAGCAGGCTGAGCGTCGGATCGCCAGCGTCAGGATGCCACTCGCCAGTCTGCGCCGTGTCGCCCGGCGCGGCCAGCCGCCATATCGCCGTCGCGGCATCGGGATTGAGGCGAATAATCAGCACGGCGGCGGAAGAGGTATGGTGGTTATTCATCGGCTACCCAGTAGATTCCGTAGCGCCGCTGGACGACGCCGAAGGTACGCCCCTGCTTTTGCAGGAGGCTGCGTTGCTGATAGCGGGCGTTGCCCATCACTACGCTGAAGGTGGCGATAAAACGCTCGCTGTGAACCGCCAGCCACGGGCGCGCGGCGGCGGTATCGGTTTTTTGTAATGCCGGCTGCGACAGGAAGGCGGCGACGCTGCTCCAGCCGGTGGCCGCGCGGGTTTGTACTAACTGCCGGGCTTCAGAGACGGTGAGTTCTGTCGGGAACAGCGCCGCCAGCAGCGCGGCCTGAGCGGGCTGCAGGGTATTGACGTTCACCTGCAGCGCATCGTCCGGAAGCGCGCAGACAAACGGCAACAGGCGCTGATAGAGCGCGGCGTCCATCCCGGCCAGCAGGCGTAGCTCGCTGACGTCCTGCAGCGGCTGATTGCCGGTCAGATAGCCGGGGGATTGCGCCATATAGACCTCGTCTTCCGCGCCGTTCAGCAGCGGCTGGCGATCGTCATCGACCCAGTCGCGCAGGGCGGCGGTGAGCTGTAAGGCGCGCAGCGGCTCGCTGCCGAGGTTTTCCAGCAGGCGGGTAAAGATCTGTGCGGGGTAAGGTACTGCGGCGCTTTCGTCGTCGCCGCGCTGGTTAATGGCGTTGAGGTTAAAGCAGGCCTGAGCGTCGGTAATCGTGGCGTAGATCTCGCCGTCATTGACCGTGAAGCGGCGCCCCTGCTGGGCCCAGTTCTGCGCCAGGTGGGTCTGGTTCGGCGAGTCGAGCGCGTCGCGTTGCAGCAGCGCCGCCGCCAGGGTTTCCGCCCCCAGCGCGTACCATTTGGCCTGCAGGTTATCGAGGGTGGTGGCGGTCTGCTGGTACATCCGGGCGCTGCGCTCGGTCATGGCGCTCGCCAGCACCATCATCAGGGTGAGGATCAGCAGTACCATGAGCAGGGCGACGCCGCGCTGGCGGTGGTTCATCGGCTGTCTCCCGGCGTAAGCAGAAACAGCCGGCGGATCTCGCCGTGCGGCTCCAGCGTCAGGGTGACTTCCAGCCCCTGCGGCAGCGTCTGCGCCTGCTGCCATTCGTCCTGCCAGCGGCCGCTGGCGTAAAAACGCAGGCCAAACGCCCGCACGTCGCGCAGCACAATAGTCACCGTTGGCTGGCTACCGGGCAGCTGGTCCTGCTGGTCGTAGTTCAGACGTTCCAGCTGGCTGCCGCGCAGGCGGTAGCTGACGTTCTGAATTTCCGAACGCGGCAGGAGCCCCAAAGGATTGGGCCAGCCGTTGCGGCTAAAGGCGATCGCCCCGTCGTCGCTGCCGAGCTGAAAGCGCCCGGCAAAAAACAGGCTTGCGCTGTCGCGGCTGCGGCGGGGAATGATTTGGCTAAAGTCCGCCGCCATCTGGCTGAACGTTTGCTGTAACGCCTGCATGCGCCCGCTCTTATCGCGGGTGAGGGTATCGGCGCGCATCACGTTTTGCAGCACCGTGACCGCGGCGACGCTGAGCGCGGCGAGAATGGCCAGCGCCAGCAGCATTTCGACGAGGGTAAAGCCGCTTGAGCGCCGGATCATGGCGACGTCACGTAGGTACGCAGCGAAGAGACAGGCGTCTTATCGCTTTTGGCGTGGCGAACCTCGACGTCCAGCGCCCGCAGCTGAGGCAGATCGGTCTCCACCCCCTGCCAGCGAATGTGCCAGCTGACGCCTGCCGCCTGCAGCGTGGTTTCCGACCAGCTCAGCGCGGGCCAGCGGTTTTCCAGCCGGAGCTGTACCAGCTGATTGTCCGCCAGCCAGCTAGCGAGGGTTTTCTCCTCCATGCGTCCCAGCTGGCGGGTTTGCTGGAGCGTCGCCTGCATCACCGCCAGCCCGGCGAGAGCGAAGACCACCAGGGCGACCATGACTTCAATCAGCGTCATACCGGACTGCTTTTTCATTGCGCCTCCTGCGGTTCGGGCAGGCTTTCGCCGCGGGCGTTAAACGCGATACCCGGCGCCTCGCCGAGGGTCAGCCGGAACGGCGTCATCTCGCCGCCGGGAAAGATCAGCACATCGGGATTGTCGCCCGGCGTCCAGGCTTCGCCCTGCGCCAAAGCGAGGTTCAGCTTGCCTCCGGCGATGCTGCCCGAAGTGGCGACACGTCCGGCGCGCAGCGGCAGCCAGCGATAGCCGCTCCAGCCGTCGTCGGCGGGGGCCGGATCGGCGCCATCGCGGGCCTCCAGAACCAGAAACTGCCAGCGGTCTGGGTGCACCGAGACGCCAAAGAACTGGCCGGTTTGCAGCCCGCGCTGCTGGACAAAGCGCAGCTGCGCTTCAAAGCGCGCCAGCGTCTGCGCCGCGCTATCGTCGCGCGAGGCGGGGAAAGCCAGCAGCACCATGCCCGCGCTGACCCCCATCAGCAGCAAAATGAGCATCATCTCCAGCAACGTAAAGCCGCGCTGTCGCACTATTTCTTCCCGATCGTCCAGTTGCCGATATCGTCATTGCTCTCCGGCACGCCGTCCGGCCCGAGGCTGAAAATATCCACCTGACCATGCTGGCCGGGGCTCAGCAGCTGGTAATCGCTGCCCCAGGGGTCCTGCGGCAGACGGCGGATATAGCCGCCTTCGGGATAGTTGCGCGCGTGCGGCTCGGCGGATGGCGCGCTGACCAGCGCCTGCAGCCCCTGCTCGGTGGTGGGATAGCGGCTGTTGTCCAGTTTGTACATGTCCAGCGCGCCCTCGAGCGCCACAAGATCGCTGACCACTTTTTGCCGGTCGGCCTTTTCCTTGTTGCCCATCAGGTTGGGCACCACGAGGCTGGCGAGCACGCCGAGGATAACAATCACCACCATGATTTCCAGTAAGGTGAATCCGCGCTGTCGTTGCATATTTTTCTCCATTAGAACAATCACATACTCATCAAGGTATTGAGCTGCAGTATCGGCTGCAGGATGGCGAGGACGATAAACAGCACCATGCCGGCCATCGCCACCACCAGCAGGGGTTCAAACAGGCTGAGGGCCAGCTGAATTTGTGCGCTCAGATCCCGGTCCTGGTTGTCCGCCGCGCGCTCCAGCATGCTGTTGAGCTCGCCGCTCCGTTCGCCGCTGGCGACCATGTAGCGCATCATCGGCGGGAAAAGCTGGGTCATTTCGAGCGCGCGATGCAGGCTGACGCCTTCGCGCACCGCGTCGCTGGCGGCTTCCAGCTGGCGCTTCGCCCAGGCGTTGCTCAACACATCCGCGCTGATGCGCATCGCCAACAGCAACGGAACGGCGCTGGCGTTGAGGATGCTCAGGGTGCGGGCGTAGCGGGCGCTGTTAACGCTGCGCGCGACCCGGCCAATTAACGGCAGGCGCAGCAGCAGCCTGTGCCAGGCCAGCCGCTTTGCCGG
Organism: Klebsiella sp. MPUS7; assembly: GCF_009905335.1. Lineage (NCBI taxonomy): Bacteria > Pseudomonadati > Pseudomonadota > Gammaproteobacteria > Enterobacterales > Enterobacteriaceae > Klebsiella > Klebsiella sp. MPUS7. The sequence goes on along the minus strand of NZ_CP047604.1, from coordinate 4,749,787 downwards.
CTGCCGCAGCAGGTAGCGCAGCAGGAGAATGAGGAGCAAAATCGCCAGCAGCAGCCACGGCCCGGCGGCGCGCAGCATATCGCTCATCGCCATCAGCAGGCGGGTGGAAAACGGCAGCGCCTGCTTAAGGTGGATAAACTGCTCGACGACCTTCGGCACCACCGTCGACAGCAGAATGACGATCACGCTGACCGCCACCAGGGTCAGCACAATGGGGTAAATCATCGCCTGCAGCAGGCGGGCGCGCAGCTGCTGGCGCTGCTCGGTGTAGTCCGCCAGCCGGTTCAGCACGCCGTCGAGGTGGCCTGAAGCTTCTCCGGCGGCGACCATCGCGCAGTAGAGCGCGTCAAAGCAGCCCGGGTAGCCGCGCATCGCTTCCGCCAGCGAATGGCCTTCCAGCACTTTGCCGCGCACGCCGGCGATCAGCGTTTTCAGCTGCGGTTTTTCACTCTGCTGGGCCACCGCGTCGAGCGCTTTTTCCAGCGGGATCGCGGCGGCGACCAGCGTCGCCAGCTGGCGGGTGACGAGGGCGAGATCGCGGGCGCTGGTGCGGCGCATAAAGCGCGATGGTCTGCCGCCGCTGGCTGCCGGGTCGATGTCCAGCGCCAGCCAGCCCTTTTCCCGCAGCAGCTGGCGCGCGTGGCGGGCGGAGTCCGCCTGCTGGACGCCGCGCCGGGGTTTGCCCTGTTCGTCGAGGGCCTGGTAACGAAACAGCGCCATTTCAGGAAGCCTCCGCGATCGGCTGCTCGGTGACCCTTAGCACCTCTTGCCAACTGGTGATCCCAGCCAGCGCCTTTTCCCGCCCGGCGCGGCGCAGGGTCATATAATCCGTCCCCAGCTGTTGGATCAGCGTCACCTCATTTTCGCCGCGGTGGATAGCCATGCGTACGCGATCGTCCACCAGCAGCAGTTCATGGATGCCGGTGCGTCCGCGATAGCCGGTAAAACCGCACTCGGCGCAGCCCCGGGGCTGCCAGAGTGCCGTGCCGGGGGCGATCTCCATCTGGTGGGCGGCGTCGGCGTTTGCCGGTTCCTGCTGGCGACAATGTGGGCAGAGCCGGCGCACCAGCCGCTGCGACATCACCGCCAGCAGCGAGGTGGAGAGCAGAAAAGGCTCCACGCCCATATCCTGCAGGCGCGAGATGGCCCCCAGCGCGCTGTTGGTGTGCAGCGTCGAAAGCACCAGATGGCCGGTTAGCGAGGCCTGAACGGCGATTTGCGCCGTCTCGCCGTCGCGGATTTCGCCCACCAGCACCACGTCAGGGTCCTGGCGCAAAATGGCGCGCAGCCCGCGGGCAAAGGTCATGTCGACTTTCGCGTTAACCTGGGTCTGACCGATGCCCTCCAGCTCATATTCGATGGGGTCTTCAATGGTCATGATGTTGCGCTCGCGCGCGTCGAGGCGGCTCAGCGCGGCGTAGAGGGTGGTGCTTTTTCCCGAACCGGTCGGCCCGGTCACCAGCACGATGCCGTGCGGGCGGGCGATCAGCCCATCCACCTGCCGCAGCAGGGCGGGAGTCATCCCGAGGGTCAGCAGGTCGAGATTGACGCTATTTTTGTCGAGCAGACGCAGCACCACGCGCTCGCCGTAGCTCGACGGCAGGGTAGAGACGCGCACGTCGACGGCGCGTCCGCCAATGCGCAGCGCCATGCGCCCGTCCTGCGGAATGCGCTTTTCGGCGATATCCAGGCTCGCCATCACCTTAATGCGCGAGATCAGCAGTGCGGCGAGTCGGCGCTGGGGGCGCAGGATTTCGCGCAGGACGCCGTCGACGCGAAAGCGAATTTGCAGGTGGCGCTCATAGGTTTCGATATGAATATCCGAGGCTTTCTCTTTGATGGCCTCGGTGAGCATGGCGTTAATCAGGCGGATAATCGGCGCGTCGTCTTCGCTGTCCAGCAGGTCGTCGGTGTCCGGCAGCTCTTCGGCAAGGGTATACAGATCCAGCTCGTTGCCGATATCGGCCATCATGCGCCGGGCCTCGGCGGAGTCGCGCTGATAGCTCAGCACCAGCAGCTTTTCGAACGCCTCTTCTTCCAGCCGTTCGAGGCGGAACGGCATCGCAGCGACCCGGCGGGCTTCCAGCAGCGCCTGCGGCGCGGTAGCGGCGAGGCAGAAAACCTCGCAGCTTTCGCCGCTGCTCAGGAGCATCACGCTGTGCGCGCGGGCGTAGCCGAAGGGGAGCAGCGAGCGTCGTTCAGCGGCGGGGGTCATAGATTGCCTCCCAGATTGAACGCGTCGATAGCGGCGCTGACCTGACGGAACGCGGCGGTATCCTGGCGCGGGTAGATCTCCAGCAGATCCTGATTCAGCATCGCGTCGTTGTTCTCTTTGCCGCGCTGTTTGCTCTGGGCGTCGTTAAAAGCGGTGTACTGCCCGGATGAGGCCTGGCGGTACTCGTCGCGGTCGCGGATCACCGTCGGGCGGATAAACAGCATCAGGTTGCGCTTGGAGACCTTTTTGCTGGTGGAACGGAACAGCGCGCCAATGACCGGAATATCGCCGAGCAGCGGCACTTTGTCGGCGGTGTCGGAGACGCTTTTATCCAGCAGGCCGCCGACGACCACCGTTTCGCCGCTGCCGACCAGCACCGCGTTATTGACCGTACGGGTATTGAAGGTCGCGCCGAGATCCGAGCTGGTGCTGGAGGCGGCGTCCGCCACGCTGGAGACCTCCTGTTCGATCTCCAGCAGGACCGAATCGCCTTCGTTGATTTGCGGCTTCACCTTTAGCTTGATGCCGACGGTTTTGCGCTCGACGGTATTGAAGATGTTATCGCCGGAGGTGGTTTGCGAGCCGGTGAGTACCGGGACCTCCTGGCCGACGTTAAAGGTGGCTTCCATGTTGTCGAGGGTAACGATGCTCGGCGTGGCGAGAATATCGTTCTTGGTGCTGCTGGAGAGGGCGGTTAACAGCATCGCCCAGTTGCCCTGGTAGAAGCCGGCGGCAATACCGTTGAAGGAGCTTAAGGCGCTGGCCAGCGAGCTGCTGACGGTGCCGTCTTTGTTGTACTGGTTGGCCCCGGCGATAGCGGTGGATATCGGCAGGCCGCTATTGGTGAACTGGGTCATCCCGGCGTTTTTATTGGCCCACTGGATGCCGAGGTTCAGGCCGTCAGCGTCCTGCACTTCGGCGATAATCGCCTCGACCAGCACCTGCGGGCGGCGGATATCAAGTTGGGCGATTACCCGCTCAAGGTCGTTCATTACGTCCGGTGCGGCGGTGACAATCAGGGCGTTGGTCTGGCCGTGCGCTTTGATAATGATATTTTTATCCAGCGCCGCCACCGGCTTCGCGGCCTGCTTTTCGCTCTGCATCGTGCTGCTGATACCGGTCAGCACTTCGACCAGGTCGGAGGCTTTAGCGTATTTCAGGTAGATGACTTTGGTATTGCCCTGGGTCGCCTGCTGGCGGTCGAGCTGCTTAATCATGGCGATGATCCGCTGGCGGGAGTTCGGCTCGCCGCTGACCAGCACCGCGTTGGTGCGTTCATCGGCCACCACGTTGGCGACCATCGAGCCGGGCAGCGCCGATTTGCTGGTGTCCTTGTTGAGTTCGGTCACCAGCTTGACCACATCGGCGGCGGAGGCCCAGGACAGCGGAACGGTCACTACGCTGCGGTCTCCGGCGTTATCGACGCGTTCGACAATGGTTAGCAGGCGCTTGATGACCGCCGCGCGGCCGGTCATCAGCAGGACGTTGGAGGGTTCATAGTGCACCACGCTGCCCGCGCCAGCGTTATCGTTAAGCTGGCGCAGCAGCGGCGCCAGATCGCGGGCGGCGACGTTGGTCAGGGGCACGACGCGGGTGACGACCTCATCGCCAATACCCGGCGCGGCATCGCTCGCCACCGGCACCGCGGCGGTTTTCGCGTCTTTCGAACGCACCACTTTCAGGACGCCGTTATTCATATTAATTACGGCGAAACCGTAGACATCAAGGACGCTGAGGAAGAACTGATAATATTGCTCTTCGTTGAGCATATCGTAGCTGCGCACGGTAATGGTGCCGCGCACGCTGGGATCGATAATGACCGTTTTATTCAGGTTTTTACTCACCGTATTGATAAATTCCTGAATATCGGTGCCCTTGAAGCTGGCGGAAAACTCTTCCGCCGCGGCCGGTCTGAATAACAGCGCGGCGAATATCAGCAGCGTCAAGGAAAATGAGCGGATAACGTTGGCGATGATCAATTATTCATCCCTCAGGGCTAGATAAATATCGTTTTTCTGGCCGTCGCGTTCAACGGTAAGGGTTATTTCAGTTAATTCCGGCAGCTGGGCTAATACCTGGCGGGCCTGCTCTTTATCGCGTAAATCCAGACCGTTGAGGGCTATCGCCAGATCGTTTTCCCGGAGACCCGACTGGCGAAATAGCGCCGGGTCTTTGCCCGGGTTCAGGCGATATCCGCTGAGTTTGTCGTTAACCATGACCGGCGAAATATTGAGGTAATGAAGAATATTTTGCGGCTGCGCGCGGAGCTCCTGCGCCAATTGGCGGGCTGGCGGCGCGGCGCTATTTTTGCCGACGGCGGGCGGGTCGTTAAACAGCGGGATAGCCTCATTTCTGCCGCGATAATTAACAATCAGGCGGTCGGGGGAAATGGCGATGATTTTCGCCTCTCCGCCCGGCGTATTATCGCCAATACCGAGGCTAACCTGTTGATTCCCTTTCATCATGATAGCGATGGCGCGGGACGGGTCGGTGCTGGCGAGCAGGCCGGTAACGCGCAGTCTGAGCGCCGAAACGGGCGCCTGGTCGAGGTTGCCGCCGGGCGCGGAGGCGGAGGTTTTCTCCGCAAGGCCAAACAGCGTAAAGCGCGGCAGCGCCGTTTCCGCGGAGGGGGCTGCGGGCGACGTCATATCGGCAGAGCTCAATGCGTTATCCGTAAAGTTTACCGGGAGAATTATTTTCCAGGTTAATTGCGCGAGCTGCTGGCAGATAAAAAATAATATGATGGAGGTCACAATATGAGGCGCGTAATTAATTATTTTTTTATTTGGTATTGTTAATCTCATCACGGAATTATGCATTTTTATTCCTTTGCTCATTCTATTTCCCTCAGCAAAAGGTACCGCCCTACCGATATGGGTGGGGCATTTTTTATTTTTGAGCGTGCTTATTGCGGGAATCTGCGTAGGTCGCTGCGAATCATAAAGAGTTTGGCTATTGCGGTCGTCATTCCCTTTTTATTTTTTCTCCTCCGGCCGCCTACGCCCCCGGAGGAGGAGTGAATGGATGATTGAACCTAAGAGAGCAAGAATATCTAATTATCGACGCTTTAAAGATATGCCCGTCATTTCTTCATGGGGCTTAAGTGCGCCAGGAATAGTTTCGCGTATATAACACTTCATATAATTTAATCAGCATGTATAGGGACTATCGAATGCTCAGATATACCCGTAATGCCCTGGTTCTGGGATCGCTGGTTTTACTTAGCGGCTGCGATAACGGATCCTCTTCTTCTTCCTCTGGAAATCCCGACACTCCTGGTAATCAGGATGTGGTTGTACGTTTACCTGACGTTGCGGTGCCCGGCGAAGCGGTCACGGCGGTAGAAAACCAGGCGGTCATCCACCTGGTGGATATTGCCGGGATCACCAGCAGTAGCGCGGCGGACTACAGCAGCAAAAACCTCTATCTCTGGAACAATGAAACCTGCGACGCGCTGAGCGCGCCGGTGGCCGACTGGAATGACGTCAGCACCACGCCGAGCGGCAGCGATAAATATGGCCCGTACTGGGTGATCCCGCTCAACAAAGAGAGCGGTTGTATCAACGTCATCGTTCGCGACGGCACCGATAAGCTGATCGATAGCGACCTGCGGGTGTCGTTTGGCGACTTCACCGATCGTACGGTATCGGTGATCGCCGGTAACAGCGCGGTCTATGACTCCCGCGCCGACGCCTTCCGCGCCGCTTTTGGCGTCGCGCTGGCCGAAGCCCACTGGGTCGACAAAAATACGCTGCTGTGGCCGGGCGGGCAGGATAAGCCCATCGTGCGCCTCTACTACAGCCACAGCAGTAAAGTGGCGGCCGACGGCGAAGGCAAATTTACCGACCGCTACCTGAAGCTGACGCCGACTACCGTCAGCCAGCAGGTCAGCATGCGCTTCCCGCACCTTTCCAGCTATGCGGCCTTTAAGCTGCCGGACAACGCCAACGTTGACGAGCTGCTGCAGGGCGAAACGGTCGCCATTGCCGCCGCAGAGGACGGGATCCTGATTTCCGCCACCCAGGTGCAGACGGCGGGCGTCCTGGATGACGCCTATGCCGAAGCGGCGGAAGCCCTGAGCTACGGCGCGCAGCTGGCCGACGGCGGCGTCACCTTCCGCGTTTGGGCGCCGACTGCCCAGCAGGTGGATGTGGTGGTCTACAGCGCCGATAAGAAAGTCATTGGCAGCCATCCTATGACCCGCGACAGCGCTTCCGGCGCGTGGTCATGGCAGGGCGGCAGCGATCTGAAAGGCGCGTTCTACCGCTATGCGATGACGGTTTATCACCCGCAGTCGCGTAAGGTTGAACAGTACGAAGTCACCGACCCGTATGCGCATAGCCTGTCGACCAACTCGGAGTACAGCCAGGTTGTCGATCTCAACGACAGTGCCCTGAAGCCTGACGGCTGGGACAACCTGACGATGCCGCACGCCCAGAAGACGAAAGCGGATTTAGCGAAGATGACGATCCATGAATCGCATATTCGCGATCTCTCCGCCTGGGACCAGACCGTTCCGGCCGAACTGCGCGGTAAATACCTTGCGCTGACCGCCGGCGACAGCAATATGGTGCAGCATCTGAAGACGCTCTCCGCTTCAGGTGTGACGCACGTTGAGCTGCTGCCGGTCTTCGATCTGGCGACGGTGAACGAGTTCAGCGACAAGGTCGCCGATATTCAGCAACCGTTCAGTCGCCTGTGTGAAGTGAACAGCGCGGTGAAAAGCAGCGAGTTCGCCGGATACTGCGACAGCGGCTCCACGGTGGAAGAGGTACTGAATCAGCTTAAGCAGAGCGATAGCCAGGATAATCCGCAGGTGCAGGCGCTGAATACGCTGGTGGCGCAGACCGACTCCTACAACTGGGGCTACGATCCGTTCCACTACACGGTTCCGGAAGGATCCTACGCGACCGATCCGGAAGGCACGACGCGCATCAAAGAGTTCCGCACCATGATTCAGGCGATCAAGCAGGATCTGGGGATGAACGTCATTATGGACGTGGTCTACAACCACACCAACGCCGCGGGTCCGACCGATCGCACGTCGGTACTGGATAAGATCGTACCCTGGTACTATCAGCGTCTGAATGAAACCACCGGCAGCGTCGAATCCGCCACCTGCTGTTCCGACTCCGCGCCGGAGCATCGGATGTTCGCCAAGCTGATCGCCGACTCGCTGGCGGTATGGACCACCGATTATAAAATCGATGGTTTCCGCTTCGACCTGATGGGCTATCACCCGAAAGCGCAAATTCTGTCGGCGTGGGAGCGCATTAAGGCCCTGAACCCGGATATCTACTTCTTCGGCGAAGGCTGGGACTCTAACCAGAGCGATCGTTTTGAAATCGCCTCGCAGATCAACCTGAAAGGTACCGGTATCGGCACGTTCTCCGATCGCCTGCGCGATTCCGTGCGCGGCGGCGGCCCGTTCGATTCCGGCGATGCGCTGCGTCAGAACCAGGGCATCGGCAGCGGCGCGGGCGTGTTGCCAAACGAACTCGCCAGCCTGAGCGATGACCAGGTCCGCCATCTGGCCGATCTGACCCGTCTGGGGATGGCCGGTAACCTCGCTGACTTTGTGATGATCGACAAAGACGGCGCGGCGAAGAAAGGCAGCGAAATTGACTATAACGGCGCGCCTGGCGGCTACGCCGCAGACCCGACGGAAGTCGTCAACTATGTTTCGAAACACGACAACCAGACGCTGTGGGACATGATCAGCTACAAAGCGTCCCAGGAAGCCGATCTGGCGACCCGCGTTCGCATGCAGGCCGTTTCGCTGGCGACGGTGATGCTGGGGCAGGGGATCGCGTTCGATCAGCAGGGCTCTGAACTGCTGCGTTCGAAATCCTTTACCCGCGACTCCTACGACTCCGGCGACTGGTTCAACCGCGTGGATTATTCCCTGCAGGATAATAACTACAACGTTGGTATGCCGCGCATCAGCGATGACGGCAGCAACTATGAGGTGATTACTCGCGTCAAAGAGATGGTTGCCACCCCGGGCGAAGCGGAGCTGAAGCAGATGACCGCGTTCTACCAGGAGCTGACCGAGCTGCGGAAATCCTCGCCGTTGTTCACATTGGGCGATGGCAGCGCGGTAATGAAGCGCGTTGATTTCCGTAATACCGGTTCCGACCAACAGGCCGGTCTGCTGGTGATGACCGTGGATGACGGGATGAAAGCGGGCGCCAGCCTGGATAGCCGCCTTGACGGTCTGGTGGTGGCGATTAACGCCGCGCCGGAAAGCCGCACGCTGAATGAGTTTGCCGGTGAAACGCTGCAGCTGAGCGCGATCCAGCAGACGGCGGGCGAAAACTCGCTGGCAAACGGCGTGCAGATTGCCGCTGATGGCACCGTCACTCTGCCGGCCTGGTCCGTTGCGGTGCTGGAACTGCCGCAGGGCGAAGCCCAGGGCGCCGGGCTGCCGGTAAGCAGTAAGTAAAACCTTAACCTCCCGGCCCGCGGCGTCAAAACCCCGGGCCGGGATGGCGTGTCTTGATTAAGGAGAAGCCGGTGCTTGTTCGCCCGCAAGAGCCGTACCCGCAGTCCGAGCCCCCGGCGGCGGTAGGAAGAATGGTGCAGATCCCCTACGTGACCGTACCGCTGTACGCCGCGCTGCTGATTGCGCTCGGATGGTTCGGCGGCGAGCAGTGGCGGAACAAGCCCGAGCCGCAGCCGATGAGGCAGCCGGTAGCCCATGCGGCGTTAGTCCCGCTGAATCAACCGGCGGTCAAAGCTGCCGTGGCGCCGGTTAACGCCGGGCCCGAAATTCAGGCTGAACCGGAAATAGCGATAGATGAAGATAACCTGCCGCCTCTGCGCTACAGCGCGCACGTCTACGCTTCACTGGCGGATAAACGCAGCATTGTATTAAACGGACAGTCCTGGAAGGAGGGCGACTCGCCGCTGGCGAACCTGGTTATCGAGCAGATTCAGCAGGACCTCACCGTATTTAGCTTCAACGGTAAAACGTTTACCCTCGCGGCGCTGGATGACTGGCCGGGCGGGGCGATTGAGGAGAGTCCGCAGGCAGAATAAAATAGCGCTGGCGGAATATAAATAAGCGCTATTTATTGTCGCGCAGGCTATCAATAAAGGGCGCCAGCTGGCGATTAAACTGGCTGCATTTTGTCGCTTCCGGGGTACTGTCCTGCTGGAGCTGTTGATATAGCTGCGCGCTGCGCTGGCTTAAAAGATTCGCGTCAATATTCGCCCATCCGCGCTTTTTACCCACGTTTATTGCCGCACGGTTAATCGCTTCATCGGCGGGCAGATCGCTGCGGTTGCACTTATTCTTCAGATAGCGCGCCCCGGCGGCGACGGAGGCAAGCTGCTCTAGCTGGGCCTGACCGCTCACGGCAGGACTGAGGGTTGTCGGGCGATTTTGCTGACAACCTGAGAGCAGGGCGGCCGCCATCAGCGGAAATAGAATAAAGTTGCGCATAATATATTAATCGGAAAAATTAATTGGCTGACAGTTTAACAAATATTTATCCGTAGTCATCAGAAAATCTGCCAAATTATCAATGTTAAGCCGCTCGCGTTTTTATCATTGCGCGCTTTTAAATTTCTTTTTCTTTCATCTGCGTTATTTCTTTTTGCTGGCGGAAATACTATTTTCCGGCGTTACCGTTCCGCTTTCTTTTGGCGGTATGCAGAAGGAGACGGGCGGACATGTTTATGTTGTTAAAAAACATAATAATTTCCCTTTTGTTACCTGATGAGCATGTAAAATGCTGGTTAAGAATGTCACGGTTTAGTGCTATCCTGTATCGCCTGGACAATCAGTTCCGTGTCCCGAACTATTCTGTCGATGAAGCCGGTAACAATGTGATTTGTATGGTGAATTTTTAAAGTGAAAATCATGCGAGCGACATGATAACGCGTCGCGCAGTTCATAAATGGTCGCCTGAAAGCCAAAACGGTCGGGCGTCAATTTGAGAGATTTCTTCTTTCCCCCAATCGGGGAAACATTGAGAATCAGGCTTTTACGCCTGTAAGTTGCGGAGAAAAAGCATGGCGGGAGATGACCGCGAGCCGATCGGACGTAAGGGGAGACCCTCGCGCCCGGCAAAACAAAAGGTAACTCGCCGTCGGGTTCGGGAAGAGGACTACGACGACGATTACGATGATGACTATGAGGATGAAAAACCGATGCCGCGGAAAGGAAAAGGCAAAGGCGGTAAACCCCCTCGTCGTAAACGGGCCTGGCTATGGCTGCTGATTAAGATTGGGGTCGTCTGCGCGGTGTTGATTGCCGCCTATGGCGTCTACCTCGATCAGAAAATCCGTAGCCGCATTGACGGTAAAGTCTGGGATCTGCCCGCCGCGGTCTATGGCCGGATGGTCAACCTTGAGCCGGATATGCAGATCAGCAAAAACGAAATGGTGCGTCTGCTTAACGCCACGCAGTATCGCCAGGTGAGCGCGATGACGCGCCCGGGCGAATATACGGTACAGGCCAACAGCATCGAGATGATCCGCCGTCCGTTCGATTTCCCGGACAGTAAAGAAGGACAGGTGCGCGCGCGTCTGACCTTCAACGGCGATCGCCTGGATACCATCGAGAATATGGATAATAACCGCCAGTTCGGTTTCTTCCGTCTCGATCCGCGCCTGATCACCATGCTGCAATCGGCCAACGGCGAACAGCGTCTGTTTGTTAAGCGCAACGGCTTCCCGGATCTGCTGGTCGATACCCTGCTGGCGACGGAAGACCGCCATTTCTACGAACACGACGGCATCAGCCTCTACTCGATTGGCCGCGCGGTGCTGGCGAACCTGACCGCCGGGCGTACGGTGCAGGGGGCGAGTACGCTGACCCAGCAGCTGGTGAAGAACCTGTTCCTCTCCAGCGAACGTTCCTACTGGCGTAAGGCTAACGAAGCCTATATGGCGCTGATCGTTGATGCCCGCTACAGCAAGGATCGTATCCTTGAGCTGTATATGAACGAAGTGTATCTCGGTCAGAGCGGCGATAACGAGATCCGCGGCTTCCCGCTGGCGAGCCTCTATTACTTTGGCCGTCCGGTGGAAGAGCTGAGCCTCGATCAGCAGGCGCTGCTGGTGGGGATGGTAAAAGGCGCGTCGGTCTACAACCCATGGCGTAACCCAAAACTGGCGCTGGAGCGACGCAACCTCGTGCTGCGTCTGCTGCAGCAGCAGCAGGTTATCGATCAAGAGCTGTATGACATGCTGAGCGCGCGTCCGCTGGGCGTACAGCCGCGCGGCGGGGTTATCTCTCCGCAGCCGGCGTTTATGCAGATGGTGCGCCAGGAGCTGCAGGCGAAACTGGGCGACAAAGTGAAAGATCTCTCCGGCGTGAAGATCTTCACCACCTTCGACTCAGTCGCGCAGGATGCGGCGGAAAAGGCGGCGACGGAAGGTATTCCGGCGCTGAAGAAACAGCGTAAGCTGCCGGATCTGGAAACCGCGATGGTGGTCGTCGATCGCTTCACCGGCGAGGTGCGGGCGATGGTCGGCGGGGCGGAGCCGCAGTTTGCCGGCTATAACCGCGCAATGCAGGCGCGCCGTTCAATTGGTTCACTGGCAAAACCGGCGACCTATTTGACCGCGCTAAGCCAGCCGAACCAGTATCGCCTCAATACCTGGATTGCCGATGCGCCTATCTCGATTCGCCTGTCTAATGGCCAGACGTGGTCGCCGCAGAACGACGACCGTCGCTACAGCGATAGCGGTAAGGTGATGCTGGTCGATGCGCTGACGCGTTCGATGAACGTGCCGACGGTGAACCTCGGGATGGCGCTGGGCCTGCCGGCGGTGGTCGATACCTGGACTAAACTGGGCGCGCCGAAGAATCAGCTGAACGCGGTTCCGTCGATGCTGCTGGGGGCGCTGAACCTGACGCCGATTGAAGTGGCGCAGGCGTTCCAGACCATCGCCAGCGGGGGCAACCGCGCGCCGCTGTCAGCGCTGCGTTCCGTTATCGCCGAAGATGGTACCGTGCTCTATCAGAGCTATCCGCAGGCGGAGCGCGCGGTGCCGGCCCAGGCGGCTTACATGACGCTATGGACCATGCAGCAGGTTGTGCAGCGCGGTACCGGTCGCCAGCTGGGCGCGAAGTATCCGGGCCTGCATCTGGCGGGTAAAACCGGGACCACCAACAACAACGTTGATACCTGGTTTGCCGGTATTGACGGTGGTCAGGTGACCATTACCTGGGTGGGTCGCGATAATAACCAGCCGACCAAGCTGTACGGCGCCAGCGGCGCAATGTTCATTTACCAGCGCTATCTGGCAAACCAGACCCCGACCCCGCTGGTGCTGACGCCGCCGGAAGACGTGGTGGATATGGGCGTCGATGGCAGCGGTAACTTTGTCTGCAGCGGCGGCATGCGCTCGCTGCCGGTATGGACCACCACGCCGGACGCGCTGTGCCGCCAGGGCGAACAGATCCAACAGCAGCAGCTCCAGCAGCAGCAGGCGAATAATCCGTTCAACCAGTCCGGGCAGCAGCCGCAACAGCAGCAAAACCAGCAGCAGCAACCGCCGAAGCAGGAGAAGAGCGATGGCGTCGCGGGCTGGATTAAGGATATGTTCGGCAGTAATTAACGTTCCGCTTCATCCTTTAAGCCGACGCTTCGTCGTTTAAATGGATGCTAAAATAGTGGCCCTCTAATACCTCAGTATTAGGGGGCCTTTTTATATCGATAAATTAATTAACACCCGCTTAACTCCACACTTACCGTCTGGTTATTTATTCATCCTTTGATATTTCGTCAGGGGCATATTTCTTGCCTTGCCGCGATCGTTTCGCCTATTATGTCAGCCGTTATAATAATAATTCTCGTTTACGTTATCATTCACTTCTATTAGAGATATACCCATGGCGCGTCTTAAAACTGCTCAGCCAAATCACTCGCTGCGTAAAATCGCAGCTGTAGTAGCCACGGCGGTTAGCGGCATGTCTGTTTATGCACAGGCGGCAGTTGAACCGAAAGAAGAAACCATCACCGTAACCGCCGCTCCGGCTCCGCAGGAGAGCGCCTGGGGACCGGCAGCGACCATCGCGGCGAAACATTCGGCGACCGCAACAAAAACCGATACGCCCATCGAAAAAACGCCGCAGTCTATTTCCGTAGTGACCCGCCAGGAAATGGAGATGAAGCAGCCGACGACGGTTAAAGAAGCGCTGGCCTATACGCCGGGCGTATTCTCGACTCGCGGCAGCTCAACCACCTATGACGTAGTGACGATTCGCGGCTTCACCACGTCGACGACGGTGAACACCAACCAGTATCTGGATGGGATGAAGCTGCAGGGGAATAACTATTCTGAAGTGTCGATGGACCCCTATTTCCTTGAACGTGTTGAAGTGATGCGTGGGCCAACGTCGGTGCTGTACGGCAACAGCAACCCTGGCGGTATCGTCAGCATGGTCAGCAAGCGACCGACCACTGAGCCGCTGAAAGAAATCCAGTTTAAAATGGGTACCGATAATCTGTGGCAGACGGGGTTTGATTTCAGCGATGCCATTGATGATGACGGGGTGTGGTCGTATCGCCTGACCGGTTTGGGTCGCAGCCAGGATGCCCAGCAGCAGATGGCGAAATCGACCCGCTATGCGGTCGCGCCCTCCTTTAGCTGGCGTCCGGATGACAAAACGGACTTCACTTTCCTGAGTAATTTCCAGAGCGATCCCTATGCCGGGTATTACGGCTGGCTGCCGCGTGAAGGGACAGTGGTGCCGTATTACGACGCCAACGGTAAGGCGCACAAGCTGCCGACGGACTTCAACGAAGGCGAAGCGAATAATAAGATGTCTCGCCGTCAGCAGATGGTCGGCTACAGCTTCTCGCACCAGTTTGATGACACTTTCACCGTGCGTCAGAACCTGCGTTATGCGGATGTCCATACCCTGTATCGTTCAGTCTACGGCAACGGATATACGCCGACAGGCAAAATCAACCGCGCGTATGTTCGCTCCGATGAGCATCTCAATACGTTCACCGTTGATACCCAGCTGCAGTCTGATTTCGCAACCGGCGTGGTAGGGCACACTCTGTTAACCGGCGTGGATTATTCGCGCATGCGTAATGATGTTAAGGCCGACTACGGGACGGCTTCCGCGATTGACATGCAGAACCCGCAGTATGGCAATCCAGACGTCAGCGTTAACTTCCCCTATTCGGTGCTGAACCGCATGGAGCAGACCGGCCTGTACGCGCAGGATCAGATGGCGTGGGATAAGTGGGTGATGACGCTGGGTGGCCGCTACGACTATGCGATGGCTTCCACCCTGACGCGCCCTGCGAATACCCTCGCCAAAAATCACGATCAGCAGTTCACCTGGCGCGGCGGCATTAACTATCTGTTTGATAATGGTATCTCGCCATACTTCAGCTACAGCCAGTCCTTTGAGCCGGTTTCCGGATCGTCGCGGGATGGCAAACCCTTCGATGCTTCCCACGGCGAACAGTACGAAGCCGGCGTGAAGTACGTACCGAAGGATATGCCGGTTGTGCTGACCGCCGCGGTATATCAACTGACCAAAGATAAAAACCTGACGGCGGATCCGAACAACTCCTCGTTCAGTATCCAGACGGGCGAAATCCGCTCACGCGGGATTGAGCTGGAGGCGAAAGCGGCGGTTAACGCCAACGTCAACGTGACGGCTTCCTATACCTATACCGACGCCCAGTACCAGCATGACACCACCTTTAACGGCAAGCGTCCGGCGGAAGTGCCGCGCAATATGGCGTCGCTGTGGGCAGACTACACCTTCCACGAAACCGCGCTGAGCGGCCTGACGGTGGGCGCCGGGGCGCGCTATGTCGGTTCAACGGTAAGCTATTACAAAAACAATACTTCGACGGGAAAAAAAGACGACTCCTTCAACGTCGCGGGCTACGCGTTAATGGATGCTACCGTGAAATATGATCTGGCGCGCTTTGGTCTACCGGGTTCGTCGATCGGGGTCAACGTCAACAACCTGTTCGATCGCGAATACGTTTCCAGCTGCTACAGCGAATACGCCTGCTACTGGGGCGCTGAACGCCAGGTTGTGGCGACCGCGACTTTCCGTTTCTAACCACTTAACGGGCGCGGTTCGCCGCGCCTCTGACCAGGTTCCGTTATGCAGGAAAACATTCCGCACTCCGATACGACGTTTTCACTGGACCGCGTGACCTTCCGCGTGCCCGGCCGAACGCTGCTGCATCCTCTGTCGTTAACTTTCCCGGCGGGAAAAGTCACCGGCCTGATTGGCCATAACGGCTCCGGCAAATCAACGCTGCTGAAAATGCTTGGCCGCCATCAGCCGCCGTCGGATGGGGATATTTTGCTCGACGGCCAGCCGCTCGACAGCTGGGGCAGCAAAGCGTTTGCCCGCAAAGTCGCCTATTTGCCGCAGCAGTTGCCACCGGCGGAAGGCATGACGGTGCGTGAGCTGGTGGCGATCGGCCGCTACCCGTGGCACGGGGCGCTGGGGCGTTTTGGCGCGGCGGATCGGGAGAAAGTGGAAGAGGCGATTGCGCTGGTCGGGCTTAAACCGCTGGCCCAGCGGCTGGTGGACAGCCTCTCCGGCGGTGAACGCCAGCGCGCGTGGATTGCCATGCTGGTGGCCCAGGATAGCCGCTGCCTGCTGCTTGATGAACCGACCTCGGCGCTGGATATCGCCCACCAGGTGGATGTGCTGGCGCTGGTTCATCGCCTCAGCCAGCAGCGCGGGCTGACGGTGATCGCCGTCCTGCATGATATCAATATGGCGGCGCGCTACTGCGACTATCTGGTTGCGCTTCGCGGCGGTGAGATGATCGCTCAGGGAACGCCCGCGGCGCTGATGCGCAGCGAAACCCTGGAACAAATTTACGGCATCCCGATGGGGATCCTGCCGCATCCGGCTGGCGCAGCGCCAGTAAGTTTTGTCTATTGATGGAAAACCTCACATTCATCACGCGGCGGCGCCTGCTGACCGCGATGGCGCTGTCGCCGCTGCTATGGCAGATGCGCGGCGCGCGGGCGGCGGAAGTGGATCCGCAGCGTATTGTCGCGCTCGAATGGTTGCCGGTAGAGCTGCTGCTGGCGCTGGGCGTCACGCCCTACGGCGTTGCCGATATCCCTAACTACAGGCTGTGGGTCAATGAACCGGCGCTGCCTGATTCGGTGATTGACGTTGGGCTGCGCACCGAACCCAATCTGGAGCTGTTGACGCAGATGAAGCCGTCGTTTCTGGTCTGGTCGGCAGGATATGGCCCGTCGGCGGAAAAGCTGGCGCGTATTGCGCCCGGACGAGGATTCACCTTCAGCGACGGCAAGCGTCCGCTGATGATGGCTCAGCAGTCGCTTAGCGAAATGGCTGACCTGATCGGCAGGCAGCAGGAAGCGAAGCGCCATCTGGCGGAATTTGACGCGCTGATGGAGAGCCTGCGTCCGCGCTTTGCCCGTCGCGGCGATCGCCCGCTGCTGATGATTACCCTGCTTGATACCCGCCACGTGCTGGTCTTTGCGCAGAACTGTCTGTTCCAGGAAGTGCTCGACCGCTTTGCCATCAACAATGCCTGGCAGGGCGAGACCACCTTTTGGGGCAGCGTCACCGTCGGTATTGACCGGCTGGCGGCCTACAGAGACGCCGACGTTATCTGCTTCGATCACGGCAATGCGCGGGAGATGGCGCAGCTCACGGCGACGCCGCTGTGGCAAGCGATGCCGTTCGTTCGCGCAGGGCGTTTTCAGCGCGTCCCGGCGGTGTGGTTCTATGGCGCGACGCTATCGGCGATGCATTTTGCCCGCGTGTTGGCCGATGCTCAGGGAGGCCCGGCGTGAGATCGCGTATTTCGCCTTTGGCGACATCTCTGCTGTTAACTCTGCTTATCGTCGCTGCTGCGCTGACGCTGTTCAACCTCAACGTGGCGCTGCCGCGAAGCGAGTGGGGACAGGCGCTCTGGCAGCCGAGTATCGATAATATCGCCCAGATGCTGTTCCACTACAGCCTGCTGCCGCGGCTGGCGATATCGCTGCTGGTCGGCGCCGGGCTGGGGCTGGTGGGCGTGCTGTTCCAGCAGGTGCTGCGTAACCCGCTGGCGGAGCCGACGACGCTCGGCGTGGCGACCGGGGCGCAGCTGGGCATGACGGTCACCACGCTATGGGCAATCCCTGGCGTGCTGGCGTCGCAGTTTGCCGCGCTGGCCGGGGCCTGCATTGTCGGCGCGCTGGTGTTTGGCGTGTCGTGGGGCAAACGCCTCTCGCCGGTGACGTTGATTCTGGCAGGCTTGGTGGTGAGTCTCTACTGCGGCGCGCTTAATCAGCTGATGGCGATCTTCCATCATGACCAGCTGCAAAGCATGTTCCTGTGGAGCACCGGCACCCTGACGCAGACCGACTGGAGCGTGGTGCAGCGGCTGTGGCCGCAGCTGCTGGGCGGGGCGATTCTGACCCTGCTGCTGCTGCGTCCGCTGACCCTGATGGGGCTGGACGACGGCGTGGCGCGCAATCTCGGTCTGGCGCTTTCTCTGGCGCGGCTGGGGGCGTTGACTCTGGCGATTATCATCAGCGCCCTGTTGGTGAATGCGGTGGGGATTATTGGTTTTATCGGTTTGTTCGCGCCGCTGCTGGCGAAGATGCTGGGCGCTCGCCGCCTGCTATCGCGCCTGCTGCTGGCGGCCCTGATTGGCGCGCTGCTGCTGTGGCTCTCCGATCAGCTCATCCTGTGGCTGGCCCGGGTGTGGATGGAGGTCTCCACCGGTTCGGTGACCGCGCTGATTGGCGCGCCGCTGCTGCTATGGCTGCTGCCGCGCCTACGCAGCATTAGTGCGCCGGTGATGAACGGTGGCGATAAAGTGCTGGCTGAACGCCAACATGTGCTGTGGTTCGCGCTGGGCGGGCTGGCGATTCTGCTGCTGGCCATCGTCGCGGCGCTGGCTTTCGGCCGCGACGCGCAGGGCTGGCACTGGGCCAGCGGAACGCTACTGGATCAGCTAATGCCCTGGCGCTGGCCGCGCATTCTGGCGGCGCTGTTCGCCGGCGTGATGCTGGCGGTGGCGGGCTGCATTATCCAACGCTTAACCGGTAATCCGATGGCCAGTCCGGAAGTGCTTGGCATCAGCTCGGGCGCGGCGTTTGGCGTGGTGCTGATGCTATTTTTCGTGCCGGGCAACGCCTTTGGCTGGCTGCTGCCCGCCGGTAGCCTCGGCGCGGCGGCGACGCTGCTGGTTATCCTGGCTGCCGCCGGGCGCGGCGGATTTTCGCCGCACCGTATGCTGCTGGCGGGGATGGCGCTGAGTACCGCGTTTACCATGCTGCTGATGATGCTGCAGGCCAGCGGCGATCCGCGAATGGCGCAGATCCTGACGTGGATTTCCGGCTCCACCTACAGCGCGACGCCGGAGCTGGTGGTGCGCAGCGGCGTGGTGATGCTGATCCTGCTGGCGCTGGCCCCGCTCTGCCGCCGCTGGCTGACGATTCTGCCGCTGGGCGGCGAGGCGGCGAGGGCGGTCGGTATGGCGCTGACGCCGTCACGCATTGGGCTACTGCTGCTGGCGGCATGTTTGACCGCGGCCGCAACGCTAACGATTGGCCCCCTCAGCTTTGTGGGATTAATGGCGCCGCATATTGCGCGTATGATGGGATTCCGGCGTACGATGCCGCATATGGCGATCTCCGGCCTGATTGGCGGGGGGCTGCTGGTGTTCGCCGACTGGTGCGGCCGGATGATGCTGTTCCCGTATCAGATCCCGGCGGGCTTGTTGTCGACGTTTATCGGCGCGCCGTACTTTATCTATCTGTTAAGAAAACAGAGCCGGTAGCTTTTCCGCATCGCGATGCCCGCCGGGCGTCGCGATGTTATAAGCCGCTTATTGATTTTCAAAGAGTGCAGCACCTCGGAGAGGCATTGCCGGGGCTGAGCAGCCCCGGCAATCAGAGTTACAGCTTCGCGAAGGCGTTACGCGCGGCGGCAACGGTGTTGTCGATATCTTCTTCGCTGTGGGCGATGGACATAAAGCCCGCTTCAAACGCCGACGGCGCCAGATAGACGCCCTCTTCCAGCATCAGGTGGAAGAAGCGTTTGAAACGCTCTACGTCGCATTTGACCACGTCCTGGTAGCAGGTCACGGTTGGCGCGTCGGTAAAGAAAATGCCGAACATGCCGCCAACGTTATTCACCACCAGCGGGATACCGGCATCGCGAGCGGCGTCCAGCAGACCCTGGGCCAGCTGGTTGGTCAGTTCGGTTAGCGTCTCGTGCACGCCGGGCTGCGCCACTTCGCTTAAGCAGGCGAAACCTGCCGCCATGGCAATGGGGTTGCCGGAGAGGGTGCCTGCTTGATAAACCGGGCCGGTCGGCGCGAGGGCATCCATCACTTCACGACGACCGCCGAATGCGCCTACCGGCATACCGCCGCCGATGATTTTGCCAAGGCAGGTTAGATCCGGCACCACGCCGTAGTAATCCTGCGCGCCGGCCAGCGCCACGCGGAAGCCGGTCATCACTTCATCGATAATCAGCAGCGCGCCGAACTCGTCGCACAGCGCGCGCAGGCCCGGCAGAAACTCCGGCAGCGGCGGGATACAGTTCATATTACCGGCCACCGGCTCAACGATGATGCAGGCGATATCCTGCGGATACTGTTCGAACGCGGCGCGAACCGATGACAGATCGTTATAGGTGCAGGTCAGCGTGTGTTTGGCGAAGTCCGCCGGCACGCCCGGCGAGTTCGGTTGGCCGAGCGTCAGCGCGCCTGAGCCGGCCTTCACCAGCAGGCAGTCGGCGTGGCCGTGGTAGCAGCCTTCGAACTTAATGATTTTGTCACGGCCGGTGAAGCCGCGGGCCAGGCGAATGGCGCTCATGGTCGCTTCGGTACCGGAGTTCACCATGCGAACCATATCCATGGTCGGGACCAGTTCGGTAACCAGCGCCGCCATTTTGACTTCCATCTCCGTCGGCGCGCCAAAGCTTAAACCGCGTTCGGCGGCTTCAATGACCGCGTTGCGGATGGCCGGGTGGTTGTGACCCAGCACCATCGGGCCCCAGGAACCGACATAATCGATATACGCTTTACCATCAACGTCGTAAAGGTAAGCGCCGTCTGCGCGCTCGATAAACAGCGGCGTACCGCCGACGCCGGTGAAGGCACGTACCGGAGAGTTCACGCCGCCGGGAATAAGTTCACGCGCAGCGTTATACAGATTTTCAGATTTGCTCATTGCCTGGGTCCTGGTTCGTGAAAAATGTTTTGTCGACTATTCTAAGTTATTCCAGGAAGGTTATGAAAGTTTTGCCCAATTGAAACAATGAGGTCGCGGCGCATTTTTTTGACGACGGCGCTTGTCCGGTTGGCTAGAATGCCCTTCTTTCTATTTGTATTACTCATCATTGATAATGGCATGAAAGCAGAAAATCCCTCTTCTTCAGCACATCAGTTCGTACGCGTTCGCCGCAGCGATGCCGTGCGTCGGTTGATTCAGCGTGATAAGACGCCGCTGGCGGTGTTATTAATGGCCGCCGTTGTCGGAACGCTGGCGGGGTTGGTCGGCGTCGCGTTTGAGAAAAGCGTCAACTGGGTGCAGAACCTGCGTATTGGCGCGCTGGTAGAGGTGGCTGACCACTGGTTTCTGGTGTGGCCGCTGGCCTTTATACTCTCCGCTTTGCTGGCAATGGTGGGCTATTTCCTCGTGCGGCGTTTTGCGCCGGAAGCGGGCGGCTCCGGGATCCCGGAAATTGAAGGCGCGCTGGAAGAGCTGCGTCCCGTCCGCTGGTGGCGCGTGCTGCCGGTGAAGTTTATCGGCGGCATGGGTACGCTGGGCGCGGGAATGGTGCTGGGACGCGAAGGGCCGATGGTCCAGCTTGGGGGCAACCTTGGGCG
This sequence comes from Klebsiella sp. MPUS7, assembly GCF_009905335.1. Lineage (NCBI taxonomy): Bacteria > Pseudomonadati > Pseudomonadota > Gammaproteobacteria > Enterobacterales > Enterobacteriaceae > Klebsiella > Klebsiella sp. MPUS7. Next base: position 4,728,748 of record NZ_CP047604.1, on the reverse strand, counting down.
TATGGTGGTGGACGTGTTCCGCATGCGTAGCCCGGAAGCGCGCCATACGCTTCTGGCGACCGGCGCCGCGGCGGGGCTCTCCGCCGCCTTTAACGCGCCGCTCGCCGGGATTCTGTTTATTATTGAAGAGATGCGCCCGCAGTTTCGCTACAACCTGATCTCCATTAAAGCCGTATTTACCGGCGTGATTATGGCCACCATCGTTTTCCGTATCTTCAACGGCGATAAAGCGGTTATCGAGGTTGGTAAGCTCAGCAATGCGCCGGTCAACACCCTGTGGTTGTATTTGATCCTCGGGATGATTTTTGGCTGCATTGGCCCACTGTTTAATACGCTGGTGCTGCGTACCCAGGATATGTTCCAGCGGATCCACGGCGGCAATATCAAAAAGTGGGTGCTGATTGGCGGCCTGATCGGCGGCAGCTGCGGCGTACTGGGGCTGATTCAGCCAACGGCGTCCGGCGGCGGGTTTAACCTGATCCCTATCGCCGCGGCGGGCAATTTTTCCGTTGGCCTGCTACTGTTTATTTTTATCGCGCGGGTGATCACCACGCTGCTCTGCTTCTCTTCCGGCGCGCCCGGCGGTATCTTTGCGCCGATGCTGGCGCTGGGGACGCTGCTGGGGACGGCATTTGGTATGGCGGCGACCCCGCTGTTTCCGGCGTATCATCTGGATGCAGGAACCTTTGCCATCGCCGGTATGGGCGCGCTGCTCGCCGCCTCGGTTCGCGCGCCGTTGACCGGCATCGTTCTGGTGCTGGAGATGACCGATAACTATCAGCTCATTTTGCCAATGATTATTACCTGTCTCGGCGCAACACTATTGGCACAATTCCTCGGCGGTAAGCCTTTATACTCGACAATCCTGCAGCGCACCCTGGCAAAACAAAAGGCGGAGCAGGAAGCCAGGGCGCAGCCGGTCGGCGGGGAGAATACTTGAACGATTTACTCGGGTATTGGATAATGGCTCAAAAGGTCGGGTTATTCTTTAACCGGTCAGAAGTATCAATGGGAGCATAAAATGAGTGATGACGTAGCGTTGCCGCTGGAGTTTACCGAAGCCGCAGCGATTAAAGTAAAAGACCTGATTGCTGATGAAGACAATCCCAACCTGAAATTGCGCGTATATATCACCGGCGGTGGCTGCAGCGGTTTCCAGTACGGTTTTACCTTCGACGATCAGGTTAACGAAGGCGATATGACTATTGAGAAGCAGGGCGTCGGCCTGGTGGTTGACCCAATGAGCCTGCAGTATCTGGTCGGCGGCGCCGTCGATTATACCGAAGGTCTGGAAGGTTCGCGTTTTATCGTGACCAACCCGAATGCGAAAAGCACCTGCGGCTGCGGCTCCTCGTTCAGCGTTTAAAGATAGCGCGGCCCCCCAGCCTCTCCCACAGAGAGAGGGAGCCAACGCGAAAAACGGTAACGTTAAGGTTACCGTTTTGCTTTTATTACCGCCCATTCTCATCAAGCGCAAAAGTTGGCAGCTTCAGGTGCCAGCGGATTGCCGCCAGCCTGATGACCAGCGTGACCACCATACCTATCATCGCCGCGTTTTCTAACGGAACCTGAAAAGTGTAGTACGCCGTCGCATGCACGATGCCGCCAACGATGCAGGCCGTGGCGTAGATTTCCGTACGCAGTATCATCGGGATTTCGCGCGCCAGCACATCGCGGATGATCCCCCCGCCGACGCCGGTGACGACGCCCATACAGACGGCCACCAGCGGCCCGCTATGGGCAATAAAGGCTTTGTTGACGCCGATACCGACAAACACCGCCAGACCAACGGCGTCCAGCACCGGCAGTACCCATTTGGGTAACCGGCGCGGCTGGCGCACCAGCAGGATAGTGAACATGCTGGTGACCATCGCCACCACCAGATCGGTAGGATCTTTAACCCAAAATACCGGGCCGTTAGCAAGGGCCATATCGCGAATAGTCCCGCCGCCCACCGCAGTTACCACGCCTAATACCAGCACGCCGAAAGGGTCCATGCGCAGCTTTCCAGCCAGCAGGACGCCGGAGATGGCAAACACGGCGGTGCCAATAATATCCAGCCAATAGACAAGCATCGTCAGTTCCCACTTATAGTCTATCCCATCAGGCTATTTCATTTGCCAGTTTGGCCCTGGTCAGCGCTTACGAACCTCACGTACTGCGTGTACGCAGCGGTTGTTCCGCGCTGTCCTCCAGACTGGCTGCAACAATTGCGCCTGGTGGGATAGGTTCTGAGCACCTGGGTTAGCAGGTGGTTATTTTATCTGCTCGAGCGCAGTACAGAGTTGTTTTGCGGCGAGGATAATACGTGGGCTCGCGCGTTCAAACCAGTCGCCATGTAGCGCAATAAACGAAATTTTTAGCTGATTCTGCCAATAGCGCTCAACGGCGGGAAGTTGACTGGCGTCGCCGGCGATGACAATGGCCTGAGGCTGCCTTGCCAGTACCTGTTCACGGCTCACCTGCGGCCAGGGAACCCGGCTGGCGGCAAAAATGTTTTCTCCACCGCACAGGGTCAGAATCTGATCCTGAATCGATCCTTTGCTGGTGGTAAAGAGCGGGCTGGCGCCGAACTGTAAAAAAACGCGTTTTTTCGGCCCGCTCGCATAGCGGGCTTTTAAGGTCTGGTACTCGTCCTGCATTTTCTGCGCCGCTTGCCGCGCCTTTTCCGGCTGCGGGCTCCACTGCGCCAGCTGGCGAAGCGTTGCGATAATGTCTTCAATGGTCGACGTTTCGACCCAGATGACTTTTATCCCGAGCGAGCTAAGCTGATTCACCTGACGTTCAGCGTTGCCGCCGCGCCACGCCAGCACCATGTCGGGCTTGAGGGCGACGATACGTTCCAGATTCATTCCTTGCCAGCTGGAAACCTGCTCTATTTTTGCGGCTTCAGGGGGATAATCGGAATAGCTGCTGACGCCAACCGGCGTAATACCGGCGGCAAACGCCAGTTCAGTATTGGCGGGAGAGAGCGTAATCACCCGCGGCGCGGCGAAAAGCCACGCCGGGGCGAGCAGCATCAGGACGGCAAGCGCCGCGTTGAGCGACTTAGCCACGGGCCAGGTGCTGCACCAGGTTTTCCACCATCAGGGTGGATTGCTTCGCGGCAACGGCGAGAAACTCGTCGAAGCTCAGGTGCGACTGCTGGTCGGCAACATCAGAGATCGCGCGAACGACAACAAACGGTACGCCATAGTTGTGGCAGACGTGCGCGATGGCGGTGGCTTCCATTTCTACCGCAACGGCCTGGGGGAAGTTGTGGCGGATTTTTGCGAGGCCAATAGAACCGTTGATGAAGGCGTCGCCGCTGACGATCAGTCCGCGTACCGCATTCAGGTTCAGCGCCTTGATGCAGGTCTCCGCGGCGGCAATCAGCTTATCATCGGCTTTGAAACCGGCAGGGCAGCCCGGCAGTTGGCCATACTCATAGCCAAACGCGGTGACGTCCGCGTCGTGATAGCGCGTTTCGTCGGAGACGACGATATCGCCGACTTTCAGGGTTGATGCCAGACCGCCCGCGGAACCGGTGTTAATAATCACATCCGGCTTGCAGTGCTCCATCAGCAGGGTCGCACCCATGGCGGCGGCCACTTTGCCAATACCCGATTTCAACAGAGCGACGTCAATACCCTGAAGCTGGCCGGTGTAGATTTCGCTGCCGCCGATAGTGAGGGTCTGGCGGTTGTCGATTTTGTCGCGCAGTAGGGTAACTTCTTCTTCCATTGCGCCAATAATGCCGATTTTCATAGATTTACTCGCGATATGTGGGTTTTAGCGGCATAGTCTATCATGCGCTTAGAAGGAAACGTTATTGCTCGCTCGGGGGAGATCATGGCTAAGATCGATTTTCGCAACAAGATTAACTGGCGTCGCCGCTATCGTTCACCGCAGGGCGTTGAGACGGAGCGTGAAATCCTGCGAATTTTCGAAAGCGATCGCGGGCGCATCATCAACTCTCCGGCGATCCGCCGGTTGCAGCAGAAAACCCAGGTTTTCCCGCTGGAGCGCAACGCCGCGGTGCGAACCCGTCTGACCCACTCCCTGGAGGTTCAACAGGTTGGCCGCTATATCGCTAAAGAAGTGCTGAGCCGCCTGAAAGAACAGAAGCTGCTGGAGAGCTACGGGCTGGATGAGCTCACCGGGCCGTTCGAAAGCATCGTTGAAATGGCCTGCCTGATGCACGATATCGGCAATCCGCCTTTTGGCCATTTTGGCGAGGCGGCCATTAACGATTGGTTCAGCCAGCGGCTTTTCCCCGGCGATGCGGCCAGCCAGCCATTAACTGACGATCGCTGCGTGGTCGCGGCGTTGCGCCTGCAGGAAGGCGATAGCCAACTGAACGAGCTCCGACGCAAGGTTCGCCAGGATTTATGCTGGTTTGAAGGCAATGCCCAGGGCATTCGCTTAGTGCACACGCTGATGCGAATGAATCTGACCTGGGCGCAGGTGGGCTGTATTCTAAAATATACGCGTCCGGCATGGTGGCGCGGGGAACCGCCAGCCAGCCACAATTATTTAATGAAAAAACCTGGTTATTATTTAGCCGAAGAGGGCTATATTGCGAGGTTACGTAAAGAACTGGATCTGGCCCCTTACAATCGCTTCCCATTAACGTGGATTATGGAAGCTGCGGATGACATCTCATATTGCGTCGCCGATCTTGAAGATGCGGTAGAAAAACGCATCTTCAGCGTAGAGCAGCTTTATCAGCATCTCTATGAAGCCTGGGGCGTTCACGAAAAAGGCTCTTTGTTTAATCAAGTTGTCGAAAACGCCTGGGAGAAATCGCGTGCGAATTCTCTTAGCCGGAGTACCGAAGATCAGTTTTTTATGTATTTACGGGTGAATACGCTCAATAAACTGGTACCCTACGCGGCGCGGCGGTTTATTGATAATCTGCCGAAGATTTTTAGCGGTGATTTTAATCATGCTCTGCTTGAGGACGACAGCGATTGCAGCCAACTGCTTGAGCTTTATAAAAATGTTGCGGTAAAACATGTATTTAGTCATCCTGATGTCGAGCAGCTGGAGCTGCAGGGCTATCGCGTTATCAGCGGTTTGTTGGATATCTACCAGCCGCTGCTAAAATTATCGCTGGATGAATTTAGTCTGCTGGTGGAAAAAGAGCGGGTGCGCAGTTTACCGATTGCATCGCGTCTCTTTCAGAAACTTTCAACCCGCCATCGGTTAGCTTACATAGAGGCCGTAAATAAGATTTCGCGCAATAATCCGGAATTTCCGGTGCTGGAATATTATTATCGCTGTCGTCTCATTCAGGACTATATCAGCGGAATGACCGACTTGTATGCATGGGATGAATATCGACGATTGATGGCCGTAGAATAAGGGTGAGTTTTGTAAAGACGGACAATAAATTTTTACTTTTACCAAAACTTCACTCCGGAACTTCGCGCTATAAAATGACTCTGATAGTCACCAACACAGCAACTATTCGTTATCTGAAATCGAGATTGAAACATATGAAAAAAACCACGTTAGCAATGAGTGCCCTGGCTCTGAGTTTAGGTCTGGCGTTGTCCCCTCTCTCTGCGAGCGCGGCGGAAACAGCTTCTTCGGCGACTAATGCGCAGCAAATGCCAAGCCTGGCCCCGATGCTGGAAAAAGTGATGCCGTCGGTCGTGAGCATTAACGTTGAGGGGAGCACCACCGTTAATACGCCGCGAATGCCGCGTAACTTCCAGCAGTTCTTTGGCGATAATTCGCCGTTCTGTCAGGATGGTTCTCCGTTCCAAAGCTCTCCGTTCTGTCAGGGCGGCGGGCAGGGCGGCGCGCCGGGTAGCGATGGCGGCCAGCAGCAGAAATTTATGGCCCTCGGTTCCGGGGTGATCATCGATGCCGCTAAAGGCTATGTCGTCACCAACAACCACGTAGTGGATAACGCCACCACGATCAAAGTTCAGCTGAGCGATGGACGTAAGTTCGACGCGAAAGTGGTCGGTAAAGACCCGCGTTCTGATATTGCGCTGATTCAGATTCAGGATCCGAAAAACCTGAGCGCGATTAAGCTGGCGGACTCTGACGCCCTGCGCGTTGGTGATTACACCGTAGCGATCGGTAACCCGTTTGGCCTGGGCGAAACCGTCACCTCGGGGATCGTCTCCGCATTAGGTCGTAGCGGCCTGAACGTTGAAAATTATGAAAACTTTATCCAGACTGATGCGGCGATTAACCGCGGTAACTCCGGCGGCGCGCTGGTTAACCTCAACGGCGAGCTGATCGGTATCAACACCGCGATTCTGGCGCCGGACGGCGGTAACATTGGTATCGGCTTCGCGATTCCGAGCAACATGGTGAAAAACCTGACCGATCAGATGGTCAAATTTGGCCAGGTTAAACGCGGTGAGCTGGGTATCATGGGGACCGAGCTGAACTCCGAACTGGCGAAAGCGATGAAAGTCGACGCTCAGCGCGGCGCTTTCGTCAGCCAGGTGATGCCGAACTCGGCGGCCGCTAAGGCGGGCATTAAGGCCGGCGACGTGATTACGACTCTGAACGGTAAGTCGATCAGCAGCTTTGCCGCGCTGCGTGCCCAGGTGGGCACCATGCCGATCGGCAGCAAAGTCGAGCTTGGCCTGCTGCGTGACGGTAAGCCGGTGACGGTGACCGTTGAGCTGCAGCAAAGCAATCAGAATCAGGTTGATTCAAGCACTATCTTCAACGGTATTGAAGGTGCTGAAATGAGCAACAAAGGCCAGGACAAAGGCGTTGTGGTGAGCAATGTGAAAGCGGGAACGCCGGCGGCGCAGATTGGCCTGAAGAAAGGCGATATTATCGTTGGCGCTAACCAACAGCCGGTGAAAAATATCGCCGACCTGCGCAAAATCTTTGATGCCAAACCGTCGGTTCTGGCCCTCAATATCCAGCGCGGCGATACGTCGATTTATCTGCTGATGCAGTAATTCTTGACGGTTCGCAAAGCCCCTTTTCTCCTTGTGGAGGGAAGGGGCTTTTTTATTGCTGCTGGACCTTTCCTTTTTCGTTCTGTGACATCTTCCACAACTCCATACATCTTGCCCCGCCTTTGTGCGAATGCACAATGCGGCGTTTTGCCAACTCTTTTATGCTGGTAGCCTGCTCACGGGAGGGTTACATGGCTGGCTGGCATCTTGATACCAAAATGGCGCAGGATATCGTGGCGCGTACGATGCGCATTATTGATACCAATATTAACGTAATGGATGCCCGCGGGCGCATTATCGGCAGCGGAGACCGCGAGCGAATTGGTGAATTGCACGAAGGGGCGCTGCTGGTACTTTCTCAGGGGCGGGTTGTCGATATTGATGATGCCGTTGCCCGACATCTGCACGGCGTGCGTCAGGGAATAAACCTGCCGCTGCGTCTCGAAGGGGAGATCGTCGGCGTCATCGGTCTGACCGGGGAACCGGAGTCGCTGCGCAAATACGGGGAACTGGTTTGTATGACCGCCGAGATGATGCTGGAACAATCGCGGCTGATGCATCTTCTGGCCCAGGATAGCCGTCTGCGCGAAGAACTGGTCATGAACCTGATTCAGGCGGAAGAGAATACCCCGGCGCTGACCGAGTGGGCCCAGCGTCTGGGGATCGATCTCAATCAGCCGCGCGTGGTGGCGATGATAGAAGTAGATAGCGGCCAGCTGGGCGTAGATAGCGCGATGGCGGAGCTGCAGCAGCTCCAGACCGCGTTGACCACGCCGGACCGTAATAATCTGGTGGCCATTGTCTCGCTGACGGAAATGGTGGTGCTGAAACCCGCGCTGAATGCCTTTGGCCGCTGGGATGCGGAAGATCATTGCAAACGGGTCGAGCAGCTGATCAGCAGGATGAAAGAGAACGGTCAGCTGCGTTTTCGCGTGGCGTTGGGAAACTTTTTTACCGGGCCGGGCAGCATCGCCCGTTCATACCGCACCGCCAGAACCACGATGATGGTCGGCAAGCAGCGGATGCCGGAGAGCCGCAGCTATTTCTACCAGGATTTGATGCTGCCGGTGCTGCTTGATAGCCTGCGCGGCGGCTGGCAGGCCAATGAACTGGCGCGCCCGCTGGTTCGTCTGAAGGCGATGGATAACAACGGTCTGCTGCGCCGCACCTTACAGGCATGGTTTCGTCATAACGTGCAGCCGCTGGCGACCTCAAAGGCGCTGTTTATTCACCGCAATACGCTGGAATACCGTTTGAACCGCATTTCTGAGCTGACGGGGCTGGATTTAGGCAATTTTGACGATCGTCTGCTGCTGTATATTGCGCTGCAGCTCGATGAGCAGAGATAGAATATCGTTCCCGGCCGGGAGGATTAACGCCGGGAACAGGCTCAACTTATTTGTTGCGCGTCAGTTTTTCCAGATCGGATTCGATTTCGCTGATCTTATTGGTGACAACGCTTTCCAGGTGACGCAGATCGTCAAGAATCTTACGTTTCAGATCGATTTCGCTACGATCGCGCTGACAGATTTGATCCAGCTCGTCGATGATATAGCGTAGGTTAGGGCTAATTTCCTGGACTTCTTTATACCCCTGGCCCACGCCGTCGGCGACCACGGTTTTGCGCTGACGCGGATATTTGAACTTGACGCTCTTAGCGAAGAACTCGCCTTTATCCTTCTGAAAGTAGATTTTCAGAATGTCGTTGTTGGCTTCCTGCCGCAGGCTATAGCGATCGATTTCATCAGGATTGGTAATACCAAGACTTTTCAGATTATCGTACATAACGGTACCTTTGATATCATCGTAATCTTTGAATAATTAACGAAAAAATCTATCTTCGCCAGCTTAATATATAAAAAAAGCGGGATGCCTCCCGCTTTTCATACTGCTTAGTCGATGGTACGCAGAAGTTCGTTGATTCCAACCTTGCCGCGGGTTTTGGCATCGACTTTTTTGACGATGACCGCGCAGTACAGGCTGTATTTGCCATCTTTTGACGGCAGGTTGCCGGAGACGACGACGGAGCCTGCCGGAACGCGGCCGTAGAACACTTCACCGGTTTCGCGGTCGTAGATTTTGGTGCTCTGGCCGAGGTACACGCCCATAGAGATAACGGAACCCTCTTCGACGATAACGCCCTCAACGACTTCGGAACGCGCGCCGATAAAGCAGTTATCTTCGATAATGGTCGGGTTAGCCTGCAGCGGCTCCAGTACGCCACCGATACCGACGCCGCCGGACAGGTGGACGTTTTTGCCGATCTGCGCGCAGGAACCGACGGTCGCCCAGGTATCCACCATGGAGCCTTCGTCAACGTAGGCGCCGATGTTCACATAGGACGGCATCAGAACCGTATTACGAGCGATAAACGCCCCCTGACGAACGGCCGCTGGCGGAACGACGCGGAACCCTTCTTTCTGGAAACGCGCTTCATCATAATCCGCGAACTTCATTGGGACTTTATCGAAGTAGCGGCTTTCCGCACCATCGATAACCTGGTTATCGTTAATACGGAAAGAGAGCAGAACCGCTTTCTTCAGCCACTGATGGGTGACCCACTGGCCGTCAATTTTTTCAGCGACACGCAGCGCGCCGGAATCAAGCAGAGAAATCACCTGGTTAACCGCTTCGCGGGTCACGGTATCCACGTTTGCCGGGGTGATGTCGGCGCGACGCTCAAAAGCGGACTCAATAACGTTCTGTAATTGCTGCATTGTTTACTCTTTCCATTTACTTAAAAAAATACGTTACCCTTTATCGTTTGGATTGAGGGCCTCTGTCAACCGTTGTTGCACTTCTTGCTGTAGCTCATTATTAAGGGCGCGCCGGTCTGCGGTGGCGATTATAAATAAATCTTCTACTCGCTCACCAATTGTCGTAATTCGCGCCCCGTGGAGCGAAATGCCGAGGTCGGCAAACACCTGGCCGACGCGCGCTAACAGACCCGGCTGATCGAGAGCAATCAGCTCAAGAAAGGATTTCCGGTCGGTATGCGTCGGCAGGAAATTCACCTCCGTCGGCACGGAAAAATGCCTCAGCTTCGCCGCCTGACGACGGGGCGCCGGTGGCTGCCAGCTGCGCTGGCTGAGGGTCTGTTCCAGGCCCACGCGGATCATCTCGTGCCTGTCGGCGGAAAGCGGGCTGCCGTCCGGCTCAAGAACGATAAAGGTATCCATCGCCATGCCGTCGCGGGTGGTGAAGATCTGCGCATCGTGAACGCTAAGATTACGGCGATCCAGCTCGCCGCAAACGGCGGCAAAGAGGTAAGGGCGGTCCGGACTCCAGATAAAAATCTCGGTGCCGCCGCGCGTGGCGTGGGAACTGAGCAGGATCATCGGCTTGCTGAGATCGTGCTTCAGTAGATTGCGCGCATGCCAGGCGAGCTGGTTTGGCGTATGGCGCACAAAGTAGTTGGCGCGGCAGCGGTTCCAGATTTGGTGCAGCGCCTGTTCATTGATATTTTCCATCCGCAGCAGCGCCAGCGCCTGTAGCTGATGGTGACGCACCCGCTCGCGCATATCCGGCGTGTTTTGCATCCCCCGGCGCAGCTGTTTTTCGGTAGCGAAATAGAGCTCGCGCAGCAGGCTCTGCTTCCAGCTGTTCCACAGGTTTTCGTTGGTGGCACAGATATCGGCGACGGTCAGACAGACCAGATAGTGCAGACGATTTTCCGTTTGCACCTCTTCGGCGAACTGCTTGATCACTTCCGGATCCTGAATATCGCGACGCTGGGCGGTAACCGACATCAGCAAATGATGGCGCACCAGCCAGGCGACCAGTTGGGTTTCGCGCGAGTTAAGGCCGTGAAGCTCGGCGAATTTCAGTACGTCCTGCGCGCCGAGAATCGAATGGTCGCCGCCGCGCCCTTTGGCGATATCGTGAAAGAGGGCGGCGATAAGGATCAGCTCCGGATGCGTCAGGCGCGGCCACAGTTCCACGCACAGCGGATGGCGGCTACGGGTCTCTTCTTTGGCGAAGCTCTCAAGCTTCAGCAGCACGCGGATGGTGTGTTCATCAACGGTATAGGCGTGAAACAGATCGAACTGCATCTGGCCGACAATATGCGACCATTGCGGCATATAGGCCCACAGCACGCTATGGCGGTGCATCGGCAGCAGCCCGCGGCTTACCGCGCCCTGATGGCGCAGCATACTGAGGAACAGGGTCCGCGCTTCCGGAATGTAGCAAAGCGGCTGCGTCAGATGACGGCGGGCGTGGCGCAGATGGCGAAGCGTGGTGGAGTAAATGCCGGTGATGCTGCTGTTGCGCACCATCGTATAGAACATGCGCAGAATGGCCTGCGGTTCACGGATAAACAGCGTGTCATCGCGCAGATCGATAAGCGTGCCGCGCAGTTGAAAATCATCATCAATCGGTCGCGGCTTCTCATCCTCGGTGAGCGCGAGAATCGCTTCTTCGAACAGCTGGATCAGCATTTGGTTCAGCTCGCTCACCCGACGGGTGACGCGGAAGAAATCCTTCATCATATGCTCAATCGGCTGGTTGCTTTCGCCTTCATAGCGCAGACGGCGGGCGACGCTGAACTGCCTGTCGAACAGCAGGCGATTATCGTAGCGGTTGAGCTCAAGATGTAGCGCAAAGCGAATGCGCCAGAGCTGATGCAGGCATTCGTTTAGCTCGTTGCGTTCGGCTTCGGTCAGAAAGCCGAAGCCGACCATTTCATCAAGCGAGGTGGCGCCGAAATGGCGGCGCGCGATCCACTGTAGGGTGTGGATATCGCGCAGGCCGCCCGGGCTGCTTTTCACGTCCGGCTCCAGGTTGTAGCTGGTCCCGTGATAGCGCTGATGGCGTACATTCTGCTCTTCAACTTTTGCCGCAAAGAACTTTTCCGATGGCCAGAAGCCGTCGCTGAATATGTGCTTTTGTAGTTCAAGGAACAGCGCGACGTCGCCAATAAGCAGACGCGATTCAATCAGATTGGTGGCGACGCTGAGGTCCGACAGCCCCTCCAGCAGGCACTCTTCGAGGGTGCGCACGCTGTGGCCGACTTCCAGTTTAATATCCCACAGCAGCGTCAGCAGCTCGCCGACCTTTTGCGCCTGCTCATCGGGGAGCTTTTTGCGGCTCAATATCAGCAGATCGATATCAGAAAGCGGGTGCAGTTCGCCGCGGCCGTAACCGCCGACGGCGACCAGCGCGATGTCGTTAATGGAACCGAAACCGTACTCGACCCACAGCCGCTGGAGCAGCTGATCGATAAATTCGGTACGTGCTTCAATCAATCTTTCCGCGGCAATACCGCTATCAAAAGCCTCGCCCAGCCAGCGCTGAAAAGCGTCGATAAGCGCCTTAATCGTCGCGCAATTGAAATCACTTTTTGGCCACTCGCCCGGATTTTCTGGCTGAGCGGACAGGTCAGGGGGGACAGTATTAGATAAAGAGTTGCTCATTGCGCCACCATAAGAAAAAACTATCGCCCATAAAAAATCGCCGGGAGCGATTTTTAACGTCGCCTGCGGCGGCCCAAGGGGGGACGGGCAGGACGCCCGTCATAAAAAAGCCGGCTGGCGCCGGCTTTTCATCATTCGTTGTGCGAGATTATCGCCGGGATGGTGTCATCCTTGCGTAACGTCAGTATTTCGCAGCCGTTATCTGTCACCACAATAGTATGCTCATACTGCGCAGACAAGCTCCGGTCTTTGGTTTTTACCGTCCAGCCGTCTTTCATGCTGCGGATCTCTTTTTTACCCGCGTTGACCATGGGCTCAATGGTAAAGGTCATGCCGGGTTTGAGCACCACGTTGGTTTCCGGAGAGTCGTAATGCAGCACCTGCGGTTCTTCATGGAAACCGCGGCCGATACCGTGGCCGCAGTACTCGCGCACGACGGAGAAACCTTCGGCTTCGACGTATTTTTGAATAGCCGCGCCGATAGCGCGCAGATTAATCCCCGGTTTGACCATTTTGAGGGCCAGATAGAGGCTTTCTTGGGTGATGCGGCACAGGCGCTCGCCGAGAATGGTCGGTTTACCGACGATAAACATCTTCGAGGTATCGCCGTGGAAATCATCTTTAATGACGGTGACGTCAATGTTGACGATATCGCCATCTTTCAGCAATTTGCCGTCGTCCGGGATCCCGTGGCACACCACTTCATTAATAGAGATGCAGACCGATTTTGGAAAACCGTGGTAGCCCAGGCAGGCGGAAACGGCTTTTTGTTCATTAACGATATAATCGTTGCAGATACGGTCCAGTTCGCCGGTGCTGACGCCCGGTTTTACGTAGGGTTCGATCATTTCCAGCACTTCAGCGGCCAGGCGGCCGGCAACGCGCATTTTTTCGATGTCTTCAGATGTCTTGATAGAAATAGCCATGGATTGTGTCCAGCAGTGTCGATTTTTTCGACAATAATAGATTATGTCTGAACAATGTTAACAGTCCGGGCGTCCTGCTGCCAAATTGAGAATCATTAACAGCACGCGACGTCAACAACAGTTGGTTTCCGCTCCTGTTTTGTGGTATAAAGCGCGCCGGACTTCTGTTCCATTCTCAGATACACAAGATGGACTGAAGCGACAAATCTCACTTTGTGTAACAACACACACGTATCGGCACATATTCCGGGGTGCCCTTTGGGGTCGGTAATATGGGATACGTGGAGGCATAACCCCAACTTTTATCTATAGAGGTTTTAAACATGGCAACTGTTTCCATGCGCGACATGCTCAAGGCTGGTGTTCACTTTGGTCACCAGACCCGTTACTGGAACCCGAAAATGAAGCCTTTCATCTTCGGCGCGCGTAACAAAGTTCACATCATCAACCTTGAGAAAACTGTACCGATGTTCAACGAAGCTCTGGCTGAACTGAACAAGATCTCTTCTCGTAAAGGCAAAATCCTTTTCGTTGGTACTAAGCGCGCTGCAAGCGAAGCGGTAAAAGACGCTGCTAACAGCTGCGACCAGTTCTTCGTGAACCATCGCTGGCTGGGCGGTATGCTGACTAACTGGAAAACCGTTCGTCAGTCTATCAAACGTCTGAAAGACCTGGAAACTCAGTCCCAGGACGGTACTTTCGACAAGCTGACCAAGAAAGAAGCGCTGATGCGCACTCGTGAGCTGGACAAGCTGGAAAACAGCCTGGGCGGTATCAAAGACATGGGCGGCCTGCCGGACGCGCTGTTCGTTATCGACGCTGACCACGAGCACATCGCAATCAAAGAAGCAAACAACCTGGGTATTCCGGTATTTGCTATCGTTGATACTAACTCCGATCCGGACGGCGTTGACTTCGTTATCCCGGGTAACGACGACGCAATCCGTGCAGTTAGCCTGTACCTGAGCGCTGTTGCTGCTACCGTTCGTGAAGGCCGTTCTCAGGATCTGGCTTCTCAGGCGGAAGAAAGCTTCGTAGAAGCTGAATAATAAGGCATACCCTTATTTAGTACCGTGTATAAATAGGGGCCTCTTAGCGGCCCCTTTTTCACTTTCAAATCTGTCTGGTTCCTGGAACCGGGCAGATCACATCTCCCGAGGAATAAAGAATGGCTGAAATTACCGCATCCCTGGTAAAAGAGCTGCGCGAGCGTACTGGCGCAGGCATGATGGATTGCAAAAAAGCGCTGACTGAAGCGAACGGCGACATCGAGCTGGCAATCGAAAACATGCGTAAATCCGGTGCTATTAAAGCAGCGAAAAAAGCAGGCAACGTTGCTGCTGACGGCGTGATCATTACTAAAATCGATGGCACCTACGGCATCATTCTGGAAGTTAACTGCCAGACTGACTTCGTTGCTAAAGATGGTGGTTTCCAGGCATTTGCTAACAAAGTTCTGGACGCAGCTGTTGCTGGCAAAATCACTGACGTTGAAGTTCTGAAAGCACAGTTTGAAGAAGAACGCGTTGCGCTGGTTGCTAAAATCGGTGAGAACATCAACATCCGTCGCGTTTCTTCTCTGGAAGGCGAAGTTCTGGGTTCTTACCAGCACGGCGCGCGTATCGGCGTTCTGGTTGCGGCTAAAGGCGCGAGCGAAGAGCTGGTTAAACAGCTGGCTATGCACATCGCTGCAAGCAAGCCTGAATTCGTTAAGCCGGAAGACGTTTCCGCTGAAGTGGTAGAAAAAGAGTACCAGGTTCAGCTGGATATCGCCATGCAGTCTGGCAAGCCGAAAGAAATCGCAGAGAAAATGGTTGAAGGCCGCATGAAGAAATTCACCGGCGAAGTTTCTCTGACCGGTCAGCCGTTCGTTATGGACCCGAGCAAATCTGTTGCTCAGCTGCTGAAAGAGCACAACGCTGACGTGACTGGCTTCATCCGCTTTGAAGTGGGCGAAGGCATTGAGAAAGTTGAGACTGACTTTGCAGCAGAAGTTGCTGCGATGTCCAAGCAGTCTTAATTTTCAAAAGGAGCCGCCTGAGGGCGGCTTCTTTTTGCGCCTAATGTGTAAATTCAGCCAACCGCTATAGTGGGTACGCTGAAAAGCGACGTACAATGTCGCCAGAATTAACTCATCTCATTCGTTGACAGTCTCAGGAAAGAAACATGGCTACCAATGCAAAACCCGTCTACAAACGTATTCTGCTTAAGTTAAGTGGCGAAGCTCTGCAAGGTTCAGAAGGCTTCGGTATTGATGCGAGCATACTTGACCGCATGGCTCAGGAAATCAAAGAACTGGTTGAGCTGGGTATTCAGGTTGGCGTAGTGATTGGTGGCGGTAACCTGTTCCGTGGAGCTGGTCTGGCGAAAGCGGGTATGAACCGCGTTGTGGGCGACCACATGGGCATGCTGGCAACGGTCATGAACGGCCTTGCAATGCGTGATTCTCTCCATCGCGCCTATGTGAACGCCCGCCTGATGTCAGCGATTCCGCTGAATGGCGTGTGCGATAACTATAGCTGGGCGGAAGCTATCAGCCTGCTGCGTAACAACCGCGTGGTCATTCTTTCCGCGGGTACCGGTAACCCATTCTTTACTACCGATTCTGCTGCCTGCCTGCGCGGTATTGAAATTGAAGCCGACGTAGTACTGAAAGCAACCAAAGTTGACGGTGTATTTACCGCCGACCCGGCCAAAGATCCTTCCGCGACCATGTACGATCAGCTGACCTACACCGAAGTGCTGGATAAAGAGCTGAAAGTGATGGATCTTGCGGCCTTTACCCTGGCGCGTGACCACAAACTGCCGATTCGCGTATTCAATATGAATAAGCCTGGCGCGCTGCGTCGCGTGGTGATGGGTGAAAAAGAAGGCACATTAATTACTGAGTAATTCCCGTCGGCGTCAAATACGGGTAATATTCGGCCTTACTTTTACGGGTTTATGACCCGATGGTTTTCAACATGCTCTGTGGACGGAATGCTGCGGCTGACCCGCAGCCTGAAAGACGTTGAGCATAAACATGACTATACTTAGCTCACTTTTGCAGTGGGCGACCGTCTGGTCTGTCTGAGACAAGTTTTCAAGGATTCGTAACGTGATTAGCGATATCAGAAAAGATGCTGAAGTACGCATGGACAAATGCGTCGAAGCGTTCAAAACCCAAATCAGCAAAATACGCACGGGTCGTGCTTCTCCCAGCCTGCTGGATGGCATTATCGTGGAATACTACGGCACGCCGACCCCGCTGCGTCAGCTGGCTAGCGTAACGGTAGAAGACTCCCGCACTCTGAAGATCAACGTCTTCGATCGCTCCATGAGCCCGGCCGTTGAAAAAGCGATTATGGCTTCCGACCTCGGTCTGAACCCAAGCTCTGCGGGTAGCGATATCCGCGTTCCGCTGCCGCCGCTGACCGAAGAACGTCGTAAAGATCTGACCAAAATCGTGCGTGGCGAAGCTGAACAAGCGCGCGTTGCCGTACGTAACGTTCGTCGCGATGCCAACGATAAAGTCAAGGCGCTTCTGAAAGAGAAAGAGATCAGCGAAGATGACGATCGCCGCTCTCAGGAAGATGTGCA
Source organism: Klebsiella sp. MPUS7 (assembly GCF_009905335.1). NCBI lineage: Bacteria > Pseudomonadati > Pseudomonadota > Gammaproteobacteria > Enterobacterales > Enterobacteriaceae > Klebsiella > Klebsiella sp. MPUS7. Next base: position 4,711,909 of record NZ_CP047604.1, on the reverse strand, counting down.
GAAAATGACTGACGCTGCTATCAAGAAAGTTGATGCGGCGCTGGCGGATAAAGAAGCGGAACTGATGCAGTTCTGATTCTCTGCCGACACGCAGCTCTGAGCATTGCCCTGCGTAAAATCTGAAACGCCGTACAGGAGACCGTACGCTCAATTTTCGGGATTGCGTTTAGACGACTGGCCTTGTAGCCTTTGGCGCCAAGTCAAAGGCTCGGCGCCTCCGCTCTATTATCCGATAATTGATGCATAAGGGTTTGCTGGCGGCGTTTTGCTTTTTATCCTGTCTTCATTTTTCTGGACGCCTCATGAAGCAATTAACCATTCTTGGTTCGACCGGTTCTATCGGCTGCAGCACGCTGGATGTGGTGCGCCATAATCCTGATAGCTTTTCTATCACCGCGCTGGTCGCCGGGAAAAATGTCGACCGTATGGTTGAACAATGCCTGGAATTCTCCCCTCGTTACGCGGTAATGGACGATGCGCACAGCGCGGAGCTGCTGCGGGCAAAACTGCGCGAGCAGGGTAGCCGTACGGAAGTCATGAGCGGTCAGCAGGCGGCGGCTGAGGTGGCGGCGCTGGACGAGGTTGAGCAGGTGATGGCGGCGATTGTCGGCGCAGCGGGCCTGGTGCCGACGCTTGCAGCCATCCGCGCGGGTAAAACGGTACTGTTGGCGAACAAAGAGTCGCTGGTGACCTGCGGTCGTCTGTTTATGGAGGCCGTGCAGCAGTACGGCGCACGATTGTTACCGGTTGATAGCGAGCATAATGCGATTTTTCAGAGTATGCCGGAACCAATTCAACATAATCTCGGATACGCTGATTTAACCCAGAACGGCGTGGCGTCGATTCTGCTCACCGGTTCCGGCGGTCCTTTCCGGGAAACGGCGATTTCTGAACTGGCGGCGATGACGCCCGATCGGGCATGTAAGCATCCAAACTGGTCGATGGGGCGCAAAATATCTGTCGATTCGGCCACCATGATGAATAAGGGGCTGGAGTATATCGAAGCCCGGTGGCTGTTTAACGCCTCTGCGGAGCAAATGGAAGTTCTGATCCATCCGCAATCGGTGATTCATTCGATGGTGCGCTATCAGGACGGCAGCGTCCTCGCCCAGCTTGGCGAGCCGGATATGCGTACGCCGATTGCCCACACGATGGGCTGGCCAAAACGCCTTAATTCTGGGGTGAAACCGCTGGATTTCTGTCAATTGAGTCACCTGAGCTTCTCGGCGCCGGATTATGGGCGCTATCCCTGCCTGAAGCTGGCCATGGAGGCTTTTGATGTCGGTCAGGCGGCGACCACGGCGCTGAACGCGGCGAATGAAGTGTCGGTCGCGGCGTTTTTGAACGGTGATATTCGCTTTACCGATATTGCGGCGATAAACCAGTCGGTGCTGGATCTGCAGGCGCTAAATGAGCCGCAAAGTATTGATGAAGTACTGGCTATTGATGCGATGGCCCGGGTAAGCGCAGGTCAGCTCCTGGCCGCGCGGCGCAAATTCTGATACTCGTTGTGATATTTGTGGGCGCTGTGCTTCAGTGATATAGTCTGCGCCATCCGATCGTTGCATTTTGTTGTGAAAGATTACGGTGGCCGTGGCAAGACACGGCTTTTTTGCGTAAAGCTTTTGGTTGTTCTCTGCGATTGGCCGTAGCTCCGGTACCGGATAAAAATGCGTATCCAGCGCTGACCGGTGGCCCGTGTTTAGTAGCTTAGCTAATCCTTATTATGGACTTAAAACGCGTTATGTTGTCTGCTAATCAAACTGTCAGCGAAATGTTGCCTGCGCATGGGTGCCGTCATGTGGCCATTATTATGGATGGCAACGGGCGTTGGGCAAAACGGCAAGGAAAGATCCGCGCCTTTGGCCATAAAGCCGGCGCAAAATCTGTTCGTCGCGCCGTTTCTTTCGCGGCGAATAATGGTATTGAAGCGTTGACGTTATACGCGTTCAGCAGTGAAAACTGGAATCGCCCGGCGCAGGAAGTCAGTGCGCTGATGGAGCTATTTGTCTGGGCGCTGGATAGCGAAGTGAAAAGTCTGCACAGGCATAATGTGCGCCTGCGTATCATTGGCGAGACCACGCGCTTCAACGCGCGTCTCCAGGAACGTATTCGCAAAGCCGAGGCGCTGACGGAGAACAACACCGGTTTGACCCTGAATATTGCTGCGAACTATGGCGGCCGCTGGGATATCGTTCAGGGCGTACGTCATCTGGCCAAACAGGTACAAGACGGGTTGCTTCAGCCCGAGCAAATCACAGAAGAGATGCTGAGCCAGCAGGTCTGTATGCATGAACTGGCTCCCGTAGATTTAGTTATTAGGACCGGGGGAGAGCATCGCATTAGTAATTTTTTGATTTGGCAAATTGCCTATGCCGAACTTTACTTTACGGATGTTCTTTGGCCCGATTTCGCTGAACAGGACTTTGAAGGTGCACTCCATGCCTTTGTTAATCGAGAGCGTCGCTTCGGCGGCACTGAACCGGGCGGCAACAATGCCTGATGGGGGTCACTTTTGCTGAAGTATCGCCTGATTTCTGCTTTCGTCTTAATTCCCGTGGTGATAGCGGCGCTTTTTTTGCTGCCGCCCGCGGGTTTTGCCATCGTTACGCTAGTCGTCTGCATGCTTGCCGCGTGGGAGTGGGGGCAATTTAGCGGCTTCACTTCAACGACGCAGAGAGTCTGGCTGTCAGTGCTTTGCGGTCTGCTGCTGGCGCTGATGCTATTCCTGATGCCGGAATATCATTATGACGTTCATCAACCGCTGGTTGAGGGGGCGCTATGGGCATCATTTGGCTGGTGGGTCGTCGCGCTGCTTCTGGTGCTGACCTATCCCGCTTCAGCGGCTTTCTGGCGCCATTCAAAAACGCTACGTCTGATTTTTGGCGTCCTGACCATCGTGCCGTTTTTTTGGGGCATGCTGGCGCTTCGGGCCTGGCATTACGCCGATGACCATTACAGCGGCGCGCTGTGGTTGCTGTACGTGATGATTCTGGTCTGGGGCGCGGATTCTGGCGCTTATATGTTCGGTAAAATGTTCGGTAAGCATAAGCTGGCGCCGAAGGTTTCTCCGGGCAAAACCTGGCAGGGTTTTTTCGGCGGTCTGTTAACGGCAGCGGTTATCTCCTGGGCTTACGGCTGGTGGGCTCATCTGGATGTGACGCCGATGGTGCTGCTGGTATGTTCCATTGTCGCGGCCCTGGCCTCGGTACTTGGCGACCTGACCGAGAGTATGTTTAAACGCGAAGCTGGCATTAAAGATAGCGGAAATCTGATCCCCGGACACGGCGGTATTCTCGATCGTATCGATAGCCTGACCGCTGCGGTGCCCGTGTTTGCTTGCCTACTCTTGTTGGTTTTCAGGACGATTTGACGGAAGGTTTTATGCTGAGCGTTCTCTGGAATTTGGCTGCTTTTATTATTGCCCTGGGCGTGCTGATTACCGTCCATGAATTTGGCCATTTCTGGGTTGCTCGCCGCTGTGGTATCCGCGTTGAGCGTTTCTCTATCGGCTTTGGTAAAGCGCTTTGGCGCCGTTTTGATAAGCAGGGAACGGAGTTTATTATCGCCCTTATTCCGTTGGGCGGTTACGTCAAAATGCTCGACGAACGCGTTGAGCCCGTGGCGCCAGAGATGCGTCACGCCGCATTTAACAACAAAACCGTTGGTCAGCGCGCCGCCGTTATCGCCGCAGGGCCCATCGCGAACTTCCTTTTTGCCATTTTTGCCTACTGGCTGGTCTTTATTATCGGCGTCCCGGGCATTCGTCCGGTCGTTGGCGACATAACGCCCAACTCGATCGCCGCGCAAGCACAAATTGCAAAAGGAACGGAACTTAAAGCGATAGATGGCATCGAAACGCCTGATTGGGATGCAGTACGGATGGCGCTGGTGGCGAAGATAGGCGATCGGCAAACAATAGTTACCGTCGCCCCTTTCGGGACCAATCAACGCCAGGATAAAATCCTCGATCTGCAGCACTGGGCGTTCGAGCCGGATAAACAAGATCCGGTTGCCTCATTGGGCATTCAACCCCGCAGCGCGCAGATTGATACCGTCCTGGCTGAAGTACAATCTGGCTCGGCGGCGCAGAAGGCGGGTTTGCAAGCGGGCGACAGGATCGTTAAAGTCGATGGTCAACCGTTAACGCAGTGGATGACGTTTGTTAATCTGGTGCGTGATAATCCGGGTAGGGCATTAGTTCTGGACATCGAGCGGCAGGGGAGTCCCTTGTCGGTGACCTTGACGCCGGACACGAAGTCTACCAAAGGCAAAGCTGAGGGGTTTGCAGGGGTCGTACCTAAGGTCATCCCGCTGCCTGATGAATATAAGACAGTGCGTCAGTACGGGCCGTTTGCCGCCATCGCTCAAGCCACGGATAAAACCTGGCAGCTGATGTCGTTAACGGTCAGGATGCTGGGCAAATTGATAACCGGTGATGTCAAACTGAACAACCTCAGCGGGCCGATTTCTATCGCCCAGGGGGCTGGGATGTCAGCGGAATTTGGGCTGATTTATTATCTGATGTTTCTTGCGCTGATCAGCGTGAACCTTGGAATAATCAACCTGTTCCCGCTTCCCGTTCTTGACGGGGGACATCTGCTGTTTTTGGCGATTGAAAAGCTGAAAGGCGGACCGGTATCCGAGCGAGTTCAAGACTTTAGTTATCGCATTGGCTCAATATTGCTGGTGCTGTTAATGGGGCTTGCACTTTTCAATGATTTCTCTCGGTTGTAAGAGAGTTTGTTAGGAAGAACGCATAATAACGATGGCGATGAAAAAGTTGCTCATAGCGTCGCTGCTGTTTAGCAGCGCAACCGTATACGGTGCTGACGGGTTCGTGGTGAAGGACATTCATTTCGAAGGCCTTCAGCGTGTCGCTGTTGGTGCGGCCCTCCTCAGTATGCCAGTGCGTCCTGGCGATACCGTAACCGATGATGATATCAGTAACACCATCCGTGCTCTGTTTGCCACCGGCAACTTTGAGGACGTTCGCGTCCTGCGCGATGGTGATACCCTGCTGGTGCAGGTGAAAGAGCGTCCAACGATTGCCAGCATCACTTTCTCCGGTAACAAGTCGGTGAAAGATGACATGCTCAAGCAAAACCTTGAGGCATCCGGCGTACGCGTAGGGGAATCCCTCGATCGCACCACGCTTGCTGATATCGAAAAGGGGCTGGAGGATTTCTACTACAGCGTCGGTAAGTACAGCGCCAGCGTTAAAGCTGTCGTGACGCCGCTGCCGCGTAACCGTGTCGACCTGAAGCTTGTCTTCCAGGAAGGCGTCTCGGCGAAAATCCAGCAGATCAATATCGTCGGCAACCATGCATTCAGCACCGATGAACTGATTTCGACCTTCCAGCTGCGCGATGAAGTGCCGTGGTGGAACGTGGTTGGCGATCGTAAGTATCAGAAACAGAAGCTTGCAGGGGACCTTGAAACGCTGCGCAGCTACTATCTGGATCGCGGCTATGCTCGTTTCAACATTGACTCCACGCAGGTGAGCCTGACGCCGGACAAGAAAGGCATCTACATCACCATCAACATTACCGAAGGCGATCAGTACAAGCTTTCCGGTGTGCAGGTGACGGGTGACCTGGCGGGGCATTCGGCAGAAATCGAAGCGCTGACCAAAGTTGAGCCGGGCGAGCTGTATAACGGCACCAAAGTGACCAAAATGGAGAATGACATTAAGAAACTCCTCGGTCGCTACGGCTATGCCTATCCGCGCGTTCAGTCCCAGCCGGAAATCAGCGATACCGATAAAACCGTGAAGCTGCACGTTAACGTCGATGCGGGCAATCGTTACTACGTGCGTAAAATTCGCTTCGAAGGCAACGATACCTCGAAAGATGCCGTTCTGCGTCGCGAAATGCGTCAGATGGAAGGCGCCTGGCTGGGTAGCGACCTGGTCGATCAGGGTAAAGATCGTCTGAACCGTTTAGGCTACTTTGAGACGGTTGATACCGATACGCAGCGCGTGCCGGGCAGCCCGGATCAGGTTGACGTGGTCTACAAGGTTAAAGAACGTAACACCGGTAGCTTTAACTTCGGCGTCGGTTACGGTACGGAAAGCGGCGTCAGCTTCCAGGCCGGCGTTCAGCAGGATAACTGGCTCGGTACCGGCTATTCCGTTGGGATTAACGGCACCAAAAACGACTATCAGACCTATACTGAACTGTCGGTGACGAACCCGTACTTTACCGTGGATGGCGTTAGCCTCGGCGGTCGTGTGTTCTATAACGACTTCGACGCTAACGATGCGGACCTGTCTGACTATACCAACAAAAGCTATGGTACAGACATTACGCTGGGCTTCCCGGTCAACGAATACAATACGTTGCGCGCGGGTCTGGGCTATGTGCATAACAAGCTGTCCAATATGCAGCCTCAGGTATCCATGTGGCGTTATCTGAATTCGATGGGGCAGTACCCGGACAACACGAACGACAGAAACTCGTTCAGCGCTGACGACTTCACCTTCAACTACGGCTGGACGTACAACAAGCTCGACCGCGGCTTCTTCCCGACGGAAGGTTCACGCGTCAACCTGAATGGTAAAGTGACGATCCCGGGATCGGATAACGAATACTATAAAGCGACGCTGGATACCGCGACCTATGTACCGATCGATGACGATCATAAATGGGTCATGTTGGGTCGTACCCGCTTTGGTTATGGCGATGGTCTGGGCGGTAAAGAGATGCCGTTCTATGAGAACTTCTACGCCGGCGGCTCAAGCACCGTGCGTGGCTTCCAGTCCAATACTATCGGTCCGAAAGCGGTTTACTTCCCGGCCAGCAGCCGTCATGACGACGACGACAGCTACGATAACGAATGTAAGAGCAGCGCATCTGCGCCGTGTAAGTCTGATGATGCGGTGGGCGGTAACGCCATGGCGGTTGCCAGCCTTGAGCTGATCACCCCAACGCCGTTTATTAGCGATAAATATGCGAACTCGGTACGTACTTCCTTCTTCTGGGATATGGGTACCGTGTGGGATACTCACTGGGATTCAGCCGCATATGGCGGTTACCCGGACTACAGCGATCCAAGCAATATCCGTATGTCTGCGGGTATCGCAGTACAGTGGATGTCGCCGTTAGGGCCGTTAGTATTCTCCTACGCTCAGCCGTTTAAAAAGTACGATGGAGACAAAGCCGAACAGTTCCAGTTTAACATCGGTAAAACCTGGTAATGGTGTTGGCTACAATGGAATGTAAGTGCAGTTGCAGTATAGCGCTGACTATTGGCGATAACTGAGGTTATCGCCTGGCCACGCAAATAACGGTACCCCTGGGTACTCATGGGATGGTAAGGAGTTAATTGTGAAAAAGTGGTTATTAGCTGCAGGTCTGGGTTTAGCAATGGTTACTTCCGCTCAGGCGGCAGATAAAATTGCAATGGTTAACATGAACAGCCTGTTCCAACAGGTTGCCCAGAAAACAGGCGTTTCTAACACGCTGGAAAACGAGTTTAAAGGCCGCGCGAGCGAGCTGCAGCGTATGGAAGGCGACCTGCAGTCTAAAATGCAGCGTCTGCAGTCCATGAAAGCGGGCTCTGACCGTACCAAACTGGAAAAAGACGTTATGGCTCAGCGCCAGACTTTCTCCCAGAAAGCGCAGTCTTTCGAACAGGATCGCGCACGTCGTTCTAACGAAGAGCGCGGCAAGCTGGTGACTCGTATTCAGAGCGCCGTGCAGAGCGTGGCTAAAGATCAGAGCATCGATCTGGTTGTTGACTCTAATGCCGTCGCATACAACAGCAGCGATGTAAAAGACATCACCGCTGATGTGCTGAAACAGGTTAAATAAGTAATGCCTTCAATTCGACTGGCTGATTTAGCCCAGCAGTTGGATGCAGAATTACACGGTGATGGCGATATCGTCATCACCGGCGTTGCGTCCATGCAGTCCGCACAGGCGGGCGATATTACCTTCATGGTAAATCCTAAGTACCGTGAACACCTGGCCGTTTGCCAGGCATCTGCCGTTGTGATGACGCAGGATGATTTGCCTTTTGCTCATAGCGCCGCGCTGGTAGTGCGTAATCCCTACCTGACCTACGCGCGCATGGCCCAAATTCTTGATACCACGCCGCAGCCGGCCCAGGATATCGCGCCCAGCGCGGTCATCGATGCCACGGCTAAGCTGGGTAATCACGTCGCCATTGGCCCGAATGCCGTTATCGAATCCGGCGCGATCCTCGGTGATAACGTGGTTATCGGCGCCGGTTGCTTCGTTGGGAAAAATACGAAAATAGGTGCTGGCTCGCGTTTATGGGCCAACGTCACCGTTTACCACAACATTGAGATCGGCGAGAATTGCCTGATCCAGTCCAGCACGGTGATTGGCGCGGATGGCTTCGGCTATGCGAACGATCGCGGCAACTGGGTGAAGATCCCGCAGCTGGGTCGCGTGATCATCGGCGATCGCGTGGAGATTGGCGCTTGTACGACCATTGACCGCGGTGCGCTGGACGACACCGTCATCGGAAATGGCGTCATTATTGATAACCAGTGTCAAATCGCGCACAACGTAGTGATTGGCGACAACACTGCGGTTGCTGGCGGCGTCATCATGGCGGGCAGCCTGAAAATTGGCCGCTACTGCATGATTGGCGGAGCCAGCGTGATCAACGGTCACATGGAAATCTGCGATAAAGTCACCGTCACGGGGATGGGGATGGTTATGCGTCCTATCACCGAGCCAGGGGTTTACTCTTCAGGTATCCCGCTGCAGCCGAATAAGGTCTGGCGTAAGACCGCTACGCTGGTACTGAATATTGATGATATGAGCAAGCGACTCAAAGCCATTGAGCGCAAGGTTAATCAGCAAGATTAGTGCTTCATCCAGCCACATTAAATTTTCGGCCTGTTGCATTCATGAGATTGCCGCAGGCCGTGTTATTATTGCCTTTTAGGATATTTAGACAGGAAGAGTATTTTGACTACTGACACTCATACTCTGCACATTGAAGAGATTCTGGAACTTCTGCCTCACCGTTACCCGTTCCTGCTGGTCGATCGCGTGCTGGATTTTGAAGAAGGTCGTTTTCTACGCGCAGTTAAAAATGTTTCTGTAAATGAGCCGTTTTTCCAGGGACACTTCCCTGGTAAGCCGATTTTACCGGGCGTACTGATTCTCGAAGCCATGGCCCAGGCCACCGGTATTCTGGCATTCAAAAGCGTTGGAAAACTGGAACCGGGCGAGCTGTATTATTTTGCCGGGATTGACGAAGCGCGTTTCAAACGTCCGGTCGTGCCAGGCGACCAGATGATTATGGAAGTCACTTTTGAGAAAACCCGCCGTGGCCTGACTCGTTTCAAAGGCGTTGCGACGGTTGACGGAAAAGTGGTTTGCGAAGCAACGATGATGTGTGCCCGTAGCCGGGAGGCCTGATACGTGATTGATAAAACCGCCTTTATTCATCCTTCCGCCATTGTAGAAGATGGCGCCGTTATTGGCGCTAACGTCCACATTGGCCCGTTTTGTATTGTTGGCGCTAACGTCGAAATCGGCGAAGGTACCGTACTGAAGTCTCACGTTGTCATTAACGGGCATACCAAAATTGGCCGCGATAACGAGATCTATCAGTTTGCTTCCATCGGTGAAGTTAACCAGGATCTGAAATATGCTGGCGAACCGACCCGTGTGGAAATTGGCGATCGCAACCGCATCCGCGAAAGCGTCACCATTCATCGTGGCACAGTACAGGGCGGTGGATTAACGAAGGTGGGCAGCGATAACCTGCTGATGATCAACGCCCACGTGGCGCACGATTGTACGCTGGGCGACCGCTGTATTCTGGCGAATAACGCGACCCTTGCGGGCCATGTTTCGCTGGATGATTTTGTTATCATCGGCGGCATGACCGCCGTGCACCAGTTCTGCATTATTGGCGCGCACGTAATGGTTGGCGGCTGCTCAGGCGTAGCGCAGGACGTTCCGCCGTTCGTGATTGCTCAGGGCAACCACGCGACGCCGTTTGGCGTCAACATCGAAGGGCTGAAACGCCGCGGCTTCAGCCGTGAGGCGATCACAGCGATTCGTAACGCGTACAAGCTGCTGTACCGCAGCGGTAAAACGCTGGACGAAGCGAAAGCTGAGATCGCCGAGCTGGCGGCGCAGTACCCTGAAGTGCAGACATTTACCGACTTTTTTGCCCGCTCCACGCGCGGCCTGATTCGTTAATGGCTGAATCGCGTCCCCTGACGATTGCCCTGGTCGCCGGAGAAACCTCCGGCGATATTCTTGGCGCCGGTCTTATCCGCGCGCTCAAAGCCCGCATCCCTGATGCCCGCTTTGTCGGCGTTGCCGGGCCGTTGATGCAGGCGGAAGGCTGCGAGGCCTGGTATGAGATGGAAGAGCTGGCGGTGATGGGCATTGTGGAAGTGCTTGGTCGCCTGCGTCGGCTGCTGCATATTCGCGCCGATCTCACCCGTCGATTGACCGAGCTCAAGCCGGACGTGTTCGTCGGCATTGATGCGCCTGACTTCAATATTACCCTCGAAGGTAATCTGAAGAAGCAGGGCATCAAAACTATTCATTACGTTAGCCCGTCGGTATGGGCATGGCGGCAAAAACGCGTTTTCAAAATTGGCAGATCCACCGATCTGGTACTGGCATTCCTGCCTTTCGAAAAAGCGTTTTATGACAAATTTAACGTTCCCTGCCGGTTTATCGGCCACACGATGGCGGATGCGATGCCGCTGGATCCGGACAAAGGCGCGGCGCGCGACCGTCTGGGAATCGATCGTAACGTGCACTGCCTGGCGCTACTGCCGGGAAGCCGCGGGGCGGAAGTTGAGATGCTCAGCGCCGATTTCCTGAAAACGGCGCAGATCCTGCGAGAGTATTACCCCGATCTGGAAGTGGTGGTCCCACTGGTCAACGCGAAGCGGCGGGAACAGTTCGAGCGTATAAAAGCGGAAACGGCGCCGGATCTTGCCGTACATCTACTGGATGGCCGGGCCCGCGATGCGATGATCGCCAGCGATGCCGCGCTGCTGGCTTCCGGAACGGCTGCGCTGGAATGTATGCTGGCTAAGTGTCCGATGGTCGTTGGCTATCGGATGAAGCCGTTTACCTTCTGGCTGGCGAAACGGCTGGTTAAAACCGACTATGTATCGCTGCCGAATTTACTGGCCGGGCGTGAACTGGTTAAAGAACTGCTGCAGGATGAATGTCGGCCGCAGGCGCTGGCCGAGGCGCTGAAGCCGCTGCTGGCCGACGGTAAAACCAGCCACGATATGCATGAAACCTTTCGCGCGCTGCATCAGCAGATCCGCTGCAACGCTGATGAGCAGGCGGCGGATGCAGTACTGGAGTTAGCAAAATGATGGAGTTCGTTTATCCGCATACCCATCTGGTTGCGGGAGTCGATGAAGTCGGGCGCGGTCCGCTGGTTGGCGCGGTGGTGACTGCCGCGGTTATTCTCGATCCGGCAAAGCCGATTTTGGGCCTTGCCGACTCGAAAAAGCTCAGCGAAAAGCGGCGCCTTGCGCTATTCGACGAGATCAAAGAAAAAGCGCTGTGCTGGAGCCTCGGTCGCGCGGAGCCGCATGAAATCGATGAGCTGAATATTCTACATGCGACCATGCTGGCCATGCAGCGCGCAGTTGCGGGCTTGGGCATTTCCCCTGAGTTTGTTCTTATTGATGGTAACCGCTGTCCGCCGCTGCCTGTACCTTCACTGGCGGTCGTTAAAGGCGACAGCCGAGTGGCGGAAATCAGCGCCGCGTCTATTCTGGCTAAAGTGACGCGAGATGCTGAAATGGCCGTGCTGGACCGGGAATTCCCGCAGTACGGCTTTGCGCAACATAAAGGTTATCCCACCGCTTTTCATCTGCAAAAGCTGCTGGAACATGGCGTAATCGAGCAATACCGGCGCAGCTTTGGCCCGGTGAAGCGCGCGCTGGGCCTGGCGTCCTGAACCGACACGCAAGCAATTAAGTAACGCGGAATCTGAAGATGGCTGAACCACGTTTCGTACACCTGCGGGTGCACAGCGACTATTCCATGATCGATGGTCTGGCGAAAACCGGACCGTTGGTAAAAAAGGCGGCCGCGCTCGGCATGCCTGCGCTGGCGATCACCGATTTTACCAACCTTTGCGGACTGGTGAAGTTCTACGGAGCGGGACACGGCGCCGGAATTAAACCCATCGTAGGGGCCGATTTCCACGTCCAGAGCGATCTGCTTGGCGATGAACTGAGCCAGCTGACGGTACTGGCCGCTAACAACGCTGGCTATCAGAATCTGACGCTGCTGATCTCCAAAGCTTATCAGCGCGGCTACGGCGCGGCGGGCCCGATTATCGATCGCGACTGGCTGATCGAATTAAAAGAAGGGCTGATTTTGCTCTCCGGCGGGCGTATGGGCGACGTGGGTCGTAGCCTGCTGCGCGGCAACATGGCGCTGGTGGATCAGTGCGTTGATTTTTATGAACAACATTTCCCTGACTGCTATTTTCTTGAGCTGATTCGCACCGGCCGTCAGGATGAAGAACCCTATCTGCATGCGGCGGTGGGGCTGGCGGAAACCCGGGGCTTACCGGTGGTGGCGACCAACGATGTTCGCTTCCTTGAGCCGGGTGACTTCGACGCCCATGAAATCCGCGTGGCTATCCATGACGGTTTTACCCTCGACGATCCTAAGCGCCCGCGCAACTACTCGCCGCAGCAGTATATGCGCAGCGAAGAGGAAATGTGCGAGCTCTTTTCCGATATTCCCGAAGCGCTGCAAAACACCGTGGAGATCGCCAAACGCTGTAACGTGACCGTGCGCCTTGGTGAGTACTTCCTGCCGCAGTTCCCGACCGGGGATATGACCACCGAAGATTATCTGGTCAAGAAATCCAAAGAGGGTCTGGAAGAGCGCCTGGAATTCCTGTTCCCCGATCCGGATGAGCGGACGAAACGCCGCCCTGAATATGATGAACGCCTGGACATTGAGCTGCAGGTAATTAACCAGATGGGGTTCCCTGGCTACTTCCTGATCGTTATGGAATTTATCCAGTGGTCGAAGGATAACGGCGTGCCGGTAGGGCCGGGACGTGGCTCCGGCGCCGGATCGCTGGTCGCCTATGCGCTAAAAATTACCGACCTCGATCCGCTGGAGTTCGACCTGCTGTTCGAACGTTTCCTTAACCCGGAACGTGTCTCCATGCCCGACTTCGACGTTGACTTCTGTATGGAGAAGCGTGACCAGGTGATTGAACACGTCGCGGACATGTACGGTCGCGATGCGGTATCGCAGATTATTACCTTCGGTACCATGGCGGCGAAAGCGGTTATCCGCGACGTTGGCCGTGTGCTGGGCCATCCGTACGGCTTTGTGGACCGCATTTCCAAGCTGGTGCCGCCTGACCCGGGTATGACGCTGGCGAAAGCGTTTGAAGCCGAGCCGCAGCTGCCGGAAATTTATGAGGCGGACGAAGAGGTTAAAGCGCTGATCGACATGGCGCGTAAGCTCGAAGGGGTCACCCGTAACGCCGGTAAACATGCGGGTGGGGTGGTGATCGCGCCAACTAAAATTACCGATTTTGCCCCGCTTTACTGCGACGAAGCGGGCCAGCATCCGGTTACCCAGTTTGATAAAAACGACGTTGAATATGCCGGGCTGGTGAAGTTCGACTTCCTCGGCCTGCGTACGCTCACCATCATTAACTGGGCGCTGGAGATGATCAACGCCCGCCGCGAGAAGAACGGCGAGGGGCCGCTGGATATCGCCGCGATCCCGCTCGACGATAAAAAAAGCTTCGATATGCTGCAGCGTTCGGAAACCACCGCCGTTTTCCAGCTTGAATCGCGCGGTATGAAGGATCTGATCAAGCGTCTGCAGCCCGACTGCTTCGAAGATATGATCGCGCTGGTGGCCCTGTTCCGTCCGGGGCCGCTGCAGTCGGGGATGGTGGATAACTTTATCGACCGTAAGCACGGTCGCGAAGAGATATCGTATCCGGACGTGCAGTGGCAGCACGAATGCCTGAAACCGGTACTGGAGCCAACTTATGGCATCATCCTGTACCAGGAACAGGTCATGCAGATTGCCCAGGAGCTTTCCGGCTATACCCTCGGCGGCGCGGATATGCTGCGTCGTGCGATGGGTAAGAAAAAGCCGGAGGAGATGGCTAAGCAGCGCGGCACCTTTGAAGAAGGGGCGAGGAAGCGCGGTGTAGACGGTGAGCTGGCGATCAAAATCTTTGACCTGGTGGAGAAATTCGCCGGTTATGGCTTTAACAAATCGCACTCCGCCGCTTATGCTTTAGTGTCCTATCAGACGCTGTGGCTAAAGGCGCACTATCCGGCCGAATTTATGGCAGCGGTGATGACCGCGGATATGGATAACACCGAGAAAGTCGTCGGTCTGGTGGATGAGTGCTGGCGGATGGGGCTGAAAATCCTGCCGCCGGATATTAACTCCGGCCTGTATCATTTCCACGTTAACGACGATGGCGAAATCGTTTATGGTATCGGCGCGATCAAAGGCGTCGGCGAAGGCCCGATAGAAGCGATCATTGAAGCCCGTAATCAGGGCGGCTATTTCCGCGAACTGTTTGATCTCTGCGCGCGAACGGATATTAAAAAGCTCAACCGCCGGGTGCTGGAAAAACTGATTATGTCCGGGGCGTTCGACCGCCTCGGGCCACATCGCGCGGCGTTAATGAATTCACTGGGCGATGCGCTGAAGGCCGCCGATCAGCACGCCAAAGCCGAAGCCATCGGCCAGGCGGATATGTTCGGCGTGCTGGCGGAAGAGCCGGAGCAAATCGAGCAGTCCTACGCCAACTGTCAACCGTGGCCGGAACAGGTGGTGCTGGATGGCGAAAGGGAGACCCTGGGGCTGTATCTGACCGGGCACCCGATTAACCAGTATTTGAAAGAGATCGAGCGCTACGTTGGCGGCGTACGACTCAAAGACATGCATCCGACCGATCGTGGTAAAGTGACCACGGCGGCCGGGCTCGTTATTGCCGCGCGGGTCATGGTCACCAAGCGCGGCAATCGTATCGGCATCTGTACGCTGGATGACCGTTCCGGGCGTCTGGAGGTGATGTTGTTCACCGACGCCCTGGATAAATACCAGCAATTGCTGGAAAAAGACCGCATACTTATCGTCAGCGGACAGGTCAGCTTTGATGACTTCAGCGGGGGGCTTAAAATGACCGCCCGTGAAGTCATGGACATTGACGAAGCCCGGGAAAAATATGCTCGCGGGCTTGCTATCTCGCTGACGGACAGGCAAATTGATGACCAGCTTTTAAACCGACTCCGTCAGTCTCTGGAACCCCACCGTTCGGGAACTATTCCAGTACACCTCTATTATCAGAGGGCGGATGCACGCGCGCGGTTGCGTTTTGGCGCAACATGGCGCGTCTCTCCGAGCGATCGTTTACTTAACGATCTGCGTGGCCTGATCGGCTCGGAGCAGGTGGAACTGGAGTTTGACTAATACAGGAATACTATGAGTCTGAATTTCCTTGATTTTGAACAGCCGATTGCAGAGCTGGAAGCGAAAATCGATTCTCTGACAGCGGTAAGCCGCCAGGATGAGAAACTGGATATTAACATCGATGAAGAAGTGCATCGCCTGCGTGAAAAAAGCGTAGAGCTGACGCGCAAGATCTTCGCCGATCTTGGTGCATGGCAGGTTGCGCAACTGGCTCGCCATCCACGTCGCCCATACACCCTGGATTATGTCCGCCTGGCTTTCGACGAATTCGACGAACTGGCCGGTGACCGCGCCTACGCTGACGATAAAGCTATCGTTGGCGGCATTGCGCGTCTGGACGGGCGTCCGGTGATGATTATCGGCCACCAGAAAGGGCGCGAAACCAAAGAGAAAATTCGCCGCAACTTCGGTATGCCGGCGCCGGAAGGCTATCGTAAGGCGCTGCGCCTGATGGAGATGGCCGAGCGCTTTAAAATGCCGATCATCACCTTCATCGACACCCCTGGCGCTTATCCTGGCGTTGGCGCGGAAGAGCGCGGCCAGTCTGAAGCGATTGCGCGCAACCTGCGTGAAATGTCGCGCCTGAGCGTACCGGTTATCTGCACCGTTATCGGTGAAGGCGGCTCCGGCGGCGCGCTGGCAATCGGCGTGGGCGATAAAGTGAATATGCTGCAGTACAGCACCTATTCCGTTATCTCCCCGGAAGGCTGCGCGTCCATTCTGTGGAAAAGCGCCGATAAAGCGCCGCTGGCCGCCGAAGCGATGGGCATTGTTGCCCCGCGCCTGAAAGAGCTGAAGCTGATTGACTCCATCATTCCTGAGCCGCTGGGCGGCGCGCATCGTAATCCGGAAGTGATGGCCGCCTCTCTGAAAGCGCAGCTGCTGGCCGATCTGGCTGATCTCGACGTTCTGAGTGAGGAAGAGCTGCTGAACCGACGCTATCAGCGTTTGATGAGCTACGGCTACGCCTGATTATCGATCTCATTTTTTATCTCTAAGGGCCGGATTTTCCGGCCCTTTTTTTATGTATTGTTGACTGAGATGAGAGGGACAAGAGCTAATGTGATTAGCGGATGATGCCGGTCTCCCCTGAAACTGCAGCAACGGCCAGGTATTGCGACCCGGCAGGCATTTAACAAGGATAAATATGCATAGCATAAAACTGTCATGTTAAGCGCCGTATCCGAGGGGATCACGTTAAGCCTGGGGCGATGCCTGGAAAGCGGTGTAATAGAGATAAATCCGCCAGTGCTTAGCGCTGGCGGGGTGCTATTATGCTTTCCTTAGGTAAATTCCAGGAGGAAAGCGTGAATATCATTGCGATCATGGGTCCCCACGGCGTCTATTATAAAGACGAACCGATCAAAGAACTGGAAGCCGCCCTGCAACGGCAAGGCTTCCAGACCATCTGGCCGCAAAATAGCGCCGATCTTTTGCAATTTATCGAGCATAATCCGCGGATCTGTGGGGTTATTTTCGACTGGGATGAATACAGCGTTGACCTGTGCAGCAATATTAATCGCTTAAATGAATACCTGCCGCTCTACGCATTTATCAACGCCCATTCGACGATGGACGTCAGCAGTCAGGACCTGCGCATGACGCTATGGTTCTTTGAATACGCGCTGGGGCTGGCGGAAGAGATCGCTACCCGCATCGGTCAATACACCCGCGAATACCTCGACAACATTACCCCGCCGTTTACCAAAGCCTTGTTCAACTATGTGCAGGAAGGAAAATATACCTTCTGTACCCCCGGGCATATGGGCGGCTCGGCTTACCAAAAAAGCCCGGTAGGCTGTCTGTTTTACGATTTCTTTGGCGGGAATACCTTAAAGGCCGACGTCTCCATATCCGTGACGGAACTGGGGTCGCTGCTCGATCATAGTGGCCCGCACCTGGAAGCTGAAGAGTATATTGCCCGAGCCTTCGGCGCCGAACAGAGCTATATGGTGACCAACGGGACCTCGACGTCGAATAAAATTGTCGGGATGTATTCCGCCCCGGCGGGCAGCACCCTGCTTATCGATCGCAACTGCCATAAATCGCTGGCTCATTTACTGATGATGAGCGATGTGGTGCCGCTGTGGCTCAAACCGACGCGCAATGCGCTGGGGATCCTTGGCGGCATACCTAAGCGCGAATTTACCCGCGATAGTATTCAGCAAAAGGTGAATACGACAGGCGGCGCCGGGTGGCCCGTGCATGCGGTGATCACCAACTCCACCTATGACGGGCTGCTGTATAACACCACCTGGATCAAAGAGACCCTCGACGTACCGTCAATCCACTTTGATTCCGCCTGGGTGCCCTACACCCATTTTCATCCGATCTATCAGGGCAAAAGCGGGATGAGCGGCGATCGCATTCCGGGGAAAGTGATCTTTGAAACGCAGTCGACGCATAAAATGCTGGCCGCGCTATCGCAGGCTTCGCTGATTCATATTAAAGGCAGCTACGATGAAGACACCTTCAATGAAGCCTTTATGATGCATACCTCGACTTCTCCGAGCTACCCGATCGTTGCCTCCATTGAAACGGCTGCCGCGATGCTGCGCGGCAATTCCGGTAGGCGGCTGATTCAGCGTTCGATTGAACGGGCGCTGGATTTTCGGAAAGAAGTGCAGCGGTTACGCGAAGAGTCTGACGGCTGGTTCTTTGATATCTGGCAGCCGGAAGAGGTGGGGGAAGCACAGTGCTGGCCGGTGTCCCCCGGTGAACAATGGCATGGCTTTCAGGATGCCGATGACGACCATATGTTCCTCGATCCGGTGAAAGTAACCATTCTGACGCCCGGTATGGACGAACAGGGCAACATGGATAGCGAAGGCATTCCGGCCGCGCTGGTGGCGAAGTTTCTGGATGAGCGCGGCGTGGTGGTTGAGAAAACCGGGCCCTACAATCTGCTGTTCCTTTTCAGTATCGGCATTGATAAAACCCGAGCGATGGGGCTGCTGCGCGGGTTAACCGAATTCAAACGCTCTTACGATCTCAATTTACGGGTGAAAAACATGCTGCCGGATCTGTACGCTGAAGATCCTGATTTTTACCGCAACATGCGCATTCAGGATCTGGCGCAGGGTATCCATCGCCTGATTCGCCAGCACCAGCTCTCGCAGCTGATGCTGAGCGCCTTTGACGTTCTGCCGGAGATGAAAATGACGCCGCATCAGGCCTGGCAGCGGCAGATTAAAGGCGAAGTGGAAACCATCGAACTGGAGAATCTGGTCGGGCGTATTTCAGCGAATATGATCTTACCGTATCCGCCGGGCGTGCCGCTGCTGATGCCCGGTGAGATGATCGTCGAGGAGAGCCGGGCGGTGCTCAATTTTCTATTAATGTTGTGCTCCATCGGCCGCCACTATCCAGGCTTCGAAACCGATATCCACGGCGCGAAACGCGATGAAGATGGCGTGTACTGGGTTCGAGTCTTAAAAAATGACTAAGCGCTTGCGCAATAACGAACTGAACGAGTAACGTTGTTGGCTTCAACGGGAGGAGTTTGAGCATGCTAGGTTTAAAACGGGTTCACCATATCGCCATCATTGCAACGGATTATGCAAAGAGTAAAGCGTTCTACTGCGACATTCTGGGGTTCACCCTGCAGGGCGAGTTTTACCGTGCAGAGCGTGATTCATGGAAGGGCGATCTGGCGCTGAATGGCGAATATGTTATTGAACTGTTTTCTTTCCCGTTTCCTCCTGCGCGCCCGAGCCGCCCTGAAGCCTGCGGGTTACGCCATCTGGCGTTTAGCGTCGACGATGTTGATGCCGCCGTTGCCCATCTTGAGGCGCATGGCGTAGCCTGTGAAGGCGTTCGTATCGACCCCTTCACCGGTAAGCGATTCACGTTTTTTAACGATCCGGACGGTCTACCGCTGGAGATTTATCAGCAGTAATTCTTGTCAGAGCGTGTTCTGCCGGGTAACGTGCCGGACACGCTTTCCTCAGTTAGTACTCTCATGATGATGATCCCAGATATTGCGCAAACGCTCCGACCGCATCGCCAGTTTTTAGTGGCCTTTAGCGGCGGCCTGGATTCGAGCGTGCTCTTATATCGCCTGGTTCGCTGGCGCGAACAGGATCCCACCGTTCAGCTGCGGGCGATGCATATTCACCACGGGCTCAGCGTGAACGCTGACGATTGGGTGGCGCACTGCCGGCTAATATGTCAGCAGTGGCAGGTGCCGCTTTTGGTTGAACGGGTGGTCCTCGCCGATGAGGGGCTGGGGATTGAGGCCCATGCGCGTCAAGCGCGCTATCAGGCTTTCCGTTCAGCGCTGCTGCCTGGCGAAGCGCTGGTGACCGCGCAGCATCTTGACGATCAGTGTGAAACCTTCCTGCTGGCGCTTAAGCGGGGGAGCGGTCCCACCGGGCTCTCGGCAATGGCCTGCGAGTCCGATTTTGCCGGAACGAAACTGCTGCGTCCGCTGCTTAACGAAAGTCGCGACTCTCTGCACCGGTGGGCGATAGCCCATCAGCTCAGCTGGATTGAAGACGAAAGTAACCAGGACGACGCCTACGATCGCAATTTTCTCCGCCTGCGGATTGTTCCGCTGCTTAACGCCCGCTGGCCGCACTTTGCCGAGGCCGTGGCGCGCAGCGCCAGCCTGTGCGGCGAACAGGAACGACTGTTGGATGAAATGCTGGCGGCGGAGCTGGCAACGCTGGTGGCTGAGGATGGCGCGTTGGCTATCGAACCGTTGACGGCCATGAGCGCTCCGCGTCGGGCCGCGCTGCTGCGCCGCTGGCTGGCTGGATTCAATGCGCCAATGCCTTCGCGCGAGGTGCCGGAGCGTATCTGGCGTGAAGTGGCGATGGCGCGCGAGGATGCTTTTCCCTGCCTGCGGCTTGGGCAATTTACCGTCCGTCGCTTCCAGCAGCGGCTGTACTGGGTGAAATATCTCCCCGGCCAGAGTGAAACGGTACTGGCGTGGCCCGATATCGCTAAGCCGCTGCCGTTACCCGGCGGCCTGGGTGAACTGAGGTTCCTGCCCGGCGGCCCGTTACGCGGCCCGCGCCAGGACGAAGCGGTAACCATTCGCTTTCGCGCCAGCGGTCATCTGCATATCGTCGGTCGCCACGGTGGCCGTAAGCTGAAGAAAATCTGGCAGGAGCTGAACGTTGCTCCCTGGCGGCGCGATACCACGCCGCTGCTGTTTTACGGCGAAACACTAATCGCCGCAGCCGATGGTCTGTTTATTACCGTCGATGGGAAAGTTCAGGAAGGTGAAGGCGTGCAGTTGATATGGATGAAAACGGGCGGCTGAGCCACCCGTTTTGCTTCAGGACTCGCTGACCACTACCGTACCGATTTCCGGATGGCTGAAGCTGGCGATTTTATCCAGGCGCACCTCGCGAACGTCGCCGGCGAGCTCCACGACCAGATACTCGATATTTTTGCGCGAGATAAGATCGTTGGCCTTCGCTTGCAGCTGTTCGCCATCTTTGAGCTCCAGCGCCAGGACCAGATGGTTCTGACAGGCAAGTTCGAGGTTGTCATAATCATCGCAATTGATGGGTTGATAAGTATCATTCATTGACATAATCGCTCACCAGTAAGTTTGCCGCCGCATATGCGGCCTTTTCCCTGACTGACTCAGCAAGGGCCTGATCCGCCGCAACCTCATTCAATACTTTCAACACGCAACCTAGCGCATCCGGGATATACCCAAGGTCCCCGCTGGCTATTTCCGCATACCGCTTGCGTATTAACTCACAATATTTGTCCACATGCCCTCCTGTCAGCGTTCTGACTTAACCGTGGGATGTAAGTTTAAGCCTACGAAGATAAACTCTGTTTAGCAAGGTGACTATACCATAGTCATTTAAGCAATATCAGCAGGATGAAAGGGGATCCTGCGATTGCTGACAGCCTTTTGCCGCCAGTTTCGCTACAATGTACGCCATTTTTATCAGGAGTTTCCTCATGGCGCTGAAAGCGACGATTTATAAAGCGACGGTGAACGTGGCCGACCTGGACCGCAACCAGTTTCTGGATGTCAGTTTGACCCTTGCCCAGCATCCGTCAGAAACCCAGGAGCGTATGATGCTGCGCTTGCTGGCGTGGATTAAATACGCCGACGAGCGTCTGCAGTTTACCCGCGGTTTGTCTTCCGATGATGAAGCTGAACTCTGGCTGCTAAACGATCATTTGGGCGTTGATCTGTGGATCGAACTGGGGCTGCCGGACGAGCGGCGGATTAAAAAAGCCTGCTCGCGGGCGCAAGAGGTCGCGCTGTTTGCCTATAATAGTCGGGCGGCAGAAATCTGGTGGCAGCAAAATAAAAGTAAAATGGCACAGTTTTCAAAGCTGACCGTATGGTATTTAGATGATACTCAGCTGGCGCAGCTCAGTGCTTTTGCCGATCGGACGATGTCGCTACAGGCGACTATTCAGGACGGCGGTATCTGGTTATCAGACGCTAAGAATAATCTTGAAATTCATTTAACGGCCTGGCAAACATCCGCATGATTACGATTAGCCGCAGCGTGATGATTGCGGATGATGAGGTTTCACTTTCCGGAATACGCGCGCAGGGGGCGGGCGGTCAGCACGTCAATAAGGCATCGACGGCTATTCATTTGCGCTTTGATATTAAAGCATCGAGCCTGCCTGAGTTTTATAAGGAACGCCTGCTGACTTCCAGCCATCACTTAATTTCTGCCGATGGTGTGGTTATCATTAAGGCTCAAGAATATCGCAGCCAGGAGATGAATCGTGAAGCGGCGATTGCGCGCCTGGTTGCCTTAATACAAGAATTAACCGCAGTACAGAAAAGTCGTCGGGAGACGCGACCGACCAGAGCGTCGAAAGAGCGCCGGCTTGCCTCAAAGGCGCAAAAATCTTCAGTTAAAGCGCTGCGTGGAAAAGTTCGCCATTAAGGGCATGGCGAACCGGTGGAATGGATGATAAGGAATTTACAGTGAAGAAAATCGTGTTTTCAGTCGTGGCGGCCTGTTCGCTTTTTGCGTTATTCGGCTGCAACCATCGTGCGGAGATGGAAACGTTACAACCGGCGCCGATGGAAGAGCTAAAGCCGATGCAGCAGAGCTGGCGCGGCGTGCTGCCGTGCGCAGACTGCGAAGGTATCGAAACCTCGCTCTTTCTTGAGAAAGACGGCACCTGGGTGATGAATGAGCGATATCAGGGCGTCAGGCGCGAGCCCTCCTCTTTTGCTTCATACGGTACCTGGGCGCGCACGGCCGATAAGCTGGTGCTGACCGACAGCAAAGGCGAGAAATCTTACTATCGGGCGAAAGGCGACAAGCTGGAAATGCTCGATCGCGACGGTAATCCCATCGAGTCAACGCTGAACTATACGCTGGAATCCGTCAAAGCCAGCCTGCCCATCACGCCGATGGCGATGCGCGGCATGTACTTTTATATGGCGGATGCCGCGACCTTTACCGATTGCGCAACCGGCAAGCGGGTGGCAGTCGCGAATAATGCGCAGCTCGAGCGTGATTATGCCGCGGCGCGCGGAACGGATACTCGTCCGGTGCTGCTGGTGGTCGAGGGGCACTTTACGCTGGAAGCGAATCCGGATAACGGCGAGATGGTAAAAACGCTGATGGCGGATAAAAATATTAAATTTATTCCAGGCAAAGACTGTAATCAGTAATGGTTTTCCGTGGAAAAAGAAAGGCCTCGCATAAGCGAGGCCTTTTTGCATTCAAAGATGATTGTTAACCTTTGATAGCGTTAACCAGGTAGTTCACGATATCACCGGTTTTAATCAGCTGCTTCTCGCCGCTGCGACGATATTTATATTCGATATCGTCGTTGTCGAGGTTGCGGTCGCCCAGCACGATAGTGTGCGGAATACCGATAAGCTCCATATCGGCGAACATCACGCCCGGACGCTCTTTACGGTCGTCCATCAGCACGTCGATACCCAACGCGGTTAGCTCAGCATACAGCTTCTCGGCCAGCTCCTGTACGCGGTAGGATTTATGCATGTTCATCGGCAGAATCGCAACCTGGAATGGGGCGATAGCTTCCGGCCACAGGATCCCGCGATCGTCAAAGTTCTGCTCAATGGCTGCTGCCACCACGCGAGTCACCCCGATGCCGTAGCAACCCATGGTCAGGATCTGGTTACGGCCATCTTCGCCCTGGACAGAGGCTTTCATCGCTTCAGAGTACTTGGTACCCAGTTGGAAGATGTGGCCCACTTCGATACCGCGTTTAATCAGCAGCGTCCCTTTGCCGTCCGGGCTCGGGTCGCCCGCCACCACGTTACGGATATCAGCCACTTCTGGGGTCGCGACATCGCGATCCCAGTTGATGCCGAAGTAGTGTTTACCGTCGATGTTGGCGCCTGCGGCAAAATCGCTCATTGCGGCAACGGTACGGTCAATAACTACCGGAATCGGCATGTTAACCGGGCCTAGAGAACCGGGGCCCGCCTGCACCAGCGCGCGGATCTCTTCTTCGGTGGCGAAGGTTAGCGGGCTGGCGACCTGCGGCAGCTTTTCCGCTTTAACTTCGTTCAGCTCATGATCGCCGCGAACCAGCAGGGCAATCAGCGGAGACTTGCTGTCTTCTACCGCTTTCACCAGTAGGGTTTTCACCGTTTTCTCAATCGGCAGATTGAACTGCTCAACCAGCTCGGCGATGGTTTTGGCGTTCGGCGTATCGACCAGGGTCATTTCCTGAGTAGCGGCAGCGCGCGGCTCTTTCGGCGCAACGGCTTCGGCGAACTCGATGTTGGCCGCGTAGTCTGAAGAATCAGAGAAGATCACGTCATCTTCACCGCTCTGCGCCAGCACCTGGAATTCGTGGGATGCGCTACCGCCGATAGAACCGGTGTCAGCCTGTACCGCGCGGAAATCCAGGCCCATACGGCTGAAGATTTTGCTGTACGCGGCGTACATTGCGTCGTAGGTCTCCTGCAGAGATTCCTGAGAAGTATGGAAAGAGTAAGCATCTTTCATCAGGAATTCACGGGAACGCATCACGCCGAAACGCGGGCGCACTTCATCACGGAACTTGGTCTGGATCTGATAGAAGTTCAGCGGCAGCTGTTTGTAAGAGCTCAGCTCGTTACGAATCAGGTCGGTGATCACTTCTTCATGAGTCGGGCCGAGCACGAACGGACGTTCGCCACGGTCAGCAATGCGCAGCAGTTCCGGGCCGTACTGTTCCCAACGACCACTCTCTTGCCACAGTTCAGAGGGCTGAACTACCGGCATTAACACCTCGATGGCACCGGCGTTATTCATCTCTTCACGCACGATGTTCTCGACTTTTTTCAGGACGCGCACGCCGGTCGGCAGCCAGGTGTATAACCCGGAGGCCAGCTTGCGGATCATCCCGGCGCGCAGCATCAGCTGATGGCTGATAACCTCGGCGTCGGCAGGTGTCTCCTTCAGAGTGGAGAGCAGGTATTGGCTAGTACGCATGTTGTTACGGTTCCATTTGGACGATCGATACAGGCTGGAAGCCAGCCTGACACAAAAAAGTGGTTTAGTTTACCAGTGTGGCAAAGATGCCAAAAGAGAGGAAAATAAAATTAGCGTGGTTCGAGAGAAAAGACTTCAAAACCGGACGAAATCACCCGCCAACGCACGTTAAAATCCAGCAGCCAGACGGCATAGGTCTTACCCGGGTCTTCTTCTTTACGATATGCCGGCCGCGGATCTTGTGCCAGAACTTCGCGAATAAACGCCTTAAGCCGGGGATAGCGCTTTTCCAGAGCGAAAAGCTGGGCTTCGGTTTCTGACGTGAAGCTTACCGCTATTTCCGCCTGCGGCGCCTGCTGAGCGTAGCTCGCGCTGGCTTCCGGCAGCGCTTCGGCAAAGGGCAGGTAAGGTTTGATGTCGACTACCGGCGTACCGTCCACCAGGTCCAGGCTGCCTAACTCAAGAACGACGCGCTCTTTTTGGCAGCAAATACCTTTTAGCTCGACCAGCGACATACCGATTGGATTAGGGCGGAAGGTAGAGCGGGTGGCGAAAACGCCCATCCGCGCGTTGCCGCCGAGGCGGGGAGGGCGTACGGTTGGGCGCCAGCCGCCTTCCATGGTCTGATGAAACACAAACAGGACCCACAAATGGCTGAAGTTTTCCAGGCCGCGTACGGCATCGGCCTGGTTATAGGGAGGCAGAAGATGTAATTCGCCGCCGCCGTTTTTAACCAGCCCAGGCTGGCGGGGGACGGCAAATTTTTCTTTATAGGGCGAGCGAATAACGCCTATCTGCGCAAACTGAAAATCACTCATTGCGCCGTAACGTTAAGCGCTGAACCAAGGCAGACGGCCTGGCGGTAGCAGCCTGGGGTTCCGCTGGTGACTTCGCAGCGGTGCAGCAGCACGGCATTGGCTTTCATTTTTGCAGCGTTAATCTGCATGCGCTTGCGAGCAGTCGGGATATTGGGCGGAGAGTCTTGATTCGAGGCCTGGCAGGATTCACCGGTGACTTCGCCGAGTTCGCGGAAAGGTTTACCCACCAATTCTGTTGCATTGGTATAGATTCTTACCGGGGCCGGACGCGTCGCTTTCGGTTTTGCCGGTTCCGATTTGGCTGGCGGGGTTACGGTGCTTTGTACAGGCTCGACGGGAGATCTGCTTAGCATAGAACAACCGCTTAACATGAGTGCTAACAAACAGACCGGTAAAGCACGCATAGTATTTCCTCAATAAATAATAAAACAGGGCGCTATTGAATCAGGTGCTTGCATAAATGACAAGACGGGCATAAAGCCCGTCCTGAATGATATTACGCTGAGAAAAGATTACCAGCCTTTCACCGCGCCGCCGTTAAAGATTTTGTTAGCCGCTTCGTAAACTTCGTCACTCTGGTAAGCCTGAACAAATTTCTTAACATTTTCCGCATCTTTGTTGTCTTCGCGAGCGACAATCAGGTTCACGTACGGAGACTCTTTACCTTCCACGAAAATACCGTCTTTTGCCGGCGTTAAGCCGATCTGGCTGGCATAGGTGGTATTGATAACCGCCAGAGCGATCTGCGCATCATCCAGGGAGCGCGGCAGCTGCGGGGCTTCCAGCTCAACAATTTTCAGGTTTTTCGTATTTTCAACGATATCCAGCGAGGTTGGCAGCAGACCAACGCCTTCTTTCAGTTTGATCAAGCCAACCTGCTGCAGCAGCAGCAGAGAGCGGCCAAGGTTGGTGGGATCGTTAGGAATCGCGACCTGAGAGCCCGGCTGCAGCTCGTCCAGCGATTTGATTTTTTTCGAATAACCGGCAATTGGGTAAACAAAAGAGTTACCTACGGAAACCAGCTTGTAGCCGCGGTCTTTGATTTGCTGGTCAAGATACGGCTTATGCTGGAAGGCGTTAACGTCGATATCGCCTTTGCTCAGCGCTTCGTTCGGCAGAACGTAGTCGTTGAAGGTCACCAGTTCAACATCAAGGCCGTATTTTTCTTTTGCTACTTTCTGCGCGACTTCCGCAACCTGCTGTTCCGCACCGACGATAACGCCGACTTTAATATGGTTAGGATCTTTTTCGTCCTGACCGCAACCCACCAGAGCCAGAGAACCGATTAACGCGCCGACTGCCGCAAAGGTTTTGAAATTAAAGGCCATGTTATTTCCTTCCTGTAAGATTCTGTATTGTGTGTAATGTTATTTGTGAGTCACAGCCCGGACGATACGATCGCCAGAGAATTGAATTAAGTACACCAGAATAACCAGCAGCACCAGTACGGTATTCATTACCGTTGCATTGTAGCCGATATAACCGTACTGGTAGCCAATCTGTCCGAGACCACCTGCACCCACGGCGCCGCCCATCGCGGAATAGCCGACCAGCGTAATGAGGGTAATGGTTGCCGCGTTCACCAGACCCGGCAGCGCTTCCGGCAGCAGGACCTTACGCACGATCTGCATCGGCGTTGCGCCCATGGCCCGGGACGCTTCGATAAGGCCGGTGGGGATCTCCAGCAGGGCGTTTTCAACCATACGGGCGATAAAGGGCGCTGCGCCGACCGTTAGCGGAACAATGGCCGCCTGCAGGCCGATCGACGTCCCTACAATCACGCGGGTAAAGGGGATCATCCAGACCAGCAGGATAATAAAAGGAATCGAGCGGAAAATATTCACCACCGCCGAAAGCGTACGGTAGAGCTTCGCATTAGCGGCAATTTGCCCCGGACGGGTGACATAAAGCAGGACGCCGACCGGCAGACCAAGAACAAAACCGAAGAAGCCGGAGACGAACGTCATG
Source organism: Klebsiella sp. MPUS7 (assembly GCF_009905335.1). Lineage (NCBI taxonomy): Bacteria > Pseudomonadati > Pseudomonadota > Gammaproteobacteria > Enterobacterales > Enterobacteriaceae > Klebsiella > Klebsiella sp. MPUS7. Next base: position 4,684,261 of record NZ_CP047604.1, on the reverse strand, counting down.
GCCAGCGTTTCCCATACGCCGCGAACCAGCAGCCAAATCATTGGTTCAGACATATCCCAGTACCTCTACTTTTACATGGTGTTCCTGTAGCCAGGCGATCGCGGCCTGGGTATCTTCCTGCGTGCCGTGCATCTCGGTCAGCATAATGCCGAACTTCACGCCGCCCGCGTAATCCATCTGCGCGCTAATAATGTTGTTGTTTACATTAAAGCGACGGGCAGTTTCAGAAAGCAGCGGGGCATCAACGGAGTGACCCGTGAACTCCATGCGCAGCATGGGCACGCTATCGGGAAGAGCCTCAGACTTCAGACGCGCCTGATAATCATCCGGGATATCCAGGTGTAGCGTTGACTGAATAAACTGTTGCGCCAGCGGAGTTTTGGGGTGAGAAAAGACCTCGCTCACCGTATCCTGTTCAATCAATTGGCCGTTGCTGATCACGGCAACGCAATCACAGATGCGTTTGACGACATCCATTTCGTGGGTAATCAGCAAAATCGTCAGGCCCAGACGACGGTTGATATCCTTCAGCAGCTCCAGAATCGAGCGCGTGGTAGCCGGATCCAGGGCGCTGGTGGCTTCGTCGCAGAGCAGGACTTTTGGGTTGCTCGCCAGCGCACGGGCGATGGCGACGCGCTGTTTTTGACCGCCGGAAAGGTTTGCCGGATAGCTATCGTGCTTATCCCCCAGGCCGACGAGATCGAGCAGCTCGGTAACCCGGCGTTTGATTTCTTCCTTCGGGGTATTGTCGAGTTCCAGCGGCAACGCCACATTACCGAATACGGTACGTGAGGCAAGCAGGTTAAAGTGCTGGAAGATCATGCCGATCTGGCGACGAGCGCGAGTCAGCTCTTTTTCGGACAGCGCCGTTAGCTCCTGGCCGCCCACCTGTACGCTGCCCTGAGTTGGACGTTCGAGCAGGTTAACGCAGCGGATTAGTGTACTTTTACCCGCGCCGGAAGCGCCGATGACGCCATAAATTTGCCCGGCGGGGACATGCAGGCTGACATCGTTCAGCGCCTGTATGCTGCGATTTCCCTGCTGGAACACTTTGGTAATCTTCGAAAGTTTAATCATCAGTTATTTATTATCGTTTAGCCGTTTGCCGTGGCATTTTCTTCTGCCGTGTCCAGGCGATGCCTGTCAATGAAATGGATGTTAAGGCATCCAGACGTCTAAATCAATCTGACTCTGTATAATGAGCACTTTCTTGCGTCGGGAAACATGCGATACTACGCGCATTAGCCTTTATCAGGAGCAAACCGGTGGCAATGTCAGTACCCGCAATTTTTCTTGACCGTGATGGCACGATTAATGTCGATCACGGATACGTCCATGAAATCGACAACTTTGAATTTATCGATGGTGTCATTGATGCAATGCGTCAATTAAAGGAGATGGGCTACGCGCTGGTGGTGGTGACCAACCAGTCCGGTATCGCCCGCGGTAAGTTTACTGAAGAGCAGTTTGAAACGCTGACCGAGTGGATGGACTGGTCGCTGGCCGATCGCGGCGTTGATCTGGATGGCATCTATTATTGTCCGCACCACCCGCAGGGAACCGTCGAAGAGTTTCGCCAGACCTGCGACTGCCGTAAGCCGCATCCGGGTATGCTGATCTCGGCGCGTGACTATCTGCATATTGATATGGCTGCTTCCTATATGGTCGGCGATAAAGTCGAAGATATGCAGGCAGCTCTGGCGGCCAATGTCGGCACGAAAGTATTAGTGCGTACCGGCAAGCCAGTCACTCCAGAAGCGGAAAGCGCCGCTGATTGGGTGCTTAATAGCCTGGCTGACCTGCCGGATGCTATCAAAAAGCAGCAAAAATAAGCGTTATGTATAAAAGATGAGCGGTTGAAATAAAATTGTATTTTACCGCTTGTCAGCGCCGAATAACTCCCTATAATGCGCTCCCACTGACACGGCAGATGTGAATCACTTCACAAACAACCCGGTCGGTTGAAGAGAAAAAATCCTGAAATAACGGGTTGACTCTGAAAGAGGAAAGCGTAATATACGCCACCTCGCAACGGTGAGCGAAAGCCGCGTTGCACTGCTCTTTAACAATTTATCAGACAATCTGTGTGGGCACTCAAAGTGACATGGATTCTTAACGTCTTCGGACGAAAAATGAATACCAAGTCTCTGAGTGAACATACGTAATTCATTACGAAGTTTAATTCACGAGCATCAAACTTAAATTGAAGAGTTTGATCATGGCTCAGATTGAACGCTGGCGGCAGGCCTAACACATGCAAGTCGAACGGTAGCACAGAGAGCTTGCTCTCGGGTGACGAGTGGCGGACGGGTGAGTAATGTCTGGGAAACTGCCTGATGGAGGGGGATAACTACTGGAAACGGTAGCTAATACCGCATAACGTCGCAAGACCAAAGAGGGGGACCTTCGGGCCTCTTGCCATCAGATGTGCCCAGATGGGATTAGCTAGTAGGTGGGGTAACGGCTCACCTAGGCGACGATCCCTAGCTGGTCTGAGAGGATGACCAGCCACACTGGAACTGAGACACGGTCCAGACTCCTACGGGAGGCAGCAGTGGGGAATATTGCACAATGGGCGCAAGCCTGATGCAGCCATGCCGCGTGTATGAAGAAGGCCTTCGGGTTGTAAAGTACTTTCAGCGGGGAGGAAGGCGATAAGGTTAATAACCTTGTCGATTGACGTTACCCGCAGAAGAAGCACCGGCTAACTCCGTGCCAGCAGCCGCGGTAATACGGAGGGTGCAAGCGTTAATCGGAATTACTGGGCGTAAAGCGCACGCAGGCGGTCTGTCAAGTCGGATGTGAAATCCCCGGGCTCAACCTGGGAACTGCATTCGAAACTGGCAGGCTGGAGTCTTGTAGAGGGGGGTAGAATTCCAGGTGTAGCGGTGAAATGCGTAGAGATCTGGAGGAATACCGGTGGCGAAGGCGGCCCCCTGGACAAAGACTGACGCTCAGGTGCGAAAGCGTGGGGAGCAAACAGGATTAGATACCCTGGTAGTCCACGCTGTAAACGATGTCGACTTGGAGGTTGTTCCCTTGAGGAGTGGCTTCCGGAGCTAACGCGTTAAGTCGACCGCCTGGGGAGTACGGCCGCAAGGTTAAAACTCAAATGAATTGACGGGGGCCCGCACAAGCGGTGGAGCATGTGGTTTAATTCGATGCAACGCGAAGAACCTTACCTACTCTTGACATCCAGAGAACTTAGCAGAGATGCTTTGGTGCCTTCGGGAACTCTGAGACAGGTGCTGCATGGCTGTCGTCAGCTCGTGTTGTGAAATGTTGGGTTAAGTCCCGCAACGAGCGCAACCCTTATCCTTTGTTGCCAGCGATTCGGTCGGGAACTCAAAGGAGACTGCCAGTGATAAACTGGAGGAAGGTGGGGATGACGTCAAGTCATCATGGCCCTTACGAGTAGGGCTACACACGTGCTACAATGGCATATACAAAGAGAAGCGACCTCGCGAGAGCAAGCGGACCTCATAAAGTATGTCGTAGTCCGGATTGGAGTCTGCAACTCGACTCCATGAAGTCGGAATCGCTAGTAATCGTGGATCAGAATGCCACGGTGAATACGTTCCCGGGCCTTGTACACACCGCCCGTCACACCATGGGAGTGGGTTGCAAAAGAAGTAGGTAGCTTAACCTTCGGGAGGGCGCTTACCACTTTGTGATTCATGACTGGGGTGAAGTCGTAACAAGGTAACCGTAGGGGAACCTGCGGTTGGATCACCTCCTTACCTGAAAGAACCTGCCTTTGTAGTGCTCACACAGATTGTCTGATGAAAAATAAGCAGTAAAAAATCTCTGCAGGCTTGTAGCTCAGGTGGTTAGAGCGCACCCCTGATAAGGGTGAGGTCGGTGGTTCAAGTCCACTCAGGCCTACCAAATTCATCACGGTGAATTTGAAGAGGTTTTAACTACGATGGGGCTATAGCTCAGCTGGGAGAGCGCCTGCTTTGCACGCAGGAGGTCTGCGGTTCGATCCCGCATAGCTCCACCATCTTTTACTGCACACCACAAGAAAACTTCAGAGTGTACCTGAAAAGGTTCACTGCGAAGTTTTGCTCTTTAAAAATCTGGATCAAGCTGAAAATTGAAACGACACACAGCTAATGTGTGTTCGAGTCTCTCAAATTTTCGCGACACGACGATGTTTTACGAAACATCTTCGGGTTGTGAGGTTAAGCGACTAAGCGTACACGGTGGATGCCCTGGCAGTCAGAGGCGATGAAGGACGTGCTAATCTGCGAAAAGCGTCGGTAAGGTGATATGAACCGTTATAGCCGGCGATGTCCGAATGGGGAAACCCAGTGCAATTCGTTGCACTATCGTTTGATGAATACATAGTCAAACGAGGCGAACCGGGGGAACTGAAACATCTAAGTACCCCGAGGAAAAGAAATCAACCGAGATTCCCCCAGTAGCGGCGAGCGAACGGGGAGCAGCCCGGAGTCTGAATCAGCTTGTGTGTTAGTGGAAGCGTCTGGAAAGTCGCAGGGTACAGGGTGATACTCCCGTACACTAAAACGCACAGGCTGTGAACTCGAAGAGTAGGGCGGGACACGTGGTATCCTGTCTGAATATGGGGGGACCATCCTCCAAGGCTAAATACTCCTGACTGACCGATAGTGAACCAGTACCGTGAGGGAAAGGCGAAAAGAACCCCGGCGAGGGGAGTGAAAAAGAACCTGAAACCGTGTACGTACAAGCAGTAGGAGCCTCTTTATGGGGTGACTGCGTACCTTTTGTATAATGGGTCAGCGACTTATATTCTGTAGCAAGGTTAACCGTATAGGGGAGCCGCAGGGAAACCGAGTCTTAACTGGGCGTTAAGTTGCAGGGTATAGACCCGAAACCCGGTGATCTAGCCATGGGCAGGTTGAAGGTTGGGTAACACTAACTGGAGGACCGAACCGACTAATGTTGAAAAATTAGCGGATGACTTGTGGCTGGGGGTGAAAGGCCAATCAAACCGGGAGATAGCTGGTTCTCCCCGAAAGCTATTTAGGTAGCGCCTCGTGAACTCATCTTCGGGGGTAGAGCACTGTTTCGGCTAGGGGGTCATCCCGACTTACCAACCCGATGCAAACTACGAATACCGAAGAATGTTATCACGGGAGACACACGGCGGGTGCTAACGTCCGTCGTGAAGAGGGAAACAACCCAGACCGCCAGCTAAGGTCCCAAAGTCATGGTTAAGTGGGAAACGATGTGGGAAGGCCCAGACAGCCAGGATGTTGGCTTAGAAGCAGCCATCATTTAAAGAAAGCGTAATAGCTCACTGGTCGAGTCGGCCTGCGCGGAAGATGTAACGGGGCTAAACCATGCACCGAAGCTGCGGCAGCGACACTATGTGTTGTTGGGTAGGGGAGCGTTCTGTAAGCCGTTGAAGGTGGCCTGTGAGGGTTGCTGGAGGTATCAGAAGTGCGAATGCTGACATAAGTAACGATAATGCGGGTGAAAAACCCGCACGCCGGAAGACCAAGGGTTCCTGTCCAACGTTAATCGGGGCAGGGTGAGTCGACCCCTAAGGCGAGGCCGAAAGGCGTAGTCGATGGGAAACAGGTTAATATTCCTGTACTCGGTGTTACTGCGAAGGGGGGACGGAGAAGGCTATGTTGGCCGGGCGACGGTTGTCCCGGTTTAAGCATGTAGGCGGATGTTCCAGGTAAATCCGGAACGTTATTAACGCTGAGGTGTGATGACGAGGCACTACGGTGCTGAAGTGACAAATGCCCTGCTTCCAGGAAAAGCCTCTAAGCATCAGGTAACATCAAATCGTACCCCAAACCGACACAGGTGGTCAGGTAGAGAATACCAAGGCGCTTGAGAGAACTCGGGTGAAGGAACTAGGCAAAATGGTGCCGTAACTTCGGGAGAAGGCACGCTGATATGTAGGTGAAGTGGTTTACCCATGGAGCTGAAATCAGTCGAAGATACCAGCTGGCTGCAACTGTTTATTAAAAACACAGCACTGTGCAAACACGAAAGTGGACGTATACGGTGTGACGCCTGCCCGGTGCCGGAAGGTTAATTGATGGGGTTATCCGTAAGGAGAAGCTCTTGATCGAAGCCCCGGTAAACGGCGGCCGTAACTATAACGGTCCTAAGGTAGCGAAATTCCTTGTCGGGTAAGTTCCGACCTGCACGAATGGCGTAATGATGGCCAGGCTGTCTCCACCCGAGACTCAGTGAAATTGAACTCGCTGTGAAGATGCAGTGTACCCGCGGCAAGACGGAAAGACCCCGTGAACCTTTACTATAGCTTGACACTGAACACTGGTCCTTGATGTGTAGGATAGGTGGGAGGCTTTGAAGCGTGGACGCCAGTCTGCGTGGAGCCATCCTTGAAATACCACCCTTTAATGGCTGGTGTTCTAACGTGGGCCCCTAATCGGGGTTGCGGACAGTGTCTGGTGGGTAGTTTGACTGGGGCGGTCTCCTCCTAAAGAGTAACGGAGGAGCACGAAGGTCAGCTAATCCTGGTCGGACATCAGGAGGTTAGTGCAATGGCATAAGCTGGCTTGACTGCGAGCGTGACGGCGCGAGCAGGTGCGAAAGCAGGTCATAGTGATCCGGTGGTTCTGAATGGAAGGGCCATCGCTCAACGGATAAAAGGTACTCCGGGGATAACAGGCTGATACCGCCCAAGAGTTCATATCGACGGCGGTGTTTGGCACCTCGATGTCGGCTCATCACATCCTGGGGCTGAAGTAGGTCCCAAGGGTATGGCTGTTCGCCATTTAAAGTGGTACGCGAGCTGGGTTTAGAACGTCGTGAGACAGTTCGGTCCCTATCTGCCGTGGGCGCTGGAGAATTGAGGGGGGCTGCTCCTAGTACGAGAGGACCGGAGTGGACGCATCACTGGTGTTCGGGTTGTCATGCCAATGGCATTGCCCGGTAGCTAAATGCGGAAGAGATAAGTGCTGAAAGCATCTAAGCACGAAACTTGCCCCGAGATGAGTTCTCCCTGACTCCTTGAGAGTCCTGAAGGAACGTTGAAGACGACGACGTTGATAGGCCGGGTGTGTAAGCGCAGCGATGCGTTGAGCTAACCGGTACTAATGAACCGTGAGGCTTAACCTTACAACGCCGAAGATGTTTTGGCGGATTTGAGAGAAGATTTTCAGCCTGATACAGATAACAGAATTTGCCTGGCGGCAACAGCGCGGTGGTCCCACCTGACCCCATGCCGAACTCAGAAGTGAAACGCCGTAGCGCCGATGGTAGTGTGGGGTCTCCCCATGTGAGAGTAGGGAACTGCCAGGCATCAAATTAAGTAGTAAGCCGGTGCATTAATCCGGTGGTTACAGAAGTATTCGGTGGAGCGGTAGTTCAGTCGGTTAGAATACCTGCCTGTCACGCAGGGGGTCGCGGGTTCGAGTCCCGTCCGTTCCGCCACTTATTAAAAGCCCTGAGCATTTGCTCAGGGCTTTTTCTTTACCTGTTGTTTAATTATTGCTGTTTTAGCAAAAATCCTCTGCATTTAGCGCTCTTTTTCTCAATCTTCTCGTTGGTCATAATTGTCCTCGTTAACCGATATGAATGAAGAAAGAGGAAAATCATGACAATCCCTGTATTTGGTCTTGGGACCTTCCGTCTGAAAGATGACGTGGTTATTACATCTGTAAAAACGGCGCTTGAACTGGGCTATCGCACCATTGATACCGCGCAAATCTATGATAATGAAGCTGCTGTGGGTCAGGCGATTGCAGAAAGCGGCGTTGCGCGCAATGAACTGTTCATCACCACCAAGATCTGGATTGAAAATCTCAACAAAGAGAAGCTGATCGCCAGCCTGAAAGAGAGCCTGCAGAAGCTGCGTACTGACTATGTCGACCTGACGTTAATCCACTGGCCGTCGCCAAATGATGCCGTTGCGGTTGAAGAGTTTATGGCCGCGCTGCTGGAAGCGAAAAAACAGGGGCTGACCCGTCAGATTGGTATCTCTAACTTCACTATTCCGCTGATGGAGCGCGCAATTGCTGCCGTTGGCGCGGAGAACATCGCGACCAACCAGATTGAACTCTCTCCGTATCTGCAGAACCGTAAAGTGGTTAATTGGGCACGTGAACACGGTATCCATATCACCTCTTACATGACGCTGGCCTACGGTAAGGCGCTGAAAGATGAAGCGATCGCACGTATCGCGGCGAAACACGATGCCACGCCGGCGCAGGTTATCCTGGCCTGGGCAATGGGCGAAGGTTATGCGGTAATCCCGTCTTCGACTAAGCGCGAAAACCTGGCAAGCAATCTCAAAGCTCAGGATCTGCAGCTGGATGAAGACGATCGCCAGGCGATCGCCGCGCTGGACAGCAACGATCGTCTGGTTAGCCCGGACGGTCTGGCGCCTGAATGGGACTAATTTAATCCCCATCTGTACTCTACAACCCTGTTACAGCTCCTTCGGGAGCTGTTTTACATGCTCGCTAAGAAAGTCGATAAAGGCTCTGATCCGCGTGCTTACGGCCCTGTCGCTGTAGTAAACCGCGCTAAACGGCATTTCAATCGGCAGTCGTTTGTCAGCCAGCAGCTCGACAAACGCCCCTTCAGCAATCTCCTTATCCACCATATAGTCCGACAGACAGGCGATTCCGTTACCGGCCAGGCACAGCTGCTTAAGCGTTTCTCCGCTATTGGAAGATATCTCGCTTTCGATTTCCAGGAGCTGACCATCACAGCAGGAGATTGGCCATGTATTCAATGAAACGGGTTCGCTAAAGCCCAGACACTGATGATGTTTTAGCTCAGCGACGCTTTGCGGCGTTCCATGGCGAGCAAGATAGTCCGGTGAAGCGATAATTTTGCGGTAGCTATTGAACAATGGCCTGGCGCGCAGGCTGGAGTCGGTCAGCGTACCGGCGCGGATCGCGACGTCGACTTTCCGCTCGATCAGATTGATAAAGGTTTCTGACGAAACCAGCGTAAGGTTCATCTCCGGGTAGCGCTCGCGGAAGGGTCTTATCAAAGGCATCAGAAAATGCAGTATCACCGGCGTTGCGGCGTCAACCCGTAACAGACCTCTTGGCGTCGTACGGCTCTCCAGAAGCTCATTCTCGGCAGCGGCCATCTCCTGAAGCACAACCTGCATGCGACGGAAATAACGCTCTCCCTCTTCAGTCAGGCTTAGCTGACGGGTCGTACGATTAAGCAGGCTCACGCCGAGCTTTGATTCCAGCTTTTTCACCGCCCGGCTGACGGCGGAATTAGCCTGACCTAGCTGTTCGGCTGCGCGACTAAAGCTGCCGCTTTCAACCACGGCGACAAAAATGGCGATTTCTTCTGAGGTAGCTCTCATTATTGCACCTGTGGCAAAATTCTATTGATACTTTGGCTATTTTTGTTATTAAAACATCTCTTCATACTACGTGTCATCTTAATCATGTTGATACGGAGTACATTATGCCGCTGGCGCTACTGGCCTTAACTATCGGTGCCTTTGCTATTGGCACGACCGAATTTGTCATCGTGGGCCTGGTGCCCACTATCGCAGAACAACTTGCTATTTCGCTCCCCTCTGCGGGGCTGCTGGTTTCGATCTATGCACTCGGCGTGGCGATTGGCGCCCCGGTACTCACCGCGCTGACCGGGCGGATGCCGCGTAAACAACTGCTGCTCGCGTTAATGGCGCTGTTTACCGCCGGTAACCTGCTGGCCTGGCAGGCGCCGGGCTATGAAACTCTGGTTCTGGCACGCCTGTTAACGGGGCTGGCGCACGGGGTTTTCTTTTCGATCGGATCGACAATTGCGACCAGCCTGGTCCCGAAAGAGAAAGCGGCTTCGGCGATTGCGATTATGTTTGGCGGTCTGACTGTTGCGCTGGTGACCGGGGTGCCATTAGGCACCTTTATCGGCCAACATTTTGGCTGGCGTGAGACGTTCCTCGCCGTGTCGATCCTTGGCGTCATTGCGTTAATGAGCAGCCTTATTCTGGTGCCGAATAACATTCCTGGCCGCGTCAGCGCGGGATTGCGCGCCCAGCTGCAGGTTCTGACCCATCCTCGTTTGCTGATTATCTACGCCATTACTGCTTTAGGATATGGCGGCGTATTTACCGCTTTTACCTTCCTGGCGCCGATGATGCAGGATCTTGCCGGATTTAGCCCAGCGGCCGTTAGCTGGATCCTCCTCGGCTACGGTGTATCTGTGGCGGTGGGCAACGTATGGGGCGGAAGGCTGGCGGATAAACACGGCGCCGTGCCCGCGCTGAAGCTGATTTTTGCCGCGTTAGTTGCTTTACTTCTGATCTTTCAATTTACGGCCAGTTTGCAGTATGCGGCGCTGGCGACGGTATTGGTGATGGGCATCTTTGCTTTTGGTAACGTTCCGGGCCTGCAGGTGTACGTGGTGCAGAAAGCGGAGCAGTATACCCCTGGCGCGGTTGACGTTGCCTCTGGCCTGAATATTGCCGCCTTTAATATCGGGATTGCCTTAGGATCGGTGATTGGCGGTCAGACGGTAGAGCATTATGGTCTGGCTCAGACGCCGTGGATTGGCGCGTTAATTGTTCTGGTCGCACTGTTACTGGTGGTTCTCAGCGGTCGGCTCGATAGGCCTCGGCGCCGTACTACGGCTCTTTCCGTAGAAGGATAAAGGTTTCTGGCAAATTGCATTGAAAGTGTATACAAAAATCCCTATAACAGAAGAACCAGCCGCAGTCGGGCTGGTTTCCTGTTATCGAGGTTTGATGCCTAAATTGCGAAAGAATACCTATGCCATGCGCTATGTCGCCGGACAACCCGCGGAGAGAATCTTACCTCCGGGGTCGTTTGCTGGCATGACTCCGGCTTTTCCGGCCGGGGTACCGTTAAGCTCGGATGAGAAAATCCGCGTGCTTGTGTGGAACATCTTCAAGCAACAGCGCGCCGAGTGGAAATCCGTGCTTAATAATTTCGGTAAAGATGCTCACCTGGTGTTATTGCAGGAAGCGCAAACCACGCCTGAGTTAGTGAAATTCGCCACCTCCAACTATCTGGCCGCGGACCAGGTTCCGGCTCTGGTGCTCCCGCAGCATCCTTCCGGGGTCATGACGTTAGCTTCCGCGCACCCCATTTACTGCTGCCCTCTGCGCGAACGCGAGCCTATCCTGCGGCTGGCAAAGTCAGCGTTGGTCACCGTTTACCCGTTACCGGATTCCCGTCTGCTGATGGTGGTGAATATCCACGCGGTCAATTTTAGTCTTGGCGTTGATGTCTACAGCAAACAGCTGCTGCCGATTGGCGACCAGATTGCCCATCACAGCGGGCCGGTGATAATGGCGGGCGACTTTAACGCCTGGAGCCGTCCGCGAATGAACGCTTTGTATCGCTTTGCGCGTGAAATGTCGCTGCGCGAAGTCCGCTTCTCTGACGATCAGCGCCGTCGCACTTTTGGTCGTCCGCTTGATTTTGTGTTTTATCGGGGGTTAAGCGTGCACGACGCTTCCGTGCTGGTGACCCGCGCCTCCGATCACAACCCTCTACTAGTCGAATTCAGTCCCGGCAAGCCTGATTAATTAAGGTATGTCAGGCCTGCCATGGGGCAGGCCTGCGTATGCATGGTGCTGCCTTTATTACTCAAACTACCGAAGGACAATGCAATGACAACACGCTCTCATCATGACAACGTCGAAAAACAGTTTGGCTCACAGGCCAGCGCCTACCTGACCAGCGCCGTACACGCTTCCGGGCGGGATTTACAGCGCCTGGCCGAACGGCTGGCGGACTTCCCGCAGGCCCACGTGCTGGATATGGGATGCGGCGCCGGACACGCCAGCTTTGCGGCGGCAGGGCAGGTTGCCCAGGTGACGGCATATGATTTATCCAGCCAGATGCTGGACGTGGTGGCTCAGGCCGCAAGGGATAAAGGTTTCACCAATATCGCCACTCAGCAGGGCTACGCTGAATCATTGCCTTTCGCTGATGCCAGCTTTGATGTGGCGATCAGCCGTTATTCTGCGCATCACTGGCACGACGTCGGCCAGGCATTGCGCGAAGTGAAGCGGGTGCTGAAGCCGGGTGGGGTGATGATTATTATGGATGTGATGTCGCCCGGTCACCCTGTTCGCGACGTCTGGCTGCAAACCGTTGAAGCCCTGCGCGATACTTCCCATGTCCGCAACTACTCCAGCGGCGAGTGGCTGGCAATGGCGAGCGAGGCCGGTTTGGTGATAAATCATCTGCTGACCGATCGCTTGCCTCTGGAGTTCAGCTCATGGGTCGCGCGGATGCGGACGCCTGCGGCGCTGACGGAGGCGATTCGTTTATACCAGGACAGCGCATCAGCGGAGGTTAAGGCCTATTTTGCCTTGCAGCAGGACGGTTCGTTCACCAGCGATACGATTATGTTTGAGGCCCATAAGGCAATCTAACCCAGAGATAAAACAAAAGGCACCGCGAGGGTGCCTTTTTTAATGCCTGCTGAATCATCAGGATTCTGGTCTGTCGCTGTTCTTCACATACAGCGTTAGCTGATCGCCGGGCTTGAGGTTGCCGGTATCGCTATTCCAGCGCATCACATCGCGGATGTTCACGCCATGACGTTTCGCAATGCTCGACAGAGAGTCGCCTTTACGTACGCGATAGGTAATGCTATCGCTATTGTTCGCCAGACGTTCCGCGCTGCTGCCTGCGCCAATCACCAGATTCTGCCCCACTTTCAGGCCAGAGCCGCGAATGCCGTTCCACTGCTGCAGATCTTTCGCTGATACCCCGAGACGCGATGCAATGCCGGAAAGGGTATCACCGGAGCGCACCTGGTAGCTGCGGCTGGTCAACGGTCTGTTATCTGCAAGCTGAGTCGGCTGTACGGCGGCAATATCGCCAGAGGCCAAAGATTCACGCAGCTGCGCCGCGTGCTTCTGCGGAACCAGGACGTAATTGGGGCCGTTTGCACCCAGAGTCGACCCCTTCACGCCGGCGTTGAACGTTTTCAGCTTGCTGACAGGCATTCCTGCCATATCCGCCAGTTGTGAAATCTCAACCGGACTGTCGAGGCGTACACGCGCCAGGGCTCGGCTTTCGTCTGCCGTCGGCAGCCTTACGCCATACCGCTTGCTGTTCTTGAGTATATCGCTCAGGGCCAGCATTTTTGGTACGTATATTTTGGTTTCCTGCGGTAATGACAGCGACCAGAAATCGGTGGGTTTACCCCGTGATTTGTTCGCTTTGATAGCCTTCATTACCCGGCCTTCGCCGCTGTTATACGCCGCGACGGTTAACAACCAGTCGCCGTCGAACATTTTGTTCAGACGTTGCATCATGTTTAACGCTGCCGTAGTTGAGGCAACGATGTCACGACGCGCATCGTAACTGCGGGTCTGTTTCAAACCATAATTGCGCCCGGTGCTCGGAATGATCTGCCAGATGCCTGCGGCATTGGCGCCAGACGTTGCGTGCGGGTCAAAAGCGCTCTCCACTATGGGTAGTAATACCAGTTCCATTGGCATGTTACGTTTCTTAACTTGCCCGGCTATCCAGTACATATACGGCTCTGCCCGTAAAGTTACATCGTGGAGATAGCTCTTATTTCTTAAGTACTTCTGTTTTTGTTCGCGAATCCGGACATTTTCCGGAATTCCCATCTTTAGCTCGTCGCCTATCGAAGTCCACAGATCCTGGTCTTGCGCGTAGAAGGTTCCATCATCTAACCAGCGCGCTCGACTTGTGAACTTGCTTGCTTCCCCTTGACTCGCTGCAGAAAGGCTCTGTGCGTGCTGTTGTACGGTGCCATCGTTCTTAGACGCCTGGCACCCCACCAGCAGGACAGAGGCGAGTAAAATCGCTCGTGCCTTCATGTGTGTGTCAATAGTTGCTTAAAAGACGAGCAAGGATAACGGTGAAGTCGGCTGAAGACAAGAATTAAATATCAGAAGTCGTCTTTCTTTGACCTTAACCATGCAAATCGCTGAGCAGAGTGTTGCAAATTTGTTTCTTTGCTAATTTCCTTAATTAAATCATCATCATCTGTGCGAAGAAATAAATTTATACGACGCTCATTTTTCAGAATTACGGGGAGTGTTTTTTGGTTTTTTGCACGTAACTCATTAACTTTGTGATAATAATCATTTATATCCCTATCATGGGGAAGGATGCTCATTGCAAACTTCATATTTGCTAATGTGTACTCATGTGCGCAACATATTAAGGTTTCGTCAGGGAGGGCGTTAATCTTCTTAAATGATTGATACATCTGCTCTGCAGTCCCTTCGAACAGTCTGCCGCAGCCGCCGGAAAACATTGTGTCGCCACAAAATAGATAAGGTGCGCTGAAGAAACAGATGTGTCCTAAAGTGTGACCTGGCGTGGCAAAAATAGAAAATTCGCGGCCCAAAACAGAGATGCTTTCTCCGTCCTTGACGATGTGGGTTGTGCCCTTATCCTGGGTTTCTGCCGGTCCGTAAACCGCTATGGCCGGAAATTTTTCCCGCAGTTTTTTTACGCCGCCAACGTGGTCGTGGTGATGATGCGTCAACAGGATAGCTTCCGGCTGCCAGCGATTTTGTTCAATGGCGGCGAGTACCGGATCGGCTTCTCCCGGGTCGACTATCAGGCAGCGCCCGCTATCTTCACTAAGAACCCAGATGTAGTTGTCCTGAAATGCGGGAATACTGATAAGATTCATAAATTACCTCTAATGCGTAGCGGAAGGTTGCGATGAAGCCGGCAAGGATACCTCAAACAGTTACAGCGCCAGAGCACTGGTCCAGCATGCCGTGGGGCGAATACTACCGCGAGTCGCTGGAACGGCAGATGAAGCCCTGGCTCGCTAAATTATATGGCTTTCATTTACTTAAGATTGGCAATCTGAGCGCGGAAATCAATACTGAATCCTGTGCGATTTCCCATCAGGTGAATGTCTCTTTACAAGGAAATCCGGTGCAGGTAAAGGCCGATCCGCTGCATTTGCCTTTTGCCGAGAAGTCGGTCGATGCCTGCCTGCTGGCGCATACCTTACCGTGGTGCAGCGATCCGCATCGACTGCTGCGGGAAGCGGATAGAGTGCTGATCGACGATGGCTGGATAATTTTAACCAGTTTTAACCCCATGAGCCTGATGGGTTTACGTAAGCTGGTGCCGGTATTACGCAATAAGCCCCCCTATAACAGCCGCATGTTCACCTTAACGCGTCAGATGGATTGGCTGGGGTTGCTTAATTTTGAAGTTATGCATTATGGGGGCTATCAGGTCCTTCCCTGGTCGCGCCACGGGGGGAAAATGCTCAGTACGCATCTCCCGGCGTTGGGATGTCTGCAGCTGATCATTGCCCGTAAACGCACTATCCCGTTGACGCTAAACCCGATGAAATCGGGCAAAGCAAAAAAACGGATACCGCAGGCGGTAGGCGCCACGCGTCAGTGGCGCAAGGGGCAGAATTAGCTTTCCGCCTGATAACCGATGTCGTCCCGGGTTGGGTTAGATGCCGCCGCGCGCGCCAGTTCGTCGCAGCGTTCGTTTTCCGGATGCCCGGCGTGGCCTTTAACCCATTCCCATTTGATCTTGTGTTGACCCAGCGCGGCGTCCAGGCGCTGCCAGAGATCGACATTTTTTACCGGTTTCTTGTCCGCCGTCTTCCAGCCGCGTTTTTTCCAGTTGTGGATCCACTGCGTAATCCCCTGACGCACGTACTGGCTGTCGGTACTGAGGATCACTTCACAATGTTCTTTCAGCGCTTCCAGGGCGACGATGGCGGCCATCATCTCCATGCGGTTGTTCGTCGTAAGGTTAAAGCCTTCGCTAAAAGTTTTTTCTTTCCCGCGATAGCGTAAAATCGCACCGTAGCCGCCGGGGCCTGGATTTCCCAGGCAAGAACCATCGGTGAAAATTTCTACCTGTTTGAGCATCTCTGGTAGACTTCCTGTAATTGAAATCGATACGTAAAACGGTAAGTCTGACATAAATGACCGCTATGAGCACTGCAATTACGCGACAGATCGTTCTCGATACCGAAACCACCGGTATGAATCAGATTGGTGCGCACTATGAAGGGCACAAGATAATTGAAATCGGTGCGGTGGAGGTGATCAACCGCCGCCTGACCGGAAACAACTTCCACGTCTATTTAAAGCCGGACCGGCTGGTGGATCCTGAAGCGTTTGGCGTTCACGGCATTGCGGACGAATTCCTGATGGATAAGCCCGCGTTTGGCGATGTGGTCGATGAGTTCATCGACTATATCCGCGGCGCGGAGCTGGTCATCCATAACGCATCGTTTGATATCGGCTTTATGGATTATGAATTTGCGAAGCTGAATCGCGGAATTCCGAAGACGGATACCTTCTGTAAGGTGACCGACAGCCTGGCCCTGGCGCGTAAAATGTTCCCGGGCAAGCGTAACAGCCTTGATGCCCTCTGTTCACGTTATGAAATAGACAACAGCAAGCGAACGCTGCACGGCGCGTTGCTCGATGCCCAGATTCTGGCTGACGTCTATCTGATGATGACCGGCGGCCAGACGACGATGGCTTTCTCAATGGAAGGGGAAGGTCAGCAGCAGGCCGGAGAAATGGGCATTCAACGCGTTGTTCGCGCTGCCAGCAAATTACGGGTGGTTTATGCCTCCGATGAAGAGTTGATGAACCATGAATCGCGGCTCGATCTGGTGCAAAAGAAAGGCGGAAGCTGCCTGTGGCGCGCCTGATTTACCCGTAAACGCGCTAAAAATAGCCTGATGGGCGATTTTTGCAGCAAGCGATTCAAAAATGAAGAAAAAGCGTTGACGGGGTAGAGGGGAATCCGTAATATTCGCCTCGTTCCCAAGGGAACAGTAAGTGGAGCGGTAGTTCAGTCGGTTAGAATACCTGCCTGTCACGCAGGGGGTCGCGGGTTCGAGTCCCGTCCGTTCCGCCACTATTCAGAAAGCCTGAATCAGCAATGATTCAGGCTTTCGTCGTTCTGGCCCGTGCCGTTTCCTGAGCCAGGCCTTCACACACGCTTCTATCCTCTCGATAACATGCTGACTCTCGGCGCAGCCCGCATGCCTTGCGCAAATCGCATTGATGGGTGACAGGTAAACTTTTTTGGCTTTGCTGCCGGCCTGACGCGCGCGTTTGCGGCATAAGAAAGGGAGCCATGGCTCCCCGAGTTTGCTTGCTTTAGTTGAGCGTGAAGGGGTCAGCGTCCTGCCAGGCCGGAAACTTCTCGCGATACTCTTTTAGCGACGTCAGCGAAAGCTCAGCGTCCAGGCGGGTTGCCTGATGCGGTTCGGCCGTCGCGATAATCTCGCCCTGCGGGGTAATTATCCGGCTATCGCCCCGGTAATGATGCCCGTTGCCATCGGTGCCGACGCGATTGCATCCGGCTACATAAGCCTGATTTTCGATAGCCCTGGCGACCAGCAGCGACTGCCAGTGCATTGAACGTGGGGCGGGCCAGTTGGCAACGTACAGCGCTAAATCGTAGTCGTTATGGTTGCGTGACCACACCGGGAAACGCAGGTCGTAGCACACCAGCGGCAGAATTCTCCAGCCGCGCCATGCAAAAATAACCCGTTCGTTACCCGCCTCGTAATGATGATGTTCATCCGCCATGCGAAACAGGTGCCGTTTGTCATAGAAATGGATTTGACCGTTGGGCTCAACCAGCAAAAAACGGTTAACCGGACCGCGGTCCGTTTGTAGCGCGGCGCTACCGGCAATCAGCGCGTTGGTTTGTGCGGCTTTAGCTTCCATCCAGGCAACCACTTCCTCTTGCGATAGCGACTGTTTTGCTGCCTCCATCGCGAAGCCAGTGGTAAACATTTCGGGTAAAACAATGAGGTCACGCCCGGTTATCCCTTCCAGTTGACGATCGAAATGGCGCAGGTTGGCGGGACCGTCCATCCACACCAGCGGTTGTTGTAAAAGGGTTATTTTCAGTCCGGGCACGGTGGTGAACTCCAGTATGATGAGAGGAATTATAATGATTTTAACACCATATCAGCCGAGGGACGGCTCAGGGAATATTTTGTAAAAGAATGACAGCCCTGGAAATACCCTTCGATGAATTATCTGAAAAAAGAGAGGCGGGGAAGTCCCCGCCTCGATCGTGATGTGATTATTTGGGCTTTTTAAGCTGCTTCAATCTTGCGGACTTTCTCCGGCAGCTTTACCGGCCGGGTCGCCAGTTCATCCGGGGCGAAATCGTCGACGTTAATGCTGCGCAGTCGGCTGGTTTCAGCCCGGACCAGAATGTCCGCCTCGTCCTGATTGATTAACCCTTTTGCCAGCGCGTTGTGGGCCAGCTCATCAAGACGCGTAAACGACAGATTCTTGCCCAGCTCTTTGCACAGGCGCTGGTGGATGGGGTCTGCCGCCATGACATCAAGCAGCGCCTCTTCCAGCAGGCCGACCGGGTTATGCTCGCTCGGCGTCAGATACTGACCGCGGCCGATACGCGAACGCGTCGCGCTCGGGACCTGCAGAATTTTCGCTACCTTATGATCCAGCTTGTCTGAAGGCGCCAGGTAATGACGTCCGGTCGGGAAGATGGCCACGCGAAGCGCTCCGGCGACCAGACGATTTGGGAAGTTGACCAACAGATCGTCAATCGCCTGCTCGGCCTGATACAGCGCATCCTGTACCCCCCAGTGAACCAGCGGTAAGTCCGCTTCGTTACGCCCCTCATCGTCATAGCGTTTCAGGACCGCCGACGCCAGGTACAGCTGGCTCAGCACATCTCCCAGACGCGCAGAAATTCTTTCACGACGCTTCAGGCTACCGCCCAGTACCGCCATTGAGACATCGGACAGCAGGGCCAGGTTGGCGCTCAGTCGGTTCATATGTTGATAGTAGCGACGAGTGGCATCGCGGGTCGGCGTGCTGCTGGTGAGACCGCGGGTCAGGCCCAGCCAGAAACTGCGCACTTTATTGCTCCCCACGTGCCCGATGTGTTTAAACAGCAGCTTATCGAAAGCGTCGATGTCGTTATTCTGCGCCGCCGCCATTTCATCCAGCACGTACGGATGACAGCGAATCGCTCCCTGGCCGAAGATCATCATGCTGCGGGTCAGGATATTCGCACCTTCAACGGTGATGGCGATCGGCGCGCCCTGATAGGCTCGCGCCAGGAAGTTACCGCTGCCGAGCATAATGCCCTTACCGCCGGTAATATCCATTGCGTCAATAATTGAACGCTGGCCACGGTGGGTGCAGTGATACTTCACAATTGCCGACAGTACCGCGGGTTTTTCGCCAAGCATAATGCCGTAGGTAATCAGCGAGGCGGCGGCGTCCATTACGTAGGCATTGCCTGCGATACGCGCCAGCGGTTCTTCGATCCCTTCCATTTTACCGATAGAGATTTTGAACTGGCGGCGAATGTGCGCGTAGGCGCCGGTAGCCATGGCGACGGATTTAAGGCCACCGGTCGCGTTTGAGGGCAGGGTGATGCCGCGACCAACCGATAAACACTCAACCAGCATCCGCCAGCCCTGACCGGCCATCGACGGGCCGCCAATAATGTAATCGATAGGAACGAAAATATCTTTCCCCTGGGTCGGGCCGTTCTGGAACGGAACGTTCAGCGGGAAATGGCGACGACCGATTTCAACGCCGGGAGTGGTGGTCGGGATAAGCGCACAGGTGATACCCAGCTCTTCTTCCCCGCCCAGCAGGCGGTCAGGGTCGGAGAGTTTGAACGCCAGCCCCAGCACGGTAGCGATAGGCGCAAGCGTGATATAGCGTTTATTCCAGGTCAGACGCATGCCCAGCACCTGCTGGCCCTGCCATTCGCCCATGCAGACGACGCCGGTATCCGGAATGGCGCCGGCATCGGAACCCGCTTCCGGGCTGGTCAGCGCGAAGCACGGAATTTCCTGACCGCGAGCCAGGCGTGGCAAATAGTGGTTTTTCTGCTCTTCCGTACCGTAATGCTGCAGCAGCTCGCCCGGGCCTAATGAGTTCGGCACGCCGACGGTAATCGCCAGGATTCCGGAGACACCCGACAGCTTTTGCAGTACGCGAGCCTGCGCGTAAGCGGAGAATTCCAGCCCGCCGTACTCTTTCTTAATGATCATCGCGAAGAAGCGATGCTCTTTCAGATAGGCCCACAGCTCCGGCGGCAGATCGGCCATCTCGTGGGTAATTTCGAAGTCGTTTGCCATTCGGCAGGCTTCTTCGACCGGGCCGTCAATAAAGGCTTGTTCTTCAGCGGTGAGGCGCGGCTGCGGATAGTTGTGCAGTTTCTGCCAGTCGGGATTGCCGCGGAACAGATCGCCTTCCCACCATGTCGTACCGGCGTCAATCGCTTCTTTCTCGGTGCGCGACATCGGCGGCATGACCTTACGGAAAGCGCGGAACGCCGGGACTGAAATCATGGATTTACGCATCGGGGTAAGGTTGAACGGCAGCAAAACGATCGCCAGCGGAATTAGCAGCCAGATATTCCACAGCCCCGCAGCGCCGAGCGCGGCGGTCCAGACAAGTAAAATCGCGCTGCTGAGCAGCAGATTGATTCGGTGATAAAAGAGCGCACCGAGTAAAACTACGGTTGCAACAATACTCAAAATCATCATAGAGAAATGCTCCCTGTCTTGTAGGAGGTCTGACCACTTGTGATGATATGGTTGTAGTGGATGTAATTTGTTTTAGCAATGTGTTTACAAAATAATTACAACCTTGCTCACATTGTTGTACGGAAATGCGGCACATAAAATCAAAAGCACGGGGGATTACCTTGCGTGCTGCTTCTCGCTGCGTCGGCTATCCGGTAAACTGCCTGGGTTATCCCACAAATACTGAAGGATTATCCTCATGTACCAGGATCTTATTCGTAACGAACTGAATGAAGCCGCTGAAACGCTGGCTAACTTTCTGCAGGACGAAGCCAATATTCATGCGATTCAGCGTGCTGCGGTGCTGCTGGCGGATAGCTTTAAAGCTGGCGGCAAAGTCCTTTCCTGCGGTAACGGCGGTTCGCACTGCGATGCGATGCATTTTGCGGAAGAACTGACCGGGCGCTATCGTGAAAACCGCCCAGGCTATCCGGCAATTGCGATTTCAGACGTGAGCCATCTCTCTTGCGTCAGCAATGATTTTGGCTATGAATATGTTTTCTCTCGCTACGTAGAATCAGTGGGCCGTACAGGCGATGTATTGCTGGGGATCTCCACTTCCGGTAACTCCGGTAACGTAATCAAAGCGATCGAAGCCGCCCGCGCTCAGGGGATGAAAGTGATTACTCTGACCGGGAAAGATGGCGGTAAAATGGCGGGATCGGCGGATGTCGAAATTCGCGTACCGCATTTTGGCTACGCCGACCGCATTCAGGAAATTCATATTAAAGTGATTCATATCCTGATTATGCTTATCGAAAAAGAGATGGTTAAAGCCTGATAAATCGCGGGGGTTAACCCCGCATTGCTGTATGAGGTGATCTATGTGCGAATTGCTCGGGATGAGCGCGAATGTGCCCACAGATATTTGCTTCAGTTTCACCGGGCTGGTGCAGCGCGGTGGCGGAACCGGGCCGCATAAAGACGGCTGGGGCATTACTTTTTATGAAGGTAAGGGCTGTCGCACATTTAAAGATCCGCAGCCTAGCTTTCAGTCGCCCATAGCCAAGCTGGTGCAGGAATATCCTATCAAGTCCTGCTCGGTCATCGCCCATATTCGCCAGGCCAACCGGGGTATCGTTGCGCTGGAAAATACTCACCCCTTTACCCGGGAATTGTGGGGGCGCAACTGGACCTATGCGCATAACGGTCAACT
Organism: Klebsiella sp. MPUS7; assembly: GCF_009905335.1. Classification (NCBI taxonomy): domain Bacteria; kingdom Pseudomonadati; phylum Pseudomonadota; class Gammaproteobacteria; order Enterobacterales; family Enterobacteriaceae; genus Klebsiella; species Klebsiella sp. MPUS7. Next base: position 4,662,591 of record NZ_CP047604.1, on the reverse strand, counting down.
GGAAGGGTATGAGAATCTCGGGACGGGCAATCTGCATCCCATCGGGGAAACCGATAGCGAAAAGGCGTTCTGCTGGCTGCTGCACAGCATCACCGAGCGCTATCCGGAAATGCCGGGCGATATGGTGGAGGTATTCAGCTTTATCGCTACGCTTGCCGGAGAGCTGCGTGAAAAAGGCGTGTTTAACATGCTGCTTTCCGATGGGCGCTACGTGATGGCATTCTGCTCGACGAATTTATACTGGATTACGCGACGGGCGCCGTTTGGCGTAGCGACGCTGCTGGATCAGGATGTAGAAATTGATTTTCAACGCGAGACCACTCCGAATGATGTGGTCTCCGTTATCGCCACCCAGCCGCTGACTGGCAATGAAACCTGGAATAAAATCATGCCAGGCGAGTGGGCGTTATTTTGCCTCGGGGACCGAGTAGTTTGACGCGAGCTGCGGCTGCACAACTTCGTGGCTGAGCGGTTTGCTCACCACGTAGCGGCCATCGGCCACGGAAACCACCGGCGGTTTATGCGTCTGCCGGAAGTAGTCGTATCCCGGTTTCAGCTGTTGCCAGAAATCCGCGAAGTAGGAATATTTGTGCCGCGCCATGTTGGCATCGGTCATGCGGAAAGGATAGATGCTCACCTGAACGTTGGGCTGGCCGAAGACTAACGCGCCGGTGACGAACTGGAAGATTTCATCAATACCGGTATCGGTCATGGCGTAACAGCCAACGGATACGCAGGCGCCGTGAATCATCAGATACTTACCTTCGTAGCCGTGCGCGCGGTCGTAAGCGTTCGGGAAGCCAATATTGATCGCTTTATAGAAACGACTATCGGGTTTTAGCTGATTGCGCGAAACGTTATAGAACCCTTCCGGGCTCTTGAAATCGCCCTGGCGCTGCTTTGGACCGAGCCCGCCGGAGTAGTTACAGATCCGGTAGCTGTCGAGAAGCTGGTAAGTTTCGCCCATCTTGACGTAAAGATCGAGCATGCGCTCTTCTTTGAAGATCTCAATGTAGACCGGCGAGCCCATGAGCTGCTGCTTATACTCTTTGCTCATCGGCGTTGTCGAGCTGTTACTGCTAAGTAACCCTGCGAATGAAACGCACGGCAACAGAAGCATCGCAATAAATAATGCGATTTTGCGCATACTACTTGTTCCTTGATAAAACAAATTACCACATTGCCAGGACGGCAAGAGAGACCCGAAATCAGAGTTTTCTGGTTTTAGAGCGCTCACATTAGCACCACGGCATTTTTTCGCAAGCACGATGTGCCACGTTTACGTTTTAGTTTTCCGTTATAGCGAATCTTGAGGCAAAGCGCAGTCAGAACTTTGCGTAATAGCTCGCATTTTAGAACGACTTAATGGCGGTTTGTCTACAGGCGCCGCTCACGAAATGTTACACTTGGCCCGCTAAATGCTCAGGGTAAGAAAGGATGCTTCTCTCCCGTCTTGTGAATCACCAGGACTACAATGTTCCTTTCTTCCTCTTATTTTCCATTAATTATGCTGGCCTCGGCCTGATGCCGGGGTTTAGGTAACGGATACCTGCTAACGATATGATTAAAATCACGAAAGGGCTGAATTTGCCCATAGCTGGCATGCCATCACAGCAGATTTCTTCGAAGCCTGCGGTTAAGCGCGTTGCGCTGTTAGGTGAAGAGTACATCGGTATGCGCCCCTCGATGGCGGTGCGTGAAGGTGACCGGGTACAAAAAGGGCAGCTTCTGTTCGAAGACAAAAAAAATCCTGGCGTGCGTTTTACCGCACCGGCAAGTGGGACCATTAGCGCCATTCATCGCGGCGAGCGTCGGGTTCTGCAATCGGTCGTTATTGATGTGGATGGCGATGATGCCGTTCACTTTCCCCGCTATGAATTGGCCGATCTTGCCGGGTTGACGCGCGAGGCCGTACAGCGCCAACTGCTGGAGTCGGGGATGTGGACGGCATTTCGCACCCGTCCTTTCAGCAAAATACCCGCGCCGGGCAGCGTGCCGGCGGCCATATTTGTCACCGCCATTGATACGAATCCGCTGGCGGCAGACCCTCAGCCAATCATACTGGCCCAGCGTGAGGCCTTTGACGCTGGTTTGACGCTGTTGACGCGGCTGACCGACGGTAAAGTCCACGTCTGTCAGGCCAGCGGCGGCAAGCTTGGCGGGCATCCGGTTGGCCAGGTTACTTTCAACCAGTTTGCCGGGCCGCATCCCGCCGGGCTGGTGGGGACCCACATCCATTTTCTCGAACCGGTTAGCCTGAAAAAGCAGGTCTGGCATCTTAACTATCAGGACGTTATCGCCGTTGGCAAATTATTCCTGGAAGGGGAGCTGTCTGTCGAACGTATTATTGCCCTCGGTGGCCCGCAGGTGAAGGAGCCCCGTCTGATAAAAACGTGTTCAGGCGCCAGCCTTGATGAGCTGCTGGCAGATGAACTGCTGGATGATGAAAACCGGATTATTTCCGGTTCGGTCCTCAGCGGAACGCATGCCCGCGGGCCGCATGCTTTTCTTGGCCGCTTTCATTTACAGGTCAGCGTGGTGAAGGAAGGGCGAGAGAAAGAGCTGTTCGGCTGGGTGATGCCGGGGAAGGACAAATTCTCCATCACTCGCACCACGCTCGGCCACTTTATGAAGCGTAAGCTGTTTAATTTCTCGACGGATACCAACGGCGGCGAGCGGGCTATGGTGCCGATTGGCAACTATGAGCGAGTGATGCCGCTGGATATTCTGCCCACCATGCTGCTGCGGGATTTGCTGGCGGGGGATACCGATAGCGCACAGGCGCTGGGCTGTCTGGAACTGGATGAAGAAGACCTGGCGCTTTGCACCTACGTGTGTCCCGGCAAGTATGAATATGGCCCGGCGTTGCGCAGCGTGTTAACCCAGATTGAGCAGGAAGGATAAGTGATGGGCTTAAAGCAACTGTTTGACAAACTTGAGCCGCACTTTACGCACGGCGGCAAGCTGGAAAAATACTACCCGTTGTTCGAAGCGACGGCGACCTTGTTTTATACACCCGGTCAGGTGACGCGCGGAGCGGCGCACGTCAGAGACGCCATCGACCTTAAGCGGATGATGATACTGGTGTGGTTCGCCGTTTTCCCGGCGATGTTCTGGGGAATGTATAACGTTGGTCTGCAGACCATACCGGCGCTGGCTAAATTATATAGCGCTGAACAGCTGCAGCAGGTCATCGCCGGGAACTGGCACTACAGCATTGCCCAGTGGCTGGGGGTAAACTTCACCGCTGATGCCGGCTGGCTCAGTATGATGACCCTGGGGGCGGTATTTTTCCTGCCTGTCTACATCACCGTGTTTCTTGTTGGTGGGTTCTGGGAAGTGCTGTTTGCTATCGTGCGTAAACACGAGGTTAACGAGGGCTTTTTCGTTACCTCTATTCTGTTTGCGCTGATCGTACCGCCCACTTTGCCGCTATGGCAGGCCGCGTTTGGGATCACCTTCGGTGTCGTCATGGCCAAGGAGATTTTTGGCGGAACCGGGCGAAACTTTCTCAACCCGGCGCTGGCGGGGCGCGCGTTCTTATTCTTTGCCTGGCCGGCGCAAATTTCCGGCGACCTGGTGTGGACTGCGGCGGATGGCTTCTCCGGCGCGACGCCGCTATCCCAGTGGGCCAGCGGCGGCGGTGAATCGCTGGTGAACGTCGCTACCGGTCTGCCGGTAAGCTGGATGGATGCCTTCCTCGGCAAGATTCCGGGCTCGATTGGCGAAGTCTCGACGCTGATGATTCTGATCGGCGGGGCAATCATTATCTTTGGTCGCGTGGCCTCATGGCGCATCGTCGCCGGGGTTTTCATCGGTATGGTGGCTACCGCGATGCTGTTTAATTTCATTGGCTCTGATACCAACCCGATGTTTGCCATGCCGTGGTACTGGCATCTGGTGCTCGGCGGTTTCGCCTTCGGCATGATGTTTATGGCGACGGACCCGGTGTCCGCGTCGTTTACGGATAAAGGTAAATGGAGCTATGGCCTGCTGATCGGCGTGATGTGCGTCCTGATTCGCGTGGTCAACCCGGCCTATCCGGAAGGGATGATGCTGGCGATCCTCTTCGCCAACCTCTTCGCGCCGCTGTTCGATTATCTGGTGGTGCGGGCCAATATTAAGCGGAGGAAGTCGCGTGGCTGAGAATAAAAGTAACGATAGCATCGGCAAAACGCTGCTGGTGGTGCTGGTGCTTTGTCTGGTCTGCTCAATCGTGGTCGCCGGTTCTGCGGTGGGGCTAAAATCGCGCCAGCAGGAGCAGCGCGCTCTCGATAAACAGCGCAATATCCTGGCGGTTGCCGGTCTGATGAAGCAGGGGATGAGCGCAGAGGATGTGGCTGATATTTTTAAGGCCCGTATCTCTCCGCGATTAGTCGATTTAGCCAGCGGCGAGCTGCTGGATAAAGATCCCGGCAAGTTTAATCAGGCCCAGGCTCTGAAAGATCCCCAGCAAAGCCTACAGCTGGACGCCAGTCAGGACCCGGCCGGCATCAAACGCCGCAGTAATATTGCCGAAATTTATCTGGTGCGCGATGAAAAGCAGCAGATTCAGGAAATCGTCCTGCCCATTTACGGTAACGGCCTGTGGTCGGTGATGTACGCCTTTATTGCGCTGGAAACCGATGGCCGTACGCTCAAAGGGATCACCTATTACGATCACGGCGAAACGCCGGGGCTGGGCGGGGAAATCGAAAACCCCAACTGGCGCCAGCAGTTTATCGGTAAACAAGTGCTTGATGATAAAGGTATGCCTGCGCTGAGAATCGTTAAAGGCGGCGCGCGTCCGGGCGACCTGCACGCCGTGGATGGCCTGTCGGGCGCGACGCTGACTTCCAACGGTGTGCAGCATAGTTTTGATTTCTGGATGGGCGAACTGGGCTTTGGTCCATTCCTGCATAAGGTACGTGAAGGGGGGCTGAATAATGGCTGATTTAGGCGACATGAAAGAAATGAAGCGCGTGCTGGTGGGGCCGCTTATCGCTAATAACCCTATCACGCTGCAGGTCCTGGGCGTCTGCTCCGCGCTGGCGGTGACCACCAAGCTGGAGACGGCTTTTGTGATGACCATCGCGGTGACGCTGGTTACGGCTTTCTCCAGCATGTTTATCTCCATGATCCGCCACCACATTCCGAATAGCGTGCGCATCATTGTGCAGATGGCGATTATCGCTTCGCTGGTTATTGTCGTTGACCAGCTGCTGCGCGCTTTTGCTTATGAAACCTCCAAACAGCTATCGGTATTCGTCGGCCTTATCATTACCAACTGTATCGTAATGGGGCGGGCGGAAGCCTATGCCATGAAGTCGCCGCCGTTGGCAAGCTTTATGGACGGTATTGGCAACGGTCTAGGATACGGCGCGATCCTGTTGCTTGTCGGCTTTCTGCGCGAGCTCATTGGCAGCGGCAAACTGTTTGGCATCACGGTGCTGGAAACGGTGCAGAACGGCGGCTGGTATCAGCCAAATGGCCTGTTTCTTCTGGCGCCGAGTGCGTTCTTCATTATCGGTTTGTTGATTTGGGCGGTGCGTAGCTGGAAGCCTGAACAGCAGGAAAAGGAGTAACCGATTATGGCTCATTACATTAGCCTGTTTGTCCGCGCCGTGTTTGTTGAAAACATGGCGCTGGCCTTCTTTCTTGGGATGTGTACCTTCCTCGCGGTATCGAAAAAAGTGTCGACCGCTTTCGGGCTCGGCGTTGCGGTAACGGTCGTGCTTGGGCTGGCGGTACCCATTAACAATCTGGTTTACAACCTGGTGCTGCGCGACGGCGCGCTGGTGGAAGGCGTTGATCTGAGCTTTCTGAACTTTATTACCTTCATTGGCGTTATTGCCGCGCTGGTTCAGATCCTCGAGATGATCCTCGATAAGTACTTCCCGACGCTCTATAACGCTCTGGGGATCTTCCTGCCGCTGATTGCCGTCAACTGTGCGATTTTTGGCGGTGTCTCCTTCATGGTGCAGCGTGACTATAACTTCAGCGAGTCGATCGTTTACGGCTTTGGTTCCGGCATCGGCTGGCTGCTGGCAATTGTGGCGATGGCGGGTATCCGTGAAAAAATGAAATACGCAAACGTGCCCGCGGGTCTGCGTGGGTTAGGGATCACCTTTATTACCACAGGTCTGATGGCGCTGGGCTTTATGTCATTCTCCGGTGTGCAGCTATAAGGGCGGAAAGTATGGAAATTATTCTTGGCGTAGTGATGTTCACGCTGATCGTCCTGGTGCTATCGGGGCTGATACTGGCCGCGCGTTCGAAGCTGGTGAATGCGGGCGACGTGGTCATTGAAATCAATAATGAGGCGGATAAACAGATTCGTACTCCGGCGGGCGACAAGCTGCTGAATACGCTCTCCAGCAACGGTATCTTCGTTTCGTCGGCCTGCGGCGGCGGGGGCTCCTGCGGCCAGTGCCGGGTGACGGTGAAAGAGGGTGGCGGTGATATCCTGCCTACCGAACTCTCTCATATCACTAAGCGTGAGGCGAGAGAGGGCTGCCGCCTGGCCTGCCAGGTCGCGGTGAAGCAGAACATGAAAATCGAGCTGCCAGAGGAGATTTTTGGCGTTAAGAAGTGGGAGTGTGAAGTTATCTCGAACGATAACAAGGCCACTTTCATCAAGGAGCTGAAGCTGCGCGTGCCTGACGGTGACGCGGTTCCGTTCCGCGCCGGCGGGTATATTCAGATCGAGTGTCCATCGCACAAAGTCGCCTATGCCGACTTTGACGTTCCGGACGAGTATCGCGGCGACTGGGATAAATTTAATCTTTTCCGCTATGTCTCTGACGTGAAAGAGCCCACGTTACGCGCCTACTCCATGGCTAACTATCCGGAAGAGAAGGGCATCATTATGCTCAACGTGCGTATTGCCACGCCGCCGCCGCAGGTGCCTGATGCGCCGCCGGGGATTATGTCCTCGTATATCTGGTCGCTGAAGCCTGGCGATAAAGTGACGATTTCCGGGCCGTTTGGGGAGTTCTTTGCCAAAGAAACGCAGGCGGAGATGGTGTTTATCGGCGGCGGGGCGGGGATGGCGCCGATGCGCTCGCATATTTTCGACCAGCTTAAGCGGCTACACAGCTCACGTAAAATCAGTTTCTGGTACGGTGCGCGGTCTCTGCGAGAAATGTTCTATGATGACGAGTTTGAACAGCTGGCACGGGAAAACCCGAACTTTACCTTCCACGTGGCGCTCTCCGATCCGCAGCCGGAAGATAACTGGACCGGCCATACTGGCTTCATTCATAACGTCCTGTATGAAAACTATCTGCGCGATCACCCGGCGCCGGAAGATTGTGAGTTTTACATGTGTGGGCCGCCGGTGATGAACGCCGCGGTTATCAAAATGCTTAAAGATCTCGGCGTTGAGGATGAAAACATCATGCTGGACGATTTTGGAGGCTGATGATGCTGACGGTATTTGTCGCGACCTTCGTGATTTTCGCGCTGGTTATTCTGGGAATGTCGCTAGGGTACCTGATCAAGCGCAAAACTCTTCAGGGCAGCTGCGGCGGGATCTCATCGCTGGGTCTGGAAAAGGTCTGCGACTGTCCTGAACCTTGCGATGCGCGTAAAAAACGCATGGCTCGCGAAGCGCAGCGCAAACGGGATCGCATCATTTAAACAGCAGGCCGCTTATCGCGGCCTTTTACGATTTACCAGGTTTTCGCTTTCGCCGGCGAGTCTACCATCACGCCATCGGCTCCCAGCTCGCTTGCCTTACGAAAATCATCGGCGCTATTAATGTCGAAGAAGACAATATGGGCTTTGCCCTGAGAGCGGAAACAGTCCATGGCTTCTTTATCCCAGGTGAGGGTGGCTGGCGACACGCCTTCGCCGAGGGTGAACTTCTCCACGATTTCTACCTTGCGTTTCAGCTCCAGACCGTACCAGTAGTCATCGCCCGGCTGCGTGGTTGGCTGGCACTGGTGGCTAAGGGAAATATTAGCCAGCTTCGTTCGCGTTTCGCCCCGGCTGACGAAATGGGGAATAGATTCCGGTAGCGCCGCGATATAGCGGTCTTCGGTGGAATAAACGCGTACGCGCGAGAGGCTATGGGTTGTTTGCAATACTTCACTAAGACGCGAAGCCATCATTGCCGGGTCGGCATCAGGCGATTTAATATCGATGTAAAAGAAGGTCTGCGGCCATTGCTCCAGCACTGATTGCAGCGTTGGAATGGTGGCATTTTTTCCGCGCCAGGGGTGAGTTTCACCGCCCCATTTCCATCCCGCGTCCATGCGGGCCAGTTCGGCAGCGCTAAAGCTTGAGACCTTCCCGGTATGGTCAGTCAGGGCGGATAAATCGCTCGGGCGATATAAGACCGGAACGCCATCATGGCTTAATTGTACCGTTATCCAAATCGCCTCGGCCTTATTCTCCAGCGCCAGTTTTATCGCCGGAAGGGTGTTTTCCGGCGCATCGCCGGTGCCTCCCCGATGAGCAATGAGCTGCGGCGCAGCGCAGGCGCTGCTGGCAATAAGCAAACCAAGCGCAGTAAGTATTGATTTCATGATTACATTCACCCTGTTTATTAATATAACTATATGAAAAATAAATCATATTTGTTGCACTTTTATGTTGTAGCACGTTTTTTATGGCGAGGGTTTTTAAAAGATTAAATTTCGCCGACTTTTGCTATACTGTACGCATGTACAGTCTAAGGTTTGGCTATGCGTAAGATCATCCACGTTGATATGGACTGCTTCTTCGCGGCGGTGGAGATGCGGGACAACCCGGCACTGCGCGACATCCCTATCGCCATTGGCGGTAGCCGGGTGCAGCGCGGTGTGATCAGTACGGCCAACTATCCGGCGCGTAAATTCGGCGTGCGTAGCGCCATGCCCACCGCCACAGCGTTCAAGCTTTGTCCTCACCTGACGCTGCTTCCCGGCCGCTTTGATGCTTATAAAGAGGCGTCGAACCATATCCGGGAGATTTTTTCCCGCTATACCTCGCTAATCGAGCCTTTATCGCTGGACGAAGCCTATCTGGACGTTAGCGACAGCGTTCATTGTCAGGGGTCAGCGACGCTGATGGCGCAGGAGATCCGCGAGACCATCCATCGTGAGCTAAATTTGACCGCCTCCGCAGGCATTGCGCCAGTAAAGTTTCTCGCAAAAATCGCCTCGGACCTGAATAAACCCAACGGCCAGTTTGTGATTGCGCCGCATCAGGTCGCGGAGTTTGTCAAAACGTTGCCGCTAGCGAAGATCCCGGGCGTCGGCAAAGTTTCCGCCGCGAAGCTCGAAAGCATGGGGCTGAGGACCTGTGCAGATGTGCAGAACAGCGATCTGGCGATGTTGCTCAAGCGCTTTGGTAAATTCGGGCGGATACTATGGGAGCGCAGCCAGGGAATTGATGAACGAGAAATCAGCAGCGAGCGCCAGCGCAAATCGGTGGGCGTTGAGCGAACCCTGGTAGAGGATATCCACGAATGGGCGGAGTGTGAGTCGATTATTGAGAATCTCTATCCGGAACTGGAACGGCGCCTGGCGAAGGTTAAACCGGATTTACTGATCGCCCGGCAGGGGGTCAAGCTGAAGTTTAATGATTTCCAGCTCACGACTCAGGAGCATGTCTGGCCCCGATTGAATAAAGATGATTTGATCACCACTGCCCATAAAGCCTGGAACGAGCGGCGCGGAGGTCGGGGAGTCAGGCTGGTAGGGCTGCACGTGACGCTGCTCGATCCGCAGCTGGAGCGACAATTGGTTCTGGGGTTATAACAATGCCGAAAATAAGACCGTATGGAGAGCGTGATTTTGCCACGCTATGCGCGATTTTTTTGCGGGCGATTAAAGAGACGGCCAGCGCCGATTATTCTCCCCGGCAAATTGCCGCCTGGGCTCAGGTTGATGAAGCCCGCTGGCGGCAAAAAATAGCGGCTTCACGGGTACTGGTCGCGGTAAAAGAGGCATCGCCGGTCGGGTTTATTACCACCGTGGATGACTATATTGATTTGCTGTTTGTTTCTCCCGACTATAGCCGCCAGGGAATAGCCAGCGCATTGCTCAACGCATTGCTTATACGGCGGCCTGAACGCGTGTTAACGGTAGAAGCCAGCATTACGGCAAAGCCCTTTTTTGAACGCCACGGTTTTAGCGTAATTGAGCAACAGCAGGTTGAAGCGCGCGGTGAGCGGTTTCTTAATTACCGGATGCGGCGGGAAATCGATGCGCTAAATACTCAGAACGCACTTTGCAGGCCTTTCCTGCAATGACTCAAGGCGGCAAATGCGCGTGGCCGGTATACACAATCGGTAAGGCGGGCTTTTCGAACGGTCATCTTATAAAGAAAAGGCCCGCGCCTCGCGGTGTGGGCCTTAATTGTCTTACTTCGCCGGAATGGATTTCAGCAGCTCGGTCAGCAGCGTCCAGTACTGGCCAACGCTTTCAATGTGAACCTGCTCGTCCGGGGAGTGGGGGCCGGTAATGGTTGGCCCGATAGAAACCATGTCCAGGTCCGGATACGGTTTTTTGAACAGACCGCACTCCAGGCCCGCGTGGATAATCTGGATGTTCGGCGTCTTGTTGAACAGACGCTGATAGGTTTCACGCACCAGATGCATCACCGGCGAGCTGGCGTCCGGCTGCCAGCCAGGATAGGCGCCTTTCGCTTCGGTTTTCGCGCCGGCCAGCTTGCCCAGAGAATCCAGCATGCTGACGACATAATCTTTACCGCTGTCGATCAGCGAGCGAATCAGGCAGTGAATCTGCACGTTATCGCTGGTCATGGTCACCACGCCGACGTTCAGCGAGGTTTCCACCACGCCTTTTGCCACATCAGAGTTGCGGATGACGCCGTTCGGCGTGGCGTTAAGCAGGCGTACAAAGGTGTCACGAGATTGGGCCGTCAGCGCAGGCTGGTCGTTCGCAACCGATTCCAGCAGTACTGTCAGGTTTTTCTCTTTGGCCGCCAGCTCGTTTTTCAGGATCGCCTGGTACTCATTAGCCAGCGCTTTCAGCGTATCCACTTTGTTCGCGGCCACGGCGACAGTAGCGAACGCCTCACGGGGAATAGCGTTGCGCAGGGTGCCGCCGTTGAAATCGACCAGGCGCAGATCCAGCTCTTCAGCATGGCCCGCGAGGAAGCGTGCCAGCAGCTTGTTGGCATTGCCTAAACCAACGTGGATCTCGCCGCCGGAGTGGCCGCCCTTCAGCCCTTTCAGGGTCAGCTTAAAGCTCTGGAAACCGGCCGGAACGGCTTCACGGGTCAGCGCGAGGTCAGAGGTGAAGTCGATCCCGCCGGCGCAGCCCATGTAAATCTCACCCTCTTCTTCGGAGTCGGTGTTGATCAGGATGTCCGCCTGCAGCCAGTTAGCCTGCAGGCCAAACGCGCCGTCCATTCCGGCTTCTTCCGTCATGGTCAGCAGCACTTCCAGCGGGCCGTGAACAACGTTGTCGTCGGCCAGCACCGCCAATGCGGAGGCCATGCCGATACCGTTATCGGCGCCCAGGGTGGTGCCGCGCGCTTTAACCCACTCGCCGTCGATATACGGCTGAATAGGATCTTTAGCGAAGTCGTGAACGGTATCGTTGTTTTTCTGCGGCACCATATCGAGGTGCGCCTGCAGCACCACCGGTTTACGGTTTTCCATACCGGCAGTCGCGCTTTTACGAATCAGAATGTTGCCAACCTGGTCGCGTTCCGCGTGTAAGCCTTTTTCTTTTGCCCAGCCCATAATGTGCTCAGCGAGCTGTTCTTCGTGATAGGAGGGGTGAGGAATAGAGCAGATTTTGGCAAAAATATCCCACAGCGGCTGCGGGGATAATTGAGACAGTTCAGACACGATAAGTCTCCTTACAATCACCTGCAAAAGTCGTTTGCAGATCGAGGGGTTAGCAATCAAATACACTACAAGCCCGGGCTTGCGCGATGGGGTTGAGAATACCACTTTCCGTGTACTCTGGTAGTGTAAACCACGTAAAAAGAGTCGCGGGGGCCGCTTAACGCTGGTTTTTAGCGCGTCAGATCTCTATAATCTCGCGCAACCATTTTCCCCCTCGAACATTATTTAAGCCGTATTACACAGGCTGGGACACTTCACATGAGCGAAAAATACGTCGTCACCTGGGACATGTTGCAGATTCACGCCCGCAAACTGGCAACCCGTCTGCTGCCGGTTGAACAGTGGAAAGGCATTATTGCCGTTAGCCGTGGCGGTCTGGTACCGGGAGCATTACTGGCGCGTGAACTGGGTATTCGTCATGTTGATACCGTTTGCATCTCAAGCTATGACCACGATAATCAGCGTGAACTGACCGTGCTGAAACGTGCGGAAGGCGATGGCGAAGGCTTTATCGTGATCGACGATCTCGTTGATACCGGCGGTACCGCCGTTGCCATCCGCGAAATGTATCCTAAAGCACATTTTGTCACCATCTTCGCCAAACCGGCAGGTCGCCCGCTGGTTGATGATTATGTCGTTGATATTCCCCAAGATACCTGGATTGAACAGCCGTGGGATATGGGCGTGGTATTCGTACCGCCTATCGCAGGCCGTTAATTTCCCGCATAAATGCTAATTACCACGCCCGGTTTTGCCGGGCGTGGTTTTTTTTACCCTGACGCAGGTTACAATAGCTTGAGTGGCAACATGATGGAGGCGGCACATGTCCCAGGCTAACCTTAGCGAAACGTTGTTTAAACCCCGATTCAAACATCCGGAAACCTCTACGCTGGTGCGTCGGTTTAACACCGGAGCGCAACAACCGATCCAGTCCGCGCTTAGCGGCAATCACGTTGATCACTGGTACCGATTGATTAACCGCCTGATGTGGATCTGGCGTGGCGTGACGCCACAGGAAATCCTCGACGTGCAGGCGCGTATCGTCATGAGCGATGCGGAGCGGACCGACCCCGAGCTTTACGATACGGTCGTGGGCTATCGCGGCGGCAACTGGATCTTTGAATGGGCCAAACAGGCGATGGACTGGCAGCAAAAGGCCGGTCAGGAAGAGAATCTTCTGGTTAGCGGTCGTCACTGGCTCCATGCGGCAAACCTTTACAGCATTGCCGCCTATCCGCATATCAAGGGTGATGAGCTGGCGGAACAGGCGCAGGTGCTGGCATACCGGGCCTATGAAGAAGCCGCCCAGCGCTTGCCCGGCAAACTGCGAGAGCTGGAGTTCGCCATCCCCGGCGCCGCGCCGATCACCGGTTTCTTACATATGCCGCCGGGCGATGGGCCGTTCCCGACGGTGCTGATGTGCGGCGGGCTTGACGCGCTACAGACCGATTATTACAACCTGTACGAGAACTATTTTGCGCCCCTGGGCATCGCTATGCTGACGGTCGATATGCCTTCCATCGGTTTCTCTTCAAAATGCAAGCTGACCCAGGATACCAGCATGCTGCACCAGTATGTGCTGCAGCATCTGTCTAATGTTCCCTGGGTTGACCATACCCGGGTGGCCGCCTTTGGTTTCCGCTTCGGCGCGAACATCGCCGTCCGGCTGGGCTATCTTGAACCCCAGCGCCTGAAGGCGGTGGCCTGTCTGGGGCCGGTGGTGCACGGACTGCTGGTGGACCCGCTGCATCAGGGACGGGTGCCGGAAATGTATCTCGACGTTCTGGCGTCGCGTCTGGGTATGCATGACGCCTCCGACGAAGCGCTGCGGGTTGAGCTTAACCGCTATTCCCTGAAGGTTCAGGGTCTGCTGGGGCGTCGCTGCCCTACGCCGATGCTCTCCGGTTTCTGGAAAGACGATCCGTTCAGTCCGGAAGAGGAGTCGCGTTTAATCACTTCCTCCTCCTCCGACGGCAAGCTGCTGGAGATCCCGTTCAATCCGGTCTACCGTAATTTCGATCACGCCCTGCGGCAGATCGCCCGCTGGATTAGCCATAGATTTAGTTAATATATTGCTAAATTCTATTGATTTGGTAACGTCATAGCATCACTAAAGGAGATCGCAATGACGTTACCGAGTGGACACCTGAAGAGTAAGCTGATTAAGAAATTCACGGCGCTTGGCCCTTACATCCGTGAGGAGCAATGTGAAGACAACCGCTTCTTTTTCGATTGCCTGGCAGTTTGCGTCAACGTAAAACCAGCGCCTGAAAAACGCGAGTTCTGGGGATGGTGGATGGAGATGGAAGCGCAGGCTTCGCGCTTCACCTATAGCTATCAGTTTGGATTGTTCGATAAAGAAGGCGACTGGCGTCCGGTCGCGATTGACGATCCTGAAGTCACGGAAAAGCTCGAAAAGACGCTACGCGATTTTCACCAACGAGCCGAAGCGTTACTGGCGACCTTCAGCCTTAAGCTGGAGCCCGCCGATGATTTCAGCGAACCGGTTAAGCTGAGGGCCTAAGTTCCGGTCATTTTGCTATCCCGCGTTAAAACCCGCGTTTCTATCAGCGTGGGTTTTGTCCCCAGGCAAACCTACGCTAATCGCCGTTTAATACCCGGTATGGCTGACCGACGGCAATCATGCCGGCGGCCAGATCTTTGGTTACCACCGTGCCCGCGCCGACTTTGACATTGTCGCCTAGCGTGACCGCGCCAATCACCACGGCGTGGGCGCCAAATTCCACGTTATCGCCAATTCGCGGGCTAGCGCTTTCCCGGCCCTGACTATCGGTCACGCTGCCAATAGTGACGCCCTGGCGCAAAGTGCAATTTTGCCCGATGATCGTTCCCCGGTTAATCACAATGCAGTGCGGATGATACAGCTTCAGCCCATAGCCAATGCGCGCTCGCCACGGCAGCTCAATGCAAAATAAACACTCGTTAATCACGATATTGAGAATAACGAAGGGGATCCCGCAGATCTTCCACAGAGGATTACGGCTGCGATAGAGCGTCGCCAGACGATAGAGCAGAACCGCGATTTTCGCTTTTATGCCGCCGCAGGATTTGATCTCCTGGCCGACCTGTCTGATAGCCTCAAACATGATTATTCCTTAAGGTTAAACGAAGCCAGTGAATACCATCCGTCACCGGTTTGACCTTCGTTAGCGAGTTGAATACGCGGTTGCCCCTGATGATTGGCCAGGGCCGCCTGCAGGCGGTATTGACCGTCAGGCAGCCCGGCAGGCAGCGCTAGCGTAGCGCGGCTTTGATGAGCTCCGGGCAGCCACTGGCGAACGTCATCCGCCGTTTTGATTTGCGTAACGGTATCGCCCGCCGCATTGACTATCCGCCATTGTACAAGCCAGGGGAGATAGGCCGGGGCGACGCCGTCGTTACGCCAGGTGACATTCAGCGTAAGCGGCATGCCGCTACGTACGGGCGTATCAAATTCCAGCTGGCTCACCCGGTAGCGATAGCCGATGCGCAATAACGCATTATCAACGATATCGCGATACGCTGCCGGCACCGGTCGCGATTTCAGATTCAGGGTACTGGCGTGCTGCGCTAATGCCCAGTCGAAGCTTGCCTGGACCTCTTCGCGAGTGTAATGCTGCACGCTTTCCCATTCCGCCATATAGCCGCAAATCTCGAGGCTCACGGGGGCGTGCTGCCAGCCGTCATTAAACCCGCCCCACGCCGCCTGCGCGGCGGCCAGGCGTTGAGGATAGTCATCGCGCATATGGCTCCACTCCGGGGAAAAGTTATGCCAGTCTCCCCAGCAGTCCGCGCGCCATCCGGCGCCTTTTTGGCTGGCCCAGGCCAGCGAGTCGCCGCCGCTGATCAACATGATTTTGGGCGTTTTAGGGAAACTGCTGAAATGCATATCAACGTAGCGATTGAGCTGTTGCGGAGTGTACTTTTCCATCAACGGCGCGACGTCAGGGAAATTGGAGTTATGCCATTCACCCCACGAACCCACCATGCCGATATCGACAAACGCCAGCTCCGGATTACCGTCATAACGCGCGCCGAGGGCGTTAAGCAGCTTTTGCGCATAGGTGATAAAAGTCGGATCGCTGAGATCCGGGACAAAGGTTTTGCCATTTTCGACCCATTGTCCCTGAATGCCTTTTTTGATAAGCCAGGCGGGGATTTTCGAGCCCGATTGCGGTTCATCGAGCGCCATAATACGCAATCCGACGTTCATCGCTGGCTGATGCTGAGCGGCGACGCTGAAGGCATGATCGATCGGCGCAAAATTATAGACGCCTTCTTCAGGCTCCAGATCGCTCCAGTAAAAGCGATCGTATTCAAACCCGGTGTCCGGATACTCTTGCAGAGAGGGCTTCTGGCCATAACCATCGTGGAAACTGGCCACGCCGATCCCTGGGTTCGTTAACAGACCGGTGAAGGCCGGCGGGGTGATAACCGTGCGTTCAGCCAGTACCGCCGCAGACGGAATGATTCCGGCCAGCAGGAGCGCCAAACAGAGCGCGGCGCGGCGCGGCGAAAAAGAGCTCATCGTTAATTCACTTTATCGTGGAGGTTCACAAACCATGTCCAGATACCGACGTGAAAGTTCTTAAACACATCGATTCCCAGCGCGGATTTCAGCATATAGAGCGCCAGCAGCACGGCAAGAATGGCGAACAGCACGGCAAACGTAATCGCCAGGGTGGAAAATAGACGCCCGAGCAGCGTACTTTCCCGCGGGATTTTGCGCAGATCGCGACCGCATAAAAAGACTACAAAATATCGACGATGCAGAAACGGAAAGCTATGGCGAAAGTCGATACGATGGCGCGACGCCAGGCTCGATCTCACCAGCGCCTGTTCGATACCGCGTTTCTGCTCCGGCGTTAATGAACTTTCTGTTTCCGCATCAAGCGCGGAATAAAAGCGCTCAATGACCAGGTCGGATGTTGATTTTGTCACGGTTGACTCTTGTTCGTTAATCGCTGGTAGACCTGAGCCGTTTTCGCTGCAATGTCCGGCCAGCGGTATTTGGGCATTAACTGGCTGTAATCCACGGTCTCCTCGCCGCGCCAGGACTGGAGCTTTTGCGCTAGCGCGGCGACATTGCCCGTCGGAAAATAAACCTCCGCAGGCAGGCCAATCTCCAGGTTGGCGGGGATATCGCTGACGATAACCGGTAAGGACCAGGACATGGCCTCCAGCAGAGCAATGGGCAGCCCTTCGTGGTAAGACGGAAGAACAAAAAGCCCGGCCTGTGAGAACAAGGTATGCAGCGGATCGCCGCTAATAAAACCGGTCATGATCGCTCCCGGGGTAGCGGCCGCCTGTTTCTTCAGCCGCTCGCTATACTCATCCGGATGATCGGCATCGCCAATCAGCACCAGCGGCAGCGAACAGTTCGAGGCTTTGTAGGCGGCAAGCAGATCGTGCAGCCCTTTTTCTTCGACAAAACGGGCGACGGCGACAATGTATTGCCCGGCTTTCAGCGAATACTGATTCAGCGTGGCCTGTCGCGTCTCTTCGGCGGGAAGCGGCGGTTGGCGCACGCCGTTATAGATCACGTTAGCGTTGGTACGGCCGTGTTTGGTTTTAATCAGCGTATTAATCACTTCCGAGATAACAATAACTTCATTGGCATATTTCACCGCCCATTTCTCACCAAGACGCAGCATCTCTTTCGCCATTTTGCCCCACTTCTGGCGATCGTAGTCCGGGCCGTGGTGGGTAAAAACGACGCGCTTGCCGAGCAGGCGCAGCAGAGGGACCACCAGGCCAGGGCCGACCGCATGAACGTGAACCACATTTGAGCCGTCAAACAGGGTGCTGAAGGCTGCCAGCGTTGAGTGAATAATGGCTTCGAACTTGCGGCTTTTAGGCGCCCACAGGCTTTTTAACCGCACGCCTTTATATTCGCTGCGGCGGTAGTCAACGTACGGTGAGCGGGCAATGACGCAGATATCGGGGTGATTCTGTTGATAGATTTCCGGATAGAGATTCTGGCAATGGGTCTCAACGCCGCCCTGGACATTCGGAATACCGCGGGTGCCAAGCACCGTCACTTTGAGCTTCATTTCGCTTCCCCCACAAGCTGCTGATAGAGTTCCTGCAGAACCTGCATATGCCGGGCGAGATCGTATTTCTCTTCTAAACGCTGGCGCGCGTTGATGCCCATTTCCCGCGCCTGCTGCGGATTGGCGGCCAGGCCATCCATGATGCGCGCCAGCGCGTCGGCATCCCCGGGTTCCACCAGATAGCCATCAATGCCATCGCGGATTTGCTCCGGAATGCCGCCGATATTGCCGCCGACGACGGGGCGACCGAACGCCATCGCCTCCAGTACCGACATCGAGCAGTTTTCATAATATTCGGAAGGGACGATCACCGCCCGCGCGCCGCGAATCAACGCGTTGAGCGCTTCTCCGTGGCGCATATAGCCGAGAAATTCCGGACCGCTAAAGCGGGCGCGTAGGTCGTTGCCGAGAGGGCCGTCGCCGACGATTTTTAGCGGCATCATTTGGCGCATTTTTTGCTGCGCCAGCGCCAGGGTAGCGACGCCTTTCTCACGGCTCAAGCGGCCGATATAGAGGAAATAATCGCCCGCCGTATCGCCCGGGATCGTGGCGCTGGCATCAATACCGTTGACGATCGTCTCGATCCGTGACCGGGGTAATTTACGCAGCAGCGTCTGACGCATAAATTCGCTGGGAGCGATGATGCAATCGAGCATGGCGTAATTTTGCGCGAACTTTTGCCAGTAGGCCTCAAGCGACAGCAGCAGGCTTTTAAAGGTGTCGCCCTGCTGGCAACGATGGCGGAAGGCGTTGCTCACCGAACCAGTAAGACAGTCATCGCAAACGTGGCCATCGCGCAGCATGGTGTACGATGGGCAGACGATTTTATAATCGTGCGCGGTCAGCACGGTTTTGCAGCCAAAGCGTTTGGCGACGCCGATCAGCGCCGGCGTCAGCTGATGGTAAATATTATGAAAGTGCACAATATCCGGGCGCTGCGCCAGCAGCAGCGTATTGAGCTTGCTGCAGGCCTCCGCGTTGTAGATAAAGTCGATACCCGCTTTGAGCTTGCCCGTCAGCCCGTGGTTTTGATGGTAGTCCACGTTGTGTACGAAGAAGCTTTCCCAGGGCGAGGGTTTATTTTCTGCATGCTGCATGCTGAAGTCGACAACCTGATAGCCCGCTTGCAGCATAGCGTCTCGCTCCTGGAAAAATACGGTTTCCGCTCCGCCCTTAATAAAAAAGAATTTGTTAACGAATAATATTTTCATGTTCTGTCTGGATATGTTTTGGGTTGGAGACGGTCACGGCGGGTTGTTTCATCGGATCGCGAACGGAGTTCATGAGGCCTCGCACCATACCTGCGGAAAATAACGATAAGTTGATAACGCTCTGTACGCCGTCCCGCAGCGACTTATTTTTAATCGCCTTCAGGGCGATAAACGCCAGCAGCGGAAGCAGGGCGATAATAATCAAACCGGGATTTAACGACAGCAGGCAAATAATCAATACCAGGATATACAGCGTGAATATCAGTTCGTTGCGAACAATCTTAAGCGCGGCAGGAAAATGGTTTTTCCCCCAGCAGTTGCGTAATAGCTCACCGGGCGCCCATAAAAAACCGTTCTTCCAGCGATAGGTCAACATTCTAAACGTCGGCATGGTATAGGAAGCATGGCTAAAATAGGGCGCAGCGAGGCGGTGGAGTTTATAGCCCGCGGCCTGCAAGCGGATCCCCAATTCGGCTTCTTCATAGCCGTGGAGATTAAGGTTAGTCAGATAGCCAATTTTCTCGATTGCCGAGCGGCGATAGAGTCCGCCGCCGCCAAGATGGTCGGTATCACCCTGCGGATAAATAAGATGCAGGCGCTGCTTGCGCGATTTAAATTCATAGTTAGCGGCATCATCCATCTCGACGCTGCCCGCCACGCCAGCGTATTCGGGATGTTCTTCGAGAAAGGCGACGGCGGTGTCGAGAAAACCCGGCTCCAGCTCCATATCGCCGTCCAGCAGCAGCAGATAGTCCCCTTCGCTGAATAACCAGCCCAGCTGGTGGCCCACGCCGCAGCAGCGATCTTTCGCATTATCAAGGCAGACCACCATCGCGTCTTTGGCGATGGCCAGCTCCCGGGTGTTGTCGGTGGAGAGGCTATCGGCGACGATAATTTGATGGGGGTAAGGCTGCAATTGCTTGCGGACGCTGTCGATCGTTTTTTCAATCCCCTGCGCTTCGTTGAGGGTTTTAATGCTGACGGTAATTGATGGCGTTTTATTCATATTGGGTACCGGAGTTCAGACGGACGGAACGATGAATGACAATGAGCGCCCCGAGGGCCAGCCATAATAAAAACTGTAGCATGGGAATGATCATCAGGATCTGACTGTAGGGAAGGCTGAGTAAACAGCCGATGGCAAAGACGTAAAATGCAGGCGCGGAGCTGAGCAGCTGTAAATCTTCACGCTTTAGATCGTAGCGGGAAAAGGTCTCTTTGGGCCGCATGCCGATAAGAATAGAAGCAATCATGGCGATAAATAAGATCACGCCGATAATACCGACTTCCCACAGCATCATGCTTAGCGCGGTGGAATCGAGTATCAGATGATACCAGGCGCCAATATAGCCTGGGGAGACGGTACTGCCGCTGTTGGTCGCGTTCAGACCGTAGCCAAATAGCATTCCGCCGGGGCCAAAAAGTTCGTTATGCTTAAGCCAGAAGAAAATAGTGGTAAACCGGCCAAGCTCGCCGCTTTCCATAATGTAGTTAGTATCAAAAATATAACCGAGGGAATCGATAAATACCGAGAGCGCGCTTTTGGTCGGATCCCCGCCAAAGGCCGACGAGTAGTTGGAGGCGAGAATGGTGATAGCGGCAAAAATTAACACCACCATTCCGGCGGCGATTATCATCAACGAGCGCAGGGTGACTTTGCTGATGCCGCTGACGTAAGCGGGCATGATCCACAGCAGCGCCAGTAAGAACGGCGACAGCAGAATCACGAATTTTACCTCGCCTACCACGCAGAGGAAAAAGGCCAGCACGATATGCGCCGCCATCGATTTGAATGAACAGATACCGTGCTTAAATTCGGACACCTTCAGCAGCATAATCAGCAGGCAGAACATCCCCATGGCCGCGGTATTGCCGCCGCCCATCGGGTCGCCGCCAAACGTGCCGACTACCGAATCCCACTTTTCATCCTCACCGCGCAGGGCGACGCGTTTTGGCACCACTACCAGCACCTGATAGATAGCCAGCGGGAACTGGACGTAGAACAGCCAGTAAAAAAGCTGAGTCAGGCGATGCAGCTGCGACTCGCGAAACATACCAAGCAGCATGCAAAACATCACCAGCGACAGGGCCAGTTCGTTTTTAAAACCGACGATGGCGGTGACGATGCCGGATTGTAAAACGGTGGCGCAGAGGCTAAGGATAATAAAAGTCAGATACAGCGCCAGCACCACCTTCTCGCGGGCGCTGAGCGCGAGAGGCTGCTGCCGGCTTTGCATCATCAGCAGAACCACCATTACCAGCACCATGAAAAACGGAAGCCATAGTACGGCGACAACGCCGGTGAAATACTGCACCGTGCCGCAGAAGACGATGGTCGTCAGCGCGAATGCTTCCAGATAGCGACCGGTGTTTAGCTGCATATTTTCTGCTCCTGCCGGGAGAGCTGCAGCGCCCGCTTATTCATTTTCAACAGAATGAACAGATAGCGAATGCTGGTAAGAACAGAGAAGGTCAGCAGGGCAATTTCATAGCTCTGGCCCAATTCAGGCAGCGCGATAAAAGCGACGATAATGATCAGCAACTGCTCTATCTGAATGCGTAAAAAATAGCGTTTAGAACCAAAGATAAGCTCGATAACGGTCAGCGGACTGACGGCCAGGGCGGCGAACAGATAAGGCAGCATATAGCGTGAGGTCGGGATCGAATTGAGCCACTCCTGGCTGAAGCCCAGGCGCATAACCAGCGGATAGAAAATCCAGATCCCAAGGATACAGATCAGCGCCGCGGCCAACAGCAGCAGGCGAATTTTTTTGTATTCCGCATAGTTAAAGGTGTTGTTGCGAAAATCCATCGACCATTTTGAAAAGATGGAATTGCGCACCGCGTTACCGACAATCATCACCGGCGATAAGCAGAAGCGGCTCACCACCGAGAAATAACCCGCGACCAGCGGTGAAAACCAGACGTTAATCAGCATCGTCGGCAGATTGTTGCTGGCCATCGCCAGCACTTCCGCGCTGCCGACGCGGCTGAGATGCTGCCAGTGCTGGCGCGCGAAAAGGCCGTTGGCGCGCGGAGAAAAATGCGCCGGCGTCAGGGTGCTGAAGTGAAATAAACGCAGCAGGCACAGGCTGAGCAGCAGCAAAATGCCCACCATCCAGGCAATATAGAACAGGGTGGCGTTCGGCATCGTCAGCAGGGCTATCGCCACCACCAGCGACACGGCGATGCGCTGAAAGGTGAGAAACGGATAGTTGCCGCCGCGCAGCGAGAGGTTCTCGGCGATCAAAACCAGCGCATAGCCGAAGGTCAGCAGATAGAGAAACGCGATATTGAGATGGAATATCAGTCCGGTGATGACCGCCCACGGCAGCGCCAGGAGCAGGCTTTGCAGCAGGCAAAACACCACGTTCTGCCCCAGTTCATGCTCCTCCTGGCGCGGGATCAGCAGCTGCGACGCAAAAGTGCAAACCTGCGCGCCAATCAGCACGTTGCTGTAGATCATCGCGTAGTGCCCGACTTCCGCCATGCCGTAGCGATGGGAAATCAGCCACACGGAAAATGCGCCGATCGCCTGCGAGAGGACCGAGGAGCTGGCGATGGATGAAATACTCTTAATTAAATTCATGATCGCTACTTCGGTGAGATCAGTTCACCCATGCCGCGCTCCGGCAGGCGTTTGCCTTCCTGAGTCTCCAGGTTCTCTTCTTTCACCTGGTTAAGCATGATGGCGACAGGCGTTGGCGTAGCGGCGTGCAGACGGCTTTGCGCGTCGCGGACGCGGGACGCTTGCTCGCTGGCTTTCACCACCAGCAGGGAGATATCGACGTGCGGGGCCAGCAGCAGGCCGTCCTGAGCGAGGCCGAGCGATGGCGCATTAAGAATGAGCGAATCGTAGGTCTGCCGCAGCGTGGTCAGCAGGGCCGGGAGCCGTTGCGAGGTTAACAGCAGCAGCGTCGAGTCGTTCAGTTCGCCGCGCGGCATAAAATCAAGATTGTCGGCCAGAGAAACGACCGCCTGCGGCGTGGCGCAGCGGTCTTCCAGACGCGCGCTGAACCCTGTTTTATGCTGCGGATAGCGCGCGGAGAGCCCTGCGTTGGCCAGATAATCCAGGTCGATGAGCAAGGTTTTGCCTGACTTACTGGCCGACCACGCCAACAGTTCAGCTATCAGGCTGCTGCCGGCATGGGTCTGCGCCGAGGTCACCAGTATCGTACCGCGTGACTCAGTCTGGCCGAGCAGCGCCAGGCGCAGGCTGTGGATCATATCGGCGTACAGCAGATTCTGGAACGTCAGCTGCGCGCTGTTCGCCTGAGGCAGCAGCGGAAACTCCCCGCTGGCATCAAGGCCCGTTTTGGCTTTGAGTTCGCTGATGCTGTTCACCGTTTTGTCGAGCGCGGTGCTGACAATCAGGTACATGATATACAGCGCCAGCGCCATCAGGGTCGCCATCACGATAAGCAGACCGCGCTGCGGTTTAGAGGGCTGATTTGGCGGCACGGCGGCATCGTAGATCGCTTCGTCAGGAACCGAAAAAGTTTCGGAAAGCTTCTGCTCATTCGCCCGCTGATACAGCGATTTATACAGCTCCTCGGTTTTGTTCAGCGCGGTCATCATGGTGTTGTATTTGTCGCGCTTGGCCCCCAGCGCCTGGAAATCGGCTTTCTGGTCGTCGAGCATCTTCTGGTAGTGCTGCTCATCGTCCAGCGTAATCTGATACTGCTGGCGTAAGCCGTTAAGCAGTTCGCCCAACACCTGGCCTATCTGCCCGTTGACGACCTGTAGCTGGGCCTGGGCCTGAAGATATTTCGGATGCTTAGGACCGTAGTGTTTCGCCGCTTCCGACAGGTTACGCCGGGTCTGGATTAGCGCGATGCGCAAATCCTGAATCTGCGGATGGCCGGAAATTTCCGGCAGCGAGATGATCGCTTCCGGCGGTTTCCCCTGCTGACGGCGCACTTTATCCCATACCGTTTGCGCTTTCAGACGGCGCTGGGTGGCGTCGGCAAGATGGTTAATCACGATGCCCAGCCGCTCGGTCTCGTAGCCATCCATGCTGCGGAAGGTCAGCAGGCCGTTCTGTTTAAGAAAATCATCGATATCGGCTTTCTGGCGATCGAGCTTAGCGCGCAGATCGTCCATCATTTTTTCGTTCCAGCCCTGCGCCTGAAGCAAGGTTTTTTGCTTCTGCGCCAGGCTGTAATCGATAAACGCCTGCGCCACGCCGTTGGCGATATCGGCGGCTTTTTGCGGCGATTTCGCTTCCATGGAAACCGAAACCAGCTGCGTGGTGCGCACGCCGGAGATGGTCAGGTTTTTTTGCAGTGCGCGAACCGCGTTATTGACGCGCGTGGCCAGATCAAGATTATCCCCGCCGTTAAACTCGGGGTCTTGTTCCAACTTCATCGCCTTCACTGCAGCCTCAAGCACCACGCGTGAGCCCATCAGCGCATATTTGGTTTCATAGTAATCGCTGCGGGTGGAATCGTAGTTTTCCAGCCGCGGCAGGGGAGTGACGTCCTGCGGCTGCGCTTTAAACAGCACCGTCGCGGTTGCGGTATAGCTGGATGACATAAAGCGCGTCAGGATCCATGACGCCGCTGCCGCCACCACGACCACCACCAGGCACCAGATGAGCTTGTGCTTAATTTTGTTGAAATAAGGCGTGAAGTCGATAAAGCCTTCTTTCTTCTTTCCATTTTCAACCAATGAAATTGCCATATCAGAAGAAACTCATGCCAATGATAATGGTATCCCCAGCCTGTACGGCGGAGTCGGCGGCGACGTTTTCCAGCAGTTTACCGCCGCGAAACTGGCGAATGCGGATGTCGTGGCGATCGGCGCGATCGGTAAACCCGCCGGCCAGCGCAATGGCTTTTTCCGCCGTTAAGCCGGGTTCCCATGCGTAGCCGTCCGGTTTTTTGACTTCGCCTAACAGATAAATCTTCCGGTATTCGGCAATGCTCACGGTCACCATTGGCGCCTGTAGATAGCTACCGCGCAGCTTATCGGCAATTTCGTTGCCGACCTGTTCCGGCGTTTTTCCTTTCAGCATCAGCGAGCCTATATAAGGATAATCAACGCTGCCGCTATTATCGATTTTTACGCGCATAGTGAGATCCTGCTCGCCGGAAACCGCGATATTGATCTCATCGCCCTGATCCAGATGATAAACGGCGTCCGGCGGCGTTCGGATCGTCTGCTGGGGAGCCGAACAGCCCGCCAGCCATAGCGCCAGAAGAGGAATAATCGCCCGTTTTCCATAGGTAAGGATCATATTTGTACCTGCGTCATAAAAATAATGGCCGAGTCGTTATAGCCCAGCGTGCGCTCGACCTCATGGTCATAGTCCGGGCCAATATAAAAGGCATCTTTTTCTTTATTAGAATGCATCGTGTTCCATTGCAGCTTCAGCTGAAAATTAACGGATGGACGGTAGTCGTAGTTGAAGGTGAGCGACACGAGATTTGATTGATCTTTGCGTCCGTTGGTCTGGTGCTTGTAATCCTCTGTAATATAAGAGTAATCAACCAGAGTGGAGAATCTGTCGACCAGCCAGTGGTGCTCATACCCCACACCGAAATTTGATACCAGAATATAGCCGCCGGAGTCGGTGGGATCTTTAATACGCTGCGAACTGTGTAAGTTGAGCTTTATCTGTTCGAGCGGTTTCCAGTCGGCGTTAATATCCCAGTTCAGGCCGTTGAATCCCTGTGAGTCGGGGTTATGGATGAAATCTTTATACAGCCAGGCAACGTTGCCGTGGATCTCGGTCTTGCCGGAAAGGCGGTTTTTCATGCCGACCAATAGATAGTATTCATTACTGTCTTTTAACGGGTTGAGCTCATAGCGACGCTGGTTAGTGATAAAACTA
The DNA here is from genome assembly GCF_009905335.1 of Klebsiella sp. MPUS7. NCBI lineage: Bacteria > Pseudomonadati > Pseudomonadota > Gammaproteobacteria > Enterobacterales > Enterobacteriaceae > Klebsiella > Klebsiella sp. MPUS7. The sequence continues at coordinate 4,636,704 of NZ_CP047604.1, read as the reverse complement.
TAGCGATAGCGCAGCGTTTTGGCTTTTTGATCAAACAGCTCGGCGACCAGGCTGTTTTCATGCCACTCCTGATCGTGCATGTAGTAATGAAAGTCGGCGCTGGCGTCCTCGATGCTGTCGAGATTGCGAAAGCGCAGCTGCTTGTGCATGAGCGCGACTTCTGCTTTGCCGCGCCCTTCCGGGGCGCCGTAGCTATAGCGCAGTTCGCTGTTAAAGAAGCGCGTGGCGATAGGCTGATTAATGCCAAACTCTGTAAACTGCTCGGGGAGAAACCCCTCGGTGGTATCGCGGCCGCGCTCTTCATGACCGAACGTTTCATCGAGATCCAACGACAGCCCGTGCATGCTGCCGAAGCGCCACTTGCCGTTAAACATAAAAAAATGGTTGTCGCGGTTATCTGCGCTATCGCTGGCGTAGCGGCGGTAATCGCCGGAGTACATCAGTAAATAGCGGTCTTCGTAGCGCTCGCCGATGGCTTTGAAAATCGGCTTCACGCCTTGATAAGCGGAGCCGATTTCATTGCCGCCGTAGCGTTGCCAGGTCACGTTGTCATTGTAACCGACGTCATAACCCACCTGGCTCTCGAAATCGATGCCAGCCACACCGGTATGTGGTTTAGCCTGCAGGTCCGCCCATGCGTAAGGAACCGCCAGTAGACCCGCGAGGAAAGTGAGTTCAGAACGCATTTTTCCCCACAAATCCGCGGAAAAACGTTAAAAAAACGATTTTGATATCCAGCAGCAGCGACCACGACTGAATATATTCCAGATCGTACTGAATACGTTTTTCCATTTTATCAATCGTGTCGGTTTCGCCGCGAAAGCCGTGAATTTGCGCCAGGCCGGTAATGCCGGGCTTCACTTTATGGCGGATCATGTAATTTTCCACCAACAGACGATATTGCTCATTGTGGGCCACTGCGTGAGGGCGTGGACCCACTATCGACATGGTTCCCTGCAGCACGTTAAAAAACTGCGGCAGTTCATCGAGCGAGGTTTTGCGTAAAAAAGCGCCAAAGCGGGTAATGCGCGGATCGTTACGCGTCGCCTGGGTCACTACCGCGCTGTTCTCCATTACGCGCATGGTTCTGAACTTCCAGACGGGGATCTGTTTACCGTTCAGGCCGTAACGGTTTTGTTTAAACAGAACAGGGCCCGGCGAAGTCAGCTTAATGCCGATCGCTACCGCCAGCATCACCGGCAGGCTGACCAGGGTAAAAAAAGCGCCAAGCACGATATCTTCGATACGCTTGAGCACCGCGCCTTCGCCTTCAAATGGCGACGTAAAAATGCTGATGGTCTGAATATTGCCGAACATCCGCAGCTGAGAAATATGTGAGCTGTAGGAAAAGAGGTCCGGCACCAGGAATACGTCCACGGTGGTGTCGGAAAATTCGTTCAGGAACTGGCGGATACGCTGCTGGGCGACCATCGGCAGGGCAATATAGACTTCATCGATTTCTCCGGCTTTCGCCAGCGCCAGCAGGTCTCTTGAGTTGCCTTTTTTCTCAATGCTGAGCAGGCGACTGTCGCGCTGAACGGCGCGGTCCTCAAAGAAGGTAATGTCTATCCCGTCGTGGGTATACTCCTTAAACAGCGCCTGCTCGATGGCCAGTCCGGCCGGCGTTATGCCTAAAATAGCCACCTTGAGTCTGGATTTGAAAAAATAGCGGCTGGAGATAACGCGAATAAGAAACATGCTAATAAATATGGCCATCGAACACAGCACAATTATTTCAGCCAACCGCACCGCGTTTGTGCTGGCGTGATTGTTCAGCAATAGTTCGGCGCTTACGAATAATAAAAATGACAACAGTCCGCTAATACAGACGCTGAAGAACAGCTTGGTTAATTTTTTTAAATATTGTCCCTTGAACTGACCGGAATATAACTGAAAGTGTTCATTAGCCCGGATAAAAATAAGTGAATATATTATTCCCAGGAACAGAGAGGCCGTTGAGGGTTCGACGAAAAAGTATTTTAAATAAGCGAAAATAAACAGGTTGACGGCAAAAAAATCCATTAGCTTCATCAGCTTGCTATAGCGGGCATTGTAAATCTTAATGGTACTATCCGTCATCTTTTTGCTCGTTTTATAGTCAATAAAATGATGTCCTGTCCTTCTTTAAAGCTGAATTTATCTCTATGAATCTATTGAAAAATTAAGCTTTAGATTGGCGTTGATTATTGTAGCCTACGATTAATCTTATGTCGAACCTGTCCATGACTGATAATCGATAACTTTTTATCATTGCCATTAAGCATAATGAATGATGATCCGGATTTAAGAGTAACAGAGGCTCGGTGGGCAAACTGGCGGCCGTGCGGGCTTCATGTTCCGGCCGATCCGCGATCGCGGGTGAAATCATCCGCGCCAGCGGGGGCTGGCGCGTTCATCGGCTAAATCCCAATACACATGTATTTGATTTCCAGGTAATCCTCTATCCCATACTTCGACCCTTCCCGACCCAGGCCGGAAGATTTAACCCCGCCGAAGGGGGCGACCTCGGTGGAGATAAGGCCGGTGTTAATCCCGATAATGCCGTACTCCAGCGCCTCGCCGACGCGAAAAACGCGGCCCAGATCGCGGGCGTAGAAATAGGCCGCGAGGCCGAACTCGGTGTCGTTGGCCTGAGCGATAACATCTGCCTCATCTTTAAAGCGGAATAGCGGGGCGAGGGGGCCAAAGGTCTCTTCTTTCGCCACTTTCGCATCGCCGGGGACGTCCACCAGAATCGTTGGCTGAAAGAAATTACCGCCCAGCTCATGGACTTTCCCGCCGGTTACTACCCGCGCGCCTTTGCCCAGCGCATCGGCGATATGCTCCTGCACTTTAGCGATCGCTTTCTCGTCAATCAGCGGCCCGATAGTGACGTTCGGCTGCAGGCCATCGCCAATTTGCAGCTTACTGACCGCCTGCTGAAGCTTTTCGGCGAAGCGATCGTAAACGCTATCCTGGACGTACAGGCGATTGGCGCAGACGCAGGTCTGTCCGGCGTTGCGAAACTTGGAGGCCAACGCGCCTTCGACGGCTTTATCGAGATCGGCGTCGTCAAAAACGATAAACGGCGCATTGCCGCCCAGCTCCAGCGAGACTTTCTTGATATCTTTCGCGCACTGCTCCATCAGCTGGCGGCCAATTTCCGTCGAGCCGGTAAAGGAGAGTTTGCGCACTAACGGGTTGCCGGTGAGCTCACCGCCGACCTCGCTGGCCGAACCGGTAACGACGTTAAATACCCCTTCGGGGATCCCGGCGCGGTTGGCGAGCTCCGCCAGCGCCAGCGCGGAAAACGGCGTCTGGCTGGCGGGCTTGAGCACCATCGTGCAGCCTGCGGCCAGCGCCGGGCCCGCCTTGCGGGTGATCATCGCCGAGGGGAAATTCCACGGGGTGATCGCGGCGGTCACGCCTATCGGTTGCTTAATCACCAGCAGCCGCTTATCGGCCTGATGGCCGGGAATGGTGTCGCCGTAGATGCGTTTGCCCTCTTCGGCAAACCACTCGATAAAGGAGGCGGCGTAGCTAATTTCGCCTTTTGCTTCCGCCAGCGGTTTCCCCTGTTCCAGCGTCATCAGGCGCGCCAAATCGTCCTGATGTTCCATCATCAGCTCAAACCAGCGGCGCAGGATACTGGAGCGTTCTTTGGCGGTAAGGGCGCGCCATGCGGGCAGCGCGCGGGCGGCGGCATCGATAGCTTCACGGGTTTCCCCGGCGCCCATTTTGGGTACGTTGCCCAGCGGCTGGCCGTTGGCGGGGTTGGTCACCGCGAGAGTCTCTTTGCCGCTGGCGTCGCGCCAGCGTCCATTAATCATTGCCTGCTGGCGAAAAAGGGTAGGGTCGTTAAGTTGCATGATTGCGTCCTGTCTTAATCTGTTTTAGCAGTGAATGCGTCCGGCTCGGCGGGGACTGATACTCCCGGCAGACCCAGCGGCGTCAAACATTTGTCCCTGTTTAGTGTAGTCGAACGCGTTGAGGAAACCGGGCGCCGGGCGTTTTTCGGCCGCAATAACCACCTTTAATTTACGGTTATTTGAACTGGCGGTACGTTATTGTGCAAAAAATGCGGTATTTTTTATGCTCAACTGGCAAGAAAGGAGCGCTCTATGTCACAGCAAGAAAGGTTTTGTCAGGCCTGTGGAATGCCGATGTCCGCCGAAGGTGCGAAAAGCGCAAGCGACGATTATTGCGCCTGGTGCTGCGATAGCGAGGGGAAGCTTAAGTCCTGGGAGGATGCCGTTTCCGGCCTGGCCGAGTACCTCGATTCCTGGCAGAAGGTCGGGCCCGTGGAATCACGCAAGCGGGCGATGCGTTATTTAACGGCCATGCCCGCGTGGGCCCATAAAGCGGAAGATTAACCGGCGGCCCGGAGCCAAAACTCCGGGCTTTTTAACGTTATCAGAACTTCCAGGAGACGCTGCCGACGATGCTGCGCTCCGCGCCAAAGTAGCAGTAGGAGAGCGAGTTACAGGCGGCAATGTAGCTCTTGTCGGTCAGGTTATTGACGTTCAGCTGGGCGCTGAGGCCTTTAATTCCCACCTTCGACAGGTCATAGCCAATCGCCATATCCACCAGCGTATAGGACGGCAGAGTGTGCGTATTCAGGCGATCGCTGGTAATGCCGTTGACGTAGCGCACGCCGGAACCGAGCGTCAGGCCATCCAGCGGGCCGCTTTTCACATCGTAGCTCAGCCAGGCGCTGGCCTGATTGCGTGGCGCGTAGACGGCGCGCTTGCCTTGCTCTTCCGGGCTGCTTTTCTTATAGCGAATGTCGGTATAGGTATAGGCGGCCTGCAGGCGGAAGCTGTCCGTTAGCTGGCTGATCGCCTCCAGCTCCACCCCTTTCGACTCAATTTCGCCGATCGAACGATACGGATCGGTCGGTTCTTCTTTGGTGGCGATATTGGTCTGATTGATGCGGAATACCGAGGCGCTGAACTGGCTGTTCATTCCTTCCGGCTCATACTTCAGCCCGGCCTCCCACTGCTTGCCTTTCATCGGATCGAGCACGTTGCCGTTTTCATCGGCGAAGCTGGTGGGCGTAAAGGCGGTAGAGTAGCTGATGTACGGGGCAAACCCGTTGTCGAACAGATACAGCAGCGCGGCGCGGGTGCTGAAGTTGTTCTTATCCAGATCGCTGCGCGTTTGATTGAGCTTATCGATATTCGACACGCTGACCTGGTCGTAGCGCCCGCCGAGGGTGAAGCGCCAGCGCTCCCAGGACATCTGATCCTGCAGATAGTAGCCGGTCTGGCGCAGCTTGTGCTTCTCGCGGCTGTACATGGTGATGTAATCCGGCTTCGCGCCGTAGACCGGATTAAAGGCGTCGATAGCCGGAAATGCGCCATAGTAGCCGGTAGTGTCGTTGCTGCGGTCCTGATAGTCGATCCCCATCAGCAGGCGATGGTTGACGGCCCAGGTATCGACGCTGCCGTCGAGCTGGTTATCAAGGGTGATGGCGTTCATCTTTTCGTCCGAGCCGGAATAGCCGCGGTTCAGCTCGCTTTCGTTCAGCCAGCCCGCGGCATACACCTGATTCAGTTCAACTTTGGTATGCAGGTAGCGCAGCTTCTGCCGCACCGACCAGCCGTTATCAAACATATGCTCGAAGTTGTAGCCGACCATATTTTCGCGGCGATCGTACTTGTCGTAATCATCTTCGCCTTCGAAGAAGGTATTCGCGATTTTCTTGCCATTGTGCGGCACCACGGTGCCTTCATAGGGGAGGCCCGAGTGGCTGCCGCCCTCCGGATCGCGATGTAGATAGGCCATTAAATCAAGTCGCGTCTGGTCGGTGATGCGCCAGGTCAGGCTGGGCATGATCGCGTAGCGCTGCTCTTTTAAGGTATCAAACTGCGAGTCCGCATAGCGGGTCATGCCGCTTAAGCGCGCCGCCACGCGATCGTTATCGTCCAGCGCCCCGGTGACGTCGAACGCCGCCCCGCGCTGGTTGTTATTCCCGGCAAACAGCTTGATTTCACCGCCGGGATCGAATGAGGGTTTACGCGAGGTGAGGGCGACGATGCCGCCGGGCGAAGAGCGGCCGTACAGCACCGAGGCCGGGCCGCGCACCACTTCGATATTTTCGAGGAACCACGGATCGACCACCAGCGAGCTGTGCGAGTTGGTATCGCCCATCATTTTCAGGCCGTCGAGATAGACGTTATCCAGGCTGCCGTCGGAGAAGCCGCGCAGGACGATATAGTCAAAGCGGTTGGAGGCGCCAATCTGGTTGCTGTAAACCCCGGGGGTATAGCTCACGGCCTGGCGGACGCTGATCGCGCCCTGTTCTTCAAACTGCTCGCGGGTGATAATGGACACCGACTGCGGCGTCTCAATATCCGGCGTGGCAATTTTGGTCGCGCCGCTCTGCATCTGCGAAGTGACCACGATGGTTTCGTTTTTAGTTGTTTCCTGGGCCAGCAGGGGGAAAGCGACGCCGCCGGTCACCCATCCCACCAGCAGCGCCAGGCGAGTTTTCGCAAACATGAACATCTCCAAAGGCATTTCTAATTGTTAATAAGAATTATTACCTTTTTGATGCTCTCTATAGCTATGCGCAATGCCAGGATACGTATGCGCGCTGCCAAAGCCGCTAACTATTTTTCGCAAAAAAGGGAAAAATGGATTAGCCCACCTTTTGCACATCGCAGGGCGAGATGCCGTAGCGCCGACGAAAAGCCGTAGAGAAGTTGGTGGCGTGCTGATAGCCCGACATCCAGGCCGCTTGCTGTACGCTATATCCTTCAAGCAGATAGCCTCTTGCCCGCGCCAGGCGGCAGTCGCGCAGGTAGTCGAAGACCGAGCAGCCGTATGTCTGGCGAAACTTGCTGCGCAAGCTGCTGGAGCTCATCGCCGCCCGCTGGGCCAGCTCATTGAGGCTATAGTCATTTTCCGGCGACTGCTCCAGCAGGCGGCGAACCCTCTCCAGCCGCTGCCGCTCGCCGCCCGCCGGGGCGACGTGCTTCGCGCTTTCGTCCTGGCATACGCTCAGCCCGTGACCGAACAGCTGAAGAATCAGCCCCTCCAGCATCAGCTGGCGGGAAACGCGGCCAGGCGAACTCTGCTGTGCGTACTGCAGCCCGCTCAGCAGAAACCCCGGTATCTGCCAGATAAGCGTTGGCGTCTGGCATCTTTCCCATTCGCGCATCAATGAATCGAGCAGGCCGTCGCGCCACGCGCCGTCCGGGTAGAGTCCGAGGGAGAGCGTACGTAGCCGGCTGTCGGCATCGTGGCGGGCGCGCATCGTCTGTTGTTCGCTAAGACGCGAAGTGAACGCCATCCCGGAACGGACGAGGTGCTGCTCCCCGTTGAGGGTCAGGGCGACACAGCCTTCCAGCACCACCAGCATATAGAGCGGGCTGCTGTGGCGGGAGGTGGTCTCATAGGGCTGCAACACCTGAACATCAGAATGGGTGACGCACATACCGCAGGGCAGCGTCATCTCTTCCACTTCTCCCCGCAGTACCGGGCTGGCGTGCGAGGGGGCCGGCGTTTGCCGCAGCAGCGGGAAGCGGTAGTCGATACCGTATCGTTCACCAAACGCCATAAACTCGCTGACAGAGAAAGTTTTTCTCGGCGCCTGGCGGGCGGGTTCGTCGTGCGTCGTTGTCTTGTTCATGCGGTTATCGGCACCGGAAAGGGGGCGTCATCAGATAGGGTAACTTTACCATTGCGCGGGCAGAGCGACAATAAAATGAGAATCATTATCAATGATTGCGGCGCAGCGGCAAGGGGCGCGCGGACGGGCGATGTCCGCGCGTTTGCAGAAGGGGTCAGGCGTCCGCGTTGTCCAGCGGCCAGGAGTCAAACAGGTAGCCGTCGAAGTAAATATCGTCGACGTTGGAGAACTCCAGCAGGCGCCGTTTAACGTTTTCCAGATGCTGCCACATAGCGAGCTTGGCCGCCCGGGCGTCTTTTTTGATTAAGGCGGCGAGGATCCGTTTATGATCCACCAGCCACTCCTGGCGGTAGTGGGTATCGCCGAGATGGCGGTGCAGCTGGATCCACATGGGATTATTCTCCCGCCACTGCCATGACTGGCGGAACAGCTCTACCAGCATACTGTTATGGGTCGCTTCGGCGATGGCGAGGTGAAACTGCATATCGCCGCTTTCGGAGCCGCCCGGCGCGCTGCTGGCCAGCTCGCGCTCTTCAAGCTGTAAGGCCTGGCGCATTTTGATGATATCTTCCCGGGTCGCCTGCAGGGCGGCAAACTCGGCGATATTGCTTTCCAGCAGCTGGCGGGCCTGCAGCAGTTCAAACGGACCGGCGTCATTGCAGTGGTTCATGTCCGCGCTCTCCGCCGCGCTTTCTCCGGCGGCGTTATCGAGCACGTAGATCCCGGCGCCGCGGCGCACTTCGACCAGCCCTTTAATTTCCAGCATGATCAGCGCTTCACGAACCACGGTACGGGTGACGTCCAGCATCTCGGCGATCTCGCGCTCCGGCGGTAAGCGATCGCCGGGGCGATAGGGCGTCTTGACGATCAGGTCGCGGATCAACGCGCCGACTTCCTGATAGGGTCTGTGCTGAGAAATTTGTGATTTCATGATGTTATGTTGTGAGATGCGATAGCCCGGTGGCTGACTATAGCATTTGGCTGGAGGGTTAGCATCTCTCTCGGCTGGGGATACTCAAAACGGGTCAACCAAATTATGCTTCAGTTGACCCGTAACAGGAGGGTGATTACAGGCTGGCCCTGACTGCCGCAACGGACTCGCGGGCGCCGCGTTTGCACAGCTGTTGGTACGCCTGGGTTACCGCATTGACAAATTCGCTATTGTCCGGCAGATCGTGGGCAAAAATTCCGCTTATGGCCAGCAGCGCCGGGACGCGTTCCGCTTCCTGATAACGCTGGTTGATCTGTTGGAATTCCGCCTGTAGCGGGTCGACGACATCAATCGGTTGCCCCTGTTCATCGATCCCCTGGGTGTAGCGCATCCAGCCCGCCACGCCGAGCGCCAAGTGACGCCAGTCGCTGCCATTTTGCAAATGCAGACGGATGGGATCCAGCAGACGCTGCGGCAGCTTCTGGCTACCGTCCATGGCGATCTGCCAGGTGCGATGACGCAGGGACGGGTTGCTGAATCGGGCGATCAGCAGCGTGGCGTAAGCCTGTAGATCGGTACCTTCCGGCATCGACAGCGTCGGCGCCTGCTCCTGCATCATCAGGGCCAAAGCCGCTTTGCGGTAGGCCGGGTTGGTCATGGTATCGGCGATGGTTTCATAGCCGCCGAGATAGCCCAGATACGCGAGGAAAGAGTGGCTGCCGTTGAGCATTCGCAGCTTCATCATTTCAAACGGCACCACGTCTTCAACAAACTGCGCGCCGACTTTGTCCCACGCCGGGCGGCCGTTGACGAAGCTATCTTCAATCACCCACTGGCGGAACGGTTCGCAGGCGATGGCGCACGGATCGTAGACGCCAAGCTGGTCGGCAATCTCCTGCAGGGTTTCGGGCGTCGCCGCGGGCACGATGCGATCAACCATGGTGCACGGGAAGGTAGCATGGGCTTCAATCCACGCCGCCAGCTGCGGGTCGCGCACCTGGGCCAGGCCAAGCACCGCCACTTTCGCCACGTGGCCATTCTCGCGAACGTTATCGCAGGACATCACCGTAAAGGCGTTTAGCCCCTCTTCGCGGCGCAGGCGCAGCGCTTCGACGATATAGCCTATGGCGGATTTCGGCGTCGCCGGGTTAGCGAGGTCGTGTTGAATCAGCGGATTATTCAGATCGAGCTGACCGCTGGCCGCATCGGTGCAGTAGCCTTTTTCCGTTACCGTCAGAGAGACGATGGCCGTGTGCGGGCGCGTCATGGCGCGCAGTATGCCCTCGCAGCCGTCGATTTCCGGATGCAGCGCCTCTTTCATTGAACCGATGATTTTCAGCTCGGTGCTGTCAGCGCCCTTCTCCGCCACGGTATAAAGCAGCTGCTGATTTTTCAGATTCTCAATCAGGACGCGGTCGTTGCCCGGCATCAGGTTGACTTCGCAGATGCCCCAGTCGCTATCGCTGGTTTCCAGCAGATGATGGGTGTAAAGCGCCTGATGCGCGCGGTGAAACGCGCCGCAGCCCAGGTGAACGATGCGGGATTCCAGGCGAGAACGATCCCACGCAGGGCGTGTAACCGGCAGGTTGCTGTCGGCAAGGGTGGCAGTCATAGCAAACTCCAGGGTGGGCCGCAACGGGCGACCGAAGGGATAAAGGCGGGGCGCTGTCGGCCCCGCCAGTCAGGAATTAGCGGCTAAAAAAAGCGCGCTGAATCGCCAGCTCGACGCCGCGGACCTCAGCCAGCCCTTTCAGGCGGCCAATCGCGGAATAGCCGGGGTTGGTTTTCTTTTTCAGGTCGTCGAGCATCTGGTGGCCGTGGTCAGGACGCATCGGGATAAGATCCTCTTTGCCTTCCGCTTTACGGCGGTGCTCTTCTTCGACAATCGCTTTCACCACTTCGTACATGTCCACGTCGCCGTGCAGATGCGCGGCTTCGTGGAAGGTTTTCGGGTTCTCTTCACGCAGCGTAGATCGCAGGTGGGTGAAGTAAATGCGCGGCCCAAACTGTTTAATCATATCAACCAGATCGTTGTCGGCGCGGACCCCGTAGGAGCCGGTGCACATGGTAAAGCCGTTCGCCATGCTGTTTACCGTGTCGACCATCCACTGCATATCTTCAATGGTCGAGACGATGCGCGGCAGGCCGAGAATCGGGCGCGGCGGATCGTCCGGGTGCACCGCCATACGCACGCCAGCCTCTTCGGCGACGGGAATAATCGCTTTCAGGAAGACAGCGAAATTCTCGCGCAGGGCGGCTTTATCGATATCTTTGTAGGTAGCCAGATGCTGGCGGAACTGGTCGAGGGTATAACCCTCTTCCGCGCCCGGCAGACCGGCGATAATGTTGCGGGTCAGGCGCGCTTTATCTTCATCGCTCATGGCGGCGAAACGCTGATTCGCCTGGGCGACCTCTTCGGCGGTGTAGTCCGCTTCCGCGCCCGGACGCTTGAGGATATGCAGCTCAAAGGCGGCGAATTCAATCTGATCGAAGCGCAGGGCTTTGGAGCCATCCGGCAGGACGTACTCAAGGTCGGTACGGGTCCAGTCGAGGACCGGCATAAAGTTGTAGCACACGGTGCGAATACCGCACTGGGCCAGATTGCGCAGGCTCTGCTGATAGTTAGCGATCCACTGCGCGTAGTTGCCGGTATGGGTTTTGATCTCTTCGTGAATCGGTACGCTTTCGACCACCGACCATACCAGGCCGGCTTCTTCCACGATGGCTTTACGCTTGAGGATCTCGTCAACCGTCCACACTTCGCCGTTCGGGATATGGTGCAGGGCGGTAACCACTCCGGTCGCGCCCGCCTGACGGACGTCAGCTAAAGTGACCGGATCGTTAGGGCCATACCAGCGCCATGTCTGTTCCATGCTTAACCTCTTCACGTTGTTGACCTGCTTCAGGCCGCTGCTTTGATGGGAGCGTCGGTTCCGGTCAACCATCGTAACGGAGGAGAAACCAGACGATATGGCGTATAAATTCCTCCAATTGGTCGAACAAGTCAACCATGAAAGGTAAATTGGTAAACCAAAATGTGATGGAGATTCGCTAATGGCATAAGTGAAAGGCCCGACTTCATTTCAGCCCCGTTGAGTAGCGCCTGTAGATTCTGCTGACGCTCAGAAGGGTATAAGGTTCCGTGCGTCACGTCTTGATAAATGGTTAACCAATGGCATCAACATGTCGACCATAAGTATCAGAAAGCGTGCGGACTCGCCGCAGATCACACTTTTTGACTATAAAGATTTCCATATAAAAACTGCGTGTTATCATTTCGCTGGTAAATACCTTTTTAACTCTCACCGAGGCTTTGATGCTGGAGAATGTCATCATTAGATAATCAGTTTCCCGACCTTTTCAGGCCGGACTGGTTATCGCTGCGCTTAAACCTTACGCGAACACCTGCGGGTGTTGGCTCGTTTTTACGCATGATGATGAACAGGTTTCTTCAGTATGAATCTATCCCGTCAGGAACAACGTACCTTACACGTTCTCGCTAAAGGTGGCCGGATCGCGCACGTTCGCGATGCATCAGGCCGCGTCACTTCTGTTGAATGCTACAGCCGCGAAGGGCTCCTGCTCAGCGACTGCACGCTCGCCGTTTTCAAAAAACTCAAAACCAAAAAGCTGATTAAGTCCGTCAACGGACAGCCCTATCGCATCAATACCACCGGGCTGAATAATGTCCGCGCACAGCTGGATAATCGCTAAGGAGCCTCTGATGACAAACCACAGCTTCACTTTTCATGTCGCCTCTGAAGGCGATACCAATGACATTCTCCATGTCGAAACCCGGGCTTTCGGCTACAGCAAAGAGGCCAGGCTGGTGGCCGATTTGCTCAACGATGAGAGCGCCTGCCCGACGTTATCGCTGCTGGCCAGGCATAACGGAAAGGCGGTTGGGCATATTTTATTCACCCGGGCGACGTTCAAAGGGGAGCCGGACTCGCCGATGATGCACATCCTTGCTCCCCTTGCGGTGGTGCCGGAATACCAGGGCGCGGGCGTTGGCGGAGGGCTTATCCGGCACGGCATTGAGCAGTTGAAAGCCATGGGAAGCCAGACGGTATTTGTTCTGGGCCACGCCACTTACTACCCCAGGCATGGGTTTGAGCCATGCGCGGGAGATAAAGGCTATCCGGCGCCTTATCCCATTCCCGAGGCGCTCAAAGCCTGCTGGATGCTGCAGCCGCTTTCATCTCAGCCGCTGGGACGAACGGGTCAAATACAGTGCGCCCGGGCGTTAATGAAACCCGAGCACTGGCGCGAGTAATCAATAAGGAAATGATGATGACTATTGGCACGATTATTACAGGTTCCAGGCATATCGTGTTGTCATCCCGGGAGCGCAAAATCCCCTGGGATGACCCGGCGTTTAGCCAGCGTATGCTAGAGAACCATCTGTCGCAGGAGCACGACTGGGCCAGCCGCAGGCAGGCGGTTATCGAACAACAGGTGGCGTGGATTGCCGGACAGCTACCCGCCGGCGCCCGCATTCTCGACCTCGGCTGCGGGCCGGGCTTTTACACCCGCCTGCTGGCCGAGCGCGGCTTCTGCTGTACGGGCGTGGATTTTTCACCGGCGTCGATCGCCTGGGCCCGCCAGCAGGCTCAGGCGGCCGGGCTTGATATTGCCTATCACCAGCAGGACGTTCGCGACTACGCGCCGGAAACACCGTTTGATTTCATCATGATGACCTTCGGTGAACTGAATGTGTTCAGCGCGGCTGAGGCCCGTTCGCTGGTCAACCGCTGCGCGCAGTGGCTGGTTCCGTGGGGAAAGCTGCTCATCGAGGTTCATACCTATGCCGAAGTTAAACGTCAGGGAATGGCCGAGCCCGGCTGGCAGCGCTGTCCGCAGGGGCTGTTTCTGGATGTTCCGCACCTGCTTTTGACCGAGCACGCCTGGGATCCGGCGGCGCAAACCAGCTCTACGCTGTTCATGGCGATTGAAGAGAGCGGCAAGGTGACGCGCTTCGGCAGCCAGATGACCGCATGGCGCGATGACGGCTATCTCGACCTGCTGCGTACGGCGGGTTTGACCACCATTACCCGCCCGTATGAGGCGGAATGGCCGGTCAGCGAAACCTTTGCCGGCAAGCTGTACGCGCTGCTGGCCGAAAAAAACGTTCCCGATTCTCTTTGTGCAACACCCATAAAAGGAATTCAACCATTGGATATCCCACGTATTTTCACCATTAGTGAAAGCGCTCACCGCATCCATAACCCGTTTACGCCGGAAAAATATGCCGCCCTTGGCCGCGTGCTGCGGATGAAGGCCGGAACCCGCCTACTCGACCTCGGCAGCGGTTCCGGGGAGATGCTCTGTACCTGGGCGCGCGACCACGGCATTCACGGTATCGGCGTTGATATGAGCGCGCTGTTCAGCCAGCAGGCCCAGCAGCGGGCAGAAGAGCTCGGCGTTGCCGACAGCGTAACCTTTATTCATCAGGATGCCGCCGGGTACGTCGCCGAGGAAAAATGCGACATCGCCGCCTGCGTTGGTGCGACCTGGATCGGTGGCGGCGTCGCCGGAACTATCGCGCTGCTGAGCAAAAGCCTCAAACCCGGCGGTATGCTGCTGATTGGCGAACCGTACTGGCGCAAGATTCCGGCAACGGAAGAGATAGCACAGGCCTGTGGCGCCTCTTCGCTCGCCGACTTTCTGACGCTTCCCGACCTGGTCTCCTCTTACGATGCGCTTGGCTATGACCTCGTCGAAATGGTGCTGGCGGACCAGGAAGGTTGGGACCGCTACGAAGCGGCGAAATGGCTCACCCTGCGCCGTTGGTTAGAGGAAAACCCCGATGATGACTTTGCGTCAGAAGTCAGGGCGGAGCTGACGATGGCGCCAAAACGCCATGTCACCTGGACGCGTGAGTATTTTGGCTGGGGCGTGTTTGCGTTAATCAAGCGGTAGTTGAAATACCCGGCATAGCCGCAAGGCTATGCCGGGGCAGGGGGATTCAGAACCGCAGGAAAGGGCACCTTGGGTCAGGCCTGACGGCGGAGCCCGTGTTATCAGAATTTCACGGTCACCTGATTGCCGATCACCCACGCGTTTTTAATCTCCTCGCTTCCTCCCGGGTGGGCCAGCAGCTGCAGGTTAGGGCGCACGGTCAGCCAGGGCGTAACGCGGAAGCTATAATGCAGCTCTGCGGCGTACTCGGCTTTGCGAACCGGGACATACAGGGGATTATCGTAATCCTCGATCCCCCGCATCTGGTTCAGGAGCTGCGCCCGACGGGCGACTCTGTCGTTGGCGTGCATTTTACTGACGCCGAAGCTGATAAAGTCCTGCGGACGACTGGCGAAAGGACCTTTATAAATGGCGCCTGCCTGCATCTGATAGTCCATTGTCGCTGTATCTTTATCATTCATTGCCATATGCGCGAAAAGGCTAAGGCCATTTTGTCGATGGCTGCTCGAGTGGGTAATTTGCTGGCTGATATAGAGATAACCTCCGTAGCGGCCGTCGTGTCGCCGGGCGGCCTGGTGCGTGAGGACATAGGGGTCGCCATTGTCATCATCCAGCACATCGTTGGCCTCCGCCGTGTTATACCAGCCCCCGAGTTTCCAGATGCCGGGGAGTTTTGCCGCGCCGAGGGTGGGTGAGTATCCCAGCTCAAAAAGGTACATGTACCCCAGATGCCCGGTTCCATCGAGCTCGAAGCTTCCGTGGCGGGTGGCGTAGTTAGGATTGTACTGAAACGCCCCGGCCTGGACGTATAGCGCTGGGGTAGGGCTGTATTTGACGCGGCCACCCCACTGGCCTATAGGGGTGTTATACCAGACGCCGCTGCCGTGTCCGGCTAAAGAACCGCACAGCGACAGGTTTTGAAAAAAGCAGCCGTTATTATCAAAATCCTCTCCTGGCGGCATCAGTCCCACCTTGATATCCAGCTTCTTCTCCCACCCGCTTTTTTTGAACCAAAACTGCGTCGCGTGCCATGTTTGCCCCCGCCCGTAGTTACTCTGGACACCGGAGCCTATTACCGGCGCGCGCGGATCCTGTAGCCGATCCTGAGTCAGATCTCGCCCGTTACGATTATTCACCGACGCTTTAAATTCACCGTCGCGAATACCTAAAATCTTTTCCAGGTCCATATCTACGCCGAGAATATACTGGTCGCTGTAGCGCAGGGTTTTATCGCGATCGTAACCGCCGGAAATATTCGTGGCCGTCATCGCGCTATATTCCAGCGTAAAATCATAGCCATGCTGACGCAGATCCGTCCTCACGCCTCCCCACTCTCCGGTCATATTTTTTGCTGTTGGAGAAAAAAGCGTATCGTTGGCCAGAGCCAGTAAAGGATAGAGAAATGCCAGCAGCATCATGCCGCTTTTAATGAGTGTGTTCATGTTTTTCACCGCCCGTTGATGAGCCAGGTCTATGAAGTGTTCCCGATAGGGCGCAGCTGAATCAGCCGACTACGCCGACCTCCTGTCAGAGGTGGCTCCGCGAATCCCGGAGCCACAGGCCGTCTATGGCGACAGCTCTTCTAACGATTTCCCTTTGGTTTCAATGGCAAAAATCCACGTAATCAAGCCGCCAATCAGCGCGATGACCGCGAAAGTGACAAACACAAAACGGATCCCGAAGCCGCTGACGATAAACCCGACCATTAATGGGCCAATGGATGACCCCGCGCGTAGCCATGCGCTGGAGTACGCGGTGCCAATGGCGCGTAGCCGGGTGGGATAAAGCTCAGCCGCATAGAGATAAAGCGAGAAGGCGATGGTCTGAAGAATGGCGTAGGTCATGCTTCCCAGAATCAGAATTTCAACGGCGGATTTTGCGCCCAGAACAGAAAGCGCAATCAGCGGAACGACGGCCAGTAAAAAGGCCCATGTGTACCAGCGCTTGCGCCCGACGCGGTCGATCAGCAAGGCGCAGATCACCGAAGCGACGACGCCGCAGGAGGAGGTGATCCAGCCGTAGGCCAGGCTGGTATCGAGGGAGAGGTTAAACCAGGTTTTGTAAAGGGTTGGGAACCAGGTGATCATTCCGTTGTTGACGCTGTAAACCGTCAGCCACAGCCCCCACAGCATAAAGGTGCGGGATTTATAAATACCGCCGAAGAGGGCCTTAACCCCTTCCGGAGCCGCTTTTTGCACCGCGGGGGCTTTTATTTCAGGTTCGGGCAACGTCATCCCACGCCTGATCACCTCAGATTCTAGCGTCGATACGACGTTGTCCGCTTCCTTCAGCCGACCTTTTGCAGCCAACCAGCGCGGTGATTCAGGCATCAGCCAGCGCAGTGGAACGGTCAGCGCTGAGGGAACTAAGCCAATTAAAAACATGACCTTCCATCCATAGATAGGCACAAGAAAATACCCGACCAGGCCCGCAAACATCATGCCGATAGGGAAAATCACCTCATACAACAAAAAGAAACGCCCGCGCTTCTTTGCTCCGACAAATTCGTTGATATAGGCGCTGGCAACGGGAACCTCCGCACCGATACCCACCCCCTGTAAAAAGCGAATAATCAGAATTGACCAGCCGTTCCAGGCAAAAAGGCACGCCGCATCCATCAGAACGAACATGATGATGGTGATACGTAATACGCCGATACGGCCTATTTTTTCCGCCAGCGAACCAAAAAACAGCGCGCCGCACAGCTGGCCCACGTAGCTGGCCGCAATAATAAGACCGACAAACGTCGGCGTAAGGCCCCACTCCTGGGTGAGCAGGGGAAGCGCAAAAGCGATAGCAATAATGGTATAGGCATCGAAAAACGTCGATAAGCCGACGATAACGCGGATCGCCTTCAGCCGCCGGGTGATGGGCAGACGTTCCAGTCTTGCCAGCAGCGCGTCCGGTGTTGACGCCGTTCCGCTGGCAACGGCGTAATCTGAAGCAATGGCCTGAGTTGACATAGTATTACCCTGTTAAACGTTGTCTGGGGCATACACGTAAGGTTCTGAATAACAACAGGGCAACGGACCCTTATCCAAAGACGTGCTGCATATAATGCTCTCTGAATTCGTTTGTGGTAACGTTACTGCAATCGATTTCACTTTCAGTTAATCCTTTGCTGGATTCACCGCTAAGTCAATTGCGCCTGTTGTATAATTGTCGAGCAGTTCACAATCTGAAAAAACTAACCGGTAAAAAAACGAAGCGGTGAACGCAGGGCAAAGTGAATAAAAAGGGTCAATGAACGACCTGCCGGGCGCACCCAGGCAAAGTGAAGCACCATTCCTTTTGTCCGGGCGAGGTTTGACGTAAGATCCTTTAACCCCACGGTTTGCACGATGGTATCCGTTGAACGGGCAACACGGATTTTTACCCGCATTGATGAGTTGGAGCAGCAGATGGATCAAGAAAGTGAACTGAACGATTTGCCGGAAAAAAAGCTGGCGACAATGCGGGATGTTGCTCGCGCCGCGGGCGTTAGCGTCTCGACCGTTTCACGGGTACTCGATGAAAGATTACCCACCTCGCGCAGCGCCTCGGCAGATAAAATTCGCCAGGTTGCCCGAGAGCTGGGCTACCGTCGGGACTATGTTGCTTCCAGCCTGCGGCGCGGCGATACCGGGACGCTTGGCGTCCTGGTTCCCAGGCTAACCGATGCCGTCACCGCCATGCTTTTCGAAGAGATAGCCCGGGCCGCGGCCAGACGAGGGTATTTCGCGATTGTAGCGACCTGCGGGGATAGCAAGGAGCAGGAGAAAAACGCCGTTGAGTCGCTGCTGGATCGCCGCGTGGATGGGCTGATCATGTCCACCTGCCGGCTGGACGATCCGTTGCCGCAAGCCCTGCGTGAACGGGATGTTCCCCACGTACTGGCGCTGCGTACCGACGGTTTTAGCCCCTCATCGGTAGGCGACGATGAGCTTGGCGGCTATCTGGCTACCCGGCACCTGATCGATTTAGGTCACCGCGATATTGGCCTGATTGGCGGCCCTGATTTTGCCTCCAACGCGCGCAACCGGCGTAAGGGCTTTGAGCGGGCAATGCAGGAAGCCGGGCTCAGGATCGAAGCGGACTGGTGCTGCCATTCAGATTTTAACATCGCCTCGGGAGAGCAGCAGGGAATGAAAATTCTCAGCCAGCCTCACCGCCCAAGCGCGCTGTTTGCCGTCAATGACGAACTGGCGATTGGCGTCCTGGCGGCCGCGCACCAGCAGGGCCTGGTGATTGGCGAAGATCTCTCGCTGGTGGGATACAACGATATTCCGCTGGTGAGCAGACTGCCCGTGGCGCTGACTTCGGTCAGAACGCCGCTGGAGCATATCGCCAGCAATGCGGTTGATATGTTATTGAATCCAGAGATAAATAATAATATGCGGATTACCACGCCTTCTCTTATTCCCCGTAAGTCTACCTCGTCTCCACGTAAATAATCCGCCTGCGATCCTCCCCGGCTTTCCTGGAGAAAGCGGGGAGGGTTGAATTTTGTATAACGGATCTCATCCCGGATGCAGATTGCTGTTTAGTTTGTGATCTGCGTTGCATTTTTAACCAACACGGCGTTGACGGTTTTATTTTTGAGGTTCAATGTCAATTACGTGAAAACGATTGCAGAAACGATTTCACTTTCGTTTCAAATCATCGCTTAACTGCAAACAAATGCTTACTCATCAAGGGGATATTTATGATTAACATCGATCTGAGAGGTTTAACTCCGGCTCCGGTTACACCATTCACTCGCGATGGACGCGTAGACTATGATGCCATTCAGCGTCTCGGTAACTGGCTCGGCAGCATCGACGGCGTGAAAGGTCTGGTGGTTCTGGGACACGCGGGGGAAGGGACTTTTCTGACCCAGGAAGAGCAGGCGAATGTGATCCGCGCATTTGTGAAGTCGGTGGATGATAAGCTTCCTATCATTGCCGGTATCACCGGGGAAGGGACCGAAGTGGCTGCGCTGGAGGCGAAGCGCGCCGTTGCCGCCGGGGCATCCGCAGGTTTGCTCTATCCTTCTCACGGTTGGCTGCGTTTTGGCTATCAGGATGGCGCCCCCCAGGATCGCTACCGCGTGGTGTATGAAGAAAGCGGCCTGCCGCTGATTCTTTTCCAGTATCCGGATGTCACTAAAGCCACCTACAACCTGAAAACCCTGCTGGATATCTCCGCGCAGCCGGGCGTATTTGCCATGAAAAATGGCGTACGTAATATGCGCCGCTGGGATACTGAAATTCCGGTGATTCGTCGCGAGCGTCCGGATCTGCAAATCTTAAGCTGCCACGATGAGTATCTGCTGCATACCGCGTTTGATGTGGATGGTTTCCTGGTCGGCTACGGTAATATCGCGCCTGAGCCGTTAATTGAAATGATTAAGGCGGGTAAAGCGGGCGATTACGTTAAAGCGCGTCAGCTGCACGATCGACTGCTGCCGGTGACCAAAAGCGTCTACCACCGCGGTTCTCACATGGAAGGTACCGTGGCCCTTAAACATGCGTTGGTTGCGCGAGGGATCCTTGAACATGCCACCGTTCGCTCTCCGCTGCTGCCGCTCGAGAATGGGGCTGAAAAAGAGATCCACGACGCCATGCGCGCCGCCGAGCTGGGCCGCGTCCGTTAATTCATTCTGAATCAGTTGTGAATCCGCAATGCAGAAATCGGCCTTACTGTATTGCGGATAATCGGTTACTTCGCCCCGGTATCATTTCATTCTCTTCATCATCACGTCGGGGCTTTCACCTCTGTCTCTTCCCAAGGTGATTTATGAAACTATTAAGCTTTCGCGTTAATGATAAAAATAAATATGGTCTGGCGACCGCCGATGGCGTCATCGATCTGCAGGCGCTGTTCCCTCAATATGGCAGTCTGCTTGAATTTCTGCCGCACCTTCATCTGCTTGATACTCTACCGCCGTCCGCGAAGAAAACGCATTATTCCTTCAACGAGATCGCTTTCCTGCCGGTCATTACTGAACCGAAAAAAATCATCTGCGCTGGCGTGAATTATCGCGATAAAAACGTTGCCGGTAACGAGAAGCCCGCGAATCCTGTGCTATTCATCCGCTTTGCGGATTCGCAGACCGGGCATCTGGCGCCGCTCCTCAAGCCGGAACGTAGCAATGAGTTTGACTATGAAGGCGAAATGGCGCTGGTGATCGGCCGTGGAGGGCGCAATATCCCTGAGCAGGAGGCGCTGCAGTATGTTGCCGGCTACAGCTGCTATATGGATGGCTCGGTGCGCGACTGGCAGCATACCTGCTTTACCGGCGGGAAAAACTGGCCAGCAACGGGCGGCTTCGGCCCCTGGCTGGTGACGGCGGATGATATCCCCGACCCGCAAAATCTGAATATTACCACCCGGCTCAATGGCCAGACGGTGCAGCAGGATAATACGGGCAGCATGTTGTATTCAATCGCCGAACTCATTGCGTATATCAGCACCTTCAGCGCGCTCTCTCCGGGAGACGTTATCCTGACCGGCACCCCCGGCGGTATCGGAAAAAAACGTACGCCGTCGCTCTTTATGCAGCCCGGGGACAAGGTGGAAGTTGAGATTGAGCAGATCGGATGCCTGATTCACACCGTGTGCAGCGATGCCGCTGTATCGCGATAAATTGTCGTTCACCGGCAGGTTACATCCAAAGATATGGTGAGCGCGAGTTTGCGCGGCGGCCATGTCATCTTGCGAAGGGTTAATGCCGGACAGGGAGCCGTGGAGGCAATATATGATATTGGTCCAGTTTCTGGTGGTGCTGCTGTTTCTGTACATCGGCATGCGGGTTGGGGGGATCGGCGTGGGGTTTGCCGGCGGCGCCGGCGTGATTGTCCTCAGCGCGCTCGGCGCGACGCCGGGCGATATGCCGATGCTGGTTATCGTGTTTATCATGGTGGTGATCGTGGCGATTGCCGCCATGCAGGAGGCCGGCGGTATTGAATATCTTGTTGACCTCACCGAGCGCCTGCTGCGCCGCTATCCGCGATTGTTAGTCATCACCGCGCCGCTTTCCACCTGGCTATTAACCATGATGGCCAGCACCGGGCAGGTCTCCTTTGCCTGTATGCCGGTTATTGTCGGCGTGGCGAAAGAGAACAATATAAAACCCACCCGCGCGCTTGCTCTCTCCGTCAGCGCGTCTTTGCTGGGTATTGTGGCGTCGCCCATTTCCGCGGCGGTGATTTTTTTCTCGGGGATACTGGAGAAAGGGCATGACGGCTGGAGCTATATTGAGCTCATTGCGGTATCAATACCGTCCACCTTTCTTGCGCTGCTGGTCACCTCCTTTTTTTACCTGTTCTGGGACAGAATCCGCCAGCAGGATCGGCTCTGTGACAATCCGGTTCAGGTTAAGGCACGGACTGAGCGGGCTATCCCGCCCTATGCCGGTCGTTCGGTGCTGATCTTTATCGTTGGGCTGGTTGCGGTTCTGGCCTATGCGATTGTCACCAGTCCAAAATTAGGGCTGATTGCCCATCCGGTCATGAGCAGCGGGCAGGCGCGGGTAGGGGTGATGATGGGCGTTGCGCTGCTGATTGTGGTGTGCTGCCGGGTTAACGTCCACAAGGTCCCGTCCGGCTCGGTGTTTAAAACCGGGATGACCTCCTGCATCTGTATCCTTGGCGTCGCCTGGCTGGGTTCCACCTTTATGGACAGTAATCAACAGTGGCTGCAAAGCGCGGTCTCGTCACATTTATTGGATTCGCCCATTATGTTGGCGCTCATCATTATGGCGGCATCATGTTTCTTGTATTCGCAGGCGGCTTCAACAAAAATTTTATTCCCTGCCGCGCTGAGCATGGGCGTTGCTCCCGCTATTTTGGTCGCCTGCTTTCCGGCTACGGCTTCTCTTTTTATTTTGCCAAATTACCCGACGTTACTGGCAGCGGTAGAGCTGGACGATACCGGCTCCACCAAACTGGGGCGACATATTATCGATCATCCTTTTCTGCTGCCTGGCCTGGCATCGGTGCTGCTTTCTATTCTCTTCGCCGCGGGGCTGGCTCTTATAATTCGGTGAATCACGCCAATCCGGCCTGCGATAGGTTGGGGAGCAGGCCGGTGATTATCTCTAAAACATGGCGAAAATTGTCACGTTTATTCGAGGGGGCAGATGAGCCGTTTTCAGGGAGTTATCATTCCCGTGCTGGTCAGAATTGTTGTAAAATCAAATAGAAATCACCGCTCAGACAGGGCCTCCGGTTGTTGAAGCAAAATCCGATTCGTCGTCCGCTACTAAGAGCGGCCCTAACGAGGCAAACAGGCGCTGTATTTCTTCATCCGCTGCGGTGAGGATGACTGCGGATTGATTTATTCCATCACTATATGCCAGGCGTAATCTGACGCAGTTTGCAGGCTGGAATATCTCACGTAGGGTTCGGGACTGAATACCTGGTACAAGCGAAATCAGGGTGTGTGAATCGCGTAACCGCACACCGCGCGCGAGTTCATTTAAAGTATCAGGGTTAACGCTAATAATAATGACATCCGCTTCATCAATGACCGCCTGGTGATTGTCCAGGGTCCAGCAGGGAAATTTTCTTGCCAGCCTTTGAGCCCGTTCGCTGTTTGCCGGGGACAGAAACACCTGGGCGCCCGTTTCCGCCTGAAAGAATCCTGCGATCAGTTTTTCGCTTAACGCATCCACGCCCAGAACGCCTATTCTTTTCATTCGTCCCCCGGTTACGTGCATGAGAGGCGGCGAGATGACGCTCCGCCACGATAATATCCGGTCTCCGGCGAAGCAGGTCGGCCGGCATCCCCATAGAGGCGATCTGCGCGGGCCTGGGCCATCCGCGCGGTTGCCTGAGCAAGATCCAGATTCTGCGCGAGTGCGTCAGACACCAATGAACTCAACATTGGGTCGTTAAACCCTTCCCACCACACATCAAAACTGGCGATCCGCGAGGCGCTTCTTTGCTGGACGGCAGGCTGAGAGTGATATTGCTTCAAAAGCGGTGCATCGGGACGATGATAATCCGGCCCGACGGCACAGCCCGCCAGTAAGCCAGCCGTGACGGCCAGGACAAGAGTACGCAGGAGAAACATGATGTGCCTTGAGTCAACTTTGATTTGTGACTAAATTACCAAATGGTCACAAGTTGTCAATCGGGGCCTTCTGGGCTAAGCTGGAAAAATGACAAAATACACAAATGCACACTCCTCACGGGGACCGTCGGACCATTGCGTCCGCGATCGGATTGTTGAAGCCGCTACGGAGCACTTCGGGTATTTCGGCTACGAGAAGACCACCGTGTCAGACCTGGCGAAAACGATTGGTTTTTCAAAAGCCTATATATACAAATTTTTCGATTCAAAACAGGCGATTGGAGAAGTCATTTGTGCTAACAGGCTGGCGAAAATCTCTGAGGTCGTCAATGATGCGATTGCCGATGCGCCTACCGCCTCCGAAAAGCTGAGGCGGTTATTGAACGCGCTGATCGAAGCCGGTAACGATCTGTTCTTCCACGATCGCAAGCTTTATGACATTGCTGCCGTTGCCTCCCGGGAGCGCTGGCCTTCCGCCGCCGTCTATCAGCAGCAGCTGCGACAGCTAATACAGCACATCATTCAGGAAGGTCGGCAGGCAGGGGAGTTTGAACGAAAAACCCCGCTGGGTGAGACCGCTGATGCCATCAGTCTGGTCATGCAGCCTTATATTTGCCCGTTACAGCTGCAATTTAACCTCGATACCGCACCCACTGCGGCCGTATTGCTATCCTCATTAATACTCAGAAGTTTAGCAATTCGAAAGTGACCATTGACTTAATTGGTCACATGAAAGAGTATGGTTCAACTGTCCTGTCAAAATGATTAAGGAACTCCATGCTCAGGCTCAAATCAGCCCCTCTTGCCGTTTGCCTGCTGCCGTTTGCCCTCGCGGCCTGCGGTGACGTTTCCGGCACAGACGATCCCCGCACTCAGCCTCCTCTGGTCAGGTCTGCGACCGTAGTGAGTGCGATGGATGCCTCCCGCGCGTTTACCGGCGTTGTTGTCGCCCGCGTTCAAAGCGATCTCGGTTTCAGAGTGCAGGGCAAAATTCTTGAACGTCTGGTCGATACCGGTCAGAACGTCAAGCGCGGCCAGCCGTTGATGCGTCTGGATCCCGTGGACCTCGGCCTGCAGGCGCAGGCTCAGCAACAGGCTGTCGCGGCCGCACGGGCCCGCGCAAAACAAGCTGCGGCGGATGAGGCGCGTTACCGCGGTCTGGTCGCGGCAGGGGCGGTGTCGGCATCGGCCTACGACCAGATTAAGGCGGCCGCCGATACGGCCAAAGCTGAACTCAATGCGGCTCAGGCCCAGGCGAATGTGGCGCAAAACGCCACGGGCTACACGGTGCTGCTGGCCGACGCCGACGGCGTGGTTATGGAGACTCTGGCTGAACCCGGTCAGGTGGTTAGCGCCGGTCAGCCGGTGGTTCGTCTGGCCAGAGCGGGCCAGCGTGAGGCCAGCGTGCAGTTACCCGAAACGTTACGTCCGGCTCCCGCAAGCGAGGCCGAGGCCATGTTGTACGGCACCGGTAAACAGACGGTCCCGGCGAAACTGCGTCTCCTTTCCGATGCGGCCGATCCGGTCACCCGCACCTTCGAGGCGAGATATGTGCTTGAAGGGGCGCTGGCGAATGCGCCGCTGGGATCCACCGTGACGCTGCACATTGCAGACGGTAAATTACCGAACCAGGTGATGCAGGTGCCATTAGCCTCCCTCTACGATCCGGGCAAAGGGCCGGGCGTCTGGCAGATTTCAGGTCAGCCAGCCAAAGTGTCGTGGCGGTCCGTTCAGGTGCTGGGATTGAGTGATGATGCGGCGCAGGTATCCGGTAATCTCCAGCCTGGCGAGAAGGTGGTCGCGCTCGGGGCGCATCTGCTGCATGACGGTGAGGCCGTACGCATGGCTGTACAGAACGATGCCAGCGTCGCCGGGAGTCGGCCATGAGCGACGGCAAATTCAATCTTTCAGCGCTGGCCGTTCGCGAGCGTTCCATCACGCTGTTCCTCATTATCCTGATTACCGTGGCCGGGGTTCTGTCGTTTTTCGAACTGGGACGCGCGGAAGACCCGCCGTTTACCGTCAAGCAGATGACGATTATTTCTGCCTGGCCGGGCGCTACCGCGCAGGAGATGCAGGATCAGGTTGCTGAACCGCTTGAAAAGCGGATGCAGGAGCTCAAGTGGTATGACCGTAGTGAAACCTACACCCGACCCGGTCTGGCTTATACCATGCTGTCACTGCAGGACAGCACGCCGCCTTCACAGGTGCAGGAAGAGTTCTATCAGGCGCGCAAGAAGCTCGGCGATGAGGCCAAAAACCTGCCGGCAGGCGTTATCGGACCGATGTTCAATGACGAATTTTCCGACGTCACCTTCGCGCTCTTTGCGCTGAAGGCGAAAGGAGAGCCACAGCGGCTGCTGGTTCGCGATGCGGAATCGCTGCGTCAGCGTCTTCTGCACGTGCCGGGGGTGAAGAAGGTCAATATTATCGGCGAACAGGCCGAACGCATCTTTGTTTCGTTCTCGCATGACCGGCTGGCCACGCTGGGCGTTTCCCCTCAGGATATTTTCTCCGCCCTTAACAGCCAGAACGTCCTGACGCCCGCTGGATCGATTGACACTAAAGGACCGCAGGTCTTTATTCGCCTGGATGGCGCTTTTGACAAACTGGAGAAAATCCGCGAAACCCCCATTGTTGTCCAGGGCCGGACCCTGCAGCTATCGGACGTGGCGACCGTTGAGCGGGGCTACGAAGATCCGGCAACCTTCCAGATCCGCAACCAGGGGGAAACGGCGCTGCTGCTGGGCATCGTGATGCGGGACGGCTGGAACGGGCTGGATCTGGGTAAGGCGCTGGATGCGGAAACGGCCAAAATTAATGCGGGTATGCCGCTCGGCATGACCCTGACCAAGGTCACCGACCAGTCGGTCAACATCAGCTCCGCCGTTGACGAGTTTATGATCAAGTTCTTTGTCGCGCTGCTGGTGGTGATGGTGGTCTGTTTCGTCAGCATGGGGTGGCGCGTGGGCGTAGTGGTCGCCGCTGCCGTACCGTTAACGCTGGCGATTGTCTTCGTGGTGATGGAAGCTTCCGGTAAAAACTTTGACCGTATCACCCTGGGCTCGCTGATCCTGGCGCTCGGGCTGCTGGTCGATGATGCCATCATCGCCATCGAAATGATGGTGGTGAAAATGGAAGAGGGCTACGACCGCATCAAAGCCTCCGCCTATGCCTGGAGCCACACCGCCGCCCCGATGCTCGCCGGTACGCTGGTCACCGCCGTTGGTTTCATGCCTAACGGTTTTGCCCAGTCCACCGCCGGCGAATATACCAGCAACATGTTCTGGATCGTCGGTATCGCCCTTATTGCCTCCTGGATTGTCGCGGTGGTGTTTACGCCTTATCTGGGCGTGAAGATGCTGCCCGATATCAAAAAGGTAGAGGGGGGACACGCAGCGATTTACAACACCCGTCATTACAACCGTTTTCGCCGGTTGCTGGCCTGGGTTATCGCGCGCAAGTGGATCGTAGCGGGTACCGTGATTGCCGTCTTTACGGTCGCGATACTCGGCATGGGGCTGGTGAAAAAACAATTTTTCCCCACCTCCGACCGTCCTGAGGTGCTGGTTGAAGTGCAGATGCCCTACGGCACCGCTATCGAGCAGACCAATGCCACCGCGGCGAAAATCGAAGCCTGGCTGAGAAAGCAGAAAGAGGCAAAAATCGTCACCTCCTACATCGGGCAGGGGGCGCCGCGTTTCTTTCTGGCCATGGCCCCCGAGCTGCCTGACCCGTCATTTGCGAAAATAGTCGTGCTGACGGACAACCCGGAAGCCCGCGAGGCGCTTAAGTTCAGACTGCGTGAAGCGGTGGCCGGTGGACTGACGCCCGAGGCGCGCGTGCGCGTGACCCAGCTGGTGTTTGGACCCTATTCACCCTATCCGGTGGCTTATCGCGTCATGGGGCCTGACCCTACCACGCTGCGCGAAATCGCAGATAAGGTCGAAAAAGTGATGCAGGCCAGTCCAATGATGAGAACCGTCAACACCGACTGGGGGCCGCGAGTACCGGCGCTGCACTTCACGCTCAATCAGGATCGCCTGCAGGCGGTGGGGCTGACCTCGAATGCGGCCGCGCAGCAGCTTCAGTTCCTGCTTTCAGGGATTCCGATCACCTCGGTACGGGAAGATATCCGTTCGGTACAGGTCATGGGACGCGCGGCGGGGGATATCCGGCTTGACCCGGCAAAAATTGCCGGCTTTACCCTGGTGGGGGCTGCCGGGCAGCGCATTCCGCTGTCTCAGATTGGCGAGGTTGAGGTGCAAATGGAAGAGCCGGTTATGCGCCGTCGCGATCGTATTCCGACCATAACTGTCAGGGGTGATATAGCCGAAAATCTGCAGCCGCCGGATGTTTCTACCGCCATCACGAAGGCGCTGCAGCCGGTCATCGATACGCTGCCGGACGGATACCGCATCGATCAGGCGGGTTCGATCGAAGAGTCCGGGAAAGCCACCAAAGCGATGGTGCCGCTGTTCCCTATCATGATTGCCATGACGCTGTTAATTATCATCCTGCAGGTGCGGTCGATGGCGGCGATGGTGATGGTCTTCCTCACCGCGCCGCTGGGGCTGATTGGGGTGGTGCCAACGCTGCTGCTCTTCAACCAGCCTTTTGGCATCAATACCCTCGTCGGGCTGATTGCGCTGTCCGGCATTCTGATGCGCAACACCCTGATCCTGATAGGCCAGATCCATCACAACGAGCAGGAGGGGCTGGCACCCTTCCATGCGGTGGTGGAGGCAACGGTGCAGCGGGCTAGACCAGTATTGCTGACGGCGATGGCGGCCATACTGGCGTTTATCCCGCTGACGCACTCGGTGTTCTGGGGGACGCTGGCCTACACGCTGATTGGCGGGACGTTTGGCGGCACCATTATCACGCTGGTGTTCCTGCCCGCCATGTATGCCATCTGGTTCAAAATACGTCCTGATACGCAGAAACCTGCGGAACCGCAGGCTGCAGTTTGACCGTGATGCACTAAAGAAAGGGTCGCCAGACGACGTTCCGGCGGCCCTGAAAATATCGACCCGAATGATGAGGATTTAACGATGGCTCTCGAAAGGCGAAAGCGAATAGTCGTAACCGGATGCGGCATGATCGGCCCTCTGGGATGCGATACAGAGATAGCCTGGCGCAGGCTTCTTAAGGGCCAATCGGGGATAAGGCGTCTTTCGCCAGACGTCAGTGACGGAACCGGTGTCGCTGTCGCAGGCCTGGTACCTTCTGTTGTCGAAGATCCTGAAGCCGGCTATGACCCGGAGCGGTTTATACCGACAAAAGAGCGAAAGAAAATGGACCGTTTCATTGAGTTTGCGCTCATGGCGGCCGAGGAAGCGCTGACGCAGGCAGGCTGGCGCCCGGTGGATGATGACTCGCAGCAACGCACAGCAACCATTATCGCATCCGGTGTGGGAGGGTTTGGCGCGATTGCTGATGCGGTAAGGACTACCGATACGCGCGGCCCACGGCGACTATCGCCGTTCACTGCGCCCTCTTTTCTCGCCAATATGGCTGCAGGCCATATCTCGATCCGACATGGTTTCAGGGGGCCGCTTGGCGCGCCGATCACAGCATGTGCGGCTGGCGTGCAGGCGATTGGCGATGCGGCCAGGCTTATCAGAGGCGGCGAAGCTGATATCGCTATTTGTGGGGGGACGGAGGCCGCAATCGATCGCGTTACCCTGGGGTGCTTTGCCGCGGCGCGTGCGCTCTCCACCGGGTTTTCGGAAAACCCGGCTGAAGCGTCAAGACCCTTCGATCGCGATCGGGACGGGTTTGTTATGGCGGAAGGTGCCGGGTTATTAGTGATTGAATCTCTTGAGCACGCGCTTGCGCGCGGCGCGACCCCTCTGGCTGAACTGGTGGGATATGGCACCAGCGCCGATGCATGGCATCTTACCGCCGGGCCGGAAGACGGTAGCGGCGCACGTCGGGCAATTGAACTGGCTTTGGCTCAGGCGGAGGTGAAGGCCGATGAGATCCAGCACATCAACGCCCATGCCACCTCTACGCAGATTGGAGACAAGGGCGAGCTGGCGGCCATCAGGTCTGTGTTCGGTGGGGGATTGGGTGTCGCTATTAGTTCGACAAAGTCTGCCACCGGCCATCTGCTGGGGGCCGCAGGGGGTGTTGAGGCCATATTTACCGTGCTTGCCTTACGCGATCAGGTTATACCGCCGACGTTGAATCTGCATCATCCGGATGAGGCGGGGCAGGGCCTGGATCTTGTCGCGTTAAAGGCCCGTCCTGCTGCTATAACTTATGCATTATCGAACGGTTTTGGTTTCGGTGGCGTCAATGCGAGTCTTCTGTTTCGTCGCTGGGAAACGACGTGATGGCGTGCCACGACTTAATCATGAAGCGTTTATTGATAAGAGCCCGGGGGAGTCGTTTTTATTTTGGCCATTTGGTTCTTATCATCATAATTCAGCTTTATTTTTTTGTTGTCCGTATCGTCTACAGATCAACGCCTGAATAAAGATATTGGCCTCAGTGCCCAACGCTAATTTCTGCATAATATAATAAAAGCTGTACTATTAACCACTGTCGCCACTGGCAGTGGTTTTTTTTATGGAAAAATATCGGTTAACCCTAAAGTCAAATAATGTCTTATTTGCTGTATAACAGGCATTCTTAGGGCGAGTGGCGATCTTAAAGCGTGGTTCACCTTTTTCAACAATGATTTGCAATGGATTGCTAAGCCAGCTTCTGACCATCGATTCTTCTAAAGAATGTGCATTTTGCCGCCGCTCAGGCAGGCACTGCTTTCGTTATCATCGGCAGCCACGTTATACAGGCCAGTTGATGGCTCGATTATTATCTATGATATCTTCATGTGTTGGCGCCTCACCCAGCTTACCGAAGCTGGCATAAAGTAAAGGCAGACGGGCCCGTCCTTCTCCCTTTTTCGCCAGGGGGAAAGCGCGAAGCATGGTGGCAGCCTCCCAGTCACAACAATAGGATGGCGTGCACGGCTGCTGACGCCATGATTCAGCGATAGACCCGGAAAATACGGGGTCAAAGCCGGTATCGTTAACCAGGGACATCGTGATCTGTACTGCGGCTGGATGATCTCCTGCTACTGCGACCGCCAGGCGACCGCGGCTCCCCTCAGGCAGCCCCAGTTCTGCCAGAGAGTCGGCGAGTATATTGTTGAAGGCTTTGATAACGGGATGCCCAATCTGCTCCTGAACCCATTCGCTTTCCGTCCGATCTTCATCCAGCGCAGCAATCTGCGGATCGCGCAGACCTGGATAATAGTTGCTCGTATCAATGACAGGGACATGTGGAGGTAAACCCGAGAAAAACCCATCAGGCAGGCTACTCACCGCCGGGAATGGAATGGACAGAATAACGGCATCTACGTCAGTCACTGCACCATATATGTCCGCCGGCACTGCGTTAATTTCACTGGCAAATTCCCTTACCGCGTCTAAACCGCGTGAATTTGCCACTTTTACCTCATGCCCAGCTTCGCTTAACTTACGTGCAAGCGTACCGCCAATATTGCCTGTACCAATTACGCCGATTCTCATCTTCACTCCTGAAGTCGTTTGCAATAGGGGGTACACTAATCCCTTACTGTGGTAACGACAAGAACACACAAAATAGTGGGTAGCTTACTGGAGGTAAGTATGGAAAGAGACTGGCGTTGTGATATACCTGAACAACGGCTCGTATGGGCGCAGGTTACCAGCGAAGCCCTGAAGATTATTGAAGGTAAATGGAAAACAATCATTTTATGCCAGCTTTTCGCCGCTAAAGTTCCACTGCGCTTTTCTGAGCTTGAACGTAGGATCGAGGGGGTAAATCAAAAGATGCTTATACAGCAGCTTAAGCAGCTGGAAAAAGATGGGATTATATTGCGGACGCTTTATCCTGAAGTTCCGCCTCGTGTTGAATACTCCCTCACGGAATTGGGAACAGCACTGGGCCCATCTATGGCGGCATTGATTGAATGGGCCCTGCTGCGTCGGGAAACGCTTGGCCTTGAGCCTGGTTGAGATAATCAGGCCGGTATATCCCGAATTGTTTATATTTTCCGAAATGATCTTCGAGACTTGTTTCGTCATAACCGACGTTCGCTGTCTGCTCTTAGCGGACCTCAAGCTCGGTCAGATGGTCAGCTTAGTGCCAGAAGCAGACGTTGAAAATGAAAAGGGAAACGCCTTTCGCTACTCCCTTATTTATGAAGTTTGGCTGCTGCTTTCAACGTAGCTTGCAGTCTCTTTTCAATAAATGGCGCAACTTGTTGCTGGGCTTTTTTTAGTTGTTCTTCAGATGCGGAGCGGGGCGAGCCACAGTTAAAGGGAGGGGCTGGGTCATATTCCATATGCAACTGAATATTTTGTGCAATATCAGATCCGAATATTTCTGATACGACATTGAGGGCAAAATCGATACCTGAAGTCACTCCTGCGCCCGTGATACGGTTGCGGTCACGTACTACGCGCTCATTTACCGGCTCTGCGCCCAACAACTCCAACTGCCCCAGTGAAGCCCAGTGCGTCGTCGCTTTATATCCATCCAGAAGCCCTGCGGCGCCCAGCACAAGCGCTCCGGTGCAAACAGAGGTTATCAGCTTTGCTTGTTTACTTTGAGCCCGGATAAACGAAAGGACTTCTTCATCCTCCATCAGGTTTATCTGGCCAGGCCCTCCGGGGACACAAATTACATCCAGTGCGGGACACGCATTGAATGTGGTGGTTGGTTGAATCGCCATACCGCGATCTGAAACCACAAGGTCCAGGTTTTTCCAGATGAGATGAACCTTTGTATCTGGAGCCCGTGTAAAGACTTCATATGGACCAGTCAAATCAAGCTGAGTAAGAGCAGGGAACAGGAGCAGACCGATTGATATATCTGTGGAATGACTCATAAAAGTCCTTTCTCTAAAAATGATTGTTTCAATAGGTTTGTCAATGCACTGAAGCATGTCTCGACAGGACGAATGCCTGTCTGTTTTGACGAGGGGATCGTAGTGTAACTCATCAAATGATCTTAGCTACCTGTCGCCAGTTGGTCAGGCGAACTTCTTTATGTTTTCTCAAGGATACATTTCTGAGTATTAGTTGGAAATCAGTGACTGAATATTTTGCTCTGGTGGAAGTCCCCCACCGACCTTTCCAGAGGGGGAGCTGAACTATTATTACCAGCGTTTCAGCAGCAGGCTGGCGTTGACACCGCCAAAACCAAAACCGTTCGAAAGCGCATAACGCATCTTCTGTGGGCGGGCCACCAGCGCCACCAGGTTCAGACCTTCCGCGTTTTCATCGGGGTGATGCAGGTTCAGCGTCGGCGGCACCATCTGGTCGCGCAACGCCTGAATGGTGAAAATAGCCTCAATCCCGCCAGCTGCGCCTAATAGATGGCCGGTTGCTGATTTCGTCGAGGTAATGGCGACGGGATGTGCGCCAAACAGTTTTTTAATCGCCGCAAGTTCACCTTTGTCTCCAACCTGAGTCGAAGTGGCGTGAGCGTTGATATGGTCAATCTCTTCTGCTGAGATCCCCGCCTGACGAATGGCCATTTCCATGGCCCGGCGTGCGCCATCACCATCTTCCGGGCCAGCGGTCAAGTGATAAGCATCAGCGCTGGTGCCGTAGCCGACAAGCTCGGCCAGCGGCGTGGCGCCTCGCGCTAGCGCGTGCTCCAGCGACTCAATCACGATAAGCCCGGCACCTTCTCCCATTACAAAACCATCGCGGTCGCGGTCAAAGGGGCGGGAAGCGGCTTCCGGATGGTCGTTGGAGGAGCTGGAAAGCGCCTTTGCTGCAGCAAACCCGGCAAGACTAACACGATGAATTGCCGCTTCTGCACCACCGCAGAGGGCGATATCTGCCTCGCCGCTGTGGATCATCCGTGCAGCATCGCCAATGGCCTGCGCGCCTGCCGCGCAGGCGGTTACCGGCGCGCCTATGGGGCCACGGAAACCGTGGGCGATAGACACATGCCCGGCGGCCAGGTTGGCAAGAAAAGAGGGGATGGTGAACGGAGACAGGCGACGCGGCCCGCGCTCATCCGTCGTATGTACCGCATTGGCGATCTCGCCGAACCCGCCGATCCCGGTGGCAATGACCGTTGCGGTGCGTTCTTGTTCTGTCGCTGATTCAGGCGACCACCTGGCCTGCGTTAGCGCCTCATGCGCGGCAACCAGCGCAAACTCGATAAAGCGATCCATTTTTTTGCGCTCTTTGGCCGGGATGATCGCTAGTGGATCGAAGCCGTGCAACGCATCGTGTTCGATGGACGGAACCAGTCCAGCCACTTTGCAGGGAATATCCGCGACCAACTGCTCGCTAAGCTTTGTAATACCTGACTTCCCTGCCAGCAGAGATTGCCAGACATGCTGTACGCCGCACCCCAGAGGGCTGACAATCCCCATCCCGGTTATGACAATGCGTTTAACTGAAACGCCCATAATCAACTCTCCTGTAATATTAGTGTTCCGGCGGTATTTCCATCAATAGAACCAGCAGCACGGCCATCAAAAAACGATCATGATGAAGGCTCTTTTTTTACTGGCCGGATTCGTCGCTGGCATCTCTATAAGACTCGGGTTGGAATTTTTGCCCACTATAACCTTCGCGTTTGCGCTGCAAATATTCGTGACGGTATTTCATCATCGGCGAGGCTGCGGGTCCCGGCACCATGGTGTATTTATCCGGGATAATCTCTTCACCGGTCGCTTTATCGACCAGGATCGGCTCAACGTGCCGCAGGGTTTCACTTTCCACCAATTGCATCTGACGGCCTTCGGGTGCGAAGTTGCGGTTACCCCATTCCGCCAACGCCAGCAGCACCATGCGAAAATCGCGACCGCTTTGCGTGAGGTGGTATTCGTAACGAGGCGGTGTGCTGCTGTAGCAAATCTTCTCCAGTAGTCCATCGTCTACCAGTGACTTCAGGCGGCGCGAAAGAATATTGGGCGCGACGTTACTGCTTTTCTGGAACTCGTCAAAGCGGGTAAAGCCCGCAAAGGCGTCGCGCAGGATCATTATGCTCCAACTGTCACCGATGCGGCCAAGACTACGGGCGATGGGGCAGGGAGCGTGAAAAAGCGGTTCATTTTTCATGGACAGACCTGAATGAATTGGTGGCTTTCAGAAGCAAATTGACATAGTAACTATCAAAATGCAAGTCACTTAAAAATGTTCTCTTAGCAGGTTCATGGCGCAGTAGTTAAGGTAGACCGCGATATACCAATACAGGGTGGCGATACGGCTTAGCGGAAAGCGGCGGTGTACCGGGCAAGTGCATTGAAAAGTACCGGATGAATATTGATTAAGTCGAGTTACTGCATTCCATATACAAATGCTGCATCGCGGCAGATAGGTGCAAGCCTGAGTAAACCGGTGGTGAGGGCTGAAACGGCAGCCCTGTGCCAGGAGCATCGATACAATGAATAGCGGGATGCAGCACAGTCACTATCGCTGTTAATAAAAACATGTTTTAAAAAACAGTATTGACCGCAAATCTCAAATAAGTAAATTAGTACTCAGCAGCACAATGAAAGTGGTTAGTAAGTTGCTAAATGAAAAGAAGTTCTGGGTTAAGCCATTTTGCTTTACAGGCCACGAAGTTTGTAGTTTGGGATGTAGTTCGCTTTCAGGCCTCGTAGTGATTGTGCTGATTCGCAAAATGGTAGTGTTAGCGCGACGATGTAAGGCCTTGTTTTTTTAGTTTATGCTGGCGGTTTCGTTTTTTGATGGCAACCGTATCAGTAAAGGGCAACGCATCAAAGAGTATATGTCGCGATGGGTGATGTGCTTGTTTAAGTAGCCACGCTTAGCTCTTGAAAGCGCAGGCAGTGTATAACGAGATATATAGAGGGAGGTTTTTTAGTATTAATGCCCAATATTATCTGTAGTGAACGGGTACATTTGAAAGCAGTATAAATAGCTGTATCATTTTATTAAGTCCATTAATGTTAAATCTGAAGTCTGTAGTACCTTAAAAGCCCTGGCTGCAATGGTCAGGGCTTTTAAGATTACTCATCTCTTTGAATTGTAAGTCTTCCCAACACATTCCTGACGAAATTAATTTTGCTTATCAACTCATATGAGCCAGCGGTTTGGCCTGCCCCCTTAAAGCTATACATCCCACGGATTTGTTTTCATTTTCTTCATTGCATACGCTTGACCATTCACGGTGAAGGTGAGTTTCTCAGTATCGATTACTCCCTCAACCTCTTTGTAGTCGAATGGGTATTTCACTTTATTATCGTTAATTTTGTACAAGCCGCCCGGAATGTTCGTGCCCTGTTCGACTTGCAAATAATCTCCTTTGATTGTCTAACGTCCTTCTACGTGGTATCCAATAGCGCTACCGTGCTCATTAAAGTAAATGCTCATGATGATTCCTTACTCTTTGAACTCAGTTTCTTGATCATCAAATTCTCCATTACGAGAGAGTTTGATTGAAAAGCGCTTGAATGTATTGAAAAAGTCTTCCAAAGTTATTTTTACATTTTCTCTTCTTAACTCGCCAGCTTGTTCCACTATAGGTCGTCAGAAGGATCACACCTTATCAGGGTACTGGTGTACCTTTCGGAGCGTGAGCGAAGCGCTGGCAGAGCCGGATCTGTAGCTACCGGGGCATTTACCACTATTCACCTGTTTAGGCGGCACAAGGCCGCACATCGGGCTTAAATGCGTGCGATCAATCTGTTTTGGGATGGTTTAAAGACGTTGGCAGCGTCATCAGCTTCGAGTTGATAGCGGTTCGTGTGGACTGTTCACGCTTTGTGCCTGTTCGAGCTTTACAGCTACAGGCCGCTACGTGCTAACATCCCTGAGTAGCCACTGTTAACCATAGCGGCAACTGTTGGTCATAGAATCCCTTAAAAGAAGATCGTAACTTGAGAGAGAAATACTCTTTAAGTTATTGTTTTTAATGGATTTTGTTGTGTGAGTGCCGATAATAGGAGTCGAACCTACGACCTTCGCAGACTCTAATGAATCATCTACAAAGCCTAGCTAACTGATTGATTAAACTTAGTTAATTAGACTTTTCACCAGCAACAAAAGGTATATATCAACCCTGAAACTGCCCCGACAAAATATCAGGGGTTTACATGACTTACAAGCGTGACAGATATCTGATTCTCGACCATTGCGGGGTTTACATGGTGCGAATCGTTATACCGTCCTACATGAAGCCTTACTTCAACGGTAAGCGCTACTACATGAAATCCACAGCCACCAAAGATATCAGGCAAGCAAGGCTTTTCAGGGATGCTGTAGCGGTAGAGTTCATCAAGCTAAGGGAACAGCTCAAGCCAAAACAAAACGGCTCAAAGGTTGAGCAGATAATCAATGAACTACGTGGTATCAGCAACTTTGCAAAGGAATCACCAGTGAATTACGGGGCTTATATCGAGCGCTGTCCTACACTGATACAAATACGTGACCTTTATTTGCTGCAATATAGCGATAAACGCAAACTAACAACGCTTTCAAAGATAACTAAAGCCGTTGAGTTAATTCTTTCTCACATTAAGCAACGTGATTCACAGCTTCAGGATATTAACCGAACGGTAGTAACCGGATGGCTTGACCAACTGAAA
Organism: Klebsiella sp. MPUS7; assembly: GCF_009905335.1. Taxonomy (NCBI): domain Bacteria; kingdom Pseudomonadati; phylum Pseudomonadota; class Gammaproteobacteria; order Enterobacterales; family Enterobacteriaceae; genus Klebsiella; species Klebsiella sp. MPUS7. Next base: position 4,599,627 of record NZ_CP047604.1, on the reverse strand, counting down.
AAAGAGAAAGCTACTCAAACGCTACAAAACTATATAAGCGCACTGGCTCAACTATTCGATTTTGCAAAGAATCGCTACCACGATGCGCCTAAAGATAATCCTTTCAGAGGGCATAGGTTAGAGGCCAAAAGTTCACATGATAGCTATGAGCCTTTCCTTATTTCTGAGTTAAGCAAGGTCTTTGAGTTACTCAATGATGAGATGAAACAGGTAACCTTAATCGGCCTTTATTCAGGGATGAGATTGAATGAAATTTGTAGCCTCACCACTGATGATATTGTGACAGAGGAAAACGTAAGGTGTTTACGCATCTCAAAAGGCAAAACAAAGAATGCTGCCCGATTGGTTCCCATTCATCCTTCAATTAACGGACTTATTGACACGCTGATTCAAAACCATACGGATAAGTTTCTTTTCAGACATGCAGCGTTAACAGACAGGGCTGATGGTAAGCGCTCTACATGGCATACACAGCAATTCACCAGAGCAAAGAGAAAGGCTTTAGGCGAGAAGGAAACAGAGAGGAGGGTCTTTCACTCATTGCGTGGTATGTTCATCACTGAACTTGACCGTCTCAAAGTGCCTGAAGACCGGATAGCGCTTCTTGTAGGTCACGAGAGGGGGAGCACAGAGTCTTTCAAGACTTACAGTCAAGGGGCTTCACTTAAAGAGCTTGCTCAGTACGTGGAAAAGGTCAATTTTGACCTGTAACTTGACCTTCAGCCGTCTATCCTTGTATTGGCGGCTTGATGTCCCAGCCTCAAACGTTCACAGTCAATTTGACGAAAGAATTTTACGTTGCTTTTGCAGTGGAATATCATTTACCAAACATATAATCATATATGGAGACTGAACAATGGATGATGGTTTGAAGGAGTCGGTAACTCTGGCTCTCAAAGAGAGGCTATCCAACCCGTTATGGGGTTATATATTACTATCATGGATAGGGTTCAACTGGCAGAACATCGCAAAGTTGTTTATGAGCAAGAAAACAGTAGAAGAGCGAATAACCGACATTATATCTCAGGATTGGTTTTATGTTCATTTTCTTGTTGCACCTTTAATACTGGGCGTTTTTCTAGCTATTATATCACCCTATTTGAAACAATGGCTTTCCGCAGCCCATAAACGCGCAGATAAAAAACAACGAGAAGACCTGAAACAAAAAATTATAGATAAATATGATGATGATATTGCTATAGCCGAAAAGAAAGTTGAGGCAAATAAAGCCCAAGAGCTTGCTGAGGAAAAGGAGCATACAAAGGTCATTCAGGAGCAAGAAAAACAGAAAAGAGAAGTTCTCGACACCAAAACAATTGAAGAAAATCTCAAACAATTGGAAAAGAGAAAATACGAAATTGAATCCGCAATAAAAAAACTAGAAGAGCAGGGGGAAAATAGAAGGCATGAGATTGAATCCTCGATAAAAAATCTAGAAGAGCAGCGAGAGAGTGTACAGAAAGAGACTGACTTCTGGAGGAATAGAGTATTTGAGGTCATAAAATTAGTTAATGGCTTCAATAATGTTTCAGACAGCCGCTCACTGAACAGTATCAAAGACGAGCTTTCCAGCCTATTCAGTGATGAAGAGTTAGAGATTGCTGGCTATGTCGTAGAGTATCAGGAAGAGCGAAATAAAATCCTCATGGAAACCATATCAAATGCCTTATCCCTTATTAAGGACATCCGTCAGTCGTACAACCAAGAACTTGATTATGGCGTTACCACGAATATCAGCAGACACAAAGAAATGGATTTGCTTATCAATGAGCTTTCATCGACACTGAAAATTATCAACAAAAATGTTTATATGAATAACTCAAAGAAAAACAAGAATATAATTAACAATATCAAAAACAGGGCTGTAATTTCAGGGACAACAGCCGGATGATTAAGGTTGCCGTCAGACTAGACGGCCTTTCTTTTTCATTTCCAACTATTGCATAGTTATGCATTAAAAGCCCGAAATTACTGACCAATTTGAGTGATTATTCATTTACTTAACAGTGATTAACAGTTTTCTCACACCCCATGTTTTCTTCTTCGATGGCTTGCCAGCCCTGACCTCAAGCCATTTTTCTGTTCTTTGATGATTACAGTGAACTTACTGGTAATTTACACACTGTTTCCAGTCTGGTTTAGGTATACCTCAAGAGGCACCGATTTACTGAACCAGCTCACCCCAAAAATTATTTATTGAACCACTCAAACCAGACTGTTATAATTGAACCACTTTAAACAGACTCCCAAGGGTTCACTATTATGACTACACGTGTTTATGCTTACCTCAGAGCTTCGACGAAAGAGCAAGACGCCTCACGAGCTAAACAGCAGCTTGATGAATTCGCTCAATCCAACGGTATGACAATTGCCACGTACTTCACCGAGAATGAATCAGGTGCATCTCTTCAACGTCCTGAACTGTTCAGACTGCTTGAGATTGCACAGAAAGGCGATGTGATGCTTGTGGAACAAGTAGACCGTCTGTCTCGCCTTAGTGGTGAAGATTGGAACAAGTTGCGTTCACTCATCAACGAGAAAGGTGTGAAGGTTGTAGCGCTGGACTTGCCCACCAGCCACCAGTTGATTCAATCGGGTGATGAGTTCACTAACCGTATGCTGGAGGCTTTGAATGGTATGATGCTTGACATGCTGGCAGCTATTGCACGTAAGGATTACACCGACCGTAAGAGAAGACAAGCTCAGGGGATTGTTAAAGCCAAAGCTGAAGGCAAGTTCAAGGGGCGTCCAGAAGACACTCAGCGGAATGAGAAGATAGCCAAGCTGTTGCAGGCTGGTATGTCGTACAGTGACATCATGGACACGGTGAACTGTTCACGTGCGACTGTTGCAAAGGTGAGTAAGAGTCTCAAAGAATTAGCTTAATTTGGAGTCGCGCCCTGCATCTTAGCGGGGATTTCTTGTTGATTTCATTGTAGATATGTTGAGAAATTGCTTGTTAACCGCTACTTTCTCAGGTTCGCCTTCTAAGCAGGTATTCATCTACTCATCGTTTCTTCCCAGACCTTCACAGATATGTTCCATCATGTATGAATATTGGACTATCAAACGACCTTACCCAATTTGGGGAAAAATAAGATTAATGCCATTCGAGATGGATTCATAGTCTGCCATGATTCATTCATGCAGATGGAAAAACAGATATTGTTGTATCACTGGTTTTTTGGTCGATTTATATGTGAAAAGGAAGAGTAACATGAACAAAGTTAAAGCTGTTGTTTTCGGAGTTATGATGTCTGCTGCTATAACAGCCAATGCTGCAAATGAAACCACTACTGTAACAGGTGAAGTCGGTAAAGATGTCAAACTATCCCTTGAGTCCAATCCGACTACGGGTTACGGCTGGATGATTAAAGACCTTCCTGACGGATTGATTTTCGTTTCTGGAGGATATGAGCAGTCAAAAGACTGTCCGAAAGGTGCCGTAGGGTGCGGTGGTGAAGAAGTGCTTCACTTCATTGGTGAAAAGAAAGGGGAAAGCACACTAAAACTCATTTACGGTCAGTCATTTAACAAATCAAGCTGGCAGGAAAAAGAAGTTAAAGTTGTGATTAAGTAGTCTTGCCCTCCCTCTTTGTTTTCGCAGGGAGGGATGTTTCATCTACTCACAGCCTAATACCTTTGAAAAATACCGCTGCAATTGTATAGGCAGAGCTAAAAGGTTTGATGTCTGGATCCGGCTTATGCTTACCGTTATCCCTGTACCATTGTTTCTGGCATTCAACACAAGCCATGCAGCTTGAATAATGTTCACTGGCACCATGTCTCTTGCACATGTGAACAAAGAAACGCTGACCGCGTGCTCTGGCAATCTTTGCAGCAGCAGTTTTACGGGTGGTGAAGTCTTCTGTACCAGTCAGAAAGATGAATTGATTAGTTGGCTGAATAGCCTTATCAGGTAAATCGAAAGGTAGAACGCTCATAACACTGTTTGTCCATGTTCAAAAGTTAATCAACTCCACTAGCAGAAATCACCAGTGAAAGAAAAACCCTTGCTGTGTAAGCGTTATGTGCTGCTGTTTCAGGGTGTAGGCAGCGATTGGAACCGATAATAAGTGATAGCTGTAGGTTGGTCACATTTGGGGTGTGAATCCTTCACCGTTCATCGGTCTGTTATTTGATGATTTGCTAATCGGGTGGGCTTACTGGAATCTGTTACAAACTCAACTAAATGAGCCGTTACAGCAGAATTACCACATCGTTTCCGATGTTTCACATTCATCTCCTAATAGACTGATTATTCTATCAAAGATGATGGTTTGATGCAATTGCAATCTGAGCTGGTTTAGCACTCGCTGAGGGATTCTGATAGGCTATCTGAATAGATTACAAGGCGAAAGCAAGAAGCATGACAACGCGAAGCCATGCGAAAGTTGAAAGGATAATTTCCTTGATTGGTGATTCCACATCTTAACAGTAATCTTTAAAGGTATTGATTAAGTATCTTTGAAGAGATAATAAGATTTTAATGGCTTTTGGCGTAAGCCATTTTCTTATTGTAGTATTCAATTAGTGATAATCAGAAAACTTTAAAGGCAATCTGTAAAGGTCTTAATGCATTATATCAATCGTAAAAAATCCGTCAATAGCAAAAAGTGCTAAATATGTATTTCTGCAATCCCATCCCTCCCGCCAATAATAACCATTCATCAATTACTGCAATAACGAAATACCACTGGACAAAAACACAGTTTCGTATGATAATAATACAGTAATGCTCATTTATCAAAATCGGTCAACAGGGTCTTAGATAGATGAGAATAGCTGGACGGTCACTTTCTCAGGTTTTATCCTGGGGGTGGCCTTTCCTGTTTTAGGGGTATTAATATGAATGAAAAAAAGAAAGAAATACTTTACTGTCGTAGCTGAAAAGGCACATCGGTTCTACATGCAATATAAGGGTCTTTCCGAATTAACAGGAATTACATCCCCCACCGATTACACCCCGCCTCGCATGATGACTAAAACCAGACGGTATGAAATCATTAAGGCTATTTGTCAGAAAACTGAAACCCCTTGACATAATTTAACAACATGTTAACATTTATGTATTGGATTGATTTCCTAACAAATTAATGGCTTTCCTGTGGCATCCCTTCCTCGGGGACAGGTTAGCCAACCCCTTACACATTCCAGATGACACTACACGGGTTACGTAAAAGACGGCCTGTGTGGTGTATTTTTGTATCTGAATTTCACGAGAGCGTTAATAATGAATAGTCCTACACAGAAACGAATTGAAATCGAATCACATTTCATCCCCAAAATTAAAGCTGCACTGGAAAATATCGAAGATGCAAAGGATATTTACAACGCAGACAGACTGAACAAAGATACTCTTATTGCTGTCAAGACTAAGCAGCTAATGTCTCAGCCAGTCGAAGATTACGGGTTCCGAATCCGACAGGTTACACACCCAGCGATGGTACAGACTATTATTCAGAGCATGATGAATGAGGGTTATGTTGTGTATGAGATGGGCGCTGGATTTATCAAGTTTGTTCCCTTACAGCAATCACCAAAACATAACCCGCTTGCTGAGATTGAAAAGGCATGTAAGAAAGCCGCTGAGAAATTTGTTGATGCAGGAATCACTGAGAAAGCGAATAAGGTAAATAAGGCTATCCATGCTCACAACGTATTGGTGAAACAGGCTGAAGAAGCGTTATCGGGAATTAAATCGCTTGAATCCTATCTGTCTGTGATTGTCGCCGATGAGGTGGGTAATGACTAACAAAGTCACTGAAGCCGCTTACAAGGCTCAGATTGCCACTTTACAGGCTCAGTTAATGCAACGTCATACAGTGACTGCCATCGACGCTGTACAGCCTTTCTGTGAAGCTATAGGTATCAATCCCGCTGATTACGTTAAGGCCACCAGCGCTATGAGTAACCAGCATAAAGCGTTCTGTGACGGGATTATGAAAGCGGCTTCTTCAAAGGTCACCCGCTTGCAGCGTGATGCAACTGTACGAATCCTCGAAGCACAGACAAAACGAAACAAAGCCATAACAGCAGCCTCAGAAGCGGCTGAAGTTGCTCAGTCGATGGAGGGCTGTAAATGAATCAACTCTTCAATGAATATGGTCAGAAAGTAAGTTGTAATCTTCTGATGACGCTGCATCCATCGCTTATCACAAAGCTGGAAAAGCTTTCTGAACAGATTGGTCAAGGTGTGGTATCAGAAGACCAGCGTTTAACACTGGCAATCGGTGAGATGCTCAGGAGGCTTGAATGACGCTTTATCCGTGTAATCCTCTGAAGTCTCAAGGGGATGCAATTCCGTTAACTCAAAATCTCGCCCTGAATATTCCTGTCCCAATGCTACAGAAGCTGGACAGAGTAGGTTATGAACTTGCGGGACATTACAAATTGGGCGGATTATCAGAGCAGCGCGTGAGATTGCTGGCATTGGCTCACCTGATTGAATCGGCATGAGTGATTTAAAGACAATAGCAGCCATTTAGCGCCGTGATGGGACACCATAACAAGCGCCTTATGCGCATCTTTCAGTTAACCGTTCTCTTATCGAGTACCGTTCGTTTATGGCACGGTGAACACCACGAGAGAGCCAGCCCCTTTCCCGGACTGGTTAGGATTCCCATCATTTGCTCGTTTATCCGTGGCGTGTCATCACGACAGGCTGTTACGGGACACCGCGCTAAGTGTGGAACGGTTAAAAGTGTTGGGATTGATTAGAGACGCTGGCAACGTCATAGGCTTCGAGTTGAGCTTGTACCTGTTCGAGCTGTACAACTACAGGCCGTTACAGTTAACATTCCCAATTGCCATATCAACCATAACGGCAGTTATGAGGGATGATTTACCGATTCTTATAGATGAATAAAAGACAGATTTTTAAGTCTAACTTATTGATTTATAAGGATTTTTACGTGATGGTGCCGATAATAGGAGTCGAACCTACGACCTTCGCATTACGAATGCGCTGCTCTACCAACTGAGCTATATCGGCCCTGCAAGACGTGCTGACGAGCGTAAGCACGGGATAGAAGGTTAAAACTAAGTGAGTGATGCGTCAATGCCCTTGCGAATCAAACGGCTACTTTTGCATCACCCAATTAGCATTAAGCACGAATGGTATCGTCGCCGAAACCAATCCACTTATAGGTCGCCAGGGCTTCCAGGCCCATCGGGCCGCGCGCGTGCAGCTTCTGGGTGCTGACCGCCACTTCCGCGCCGAGGCCGAACTGGCCGCCGTCGGTAAAGCGGGTAGAGGCGTTGACGTACACCGCCGAGGAGTCCACCTCGTTGATAAAGCGGTTCGCGTTGCCCAGGGTGCGCGTCAGGATGGCGTCGGAATGCTGGGTGCCGTGCTCGCGAATATGCGCTACCGCTTCATCCTGGTCGGCCACCACCTTCACGTTCAGATCCAGCGACAGATACTCATTGTCATACTGCTCCGCTTTCACCGGCTCTACGCTGGCCGGGCCGTTTTGCAGCGCGGGCAGGGAGGCCGCATCGGCGTGCAGGCTGACGCCGCTTTCCGCCATCTGCTTGCTCAGCGCGGGCAGGAAGCGTTCGGCGATATCCTGATGCACCAGCAGCGTTTCGACCGAGTTACAGGCGCTCGGGCGCTGCACTTTGGCGTTAACGATAACCTTCAGCGCTTCGGCAACGTCGGCGGAGTGGTCAATATAGATATGGCAAACGCCGATACCGCCGGTGATCACCGGGATCGTCGACTGCTCGCGGCACAGCTTGTGCAAACCTGCGCCGCCGCGCGGGATCAGCATGTCGATATACTTATCCATCTTCAGCATCTCGCCGACCAGCGCGCGATCCGGACTCTCAATCGCCTGCACGGTGGCCGCCGGTAAGCCGCACTCCTGCAGCGCCTGCTGAATCACTTTCACCGTGGCGGCGTTGGTGCGCCAGGTCTCTTTGCCGCCGCGCAGAATCGCCGCGTTGCCGGTTTTCAGGCACAAAGAGGCGACGTCGACGGTCACGTTCGGACGGGCTTCGTAAATCACGCCCACTACGCCCAGCGGCACGCGGCGTCGCTCAATGCGCAGGCCGCTGTCGAGCAGGCCGCCGTCGATCACCTGACCGACCGGGTCAGCCAGGCTGCAGACCTGACGAACATCGTTAGCAATCCCGCTCAGGCGCGCCGGGTTGAGCGCCAGGCGATCGAGCAGCGCCTCGCTTAAACCGTTGGCGCGCGCTTCCGCCAGATCTTCAGCGTTCGCGCGCAGGATCGCGTCGGTCTGCGCTTCAAGATAGTCGGCAATCTTTTCCAGCACCTGGTTCTTTTCGCGGCTGGAAAGCTGCGCGAGTTTATACGAGGCCGCTTTGGCAGCAATGCCCATTTGTTCCAGCATTTTCAGCTCCTTAACGGATAATCATGTCGTCACGGTGGACGGCGACCGGGCCGTATTCATAGCCCAGAATGGCATCGATCTGCTGCGAGTGCTGCCCGGCGATGCGGCGCAGCGCATCGCTGTTATAGCGGCTGACGCCGTGGGCGATATCGCGGCCTTCAAGGCTGCGAATGCGGATCACTTCGCCGCGCGAGAAGTTGCCGGTGATGGTTTTAATCCCTTTCGGCAGCAGGGAGCTGCCGCGTTCGAGAATCGCCTGGGTCGCGCCGGCGTCCACGGTAATTTCGCCCGCCGGCGGCGCGCCGAAAATCCAGCGCTTACGGTTTTCCAACGGCGACTCCTGGGCGTGGAAGCGGGTGCCAACGGAAACCCCTTCCATCACGTCGCCAATCACGCCCGGACGGCTACCGGCGGCGATGATCGTGTCGATGCCCGCGCGGCAGGCGACGTCGGCGGCCTGCAGCTTGGTACCCATACCGCCGGTACCTAAACCCGATACGCTGTCGCCCGCGATCGCGCGCAGGGCGTCATCGATACCGTACACGTCTTTAATCAGCTCGGCCTGCGGGTTGTTGCGCGGGTCGGCGGTAAATAGGCCCTGCTGATCGGTCAGCAGCAGCAGTTTATCTGCGCCCGCGAGAATCGCCGCCAGCGCCGAAAGATTATCGTTATCACCGACTTTAATCTCGGCAGTCGCCACGGCGTCATTTTCATTAATCACCGGCACGATGTTGTTATCCAGCAGCGCGCGCAGGGTATCGCGGGCGTTAAGGAAACGCTCGCGGTCTTCCATATCGGCGCGGGTCAGCAGCATCTGGCCGACGTGAATGCCATAAATAGAAAACAGCTGTTCCCACAGCTGGATAAGACGGCTCTGGCCAACCGCCGCCAGCAGCTGTTTGGACGCGATGGTCGCGGGCAGTTCCGGGTAGCCGAGGTGCTCACGTCCGGCGGCGATCGCCCCGGAGGTCACTATCACAATTCGGTGGCCCATCGCGTGCAGCTGTGCGCACTGGCGCACTAATTCAACGATATGGGCGCGGTTCAGGCGGCGGGATCCGCCCGTTAAAACACTGGTGCCCAGTTTTACCACCAGCGTCTGGCTATCACTCATGATTCTCTGCCGTTCAAAAAGGAGTTTCGATATCGAGTTGATGTTGTAACAGGAGTCAGCCCGCTTGCCAACACCTGGCGTGGTGGACGAACCACTTCCTTGCGCGGATCGGGCATTCTGGCGGGGAAACGTGACACATTCATGACGGAAATAATTAAATCCCCTTTTTTATAAAAAGTTCCATGTTGTCATAAATTTTTAATATTAGAGCGTTAAAAAACCTGCAGTTTTTGACAGGGCTTCCGCCCGGAATTGATTAGCGCGTATAAATAAATTACCAGGACTAGATAATGAAAAAGAGCTCACTGGCATTAATGATGATGGGTCTTATTGCTTCTTCGGCTACCCAGGCGGCAGAAGTTTATAATAAAAACGGCAATAAACTGGATGTCTATGGCAAAGTCAAAGCGATGCACTATATGAGCGACTATGACAGCAAAGATGGCGACCAGACCTACGTTCGTTTCGGCATCAAAGGCGAAACGCAGATTAACGACGATCTGACCGGCTACGGCCGCTGGGAATCGGAGTTCTCCGGCAACAAAACCGAAAGCGACTCTTCGCAGAAAACGCGCCTGGCGTTCGCCGGGGTGAAAGTCAAAAACTACGGTTCATTTGACTACGGTCGTAACCTCGGCGCGCTGTACGACGTCGAAGCCTGGACCGATATGTTCCCGGAATTCGGCGGCGACTCTTCCGCGCAGACCGATAACTTTATGACCAAACGCGCCAGCGGCCTGGCAACCTACCGCAATACCGACTTCTTCGGCGTGGTGGATGGCCTGGATCTGACTCTGCAGTACCAGGGCAAAAACGAAGGCCGTGAAGCTAAAAAACAGAACGGCGACGGCTTTGGCACCGCGTTAAGCTATGACTTCGGCGGCAGCGATTTCGCCGTCAGCGCGGCCTACACCAGCTCCGACCGTACGAACGATCAGAACCTGCTGGCCCGCGGTACGGGTAAAAAAGCGGAAGCCTGGGCGACCGGCCTGAAATATGACGCCAACAATATCTACCTGGCGACCATGTACTCCGAAACCCGCAAAATGACGCCAATCAGCGGCGGTTTTGCCAATAAAGCGCAGAACTTTGAAGCCGTGGCGCAGTACCAGTTCGACTTCGGCCTGCGTCCGTCCCTGGGCTACGTGCTGTCAAAAGGCAAGGATATCGAGGGCGTGGGAAGCGAAGACCTGGTCAACTACATTGATGTTGGCGTGACCTATTACTTCAACAAAAACATGAACGCCTTTGTTGATTATAAAATCAACCAGCTGAAGAGCGATAATAAGCTCGGGATCAACGATGACGATATCGTCGCTGTCGGTATGACCTACCAGTTCTAAGTCTTCTCGACAATAAAGCCGCCGTGGTAACAGGGCGGCTTTATTATTTGTGATTAACGGTTTTTCGCCAGATGCAGATTATCGTTATTCATCGTTATCTGGGCGTTATATTCCTTCGGCAGACGGCGCGCCTGGTAGAATACCGATTGCCAGTACGGATTATCCAGCGAAGAGCGCATCACGCCCTGGCTGGTGGAGGCGTGAAGGAAATTACGGTCGGTATCATAGAAGCCGACGTGCATGCCGCCTTTAATACGGAAGAAAACTAAATCCCCCGGCCGCAGCTGGCGCGGGCTTACGCGCTCGCCCATGTGCAGCAGTTCGCGAGTGGTGATGCGCTCCATCGGCAAGTTGAAGCGATCTTTGAGCGTACGCCAGACAAACCCGGAGCAGTCGACGCCGCTTTGCTCCGTCCCGCCCCATTCGTAGGGCGTTCCCTCCCAGGTATGCATCTGATCGTGCAGCGCGGCGATCACCGGGATCAGATCGTCAGAACCTCCGTCAATGGTCGAGTGGCTACTCTGGGCGGCGGTTTTATGCGGTTTTGATGAGGATGAACATCCTGCCAAAAGCAAAAAAGGAACAAATAGTAGCGCGTGAGAGAGTCTGGGCTTCATATCATTGTTTTTCGTCACTGAAAACGGGCCGTGATATTTTATAGCCGATTCGCTACGGCCTCAGAATGACCAAACGCAAAATTTACGAAACCTTACGTAAATAATATAGGCCGGTTCGCGCAGTGATAATTAACGCTGATTATTTATGGCAAAAAACGAACCTGTCATGTTAATAATTTTTTTCTTCGTGAAACAATATTTCACAAATATCCGAATGCTGGACGCCTACTCGGCTTCCGTACTGGGTGAAAAATCCTCATCATCCCGGCATTGCGCCGCCTGGCTGCGCTCCAGTACTTTTGTAGCCTAAAAGAGAGAGTGGGGCGGCCAATGCATCTGGATTTTCGCCAACTGCGCAACTTTGTGGCGCTAGTTGAATACGGCAGTTTTAATCGCGCGGCGGAGGCGGTGTGCCTGTCGCAGTCGGCCTTCAGCCGCAGCATTCAGGCGCTGGAGCAGAGCGTCGGCCATCCTTTATTCGACCGCCAGAGTAAGCTACCGACGCTCACCCTGCACGGGCAAAAGCTGCTGCCCTACGCCCGCCGCTTTCAGGAGCTGAACGTGGAGCTCAGCAGCCAGCTGCGCGAAGCGGACGATGCGCAAAACGGCGAGGTCGCCTTTGGCTGCGGCCCGGCCCCTGCCGCGAGGCTGATTCCGGCCGCCGTCGGCGGGTTTCATCGCCTTTTACCGCAGGCGAGGGTGCGCTTTCAGATTGATAACTGGCTGGCGCTGCATCAGGCGCTGAACTCCCAGCTTTACCCTTTTGTGGTCGCCGACAGCTGGCAGGCCGAGCTCGACCCGCAGCTGCGCGTTCAGCCGCTCAGCCCGCAGCGCTGCTTTTTCGTCTGCCATGCCGACCATCCGCTGGCCAAACAGGGGCCGGTCTCTATCCAGGCGATGCTGCGCTACCCCTTTGCGGCACCTTATTTGCCGCCGGGCGTGCGCAAGGTGCTGGCGACACTCAGCCAGCAGCAGGACTTTACCCCGGCGATTCAGTGCGACCATATCTACGCGCTGCTTGCCACCCTCGCGCAGACCAACGCGATTAGCTTTGCCAGCGAGGACGGCTTCGCGCTGTGCCAGCACAGCCATCGGCTGGTTAAGCTGGAGCTCAGCGATCTGCCTGAGGAGTGGCGGCTGATGCAGACCCGGTTTGCCATTATCTCTCCGGTTCACGCGGCGCAGCCGCCGCTGGTGGAGAAGCTGATTGAGATTATCCTTCATACCGATCGTCAGCATCAGCTGCAGCTGCTGGCGCAGGAGGAGGGAGGTTAACCGGCGTCTTTCGCCAGGCCTTTGGCGTCGTACTGTGGCCAGCGGTTTTCCAGGCGCAGGGATTTCAGCGCCTGCTCGACAAACTGGCCGTCCACCCACTGGCTGACGTCAAAAGCGCTGCGGATCAGGCGTCCTGATTTCGCCTGATCGACGCTGCTGCTAAAGCTGTCGGTCAGGAACGGGTCGATACGCGGCGAGGTGGTAAAGTTCAGATCCTGCGGCTGCAGCTCTTCGAGAAACAGCGCCTGCGGGATCTGGCTCTGCTGCGCCATCTCGGCGGACCAGGCGTCGCGATTAGCCGGGTCGTTGATTTCCGCGGCGTTCTTCACCAGCACGTTAATAATCTGCTGGGTCGCCTGCGGCCAGGCGTCAATAAACGTCTGCGTGCCGAGGAATCCCGCCTGAGTCGTGTTCTGACGGCCGGAATCGCCGCTTTTGACGACCACATCAATCTTATCGCCGCGCAGCGCCAGCAGCGAAACGCCGCCCCACACCGCATCGACGCGACCGGCCGCCAGCGCCGCTTTGCCGGCATTCCAGTCAAGATTGATCACCTGCAGGCTGCGCTCATTGAGGCCAGCGCTTTGCAGCGCACGGTCAAAGGCCAGCTGGTCCGCCGTACCGCGATAAACCGCCACTCGTTTACCTTGCAGATCGGTCAGGGTTTTAATCCCCGAGGCTTTGGTCACCGCCAGATAAGATTCCGAACCGCGGCTGCCCAGCAGCAGGCGCGTCGGCAGGCCATTGGCCTTACCGATAATCGCCGCCAGATCGCCGAGATAGACAAAATCCAGCTGGCGGTTGGCTAACGCTTCATTGACCGCCGGACCGGCACCTTTGAAAAACTGCCACTGTACTTCCACGCCCTGCGGTTTAAACACCTCTTCCAGCTGATGGCGGATAAACGCCATGCCGACCGGCCCCTCAATAAAGGGTTTACTGCCCGCGCTCTGGTCCGGCACGCCGATGCGGATAGTGCGCAGCGCTTCGGCCTGGGCGCTTGCCGCCAGGCCAATGACCGCCACCAGCGCCAGCAAGGTGCGGCTAAAAAATGCTTTCATCATAACGTGTTGCTCCCTTGAGTTTTTTCTCACCCTAAAGAGCCCACGGGCCGCGTGTTAAATGCTTTTATTCGCCAAGCTTGGGTGAAAAAAAGCTAAATCAGACGCCGCGCGCCCGGCAGGCTGAAATGCATTCGATGCATCGGGATTATTCGCCTTACGCAATGGCGGCGAAGGGGAAGTCACGTTTTGATAGCGACATAACTTGCCGAAAAGTGGACCGATATGTCGCAGATGATCTTAAGAACCGATGCCCCAGCCAGGCCGGGCTTCAGGCTTAACGGCTGGCCGTGGCTGCTGCCGGCGTTACTGCTGCTGCTGTGGTACGTCGCCGCTCGCGAAGGATGGATGCCGGAGCAAATTTTGCCCGCGCCGTCGGTGGTTGCCGATACTGCGCTATCGCTGCTGAGCGGCGACCTGCTGGCGCAGTGGGGATTCAGCCTTCAGCATCTGGCGCTTGGCCTGCTGCTGGGGGCCACTGCCGGCACGCTGCTCGGCGCGCTGTTCGGCCTGGTCCCGGCCGCCGCGCAGCGCGTGGAGCCGCTGTTCTACGCCATGGCGCAAATCCCGACGCTCGGCTGGATCCCGCTGTTTATGGTGCTGTTCGGCATTGATAACGGCCTCAAGCTGGCGGTTATCGTCAAAACCACCGTGGTGCCGATGACCATTAATACGCAGCAGGCGGTGGCCGGCGTGCCGCTGACCCTGAGCGAAGCCGCAAGGGTGATGAACTTTTCCCGCTGGCAGCGGCTGCGCTGGCTGGTGATCCCGGCCAGCCTGCCGGGCTGGTTTACCGGCCTGCGTCTGGCGCTGTCCCAGGCCTGGGTATCGCTTATCGTTGTCGAACTGCTGGCTTCTTCGGAAGGCATTGGCTACCTGATGGTCTGGGGCCGTCAGCTGTTTCAGTTGGATATCGTCTTCGTCACCATTGCGGTGGTTGGCCTGAGCGGCATGCTGATGGAGTGGGCGGCGAACCGCGCCTGTGCCCGTCTGGTGTTCTGGCCGCAGCCAGCCGCCGGACGCCTGGCGTGGAAACCGCAGGCCAGCTGGCGGGCGCTGCAGCTGCCGCTGGTGCTGCTGGCGCTGTGGCAGTTGGCAAGCCAGTGGGGCTGGATCGATGGCGCGTTGTTCTCTTCGCCGCTGGCGGTGGCGACGCGCTTTATGCAGGGCGCCCTGAGCGGAGAGCTGACCGCGGCGATGCTGGCAAGCCTCGGGCGGGCCTTTGTCGGCGGCGTGCTGGGGATTGCGGGGGGCCTGCTCTGCGGACTGCTGCTGGCGCTGCGCCCGCGCGCCGGGCAAATCTTCACCCCTACGCTCAACGTGCTGCGCCATATCGCCCTGTTTGCCTGGCTGCCGCTGCTGACCGCATGGGTGGGCAACGATAACGGCGGCAAAATCGTTTTTATCGCGCTGGCGTCGTTCTTTCCGATGTTTTTTAGCACCCGGCAGGCCGTGCTCCAGCGCAACCCGCAGCTCGATGAGGTCGCCAGAGTGCTGCGGTTAGGTGAAGTAGCGCGCCTGCGCAGAGTCATTCTTCCCGGCGCGGCGCCGGGGATCTTCGCCGGTCTGCGGCTGGCGCTGATTTACGCCTGGCTTGGCAATATCGGCGCGGAATATTTCATGTCCTCCGGCGTTGGCATCGGCAGCCTGATGATCAATGCCCAGCAGCTGCTGGATATGCCCACCATTCTTTGCGGCATGGTGCTGGTCGGTATCACCGGCGCGGCGCTGGATAAAGCCGGACGTTTACTGGAAATGCGCGTCACCCGCTGGCGCCAACAGGAGCAGCTATGACCTCTTCGACTCTGGTCTCTTTTCGCCACGTGCGTAAATCCTGGCAACAGGTAACGGCGCTACAGAATTTCAGCCTGGATATCGCCGCCGGTGAACTGGTGGCGCTGGTGGGCAGCAGCGGCTGCGGTAAATCGACGCTGCTGCGGATGCTGGTGGGCCTGGAGTCAGCGACCCAGGGGGAGATTCGCATCAACGGCGAGCCGGTCACCGGCGTGGACAAAGAGCGCGGCATTGTGTTTCAGGAGCCGCGGCTGTTTCCGTGGCTTAACGTGCTCGACAACGTGATGCTCGGTCTGGCGGATGAAAAGCTCAGCCGGGCGGCGAAGCGCCAGCGGGCGCTGGAAATGCTGGAACGCGTGCAGCTCAGCGAATTCGCCAACGCGCTACCCGCGCAGCTCTCCGGCGGGATGGCCCAGCGGGTGGCCATTGCCCGCGGCCTGGTGGCCCGTCCGCAGATCCTGATGCTCGATGAGCCTTTCGGCGCGCTGGATGCCCTGACGCGTCACACCCTGCAGCAGGAACTTTTACAGATCCACCAGCGCGCGGGAACCACCACGCTGCTGGTGACGCACGATGTGGAAGAGGCCGTCGCTCTGGCCGACCGGGTCGTTGTGCTCTCGCCGCGTCCGGGGCGGATACGGGAAGTGGTGAGCCTGGCGCTGCCCCATCCGCGCCAGCGCGATGATGCTTCGTTTAGCGCCGCCTGCCGCCAGATTCGTAACCTGATTACCACTGCCTGATTCTTTTATTTAAGGAGCAATATATGGGACATCCTTCCGTCTATCCGACCGGCGCCACCCTCTACGATCCGCCGCGCGCCTGGAGCGGCTACACCCTTTTCCAGGCCACCGAACACGGCGCGGTGCTGGTGGATATGAACGGCCGCGTGGTGCGCGAATGGCCTGAACTGCACGGCTTTCCCAATAAAATCCTGCCCGGCGGCGCAATCCTTGGCCATAGCGGCGAGCGCGACCCGCGCTACGGCATGCAGGATATGCTCGATCTGATCCAGGTGGACTGGGAAGGCAACGTCACCTGGAAATTCGATCGCTATGAGCAGGTGAGCGATCCGGGCAATGAAACGCGCTGGATGGCGCGCGCGCATCATGACTATCAGCGTGCGGGCAACCCGGTGGGCTACTACGCGCCGGGGCTAGAGCCGCAGGTGGATGGCGGCAATACCCTGATCCTCGCCCACACCAATCTGGTCAATGAAGCGATCTCCGACAAGCTGCTGCTGGATGACACCATTATTGAAGTTGACTGGCAGGGCAACGTGGTGTGGGAGTGGCGCTGCAGCGACCATTTTCACGAACTAGGCTTTGACGATGCGGCGCGCACCGCTCTGTACAACAACCCGAACATGCGCGCCAGCGGCGGCGGAATGGGCGACTGGATGCATATCAACTCGATGTCGGCGCTGGGGCCGAATAAGTGGTATGACGCCGGCGATGAACGTTTTCATCCCGACAATATTATCTGGGACGCCCGTGAATCCAACGTTATCGCCATTATCGACAAACAGAGCGGCAAGATCGTCTGGCAACTGGGCCCGGACTACAGCAAGCCGGAGCTGAAGCACATCGGCTGGATCATCGGCCAGCACCATGCGCATATGATCCCGCAGGGGCTGCCGGGCGCGGGCAATATCCTGATTTTCGATAACGGCGGCTGGGCGGGATACGGCGCGCCGAATCCGGCGTCGACGGACGGGGTGAAAAACGCCTGGCGCGATTACTCCCGGATCCTGGAGATCAACCCGCTGACCCTCGATATCGAATGGCGCTACTCGCCCTATGAAGCGGATCTACCGCAGCCGACCGATTCGTACCGCTTTTACAGTCCGTACATCAGCAACATGCAGCGCCTGGAAAACGGCAATACCCTGATTAACGAAGGATCGAACGGGCGCATTTTTGAAGTGACCCGCGACCACGAAATTGTCTGGGAATATATTTCGCCGTTCTGGGGTAAGACGCTGAACAACAATATGGTCTATCGCGCCTACCGCATTCCCTACGGCTGGATCCCGCAGCTGGCGCAGCCGCAGGAGACGCCGATTGCGGCGGTCGATGTACGAACCCTGCGCCAGCCCGGCGCGGCGGCAGCGGGACCGGCGCAAAGCGTGGTCCGGGTGGCGGGCGTGCAGCCGTACAGTAAAAGCGCCGATGCGCTGTGCGTGGCAACCGATAACGATACCCTGCGCCGCAGTCCGAAGCTGTTCCGCGTCGCGGAAAGCGCGTTCACGCCGATCGGCGCGGCGAGCGAACTGGAGAGCGAACGGCCGGTGCTGCTGTTCGTTGGCGCTGAACGCTGCGTGCACTGCCGCAAGCTCTGGCAGCTGCTGGCGCAGGGAAAACTCAGCTCGCGAATTGCTCAACTGGATACGCGCTATCTGGATGCCGACCGGCATCAGGCGCTGGCGAGCGACCTCGGCGTGCGCGGCCTGCCGACGCTGCTGCTGATTAAACCGGGGCAGCTAGCATTGCGCGCGCCTGCGCAGCTCTCGGTGGACACGCTGTTTGACTGGCTGAATCGCGCAGCCGGATAATCCGCGACTACGGCGGACTGGCGTGTGCCGGTCCGCCGTTTATCTGACGGATAAACGCCATCGGCGAATAGCCCATCGCTTTGCGGAACATCGCGGTAAAGGCGGCCGGATACTCATAGCCCAGACTTAGCGCGACTTCGGTAACCGAACTCCCTTCACGCAGCGCCGTCATGGCGTACATCAGGCATGCCTGCTGGCGCCAGTCGCAAAACGCCATCCCGGTCTCGCGGCGAAATAGCCGATTAAACGTGCGTACGCTTTTACTCAGCTTTTGCGCCCACTGCTGCGGCGTACTGCGGATGCTCGGCTGGCGCTGAAAATCGGCGCATAGCGCGGCGAGGCGGCTATTCTGCGGAAGCGGCGTAAACATCGGCAGCGGCGCGGCGGCGCGCAGTTCATGAAGCAGCAGCGTAATCAGGGCGGCATCGCGCCCGCTCTCTTCATATAGCAGCGGTAGCCGACAGGCGGCCAGCAGCAGCTGATGGATCAGCGGGGAGACCTGTAAGACCTCGCAGCGCTCGCTTTCCCGCGGGGCGTCCCGCGCGTCAATATACAGGCTGTGGGTGCTGACGCCGGGCATCCAGACGCGATGCGGTTTCGTCGCCGGGATCCAGACTCCGCTGAACGGCGGCACCAGCCACTGGCCGTCATCGGTTTCGACCTTCATTAATCCGTGCATGGCGTACAGAAACTGCGCCCGGCGGTGGCTGTGGCGCTCCAGCAGCGTATTGGGCGGATAGTCGCTACCCAGCGCCAGTACTGAGCGAGGAAGATGGTCGACGTCATTAATCGCAACGTTGCGCATAAGTGTAGCCCTGGCTGAAATTCGTAATAGATTGGCTTTAAAGCGTAAGCCGGCCATAGCCTTATTCTATATCGTTACCTCCTTTTGTGGAGGCGTTCCAATGAGCGACTGGCTTTTTCTGTGCGGCATACTTTCCGGCATCACGACCTGGCTCTTTGGCTTCGGCGGCGGTTTCGTTACCGTCCCGCTGCTCTATTTACTGGCAACCGGCGGGTGGGGGGCGCAAAGCGCCGTCGGGCAGCAGGCGATGCAGATCGCCGTCGCCACCTCGGCGCTGGTTATGTTCTGTTCAGCGCTGCTGGCGACCTGGCGGCACGCGCGTACCGGCACCCTGAGCTGGCGCCGCTTATGGGCTATGCTCACCGGTATTGCCGTTGGCGGTATCGCCGGCGCGCTGCTGGCGCTTCAGGTGAGCGGCGAGTGGATCCGCTGGCTGTTCGTTATCTACCTGCTGGCGACCATTATCGATTGCTACCTTCGCGCCGGATTTATGACGCCGCCGTCCAGCCGGGTGGTGCCGACGGCGCCCCATGAGCTGACGGTAGGGGGCGTCATTGGCCTGATCGCCTCTTTTCTCGGCGTCGGAGGAAGCGTGATGACGGTTCCTCTGATGCGCCGTCGCGGCGTGCTGATGTCTGAAGCCGCGGCGATGGCCAACCTCCTGACGCTGCCGCTGGCGGCAACGGCGACGCTCACCTGGCTGGTAATGGCGTGGCTGTCGCCGGTGGCGCTGCCGGCTGGGTTTGTCGGCAATATCTGGCTGTCGGCGGCGGCGCAGCTGGTGGCGGGAAGCTGGCTGGGATTAAAAATCGCCTCCCGCTGGCTGGCGCGTTTACCGGATCGCTGGCATGTGCGAATTTATCCGCTATTGCTGATTGCCGTCCTGCTGGTGATGAGCGTGTGGGGGTGAAAAGGGAAGCTGCTTCCCGGAGGCGGTGCTGCGCACCTGTCCGGGCTACCGTTCGGCAAATGGCGGTAGAGCTATAGTCCGGATAAGCGCAGCGCGACCCGGGAAAAAGCCTTACTGATGCGTGAATCTCGGACGTTTTGTCCGGGTCATTCTGCTGTCATTTTTCTTGCGCATGCTCTCGCGAGGCGCCGTGGCCGATAAGGGAAAATAAACGATGGGTAAAACGCTGACCATTTTCGATCTGGATAATACGTTAATTAAGGGAGACAGCAGTACGCTGTGGAGCCGCTTTATGGTGCGCGAGGGCTGGGTAAACGATCCCGATTACCTGGCGCGGGAAGCGCGGCTGATGGAGGACTACGACCGCGGCGAAATGAATATCGCCGATTACGTGGCCCTGATCCAGGCGCCGCTGATTGGCGTGGCAAAGCGGGATGTGGACGCGCTGCTGGCGCGCTGCGTACGCGAAGAGGTTATGCCGCGTGTGTATCCGCAGGCGTGGGATTTGATTCGGACTTTACAGGCGAAAGGCGAGCAGATGCTGGTGATCTCGGCGTCGGTCAGCCTGCTGGTACAGGCAGTTGCGGCGGAGCTGGGCATCGAGCAGGCGCTGGGCATTGACGTCGTGATGGCCGACGGCGGCTATAGCGGCGTGATTGCCGGTACGCCGAGCTATCAGCAGGGGAAAGTCGTGCGCCTTGAGCTGTGGCTGGCGGCCCATCCCGACTATTCGGGTGAGATAACCTTCTACACCGATTCGATTAACGATCTGCCGCTGTGCCTGCGCGCCGATCGCGTACGGCTGGTCAATCCCTGCCCGCAGCTGGCGGCGGCGAACGCGCAGCACCGGTGGCCGGTGCTGGCGTGGCGGCTGTGATTTTCCCCCGGGTGGCGGCGTAAATGCCTTACCCGGGCTACTTTTTCGTGCAGTTTGGGTAGCCTGGACAGGCGCAATGCGCCGCCTCCGGGAATGTCGCGATATCAGGCCCCCCGGGGAAGCGCAGCGCGACCCGGGAAAAAACTAACCAGCTTTAAACAGCGGCACCGCGCTGCCGCCGATATAGCGGCGGCGCAGCCAGGCGGACAGCGTATCCATCGCCATCACCACCGCCACCAGCAGCAGGGTAATAAACATCACCACGTCCCAGTTCCACAGGCGCATATTTTCCGCATAAATCAGGCCGATGCCCCCCGCGCCGACAAAACCGAGTACCGCAGCGGAACGGGTATTCGATTCAATCTGATACAGGCTGAGCGCCAGAAACGTTGGAAAGGACTGGGTAAAAATGCTGAAGCGATGTTTCTGCAAACCGTTCGCCCCCACCGCCGTCAGGCCGCGTCCCGGCGAACGGTCAACCGCCTCATGCCCCTCGGCATACAGACGGCCCAGCAGCCCGGTATCCTGCATGATAATCGCCAGCACCCCGGCCAGCGGCCCGAGCCCAACGGCGCGGACAAAAATCAGCCCCCAGATAGCCATATCGATGCCGCGCAGCACGTCGAACAGGCGGCGCATCAGCAGGGCGATGAGCCCCGGAACAACGCCGCGCATAATGTTGCGCGCCGCGAGAAACGAGAGCAGCAGGGCGATGACCGTTGCGGTAAGCGTCCCGGCGAAAACAATCGCCAGGGTAATGGCGATTTGCGTGAAGTAATAGCGAAACGGCCAGTTGAAAAAGTCGTGCCAGACGAACATCCGCAGTAGATAGCGGCTGATTTGCTGCAGCCCGGCGGCGAGCTGCCCGCCGCTGATGCCGAACTGCATAAAGAACCAGACATAATAGAGCACGCTGGCCAGCGCCAGCAGGCCGACATAGCGCAGATAGCGCCCCTGGGCCTGATATAAATGCCGATGCTGGCGGCGGCTGGCGGCGATATCCGGTTGTTTTTGCCACTGATTCATTTTTTTCCCTCCAGAACCCACTGCCGCAGGCGGCCGGACAGCATATCCAGCAGCGATACCACGATAATAATCAGCAGCAGCGTGATGCTGACCTGATCGTAACGATCCAGTTTGATGTTGGTCATCAGCTCCTGGCCGATGCCGCCCGCGCCCACCAGCCCGAGGATCGTTGAGGAGCGGAAGTTAATTTCGAGCCGCATAAAGCCGTAGGAGAGAAAAATAGGTTTCACCTGCGGCCACAGGGCAAAGCGAATACGCTGCAGATGCGACGCGCCGCAGGCGGCCAGGCCGCGCACCGGTTTATCCTGGGCGCTCTCCACCGCTTCATAGAACAGCTTGGTCAGGCTGCCGATGGTGTGCAGCATCAATGCCAGAAAGCCCGGTATCGCCCCGATACCAAAAGCCATCACGAAAATGACCGCCCACGCCAGCTCCGGCATGGTGCGCAGAAAAGCCACCAGCACGCGGACGGCAACCCGCAGCGGGGCAGGGGACCAGGCGTTGCTGGCGGCAACGAACCCCAGCAGGGTGGCTATCGCCACCGCCACCAGCGTGGACGCCAGCGCCAGCTGCAGCGTCTCCCAGATCAGCGGCAGCTGTATCGGCAGACGATAGCCCCAGTAAGCCAGCGAACCTTTGGTATGCGAATCGGCAAACAGGTCGGCGACGCGCAGCGTCGGCAGCGTCTCAAACATGTAGTCGAAAAAGTTGGGCAGCGAGTGCCAGATAGTAAAGAGATTAAACTCGGCCATGCTGCCGGCGGCAAAATAGAGCGCCAGCAGCAGCAGGGATCCGCTCAAGGTATCGCGCTTTTGTCGCGAGCGGACCTGCTGGTAATAGCGTTCGAATTCGGTATGGGTGTTATTCATGCGTCGCGGTGTCTTCAACGAGTCGCCGCTGCCCGCGATAGCCCGCGGGCGGCGGCGTCAGGGGCGGGATTAACGCGCGCTAACCAGCTCGCGTTTCATATCGATGATCTGCTGAAAATCAGCCACGCTGCCCGGGCCGATATGCTGAGTACCGCCCATCGCCTTGATAAAGCAGGCGT
Organism: Klebsiella sp. MPUS7; assembly: GCF_009905335.1. NCBI lineage: Bacteria > Pseudomonadati > Pseudomonadota > Gammaproteobacteria > Enterobacterales > Enterobacteriaceae > Klebsiella > Klebsiella sp. MPUS7. Next base: position 4,576,846 of record NZ_CP047604.1, on the reverse strand, counting down.
GATCGTCAGTATCGAGCTTTTTAATCGCGGTAACGACTTTGGCCTTAAAGTCCGCCGGCAGGGCATTGCTGACGAGGATCGGACCGTTCGGGATCAGCGGCGATTGCCAGATAATGCGAATTTGCTTCATCAAATCCGGGTGATCCATGCGAATCAGGCGGTTAAAGGCGCCGACGCTGTAGCCGCTGTTATAGTCGCCGACCATGGAGGTCCAGGTCACCGCGCCGGCAAACTGGCCGTTCAGCACCCCCAGAATGTCCTGCTCGTGGCCGCCGGAGAAGGTCACGCTGGAGAAGAAGTTATTATATTTGTTATCCGAGGTGCCGCCGAACTGCTGTTTAAAGGCGTGGTTCGGAATTAAAAAGCCGGAAGTGGAGTCCGGGTCGGCGAAGCCAAAGGCTTTGCCCTTCAGATCTTCTAACTTTTTATACGGACTGTCGGCTTTGACAATCACCACCGAGTGGTAGCCGCGGGACTGGTCTTTATCATCTACGGCAATCCCGACAATATCGACGGCCTTAGGATTGTTAATATAAACCGAAGCGTACGACGACGGCGACATGCTTAATACGACGTCAACTTTTCCGCCCAGCAATCCCTGAATCACGCCGGAGTAGTCGGACGAGTTACGCAACTTCGTATCGACGTTGAGTTCTTTATCGAGAAACTGTTTAACGCACTGGTTATCACCAATTTGCTGCGTTGCGTTCTGACCGCCTAGGATGCCCAGATTTAATTCCTTCGGTTGTTCAGCAGCGCCTGCCTGCCACGCCATCATAATGCCTGCAACCGCTGCGGATAAACGAACTGCGCCAGTGATGTACTTTTTCATTATTTTGCCCGTGTGAGTGAAATTTAATGCAATTGGCTAATTTCATCGCCGTACAGCCGGTGCAGAATTTCCTGATTCAGCTGCGTGGGATGGTCGTCAAAAATAATCTGGCCTTTGGCCACGCCGATAACCCGCGTGCAATATTCACGCACCAGCTCCACCGAATGCAGGTTTACCATTACGCTGATGCCCTGTTCGCTAATTTCGCGCAGGACATTCATAATTCGCTGCGTATTTTTCGGGTCAAGAGACGCGACCGGTTCATCGGCCAGCAAAATACCGGGGTTTTGCATTAATGCCCGGCAAATGGCCACGCGCTGCATCTGGCCGCCGGAGAGGTTTTCCGCCCGCTGTAGCGCCTGCGGCAGCATATTCATCCACTCCAGCAGGGAGATCGCGCGGGCGCGGTCGGCGTCGGGGAAGACTTTGAATAAGGATTTCAGGGTGGAAGTCTGGCTCAGGCGCCCCAGCAGCACGTTGGTCAAAACGTCGAGGCGCGGGACCAGACAGAAATCCTGAAAGATCATGCCGCACCGGCTGCGCCAGGCGTTTAACGCGCGGCCTGACAGCTTTGATACGTCCTGCGGCGTCCCCACTTCCGGGAAGCTCAGGATCTCGCCGCCGCTGGCGCTATGGGTGCCGTTCAGAAGGTGCAGAAGCGTCGATTTACCGGCGCCGGAACGGCCAATCACGCCAACCAGTTCGCCCGCATGAAGATCGAAACTGATGCTATCCAGGACGGTTTGCTGCGCGTTCCAGGATTTGCTCAGGTTACGTACGCTCAGGACCTTGCGTTGCCGGTCGGTATAGGGGGGCGTAAACGGTTGAAACTCGGTTTCTGCAACCGCAGCCAGAGAACTGTTCATAAATGCGTCCAGGTTCGTCAGTCAACTGGGCACTATTAATGGTGTTTTATATGACTGCCGGATGACAGTAAGACGAACAAATAGTGAACGGACGCAAGAGTTGGGGTAGTGGGTGGCGAAAAAGCCCGACAGGGCTCACACTTTTGTATCCACAAGCGGGAATTCGCGCAGGGTCTGCTACCTTTAATACGCTTTGGCAATGAGATTAATAATGATACGTATTTCCTCTGATAAAGATAAGGCGTTGTATGCGACATTAGCGGGGGAAATTTACCGCCTTGGGCGCAGAGGCATCATTCAGGATGTTCGTGCCAGGCTTCATGCTGAGTCGGTTTAACCGAATAGTTAATCTTTTCGTGCTTGATTACGATTGACCTCGATAAATTTTTAGTCGGCGACCAGGCCTTTTGTGCGGCGTGTAATTTCATTATTTACGCCAGTTAATGGAATTAACCACTGACTTTGTGTTGATTATTGGCATTATATTCTTATTTTTTGACTTTGTTTGACTTTTTTGCATTTTCGAATGAAACCCTCATTAAGAATAGTCTTAACTGATAATGGCTAAGATCCTGGAACATATAATATTCACTTAAGAATCCCCGTACGCAGTCACAATAACCCTATGAAAATAAATGCTTTTTGTTTTTAACTCAATATTCTTATTTTTATTGTTTTGGCTTAAATTGACCTGTTCGGTAATTAGCCCTCAGAGCACTTATTGACACACATAGCGAAAAATCCTAAATTTGATAACACAAGAAACAAGCAAGTCATTTAGCGTTCTTTGTCTCAAGCAATACTATTTTGAGTTTTGGGTTGAATATATTAAAGAGGGAATTTGCTGACTTAGACTTTGCAGGCCTGGGCTATCAGCAGTGTTGTGATACGTTCAAGATTTCCAGGACTATGGGGTTTAACTTTATATGGATTATAAATATTCTTTGGATCAGTGCATTTGGCCAGCGCATGACAGTTATTTTCTTAAAGGACTCGCTGAGCTAATTATTGATATCGATAACTTAATTTACCTGTCACTTGAAAAGGTACGCCGGGAATTTGTATTTATTAATCTTAGCGCCAGTTCGCTGAACTATTTTATCCGCCGCGATAATGAGTGGCTGGCTGAAATGAAAGGCAAACAAATTGTATTAATTGCCGCAAGGCGCTCGGAAGCGCTGGCCAATTACTGGTATTACAATGGCTCTATTCGTGGCGTGGTTTATGTCGACTTAACGAAAGATATTCGTCAGGAGCTGGCATACGTTATTAATGGTCGTTTTCTACGCAAAGATATAAAGAAAGACAAAATTACCAACAGGGAAATGAAGATAATTCGTATGACGGCGCAGGGAATGCATCCAAAATCTATCGCCAAAATTGAAAATTGTAGTGTGAAAACGGTTTATACCCATCGGCGAAATGCCGAGGCGAAACTGTATTCAAAGATATATAAGCTCGCGCTGTAATTAGTAATAGACGTTAATTTTAAAATTGTGCACCAGGTCGTAACCCCAAAATAATTTTCGCCGCAATAAACATTATGCGGCCTGAACTATGGCGGGAAATGCACACAGACGTGGGACATCAGGTCCCTTAATAAACTCAGGATGAAAAAGCTATGAAAAAAAAGGTTCTTGCAATTGCTCTGGTAACCGCGTTTGCCGGTATGGGTGTCGCTCAGGCAGCTGACGTTACTGCTCAGGCAGTCGCTACCTGGTCCGCAACCGCCAAAAAAGACACTACCAGCAAGCTGGTGGTGACTCCGCTGGGCAGCCTGGCTTTCCAGTATGCCGAAGGGATTAAAGGCTTTAACTCACAGAAAGGCCTGTTTGATGTGGCTATCGAAGGTGACGCCACCGCGACCGCATTCAAACTGACCTCTCGTCTGATCACCAACACCCTGACTCAGCTGGATACCTCTGGTTCCACCCTGAGCGTGGGCGTTGACTACAATGGCGCTGCGGTCGAAAAAACGGCTGACACCACCATGATCGACACCGCGGCGGGCATCCTGGGCGGCAACCTCAGCGCGCTGTCTAACGGCTATAACGTTGCGGGTCGTACTACCGCTCAGGACGGCTTCACGTTCTCCATCATCAGCGGCACGACCAATGGCTCTACGGCTGTCACTGACTACAGCGCCCTGCCGGAAGGTATCTGGAGCGGTGACGTCAGCGTACAGTTCGACGCGACCTGGACCAGCTGATCCTCTCGTAGCACAAGGCAGGGGGTATTCCCCCTGCCTTATTTCACGGACTGAATTCATATGAAAAAACACATTCTGGCCATCAGCCTGTTGCTCAGCACAATGACGCCAGCCCTGGCGCTGGATGTGGGCGATATCTCTTCATTTATGAACAGCGAAAGCAGCACGCTGAGTAAAGAGATCAAGAACACGACCGACAGCGGTCGCTTAATTAACATCCATATGGAACGCCTCTCTTCGCCGCTGGATGGCGGCAAGGTCATCCCGATGGATAAGCAGGACGAGATTTTACTGACCCCGGCCAGTCTGCTGCTGCCCGCGAAAGCCAGCGACGTGATCCGCTTTTTCTACAAAGGCCCGGCGGACGATAAAGAGCGCTATTACCGTATCGTCTGGTTCGATCAGGCGCTCAGCGATGCCCAGCGCAATGGCTCGACCCGCAGCGCGGTCGCCACGGCCTCGGCACGCATCGGCACTATCCTGGTGGTGGCGCCAAGAAAAGCAAACTTCCGCTATCAGTACGCCAACGGCACGCTGGTCAATACCGGTAACGCGACGTTGCGCATTCTTGCCTACGGCCCGTGTCTGAAGCCGGCTGACGGTAAAGAGTGCAAGGAAAATTACTTCCTGATGCCGGGTAAAGAGCGTCGCTTCACGCGCGTGAACGTTGCGGACAAAAAAGGACGGGTCGCGCTCTGGCAGGGCGAGCAGTTTGTTCCCGTGAAATAGACATTTCTTATGACGGATCAACATTATGGCTCAACCAGGGATCGCTCCAGGATTAAAAACACTCTTTGCCTCCGGCATGGTCATCTTGCTGGTTCCATTTAGCGTCACTGCCGCCTCCGACAAAGTACAGCAAATCGGCGGCGTGATTATCCCCCAGGCCTTCAGCCAGGCGCTGCAGGACGGAATGAGCATTCCTCTGTTTATTCACCTTAAAGGCAGCACCGGTACCCAGGACGATCAGCGGATCGGCAATGCCTTTATCTGGCTGGATAACGGCGTGTTGCGCGTACGGCAAATTCAGCTGGAAGAAAACGATAATAACGCCACCGTCAGCGAACAGACCCGCAAACAGCTCACCGCGCTGGCCAATGAAGCTTTCAGCAAAGAACTCAATATTAGCCTCACAGATGATGCGCAGCTACAGCTCAGCCTGCGCCAGCTGCTGCTGCAGCTGGTGGTGAAGAAGGAGGCGCTGGGTACGGTGCTGCGTTCGCGCAGCGAAGATATCGGCCAGTCCAGCGTCAACACCCTCAGCAGCACCCTGAACTATAACCTCGGGGTCTATAACAACCAGATGCGCAACGGCGGCAATAATACCTCCAGCTATCTGTCGTTGAACAACGTCACCGCGCTGCGCGAGCACCACCTGGTGCTCGACGGCTCGCTGTACGGTATTGGCTCCGGCAATCAGGACAGCGAAGTCTATAAAGCGATGTATGAGCGCGACTTTGCCGGTCACCGTTTTGCGGGCGGGATGCTGGATACCTGGAATCTACAGTCCCTTGGCCCGATGACCGCCGTTTCGGCGGGGAAGATCTACGGCGCTTCCTGGGGCAACCAGGCCAGTTCGACGGTATTCGATAACAGCCAGTCGGCCACGCCGGTGGTCGCCTTTTTACCCGCAGCCGGGGAGGTCCATCTGACCCGCGACGGGCGCCTGATGAGCGTGCAGAACTTTGCCATGGGTAACCACGAAGTGGACACCCGCGGCCTGCCGTATGGGATTTATGATGTCGATGTTGAAGTGATTGTGAACGGCCGGGTGGTCAGCAAGCGTACCCAGCGGGTCAATAAATTGTTCAGCCGCGGACGCGGCGCCGGCGCGCCGCTGGCCTGGCAGTTCTGGGGCGGCAGCTTCCATATGGACCGCTGGTCCGAAAGCGGTAAAAAGACGCTGCCGGCAAAAGACAGCTGGCTGGCGGGCGCCTCGGCCTCCGGGTCGCTCAGCACCTTAAGCTGGGCGGCGACCGGCTACGGCTATGACAACAACGCCGTTGCCGAGACGCGCCTGACGCTGCCGCTGACCGAATCCATTAGCGTGAATCTGCAGAATATGCTGGCCAGCGACAGCTCCTGGAGCAGCATCGGCAGCATCAGCGCCACGCTCCCCGGCGGCTTCAGCTCGGTATGGGTCAACCAGGAAAAAACGCAGATTGGCGACAGAATACGCCGCAGCAATGCCGATAACCGGGCTATCGGCGGCACGCTGAATCTCAATTCATTATGGTCAAAGCTGGGCACGTTCAGCATCAGCTATAACGACGACCGCCGCTATAACAGCCACTACTACACGGCGGACTACTATCAGACGCTTTATACCGGCTCGTGGGGATCGCTGGGCCTGCGCGCGGGCCTGCAGCGCTTTAATAACGGCGACAGCAGCGCCAGTACCGGGAAATATATTGCGCTCGACTTCTCGCTGCCGCTCGGCAACTGGTTCAGCGCCGGCATGACGCACCAGAACGGCTACACCATGGCCAACCTGTCGGCGCGTAAACAGTTTGATGAAGGCAGCATTCGCACCATCGGCGCCAACGTTTCACGGGCGATTTCCGGCGACACCGGCGATGACAAAACCCTCAGCGGCGGCGCGTATGCCCAGTTTGATACCCGCTACTCCACCGGTACGCTGAATGTGAATAGCGGCGTGGATGGCTATGTGAATACCAACCTGACTGCCAACGGCAGCGTGGGCTGGCAGGGGAAAAATATCGCCGCCAGCGGCCGCACCGACGGTAATGCCGGGGTGATTTTCAAAACCGGTCTTGAAGACGACGGCAAGCTGAGCGCTAAGGTGAACGGCCGTATTGTGCAGCTCTCCGGCAACCGTAATTACCTGCCGCTGTCGCCGTACAACCGCTATGAAGTGGAGCTGCAGAACAGCAAAAATTCGCTCGATAGCTACGACATCGTGACCGGGCGCAAGAGCCAACTGACCCTTTATCCGGGGAACGTGGCGGTGATTGAGCCGGAAGTGAAGCAGATGGTCACGGTCTCCGGGCGGATTCGCGCGGAAGACGGCACGCTGCTGGCCAACGCGCGGATTAATAACCACATCGGTCGTACCCGCACCGATGAGAACGGTGAGTTTGTGATGGACGTGGATAAAAAGTATCCCACCATCGATTTCAGTTACGGTAAAAACCAGAGCTGCGAAGTGGCGCTGGAGCTGAGCCAGGCGCGCGGCGCGGTGTGGGTGGGCGATGTGGTCTGCAGCGGCCTCTCCACTTATGCCCGCGTGCAGCAGACAGGAGAAGGTAATGAAAGCTAAATGGCTGGCATGTTTAATCATGTTAACGGCGGCGCTGTGCGTGACGCGGGTCAACGCTGCGGTAAACAAAACCACCTGGCCCGATGCGGCGGCCATGCAGTTTGTTTTTGTGGAAAACAACTCGGACGATAACTTCTTCGTCACCCCAGGCGGCGCGCTGGACCCGCGGATGACCGGGGCTAACCGCTGGACCGGGCTGAAATATAACGGCTCGGGCACCATTTATCAGCAGAGCCTCGGCTATATCGACAATGGCTATAACACCGGTCTGTACGCTAACTGGTTCTTCGATATGTGGCTGGATAACTCGCCGGCTTCCCATCCTTTGAGCGGCCTGCGCTGCATCAACTGGTATGCGGGCTGCGATATGGCGACCAGCCTGATCCAGCCGCAAACCAGCGATGCCAGCGGCTTCTACGGCGCAACGGTAACACCCGGCGGGCAAAAGTGGATGCACGGCATGATGTCCGACTCTTTCTACCAGTATCTGCAGCAGATGTCGGTGGGCAGCAGCTTCTCAATGACCATCAACTCCTGCATGACGTCGGTGAGCTATGACGCCAGCAGCGGCGCACGCTGCAAAGACCAGGCCTCAGGTTACTGGTACGTACGTAATGTCACCCATACTAAAGCGGCCAATCTGCGGTTAATTAATACCCATGCGCTGGCGGAAGTCTTTATCAACAGCGACGGGGTTCCGACGCTGGGTGAAGGCAACGCCGACTGCCGCACGCAGACGATTGGCACGCGTTCCGGTCTGAGCTGCAAAATGGTGAACTACAATTTGCAGCATAATGGCCTGAGTAATACCTCAATTCATATTTTCCCGGCGATCAGCAACTCGGCGCTGGCTTCCGCGGTGGGAAGCTACGATATGCAGTTCAGCCTCGACGGTAACTCATGGAAGCCGGTAAGCGGCATCGCTCAGTACTATACGTTTAACGAGATGAAATCATCAGATTCAGTGTATGTTTTCTTCTCAAGCAACTTTTTTAAGCAGATGGTGACGCTGGGCATCAGCGACGTGAACACTAAGGACCTGTTTAATTTCCGTTTCTATAACACCACCTCGCCGGAGTCAGGGTGGTATGAGTTTTCGACGTCCAACACGCTGATCATTAAACCGCGTGACTTCAGCATCAGCATTATTTCCGATGAGTATATCTCAACGCCGACGCGTGAGGGCTACGTGGGTAGCGGCGAACCGTCGCTGGACTTCGGCTATATTGTCACCACCAGCGGTAAGACCGCCGCCGATGAAGTGCTTATCAAAGTGAAGGGACCAACGCAGGCGATCGGCGGACGTTCATACTGTATTTTCACTTCACCGGACGGTACGTCGAGAGTGCCGTTCCCGGCGACCCTGGCGTTTACCACCCAGACCGGGGCTATCAAAACGTATGACGCCGGATGTGATGATACCTGGCATGATATGACCGATGCCCTGTGGTTAACCACGCCGTGGACGGATATTTCCGGCGACGTTGGGCAGATGGACAAAACGACGGTGAAGTTTTCCATTCCGATGGATAACCCGATATCGTTGCGCACGGTGGAAGATAACGGCTGGTTTGGTGAAGTGAGTGCTTCAGGAGAAATTCATGTTCAGGCGACGTGGCGTAACATTAACTAATTTGCTGCGGATGCTTATCTGCCTGCTGTCGCTCGGACTGGCGACCGCGGCGCAGGCCATCTCGGTCGGTAATTTAACTTTCTCGATGGCGGCGGAAGATGATTTTGCGTCTAAACGGGTGATTAATAACAATAAAAGCGCCAGATTGTATCGGGTCTCTATTGTCGCTATCGACCGCCCCGGCGGCAAAGAGGTGCGCTCCCGTCCGGCGGACGGCGAGCTGTTGTTTGCCCCGCGCCAGCTCACCCTTCAGGCGGGGGAGAGCGAATATTTTAAGTTTTACTACCACGGCCCGAAAGATAACCGTGAGCGCTATTACCGGGTGTCGTTCCGTGAAATACCCACCCGCAATTACGTGATGCGTAATCAAAGCGGGACGGAAGTGAGTATGGATCCGGTGGTAGTGATGGACACAATTCTCGTTGTTCGCCCGCGCGAGGTGCAGTTCAAGTGGGCCTACGATCGTGCGGCGGGTACCGTCAGCAATACCGGGAATACCTGGTTTAAGCTGCTGATCAAGCCCGGGTGTGATACGACGGAAGAGGAAGGAGACGCATGGTATTTACGGCCCGGGGACGTTGTTCGCCAGGCTTCGCTGCGCCAACCAGGGAACCACTACATAATCTATAACGATAAATTTATTAAGATGACCAAAGACTGCCCGGTTAAGTAACCGGGCAGCTTTTTTCGCACTTCGTCGCTAAGCCGCACGACCGGCATAGCGACGGTTCGCCAGCAGGCTCAGGCCGCAGCACAGTAGATAATAAACCGCGCCGGTAAAGACAAATATCGCCAGAGGGTATATCTGCACTCGGTTATTGACCTGGCCGGCAACGGTGGTCAATTCCGGTACGTTGACGATAAACGCCAGCGACGTGTCTTTGAGCAGGCCGATCAATATTCCTACCAGCGAGGGCTGAACGTTACGCAGGGCCTGCGGCAGCAGGATCAGGCGCAGCGTCTGTCCAGGGGTAAAACCCTGGGTCAGCGCCGCTTCGTATTGCCCGCCGGGAAGCGATTGCAGGCCCGCCAGCACCGAATGCATCACCGACGCGGCGGTAAACCACGCCAGCGCCACCGTGACGGTGACCGCGCCCGGCAGATCGCTGCCGGTGAGCATGGGCAGCAGATACCACAGCCAGAAAATCACGAAGATCAGCGGGATGCCGCGAATAACCTCCGCCCACAGGAAGAGCAGCCGCCGCACGATCCCGTCGTAGCGCCAGGCGATCCCCGCCAGCAGGACCCCGCCCGGCAAAGCCAGCGCGGCGGCGCCGATCGCCATCAGCAGCGTCAGCACCACGCCGCCGGGAATACCGTCCGCCAGCCGTCCCCACAGCAGATAATCGAGGTTATCAACGATCACCGCCAGATTAGCGTTCATACCCGGCTCTCCTTTGCTGATTTCTTCCCGGGCCGAGACGCGTCAGCGCCACGCCCATCACCACCCCAAGCGCCAGATACAGCGCGGTGCCGACGGCAAACGCCTCCAGCGCATGCGCGTTGTAGCTCTCGATTTGCCGTACCTGGTAGGTGAGTTCGGCGAAGCCGATGCCGCTCGCCAGCGAAGAGAGCTTCATCAGATTCAGATACTGGCCGATAATCGGCTGCCAGGCGTTTGCCAGCCCCTGCGGCAGCAGAATGTGGCGCAGTTCCTGCCAGGGGGTAAACCCCTGCGACAGCGCCGCTTCCCGCTGACCGTGGCTAACGGCGCGCAGCCCGGAGGCGATCTCTTCGATCAGAAACGCCGAAGTAAAGACCCCAAGCCCCCACATGGAGCAGAGAAACTCCGGCGTCAGCCACCAGACGTTGCCCGGCAGAATCGACCAGCTGTGGTCGTCGTTAATAAAATCGCGCGCCCCCAGCGGCAGCAGATTCCAGGCGGCAAAATACCAGAACAGCAGCTGCACCAGCAGCGGCGTATTGCGGAACAGCGATACCCAGGCCGCCACCAGCCAGCGTCCGGGCCGGCCGCCGCCGAGACGCAGCGCCAGCAGCAGGATAGCCAGCACGGTCGCCAGAATCATCCCGGCGACGCTGACCCAGACGGTGGTGAGAAAGCCGGAGATTATCCACTGCAGCGGCTGCCCGCTCAGCACGCCATGCCAGTCAAGATGCGGGATCACGCCTCACTCTCCTGGTGCAGCGGGTCAAGCACCTTCTGCAGGAAACGGCGGGTGCGGGCGTGCTGCGGTCGGGCGAAAAACTCGGCCGGCGGCGCGACTTCGAGAATATCGCCGCCGTCGATAAACACCACCCGATCGGCAATTTCGCGGGCGAACTGCATTTCGTGGGTCACGACCACCATGGTGATCCCGCTGTGGGCGAGGGTTTTCATCACCTGCAGCACTTCGCCGATCATCTCCGGGTCCAGCGCCGACGTAGGTTCATCAAACAGAATAATCTGCGGCGAGGAGGCGAGGGCGCGGGCGATCGCCACCCGCTGCTGCTGGCCGCCGGAGAGCTGGGCGGGCATCTGCCCGGCTTTATCCGCGAGGCCAACCTGGCTGAGCAGCGCCAGCGAGCGCTCGCGGGCGGCGCTTTTGCCCCAGCCGTGGACGCGTTCCAGCGCGAGGGTGATATTCTCCTGCGCCGTCAGGTGGGCGTAGAGATTAAACTGCTGAAAGACGAAGCCGACCCGGCTGCGCAGCTGGCGCAGGGCGCTGCCGGTAAGCTGGTGCGTCGGTTTACCGTCGATCAAAATCTCGCCGCCGCTGAGGGACTCCAGCTGGTTGATCAGGCGGATCAGGGTGGATTTGCCCGATCCCGAAGGGCCAAGGATCGCCACCACTTCGCCGGGTTCAACCTGTAAATTTACGCCGTTCAGCACCCGATGATCGCCGTAGCTTTTGGCGACATCGCGGAACTCAATGCTGGCGCGCTGCAGATGCGAAAAATCCGCGGACGATGCCGCGGAGCGTGAAAATAGAGCCGATAACATAATCTTTTTCTGCTTATTTAGCTTCGATAGTAAAGGCGCGCGGCTGCGGGGTTTTGGTGCTCGGGCCAAACCAGACGTCGTAAATTTTTGCCGCTTCACCGGATTTTTCCAGCTTGACCAGCTCGTCATTTACCGCTTTCAGCAGGGCCGGTTCGCCTTTCTTCACGCCGACGCCAATCTCTTCTTTACTCAGCAGGTCGGGGATGATTTTGAAGTTGGCCTTGTCGGGCGCTTCCGCCAGCAGTCCGGCGAGGATGGTGCTGTCCTGGGTAATGGCCTGTACGTTGCCGTTGCGCAGGGCGGTCAGCGCCAGCGGAATGTCGTCATAAGAGAGTACGCGCGATTGCGGGAAACGCTGATGCAGCGCCTGTTCGCCGGTAGTGCCTTTTACCGCGCCGATGCGCGCTTTGCTGTAATCATCAAGCTTATCCGGGGATTTCGCCGGGACGAGGAACTGCTGGCCGGTCACGAAGTAAGGCGTTGAGAAATCAATCACCTGGGCGCGCTCCGGGGTGATGGTGATATCGGCGACGATCAGGTCGGCCTTACCGGACTGCAGCAGCGGAATACGGTTGGCCGGGTTGGTGGCGACCAGCTCCAGCTTAACGCCGAGAGATTTCGCCAGCGCTTCGGCGAAGTCCACGTCGTAGCCGACGATTTTATGCGTTTTCGGGTCTACCGAGCCGAACGGCGGGTTGGCGTCGAAGGTGGCGACTTTGACCACCCCGGCGGCTTTGATATCGGCTAATTGATCGGCCTGAGCCTGCGCGGCGAGCACCAGCATGCCCAGCGCCAGCGCGATTTTTGTTTTTGCAATGCGCATAGTTTTCCCCTGAATCCCTGTTTTGTTTTGTGTTTATCACGCTCCCACAAATCGCCCGTCGGCGGCAAAGAAGAAAAAGTTCTTATCTATAACGAAAAAGAACTTAACAAATCTGTGGATATTGTTTACCCGCATGGGGCTACCAAACTGGGGAAAGTAGCCCGGACAGGTGCGCAGCACCACCTCCGGGAAGATCCTCTCCCCCTTAATATGCATCCCACAGAATTACAAATCCGGAATTGATATTTCCCGCCCGCCGTCAACTGTGGTTGAAATAGACCCAGGCAAAAACGCTTCCCGACGGAGGAGAAAAATGAAAGTGGCGCTGTGGCAACGCATAACGGGCTGGCTGGCTTCTTTATCTGGATCTGGCGGAGAAGCCGGGCAGCAGGATACCCAACGCATTATGGAGGCGATATTACCGGTCGCCAGTCTCTACGGAATTGAGCTTGGCAACGTAGAAACAAGGTGGTTTCGCCATGATAAAACATACTGAGCGGCGCAGGACGCGTGAAGCCTACTGGAACGAGGTGTGCTTTGTGTAGCGCGAGGCTGTTTGCGGTTGCGGCGACGCAGGAAGCGATGCCGCAGCCCTGAACAGCTTTATCCCCCAAGATACATCCGCTTAATCTCCGGATTCGCCAGCACCTCCGCCGCCGGGCCAGAGAGCATAATCTTCCCATTCTCCAGCACATAGGCGCGATCGGCGATGGTCAACGCCGCCGTGGCGTTTTGCTCCACCAGCAGCACGGTAATATTCTCCTCCCGCAGCTGCTTAATCGTTGCGAACAGCTCACCGACAATTTTCGGCGCCAGTCCGAGGCTTGGCTCATCGAGCATCAGCAGTACCGGCTCGCTCATCAACGCTCTGGCGATCGCCAGCATCTGCTGCTCGCCGCCGCTCATGGTCCCCGCCATCTGGGTACGCCGCTCTTTCAGCCGGGGAAACAGACTGTACATGCGATCGCGCAGGCGGGGAAAGCCGGCGAGGTTGTTGTAGGCCCCCATGCGCAGGTTTTCTTCGATGGTCAGGTTGGTGAAGATGCGTCGCCCCTCGGGCACCAGCGCCAGCCCCTTACGCACAATCTGATGCGTCTGGCTGCGGGAAATATCCTCGTTGAGAAAATTGACCCGCCCGGTGGAACGCACCAGGTTGACGATCCCGTTGAGGGTGGAGGTTTTCCCCGCGCCGTTACTGCCGATAAGGGTCACAATCTCCCGGTCGTGAATATCAATGTCCACCCCTTTCAGCCCCTGAATCACGCCGTAAAACACTTTTAACTCGCGCGCGCTAAGCATAACGAACGTCCCCCAGGTAGGCGGAAATCACGTCCGGATCCTGAATGGCTTCGGACATCAGGCCGCTGAACAGCGGTTTGCCGTACTCCAGCACCATCACCCGCTCGCACAGCTTGTTGACGAACGGCATATCGTGCTCGATCAGCAGCACGCTGAGCCGGTAGTCGTTGCGCATGCGGAAGATCAGATCCGCCAGATCTTCCGTTTCTTTCGGGTTCATTCCGGCGGCGGGTTCGTCGAGCAGCAGTAATTTTGGCGACGTCGCCAGCGCGCGGGCGATCTCCACCTTGCGCTGGTTGCCGTAGCTGAGGTTGGTGGCCTGCACGTCGGCGAAATGGGCGATGCCGATATCGTCCAGAATCGCCATCGCTTTGGCCTTTGCCGCCCGCTCGGCGGGGAAGTAGCGGCCAATATGCAGCGCCGCTTCCAGCAGCGAATAGCGGCTGGCGCTGTCGAGGCCGACCATCACGTTTTCTAATACCGTCATCGAGTTAAACAGGCGGATATTCTGAAAGGTGCGGGCGATCCCGGCGTTGACCACCCGGTTCGGCTTCAGCCCTTTTAGCGATTTTCCCGCCAGGGTCACGCTGCCGCTGGTCGGTTTATAGTTGGCGGTAATCACGTTAAACATCGTGGTTTTGCCCGCGCCGTTAGGGCCAATCAGGCCAAAAATTTCCGCCTCGTCGACGTGGAAACTGACGCTGTCGATGGCCCGCAGGCCGCCGAACTGCATGGTCACGTCCTGTACCTCTAAAATGACCTTATTTTGCGCCATAGCCGCGGCCCCTTTTGCCCACTTGCCAAATCTCTTTTTTGCCCAGCAGACCTTCGCGGGCGAACAGCATGATGATCAGCAGCAGCAGCGAGAACACCACCATTCGCAGCCCCGGATACGCGCCCAGATCGTGACCGAAGAACTGGAGCGGCTGGTCGAGAAAGCGCAGCCACTCGCCGCTGCCGACCACCAGCACGGTGCCGAGCAGCGCGCCGGTAGTGCTGCCCAGGCCGCCGAGCACGATAATAATCAGCAGCTGGAAGGTGAGCATAAAGTCGAACAGGCCCGGCGAGATGGTGGTCAGCAGCGAGGCCAGCAGGCCGCCGCCGATCCCTTCGAAGAAGGCGCTGGTGGCGAAGGCGCAGGTTTTAATGCGAAACGTGTTCACCCCCATGGCGATAGCGGCGTCTTCGTCGTCGCGCACCGCCTTCATCATTCGCCCGTACTTCGACCACACCAGCTGCAGAATCATCCCGGTCGCCAGCAGGGCGAACAGTCCGCACCAGAACAGCAGGTGCGGCTGCTGCGGGATGTCGTTGAGGCCAATCGCGCCGTTGGTGATCTGCGGGTTGTTGATAGCGAGGATTTTAATGATAAAGCCGAAGCCGAGGGTCACAATCGCCAGGTAGTCGCCGCGCACGCGGAAGACCGGCAGAGCCAGGCACACCGCCAGCGCCGCCGCGCACAGGCCGCTAATCAGCAAGGCGGGCAGGAAACCGGCGTGCAGCACGAGGATCCACGGGCTGGGCGCGGCCATCTCAAACATATCCAGCTTGCTGTCGCTGGAGAGGATCAGCAGGGCGGTGACGTAAGCGCCGACCGCCACAAAGCCGTTGGGCTCCAGCGACAGCTGCCCGGTCACGCCGTTGATCAGGTTGTAGCTGACCGCGAGGATCATAAAGACAAAAATAGTGCTGATGACGCGAATAATGTAGTCGTTGAAGACGACGTTGATCCCGGCCAGCAGCGCGACGCAGAGAACAATAATGACCAGGTTGCGCAGCTGCGCCCCGGCGGTAGTCGTAGCGTTGAGCATCAGAAACGGCTCCTTTCCAGACGTTCATCGCCCATAATGCCAACCGGGCGGAACAAGAGGACCAGAATCAAGAACATAAAGGCAAAGGCGTCTTTGTAGCCGCCCAGCTCGGGAAAGAGGGCGACCGCCACCACTTCGGTAAAGCCGAGAATAAAGCCGCCGAGTACCGCGCCGGTGACGCTGCCGATCCCGCCGAGTACCGCGGCGGCGAACGCCTTCAGGCCAATCAGTACCCCCATCAGCGGGTCGATGGTGGGGTAGCTGATGGAGTAGAACACCCCGCCCAGCGCCGCGAGGCTGCTGCCGAGGGCGAACACCAGTGAGATAATGCGGTTGGCGTCGATACCCATCAGGCGCACGGTATTGACGTCGAAGGCCACCGCGCGGATCGCCATCCCGTAGCGGGTACGGTACAGCAGCCAGAGGATCGCCAGCAGCAGCAGGACGGTAATCAGCGGCACGATCCACGCCACGTTGGTGATAATCACGTCGCCAAAGGCGCGGGTGTTATTGAAAAAGTCCGGTGCGGAAAAGAAGCGCGAGCTGCCGCCAAACAGCACGTTGAACAGGTTTTCGAGGAAGAAGCTGACGCCGATGGCGGTGATCAGCATTGAGATTTTGGAGGCCTGGCGCAGCGGGCGATAGGCTACCCGGTCGATCAGCATCCCGAACAGGCCGCACAGCGCGAGGGTCAGGAAAACGGCTACCCCGAAGGGTAGCCCAATGGAAGAAAACAAAAACAGGGTGGTAAACGCCCCGACCATCATCACGTCCGCATGGGCGAAGTTGATCAGGCGCAGCACCCCATAAACCATCGTATAACCGATGGCAATCAGGGCGTACATGCCCCCAAGGCTCATTCCATTGACCACTTGCTGGAGAAAAATGGCACCATCCATCTGATATCCCTTATAAAACCTTAAGGATTAACCACGGTACGAAACGCCAGCTTGCCATCCTTCACTTCGTTGATGACCGCGCTGCGGATAGCGTCGCCGTTTTGTAACGTCAGCGTGCCGGTCACGCCCTGGAAGTCCTTAGTGGCGCGAATTTTTTCGTTAACGCAAACCCGGTCGTGCGGGTCGCTGCACTGGTTCATGGCGTTGATAATGACGTTATAAGCGTCCGCCGCCATTGCGCCCCAGGTATGGGTCGGCTGCTGGTATTTGGCTTCCCAGGCTTTGATAAACACCTCGCCCGCCGGCGTTTGCTCTTTGGCGTTCGGCGAGTAGTAGTCGGTGGTCATATAGCCGTTGACCGCGTCTTTACCAACGTCAAAAAAGACCTGATCCGCCGCCAGTCCGTCGCCGCCGACCACCGGTTTGCTCAGCCCCAGCTGTTTAGCCTGTACGGCGATGAGCGCCCCTTCGGTGTAGTAAATCGGCATATAAATCATGTCGACGTTCTTCGCCTTCACGCTGGCCAACTGGGCCTTAAAGTCTTTGCTGCCGCCAGGGGCCTGAACTTCGATAGGTATGGTGCCGCCGTTTTTCAGGAACTGCGTGCGGAAGGCCTTCGCCAGGCCGACGGAGTAGTCGTTGCTGCTGTCGAAGACGATGGCGGCGGTTTTGGCCTTCAGATCGCGCGAGGCGAGGTTAGCGCCGACCACGCCCTGGAAGCTGTCGGAGAAGCAGACCCGGCTGACGTAAGGATGGTTGCGGGTGACGCGGTCGTTGGTGGCGGTTGAGGAGACCAGCGGCGTTTTGCTGTCGTCGGCGATTTTGGTCATCGCCAGGGTATTGGAGGAGGTGACTTCGCCGATCACCGCGTCGACTTTATCGCTGGAGACCAGGCGCTGCATGGCGTTAGCGGCTTCGACCTTGTCGCTCTTATCGTCAATCACGATAAGCTTCACGGTGTCGCCGTTTTTTAACGTCGGCGTAATGCTCTGGATAATATCCAGCCCTTTTTGCGAAGGCTGACCGTAGCCGCTCAGCGCGCCGCTCAGCGGCAATACCACGCCGATTTTAATTTCAGCCGCCTGCGCGCTGCTGGCACCGACCCACGCGGCAACCAGCGTGGCCATTAAAGACGCTTTCCCGGAAAACTTGTTCATTGCTACCTCACCGTCGGTCGATTATTTATCTTTAACCATCAATGACTGCATAACATTGAAAAATAATTCGCCAGCGTACCCGGCGAATTATTGGCTGTTATGTTGAATAGATAACGAGATATATTTAATGCGCAGAATTACCTTACAACGTCCGTTTCATTTTTACTCATGCAATATTCTTATTACCTGCAGGAAAGGGCATAAGGCTGATGACAACCCTGTTTTGGGTACGCTGAACGCATTTTGCCGGGTGGCGGCTGACGCCTTACCCGGCCTGGAAATCCGCAATTTCAGTGCGCGCCAGAATATAATATTCAGGTGCGCCCGATAATATTAAAAATCTATTCTGCTGCTCGCGTGACTTATTATTTTAATTGGCTCAAAGGTTTTATTTTTCCATGTAGCGCCGGATTATCGCTTTCATCTTTCAGGCGCACCCCGGTAAGCCGCCGCAAAAAGGCCTGCTCCAGCAGCCAGGCCAGCTTAAAAGCGGCGGCATCAAAGCTCAGCCCTTCCGGACGAATATTAGAAATACAGTTGCGCTCCGACTCCAGCCGCTGGCGATGCGGCTGCCAGGTTAAATACACCCCGAGGCTGTCCGGCGAGGAGAGCCCGGGCCTTTCGCCAATTAATATCGCCACCGCTCTGGCCTTCAGCGTTTCGCCTATATCATCGCCGAGCGCGACTCGCGACTGGTGCGCCAGCACCACCGGGGCGAGGCTCAGCCCGAGGGTTTTCAGGTACGGCAGCAGAGCGCGGATCAGCGGCACCGCCTGGCGCTGCACGGCGTACGACGATAGCCCGTCGCCAATCACCAGCAGCAGGTCGGCGGGGCGTGCGCCGCTGGCGGCGAGGTCGGCGCGGCTCTCCTCGTTCAGCTGTCGCCCGAGATCCGGGCGATTCAGATAAATATGGCGATCGCTGGCGGCGCTACGCACGGTCAGCGTCGACAGCCCCAGCTCCGCCAGCGGCTGGACTAACTGGTCGCTGGCGAAAGGCTGGTGGATAGCGTCGCGCGCCCGGGCGTGGGCGAGGCCGAAATTCAGCACTTCGCGGGTTGGCAGGCTGGCGCCGCTGCGGCCCAGCGCAATCCGCGCATCGGTAAATTCGCGCAGCGGGTTCCAGGCGTCGGGAGGGTTCATACCGGTTCTCCTTGCGGCAGGACGGAAAGCAGCGGATGGCGGGCATCGGTCAGACGCAGCGCGCCGTGGCGGTCAATAATCTGCATCTTCGT
This sequence comes from Klebsiella sp. MPUS7, assembly GCF_009905335.1. NCBI lineage: Bacteria > Pseudomonadati > Pseudomonadota > Gammaproteobacteria > Enterobacterales > Enterobacteriaceae > Klebsiella > Klebsiella sp. MPUS7. Next base: position 4,557,862 of record NZ_CP047604.1, on the reverse strand, counting down.
TAGCCAGTCGGCGAACTCAGGCGCATGTTGCAAACCCAGCAGACGGCGGGCGTAAAGGGCATCGTGGAACGAGGTGCTTTGGTAGTTGAGCATAATATCGTCAGCCCCCGGCACGCCGATCAAAAAGGTCAGTCCGGCGGCGCACAGCAGCGTCAGCAGGGTATCCATATCGTCCTGATCCGCTTCGGCGTGATTGGTGTAGCAAACGTCGCAGCCGATAGGCAGCCCCATCAGCTTGCCGCAGAAATGATCTTCCAGCCCGGCGCGGATAATCTGCTTACCATCGTACAGATACTCCGGGCCGATAAAGCCCACCACCGTATTGACCAGCAGCGGCTCGAAATGGCGGGCGACGGCGTAGGCGCGGGCTTCGCAGGTCTGCTGATCAACGCCGTGGTGGGCGTTGGCGGAAAGGCAGCTGCCCTGGCCGGTTTCAAAATACATCACGTTGTTGCCCAGCGTGCCGCGGTTCAGGCTAAGCGCCGCTTCTTTGGCCTCCTGCAGCAGCGCCAGATTAATGCCGAAACCGCTGTTGGCGGCTTCGGTACCGGCCACCGACTGAAACACCAGATCCACCGGCGCGCCGCGCTCAATCAGCTGCAGGGTGTTGGTGACGTGGGTCAAAATGCACGACTGGGTGGGGATGGCGAAGCGCTGAATAATATCGTCGAGCATATGGTTAAGCTGCGCCAGCACCGGCAGGCTGTCGCTGGCCGGGTTAATGCCGATCACCGCGTCCCCGGCGCCGTACAGCAGGCCGTCGAGCATGCTGGCGGCGATGCCTTTCATATCATCGGTCGGGTGATTGGGCTGCAGGCGCACGCTCAGGCGCCCCGGCAGGCCGATAGTGTTGCGAAAACGGGTCACCACCCGGCATTTGCTGGCGGCGAGGATCAGATCCTGATTGCGCATCAGCTTGCTGACCGCGGCGGCCATCTCCGGGGTTATCGCGCGGGCGACCTGGCGCAGCGCCGCTTCGTCGGTGGCGTCGTCGAGCAGCCAGTCGCGAAAATCGCCGACCGTCAGATGACGAATCGCCGCGAAGCCCCGGGCGTCGTGGGTATCGAGGATCAGCCGGGTCACCTCATCCTGCTCGTAGGGGATCAGCGGATTATCGAGAATCTCGGTGAGCGGAACCTCCGCCAGCGCCATTTTTGCCGCCATCCGCTCTTCGGCGGATCCGGCGATAACCCCCGCCAGCGCGTCGCCGGAACGCGCGGGAGAGGCTTTCGCCATCAGCGTTTTCAGACTATCAAAGCGCCATACCTGGCCCGATAGCGTAGTTTTATACATGTGTCGCCTCCTCAGGAGACCGTACGCAGCTGCGGATCCACCGCCGCGCGCTGGCGGGCCGCTGCGGTCTTGCGAAACCACAGATAGCCGCCGAGCATCATGGCGGCGAAAATCAGCGCCAGCAGCGGGTTGTACCAGACCATCGCCACCAGGCAGAGTACCGCCATCGCCAGGGCGAAGGCCGGCGCCCATGGATAGAGCGGCGCGCGGAACGGTCGAATCAGCTTCGGCTCGCTGCGGCGCAGTTTAAACAGCGCCGCCATCGAGGTGATATACATAACAATAGCGCCAAATACCGACATCGTGACGATACAGGCGGTCAGCGGCATCCCGCTAATAGTGATCAGCGAATCGGAGAAAATGGCGGCGATGCCGACCACGCCGCCGGCGAGGATCGCCAGATGCGGCGTGCGGGTGCGGCGGTTCAGCGTCGCCAGGCTGGCGGGGAGATAGCCCGCGCGCGCCAGCGAGTAAATCTGTCGCGAGTAGCCCATGATAATGCCGTGGAACGACGCCACCAGGCCGAACAGCCCCAGCCACACCAGCATATGCAGCCAGCCGCTGCTGTTGCCGACCACCATTTTCATCGCCTGCGGCAGCGGGTCGTTAATATTGGCCAGGGTTCGCCAGTCGCCCACGCCGCCGGCAAAGATCATCACGCCAATCGCCAGTACGGTCAGGGTCAGAATGCCGCCGCCCAGCGCCCGAGGAATGGTGCGCTGCGGATCTTTAGCCTCTTCGGCGGCCATCGATGCACCTTCAATCGCCAGAAAAAACCAGATAGCAAACGGGATGGCGGCAAACATGCCCGGCAGCGCCAGGCCGCTGAAGCTCTCCGCGCCCGCCCAGCCGTTAGCGGTAAAGTGGCTCCACGAGAAGCCCGGCGCGACCACGCCCATAAATACCAGCAGCTCGAAGATCGCTAATAACGTCACCACCAGCTCAAAGGTGGCGGCAATGCCCACGCCGAGAATATTCAGCGTCATAAAGATAATATAGGCGCCGCAGGCTACCCATTTGGGGTCGAGCGCCGGAAACTGCACGTTAAGGTAGGCGCCGATGGCCATGGCGATGGCGGGCGGGGCGAAGACGAATTCAATCAGGGTCGCGAAGCCGGCGATAAACCCGCCGGTCGGGCCAAAGGCGCGGTAGGCGTAGGCAAATGGCCCACCCGCATGCGGAATGGCGGTGGTCAGCTCGGTAAAGCTAAAAATAAAGGCGCAGTACATCGCGGCGATGGCCAGCGCGACGATCATAAAGCCCAGCGTCCCGGCCTGGGACCAGCCGTAGCTCCAGCCGAAATACTCCCCGGAAATAACCAGCCCAACGGCGATCCCCCATAAGCGGAAACTGCCGAGCGTTCTTTTTAGCGTTGTGGTTTGCTCTGTCATGTTCGTTGCCTCGCCAGATAAAGATATCGGGAGAGTTGCAAAGAGAATGCCAGGGCATACCGCTGATAAACGCGGCGGTTTAAGAACCTATCCCATTAGGGCTATCTTATTTGCCAGTTTGGCCCTGGGCAGTGCTCAGAGTCCTCACGTACTACGTGTACGTTCCGGTTCTTGCGCGCTGTCCGTGTGCAAACTGTCTGCAACGATTACGCCTGTTGGGATAGGCTCTACGCCAACGAGGATCAAAAAAGGGGCAGACCGCGCCCGGCGGAAGAGTCGCCGTGGTGCAGCTGCCCGCAAATGTGGCGTTACTGGTGCACGATGGCGCCAGCGTCTTTTTGAATTACCGGGCCTGCTTTCACCTGCAGGTTAAGTCCTTTACTCTCCAGCTCGGCGTTGCGAATGCGCAGGCCGCGGTCGGCTTCAATATTGACGTTGCTAAAATGGAAACCGCTGAGCGGCGCTTCCGGGGTACCGATAATATAGGCCGCCGCTTTGCTGTCGCCGGTGGAGGTTAAATTCTCAACGGTGATATTGCTGAAGTGCGGGGTCTTGTATTTGTCGAAGGGCTGTTTCGGGTCGCTGTCCGGCGGATAGATCTGCTCGCCGAGGGTAAAGCCGCCCGCCTGCAGCAGCTTATCGACCTCGGCCTGCACAATCGGCGCGGCTTTGTAATAAGCGGAGAACACCAGCGGCACCTCAACGTTATGCATTCTGATGTTGCGGTAGACGATATTTTTTACCTCGCCGCCTTTGCCGCGCGGGCTTTTAATCCGAATGCCGTACATCGAACCTTCGAAGGTATTGTTTTCCACCAGCACGTTATTCACGCCGCCTGCGCTCTCGCTGCCGATGGAGATCCCGCGCCCCTGCTTCAGAGTGTTGTTGGCGATATAGATGTTATCCACCACGCCGTCCGGGAAGCGCGGGTCGGCTTTCTCCGCCTTGATGGCAATATGGTCGTCGTTACAGTCGATATAGTTGTTGGTAATACGGATATTCTGGCTATCGATAGGGTCGATGGCGTCGGTGTTTGGCGCATGCCACGGTGAAAGAATACGCGTGCCGTTGATATCGACATCGTGCGCGTAGCGGGTGACGACGTGGAAGCTGGGTGAATGGGTGAGGGTCACGCCGTCAATAAGCACGTTGCTGGCTCGGGTGATATAAATCAGCCGCGGCCGGTCGGTACCGCCTTTCTTGCCGGTGGCGCGGATATTTTCCCGCCAGCGCTCCCACCATACCGCGCCCTGGCCGTCGATAGTGCCTTCACCGACGATGGCCACGTTTTGCGCGTCGGCGATGCTGATAAACGGCAGCCAGCCGTTCTCCGCTTCGGCGTATCGGGTTTTATCATCGCCGCGATAGGCGGCCTCTTCGGTTGAGGCCACCAGGGTGGCGTCTTTCTCCAGCTTAAGCTGAATATTGTTTTTCAGAAACAGCGGGTTGGTCAGGAAATTGCCTTTCGGCACCCGCACCGTTCCCCCTCCGGCGGCAGCGCAGTCATCAATCGCTTTTTGAATGGCATCGGTGTTGAGCGCGATTTGCAGCCGGTGGCCCTCTGCGCCGTAGTGGGTGATATCACAGACTTTATCGGGAAACTTCACGGAACTCGCGGCCTGAGCGGCGTGCAGCGGTAGAAGGCCGACGGCGGCAGCGGCGGCCCACAGAGGCAAAGCGCGGGGTATCATGGCATTATCCTTTTCTGGTTTATTGTTTTGTAAAATTATCACCAGTGTTTTGATTTATTGAGTGCGGCGATCACGGTTTCTCTTTTGTCGTTATTCTGCCCATAAGTGGCGATGATGATTTGGGCGAATGCATAGATGACAGGCCCGGCGGCTTTGCAATTTGGCGACAGGCGGGGTATAAGGAATCTCTTATCTGGATGTTTAGATGTCTATACGCCCATGGGGTCAAATGCAAACAACACAACAACAAGGTGGGCAGCTTAAGCGCACCATGAAGACCCGCCACCTGATCATGCTGTCGCTGGGTGGCGTTATTGGCACAGGGTTATTCTTTAATACCGGCTATATCATCTCCACCACCGGAGCGGCGGGCACGCTGCTGGCCTATCTGATCGGCGCGCTGGTGGTCTGGCTGGTGATGCAGTGTCTGGGCGAACTCTCGGTGGCGATGCCGGAAACCGGGGCGTTTCACGTCTACGCCGCACGCTATCTCGGCCCGGCGACCGGCTATACCGTGGCCTGGCTCTACTGGCTGACCTGGACCGTGGCGCTTGGCTCCAGCTTCACCGCCGCCGGATTCTGCATGCAGTACTGGTTCCCGCAGGTGCCGGTATGGGTCTGGTGCGTGGTGTTCTGCGCGGTGATTTTCGCCCTCAACGTTATCTCTACCCGCTTCTTTGCCGAAGGTGAATTCTGGTTCTCGCTGGTGAAAGTGATCACCATTATTGCCTTTATCATTCTCGGCGGGGCGGCGATCTTTGGCATTATTCCGATGCAGGATGGCTCGCCGGCGCCGGGGCTGCGCAATATCACCGCCGAAGGCTGGTTCCCGCACGGCGGTCTGCCGATCCTGATGACCATGGTGGCGGTCAACTTCGCTTTCTCCGGCACCGAGCTTATCGGCATTGCGGCCGGGGAAACGGAAAATCCGCATAAAGTCATTCCGGTGGCCATTCGCACCACCATCGCCCGGCTGATTATCTTTTTTATCGGCACCGTCTTCGTGCTGGCGGCGCTGATCCCGATGCAGCAGGCGGGGGTAGAGAAAAGCCCGTTTGTGCTGGTGTTCGAAAAGGTCGGCATTCCTTACGCGGCGGATATTTTTAACTTCGTGATCCTGACGGCGATTCTGTCGGCGGCCAACTCCGGCCTCTACGCCTCCGGGCGGATGCTGTGGTCGCTCTCCAATGAAAACACGCTGCCGGCCTGTTTTACCAAATTGACCAGGAACGGCGTGCCGCTGACGGCGATTTCGGTGAGCATGCTCGGCGGCGTGCTGGCGCTGTTCTCCAGCGTCGTGGCCCCGGATACGGTGTTTGTCGCGCTGTCGGCGATTTCCGGCTTTGCGGTGGTGGCGGTATGGCTGAGCATCTGCGCCTCGCACTTTATGTTCCGCCGCCGTCATCTGCAGCAGGGGAAGGCGCTAAGCGAACTGCACTACCGCGCGCCGTGGTATCCGCTGGTGCCGGCGCTGGGATTTGTCCTTTGCCTGGTGGCCTGCGTGGGTCTGGCGTTTGACCCGAGTCAGAGGATTGCGCTGTGGTGCGGGATCCCGTTCGTGGCCCTGTGTTATGGTGCGTATTATCTGACTCGTTCACGGAAACTCACCCAGGAGCCTCAACATGTCGCAGAATAATCCGTTAACCGCCCTCCTTGACGCAAGGCCCTTTATCCTGCTGGACGGCGCGATGGCGACGGAGCTGGAAGCGCGCGGCTGTAATCTTGCCGACAGCCTGTGGTCGGCGAAAGTGCTGGTCGACAACCCGGAGCTTATCCGCGAAGTTCACCTCGACTATTTCCGCGCCGGCGCGCAGGTGGCGATCACCGCCAGCTATCAGGCGACGCCGGCGGGCTTTGCCGCCCGCGGGCTGGATGAAGCGCAGTCGAAAGCGCTGATCGGCAAAAGCGTCGAGCTGGCCCGCAAGGCGCGGGAGGCGTACCTGGCGGAAAACCCGCAGGCGGGCGCGCTGCTGGTTGCCGGTTCGGTCGGGCCGTACGGCGCCTACCTGGCGGACGGCTCGGAGTATCGCGGCGATTATCTCCGCAGCCATGAAGAATTTCAGGCGTTTCATCGTCCGCGCGTGGAAGCGCTGCTCGACGCCGGGGCCGATCTGCTGGCCTGCGAAACCCTACCCAACTTCGCCGAGATTAAAGCGCTGGCGGAGCTGCTGACCGCGTATCCGCGCGCGCGGGCGTGGTTCTCGTTTACCCTGCGCGATGCGCAGCACCTCAGCGACGGCACGCCGCTGCGGGAAGTAATTGGTGTGCTGGCAAACTATCCGCAGGTGGTGGCGCTGGGAATTAACTGTATCGCGCTGGAGAACACCACCGCCGCGCTGGCGCATCTGCATAGCCTGACGGCGCTGCCGCTGGTGGTTTATCCTAATTCCGGCGAGCACTATGACCCGGTCTCCAAAACCTGGCATCACCACGGCGAAGCCTGTGCAACGCTGGCGGGATATTTACCCCAGTGGCTGGCGGCGGGAGCGAAGCTGATTGGCGGCTGCTGCCGCACGACGCCGAAGGATATTGCCGAATTGAACGCGCAGCGTTGAGTTTGCGCCGGGTGGCGGCTGATGCCTTACCCGGCCTACAACCTGCACGAACCGTAGGCCGGCTAAGCGTGAGCGCTACCCGGCCTCAATCACCAGGCATCCGCTAACACAAACATCCCGTACGGATGGATTTCGAGATAATAGTGCTCGCCGACGTCCGGCTGCAGACGGGTGGCGTTAACCTGCAATAAGATCTCCTGCCCGTGCCACTCTACCGTCACCTCATACTGCGGCCCCATATAGGCCACGTGGCGGATCGTGCAGCGCTGGCTCTCCTCGCCGCGATCGCTCAGGGTGATCGCCTCCGGGCGGACGCCGACGCTGCCCTCGCCGTGGGCGGCAAAATGCGGCGGCCTCGGCAGCCGATAGCCATAAATATCGACAAAATCCTCGCTGAAGGCGGCCGGGAACAGGTTGGCGTCGCCCATAAAGCTCGCCATAAAGCGCGACGCGGGCTGGCGGTAAAGCTCCTGCGGCGAGCCGATCTGCATGATATGCCCCTTGTTCATCACCAGCACGGTATCGGAAACCGCAAAGGCTTCGCTCTGATCGTGGGTCACGTACAGCGAGGTGATATCAAACTGCTTTTGCAGTTCGCGGATCTTATCGCGCATGCTGCGCCGCAGGTTGGCGTCGAGGTTACTCAACGGCTCGTCAAACAGCAGCACCTTCGGCTTGAGGATCAGGGCGCGCGCCAGCGCCACGCGCTGCTGCTGGCCGCCGGAGATCTGATCGACATAGCGGTCTTCGAATCCTTCCAGATCGACCATCGCCAGCGCCTCTTTCACCCGCGCTTTCACGTCGCCGCGCGGCACGCCAAGCATTTTCAGGCCGTAGCCGACGTTATCCCCCAGCGACATATGCGGGAACAAGGCGTACGACTGAAACACCATACAGATATCGCGCTGCTGAATGGAGCGATGGGTGACGTCTTCACCGTCGATGTAAATCTGCCCTTCGCTCGGTTTTTCCAGCCCGGCCACCAGGCGCAGGATGGTGGTCTTGCCGCAGCCGGAAGGGCCGAGCAGCGTCACCATTTGCCCCTGCGGGATGGTGAGGTTGATATTGTCGATAACCATGTTGCTGCCGAATCGCTTGGTGACGTTGCGCAGCTCAACAAAATTTTTCTGACTCATAGAGCGCTCCATTACGCCTGGTTTTTGGCTTTTGAACGGGAGATACGCGCTTCCCCGATCAGCCAGTCAAAGAGGAAAATAATCGCCAGCATCACGACGATCAGAATCGATCCGTAGGCGATCGCCACGCCGTATTCGCCGTCTTCCACCCGGTTGAGGATATAGGCGGTAGCGACGCGGGTGTCCGGCGTCACGAGGAACACAATGGCGCTGACGGTGGTAATGGCGCGCACAAAGCTGTAGATCAGCGCCGAGAGGATCGCCGGGCGCAGCAGCGGCAGCAGGATATGCGTAATGGTGCGCAGGGAACCCGCGCGCAGGCTGAGCGAGGCTTCGTCGAGCGATTTGTCGATCTGGCCTAAACCGGCAATGCCCGCCCGAATGCCCACCGGCACGTTACGCATCACCATCGAGATAATCACTATCGCCGCCGTTCCGGTGAGGTACACCGGCGCGCTGTTAAAGGCGAGAATATAGGAGACGCCCGCCACGGTGCCCGGCACCGCGAAGCACAGCATGGTGGTGAACTCGATGGTCTTTTTGCCTTTAAACTGCTGACGCACCACGATCCAGGCGATCAGCAGGCCGAAGGCGGCGGTGATCGGCGCGGCGATCCCGGCATACAGCAGAGTATCGAGCAGCGAAGGCCAGGCGCCGTCGCTCATCCCCTGGCCGAACAGCTTGATAAAGTTATCCAGCGTCAGGGTGTAGTCCACGCCCCAGTTAACGGTAAAGCTGCCGTAGAAAATGCTGCCGTAGAGCAGGGCATTGAAGGCGATCCACACCGCCAGAATGGCGATCACGCTCCACACCAGGGTCACCGGCAGCGGCTGCACGTCGCCGCGATAGGACTTGCCGGAAACCGTGACGTACGAACGCTTGCCGATCCACATATACTGAATGCAGAACACCAGCAGCGAGAACAGCAGCAGGAATGCGCCGAGGGTACTGGCGGCCTGATAATCGAGCTGCGAACCGGTGATATAGAAGTAGATTTGCGTCGCCAGCACGTCGAAGTTGCCGCCGAGCACCAGCGGGTTGCTGAAGTCGGCCAGCGACTGGACGATGACGATTAAAAACGCGTTCGCCAGCGCTGGTTTCAGCAGCGGGACGAAGACGCCGTTGAAGGTCTGCCAGCGGCTGGCGCGCAGGGTGTACGACGCCTCCTCCAGCGATGGATGAATGGTCTTAATCGCGCCGTCGAGGATCATAAACGCCATCGGGGTGAACGCCAGCACCTGCGCCAGCCAGATGCCGGTAAATCCGTACAGCCAGTTGGTGTTGGTTAAGCCGAACCAGTCGACCATCAGTTCGGTAACGTAGCCGGAACGGCCCATCATCAGGGTGACGCCGAGGCCGACGACAAACGGCGGGGTGACGATCGGCAGAATCGAGAAAATGCGGCCGATAATCGCGCTGCGCTTCGCGATGCGGGTGGTGTAAATCGCCAGCACCAGGCCAAAGAAGGTGCAGCCGACGCCTACCGCAATTGACAGGCCGATCGAGTTAATAATGACCTGGACAATATGCGCCTGCGACAGCACGGCCATAAACGCCAGCGGAGCAAATTCGCCCGCGTCGTTGGTGAAGATCGGGATAAAAATAGCGATGCTCGGCCAGACGATAAAGACGCCGATTAACGCCACGATGGCGACCAGCGAACCGATCACAAAGCGGTCGCCGCCCAGCCATTCCAGGCGGGTGAGCGCCAGGGTCATGATGGCCCCCAGCGCGACAAACAGCACGATGGTGGCGTAGCCTAACCCGCGGCCTTCCACGGTGGCGCTGACGACGATAAACGCCATACATAAAAACGCCCAGCCGGCATCGAGATAGTGGCGGCTGCGCTGCTCCCGCCTCGCCTCCTGCCATGGACGAATCAGCAGCAGGCTCGGCAGCAGATACCACAGCCAGCTGATATTCAGCTGTGACCAGCCGTAGGCCGCGAGAATTTCATCGCTCGTGGACTCCAGCAGACCGTAATCCAGGCTCCAGCTCGGCAGCAGGGCAAACGCCAGCCAGCCGAATAAAACCCAAAGGAATATCGCATCCCGCTTTTTCACGGGATGGAGTGCAAGTGTGTGTGACATAAGTTTTCCGGTGTCGTAGGCCGGGTAGGGCGTTGATGCCGCCACCCGGCAAATGAACGCAATGCGGGCTTATTTACCCATCTTCACTTCGCTAACCCATTTATTGATGAGCGCTTTACGCACGTCCGTTGAGCCGTATTTATCCATGTCATAGTTGATGAGCTTCAGGTCGTCGAGCTTCAGCGAGTTCGGCGAGGTTTCGGCGGTGGTGTTGGTCAGGATCTGATAAGACTTACCTTTCTTCCACGCCAGCTCCTGGGCCTCTTTCGACAGCACCCAGTCGACAAACAGTTTGGCGTTGTCGAGGTTGCGCGCGCCCTTCAGGATACTGATGCCGCCAATTTCATAGCCGGTGCCTTCGCACGGCGAGATCAGCTCCAGCGGCGCGCCCTGTTCTTTTTCCAGCGAATAGTCGTGCAGGAAGCCGATGCCGATGGCCGTTTCACCGCGGGCGGCGTTGCGCGCCGGGGCGATACCGGATTTCGTGTACTGGGAGACGTTAGCGTTGAGCTGTTTAAGATAATCGAAAGCCTGATCGTCCCCCCACAGCTGGGCGAAGGTCGCCAGCGCGGTGTAGGCGGTGCCGGAACTCTGCGGGTCGGCAATCTGGATTTCGCCTTTATATTCCGGTTTGGTCAGATCTTTCCAGCATTTCGGCACCGGCAGATTTTTCTCTTTCAGGCGCTGGGTGTTTACGCCGAAGCCGAGAATGCCAACGTACACCGCCGAGGAGTAGTTGCCTTTCAGCTTCGCCGGATCGCGGAACTGCTCCATGACCTGCGTAAGATTCGGCGATTTATAGGGCTGCAGCAGGCCCATTTCACCGGCCTGGGACTGCGGGTCGAGGGTGCCGCCGTACCAGACATCCGCCTGCGGGTTTTTCTTCTCGGCATCGACCTTCGCCAGCGTGCTGCCGGAACCGTTGCGAATAAATGAGGTTTTCACGTCATATTTTTCGCCGAAGGCTTTGGTTTCGGCTTCACACATTTCGTTGGTGGCGCTGCAATAGACCACCAGACGACCTTTGGCGTGCGCCGCGCCGCTTAACGTCGCCAGCGCAATGCCGGAAGCAATCAGGGTAGTGACCAGCGTTTTTTTCATTATTTTATCCTTTGAGCAGCAGAGGTAGTAATGCTCGCCATCAGCAGCGGCATCAGCAATAAACCCATCAGAACTGCGGCGACCGAGAGCAAACTGAACATCCCCGACCAGCCGTAGCGTTCAATGACCAGCGACAGAGGCCAGCCCGCCAGCGCTGCCCCCAAATAGGCGAACAGGCCGAGAAATCCGCTGATGGAACCCGCCGCCGCTTTGTGTCCGCACTCCACCGCCGCGAGGCCAATCAGCATTTGCGGGCCAAAAACGAAGAAGCCCACCGTAAAGAAACAGACCGCCAGCAGCGCGTAGTGGTGCACCGGCGCCAGCCAGAGCGCGGCGACGGAGACCATCAGCCCCAGCGTGAACAATAAAATCATCGGCGCCCGCTGGCCGCTGAACAGCAGATCCGAACCCCATCCGGCGAACAGCGCCCCGAGCAGACCGCCCGCTTCAAACAGCATCACCGTGGCGTTGGCGCTGAGCAGATTGACGCCGTGGCTCTCCGTCAGCCAGATGTTGCCCCAGTCGTTGAGCGCGATGCGGATCAGGTAGACCAGCACGTAAGAGACGCCCAGCAGCCAGATCATCGGATTCTTCAGCATCGTGGTGCGCAGCATCTGCCATAGCCCCATCGGCGGGCTTTGCCGCTCCTGGCGCAGCTCCAGCGGGTCGTTACGCCAGCTGCCTACTGAAGGCAATCCCTCTTCGCGGGGCGTTCCTTTCAGCTGTAGCGTTAACCAGATGCCTGATGCCATGCTGATCATCCCCGGTGCCAGCATCGCCGCCTGCCAGCCCCACCAGTGGGCGGCAAAGGCGCTAATCAGCGGGATAATCGCCCCGCCGATATTGATCGACATATTCCAGCAGCCCCACCAGAAGCCGCGTTCGTTGCGCGAGTACCAGTGGGTCAGCAGGCGGGCGCAGGGAGGCCAGCCCCAGCCCTGAAAAAATCCGTTCAGCGTCCAGACCGCCAGCAGCAGCGTCAGCGACTCGCCAAAGGCGAACACCACGTTCAGTAGACCGGTGGCGAACAGGCCCGCGCCCATAAACCAGCGCTGCCCGTGGCTGTCGTGCCACAGCCCGGCGGCAAACTTCGACAGGCCGTAGGTCAGATAAAACAGCGACCCCAGCAGGCCAATATCGCCTTTATCCAGCCCCAGATCCGTTTGCAGCGCCGGCAATACGTAGTTGACGCTTTTGCGCGTCAGATAAAACGCCGCATATCCGATGACCATGTACATCAGCAACTGCGGACGCAGCGTCCGGTAATGGTGATTGATGTCGGTTGCTGAGCGTGCGTGCATAGCCGTCTCCGTTTTGCTGACTATATGAAAGTGAAATCGAAAGGGGATGAGAGAAAGTCCGCAGTGACTAAGACTTTTTCCTGGTTAGCCGGCTGTTTGTTGCAAATTTGTGGGCAAGTTAACAATTACGCGTGTGCCGCGCTGCGACTCCAGCGTCAGCTCTCCGCCGAGGGCGCTGACCCGTTCACGCATGCCCTGAATGCCGAAGCCGGCCATTTGGTCGGCGCGAAGTCCGATGCCGTTGTCTTTTACCTCCAGGCGCAGCAGCGCGCCCTGCTGAAACAGGGCAATGGCGACTTCGCTGGCGTCGGCGTGCTTACAGACGTTATTAAGCAGCTCCTGCAGCAGCCGATAGAGGGTGAAGCGTACCGTTTCGCTCTCCGGCGTGGCGGTGAGCCGGTAGTCAAAGCGGCAGCGGATACCGCGCTCGGCAAAGGCAAACTCATTGAGCAGATGGTGCAGCGCCTCTTTAAACGACAGCTCATCGAGGGCCGGAGGGCGCAGCTGGCGCAGCAGCTGGCGGGTGGAGTGGTGAATGCGTCGGGCGAGATCGTTAATCTGGCTGGCGGCGGCCTGAGTTTGCGCCGGATCGCGCGCCCGCTTTACCAGCTGCGACTGGATCTGAATGGCGGTAATATTCTGGCCGATTTCATCGTGCAGCTCGCGCGCCAGGCTTTTGCGCGTATCCTCTTCGGTATGGATCAGCTTTTCGGCCAGCGCCCGCCGCGCCGCCAGCTCCGCTTCCAGCCGCTGGCGATAGTGGTGCAGGTTTTGCGCGAGGTGCTGCTGGCGGCTGATGGCAATCCCCAGCCCGATGCCGAGCAGCGCCTGGGTGGCCAGAAAAATCTCCAGCTCCACCAGATTGCTGAATCCAACGCCAACCTGGCGGGCGATGGTGATCATCATGCTGCCCAGCAGGCCGGAGAGGACGCCGCCCTGCCAGCCGAACTTCCACGCCATCACCACGTTAGGCAGAAATACCACAATCAGCAGCAGGCGCTCGATTTCCGGCGACAACACCATTTGGGTGCCGATACCGATGATAAAGAACAGGCTGCACCAGATGATCAGCGAGGTGCGCAGCGGCGGATTGTTGGTATCCAGCCCCAGCAGGTGGTAGCGGTGCTGCTGGCGCAGGAATTCAAAGATCAGATAGACAAACGGCGTCAGCAGCACCCCGCCGGTAAACGAGGCCAGGCCGAGCATCATCGCCGGGCTTTTCACAAACGGCGACAGCAGGGCGGTGTTGAGTAATGCGCTGGCGGTAACCGTGGCCAGCAGCAGCGTCAGCCGCTGCCAGTAAAGGGGGAAGCGGTGCCAGAACTGCTGGGCGATGCCGGCGGGGAGCAGGCCGATCAAGGGCGCGGCCAGCAGAAGATAGCCGTTCAGCAGCTGTTCGCCGTGCAGCCAGAGCAGCATCAGCATGGGAGGCAGCGCCAGCGCGGGCCAGTAGCGGCGCGAAAGCAGGATCAGCAGCGCCAGATAGACGCCGTGCGGCAGGAACAGCGCCGCCTGCTGGCCGTTATGGGTCAGGTAAAACCCGAGCGTCCACAGCATTAGCCAGCCGCTTCCCCAGGCCAGCACGATGAACAGCGAAATCACCCCGTGGCGAAGGCTGCGCGACATTAATGACCCGCCAGCAGCTGGTGGTCGAGGGCGAAATGGACCAGATCAATGGTGCTGTGACACTGCAGTTTGCCCAGCACGTTGGCGCGATGGACGTGCACCGTCTTATGGCTGAGCTCGAGCTTGAAGGCGATCTCCTTGACGCTGTCGCCTTTAACCAGCAAATCAAAGACTTCGCGTTCACGCGGGGTGAGCACCTCCAGCACCTGCGCCGGTTGCTCTCCGCAGCGCAGCGCCCGCAGCGCATCGGCGCACAGGTAGTGTCCGCCCATACCGACGGAACGCACCGCCTGCACGAGCTCCTCCGGGCCGCAGCGTTTGGTCAGATAGCCGCTGGCGCCGGCATCAAGTGCGCTCTGCACGAAGGTGGGGGTGTCGTAAATACTGAGAATGATGGCGCGGAACTGCGGCTTTTGCGCGCGCAGGCGCTTTAGCAGGCTCAGGCCGTTCTCATCCGGCATGGCGATATCCATGACCGCCACGTCGACATCGTCGCGCAGCAGCGCCGGCCAGGCTTGCGCCGAGCTGCTGAACTGGCCAACCACCTCGAGATCTTCTTCGAGGCTGAGTAACTGCGCAAAGCCTGAACGCACCACCACATGGTCATCGACCAGCACCACTCGAATCATGTTTCTTCTCTCTTAGCGCATCATGGTTCTATGATGCCTGCCGCCGCTGCGCTGGCAATCAATCAGGCGCAGTTATGCAATCCAAGTAACAGAATCGCAATAAAAGCCAGGTCGCGGTTTTTGTGAAAATTAACTAACCATTGCCATTTTTTTTCTAAAAACGCTTTGTTCTTAGCAAGAATTTTTAATTACTTCATCAAACGCATCGCGCCGGAAATACTGCACCCATAACAACTATGGGAAGCAGACACTATGGCACTATCATCGCGTATCACACTCATTGCCGCGCTGGCGCTGGCAGCATTTCAGGCCCAGGCGGTCAACGTCACCGTGGCGTACCAGACCTCCGCCGAGCCGGCGAAAGTCGCCCAGGCGGACAACACTTTCGCTAAAGCCAGCGGGGCGACCGTCGACTGGCGCAAGTTTGACAGCGGCGCGAGCATCGTGCGGGCGCTGGCTTCCGGCGACGTGCAGATCGGCAACCTCGGCTCCAGTCCGCTGGCGGTCGCCGCCACCCAGCAGGTGCCGATTGAAGTGTTTCTGCTGGCCTCAAAGCTCGGTAACTCCGAAGCGCTGGTGGTGAAGAAGAGCATCACCAAACCGCAGGACCTGATCGGCAAACGCATCGCCGTTCCTTTTATCTCCACCACCCACTACAGCCTGCTGTCGGCGCTGAAGCACTGGGGGATTAAACCGGGCCAGGTGCAGATCCTTAACCTGCAGCCGCCGGCGATTATCGCCGCCTGGCAGCGCGGCGACATTGACGGCGCCTACGTCTGGGCGCCAGCGGTTAACGCGCTGGAAAAAGAGGGCACGGTTCTCACCGACTCGTCGCAGGTGGGCGAGTGGGGCGCGCCGACGCTGGACGTGTGGGTAGTACGCAAAGACTTTGCCGAAAAGCATCCTGATATTGTCAAAGCCTTCGCCAAAAGCGCCATTGACGCGCAGCAACCCTATATCGCCAACCCGGACGAATGGCTGAAGCAGCCGGAAAACATCAGCAAGCTGGCGCGCTTAAGCGGCGTACCGGAAGCCGACGTGCCGGGGCTGGTGAAAGGCAATACCTACCTGACCGCCGCCCAGCAGGCGCAGGAGCTGAACGGGCCGGTGAATAAAGCCATCATCGACACCGCGAAGTTCCTTAAAGAGCAGGGCAAAGTGCCCGCCGCCGGCAGCGACTACAGCCAGTACGTTACCGACCGTTTTGTAAAGTAAAGGGGGTCATGATGCTGCACATCTCGCATCTTTCCGCCGACTACGGCGGTAAACCAGCGCTGGCGGATATCAACCTGACGCTGGACAGCGGCGAACTGCTGGTGGTGCTGGGGCCCTCCGGCTGCGGTAAAACCACGCTGCTGAACCTGATTGCCGGATTCGTGCCTTATCACCATGGCAGCATCACCCTCGAAGGCCAGCGGGTTGAAGGACCGGGAGCCGATCGCGGCGTGGTCTTTCAGCATGAAGGGCTGCTGCCGTGGCGCAACGTGCAGGATAACGTCGCGCTCGGGCTGCAGCTGGCCGGGGTCGACAAAACGCAGCGCCGGGCAACCGCCGCGCGGATGCTGAAAAAAGTGGGCCTTGAAGGGGCGGAAAAACGCTTTATCTGGCAGCTCTCCGGCGGCCAGCGTCAGCGGGTCGGCATTGCCCGCGCGCTGGCGGCAAATCCGCAGCTGCTGCTGCTCGACGAGCCCTTTGGCGCGCTGGATGCCTTTACCCGCGAGCAGATGCAAACCCTGTTGCTTAGCCTGTGGCATGAGACCGGTAAGAAGGTGCTGCTGATCACCCACGATATCGAAGAGGCGGTGTTTATGGCCACCGAACTGGTACTGCTCTCGCCGGGGCCGGGGCGCGTGCTCGAACGGCTGTCCCTCGATTTTGGCCGCCGCTTCGTCGCCGGGGAATCCTGCCGCAGCATTAAATCGGACCCGCGGTTTATCGAACAGCGCGAATACGTCCTCAGCCGGGTATTTGAACAACGGGAGGCTTTCTCATGAGCGTGGTCATCAATGACAAACCGCGTCAGCGGGGACTGAAGTGGCGCTGGCCGCTCTCGCGTCAGCTCAGCCTGAGCGTGGCGACCCTGGCGGTACTGCTGGCTATCTGGTGGGCCGTTGCCGCTCTGCAGTTGATTAGTCCGCTGTTTCTGCCGCCGCCGGGACAGGTATGGCAGAAACTGATCGCTATTGCCGGTCCGCAGGGCTTTATGGACGCCACCCTCTGGCAGCACCTGGCGGCGAGCCTGACGCGTATCGTCATCGCGCTGCTGGCGGCGGTGCTGCTCGGCGTGCCGGTGGGGATCGCCATGGGGCTGAGCCCCACGGTGCGCGGGATCCTCGACCCGCTGATCGAGCTTTATCGCCCGGTGCCGCCGCTGGCCTATTTACCGCTGATGGTGATCTGGTTCGGCATCGGCGAGACCTCCAAGATCCTGCTGATCTACCTGGCGATATTCGCGCCGGTGGCGATGTCGGCGCTGGCGGGGGTTAAGAGCGCCCAGCAGGTGCGCATTCGCGCCGCGCAGGCTTTAGGCGCCAGCCGGGCGCAGGTGCTGTGGCTGGTGATCCTGCCCGGCGCGCTGCCGGAGATCCTCACCGGCCTGCGTATTGGGCTTGGCGTGGGCTGGTCGACGCTGGTGGCCGCGGAGCTGATTGCCGCCACCCGCGGGTTAGGTTTTATGGTGCAGTCCGCCGGTGAGTTCCTCGCCACCGATGTGGTGCTGGCCGGTATCGCGGTGATTGCCATCATCGCTTTTTTACTGGAACTGGGGCTGCGCGCGCTGCAGCGTCGCCTGACGCCCTGGCATGGAGAAGTACAATGAGCGAACGTTTAAGCATTACCCCGCTGGGGCCGTATATTGGCGCGCAGGTATCCGGCGTCGACATCACCCGTCCGCTGAGCGACAACCAGTTTGAGCAGCTGTATCACGCGGTGCTGCGCCATCAGGTGGTGTTCCTGCGCGAGCAGAACATCACTCCCGAGCAGCAGCGCGATCTCGCCCTGCGCTTTGGCGACCTGCATATTCATCCGGTCTATCCGCACGCGCCCGGCGTGGATGAGATTATCGTTCTCGATACCCACGACGATAATCCGCCGGATAACGATAACTGGCACACCGATGTCACCTTTATTGACACGCCGCCCGCCGGGGCGATCCTCGCGGCAAAAGAGCTGCCTTCGACCGGCGGCGATACCCTGTGGACCAGCGGCATTGCGGCGTATGAGGCGCTCTCCGCGCCTTTGCGCCAGCTGTTAAGCGGCCTGCGCGCGGAGCATGATTTCCGCAAATCGTTTCAGGAGTACAAATACCGCAAAAGCGAAGAGGAGCATCAGCGCTGGCTGGAGGCGGTGGCGAAAAATCCGCCGCTGCTGCATCCGGTGGTGCGCACCCATCCGGTGACCGGGAAGCAGGCGCTGTTTGTCAATGAGGGCTTTACTACCCGCATCGTCGACGTGACGGAGAAAGAGAGCGAGGCGCTGCTCGGCTTCCTGTTTGCTCACGTCACTAAACCGGACTTCCAGGTACGCTGGCGCTGGCAGCCGAACGACGTGGCGATTTGGGATAACCGCGTCACCCAGCACTACGCCAACGCCGATTACCTGCCGCAGCGGCGCATTATGCACCGGGCGACGATTCTCGGGGATAAACCCTATTACCGGGCGGGGTAATGGGTGTAGCCCGGCTAAGGCGCAATGCGCCGCAAGCCGGGATACAACCTACGATAAACGCGCCGCCTCCGGGAAAAGGCTTTTATGCCGATTTTTGCGCGTCCAAATGCGCGCCAATATAGCGCTGATAGCGGTTGGCCTTCAGATAGGTCAAATCCACCAGCACCAGCCCATCCACGCAGTTGTTGAAATCCGGATCGCTGCCGAAATCGATAAACTGCACGCCGCCCGGCTCGCAGACTTCTGAATACTGCTTATACAGCGGCGGGATCGCGCAGCCGAGGTTGCCGAGCAGGGACTTCAGCCGCGCCAGATCGTCGTTGTAATCTTCTCCGCCAAACTGCGCCAGCACATCGGGCAGCGAGGCTGGATAAGGGCGGCGCGACTCCGCCAGCGGATGCGTCGCCGGGAACCACAGTCGATAGAACGCGACCAGCAGATCGCGCGCCGACGGCGGCAGCCCGCCGGAAATCGACACCGGGCCGAACAGATAGCGATAGTGCGGATAGCGCGCCAGATACGCGCCGATGCCGGACCACAGGTAGTCCAGCCCGCGGCGGCCCCAGTAGCGCGGCTGGATAAAGCTGCGCCCCAGCTCGATACCGTGTTGCAGAATATCGTCCATCCGCGCGTCGTAATGGAACAGGCTGTAGCTGTAGATGCCGTTCAGGCCGCGCTTTGCCAGCTGCATCGCGGTCGGCATAAAGCGGTAGGCGCCGACGATTTCAAGGTCTGCTTCATCCCACAGAATCAGATGCAGATAGTCGTCGTCATAGCCGTCAACGTCGCGTCGTTTGCCGCTGCCTTCCCCCACCGCGCGAAAGGCGATTTCCCGCAGGCGGCCCAGTTCGCGCAGCACCGGCGCATCTTCCTGGCCGTGGCGCTGCCAGAGATAAATCACTTTGCCGTCCGCCGTGCGCCCCAGGGTTTCCGCCCGGCCCAGTTCGCGCTTGAGCAGGGCGCGGTCTTCGGGACGGGCGATAGCGCTTTCGCTTTTAAATACGCCGGGCTGCCCCTTTGAAAGCAGTTGCAGGTGGTGATAGCAGCGCTCGGTCAGCTCGCGCGTAGAGCGCTGGGGATCGAACCAGCTTGACCAGGCAATCTGTTGGCCGAAATTAACCGGCAGGCTGCCGTTGCGGCGACGAAACATTTGCTGCATCAGCAGCAGCAGCGGCAAGCTATCGGAAATCAACGTGCTGGCGTAAAACAGCGCGCTGTTGCGCGCGCGGATCCACGCCGGCAGCAGCGGGGCGCGATATTTCGCCGCCAGCTTAATAAATCCGGAGTGCCATTTTTTATCGCGAATGCCGCGTCGGGTGAGGCGTGAAACTTCGCCTGCCGGGAAGAAAATCAGCACGCCGCCGTTTTGCAGCTGCTGGTCCATCTGCTGCAGCGCCGCTTTGGCGGTTCGGCCGTTGATATTATCGACCGGAATAAACAGCGAGCTCAGCGGTTCAAGGTGGGTCAGCATGCGGTTGGTGACCACTTTAACGTCGCGGCGCACGCGGGAGACCGCATAGAGCAGGGCCAGGCCATCGAGGGTACCGGTAGGGTGGTTGGCGATAATGACCAGCGGGCCATATTCAGGGATTTGTTCGAGATCGTGCGCCGGGATAGCACAGCGAATATTGAGATGTTCGAGCACCTGTTCGACCGTATCCAGTCCTTTCAGGTGATGATGACGCGCGGCAAACTGCTGAAACTCTTCCTCATGCAGGAGCTTTTTCAGCACCTTTTTCTGCCAGGGGGCTGGCTTTGCCTGAGGCCACAGGTCATCGATAACATTGTCGAGACTAAACATAGCGGCACCTCCTCCGTCCTGCCCAGACAGTAGAAGGCGCAGATGTCGCTCAGATTACAGTTGGGTGAAGATTTGGGATTGGCGGGAACCGCGGAGGTTGGTAGCAGGTAGTCCGGACAGGCGCGCAGCGCCGCCTCCGGGAAGGCCGAAGCCGGAAAGTTGCGAACGCGTTTCCAGATTGCACTCCGGTTAAGCACGGGTGGGTAAGTCAGGTACGGGATTGGCCCTATTCAACCTTTCATCGCGATGTAAGCCGTAGTTTGTATCCGATTGATTGGGGGGAGAGGTGAAGGAGTTATTGCGCGGCGAGCGTCGTTAAAGT
This sequence comes from Klebsiella sp. MPUS7, assembly GCF_009905335.1. NCBI lineage: Bacteria > Pseudomonadati > Pseudomonadota > Gammaproteobacteria > Enterobacterales > Enterobacteriaceae > Klebsiella > Klebsiella sp. MPUS7. Next base: position 4,537,260 of record NZ_CP047604.1, on the reverse strand, counting down.
GACTTTCCCGGAGGCGGCGCGTTGCGCCTGTCCGGGCTACCAGCCCACAGATAGCTGTAAGCCCGTAGCCCGGGGAGCTAAACTAACGCAGGATTTTCTTTTCGGCCAGATCGAGAGCGAAGTAGCTGAAGATCAGATCCGCGCCGGCGCGTTTGATCGCGCCGAGGCTTTCCAGCACCACTTTCTCTTCATCGATAGCGCCGGCCTGGGCGGCGAACTTAATCATCGCGTATTCACCGCTCACCTGGTACGCGCCCAGCGGCAGGTTGGTGCGCTCGCGCAGATCGCGCAGGATATCGAGATACGGACCGGCCGGTTTGACCATCAGGCAGTCGGCGCCCTGGGCTTCGTCCAGCAGCGATTCGCGAATCGCTTCGCGGCGGTTCATCGGGCTCATCTGATAGGTTTTACGATCGCCTTTCAGCGCGGTGCCCGCGGCTTCGCGGAACGGACCATAGAACGATGAAGCGAACTTGGTGGAGTAGGACATAATCGCCGTATCGGTAAATCCGGCGGCGTCCAGCGCCTGGCGAATAGCCTGCACCTGGCCGTCCATCGCCGCGGAAGGAGCGATAAAATCGGCGCCTGCGGCAGCGGCGACCACCGCCTGCTTACCGAGGTTGGCAAGGGTTAAATCGTTATCGACGCCGTGGTCGCACAGCACGCCGCAGTGGCCGTGGGAGGTGTATTCGCAGAAGCAGGTGTCGGACATCACGATCATCTCCGGCACCGCCTCTTTACAGATACGGGACATGCGCGCCACCAGGCCGTTTTCGTTCCAGGTATCGCTGCCAACGGCATCGGTATGATGGGAAATCCCGAAGGTCATCACCGAACGGATACCGGCGTTGGCAATGCGCTCGATTTCGCGCGCCAGGTGTCTTTCCGGAATACGCATCACGCCGGGCATGGCTTCGATGGCTTTGTAATCATCGATTTCTTCTTCAACAAAGATCGGCAACACCAGGTCGTTCAAACTCAGTGTTGTCTCTTCAAACATGGCGCGTAGCGAAGCGGACTTGCGCAGGCGGCGTGGGCGAGTGATTAAATCTGTCATGGTTTGCCTGATTTTGTGAAATGAAAAAAGCGAGTTTACCTCAATTGGCGGCGGGATGTTTCGCCAAAACGATCCTTATCCATCGTCGGTAAAACATCCCACAAGGCTACTGGCTGGCGGTTTCCATCACCGGGCGGACGCCGCTTAATTCGCTGACCAGCTCGTTGATCCCGTCGCTCATGTTATTGAAACGCGTCAATGACGAGCGGGTTACCACCACGAAGGCGCCGACGTTAGCCTGCGGGTTCATCGCCATATAGGTGATAAAACCGCCGCCGCCGCCGGTTTTCTGAATGATGCCCGGCTGGCCGTTCTTCGGCTTCATGTAGACCCAGCCGAGGCCCAGCGCATCGGCTTTGCCCGGCACGTCCATCCCGATCACCCTCGTCAGCTGGCTGCGTTGATAGATCAGCGTCTGCATCCGGTCCGCCTGCTGCCCGCGGGTGAAGAAATCGGAAGAGAGGAACTGCTGCATCCAGCGCATCATATCGCCAGGCGTGGAGTAAACGCCGCCGCTGCCGATGGCCGCCAGGGTATTGTTGCACGGGCTGGCCCCTTTCTCCGGGATCATCAGGCGTCGGCACTGATCGGGAGACGGCGTAAAGGTCGTGTCTTTCATCCCCAGCGGGCGGGTGATCTGCTCTTCAAACAGCTGCGGATAAGGCTTGCCCGCGGCGGTAGAGAGCGCATCGGCCAGTAAATCGAACGCCAGATTGGAATAGGCGGCCTGCGAACCCGGCGCGGTTTTTAACGTCGCCGTGGTGAGCCAGTTCCAGCGCTGCTGGCGCGTCGGCCAGACGAACACCGGCCGGTGCGCCGCGCCGCCGGGCTGTTCGCGCGGCAGGGCGCTGGTATGGGTCGCCAGATTCACCAGCGTGATGGGCGCTCCCTGATATGTCGGCACCCGCGCGCCCGGCGGGGCGTATTTGCTCAGCGGATCGTTGAGCTTAACGACGCCCTGATCGAGAAGTTTGACCAGCATTTCGCTGGTCATCAGCTTGCTCAGGGAGGCGATGCGGATCACCGAATCGAGCTGCGGGTGCTCATTATTGCCCGGGCGCGTTTCGCCGAAGCTGCGAAATACGCGCTGGTTACCATCGATAACCACCAGCGCCATACCGGTCGCGCCGCTGCCGTAGTAGATATGGTTAGCGTAACGGTCGACAACATCGGCGGCGAATTCCGGGTCGACGCTCGGCTGCGCGGCCTGCGCCGATGTCAACGACGCCGCGCACAGCGCAGCAAAAATGAGCAGACTACGTTTCAACGGGGACATCCATCATGGTGAAGAAAAATATAGAGCGTATTTATACTACGAAGCGCCGCCGAGCAAAGCGCTATTAACGCCATTCTGTGCGGAAAAACGTAACCTGGCGTAAAAAAACCTTTTTTAAGCTTTCGGATAGCGGCTTTCGCCCGCGGGCGCGTATGATGATCGTTTTGGCTTAAGATGGGTGGCAAGAGACGATGGCGGCGAAACGGGTAGTGATGGTAGTGGATATGCAAAACGGCGTTTTCGCGACGCCGCGTATTGAGCGCGAGCGCTGCGCGGCGCAAATCAACCGCCTGATAGACGCCGCGGATACCGTTGTCTTCATCCAGCACTGCGAAGAGGGCGGTCTGGAGGAGGGGAGCGAAGGTTTTGCATTGCTGCCCGAACTGCACCAACCCGCTGGCGCGCTGTTTGTGACCAAGACCGCCTGCGACGCCTTTTACCGCACCCGACTGGAAGCGGTGCTGCGCGAGCATCACATCACGGAGTTTGTGATTTGCGGCTGCGCCACCGACTACTGCGTAGATACCACCATCAAAAACGGCGCCAGCCGGGGCTATGCGATTACCGTCGCTGAAGATGCCCATACTACCGCCAACCGCCCGGCGGCGCAGGCCGTCACGCTGATCGCCCACTACAACGAAGTGTGGCGTACGCTGACCGTTCCGGGCAATCCTTTACAGGTGAAATCGACAGAAACAATTCTGAACGGATGGTCGGCGAACTAAGCCGCTGATATCCGGTCTCATCATCCGCCCACTTTGCTTCGCTGCGACGGCTTTGCGGCGGGCGTTTTTGTGGTACACAGCACAGCAAAATGAAAAAGAAGTTAGCAGGAGAGCATGATGTTTAAATCCTTTTTCCCCAAACCGGGGCCGTTTTTTATTTCTGCCTTTATCTGGTCGCTGCTGGCGGTGATCTTTTGGCAGGCGGGCGGCGGCGACTGGCTGCTGCGGGCCACCGGCGCATCCCAGGATGTGGCGATTAGCGCGGCGCGCTTTTGGTCGCTTAACTACCTGGTGTTCTACGCCTTTTATGTGTTCTGCGTGGGCGTTTTCGCCCTCTTTTGGTTTATCTACAGCCCCCACCGCTGGCAGTACTGGTCGATCCTCGGTACCTCGCTGATTATTTTCGTCACCTGGTTTCTGGTGGAGGTCGGGGTGGCGATCAACGCCTGGTACGCCCCGTTCTACGATCTTATTCAGGCCGCGCTGGCGACGCCGCATAAGGTCAGCATTAACCAGTTTTATCATGAGATTGGCATCTTTCTCGGCATCGCGCTTATCGCGGTGATTATCGGGGTGATGAACAACTTCTTCGTCAGCCACTACGTTTTCCGCTGGCGTACCGCCATGAACGAACACTATATGGCGCACTGGCAGCATCTGCGCCATATCGAAGGCGCCGCGCAGCGTGTGCAGGAAGATACCATGCGCTTTGCTTCCACCCTGGAGAGCATGGGCGTCAGCTTCCTTAACGCGGTGATGACGCTTATCGCCTTCCTGCCGGTGCTGGTGACGCTCTCCGCGCACGTCCCGGATTTACCGATTGTCGGCCATCTGCCTTACGGCCTGGTGATTGCCGCGATCGTCTGGTCGTTAATGGGCACCGGCCTGCTGGCGGTGGTGGGAATCAAGCTGCCCGGGCTGGAATTTAAAAACCAGCGCGTCGAGGCCGCCTATCGTAAAGAGCTGGTGTACGGCGAGGATGACGCCAGCCGCGCGACGCCGCCGACGGTGCGTGAGCTCTTTGGCGCCGTGCGCCGCAACTATTTCCGCCTCTATTTCCACTACATGTATTTCAATATCGCCCGTATTCTTTATCTTCAGGTCGATAACGTTTTCGGTTTGTTCCTGCTGTTTCCGTCGATTGTTGCCGGTACGATTACGCTGGGCCTGATGACTCAGATAACCAACGTCTTTGGCCAGGTTCGCGGTTCGTTCCAGTATCTGATTAGCTCCTGGACTACGCTGGTTGAGCTGATGTCCATCTACAAACGTCTGCGCAGCTTTGAACGCGAACTGGATGGCAAAGAGCTGCTGGAAGTGACCCAAACATTAAGTTAACCATTGCAAGGAAGAAATATGGCCGTAGCATCATCTCGTTTTGTTTCGCTCACCCTGACGCTAGTGGCCGGGTTGGTTCTCAGCGCCTGTTCCAGCAAGCCGGAGCCGGTGCTGAAGGAGGGCGAAAAGCCGATTGATGTTGCCGCGGTGGTGCGGCAGAAAATGCCCGCCAGCGTCAAAGATCGCGAGGCCTGGGCGCAGGCCATCGCCAAAACCTTCGCCAGCCAGAAGTTGGCGCCGACGGAAGAGAATGTCTGTTCGGTGCTGGCGGTGGCGCAGCAGGAGTCCAACTATCAGTCGGACCCGGCGGTGCCCGGGCTAAACAAAATCGCCTGGCAGGAGATAGACCGCCGGGCGGAGAAAATGCATATCCCGGTTTTTCTGGTGCATACCGCGCTGAAAATCAAGTCGCCCAACGGCAAAAGCTATAGCGAACGCCTGGACAGCGTGAAAACCGAAAAGCAGCTGAGCGCGATTTTCGATGATTTTATCGGTATGGTGCCGATGGGGCAGAAGCTGTTCGGCTCCCTGAACCCGGTGCATACCGGCGGCCCGATGCAGGTCAGCATCGCCTTCGCCGAGCAGCATACCGACGGCTATCCGTGGAAAATCGACGGTACCGTGCGCCAGGAGGTGTTCAGCCTGCGCGGCGGTCTGTGGTTTGGCACTTATCATCTGTTGAACTATCCGGCGAACTACAGCGTGCCGCTGTACCGTTTCGCCGATTTCAACGCCGGATGGTACGCCAGCCGCAACGCCGCGTTCCAGAATGCGGTCTCCAGGGCGACCGGCGTGAAGCTGGCGCTAGATGGCGATTTAATTCGTTACGATAGCGACGAGGCCGGAACCACCGAACTGGCGGTGCGCCGTTTATCCTCACAGCTGGCGATGAGCGATGACGATATCCATCGTCAGTTGAAAAAGGGCGATACCCTGGCGTTTGAAGAGAGCGAACTCTATAAAAAAGTGTTTCGTATTGCCGATAAAAAAGCCGGTAAAACGCTACCGCGGGAAGTGCTGCCGGGCATTCAGCTAGAGAGCCCGAAAATTACCCGTAATCTGACGACCGCCTGGTTTGCTAAACGCGTTGATGACCGGCGGGCCAGCTGTATGGCGCGCCGTTAGCGGCGGCTGCGCCAGCGGAAAATCAGCCCTGGTATACCAATTAATACGCAGCCTGCCAGGAAGGGAATCAGCCCGAAGAGAGTACCGACCGTCAGGCTAATCTCGACCCGCGGGCGGCTGCTGTCCTGCATTTGAATCAGATGCTCAAAAACCCCCGGCGCGTGGATTAGCATACTCAGCATTTGCGCACCGGCCCAGAAGCAAAACAGCACAAACAGAGCGTAAGCGATGTTGCTGCTGGTGATAGAGCCCCTCTTTTTGCCGCCGTTGACGGTCTTTGCAAAGGTGAACTCTGCCATATTGACCTCCATACTTCACCTGCCTGCCGTTTTTTCCACGGCTACATAGAGGTTTATTCTGGCAACGAAGGGGGGATTTCAGTATCGGATTGCTGGTAATTTCCGCCCAGGAATATTCCTGATTTCATCGGGTTGTGAGTTTGCTACAAATTTGTGAAATTTAGACCGATATCGCAATGTGCGACAATTCTCAACGTGGCTACAGACCCGCGGTGGCGGCTATGCGAAGATGCTTTTTTTGTTGTCGGAGTGGTTATGAAGCTCACTGAAAAAATCCGCCGCGATTGGCACTACTACGCGGTTGCGCTGGGGTTAATTTTTATTATGAATGGCGTGGTCGGGCTGCTCGGCTATGAAACTGAAGGCTGGCGTTCTTACGCGGTTGGGCTAGTGACGTGGGTGATTAGCTTCTGGATCGCCGGGTTTATTATTCGCCGCCGCCCGGCAGAGGAAGCGTAAAGCGGAGGCGGTGAAGCCGTAGCCCGGCTAAGCGCAGCGCGAGCCGGGAAAAGGCCGGGCTGATACATCAATCCGGCACACTCCCCGGGTCGCGGCGTAAACGCCTTACCCGGGCTACCGCCGGCAGATGGCGGTGAACCCGTTACCGGGATTAATTCATCGATGTTTTCAGCGCGCGATCGGCAGCGTGACGCTCTAGCGCCAGCTCAATCAGGCGGCTAATCAGGCTGGTGTAGTCCAGACCGCTAGCCTGCCACAGCTTCGGATACATGCTGATGTTGGTGAAACCCGGTAGGGTGTTGATTTCGTTAATCACCACGTCGTTCTCGGCGGTCAGGAAGACATCGACGCGCGCCATGCCGCTGCAGCCGAGGGTCTGATAGGCGCGAACGGCGATCTGGCGAATTTTATCGTTGACGTCGCTGTCGATGGCCGCCGGAACCACCACCTTCGCCCCCTGATCGTCAATGTACTTGGTGTCGTAGGCGTAGAATTCGCTGTTGAGGACGATTTCGCCGCAGGTGCTGGCCTGCGGATTATCATTGCCCAGCACCGCACACTCGATCTCGCGCCCTTTAATCCCCTGTTCAACCACCACTTTATGGTCAAATTCGAAGGCAAGGGCGACCGCCTGCTGATACTGCTCTTCGCTGTTGACCTTGCTGACGCCCACCGAGGAGCCCTGGTTCGCCGGTTTGACGAACAGCGGCAGGCCCAGCTTCGCCTGCACCTCGGCAAAACTCATCTGATTCCGGTTGGCGCGGGTCAGGGTAATAAAAGGCGCAATCGACAGCCCGGCATCGCGCAGCAGACGTTTGGTGACGTCTTTGTCCATGCAGGCGGCGGAGCCGAGAACGTCGGAACCGACGAAGGGCAGGTTGGCCATCCGCAGCATGCCCTGCAGAGAACCATCTTCCCCAAGGGTGCCGTGAACAATCGGGAAGATCACGTCAATGGCCGCCAGCGGCTGGCCGCTATCGGCGTTAATCAACTGCTGCGCTTCGCGTCCGGGAATTTGCGCCAGCGTAATATCGGATGGGCGCAGGGCAATATGGGCGGGGTCCTGCGGATTGAGCAGATAGTTGCTGGCGTCGTTGATATGCCATTGCCCCTGCTTATCAATCCCCAGCAAAACTACGTCGAAGCGCGTTTTATCGATCGCTTCCACGATATTTTTCGCTGACTGTAGCGACACTTCATGTTCTGCCGACTTACCGCCGAAAACGATCCCAACCCTCATCTTAGCCATTTCAACTTCCATCATGATTACATCAAAGGGCATAACATAGCATGTGAAACAGCCGCCTGGCTGCCATAATATTCACCGGGTAAAGCATTGGGAGGCAGCGCGTGAAAGGAAAAGGGCTTATCGTTCTGTTGGCGCTGCTGGCGGCCGGATATTACGGCTATCGTTATCTTCCCGCGCACTATAACCCGCTGGCGCCGCTGCGCCTGGAGGATCCGCCGGGGTTCATCACTCACTATAAGCTGCGGCGATTGACCCCCGCGCAGTGCGCCGGCCTGCTGAAAAAAGCGAATCAGCGAAATCTCATCACCAGCCAGCCGGTGGCCGATAGCGGGGGAGAGTGCCCTCTGCAAAACGTGGTTCGGGTACGCGATTTTGGCGCGGTAAAGCTCAGCAGCAGCTTCCTCGCCAGCTGCCCGCTGGCGTTGAGCAGCGCGCTTTATCTGCAACAGCAGGCGAAACCGCTGACCCGCCGGATGCTGGGGCAGGAGCTCCGCCAGGTTGACCATTTTGGCAGCTATGCCTGCCGCAATATTTACCATCGCCAGAACGCGCGGCGCAGCGAACATGCTACCGCGGAGGCGCTGGATATCAGCGGCTTTCGTTTGGCCGATGGCCGCCGCATCAGCGTGCTGAAAGGGTGGCCCGATGCGCAGTATCACCCCTGGCTGCAGGCGTTACTGACCGGCGGCTGCGGCTATTACGGTAACGCTTTAGGGCCGGACTACAACGCGGCCCACGCCAACCATTTTCACCTCGGCATGCGCGGCCAGGGATTCTGTTTCTGAGCATATCTCGCTGTCTTGTACGCTTTTCACCACGAAATTGTTCGTCATAACGGAATCACATGTCATAAAACACCAAACTCTCTGCCAGCGCACCTCTGGTAGTACGTCGGATGAGGGAAATTGCTAAGCTAGATAATAATTGTCGAAAAACTAATGAATACGCGTAGTTATGGAATCCTGGAAGGTTAATCTTATCTCCGTCTGGTTTGGCTGTTTTTTTACCGGACTGGCTATCAGCCAAATTCTCCCCTTTTTGCCGCTGTACGTTTCCCAACTGGGCGTGACCTCGCATGAAGCGTTATCCATGTGGTCGGGGCTGACCTTTAGCGTCACTTTTCTGGTGTCGGCGATCGTCTCGCCGATGTGGGGGAGCCTCGCCGACCGCAAAGGGCGCAAGCTGATGCTGCTGCGCGCCTCGCTCGGCATGGCTATCGCCATTTTACTCCAGGCCTTCGCCACCAACGTCTGGCAGCTGTTTATCCTGCGCGCGGTGATGGGGCTGACTTCCGGCTATATTCCTAACGCCATGGCGCTGGTGGCGTCTCAGGTTCCGCGCGAGCGTAGCGGCTGGGCGCTGAGCACGCTGTCGACGGCGCAGATCAGCGGCGTGATTGGCGGGCCGCTGCTCGGCGGTTTCCTGGCTGACCATGTCGGTTTGCGCGCCGTATTTATCATCACCGCGATTTTGCTCACCGTAAGCTTCCTGGTAACGCTGTTTCTGATTAAAGAGGGCGCCCGCCCGCAGGTTAGCAAGGCGGAGCGGCTGAGCGGTAAGGCGGTGTTTGCCTCGCTGCCCTATCCGGGGCTGGTGATCAGCCTGTTTTTCACCACCCTGGTGATTCAGCTCTGCAACGGCTCAATCGGCCCGATTCTGGCCCTGTTTATCAAGTCGATGGCGCCGGATAGTAATAACATCGCCTTTCTCGCGGGGATGATTGCCGCCGTGCCGGGCGTGTCGGCGCTGATTTCGGCGCCCCGTCTGGGGAAATTGGGTGACAGAATCGGCACCTCGCGAATTCTGCTGGCGACGTTGTGCTGCGCGGTGGTGATGTTCTTTGCCATGTCGTTCGTTACGACCCCATTCCAGCTTGGCGTCCTGCGCTTTCTGCTCGGTTTTGCCGATGGGGCGATGCTGCCGGCGGTGCAAACGCTTCTGCTGAAGTACTGCAGCGACAGCGTCACCGGGCGTATTTTCGGTTATAACCAGTCGTTTATGTATCTCGGCAACGTGGCCGGGCCGCTGATCGGCGCGTCGGTCTCGGCCATGGCCGGTTTCCGCTGGGTGTTTATCGCCACGGCGATTATTGTGCTGATCAATATCTGGCAGCTGGCCATCATGCTGCGCCGCAGCCGCCGTACCGCGGCTTAATCCCTTCTTCTTCTGCCTGGCCGGTATTTGCGTCACAGCGTCAATGCCGGCCTTTGTATTCCTTAATCTTCAAATGTATCACCGATCACAAAACGATCATTTTCCCTTCTCACCCTCTTCTATTCGTAACTGTTACGCGTATACAGTTACGCGTAACAGTTATTGAAAAAGAGGTTTTATGCGAAATTTATTCGATTTGTCAGGGAAACGCGCGCTGATCACCGGCTCTGCTCAGGGGATAGGCCATCTGCTGGCCGGCGGCCTCGCCGAGTACGGCGCGGAGATAGTCATTAACGACCGGACGCAGGAAAGAGCGGACCAGGCGGCGCAGGCGCTGGTGGCGCAGGGCTTTCGCGCGGTAGGGTACGCCTTTGACGTCACCCAAGCGGCGCAGGTCGAGCAGACGATAGCCCGCATCGAAGAGGAGGTCGGCGCAATTGATATTTTAATTAATAACGCCGGGATCCAGCGGCGTTTCCCTTTTACCGAGTTTCCGGAGGAGGAGTGGGACAACGTTATTGAGGTCAACCAGAAGGGCGTTTTTCTGGTATCGCAGCAGGTGGCGAAATATATGATGGGCCGCCGCGCGGGAAAAATAATTAATATTTGTTCGATGCAGAGCGAGCTGGGACGTAAAACAATTACGCCTTATGCGGCCTCAAAAGGGGCGGTTAAAATGCTTACCCGCGGCATGTGCGTTGAGCTGGCCGAATATAATATTCAGGTTAACGGTATCGCGCCGGGATATTTTGCCACCGAGATGACGACCGCCCTGGTCAACGATGAGGCGTTTTCCGCCTGGCTGTATCAGCGCACGCCGGCGGCGCGTTGGGGAAAACCGGAAGAGCTGATTGGCGCCGCGGTGTATCTGGCCTCGTCGGCGGCAAACTTTGTTAACGGTCATTTGCTGTTTGTGGACGGCGGAATGCTCGCCGCTGTCTGAATCACTTCGCGTCCTTCTGGCAGCAGCGTGCCCGCGCTGCCAGAAGGACGGCGTATTTAACTCGTGTGAAGATATTGATATCTGAGGATGGCTTATGCATATGCTCGCGAAATTACCCGCGCGTCGCTGGTGGTATTTAATGCCGATTATATTTATTACCTATAGTCTGGCCTACCTTGACCGCGCGAATTATGGTTTTGCCGCTGCGGCGGGAATTGAAAGCGATTTGGGTATTACCAAAGGAACGGCGTCGCTGATTGGCGCATTATTTTTTCTCGGTTATTTCTTTTTCCAGGTTCCCGGTGCGATATATGCGGTAAAACGCAGCGTGCGGAAAATGATTTTCTGCAGCCTTATTTTATGGGGATTCTGCGCGGCGGCCACCGGATTCGTCAGCAATATTCCGATGCTGATGGCGATTCGCTTTACGCTTGGCGTGGTGGAGGCGGCGGTGATGCCGGCGATGCTGATTTATATCAGCAACTGGTTTACTAAAACCGAGCGTTCACGCGCTAATACTTTTCTGATCCTCGGGAACCCGGTGACGGTGCTGTGGATGTCTATCGTTTCCGGCTATCTGATTCAGGCGTGGGGCTGGCGCGAAATGTTCATCATTGAAGGCATTCCGGCGGTGCTGTGGGCGGTATGCTGGTGGATACTGGTGCGCGATAAACCGTCCGAGGTTTCCTGGCTGAACGAGCAGGAAAAAGAGACCCTGCAGAAGGTGATGGACAGCGAGCAGAGCCATATCAAGCCGGTGCGCAACTACGGTGAAGCGCTGCGCTCGCGCAATGTGATTATGCTCTGCGCCGTACACGCGCTGTGGAGCATCGGCGTCTACGGTTTCATGATGTGGATGCCGTCGATTCTGAAAAACGCCGCGCAGATGGATATCGTGGCGGTGGGCTGGCTGGCGGCGGTGCCGTACCTGGCGGCGATTATCCTGATGCTGACGGTCTCCTGGCTGTCGGATAAGTTCCAGAATCGTAAGCTGTTTATCTGGCCGCTATTGCTGATTGCCGCTATCGCCTTCTTTGGCTCGTGGATGGTGGGCAACCAGGCGTTCTGGTTATCCTATGCGCTGCTGGTTATTGCCGCGGCCTGCATGTATGCGCCCTACGGGCCGTTCTTCGCGCTTATTCCTGAACTGCTGCCGCGCAACGTTTCCGGCGTATCGATGGGGTTAATCAACAGCTTCGGCGCGCTCGGCGCTTTCCTTGGCGCGTGGCTGGTGGGGTATCTGAACGGGATTACCGGCGGGCCGGGGGTATCCTATACCTTTATGGCCGTCGCGCTGTTATCGTCCGTCGTGCTGATGTTCAACGTGCGCGCTAACCCGCAATCTTCTTCCCCGGCGGTGGCAAAAAGGGTTGTCGGCTAACATAAACCGCCGCTGCTGTGGTAAGGTTCTCTGCGAGCACATAAGTCGTTTGTCGTAGAGAACCTGATGAAAAACAACCGGATGACATTGCAGGATATCGCTAATCTGGCGGGGTTGAATAAAATGACGGTCAGCCGTTATTTACGCGACCCCGGCCAGGTTTCTGAGCGCAGCCGCGAGCTGATTTCAAAGGTCATGGAAGAGAACAACTATATCCCCAACCGCGCCCCGGAAATCCTGCTTAACGCCCGCAGCAAAACGATTGGCGTGCTTATTCCCTCCTTCCGCAATCAGATTTTTGCCGATGTGCTGGCCGGCATCGAGTCGGTGACCTCCGCGCACCAGTACCAGACCCTGATTGCCAACTATGAATATGACCCGCAGCGCGAAGAGCGCGAAGTGCTCAACCTGCTCTCTTACAACATCGACGGGCTGATTTTGACCGGCAAGCAGCACAGCGATCGCATGGTGCAGTACGTGCGCGCCAGCGGTATTCCCGTCGCTGAACTGATGGACTTTGGCGGTCAGCAGCTGGATATCCAGGTGGGCTTCGATAACGAGAAGGCGGCGTGGGACATGACCCACGCTTTCCTTGAGAGCGGCAAACGGGCGATCGCCTTTTTTGGCTCCATGGACGATCCCCGCGATTTAAGCCGTTTTCACGGCACTGAACTGGCGCTGGCGGAGCACGGTCTGAAGGCGTATCACATGGCGCCGAAGACGATCTCCTCGGTTGCGCTGGGTCGGCAGATGTTCCTGCAGATGCAGCAGTCGCGCCCGGATATTGACGCCATTTTTTGTACCAACGACGACCTGGCGGTGGGCGTGCTGCTCGAGTGCCAGGCGCAGGGGAAAGCCGTCCCCCAGGAGATGGCCATTGCCGGTTTTCACGGCCTCGAAATTGGCCGGGCGCGGCTACAAAAAATAGCCAGCGTCATTACCCCACGTTATGACATCGGTAAAACCGCGAGCGAAATACTTATTGCGCGCCTGGCCGGTAAAGACGCGCCGGACAGCGTTAATCTGGCCTACCAGATATATTATGGCGATACGTTATAGTTATCGATAGAATAGCGATATTCCGTTTTATTCTTATTTGTTAATTTTGGTTATGACGCTTATTAATCCCTCGTTGAGTAAACTCCTGGAGGGATTGACAATGAGCAAAACGTTTCGCTTGTTATTCATTGACGTGTCGATCCTTTTTAAAAAATAATGGTGGAAACCGACGGCTAATCTATGACATAAATAGCAGACTACGGACCTCGCATAAGGATAAAGCGCTGTGAAGAATCTCATTGCTGAGCTACTGGTTAAACTCGCCCAAAAGGAAGAAGAATCGAAGGAACTGACGGCGCAGGTGGAGGCGCTGGAAGTGGTGGTGACCGCTCTGCTACGCCACATGGAGCAGGGCGCCCAGCAGGCGCTGATCAGCGATATTGAGCAGGCCATCGACGAGGCCAGCCCCGGCCCGCTGGTCGACGACCGCGATACCCAGCTATTGCAGCAATATATAAAGAAGCTGTTACGGCATCCTCGTAGTTAGTTTTGTGACAAGGTATGGATGCTGTCATTTTACTGTCACATCGCTTTTATACAGTCTCCCTCGTTTTGTTTTTTAAAGTATTTTTTACATGGAGACGATAAAAGTGAAATTAAGCGCCTTGTTTATTGCCCTGATACCTCTGTTGGGCTCCCCGATTATTCACGCTGAAACAACAACCGCACCGGTTCTGGAAAATCGTGCCGCGCAGGGCGATATCACCACGCCGGGCGGAGCGCGTCGTTTAAGCGGCGACCAGACCGAGGCGCTGCGCGCTTCGTTAATCAATAAACCGGCTAAAAATATTATTTTGCTGATTGGCGACGGAATGGGCGATTCTGAAATTACCGCCGCGCGAAATTATGCAGAAGGGGCGGGCGGATTCTTTAAAGGGATTGACGCGCTGCCGCTGACCGGCCAGTACACCCACTATTCGCTGGATAAGAAAACCGGCAAGCCGGATTATGTGACTGACTCCGCCGCTTCCGCTACGGCCTGGACCACCGGCGTGAAAAGCTACAACGGCGCGCTGGGCGTGGATATCCATGAAAAAGATCATCAGACCATCCTTGAGCTGGCGAAAGCGGCGGGTTTAGCTACCGGTAACGTCTCGACGGCGGAACTGCAGGACGCCACGCCAGCTGCGCTGGTGGCGCACGTCACTTCGCGTAAATGCTACGGTCCGAGCGTAACCAGTGAAAAATGCGCCAGCAACGCGCTGGAAAAAGGCGGTAAGGGTTCCATTACCGAACAGCTGCTGAACGCGCGTCCGGACGTGACGCTGGGCGGCGGAGCGAAAACCTTCGCTGAAACCGCGACGGCCGGCGAATGGCAGGGCAAAACGCTGCACGATCAGGCGGTGGCCCGCGGCTACCAGATCGTCACTGACGCCAGCTCGCTGGCCGCCATTAGCCAGGCCAATCAGGACAAACCGCTGCTCGGTCTCTTCGCGGAAGGCAATATGCCGGTACGTTGGGAAGGCCCAAAAGCGTCTTATCACGGCAATATCGATAAGCCGGCGGTAACCTGTACGCCGAACCCGAAACGTGACGCATCGGTGCCGACGCTGGCGCAGATGACCGAAAAAGCCATCGATCTGCTGAGCAGCAGTGAGAAGGGCTTCTTCCTGCAGGTGGAAGGCGCTTCTATCGATAAACAGGATCACGCGGCGAATCCGTGCGGTCAGATTGGCGAAACCGTCGATCTGGATGAAGCGGTACAGAAGGCGCTGGAGTTTGCCAAAAAAGAGGGCAATACCCTGGTTATCGTCACCGCTGACCACGCTCACGCCAGCCAGATTATCCCGGCGGATACCAAAGCCCCAGGCCTGACGCAGGCGCTGAATACCAAAGACGGCGCGGTGATGGTCATGAGCTATGGCAACTCTGAAGAAACCTCGATGGAGCATACCGGCACCCAGCTGCGCATTGCCGCCTACGGCCCGCACGCGGCCAACGTGGTGGGGCTAACCGATCAGACCGACCTGTTCTATACCATGAAGGCCGCACTTAATCTGAAATAACCTGACGCCGGTGACGAATTTTCGTTACCGGCTGGTTTTTTCTCCATCAGCGACCAGACTTACAGAGATCCACTCATAGAGGATGGTGCGATGAAAATAACATTACTTGTGACCCTACTTTTTGGCCTGGTATTTATGACAGCGGTGAGTGCCGCGGAAAAAGAGTTAACCCCCCAGCAGCAAAAGATGAGCGTGTGTAATAAAGAAGCGTCGTCGAAGTCGCTGAAAGGGGATGAGCGTAAAACGTTTATGAGTAGCTGCCTGAAGAAAGATGGCGCCGCGCAGGACGGTAAGGGGCTAACGCCTCAGCAGCAGAAGATGCGCGAGTGCAACGCTCAGGCGACCCAGCAGTCTCTGAAAGGAGACGATCGCAGCAAATTTATGAGCGCCTGCCTGAAAAAACAGGTGTAAGAAATAAGCGGGTGAGGGAAACCTCACCCGCTATTCGCTATTTCAATCAGGAACGGCTGAGCTTCTCTGATTTTTCCATGCATTTCACCATCGCTTCGATGACGGCCGAGCGGAAGCCTTTCTCTTCCAGCACGCGCACGGCTTCGATCGTGGTGCCGCCCGGCGAGCACACCATATCCTTCAGCGCGCCCGGATGCTCTCCGCTCTCGAGCACCATTTTAGCTGAACCCATCACCGCCTGGGCCGCGAATTTATAGGCCTGAGCGCGCGGCATTCCACCAAGCACGGCGGCGTCCGCCATCGCTTCGATAAACATAAAAACGTAGGCCGGCGCGGAGCCGCTGACGCCAACCACCGGGTGAATCATTGGCTCGGCAATGATTTCCGCCTGGCCAAAGCAGCGGAAAATGGTCAGGATTTCTGCGGTTTCTTCGGCGCTCACCAGCGCGTTCGGCGTGACCGACGTCATCCCCGCGTTGACCAGCGAAGGCGTGTTGGGCATCGCGCGGACTATTTTGCGATCGTGACCCAGGGCTCGCGCCAGCTGATCGAGCGTCACGCCTGCGGCGATAGAAACCACCAGCGAGTCTTTATTCAGGCTGGAGGCGATGTCGCTGAGGACTTTAACCATCACGCCCGGCTTCACGGCGCCAAAAACGATATCCGCCACCTGGGCCACTTCCTGCGCGCTTTGCGCCGCATTAATGCCGTACTGGTCGTGCAGGGCCGCCACTTTGTCCGGCGACGGGGTGTAGACCCAGATTTGACCCGGCTGAACCTGTCCGCTGGCGATCAGGCCGCCCAGAATGGCCTTGCCCATATTGCCGCAGCCGATAAAGCCGATTTTCTTCTCCATCACCAATCCCCTTTGCTTGTTTTATCGTTAGCTACATAGCTTATCATCTTGTTGCTTTCGCGGAAGGCAAAAGCAGGTGACAATACGGCCTCTCTTTTTGGTCGACAGGAGCCGCAATGGCTATTTGGGTTGATGCGGACGCGTGTCCGAACGTCATTAAAGATATTTTGTTCCGCGCCGCCGAGCGCACGCAAATCTCGCTGACGCTGGTCGCTAACCAGCCGCTGCGCGTCCCGCCGTCGCGCTTTATCCGCACGCTGCGCGTGGCGCAGGGGTTTGACGTGGCGGATAACGAAATCGTTCGTTTATGCGAGCCGGGAGATTTGGTGATTACCGCCGATATTCCGCTGGCGGCGGAAGTGCTGGAGAAAGGCGGGGCGGCGCTGAATCCGCGTGGAGAACGCTACAGCGAGGCGACTATTCGCGAGCGGCTGACGATGCGTGATTTTATGGAAACGATGCGGGCCAGCGGCGTGCAGACCGGCGGCCCGGATAGCTTATCCCAGCGCGATCGCCAGCAGTTTGCCGCCGCGCTGGAGAAATGGCTGTTAGAGGTCAAACGCCCGCAGGCTTAAACCCAGCTGTCGTCGTCGCTGCCAAAATCATCGTTGCCGAAACCGGCGTCAAAGTCGGAGTCATAGTCGTTGTTGTCGGCAAGGAACTGCCCGTCATCCTGGCGGAAGGTATCGTCAGCGACGCTGCTGTCCTGCGCCTGGCTGAGATCCGGCTGCGGTTTATCTTCGATAATATTGACGATCTCCTGCGGATGCGAGCCGCTAAACATATTGGTCAACATATTGCCCAACACTACGCCGCCCGCGACGCCTGCCGCCGTTTGCAGCGCGCCGGCCATAAAGCCGCCGCTGCTGCGCGAGACCTGAGGCGCGTAGTTCTGCTGTTGCGCCTGCGGGGCGTACTGTGGCTGGGCGCCGGCCTGTGGTCGGCCATACTGCTCTGCGCCAGGAATCGGGTCGGAGCCGCGAGACTGCCCGCCGCCAAACAGGCCGGAGAGAAATCCGCCGCTGCTCGGCTTCGCGGCCTGAAGCTGAGTGACCTGGCTTTCCAGCGCCTGAATACGGTCGTTAAGCTGTTTGATCGCCGCTTCCTGAATCAAAATCGTCTGCGCCATATAGTAAGGGGCGAACGGCTGCTCTTTGATGTGCCCGGCAATCCGCTCCTCAGCGCTGGCATCGCGCGATGCGCTGCGGCTCTCGGCCTCTTTTAACCGGGAAAACAGTCCATCGATAAGGCGTTGCTCTTCAGATTGCATACTACATACCTCTGTCATACTGATTGATTAGCCTCAGATTCGCTCCGAAGCACTCGTCTTGTAAATATGCGGCAGCGTAAAGCTGTGCAGAAATGTGTTACTGTTTACGCCAGACTGCGAACAAAAAATAACTTTTGTACAAAAGTAAAGCTGGCATAACACCAAATGCAATGATAAGTTTACATGTAAAGTCCTTTCTAATACTAAGGTAAAAGGGTTTGCAGATGGTGTGTAACGTTTATTTTACGGTTAGCGTCAGGTAAGTTTGCGGTACCATTGTTTCTCTTTTCGCTTTCATTTATCCGCGGTACGCGGAACCAAGGGGTCTTCGGTAATGACACAGCTAATATTTCTTGTCGGGCCTCGCGGCTGCGGTAAAACGACCGTCGGTCACGCGCTGGCGAAAGTTCGCAGCTTTAAGTTCGCCGACACGGACCATGAGCTGCAGGAGCATGAGCAGCGCACGGTAGCGGCGATCGTCCAGCAGGAGGGTTGGGAACGCTTTCGTGCTCTGGAAACGCAGGCGTTAGAAAGAGTCGCGCAACCCGCAACCATCATCGCCACCGGCGGCGGCATTATACTCAGCGAATATAACCGTCAGTTTATGCGGGAAAATGGTGTCGTGATCTATCTTGAGGCTTCGGTTTCCGCGCTGATTGACCGTCTTGAAGCCTATCCGAAGGCTGAACAGCGCCCGACGCTGACCGGCAAACCCATCCGCGAGGAAGTGGGTGAGGTGCTGGCGCAGAGGGAAGCGCTATATCGCGCGGCCGCGCATCATATTATTAACGCCACCGCGTCGCCGGATGAGGTCGTGGAACAGATTATGACGACCGTCTGCGGTGTGAGCTATACCAGTTAAGACTTTGCCTGGGGAAAACGGATCGGCAGCGCCTATACTTTAAAGCTCTTAAGGTAAAAAAAGGAAACGCTATGCCGACCAGACCTCCATATCCAAGGGAAGCGCGTGTTGTCGCCGTTGAAAAAGGCCCGCAGGGCCAAACGGTCACCTGGTATGAACTGCGCGCTGACCATCCGACGCCAAACTCCCTCATCAGTGAACACCCTACTGAACAGGAAGCGTTGGACGCCAAACGGCGCTACGAAGATCCTGACAAGTCTTAATTCCCCCATTCATGTCCGGGATTGGCTCTGAAAAGATCGCTACCGGACATGCATCACATTTTTAATTTATTAACCGTACTAATGATTACCTAAGGTACGGATTTTCTGGTGCGTTTTTGACGCTTCTGGAATCTTTACATTCCACAATAGCCGTAACCTGCTACGCTTCTCGACGGTTGCTTTTGGTCACCAGGGGGCAGAAGTCGTCAATAGAAGCCTGTTTTGAAACAGCGGTTGTGAAAAGGTACATGATATGAGTAGTGCATCGATGGCAATTTTGACCATTGGGGTAGTACCGGTGGCGGAGATGTTACCGCTTTTAACTGAACATATCAGGGAAGAACAGATCGACCACATTAGCCTGTTAGGCAAAATGGCGCGCGAAGAGGTGATGCGGGACTACGGCATTGAGCCCGGCGATGAGATGCTATTGACCTTGCTTAACGACAATGAAATCGCGCAGGTCTCGCGGCAGAAGGTTGAACGTGTTTTACGTAGCGTCATTGCGATGCTCGATAAACAAGATTACGACCTGATATTACTCATGAGTACCCATCCCTTTCGTGGATTTACGGCGAATAATGCGATCCTGCTTGAGCCGCAAAGGATTATTCCGCCGCTGGTTGCCTCGATTGTCGACGGTCATCAGGTGGGGGTCATTGTGCCGGTTGAAGAGATTTTGCCGATGCAGCGGGATAAATGGCAGGTGTTAGAGAACACCCCGCTGTATGCCATCTCCAACCCGGTTAGCGGTAGTAAAGAGAATTTACTGTCTGCGGGCAGGGAGCTGATTGAGCAAGGCGCGGATGTACTGATGCTGGATTGTCTTTGCTACCACCAGCAGCATCGCGACATATTACAAAAGGCGCTGGATATCCCGGTTCTGTTGTCAAATGTGCTGGTTTCGCGACTGGCGGCAGAACTATTAGTTTAACCTGATGTAACACGTTAATTTTACGTGACAGGGGCAAGGAGCGCCCCCTATATTGTGCCTTCAACACAAGATCATAAGGGCGAGTTTATGCTTCAAAGCAATGAATACTTTGACGGAAAAGTAAAATCTATCGGCTTCACCAGCAGCAGCACCGGCCGTGCGAGCGTGGGCGTGATGGCGGAAGGGGAATATACCTTTGGCACCGCGCAGCCAGAAGAGATGACCGTAGTCAGCGGCGCGCTGAACGTACTTCTGCCGGGGGAAACCGAGTGGAAAGTCTACGCCGCCGGGGAAGTATTCAACGTACCGGGGAATAGCGAGTTTCATTTGCAGGTGGCTGAGCCGACGTCTTATCTTTGCCGCTACCTGTAACGTCAGCTTCCTTCCTGCGCTGGCAGGAAGGAATTCACCACCCGATTAGCGCTGCGCTTCGCCGCCTAACCCTTCCACCAGATTCTGAATCAGCGCGGCCAGTTCGCCGGTCATCAGAATAAAGTCCGCGTCAAAACGCTGAGCGAAATCTTCCCGGTCGATATCTTCATTCTGGTCCCGCAGTTCGTCGCAGAACTTCAGGCGTTTAATCGAACCATCATCGCACATCAGGAACTGAATGCGCTGCTGCCAGTCGAGCGCCAGCTTGGTCACGACCTTACCGGCTTCAATGTGTACGGCGATCTCGTCGCTGACCAGATCCTGTTTTTTCGCGCGGATCACGCCGCCGTCTTCCAGCATCGCTTTTAGCTCAGCTTCGTCCAGCAGCTGGAAGCCCTGAGCAACGGTACCGGAGCGCACCCACTCGGTGAGCGTCAGTTCGATCGGGGTTTCCAGCGCCAGCGGGACTACCGGCAGCGAGCCGAGGGTTTTACGCAGCAGCGCCAGGGTATCTTCCGCTTTTTTGGCGCTCGCGCAGTCCACCATGATCAATCCGTTGACGGTATCGATCCACATCATGGTCTGGCTGAAGCGGCTGAAGGCGCGCGGCAGCAAAGAGTGCAGGACTTCATCTTTCAGCGAGTCTTTTTCGGTCTTTTTCAGCTTGCGGCCCTGCTCGGCTTCCAGCTTGAAGATCTTTGCTTCCAGCGCCTGTTTGATCACCGGAGACGGCAGGATCTTCTCTTCTTTACGCGCGCAGATAACGATCTGGCCGTTTGACGTATGCGTCAACGCGTCGCTGTGCGATCCCATCGGCGGTACCCAACCGGTTTTGGCCATATCCTGGCTGCCGCAAGGGGTAAAGGTCAGCTCGGCCAGCTGTTTTTCCATCTCCTCGGCGCGCAGGGAAATGTCGCGGCTGAGACGATAAACCATTAAATTTTTGAACCACAGCATGATAATTTCCACGGCTTAGTCGTTAAATCCAGCGGGCATGATAGCGAATTGTCGCTATGCTTGCATTGTTAATCGGGGGAGGAATTCACAGTGCGCATTGGCATTGATTTAGGCGGAACCAAAACGGAAGTCATCGCGCTGAGCGACCAGGGAGAGCAGCTATTTCGTCATCGCCTGCCTACGCCGGGGGGCGATTATCGCCAGACGATAGAGACGATTGCCTCGCTGGTAGAGATGGCCGAGCAGGCCACCGGGCAGAGCGGCACGGTCGGCATCGGCATCCCCGGGTCGATTTCGCCCTATACCGGCGTGGTCAAAAACGCTAACTCAACCTGGCTTAACGGTCAGCCGTTTGATAAAGATCTGAGCCAGCGTCTGCAACGGGAAGTGCGTCTGGCCAACGATGCCAACTGCCTCGCGGTGTCGGAAGCGGTAGACGGCGCGGCGGCCGGGGCGCAAACGGTATTTGCGGTGATTATCGGCACCGGCTGCGGTTCAGGGGTGGCGCTCAACGGTCGCGCCCATATTGGCGGCAACGGTACGGCGGGCGAGTGGGGGCATAATCCGCTGCCGTGGATGGATGAAGACGAACTACGCTATCGCGCTGAAGTGCCGTGCTACTGCGGCAAGCAGGGCTGCATTGAAACCTTTATCTCCGGCACCGGCTTTGCGACCGATTACCGTCGGTTGAGCGGGCATCCGCTGAAAGGCAGCGAGATTATGCAGCGCGTCGGCGAGCGGGATCCTGTGGCGGAACTGGCGCTGAGCCGCTATGAGATGCGGCTGGCGAAGTCGTTGGCGCACGTGATTAACATCCTCGACCCGGACGTTATTGTGCTTGGCGGGGGAATGAGCAACGTTGACCGACTGTATCAGACGGTGCCGAATCTGCTGAAACCGTGGGTCTTTGGCGGCGAATGCGAGACGCCGATTCGCAAAGCGGCGCATGGCGATTCCAGCGGCGTACGCGGCGCCGCCTGGTTATGGCCGCTGTAATCATCAACCCGCTGCGCGGCCTCAACGGCGCAGCGGGTTACCGCTCCGGGATCTCCTCAAGAGCAGAGTAAATCGCCAGCCCTCGTTTTTTGCCTTCCTCAATATCCAGGTCCGCTCCCCGGGATTCGCCCGGCATGCGCAAAATAGCGTCGCAGCGGCTAATTAAACGGTGAGCGACGGGGTAGAGATACTCTTCGCTAATCGCATCGCCAATTGCTTTGGAGCCCGCCGCTTTAGCGACGGGTAACGCCAGCCATTCGCCGACCACGGGAATATGCCCTTTCTGGTAAACGCGTAGCGCAACCTGGGCCATATTGTGCAGATTAGCCTCGATAAGTTCCGCGCGATTGTTGGTGCCGCTGCGTACCGGGCCGGCGATCAAAATAAGTAAACTTTGCATATTTATGACCTTCTTGATGCGTGAATGGGAATGCTATTGAAGGCTTCCTTCCCGTTGTCCGTTCCGTCATAGACTATTTTTATGCATGAATTTGCACGAAAGCAAATGAAGACGACCTTTGATAAGCTGATAGATAAAATATCATGCATATTCGTGCATAATCAAGATCAATCGTGAATGGGATGGCAATGAGTACTGCGCCGGGCCGTTGGAAGCGCGTCATTTCTCAGGGTGCGGCGATCTCCCCCCGCGGGGAGAGATCTTCAGGGAAGGAGTGGAGGGGGAGAATTACTCAACGGCGAAAGCTTTATCGAGGCGGCTATAGCCCAGCCCGTTGATTTTTTTAACTTTAATTTGCACAGGGATGCGCTCTTTCATCGCTTCGACGTGGCTGATGACACCGATAATTTTGCCGCTGGCGTTAAGCGCGTCCAGCGCGTCCAGCGCGGTATCCAGGGTTTCGCTGTCCAGCGTGCCGAAACCCTCGTCGAGAAACAGCGAGTCTATCCGCGTTTTATGGCTGACCAGGTCGGAGAGCGCCAGCGCCAGGGCCAGGCTGACGAGGAAGCTCTCGCCGCCGGAAAGGGTCCGTGTATCGCGCACCGCGTCCGCCTGCCAGGTATCGACCACCTCCAGCTCCAGCGCATCGCTGGCTTTGCGTTGCAGCAGATAGCGGCCGTGCAGGCGGTTAAGCTGGTGGTTGGCCAGCCATACCAGGTTATCCAGCGTCAGGCCTTGCGCAAACTTACGGAATTTGTCGCCCTCTCGGGAGCCGATAAGCGAGTTCAGCCATCCCCAGTCTTCCACTTCCTGGGCCGCGCGTTCCATCTGCTGGCGTAACAACTGCTGGCGCTGCTGGTTTTCGGCATTCTGCTTCAGCTGCTGGCGAATCTCTCCCTGGCGGGCGCTGTTTTCCCGCAGCAGCGAGGTCAGCTGCTGAAGCTTTTCTTGTAGCTGTTCAGGTGGCTGGCCGATGTCCGCGTCCGCCGGCGGCTGCTGGCTATGGTTCACCAGCGCCTCGCGGGCCCGCAGCGCCAGCGCCTGATTCTGCTGGAGCGCGCTTTCCAGCGTCTGCTTCAGGCGTTCAAGGCGCTGGCGCGTCTCTTCATCAAGCAGCGCGGCGAGAAACGCCTGCCGATCGGCGAACGGGCTGGCGGCCAGCGCCGCGCTGAACTGCGCTTCGCTCTCTTTCAGCTGTGCCTGCTGCTGGCTCTCCTGCTGCCCCAGGGTTTGCCACTGGCTCTGGAGAGCGAGGCAGTCGTCATGCACCTGGCGCCAGCCGTCCAGCGGCGCGGGTTCCGCCGCTAAGTCCGTTTCCGGCAAAGCCTCCAGTAGCGGAGCCAGCTGTTGGATCTGTTCCTGCAGGGCGAGCCGTTCATTCTGTTTGGCCTGCCAGCCGCGGGTCTCTTCTTCCCGCTGCGCCAGCCAGCCGGCGGCCTGCCCGACAGCCGGTAAGTCCAGCGCAAATGCGCTCAGCTCCGCCGCCAGCGCAGCGCTGCGCTGCTGTTGTTCCCGCTGTAGCTGCTGGAGCTGCTGCTGGCACTCCTGCTGCTGAGCCTGCCAGGCCAGACGCTGCTGATGCTGATATAGCCGCTGTTCATGCTCCTGCTGCGCGTTTAGCCAGCCCGGAATATCATCCTTTGGCGCCAGGTCGATATTTAATCCGGTGATGGTCTCCTGCCAGCGTGATGTAAGCGCTTGCTCCTGCTGCAGAAGCGATGCTTTCTCGGCGGCCTCTTTTTGCTGCTGCTTGATCAGAGCGTCAAGCTCGCCGCGCGCCAGCGCTCCGGCCTCCGCCAGCTGCTTAACTTCGCGCTCCAGCGCATCGCGCCGCGCCTGGTTTACGCCGGGAACCAGCGCCTGATATTCGGCGACGGCCGGATGCTGCGCGGAACCGCAAAGCGGGCAGGGGGAGCCGGGCTGCAGGCGAGCACGTTCGGTCTCAAGACCGGCAATACGGGCTTCCATTTCGCAGAGGGCTTTCACATCGCTGAACTGCTGATGCTTTTCTTTATAGGCCTGACGGCGCTGAGCCAGCGTGGCTTCCAGCCGCTCCTGCTCCTGCTTACTGGCCTGCCCGGCGGTATCAAGCTGCAATAGCCGCTGGGCCAGCGGCTGCAGCTGACCATGCAGCGCAGCGAGCTGCTGACGCAGAGCGCGGGCCGCAGCGTGCTGCGCGAGCCCGGCGCTAACCTGTTCGGCATCCAGCGTCAGCCCGGCGGGCGGCAGTTCGCCCAGCCTGCGGTGGGTTTCCGCCAGGCGCAGTTGTACCGCGGATTGCTGCTGCGTATCGCGAGCCTGCTGCTGGAAAGCGGCACGCCAGCCGGCCAGCGCGTTGCCCCACAGCTGAAAGCGGTCATGCTCTTTAAGCCATACGGACAGCGTTTGCTGACGGCTGTGAAGTTGCTCATACTGCTGCCGGGCGGCGAGGCGAATACCCGCCCGCAGCCGCAATCGGTCATGTAAGCGAGTATTTACTTCTTCTCTCTGGCGGCGGGTTTGCGCCAGCGCGGCGGTTTGCTCCAGCTGACGCGTCCACTGCGGGCGCAAGCGCTCCGCGGGCTGCGCATTCAGCAGCGCGCTAAGCTGCGGCTGGGCCTGCTCCAGCGCAGATTGCGCTTCGCGTAGCGCGGTTTGAGCCCGCAGATCTTCTGCCGTCAGCTCTTCACGGCGTATCTGCCACTGACGGGCGCTTTGCAACCGGGTTTGTTCGCTAACTTGCTGTTTTTCGTCGGAAGTAAGCGCTTGCAAACTTTGCTGGAGCGCCTGCTGTTGCTCCTCGCTCAGCAGCAGGACGCCGGAGGCCTGCGCCTGGATTTTTTCCAGCTCGACGCGGGCCTGCTTATGTTTTTCAAAGACCTGGGCGGAAATCTGGCCGTAAATTTCGGTCCCGGTGAGCTCTTCCAGCAGCTCGGCGCGCTCCTTCGGTTTGGCGTTGAGGAAGGCGGCGAACTGCCCCTGCGACAGCAGCATTGAGCGGGTGAAGCGGCCATAGTCCAGGCCGGTGAGCGAGGCGGTCAGTTCCAGCTTATCTTTGACCTTATCGGCGAGGATTTTGCCGTCCTCGCAGCGCGCCAGCTCGACGCGCGGAACCTGTAAATTGCCGTCCGGCTGGTTCCGCGCCCGGTTCTGGCTCCAGAAGGCGCGGTAGGCGATGCCTTTGACTTCGAACTCCACTTCCGCCAGACATTCGGCGGTGTCGCGGGTCATCAGATCGTTTTGCGATTGCGACACGCTGCTCAGGCGCGGCGTTTCGTGATAAAGCGCGAGGCAGATAGCGTCCAGCAGGGTGGTCTTGCCGGCGCCGGTTGGCCCGGTAATCGCGAACAGTCCGTTGCTGGCAAAGGGCTCAGCGGAGAAATCGATTTTCCATTCGCCTTTGAGTGAGTTGAGGTTTTTCAGGCGTAAGCTGAGAATTTTCACAGGCGATCCTCACCGTTGAGACTATGCAGCGTTTCATTAAAGAGCTGTTCCAGGCGCTGCTGCTGCGCCTCTTCCAGGGTTTCCAGCGCCAGACGGCGGGCGAAAACGTCCTCCACCTGCAGTTCGCTGAGGGTGACTCGCTGAACGCCCGCCAGAATGCGATCGCGCTGGCTGCGGCTGCGGCGCACCAGCAGCACTTCTACCGGCAGCGTTTCGGTCTGCGTCTGGATTTTCCGTTGGATATCATGCATATATTCATCGCTGGTGATTTCGATATCTAGCCATGCCGCGGGCTGCTGGTCGTTATTCTGCCATTGGTTCAACTGGGCGCTAACGCTGGCGAAATCGCCCTTTAAGACCGCCAGAGGCTGGGTGATGGGCACGATCAGCGGCGTGACGTCCGTCAGGCGGCCAGCGCTAAAGGTCACCAGATTGACGCTTTTGCTTTTCCCTGTTTCGTCAAAGCTCAGCGCAATCGGGGAGCCGCTGTAGCGAATATGCTCGCAGCCGCCGACCACCTGCGCCCGGTGAATATGGCCGAGCGCGATATAGTCGGCGGGCGGAAAGCGGTTCGCCGGGAAGGCGTCGAGGGTACCGATATAAATTTCGCGAACCGCGTCGCTTTTGCTGGCGCCGACGGTGGTTAAATGGCCGCTGGCGATAATCGGCAGCGCCCGGTCGCCGCGCAGTTCGCAGGCCTGCTGGTACTGCTGCTGGTAGTAGTCGCTGATGGCGTTGAGTAACTGCTGTTGCTTCTCGCCGCTGGAGTGCCCGGCCTGGCTGGTCACCAGTTCACGCGGACGCAGGAACGGTACCGGGCAAAAAACCGCCCCCGGCGTACCGTCGCGCAGCGGCAGAATAAAGGGCGCGTGGCCGGCATTGGCCACCACCGTGGTTTTCAGGAACGCAAGAATGTCGCGCGACTCGTTGAGGGTGGCGACCGAATCGTGGTTTCCCGCCAGCACCACCAGCCGACAGCCGGTCTGCTGCAGCTGAACGACAAAGCGGTTATACAGCTCGCGCGCGTAGCTCGGCGGCGAGCCGGTATCAAAAATATCGCCCGCGACAATAATGGCGTCAACATCATGCTCCTGCGCGCTGGCCAGCAGCCAGTCGAGAAACGCCTGATGTTCGGCGGCGCGACTTTTGCTGTAAAAATTTTGCCCAAGATGCCAGTCAGAGGTGTGAAGGATGCGCATAGTTGTTCCATAGCGAAAAAGCGTAAGCGGCATTATATACCCGTCATACTTCAAGTTGCTTATGTGTTGGCTACGCGCGCTCACCTCAACCATCTGGTTACCTGTGCTTATGGGGCTGACGCTAAGCCACGTGAATTATTGAGGGGATAACGCCGCTCTTCGGTGAGTTAAGTCCGTGTCACAATGCGAAATCCGCGTTCATCTGGCGGTCATTTTTTTCATAAATCTGTCATAAATCTGACGCATAATGGCCGCGCACTTCTATACTGATGGCTAAAAAATACAGGGTAAATAATGGCGAGAAGAATTCTGGTCGTTGAAGATGAAGCTCCAATCCGCGAAATGGTTTGCTTTGTTCTGGAGCAAAACGGCTTTCAGCCCGTCGAGGCGGAAGATTTTGACAGCGCGGTCAATCAGCTCAATGAACCCTGGCCTGATTTAATCCTCCTTGACTGGATGCTGCCGGGGGGGTCGGGTCTGCAGTTTATTAAACAGCTCAAGCGAGAAGCGATGACCCGTGACATTCCGGTGGTGATGCTGACCGCCCGCGGCGAAGAGGAAGATCGCGTCCGCGGCCTGGAGACCGGTGCGGATGATTACATCACCAAGCCGTTTTCCCCGAAAGAGCTGGTGGCGCGGATTAAAGCCGTGATGCGGCGCATTTCGCCGATGGCGGTGGAAGAGGTGATTGAAATGCAGGGGCTGAGCCTCGACCCTTCTTCGCATCGCGTGATGACCGGCGAAAATCCGCTGGATATGGGGCCGACGGAATTTAAATTATTACACTTCTTCATGACGCACCCTGAGCGGGTCTATAGCCGCGAACAGCTGCTGAATCACGTCTGGGGCACCAACGTTTATGTAGAAGACAGAACGGTAGACGTGCATATTCGCCGTCTGCGCAAAGCGCTGGAACATAGCGGCCATGACCGGATGGTACAAACGGTTCGCGGTACGGGATATCGTTTCTCCGCCCGTTTCTGAATGCTGACAGGAGTGTGAACCGTGCTGGAACGGCTGTCATGGAAAAGGCTGGCGCTTGAGCTTTTCTTATGTTGTATCCCGGCCCTGATCCTCGGGGCGTTTTTAGGTCATCTGCCGTGGTTTTTATTGGCGGCAGTGACCGGTCTTCTTATCTGGCATTTCTGGAATCTGATGCGCCTGTCGTGGTGGCTGTGGGTCGACCGCAGCATGACGCCGCCGCCGGGTAGCGGCAGCTGGGAACCCCTGCTGTACGGTCTGCACCAGATGCAGATGCGTAATAAAAAGCGCCGCCGTGAGCTGGGAAGCCTGATTAAGCGCTTTCGCAGCGGGGCGGAGTCCCTGCCGGACGCGGTGGTGCTGACCACCGAAGAAGGCGCGATGTTCTGGTGTAACGGCCTGGCCCAGCAGATCCTTAATCTGCGCTGGCCCGACGATAACGGGCAGAATATCCTCAACCTCCTGCGCTATCCTGAATTTGCTAATTACATGAAATACCGCGACTTTTCCAAGCCGCTCAATCTGGTGCTGAATAATGGCCGCCATCTGGAAATTCGCATGATGCCCTATAGCGACAAACAGCTGCTGATGGTGGCGCGCGATGTCACGCAGATGCACCAGTTGGAAGGGGCGCGGCGTAACTTTTTCGCCAACGTCAGCCATGAACTTCGCACGCCGTTGACGGTGCTGCAGGGGTATCTGGAGATGATGCAGGAGCAGGTGCTGGAAGGGGGAACGCGCGAAAAAGCGTTACACACCATGCGCGAACAAACCCAGCGTATGGAAGGCCTGGTGAAGCAACTGCTGACGCTGTCGCGCATTGAAGCCGCGCCGGTACTGGCGATGAACGATAAAATCGACGTGCCGATGATGCTGCGGGTCGTCGAGCGCGAGGCGCAAACGCTAAGCCAGCAGAAGCACGAGCTGCATTTTTCGGTCGATGACTCGCTAAAAGTGCTGGGTAATGAGGAACAGCTGCGCAGCGCGATTTCCAACCTGGTGTATAACGCGGTCAACCATACGCCGGCGGGAACGGTGATTACCGTAACCTGGCAGCGGGCGCCGCACGGCGCGTTGTTCAGCGTCGAGGATAACGGGCCAGGCATCGCGCCGGAGCATATTCCGCGCCTGACCGAACGTTTCTACCGGGTGGATAAAGCGCGTTCGCGGCAAACCGGCGGCAGCGGGCTGGGGCTGGCGATTGTCAAACATGCCGTCAGCCATCACGATAGCCGCCTTGAGATCGAGAGCGTGGTCGGCAAAGGCACCCGCTTTAGCTTCTTATTACCGGAACGTTTAATTGCCAAAAATTAAACCCGGACGGGTGAGTGTCAGCATTCCTTGCCAATGACCAGCTTCGGCTGGTCATTTTCGTTTGCAGCGCCATCACAGCTGCGTAATTAACGAACGTTAGCTGCTTTTTTGTTCGCATGATAAGCCAGATGTTTTCTATCCTTCTGGCTAATGATGCTAATCATTAAAATAGAGTTAGCATAATCATCTGCTTTTGCGATCCCTCCTTGCTTTAAAACGTTATAAGCGTTTAAATTGCCCCCCTACGGTCGCAGACAGACTGTTTTTGCGTGGTAATTCAAAAAACTATTCTTTTCCACGCCGCTTTGGGAGCATATCCCGCTGAGTTTACTGACAATGGCCGCTGTATCATCCCCAAGGGAAAGGCGCGGTATAAATCCGTTTTTACAACACCACATCCACAGGCTGTAATGAATTTATGACCCATCAGTTAAAATCTCGCGACATCATTGCGTTGGGCTTTATGACCTTCGCGCTGTTCGTCGGCGCAGGCAATATTATCTTTCCTCCGATGGTTGGCTTACAGGCCGGCGAACACGTCTGGACCGCGGCTATTGGCTTTCTGATTACCGCCGTGGGTCTACCGGTGCTAACGGTCGTGGCGCTGGCGAAGGTCGGCGGCGGCGTAGAGAGCCTGAGCACGCCGATTGGAAAAGTCGCCGGTATCCTGCTGGCGGTGGTCTGCTATCTTGCCGTTGGGCCGCTGTTCGCGACTCCGCGCACCGCCACCGTCTCTTTTGAAGTGGGGATTGCGCCGCTGACCGGTGACGGCGCGCTGCCGCTGCTGATTTACAGCGTTATCTATTTTGCGCTGGTGATCCTCGTTTCGCTCTACCCGGGCAAACTGCTGGATACCGTGGGGAATTTCCTCGCGCCGCTGAAAATTATCGCCCTGATTATTCTTTCCGTTGCGGCCATCGTCTGGCCCGCCGGTCCGCTGAGCCACGCGATGGAAGCCTACCGTACCGCGCCGTTCTCGAACGGTTTCGTCAACGGCTATTTGACTATGGATACCCTGGGCGCGATGGTCTTTGGTATCGTGATTGTCAACGCCGCGCGTTCCCGCGGCGTGACCGAAGCCCGCCTGCTGACCCGCTACACCGTGTGGGCTGGCCTGATGGCCGGCGTGGGCCTGACGCTGCTGTACCTGGCGCTGTTCCGTTTAGGTTCAGATAGCGGCACGCTGGTTGAGCAATCCGCTAACGGCGCGGCGATTCTCCATGCTTACGTCCAGCATACTTTCGGCGGCGCGGGAAGCTTTATGCTGGCGGCGCTGATCTTTATCGCCTGTCTGGTGACGGCGGTGGGCCTGACCTGCGCCTGCGCGGAGTTTTTCGCCCAATACCTGCCGTTCTCCTATCGTACGCTGGTGTTTATCCTCGGCCTGTTTTCGATGGCGGTTTCCAACCTCGGTCTGAGCCACCTGATTCAGATTTCGATTCCGGTGCTGACGGCTATCTATCCGCCGTGTATCGCACTGGTTGTATTAAGCTTTACCCGCGGTTGGTGGCATAATTCGTCCCGCGTTATCGCCCCGGCAATGTTTATCAGCCTGATGTTTGGTATCATTGACGGCATTAAAGCGTCGGCGTTTGCAGATATTATGCCGTCCTGGACCGCGCGTCTGCCGCTGGCGGAGCAAGGTCTGGCCTGGCTGATGCCAACCGCCGTGATGGTGATTCTGGCCGTTATCTGGGATCGCGCAGCAGGACGTCAGGTGACTTCCAGCGCGCACTAACCGACGCTTTACACAGGTGTTTAACCACGGGACTTCAGGTCCCGTGGTTTTTTGTTTTTTGGTCACCCTCCTTTGTCCTTTGCCCCGCGAAGTCCAGAGGAGAAAAACGGCATGGAACACGATGGAAAGTAGTAACAAGCTTAAGCGCGGGCTAAGTACCCGGCATATTCGCTTTATGGCGCTGGGGTCGGCAATCGGTACCGGCCTTTTCTATGGTTCGGCTGACGCGATTAAAATGGCGGGTCCGAGCGTTCTGTTGGCTTATATTATCGGCGGCGTCGCGGCCTACATTATTATGCGCGCGCTGGGCGAGATGTCGGTGCATAACCCGGCCGCCAGCTCGTTCTCGCGCTACGCGCAGGATTACCTTGGCCCGCTGGCGGGCTATATCACCGGCTGGACCTACTGTTTTGAAATTCTGATTGTCGCCATCGCCGACGTCACGGCCTTCGGCATCTATATGGGCGTCTGGTTTCCGGCGGTACCGCACTGGATTTGGGTGCTCAGCGTGGTCCTGATTATCTGCGCCGTCAACCTGATGAGCGTGAAGGTCTTCGGCGAGCTGGAGTTCTGGTTCTCCTTCTTCAAAGTCGCCACCATTATCATCATGATCCTCGCCGGTTTCGGCATCATTATCTGGGGTATTGGCAACGGCGGGCAGCCGACCGGCATCCACAACCTGTGGAGCAACGGCGGCTTCTTCAGCAACGGCTGGCTGGGGATGGTGATGTCGCTGCAGATGGTGATGTTCGCTTACGGCGGCATTGAGATTATCGGTATCACCGCCGGCGAAGCGAAAGATCCGGAGAAATCCATTCCGCGCGCCATTAACTCGGTGCCGATGCGTATCCTGGTGTTTTACGTGGGTACGCTGTTTGTGATTATGTCTATCTATCCGTGGAACCAGGTCGGGACCAACGGCAGCCCGTTCGTCTTAACCTTCCAGCATCTCGGCATCACTTTTGCCGCCAGCATCCTGAACTTTGTGGTGCTGACCGCTTCGCTGTCGGCGATTAACTCCGACGTCTTTGGCGTGGGGCGTATGCTGCACGGCATGGCGGAGCAGGGCAGCGCGCCGAAAATGTTCGCGAAAACTTCACGTCGCGGGGTGCCGTGGGTGACGGTGATGGTGATGACCATCGCGCTGCTGTTCGCGGTCTATCTTAACTATATTATGCCGGAGAACGTTTTCCTGGTGATCGCCTCGCTGGCCACTTTCGCCACCGTCTGGGTGTGGATTATGATCCTGCTGTCGCAGATCGCCTTCCGCCGCCGTCTGCCGCCGGAAGAGGCGAAGGCGCTTAAATTCAAGGTACCCGGAGGGGTAACGACCACGGTGATTGGCCTGCTGTTCCTGGTCTTTATTATCGGGCTGATTGGCTACCACCCCGATACCCGCATCTCGCTGTACGTCGGCTTTGCGTGGATTATCCTGCTGCTGATTGGCTGGCAGTTTAAAACCCGCCGCGAGCGAAAGCTGGCGAAAGCGTAGTCATTTGCTTCTCTTTTTGCCGGATACGCTCAGGCTATCCGGCAAGCGATCCCTCCACCCCCGCCATCCTCCCCCAATAATTCTGCCGATGATGAGTCATACGCCAGTACGCTGTGGCAAGGTGTGCCCATTCTGCAAAGAGAGGAATAACAATGTTGAAGGCATGGCACCTCCCGGTTGCTCCGTTTATCAAGGAACAGCAGGAACGACTGATGATTACGCTATGGTTGAGCGGCGACGATCTGCCGCCGCGGGTGACCCTACGCGCGGAAGAGGATAACGAAGAGCTGTCTCTGCCGATGCACCGCCTGCGGCAGGCGCCGCATCCGGGCGTGGTAGCGTGGCGCGGGGAAATCAACCTCGTCAACGGACAGCCGCGTCGACGCTACAGCTTCAAGCTGCTGTGGGCCGATCGCCAGCTGTGGTTCACGCCGCAGGGATTCAACCGCTTTCCGCCGGCGAGGCTGGAGCAGTTTGCGGTCGATCTGCCGGACAGCGGACCGCAGTGGGTGGCCGATCAGGTGTTTTATCAAATTTTCCCTGACCGTTTTGCCCGCAGCCAGTCCCGCGAAGCGGAACAGGATGCGACTTACTACCATCACGCCGCCGGTCACGACATCGTGCGTAAAGCGTGGGATGAACCGTTAACCGCCGAGGCGGGCGGCTCCACCTTTTATGGCGGCGATCTTGATGGTATCAGCGAGAAGCTGCCGTATCTGAAGCAGCTTGGCGTCACGGCGCTGTACCTGAACCCGGTGTTTGTCGCCCCCAGCGTGCATAAATACGATACCGAAGATTACCGCCGCGTTGATCCGCAGTTTGGCGGCGATGCCGCGCTGCTGCGCCTGCGTCACAACACGCAAAAAGAGGGGATGCGTCTGATCCTCGATGGCGTGTTCAACCATAGCGGCGATTCGCATGCCTGGTTCGACCGCCACCAGCGCGGCAGCGGCGGCGCCTGCCATAACGCCGATTCGCCGTGGCGCGACTGGTATAATTTTTCCCCCGAGGGCGTTGCCCACGACTGGCTGGGATACGCCAGCCTGCCGAAGCTGGACTACCGTTCGTCGACGCTGATTGATGAAATCTACGGTGGGGAAGATAGCGTGGTGCGCCACTGGCTGAAAGCGCCGTGGAGCATGGACGGCTGGCGCCTGGACGTGGTGCACATGCTGGGCGAAGGGGGCGGAGCGCGCAATAACCTGCGTCATATCGCCGGCATTACCCAGGCGGCGAAGCTGGAGCGGCCGGACGCTTTCGTGTTCGGCGAGCATTTCGGCGACGCGCGCCAGTGGCTACAGGCCGACGTTGAAGACTCGGCGATGAACTACCGCGGCTTCACCTTCCCGCTGTGGGGGTTCCTCGCGAACACCGATATCTCCTACGATCCGCAGAAAATTGATGCGCAGACCTGCATGGCGTGGATGGACAACTATCGCGCCGGATTGTCGCACCAGCAGCAGCTGCGGATGTTTAACCAGCTTGATAGCCACGATACCGCCCGCTTTAAGTCTCTGCTGGGTAAAGATGTCGCGCGCCTGCCGCTGGCGGTGGTATGGCTATTTAGCTGGCCGGGCGTACCGTGCATTTACTACGGCGACGAAGTGGGCGTGGACGGCAATAACGATCCATTCTGCCGCAAACCGTTCCCATGGGATCCGGCGTTGCAGGATGGCGATCTGCTCGACCTGTACAAGCGGATGAGCAAGCTGCGTAAGGCTCATCAGGCGCTGCGCTACGGCGGCTGCCAGGTGATTTATGCCGAAGATAATGTGGTGGTGTTCGTGCGCGTCTATAAGCAGCAGCGCGTGCTGGTGGCGATCAACCGCGGCGAAGCCTGCGAGGTGGTGATAGAGGATTCGCCGCTGCTCGACGTCAACGGCTGGCAGCTGAAAGAGGGCGCCGGCGCGCTGCACGACGGCGTGCTGACGCTACCGGCAATCTCCGCCAGCGTCTGGTTTAGCCGCTAAGCATAGAGCTGGTTCAGACTTTCGCTCCGCAGAATGGCCTCGCGCCACCAGCGCTGGGCCAGTCCGTCATTGCCGCTGCGCCAGGCCATGTAGGTGATATCTTTCACGCGACAGGAGATGACGGGTTTTTCGACCAGCTCGCCCTTTTCCAGCCACGGCCGGGCAATATGGCGCGGTAAAAAGCCACAGCCCAGCCCGGCGCGCAAGAGTTCGACTTTACTGGCGAAATCATCCACGCGAATTTGCGGCTGCTCGTCGAGCAGGTTGCTGTTGAGCGGATGACAGTAGCGGGCGCTGTCGCTGATGACTACCGCGCGATGCAGGCTGAGCTGCTTGTTAGTCAGCGGTTGGGTGGTTTCCGCCAGCGGGTGCCCCGGCGCGATGACGAAAATATTGTCCATGGCGCCGAGCATTTTCCACGACCATTCGGCGGACGTAGGCGGTTCATTGATCGCCCCGAGAATAATATCCGCGCCGTTGTGGGTCAGTTCTTCCCACGAGCCCGCAAGGGTATGGTGGGTAAAGTTAAGCCGGGTTTGCGGGTGCTGGGCGTAGAACGCGTCGATCAGCGGCAGCAGCGCGCTGAACGGGAAAGAGTCATCCAGGGCGATAGCCAGATCCCGCTCCCAACCCGCGCTGAGCTGTACCGCCTGTTTTTCCAGATCTTTGGCGGCGTTCAGCAGCAACCGGCCCTTCTCCAGCATCATTCTGCCGGTATCGGTAAATTTTGCCCGGTGCCCGGAGCGATCCAGCAGGGTGATATTCAGATCGTTTTCCAGCTTTTGAATCATGTAGCTCAGCGCGGCAGGGGTTTTAAATAGCGATTCTGCGGCGCTGGCAAAAGATCCATGTTTGTCCAGCGCGTCGAGAATCAACAGGACCTCAAGGTTCAGGCGCATGCGTCAACTTCCGATAAAAAAGAGTGCTCCCGTTTTACCGGAGCGCCCTGTTCAATTCCAGTGAATAATTTAGAACGGTTAACCGTAAAAATTTGATAAACATAATTTCTCTGATCTTGTAATGGTTAATCGAATAGCCATAACTTTTCGCTTTGGAAATAAATAATAAAAAAATCTTTAATAACTCGTTAGAAATTACTGACTATACTCACCATACTTTATCAGTCAGGATCCAGACAGCACAACGGCAACAATAGTGTCTTTTTAACTCATTGATTAACAGGATAAGTTATGTCTATTCGTGAACTGATTGATCCCGCTAACTCGGCGCTTATTTTTATTGACCACCAGCCGCAAATGTCTTTTGGCGTGGCGAATATTGATCGTCAGACCCTCAAAAATAATACGGTGGCTTTAGCCAAAGCGGGCAAGATTTTTAATGTTCCGGTGATTTATACCTCCGTAGAAACTAAAAGCTTCAGCGGTTATATCTGGCCGGAACTGCTGGCCGTGCATCCTGATGTGAAACCCATTGAACGTACTTCGATGAACTCCTGGGAAGATGCGGCTTTTGTTGCCGCGGTAAAAGCCACCGGGCGTAAAAAATTGATTATTTCCGCGCTGTGGACGGAAGTCTGTCTGACCTTCCCGGCGCTGATGGCGCTAGATGCGGGCTATGAAGTTTACGTGGTGACAGATACCTCCGGCGGCACCTCGGTTGATGCCCACGAGCGCTCTATTGACCGTATGGTGCAGGCCGGCGCGGTGCCGGTGACCTGGCAGCAGGTGCTGCTTGAGTACCAGCGCGACTGGTCGCGTAAAGAGACCTATGACGCGGTAATGGATCTGGTGCGCGAGCACAGCGGCGCCTACGGGATGGGCGTGGATTACGCTTATACCATGGTGCACGGCGCGCCAGAGCGTAAAGCTTAAATACACTTCATCCTTCACGCTGCCTCTTTGTTGGCTTGGTTTGTCCGCCCCGAAGCAGCATGAATGATTTTGTGTATGGTCATGTATAGCGAATGGCGGCGGACAACCCGCCATTCCCTGAAGCAAGGAACTGTTAATGGCGCAGCAGAAATCGGTGACCCTGGTGATCAGCCATGTGCTTGACCCCGAGCATGGCCAACGTTATGAGGCGTGGCTGGGCAAAATTATGCCGATTGCGGCAGAGTTTCCCGGCCATCTTGGCGCAAACGTCATCCGTCCAGCCCCCGGACAGAATTTATGGAGCGTGATTATTCGCTTCGACACCATTGAGCATCTTTACGCCTGGACCCAGTCGGAGACCCGCCGCCAGCTGGTGGCGGAAATCGCGCCGCTGCTGAGCGAAGGCGACCGAACCGAAGTCCGTACCGAACCGGCCTTCTGGTTTACGCCGCCGGCGGTGAACGTGCGCCAGCCGCGACGCTGGAAGCAATTTTTAATCACCCTGCTGGTGATTTTCCCCAGCACCAACCTGGTGCCGTCGATAACCGGAATACTGTTGCCCTCGCTGAAGGGAAGCCTGTTGCTGCATCTGATCAATGATGCCTGTGTGGTCGCGCTGGTGGTCTGGTTCTGGATGCCCATCGTGACCCGTCTGTTTGCTGGCTGGTTAAAGAAAAACTGAGCCAGCCTCCTGAAGGAGTGCGTTATGTCGCAAACTGCCACACTGATCCTGACCCACGGTCGGGTTCATACTCTCGATCGTCAAAATCCCCTGGCCGATGCGGTGGCGATCGCTGACGGTAAAATTCTCGCCGCCGGTAGCCACGATCGGATCATGAGCTTTGCCGCGGACGGGACGCAAATTATCGATCTTAAAGGCCATACGGTCATCCCGGGCCTGAACGACTCCCATCTGCACCTGATCCGCGGCGGTCTGAACTACAATCTGGAGCTGCGCTGGGAGGGGGTTCCCTCGCTGGCGGACGCGCTGCGGATGCTAAAAGATCAGGCCGATCGCACGCCGTCGCCGCAGTGGGTACGGGTGGTCGGCGGCTGGAGCGAATTCCAGTTCGCCGAACGGCGGATGCCGACGCTGGAGGAGCTTAACGATGCGGCGCCGGATACGCCGGTATTTGTCCTGCATCTGTACGATCGCGCATTGCTAAACCGCGCGGCGCTGAAGGCGGTGGGCTACACCAAAGAGACGCCGGATCCGGCGGGCGGCGAGATCGTTCGCGACGGCAACGGTAATCCGACCGGGATGCTGATCGCCAAACCCAACGCCATGATCCTCTACTCGACGCTGGCCAAAGGGCCGAAGCTGCCGCTGGAACTTCAGGTCAACTCAACGCGGCAGTTTATGCGCGAGCTGAATCGTCTGGGGCTGACCAGCGCCATTGATGCCGGGGGTGGTTTCCAGAACTACCCGGAAGATTATGAAATTATTGAACAGCTGCACGCCAAAGAGCAGATGACCGTACGTATCGCCTATAACCTGTTCACCCAGCGTCCTAAGCAGGAGCTGGAAGATTTTGAGCGCTGGACCGATATGCTCAAGCCGGGACAGGGCACCGATTTTTACCGCGCCAACGGCGCCGGGGAGATGCTGGTGTTCTCGGCGGCGGATTTCGAAGACTTCCTCCAGCCGCGTCCGGATCTGCCGGAAGGGATGGAAGATGAGCTGGAGCGGGTGGTGCGCCATCTGGTTGAACACCGCTGGCCGTTCCGCCTGCACGCGACCTATGATCAATCCATCAGCCGGATGCTCGACGTCTTCGAGAAGGTGAATCGCGATATCCCGTTCAACGGGCTGCACTGGTTCTTCGATCATGCGGAAACCATCACCGAGCGTAATATCGAACGCGTTAAGGCGCTGGGCGGCGGCATAGCGGTGCAGCATCGTATGGCTTTCCAGGGCGAATATTTTGTCGATCGCTACGGGAAAGATGCGGTCAAACATACGCCGCCGGTCGCCAAAATGCTCGAGCTGGAGGTTCCGGTGGGGCTGGGGACGGATGCCACCCGCGTGGCGAGCTACAACCCGTGGACCGCGCTCTACTGGCTGGTTTCCGGGCGTACCGTCGGCGGGATGGCGATGTACGACGACAGCAACCGCCTGCCGCGCGATGTGGCGCTGGAGCTGTGGACCGCGGGAAGCGCGTGGTTTTCCAGCGAGCAGGGTAAGAAAGGGCGCATTGAACAAGGCCAGCTTGCCGACCTGGTGGTGCTCTCTAAAGACTATTTCAGCGTCGCGGAAGAGGAAATTAAGGGGATCGAGTCGGTGCTGACGGTGGTTGACGGCAAAGTGGTGTACGCCGCCGGACACTTCTCGCCGCTGGCGCCGCCGCCCATTCCGGTGCTGCCCGAGTGGTCGCCGGTGGTGAAGGTTTCGGGTCATTACCGTTCCGCGCCGCCGACGGCCGCGAAAATCGGCGCGATCGTGCAAATGCACCAGTGCTGCGGCAGCTGCGGCGTGCACGGACATCAGCATGATATTGCGCGCAAATCGTCGATTCCGGTTGCCGATGAGCAGGCGTTCTGGGGCGTGCTTGGCTGCTCCTGCTTTGCGTTTTAAAACGCCAGGCGCTTACCCGGTGAGGGCGTGACGCCCTCATTTGTGTTTTTCATCTGTCGCGGATAGCGCTGATAAGACAATTTATGTCATTCTGCTCCCTCTTCAACGAGTGAAGGTGGGAACATGGACGATCTGCTGATCTTTGGCGGTGTTATTTTATTCTGCGGGCTGGTGGTTGCGCCGATCGTCGCGATTGTCGCCCTCAGGCGCAGCGCGGCGGTCCGTTTTGAGCTGGCGGCTTTGCGACGTCGGGTTGAGGAGCTTGAGCGACGCGGCGCCGAACAGGCGCCTGCGGCAGAGGCCACCGCCGTCGCGCCGACGACGCCAGCGGCCGCTATCGCGGCTGACGCGATGATGGCGGAGCCCAGTGAGCCTCGGCCGGAGCCGGAGGCTGAAGCCATCGATCCGTGGCGCGCGCAGCCAACGCCGCAGCCAGAGCCAACGGTAAAATCTGCCCCCGAAAGCGAACCGCCTTCCGCGTTTGGCGGAATAATATCGTCACTGGTAGCCTGGTTTATGCAGGGCAACCCGCTGGCGAAGCTCGGAATCCTGCTGCTGTTTCTTGGCCTCTCCTTTCTGCTGCGCTATACCGTGGAACACGCTCTGTTCCCCCTCGAATTACGTCTGGTCGCGGCGGCGCTGTTCGCGGTCGTCCTGCTGGCTGTCGGATGGCGATTGCGGCATAAGCAACCGGTGTACGCCCTGATCTTGCAGGGTGGGGCAACGGGCGCGCTCTATCTCACGGTTTTTGGCGCCTTTCGCCTGTGGCAGATGCTGCCGATGACCCTGGCGTTTGCGCTGCTGGTGGCGATCTGCGCGGCGAGCGTAGGACTGGCGATTGTGCAAAAAGCGCTCAGCCTGGCCATGCTGGCGAGCCTCGGCGGTTATCTTGCGCCGCTGCTGCTCTCTACCGGCGGCGGCAGCCATGTGGCGCTGTTCTCCTTCTATCTTCTGCTGTCGATCGGCATTCTTGCCATCAGCATCCGCCAGCACTGGCGCGAGCTTAATCTGCTTGGTCTGCTGTTTACCTTTGGCATCGGCGGCCTGTGGGGGCTGAATGAGTATCGGCCAGCGTTTTACCTGAGCTGCCAGCTGTTTTTAATCGCCAATACGCTTATTTTTGGCGTATTGAGCGTGGCGCTGTCGCTGCGGGCGCAGGAAAAAGGTCGTCAGATTATTGACGGCGTGCTGCTGTTTGCGCCACCGCTGGTCGGCTTTGGTATGCAGTACGCCATTACCCGGCACATGGCATACGGGCCGGCGCTCAGCGCGCTGGGCTACGGCGGTTTCTATCTGGCCCTGGCCTGGCTGGCGCTGCGTCGCTACCCCTCTTTAGGGAAGCCGCTGGTGCTGGCGGCGCTGGCGCTCGGCGGTGCCTTTACCACGCTGGCCATCCCGCTGGCGCTGTCGGCTCGCTGGACCGCGATGGCCTGGTCGCTGGAAGGTCTTGGCATCCTCTGGCTGGGGGTGCAACAGCAGCAGCGACGCATGAGCTACAGCGGTACGGCGTTACTGGTACTGGCGGTTGGCAGCGCGCTATGGGCGCAGGCGAATGGCGCCACGCCGCTCTCTTTGCTGCTGATTTTCGCCGTACTCAGCCTGAGCTGGCTGACGGCCGCATGGCTGTGGCGAACCGTCCAGGTGCAGGGCAGTTGGGGGCTGCTTATCGGCGGCCTGTTGTTCTGGATGGTGGCGCTTGTCGGCGCATCGCAGCTGGCGTTGAGTAAAGACGCGCAGATTGTCTTTGGCGTGCTGGCGGCGCTGGCGGCATCGGTGTGGTGCTGGCGCGCGGCCGCCGCGCGTTTGGCCTGGCAAGAGCTGGATGCGAGCAAATGGCTGCTGTGGCCAATGATGCTGATGGTGCTGTTTTACCAGCTCTCCCAGCAGCAGATTTTCGCTGCTGGCTGGCAAAATCTGGCCTGGTGCGCGGCGCTACCCGCGGCGGCGGCCCTGCTCTGGCGTGATGGGCATTCACTGCCGCCACGCCTGAGTAAGCTGGCCCACCTGTCGCTGTTGTGGATGATTTTTCTGGCGCTGGCAATGGAACTGTTTTGGTTTACCCAGGATTTGCTGTGGGGCATGTCGGCCTGGGCGAGCGGATTAATGATGGCGGCGGGCGGGATGCTGATTTTCCTCGTCTCGGAAGCCGTTCATCGGCAAGTATGGCCATTCCGGGTATGGCCTGCGCTGTATGCTTCTCAGGCGATGATACCGGTGGCGGTGGCGCTGGGATGCCTGTTAATGCTGACGAATGTGCAGGATGGCACGGTCTACGGTCAGACCTATTTGCCGCTGATTAACCCGCTGGAAGAGGGCGCCGCTTTCGCGCTGCTTGGGCTGACGATATTTTATCGCGTTTCGCGGCGTTATTTTCCGCTGCAGCTATCGGTATGCCGTCCCTGGCCCATCGTTGCTCTGCTGGCGCTCGGCTTCTGGTGGCTGAATGGCCTGCTGCTGCGCGCCCTGGCCTGGTACGGCGAGGTGGCCTGGAGTATCACGCCGCTGTGGCATTCGCGTTTAATTCAGACCACTTTCGCTCTGGTCTGGACGCTGGTGGCGCTGACGGTCATGCTGCGCGCGACGCGGCGACTTTCCCGCCGCGAATGGCTATGCGGCGCGGCGTTGTTAGGCATTGTTATTGTGAAACTCATGCTGGTGGATAGCGCAGGCGGCGGCGGGCTGGCGCGGGCTGTTGCGTTTATCGGCGTGGCGATTTTGGTGTTGATTGTCGGGTATTTTTCCCCGTTGCCGCCCAAAGCAGGAGAAAAGAAATGAAATGGATGAAAGCGGTGTTATGCGGCGTGCTGTTGGGCGCGGCGGGGACGGCAGCCAGTAGCGATGAGGCGCGAGAACAGCCTCTGGACTACAGGCAGGGCCTGATGCTGGAAACCAGCGGCGCGTCGCCCTGGTACCGCGTTGAGCTGCCGCCGACGATATATCAGGGGACGGCCTGGCCTGATTTGCGCGATGTGCGGGTATTCAACCATCAGGGAGAGACCGTACCGTTCGCTCTTCAGGCGCAGAAGGTCCAGCCAGCGATGCCTGAGACGATGGCGCTACGTCTATTCCCTCTGCAGATGTCGCTGGTTCCGCCGCGGGAGGAGAGTCGTCGCGGCGTAGAGTCGCTGCTTCTGCGCTCAACCACGGGGATCGAAATTCGCCTGGAAACAGAGGATGTAAAGGCGCTCGGGCAGAGCTATTTACTGACGCTGCCGGTGGATAAGACGGACGCTTTCGCGCTGGCTCAACTGCGGCTGAACTGGGAATCGTTGGCGGCTAACTGGCAGGGGAAAGCGTCGCTGTATTCCAGCCGCGATTTGAAGTACTGGCATCCGGTTCAGGAGGATGCGCCCCTCATGGATCTGGCGCGCGATAACGATCGTTTGAAAATGGACACCATTAGCGCCAGCCTGACCCTCTCGGCGCAAGGTAATCGTTACCTGCTGCTGATCCTCGATGCGCAAAGCAAGGCGCCGGCGTTAAATAGCGTGACGGCCCTGGCGGAACGCAGAGAACCGGAGTCTACGCGCATTGAGCTTAATGCTCAGGCGCACAGGGTTTCAGATGAGGAGGCCGTTTGGCGCTGGGCCCGGCCTCAGCCGCTGACTTCGCTCAGAATATCGTTGGCAGGCGAAGGGGTTCTACCGGTCGAGCTCGCCTGGCGCAGCGGCGAAAATGAGCCCTGGCAGCCGCTGACGAAAACCGTGCTGTATCAGCTGGACGGCAAGCGTTCGGACGATATTCCTCTGTCAGGTCAACCGGTTGAAGCGGTTCGCATCAAGACG
Source organism: Klebsiella sp. MPUS7 (assembly GCF_009905335.1). Classification (NCBI taxonomy): domain Bacteria; kingdom Pseudomonadati; phylum Pseudomonadota; class Gammaproteobacteria; order Enterobacterales; family Enterobacteriaceae; genus Klebsiella; species Klebsiella sp. MPUS7. The sequence continues at coordinate 4,494,559 of NZ_CP047604.1, read as the reverse complement.
ATTAATGCCCGCTTATCGGCGTCGCTGCCGGCGATAAGCGGGGCGCGCGATAAATACCAACTGGTCTTTAATACCCAGGGAAAAGGGCCCTATATGCTGGCCTGGGGAAACCGGGCGGCGCAAAAGGCGGATGTCGCCCTGGACATGCTGATCCCGCCGTCGCTGCGTAAGACGCAGGCGGTGAACGATCTCCCTCTGGCGGTCGCGCAAGAAGACGTCACGCTGGGCGGCGAAGCGCGGTTGACGGCGACGACGGCTACCGAGCAGCAGAGCAGCTGGAAAACGCTGCTGGTATGGGGAGCGCTGATATTTGGCGTCGTTGTGCTGGCGCTGATGGCGTGGCGCATCTGGCGTGAAGTGAAAAAAAGCGGCGGCGTATAAAACAAAAAAGGCTCGCGTCTGCGAGCCTTTTGCCGATTACAGGCTGGAAACGTTCTCGGTCAGGTATTTAGCCACGCCTTCCGGAGAAGCGGCCATCCCTTCTTTTCCTTTTTCCCACTGCGCCGGGCAAACTTCGCCGTGCTCTTCGTGGAACTGCAGCGCGTCAACCATACGCAGCATTTCGTCGATGTTACGGCCCAGCGGCAGATCGTTAACCACCTGGTGGCGAACAACGCCGTTGGCGTCGATCAGGAAGGAACCGCGCAGGGCAACGCCTTCGTCCGGGTGCTCAATACCGTACGCTTTCTGAATTTCGCGTTTGATGTCAGCAACCATCGCGTATTTAACCGGGCCGATGCCGCCCTGGTCTACCGGGGTGTTACGCCATGCGTTGTGGACGAACTCGGAGTCAAAAGAAACGCCAACCACTTCTACGCCGCGTTTCTGGAATTCTTCGTAGCGCTTGTCAAAAGCGATCAGTTCAGATGGGCAAACGAAGGTGAAGTCCATCGGCCAGAAGAACAGAACGGTGGCTTTACCGCTGGTGTGCTGTTTGAAGTTGAATTTCTCAACGATTTCGCCGTTACCTAAAACAGCTGCCGCGGTGAAGTCCGGAGCCTGACGAGTAACCAGAACCATATGATTCTCCTGTTAATACTAAGGTTAATTGGAACGCAACGCGGGCAAGTATAGGGAGCGGCGCGGAGGAACTCAACGTGACGCTGACAATCGATGAGATAGGTTTTGTCTATCAATCGTTATTTAAAAGCGCTTTTCAGAATAGCGTTTTCTGAAAAAAGCGCAATCTTTTACAGTTCGCGTTTTTTCGCCTGCGCCATCATCTGCGGGTAGAAGCGCCAGAACTGCTCCTGTAGCCGATCGTAGTGGGTATCCAGATCCTGCCAGGAGTCGCGCAGGGCATCCAGCCGCGGGCGGCGGCTGGCCATCCCGTTCAGCACGCGCTGAATAAACTCCATGTCCCGGTAGCGTTCGAGCCAGCGCTCTGACCACAGGTATTCGTTGAGATTGACAAAACGCGGCGGAGAAGCGGGCAAAATAAATGTGACCTGGGTGTGGGCATAGCGGACAAACTCCGGCAGCGGCAGTTCGGGCGACAGCTGCGCCCAGTGGCGTGACAAGAAATGGTCCCACATCACGTCCAGGGTAATGGGCGCGACCCGGCGCGTTTCGGGGCGAAACCACCCTTTGGCTTCGGCGACTTCGGGCAAGTTATCCGTCAGGACATCGATCCGGCGGTGCATAAAGATGCCCTCCACAACGTCAGCCGGCCAGTCGCCGGCGGGGTCGCCGCGAACGAAATCGGCCAGCAAATTACCGGGCAGCGAACTGTCGGCGAGATGAGCAAGGTGCAGGTGTGCAAGAAAATTCATCGTTTAATCTTTGTCCTGAGGTGGTAACGGTTGCAGGGAGAACCTCCCGGCACTAGACTACCCGCCTCTTTATTAAGTCTGAGTTACCGTCATGCGCGTTGCCGATTTTTCCTTTGAATTACCCGAATCCCTGATTGCCCACTATCCCATGCCCGAGCGCAGCAGCTGCCGCTTGCTGTCATTAGACGGGCCGACGGGCGCGCTGACGCACGGTACTTTCACCGATTTACTCGACAAGCTCAACCCTGGCGATCTGCTGGTTTTTAATAATACCCGCGTGATCCCGGCCCGCCTGTTTGGCCGTAAAGCCAGCGGCGGCAAGATTGAGGTGCTGGTCGAGCGCATGCTGGATGATAAACGTATTCTGGCACATATTCGCGCCTCTAAAGCGCCGAAACCCGGCGCTGAGCTGCTGCTTGGCGACGATGAAAGCATTAAAGCGACCATGGTGGCACGCCACGACGCGCTGTTTGAAGTGGCGTTCGACGACGTGCGCAGCGTACTGGATATTCTCAACGCTATCGGCCATATGCCGCTGCCGCCGTACATTGAGCGTCCGGACGAAGAGGCCGACCGCGAGCTGTACCAGACCGTGTATAGCGAAAAACCGGGCGCCGTGGCTGCGCCCACCGCTGGCCTGCACTTTGACGAGCCGCTGCTGGCGAAGCTGCGCGAAAAAGGCGTTGAGATGGCGTTTGTTACGCTGCACGTCGGAGCGGGGACCTTCCAGCCGGTGCGCGTAGACAGCATTGAAGACCACATTATGCACTCTGAATATGCGGAAGTGCCGCAGGAGGTGGTCGATGCGGTGCTGGCGGCAAAAGCGCGCGGTAGTCGGGTGATTGCGGTCGGTACGACCTCGGTGCGTTCGCTGGAAAGCGCGGCGCAGGCGGCGAAAAATGACCTGATTGAGCCTTTCTTCGGCGATACGCAGATTTTTATCTATCCAGGCTATCAGTACAAAGTCATTGATGCGCTGGTGACCAACTTCCATCTGCCTGAATCCACGCTGATTATGCTGGTTTCCGCGTTTGCCGGCTATCAGCACACCATGAACGCCTATAAGGCTGCGGTAGAACAAAAATATCGCTTTTTTAGCTACGGGGACGCGATGTTTATCACGTACAATCCGCAGGCTATTTTTGAACGTGTCGGGGAATAAGTCCGCGATGCGCGTGTTTAACGTCAGACTGTTTTTCTGACGCAGGAGTGATAATGAAATTTGAGTTAGATACCACCGATGGTCGCGCGCGTCGCGGCCGTCTTGTGTTTGAGCGCGGCGTCGTTGAAACGCCAGCGTTTATGCCGGTCGGCACCTACGGTACCGTAAAAGGAATGACGCCGGAGGAAGTTGAAGCGACCGGCGCGCAAATCATTCTCGGCAACACCTTCCACCTGTGGCTGCGTCCGGGCCAGGAGATCATGAAGCTGCACGGCGACCTGCACGACTTTATGCAGTGGAAAGGGCCGATCCTCACCGACTCCGGCGGCTTCCAGGTCTTCAGCCTCGGCGATATTCGCAAGATCACCGAGCAGGGCGTGCACTTCCGCAACCCGATCAACGGCGATCCGATTTTCCTCGATCCGGAAAAATCGATGGAGATTCAGTACGATCTCGGTTCCGATATCGTGATGATCTTCGACGAATGCACGCCATACCCGGCGGACTGGGATTACGCTAAGCGCTCGATGGAAATGTCCCTGCGCTGGGCGAAGCGCAGCCGCGACCGTTTTGACGGTCTGGGCAATAAAAATGCGCTGTTTGGCATTATTCAGGGCAGCGTTTACGAAGATTTACGTGATATCTCTGTTAAAGGTCTGGTAGAGATTGGCTTTGATGGCTACGCTGTCGGCGGTTTGGCTGTCGGCGAGCCGAAAGAAGATATGCATCGTATTCTGGAGCACGTCTGCCCGCAGATCCCGGCCGACAAGCCGCGATATCTGATGGGCGTCGGTAAGCCGGAAGATCTGGTCGAAGGGGTGCGCCGCGGGATCGATATGTTCGACTGCGTCATGCCGACGCGCAATGCGCGCAACGGCCACCTGTTCGTCACCGACGGCGTGGTGAAAATCCGCAACGCGAAGCACAAGAGCGATACTTCGCCGCTGGATGCAGAATGTGATTGCTACACCTGTCGCAACTATTCACGCGCTTACTTGCATCATCTGGACCGTTGCAACGAAATATTGGGCGCGCGCCTCAATACCATTCATAACCTGCGTTACTATCAGCGCTTAATGGCTGGTTTACGCAAGGCTATCGAAGAGGGTAAATTAGAGAGCTTCGTGACCGATTTTTACCAACGTCAGGGTCGAACCGTTCCACCTTTGAACGTTGACTAATTTTAATAATGAGGGAATTTCAATGAGCTTTTTTATTTCTGATGCGGTAGCAGCAACCGGTGGCGCGGCGCAGGGCAGCCCGATGTCTCTGATCCTGATGCTGGTGGTGTTTGGTCTGATTTTTTACTTCATGATCCTGCGTCCACAGCAGAAACGCACCAAGGAACATAAAAACCTGATGAGCTCCATTGCCAAAGGCGATGAAGTTCTGACCAACGGCGGCCTGGTAGGGCGCGTCACTAAAGTTGCGGAAAGCGGATATATCGCTATCGCGCTGAACGATACCACTGAAGTGGTTATCAAACGTGACTTCGTAGCTGCCGTTCTGCCGAAAGGCACCATGAAGGCGCTGTAATTACCCATTTTCCCTAAGGGAACTGCCGTGTTAAACCGTTATCCTTTGTGGAAGTACGTCATGCTGGTCGTCGTTATTGTCGTCGGCTTAGTGTATGCGCTTCCCAACCTGTATGGTGAGGATCCGGCCGTTCAAATCACTGGCGCGCGCGGCGTCGCCGCCAGTGAGCAAACGCTGATCCAGGTCCAGAAAACACTACAAGAAGAAAAAATTACCGCGAAGTCTGTGGCACTGGAAGAGGGCGCAATTCTTGCGCGCTTCGACACCACCGATATCCAGCTGCGCGCGCGCGAAGCGCTGATGGGCGTGCTGGGTGACAAATACGTCGTGGCGCTTAACCTTGCTCCGGCAACCCCGCGCTGGCTGGCGGCCCTTTATGCCGAGCCGATGAAGCTGGGTCTTGACCTGCGCGGCGGCGTGCACTTCCTGATGGAAGTCGACATGGACACCGCGCTGGGCAAACTGCAGGAACAAAATATCGACAGCCTGCGCAGCGAACTGCGTGATAAAGGCATTCCTTACACCACCGTGCGTAAAGAAGACAACTACGGTCTGAGCATCGCCTTCCGCGATAGCGCCGCGCGCGACCAGGCTATCTCCTACCTTAGCCCTCGCCACCGCGATCTGGTTATCTCCACTCAGGGCAGCACTGGCCTGAAAGCCGTGATGACCGACGACCGTCTGAAAGAAGCCCGCGAATATGCCGTTCAGCAGAACATTACTATCCTGCGTAACCGTGTAAACCAGCTGGGCGTTGCCGAACCTCTGGTTCAGCGCCAGGGCGCCGACCGTATTGTGGTTGAACTGCCGGGTATTCAGGATACCGCACGTGCGAAAGAGATTCTCGGCGCGACCGCGACGCTGGAGTTCCGTCTGGTTAACACCAACGTTGATAGCTCCGCAGCCGCTTCCGGCCGCGTACCGGGCGACTCTGAAGTGAAATTTACCCGCGAAGGCCAGCCGGTTGTGCTGTACAAGCGCGTTATCCTCACCGGCGATCACATCACCGACTCGACGTCGAGCATGGATGAGTACAACCAGGCGCAGGTTAACATCTCCCTTGATAGCGCTGGCGGCAACATCATGTCTAACTTCACCAAGGACAACATCGGCAAACCGATGGCGACCCTGTTCGTGGAGTACAAAGACAGCGGTAAGAAAGATGCCAACGGTCGTGCGATTCTGGCGAAAGAGGAAGAGGTGATTAACATCGCCAATATTCAGTCTCGTCTGGGTAACAGCTTCCGCATTACCGGTATCAGCAACGCAACCGAAGCGCGTCAGCTCTCTCTGCTGCTGCGCGCAGGCGCGCTGATTGCGCCGATTCAGATTGTTGAAGAACGGACTATCGGTCCAACCCTCGGGATGCAGAACATTAAGCAGGGCCTGGAAGCGTGTCTGGCCGGACTGGTGGTCTCAATTCTGTTTATGATCTTCTTCTACAAGAAGTTCGGCCTGATTGCGACCTCGGCGCTGGTGGCGAACCTGGTGCTGATCGTCGGCATTATGTCCCTGATTCCGGGGGCGACGCTGACTATGCCGGGGATTGCGGGGATCGTCTTAACCCTTGCGGTGGCGGTCGATGCGAACGTTCTGATTAACGAACGTATTAAAGAAGAGCTGAGCAACGGGCGTTCCGTGCAGCAGGCGATTGACGAAGGTTATCGCGGCGCGTTCAGCTCCATCTTTGATGCCAACATTACGACGCTTATCAAAGTCATTATCCTGTACGCGGTCGGTACCGGTGCCATTAAAGGGTTTGCGATTACCACCGGTATTGGTATTGCGACCTCAATGTTTACCGCTATCGTCGGCACCCGTGCCATCGTGAACCTGCTGTACGGCGGCAAGCGCGTTAAAAAGCTGTCTATCTGAGGAGTGCGTTGTGGCACAGGAATATACTGTTGAACAATTGAACCACGGCCGTAAAGTCTGGGACTTTATGCGCTGGGACTACTGGGCCTTCGGCATTTCAGGTTTTTTGCTGATTCTGTCCATTATTATAATTGGCGTGCGCGGGTTTAACTGGGGTCTGGATTTCACCGGCGGTACGGTGATTGAGATTACCCTCGAAAAACCTGTCGATATGGACCAGGTGCGCCAGTCGCTGCAGAAGGCGGGCTTTGAAGAGCCGCAGCTGCAAAACTTCGGCAGCAGCCGCGACATCATGGTGCGTATGCCGCCGGTGCATGACGCCAACGGCAGCCAGGAGCTGGGCAGTAAAGTCGTTAGCGTCATTAACGAATCGACCAGCCAGAACGCCACGGTCAAGCGTATTGAGTTTGTCGGTCCGAGCGTCGGCGCCGATCTTGCGCAAACCGGCGCGCTGGCGCTGATCGCCGCGCTGGTATGTATCCTGATCTACGTCGGTTTCCGCTTTGAGTGGCGCCTGGCGGCTGGGGTGGTTATCGCGCTGGCGCACGACGTGGTGATCACCATGGGCGTGCTGTCGTTACTGCATATCGAGATTGACCTGACCATCGTGGCCTCGTTGATGTCGGTTATCGGCTACTCGCTGAACGACAGTATCGTGGTATCTGACCGTATTCGTGAAAACTTCCGTAAGATTCGCCGCGGTACGCCGTACGAAATCTTTAACGTGTCGTTGACGCAGACGCTGCACCGTACCTTGATCACCTCCGGGACAACCTTGATGGTTATCCTGATGCTGTATCTCTTCGGCGGTCCGATTCTGGCTGGCTTCTCGCTGACTATGCTGATTGGCGTCTCCATCGGTACGGCTTCTTCTATCTACGTCGCGTCCGCGCTGGCGCTGAAGCTGGGCATGAAGCGCGAGCACATGCTGCAGCAGAAAGTCGAGAAAGAAGGGGCGGATCAGCCGTCAATTCTGCCGTAAGGCAATGGCGTGTTGATAAACGAATCCCGGTCGCAAGGCCGGGATTTTTTTTATTACAGCCGTTCGGATTTTGGTTACTCTCCGGTATTAGCACTCAATGACATGGAGAAATGCCGATGGCTGTCGTAACGCTTTCCACCGTTCCTCACCCCCCACTCTGGCGTGATGTGCCCTCCGTCACCCTTGACGACGAGACGCTGCGGTTGCGCAAGGCCAAAGTGCTGGCGAATATGCTTCAGCGCGGCTTAGACACGCTTATCGTCTATGCCGATAAAGAGCATGGCGGCAATTTTGAGTATCTCACCGGCTTTATTCCCCGCTTCGAAGAGGCGCTGCTGGTGCTGCATCGGGACGGCGAGGCGGCGCTGGTGCTGGGCAACGAGAATCTCAAACTCGCAGGCTATGCCCGGCTGGAAAATCGGGTCATTCACGCTCCGTGGTTTTCACTGCCTAATCAGCCGATGGATACCCGCAAAACCCTGGCTCAGCTGCTCCAGGAGGCCGGCGTTGCGGCGGAAAAAAGTATCGGCCTGGCGGGCTGGAAGCTCTTTACCGGCGCGGCGGATAACCGCTCGCAGATGTTCGATCTGCCGGCATTTATCGTTGACGCTCTTCGCCAGGCCGCCGGGCCGCAGGCGAAATTAAGCAATGCCACCGGTATTTTTATCGACCCGGCAGAGGGGGCGCGAATCACTAATAATGCCAATGAGCTGGCGCACTATGAGTACGGCGCTAATCTGGCTTCCACCGCGATTTTGACCGCGCTTAACGCCATTGCGCCGGGTAAAACGGAAAAGCAAATCGGCGCGCTGCTGGCGGCGGAAGGGCAGCCTAATAGCGTGGTGATGATTGCCGCCACCGGCGATCGCTTTGCCAATGCAGGGCTTTATCCGGGCGATAAGGTCATTCAGCGCGGAGATAAATTCTCGCTGACCACCAGCTTTAAAGGCGGCCTGAGCAGCCGCGCCGCTTACGTGGTGGCCGATGAGCGCGAGCTGGCGCCGGAAGTCACCGATTATCTTGAGGTGGTGGCGAAGCCCTATTTTAAGGCGGTGGTTAACTGGCTGGAAAATCTGCGCATCGGCATGCGCGGTGGCGATATGTATGCGCTGATAGAACAGGTGTTGCCGAAGGCGGAATATCACTGGCACCTCAATCCCGGGCATCTGGTCGCGGATGAGGAGTGGCTCTGCTCGCCCATCGGCCCCCATTCCGCCGCCTGCCTGCAAAGCGGGATGATACTGCAGATCGACATCATTCCTTCCCGCTCCGGCTACGGCGGCGCAAGCATTGAAGATACCGTGGCGCTTGCCGATGGCCCTCTGCGCCAGGCGCTGGCGCAGCGCTACCCTCAGCTCTGGCAGCGTATCGTCGCCCGACGCTTGTACATCGGCGAGCAGCTTGGCATTGTGCTTCCTGAAGAGGTGCTGCCGTTTTCCAGTACCGTGGGGTATCTGCGCCCGTGGCTGCTGAGTCCCGAGCGCGCGCTGGTGTGCGCACCCTACTGACACAATGCTGTCAGTAGGCCTGTCATACACTCCTCCTGAACCCAAACAATGGACAGGAGGATGTATGAACAATGTCATTAACTGGTTTGAGATCCCGGTTGTGGAGATGGATCGTGCCGTGGCGTTTTACGAGCTGGTGATGCAGGTGACGCTGCGTCGGGAAAAAATGGATTGCATCGAGATGGCCGTTTTCCCGTATGAGGACCCGGCTCCCGGCGGCGCGCTGGCAAAGCTCGACGGGGTTAAGCCTTCCGATCAGGGATGTATTATCTATCTGCATACCGGCAATCTGGCGGCCGCGCTCGAACGCGTGAACTCGGCGGGCGGAAGCTGCGTTTTTGGCCCGCTTGAGCTGACGGACGATATCGGCACGATTGCCCTGTTTATCGATAGCGAGGGTAACCGGATTGGTCTGCATCAACCTAAGAACCTGACCCATTAATGCTATTTTGCTTGCCATTTTGAACCCGGGCAGCGCTCGCAATCCTCACGTACTACGTGTACGCTCCGGTTGCTGTGCGCTATCCGGGTCCAGACTGACTCCGCCAATGACGCATACTGGGACAGGCCCTGACAAATGAGATAACCGAAATGAGCCGACGCGCCGACCGCCTTTTTCAAATCGTTCAGATCCTGCGCGGAAGGCGATTAACTACCGCCGGACTGCTGGCCGAGCGGCTCGGCGTATCGGAGCGCACGATTTACCGCGATATTCGCGACCTTTCGCTCTCCGGCGTCCCGGTTGAGGGGGAGGCCGGAAGCGGCTACCGGCTGCTGGCGGGCTATGACCTACCGCCGCTGATGCTGACAACCCAGGAATCGGAAGCGCTGGTGGCCGCTATTCGGCTCCTGCAAACCTGGGGCGGCGCGTCGCTATCCCTGGCTCTGGAATCGGCGCAGGAAAAAGTGCTGGCTATTTTGCCTGCCGAGAGCCGGCGCAAGGCGGAGCAGTCGCGGCTGTTTGCTCCCGACTTTGGCGCTCAGGGCTATAGCAAAGATCAGTTTGATTTAGTGCATCGGGCAGTCTCCGCCCAGCAGGCGCTGGCGCTGCACTATCGCGATGAAGCGGGGAAGGTGTCGCAGCGTGAAGTGCTGCCGCTGGGGCTTTTTTTCTGGGGCGAGCGCTGGCTGCTGGTGACCTGGTGCGAGCTGCGGGAAGATTATCGCTGTTTTCGCCTCGACCGCTGCCTGGAAATATCCGCCACCGGGCGTCATTTTAGCGAACGAGCCGATCGCTCATTGAGTGATTTTTTACGTAAGGTGAGATGCGAGGAGCGTTAGCTTTTTTACTTTCCCCGGCTGTTCGCCGGGGAAAATCGATGCCGATTAGAAGTTGTAACCGACCACGAAGTAACCACCCCAGCCGGTCGCGCGAACGTTAAAGTCGCCGTCGCCGAAGTTCAGCTTCGCATCGTCAGCCCACTGGCCGCCGTTGTGGAAATAACGCGCCACGACGGAGTAGTGCCAGTGATCGTAGTTCAGCGCCAGGATATGGCTGGAAGCAATGGAGTTGCTGGTGCGTGAATGCTTACCGTTCAAATCATAAGAGTTGTCATCGCCCAGATCGGAGCCCCAGTCAAAGTTGGTGAAGCCGATATAGCTCAGTGAACCGCCCCACAGGTCGGTCAGCGGCACAAAGTATTTTACTTTGAAGCGGTAGCCGTCCCACTCGTTCTCGTTAGACGCGCCATAGTTTTGCCACTGGTATTTCGCATAGACGTTCAGCGACAGGCTCATTGGCAGCCCGGTATCGATATCGGTACCCAGACCCATATACCAGGTGCTCTGACGACCGGACTTGTTGCGGCCCATGTCGTAGATGTAGTTGTTGGCGAAATACCACTCTTTGAACGGGCCGAAGCTGAGGTCGGTACCGGTCAGTTTGTCGATAGAGAAGCGCGGCTCAATTTCCATAAACAGCGGCGAACCGTGGTTCCAGATACCTTTCGCGTTGGTGTTACCGCCGAAGAAGACCGGCGCATCCATATAGCCATAGAAATCAAACCAGTCTTTCTTGGCGAACGCTTCATATTCCAGATAAGTATCGTTACGGATCTGCGGCCCAAAACGAGTGTGGTAGCTACCCACCACGTTCACACTCTGGTGCCACCAATCAGACAGATATTGCGGTTTGTCGTTTTCTGCCGCGCTGGCAGAGAAAGATGCGGACAGCGCCAGAGCTGCGCCGGCTGCCAGTAATGTTTTTTTCATAATGATGCCACTGTTTAAATTAAGCCTGAAGGCGTTAAAAGAAGCGCCGAAGCGTTTCTAAATATTTCGTATTTCTGTGGCGTCTATTATAGGAATCATTGCTCACAAAAATATGTGTTGTTTCACATAACGAACATTAAAGTAATCGATTGCGTTCACGATTTTATGCATTTCTTGACGGAATGCCACCGAAATTCATAAATCCTGTCAATTTTTAGTGAACTGAATGGAAAATCTGTAAGTGGATTGGCACGAGGGGGGAAGCCGGATGTCCGCGACACCCGGCTGAGGGGAGTTACGGCAGGTTTGCGGGCTGGATATCGTGGATGCGGACAAAGCCAACCTGCTCGGGCGTTACGCCATTCAGGCGCAGCGGAATATCGACGTCGCTCGGCGCCAGAACGCTTGCCGGGGCGCTAATTAGCTGATTTTGGACGTTAACTTCCTGATAGCTCTCGGTAGTGCCGCTGATCTGCCCCGAGGCCACCGTCGCGCTAAAGGCCGGCAGCGGATCGTTTGATTCACCCTGGATGCGCAGCGTCAGGCGGGTACCGTCGCCATCCGCAGTGATATTGAGCAGAGACATGCGCAGGGTACCGGTCTGGCTTTTCAGGCGGGCCGGCGTTTTCGCCGCCGGCAGCAGGTAAACCCCGCTGCTCGATTTTGCATTCAGCACGTTTTGCTGGGTGATTTTGACCGTCTGCTGATTGAGCTGGGTCATCTCTTTGCTCAGCGTGCTCACGCTCTGGTTCATCTGGCGGATTTCGCTTTGCTGCGCGCAGGCGCTGAGGGTGAAAATGCTACCCACAATGGCCAGTTTTAAATAACGTCTTGTCATAGTTGGGATTCCGTTAACAGAGGATGCTTAATGGTAGATCGTTCGGATAATCGCACTATAGATCCTTTGTCTCAAAAGCTCTTTCTTTGTTGTCGGGTCACTTCGCGGTAAACTACCCGTTAGTTTAACTACATGTCAGGACGCGCTATGCATTGCCCTTTCTGTTTCGCCGTAGATACCAAAGTTATCGACTCTCGTCTGGTGGGCGAGGGCTCTTCCGTGCGTCGTCGTCGTCAGTGTCTGGTTTGTAATGAACGTTTTACGACGTTTGAAGTGGCGGAACTGGTGATGCCGCGGGTCGTAAAAAGCAACGACGTGCGCGAGCCTTTTAATGAGGACAAACTGCGCAGCGGAATGCTGAAAGCGCTGGAGAAGCGTCCGGTTAGCTCGGACGACGTCGAGATGGCGCTTAACCACATAAAAACCCATCTGCGTGGGACCGGCGAGCGCGAAGTGCCGAGCAAAATGATCGGCAACCTGGTGATGGAGCAGCTGAAAAAGCTCGATAAAGTCGCCTACATCCGCTTTGCTTCCGTTTACCGCAGCTTCGAAGATATCAAAGAGTTTGGCGAAGAGATCGCCCGCTTACAGGACTGAGCCCATGCAGGACGAATTGTACATGGCGCGAGCGCTGAAGCTGGCGGCGCGCGGACGCTTCACCACTCACCCCAATCCGAATGTCGGCTGCGTGATCGTTAAAGATGGCGAGATCGTCGGCGAAGGTTTTCACTATCGCGCCGGTGAACCGCACGCGGAAGTGCACGCGCTGCGCATGGCGGGCGAAAAAGCGCAAGGTGCGACGGCGTACGTCACGCTGGAACCCTGTAGCCATCACGGTCGCACGCCGCCGTGCTGCGAAGCGCTGATTGCCGCGGGGGTGAGCCGCGTGGTCGCGGCGATGCAGGACCCGAACCCGCAGGTCGCGGGGCGCGGTTTGTACCGTTTGCAGCAGGAAGGGGTCGACGTCAGCCATGGGCTGATGATGAACGAAGCCGAAGCGCTGAATAAAGGCTTTCTTAAGCGGATGCGCACCGGCTTTCCCTGGATCCAGTTAAAAATGGGCGCATCGCTGGATGGGCGTACGGCGATGGCCAGCGGGGAGAGCCAGTGGATCACCTCGCCGCAGGCGCGGCGCGATGTGCAGCGCCTGCGCGCGCAAAGCCACGCCATCCTGACCAGCAGCGCGACGGTGCTGGCGGATGACCCGGCGCTAACCGTACGCTGGGACGAGCTCAACGCCGACACCCAGGCGCTGTACCCGCAGGAAAACCTGCGTCAGCCTTTGCGCATCGTTATCGATAGTCAGAATCGCGTCACGCCGCAGCATCGTATCGTGGAGCAGGCGGGTGAAACGCTATTTGCCCGTACCCGTGAAGATGAACGCCAGTGGCCGGAGAACGTACGCACGCTGCTGGTGCCGGAGCATAATGGTCGCCTGGATCTGGTGGTACTGATGATGCTGCTGGGCAAACAGCAAATTAATTCGATTTGGGTGGAAGCAGGCCCCACCCTTGCCGGCGCGCTGCTGGAGGCCGGGCTGGTGGACGAGCTTATCGTCTATATTGCGCCTAAACTGTTAGGCAGCGATGCGCGCGGATTATGTGTACTGCCGGGGCTTGAGAAACTTGAGCAAGCCCCCCATTTCAAATTCAATGAGATACGTCATGTAGGCCCGGATATTTGCCTGCATTTAGTGAACGCTTGATTTCCCCGGACAAAAGGGAAAGCAGTGCGCCGATTATTATGATAGAATCCGCCCCCCTTGCGGGGCCAAATGAACTGAACCCGAAGGAAGAGTATGAACATTATTGAAGCTAACGTTGCTACCCCGGACGCTCGCGTCGCCATCACCATTGCGCGTTTCAACAACTTTATCAACGACAGCCTGCTGGATGGCGCGATTGACGCCCTGAAGCGTATTGGCCAGGTCAAAGATGAAAACATTACCGTTGTTTGGGTTCCAGGCGCGTATGAGCTGCCGCTGGCGGCTGACGCACTGGCGAAAACCGGTAAGTATGACGCGGTGATCGCGCTGGGTACCGTTATCCGTGGCGGCACTGCGCACTTTGAATATGTGGCTGGCGGTGCAAGCAATGGCCTGGCGCACGTCGCTCAGGACAGCGGAATCCCGGTAGCCTTCGGTGTTCTGACCACAGAAAGTATTGAGCAAGCCATCGAACGCGCTGGCACCAAAGCCGGTAACAAAGGCGCTGAAGCAGCGCTGACCGCGCTGGAAATGATTAACGTATTGAAAGCCATCAAGGCCTGATTTTTGTAAGGGGAATTCCGTGAAACCTGCTGCTCGTCGCCGCGCCCGTGAGTGTGCTGTCCAGGCGCTTTACTCCTGGCAGTTGTCCAAAAACGACATCGCTGATGTCGAATACCAGTTCCTGGCGGAACAGGATGTGAAAGATGTAGACGTTCTGTATTTCCGCGAACTGCTGTCCGGAGTGGCGACTAACAGCGCGTATCTCGACGGCCTGATGAAGCCGTATCTTTCTCGTCTGCTGGACGAGCTGGGTCAGGTGGAAAAAGCGGTGCTGCGTATCGCACTGTTTGAGCTGTCAAAGCGTAGCGATGTCCCGTACAAAGTTGCGATTAACGAAGCCATCGAACTGGCGAAAACCTTTGGCGCTGAAGATAGCCATAAGTTTGTCAACGGCGTGCTGGACAAAGCTGCCCCGGTAATTCGTCCTAACAAAAAGTAAACTCCAGGGCCGGTTTTGTAGAGTCTCACTCTTGCAAACCGGCCTTATTCTTTTCTTTTTCTGAGGCATAACGTATGGCATGCGGCGAATTTTCCCTGATTGCCCGTTATTTTGATCGCGTAAAAAGCGCTCGTCTTGATGTTGAAACCGGCATTGGCGACGACTGCGCGCTCCTGAACATCCCCGAGAAAAAAACGCTGGCAATCAGCACCGACACCCTGGTGGCGGGAAACCATTTTTTACCCGATATCGACCCTGCAGACCTCGCCTATAAAGCGCTGGCGGTCAACCTGAGCGACCTGGCGGCAATGGGCGCTGAACCGGCGTGGTTAACCCTGGCCCTGACCCTGCCGGAAGCAGACGAAGCCTGGCTTGAAGCCTTTAGCGACAGCCTGTTTGTGCAGCTCAACTATTATGATATGCAACTCATTGGCGGCGATACCACGCGCGGACCGCTGTCGATGACGCTGGGTATCCATGGCTTTGTGCCGACGGGACGCGGTCTGAAGCGTTCCGGGGCGAAGCCGGGAGACTGGATTTACGTCACCGGCACGCCCGGAGACAGCGCCGCGGGTCTGGCGATTTTGCAGGATCGGCTGCACGTTCAAGATAACGCCGACGCGGATTATTTCCTGGCGCGCCATCTGCGTCCGCTGCCGCGGGTTCTACAGGGGCAGGCGCTGCGCGATTTGGCGAACTCCGCCATCGATCTCTCCGACGGTCTGATTTCCGACCTCGGGCATATTCTTAACGCCAGCGGCTGCGGCGCGCGCGTCGATCTCGATGCGATGCCGTTCTCGGATGCGATGCTGCGCCAGGTTGAGACGGAACAGGCGCTGCGCTGGGCGCTCTCCGGCGGTGAGGATTATGAGCTGTGCTTTACCGTGCCTGAACTCAATCGCGGGGCGCTGGACGTGGCCCTTGCCAATCTCGGCGCGCGCTTTACCTGTATTGGACAGATACTTCCGCAATCGGAAGGTCTGCAGTTCATGCGCGAAGGTAAGCCCGTTACGTTCGATTTTAAGGGATACGATCATTTTGGCGCGGAGTAGAGATGTGGCGAAAAGCCGCCTGAAGATGAGCAACCCTTGGCATCTGCTGGCAACGGGATTCGGCAGCGGCCTTAGCCCGGTGGTTCCCGGCACCATGGGATCGCTGGCGTCGATCCCCTTCTGGTATCTGCTCACCTTACTCCCCTGGCAGCTCTATTCGCTGGCGGTGATGATGAGCATCTGCATTGGCGTCTATATTTGCCACCGTACGGCGAAAGATATGGGCACCCACGATCACGGCAGCATCGTCTGGGATGAGTTCGTGGGGATGTGGATTACCCTGATGGCTTTACCGACGATGGACTGGCAGTGGGTCGCCGCCGGCTTTGTGATTTTCCGTCTCTTTGATATGTGGAAGCCGTGGCCTATCCGCTGGTTCGACCGCAATATTCACGGCGGGATGGGGATCATGGTCGACGATATTGTCGCCGGGGTGATTTCCGCCGGGGTGCTGTATGTGATTGGCCACCACTGGCCGATTGGACTTTTCTAAATAAAATCCGGCCCGCCCCTGGGAAATCGAGCAGGCAGGCGTTTCCCGGAGGCGGTGCTGGCGCACCTGTCCGGGCTACCGGCCCGCAGGCGTGGGTGAGTCAGTAGCCCGGGCAGACGCTTTGCGTCGCCCCCGGGAGCAGAGTGGCACCATTCCCGGAGACGGCGCTGCGCACCTGTCCGGGCTACCGGCCTGCAGGCGTGGGTGAACCCGTCGTCCGCAGAGGTTGGTGTACCTGTAGCCCGGCTAAGCGCAGCGCGAGCCGGGAATCTGGTAGGGAACCGCGCGTTACTTGAACCCGACGATCGGGTGCGGTTTATACGGCGTCTCCAGCTTTTCAATCTGCTCCGGTGTCAGCGTTAAATCGACCGCATGCAGCAGCTCATCCAGCTGATCCTGCCGTGAGGCGCCGATAATCGGCGCGGCCACGCCGGGTTTGCTCAATAACCAGGCCAGCGCCACCTGGGCGCGGTTGGCATCAAGCTCTTCCGCGACTTCGGCCAGGTTTGTCGCAATCTGTTCATCATTCTCATCCATGGCGTTGTAGAGCGATTTACCGACTTCATCTGATACCAGACGGGCGGTAGTTTCCCCCCACGGGCGAGTCAGGCGGCCACGCGCCAGCGGGCTCCACGGCATCACCGCGACGCCTTCCCGGCTGCACAGCGGCAGCATCTCATTTTCTTCTTCGCGATAAATCAGATTGTAATGATCCTGCATGGTGACGAAGCGGGCCCAGTTATTCTGCGTCTGCAGCGCTAACGCCTGGGCAAACTGGCGGGCGTGCATCGACGATGCGCCGATATAGCGGGCTTTACCCGCCTTGACGACATCGTTGAGCGCTTCGAGGGTTTCTTCAATGGGCGTGGCGTAATCCCAACGATGGATCTGCAGCAGATCGACATACTCCATGCCGAGGCGACGCAGGCTGTCGTCGATGGAACGCAGGATCTGCGCGCGCGACAGCCCCTGCGGCAGATCGCCCACCTGATGGTAAACCTTGGTGGCGACGATCACGGAATCGCGGCGGGCGTACTCGCGCAGCGCGCGCCCGAGGATCTCTTCGCTGCTGCCGTCAGAGTAGTTATTCGAGGTGTCGAAGAAGTTAATGCCGCCTTCGAGAGCGTATTTTATCAGCGGGCGGCTGCTCTCTTCCGGTAAGGTCCAGGCATGGTTACCGCGGTCCGGTTCGCCAAAGGTCATGCAGCCCAGACAGAGACGGGAAACGCGGAGATCGGTATCGCCAAGAGGGATGTAGTGCATAGTGCGCTCCTGCTACGAATAAAGGGTATCCTTTAACCATAGCAGGAGCGGTGGCGGCAATTATGCCAGCCAGGCGTGGATTTTGGCTTCGATGCCGGCGGCGTCCAGGCCGAGGTCGGCATGCGCTTCTTCCTGGGTTCCCTGCGGGATGAAGAAATCAGGCAGGCCGAGATTCAGTACCGGAACCGCGCGGCGGCGCGACATCAGCAGCTCGTTTACGCCGCTGCCGGCACCGCCCATGATGGCGTTCTCTTCCAGGGTGACCAGCACCTCGTGTTCTGCGGCCAGCTGTAGTACCAGCGCCTCATCCAGCGGTTTGGCAAAGCGCATATCCACCAGGGTGGCGTTAAGCTTTTCCGCGACTTTTGCGGCCTGCGGCAGCAGCGTACCGAAATTCAGAATCGCGATTTTTTCACCTTCGCGCTTCACCACGCCTTTACCGATAGGCAGCGAAGCCAGCGGTTCAAACGGCGCGCCGGTACCGGAGCCGCGCGGATAGCGCACCGCGCACGGGCCGTCGTTATAGTGATAACCGGTATACAGCATCTGGCGGCATTCGTTCTCGTCGCTCGGGGTCATGATAACCATATCCGGGATGCAGCGCAGGAAGGAGATATCAAACGCGCCCTGGTGAGTTTGCCCATCGGCGCCGACGATACCCGCGCGGTCGATAGCGAACAGCACCGGCAGCTTCTGGATGGCGACATCGTGAATCACCTGGTCATAGGCGCGCTGCAGGAAGGTGGAGTAAATCGCCACCACCGGCTTATAGCCGCCAATCGCCAGCCCGGCGGCAAAGGTTACCGCGTGCTGCTCGGCAATGGCCACGTCGAAATACTGGTCGGGATATTTTTTTGAGAACTCGACCATCCCCGAGCCTTCGCGCATCGCTGGCGTAACGGCCATCAGCTTGTTATCTTTCGCGGCGGTTTCGCACAGCCAGTCGCCGAAGATTTTCGAGTAAGAGGGCAGGCCGCCGCTGCTTTTCGGCAGCACGCCGCTGGTATGATCGAATTTCGGCACCGCGTGGAAGGTGATCGGGTCTTTTTCGGCGGGCTCATAGCCGCGGCCTTTTTTAGTCATAATATGCAGGAACTGCGGCCCTTTGAGGTCGCGCATGTTCTTCAGCGTATTAACCAGACCGATAACGTCGTGGCCGTCCACCGGCCCAATGTAGTTAAAGCCCAGCTCTTCAAACAGCGTCCCCGGAACCACCATCCCTTTGATATGTTCCTCGGTGCGTTTGAGCAGCTCTTTAATCGGCGGCACGCCGGAGAAGACCTTTTTGCCGCCTTCGCGCAGCGTGGAGTAGAGTTTTCCGGAAAGCAGCTGTGCCAGGTGATTGTTTAGCGCGCCGACGTTCTCGGAGATCGACATTTCGTTGTCGTTGAGCACTACCAGCAGATCGGGTTTGATATCGCCAGCGTGGTTCATCGCTTCAAACGCCATTCCCGCGGTTATCGCCCCGTCGCCGATCACGCAGACCGCGCGGCGCTGCTTATCTTCTTTGGCAGCGGCGATGGCTATCCCGATGCCGGCGGAGATGGAGGTAGACGAGTGGCCGACGCTCAGGACGTCATACTCGCTTTCTCCGCGCCACGGGAAGGGGTGCAGACCGCCTTTCTGGCGGATAGTGCCGATCCGATCGCGGCGTCCGGTCAGAATTTTATGTGGGTAAGCCTGGTGGCCGACGTCCCAGATTAGGCGATCGAAAGGCGTGTTATAGACGTAGTGCAGCGCCACGGTCAGTTCTACCGTGCCGAGGCCGGAGGCAAAGTGCCCGCTGGAACGGCTGACGCTGTCCAGCAGGTAACGCCGCAGTTCGTCGCACAGTTTCGGCAGGCTATCTTTCGGCAACAAACGCAACTCCTGGGTGGAATCCACCAGCGCCAGGGTCGGGTATTTGGCAATATCAAAACTCATCAGAGACTCATTTATTGTTTATTTATCACGCTGAATTATGTAATTCGCGAGCGCTTCCAGTGCCGTGGTATCCAGAGATTGCGCGGCCAGCTCAGTTAACGACCGGCGGGCGTCGGTAATCAGGTCATGGGCCTTTTTCCGGGCTTGCTCAAGTCCCAGAAGGGCGGGGTAGGTACTTTTGCCCAGCTGCTGGTCGGCTCCCTGACGTTTGCCAAGGGTGGCAGTATCCCCTACCACGTCGAGAATGTCATCCTGGACCTGGAAGGCGAGACCGATATTCTCAGCGTATCGATCGAGAGCGGGTAGCGCCCTGCGCCCGGCTTCACCTGCGCTCAGCGCGCCCATCCGTACCGCGGCGCGAATCAACGCGCCGGTTTTATGGCGATGAATACGCTCCAGCGACGCCAGGTCAACCTGATGGCCTTCCGCTTCCAGATCCAGCGCCTGACCGCCGCACATGCCGGCGATGCCGCTGGCCTGCGCCAGTTCGGAAATCATCGCCAGGCGATCGCGATCCGGCACTTCAGCCATGGGCGCATCGCTTAGTATAGAAAACGCCAGCGTTTGTAGAGCGTCTCCGGCAAGAATTGCGTTCGCTTCGCCGAATTTTATATGGCAGGTCGGCTGGCCGCGGCGTAAATCGTCATCGTCCATCGCCGGGAGGTCGTCGTGCATCAGCGAATAAGCATGAATGCATTCAACGGCGGCGGCAGGGGCGTCCAGCGTAGCGCGGCTGACGCCAAACATGTCGCCGGTGGCGTAAACCAGGAACGGGCGCAGGCGTTTGCCGCCTAATAATGCGCCATACTGCATGGCTTCAACCAGCGGAGTGTTCTGAAAAGGCTGCGGGGCGATAAAACGGCGCAGCGCTGCGTTAGCCTGCTCAACGCACGCCTGTAGCTGTTGCGGGAAGTCCATTTATTCAGCGTCCGGCGTGAAAGGCGTAAGCGGCGCGTCTTCGCTATCCGCCAGCAGAATTTGTACGCGCTGCTCGGCCTGCTGCAGCTTTGCCTGCCCCTGGCGCGCCAGCTGGATCCCGCGCTCAAATTCGCCGAGCGCTTCTTCTAACGGCAGCGCGCCGCTTTCCAGACGATTAACAATTTGCTCCAGCTCGCCCAGGGCGGTTTCGAAGCTGGCCGGGGCCTCATTTTTCTTTGGCATAGTGAATATAGACTCTTTTAATGTCTCGATGGCTATCAATATGGTAACGAAGTCGCGCGGTTAATCAAATAACGCGCAATGCCAGGTGAAAAGCGCCCAATAGTGGTATACTCCGCGCCCTGGATGCAGACGCCGGTTGCGCCTGTACAACTTTTTATGCTTAAAGCCCCGTCGGGCTTGCCAACGAATAGTGTCGCCATGAAGTTTATCATTAAATTGTTCCCGGAAATCACCATCAAAAGCCAATCTGTGCGATTGCGCTTCATTAAAATTTTAACCGGGAACATTCGTAACGTTCTCAAAAACTATGATGAGACGCTTGCCGTCGTTCGTCACTGGGATCATATCGAGGTCCGGGCGAAGGATGAAAATCAGCGCCCGGCCATTCGTGACGCCCTGACCCGTATCCCGGGTATCCACCATATTCTGGAAGTCGAAGACGTTCCTTATACCTCCCTGCACGATATTTTCGAGCAGACGCTGCCGCTGTGGCGTGAAGCGCTGGAAGGTAAAACCTTCTGCGTGCGCGTTAAGCGTCGCGGTAAGCATGAGTTTACCTCAATCGAAGTGGAGCGCTACGTCGGCGGCGGCTTGAACCAGCATATTGAAACGGCGCGCGTAAAGCTGACCGACCCCGATGTGACGGTTAACCTCGAGATTGAAAACGATCGTCTGCTGCTGGTGAAAGGGCGCTACGAAGGTATCGGTGGTTTCCCGATCGGTACCCAGGAAGACGTGCTGTCGCTGATTTCCGGCGGGTTCGACTCCGGCGTCTCCAGCTATATGCTGATGCGCCGCGGCTGCCGCGTGCATTACTGCTTCTTTAACCTTGGCGGCGCGGCCCATGAAATCGGCGTGCGTCAGGTTGCGCACTATCTGTGGAATCGCTTCGGCAGCTCGCACCGCGTGCGCTTCGTGGCGATCAACTTCGAGCCGGTGGTGGGCGAGATTCTTGAGAAAGTCGACGACGGCCAGATGGGCGTGGTGCTCAAGCGCATGATGGTGCGCGCAGCGTCAAAAGTCGCCGAGCGCTACGGCGTTCAGGCGCTGGTCACCGGCGAAGCGTTAGGCCAGGTGTCCAGCCAGACGCTGACCAACCTGCGCCTGATTGACAACGTCTCTGATACCCTGATTCTGCGTCCGCTGATTTCGCACGATAAAGAGCACATTATTGACCTCGCGCGTGAAATCGGCACCGAAGATTTTGCCCGCACCATGCCGGAATACTGCGGCGTTATCTCGAAGAGCCCGACCGTGAAAGCGGTGAAGGCGAAGATCGAGGCGGAAGAAGAGCACTTCGATTTTAGCATCCTTGAGAAAGTGGTAGCGGAAGCGAGCAATATTGATATCCGCGATATCGCTCAGC
Source organism: Klebsiella sp. MPUS7 (assembly GCF_009905335.1). Taxonomy (NCBI): domain Bacteria; kingdom Pseudomonadati; phylum Pseudomonadota; class Gammaproteobacteria; order Enterobacterales; family Enterobacteriaceae; genus Klebsiella; species Klebsiella sp. MPUS7. Next base: position 4,472,709 of record NZ_CP047604.1, on the reverse strand, counting down.
AGACCGAGCAGGACGTGGTGGAAGTGGAAACCGTCAGCGGTTTTGGCCCTAACGACGTTATCCTCGATATCCGCTCTATCGACGAGCAGGACGATAAGCCGCTGAAGGTGGAGGGCGTGGACGTGGTTTCGCTACCTTTCTATAAGCTGAGCACCAAATTTGGCGATCTCGACCAGAATAAAACCTGGCTGCTGTGGTGTGAACGCGGGGTGATGAGCCGCCTGCAGGCGCTGTATCTGCGCGAGCAGGGCTTTGAAAACGTGAAGGTTTATCGCCCCTAGTTCCTCAGGAGCAAGGCGCAATCATTAAAAACGGCAACCCTGGGTTGCCGTTTTGCGTTTATTCGTAGTAGTTATAAATTCCTGCCGCCATCACCAGTTGGGAAGCGACTTCGTGCGCTTTTTCGCGTCCAACCAGCAGATCGATCATCTTCAAGGCGAAATCAATAGAGGTTCCCGGCCCCTGACTGGTGAGCAGCTTGACGCGAGCATCCCAGACGACGCGCTTATCCTGCCACTGCTCGGCGGGGATCTGCTCTTTCAGCGCCGGAAATCCGGTCATATTGCCGATGGGGAAAAGGTTGTGCGGTACCAGCACGGTCGCCGCCGCGGCGCAAATCGCCGCAACGATGCGCCCGGAAAGATGAAACTGGCGTACCGTTTCAACCAGCAGCGGGCTGTCGCGAAAGTACTCCGCGCCTTTAATGCCGCCGGGCAGAACAAGGATATCGAAATCTCCGTCGGCCACTTCCACCAGCGGCGCATCGGCCAGCAGCTTAACGCCGCGCGAGCAGACGATGGTCAGGCTGCCATCGCCGGCGACGCTGGCGGTGGTGACCTTTATGCCGCCGCGAACGAGTAAATCAATGGTGGTGACCGCTTCGGTCTCTTCGCTACCAGGGGCGAGGCAAATCAGTGCCGACGCGCTCATATTCATTCTCCTTACGCTTGACCAGTTCAAACAGGCGGGTATTCTCGGGTACGGCGATACCGTGGGCTCGGGCGCGTTTTAACAGAAAACCGGTGATATAGTCGATTTCCGTATGGCGCTGGGCGAGAATGTCCTGCAGCATTGAGGAGGTATTTTCTGCCGTACTTTCAATAACCTGATGCACATAGAATAACAGGTTTTCCGGCGAGGTATGCATCCCCTCGCGATCCATCACCGCCGCAACTTCATAACAAATAGCGGCAACCTCCTGCGGGTATTCGCGCAAGTCGCCATTCTGACAGTTTTTCAGCGCCGTCAGCGGGTTAATCACACAGTTGACCGCCAGCTTGCTCCAGATCGCGGGGTAGATATTGTTATGCCAGGCGACGTCGGGCAGCACGCCCTGCAGCACATCGGCAAGATAGCTATAATCCTGTGGGTAATCCTTCGCCGGGCCAATATGACTGGTGCCGTTGGCGACGTGGACGATAACGTTGCCGTCGCGGCGGGCCGCCTGCGTTGTCGAAGCCAGCAGCAGCGGCTGTTTGAGGGTCTTCAGCTCGTCAATGGTACCCATGCCGTTGTGCATGAGCAGAACAGGTACTGACGAGGGCAGGATGGCGCTCAGGTTTTTCACCGCGTTCGAGACTTGCCAGGCTTTTAGGGTGACCAGCAGCAGGTCGCTGCTGGCAAGAAAGTCAGGATCGTTAGCGGTAAATGATTCATTAAACACGCTGCCGTCGGTATCAATGACATTGACGCTACAGAACGGCTGGGGGACGCGTAACCAGCCCTGGACTTCATGTCCCTGTTTGTACAGCGCAGTTAGCCATAACTGTCCCAGCGCACCGCATCCGAGTACGGTTACTTTCATTATTCCTCCTCACCTGTGAGTGCTGCATCAGGTGCTCATGGCTAAAGTATAGCGTTATCAGTTATCCTTTCGGGATAACAAGTTGAGTTATGTCGCGTTGCGGGTATTATGCAACGCAAAAGAAACGGAAGGAGAGGAAAAGATGCCATCTTTCGATATTGTCTCTGAAGTCGATCTTCAGGAAGTTCGAAACGCCGTAGAGAACGCGACCCGTGAAGTTGAATCGCGTTTTGATTTTCGTAACGTCGAAGCGAGCTTTGAGCTGAACGAAAAAAACGAGACCATCAAGGTCCTCAGCGAGTCTGATTTCCAGATTAACCAGTTGCTGGATATTCTGCGCGCGAAGCTGCTGAAACGCGGAATCGAAGGCAGTTCTATCGAGGTGCCGGATGAGTTCGTGCACAGTGGTAAGACCTGGTTCGTCGATGCCAAGCTGAAGCAGGGCATTGAGAGCGCGACGCAGAAAAAAATCGTCAAGCTTATTAAGGACAGCAAGCTGAAGGTACAGGCGCAGATTCAGGGCGAAGAGATTCGCGTTACCGGTAAGTCTCGCGACGACCTGCAGGCGGTTATGGCGCTGGTGCGCGGCGGTGATTTAGGTCAGCCGTTCCAGTTCAAAAACTTCCGCGATTAAAATAGCGCTATCGCTGTTTTTGTCTGCCGGGTAAGGCGTTAACCGCCGCCCGGCAGAAGACAAACTCATCGCTTAAAACGTTTTTTTGGCCTGCGTAAAGCAGGTTATTTCGCGTTTAGATTCCTTTGATCGCCTGCTCAATCTCGAAGCGGTTGGTGATCTTGCTGTCGATTTTGATATACACCGAACGCTCTTCGGCGATCACCAGAGCTTCTTTTACGCCCTCTTTAGCCTGTAAACGTTCCTCTAGCATTTTATCCGCCGCGATATCCTCCGGGATCTCGACCCGCAGGCTGCTGACGTACGGCGGTTCGCTCATGGTGCTGGCCACCAGTAGCCACAGCATCGCCAGCAGGGCGCCGAGCAGGAAGACGGTTTGCGAGTCAAAAAAGCCGTCCACCCAGCCGCCGAGCGCTCCGCCGATGGCCACGCCGAGGAACTGGCTGGTGGAATAAATTCCCATCGCGGTGCCTTTATAGCCGGCCGGTGATTCTTTGCTGATTAACGACGGAAGTAGAGCTTCCAACAGGTTAAACGCGAGGAAAAATAGCTGAACGCCGGCAACCAGTTCCCAGAAATAGCCCCCGGCGCCCCAAAGTACGATCTCAGCGATCAGCAGGATGGCGACGCACAGCAGGAAGACGCGTTTCATTTTGCGCTTCACTTCGGCGTAGATAATAAATGGTACCACCGCAACAAATGAGACCAGCATGGTGACCAGATAGATTTTCCAGTGCTCGGCGGCGGGGAAACCGGCGGCTTCCAGCTGGCCCGGCAGGGCGACAAAAGTCGACATCAGCATGATATGCAGGCACATAATACCGAAATTGAGCTTCAGTAGTTTTGGCTCAGCAAGGACTTTGCTGAAGCAGCCCTTCACCATACCGGACTCGCGGTTCAGCACGTGATTCTGGCTGTTTGGCACTACCCACAGCGTCAGCAGAATCCCGAGCGTCGCCAGGAAGGCGATCATCCAGAACAGGGCGTGCAGGCCTAACTGATGGGTAACGATAGGCCCGAGAACCATTGCAATAGCAAAGGTGACGCCAAAGCTTACGCCGATAAACGCCATGGCTTTAGTGCGGTTCTGCTCGCGGGTTAAATCGGAAAGCAGCGCCATCACCGCAGCGGCAATCGCCCCGGAACCCTGCAGCGCGCGGCCAAGAATAATTCCCCAGATCGAGTCGGAAAGCGCCGCGATAACGCTGCCGATGACGAAGATTAACAGGCCGCCGACGATCAGCGGTTTACGCCCAATGCGGTCGGAAAGCAGTCCGAAAGGAATCTGGAATATCGCCTGGGCCAGCCCGTAAATGCCGATTGCCAGGCCGATAAGGGCCTCGCTTGCGCCCTGTAACGCCATGCCGTAAGTGGTCAGAACCGGCAGGACCATAAACATGCCGAGCATGCGCAAAGAGAATACGGTCCCCAAACCCCAGGTCGCGCGCAGTTCGCCTGGCGTCATTTTATTATCGTTCATTACCACCTCAATATAAAAACTGCGCCTAGTGTAGTGGGGGGAAACAGAAGCGTAAATAAATGTTTGTTTAACAGATATTACGACTGTGTTGCATGATGAGGTGAGTACGGTAGGCAAAAAAAACCAGTGGAGGAGCCTCCACTGGAGTGCAGAGATTAATGGCAGTTAAAGTCAACCCACTGGCCGCCCGCGTCGGCGGATTTAACGCACTGCTCAACCCAGTAAACGCCGTGCAGCCCGGCTTCCACGTCCGGATACCAGAAGGTCTCGAGGAATGCCCGGTCACCGCGATCCATGGCGTCGATGGCGATGGCGTAGCGGCGATAGAGGTTGGCCCACGCTTCGAACAGCCCTTCAGGGTGACCGCCGCCAATGCGGTCATCCGCCAGCGCCTGCTGGCTGAGATAGGGCATCCCGCGCTCCAGTACGCGCGCCGGTTCGCCCTGCACCTCGTAGCTCAGCTGATTTGGGCGTTCATCCCACCATTCGATGCTGGCTTTTTCGCCAATGACGCGGACTTTTTGTGAATGCATCGCGCCGCTGTTGACCGCGCTGGTCCACAGTGAACCGACGGCGCCGTTGTTATATTCCATCAGCACAAAGGCGTTATCTTCCAGCGGCGCGCGGGATTTGACGAAGCTTTGACGTGCGCACATCAGGCGGGTGATGTTCAGATTCGGCACCATCGTCTCGGCAATAAATAGCGGGTGGGTCGCCAGATCCCCCAGCACATAGCTAGGGCCAGCATATTTGGGTGTGACCCGCCAGCGGGTGGATTCCGCTTGCAGCTCAACGGCTTCATTATGAAAACCGTGGGCAAACTGCATATTGATAATGCGGATCTCGCCGAGCATCCCCTCGGCTATCATCTGCCGTGCCTGCTGGATCATCTGGTGCCCGGCATAACCGTAGGTGACGCCGATAATTTTATTCTGCTTTTTACTCAGCGCGAGCAGTTCGCGCGCTTCGTCGGCGGTAAAGCACAGCGGTTTTTCGCAGATAACGTGCAGCCCGGCTTCCAGCGCCGCTTTAGTGATAGCGAAGTGAGTATTATTCGGCGTCGTCACCGATACGGCTTCAATCCCGTCGGGGCGTTTGGCCTCCTCCGCGAACAGCGTTTTATAATCGGCGTAGCAGCGCTCAGGAGCGATGCCGAGCTGCTCGCCGAATTGACGGCCGCGCTCGGCATCGATATCAAGCGCGCCGGCCAGCAAAGTAAAGACGTTATCACGCAGCGCCGCGCAACGGTGGCTGTAGCCAATCTGGCTGGTACCGCCGCCGCCGACCATGCCCCAGCGCAGGGAGCGGGATAAGGGTTTCATGCCGTTTAACATGATGGTGCTCTCCTCAATGATAGAGATACTACGGATTTCAGATGTTGTTCTGTATACCCGCGCTCGCCGAGCGCGGATGTGGCAGCCGGGTTTTACATCTCTCCACGCGCTTCGCGTTCTTTCAGTTCATGCATAATCTGCGGGTATTGCTTATCCAGCCGGTAAAACAGCAGGGTGATAATGACAACGATCCACAGGAAGAAAGAGCCGTAGAGATAAACGTGGTTAATCATGTCGATAGCGCTTTGCGGCTGAACGCCGGATCCGCTGCTGGAGCTGACGTAACCCGCCATGCTCAGCAGGCCGGAGATAACTGCGGCGGCAATACCTGCGCCGAGTTTCGTCCCAACGGAACCGGCGGAGAAGATCATCCCTTCCTGCCTGACGCGCGTTTTCCACTGGCCGAATTCGACGGCATCACCGCAGAAGCCAAACAGCACGGCGTTCAGCGGGGCGAAGCCAATACCGCGAATAATCGCGTTTGCCAGCGCCCAGTGATAATCATCAGAGTTAAACATAAACAGCACTTGGCCGATGGTCGCCAGCACGATGCCGCAGAGGGCAACGTTGCGTTTACCGTATTTTCGAATGGGCACCGAGCTCAGGAAGGTGAAAATAATAATGCAGGCGGTTTCGGCAACGAAAATGGAGCTATAGAAGGTATCGTCGCCGAGCACGTAGCGGCAGTAGTAAGGCAGCGCGATCCCCACCACGGTGTAGTACACGCTTTGCGCGGCCCACAGGATTGCGCTGGCCCAGAAGTACTGGTTACGAAAAAGCGCGGAAAGCTGGGTCTTTACCGGTACGTTTCCCTGTTTCTCTCGCGCTTTGATGACGACCTTCTCTTCGCATTTATAAAAGCAAAACAGCAGCAACAGCAGCGCCAGAAAAGCCCAAATCGACATGGTTTTAATCCACGCCGCCTGATCGTCGCCAAAGTACTTCACCAGCGGCAGCGTGCAGGCAACGGCGAGGATACGACCAAAAGGCGACATCGACATGCGGGTGATGCTGAGCATATCCCTTTCCCAGGAGGCGCGGGTCATCATCGCAGAAAGGCTGCCGTAGGGGAGGTTGATGGCGGTATAGCACACGGTGGTGCAGAAGTTATAGGCCACCAGCAGATAGAGAAACTGCAGCGTGCCGGTGGTCTGCGGGACGGTGAACAGTAAAATCGCCGATACGGCGTAGGGCACGCTCATCCATAGCAGCCAGGGGCGTGATTTCCCCCAGCGAGAGTTCGTGCGTTCCACCATCAGGCCCATGATGACATCGGAAACGCCGTCAAACAGACGGGAGATCAGCATTACCAGGCCAACGGTGGCGATGCTGATGCCGACATAGTCGGTATAAAACAGGGTTAAAACCGTGCCGATCATGCCGAAAACGACGTTACAGGCGGTATCGCCGCCGCCGTAAGCGATTCGGGTGGCCCAGCTTAGCTTATCGCCGCGTGCCGCAGCCGGAGAGAGAAGAATCTGCTGTTCACTCATGGTCAATTCCTTTGTCTGGGAGGACAAGTCAGGACCTCTGCGCCAGTTCCACCGGCACGACCTTATCCTGAATATCAGCCAGAACATAAGGAAATGTTTATTTCGTTTCAATGGTTGTTTGGAATTTAATTTCTGTATATGCGAGGTGGATCGAAAAATCGTAAAAATTGAGCCGTAATTTCCTGGCTACAGCTATCAAGATATTCTGATTGATAAGGTTATTAATTGTTTTTATGAACGATATTTCATTTGTTTTTTGTATGAATTTGATGATTTTTCGCTGTGACTTTTGAGGTGAATCGATACTTCACGGCATTTTTTATTTTTCATTATTCATTTAAATGAAATTAATTTTTCTTTTTTGGGCGGGCGTTTTTTTGAAGCACGCCCGCCTTAACGTCAACGTTTTAAAATGTACTTCTGACGGGCGCGGTTGAAGCGGTGGGTTTTGGCTCCGGGTCAGCCGCAAAAACACCTTTGGCCGCCAGCCCGGCGACGGTAATCGCCGCCGGAATGCCAAGGATCAGGAATACGCTTTCGAAGCTGATATTCAGCGCCAGCATTTCCGCCCCGGCGAAGGCGCTGAGGATGGCGCCCAGGCGGCCAACGCCGTGCATCCAGCTGGAGCCGGTGGCCCGCGCCTCGGTAGGATAGTAGCGGGCGGAGAGCGCGTTCATGCCGGTATTGGCGCCGTTTAAGCAGGCTCCGCTGATAAACGCCAGCAGGCAGATGAGCGCAAAGCTTGCCGCGGCATAGCCCATCGCCATCGTAAACAGGCCGCCAACCGCGTATATCAGCCCGAGCGCCCGATGGGGGTTGATCCGGTCCATTAGCCAGCCCGCAAACAGCGAGCCGAGGGTTCCTCCCGCCTGGTACATGGCGGTCATCACCGCCGCCTGGCTGACCGTTAAGCCCACCTCTTTTACCAGCGTCGGTAGCCAGCTGCCGAGGAGGTAGACCAAAAAAAGCCCCATAAAGTAGACCAGCCAGAGCATTATTGAGCCGAAGCGATACTGGCGGGAGAGGACGATGCGCATGGCATTTGCCTGGACGGGCTGCGTCGGCAGGCTGAACTCGGCCTCATCGGGGATTTGTCCCGGATAAAGGCGCTGCAAAATTCGCCGAATACGTTCGGCTGGCGCGCGCTTAACCACCAGAAAACGCACTGATTCCGGTAACAGCCAGATCAGGACCGGCGCGAACAGCAGCGGGAGGATCCCGCCAAGCAGCATCAGCGAATGCCAGCCAAACTGCGGGATCAGCCAGGAGGCGGAGAAACCGCCCGCTGCCGCGCCAAAGGTGAAGCCGCAAAAAATAATCGTAATCAGAAACGAGCGCTGGCGCTCCGGCGCGTACTCGGACACCAGGGTGCCGATATTCGGCATCGCGGCGCCTAACCCCAGTCCGGTCAGAAAACGAAAGACCATCATCTGCTCAATGTTTTGTGACAGGGCGGTGGCGATGGTCCAGAAGCCGAAGAAGAAGACGCTATTGATAATAATTTTCTTCCGTCCCAGCCAGTCGGCGAGGGGGCCGGAGAAAATAGCGCCCAGCGCCAGGCCTATCAGCGCGGCGCTAATGACGAAACCGAGCTCGTGGTTGCTTACTCCCCATTCCTGCTTCAGCGTTGGGGCGATAAATCCCATGATGGCGATATCAAAACCGTCGAGCGCGATAACGCAGAAGCCCAATAATACCACCAGCTTCTGAAAGCGGCTGAGCGGATTGGCGTTGATTAACTCCCTGACGTCCAGGCGTTGAGTCTGAGTCATGGGGCTCTCCTTATGCGCAAGGGCGCAGGTAGGACTGCGCGGCGTTAAACAGCAGCTGAGCGCGAGCGAGCGCAGGCAGAGCGCCCCGGGCGCCGCTGAGCGGAACCTCGACAGAGACCGGCAGCGTGGCCGGAAGCGCCGCCATCAGGCCGTGCAGGTCGAGTCCGCCTTCGCCGGGCACCTGGCGCGCGGCGCGGGCCTGGTAAATCAGCTCCTGCTCGTCAGCGGGGGCTTGCGGCGAAGCGTCGCAAAGCTGCATATAGTTGAGGTAATTTTGCGGGAGCGTGGCGAGGGTCGAAAGGGATTCGCCTGCCCGCCAGAAGTGAATGGCATCAATTAAAATACCGATATCGCTGCGGCCGCTGGCGGCGATCAGCGCCTGGGCTTCGGCGATGGTGCGCAGGTGGGTCCATGGCATAGGCTCCAGGTTCATGGTTAAACCATACTCCTGGCCGGCTTCGGCCAGCCGAGCGAGATTTTCCGCGCTGCGGGCCCGGTTATCATCGTTGCCGGCGACTAAAACCTGCTTCGCACCAAGGCGCGCGGCGGTATCAAGGAACAGCCGCAATCGGGCGTTCAGTGCAAAATCCGGCGTCAGGCGGACAATCTCAACGTCCGAGACGCGAACGCCGGTTGCCATCAGCGCCGCCAGGGTATCGCGAACGGCGGGGGTATCGCCGAGCATAGCGTAATCTGGATCCGACGGGGTTGCGGGAAGCAGGCGCAGGCCTACGTGAGTGAAGCCGGCCTGGGCCGCAATGCGTACCTGTTCCGGTGGTGGGACATCAAGTAGGGTAAGCGCGGCGAGTGACAGGGTTCGCATGTTCATAAAGGACTCCAGTACAGTTGCAGGTTGTTGTTGTTATGCGTATTGCCGTCCCTGGTGAAATGCTTTTACTGCGTTGTTTTATTTATATTTGCTGCCAGGTTTTTTCCGACCAGATAACCAAAGGTCATCGCCGGACCCAGCGTGATACCGCCGCTGGGATAGAATCCCCGCATCACGCTCGACATGTCGTTGCCGATGGCGAAAAGCCCCTGAATCGGCTGCTGCTGCGCGTTGAGAACCCGCGCATTTTCATCGGTGATTAATCCGCTGAAGGAGCCCAGCGAGCCGGGCAAAATGCGTACCGCATAAAAAGGCGCATGGCTGAGTTTCCCAAGCGTTGGGTGCGGAGAGCGGCTGGCATCGCCCTGCGCGCGGTTGTATGCCGACGCGCCGCGCTGAAAATCCTTATCCTCGCCCTGGTCTACAAAGTCGTTAAACCTGGTGATTGTTTCCGTTAGCTGCTGCGGATTAATGGCGCAGGCTTTTGCCAGCGCTTCCGGCGTTTCGCCCGTCTGCAGATATCCGGTCCTGCGCCAGGCCTCTGGGGTAAACGGGAAGGGGCGAGCATGGCCCAATCCGTAGCGCCGCAGCGCCCGGCTGTCGGCAATCAGCCACCCCTGCGGCGTTTCGCCCGGCGGCGTCGAGTCCAGCAGCGCGGCAATAAAATCATGATAAGAGTCGGCCTCATTGGTGAAGCGTTTGCCGTTGGGCAAAACGGCAATAAAGCCAGGCTTCGCGCGTTCAACCAGATGCGGAAAGGGGAGCTGCACTCCGCTGGCGAGGGTAACGCGCGACACCGGCGCCCAGGCCATCGGGTGCCTGAGCGAATGATCAAACTGACCGCCGACCGTTTCGCCGAGCCGAATGCCATCACCCTGGTTCCCCGGAGGCGCGGCGGAAAAGTGGCCGTAGCCGCTGGCGGCGTGCGGAACCTGTTCGGCCAGACGCTGTCTGTCGTGGGGAAAGCCTCCGCAGGCGAGGATCACCGCGCCGGCGCGAACCTCCAGCGCGCCGCTGTCGCTACGTAATATCGCGCCCGTCACGCCGTTGTTGTCGGCGAGCAGACGTTCTACCGGCGCGTTAAGCTGAAAATTCACCCCCGCATCCAGCGCCGAACGCAGGAGGCGGGCGACCAGCGCGTTGCCGTTAACCAGATGCTGTCCGCGACCGGCGCGCAGCCGCTGCCAGCCGTGGCGAAGCAGGCGACAGGTGGCGTACAGCGCCGAGCGCGATGAGCGGGTGGCGTTAAAAAAGTGCGCCATATCCGTGCCGCCGGCAATGCCCATCCCCGCGAGGCTGATGGTCTCCAGCGGAGGCCGCAGGCGATGCAGCCAGTCGCCCAACAGCCGTCCGTCAAAAGGCTGCGCCGTGACCGAGCGGCCGCCCAGCGCAGCGCCCGGTGAAGCGTGAAAATCGGGCATTTTGCTGCCGGAAAGAAACTGCACGGCGGTGCGGCGGCGGAAAAAGTCGATCATCTCCGGTCCGTACTGTAAGTAGGCGAGCAGACGCGCATCGGCAGGCTCGCCGTCCATTTCATGGCGTAAATAAGTGAGCGGTGAGCCGGGTTCTTCTTCAATACCCTCCTCTCGCGCCAGCGGATTACGCGGGATCCATAGCCAGCCGCCGGACCAGGCGCTGGTGCCGCCAATAACCGACTCCTTCTCCGCAACCAGCACGCTGGCGCCGCCGAGCGCGGCGGTGACGGCGGCAGAGAGCCCCGCCGCGCCGGAGCCGACCACCAGAACATCCACGTTTATCTGCCCGCCCATGACCGACTCCTTATTGCAGAGGTGAAAAATCAGTGGGACGCAGAAGAACCGACTCCAGGCGCTCGACGGCAGCCAGCTCGCGGTTTTTGCGCGAGAACGTCAGCCAGCGTTCGTCCTGCGCCATACGCGCCCGACGCGCCAGGCGATCGTCGAGGCTCTCGTAGGCCCAGATGTGCACCACCTGATTGACCACGCCAATTTCGGTAAAGAAGAAGCCGATGAGCTTACCGAGATGCTCGGTTTGCACGGCGTAAGCATCGCTTTTGTACAGCGCCAGCCAGTCGGCCATTTTCAGCGGATTGATGGTGTAGGTGCGTTTTTCATAGATCATGATTTTCTCCTGTTTACAGTGCGTGTTGTTGCGCCATATGGCTGGCTGAGAGATAGCCGAAGGTCAGCGCCGGGCCGAGCGTAATGCCGGGGCCGGGATAGGTTCCGGCCATCATCGAATTCATATCGTTACCCACGGCGTAGAGGCCTTTAATCGGTTCACCCTGCTGGTTAATCACCTGAGCATCGGCGGTAGTCACCAGACCGCGCGAGGTACCGAGATCGCCGGTATAGAGGGTGACGGCATAAAACGGCGCGCGGGTCAGCGGGGCGTTACAGGCGTTTGGCCGGTGGCCGGGGTCGCCCATCGCGCGGTTATAGCTGTTGCCGCCTTTAGCGAATTCCGCATCCTGGCCCTGAGCGGCGTCGCGGTTATAGCGCGCCACCGTTTCCCCGAGGGTTTGCGGATCGAGTCCGAGGCGCTGCGCCAGCTCTGACAGCGTATCGGCCTTGTGCAGATAGCCCGCTTTCACCAGCGCGTCATTATTTACCGGGGCAGGGCGCGCCAGGCCGAGGCCGTAGCGCTTCATGGCAAGGGCGTCGCAAATCAGAAAGCAGGGGGCGTTTTCTGCCCGGCTTTGCATGGCGCTGGCGAAGTGGTGATAAGAGTTGGATTCATTTACGAAGCGCACCGCGCGCTGGTTGACGGCAATCACGCCGGGTTTGGCGCGATCGGTGACCAGGTGAGGGAAGCGCTCCTGCGTGCCATCGGCATGGTGTAAAACGGAGACCGGCGCCCAGAAAAAGTTAGACGGCAGGTCAGCGCCTTCGCGGGCATTGAGCGCGGCGGCAAGGCGCAGCGCGGCGCCGTCGTTGGCAGCGGGGGACATGGTATAGTGCTCGCGGGTCTGGGGGCGATAGCGTTCAGCCAGCTTGCCTGCGGCAAAACCTCCGGCTGCCAGCACCACGCCGCAGCGGGCTTCAAGAGCCTGCTTTTGACCCTCGTGCTCAATTTCTACGCCGGTCACCTCGCCATTGCGTTCGCTCAGTGAAAGCACGTTGACGTTGAGTCTGAGCTGCATGCCTTTGCGGAAAGCGAGCGTCGCCATGCGGGCGATCAGCGCGTTGCCCATCGCCAGGCGAGTGCCCCGATGGTGCCGGAGACGATCGCGACCATAGCGCAGCAGCAGTCTGCCGCAGTGCGCGAACGAGCTAAGGGAGCGGCGCATATCAAGAAAGTGTTGGATATCGATGCGATTGACCATCATCCCGCCAAACAGCAGCATCCCCGGTGGAGGAGAGCGGAGGTCGCGAAAATGCTCACCCAGTTCTCGCCCGTCAAACTCCACCACCTCCAGCGCCCGCCCGACGTCGACGGCACCGGGTTCATCCGGGTAATAATCCGGAGAAAGCGGACGCAGGCTATATTTCACCGCCTCCTCTTTTTCCAGAAACGCTAGCGCCTCGCGTCCCGAAGCGATAAAGGCTTCGATCAGATCCTGACGATAGTTGGGCTCACCGATGATGGTCCGCAGATAGGTTTCGATTTCCTGCGGGCTGCCGCCTGCGGCCATTTTCCGCGCCTGATCGCTATCGTGGATCCACACCGCGCCGCCGGAAATGGCGGAGGTGCCGCCGAACTGCGGGGCTTTTTCCAGCATCAGCACCGACAGCCCCTTACAGCAGGCGGTCACCGCCGCGGCAAAGCCTGCGGCGCCGCTGCCGATAACGATGACGTCCCAGCTTTTCATGCCGCCGCTCCCTGTTCCTGCGCAATGGCGCCAATGAACTGCCCCATTAATTTCATCTGCGCCAGCGCCATTTCCGGCCCGGTCTGAATCGCGCAGCCGCGATCCCGGGCGAAGGCCAGAAGCGGGGTGATAACCGGGGCGGTTACCACGTCCGCGACATGCGCTGATACCGGCAGCGTTTCCAGCAGCGTTTGCGGCAGCGGTAATGGATCGAAACCGGCCATTCCCGCCGGAGAACCGTTCACCAGCACATCCAGACCGTTGAGCGTCGCGGGCAGATCGGTTAGGTGAACGTGCGGAAAATGGGTGGCCAGCCGGTTATGCAGCAGCTGAAGCGTGGCGGGATTCGGGTCATAAAGCGCCAGTTGACGGAGGCCCGCTTCGCAAAGCCCCCACGCGATGGCGCTGCCGACGCCGCCGCAGCCTGAGAGCAGCGCTTTTTTACCTGCGGCGTTAAAGCCGTGCGCCTCTGCGGCAAGCTGGAAGCCGACGCCGTCGAGCATGTCGCCCTGTAAACGGCCATCGGCCAGCTTACGGATGACGTTGACGGCATTGAGATGCTGCGCTCGCGGGGTTAACTCATCGACCAGGGCGGCGGCGCGCTGTTTGTGCGGAACGGTGACCAGCACGCCGCTCATGTTATGCCAGCCGCGTAGCGCCTGCAGATAGTCAGCAACGGCTTGCGGGGCGATATCCACCGGGATCATGACGCTGTCCATCTGCTGGTCGGCAAAGTAGCGGTTGAAATTCTCCGGCGATTTAACCTGGGTAATCGGGTGACCGATGACGGCGACGACCTGAGTGAATCCACTGACCATTTCAAACCTCATTTTGTTAAATTAATGTTGTGAAAGTATTTCAGCGGAAGCTGAGAGCGACAACGCAGAATTCGGCCATACTGGTTGTTAATCGCACCACCACTGCGATAATCGCGCTAAACCGATCTTATTGTTGCGAAAGTGTGAACAAGTATGCAAAACCAGATTCATCCCCGCGATCTGATCGTCGGCCTGCAAAAGGGGCTGGCGCTGATCCAGCTATTTTCAAAAGAGCACCCGCGACTCACCGTGCCGCAGGCGGCGAAAATGAGCGGCCTGACGCAAAGCGCCGCGCGGCGGTTTTTCCTTACTCTGCTGCACGAGCGCTACCTGCAAACCGACGGACGCTACTACTGGCTGACGCCCAAAGCGTTAAGGCTGGGGCAGGCGTATGTTGACTCGGCGCAGTTCCCGCGCATGGTACGGCCGATCGTTGAGTACATCGCCAGCCGGACGGAAGAGCACGCTTCGGTGGGGGTGATAGATGATGATGAGCTGGTGTATATCGCGCGCAGTAAGCACACGCCGTTTAATTCGACCTCAGTGCGTCTGGGTGAGAGGGTGCCGATTTACTGTACCGCCGGCGGGCGGCTCTGGCTGGCGTCATTAGCGGAAGCCGAGTGCGAAACCGTTTTGCAACGGATCAAACGCGAACAGCGCACGCCCTATACGGTAACCGACGTTACGGCCCTGATGGAGAAGATCGCCCAGGTGCGCCGCCAGGGATATGCCGCAATTGAGCAAGAGTTTGAAATTGGCATGCTGGTACTGGCCGTACCGCTGTCAGACCGGGAAGGGATCTACTGGGGAGCGCTGAGCTTAACCAGCCATCAGTCAAGAACCTCGATTGAAGCCCTGTGCCGCGAGCATCTGGATTTGCTCTATAGCGCCCAGGCGATGTTGGTTGGATAGCCGCGGAAGAGGCAGGCAGGTTCTGAACGGAACCTGCCCGATATATCAGGCTTTCGCGCCGTCGATAAAGCTATTCCAGTCCGCTCCAGCGTTGTTCACGAAGGTTGACCAGCTATTGGCGGCAGTGTTCACAAAGCCATTCCAGTTATCCAACCCCGCAGACACAAAGGTGTTCCAGTTCGACTGACCGATAACGAACTTGCCAAATTCTACGGCGCTATCAATCACAAAATTCGCGAAAGAGGCTCCTGAGGTGGCGACAAAAGATCCGAAGCCAAGCCCGGAGTTGACGACAAAGCTGGTAAAGCCAGTAGCCGCATTCAGCAGATTAAAACCACCGGAAATATATTCCATTTCATTAAAAGTTAACTCTTTCATTTTTATTCCTTTATTCAACGGATTGTCATCAGTGAGCACCGTACTCACCGCGAAAGGCTAACACCGCTAAATAGAGGTAAACCAGATGGCAACCTCCCCCGGATGCTGATTTCTTTATCATTTTTATATGAACATCATCATTGAATGATTGATAACGCTGGACTGGAGATGAACCGATAAAGATGATTTTTATCTGAAGAGAACCTGGGGGAGGGGAGGGACAATAGGTTGCGTGATAAAAAAACAGCCCCCGGTCTTGCGAGCGGAGGCTGCTGAGCGTTTGCAGAAGGTGGTCTTATCTGACCATCGTCAGCAGGTTATGTGAATCCGGCACCATAAAGTCGACGGACATCATCACCGACAGCGCGGTAATGGCGACAATGGAAAAGACGAACAGCTTACGCGCCCAAACTTTATCATCCGCCACTTTGTATCCGCGCAGCGCCATCCCCAGCCACCAGACGCTCACTGCCGCAGCGACAACCAGATATTTATATCCGGCGTAGCCGCCCAGAGAGAGCATCAGCGTCGCAACGGTAAAGGCGATGATGTAGACGGTAATATGGTTTTTAGCCACTGAAATACCTTTCACTACCGGCAGTACCGGAATGTTCGCCGCCTGATAATCCTTGAAGCGGAAAATCGCGATAGCGTAAGAGTGAGGCATCTGCCACAGGCTAAAAATAGCCAGCAGAATAGCGGCGCCGCTGTCAAAATCACCGGTCACCGCACAGTAGCCAATCACCGGCGGCGCAGCGCCGGAGAGAGAACCAATCAGCGTGCCGTAGACGGAGTGGCGCTTCATGTACAGGCTGTAAACGCCGACATAAACCACAAACCCCATCACCCCCAGCCAGCAGGCGAGGGGATTAGCGCCAAACCACAGCAGCATGAAGCCAGCAATACCCAGCAGGGTGGCGTATACCAGCGAAGCTTCTGGCGAGATCAGCCCTTTGACCAGCACCCGGTTTTTCGTCCGTTCCATCTTACGATCGATATCACGGTCGATATAGTTGTTGAAAACACAACCCGAGGCGACCACCAGGGATACTCCGAGGAGCGTCCAGATGAAAAGCGGATAGTCTATGTGGCCCTTTGAGGCCAGCAGGAAACCGCCAATCACGGAGATCAGGTTGCCAAAAATAATGCCTGGTTTCGTTACTTGCAGGTATTGCTTAAACATACTCGCCGCTCTTAGTGCATCATCATGTTGTAGTTCAGGTTCCACATAATCCAGATGGAACCAACAACTACGATAGCAATGATGATTACGGTGAAGATAAATGCGGTCAGGTTCCAACCTTCGTCCGATTTACTGTTCATGTGCAGGAAGTACACGAGGTGTACGACAATCTGCACAACTGCAGTGACCAGGATGGTTCCCAGAATAGCCGCATGCGATGCGGAGCCACTCATCACCATTGCAAACGGGATAACCGTCAGAATGATCGACAGGATGAAACCTGTCATGTAGCTCTTCACGCTGCCGTGAGAAGCGCCGCTATGATCGGTAGAATGACTCATTACATCGCCCCCATCAGATAAACAACAGAGAACACGCAGATCCACACGACGTCCAGGAAGTGCCAGAACAGACTCAGGCACATGATACGGGTGCGGTTAGTGTTGGTCAGGCCGCGACGAGAAACCTGTACCATCAGCACCGCCATCCAGATCAGACCAGAGGTCACGTGCAGACCGTGGGTACCGACCAGCGCGAAGAACGCTGACAGGAAGCCGCTGCGATCCGGACCCATACCTTCAACAATCAAATGATGGAATTCATAGAGTTCCATCGCGATGAAACCTGCCCCGAAGAGGAAGGTCAGCGCAAGCCAGGAAACCACCTGGCTCTTGTTGTTTTTGTACATGGCGATAGCCGCCATGCCGTAGGTGATGGAGCTGAACAGCAGCAGCGCGGTTTCAACCAGAACGAACGGCAGTTCGAAAATATCTTTACCGGTCGGTCCGCCCGCCGTGCCGTTCACCAGAACGGCATAGGTCGCGAACAGAGTGGCGAAGATAATGCAGTCGCTCATCAGGTAGATCCAGAAACCGAATACCTTCATCGGTCCTGTATCATGGTGCCCGTGTTCGTGCGCGTGGGCGTTATGCGCAAGAGTATCAGTTGCCATTTTTCAGCCCTGCTTTGTTAATCTCATCGAAATGCTGATTTTCCAGTTTTTCGACTACTGCAACCGGCACGTAGTAATCCACGTCCTCGTCAAAGCTCTTAATAATCCAGGTCGCCAGGATACCGACGAAGCTTGCAATCGCCAGCCACCAGATGTGCCAGATCATTGCGAAACCAAACACCGTTGCGAAAGCAGCAATAACGATGCCCGCGCCGCTGTTTTTCGGCATATGAATCTCTTCATAGCCAGCCGGTTTCTTGTACGCGTCGCCTTTCTCTTTCATTTCCCAGAACGCGTCACGCTCGTGAACCACAGGAACGATAGCGAAGTTGTAGAACGGCGGAGGAGAAGAGGTTGCCCACTCCAGCGTACGGCCGCCCCACGGGTCGCCGGTCAGGTCACGGTTCTGCTCGCGATCGCGGATAGACACGTAGAACTGAATCAGCTGGCAGAGGATACCGCAGGCGATCAGCGCCGCGCCGCAGGCTGCAACAACCAGCATCGGGTGGAACTGCGGGTCAATCTGCTGGCTCAGGCGACGGGTCATACCCATGAAGCCCAGCACGTACAGCGGCATAAACGCGACGAAGAAGCCGATGATCCAGAACCAGAAAGCGCGTTTGCCCCAGGTTTCGTTCAGGGTGAAGCCAAAGGCTTTCGGCCACCAGTAGGTCAGACCTGCGAAGCAACCGAACACCACGCCGCCGATGATGACGTTATGGAAGTGCGCGATCAGGAACAGGCTGTTGTGCAGCACGAAGTCTGCGCCCGGTACCGCCAGCAGAACGCCGGTCATACCACCTACGGAGAAGGTCACGATAAAGCCAATCGTCCACAGCATCGCTGAGTTGAAGACGATGCGGCCCTGGTACATGGTAAACAGCCAGTTGAAGATCTTAACCCCGGTCGGGATAGCGATGATCATGGTCGTAATACCGAAGAAGGCGTTTACGTTCGCGCCCGCACCCATAGTAAAGAAGTGGTGCAGCCAAACGATAAACGACAGAACGGTAATACACACTGTTGCCCATACCAGCGAGGTGTAGCCAAACAGACGCTTACGCGAGAAGGTCGCGGCGATTTCGGAGAAGACGCCGAATACCGGCAGAACCAGAATGTACACTTCCGGGTGACCCCAGGCCCAAATCAGGTTGATGTACATCATCATGTTGCCACCCATATCGTTGGTAAAGAAATGGGTGCCCAGGTAGCGGTCCAGGGTCAGCAGCGCGACGGTGACGGTCAGAATTGGGAAGGAGGCGATAATCAGGATGTTGGCGCACAGAGATGCCCAGCTAAACACCGGCATCTTGAACATGGTCATGCCAGGGGCACGCATCTTGATAATCGTTACGAAGAAGTTAATACCGGTAAGCGTTGTACCAATACCGGATAGCTGGAGAGCCCAGATCCAGTAATCGACCCCGACGCCCGGACTGTACTCGATTCCCGACAGCGGCGGATAGGCCAGCCAACCGGTCTGCGCGAATTCACCGACGCCTAGAGAGAGGTTAACCAGAATCACGCCCACAACGGTGAACCAGAAGCTCAGGTTGTTAAGGAAGGGGAAAGCAACGTCGCGTGCGCCGATCTGCAGCGGAACCACCAGGTTCATCAGACCGATAACAAACGGCATCGCTACGAAGAAGATCATGATAACGCCGTGGGCGGTAAAGATCTGATCGTAGTGGTGAGGCGGCAGGAAACCTGCTTCCCCGGCCGAGGCCAGCACCTGCTGGCTACGCATCATAACGGCGTCAGCAAAGCCACGCAGCAACATAACGATTGCTACGATAACGTACATGATACCGAGACGTTTGTGGTCAACCGAAGTCAGCCACTCGTTCCAAAGGTAGGACCACTTACCGAAGTAAGTGATGGCTGCCAGAAGCGCCAGTCCCCCAATGATAATTGCAGCCACCGTAACCACAATAATGGGTTCATGGTAGGGCACTGCATCCAGTGTAAGTTTTCCGAACATCGTTTTCTTCCTCGGCCCCTTAGTGAGCGGTTTCCGCGTGGCTCATGTCCATGCCTTCCATTCCTTCGTGCGCTGCGTGCTCGCCCTCGGGTTGGGTCATATCCATGCTCTTACCGTGAGACATAAATTTGTTAACAACATCTTTAAACAAATCCGGTTTCACGTTAGAGAAGTATTCCACTTTGTTGTATTCGCTAGGCGCAGCCAGTTTGTCGAATGTTTCCATGGAATCCATGGTATTCGCAGACTGTTTGGCTTTCGCTACCCACTGATCGAAGGTTGCACGATCCGGCGTGGCGATAGCTTTGAACTTCATTCCAGAGAAGCCCGGGCCGCTATAGCTGGCGGAGATACCGTCGTAAGTACCAGCTTCATTCGCGATGAGGTGCAGCTGAGTCTGCATCCCGGCCATTGCGTAAATCTGGCTACCTAAACGTGGGATAAAGAACGAGTTCATCACGGAATTGGAGGTCACTTTGAAGTGTACCGGTACGTTCGCCGGGAAGGCGATTTCGTTGACGGTAGCAATACCTTGTTCCGGATAGATGAAGAACCATTTCCAGTCCATCGAAACGACTTCGATAGTGATAGGTTTTTCATCGTGAGCAAGCGGTTTGCTCGGCTCTAATGCGTGAGTTGTTTTCCAGGTCAGAACGGCCAGGAACAGGATGATCAGGATAGGAACCGTCCAGACCACAGCTTCAACTTTGTTGGAGTGTGACCAGTTCGGGCTATACTTCGCATCTTTATTGCTCGCACGATACTTCCAGGCAAATCCTACTGCCATCAAGACGGCTGGAATAACGACGATCATCATCAGGCCGAAGGCCGTCAGAATCAGAGAGCGTTGCTCCAGTCCAATCTGTCCTTTTGGGTCGAGGAGTGCAGAATCACAACCACTGAGTAATACAGTGCCTGCGATTAATGACATCCATCCCAAACTTTTATTGTATTTCCTAAGTCTCATTGAACGACCTCAATTCCACGGAATCTGGTGGCGCTTAAAGTGTACGGGCATTTTACGGGAAGGTTGCATTACTGTAAACATAGTTGGAGCTGTGTCTGTTCTATGTTAGTGGCTTCTGCTTGCCTTGTCACATATGTTACGGAGTGTGACATTATCCCTTGCAAACCTTGATTTACGCGGGATTGATAACGAAAGGGATAAGAACCAAGGGGTTTATAAGAGAATGAGCATAACCACCTGCAAAACAACACAAATAATTAACAATTAATTATCAAATAAAAGACATCATAAAAGCGGAAAATAAAAACAGTAAAGCTGAATCGTTTAAATTATTTAAAGATTCGCATAAAAATTGTCAATAATTTCCAGAAATCTAAAACGCACAAAACAACAAACTCAGCGCCATGAATATAAAATCGTTAATAAGACGTTATAATTACGCTTGGTAATTACAACGTCCACTAACGTTTCTGTAACGATTAAATCAGCTCGGTTTTGCGTAATGCCAGGTAGTCAAGGAAAGCGCCGAGTAAAATACCCGCAACGGCGGTGAGTACGGCGATCTCCAGCAGGCCCGCGAGGAAGGAGAAATTGGTGTAATCCAGCGCGTTGAACACCAGCAGCACCAGCCATACCGCCAGCATCAGGCAGCCAACCGCCAGAATCATTAAAGCCAGCCCGTAGATCTGAGGAAAGAACGTACGCGGCATAAAACTCTCTGACCGCTGGGTGTGTTCCAGGGTACGCCGACAAATTAACAGCAGCAAAATACCCGGCACAGCGGCAACGACGGAAAAAAGATAGAAGGCAGGCCAGCCGTGAGCCTCGACGAACCAGCCGGCGATAGGGCCGACGTAAACGCGCCCGACGGCGGAAAGCGCCGAGAGCAGGGCAAACTGGGTGGCTGAAAAGGATTTGTTGCACAGCGTCATCAGCAGCGCGACGAACGCCGCGGTGCCCATCCCGCCGCACAGGTTTTCGAAAAATACCGCCGTCGCCATGGAGAAAAGGTGTTTATCGGTAATAGATAGCAGCCAATATCCGGCGTTGGATACTCCTTGCAGCACGCCGAAAATCAGTAGCGCGCGGAATAAGGTCAGGCGCTGCATAAGCACGCCGCCGTACAGGGCGCCGACAATCGTGGCGAACAGGCCGAGCGTTTTATTGACCATCCCCACTTCGCCAGCATCGAAACCGACGCCGCGAATCAGGAATGTGGTGGTCAGGCTCATGGCAAACGCATCGCCAAGCTTATAAAGGACGATAAGCAGCAGGATTAGCCAGGCGTTATTGCGACCGAAGAAGTCGCGAAGCGGTGCGGCAACCGCCTGTTCCAGCGTTTTCGGCACAGGAATGACGTCGCTGGGATCCGGGGCCAGCAGCGTGGCGATAATGCAGGGGATCAGCAGCGCGGCCATCAGCCAGTACATTCCCTGCCATCCTAGCCAGCGGTCGGCCAGCCATAGCGCCAGTCCGCCGGAGACCAGCATCCCCAGACGATAGCCCAGCACGCTGATTGCCGCGCCGGTGCCTCGCTCTTCCGCGGCCAGCACGTCAGTTTTCCACGCGTCAAACACGATATCCTGAGACGCGGAGCAAAAGGCGATGACGACCGCCAGCGCCGCCATCCAGCGCAGCTGCGTGGAGGGTTCAAGGAATCCCATCGCCGCAATGGCAATCAGTAACAGAAATTGGGTAGCCAGCAGCCAGCCGCGACGACGGCCAAGAAACGGCGGCGTGTAGCGGTCCATCAGCGGCGACCAGAGGAACTTAAAGACGTAGGCCTGGCCGACGAGAGAGAAAAAACCGATGGTTTTCAGATCGATATTTTCAACGGTCATCCACGCCTGCAGCGTGCCTGAGGTCAGGGCGAGCGGTAATCCAGACGCAAAACCAAGAATCAGCAGGATCGCTGATTTTGGCTGCGTAAAAATGCGTAAGTAATGATTGGACATGTCTTGTCGTGCAGACCCGACGCGGGGCCGGGTCTGCCGCTTAAATTAACGAGCGTTTTGCTTGATGAAATCGTGAATGCTGGTGTCCTGCGCCATATCGCTAATGGTATCGGTCATCACGCTATTAACCGCATCGGCGATATTCTTGTTCGAGGCCTGAAATGCGCCTTCAACAGAGTAGCTGGCACGATAGTTTTTGGTCATCTTGTTGCCGTTGGCGGCGGTGGCGATAATGGCGATATCGGCTTTGGTGGCGATGTTGTAACGCACGTTACCCTGAGAAACGTCGGCGTACAGTTTATTGACGATGATTTGCAGGTCAACGGCGCCGTTCGGACCAATCATATAGCCACGCGAGGTCATCTGTTTTTCAAGGACTTCCTGCAGTAAGAAACGCAGGTCGCGGGAAGCGGTCAGCGTAACCTGTTGGTTATCGCGAGTGACTTTCGCCAGCGCCTGATCCGGGCGCTGATCGGCGCCGTTAATGCTGACGGTCACGCCCATCAGGCTGGGATCCTGCTGCGGCAGGGTGATTTTCGGTGATACATCAATAGTGGTCGGCGGAGTGGCGCATCCGGCCAGCATAAACAGCGCGACCAAAGGCAAAAGAATTTTCTTAAACATGTTCAGGGTCTCAACGCATGGGAGTAGTAATGAGGACAATTCCCGCCATCATAACATCGCCAACGGCAAGGGGAAGTGGCAACGCATGTAAATTCATCGTCTTGTGCGTTTTCTGTCCTTGCGGCATCGCATATCGCAACTCAGGCGGGGCTTTCAGGATACCGAACCAGTAAAGCCGATACTTTTGCGTGAAAATATCAGAGGAATGCCAATTTTTTGTTGTTTTCGCCCAATGGAAGCGGTAAAAGCGGCTAACATTTAAAGGGAATGGCGGCAATACAGCGTTGTCGGAGGAGAAAATTCATGATGATACGTGAACAGATCGAAGCAAAACTTAGGGCAGCGTTCGACCCGGTGTATCTTGAAGTCGTGGATGAAAGCTATCGCCACAACGTTCCTGCGGGCTCTGAAAGTCATTTTAAAGTGGTGTTGGTGAGCGATCGCTTCCTTGGCGAGCGTTTTCTTAATCGTCACCGTATGATTTACGGAACGTTGACTGAGGAACTATCAAGCACCGTGCACGCTCTGGCGTTGCATACCTACACAATCAAAGAGTGGGAAGGGCTACAGGATACCGTCTTTGCTTCTCCTCCTTGTCGCGGGGCTGGAAGTATCGCGTAGAAATCGCATTTGCAACCGCTGGAGCTTTTCCAGTATGTTGCGTGAAGATTTATGAGAAAACGGCCTGCGGGCCGTTTTGTTTTGCCTGGAAAATGTGCAGTTTGCGCCTTTTTACAGGCAAATTTGCTCGGGAAATGTGAAAAAAGCCGCAGCAGTGGGCGACAACCGTTCTCGACTCACAAAAGTGATGCCGCTATAATGCCGCGTCTTTTATTATGAATGTCTTCGGGATGATTCTGACGACAGGGAATGTGTTTCTGATTTGAAGAGGGCATCCCGGTTCTGCGAAGCAACCTGTTCGCGCTTCCAGAGTTGACCGAGCACTGTGATTTTTTTGAGGTAACAAGATGCAAGTTTCAGTTGAAACCACTCAGGGCCTTGGGCGCCGTGTAACGATTACTATCGCCGCTGACAGCATCGAGAATGCTGTCAAAAGCGAGCTGGTCAACGTAGCGAAAAAAGTTCGCATTGACGGCTTCCGTAAAGGCAAAGTGCCGATGAATGTTGTTGCTCAGCGTTATGGCGCATCTGTTCGCCAGGACGTGCTGGGTGACCTGATGAGCCGTAACTTCGTTGACGCGATCATCAAAGAAAAAATTAATCCGGCCGGCGCGCCGAACTATGTTCCGGGCGAATACAAGCTGGGTGAAGATTTCACCTACGCGGTCGAGTTCGAAGTTTATCCGGAAGTTGAACTGCAGGGTCTGGAAGCGATCGAAGTTGAAAAACCGGTTGTTGAAGTGACCGACGCTGACGTTGACACCATGCTGGATACTCTGCGCAAGCAGCAGGCTAACTGGAAAGATAAAGACGGCGCTGTTGATGCCGAAGATCGCGTTACCGTTGATTTCACCGGTTCCGTTGACGGCGAAGAGTTCGAAGGCGGCAAAGCTTCTGACTTCGTACTGGCGATGGGCCAGGGTCGTATGATCCCGGGCTTTGAAGACGGTATCAAAGGTCACAAAGCTGGCGAAGAGTTCACCATCGACGTAACCTTCCCGGAAGAGTACCACGCTGAAAACCTGAAAGGTAAAGCGGCTAAGTTCGTTATCAACCTGAAGAAAGTTGAAGAACGTGAACTGCCGGAGCTGACTGAAGAATTCATCAAGCGTTTCGGCGTTGAAGATGGTTCCGTCGCCGGTCTGCGCGCTGAAGTGCGTAAAAACATGGAGCGCGAGCTGAAAGGCGCCGTGCGTAACCGCGTGAAATCTCAGGCTATCGAAGGTCTGGTTAAAGCGAACGATATCGACGTTCCAGCCGCGCTGATTGACAGCGAAATCGACGTTCTGCGCCGCCAGGCTGCTCAGCGTTTCGGCGGTAACGAACAACAGGCTCTGGAACTGCCGCGTGAGCTGTTCGAAGAGCAGGCTAAACGCCGCGTTGTTGTTGGCCTGCTGCTGGGCGAAGTGATTCGCACCAACGAGCTGAAAGCTGACGAAGATCGCGTGAAAGGCCTGATCGAAGAGATGGCTTCTGCTTACGAAGATCCGAAAGAAGTGGTTGAGTTCTACAGCAAAAACAAAGAGCTGATGGACAACATGCGCAACGTCGCGCTGGAAGAGCAGGCTGTTGAAGCCGTGCTGGCGAAAGCGAAAGTGTCTGAAAAAGCCACTTCCTTCAGCGAACTGATGAACCAGCAGGCGTAATTTCGCCCCAAGGTTTAAGGTTTGAGTAAAAACCCGTTGCCGAAAGGCCGCGGGTTTTTTTTATTGCAATGATAGCCTTAGGATACGTGCGAAAAGGCGATTTCAGTGATAGCGTTACGACAAAAGATTGTTATGCTTGAATTAAGGCAACGTCATCCCCATAACCGGGAGACGTAACTGCAGTGGCATAACCATGCGCCGTAATGAAGCGTGCATCTATGCACTTCTGCCCAACGGCAGAAATTCTGGCTGATAATCCGTCCGTAAGGTTACAATCAGTGCAGCGGTTTTTTTCAAATTAATCCAGGAGACGGAAATGTCATACAGTGGCGAACGAGACAACTTTGCACCCCATATGGCCCTGGTGCCGATGGTCATTGAACAGACCTCACGCGGCGAACGTTCATTTGATATTTACTCCCGTCTGCTCAAGGAGCGCGTCATTTTTCTGACCGGCCAGGTAGAAGATCACATGGCTAACCTGATCGTGGCGCAGATGCTGTTTCTGGAAGCGGAAAACCCGGAAAAAGATATCTATCTGTACATTAACTCTCCGGGCGGCGTGATTACCGCCGGGATGTCGATTTACGACACGATGCAGTTCATCAAACCGGACGTCAGCACCATTTGTATGGGGCAGGCGGCTTCGATGGGCGCCTTCCTGCTGACCGCAGGGGCTAAAGGTAAGCGTTTCTGCCTGCCGAACTCCCGCGTGATGATTCACCAGCCGCTGGGCGGCTATCAGGGCCAGGCGACGGATATCGAAATCCACGCCCGCGAAATCCTGAAAGTGAAAGGCCGCATGAATGAACTGATGGCACATCATACGGGTCAATCCCTTGAGCAGATCGAGCGTGATACCGAGCGCGATCGTTTCCTGTCTGCCTCAGAAGCAGTGGAATACGGCCTCGTCGACTCCATTTTGACTCATCGTAATTGATGCCCCGGGCGCAAGGGGCCGCTATACTTGTTTGTAAGAGGGCGGCACAACGCTTACCAGCGGTTTGCGCCTGAGAATGGCATTTGCGTCGTCGTGTGCGGCACAAAGAACTTAATAAGAGGTTTGGACTCATGACAGATAAACGCAAAGATGGTTCGGGCAAACTGTTGTACTGCTCTTTTTGCGGCAAAAGCCAGCATGAAGTGCGTAAGCTAATCGCCGGGCCGTCCGTGTATATCTGCGACGAATGCGTTGATTTATGTAACGACATCATTCGCGAAGAAATTAAAGAAGTCGCGCCGCATCGCGAGCGCAGTGCATTGCCGACTCCCCACGAAATTCGCCACCATCTGGACGATTACGTTATCGGCCAGGAGCCGGCGAAAAAAGTGCTGGCGGTGGCGGTATACAATCACTACAAACGTCTGCGCAATGGCGACACCAGCAACGGCGTTGAACTGGGTAAAAGCAACATTCTGCTGATCGGGCCGACCGGCTCCGGTAAAACGCTGCTGGCGGAAACCCTGGCGCGTCTGCTGGATGTGCCTTTCACCATGGCGGATGCCACCACCCTGACCGAAGCCGGTTACGTGGGTGAGGACGTGGAGAACATCATCCAGAAACTGCTGCAGAAGTGCGACTACGACGTACAGAAAGCCCAGCGCGGTATCGTCTACATTGATGAGATTGACAAAATTTCCCGTAAATCGGATAACCCGTCGATCACCCGCGATGTTTCCGGCGAAGGCGTGCAGCAGGCGCTGCTGAAGCTTATTGAAGGTACCGTGGCCGCGGTTCCGCCGCAGGGCGGGCGTAAGCATCCGCAGCAGGAGTTCCTGCAGGTTGATACCTCTAAAATCCTGTTTATCTGCGGCGGCGCGTTTGCCGGTCTGGATAAGGTCATTTCCCACCGTGTAGAAACCGGCTCCGGCATTGGTTTCGGCGCGACGGTGAAGGCGAAGTCCGATAAAGCCAGCGAAGGTGAACTGCTGTCTCAGGTTGAACCGGAAGATCTGATCAAGTTTGGTCTGATTCCTGAGTTCATTGGCCGTCTGCCGGTCGTGGCGACCCTGAGCGAGCTGAGCGAAGAAGCACTGATTCAGATCCTCAAAGAGCCGAAAAACGCCCTGACTAAGCAGTATCAGGCGTTGTTCAGCCTTGAAGGCGCTGAGCTGGAGTTCCGCGACGAAGCGCTGGACGCTATCGCGAAGAAAGCGATGGCGCGTAAAACCGGCGCTCGTGGCCTGCGTTCTATCGTTGAAGCCGCGCTGCTCGATACCATGTACGATCTTCCGTCAATGGAAGACGTGGAAAAAGTGGTCATCGACGCTTCGGTTATCGATGGTCAGAGCAAGCCGCTGCTGATTTACGGCAAACCGGAAGCGCAGCAGGCGTCTGGTGAATAATTAACCAGTTTGCTCAAGCAGTTAACAAAAAGGGGGGATTTTATCTCCCCTTTTATTTTTCCTGCATTCCCGCCGTTGAATGTATGGAATACATCCCCATATACTGGTTTACATATTAACGGCGACGCGTCGTTGAGTTGCGTCGTCGGCTACCTGGCGGACTTTAAACTAAGAGAGAGCTCTATGAATCCTGAGCGTTCTGAACGCATTGAAATCCCCGTATTGCCGTTGCGCGATGTGGTGGTTTATCCGCACATGGTCATACCCCTGTTTGTAGGGCGGGAAAAATCTATCCGTTGTCTCGAAGCAGCCATGGACCATGATAAAAAAATCATGCTGGTTGCGCAGAAAGAAGCCTCGACGGATGAGCCGGGTGTAAACGATCTTTTCACCGTCGGGACCGTGGCGTCTATTTTGCAAATGCTGAAGCTACCGGACGGTACTGTTAAAGTGCTGGTCGAAGGTTTGCAGCGCGCGCGCATCTCTGCGCTGTCTGATAACGGCGAGCATTTTTCGGCGAAAGCGGAATATCTTGAATCGCCGGCGATTGATGAACGCGAGCAGGAAGTGCTGGTTCGTACCGCCATCAGCCAGTTTGAAGGCTACATCAAGCTGAACAAGAAAATCCCACCGGAAGTGCTGACGTCGCTCAATAGCATCGACGATCCGGCGCGTCTGGCGGATACCATCGCTGCGCATATGCCGCTGAAGCTGGCGGACAAACAGTCCGTGCTGGAGATGTCCGACGTGAACGAGCGTCTGGAATATCTGATGGCGATGATGGAGTCGGAAATCGATCTGCTGCAGGTGGAGAAGCGTATTCGCAACCGCGTGAAAAAGCAGATGGAGAAATCTCAGCGCGAGTACTATCTGAATGAGCAAATGAAAGCCATTCAAAAAGAGCTCGGCGAGATGGACGACGCCCCGGACGAGAACGAAGCGCTGAAGCGTAAGATCGACGCGGCGAAAATGCCGAAAGAGGCAAAAGAGAAAACCGAAGCGGAACTGCAAAAACTGAAAATGATGTCCCCGATGTCGGCGGAAGCTACCGTCGTTCGCGGCTACATCGACTGGATGGTGCAGGTACCGTGGAACGCTCGCAGCAAGGTTAAAAAAGACCTGCGTCAGGCTCAGGAGATCCTCGATACCGATCACTACGGCCTTGAGCGCGTGAAGGATCGCATTCTTGAGTACCTCGCGGTGCAGAGCCGTGTTAACAAGCTCAAAGGGCCGATCCTGTGCCTGGTTGGGCCTCCGGGGGTAGGTAAAACCTCTCTCGGCCAATCCATCGCCAAAGCAACTGGACGCAAATATGTGCGTATGGCGCTGGGCGGCGTGCGTGATGAAGCGGAAATCCGCGGTCACCGCCGTACCTATATTGGCTCAATGCCGGGCAAACTGATCCAGAAAATGGCTAAAGTGGGCGTTAAAAACCCGCTGTTCTTGCTGGATGAGATCGACAAGATGTCTTCTGACATGCGCGGCGATCCGGCCTCGGCGCTGCTGGAGGTGTTGGATCCGGAACAGAACGTGGCCTTTAACGACCACTATCTGGAAGTGGATTACGATCTCAGCGACGTGATGTTCGTTGCGACCTCTAACTCCATGAACATTCCGGCGCCGCTGCTGGATCGTATGGAAGTGATCCGCCTCTCCGGCTATACCGAAGATGAGAAGCTAAACATCGCCAAACGCCATCTGCTGTCAAAACAGATTGAGCGTAACGCGCTCAAGAAAGGCGAGCTGACGGTGGATGACAGCGCGATTATCGGCATCATTCGCTACTACACCCGTGAAGCGGGCGTGCGTGGTCTGGAGCGTGAAATCTCGAAACTGTGCCGCAAAGCGGTGAAACAGCTGCTGCTGGATAAGTCGCTGAAACACATCGAGATTAACGGCGACAACCTGCACGATTTCCTTGGCGTGCAGCGCTACGACTTTGGTCGTGCGGATAGCGAAAACCGCGTAGGTCAGGTGACCGGACTGGCGTGGACGGAAGTGGGCGGCGATCTGCTGACCATTGAAACCGCCTGCGTTCCGGGTAAAGGCAAACTGACCTACACCGGTTCACTGGGTGAAGTCATGCAGGAATCCATCCAGGCGGCGCTGACGGTGGTTCGTTCACGTGCGGATAAGCTGGGTATTAACTCAGACTTTTACGAAAAACGTGATATTCACGTTCACGTGCCGGAAGGCGCTACGCCGAAGGATGGTCCAAGCGCCGGTATCGCGATGTGCACCGCGCTGGTTTCCTGCCTGACGGGTAATCCGGTACGCGCCGACGTGGCGATGACCGGTGAGATTACCCTCCGTGGCCAGGTATTGCCGATTGGTGGTCTGAAGGAAAAACTGTTGGCCGCGCATCGCGGCGGCATTAAGACTGTTCTGATTCCTGATGAAAATAAACGCGACCTTGAAGAAATTCCGGATAACGTTATCGCCGATTTAGATATCCATCCGGTGAAACGAATCGAGGAAGTTCTGGCACTTGCGCTGCAGAACGAACCGTTTGGAATGGAAGTCGTCACGGCAAAATAGTGATTTCGCGCAAATAGCGCTAAGAAAAATAGGGCTGGTAAGTAAATTCGTACTTGCCAGCCTTTTTTTGTGTAGCTAACTTAGATCGCTGGCAGGGGGGTCAATTACAACTCTGTTGTAAGGGCATGACAGTCCTGATATAACTGCTGCGCGGTCGCGCCACGAAGGATTCTGGTGCGATATAAATTATAAAGAGAGGAAGAGAACAGTGAATAAATCTCAACTGATTGACAAAATTGCTGCCGGTGCGGACATTTCTAAAGCCGCAGCTGGACGTGCGTTAGATGCTTTAATCGCTTCTGTTACTGAATCTCTGCAGGCTGGAGATGACGTTGCGCTGGTAGGGTTTGGTACTTTTGCTGTTAAAGAGCGCGCTGCCCGTACTGGTCGCAATCCGCAAACAGGCAAAGAAATCACCATTGCTGCTGCTAAAGTTCCGGGTTTCCGCGCAGGTAAAGCGCTGAAAGACGCGGTAAACTGATCGACTTCCCCACTGGGGTCTGTGACGAAGTACAAGGGCGCATCGCAAGATGTGCCTTTTTTATTTGCCAGAATGCGACTTAATGTGAGTTTATACGCACTTGTGGGCTGACAATCACCCCGTTTTCTTGTCAAAATACGTCCTCACGCGCGGCGGCCATCACATGCTATGCTGCGCGAGCTAAAGTCATCTACAGCGGAGCGTTGTTACACCATGATGGACAACCTACGCACGGCCGCCAACAGCGTCGTGCTCAAGATTATTTTCGGTATCATTATCGTCTCGTTCATTTTGACCGGGGTGAGTGGTTACCTGATTGGCGGTGGCAACAACTATGCCGCAAAAGTTAATGACCAGGAGATTGGTCGCACACAGTTTGAGAATGCCGTTGCCAGCGAGCGTAATCGCATGCAGCAGCAGCTTGGCGACCAGTTCTCAGAGCTGGCGGCTAATGAAAATTACATGAAGACCATGCGTCAGCAGGTGCTGAACCGTCTGATTGACGAAGCGCTGCTCGATCAGTACGCCCGTGAGCTCGGTCTCAATATCAGCGATGACCAGGTCAAGCAGGCGATCTTCCAGACCCAGGCTTTCCAGGCGGATGGCAAATTTGATAACGAGCGCTTCAGCCGTATCGTTAATCAGATGGGGATGACGACGGATCAGTACGCGCAGGCGCTTCGTAATCAGCTGACGACTCAGCAGTTGATCAACGCCGTAGCCGGTACCGACTTTATGCTGCCGGGCGAATCCGACCAGCTGGCGGCGCTGGTTTCTCAACAGCGCGTCGTCCGTGAAGCGACTATCGACGTGAACGCGCTGGCGGCGAAGCAAACCGCTACCGACGATGAAATCAACGCCTTCTACCAGCAGAATCAGGCGCGTTTTATGGCCCCGGAGCAGTTCCGCGTAAGCTATATCAAGATGGACGCTGCGAGCATGCAGGAAAACGCCTCTGACGAAGAAATTCAGTCATGGTACGACCAGCATCAGGATCAGTTCACTCAGCCGCAGCGTAACCGCTACAGCATCATCCAGACCAAAACCGAAGCGGATGCTCAGGCGGTGCTTGATGAGCTGAAAAAAGGCGCTGATTTCGCCGCGCTGGCCAAAGAAAAATCAACCGATATCATCTCTGCCCGCAACGGTGGTGATATGGGCTGGCTGGAAGATGCGGCTACCGTGCCGGAGCTGAAAGAGGCCGGTCTGAAAGAAAAAGGCCAGCTATCAGGCGTAATTAAATCTTCCGTCGGTTTCCTGGTGGCGCGTCTGGATGACGTTCAGGCCGCGCAGGTTAAACCGCTGGCTGAGGTTCGCGATGATATCGCGGCGAAAGTGAAGCAGGAAAAAGCGCTGGATGCGTACTACGCGCTGCAGCAGAAAGTGAGCGACGCGGCGAGCAACGATAATGAGTCGCTGGCGGGCGCCGCCCAGGTTGCCGGTCTGAAAGTGGTTGAAACCGGCTGGTTTGGCCGCGACAGCCTGCCGCAAGAGCTGAACTTCAAGCCGGTCTCTGAAGCCATCTTCAACGGCGGTCTGGTTGGCGACAACGGCACGCCGGGCAGCAACTCCGATATCATCACCGTTGACGGCGATCGCGCGTTTGTTCTGCGCATCAGCGAGCATAAAGCGGAGGCGGTTAAGCCACTGGCGGATGTGAAAGCGCAGGTGAGCGATATCGTTAAGCGCAACAAAGCGGAACAGCAGGCGAAGCTGGACGCCGATAAGCTGCTGACGGCCCTGAAAGAGGGTAAAGGCGATGAAGCGATGAAAGCCGCGGGCCTGAGCTTTGGCGCGCCGCAGACGCTGTCACGCACCGGTCAGGAAGCGCTGAGCCAGTCAGTCTTTGCGCTACCGCTGCCGCAGTCGGGTAAGCCAAGCTACGGCGTGGGCTCCGATCTGCAGGGCAACGTGGTGCTGCTGGCGCTGGAGGAAGTGAAAGCGGGTACGATGCCGGAAGAGCAGAAAAAAGCGATGATTCAGGGGATCACCCAGAATAACGCCCAGATCGCTTTCGAAGCGCTGATGAGCAACCTGCGTAAAGCGGCCAAAATTAAGGTCGGCGACATCATCGACCAGCAACAATAATTTCGCGCTGCTTCGCAAAAGCAAGTAACGTAATGTAATCCTCAAAGGCCGCTTTCGCGGCCTTTTCCATTTCTGCATTTTGTCTTTTGTACTCTTTTTCCCTCGTCGTTATCGTGCTCTTGCTGTCAACAAACAAGGAGATAACAGCATGAAACGAGGAATGAAATCGCTTATTGCCGCGGTACTGGTTTGCGCGGCGGGGAGTCAGATAGCGCAGGCGGCGCCCTCTGCGGATAAAGCGTCGGCGACGGTAAAGGAGAGCGTGCAGTCGCCGCAGGCAAAAGCGCCGGATGGGTTAAACGCGGCCGATAGTGAAGGCACCAGGGTGAGTATTAATCACGCCAGCGCGGAGGAGTTGGCTAAGGCGTTGAATGGCGTCGGTCTGAAGAAAGCGCAGGCTATCGTGAGCTATCGCGAAGAGTACGGGCCGTTTAAAACCGTTGACGACCTTAAGCAGGTCCCCGGTATGGGCAACTCGCTGGTAGAGAGAAACCTGTCACATCTGAAGCTGTAAATTTTCAGCGGAAGTTTGCACAGTCGTTATTATTTGCCAGAATGAAGAGGTCACACAAGTGGTGTGACCTCTGACCTCAAAACAACAATTAATGATAAGGCATTCGCGCTATGCAGACTCAAATCAAAGTTCGCGGCTATCATCTGGATGTATATCAGCACGTCAACAATGCGCGTTATCTGGAGTTTCTCGAAGAGGCGCGCTGGGATGGTCTGGAAAGCAGCCCGGCTTTCCAGTGGATGACCGCGCGCAACATCGCCTTTGTGGTGGTGAATATCAATATCAACTATCGCCGACCGGCGGTTCTGGGCGATGTGTTAACCGTCACCAGCAAGCTCGAAAAGCTCAATGGAAAAAGCGGGACGTTAAGCCAGGTGGTCACCCTCAATCCTAACGGCGAAGTGGTCGCCGATGCGCTTATCACGTTTGTCTGTATCGATCTAAAAACGCAGAAAGCGCTGCCGCTGGAGGGCGAACTGCGGGAGAAGCTGGAGCAGCTTGAGCCTCGTTAACCGGCCAGCCGGAGGGGGATGTCCCGGAGGCGGTGCTGCGCACCTGTCCGGGCTACACGTCCCCAGTAGCCTGCGCTCCGGTAGCCCGGGCAGGCGCATCGCGCCGCCCCCGGGGCGAGGGCGCAGAAAGTTGCACAATTTCCCCGAAGGCGCTGCTGCGTATCTGACCGGGCTAAGCGCCTTCTGCCGCCCGCGATGCCGGGAAATAACCGCTTACTGGAGCCCGGTTTTCTGCTTCATCACCGTCATCACGCCAACCTTATCGCCAAGATAGTGGTTCAGGCCGTTGGCGCGTAGATTACAGGCGGCGCACTGCCCGCAGCCGTCGCCTTTAATGCCGTTATAGCAGGTCAGGGTTTCATGGCGCACCAGCGCTAACTGGCCCCAGTAATCGGCTAAGGCCCAGGTCTCGGCTTTGTTAAGCCACATCAGCGGCGTCTCGAAGCGAATATCTTTCGCCATTCCGAGGCTGACGGCATGGTGCAGCGCTTGCACGAACTCGTCGCGGCAGTCCGGGTAGCCCGAAAAATCGGTCTCGCAAACGCCGGTGATAATCGCTTCCGCCTTAACCTGATACGCGTAAATCGCCGTCAGGGTTAAAAACAGAATGTTGCGGCCGGGGACAAAAGTATTGGGGATACCGCTGGCGTCTGGCTCGTAATCCGGAACCGGAATGCTATCGCGGGTCAGGCTGCTGACCGCCAGTTCGTTAAGCAGCGTGACATCAAGGACCTTATGGGCGACGGCCCCCAGCTTCAGCGCCAGTTCGCGAGCAACGTCAATCTCCGCGCGGTGGCGTTGGCCATAATCAAAAGTGACGCAATGCACTTCATCATACTGTTGCAGAGCCTGCACCAGGCAGGTCGTCGAATCTTGTCCTCCGCTGAAGACAACTACGGCGCGTTTCATGATAATTCCTGACAATCGAAGTGAAGCGCATATGGTAGCGCCTGATGGGCGCGACCACCAGCTCTGTCACGGCGCTGAGGCCGGTAGCCAGGCGCTGGCGAAGTCAAACCAGCCTCGAGCGTTGAGGCGTAGCCCGTTAACCCCCGGCGGCGCGCTGATGCGATAATTATAATTGAACAGCGGCGTCATGATGGCATCATCCATCAGTCTGTTAAAGACGTTGCGCAAAGCTTCGCTGCGGCTGCGTTCGTCCGGTAGGGCCTGAACGGCATCCAGCGTCGCCTGAAGATGCGCATATTGCGCCCCGGTCAACAAATTAGGCCACAGTGCGTCGCAGCGTAGCCACTGCTCCAGAGCATAGACCGGCGCTTCGCCGATCAGGCGGTCACCCATCATCAGGTCTGCCTTCGCAAAGTGCCCGCAGCCATCCCAGTTTTTTGCATCATGAAAAATAATCGTCAGCTCGCAGCCCAGCTCTGCCAGCCGTTGCCGAAGCTGCTCCGCCATGGCGTGTAGCTCTACGGGAAGGTGATAGAGCAGGGTAAGCCGTTCAGGCAGAGGGGTATCATAATTTTCAGGCCCCTGCGGAATAGACCAGCCCGGCAATATTTCATTGCTTGGCGCGATCAGATCCTCATCCAGCGGCAGGGTTTCTAACAGGGTGGAGCGATGAATCAGCGAGACCAGCCTTTGCGCCTGCGCTTTGTTAAGACGAGGGCTCTGGCGCAGCGTCAGATAGCAAAAACCGAGGCTAATACTGTTGCTGACCTGACGTAGCCTGGTCAGCTCGTCAGGATCGCCAATGGTTATCTGTACCGGATGACGACAGCTGGTGCCCAGATCCTGCTCGAACAGCTGCGGCGTTATCCAGTATTCCACGGCCTGCAGCAGCGGGTGAGTGAGATGATAGCGCTGATGGTTTTCCAGCCGCACCAGTTCCGGGGTAAATAACTTTAGCCGAAAGGGTCCGCTACCGATCGCCGGATCGTCCGGATGCGCCAGCACGCTGCAGTAGCTGGCAAGGCGGAACGGTAGCCAGTAATCCGCGCGGTGCAGGGTGATGGTCAGACATTGCGAGTGGGTGACGTTAATCTCGCTAATACTGGCGAACAGCGTACGCAGCGCGGGTAGCTGCAGCAGCATCAAAAGCCGCTGCTGCAGCTGTGAGGTCTTAATTGGATCGCCGTTATGCCAGAACAGGGTTGAACGAATATAAAAATGCCAGCGCAGACCGTCCGGCGATACTTCCCAGTGATGGGCTAAATCGCCTATCGGACAGGTACTGTGCGCATCGAATCGGGTCAGGCCGGAAAATATCTCCCCGGCCAGGTGCTGCTCCGCGCGTCCCGGCATAAAACCCGGGCGCAGCGGCTCCAGCGGACGGTAGTAAGGAATACGCAGGGTAGGCGTATCGTTCTGCCATTGGCCGCCGAGAAAGGGGGAAAGCAGCGCTTTAAGCTCTACAGGCGCCAGCTGCGCCAGTTCGAGGGCGTTCTGCTGCTGTCCTTTACTTAGCGCCTGCTCCATCATTTCATTGCGCAGCGTTTCCGGTGCTTTGTAAAACTGGAGTAGCCCGCGCTTTCCGCGACCGGAGCTGGCCTGCCAGCGTAGCCAGCCGGATTCTTGCGCCTGGCGCAGCAGGGTACGGATATGGCGTTCGCTGCAAAAGCAGCGCTCCGCCAGCTCGCCGACGGTAACCTGCTGCGGCTCGCCCGAGGAGGGTTCCCAGAGCCGCTGGTACTGATGGAGACGGTTTAATAGCCTCATATCTGTTTAATCCTGCGCTATATCCGTAAACCCGGAACAATAAAATTCATCTATTCACTATTACTTCCGTATATCTCAGGCAATACTGCAACACAAGCAAAATCCACCACCACTGGGGAGCAGGAGATGGCAAGACTGGCTGCATTTGATATGGACGGTACGCTACTGATGCCGGACCATCGTCTGGGAGAAAAAACGCTGTCGACGCTAAAACGTCTGCGCGATCGCGATATCACCCTGACTTTCGCCACCGGTCGCCATGCTCTGGAGATGCGCCACGTTATTGGCGAGTTTTCTCTGGACGCGTTTTTAATTACCGGCAACGGGACGCGCATTCACTCTCTGGAAGGCGAAGAGCTGTATCGCCGCGATCTGGCCCCCGATGTGGCGGAAGAGGTGCTGCACAGCGCCTGGGAAACCTCAGCCAGTATGCATTTTTTCAACGACGGCGGCTGGTACACCGGGCAGGAGATTCCCGAAATATTGAAAGCGCACGTTTTTAGCGGTTTTCGCTACCAGTTGTACGATCCTAAGCGGATGCCGGCGCATCAGGTTACGAAAATCTGCTTCTGCGGCGATCATGACGATCTGCGGCGGCTGCGGATCCAGCTGAATGAAGCGCTCGGCGGCCGGGCGGATCTCTGTTTTTCAGCGATGGATTGTCTCGAAGTTTTGCCCGGCGGCTGTAACAAAGGCGCGGCGCTGGCGGTACTAAGCCAGCATCTTGGCCTGACGTTACAGGATTGCATGGCGTTCGGTGACGCCATGAACGACCGGGAAATGCTCGGCAGCGTTGGCCGTGGGGTGATTATGGGCAATGCGATGCCTCAGCTGAAAATTGAACTTCCGCATCTACCGGTTATTGGCGACTGCCGTCATCAGGCCGTTTCCCACTTTTTGACTCATTGGCTGGATAATCCTGATCTTCCTTATTCCCCCGAATAAAGAGACCCTGCCAGCAAGCCAGATATCCCGTGATATTCTGGCTTTTTTTATTTTGCGCGCAGCATTTCGGCGATCTGCGCCTGCCACGGGGAAATATCGCCGATATTGGCCGCAACCCACTGCGGGTTGTAGTAGGTCTCCAGATAACGTTCACCGCTGTCGCACAGCAGCGTGACAATAGAGCCGGAGCGCCCCTCTTCGCGCATCCGCACGGCCAGCTGCAGTACGCCCCACATATTGGTGCCGGTTGATGCGCCGACCTTACGCCCGAGCAGCGTTTCCAGCCATAGGGCGGTGGCGACGCTGGCGGCATCCGGTACCCGCAGCATCTCATCGACCACATCGGGAATAAATGAAGGTTCGACGCGCGGGCGGCCAATGCCCTCAATTTTGCTACCGACCGGGCTGCGCAGGCTGGCGTCGCGGCTTTGCCAGTAGTCCAAAAATACTGAGTTTTGTGGGTCAACCACCAGCAGCTGCGTATCGTAACCCTGACTGCGAATATAGCGGCCGATGGTTGCTGAGGTACCGCCGGTGCCCGCGCTCATCACGATATGCGACGGCTGCGGGTGCGGCTCATGGCTCATCTGGCGGAAGATACTGTCGGCGATATTATTGTTTCCCCGCCAGTCGGTCGCCCGTTCGGCAAAGGTAAACTGATCCATATAATGCCCGTTCAGCTCGCGCGCCAGGGTTTCGGAGGCGGCATAGATTTCGCAGGCGCTATCGACAAAATGACAGCGGCCGCCGTAGAACTCAATTTGTTCAATTTTACGTTTTGCCGTACAGGAAGGCATCACGGCGATAAACGGCAGACCTAACAGACGGGCGAAGTAGGCTTCAGAGACGGCGGTTGAACCCGAAGAAGATTCAATAATCGTCGTCCCTTCTTTAATCCAGCCGTTGCACAGACCATAGAGGAACAGCGAGCGGGCCAGGCGATGCTTCAGGCTACCGGTTGGATGGGTGCTTTCATCTTTCAGATAGAGCTGGATCCCAGGGAACTCCGGCAGCGCCAGACGAATCAGGTGCGTATCGGCGGAACGCTGATAATCGGCATTAATTTCACTAATCGCGTGTTTTATCCAGGCGCTGTTCATCTCTGTTTCCTGTTTGTCATTTTGTGCCCAGCTTAGCGGAATTCGAAGGAAAAATTGTTGCCATTTAGCCTTTCAATTACAATGAATGGAGTAAATTTTTCTCCTGAGGTGAGTAATGTTAGATAAAATTGACCGTAAGCTGCTTTCTTTACTGCAAACCGACTGTACCCTCTCTTTGCAGGCGCTGGCTGATGCCGTTAATCTGACCACCACGCCCTGCTGGAAGCGCCTGAAGCGTCTGGAAGACGAAGGTATCCTGCGCGGGCGAGTCGCTCTGCTGGATGCGGAAAAGGTCGGACTTGGGCTGACGGCGTTTGTGCTGATTAAGACTCAGCACCACAGTAGCGACTGGTATTGCCGCTTCGTCAGCGAGGTCACCCAGATGGCGGAGGTTCTCGGTTTCTGGCGTATGGCGGGGGAGTATGACTACCTGCTGCGGGTCCAGGTTGCGGATATGAAAAACTACGATGATTTTTATAAACGCCTGGTAAACAGCGTACCGGGGCTCTCGGATGTCACTTCGAGTTTTGCCATGGAACAGATAAAATACACGACAGCCTTGCCGATTGATTAACGGCATCAGCCGCTACGAATTACACACTCAGGATTTAACTGCTTGCGATTATTTGCTCAACTTAGCTGGTATTTCCGCCGGGAGTGGCGCCGTTACCTCGGCGCTATTGCTCTGCTGATTGTCATTGCCATCCTGCAACTGGTGCCGCCAAAGGTGGTGGGCATCGTGGTTGATGGCGTCACAAAACAACATTACACCGCGGAAAAGGTGTGGATGTGGATTGGCCTGCTGGTCGTTATTGCGGTGATGGTCTATCTGCTGCGCTATGTCTGGCGCGTGCTGCTTTTCGGCGCCTCTTATCAGCTAGCCGTCGAACTGCGTGAGGATTTCTATCGCCAGCTCAGCCGCCAGCATCCGGCCTTTTACCTGCGCCACCGTACCGGCGATCTGATCGCGCGGGCGACCAACGACGTGGATCGGGTGGTGTTCGCCGCTGGCGAAGGGGTGTTAACGCTGGTGGACTCCCTGGTGATGGGCTGCGCGGTGCTGATTGTTATGTCGACGCAAATCAGCTGGCAGTTAACCCTGCT
The DNA here is from genome assembly GCF_009905335.1 of Klebsiella sp. MPUS7. NCBI lineage: Bacteria > Pseudomonadati > Pseudomonadota > Gammaproteobacteria > Enterobacterales > Enterobacteriaceae > Klebsiella > Klebsiella sp. MPUS7. The sequence continues at coordinate 4,433,232 of NZ_CP047604.1, read as the reverse complement.
GGCGCTGCTGCCGATGCCGCTGATGGCGCTGGCGATCAAGCGTAACGGCGATGCATTACATGAGCGTTTTCGCGTCGCTCAGGCGGCGTTCTCCAGCCTCAACGACCGCACCCAGGAGAGCCTCACCAGCATCCGCATGATCAAAGCCTTTGGTCTCGAAGATCGACAGTCGGCGCTTTTTGCCGCCGATGCCGCGGATACCGGCGCAAAAAATATGCGCGTGGCGCGCATCGACGCGCGCTTCGACCCGACGATTTATATCGCCATCGGTACTGCTAACCTGCTGGCCATCGGCGGCGGCAGCTGGATGGTGATCCAGGGCAGTCTGACCCTGGGGCAGCTCACCAGCTTTGTGATGTACCTCGGCCTGATGATTTGGCCGATGCTGGCGCTGGCGTGGATGTTTAACATCGTTGAGCGCGGTAGCGCGGCCTATGCGCGCATTCGCACCATGCTGGAAGAGGCGCCGGTGGTGAACGACGGCAGCGAGCCGACGCCGGAAGGCCGCGGTACGCTCAGCGTCGCCGTGCGCGAGTTTATCTATCCGCAGGCGAATAAGGCTTCGCTGGAAAAGGTCAATTTTACGCTACAGCCCGGGCAGATGCTGGGGATTTGCGGGCCGACCGGCTCCGGCAAGAGCACCATTCTGGCGCTGATTCAGCGCCACTTTGACGTGACTGAAGGCGATATCCGCTTCCATGACGTTCCCCTGACCCGGCTACAGCTCGATAGCTGGCGCGCCCGTCTGGCGGTGGTTAATCAGACACCGTTCCTGTTCTCCGATACCGTCGCCAGCAACATCGCCCTTGGTAAACCGGATGCTACGCAGGAGCAAATCGAACACGTTGCGCGGCTTGCCAGCGTTCATGAGGATATCCTGCGCCTGCCGCAGGGATATAACACCGAAGTCGGCGAGCGCGGCGTGATGCTTTCCGGCGGGCAAAAGCAGCGAATTTCCATCGCCCGCGCGCTGCTGCTGGAGGCGGAGATTCTGATCCTTGATGATGCCCTGTCGGCGGTAGATGGCAGAACGGAGCACCAGATTTTGCATAACCTGCGGCAGTGGGGAGAAGGGCGGACGGTGATCATTAGCGCCCATCGCCTGTCGGCGTTGACCGAGGCCAGCGAAATTCTGGTGATGCAGCACGGGCACATTGCCCAGCGCGGTCGCCATGAGGCTCTGGCGGCGCAGCCGGGATGGTATCGGGACATGTACCGTTATCAGCAGCTGGAAGCGGCGCTGGATGATGCCCCGCAGGAAGATGAGGAGGTCGCCGGTGCGTAGTTTCACTGAACTCTGGCCGACGTTAAAGCGCCTGCTGGCCTACGGCTCCCCGTGGCGTAAACCGCTGATGATTGCCGTTGCCATCATGTGGGTTGCGGCGGTGGCTGAAGTCAGCGGCCCGCTGCTGATCAGCTATTTCATCGACAATATGGTGGCGAAGAACTCGCTGCCGTTGAAACTGGTCTGCGGCCTCGCCGTGGCCTATATCGGCCTGCAACTCCTTGCCGCTGGCCTGCATTACTGCCAGGCGCTGCTGTTTAATCGCGCGGCGGTCGGCGTGGTGCAGCAGCTGCGCAGCGATGTAATGGATGCCGCGCTGCGCCAGCCGCTCAGCGAGTTTGATACGCAGCCGGTCGGGCAGCTCATCTCTCGGGTGACCAACGATACCGAAGTCATTCGTGACCTGTACGTGACCGTGGTGGCCACCGTACTGCGTAGCGCCGCTTTGATTGGCGCGATGCTGGTGGCGATGTTCAGCCTTGACTGGCGGATGGCGCTGGTGGCTATCGCTATTTTCCCGGCGGTGCTGATCGTGATGATGATTTATCAGCGCTACAGCACGCCCATCGTCAGGCGGGTCCGCGCCTGGCTGGCGGATATCAACGATGGTTTTAATGAAGTGATTAACGGCATGGGCGTTATCCAGCAGTTCCGCCAGCAGGCGCGGTTCGGCGAGCGGATGCGCGAGGCCAGCTACGCCCACTATCTGGCGCGTATGCAAACTCTGCGTCTTGATGGCTTCCTGCTGCGTCCGCTGCTGAGCCTGTTCTCTTCATTAATTCTCTGCGGCCTGCTGATGCTGTTTGGTTTCAGCAGCAGCGGAACGATCGAAGTCGGGGTGCTCTACGCCTTTATTAGCTACCTTGGGCGACTGAACGAGCCGCTGATCGAGCTGACCACCCAGCAGTCAATGCTGCAGCAGGCGGTCGTCGCGGGCGAGCGCGTCTTCGAGCTGATGGATAAACCGCGTCAGGCGTGGGGTGAAGATAGCGAGCCGCTGCGCAGCGGAGCAATTAGCATCGATCATCTCTCTTTTGCCTACCGCGACGATAGCCTGGTGTTGCAGGATATTAATCTCGATATCCCGTCCCGCAGCTTTGTGGCGCTGGTTGGCCATACCGGGAGCGGTAAAAGCACCCTGGCCAGCCTGATGATGGGCTACTACCCGTTAACTCAGGGAGAGATTCGCATCGATGGTCGTCCGCTTTCTTCCTTAAGCCACAGCGCGCTGCGTCAGGGGATTGCGATGGTGCAGCAGGATCCGGTGGTGCTGGCTGATACCTTCTATGCCAACGTTACTCTCGGTCGCGACATCAGCGAAGAGCAGGTCTGGGAGGCGCTGGAAGCGGTCCAGCTGGCAGATCTGGCCCGTGAAATGGAAAACGGGATTTATACGCAGCTGGGCGAGCAGGGGAATAACCTCTCCGTTGGCCAGAAACAGCTGCTGGCGCTGGCGCGGGTACTGGTCGATACGCCGCAGGTGCTGATTCTTGATGAGGCGACGGCCAATATTGATTCCGGTACCGAGCAGGCGATTCAGCAGGCTCTGGCCCGGGTGCGCGAGCACACGACGCTGGTGGTGATTGCGCATCGCCTATCGACCATCGTCGAGGCCGATACGATCCTGGTGCTGCACCGCGGTCAGGCCGTAGAGCGCGGAAACCATCAGCAGCTGCTGGCGGCCAAAGGCCGCTACTGGCAGATGTATCAGCTGCAGCTGGTTGGCGAAGAGCTGGCGGCCAGCACGCAGGAAGAGTCGCTGATCGCCTGATGCACCATAATCAGGCAGTCGCGATCCCGCGGCCTGAGGTGGTGCAAAAAAGTCACATATCGCGCACTGAAATGGTGCGGTTTTAGCCGAAAGAGCCAGTTTGCCGCTTCGTTTCCGGCGAATTCTTCACCTTCTCCCTCAAAAAGGGCCGCCTGGCGGTCCTTTTTCATTTCTGGCATAGCCCTTGCTTTAGTAGATACGTGTTAGCTGCGGCCATTACCGAATTCTGACTGGAGGGGACTTATGAAGCTGGTTACCGTGGTAATCAAACCATTCAAACTGGAAGATGTGCGTGAAGCATTATCTTCAATGGGTATTCAGGGCCTGACGGTCACTGAAGTTAAAGGGTTCGGCCGTCAGAAAGGCCACGCGGAGCTCTATCGCGGCGCCGAATACAGCGTCAATTTTCTACCGAAAGTGAAGATTGATGTCGCGATTGCCGACGATCAGCTGGACGAAGTCGTCGATGTCATCAGTAAAGCGGCGTACACCGGAAAGATTGGCGACGGCAAAATCTTTGTCGCCGAGCTGCAGCGCGTGATTCGCATCCGTACCGGCGAATCTGACGAAGCGGCACTGTAACTTTCAGACCACACAGTGATGGGGAACGAAACAATGAAGATAGCAACAATGAAAACAGGTCTGGGAGCGTTGGCTCTTCTTCCGGGACTGGCGATGGCCGCACCGGCGGTAGCGGATAAAGCCGACAACGCTTTTATGATGATTTGCACCGCGCTGGTGCTGTTTATGTCGATTCCTGGCATCGCGCTGTTCTACGGCGGGCTGATCCGCGGTAAAAACGTTCTCTCCATGCTGACTCAGGTGATCGTGACTTTTGCGTTGGTCTGCGTGCTGTGGGTGGTTTATGGCTACACGCTGGCCTTCGGCGCTGGCGGCAGCTTCTTCGGCAACTTCGACTGGGTACTGCTGAAAAACATTGAACTGAAAGCGCTGATGGGAAGCTTCTATCAGTACATCCACGTTGCCTTCCAGGGCTCCTTCGCCTGTATTACCGTTGGTCTGATCGTCGGTGCGCTGGCGGAACGCATTCGCTTCTCGGCGGTACTGATTTTCGTCGTGGTATGGATGACGCTCTCTTATGTGCCGATTGCGCACATGGTATGGGGCGGCGGTCTGTTGGCCACGCACGGCGCGCTTGATTTCGCCGGCGGTACGGTGGTTCACATCAACGCCGCGGTAGCGGGGCTGGTGGGTGCCTATATGATGGGCAAACGCGTTGGCTTTGGTAAAGAAGCGTTCAAACCGCATAACCTGCCGATGGTATTCACCGGCACCGCGATCCTCTACGTTGGCTGGTTCGGCTTTAACGCCGGTTCAGCCAGCGCGGCGAACGAAATTGCCGGTCTGGCGTTCGTTAATACCGTGGTGGCAACGGCGGCAGCTATTCTGGCGTGGACCTTCGGCGAGTGGGCAACCCGCGGTAAACCATCTCTGCTGGGCGCCTGTTCAGGTGCGATTGCCGGGCTGGTCGGCATCACTCCGGCGTGCGGCTACATCGGCGTCGGCGGCTCTCTGATTGTCGGTATCGCTGCGGGCCTGGCGGGACTGTGGGGCGTCACCGTACTGAAACGCTGGCTGCGCGTTGATGACCCATGCGATGTGTTTGGCGTCCACGGCGTCTGCGGTATCGTAGGCTGCATCCTGACCGGTATCTTCGCCGCGACGTCTCTGGGCGGCGTCGGTTACGCGGAAGGCGTCACCATGGGCCATCAGGTTCTGGTACAGCTGGAAAGCATCGGTATCACCATCGTCTGGTCCGGCGTCGTCGCCTTCATTGGTTACAAAGTTGCCGATATGACCGTTGGCCTGCGCGTACCGGAAGATCAAGAGCGTGAAGGGCTGGACGTAAACAGCCACGGCGAAAACGCCTACAACGCCTGATTAATCGTTATCTTTAATCGACAAAAAGCGGAGCCTGGCTCCGCTTTTCTATGGTTAGCTAATCGACTGGATCCACGGCAATAGCGTTGAGACCCACAGCCATGAGAGAGGCATGACGATGATCAGTCCCGGAAGTAGATTCGCTACCGGGAAGGATTTAATACCGCAGATCCGCAATCCCGTCACAAACATAATAAAACCGCCAAGCCCGGAGAAATCAGCAACCATTTCTGGCGTTAGCATTGGCATGATTGATTGCCCGATGAATAGCAGAATCATCTGGACGATAAATTGCGGGATCGCGATAGTCGCGACCGAAAGGCCAAGCAGGGTGGCAAAAATACCGGCGGTCAGGATATCGAGGAATGATTTGGTTAACAGGATGGATATGTCTCCGGTTATCCCTTCCTGCATGGCGCCAAATATGCCCGTTCCCGAGGCCACGAACAGCACCAGAATCCCCACGAATTTATCGAGATACTCCTCTTGTGATAATGTGCTGCCGCTTTTTTGCGGGGCAATTTTATCGATAATAAAACGTAATTTAGATGCGCCGCGGCCAATATTTTTCTCGATAGAAAATATTTCACCGATAATAGCGCCGAAGAGTAATGACGCGACGACTACGGGCAGCGCGTGTAATTTAATGATGACCGTTATTCCCATTCCCATGGAGGCCGCACCAAAAGTCAGAGGTAGCGCAGTACGGAATTTTTCACTTAAGCGATCGCCAATTAAGCCGCCGACGATCCCGCCGATAAGCGTTGAAGTGGAGTTAATGATTGGCCCAATCATTGTTTTACCTTATTGATATTTTCAAAGTATCTATTTTTGTTATGAGTCCACGAACGGACCCGCTATTCGGCGGGCTCTGCGGATAATGAGCCTGCCGATAGTGAACGGCTATTTTTTGAAGCCCGGAATGAAACGATTAACATCCACCTCAAGGAATTTGCTGCGCTGAAAATTCGCTTTCAGGTTCCATGGAACGGTGCAGTCAAAAATCGTTTTACAGGCAATCCCGTGGCCGAGTATTGATGGGCTGAATGCGGGATCGGATGACGGATCGAGCGGATGGCAGCGTACACCCGGTATAAAGATAGTACTGACATCCCCCTGGTAGCGCGTTGTCATCGCCCACATCACATCGTTAATATCAAAAACATCAACATCCTCATCAATCAACATGACATGTTTCAATTCTGAGAAAGCCGAAAACGCGAGAAGCGCGGCCTGGCGCTGCCTGCCCTCATCCGCTGGCGTGCGTTTTTTAACCTGTAGCACGGCCAGATATTTGCCTGTGCCCGGCGATGGGCAATGCACGTTCTGAACGAAACCAGGCAATGCCTTTTCAACCATTTGCAAGATACTGGCTTCTGTTGGGATCCCGGCCAGATTGGTGTGCTCATCGCTTGCTCCAATACAGGTTTGCAGGATTGGATGGCGGCGGTGAGTAATAGCTTTAACTTTGATTACCGGAACCTGAGCCTGAGCGCTGCCGGTGTAGCCTGGAAACTCCGGCATAGCCTTACCGGTATCGGTGTTCTGATCTTCACGCACTCTCACGTTCGGTAAGAGTTCGCCTTCGATAACGACTTCAGCGTTAGCGATAGCAAGCGCATTAACGCTCACGCACTCGGTAAGCTCTACAGGCTGGTTGCGCAAACTACCGGCAATTGACAGTTCGTCAAAACCTAAAGGCGTTGTCGGGGGCTCGAAGCAGGCGCCGATCTCAATTGCCGGATCGACGCCAATACTGATAGAGATAGGCAGCGCTTTTCCGGCGGCTTCGGCTTTCTGGCGGAAAGTATCAAGGTGGCGGCCTGGAACAAAATACATTGATATTTCATCTTTACTCTGGACGCATAAACGATGAATGGTGACGTCACGTTCACCGGTTTGCGGGTCGGCGGCGTAGCACATACCGAGAGTAAAGTAGGGGCCGGCATCTTCCGGAGTATTGGTGGGCGCAGGCAATATTTTCAGGATATCGAAATCAGGATCGGTCGCCAGGTGAACGACTTCCTGACACGCGGCCTTGTCGCGTGGGATGACTATCGGCGCAATAGGGTTGGCAACGGAGTCTTTTAGCATAAACGCCAGGTTTTCAGGCGTGGTGCCAAACAGGTGGGCGACGCGCTTGCGTGAGCAAAGTAGACCGATGAGCACCTTTACGTCGTCGTACCCTTTGATTTTGTTAAAAATCATGGCTGGGCCCACGCGAGTAGGGCGCTGGACGGTGCCGTGCGCCCCGACGTAGCGGTATACGCCAGATAATTCGGCAATAGGATCAACAGGTTCATCGGTATAGATCAATTCATCATCGTAATGGCTTAATACAGCCAATGCGGAGCGCAGATCCGTCACTTTTGGTTGTTCCATGGGCATTGAACTCTCCTTTTTATTTCATTAAACGATGACCCGATGGGCATATAGCGCCGACCCTGATTTTTAATCATCGCGATGGGGTTAATTTTCGATAAATACAAATAAGAGTCCAATAACATTGCCCCGGATTTTAATAAGGATTTATTATTAGCGTCTTCCTGGAGGTCGTTATGGATTATCGGCAATTACATGCTTTTGTGGTACTGGCGCAAGAGCTGCATTTCGGACGGGCGGCGCAGAGGCTTAACGTTACCCAGCCTGCGCTCACGCAGCAGATTAAAAACCTTGAGAATACGTTGGGCCTGATGCTGTTTGTTCGCGATCGGCGCAATGTTTCATTGACCACAGAGGGGCTATTTTTGATTGACGAGGCGCGAGTTATTCTTGGTCACTGCGATAAGTTCCTCGAAAATGTAAACAGCCTGCGTCTGGGGTATAAAGGACAGTTAAAAGTCGGCTATGTTGGGTCATCTATTCTCGATCCGGCATTGACATTGTTAATAAAAAACTATCGGCATAAGAAATCAGAGACCGATTTGATAATAGAAGAACATAACGCTCATAATTTATTAACATTGTTACTGGATAAACGGATCGATCTGGCTTTTGTTCGTTCGCCAATACCGCAATATGAACAGCTGGAATATATGAATATTGCCACGCGTTCGCTTATTGCCGTCCTGCCGCGTAACCATGAACTGGGTAACCGGCGGAAAATCTCCCTGGCGTTACTGGCGAAAGAACAATTTTTTATGCAAAAGGACCCTTACGGCGTGGGCCTCGGCTGGTCGGCAATTAACGCCTGCCAGCAGGCCGGGTTTACCCCGCAGAAAATTCAGTATACCCGTGATGTATCGGTGGCTATTGGCCTGGTTTCAATGGGAATGGGTGTTGCTCTGGTGCCAGAAACGCAGAGTTCGATGCTGATGTCCGATGTAAGCTACTGCCTGCTGGAGGAAACATTTGCCACTACCACGCTCACTCTGTGCTGGCGGCGGCATACTAAAAATAACATCCTGCGCGATTTTATAAACTACACCCGGGAGCTCACCGACCGTCAGCACCACAGGGCGACTCAAAGCGTGGCAGCCCAACGGTCTGACGATCTTTGAACGAACGGAAGCGTCTATTTGCCCGGGAAGAGGTTCCGGTTGCGCATGACGCCTTCCTGCACCGTGGAAGCTACCAGCGTGCCGTCCTGAGTATAGAACTCGCCGCGCACAAAACCGCGCGCGCTGGAGGCGGAGGTGCTCTCAACGCTGTACAGCAGCCAGTCGTTGATGTTGAACGGACGGTGGAACCACATTGAGTGATCGATGGTGGCGACCTGCATTCCGGGCTCCAGAAAACCGACGCCGTGCGGCTGCAGGGCGACGGGCAGGAAGTTAAAATCCGAAGCGTAGCCTAACAGATACTGATGGATGCGGAGATCTTCCGGAACGGCGCCGTTGGCGCGGATCCACACCTGACGCGTCGGTTCTGCAACGTGGCCTTTCAGGGGGTTATGAAATTCGACCGGGCGAATCTCCAGCGGTTTATCGCAGAGAAATTTTTCTTTAACCTGCGGCGGCAGCAGATGGGCCAGCTTGCGGGCGATATCCGTTTCGGAGGGGAGGGCGTCCGGGGCGGGCGCCGCGGGCATGGTTTTTTGATGTTCATAGCCGGGTTCTGGCGCCTGGAAAGAGGCGGTCATATAGAAAATCGGCTTCCCGTTTTGAACCGCCGCCACCCTGCGGGCGCTGAAGCTATTGCCGTCGCGCAGGACTTCAACGTCATAGATGATGGGTTTCTGGCTGTCGCCGGGACGCAGGAAGTAGCTGTGAAACGAGTGAATCAGGCGTTCTGCGGGGACCGTCTCTTTTGCTGCGTATAGCGCCTGGCCAACCACTTGACCACCAAAAACCTGACGCAAGCCCAGATCCTCGCTCTGACCGCGGAACAATCCCTCTTCAATTTTTTCCAGATTTAACAATGCCAGCAGATTGGTTAATGCCTGACTCATAGTAACCCTCAATCAATGATGACTGCTTTGCGCAGCGCGTTATTGAGGCAAAGTATAACCTGGAATCGCAAGTGGTCCGATGGGTGCAATAATCTGAATATGGGCTCTTTTCCAGGAAGAGAACTGAGATCTGTGCCACACTTATTTACGATACTAATGTCCTGTCCCCGATTGTGGCTGGATGTACTCCTGTTAAAGAAGGGATGAAAAGGAGAAAAGAATGAAATTTGCCTATATGTTAAGTGCCTTAGCCGTCGCGGCTACGTTGTCTGCCTGTGCGAACAACCACAGCAGTAATGCAGCGAACCAGGCTGCGCCCGATCCTTACGGCATTGCCTCACTAAGCTCCTCGCAGCAGCAGCCTAACGTTTCCGGGACCATCAATATTCGACAGCGCGTGGCGTTACCGCCGGATGCGGTATTAACCGTAACTCTGTCGGATGCGTCCCTGGCCGATGCGCCAGCGCACGTGCTGTCGCAAAAAGCGGTAAGGACCGAAGGGAAGCAGGCGCCGTTTAACTTTGTTCTGCCCTACAACCAGGCGGACATTAAGCCTAATGCACGCATCCTGTTAAGTTCGGCGATTACCGTTAACGGTCAGCTGATGTTTATTACCGATACCGTGCAGACGGTGATTAATCAGGGCGGCAATCGCGCCGATCTGCTGCTGGTACCGGTCCAGCAAACGGCGGTGCCGGTGGCAAATACGAACGTTCCCGCCGCGCAATAACCCCGACAATGCCCCTTTCAGGGGCATTTTTTTGCCTTTAATAAATCCAGCGGTAATGCTGCAGGTCAATATGACCGCTGCCTGAGACCTGAACTCCCTCCGCCAGGAGCGCCTGGCGTTGGCGCTGTAGATCTGGCCCGGTAAGCGAGATATCGCCGTGGCGGTTGACGACCCGATGCCAGGGAAGCAGGGACCCTTCAGGCAGACGCTTTAAAACCCCGCCGACCTGACGCGCCGCACGCGGTGAACCGGCCAACTGAGCAACGTCGCCGTAGGTAGCAACGTACCCCTCTGGGATCGAGGCGACTATCTGCCAGACTCGCTGCGGAAAAGTATCGTGAGAATCCATGGTACGTCCTGCTGCCGGGAAAGGCTCAGGATAATCGTTGTACGACGGGCTGTACAGATAGCGGCTTAAGCCGTTTTAACAACGGTAAATTCCAGCGCCAGGCCAAGCACCTGCATGCCATGGACATTCTCATTCGGTATATTGGTCAGCAGGGTTTCAAGAAACTTCAGGCGTTTTGACTGAGCGTTAATCACCAGTTTTGCGCGCATGGCCGGAAGCTTAAGCGTTGATATTGGATAGACCACCCGACCGCTGACTTCGATAGGGAGTTTACGTAATTCAATGTGCTGAAGGACGCCGACGCTAGAGTAGAGCAGCGCGACCGGGGTGACGGCGAGTAGCGGATTTTGGCTAATGGTCACAAAATCAAGAAGCAGCTCCGGGCGCAGAAAGTTTAAACCGCGGAAGGGAACGGTGACTTCATCGATTGGCGGCATCGCCAGGGTAGTGATTAAACGCGGTGATTCACTCATTCAGATACCATGATAAAAAACATACAATTCATAGTGAACATTATGGATGTTGAGGGGCGTTTGTGCTGAGAGTGCGCTCGCAATCTCCTGCCAGGGACGGAAATTTTACGCTACAAAGCCGCGATATCGCTCTGATTACGCGACTTTGCGCAATAAACCAGCACCCAATCGGCGGCGGCTTGCAATTCAGGGGTTCAGCAGGGATAATGCGCCAGCGCGTTAGGTAACTAGCGCTCTCAATGGGGGCTCTGTTGGTTCTCCCGCAACGCTACTCTGTTTACCAGGTCAGGTCCGGAAGGAAGCAGCCAGAGCAGACGACGTGTGTGCCGGGATGTAGCTGGCAGGGCCCCCACCCATTTCAGCGTGCCCCAGCGCTCTGTGCATCTAATAAGCGGCTTCGCTCATCCCCTCATTTTTAATATCCACAAATAAAGTGTGTATTTTTTCTCGTTTCTAAAACATATCTTTTTTATGCCAAAAATTCTCTACGTCATAAAATTGAAATTTAACTGAAATATTAATGTCATCTTTATGTCATATATAACGTGCAGATTATTCATGGGAAAATGTTGTTAGATATAAGCTAAAAATATATCTCTGGATCAGCATGTTAACTTCGTGTATTAATTATATGATGATTTTATTTCACGGGAAGCGTGACTATGACCACGGTAGTTCTGAACGTAAAAATTGATGGCGAGTTAAAAGAAAAGCTGCGTCAGTATGCGGAAGAAAATAACGAAAATTTAGGAACAGCTACGGAGAAACTGCTACTCCTGGCCTTTCAGGTAGTGGAATCAGCAGACGAGGCGGGGGTTTCGGAAGAAGATATCGATAGCCAGCATACCGAAGAGGAAGCGTCTCCATTAACCCCTAAAGAAATCAAAGCATTACGTAAAATTCTGAAGAAGAGAAAATGAAACAACAACTCTCTACAGCCAGCAACTATAGCGAAGCCTGCGACATGCTGCGTTCCGGCTACGTCAAGCACGTACGCCTGAACTGGAATATCGGTAGCGATGAGTTTTTTCGCATTGCCTCCGATTGGTGTGACACCGGTGCAAAAATTAAAAAAGATGAAGACGGCTTTATTATTTCTCTGAAAGGGTTTCCGATCCCGCGTCAGCATTAATGAAACTATTTTAATTTTGTCATCGGGCTGACACGTCAGAAAGACAAAATTGAACGGCAATTTTATAAAAACATCTCATATGCATCACGGATGATGGTTTTTGACGGGCTGGCTCCAGCCCGTCGATATTTTATTAGATGATTTTCCTCAGACGAAAGCTCTCCTTCTGCTCCGTAAGACTATGCCATAGCGGCTGCAATGTAGTAAACGCGCTGCGTAGTTCCTCATCCGAAAGGGTAAAGGGCAAACGCAAATAGCGATCAAACGCGCCGGCCAGACCAAAACGTGTGCCCGTCCCGATGTGAATTCCGCGGCTTTCAGCGCGAACGGAAAAGAGCGTCGCCAGCATGCCGGGTAATTCAACCCAAAAAGAGAGCCCCCCTTCCGGCGGAGTGAAGCGCCAGTGGGGAAAATATTCCGCCATCAGCGCCCCGCACATATCCCGGCGGGTCGCCAGCATGGCGCGGCGTGACGGCAGCAGCCTTTTCTCATTCTCAAGCAACCAGCAGCAGGCCAGCTGTTCCAGCAGCGGGGAACCGAGATCGAGAGAGTCGCGCGCCTGAACTAGCGAGGCAATGGTTCGTGAAGAGGCGCGGATCCAGCCTATGCGCAGGCCTCCCCAAAAGCTTTTTCCTGCCGATCCGATGGTTATTACCGGGGCATCGGGATTAAACGCCGCTAAAGGCGGCGGCGGCGGGGCGTCGTACCATAAATCCACCATCGTTTCGTCTACCACCAGCGTGGTGCGGGTTTGCGCGGCGATATCTGCTACCCGCTGGCGCGTGGCGCTATCCATACAGCGGCCGGTAGGATTATGAAAATCCGGCATCAGCCACGCCAGGCGCGGCGCCGTTTGGGCGATCGTTGCCGCCAAACCGTCGCAATCCCATCCCTGCTGCGGTAACGCAACGCTAACCGGACGGCATGATGCGCCCTGAATCGCGCTAAGCGCCATGGGGTAAGTTGGCGCATCCACCACCACCCGATCGCCGGGCCCGGTGAATAAACGCAGAACCAGCGCAAAGCCGCTAAGCGCCCCGTTGACGATCATCACCTCATCGCTGCGGGTTGGCAGCCCGCGTTCGCTATAGCGGCGGGCGATAGCTTCGCGCAGCAGCGCTAGCCCTTGTTGATCGTAACCGGTATTGGATAAATGCTCAGGCATGATCTTCAGAGCCTGGCTGTAGGCCTGATGGATCTCGGGTCCGGCGCTCAGGGCGGCAACGGCCAAATTCACCGAGAGCGGGTCCGGTTTTTGGGCTGACGCTTCCACCGGACGCTCCGGCAGGGCGATCCGCGAACCGCTTCCCTGGCGGCTATAGAGATAGCCCTCCTCCCGCAGCTGCCCGAGCGCGCTGGCAACCGTGGTGCGGCTGATATTCAGGGCTGCCGCCAGTTCACGCTCGCCCGGCAGGCGGGTTTCCAGCGCCAGGCGGCCATCGAGGATAAGCAGGCGCAGCGCTTCCGCCAGCTGACGCCAGATAGGCGTACGAGAGGTGGACTCCTGCCAGTTGCCGAGCAGCCGTACCAGCGATTGTGAACCAAAGCGACGAGATGACATAGCAATCCACTTTTTAAAAACTGGCCATTAATTATCAATCCATTTTTGCTGATGATGAGGGAAATCGCAATTGTCCTGAGGTGAAAAATGGTACGTCGCTTGCTGCAACTTTACATTGGTCTGGTCCTGTACGGCGTGTCGACCGCGTTATTTGTTCACGCCAATCTGGGGGCAGACCCGTGGGATGTTTTTCATTTAGGGATCGGCAAACAGTTTAATCTGGATTTCGGTACGGTCATGATCCTGACGGGAGCGGCAGTACTGCTGCTGTGGATCCCGCTACGGCAAATGCCGGGGCTGGGGACGGTAAGCAACGTTATTGTGCTGGGGCTGGCGGCAAACGCGACTCTGGCCGTGCTGCCGCCGTTAGATTCGCTGGTGGCGCGTAGCCTGCTGTTGGGTGGGGCTATCGTACTGAATGCGCTGGCGACGGGGATGTATATTGGCGCGGGTTTCGGTCCCGGGCCGCGCGATGGGTTGATGACCGGCCTGCATGCCCGTACGGGATGGTCGCTGCGCGGTATTCGCACCGCGATTGAAGTTTCGGTTCTGTTGATTGGCTGGATGATGGGCGGCAAGTTTGGCGTGGGAACCGTACTCTACGCGTTAACTATCGGCCCGCTGATCCAGCTGTGCCTGCCGTGGTTCCATCAGCCGGCCGCGCGTAAGGCTCTGGCGAAACCCGGTGAGGCTATTTCCTGATTTTACGCTGCCATCAGGCCTGGCGACTAAACTTATCAATTCAGATACGGCCGGATTCTCCGGTCGTACTGTTCACTTCGGAGAGCAGACTCATGAAGTATGTTGATGGTTTTGTCGTTGCCGTACCGGCGGAAAATAAGGAGGCATACCGCGAGATGGCAGCAAAGGCCGCGCCATTATTTAAAGAGTTTGGCGCATTACGCGTGGTCGAGTGCTGGGCGGATGATGTCCCGGATGGCAAGCTGACCGATTTTCGCATGGCGGTGAAAGCTGAGGAGGGTGAAGAGGTGGTATTCAGCTGGATTGAGTATCCCTCTAAAGAGGCTCGCGATGCCGCCAATGCCAAAATGATGGCCGACCCGCGAATGAAAGAGTTTGGCGATAATATGCCCTTTGATGGAAAACGAATGATATACGGCGGCTTTGCTCCGCTCCTGGATGAGTAATTCATCTTTGCCATCCCCATCGTTTGTGGGGATGGCGATAGACGCGTTACAGATGACTCCAGCCATGCAGCAGCATATACAAGCCCACCACCATAATCAGGGTGCCGGAAATCCACGGCGCTTTGCGCGAGAGATCGTTCAGCCCAGGCCAGCGGTTGGCTACGTGCTTCAGGCTCAGCGCGGCAATTGCGCCGGAAGCCACCAGAGTGAGCGCCAGCCCAACGCTAAACCCCAGCACCAGGGTTGCGCCCAGCGAGAACTTTTTCAACTGCAGGCAAATAAGCAGCACGGTTATTGACGCCGGACAGGGAATGAGCCCCCCCGTCAGTCCAAACAAGACGATCTGCCCGGTCGTGACCCGTTGCCCGTTAAAGCGGCGATTGATCTCTTGCGCATGCGCGCGCTGATGGGCGTCCTGCCAGTCATCGGCGACAACCAGCGGAGGTTGATGAACGTGGGGATGATGTTCATGCGGGTGGTGGTGATGCTCATGATTATGCTCATGCTCATGGTGATGTGAACGAGATTCGTGCCAGGTACGCCACAGCATCCAGCAGGCAATCAGTACGATAAGGATCCCTGAGAACAGTTGAAACCAGGGTTCCGACGTTTGCGCATTCCAGCCGCGGCCAAACCACAGGCCTGCCATGGCCACCAGCCAGACCACCGCCGTATGCGACACCGTCGCCGCCAGCCCCAGCAGCACCGCCTGCTTCAGGGTTCCGCGGACTGCTACGATAAACGCCGCCATCATGGTTTTTGAATGCCCGGGCTCAAGGCCGTGCAGGGCGCCCAGCAAAATAGCGCTGGGAATAAATAGCCAGGCATTGCCCTGCTGCAGGAGTGAAGCGAAATCGGTCATAACGTGATCTCTAACCTAAAGTGTTGATATGCTACTCCCCCCCAGTACATAAATACTACCCCCCAGTAGAAAAATACTCCGGGGGAGTAGAGCATGTTATGCTGTTCTCATTGTGTATCGTGGTCGTTAGTCAAAACGATCGATTAATCAAATAGTGGATCGCGTAATGTCACATACCGTTCGTCACAAGAAGATGTTATTGACCCGATTGAAGAAAATTCAGGGACAAAGCGCCGCGCTGGAAAAAATGCTAAACCGCGAACATGAATGCGCCGAGGTTTTACAGCAGCTGGCTGCGATTCGCGGTGCGGTAAACGGCATGATGATGCAGGTTATCCAGGGGCATTTAACGGATCACGTCGTTAAAGAGCCGGAGGAGGGCCAGCGCGAAGCTGACCTTGATGTAGTAATGCAGGTAATAAAATCCTATCTGAAATAGGCTCAAAGGTGAGCGACCACGGAGGGCGCCGAATCCGCCTTCAGGTTATTCTCCGCCCACAGGATAAATTTCTCTTTTGGCAGCGCCTTACTATAAAGCCAGCCCTGGGCATACTGCACGCCATGCATACGTAGCCAGTCGCGCTGGCTTTCGGTTTCGACGCCTTCTGCGACGGTCGTCAGATTGAGCGCTTTCGCCATTTCAATAATGTGCGGCGTCAGCAGTTCATACTCCAGCGTATCGACAAACGATTTATCGATTTTCAGGGTGTCTACGTCCAGTTTTTGTAAATAGCTCAGGCTGGAGTAGCCGGTGCCGAAGTCATCGATGGAAATACGGTGTCCGGCCTGACGATAGCCGGCGAGCACCGGCAAAGTGGTTTGCGGGTCGACAAAACCGCGCTCGGTGATTTCCAGAATGATCTGCTGAGCGCTGATGCCCCAAAGCTGAAGCTGCTCTTGCAACAGGAGCGGCAGCTTTGGCGAGCGCAAATCATCGACCGACAGGTTTATCGAGATGTGTATCTCCGGACGCCGGCGCAGCCAGGTACCGAGATCGGCAAAAATTTTCCGTACAATATCTTCGGTTAAGCGGGTAATCAGCCCGGTTTGTTCGGCAAGCGGAATAAAAATATCCGGCGATAAGAAACTCCCATCGGGCTGCCTCCAGCGAGCAAGCGCCTCCGCACCGACGATCTTTCCACTCTGCAACGAAATAATAGGCTGGTAATAGACCTGGATGGCATGGGAATTCAGCGCATCCAGCATCCCATTACGCGGCGAGCGCAGCCTGCGCAGCAGGCGAAGCAGCAGAAATGAGGCCAGAAGGCTGGTGAACAAACCAATCGGCAGCCACAGCATCAGCTGCTGATGTAGCTTATTCTGCAGCGGCACCGTCGAGGACCAGGTGGCGATAGCCAACCCCAGTTCCGGGATACGATGGAGACGATAAACGGTGCTATCGAGGGTTAAGGTTTCGGCATCCAGATGCTTAATTTTCTCCCAGACGGCAGCGCTGAGCGGTTTACTGCTGATAATGATTTGATCGCGCTTCGTGCCAAACAAAAGCGTGTGAATTTCTTCATGACCTAACGGAATGACATCGATAAACGACACCGGATCGATCATCACCACGTGATGTTCGCTGCCCATGGCCGTCATTTTATGTTTCAGTCCCAGGTCGCTAACCGACGTGAGCCAGGTACGGTAGCCATCGGCAGTGAGATGGTCGGGAGCGGGAAAGGTGACCGACACCTGGTGCTCTTCAAGAGAGGAGCACTGCGGAATACCCTCGCGTAGCCACAGCACTTCCTGAATGTAGCGGTGGGTATAGGCGATCCGTCGCATAGTGAGCAGATGCTCCGGGCTGCAGGTCGTGGCCGTATGCGCATCTGCTTCTTTCAGCGCCTCTCTTGCCTGATCGGCAACCTGCTGAACGCGCGCCAGCACGCGGACGGAAAAGTTGTCCAGCTCACTATAAAACTGCTCTTTGGCCTGCTGCGTCGCCAGCCAGATGCTCAGTATGACCGGCAAGATAATGGCGAGTATCAATACCCCTGTAACCAGACTCACCTGATGCCGGGTCGTCATGAGTATTTCCTTATTTTATGGAGGGGTTCGATGAGTATACGCGAAAGATAAAAGAGGATTCACCACGGGGTAGAAAAAGGCCCGAACCGCAAGATAGCAACGAATTCGGGCTAACAGTGGATGAACCACGACGCTCAAGGCATGAAGCGTCGCGGAGAAAAACGAGGGCAGGTATGCTGGCAATAAGCGTTGTCAGCACAGATTCATATTCTAAAGCGCAATCATGACAATCAGATGTTGCGTTTAATGAGCGTCCGGCGCGGCGATGTCGGCGCTAATCCGCAGGTCATTTTCGTCGAAGACCATGCAGTAGAGATCGTCGAACGCGACGCTGATTTTCTGCCAGGGACGGAAATGAACGTCGCCGGGCAGCAGAATTTTGACGTTATCGTGGCCGTAGCACTGGCCGAACAGATAGGTGTTGTTACCCAGTCTCTCGACGACTTCACATTGAAACTCAACCACGGTACCGATATTCACATCGGTTGAGAGATGTTCAGGACGAATACCGAGGGTAACGGCAGCGCCGGGCTGCAGTGGCGATGTGGTGATATTGAGCGTCAGATTGTGATCTTGCGCCATCTTGACGCTAAGCTGGCCCGGCTGCCATGCGGTGACCGTCGCGGGCAGGAAGTTCATTTTCGGCGAACCGATAAATCCCGCAACGAACTTATTGACCGGGTTGTAATACAGCGACATCGGCGAACCCATCTGCTCAACTTTGCCGTAGTTCATCACCACGATTTTATCGGCCAGCGTCATCGCTTCAACCTGATCGTGGGTAACATAAACCATGGTGGTTTTGAGTTCATGATGCAGTTTAGCAATATGCAGGCGCATCTCAACGCGCAGCTCGGCATCAAGGTTGGAGAGGGGTTCATCAAACATAAACACCCGTGGATTACGCACGATGGCGCGACCGATCGCCACGCGCTGGCGCTGGCCGCCGGAGAGCTGCTTAGGTTTGCGATCCAGCAGATGAGAGAGCTGCAGCGTTTTTGCCACCATTTCAACCTGGCGGCGAATTTCATCTTTTGGCACTTTATTCACCTTCAGGCCATAGCCCATATTTTCCGCTACCGTCATATGCGGATAGAGCGCATAGGACTGGAATACCATGGCGACGCCGCGATGGGCGGGAACGACGTCGTTCATAACCTCATCGCCTATCAGTACTTCACCTTCGCTCACCTCTTCGAGACCGGCAATCATTCGCAGCAGCGTTGATTTGCCGCAGCCTGACGGACCGACGAAAACCGCAAATTCGCCATCTTCAATATCAAGGTTTACCTGATGCAGCGTCACTGTACTGCCGAACCGTTTGGTGACATTCCTCAGTCGTATATTGGACATCAACATTCCCCGGGTTAGTAGCCGTTTTTGCCGTTGGGATTTGGGCTGTGACGCGCTATTTGTATAACGTGTAACAATTCAGCCGAGCGATGCTCAACGACACTAAAATCATGTAGTGACTATAACTTCCAGAGTTTTAGCACCCTATATCGATGTTTCATTTCTGCAATCATGATCACACAACTGGCAGCTTTCAGTAGTTTTGTCAGCATTCAAAGCGTACCGTATAACAAATCAGGAATAACGGCATATTTGTTTATGAATCACCGTTTATCAGTTAACTGAAAGATTTTCGGAAGTCACATCGCCCAATAAAAACCATTAAATTGTTATACCTTCACATGAGGTTGATAATGAAAAAGAACACTCTTGCTGCACTGATCCTTACTACTCTGGCTGCCGGGCAGTTGGTGAGCCTGCAGGCGCACGCGGCCGGACAGCTCAACGTCTGGGAAGACATCAAAAAATCCGACGGCATTAAGGCTGCGGTAAATGATTTTGAAAAGCAGTTCAACGTTAAGGTGAACGTGCAGGAAATGCCGTATGCCCAGCAGTTGGAAAAGCTGCGCCTTGATGGCCCGGCGGGCATTGGCCCGGACGTGCTGGTGATCCCTAATGACCAGCTAGGCGGTGCGGTCGTCCAGGGGCTGCTGTCTCCCCTGACGCTGGACCAGGCGAAGCAGGAGGCCTTTACGCCAGCATCAATCAACGCTTTCCATATGGATAACGTGCTTTACGGCGTACCGAAAGCGGTGGAAACCCTGGTGCTGATTTACAACAAAGACCTGATCGACAAGCCGCTGGATAGCCTGCAGGCGTGGTTCGACTATTCGAAGAAGCAGCGCGAAGAGGGTAAGTACGGCCTGCTGGCGAAGTTTGACCAAATTTATTACAGCTGGGGCGCCATCGGTCCGATGGGCGGCTATATCTTTGGCAAAAATGATAAGGGCGGCTTCAACCCGCAGGATGTTGGCCTGAATAAGCCAGGCGCGGTCGAAGCGGTGACTTTCCTGAAAAAATTCTACACCGACAAGGTCTTCCCGGCGGGGATCCTCGGCGATAACGGGCTGAACGCCATCGACTCGCTGTTCACCGAGAAGAAAGCGGCAGCGGTGATTAACGGCCCGTGGGCTTTCCAGCCGTATGAAGCGGCAGGCATTCATTATGGCGTCGCGCCTCTGCCGACGCTGCCGGACGGCAAACCGATGAGCTCCTTCCTCGGTGTGAAAGGCTATGTGGTCTCGACGTGGAGTAAAGATAAAGCGCTGGCGCAGCAGTTTATCGAGTTCATCAACCAGCCGCAGTACGTAAAAGCGCGCTATGTCGCCACCGGGGAAATCCCGCCGCTGAAGGCCATGATTGACGATCCGCTGATTAAGAATGACGAAAAGGCCAGCGCGGTGGCGGTGCAGTCAGCGCGGGCGACGGCGATGCCGGGGATCCCGGAGATGGGCGAAGTATGGGGCCCGGCGAACGCCGCGCTGGAGCTTAGCCTGACCGGTAAACAGGAACCGAAGGCGGCGCTCGATAACGCAGAGAAGCAGATCAAGATGCAGATCGAAGCCATGCAGGCCAGCAATCAATAATCCGGTGATGTAACAGAACGGGAGGGTCATCCTCCCGTTTTCAGAAGGAGTCGTGTGTGATTATCAATCCCAGCGAAAATATTGCCGAAGCGCGCGGCGCAGGACGCCATGCGTGGTGCGGCCTGTTGCTGGCTATCGTGCCGGGTTTTGGGCAGTTTTATCACCGCCAGTGGCTGAAGGGGATCGTCTTCCTGGTGCTGCTGAGCAGTTTTATGAGTATTTTCTATGACTTTCTCAGCGAAGGCCTGTGGGGGTTATATACCTTAGGCGAGGAAGTCCCGCGGGATAACTCTATTTTCCTGCTGGCGGAAGGGATAATCAGCGTACTGATTATCGCATTCGGTGTGTTGGCCTATTTCCTCTCGCTGCGCGACGCCTGGGTTAACGGCAAAAAGCGCGATGAAGGCGTGGCGCTGAATAGCGTACGCAAGCAGTATCAGATGCTGCTCAGCGAGGGTTTCCCGTATCTGATGATCACGCCCGGCTTCATACTGCTGGTGTTTGTGGTCATCTTCCCGATCCTGTTTGGTTTTGCTATCGCCTTTACTAACTACAATCTTTACCACACGCCGCCGGCGAAGCTGGTGGATTGGGTGGGATTCAAAAACTTCATCAACATTTTCACATTATCCATCTGGCGTTCGACCTTCTTTGATGTGCTGCAGTGGACGGTGGTGTGGACGCTGCTGGCGACGACCCTGCAATGTACCGTCGGCGTGCTGCTGGCGATTCTGGTCAACCAGAAAGATCTGCGCTTTAAGCCGATGATCCGTACGATTTTCATTCTGCCGTGGGCGGTACCGGGATTCGTGACGATTCTGGTTTTTGCCGGCATGTTCAATGATTCATTCGGGGTGATTAACAACGCCATTTTGTCCTTCTTTGGCATCAGTCCGAAGGCGTGGCTGACCGACCCGTTCTGGACCAAGACGGCGCTGATCATGATGCAGACCTGGCTGGGTTTCCCGTTTGTTTTCGCCATGACCACCGGCGTCCTGCAGGCGATCCCGGACGATCTGTATGAAGCGGCCACCATGGATGGCGCCAGCGCGTTTACCCGCCTGCGGACCATTACTCTGCCGCTGGTGCTCTACTCTATTGCGCCGATCATCATCACTCAGTACACCTTCAACTTTAACAACTTCAACATCATCTACCTGTTCAACAACGGCGGGCCGGCGGTAGCGGGGTCGAATGCCGGCGGTACGGATATTCTGGTGTCGTGGATCTACAAATTGACCATGTCGTCTTCGCAATACGCTATCGCGGCGACCATCACGATCCTGCTGTCGATTTTTGTCGTCGGCCTGGCGTTGTGGCAGTTCCGCGCCACGAAATCCTTCAAAAACGACGACATGGCGTAAGGGAAGCAACATGGCTAAATCACCGAGTATTAAACGCGAAAAGTGGATTCGCTTGTCACTCACCTGGCTAGTGGTCATCTTTGTGTCGACGATGATTATTTACCCGCTGGTCTGGACGGTAGGGGCGTCGCTGAACGCCGGGAACAGTCTGCTGAGTACGTCGATTATTCCTGAAAACCTGTCGTTCCAGCATTACGCGGATCTGTTTAACGGCAATGTGAATTATCTCACCTGGTACTGGAACTCGATGAAAATCAGCTTCATGACCATGGTGTTGACCTTAATCAGCGTGAGCTTCACCGCCTACGCGTTTTCGCGCTTTCGTTTCAAAGGGCGGCAGAACGGGCTGATGTTATTTCTGCTGTTGCAGATGATCCCGCAGTTCTCGGCGCTGATTGCGATCTTTGTTCTCTCTCAGCTGCTGGGGCTGATCAACAGCCATCTGGCGCTGGTGCTGATCTACGTGGGCGGCATGATCCCGATGAATACCTGGCTCATGAAGGGCTACCTGGACGCGATCCCTAAAGATCTGGATGAGTCCGCGCGGATGGATGGCGCCAGCAGCTTCCGCATCTTCTTCGAAATCATTATGCCGCTGTCGAAGCCGATTCTGGCGGTGGTGGCGCTGTTCTCGTTTACCGGCCCGCTGGGGGATTTCATCCTTTCCAGCACCATTCTGCGTACCCCGGATAAGTACACGCTGCCGATCGGCCTGTATAACCTGGTGGCGCAGAAAATGGGTGCCAGCTACACCACCTACGCGGCGGGCGCGGTGCTGATTGCCGTGCCGGTAGCGATTCTCTATCTGGCGCTACAAAAATACTTTGTTTCCGGCCTCACCTCTGGCAGTACAAAAGGATAACCCCATGAAAAGATTAACACCCGCGTGGCTTGCTGTTTCTCTGGCATGCTGTTTCTCCGCCAGTACGCTGGCAGCGGACGCGCTACAAACCAAAGCGTTTAGCAACATGCCCGCTGATTTCATTAAAGGCGCGGATATCTCCACGCTGCTGGACGCGGAAAAGCATGGCGCAAAGTTTTTTAACCACAATAATCAGCAGCAGGATCCGATCGCGATTCTGAAGGCCGACGGCGTGAACTATGTTCGCCTGCGCCTGTGGGTCGATCCAAAAGACGCCCAGGGTCAGCGCTACGGCGGCGGCGATAACGATCTGGCGGCGACGCTGGCGCTGGCGAAGCGGGCAAAAGCACAGGGGATGAAGCTGCTGCTTGATTTTCACTACAGCGATTTCTGGACCGATCCCGGCAAGCAGTTCAAGCCGAAGGCCTGGGAGAAAATGGATTATCCGCAGCTGAAAACCACCATTCATGACTACACCCGCGATACGATTGCCCGCTTTAAGCAGGAGGGCGTACTGCCGGATATGGTGCAGATCGGCAACGAGATCAACGGCGGTATGCTGTGGCCGGAAGGCAAAAGCTGGGGGCAGGGCGGCGGCGAGTTCGATCGCCTGGCGGGGCTGCTTAATGCCGCCATCGATGGCCTGAAGGAAAACCTCACCGCCGGTGAGCAGGTTAAAATTATGCTTCACCTGGCCGAAGGCACGAAAAACGACACCTTCCGCTGGTGGTTTGATGAAATCAGCAAGCGCAACGTGCCTTACGACATTATTGGTCTGTCGATGTACACCTACTGGAATGGCCCGATTAGCGCGCTGAAGGCTAATATGGATGATATCAGCAAGCGCTATAACAAAGACGTGATTGTGGTAGAGGCCGCTTATGCCTATACCCTGGAAAACTGCGACAACGCCGAAAATAGTTTCCAGGCAAAAGAGGAAAAGGATGGCGGTTATCCTGCCACCATACAGGGGCAATATAATTATATTCACGACTTAATGCAGGCCGTTGCGGACGTACCGGGCCACCGCGGTAAAGGTATTTTTTATTGGGAGCCGACGTGGATTGCCGTGCCGGGAAATACCTGGGCGACGCCTGCCGGAATGAAATATATCCACGATGAGTGGAAAGAGGGGAATGCCCGGGAAAATCAGGCGCTGTTTGATTGCCAGGGGAAAGCGTTGCCGTCGATGAAGGTATTTAATTAATTATTCAGCTTTAAACTTCAGGATGTTTATTATGAAAAAATTTGCGCCTTTGAGTCCGAAGGTCAATGCGCTATTGCATGGCGCCGACTATAACCCGGAGCAGTGGGAGAACTATCCCGATATTATCGATAAAGATATTGCCATGATGCAGCAGGCAAAATGTAATGTCATGTCGGTAGGAATATTTAGCTGGGCGAAACTTGAACCTCAGGAAGGCGTATTTGAGTTTGGCTGGTTGGACAGTATCCTGGATAAACTGTATGCCGCCGGAATTCACGTCTTTCTCGCGACCCCAAGCGGCGCGCGCCCGGCGTGGATGTCGCAAAAGTACCCTCAGGTCCTGCGCGTCGGTCGCGATCGCGTGCCTGCGCTGCACGGTGGGCGTCACAACCACTGTATGTCGTCGCCGGTCTATCGTGAGAAAACCCTGAAAATTAACACCCTGCTGGCGGAGCGCTACGCGCAGCATCCGGCGGTGCTGGGCTGGCATATCTCCAATGAGTATGGCGGCGAGTGCCACTGTAGCCTGTGCCAGGAGCGTTTCCGCGACTGGCTGAAAGCGCGCTATGAAACGCTGGATAATCTTAATCACGCCTGGTGGAGCACCTTCTGGAGCCACACCTATAGCGACTGGTCGCAGATCGAATCCCCGGCTCCGCAGGGGGAAGTCTCCATTCATGGTCTGAACCTTGACTGGCATCGCTTCAATACCGCTCAGGTGACGGATTTCTGCCGCCACGAAATTGCGCCGCTGAAAGCGGCGAATGCTGAGCTGCCAGTGACAACCAACTTTATGGAGTATTTCTACGATTACGACTACTGGCAGCTGGCGCCGGCGCTGGACTTCATCTCGTGGGACAGCTACCCCATGTGGCATCGCGATAAAGATGAAACCACGCTGGCCTGCTACACCGCCATGTATCACGATATGATGCGCAGCCTGAAGGGCGGAAAACCGTTTGTCCTGATGGAGTCCACGCCGAGCGCGACTAACTGGCAGCCGACCAGCAAGCTGAAAAAACCGGGAATGCATATTCTCTCTTCTCTGCAGGCGGTAGCGCACGGGGCTGACTCGGTACAGTATTTCCAGTGGCGTAAGAGTCGCGGTTCGGTAGAGAAATTCCATGGCGCAATTATCGATCACGTCGGTCACCTGGATACGCGCGTGGGCCGTGAAGTGACTAAGCTTGGCGAGATGTTAAGCCAGCTGCCGGGCGTGGTGGGCTGCCGGACGGATGCGCAAGTGGCGATTATCTTTGACCAGCAAAACCGCTGGGCGCTGGATGATGCTCAGGGGCCGCGTAATCTCGGGATGGAGTATGAAAATACCGTCAACGAGCACTATCGTCCGTTCTGGGAACAGGGGATTGCGGTAGATATTATTGATGCCGACGTTGACCTGAGCGCTTATCGGCTGGTCATTGCCCCGATGCTGTATATGGTTCGCGACGGCTTTGCCGAACGCGCGGAAGCGTTTGTGGCCAACGGCGGCCACTTAGTTACAACATACTGGACGGGAATTGTTAACGAATCGGACCTGTGCTATCTCGGCGGCTTCCCGGGTCCGCTGCGCAAGCTGCTGGGCATCTGGGCGGAAGAGATTGACTGCCTGAACGATGGCGAACGTAATCTGGTACAGGGGCTGGCGGGCAATGAAGGGGGGCTGCAGGGGCCGTATCAGGTACGCCATCTGTGTGAACTGATCCACGCCGAAACGGCGCAGCCGCTGGCGACCTACCGCGATGATTTTTACGCGGGAAGACCGGCGGTCACCGTCAATCACGTAGGTAAAGGCAAGGCCTGGCACGTCGCTTCGCGCAACGATCTGGCTTTCCAGCGGGACTTCTTCAGCGCCATAAGTAAAGAGCTGGCGCTGCCGCGCGCGGTGGAGGCCGATTTCCCGCCGGGCGTGGTGGCGACCGCGCGCACGGACGGTGAGACTACTTACGTGTTCCTGCAAAACTACAGCGCGCAGCAGCAGCAGGTGACCTTACCGCATGGCTATCAGGATACCCTCACCGGCACGGCCCTGAACGCGCCGTTGATCTTAAAAGCATGGGATTGCCGCATCCTCAGTCGTCACGCGTAATTTCTCTCTATCCGCGCCTGCTCCTGCGAGCAGGCGTTTTTTTATCTGCTTATCAGGAGTCTATTATGGTGAGTTTAAAATCCTTTCTGAATTACTTCTCCCCGTCTCGTCCGGCGGTAACGTTAAGCCCTGCGGAACAACAACAGATTGAACGGTTAATTCAGGCTTTCGGCGGTGAGGAAAATATCATCAACGTTGACGCCTGTATTACCCGCTTGCGCGTCACGGTGAACAATCTGTCGATTGTTGACTCTCAGGGACTACAGCAGCAGGGCGCGCTTGGCGTGATTATTCTTGGGCAGCAGGTGCATGCTATTTTCGGTAAGCAGTCGGATGCTTTGCGACAATTACTTGACGAACACTTTGCCAGCCGTAAATAAAATAAAACGGGATAACGCAATAATGGGTTATCCCGAAAATAAAACAAAGCATTCAATGGCAATAATCATTACCGGAGGGTAATTAACGACCTTACAGTTGGAGATAAAACAGTTTAGCTACTCTTACCACCAGGCTTCGACCTGGACACCAAAGTTCCACGTATTATTGGCAGTTTGATCTTCGAACGGTTTACCATTTTCTGAGTCATTCAGATAAGAAGCGAAAATACGCAGTTCCGGGCGAGACATAAAGTCAGGGCCATCGGCCAGGCCCAGCGCGATGGTGTATTTCTCACCGGCCTGCTTATAGTCCGTATTGTTCTTGTAGCTATCTTTTTGGTAAAAACCGCCTACTTCGCCAATCAGGCGTACATATTCGGTGAACTGATACTGTCCGCGAGCTACCAGCGACAGCATGCGCGTTTTATCCGTGTAATCGGTGATGTTGTCCGCGGAGCCCCAGGTCAGCACGTGGTTAATAGAGAATTTTTCGGTGATCGGAATTAAACCGGTATTGATCACCCGATAGCCGGTGGCGTCATTGACGTAGTTCCACATGTCATACCAGCCGTCGCCCTGGGAAACCATGTTCTGCGCCAGCCCTTTGTTTGCGTACTGCAGCACCGTTTTGTTGTAACCGCCCAGCATATCCTGGCTGATTTCACCGGTTAGCATGACGCCGTTTTCTGCATCATACAGGCCGCCGTAGGAGTCCTGCTTTTTGGTGGTATTAGGCATCGCGTAGTCGATACCAAATTCGGTCCACGACCCGGCCCATGGCTTCCAGCCTGCGTAGCGCAGGTCAAGGTAGTTAATATTCACGTTGCTGTCGCCGTCGACGCGGTAGTCAACGTCATTCGCGTCGCCGCGGATCCAGGCAAATGAGACGGCGCCAGGGCCGAGGGTATAGTTTTCGATCCCGGCGCCGGATCCGGAAATGTTCCAGTATTTGGTATCAATGATGTGCAGATCGTGGCGCTGGTAGTAGCGTTTACCGCCCCAAATGACCGCGTTCGGATCGCCGGGGACCAGCCCTTTAATTTGCAGGTTGAGCTGGCGCAGGCCGAACTGCGCATCATCATCGAGCGTGGTTTCGTTATCGTTCGAACCGTCTGAAACCATGCTGACCATGCTATCGAGATAGAAGCTCACGTCATTTTTCTTGTAGACCTCCGAGCCCAACTCCAGCTCGCCGTAGGTATCGGACTCGTTACCCAGACGGCCAATTTTGTTTTTTTGCCATTCGGCCTGACTACCGTCGCCGGAGACCCCAACCCCGGCGCGCATATAGCCATGAAAATCGATACCCGGAAGCGTGGCGGAAGCAGCAAACACGGATGGTGAAATCAGCGCAGCGGCCAACGCAGCGGAGAGTGTGCGCAGCGTAGTGTTCATGTCTATCCTCTTATTGTTTTGTATTACGTTCACATAACCGATGTTATAAAATGCCTAAACCAAAATTCAGGCAATTGAATGATCGCTATAGTGTGATTAACTGCAAATAAATTAGCGGGTTTTGTTACGAGTGGTGAGTCCATTCACAATTTGTTGTATTGTGAGCGTAATACTTTTAATGCTGATTGTTGTTCGGGGGAGGCGGCAATGAGCGTTTTTTTACATTGCCCCTGTTACAATTCAGGGATAACAACATAAGGAACCGGACCATGAAGTCTAAAAGCGCGACCTTAGAAGACGTTGCTCGCCATGCGGGCGTCTCCTATCAGACCGTGTCCAGGGTACTCAACAAATCTGCTAATGTATCCAAAGCCACGCGCAGCAAGGTGGAGAAATCCATTGAGGAGCTACGCTATGTCCCAAACCGCCTGGCGCAACAGCTGGTAGGCAAGCAAAGCCGTACCGTGGGCCTGGTTACGATCTCCCTCGCATTGCATGCGCCTTCCCAGGTGGCCGCGGCGGTAAAACGCTATGCGAATGTGGAAGGTTATCAGGTGCTCATTTCAATGATTGATGAGAGCGTCAACCAAAGCATTCAAGATTCCATTAATGAACTTAAGTCTCAACTGGTGGATAAGGTCATCATCAACGTGCCGCTGGAGACTGATCAGGCTCAGAAAATTGCCGCTGATAACGATGATATCGTTTGTCTGTTTTTAGATGTCGATCCCTATAGCTCTGTGTTTAACGTTTCGTTTAACCCGGCGGACGGCACCCGAGCCAGCGTCAAATATCTCTATGAAATGGGGCATCGGGAGATAGCGCTGTTGGCCGGTCCGGAAAGCTCGGTATCGGCCAAACTGCGTTTGAAAAGCTGGCTAGAAACCCTCGAAGGTTATGGCCTACAGCCGGTCACGGTGATTCGTGGTAACTGGGATGCGCAGAGCGGCTATGCCGGCGCGCTGCAAATGTTGCGGGAGACGCCAAACTTTACCGCCGTTTTGGTGGGGAACGATCAGATGGCGCTGGGCGTGCTTAGCGCGTTTCACCAGCATCAGGTACCGATCCCGGGGGAAAAGTCGGTTATTGGTTATGATGATACCTATGAAAGTTCGTTCTTTTACCCGGCGCTAACCACCGTTTCGCTGGATCTTGACTTACAGGGAAAAGAGGCCGTTCGGCGCCTTCTCGATAGCGGCGATAACGAAACCTCCCATACTTCTTCTATTCTTCCGGCCCGTCTGGTCGTGCGCCACTCTACCGGGCCGAAAACGGAGCCCGGCAAAGACCTGCAGTCTATTGCCGAACAGCTCAGGGCCCTGGCGCATCGGCTGAGCCCTTAATCCGTAACGGGCGGCCTGTGCCGCCCATAATCCTTCTCATTCTCAGGGTTGATCTTTAGACTCGCACGGCGTACGATATTGTTATGTTATAACATAATGATTGAGGTCGCTATGAAACCCAATATTCATCCGCATTATCGTACGGTGGTTTTTCACGACACCAGCGCTAACGAATTCTTTAAAGTCGGTTCAACGATCCGCACCGAGCGTGAGATTGAGCTGGATGGCGAGACGTATCCCTACGTGACGCTCGACGTCTCCTCCAAATCGCATCCGTATTACACCGGTAAACAGAAGGCCTTCAACAACGAAGGCAGCACCGCACGTTTCCGCCAGCGCTTCGGCGGCTTTATTGATGCGAAGAGGAGCAAATAATGCAGGTACTCAACTCACTACGTAGCGCGAAACAGCGCCACCCGGATTGCCAGATCGTTAAACGAAAGGGGCGGCTGTACGTTATCTGCAAAAGCAATCCCCGCTTTAAGGCCGTACAGGGCCGCAAGAAAAGACGTTAACGGAAGCTCTCCAGCGTTCGTAACTGCTGGCCGTCGGCGCTAAAGTTGTCGGCGGCCAGCCATTGCCGCATTGCTCTGTCAATCTGTGGCCACTCGGAATCGATAATCGAAAACCAGTCGGTATCGCGGTTGTGGCCCTTTATCACCAGCGCCTGACGAAAGCGTCCCTCATACTGAAACCCCAGCCGCAGCGCCGCCCGGCGTGAAGGCTCGTTCAGGCTGTTGCATTTCCACTCGTAGCGACGATAGCCGAGCGTAGCAAATACGTAGTGCATCAGCAGCCAGTGGGCCTCGGTTGCCATCGCCGTCCGGCTCAACAGAGGCGAGAAGTGAACGTGGCCGACTTCAACAACGCCATTTTTGGCATCGATTCTCATCAGCGCCAGTGAGCCGATGGGCTGGTCTGTCTGCTGATCTATCACCGCAAAGTGAATGGGGTCGGCCTGCATGGCCACGCTCTCTATCCACGCGCGATATTCCTCGACGCTGTTATCCGGCTCACGCAGCAGCCATGTCCAGCTTCGCGTATCCGGGGCCAGTCGATGGGCGTCAAACAGCGCACCGGCGTGCGTGGAGCGCAATGGCTCAAGCCGGCAAAGGCGACCCTGCAGGTTCAACCTCTCGGGATGCTGACGGGGCTGCCAGTCGGGCAGGGCAGCGCCAACGGGCTGATCGAATTGATTAAGATGGCTCATGGGGGTTTCCTTTGTGGGCGAATGCCATGAGATTAAGCACTTGTTGGTTCCATAAAAAGTGCCATAAGAGTATGTTTTTATGGTGCCACGAGGAGCGGTGATGAATATTCCGGATGATGCTTTTTTTACTTTACTCGAGCAGGCCCTGCGCGCTAAGGGAAGTGAAACCCTACAGCGTACCCTCTATCAGCAACTGCGCGAGGCTATTTTGCAGGGCACGCTGGCGGGCGATAGTCGTCTACCCGGTTCGCGCGCCATGGCGCAGCATCTGGGGCTGTCGCGCAATACCATCAACAGCGCGCTGGAGCAGTTGGCGATAGAAGGATATCTATTGCGTAGTCGCCAGGGGACGTACGTCGCGCCCTTGAGGTCTCAGGGAGAAGGGGACATTGAGGCGCGCGTTATTGTGCTCCCTGAATATTTACAGGGACTGCCGGCAGCAATTCACCGTGATTCGCCCACGCTGCTCTTTACGCCGGGAATGCCTGCGGTTAATTACTTTCCACTTTCCATCTGGCGTCGACTGCTCGATCGGGTACTGCGCGAAGAGGCCAGCGCATTACTGGGCTACGGCGATGCGCAGGGAGAGCTCGTACTGCGAAAAGCCATTGCCCGGCACCTCGCGCTCTCCCGGGGGATCCGCTGCGAAGCCAGCCAGATTGTGATTACTGAAGGGGCGCTGGAAGGCGTCGATTTATGCACGCACCTGCTGAGCGTAGCCGGCGATAGGGCATGGGTGGAAGAGCCCGGTTATCCGGGAGCAAAAAGCATCTTTCTCAAATCAGGGCTTCATATAAAGGGCGTACCGGTTGATCGTGAAGGAATGCGTTTTGATACCTCTGATGATAGCGAAGCGCCGCGATTGATCTTTACTTCACCTTCACATCAGTACCCCTGCGGAGCCGTAATGAGCGCCGGGCGACGACTGGCGTTACTGGAATATGCCCGCCGGTATGATTCGTGGATTATTGAGGATGATTACGACAGCGAATTTCGCTATAGCGGCGAGCCCATTCCGGCCATGCTGGGGATGGCGAAGCACGGGCCGGTGGTTTATCTGGGGACGTTCAGCAAAACGCTGTTTCCAGCGCTGCGCATCGGTTTTATGGTGATGCCTCCCGCGCTGGCGGACGCTGCACAAGGCGCCATTGGGGCGCTATTACGCGGCGGGCACCGGGCTGAACAGAAGGCGCTGGCGTTGTTCATTGAAGAGGGGCACTACGCACGTCATTTGGCCGCCATGCGCCGTTTGTACCGCAAACGCCAGCAGCAGCTGCGGGACGTCCTGGCTCAAGAACTTAACCATCCTTATGAACTCTTGGGCGGCGAGGGGGGCTTGCACCTGACCGTCGCTATCGACAACGTGGATGACCAGGCGATTGCGCAGCAGGCCCGGCGGTTTCAGCTGGCGCCCGGGGCATTAAGCCGTTTTTATCTCGATGCAAAAACGGCGCGAAGCGGGTTGGTTCTGGGCTACGGAAATACGTCCGCCTCACATTTTATTGCTGCGGTACGGACGCTCAATCGTCTTATTGCGCAGAACCGACGCGAGTAAGGGAAAACACATCGTAAAATGAGAGTTCGCCTTTGGTGGCGATCATTTTTTGTAGCTGCGCCTTCTGATCGCGACCGACGCGTGGCGATTGCAGAATGCGTTCGAGCAGTTGTTCAGGGACAAACCGGGTGTTATACCATTCGCCGTTGTAGCAAACGCGAAAATCAAGAACGTCGATATCTTCATAACGATAGCGCGGATAGACGTCAAAGAAGAAGAAACCGTTTAGCAGAACAAATAACACGATTAACAGCCAGACAGAATCCACCAGCGTTTCGGAACGAAGCATCACAATAAGCGTGGCCAGGAAAGCCGCGTACATGGCGACAAAAAGCCATGGGTGATTGCGAATAAAGCTAATGCTAAAGCGCGGACGATTGTCGCGCTTCTCTTTCACATTAAGTTCATCAATGGTGCTTTTTAGCAGCAGCTGTATTTCTGTCATCTTATTCCCCAAATTCTGCCATGAGCCCGTATGCAGGCGTGACAAACCGGGCTCAGCCTGGGGGGTATTTTATGTTGCGTAAATCCAGGGGGAAAGTAACAGATTGGTTGCAGAAAAGCATAACAGTTACCGTTTTTCGCTCTCCAGCATTTTGATAATCCGTGCCGGGTTTCCGCCGACGACGGCGTTGGCTGGCACATTTTTCACTACCACGGAACCTGAAGCCACCACGGCATTATCGCCGATAGTCACGCCAGGATTAATGACTGCCCGGCCGCCAATCCACACATTATGCCCGATGGTGACGGGTTTTCCGTACTCCTGACCACTATTGCGATCGACGGGGTCAAGGGGATGCGTGGCGGTATAAATATGTACGCCCGGCGCCAGCATGCAGTTATCCCCAATTTGAATCGGACAGACGTCCAGCATGACGCAATCAAAGTTCGCGTAGAAATTTTTGCCGAGGGAGATATTGTAGCCGTAGTCGCAGCGAAAAGTGGGTTCGATATACGCATCGCTCGCGTGCCCAAGCAGTTCAGACAATAATGCTTTTCTTAATTCATGTTCTTCAGGCGCCGAATGATTGTAGCGGTGCAACAGTTGCCTCGCCCGCAGGCGATCGGCTTTCAACGTGGCGTCACCTGCCAGATACAGTTCGCCGGCAATCATTTTTTGTTTCTCTTCACTCATGGACGCTTCCCCTATTTCCTTATCGTCAGGCCGCCATAGTATAAAAAGAAACCGGTTTCATCTGTGCATTAAGCCAACATCTGTGAGCACTATCACACTTATTATCATCACCAAAGCGGGGCGTTTTCGACACGAGATGTATGACTTTCATTTGAAATAAACTAGCGGATAAATTTCCAGACTGAAGGCGGGATCTTGTCATACAGTTTATTCATCGTCAGTTCGGCAAGACGATGGTCGGCCGCTGAGTAAAATACCGCCAGTTCATTATCGGAAAGTTCATATTTATTTTTTTCAATTACGCGCTCCAGCGTATCAATTGTCTGACAGCGTCGTAAGCGCATCAAATAGTCTATTTTGGTTAATGTTTTATCAGACATAAATTCACCTTTTGATTGTAATAATACTAACAAGAAAGACTGGCCGGGTTTTCCCGACTGGCGTTGACAAAGCAGCGGAATAACCGATTGCCAGATTTGCGCCATTTCTGCAGATCCGCACTGTTAATGCCGTAGTTGCTGAACAAGACGAAAGTGTCATCCAGATATTCGTCAATCTGAGTAATCAGCTTATTATCCTCAGCATACTTAATTTTATAATTAAGCGCGAACGCGGCAATGTGCTCGATCAATTCATTAAGTTGAAGATTGACAGCCGAGGTCGGGTCATTAACCCAGCCGTGGTTGCTCTCTTCCAGGTTTGCAAGACAGTCATGATACAGGGTTTCGCAGAGAAATTTAAGCTGCGCAATATCATGTCTTTTTGGCGAGTATTCGTCCATAACGCATCCCCTTTTGAGTGGTTTAAACGACCGTTGTGGGATGAACACGACTAACAGACCTGACACATACATTGTAATCTTGCTGTTTAACTATAATCCACTCTTAAAAAGATTTCATCGTGCTATTACGAAAAATTACAATTATCAGCGTCCATTTATCTTCGATGCCTCGGTCTTTATTATATCGTGCCGTTACCCCGATCGGTAAAAACGAACACTGACCTTATATTTCATCAAGTTAGCCGCTGCGTTTTGCCGTTATACGAAGACAACCATACATAAAGTCAGTGATTGAGAATATTCTGAGTTAGGGTAAACGGGAAGGAAAGTCGCAGAGAAAAAACGGAGATAAGCACCACGACTCATCATTAAATATTATATCTCAGGTTATAAAATAAACAATAACAATCCGTGCGCTTTAAATCAGAGAAAAGAAAAGGGCCGCGTATGCGGCCCTGTGAAGAGAGATTAATGATGCTCAACCGGATGGCTGTGCTCAATATCCTCATTTTTCTTACTAAAGCGGCGACGCACGACCACGAAGAACACCGGCACGAAGAAAATCGCCAGAACCGTCGCGGTCACCATCCCGCCCATTACGCCAGTACCGACGGCGTTCTGCGCGCCGGAGCCTGCGCCGGAGCTGATAACCAGCGGCATTACCCCAAGGATGAACGCCAGCGAGGTCATCAGAATCGGACGCAGACGCATACGAACGGCTTCCAGCGTTGCTTCAATCAGGCCTTTGCCTTCTTTATCCATCAGATCCTTGGCGAATTCAACGATAAGTATCGCGTTCTTCGCCGACAGGCCGATGGTGGTCAGCAGGCCAACCTGGAAGTAAACGTCGTTGGTCAATCCGCGGAAGGTGGCAGCCAGCAGTGCACCCACAACCCCCAGCGGAACGACCAGCATTACCGAGAATGGGATCGACCAGCTTTCATACAGCGCAGCCAGACACAGGAAGACGACAATCAGCGAGATGGCGTACAGCGCAGGTGCCTGGTTGCCTGACAACCGTTCCTGGTAAGACATGCCGGTCCAGTCATAGCCAATGCCCGCAGGCAGTTTACCCGCCAGCTCTTCCATCAGGTTCATCGCTTCACCGGTACTCTTACCCGGTGTCGCCTGGCCGAGGATTTCCATCGATGGCAGACCGTTGTAACGCTCCAGACGCGGTGAGCCGTATTCCCAGCGTGAAGTTGAGAAGGCGGAGAAGGGCACCATCTGTCCATCGCTACCGCGTACGTACCAGTTACCGATATCTTCCGGCAACATACGGTATTTCGCTTCAGACATGATATACACTTTCTTCACACGACCGCGGTCAATGAAGTCGTTGACGTAGCTCCCACCCCATGCTGCGCCAAGCGTCGTGTTAATGTCGCTGATAGACACGCCGAGAGCCTGCGCTTTTTCCTGATCGATATCCACTTTGAACTGCGGAGTATCTTCCAGGCCGTTTGGACGAACGCCGCTTAAGACGTCAGGATGCTGCGCGACCATACCAAATAGCTGGTTACGGGCCTGAGTCAGTTTTTCGTGGCCCAATCCTGCCTGGTCGATCAGCTGGAAGTCGAAGCCCGTTGCGGTACCCAGTTCAACAATTGCCGGCAGGTTAAAGGCGAAGACCATTGCGTCTTTAATCTGCGAGAAATAGCCCATTGCGCGCCCGGTAATCGCTTCAACTTTGTTCTCTTCGCCTGGACGCTGGCTCCAGTCCTTCAGAGAGACGAACGCGATGCCGGTGTTCTGCCCACGACCCGCGAAACCAAAGCCGTTAACGGCGAATACCGATTCAACGTTGTTTTTCTCTTTGGTGAGATAGTAATCAGTCATCTCATCCAGAACTTTCTGGGTACGCTCCTGAGTTGCGCCCGCTGGCAGCTGCGCCATGCTCAGGAATACGCCCTGGTCTTCGTCCGGCAGGAACGAACTCGGCAGACGAACGAACAGCCAGGCCATGCCGACAACGATGATCAGATACAGCACCAGATAACGACCGGTACTGCGCAGGATGTTGCCTACGCTATCGGTGTAGTGATGCGTGCTCTTATCAAACATGCGGTTAAACCAACCGAAGAAGCCGGTGGTTGCGCCATGGCTGCCTTTTTGGATGGGCTTCAGCATCGTGGCGCAGAGCGCCGGGGTCAGAATGAGTGCCACCAGTACCGACAGCGCCATCGCGGAAACGATAGTGATCGAGAACTGACGGTAAATCGCACCGGTAGAACCGCCGAAGAAGGCCATCGGGATAAACACCGCGGAAAGCACCATCGCGATACCCACCAGCGCGCCCTGAATCTGGCCCATTGATTTCCGCGTGGCTTCCTTCGGCGGTAGCCCTTCTTCGGCCATCACACGCTCGACGTTTTCCACCACCACGATGGCGTCATCCACCAGCAGGCCTATGGCGAGCACCATACCAAACATGGTGAGCGTGTTTATCGAGAAGCCGAACAGCGCGAGGATAGCGAACGTCCCCAGCAATACGACCGGCACGGCGATAGTCGGAATCAGCGTTGCGCGGAAGTTCTGCAGGAACAGATACATGACCAGGAACACCAGAATGATTGCTTCAACCAGCGTTTTCACCACTTCGTGAATGGAGATCTGCACGAATGGCGTGGTGTCATACGGATAAACAATCTTCAGGCCTGAAGGGAAGAAAGGCTCCATTTTCTTCAGTTCGGCACGAATGGCGTTGGCGGTATCCAGCGCGTTCGCGCCGGTCGCTAATTTAATACCCAGACCAGAGGCGGGCTGACCGTTAAACTTCGCGATAACGTCATAGTTTTCACCACCCAGCTCAATCTTCGCGACATCGCGCAGACGCACCTGGGAACCGTCCTGGTTAACCTTCAGCAGAATGTTGCCGAACTCTTCAGTATTGGTCAAACGAGTCTGCGCCACGATGGAGGCGTTCAGCTGCTGGCCTTTCACCGGCGGCGTACCGCCTAACTGTCCTGCTGCAACCTGGGCGTTCTGCGCTTTCAGGGCGCTGATAACGTCAACCGGCGTCAGCTGGAAGTTATTCAGCTTGTTCGGATCCATCCAGATGCGCATGGCGTACTGGGAACCAAACAGCTGCACGTCACCGACGCCGCTGGTACGGCTAATCGCATCCTTCATGTTGGCGGCGACATAGTCAGAAATGTCATCCTGATTCATGGTGCCGTTGGTATTGATAACGCCGACAACCATCAGGAAGCTGCTGGATGCCTTTTCAACGCTGATACCCTGCTGCTGAACTTCTTGCGGCAGCAGCGGTGTCGCCAGCGCCAGCTTGTTCTGCACCTGTACCTGGGCAATATCCGGATCGGTACCGGATTCAAAGGTTAGCGTAATGGTTGCTGTACCGGTGGAGTCGCCATTAGAAGACATGTACATCAGGTGATCGATACCGTTCATGTTCTGTTCGATAACCTGGGTCACGGTGTTCTGCACGGTTTCAGCATCGGCACCGGGGTACATGGCTGTAATGGAAATTGCCGGCGGCGCAATCGTCGGATATTGCGCTATCGGCAACTTGAGGATCGACAACCCCCCAGCCAGCATGATGATAATGGCGATCACCCACGCAAATATGGGGCGATCGATAAAGAAATTAGGCATGTCTTAACGGCTCCTGTTTAAGTTAAGACTTGGGTTGTTCTGACTGAGCGTTGCCTGCGGCTTGCTGTTTATCGTCAGAAACGACTTCCTGCGCTTTAACCTGCACACCAGGTCTGACTTTTTGCAGACCGGTTATGATGACGCGATCGCCCGTTTTCAGCCCTTCGGTGACCAGCCATTTATCACCGATAGCCTGAGTGGCGGTAATCTGGCGAACTTCGACTTTATCACCTTCGCCGACAACCATAGCGCTGGCATCGCCACGCGGAGTGCGGGTTACGCCCTGCTGAGGAACCAGCAACGCATCAGGGTTTACCCCTTCTTCCAGACGTGCGCGGACGAACATGCCGGGCAGCAGAGTGTGATCCGGGTTCGGGAAAATAGCGCGCAGCGTGATAGAACCGGTGGTCTGGTCAACGGTGACGTCAGAGAACTCCAGCGTACCGTTCTGCGGGTATTTCAGACCGTCGTTAGTGACCAGTTCAACCTTCGCTTTACCGTTTTCCTGCTGCAGCTTGCCGTTGGCCAGCTCTTGTTTCAGACGCAGGAAATCGTTACTCGATTGCGTCACGTCAACGTAGATAGGATCCAGTTGTTGCACGGTCGCCAGCGCGGTGGTTTGCCCGTTTTGCACCAGAGCGCCTTCCGTGACGGCGGATTTACCAATGCGGCCGGAGATTGGCGAGGTGACTTTGGTGTAGGCCAGATTAATGCGCGCGGTTTCAACCGCAGCTTTGGCGGCGACTACGGCAGCGTTGCTCTGCTGAGCCGTCGCCACGGCAGTATCGTAATCCTGTTGGCTAATGTACTTAGTGCCCAACAGTTTCTGATAACGTTTAACCGTTAACTGATCCATATTTGCCGCTGCCTGCGCTTTGGCTAAATCGCCTTTCGCGCTTTCATACGTGGCCTGATAGGTCGCCGGATCGATTTGATAAAGAGACACGCCCGCCTGGATATCGCTCCCTTCGGTGAAGTTACGTTTAAGAATAATGCCACTGACCTGAGGACGAACTTCCGCAACGCGATAGGCGCTGGTACGGCCTGGCAGTTCGGTAGTAATTTGTAGAGGAGCGGATTTGAGCGTCACAATACCGACTTCCGGCATTTGCTGGGCCCCTTGCTGAGCCGGTTTGTCGTCACATCCTGTTAGCGCTAAGCTGCCTGAGAGCATCAGAACGACCGCCAGAGGCGTTAACCCTCTGTTTTTGTTCATATGTAAACCTCGAGTGTCCAATTTCAAATTGTTCAGTGGCTCAATCGACCACAAACCCACTGCTGTGTTTCTATTATGGTCATGCTATGGTACATACATTCATAAATGTATGTAAACGTAACCTCTGTAAACTCATCGACCTATGGCACGAAAAACCAAACAACAGGCGCTTGAGACCCGGCAACATATTTTGGATGTTGCTCTGCGTTTGTTTTCGCAGCAAGGGGTATCATCCACCTCGCTGGCCGCAATTGCAAAAGAGGCCGGTGTGACGAGGGGCGCTATCTATTGGCATTTCAAAAATAAATCAGATTTATTTAATGAAATATGGGTACTTTCTGAAGCCAACATCAACGATCTCGAAGTTGAGTATCGGGCAAAATTCCCCAACGATCCACTGTCAGTTATCAGAGAGATCTTAGTGTATATCCTTGAAGCAACGGTGACAGAGGAACGCCGACGCCTGATGATGGAAATCATCTTCCATAAATGTGAATTCGTCGGTGAGATGGTCACGCTGCAGGAAGCGCAGCGAAGTTTATGCCTTGATAGCTACGATCGTATTGAACAAACATTAAAAGAGTGCATTGCGGCGAAGATGCTGCCCGCGAATTTATTGACCCGCCGGGCGGCGATTTTAATGCGCAGCTACCTTTCTGGCCTAATGGAAAATTGGCTGCTGGCGCCGAACGCCTTCGATCTGCGCAAAGAGGCGCGGGCTTATGTCGAAACGCTGCTTGAAATGTATCAATTTTGCCCCTCCTTACGCGGTTCCGAAGAACGGGAAGCTTAAGTCTCCTTGCGGACATCAGGGACATTTTTCCTGCTGTCCGCCGCTATTCGCGCGATAACAGAAGTGCTATTCTTCGCGCTGCGACGATCCCCGGTATTCTCCGGCTTTTGCAATCACTCATGTTAACACTATGCTGCATACTATCCGTTGGCGAAACGCCATATCCGCTGTTGTTCTTACCCTGATGTTTTTTATCGGCTGTATTAGCGTTAACCCGGCGCTGGCGGCTGATTTACCTGAACGTTCTGAGGTCCAAAGCCAGCTCGCGACGCTGAATAAGCAAAAGGATCTGACCCCGCAGGACAAGCTGGTTCAGCAGGACCTGACCCAGACCCTGGAAACCCTCGATAAAATTGAACGCATTAAGTCGGAAACGACGCAGCTGCGTCAGCAGGTGACTCAGGCGCCAGCGAAAATGAATCAGGCTATCGATAGCCTGAACGCGCTAAGCGATGTTCCCGATGATGAGGCGACGCGTAAAACGCTCAGCACGTTATCGCTACGTCAACTGGAATCGCGTGTCTCCCAGACCCTGGACGATTTGCAAAACGCGCAGAACGACCTGGCAACCTACAACAGCCAGCTCGTTTCTCTACAGACGCAGCCGGAACGCGTGCAGAATGCGATGTATTCCGCTTCGCAGCAGCTGCAGCAGATCCGTAATCGTCTGAACGGCACCTCGACGGGCGAGGAGACGCTGCGTCCTACCCAGCAGAATTTGCTGCTGGCGCAGCAGGCTCTGCTGAATGCGCAGATAGACCAACAGCGCAAAAGCCTGGAAGGCAACACGGTGCTGCAGGATACCCTGCAAAAGCAGCGTGATTACGTCACCGCCTACAGCAATCGCCTGGAACACCAGCTGCAGTTATTGCAGGAAGCGGTGAATAGCAAGCGCCTGACGCTGACGGAAAAGACGGCTCAGGAAGCCGTGTCCCCGGACGAAACGGCGCGTATTCAGGCCAATCCGCTGGTGAAGCAGGAGCTGGATATTAACCACCAGCTTAGCGAAAGGCTTATTTCAGCGACGGAAAATGGTAATCAGCTGGTTCAGCGCAATATCAAAGTGAAGACCTGGCTCGATCGCGCTTTGCAATCCGAGCGTGATATAAAAGAGCAGATCTCCGTGCTGAAAGGTAGCCTTCTGCTGTCGCGTATCCTTTATCAGCAGCAGCAAACGCTGCCCTCTGCGGAGGAGCTGAGCGACATGACAAACCGCATCGCTGACCTGCGCCTCGAGCAGTTTGAGGTTAACCAGCAGCGCGATGCGTTGTTCCAGAGCGATGCGTACGTCGCGAAGCTGGAGGAGGGGCATAGCAGCGAGGTGAATCCCGAGGTGCATGACGCGCTTCTCGAAATCGTTGATATGCGCCGTGAGCTGCTCGATCAGTTTAACAAACAGCTGGGTAACCAGCTGATGATGGCCATTAACCTGCAGATCAATCAGCAGCAGTTAATGAGCGTGTCGACCAACCTGAAAGCCATTCTGACGCAGCAGATTTTTTGGGTAAACAGCAACCGTCCTATGGACTGGGAGTGGGTTAAATCCTTCCCGGAAGCGCTGAAAGGGCAGTTTAAGGCGATGAAAATCACCGTAAACTGGGAAAAAGCCTGGCCTGCGGTATTTATCGCTTTCCTTGCCGGCCTGCCGTTGCTGCTGATTGCCGGTCTGATTCGCTGGCGCCTTAACTGGCTGAAAGCGTATCAGGCGAAGCTGGCTTCACAGGTGGGGCAGCTGCGCAATGATACTCAGCTCCACACGCCGAAAGCGATTCTGATCGATCTGATCCGCGCGCTGCCTGTGGTACTGGTGATTCTGGCCATTGGTCTGATTCTGCTGACGATGCAGCTGAATATAAGCGATTTGCTGTGGGCCTATAGCAAGAAGCTGGCGCTGTTCTGGCTGGTGTTTGGCCTGTGCTGGAAGGTGCTGGAAAAAGACGGTGTGGCGGTGAGCCACTTTAATATGCCGTCGCAGTTGACCAGCCACTGGCGGCGGCAGATTGTCCGCGTAAGCCTTGCCCTGTTGCCGCTGAACTTCTGGTCCGTGATGTCGGAACTGTCGCCGCTGCATCTGATGGATGACGTGCTCGGGCAGTTCGTGATTTTCCTCAACCTGCTGCTGATCGCGGTGCTTGTCCTGCCGATGTGCCGCGAAAGCTGGCGCGATAAAGAATCCCACAGCCTGCGCCTTATCACCGTCACCGTGCTATCGATAGTGCCCATCGCCCTGATGGTGCTGACGGCAACCGGCTACTTCTACACCACGCTGCGTCTGGCAGGCCGCTGGATTGAAACCGTTTATCTGGTGATGCTGTGGAACCTGCTTTACCAGACCGTTCTGCGCGGCCTGAGCGTGGCCGCCCGGCGTATTGCCTGGCGCCGGGCGCTGGCGCGTCGTCAGCATCTGGTTAAAGAGGGGGCAGAAGGAGCCGAACCCCAGGAAGAACCGACCATTGCCCTGGAGCAGGTTAACCAACAAACGCTACGTATTACGATGCTGGTGATGATCGCGCTATTTGCCGTGCTGTTCTGGGCGATTTGGTCCGATCTGATCACCGTCTTCGCCTATCTCGACAGTATTACGCTGTGGCATTACAACGGTACGGAAGCCGGCGTCAGCGCCGTGAAAAGCGTCACCATGGGCAGCCTGCTGTTCGCGATTGTCGCGTCGATGGTCGCCTGGGCGTTGATTCGCAACCTGCCGGGCCTGCTGGAAGTGCTGGTGCTATCGAGGCTCAATATGCGCCAGGGGGCGTCGTATGCGATTACGACCATTCTTAATTACGCCATTATTGTTATTGGCGCGATGACGGTATTTGGCTCGTTGGGCGTTTCGTGGGACAAACTTCAGTGGCTGGCAGCCGCCCTGTCGGTTGGTTTAGGGTTTGGCTTACAGGAGATCTTCGGTAACTTTGTTTCCGGTCTGATTATTCTCTTTGAGCGCCCGGTGCGCATTGGCGATACGGTGACCATTGGTACCTTCTCCGGTACCGTCAGCAAAATCCGCATTCGCGCCACGACCATTACGGATTTTGACCGTAAAGAGGTCATTATTCCGAATAAGGCCTTCGTGACGGAACGCTTAATTAACTGGTCGCTTTCCGACACCGTCACCCGCGTGGTCATCCGCCTTGGCGTGGCCTATGGTTCTGACCTGGATAAGGTCAAAGAAGTGCTGCTCCAGGCCGCGCATGAGCATCCGAAAGTCATGCAAGAGCCCGCGCCAGCGGTCTTCTTTACCACCTTCGGCGCCAGTACGCTCGATCATGAACTGCGCCTGTACGTGCGTGAACTTCGCGATCGCAGCTACGCGGTGGATGAGCTTAACCGCGCTATCGATCGCTTGTGTCGCGAGAACAATATTGATATCGCCTTTAACCAGCTTGAGGTTCATCTGCGCAATGAGAAAGGCGATGAAGTCACAGAGGTGAAGCGGGATAAAGGCGGCGATGCCTCGCCGACGATGGGCTAAGCATAATGGGGCGGTGGGTATGCCGCCCCGCAGGTTTTAAGGGCTGAGCGAGGAGAGTTCTTCCTGGCTCAGGCCGGTCAGCTCCATCACCATCTTTGGATCCAGCCCGCTGGCGAGCATTTTCAGGGCAATGCTGCGCGAGTTTCCTTTACGCCCCTCCAGCCATTCGGCAATCGTCATCATTAGCTCCTTGTGCCTGGGCGACTGCTTCGCCAGTTCGCGAATGAGTGGCCCGGGTTTTTCCGTGGATCCCGCCTGCAGCATATAGCGCATCAGGCGAAAAGCCATTAGCTTATCCGGCGAGCTTTGATGTTCAATCAGCGCGTAGATATACCCAGCGCCGTGCCGCGTTTGCAGGGAGTAGAGAATGTCGGAGTCGCTGGATCGCAGGTCCTCTTCGATAAAGCTGCCGGACGCCAGCTGCAGCGTATTGAGATCGCAGATACTTAAAAACGGCGCGGGAAGGTAAAGCTGTAAAAAATCGCGAGCGACCTCTTTCTGGGTCAGCATTTGACGAAAAATGGCATCGTGCGGCGTACGTGAGAATCTTTCCATGAGCATCTATCCGTGGTGGTAAGGGGCAGGCGATGACTCTGCCACCCCCACCGATTCGGCAACAGACTACTCTGGCGCGTTTTGCGAGGCCCCTTCCGCACTTTTTACTTTGTTTTCATAGTCACGACGGATAATTTCCAGCGCGGCTAGCACGGTTTGCGCAGGGACTTTATTTTCCTCAAGCAGCATAATTAAATCGACCGCCAGCTTGATCTCGTCAGGCGCATTTTCCAGCGACATACTTCTCCCTCCAGTTAGCGTGTTAAGCGGGCCAGCCTGTTTTCAATTTTTTCCAGCGCATCGCGACAGCGGGCGAGGCGTCCGGCATACGCCTCAACTTCCTTTGCCAGCCGCTGCTGGTCATCAAGGCTGATGGCTTGCGCCAGCTGTCTCTGGCGATCGTTGCGCATGGCCAGCAGGCGCCGTTCATACTCCTGATGCTGTATCCGACGCCGCTGCCAGCGGGTAAGCGTCGGCGACGCGCTATCCCAGGCGCGTAATGACCAGGTCGCCGTTTCCCGGCTAATCGCGGCGATTTGAGCCACAAGACGTTCCGCCAGCCAGGCAACCTGCGCCAGCTGCTGGCGCTCGACCGCCTGTTTTAATTCCGTAAAGCGATCTCTGGCTTCATCAAGATAAGCCTGCATCTGCGTGCTGCGGGTTCGGAACAGCTGGCGATCGAAACGCGGGCTGAGGGTCGCGTGATTCGCCATCGGCGCTACCTGAGCGGCCAGTTCCGCAAGCTGATTTTCCAGCGAATGTAAAAGCCGGGTGGTTTTCAAATAACTCCTCCATCCCCTGATAAGCAACTGTGCTACATTAGCGTTATCTTCTTGATAACGATTCGCATTATGCCACGTATTATTTTGATCATCATTGGCTGGCTGTCGGTAGCGCTGGGAACGCTGG
This sequence comes from Klebsiella sp. MPUS7, assembly GCF_009905335.1. Taxonomy (NCBI): domain Bacteria; kingdom Pseudomonadati; phylum Pseudomonadota; class Gammaproteobacteria; order Enterobacterales; family Enterobacteriaceae; genus Klebsiella; species Klebsiella sp. MPUS7. The sequence goes on along the minus strand of NZ_CP047604.1, from coordinate 4,388,778 downwards.
GCGTTTTTTTACCGCTACTGCCGACGACGCCGTTTATCCTGCTTGCCGCCTGGTGTTTCGCCCGCTCGTCGCCGCGCTTTCACCACTGGCTATTGTACCGCTCATGGTTTGGCGGCTACCTGCGCCACTGGCAGCAATACCGTGCTATGCCACCGGGCGCTAAGCCGCGGGCGGTGATGATGATTTTACTGACCTTTGCTATTTCCCTGTGGCTGGTTAATCTTACCTGGGTGCGCATCTTGCTGCTGATCGTTCTGGCCTGTCTGCTGATATTTATGTGGCGCATTCCGGTGGTTGATGCAAAGCAACAAAAGCACTGATGCGCAATAATGATGGTTGCAATTGTCGCTGACAGCCAGTAAATTCTGGCGTTTTCGAGCGCGGGTATGCCTGGTCAAAGGTTAAACAAAAGTTTCCTTGGCCCATTTTGCATGTCCGCGAGTAACACCGTTTTAATCAGGCATAAACTTATGACCGCAACAGCACAGCAGCTTGAATATCTGAAGAACAGCATCCAAAGCATCCAGGACTATCCGAAACCTGGCATCCTTTTCCGTGATGTCACCAGCTTGCTGGAAGACCCGAAGGCCTATGCGCTCAGCATTGAGCTGCTGGCCGAGCGTTATAAAGACGCGGGTATTACCAAAGTGGTGGGCACCGAGGCGCGCGGCTTTTTGTTTGGCGCACCGGTTGCGCTGGCGCTGGGTGTAGGCTTTGTTCCGGTACGTAAGCCGCGTAAGTTGCCGCGTGAAACCATCGCGGAAAGCTACGAGCTGGAGTACGGCACCGATCAGCTGGAAATCCATGTTGATGCCATTAAAGCAGGCGATAAGGTGCTGGTGGTTGACGATCTGCTGGCGACCGGCGGCACCATCGACGCCACCGTGAAGCTCATCCGTCGTCTGGGCGGTGAAGTGCATGACGCGGCCTTTATTATCAATCTGTTCGATCTGGGCGGCGAGCAGCGCCTGGAAAAACGGGGAATCAACTGCTACAGCCTGGTCCCTTTCCCGGGCCACTAAGCAAATCCCGCCACATAGCCTCGCTGATTGAGCGGGGCTGTGATAGCATGACCCCTCGTGATTTCACCTTCCAGCGTTTCAGAGCCAGCCCATGAGTTATCAGGTCTTAGCCCGTAAATGGCGCCCACAAACCTTTGCTGACGTCGTCGGCCAGGAACATGTGCTGACCGCACTGGCGAACGGCTTGTCGTTAGGGCGCATTCATCACGCATATCTTTTTTCCGGCACCCGCGGCGTGGGTAAAACCTCTATCGCGCGCCTGTTGGCAAAAGGATTAAACTGCGAAACCGGCATCACCGCCACGCCTTGCGGCGTCTGCGATAACTGCCGTGAAATAGAACAGGGGCGCTTTGTCGATCTGATAGAGATCGATGCCGCCTCGCGTACCAAAGTCGAAGATACCCGCGATCTGCTGGATAACGTCCAGTACGCGCCGGCCCGCGGCCGCTTCAAGGTCTATTTGATCGATGAAGTTCATATGCTCTCGCGCCACAGCTTCAACGCGTTGTTAAAAACGCTGGAGGAGCCGCCGGCGCACGTTAAATTTCTGCTGGCGACGACCGATCCGCAGAAGCTGCCGGTAACGATTCTTTCCCGCTGCCTGCAGTTCCATCTCAAGGCGCTGGACGTCGAACAGATTCGCCATCAGCTGGAGCATATTCTCGGCGCCGAGCAGATTGCTTTTGAACCGCGCGCGCTGCAGCTGCTGTCGCGCGCGGCGGACGGTAGCTTGCGCGATGCGTTAAGTCTGACCGATCAGGCCATTGCCAGCGGCGACGGTCGTCTGACGGCAGAGTCCGTTAGCGCCATGCTCGGCACCCTTGACGACGATCAGGCGCTATCGCTGATTGAAGCGCTGGTGGCTGCCGATGGCGAGCGGGTCATGGCTGGTGTGAATGAGGCTGCCGCCCGCGGCGTGGAGTGGGAGGCCTTGCTGGTGGAGATGCAGAGCCTGCTGCACCGTATTGCGATGGTTCAGCTCTCGCCGTCGGCGCTGGGCGCGGATATGGCCGCGATTGAGCTGCGTATGCGCGAGCTGGCGCGGACGGTGCCGCCAACCGATGTTCAGCTGTACTATCAAACGCTACTGATTGGCCGTAAAGAGCTCCCGTACGCCCCGGACAGACGAATGGGGGTCGAAATGACGCTTCTGCGTGCGCTGGCTTTCCATCCGCGTATGCCATTACCGGAACCGGAGGCGCCGCCGATGCCGGCCATTCAGGCCGCACCTGTCCAGCAGGCCGTTCCGGAATCCGCACCGCCGCCGCCGAATTTGCCGCAGACCACCAGCCAGGTGCTGGCGGCGCGCAGCCAGCTGCAGCGTAGCCAGGGAGCGCCCACCCCAAAAAAGAGTGAACCGGCAGCCGCTTCCCGCGCGCGGCCGGTGAATAACGCTGCGCTGGAACGACTGAGTTCGATTACCGAGCGCGTACAGGCGCGTCCGGCTGCGGCTGCGCTGGAAAAAGCCCCGGCGAAAAAAGAAGCCTATCGCTGGAAATCGACGACGGTTGTTGAAACCGTAAAAGAAGAAGTGGCGACGCCGAAGGCGCTGAAAAAAGCGCTGGAGCATGAAAAAACGCCGGAACTGGCGGCGAAACTGGCAGTCGAAGCGGTCGAGCGCGATAGTTGGGCGGCGGAAGTCAGCCAGCTCGCGGTGCCAAAACTGGTGGAGCAGGTGGCCCTTAACGCCTGGAAAGAGCAGGAGGGCAATCGCGTCTGTCTGCATCTGCGTCCGAGCCAGCGTCACCTGAATTCGGCGGGCGCGCAGCAAAAGCTGGCGGAAGCGCTCGGCATTTTGTACGGTACGCCGGTTGAATTGACCATCGTGGAAGATGATAATCCCGCGATGCGCACGCCGCTTGAGTGGCGGCAGGCAATTTATGAAGAAAAGCTTGCGCAGGCGCGTGAAGCGATTATTGCGGATAATAACATTCAGACCCTGCGTCGATTCTTCGATGCGGACCTGGATGAAGAGAGTATTCGCCCCATTTGATTGCAAGTCTGACTTGCGGTCAGCATCCTTAACGATGACTTACTGAGAGAGAAGCCTATGTTTGGTGGAAAAGGCGGTCTGGGTAACCTGATGAAGCAGGCCCAGCAGATGCAAGAAAAAATGCAGCAGATGCAGGAAGAAGTGGCCCGTCTGGAAGTGACCGGTGAGTCCGGCGCTGGGCTGGTAAAAGTCACCATCAACGGCGCGCACAACTGCCGTCGCGTTGAGATCGACCCGAGCCTGCTGGAAGACGACAAAGACATGCTGGAAGATCTGGTGGCCGCCGCGTTTAACGACGCCGCCCGCCGCATCGAAGAAACGCAGAAAGAAAAAATGGCGTCCGTGTCCGCCGGTATGCAGCTGCCGCCAGGCTTTAAGATGCCGTTCTGATGCAGACCAGTCCGCTGTTAACGCAGCTTATGGAAGCACTGCGCTGCCTGCCGGGCGTTGGCCCGAAGTCGGCGCAGCGCATGGCGTTTACCCTGCTGCAGCGTGACCGCAGCGGCGGGATGCGCCTGGCGCAGGCGCTCACGCGCGCGATGTCGGAAATCGGCCACTGCGCCGATTGCCGCACCTTCACCGAGCAGGAGGTATGCAATATTTGCAGCAACCCTCGGCGCAAGGAAAACGGCCAGATTTGCGTGGTAGAGAGCCCAGCGGATATCTACGCTATCGAGCAGACCGGGCAGTTTTCCGGTCGCTATTTTGTGCTGATGGGCCACCTGTCGCCGCTTGACGGGATTGGGCCGGATGACATCGGGCTCGATCGTCTGGAGCAGCGTCTGCGTGACGAATCAATGCAGGAAGTGATCCTTGCGACCAACCCAACGGTGGAAGGAGAGGCGACGGCGAATTATATCGCCGAGCTCTGCGCGCAGTATGGCGTAGACGCGAGCCGTATCGCCCATGGCGTTCCGGTTGGCGGCGAGCTGGAAATGGTTGACGGCACAACGCTGTCCCACTCTCTCGCCGGGCGGCATAAGATTCGTTTTTAATCAAACGGAGGCGCTTTTCGGGGCCTCCGCTTGAAAACCTCTCCCTCTGTCCCCATCTCACCCTCAACGGTTTTTTTACCATTAACAATGGCATTGTTGAGGTTGATTTAGATGAAAGGACAAGAAACTCGTGGTTTTCAGTCAGAGGTCAAACAGCTTCTGCACCTGATGATCCATTCTCTTTACTCCAATAAAGAAATTTTCCTGCGTGAGCTGATTTCCAACGCCTCCGATGCGGCCGACAAGCTGCGCTTCCGCGCGCTGTCCCAGCCGGATCTGTACGAAGGCGACGGCGAACTGCGCGTGCGTGTTTCATTTGATAAAGACAACCGCACCCTGACCATCGCCGATAACGGCATCGGTATGAACCGCGATGAAGTCATCGACCATCTTGGCACCATCGCCAAGTCCGGCACCAAGGCGTTCCTTGAGTCCATGGGCTCTGACCAGGCGAAAGACAGCCAGCTGATTGGCCAGTTCGGCGTAGGTTTCTACTCGGCGTTTATTGTTGCCGATAAAGTCACCGTCCGTACCCGCGCGGCGGGCGACAGCGCCGAAAACGGCGTATTCTGGGAATCCGCTGGCGAAGGCGAATATACCGTTGCCGACATTAACAAAGCCGATCGCGGTACCGAGATCACGCTGCACCTGCGCGAAGGCGAGGATGATTTCCTCAACGACTGGCGCGTGCGTTCGATCATCAGCAAATACTCCGATCACATCGCGCTGCCGGTGGAAATTGAAAAAAGCGAAGAAGTGGACGGCGAAACCGTGATCTCCTGGGAGAAAATCAACAAAGCCCAGGCGCTGTGGACGCGCAATAAGTCGGAAATCAAAGACGACGAGTACAACGAGTTCTACAAGCATATTGCCCACGATTACAGCGATCCGCTGACCTGGAGCCACAACCGCGTTGAAGGTAAGCAGGAGTACACCAGCCTGCTGTATATCCCGTCGCAGGCGCCGTGGGATATGTGGAATCGCGATCATAAACACGGCCTGAAGCTGTACGTGCAGCGCGTCTTCATCATGGATGACGCCGAGCAGTTTATGCCCAACTATCTACGCTTCGTCCGCGGGCTGGTCGACTCCAACGATCTGCCGCTGAACGTGTCGCGTGAAATTCTCCAGGACAGCAGCGTCACCCGCAATCTGCGCACCGCGCTGAGCAAGCGCGCCCTGCAGATGCTGGAAAAACTGGCGAAAGACGACGCGGAAAAATATCAGACCTTCTGGCAGCAGTTTGGCCTCGTGCTGAAAGAAGGTCCGGCGGAAGATCAGGCCAACCAGCAGGCCATCGCCAAACTGCTGCGCTTCGCCAGTACCCATACCGACTCCGCCGCGCAGACCGTGTCGCTGGAAGAGTACGTCTCCCGCATGAAAGAAGGGCAGGAGAAGATTTACTATATTACCGCCGACAGCTACGCCGCCGCGAAGAGCAGCCCGCATCTGGAACTGCTGCGTAAGAAAGGCATCGAAGTGCTGCTGCTTTCCGATCGCATCGACGAGTGGATGATGAGCTATCTGACCGAGTTCGACGGCAAGCCGTTCCAGTCGGTGGCGAAAGCCGATGAGTCGCTGGATAAGCTGACGGACGAAGTGGATGAAACCACCAAAGAAGCCGAGAAGGCGCTGGAGCCGTTCGTTGAGCGTGCCAAAACCCTGCTCGGCGACCGGGTGAAAGAGGTTCGTCTGACCCATCGTCTGACCGATACGCCGGCCATCGTCACCACCGACGCGGACGAGATGAGCACCCAGATGGCGAAACTGTTTGCCGCTGCAGGCCAGGCCGCGCCGGAAGTGAAATACATCTTTGAGCTGAACCCGCTGCATCCGCTGGTAAAACGCGCGGCGGATACCCAGGATGATGCGCAGTTCGGCGAGTGGGTTGAGCTGCTGCTCGATCAGGCGCTGCTGGCCGAGCGCGGTACGCTGGAAGATCCAAACCAGTTTATCCGCCGTATGAACCAGCTGCTGGCGTCGTAATCTTTACCCTCACCCTAACCCTCTCCCGCTGGGAGAGGGTATCAAACCGCACGATACGTAAAATATCTCACCATTAACCGTTTCAGCCGCCCCGCCTTCCTTGAGCCATCCGCGTTCTGGTGGTATGGTTTAGCGTTTTTTGAAAAATTGAATCAACTTTTGAGGGGATTTTCGTAATGCGTATTATTCTGCTTGGCGCTCCGGGCGCGGGTAAAGGAACTCAGGCTCAGTTCATCATGGAGAAATACGGTATTCCGCAAATCTCCACCGGCGACATGCTGCGTGCCGCGGTGAAGTCAGGCTCCGAGCTGGGCAAACAGGCGAAAGATATTATGGACGCCGGTAAGCTGGTCACCGACGAACTGGTTATCGCCCTGGTTAAAGAGCGTATTACTCAGGAAGATTGCCGCAACGGTTTCCTGCTGGACGGCTTCCCGCGCACCATTCCGCAGGCTGACGCCATGAAAGAAGCGGGCATCGCCGTGGATTACGTGCTGGAATTCGACGTTCCTGACGAACTGATCGTTGACCGCATTATCGGCCGTCGCGTTCACGCAGCTTCCGGACGCGTTTACCACATTAAATTTAATCCGCCGAAAGTTGAAGGCAAAGACGACGTGACCGGCGAAGAGCTGACCACCCGTAAAGACGATCAGGAAGAGACCGTGCGTAAGCGTCTGGTTGAATACCATCAGATGACGGCTCCGCTGATCGGCTACTATCAGAAAGAAGCGGAAGCGGGCAACACCCAATACGCGAAAGTCGATGGCACCAAAGCGGTGGCCGACGTTCGCGCTGAACTGGAAAAAATCCTCGGTTAATTCCGTTAGTTCTCATCCCGCAGCGGCGGGGTGAGAACTCCTCTCATTTTACCTTTTTCTATGATTGGTTCCGTTTAGCGCCATTTCAGCTACAATTGTCAGCGATTCAAATGGTTAAGAGGCGGTAATGCATCAGACGAAAACAGGTATCTTATTAGCCAATTTAGGCACTCCCGATGCGCCCACGCCCGACGCGGTAAAGCGCTATCTGCGACAGTTTCTCAGCGACAAGCGCGTGGTGGATACCTCCCGTCTACTGTGGTGGCCGCTGCTGCGCGGCGTGATACTGCCCCTGCGCGCCCCCAGGGTCGCTAAGCTCTATCAGTCCATCTGGATGGAAGAAGGCTCGCCGCTGATGGTCTACAGCCAGCAGCAGCGGCAGGCGCTGGCCGCGCGGCTTGCGGATACGCCGGTGGCGCTGGGGATGAGCTATGGTTCGCCGTCGCTGGAGAGCGCGGTCGATGAACTGCTGGCGCAGGGCGTGGATCACATCGTGGTGCTACCGCTCTATCCGCAATACTCCTGCTCCACCGTGGCGGCGGTGTGGGATGAGCTGGGGCGTATTCTTGCCAAAAAGCGCGCGATCCCCGGAATCTCTTTTATTCGCGATTACGCCGATGACGTGGACTATATTCACGCGCTGGCCGCCAGCGTGCGCGCGTCCTTTGCGGTGCACGGCGAGCCGGATTTACTGCTGCTCTCCTATCATGGGATCCCGCAGCGTTACGCGCAGCAGGGGGATACCTATCCTCAGCGCTGTCGCGATACCACCCGTGAGCTGGTTTCCGCCCTGGGTCTGCCGCATGACCGGGTGATGATGACGTTCCAGTCGCGCTTTGGTCGTGAGCCCTGGCTGACGCCCTATACCGACGAAACGCTGAAAATGCTCGGTGAGAAAGGGGTGAAGCATATCCAGGTTATCTGTCCCGGCTTTGCCGCCGATTGCCTGGAGACGCTGGAGGAGATTGCCGTGCAAAATCGGGAAATCTTCCTCGAGGCTGGCGGCCAGCAATATGAGTACATTCCGGCGCTTAATGCGGACACCGCGCATATTGAAATGATGGTCAACCTGACGGCGAAATATCGCTGATCGCGCGTGCGGCGGGGAGTATGCTACTATTCCCCGCTTGTTCACTGCTAATAAATCGCCACTATGAAATTTCCCGGTAAACGCAAATCCAAACACTACTTTCCCGTCAATGCTCGCGATCCGCTGCTGCAGCAAATTCAGCCGGATAATGAATCTAACGTCGCCTGGGTCGTCGGCATCGATCAAACCCTCGTTGATATCGAAGCGAAAGTGGATGAGGCGTTTATCGTACGCTACGGCCTGAGCGCCGGGCATTCGCTGGTGATTGAAGATGACGTCGCCGAGGCGCTGTACCAGGAACTGGTCCGCAACGACCTGATTACCCATCAGTTTGCCGGCGGTACCATCGGAAACACCATGCACAACTACTCGGTGCTGGCGGATGACCGCTCGGTTCTGCTTGGCGTGATGTGCAGCAATATTGAAATCGGCGGCTACGCCTATCGCTACCTGTGCAACACCTCCAGCCGTACCGATCTGAACTATCTGCAAGGGGTGGATGGCGCGATTGGTCGCTGCTTTACACTTATTAGCGACTCCGGCGAGCGCACCTTTGCGATCAGCCCCGGCCATATGAATAAGCTCCGCCCGGAAAGCATTCCGGAAAGCGTAATCGCCGGTGCTTCCGCGCTGGTGCTGACCTCCTATCTCGTCCGCTGCAAGCCGGGCGAGCCGATGCCGGACGCGACGATGCAGGCCATCGCATATGCGAAAAAGCACGATGTACCGGTGGTCCTGACCCTGGGGACTAAATACGTCATCGCCGATAATCCGGCGTGGTGGCAGGCGTTCCTCAAAGAGCACGTTTCCATTCTGGCGATGAATGAAGAGGAGGCGGAAGCGCTGACCGGGCTGTCCGATCCGCTGCTGGCTTCCGACAAGGCGCTGGAATGGGTTGACCTGGTGCTGTGCACCGCCGGGCCTGCCGGGCTGTATATGGCCAGCTTTACCGAGGATGAGGCTAAGCGCAAAACGCAGCATCCGCTGCTGCCGGGCGCGATTGCCGAGTTTAACCAGTATGAATTCAGCCGCGCGATGCGTCATCAGGATTGCGAAAATCCGCTGCGTATTTATTCGCATATCGCACCCTATATGGGCGGGCCGGAGAAGATCATGAATACCAACGGCGCGGGCGACGGCGCGCTGGCGGCGCTGCTGCACGACATCACCGCTAATAATTATCATCGCAATAACGTGCCGAACTCCAGCAAGCACAAATGCAAATGGCTGACCTATTCCTCGCTGGCGCAGGTGTGTAAATACGCTAACCGCGTGAGCTATCAGGTGCTGAACCAGCATTCACCGCGTCTGACCCGCGGCCTGCCGGAGCGTGAAGACAGCCTGGAAGAAGCTTACTGGGATCGTTAAGCGGCCGGATAAAGCTGGCCCCGGTCATCCGGGGCCGAAGCATTAACCGGTAATAAGCTCGCCGGCTGGCGGCGTTTCAAGCAGCTTAAGCATGGCGCGGGCGATTTCTCGTTCACCCATCACCACCTGGTTGGCGCCGCGTTCAACAATATATTCCACCTCATCGTCGTAATGCGCGCGCGCGATGATCTCGATATTCGGGCATTTTTCTCGCGCGGAAGCGACGATTTCCCCGGCCTCGTAGCCGTTAGGAATGGTCAGCAGCAGCCAGCGGGCGCAGTCCAGATGCGCCAGATTCATAATCTCTTCGTTGGCGGCGTTACCTAATACCGCGCGAATACCCCGCGCGCGCAGTTCGTCAACGCGGGTGCGCGACGTTTCGATAACCACCAGCGGTATCCCCTGAGCCATCAGTTTTTCACCAAGCAGGCTCCCGACGCGACCAAAACCGACCAGCAGCGCATGGTTACAGATATCAACGGGGATCTGTTTCTCATCTTCCAGCACTTCTTCCAGCGTCTGTTCGTCCAGCGTCTCCGTTTTATCGAGGTATTTTTCCAGCAGGGTAAACAGGACCGGGTTGAGCATGATGGAGATAATGGCGCCGGCAAGCACCAGGTTCTGCCCGGCCTGCGGCAGCAGATCCAGCGCCATTCCCAGACCGGCAAGAATAAAGGCGAATTCACCGATTTGCGCCAGACTGGCGGCAATGGTCAGGGCAGTGCGCGGCGAGTGGCCAAACATCCGCACCAGGAAGAAAGCGGCGGCCGATTTACCGAAAATAATGATGGCCAGCGTCGCGAGCACCGCCAGCGGCTGCTCAAGCAGGATCATCGGATCAAACAGCATTCCCACGGAGACAAAGAACAGCACGGCGAACGCGTCGCGCAGCGGCAGCGTATCGTGGGCGGCGCGATGGCTGAGTTCGGATTCATTGAGCACCATTCCGGCGAAGAAGGCGCCGAGGGCGAAGGAGACGTCAAACAGCTCAACGGCGCCGAAGGCGATGCCGAGCGCTAACGCCAGTACCGACAGGGTAAACAGCTCGCGCGAACCGGTTGCCGCGCTGCGTGACATAATCCACGGCACCAGGCGGCGGCCCACCAGCATCATAATCGCGATAAAGGCGACGACTTTACCAATGGTAATGCCCATATCGAGGGCCAGGGAAGCCAGACCCACGTCGCCTTTCTCCGTCATGCCTGCGACCGCTGGCAGCAGCACCAGCGTCAGCACCATCACCAGATCTTCAACAATCAGCCAGCCGATGGCGATTTGCCCCCGCTGGCTATCAATAAGCTGTCGTTCTTCCAGCGCGCGCAGCAGCACCACGGTACTGGCGGTAGAAAGACACAAACCAAAGACGATGCCGGTCATTAACGACCAGCCCAGCATGGCAGAGAGCGCCATGCCCAACAGCGTCGCCACGGCTATCTGGGCGATAGCGCCCGGGATGGCGATGGCCTTGACCGCCATCAAATCTTTTAAGGAGAAATGCAGACCCACGCCGAACATCAGCAGGATCACGCCAAGCTCGGCCAGCTCCGGCGCCAGCTTGGTATCAGCAACAAAACCCGGGGTAAAAGGTCCGGCCAGCACGCCCGCTAATAAATATCCCACCAGAGGAGAAATACGTAGCTTATTGGCAATCATGCCGAGAATAAAGGCGAGCACAAGGCCGCCGACAATGGTGGTGATTAGCGGTGTTGCGTGGTGCATTCCGTCTCCTTGCAGTGGTGAGCTGATCCATTTTCGGCACAAAAACCAAAAAACCGAATAATAGTTTATGACAATTTCAGTGGTTTTGTTTATGAATAATTATTGAATTTTGCAGAAAAATGGAATTGACGCCTAAAAAGGCACGGACAGCCAAATGGCAGCAGGTTATGCGGGGTAATGCCGATGGATTAAGGGATTGCGGCAGCCAAAGTTGCACTTTGGCTGCCGGATAATCACGACTTTTGGCGGTTATCAGGAAGAAATATCGTCAGAATGCCGAGAAGCGGCAGGAAAGCACAGATTTTATAGACCAGTTCGATACTGGTATGGTCAGCTAAAAGCCCCAGCACCGCGGCTCCAAGGCCGCCCATGCCAAAGGCGAAACCGAAAAACAAACCAGAAACCATGCCGATCCGCCCCGGGAGCAGCTCCTGGGCATAGACCAGAATAGCGGAAAAGGCCGAAGCGAGAATAAAACCAATAATCACCGTCAAAATACCGGTCCACTCCAGCGATGCATAGGGTAAAACGAGGGTAAACGGCGCTACGCCAAGGATAGAGCCCCAAATTACATATTTACGCCCAATCTTGTCACCAACAGGCCCGCCAATCACCGTTCCTGCCGCGACGGCAAAAAGAAAGGCAAATAGGTGGAACTGGGCATTTTGTACCGACAATCCGAACTTTTGCATCAGATAAAAGGTGTAATAGCTACTGATGCTCGCCATATAGAAATATTTCGAGAAAATGAGCATTAACAGGATGCTAACCGCCAGAATGACTTTATTTTTCGGCAGCGGATTAACCACCACCGCTTTCGGTTTACCTTTGTTCAGACGGTGCTGAGCGGCATACCAGCGGCTGATCTGCGCCAGCACGACGATCGCCAGCAGCGCCGCCAGGACAAACCAGCCGACGTTCCCTTTGCCGTAAGGCGCGATAATCAGGGCCGCAAGCAGCGGACCTAACGAGCTGCCGAAGTTGCCGCCGACCTGGAATATCGACTGCGCCAGGCCATGACGTCCGCCGGAGGCCATGCGCGCCACGCGAGAAGACTCCGGATGAAAGACCGACGATCCGGTCCCGACCAGCGCGGCAGCGAGCAGAACCATCCCGAAGCTGCCGGATATCGCCAGCAGCACCAGACCGCTCAGGGTAAAGCACATGCCAATTGGCAGCGACCACGGCATCGGGTGTTTGTCGGTCAGGTAGCCGACAACCGGCTGCAGTAGCGATGAGGCCAGCTGGAAGGTGAGGGTGATCATCCCAATCTGCACAAAGGTCAGCGAGAACTCGGCCTGGAGCAGCGGGTAGATAGCCAGAATAAGCGATTGGATCATATCGTTCAGCAAATGCGAGAGGCTGATGGCCCCGAGAATGCGAAACGAAGTGCGTGCTTTTTGCGGCGCAGCAGCAGGGCCGGATAAGGGTTGTGCGGTCTGATTCATTGCCATAGGTTCGCTTAAGTGTTTTTTATAGAGGATGCAGGTGGAATTATTATCTGCCTAACATACCTGCCGCTAAGGTTTGAAGGAAGTCGCAATTCTGAAAACATATTTGTCTAATTCGCTATCTCGCTATACTTTCGGCACTTGTTACTTTGTCAGGGAGAGAAATATGCACCTTATTAAACGAGGCGTCGCGCTGGCGCTATTTACCGCGTTATCGCTGGGGAGCCTGTCAGCGCAGGCTTATGAGCAGGATAAAACCTATAAAATTACCATCCTGCATACGAACGATCATCATGGTCACTTCTGGCGCAGCGACTACGGCGAATACGGGCTGTCGGCACAAAAAACGCTGGTGGACGGTATCCGCAAAGAGGTGGCGGACGAGGGCGGCAGCGTGCTGTTGTTATCCGGCGGCGATATCAATACCGGCGTGCCGGAATCCGACTTACAGGATGCGGAACCCGATTTTCGCGGGATGAACCTGATTGGCTACGATGCGATGGCGGTAGGCAATCACGAGTTTGATAATCCCCTTAGCGTACTGCGTCAGCAGGAAAAATGGGCGAAGTTCCCCTTCCTCTCCGCCAATATTTACCAGAAAAGCACCGGCGAGCGTCTGTTTAAGCCGTGGGCGCTGTTCAAGCGCGGCGGACTGAATATTGCGGTTATCGGCCTGACGACCGACGATACGGCTAAAATCGGCAATCCCGAGTTCTTTACCGATATCGAGTTCCGAAAGCCGGCGGAAGAGGCCAAACTGGTTATCCAGGAACTGCAGCAGAACGAAAAACCGGATGTGATTCTGGCCACCACCCATATGGGTCATTATGACAACGGCGCCCACGGCTCTAATGCGCCTGGCGACGTTGAGATGGCGCGCAGCCTGCCTGCGGGATCGCTGGCGATGATCGTCGGCGGCCACTCGCAGGACCCGGTATGCATGGCATCGGAGAATAAAAAGCAGGTGGATTATGTCCCGGGCAGCCCGTGCGCGCCGGACAAGCAGAACGGTATCTGGATCGTGCAGGCCCACGAGTGGGGCAAATACGTGGGCCGCGCCGACTTCGAATTCCGCAACGGCGAAATGAAGCTGGTGCACTATCAGCTGATCCCGGTCAACCTGAAGAAAAAGGTCACTTACGACAACGGCGAGAGCGAGCGCGTGCTCTATACGCCGCAAATCCCTGAAAGCCCGCAGATGCTCTCTCTGCTGACGCCGTACCAGAATAAAGGCAAAGCGCAGCTGCAGGTGAAAATTGGTAGCGTGAACGCGCATCTGGAGGGCGATCGCAGCAAAGTGCGTTTTGTGCAAACCAATATGGGACGTCTGCTGCTGGCGGCGCAGATGGCGCGTAGCAATGCCGATTTCGCGGTGATGAGCGGCGGCGGAGTACGTGACTCGATTGAAGCGGGCGATATCACCTATAAAGACGTGATGAAGGTACAACCCTTCGGCAACGTGCTGGTGTATGTCGATATGAGCGGTAAGGAAGTGACGGAGTATCTGACCGCGGTGGCGCAGATGAAACCCGACTCCGGCGCCTATCCGCAGTTTGCCAACGTCGGTTTTGTGGCCAAAGACGGCAAGCTTAACAATTTGACCATCAAAGGTGAACCGGTCGATCCGGCGAAGACCTACCGTATGGCGACCCTGAGCTTTAACGCCACCGGCGGCGACGGCTACCCGCATATCGATACCAAGCCCGGCTATGTGAATACCGGCTTTATCGACGCCGAAGTGTTGAAAGAGTATATCCAGAAAAACTCACCGCTCGACGCGGCAGCCTATGAGCCGAAAGGCGAGGTGAGCTGGCAGTAACGTCAGCGTAGCCCCCGGTGGCGGGGGCTACAGGTCTGAGCGGTTGTGGATTTTATAGCCGGGCAAGGCGCGTCAGCGCCGCCTCCGGGATTGTCCTCTGACGAAAATCCGTAAATTAATCGCGCCGCGCGATATCGGCGAATTTCGCCGCAAGGATCTTCGCCAGATCGCTGGCCGCCAGCTCAATATCCAGGCCGCGTTTGCCGCCGGAAATATAGATGGTGGCGAACTCCTGGGCCGGCGCGTCTATCACCGTCGGCAGACGTTTTTTCTGCCCGAGCGGGCTGATACCGCCCACCAGATAACCGGTGACCCGCTGCGCGACCATCGGGTCTGCCATATCCACTTTCTTCGCGCCTAAGGCTTTCGCCACCTTTTTCAAATCCAGCTGACCCGCTACCGGCGTCACCGCGACGGCCAGATGCTTCATGTCGCCGTTAACGGCGACTAGCAGCGTTTTATAGACCTGGTCGGCGTTGAGCCCCAGCTTGCGCACCACCTCATCGCCAAAATTGGTTTCGTGCGGATCGTGATCGTAGCTGTGGATTTGAAAACTAATTTTGTTTTTTTCGAGTAATTTTACGGCGGGAGTCATCGTTATCCTTCTTACCAACCGATTAAATGTGACATAAGCATACGCCCGACGGCTGTCTAAAAAATAGTATCATCTTGCGCAATAGTGTTGGCAGTGATGGTCACTTTGAGCGACAATCAGACGATCCGGGGCGCGAACCCCGGAATAATAATAATGATGAAATTCCTCTTTGACGGGCCAATAGAAATATTGGCCATTTTTTTACGTCAGCATATCCGGCAGATTCCCTTCCCCGTATAAATGTAGCGCCCCGACGGCAACCACGTAGCGCCCCGGCGGCAGCGCCAGCAGCGTTTCGCGCCAGGCGAGGTTGCGCTGGTGCATCAGCACGTCATACAGCGACTGGCTAAAGGTGGTCGGTAGCGAGGTTGTTCCTTGTGACGGCGGCTGTTCCAGCCACCAGCCGATCATCACCTGCAGCAGACGCGCATTCGTGCGCCAGTGGCTGAGGGTATCTTCCAGCAGCGCCAGCCCGCCGTCGGGCAGATCCCGCAGCAGCGCAATCTGACTATCGGCGCCCTCCAGCTCCATCACGCGGATATGGCTCTCGCGCGCTGCTATCAGCAGCTGATAATCAATGCCGTAGTCTGCTCTTAGCCCTAATTTTTGCGCCTGAGTCGCCTGCAATACCATCGCCACCTGCCACAGCGGCTGGTTGTCGAACAACGCGATAGACAGACCCATTTCTCCCGCACGATCTTGCAGTTCTGCAAGCTGGGATGGGCTCAGGCGTTCCGCCAGCGGCGGACAGGAGGGGAGGTTGCTGAACGGCGTTTCGCTGCCGCTAATATCCGCTTCCACAATCAGCGCATCGGCCTGGCGGATCTTTTTTAATAACCTGGCGGGCGGCGGCGACATGTCGCGGGTGCCCATATGAATACTGCCGACCAGATGTAGATAGCGCTCGCCGGGCAGGGTGATGTCCAGCGCGGGCCAGGAATAAGACGAGCCGACGGCGGCTTGCCACAGCATTTTTATTCGGTTTAACAGGCCCATACGTGCTCCGTAGTGTGAGGAAGCCATGCTAGCGCGCGGGGGGCTGGGGCGCAAGGGGACTCAACGTGCGCGACGGAAGAGGCGTTTTGCAATGTCACGAAAATAACAAAAAAATTTGATGTTCTCTTTTTTGTCATTTCTGTAATGGCGTTTTGAAATTAATTATCACTTAAAAAACAATGGTATGACTATTTATAACGTGAATTGATATGGTGTTTTTTTCTCAAATATTCCTCGATTGTGATAATAAAATAAAAAATCTGTAACAAAAAATAAACAAAACGCTTCTATATTGGCCCCTTCAATTTTTGGGGGGAGTGACATGCGTAACTGGAGTGAGCCTAAAAAGAATAAAGCCCATATCGAGCTGATCCCGATGATCGATGTGATGATGTTTCTACTGGTTTTCTTTGTCCTGATTAGCCTGAATGTGATCCCGGCTCTGGGCTTGAAAACGCAGCTGCCGTCGGCTGGCAGCGCCCAACAGCTTAAACCGCAAAAAAAAGCCATTATCACCCTCGGCGCCGACGACCAGCTGCAGCTTGATGGCCAGCCGCTGCCCCTGAATGCGCTGGTCAATACCCTGAAGCAGCAGCAGGAAAACCAAACCACCACCATTATCGTGAACAGCGATAAAGAGGTTGCGGTGGAACGCCTGATCGCCGTGATGGATACCCTGCGTCAGGGTGGTTTCTTCTCCATTTCCATTGCCACACGGAAGCAGTGATATGTACCTGCTTTATCGCTCACGTCACGTTGTTAGCTGGCTACCCGCCCTTGTCGTCGCCGGATGTTTACTGTTTGTCAGCCAGCAGGCAGTGCTGCAGGTCAAACCGCATTACGACGATACGGTCATGGAACTGTCGCTGGCTGAACCCGAACCGCCGCAGCCGGAGCCTGTCCCGGAACCGCAGCCGGAAATACCGCCGCAAATTCAACCTGAGCCGGAACCGGAGGCGGTCGCTGAACCCGTCGTTTCTGCGCCAGAACCCATTATCCAGGCCAAACCGGTTGTTAAACCGAAAGCCAAACCCAGGCCCAAACCGGTTGTGAAGGAAAAAGCGCCGAAACCGCAGGCGATCGCGGCTCCGCAGCCCGCCGCCGTTCGTCGCCCGGCGAGTAAACCGGCCCCGCCGCCTTCTCCCCCGGCGCCGAAGGCGAACGCGCAGGCGGTGGAAAACGGCTATCTGCAGGCGCTGCGCCGGGAGCTGGAGCAGCGCAAGCGCTACCCGAGCGGCCGTCAGGCTTCGCTGGAGCGCCCGCAGGGCAACGTGGAGGTCTGGCTGGAGGTTGACCGCAGCGGCAGAGTGCTGGCTTCCGGTATTGCCAGCAGGGCGCCGAACATGCTGCTCAATCGCGCTGCGCTTAGTTCCCTGCAAAGCATCAGCCAGCTGAAGCCCTTCCCTGAAGAGGCTTTTGCCGGACAAAGCAGCAAAAAATTTACCGCAACGTTTAATTATCAGGCGCCATAAGCCTAATTAATCATTTGTTTTTACAGGAAAAGAAATGAAAAACTTTAATTATTCTGGGATTGCGTTAGCCGTGGTGTCGGCCCTGTTATCGGGGGCCTCGCTGGCGGCGGAAAGCAGCGACGTGGGGGAGATTAACGTTAAGGGGCAATCGCTCGGCGGCGGTCTGATGGTGCAGGAAGACAGCGGCAAAGCGCGTTCCACCCTGACCAAAGAGGCGATGGAAAAAGCCCCCGGCGCCAGCAACGCTATCGACATGCTGAAATATACGCCGGGAATGAACGTCAACAGCAATGACGCCAGCGGCCTGAGCGGTATCGACTACACCATGCGCGGGATGAACTCGGATCAGATCGGCCTGTCGATGGACGGCATCCCGATTAACGACTCGGGCAACTATGCTGTCTACCCCAACCTGCTGGGCGACGCGGAAAACCTTGAGCAGATCTTTGTCACCCAGGGCTCTTCCGAGGCTGACGGCCCGCATATTGGTTCCAGCGGCGGTAATATTGGCCTTGTGACAAAGCGTCCCTCAAAGGAGTTTGGCGGCTTCGTCAAACAAACGCTCGGCAGCCATAACCTCAGCAAAACTTTCGCTCGTCTGGAGACCGGGGAGTACAACGGTTTTAGCAACTGGCTCTCGTACTCGCATACTGAAGCCAAAAAATGGCGCGGGGAGGGGCGTAATTATTCCGATAAGTTCGAAATGAACTCGCTGTACGAGGATGGCAACGGCAACAGCAGCAACCTGATCATGAAGTATAACCGTCAGGATAACAGCAACTATAATACCCTGAGTAAAGCGCAGTTCGAAGAAGACCCGCGTCAGGACTACTCGACCACCCCGGTCTACAACAGCAAAGGTCAACTGAGCAAATATTACAAGCTGAACCGTAATCCGTTTGAAACCTTCACCCTCTCTTTTACCCAGCGCTTACAGCTGCGCGATAACCTCGCGTTGACCGTTCAGCCCTATTACTACTGGGGTAACGGCGGCAGCTTTACCGGACAAACGGCCTCGGTGCTGTCCAATACGTCTGATACCGCCGGACAGTACGATCTCAGCAACCTGACTTCCAATACCTACTACCGGCCTTCGTGGACCCAGACCTGGCGGCCGGGCGTTACCACGAAATTGAAGTGGGATATTAACGACGAACACAGCCTGGATATTGGCTACTGGTACGAGCGCGCGCGTCAGTCGCAGACCCAGCCGTTTATTAGCATTCAGGACGATGGCAACCCGGCGAACGTTTCCGGCAAACCGGGCGGTTCCGATCAGGTTAAAGATGCGAACGGCAATACGGTACAGGGGCGTAACCAGTACACGGTGACTCCTGCGCACAAAGTATGGCTTCAGGACAGCTGGTTCGTGACGCCGGACTGGACGCTGGTGGGCGGGCTGGCTTATCAGTATGTAGAACGTAAAGGCGATAATAAAGGCAGCCTGTATAGCGCTGCGGAAAAACGCCAGGCGACCTACCATGAATTCCTGCCGAACTTTAGCATCAGCTATAAGCCGGATAGCGAAAATCAGCTGTTCTATAACCTGACGCGCAACATGCGTACGCCACCCAACTACGTGCTCTACAACGTCGGCGATTCGATCAGCACCAAACCTGAGCTGAGCTGGAACCACGAGCTGGGCTGGCGTTTTCAGCGCGAAGATATGCTGCTGAGCGCGACGCTCTTCTATATGCGCTATACCGACCGGCAGATTTCGACCACCAATGCGGATGGTGACTACGAAATGATGAACATCGGCAGCGTGGAGAGTAAAGGTCTGGAGCTGGAGTGGAGCGGTAAGCTGCCGTACAACTTCAACTACTACACCTCTTATACCTACACCCATTCCGAACAAAAAGACGACATTGTGAGCAACGGCGGACATCCGCTGCCAACAGCGGGAAAAACGGTGCCAAACGTACCGAAAAACATGCTTAACGCGTCGCTGGGCTATGACGATGGTCTCTACTACGGCAGCTTCGGCGGCAAATACGTCAGTTCGTTCTACGGCGATTTGACCAACGACGAAAAAATCGGCGGGCGCACGGTCTTTGATGTCGCCGCGGGCGTGCATCTGCCGGTGGATAAAAAGATTGTCAAAAGCGCCACCCTGCGCTTTGGCATCGATAACCTGTTCGATAAACAGTACCTGACCTCCGTCCGCTCGACGACTTTTAACGCGGCGGCTTACGACGGCGTGAAGGCCAGTACCCCGTACTACAACGTTGGCGAAGAGCGCACCTTTAGCGTCTCGCTGGAAGCAACCTTTTAATTAACCGGAGGGCACTCTGATGGATGCCAATCTGATTCACGATATTATTTTCTACGTTATGTACGCCGCGCTGGCGATCGCCGTGGTGATACTGGTTGAACGCGGCCTCTATTTTTCGTGGGCCCAGCGTCAGGCTTTGCGCTTTGAAAAGGCGCTGACGCCGGACGTTCGTCGCGCGTCGGATCTGCCAGAATCGCTGACCGGCCGCAGTAGCCTCCCGCTGACCCTCATCCTGCCGGTGCTGGAGAAAAAGCAGACGGCGGAAGACCGTGAGGCGATGAGCGATCTGATCGACGCTCAGTATCTGCTCAGCAAACCGCAGATGTCGCGTGGGCTGTGGATGCTTGAAACCGTTGTCACCGCCGCGCCGCTGCTGGGCCTGCTGGGGACGATCCTCGGTATTATGGATACCTTTAAGGCCCTTTCCGCCTCCGGCGTCTCCGATGCCAGCATGGTTTCTGCGGGTATGGGGACCGCCCTGTATGCCACCGGCCTGGGCATTGCGATTGCGCTGCTGTGCCTGGTGGGCAATAACTATTTGCAAAGCCGCATGGAGCGAATCAACGAACTGCTGAAGGTGCTGCTGATCCGCGCCGGCAGCCCGGTCAGCCGTCCGGAGCAGGGCGGCAAACGCTGGGAAGGCCACGAGGCGCAGCGCTATGCCTGAACATGGTCAATGCGGGTGGCCGGCAGGCTGCCTGATGAGCGCGCTGGCGGGGAGCTGGATGCTGTTAAGCCAGCCGGTATGGGCGGCGTTCTCTATACCCGGCTACGAGCTGGTGTATAACGCGCCGCAGGAAACCACCTTACAGGATAATGATTTACGTCATGCCGCCGAAGTCTGGCAGCAGATGTTCGATGCGGCGCGCAGCCATATCGATCTGGCGCAGTTTTATGTGGCGAATGAAAAAGGCTCTCTGCTGGATGGGGTTCTGGCACGTCTGCGGGCCGCCGGGGAGCGTGGAGTAAAAATTCGTTTTCTGATGGAGGAGAAGGGCGTGGGCCTTTCAACGCCGGAAACGCTGACGGCCCTGAAAGCGATCCCGAACCTGGAATTGCGGGTGATTCCGTTCCATCGGCTGACCGGCGGTATTGTTCACGCCAAGTATCTGCTGGTAGATGGCAAAGAGGCTTTTGTCGGTAGCCAGAATTTTGACTGGCGCGCGCTGGAACAGATCCAGGAGACCGGTCTGCGCATCAGCGATCCGCAAACGGTGCAGCAGATTCAGGCTATTTTCGATCAGGACTGGCAGGCGCAAGCTCTGCTGGCGGAGAGTAAGCCGGTACCGAAGCCGGCGCGGCAGGCGGTAGCGTCGGCCCCGCAGGGCAATTATCTGGTTGCCAGCCCGCGCGATTATAACCCGAGCGGGGTGATTGATTCGCAGGTGGCGCTGCCGCAGCTGCTGGCGAGCGCCAAATCGCGGATCCGGGTGCAGGTGATGGACTATGCGCCGCTGGCGTGGGGAGAAAAGGGGAGCCGGCCCTTTTATGCGCCCATTGATAACGCCCTGCGCAGCGCGGCGGCCCGCGGCGTACAGGTGGAGCTGATGGTGGCGAACTGGAACCTGAAAAAGCCGGAGGTATTCTGGCTGAAGAGTCTCTCTCTGGTGCCAAACGTTCAGCTAAAAGTGGTGACCATACCTCCCGCCAGCCGAGGGTTTATCCCCTTTGCCAGGGTGGTACACAGTAAGCTGATGACCATCGACGGTACGACGGCGTGGGTCGGAACCAGCAACTGGAGCGGAGGCTATTTCGATAACTCACGTAACCTTGAGCTGGTGCTGAATAATGCGTCGATGGCCGCGCGCGTGGACGCGCTTTACAGCCAGCTGTGGAATAGCCGCTATGCGGCACCGATCAAGGTCGATTTTGATTATCCGGTTCCGCATCCTGGCCGTGAGTTCGAATAGATAAATCGGCTGAGGTTTCCCCTCTCCCGAAGGGGGAGAGGGGAAACCTGTTTCGCCCTCGTCAGAGGCTGCCTTATGCTTTGGGCTTAAAGCGCAGCAGACGGTTGGCGTTGCTCACGACGGTAATCGAAGAGAGCGCCATGGCCGCGCCCGCTACCACCGGGTTGAGCAGCGTTCCGGTCAGCGGCCACAGGATCCCGGCGGCAATCGGAATGCCCAGCGAGTTATAAACAAACGCCCCCAGCAGGTTCTGCTTCATATTACGCAGCGTGGCCTTAGCGATTTCCAGCGCATCGGCGACGCCGTTCAGGCTATGGCGCATCAGGGTGATAGCCGCCGTTTCAATGGCGACATCGCTGCCGCCGCCCATGGCGATGCCCACATCGGCCTGCGCCAGCGCGGGCGCATCGTTGATACCGTCGCCGATCATCGCCACCTGGTGCCCCTGGCTTTGCAGGCGTTTAATCGCATCGGCTTTACCGTCCGGCAGCACTCCGGCAATCACCTCATCAATGCCCGCCTCTTTGGCGATAGCGTTGGCGGTGGTGGGGTTATCTCCGGTCAGCATCACCAGCCGATAGCCCTGGCGGTGCAGCCTGGCTAATGCCGCCACGCTATCTTCGCGCAGCGGATCGCGGATGGCGAACAGCGCCGCCGCCTGACCATCCACCGCCAGCAGTACCGGCGTCGCGCCCTGTGACGCCTGGGCGGTCATTTCGTCTTCTATTTCAGCCGTTGCAATCTTGTGCTCATTCAGCAGCGCCTGGTTACCGAGCAGCAGACGGTGGCCTTCGGCTTCGCCGCTGACGCCCAGGCCGCGCAGCGTGCGGAAATTATCTACCGCAGGCAGACGTTGGTCTGCGGCTTTGTCGAGGATGGCGCGCGCCAGCGGGTGGCTGGAGCCTTGCTCGAGAGACGCCGCCAGGCGCAGAGCGGCGGATTCATCCATAGCGGTAAAGGTTTTTATCGCCACCACCTGCGGTTTACCCTCGGTGAGGGTACCGGTTTTATCAAAGACCAGCGTATCGAGGGTGCTGGCGCGCTGCAGCGCATCGGCGTCGCGCACCAGTACCCCGAACTCCGCTGCGCGGCCCACGCCTGAGATAATCGACATCGGCGTCGCCAGCCCCAGGGCGCACGGACAGGCGATAATCAGCACCGTAGTGGCGATCACCAGGGTGTAGACAATTTGCGGCGCCGGGCCAAAAAAGTACCAGATTGCGGCGCTGAACAGGGCTATCGCCACGACCGCCGGGACGAACACGGCGGAGATTTTGTCCGCCAGCTGGCCGATTTCAGGTTTACTGCTCTGCGCCTGGCGCACCATACGGATAATGCGCGCCAGCGTGGTTTGGCTGCCGACGGCGCTGGCGGTAAACAGCACGCTGCCGTCCTGCACCACGGTCCCGGCATGAACGGCGTCGCCGTCGCCTTTTTGCTGCGGTACCGGCTCGCCGGTGAGCATCGCTTCATCGAACCAGGCTTCGCCCTGGCTAATGACCCCGTCGACAGGTACGCGATCGCCGGTGGTCAGACGCAGGGTCATTCCCGCCTGAACCTCCGCCAGCGGCAGATCTTTTTCGCCTTCGTCGGTGACCACCCGCGCTGACGGCGGGGTTAAATCGAGTAGTTTTTCCAGCGCTTTCGAAGAGCGCTGGCGCGCGCGGGCTTCCAGCATATGGCCGAGGTTAATCAGACCGATAATCATCGCGCTGGCTTCATAATAGAGGTGGCGTGCTTCCATCGGAAACCACTGCGGCCACAGGTTGACGCTCATCGAGTAGAGCCAGGCGACGCCGGTACCCAGCGCCACCAGCGTATCCATCGTCGCGGTGCCGTTCTTCAGGCTTTTCCACGCGCTGCGGTAGAAATGGCCACCGGCAAACACCATCACCGCCAGCGTGACAACCCCGATAGCCAGCCACAGGGAGCGGTTATCATCGCTGACCATCATGTTGTCGCCGATCATCCCCCAGCCCATGACCGGGATACCGACCAGCAGGGCGACGATCGCCTGCCAGCGGAAGCGCTTCATGGTGGCGACAGCGGTTTCCTGCTGACGCTCGCGGCGTTCGAGGTCGTCTTCGATGGCTTCCGCGCCGTAGCCCGCTTTCTCTACGGCCTGGACTAATTCTGCGGCGGACGCGCTGCCCATCACCAGCGCAGTGCGTTCCGCCAGGTTAACCCGCGCCTGTGAGACCCCCGGTACCGCCGCAAGCGCGTTTTGTACCCGAGAAACACAGCTGGCGCAGCTCATGCCGTTGATCAACAGCTGCTGGCTGTCATCTTCGTCACGGGCTGCCGGAAGCTCAGTGGTGGCCGCTGTCAGCGCTTCCGGCGGGATTGATGATTCTGCCAGCGGTTTAGCCTTTGGGTGGCTGAGCTCCGCGCCGTATCCGGCCTGTTTAATGGTCTCAATCAGCGCTTCCGCGCTGGCGCTGCCCGTCACGTGAGCTTCGGTAACGGTCACTTCCGCCTGCTCAACGTCGGGACGCTGTTCCAGGCTCTCTTTTACCCGTTTAACGCAGTGGCCGCAGGAGAGGCCATCAAGCGCAAGGTCGATAGTGTTAGACATAAATAACTCCTGAATAATTTCCGGTTAATGATTGACCGAACACACTCTTTCATCGAGTATTAGCAAGGTTAAACCTTCCAGCAAGGGGAAGGTCAAGGGGGAAAGATGAATATTAGCGATGTGGCGAAAAAAACCGGCTTAACCAGTAAAGCGATCCGTTTTTACGAAGAGAAGGGACTGGTGACGCCGCCGCTGCGTAGCGAAAACGGCTACCGCAGCTACAGCCAGCAGCATCTGGATGAACTGACCCTGCTGCGCCAGGCGCGCCAGGTGGGGTTTAATCTGGAAGAGTGCCGTGAGCTGATATTTCTGTTTAACGATCCGTCGCGGCACAGTGCTGACGTGAAACGCCGGACGCTGGAGAAAGTGGCGGACATTGAGCGCCATATCAGCGAGCTGCAGGGGATGCGCGCGCATCTGCTGGCGCTGGCGGACTCCTGCCCCGGCGATGACAGCGCGGATTGCCCGATCATCGATAATCTTTCGGGCTGCTGTCACCGCAAAGCGCAGGCTTAACGCCGCGCCGGGTTGAGCATAAAGACCACCGTGCCGCGGTAGTATGGAGAGTCATTCAGCTGCATTTCCGCCTGCCGATCGCGACTGCCGTTTTGCACCAGCCCGAGTTTGAACGGGATACGCAGCCGGCTGAGCGCGGGGAGATAATCCTGATAATTCGCCACCGTGTGGCGACCCTGATAGCTTTGCACCACCAGTTCATCAACCGCAAGCGCGTTCAGTGTGGCAATATCGCCGGTTTTAGCCCAGTCCAGCAGGCCGGTTACCCCCAGGGCGAACTCAGGCGGCAGCTGCTGGCGTAGCTGTTGCAAAAATCGGGCGTAGTCGGCGAGCTGATATGTGGCTGCGTCAAAGTCAACCTGCAGACCAACCACCTGATTGCCAGCCGCCCGCCAACGCTGCATCAGGCGTACGATCCGCGGCACAATAGTCTGCGGCACATCAAGTGTGGTAAACCGGACGGTAAGCCAGATTGCGGGAAACGTCAGGCGGCTGACCGGCAGGCCGAGGCGCTGGAATATTACCTCGCCCGCGCGCGTCAGCACCTCGCCCTGATGCAGATACACCGTCTGCGCGTTCTGCAGATCGTTGCTGGCTTTCACCCCGGACCACAGCCAGAAGGCAGAATGCTGGCGCGCATCCACGCGCTCCGCCGCCTGCGTTGGCCCGGACAGCAGCGCGATTACCAGTAATATTTGAGTTTTTGCGCCCACGGGCTTCCCGGATACTGCGTTTTCAACTGCGTGAACCAGCCCTTACGCTGCAGTTTTTCGACATCTTCGCCGCCGCATTCGTTGCTACCGGAGGGGGCATAACAGAGAATCGCCCGATAGAGCGCATAGCTTTTATCTTCCGGCTCCGCTTTCGGCGAGGTGATAATCTGCTGGTAATAGCTTTGGCGATCGAACTGTCCCAGAGGCTGCCGGCGGTTGATGGCGGCCTCGAGCATATCGTTGCCGGATTGGTCTTTCCACAGATCAACATGCGTCTGCGTGGTGCGGAAGAACTCGCCCAGGCAGTTAAGCGCATGGGCATCGTCGGCGTTTTTGCTGAGCACGGTGACGGTATCATCCAGGCTGCGGCAGGCATAACCGGCTTCGGTCGCCTCGCCATCCCAGCCGAAGCTGCTAAGGTTGACGTCGTTAAAGGCCTCGCTGATTACCGGCTGGGTAATGGCGGTGGCGAGCTTTTTGTCGTTCAGCCAGTCGCTGAAACGACTTTCCGTGAGATCCCGCACCAGCAGCGTATGCAGAGCGATAGTACGTTCTTCATTGTTGGGGCCGTGGGCCGCCTGTTGGCGTAGCAGTTCAGGCGAGGCCTGGGTTTTCAGCACTCGGGAGCGAAAGCGTAGATTGGTCACCGGGCTATCGGCGGCAAAGATAGCCGCCGCGTTACCGCTGTAGACCAGCGTTGCCGCCAGTTTTGCCTGGATATACTGCTGTTGCTCGGGGTTTTGGCTAAGTTGTAGCAGCTGCTGCCAAAAATCGCGCGCTGCGGGCCACTGCGTTTGCCCCATTAGCGCTTCGCCGTAGAGGACCTGTTCGCTGAAGGCGAGAATATCATTCGCCGGCAGCGTTTTCGCCGGCGTGACAGCCTGCAGGATGGCGGCATCGTTGCCCGTCGCGCTCCACAGCTGCAGCTGTAGGTCGCGCCACAGCGGCAGATTTCCGCTCTTCTCAAACGCCGCTTTGCTGGCGTCAAGCTGTGCCTGGGTTAAGGTCGGCTTATTGTCAGCATTCAGGCGCAGGGCGCGGAGAAGCTCGACATAGCTGACCTGCGGCGCGTCCGGGAATGCTGCCAGAACGGGCTGCGCGTAGAACGGCATGCCGAAGACATTATCATATTCACTCACCAGTCTACGCAGATCCCCGGCGTCTGCAGCCTGCCGGAAGGCCTGTTCATAGAGTCCGGCCAGCTGCGGCCACGCCTGCAGATACCAGTTAATGCGGCGCAGCATATTGCGCGCGGAGTCGGCATAAAGCCCTGCGGGCCAGCGTTGCAAATAGGCTTGTGCTTCATTTTGCGCCTGTGCGGCATCATCACGATTGATCCGTGCGATATCAAAATCGCCATACTGCCCGACGCTGTTCTGGCTACTTTTATTGAGCGCCGTGCGCATCAGCATATATTGCGCGGTCTCGGTCAGCCAGGGCTGCTTACTCCCCAGCAACAGGGTGAAATCGTGGGTCGCGGCGGTGTAATTGCCGCCATAGAAGTGGGCGATGCCGGAAAGGTAATAAGCGAATAAGTCGGCGTCCGCATCTGCCGGGAAGCTATTGAGGATATCAGCTACAGCGGTAATATTGGCGCCATAAAACAGTTTCAGCCGCGCCAGCGCCAGGTCATGACGCTGCAGCGGAGTCAGAGAAGGCGTGGCGAACAGGGCGGCGTTGAACTGGCTGACGGCGGCAAGGGTGTTGCTGACAAAGCGGTTTTCCAGTTCATAGTCGGATGTTCCTGGCCGTTCAGCCGAATCGGCTGACATGACCTGCGCGGGATCGATATTCAGCGCCGTCATTTGTTGGATGAAGGTTTCATCTTCGCGTTGCGCCGACGGCGCGGGAGGCGGCGGCGCGCTATTCCACTCAGGATGCCAGGCGAAGTAAACATCGCGGATACGGCTGACATCAGCGGGAATGGCCTGAACGGGAAGGGCGAAAGATTTCGCTTCGCTCAGCAGGCGCAGCAAGTTGTCGCGCGAGTCATTTCCCGGCGTCAGTATAGGGTCGCCTTTTAGCAGGCATAGCGGGTCGTTCCACGAGCAATCTTCGATATCAGCAGAAGCATATGCCTGAGCGGCTGCCGCGAGCAGGGCGCAGAGCGAAAAGGTAAACGTTGTCTTCCTGACCATGACGGATGTCCTGTGGCATGATTATTATGATACGACTCTTATATGTAGGGTTATGCCTTCGATGGCGACCACTTCAATCTTGCTGCCCGCCGCGAGGTCTTCATCGGCAATGACCGGCCATGAACTATCGCCCACGCGGACGTGTCCGCGACCGTTAACCAGCGCCGTTTCCAGCGTAAAGCGGCGGCCAAGCAGCTGCTGCCCGCGCTGATTAAGCTGAGCGTCCGCCGGCTTCTGGCGCTTAACGCGGTTACGCAGCCAGCGCGACCATAGCCAGGCCGCCAGCAGAGTCAGGACGGCAAACAGCGTACCCTGCCACTCCCAGCTCAGCGGCAGCATCCAGACCAGCAGCCCGGTTACGACGCCGGCAATGCCGCTCCACAGCAGATAACCGTTGCCGCCGAGCATTTCCGCCGCCAGCAGCAGCCCGCCGAGGCTGAGCCAGAAAATATGCGGGTGGGCGAGAATCAGCGCGATCATGATTTTTTCTGCGCGCCGGCGCCTTCTTTAAGCAGCTCGCCGATCCCGGCGATGGAGCCCATCAGGCTGCTGGCGTCGAGCGGCATCAGCACCACTTTACTGTTGCTGGCCGCGCCAATTTGCTGCAGCGCATCGGTATATTTCTGCGCGACAAAGTAGTTGATGGCCTGAATGTCGCCGGAGGCGATAGCGGATGAGACCATCTGCGTAGCGCGCGCTTCCGCTTCCGCGGAACGTTCGCGCGCCTCTGCCTGTAAAAACGCCGACTGACGCTCGCCTTCGGCTTTGAGGATCTGCGACTGCTTCTCGCCCTCGGCTTTTAAAATTTCCGCCTGACGTATCCCTTCGGCCTCAAGAATATAGGCGCGCTTGGTTCGCTCGGCTTTCATCTGGGCGTTCATTGAGGCGATAAGCTCCGCTGGCGGACGCACATCGCGGATCTCAACGCGGGTAATTTTGATCCCCCACGGGTTGGTCGCTTCATCGACGATATGCAGCAGGCGGGTGTTGATGCTGTCGCGCTGGGAGAGCATTTCGTCCAGCTCCATGGAGCCCAGCACGGTACGAATATTAGTCATGGTCAGGTTGATGATCGCCAGCTCGAGGTTGCTGACTTCATAGGCGGCCTTCGGCGCGTCGATGACCTGAATAAAGCACACCGCATCAATGGTGACGTTGGCGTTATCGCGCGAAATCACCTCCTGCGAAGGGATATCGAGCACCTGCTCCATCATATTAATTTTGCGCCCGATACGATCCATAAAGGGCACCACCAGGCTCATACCCGGCTGCAGCGTTTGCGTATAGCGGCCAAAGCGCTCTACCGTCCACTGGTAGCCCTGAGGAACAATTTTTACCGCCGCTCCGACGATAACCAGCGCGACGAAAATAAGAATGGGGATAAAAATCAGCATCAAAAACCTCCTGTCTTGTTGCCTGTTGATGCGCCGGAAGAGCGGCGCGCGTTTAACCAGAGTATATCTTTCCGCGCATCCGGGTGAAAGAAAAGTGGAGTAAACTAGAGGCGTTGTCGAAAAACTGGGAATAATAATGACCGAAAGTAACGCTATTTTGCGCCTGGAGAACGTGGGTTTTCAGGCCGATGGGGTGACCATCCTTAATGAGATTAATTTTCAGCTCAGAGCAGGGGAATTTAAGCTGATTACCGGCCCTTCCGGCTGCGGAAAAAGCACGTTATTAAAAATAATCGCTTCGCTGCAAAGCCCCACCTCGGGGAGCATTTTCTTCGCCGGTAAAGATATTAATGACTTAACGCCGGAAACCTATCGCCAGCAGGTTTCCTACTGCGCGCAAACCCCGGCGCTGTTCGGCGATTCGGTGTATGACAACCTGATCTTCCCGTGGCAGATCCGTCAAAAACAGCCGGATCCTAAGGCGCTGGTGGCCGATCTTGCCCGCTTCGGTCTGGCGAAAAATACGCTGGAAAAATCCATTAACGAGCTGTCCGGCGGGGAAAAGCAGCGCGTTTCATTGATTCGCAATCTGCAGTTTTTACCGCAGGTGCTGCTGCTCGATGAAATAACCAGCGCGCTGGACGAGAGCAATAAAAAAAATGTGAATGAGATTATTCACCGCTATGCGAGCGAAAAAAATATCGCCGTTCTGTGGGTCACTCACGATAGCAATGAAATTGCCCATGCGGATGAAGTGATTACGCTCCAGCCTGCCGGCGGCAAAGCGCAGGAGGAGCAAAAAAATGAACGGGCATAATATTACCAACGAGTCGCTGGCGTTATCCATGGTTCTGGTGCTGGTGGCGATTGTGGTCAGCTACCGGGAAAAGCTGGCGCTGGAAAAAGATATTATCTGGAGTATCTGCCGGGCGATTGTGCAGCTGATTATCGTCGGCTACGTGCTGAAATATATCTTTAACGTTAATCACGCCGTGCTGACGCTGCTGATGGTGCTGTTTATCTGCTTTAACGCGGCGTGGAATGCGAAAAAACGCAGCAAATATATCGATAAAGCCTTTGTTTCTTCATTTATCGCGATAACCACCGGCGCCGGGTTAACCCTGGCGGTGCTGGTTTTTTCCGGGTCGATTGCTTTTGTGCCGATGCAGGTCATTCCAATCGCCGGGATGGTGGCCGGCAACGCGATGGTGGCGGTCGGGCTGTGCTACAACAATATGGGGCAGCGGTTTAGCAGCGAGCAGCAGCAGATTCAGGAGAAGCTGAGCCTGGGCGCAACGCCGAAGATGGCTTCCGCGAGGCTGATCCGCGATAGCATTCGCGCCGCGCTGATCCCGACGGTGGATTCGGCGAAAACGGTAGGGTTGGTGAGCCTGCCGGGGATGATGTCGGGGCTGATTTTCGCCGGGATTGATCCGGTAAAAGCGATTAAGTATCAGATTATGGTGACGTTCATGCTGCTCTCTACCGCCAGTCTGTCAACGATTATCGCCGGGTATCTGACCTACCTGAAGTTCTTTAACGCTCGCCATCAGCTGGTGGTGACGCAGCTGAAAAAACGGGCGTAAGCGTTTCCCGGGTTGCGGCGTAAACGCCTTACCCGGGCTACAAGATCATCCAGTCTGTAGTCCGGCTACGCGCAGCGCGAGCCGGGTTTTTTGCGATTAATAAAGCAGAGAGTAGAGCTGGCGGCGGTACTTCGCGGCCAGCGCGTCGCCGGTGCCCAACGCGGAGAGGATCTCCTGGAGCATCTTGCGCACTTCGCCGTTTCCGGCGCCTAAATCTTTTTGTAGATGGCTGAACAGCAGCGCCAGCGCCTCTTCGTTACGCCCTACCTGATGCAGCTGTAATGCCAGCTGGGAGGCCAGCGCCGCGTCTTGCGGGTTCTGCTCTACCTGCTGCTGCAGCTGCTGAATTTCCGGCGTGTCGGCGGCTTTTTTCAGCAGCTCGATCTGCGCCACCAGCCCCTGATAGCGGGTATCCTGATCCTGCAGCGGCACGGCTTTCAGCACGGTTTCCGCTTCATCGGAACGGTGCAGGGCAATCAGCGTTTCCGCCAGCAGCAGGCCAATCTGGCTCTCCTGGTTCGACAGCTGCCAGGCGTCTTTCAGCAGCGGCAGGGCTTCGGCGTAGTTCTCTTCCTCCATCAGCGCCAGCGCCTGCTGCGCCTTGAGTTCCTCTTCGCGCGGCAGGAACTTATCCAGCAGCGCGCGCACCGCTTCTTCCGGCTGCGGGCCTTCGAAGCCGTCGACCGGCTGACCGTTCTGGAACAGGTAAACCGTAGGGATAGCGCGCAAGCCAAACTGCGAAGCCAGCATTTGTTCGGCATCGCAGTCAACCTTAGCAAGGGTAAACAGACCGTTGTACTGGGCGGCCAGGCTCTCTAGCACCGGCGTCAGCTGCTCGCAATGTTGGCTGCGCGCGGACCAGAAATAGAACAGCACCGGCGTCGCTGCGGACTGCTGCAGCGTCTGGTGTAGGTTAGCTTCGGTAATATTGACAATATTCTGTGCGGACATGAGCGAGTCTCTTTAGTCGATACTTGTATAGATATATGGGGGCGACGGCAGGCGCTTCAACTTAGCCCTGGATAATTTTGTCCATCGCGCGGGTCGGCAGCAGGCGTTTCAGCAGGGCGACCGCGTGCGTCACCAGGGTTACCGGGTAGCGCAGCTTCGGTTTATCGCTGACAAAAGCATGGCGCACTTTTTCCACCACCGCTTCCGGTCCGAGAGTAAAGCGGGCGGCAATGCCGGGGTTTTCCACCGGCTTATCGGCCTGGGTCTGGTTGACGTTGTTGGTGAAACGGGTGCGGATGGGGCCCGGCTCAATCAGGCTGACCTTAATACCGCTGTGGCGCAGCTCCATGCGCAGCGCGTCGGACCAAGCCTCCAGCGCGTATTTACTGGCGGCATAGGCGCCACGGCCGGGGCTGGAGATGATCCCCATCACCGATGAGGTCATCACGATACGCCCCTCGCCGTGCGGCTCCATGGCCGGAAGCAGCAGCATCGTTAGCTGATGGGCGCCGAAAAAGTTGGCGGAAAACTGCTGCTCCATCTGCTGGCGGCTGATGGTCGGCAGCGGGCCGTAGACGCCGTAGCCCGCGTTGTTAAACAGGCCATACAGGCGGTTATCGGTCAGGGCAATCACCTCGGCGGCGGCGCGTTCAACGCTCTGCGGATCGTCAAGATCCAACAGAACACCGCTCAGCCCCAGTTCGTGCATCCGCGCGACATCTTCTGCTTTGCGGCAGGCGGCCAGCACGTTAAAGCCCTGGCGCTTTAAATCAAGGGCGCTTTCAAGACCAATTCCGCTGGAACATCCTGTAACTAAAACCGATTTTTGCATAACTTTACCTGCGAATGACTCGCTGTTATCAGGAGTCATGATTAACTAAGGGAGCCAAACGCGTCGCCATCCAGTCGGCGATAAACGGCTGGGCGTCTCGATTGGGGTGAATTCCATCGTCCTGCATCCACTGCGGTTTCAGATAAACCTCTTCCATAAAAAAGGGCAGCAGAGGAATATCAAACTCTTTGGCCAGTGCCGGATAGATTGCGCTAAAGGCTTCATTATAACGGCGGCCATAGTTGGCGGGCAGGCGAATTTGCATCAGCAGCGGCTGGGCATTCGCCGCTTTGATATGCTCAAGAATGGTACGCAGCGTCTGCTCCGTCTGCTGCGGGGGGAAACCGCGCAGTCCATCGTTACCGCCGAGCTCCACCAGCACCCAGCGCGGCTGGTGCTGCTTAAGCAGCGCCGGAAGCCTTGCCAGCCCCTGCTGCGAGGTATCGCCGCTGATGCTGGCGTTCACCACCGGCGTTTTGGTCTGCCACTTATCGTTAAGCAGCGCAGGCCAGGCGGTATTGCCCGCCATACGATAACCGGCGCTCAGACTGTCGCCGAGAACCAACAGCGTGTCGGCCGCCATCGCGCGGCAGGTAAACAGGACCAGAAACAGGAAAGGCAAATGCCAGCGGAAAACATACTTGAAGTTCATCATCTTAAGAAATCCGTCGGTCAGGGTGAGCATCAGCTGTCCATCCTTACCGGAGTTGAGCTGGTTGTCAAACAAGGGCAAACCATCGCCCTGATTGGCGAGTCGGGGTCCGGTAAATCGACGCTGCTGGCGATCCTGGCCGGGCTGGACGACGGCAGCAGCGGAGAAGTCTCGCTGCTTGGCAAGCCGCTGCATCAGATGGACGAAGAGGCGCGGGCGAAGCTGCGCGCAAAGCATGTCGGCTTTGTGTTTCAATCCTTTATGCTGATACCCACCCTCAATGCGCTGGAAAACGTCGAGCTTCCGGCGCTGCTGCGCGGCGAAAGCGACAGCCAGAGCCGCGGCAGCGCCCGGGCCCTGCTGGAGCAGCTGGGGCTGGGTAAACGCCTGCATCACCTGCCGGTGCAGCTTTCCGGCGGCGAGCAGCAGCGGGTCGCGCTGGCGCGCGCGTTTAACGGCCGCCCGGAGCTGCTGTTCGCCGATGAACCCACCGGCAACCTCGACCGTCATACCGGAGATAAAATTGCCGATCTGCTGTTTTCGCTTAACCGCGAGCACGGCACCACGCTGATCCTCGTCACCCACGATCCGCTGCTGGCGGCGCGCTGCGACCGGCGGCTGCGGCTGGTAGATGGCCAGCTGCGGGAGGAAGCATGATTGCCCGCTGGTTCTGGCGCGAATGGCGCTCGCCGTCGCTGCTGATTGTCTGGCTGGCGCTAAGCCTGGCGGTGGCCTGCGTGCTGGCGCTGGGCTCGATAAGCGACCGCATGGAGAAAGGACTCAGCCAGCAGAGCCGGGAATTTATGGCTGGCGACCGCACGCTGCGCAGCTCACGCGAAGTCCCTGGCGCATGGATTGACGAAGCGCGTCGCCTTGGCTTAACCGTCGGCGAACAGCTGGGCTTCGCCACCATGACCTTTTCCGGCGATACGCCGCAGCTGGCGGACGTCAAAGCGGTTGACGAGCGTTATCCGCTGTATGGTCAGCTGCAGACCCAGCCGCCGGGGCTGAAGCCGCACGCCGGGACCGTGCTGCTGGCGCCGCGATTAATGGCGCTGCTGAATCTGAAAACCGGCGACACTATTGATGTCGGCGACGCTACGCTGCGCATTGCCGGCGAGGTGATTCAGGAGCCGGATGCCGGCTTTAACCCCTTCCAGATGGCGCCGCGGCTGATGATGAACACCGCCGACGTGGCGAAAACCGGCGCGGTACAGCCAGGCAGCCGCGTTTCCTGGCGCTATAAGTTCGCCGGAACCCCGCAGCAGCTGGCGGATTATGAAAAATGGCTGCTGCCGAAGCTGGGGCCGGAACATCGCTGGATCGGCCTGGAGCAGGACGACAGCGCGCTGGGCAAATCGCTGGAACGCTCGCAGCAGTTTTTACTGCTGTCGGCGTTGTTAACGCTGCTGCTGGCGGTCGCCGCGGTGGCGGTGGCGATGAGCCATTACTGCCGCAGCCGTTACGATCTGGTGGCGATCCTCAAAACCCTCGGCGCCGGGCGGGCTCAGCTGCGCAAGCTGATTGTCGGCCAGTGGCTGATGCTGCTGGCGATGGCGGTGGTTGCCGGCGGGGCGATGGGCGTCGGGCTGGAAAATATTCTGCTGGTGATGCTTAAACCGGTGCTCCCGGCGGTGTTGCCGGCGGCGAGCGGCTGGCCGTGGCTGTGGGCGATCGGCGCGATGGTGGTGATTTCCCTGCTGGTCGGGCTGCGACCCTATCGACTGCTGCTGGCGACCCTGCCGCTGCGAGTGCTGCGCCAGGATGTTGTCGCTAATGTCTGGCCGCTTAAGTTCTATATTCCCGTGGTGTGCTTGGTCGTGGTGGTGCTGCTGGCGCTGCTGATGGGCGGTAGCCCTCTGCTATGGGCGGTGCTGGCGGGCGCCGTGGTGCTGGCGCTGGTGTGCGGCCTGGCGGGATGGGGCGTTCTGTGGCTGCTGAAGCGTTTGACGTTAAAAGCGCTGCCGCTGCGCCTGGCGGTGAATCGTCTGCTGCGTCAGCCGTGGTCGACCCTGAGCCAGCTGGCGGCCTTTTCGCTGTCGTTTATGCTGCTGGCCCTGCTGCTGGTGCTGCGCGGCGATCTGCTCGATCGCTGGCAGCAGCAGCTGCCGCCGGAAAGTCCTAACTACTTTCTGATCAACATCGCCCCGGAGCAGGTGGTGCCGGTGAAAACCTTCCTTGCCGAACATCAGACCCGCGCCACCGAGTTCTATCCCATCGTGCGCGCCCGCCTGACGCAAATCAACGGCCAGGCGACGGAAGGCAATAAAGATGAAGCCCTGAACCGCGAGCTTAACCTCACCTGGAGCCGCGAGCGGCCTGATCATAATCCGCTGGTGGCCGGAACCTGGCCGCCGAAAGCGGGCGAGGTCTCGATTGAAGAGGGGCTGGCGCAGCGGCTGGGCGTCAAGCTCGGCGATAGCGTGACGTTTACCGGGGATACCCAGGACTTTAGCGCGAAAGTGTCCAGCGTGCGCAAAGTTGACTGGGAGAGCCTGCGGCCAAACTTCTTCTTTATCTTCCCGCAGGGGGCGCTCGACGGGCAGCCGCAAAGCTGGCTCACCAGCTTCCGCTGGGATAACGGCAACGGGATGCTAACGCAGCTCAACCGCGAATTCCCCACCGTCAGCCTGCTGGATATCGGCGCGATTTTGCAGCAGATTGGCCAGGTGCTGACACAGGTAAGCCGCGCCCTTGAGGTGATGGTGATTCTGGTCACCGCCTGCGGCGTGTTGCTGCTGTTGGCGCAGGTGCAGGTCGGGATGCGCCAGCGTTATCAGGAACTGGTGGTCTGGCGCACGCTGGGGGCCGGTAAGTCTCTGCTGCGCACCACGCTGTGGGCGGAGTTCGCCCTGCTGGGCGTGGTGTCAGGCGTGGTGGCGGCGATTGGCGCAGAGGTAGCGCTGGCGCTGCTGCAAAGCAAAATCTTTGACTTCCCGTGGTCTCCGGACTGGCGGCTATGGGTGATGCTGCCGCTGTGCGGGGCGATACTGCTGTCGCTGTGCGGCGGCTGGCTGGGGCTGCGTTTGCTGAAAGGGAAGGCGCTGTTCCGCCAGTTTAGTCAGGGATAGCGTGAGTGATGTTGCCCGGGTAAGGCGTTAGCCGCAACCCGGGGGGGGCCGGTACGGATGAGAGTGGCTATTACAGATGACCGTGGTTCAAGACGGTGAGCGGCTCGTTGACGTCGAAGATTTTGCAGATAACGTCATCCACGCCGAGAGATTTCAGGCGTGCGGTATGCTTGTTGAGATAAGCGAGCGCGGTTTCTTCATTCTCAAAAAGATAGATCCCGCCCGCTTCCTGATCCTTTTCGCTTTCCGTCCAGACCTTCCAGATAAACCCCGGTTCCTGATTGATAGACTCGGCCAGTTCCACGAGCTGACGGGACATCTCGCTGCCGAAGGGGCCATTAAAGGCAAAGTGCAGCTGCAGTAGTTTTTTCGACATAGTTCCTCCATGGATGAAGTTTGCGCGGTAATAGACCATTTTAATGACATGGCGATGAAAAGATAACCACTGTTTTTTTAACGGCACAAAATGGTAAGTTACTGATTTTTAACCGCACGAAACATTAAAAACTCAACAACACGTCATACTCAATCGCAGTTAATATTCAACTGGCAAATATAAGGTTGCTTATTAATCAAGGAAAAAGTATGGCACATAAAATAAAAGCGCTGGCGATAACGATCGGCGCAGCCCTGGCGTTAACCTCTTTTGCATCCCAGGCGGAAATTACGCTTTTAAAACAAGATCCGCAGGCGGGCGATCCGTTAAGCCGGCTTAACTTCACCGTCGGCGGGAGCATCCGTCCCCAGTTCAATATGATGTCCGGCGACGGAGACAAAGGCTCTTATAAACGTAACGGTTTCGATGGCGGCACCCGTTTCCGCTTCGCCGCCGACTACTATCTGTTCGATGATATTAGCTGGATCAGCTACTACGAGCTGGGCGTCAATATTCCGGCGCTTTTCGACTGGGATAACCACTATGCCGAAGGCGCGAATAACACCAGCCGCCGTATGCTCTATACCGGCCTGAAAAGCGATACCTGGGGGACGTTAACCTACGGTCAGCAGAACAGCGTTTATTACGACGTGGTCGGGGTAAAAACCGATATCTGGGATTACGACATGATAGGCCAGGCGCCGGGTAACGGCATCAACGGTGACTACGATGGTTCCTATCGCTCACGCAATATGCTGAAATACAAGAAAACCGTTGGCGATGTCGATCTCTACGCTTCTTACTTATTCGAAGACAGCGAATATCTGC
This sequence comes from Klebsiella sp. MPUS7, assembly GCF_009905335.1. Classification (NCBI taxonomy): domain Bacteria; kingdom Pseudomonadati; phylum Pseudomonadota; class Gammaproteobacteria; order Enterobacterales; family Enterobacteriaceae; genus Klebsiella; species Klebsiella sp. MPUS7. The sequence continues at coordinate 4,351,634 of NZ_CP047604.1, read as the reverse complement.
CGGGCAACGGCCTGCGCTACAAGCGTAAAGGCGGTGGCTCCATCGGCGCCGATTACCACATTATGAAGGATTTGACCTGGGGTGCCGCGTGGAACTATACCCGCGCCGATATGCGTAACCCCTCGAGTTCAGACAGCAAATCATACGACCAGAATATCGTCGGTACCGCCCTAAGCTGGACGCCGGATAACTGGACCTTCTCCTTCGGCGGCGGCTGGTATCAGAACTTCCTGACCACCAAAAAAACCGATGTTCATAACTACTTCGCGGGCGATGCCTGGGGTATTGAGTACTTTGCCGGTTATAAATTCCCGATTGGTCAGTATGCGGTGAAATCTATTCAGCCGTACTTTATGGGCGACCGCCTGCAGTACGTGAACGGCCGCAACTATCAGCGGATTGATAACGGCGTCGGCGTGAGCTTCCAACTGGATTACGGTTTCCGTGTTGACTACGAACACGTCTTCACGTCAAGCACCGACAACCTGGGCGATATGAACCTGGTGCGTCTGCGCTACGACTTCTAAGCTGAAACACTTCCCCGGCGGCGCTGCGCTTCCGGGGCTCGCCGTTTGCGGACCCGTAGCCCGGCTAAGGCGTTTACGCCGCAAGCCGGGACAAGGGAGGATGTGACTACTGCGCCTGCGCCAGCCAGGCGGCGACGTCCTGCCAGCTGCCGCGAAAAATAATCTTCTCCGCTTTTTTGCCGAGCTGGTAGCGGTACATTGGGTCGTAATACTCGTTCAGCAGGGGAACCAGCCAGCTGAAGTGGGCTTCGGTGCTGGCGCTGCGCTGCTGCTCCAGCAGGGCTTCATCAAGCCTGGCAGTGAGCTGGGCAAAACGCTGTAACCCGAGGCGGCGGCGGATAGCGAACAGGCCGTGGTGCAGATATTCGCTATATGCCCGCCAGCCTTGCTCTTCGCCGTAGGCCGCCAGGAAATCGCGATGCATCCGGGTAAAATACTCCTCGCGCAGCCGTTCAAGACGGATCTCAAACGGATCTTCCACTACCGCCAGCGGCGACTGCGCCATGCGAATACGCATACATTCCGGCAGGTGATTGGCGCCGATCATATGCCCCTCATCTTCCAGCACCCAGCGCGTCTGCCGCTCTGACTTTTTGAGCATCGCCACGGCAAGATGATTTTCAAAGGTTGCCTGCTGATACTGCTCCTGCAGGGTACGGCCAAATGAAGAGCCGCGATGGTGGGCGAGGCCCTCGAGATCGATGCCGTCGGGCTGGGCGCAGACCAGCTGGGTTTTACCGTTACCGGTACAGCCGCCAATCAGCACGATAGGGCGCTGCACCAGCTCTTCGGTCAGCTGAATAGCCGCCTGGCGCAGCGCTTTATAGCCGCCGGTAATCAGCGGGTAATCCACGCCTGCGTCATTCAGCCACTGCTGCACGATATGCGAACGCTGGCCGCCGCGGGCGCAGCACAGGTAGCCCTCGGGATAACGCGCGCAGGCTTCTTTCCAGGCGGCGAGGCGGCTGGCGCGAATCTCGCCGCTGACCAACTGATGACCCAGCGCGAGAGCGGCTTCCGGCCCCTGACGTTTATAGCAGGTGCCGACGGCGGCGCGTTCGTCGTCGTTCATCAGCGGCAGGTTGACCGCCGCGGGCATGGCGCTTTGCCTGAATTCAATCGGGGCGCGTACGTCAATCAGCGGCGTATCGCTGGCGAGGATCTGCCGAATATTCTGTGGGACTAATTGCATCATTTAAACCGTTAAGCCATCCAGACGCGTCGCTCGACGCGATAATCCTCCTATTGTACGCGGTGAGCGGTAGGCTGAATTGATTTTTCACGGTGTATCGCTGAATAGTGTCAGGAATCCCTGGATTTCCGGGGCCGAATGGACGAACAGCGAGGCGATATCCTGCACCGCTTTACCATGATGATCTTTGCGCCAGGCGAGGCTCAGAGGAGAGGGGGGACGCATCGCCGGGATCTGTCGGGCGATCAGCTCACCGCGAGCGATAAGCGGCTGGCACAGCGGCTCGGGTAAAAAGCCGATACCGACGCCGGCGATATGCGCCGCGATTTTAGTTTCGATATCGGGAACCACAATCTCTTTTTGCCCCGGCAGACGCCAGGCGACGCGCTTGGTCAATCTCCGGGCGCTGTCCTCAATATTGACCGCAGGATAGCGACGTAGCTGGGCCTCCGATAGCGGATCGCTTTGCTGGCCGAGCGGGTGATGCGGCGACATCACGAACAGCCAGGACACTTCGCCCAGCGGGGTGACCGCAATATTTTCGCCTAACGGTTCGGTGCCGGTAACGCCAATCGCCAGCGAAAAGTCATCGTGCAGAAGCGTATCCCAGACGCCCATATAAATTTGTCGCGAAAAATGAAACTGCGTAAAGGGGTAACGTTGGCTGAGCCAGGCCAGCAGCCGGGCGATGGCCTGCGGGTCATACATCAGGTTATTTACTACAATATTGACCTGGCGCTCCACGCCGTCGTTTATCTGCTGTAGCTCTCCGGGCATACTGTCAATCCAGCCAAGCCATTCTCTGGCCTGCGCCAGCAGGTGCATCCCGGCCGGGGTCAGCAGTACGCTGCGCGTGGTGCGGGAAAAGAGCGCGACGCCGGTGTTATCTTCCAGTAATTTGATGCGATAGCTAATAGTGGCGGTTGTTTTATAGAGTTTTTCCGCCGCTCTGGAGAAGCTGCCGCTCTCCGCTACGCTGACAAAGGTACGTAGTGTTTCGGGGTCTAGCATCGCCTTATTCCTCGTAATTTAATAATTCCCCCATGATTTTTAAGTATTTTTTCATAATAACCATTTCAATTATGTGGCTTAAATCAGGTTTTGGAAAATTATTCCAACTTATAGTTGATACCACTTTGAGATGGCCATGAATTGACCGGTACATCTCTTACCCTCAAGGTATGAGGAGGGGAACGGTTTTTAATGACTAAGGAATATGCAATGAAGCTAGAAGTATTGCCGCTGACGCGCGAAGCCTTCCGCCCCTATGGGGACGTTATCGAAACGGAAGGACAGGATTTTTTCCACATCAACGATGGCAAAGTCCAGCGTTTTCACGATCTGGCGATGGTGGAAACCCTGCAGCAGGAGCGCACGCTGATTAGCATTAACCGCGCCCAGCCGGCGGCGCTACCGATTGTGGTCACCGAGCTGGAACGTCATCCGCTGGGCACCCAGGCGTTTGTGCCGATGAACGGTGAAGCCTTTGTCGTGGTGGTCGCGGCAGGAGGCGATCAACCGGACATGACCACCCTGCGGGCGTTTATCTCCAATGGCCGTCAGGGGGTCAATTACCATCGTAACGTCTGGCATCACCCGCTGTTTGCCTGGCAGAGTGAAACCGATTTTTTAACCGTCGATCGCGGCGGAAAAGATAACTGCGATGTGGTAGAGATCCCGACCGTGGAGTTGAGCTTTGCGTGAGGTTGCACGTGACGCTATCGATTATCTTGCATAACATGTGGGCGCTTACACACTATTTATGCTCAGGTTTTGAGCCGGAGATAATCGAGGTATGACAGAAGTGAGAAGGCGGGGAAGGCCGGGCCAGCAGGAGCCTTCCGCGCAAAAAGGCGCCCAGGCGCTGGAGAGAGGGATCGCGATACTGCAATACCTTGAAAAGAGCGGCGGCAGCTCGTCGGTCAGCGATATTTCCCTGAATCTGGACTTACCGTTGTCGACCACCTTTCGTCTGCTTAAGGTGCTGGAAGGCGCGGATTTTGTGTATCAGGACGCGCAGTTAGGCTGGTGGCACATCGGACTTGGCGCATTCAATATCGGTTCGGCGTACATCCACAACCGGGATGTTTTATCCGTCGGCGGACCCTTTATGCGCCGGCTGATGCTGATGTCGGGCGAGACCGTCAACGTGGCGATTCGCAACGGCAACGAAGCGGTGCTGATTGGCCAGCAGGAGTGCAAGTCGATGGTGAGGATGTGCGCGCCGCTCGGCAGCCGACTACCGCTGCATGCTTCAGGCGCCGGGAAAGCGCTGCTGTATCCGCTGTCGGCGGAAGAGCTGGTGGATGTCATTGTGAAGACCGGACTACAGCGGTTTACGCCGGCGACGATCGTCGATTTGCCGGTCCTGCAGCGGAATCTGGATGAAGCGCGAGCCTGCGGCTACAGCATTGACCAGGAGGAGCACGTGACAGGATTAAACTGTATTGCTTCAGCGGTTTACGATGATGTGGGGTCCGTGGTCGCGGCGATTTCGATTTCCGGGCCGGCGTCCCGCTTAACCCCGGATCGTTTTATCAGCCAGGGAGAGCTGGTAAGGGAGACGGCAAGGAATATCAGCACCGCGCTGGGACTCAAACCCCAGGCTGATTGATAGCCGAACCGACCCGCTCTGCGGAGCGGGACTTTTTTGGCTTTTTTCAAATTTGGAAAATTTTTCCAATATAGCGAGGTAGTAAAAAATGGCAAAAATGAGAGCCGTCGACGCGGCAATGTATGTACTGGAAAAAGAAGGAATTACCACCGCATTTGGCGTGCCCGGCGCGGCGATTAACCCGTTCTATTCGGCGATGCGCAAGCACGGCGGGATCCGTCATATTCTGGCGCGTCACGTGGAAGGCGCGTCGCATATGGCGGAAGGTTATACGCGGGCCACGGCCGGCAATATCGGCGTATGTCTGGGAACATCGGGCCCGGCGGGAACGGATATGATCACCGCGCTGTACTCCGCCTCCGCTGACTCCATTCCTATTTTGTGCATCACCGGCCAGGCGCCGCGCGCGCGTCTGCATAAAGAAGATTTCCAGGCGGTCGATATAGAGTCCGTTGCTAAGCCCGTCACTAAGATGGCGGTGACCGTGCGCGAAGCGGCGCTGGTGCCGGGCGTGCTGCAACAGGCTTTCCATCTGATGCGCTCCGGCAGACCGGGACCGGTTCTAATCGACCTGCCTTATGATGTCCAGGTCGCGGAAATCGAATTTGATCCTGAGCTGTATGCGCCGCTCCCGGCGTATAAACCTGTTGCCACGCGCCCGCAGATTGAACGCGCGCTGGCGATGTTGCTGATGGCCGAACGCCCGGTGATAGTCGCCGGCGGCGGGGTAATTAACGCCGATGCCGCGGCGCTGTTGCAGCAATTTGCCGAAATCACCCATGTGCCGGTGATCCCGACGCTGATGGGCTGGGGCTGTATCCCGGACGACCATGAGCTGATGGCCGGTATGGTCGGCTTACAAACCGCGCACCGCTACGGCAACGCCACGCTGCTGGCCTCCGACCTTGTGTTCGGTATTGGCAACCGCTTTGCCAACCGTCATACCGGTTCGGTCGAGAAGTACACCGCAGGCCGCAAAATCATCCATATCGATATCGAACCGACGCAGATTGGCCGCGTGCTGTGCCCGGATTTAGGGATTGTCTCCGATGCGAAAGCGGCGTTGACCCAACTGGTGGATATCGCGCAGCAGATGCAAAAAGAGGGCCGCCTGCCTCGCCGCGAGCGCTGGGTTGCCGAATGTCAGGAGCGCAAGCGCACGCTGCTGCGTAAAACCCACTTCGATAACGTGCCGGTCAAACCGCAGCGCGTTTATGAAGAGATGAACAAAGCCTTTGGTCGCGACGTGTGCTACGTCACCACCATCGGTCTGTCGCAAATCGCCGCCGCGCAGATGCTGCACGTATTTAAAGACCGCCACTGGATCAACTGCGGCCAGGCGGGGCCGCTGGGCTGGACGCTGCCCGCCGCGCTGGGCGTTTGCGCCGCCGACCCAGAGCGTAACGTGGTGGCGATCTCCGGCGACTTCGACTTCCAGTTCCTGATTGAAGAGTTGGCGGTAGGCGCGCAGTTCAATATTCCTTACGTCCACGTACTGGTGAACAACGCCTATCTGGGTTTAATTCGTCAGTCGCAGCGCGCGTTCGATATGGATTACTGCGTCCAGCTGGCGTTTGAAAATATCAACTCCAGCGAAGTGAACGGCTACGGCGTCGATCACGTGAAGGTCGCCGAAGGTCTCGGCTGTAAAGCGATTCGCGTCTTTAAACCTGAAGATATCGCGCCCGCATTTGAACAGGCGAAAGCGTGGATGAAAGAGTATCGCGTGCCGGTGGTGGTGGAAGTGATCCTTGAGCGCGTGACCAATATCTCGATGGGCAGCGAGCTGGATAACGTCATGGAGTTCGAAGACGTTGCCGACAGCGCCATCGATGCGCCAACCGAAACCTGCTTTATGAAATATGAATAAATGAGGTGAACCTATGTTGCGCTTTTCTGCCAATCTTTCGATGTTATTTCAGGAATATGATTTTCTCGAGCGCTTTGATAAAGCGGCGGCCTGCGGTTTTCGCGCCGTTGAATTTATGTTCCCGTATGACTATGCGCCCGAGGTATTAAAGCAAAAGCTGAGCGACAACCGGCTGGAGCATACCTTACATAATTTACCCGCTGGCGACTGGGCGGCAGGGGAGCGCGGCATCGCCTGTATTCCCGGTCGCGAAGCGGAGTTCCGCGAGGGCGTTGATGCCGCAGTCCGCTACGCCAAAGCGCTGGGCAATCGTAAAATCAACTGCCTGGTCGGTAAAACCCCGGTGGGCTATCGCGAAGATCATATTCGCGCCACGCTGGTGGCGAATTTACGTTTTGCCGCCGCCGCGCTGGCCCAGGAGGGGATTCTGCTGCTGATTGAGCCGATTAATTATTTCGATATGCCGGGGTTCTATCTGAATACCACGCATCAGGCGCTAGCGCTCATTGATGAGGTCGGCAGCGATAATCTGAAAATCCAGTACGATATTTATCATATGCAGCGCATGGAGGGTGAATTAACCCATACGATGCAAACTTATGCCAACCGAATTGGTCATTTACAGATTGCCGACAACCCGGAGCGCGGAGAGCCGGGAACCGGAGAAATTAATTACGATTATCTTTTTAAATTTATCGACAAGTCAAATTATGACGGCTGGGTCGGCTGCGAATATAAACCGCTGACTACCACCGAAGCGGGCCTGACATGGTTTAATCGCTACCGCTAATTTTTAATTTATCGTTGGGCACTATTTATTATTCCATTTCGGGGAAGGGATAACTATTGCCCAAATAAATCGAAACAGAAATTTTGAGAGGAAACGTATGAAACTGGGATTTATTGGTTTAGGTATTATGGGCACCCCGATGGCGCTCCGACTTGCCAAAGCGGGCCACGCGCTGCACGTGACCACCATCGGTCCGGTTGCTGAAGAACTGCTCAAGCAGGGCGCGCAGCATCTGGCTACCGCCGAGCAGGTCGCGGAGCAGTCCGAGATTATTTTTATCATGGTCCCGGATACCCCGCAGGTTGCCGACGTGTTGTTTGGCGAACACGGCTGCGCCAAAGCGGCCCTGAAGGGCAAAACCATCGTTGATATGAGTTCTATATCGCCGATTGAAACCAAGCGTTTTGCACAGCAGGTGCGGGATTTGGGCGCGGATTATCTCGATGCGCCGGTATCCGGCGGCGAAATTGGCGCGCGTGAAGGCACGCTCTCGATTATGGTCGGCGGTGACGAAAACGTGTTTGCTCGCGTGAAGCCGCTGTTTGATATCCTGGGTAAAAACATCACCCTCGTCGGCGGTAACGGCGACGGGCAGACCTGTAAAGTCGCCAATCAGATTATCGTCGCACTGAATATTGAAGCGGTCTCCGAAGCGCTGGTTTTCGCGTCTAAAGCCGGAGCCGATCCCGCTCGCGTTCGTCAGGCGCTGATGGGCGGCTTCGCCTCCTCGCGTATTCTGGAAGTACATGGCGAAAGAATGTTGAACCGGACTTTTAATCCCGGCTTTAAAATTTCCCTGCACCAGAAGGATCTTAATCTGGCATTGCAGAGCGCGAAAGCGCTGGCGCTTAATTTACCAAATACGGCAACCTGTCAGGAGCTATTTAATACCTGCGTCGCCAACGGCGGTAGCGAATTAGATCACTCGTCTTTAGTTCAGGCGCTGGAATTAATGGCGAATCATAAAATATCGTAATGAGAAAATGCTGCCGATTCCGGCAGCGTTTTTTAAACTTCACGGGTGAATTTATGGATACTATCAATAAAACGGGTATCGACTATTGGAAGAAAATAGTCGTGGTAATGAGTCTGGGCTGGGTGGCAATATGGATTTATCGTACCGTATTAACGCCGATTTACCCGGAAATTCAGGCGTCCTTAGGCAACGTCAGTAACGCTGAAATTGGCGCGATAGCCAGCTTCTATTTTCTTGCCTACTGCGGAATGCAGATCCCCTGCGGTATTCTGGTTGATAAACTGGGGCAGAAAATTATGCTGATGTGTGGTTTCTCGCTGTTTATTATCGGCACGCTAAGCATCGCTAATGCGGGAAACCTGACGCTGATTTATATCGGCTCGCTGCTGGCCGGCGCCGGCTGCGCGTCCTTCTTCAGCTCCGCCTATTCGCTCTCCTCGGCCAACGTGCCGCAGGAGCGTCGGGCGCTGGCGAACGCCATTATTAACAGCGGCTCGGCTATCGGGATGGGGATTGGCCTGATTGGCTCAAGCATTCTGGTCAAAAGCATGCATATGGCCTGGCAAAACGTGTTGTTTATTGTCGCCGCGATCCTGGTGGTGATGCTCTGCGTGTTTACCCTGGTGATTCGTCGCAAGCTTAAAGAGCCAGCCGCAGCGGTCAATAAAAATAGCGCCACGGCGTCAGCACCGGTCGAAGAGAAGTCAGCGCCGCTGTTTTCGCCGCTGCTGTGCAGCGTTTACTTCCTCTATTTCTGCACCTGCTACGGCTACTACCTGATCGTCACCTGGCTGCCTTCCTATCTCCAGACCGAACGCGGCTTTGACGGCGGGGCCATTGGTTTTGCTTCGGCGCTGGTGGCGGTTGTCGGGGTGCCGGGGGCGCTGTTCTTTAGCCATCTGTCGGATAAATTCCGCGACAGTAAAGTCAAAGTTATTCTCGGGCTGGAGATTGTCGCCGCGGCCATGCTGATGTTTACCGTCCTGTCGCCGAATACCACCATGCTGATGATTAGCCTCGTGCTGTACGGACTGCTGGGCAAAATGGCCGTTGACCCGATTCTTATTTCGTTTGTCTCCGAGCAGGCATCAGCGAAAACATTAGGCCGCGCTTTCAGCTTATTTAATTTCTTTGGTATGAGTTCAGCGGTCGTTGCCCCGACGCTCACCGGTTTTATTTCCGATCTGACTGGGTCAAAAGAAATTAGTTTTGTGATGTCTGCCGGGCTAGTTATTACCGGAACGATACTGTTTGCATTGATTACCTTGCGTAAGAACAAAATACAGTCAAAGACAATCCCCGTATAATAAAAATAAATAATTATAATAATTTGTTGTTCCACATAGCTAAACCTGTAAGCGTAATCCGATGCGTATTAAGAGGGAATTATGGAACAAGCTCAAGACCTGTACAAATCCAGAGGTTATAGCGACGATCTATTACCAAAAATAGAATCGCAGCGTAACTGGAAGACATTTAACTATTTTACCTTATGGATGGGATCCGTACACAACGTACCTAATTATGTCATGGTTGGTGGTTTTTTTATTCTTGGACTATCAACGTTCAGTATAATGATGGCAATAATATTGAGTGCTTTTATTATTGCCGCGGTTATGGTGTTTAATGGCGCTGCCGGAAGTAAATACGGCGTACCCTTCGCTATGATTTTAAGAGCCTCGTATGGGGTGCGCGGGGCATTATTACCTGGCCTGCTCAGAGGCGGTATTGCGGCGATTATGTGGTTTGGTTTGCAATGCTATGCCGGTTCGCTGGCATTCCTGATCTTATTAGGCAAACTGTGGCCAGCGTTTTTGACCCTTGGCGGCGATTTTAAGCTGCTGGGACTGTCGTTGCCGGGGCTGATCGCCTTTCTGGTTTTCTGGCTGATTAATGTGGGGATTGGTTTCGGCGGCGGAAAAGTTCTCAATAAATTCACCGCGATCCTCAACCCCTGTATCTATGTTGTGTTCGGCGGCATGGCCATCTGGGCTATCTCGCTGGTGGGGATCGGCCCGATCCTCGACTACCTACCGACCGGAGTGGAGAAAGCGGAACATAGCGGTTTCCTGTTCCTGGTGGTGATTAACGCGGTGGTCGCCGTGTGGGCGGCGCCGGCTGTCAGCGCCTCGGACTTTACCCAGAACGCGCGCTCGTTTCGCGATCAGGCGCTTGGGCAAACCCTTGGTTTAGTCGTGGCTTATATTCTTTTCGCGGTGGCCGGGGTGTGCATTATCGCCGGGGCCAGTATCCATTACGAAATGGATACCTGGAACGTGCTGGATATCGTGCAGAAATGGGATAGCCTGTTTGCTTCTTTCTTTGCGGTGCTGGTGATATTAATGACCACGATCTCCACCAACGCCACCGGTAATATTATTCCGGCAGGCTATCAAATCGCGGCAATTGCACCGACTAAATTGACCTATAAAAACGGCGTACTGATCGCCAGTATTATTAGCCTGCTGATCTGCCCATGGAAATTAATGGAGAATCAGGACAGTATTTATCTTTTTCTCGATATTATCGGCGGCATGCTGGGCCCGGTTATTGGGGTAATGATGGCGCACTACTTTGTCGTCATGCGCGGGCAAATTAATCTTGATGAGCTGTATACCGCGCCGGGTGATTATAAGTATTTTGATAATGGTTTTAACGTTACCGCATTCCTGGTCACCATCGTGGCGGTGATTTTATCGCTCGGCGGAAAATTTATTCCGCTGCTCGAACCATTCTCCCGGGTGTCGTGGTTTGTCGGCGTCATCGTCGCTTTTGCCGCATACGCTTTACTAAAAAAACGGGCGCTGCCGAATAATATTTCGCACCCGGATGTTGTTAGCTGATTTTATTATCAAGAGGAAGATTTATTTCAGGGATGAAGCATCAATACCCAAAGCCACAAGCAGAAGTATGGCGGGTTAATCGTCTGTACACATACAAGGAGTTTTATATGTCTTTTGATTTAATTATTAAAAACGGCACCGTTATTCTGGAAAACGAATCGCGGGTGGTGGATATCGCGGTTGCTAACGGCAAAATCGCCGCGATCGGTGAAAACCTGGGCGAAGCGAAGCAGGTGATGGATGCTTCGGGCCTGATCGTGTCGCCGGGGATGGTCGATGCGCATACCCACATCTCTGAGCCGGGGCGTACCCACTGGGAAGGATATGAAACCGGCACTCGCGCAGCGGCAAAAGGCGGCATCACCACGATGATCGAAATGCCGCTGAACCAGCTCCCGGCGACCACCGACCGCGAAACCATCGAGCTGAAATTCGATGCCGCGAAGGGCAAGCTAACCATCGACGCCGCGCAGCTTGGCGGCCTGGTTTCCTATAATCTGGACCGCCTGCATGAGCTGGATGAAGTGGGCGTGGTGGGCTTCAAATGCTTTGTCGCCACCTGCGGCGATCGCGGGATCGACAACGACTTCCGCGACGTTAACGACTGGCAGTTTTTCAAAGGCGCGCAAAAGCTGTCCGAAATGAAGCAGACCGTGTTGGTGCACTGTGAAAATGCGCTGATCTGCGATGAGCTCGGCGAAGAAGCAAAAAGAGAGAGCCGCGTGACGGCGCATGATTATGTCGCGTCGCGTCCGGTCTTCACCGAAGTCGAGGCGATCCGCCGCGTTCTCTATCTGGCGAAAGTCGCCGGTTGCCGCCTGCACGTATGCCACGTCAGCAGCCCGGAAGGGGTCGCCGAAGTGACCCGCGCGCGTCAGGAGGGTCAAGACGTCACCTGCGAATCCTGTCCGCACTACTTTGTGCTGGATACCGAGCAGTTCGAAGCGATTGGCACCCTGGCGAAGTGCTCTCCGCCGATCCGCGACGCGGAGAACCAGAAGGGAATGTGGGAGAAGCTGTTCAACGGCGAAATAGACTGCCTGGTCTCCGACCACTCTCCGTGTCCGCCGGAAATGAAGGCGGGCAATATCATGCAGGCCTGGGGCGGGATTGCCGGTCTGCAAAGCTGCATGGACGTGATGTTCGACGAAGCGGTGCAGAAGCGCGGTATGTCTCTGCCGCAGTTCGCCCGCCTGATGGCGACCAACGCCGCCGATATTTTCGGCCTCAAGCACAAGGGGCGCATCGCGCCGGGCAAAGACGCCGACCTGGTGTTTATTCAGCCGAACAGCAGCTACGTTTTGCAGGCGGAAGACCTCGAATACCGGCATAAAGTCAGCCCGTACGTTGGCCGGAAGATTGGCGCGCGTATCACTAAAACCATCCTGCGCGGCGAGGTGATTTATGACATCGAGCAGGGTTTCCCGCAGGCGCCGAAGGGGAAATTTATCCTTAAGCATCAGCAGTAACGGGTAACCGTTGCATTCCCGGATTGCGGCGTAAACCCCTTATCCGGGTTACGAACCTGACGTCGTGCGCGGGTTTTGTAGCCCGGGTAAGGCGCAAGCCGCGATCCGGGGCATAACCCACACCGTTCAATGTTTAGCGCCAGTTCAACGTCAGGCGCTTTGTCAGGATTTTATCATGGTGGTATTGCCGCTAAATCAACGAAACACCCTGGCGGGATTTCAATGGTTCTTTTTTATCTTCTGCAACACCGTGGTGGTGCCGCCGACATTACAATCTGCTTTTCAGCTTCCCGCCAGCGCGCTGATTACGCTTACGCAATACGGTTTTATTACCACCGGGCTGGCGTGTCTGGCGCAGGCGCTGCTGGGCCACCGTCGCGCGATTATGGAGGGGCCGACGGGGCTATGGTGGAGCACCATTCTGACCGTCACCGTCGGCGAAGCCGCGCGCGGCACCGCGTTCGACAGCATTGCGGCCAGCCTGGCGGTGGGTATCTTTCTCTCAGCCGTTCTGACCATCATTATTGGCGTCAGCGGCATCGGCCATCGCCTGGCGAAGCTCTTTAGCCCGACGGTGATGGTCTTTTTTATGCTGCTGCTCGGCGCGCAGCTGACGACCATATTTTTTAAAGGCATGCTCGGGCTGCCCTTTAGTTCGACCCAGGCCAACGCCGCCATTCAACTGGCGCCCTTTGGCCTCGCGCTGGCGGTGATGATCCTGGTGCTGGGGATGATTATTTTTCTCCCGGACGGCATCGCCCGCTACGCTCTGCTGACAGGAACCCTGGCGGGATGGGCGAGCTGGTACCTGCTGTTTCGCACGCCGCCCGCCACGGCGGCATCCGGGCCGATTCACTGGCAATGGTTTCCGCTCGGCTACGGCGAAGAACTACGCCCAGGCATTATCCTGACGGCGCTGCTGGCCGGGCTGGTGAATATCACCAATACCTACGGCGCCATTCGCGGCACCGACGTTTTTTATCCCCAACAGGGCGCCAGTAATAGCCGCTACCGACGCAGCTTTATTATCTCCGGCCTGATGACCTTAATAACAGTTCCTCTTAGCGTGGTGCCGTTTTCACCGTTTGTTTCGTCGATAGGCTTATTAACCCAAACCGGAGAAACCTCGCGCCAGCCGTTTATTATCGGCTGCCTGTGTTGTCTTTTAGTTGGCCTGTTTACGCCGCTGACCCACTTTTTTACCACGTTGCCGCTGCCGATTAGCAGCGCGGTCATGCTGGTCTCTTATCTGCCGTTGTTATATTCCAGCTTATCGTTCAGTAAACAAATTACCTTCACCGCGCGAAATATCTACCGGCTGGCGCTGCCGCTCTTTATCGGTATTTTTTTAATGGGTCTGCCGCCAGTTTATCTCCAGACGCTACCCCTGATAATTCGACCGCTATTAGGCAACGGCTTATTAATCGGCGTGCTGCTGGCGGTAGTGATGGAAAATCTCATTCCCTGGGATCGTATTAAGTCATGACAGCAAAAAGGATCAACAATGAAAATTATTATTGCACCGGACTCTTTCAAAGAGAGCGTTAGCGCCAGCCGCTGCGCCCAGGCGATAAAAGCGGGCTTTGTCTCAATTTTCCCGCAGGCGGAGTGCGTCTGTCTGCCGATCGCCGATGGCGGCGAAGGAACGGTTGAGGCGATGGTCGAGGCCACTGACGGCAAAATGGTGATGCTGCCGGTCATGGGGCCGATGGGCGATTTTGTCGGCGCCTTCTACGGCCTGAGCGGCGACGGGCAAACCGCATTTATTGAGATGGCGGCGGCCAGCGGGCTGATGCTGGTTCCCGCCGGGGAGCGTAACCCCCTGCGGGCTACCAGCTACGGCACCGGCGAGCTGATTCGCCATGCGCTGGACGCCGGGGTTCGCCATATTATTCTCGGTATTGGCGGTAGCGCCACGGTAGACGGCGGGATGGGTATGGCCCAGGCGCTGGGGGCGCGCTTTCTGGATGAGCGCGGCGAGAGCGTCGGCCTTGGCGGCGGGGCGTTACAGCGGTTGGTAAAAATAGACCTAAGCGACCTCGATCCGCGCCTTCACGATTGCCGGATTGAGGTGGCCTGCGACGTCGATAACCCGCTGCTCGGCGAACGCGGCGCGGCGGCGGTTTTTGGTCCGCAAAAAGGGGCTTGCATAGAAATGGTTGCCGTTCTGGAGCGCGGGTTACAAAACTACGCTCGGGTTATGCTGGCGGCTACCGGTCAGGATGTCGCGCCGATGGTCGGCGGCGGCGCGGCCGGCGGAATGGGCGCGGCGGCCCGGGTTTTCCTTAACGCTACGCTGAAATCAGGTATCGATATTGTGCTGGAAGCGGTTCATCTGGAGGAGGCGCTGCGCGATGCGGACCTGGTGATCACCGGCGAAGGACGAATGGATTCGCAAACCGTTGGCGGCAAAGCGCCGATCGGCGTGGCGCGGATCGCCAAAAAGTACGACATCCCGGTTATCGGTATCGCGGGCGTGCTGGGCGACGGCGTTGAAGCGGTGCATCAGCACGGTATTGATGCGGTATTCAGTATTTTACCCGCGCTGGCGCCGCTGGCCGAGGTGCTGGATCGCGGCGAGCAGAATCTCTATGCCTGCGCGCGTAATATTGCCTGCGCAATAAAATTAGGTCAGCAAATCCCCGTCTGAATAAAAAATGCCACGGTTTTCACCGTGGCAAAATCCAACATAGCTAAACAAAAAAGGTGAACTTAATCAGTGACAATCAGATCTCAACGTCGCGATGGCAATCTTTCGAGTAAATGTAGCTAAACGCCTCGCGCCCGACGCCGTATCCGGCCTGTAGTGAATAAGCGCCCATAAAGATATAGTCGCCTTTTTTCACCGGCACCCAGTTGTTGTCGAGGTTATAAACGCCCTGGCCGGAGAGAATATAGGCACCGTGTTCCTGGACGTGGGTTTCGATATAACCGTGGCTGGCTCCCGGCTCGAAGGAGAGAATATGCATGTTCATATCGAAGCCCAGCTCTTTCGGCAGGAAATCGATCAGGATAACGTCTTCCATTCCTTCATAATGAATCCGCTCCAGCTGGCTGACGTTGCCGGTAACCAGATAAGGGGCGTGATCCTCAACCGCAATATAGCGGCGCTTGTAGAGGAACAGCTGGCTGTCGCCTGAGCGGTTATTGATGAAGGTGAGTTTCTCGCCCGGCGGGCAGTAAATATAGCCGCCTTTGGTTAGCGGGAAGCTTTTGCCTTGCGCCCCGGCGGTGATTTCCCCCTCAATCACATACAGGAAGGTCTCAATCCCTTCGCCGCCGAAACCGCCCGGATTACCGCCGTTTTCATGCAGCGTCACCAGATAATCCACAAAGGTCGCGCCTAATTTCGGCGTTGACAGAATGGTCACATCGCAATTAGTAAAACCCGGAATAATATTTTTGACCAGACCGTCCGGCGTCAGCAGCGCATAATTGCCGTGGCGCACGATGGAACGGCTGGCCAGTAAATCGTCGCGATAACCAACCACATTATTTAAATAACCCATTATCTTTTCCTTATTCAGTCCAGGCCAGTTGATGCAACATTAAGGCCAGCGTTTTTACGCCTTCCGCCAGATCGTCGATATGCGTGCTTTCCGCCGGGTTATGGCTGATGCCCTTAATGCTCGGCATAAAGATCATGCAGGTCGGGAAGCAGGGGGCGAAAATTTGTGCGTCGTGGCCCGCGCCGCTGTGCATCACGCGGAAATTCACCCTCTCTTTCTCACAAAGCGCGGTGAGCCGGGCCACCAGCGTTTTATCCATCGGAACCGGGGCTTCATCCATCCACAAGTCGATTTCAATGCCAATCTCCATTCCCCGGCAGATCCGCCGCATATCGGCTTCAATCACTTCCGTAAAGGCCGTTAACTCACGGGCATCGGTATGGCGGCAGTCCATGGTGAAAACCGTTTTACCCGGCACCACGTTAACGGTATTCGGCTGCGGATCGACCTTGCCGAAGGTGAGCACCAGCGGGTCGCCGTGGGCCTTCGCTTTGGCGATAGACTCGCAGCAGATGCGGCTAAACGCATGAACGGTATCGCGGCGGTAGCCCATTGGTGTGGTACCGGCATGATTGGACTCGCCGGTGAGGGTGACGGTGTAGCGGCGCTGTCCGACGATGGCGTTGACCACGCCGATGGATTGCTTATTGGTTTCCAGCACCCGGCCCTGTTCGATATGCAGCTCGACGAAGGCTTTAATATCCCGGCGCGGCGCCAGCGGGGCGGCGGGCAGCGTGAATCCGCACTGCTTCATGGCATCGACAAACGCCACGCCTTTGGCGTCCTTAATCTCGCGCACGTCCGCCGGGTTGGCGATGCCGACGATATTTTTGCTGCCCCAGAAGACATAAGGGAAGCGGCTGCCTTCTTCCTCGGCTAGCGCCAGCACTTCGACGGTGCGCAGCGGTTCGCCGTAGGTCTCTTTTAGCCAGCGTACCGCCAGCCAGGCCGCCAGCGCGCCGAACTGGCCGTCAAGATTACCGCCGTTGACCACGCTATCAATATGCGAACCGCTAAGGATAACTTCGTCGGGAAAGCGCGTACCGGGCAGGCGGCCATAAAGGTTGCCGACTTCATCAAAGCGCGTTTCCAGCCCGCTTTCGCTCATCCGTTGTTTAAACGCCTGCTGCGCCTGTAACCATTCCGGCGAATAGAGCAGGCGGGTAATTCCCCCGGTCGGGTCGGCGCCGAAAGAGGAAAGCCAGGGCAAGGTCTCTTCTATTGCCTGTCGAAAATAATGAGCCATACGCAACTCCTGTATTTTAATTTATTGAGCAAAAGGGGAATGGGTTTCATAAGAGCGGTTATATAAAGCGTCCGAAACCAGATAGTCATAAATCTCATCAACGATTTCGATACCGTCCACCGCGCTGTTTTTCTCATTGATATCCAGGTTCTGCCCCGGGTAATAAACCTGGTTAAATCCGGGCGCTGGCGTAATGGCGTTTAATTCGCGCATGGTGTCGCTGATATGCTGGCGAAATAGCGTGCTGGAGGAGAAAAATTGCGGGTTGATAACGATATGTAGCTGGCCCAGCTCGCGTCCCTGGCTGAGGTTGTCGTACATCGAGCTGACCTGGCGACCAAAGGGCAGGTTGAGCAAAATGCCGGAGAGCACGTCGATCATCATCATCAGGCCGTAGCCTTTCGGACCGGCTGCCGGAAGCAGGGCGTGGACGGCAAAGGGGTCGCTGGTCGGCGCGCCGTTTTTATCCACCGCCCAGCTGTCGGGGATGGTTTCATGGCGCGAGCGGGCGTCGAGAATTTTCCCCCAGGCCTGCACGGTAGTCGCCATATCGAAGGTAATGATATCGTCGCCCTCGCCGGGGGCGGCGAAGGCCAGCGGGTTAGTGCCGTAATAGATTTCCGCGCCGCCGAAAGGCACGACCATCGGATCCGACTGACACAGCGAAAGCCCGATAAATCCGGCGCAGGCCGCCTGCCGGGAGAAGTAAGAGATCGCGCCGCTGTGGCCCATGCGCCGAATGCCGACCACGGCGACGCCGTTTTCCCGGGCAATCTCTATCGCGTGCTCCATGCCCATTTTGGCAGCGACCTGACCAGCGGCATTATCGGCATGCAAAATGCCGCTGCAGGGACCTGTTTTTTCAAAGGTAAAGTTGGGTTGACGGTTAGTTCCGCCTTTTGCAATACGTTCCGCATAATATTCAACGCGGACCGCGCCGTGCGAATGAATGCCTCTTGCATCGGCATAAACCAGCACATCGGCAATAATATCCGCGTGATTATGAGTAAGCCCTGCTTTGTTCAGCTTATTGGCAATAAGCTGATGAAGTGTTTCCCGACTGACTTTCATCTGTCTTCCTTTTAACGACGGTGTAGAGCCTGACTGACGATTAAAATACGGGGAAAATAAACTTAAATTGTGATCTGCATTGGTAAAAATAGTTAGTTAGATTTTATTTAATAATCACCGCGGGTTTATCAGAAGGGACCCGGTTAATCTATTCATTGAAAATTCCGAGCTAATGCCTTCGGCTTTATTTGAAAGCGTCTTGTAATAATTTCCATGTGATATGGCTCACGCCGCCGATAATTTTATCTCGTTAGCCTGATTGCAGATTATTCATGCTCATTCAATTGCAATGGGTGCAATTATTGGGGAGTTATTATGATCCATGCCTTTATAAAAAAGGGCTGTTTTCAGGATTCAGTCAGCTTAATGATTATTTCGCGTAAGCTGAGTGAGTCAGAAAATGTCGATGATGTTTCGGTGATGATGGGCACACCGGCAAATAAATCGCTGCTGGAAACCACCGGTTTCTGGCACGACGATTTTACCACCGCGACGCCGAATGATATTTGCGTGGCGATCCGTACCGATTGCGCCGATGCGTCGGTGGCGGAAATGATTATCGCCCGTCTTGATGAGGCCCTCGCCGCCCTGGCGCAGGGGAGCGGGCAGAGTCAGAGCCTTAGCGTGGTTCGCCGCTGGCAGAGCGCGACGCAAAAGCTGCCGCAGGCCAATATGGCCTTAATTTCGGTTGCCGGAGAGTACGCTGCGGAGCTGGCCCATCAGGCGCTTAGCAGCGAGAAAAACGTGATGATCTTCTCCGATAACGTCACGCTGGAAGATGAAATCGCCCTGAAAACCCGCGCCCGCGACAAAGGGCTGCTGGTGATGGGGCCGGACTGCGGCACCGCCATGATTGCCGGAACCCCGCTGGCTTTCGCCAACGTCACGCCGGACGGCAACATTGGCGTGATTGGCGCATCCGGCACCGGTATTCAGGAGCTGGTCTCGCAAATCGTCCTTGGCGGGGAAGGGATAAGCCATGCGATTGGCCTCGGCGGGCGTGACCTGAGCGCCGAGGTGGGCGGCATCAGCGCGCAAACGGCGCTGGAAATGCTGACCCAGGACGGGCAGAGCCAGGTGCTGGCCTTTGTCTCGAAGCCGCCTGCTGAGATGGTGCGCCAGAAGGTGATTAGCGCCATGAAGCGCAGCGCTAAGCCGGTGGTGGCGCTGTTTCTCGGCTATGCGCCGCCCGCCGCCCGCGATGAAAACGTCTGGTTCGCCCGCACCCTGGATGAGGCCGGGCGCCTGGCCTGCCTGCTGGCGCGCGTCGCGCGTTACCAGCAAACCCTGAGCGCAGTCGCGGGCAAGCAAATTCGCGGTTTATACACCGGCGGCACGCTGGCTGCGGAATCCGCCGGGCTGCTCGCCGAGCGGCTGGGCATCACCCCTGACGCTCATCATCCGCAGGGCATGATGCTCAATGCGCAGGGCCATCAGGTTGTCGATCTCGGCGATGATTTTTACACCGTTGGCCGCCCGCATCCGATGATCGACCCCTCCCTGCGCAACCAGCTGATTGCCGAACTGGGCAAGGAAAATCAGGTCGGCGTGTTGCTGCTGGACGTGGTGATTGGCTACGGCGCGACCGCCGATCCCGCCGAATCGCTGGTGGAAGCCTGCCTGCGGGCGTGGGCGGTGAGAGACGAGCGCCATCCGCTGCATATCATCGCCACGGTGACCGGCACCGAAAGCGACCCGCAGTGCCGTTCCCGGCAGATTGCTTCCCTCGAAGATGCGGGGATCGTGGTGGTCGATAGCCTCCCCGAAGCCACGCTGCTCGCCAGCGCGCTGATTAGCCCGCAGCGGATGGCGGAACTGGCCCCGCGCGCCAGCCTGCTGGACGGCGTGGCGGTGATTAACGCTGGTCTGCGCAGCTTCGCGCTCGATTTACAGTCCGCCGGAACGCCGGTTGTCCACTATCAGTGGGCGCCGATCGCCGGGGGGAATAAGAAACTGGCTCGTTTATTAGAACGTTTGCAATAAGAGGTCTCTATGTTTACATCAGTGGCGCAGGCCAATGACGCAGTAATAGAACGAATTCGTAATGCACGTCCGCACTGGCTGGATGTGCAGCCAGCGGGTTCTTTAATCGGGGCGCTGAATCAGAACAAAACCCTGCTCCACGCCGGGCCGCCGATGCGCTGGCAGGAGATGACCGGCCCGATGAAAGGGGCCTGTATCGGCGCATGCTTATTCGAAGGCTGGGCGCAGGATGAAAAAACCGCCCACGCGATGCTGGAAGGCGGCGAGATTACCTTTATTCCCTGCCACCACGTTAACGCCGTTGGCCCGATGGGCGGGATAACCTCGCCGAATATGCCGATGCTGGTGGTGGAGAACATCGCCGAAGGCAACCGCGCCTATTGCAACCTGAATGAAGGGATTGGCAAGGTGATGCGTTTCGGCGCCTACGGTGAAGACGTGCAGCAGCGCCTGCGCTGGATGCGCGATGTGCTGATGCCGGTCCTCAGCGCGGCGCTGAAACAGATGGAACGCGGCATCGACCTGACCGCGATGATGGCCCAGGGCATCACCATGGGCGATGAGTTCCACCAGCGCAATATCGCCACCTCCGCGCTGCTAATGCGCACGCTGGCCCCTTATCTGGCGCGACTTAATCACAATAAGCAGCAGATTGCCGAGGTGATGGATTTCCTCGCCATTACCGATCAGTTCTTCCTCAACCTGGCGATGGCCTACTGTAAAGCGGCGATGGATTCCGGGGCGCAAATTCGCGCGGGCAGCATCGTCACCGCGATGACCCGCAACGGCAATATGTTCGGTATCCGCGTCAGCGGGCTGGGCGAGCGCTGGTTTACCGCGCCGGTCAACACCCCGCAGGGACTGTTCTTTACCGGCTTCTCTCAGGAGCAGGCCAACCCGGATATGGGCGACAGCGCCATTACCGAAACCTTCGGCATCGGCGGCGCAGCGATGATCGCCGCTCCCGGCGTCACGCGCTTTGTCGGCGCGGGCGGGATGGAGGCGGCGAAATCCGTTTCCGAGGAGATGGCGGAAATCTTCCTTGAACGCAATATGCAGCTGCAAATTCCGGGCTGGGATTTCCAGGGCGCCTGTCTGGGGCTGGATATTCGCCGGGTGGTGGAAACCGGGATTACGCCGCTGATCAACACCGGCATCGCTCACAAAGAGGCGGGGATCGGCCAGATTGGCGCCGGGACCGTCAGAGCGCCGCTGGCCTGCTTTGAGCTGGCGCTGGAAGCGCTGGCGGACGAGCTGGGCGTAAGCTAAGGAGCGCGCGATGCAGATTATCCGTCCGCTGACAGGCAGCGTTGATGCGCCGGACCATCGCCAGCCGTGGCGAACCGGCGGCCTCTGGCAGCGCACTATCAACCTCTATGTTGAAGGCGGCGCATTGCTGACGCTGCATCGTCATGGGCAGGGCATCAGTCCCGGCGGATGGGTATTACGTCATCGCGATTTTATCCGCCTGCATGGGGCGCTGCGGGCGGGCGCTCTGCCTGCGGCGGGCGAAAATGGCATTCAGGTTGATGACCTTTTGCTGTCGCCGCCGCGCAGACGCTGCTCCCTGCGGCCTTGCTATCAGCCCGCTGGCGCTCGCTTACCGAAAGCGCTGGTGGATCGCCCGGAAGAGACCGGGCTGTTCGGGCCGCTGTCGCAGGCGGTTCATCCACCACTGCATCCTGAATTGCGGCAATTACGCCACTGTTTTGCCTCAGCGCTGCGCGGGAACGCCGTTGACTGGCGGCTGTGGCTGGGAAAGGGGCCGGGCCTGACGCCGAGCCTGGACGATATGCTGATCGGCATGATGCTGGCGGCCTGGCGCGCGGGGCGGATGTTGCGCCACGGCGGGCAGGCTTTCTTTCGCGCATCCGGGGATCTGCACGCGGCGACGACCCAGGTGAGCGTCAACTATTTACGCTATGCCAGCGCGGGGCGCTTCGCCTCGCCGCTGCTGCATTTTTCTCACGCGCTTCAGCGCGGACGACGTATTGAACCCGCCGTCGAAGCCCTGCTGGCGATGGGCCACACCTCCGGCGCGGATACCCTGCTGGGATTCTGGCTGGCGCAACACATTATCTAAGGAAAAATCATGAAAACGCTGGTGGTTGCCCTCGGCGGCAACGCTTTATTGCAGCGCGGGGAAGCGCTGACCGTGGAAAATCAGTACCGCAATATTGATAGCGCGGTTCCGGCGCTGGCGCGTCTGGCGCAGAAGTACCGGCTGGCGATTGTTCACGGCAACGGGCCGCAGGTGGGCCTGCTGTCGCTGCAAAATCTGGCCTATGGCGATGTCGAACCTTACCCGCTGGACGTGCTGGTGGCGGAGAGCCAGGGGATGATTGGCTATATGCTGGCCCAGCGTCTGGCGCAGGAATCACAAATGCCGCCGGTCTCGACGGTGATGACGCGCATCGCGGTAGCCTCGAACGATCCGGCATTTTCAGCCCCGGAGAAGTTTATTGGTCCGGTTTACGAACCTGAGCTACAGGCGCAGCTTGAAGCCGAATACGGCTGGACGATGAAGCGTGACGGCAAATATCTGCGCCGGGTGGTTCCCTCGCCGACTCCGATGAGGATTGAGGAGAGCGAGTCGATTGAGCGCCTGCTGGGCGAAGGTCATGCGGTGATCTGCTGCGGCGGCGGGGGGATCCCGGTGCTGGAGTGCGGGCGTGGCGCGGAAGCGGTGATCGATAAAGACCTCGCGGCTGCGCTATTGGCGGAGCAGATTAACGCCGATGGCCTGGTGATCCTCACCGACGCAGATGCGGTGTATGAGCACTGGGGCACCCCGATGCAGCGGCCTATTCGCGAAGCGACGCCGGAAGCGCTGGCGCCTTTTGCCCGCAACGATGGCGCGATGGGGCCGAAAATCGCGGCGGTCAGCGGTTACGTTCGCCGCCGGGGCAAGCGGGCGTGGATTGGCGCGCTGTCGCGCATTGATGACACTCTGGCTGGATTGGCGGGAACGTGTATCAAGCCCTGATGCGTTGGCGAAACTTACCAGCGGCGCAGACTGTAAAATAGCGTGCGCTTTTCCCCCGGGGGCGGCGCCTTGTGCGGGCTACGGGGGAGTGCCTCTCTGGTAGCCCGGCTAAGGCGCAGCGCGCCGCAAGCCGGGGCTGAATTACGCCAGCTGCGCCTGCGCCCAGACGATGCCGCTGGCGTATTCCGGCTGCAGCAGCGGCTTCAACGCTTCCAGCGTCGCGCTCAGGCGGTCGGTATCGCTGTCGGTCAGGTTCAGGTGTCCGACTTTACGACCCGGACGCACCTCTTTGTCATACCAGTGCAGATGCACCAGCGGCAGCTTCAGCCAGTCATAGTTCAGATCGGTACCGATCAGGTTGATCATTACCGACGGGCTGTTTACCACCGGCGGCGGCAGAGGGAGATCGGTGATCGCCCGCAGATGCAGTTCGAACTGGCTAATCGACGCGCCGTTCTGCGTCCAGTGGCCGCTGTTGTGCACGCGCGGCGCCAGTTCGTTAATCAGCAGGCCATCGGCGGTGACGAAACACTCCATCGCCATTACGCCAACGTAGCCCAGCTCATTCATGATCGCCGTCAGCATCTGTTCCGCCTGCGCCTGCTGGCGGGCGTTGGCCTGCGGGAAAGCGACGCTGGCGCGTAAAATACCGTCCTGATGCAGGTTGCGGGTCAGCGGATAGAAGACCGTGCTGCCGTCCCGGGCGCGGGCGCCAACCAGCGACACTTCGCCGGAGAAGTTAATCCCCTGCTCGACGATACACTCGCCGTAGTTATCATCCGGTAGCTGCGCGGTTTCGTTTTCCCGCAAACGCCACTGGCCGCGGCCATCGTAGCCGCCGACGCGGCGCTTAACGATAGCCAGCTCGCCGAGACGGGCGAACACCGCGGGCCATTCGCTTTTATCCGCCAGAAGCTGCCACGGCGCGGTGGCGAGCGCCAGCTTATCGAACAGCTGCTTTTGCGTCAGACGGTCGGCGATAATCGGGAAGACATCGCGGTTGACGAAGGCGGAATGACGCGCCAGTTCGCGGGTCAGCGCGGTTTCCGGCCAGCGTTCAATCTCTGCGGTAATCACGCTCTGCTGAACCGGCACAGCTTCCGGGTCGGCTTCCAGACCAACCGGCCAGACCGCAATACCCAGCGGCTCACCGGCCTGACGCAGCATTCGGCCCAGTTGACCGTTGCCGAGGACGCACACCTGCTTCATGCCGCACCCCGCGGGTCCGGATTATCCAGCACTTCATCGGTTTGCGCCTGACGCCAGGCGCTGAGGCGCTGGAGGAGTTCAGCATCATGTTGGGCGAGGATCTGCGCCGCCAGCAGGGCGGCGTTGGCGGCTCCGGCTTTACCGATCGCCAGCGTGCCAACCGGGATACCGCGCGGCATCTGGACGATGGAGTAGAGACTGTCAACGCCGCTTAACGCTGCGCTCTGAACCGGCACGCCTAACACCGGCACCAGGGTTTTTGCCGCAATCATACCCGGCAGATGCGCCGCGCCGCCCGCACCGGCGATAATCACCTGATAACCGTTCTCTTGCGCGCCTTCGGCGAAGCTGAACAGTTTATCGGGCGTGCGGTGGGCGGAGACCACTTCGACATGGTACGGAACGTTCAGGGCATCAAGGATTTCTGCGGTAAACTGCATGGTAGCCCAGTCGCTTTTGGACCCCATCACGATGGCGATACGCGCCGAATTATTGCGGGAAGACATGCGTCTTAAAACTCCTGTGGGTGTGTTTCACACTGCTTTAGAGGCCACAGAGAATAGCATGAACTGACGGCAAGGAAAACGGTTGCGTACGCATGGCTAGCCGACTTTTGTCTCGTCGGTATTTGATGAAACGCGGCGGTTATGGGCGGCGGTCGCGCTGGCGAAAAAGGTAAAAATCAGCACCAGCCCCCAGGGCAGCATAAGAATACTCATAATCAGCATGTATACCTGCACAAAGCGCTCATCGTGCGGCCGTGTGCAGAGCAGATAAATCGCGTAAAAATAGAGAATCCATAATAAAATGGCGAACCAGACTACGCTCAGCGTTCCAAGATAGGTAAACGCCAGACCAAAAAAGCTGGCCATAATCGGGCCGATGACGGCGATGACCATTCCCCAAATCAGGGGCTGACTCCATTTTTGCATGCTCGTTCCTTGAGAGAGGTTTGCTGGAAAATTAACCTGGCGGGAGCAAGGAAAGACAGCAATTCAGTTGCCTGAGGGGATTTTTCGGAATAGTGCCTGCAGGCTATCAGAAAGGGAAATGAATCAGCTCGACGTCTTCTGGCGTGACTTTGACCATGGAACCTTCGCTGTGCCAGGCGCCGAGCACTACGCGATACGCGGTTTTGCCGTTGGCTTCCAGGGAATGGACGGCAGGGCGGTGCGTATGCCCGTGAATCAGCCACTGGACGTGATGTTTCTCCATGACGTCAACCACCGCCTGCGGATTGACATCCATAATCTCCATCGACTTGCTGCTGTTGGCCGCTTTGCTGTCGGCGCGCATTCTGGCGGCGATACGGCGGCGAATAAACAGCGGCAGGGCCAGAAACAGGCGCTGGATCCAGGGATTGTGGACTTTCGCGCGAAACGCCAGATAGCCCGCGTCGTCGGTGCAGAGGGTATCGCCGTGCATAATCAGCACTTTGCGCCCGTAGAGGTCGAGAAGCTTTTCTTCCGGCAGCAGGATCATGCCGCTTTCGCGGGCAAAGCGCTGACCGACGAGAAAATCGCGGTTGCCGTGGAGGAAGTAGCAGGGGACGCCGGACTCGGCTAACGCGTTGAGCGCAGCGGCAATTTGCCGATGCAGCGGGTTCGGATCGTCATCGCCGATCCAGGCTTCAAACAGGTCGCCGAGGATATACAGGGCGTCCGCCTGGCGGGCTTCCCCGTGTAAAAAACGCAGAAAACCGGCGGTAATCGCCGGTTCTTCCGTTTGCAGATGCAAATCCGCAATAAAAAGCGTCGCCACGAATTATTCGCTGACGGTAACGCTTTTGATCACAACATCTTCTTTCGGCACATCCTGGTGCATGCCGCTGCGGCCGGTGGATACCGCTTTGATCTTGTCGACTACGTCCATACCTTCAACCACTTCTGCGAATACGCAGTAGCCCCAACCCTGCAGGCTTTCGCCGGAGAAGTTCAGGAAGTCGTTATCGGCGACGTTGATGAAGAACTGCGCGGTCGCGGAGTGAGGCGCCTGAGTACGGGCCATCGCCAGCGTACCGCGGGTGTTTTTCAGACCGTTGTTCGCTTCGTTCTGAATGGGGGATTTGGTGGTTTTCTGATTCATGCCCGGCTCAAAACCGCCGCCCTGAATCATGAAGCCGTTGATAACGCGGTGGAAAATAGTGTTGTCGTAAAAACCTTCACGACAGTAGTCCAGGAAGTTTTTAACTGTTTCCGGCGCTTTGTCGTCAAACGTCTTGATTACGATATCGCCATGATTGGTGTGGAAAGTAACCATTTTTGCATCCTGTTCCGATGATTGTGGTGCCTGCACCCGGAGTCGGGTGAGATATAGGGGGCTGTTATAGCATAACCGCAGGATGCGATCACCTTGCATTGTGTGCTGATTCGGGTTTGAATTACGGGTAGAATACCCGGTTTTCAACCACACACGTGTTTACATGGAATCTTCGATGTTAAAAATCTTTAATACAATGACGCGCCAGAAAGAGGAATTTAAACCTATCCATGCCGGGGAAGTCGGCATGTACGTGTGTGGTATTACGGTTTACGATCTCTGTCACATTGGCCATGCTCGTACCTTTGTTGCCTTCGATGTGGTTTCGCGCTACCTGCGTTTCCTGGGGTACAAACTGAAATACGTGAGTAACATTACCGACATCGACGATAAAATCATCAAGCGCGCTAATGAGAACGGCGAGAGCTTTGTGGCGCTGGTCGATCGTATGATCGTCGAGATGCACAAAGATTTCGACGCCTTAAATATTCAGCGCCCGGATATGGAGCCGCGCGCTACCCACCATATTGCGGAAATCATTGAGATTACCGAGCAGCTGATCGCCAAAGGCCACGCATATGTCGCCGATAACGGCGATGTGATGTTCGACGTACCGACCGATCCGAACTACGGTCAGCTGTCGCGTCAGGATCTCGACCAGCTGCAGGCCGGCGCGCGCGTTGATGTTGTCGACGTCAAGCATAACCCGATGGACTTTGTGCTGTGGAAAATGTCGAAAGAGGGCGAGCCGAGCTGGCCGTCGCCGTGGGGCGCGGGCCGTCCGGGCTGGCACATTGAGTGCTCCGCGATGAACTGCAAGCAGCTGGGCAACCATTTTGATATTCACGGCGGCGGGTCGGATCTGATGTTCCCGCACCATGAAAACGAAATCGCTCAGTCCACCTGCGCCCACGACGGCGAGTACGTGAATTACTGGATGCACTCCGGGATGGTAATGGTTGACCGCGAGAAAATGTCAAAATCGCTGGGCAACTTCTTCACCGTGCGCGACGTGCTGAAGTTCTATGACGCGGAGACCATCCGCTACTTCCTGATGTCCGGCCACTATCGCAGCCAGCTGAACTACAGCGAAGAGAACTTAAAGCAGGCGCGCTCCGCGCTGGAGCGTCTGTATACGGCGCTGCGCGGAACCGATAAAACCGCAGAGCCGTCCGGCGGCGAGGCGTTTGAAGCGCGCTTTATCGAAGCGATGGATGACGATTTCAACACCCCGGAAGCTTATTCGGTGCTGTTCGATATGGCCCGTGAGGTTAACCGCCTGAAAACCGAAGATGCCGCCGCGGCCAACGCGATGGCGGCGCATATGCGTAAGCTCTCTTCGGTGCTGGGCCTGCTGGAGCAAGAGCCGGACGCCTTCCTGCAGAGCGGCGCGCAGGCGGACGACGGCGAAGTGGCGGAAATCGAGTCTTTGATCCAGCAGCGTCTGGACGCTCGTAAAGCGAAAGACTGGGCGGCGGCGGATGCCGCGCGTGACCGTCTCAACGAGATGGGCATTGTGCTGGAAGATGGCCCGCAGGGTACCACCTGGCGCCGGAAGTAGTCTCATTCTCTCTTTTTGCCGGGGCTATCCCCGGCATTTTTTTGCCTATACTCAGGCCAGTGCATCAGGCGCTGACCATAGGGTCTAATTCCCGGATGGGGATAAATTTAAGGCGCCGGTTGCGGCGCCTTAACTTTTTACTCGGTAACGGTAACGCTCTGCCCTTCAAAGCTGACCGTTTGACCGGCGACGATTTTGCAACGCTTGCGGGTTTCGACCGCGCCGTCGACTTTGACCAGACCGTCGGCAATGGCGATTTTCGCCTGCGCGCCGCTTTCGCTCCAGCCTTCCAGCTTCAGCAGGTCGCAAAGCTCAACGTGCGGGTGTTTGCCTAAAGAAAAATTCGCCATCTCAGGCCTCCTGAATATCGTGATACTCTTCGCACGCCTGCAGCGTGTTCTGAATAAGGGTGGCTACGGTCATCGGGCCGACGCCGCCGGGAACCGGGGTGATGTACGACGCGCGCGCGGCGGCATCTTCATAGACCACATCGCCAACCACTTTGCCGTTTTCCAGGCGGTTAATCCCAACATCGATCACGATCGCGCCTTCTTTAATCCATTCGCCCGGAATAAAGCCCGGTTTACCGACAGCCACGATCAGCAGGTCGGCGTTTTCGACGTGATGACGCAGGTTTTTGGTAAAACGGTGAGTGACGGTGGTGGTGCAGCCAGCCAGCAGCAGCTCCATGCTCATCGGGCGCCCAACGATGTTAGAAGCGCCAATGACTACCGCGTTCAGGCCGTAGGTATCGATATTGTAACGCTCAAGCAGCGTGACAATCCCGCGCGGGGTGCACGGACGCAGGCGCGGCGCGCGCTGGCACAGACGACCCACGTTATACGGGTGGAAGCCGTCAACGTCTTTGTCCGGCGAAATGCGCTCGAGGACTTTGACATTATCAATGCCGGCGGGCAGCGGCAGCTGAACCAGGATGCCATCAATAGCCTCATCGGCATTCAGCGTGTCGATAAGTTCCAGCAGCTCCGCTTCGCTGGTGGTTTCCGGGAGATCGTACGAGCGGGAGACGAAGCCTACCTCTTCACACGCTTTGCGCTTGCTGCCGACATAAATCTGCGATGCCGGGTTGCTGCCGACCAGCACGACGGCTAACCCTGGAGCACGAAATCCGGCCGCAACGCGGGCCTTCACTTTTTCCGCAACCTCAGAGCGTACCTGCTGCGCAATCGTTTTACCGTCAATAATTTTTGCTGCCATCAGAGAGAGGATTCCATCTGTATCTTTACGAAAGGGGGATGGCGATATTTTGTCAGAAGCCAGCCCCGCTGTCAGTCTTCGTTTAAGATTTTATCTTGCTTTGACGCTGCGGTGGCCTAAAAATGGGCCTGACCGCGCCGCGAATAGCGCAAAAAGGAGCTCGAGAGCCGAAGAAAAGTTAATGTGCAGAAACATAAGGTTGGATAAACTTTATACTGCTTTTGCGGCATAAGCCGCCAGCCTGCACGGGCAAGCGCAGTTTCGCGGCAAAATACATTGACTCATCAGGCGTGGACCGTATAATTCCGGCGATTGCACATCATGAAGCTCGCTTCTCAATGCGCCCTTAGCTCAGCTGGATAGAGCAACGGCCTTCTAAGCCGTAGGTCACAGGTTCGAACCCTGTAGGGCGTACCATTAAGAAACAGTTACTTACGCCAGTTTTAGTCCAGCCTGATTTCCTCCTTGTGTCGCTAGCGCCAAAAATGACGTCAATTTTCCGTGCGTGCTCTGTTAAATGGTTTGGTGGCAGGTGAGCATAACGGCGAAGCATCTCGATGCTTTCCCAGTACATCAAAAAAACACAATAGTCTGGCAAGAGATCAATATGTAGATGATACGGACACAGAATGTGTACATCTGTGTAAGATCAGTGTATTCAATTAGTTAAAAAGATGTTGATAATTAATATCATTAGAAAATACATGTAAACATTATACAGTTCTAATCAAAGCGATAAAAACAACTAAAAATATTACTAACGAGTACTGTAAGGGGAAGCGAAGTGGATGACGTTCCCTGGCACCAACGCTTTGATACACTAAATCATTGCTTAATAAAAAGGAGGAGTTATCTTTTTCAAAGAAACTACAGGCGGATCAACATTATGAGGTAAAAATGTATACACCTGATGCAATGAAGTTATCAGATAAAAAACATATTTTTGATTTTATTGAGGCTTATAGCTTTGGATTAGTTGTTTCGCCTTCCCTCAATGCCAGTCATCTTCCTTTTATCCTCGATCGTAGTTCTTCATCGCGGGGAATTCTTCTTTCCCATATGACGCGCGCGAATCCACTCTGGAAAGAATTTGAAGGAAAGAGGGTGCTCGCCATATTTCAAGGGCCCCATAGTTACGTTTCCCCTACCTGGTATCAAACTGCTCCCGCGGTTCCCACATGGAACTATACTTCCGTTCACTGTTATGGCACCGTAAGTCTTTTATCTGTCGATGAATTACGCATTGTGATGGACGCGTTGGTCCATAAATTTGAACCGACGCTTCAGGCGCAGAAAGAAATTATGCCCGAGACGTTTATTGAAGGGAAATTGAAAGGTATTATTGGATTCAAAATTGAAATTGAGGAGTTTCAGGCCAAAGAAAAGCTTGGGCAGCATCGTTCTCAGGCCGATCAGCGGGGAACGTTGCAGGGTTAATCAACAGCCAATCTTCAGAGTCCGTAGCGCTGGCTGACTATATGCTTAAGGTGAAGAAAGGTATTGGCGCTTGAAATTTTGCTCTCCAATATAATATTTATGTCGGAGGGGGTGCCCATAATTTATGTCATATATTAAATAATATTATCCTGGTATGTTTGAAGACGTGCTGTACGCTTGAAGCAAAGAAAATGATATTGCGTCATCAATGAGCACTAAAATAATATAAGCGACACGGCCAGCTTTAACAGTACCAAAATAATAAAATAACCCTTACAGATTGATAAAGATCGCTTTTAAATTTATAAACAATGGCGTTGATGGAACGGTGCCCCTTTATCGGGGCGTTTTAACCCATTCCTTAACGGAGAAAATCGATAGCCCTGAGTGATGACCTTTGCGGGGAAGACTTTGTTTTACAGGTGACCGGATGAAGTGGGTTAAGGATGTATTAGGGTGAAAAGTATGTCTCTTCGTTCATTGCAGGCGCTATGCCTGACCAGCTTTTTTATTGCCGACGTTCGCGATGGACTTGGGCCTTTTCTGGGAATTTTCCTGACGCAACATCAGTGGCGACCGGATGACATCGGTCTGTTGATGACCGCGGGCGGCGTTGCCGGATTGCTGGCGACGCTTCCCGCAGGGTTCATCACCGATGCTTCGCGGAACAAGCGTCTTATGCTCGCGATACTGTGCATCATGATTACCGGGACGACGCTGCTGCTCTGGTTCAGCCAGGGCAGCAGCGTCGTCGCCATCTCGCAAATCTTCAGCGGCATATGTGCGGCATTTATTGGCCCGCTTATTACCGGGATCACCCTGGGGCTAACGGGGCAAGACGGCTTTAGTACCCAGATGGGTAAAAATGAGGCTTTCAACCATGCGGGTAATTTTACGACCGCATTGATTGCGGGCGGGATCGCCTGGCGCTGGGGTATTGGCGGTATTTTCATCCTGATGGCCTCGACAATGCTGCTCACGCTCTTTGCCCTGACGGCAATTCGTCGTGATGATATCGACAACGCTCGGGCGCGCGGGCTTGAAACGACGGACTCCCCCCAGATACCTGACTTCTCGGTGCTGACCAAAAACATGGCGCTTTTAATTACTGGGTTGACGCTGCTGCTTTTTCATTTAGCGAATGCAGCGTTGCTGCCCATGCTCAGTATGCGGATCGCTGTGGCACCAGGCGCGATCAATCCCGGCCTGTATGCCGCAGCGACGGTGATTATTTCCCAGTTGGTGATGATCCCGGTGGCCATCTGGACCGTAGGTCGAATCGATAAATATGGGTACTGGCGACTGATTATGCTGGCTCTGCTGATCATGCCAATCAGGGCTGCGCTGGCGGCAAGCACGGCGGCACCGTGGATGATGGTACCGGTGCAAATACTGGACGGCTGCGCCGCAGGGGTACTGGGCGTAGTGGTGCCGAGCTTTATTGTGGCGCTGCTGCGCGGCAGCGGGCACGTCAATGCTGGCCAAAGCGTGGTAATGCTGATGCAGGGTGCCGGCGCGGCGATGAGTCCGGCATTGACGGGAATGATTGCCGGTTATTACTCGTTCGCGACGGCGTTCAGCGTGCTGAGCGTTATCGCTCTGGCGGCGCTGCTTATCTGGTGGCGCAGCGCGCCGACGCTCTCTGCGCCGGCTTTTATGGCGACGAAATAATCGACTAAAGTAAGGCTTAAACAGGGCTTTAATCTTAATCGATATCAGCCGATTTTAAGCCTGTGATAAACCCCGCAGCCGGAAACGGCATTACTTCGTTGCGCCCTCAAGGATAACCTTGTCGTTCTCCCCACGGGTGATGCTCTGCTGATGAAGGCTGTCGGCGAGCATTACGTCATTGACGGCGAAAAATTCCCAGGCCTGCGGCGTGTTGGCGAAGGTTACCTCATCGAACTGACTGTCGTGCAGGAAAGAGATATTGGTTGCTTTGGTGTTACGGAAGCTGACGTTGGAAAAACGCAGATTCTGATGATAGGCATCGCGAGAATAGTGAATACCAAACGACTCCGCCATTTCGGCTACCGTCATGCCGTCAATCAGGATGCTGTGCTTAGCCGAAGTACCATCGACGGTCACATCCTGCACCTGAACGTCGCGGAACTGAGCGGGCTCGTCGGCAGGGGTCGTATCATTTACGTCGGCGCTGTATTTGATAGTAAAAACAAACGGCTCTTTGGCGATATCTTTCATCGCGTTATGACGGAACAGCACCTCCCGCACGCCACCGCCATAGTAGGGGCGGCTCTTCATGCGCAGGCCAACGTCGGTCATATACATGACGTTATCCTCGGCGCGAACGTTTTCGATCCACGCGCCGGTATGGCTACCCGTCACCACGGCGCCGTGGCCTTTACGGAAATAGTTATTAAAAATCCACGCCGCGCTTTGCGGCTGCTGATGAAACGTTTTCGCGCCTTTACCAAACCCGGCGGCAAAATTAACGCAATCATCTCCGGTATCAAAGAAGTTATTGAAGACCAACGCGTTTTTGCTATTGCCGAACTCGACGCCGTCGGCGTTATTGCCGTCAAAGGTCTGATGCACAAGCCCATTCAGGGTAATATTTTCTGACTCCAGCACCATCACCCCGTGGAAAGCGGGATTACGAATAGTCAGTCCGGCAAGGTAGAGATTTTGCACGCCGCGCAAGGTCATCAGGCTGGAGCGGCGGTTTTTATAGGCGCTATTGTTTTCAATCCCTTCCGCGATAGCCGCTTCGGTC
Source organism: Klebsiella sp. MPUS7 (assembly GCF_009905335.1). Classification (NCBI taxonomy): domain Bacteria; kingdom Pseudomonadati; phylum Pseudomonadota; class Gammaproteobacteria; order Enterobacterales; family Enterobacteriaceae; genus Klebsiella; species Klebsiella sp. MPUS7. The sequence continues at coordinate 4,318,140 of NZ_CP047604.1, read as the reverse complement.
TGATGCTTTGCCAGAATACCGTCCGCGCCGACTTTTTTGGCATTGCTGGCCCGGTACTGCGGCAGCGCGTTGCCCAATTCGTCGCTAATTGTCGCATCGCCGCCGCTTTTGACGCCGCGGGTCCAGCCGTTGCCGTCAATCGTGCCTTTCCCAACGATGCGAATATTACGAAACGTTCCGGCCGGAGACTCGCCCTTATCGTCCGCGCCCAGCACGTTAATTAATGATGGCGGGCGGCGAGGCTGCGGATGATCGCTATAGGGATAGAGGTAATAGCCTTTATCAAGCGGATACTGGGCCGGATCCTCCGAACCCAGCAGGGTGGCGCCAGCCGCAATATCCAGGGTCATATCGCTGTGCAGGAACAACGCGCCAGTTTTGAATTCGCCGCCGGAAATCAGCACCTTGCAGCCCTGAGGATAGTGCGTGACGGTACAGCTATCAATGGCCCGCTGCAGCGCCTGGGTATTCAGCGTGGTGCCGTCACCCTTCGCGCCGAATGTGCTGGCTTCGATGACGTGCGGCGTTTTGCGGGTTTGCGCTTTAACCACCGCGCTGTCCGGAGATTCCTGGCCATTGGCGTAGACCGCGCGCACCGTAAAGGCATACTCCGTATCCGGCTGCAGGTTGGTGGCCGTGAAGCTGCGCAGATCGATTTTCTGCTGCCAGCCGTCGCTGGCGATCCGCTGATAGAAGTTATCAATATAGGGCTTTGCCGGGGAAAAATGGTTTTGATTTTCACGCGCCAGGCCCAGCCGCTCGCCTTGACGATAGACGGCGTAGTCCACCACCTGCTCGGTCTCAGACTCCGGTTTTTCCCAGACCAGCACCAGGCTGTTTTCATCGGCAGACAGTATCGGAACCATGACATTTTGTGGCGCGGAGGCGGGCGCATCGTGCTGGTTATCGACGGTTCCGCCGCTGTCATTACAGCCGCCTGCGAGCCCGGCTAGTGCGATTGCCAACGCCAGCATGCCGCGTGCAGGTCTGAAGGTATTGCGCATAGATTTTCCTTAATGTCATATTTTATGAGAAAATAAAATTCAAATTCATTTAAAATAAAACATCATTTTATATTTATGTGGGAAAATAAACGCGAGTCAGTTCAATCTTTCATCAGGCGAAAAAAAACTTAATCGGATAAGCAAAGGCGGACCTCACCGCCCAGCTTCCCTTCTACTGCTGAGAATCATCGATACGATAGCCGCACGAAGTCGGTACGATATGGGCAAACCCCGATCCGCCAAGATGCATACCGGCAATCAGCAGGTTTTCGCTGGCGGCCTGGGCGAGAATCGCTTCCCGCGTCGCTCTGGCCTGTACGGGATCGCAATCAAAAGCGATAGCGGCGGCGGGTCGCGCGGCCTGAATATGCGGAAAGTGGACGATATCGCCCCAAATCAGCAGGCTTTGCCCGGCGGCGTCAATGCGAAACCCGCTATGGCCCGGCGTATGTCCGGGTAACCAGACCGGATGGATACCCGCGACGACTTCGCGATCCTCCAGAAACCCGAGGCGCCGGGACCACGCGTCCAGGGTGCGGCGGGCGAGAGCGAAGTTTCGCTGCCCGCGCTCATTAGCCCGTCTTAACATGACGTCATCCTGCCAGTACTCCGCTTCCAGAGGATGCAGATGAAGACGAGCGTTGGGATAGCGCGGCGCGCTGTTGGCATCCAGCAGGCCGCCGATATGATCCGGGTGAGCGTGGGTCAGCAGGACGGTATCAACGTCGTCTGGCGCACTTCCCGCCGCCCGCAGACTGGTTTCCAGCACGCCGCCTCCCGTCCCCGCGTCGATCAGAATCGTTCTTCCCCGGCCGCGGATAAGATAGCCATTAATGTCAATAGTGCCGGGGTCGATGACGCCCGCATCGCGCTGGATTTGTGCGGCATCGCCGCTATCGATGCCGGACAGCAGCGCCAGGCCGGCGGCCATGCTGCCGTCGCTAAGGGCAGTCACCTGAAAATCGCCAATCTGGCGGGTGACAAAAGATGAATTGCGCATAAAAACCTCTTAGCGTGATGCTGGCTGTTTTTCAGCCGGGCTTTGCAGCTGACCGGCCATGGGTTCATAGATCCAGGCTTTTTCCCGTCCCGCAAGTAGCATCGCCTCCCGGCGCGGCAGAACGTATACCACGCGCAGCGACGGGTTATTATCCAGCCCGGCGGCCGGAAGTCTTGTCGGCTGATACCCCAGCTCCGAGTCCACAAAGTCCAGCGGCTCCGGGCTCAGCAGCAAAACATCCTCCTCAGAGACGGCAGGGAACACCCCGCTGTACCGATACAGGTTTCGCCGCCAGTCGCGAATATGCGCCTGCCAGCGCGCAAAGTCGCCGCCGCCTTTATGGCGATACGCTTCACTGGCGATGGTGTCAGCATCATGGATAGTATGGATGGCAAGATAGACCGGGCAGCCGGAGGAGAGCGCCCGGAAGCGCTGCGAAGCGCGGAACCCGCTGACGGATACCAGCGCCGGCAGCTTGTGCTGGCTGTAAAATCGATTCCAGCCGGCTTCGCTTTCCGGGTCGGCGTAGCTGCACTCAACGATATATAACATGGGCTGACCTCTGCATGATGGCGTGATGATATTGACGTTTGATCATGCTACGTTGTGTATTGAGCGCTCTGAAACGATATTATTTCATCCCTCAATGACATTTTGTCATTAATGCAAAATCCAGCAGAGGTGGTCATCGTGCGAAAAAAACTCCCCAGCAGCGCCTCTTTGCAGGCTTTTGAGGCTGCCGCCAGGCACGGTAACTTTGCCCGCGCGGCGGAAGAACTGTCGCTTACCGAAGGGGCGATCAGTCGGCAAATCGCCCGTCTGGAATCGCTGTTGAACTGCAGGCTGTTTGAGCGGACGGGGAGCCGGGTACGGCTGAATCCTAACGGCGCGCGCTATGCGCACCATGTGCGCGAAACGCTGGAGCGCCTTGAACGGGACACTCAATATCTGATGGGGGCCGCGGACGGCAGCCGAAGCCTGGAAATCGCCGCGCCGCCGACCTTCGCCAGCCGCTGGCTCATTCCCCGGCTGGGGGATTTTCAGCACCGGCATCCGGATATCACGCTGAATATCGCGGTCAGAACCGACCCGTTTATCCTCACCGGCAGCGGTTTTGACGCGGCGCTTCACTTTGAACACCCCGCCTGGGCCGGAATGCGTATGCAGTTTCTGTTTGAAGAGAGGCTGGTACCGGTATGCCACGCCGGGCTACTCACGGAAGAAGATCTCGTCAGCCAACTGAACGCGCTGCCGCGAATTCATCGACGGCAGAATCCCGACGCCTGGCAGCGCTATGCTGAAGAGTGCGGGATCGTGCTGGATAATCCGGCGCAGGGGGGGCGCTACGATCTGCATGAGATGGCGATAGCCGCCGCGCTGGCCGGGCAGGGCGTTGCGCTGGTGCCCCATGTGTACGTCGAAAACGCGATCGAAAACGGGCTACTGGCTGCGCCCTGGCCGCAGGCCCGCAGCCTGAGCAAGCGCTTTTGCCTGGTGAAGCCGCTGGAAAACGGCGTCAATGAGTCGGCGCTACGGGCGTTCGAGCAGTGGCTGTTGACGCAATAAGGCCCGGGCAGGGCCTTATTGGCATTAAGCGCAGCCTCAGGCGTGGGATAAAAGCGGGAACATCAGCTTATTCTCTTTGAAAATATTTTCTTTTTGCTCGTAGATAAACAGAATATCTTCGCCTTCGATTTTCTCATACTCGCCGGTCCGATTCTCTTTGGGGGTAAAGCCGAGGATAGCCTGGTACGTATTGTCATCGGCGAGCTGGTTGACAATGGACGACAGGGAGCGGCCGCTGTCGCAGAAAATATCAAAACAGATCAGCGCCGGACCGTTTTGCATCGCAATCGCGATCGCCTGGTTTTTCTCGGAATAATAGACGAAGTGCTGCATAAAGGCGGAGCAGTAGAACATCAATAAACCGAAGTTATTCTGCACCCGCAGCTGCGAAAACGGATTCGATTTTTGATAATACCGCTGCAATAGCGCAACGTCTTCCGGCCGATCCATATCGAGCTTGCGGAAATCGCCCGCTGCCGGCACTACCGGCATAATATACTGATGCTCGTCGGTGCGCTCGAAGCCGAATTTCGGGTAAAAATCAACGGTTGTCGGGTTAGCGAACAGGAAGAAGGCGTCGGCTTTATCCTGCCAGTCCGCCAAAATCTCATTCACAAGCTGCCCGGCGAGGCCCCGATTGCGATGATCGATATCGGTCATTACGGTGCCGATTTGGATATAGCGGCGGGGTTCGCCCTGCCAGATCAGGTCGATAATATTGGCGGAGGCGTTAGCAATCACTTTATTGTTGCTGACCAGGGCGTAGGGAATATAGGCGTCGGTCCAGTAGCCTTTGCGGTACCACTCTTTAAAGGAGAGATCGAAGGTTTTAATCGCCAGGTCAATGAAGCTCTTTCTTAACGCGTCATCGTGCACAATTTGCTTAACTAATTTCCAGGTCATCGTCGACATTCCTTACGCTGCGGGTGAGGCACTGTTTTCGGCCATCTGTTCGGCGGTCCGATCTCTGTCGGGCGACCTAAAAATAGCATATCCCCGCTGATGGGCGACGATTGTCGCGCCTAAGCCTTGCTCAGGTCACACAATCCGGGAAAATCGCGCGAAAAAGGGTAAGCTTTCGCACGCTTAAGAAACGTCGCTGTGAGGCAAAAAAACGCCTTTAGCAAATGAAAATTTGCCAGTCGTCAAAAACGAAGATGAATATATTGCGTTCATGGTCATGACCCCTATCATTAATAGGTAGGGTAAATGTGATATCATCGCGCCTTTCCCGTTTCGTCCTGGGGCTCTTTTTTATGCAACAACCTGTTGTTCGCGTTGGAGAATGGCTGGTTACTCCCTCTGTTAACCAAATTAGCCGCAAGGGGCGTCAGCTAACTCTCGAACCGCGCTTAATCGATCTTCTGGTTTTCTTTGCCCGTCATCCTGGGGAAGTACTCAGCCGGGATGAGCTCATCGATAATGTCTGGACCCGCAACGTTGTCACCAGCCATGTCGTCACGCAAAGCGTCTCTGAGCTACGTAAGTCGCTGAAAGATGGCGACGACGGCAGCCTTGAATATATCGCGACCGTACCCAAGCGAGGCTATAAGCTAACGGTGCCGGTGATCTGGTGTACGGAAGAGGGGGAAGAACTGACGCCGGTTATCCCGGCAGAAACGCCGACGGTCGCCGTGGACGCGCCATCGGTTTCCCCGCAGCCTGAGGCGGCTGCGCCAGAGATGGCGCCGGTGGTAAAGCCGGAAAAACGCAAGCGGCTGAGTACGTTTATCGTCTGGGGCTTGTTTCTGCTGGCCCTCGCGAGCTGCGTGGCGCTGGTGGCGTTATCGACCCTCGAGTCGCGCCCGCCGGTCACGAAAACGCGGCTGCTGCTCAACCCGCGCGATGTTGATATTCACCTGCTCAGCGGCAGCGCCTGCAACAACTGGTCATCGCAGCACTCCTATGCCATTGGTCTCGGGAGCCTGATTACCACCTCGCTGAACACCTTCTCCACCTTTATGGTGCACGATAAAACCAACTACAACATCAATGAGCCGAGCAGCTCCGGTAAAACCCTGACCATTGAGTTCGTCAACCAGCGGCACTACCGCGCGCAGCAGTGCTTTATGTCGGTGAAGGTGGTGGATAACGCCGACGGTTCGACCATGATGGATAAGCGTTACTTTGTCACCAGCGACAACCAGCTGTCGATTCAGAACGACCTGCTGAGCAGCCTGTCTGAGGCGCTGAAGCAGCCGTGGCCGGCGCGGATGCAGGAGATGTTAAAGCAATATCAGCCGTCGCAAAGTATCGCGCTTACCCATTTCTATCAGGCGCATCAGCTATTAATGAATGGAGACGTCGATTCACTCGGAAAAGCCAGTAGCCTGCTTGCCGACGTGAATAAACAGTCGCCGGACTTTACCTATGCCTGGGCGGAAAAAGCGCTGGTGGACGTATTACGCCATTCTCAGCAGCCGCTGGATGATAAACAGCTTGCCGATCTTTACAGCGAAATAACCCGGGTGGGTAATATGCCGGGGATTAAAGACATGGCAATATTTTATCAGATTAAAACGGTAGATATGCTGGGCAAAGGCAAAGTCGATGAAGCCTACAGCGCGATTAATACCGGCATTGATCTGGAAATGTCGTGGATGAATTATGTGCTGCTGGGTAAGGTCTACGAAATGAAAGGGCAGAACCGGGAAGCTGCCGATGCTTACCTGACGGCGTTTAATTTACGTCCGGGTGAGAATACATTTTACTGGATTGAAAACGCGGTATTTCAGACCTCGGTGACCCGCGTGGTTCCGTATCTCGATAACTTCCTCGCTTCAGAATAAGTAAACCCTCATCATGGTCATGGTTTTGGCCGTGGTGAGGTTAAACTTATGTTTCTCATGAGCGCCTCTGTTGTTATATTTTATATCCTTTTCTTGCTTGTTTTTAACACATCTTCAACACGAAATTGTGTTCGTAAATGCATGTAATTTATTAATATTTATCTTTTCCTGACCTCAACATGTCATCCTGATATGTTGCGCGAAAAAGGTCAAAATATCATTTGTCTGATGTTTGCAGTTATTTCACTTTATCTTTAGGACTTATCTCGTACTAATCCGTAATCTGATTGGCAGTTGGTCGGGTCAATAAAAGGTTCATCATCATGATCTGTACCTCCCAAATAAACTTAGGAGAAAAGCAAACATGAGTTCTGCCAAGAAGATCGGGCTATTTGCCTGTACCGGCGTGGTAGCCGGTAATATGATGGGGAGCGGTATTGCATTATTACCTGCGAACCTGGCGAGTATCGGTTCTATCGCCATTTGGGGTTGGGTAATATCTATTATTGGCGCGATGTCGCTGGCTTATGTATATGCCCGTCTGGCGACCAAAAACCCGCAGCAGGGTGGCCCCATCGCCTACGCCGGCGAAATATCTCCGGCGTTCGGTTTCCAGACCGGTGTGCTTTATTATCACGCTAACTGGATCGGCAATCTGGCAATCGGCATTACCGCCGTCTCTTATTTATCAACATTCTTCCCTATTTTAAATAACCCGGTACCGGCAGGTATTGCCTGTATTGCCATCGTGTGGATATTCACCTTCGTGAATATGCTCGGCGGTACCTGGGTAAGCCGCCTGACGACTATTGGTCTGGTGCTGGTGCTTATTCCGGTCGTGATGACCGCGGTGGTCGGCTGGCACTGGTTTGACGTTGCCACCTATCAGGCAAACTGGAACACCTCAGCCACGACGGATAGCCATGCGGTGGTGAAAAGTATCCTTCTCTGTCTGTGGGCCTTTGTCGGGGTAGAATCTGCCGCCGTCAGTACCGGGATGGTGAAAAACCCGAAACGTACCGTACCGCTGGCCACCATGCTGGGGACCGCGCTGGCGGGTATCGTGTATATCGCCGCGACCCAGGTCATCGCCGGTATGTACCCTGCGTCTGAGATGGCCGCGTCCGGCGCGCCGTTTGCTATCAGCGCATCGACTATCCTTGGCGGCTGGGCTGCGCCGATGGTGTCGGCCTTTACCGCCTTTGCCTGCCTGACTTCTCTCGGTTCGTGGATGATGCTGGTCGGCCAGGCCGGCGTGCGCGCCGCTAACGACGGCAACTTCCCGAAAATCTACGGTGAACTGGATAAAAACGGCAACCCGAAAAAAGGCCTGCTGCTGGCCGCGGTGAAAATGACCGTCCTGATGGTGCTGATCACCCTGATGAACTCCACCGGCGGGAAAGCCTCCGACCTGTTCGGCGAGCTGACCGGTATCGCGGTTCTGCTGACCATGCTGCCTTACTTCTACTCCTGCGTTGACCTGATTCGCTTCGAAGGCATTAACGTCCGCAACTTCGTCAGCCTGATTTGCTCCGTCCTCGGCTGCGGGTTCTGTTTCATCGCCCTGATGGGGGCAAGCTCCTTCGAACTGGCCGGCACCTTTATTGTCAGCCTGATCATCCTGATGTTCTACGGCCGCAAAATGCACCAGCGTCAGAGTAACGACGGCTCCGCTGATAGCAGCACCGCCAGCGCGCATTAATCCGTAACCCTATTCCTGAGGCTCCTTCCATCACCTGTCACGACGTGGCGGGAGGGGCTTTCTTTATCTGGAGATTTGACTATGAACGTTATCGCAATCATGAATCACATGGGTGTTTACTTCAAAGAAGAGCCCATCCGTGAGCTGCATCGCGCCCTCGAACGCCTGGACTTCCGTATTGTCTACCCGAACGACCGTGACGACTTATTAAAACTGATCGAAAACAATGCGCGTCTGTGCGGCGTGATCTTCGACTGGGATAAATACAATCTCGAACTGTGCGAAGACATCAGCAAAATGAACGAATATATGCCGCTGTACGCCTTTGCGAATACTTACTCAACGCTGGACGTGAGCCTCAACGATCTGCGCATGCAGGTTCGCTTCTTCGAATATGCGCTGGGCGCGGCGGAAGATATTGCGAACAAAATCAAACAGAATACCGACGAGTATATCGACACCATTCTGCCGCCGCTGACCAAAGCGCTGTTTAAATATGTGCGTGAAGGCAAATATACCTTCTGTACCCCAGGCCACATGGGCGGTACCGCGTTCCAGAAAAGCCCGGTCGGCAGCATCTTCTACGATTTCTTTGGTTCCAATACCATGAAATCCGATATCTCGATTTCAGTTTCTGAACTCGGTTCCCTGCTGGATCACAGCGGCCCGCATAAAGAAGCGGAAGAGTACATCGCCCGCGTCTTCAACGCAGAACGCAGCTACATGGTGACCAACGGCACCTCTACCGCCAACAAAATCGTCGGTATGTATTCCGCCCCGGCCGGTAGCACCGTGCTGATTGACCGTAACTGCCATAAATCGCTGACCCATCTGATGATGATGAGCGACATTACGCCAATCTACTTCCGCCCGACCCGTAACGCTTACGGCATCCTTGGCGGTATCCCGCAGAGCGAATTCCAGCACGCGACCATCGCGAAGCGCGTGAAAGAAACCCCGAACGTGACCTGGCCGGTGCACGCGGTGATCACCAACTCCACCTATGATGGCCTGCTGTACAACACGGACTACATCAAGAAAACCCTGGATGTGAAATCCATCCACTTTGACTCCGCGTGGGTGCCTTACACCAACTTCTCGCCGATTTATGAAGGCAAATGCGGGATGAGCGGCGGCCGCGTCGAAGGGAAAGTTATTTACGAAACCCAGTCCACGCACAAACTGCTGGCGGCGTTTTCTCAGGCATCAATGATTCATGTTAAAGGCGACGTAAACGAAGAAACCTTTAACGAAGCCTACATGATGCACACCACCACTTCTCCGCACTACGGCGTGGTGGCCTCGACGGAAACCGCGGCGGCGATGATGAAAGGCAACGCCGGTAAGCGCCTGATTGACGGCTCTATCGAACGTTCAATTAAGTTCCGTAAAGAGATTAAACGCCTGAAAGGCGAATCCGACGGCTGGTTCTTCGACGTCTGGCAGCCGGAACATATTGATGGCGCGGAATGCTGGCCGCTGCGCTCCGACAGCGCGTGGCACGGTTTCAAAAACATCGATAACGAACATATGTATCTCGACCCGATTAAAGTCACGCTGCTGACCCCGGGGATGAAGAAAGACGGCACCATGGATGATTTCGGTATTCCGGCAAGCATCGTGGCGAAGTATCTCGATGAGCACGGCATCGTGGTCGAAAAAACCGGTCCGTACAACCTGCTGTTCCTGTTCAGCATCGGTATCGACAAAACCAAAGCGCTGAGCCTGCTGCGCGCGCTGACCGATTTCAAACGCGCGTTCGACCTGAACCTGCGGGTGAAAAACATGCTGCCGTCGCTGTACCGTGAAGATCCTGAATTCTACGAAAACATGCGCGTTCAGGAACTGGCGCAGAACATTCACAAACTGATTGAGCACCACAACCTGCCGGACCTGATGTTCCGCGCGTTCGAAGTGCTGCCAACCATGATGATCACGCCGTACGCCGCGTTCCAGAAAGAGCTGCACGGTCAGACCGAAGAGGTGTATCTCGAAGAGATGGTGGGCCGCGTCAACGCCAACATGATCCTGCCGTATCCTCCGGGAGTGCCGCTGGTGATGCCGGGTGAAATGATCACCGAAGAGAGCCGTCCGGTGCTGGAATTCCTGCAGATGCTGTGCGAAATCGGCGCCCACTATCCGGGCTTCGAAACCGATATCCACGGCGCCTATCGTCAGGCGGATGGTCGTTACACCGTTAAAGTGCTGAGAGAAGAAAACAACAAATAATCGATGCACAACAGGGAAGTGGCTTGCCGCTTCCCTTTTTCACGCTGCAAGGAGAACACATGAAAACACCCTCACAGCCGCGCGCGATCTATTACATCGTTGCGATCCAAATCTGGGAATATTTCAGCTTTTACGGCATGCGTGCCTTACTCATCCTCTATCTCACCCATCAGCTCGGCTTTGATGACAGCCACGCCATCAGTCTGTTCAGCGCCTACGCCTCCCTGGTGTACGTCACTCCTATTCTCGGCGGCTGGCTTGCCGACCGCCTGCTCGGCAACCGCACGGCGGTCATTGCCGGCGCGCTATTAATGACGCTTGGCCACGTAGTGCTGGGCGTCGAATCCGATTCCACCTGGAGCCTGTACCTCGCGCTGGCGATCATTATCTGCGGCTACGGTCTGTTCAAATCCAACATCAGCTGTCTGCTGGGCGAGCTCTACGCCGTTGACGACCCTCGCCGCGACGGCGGTTTCTCGCTGCTGTACGCCGCCGGGAACGTCGGCTCCATCGCCGCGCCTATCGCCTGCGGGCTGGCGGCGCAGTGGTACGGCTGGCATATCGGCTTTGCGCTGGCGGGGATCGGCATGTTTGTCGGCCTGATGATTTTCTTAAGCGGCAGCCGCTACTTCCGCCACGCGCGCGGCGTCGATAAACAGGCGCTGCGGGCGGTGAAATTTGTACTGCCGACCTGGGGCTGGCTGGTGGTGATGCTCTGCGTTGCGCCGGTGTTTTTCACGCTGCTGCTGGAGAATAACTGGTCCGGCTACCTGCTGGCGATCGTCTGCGTATTCGCCGCCCAGATGGTGGCGCGCATTATGGTCAAATCCCCGGAGCATCGCCGCGCGCTGTGGCAAATCGTTCTGCTGATGCTGACCGGGACCCTGTTCTGGGTACTGGCGCAGCAGGGCGGCAGTTCGATCAGCCTGTTCATCGACCACTTTGTTAACCGCCGCCTGCTGAATATTGAGGTGCCGACCGCGCTGTTCCAGTCGGTTAACGCCGTGGCGGTGATGGCGGCGGGCGTCGTGCTGGCGTGGCTGATGCGGCCGGAGGGCGCGACCCGCTCGGCGCTGCGCGTATGGCTGAAGTTCGCCTTTGGCCTGGTGCTGATGGGCTGCGGCTTTATGCTGCTGGCGCTTAACGCGCGCCACGGCGCGGCACAGGGACAGGCATCGATGGGCATGATGGTGGCCGGCCTGGCGCTGATGGGTTTCGCCGAGCTGTTTATCGACCCGGTGGCGATGGCGCAGATCACCCGCCTCAATATGCCCGGCGTCACCGGGGTACTGACCGGGATTTATATGCTGGCGACCGGCGCGGTAGCCAACTGGCTGGCGGGCGTGGTGGCGCAGCAGACTACCGAGTCGCAAATCAGCGATACGGCGATTGCCGCGTATCAGCACTTCTTTGCCCAGATGGGCGAATGGACGCTGGGCTGCGTGGCGGTCATTGTCGTTGTCGCCTTCGCCGCCGCGTTCAGCGTCGGCAAACGCCGCGCGGCCGCCGGTGAACTTCCCGGCGTCAACGCCCAGGACCTGTAGCCCGGACAGGTGCGCAGCACCGCCTCCGGGATTATCGCATCTCTAAACGGAGCAAAAAGCCGCTCCTTGCACCCCTTACTGAACAGGAGGAGGATATTCTGGCGGGCGCGAAAGCCGAAGATAAAAAGAGGTTACAAAAGACAGGGCTGAGTGAAATCAGCCGCAATTGAAGCCAGGCTCCTTAAGATTGTTCTCCGGCGCCGACGCCGGAACAGGCCTGGTTCAATTATCGAAGCAAGTTTGCAAGCAGGGTTATGAGGAACCAACATGTCTGAACAACAAGCACAAGGTGCCGATGAGGCAATTGACCTTAATAATGAACTGAAAACCCGTCGTGAAAAACTGGCCGCGCTGCGCGAGCAGGGCGTGGCGTTCCCGAACGACTTTCGCCGTGACCATACTTCCGACCAGCTCCATGCTGAATATGATAGTAGGGAAAACGACGAGCTCACCTCTCTGAACGTCGAGGTCTCCGTGGCTGGGCGCATGATGACCCGCCGTATTATGGGTAAAGCCTCCTTCGTCACCTTACAGGACGTGGGCGGGCGCATTCAGCTGTACGTCGCCCGCGACGATCTGGCGGAAGGGGTCTACAACGAGCAGTTTAAGAAATGGGATCTCGGCGACATCATCGCCGCCCGCGGTAAGCTGTTCAAAACCCAGACCGGCGAACTCTCCATTCACTGCACCGAGCTGCGTCTGCTGACCAAAGCGTTGCGTCCGCTGCCGGACAAGTTTCACGGCCTGCAGGATCAGGAAGCGCGCTATCGCCAGCGCTATCTGGATCTGATCTCCAACGAAGAGTCGCGCCACACCTTCAAGGTGCGTTCGCAGATCCTGGCGACCATGCGTCAGTTCATGGTCGCGCGCGGCTTTATGGAAGTCGAAACGCCGATGATGCAGGTGATCCCCGGCGGCGCCTCCGCGCGTCCGTTTATCACCCATCACAACGCGCTCGATCTGGATATGTATCTGCGCATCGCGCCGGAGCTGTACCTGAAACGGCTGGTGGTCGGCGGCTTCGAACGAGTGTTCGAAATCAACCGTAACTTCCGTAACGAAGGTATCTCCGTGCGCCATAACCCAGAGTTCACCATGATGGAACTCTATATGGCGTATGCGGATTACAAAGATCTGATCGAACTGACCGAATCCCTGTTCCGCACGCTGGCGCAGACCGTACTGGGTAAAACCGAAGTGCCGTATGGCGACCAGGTGTTCGATTTCGGTAAGCCGTTTGAAAAACTGACCATGCGCGAAGCGATCAAGAAATACCGTCCTGAAACCGAGATGGCGGAGCTGGATAACTTCGATGCGGCGAAAGCGCTGGCGGAATCCATCGGCATTCACGTTGAGAAGAGCTGGGGTCTGGGGCGTATCGTCACCGAAATTTTCGACGAAGTGGCGGAAGCGCATCTGATCCAGCCGACCTTTATCACCGAGTATCCGGCGGAAGTATCGCCGCTGGCGCGCCGTAACGACGTGAACCCGGAAATTACCGACCGCTTCGAATTCTTCATCGGCGGACGTGAAATCGGTAATGGCTTTAGCGAGCTGAACGACGCGGAAGACCAGGCCCAGCGTTTTCAGGAGCAGGTCAACGCCAAAGCGGCGGGGGATGATGAAGCGATGTTCTACGACGAAGACTACGTCACCGCGCTGGAGTACGGCCTGCCGCCGACCGCCGGTCTGGGTATCGGTATCGACCGTATGGTGATGCTGTTCACTAACAGCCACACCATCCGCGATGTTATCCTGTTCCCGGCAATGCGTCCGCAGAAATAAATCATGCTGAAACCAGGCCCCTCGTTTATTTGAGCGGGGGGCCTTAATTTCGACGCGTTTATCCCGGCGAGTGATATGGCGAATAAGCTTACTCCGGGCACCTTATGTGCTATAACAGCGCGCATAAAAAACATAAGGTGTTAATTAAATGAAAAAAATAAAATTAATTGTTGGCGGCGTGATCTGTGCAAGTTATTTATTAACGTCAGTATTATCAATGGCAAGTGATAATATAAACAGCAATACCATTCATTTTGATAAAGGCAGCAACGGCACGATAATAAAAAGTACCGTGACCGGCGACGATGTTAATGACTATACGCTGGAGGCGAAAGCCGGCCAGATGATGCATATCGGTATGAACAGCCAGTGGCCGCATCCCTTTTTTAATGTGATTACTCCGGATAATCACGCGATTTTTAACGGTTCGATGAGCGGCGATATTTTTGAACAGCGTCTGGGTGTCAGCGGGAAATATACGGTGCGGGTATATCAGATGGGCGGCGCGCGTGATGAAGGGAAAACCAGCGCCTACGCGCTGACGTTTAAAATTACCGACTAAAATGTGGCGGCTGTCTATTCAGGCTGTCCCGGAGGCGGCGCGTTGCGCCGGTCCGCAGACGGCGGTGAACCCGTAGCCCGGGCAAGGCGCGTTGAGCGCCGCCCCCGGGAGCAGAGCGCAGAGGGTTGCAGTTCGGGCCTGTTCCCGGACTACAGCCCTTCGGTCACGATTTTCGCCGCCGCGGCTAACACCTCTTTGCGGCTTTTCGCATCCTGCTGCGGCTGGGTAAAATAGGTCACTAACACCAGCGGGGCATGATTTTCCGGCCAGATCACCGCGATATCGTTGGTGGTGCCGTAATCTCCGGCGCCGGTTTTATCCCCGACCGCCCAGCTTGCGGGCAGGCCTGCGCGAATGCTTTGCCCGCCGGTGGTATTGCCTTTTAGCCACGTCACTAACTGGGCGCGCTGCTGTTCGCCCAGCGCATTGCCCAGCGTCAGCTTGCGCAGGCTTTCGGCCATCGCCAACGGGGTGGTGGTATCGCGCTTATCGCCGGGTATCGCGCTGTTCAGCGCCGGCTCCGTACGATCGAGACGAAAAGTAACGTCCCCGATGCTCTGGGCGAATGCGGTCACCTTTTCCGGTCCGCCAAGGTAGCTAATCATCTTATTCATCGCGGTATTGTCGCTGTACTGCAGCGCCGCCGCGCTGAGTTCCGCCAGGGTCATTCCGCTTTGCAGATGTTTTTCGGTAATCGGGCTCCAGACCACTAAATCCGATTTTTTAATCTCCAGCCTTTTATTCACCACATCGGGATGGCTTTCGCTCTGCTTTAACACCGCGGCGGCGGCCATCACTTTACCGGTGCTGCACATGGCAAAACGTTCGTCGCCGCGATAAAGGGTTTGCGAATCATCCGCCGTGTTAATCAGCGCCACGCCCAGCCGGCCACCGGACCGTTTTTCTAAATCAGCCAGCTTTTGCTGGATAGCATCGGCACTGGCCCATAATGAACCGCTCGCCAGCAGCAGCGGAACGGCGGCGGCGGCCATCAGGGCGCTTTTACGCCACGAACTTTTCAACATCTCTGACTCCTTGATAGTGATGAGCTGCCCGGACTATCCGCGACTCCCGCGCTTTTGACAAGCACTATGTCGATGATGGAATTCCATCATAAATTCGTTATTCGTCCTCCTCCGCGCCTGCTTATAGTGTCCCTCCCCGGCAAAATAAAATCAGGAGCCGCTATGTTCCCGTCACAGTTACCAAAACCGCGCCACCACGCCGCCTCGGCGATCCCCACGCTGCGCTGGGGGATTATTGGCCCCGGCTGGATTGCCGAGCGCTTTGTGAAATCGTTAAAAGAGCTCAGCCGCCAGCAGGTGGTTGCCGTCTCCTCGCGCACGCAGCAAAAAGCCGACGCCTTTGCCGCCCGCTGGGGGATCCCGCAGGCTTACGCTCAGGTGGATGAGATGCTGGCGCGACCGGATATTGACGCGGTATATATTGCCACGCCGCATAACCACCACTTTACCGACGGGCTGCGTGCGCTGCGGGCGGGCAAACATGTGCTGATTGAAAAGCCGTTTGCGCTGAACCGGCGGGAAGGCGCGGCGCTGAAAGCGGAAGCCGTGAAGCAGGGGACACTGGCGATGGAGGCGATGTGGTGCGACTACGCGCCGAAGTATGACGTGATTCGCCAGCTGCTGGAGGACGGCGTTCTGGGCGACCTGCACACGCTGCTCGCCGATCACGGCGAATTCTTTACCCCGGATCATCGCATTTTTAATGCCGATCTCGCCGGCGGGCCGATGATGGATCTCGGCAGCTATCTGACCTCATTCAGCGTGATGGTCGGCGGCGTACCGCAGGATATTATCGCCCGCGGACGCCCCGCCCAAAGAGGCGTCAACGGGCAGATTTCGATGCTGTTTAACTGGGAAAAGGGCCTCCAGGGATTATTGAACACCACCCTGTTCAGCAACACGCCGGGCGGCGCGGTGGTGGCCGGGCGCGATGCGACTCTTACCCTTGACGGGCAGTTCTACGCGCCGGGGAATTTTACCCTCGCCGCCAGTCAGGGCGGGCAGGTGCTGCATTGGGAGGAGCCGCGCAACCGCTACGACCAGCTGTTTTATCAGGCCGAGCATTTTGCCTGGTGCGTCGGTCAGGGGCTGACGGACTCGCCGATCCGCCCGCTGGCCAGGGTGCTGGAAAACCTGAGCGTGATGGATGAAGTGCGGCGGCAGATTGGCGTGGTATTTAACGAAGAGCGCTAAGCGAAGCGGCCCCGTATGCCGACCGCATACGGGGCTTTTTTACGCCAGCGGTTCGACGCTGACAAATTGCCCCTGCTGCAGCGAGAGCACGGCGGCTTCGGCGATGGCCTGCGCCCGCAGGCCGTCCAGCAGCCCCGGCAGGTCCGCCACCTCTTCTCCGCCTAGCGAGCGGACAAACGCGTCCAGATGCGCGTAGTACGATCCCTCGACGCGGCTGAACCAGTCCGGGTAGAGGCCCGGCTGAATGCGGCGCTCTCCCTGCCACAGCGTGACGCCGCGCGTTGTCTGGCTGCCGGACTCCAGCACGCCATCCGAGCCAAGCAGACTAATGCGCTCATCGTAGCCGTGGCCGGTACGCCGGGTGTTGTCCAGCTGCGCCATTGCGCCGCCGCGCATCCGCAGCATCAGAATGGAAGTATCGACATCGTCGAATTCAGCAATTTCCGCCAGCGCCAGCGCATCCCCCATGGCGGCGACGGTTGTCACTTCATCACCGGTAAGAAAGCGCAGCAGGTCAAAGAAGTGAATCGCCTGGTCGCGCATCTGGCCGCCGGAGCTGCGCAGATATTCCAGCGGCGGCATAATCGATGCCCGACACACCATCTGCACCAGTTCTATTTTGCCAATCACCCCGGCCTCGATCTCCCGGCGCAGCTGCTGGTGGCTGGCGTCGAAGCGGCGGTTAAAGCCAACGGTCACCGGTACCCCGAGCGGCAGCACTTTCTCGACGACCTGGCGGGCGCGGGCCAGCGAAAGATCGATCGGTTTTTCGCAGTAGACCGCTTTCCCGGCGCGGGCGGCAGCCTCCAGCAGCGCCGCGTGTGAAGGCGTCGAGCTGGCGATCAGTACCGCGTCAATGGCGTCGCTATTGATGGCCTCGGCGACGGTTACCGCCCGCGCGCCGTAGCGGGACGCCAGCGCTTTCGCCCGTTCGGGGTCGGCGTCAGCCACCATGGACAGAACGGTTCGCTCATGGCGAGCGAGGCTGGCGGCGTGAACCTGGCCGATAAAACCGCTGCCCAACAAGGCAAAACGAATGCAGGTCATTTTTTTCTCCAGAAAGAGGGATTCAGCGTTGCCAAAGTAATCCGTTTGCTACACTGACCGACACACGCGTTTTGATGGATTTCCATCATGGGGGAAACGATGAAAAGCATGTCGCTGGAGGCGCTGGCTAAACGGATTGGCGTGGGCGTAGCAACCGTTGACCGGGTGCTTAACGAACGCGGCGGCGTGTCGCCGGAAACCACGCGTAAGGTGCTGCAGGCCGCGCGGGGAGCCGGGCTGAAGCGCATTCTGCCGGAAGAGCGCCGTCTCCCGTGGCAAATAGAAGTGTTTCTCAGCGGTAACGATTCGCGCTTTTTCACCCGCCTGACGCAGGATTTCGCCGACGTGGCGGATAGCCTTGGCTATCGCCGACTGACGCTGCACCGTACGCTGGTGGCGGAGTCCGCGCCGGAAAAGCTGGCGAAAAGCATTATCCGCAGCAGCAAAAAGCGCCATGCGCTGATTGTCTTTGGCAACGAACATCCGCTGGTCTACGAGGCTTTGCGCCAGTGCCGCGAGGCGAACGTGCCGGTGATTACGCTGGTTACCGATCTGCCCGGCGCGCAAAGGCTTTGCCACGTCGGCATCGATCAGCAGCAGGCTGGCCGCACCGCGGGCAGGATGATGGGATTAATGGCGCATCGGCCTGGAGAAGTGCTGATGCTCAGCGGACGCCAGGACTTCAGCGCCCATCGTTTGCGTATTCAGGGATTCCGCGAGGTGATAACCCAGCGCTTTCCGCATCTGCAGCTCGGCGAGGTGCTGGCGGGGGAGGACAACCGGCAGCGGATCGACCGCCTGCTGGAAGAGGCCCTGCGCCGCAACCGCGACGTGGTGGGCATCTACAATACCGGGCTGGGCAACACGCAGGTGGCGCAGGCGCTGGCTCGCCACCGCCGCTACGGCGAGTGCTGTTGGATCACCCATGAACGTTACCGAACCACCCGTGAACAGCTGGCGCAGGGCGGAATGGCGTTGACGATCGATCAGCATGCCCATCAGCATGCCCGCCTGGCGGTGGAGCTGGCTCTGCGTCACCTGGAAACCGGCTATCAGCCGCATCTCTTTAGCGACGGCAAGGTCGAATTTATCCTTTACAGCGCTGAAAACGTCGACTGAACGCTCGCGGTCCGCGGGACAATATCCCCTTTTAACCCCGTATCTGATACCCCGTTTCATACCGCTGCCGCTATCGGCGCGCCGCGCGGCAAACCGTCGGCTGCCTCTCATTTTTTGCGCGTTTATGCGTCAATGTTAGATGTGTGTCAAAGTTCTGTTAACGTGTAGTTTTAAAATTTTCATTTCAGTTATTTACTTATAAAAGTTTCATATGCGTTGTTAATGAAATAAATGGTCTGGAATTTTTCTTTCGCGACAAATGGACTGATGTTTCAAAAAACCATTTTAAAACAACTGAATTTTGTGATTTCGATCACCCGTGAAAAAGGCGCCAGCGCGCAGGCCGTTTTTTCGAAAAGCTGAAAAAGCAGGCGCTTAGCGCACGATTAATGAAACTATTTTTTCATTTTACCTTACCTAACCGATGCACCTGAAAATAAAGGATCAACTATGAACATCAAGAAAACGGTTGTTGCCTCTTTGATAGCCTGCATGCTGCCAGCGGTCGTGATGGCGAAAGATATTTCGGTCGGTGTTTCGATGGCGCTTTTCGATGACAACTTCCTGACGATTCTGCGCACCGCCATGCAAAAAGAGATGCAAAAAGACGGCGTTAAGGCGCAGGTGGAAGATGCCAAAGGCGACGTCTCCCAGCAGCTACAGCAGGTACAGAACTTTATTGGCCAGGGCGTCGACGCGATTATCGTCAACCCGGTGGATACCAACGCGGTCAAACCGATTATGGACCAGGCGACCAAAGCGGGCATTCCGCTGATCTTTGTTAACCGCCGCCCGCAGGCGCAGCTGACCGACAAAATGGCCTACGTCGGCTCCGACTCGGTGCTGGCGGGGCGCTTACAGATGGAAGCGTTAGCCAAAGCGATGAACGGCAAAGGGAACGTCGCCATTCTGCTCGGCGACCTGGCGAATGAATCGACCCGTGACCGCACCAAAGGCGTCGAAGAGGTGGTGGCGAAGTACCCGGATATCAAAATCGTGCAGAAGCAGACCGCTAAATTTACCCGTAACGACGCCGTTGACGTGGTCAGCAACTGGATGACCAGCGGCGAAGACATTCAGGCCATCGCCTCCAACAACGATGAAATGGCGATCGGCGCGCTGCAGGCGCTGGGTAAAAACCCGAACCATATCCTGATTGCCGGCGTGGACGGGACGCCCGATGCCCTGCAAATGCTCAAAAACGGCAAAATGATCGCCACGATTTTCCAGGATGCCAAAGGGCAGGGCGAAGGCGCGGTGGATGCCGCCATTAAGCTGGCCAACGGCGAGAAAGTGGAAAAGATCATTGACGTCCCTTACCAGCTGATCACCAAAGACAACATGGCTGAGTTCGTCAATCGCAACCAGAAATAGTCGCTCAGGGTACGGAGGTGAAGTATGAACGCTTTTGCACTTGAAGCCGAAGGGATCAGCAAATTCTTCCCCGGCGTGAAGGCGCTCGACAACGTCTCATTACGCGTGCGCCCGGGGACGGTGCACGCGCTGATGGGCGAAAACGGCGCCGGAAAATCCACGCTGATGAAATGCCTTATCGGGATCTACCGTCCCGATAAGGGCGCGATCCGCGTTAAAGGGGAGCCGGTCCAGTTTCAGGATACGATGGACGCGCTGCGCTCCGGGATCTCGATGATCCACCAGGAGCTGAACCTGGTGCCGCACATGACGGTGGCGGAAAATATCTGGCTCGGCCGCGAGCCGATGAAATATGGTTTTGTCGATCATCGCCAGCTTGCCCGTCAGACGCAGGATCTGCTGGATAAATTGAATATCCGATTATCCGCCGACCGGCTGGTGGGGGAGTTAAGTATCGCCTCCCAGCAGATGGTGGAAATTGCCAAAGCGGTTTCGTGGAACGCGGATATTGTGATTATGGATGAGCCGACCTCGGCGTTAACCGAGAGCGAAGTGGCGCATCTGTTTACCATTATTCGCGATTTACGCCAGCAGGGAAAAGCCATTATCTATATCAGCCATAAAATGGATGAGATTTTCGCGATTACCGATGAGATCAGCGTATTTCGCGACGGCACCTGGGTCGGCAGTAAACAGACCACCGAGTTTACCCGCCAGTCGCTGATTACCCAGATGGTCGGCCGGGAGCTCACCCAGCTCTTTCCCAAGTTCAATAACGCTATTGGCGAAGAGGTGCTGACCGTCCGCAATCTATCGCGCAAGGGGGCGTTTCACGATATCAACTTTAGCGTCCGCCGCGGCGAAATCCTCGGCGTGGCGGGGCTGGTGGGAGCCGGGCGCAGCGAAGTGATGGAGAGCCTGTTCGGCATGGAGAAAGCCGATAGCGGCGAAGTGCTGATTGATGGGATGCCGGTCAATATTGATTCGCCTTCGACGGCGATTGAGAAAGGGATGGCGTTGCTGACGGAAGACCGGAAAAAGTCCGGGCTGTTTCTCGTGCTGTCGGTGCTGGAGAATATGAGCATCGTCAAAATGCCGGAATATATCGGTAAAACCGGCTTTGTTCAGCACCTCAAAATGGCCGAAGACTGCATGGAGCAGATCCGCCGCCTGAATATTAAAACCCCCACCATGGATCAGATTATTAATAACCTCAGCGGCGGTAATCAGCAGAAGGTACTGATTGCCCGCTGGCTGCTGGCGCAGCCGAAAATACTGATCCTCGATGAGCCGACGCGCGGAATCGACGTCGGGGCAAAAGCGGAAATTTACCATCTGATCAGCGAGCTGGCCAACCGCGGCGTGGCGGTGATTATGGTCTCTTCAGAATTACCTGAGATTCTCGGGATGAGCGATCGGGTGATGGTTATGCATGAAGGGCGTATTACCGGCATCCTCGATAAAGAGGACGCCGACCAGGAAACCATTTTGTCGTTGGCATCCCACTGAGGCACAGAGAATGAGCAATATGAAAATAACGGCAACCCCGGTCACTGAGAAACCCTCTTTCTTTGGGCAATTACGCCACCGGCTGCCGAAAGATACCGGGATATTTATCGTCATGCTGGTGATTGCCCTGACTTTTGAAATTGCCGGCTGGTACGTCCGCGACCAGTCCTTTTTATTAAACACCAATCGCCTGATATTAATTGTTTTACAGGTAGCGATTATCGGTATTATCGCGGTCGGGGTCACCCAGGTCATTATTACCACCGGCATTGATCTCTCCTCCGGGTCGGTGATCGCGCTCGCCGCCGTGGTGGCGGCAAGCCTTGCGCAAACCTCCGATAGCCTGTCGCCGATGTTCCCGTCGCTGGTCAATATGCCGGCGATTATCCCGATTGGCGCCGGTATCGGCGTCGGCCTGCTGTGCGGCTTAACCAACGGCTTTCTGGTGACCCGCACCGGCATCCCGCCGTTTATCGCGACGCTTGGGATGATGGTGTCGGCGCGCGGTCTGGCGCAGTATTACACTCAGGGCAACCCCATCAGCTTCTTATCCGACAGCTTTACCGCCATCGGCCAGGGGGCGATGCCGGTGATTATTTTCTTCGTCGTCGCCGCGGTGTTCCATATTGCCCTGAAGCATACTCGCTACGGTAAATACGTTTACGCTATCGGCGGTAACATGACGTCGGCCAAGGTCTCCGGTATCAACGTGAATAAATACCTGGTGATCGTCTATGCCATCGCCGGGGCGCTCTCCGGCCTCGCGGGCGTGGTGCTGGCGGCGCGCGTCAGCAGCGGGCAGTCGAGCATGGGCATGTCCTACGAGCTGGATGCTATCGCCGCGGCGGTTATCGGCGGCAGCAGCCTGATGGGCGGGGTGGGGCGCATCACCGGGACCTTAATCGGCGCGATGATCCTCGGCCTGATTAAAAGCGGTTTTACCTTTGTCGGCGTCGACGCCTACGTGCAGGATATTATCAAAGGCATCATTATCGTCGCGGCGGTGACTATCGATATGCGCCGCAACCGCAAAAAGCATTAATCGGCAATAGCCCACGGCCTGTACTGCCGTGGGCCATGTCGCGTTTATGCCGCGCCGCAAGCGGACTCATCCGCGGCAAGACGTAAACTGTTGAGCAGCACGTTCGCCCCTTTCTCCGCCCATTCCGGCAGAATGTTCTCCGCTTCGTTATGGCTAATGCCCTTCTCGCAGGGAATGAAAATCATGCTGGCGGGCGCGACCTTGCTGATATAGCAGGTATCATGCCCGGCGCCGGAAACTATGGTTCGCGCGCTGTAGCCCAACGTTTCCGCCGCCCGCTGGCTGCGCGCCAGGCATCCGGCATCAAAGGTAATGGGCGCGTAATCAAAAATACGCTCGACGTTTGCCGTCACGCCGCGCGCCGCCAGCGCTTCAGCAGCGCGATGCAGTTCCCGTTCCATGGCTTCCAGCGCCGGGGATTGCGGATGACGAAACTCGACGCTGCACGCCACGCGTCCCGGCACCACGTTGCGCGAGCCCGGTATCACCTGCGCCATCCCAATAGTCGCGCGCCCGTCGGGATTATGGGCGATACCGATATGCTCCACCGCCAGCGCCAACTCGGCGAAAGCGGTCAGCGCGTCGCGGCGGCTGCCCATCGGCGTGGTGCCTGCGTGGGCGGAAAAGCCCTCCAGGGTGACGTTGAACCAGCGCTGGCCCATTGCCGCGTGAACGAGGCCGATATCAACGCCTTCTTCTTCCAGAATCGGCCCCTGTTCGATATGCACTTCGTAGCAGGCGTGGAGCGGGAAGGCGGCGGCCGGACATTCCCCGCGATAGCCGATAGCCTCCAGCGCCGCGCCGACGCTGATGCCGTCGCGGTCTATACGGGCGAGGGCGAAATCTTCGCTAAACTGCCCGGCCCACACGCCGGATGCCAGCATCGCCGGGGCAAAGCGCGCACCCTCTTCGTTGGTCCAGTTCACCAGCACGATATCGCGTTCGGTCTCAATGCCGCGATCGTTCAGCGTGCGCAGCGCCTCCAGCCCGGCGAGGACGCCGTAAATGCCGTCATAGCGGCCGCCGAGCGGCTGGGAGTCGATGTGGGAACCGGTCAGCACCGGGGCTAACTGCGAATTTTTACCGGCGCGGCGAATAAACATATTGCCCATGCTGTCGACTTCGCAGGGAAAGCCGGCTTCCCGCGCCCACTGGCGCAGCAGGTCGCGCGCCTGACGATCCTCTTCGCTGAGCGCCAGCCGGGTCACGCCGCCTGCCGGCGTGGCGCCGAGCAGCGCCATCTCGTTGAGCGTCGACCACAGACGTGCGCCGTTGACGGTTATCATGACTTGTCCTTTTGCACGCGATAGCGGAAGTCACAGCACTTACCGCCCTCCATGATGGTGGTGGTGCGGGTCAGCTCCACGTCCGGGGCGTAGCCGACGATAAATTTATCGTCGCGGGCGCAAGAGAGCAGGTGGCCAATCTCGCCGAGGCCCATTTCGTGATACATCTCGGCGTAGCGGCAGCGGTTTACGTTGTAGTTATACTGCTGGTCGTCGGCGTCCAGCACCGTGACCTCCAGGGCATTATCTTTCTCCCACAGATACTGCAGCGCGACAAAGCTGCGAATATCCGCGCCGTCAGGCTCCTGGCGGGCAAACGCTTTTCCCGCCTCAATGGCGGCGTTTTCAATCGCTTCGCCGATGATCGCCTGGGCGCGAGCCTTACCTATCTCGCGTACCAGGATGTCGTAAATCGGCTTGATTATTTCTGCTTCAATTTTGCGGCGGGCGAGAATGCCCAGCTCATTATGATCACTCATCACATTGCCTCACTGCGTTACTTCGTTGTTGCGCCGCCGAGTACGGTTTGCGGCTGCCATTTGCCCTCGACGACTTTATAAACGGTAAAGGTTGGCGATTTCAGGTTGCCCTCTTTATCAAAGGCGATTTGTCCGGTCACGCCGGCGTAGTTAATGGCGCGCAGGGCGGGCAGATAGTCGGCGGGATCGACGGAGTCGGATTTTTCCATCGCCGCGACCAGCACGCGGGTAGCGTCATAGGCGAACGGCGCGTGCAGTTCGATATGGGTGTGATAGCGCGACTGGTAGGCCTGCTCGAAGGCTTTACCGCCCGGCATCCGCTCGACCGGCAGTCCCGGCTCCAGCGCCACCACGCCGTCGCCCTCTTTCTGCGCCAGCTGGAGGAAGGTCTGGCTAACGAAGCCACCTGCGCCCATCAGGGTAGCGTTCATGCCCAGCTGTTTGATGCGGCGCGCCAGCGGGGCGGCCTGACTATCGACGCCGCCAAAGAAAATCAGGTCGGCGTTTTTGCTGCGGATCGCGGTCAGCACGGCGCTGAAGTCGACGGTTTTGTCATCGACGTACTGGCGATCGACGATATTGATTCCCTGTGCTTCCAGCGACTTAATAAACTCATCCGCCAGCCCCTGGCCGAAGGCGGTACGGTCATCGATGACCGCGATGCGTTTGGCCTTCAGGGTTTGTACCGCGTACTGTCCGGCAAACTGGCCGCCGTCATCGTCGTGGCCCATCACGCGGAAGCTGGTGTCGAAGCCCTGTTTGGTGTAGGCGTGCCCGGTGGCGACCGGCGCGACCTGGGCGATGCCCGCATCGTGGTAAACCCGCGCAGCGGGAATGCTGGTGCCGGTATTCCAGTGGCCGACGACGCCCGCGACGCCGCTGTCCACCAGACGCTGGGCGACGGCAACGGCGGTGCGTGGGTCGGACTGATCGTCTTCCGACTGCAGCTTGAAGGTTACCGCCTTGCCGCCGATGGTCGGGTGCTGCTTGTTGATATCGTCAATCGCCAGCTGCGCGCCGTTTTCCAGATCCTTGCCGATACGCGCGGAAGGGCCGGTGAGCGGGCCAGCCAGGCCGATAATCACGGTTTCGCTGGCCGCGGACCACGCGGCGGATGAGGCAAAACCACTGAGCAGAATAGCGGCGCTGAGCGCGCTGATTTTTACGGTTTTCATTGTTTTTCCCTGATGCTGGTTGGTGTGTTAAACGGACATTTCGCCCAAATAAATCTGTGCAATACGATCGTCGGCCAGCAGCGTCTGCGACGGACCGCGCTCGACGATGCTGCCGCTATCCATTACCCAGGCGCTGTCGGTCGCCTCCAGCGCCAGGCGTGCGTTCTGCTCGATCAGCAGCAGCGCGACGCCGCGCTGGCGCAGGGTGGCGATAACGCGAAAAATGTTCTCGACCATCAGCGGCGCCAGGCCCATTGACGGCTCGTCGAGGATCAGCAGGCGCGGCTGGCTGAGCAGGGCGCGGTTGAGCGCCAGCAGTTGCTGTTCACCGCCGGAGAGCAGCCCCGCCAGCTGATGCTGGCGTTCGGCGAGGCGCGGGAAATTAGCGAAGATGGCGCCCATCTCCTGCTTTACCGCCGCCGCGTCGCGTCGGAGCCAGGCGCCCATTTGCAGGTTTTCCAGCACCGTCATGCGGGCAAAGATGCCGCGTCCTTCCGGCACCATCACCAGTCCTTCGCGCAGCAGGGATTCGGCCCGACGTTTGCGGATCGGCTTGCCGTTAAACAAAATTTCACCGCTAAAGGGTTCCAGCCCGGTAATGGCGCGGACGGTGGAGCTTTTGCCCGCGCCGTTGGCGCCGATAAGCGTGGTCTGCTCGCCCTCTTTAACGCTGAATGAGACGTCGCGCACCGCCTGGATGCCGCCGTAGTGAATGCTAAGCTGGTTGACGGTTAATAAATCAGACATGGATATTGCCTCCCAGCCAGGCGGCGATCACCGCCGGATCGCGGCGTACGGTATCCGGCGTGCCGCTGGTTAACGTTTTGCCGTAATCCAGCACCATCAGGCGATCGCAGATCCCCATTACCAGCTTGACGTCATGCTCAATCATCAGCAGCGTTTTGCCGTCGTCACGAATGCGCAGCAGCAGTTCGCCAAGGGCCATCTTCTCGGCGGCGTTCATTCCGGCCGCCGGTTCATCCAGCGCCAGCAGGCGCGGTTCGGTGGCCAGCGCGCGGGCAATCTCCAGCCGCCGCTGGTGACCGTAGGCGAGGTCGCAGGCGCGATAGTGGGCGAACTGCGAGATGCCGGTATAGTCCAGCAGGTGCCAGGCCAGCTCGCGGGTTTGCGTCTCCTCGGCGCGGGCGCGTTTATGACGGGAGATCGCGGCCCACAGGCCGTTGCGGGTGCGGACGTGGCGGCCCACCATAACGTTCTCCAGTACCGACATGTTGTTAAACAGCCGCACGTTCTGGAAGGTGCGGGCGATGCCCGCGGCGGTCACTTTCTCAATATTGCTCGGAAAATAGGCTTCGCCACCGATAGCGAACTCGCCGCTGTCCGCCGGGTAGAGGCCGGTAATCAGGTTAAAGCAGGTGGTTTTCCCCGCGCCGTTGGGGCCGATCAGGCCGTAGATTTCACCCTGATTAATACTCAGCGATACGTTGTCGACCGCCGTCAGACCGCCGAAACGCTTCGTCATATGGCATACGCTTAACAGGCTCATGCTTTCGCTCCTTGATGTCGCGCGGGCCAGATGCCCTGCGGGCGCAGAAGCATGACCAGCACCAGCGCCAGGCCGTAGAACAGCTGGCGCAGCACTTCCGGGTCAATCAGCACTTCGCCAAACAGCGCCTGCTGTACCGGCGCCGCCTGGCTGCGCAGCAGCTCCGGCAGCGCGGTCAGCAGCACCGCGCCGAGGATCACGCCGGGGATATGCCCCATCCCGCCCAGCACCACCATCGCCAGCACCGCAATCGACTCCTGCAGGGTAAAGGATTCCGGCGAAACGAAGCCCTGAAATGCGCCGAACAGCGCGCCCGCCACGCCGCCGAATGAGGCGCCGATAGCGAAAGCCAGCAGTTTGTAGTTACGCAGGTTGATGCCCATCGCCCGGGCGACGTCTTCATCCTCGCGGATGGCGTGCCAGGCGCGGCCAATGCGCGAATGCTGCAGCCGCAGGCAGACGAAAATAATCGCCACAATCACCAGCATCAGAAGGTAGTACCACAGCCACAGCGCCGGGACTTTAAAGCCGAACCAGTGATAAACGCCGCTAAACTTGAGGCCGAACAGATTCAGCGAATCGACCCCGGAGATGCCTTTTGCGCCGTTGGTGATGTTGACCGGACGGTCGAGGTTGCGCATCAGGATGCGGATAATTTCGCCGAACCCGAGGGTGACAATCGCCAGATAGTCGCCGCGCAGCTTCAGCGTCGGCGCGCCCAGCACGATACCGCAGCCTGCCGCCACCAGCGCGGCGAGCGGAATAATCACCAGCCAGGAGGTGTGCAGGCCGTCCGGAAACCAACTATTTAAAATCGGGAAGACGTCCAGCAGATGCGGAGAAGCCAGCAGCGCTGCCAAATACGCGCCGACGGCGTAAAAGGCGATAAAGCCCATATCCAGCAGGCCGGTATAGCCGACCACAATATTCAGCCCCAGCGCCAGCATAACGTAGAGCAGGGCGAAGTCGATGACCCGCACCCAGTAGTTGCCGCCGAGCTGGCTGGCGACCATCGGCGCCACCAGCAGCGCGCAGACCAACAGGGTCATCCCGGACCAGAAGCGGCGGGAGACGGCAGGCGTATCGAGTTGTAGCGTTGTCATGATTTTTCTCCTAAGCCCGGTGCGCGACGCGTTCGCCGAGCAAACCGGCCGGGCGGAAGACCAGCACCAGGATCAGCACCATAAAGGCGAAGATATCCTGGTAGTTGCTGCCGAAGACGCCGTGGGTCAGGTCGCCGAGATAGCCCGCTCCGAGGGATTCGATAAGCCCCAGCAGCAGGCCGCCGATCATCGCGCCGCGAATATTGCCGATGCCGCCGAGCACCGCGGCGGTAAAGGCTTTAATGCCGGGCAGAAAGCCCATGGAGAAACCAGCGCTGCCGTAGTTGCTGGCCATCATCACGCCAGCCAGCGCGGCGAATACGCCGCCGATGGCGAAAGTGAGGGCGATAATCGCGTTAGGGTTAACGCCCATTAGCGTAGCGATGCGTGGATTTTCCGCTACCGCGCGCATACCGCGGCCTAAGCGGGTGTATTCCACCAGCAGCCACAGGCCAAGCATCACCGTGAGGGCCAGCGCGACGGTGACGATACCGGTGACGGTAATGAGAGCCGGAGGATGCGCTGCGCTGCCGTGGGTCACGGCGATCGGATCCATTGGCAGGATCTGCGGGAACATCAGCGGATTGCGCGACCAGACGATCATCGCCACGGTTTGCAGCAGCACCGAGACGCCGATCCCGGAGATCAGCGGCGCCAGGCGCGGGGCGTTGCGCAGGCGGCGGTAGGCAAAGCGTTCGACCGCCATCGCCAGCAGGGCGCAGACCGTCATGGCCAGCAGCAGCGCCAGCCCGAGCTGCGCCAGCGGCGGCAGAGTGGGGAAATGCGCGTTCAGGGCGTGCATCCCGGAAAGGGTGGTCAACGCGCCGACCATCAGAATGTCGCCGTGGGCAAAGTTAATAATGCGCAGGATGCCGTACACCATGGTATAGCCGAGCGCGATCAGGGCGTAGATGCTGCCGAGCATGACCCCGTTGATGATTTGTTGTATGAGTGTGTCCAACTGATTGTTCCGACAAGATGCTCAAATAATAGCTACCATCCAACAAATGAATTAAATTGTAAAATACGCATATATTCTTTCTTATTATAAATGTGTGGTTAACTAACGTTATGATTTTAAATATAATTTAATAAATCGCTGGATAGCGTAATGCGCTAAGAAAATCAATATATGAAAAAAACAGAACAATCGGAGGCGCCGGGTAGCTGGTCGCAGAGTACTTTGGTAAACGATCCGCCGCTGCGGGCGGTGCGCGCCTTCGAGGCGATCGCGCGCCTCGGCAGCGTAACCCTGGCGGCGCAGGAGCTGGCGATATCGCCCTCGGCGGTTAGCCATCAGCTCAAAGTGCTGGAAGGCTATTTGCAGATCCCGCTCACCGAACGTCAGGGGCGACGGCTGACCCTCAGCCAGCAGGGGCGGGAGTATTATCGCTCGATCCGCGCGGCGTTTAACGTGCTGCGCCAGGCCACCGAGCATCTGGTCGAGCAGGTGCAAACCCAGCAGGTGACGATCAGCCTGATCCCGCTGTTTGGCATGGGTTGGTTTATTCCCCGCCTGCCGTCATTCGTGCACGCCAATCCGCATACCGAAATCAACGTGGTCTACGCCAACCATCGCAACTATCTTAGCGACGCTTCCGATATGTCGATCCGCTTTGGCAACGGTCACTGGGTGGGCTATCAAAGCGAAAAGCTGATTTCCGGCAAAATGGTGCCGGTATGCAGCCAGGCCTTTTTACGCCTGCACGGGCATATTGATACCCCGGAACAGCTGTTGCAGATGCCGCTGCTGCACGACGAGGAGCGCACGACCTGGAATCAGTGGTTTGTGCAGCAGGGAGTGAAGCGCCCGCCGCGCTCGACCGGGCCATTATTTGAGGATGGCCTGTTGACCCTCGCGGGCGTGCAGGCCGGGCTGGGCTGCGCGCTCATGCGCGAGCCGCTGATCGCTCCCTATCTGAAGAGCGGCGAGTTGGTGAAAATCTTCGATGCGGCAATTGATGATGGCCGGGACTATTATCTTTGCGTACGTCAGGATAGTGATATGACCCCCAACGGTAAGCTATTGCAGAGCTGGCTACGCCAGCAGGCCCTCGGTTGATATTTAGTTAAGAATTTACTTAATCCAGCTCACATTTTTGTTCGGTTGCCATTGTCATTACGCAGGGGCGCTTAGATAATCCGCCGAAATAACCCATTTTTATGATGGCGTGCTACTGCGAAAGCAGGCAAGACCAAAATAGAAATGCTCTCCCGCCAAGGGGAGCGTCTCTGTTTTGGTCTTTTTTTTTGCCCCAACACCAAGGAACACTATGAACTATAACGAAACAGCAGACAAAATCCTCCACGCGGTGGGCGGTGCGGAGAATATCCGCATGCTCACCCATTGCGCCACCCGGCTGCGCATGGAGTTCAACGACCGCGCAAAGGTAAACGATGCGCAGATTGGCACCCTCCCCGGCGTGATCAGCGTGGTGGAGAAGGGCGGCCAGTTCCAGATTGTGATCGGTAACGAGGTGCAGCAGGTTTACCGGCGGCTCAATAAGGCGCTGCCGGAGAAAAAAGGCCCGGCAGGCGGCGATAAAAATGCGAAGCCGGCCGGCATCGTCGCCCGGATTATCAGCGTTATTTCGACCACCTTTACCCCGGTGATCCCGGCGATTACCGGCGCGGGGATGATTAAAGCGCTGTTGGCTATTCTCAAGCTCACCGGGGTGATTAGCGAGACCAGTTCGACGTATCAGCTGCTGAATATTATTGCCGACGCCGCCTTCTTCTTCCTACCGGTGCTGCTGGCCTACGGCGCATCGCTGAAGTTTGAATGCAACCCGATTCTGGCGATGACCCTCGCGGGCGTGCTGCTGCATCCGGGCATCGGCCAGATGCTGGCGGCCGGTAAAGCGGTCGATTTTGTCGGCATCAACGTCCTGCTTTCCGATTACGCCGGTTCGGTGCTGCCGATCATTCTGACGGTGTGGCTGATGTCGTGGGTGGAGCGCTTTGCCGAAAAAGTCTCGCCGTCGATTATTAAATTCTTTGTTAAGCCGATGCTGATCCTGCTGATTACCGCGCCGCTGGCGCTGGTGGTGGTCGGCCCGGCGGGCATTTTGCTTAACGATCTGGTGGCCGCGGGGGCGGGCGCTATCGACCGCCACGCCAGCTGGTTGATCCCGATGCTGATGGGCACCCTGCAGCCCTTCCTGATCATTACCGGCACCGCCTGGGCGATGACGCCGATCGCCACCGGACAGCTGAGTAAAAGCGGTTACGAGATGATTAACGGACCGGGGATGCTGGCGTCCAACGTGGCGATGGGGGCGGCGACGCTGTGCGTGGCGCTGAAAACCAAAAATAGCAACCTGCGCCAGCTGGCCTCTTCGTCGGGCTTTACCGCGCTGCTGGGGATCACCGAACCGGCGCTGTACGGGGTGCTGCTCAAGTTTCGCCGCGTGCTGATTGCCGCGATGATCGGCGGCGGCTGCGCCGGGGTCTACGCCGGGGTGAGCGGGCTGGTGCGCTACGCGTTTGTCTCACCAGGCCTCGCGGCGCTGCCGGCGTTTATCGGCGAAAACCCGATGAACATCGTCCATGCGCTGGTAACCTGCGCGATCTCCATCGTGGTGACCTTTACCCTGACCTGGTTTATCGCTTTTAAAGACGTTCCTGAGGAACAAGAGGAAGTGGGCGAGGCGCCGCAGCCTGCGGTGAGCCCGAAAAACGAGGGGGAGACGGAAGTATTCAGCCCGCTGCGCGGCCAGGTGGTGGCGCTCAGCGAAGTGAACGATGATGTCTTTTCCGGCGGCCTGCTGGGCGAGGGCCTGGCGATTCGTCCCGAGGAAGGGGTACTGCGCGCGCCGTTTAGCGGCACGGTGATGATGTTTTTGCCGTCGTGCCACGCCGTTGGCCTGCAGAGCGACAGCGGTCTTGAGCTGCTGATCCATATCGGTATCGACACCGTTAATCTTAACGGCCAGCACTTTAGCTCTACGCTGAAGGTGGGCGATAGGGTGGAAGCGGGACAGGAGCTAATCCGCTTTGATATACCCGCCATCGAGCAGGCCGGGTATGACCTGATTACCCCGGTGATTGTGGTCAACGGCGATGAGCAGCACTCACTGCGCCTGACTGCCGCCGCGCAGGTCGATTACGGGGAGCAACTGATGGTGCAATCCGCTAAGGAGGCGCAGGCATGATTTATCAAAAGAAAGCGCAGTTCCCGGACGGTTTTCTGTGGGGCGCGTCCACCTCAGCCTATCAGGTCGAGGGCGCGTGGAATGAAGATGGTAAAGGCCCTTCGGTGGTCGATATGCTCAGCCATCCGCCGGGAACGGCGGACTTCCGCATCGCCAGCGACCACTATCATCGCGTGGAGGAGGACGTCGCGCTGATGGCGCAGATGGGGCTGAAGGCCTACCGTTTTTCGGTGGCCTGGTCGCGGGTGATACCTGACGGCGATGGCCCGGTGAATCCGACCGGGCTGGCGTTTTATCACCGCCTGATCGACGCCCTGACCCGCCATGGCATCACCCCCATCGTCACGCTGTACCACTTCGACCTGCCGTGGGCGCTGGAGCTTAAAGGCGGCTGGCTGAACCGCAAAACCGGGGAAGCATTCGTGCGCTATGCCAGGCTGCTGTTCAGCGAATTTGCCGCCAAAGTTCCGCTCTGGCTGACCATCAATGAACAGAACACCATGATCCTCCATCCCGGCGCGATTGGCGTGCCAGCGGATCGCGAACTGCCGGACAAGAAGGCGCTGTACCAGCAGAATCATCATATGATGCTGGCCCAGGCGCAGATCTTCGCCCTGTGCCACCGCGAGTTCCCCGGGCTGCGCATTGGCCCGGCGATAAACACCACGTCGATGTACGCCGAAAGCTGTAAGCCTGAGGACGCCATCGCCGCGCATAACTGGGAGACGCTGCGCTGCTGGAGCTTTTTGGATGTTGCGGCGCATGGCCGCTACAACGCCCTGGCGTGGGCCTATATGCAGGATCGCGGCCTCGCGCCGGAGCTGCAGCCGGAAGATGCGCTGATTTTGCAGCAGGGGAGGCCGGACTTTATCGCCATTAACTACTACTCGACCGCTACCATTGCCGCCAGCCGGGGCGACGGCGGCGACGTTGCGCCCCGCGCCGGGGACCAGCAAATTATGCTGGGCGAAGAGGGGGTTTATCGTCCGGCGGAAAACCCGTGGGTTGGCAAAACCCCCTACGGCTGGGTGGTCGATCCGGTGGGGCTGCGCCTGACGCTGCGTAAAGTGTGCGAACGCTACGGCCTGCCGATTCTGATTAGCGAAAACGGCATGGGCGCGCCGGATAAGCTGGCGCCTGATGGGACGGTAAATGACGACTATCGCATCGCCTTCTTACAGGCGCATATTGAGCAAATGCGCCTGGCGATAGCCGACGGCGTCGAGCTGATGGGCTACTGTCCGTGGGCGGCGATTGACGTGGTCAGCACCCATCAGGGATACGCCAAGCGCTACGGTTTTATTTATGTCGATCGCGGCGAGGATGACCTGAAAAGCCTGCAAAGGATCCGCAAACGCAGCTTCTGGTGGTATAAGGATGTCATCGCGCAAAACGGCAACCACGACGAGTCGCAGAGATGATTGTTCAGAAGGTGCTCAATAATAGCCTGGTGCTCTCTATGGATGACGATAGCAGGGAGGTTATCGTCATGGGGAAAGGCATTGGCTTCAACAGCAGACCCGGGGATGAGATCGCCCCGGATAAGATTGAGAAGCTGTTCGTGACCCAGGTGCTCGGCGCGCGCAGCGGCTATCTTGAGGCGCTCTCCGCCATTCCGGATGAGGTCATTGAAATGGCGGCGATGATTATTTCCCGCGCCAATATGCAGCTCGCCAGCAAAGTCCGCGAGCAGATTTTCTTTACCCTCGCCGACCACCTGACCTTTGCCATCGAGCGCAGCCGCAAAGGGATCGCCATTCAAAATCGCCTGCTGCCGGAAGTCAGGCGTTTTTATCCGCAGCAGTTCCGCGTCGCCAGCGAGGCGGTAACGATTATTCGCCAGCAGTACGGGATTGAACTGCCGGAGGAGGAAGCCGGGAATATCGCCTTTCATCTGGTAAACGGCCAGAGCGAGGGCGACGACGTGGCGCAAACCATGCAGTCGGTGAAGATGCTGAAGGATATTTTTAATCTCGTGCAGTATCACTTTAAACAGCCGATAGACACCGACTCGATTAACTACTCGCGTTTTCTGGTCCATATGCAGTTTTTCCTCCAGCGTCTACAAGAGGGAGAGCTGGACGGCGCGCGGGACAGTTTTCTGCTGGTGCAGGTGATTAAGGAGTATCCGGAGGCGTACCGCTGCGCGCTGCTGATCCGCGATTACGTCAAAGCCCAGCTCGATATCACCCTCGGCGGCAACGAGCTGTTATGGCTCACCGTACATCTGGTGCGTATCGCGGGCCTGGATGCGTGAACGTGTTCTATTAATGGGGCGTAATAGCCATTTCTGTTTTTTTTATGGGACATGAGCTCTTTGGAATGACTGAGTTGGCTCATTTGTAGTGTTCTATAAACAGGTTATAATCGCTAACTAAGTTCTATTAATAAGACAAGAGAAGCATTATGGCAAAGCCGTCAACCCGAACCTACTCTCGTTACAGTCGCGATGCAGCACGGTTGCTGGGAATGATGATCCGCACCGCGCGCATAGAATCCAGACTCACTATCGAGGAGCTGGCAGAACGTGCTGGCGTGTCGCGTGGGCTGGTTTATCGTGCTGAGGAAGGCGATATGGGATGTGCGATTGGCGCGGTATTTGAACTGGCGACAATAGTGGGCGTGCCGCTGTTTACGCCAGATAGTTCTGCTCTGGCGTTACATATTGCTAATGCAGAGAAAACGCTGTCATTAATGCCGCGTGCGGTTCATCACTCAAGGAAGGTGATAAATGATGACTTCTGAGAATAGCCTTGAGCAAGTGTATGTCTGGATCTGGCTGCCTGGAGCAACAGAACCCGTTGTCGCCGGAGTGTTAAGCAGAGACAACGGTCGGTTTATTTTCAACTACGGCCGCAGTTATCTGGAGCGGAAAGAGGCGATAGCGGTTTATGTGCCGGAGCTTCCTTTAGTCAGAGGCGCAATGGTACCTGCCCCTGGTTTGCAAATGGCTGGCGCGTTACGCGATGGAGCTCCTGATGCCTGGGGGCGGCGAGTTATTCTGAACCGACTGATGGGCGCACAAGGCAGAGATACCGATCCCAACACCCTGGATGAAATGACCTACTTACTTGAGTCCGGTTCCGATCGGATTGGTGGTCTTGATTTTCAGCGCTCTGCGACGGAGTACGTTCCACGCGCGGCCCGAGGAGCATCGCTTGAAGAGCTTATGCAGGCAGCGTCGATGGTGGAAAACGGTATACCGTTAACCGTCGATCTTGAACAGGCGTTATTTCACGGCACTTCACTCGGTGGAGCACGACCAAAAGCGATGATCGAATTTGGGAATCGTAAATTTATCGCTAAATTTTCTTCTTCAACAGATACCTATAATGTTGTTAAAGGCGAATATATCGCCATGCGCCTGGCAGGCTGCGTTGGGTTGAATGTTGCGCCTGTTCTCTTTCGCCATACTACTGGTAAAGATGTTTTGCTTATCGAGCGTTTTGATCGCGTCCAAAGCAAGACCGGTTGGCAACGCCGCCTGATGGTGTCAGCGCTGACTATCTTTGGTCTTGATGAAATGATGGCAAGATATGCGAGCTATGAAGATTTGGCGGACATTATACGTCAGCGTTTTAGTGCCCCTAAAGAGACGCTGCGGGAGCTGTTTGGGCGACTTGTTTTTAACATTATTTGTGGTAATACCGACGATCATGCCAGAAACCATGCGGCATTTTGGGATGGTAAAAGGCTTAGCCTGACGCCTGCATATGACATTTGTCCTCAAGGGAGAGCCGGCAATGAAGCCACACAGGCTATGCTGATCGTAGGCGAAAATCGGATGAGTAACCTTGCGGTTTGCCTGTCGGCTGCCGACCGTTTTTTACTGAGCAGACGTGAAGCCATTGAGCTTATTGCCCATTATCTCGATACGGTCCATATGAACTGGAAAGCCCTCGGCGATGAGGTGGGGTTAAGTGAAGTGGACAGAAAACTCTTCTGGGGAAGGATGTTTTTTAATCCTTTCATATTTGAAGGCGCGCCAGAAGAGATTTTGAGACTACGTAAGTCGTGGCTTTAACGCGTCCGGTGCCACTGCATTTTCAACGCGGCAAGACAAATAGTCCGTTAACACGTTTCGATAACCTTTTAAACCTCCGTAGTATCACCGATGCCGAAACTGCAGCGTCGCCGGCAGGTAGCGCTGTAGCGGCTCGGGCGTGTTGCCGTCAATCAGCTGGCTTATCAAATCGTAGCAGTGCCAGGCCAGCTGGCGGTTGTCCTGCTGGACGGTATCGATACGCAGCGACAGCGAATCGTAGAGATAGTGATCGTCAAAGCTCGCCAGGTGGATGTCTGAATCGAGCAAATGGTGCTGGCTCATATAGCGCAGCACCCCTTCCAGCAGCCCGCAGGCGGCGGTAAACAGCGCCTTTGGCGGCCGACCCAGACGCGCGCAGAGGGCGGCGAACATCTCATAGCCGGAGCTGGGATGGTAGTTGCCGTTGATCACCCACTCCGGGCGCAATTCAATACCCGCCTGGGCCAGACCTTGCGTAAACCCGGCCAGACGATCGCGGGAGGGCGACAGGCGCGGCTGGCCGCCTAAAAACCAGAACTCATCGCGATGCTGAGGCGCGATGCGGGCAATCAGCTCCGCCGTCGGGGTAATTGAATCGGTCATCACCAGCGGCAGGGCGCTTTCATTCGGGTAGCGGTCAAACAGCACCACCGGCAGCTGTTCGCTGAGCTTGAGATAGTCGGCATCGGCGTGCATACAGGAGGCGACGATCAACCCGTCGACCTGACGGGCAATCATGTTATTGACCACCATGCTCTCCTGACCGGGGTTTTCGTCGGTACAGGAGATCAGCAGTTGGACGCCCGCCTCGCGGCACAGCATCTCCAGCTCATGGGAAAAGACCGCAAAGCCGTAGTTGGTGATCTCCGGCACCACCAGGCCGATGGTGTGGCTGCGGTTATCGCGCAGGGAGCGGGCGTGAATGCTCGGCTGATAGTGCTGCTCGCGGGCAATCGCCAGCACGCGCTCGCGCGTTTCCTGCGCCACGCGCAGCTCTTTGCCACGCCCGTTGAGCACCAGGCTGGCGGTCGCTTTGGAAACGCCCGCCAGTTCGGCGATATCTTTAATGGTTACGCGTTTGGTTTTCATTACGACGCCATGAGCCTGAAAGCAAAACGCTTATTCTACCATGCATGTGCGCAGCGGCCAGTAGCAGAATGCATCCGGCGCGCTACCGGAGAAAATCAGCTGCGCCGGATAAGCCGGGAAGCAGCGGCTGCTCATTACGCCTTCGCCGTCGTTAATGAAAATCTCCACGCTCGACCGATCGATGAAAATCCGCAGCGTGCGGACCTCGCCGCGCCAGTAGCGATAGTGCATCTCGTCGCTGACGAGACTGCGTCGCGCCAGTCGGATCCCGCTGGCGTCGCGCTCGAGGGTTAACGCGCCGCCGAAATCAAGGCTTAGCGCGTCGTCGGCGGCAGTTTGCAGCGCGATTTCCATCGGCGCCAGCGGCAGGGCGTTCCCCTGCCAGCCGTGCGCTTCCCCGCGCAGGGCGGTCAGCTCGCGCAGCGGACGCTGGTAGAGCTGACCGTCGATAAATTCCAGCTCGCGCAGGCAGGTCATCTGATGGATCCAGCCATGAGCGAGCGTCGGCTGGCGCATCTCTTCGCCGTCCGGGACGCCCATCCAGCCGACCAGCAGGCTGCGGCCATCGCGGGTGTGCGTGGTCTGCGGGGCGTAGAACTCGAATCCGGCGTCCAGCTCGCGCAGTTCGCCGTGGCTGAACGCGGCGCGGTCGTAGTCGAAACCACCGGCCATCCACACCGCCGGATAGGTATTGAGGAAGCGCTCTTCTTCACGGGCAATCCCCTGCGGGCAGCAGATCAGAATATGCTGGTCGCCGAGCGCAAACAGATCCGGGCACTCCCACATATAGCCCGCGTCGCTCAGGCCGTTAATGCCGTCACCGGCGATTTCGCCCTCGCTGCGCCACTGATGAAGGTCCGGGGAGCTGAACAGCAGCACCTTACCGCGCTTTTGCCGATCCTGCGCCCCCAGCACCATGTACCAGCGGTCTTGATGCCGCCAGACTTTCGGGTCGCGGACGTGGCCGGTATAGCCCTCCGGCAGCGGCAGGACCGGGCCGAGCTTAGTGAAGGTGCCGTCGGCGTTTTCCGTCGCCAGGCACTGCCACGCGGTTCGGCCGCCATCGTCGAACTTCACGTTGCCGGTATAGCACAGGGTGAGCGTACCGTTGTTATCCACCGCGCTGCCGGAGTAGCAGCCGTTGCGGTCGTACTCTTCATCCGGCATCAGCGCAATAGGCTCATGCCGCCAGCGCAGCAGATCGTCTGAACTCCAGTGCGCCCAGCACTTGAACTTATGATCGCAGGCGAGCGGGTTCCACTGGTAGAACAGGTGATAGCGCCCGGCAAACTCGACAAAGCCGTTGGGGTCGTTCATCAGCCCGGTGACCGGCGCATGGTGCCAGCGGGGATAATGGCTATCGGCCAGCGCGCGCGGCTGGCCCTGCATAACGGCCTGCAAAATCGCAGGCAAACGTGATGGAAGTGACATTATTCAGCGTCCGTTTTGTATTTCAGCAGCAGAGAGACGACGAAAGCGACGCCAAAGGCGATGACCATACCGATAATGTAGTTCAGCAGCGAGCTGGCCTGCACGATAGCCATGCCGGGAATCGCCGTCAGGCCGACTGCGCTCATATAGACGTGCACTGACACGACCCACGCGCCGCCCGCCGCGCCGCCGATCAGCGCCGCGATAAACGGCTTCATGAAA
This sequence comes from Klebsiella sp. MPUS7, assembly GCF_009905335.1. Taxonomy (NCBI): domain Bacteria; kingdom Pseudomonadati; phylum Pseudomonadota; class Gammaproteobacteria; order Enterobacterales; family Enterobacteriaceae; genus Klebsiella; species Klebsiella sp. MPUS7. Next base: position 4,279,179 of record NZ_CP047604.1, on the reverse strand, counting down.
CGTAAGTTGATACCAAAAATCGCCGCCTCGGTGATGCCCAGCATAGCGGAAAACGCCGAGGGCAGCGCAATGGCTTTGATTTTGACGTCTTTGGTTTTAAACCATACCGCCAGGCAGGCGCCACCCTGAGCGACGTTGGCCATGGACCAAATCGGCAGCAGGAAGTTAACCCCAATGGACGGGTTACCCAGCAGCCCGGCTTCGATGGCGTGGAAGCTGTGGTGAATACCGGTAATGACGATAACCGAATAGAGACCGCCAAACAGCAGTCCAGCCAGCCAGCCGGCGTGGCTAATCAGGGTACTCAGGACAAACGAGATGCCGTCGCCGAGCGCGCGACCGGCCGGGCCGATAATCAGCAGGGCGATAAAACCGGAAATAATCACCGTCAGGAACGGCGTCAGGATCAGGTCCAGCGCATCGGGGATCGCGCGACGCAGCTGCTTCTCAACCAGGCTCATAAACCATACCGCCAGCAGCACCGGGAACACTGTCCCCTGATAGCCGATCATGGCGATCTCGAGGCCGAAGAAGTTCATGGTATGGAAACCGGCGGCCACGCCCCAGGCGTTAGTCAGCGCCGGGTGGGTCAGAATGCCGCCGAGCGTCGCGCCGAGGTAGGGGTTACCGCCGAATTCGCGGGCCGCGGTAAAGCCAATCAGGATCGGCAGAATGATAAACGCCGCCGAGCTGCACATATCCAGCATGATGTAGAGGGCGTTGCTCGGGTCAACCCAGCCGTAGGTTTTGACCATCCCCAGCAGGCCCATCAGCAGGCCGGAGGCGACGATTGCCGGGATAATCGGCACGAAGATGTTCGACAGCAGGCGCGCGATACGCTGGAAAGGATTAAGCTTTTTCGCCGCAATGTCGGCGGCTTCCGACTTGCTCGATTCGCTAATGCCCGCCGCCTGGATAAAGGCGGCGTAGACCTTGTTCACCACCCCGGTGCCGAAAATAATCTGCATCTGCCCGGCGTTGCGGAAACAGCCCTTAACCCCTTCAATTTTGCCGATGGCCTGCTGGTCGGCCAGCGAATCATCGACCAGCACCAGCCGCAGACGCGTGGCGCAGTGCGCGGCGCTGGCGATATTTTCCTTGCCTCCCAAAAGCGGAAGCAGCGAGCGGGAAATCTGTTCAAAATCCATAGTACCCTCTGAATGCGTAAAATTTTCGTGTTGTCGTCCCGTGTTCACGGGGGCGCAGTTTCTGCGTCATTATCGTGTCCGGGGCGACAACGCGCGCGTAATCGCCCCGGATGTTCCTGCCGTCAGACGTTACCCGTCAGAACCAGGTTTCCATCTGCATACCGAACGACCATTCGCCGCCCGATTTAAAACCACTGCTGCCCAGCGCGTCGTCGCTGGCGTAATTATTCAGTTTTTTGCTCCAGTCCATCCATGAGGTGTAAAGGCGGATTTCAGGACGGCTGAAGAAATCACCGATGCTGCCGACCTTAAAGGTCGGAGCGAAGGTGAGCTTGTAGAAGCTACCGTTCACCGCATGGCGATCGTTATAACCTTCAGGTTTAAGATCCATATACTGGTAGCTGCCTTCGTAAGCGAGGGCGAAGTTCTGGTTGATCTCCTGGATCAGACGCATGTTGAGCGTTGCCCACTGATAGCTGTCGCCCTCGGCATAACGGTCTTTACTGCTTTGCGCCAGGATAGCCGGGGCGATAAACCAGTTTTTGCTGAGCGGCGTGGTGCCGTAGCTGGCGAAGCGCCAGGTGTTGGCGCCCGAGCGTAGCGCGCCGTCAGAGCCGATGCCTTTAACTTCAGCGCCCAGGCCGTGACCGTAGAGCAGGGCGGTTTTGCTGGTGCCTTCACGCAGGCCGTAAAAAGTGTCGTTATGCAACCCGAGCAGCGCATGCGTCCCGGTATTTGCCGCATCGCCTTTGACCGGATTGCCGTTGGTATCCTGACGTTCATCGTTGTCTTTTGCCCGCATCCCGCTGACCATCACCTGCACCGGACCGATGAAGTTGTTCATGCTGACGATATAGTTCTGCACGCTATTGCTCGAGTCAGCAATATCGCCGAAGTTGCGTCCGTAAAGAGAGAAGTTACTGCGAATGCTATCGTTCCACCTGACGTCGTAAATACCGCCGCCGGTACCGGCGAGGAACACAACGTCAGAGTCAATCCAGTGAATATCAAAGTTGTCGCGGTCGAAACGTTTCCCTGCCCACAGGGTGGAGCCTTTAAACGGCCCTTCAAAGGCAGGCAGGTTGCCCAGTTCGACGAAAGCCTGGCGAACGTTCAAATCACTGGTGCTCGCCGTCCAGTCGTTATAATTGGTTTGGCCGTCGGCGACCATCACTTTGAAGCGGGTCGTCGCGCCATTATCCAGGGTCTGCTTATGTTCAAGGTTCATTTCAACATAGGTATCGGCCTGGTTTCCCAGACGGCCGATAGCCCCGCCGGTTTCCCCCGCTGGCGTCATATAGGCGCCGGATTTGGTGCTGGCGGCGGAATCATTCATTATCACGCCGGAGCGGGCGTAGCCGTGAAACTCAAAGCCGCTTTTCTCATCGGCTTTTTTCTCAAGCTTGGCGGTACGTTGAACCACTTCCTGCGTCGTGTCCTGATTTTTTTGCTGCTGGGTGGTCAGCTGCTGGACTTTTTTCTCCGCTGACTCGGCGCGGTTTTCCGCGGTTTGCGCTCTGTTTTCCGCCTCCTGCAGGCGTTTTTCCAGCGCGACCAGGCGGGCTTCGATGGTGCTGAGGTCCGTTTGCGCGTGGGCTGAGGCGGCACCGGTTAGCAAAGCGATAAGGACCGCGAGTGTGCTTTTTTTATACATGCTGATTGCATCCCGAAAGTAAAATTTGGAAATGTTGTTTTTTGCTAAACCGGTTTAGGCGCTATGTTAAGCATGACCCTTAACATTTGGAAATGGATTTTGCTAAACCGGTTTAATAAATGTGATGGATGCAACAAAGTGGGCCGCGCACGACGGCCTGAAGAATCAAAACTGGCGATTAAGATCGCGCTGGTATGGCAGAGCGGTCATCGCGCCTTTCGCCGTTGTCGCCAGAGCGCCGCAGGTTTGCGCTAGCGTCAGGGTGGGTTCCAGCCCTTCGATATCCGTCGGCATCCCTTTGGCGGCAAGGCTTGCGAGCAGTCCGGCGACAAAAGCGTCACCCGCGCCGGTGGTGTCCACGCTGACCACAGGCTTGGCGCTGAAATGGGTAAACTGCTGCTGGAAGGCGGCAAGCACGCCCGCTTTGCCCTGGGTGACCAGCAGCAATTCAGGCTGGTAGCGCGCGGTGATGCTGGCGATGCCTTGCGCTAAATCATCACTTCCGCTGATGAATACCAGTTCCTCTTCCGACAGCTTCACCACGTTGGCCATGCGCAGGGCGCGATCGAGGCAGGCGTGCAGCAGCTCCTGATCCTGCCAGAGGTCCGGGCGGATATTGGGGTCAAAGCTGACCCGGCCGCCGGCCAGCTTGATTTTCTCCATAGCCGCGAAGGTGGTGCTGCGGCTGGGTTCGGCGCTGAGCGCGATAGAGCAGACGTGCAGCCACTGGTTGGCGGCAAACTGCGGCAGGTCTTCTTTCGCCAGGAACAGATCCGCGCTTGGGCGCACCATAAAGGTAAAGGTGCGTTCGCCCTGATCGTCAAGGTCGACCACGACGGTGGAGGTTCGGTGCTCGCCGTCGAGGCGCATATGGCTGACGTCGACCAGCTCCTGCTGCAGGGTGTGGCGCATAAAGCGGCCAAACGGATCGTCGCCGACGCGCCCGATAAACCCGCTGATGCCGCCAAGACGGGCGATACCTACCGCCACGTTGGCCGGCGCGCCGCCGGGGCAGCGCAGCAGACGGCCTTCGCTCTCCGGCAGCAGGTCAACTACCGCATCTCCCAGAACCCAAACTTTTGCAATCATGCTGAAAAATCTCCATAGCTAAACTTAGTTAAACCGGTTTAGCTTATTAAAGCATAGCGACAGGATCAGGGGAACGTCAGCGGCGGAAAAGTGCGAACCAGGGTATAAAAACGTGAGCCGGTTGGCAAAAGAGCGGCCGTTCGGCTGAGCGGGAGAGACTTCTGATGGCTGCGGACTCTATAGCGGTAAAAAGCGGCAGCCCGGACAGGTGCAAAGGGGGGAGCGGCAGACCAAAAGTCGATAGAAAAGTCTGAAATCAGTTTTAAGAACAATCCCTAAAGCCAGACGGCAAAATCTTGTGCCATGCTAAATGCGACTCATAACATTAAGTTCGTTAGCGAGAGAGGATATTATGAAAAAAGCAATGATTGCGTTATCTGCGATTCTGGTAGCAGCTCCTGTTTTTGCTGCAACAACGACACACGCAACCGACGATACCGTCGCGGCGGCCCATGAAGGGGCGAACACCGCGAAGGAAAAACTGCACGAGGCCCAGCACCAGGGTGAAGAGCAGCAGCTCAAAGCTAAACACGCGGCGGAAGGCAAAAGCGACAGCGTAGGCAGCGAAGTCAGCGAAGGCGCGCAGAAAACCTGGAATAAGACCAAAGAAGGGACTGAGAAGGGCTGGAACGCAACTAAAGAAGGCACCGAAAAAGGCTGGAATAAGACCAAAGAGGTCAGCAAAGAAGGCTGGGATAAAACCAAGCAGGGTGCCGAAGAGCTAAAAACTAAAGTCACTGAGTAATTACTGACTCTTTGCTAAAAAAGGTCGCGAAAGCGGCCTTTTTTGTTATTTAGCGTCCATGGTTCAGCCTCGGGATAATTATCCGCAATGGATATCGAGCCGGCTTGCGGTATACCCGGGGGCATAGTAAACCCTGTGGCTGGGTTAAATGAGCGCAGGCAATAAAAATGCGCCCTGGAAGACTAAGCGGATATGCCAGGAATTGTCCTGGTTATATTGTTACTCACTATTCCTCCACATTCTCCTGGTACAAAGGAAATATATCAGGAGGTGTATTATGAAAAAGATTCTTTCACTGGCGATTATTTTATCTTGTGCGTTGACTTCCGTCTCCTGGGCGGATGGTCCTGGCGGCAACAACCACGGTCAGCAGCAGGTCTGGCAGCAAGACGCCGGGCGCGGCGGCCCGAACGGTAACCGTCAGCAGGGGCCGCAGGCTAACAACCATCAGGGCAACGGCGATAACCGTGGCCCGGCGCATGGTGACAAGGGGCCGCAGGGTAACCCTCATCAGGCGCGTCATGAGCAGGACCACTTTGCGTGGAACGGGCATGATTTCCGCAAAGGTCATCCGGCGCCGGAACGTTTTCGCGGCAATGATTACCGGATAAACGACTGGAACGATCGCGGATTACCGGCACCGCCGCGCGGGCAGCACTGGTCCTATATTGATGGCAACTATGTGCTGATTGCCGCCGCGACCGGGATTATTACGTCGATCCTGATTAACGGCGCGCTGAGTCACTAACCTTTTTCTGCCTTAACCTCGCTACCGCTTCCCCCGGAGGCGGTGCTGCGCGCCTGTCCGGGCTACCGATTTCCCCGCGTCTGAGGGACGGTAGCCCGGTCAGCGTAGCGCTATCGGGCAATGCCCACCCGCCCTTGTTCTCACTTAAAAACCGCAAAGTTGAAAATATCATTCTTGCGCCTCTTCTTTGATGTTTTATCTGCTTATTTAGACTTTATAAATGAGTATTATGCTTCATGATTAATAAAAAGCAGAGAATGTAAGAAGCGCCCTGGTTCAGGCGAGAGTAAAAGACGTCCGCTTCGCCGTTAAATCACTATGAATAAATCAGATGAAAACTGCCTGCGGAATAAGAAATCCTGCTTGCAATAAACCCTTAGCACGTTAAGTTATTAAAGCTTTGCATCTGATTCTATTCCCGGAGACCGGCATGACCGACTGTGTAATTCCTGAAATTAAAGCCACCGAAGATGAAATGATTGCGATCCGTCATTATTTACATGCCCATCCGGAATTAAGCCTGGAAGAGTTTAATACCAGCGAGCTGGTGGCCGGAAAACTGACCGAGTGGGGCTATACGGTGACCCGCGGGTTGGCGAAAACCGGGGTGGTCGGAACCTTAAGCAAAGGCGATTCTCCGCGCACAATCGGCCTGCGCGCCGACATGGACGCGCTGCCGATTTTCGAAGCGACCGATCTCCCGTGGGCCAGCACCGTTGCCGGGAAAATGCACGCCTGCGGCCACGATGGCCATACCACCATTCTGCTGGCGGCGGCGAAATATATCGCCTCGCCGGCCTGCCAGTTCAACGGCACGGTACACCTGATATTCCAGCCCGCGGAAGAAGCTATCGGCGGCGCGGATTTAATGATTAAAGACGGCCTGTTTGAACGTTTCCCCTGCGAGCGCATCTTCGGCCTGCACAATATGCCGGGCCTGCCGGTGGGGAAACTCGGCTTTTACGCCGGTAATTTTATGGCCTCGGCGGATACGGTCAAAATCACCATTACCGGTTACGGCGGCCACGGCGCGCACCCCGAGCGCACCGTCGACCCCATTGTGACCGGCGCGGCGCTGGTGATGAATCTGCAAAGTATCGTTGCCCGTAACGTACCGCCGGGCGAAACCGCGGTGGTCAGCGTCGGCACTTTCCAGGCGGGTATCGCCTCCAACGTCATCCCCGAGAACGTGGTGATGGAGCTGAGCGTGCGGGCGATGAAGCCGGAAATTCGCGACCTGCTAATTAAGCGGATCAAGGAGCTCGCTGATTTTACCGCCAAAAGCTACGGCGCCAGCAGCGAGGTTGAGGTTTTTGACTCCTATCCGGTGCTGACCAACAGCGACGAGGAGACCGAGTTCGCCAAAGCGCTGGCGCTGGAGGTATTTGGCGAGGAGGGCGTGCTGGAATCCATTTCGCCGATGAACGCCAGCGAAGATTTCGCTTTTATGCTCCAGAAACGCCCCGGCTGCTACTTCCTGCTGGGTAATGGGGAGAAAGGCGGGAAGGGCGGCTGTATGGTGCACAACCCCGGCTATGACTTTAATGATGACATTATTTCTACCGGCGCGACGCTGTTCGTCCGGTTAGTTGAAACACACTGCCGTTGATCTCTGGAGTCCGTAAATAATGAAAAAATCTCTTCTGCTGTGGGTCGCGCTGATGGCCTCAACTTCAGCCCTGGCCGCAGAAAATAAGGAAATTCGCTTTGGCGTCGATCCCACCTTTGCGCCGTTTGAATGGAAAGATCCGCAGGGTAAGCTGGCGGGTTTTGATATTGACCTCGGCAACGCGATTTGCGCCCAGCTGCAGGCCAAGTGCGTGTGGGTGGAAAGCAACTTCGACGGCATTATCCCGGCGCTGAAGGCGCGTAAGTTCGACGCGATCCTCTCCGGCATGTATATGACCGAGAAGCGCAAAGAGCAGATCGGCTTTAGCGACAAGCTCTACAACGGTCCGGTGTTCCTCGTGGCGCGTAAAAATACCCTGGCCGGGAATACCGTCGAACAGCTGAAGGGCAAAACCATCGGCGTAGAACAGGGCTCGGCGCAGGAGACTTACGTCAACCAGCACTGGCGCACGGCGGGGATCAATATCGTCGCCTATCAGGGGGCGGATCGCGTGGTTCAGGATCTGGAGTCCGGGCGTATTGATGGCGCGGTGCTGTCCGGGATGATGGCCGACTACAGCTTCCTGCAGCAGCCGCAGGGTAAAGATTTTGCCTTCGTTGGCGGCCATCTGAAGGACGACAAGCTGTTCGGCGCCGGCGCGGCGATTGGCCTGCGCAAAGAGGACGATGCCCTGCGCCAGGAGATTAACGGCGCGATTGCCCGCATTCTCGCCGACGGCACTTATAAAAAGTTAGCCGGGAAATATTTTAGCTTTGACGTCTATTCCGGGACATAATGTTGTTATGCATTCAGCGGGCACGGCTAGCCCGCTTCAAGCTTCCTTTTCTTACTATCCCGTAATTGTCCTTTCCTGGCCCTCACGGCGTTCCGAAGGATACTGAATATAAGCGATAAGGAGTGAACGGCATGATCACACGTCCCTTGGGCAAAACCGGATTTTCCATCGCCCCGCTGGTGTTTGGCGGCAACGTTTTTGGCTGGACCATCGATGAAAAAACCAGTTTTGCCATTCTTGATGCGTTTATAGACCACGGCTTTGATGCTATCGACACGGCGGATGTTTACTCCCGCTGGGCGGAGGGTAATCAGGGCGGCGAGTCTGAAACCATTATCGGCCGCTGGCTACAGGCGCGGCCCGGCATGCGCGATAAGGTGAAGATCTTCACCAAAGTGGGGGCCGATTTAGGCCTTCCCGGGCATAAAGGGTTGAAAAAAGCGTGGATCCAGCAGGCGGTTGAGGATTCACTCCGGCGCCTGAACACCGATTATATCGACCTCTATTTTGCCCACTGGCCGGACCCGGAAACGCCGGTTGCGGAAACCCTCGAGGCGTTTCACGCCCTGCAGCAGGCGGGGAAAATCCGCGCTATGGGCGCCTCCAACCTTGACGCCGGCCAGCTTTCGAGCGCGCTGGAAGTGTCGCGCAAAAGCGGTCTGCCGGCCTGGCAGGTGCTGCAGCCGGAATACAATCTTTATCATCGCTCGGCTTTTGAGGGCGCGCTCGGCGACCTGTGCATCAGCCGCGATATCGGCGTGGTGACCTACTACAGCCTGGCGTCCGGCTTCCTGACCGGCAAATACCGCCAGCAGTCCGATCTGGCGCAAAGCCAGCGCGGGGGCGGCATTGGCAAATATCTCAATCCGCGCGGGCTGCGCATCGTCGATACGCTGGTTGAGGTGGCGGAGCAAAACGACGCCAAACCCGCCGAAGTCGCGCTGGCCTGGCTGATGAGCCGCGAAGGCGTAACGGCGCCTATCGCCAGCGCCACCAGCATCGCTCAGGTGGAGAGCTTCGCCCGCGCCGCCGCGCTGACCCTGAGCGCCGACCAACTGGCGCGTCTGGACAGCGCCAGCGCGTAATACTGTATGCCGGAGCCTGTCAGGTTCCGGCGCTTTTCCATCAGCGTTTTGTATTCCTTTTCTTTTCTCTTTTAGTCACTTCCCCGGCTCTGAATACTTTTCAGCGAAAAATGAAACGTTTTTTCATGCGCTAAAAGCCCTTCTTGATTACGTTAAGATAATGCGTATAGTTCTCATTCTTATTTTGTTTTTATGTTTTCGGTGATTGCCTGCCTCAGCGGATGCTCACGGGGAAACTGCGAAAGCGGGATAGGGCTCGCTCACGCAAGATCGAAAAGAGAACATCGGCGGCGAAGTAAATGTTAATTTATTGATTTTATTAATAATTAATCTTTTTTTATTTTTTCTTACCTATGGGACTCATTATGCGTACCTATCACTCTTCTGTTTTCCCGCTACGCAAAACGCTGCTGGCGTTAACCATCGGCGCAATCACCCATTCAGCCGCGGCGGCGGAAAGCAAGAAAAGCGAAGAAACCATGGTCGTCCAGGCAACGCCCGCCAGCGATTTTAAAGCCGGCGGCGATCTGGTGGTGCCTGCCTATCTCGACGGACAGGTGGCGAACGGCGGGCGTCTCGGGATGCTCGGCGAGCAAAACGCCATGGACGTTCCGTTTAGCATCATCGGTTATACCTCGAAGCTGATTCAGGACCAGCAGGCGAAAACCATCACCGACGTGGTGAGCAACGATGCCGGGGTTCAGCCGGTGCAGGGCTACGGTAACTATGCCGAGACCTACCGCATTCGCGGCCTCAAGTTTGACGGCGACGATATGACCCTGAGCGGGCTGGCCGGGGTGGTGCCGCGTCAGGTGGTGGATACCGCCATGCTTGAGCGGGTCGAAATTTTTAAAGGCGCCAACGCCCTGCTCAACGGCGCCGCCAGCTCCGGCGTCGGCGGGATGATTAACCTCGAACCTAAGCGCGCGGAAGATATCCCCACCGCCAACGTTGGCGTCGACTATACCTCGGATTCGCAGGTCGGCGGCTCGCTGGATTTAGGCCGTCGCTTTGGCGACGATAACCAGTTCGGCGCGCGGGTGAACCTGGTGCATCGCGAAGGCGAGGCGGCGGTCGACAATGACAAGCGCAGAACCACTCTGGCTTCGATTGGCCTCGATTATCGCGGTGAGCGCTTACGCAGCTCTTTTGACTTTGGCTATCAGAAGAAAACCTTCCACGGCGGCCCGATGGGGATCAATATTTCGGCCGTGGATTTTATCCCGCGTCTGCCGGATAACACCCATAACTACACGCAAAAATGGGCTTACAGCGATATCGAAAATGAGTTCGGTATGCTGAGAATGGAATACGACATTATTGATAAATGGACCGCCTACGCCTCGTTAGGGGCGCAGCATGCCCATGAGATTGGCCTGTATAGCGCCTCGAAGCTGATTGACCGGGCGGGCAACGCCACGGCGGGGCGCCTCGATACCAACCGCTATATTGATACCGCCAGCGGCATGGCGGGCCTTCGCGGCGAGTTCGCCACCGGTTTTGTATCGCACAGGGTCAACGTCGGCTATTCGGCGAAAACTCAAAACGACAAAACAGCATGGCGGATGTCGAAGGCGGCGGATAATCCGCTGGTGAACATCTACGATACCCGGCAGGTCGCGCCTCCGGCCAACGCTTCATTCGGCGGCGACTATGACGATCCGCTGACCAGCGGCCGCACCCGTTCGCAGGGCTGGCTACTAAGCGACACCCTTGGCGTGCTCGACGATACGCTGCTGTTTACCGCTGGCGCGCGTCATCAAAAGGTAGTGGTGCGCAATTACAACAAAACCACCGGCCTGCAAACCGATGACGCATTTGATGACAGCCGCTGGATGCCCACTTACGGCGTGGTTTATAAGCCGTGGAAAGTGATTTCTTTATACGCCAACCATACCGAAGCGCTACAGCCGGGCAGCAATGCGCCAACCTCCGCTAAAAACTATGGTGAAAGCGTTGGGATCATTCACTCAAAACAGAACGAAGTCGGGGTGAAGGCCGATTTCGGCACAATTGGCGGCTCGCTGTCGCTGTTTGAAATTAAAATGCCGTCAGCGGTCCTCGACAGCAACGGCTATTACGGGCTTAACGGCGAGCAGCGTAACCGCGGCGTCGAATTTAATATCTTCGGCGAACCGCTGTATGGCCTGCGCCTTAACGCCAGCGCTACCTGGCTGGATGCCGAACTGTCGAAAACCGCGAAGGGTTTGAACGATGGTAAGAAAGCGATCGGCGTGCCGGGGTTCTACACGGTGCTTGGCGCAGAGTATGACATCAAGCCCATCGACGGTCTGACCGCCACCGCGCGCCTCAACCACTCGGGTTCGCAGTATGCCGATCAGGCGAACAGCAAGAAGATTGATAGCTATACCACCCTCGATCTCGGCGTGCGCTATCGCCTGGCGCTTAACGCGAATCAAAACCAGATGACGGTACGCGCGGGCGTCGATAACGTAACGGATGAGAACTACTGGTCCGGCGCGGATGACAGCGGAACCTATCTGTTCCGCGGCGAACCGCGGACGTTCAAGGTATCGGTAGGTTACGCGTTCTGAGCCAAAATGCAGAGGCGGGCAGGGCCGATCGTCCCTTGTGATAAATCAATGAACGTATGAAGCCTGCGCATCTGCCGCTTGAAGTATGGCGAGTATAAGTGTTAAAAGGTGCCCCTTCATATAAATACACAGGGGATCGACGTGAAAGACGCGTCAACGTCGTCGGAGACCGTAGAGGAAAGCGGCCCGACGCTGCACCGCGGTTTACAGAACCGACATATCCAACTTATCGCCCTTGGCGGCGCCATCGGTACCGGCCTGTTTCTCGGCATCGGGCCAGCGATTCAAATGGCGGGACCGGCGGTCCTGCTCGGCTATGCCGTCGCCGGCATCGTCGCCTTTTTGATCATGCGCCAGCTTGGCGAAATGGTCGTTGAAGAGCCGGTTTCTGGCTCCTTTGCCCACTTTGCCTATAAATACTGGGGCCCGTTTGCCGGTTTTCTTTCCGGCTGGAACTACTGGGTAATGTTCGTGCTGGTGGGGATGGCGGAGCTGACCGCCGCCGGCATCTATATGCAGTACTGGCTGCCGGACGTGCCGACGTGGATCTGGGCCGCCGCTTTCTTCCTCATTATCAACGCCGTGAACCTCGTAAACGTTCGCCTTTACGGCGAAGCGGAGTTCTGGTTCGCGCTGATTAAGGTGCTGGCGATTATCGGCATGATTGGCTTTGGCCTGTGGATGCTGTTCGGCGGCCACGGCGGCAGTAAAGCGGGAATCGATAACCTGTGGAAACACGGCGGTTTCTTCGCCACCGGCTGGCACGGCCTGATTATGTCGCTGGCGGTCATTATGTTCTCCTTCGGCGGACTGGAGCTTATTGGCATTACTGCCGCAGAAGCGCAGAACCCGGAAAAGAGCATCCCGAAAGCGGTTAACCAGGTGGTATACCGTATTCTGCTGTTTTATATCGGTTCGCTGGTGGTTCTGCTGGCGCTCTATCCGTGGGTGGAAATCCAATCCGATAGCAGCCCGTTCGTGATGATCTTCCATAATCTTGACAGCAACGTGGTGGCTTCTGCGCTGAACTTTGTGATTCTGGTGGCTTCATTGTCGGTTTATAACAGCGGCGTGTACTCCAACAGCCGGATGCTGTTTGGACTGTCGGTGCAGGGCAACGCGCCGAAGTTTCTCGCCCGCGTCAGCAAGCGCGGCGTGCCGGTCAACTCCCTGCTGCTTTCCGGGATTATTACCTCCCTGGTGGTGGTGCTTAACTATCTGCTGCCGCAGAAAGCCCTCGGCCTGCTGATGGCGCTGGTGGTGGCGACGCTGCTGCTGAACTGGATCATGATCTGCCTGGCGCACCTGAAATTCCGCGCCGCCCAACGGCGCAAGGGGCGCGAGCCGAAGTTTAAAGCTCTGCTGTCGCCCGCCAGTAACTATATCTGTATCGCCTTTCTGGCGCTGATCCTGGTGCTGATGTGCACCATCGACGGGATGCGTCTGTCGGCGATTCTGCTGCCGGTGTGGATCCTGTTCCTGTTTGCGGCCTTTAAAACCCTGCGCCGGACGGCGTAGCGCGCGATCGCCCCGCCGTCCGGCGGGGTATCTTCCACTTTTATTGTGATCTTCTTCGCGCTTAGCGTATTTTGCTCGCGATCTTCTTTTTGTAATCGATTACTTTTTATTTGAGCGTATTTGTAATCGATTACTTTTTTGAGGGCGGTCGAAATGGTCACAACAACCGAAGGTCGTGAAAGTCCCCGCGTAGCCCACCGTTTTCTGGTGCCGCGGCTGTCGTTAATGATGTTTATGCAGTTCTTTATCTGGGGTAGCTGGTCGGTGACGCTGGGGCTGGTGATGACCCGCTATGAGATGTCGCTGCTGATCGGCGATGCTTTCTCCGCCGGGCCGATTGCGTCTATTCTCTCGCCGTTTGTGCTGGGCATGCTGGTCGATCGTTTTTTCGCTTCGCAGAAGGTGATGGCGGTGATGCATCTGGCCGGCGCGGTGATTCTATGGTTTGTCCCGCAGGCGCTGGTGGCGCAAAACGGCGCGCTGCTGATTGGCCTGCTGTTCGGCTATACCCTGTGCTATATGCCGACGCTGGCGCTGACCAATAACATCGCTTTCCATAGCCTGGCGAACGTCGATAAAACCTTCCCGGTGGTGCGCGTCTTCGGCACCATCGGCTGGATCATCGCCGGTATCTTTATCGGCGTGACGGGGATTTCCGATACCACAGGAATTTTCTCTGTTGCGGCGCTCTGTTCGGTGGCGCTGGCCGTTTATAGCCTGACGCTGCCGCACACGCCGGCCCCGGCGAAAGGGACCCCGGTTCAGTTTCGCGACCTGCTGTGCGCCGACGCCTTCGCGCTGCTGAAAACGCGTCACTTCCTGATTTTCTCCCTCTGCGCGACGCTGATTTCGATTCCGCTGGGGACCTACTACGCCTACACCGCGTCTTATCTTGCGGATGCCGGTATCGCGGACGTCAGCACCGCAATGTCTTTCGGTCAGATGTCAGAAATCTTCTTTATGCTGGTGATCCCGCTGCTGTTCCGCCGTCTCGGGGTGAAATACATGCTGCTGATCGGCATGGCGGCGTGGTTTGTACGCTATGCCTTCTTTGCGCTGGGCGTCAGCGAAGAGGGACGGTTCCTGCTTTATCTCGGCATCCTGCTGCACGGCGTCTGCTACGACTTTTTCTTTGTTGTCGGCTTTATCTATACCGATCGCGTGGCCGGTGAAAAGGTGAAGGGCCAGGCGCAGAGCATGATTGTGATGTTCACCTACGGTATCGGCATGCTGTTGGGATCGCAGATTTCCGGCGCGCTGTATAACCACCTGGTGGCAGGCCAGAGCGTACCGCAGGCGTGGGTCGCCTTCTGGTGGATCCCGGCGGTGGCCGCAGCGGTCATCGCCCTGATTTTCCTTTTCTCTTTCCAGTACAACGAGAAAGAGTCGCGTTAATTTTTCAGGAGGTGGTATGAAAACAATCAAGGGGCCGGGCATTTTTCTGGCGCAGTTTATCGGTTCGCAGGCGCCGTTTAATACCCTGGAGGGCCTGGCGCAGTGGGCTGCCGGTTTGGGCTATCAGGCATTACAGATCCCCTGCAACCATCCGGCGATTTTCGATGTTGAACGCGCCGCCGCCAGCCAGACCTACTGCGATGAGGTGAGCGGCAAGCTGGCGGAGCATGGCCTGGCGATCGGCGAGCTGTCCACCCATCTTGAGGGTCAGCTGGTGGCCGTTCACCCGGCTTATGATACGGCCTTTGACGCCTTTGCGCCCGCCGCGCTGCGCGGTAACCCGCAGGCGCGCCAGCAGTGGGCGGTAGAGAAAGTGCGCCAGGCGGCGGTGGCCTCTGCGCGTCTGGGGCTGAAAGCGCATGCCACCTTTTCCGGGGCGCTGGCGTGGCCTTATTTTTATCCGTGGCCGCCGCATAATCAGCCGCTTCTCGATGAGGCCTTTGATGAGCTGGCCCGGCGCTGGCGGCCGCTGCTGGACGTTTTCGACGAACAGGGCGTGGATCTCTGCTACGAAATCCATCCCGGCGAAGATCTGCATGATGGCGTCACCTTTGAGCGTTTTCTGCAGCGCCTCGATAACCACCCGCGCTGCAACATACTCTATGATCCCAGCCACCTTCATCTTCAGCAGATGGATTACCTGGCCTTTATCGATATCTACCACGCGCGAATCAAAGCGTTTCACGTCAAAGACGCCGAATTCCGCCGCGACGGGCGCAGCGGGGTCTACGGCGGCTATCAGAACTGGCCGCAGCGGGCGGGGCGCTTTCGTTCGCTGGGCGACGGGCAGATCGATTTCAAAACGATTTTCAGCAAGCTCACCGAGTATGATTTTGACGGCTGGGCGGTGCTGGAGTGGGAGTGCTGCCTGAAGGACGCGGAGGTTGGCGCGCGCGAAGGCAGCGAGTTTATCCGCCGCCATATCATCCCGGTCTCCGGGCGGGCGTTTGATGATTTCGCCGCGGGCAAGGAGGGGAGAGAATGATCCAGGTCGGCATTATTGGTTCCGGGTTTATCGGGCCGGCGCACCTGGAGGCGCTGCGCCGGGTGGGGGATATCGAGGTGGTGGCGCTGTGCGACGGTAGCCTCGAGATGGCGCAGCAGAAGGCGCGTCAGCTCAACGTGGCGCACGCCTACGGCAGCGTCGAGGCTCTGCTGGCCCACCCCGGATTGCAGGTGGTGCATAACTGTACGCCGAACCACCTGCACGCGCGGATTAACCGCCAGATCCTCTCCGCCGGTCTGCACGTTTTTTCAGAAAAACCGCTCTGCATGACCGCGGAAGAAGCGCGTGAGCTGGTGGCGCTGGCGGAGGATGCCGGCGTGGTCCACGGGGTTAGCTTTGTCTATCGCCAGTTCGCCATGGTGCAGCAGGCGGCGGCGATGGTGCGCAACGGCGACGTCGGGAGGCTGTTTGCGGCGCATGGCAGCTATTTGCAGGACTGGATGCTGCTGGAAACCGACTATAACTGGCGGGTTGATTCAGCGCAGGGCGGCGCCTCGCGGGCGGTGGCCGACATTGGCTCCCACTGGTGCGATACGGTGCAGTTTATGACCGGTCGCCGCATTGTCGAGGTGATGGCGGATCTCTCTATCGTCTGGCCGACGCGTAAGGCGCCCGTCGCCGGGGATGCGACCTTTAGCCAGCATCGCGATAATGGCGCGTATGAGGCGCGGCCCGTCGACACCGAAGATTTGGGGTCGGTACTGTTCCGTTTTGATGACGGCAGTAAGGGCTGTTTTACCGTTTCGCAGGTCAGCGCCGGGAGAAAAAATGGCCTGACGGTAGAGATCAACGGCAGTAACTGTTCGCTGGCATGGGAGCAGGAGGTGCCGCAGCGGCTGTGGGTAGGTCATCGCCAGCAGCCAAACCAGCTGCTGAGCGACGATCCGAGCCTGATGCTCGGCGAGGCCGCCGCCAGCGCCCATTTCCCCGGCGGGCATAACGAAGGCTGGCCCGATGCGTTTAAAAATATGATGCTCAGCTTTTATCAGGCGGTGCGCGCCGGTGAGATGCCGCCGGCGTCGTCGCGGCGTTTCGCCTCGTTCTATGAGGGGGCGGACGTGATGTACATCGTTGATGCGATAGTGAAAAGCCATCAGCAGCAGCGCTGGGTGCAGGTGGAAAGATAAGCAGAAGGCGCGGTGCGCATTTCGCGCACCCGCTGTGTTATTTCACGCCAAAATAGCCGTCGAGATAGGTCCCGGCCAGTTCATTACCAAACAGCACGGCGTCTTTATTTTCCATCTCGTTGTCCCATTTATCGCTGGCGTTACCGTTGAACGCGTGCTGGGTTTTTGTGCCCTGCGCCACCTGCTGCCTGATGGCGTCGGCAGTACGGCGGGCGTCGCTTTCGCTCATCCCCGATTTTCTGTCCTGCTGGCCGCGGGCATAGATTTCAGTAAAGTTCGGCAGATTTAAGCGGTAGTTTTCCTGACGGTTAGTGGCGAAGTTACCGCCGACGAAATCGCTGCGGTGTGAAATAAAGTAGTAAGCGTGGCGTTCCGGTGAAGATTTTGAGGAGGTACAGCCGGAAAGGGCGGCGAGCGAACAGCCGAGCGCGATAAGCGCTATTTTGAGTTTCATTGATATCATCATCCATAATTATTAGAACAGGTATACCGATCATTCGGCGACAGAACAAAACGGTTAATTATAGATGTACGGTAGCACCTGAAGACCCATGAATCCAAGGGTCTTCAGGCAGCATTTTTTAGATCTGCGCCAGCCCGCCATCAACGTAGATTTCGGCGGCGTTAATAAAGCTCGCGTCGTCTGACGCCAGAAAAGCGACGGTTTTAGCGACCTCCTCGGGCTCGCCAATGCGGCCCAGCGGGACGTCGGCGGCCAGCATATCGAAGAGCCCCTGACGCTGCTCTTCTGCGACAAGTCCTCCCAGGCCGGGCGTACGGACGGGTCCCGGGCTGACCACATTCACGCGGATACCGCGATCCTTGAGATCCAGCGCCCATGAGCGTGCCAGATTACGCACGGCGGCCTTACTGGCGCTGTACACGCTGAAGTTCGCGGTGCCTTTCACCGCCGCGGTCGAGCCGGTAAGGATGATGGAAGCCCCCAGGGTCAACAGCGGCAAGGACTTCTGGACGGTGAACAGCACGCCGCGCACGTTGGTAGCGAAAATGCGATCGAAGTGCTCTTCCGTTATGGCGCCCAGCGGCATCATATCGCCGCCGCCCGCATTGGCAAAAAGCACATCCAGTCGCCCTGATTCGCTGGCAATGGTCGAAAACACCCTATCGAGGTCGCTTAATATCGAGGCATCGGCGCGGATCCCGCTGGCGGCGGGACCGATTAACGCGACCGCCGCATCAAGCTCTTCCTGACGGCGACCGGTGATATAGACCGTCGCTCCCTGCAAGGCCAGCTCCCGGGCTGATGCCAGGCCGATGCCCGAGGTGCCGCCGGTGACTAACGCGATTTTTGCCGAAAGTTTTTTACTCATGATGCACTTCCTTAACTAAAGTATGAATATGCCAATTGAGTCATCCACTTACCGTGACCACCTGGCGACTGAGTACGGGAGTCACTCTACCGTCAGCCACGGATGCAAAAAACGGAGTAATGTGAAAAACACTCTTCACGCCGGTGAATAATCAGCGACTGCTATCAGGAACAGCGAATAATGGATCGGTTTTCAGCCCTTAAAGTTTTTACGCGCGTTGTTGAAGCCAACAGCTTTACTCGGGCCGCAGACTCCCTGAATATGCCCAATGCCACCCTTAGTAAAGCGATTCAACAGCTTGAATCGCATCTGGGCGTGTGCTTGCTACAGCGCACGACCCGGCGCATTACCGTCACGCCGGAAGGGCGCGAGTACTATGAAAAAGCGGTGCGGATTCTGAAAGAGCTGGATGAGGTGGATGCCTCATTTCGCGCTTCCCGCAATAAGCCAAAGGGCCATCTGCGCGTCGCGGTAGGCGGATCCACCGCTCGCGATGTGCGGATCCCGCTGTTGGCTGATTTTATGGCGACTTATCCGGATATCCGCATCGATCTGGCGGTCGCTGACAGCCCATCTGACCTTATCAGCGGCAATATCGACTGCGCGATCAGAGGCGGGCCGCTGGACGACTCGACGCTGATCGCGCGCAAAATCGGCGAAGCGACGATCGTGACCTGCGCCACGCCGGGCTATTTCAGGCTTTATGGTGTTCCCGCGTATCCCGATGAGCTGAAGAACGGACATCGGCTGGTCAGCTATTTATCTCCCGCCAGCGGAAGAGCCTTCCCGTTCCGCTTTCTGGCTAACGGCATCGCGCAAGAGATTAAAACGGAACATCACCTTGGCATAAATGAGAGCAACGCGCATATTGCGGCTGCGGAGGCTGGGCTGGGTATTGTGCAGACCTTCTCATATTCGCTGAGAAATGCGCTGGCGAACGGATTACTGGTGGAAATATTGAACAAATGGCGTCCGGCTCCTTATCCCTTTCACGTGGTTTATGCGCAGAATCGCCATGTCACATCCCGGCTGCGCGTATTTATCGACTGGCTGGCGGAGACATTCCCGGCGGCGGTGAATGGGTCATTGCCCACAAGAAGCAAAGAATGATGATAGCCTGCGAATTTTATGTATTGCGTGATGATAAATTTAGTCACAAAAAAATATTATGCTCGCTTCGACTAAGGAAATCAGGTCAGATATGTTTTGATATATAGAATATGATATAGTTAAATTATAGGAGATTCTATTAAAATATTTAATAAGATCTGTTAACGTTATTTTCCCTAAGGTCTGGAAGTATAAATTAGTCTTTTGTTTTCTATGTTTATAGTAAATATAATAGCAGCAGGAATTTTTGTTTATAGTATGTTTGATATTCCGTCTGTATCTTTTCGAAAATATTTTTAGCCACTCAAGAGGTAAGCGTAATGCCGGCAGGTGACCATGAGATTAAATGTATGGCGTGTGGTTTAAACTGCCCTATTGAAGCAGAAGATAAAATTGAACGTTCGCATTGTGGAGAGAGGAAATTTTCTGTATGGCCAGATAAAAACTATTTTTTCAAACGTGCGGTAAATGATCTTGTATTTCGTGAAATTACCTGTTTCCTGCCTGAAGGAATGGTGGTAGTGGATTTCTCTCTCGACAATATTTTGTATTTTCTGCATGAGGGATGGGCTGAAAAATTGCATGAGACCGGGCTGAAAGTTATTTTGCTCGCGGATAAGAGCATGCTACCCATGGCTAATTTTTGGATGTTGCGTTCCGGATTATTATGGTCGGTGGTAGAGGTCAACGATGGCTTAACCAGCTTAATCAAGAAAATAAAACGCATCATGCTGGGGCGAAATCTTCGCTGCCGGCGCACACCGTCGTTGACGGAGCATGAAATGAAGACGCTGCGCCTGCTGGCGGACGGGCACTCCAGTCAGGATATCGCCCGCATCATGGCGTGTGATACCCGCAGCGTCTACCGCTTTCAATACTCTTTATGCAAAAAGTTTGGCGGGCTCAACCGCCTGCGCGAGCTGCGCTTCAGGCATAATATCCCCGCTCTGGATTAGCGGCGGTTAGCCCGGCGAATTCATAAAACAGCCCTTTCCTAACTGATGATAGCGGCCTAATGCGACAATGTATTTCCTGTTGCTAGTCTTCGCCTCGGGGCCGGTCCAGCTTTCCCCTGGCAGCATGTAAAATTGCGTTGAACTTTCATCATCACCATTGCATCCTTTCTGGATAACAACTCTAAAAAAGGTGTTACCGGTATTTTTAATGGTGCCTGTGGCTTCATTAATTTCATACTGGAATCGCGTCTTACGCGGGCGCACGATGAGAATTGTGCTCATCGATACCGAAGGGACAACATTCAGTTTTTTCTGATCCTGACGCCAGGGGAAAACCGTGACGGGCGTCTCCTTAAAGATCACCCGATAATAGCGCTCAACGTCATCTTTAGGCCCACGGTAATAGAGCTTAAAATATTCCTGACCTTTGGCCTGCACGGTGAACTGCAGCGGCGACCAGACCAGATCTTTATCCTGACCAGGCACCGGTCGCTCATTACCGTTGCCCGGCCGGGAGATTTTGTAAGCCGAAATGGTATATAAGTTAGTGCTTTTTGTATCGTTGACCAGCGGCCGGGAGATAAAATCTTTGCTGGCATCCATATCATAAATGATGGAATCAAAGTACACCGCGGAAGCGGGCTGAATACACAGCCCGCATAATCCGATGACAAGGATTTTTTGCATCACACCCCCCGGTCCACGCCGACCCACGTGGCGGTCACTTTTACATCGCCGGTGGCGCTGACGGTCCCCATCCAGTCATGACCATTGGTGGTGAATTGTGAATGTGGGTCATCCATCGGAAACAGCAGTTTCAGCGTGGTGGTAAAAAAGAAACCGTCGTTGACGTTGGCGTTCCAGGCCGTCTGTACCCAAACGGCGTTGGTCATATCGACAGGCGCTTCGCCGCAGCTGTTGCGGACTTTTACCGCTTTACCGGTAGCGGATGTCCATTCGAGGTAGGCCGGGACCGGTACTTTTAGCGTCTCGTCCGCTGAGGTAAACAGGCAGAACGGCAAGCCATACATGTTGACGGAGTCGCCAATCACCTGGGCGGTAATACTGTCGGCCTGACGCGACGCGGAGGTGGTGACTTTATACTCAAAGGTGATGGGCTCTTCGCTACCGATTTTGCCGGATGCTTTGGGATGAGAAGTCCCGTCGCTGGCGACAATGCTAATCCCGTATTCCCGTGGGATGATGTTAATTAATGTTGATGGCGTGAACTGATAATAACCCGATTGTGGCGTGACGGAGTTATCAAAATAGAAGGTAAACAGAGCATCCTTGTTGGTTAAATCCGTTCCTGCCTTGAGGACTTTTTGGAAAAAGGCGTTGGACAGGAATACGTAAACGTACTCGCCTGACGGTTTGAAAACCTTGTTATAGGTGCTGACCGTACCAAAATTGGTCCAGCTTGCCCCATCACCGCTGTACTTTACGTCAGACGTAGAAGGAGAAAATCCCAGCATCGCCGTGTCGATCACCATCCGGAAATCAAGTAAGGTGGTGAGAGTTTTAGTCTCCTGAAAACTGTAAGACACCATTTTACAGATGATCCCCGAAGCACTCCCGACCACACCCATTTGACACAAATCAGAGCCGAGGTTAACGCTTGGCGTGCCATCGCTGGCAATCCACACTTCTGCCAGAGCACCGGTACTGTTTAACTTCAGATGCGAGACCTTTTCGAGGTTGAACGTGTAGTAGCGCCATGTTCCCCCGCTGGGGAGGTCTTTACAGCGAACGCCGGAGGCAAAGTCATAATCGGTATTGGAATTCATGTAGCAAAGATTAAGCTGCAAAGAATCGATGGTCCCCACCGGCCGATCGCGAAAATACTCATAGGCCGACTGGCTCAGCGCTCCGGCGCCGTAATAACCGTTTGCTACGGTGTTGCCGGACATCGCATGATAGTAGCCGTCTTTATCGATGACATCGGGAGAAATATAGCCAGACGCCGGGCAGCTTGAGCCCGTAGACATGCAGCGGATCCCGAGAAATGGCTGGTTAATGGGCGAATTCTCGATCCACAGGTCGAAGTAGCGGTTGGCGTAAGCCCAGCCGATGTAGGTTATATATCCCAGGCTACGCTGGTTAGTCGGATATTTTGTCCAGACGTTGGCTCCGGTGAAGCGCGGGTCGAGGGAGCTGGTGGTGATGAAATATTCGTCATCAACATCATTGTCGATAAACATATAGGAGTTACTGCCGCTTCCGCTGTTACTGGGGGTGAGCGCCATAGCCGGCGCAGCCAGCAGCCAGCCGGCCAGCAGCATGATGCTCTGGGGTTTAATAGACATTCTTAACATCTCCAGTCACTGATGCCGTTTGTTGTTGGATCTCACAAGGAATCTCCCCGACCCAGACAGCGCCTTTCGCTTCACTCAGATCCAGATCCACTTCGCAAATGCCGCCGAATTTATCCACCAGGGTAATCACTGGATAACGCTTATCGACGTCCATGGCGAACTCACCGAGTTCGTCGGTTCGGGTTTTACCAATGTGGTTATGAATATCGGCGTTGGCGTAGTAACCGCCGCGACGGTCTTTCACCCGGCCAAATACGGTGACCAGCTGTTTGACCTCCGGGTTAAGCACGCTGACGTTGCCGGGATAGAGCACGACTTTGTTACGTCGGCCGGTCACGATATCGACGCTGTCTTCCGAATTCTTGTCGTTCATCAGCTCCACCTGATATTCCGAGTAGGGCGGAAGACTGATGAAGTTGCTTTTGCCGGTCAGCGGGTAGTTCTGGCCGTTGATCTGCGCCATCATCCTGCCTTTGCCGCTGAAGTTGGTGTTGACCACCAGGCCCGCGGTTTGCGTGCCTTTGCCGACATAGACATTTTTTTCCGTCCAGGCCACGCTGCCCTGCGAACTCAGGCTGTAGTTTGAACTGTGCTGCGATGAGCGGCTAACGGAGACGGTGCCAGCGTTATATTTGGTGTCATAGCTAACGTAACCATTGGCGGCGTAATCGTCGGAACGGTAGCGGCTATCGTCATTTTTATTCTGTTTAATCTGCTTCGAAACCGATGCCCCTACCTGAGTAATGGCGCTGTTGTCAAAGCTTTTGCGCAGCGTGGCGTTCGCCAGCATGTTTCCGTTCTGGCTGGACACCCCGGTGCTGAGCCAGGTAGAGAAGGGGATAGAGACGTCAATATTGACGTACTTATCGCGCAGATTTTCATGGTTGTTGTACTGATAGTTCTGAATACCGGCGCGTAGCGTGACGGTTGCGTAGCGATTAGCTAACAGCGATTGATCGTAATCGACGTTGGTATAGGTGCTCCCGGTATATTTGTTATTGGTGCGGCTGACGCTCAGCGTACCGAGGAACGGCGCGATTTTGCGCAGGTTAGCGTTGGCGCCGACGGTCACGTAGTCGTTTTGCTGCATCGGTAGCGCGTTACCGATGGAACTGTACTGGCGCGACCCCCACAGGTTGCCATACCCGTCCGGTAAACTCATGTTGAAGGTGGAGGTACTCTGCCAGCTGCCGTCGGTAGCGAGCAGCCCCTGCTGGTTAAAGCTGAACGCGTTGTTGAAAATCACGTTCGCTTCCGTTTCATTGACGCCGTTATTGTCAAAACCGTAGAGCGTGGTTTTCAGATTCACGCCGGAAAGCCAGGGTTGGCTGGTTGCAGCGGCGACCCCGGCTATCCACGTATTCCGTGTGCCATAATTGATGTTGTATTTATGGCGATAGTCCATCTTGTTGTATTCGAGGCTGCCCGCGAAAGTTTGCCACGAGAGATCGCCGGTCACGCTCGATTTCCGGGCGAACGTTTTATTGATGTTCGCCGTCCGGCTGCTGACCACGCGCCCGTTAACGACCACCTGTATATCAACGTTGTAGATGCCAAACGGCAGGCGTGACGTATCGAGCTCGTAGCTACCCATCGAGAAGTTTTGAATGCTGAGTAGTTTGCCGTCACGATAAACGTGCACTTCGCCGGCGGCCGGCAGGAACACCGTTACGGGCACCAGAGCAAGCGTATTGTCCTGCGTTTGGGAACTGCTTTTATTGCCATAGCTGATGCCGTAAATGCGGCTGGAGTTCAGGGCGCTCATGCTGGCGATCGATTGCAGATTCCAGGTATCCACCATCCCCATTGCGAAGCGGCGTCCCTGATAGTCACGTTCGTACATCGAGCGATACAGTTTACCCTGCTGGTTGCCGGTACCAATCCCGTAGAGGGAACCGTTAAAATTCAGATGATGCTCCCGCAGCGACCAGGTATTGTCCAGCGTCAGATAGCTGCTGGCGCTATCGGTATTCTCATATTTGTTGTAATAGCTCCCCATCGAGTAATTCAGCACGCTCGAGAGATTCTGGGCAGTGGATTCCCCAAGCATATTGGTACGCGGCAAAATAGCGGCCTGCATGGCTGCCCGGTTAACCGTCAGCTCAAGATAAAAGGAACGCGTATCGAGTGAGAGAGAGGCGTCTTTGTTGATATAAACGCGCTGACCGTCGCCGATGCTTTTGTCCTGCATGTCGTTGAGCAATGATTTTATCTGAGGTGATAATTCGGTTCGTTCCGGCAGATCGCTGAGCGCGATCTGGTTCAGGCGAAACTCATTATCCTTGATGGTAAGGATGGCATCAGCGATTTTTTGCTGGCTGCGTTGGGTACTATTATCGCCTTCATAACGAATAAAAACAGGGACCGACATGCCCTGATATAACGCGTTAGCAAATACCGAAGGAATAACATAGTTACTGACTTTAACTGGCGCTGTGGCATTAGCTGCCCAACCCTGGTTTACCGTAATCAATAACCCAGCGAACAACGTCCCTTTGACATAACCAAGATTATCCATAATATTACTCAGTTTACATTTATATATTGCTCACCGTGCCATATTCCAATTCGTGTTTTTTTGTTGGTGAGATCGGTATGCTTTATTTTTACGCTGATACCAGGCATGACATAATAGCGTTCACGGCAGCCTTGCCCCTCATCCTTCGCTTTATCACGACAGGGTCCGTAGGAGATAACGCGGAATGAAGCGTTACCGGTATTGGTTACCGTGTCATTATCGCGACGATAGTCAAATCTTTCTTCACGCGGCGCGACCACCAGAATCGTACCAATAATGGCCGAGGTCGTTGCCTCGCCCTGTTTTTTCTTTTTACTGGCTTCAAACTCGGTCACCGGCTCATCGGTCCAGGATATGCGATAATAACGTTCCTGGTTATCCTGAGGTCCTTTGTAAAAAAAACGAAAGTTCTCTTTAGCATTTCCAGGTAATATCAGACTGGCTGGTGTTGATAATAATTCCGATCTGCTCGCCATCGGGATAACCTTGCCGCCGGCCATAGGCGATGAGATACGCTCCACGCTGACGCTAACGTAACGTGCCGTATCGGTGGTATTAATGATTTCTTTTGCCAGCGTCGAGGCGTCTGGCCCCATTATTGAGGTGACGTCTCCGACATTAATGGCATGGGAGGAGGGCGTCACGGTGAATAAAAAGAGAGAGAGTAATAATGGATTCAGTTTCATGGCGCATCCTTATAAGGAGGCCGAAGCCTCCTTGTCATACCGGACAGGTGTTGGCTACACCTGATTAGATAGTCCATTCCGCATTGAACTGAACGCGAACGTCGCCGCTCCAGTAACCGTCGGTTAAATCTTTGAACTCAGCGGCGGTGCTGCCGTCAGAAGTCGCGGAGTCGATAGTGAAATCGAAGTTACCCTGAGTGCTGACGCGATCGGCGCCTGCGAAGGCGGTCGCGACAGCCAGCGCATCCAGACCCGCGGAGATGTTGTTGGCGGTATCAATCATCGTTACCGGGGTGGTTTTGTTCAGCGCGTTGCCGTTCCAGCTCACACCAACGGCCAGAGTAGAGGCGTCAGTGGTACGGCTCAGGGTGTTGCTGACGATCTGAGAGGTCAGCGTGAAGTCAGTCGCGCCAGACTGGCCCTGGATAGTGATATCAAAAGCGCCTTTCTGAGCGTTAAACGCTTTAATCCCTTCAGCGTACTGGAAGTTCAGGGATTTCAGCGGAGTGACAACCAGCGCGCTGGTGGTGTCTTTAGTTGCGCTAGCATCCCAGCTTGCAGTGGCGGAAGTCGTCACGTTAGCCATTGCGTTGGAAGAGATAAGAGCCGCAGCCACAACACCCGCTAATACGATTTTTTTCATTTTAAATTTCCTGAGAATAATTAAGTTAGTTCCATTTATGGAGTTATTGCTACAAATACTGATAATGACTTTATCCAGATAGAATAATGTTTAACTTCCCTCTGCCTCCCATCTTATTCTGCAAGCTGAGCTTGATTGCGTAAATTCTCTTTTCTGCCATCTGCAATTCTTTTGCTATCTCTTTAACCGACTTCTCTGCGAGTAAATGATCGAGTACCAATACCTCTTGATCGCTAAGTTTTTGACGGTAACCTCGAGCATCTCTTTGACCGAGAAACGAAAGCTGTATTTTCTTTTCAATCTCATCTCGAGTATCGCCGGTATTGATAATCGAAATTATCTGCTGACAGCGGTGTTTCCAGTACAGCGCCAGCGGCTGCGCTAATCTGTCGGCAATCAAAATTACCCGCAAGCCTGTTTTGAGCAGATATTCAATCCATTTATTATTGGTGAATAATCTGATGTTGTAGCGAGAAAAATCAACAAAAATATATCCAGAATTAGAGAAGTTGTAGTGCTTGTTAATTAAAAAACAATGCACACCATTTTTTAAATAGATATTTTTATCAGGCCATACGCAATAGTGAGTTTCAGTGCAGTTAATCGATTTTATCGTAGGTCGTGGATAGATTTCGCACTGATACTGACAGCTTATGCAGTATACCTTCTCATATTTCTGCGGAAGCATATGTCGATTTATTTCCCTATATTGCCTTACCCTATCGTTCAATGATGTGGCTATATTATGGCTAGTTAATAAATGTGACAACTTTAATTTCTGGAGAGTTATATAGATGAAAAATGTGTAAATTCTTAAGTCCAAAAATTGTCTGGATTTATACTAACCTACTATTATGAATAAGAAAAATCTTAAGATACAGAATTTTATGTCGATCTCTCTTTAAGAATAATCCATAGTTACCAGGAATTTTCTCGCTGAATCGGGGAGAATTGGTTAAAAAAAAACAGCACAATAAGTCAAAAAAAACGCTATCTCATCGCTGTTTGTTAATTTTGTGTTTTTATTTTGTTTTATTTCGTGGAGGTTATTCTGTAATGACCTTATTTTTGTAAGGGAAAGTTGCGATATTTTGGATTGTGGGGGAAAGGATTGTCTGGCGAAATATGATCTGGCGTACAAAATGGGGCGTTTTTAAGAGCTAAAACACGTCGCAGTTTGAAGGGAGGTGAATCAGCAGGATGTGCTAAATCTTAACCGGAAGATGCGGACAAATGTTTCTTGTGGAAGTGGGGCGCTTCAGCCTGAACTGGCTCTGCCTGCAGGCCGCCGCAACGCCACCGGAACGACGGCACCATGGATTTTGGCTTGCAGACAAATGAACCAAGACTTTCGATGCGCCCCGGGCGCTTACGCCTTTTTCAGCAGAGGAAGCAGGTGATTCTCGGTAAGAGGAGCAAGCTTAATATGCCGATCCTGGCCCGGCGTATACCAGATAACTTCTTCTATTTCTGCCGTCGGTGTAAAGCTCGCTCTGTTGGTTGCTATTTGAAAGATATCCGCAGAGAGCGTATGGCCCGGCTCGTTTGCCGCCGTATCGGTGAAGCGGCCTACCGGAACCAGTTCTTCAGGTGAGACGAGGAAGTTGAGCTCCTCTTCGAGCTCGCGGATCAGCGCCGCCTCCGAGGCTTCACCGATTTCAGGCTTTCCCCCAGGCTGCATAAAGTATTCCGTCCCTCGTTTGCGTACTAAGAGACAGCGTCCTTGACCGTCGGTGATCATTGCCGCCGCGATGTGAATATTTTTTATGGTGTTCAAGAGATACCCCAGTTATATGCCGATGACGTTCAACGGCCAGCGTACGTTTCGCCTCTCGCGAAACAACGCCGACGCTATCATGATAGCGACCTTAGCGTGCTAATCAATCCCGTCGATTCTTGCAAAACCTGCTGACGGCGCGGACGGCGCTCATTTATGATAGCCTGCGAAATATAACGTCTATGCGGGAAGTGCAGCCTCTATGTCAATTCAGAAAATCGCTCGTCTGGCGGGCGTCTCGGTGGCGACGGTATCGCGGGTATTGAATAACAGCGATACCGTGAAAGCGAAGAATCGCGAACGTGTGCTGCAGGCGATCAAAGAGAGTAACTACCAGCCGAATTTGCTGGCCCGCCAGCTGCGAACGGCCCGCAGCAATATGATTCTGGTGATGGTCTCGAATATCGCCAACCCCTTTTGCGCCGAAGTGGTCAAGGGTATTGAAGAAGAGGCGGAAAAGAACGGCTACCGGATTCTGCTGTGTAATTCCGGTTCGGATTTAGCCCGTTCCACCTCGGGCCTGCAGCTGCTTTCCGGCAAAATGGTCGACGGCATCATCACCATGAACGCGCTCTCCAGCCTGCCGGAACTGACCACCATAATCGGCGACGCGCCCTGGGTTCAGTGCGCGGAATACGCCGATAACGGCAGTATCTCCTGCGTCGGCATCAACGACGTCGACGCGGCGCAGGGCGCCGTTTCCCGGCTGGTCGACGGCGGGCGCAGACGCATTGCTTTAATCAACCACGATCTCAGCTACCGCTATTCCCGTCTGCGCGAGCGCGGCTATAAAAGCGTGCTGCACGTTCGCGAGCTGGACTATCAGCAGGTGATCTACGCCAGCGACTTAAGCGCCGCAGCCGGTACAAAGGCGATGGAGACGCTGCTGGCTCAGGAAGAGAAGCCGGATGCGGTGTTTGCGGTTTCCGATTCGCTGGCGGCGGGCGCGCTGCGGGCCATTGCGCAGGCCGGGCTGCGGGTACCGGAAGATATCGCGGTGGTCGGCTTTGATGGCACCGAACTCGCCGAAGTGGTATCGCCGCAGTTGACCACCGTGGAACAGCCTTCACGCGAAATTGGCCGTACCGCCGTGACGTTATTAATGAAAAGGATCGATAATCCCGACGCCGCGGTTGAGCGGGTGATGATGGACTGGCGCGTCATTTCCCGCGCCAGTGCCTGAGGATATTACTGAGTAAACGCGCCCGCCAGCGAACGAATATCGTTGCCGGTGGGGGACTGATGGATCCGCAAGCCGAATTCGTCAACCACCGCAAATACGTGGTCGAAAATATCCGCCTGGATGCTCTCATACTCTGCCCACACTACCGTGTTGGTGAAGCAATAGATCTCAATCGGCAAACCGTTGGCGTCCGGTGCCAGCTGGCGAACCATTAGCGTCATATCTTTGCGGATGCGCGGATGATTACGCAAATATTCCTGCAAATACGCGCGGAAGGTGCCGATATTGGTCATCTTGCGCTGATTCAATATCGATTGATCGGCGGCGTTCTGCTGGTTCCACAGGCTGATTTCCTGATGACGCGAATCCATATACGGCTTCAGCAGCCGGGCCTGAATTAAGCGCTGCTGCTCCTGTTCATCGAGAAAATGAATGCTGGTGGTATCGATATTCAGGCTGCGCTTAATGCGGCGGCCGCCGGAGGCCGACATACCGCTCCAGTTTTTAAACGAGTCGGAAACCAACGACCAGGTGGGAATGGTGGTGATGGTGTTATCCCAGTTGCGCACCTTCACCGTGGTCAGCCCGATGTCGATCACCGCGCCGTCGGCGCCATATTTCGGCATCTCCAGCCAGTCGCCGAGTTTGAGCATATCGTTGGCGGAGAGCTGGATCCCAGCGACCAGGCCGAGAATCGGGTCTTTGAACACCAGCATCAGTACCGCGGCCATCGCGCCGAGGCCGCTAATCAGAATCGCCGGCGACTGGCCAATCAGTAAGGAGATGACCAGAATGCCGACAATAATCGCGCAGACCAGCTTAATTCCCTGAAATATGCCTTTAAGCGGCAGCTGAGAGGCGGTGGCGAATTTCTGCGATAAATTGAACACCACGTCCAGCAGCGAGAAGAAGGACAGCATCGCGTAGATCATCACCCACAGCTGGGCGCAGGTGGTGAGGATTTCCGCCGCCTCGCTGCCTTTTTGCAGCCACAACACCGCCTGCACGTTGACGATAATCCCCTGCAGGGTGAAGGCCAGACGATGAAACAATTTGTTCTGGGTAATAATTTGCAACCACAGGTGGCTGCTGGCCTGCGCCCGCTTTTCGAAGGTACGCAGCACCACTTTGTGCAGAATAAGGTGAACGACAATCGCCGTCAGAAAAATAATGCCGAAGATAATAATGAGTGAGGTCGTGGCGGTAATTTTGATGCCTAATGCGGCGATTTGCGATATTAATTCCTGCATAACGTCTCCTTTACATCCAGCGGTTATGATGACCGCTGGATGTCTATTATGCAAATTGCAGGTTATGCGGATGTGATTATGAGGTCGCGACCGCCGGGCGGACGTTAAGGTGGTGGCGTAGCCATAGCGCGATGGCGCCCAGTACCAGCATCATCACCACTTCCACCGCGAGGAAATCGATCAGCGCCCGCGGATAGTCGCCGCCGCTGCGCTGGGCAAGGGCTAAGAATAGCGAGCCGAGAATCGCCGGACCCAGACCCAGCGTCGCCTGTTGCAGAGTGCTGAGAATCGCGCTCCCGGCTCCGGCGTCGCAGGCGCTGATATCGCGCATCCCGATACGGTAAAAACTATTGACGATCAGGGCCTGCCCGTAGCCGATAAGCGCCGTGGACGGGACCAGCGCCAGGGGGGTGGTGTGGATACCGAGGCGATAAAAGGTCGCGCTCAGCAGCAGCAGGCCGACAATCTGCACCGCCAGACCAGTCAGCAAAATGCGTCCCATGCTGTAGCGGGCTATCAGTTTCGGCGCGTACAGCGCGGAGATGAAGTAGGCCACGCCGAGGGCGATAAAGCTGTTGCCGGACTGCCACGGCGCCATCCCCAGACCGGCCTGCATGGTCAGCGCCATGCAGAACATGAACGCGGACCAGGCGCTGAAAAAGAGCAGGGCGATGGCCATGCCAAAGCGAATGCTGGTGAGCTTCAACAGGCGAGGCGGCAAAAGCGGCTGCTCGCCGCGCTGCTGTTTGCCCAGCGCGCTGGCCCGCATCCAGATCAGCAGCGGCAGCACCGCAGCCAGCATCAGCTGCAGCGTCCACGGCCAGTGCAGTTCCGGCCCCAGCGCCATCGGAAACAGCAGGCAGCAGAGGATCAGCGCAAGGCTAAAGGTGCCCTGCCAGTCGATGCGCGAATGCGCTTCGCGCCGCGTCTCCGGGACGTATCGCGGACTGAAGGCCAGCACCAGCAGGCAGATCGGCACGTTAATAAAGAAGGCGTTGCGCCAGCCTAAACCGGCGATATCCGCCGACACCAGCCAGCCGCCGCCCATCTGGCCGACGATAAAGGCGATACCGCCAATGCCGCCGTACAGGCTGATGGCCCGGGCGTGGGCGGTGCCTTTCAGGGTGACATGCAAGGTGGCGAGGATTTGCGGCACGATCAGCGCCGCACCGGCCCCTTGCACCACGCGCGCCGCCAGCAGCGTATTGATGGAGTTCGCCATCCCGCACAGCAGGGAGGCGACGCCAAACATCGCCACGCCCCACATAAACAGGCGACGGCGGCCATAGTTGTCGCCAAGCTTGCTGCCCATCGCCAGGCAGACGGCAAAGGCGACGCCGTACAGCGCGACGATCAGCTCCAGCTGAGTGGCGCTGGCGTTAAGCGATTGGGTAATGGAGTCCAGCGCGACGTTGGCGATCGAGGTATCGATCAGCGGCAGCATCTGGCCGGTCAACAGAAGGAATAAACCGGCGCGGCCGGGTGAAACAGCAGACGAATTCATCGGATCTCTCCATTGCGTCATTCAGCGGATAGCCGTAGCATCACCGATAAATTAAACGGGTACCAGTTCCTGCTTATACTGGTATTGGTACTACCATGCTGGAGGTTTTATGACGACCATACCGCAACGTGAATTGACCCTCGCCGCGCCCGATGACGGCCGCAAACAGCTGGGGGCGTTTCTGCGCGCCCGCCGCGAGAGCCTCGACCCGCAGCGCCTGGGGTTGCCCCGCGTTGGCCGGCGGCGCACGCCGGGCCTGCGGCGGGAAGAGGTGGCGATGCTGGCGGACGTCGGCGTTACCTGGTACACCTGGCTGGAGCAGGGGCGGGAGGTCAATCCGTCGGCGGCGGTGCTGGTAGGGGTGGCGAATGCGCTGCAGTGCAGCCCGCTTGAGACCCGGCATCTGTTTGTGCTGGCCGGGCTGACTCCGCCTGAGGCCACTCAGGTGACGGTATGCGAAGGCATCAGCCCCGGCACCCGGCGGATGCTCGATAGCCTGATGCCGCAGCCCGCCAGTATTCAGAATCCCGGCTTTGATATTGTGGCCTGGAACGACAGCTTCTGCCGCCTGATGGGTATCGATTTCGCCACCATCCCGGAGGAAGATCGCAACTGCATTTATCTGTACCTGACTAATGAAACCTGGCGCGGCCGCATCGAGAATCGCGACGTGCTGGCGACGTTTGTCTCCTATTTCCGCGCGGCGATGGCGGAGCATCGCGGCGATCCGCTGTGGGAAAATAAGCTGGCGCGCTTTTTCGCCGCGTCGGCGGAGTTCGAGTCCCTCTGGCATCAGCGCTATGAGGTGCGCGGGGTGGAAAATCAGGTGAAACACTTTAACCATCCGCAGCTCGGCCGCTTCAGCCTGCAGCAGATGTACTGGTACTCGGCCCCGCGCAACGGTTCGCGCCTGCTGGTCTATTTGCCGATGGATGAAACGGGCGAGCAGGCGCTGGCGTGGCTGGATAAACACTAATGACAAGGAATCAGATTGCTGACAAAGTGCAATCTTCAGGAACTGCCCGGCGGCGCGATGCTTGCGCAGGCCTACAGCGCATTGCATAGCAGGTTGATATTGCGGTTTTTCGTAGGCTCGGCAAGGCGCCGCCCGGCAGAAGTGCGAGCACAATAGCCAAAAAAAGGTTTGTCATCAGTCTCAAGGAATGCCCATGAATATTACCCGTAAAGAGCAGCGCATTATTCAGCGCGCGCTAAAGTCGTGGCAGGCCAGCGGCGATTTAGCCCCTGAGGATAGCCAGCGGCTGGCGCAAACGCTGCGCGTCTCTCCCTTCGACTGGCAGCGGCTGAGCCGCTATGCATTCTGGACCGCGCTGGCCTGCGTGCTGGTCGCGCTGGGCAGCCTGTTTGCCGACAGCGCCCTGATTGAGCTTCTGCTGAGCCTGTTCAGCCGCTCGGCGCTGACGCGAATCATCCTGCCCGCGCTGCTGGCGGTAGCCTGCTACGCCTGGGGTTTTCGCCGCCAGCGGCGGGAAACGCAGTGGCACTACAGCACTGAGGCGATCCTCTTTCTGGGGGTTATTTTTACCGCCGTGGCGCTGTGGCAGCTTGGCGAACGTCTGGATACCGGCAGCGGTCATATCGCGCCGCTGTTCCTGGCCGGATGCCTGATTTACGGCGCGATTGGCTTTTTTGCTCGCTCCGGGCTGGTGTGGCTCTTTTTTCTGCTGTCGCT
The DNA here is from genome assembly GCF_009905335.1 of Klebsiella sp. MPUS7. Classification (NCBI taxonomy): domain Bacteria; kingdom Pseudomonadati; phylum Pseudomonadota; class Gammaproteobacteria; order Enterobacterales; family Enterobacteriaceae; genus Klebsiella; species Klebsiella sp. MPUS7. Next base: position 4,245,678 of record NZ_CP047604.1, on the reverse strand, counting down.
GGGCAACTGGTTCGGTGCAGAAACCGGCTACGTTTCGGGCTGGGGCGCCTACTGGCTGGGCATGAACTACCCGAGCCGCTTCGTGCTGTTCGGCGGCGCGCTGCTTGCGCTCTGCTACGGCGCGCAACACGCTTTGCGCCAGCGCCAGCTGTTTACTGTCAGTAAAGCGATGGGGCTGATCTATCTGTTTATCGCCCTGTGGATCCTGTCGATTTTTGGCAACTATGACCTGGATAGCTGGTCCAGCATAGCGCAAAGGCAGCTGCTGCCGTGGGGGCTGCTGTTCGCCGTGGCGGCGGGGATCTGTATCTATATCAGCCTGAAAACCGACGACGGCATGCTGCGCGGCTTCGGTCTGACGTTCCTGGCGATCAACCTCTATACCCGTTTCTTCGAGTTCTTCTGGGATGGCATGCACAAAGTCGCATTTTTCCTGATCCTCGCAGTCTCGCTGGCGGTAATTGGCCGCTATGCGGAGCGCATCTGGCATGCGGGAAGGGTAACCCATGAATAATTAAGCTTTTTTAAGAAGTGTGGCAGGGGGCAGCGACGTCTTACGCGAATTGTCGTATAAGCGAATTTTACGCTTTTGACAGGGGCGCAAGATGAATAAGGAGTCGATTTTTCGCCAGCTAGAACAACGGATCGTCGGGCGACCGCTGACCGCGGAAGCGCTTGGCGAGTTTAATGCGATGGCGATTGCCGATAGCCTGAAGCAAAAACGCAGTATCATCAGCCATCATCTGAATAATCTCCATCGCGAGCAGCGGGTGGTCAAAGTAAATGGTCGCCCGGTGCTGTTTTTACCCATTGCCGCGCTGCGCGACCACCACCGCCTCGCGGTTCGACACGGCGAATACGCTTCCCTTCAGGCCCTGTGCGCTGAGCGCCAGGATAGTCTGGCGCAGCTGATAGGCGCTCAGGGCAGCCTGCAGGAAGCTTTGCGGCAGTGCAAGGCCGCCATCAGCTACCCCGGCGCAGGTCTACCGCTTCTGCTGCGCGGTCCCACCGGCACGGGGAAAAGTTTCCTTGCGCGCCAGCTCTGGCGTTATGCGATGGAACAGGGCGTTTTGCCTGCTGATGCGCCTTTTACCGTGTTTAACTGCGCTGAGTACGCGAATAATCCAGAGCTGCTGACCTCGAAATTATTCGGGCACGCGAAGGGCGCCTTTACCGGTGCGGATAAATCAGTCCCCGGTCTTATCGAGACCAGCAACGGCGGGGTACTGTTTATTGATGAGGTTCATCGTCTGCCCCCCGAAGGACAGGAGAAGCTGTTCCATTTTATGGATAACGGTAGCTGGCGGCGGCTGGGGGAGAGCAGCGAGGAGCGCAGCGCCACGGTACGGCTGATTTTTGCTTCAACGGAGGATCTGGAAAAGCACTTCCTGGCGACTTTTATTCGTCGTATTCCGGTGATCGTCAAAATCCTGCCGATCGCCGAGCGTGGACAGTATGAAAGACTGGCGTTTATCCATCACTTTTTTCGCCGTGAAGCGCAGCGATTACATCACGATCTGGCGCTGGACGGCGAAATCATCAGCCAGCTGATGCGCGAAACGCTCGAGGGTAACGTCGGCGGACTAGAGAATTTGATCCGCAATATTTGCGCCAGCGCCTGGACATTTGGCGAGCGGGATAGCGATCTTTTACAGATAAAAGCGGGTTTACTGCCCGACCGGTTGCTGGCGGATGCGCCTTTTTCTCTTCAGCAAAATAGCGAACGGGTCATGATTTACCGCGATGGCGACGCGCAGCCTTTGTTTTCCGGTCGTCATCATGAGTATCAACGGCTAACGGAAAATATTTGCAGCCTCTGCGAGGAACTCGGGAAGGACAATATCAGCGCAAGGACCTTTGAAAAGCTCATTTATCAAAACGTGACGCTCTATCTCGATGCGTTGATGAATCAGGAGAGCGCGGTCTCTCTTCAGGACAAGCGGCTGCGCTTTATTGAGGATGTGGGCAAGGCGATCGCCGCCAATTACGATCTCCAGCTGAATGCCGAATTCGCCTATCTTACTGGCCGCTACCTGACCAGCCTGCCTCTTGCTCCGCGCAGCGTTGCCGAGCCCGCGCGTCTGGTGATGCAGCGCTGGCTGGAGTCCTCAGCGGGGCTGGCGCAGCGTGTCGCGGGCAAACTACTGGATGTCGTCAATAACAAATACGATCTGCTCATCGATACGCTTGACCGCCTGGCGGTTGCCGCTATCGTCAGCAATGCGATTGATGCGACCAGCGGCGGAAAAGTGAAAGCGGTGATTATCGCCCACGGCTATTCGACCGCCAGCAGCATTGCGGGGGTCGCCAATCGCCTGATTGGCGAGAAGATCTACCAAGCGATGGACATGCCGATGGAGGTGGCGTTCAGCGACGTCAGCCGCGCCGTGGTTGATTATCTCCAGCATACCGATACCCGAGCCGGAGTCATGGTGCTTATCGATATGGGCTATACCAAAGAGATTGCCGATGCGCTTTTGTCGGTGATTAACGGCCCGCTGGTGGTGGTGGATAACGTCACGACGCGCATGGCGCTGAACGTCGCCAGCGAGATCGCGCTGGGGAAAAATATCGAACATATTGCCGAAGAGATCGTGCCGCTCAATCAGTCGCGCTGGGATGTCTTCTGGCCGACAGAAAAAAAAGAGCGTGCTCTGCTGGTGACCTGCATTACCGGAATCGGTACTGCGTTTAAATTTAAAAATCTGATGGAGAAGAGCCTGCTCAGCGACTTTGATATTAACATTATCGCCTGCGAGTATACGCGCTTAAAAAATAGCCGCACGGCGATATCCTTGCTCCACCAGTATGAAGTGATTGCGGTTGTGGGTACGCACGACCCACAGCTGGCGGGGGTGCCATGGGTAGGTATTGAAGAGCTGCTGGGCGAGCAGGGGCATCGGCATCTCAGTCAGCTCTTAAGCGGCTATCTCAATGAGAAGCAAATTGCGCTGATTAATAAAAATATGGTTCGTGAGTTTTCGCTGCATAACGTCGTCAACTCCTTGACGATACTGAATGCCGGAAAAACGATGAGCCATATTGAGACTATTATTGCAGAGTGGCAAAACACGCTTGGCTTTAATTTTAATAATAATTTAATTATTAGCCTGTATGTGCATCTCAGCTGCATGATTGAGCGTCTGGTAATGCGTAATGAAATTACCCATTATAAAAATCTTGAGCAATTTTCTCGCCAGCACGGAGAATTTATTGCTATGGTGAACCACTCGTTTCAGCGCCTGAAAATACTCTATAACGTGACGCTGCCGGTAGCGGAAATTGGTTATATTCACGATATTTTTGAATTACGCGTTGACGATTTTCGCTGGTAATCCTCAGCGCAGCCCCGGAGCAGGTTGCCGGGGCTGGCAGAGGGTTAGCGAATTAATATTCGACTTTCCACATATAGCGGCGGGTGGTCAGAGGATGGTTGCGGGCGGTGGCCAGCGCCAGGTTGTACACATCAAGAACGCAGTTGTGCAGCAGGCCGCAGAAATATTCGCGCACGCTGGCGTGAAGCGCATCAATTCCCACTTTTTCCACGTCAATAATCTGCAGTTTTCCCTGATAGCGTTCGATAAAGCAGATCGCGCGATCGTCCAGCGGACGGGTGCGGCCGCTGCTTTTTAATAAAATGAACGGCGTTCCCGGTTCGGTAATCTCAAAGGGGCCGTGGAAATACTCGCCGCTATGGATGCTGGCGGAGTTAATCCACTGCATCTCCAACAGAATACAGATGGATTCCTGATGCGCGGCACCGAACGAAGGACCGCTGCCCATCATATAAATGACCTTTTCACTTTTCCAGGCTTCGGCAAAATGCTGCGCATCCGCTTGCACCTGCTGCTGAGCGCCGCGCACCACGGATTCAAAACTGGCAAAGGCGCTGACCATCTCAGCGTAATGGTCGTATCCTTCTGTTTGCGCCAGGATCTCCAGCGCCAGCCACAGGCTGTACGCCGCTTTTTGCTGTGTCGGATCGACAGTTTCGGGATAGCGAGCCCAGCAGTATTCGATAGTGTAATCGCTGTGTTCGCACAGCGGCGTGCCGGGGGTATATACCAGTCCAATCGTAGCCGCGCCTTTTTGACGCGCGATGCGGGCGGCTTCGACCGTTTCAGCGGTGTTGCCCTGCTGAGAGGCAAGGATCACCACGCTATTTTCCCCTAATGCTTGCGGCGTCGCGTGGACAAATTCATTACTGGTCACATAGCCGACGGCCAGCTTTTTCGCTTCACAATCGAGAAAATATTTCCCCGGCCAGAAGCCGGTCAACGAACCCCCGCAGCCAACAAACCACACGCGTTCAATACGTTGCCTGGTTAAAATATCGCGAATAATATGGTGGGCGTTTTTCTGAGCTATAGACATATTGGTCTCCTTGAGATGTAAAGGGTCCTCCGCTGCATGGCGGATAACTTTTACAGGGCATTATTTAATTAAGTTTTTTACTTTTCATTTTCTGGTGGAACTGCGGATCCTTAGGTATTGCGGGATCGACACCCTTCACTGGCGGTAGCCTGGCGCAAACCATTTGCAATGGAATAATATATTCAAAGATTGCAAAGTCTGGATCGTTAATAAACGTAAAGGGCATGTTCTTACCGTTATTGTCAACATGCGGGCCAATGCGATAAATATGCGGCGTCCAACCAGACAGTATTTCCGCCAGACGATCCTGGCGCTCATCGGGATGCGGATCGAGCATAATCAGGGTTGAACGCTCATCGAAGGCGTTATAGATCCCGTGGATGAATTCCTCAAATTCATAGCCGGCCACCGGGCAGCGCAGCGTTTCAAGCATCTTTAGCGCGCCTTCCTGAACGGTGCCAAACAGTTCTGCCGGGCCGGTCAGGCGAATATCTGCGCTGTCGATAAGCGGCCGGGCGTGATTGAGAACCCACGCCTGCGAGGCCTCAATGAGCGTCGGCATATGATTGAACGTCCTCTCCATGCGGACGAGTAGCGCCTTGCGCTCCTCATCGCTCAGGCGCTGCTGGCGGCTGGCGACGGCAAGCGCAAGCAGTATCAGGTTGAGTATGGTGCAGTGATAACCTTTGGTTTTGGCGCCGGCGCGCTCTTCTCCACAGGGGACCGTCAGGATCAAATCTGCCGCCTGGTCGATGGCAGCTGGCGCTTCCCCGGCCATGGAAGCGGTAAGGTGCCCGGCTGCCCGGGCGCGCTCCATTGCGGCGAGAGTGGAGAGGCTGCCGCCTCCCTGAGAAATGCCGATGACCAGCGCTTTGCCGCTGAGGGAAAGTGCCATCTCGTCCAGCAGGAAGGGCCAGTATACATCGACCGGGATGCCGCACCACTGCTGCATAAACGACCGCGCGGTCAGCGCGCCGTTGTAAGACGTACCGGAACCGGTCAGGATGATTCGAGAGATCCCGCGATCCGCCAGCGCTTTCGCCGCTTGCCAGAGATCTTCCCGCGTCTGCGTTAGCATAGCGAGCAGGCGAGCGGGGGTTTCATTCATATAGTCTTCTACGTGCATGGGTAATATTCCTCTTCTTAAAGCAGGCCTAACGCGCTGGCCGCCATGCCAAACGCGATGGTGCCTAACAGGATCCAGTTGATGTTGACTCCCTTACGGATCAGCTTGTACATCCCAAGGGTGAAAAGCAGAGGCAGCAGCGAAGGAAGTATTTTGTCGATAAACTCCTGTGCCTTCATGGTCGTCTGCCCGGCAGTGAAGCTGAGCGGGGTGGTGATATCTATCATACTGGCGGTCATCGCGCCGACGACCATCAGGCCAACGATTGACGCGATATAGGTGACCCGATCCATGAGTCCGCTTTGGTAAATCCGCATCAGCCAGGTGGTGCCAGCCCGATAGCCGAGCTTCAGCCCATACCAGCGGCATAACAGATGCGGTAGGTTATAAACTAACAACGCCATTATCGGTCCCAGGAGGCTGCCCTGCTGGGCGAAATAAATCCCCATCCCGGCGGCAATCACCTTCAATGACCCCCAGAATATGGAGTCACCGATACCCGCCAGCGGCCCCATCAGGCTGGTTTTAATCGCGTTTATTGATTCTTCATTAAATTCGGGATTGCGCTGATTCTCCTCTTCCATAGCGATCGACAAGCCGAAGATAAAGGTGGAGAGGTGCGGCGTAGTGTTAAACAGCACCAGATGGCGCTGCAGGGCGCGCCCCAGTTCCGTCGGGTCCTGATAGATACGCTTCAGGGCCGGCGACATTGCGAAGGCGTAGCCCATATGCTGCTGGCGCTCGTAGTTCCACGAGCCCTGCAGCGTAAAGGAGCGCCAGAACACGCTGCGTAAATCCCGAGCGGTGACCCGGCTTGCGTCATCGCTTTGCGGCTGGGCGGCGCCTGACAGGGTCTGCGTCATTTCACTCATGATTAGCTCTCCTGCTGCTTAAGATTAAGAAACTGGCTGATGATAAAAGCCAACACCACTGCGAATAGCGCGATGGCGATGATATCCAGTTTGGTATATGCCGCTATCAAAAATCCCAGACCGAGGTACGGCATAAGTTTGCTGCTGAGCATCATGCTGATCAGCAGGGCGAAGCCGAGCGCCGGCAGGATCTTACTGGCGACGATCAATCCGTTGGTGATCACCGGCGGAATCGCCTCAAGGAACCAGCTAACCGCCGAAGAGCCGAGCAGGATGGCGAAAAAAACCGGCAGAAATCCGTTTAAAAAATAGAGCAGCGTCGGACCGCCGAGGTGCATCAGGCCGACCATCCGGGTATTACCTTGCGCCGCATAGCGGTCCGCCAGATGACCGAAGCGGGCGTTCACCACGCGTACCAGAATGCCCAGCGTTTGCGCCAGCATTGAGACGGGGATGGCGATGGTGAGTGCAGCCTCCGGACCGCGGCCGGACATGATCGAAAACGCGGTCGCCAGTACGGAGCCGGTCACGATATCGGGTGGGTGCGCGGCGCCGATGGCGACGTTGCCGAGAAAAATAAGCTCCAGCGTAGCGCCAATCAGAATCCCCTCATGCAGATTGCCGCAGACCAGACCGGTGAGGGTGCACATCACCAGCGGCCGGTCGATCATCGATACCCCAAGCAGGCGGCCATCGAGGATCCCCAGGGCGGCAATCAGTCCGAGTAACGTTGCGGTGAGCAACATAGTGACCTCCGAAGTTAAAGTTGTTCGTTGAGGAGCTCGGCCGAGTGGGCGGGTACCTGACGCATCTCCAGCCGAATGCCTTTCTCTTTCAGCGCTCTGCTATCGGCGATTTCCTCTTCGGTCAGATAGATGGCCTTGCCGAATTGTCTTGCGCCCTCCTTCTGCGGCAGACCGCCGTAGTTAATGGCGTTAATTCCCGGGACTTTTTCTACCAGCGCGAGGGTTTCAGCAGTATTGCCAAGGACCACCATGACTTTTTTATGATCCAACTTGCCGCCGTTAAGCTTTTCCGCCGCCTGTTCAACGGTGGCGATGTCCAGCGTGACGCCCGCCGGCTTAGCCAGGTTAAGCGACATCGTAATGAAGGCATCCGCCGCGGCTTTGGCGTTAGCGACGATGATATGGTCGATATCCAGCGCTCGGGTCCAGGCAAAAACCACCTGGCCGTGCAGCAGCCGATAATCAATGCGCACGAGTTTAATCATGAGATTCTCCCTGTGGGTCAGAGGATGGTTGTGTTAGTAGAGGGTTGATGAAAACAATGGATTCACGCGCCGCGCTGGTGGCGTAGACAATCGCGGCCTCGGTAGTGGCTTCTTCGCACAGCAGAAACTCCAGCAGCAGAGTCAGATTGATGCCGGCGACCACGAAAACGTTACGATGGCGCATCAAGACGCTCACGGCGCTATTGTTGATACTGCCGCCAAGCAGGTCGGTAAAGATCACCACTTCATCACCATTCGCCTGGACGATGAGATGCTCCAGGGTTTGCTCCAGCTGTTCGGTGGTCACGATATCTTCGTCATAGGCGCAGACCGGGATAACGCCGTGTTCGTCGCCAATCAGCAGCGATAAACTGTTCACCAGTCCGCGAGCAAAATGGCCGTGGCTGGCCACATAGATATGTTTCACCCGGTTTCTCCTTCATCCAGATAGTGGTATCTGTTAAGAGCAAAGGGCGTGCCAGAAATAAAAAATATTATTTATCAATTAATTAAAGCGGCTGGTTCACACTAAAGGCGTTATTCCTGGCACAAGCGGGCTTATTAACGCCGGAAACCTGGCACAAAAGGCAGAAAAAGAGGGGGAAAGAGTGGGGGGAGAAAGTCCCGGGCGAGACGCTGCTGCGCCATGGCCCGGGCGTTCCCGGCAGAAGGGAATTAAATCTCGGTAATGGTCGTCGCCTGCGGCAGGCGTGACTTCGGCAGGGCGGCGTTGAAGTCTTCGACGCTATGATGGCCGACCGGTACCACCACCAGGCTGGTGTAGCCCTGGGCTTTCAGGTCGAATTCGGCATCGAGAATCGCGAAATCGACGCCTTCAATCGGCACGGCGTCCAGACCCATGGCCGCGACGCCAAGCAGGAAGTTGCCGACGTTGAGATAAACCTGCTTCGCCATCCACTGGTCGTCGTCGTGCAGCTCTTTGCGGTGCATATCGGCAAAGAAGGTACGGCCTTTGTGGTTCGCGGCTTTGGCTTCGGCGTTCGCAAAGCGGCCGTCGGCCTCTTCCTGATCGACCACGCGCTCAAGCCAGGCGTCATCCATTGCGGTTTTGGCGCAGAAAACCACCACGTGGGAGGCATCGAGAATTTTACGTTCGTTAAACACGTAGGTGCCGCTTGCCGCTTTGGCGACGCGCGCTTTACCTGCATCGCTGCTGGCAACGATAAAGTGCCACGGCTGGGAGTTGGTGCTTGACGGGCTGTACTGCAGCAGCGTTTTCAGGTTTTCCGCCTGCTCGGCAGTCAGCTTTTTAGTGGCGTCAAATGCCTTTGTGGAGTAGCGCTTTAAGGCAACCGATACGATATCCATACTCTTCCTCACTGTTTACAACCCCTTGCGGGTGCGTTTCGTGAAGGAAGAGTACAGCGATGACGGAAAAAAGATAAGGGGCAAAAATGCGATAACACTTATCGCGCAGCGCTGAAAATCACCGCGGGCGCAGCCGCTGCTGCTCTTTTTTACTGAGTTTATCGACGATCAGGTTCCACGAATCATCGATCAGCTCCGCCAGCAGATCTACGCTGATATCTTCGCCGGGAACCACGGTGATCCAGTGCTTTTTGTTCATGTGATAGCCGGGCTCGATGCTGCGGTAAATCGCCTGATGAAGCAGTGATTTCTGCGGATCGCACTTCAGGTTAACCAGCGCGCGGCCGCGAACCGTCGCGGTCAGCATAAAAATCCGCCCGCCGACTTTAAACACATCGTACTCCGGGCCAAACGGCCAGCAGTGCTCGGTAAAGGGGAGCTCCAGCGCGATACGATGCGCGTGGTCATGCAGCGAGCGGTGGTCCATCAGCGATTGTCCTCGGCAAGCGCCTGCCACATCGCTTCAAAGCCCAGCTCGACAAAACGTACGGCGCGCTCCGGCTCGTGGCAGGCGTATTCAATGGTAGTTTCGGCCAGCGAAAGAAACAGCGCATCGCCAAAGGTGCGGTATTCTTCGGATTGAAAAACGGGCTTGATTGAACGCTGGCAGAGTTCATTGAGCTCGGGAAACATCTCTTTGACGCGGTTGCGGGTTTCGTCGGTGATCCTTTCACTCAGCGCCATCCGGCGAATCGCTTTATGCTCCATGGGATTACGCACGCCCCAGCCGATATAGCTGTTCCAGATATTGCGCGTGTTCTCTTTCGACTCGGTCTCGTTCGGGTTGAGACCGGCGATCATTGTCTTAACCAGATCCGCTTTTATGGTCAGATAAAGCTCGTTGAGCAGATCGTCCTTGGTGGCAAAGTAGCGAAACAGCGTACCCTCGGCAACCCCGGCGCTGCGGGCGATGGCGGAGGTTGAGGCGGCGATTCCCGATTGGGCAAAGGCGGCGGTTGCGGCCTCCAGTAACGCTTGCTTTTTATCTTCACTCTTAGGACGAGCCACTACACTTTACCTCACACATGATAAAACCACGATCTAAGCATGCCTGACATGGGCACTGCAACGCTGTCTGTCAAAATTTGAAAATCGTCTTGACGACTTTCAGCTTCTTCCTAATAATGAGTGCTTACTCACTCATAATCAAGCCTTATAACTAAAACCTCCAGGAAGGAGGATTTCGCCAGGTCAGGATATGAACCGTGTCACTTTCAGCGTGGTCGCCATCATGTTATTAGCGTCAGCAACAACTTTGCCGTTTGTGTTAAATGCCGGATTTGGTCAGGCGCCGCAGGGCGCGCAGCTCAGCCTGGTGGAGCAGTCTCCGCACTATCGCGACGGCCAGTTTCACAATCAGCTTCCGACGCCTGGGTTTACCGGGCAAAAAAATATGCTGGCCGCGTGGTGGGAATTTCTGGTCGCCAAACGGGAAAACGCCAGACCTGCCCAGCCGCTGCCGCTGGTGAACACCGATCTGGCCAGCCTGCCGTTAGGGCAGGACGCGATGGTCTGGCTGGGGCACTCCTCGTGGTATCTGCAGCTGGCGGGCCAGCGCATCCTGATTGACCCGGTGTTTAGTCGCTATGCGGCGCCGTTCTCGTTTATTAATAAGGCCTTTGCCGGGGATTACCCGTGGCACGCTGAGGGCATGCCGGAGATCGACCTGCTGATTATCTCGCACGATCATTACGACCACCTCGATTACGCCACCATTAAAGCGCTGATGCCGAAGGTCAAGCGGGTGGTGACGCCGCTGGGCGTCGGGTCGCATCTGCGCTACTGGGGAATGGAGAGCGCGATAATCAGCGAGGCGGACTGGAATCAGTCGGTTCAGGTGAGCGGTGAGCTGACGGTGCACGTCCTGCCGGCGCGCCACTTTTCCGGCCGCGGCCTCAAGCGCAACCAGACCCTGTGGGCCAGCTTCATGTTCGTCACCCCGCAGCAGAAAATTTACTACAGCGGCGACAGCGGCTACGGCCCGCACTTTAAAGCCATCGGCGAACAGTTTGGCGCGGTGGATTTGGCGATCATGGAAAACGGTCAGTATGACCAGGACTGGAAGTACATCCACATGATGCCGGAAGAGACGGCGCAAGCCGCTGACGATGTGCGCGCACGCGCGGTGTTGCCGGGCCATGCCGGGCGCTTCGTGCTGGCAAAACACACATGGGACGATCCGTACATAAGGCTGGCGGAGGCCAGCACAGGGCGACCGTGGCGACTGCTGACGCCAATGTTGGGTGAGCCGGTTTGGGTCGCTGATAAAACGCAATCATTTAACGCCTGGTGGCGCTAACGATGAGAGTGGTTCAGGAGGAGAGAGGACATATGACTATTTCCGCTCAGGTCATTGATACTATCGTCGAGTGGATTGATGATAATTTGCATCAACCGCTACGTATCGACGATATTGCGCGCCACGCCGGTTACTCGAAGTGGCATTTGCAACGGCTGTTTTTACAGTACAAAGGGGAGAGTCTGGGGCGCTATATCCGCGAGCGTAAGCTGCTGCTGGCGGCGCGCGATCTGCGCGATACCGATCAGCGGGTCTACGATATTTGCCTGAAATACGGTTTTGACTCGCAGCAAACCTTTACCCGTATCTTCACCCGCACGTTTAACCTGCCGCCGGGCGCCTACCGTAAAGAAAACCACAGCCGCGCGCACTGAAAGCGTCCGCCGGGGGAAGACCGGCGGACGTTTTTCTTACCAGGCGTAGTTCACCGTCGCCGTCACCGTCCGACCAATGCCGTAGAAGCAGGCGCTATCGCTGGCGCAGGAGGCCACGTATTTGGTATTGGCGAGGTTGTTGACGTTGAACTGCACTTTCGCCCCTTTCAGGCTCGAATTCAGCTCGCCTAACTCATAGCTGACCATGGCGTCGTACAGATCCACTGCCGGTACCTTAAACGTGTTTTTCGCATCGCCGTAGCTGGTGCCGATATAGCGTACGCCAACGCCCGCGGTCAGGCTTTTTAACGCGCCGTCCGGCAGGGTATAGCTGGTGAACGCCGAAGCCATATGGGTCGGAATGCGTGCCGGCGTTTTCCCTTCGGTACCGACGACGGTGGTATTGACGGTTTCCGCGTCGGTGTAGGTGTAAGACGCGATCAGATTGAGGTTATCGAAAACCGTCGCGTGCGCTTCGGCTTCAACGCCTTTCGAGCGCACTTTACCGCTGTTTTCAAACCACCCGGCCGCGCTGTTGTAGGTCGCGACGTTGCTCTGCGTCAGATCGTACAGCGCGAGGGTCATCAACGCGTTTGGGTCAGGCTGGTATTTCAGACCCACCTCAACCTGTTTGCCTTCGCTGGGATCGAATGGTCCGACGCCCGGTGCGCGGTTGGTTTGCAGGTTAGGTTCGAAGGAGGTGCTGTAGCTGATATAGGGGGAAAGACCGGAATCAAAGGCGTACAGCAGGCCGGTGCGCCAGGTGAACTTATTATCATTCTGCTGGGTGCCGCTGGCGTCGGTAAAATCGGTGGTGCGCACTTCCGCCCAGTCGTAGCGCCCGGAAACTAACAGTTCCCAGTTCCGCCAGCTCAGCTGATCCTGAACATACACCCCGGTCTGGTCGAGATTTTGCTGTTCATTAGTGGCGGGACTGAAGGCGCTTTCATCGACGTTAACCCCGTAGCTCGGGCTGCGCCAGTCGATATCGTACTGCGAGCCGCCGGCCCGACCAAGATACTGCTTATCCTTACTGGTTTTGTAATCCACACCGCCAATCACCGTATGCGCCACCTGACCGCTGGCGAACTGCGCTTCAAGCTGGTTATCGATGCCAAACTCATCGGTCTGGCGCTGTTCATGCTGGGCGCGGCGGGAGAGTACCGAGCTGTTGGCGGCGCTGGTGGAGTAAACCAGGTAGCGATACTTCTGTTTGATGGTGGCGTAGCGGGCATTCTGGCGCAGAGTCAAGGTATCGTTGAGCTGGTGCTCAAATTCATAGCCAATCATCGTTTGTTCACGCCACGACTGGTTGTAGCTGGGATCGCTGACGTTAAAATCGCGCGGAATATAGCTGCCGTCGACGCTTTCCACGGTACCGTAACGCGGCAGGAAGTTACGGTAGCCGGCGTCCGGGTCTTTCTGATAGCTGGTTAACAGGGTAAAGCGCGTGGCGTCATTAGGATACCAGGTGAGGGCGGGAGCGATAGCCATCCGCGTCTCTTTATAGTCATCGATCTGGTTATTCTGGGTGCGGGCGATCCCGTTCAGGCGATAGAGCAGGTGGCCGTCATCGCTCAGCGTACCGCCAACGTCGAAAGCGCCTTCGGCGAGGTGGTTATTACCGGTACGGAACTGCACCTCATGAATCGGCTGGCTGGTCGGTCGTTTGCTGGTCATGCTAATCAGCCCGCCGGGGTTGACCTGACCAAACAGCACCGAGGCCGGGCCGCGCACCAGCTCGACGCGCTCCAGCAGCCACGGGTCGAACGTGCCGGTTTGCGACGAGGCGGTGGCGCCGTAGCTCAGGCCATCAAGGAATTTGGGCACGTAGCTGAAGCCGCGTACGAATACCTCGTCGTTGCGGTTAGATGAACCTCGGTATTCGGTAAAAACGCCCGCGCTATAGCGCAGCGCCTGGGAAACCGAGGTGACGTCCAGCGCCCGCATTTGATCGCGGGTGACCACCGATACCGACTGCGGCGTTTTGACGATCTCCGCGGCGGTCTTTGTTGCCGACAGCGTTTTTGTCGCCACGATTCCCTTCAGCGGCGCGGTGGGATCCTCGCCGCTGCCGGCGGTGACGACGATCGTTTCCTCCGCCGCCAGCGCCAGCCCGCCAAACAGAGATGCCGCCACGCCCGCGGCCCAGAAAGCTGTTATCTTATTATATTTAAACATGTTTATTTTTTATCCTTGGTTGAATCGCCATCAAAAAACGCCCACGTCGAGGGGAATCGACCGACGCCTATCATTAACGGCGTTAATGTTATTGCAAATAGTTATTATTTGCATTAGCGTTATTAACAAATTCTTACAAGGAAATTTCGGCTAATGAAGACGGCGTGGAGCGGCCTGCTGATTGGCATGAGTACCCTACCGGCGGCGGCAATGAACTGCGAATCTCCCTCGTTACAGGGTGAACTACAGGGGAAATTCGACGCCAGCGGCGAGGTCTGTTTTGACCTGCCGACATTGGGCGAGAACTACGTCGCGGCGACCCTCTCCGGCGTCACCGATGCCCGACTGCTGGATGACAATAACCGCCGTCTGCGCACGCTGCTGGCGGGCGGTCCGGCGGACGGCGAGCAAACCCTGCTGTTTTCTCTGCCGGTACACCGCGCCTCATCGCTGGTGCTGCACGGCGAAGAAGGTGCGCGCTGGCGCTTTCAGTGGCAGATGCGGGAAACCACCGCGCTGGCCAAAATTCAGCCGCTGGATCCGGTCAGCCCGCGCCTGCAGCGGCTGAAGCGTGAACTGGCGGCGGGAGGTTCAACGGCGCATTTCTGGCAGGAGCTCGAGCGGGAAGGGACGCCAATGGTGGAACCGGTGGACGCCGGCCATAAGCGGGTAACTTTCCTGTGGCGCGGGGCGAGCCGCAACGTGTTTATTCTGGGTTCGCCGGCGGGGGAGCACGATCCGCTGTTTCGCCTCGGCGATTCTGACGTCTGGTTTCGCAGCTACGTGGTGCCCGCCGATACCCTCATGCAGTATAAGCTGGCCCCGGACGTGCCGCAGGTAACCGGCAGCGCGCGGGAGCAGCGGCGGGCGATTTTGGTCAGCGCCCAGGCTGACCCGCTCAACCCGAACAGCGTCAATGCCGCCCACGACCGCTGGAATCGCTACTCTCTGCTGGCCCTCAACGCCGCGCGTTTTTGCACCGCCCAGCGGATGGCGCAGCCGCTCCGCTACGGAACCTTAACCCGCCATCAGCTGCGCAGCGACTTTCTGCAAAATACGCGGGAAGTGCTGATTTATCGCCCGCGGTTGCCGCAGCCCGCGCGCTGGACCCTACTGCTCTTTGACGGCAAAACTTACCAGCACGAGTACCGCCTCGCCAACGTGCTGGATGCCCTGATCGCCAGCCATCGGCTGCCGCCGATCAACGTGGTGTTTATCGATAGTCTCGATCATCCGCGACGGGCGAAGGAGCTGCCGCCAAATCCGCACTTCGCCGATTTTATGGCCCATGAGCTGCTGCCGTGGCTGCGCCGCCAGGGACTCAGCCTGAGTCGGCAAAAAACCGTGGTCGCCGGCTCCAGCTACGGCGGGCTGGCCGCGTCCTGGGTAGCGCTGCGCTATCCGCGACAGTTTGGCAACGTATTGAGCCTGTCCGGGTCATACTGGTGGGCGCCGCAAGGGGAGGAGGCCAGCTGGCTGACCCGCCAGTACCAGCAGTCGCCGCGCTATCCGGTGCGCTTCTGGCTGCAGGCGGGGAAATTCGAA
Organism: Klebsiella sp. MPUS7; assembly: GCF_009905335.1. Lineage (NCBI taxonomy): Bacteria > Pseudomonadati > Pseudomonadota > Gammaproteobacteria > Enterobacterales > Enterobacteriaceae > Klebsiella > Klebsiella sp. MPUS7. The sequence goes on along the minus strand of NZ_CP047604.1, from coordinate 4,230,287 downwards.
ACCAACGGGCCGGACGGCGGCATTTATGCCAATACGCTTGAATTTGAGCAGGTGCTCAAAGAGAAGGGCTATACGGTGAGCTTCCACCCCTCCTCCAGCGGCCACGATTACGCCGCCTGGTGCGAAGCGCTGATCAGCGGCATGCGTGACCTGACCGGCCTAGCGCTCAACGGAAAACCAGCGACGCCAGACCCAGCGCAGCAGCAGATATTCAACCGCGCCCAGCGCTAAAAACCACAGGCAAAAGATCAGGGTATAAAGCTGGTTGAGATCCATCAGATGGAATGTCGCCACCAGCTTTTGCGCCAGCGTCAGGCCCAGCGAGGGCGCCGGCAGCAGCAGGCAGGAGAGCAAAGCCAGCAGCAAAATGCCGGCGGCGCTGAGGAGCGTTTCTAGCGGATGTTTCATTATTTGTTAATCATCAGTTAAAAACATATTGTCCGGTAAAAAGAGAATCAATGCAATATCGTTTCGTACGCAATCATATTACGCCTTAAGTATTATATTTAAACATCCTCGCTTATTCCCATGTTAATTATTTTGGCACTATTTGTGATTAAGTTAATTACACCGTAATGTAAATTAACGTCATTATTAAGCCAGCGCTTTTACAAAAGTATAGGTGCTATATCCCACCAGAGTCGCGATAATAATGGCCAGCAGGATGTACAGTACCAGACGGCGTCCGCGGTAGATTCCAAACATAGTAGACCTCGTTTAGTTTTGGTTTATTAATATTCTGCAATAGTTGTTTTATAGAATTAACTTACCATAAATTTTGTATTTGCGAGAGATTAAATATTGCGCAAGCTTAAATTATCTCCGCTGTTTAAAATTTTTCTCATTGGCCCGGAATGATTCCAGGCTTTCCGCCTCACGGAATTTTAAGGGAGATATATTTTGACCAAAACGATCAAAACTAATAATACCACCCCCTCAGGGGATGTCGCGCCACGCCGCGCATATCAGCAGACGGTTGATGCGGTGCTGGCGCAGACTAAAAGCCATGCCAGCGGCCTCAGCGCCGCCGAGGCCGCAGAGCGTTTGAAAACCTTCGGCCCCAACGCCTTGCCGGAGAAAAAAGGCAAGCCGGCCTGGCTGCGCTTCCTTGCCCACTTTAATGACGTACTGATTTTTGTCCTGCTGGCCGCCGCCGCGCTCACCGCGGTCATGGGCCACTGGGTCGATACGCTCGTCATCCTTGGCGTCACGGTGATCAACGCCCTGATCGGCCATATCCAGGAGAGCAACGCCGAAAAATCGCTGCAGGGCATCCGCAATATGCTCTCCAGCGACGCGCGCGTGCAGCGCGGCGGCAAGCATGAAACCATTCCCACCCGCGACCTGGTGCCGGGCGATATCGTGATTCTGCGCGCGGGCGACCGCGTCCCTGCCGATATGCGCCTGATTGAGAGCCATAATCTGCGGGTTGAAGAAGCGATTCTCACCGGCGAGTCGACGGTGGTGGATAAAACCACCGACGCGCTGGAAGGCGAACTGCCGCTGGGCGACCGTACCAATATGCTCTTCTCCGGCACCACCATCAGCGCCGGCGGCGGCGTTGGCGTGGTGACCGCAACCGGTCAGGAGACCGAGCTCGGCCACATCAACCAGATGATGGCGGGGATTGAGAAGCACCGTACGCCGCTGCTGGTGCAGATGGATAAGCTCGGCAAAGCGATTTTCGTCATTATCCTCGCGATGATGGCCGCACTGTTCGTCTTCAGCCTCGCGCTGCGCGACATTCCTCTCGGCGAGCTGCTGCTCTCCCTGATTAGCCTGGCGGTGGCCGCCGTGCCGGAAGGTTTACCGGCGATTATCTCGATTATTCTCTCCCTGGGCGTACAGGCGATGGCGCGTCAGCGGGCGATTATCCGCAAGCTGCCGACGGTGGAAACCCTGGGCGCCATGACCGTGGTGTGCTCGGATAAAACCGGCACCCTGACGATGAACGAAATGACCGTCAAAGCGATCATCACCGCCGACTGCTGCTACCGCGTCGAGGGCGACAGCTACGAGCCTCAGGGTAACATCTGCCTGGAAGGCAGCAACGAGCCGGTGCAGATTAAAGCGGGCAGCGTGCTGGAAACCTATTTGCGCACCATCGACTTGTGTAACGACAGCCAGATGATTCAGGACGAGCGCGGCCTGTGGGGCATTACCGGCGGGCCAACGGAAGGGGCGCTGAAGGTGCTGGCGGCGAAAGCGCGGCTTGCGCCCGTCGACGCGCGGCTGGTCGCGAAGATACCGTTCGACTCGCAGTATAAATACATGGCGACCCACCAGAAAATGGGCGACGTCGAGCAGGTGCTGATTACCGGCGCGCCGGACGTGATTTTTGCCCTGTGCCGCCAGCAGTTGAGCAAGCAGGGGGCGGTGCCGTTTGAGCCTCAGTACTGGGAAGAGGAGATGGCGCGCTTTGCCCGCCAGGGCCTGCGTATGGTCGCCGCCGCCTACAAACCGGCCAACGTCGGCAGCACCACGCTGACCCACGACGATCTGCGCGAAGGTCTGGTGTTCCTCGGCATTGCCGGAATGATGGACCCGCCGCGTCCGGAAGCGATTGACGCTATCCACGCCTGCCAGAACGCGGGGATCCGCGTGAAGATGATTACCGGCGACCACCCGCAGACGGCGATGAGCATTGGCCAGATGCTGGGGATCACCAACAGCAGCCAGGCGATGACCGGCTACCAGCTGGAGCACATGAACGACGCCGAGCTGGCGAAAGCCGCCGTTGAGTACGATATCTTTGCCCGTACCAGCCCGGAGCACAAGCTGCGCCTGGTGAAAGCGCTGCAGGGTAACGGTGAAGTGGTTGGCATGACCGGCGACGGCGTCAACGACGCCCCGGCGCTGCGCCAGGCCGACGTCGGGATCGCCATGGGGATCAAAGGCACCGAGGTGACCAAAGAGGCCGCCGACATGGTCCTGACCGACGACAACTTTGCCACCATCGCCAGTTCGGTCAAAGAGGGGCGTCGGGTCTACGACAACCTGAAGAAGACCATTCTGTTCATCATGCCGACCAACCTGGCGCAGGGGCTGCTGATTATCATCGCCCTGCTGGCGGGGAACATCATTCCGCTGACGCCGGTGCTGATTTTGTGGATGAACATGGCCACCTCCGCGACGCTCTCCTTCGGCCTCGCGTTTGAAGCCGCCGAGCGCAACGCCATGAACCGTCCGCCGCGTAAAACCGGCCAGCACGTTATGGACGCCTTCGCCGTCTGGCGCGTCGCCTTCGTCGGCACGATGATTGCCGTGGCTGCCTTTATTCTGGAAGCCTGGCTGGCGCCGCGCGGCCACAGCCCGGAGTTTATCCGCACCGTCCTGCTGCAGATGCTGGTTACCGCACAGTGGGTGTACATGATTAACTGCCGCAGCAGCGATACCTTCTCGCTCAACATGGGGCTGCTGCGTAACAAAGGCATCTGGCTGGTGAGCGGCGTACTGCTGCTGATGCAGCTGGTCATCATCTACGTACCGGTGATGCAGACGATGTTTGGCACCGAAGGGCTGCCGCCGCGCTACTGGTTCATCACGCTGGTCATCGGTATCGCGATGTTCCTGGTGGTCGAAGTTGAGAAACGCCTGACCCGTCGTTTCCGTAAAACCGCGTAGCGTGTCTGACCCGCCCGGCGTCCCTTCTCCTGCGGGGGAGGGACGCCGCATCGTCGTAAGGAATTCCCCATGAACAAGATCATCCGCTCCGCCCTGCTGGCCTGCGGCCTGGCAGGCTACGCGCTCGCCGCCGCCGCCGCGCCGGCCGTTCCGGTCCGCGTCGTCACCGTGGAACAAGCGCCGCACGCCGGCGAACGGCAAATCTCCGGCCGCGTCGAGGCCATTCACTCCGTCGATATTCGCGCCCGCACCGAAGGGAAGATTGTGCAGCGCCACTTCCAGGATGGGCAGTACGTCAACCAGGGCGATCTGCTGTTTACGCTGGATGACGCCCAGCCGAAAGCCGCGCTGGCGCTGGCCCAGGCCGAACTGAAGAGCGCGCAGGCGTCGCTACGCCAGGCCCAGCAGCTGCTGAGCCGCTACCAGCAGCTGATCAATAACCACGCGATCGGCCGCAACGACCTTGATACCGCGCAGATGCAGCGCGATGTCGCCGCTGCCGCCGTGGAGCAGGCCCGGGCGCGCATTGCCGCCCAGCAGATTACGCTCGGCTACACCCGCATTACCTCGCCGGTCAGCGGACGCGTCGGCCATAGCCCGTTTCACGTTGGCAGCCTGGTGAACCCCGCCAGCGGCGTGCTGGTCGATGTGGTTCAGCTCGATCCGATTCGGGTGGCGTTCTCGCTGGATGAAACCGCCTTTTTCGCCAAAGCGGGGCAGCACACGGATATTGCCGCACTGAAGGAAGCGTGGCTCGCGCAGGTGGATGTCGATGGACGGCGTGAAGACGGCGTTCTGACCTCCGTCGATAACCGTATTGATAGCCGCACCGCCAGCGTGGCGCTGCGCGCTGAATTCGCTAATCCGCAGCACCGTCTGCTGCCCGGCGGCAACGTCACCATTTTCTTCCGCCCGCGGCAGCTTCAGGAGAGCCCGATGATCCCGGCGGCGGCGATGCAGCAGGACGCGCAGGGCTTTTACAGCTGGGTGCTGACGGCGGACAACACCGTGACGATGCGCCGCTTGACCCCCGCGGGGCAGCAGGGGCAGCAGTTCGCGGTGGCGGAAGGCCTCCACCCGGGCGAGCGCGTGGTGACGGAGGGCGCCCAGCGCCTGCGTGACGGTGCAGCCGTTCAACTGCTCAACTAAAGAGGGAGAGAGGATGCTTACGTTTTTTATCCGTCGTCCGCGCTTTGCGATGGTGATTGCGCTGCTGATGACCTTCGTCGGCGCGGTCTCGCTGAAGCTGATCCCGGTTGAGCAGTATCCGCAAATTACGCCGCCGGTCGTCAACGTCAGCGCCAGCTGGCCGGGCGCCAGCGCGGCGGACGTGGCGGAAGCCATTGCCGCGCCGCTGGAGACCCAGCTCAACGGCGTCGATCATATGCTGTACATGGAGTCCACCAGCTCCGATGAGGGAACCTACAGCCTGAGCCTGACCTTTGCCGCCGGGACCGATGCCGATTTAGCCGCGATCGACGTGCAGAACCGCGTGTCGCAGGCGGTGGCGCAGCTGCCTGCCGACGTGCAGCAAAACGGCGTTCAGGTGCGCAAGCGGGCGACGAACCTGCTGATGGGCGTCAGTCTTTACTCGCCGCTCGGCACGCTGTCGCCGCTGTTTGTCAGCAACTACGCCAGCACCCAGGTGCGCGAGGCGCTGGCGCGTCTGCCGGGCGTCGGGGAAGTGCAGATGTTCGGCGCGCGCGACTACAGCATGCGCATCTGGCTGCGGCCCGACCGCATGAACGCGCTGAATATCACTACCGATGATGTTGCCAGGGCGCTGCGCGAGCAGAACGTGCAGGGCGCGGCGGGGCAGGTAGGGACGCCGCCGGTATTTAACGGCCAACAGCAGACGCTGACCATCAACGGTATCGGGCGACTGAGCGACGCCGCCGGCTTCGGGCAGATTGTGGTTCGCAGCGGCGACCGCGGCCAACTGGTGCGCCTGTCCGACGTGGCGACCATCGAGCTGGGCGCGCGCAGCTACAGCTCCGGCGCGCAGCTCAACGGCAAAGACTCCGCTTATCTCGGCATCTATCCGACGCCCACCGCTAACGCCCTACAGGTCGCCAGCGCGGTGCGCGCCGAGCTGACCCGGCTGCATGCGCGTTTCCCGGCGGATCTCACCTGGGAAGTGAAGTTTGATACCACCCGCTTTGTCGCGGCGACGATCAAAGAGATCGGCGTGTCGCTGGCGCTGACCCTGCTGGCGGTGGTGGTGGTGGTCTCGCTGTTTCTGCAGAGCTGGCGGGCGACGCTGATAGTCGCGCTGGCGATCCCGGTTTCGCTTATCGGTACCTTCGCCGTGCTCTATGCGCTGGGCTACAGCGCCAATACCCTGAGCCTGTTCGCAATCATTCTCGCCCTGACGATGGTGGTGGATGACGCCATCGTGGTGGTGGAGAGCGTGGAAAGCAAAATGGCGGAGGGGCTGGCGCGCGGCGCGGCAACCGCCGAGGCGCTGCGGCAAATCGCCGGGCCGGTGATCGCCACCACCCTGGTGCTGCTGGCGGTGTTTGTGCCGGTGGCGATGCTGCCGGGGATCGTCGGCGAGCTCTATCGCCAGTTCGCGGTGACCCTATCGACGGCGGTGACTTTGTCGAGCGTGGTGGCGCTGACCCTGACGCCTGCGCTGTGCGCGCTGCTGCTGCGTCCGCGGCCGCAGCAGCCAGCCGCCATCTGGCGCGGTTTTAACCGCGGTCTGGATACGGTGCGCGATGGCTACGGGCGTCTGGTCGGGAGGATGAATCGTCGCCCCTGGCTGGCGCTGGCGGCGACGACGGCGGCGGCCGGGGTGGTGGTGTTTAGCTTCACCACCATGCCGAAGGGATTTCTGCCGCAGGAAGATCAGGGTTATTTCTTTGCCAGCGTACAGCTGCCCGAAGCCGCCTCGCTGGAGCGTACCGAAGCGGTGATGGCCCAGGCGCGCGAGCTGCTGAAACTGAATCCGGCGGTTGAGGATGTGATTCAGGTCTCCGGTTTTAATATTCTCAACGGTACCAGCGCTTCAAACGGCGGGTTTATCTCGGTGATGCTGAAGGACTGGCACCAGCGGCCGCCGCTGGAGGCGGTGATGGAAAAAGTGCAGGGCCAGCTGATGGGGCTACCGGAGGCGACGATCATGACTTTTGCGCCGCCGACGCTGCCGGGGCTGGGCAACGCCTCCGGATTTAATTTACGCATCTTGGCCCAGGCCGGACAATCGCCGGCGGAGCTGGAGCAGGTGACGCAGCAGGTGCTGCGGACGGCCAACCAGTATCCGCAGCTGAGCCGGGTATTTACCACCTGGAGCAGTAACGTGCCGCAGCTGACGCTCACCGTTGACCGCGACCAGGCGGCCCGGCTGAACGTACCGGTGGCGAGGATTTTCAGCAGCCTGCAAACCGCGTTTGGCGGCACTCGCGCCGGCGATTTCAGCATTAACAATCGTGTCTACCACGTGGTAATGCAAAACGAGATGCAGTGGCGCGAGCGGGCAGAGCAGATAAGCGAGCTGTACGTGCGCAGCGACAGCGGCGAGCGGGTTCGCCTGAGTAATCTGGTGACGATTACGCCGACGGTGGGCGCGCCGTTTATTCAGCAGTATAACCAGTTTCCGTCGGTATCGGTGAGCGGGTCGGCGGCCGAAGGCGTCAGCAGCCGGACGGCAATGGCGGTGATGGAGCAGATTTTACAAGCGAACCTGCCCCACGGTTATGATTACGCCTGGAGCGGCATCTCCTGGCAGGAGCAGCAGACCGGTAACCAGGCGGTGTGGATTGTGCTGGCGGCGGTAGCGATGGCGTGGCTGTTCCTCGTCGCCCAGTATGAGAGCTGGACGCTGCCGGCGAGCGTAATGCTGTCGGTGCTGTTCGCCATCGGCGGGTCGCTGCTGTGGCTCTGGTGGGCCGGGTACGCCAACGATGTGTACGTGCAGATAGGGCTGGTGCTATTGATCGCGCTGGCGGCGAAAAACGCGATTTTGATCGTCGAGTTTGCCAGGGCGAAGCGCGAAGAGGGAATGTCGATCGTCGACGCCGCCCGCGAAGGGGCCACCCGCCGCTTCCGCGCGGTGATGATGACGGCGGTTTCTTTTATCATCGGGATTGTGCCGATGATGCTCGCCACCGGCGCCGGGGCGCAGAGTCGGCGGATTATCGGCACCACGGTGTTCAGCGGCATGCTGGTGGCGACGGTCATCGGCATTTTGTTTATTCCGTCGCTGTACGTGCTGTTCCAGCGCCTGCGCGAGTGGGGGCATCGCCGGATGTAGATGCCTCGGGCACGGTGCCCGGAAATCCCGGGTCGCGGCGTAAACGCCTTACCCGGGCTACTCCTCCGCAGACGGCTGGAAACCCGTAGCCCCGGTAAGCGCAGCGCCACCGGGGAAATCGGTGCAGAATATTGCCGGGTTGCGAAACACCCCCGCAGACGATGTTTTGCCGACTATCTACTCTCCACCGCAATCATGGTGACGAACGGATGATACTGCCACGGCACGCTATCGCCTTTCTGGTACATCTTCGAAATGGTGCCGTCGAGATAGAGCATCTGGCGCACGTTGAGCTTCGCCTGCGCGTAGCAGGCGAAATCGTAGAAATTGGTTTCACGCGCGCTGAGCATAAACACCACCTTGCCATCGCCGGTGATGCCCACGCCGTTACGCAGCTTGCGCGAGCTGGCGGATGGCTTCAGTCGCCAGTTGATCTTGCCGTTTTCAATCAGCATTGGGCCCGACTGCACGGCGTAGCGGATGGCCGGCGACGCCCTGAATTTATTGATGCTGACAATCCCCGCGTTTTGCCCGCGCAGATAAAACACCCCGCCGGGACGAATAAAAAAGTTGCCGCCGCCGGAGGCGCGGTTAAGCGGGGTCAACTGCCGACCTTTCTCGATATACAGCCCCAGCGGCGCGTAGGCTTTATCATAAATTCCGCCGTTCATCGCCATCTGCACCTGCCCGTCGCGGTTGATATCCCCCAGCAGCGAGCGCAGCGATCCCCAGGCTTTACCGTCCTCATTCTGCCAGTACATCACGATGCGTTCGCGCTGCGGATCGACGGTATAGCTTTGCAGCGTCAGGGACGGGTCGGTCAGCGAGCATGTCCCGCTGGCGAAGGCGGGCAGAGATAACAGCAACAGCGGCAGAAGTGATGGCAAGCGCACGGCAGGGTTCCAGACAACCAACGAGAGCGTGCAGTATAGCCTTTTATCGCCGCTACGCCGTCCAGATCTCGCAATGCTTTTGCACCAGTCCGATCAATGAACCGCCGTTGGCGACAAACTCGCGCATCTGCTGCGGCTCGCTGCGATGCTGCTTCGCCTGGCGCACCATCGCCTCCAGCGCGCTGTCGGCATTGAGCTTATGGGCGCTGGGCGCCAGCTTATCCGCCAGCTGTAAAATCTCTTCGCGCAATGTTCGCTGTTCGCCGCTGTTCACATCGGTATTGATCCCGTCGAGCCCATAGCGGCAGGCCTGATAGCGGTTGAAGGGGTAGAGCAGATAATCCTCGGGCTGATGCTTAAACGGCCGCTCCGTCAGCAGCCAGCAGGCGATGATCTGGATAAACCCGGCGATATTCACCGCCTGGCTAACCGTCAGCGGGGTATCCATGACCCGGACTTCGACGGTGCCAAAGCGCGGGCTGGGGCGAATATCCCAGTGCAGATCCTTCATGCTGTCGATCATGCTGGTATAGCTAAGGCGCCGAAACAGGCCGATGAAAGCCTGCCAGTTATTGACCCACGGCATCGGACCGTTATCGGGATAGGCGGCGAAAAGGTTAAGCCGCGAGCAGGCAAAGCCGCTATCGGTCCCGTCGAGCCAGGGCGATGCCGCGTTCAGCGCGATAAAATGCGGCACGAAGCGCGACAGGCCGTGCAGAAGATAAATGGCATCATCGCCGTTTTGACACCCCACGTGCACGTGCTGGCCGAAGATCGTCGCCTGCTTCGCCAGATAACCAAAGTGCTCGACGGTTTTCCGGTAGCGCGGGCTATCGCTGATCTGCTGGCGCTGCCAGCTTTGAAACGGATGCGTTCCGCCGCCGCAGATTTGTACGTGATGGCGGGCGGCGGCACGAAGCACCGCCTGCTGAACCGCGCTCAGCTGCGCCGTCGCCTGGTGGATGTCGCGGCAGACGCCGGTGGCGATCTCCAGCATGCTTTCGGTAATGTCATGCTTGGCCTCGCCCGCTTTCAGCGTACCCTGGATCTCGTCAATCAGCGCGGAAGAGTCCTGGCTTAAATCAAAGCCCGGCGGGTTGACGACCTGGAGCTCCAGCTCGATGCCGAGGGTAAACGGCTCGGAGCGGTGAAAATCAGGTAACGGCATGGCGACTCCCTCTTTCTCTTTATCAAGAAGTATAGAAGACAACGCCTCAAACTGATGATTTGCCGAAGATTATGAATTTATTTTATAAAAAGTGACGTCACGTGATGATTCCTTTGCGTAAAAAGTTAGGCTGGTGCAATCCTGCAACAGAATTCCCGCTGGCGGTGCAAAAAGATAAGGTGATTTTATTTTTCAAGTAAAATCATAGGGATGTTATAAGTCATTCTTATTTTATAAGCCATTTCACACTTATTTTCCGCGCGTTCAGAACTGGTATGTATCTTGCCTGTTAAATAGCGACTTTTATTTAACAGGGACAATGTGATGCTGAAGACAAAATTACTTTCGCGTAAACGCCATCTCGCCGTTGCTGTTAGCGGGGCATTGGCGCTGTTTGCCTCTGTGCCGACTCAGGCCTCAACCCTGCGGATCGCCATGACCGCCGCCGATATCCCGTTGACCTTCGGACAGCCCGATCAGGGTTTTGAGGGCAACCGCTTTACCGGCATTCCGCTTTACGACGCCCTGGTTGAATGGGATCTGTCGCAGGGAGAGAAACCCAGCGGCCTGGTGCCGGGGCTGGCGACCGAGTGGCACGTTGACCCGCAAAATCAAAGCCGCTGGATTTTCACCCTGCGCCCGGGAGTTAAATTTCACGATGGTTCTGCGGTCAACGCCGACGCCATCGTCTGGAACGTGGATAAGGTGCTGAATAAAGCCGCGCCGCAGTATGCGCCCGGCCAGATCGGCAACACGCTGTCGCGCATGCCGACTCTCACCGGCGCGGAAAAGATTGACGACCACACCGTGGCGCTGACCACCTCCGAACCGGACGCGCTGCTGCCATATAACCTCACTAACCTGTTTATCGTGTCGCCGACCGCGTGGCAGAAGCTGTACGACGCGGTGCCGTCGGGCACCGGCGATACCGCCGCGCGCAGTAAGCAGGCGTGGACCGAATTCGCCGCCCACGCGGTGGGCAGCGGTCCGTTCAAAATGGAAAAACTGGTTCCCCGCCAGCAGCTGATCCTCGATAAAAACCCCGACTACTGGAACAAAGATCGCATTCCGCGGGTGGATAAAGTGGTGCTGATCCCGCTGCCGGAAGCCAACGCCCGCACCGCGGCGCTGCTCTCGAAGCAGGTGGACTGGATCGAAGCCCCGGCCCCGGATGCGGTCGATCAGATTAAAGCCCAGGGCTTTAAAATCTACGCCAACACCCAGCCGCACCTGTGGCCGTGGCAATTCTCCTTCGAAGAGGGCTCGCCGTGGAAAGATATTCGCGTGCGCAAAGCCGCCAACCTGTGCCTGAACCGCGCGGAGCTTAAAAGCTATCTCGGCGGCTATATGACCGAAGCGACCGGCGTCTACGAGGCCGGCAGTCCGTGGCGCGGTAAACCTACCTTCCAGATCAAATATGACCCGGATACCGCCCGCAAGCTGATGACCGAAGCCGGGTATAGCGCCGGGAAACCGCTGCACGTCACGGTCGCCACCTCGGCCTCCGGCTCCGGGCAGATGCAGCCGCTGCCGATGAACGAGTACATCCAGCAGAGCCTGAAAAGCTGCTTCTTTAACGTCGATATTAAAGTCAACGAATGGAACACCCTGTTCACTAACTGGCGCCTCGGGGCGAAAGATCCCTCCGCGAAAGGGATCGACGCGATCAACGTTAGCGCCGCGGTTAACGATCCCTATTTCGGCATGATCCGCTTCTCCACCGCGAAGGCCTTCCCGCCGGTGGCGACCAACTGGGGCTACTTCTCGACCCCGGAAACCGAAAAGCTGGCGGCGGCGGTGAAGCACGCGTTTACCCCGGCCGAAATGGATAAAGCCGCCGGCGAACTGCACGCCGCGCTGGTCGATCAGGTGCCGTTCCTGTTCGTTGCCCACGATGTCGGACCACGGGCGATATCGCCAGCCGTCACCGGAGTGGTGCAGCCGCAAAGCTGGTTTATCGATCTCAGTCTGGTGAGCAAAAAAGAGTAATCGACACGGGAGCAAGAGATGATCAATACCCTGCTATATCGCATCCTGCTGGCCGTCCCCACCATGCTCGGGGTGGCGGTGATCTGTTTTATGCTGGTGCAGATAGCGCCGGGCGATCCGCTGGTATCGGTGATGCCGCCGGACGCCTCGGAATCGCTGCGTCAGACCTTAATGCAGGCCTACGGCTTTGATAAACCGCTGCCGCTGCAGTTTGTGCACTGGCTATGGCGGGCGCTGCACGGCGATCTGGGGATGTCGGTCGCCACCGGGCGTCCGGTCATCGATGAGGTGATGACGGCGGTCACTTACTCTCTGCGTCTGGCGCTGCTGGCGACGGCGATCGGCTTTGTGCTGGGCAGCCTGTTTGGTTTTGTCGCCGGTTACTTTCGTAACAGCATTATTGACCGTCTGGCCTCGGTGCTGTCGGTGTTCGGCGTCAGCGTGCCGCACTACTGGCTGGGGATGCTGCTGGTGATCGTTTTTAGCGTCAAATTCGCGCTGCTGCCGGCGACCGGCGGCGGGCCAATCGGCGAAGTGGGCTGGCAGTGGGACTGGGAACACCTGCAGTTTATGCTGCTGCCGGCCTTCACCCTGTCGGTGATCCCGACCGGCATCATCGCCCGCACCGTTCGCTCTCAGGTGGCGGATATTCTCAGCCAGGAGTTTATCGTCGGCCTGCGCGCCCGGGGGCTCAACGAATCGCGGATCTTTCTGCACGTGGTGAAAAACGCCGCGCCGACCGCGCTGGCGGTGATGGGGCTGCAGGTCGGCTATCTGATGGGCGGCTCGATTCTGGTGGAAACCGTTTTTTCCTGGCCCGGCACCGGCCTGCTGCTGAACACCGCCATTTTCCAGCGCGACCTGCCGCTATTGCAGGGCACCATCTGGGTACTGGCGCTGTTCTTTGTGCTGCTCAATCTGCTGGTGGATATTCTGCAAACCAGTCTCGACCCGCGAATTAAGAGGAGCTAACGATGGTGGATACCGTGACGACCAAAGGCATTGCCGTCTCCGCCACGACGGTCGCCAGACAAGGCTACTGGCGCGGCGTGTTTCGCCGCCTGCTGCGCGACCCCGGCGGCGTATTCGTTGGCGCGATCATCCTCGTGCTGTTGACGCTGGCGCTGTTCGGCCCCTGGCTTATCGTCAAAGACCCGTACCAAACGTCGATGTTTTTACGCCTCAAGCCGATCGGTACCGACGGCTTCCCGCTGGGCTCCGATGAGCTCGGGCGCGACATGCTATCAAGGCTGATTCTCGGCACCCGGCTGTCGCTATTTATGGGGATTGTCCCGGTAGTGTTCGCTTTTTTTATCGGCGGGGCGATCGGCATTATCGCCGGCTATGCGGGCGGTAAAACCAATACCCTGATTATGCGCACCGTGGACGTGTTTTACGCCTTTCCCTCGGTGCTGCTGGCGATCGCGCTCTCCGGCGCGCTGGGGGCGGGCATCGGTAACGCGCTGCTCTCGCTGACCCTGGTGTTCGTGCCGCAGGTGGCGCGTATCGCCGAAAGCGTCACCGCGCAGGTCCGGCATATGGACTACATCGACGCCGCCCGGGCCACCGGGGCCAGCGCGTTCACCATTATTCGCGTGCAGGTGCTGGGCAACGTGCTGGGGCCGATTTTCGTCTTCTCCACCGGACTCATTTCGGTGTGCATGATCCTCGCCTCCGGGCTCTCTTTTCTCGGCCTCGGGGTTCGCCCGCCGGAGCCGGAATGGGGACTGATGCTGAACACCCTGCGTACGGCGATTTATACCCAGCCGTGGGTAGCGGCGCTGCCCGGCCTGATGATTTTTATCACCTCCATTTCGTTCAATATCCTCGCGGACCGCCTGCGTGCGGCAATGGCGATTAAGGAGTAAGCGATGCAACCCTTTATCAATATCGATCTCGGCGGACCGGCGCAGCCGCTGCTGAAGGTCAACAACCTGCTGAAGCATTTTCCCGCCGGCGGCGGCAAAGCGCGTGAAGTGGTGCAGGCGGTGGACGACGTCAGCTTCGCGGTGATTAAAGGCGAAACCCTCGGCGTGGTGGGGGAGTCGGGCTGCGGTAAATCCACCACCGCGCGGCTGCTGATGCAGCTGCTCAAACAGGATAGCGGGGAGCTGATCTTCGATGGCCTGGAGGTGGGCTCATCGCGCCTGCCGATGAAAGCGTATCGCCGCCAGGTGCAGATGGTCTTCCAGGATAGCTACGCGTCGCTCAACCCGCGTATGACCATGGAAGAGAGCATCGCGTTCGGCCAGCGGGTACACGGCGTCAGCGCCAAAGAGGCCAGCGAATACGCCCGCTATCTGCTGGCGCACGTCGGCCTTGAACCGGAACGTTTCGCCCACCGTTATCCGCACGCGCTCTCCGGCGGCCAGCGCCAGCGCGTGAATATCGCCCGCGCGCTGGCGATGAAGCCCCGGCTGGTGATCCTCGACGAGGCTGTCTCGGCGCTGGATAAATCGGTGGAAGCCCAGGTACTGCAGCTGCTGCAGGAGTTGAAGCGGACGCTGGCGCTGACCTATGTGTTTATCAGCCACGATCTGCACGTGGTGCGCTGGCTGTCGGACCGCATTCTGGTGATGTATCTCGGCGAGGTGGTGGAGATTGGCCCGGCGGAGCAGCTGTTTACCGCCTCGGCCCACCCCTATACCCGGGCGCTGTTAAGCTCGATGCCGTCGATGGACCCGCATAATCGCACCTTAACCTCTGCGCTGAACGGCGATCCGCCCAGCCCGATTTCGCCGCCTTCCGGCTGCCGCTTTCATACCCGCTGTCCGCACGCCAGAGCGGTGTGCGCCGAGGTGAAACCGACGTTGCAAAGCGTCGGCGAGGGGCACCAGAGCGCTTGTCTGATGGCGCAGCCCGCGTCGCCCTGGCATCAAAATATCGCCATTCAGGAGGTCAGCCATGTCGCATGAAGCCTACGTCCATATCCGCGATCTGCGGGTTGAGTTCCGCCGCGACGGTCAGACGGTCAACGCGGTCAACGGCGTCTCCTTTGATGTGCAAAAGGGCGAGGTCATGGCGCTGATCGGCGAATCTGGCTCCGGGAAAAGCGTGACCCTGCGCGCCCTGATGCGGCTGCATCCGCCGAAAAGCAGCGTGCTTTCCGGCACCCTGAAGGTCGGTGAGGAAGAGGTGCTGACCATGAACGCCGGGCAGCTGCGGCGCTACCGCGGCGCGCGCTGCGCGATGATTTTCCAGGAGCCGCTGCTGGCCTTCGACCCGGTCTATACCGTGGGCCAGCAGATTGTCGAAGGGCTGCGTCGTCATGAAGGCCTGTCGCGGCAGGCGGCGCGGGAGCGGGCGCTGGAGGCGCTGCGCCAGGTGCGTATTCCGAGCCCCGAGCGGCGGCTGGATGCTTACCCGCACGAGATGTCCGGCGGAATGCGCCAGCGGGCGATGATCGCCCTCGCGCTCTCCTGCAACCCGCAGCTGCTGTTGGCGGATGAGCCGACCACCGCCCTCGACGCCACGGTGCAAATCCAGATCCTGATCCTGCTGCGTGAGCAGCAAAAGCAGCGCGATCTGTCGATTATATTTGTGACCCACGATATTGGCGCGGCGGTGGAGATCGCCGACCGGGTGGCGGTGATGTACGCCGGGCGCATCGTCGAAGAGGCGTCGATTGAGGAGATTCTGTATCGCCCGCGCCATCCTTATACCCAGGTGCTGCTGGGCAGCCGTCCGAAAGAGGGGTTGAAAAAGGGCGATGCGCTGCGCTGCATTCCCGGCTCGCCGCCGGATCTCTCGCGCCTGCCGCCGGGCTGCGCGTTTGCCGAACGCTGTCCGCACGCGCGTCCCGCCTGTACGCAAAGCCAGCCGGCCACCGACCAGGCCGGGCCGCGTCACGTGGTGAGCTGCCATCGCTGGCGCGAGCTGAGCCCGTCCGTTGAAAACCAGGCGCTTTACGCCTGAAGCCAGGAGAAAACACGATGCAGGATGACCTTCGCGCCTTTATGCCCTATCCGCCGCATCCGGTGGCGCATGCGCTCAGCGGGCCGCTGAGCGGGTTAACCTTTGCGGTCAAAGATCTGTTCGACGTGGCGGGCTATCCGACCGGCGGCGGCAATCCGCATCTGCTGGCGCTGTCCGGGATTAAAAACCGCACCGCGCCGGTGGTGCAAACGTTGTTAAATAACGGCGCGCGCTTTATCGGTAAAACCCATACCAGCGAGCTGGCGTATTCGATGAGCGGGCACAACGTCCATTACGGCACCCCGCGCAACGGCGCCGCGCCGAACCATATTCCCGGCGGCTCTTCGTCCGGTTCGGCGTCAGCGGTATCGAACGAAGTGTGCGATTTTGCCCTCGGTACCGATACCGGCGGCTCGGTTCGGACGCCGGCGAGCTACTGCGGACTGTTCGGCCTGCGTCCGACCCACGGCCGTCTCTCCCTCGACGGCTGCCAGCCGCTGTGCGCCACCATGGATACCTGCGGTTTCTTTGCCCGCTCGCCGGAGGTCTTTTCCGCCGTCGCCGCCTGCCTGTTTGCCGATGAACGCGCGGATCTGAGCGGCGTTCGGCTGGCCTGTCATGATGGGCTGTTTTCCCGCCTGCCGCTGCGCAGCCAGCAGGCGCTGCAGCCGGTTCGCCAACGGCTGGCGCGCTTTTTCGGCGCGGTAACCCCGCTTGCCGCGCCGCTGCCGGACGTGGACGATATCTATCTCGCCTTTCGCCAGATTCAGGGCTACGAAGCGTGGCAGGCGCAGGGCGAAACCATTGAGCGCTACGGCCTGCAGCTAGGGCCGGACGTCCGGGAGCGCTTTTTCTGGGGCAAAGCGGTTACCCGCGCGCAGTTTGACGCCGCCTGCCAGCAGCGCGTGCGTTTTGCCGCCTGGTGGGACGCGCAGCTGGGCGATGCGGTACTGGTGATGCCGACCGTTCCCGACGGCGCGCCGCTGCTGACGGCGCAGGCCGAGGAGATAGAGGTGGTCCGCCGCCTGTCCCATGACCTGCTGTTAATTTCCGTGATGACCCAACGTCCGCAGGTGACGCTGCCGGTCGCCCAGACGGGCGGTCTGCCGCTGGGGATCTCATTTTTAGGGCCGCGCGGCAGCGATCGTCTGCTGGTTGAGCTGGCCGCCGCGTTTATGCAAGGAGACCGAAATGAGCAGTGATGTCCTTTTTACCCCGATGACCGACACCACCGACTGCCGGATTAACGGCGAACGCCTGTGGAATTCGCTGATGACGCTGGCGGAAATCGGCGCCACGCCGAAGGGCGGCTGCTGTCGTCTGACGCTCACCGATCTCGATCGCCAGGGGCGGGATTTGGTGATTAGCTGGGCGCAGGCGGCCGGGATGCGCGTCACCGTCGACAAAATCGGCAACGTCTTTATGCGCCGCGAAGGGCGTAATCCGGCGCTGCCGCCGATTGTCTCCGGCAGCCATATTGATACCCAGCCGACCGGCGGTAAATTTGATGGCAACTACGGCGTGCTGGCGGCGCTGGAGGTGGTGCGCACCCTGAACGATCGGGATATCGAAACCGAAGCGCCGATTGAAGTGGTGTTCTGGACTAACGAAGAGGGATCGCGCTTTGTGCCGGTGATGATGGGCTCCGGGGTGTTTGCCGGGGTTTTCCCGTTGGAAACCATTTATGCCGCTCAGGATGCGGACGGTAAAACCGTGGGCGAGGAGCTGGCGCGCATCGGCTATATCGGCAGCCAGACGCCGGGCGATCATCCGATTGGCGCCTACTTCGAAGCGCATATTGAACAAGGGCCGATTCTGGAGGATGAAGAGAAAATGATCGGTATCGTGCAGGGCGTGCTGGGGATCCGCTGGTATGACTGCGTGGTGACCGGCCAGGAGTCCCACGCCGGACCGACGCCGATGCGCCTGCGCCAGGATGCGCTGCAGGTGGCGACGCGTATTATGCAGGAGGTGGTGGCGATCGCCGGGCGCAGCGACGAGGGGCGCGGTACGGTAGGAATGGTGCAGGTCTATCCGAACAGCCGCAACGTGGTGCCGGGCGAGGTAACCTTTTCGATTGATATGCGCAATCTCAGCGATGCGCTGGTGGATGAGATGGACCGTCAGCTGCGGGCGTTTATCGCCGACGTTGAACGGGAGAGCGGCCTGAAAATAGCGCTGAAAGAGGTGAGCCACTATCCGGCCGCGCCGTTCCACCCGGATTGCCAGGCGGCGATTGCCGACGCCGCGCAGCGTCTGGGCTATCCCGCGCGGGAGATTGTCTCCGGCGCCGGACACGACGCGGTGTATATGAGCTACCTGGCGCCAACCGGGATGATTTTTATCCCCTGCAAGGATGGGATCAGCCACAACGAAATCGAGTATGCGTCGCCGGAGCACGTTGAGGCCGGCGCGAACGTGCTGCTGCAGGTGATGCTGCAGTACGCGCGGGTAGTGTAAACGGCCGTTCTCCCCGGTGGCGCTGCGCTTACCGGGGCTACGGTTTCCAGCCGTCTGCGAAGGAGTAGCCCGGGTAAGGCGTTTACGCCGCGACCCGGGATTTCCGGCTCGGCGCCTGAGGGAGGCAGATCGGGTAGCCCGGACAGGCGCGACGCGCCGCCTCCGGGAGATTTTCATGCAGCAGCGGATATGTCTCTGAAACAACGTGATATGCAGCGATGCCCTGGCCCCCGCTGAAATCGGCGAACCGGGAGATGAGCGCAGTGCGTAGCTCCGATTTCTTTGCGGGACCGCGGGGATTGTAAAGGGGGAGACGGTTTTCTCCCCCTTCACCCGTTCACGTTCCACGGTGAGACATTTTCTGCGGGATAATAGTGAACGGAACCCCTCAACACCGTCCCGGAGGCGGCGCTGCGCGCCTGTCCGGGCTACCAGGGCAATATTAGCAACCCGCCTTCGGGAACGGCTTCAGCGACCAAATTTACGCGAACCGACAACGCACAGAATCACGCCCAGCGTCACCGCCAGCATCACGGGGCTGACGGTTTCGTGCAACAGCGCCGCCGCCAGGCCAAGCCCGAAGAATGGCTGTAATAGCTGGAGCTGGCCGACGGCGGCGATACCGCCAGCGGCCAGCCCTTTGTACCAAAAGATAAAACCGATAAGCATACTGAAAACCGACACGTAGCCGAGCGCAGCCCAGGTCGATACCGTCAGGGCGCCCCATGACGCTGGCCGGGTCATCCACGAGGCCACCAGCATAAAAGGCAGCGCCATAATCAGCGCCCAGCTAATCACCTGCCAGCCGCCGAGCTCCCGGGTCAGCTTCGCGCCCTCCGCATAGCCCAGGCCGCAGACGATCACCGCCGCCAGCATCAGCAGATCGCCGCTGAGCGACGCCGCCGCGTTTTGCGTCAGGGCGAATCCCACCACCAGCAGGCTGCCAATAACCGAAAAGATCCAGAAAGCGCGACGCGGACGTTCGCCGCCGCGCAGCACGCCAAAAATGGCCGTCGTCAGCGGCAAAAGCCCAAGAAAAACTATCGAATGCGCTGAAGTGACGTGTCGCAGCGCCAGCGCCGTGAGCAGCGGAAAACCGATCACCACCCCTGACGAGACAATCGCCAGCGGCATAAGCTGCGACAGGCGCGGGCGTTGTTGGCGAAAGCCGACCACCAGCACGATGGCCAGGAGCCCGGCGATGGAGGCGCGCAGAAAGGTCAATAGAAAAGGGTCCATCTCCAGCACCGCCAGACGCGTCGCGGGCAGCGAACCGCTAAAAATGATGACGCCCAGCAAACCATTAAGCCATCCGGACCACGGCCCCGGAGCTGTGTTATGAACCGCTGAATCTACCACGCTAACCTCGCAATATTGGCTGTGCAGTGCCCGCTTGAGCAATGTCTGAAGCGATGGTAGTGTTCTTAATCTAATACAATCAAATTATTGTCATAGATACATTCACCGATGAAAGCCCGATACAAAACCATTGTCGACAGATACGCGCAGGCGATTCATCGCGGACAGATGCCGGCCGGAACCCGTCTGCCGACCCATCGTACCCTTGCCGCCGATGAACGCATCTCGCTGGCCACGGCCACCCGCGTTTATCGTGAACTGGAAGCAATGGGGCTGGTCAGCGGCGAAACCGGGCGCGGCACCTTTGTGCGGGATATCTCGCTGCCGCCGGGGCACGGCGTCGATCAGCAGTCGGTGGCGGGCGATGTTATCGATCTCAACTTCAACTATCCTTCGCTGCCGGCGCAGGGGGATGCGCTGCGCGAGGCGCTCAGGCGGCTGGCGATGGCGGGGGATATTGAATCTCATCTGCGCTACCAGCCTCATGCCGGGCGGCTCTCCGAGCGCGAAACTATCGCCCGCCATTTGACCGGTAGCCGCTTTGCGCCCGACGCGGAAAACGTGCTGATCGTCAGCGGCGCCCAGCACGGGCTGGCGGTGACCGTGATGGGCCTTCTGCGCCCCGGCGATGTGGTGGCGGTTGATGCGCTGACCTACTCGGGCTTTAAGGCCCTGGCCGCGCTTTATCATCTGGAACTGGTGGCGATCCCCTGTCGCGCGGAGGGGCCGGATCTGCAAGCGCTTCACCAGCTGTGCCGGCAGCGGCGGGTACGGGCGGTTTATACCATGCCGACGCTGCACAATCCGCTCGGCTGGGTGCTCACTTCTCGCCAGCGGCAGGCGCTGACGGACCTCGCGCGCCTGCATGACCTGCTGATTATTGAAGATACCGCATACGCCTGGCTGGTCCGCAATCCGCCGCCGCCGCTGGCCAGCTATGCGCCGGAAAGAACGGTTTATATCACCGGTTTTTCGAAAAACGTCGCCACCGGGCTGCGCGTGGGGGCGGTTATCTGCCCGTCCCGCTATCGGTCTGAGATTGTACGCGCCATACGGGCCACGACGTGGAATACCCCTTCGCTGATGAGCTCGCTGATCTGCGCCTGGATTGATGATGGGACGGTTGCGCGTTTTGCGGCGCAGAAGCGACGGGATGCGCGGCTGCGGCAGTCGCTCGCGCGTGAGACGCTCGGCGCGCTTCCCTTTGTGAGCCATCCGAGTTCGTACTTCCTCTGGCTGCCTCTGGGCGAGGAGAGCCGGGCCGATCGGCTGGTGAAAATGCTGATGGATCGCCATATTTCCGTGTCGACCGCCGAACCGTTTTGCGCTGCCGCGAACGTGCCGCAGGCGCTCCGCATCGCCCTTGGTTCAGTCCCCTTGGATAGCCTGCGTGCGGCGCTGCTCCAGGTTCGCGAAGCCGTGGAGTTTGAACAATACCGCTAGTCCATCGGCGATCGTCGCCGGGATAATAACGATGGCGTTTTAGCTGCGTTATACAGGTTTACTTATCCGTAATCTTTTAATGGATAAATAGCAGGGTAATGATATTAAAATAAACGATTATTATTTATTTTAATGAATTATATGGATAATTTTAAATTTAATGACAATTTAAAATTGTTACTGTAGTGTACAAAAAATCATGTACGGTTGTGCTTTTGACGCTGAGCGCACGCACGTCCTGAAGATACTACGTCGTTAATCATTTCAGGGGCGGAGTGGCGCCCTGTTCTGTACAGGATCTTTTTTCAATGCAGCAGCTCTACATTTATATTCTGATCGCCAGTTTGACCATTGCCAGTCCCGGACCCGGAGTATTACTGACGCTGACCAACACGCTGAATTACAATCTGCGTAATGCGATGGCGGGGATCATCGGCGTGGCGGTTGGAATGGGGGTCATCTCGATTATTGCCGCCAGCAGCGTTGGCGTGCTGATTACCACTTCTCAGCTGACGCTGTTGATCGTCAAGGGGGTCGGGGCGGCCTATCTGATCTATCTGGGCATAAAACTCTATCGCTCGGTGCCCCGCGTACTGAATCAACCTCTCTCGTCTTCAGAGGACGTGATACCTTCCGCCAGCTACCGGTTTCGTCAGGGGTTGCTGGTGTCGCTATTTAATCCCAAACCCATTGTGTTTTTTATGGCGCTGTTCCCCCAGTTTATTCATCCCCAGCAGCCCTTTATTCCGCAGTTCAGCGTGCTGTCGATAACCTTCTGTATTCTGGTTGTTGTCATTCATTCACTCTACGGCCTTTTCGCACACAGCGTAAAAACGAAAATGTCGTCCGGGAATGCCTTTGTTAAGTTGAATAAAACCGGTGGCATCGTCTTTATGTGTTTTGCCGTCGGTCTGATTGTTTCCGCCGTTCACCCTTATTTGTCATCATGACCGTGAGGACGCGGGGCCCGGCGCTCAGCCCATCTGCGCCAGCTGGCCGCGCAGCACCTCCACGCCTTGTTCGATAGCGTCAGGATTAATGGCGTGAAACCCCATCCGGAAGAAGTTAGCCGGCGGCGCGTCGCTGAGGAAATGCCGCGCGCCGGGCTCAATCAGCACCCCGGCGTGGGCGGCGCGCCAGGTCAGCTGCTGGGTATTGATTTGCTCCGGCGTGGCCAGCCAGAACGCGTTGGCGTGTTCGCTGCCGGGGATGATTTGGCACTCCGGCAGATGCTGCTGCAGCGCGTTGTTGAGACGGTCCCAGCGCTGGGCCGAGTCGTAATGGTAGCGCCGCAGGTGGGTTTCATAGTGGCCCTGAGCGAGGAAATGGGCCATCTGATACTGAATATTGGTCGGCGGATGGCGGTACACCAGACGGCGCAGCGCCCGGGCTTCATCAATCAGATCCGGGTCAGCGACCATAAAGCCCAGCCGCAGGCCCGGCGATAGCGCTTTTGACAGGCTGCTCACGTAGATCACTCTACCGCAGCGATCGCTGGCCTTCAGCGCCGGCAGCGGGTTGAGCATAAAGTTACTTTCAGAGTCGTAATCGTCCTCAATTATCACCGCGTCATGGCGAGCGGCATGCTCCAGCAGCTGGCTGCGCCGCGCTTTGCTCATGGCTACCCCGGTCGGCACCTGGTGGCCGGGCGTCACATAGTAGTAATCGCAGGGGGCGTCATTGAGGACGATCCCCTGCTCATCCACCGGATGCGGCACGATATCGGTATCGGCGAGCAGAAAGGTGTTAATGGCCTCGCGAAAACAGGGATTCTCCACGCCAACGCGCGTGCTGGATGACATCAGCAGGCGCGTCAGCAGGTAAAGCGCGTTTTGCGAACCGAGGGTAATCAGAATCTCGTCCGGCGAGGCGACAATGCCGCGCTTGGGCAGCACCCGGGTGCGGATCTGCTCAATCAGCATCGGTACGTCCTGATCGATATGATCCACCACCCACGCCGGGTCGCGCACGCCGCCGTGCAGCCAGTTTGCCGCCGAACGCCAGGTCGCCAGCGGAAACTGGCGGGTATCCGGCTGACCGTAGATAAACGGATAGCGGTAGTTCATCCAGCCGGCCGGTTTCAGAATCGACTCCTGCTGGCTGGGCGTGATTTGCAGCCGCGTGCCCCAGCGTGGTGCAGAACGCTCATCCTGGGGTGCAGCTTCCGGCGCGGCGGCGCGGCTGGCATGCTGATAATCCGGGTGCAGGTAGTAACCGCTGCGCGGACGGCTCAGCAGATAGCCTTCGTTAACCAGCCCCTCAAAAACCAGCGCCGTGGTGTTACGCGATACCCGCAGCTGGCTGGCCAGCTGGCGGCAGGAGGGAAGCGGCGTGTCGGCGGAAAAAATACCGCCCAGAATGGCGTTAATCAGCGTCTCGCGCACCTGCTCCTGCAAACCGCGGCGCGGGTCGAAATCAACGTGTAACAGGTGTCGGATCATGCCAGGCTCCTTACTCAAACGCTCAGTACAGAAACTCGAGCAAATTCCATACCACCCTGAGAATGACTGACACATCCGCGCGGTGAATCTGGCTCTATCCGGAAATTAAAAACGCTCCCTACAGTAAAAACGCATTCATCAGTCGCGGTTCGGAACTTCCGTCGGCACATATTTTGCAAAACCTTTTCATGTTCTGGAATGAACACGTCTGGCGAATTAATTAGGGGTGAATTAATGAACAAATCATTAGGTTCAATTTGTCTGGGCGCCATCATGGCGATGGCCTTTTCTTATCACGCAGCAGCCGCAGATCTTCCGGAAATAGAAAAATCCGGCACCCTGAAAGTCGCGACCGAAGATGATTACGCGCCTTTTAACTTTATGAATAACGGCCAGGCGGATGGCTTTAACAAAGATATGCTCGATGAATTACGTAAATACGCGAAATTCAACGTTGACCAGAGCATTCTGCCGTGGACCGGATTATTGGCGGCGGTTTCCACCGGGCAATACGATATGGCGTTAACCGGCGCGGTGATTACCGACGACCGTCTCAAGGTTTTTGATTTCACGCCGCCGTGGGCGTCAGCGCAGCACTATTTTGTTAAACGCGCGGGCGATAACTCCCTGAACACCATTGCCGAACTGAGCGGGAAAAAAGTGGGCGTCCAGGCGGGCAGCGCGCTGCTGGCGCGGCTGCCGGAACTGAAAGCGATGCTGGAGAAAACCGGCGGCAAGCTGGGGCCGGTGGTGGAGTATCCCTCCTATCCTGAAGCCTACGCCGACCTTGCCAACAAACGGCTGGATTACGTGATTAACGTGGTTATCTCAGTCAACGATCTGGCGAAGGCCAAACCGAAGGTGTTCGCCAAGGGGCTGGCGGTATCCGGCCCGGGCTATATGGCGTGGCCGATCCCGAAAAACTCGCCGCAGCTGCTGGCTTATATGACCAAATTTATGAACCACATGAAGGAGACCGGCAAGCTCGCGGAACTACAGAAAAAGTGGTTTGGCGAAACCTATGACGATCTTCCGAACGTGCCAATCACCAGCCCGGAACAGTTCCATAAATTAGCCGGTCTGTAATGGGTTCTGCGGCGGGAAACCGCCGCCTGTTTAGGTGAAGGAGGGCTTCATGGATGCAATTTCCTGGCAGTTACTGATTGAAGGCGCATGGACGACCCTCTGGATTTCGGCCATCGCCATTGCTTTTGGCGTGGCGATCGGTCTGCTGATTGCCCTGGTGCGCATGTTGCGTATCCCGGTTATCGATCAGCTGCTGGTGGTCTATATCAGCCTTGCCCGCGCGACGCCGCTGGTCACGCTGGTGCTGTTTCTGTTTCTTTCTCTGCCGACCGTCGGGATTAACCTCGATAAAAACGTCGCGGCGATTGTGGCGCTGACGCTCAATACCTCGGCCTTTAACGCCGAAATCTGGCGCAACGCCTTTCGCACCTTCCCCCGCGAACAGCGGGAAGCGGCGGAGTCGGTAGGAATGCGTCGCTGGGCCTACTTCCGCTATATCATGCTGCCGCAGATGTGGATTGAAAGCCTGCCCGCGCTGGTTAATGAGATGTCGTTCCTGATCAAGGGTAGCCCGGCCATTGCGGTGATTGGCGTGGTGGATTTGACGCGCGTCACTAACCGAATTTCCTCGGTCACCTATGAACCTCTTTCGCCAATTCTGGCGGCGGGTCTGCTGTACGTGGTGATTATTGGCCTGCTGCTGAAACTGCAGGGGATGGCCGAGCGTAAAGCGAAACGTCTGGCGCGATAAATACAGGAGGTGCTATGAATCAGTGGGCCGTTATCTGGTCGGTGCGCGACAGCTTTATTGCTGGTTTACTCGCCACCCTTGAGCTTTTTATTACCGCGGCCATCGCCGGATTAATTATCGGTGTGGTCCTGTGCTATTTAACCGAATATCAAAAGAAAACCCTTAACCGGCTTATTATTGCCTTTGTTAGCTTAATGCGGGCGATTCCTTTTTTGATTCTTGCCTATTTGCTCTATTACGGGCTACCGCAAGTTGGTATTAGTATGGAACCCTGGACCGCCGGCCTAATCGCCTTAGTTATCTACCACGGCGCCTATTTCTTTGAGATTTTACGCAGCCAGCGTCGGGTATTTTCCGGCGGCTATATCGAGGCCGCGGTGGCGCAGGGATTTTCGCGCTACAAAATATTCCGCCGCATTATTCTGCCCAATATTCTCTCTTCAGCGCTACCGCTGATGGGCAACCAGCTGATTATCTGCCTGAAAGATACCGCGTTTCTCAGCATTATCACCGTCCAGGAGATAACCGCTGCGGCTAATAGCGTGCAGGCCACTTATTTTATCCCGTTTAACGCCTTTATCGTCGCGATTGGGCTCTACTGGGCGATCAGCATCCTGCTGGAGCTGCTGATTAAGCGTCTGAGCGCCTGGGGAGTCAGAAGAGGAATGAGTCATGTCTGATACCACTGCAGTAAGCGTCAAAAACGTCTCTAAACAGTTTGATAACGTTGAAGTTCTTCGTGATATCAATCTGACGGTAGAGAAGGGGACCGTGGTGAGCATTCTCGGCTCGTCGGGGTCGGGTAAATCGACGCTGCTACGCTGCATGAACTGGCTGGAACAGCCGGATCGCGGCGAGATCCGCATCAGCGGCCAGCGGCTGGGTATTGATGAGCATAATGGCCGGGCGATGTCCCACCGCCAGCTGTCGAAAATCCGCGAGCGGGTTGGCATGGTGTTCCAGAGCTTTAACCTGTGGCCGCACCTGACGGTGCAGCAGAACGTCAGCGAAGCGCTGCTGCACGTGAAGGGGATGAAGCGTGATGAAGCGAAAGCCATCGCCATGCAGCAGCTGGAGAAAGTGGGGATGGCGCATAAAGCCGACGTTTATCCGATTACGCTCTCCGGCGGACAGAAGCAGCGGGTGGCGATTGCCCGTTCGCTGGCGATGTCGCCGGAGGTCATTCTGTTTGATGAGCCGACCTCGGCGCTGGACCCCGAGCTGGTCAACGAGGTGCTGGGCGTGATGAAGGCGCTGGCCGCCGAGGGCTACACGATGGTGGTGGTGACTCATGAGATGGATTTTGCGCGCCAGGTCTCGGATGAGGTGGTGTTTCTCGAAAAAGGGTTGTTGATTGAGAAAGCGCCGCCGGAGAAGTTTTTCAGCAACCCGGATTCCGAGCGCGTCAGGCAGTTTTTGCAGAGCAGCCGGTAAGCATCAGCGGCCAATCTCCCCGGTGGCGCTGCGCTTACCGGGGCTACGGGTTTCCAGCCGTCTGCGGTCATGTAGCCCGGGTAAGGCATTTACGCCGCGACCCGGGATTTTCGGGCTCGGTGTTGGAGGGTGGCAGATTGGGTAGCCCGGACAGGCGCGTAAGCGCCGCCTCCGGGAGATTTTCATGCAGCAGCGGATATGTCTCTGAAACAACGTGATATGCAGCGATGCCCTGGCCCCCGCTGAAATCGGCGAACCTGAGGTCCGGGAGGTGAGCGCAGTGCGCAGCACCGATTTCTTTGCGGGACCGCGGGGATTGTAAAGGGGGAGACGGTTTTCTCCCCCTTTACCCGTTCACGTACCACGGTGAGACATTTTCTGCGGGATAATAGTGAACGGAACCCCTCAACACCGTCCCGGAGGCGGCGCTTATCGCGCCTGTCCGGGCTACCAGGCCCGAGCGCGATGTCTGATGCGCGTCTCCGGTCTACCAAACCTTAATCCCGATCGATGGCGAACGGCTGCCAGGCCTGGCGCACCGGCATCACCTCGACCCGGTTGATATTCATATGATCCGGCAGCGTGGCGATGTAAAACATCTGTTCGGCAATATCCCGCGCGCTCAGCGGCGTGGTGCCGCGATACAGGTTGTCCGACGCCGCCTGGTCGCCTTTGGTGCGCACCAGGGTAAATTCCGTCTCGGCAATCCCCGGCGCGAGATCGGTCACGCGCACCCCGGTCCCGAGCAGATCGCAGCGCAGGTTATAGCTAAACTGCTTCACGAAAGCCTTGCTGGCGCCGTAGACGTGGCTGCCGGGATAGGGCCACTGCCCGGCGATAGAGCCGATATTGATGATGCTCGCCCCCGCGCCGTGGTTAATCAGCGTCGGCAGCAGCGCGTGGGTCACGTTGACCAGCCCGGTGACGTTGGTGTCGATCATCGTTTTCCAGTCGTCCAGATCCACTTTCTGCGCGGGCTGCGGCGACAGCGCCAGTCCGGCGTTGTTAATCAATGTCGTGATGTCGGCGAAATCAGCGGGCAGGGCCGCCACGGCCGCGGCGACCGAATCGCTATCGCGCACGTCGAGTTCGATAATATGCACCGGTACCTGCGAGGCGAGCTTATCCTGTAACGTCTTCAGCCGCTCAAAACGGCGTCCGCTCAGCACCAGCGACCAGCCCGCATCGGCGAAGACCTGCGCCGCCGCTTCCCCAAAACCCGAGGTCGCCCCGGTAATAAACACCACTTTGCTCGTTGCCATTTCATTCTCCTGTGCAGGTTGTCGTTCCCACTATAGAAACCCCGCGCGCGCGGGCACAGGGCCAGTCGGCGCGCGGCGATGTGACACGGTGTCACATCATTTTCGCCTGACTGGCTCTATCCGTTTCTTCCCTGAACGGCCAATGATGAGGCCAACAACAACGACATGAGAGAGGGCAGGGTATGAAGCTGGCACTACAGAACGAGGTAGCGATAAGCAATGATGAAGTTCGGCAGCTGGATCGCGCTTATGTGTTTCATTCATGGTCGATGCAGGGCAATTTACATCCGCTGGTGATCGCCGGGGCAAAAGGCTGCGAGCTGTGGGATTACGAAGGCAATACTTACCTCGATTTCAGCAGCCAACTGGTCAACGTCAACATTGGCTATCAGCACCCTCGCGTACTGGCGGCGATGAAGGCCCAGCTGGAAGCGCTGGTGACTATCGCTCCCGCCACCGCCAACCTCGCCCGCGGCGAAGCGGCGAAGCGGATTGTCGAGCTGGCGCCGGAAGGCTTTAGCAAAGTGTTCTTCACCAACGCCGGCGCCGACGCCAATGAGAACGCCATCCGTATGGCGCGGCTCTATACCGGGCGCGATAAAGTGCTCTCCGCCTATCGTTCCTATCACGGCAATACCGGCAGCGCGATTGCCGCCACCGGCGACTGGCGGCGCGTACCGAACGAGTATTCGCGCGGTCACGTTCACTTCTTTAACCCCTATCTCTACCGCAGCGAATTTAACGCCACGACGGAAGAAGAGGAGTGCCAGCGCGCGCTGGCCCATCTGCGGCGGATGATCGAATGTGAAGGCCCGAACGCGATTGCCGCGATTCTGCTGGAGTCGATCCCGGGGACCGCCGGGATTCTGGTGCCGCCGGAGGGCTATATGCAGGGCGTGCGGGCGCTGGCTGACGAGTTCGGTATTATATTGATCCTCGATGAAGTGATGGCCGGTTTTGGCCGCACCGGGAGCTGGTTTGCCTTCGAGCAGGACGGCGTGGTGCCGGATCTGGTGACGTTCGCCAAAGGGGTTAACGCCGGCTACGTCCCGGCCGGCGGCGTGCTGATCAGCGAGCCGATCGCCCGCTACTTTGATGACCATTTCTTTGCCGGCGGCCTGACCTATTCCGGCCATCCGCTGGCGATGGCGGCGATTGTCGCCACCATTGACGCGATGAAAGAAGAGAAGGTGGTAGAGAACGCGGCGACCATCGGCAACGAGGTGCTGCGTCCGGGGCTGGAAGCGCTGGCGGAGAAGCACGCGATTATCGGCAACGTGCGCGGCCGCGGTCTGTTCCAGGCGCTGGAGCTGGTTAGCAGCCGCGAACATAAAACGCCGCTGGGCGCTGCCGATATGGCGGCCATTAAAGGCGCGTTGACCGAAGCCGGCCTGCTGGCGTTCGTCGTGGAAAATCGCATTCACGTGGTGCCGCCGTGCACCATCAGCGCCGAACAGGTGGCAAAAGGGCTGGCGATTTTTGATGCGGTATTCGCCCGCTTCGCGAGCCTGGCGAAGTAAGGGGATGATTTCCCGGGTCGCGGCGTAACCGCCTGACCCGGGCCACCTACTCGTAGCCCCGCTAAGCCTCGCGCGAACGGGGCTGATTTTCATCCCATCTTAACTCAATAGCTTATTCTGCCAGCATCTTCCTGCAATCCGGGTTTCTTGATATAACAACCTGATAACACTACGGGAGAGATAAGCGTGCCGGAAATCAATGAGTTTGGTCAGCAGGTCAACGATCGCGTGCCCGGGTGGCAGGGCGCGGGGCTTCTGCGCCGCACGGCGTTAAATGGCCGCTTTTGCCGGCTGGAGCCGCTGGATACCGAGCGGCACGCGGCGGATCTGTTTGCCGCCTACACCCTCGGCGACGACAGCGACTGGACGTGGCTTGCCAGCAACTGTCCGCAGAGCGTGGAGTCAACGGCGCACTGGATTACCGGCAAGGTCATGGACGATGGGCTGGTGCCGTATGCGGTTATCGATCTGCACGCCGAGCGGGCCGTCGGGCTGGTCAGCTATATGGCGATTGAGCGGGCGATGGGCACGGTGGAGATAGGGCACGTCACCTGGTCGCGGGCGATGAAAAATACGCCGCTCGGGACCGAGGCAGTCTGGCTGCTGCTGCAAAATGGTTTTGCTCACGGCTATCGTCGGCTGGAGTGGAAATGCGACTCAATGAATCTCGCCTCCCGCCGCGCCGCCGCCCGGCTGGGGTTTACCTGGGAAGGGCGTCTTCGCCAGAGGATGGTGCGTAAAGGACGCACCCGCGATAGCGATATGCTGTCGATTATCGATAGCGAATGGCCCGCGCGCGACGCGGCGCTGCGAGCGTGGCTGGCGCCGGAGAATTTTGATGCTGATGGACGGCAGATAAAGCGGCTGGAAGATTTTCGCTAGTTTTCCCTTACCCTAACCCTCTCCGCAGGGAGAGGGGCGGGGCTTACTCTTACCGCCGAACCGGCGCGCCGTTCGCCACATAGTACGCCGCGGTGCTCTTCGGCAGCGGCTGGCGGCCGCGAATGGCATCGGCCATTTTTTCGCCAATCATAATCGTGGTCGCGTTAAGGTTGCCGGTAATAATCTGCGGCATAATCGAGGCGTCGACCACGCGCAGGCCTTCCAGCCCGTGAACCCGACCTTCGCCATCGACCACCGCCATCTCGTCGTAGCCCATCTTGCAGGTGCCGCAGGGGTGGAAGGCGGTTTCCGCATGGTTGCGCACAAACTCATCCAGTTCGGCATCGCTCTGGCACTCAATGCCCGGACTGATCTCCCGGCCGCGATAGTTATCGAGCGCCGGCTGGCTCATGATCTCACGGGTGATGCGAATGGCGTCGCGGAACTCCTGCCAGTCCTGTTCATGCGACATATAGTTAAACAGAATCGCCGGATGCTGGTGCGGGTCGCGCGATTTCAGACGCACGTGGCCGCGGCTCGGGGAGCGCATGGAGCCGACGTGGCACTGGAATCCGTGCTCTTTCACCGCGTTTGAACCGTTGTAGTTAATCGCCACCGGCAGGAAGTGGTACTGAATATTCGGCCACGCAAACGCCTCGCGGCTGCGGATAAATCCGCCCGCTTCAAACTGGTTGCTGGCGCCGATGCCGGTCCCGCCGAACAGCCACTCGGCGCCGATTTTCGGCTGATTCCACCACTGCAGCGCCGGGTAGAGCGACACCGGCTCTTTACATTCGTACTGCAGGTACATCTCCAGATGATCCTGCAGGTTCTCGCCGACGCCGGGTAGGGCGTGAACCAGCGGAATATCGAACTGGCGCAACAGTTCCGGGTTGCCGACGCCGGAGCGCTGCAGGATCTGCGGCGAGGCGATAGCGCCCGCGCAGAGCAGCACTTCTTTATTGGCGGTGGCTTTTGACGGCGCGGTGCTGTCGCCCTCCAGCCATTCGACGCCGACGGCGCGCTTGCCGGCAAAAATAATATGATCGGTCAGCGCGTGGGTGCGAATAGTCAGATTGGGACGCGCGCGGGCCTGGTCGAGATAGCCGCGCGCGGTGCTGGCGCGGCGTCCCTGCGGCGTCACGGTACGATCCATCGGGCCAAACCCTTCCTGCTGATAGCCGTTGAGATCGTCGGTGCGCGGGTAGCCGGCCTGTACACCGGCTTCAATCATCGCGTGGAACAGCGGATTGTTGCCCTGCTTTGGCGTGGTGACGCTGACCGGGCCGTCGCCGCCGTGGTAGTCGTTGGCGCCGATATCGCGGGTTTCCGCTTTACGGTAGTAGGGCAGGCAGTCGAGGTAGCTCCAGTGCTCCAGCCCCGGCGCCGAGGCCCAGTTGTCGAGATCCATGGCGTTGCCGCGGATATAGCACATGCCGTTAATTAACGAGGATCCGCCGAGGCCCTTTCCGCGTCCGCACTCCATGCGGCGATTGTTCATATGCGGTTCAGGCTCGGTCTCGTAGGCCCAGTTATAGCGCCGACCCTGTAGGGGAAAGGCCAGCGCGGCGGGCATCTGGGTGCGGAAGTCGAAACGGTAATCCGGGCCGCCCGCTTCCAGCAGCAGGACGGTGGTATCGGGATCTTCCGTCAGTCGTGTAGCCAGTACGTTGCCGGCGGAACCGGCACCAATAATAATGTAGTCAAACTGCAAAAATGACCTCCTGGTTAAAATATGGATTGAAACTGACCCATCTCAACCTGGATGGATTTTATCTGGGTGTAGCTGTGTAGCGTCTGCACGCCGTTTTCGCGGCCAATGCCGGAGTGCTTGTAGCCGCCGACCGGCATCTCCGCCGGGGATTCGCCCCAGGAGTTGATCCAGCAGATCCCGGCCTCCAGCCGATGAATCAGGCGATGGGCGCGGTTTAAATCCGGGGTGACGACGCCGGCGGCGAGGCCATATTCGGTGGCGTTGGCGCGGCGGAGGGCTTCTTCCTCATCGTCGTAGCTCAGAATCGACATCACCGGGCCGAAGATCTCTTCGCGAACGATGGTCATCTGGTCATCGCAGTCGGTAAACACCGTCGGGGCGACCCACGCGCCGTGGTCGAAGCCTTCGCCTTTCAGCGCTTCGCCGCCGCAGAGCAGGCGCGCGCCTTCTTGCTTACCGGTCTCGATATAGCGCAGCACGTTATCGCGGTGTGGAAAGCTCACCAGCGGCCCGAAGTTGGTGCTTTCAGCGAACAGATCGCCGGGGCGAATACGCGCCACGCGGGCGAGGACTTTCTCTTCAAACGCCGCTTTCAGTCGCGCCGGAACAAATACCCGGGTGCCGTTGGTGCAGACCTGGCCTGAACTGTAGAAGTTAGCCATCATCGCGATGTCGGCGGCGAGGTCGAGGTTGGCGTCTTCGCAGACGATCAGCGGCGATTTGCCGCCCAGCTCCATGGTCACTTCTTTCAGTGAAGAAGCGGCGGCGTTAGCCATCACTTTTTTGCCACTGGCAACGCCGCCGGTAAAGGAGATTTTGGCGATATCCGGGTGCTCGGTGAGATACTGACCGGTTTCGGCGCCCGTGCCCGGTAGCACATTAAACACGCCCGCCGGCAGGCCCGCTTCGCGGTAGATCTCCGCCAGCTTCAGAGCGGTGAGCGGGGTAACTTCACTCGGTTTAAAGATCATCGCGTTACCGGCCGCCAGCGCAGGCGCCGATTTCCATAAGGCGATCTGGATCGGGTAGTTCCAGGCGCCGATCCCGGCGACCACGCCCAGCGGTTCCCGGCGGGTATAAACGAATGAACTGTCGCGCAGCGGGATTTGGCTGCCTTCCAGCGCCGGGATCAGGCCCGCGTAGTACTCCAGCACATCTGCGCCGGTGACGATATCGACGGAGGCGGTTTCGCTCAGCGGTTTGCCGGTATCGAGAGTTTCCAGACGCGCCAGTTCGTCGTTGCGAGCGCGCAGAATATCGACCGCTTTACGCAGAATGCGCGAACGTTCCATGGCGCTCATCGCCGCCCAGATTTTTTGCCCTTTTTGAGCGCTCTTTACCGCCCGGTCGACGTCTTCGCGGCCGGCGGCCTGGACGGTCGCCAGCACTTCCCCGTTAGCGGGGTTAATCGTCTCGAAGGTTTTACCGCTGGTGGCGGAAACATAACCACCGTCGATGTAAAGCTGCTGTTCGGCCATTCGGGACATGGGTCCTCCATTATTGAGAAGTCGGTGGCAGATATTGGCTGATGAAGTGCTCGGCGAGCGTTTCTGCGCGGGCTTTATCCAGCGGTTTACCGCTCAGCGCCGCGCGTAGCCACAGCCCGTCGATCAGCGCGGCGAGACCGTATCCGGCCTCCTGCGCCTCTTCGCGCGGCAGGGCGCGCTGGAATTCATAGACGATATTCGACAGCAGTCGTCGGCTGCTGACCTGCTGCAGGCGATAGAGCATCGGCTGATGCATACTGCTGGCCCAAAAGGCGAGCCAGGCCTTCATCGCCGCGCTGCTTATCTGGCTGTCGTCGAAGTTGCCGGCCACGATGGCGCGCAGGCGTTCCCGCGGGCCGGCATCGGGCAGGGCGTGCAGGCGGCTCAACACCGCCTGGCGCAGCTGGCCGGTGATATCGCGCATCGTCGCTTCCAGCAGCCCGTTCTTATCCTTGAAATAGTGGCTGATGATGCCGGTCGATACGCCAGCCCGTCGGGCGATCTGCGCGACGGTGGCATCGTGCATTCCCACTTCATTGATGGCGGCCAGGGTCGCGTCAATCAGCTGCCGCTGCCGTATCGGTTGCATCCCCAGTTTGGGCATTTCTCAGACTCCATTCATCAGCTTTGTTTATCTATTAAAGCGGTTTTTGATTGGACGTTCAATATAAAATGTGTCTTAATTGTTGCCGATTTTGGTTATAATAGTTGCAAAAACAGTAAGGAGAATGGATGACAGACCTTTCGCCGAGCAGAGAAAAGGACAAAATCAATCCGGTGGTTTTTTACACTTCCGCCGGACTGATTTTGTTGTTTTCCCTGATGACTCTCTTCTTCAGCGATTTTTCCGCGGCCTGGATTGGCCGCACCCTGAACTGGGTTTCCCGCACCTTCGGCTGGTACTATTTGCTGGCCGCGACGCTCTATATCGTGTTTGTAGTGTGCATCGCCTGCTCGCGTTTCGGTTCGGTGAAGCTCGGGCCGGAGCACTCGAAGCCGGAATTTAGCGTGCTCAGCTGGGCGGCAATGCTGTTCGCCGCCGGTATCGGCATCGACCTGATGTTCTTCTCCGTCGCTGAGCCGGTGACCCAGTATATGCAGCCGCCGGAAGGGGCGGGGCAGACCATGGAGGCGGCGCGCCAGGCGATGGTGTGGACGCTGTTTCACTACGGGCTGACCGGATGGTCGATGTATGCCCTGATGGGGATGGCGCTGGGATACTTTAGCTATCGTTATAATTTACCCCTGACCATCCGCTCCGCGCTCTATCCGATCTTCGGCAAGAAGATTAATGGGCCGATTGGCCACAGCGTGGATATCGCCGCCGTGATCGGCACCATCTTCGGTATCGCCACTACCCTCGGAATTGGCGTGGTACAGCTTAACTACGGCCTCAGCGTGCTGTTCAATATTCCGGATTCGCTGGGGGCGAAAGCGGCGCTGATCGTACTGTCGGTGATAATCGCCACCATCTCGGTGACCTCCGGGGTGGATAAAGGCATCCGTATTCTTTCCGAGCTTAACGTGGTGCTGGCCCTTGGGCTAATCCTGTTCATCCTGTTTATGGGCGATACCGAGTTCCTGCTCAACGCGCTGGTGCTTAACGTTGGCGACTACGTGAATCGTTTTATGGGCATGACCCTCAACAGCTTCGCCTTCGATCGTCCGGTCGAGTGGATGAACAACTGGACCCTGTTCTTCTGGGCGTGGTGGGTGGCGTGGTCGCCGTTTGTCGGTCTGTTCCTGGCGCGTATTTCACGTGGACGCACCATTCGTCAGTTTGTGGTGGGAACGCTGATTATCCCGTTCACCTTTACCCTGCTGTGGCTGTCGGTGTTCGGCAATAGCGCGCTGTATGAAATCATCCACGGCAATGCGGCCTTCGCCGCCGAGGCGGTCGCCCACCCGGAGCGCGGCTTCTATAACCTGCTGGCGCAGTATCCGGCGTTTACCTTTAGCGCTTCGGTCGCCACCATTACCGGCCTGCTGTTCTACGTGACCTCCGCGGATTCCGGGGCGCTGGTGCTGGGTAACTTCACTTCGAAGCTGAAGGATATCAACAGCGATGCGCCAAACTGGCTGCGCATCTTCTGGTCGGTGGTCATCGGCCTGCTGACCCTGGGGATGCTGATGACTAACGGCATTTCCGCTCTGCAGAACGCGACGGTGATTATGGGGCTGCCGTTTAGCTTTGTGATCTTCTTCGTGATGGCGGGGTTGTATAAGTCGTTGAAGGTGGAAGATTATCGCCGCGAGAGCGCCAACCGCGACACCGCCCCGCGACCGATGGGCGTGCAGGATCGCCTGAGCTGGAAGAAGCGTCTGTCGCGGCTGATGAACTACCCCGGCACGCGCTATACCCGCCAGATGATGGAGACGGTGTGCTTCCCGGCGATGGAAGAGGTGGCGCAGGAGCTGAAGCTGCGCGGCGCTTACGTCGAGCTGAAAAGTCTGCCTCCGGAAGAGGGGGACAGCCTGGGCCATCTCGACCTGCTGGTGCATATGGGCGACGAGCAGAACTTTGTTTATCAGATCTGGCCGCAGCAGTACTCCATTCCCGGTTTTACCTACCGGGCGCGCAGCGGGAAGTCGACCTACTATCGTCTGGAGACCTTCCTGCTGGAGGGGAGTCAGGGCAACGACCTGATGGACTACAGCAAAGAGCAGGTGATCACCGATATTCTTGACCAGTACGAGCGCCATCTGAACTTTATTCATCTGCATCGCGAAGCGCCGGGCAACAGCGTGACCTTCCCCGGAATGTAGGCCGTCTAAACGTTTTCTGAAAAAGGGATTGGGCTGGTTAAATATACAGTGAATTGCGCAGGGAAGCGTATGATGGCGGCGGGTGCCTGAGGCTTTCTGCGTTCAGGCTTAGGTGAGGATTCAGAAAGACGAAGCCCCAGGAGATGTTCCCATCAACCTGAGGCTCACGATCCAACCCTAGCACGTTGGATAGTAGCCTCTTCTTCGCATGGAGGCAACGAGATGCTGACAAAATACGCCCTGGTGGCAATCATCGTGCTGTGTCTGACAGCGCTGGGATTGACGTTAATGGTGCGCGACTCGCTGTGCAAGCTGAGCATCAAAGAACGTAGTATAGAGTTTAAGGCCGTTCTCGCTTACGAAACGAAGAAGTAGCCGGTATGCGGGGAGCTATCCCCGCTTATCCGCAGGCTGGGTAAGGAACCTTAAGGCACCTTTTTTCTTCTTATGGGAGCAGGATGGACGGCGAGAGAACAACGACCGGTTAAAACAATCGCGCCGCCACCCTGCATACTGCTTCGCCGGTCGCTGACAGTATATTGACATCCATACTGGCATTCGGTCCGTTCTACCAGCAGACAAAACCACCATCGACCACCAGGTCAACGCCGGTACAGAACGACGCGGCATCGCTGGCGAGGAACAGCGCCGGGCCGGCCATCTCCTCAACCTTCGCCATACGCTGGATCGGCGTCTGGCTTTCGAATTCGCGGGTCTGATGAACCATCTCAGGCCGGGTGTTCATCGGCGTGGCGGTATAGCCGGGGCTGATGGAGTTGACCCGAATCCCTTTGCCGATCCACTCCATCGCCAGGCTTTTCGACAGGTGGATAACGCCCGCCTTGGAGCAGTTGTAATGGGCCTGATCGAGGCCGCGGTTAACAATAATGCCGGACATGGACGCGATATTAATAATCGAACCGCCGCCCGTTTCCTGCATCAGTTCGGCTTCCGCTTTACAGGAGTTCCACACGCCGGTGAGGTTAATATCGATTACCCGCTGCCACTGCTCGGTTTCCATCTCCAGCGCCGGATTGGCGTTGGCGATACCGGCGGCGTTGACGGCGATATCAAGGCGGCCAAAGCGGCTTTTTGCCAACGCCACCCCAGCGCGTAGGTCGCTAAGCTGGCGTACATCGCCGGTGTAAAAACAGGCCTCGCCGCCGATGGCTTCGATATTTTTGACGGTTTCGGCAAGGCCGCCGTCTTCGCGGAGATCGAAGCAGACGACCCGAGCGCCCGCGCTGGCGAGGCCGTAAGCAATCATTTGACCGATGCCGCTGCCCGCGCCGGTTACAAAGGCCACGCGGTCCTGCAGATTAAACAGCTGTTGGGCGAAATCTTTTGCGATCATAGTTATCACTCTCTAAAAAATATTCTTTAGCATGCCCGGAGTTGGCGTTCCCGGAGGCGGCGCGTTGCGCCTGTCCGGGCTACCAGACGGTGCTGATCTGTTATTTACCCGGATTGCGGCGTAAACGCCTTATCCGGGCTACAAAATTGTGCCGACCGGAAGCCCGGGTAAGGCATCAGCCGCAACCCGGGGGACCGCATTACGACATAATCAGGCCGCCGTCGATATTGATGGTCTGCCCGGTGAGATAGCGCGCGTCGTCGGAGGCGAGAAACGCCACCAGCCCGGCAACGTCTTCCGGTTTACCGGCGCGCTTCATCGGAATGCCTTCGACCCACTCCGCCATCAGCTCGCCCTTACCGTAGCGTTTCTGCTCGGTGCTGAGGATTTCGCCCCAGACGCGGTCGTTGTAATCCCACATTTCGCTTTCGATAATGCCCGGACAGAAGGCGTTGACGGTGA
Source organism: Klebsiella sp. MPUS7 (assembly GCF_009905335.1). Lineage (NCBI taxonomy): Bacteria > Pseudomonadati > Pseudomonadota > Gammaproteobacteria > Enterobacterales > Enterobacteriaceae > Klebsiella > Klebsiella sp. MPUS7. Next base: position 4,192,082 of record NZ_CP047604.1, on the reverse strand, counting down.
TATTCCACGGCGCCAGCTCGTGGGCCAGGCTCTGGGTGATGCCGATCACGCCCATTTTGCTGGCGGCATAGTGCGGGGTGTAGATAAACCCCTGGCGGCCCTGGCCGGAAGAGGTGTTGATCAGGCTGCCGTGGTTCTGTTTGACCATATATTTGGCGGCCTCGCGGCAGCACAGCCAGACGCCGGTAGTGTTAACCGCCAGCACTTTTTCAAAGTCGGCTTTCGGCATGCGATCGTAATAGTCGATGGTGATCACGCCCGCGTTCTGGATAGAGACGTCGATGGCGCCGAAACGCGCCGCCGCCTGCTCGTACAGCGACTGCACCTGCGCTTCATCGGTGACATCAACCTGTAACGACAGGATATCGGCCTGGTAGCGCTGGCGCAGGGTTTCCGCGGTTTCATGAACGCGCTCGGCGTTAGAGACCATCACCAGATTCGCGCCGTCGCGAGCAAAGCGCTCGGCAATACCGGCGCCAATTCCGCGGCAGGCTCCGGTGATAACCACCGTTTTATGTGTGAAATTTCTTTGCATATTTTTCATCCCTTATAGAGGCCGGACGGCAGAGCGTCCGGCGGGGTAATAAAGACGTGATTAACTGGTGGCGCCTGCCGCAGCCAGCTTCTCCTCATGACGACGCATCAGGATGACTTTGTTCTGCAGTTTTTGCTGGAACTGGTCGACGACGACGGCGGTGACGATAACCACGCCCTTAATGACCATCTGCCAGAAATCGCTGACACCCATCATCACCATGCCGTCGGCGAGGAAGACGATGACGAACGCGCCGATGATTGAGCCGGTCACCCGGCCGCGACCGCCCGCCAGCGCGGTTCCGCCGAGCACGGTGGCGCCGATGGCGTCCATTTCGAACATATTGCCGGTCATCGGGTGCGCGGTTTGCAGCTGGGAGGCGACGATAAGGCCAACGAACGCCGAGCACAGGCCGGAGAAGGCGTAGACGAAGATTTTTGCCTTAACGATAGGCACGCCGGCCAGACGAGCGGCGGATTCGTTACCGCCGATGGCGTAGATATAGCGGCCCAGCGGGGTTTTGGTGGTCAGCCAGTAGCCCAGCAGCAGGAAGCCGATCATCAGCCAGATTGGCAGATAAATGCCCATCAGCGTCCCGGATCCCAGGGTGGAGAAACCGGTATTACCCAGCGCTTCCATGCCGTTAAGGTTCGGGTAGGTGCTGCCGTCGTTGAACAGCAGCGCTGAACCCCTGGCGACATACATCATGCCCAGGGTGCAGATAAAGGGCGCGACGCCGAAGCGGGTGATCACCGCGCCGTTCACAAAGCCGACCAGCACGCCGAAAAGCGCGACGCACAGAATCACTTCCGGCACGTTAAAAAAGATGACGCTGCCGTTCCACAAGGGCAGGCCGTTAGTTAATAGCGCCCCGGCCACCATGCCGCAGATGCCGGCCACGGCGCCAACGGAAAGATCGATACCGCCCGTCAGGATAACCAGCGTCATGCCGATGGCCAGCAGGCCGGTGATGGCCACGTGCTGGGTCATAATCAGCAGGTTAGATGTGGTCAGGAAATTCGGTACCATCACGCTGAAGAACGCGATAACCAGCAGCAGAGCGATGAACGTTCTGGCCTTCAGCAGGTACATATAAATCATATATTTCTGGTTCATGATGGGTTCCAGCCTGATTAATCTTGAGGTGTTGAAGCCGCGATTAACTTTTCGCGGGTTACCGCATGACGCGGTAAATCGGCGGTAATCCGGCCATCGGCCATCACCAGGATGCGATCCGCCAGCGCCATCACTTCATCCAGCTCCGATGAAGAGAACATCACCGCCAGACCCTGTTGGGCCATTTTGCCGATCAGGTGATAAACGTCAGTTTTCGCGCCGACATCGATACCGCGAGTGGGCTCGTCGAGAAACACCACCTCCGGCTTCGTCATCAACGCTTTGCCGAGCACCACTTTCTGTTGGTTGCCGCCGCTGAGCGAGGTGATGGGCAGCTCGGGGTCGCTGACCTTGATCGCCAGTTCGCGAATCATCTCTTTGACGCAGGCGATTTCTTTCTGCGGATTCAGCCACTTCCACGCCCGGCGAAAGCCCTGCAGGCTGAAATCAGAGAGGGTCATATTCGATTGAATCGACATCATCTGCACCACGCCTTCGCCCTGACGGTCTTCGGGCACCAGCGCCAGCCCTTTTTTCAGCCGCGCCTGGAACGGCGCCTTGTCGATATTTTCGCCGTTGAGATGGACGTTCCCGCCCTGGCAGGGCATCAGACCGACCAGGCCTTTAAACAGCTCCGTGCGCCCGGCGCCGAGCAGGCCATAGATGCCGATCACCTCTCCCTTACTTAAGGTAAAGGTCACATCGTTGAGCTTATAGCCGCCGCTGGAATGAAGCGCCGTCAGACCTTCAACCGCAAGTACCGCTTCGCCTTTCGGCGCCGGCCGGTAGTCGAAATGTTTTTTCTTATCGCCGACCATCTGTTCGATAATCCACGGAATACTGGCGTCGCTGACCTCGCGCTCGCTGATAAAGCGTCCGTCGCGGAAAATGGTGATGTGGTCGCCAATTTCCATCAGCTCTTCCAGACGGTGGGAAATATAGATAATGGTGACGCCGCGGCGTTTAAGTTGTTCAATGACGTTAAACAGGATTTTGACTTCCGACTGGCTGAGCGCGGAAGTGGGTTCATCCATAATTAATACCCGGGTGTCTTTTGAAAGCGCGCGCGCAATTTCCACCAGCTGCTGATGGCCGATGCCTAATTCGCCGAGCTGGGTGTAGGGATCGACATCAAGTTCCAGCCTTTCCAGTAATGATTTGGCTAACTCATATTGATATTTTTCGTTAATCTTCCCTTTTTGAAAGAATTCGTTAGCCATAAAAATATTATCCATGACGTTCATATTTGGGAATAAATTTAATTCCTGAAATATGATGCTGATTCCCTGCTTTTCAGCCTGGTGCGTCGAGCTAAGGGTCACCGGCACGCCATCAAGAATAATTTGACCGGAGGAGGGTGTTTCAACGCCAGCAAGCATTTTCATCATGGTGGATTTACCCGCACCATTTTCACCGATCAGAACGTTTACTTTATTTCGATAGACCCGGTAATTCACGTTATCTAAGGCGACAACCCCCGGATAAACGCGAGATAATTCGCGGGTTTCGATAATAACTTCAGAGTCGACTGGTTGGGAATTGACGAGTTCTTGCCGCTGCATGTTATTGTCCTCCCAAACGAACAATTTTTGCTGGCGTAATATCAGGAATGCTCTGTGGAATATCCCAGGCCGAGAATACGCCGTACACCTGGACTGCTTCACCGGTTTTCACCTGCGCCGTCTGGATCATTTTTACCGCGTGCTCGTTAATCTTCCGGCTATATTCGCCAAACAGCACCTGATCGTTAAAGTCCTGATAGCTGGCGCCCTGATAGCCGTCGCGTAATAATGTGCCGCGCAGCGTCGGGCCAATTTGCACCACCACGTTGCCGCCGCGGGTATCCTCAATCGTCATTTTTCCGCTGCGCGAGGCGGAATCAATTTTGCTGATATTGCCTTCGACTTTGACGTAAAACACGCACGGGTTTTCGTCCTGAGCGCGATAGCCTAACGCTTTGCAGGCGCTATCAATATCTTTCGCCGCGCGCAGGGCGGTCATCAGCTCGGCGACGGGGCGAGCTTTAGCCACAACCTGGGGAACCAGCTGGTCTTGCCATGTCCGATCGATATCCGCCATATGCGGATTGGGCGGAGATTTAAGATCGGCCAGTTCCTGCTGAGAGACGATACGACAGCCTCCGAGCGCGAGAACGACCAGCATCAGCGAGATTTTTTTATACATAATACGCTCCTGTGCGCCCCGCAAGGGGCGCAACAACCCGAAATCAGGATTTGATATTGAAGTCCTGCACTTTGTCTGCATTGTCCTGAGTAATCAGAATGCCGCGGAACATCACGCGCTGCTTGGCCGGTTTTTCGCCTTTTTGCAGGTAGTTATCGAGGTCGGTCACCCCTTGAGCGGCGATGGCCTGCGCCTGAAGCATCACGGTGGCCTGCAGGGTGCCGGCTTTGACCGCGTCGCGTTCATCGTTGCTGCCATCGATACCGACCACCACCACGTCGTTGCGATTCGCCGCTTTCAGTGCGGCAATGGCGCCGAGGGCGACGGGACCGTTGCCGCAAATCACGCCTTTAACGTCGGGATGCGCCTGCAGAATACTGTCCATAATGCGTTTGCCGTCGATTAAGGTGCCTTTCGCGTCCTGTTTAGCGACGCTGACCATATCCGGGTACTGGTCAATCACCTGGTGGAATGATTTAGAGCGGGTCACACAGTTATTATCCGCAAGGTTACAGGTCAGCTCGGCGTATTTTCCTTTCTCGGCCATTTTCTCGACAAATACGTTGGCGACTTCAGAACCGGCCTGGAAGTTATTATGGGTAATTTGCTCCAGCGCAATATCATCGACAGGAATTTCGCGGTTGATTAAAACCACCGGAATACCCGCTTTCTTCGCTTTTTCAATGGCGGCGACGCTGGCGGTGGAGTCGGCGTTATCCAGAATAATGCCCTGAACTTTTTTACCGATGGCGGTATCGATCAGCTCATTCTGTTTTTTGACATCTTCGCCATGCGACAAAATGGTGGTTTGATATCCCAGCTCTTTGGCTTTCTCGCTGGCGCCCTTGGCTTCAGAGGCGTAATAGGGGTTATCCAGCGAGTTTACCATGATCATGATGGTGCCTTTTTCTGCCGCCTGGGCAGCGAAAGAAAAGGCGGTCAGGGTAGCAGCGGTTAAAAGCGTTAAACGTAATTTCATGACAATTTTCTCTCTTGGTTGTTATTGTCGGGTACGGTGAAACAACGTAAGGCCTGTAAATCAAATTTATGGGCCGGGGGTCTCCTTTTGTTGATGAGTAAGGTGCGTCACGCGTTCGATTCCCTGGTGGGCGTCAGGCGGACGTTGCCGGTTTCCATAATGTTCTGTTCACCGCATGGCGCCACTCCTGCCATCTTTTCTGCAGGCGCTGGTGGCGGGCCATATCGGGGATAAATTCGCTGTGTTCAGTTAAAAACGCTTTCAGGTCGGTCACCGATCCGGGATTCAGGGCTTTGCGCGCGAGCAGGGCCGCGCCAATCGCCGACAGCTCGGCAACGTCGCTGCGCATCACCGGACAGCCGAGCAGGTCAGCCTGATACTGCATTAACCAGTCATTTTTGGTTGGGCCGCCGTCGACCATCAGCGCCGTCAAGTGGAAGTCGTCCTGCTGGCGCATCGCCACCACGACATCGGCGATTTGATAGGTAATGGATTCCAGCGCGGCGCGAATCAGATGGGCGCGCTTGACGCCGCGGCTCAGGCCGCAAATCACGCCGCGGGCGCTGTCATCCCACCACGGGGCGCCCAGGCCGGTTAACGCCGGCACAAAATAGACGCCCAGCGTGGAGTCCACGGAGGCGGGCAGGGTGTTGAGTTCATGCGCCAGTTCGGCATCGGAAAGTTCGCTCAAGCCGGTGCTGTCCGCCATCCACGCTACGGCATCGCCGGTATGCGGAATATTACCTTCGAGTCCGTAAGTGATGCTGTCGCCGTCGTGCCAGGCGATGGTGGTGGCCAGCGCGTCGATATCGCACTGTGCGGATTTTACCGGCGCCATCACCGATGACCCCGTACCGTAGGTGGCCTTAACGCAGCCGAGTTCGCCCAGCGCGTGACCAAACAGCGCGGCGTGGGAATCTCCGACCATCGCCATCACCGGAATACCGTCAGGGATAGCGTTCAACCCCCGGGTATAGCCAAACAATCCGCTGGAGGGTTTAATCTCCGGCAGCGCGGCGCGCGGGATCTGGAACAGCGCCAGCATGTCGTCGTCCCACTGGCCGGTTTGCAGGTTCAGCAGCTGGGTACGCGCGGCATTGGAGTAATCGCAGGAGAACGCATCGCCCTGGGTTAAGTTCCACAGCAGCCAGCTGTCGATAGTGCCGAGGCAGATTTCTCCGCGCTCAGCCAGCGCGCGCCCCTCAGGAAGGGATTCCAGCAGCCAGCGCATTTTCGAGGCCGAAAACAGAGGCGCGATCGGCAGGCCGGTCACGGCCTTGATTTGCTGCTCTTTATCGCTGTGGCGCAGTTCATCGCAAAACGCGGCGCTGCGGCTGCACTGCCAGGTGATCGCGGCGTTGATTGGCTTACCGCTCTGGCGATACCAGCCGATCGCGGTCTCGCGCTGGTTGCTAATGGCTAATGCCGCGACGTTTTCTGCGCCAACGTGCGCTACCGCTTTCGCGATAACCTCCAGCGAAGCGTCAACCAGGACTTCTCCCGACTGCTCGACCCAGCCTTCACGCGGCGTTTGGATCGCCAGCGGCTGAGAGAATTTCACCACGGCCTGGCCGCGGCTATCAAGTACGACGGCTTTGGCATTGGTGGTGCCTTCGTCCAGCGCAATGATGAACTCTTTACGTGTTGCCTGCATTAGGTAGTCTCCTGAGTCACACTTCGTCCTGGCGCGGAGGGGGAAGGTAGGCACTCCTCTTGATCGCATTGCTTCTTAGCAGGCCATGATGTGACAATTCGTTTTCACTTTTTTAATCACTGAATATATATTCGATAGTGATTATTTATTTGATACCTTAGCCAGAAACTTCCCGTCGGGCTACTGGAAAAGTTATCAATTGTGCTGGCAATCACACTTATCCGATCGGCGAAGCGTTCAGGTACGGATGGGGAATGAGGTGATTTTAAGGTTTTATGTTATTGAAATATAATGTTTTATTTGCGTTACCTTTACGCTTCGGAGAAAGCGTAAAGGTTGTGGGAAAGCGTTTGAGTGAGGAAATTAACCGGCAATCAGCAGTCTGGCCGTTGGGTAATCGGTGATCAGAACATCGATATAACCGCCCGAAAGCGCGCCTTTGATAGCCGCGACCTTCTCGCTGCCACCGGCAAGGGCCACCACATTAGGACACTTTTTCACCTTCTCCAGCGCCATGCCGATCACAGGATCTTCATCATCGCGTAACACCGCTCTGCCGTTTTTATCGTAGTAGTGCAGGCAGATGTCGCCCACGGCGCCGCGTTCCGCCAGCACCTGGAGCATATCTTCGTGATAGTAGTTACCGGAAGTTTTGAGCAGCTGCGAAGGCTCAAGGATGCCAATGCCGACGATGGCGATATCGACTTCATCGAAGCGGGCAATGACGTCGGCGACATCTTTGCTGGCCACGAGGCGATTTTTCTCCTCAGTGGAGCCTTCAATGCTCTGGGAAGGCAGTAGCCAGGCTTCGCAGTTCAGATGCTGCGCCAGAGTCTGGGTGAGGATAGTCGCCTGCACGTTACCATTTGGGCCCACGCCGCCGAGCAGTTGAATCACGCCGTTGGCCTTCAGGTTTTGCGCGTGGACCTCATCAACCATTGCGCGGATAGTCGAACTCCACGAAGAGACGCCAATCAGATCTTTTGGTCTTAATCGCGTTTCGAGATAGTGGGCGGCGGCGGAACCGATGGCGCGCTTGATGGTGTGATCGCTGGCGTCTTCTTCGGTATCCACGACGATGGCTTGCTTAATTCCGTAGCGATCCTCGAGGCCCTTTTCAAGATTGAGGAAAATATTCGATGGCTGAACAACGCTGATTTTGACCACGCCCTCTTTTTGGCAGCGGGCGATCGCTCGGGAGATAAATGACTGAGAAAGGGAGAGAATTTGAGCAATATCGGACTGCTTTCGTCCTTCGAGATAGTAGAGCGTGGCAATCTTAACTAATAGCCGTTGTTCATCCTGCTTAGCCATATATTTCCCCGAAAATCATTTACGTGCAGCCATTATCTTAGAGCTCATTATCATACGCGAAAAGAAAAGACAGTTAAGTGTGATGGATATCTAACTTTCGCCAATCCTCAAAATCAGCTATGGACAAAAACAGAACAGTAGCCGCATAATTGAATAAAGAGTCGATATTGAATATATATTCATAGCGATTTCAGGTCAACTGAAAAGTGCCCGGGTGACGTCACGCCCGGTGGTAAGGAGGCAGAATGTTCCTGAGTATGATGCAGCGGCGTAAGCCTTACGATGCGTTGCCTGGGGATGTCTGGTTTTTTTAGTCCCTGACGGAATAAATATTCCAAGTTGAAAATAAATTCAGAGGTATTAAATGAATCCCTATAGCTATGATGTCCAGGCACTCGAGCGCAAAGCCCGCGCCGTACGTCGCCATATCGTCAGATTGAACGCCAACAGCCCTGCGGGCGGGCACACCGGCGCCGACCTGTCGCAGGTTGAACTGCTCACCGCGCTCTATTTCCGCATTCTGAACGTCGCGCCGGAGCGCCTTGCTGATGACCAGCGCGATATCTACATCCAGTCGAAAGGCCATGCGGTGGGCTGCTACTACTGCGTGCTGGCCGAGGCGGGCTTCTTCCCGGTTGACTGGCTGGACACCTATCAGCATGCCAATTCCCATCTTCCCGGTCACCCGGTTCGTCAGAAAACGCCGGGCATTGAGCTCAACACCGGCGCGCTGGGCCATGGTTTGCCTGTTGCGGTGGGGCTGGCGCTAGCGGCGAAAAAAAGCAACAGCACCCGCCGCATCTTTTTAATTACCGGCGATGGCGAACTGGCGGAGGGCAGTAACTGGGAAGCGGCGCTGGCCGCGGCGCACTACGGCCTTGATAACCTGATCATTATTAATGACAAGAACAATCTCCAGCTGGCGGGCCCGACGCGCGAAATTATGAATACCGATCCGCTGGCCGACAAATGGAAGGCCTTCGGGATGACGGTCACCGAATGTCAGGGCAACGACATGGCCTCGGTTGTCGCGACCCTGGAAGGGCTGAAGCAGGAAGGTAAACCGAACGTCGTTATCGCCAACACCACCAAAGGCGCCGGTATTTCCTTTATTCAGGGGCGCCCGGAGTGGCACCACCGGGTACCGAAAGGCGAAGAGATTGCACTGGCACTGGAGGAACTGAAAGATGAGTAATGCAGAACACCTGGCGAGCGTGATGGTTCAGGCCTTTATTGATGCGGTTGACCGCGGCGTCGATCTGGTGCCGGTCGTCGCTGACTCCACCTCAACGGCCAAAATCGCGCCATTTATTAAACAGTTCCCCGGGCGTCTGGTGAACGTGGGCATCGCCGAGCAGAGCATGGTCGGGACGGCGGCGGGCCTGGCGCTGGGGGGGAAAGTGGCGGTTACCTGTAACGCCGCGCCGTTCCTGATTTCCCGCGCTAATGAGCAGATTAAAGTCGACGTTTGCTACAACAACACCAACGTTAAGCTATTTGGCCTCAACGCCGGCGCCAGCTACGGCCCGCTGGCCAGCACCCATCACGCGATTGATGACCTGGCGGTGATGCGCGGCTTCGGCAATATCCAGATTTTCGCCCCGTCTTCGCCGCGCGAATGTCGACAGATTATCGATTACGCCATCGGCTATCAGGGGCCGGTCTATATTCGTCTTGACGGTAAGGCGCTGCCGGAGCTGCACGATGAAAGCTATCGCTTTGTGCCGGGAGCGGTCGTCACGCTGCGGGAAGGCGAAGATATCGCGCTGGTCGCCACCGGATCGACGGTGCACGAAATCGTCGATGCCGCGCAGAGGCTGGCCGACGCGGGAATTCAGGCCAAAGTGGTGAGCGTGCCGTCCATTCGTCCTTGCGATACCGCCGCGCTGCTGGCGGCCCTGAAGCCGTGCAAGGCGGTGATAACGGTGGAGGAGCATAACGTCAACGGCGGCCTTGGGAGCCTGGTGGCGGAAGTGCTGGCTGAAGCCGGCGCGGGAATCCCGCTCAAGCGTCTGGGGATCCCGGATGGCGAGTATGCGGCGGCGGCAGATCGCGGCTGGCTGCGTAAACACCACGGTTTCGATGCCGCTTCCGTCGCCGAACTGGCGCAGAAAATGCGCTGATTTTACGGCGCCTTAAACCGATAACCCGTGCGGCTACCGCGCGGGTTATGTTTTTACGGCGCGCAGAGCGTGATGACGTATTCACCGGCCTTAATCCATTGCAGCCGATACTCCCCGGCGGAGAGCCGAAGCCGCAGATTTTCTTCCTTTATATACGTCACTTCAAAATCGCTGAAACCCATCCTGGCCTGGATCGCCGAATGGCTGGCCTTAAACGCGCTCTCTTTCGCCGAAAACGCCAGCGTCAGCGCCAGTTCAGGCGGCAGGCCGCTGGCGTCCAGCCGTTTTTTTTCCGCGCTATTGATGATGCTGCTTTCCAGCTCCGTCGCCAGCGAAGGCGCCATGACTCGTTCGATATCAACGCCGACCGGCCGGGCGGAGACCACCGCTAGCGCGCTGCGTTCGCTGTGGCTAATGCTGCCGTACCACGGGGCCGGCCACAGGGGCTGGCGTTGGTCGCCAATGGCAGGGACGCCTTTTTCGCCCACTTCCCGCAGCGCGTAAACCGCGGCGATACGCCCGGCGAGATGCTCGGACTGCCGCTTGCGGACGCAGCCGCTTAACCGGGCATGATGCGGGAGCCAGAGGAGGTCTTCAGGCTGGAAGGTCAACGGGTCGAAATCCACCCGCTGCAGCGAGTGACCGGCAAGTTGAATGATCGAGTGTTGGATGTGCATCAGGCGATGTTAACAGATTCTCCCGTCCGCCCTCCAGGAGAAGAGGGCGGAGGGAACGGCCAGACAATCAGAAGTGGGTATTGACGCCCAGATACCAGGTGCGGCCTGATTCGTTATAGGTATTGGCGCCAGCGCCAGCCATATACGAAACATCGGTCAGGCTACCGGTGGTTTGCGCATTACCCGCGCGCCAGTGGCGCTTGTCGAAGACGTTATCCACGCCGCCGGTCAGGCTGACGTTTTTGGTCACATCCCAGGTGGCGCTCAGGCCAACGATGCTGTACGGGCTGACTTCGTCCGTTTCAGAACCCACCGCCGGTTGACCTTTGTAGTTATATTTCTTCGGCTGCTGCTTGCCGTACCAGGTGAAGGTCGACTGTACGGAAATATCCTCCTGAATCTGCCAGCTCAGGGTGGAGTTCAGGGTGTATTCCGGAATAATCGACAGACGATCGCCGGTCTCTTTGTTTTTACTTTGCAGCATATAAGTGATGTTATTGGTCCAGTTCACCGTTTCGCTGACCGGCACGTTCAGGGTGCCTTCCAGACCTTCAACCACCGCTTTCGGCACGTTTTCCCACTGATAGATATCGGTTTTGACGTTACCTTTCGACGTTTTTGCAATCGGCGCGTAGCCCGCTTCGATTTTATCGCGGTAGTCGTTACGGAACCAGGTCACCCCCGCCAGCCAGCCGTCGCGCTTAAACTCAAGGCCAATCTCTTTGTTGATGCTGGTTTCGGCTTTCAGGTCATCGTTACCCATCATGTAGCAACCGGTGCCGTTACCGCTGGCGTAGCAGCCCTGGCCTTTACTATAGAGAATATAGTTCGGGTTGGTTTGGTACAGGCTCGGCGCTTTGTAGGCGCGGGCGATGCCCATTTTTAACGTGAAGTCATCCCACAGACCCTGAGACAGGTTGAGCGACGGGCTCCAGTTGTTGCCGACGATCGTGTGATGATCGAAACGCAGCGCCGGCGTCAGCATGGTGGTGTCGGTCAGCTCCACGTTGTCTTCGGCAAACAGGGAGAAGATCTCGGCCTTCGAGTACGGGCTACGGCCGGTGCTGTCATAGCCATCGATATCGCCGCCCATAAAGGTCTGGGTATTTGACGCCAGATCCTTCATCCGCTGCTGATTCCACTCGGTACCCAGCGTCAGGTTCTGGTTGAACACCAGATCCAGAGGAATGTTGACTTCGCTGTGCAGCATCACGTCGGCGAGGTCGATATCGCTGAACTGGTTGCTGTTGAAGATACCTTCCGTGCCGCCCGCCAGACCTTCGCCTTTACGCGAGTTACGGGTGCGTTCGTACTGCGCCCAGTTGCTGGTGGTCACGCCGTTATCCCAGCCGCCGTTCCAGGTGACGGAGTAAGTCTGGCGATAGAGGCGGTTCGTCTCTTTACCGTAGTTCTCTTTCACCAGATCGTTAGTATTGGTGTTCTGCGTATCGCCCGCGTAGAGGTTGCCCTGACGGCTGTAGCCGGATTCAAACTCCAGCGACTGCATCGGCGCGAAATCCCAGCGCACGACGCCGTTAATGTTCTTATTTTTCACCCCTTCGCGCCCGGCAGGCATGGTATTGGCATAGGCGCCGGTACGCTCGGACTGATGTCCGTCGTTGATATCCCAGGCATCGGCCTGGGTTTTGTCGAGGTTGCCCAGCAGGCGGAAGCTGAAATCGCCGCCCAGCGGGCCGCTGAGGCTAAAGTTGGTGCGTTTAGTCGAGCCTTCGTCTTTATGCTCCGGGGCGTTCATGTAGGTATTCCATGAACCGTGCCATTCGCCGTCGCTCTTCTTGGTGATGATATTGACCACGCCGCCCGCCGCGCCGTTGCCGTAGCGCGCGGCCGCCGGGCCGCGAATGACTTCAATACGTTCGATCAGCTCCGGCGGTACCCATGAGGTATCGCCGCGGGTATCGCGCTCGCCGCGCCAGCCCAGACGTACGGAGTTGCGGCTGGTCACGGGCTTGCCGTCAATCAGGATCAGGGTGTTTTCCGGGCCCATGCCGCGAATATCAATCTGGCGATTGTTGCCGCGCTGGCCGCTGGTGGAGTTGCCGGTCAGGTTAACGCCGGGCATGGTACGAATAATTTCCGACACGTCGCGCGCGGGCGGGCGTTTACGAATTTCATCCGCGGTAATGGTTGAAACGCCGGGGGCCTGCAGGTTCTGCTCGGCGGCGGTGACGACCATGGTTTCATCAGCGGATGCGGCTTTGCTATCGGAGACCGTTTCCGCCGCGCTCAGCGGAAAGGTAGCCCCGTAGATTCCCAGATTGACCAGCAAGGCCAGGGATTTGATCCTGTTATTCATTGTAATTCCTGCTTTTCGTCGCCGCCTTCCCCAAAGGCCCTTCCCGTCGGGAGGGGAGGCGGAATCAATAGTGCCGGTAGAGGGCAAAGGCATTCCGTCGCTGGCTAAATGAGCCCTCTCTGACATGTTTATTTTTGAAAGACGCGCTTCCCACAGCGCGCTAATACGCTATTGCAAATGAAAATAGTTATCAATAATATTATCAATAAATATTGCGTTTATTAATGCGTTTGTTGATAAATGTCACGATAAACATAGGGTTGAAAAGGAATGCATAAGACAGGATGCGACGACTGGTGGCGCACTATCTCCGGTCCGCAAATAGAGGCCGTGGACGACGCGTATCGGGTGACCTTCTGGTGGCGCGATCCGGCGGGCGACGAAGCGTCTTCGGCAACCCGCCGGGTGTGGATTTATATTACCGGCGTGACTGACCATCATAAAAACGCCGTGCCGCAAACGCTGCAGCGCATTCCCGGCACCGATGCCTGGCGCTGGCAAACCACGCTTTCTCCCACCTGGCGCGGCAGCTACTGCTTTATCCCTTCCGCGCGCGACGACGACTTTTCTCCTCAGCTTTTTAACGGCGACGGCCCGGACCGCGCGCTGCTGCGCGAAGGCTGGCGCAGGCTGCTGCCGCGGGCGATTGCCGACCCGCTCAATCCGCAAAGCTGGAAGGGCGGGCGCGGTCACGCGGTCTCCGCGCTGGAGCTGCCGGAAGCCCCGGAGCAGCCGGGCTGGGCGCTGCGTGAAGAACCTTATCAGCCTCCGATCTGCATTGAGTGGCGCAGCCAGCGGCTCGGCAACCGCAGACGAATATGGGTTTACGCCACCGGCGACGCGCAGCCGCAGCAGCGCCCGCTGGCGATCCTGCTCGACGGCCAGTTCTGGGCCGAAAGTATGCCGGTATGGTCGCCGCTGGCAGGCTTAACCCGCGAAAAATGGCTGCCGCCGGCGGTTTATCTGCTGATTGACGCGATTGATAACCCGCACCGGGCCGCAGAGTTGCCCTGCAATGACGCGTTCTGGCTGGCGGTACAGGAAGAGCTGCTGCCAATGGTTCACCGACTAGCGCCTTTCAGCGATCGCGCCGATCGCACGGTGGTAGCGGGTCAGAGCTTTGGCGGCCTGGCGTCGATGTTCGCCGCCCTCTACTGGCCCCAGCGCTTTGGCTGCGTGCTCAGCCAGTCCGGCTCCTACTGGTGGCCGCATCGCGGCGGCGCGCAGACGGGCCTGCTGATTGACCGCCTGAGCCGCGGCGAAATACAGCCGCAAGGGCTACGTATCTGGCTGGAAGCCGGTCTTCGCGAGCCGATCATTTTTCGCGCCAACCAGGCGCTGCTGGCGCATCTGGAACAGCAGACGATTTTCTGGCGTCAGGTTGATGGCGGGCATGATGCGCTGTGCTGGCGCGGCGGGCTGACGGCGGGGCTCATCCAGCTGTGGCAGCCTTTATGCCGTGACGAGTAGCAACGCGCGCTTTACGAGGAATTTGACATGCAATTCAGTAATCCCTTCGACAATCCACCAGGGCAGTTTTACATCCTGCGCAATGAGCAGCAGCAGTACAGCCTGTGGCCGCACCACTGCGCGCTGCCGAAAGGCTGGTCGGTAGAGTGCCCGCCGCAGTCGTTAGAGGCGTGCAACGCCTGGCTGGCGGCGAACTGGTCTACCTTGACCCCCGCCCACCATGCGTCCTGAGGAGCCGATAATGACCACACGTTTACCGCTGGTTGCGGCGCAGCCGGGGATCTGGATGGCGGAGCGCCTCTCGACGCTGCCCGGCGCATGGAGCGTCGCCCACTATGTTGAGCTGCGCGGCGATATTGACCCGGTCCTGCTCGGGCGGGCGATTATCACCGGGCTCTCTCAGGCCGACACCGTCAGTATGCGTTTTTGTGAAGATAACGGCGAAGCCTGGCAGTGGGTTGATGAACGCCGCGTTTTTGCCGAACCGGACTATCAGGATCTGCGCGCGGCGAGCGACCCGCACGCCGCCGCGCTGGCGAGGATGCAGGCCGACCTCGGGCAGAATCTGCGGGTGGATGGCGGTAATCCGCTGGTCTGCCATCAGCTGCTGCGGGTAGGCGATAACCGCTGGTACTGGTATCAGCGTTACCACCATTTGCTGGTCGATGGCTTCAGCTTCCCGGCCATTACCCGCCAGATCGCCGCGATTTATCGCGCCTGGCAGCGCGGCGAAGAGACGCCCGCCTCGCCGTTTACGCCCTTTGCCGAGGTGGTGGAAGAGTACCAGCGCTATTACGGCAGCGATGCCTGGCAGCGCGACAAAGCGTTCTGGCAGGCGCAGCGTCAGGCGCTGCCGTCTCCGGCCTCGCTGTCGGATGCGCCGCTGGCGGGAAGGGCGACCAGCAGCGATATCTGGCGCATGAAGCTGGAGGTGGATGCCGGCGTCTTTAGCCGGCTGGCGGCAAGCGCGCCGCAGTGCCAGCGCGCGGACCTGGCTCTGGCGCTGACCGCCCTGTGGCTGGGACGGCTGTGCAGCCGAACGGAGTATGCCGCAGGCTTTATTTTTATGCGTCGTATGGGCTCCGCGGCGCTCACCGCCACCGGTCCAGTGCTCAACGTTCTGCCGCTGGCGGTCACCATTGATGCCGGGGAAACGCTGGCGGAGCTGGCCGCGCGTCTTGCCGGACAGCTGAAGAAAATGCGCCGCCATCAGCGCTATGACGCCGAACAGATTGTCCGCGACAGCGGCAAGGCGGCGGGCGACGAACCGCTGTTTGGCCCGGTGCTTAATATTAAAGTTTTTGATTATCAGCTGGATATCGATGGCGTACAGGCGATTACCCATACCCTGGCGACCGGTCCGGTCAACGACCTGGAGCTGGCGCTGTTCCCGGATGAAGCCGGCGGCCTGTCGCTGGAGGTGCTGGCCAATAAGCAGCGTTACGATAAACAGACGCTGGGCAACCATATCGCCCGACTTTCCGCGCTGCTGGCGCAGTTTGCCGATAATCCGGCCCTGCGCTGCGGCGACGTGAATATGCTATCGGCGGCGGAAGCGGAGCAGCTACAGCGGGTGAACGCCACCGCCGTCGATCTGCCGCTCACCACCCTGAGCGCGCGGGTGGCGGAACAGGCGGCGAAAACCCCGGATGCCCCGGCGCTGGCGGACGGCCGCTGGCAGTTTAGCTACCGCGAGATGCGCCAGCAGGTGGTGGCGCTGGCTGAACAGCTTCGCGCGCGGGGCATCAAGCCGGGCGATAGCGTGGCGGTGGCGCTGCCGCGTTCGGTATTCCTGACCCTGGCGCTGCACGGCATCGTTGAAGCCGGCGCCGCGTGGCTGCCGCTGGATACCGGCTATCCCGACGATCGTCTGCGGATGATGCTGGAAGACGCACGGCCGTCGCTGCTGATTACCTCTGAAGATCAGCGGGCGCGCTTTAGCGATATCCCCGGCCTCGAAAGCCTGTGCTATCAACACCCGCTGGCGGCGGCGGATGCCGCGCCGCTGGCGCTCTCGCAGCCGGAGCATACCGCGTATATCATCTTCACCTCCGGCTCGACGGGGCGACCGAAAGGGGTCATGGTCGGGCAAACCGCCATCGTCAACCGCCTGCTGTGGATGCAGGACCACTATCCGCTCACCGCCGATGATGTGGTGGCGCAGAAAACGCCGTGCAGCTTTGATGTATCGGTCTGGGAGTTCTGGTGGCCGTTTATCGCCGGCGCGCAGCTGGTGATGGCCGAGCCGGAGGCCCATCGCGATCCGCTGGCGATGCAGCAGTTCTTCGCCCGCTACGGCGTGACCACCACCCACTTTGTCCCCTCGATGCTGGCGGCGTTTGTCGCCTCGCTGAATACGGAAAACGTCGCCTCGTGCCATACCCTGCGCCGGGTCTTCTGCAGCGGCGAAGCGCTGCCGACGGCGCTGTGCCGGGAGTGGGAGGAGCTGACCGGCGCGCCGCTGCATAACCTGTACGGCCCGACGGAAGCGGCGGTGGACGTCAGCTGGTATCCGGCCTGCGGGCCTGAACTGGCGGCGGTAACCGGCGCCAGCGTGCCGATTGGCTGGCCGGTGTGGAATACCGGCTTACGCATCCTCGATGCATCGATGCGCCCGGTACCGCCGGGCGTGGCGGGGGATCTCTACCTGACTGGCATTCAGCTGGCGCAGGGCTATCTCGGGCGCCCCGATTTAACCGCCAGCCGCTTTATCGCCGACCCTTACGCGCCGGGCGAGCGCATGTACCGCACCGGCGACGTTGCCCGCTGGCTGGATAACGGCGCGGTCGAGTATCTCGGGCGCAGCGACGACCAGCTAAAAATCCGCGGCCAGCGGATCGAACTTGGGGAAATTGATCGCGCAATGTCGGCGCTGCCGGACGTTGCGCAGGCGGTGGCTCACGCCTGCGTCTTCAACCAGGCGGCGGCGACCGGGGGCGATGCCCGCCAGCTGGTGGGCTATCTGGTTTCTGAATCCGGCCTGCCGCTGGATACCGAGGCGCTTAAAGCGCGGCTTGGCGAACAGCTGCCGCCGCATATGGTGCCGGTGGTGCTGATTCAACTGCCGGCGCTGCCGCTGAGCGCCAACGGCAAGCTGGATCGCAAAGCGCTGCCGCTGCCGACGCTGAGCCGCGTAAGCCGCGGTCGTCCGCCGGAGCCGGGCGTGGAAACCACCGTCGCCTCGGCGTTCAGCCAGCTGCTGGGCTGCGAGGTGAACGATATCGACGCCGATTTCTTCGCCCTTGGCGGCCATTCGCTGCTGGCGATGCGTCTGGCGGCGACGCTCGGCCGCGAACTGCAACGCCAGGTGACGCCGGGGCAGGTGATGGTCGCTTCTACCGTCGGCAAGCTGAGCGCGCTGCTGGCATCGGATCTCAGCGATGAGCAGGCGCAACGGCTGGGCTTCGACGCGATCCTGCCGCTGCGCGAGAGCGACGGCCCGACGCTGTTTTGCTTCCATCCAGCTTCCGGTTTTGCCTGGCAGTTCAGCGTGCTGGCGCGTTATTTAAGCCCGCGTTGGTCGATCGTCGGCATTCAGTCGCCGCGACCGCACGGGCCGATGGCGACGGCGGCGGATCTGGATGCGGTCTGCGAGCATCATCTGCAAACCCTGCTTTCGCAGCAGCCCCACGGCCCCTATTATCTGCTGGGCTATTCGCTCGGCGGCACCCTGGCGCAGGGAATAGCCGCCCGCTTACGCCAGCGCGGCGAAGCGGTGGCGTTTCTCGGCCTGCTGGATACCTGGCCGCCGGAAACGCAGAACTGGGCGGAGAAAGAGGCCAACGGTCTGGACCCTGAGGTGCTGGCGGAGATCGCCCGCGAGCGGGAGGCGTTTCTGGCCGCCCAGCAGGGGCAGGCTTCCGGTGAGCTGTTCAGCGTTATCGAGGGTAACTACGCCGACGCGGTGCGCCTGCTGACCACCGCGCACAGCGCGAAGTTTGACGGTAAGGCGACGCTGTTCGTGGCGGAGAAAACCCGTCAGCCCGGGATGGAGCCGCAGAGGGTCTGGGGGCCGTGGGTCGGCGAGCTGGAGGTGTTTAGCCAGGATTGCGCCCACGTGGATATTATCTCCCCGCAGGCCTTTGAGGCGATTGGCCCGGTGGTCAGGGAGATCCTCGGGGAAGGATAGAAAAACTCCCGGGTTGCGGCGTAAACGCCTTACCCGGGCTACCGTTTCTGCCAGCCCGGCTAAGCGCAGCGCGAGCCGGGAATATCTATCGGCGACCCAGCGGCACCACCAGCGGCGTATGCGCCACCGGATCCTCTATGATCGTACAGCGCAGACCGTAAATCTTTTCAATGAGCTCCGCGCTGACGATCTCCTTCGGCGCGCCTTCGGCGACGATTTTACCCTCGCGCAGGGCAATCAAATGGGTCGCGTAGCGGCAGGCCTGGTTCAGATCGTGCAGCACCGCCGCCAGCGTATAGCCCTTCTGCTGATTCAGCTCGCTTAGCAGCTCAAGCAGATCGATCTGATGGCTGATATCCAGCCAGGTGGTAGGCTCATCGAGCAGCATAATCGCCGTCTCCTGGGCCAGCACCATGGCGATCCACGCCCGCTGGCGCTGGCCGCCGGAGAGGGTATCGACGCTTTGCCGCGCGAGGTCGGTAATGCCGGTGGCCTTCATCGCCCTGCTGACCGCCTCTTCATCCTCTTTGCGCCAGCGGGTAAACAGCGGCTGGTGCGGATAGCGCCCGCGGGCCACCAGCTCCTGAACCGTTATATCCCCCGGCGTGGTGGCGTTCTGCGCCAGCAGGCCGATGCGTTTGGCGACCTCTTTACTGGCGTAACGCTGGATCTGCTCGCCGTCGAGATAAACATGACCGCTGGTAGGCGTCATCAGGCGGCTCAGGGTGCGCAGCAGGGTCGACTTACCGCAGCCGTTGGGACCGATAATGGCGGTAAAGTGGCCATCGGGAATGGTGACGTTCAGCGATTCGGCGATGGTTTTTTTGCCGTACGCCAGGGTCAACTGGTCGCCGCGCAAACGGGAGGTGACAGCGGTCATTTTTTGCGGGACTCCTGAATTAATAACCCGATAAGGTAGAGGCCGCCAATGCTGACGGTCACCACGCCCACCGGTAACTGATAGGGCATAAACAGACGCTGCGCGCAGTAGTCAGACAGCGCCAGCAGCAGGGCGCCGCACAGCGCCGCCTGGGCCAGCCCCCAGCGGGCGGTACCGCTAAGGCGCCGCGCGATATGCGGGGCCACGAGGGCGATAAAGGAAATCGGCCCGGCGAGGGCGGTAGCGGCGGCGGTCAGCACCACCCCGACCAGCATCAGCAGCAGCCGCGAGCGTTCAACCCGCACGCCCAGCGCGCAGGCGGTATCGTCGCCCATCTCCAGCAGCCGCATACGCCGCGCCAGCAGCGCCCCGCACGCCAGCATCAAGAGAATCAGCGGCGCGGAGGGCCAGGTTTTCCCCCAGGTCAGACCGTTAAGCGAACCGGCATACCACAGCCCGGCGGAGAGGGCGGTTTCCAGCGAAGCGCGCAGCAGCAGCCAGGTATTGAACGCCACCAGCATGGCCCGCACGCCGATGCCGATAATAATCAGGCGAAAGGTCTCAATGCCGTTGCGCCACGCCAGCAGCCAGACCACCAGCGCGGTGAGAATACCGCCAACCATTGCCGCCATGGCGATGGCCGCCAGGTTCTGGCCGAACATCACCATCGCCACCAGCACGCCGCTCCACGCCCCGGTGTTGAACCCCATCACGTCCGGACTGCCCAGCGGGTTGCGGGTCAACGACTGGAAAATCGCGCCGCTGACGCCAAGGGCGGCGCCGATCAGCAGCGCCATCAGCACGCGCGGCAGACGCCACTCGGTCACCACCAGGGTGACGTTACGCGGCGCATCGCCGAGCAGCGCGGAGATAACCTGCTCAACGCTTAACGGCACCAGGCCGCTACCCAGCCCCCACAGGGAGACCAGCACGCTGGCGACCAGCAGTAGCAAACAGCTCAATATCAGGCGACGAGAAGGCGCAATCACATGCCACCTCCGCGCGGCTGGCGGCGCACCAGCCAGATCAGCACCGGCGCGCCAATAAAGGCGCTGACCACTGAAACCCGCAGTTCGCCGGGCACCAGCAGGCGCCCCAGCACGTCGGCAAACAGCAGCAGGGCGGGGGTCGCCAGTAGGGTCACCGGCAGCGACCAGCGATGATCCGCGCCCACCAGCCAGCGGGCCATATGCGGCATCATCAGGCCGATAAAGGCGATCGGCCCCACCACCGCCGTGGCGCTACCGCACAGAACGGTAATCGCCAGCAGACCAATAAGCTGAGTCCGCGCGACCCGGCTGCCGAGCGCGGTGGCCGTATCGTTGCCGAGGCTCAGGCTGTTTAAGGCCCGGCTCAGCAGCAGGGTCACCAGACCGGCAATCAGCACCGGGATCAGCACAATTTTCAGGGTTTGCAGGGTGCGCACGTCGAGCGAACCCGCCTGCCAGAAGCGCAGCTGGTCATAGACGTCGGGATTAAGCAGCGCGATACCGCTGGAAAGCCCTTCCAGCACCGCCGCCAGGGCGACCCCCGCGAGGGTCAGGCGCACGGGGCTGAGCTGGCCGCCGCCCTGGCTGCCGGTAAAGGCGACCAGCAGCGAGGCGCCGAACGCGCCGCAAAAGGCCATCAGCAGCTGCTCCTGCGGCGAAGAAAGGCCAAACAGCGCCGCGCCCAGCACGATAGCGAAGCTGGCGCCGGAGTTGACGCCGAGGATCCCGGGGTCCGCCAGCGGGTTGCGGGTCAGCGTTTGCATCAGCGCGCCGGCCAGACCCAGCGCGCCGCCGGCCAGCAGCCCGGCGAGGGTTCGCGGCAGCCGGGCATCAAGGACGATGGTGCAATCGGCGCTCTGGCAGGTGCCGGTGAAGGCATCGAGGACGACGCTAAACGGTAGGGGTTTGGCGCCGATCAGCAGGCTGAGCGCAACGGCGATGATTAAAACGATTAAAAGACCCGGCACGGCAAAGGCGCGCGCCGCGGTCGTGGAACACGACATGGCTTACATCCCTGGCATGATAATGATAGTAATTATCGTTATCGATTCTATTCAGTTATGTTAGCATGTGCACCCATAAAAATGGTATGGAAAATAATAACAAGGCGCTGTCATGAACCGACAATCCTGGCTGCTGAATCTCAGCTTGTTGAAAACTCACCCGGCCTTTCGCGCCGTCTTTATCGCCCGCTTTATTTCAATCCTGTCGCTTGGCCTGCTGGGCGTGGCGATCCCGGTGCAAATCCAGATGATGACCCATTCAACCTGGCAAGTGGGGCTGTCGGTGACCCTGACCGGCGCTTCGATGTTTGTCGGTTTGATGATCGGCGGCGTGCTTGCCGACCGCTATGAGCGTAAGCGTTTGATCCTGCTGGCGCGCGGCACCTGCGGGATTGGTTTCGTCGGCCTGTGCCTGAACGCCATGCTGCCGGAGCCGTCGTTAATCGCCATCTATCTGCTCGGTATCTGGGACGGTCTGTTCGCCTCTATTGGCGTGACCGCGCTGCTGGCGGCGACGCCGGCGCTGGTTGGCCGGGAAAATCTGATGCAGGCCGGGGCGATCACCATGTTGACGGTGCGGCTGGGCTCGGTGATTTCGCCGATGATCGGCGGTCTGCTACTGGCAACCGGCGGCGTGGCCTGGAACTACGGTCTGGCGGCGGCGGGAACCTTTATCACCACGCTGACTCTGCTGCGTTTACCGCTGCTGGCGCCGCCGCCGCAGCCGCGCGAGCACCCGCTGAAATCGCTGAACGCGGGGCTGAAGTTTCTGTTTAACAGCCCGCTTATCGGCGGCATCGCGCTGCTTGGCGGTCTGCTGACGATGGCCAGCGCGGTGCGCGTGCTCTATCCGGCGCTGGCCGGAAGCTGGCAGATGTCGGCGTCGCAGATTGGCCTGCTCTATGCTGCGATCCCACTGGGCGCGGCATTCGGGGCACTAACCAGCGGGCAACTGGCGCAGACGGCGAAGCCGGGCGTGCTGATGCTGGCGACCACCGTCGGCTCGTTTGTGGCGATTGCGCTGTTCAGCCTGATGCCGGTGTGGGAGCTGGGCGCGCTGTGTCTGGCGCTGTTTGGCTGGCTAAGCGCGATAAGCTCGCTGCTGCAATATACGCTGATTCAGACCCAGACCCCGGAAAATATGCTCGGGCGCATCAACGGTCTGTGGACCGCGCAGAACGTGACCGGCGATGCGATAGGCGCGGCGCTGCTCGGCGGCCTGGGCGCGATCCTGACGCCGGTGGCCTCGGCGAGCGCCAGCGGTTGGGCGCTGGTGATTGTGGGCGCGGTGCTGGTGGGGCTGTTACGCGAACTGCGCCGCTTTCAGCGCCCGGAAGCGGTCAGCGAAAGTTAACTCCGCTGGGCTTTCCCGGCGGTCCTGTAGCCCAGGCAAGGCGCCTGGCGCCGCCCCGGGAGAAGCGCGCAGGGTGTTGGAGAACTTTCCCGGAGGCGATGCTGTGCATCTGTCCGGGCTACGCCTCCCCAGCGGTCTGCCGTCCTGTAGCCCGGGCAAGGCGCCTGGCGCCGCCCCCGGGAGATCGGCTTAGGCAAAGAGCGCTGCTAAACGCTGCAGCACCAGCACGGCGCTGTAGTAATCCAGGCGGAAGGTTTCCGTCCCCAGCGGATAAACGCGTTTCCCTTCAACGGCGGGCAGATGCGATAGCAGCGGGTTGGCGTTAATCGCGTCGGCGTCTTTTTGGTCGCCGGCGAACAGGAACAGGCTCTGACCGTTAAGCCCGGCGGCTAAGTTTTCCCCGCCCAGCTGCACGATATCATGCCGTTTTCCCTGGCTCTGGCTGGCATGCAGCCCGCCTGGCAGGTCGGCGAGGGTAAAGCCCAGCTGTTCGAGCAGCTGTCCCTGAGCGGATTCTTTGGTCCAGATATTGGCGCTATGGGCCGCGGCGGTGTAGACCAGCGCGGTGACCGGCTGCGGCGGCAGCTTCATCTGCTCTTTCAGCGCCGCCAGCTTTTTATCAAACTCCGCGATTCTTTCAGCGGCCTGCTGTTCATGGCCGGTGATATTCCCCAATTGGGTCAGCAGGGCCTGCCAGCTTTTATCATCGTAGTTAATGATAAGCGTCGGGGCGATGGTGGAAAGCTGGTCGTAGAGCGTCATCGCCGAATCGCCGCCGGTGGCGCTAATCAGAATCAAATCCGGCATTTGCGCGGCGACGGCCTCAGCGCTCGGTTCGCCGATATAGAGGCGCGCCAGCTTGCGCGCTTTCGCCACCTCGCTCCATTGCCGCAAAAAACCCTGGCCATCGGCGACGCGGTTGTTGGGCGTGGTGGCCCCGCTGGCCACCACCGGCGCGTCAATCGCCAGTAGCGAACCGGTCAGCGTCACGCTGGTGGAGACAATGCGCAGCGGCTGGCTTTCCAGCGTATGGGTTCCGCGGCTGTCGGTTATCTGGCGCGGCCAGTCTGCCGCCAGCGCTGAGCTCATTCCTAAAATCGCCAGGCCGCTGGCGAGGAGGGTACGGCGGCAAAAGGTGGAGAAATTCACGTATTCGCATCCTGATTGAGTGGTGATAAATGCTTCTCATTTTCAGCTTTGCGCCGCGTGGATGCAAGTCTATACCCTAATAATTCGAGTTGCAGGAAGGCGGCAAGTGAACGAATCCCGATGAGCTTACTGTAGTAAGTGATTCGGGTGAGCGAACACAGCCAACACACCTGCAACTTGAAGTATGACGGGTATAAGTCGCACAACATGCTACCTGTACGGTTGACATAAAGCGCAATACCTTTTAGGTTAGCCAACCAAAATATAAATGATAATTATTCGTAATATCTTTATCGTTTTTGGAGGATGATATGGAAACGTCTTTGGCTGAGGAAGTTCGGGAGAAAAAAATGACCCTGCCGCCGGAAAGCTTCTTCTTTATGTCGCCGTACCGCAGTTTCACCACCGCTGGCTGCTTTAGCCGATTCTCTCATCCCGCCGCCGACGGCGATGATCCGGACGGAGAGTTTCAGCAAAAAATGGCCGCCGCCTTTAAAGCGGCGCGCACTGCCGGGATCGCCAGACCGGTGATGGTCGGCGCCATTCCGTTCGATACCAGCGAGCCCTCCGAGCTGTTTATCCCCGCGAGCTGGACCGCGTTCTCCCGCACTGAAAAGCAGCACTCCGCGCGCTATGCGTCGGGGCAAAATCCGATGGATGTCGTGCAGCGCCGGGAGATCCCCGAGCAGGACACCTTTATGGCGATGGTGGCGCGCGCGGCGGCCCTCACCGCGACGCCGGAAGTGGACAAGGTGGTCCTGTCGCGCCTGATTGATATCACCACCCGCGAACGGGTCGATAGCGGGGCGCTGCTCGAGCGCCTGATCGCCCAGAATCCGGCCAGCTTTAACTTCCACGTGCCGCTCTCAGACGGCGGCGTGCTGCTGGGCGCAAGCCCAGAGCTGCTGCTGCGTAAAGAAGGCGCGCATTTCAGCTCTCTGCCGCTGGCCGGTTCCGCCCGCCGCCAGCCGGACGATGTGCTGGATCGTGAAGCGGGGCACAGGCTGCTGGCGTCGGAAAAAGATCGCCATGAACATGAGCTGGTGACTCAGGCGATGAAGGCCGTATTAGCGCCGCGCAGCAGCGAACTCTCCCTGCCGGACTCTCCGCAGCTGATCACCACGCCGACCCTGTGGCATCTGGCGACGCAGATTCAGGGCACCGCGCTGGCAAACGAGAATGCCATGTCGCTGGCCTGCCTGCTGCATCCGACTCCGGCGCTGAGCGGTTTCCCGCATCAGGCGGCGAAACGCCTGATCGGCGAACTGGAGCCGTTCGACCGCCAGCTATTCGGCGGCATTGTCGGCTGGTGTGATGACGAAGGCAACGGCGAGTGGGTGGTCACCATCCGCTGCGCGCGCCTGCAGCAGAGCACCCTGCGGCTATTTGCCGGCGCAGGTATCGTTCCGGCCTCTTCGCCGTTGGGCGAGTGGCGCGAAACCGGCGTCAAACTGACCACCATGCTGAACGTATTCGGCTTGCAATAAGGGACGATGATGATCGAATTTACCCGCTGGCCGGAAGCGTTCGCGGCCCGCTATCGGCAAAAAGGCTACTGGCAGGATCTGCCATTAACTCAACTGATAACCCGTCATGCGGAAAACGACGCCCCGGCGATTATCGACGGCGACAAAAGCTACAGCTACCGTGAATTCAACCGCCTGGTGGATAACCTCGCTTCCTCGCTGCAGCGTCTTGGCCTGAAGCGCGGCGAAACGGCGCTGGTGCAGCTGGGCAACGTCGCGGAGTTCTATATTACCTTTTTCGCGCTGCTGCGCATCGGCGTGGCGCCGGTCAACGCGCTGTTCAGCCACCAGCGTAGCGAGCTGAACGCCTACGCCGCGCAAATTGAACCCGCCTTACTGATTGCCGACCGCGCACATGCGCTGTTTGCCGATGATGATTTTCTTAACGCTTTTGTTGCGCAGCATCCGTCGGTACGCGTGGCGCTGCTGCTGAACGACGACGGCGAGCAGAGCCTGACGGCGGCCATCGAGCGCGCTGACGATAGTTTCGTTGCGCATCCGACACCTGCCGACGAAGTGGCTTTTTTCCAGCTTTCCGGCGGCAGTACCGGGACGCCGAAGCTCATCCCACGTACGCATAACGACTACGACTACAGCATTCGCCGCAGTAACGAGCTGTGCGGCGTAAGCGCCGAAACGCGCTATCTGAACGCGCTTCCCGCCGCCCACAACTACGCGATGAGCTCGCCGGGTTCACTCGGCGTGTTCCTCGCCGGCGGCGTGGTGGTGCTGGCGCACGACCCGAGCGCCACCCTCTGCTTCCCGCTGATCGAAAAGCACCAGATTAACCTGACCTCGCTGGTTCCGCCGGCGGTAAGCCTGTGGTTACAGGAGATCCATGAGTCCGGCAGCAATGCCCGTCTGCAGTCGCTACGGCTGCTGCAGGTAGGTGGGGCGCGCCTGTCCGCGACCCTCGCCGCGCGTATTCCGGCGGAAATCGGCTGTCAGCTCCAGCAGGTCTTCGGCATGGCGGAGGGGCTGGTGAACTATACCCGCCTCAACGACAGCCCCGAGCGCATCATCAACACCCAGGGCTGCCCGATGTGCCCGGATGACGAAGTGTGGGTGGCCGATGCCGATGGTAATCCGCTGCCGCGCGGCGAAGTCGGGCGCCTGATGACCCGCGGGCCGTACACCTTCCGCGGGTACTACAAGAGCCCGCAGCATAATGCCGAAGCCTTTGATGCCGATGGTTTCTACTGCTCTGGCGATCTGATTTCGATCGATGAAGAGGGCTACATCACCGTGCAGGGGCGGGAAAAAGATCAGATCAACCGCGGCGGCGAGAAGATCGCGGCGGAAGAGATCGAAAACCTGCTGCTGCGTCATCCTGCGGCGATCCACGCGGCGCTGGTCAGCATGGAAGACAGCCTGCTGGGTGAGAAGAGCTGTGCGTATCTGGTGGTGAAGGAGCCTCTGCGCGCGGTAGCGGTGCGCCGCTTCCTGCGTGAACAAGGGGTCGCAGAATTTAAACTTCCGGACCGCGTGGAGTGCGTTGATGCGCTGCCGCTGACGCCGGTGGGCAAAGTCGATAAAAAACAATTACGTCAGTGGCTGGCTGAACGCAAGCTGGGCTGAAGGAGAAGACAGAATGGCAATCCCAAAATTACAGGCTTACGCGCTGCCGGAAGCCAGCGATATCCCGGCGAACAAAGTGAACTGGGCATTTGAGCCGTCCCGCGCCGCGCTGTTGATTCACGATATGCAGGAGTATTTCCTCAACTTCTGGGGCGAAAACAGCCCGATGATGGAGAGAGTGGTGGCCAACATCGCCGCCCTGCGCGAGTTCTGCAAACAGAACCATATTCCGGTCTTTTACACCGCTCAGCCGAAAGAGCAGAGCGATGAAGACCGCGCGCTGCTGAACGATATGTGGGGACCGGGCCTGACCCGTTCGCCGGAACAGCAGCAGGTGATTGCCGCGCTCGCGCCGGACGACAGCGACATCGTACTGGTGAAGTGGCGCTACAGCGCGTTTCATCGCTCGCCGCTGGAGGAGATGCTGAAAGAGGCAGGGCGCGATCAGCTGATCATCACCGGCGTTTACGCCCATATCGGCTGTATGACCACTGCGACTGACGCGTTTATGCGCGATATTAAGCCGTTCTTTGTCGCCGATGCGCTGGCCGATTTCAGCCGTGAAGAGCATCTGATGGCGCTCAACTACGTGGCGGGCCGCTCCGGTCGCGTGGTGATGACCGAAGAGCTGCTGCCGCTGCCGGCGTCAAAAGCGGCGCTGCGCGCGCTGGTGTTGCCGCTGCTGGATGAAAGCGACGAGCCGATGGACGATGAAAACCTGATCGATTACGGCCTCGACTCGGTGCGTATGATGGCGCTCGCCGCGCGCTGGCGTAAAGTGTACGGCGATATCGACTTCGTGGTGCTGGCGAAAAACCCGACTATCGACGCCTGGTGGGCGCTGCTGTCCCGCGAGGTGAAATAATGAACGGACTCGATTTTCACGGCCAGACCGTGTGGATCACTGGGGCGGGCAAGGGGATCGGCTACGCCACCGCCCTGGCGTTCGTTGAGGCCGGCGCGCAGGTAACCGGCTTTGATCTGGCGTTCGACGGTGAAAGCTATCCGTTCGCCACCGAGACGCTGGACGTTGCCGACGCGCGGCAGGTGGCGCAGGTATGTGGCCGCCTGCTGGCTGGCATTGAACGGCTGGATGTGCTGGTCAATGCCGCCGGCATTTTACGGATGGGGGCGACCGATGCGCTGAGCCAGGAAGACTGGCAGCAGACCTTCGCCGTCAACGTCGGCGGGGCGTTTAACCTGTTCCAGCAGACGATGGCGCAGTTTCGCCGCCAGAAAGGCGGGGCAATTGTGACGGTGGCCTCCGATGCTGCACATACTCCGCGCATCGGCATGAGCGCCTACGGCGCGTCAAAGGCGGCGCTGAAGAGCCTGGCGCTGACCGTTGGCCTTGAGCTGGCGGGCAGCGGCGTACGCTGTAATCTGGTTTCTCCTGGCTCGACCGACACCGATATGCAGCGCACGCTGTGGGTCAGCGATGACGCTGAACAGCAGCGCATTCGCGGTTTCGGCGAGCAGTTTAAGCTGGGCATTCCGCTGGGCAAAATCGCCCGTCCGCAGGAGATTGCCAATACCATTCTGTTCCTCGCCTCCGTTCACGCCAGCCATATCACGCTGCAGGATATCGTGGTGGACGGCGGCTCGACGCTGGGGGCATAAATGGCCTGGAAACGTCAGCTGACGCTGGATGAACTCAACGCGACCAGCGTCAATACGATGGTGGCGCATCTGGGCATCGTTTATACCCGGATTGAGGAGGGCGTGCTGGAAGCGGAAATGCCGGTCGACGCGCGAACCCATCAGCCGTTCGGGCTGCTGCACGGCGGCGCCTCCGCGGCGCTGGCGGAAACCCTGGGCTCGATGGCCGGGTGGCTGATGACCGAAGAGGGGCAGTGCGTAGTGGGGACCGAGCTCAACGCCACCCATCACCGGGCGGTCTCCAGCGGCAAAGTCCGCGGCGAATGCCGGGCGCTGCACCTGGGGCGTCAGGGCCAGAGCTGGGAAATTGCGGTGTTCGACGAGCGGGGACGACGCTGCTGCACCTGCCGTCTGGGCACGGCGGTCCTCGGCTGAGGCATAGCCTGTTCCCGGGTGGCGCTGCGCTTACCCGGGCTACGGGTAACGCGCCGTCTGTGGTTCCGGACAACTCACCGTCATCTGCGGTGTGCTTCCCCGGTGGCGCTGCGCTGACCGGGCTACGGGTTCACCATCGTCTGCGGGCCGGTAGCCCGGACAGGCGCGTCAAGCGCCGCCTCCGGGGAAGCAGACTGCGATGCAGTTACAGATTATCCTCCCCGTTTTCATCTCTTTTCCTGCCAGAAGTGATCTCGCTTGCAATGTGAGATAAATCCTTGCCGTCAGGCGACATCTGCAACGTTTCAAAGTTGTTAAAATTCACATTATGTTCTAGAAACAACTTGTAACATCCTGATTACCCTACCAGTGGAACACAATGATGAATAATTCAGGGAAATACCTCATCTGGACACTGCTCTCCGTTATCGGAGCCTTTGCCTTGGGCTATATCGCGCTAAACCGGGGTGAACAGATCAACGCGCTGTGGATTGTCGTCGCGGCAGTCTGCGTCTATCTGATCGCCTATCGCTTCTACGGCCTCTATATCGCCAAAAATGTACTGGCGGTCGACCCGACGCGCATGACCCCGGCGGTGCGTCACAACGACGGCCTCGACTATGTTCCAACCGACAAGAAGGTGCTGTTCGGCCACCATTTTGCCGCTATTGCCGGCGCGGGGCCGCTGGTTGGCCCGGTGCTGGCGGCGCAGATGGGCTACCTGCCGGGAATGATCTGGATCCTTGCGGGCGTGGTGCTGGCCGGGGCGGTACAGGACTTCATGGTGCTGTTCGTCTCCACCCGTCGCGACGGACGTTCGCTCGGCGAGCTGGTGAAAGAGGAGATGGGCCCGACCGCCGGCGTGCTGGCGCTGGTGGCCTGCTTTATGATCATGGTGATTATCCTCGCGGTACTGGCGATGATTGTGGTGAAAGCGCTGACCCACAGCCCGTGGGGGACTTACACCGTCGCCTTCACCATCCCGCTGGCGATTTTCATGGGGATCTATATTCGCTATCTGCGCCCCGGGCGCATTGGCGAAGTGTCGGTGATTGGCCTGGTGATGCTGGTGTTTGCCATTATTTCCGGCGGCTGGGTGGCGGAAAGCCCGACCTGGGCGCCGTGGTTTGATTATACCGGCGTGCAGCTCACCTGGATTCTGGTGGGCTACGGCTTTATCGCCGCCGTGCTGCCGGTCTGGCTGCTGCTGGCGCCACGCGACTACCTCTCCACCTTCCTGAAAATCGGCACCATCGTCGGCCTGGCGATCGGTATCCTGATCATGCGTCCAACGCTGACGATGCCGGCGCTGACCAAATTTATCGATGGCACCGGCCCGGTGTGGAGCGGCAGCCTGTTCCCGTTCCTGTTTATCACCATCGCCTGCGGCGCGGTTTCCGGCTTCCATGCCCTGATCGCCTCCGGCACGACGCCGAAGATGCTGGCCAATGAAGGCCAGGCCTGCTTTATCGGCTACGGCGGCATGCTGATGGAGTCCTTCGTGGCGATTATGGCGCTGGTGGCGGCCTGTATTATCGACCCGGGCGTCTATTTCGCGATGAACAGCCCGATGGCGGTGCTGGCTCCGGCGGGCGTGACCGATGTGGTGGCGTCGGCGGCGCAGGTGGTGAGCAGCTGGGGCTTTACCGTGACGCCGGATACCCTTAACCAGATCGCTCACGAAGTGGGAGAGCAGTCGATTATCTCCCGTGCGGGCGGCGCGCCGACGCTGGCGGTAGGCATGGCCTACATTCTGCACGGTTCGCTGGGCGGCCTGATGGATGTCTCCTTCTGGTATCACTTCGCCATTCTGTTCGAGGCGCTATTTATCCTGACCGCGGTGGATGCCGGTACGCGCGCGGCGCGCTTTATGCTGCAGGATTTGCTGGGGGTGATAAGCCCCGGGCTGAAGCAAACCAGCTCGCTGCCGGCGAACCTTCTCGCCACGGCGCTGTGCGTGCTGGCGTGGGGCTACTTCCTGCATCAGGGCGTAGTTGACCCGCTCGGCGGCATCAACACGCTGTGGCCGCTGTTTGGTATTGCTAACCAGATGCTGGCGGGGATGGCGCTGATGCTGTGCGCGGTGGTACTGTTTAAGATGAAGCGCCAGCGCTATGCATGGGTCGCGCTGCTGCCGACCTCATGGCTGCTGATTTGTACCCTGACCGCGGGCTGGCAGAAGTCGTTCAGCACCGACACCAAAGTCGGCTTCCTGGCGATTGCCAACAAGTTCCAGGCGATGATCGACAGCGGTAATATTCCGCCGCAGTACACCGAGTCGCAGCTGGCGCAGCTGGTGTTTAACAACCGTCTGGATGCCGGGCTGACCATCTTCTTTATGGTGGTGGTCGTGGTGCTGGCGCTGTTCTCGATTAAGACCGCGCTGGCGGCGCTGAAAGAGGACAAACCGACGGCGAAAGAGACCCCGTACCAGGCGATGCCTGCTGATGCCGATAGCCTGGTGACCCAGGCGAAACGCGCTCACTAAGCCATCACGTTATCGCCCCTCTTTGAGAGAAGGGGGGCGATTATGAGAGTTGAAAATGTTTGATACCCTTTCGAAAGCAGGAAAATATTTAGGCCAGGCGGCGAAAATGATGATCGGCGTCCCGGATTACGACAACTACGTGGAGCACATCCGCGCGACCCATCCCGAACAAACGCCGATGACTTACGAAGAGTTTTTTCGCGAGCGTCAGGACGCGCGCTACGGCGGCAAAGGCGGCGCGAAGTGCTGCTAACCCTCTTTCGGCAAATACAGGCTGATCTGCTCCTGCGTACAGCCGTATATCGCCGCCAGCTTTTCGCGGGTGCGCTTTTGCGGGCGGGAGTCGATAGCTTCTAGCTGGGAAACCGCAGACTGGCTAATTCCGAGCTTATCGGCCACCTCCTGCTGCGACAGGCCGCGCAAAATGCGCCAGGCCGCCTGCAGGCTGACTTTCTCTTTATCCATGATGTCGCAGACGCTGTCAGGTAAGGGAATATCGTCGTATTCATCCGATTCGTAGGGGACGTCTTCCCACTCTTCCTCTTTTTCATCATCGTATTCCGCCATTTTCAGACGCATCTGGAAGTATTCGTTATAGGGGATCACCACATACTGCGGGTTGCCCTCGTCGTCCTTAATGAGTTGCACTGCCATAAGGCGTTGCCTCCTCGTGAAGATAGGTTGTTGAGGTTCTTCGTTTTATCGCTACGACATAGCAGCTTTCAGATAGCCCCTCAAACTGTGTGAAGATGATGCGATAATCACCGACACGCAATCGATAATGATCTTCGGATCCCGACTGCTTGAGTTTTTAATGTCCGGAGCCGGCGCATTTTTATCATCCATGGTGCGTAGCTTTTCTTTGATTCTCTCCTGATAGCGGGAATCTATTGCGGCGAGCTGTTTTTCTGCGCTTTTCGACCAAAAAACGATCATCCTGACCTCCACTTTAAGTCAAAGCTCATTATAAGTAAATAATAAGATTATAAGTAAATTTAAATTATCTTATAGGAGACGATAATGCAGATTTTATGCGGAATAAAGACAGAAACATCCGCTTTGCGAGGCGGCTCGAAAGCGCCTCCGCCGGGCGGCAGAGGCGAATAAAACGGGGGATTAACCGGCGAAACGTTCGACTTTTTCAAACGCGGCGCGCAGGGTTTCGGCGTTCAGTTCAACCGGCAGAAAATGGATGGACTCTACCGGGCGCAGGGTATGGGTAATCACCTGATCCAGCTGTTCGCGGTTGTTGATATCCACCTCCAGCGCCGCCAGCGTGGTCGGCAGGTTAAAGCGCTGATACGCCTGCACCAGCTGCGCCAGCACCTCGTCCTGGCCGAGCAGGGCGCTCTGGACCAGAATGCCGTAGGCGACTTTGGTCCCGTGCAGATACTTCTCGGTCTGCGGCAGTACCGTCAGCCCGTTGTGCACCGCGTGCGCGGCGGCGACGCGGGTATAGCGCTCGCCCAGCCCGCCGACCATACCGCCGCCGGCGATAACCGCATCCACCACGTCGCGGAAGGCCTGGGTCAGCTCGCCGCGCTGTTGGTCAGCCAGCGCCGTTTCGCTGCTGTCCAGCAGCACATCGCGGATCGCCAGCGCGCCGTTGATGCCAAGGCGCACGGTGAGCGGCAGCGTCTCCGGCTGCGGAGCCAGCACCACCGCTTCATACCATTTCGCCAGCGTATCGCCGATGCCCGCCAGCAGGTATTCCGCCGGCGCGTTAAGAATAATGCGCGGCTCCACCAGCACCAGGAAGTTGGCGTCGTCGAAAATCTCAAACTGCAGCGCCTGACCGGCATCGTTATACCACACCGACAGCGGCGTCCACGCCGCGCAGGTGGCGGCGATGGTCGGGATGGCCACCACCGGCAGGCCGAGGCGGCGGGCCAGCGCCTTGGCGGTATCGAGCAGCGCGCCGCCGCCCACGCCAATCACCACCGACCGATCGTCGCCGGACGTGCGGGCCAGCTCGCTGACGTCGCTTTCGCTGCAGTGGCCTTTAAATACGATTTTTTTGGCGCCAGCAACGTTAAACGCTGCCGGCAGAAAAGCCTGCGCGCCTGCGATAGCCCGCTCGCCGTACACCCACACCGCGCGTGAAAGCTGTTCTTCGCTATAAAAATCCTGCAGCCGGGCAAGGCTGCCGGGATGGGAATAGTAGTTGGCGGGGCCGGGGACCACGCGGATATCGCTGTGACTCATCAATGCTGTCCTTGTGCTGTTTCGCTAACCCGATGTTATGTCTGGACATCCGGATGGCTAATATTATTTCGCTTTAACTTATGCCTTTTATGCATTTGTCAGTCAAGGGCGGCTATGAAAAATTCGTTAAATCAGAACATTAATCGACAGGGTGCAGGGGATGACCGGCAATCGCCTTGAGATGCAAAATATTAGCCTGGCCTTTTCCGGCTTTCGGGCGCTGAGCAACGTGTCTTTTACCCTGAAGGGGGGCTCGGTGCACGCGCTCACCGGCGCCAACGGCGCGGGTAAGTCAACGCTCATGGCGGTGCTGTGCGGCACGCACGCCCATTACGAAGGCGAAGTAGTGATTAACAATCAGCCGGTGAGCATTCGCTCGCCGCGCGACGCCAAACAGCTGGGGATTCACCTGGTGCAGCAGGAGGTTGACGTCGCGCTGGTCCCGGGCCTGAGCATCGCGGAAAACATCATGCTCGACAGGCTGGCTGAACCGGGGCTGGCTTTTCGCTGGGGACGGCTGCGCCAGCTGGCGCGCGAGGCCCTGGCCCAGCTTGACGTCAGCCTCGACGTACGTCGCTCCATCGACGGCTGCACGTTGGCGGAAAAACAGCAAATTCTGCTGGCCCGCGCGCTGTCGCATCACTGCCGCTTTCTTATCCTTGATGAACCGACCGCGCCGCTGGATCAACACGAAAGCGAGCGCCTGTTTGCGGTGGTGCGCCGCCTGCAGCTTCAGGGCATAGGCATCGTGTTTATCTCGCACCGCATTCATGAATTAAACGCGGTTTGCGACACCCTGACGGTGCTGCGCGACGGTCGTCTGATTGAGAGCGGGCCGATGGCCGATCTGAGCGGCGAGCAGATCGTCGAAAAGATGCTCGGCCATGAGCTGAGCGATATCTTCCCGCCGAAGCGGCCGCCGCATAGCGATGAGGTGCTGTTACAGGTTGAAGGGCTGCACGACGAAGGGCTGCTGCAGGATATCTCGCTGCGCCTGCGCAAGGGGGAGATTCTGGGGATCGCCGGGCTGGCGGGCGCCGGCAAAACCGAGCTGTGCAAGGCGCTGTTTGGCGCCAGCAAAAGCCGGTTGACGCGCGGCGAGCTGAACAGCCAACCGTGGCGACCGCGCGACCCGGCGGATTCGGTGGCGCGCGGTCTGGCGCTGGTGCCGGAAGAGCGGCGCAAGGAGGGTATTTTTATCGAAGAGCCGGTGGCGATGAACCTGGCGGTTAGCGCCGACAGCAGCTTCTCTCGCTGGAGCCTGTTTGGCCATCGTCAGGCCTGGCGGTGGGCGGAAGAAGTGATCGCCCGGGTGGGGATACGGACATCGGGTCCGGCGCAAACCTTGCGCCGTCTCTCCGGCGGCAATCAGCAAAAGGTGGCGATTGGCAAATGGCTGCGCGGCAACGCCAATGTCCTGATTTTCGATGAGCCGACCAAAGGGGTCGATGTCAAAGCCAAAACGGATCTTTTCAACGTGATTGACGGCCTGGCGCGGGAAGGTAAAGGGGTGATTTACGCCTCGGGCGAATTCTCCGAGCTGGTCGGGCTGTGCGATCGCATCTGCGTGCTGTGGGACGGGCGCATCGTGGCGGAAATTCCGGGTGCAGAGGCCCGGGAAGAGAACATTCTTTATTACTCCACCGGAGGAGCAGCAGCGTGAGTAAAGCCCTGGCAGTGAACGCGACGGTATCGGGCCGTCAGCGATTTTTCGATTTTCTCTACAAATGGGGCATGTTGCTGACCGTCGTTCTGCTGATCGCCGTTTTTGGCCTCGCGTCGGACAACTTCCTCGACCCGTTTAACATCATCAACATCCTGCGCTCCATCGCCATCGTGACGGTGATCGCCATCGGCGTGTCGATATCGCTGACCATCGGCGGCTTCGATTTGTCCGTAGGCTCCACCGCCTCGCTGGCCAATGCGCTGGTGATTTCGCTGTTTGTCTGGCACGGCTTCGGCACCACCGAGGCGATTGTTGTCACCCTGGCGCTCTGTACCTTAGTGGGGCTGTTTAACGCGTTTCTTATCGTGATCCTGCGTATTCCCGACATGCTGGCGACGCTTGCCAGCCTGTTCGTGATTCAGGGCGTGGCGATGACCTACAGCTACGGCGGGTCAATTACCGAAAATATGGTGCTGCCGAGCGGCGATATGGCGGAAGGCGCGATCCCGGCGGCGTTCGGTTCGCTGGGGCAGGTGCCGACGATAGTGATCATTATGCTGGTGGTGACCGTTATCGCTCAGCTGGCGCTCTCTTTTACCACCCACGGGCGGCGGATGTACGCCATCGGCGGCAACCCGGAAGCGGCGCGCCTCTCCGGCCTGCGGATCACCCGTTATAAGGTGGCGGCATACGTGATCGCCTCCCTGCTGGCGGGGCTCGGCGGCATTTTGCTGGCTTCACGTATCGGCTCGTCGCAGGTGAACGCCGGCGGCGGCTACCTGATGGATGCGGTGGCGGCGGCGTGGATTGGCTTCTCGCTGGCCGGTTCAGGTAAACCGAACGCGCTCGGTACGCTAGTGGGGGCGGTGATCCTGGGCGTGCTCTCCAACGGCCTGGTGATGCTCTCGGTGCCGTACTACGCAATGGACATTATTAAAGGGCTGGTGCTGGCTGGCGCACTCGCACTGACCTATTTTCAGCGCCGCACCTAATATTTTACAGGGTAAACACTATGAAAAAGATAACGTTTTCACTCATCGCACTGGGGTTGTTCAACGCTGCGGCGGCCTTTGCTGAAACCCCGACGCCGCTTCCGGCGGCGATTGCCGAACATAGCGGGCCGATTCGCATCGCGGTGATCCGCAATCTGGGCTCCGACGATAACACCACCCAGTTTGTCTCCGGGGCGATCCAGGAGGGGAAAAAGCTTGGGTTTAAAATCAGCACCTTCCTCAGCAACGGTGATGACGCCAAATTCCAGGACTTCGTTAACCAGGCGATTAGCCAGAAATACGACGGCATTATTCTTTCTCAGGGACGCGACCCCTACGCCACCGCGCTGGTGAAAAAAGCGGTGGACGCCGGGATCAAAGTATCGGTCTTCGATACCGCGGTAAACGGCGAGATCCCGGGCGTTACCGTTACCCAGCAGGATGACGCTTCGCTGACCGAACTCTCCTTTGGCCAACTGGTAAAAGATTTCAACGGCAAAGCCAATATCGTCAAACTGTGGGTCGCGGGTTTCCCGCCGATGGAGCGTCGCCAGGCGGCCTACCAGACGCTGCTTAAACAAAATCCCGGCATCAAAGAGCTGGAATCCATCGGCGCGGTCTCTTCCGACGTGCAGGGCGATACCGCCAACAAGGTCGGCGCGATCCTGGCGAAATATCCGAAAGGCAAAATTGATGCTATCTGGGGAACCTGGGACGCCTTCAGCCAGGGCGCGTATAAAGCGTTGAAAGAGAACGGCCGCACCGAGATCAAACTCTACAGCATCGATATTTCCAACCAGGATCTGCAGCTGATGCGCGAATCCGGCAGCCCGTGGAAGGTGAGCGTGGCGGTGGATCCGAAGCTTATCGGCGCCACCAACGTGCGCCTGATCGCCAATAAGATTGCCGGGGAACCGACGCCTGCGACCTACGACTTTAAAGCGGCGGCGATCCCGCAGGCGCTGCTGGCGGCGCAGCCGGGGGCGGTGAACGTCGCCTCGCTGGGTAAAATTATCCCGGGCTGGGGCCAGACCGAAGACTTTATCGCCCCGTGGTTCGCTACCCTGGAAGCGAAAAACAAATGAGTGTTTTGCCCACACCAGAATACAGCCGCAATATGCGGCTGATTGGGCATAGCGATCAGGGGGGACGCCCGGACGGCGTCCAGCTGATGGTCCATCGTGGTTTTGCCTATATCGGCCATATGGTCTCACAGGGCTTTTCCGTGGTGGACGTGCGCGACCCGAAAAATCCGCGAACGGTCAATTACATCGCCGCGCCGCCCGGTACCTGGAACGTTCATTTACAGGCGCACGACGATCTGCTGCTGGTGATCAACGCCCGGGATCTGTTCGCCGATGCCCGCTTTGCCGACGAAAAGGTTTACTACACCCGTTCGGTGGGCGAGACGGTCAGCGACGTGCAGGATAAGGGCTGGAGCGCCGGGCTGCGGATTTTTGATATTTCGGTTGCGGATAAACCGCGTGAAATCAGCTTCCTGTCGCTTAACGGCATCGGCATTCACCGCATCTGGTACGTCGGCGGACGCTGGGCCTACGTTTCCGCGCTGATCGACGGCTTTAGCGACTATATTTTCCTGACTATCGACCTGGCCGACCCGCGTAAGCCGGAAGTCGCCGGGCGCTGGTGGCTGCCGGGAATGAACCAGGCGACGGGGGAAACGCCGCAGTGGCCGGAAGGTAAGCGCTATGCGCTGCATCATGCGATTATCGCCGGCGACACCGCCTACGGTAGCTGGCGCGACGGCGGCCTGACGCTGCTCGATGTGCAGGACCGCGCGCAGCCGAAGCTGATTAGCCACCGTAACTGGAGTCCGCCGTTTGGCGGCGGTACCCACACCGCGCTGCCGCTTCCGGACCGGGAGCTGCTGGTGGTGCTCGATGAGGCGGTATTGGATAACCAGCAGGACGGCGAGAAGCTGATCTGGCTGTTCGACATTCGCGAACCGACGAATCCGGTGAGTATCGCCACTTTCCCGCAGCCGGATGAAGCTGACTACGTGGCGAAAGGGGCGCACTTTGGCCCGCATAACCTGCATGAGAATCGCCCCGGCAGCTTTGTCAGCTCAACGCTGATTTTCGCCACTTATCAGAACGCGGGCGTTCGCGCTTATGATATCTCCAATCCTTATCGACCGGTGGAAACCGGGGCGCTGGTGCCCGCCGCGCCGGCGAAGATGATGGATACCCGGCCTGGTCGTCCGCGGGTGATCCAGTCCTGCGACGTGTTCGTTGACGCGCAGGGCATAATCTACAGCACCGACTATAACGGCGGGCTGTCGGTGATTGAGTATCGGGGGTAGGGGATGGTGGGTTGTTGCTTCCCGGCTCGCGGCGTAAACGCCTTAGCCGGGCTACCGGATCACAGACGGTGGTGAACCCGTAGCCCGGCTAAGCGCAGCGCGAGCCGGGAACGACAGGATAGAGAATTCAACCGTACTGACGAATTCGCGCAATCAGTTCTTCGACATTATCGAGACGGTCGGCAATAAGAATAAGCGCTTTACCCAGCGTGATAGCGTGGCGCAGGCATTCATGGCGCATGGCTTCGTCCTGGATAGTATCGATATCCGCCACGTGCGACAGTCCGACGCTGCGGCGAATCAGCTCGGTGCCGCAGAAGCCCACCGCGTCGGCCCAGACTTTCTTCAGAAACGCGGAGGCATAGCCGGGCCAGGCCAGCGCGGCATCGCGGGATTTCTCCGCCGCCAGCGCCTGAAAACGCTCGGCGAAGGTTGTCCAGAACTGCTGAATATCGCTGAGGCGCTGTTCGCGAGCGGCGGCGGCATCGCGAATACCCAGATGGCCTGGCAGACCGCAGTAGTTGAGCAACAGGTTGCCGATGGCGGTACCGATATCGAAGCCTATCGGGCCGAAAAAGCCGAACTCGGCGTCGATGGCCTTAAAGCTGCCCTCGGCGACGAAAATCGAGCCGCTGTGGATATCGCCATGCAGCAGCGCTTCGGCATGGGAGAAGAAGCGGTGCTTGAGCGCGGCCACCGCCAGCTTCAGCTGCGTATCGTCGCGCAGGGCGGCGACGTCGGCCTCCAGCGCGGCTGGATAGCTGTTGCGCTCGTGAACCTGATACGGGTCGTTAAAGAACAGGTCCTCGGTGATTTCGCACATCTCGGGGTTAATAAACTGCGCCACCTGGGCCTTTTTCTCGTGAGGATGCAGATAAAAGTCGCTGGTGTGGAACAGCGCCTGGGCCAGGTATTCCCCCAGTTGGCCGGCGGCGCGCGGGTAATAAACGTTGTTAATCAGCTCGCCGCGCCAGATGCGGTGATCGGAGAGGTCTTCCATCACCATTACCGCCAGCTCGGGGTCGAAATGCACAATCTGCACCGTATGCTGCGGGCAGTGCTGATAGTGAGCCACCAGGGTTTGCGCCTCAAGGCGCGCGCGGTCAAGGGTCAGCGGCCAGGATTCACCCACGCAGCGCACGTAGGGCAGCGCCTGCTTGACGATGATCCGGCTCACGCCCTCGGTATCGAAAATTTTAAATACCAGGTTGAGGTTACCATCGCCCACTTCCTGCGCGGACACCAGTTCTGACGGGTTTTCGATACCGCCAAATTGTTGGGCGTAAGCCACCGCATCGCTGGCCGTGAAAGTATGGTATTGCGACATTGCCTCGATCCTCAAAATTCTGATTAAGCCGTTCAGACGTCTATACTTCTGGATTCCATCCTGACACAATGTGATACAACAACGCAACAGGGATTTAACTAAATGCAGACACTACAGACCACCAGCCTGCGGGTAAGCGAAAATCAGCTCTTTATTCTTGACCAGCAGGCCTTACCGCAGGAAAAACGCTGGCTGGCGGCGGATAACGTGGCGCTGCTGGTGGAGCATATTCACGCCCTGCGGGTGCGCGGCGCGCCGCTGATTGGCCTGTCGGCGAGCCTGCTGCTGGCGCTGCTGGCGCAGCGTGGTCTGACCCGCGATGAGCTGTCTCAGGCGCTGGAAACGCTGCGCGCCGCGCGGCCGACGGCGGTAAACCTGATGAATAATCTGGACCGCATGAAGCTGGCGCTGGCGGAGGAGCGCTATCCGCAGGCGCTGGAAGCGGAGGCGCTGCGCCTGATCGCAGAAGATAAACAGCTTTGCGCCAGCATCGCCGAGGCGGGCAGCGCGCTGGTGACGCCGGGCAGCCGCCTGTTGACCCACTGCAATACCGGCGGTCTGGCGACGGCGGGCGTCGGCACCGCGCTGGGGGTGATTGCGCTGGCGCATCAGCAGGGAAACGTGGCCAACGTCTGGGTGGATGAAACGCGCCCGCTGTTACAGGGCGGACGTTTGACCGCCTGGGAGCTGGGTGAGCTGGGCGTGCCGTACCGGTTGATTACCGATTCGATGGCCGCCAGCCTGATGGCGCAGGGCCAGGTCGACGCGGTTTGGGTGGGCGCTGACCGTATTGCCGCCAACGGCGACGTAGCCAATAAAATCGGCACCTATTCGCTGGCGGTGCTGGCGAAGTATCATCAGATCCCGTTTTACGTGGCCGCGCCGCAGACCACCCTGGACCGCCATTGCCCGAACGGCGCGGCGATTCCGATTGAGCAGCGGGCGGCCGCCGAAGTGACCGGCGTCGCCGGCAGCTTTGGCGCGGTACAGTGGGCGCCGAAAGAGGCCGCGGTTTACAATCCCGCGTTCGACGTCACGCCCGCATCGTTAATCAGCGGCTGGGTGCTGGATAGCGGCGTGGTGACCCCGGAGCAGGTCGCCGCCGGGGCGTTCAAGCCAGAAAAGGCCTGAACCTGAGCGAAAAAGGCGAAGCGATCTCCCTCGCTTCGCCTTCAACTTATGGCAGCACCATCTCTACCGCCGGAGCGGACTGCCGGTCGATATGCTTGCCGAGCGCCGTCAGCGCAGCCTGGTAAGGGCACAGCGTTCCGACGTTGGTGGTCTGGCAGCCCGCCTGACGCCACTCCTGGCGCAGCATCGGATGCTGATTATCCGGCGTTTGCAGGCGGCGTAAATCGTCCAGACTTTGCGCCTGGAAGTAGACGCGCAGGTAGCGTTTCCCGCTGTGGGTATCGCGCCAGCGCTCGAGGACCAGGCTGCTGCCCGGCGGGATGTTGCCGCGGCTGTACCCCGGCGGCTGCCAGCTAAAATCCATCAGCGTACGCACCATGGCGATATTGGTATCGTGCGCCACCAGCAGCAGCCAACGCACGTTCGGCGCGGCGCCTTCTTGTACCCCTTCCAGCATCGCGTTGAGCAGAATCGAGCCGCGTTTTTGCGCGCTATAAAACACGTCGTTGCTCAGATCGTAGTTTTCCGTCAGCAGCGGCAGTAGGGCGGTGATCTGGCTGGCGCGGGTAATATGGCCCCACGCCAGCTGGCTGAGGGGCAGGTTTTCGCTCCACCCCAGGCGCAGCGTCTCGACCATATTGGCCATTACGCTCAGACCGCTAATCGACGTTTTGCCGCTTTTGCTCTGCTCCACCTGCCATGGTAGATCAAACACCGGGCAGGGCTTGTCGGATACGCAGACCGCGTTTTTCAGCAGCTGAATGGCCGGGGCCAGCGCCTGCCGACGCTGGGCCAGATCGCCGGCCTTCTTCTTCACTTCCGCCAGCTGGCGGGCGGGATCGGGTTGCGTGGCGGCAAATTTATCGGTCTGAAACAGCGGGTCGGCGTCGCCGCTGACGTGATGAATCAACACGCCGCAGCCGGGAAATGCGCCGTCCACCAGCGCCTGGGCGGTGGCCCGCGTGCGCTGCAGGGGGCTGGCGCGAACGTAAATCTCCCCGTTCGCCGGACAGCCCGCTGTCAGCAGACCGAGCTGGCGATAGCGCGCGCCTTCATCGCGCCCTTTATTGACGACGGCGGCATAGCCGTGGCCGGTGAGCTCACCGTCGCGGGTGGTCCACTGCGTCCACGGGCGCTGGGTCGCGGCTTCGATGGCCTCCCGGTTGCCCTCCGTCGGCGGACGAATGCCGTGGCGGCTGAGTTCAACCACCTTTTCCAGCGCAAACTGCGCGGCGGCGTGCCCCGGCGCGGCCAGCAGCGGCAGGGCGCAGGCGAGCAGCAGACGTAGCAAAACCTGATGTCGTACAGGCATCATAAAATATTCCTTATCGGTTAAAGAGTTATGATGAGAATGAGGTCTGACGTTCTATCGCGTGTCGCCTGGCGACAATCGCAGCGGTGGTAAAACAGAATAGCGCGGACACGAGGCCGGTGCCTACCCAAAACAGCGACAGCGTACTGAAGTCATACAGCGTTTTGCCGTTTTCGATCATCGAGGTTTTATCGATGATGATGCCGGTGAGAAACTCGCCGAGTCCCGCCCCCGCGTAGCTGGCGATACCGATAGTGCCGAGCGCGGCGCCCGCCGCTTTACGCGATGAAATATCGACGGCGATCAATCCGCCGAGGAAGCAGGTCAACGCCCCGATGGTGGCACCGAAGATAATCATCGCCAGAATATCGGTGTAGTAGCCGTGCGGCGACCAGAGCATCAGCGCGAAG
The DNA here is from genome assembly GCF_009905335.1 of Klebsiella sp. MPUS7. Lineage (NCBI taxonomy): Bacteria > Pseudomonadati > Pseudomonadota > Gammaproteobacteria > Enterobacterales > Enterobacteriaceae > Klebsiella > Klebsiella sp. MPUS7. The sequence goes on along the minus strand of NZ_CP047604.1, from coordinate 4,149,216 downwards.
CCGGCGGTGTTGAGCAGGCTGATAAAGCCGGCCATCACGCTGCGGTTGCGCGGGAAGAAGCGGTCGGAGAGCATCCCGGCGATAATGGTTCCGGCGATACCCGCGATGGCGTTGACCCCGATAATCCCGGAAGCCTCGAGGGTAGAATAGGCTTTATCCTGTTCGAGGAAGAAAATTCCCCATGAGTTTACCGCGTAGCGGTCGATATACATAAACGCCGAGGCCAGCGCCAGCGTCCACAGGGCCGGGTTGCGCAGCGCCAGCAGCTGGTTCTTAAACACCGAGCCGCGGGCTTCCGTCTCTTCCAGCGGTTCGTCGCGAATCACGTTGATTGACGGGAAGCCGCAGCTTTGCGGCGAGTCGCGCATAAACAACAGCATCAGCACCACCCCGGCGGCGCCGAGCGCGGCGGTCGACAGGTAGCCCATTTGCCAGCCGAACCCGGCAATCACCGCCGCGATCACCATATAGGTCATCGCTTCGCCGATGTTATGCGCCGTCGACCAGATGGCGTAAAAGGTGCCTCGTTCTTTACAGCCGTACCAGCGCGCCAGCGATACCACGCAGGGGCCGACGCCCATCGACTGCGCCCAGCCGTTGATCCCCCAGAAGATAGCCAGCAGCATGGCGTTGCTGGTCATCCCCATCATCAGGTTCATCCCGGCGCTCAGCAGCAGCCCGAGACTCATATAGCGCACCACGTTGGCATGATCGGCGATAAAGCCGTTGACCAGCTTGCCGATGGCGTAGCTGAAAAACAGCGTTGAGCCGATCATGCCCAGCTCCGTCGGGGTAATGCCGAGCTCCACCAGCGCGCTTTTGGCGACGGTGAACGACAGCCGGCAAACGTAGAAGGTGACGTACGCCAGGGTCATGGTAATAAAGGTTTGCCAGCGCACGCTGCGAAAGCGCTGTTCATCGAACTCTCCGCCCGCTTTGGGCGGCGAAGCGCGAAAAAATGCGATAATTCTTCCAGACATAATGGTATCTCCGAAGGTCGGAGGCCTGACTGATTAGTGTGGTTCGTCCGTGAGGTTTATCGTCGTTGTGTAGAGTACATAATCAGATAAAGCCTGACCCGATACGGTTAAGGTAATGGGTGACAAAGCATGTTTTTTAATTGTGGGTAGAGCGTCTTGCTGGCCAGCAGCAGCGGGTTGCCGTGACGAATCCCGTCGTTTGCCAGATAGTCATTGCTGAGGCCGCCCGCTTCGCGCATCAGCACCAGCCCCGGCAGCCCGTCCCACGGGTTCATATGCGGTTCGTAGTAGCCGATAAGCCTGCCCGCCGCCGCCCAGGCGCTCATCAGCGCCCCGGAGCCGTTGCGGATAAACATCCCGCCGTCGCTCAGCAGCGCATCAAGGAAGGGCAGAAAGAGCGCAGGCGTCACGCGGTGCGAGGTGCCGACGCCCATCACTCCCTCTTTGACCGTCGCCGCCGGATGTGGCGCGATGGGCGCATCGTTAAGCCATGCGCCCTGGCCTTTCAGGGCGTGGAACAGCTCGCGATGGTTGGGGTCGTACACCACGCCGATAACCGGTTCGCCGTCGGCAAGGATGGCCAGCGACAGGCACCAGGTGTGCAGGCCGTTGAGAAAACAGCTGGTGCCGTCGATGGGATCGACAACCCACAGCACGCGCGCGTCCGGCATCTGCGTCCCGCTCTCCTCGCCGAGAAAACCGTCCTGCGGGAAGGCGTCCATAATGCGCTGCTTAACAAACGCTTCGACCCGCTTATCGGCGACGCTGACCACGTCCTGCAGGTCGTCGCCTTTATGATCCACCGCCAGCCGGTCGCGCTGTTGATAGTATTCGAACGCCAGCTCAGCGCCGGCTTTCGCCAGCTCGCAGGCTAAACGGTAGCGGGCCTGCAGTTCATTTGATTCCAGTGATTTCATCATAACTCCCTATTTTGCACACGTGTGCAAATTGCCTGAAAAAAACAGCCCCGAAGGGCAAAATGAGTGTGGATGGATTAAAAAAATTATTCTGTGATCGCTCCGGCATAAAATGAATTTTTCATTTCGCGCTTTGACGAACGATCAGTTTCACCGGTACTTCACGGTGGCGTGACGGCAGGCTGAATTTGGCGATCCTCGTCACCAGCAGATCCACCGCATGGTGGGCGAGCAGGGCGGTATTCTGCTGCACGGTGGTCAGCTGATAGGGCTGCCAGTCCGCCTGGGGAATATCATCGAAGCCGATAATCGCCGGTAGCGAAGCGGCGGGGTTGTCCGCCCGCAGGCCGTCCAGCGCGCCGAGCGCCAGCATATCGGTAGCGCAGAACAGCGCCTGCAGCTGCGGATGCGCGGCAAGCAGCTGCCTGGCGGCGGCAAAACCTGCCTGATAGCCGCTGCTGTCGCAGAAGTGCGCGGCGACCTCCATACCCTGGGTATGGGCAACAAACGCTTCGTAGCGCTGGCGGGTGCTGAAGTTATCCAGGCTTTCGCCGATAAACCCGGCCTGGCGCCACTGGCGCTGGGCAAACAGCTCGGCCACCAGTTTCGCCCCCTGCGCGTTGTCGCTGCACACGCGGTCGCAGCCGGCCAGCTCGGCGTGGCGGTTGATAAGGGTCACCGGGATTTTTCGCTCCAGATACTCCTCCGCCAGCGACAGCGGCGGCGCCCCGGAGGTGATAATGACCCCCGCGACGTGATAGCTCAGCAGCTGCCTGAGCGACGGGGCGAGCTGCTGCGGATCGTCGGCGTTCATCAGCAGCGGCATAAAACCGTTGAGCGCCAGCTGGTGGACCAGCGGCGACAGCAGCTTGCTGCGGAAGGGGTTATCAAAACCGGCGGTGACGATGCCGATAAAATTGCTGCTGCCGGTGTTCATCGTGCGGGCAATAATGTTGACCTGATAGCCCAGCGTTTCCGCCGCGGCGAGGACCTTCTGGCGGGTTTTTTCCGCCACCGATGCGCCGGGCGTAAAGGTGCGGGAAACCGCGGAACGGGAGACGCCAGCGAGTCGGGCAACGTCCTCTGCCTTAATCCATTTTTTTTCGCTCATAGTATCAGGGTACGGGTTGTTCTCAGTGAGCCCGCGCCGACGCTGGAGCCCAAGGCCGGCACGGAAAAAGTAGTAAGAAGGTACCACATAAATCCGTGCGCGAGCAGCGGGTTGACGCGGGATGCGCGCCGCGTCAACGTCAGGCTTATGCCGGGTAGCGAATCTGCTCAGCCTGGCGCTGCAAAATAACTTTGCCATGTCGAATGGAGGTCAGCACTTTGGCCTGGCGGCGCAGCGCGTCATAGTCGTCTTGCGCATCGAGGATCAGCAGGTTCGCCGGGCGTCCTTCGGCAATGCCGTAGTTGTCGCCGAGGCACAGGGTGCGGGCGCTGTTCTCGGTAATCAGATCGAGGCAGCGCTGCAAATCTTCGTATCCCAGCATATGGCAGATATGCAGCCCGGCGTCGAGGATACGCATGATGTTGCCGTTGCCCAGCGGATACCACGGGTCCTGAATGGAGTCCTGAGCGAAGCAGACGTTGATCCCGGCGCGGTCCAGCTCCGCCACCCGCGTCACGCCGCGGCGTTTCGGCCAGCTGTCGAAGCGCCCCTGCAGATGAATGCTTTCGGTCGGGCAGGAGATAAAGTTAATGCCCGAGGCTTTGAGCAGGCGGAACAGCTTCGAGCAGTAGGCATTGTCGTAGGAGCCCATGGCGCAGGTATGGCTGGCGGTGACCTGCGCGCCCATGCCGCGCACCCGGGCCTCTTCCGCCAGCACCTCCAGAAAGCGCGACTGCGGGTCGTCGGTTTCATCGCAGTGTACGTCCACCAGGCAGCCGTGGCGCTCGGCCAGATCCATCAGAAAAACCAGTGAGCTGACGCCCTTATCGCGGGTGTTTTCGTAGTGTGGAATGCCGCCCACCACGTCGGCGCCCATTTCGATGGCGCGGGTCATCAGTTCGCGTCCGCCGGGGAAGGACTCAATGCCCTCCTGCGGGAAGGCGACGATCTGCAGATCGATAAGATGGGCCGCCTCTTTTTTCACCCTCAGCATCGCCTCAAGCGCGGTCAGGGAAGGGTCGGTGACATCAATGTGGGTACGCACGTGCTGCACGCCGTTGTCGCGCAGCATGCCGATGGTTTTCAGCGCCCGCTGGCGCGTATCTTCGACGGTGACGCTCGCTTTGCGCTGGCTCCAGCGGGCGATACCCTCAAACAGGGTGCCGCTCATATTCCACTCCGGCTCGCCCGCCGTCAGGGTGGCGTCAAGATGGATATGCGGCTCGACGAATGGCGGGATAACCAGCTTTTGTTGGGCATCGATATCGCTGGCGTCAGCCGTCTGCGCCGCGGCCTGCGCGCTGATGCTTTTAATCACGCCGTCCTGTAAGTCGAGGGTATAGAGCGCTTCTTGATGGCGCAGGCGCGCGTTGATAATTTTCATGGTTGTTCCCGTAAATGGTTTTGCGACATACGCCAGATCGCTAAGGCGACCGAGGCGTTGAGATGAAATTGCGGATGGCTGACCGGATAGCCGGTCAGCTTTTCAATACGTTGAATACGCTGATGCAGCGTGTTGCGGTGAATGCCCAGCCGCTCGGCGGCCCTGACCACGTTGCCGCTCTCCTGAAGCAGCGTTTCCAGCGTCTCCAGCAGCAGCCAGGGGCTTTTGCGATCCGGCTCAATCAGGCAGCCGAGGGTGTCGTGCATAAAATCGCTCAGCAGGGCGGGGTCGCTAACGGCGGAGAGCAGCTTGATAAACCCCAGCTGCTGGTAGTCGCTGATGCGCTGGGCCGGACGCAGGTTATCGCTGAGGTCCAGCGCCTGGCGCGCCTGCGACAGCGCGCGCTGATATCCCTGCAGCTGCTGTACCGGCGCCGAAAGGCCGCACAGCAGCGAAAGCCCGTCTTCGCTCTCCGCCAGCGCAATCAGCCACGCCTGGAGCCAGGTTTTCTGCTGATAAAACTCGCCGTCTTCATCCGGGAGGAGGAAGAGAAACATATTGCTGCGTTCGACCAGAGGGTAGGGATTGCCCTGCTGATTGAGCTGTTGCTGCAGACGCTGGCGCACGGTGCGGCGGGCCTGCTGCAGCCAGGCTTCGGCCTGCTCCGGCGGAAACTGGCGAAACAGACGCGGTATCCCCTCAAGGCGCAGCGCCGCCACCCGCAGCGGGCGGGTAAAATCCAACTGCTGGTGGAGCGCGCGCTGATGCAGAATTTGCAGGTCGGGATAGTCGCCGGTTAACAGCTGCAGCAGAATATCGCGCTGCGATTGCAGGGCGTTTTCGCTGCGCACCAGCGCGGTACCAATGCGTTCGGTTACGATCACCATCTTCAGCAGATAGGGCTGTTCGATTAGCGGAATGCCCAGCGCGTCGGCCAGCGCGATCAGGCGCGGCGGGATCGCCTGAATAAAGACGTCGCCGGTGAGGATCACCATGCCGGCGATCCCGCGCTGCTTGCCCTCCATCAGCAAATGGATCAGGTTGTCTTCATCGCGGGGATGGTTGATCCCGGTGATAAACACCAGCTCCCCGCCCATGATCCATTCGGCGATATTTTCATTTTCCGCCACGTAGTACCAGCGAACCGCCAGCTGCAGCCCCTGTTTACCGGCGCGCAGGCGCATGGCGGAGAGCCCCTCCAGGGCGAGGATTTCGCCGACCGTCAGGCTCATGGCTACTGCTCCGCGACCGAATCAGCGGCGGGCTGGCGTTTACTCAGGCGAGTCAGCGCGATATAGGCCAGCGCGGACACGCTAATGCCAACCAGCGGGGCGATCCACGGCGACAGGTAAGCCACCACCGCGCCCACGGCGTAGGCGCCCAGCCCCAGCCAGTTAAAACGCGGCAAACGGGCGGTGTGCAGCAGCGGATAGCGGCCGCCGCGATAAAACCAGTAGTCGGCGAGGATAACGCCGCCGATGGGCGGAATGATGCTGCCCAGCAGCACCAGGAAAAGGATCAGCATTTCATACATACCGCCAATGGCCAGCAAAATCCCGACGCCGGCGGCGACCACGGTCAGGGTGCGGCGACGCTCGCTGCGCAGCAGATGACAGGCGGCGGCCGAGACGTTATAGATCGTCGGCCCCTGAATCGTCAGCAGGTTGAGGCACAGCATCACCACCGCGGCGACCGACAGCCCCTGCAGAATCAGCACCTCGACGATATCGGCCTGCTGGTAGACGATGGCGCACCAGGCGCCGGCGATAATCATCAGCCCGTTGCCGATCAGGAAGCTGCTCATGCTGGCGACGATGGCGGTACGGCTGGAGTTGGCCAGCCGCGTCCAGTTGGTCGCCTGGGTCGCGCCGCTGGCAAAGGTGCCGAATACCATGGTGATGGCCGCCGACCAGGTCATGGTTTCGCCCGGTTCGATTTGGGTCATCGCCTGCCAGCCGCCGGCATGATGGGCGGCGAGATACATCGACACCACCAGCAGAATAAACATCAGCGGTACCGACACGCGCGACAGCGCATCCAGCCCCTTATAGCCCACCAGCGCGGTGACGCAGAACAGGATGCCGAACAGGATCATCAGCGGAATGGTCGTCGCCTCAGGCAGGGCGAGGATTTTGACCAGCGAGATGGCGACCGTCGCGGTGCCCCAGGCGTACCAGCCCAGCTCGGCGAAGCCGAGAATAAAATCGGCGAGCTTGCTGCCGATTTCACCGAAGCAAAAACGGCCCATCAGCACGGTATTCAGCCCGCTGCGCGCGGCGATCCAGCCGAGCGACGCGGCGTACAGGGCCAGCAAAAAGTTACCGATTACCGCAATCCACAGCAGGTTAACGATGGAGAAAGAGACGCCAAGCTTGCCGCCCGCGAACATGGTGCCGGTAAAAAAGGTAAAGCTGAACAGAACCATCGAGATGGAAAATACGCCTTTACGCCCGGAGGCGGGCGCTTCGACGAGCGGAAAATCATTGCTGTTTGACATGGTGGAACCTCTGAGTGGCTATCCGAAAAGCGATCACTGAGGGGTAGCAAGAGGTGTGCCAGAAAAAGCGGGGCAGGGGTAACATAATGGGGTGGGCAGTGTGCACATAAAATGGCGTTATTTAGCCGATGTTTGCCATAAATGTGTGCACAATGACGTGTTTTGCACCGCCGTGGAGCAGGGGGATTGCGCTATTGCGCGCGCATTCCTGTCGGGTGGCGCGAACTGCGGGGAGGGCTAAATCGACAAATGCGGCCAATTTTGCGCCGTTTTCCGGTGGCACGATCCCCCATCTTTTTGACCGCCCGCAGCCGGTAATTTTGGCGCCATGAAAATGCTCAGTTGTATTGTTGTTAAAAACCGTAATTTCATATTCTTTTCTGATATAACCATTATCAAAGTAAGTCTTTCCTGAAATATTGTTCGCTTGCGCTGGCGATGTTAGTATCGGGTGAATAGCCATTTAGACGGCTAAATATAACATCGCTAAACTAAGGAACTGCTATGTGGCAAGAAAGACTCGCGCAACTGGTCACCACCTGTCACTGGATCGGCGCGAAAGGCTGGGCGCCGGCTACCGGCGGCAATATGTCGGTGCGTCAGGATGAGACCTGGTGCTGGCTCAGCGAGTCGGGGCGCGATAAAGGCAGCCTGACGACGGAGGATTTCCTGCAGGTGGAGATCGCCAGCAACACAGCGCCTTCCGGGCGTAAACCCTCCGCTGAAACCGGCCTGCATACCCTGGTGTATCGCCTGTTCCCGGAGGCGAACGTGGTTCTGCACGTGCATACCGTCAACGCCACCGTGCTGTCGCGGATTGAAAAAGGCGCCACCCTGGCGCTGCAGGGCTATGAAATGCAGAAAACCCTGACCGGCCAGCACAGCCATCTCGACACCGTACCGGTCGCCATTTTTGATAACGACCAGGATATCGACGCTCTGGCGGCGCGTATTGAAGATTATGCCCAGACCCACCCGCTGCGCTACGGCTTCCTGCTGCGCGGCCACGGCCTGACCTGCTGGGGCAAAGACATTAACGAGGCCCGTCGCCAGCTGGAAGGACTGGAGTTTCTCTTCGAATGCGAGCTGATGCGCCGCCGCTACGAGCGCGACTAAATTTCTCTTCACCAACGGGTCAGGCATGGATTTTTATCTCGGAATCGATATCGGCACTTCGCGCGTGAAAGCGGTGCTGTTTGATCAACGCTTTCAGGCGTGCGCCAGCGCGGCGCAGAACACCGGCCCGCGGCTGTCGGCCAACGGTGACGCCGAGCAGGACATGGCCCAGCTATGGCAATCGGTGGTGGCGATTCTGCGCGATATCGCCCGGCATCCGGCGCTGCAAAACGGGCGTTTACGCGCCATCGGCCTCGCCGGGCAGGGCGAAGGGGTGTGGCTCAGCGACGCCGAAGGCGAACCGGTCGGGCCGGGTATTCTGTGGAGCGACACCCGCAGCCGCGAGCTGATGAGCGAACTGCTCAGCCGCCCCGGCTTTGACCGCCGTTTCTTTGACGATACCGGCACCCATCTGCAGCCCTGCAACACCAGCATGCAGCTGTGCTGGCTCAAGCATCACCAGCCGGAGCGGCTGGCAGCGGCCCGCTATCTGTTTTTCGCCAAGGACTGGATCCGCTTTCGCCTCACCGGCGTCGCGGCGCTGGATCTCACCGATGCCAGCACCTCTTTGCTGAATCAGCAGAGCGGGAAGCTCTCCACGGTGGTGCTCAATGAGATGGGCCTGGCAGATTTACAACATCTGTTCCCGCCGCTGCTGGCGCCGGACGCGCAGGCGGGCGCGCTGCGTGAAGAAGTCGCGGCGCTCACCGGGCTGCCTGCGGACACGCCGGTGGCGGCCGGCGCGCTGGATGTCTGCAGCGCGGCGCTGGGCTGCGGCGCGGTCAACGACGGCGATATCTACACCATTCTCGGCACCACCTGCTGCACCGGTATCGTCTGCCACGGTCGCCAGTCGGTCAACGAGGGGACGCGCTACGTCACCCACACCGAAGCGGGCAGCTTTATTAACCTTTTTCCGATGCAGGCCGGGACGCCGAACATCGACTGGCTCCAGCAGCAAATCTCGCTGGAGCCGGATTTACGGCAGCTGGAACAGAATATCGCCAGCGTCGAACCGGGCAGCGGCGGCGTCTTCTGGCAGCCCTACCTCAACGGCGAACGCGCGCCGTTCTTTAGCCCCGAGGCGCGGGCCGGTTATTTCGGCATTAGCCAGCACACCACCCGCGCGGAGCTGCAGCGGGCGGTGTTCGAAGGGCTGGCCTACGCCATCGTCGACTCGCTTCAGGGCTACCCGCAGGGCGGCGAACTGTACCTGACCGGCGGCGGCGCGGCTTCGGCGACCTGGCTGCAAATGATTGCCGACTGTACCGGCAGAACGGTGGTTTCCAGTCCTTTCAACGAGCTTAGCGCGCGCGGCGCGGCGATTCTGGCGGCGCGCAGCGTCGATGCCCTCAGCCGCTATCCGGCGCTGGAGCAGACCCGCTATCGGCCCAATCCGCAGGCGCATAGCCGCTACGCTGCGCTCTATCCGGTTTACCGCCTGCTGCGCGAGCAGATGCTCCCGGTGTGGCAGGCCCGCCGCGAGGCGCTTCAACGTATTTCTCAGGAATAACGCATATGAAAATTGTTTTTACCGCCGAACACGCCGGCGACCTCAGCGCTTTTCAGCAACTGGGCGAACTGCGGGTGGAAGGCTGGGCGCTGGGCAAGCCGAAGCTGAGCGCAGGCCAGCTGATCGAACTGGCCCACGACGCCGAGGTGCTGGTGACCAGCTATGATGAGGTGACGGAAGCGGTGATCGCCGCCTGCCCGCGTTTACAGGTGATCGCCTGCACGCGCGCCAATCCGGTGAACATCGATACCAAAGCCGCCCAGGCGCGCGGTATCCGCGTGCTCTATACGCCGGGGCGCAACGCCGACGCCGCCGCCGAGCTGACGCTGGGGCTGATGCTGAGCCTGGCGCGGCATATTCCGCAATCGCACGCGGCGCTAAAGCGCGGCGAATTTACCCACGCCGAGAACGCCGCGCAGGCCACCCAGAGCGGGCTGCGCCGCGATGTGGTGTGGGACGTCAGTCCGCAAAGCCCCTATGAAGTGTTTAAAGGCAGCGAGCTGCGCAACAAAACCCTGGGGCTGATCGGTTACGGTAATATTGGCCGCCGGGTGGCGCGTATCGCCCGCGCCTTTGGCATGGCGGTACTGGTGGTGGACCCGTTTGTCGCCGCCGAAGATATCAACGAACCGGGTTTGCAGAAAACGACGCTTGAAGGGCTATTCCGCGAGGCGGATATCGTGAGCCTGCATCTGAGCAGCGGCCCGCACAGCGATGGGTTGGTGAACGCGCAGCTGTTGAATAGCATGAAGCCGGGCGCGCTATTGATTAATACCTCGCGCGCGGCGGTGGTGGACGAAGAAGCGCTGATTCACGCGCTGCGCCACGGCCCGCTGGGCGGCGCGGCGCTGGATGTCTACCATCGCGAGCCGCTGTGGCGCGACCATCCGTTTGTCACCGAGTTTGATAACGTGATTATTACCCCGCATATCGCCGGGGCGACCCGGGAGAGCATTGCTAAGCATACGGCGATGATTGCCGCCGACCTCCAGCGCTATGTCGCCGGAGAGCCGCTGCTCTATCAGTGGCGTTAAGCCGCGCTTGCCGCCGCGCAATGCGGCGGCGAAGCTTGTTATCCGCGACGGTGGGTCGCCATAAATGCCTGCGTATGCTGCCAGTCCACCACGCCGGCATCCGATCCCATCCCGGTCGCCACCAGCGCGGCGACGGCGGAAGCCACCTCGCACGCCGCTTTGACGCTTAACCCCCGGGCCAGCGCGGCAATAAAGCCGCCGCAGTAGCTGTCGCCGCAGCCGGTGGTATCTACGGCATCGACCCGGTACGGCGCGATATGCTCGACGGCGCCATCGCGGGTCAGCAGCCAGGAGCCGTTCTCGCCGTCCTTCAGAATGCAGGTTCCGACGCCAAGCGCAAAGAAAAAGCGGGCGATCGCTTCCGGCTGGGTCTCCCCGGAGAGATACGCCGCTTCTTCAAGGGAAGGCATAAAGTAGTCCACCGACGGCAGCAGCGGGCGCAGCAGATCCAGGGTGCGCGCGTCGGGGGCGATTAAATCAAAGCTGGTGGTGACGCCGCGGGCTTTCGCCGCCTGTAACAGCAGCGCGCTTTGCCCACTGTCCATCGCCGCCAGCAGGCCGCTGCCGCCGTGGTGCAGAAAGCGGCAATCAAGGATCGCGTCAAACTCCTCTTCGCCGACGAAAAGGGCATCGGAGGCCCCCCGACAGTGCAGTGCCGGGCGCTCGCCGTTGGGGCGGATGGGCAGGATCGTCGCCGATGTTTCCTGCTGCGCGGTGCGCTGGATCAGCGAGCAGTCGATCCCCAGGCGCGCGTAGCTGGCGAGGATAAAATCGGCTTTTTCATCTTTGCCGAGGCAGGCCACCGCGGCGGTGCGAATGCCCAGCTTCGCGGCGTTAATATTGGCCCCGGCGGCGGTTCCTGCGGGGTTAAGGCGGATTTGTTCGATAAAGGCTACCCCGCCGCGTGGCGGGATGTCGATAACCGGACGACCGGCGATATCAAGAATAGTCAGGCCGACAAAGACGGCGTCAAAGGTTGCCATGAGAGCTCCGCTTAACGATGGGTCTGGCGCAGACGCGCCTGCCAGAAGGAGAGGGCCAGCGCCACCACCAGAATCACGCCAACCAGCGCGTCTTTCACCAGGTAGTTCAGCCCCATCAGGTTCAGGCCGTTATCGATGATCGCCAGAAATAGCACCCCGCCGAGGGTGCCGGCGATGCTGACCCGACCCAGCCGGTTGAAGGCGGTGCCGATAAAGACCGCGGCGATGGCGTCCATCAGGTAGGCCTGGCCGGCCAGCGGCGTAAACTGGCGCAGGTTGGCGGAGAGAATGACGCCTCCGACGGCGCACAGCGCGGAGGCCGCCACCAGCACCCATAGCATGGTCCGGCGATCGCGGATCCCGGCGATCCGCGCCGCTTCGCCGTTCTGGCCGATAGCGCGTACGTATTTGCCGAACAGCGTGCGTTCGGTCATCAGCCAGGCCGCCAGCCACAGCGCCAGCACAATCACCACCGGCGTTGGAATACCGGCGATATTGCCGACCGCCAGATCGTGATACTCCGGCGCCATCCGGCGGTAGGAGATAGAGCCGCCGCCGTCGGTATAGATGCGTTCGGCGCTGCTGGCGATAAACCAGGTGCCGAGGGTGGCGAGGAACGGGCGAATCTGGCAGACCAGGATCAGGAAGGCGTTCAGCAGGCCGATAATCACCCCGCCGAGCAGCGCGCAGCCCACCGCCGCCTGCCACGGCAGGTGCCAGGTTTTGAGCGCCACCAGCGCAAAGGCGGCGCCGAAATCAAGCGCGACGCCGACGGAGAGGTCAATCGCCCCGGCGCTAACGATAAGGGTCATCGCCATCGCCACGATCAGCAAAATCGCGCTGCCCTGCAGCAGATTGGCCCAGTTATCGAAGGTCAAAAATACCGGGTTCGCCCAGCCGAACAGGGCAATCGCCAGCAGGGTAATCCCGCCGAATCCCGCCCGGGAAAGCCACGCCAGCGGGCTGCTGCCGGTTTGACTCGTTGATGGGGTCTTGAGCGTCATCTGGCTCATCAGTTGCCTCCTTTATGTCTGACCGCCGACGCCGCCAGCACCACGAGGATCAGGCCGCCTTTGATCGCGCCCATCCAGAAAATATTCACCCCCAGCAGGCCGAGCCCGTTCGAGAGCGCATTGACCAGTACCGCGCCGAGCAGCGCCCCCCAGATGGTGACCACCCGACGCCGCGAAAACGCCGCGCCGATAAAAGTGGCGAGGACGGTTTCCAGCAGCAGCGGCGTCGCCGTGCCGCTGCTGCTGCCGGAGCCCTGGCTGAGCAGCGGCAAAATCGCCAGGCCGGCGGCGATGCCCGCCAGCAGCCAGACGATAATGGTCAAACGGCGGACGTTGAGCCCGCTCATCTGCGCCATATCGCGGTTACCGCCCACCGCCTGTAAATGCTGGCCGAAGCGGGAGTGGTGGAGCAAAAACTGAAACAACGCGAAGACTGCCAGCAGGTAGATCAGCGGCAAGGGAATGCCGAAGAGATCGTTATCGCGAAAAGCCACCATCAGCGGGTCGTTCACCGCGATGCGCCGCTGGCCGGTCAGCAGGTCGGTCAGCCCGGTGAAGGCCACCGAGGTTGACAGGGTCGCCAGCAGCGGCGGCAGACCCGCCGCCAGCACCAGCGTAGCGTTGACCGCGCCGCAGGCCAGGCTCACGGCAATCAGCAGTAAAAACAGCGCCAGGTACGGGGTGTTCCACTCGGCCATGCCGAGGCTGAGCAGCGCGACGCCGAGCACCGCGATGGCGGGCAGCGACAGGTCGATGCCGCCGGAGACCACATCATCGCCGCCGACGGCAATCACGCAGACCAGGCCAAAGCAGAGGATCGCCAGCGGCACGCTCTGCACCAGCATCATGCTGATATTTTGCCAGCTTAAAAAGAAAGGCGACTGCAGGCTGAGCCAGACCAGCAGCGCAAAAAAGAGAATCAGGGGAAATTTTTCGATAAGCGTCGTGATGCCCGGAAGGGGGCGGCGCTGGATACCTGCACTCATACCTGTTGTTCCTGTCCACCGTTAATCGTCACCAGCAGCGCGTCCAGCGTCAGCCCGCGGGTCGGGAGGTTGGCCACCAGCTCGCCGCGCCACATCACCAGGATACGGTCGCAAAGGCCCAGCAGCTCCGGCGCGTCGCTGGATGAGACCAGCACGCCGCGACCGCGATCCGCCAGCTCGCGGGTACGCTGATAGATATCGCTGCGCGCGCCGATATCCACCCCGAGGGTGGGTTCATCGAGAATGAAAAGCCGCGCATCGGTGCCCAGCCAGCGGGCGAGAATCGCCTTTTGCTGGTTGCCGCCGCTCATAAAACGCACCGGCAGTTCCGGACGGCCGGGGCGGATGGCGAGCTGTTCGATCCAGCCGCGCGCTTTATCCAGCGCTTTGCCGCGATGCTCCCAGCCGAAAGTGGCGGTTTCCTGTAGCGAAGCCAGATTGATATTGTCGGCGGTGGAGAAGGGGAGAATCAGCCCCTGATGGCGACGGTCGCGCGGCACCAGCGCCAGTCCGGCGCGGGTCGCCTGATACGGCGTCCGCAGCCGCTTCGCCTGGCCGTCGATGCTTATCGTGCCGCTGCGGGGGCGGCGCAGCCCGTAAAGCAGATCGACCAGCACGTCACGCCCGGCGCCCAGCAGCCCGGCGACGCCGACGATCTCTCCCGGCTGAATATCAAAGCTAATATCGTGCAGCTGCTGACCGTCGCTGAGATGGCGAACCGATAGCACCGGCGCGGCGGCATCGACCTGATGCGCGCTGCTCTGGCGAGGGGTATAGAGCTGTTCAATGTCGCGACCGACCATCATTTTAATCAGCGCGTCGGTATTCTGCAGGAGGTCCCGGTCGGGATAGCCGACGACCTCGCCGTTACGCAGCACCGTACCGCGATCGCAAAGGGCGGCGATTTCGTTGAGATAGTGGGAAATATAGAGGATCGCGATCCCCTGCTCGCGAAGGCGCAGAATCGCTGAGGAGACCAGGCTGGCTTCCTGCGCCTCCAGCGGCGCGGTGGGCTCATCGAAGACCACCAGCTTTGCCGCGCCGTCGATCAGCGCCCTGGCGATTTGCACCAGCTTGCGCTCGGCGAGACTGAGGTCGCGGATCAGGCGGCGGGGATTGATGTCCAACTGCCAGCTGTCGCGAAAAAACGCCTGGGTGGCGGCGTTCATTCGCCGTCGGTCCAGCGCACCCCAGCGGGTGCGATACTCCTGGCCGAGGAACACCGATTCCGCCACGGTAAAGTGCGGGATCAGGTTGAGCTCCTGGTGAATAACGCGGATGCCCAGCGCTTCAATCGCCGCGGGATTGCCGAGCGGCAGCGGCGCGCCGTCCAGCGTGGCGTTGCCGCTATCGGCCCGGTAGACGCCAGCGAGGATTTTTATCAGCGTCGATTTTCCCGCGCCGTTCTCGCCGATCAGGCCGTGAATTTCACCGGGGTTCAGAAGCAGCGTGACCGCATTTAATGCAGTCACGTTGGCAAAGCTTTTGCTGATCTGGTTCATCGCCAGGCCAGCGGCGGGGTTCGTCCCGCCGGAGGATTGAGTGATCACTGCAGTTCGCCATATCCCAGCTGTTTGTAGACCGCTTGCGCCTCCTGCGGGCCTTTCACCGGGACTACCGGAATAAAGGTTTGCAGCGGCAGCTTCTGTTTGTCGAAGTAGCGCGCGACGTTATCGGCGGAGGTCTGGCCAATCAGGTGCGGCTGCTGGGCGACGTTGGCGACGAACGGGCTGCCCGGTTCGGCCATGATCTCCAGGGTTTCCGGGCCGGCGTCGATGGCGGTGACTTTCACGTCTTTATCGCGTCCGGTCTCTTCCAGCGCCTGAACAATACCGATTGCCGGCTGATCCCAGCAGGCCACGTGAATTGCGTCGAGCTTACCTTTCGGGTACTGGCTCAGCAGTTCGAGGGTTTTCTTCCGCGCGTCTTCCGGGGAGTTGGCAAACTGTTCGGCCAGCTCCGGCTGAATAATATGAATATCCGGGTAATCTTTAAGGACATATTTCCACTGGTCGTAACGAATGCCGCAAATACGCAGGGAGCTGGAGAATGCATTAAATACCGCGACGTTGCCTTTGCCGCCCAGTTCATCGGCCATATAACGACCAATGGTTGACCCTAAAGTGTAGTTATCTGAGGTGGTGTTATTGACCGAATATTTCGAAACGTGGTCTACGGTAAATACCGGAATGCCGGCATCGCGTAGCGCTTTGAATTTAGGCTCAACGGCGCTGTCGCCCAGAATGCTAATTACCGCATCAACCTTACGCGACAGTAAAATATCGTGGTTATTCGCATGAACCTGGTTATCGCGGCCGCCGTCGACGCCGATCGCTTTACCACCCAGTTTCTCTACCTCTTCGGTCGCACCCTTATAGGCTTCACGATCCCAGAAGTGCTGCGTGCCGACCACGGCGACGCCGATGGTTTTTCCCTGAAGCGATAACGCCTCTGCCGCCAGAGCGTTAACGGAGGCAAGCGAGAGCAGGCCCAGCGCGATGGGCAATAATTTCATTTTCTGCGACATTGTTATTATGGTCCTGTGATGGAGGTGGCTGCGGAGCAGTAGCATGACAATAACCGCCACGCAACCTCAAATACAAAATATGTCTAAGTTATATCAACAATGTTATATCGCAGATTTGCCTGAGGAAAACTTAAATTTGTCATCGGCAACCTGAAAATATTTCATGATGCGGCTTTATCCATTTTTATTTTGTGGGTTTAATTTGCTTGCCAGTATTATTTATTCAATACACTATTGCTGCTTAATTATTATTAATGTGGCTCTTTAATATATCGCTTTATGCAATAACCTTGAGTCATTCTTAATGGATAATGCCTTTGATGCAGTGGATTGTATGGCTGCCGATGTTTTATTTTTATTGTTCCGGCGATTTATTATAGCGACCATTATCGGGTGACAAACAACAGGCACTATGAAAAAACAACATAATCTGACCGTGATGCACTGGGGGACCTGGCAGGTCCAGGCCCGTGACGGCAACATTGAGGCGGTGACGCCGGTGCCGTGGGATAAAAATCCCTCACCTATTGGGCAGTCGCTCCCGGATGCGGTCACCAGCAAGACGCGCATTCGCCGTCCGGCGGTGCGCGCCGGCTATCTGCAAAATGGCCCGGCTTCCCGCGAGGGGCGCGGTAAAGAGCCGTTTGTGGAGGTGAGCTGGGAGGTGGCGCTCGATCTGCTGGCGCGTGAACTGAATTCGGTCAAAGCGCGCTGCGGCAATGAAGCGATTTTCGGCGGTTCCTACGGCTGGGCCAGCGCCGGGCGTTTCCATCACGCGCAAAGCCAATTGCATCGCTTCCTTAAGTGCTTTGGCGGCTATACCGCCAGCACCAATACCTACAGCAGCGCGGCGGGCGAGCGCATCCTGCCGCATATACTCGGTCCGCTGAGCCCGCTGCACCGCCAGCATACCCACTTTTCCGAGCTGGCGCGCGAGTGTCAGCTGTTCGTCGCGTTCGGCGGCCTGCCGCTGCGTAATGCGCAGGTCAACGGCGGCGGCGCCAACGATCATATGCTGAAATACTGGCTGGAAAAGATGCAGGAGCAGGGGACGCGCTTTATCAATATCAGCCCGGTGCGCAATGACCTGAGCGCCGTGGAGAGCGCAGAGTGGCTTGCGGTTCGTCCGGGGACCGACACCGCGCTGCTGCTGGCGCTCTGCTACGTGCTGATTACTGAATCCCTCTACGACAGCACTTTTGTCGCCAGCCATACCGTGGGCTTCGCGCCTTATCGCGCCTACCTGATGGGAGCGCGCGATGGCGTCGCAAAAACGCCGGAATGGGCGGCGGCGATAACCGGTATTGAGGCGCAGCGAATTGCCGCGCTGGCGCGCGAGATGGCGAGCCTGCGCACGATGGTCAATATCTCGTGGTCGATTCAGCGGGCGCGCCAGGGCGAGCAGGCCTACTGGGCGACGGTGGCGCTCACCGCGCTGCTGGGGCAAATCGGTACGCCGGGCGGCGGGTTAGGATTTGGCTACGCCTGTACTAATCTGGCTGGGGCGGCGCGGAAGGCCTTTTCCGGGCCGCGTCTTCCGGCCGGGGATAACGCCGTGAACAGCGTGATTCCGGTGGCGCGTCTTTCCGATATGCTGCTGCATCCGGGCGAAGCGTACGAGTTTGACGGCCAGCATCTGCGCTACCCCGATATTCGTCTCGTCTACTGGGCGGGCGGCAATGCGTTTCATCATCATCAGGATCTTAACCGCCTGTGCGAAGCCTGGCAGCGGCCGGAAACGGTAGTGGTACATGAGCAGTTCTGGACCGCGCAGGCCAAATTTTCCGATATCGTTTTGCCGGCCACCACTTCGCTGGAGCGGGAAGATATCGGCAGCGGCGGTCACGATGGCTTTATGATCGCCATGAGCGCGCAGATCCCGCCGGTGGGCGAAGCGCGCGATGATTACGCCATCTTCTGCGATCTCGCCGAACGGCTGGGGTTCGCTGAGCGTTTTAGCGAGGGGCGCGACGCCGGGCAGTGGCTGCGGCAAATCTACGAAGCGTCGCGGCCGCGCGCGCAGGAAGAAGGGATCGCGTTGCCGTCGTTTGAGGCGTTCTGGCAGCAGGGAGTGCTGGAGTATAGCGCGCCGGAGAAACCGCAGGTCTTTCTGGCGGATTTTCGCGCCGACCCGCAGCGCTATCCGCTCGCCACGCCGTCCGGCAAGATTGAGCTTTTTTCAGAAACTATCGCCGGATTTGGCTATCGCGAGTGCCCAGGCCACCCGTGGTGGGATGAGCAGGAGGCGCAGCGGCAGCGGCAGGAAGCGGCGCGCTGGCCGCTGCACCTGCTCTCCAGCCAGCCGCGCACCCGTCTGCATAGCCAGTACGATCACGGCAGTGTGAGCCGGGCGACGAAAATTGAGGGACGCGAACCGCTGTGGATGCACCCGCAGGATGCGCAGGCGCGGGATATCCGCGAAGGCAGCGTGGTCAAGGTTTATAACGCCCGCGGCGCGATTCTCGCCGGCGTGCACCTGAGCGAGCAGATTTTGCCGGGGGTGGTGCAGATGTCGACCGGCGCCTGGTACGATCCGTTGGATCCGAATGAAAAGGGATCGCTGGATAAGCACGGTAATCCCAACGTGCTCACCGAGGATCGCGGCAGTTCGCGCCTGGGGCAGGGCTGTAGCGCCCAGAGCTGCTGGGTGGAAATTGAGCCATGGCGCGAGGCGCTGCCGCCGGTGACCGCTTTCGATCCGCCGAGGTTTATTGGCGCTTAGGCGCAGGGAATCGCCGGGCGATAGCTGGCCGCCTTGCCCGGCCTACAGGATCATCGCCGTCTGCGGGTCGGCTAGCCCGGACAGGCGCGCCACGCGCGGCCTCCGGGAAAACGCCATGAGAGTGGTGATAAGCCTGTTCACCCGTTGAGTCGCGGCATTACGCCAGCCGCGGGTAGGCGCTGGCGATATCGTCCCCGGTAAACTGGGCAATCCAGCCTTCCGGGTTGTCGAAGATGCGGATGGCGGTGAAGTTGGGCTCAGAACCCATATCAAACCAGTGCGGCGTATGCGCGGGAACCGAAATCAGGTCGTTCTTCTCACACAGGACCTGGAACACCTCATCGCCAATATGCAGGCAAAACAGACCGGCTCCCTCGACGAAGAAGCGCACTTCGTCTTCCCCGTGGGTATGCTCGTTGAGAAACTTTTCCCGCAGCGCCTCTTTTTGCGGATTATCCGCGCGCAGGCTGATCACGTCCCAGCTCTGATAGCCTTTCTCTGCCACCAGCTTATCAATCGCATGCTGATAGGCGGCAATAACCGTTTCTGCGGTTGGCGCCGCGCCTAAATCACGGTCGGCCTGCCAGCGCTCAAAACGGACGCCTTTGGCGTTGAGCTGCTGCTGGATCTCTTCGGCGTTAGTGCTGTGCCAGAGCGAGTTTTGCGGGTCTTTCACGGAAAAAATGGTTAATGCGCTCATGCTGGGATCTGCTCCGGATGAATATCGTCAAAACGCTGAACCTGCGGATGGTGGCTGGCCGGGTCGCGGTCGCCGCGCACCAGCTGTAGGGTGCGGAAACCGGCCTCTTCCGCGGCATCCAGCTCCTGATGAATATCGGACAGGAACAGGATGGCGGCAGGAGGCTGTCCCAGTTGCTCAGCAATGTTGCGGTAGGACTGCGTTTCACGCTTGGCGCCTACCAGGGTATCGAAATAGCCGTTGAACAGATGAGTAATATCACCTTCATCGCTGTAGCCAAATAACAATTTCTGCGCAGCAACGGAGCCTGAGGAATATACATATAAATCAATACCCTGTGACTTCCATTTTTCCAGCGCCGGCAGAACATCCGGATACAGGTGGCCGGTAAAGTCGCCATGAACGTAGCCATCGCGCCAGATAATGCCCTGCAGCGCCTTGAGGGCGGTCGATTTGCGGTCTTCATCCATAAAGGCGAAGAGGGTAGCAATAAGTTCTTCGGCGCCAGCCGCCGGCTGGGCGATCTCTTCGCGCAGGTTATCGAGAATGGTCTTCACCGGCTCGACAAATTGCTGAGCGGTAACGAAACCGGCCAGGCGTTCGCGGGCGTACGGGAACAGAACGTTGTGGACGAAGCGAATGTCGCTGGTGGTGCCTTCAATATCGGTCACGATAGCGCGGATCATGAGTTCTCCAGAGTGAACGGTAGGTCGTGCTGACGGTGGCGTTGTGTTGATAGCGGTTTTTCAATCATAAGCGAAATAACGTTATCATTTAGACGTCTAAGCGTCTTGATTGCCAAATATTAACATCGTGTTATAGTGGCTTCAACAACAGCATCACAAACGGTACAAAAAGAATGAGCAATAAGCCACTGATTCCTGAGAGTAAACTCCCCTCACTGGGCACGACCATTTTTAGCCAAATGAGCGCCCTGGCCCAGCAGCATCAGGCGATTAACCTGTCGCAGGGGTTTCCGGATTTCGACGGCCCACGCTATCTGCAGGAGCGACTGGCATATCATGTGGCGCAGGGGGCGAATCAGTATGCGCCGATGACCGGCGTGGCCGCGCTGCGCGAAGCCATCGTCGATAAAACCGAAGAGCTGTACGGCTACCGTCCCGATGCCAACAGCGACGTGACCGTGACCGCCGGAGCGACGGAAGCGCTGTATGCGGCGATTACCGCCCTGGTGCGCGCCGGCGACGAGGTTATCTGCTTTGACCCAAGCTACGATAGCTATGCCCCGGCGATTGAGCTGTCGGGCGGCGTGCTGAAGCGTATTGCCCTCCAGCCGCCACATTTTCGCGTTGACTGGCAGCAGTTCGCCGCGAGCCTCAGCGACAAAACCCGACTGGTTATCCTCAATACGCCGCACAACCCGTCAGCAACGGTGTGGCTGCGTGAAGATTTTGCCGCGCTATGGCAGGCGATTGCCGATCGTGAAATCTACGTGCTTAGCGATGAAGTTTATGAACATATCTGCTTTGCCGCCGAAGGCCATGTCAGCGTGCTGGCGCATCCGCAGCTGCGCGAACGGGCGGTAGCGGTTTCTTCATTTGGCAAAACCTTTCATATGACCGGCTGGAAGGTTGGCTACTGCGTGGCGCCTGCCGCCATTAGCGCCGAGCTGCGGAAAGTGCATCAGTATCTGACTTTTGCCGTCAATACGCCCGCGCAGCTGGCGATTGCCGATATGCTGCGTCGCGAACCGGAGCATTACCGGCAGCTTCCGGCGTTTTACCGCGAGCGGCGGGATCTGTTTATTGATGCGCTGCGTTCCAGCCGCCTGGAAATTTTGCCCTGCGAAGGGACCTACTTCCTGCTGGCGGACTATAGCGCCGTCTCGGATCTGGATGATGTCAGCTTCTGCCGCTGGTTAACCACTGAAATCGGCGTCGCGGCGATCCCGCTGTCGGTGTTCTGCGCCGATCCGTTCCCGCATAAGCTGATACGCCTGTGCTTCGCCAAACAGCCAGCAACGCTGCTGGCTGCGGCGGAACGTTTGTGTCGTCTGTAGTTATTTAACGGTCCACGCCTGAGAAAATTGACGGTCGCCGAACATCTCCACCAGACCGTTGATTTGCTTCAGGCGCAATACTTCGTCTGAATCCATACCTAACTCTTTGCCGATTTTCGCGTCGGACCAGCCGAGATGCGTCAGTTCCTGGACAATTTCCGACATCGCATGAATCTGATGCCGCCCCCGCGCCCGGTTGTGGCGAATGGTCGCGGCCATCAGAGAATCACGCTTAGCGCCGTTATTTTCCAGGCAGGCGATGGGCAGATAGCCTTTCAGCCGTTTTTTCAGCGCCGCTTTGCCGCTGGCCAGCTCATGGCGATGAAAACCATCGATAATGGCGTAGCGCTCATGCTCCTGTTTCAACACCACCACGGGTTGCGTGAAGCCGTCCGTTTCCAGCGAGGTGAACAACAGGCGCTTTTCTGGCGGCGCAAGGTTATTTGGGTTGTAATCATTAGGCAAAACGTTTTCCTGTTTGACCCACAGTACGCAATCAACCGGTTGTGATTTGAAGGGGCTATATTTATGCAGAGTCTGGCGGAAGGCGTTAAGCGCAGTAATCTTTTCCTCTTCATCTTCCAGCGATTGCAGATAGCGTTCAATAGCCTGGATTAATTGTCGTTGCATAGTATTCCCCATTGCTGGCGCTTCTTATTCATACGTTCGCGATAGCGTTTATATTGATGAGATTTGGTCGGACTAAAAGAGAGCTGGCGGCACCAGTAATCATTGTTCAGGAGAACTTTGCAGATGCGCCGCCATGAGGGGATATCTTTGGAGCCAATATCCGCCGGTTGGGTATCCGGAATATCCGCCATTCCCCGCTTCTGGTACCAGTGCAGATAAACAGCGATTTTATTGCGATAGTGTTCCGCCGTTTTCTCCGGCATGCTATCGAGCAAGAACAGGGCATAGCTTTTCCACGTGTGGTGCTCCGGCTTATCCAGCTTCCGATGACCGTAGAACTGATTATCGTGACCGGCATAGACCCCGCCGCAGTGGACGCCGCTGACGCGCTGGCACATGGCAGCCCAGCGTTCAGGCTCCAGCACATGGTATAGCCACAGCCCCTGGCGCTGTTCCGGGCCAAAGGGTTCGCAAATACGCATATAGCGCAGCGGAACGCCCGCCTGATACATCAAGTTATAGAGCGGGTTATAGGACAGGCCGCTTTTACCAAACCAGGTCCAGATATCGGCGGTTTTCCAGTCGTAGATAGGATAGATGTACCACGCGTGACCGCCCGGCGCTGAGGTGGTCCAGGGTTTATCGTCGGCAAAGCGAAGCTTACGCTGCGAGGAGATGGCGATAAACCGATTAAGCGATTCATCGGCGCGGATGCCGACCATAACCGCCGCGGGACGGTTTTGCGAAAACCAATCGGCAAATTCGCGGACGAACGTTTCAAAGCTCATACCCGATTGATAAAACGGGAAATAGCCGGGATCGGTAATCGCATCTTTCGGCGGTTGGCGCACCCAGTTCGCACCGGGTTCCCAGCACTGCCATTCGGGGTTGTATTGGGTCAGCGAGTTTTGCGTGGTGAGGGGCAACGCCACCCAGAAAAATTGCTCAATAACGTCGCGATACTCTTCGCGCATCCTTTCGCAATGCGCAATGGTGCAGGAAAACTGCGCTTCCCAATCAACAAACAGGACGCAAATCTTTTTGCCTGTATGGCGGGCATGCTGCGCCGTGAGATGCAGCATGGTTGTTGAATCTTTACCGCCAGAAAAAGAGACGCAAATACGGGAGAAGTTTTCCATTACCCACTCTATTCTTTGCTGGCTAGCCTGCAGAACGGACTCTGGTAATGGAAGTTTTATAAAAGACACAGCCATTATTCCTTTAATGCGAAAGATACTTTTTACTTATATCATACTCTTTTTGTAATCAAGAGGTTGGTTATTATTCATCAATTCAATGGAATCATTTTAATTATTCGATGACGTTATTTCTTTCGAAATCATCGATGAATTTTGCAAACTTTGGATCGTCTATATTTACCCGGTTGTAAATCATGTAAATGTTGATGGCGGGGATCTTAAACGGCGCCTCTATAATTTTAAACTTATTTTGAAAGCTAATGTATTCTAAAATACAGGTCGGCACAAAACCGATTAAATCAGTTTGTTGAATAACATTAAGTATGGCAGTGTATGAATCGCTACTGAAAGCGATTTTTCTATCAGCAAGAATGCCGGCAGCCTGGTTCTGAAAGGATTTAGTTCCCTGATCGTTAGACAGGTAATAAGTAAATCGTTCCTGCAGTATTGCCTTCGTCGTGGTCAGTGATGTCAGCCTGGGATGGTTTTCATTACACACCAGCGAAATGTCCATTTCCTGGATGCGTTTACAGACGGTGGCTCGCGATGACAGCGGCAGAGTGCTGAATACCAGGTCGGCTTTACGGTAGGATAACAAGCTTTCTACCGACTCTCCTGATGCCAGCAGATCGTGATGCTCAACGTACAGGTTTGAATCATTTAATAACATATGAAGCAAATTGGTTGTTTTAGGGGTAATAAAAAGCTGCGGGGCATAAACCACAAGACGTTTCTTTAATTCAGAACGATTGGTCAGATAAATAGTTTGTTCTAATTGATTTAGATTTTTTTCAAGATGATGATGCAGATTAACGCCTACCGTAGTCGGCGTTATCCCTTTACCTGAACGAACGAATAGCGGGTCATTGAGCTGGTTACGTAGACGCTGGAGTGATTGACTGACGGCAGAGGGGGTAATAAATAGCGTTTCCGCCGCTTTACTGATGCTTAAGTGCTGGTAAATACATTCAAAAATAACGAGTAGGTTCAGATCGAATTTCTTGAGATCGTAAAGATTAGCCATTTTCAACGTCCTGTTAAGCTGGCGGTAAGAAAAATAGATTATTATATGGTCGCATCATATTTGCTGGGTGAATATTTGTTTTTTATTATTTATTACTCGCGTCGTCATTAAGTTTATCTAAATATATACCACCGTCGTACATTCCGCCAGATCCTTTTGTTTACCGCAACGCCTGAGGCTGAAGGGCGTTTATGAAGTCTGACTTTACCTCCTTCATAATCTGTAGTTTTTCTTTATCTGCGGCCTAATCGCGTGTTGAAGCCTATTTTCGTTATCATAGGGTCAATTGCCGTTATGACGTTGACGCCGGTATCGTTTATCAACCGATGAGGGTCATTAAGGCGCTTCCTATGTGCCGGCCGGGAGGAAGCTCATCGCGGAAGCCGGGGATTCAGATCCGTATGAACAGGGGGCAATTTAGTGAAGACCTGTAAAATCAATGATAAAAGCCAGGGCTGCGGTAAAACCTATTACAGCCATAGGTAAGACCTGAAGACGCATGGATTGCCCTTTCGTTCAGCGGGTGATGTAATCGCTGAGCTGTTACATTAAGGTGTAGAGCGCAACACATTGCCAGCTACTGGCGCTGAACCTACCTGCGGGTGTTTCAGGTAACGGGGCCGCCTGCGAGGGCGGCCTTTTTACTTTTCAGCGCATATCATGCGAAACGCGGCAGAAGTTTGCCATCGCGTTGACAGGTTCACAAAGTTGTCTTGTTCCGGTTGTTAGATAACGCTTATTGATTCGATAATGCAAACGCATTGGTCGAGTCAGGAAAAATTCGTTAACTTAGACCTCAACGAAAACACGGAGGAAGTATAGATGTCCTTAATTAATACCAAAATCAAACCTTTCAAAAACCAGGCGTTCAAAAACGGTGAATTCATCGAAGTAACCGAGAAAGATACCGAAGGCCGCTGGAGCGTCTTCTTCTTCTACCCGGCTGACTTCACTTTCGTTTGCCCGACCGAACTGGGCGACGTCGCAGACCATTACGAAGAACTGCAGAAGCTGGGCGTAGACGTGTACTCCGTCTCTACCGACACCCACTTCACCCACAAAGCGTGGCACAGCAGCTCTGAAACCATCGCCAAAATCAAATACGCGATGATCGGCGACCCGACTGGCGCCCTGACCCGTAACTTCGACAACATGCGTGAAGATGAAGGTCTGGCAGATCGCGCCACCTTCGTTGTTGACCCGCAGGGTGTTATCCAGGCTATCGAAGTTACCGCTGAAGGTATCGGCCGCGACGCGTCTGACCTGCTGCGCAAAATCAAAGCAGCTCAGTACGTAGCTTCTCACCCAGGCGAAGTTTGCCCGGCTAAGTGGAAAGAAGGCGAAGCGACTCTGGCTCCATCCCTGGACCTGGTCGGCAAAATCTAAATTTCCATCGTCTTTCACGCCATAGCTGCGTTGGCGTCGCCTGCTCACCCCGGTCGCTTACTTCAGTAAGCTCCCGGGGATTCTCAGGCTCGCCGCCTTGCTCTGACGCGAAATAGTTTGGAAATTATTTCAGTCATGGGCGCACCGGCGCCCGTTTTATTCCAACACCATGATGCAAGCGTATTCAGGCTGCCTGGACGAGGCCGCTTGCATGATGATGTTTTAAGCCCAGGAGATAAAAATGCTCGACACCAACATGAAAACCCAGCTCAAGGCTTACCTTGAGAAGCTGACTAAACCTGTTGAGCTGATTGCCACGCTGGATGACGGCGCTAAATCGGCAGAAATCAGGGAACTGCTGGCTGAAATTGCTGAACTCTCAGATAAAGTCACCTTCAAAGAAGATAACGGCCTGGCGGTGCGTAAGCCGTCATTCCTGATTACCAACCCCGGCTCCAGCCAGGGGCCGCGCTTTGCCGGCTCTCCGCTGGGACATGAATTCACCTCTTTGGTTCTGGCTCTGCTGTGGACCGGCGGTCATCCGTCAAAAGAAGCCCAGACCCTGCTGGAGCAGATCCGCAATATCGACGGCGATTTTGAATTCGAAACCTACTATTCGCTTTCATGCCATAACTGCCCGGATGTGGTTCAGGCGCTGAACCTGATGGCGGTACTGAACCCGCGCATCAAGCACACGGCGATTGACGGCGGAACGTATCAAAATGAAATCACCGAACGCAACGTGATGGGCGTACCGGCGGTATTTATGAACGGTAAGGAATTTGGTCAGGGCCGCATGACGCTGACTGAAATCGTGGCTAAAGTGGATACCGGTGCGGAAAAACGTGCGGCGGAAGAGCTGAATAAACGTGAAGCCTACGATGTCTTAATCGTCGGTTCCGGCCCGTCCGGCGCAGCTGCAGCCGTTTACTCCGCGCGCAAAGGCATTCGTACCGGCCTGATGGGCGAGCGTTTTGGCGGCCAGGTGCTGGATACCGTGGATATCGAAAACTATATCTCAGTACCTAAAACGGAAGGCCAGAAACTGGCTGGCGCATTAAAAGCGCACGTTAGCGAATACGATGTTGATGTTATCGATTCCCAGAGCGCCTCAAAACTGATCCCTGCGGCGGTTGAAGGCGGTCTGCATCAGATTGAAACCGCCTCCGGCGCGGTGCTGAAAGCGCGCAGCGTGATCATTGCCACCGGCGCGAAATGGCGTAACATGAACGTGCCGGGTGAGGATCAGTATCGTACCAAGGGCGTAACCTACTGCCCGCACTGCGACGGCCCGCTGTTTAAAGGCAAGCGCGTGGCGGTGATCGGCGGCGGTAACTCCGGTGTGGAAGCGGCAATCGATCTGGCAGGCGTTGTTGAGCATGTTACTCTGCTGGAGTTCGCGCCGGAAATGAAGGCCGACCAGGTTCTGCAGGATAAAGTGCGTAGCCTGAAAAACGTCGATATCATCCTTAACGCGCAGACCACAGAAGTGGTGGGCGACGGCAGCAAAGTCACCGGCCTGCAGTACCGCGACCGGGTGAGCGGCGATGAACACCACGTGGCGCTGGCGGGGATCTTCGTTCAGATAGGTCTGCTGCCGAATACCAACTGGCTGGAAGGCGCGATTGAGCGCAACCGCATGGGTGAAATCATCATTGATGCGAAATGTGAAACCAACGTGAAGGGCGTTTTCGCCGCCGGCGACTGCACGACCGTTCCGTATAAACAGATCATTATCGCCACCGGCGAAGGTGCGAAGGCGTCGCTGAGCTCGTTCGATTACCTGATTCGCACTAAAACTGCATAATTCATAATAAAGTAAGACTCAACCTGCACAGTAAAGAGGCTACCCTTGGGTAGCCTCTTTTTTTTAGCTCGCTGGAGTTATCTGACCACCATCACCGGAATATGGGCATGACGAATCACGCTTGAGGCGTTGGAGCCCAGCAGGTGCGTGCTGATGGAAGGATTGCGGGAGCCAATCACGACCACATCGGCTTTTATTTCATTGGCCAGTTCATTGACCATATCGCGCACGTTGCCAAAGCGGACGTGCATTTTGATTCGCGACGGGTCAATGCTGAAATGTCCGGCCATCGTTTTCAGGCGCGTTTCTGCTTCGTGCTGCAAGTGCTCTTCAAAGCGGCGCAGGTCGGCGGTAAAACGACTCATCGTGAAGCTTGATGAGCCGGGTAGTACGTGGAGAAGATGGATAACCCCGTCCTGCTGGGCTAAAAACTCGGCATGGCGAACGGCTTTATCGCTTAACTCCATTTCAAAGACATCAACGGGCATAATGATTGTTTTATACATATGCATTCCTCCTTGTTCGTCTGCTTTTATATCAACACATTATAGGAAAGTATTGTGCCATTCAGGTCGCAAAATTGTCAGATCGGCTGGAGTGCGGCGTAAAAGTTTGTCAAATGAGAAGTGAAGAGTGAAAAGCTCAGAAAGAGGATGTAGATACATCCTCTGGATAAAGCGTGAAACGCCTCAGGCAGGAAGGGGGTTAACGGTGGAAATCGCCAGCGGCTTCCGGCTGATAGAGCAGTTCCAGCACTTCAAGGTGCGTTGAGGTGCCGCCCGGTAATTCCCAGTGGATCGCGCTGCCGACTTTTAATCCCAGCAGGGCGGCGCCAACCGGGGCCATAACCGATAGCTGAGTGGCGCTATCCGTTACCTGGGCCGGGAAAACCAGGGTGCGGATGCGCTCTTCGCCGGTTGTTAAATCGCGAAACCTGACCTGGCTATTCATGCTGACAACATCATGCGGCATGGCTTCAGGGGCCAGCATTTGCGCGCGGTCAAGCTCGTCATTTAGCGCGTCCGCGACCGGCGAGTTGGCGAAAGCCGGCTGTTCCAGCAGCCTGTCAATGCGCTCTGCGTCAAGTTCATTAATGATGATTGCGGGTCTGGTCATCTCATACTCCATGTTATCCAGGAACCTGTCCGTAAAAGAAAACCCTCACCGAAAATGGCAAGGGTTAATGTCCTCTCATCATACTGAGACTTGCTGGTGGTTTGAAGTGATTAAACGCACATTCATTAACGAACGATAGCTAAGTCGTATAAAACCTAGCCGGCTTTATCCAGCAGAAATTGCTTACCGCAGTTCCCCGGATGGGGCTGGGGTAAGAGTGAGTTAGCGGATAACGGAGCATTGATAGCCGCGGCTTTGATGGAGATTTGCATCTCTGTCAGATAGGCGGGGTTGCCGTTGCAGGTCAACTTAAACGCCTTAACGTTCTGTTTTCCATAGGCCTGAGCGACCGCGGCGTTGAAGTCATCCCGGCTAACGGTTTGCCCGTAATGTTTGGCCAGGAAAGCGCCAAGAGGCCCTTGCTTAATTTCGCTGTTCAGGCGCACCATGGCGCCGAAATAGTTGTCAGGATCAAACCCAAAGCAAACGCCATGCTTGGCGTATTCATAACGTTCAAGACATGAGTTGCCGCCCGAACCCGGCATGACGCCGTTAAGTTTATTTGCCATTTCCAACGATAGACCGGTTTCCGCCGCCCGACATTTTTGCCCGGCTTTCGCTTCAGGCATGTTGGGAACAGGGCGGGTCGCGCAGCCAAAACGCATCCAGCGGCGCTCGTCCACTCCGCGCGCGGCAATGGATTTTGGCAGGCTCGGCCACAGGCCGTGAACGGTGAGGAAATCGGCTTTATTGCTGAGTTCCTGCTGCAGGCGACACTCTTCCGGCTCGCCGCGGTTTCGGTCTTGCATACTTTGGCAGAACCCCGTTTGCCAGGAGAGAGCCAGCACGTAGCGGTCAAAATCACCGTATTGCGTGGCGATCAGCGGATCCGCGCTGACCTGGGCGGCGCTAAGCAAAAGGGCAATGGCGACGAAATCCTTCCTGAACATTTTTATTCCTGATGACGAATGGTCATTGATAACATTGCGTTATTAAAGCATAAAAAAGGCGCCAACAGGCGCCTTTTCACAGGGTTTCACCGTTAGCGGATTGCGCTGCCGGGAACCAGCACTTCGGTGGCGATAATCACCACTAACAAACCCACCAGAACCGGGACAGAGGTCCGTTTTACCACCTCAAACGGCGAAATTTTTGCCATCCCGGCGACGGCGACCACCACGCCGGATACCGGCGAAATGGTTCGGCCAAGATTAGACGCCTGCAGCATCGGAATCGAAAGATAAGCCGGATTGATACCGGAAGAGTGCGCCAGCTTCGGGATCATCTCAACGAAAGCATAGAAGGGGGCATTACCAGAGCCTGTGGTCATCGCCGCCAGCATGGTCAGAATGACCAGCACCAGCATCAGAATAATACTGGCGGAGCCGAAAGAAGTCGCAATGGAGATCAGGCCGTTAATAAAGCCAATGGTACTCAGCCCCTGAGCAAAGACGCCGGCAGCAACCAGCAGCATCACCACTCCGGCAAACGCGTCAGCCATGCCGCGATACGCCGCCTCCAGGCCGTTAAACACATTTTTGGTGTTAAAGCCGCGGCAGAATTCCAGAACCGCCGCCAGTAGCATGCAGAGAACAAGAATAGTGATGATATGCAGCTCTGGGCCCCATTTACCGTCGAAAATCAGTACTCCGATTATCGGGGTAAACGGCAAAATGGCGTAGAAGGCGGGAGCGGTGGTGGTTATCTCGTTTACATCGAGCATTTCATGGGCGACGTTTTCTTTTTTATCCAGGTAGCGCTGCCAGAAAAAGTGAGCGATAGCCATGCAAATGATGGCGACAATCGAGATAGGCAGCGTGGTTTTAAAGGCAAAGTCAATCAGCGGCATTTCGGCGGCCTTAGCGGCCAGCACGACATCGCCGGAGGTCGGGGACAGAATAATCGCCGCCGGAGAGGCGCAAATAGCGGCGGCGGCACCGCGGCTGATGCCAACGTTGACCATGACCGGGAACAGCGTCGCCATCAGCAGCACCCCCAGACCGGTTGCCGAGGAGACGGCCAGCGACATCAGGCAGGCAACGAAATAGGCGGCGATCATCAGTAGATAGGGTGAGTTAATGAAGCGCAGCGGTTTCGACGCCAGCTTCACCACCATGTCATTGGCGCCGATGTGCGTCATATAGGTCGCGAACCCGCAGAGCATCATGATCATCATGCCGAGGTCGCCGCCGCGGCTCATAAGCAGTATCTTGATATATTCAACAATATCGGTGGCGGAGTAACCGGTGCTCTTTGCGTCGCCAGGTAAAATCTTATGCCCCATTAGCGCACTGGCGATGAGTAATAATAAGCCACCGACGAACAGCACGCCGGTGGCGGAATAGCCTTTAATGATGTAGCGGGCGACGCCCACAATGACCACAATCCCAATCAGGATCTCTACTAGCGTAAGCATTCTTTTACCCCTAAACCATTAACCCAAAGAATCTGCTGATAAATAAAGCGAAGGAAAAATTAAGTGAGCGAATGTGCCTAAAAAACGGGCGAAACTCGCTGATGCAAATCAATAAATCGATGAGAATCTCTCTCTGACGGTACAAGGCCCGCATAGTTAAACGTCAGGCGAGGGGGATTTCAGATTTTTTGTACCGGGCAAATCAAGAGTTTGCCTAATTCCGTTAAGGTAGTATTAAGTTTATCTTTGCTATCTTACTCCGCTTTAAAAATGATACTGGTAAGAGAACGTGTTAATGCGACGTCGATTTATAGGATTTTTTCTTGGATGCCTGGGCCTGCTGCTATCATCCACCTCCGCTAACGCATCGTTTAGCTCGACGCTTCGCGACGGCTACAATACGCTAAGCGATAACGTCTCGCAGACGTGGAATGAGCCTAAGCACTACGATCTTTATATCCCCGCGGTGACCTGGCATGCCCGTTTCGCCTACGATAAAGAGAAAACGGACCGCTATAACGAACGCCCGTGGGGCGCCGGCTTCGGGGTCTCGCGCTGGGACGATAAAGGGAACTGGCATGGCATCTATCTGATGGCTTTTAAAGACTCTTATAACAAATGGGAGCCTATCGGCGGCTATGGCTGGGAGAAGACCTGGCGTCCGCTGGCGGACGATAATTTCCACCTTGGTCTGGGCTACACGCTTGGCGTGACGGCGCGTGATAACTGGAAATATATCCCGATTCCGGTCGTGCTGCCCCTGGCTTCCATCGGTTACGGCCCGGCAACGTTCCAGATGACCTATATACCCGGTACCTACAACAACGGTAACGTTTACTTTGCCTGGGCGCGCATTCAGTTTTGATGCGAATTTTGATAGCCATAAAAGAGATAAGCGGACTGTCTTGTGGAAAAACAAAGACTAAAGGGAACGAGGTACAAAAAGATAGAGACTTTTATCACTTTTTAGCAAAGTTGCGCTGGACAAAAGGTACCACAATTGGTGTACTGATACCCGACACAGTATTAGTGTCGATTTTTTCATATAAAGGTAATTTTGATGTCTAAGATTAAAGGTAACGTTAAGTGGTTTAATGAGTCCAAAGGATTCGGTTTCATTACTCCGGAAGATGGCAGCAAAGATGTATTCGTACATTTCTCTGCAATCCAGTCCAACGGTTTCAAAACTCTGGCTGAAGGTCAGCGCGTAGAGTTCGAAATCACTAACGGTGCCAAAGGCCCTTCTGCTGCAAACGTAATGCCTATCTAAGCAACGCGTCAGTAGAATATAAAAACCCGCTCATGGCGGGTTTTTTTTTGCCTGCGGTTAGCGGCTGGCGGTATGAGAGAACAGCCAGAACGCAGCGGCGGTCATGGCAAATGAGCCTAATAAGTTGACGAGTACGTTGAGTAACGCCCAGCTAAAGCGCCCCTGCTGCAGGAGAAACACCACCTCGGCGGAGAAAGTGGAGAAGGTGGTCAGCCCGCCGCAAAAGCCAGTGGTGATAAGCAGCTTCCACATCGGATCGATATCCGTCAGGCGATTAAACCATGCCAGCCCTGCGCCGATAATAAAAGCGCCCAGCAGGTTAGCGGTGAGCGTACCAATGGGGATAGCATGATGCATGGGGTTAAACTTCATACCCAGCCACCAGCGCAAAACGCTGCCGGTGCCGCCGCCAAGAAACACAGCCAAAAGGAGTTGCAACACGGTCATTCCCTGTTTATTGATCGAGACTAAACTTCGAGTGTAGCGCGCGAAAGACCTCACTGGCTACGACTAACCTGATGGGAGAGAAAAGATGCTTGTTGCTGCCGGACAATTTGCCGTAACGCCGGACTGGACGGGAAACGCGCAGACCTGCGTCAGCATGATGCGCCAGGCCGCGGAGCGGGGGGCGTCGCTTCTGGTTCTGCCTGAGGCGTTGCTGGCGCGAGACGATAACGATGCGGATTTATCGGTTAAATCCGCCCAGCAGCTGGATGGCGGCTTCTTACAGCTCTTGCTGGCGGAGAGCGAAAACAGCGCGTTGACGACGGTGCTGACCCTGCATATCCCTTCCGGCGAAGGTCGAGCGACGAATACGCTGGTGGCCCTGCGTCAGGGGAAGATTGTGGCGCAATACCAGAAACTGCATCTCTATGATGCGTTCAATATCCAGGAATCCAGGCTGG
Source organism: Klebsiella sp. MPUS7 (assembly GCF_009905335.1). Classification (NCBI taxonomy): domain Bacteria; kingdom Pseudomonadati; phylum Pseudomonadota; class Gammaproteobacteria; order Enterobacterales; family Enterobacteriaceae; genus Klebsiella; species Klebsiella sp. MPUS7. The sequence continues at coordinate 4,115,960 of NZ_CP047604.1, read as the reverse complement.
TCGATGCCGGGCGGCAAATTCCGCCGCTGATCGAAGTCGATGGGATGCGCGTCGGGCTGATGACCTGCTACGATTTACGTTTCCCTGAGCTGGCCCTGTCGTTAGCGCTCAGCGGCGCGCAGCTCATAGTGTTGCCTGCCGCGTGGGTAAAAGGGCCGCTGAAGGAACATCACTGGGCGACGCTGCTGGCGGCGCGGGCGCTGGATACAACCTGCTATATTGTCGCCGCAGGAGAGTGCGGGACGCGTAATATCGGTCAAAGCCGTATTATCGACCCCTTAGGGACAACGCTTGCCGGGGCGGGAGAGCGGCCGCAGTTGATTTTTGCCGAACTTTCAGCTGATTATATTCAGCAGGTACGCGAGCGCCTGCCGGTGTTGCGCAATCGCCGCTTTGCGCCACCGCAATTATTATGACGTTTTTTTAAACAAGACTTGATTCACCTTGTTACAGATTGCTATTGTGTCCGCGCGTCAAATAGCCGTTAATTGTATGCGTGTATGATGGCGTATTCGCAGCTTGTATTAGAGAAGAAGGTTAGCTATGGGTGAGATTAGTATTACCAAACTGCTGGTAGTCGCAGCGCTGATTATCCTGGTGTTTGGTACCAAAAAGTTACGCACGCTGGGTGGAGACCTGGGCTCGGCTATCAAAGGCTTTAAAAAAGCCATGAGCGATGACGATGACAGTGCGAAGAAGACCAGTGCTGAAGAAGCGCCGGCACAGAAGCTCTCTCATAAAGAGTAATTCGCGACGAGTTTCCTGATGAAGGAGGCTCGCTTCCGACGGGGAGACCGCGTCGGCAAAGAGGCCGCAGCGTTAACGCTGCGGCCTCTTTATGTTATATGCACGAAGTTTCGCCGAAAAAGATGCAACCAACTGTTACCGCGTCGGGTTTTTTACTGAGTAATGGAATGCATCGGCAGGATGGGCCGCAGCGCGAAAAATATTACGCCGCGGCCGGAGGGGTTACTTCACTTCCATGCCTTTGGCCTGCAGGTCGGCATGATACGACGAACGAACGAACGGGCCGCAGGCAGCATGGGTAAAGCCCATGGCCATCGCTTCGGCTTTCATCTCTTCGAACTCATCCGGGCTCACGTAGCGCTGTACCGGCAGGTGATGGCGGCTCGGCTGCAAATACTGGCCTAACGTTAGCATGGTGACGCCGTGGCGACGCAGATCGCGCATCACTTCAACGATTTCAGCGTTGGTTTCGCCTAAACCAACCATCAGGCCTGATTTCGTCGGGATCTCTGGATGCGCTTCTTTAAAGCGTTCCAGCAGCTTCAGCGACCAGTTGTAGTCGGCGCCCGGGCGTACCTGGCGATACAGGCGCGGCACGTTTTCCAGGTTATGGTTAAACACGTCCGGCGGCGTCGCCTGGAGGATTTCCAGCGCACGATCCATACGGCCGCGGAAGTCCGGTACCAGGGTTTCAATTTTAATCGTCGGGCTTTTTTCACGAATCGCTTTGATGCAGTCGGCAAAGTGCTGAGCGCCGCCATCGCGCAGATCGTCACGATCCACGGAAGTCACCACCACATAGCGCAGCGCCATATCGGCGATGGTTTGCGCCAGCTTCTGCGGCTCGTTGGCGTCCGGCGTCACCGGGCGACCGTGGGCAACATCGCAGAACGGGCAACGGCGGGTACAGATGGCGCCCAGAATCATAAAGGTTGCCGTTCCGTGGTTAAAACATTCCGCGAGGTTGGGGCAAGAGGCTTCTTCGCACACGGAGTGCAGGCCGTTCTTACGCATCGCTGCCTTGATCCCCTGGATACGGGACGAGTCAGCCGGAAGTTTGATTTTCATCCATTCCGGTTTTCTGAGCAGAGCTTCACGCTCAGTTGCCACGTTTTTCACCGGGATAAGGGCCATTTTATCGGCATCGCGGTATTTAACACCGCGTTCCATCACAATGGGTTTACTCATAGCGTGCGTGTTCCAGTTGCGAGTGACGAAGGAAAGCGAATCAATTCAAGTAAATGTTGCATTTATCAACTATTTTTGAATTAAACGCAGGCAGTATATCATTGATACGGGGGATAAAGCAGCCTGCTGGCCGGCAAATTGTAAAATAGTTGTTGTTTTATGCTTTTCCCTCACGTGCTTTATCGACTAAAAAGCCTGGCGAATCGTCTCGACGATCTCTTTCAACAAGGGCTCCTGCGCGCTGAGCTTGTTATAGTGCAGCGCAATATCAATTCTTTCTTCCCGTAGAGGCGGAAAATCGATCATTTTTAAGGGCCAAATCTTCTCGACCAGCGAGAACATTCCGGACGTGATTAGCCCCAGCATATCGCTGTCGTTGACCAGGGCTGCCTGAGTTAACAGATTGTAGCTGCTGAACCCATAGCGACGTTCGCCGAGATGCTCCTGCAGGTGGCGCAGGATGGTCGTATAGCGCTGGCCTTCAGGCTGCAGAAGCGCGAATTCATATTGACTCAGGTTTGCTGAGGTTGCCGGCAGCGCCAGGGCCGGATGCCCTGCCCGGCAGAAGATATGTACGCTATCCTGAAACAGCACATGGTGCGTAATCGCCTGCCCGCTATGGGGGAAGCTGTCAATCAGCAGGTCAACCTGACGCTGGTTTAACTGGCTGGCCGCGTCGGTGATGGCGACATTGTGCAGCAAAATCTGGGGAAAGACGCTCCGCAGCTGTCTGGTGATAACCGGCATGATCAACGCGCCAATGGCCGGCGAGGTAGCCACGGTTATCACCCGCTCGCTACGGGTATTTCCGGTTAAATCCAGGGCGTTGAGAAATGCTTCCATACCCTGGCTAATATGCTTATGAAGATGCGAGGCATAAGCCGTTGGCGTCACGCCCTGGCCCTTACGGATAAAAAGCGGGTCAGGGAAGAGGGCGCGCAGTTTGTTGATGGACTGACTAATCGCAGAGGGCGTGATATTCAGTATTTTGGCCGCGTTGACGATACCTTTATGGACGTAAACCGCTTCAAAAATAGTGAGTAAATTGAGATCAATATTACGCAGAATGCGAAACATCTGTCGATCGTGGCGATCGTCAAGGCGTTCGGTTGGTTCTGGCTGAGAGTTATTTTCGTCCACTCTATATTTCCGCTAGTGATGATTAGCACCATTATAGCGGGCACAATGATTTTATTAGTGATAATTGATTGCAAAAATAAAGACTTAATCCAGCCTGATGGAAAAATGTGACGTCCCGCGCTCACGGGACGTGATGGCTAGCGGGATTGAATAAATTCCGCCGGCGGATCGTTCAGTAAAGCCAGCAAATTGGCGGCGAGGCGTGGCGCGACGGTATCCGTACGAGCATCAGGCCGCCACTGGCGCATCTGCGTCATCTCCATTCCGGCATAACCGCATGGGTTAATCCTGAGGAATGGTGACAGATCCATGTTGATATTCAGCGCCAGACCGTGGAATGAGCAACCTTTGCGGATGCGCAAACCCAGAGAGCAGATCTTCTGTTCGCCCACGTAGACGCCGGGCGCGTCTGCCCGCGGGTGCGATTCAATACCATACTCCGCCAGGGTGTTAACGACAGTTTGCTCTAAAAGAGTCACCAGCTCACGCACGCCCAGCTTGCGGCGTTTAAGATTCAGCAGAACGTACATCACCTGCTGTCCGGGGCCATGATAGGTGACCTGTCCGCCGCGATCGCTCTGAATTACCGGGATTTCGCCGGGAACGAGAACATGCTCGGCTTTGCCTGCCTGCCCCTGAGTGAATACCGGATGATGCTCCACCAGCCAGATTTCATCCAGGGTGGCATCGTCGCGACTATCGGTAAACTCATGCATTGCCTGCGAGACAGGTTCGTAAGGTTGCAGGCCGAGCTGGCGGATGAGGATTTTATTGTGCTGCAAAACAACGTCTCCGCAGAGAGAGAATGATTTGAGTGGGGGAGTATATCACAGCGAGAAAGACCCGGCGCAGGGCCGGGTCGGGGGAATCGATTTACAGCACCATCCGTACGATTTCAATATTGCCCAGTTCTTCATACAGGGTTTCTACCTGCTCAATGTGGGTTGCATTGATGGTAATAGAGACTGAGTGGTAGTTGCCTTTGCTGCTGGGTTTTACCGTCGGAGAGTAATCACCTGGTGCATGGCGCTGTACCACTTCAACCACCTGGTCAACCAGCTCCGGCAACGCCTGTCCCATTACTTTGTAAGTAAATGGAGTAGGGAATTCAAGCAGTTCGTTAAGTTTGGTTTTCATGTCAGCTCCGGTGTTACAACAAAAAATAATAACTCCCACGACGTGTGGGAGTTATCAGGATATCTAGTATATGGGGATGTAAATCACACTTTCAAGTGGTCGATTTTTAACCAAACCAGTGATGGAACATTAACTTAATGTAATCAATGATTTTGCCGAAGAAATTGCCTTCCGGGATTTCCTGCAGTACGACCAGAGGGCGCTGATCGATCGTTTTGCCATCCAGCTGGAAGTTAATCGTGCCGACCACCTGATTTTTCTGCAGCGGCGCATGCAGCTCGGCGTTATTTAGCACGTAGCTGGCCTTCAGATCTTTCATGCGGCCGCGCGGGATAGTCAGATAAACGTCTTTATCCACGCCGAGAGAGGCGCGATCGCTATCGCCGAACCAGGCGGGTTCAGAGGCGAACTCTTTACCGGCTTTAATCGGGTTAACGGTTTCGAAGAAGCGGAAGCCCCAGGTCAGCAGCTTTTTGCTTTCGGACTCGCGGCCTTTGTAAGTACGGCCGCCCATTACGGCGGAGATCAGGCGCATCTGGCCTTCGGTTGCGGAAGCCACGAGGTTATAGCCCGCTTTGTCGGTATGGCCGGTTTTAATCCCGTCGACGTTCAGGCTGTTGTCCCACAGTAGTCCGTTGCGGTTGAGCTGGCGAATACCGTTGAAGGTAAACTCTTTTTCTTTATAGATGGTGTATTCGTTCGGGACATCGCGCACCAGCGCCTGGCCAATAAGCGCCATGTCGCGCGCGGAGCTGAACTGACCATCGGCATCCAGGCCGTGAACGGTCTGGAAGTGGGTGTTTTTCAGGCCAAGGGCGTTAACGTAGTTGTTCATCAGGCTGACGAAGGCATCCTGGCTACCGGCGACGTAGTCGGCCATCGCCACGCAGGCGTCGTTGCCGGACTGCAGGTTGATACCGCGGATCAGCTGGGAAACCGGCACTTGCATACCCGGTTTAAGGAACATCAACGAGGAGCCTTTAAAGACCGGGTTGCCGGTCGCCCATGCGTCGTTACCCACGGTGACCAGATCGGACTCTTTAAACTTGCCCGCCTTCATGGCCTGACCAATCACATAGCTGGTCATCATCTTGGTCAGACTTGCCGGGTCACGGCGGGAGTCGGCGTTGTTTTCTGCCAGTACTTTGCCTGAGTTGTAATCGATAAGAATCCAGGATTCGGCGTCAATCTGCGGGGCGCCTGGGATCATAGTTTTGATATTCAGGTCATCGGCGCGGGCAGCGGAGGACAGCGCTGCCACGGAGAGCGCCGTAACGAGTAAACGAGCGGTAAAAGAGGTCTTCATGGTCTGAACAACGGCATCCGTGATGGAGTTAAAAAAGTGCCTTACTATAACAAACGCACTACGAACCAGCATCCGACATTGCGCACGACTTTGTTAATGACTTTGTCATGCGCAACGAGCAGGGGACGCGGGTGCGATGCCTTTAGTTGGCGCGAGTAATAAATGACTGCAGCTGAGCTTCGCTTTGCAGACGCTGCTGGATCGTGCTGGCCTGCGCTTTGCTGCTGAATGGGCCGAGCTGAATCCGCCATACCGCGCCGTTTTGCGTGACGCGGCCCGGGACGGAAAATTGCTGGCTCAGACGCTGCTGGTACTGCTGGGCGCGCGATTGATCGCTGACGGCGCCGACCTGCACGACGAAATCTCCGCCGGCGCTGGCTGCTGCGGCAGGCGTCACGGCGGCAGTGGCGGCTACGGCAGGCGCAACGCTGCCTTGTACTGAGCCTGGTGCGGTAACCGGCGCGGTTTGCACGACAGGCTCGCTGCCTTCCAGCACGCCGTTATTCAGCGGCGTCGGCGCGCCGAGGAAACCGCCGCTGCTAACCGGAGCGCCGGTAGTGTCTTCCGGCTTCAGGGTTGAGTTACTGATGGCGTGCACGTCAGTTTGTGCGGGTTGACTCATCCCCGCGCTGTTATCGCCGTCAAGATTCGGGCGGGCAGGCAGGGCATAGGTCTGTTTGGCCACTGTCGTACATGCCATCCCCGGACCGGAAAGCGAGCCGTCCGGCGCGACGACGATCGGATCGATGCGCACTTTGGTGTTATTCGAGGTATTGAGGCGATCGGCTGAGGCGCGCGACAGTGAAATCACGCGATCGTTACCGTAGGGGCCGCGATCGTTGATACGTACTACGATCATGCGGCCGTTCGCCAGGTTGGTGATCCGCGCGTAGCTTGGGATCGGCAGCGTGGGGTGGGCTGCGGTAAGCTGCGTGGGATCAAACGCTTCACCCGATGCGGTCAGATTGCTGTTAGGCTCGGCGTCGTAGATAGCTGCGAAGCCCGCCTGGGTGAAGTTAGAGGGATCCTGAACGATTTTATAGCTTTTGCCATCGCGTTCGTAATCCTGATTCGCCGTTGCGTTAGGCGTTTCATACTGCGGATCGGCGCCGCTAATTTCCACCGTCGGGCCATTGCAAACGGCCGGCTGTGGAGTGCTGACCGTTTTTTGTTGAACGTCTTCACCCGAACATGCCGCCAGCAGCCCTGCTGCTATGCAGATCCCCAGCCATTGCTTACGCATCGCGAACCCCTTACACGCTTTTCGACAACATTTTTCTGTGAGTATGGATCGACATAACGATACCAAACCCGGCCATCAATACGATTAGGGCAGAGCCCCCGTAGCTGACCAGCGGCAAAGGTACCCCCACCACCGGTAAAATACCACTTACCATACCAATATTTACGAAGACATAAACGAATAAAATCAACATTAAACCGCCGGCCATGACCCGGCCAAAGGTGGTTTGCGCCTGGGCGGCAATCCACAACCCGCGCATGATAAGCAGAATATAGAGCGCCAGCAGGATCAGCACGCCAATCAGCCCCAGCTCTTCCGCCAGTACGGCAAAGATAAAGTCGGTATGGCGTTCAGGCAGAAACTCCAGCTGCGACTGGGTTCCATGCAGCCAGCCTTTCCCGCGCAGCCCGCCGGAGCCGATGGCAATTTTTGACTGAATAATGTGGTACCCCGCGCCGAGCGGATCGGTTTCCGGGTCGAGCAGCATCATTACGCGCTGGCGCTGATAATCATGCATCAGGAAGAACCAGAGGATCGGAATAAAGGCGGCGACCAGCACCACGGCGATACCGATCAGACGCCAGCTCAGACCAGACAGAAAGAGCACGAATAGACCGGACAGGGCGACCAGAATCGAGGTCCCGAGGTCCGGCTGCGCGGCGACCAGCAGCGTGGGCAGGAAAATCAGCACCAGCGCGATAGCGGTATTTTTCAGCGATGGCGGGCAAACGTCGCGGTTGATAAAGCGCGCCACCATCAGCGGTACGGCTATTTTGGCGATTTCCGACGGCTGGAAGCGGACGATGCCGAGATCCAGCCAGCGCTGCGCCCCTTTAGAGATGGCGCCGAAGGCATCAACCGCCACCAGCAGGATAATACAGAATATATAGAGATAGGGCGCCCAGCCCTCATAGACCCGCGGCGGAATTTGCGCCATGACGATCATAATAACAATCCCCATGGCGATCTGGCCGATTTTACGCTCCATCATGCCCATGTCCTGACCGCTGGCGCTCCAGATAACCAGCGCGCTATAGGTCAGCAGCGCCAGCAGGATAAGCAGCATGGTGGGGTCGAGGTGGATTTTATCCCATAGCGATTTTTTATTCGGATTATCAGTCATTATTGATCCTCCCCAGCCGTTACCGCCGGGTTTTCACTCGGCAGGTTGGTGTTGTTATCGCCCAGCATTATATGATCGAGAATCTGACGCATAATGGTACCGACTGCCGGACCTGCGCCGCCGTTCTCAAGAATAATGGCCACGGCAACCTGGGGGTTGTTGTAAGGGGCAAACGCCGTCATCAGTTTATGGTCACGCAGGCGTTCAGCGATTCTGTGCGCGTTATAGGTCTCGTTGGCTTTCAGGCCGAAGACCTGAGCGGTACCCGATTTGGCCGCAATTTTATACGGCGCGCTGGCGAAGTATTTATGCGCGGTACCGTTGCCGCGGTTGGCGACGCCAAACATCCCGTCTTTGGCGATTTCCCAAAAACCAGAGTGAATATCGCCGACCGGCGGTTCATGGGGCTGAACCCACGGCACCGGTTTGCCGTCCTCCACCGTGCTCTGCAGCAGGTGCGGCACTTTAACCACACCGTCGTTAATCAGGATCATCAGCGCCTTGTTCATCTGGATAGGCGTTGCGGTCCAGTAGCCCTGTCCGATCCCGACCGGAATGGTATCGCCCTGGTACCAGGGTTTCTTGAAGCGCTTGAGCTTCCATTCGCGGGTCGGCATGTTGCCGGAGCGCTCTTCCGCCAGGTCAACGCCGGTATAGTGGCCATAGCCGAATTTGCCCATCCACTCCGACAGTCGATCGATACCCATATCGTAGGCAACCTGATAGAAGTAAGTATCGGCCGACTCTTCCAGCGCTTTAGTGACGTTCAGATGGCCGTGGCCCCACTTTTTCCAGTCGCGGTAGCGTTTATCCGAGCCGGGAAGCTGCCACCAGCCGGGGTCAAACAGGCTGGTGTTGCGGGTAATAACCCCGGCGCTGAGCGCCGAGACGGCCACGTAAGGCTTAACCGTTGATGCTGGTGGATAAACGCCCTGGGTCGCGCGGTTGACCAACGGCGTATTAGGATCGTTAAGCAGCCCGGAGTAGTCTTTGCTGGAAATACCATCAACGAACAGGTTGGGGTCGTAGCTTGGCGTCGAGACCAGCGCGAGGATGGCGCCGGTACGCGGGTCTGTGACCACGACCGCCGCGCGGCTGCCAGCCAGCAGCGTTTCAATATACTGCTGTAGCTTCAGGTCGAGCGTTAAATAGATATCGCGTCCGGCCTGCGGCGGAACCTCTTTCAGCTGGCGAATTACCCGGCCGCGGTTGTTTACTTCAACTTCTTCATAGCCGGTCTGCCCGTGCAGGACATCTTCGTAATAGCGTTCGATCCCCAGCTTGCCGATATCGTGCGTGGAGGCGTAGTTAGCCAGCTTTCCCTCTTTATCCAGGCGATCGACGTCTTTATCGTTAATTTTGGAGACGTAGCCGATAACGTGGGTCAGGGCTGAATTATAGGGATAGTAGCGGCGCTTATAGCCTTTGACTTCTACGCCGGGAAAACGGTACTGGTTAACCGCGAAACGGGCGACCTGTACTTCGCTGAGATTGACTTTCACCGGAATGGAGGTAAAGCGGTGGGAGCGGGCGCGCTCTTTTTTAAAGTTCGCTACATCGTCATCGGTGAGATCGATAACGTCGCGCAGCGCATCCAGCGTTTGCTGAACGTTGTCGACCTTCTCCGGCATCATTTCCAGCTGGTAAATCGTGCGGTTGAGCGCCAGCGGCGTGCCGTTGCGATCGTAGATAATGCCGCGGCTTGGCGGAATAGGGACCAGCTTGATGCGGTTTTCGTTTGAACGCGTTTGATAGTCGGTGTAACGCACAATCTGCACGTTATAAAGATTGGCGATCAATACGCCGGTAAGCAGCAAAATCCCCAAAAAAGCGACCAGCGCCCGGCGCACGAACAGCGAGGATTCAGCCGTATAGTCGCGGAAAGAATTCTGTAATTTCATTCGCTGCTTAGTCTACCCTGGTCATCATTACTCACGGTGGTAAGGGTGGTTGGTGGTAATGCTCCACGCCCGATACAGACTCTCGGCCACCAGTACGCGAACCAGCGGGTGAGGTAAGGTGAGCGTTGAGAGCGACCAACTTTGTTCCGCTGCCGCTTTGCAGGCGGGTGAAAGGCCTTCCGGGCCGCCGATGAGCAGACTGACGTCCCGGCCATCCTGTTTCCAGCGTTCCAGTTCGCGCGCCAGCTGCGGCGTATCCCATGGTTTCCCCGGAATATCCAGGGTGACGATGCGGTTTTTGCCTGCGGCCGCCAGCATCATTTCACCTTCTTTTTCCAGAATTCGCTTGATGTCGGCATTTTTGCCGCGTTTTCCGGCGGGGATTTCCACCAGTTCGAACGGCATATCTTTTGGAAAACGGCGCAGATATTCGCTAAAGCCGGTCTGAACCCAGTCCGGCATTTTGGTGCCAACGGCTACCAGGTGCAGCTTCACGCGTTAACTCCAGAGTTTTTCCAGCTCGTACAGACGACGGCTCTCTTCCTGCATGACGTGAACCATAACGTCGCCGAGATCGACGACAATCCAGTCCGCGGCGGCTTCGCCTTCAACGCCCAGCGGCAGCATACCGGCGGCGCGAGACTCTTGCACTACGTGGTCGGCGATGGACATAACATGGCGCGTAGAAGTGCCTGTGCAGATAACCATGCAATCGGTGATGCTGGATTTGCCATGAACGTCAATGGCAACGATGTCCTGACCTTTCAGGTCATCAATTTTGTCGATAACAAAATCCTGGAGTGCTTTACCCTGCAAGAGTTCCCCCTGGGTGTGTGAAGAGTGATAATAATAAACAGCCTGACAGTATACCTGAACTGGTAGCAAAATCGGGATAAATGTCGATAAATAGGCGGTTAAGGCCGCTATCATCCCATCCATCGCCGATGATTGCATCGCCATTTTTGTAAAACAATTTCTGCAAAGTTCAAATGGTAAATGCAGCCTGGCTGCGGAGAATAACAGCCTGCTTTGCCCTGTCAATGGTCTGCGCGCAATTCTTCTTCCGCCAGCCAAACTGCCTGGCTATTCAGCACGCGCAGGGTAGTGAAATCGGGCTGGAGATCGACAAGGCTCCACGCGCCGTGCTCGATGGGGAAGTGCCACATCGCCGAATCCGGCATATTCAGAAGTTGAGCGATTAACAGGCTAAGCACGCCCTGGTGGCCGACGATCAGCAGATGACTAAGTTCCCGGTGCTGAGGGAGGGCGGCGGTGAAGCCGGAGACGCGTTCGGCGAACGCCTGAAAGCCTTCACCGTTAGTGGGCGCCGCATGCTGCCAGTCGGCGCACCACGCGGCGTAGTTTCCCGCATCTTCATGCTGTAAATCGCGATGGTGGCGCATTTCCCAGTCGCCGAAGAACATTTCATTGAGCTCGGCGAAGGACTGGCGAGGGACGTCACGGTCGCCAAGCAGCAGGCTGGCCGTACGCTGGGTGCGCTCAAGTTCACTGCAAAACACGCGCTGAAAAGGAACGGCCTGCAGCCGCTTTCCCAGCGTTTGCGCTTGTCTGATTCCGCGTTCGGTTAAGGCTGTGGGAGCATGTCCGCTATAGAGGCCCGCGACGTTGGCCTCGGTCTCGCCATGACGAACTAACCATAACTTCATGATGACCCTCTCGAAAGGAGTCTATAAGACTCTCCTTGTGGCAAGGCTAGCAGTAGAGCTTCTGCTCATGGATATAGTCGAGCACGGTTTCCGGCAGCATGTCCGCGCAGGGCTCGCCAGCTTCAAGACGCTGGCGAATCAGGGTGGCAGAAATATCAAACCACGGCGTTTCGGCCAGGTAGATAACGCCCGCCGGGCTGCTATGCAGCCGCTCGACGTCATGAGTGAGATGTTTGTCCAGCCACTGCTGATCCTGCTCGCACGCCATGGTCAGCGGATAACCCGGGCGTCGGCAAACGATCAGATGTACGTTATCAAGAATGCTTTCATACTCGTGCCAGGTGGTAAAGGTGAGCAGCGAATCCTGGCCAATGATAAACGCCAGGGGGCGCTGTGGACCTTGCTCCTGGCGCCACTCGCGCAGGGTTTGCGCTGAATATGACGGCGTGTCGCGCTTAAGCTCACGATCGTCGAGGATAAACAGCGGCTTATCCGCGATGGCCAGCGCCAGCATATGCCTGCGTTGGTCGCTGGTGGCTTCGGGCTGCGGGCGGTGCGGCGGCACATTGTTGGGCACGATGGTGACTTTATTGAGGCCGATAAGGTTGGCCAGAATTTCCACCGGTTTAAGGTGACCGTAATGCACCGGATCGAAGGTGCCGCCGTACATCGCCTGTAACTGAGTCATATCAACCATCAATAAAAACGTCTGCCAGCGCTTTATGGCAGAGCAATAAAGAGAGACTTTCCAGCTCGGGCCATACGGAGTGCCCGTAATCCTGCTTGAAGGTAAGCTCCGCGCGGGTCAACAACGTGACGGCCTGACGCAGCTGGTCGGCGCTCAGGCGTGCCAGCGCGTCGCTGACCAGCTGGCGGCGGTTTTGCCATACGCGATGCTTGTCAAACAGCGAACGCAGCGGCGTATGGGCCGATTGCCGCTTCAGGTTGACCAGCAGCAGCAGCTCGCGCTGTAGGGTGCGCAGCAGGATAGCCGGCTCGCTGCCTTCCAGACGCAGCTGTTGCAGAACGTGGAGAACGCGCTTGCTTTTACCGGCCAGCAGCGCATCCACCCAGTGATAAGGTGTGAAATGCGCAGCATCATTCACGGCCTGCTCAACCCGCGGCAGCGTCAGTTTACCATCCGGCCACAGCAGCGAAAGGCGCTCAAGAGCCTGGGCCAACGCCAGCAGATTACCCTCATAGCAGTAGCACAGAAGCTGGCTGGCCGCGTCATCAAGCTGCAGATTATTCTGCTTTGCGCGCGCGGCGAGCCAGCGCGGCAGCTGGGCATATTCCGGCGTCTGGCAGCTAACCTGCACCGCCCGGCTGGTCAGCGCCGTCATCCACGCGGCGTTCTCCTGCGCTTTCGTTAGCTTATTACCGCGAACGATCAGCAGTAAATCGTCATGCAGCATGCCGACGAGCGTCGCAAGCTGTTCGTTAATTGCCGCATTAGGGCCATTATCGGGCAGGATCAGCAGCAGCGTCTGGCGGCTGGAAAACAGGCTCATGGCCTGACTTAACGAGAAGAGGGCGGGCCAGTCGGTACTGGCATCAACGGTGGCGGTGTGGTGTTCGATAAAGCCCTGGGTCGCGGCCGCTTCGCGGATGGCGTCCTGGCTCTCCTGCAGCAGCAGCGGATCGTTGCCAAGCAGCAGATAGGCCGCGCGCAGCCCTTCAGTGAGCTGCGCGCGGAGCTGTTCCGGGTACAACCGAATCATCAGTTACCCAGCGTGGTGGAGACGCGATTGCCGGAGGTGGAAGCGGCTGGGGTCGTGGCGACCGGCTTCTCATCCTCTTTGGTGGCTTCGACATCCGCAACGTGTACGCTCGGCAGCTTACGGATCAGCTGCTCTGCCGCTTTGTCGTACATTTCCTGAACGATCATGTCCTGCTCGGCATCTTTCGCTAACGCCGCCTGCGGGTTATCGAAGAACGAGCGGTAGACTTTGGTCGTGATGGGATAGATATCATGACCTGGGATCAGGACGCTGGCGTTTACCGTCATCACCATCTGATATTCCGCAGTACGGCCGTCCTGAAAAATAGACGCCGTATCTTTCTGAATGGACGATGTCTCCAGACGCAGGGAAGGAATATCCTTGCGCAGCGTACTGCTATCGACCAGTTCAACCCCGTTCAGACGCAGCTGATTACGGACGGCACGACTTAATGGACCATTAGGATCGCCCGACTGGAAGATCATGGTTTTCATTGCGGTCGGAACCTGCGTAGTGCTACGCAGGTGCCAGCCACAGCCGGCGGTGATTAACACCGCCAGAGATAACAACAATGTTGCCAGATATCGCACGCTTCCTCCTGCGCTTAGCCAACGACCAGATTGAGCAGTTTACCCGGAACGTAGATCACTTTACGTACGGTCACACCGTCGAGATATTTCGCAACCAGATGCTCCTGACCCGCACGCTCACGAACCTGCTCTTCGGTTGCATCCACCGCAACGGTAATCTTACCACGAACTTTACCATTTACCTGGACCACGACCAGAGTGGTGTCTTCAACCATCGCGCTTTCGTCAGCGACCGGCCACGGCGTGTTGTCAATATCGCCTTCGCCGCCCAGCTCCTGCCACAAGGTAAAGCTGGCATGCGGAGTGAACGGGTTGAGCATACGAACCACGGCCAGCAGGGCCTCACGCATCAGCGCGCGATCCTGTTCACCTTCCTGCGGCGCTTTCGCCAGCTTGTTCATCAGCTCCATAATCGCCGCAATCGCGGTGTTGAAGGTCTGACGACGGCCGATATCATCGGTCACTTTCGCGATCGTTTTGTGCACGTCGCGACGCAGCGCTTTTTGATCTTCGCTGAGGCTGGCAACGTCCAGCGCAGCGGCTTCGCCCTGGGAGGTATGTTCGTAGACCAGTTTCCAGACGCGTTTCAGGAAGCGGTTCGCACCTTCCACCCCGGATTCCTGCCACTCAAGCGTCATGTCGGCCGGAGAAGCGAACATCATAAACAGACGCACGGTGTCCGCGCCGTAGCGTTCAACCATTTCCTGCGGGTCGATGCCGTTGTTTTTCGACTTGGACATCTTGCTCATGCCGGTATAGACCAGCTCGCGGCCCTGTGGGTCGAAGGCTTTAACGATACGGCCCTTCTCGTCGCGCTCGGTAGTCGCTTCTTTCGGCGACACCCAGTTACGCTCGCCGTTTTCGCCAACGTAGTAGAAGGCATCCGCCAGCACCATCCCCTGGCAAAGCAGCTGTTTAGCCGGTTCGTCAGAGTTCACCATGCCCGCGTCGCGCATCAACTTGTGGAAGAAGCGGAAATAGAGCAGGTGCATAATGGCGTGTTCGATCCCGCCGATATAGATATCGACAGGCAGCCAGTAGTTCGCCGCTTCCGGGTCCAGCATACCCTGGTCGTACTGCGGGCAGGTGTAGCGCGCGTAGTACCAGGAGGACTCCATAAAGGTGTCAAAGGTATCGGTTTCGCGCAGCGCCGGCTGGCCGTTAACGGTGGTTTTCGCCCACTCCGGATCGGCTTTAATTGGGCTGGTGATCCCGTCCATCACGACATCTTCCGGCAGAATAACCGGCAGCTGATCTTCCGGCGTCGGCATCACGGTGCCGTCTTCAAGGGTGACCATTGGGATCGGCGCGCCCCAGTAGCGCTGACGGGAAACGCCCCAGTCGCGCAGGCGGTAGTTCACTTTACGTTCGCCGACGCCAAGAGACGCGAGCTTATCGGCGATAGCATTAAAGCCCGCCTCGTGATCCAGACCGTCGAACTCGCCAGAGTTAAACAATACGCCTTTTTCGGTCAGCGCCTGTTCAGAGAGGTCGGGCTCTGAGCCATCGGCGGCCAGGATAACCGGCTTGATGTTCAGACCGTATTTGCTGGCAAATTCGTAGTCGCGCTGATCGTGACCCGGGACGGCCATCACCGCGCCGGTGCCGTACTCCATCAGCACAAAGTTTGCCGCCCATACCGGGATCGCTTCGCCGGTCAGCGGGTGGATGGCTTTGTAGCCGGTATCGACGCCTTTTTTCTCCATGGTCGCCATATCGGCTTCGGCAACTTTGGTATTGCGGCATTCGTCGATAAAGGTCGCCAGCGCGGGGTTATTGGCGGCAGCCTGCTGCGCCAGCGGGTGGCCCGCAGCGACGGCAAGGTAGGTGCAGCCCATAAAGGTGTCCGGGCGGGTGGTGTAGACGGTCAGCTTGTCGGCGTAGTCGTTCACATCGAAGGAGATTTCGACGCCTTCGGAGCGGCCGATCCAGTTGCGCTGCATGGTTTTAACGGTGTCAGGCCAGTGATCCAGGTTATCCAGATCGTTCAGTAGCTCGTCAGCGTAGGCGGTGATTTTAATAAACCACTGCGGAATCTCTTTACGCTCGACTTTGGTGTCGCAGCGCCAGCAGCAGCCATCGATAACCTGCTCGTTCGCCAGTACGGTCTGGTCGTTCGGGCACCAGTTCACCGCGGAGGTTTTTTTGTAGACCAGGCCTTTTTTATACAGCTCGGTAAAGAACTTCTGCTCCCAGCGGTAGTATTCCGGGGTGCAGGTCGCCACTTCACGGCTCCAGTCATAGCCGAAGCCCAGCTTCTTCAGCTGGTTTTTCATGTAGGCGATGTTGTCATAGGTCCACGGGGCCGGCGCGGTGTTGTTTTTCACCGCTGCGCCTTCCGCAGGTAGGCCAAACGCATCCCAGCCGATAGGCTGCAGGACATTTTTGCCCAACATACGCTGGTAACGGGAAATCACGTCACCGATGGTATAGTTGCGCACGTGGCCCATGTGTAGTCGACCAGAAGGATAGGGAAGCATCGACAGGCAGTAATACTTCTCTTTGCTCTCGTCTTCGGTAACTTCAAAGGTACGCTTCTCGTCCCAGTGTTGCTGGACTTTTGATTCTATCTCTTCCGGGCGGTATTGCTCTTGCATGGCAGCCAGTGGTCCTGTTTTCAATACAGCTACAAAATGTAGCCAATGGATGTTTTATTTCAGATCGGCATAGCATAGCCCAAACGCCAACGTCAAAACAGCCTTTCACACACTTACCGAGATGAAAGCGGTAGAGAAAATTTCGCGACTCTGTGGCTTGGCTTGCAGAGCAATCCGCAGATAACGTCTACCATTATAAGAAGTTAACCACACCGGAGGCGAAAAGATGAACAAGGTTGCTCAATTCTACCGAGAGCTGGTGTCGACGCTCAGCGAGCGGTTACGCAATGGAGAACGCGATATTGACGCGCTGGTGGAGCAGGCCAGGGTCAGGATTAGCCAGTCCGGCGAGTTAACGCAGAGTGAAATCGACAACGTTATTCGCGCCGTCAGACGCGATCTGGAAGAGTTCGCCCTCAGCTATGAAGAGAGCCAGGATGAGCTAACGGACAGCGTCTTTATGCGGGTGATCAAAGAGAGCCTGTGGCAGGAGCTGGCGGATATTACCGACAAAACCCAGCTTGAGTGGCGCGAAGTGTTCCAGGACCTCAGCCACCACGGCGTTTATCATAGCGGCGAAGTGGTCGGGCTCGGCAATCTGGTGTGTGAGAAGTGCCATTACCATCTGCCGGTGTATACGCCGGATGTGCTGCCGCGTTGCCCCAAATGCGGGCACGATCAGTTCCAGCGTCGGCCATTTGAGCCCTAAACGATAAGGCCCGGAGTTGAATATACCGGGCCTCTGATAAACTCAGCGGCTCATGTCAATTTTATAAAATGCCGGCGCTGGTAGCGCCGGCATTTTAGAGTGTAGTTCAATAAGATGGCTGGTTTTTGGTTAATAATTTATTTGGTGGTGTTAACTTCCGTTAACTTGAAATACTGTTCGCCACCCACTTCAGAAGCATATCGCTGAGAAGTATTCAGGACCAGTTTATTGCCGCTCAGTAAGCCGGCATCGCAGGTGAACATTTTCAGGAACCCGCATTTATAGCCGCCGTTAACCACTTGTTTTGCATTTAAGGTCATCGTTCCGCCAGCTACGATTTTGTCGCGGTTGATAATGTTGCCTTTATTGTGGGTATCAATGGTGAAATCGCCAAAGGATTCCATAATCCATTTATTTACCAGATCTGAGTTGGTGGAAATGTTGATGGTCCCGCCAATAATTTCTCCGCTGTTTTGCATCGCGTTGTTATTAAAGTTTAAGACAGCAGAATCGCCGCGAACGGTTCCCCCATCGTTATTCAGCCAGTTGCTGTTGGTTGTCAGCATATTGCTGGCGAGTATTTTGCTATCACGGTTTAACGCCAGCGTACCATTCGTCTGGATGGTGACGTTACCCCCTTTTAAGGTTCCCGAGTTGCTGATTTCACCGGATGAGAGCGCTTTATCTTTAACCGATTGAATCACGAGATTGTCCGTTCCGTGAATGTTACCGGTTACCTTGAGCGAGCTACCGCTAAAAGCAATGCTGGTATTTTTTGCCCGGGTTGAACCGCCGTTATCGATATTGCCAAGAGCCGATACTAGCAGTTGATTATCAGAAAGAAGATTAGAGCCGTGAGCCGTTTTCAGGTTGCCGTTAGTCGCTACGCTTAATGCCGTGCTGCTTTTGATGGTGCCGTTGTTTTCGATATTTCCAGAGGCGCTGACCATCAACTGTTTGCTGCTGGATATGGTTCCGTTGTTGGTAAGTGTTTGTAATCCATTGATAATTGTAATGTTTGTCGTCGAGATGTTACCCGTGTTTTTAATATTCCCGGCGGCGGCGATCTGCGTAAGCATACCGTTGCTGGTGATCGATCCTTCGTTGGTCAGTGAACCGTTACTGGACATTGTCAGTGTGCTATTGGCGACAATCGCGCCTTTATTGCGTACGCCGAGACCTAAGTCGTTGCCAATCATGCTGATGCTGTTAGCTTTAATTCCGCCAAGATTGCTAATATCAATGCTGTATTCCGGAATCAGCATCTGTAGTACCGTAGGCGTTTTACCCGCAGAGGTCATTTGCCCTGTATTGTTGTCAAGCGTGAAGTTTCCTGCGGCTACCGTCGCGTTGGGAGTGCTGACGGTACCGTTAATGGCAATAGCATTTGCCAGCAGGGTGGCATAGCTATTTGTTGCATTCATCCCGTTTTGCCCAATAGTGATCTGACCTTGGGAGATGGTATAGCTGTCAATCGCGCCACTGTCGTTGAGCTTTACCTGGCCGGTGGTTAAAACCGCGCGATCGGTGTTAATAAAGCTACAGCCTGAGCAGGAGATTCCGTTTGGGTTAGCGATGATAACGTCGGCTTTTTGACCGGCGACTTCAATAAATCCATTGAGCGAGCTGGATTTATTTGAGGTCACTTCATTGAGGATCACCGAAGCGCCGCCATTAGCCAGATTATTGTTTTTAGCGATATTGCCTAAGGTGTCGTGAGTAAGATCGCTGGAACTATTGTTGAGAATCATGCCCTTGTTACTGACATTAAAGTCACGGTACATATTGTGAGAAACGCCCGCTGCGTTAGGCGTTTCAATATCAACGACGGTAGCTCCGGATGAGTGGGTCCAGACCGTCGGATCGGCATAGACGTAAGACGAACTGAGTGCTGCCGCCAGGGCGACATAAGTAAATTTAAATTTGAACATTGCGTTTATTCCTTTAAATAAATTGCTTAAAAGTTAATGAATATTTATTAGTTTATTTAACGACGTTAATACCTCCAGTTGAGCGAGAAACCAAGGTTGAGCGGATCGCTATGAAAACGATCGGGTTTAATGAACGGCGTACCGATAAAAAAATCATACTGCGTGGAAAATAGCTGGCCGCGCAGCCCGCTTACGGCGCCGGAAATAACTTTACCCTGTTTATATTTTTCACTGCCGGTGATGCGGCCAATATCCAGACCAAAATATAATTGCCGATCCGGGGTTGGCATATCCCAGATAAAATCATTACGCCAGTACCAGCCTTGGTTGCCGGACAGCGAATTTTCTCCATCAAAACCCCGTACCGTCCAGCGGCTGCCGATATTAAATTTATTATCCGTGGATAAAATATCGGGACTAAACTGAGCATTAATATGCGGCGCGTAGCTGAAACGATCGCCGGTAATATCAAATTTCATAAATGCCTGAATATCAGCATGTATCACCCGCGAAAGTGGGCTGTAGAGACCCGCTTTTTCCTCAAGGGTTGGCATGGAGCTAAGCCAGGGCAAGCTGCGCTGAATGCCCAGGCTGGCATCGATGACTTTTTTATTGAAGTAGCGCTGCTGGCGAAGGGTCAATTCCCAAACCGGGTTCTGCTTGCGCATAACCTTGAGTTCGCTGCCGCCAAAATAGTAACGAGACGTGCTTTTTGCAATCCGGGCGTCCAGGGTGGTTTTTTGCTGCCGCGTATGGGAAAGCAGCCTCGAGAGCGTCGCGCTGGCGTAACGGTTTTCGCTTTTGTATTCGGTGGTTGAATAGTTGGCTTTAAATTGCTGACGATATTCGCTCTGCGAGCCGTAAAGGCTTAGCGACCAGTACCCGACAGGAACCGAATAATAGAGGCTGCTATTGTGGTTGCCGTCATTATGCTGATTAAATTCGACGTCGCCTCCGGCGGAGACATAGAAAATATCGTTAAGCGTAGCCATATCATAGAGATAGAGTGCGCCCCCGGACTGATAGCGACCGCTTTCCCGGCTGCCGGCATCATCCATCCACGCGCTTACCTGCCATTTTTTAGCCAGATTACGCGTTATCTGAATATCGCTTTCCGCGTTGTTTTTCCCGGGCTGGATTTTCATTTGCGCCGACGAACCGGGTAGCCGTTGCAGATTGGCCATCCCTTGCTCAAGGTCGGTTAGTTTGAGGATCTCACCCGTGGCGGTAGGTATGGCATTCCACAGGCTGGACGTGGCGCCGCTGTCGGCAGACCATATCATATTGCCTATCTTACCGTAGGTGAGGGTAATGTCTAAAACGCCATCTTCCAGTGACTGTGAAGGTATATCAATAAGTGAAGTAATATACCCCTGGACTATGATTTCATTTTGTAATGCCGTAGCGAGTTGGCGAATGCCTTTAATACCCAGACATTTCTTTTCTGCCTGGACGGCGATATTGCGCAGGAGACGTTGCGTGAGTTTTTCATTTGAGGAAATGATATTGACGTGGCTGATATACCGGCAGGTCTCCTCCACCGGAAAAATAAGTTTATATTTATGCGAGCCAGTGCGCGATGATTGATAATCTTGCTGCTCGGGCTTTAATGCGCTCTGGCGAGCTTTATCCTGTTCAGTTTGATGAGTGTTGTTGGCAACATCCGCAAACGTGGAGGCAGTAAAAATAAAGTAAAGAAAAAGCGCGTTTAACAGTTTGTTATTGTTGTATTTCATGAAGCAATATCCATTTGTTTCATTCGATAATGATGCCCTTGTAAAGGAAATTGAGTTTTGTTCTGACTGGTGTTATGAGCTCGCCAGCAGCTCGTGGTTTTCAATTTTAAGAATTTTATTTTTTATAAAATACCAAAGCGAATTTTTTAAGTACTCAGTGTCCTCGTAAATAGTCGTGCTATGTTAGCGATGCAGGATTATCGAGGCTACGATGTTAATCCTGAATTTTATTTGAATTGGTCATTTCAACTTGTGAATTATCAGCGATGGGGTGTGAATATATGGGTGGCAGTTATTTAAGCGTGGGCGAGTGATTATAATTCAATATGATAAGGGGAATAAAAGGACGACGCGCACTTTGCGTGCGCGCCGGAGGCTTAGTGCAGTATTTTGGCGAGGAAGTCTTTCGCCCGTTCTGATTGCGGGTTAGCGAAAAACGCTTCTTTATCCGCGTCTTCGACAATTTTCCCCTCATCCATAAAGATAACCCGATTCGCTACTTTGCGGGCAAAGCCCATTTCGTGGGTGACCACCATCATCGTCATCCCTTCATTCGCCAGTTCAACCATCACGTCCAGTACTTCATTAATCATCTCTGGATCAAGCGCGGAAGTGGGTTCATCAAACAGCATGGCGATGGGGTCCATACACAATGCGCGAGCGATGGCCACGCGCTGCTGCTGGCCGCCAGAGAGCTGAGCGGGAAACTTTTCTGCATGAGCGGAAAGTCCCACGCGTTCCAGCAGCTTGAGCCCTTTTGCGCGTGAAGCGGCTTTATCGCGATTGAGCACCTTAACCTGCGCCAGCGTCAGGTTATCGATAATCGACAAATGCGGGAACAGTTCGAAGTGCTGGAATACCATTCCGACGCGCGAGCGCAGCTTAGCCAGATTGGTCTTTTTATCGTTAACCGTGGTGCCGTCGACGATGATTTGACCCTGCTGGATTGGCTCCAGACCGTTGACGGTTTTAATTAGCGTGGATTTACCCGAGCCTGATGGCCCGCAGACCACCACCACTTCGCCTTTTTTCACTTCCGTGGAGCAATCGGTCAGCACCTGAAAGTGACCATACCATTTTGAAACATTTTTCAGGGTAATCATTACACAGTCCTTTTCTTCAACCAGCTGACCAACAGCGATGCGCTGAGACTAAATACAAAATATACGGCGCCTGCGAACAGGATCATTTCTACCTGGGTTCCATCACGTTCGCCGATAGTGGAGGCGGTACGGAAGAAATCGGCCAGGCTCAGGACGTAGACCAGCGAGGTATCCTGGAACAGCACGATGCCCTGGGTGAGCAGCAGCGGTACCATGGCGCGGAAGGCCTGCGGCAGAATCACCAGCTTCATGGATTGCCAGTGGGTCATGCCCAGCGCCAGCGCAGCGCTGGACTGGCCGCGAGAGATACTCTGAATACCGGCGCGAATAATTTCCGAGTAATACGCCGCTTCAAACATGGAGAAGGCGATCATCGCTGAAATCAGGCGGATATCGGTTTTCGGCGACAGGCCAAGCACGTTCTGCAGGAACCCCGGAACAATCAGATAAAACCACAGCAGTACCATCACCAGCGGAATGGAGCGGAAGACGTTAACGTAGGTTTTGGCAAACCACGCCAGCGGCAGGAAGCTCGACAGGCGCATGACGGCCAAAATCGTCCCCCAGACAATCCCGATAACAATCGCGGTCACGGTAATTTTTAAGGTAATAACCAGTCCAGCCAGCAGATACGGCATGGAAGGAATAATGGAACTCCAGTCAAAATCGTACATTATTTACCCCCCATATTGCCCGGCAGGCGGACCTTACGTTCGACCACGTACATGATCAGCATAATAACGGCGTTGATAAACACGTAGGCGAGGGTGATAGCGGTAAACGACTCCCAGGCATGGGCCGAGTAATCCAGCAGCTTGCCCGCCTGCGCGGCCATATCGGCCAGTCCGATGGTGGAGGCGATGGCCGAGTTTTTCACCAGGTTCATCATTTCAGAGGTCATCGGCGGCACGATAACGCGATAGGCGTTGGGCAGCAGAACGTAGCGGTAGGTTTGCGGTAGCGTTAGTCCCATCGCCAGCCCGGCGTTTTTCTGCCCGCGCGGCAGGGACTGGATGCCGGAGCGAACCTGTTCGCAGACGCGCGCGGCGGTAAATAATCCCAGACACAGCATCGAGGAAACGAAGAACTGAATATTGGGATCCAGCTCGGACTTAAACCACATACCGATGTTTTCCGGCAGCAGTTCAGGTACCACCAGATACCAGGTAAAAAATTGAACGATAAGCGGAACGTTACGAAAAAGCTCAACGTAACAGGTGCCGATAGTTGATAGCAGACGGTTCGGGACCGTACGGAGAATACCGAAGAGCGACCCCACAAAGAACGCGATAATCCAGGCCGTTACCGACAGGGTGACGGTGACCTGAAAACCACTCCACAGCCAGCCTAAATAGGTGGTGTTGCCGAACGGGGCCTGTTGCAGGAATATCCCCCAGTTCCAGTCTATTGACATAAATGACTCCTGGAAAAAAAAGGGTAGCAGCGCTACCCTCGAAGATTGTTGCTCAGCCTGTTTCGGTATTCGCGGCCGCTGGGGAACGACCAGCCGCCGTATAGTCTGTCCGCGCCGTGGCAACAATCGGGAGGGCAGGATTCCCCGCCCTTTGTTTTTTTAATTAGTTAAGAGCTTTGTCGTTAGGTGATTTGAACAGCGCTTTCATTTCGTCAGAGAGTTCAAAGTTCATATTCAGATTCTTTGGCGGAATAGGATTTTTAAACCACTTATCGAACCATTTTTCGGCTTCACCGGAAGTCTGAACATGGGCAACCGTGTCGTCCACCAGCGTTTTGAACTGCGGATCGTCTTTGCGCAGCATGCAGCCATAGGCTTCCTGAGACTGAGCGGTACCGACAATCTCCCAGTTATCCGGTTTCTTCGCTTTCGCACGTTCGCCCGCCAGCAGAGCGTCATCCATCATAAAGGCCACCGCGCGACCGCTTTCCAGAGTACGGAAGGAGTCACCGTGATCTTTTGCGCTGATAATGCGCATATTCATTTTTTTCTCGTCGTTCAGCTTGTGCAGCAGAATTTCCGAGGTGGTGCCGGAGGTGACGACGACGGCTTTATCCTTCAGATCCGGGAAATCTTTAATCGCGCCGCCTTTTTTCACCAGCAGACGGGTACCGACAACGAAAATGGTGTCGGAGAACGCTGCCTGTTTTTGACGTTCAAGGTTGTTGGTGGTGGAACCGCATTCGAAATCATAAGTGCCGTTTTGCAGCAGCGGAATACGGTTTTGTGAGGTGACCGGGATCAGTTTGACCTGCAGATCCGGTTTGTTCAGCTTCTTCTTAATGGCATCAACGATCGCGTTCGAGTAGTCCTGAGAGTAGCCGACGACCTGCTGTTTGTTGTCATAGTAAGAGAACGGAACGGATGATTCACGGTGACCGACGACGATAACGCCGTTTTTGGCAATTTTATCCAGAGTGCTCTGGCCAGCGGTGGATGCCGCATCTTCTGCATGCGCCGCACCGGCGGTCAGTCCCATGACCAGCATTGCTGCGGCCAGTTTACGTAATTGCATATCCGACTCCTTATCCTCAGCGCCATCAGACGCTATTGATACCCATTGTGAATGTGTGTGCTTTTTATTGCTGCCGTCTTTGCGTGCAGCATTTGTATGTGTTTGTTAGCATTTAGTTTGGCTTAATGTAAAGATTTTGCTCTTATATTGTTGATTTTTGCGAAGCGCACCGCACCATTTAAAGGCAAAAATCCCCCATTGCACCAAAATAGAGCAGCATGGCGATCGGTGGTGGTGCAACCAGGTTGTACCCTCAAGGATCGCGCTGCTACATCAATTTATTAAGCAATGGTCGTGCCAAAATGGACAAGAAGGAGAGGTGACCGCGGCGACGAATGCCGCCGCGGGAGAAGCAATTAGCGACGGCGCTGGCGCAGACTCATCAGCAGCGCTGCAAAGCCAAACAGCGCGGTTAACGCCCACAGCGGCCAGTTCCCCGTACGCGCGTACGGCGTCAGCCCTGAAGTCGGGGTCACTTTGGTGGTCAATACGGCGCGGGTGAACTGCGGGATCATCTCCTGTATTTCACCGCGCGGGCCGATGACCGCGGTAATGCCGTTATTGGTACTGCGCAGCAGCGGACGGGCCAGCTCCAGCGCGCGCATCCGCGCCATCTGGAAGTGCTGCCACGGACCGATAGATTTGCCGAACCACGCGTCATTAGAGATGGTTAACAGGAAATCCGTATCCGGGCGGAAGTTATCCCGCACCTGCTCGCCAAGAATGATCTCATAGCAGATAGCCGCCGTCAGACGCATATTATGCGCAACCAGCTGCGGCTGCACGTAAGGCCCGCGGCTGAAAGAGGACATCGGCAGATCGAAGAACGGCGCCAGCGGACGCAGAATCGATTCCAGCGGCACAAACTCACCGAACGGCACCAGATGGTTCTTGTTGTAGCGATTCTTTGAGTCGTAGCTGTATGGGTTATCTTTGCCCAGCGTAATAATGGTGTTGTACGTATCGTAGCGATTCTGCGCGTTCAGGCGCGCGTCGACGATACCGGTAATCAGCGCGCTGTTTTTCGACCGCATCAGATCGTCCATCATGCTCAGGAAACGCTGCTGATTGATTTCCAGATCGGGAATTGCGGACTCCGGCCAGACGATCAGCTGCGATTTACCCATGTGCGGTTGGGTGAGATCCAGATAGGTTTTCAGGGTGTTGAGCAGCTGATTCTGGTCCCATTTCATCGCCTGGGGGATATCGCCCTGTACCAACGAAACCGTGGTTGCGCGTTCCGGCAGCGGTTGATACCACTGAATATAGCGAAGCGGGAAGGGCAGAGCGAACAACACGACGGCGGCGATCAGCGGCTTCCAGCTACGCTGCGCGATAGCGAGTACCAGCAGGCCGCAGACGAGCATCAGCAGGAAGTTAATCGCCTCAACGCCCATCACGGGCGCCAGGCCTTTAAGCGGGCCGTCGATTTGACTGTAGCCGAACTGTAGCCACGGGAAGCCGGTGAGCACCCAGCCGCGCAGAAATTCGCTGATTTGCCAGACCACCGGCGCGGCGATGGTCACGCGTATCCAGCTGGTTTTCGGCCACAGGCGCGAAAGAATACCGGCGAATAACCCGGTATAAAGGGAGAGATACGCGGCCAGCAGAATCACCAGGAAAACGTTAACCGGACCGGGCATGCCGCCGAACTGCGCGATACTCACGTAAACCCAGTTAATACCCGAGCCGAATAGCCCGAGTCCCCAGAAATAGCCAATCGCGGCGCTTTGTAAAGGACGGCGGTTGAGCGTTAAACCCTGCAGGCCAATTAGCGAAATAATCGCCGCCGGCCAGAAGTCATAAGGTGAAAAAGCCAGCGTTCCGCTGGCTCCGAATAACAGCGCCAGCAGCAGGCGTACGCGCTGGCGTTCAATAAGAGAGGCAAATACCATTTAGGTTAATCGTCCCGTTGGATTAGTCTTCCAGCTTCGGCTGCGGGGCATCATCAGGAAGCTTTACATGTACCTGAATAATACGTCGGCTGTCAGCCATTGCGACCTTGAATTGGTAACCATCAATGTCGATAGACTCGCCGCGGGCAGGCAGATGACCAAACGCCTGCATCACCAGGCCGCCGATGGTGTCGACCTCTTCATCGCTGAAGTGGGTGCCGTACGCTTCGTTGAAGTCTTCGATTGAGGCCAGCGCGCGCACCGTCCACGTATGGCGGCTTAGCTGACGGAAATCGATGTCTTCTTCTTCGTCGTATTCGTCTTCGATTTCACCGACGATCAGCTCAAGGATGTCTTCAATGGTCACCAGACCCGAGACGCCGCCAAACTCATCGATAACGATAGCCATATGATAACGCTGGGAGCGGAACTCCTTCAGCATGCGGTCAACCCGCTTGCTTTCAGGCACGACAACCGCCGGGCGCAACACTTTTTCCATGCTGAAGGCTTCGGCATCGCTGCGCATAAACGGCAGCAGATCTTTGGCCATCAGAATCCCTTCAATGTGATCTTTATCTTCGCTGATCACCGGGAAACGCGAGTGGGCGGATTCGATGATCACATCGAGGCACTCGTCCAGCGTCTGGTTGCGTTTCAGGGTAATCATCTGCGAGCGGGGGATCATGATGTCGCGGACGCGCTGGTCGGCGATATCCATTACCCCTTCGAGCATATCGCGCGTATCTTCGTCGATAAGGTCGTTTTGCCCGGAATCACGGATCAGCGCCAGCAGTTCGTCACGATTTTTGGGTTCACCATGAAAGAGCTGGCTGAGTAACAGGGAGAAGAATCCCTTTTTGCTGTTTACTGTGTCGCTACTGTGTGAATTGTCGTCGCTCATGGCGTCGTATGGGTTCTCATGTTGATTAAATAGTCGCTCGTCACGCGTATACTCAGCGCCCGGCATAGCGGCCAGTCGCCGGCAAAGCCGGCAACGGGTTATTCCTTCTCGGCAATGTACGGATCCTCATAGCCCAGAGCAAGCATTATCTCTGTTTCGAGGGATTCCATCTCTTCCGCTTCTTCGTCGATGATGTGGTCATAGCCCAAAAGATGCAGGCTACCGTGGACCACCATATGCGCCCAGTGCGCTTCCAGCGGTTTGCCTTGCTCTTTCGCTTCCTGTTCAACCACCTGACGGCAGATAACCAGGTCGCCAAGCAGCGGCATTTCGATGCCCGGCGGGGCTTCGAACGGGAAAGAGAGCACGTTAGTCGGTTTATCCTTCCCGCGATAGGTCAGGTTCAGCTCGTGGCTTTCCGCTTCATCAACCAGACGAATCGTCAGCTCCGACTCCTCCTGAAACTGCGGGATAACGCTATCGACCCAGCGCTGAAACAGGGCTTCATCCGGCATTCCGCTGTTATCTTCGCAAGCCAGCTGTAAATCGAGAATGACCTGACTCATTTATGCTCCTGTTCCTGGGCTTCGCGTTTGCGCTCGGCGGCCAGCTCTGCTTTACGTTTCTGGTCTGCTTCTTCCCAGGCTTCATAGGCGTTAACGATACGGGCAACCACCGGATGGCGCACGACGTCTTCGCTGTGGAAGAAGTTGAAGCTAATCTCATCGACTTCTGCCAGCACTTCAATTGCGTGGCGCAGGCCCGATTTGGTGCTGCGCGGCAGGTCAATCTGCGTGACGTCGCCAGTGATAACCGCTTTAGAGTTAAAGCCGATACGGGTCAGGAACATTTTCATCTGTTCAATGGTGGTGTTCTGGCTTTCGTCGAGAATGATAAACGCGTCGTTCAGCGTACGGCCGCGCATATAGGCCAGCGGCGCGACTTCAATCACGTTGCGTTCAATCAACTTTTCGACTTTTTCGAAGCCGAGCATTTCAAACAGCGCGTCGTACAGCGGTCGCAGGTACGGGTCCACTTTCTGGCTCAAATCGCCGGGCAGGAAGCCCAGTTTTTCGCCGGCCTCAACCGCCGGACGGGTCAGAAGAATACGGCGGATCTCCTGACGCTCCAGCGCGTCCACCGCGGCGGCGACCGCCAGGTAGGTTTTCCCGGTACCGGCGGGGCCGACGCCGAAGGTAATGTCGTGGTCGAGAATATTGGCGATGTACTGCGCCTGATTCGGCGTACGCGGCTTAATCACGCCACGTTTGGTTTTGATATGGATGGCCTTACCGTAGTCCGGCACGCTTTCGGCGCTTTGCTCAAGCACGCGGGCTTCTTTAATCGCCAGATGAATTTGTTCCGGTTCAATATCCTGAATCTCGCCGCGCATTGGCGCGGTGTCGACGTACAGACTGCGCAGGATATCCGCCGCAGCGGTGACGCAAATCGGTCGACCGGTCAGTTTAAAGTGGTTGTCACGACGGTTAATCTCGATGCCGAGACGGCGTTCCAGCTGTTTAATGTTGTCATCAAACGGGCCGCATAGGCTCAGCAGACGGGCGTTGTCTGCGGGCTCAAGGGTGATTTCGCGAGTGTCTGTGTTCAAACTGTTCCTCTTATGCATAGGTAGCCAGAAGATGGCCTGTCAGGAAATTATTCACGTCATCGGAATATGGCGCAAGCATCCCTGTAGATATTGGGTTGAGGAGAGGAAATACAAGGCCTGCCGGAGCGGCAGGCCTGAACGGATTATGGCTGGTAGATACCGACGCCCAAATCGTTTTCTTTACGGGTGCGGGCAATCACCGACTCCGGGGTTTCCGCGATGCGCAGACCCATTTCGTCCTCGGTGCGCACCACTTTACCGCGCAGGGAGTTTGTCCAGACGTCGGTGATTTCGACGTCGACAAACTTGCCGATCATCTCAGGCGAGCCTTCGAAGTTCACCACGCGGTTATTCTCGGTGCGGCCAGACAACTCCATGATGCTCTTGCGTGAAGTGCCTTCCACCAGAATGCGCTGCACGGTGCCGAGCATACGGCGACTCCAGGCCGTCGCCTGCTGATTGATACGCTCCTGCAGAATATACAGACGCTGCTTCTTATCCTCTTCCGGTACGTCGTCGACCATATCGGCCGCCGGCGTTCCCGGACGCGCAGAGAAGATGAAGCTGTAGCTCATATCGAAATTCACATCGGCGATCAGTTTCATGGTCTGCTCGAAATCCTGCGTGGTTTCGCCAGGGAAGCCGACGATAAAGTCGGAGCTGATCTGAATATCCGGGCGCGCCGCGCGCAGTTTGCGGATAATCGCTTTATATTCCAGCGCCGTGTGGGTTCGGCCCATCAGGTTCAGCACGCGGTCAGAACCGCTCTGCACCGGCAGGTGCAGGAAGCTGACCAGCTCTGGCGTATCGCGGTAAACCTCGATGATATCGTCGGTGAACTCGATCGGATGGCTGGTGGTAAAGCGGATCCGATCGATACCGTCGATCGCCGCAACCAGACGCAGCAGATCGGCAAAGCTGCCGGTGGTGCCGTCGTAGTTTTCCCCGCGCCAGGCGTTCACGTTCTGCCCGAGCAGGTTGACTTCACGCACGCCCTGTGCCGCCAGCTGGGCGATTTCAAACAAGATATCGTCGCTTGGGCGGCTCACTTCCTCGCCGCGGGTGTAAGGCACCACGCAGTAGGTGCAGTACTTGTTGCAACCTTCCATGATGGAAACAAAGGCGCTTGGGCCTTCGGCGCGCGGTTCCGGCAGGCGGTCGAATTTTTCGATTTCCGGGAAGCTGATATCGACGACCGGGCTGCGGTTGCCTCGTACCGAGTTAATCATTTCCGGCAGACGGTGCAGGGTCTGCGGCCCAAAAATAATATCGACATAATGGGCGCGTTGGCG
This sequence comes from Klebsiella sp. MPUS7, assembly GCF_009905335.1. NCBI lineage: Bacteria > Pseudomonadati > Pseudomonadota > Gammaproteobacteria > Enterobacterales > Enterobacteriaceae > Klebsiella > Klebsiella sp. MPUS7. The sequence goes on along the minus strand of NZ_CP047604.1, from coordinate 4,085,935 downwards.
AATATGGTCGCCTTCCTGAGAAGCCACGCAGCCGCCAACGCCGATGATCAGATTGGGATTCTTCTCTTTCAGCAGCTTCCAGCGTCCTAGCTGATGGAATACTTTTTCCTGAGCCTTCTCACGGATTGAGCAGGTATTGAGCAGCAGCACATCCGCTTCTTCCGCCACTTCAGTGAGTTGATACCCGTGGGTGGCATCCAGCAGATCGGCCATCTTTGATGAATCGTATTCGTTCATCTGACAGCCCCAGGTTTTAATATGGAGTTTTTTTGTCATCGACTTGCTCATGCTTAATTAGGTATACCCAAAGTCAGCGTCTTCACCGGATGTTGCTCTGCAATGTGAAGGGTGACGGATATAAAGCCAGGATTGCAGGGCGCGTATTGTAATGCTTTGACCGCGCCCTGACCAGTACGACCGTAATCACCACAAGCCGAATAAAAATCCGGTAAACTGAGGGGATTCGGGTTTAAGGATAATAGCCATGACAATTCATGCAACAGATGTCGTTATCGTCGGCGGCGGAATGGTTGGCGGCGCCCTGGCGCTTGGCCTGGCGCAGCAGGGCTTTACGGTGACGGTTATTGAAAAAAACGCGCCACCGGCTTTTGATGCATCTTCACCGCCTGACGTGCGTATTTCGGCAATCAGCGCCTCATCGGTAGGGCTGCTGAGAGGACTCGGCGTCTGGGATAGCGTGCGGAAAATGCGCGCTCATGCCTATCGCCAGCTCGAGACCTGGGAGTGGGAAAGCGCCCACGTTGTCTTCAACGCTGCGGAGCTGAAGCTACCTGAACTGGGCTATATGGTGGAAAACAACGTCCTGCAGCTTGCCCTGTGGCAGGCGCTGGAAGCCCATGAGCGCATATCGCTGCGGGTGGGGACATCGCTCCAGGCGATGCGGCGCGAAGAAATGTACACGTCGTTAACGCTGACTGACGGCAGCCAGATCGATGCGCGTCTGGTGGTGGGCGCGGACGGCGCCAGTTCGCAGGTGCGGCAGCTGGCCGGAATCGGCATCCACGCGTGGCAGTATCAGCAATCCTGTATGTTGATAAGCGTACAGTGCGCGGGCGATCCCGGCGACAGTACCTGGCAGCAGTTCACCCCAGCGGGGCCGCGCGCGTTTTTACCGCTGTTTGACCATTGGGCTTCGCTGGTGTGGTACGACGCGCCGGCGCGGATCCGCCAGCTGCAGGGCATGAGCATGGCTCAGCTACAGCAGGAAATTACTCGTCACTTCCCGTCTCGGCTGGGAGAGGTTACGCCGCTGAGCGCGGGCGCCTTCCCGCTCACCCGCCGCCACGCATTGCAGTATGTGAAGCCGGGGCTGGCGCTGGTGGGCGATGCTGCGCACACCATTCATCCGCTGGCGGGGCAGGGGGTGAACCTCGGCTATCGCGATGTCGAGGCGCTGCTTGATATTCTTGGCAGAGCAAAAGCGCACGGCGAGGAGTGGGCCAGCCTGCCGGTACTTAAGCGCTACCAGACGCGGCGTCAGGCGGACAACTTTATTATGCAGTCGGGAATGGATCTGTTTTACGCCGGATTCAGCAACGACCTGCCGCCGGTGCGTATGCTGCGAAATTTAGGGCTGATGGCGGCCGAGCGCGCCGGCGGATTAAAGCGTCAGGCGTTGAAATATGCGTTAGGTTTGTAACGAGAAAGACCCCGGCTTGCAAAGGTGAGGTCGGGGTGCGGAACGGTGATGCGCATAGCGTAAACGCCAAAAAGCAAAAAGCTCGCCGAAGCGAGCTTTTTGCTTTTGTTGGCTGGGGTACGAGGATTCGAACCTCGGAATGCCGGAATCAGAATCCGGTGCCTTACCGCTTGGCGATACCCCAATTTTACGTTGACCATTTCGTACCAGGGTCAAACCGGTGGCTTAGCGCCTGGAAATACTCCAACGAGTGCGCGCACAGCGTGAGCGACTTTTAAAATTGGCTGGGGTACGAGGATTCGAACCTCGGAATGCTGGTATCAGAAACCAGAGCCTTACCGCTTGGCGATACCCCAACAATTCTTTTGGATTTATCGAACTGAATCAATAATTCCTTTGTATGGTGGCTACGACGGGATTCGAACCTGTGACCCCATCATTATGAGTGATGTGCTCTAACCAGCTGAGCTACGTAGCCAAAATCTTACTCTATTTTCGATGGCTGGGGTACCTGGATTCGAACCAGGGAATGCCGGTATCAAAAACCGGTGCCTTACCGCTTGGCGATACCCCAATACCGTCGCGGTGAACCGCAAACATCGAAAATATGGCTGGGGTACCTGGATTCGAACCAGGGAATGCCGGTATCAAAAACCGGTGCCTTACCGCTTGGCGATACCCCAACAAAAATTTTTTACTGCCAACGCGAAAGAGTAAATGGTGCGGGAGGCGAGACTTGAACTCGCACACCTTGCGGCGCCAGAACCTAAATCTGGTGCGTCTACCAATTTCGCCACTCCCGCAAAAAAGATGGTGGCTACGACGGGATTTGAACCTGTGACCCCATCATTATGAGTGATGTGCTCTAACCAGCTGAGCTACGTAGCCATCTTTTTGCGCGTTACCTTATCGGCGTTGCGGGGCGCATTATGCGTATTGAGCCTTGAAGCGTCAACTCCTTTTTCATCGAAAATGGGCTGAACGTAACTGTTTGGTTAGGTTGCGAACAGCGTGGCGCAATAATCGGCAATTATTGGTTATTTATCGTTTTTAACGGCTTAAATAAGGCACAAAACAAAAACGGACTCCGAAGAGTCCGTTTGGAAAACCGCGCCGGTTAGTAGGCCGACTGATGTACGCCAACCGCGCGTCCTGACGGATCGTTCATTTTTTTGAAAGATTCGTCCCACTCAATCGCTTTTGCTGAAGAGCATGCGACGGAAGGGCCGCCAGGAACGCATTCGGCCGCGCTTGGAACCGGGAACAGCTCTTCGAAGATCTCACGGTACAGATACGCTTCTTTCGATGATGGCGTGTTGTACGGGAAGCGGAAGCTGGCGGTTTCCAGCTGCTGATCGGAAATTTGTTCAGCGGCCACTTCTTTTAAAGTATCGATCCAGCTGTAACCGACGCCATCAGAGAACTGCTCTTTCTGGCGCCAGGCGACGCTTGCCGGCAGGTAAGATTCAAAACATTCACGCAGGACATGTTTTTCCATTTTACCGTTGCCGCACATTTTGTCCTGCGGGTTGATACGCATTGCCACATCGAGGAATTTCTTATCCAGGAACGGCACGCGCGCTTCAACGCCCCATGCGGACATCGCTTTGTTGGCGCGAGCGCAGTCAAACATATGTAGCGCCTGCAGCTTGCGTACGGTCTCTTCGTGCAGCTCTTTGGCGTTTGGCGCTTTATGGAAATAAAGGTAGCCGCCAAATACTTCGTCAGAACCTTCGCCAGACAGCACCATTTTGATGCCCATGGCTTTGATTTTACGCGACATCAGGTACATCGGCGTTGACGCGCGAATCGTCGTCACGTCATAGGTTTCAATGTGATAGATAACATCGCGAATCGCGTCCAGGCCTTCCTGCACCGTAAAGTGGATTTCGTGGTGCACGGTGCCCAGATGGTTAGCCACTTCCTGCGCGGCTTTCAGATCGGGCGCGCCTTCCAGACCGACGGCGAAGGAGTGCAGCTGCGGCCACCAGGCTTCTGATTTTTCCTGATCTTCGACGCGGCGCGCGGCATATTTTTTGGTGATGGCGGAAATCACCGATGAATCCAGGCCGCCGGAGAGCAGGACGCCGTAAGGGACATCGGACATCAGGTGGCTTTTCACCGACTCTTCCAGCGCCTGACGCAGTTCGTTTTTGTCCGTGACGTTGTCTTTGACCGCGTCATAGTCGAACCAGTCGCGCTGATAGTACTCGCGGATTTCGCCATCTTTGCTCCACAGGTAGCTGCCTGCCGGGAACTCTTTAATCGTGCGGCATACCGGAACCAGCGCTTTCATTTCTGAGGCAACGTAGAAGTTGCCGTGTTCGTCGTGACCCATATACAGCGGGATGATGCCGATGTGGTCGCGACCAATCAGATACGCGTCTTTTTCGCTGTCGTAGAGAGCGAAAGCAAACATCCCCTGCAGATTGTCGAGGAAGTCCGGACCTTTTTCCTGATACAGCGCGAGGATAACTTCGCAGTCGGAACCGGTCTGGAACGCATAGCGGTCGCCGTATTCCGCGCGCAGCGCCTGGTGGTTGTAGATTTCACCGTTAACGGCGAGGGCGTGAGTTTTTGCAGCGTTGTACAGCGGCTGCGCGCCGGCGTTCACGTCGACGATTGACAGGCGTTCATGCGCCAGGATGGCTTTATCACAGGCATAGACGCCTGACCAGTCCGGACCGCGGTGGCGCATCAGGCGGGAAAGCTCCAGTGCCTTTTTACGCAGCTCACCCGCGTCAGTTTTAATATCCAGTACGCCAAAAATCGAACACATAGCCTTCTCCGTTACCCTGTCTTGTTTGATGTTGTGCAGGCTTCGTCTAATCGCGAAGCCTCAGTGCATGCTTTAGAAAATGCCGCAAAGGGGCGAAGGGCGCAAGGGGTTTACGCCAGCAAAAGAAAATAACGCAATTGTGATTGTCGAATAGTGAAAAAAGAGTATGTTTTGAGCGCTTTTGTTGATGAATATTCAGTAATAACGCTTTTCTTTTAGATGAAAGCGTTCAGAAGAGGCTTGAAAATAAGAAACCACGTCGCAGGACGTGGTTTTATTTAGAAAATATCGATTTCCGCAACCGATGGATAAATCCAGGAAGGGCGGAACGGCATGCTGTCGATATCATCAAGCGTGGCTACCCCGGAAAGCACCAGAATGGTTTCCAGACCGGCCTGGAAACCCGCCAGAATATCCGTGCGCAGGTTATCGCCGACGATGACCGTCTGTTCTGAATGTGCCTGCATTTTGTTGAGCGCGGAGCGGATAATCCACGGGCTCGGTTTACCCACGTAGAACGGCTTGCGGCCGGAGATTTTTTCAATACCGGCGCACAGCGCGCCGCAGGCCGGGTAATAGCCGCGACCGTGGGTATCGGGGTTAGTGGCGATAAAGCGCGCGCCGTTAGCGACAAAAAAAGCAGCCTTATGCATCATCTCCCAGTTAAAGGAGCGCGTCTCACCGACGATAACAAAATCCGGATTGACGTCGGTGATGGTAAAGCCGGCTTTGTACAGTTCGTGAATCAGCGCGCCTTCACCGACCACATAGGCTTTTTTGCCTTCCTGACGGCGCAGAAAATCGGCAGTGGCCATCGCCGAGGTATAAAAGGCGGTATCAGGGACATCGATTCCCGCCGTCGCAAAGCGGTTTGCCAGGTCCTGCCCGGTTTGCGAAGGGTAGTTGGTCAGCATCACCAGCGGCATCTCTTTTTCGAGAATGCGCTTGATGAATTCAGCGGCGCCCGGCACGGCCACATTGTCGTGCATCAGCACGCCGTCAATATCACAAATTATGTTTTGAATGGTCATGAACTGTCCGACATCGTTGGAGAAAGGCGAAACTATAAAGCGGCTTTAGCTTTCCAGCAAACGCTGGAGCAGAGTCCCGTTGAGCATCGCGCGCTTGACCAGGGCAAAAGCGCCGATGGCTGAACGATGATCGAGCGTGGATCGCACTACTGGCAGATTTTTGCGAAATGCCTTCAGGGCCTGGGTATTGATACAGGCTTCAATCGCCGGCAGGAGAACTTTCTCCGCTTCCACGATCTCCCCGGCAATCACCACTTTTTGCGGATTAAACAGGTTAATGGCGATAGCGATGGTTTTACCCAGATGACGGCCAACGTGCTCGATCACCTCGCAGGCCAGCGCATCGCCTTTATTTGCGGCTTTGCAGATCGTTTTTATCGTGCAGTCATCGAGGGAGATTTTGCTCTGATAACCCTGCTCCAGCAGATGACGAACGCGATGTTCAATGGCGGCGTTGGCGGCGACGGTTTCCAGACAGCCGAAGTTGCCGCAGTGGCAGCGCTCGCCCAGCGGGTCGACCTGGATATGGCCGATTTCACCGACGTTACCGTTACGGCCAATAAAAATCCGCCCGTTGGAGATGATCCCTGCGCCGGTCCCACGGTGTACGCGCACCAGAATGGAGTCTTCACAGTCGTGGCTCGCACCAAAGTAGTGCTCCGCCAGCGCCAGGCTACGAATATCGTGCCCGACATAGCAAGTGACTTTAAAGCGTTTTTCCAGCGCTTCAACCAGCCCCCAGTTCTCCACCTGAATATGCGGCATATAGCGAATGACGCCGCTTTCCGGATCGACCAGCCCCGGCAGGATCACCGAAATGGCGATTAGCTCGCGGATTTTGCGCTGACAGCTCTCCATAAAGGAGGCGATGATGTTGAGCAGGGCGTGTTCCAGCGTTTCCTGGGTTCTTTCCGGCAGCGGGTAGTGCTCTTCTTCGAGGGTCTTACTGCTTAAATCATAGAGCGTCAGGGTGGCGTCATAGCGGCCAAGACGTACGCCGATGGCGTGAAAGCTGCGGGTTTCGGCAATAATTGAGATAGCGCGGCGGCCCCCGGTGGAGGCCTGCTGATCGACTTCTTTGATCAGTCCGCGTTCAATAAGCTGACGCGTAATTTTGGTTACGCTGGCAGGGGCAAGCTGGCTTTGTTCCGCAATCTGGATACGCGAGATGGGGCCGTGCTGATCGATGAGCCGATAGACGGCCGCGCTGTTCAGCTGTTTTACGAGATCGACGTTACCAATTTGAGCCTGTCCGCCTGCTGTCATACTTTTACTTACTCAGTGACGACCTCGTTACCATTAACGATGGTCTTGGTGATTTTATAATCGCGGGTGAATGCGGTCAGGTTAGCGACCATCCCCGGGGCAATGCTGCCTAACTGTTTGTCTACGCCAATGGCGCGGGAAGGGTAGAGCGTCGCCATACGCAACACTTCATCCAGCGCAATGCCGCAATGCTCAACGAGGTTACGCACCCCTTCAATCATGGTCAATGAAGAGCCGCTGAGGGTACCGTTCTCATCTACGCACAGGCCGTTCCGGTAGTATATTGTTTTACCAGCAAAAATGAACTGCTCAATATTGGCACCCGCCGGCGCCGTTGCGTCGGTGACGAGGCACAGCTTGTCGCCTTTCAAGCGTTTAGCGAGGCGGACGTTAGCGTAATCGACGTGCATGCCATCGACGATGATACCGCAGTAGACATCCGGTTCGTCGAAAATCGCCCCGGCCAGACCCGGTTCGCGGCCGGTAATATACGGCATAGCGTTAAACAGGTGGGTGGCAAACGTAATCCCGGCGCGAAAACCGATTTTCGCTTCTTTTAGCGTCGCGTTGGAATGACCGGCGGAGACGATGATACCTGCGGCCACCAGTTTGCGGATAACTTCTGGTTCAACGCGTTCCGGCGCGAGGGTGATTTTGGTTATTACATCCGCGTTTTCGCACAGGAAATCGACCAGCGCGGCGTCCGGTTTACGGACGTAATCCGGGTTATGGGTGCCTTTTTTGACAATATTCAGCCACGGGCCTTCAAGATGCAGGCCCAGCGCCTGGTTGGGATGCTTTTGCAAATACTCGCGCATCACGCGGACACCCTGTTTCATCAGGTCATCGCTGGCGGTAATGAGCGTGGGCAGATAGCTGGTGCAGCCGGAGCGTTCATTCGCCTTCTGCATAATTTCCAGCGTTTCAACGGTGACCGCATCCGCCGTGTCGTTGAACTGCACGCCGCCGCAGCCGTTAAGCTGGACGTCGATAAAACCGGGGGCAAGGATCGCACCATTAACCGAGCGCTGTTCGATCCCGGTGGGCAGCTCAGTCTGCGGACAGATACGTTCGATAAGGCCATTGGCGATAACAATCGCATGGTCATCCAGAATTTCATGACCGGTATAAATCCGGCCTTGGGTTAATGCATACATTACGACCCCCGGTTGTCAAAAATGGTTGTCCCGCAGGGTCTGCTGCGGGACGAAACTACATTACAGACCTTTGATATTTTCGGCTTCTAATTCGTTGAAATATTTCAGTGTCTTAACTTTCAGTTCCATAGTGGACGGCTCATCGCAGACGACAACCGCTTTCGGGTGCAGCTGCAGACAGGTGATGGTCCACATATGGTTTACGTTGCCTTCCACCGCCGCCTGCAGCGCCAGCGCTTTCTGATGACCCAGCACCAGAATCATCACTTCTTCCGCGTCGAGCAGCGTGCCCACGCCAACGGTCAGCGCGTATTTAGGCACCTGGTCAACGTCACCGTCGAAGAAACGGGAATTCGCTACGCGAGTATCGTGGGTCAGAGTTTTGATGCGTGTGCGTGAAGCCAAAGAAGAGGCTGGTTCGTTAAAAGCGATGTGGCCATCGTTACCCACGCCGCCCATAAACAGGTGGATTTTACCGTAAGAACGAATTTTTTCTTCATAGCGACGGCATTCTGCATCAATATCCGGCGCGTTACCATTCAGCAGGTTAATATTTTCCGCCGGGATATCAACGTGATCAAAGAAGTTGCGATGCATAAAGCTATGATAGCTTTCCGGGTGCTCTTTCGGCAGGCCTACGTACTCATCCATGTTGAAGGTGACGACATGCTTAAAGCTAACCTGGCCTGCTTTGTGCATCTCAACCAGGGCTTTATAAGCGGTCAGAGGCGTGCCGCCGGTAGGCAGACCGAGGACAAACGGGCGGTCCGCTGTCGGTTTGAACGCATTGATGCGGTTAACGATATGCCGGGCAGCCCATTTACCGACTTGTTCAGCTGTTACCAGGGGGATCAGTCTCATTGTTCACCTCTATAGTTAAATTAGAACCTGGCGGATTGGCGCCAGCATACTATTAAGAGTATCGCAGTAACTGCGCCGACCGGGGTCAATCCGTGTTGATTTTTTGAATGATAAAATAAGTTTTCGTTGTTAGCCAGTCAAAGGCGGAGGTGAATACGATATTTGGTGACTATTGTCACAAAAAATACCCATTTAATTTGCGAGACGAATTAATTTTTCAGACACTTTGCAGGTAAGTTAAAAAATTAACCAGGTTACACAATAATAAAGTGGCTTTAGTGAGCCTCATCGGGGTCTCATAGGGGGAATAAGATGAATATTTTAGGTTTTTTTCAGCGTCTCGGTAGGGCGTTACAGCTCCCTATCGCAGTGCTGCCGGTCGCGGCGCTGCTGCTGCGATTCGGTCAACCGGATCTGCTTAACATTTCGTTTATCGCCCAGGCGGGCGGGGCAATCTTTGACAACCTGGCGCTGATTTTCGCTATCGGTGTCGCATCCAGCTGGTCGAAAGACAGCGCCGGCGCCGCGGCGCTGGCGGGGGCGGTAGGTTACTTCGTTTTGACCAAAGCGATGGTCACCATCAACCCGGCCATCAACATGGGCGTGCTGGCGGGTATCATTACCGGTCTGGTCGGCGGCGCCGTGTATAACCGCTGGTCGGGCATCAAACTGCCTGACTTCCTGAGCTTCTTCGGCGGCAAACGCTTTGTGCCCATCGCCACCGGCTTCTTCTGTCTGGTGCTGGCAGCCATCTTCGGCTACGTCTGGCCGCCGGTGCAGAACGCCATTCATGCCGGCGGTGAATGGATTGTCGGCGCGGGCGCGCTCGGCTCCGGTATCTTTGGTTTCATCAACCGTCTGCTGATCCCGACGGGTCTGCATCAGGTGCTGAACACCATCGCCTGGTTCCAGATTGGTGAATTCACCAACGCTGCTGGCGCGGTGTTCCACGGCGACATCAACCGCTTCTATGCGGGTGACGGCACCGCGGGGATGTTCATGTCCGGTTTCTTCCCGATCATGATGTTCGGTTTGCCGGGTGCGGCGCTGGCGATGTATTTCGCAGCCCCGAAAGAGCGTCGTCCGATGGTCGGCGGTATGCTGCTGTCGGTGGCCATCACCGCGTTCCTGACCGGTGTGACCGAACCGCTGGAATTCCTGTTCATGTTCCTGGCGCCGCTGCTGTACCTCCTGCACGCCATCCTAACCGGTATCAGCCTGTTCGTTGCGACGGCGCTGGGTATCCACGCGGGCTTCTCCTTCTCCGCAGGCGCCATCGACTATGTTCTGATGTACAGCCTGCCGGCAGCCAGTAAAAACGTCTGGATGCTGATCGTGATGGGCGTCGTGTTCTTCGTTATCTACTTCCTGCTGTTCAGCGCGGTTATCCGCATGTTCAATCTGAAAACGCCGGGTCGTGAAGATAAAGTGGATGACGTGGTCACTGAAGAGGCCAACAGCAACACCGAAGAAGGCTTAACTCAGCTGGCGACCAACTACATCGCGGCGGTCGGCGGTACGGATAACCTGAAAGCGATTGATGCTTGTATTACCCGTCTGCGTCTGACCGTGGCGGACTCTGCGCTGGTTAACGACGCGGCCTGTAAGCGCCTCGGCGCTTCCGGTGTGGTTAAACTGAACAAGCAGACCATCCAGGTTATCGTGGGCGCAAAAGCGGAATCCGTCGGCGATGAAATGAAGAAAGTGGTTGCCCGTGGCCCGGTTGCCGCAGCGGCTGCAGCGTCTCATAGCGCACCCGTAGCCGCTCAGGCAGTTAAACCACAGGCTGTTGCTAACGCGAAGACTGTCGAAGCGCTGGTTTCGCCGATTACCGGCGACATTGTGGCGCTGGAGCAGGTTCCGGATGAAGCCTTCGCCAGCAAAGCCGTCGGCGACGGCGTGGCGGTAAAACCGACCGATAAGATTGTTGTTGCGCCGGCAGCGGGCACCGTGGTGAAGATTTTCAACACCAACCATGCTTTCTGTCTGGAAACTGAAAACGGTGCGGAAATCGTCGTCCATATGGGCATCGATACCGTTGCGCTTAACGGCCAGGGCTTTAAACGCCTGGTGGAAGAGGGCGCGGAAGTGAAAGCGGGTGAGCCGATTCTGGAACTGGATCTTGAGTTCCTCAACGCTAACGCGCGTTCGATGATTAGCCCGGTCGTCTGCAGCAACAGCGACGACTACAGCGCGCTGGTTATCCAGGCAACCGGTAAGGTTGTTGCGGGCCAGACGCCGCTGTACGAAATTAAAGGCAAGTAAGACTCCTGAGTGGCGTTTATGCCTCAGCGGCGCAGCGAAAGCTGCGCCGCTTTTTTTTACCGCAAACACCCCCATAATCTCCTTCTAATCGCTATTTTGCGTAACTAATAGTTGTCTCTACGCCCTGCTTGTAAGATCATGTGCCGTTATACGTTGTTTACGCTTTGAGGAACCCACGATGAGTGAGGCAGAAGCCCGCCCGACTAACTTTATTCGTCAGATCATTGATGAAGATCTGGCTACTGGTAAGCACACCACCGTTCATACCCGTTTCCCACCGGAACCGAACGGCTATCTGCACATTGGCCACGCGAAGTCTATTTGCCTGAACTTTGGCATCGCCCAGGATTACCAGGGCCAATGCAACCTGCGTTTCGATGACACCAACCCGGTGAAGGAAGATATCGAATACGTTGAGTCGATTAAAAACGACGTGCAGTGGTTAGGTTTCCACTGGTCCGGGGATGTTTGCTACTCGTCTGATTATTTCGATCAGCTGCACCAGTATGCGGTTGAGCTGATCAATAAAGGTCTGGCCTACGTTGACGAACTGTCAGCGGAGGAGATCCGTGAGTACCGCGGCACGCTGAAAGAGCCGGGTAAAAATAGCCCGTACCGCGATCGCAGCGTGGAAGAGAATCTGGCGCTGTTTGAAAAAATGCGTAGCGGCGGATTTGCTGAGGGTAAAGCCTGCCTGCGCGCAAAAATCGATATGGCCTCTCCGTTTATCGTCATGCGCGATCCGGTGCTGTACCGCATTAAGTTTGCCGATCACCACCAGACCGGAAGCAAGTGGTGCATCTACCCGATGTACGACTTCACCCACTGCATCAGCGATGCGCTGGAAGGGATTACCCACTCTCTATGTACCCTTGAGTTCCAGGATAACCGCCGCCTGTACGATTGGGTGCTGGATAACATCAGCATTCCCGTGCATCCGCGCCAGTACGAATTCTCGCGCCTGAATCTCGAATATACCGTGATGTCCAAGCGTAAGCTGAATCAACTGGTGACCGAGAAGCACGTTGAAGGCTGGGATGACCCGCGTATGCCGACCATCTCCGGTCTGCGCCGCCGCGGCTATACCGCTGAATCTATCCGCGAGTTCTGCAAACGTATCGGCGTGACCAAGCAGGACAACACTATCGAGATGGCGTCGCTGGAATCCTGCATTCGTGAAGATCTGAACGAAAACGCCCCGCGCGCGATGGCGGTTATCGACCCGGTTAAGCTGGTTATCGAAAACTATCCGCAGGGCGAAAGTGAAATGGTGGCCATGCCGAACCATCCGAACAAGCCGGAGATGGGCAGCCGCGAGGTGCCGTTCAGCGGCGAAATCTGGATCGATCGCGCCGACTTCCGTGAGGAAGCGAACAAGCAGTACAAGCGTCTGGTGCTGGGTAAAGAAGTTCGTCTGCGTAACGCTTACGTGATTAAAGCGGAACGCGTGGAGAAAGATGCGGAAGGCAATATCACGACTATCTTCTGCACCTACGATGCCGACACCCTGAGCAAAGACCCGGCCGACGGTCGCAAGGTGAAGGGCGTGATTCACTGGGTGAGCGCGGCGCACGCGCTGCCGGTAGAAATCCGCCTCTACGATCGCCTGTTCAGCGTACCGAACCCGGGCGCGGCGGAAGATTTCCTCGCGGTGATGAACCCGGAATCGCTGGTGATTAAACAGGGATTCGCTGAGCCGAGCCTGGCGCAGGCGCAGGCGGAAAAAGCCTACCAGTTCGAGCGTGAAGGTTATTTCTGCCTGGATAGCCGCTATGCCACCGCAAGCCATCTGGTGTTTAACCGCACCGTCGGCCTGCGCGATACCTGGACGAAAGTCGGCGCGTAGCTATTCGCCATCATTAAGAACGCCGCTAACTGCGGCGTTTTTTTTATTCAGAATCAGCGAATTAAATTACCATATTTTCGCGATGCGAATTAATCTTGTTTACAGATTGTAATAAGCGTTATTTTTAATCCTTCCGGCATATCACCTGAAATTAGGTGATCACTTTCATTTCTATTGATTTTCTCTGTTTTTGCAAGCACTTCCACGCTAAATGTGTGATGTCTAAGACTGAAACATAAAGACATAAATTATGTGCGCTTTGTCATAATCTTCATCTTTGGTCGGCGAAAGAGATTGATAATTCGCGTCACGAAAAATAGTCTATACCCAGTGGTTATGCGAATTTTTAGCGCACCACTTTTTTAGCAGTTTTATTTTATTTTTTGCGTGTTGCCCTTTGGTGACCGCACTTTAAAACGTCAAAGAGGATATGCATATGCGTACGTTTAGTGGCAAACGTAGTACGCTGGCGCTGGCTATTGCCGGTGTCACAGCCCTGTCAGGATTTGCAATGGTGCCGGATGCAAAAGCAGAAGGGTTCATTGATGATTCAACGTTAACCGGCGGCATCTATTACTGGCAGCGTGAACGCGACCGTAAAGATGTGACCGACGGCGATAAATATAAAACTAACCTGTCACACTCCACCTGGAACGCCAACCTCGACTTCCAGTCCGGCTATGCCGCCGACATGTTCGGTATTGACGTCGCTGCCTTTACCGCCATCGAAATGGGTGAAAGCAGCGAGAGCGGTCACCCGAACGAAATCGCTTTCTCCTCGCGTAATAAAGGCTACGATGAAGACTATTCCGGCGATAAGAGCGGGATCAGCCTGTATAAAGCAGCCGCGAAATTTAAATTTGGTCCGGCATGGGCGCGCGCGGGCTATATTCAGCCAACCGGCCAAACGCTGCTGGCGCCGCACTGGAGCTTTATGCCCGGTACTTACCAGGGCGCGGAAGCTGGCGCGAACTTTGACTACGGTGATGCGGGCGCGCTGAGTTTCTCCTATATGTGGACAAACGAATATAAAGCGCCGTGGCACATTGAGATGGATGAGTTCTATCAGAACGACAAGAAAACCAAGGTGGATTATCTCCACTCTCTCGGCGCCAAATATGATTTTAAAAACGACCTTGTACTGGAAGCGGCGTTTGGCCAGGCACAGGGTTACATCGACCAGTATTTTGCCAAGGCCAGCTATAAGTTTGATGTCGCCGGCACGCCGTTAACCACCAGCTATCAGTTCTACGGCACCCGCGATAAAGTCAGCAACGGCGGGGCTAACGATATCTATGACGGCACCGCGTGGCTGCAGGCCTTGACCTTTGGCTATAAGGTTGCCGACGTTCTGGATCTGCGTCTGGAAGGCACCTGGGTTAAAGCTGATGGCCAGCAGGGCTACTTCCTGCAGCGTATGACGCCTACCTATGCATCGTCTAACGGGCGACTGGATATCTGGTGGGATAACCGTTCGGACTTCAACGCCAACGGTGAAAAAGCGGTGTTCTTCGGCGCGATGTATGACATGAAGAACTGGAACATGCCGGGCTGGGCCTTCGGCGCATCCTACGTTTATGCCTGGGATGCGAAGCCGGGGAGAATGTCCTCACCTGATGCGTACTACAACCCGGATAAACGTCTGGAAGAGTCCGCTTATAGCCTGGATGCCATGTACACCGTTCAGGAAGGACGCGCGAAGGGCACGCTGTTCAAACTCCACTTTACGCAATACGACAACCACTCCGATATCCCAAGCTGGAGCGGCGGTTACGGCAACATCTTCCAGGATGAGCGCGACGTGAAGTTCATGGTTATCGCTCCGTTCACCATTTTCTGATGCCACTGCGGCGGGGAAAACCCGCCGCAATTTCCCGAGGTTCATGATGAAAAAGTTAATGCTTGTCGCCATTATGGCAGCAGGTCTGGTTGCCTGTACCCAGTCGCCAGCGCCTAAGGAAGACTCAAAGTTAAAAGATGCCTACAGCGCCTGCATCAATAGCGCTGAGGGCAATCCGGATAAAGTGGAAGCCTGTCAGAGCGTACTGAACGTGCTGAAACAGGAGAAACAGCATCAGCAGTTCGCGACCCAGGAAAGCGTGCGGGTTCTGGATTATCAGCAGTGCATCCAGGCGCGCAAAACCGGGAACGATCAGGCTGTAGAGGCGCGCTGCGACCAGATCTGGAAAGAGATCCGCAGCAATAATACACCGCGTTAAGCCAGACGGCGGCAAGCAAACGGGCGGAGCGAAAACTCCGCCCGTTGCTATTTTAGCGGGGTATTTCTGCCGGCCGGTAGCCGCGGCTCAGGCGTACGAAGAGCATTGCGGTAGCGGCCAGGCCGCATAGCGCGGCGCACATCAGCCACCAGCCCGGCGAGCTTTTATCGCCCGTTATCTCTACCAGCGCGGTGGAAATTGCTGGCGTCAGGCCGCCGAAGATCGCGGTGGCGAGGCTAAAGGCCAGTGAAAAGCCGACGGTGCGGACGTAGACCGGCATCACTTCCGTCAGCGCGGCCACCATCGCGCCGTTATACATACCAAAGAAGAACGAGAACCAGAGCAGGACCAGCGTCATGCGGGTGAAATCCGGCGCGGCGGTGAGCCAGTGCATTACCGGCCAGGTAGTGAGCAGCGCCAGCAGGGTAATGCCCATCAGCACCGGTCGACGGCCTATTTTGTCAGAAATTGCCCCGCCGATCGGTAACCAGATAAAGTTGGAGATGCCGACTAGCATGGTCACCAGCAGACTGTCGCGGGCGCTCAGGTGCAGCACGGCTCTGCCGTAGGTCGGGGTATAGACGGTAATGAAGTAAAAAGTTGTCGTGGTCATTGCCACCAGCAAGGTGCCCGCCGAGATGATGCGCCAGTTTTTGACAATTGTGCTCAGGATCTTCCGGGTATCAGGACGATGTTTACGCTGCAGGAAGGCTTCGGTTTCCTGTAACGAACGCCGCAGCACAAAAATCAGCGGAATAATCATACAGCCAATAAAGAAGGGAATGCGCCAGCCCCATTCGGCGATCTGATCGTGGCCGAGCGTTTCATTCAGCGCGTAGCCAATCAGCGCCGCCACAACGATAGCCACCTGCTGGCTGGCGGATTGCCAGCTGGTATAGAATCCCTTGTTCCCCGGCGTGGCGATTTCCGATAAATAGACCGACACGCCGCCGAGCTCGACGCCCGCCGAGAAACCCTGCAACAGCCGCCCGACAACCACCAGGATGGGGGCGAGAATGCCGATAGTCTGATAGCCGGGCACCAGCGCTATCAGAAGCGTCCCGCAGCCCATAATCGCCAGCGTCACCATCAGCCCTTTACGGCGGCCGATTCTGTCGATATAGGCCCCCAACACTATCGCGCCGATAGGGCGCATCAGGAAGCCCGAACCAAAGACGGCGAAGGTGAGCATTAACGCCGCAAACTCGCTTTCCGCCGGAAAGAACGTTCTGGCGATGTAGGTGGCGTAAAAACCAAACAGAAAAAAGTCGAACTGTTCGAGAAAATTACCGCTGGTCACGCGGAGGATGGCGCCAATGGTACCGGCGCGCGATGAGGGTTGCGTCATAGGGTTTGCTCTCCATTGTCTTTATCTTGTTTTTATAGAGGTAAGAGGGGGGCTAGTCGCCTGCGACTGCCGCCTGTTTTCCGCGCCGTTTCTCAATCGCCCACTTGAGTAACGCCGCACAGCGATAAAATCCGTGGGCGAATTTTCCGTAAGGAAGGGTTAAAAACAGCGCCATCACCACGCCGAGATGAATGGCAAGCAGAATGCCCATCCACGAGGTGTCCCGTCCCGCCAGCAGGGCGAGGCCGGTGAAGCTGGTCAGCAGCAGCAGCAGGATAAAGGCGCGATCCATCGGTTTTTGCCGCGGGTCGCCGTGCAGCGGCGAACGACGAAGGTTCAGCCATAGCAGGCCTGCCGGGCCCACCAGCAGGCCGATTCCGCCAAGCGTGCCCAGCAGAACCGGTGCGCTGAAGAACGGGTAGGGAGCTTCCCATCCGGCAAAATAGTGATAGCCCGTGGCCACCAGGGTGGCAGCGAAACAGAGCAGAAAACCATAAAAGGTAAGATGATGGAAACGACGGCGCATCAGGGTAAACGCGTCATCAGCCTCGTTGCAGCCCTTACCGTGGCCGCCGTCGAGATATTTTAAGGTCAGCGCGTTATGCGAGGCTTTGGCGATATCAACGGCGTGGGGATGCCCCGGGGAGATCTCGCGCCAGAAACGGATCACGCCGGCCATCAGTAAGCCCATGGCCAGTACGAAGACCGAACCAAACATCCACGCCAGCAGGTTATGGGGAAAAATCTGGTAGAAATCGCCGGCCAGCGGCGGATGTAGCAGGGAGCCTTTGAGCCCCATCGCCAGCAGCAGAAAGAGGATCAACCCACCGACCAGCGCCAGCGCCGTGGTCACGCCGGCCCGACGATACAGGCTGCCGAAAGCCGCGGGCTGGGCATAATGTTGATAGGTTTCCAGCCGCACTTCCGCCATCGCCTTCGGGACATTAATGGCAAACTCATGCGGCGGCGCGTACTGGCAGGCATGCAGGCAGGCACCGCAGTTATGGCACAGGTTGGCCAGGTAGTTTATATCCGCTTTACCAAAAGCCAGGCGTTGGGTCATGGCCGGAAACACGGCGCAAAACCCTTCGCAATAGCGGCAGGCGTTACAGACCTGCATCACCCGTTCGACCTCCGCTTCCGGCTGGGTGATGATTTGCGCGTCAATGATTAGCTTTTCAAGCGACTTCATGGTGTCTCTCCTGCAGTGCCGCCCTGGCGGCTTGTTGGCCGGCAATGCGGCCGAATGTCGTCCCGATCGACATGCCCACGCCGGCGGTATAGCCTTTGCCCAGCACGTTGCCGGCCATCATTTCACCGGCAACGAACAGGCTTCGGCTGGGCTTGCCCGCAAAATGGACGGCGGCGTGTTCATTGACGTACAGCCCGAGGTAGGTGAAGGTGATCCCCGGTCGTAGGGCATAGCCGTAGTAGGGCGGCGTATCGATGGGCCGCGCCCAGTGGGTTTTCGGCGGCGTCAGGCCGGATGTCGCGCAGTTATCAAGGCGGGTATGATCGAACTTGCCGGGCGCGCAGGCGGCGTTGTAGCGGGCGATGGTTTGCGCCAGGCTTTCTGCGTCCAATCCCAGCTGGCGCGCCAGCTCTTCAATGGTATTGGCCTGGGCGCCGGGGAAAACGGGCGGCATAAAGTGGCCGATCGCTTTGCTGTCGATAATTGAATAGCCGATTTGCCCCGGCTGGTGGGCGACCAGTCTGCCCCAGATGGCATAACGTTTGGGCCAGAAATCTTCCCCTTCGTCATAAAAGCGCCTGGCGTCACGGTTGACGACCACCCCCAGCGACACGCAGTCCACGCGCGTACAGATCCCGCCATCGTAGAGCGGCGCCCTGGCGTCAATGGCGACGCAGTGGGATTGTGAAGGATCGCCAATGATGTCAGCCCCGGCGTCAATCATAAACTTGAGCAGCACGCCCTGGTTGAAGCGGGTGCCGCGGATGAGAAAGTTATCGGCTGGCCATTCACCACGATCGTTCTGTCCCCATGCTTCACGCAGCCACTCGCGGTTAGATTCAAACCCGCCGGCGGCGAGGACGCAGGTTTTGGCGACGATCCTTTCTTCGCCCGCCAGCGCGGCGACGAATTCGCCGTTATCTAATTCGAGCGCCTGTACCGGCGTGTTGTAGCGGATCTTAACGCCCATCTGCTCCGCGCTGCGGTAATAGGCGTTGACCAGGGCTTTACCGCCGCCCATAAAAAAGGCGTTGGTGCGGGCAACGTGCAGGGCGCCGGAGAGCGGCGGCTGAAAGTTAACCCCGTGCTGGCGCATCCAGTCCCGGCATTGCGCTGAAGTGCGGATCACCAGCCGCGCCAGCGCTTCGTTGGTGTTGCCCTCGGTGACGCGCAGCAGGTCCTGCCAGTACTCTTCTTCCGGATAGCTGTCGATTAAAACATCCTGCGGAGCATCGTGCATACAGCGAAGATTCCGCGTGTGCTGAGAGTTTCCGCCTCGCCATTCCCGCGGCGCAGCCTCCAGCAGCAGCACGGACGCGCCGGCTTCCCGGGCGGTTAATGCGGCGCATAGCGCGGCATTGCCGCCGCCAATCACCAGTACATCCACCATTTTTGGCTCCATTACGCTTTGCTTGATTGTTAAATTTGTAATGGAAATGTATTCGTTTTGGCCGTAAGGACGCTATGGCGTATTGCTAAAGGGGGGTTTAGTGCGCGTAAAGGCTGGCGCCGGGCCAGCGGCCTGACTCCACGAGCTGACGCATGACTTTCGCCAGTATCACCCGCGCGGCAAGGCCCGCTGGGGTCAGTTCATCATCGGAAAGGCTGACGAGAAAGTTTGGCCGACTGAGTATCGGATTCTCTACGCCGATCACTCTCAGGGACTCGCCGTCGAGATGGGAAATCGCCGCCCCCGGCTGCAGCGTGGCGCCAAGTCCGTCGCGGACGGCGCGCATCAGCAGGGCCAGACCGTCGATTTCAGCCACCACATCGACGCTCAGGGCGTGCTCCTGGCAGATCGCCTCCAGCCTGCCGCGCAGGCCATGCCCCAGGCTTGGCATTATCAGCGGGATAGCGGCCAGTTGGCCAGGCGAGATGCTCGCTTCGGGAAGGGGGGCCAGCACGTCATGGGTGCCAATCAGAAACAGACGCTCTTCGAGAATCGGCCTGGCGCTCCAGCGCGCAAGCTTCTCCTTCTGGAACACGATAGCTAAATCAAGCTGGCGGGTGTTGATCATGCGTTCCAGATTACCAGAGAGGCTCTCGACCAAATGCAGGCGGACGTCGGCATAGCTTTCGCGCATCGCGTGAATAAAAGGTACCCCCAGTACAGAGGCGGTGCTGGGGGCCATACCGACGCTGACGTGGCCGGAAAGGCGCGCCTCGCGCGCGGCGAGAACCGCATCGTCGGCGTGGCGCAGCGCCAGCTGCGCCTGGGAGTAGAAGGCGAGACCAGCGCTGGTCGGCATTACGCCGCGCGATGTCCGCTGCAGCAGACGGATGGCGAGTTCGTTCTCCAGGCGCGCCATCTGTTGGCTCAGCGCGGAGACGCCGATATTCAGGTCAAGCGCGGCGCGGCCCATACTGCCGGTTTCAATAATGCGCACATAATAGCGTAGCTGGCGAAGCTCCATGTCGACTCTCCGTACACCTCAGGATGCACTGACAGTAAACGTATTGCAGCGCGAGAGAAAGAGGCGGCAAATTCCGGGCAAAAAAAAGCCAACCTTCAGGTTGGCTTTTGGCGGTATACGATGCGGTGATTATTTCTCTGCCGCGTCGTGGGCATGTTCATCTTCGCGGCAGTCGCCTTCCGCACAGTGTCCGTACAGGTACAGGCTGTGGTTGGTCAGACGAATACCGTGCCTTGCGGCAATTTCACGCTGGCGCGCTTCGATGGAATCATCGCTAAATTCGATCACTTTGCCGCAGTCGAGGCAAATCAGGTGATCGTGATGATGCTGCTGCGTCAGTTCAAAAACGGATTTACCGCCTTCAAAATTATGACGGGTGACGATACCGGCGTCGTCGAACTGGTTCAGTACGCGGTAGACGGTGGCCAGGCCAATCTCTTCACCCATATCAATCAGGCGTTTGTATAAGTCTTCCGCACTGACATGATGGTTATCCGGTCCTTGCAGCACTTCCAGGATTTTTAATCTCGGAAGCGTCACTTTCAGGCCAGCTTTCTTTAATGCGGTATTGTTGTCAGTCATGCGGAATCTGTCCTGTTGCTAAACGATCTACTTCCATCAGCGGAAGTAATACAGAGAATCACCCGATGTAATGCGTCTCATTATAGAACTGCCATGGTGAAATGAAAACTGCAAGCATCGGGCCTTGTATGCTGTCAAAAACGAGGCACTCGCTACAAAGTGCTTCACGCGACCCCGTTAAATCAGAGGACATTGTACAGATATGTGATTAAAAGTTAAAAACTTGTAGCTATAACTTTGATTGCTTTTATCTATCAATTCGGCGAAATCTGATGATTTCGCCGTTTAGACTCAGGCATTCTTGATTTCTTCAAGGTGCAGCTCTTCAGAAATCTGTTTTACCCATTTTTCCACGCGTTCGTTAGTCAATTCTGGCTGACGGTCTTCGTCAATGGCCAGGCCAACAAAGTGATCGTCATCGGCCAGGCCTTTAGACGCTTCAAAATGGTAGCCCGCGGTCGGCCAGTGGCCAACGATAGTTGCGCCGCGCGGTTCGATGATGTCGCGGATGGTACCCAGCGCATCGCAGAAGTATTCAGCATAGTCTTCCTGATCGCCACAGCCAAACAGCGCGACTAGTTTGCCGTTGAAATCGATCTCTTCCAGCGTCGGGAAGAAATCGTCCCAGTCGCACTGGGCTTCGCCGTAGTACCAGGTCGGAATGCCGAGCAGCAGGATATCGTGACCTTCCAGATCCTCTTTGCTGCTTTTGGCAATGTCGTGAACATCAGCAACATCTTTACCAAGCTGCTTTTGGATCATTTTTGCAATATTTTCGGTGTTGCCGGTGTCGCTGCCAAAAAAGATGCCGATGATTGCCATGAGTAAAATAACCTCTTGAAACTTAATGATGTGGTAGTGGCGTAATGCCCGCAGATAGGGGCAATGATAGCAGAACAGAGAAGGGCGCGGAAACAGCAATCACGCCCAACTGCACACTCTGCTACATGAAAGCTTATTTTTTGAGGGTTTTAGGCTTTATCCTGGCCGCGCAGGGCCGCCAACTGGCTCATCAGCATCTCTTCGATAAGATCGCTGCGGTTCATATTACGGGCTTCCGCCAGCTCATTAAGCGCATCGACCGCATCGGCATTCAGCTTTAGCTCCACGCGCTTAAGACCGCGACTCTTATCGCGTTTAAGCTGATTGCGTTTGTTGATGCGCAGCTGTTCATCGCGCGAAAGCGGATTGGTTTTCGGTCTACCCGGCCGACGCTCGGTTGCGAACAAATCTAATGTCGTACGGTCCGTTTGTTCTTTTGCCATGATTCAGAGTGACTTCGGGGGAAACAAGCTATCGGGCATAGCCGACGCAGACAGCGCGCCATAATACATCAGGCGACGGGCTGCGCCAACGACCGCGGGCATTAAGCCGCGCGGTCGGGCAGATTTTAGCCAGTCAGGCGGCGATCGAGGTTAAATAACGGCGAATTGCGCGGATCACGGCCTCCGGTTTTTCGGCATGCACCCAGTGACCGGCGCCGGCGATAACGTGCGCGCGCGCCTGGGGAAACTGAGCCAATAGTGCATCACGGTATGCGTCGGTGACGTAGGGGGAGTTACCGCCGGGGATAAACAGCGCCGGATGCGGCCAGGCCGGGACGGCTTGCCAGCCGACGATATTATCGTACTGCTCCCACAGCACCGGTACGTTAAACCGCCACTGGCCGTCCACGAAAGACTTCAGCAGAAACTGAATCACGCCCTCTTCGTTAAGGTGCTGGCGCATGACCGTCGCCGCCTGTTGACGCGTTGCGGCGCCCGCGTCGGTGACGGCGTTGATGGCGGCGAAGATTTCATCATGACGGCGAACGTGATAATCCACCGGGGCGATATCAATGGCGACCAGGCCCGCGATGCGCTCCGGCGCCAGCGCGCTCAGCGCCATCACCGCCTTTCCGCCCATTGAGTGACCAATAAAGGTAGCTTTCTCAATCTGTGATTCATTGAGAGTATCAAGCAGATCCTGGGCCATCGCGGAATAGGTCATTTCCGGCGAGCGCGGCGAAAGACCGTGGTTTCGCATGTCGACCTGTAAAATATCGCGATCGTGAACCAGATCGCGGGCGAGGATCCCAAGGTTATCCAGGCTGCCAAAAAGGCCGTGGACCAGGACGATAGGGGGATTATTGTGCGGATTCTGTGCAGATTGCGCTCGGCTATTTAATTTCATGGCAAAGTTCTTTTTTTCGCTCCGTCGGGTTAGGGTATTATGTTGGACATTCTGCCATCCGGCTGCAAGACCCGGAAGATTTCCGAGTTTTACCGCCATCCTGGTTTGACGCTATCCGCGGTTGGGATTTGACCCTATAATCCCGACAACTTGTATTCAGAAAAAGATATCGCACTGGATTAAGATGAAAACAATTGAAGTTGATGATGAACTCTATAGCTATATTGCCAGCCACACCAAGCATATTGGCGAGAGCGCATCCGACATTTTACGGCGTATGTTGAAGTTTTCCGCCGTTTCCCAGCCTGTCGCGCCGGTAGCGAAAGCCGCTCCGGCCCCTGCGCCAACGCCTGTCGCTGAAGTGAAGCCCGCTAATCCTCTGAAGGATAAAGTCCGCGCGATGCGTGAGCTGCTGTTATCTGATGAGTACGCTGATCAAAAGCGCGCGGTAAACCGTTTCATGCTGGTTCTGACTACCCTCTACTCCTTAGACAGCAAAGCGTTCGCGGAGGCGACCGAGTCCCTCCACGGCCGCACTCGCGTTTATTTCGCTGAGGATGAGCGCACGCTGCAGAAAAACGGTAATCAGACGAAACCTAAGCAGGTTCCGGGCACGCCGTGGTGGGTCATTACAAATACCAATACCGGTCGCAAATGCAGCATGATCGAACATATCATGCAGTCTATGCAGTTCCCTGCGGAATTGATCGAAAAGGTTTGCGGTACGATCTAGTTAATTAACTTTTGCACCAGAAGGATCAGGCAATGGCAATCGATAAGCGCGCGGGTCAACCTGCGCAACAGAGTGATTTGATTAACGTCGCCCAGCTGACTGCCCAGTACTATGTGCTGAAGCCGGAAGTCGGCAACGCGGAACATGCGGTGAAGTTTGGCACCTCCGGTCACCGCGGCAGCGCGGCGCGCCACAACTTCAACGAGCAGCATATTCTGGCGATTGCTCAGGCAATTGCGGAAGACCGCGCGAAGAACGGGATCGCCGGCCCATGCTACGTCGGGAAGGACACTCATGCACTCTCCGAACCGGCCTTCATTTCCGTACTGGAAGTGCTGGCGGCGAACGGCGTTGACGTCATCGTTCAGGAAAACAACGGTTTCACCCCGACGCCGGCGATTTCTAATGCGATTCTGGTGCATAACAAAAAGGGCGGTCCGCTGGCTGACGGTATTGTGATCACGCCGTCCCACAACCCGCCGGAAGACGGTGGTATCAAGTACAATCCGCCAAACGGCGGCCCGGCTGATACCAACGTGACCAAGGTTGTCGAAAATCGCGCCAATGAACTGCTGGCTGCCGGTCTGCAGGGCGTCAAGCGTATTTCTCTTGACGCGGCGCTGGCCTCCGGCCACGTTAAAGAACAGGATCTGGTGCAGCCGTTTATTGAAGGGCTGGCGGATATCGTCGATATGGCGGCGATCCAGAAAGCCGGATTGACCCTCGGCGTCGACCCGCTGGGCGGCTCCGGTATCGAATACTGGAAGCGTATCGCTGAGCATTACAACCTCAATCTGACCATCGTCAACGACCACGTCGATCAGACCTTCCGCTTTATGCATCTCGATAAAGACGGCGCAATCCGTATGGACTGTTCCTCCGAGTGCGCGATGGCGGGCCTGCTGGCGCTGCGCGACAAATTTGACCTGGCCTTCGCGAATGACCCGGATTACGACCGTCACGGTATCGTCACGCCGGCCGGGTTGATGAACCCGAACCACTATCTGGCGGTGGCGATTAACTACCTGTTCCAGCATCGCCCGCAGTGGGGCAAAGATGTCGCTGTGGGTAAAACCCTGGTCTCCTCGGCGATGATTGACCGTGTGGTTAACGACCTCGGCCGTAAGCTGGTGGAAGTGCCGGTCGGCTTTAAGTGGTTTGTTGATGGTCTGTTTGACGGCAGCTTCGGCTTCGGCGGTGAAGAGAGCGCGGGGGCTTCGTTCCTGCGCTTTGACGGCACCCCGTGGTCTACCGACAAAGACGGCATCATCATGTGCCTGCTGGCGGCGGAAATCACCGCGGTCACCGGGAAAAACCCGCAGCAGCACTACGACGAGCTGGCAGAGCGCTTCGGCGCGCCGAGCTACAACCGTCTGCAGGCTTCCGCGACTTCTGCCCAGAAAGCGGCGCTGTCTAAGCTCTCTCCGGAAATGGTCAGCGCCAGCACCCTGGCGGGCGACCCGATTACCGCGCGTCTGACCGCGGCGCCGGGTAACGGGGCGGCGATTGGCGGCCTGAAGGTGATGACCGACAACGGCTGGTTCGCCGCGCGTCCGTCAGGAACCGAAGACGCCTATAAAATCTACTGCGAAAGCTTCCTCGGCGCTGAACATCGTCAGCAGATTGAGAAAGAAGCGGTGGAGATTGTCAGCGAAGTGCTGAAAAACGCGTAATTGACATCATGATAATCAGGCCCTTTTCAGGGCCTGATTTTTTCGCAGGGATAGCGATGAAACTGGAACGAAAAAACGTTTTTTGGTTCTGGGGTGGGATGGATCTGTTCTATCTCCTCCAGTTTATTGTCTGGAATGTCTACCATCAGCGAGTGCCTTTCTACAGCGATATCCTCGCTTATCTACAGCTTGTGCAAAGCTACGGTTCCGCGGCAGCCTGGCTATATCCGCTTAATGCCATATTGATTATCACTATTCCCGTCTCGATGATTCTCTTCTGGCGACACAGTCGCTATGCGCTGTGGCTGGCGTATGCGCAGACGCCGTTGCGTCTGATCTTCATGCTACCTTCGCTTTCGCTGGTGTTCTGGATGCTGCGCGAGATGGAGTTTAAGGGGAGCGCGTTTTATATTGGGTTCCTGCTGGTTTCAGAGGCGGCAAAAGTCGTCACCCTTTGGCGATGTCGCAAAGTTTGACGTTACGTGTTATCAAGACGGCACAGCCTTGCCGGGCATTACGCTGACTGAATCGGGCATAAACGGGTATTATTGCTTTGACCGGGTTTGCCCGTTTTAGTGAATATGCTGCTAAAGCAAACGAACAATGACGGCTAATTCTGCGATTTTAATCACAAATTTATCTCATTCAAAATGAAAGTTACTTGATATATATGATCAGCTTCAAACTAAAAAAAGCTAAAAACTTGTTTTGATTTTGTATGATTTATATCACTTACTGATATGGACGATTTTGTTATATTTATGTCATTAAATCCTGAATGCTTTCTTGAGAACGTCTATGTTACAAGTGAAACGTCATTCATTAATCTTGGAATATGTCGTAGAAAAAGGATGTGCCAGAGTTAATGAGCTCTCACAGATATTTGACGTATCTCCAGAAACCATTCGCCGAGATTTAACCTCGCTGGCGAAAAATAAAAAAATAGTTCGCAGCTTTGGCGGTGCGATGATTTCAGAAAATAATGCATCATTTTTAGATGTGGATAATCCCACAAATAATGGGAATTTTGTCGATAAAGCTGAAGCATTTATTAAGCGAACAAAAGAGCAACCAGAGCGAAAAATGCGCATTGCCAAAAGCGCATTACAGTACATTCATGAGCATGAATGCATTATTATGGATAATAGTAGTTCATGCTGGTTTTTAGCACGGCAGTTGCCCGATATCGAACTGACGGTAATTACCAATTCATTAAATATTATTCAGACATTAGCCTGCCGAAAGAAAATAAGAATTGTCAGCGTGGGTGGCGAGTATTCTGAAAGACACGGCGATTTTCATGGGCCAGTAGCTGAATTTATTATTAATAACTTTAAGGTCAATAAACTGTTCTTTTCTTGCCAGGGCCTTGATTCAGGCCTGGAAATCAAAGATAGCAATGAAGTCAACGTGCGTCTGAAACAAGAAATGCTGAAAGTGGCCGACCAAAAAATTCTGATGGTCGATAGCAGTAAGTTTGAGCGCTATTCATTATATAAAATATGCGACCTGGCAGATATTGATGTTCTTATTACTAATAATCTACCAAAAGATATCTATCGTCAGGAATGCCTTGAAATCGTAGAGACCAGTTAAACTCTCTACGTAATAATATATTTGCATCATCATCTCACGACTCTTGTGCCAGGTGGAGGATAATTGCGTCAGCAATACTATCCATCTTCATTACTTATCCGAAAATGAGGTTTACGATGGAACAATTACCTGAAGCTATGAAAGCTGTTGTGTGCCATGGTCCCCAGGATTATCGCTTTGAAAAGATTACGCGCCCGGTAGCACAAGAAAAAGAAGTGGTTATAAAAGTTGATGGCTGTGGAATATGTGCTGGTGATTGCAAAGCCCAGGACGGCGCACCGATGTTTTGGGGCGATAATCCGTGGGTGAAAACGCCAGTGGTGCCAGGACATGAATTCTATGGCCGGGTTGCTGAATTAGGCCCCGGCTCGGCAGAAAAATATAAATTAAAAATTGGCGACCGTATTCTGGCGGAGCAGATTGTACCTTGTCATGAATGTCGTTTCTGTAAAACCGGCAAATACTGGATGTGCGAAACCCATGATATTTACGGCTTCCAGAAAGATGTCGCCGATGGTGGTATGGCTGAATATATGCGTTTCTCCGAACGCGCGATTATTCATAAAATTCCTGAATCATTGAGTGAAGAAGATGCTGCGCTGATCGAACCTATGGCCTGCGCAATCCACACGGTACGCCGCGGAGATATCGAACTGGATGATGTGGTTGTTATCGCCGGCGCCGGGCCGCTGGGGCTGTGTATGGTGCAGGTCGCTCATCTGAAAACGCCGAAAAAGCTGGTGGTGATCGACACCATGGAAGACCGTCTGGCGCTGGCGAAAGAGTTTGGGGCGGATGTGGTTATCAATGCGGCCAAAGAAGACGCCATTGCCATTGTTAAAGCCATGACTGAAGGCTACGGTTGCGACGTCTACATTGAAGCTACCGGCGCGCCGATTGGCGTTACTCAGGGACTGGAGATGATTCGTAAGCTAGGTCGTTTTGTCGAGTTCAGCGTGTTTGGTAAAGAAACCACCGCCGACTGGTCGATCATTGGCGACCGCAAAGAGCTGGATATTCGCGGTGCGCATCTTGGCCCGTACAGCTATGAAATCGCCATCGATCTCTTTGAGCGCGGCCTGCTGACTGCAAAAGGCGTCGTCACTCATTTCTATTCTATCGATGAGTGGAAAGCGGCGTTTGAAATGGCAAAATCGCTCAATTCTATCAAGGTCGTTATTAAGCCATAAAAACGTAATTCTTAAATAGCGCCATTTATTTTAATTATCATCCGCTTTGAAATGAATGGCGGCTAAATAAATACTGGATTTGTATCATGGTGATAACTGGAGTAAATATCGGTGGTCTGGTGAAGTCTACCGGTCATTAATTTATTGCTCAGGCTATCAGGCAACATTCGTACCATGAAAACGCTAAAGGATAATCTTTATCCTTTAGCGCATAACTCAAAAAGGAGATATTGAATGCCTGTAAAATTGAATACGAAAGCATTACTCTCAGGACTTCTGGCGATGAGTATGGTCGCCTGCGTTAATGCTAAGCCGCTAACTATCGGCATGTCGTTCCAGGAATTGAATAACGAATATTTCGTCACCATGAAAGAGTCGCTTGAGCAGTCGGCAAAAGATATTAACGCCACCGTCTATACAGCGGATGCGGCGCATGATGTCTCCAAGCAGATTAGCGATGTTGAGGATATGCTGCAAAAGAAAATAGATATTTTGCTGATTAACCCGGCTGATAGCGTCGGTGCGGAAACCGCCGTGCTGGCCGCTAAAAAAGCTGGCGTGGTGGTGGTGGCGATAGATGCTCAGGCTAATGGCCCGATAGATTCTTTTGTCGGCTCAAAAAACTATGATGCAGGCTTTATTGCCGGTGAACACTTAGCCAAAGCGCTGGGTGATAAAGGCAACGTAGCGATTCTCGACGGGATTCCGGTAGTGCCTATTCTGGAGCGCGTGCGCGGCTTTGAAGATGCGATGAAAAAGCATCCCAATATTAAAGTGATTACCAAACTGAATGGTAAACAAGAGCGCGATACCTCCATGAGCGTGACGGAAAATATGCTGCAATCCAACCCGACGCTCAACGGTATTTTTAGCGTGAATGATGTTGGCTCACTCGGCGCTCTGGCGGCGATTCAGGCATCAGGACGCGATGTGAAGCTGGTGAGCGTTGATGGTTCCCCGGAAGCAGTCGCTGAAATTGCTAAAGGTAATACGCCGTTTATTGCTACCGCCGCTCAGTTCCCACGCGATCAGCTGCGTATTGGCTTAGGCATTGCCCTGGCGAAACATTGGGGTGCGAATATTCCTAAGGAGATCCCTGTTGATGTGAAGCTTATCGATAAAACCAACGCCAAAGATTTCCACTGGTAATCGCGTTATTACGCCATAGCGGCTCTCGCTAATTCAGGTGAGCCGTGCCGGATTCTTATTAAAGTATGGCTCGCTATTTTATCGAGCCATTATGGAGCGATGTTTATGCCCAGCTTACTGGAAGTTAAAAACGTCAGTAAAAGCTTCCCCGGGGTCAAGGCGCTGGATAATGTTAATATCACCCTTGGCCGAGGGGAGGTGCATGCTTTATTAGGTGAAAACGGCGCGGGTAAATCGACGTTAATGAAAATCCTTTGCGGGATATATCAACCTGACGCCGGTAATATTTTTATTGACGGTAAGCAACAGCATTTTCATAACTATCGTGACGCGATTGCCTGCGGCGTAGGGATTATCTTTCAGGAATTTTCTCTTATTCCCTATCTGAACGCTTATGAGAATATTTTCCTTAATCGCGAAAAGGTAAATAGTTTTGGTCTGTTAGATCGTAAAGCGATGCGCCGCGAGGCGTTGCGGATTTTTAAAGATCTTGGCGTGACCCTCGATCCCGATGAGCAAATTTGCCATCTCAGCGTCGCCGAGCAGCAGTTCGTGGAAATTGCCAAAGCGCTGTCGCTAGATGCGCGAATTCTCATTCTGGATGAACCCACCGCGACCTTAACCCCGAGTGAGGCGGAGCATCTTTTCCGCGTGATGCGCGATTTAAAGGCCAAAGGCGTCGGGATGTTCTTTATCTCTCACCATCTTGAGGAGATATATGAGATCTGTGACAGCCTGAGCATTCTCCGCGACGGCAAATATATCGGGTCGGCAAAGGTCGACAATATCGATATCGCCGAGATGATCCAGATGATGGTCGGCCGTGAAGTGGAGAATATCTATCCCGCACGGCGGACGCTGGCGCATGACGACATACTACTGGAGGCGGAAATTCAGCTTACCGAAACTAGCCAGGTCAATCGACTGACGCTGCGCAAAGGGGAGATCTTAGGCCTCGCCGGGCTGGTGGGATCGGGGCGTTCCGAAGCGATCCTGGCCCTGACCGGCGCGGATAAATGCTTCAAAAAGCGCGTCCGCCTGGCCGGAAAAGAGGTGACGATAAAATCCACCGACCGGGCTCTGCGTCTGGGCATTGGTCTGTTGCCGGAAAGCCGAAAAACGCAGGGGCTGGTGCTTCCTTTTTCGGTCAAAGATAATATCTGGCTTAACAAACACGCCTGCCAGTTCTCGCTTATCCGCGATAACGAAGAGCGCCTGACCGCCGAGCGTTTAATTAATCACGTTGGCGTGAAAACGCCGGATGCTGGAACCGCGGTAGGGACGTTGAGCGGCGGTAACCAGCAGAAAGTCGTTATTTCTCGTTGGTTAAATCATGATGTCAATATTCTTATTTTTGACGAACCGACTCGCGGTATTGATGTCGGAGCGAAATCAGAAATCTATCAAATCATGCGTGACCTCACCGCCCAGGGTATTTCAATAATTATGATTTCATCTGAGCTACCAGAGGTGATTGGCGTTAGCGACAGGGTGATGGTTTTTCGCGACGGTAATATCGTTGCCGAACTCGAGAGCGACCAAATAAATTCCACTGTGATTATGCTGCACGCTGCCGGTAATATTATTTAGGGAGTATTAAATGAGTAATGAAAACGTGTCATTAGCGCCCGCCGCATCTCCTGATAAAAATAAAAAGATGCTCCATGGTTTATTAAAAATGCCCGCGTTCCTGCCGTTTGTTGGTCTGGTACTCCTGTTCTCCTGTATGGCTATTTTTAATGACTACTTTTTAACGGTCGATAACTTATCGACCGTCGCCCGCCAGGTCTCGATTAATGCCATCATTGCTATCGGGATGACCTTTGCCATCCTGACCGGCGGGATCGACCTCTCCGTCGGCGCGGTCATGGCCCTGGCCGGTACCCTGATGGCGGGATTAATGAAGTACTATGGTTTAGAACCGTGGTTAGCCATTCTTATCGGCCTGTTTTCCGGCGTCGCCTTTGGCGCGCTGAACGGCTTTTTAACCGCCTACGGTAAAATGCCGCCGATTATCGTGACCCTCGGGGCAATGATTATTGCGAAGGGACTGGCGCTGATCTATACCGGCGGCTACCCCATCTCCGGTTTACCGGATTCATTCGCTTTTTGGGGCCGCGAATATCTGTTCGGTATTCAGGTGCCTATTATTCTGATGGTGGTTTTATATCTCATCTTTTATATCGTCCTGAATCATATGCCGTTTGGTCGCTATGTTTATTCCCTCGGCGGTAATGAAGAAGCGGCGCGCCTGAGCGGGCTGCGGGTGAAATATTATAAATTGCTGGTTTACGTGATCAGCGGCTTTACCGCCAGTTTTGCCGGTCTTATTTTCACCTCGCGCGTGATGAGCGGCCAGCCGAATGCCGGCGTCGGATTTGAACTGGATGCAATTGCCGCCGTGGTGCTCGGCGGGGCATCAATTGCCGGCGGCCGCGGAATGATTATCGGCACGCTGATTGGCGCCATGATGCTCGGCGTACTGAATAATGGTTTAAACCTCCTTGGGATCTCACCTTACGTTCAGTATGTGGTGAAAGGGCTTATTATTTGGGGCGCCACCTTTATTAGCTCAGCCAGACGTTAATTTATTTTAAATATGAGGCGAAGGGAAATGAATTTTATCGGGGTTGATATCGGTGGTACGGTAACCAAAGCCGGTATATATAATGAGTTAGGGCAAGAGATTCATGTGGCGTCGCAATATGCGCAGGTATTATCCGAACAGCCGGGCTTTACCGAGCGGAACATGCATGAGCTATGGGATACCGTTTGCAGCGTGATAAAAAAAGCGCTGTATGAAAGCCAGGTGCCGCCGCTAAGCATCGGCGGGATCGGTTTCTCCTCGCACGGCAAAGGGCTCTACGCGATTGACAAAAAAGGCGAGCCGGTGCGCAATGGGATTATTTCATCTGATACCCGGGCGCTTGAGTTTGTCAAAAAATGGTACCGTGAAGGTATCGACAAACTGGCCTATCCAAAAGGATTGCAGCAGTTGTGGACCGGACATCCGGTGTCGCTGCTGGCGTGGCTTAAAGAGTATGAGCCGGCCAATTACGACAGAATCGATGCCGTTTTGATGGTCCACGACTACATCCGTTTCCGCCTGACCGGCGAAGCGACGGCAGAAATCACCAATATCTCCGGCAGTAATTTTTATAACCAGTTCACCTCTCGCTACGACAGCGACATGATGGCGCTATTTGGCATTGAGGAAGTGGTGGATAAAACCGCGCCGGTGGTGAACTCAACGGATTGCGTGGGCCACATTACCTTGCAGGCCTCGCTGGACTGCGGTTTATGCCCGGGGACGCCGGTTTTCGGCGGCTTTTTCGACGTGGTCGCCTCCGCCGTCTCCTCGGGCATTGATCGGGCGGATACCCTGAGCGCGGTGGCCGGAACCTGGAGTATCGCCACCTCGGTGACGGATAGCATTATTGCCAGCGACTTTCCCTACATCTGGGGGAAATACTGCATTCCGGGCAAATACTTCGTTCACGAGGGCAGCCCCACTTCGGCGAGCAATCTCTCCTGGTTTGTGAAGCAGTTTTTCCCTGACGATGACCGCTGCTACGACCATTTCGAAAGCTGGATCGCGCAAGATACCGACAGCAACCTCATTTTTTTACCCTATTTGTTCGGTTCCAATCTGGCGATGGATCTGCCCGGCGCGCTGGTGGGCCTCGCGGGGCATCATACGAAAAAGGATATTATTGCGGCCATCTATCGCGGGATCGTTTTTTCTCACCTGGTGCATCAGGACCGCATTATTGAACTCAATCGGGATATTCAAAAAATTCGCTTTACCGGCGGGCCGAGCCAGTCGAGAGGCTGGACGCAGATGTACGCCGATGCGGCCAATCTTCCGCTGGAAGTAGTGGATATCGAACAGGCCGGCTGTCGAGCCGCCGCGCTGTGCGCCGCGGCCGGCAGTGGCGCCTACGCTAACTTCAGCGAGGCGATTGCGGCCACGCAGCCCGAGGTGGTCTGCTATCAACCCGATAGCAATCGGCATCAGCAGCTGCGCGAAGGCTACGCCCGTTACTTAGCTGTCGCGCAAAGCCTCTCCAGGGCGACGGGAGCGGCGCAATGAAACCCAGACTTGGCATCTACGAAAAAGCGCTCCCCGCAGCGCTGGACTGGCCGAAACGCTTCGAAATGGCGGCCGGCCTGGCGTTTGATTTTATCGAAATCTCCGTTGATGAAAGCCCCGAACGCCAGGCCAGGCTGCGCTGGAATCGGGGGCAGCGGCTGGCGTTCGTGGCGGACAAAATCAACAGCGGCATTGATGTGCCGAGCATGTGCCTCTCCGCGCACCGCAGCCATCCCTTTGGTAGCGTCAATCGCGATACCCGGCTCAAGGCGCGGGAACTGATGCTTGATGCGCTGGATTTTGCCAGCCACGTCGGGATCCGCAACATCCAGCTGGCAGGCTATGACGTCTATTACGAATCCTCTTCGGCACAGACCCGGGAATACTTTATTGAGGGCATCAACTGGGCGGTGGCCGAAGCGGCGAAAGCACAGGTGATGCTGTCGATGGAGATTATGGATACCGCCTTTATGAGCAATATCTCGCGCTGGCTGGATCTCGAACGGAAGGTTTGCAGTCCGTGGTTTTGCGTCTATCCGGACGTTGGCAACTTAAGCGCGTGGCAAAACGATGTTCCTGAAGAGTTGAGTAAGGGCATTCATAAAATCAGCGCCATCCATTTGAAAGACACCCAGCCCGTTTCACACGCCTCGCTGGGGCAGTTCCGCGATGTGCCGTTCGGCACCGGCTGCGTGGATTTCAGCGAGATCTTCCGTTCGCTTGCCGCGCTGAACTATCGCGGCGCATGGTTGATTGAGATGTGGGCCAAAAATGACGGGCTGGATAGCGAGAGAATTGCCGAGGCCAAAGCGTGGTTAACGGATAAATACCAGCAGGGTTTTCTTGCCCCGCAGCATGAAGTTAATGTGAATTCAGGAGTGAAGTATGCTGGATAAACTCAAGCAGACGGTTCTTGACGCCAATCTGGCGCTGCCGAAATTTCATCTTGTGACCTTTACCTGGGGCAACGTCAGCGGTATCGATCGCGAGGCCGGGCTGGTGGTGATCAAACCCTCCGGCGTGGAATACGCCGTGATGACGGCCGAGGATATGGTGGTGGTGGAGCTGGCGACCGGCAGGGTGGTAGAGGGGCGCTATAAGCCCTCGTCGGATACGCCGACCCATCTGGAGCTGTATAAGGCGTTTAGCGGCGTGGGCGGAATTGTGCACACCCATTCGCGCCACGCGACGATTTGGGCGCAGTCGGGCAGGCCGCTGCTGGCGATGGGCACTACCCACGCCGACTATTTTTATGGGCCGATCCCCTGTACCCGCCCGCTCAGCGATGATGAAATCCGCGGTGATTATGAAACCAATACCGGTCACGTGATTATCGAAACGCTGGGGGCGCAGCATACCGATCCGCTCAGCGTGCCCGCCGCGCTGGTCCACGGGCACGGCCCATTTGCATGGGGAAAAGATCCGGCGAACGCGGTGCATAATGCGGTGGTGCTGGAGGAGATTGCCTATATGAATATGTGGACCCGTCAGCTGAGCATTGATGAACAGCCGGTCTCTGCGACGCTGCTGGATAAACACTATTTGCGTAAACACGGGGCAGGGGCCTACTACGGGCAATAATCGCCTGCATTCCCCGGATTGCGGCGTAAACGCCTTATCCGGGCTACCGGCCCGCAGTTGGCGGTGAACCCTTAGCCCGGTCAGCGCAGCGCCACCGGGATGAAACAGCGTTGATTTATGAGGCCCGGCACATTTCCTGGAGGCGGCGCTTGACGCGCTTGTCCGGGCTACCGCCTGGCAGACGACGGCGGGCCTGTAGCCCGGCTAAGCAAAGCGCGAGCCGGGGATCAGCTAGGGCATAAACCGATAGCCGATCCCGGTTTCGGTCAGCAGATGCTGCGGGCGCGCCGGGTCGGCCTCCAGCTTCTGTCGCAGATGTCCCATATAGATCCGCAGATAGTGGCTGTGTTCCACCGCGTTCGGCCCCCAGACCTGGTTGAGCAACTGCCGCTGGGTCAGCACTTTGCCGGGATTATTCAGCAGTACCGCCAGCAGGCGAAATTCAATGGGCGTCAGGTGGATCTCTTCGTCGCCGCGCACGATGCGGCGGGCGGGGATATCGACTTCGACATCGGCAAAACGCACCAGCGGCTCATCGGCCTGGGCGCCGGCATGGCGGCGCATTGCCACCCTCAGCCGCGCCTGCAGTTCACCGATACCAAAGGGTTTGCTGAGATAATCATCGGCGCCGGCGTCAAGCGCGGCGATTTTGTCCTGCTCCTCGGTGCGCGCAGAGAGGACGATAATCGGCATCAGGCTCCACTGGCGAACCTCACGGATAAACGCGTTGCCGTCACCATCGGGCAGGCCAAGATCGAGAATGGTTAAATCCGGCTTGCGGGTCGCGGCTTCAATCAGCCCGCGCTGCAGCGTTTCCGCTTCAAATACGCGCATGCCGTCGGCTTCCAGCGCGGTGCGCAGAAAGCGGCGGATAGCATGCTCATCTTCGATGATCAAAACGTTAATCACATTTCCTCGGCTAAATCTTCCAGTTCAGGGGGCGCTTCTCTCGGCAGTGTAACACGGAAACAGGCGCCGCCTTGCGGGCGCGTCGCGGCGCTAATCGTTCCGCCGTGCACCTCAACGATCGCCTGGCAAATCGCCAGGCCCAGACCGACGCCGGGGATCGCCGACTCTTTATTCCCGCGGGCGAATTTATCAAAGATAGCCTGTTCCTGGCCGGCAGGAATACCCGGTCCGTTATCCCAAACCTCAAGCAGTAAATTGTGCGGGTCGACGTGCGCGGTAATGCCGATGTGCGCCTCTGTTCCCGCGTACTTCACCGCATTTTCCAGCAGATTAATCAGTACCCGTTCAAATAGCGGCCCGTCGACGTGAACCAGCAGCAGCGGGTCCGGCAGCGCGAGCTGAATATGCCGGCCGCCGAGCCCCGGCTCCAGCATACGCAGCGCGCTACCGACCACCTCTTCCAGAGTTAGCCACTCTTTATGCAAATTAAAGCCGCCGGACTGGATCCGCGCCATATCGAGGAGATTATTTACCAGCCGGGTGGTGTTCAACACGTGCTGACGAATCTCATTGGCCTGCGGCGCGTGTTTCGACCCTTCGCTGGCGAGATCGAGCGTCAGGATTTCAGCCTGGCCGAACAGCACCGTTAACGGCGTCCGCAGATCGTGGGACAGCGCTGCCAGCAGCGAGTTACGCAGGCTTTCCCGTTCGCTGTTCAGCCGCGCCTGCTCTTCGCTGGCGGTAAGCGTCAGTCTCTCCAGCGCGCTGGCGACCAGCAGGGTGAAGGTTTCCAGCAGGCGCTGCTGTTCGGGGATCATCAGCTGGCGGAGGTTGGCGGGTTCCACGACCAGCAGCCCCCAGGTGCGGGCGGCGCTTTTCAGCGGCAGGATTTGGTACGGCACGCCGGGTAGCGTATCGGTACCCGCCCCGGCGGGCTGCCCTTTATCGAAGCTCCAGCGGGCAATGGCGTCATCCCAGGTGATGGCCGCCGTTTGCGGAGTCAGCGGAGAGAGCCGGTTCGTTTCATCGGGCAGCAGCAGCTGGCTGCGCGCCTGAAACGTCGAGGCGATAAAGCGCTCGCTGGTGGCGGCGACATCCTCACGGCTGCGGCCCACCGCCAGCGCTTTTGACATTTCGTACAGATGCCGGGTGCGCTGTTCGCGATAGCGCGCCACCCGCGCCTGATAGCGTACGCCGGCGGTGAGGTTGCCGATAAGCAGCCCGACGGTGAGCATCACGCTAAAGGTCAGCAGATACTGCACATCGGAAACCGCCAGCGTACCGCGCGGCGCGACAAAAAACAGGTCAAAGCTGACCACGTTAATCACCGTCGCCAGCACCGACGGCCAGCGTCCATACAACAGGGCGATAATTACCACGCCCAGCAGATACAGCATCACCAGGTTGGCGGCTTCAAAAGCCATCAGCCACTGCATGGCGACGACGGTTATCACCGCGCACAGGGCGATGGCGACGACGCATCCCTGGAGCTGCAAACGCCATTTTTCCATTGCGGTCCGGCCATCGCTGGCGCGAGCGGGCAGGGGGGCGGCTTTTTCATCCAGCGCGATCACGACCAGATCGAGGTCCGGCGCGTGGCGGGCCAGCCGATCGGCGAAGCCGCTGCGGTCCCACCAGCGCCTTTTTTGCTGGCGGCCAATCACTATCTTGCCGAGGTTATGCTCGCGGGCGTAGTGCAGAACGGCCCGCTCTTCAGAAGGATCGGCGAGGGTCGCGGTTTCCGCCCCCAGTTCCTGAGCCAGCCTGAGCGCGGCGAGGATCGCCCGCCGTTTCGCTTCCGGCAGGCGATGCAGAGAGGGGGTTTCCACATACACCGCATGCCAGACGCTCCCCAGCCTGGCCGCGAGGCGGGCGGCGGCGCGAACCAGCTTTTCGCTGCCGGTGTTGTGGCCGATGCAGAGCAAAATGGCGTCGCGGGTGTGCCAGACTTTTTCCTGTCCCTGACGATCGCGCCAGGCGCGCATTTGCTCATCGACCCGATCGGCGGTACGGCGCAGCGCCAGCTCGCGCAGGGCGATCAGGTTGCCCTTGCGAAAGAAGTTCTCAATAGCCCGCTCGGCCTGGCCGCCGATATAGACTTTCCCTTCATTGAGCCGCTGGCGCAGATCGTCCGGGGGCAGGTCGACCAGCACTACGTCGTCGGCGGCGTCGAAAAACGGATCGGGGACGGTTTCACGGACCTGCACGCCGGTGATGCCGCTGACGACGTCGTTCAGGCTCTCGAGGTGCTGGACGTTAATGGTGGTAAACACGTCGATGCCGGCTTCCAACAGCTCTTCGACGTCCTGCCAGCGTTTAGGATGACGGGAGCCGGGCGCGTTGCTGTGCGCCAGCTCATCGACCAGGATCAGCGCCGGGCGGCGGGCCAGGGCGCCGTCAAGGTCAAACTCTTTAACGTAGCGCCCGCGGTGGGAGAGGCGGCGCTGGGGCAGGGTGCAGAGCCCCTCAAGCATCGCCGCCGTCTCTTTACGCCCGTGGGTTTCCGCCACGCCAATCAGAATATCCAGCCCCTGGGCGCGCAGCCGCTGCGCTTCCGCCAGCATCGCCCAGGTTTTCCCCACCCCCGCGCAGGCGCCGAAAAAAACCTTTAACTTACCGCGATGCGGGGCGGCGGTGTGTTGCAGCAGGCGATCGGGGTCCGGACGCAGCGGCTCGTCACTCATTTCACTTATCCTTCAGGGCATCCAGCGACATATTCAGCTGCAGTATATTTACCACAGGTTGGCCGAGAAAGCTGAGCAACGGTTTTTGCGTTGCCTCGTTGACCAGTTGCGTGACCTGCTCCACGCTCAGCTGCCGGGCTTTGGCGACGCGCGGCGCCTGCCACAGGGCGGCGGCCGGGGTCAGGCTGTAATCCAGTCCGCTCGCCGAAGCGGTGACCAGCTCCACCGGAACCCTGGACGTGGCGTCCGGGTTGGCGACGCGCAGGGTCTGCACTCGTTCGCTGATGGCTTTATCCAGCGCCGGATTGCTGGCGGCGAGGTTGCTGCCGCCGGATGCCAGCGGATTATCCGGCATCTCCGCCGTGGCGGATGGGCGACCCTGGAAATAGCCCGGCGCGGTAAAGTTCTGCCCGATAAGGCTGGAACCGCGCACTTCGCCGTCAATCCTCAGCAGCGAGCCGTTGGCCTGCTGCGGGAACCACCACTGTCCTAGCGCGGTGGTTAACAGCGGATAGACGCCGCCGGTGAGCAGCGTTAACAGAATAAACAGCACAACAGCAGGACGAATCAATGACATGGTTTTTTCCTCACATCAGCCCGGTCAGGGTCAGTAACAGGTCGATCGCTTTGATACCGATAAACGGCACCAGCAGTCCGCCCAGGCCATAGACCCACAGGTTGCGGCGCAGCATCGCCGAGGCCGTCAGCGGCTTATAGCTCACCCCCTTCAGCGCCAGCGGGATCAGGAAGATGATAATCAGCGCATTAAAAATCACCGCGCTCAGGATCGCCGAAGAGGGCGAGTGCAGATGCATCACGTTAAGCATCGCCAGCGGCGGATAGACCGCGGCAAAGGCGGCCGGAATGATGGCAAAGTACTTCGCCACGTCATTGGCGATACTGAAGGTGGTTAATGAACCGCGGGTCATCAGCATCTGTTTACCGATGTGCACGACCTCGATCAGTTTGGTGGGGTTGGAGTCGAGGTCCACCATGTTACCCGCCTCTTTCGCCGCCTGGGTACCGGAGTTCATCGCCACCGCGACGTCGGCCTGCGCCAGCGCCGGGGCGTCGTTGGTACCGTCGCCGGTCATCGCCACCAGCCGTCCTTCCGACTGATACTGGCGGATTAATGCCAGCTTGGCTTCCGGCGTCGCTTCGGCGAGAAAGTCGTCCACGCCCGCTTCCGCGGCGATAGCGGCGGCGGTCAGGCGGTTATCGCCGGTGATCATCACCGTTTTAATCCCCATTTTACGCAGCTGGGCAAAACGCTCTTTGATGCCGCCTTTGACGATATCTTTCAGCGAAATAATCCCCAGCACCCGCTCGCCTTCGGCGACCACCAGCGGCGTGGCGCCAAGACGCGCCACGTCTTCAACCTGTTTATCGACATCGGCCGGGAAGTGGCCGCCGTTAGCCTCAACGTGGCGGCGAATGGCATCCACGGAACCTTTACGGATCATCCGCTGGTCGATGTTAATCCCGCTCATCCGGGTCTGGGCGGTAAATGGCACGAAGGTGGCGTGCAGCGATTGCAGATCGCGCTCGCGCAGATTAAAGCGCTGCTTTGCCAGCACCACGATGCTGCGGCCTTCCGGCGTTTCGTCGGCCAGCGAAGAGAGCTGGGCGGCATCGGCAAGGGTTTTCTCTTCCACGCCCTGCGCGGGCAGGAACGCTGAAGCCTGGCGGTTGCCGAGGGTAATGGTGCCGGTTTTATCCAGCAGTAGAACGTCGACATCGCCCGCCGCTTCAACCGCGCGTCCGCTGGTGGCAATCACGTTCGCGCCGAGCATGCGGCTCATCCCGGCGACGCCGATAGCCGACAGCAGGCCGCCGATAGTGGTCGGGATCAGGCACACCAGCAGCGCCACCAGCACCGTCACGCTGACCGCGTTACCGCTCCAGGCGGAGAAGGGCCAGATGGTGGCGGTGGCCAGCAGGAACACCAGGGTCAGGGCGATAAGCAGGATCGTCAGGGCGATTTCGTTCGGCGTCTTGCGGCGCTGGGCGCCTTCAACCATGGCGATCATCCGGTCAAGGAAGGTTTCGCCCGGGTTGACGCTGCAGCGGATCACCAGCCAGTCGGAGAGAATACGCGTCCCGCCGGTCACCGAGGCGAAGTCGCCCCCGGATTCGCGGATAACCGGCGCGGATTCGCCGGTAATGGCGCTTTCATCCACGGATGCGCCGCCTTCGATAACCTCGCCGTCGCAGGGAATAATATCCCCCGCTTCGACCAGCACCACGTCGCCTTTACGCAGATCTTCAGCGGGTACGTGGTCAATTTGCGCATCGTGCTGCGGCGCGCGCAGCTTACGGGCAAAGGCGGTCTTTTTGACCCCCTTCAAGCTGTTGGCCTGCGCTTTACTGCGGCCTTCGGCCATCGCTTCGGCGAAATTGGCGAACAGGACGGTGAACCACAGCCAGAGACTAATGGCGGCGGTAAAACCGGCGCTGCCGGCGATATGCCCGCTGGCCATGGCGATAGCGAGCAGGGTGGTCAGCAGGCTGCCGATCCAGACGATAAACATCACTGGGTTACGCCACTGTACGGCAGGGCTCAGTTTTTTCACGGCGTCCAGCAGTGCCTGGCGCACCAGCGTCGGCTCCAGCAGGGCTAATGATTTGCGACTCATAACAGGTTGCTCCGCAATCGCTTAAAGTAAGGAAAAGTGTTCCGCCAGCGGGCCGAGCGCCAGCGCGGGAATAAAGGTCAGGGCGCCCACCAGCAGTACGGTGCCGATCAGCAGGCCGATAAACAGCGCGTCGTGGGTGGCGAGCGTGCCGCTGCCGGCGGGCTGAATTTTCTTGGTCACCAGCGAACCGGCAATGGCCATCACCGGGATAATCACCGCAAAGCGGCCAACCAGCATGCAGAACGCCAGCAGCAGGTTCCAGAACGGCGTCGCCGCGCTCAGGCCGCCAAAGGCGCTGCCGTTGTTGTTGGCCGCGGAGGTGACGGCGTACAGCACTTCGCTGAAGCCGTGCGGTCCGGGGTTGAACATGCCCGCGCGCCCGGCCTCGGTCATCATTGCCAGCGCCGTACCGAGCAGCACCAGCGTTGGGGTCACGAGGATCGCCAGCGCGATCATTTTCATTTCGCGCACGTCGATCTTTTTGCCGAGGTATTCCGGTGTGCGGCCAATCATCAGCCCGGCGATGAAGACCGCCAGCATGACGAACAGCAGCATGCCGTACAGGCCAGAGCCCACGCCGCCGAAGACCACTTCGCCTATCTGCATCAGCCACATCGGCACCATCCCGCCCAGCGCGGTAAAGGAGTCATGCATGGCGTTGACCGCGCCGCATGACGCGGCGGTGGTGACCACGGCGAACAGGCTGCTGGCGAGAATGCCGAACCGGCTCTCTTTGCCTTCCATATTCAGGCTACTATCGGCGCCAAGGCTCAGCAGATGCGGGTTGCCGCGGGTCTCCGCCCACATCACTACCGCCACGCAGACGATGAAGATCAGCGTCATCGCCCACAGAATCGCGCGTCCCTGACGGCGGTCGCCCACCACCTCGCCGAAGGCGAAGCACAGCGCCGCCGGGATGAGAAAGATCGCCAGCATCTGCACCAGGTTGGTCAGCGCGGTGGGGTTTTCAAACGGATGCGCCGAGTTGGCGTTAAAGAAGCCGCCGCCGTTGGTCCCCAGCATTTTTATCGCTTCCTGCGAGGCCACCGGCCCCATCGGCAGCATCTGGCGTACCCCTTCAAGCGAGGTAAATCCCTGATTGGGGGAAAAGCTCTGCGGTACGCCCTGCTGAATAAAGAACAGCGCGATGAGCAGCGAAATCGGCAGCAGCAGCCAGAGGGTGATGCGGGTCAGGTCGACCCAGGCGTTGCCCAGGGTGCTGACTTTCTGTCGGGCATAGGCGCGGGTGAGGGCAAAGATCACCGCGATGCCGGTGGCGGCGGAGAGGAAGTTTTGCACCGCCAGCCCGGCCATCTGGCTAAGACTACTCATGGTGGTTTCACCGGCATAGGCCTGCCAGTTGGTGTTGCTGACAAAGCTCACCGCCGTATTCAGCGCCAGGTCCCACGACAGGCCGGGCAGATGCTGCGGGTTGAGCGGCAGCGAGCCCTGGAACGTCAGCAGCGCGAACAGCGCCGCCAGTCCCAGCGCGTTAAACAGCAGGATAGCGAATAAATATTGATACCAGTTCATCTCCTGCGAACGAATGCCCGCCGCCCGCCATAAACCGCGTTCGATACCGGCCAGGCCCGGTAGCGGGGCATCATTGATCATGGTCGCCAGCGCCGCGCCCAGCGGACGCGCCAGGATCATCAGTAGCAGAATAAAGCTCGCAATGAGCAAAAATCCTTGAGCGGCCATCAGAATGCCTCCGCGTGTATCAGGGCATAAACCAGATAAACCAGCAACAGGAACACCAGCGCTACGCCAGCGATTACGCCTGCAGTCACAATCCACCTCCGGGTGTATTTTCGATTTACGAGGAGAATAGGCAGTCGGGCGCAAAGATTTCGCAAAAATCAGCGACGGGGGTGTAAAAAAAATATAAAAATCACCAAGCCCACAATTTAACTAATGATTAGTGTTAATTTAACTTTTTTGTAACTAAGTTACCGGATGAATGTAAATAAAAGCTAAATAGGCGCTTTTTAGTGGTCGGATGAGTAGTAAAATTACAGCCAAAGCGGTACTATTTTAAGCAGAGAAACATTGTAACTTTTCCGGCCTTGCTTGCCGGCCTGACAAAGGGGAGAGAAATTATGGCGTTGTACAAAACTTATCCTGCTCATATCATCTTTGCGCGTCGCGCTTTCGCCGTGACGGCTGGCGTGCTGGCGCTGCCGGTAATGCTGTTCTGGAAAGACCGCGCGCGTTTTTACAGCTGGCTGCACCGCGTGTGGGCAAAAACCAGCGAACAGCCGGTATGGATGGCGCAGGCGGAAAAGGCCTCCGCAGATTTTTATTAACCTTTGCAGATGGCCGA
This sequence comes from Klebsiella sp. MPUS7, assembly GCF_009905335.1. NCBI lineage: Bacteria > Pseudomonadati > Pseudomonadota > Gammaproteobacteria > Enterobacterales > Enterobacteriaceae > Klebsiella > Klebsiella sp. MPUS7. The sequence continues at coordinate 4,042,576 of NZ_CP047604.1, read as the reverse complement.
ACGGCTAAGCCTGCTGAAGCGCAGGCGCTGCGCCTAAGAATTTTGTTATCAATCACGCCGCCGGTTTATCCGGCGGTTTTTTTTTGCCTGGAGTGGCTTACACTTATTAACTTCCCGCAGGCTAAGCCCGGGGGATAGCTGTTTTAGACGTCGTATGTATCCATTTTAATGATGAAAGGAATGTTATGGCCACCCATCTGGTCTGGTTTCGCGCGGATTTGCGCATGCACGATAATCTGGCGCTCGCTGCCGCCTGCCGCGACCCCCATGCCAGGGTGCTGGGGTTATTTATCGCCACGCCAGGGCAATGGCGCCAGCACGGGATGGCGGCGCGTCAGGCGGCATTTATCGTCAGCCACCTTCACAGCCTGCAAGCGGCGCTGGCGGAAAAGGGGATCCCGCTGCACGTTGAACAGGCGGAAGATTTTGCCGCCAGCGTAAAACGGCTCGCCAGCTTCTGCGGGCAGCAGCAGGTCACACATCTGTTTTACAACTATCAGTACGAAATTAACGAACGCCAGCGCGATGCCGCGGTGGAAAATACCCTGGCCGGAGTGACTTGTCAGGGTTTTGATGACAGCGTCCTGCTGCCGCCGGGCAGCGTGCTGACCGGCAATCGCGAAATGTATAAGGTGTTTACGCCGTTTAAAAATGCCTTTCTTCGCCGTTTACAGGAAGCGCTGCCCGAGTGCGTCGCCGCGCCGAAAGTCCGCGCGAGTGGCCCCATCGCTGCCGCCTCTAATGTGGAAATAGACTATCCGCAGACGCCCTTTGATAGCGAGCTGTTCGCCGCGGATGAAAAAAGCGCTATCGCCCGGCTCCGCGGTTTCTGCCAGCAAAAAGCCGCCGATTATGAACAGCAGCGCGATCTTCCCGCCGTCGAAGGAACCAGCCGGCTGTCGCCGTGCCTGGCGGTGGGCGCGCTCTCGCCGCGCCAGTGCCTGCACCGTTTGCTGGTTGAGCAGCCGCGGGCGCTGGATGGCGAAGCCGGGGCAGTATGGCTCAACGAGCTTATCTGGCGCGAGTTTTACCGTCATCTGATGGTTTACTACCCAAACTTGTGTAAAGGTCGCCCTTTTATCGGCTGGACCGATAACGTGGCGTGGCTGGATGATAAATCCGCGCTTCAGGCCTGGCAGCGCGGGCAAACCGGTTTCCCGATTGTCGATGCCGCCATGCGTCAGCTTAATACCACAGGGTGGATGCATAATCGCCTGCGGATGATTGTCGCCAGCTTCCTGGTGAAAGACCTGCGAATCGACTGGCGGCTGGGCGAGCGCTACTTTATCGAACAGCTTATTGATGGCGATCTGGCGGCGAATAACGGCGGCTGGCAGTGGGCGGCCTCCACGGGTACCGATGCCGCGCCCTATTTTCGTATTTTTAACCCGACGACCCAGGGAGAACGCTTCGATAAAGCGGGGCGGTTTATTCGTCACTGGCTGCCGGAGCTGGCCGGAGTGCCAGAGAAAGCGGTGCATCAACCGTGGCTGTGGGCGGAAAAGCAGGGCGTAAAGCTGGATTATCCGCGCCCGATTGTTGACCACAAGCAGGCGCGGCTGGAGACGCTGGCGGCCTGGGAAGCCGCCAGAGAACTTAAGACTCCATCGCCAGGCGACGAGCCCTGATCTTAACGGAGTGATACAGCCAGATCGCCAGCACCAGGCCGACGCAGGCCAGCGCGCCCCAGGTTATCTGGCTGAACACCTCAATGTAGGCGTTAATCGAGTAGTTGATGGCCCCGGCGGCGTCGAACGACCCCTGCGAGGTCTGGTCGGCAATCACCCCCGCCAGATAGTTGGCGATTGCGCCGGAGAGCAGCATATAAATGCCGGTCAGCACGCCGGTCACGCCGGGGATCTGAATGCGGGTGATTTGCGACATCGCAACCGGGTCGATAAACAGCTCGGCAAAGCCCATCACCGCCAGACCCAATACCATTAGCGGCATCGAGGAGTGGCCATAGGCGGCTGACCAGCGGGCGCTGAGGGTCAGGATGCAGAACCCGGCGCTCATCAGGCCGAGGCCCAACGCAAACTTGCCCCAGATGCGCACGGTACGGTTGCCGTTGATATTCTCTTTCACCAGCCACGCCAGCACCACTCCGCAGAGCATCACCGCAAAGGCGTTGACCGACTGGAACATCGCGGTCGGTATTTCATAGCCCATAAAATGGCGGTTAACGAAACGGTCGATATACAGGCTGATGGAACTGCCGCCCTGCTGCGCAAAGGCCCAGAACAGTAGGCTGAAGCAGGTGAGCACCATAATCAGCCGCAGATCTTTACGCTGCCCGGCGGTCTCCGCGCGCAGGTAGATCCGCGTCAGTACCGCCAGGCCGATAACCGTCGCCACAATCAGCGCATAGACCGACCACTCCTGCCAAAACAGCACGGTGATTAGCAGCGGCGCGGCGATCAGCAGCACCAGCAGCCAGCCCCAGTTTGGTAAAACAAAGCTCCGCGCCCGCAGCGCTTCGCGATTGACGCCCCGGGTATGGCGGAAATGGCGGTTGCCGCTGAGGAAAATGACCAGCCCGGCGATCATGCCTACCGCCGCTAGCGCAAAGCCCATCGCCCAGCTGTACTCCTCCTGCACGTAGCCGCAGGCGATTGGCGCAATGATAGACCCGACGTTGCCCGCCGCGTACATCAGCGAAAAACCGCCGTCGCGGCGCGGGTCGGTGGGTTCATACAGTTCGCCGAGCAGGCAGCTGACGTTGGATTTAAACAGCCCGTAGCCGCAGACAATAATCGCCAGCGACAGATAGAGGAAGGTGGGGGCGATTTCGCTGGCGCCGAGCACCAGATGGCCGATGGCCATCAACAGCGCGCCGAGCATCACCGCCATGCGGTTGCCCAGCAGCTTATCGGCCAGGAAGCCGCCGAGAATCGGCGTGACGTAAACTAAAGAACAGTAGGCGCTGAACAGCGCATAAGCGTGATTATCGTCATACTTGAGCTGATTGGTGAGATAAAGAATCAGCAGCGCGCGCATGCCGTAAAAGCTGAAGTATTCCCAGATTTGCAGCGCGACGACGTAATAAATCGCCCGCGGCTGTGAGGATTGTGTGTTCATGTAATGCTTCGTCCTGCCATAAAAAAGAAAGTCGATCTTTCTGCATGAATAGCTATTAACTAGCGATATTCATGGCGTTATAGGCTTTCTGGTTATTTAATATGCTGTAATAGTGCATAAATATACACGAATGCGCGAAGGAGGGAGTAGACAAATTGCGGGATTTCGCGAAAAGTCAAAATGGACGGCGAAGCGGCAGAACTATCGACTGACCGGGCGGATACCGTTATGTTATCCCTCTGCATAGAATGATGACCTGGTGGAGCGGCAATGAAAAATAGTGAACTGGAACAACTGATTAATGAAAAGCTGAATAGCGCGGCCATCAGTGATTACGCCCCCAATGGGCTTCAGGTGGAAGGGCGCGAGACGATACAAAAAATCGTCACCGGCGTAACCGCCAGCCAGGCGCTGCTGGATGAAGCCGTGCGCCTGGAGGCCGATGCGGTGATCGTCCATCACGGCTACTTCTGGAAAGGTGAATCGCCGGTGATTCGCGGCATGAAGCGCAACCGCCTCAAAACGCTGTTGGCTAACGACATTAACCTCTACGGCTGGCACCTGCCGCTTGATGCCCACCCGGAACTGGGCAATAACGCCCAGCTGGCGTCGCTGCTCGGCATCAACGTGATGGGCGAAATCGAGCCGCTGGTGCCGTGGGGCGAACTGTCGATGGCGGTATCGGGTCTGGAACTGGCTTCGTGGATTGAAGCGCGGCTGGGACGCAAACCGCTGTGGTGCGGCGACACCGGGCCGGACAAAGTCGCTCGCGTGGCGTGGTGCACCGGCGGCGGCCAGAGCTTTATCGACAGCGCCGCCCGCTTTGGCGTCGACGCGTTTATTACCGGTGAGGTTTCAGAGCAAACCATCCACTCGGCGCGCGAGCAGGGGCTGCATTTTTACGCCGCCGGGCACCATGCCACCGAGCGCGGCGGAATTCGCGCGTTAAGCGAATGGCTAACGGAAAATACCGAACTGGACGTCACGTTTATTGATATCCCCAACCCGGCTTGATGAACGGAGGCAAAAGTGCAGCGAGCGCGTTGTTATTTGTTAGGTGAAACGGCAGTGGTACTGGAGCTTGAGCCGCCGGTAACGCTCGAAAGCCAGAAGCGGATCTGGCGGTTAGCCCAGCGGCTGGTAGGCCATACCGAGGTGGTGGAAGCCATCCCGGGTATGAACAACATTACCGTGATATTGCGTAATCCGCAGCAGACGGCGTGGGATGCGATTGAGCGCCTGCAGCTCTGGTGGGAGGAGTGCGATACGCTCGAACCGGAATCGCGGCAGGTGTCGGTTCCGGTGGTTTACGGCGGCGAATACGGACCGGATCTGGGGGAAATTGCCCGCCACAGCGGCCTGAGCGAGAAGCAGGTGGTTGAGCTGCATTCGTCGGTGGAGTACGTGGTGTGGTTCCTCGGCTTTCAGCCGGGTTTCCCGTATTTCGGCGGCCTGCCAGAAAAGCTGGCGATGCCGCGACGGGCGGAGCCGCGCCTGCTGGTGCCCGCCGGGTCCGTCGGTATTGGCGGCGCGCAAACCGGGATCTATCCGCTGGCGACGCCGGGGGGGTGGCAGCTGCTGGGGCGTACGCCGCTGGCGCTATTTGATCCGAAGCGCAAGGAACCGGTGCTGCTGCGTTCCGGCGACAGAGTGCGTTTCGTGCCGCAAAAGGAGGGCGTATGTTAAAAATTATCCGCGCCGGAATGTATACCTCGGTGCAGGACGGCGGGCGTGAAGGGCTGCGTCAGCTGGGCATCAGCCGCTGCGGCGCGATGGATAAGCCGGCGCTGGTCACCGCCAATCTGCTGGTGGGTAACGGCGCCAACGCCGCGGCGCTGGAGATAACCCTGGGCCAGGTGGATATTCAGTTTGAGCGTAGCGGCTGGTTTGCGCTGACCGGCGCCGCCTGCGAGGCGAAGCTCGATGGCGAGCCGGTATGGGTGGGCTGGCGAACGGCGGTCAAGGCCGGGCAGCATCTGGTGCTCAAGAATCCCCAGCACGGCGTGCGCAGCTATCTGGCGGTGGCGGGGGGAATTGCGGTGCCGAAGGTGCTGGGTTCGCGCAGCACTGACCTGAAAGTGGGAATTGGCGGCCTGGAAGGGCGACGCTTGCAGGACGGCGACCGGCTGAAGCTGGGGAAATCGGATAAGCAGTTCCGCGGACCGCGCGGCGTGAAGCAGCTGCCCATCGGCAACCGCATCCGCGCGCTGCCCGGGCCGGAGTACCAGGAGTTCGATAGCGTGTCGCAGGACGCCTTCTGGCGTTCGCCGTGGCGGCTTAGCCCGCAGAGCAATCGCATGGGCTACCGCCTGCAGGGGCAACCGCTGAAGCGAATGACCGATCGCGAGATGCTGTCCCACGGCCTGCTGCCTGGGGTGGTGCAGGTTCCGCATAACGGCCAGCCCATCGTACTGATGAACGACGCGCAGACCACCGGCGGCTATCCGCGGATTGCGACCATTATCGAAGCCGACATGTACCAGTTGGCGCAGATCCCGCTGGGACAACCGATCCACTTTGTTCCCTGCTCCCTGGAGGAAGCGCTGAAAGCGCGCGCCGACAGGCAACGTTACTTTGAACAACTGGCATGGAGACTTAACGATGAAGATTGATTTAAACGCCGATCTCGGCGAAGGCTGCGCCAACGATAGCGCGCTGCTACAGCTGGTCTCTTCCGCCAATATCGCCTGCGGTTTCCATGCGGGCGATGCGCTAATGATGCTGCAGTGCGTCCGCGAAGCGCTGAAATATGGCGTCGCGGTGGGCGCGCATCCCAGCTTTCCCGACCGGGAAAATTTTGGCCGTACGGCGATGCAGCTGCCGCCGGAAACGGTTTATGCGCAAACGCTGTATCAGGTTGGCGCGCTGGCGGCGCTGGTGCGCGCTCAGGGCGGCGAGCTGCGGCACGTCAAGCCGCACGGTATGCTCTATAACCAGGCGGCAAAAGATCCGCAGCTAGCTGACGCTATCGCCAAAGCGGTATATGACGTTGACGCGGGTCTGGTGCTGGTGGGCCTGGCGGGCAGCGAGCTGATTCGCGCCGGGCAGCGTTATCAGCTGACCACTCGCCAGGAGGTCTTCGCCGACCGCGGCTATCTGGCGGACGGCAGCCTGGTGCCGCGTACCCAGCCCGGCGCGCTGATCGAAAGCGAAGAACAGTCGCTGGCGCAAACCCTGGAAATGGTGCAGCACAGCCGGGTGCGCAGTATCACCGGCGAATGGGCGCACGTGGTGGCGGAAACCGTCTGCCTGCACGGTGACGGCGAGCACGCGCTGGATTTTGCGCGCCGCTTGCGCGCGGCGTTTGCCGGGCGCAATATACAGGTCAGTGCGGAAGTGCAAGAATAAAAACAATAAAATCAATTTCTTAAAATTAGACAACAACTCACAACAACATACAGGATGTTACTATGGGAGAGTCATTATCTCTCTGGCCACTGATCGGCATTGCGGCGATCGTGGTCGGATTTGTTCTGCGTTTTAACCCGGTGCTGGTGGTTATTGTCTCCGGGATCATCACCGGTCTGACGGCGCATATGCCGATCGCGACCATTCTGGAAAAGCTGGGTGAAGGGTTTCTCAATACCCGCAACCTGCCGTTTATTCTGCTGCTGCCGCTGGCGGTGATTGGCCTGCTGGAGCGGCACGGGCTGAAAGAGCGCGCGCAGATGTGGATCGCGAAGATCCGCAGCGCCACCGCCGGTCGTCTGCTTATCGTCTATCTGTTCGTGCGTGAAGTGACCGCGGCGATGGGCCTCACCAGCCTGGGCGGACATCCGCAGATGGTGCGCCCGCTGCTGGCGCCGATGGCGGAAGGGGCGGCGGAGAAAAACTTTGGCGCCTTGCCTGGCGAGGTCCGCTATCGCCTGCGCGCGATGTCGGCGGCGACCGATAACGTCGGCCTGTTCTTCGGGGAAGATATTTTCGTCGCCTTCGGCGCGATTATCTTTATGCATAACTTTATGCTGGAGTCGGGCGGCATTCAGACCGAGCCGCTGCACATCGCCCTGTGGGGGATCCCCACGGCGGTCTGCGCTTTCCTGATCCACTCCGCCCGCCTGTGGCGCCTCGACCGCCATCTCCAGCGTGAGCTGGACAAGGTTAACGCCGGCCAGGCGAAAGGCGGTGCCGTATGAATTTTCAGCAAACCTGGCTTTACTGGCTGGCGGGCGTCGTTCTGCTGGTGGTAGCGGTGATGTCATGGCGCGATAAGGCCAACCCGCGCAGGCTGACAACCGGCCTGTTCTGGGGGCTGTACGGCCTGGTGTTTCTGTTTGGCGACTGGACCTATGAGCTGGTCGGCGACAAGCGCACCGTCAATATCGGCGTTGGCGTGGTGGTGGTGGTACTGGCGCTGATCGCCGGTTTTGGCGGCGTGCGCCTCGGTCGCTATCATCAGCGCTCGCAGGAAGAACGTACCGCCAGCGCCGCGCGTCTTGGCAACCGGCTGTTTTTCCCGGCGCTGGCGATACCGGTGGTGACGGTGATCGGCGTGCTGCTGTTTAATAATCTCCCCTCGCTGCAGATCGCTATCTTTGGTCCGGGCAATCACGCCACGCTGATCACGCTGTTTTCAATGACCGCAGGTACGCTGCTCGGCCTGGTGATGGCTATCCGCATGACCCATGAAACGGCGGCGCAGCCGTTGCAGGAAGCTCGTCGCCTGCTGGATTCCGTGGGCTGGGCGTTTATTTTGCCGCAGATCCTCGCGGTGCTCGGGCTGCTGTTTACCGCCGCGGGCGTCGGCAATAGCATCTCCTGGCTGACGCAGCACTATCTGGCGGTAGACAGCCGGTTTATCGCCGTGGCCGTCTATACCTTGGGTATGGCGCTGCTGACGATGGTGATGGGCAACGCTTTCGCCGCGTTTCCCATCGTGACGGCGGGCGTCGGGATCCCGATTCTGGTGCTGCAGCACGGCGGTAACCCGGCGGTGATGGCGGCAATTGGCATGTTCTCCGGCTACTGCGGGACCCTGATGACCCCAATGGCGGCGAACTTCAATATCGTCCCGGCCGCGCTGCTGGAGTTGCCGGATAAAAACGCGGTGATCAAAGCCCAGGTGCCGACCGGCGTTATGCTGCTTATCGTGAACGTATTTTTGCTCTATTTCCTGATGTTCCTGTAAGGAGGGATCATGGCTGGCGTACTGATTACCGGTTTTGAACCGTTTGGCGGCGAAGCGGTTAACCCTTCGTGGGAAGTGGTAAAGCGGCTGGACGGCGCTATCATCGCCGGGCAGCCGGTGGTGGCGCGGCAGCTGCCGTGCGTCTTTGGCGACGCCCTTACGGCGCTGAACGCCGCGCTGGATGAGCTGAAACCTGTCTTAACGCTGGCGATTGGCCAGGCGGGCGGTCGCGTCGACATCACCGTTGAACGGGTGGCGATCAACGTCGATGATGCGCGGATCCCGGACAATAAAGGCCTGCAGCCGATCGACGTGCCGATCGTAGCCGGAGGCCCGGCGGCGTACTTCAGCACGCTGCCGATCAAAGCGATCGTGACCGCCCTGCGGAGCAAAGGCATTCCGGCGTCGGTGTCGCAGACGGCGGGGACGTTTGTCTGTAATCACGTGATGTATGGCCTGCTGCATAGCCTGCGTCATCGCAGCGGCGCGAAGGGCGGGTTTATCCATATACCGTATTTGCCGGAGCAGGCCGCGGCTCACCCCGGCGAAGCGAGTATGGCGGTAGACACGGTGCGTGCGGCGCTGGAAACGGCTATCGCCGTTGCCCTGCAGCAGGACGGGGACGTGAAAGTCGGCGGCGGCGCAACGCATTAACACAAGGATAAGATTATGCCGGAAGGTCCGGAAATTCGCCGCGCGGCGGATAGCCTGGAAGCGGCGATTAAAGGCGAACCCCTGACCGGGGCGTGGTTCGCCTTCCCGCAGTTACAACAATACCAATCTCAGCTGGTCGGCCAGCGAGTGACGCACATTGAAACTCGCGGCAAGGCGCTGCTGACCCACTTCTCCGGCGGGCTAACGCTGTATAGTCACAATCAGCTGTACGGCGTCTGGCGAGTGGTGGACGCGGGAGAGCAGCCTGAAACGACGCGCGTTCTGCGCGTCCGGCTGCAGACCGCGCGCAGGGCGATTTTGCTCTACAGCGCCTCCGATATTGAAATGCTGACGCCCGAGCAGCTCGCCCGCCATCCATTTTTGCTGCGGGTCGGGCCGGATGTGCTCGATATGCGCCTTAGCGTTGAACAGGTTAAAGCGCGGCTGCTGTCGGCGAAATTTCGCAACCGCCAGTTCTCCGGTCTGCTGCTGGATCAGGCGTTTCTTGCCGGATTAGGCAACTATCTGCGCGTGGAGATCCTCTGGCAGGTGGGGCTGACCGGGCGGCATAAAGCCTCAGAACTGGATGAAAAACAGCTCGATGCGCTGGCGCATGCGCTGCTGGAGATCCCGCGATTGTCCTACAACACCCGCGGTCTGGCCGATGAGAATAAGCACCACGGCGCGCTGTTTCGCTTTAAGGTTTTTCATCGCGAAGGGGAGGCCTGCGAGCGCTGCGGCGGGATTATCGAGAGGACCATGCTGTCGTCGCGGCCGTTTTACTGGTGCCCGGGATGCCAGCAATAAAAAAACGCGCCAGAAGGCGCGTTTTTTGTCGTAGCGATAGCCGACTTAGCGGGCGATATCGTTTTTGAAATCGCGCTTTTCATAGCCGGTATACAGCTGACGTGGACGGGCGATTTTCATGCCGTCGCTGTGCATTTCGTTCCAGTGCGCAATCCAGCCCACGGTACGCGCCATCGCAAAGATAACGGTAAACATGGAGGATGGGATGCCCATCGCTTTGAGGATGATACCGGAGTAGAAATCGACGTTCGGGTAAAGTTTCTTCTCGATGAAGTACGGGTCGTTGAGCGCGATGTGCTCAAGCTCCATGGCCACTTCCAGCAGATCGTCTTTGGTGCCCAGCTCTTTCAGCACTTCATGGCAGGTTTCACGCATAACGGTGGCGCGCGGGTCGTAGTTTTTGTACACCCGGTGGCCAAAGCCCATCAGGCGGAAAGAGTCGTTTTTGTCTTTCGCGCGACGGACGAATTCCGGAATGTGCTCAACGGAGCTGATCTCTTCGAGCATCTTCAGCGCCGCTTCGTTGGCGCCGCCGTGCGCCGGTCCCCACAGGGAGGCAATACCCGCAGCGATGCAGGCAAACGGGTTGGCGCCGGAAGAGCCGGCGGTACGCACGGTGGAAGTCGAAGCGTTTTGTTCATGGTCGGCGTGCAGGATCAGGATACGGTCCATGGCGCGTTCCAGAATCGGGTTCACTTCATATTTTTCACACGGCGTGGAGAACATCATATTCAGGAAGTTACCCGCGTAGGAGAGGTCGTTGCGCGGATAAACGAAAGGCTGGCCGATAGAATATTTGTAACACATTGCCGCCATAGTCGGCATCTTGGAGAGCAGGCGGAATGCGGCGATATCGCGGTGGCGTGGGTTATTCACATCCAGCGAATCGTGATAGAAGGCGGCCAGCGCACCGGTGATACCGCACATAACGGCCATCGGATGTGAATCGCGGCGGAACGCGTGGAACAGACGGGTAATCTGTTCGTGAATCATAGTGTGGCGAGTAACGATAGTTTTGAATTCGTCGTACTGGGCCTGGGTCGGCTTCTCACCGTTCAGCAGGATGTAGCATACTTCCAGATAGTTGGAGTCGGTTGCTAACTGATCGATCGGAAAACCGCGGTGCAGCAGGATACCTTCATCACCGTCTATAAAGGTGATTTTAGATTCGCAGGATGCGGTTGAGGTGAAACCAGGGTCAAAAGTAAATACGCCTTTTGAACCAAGACTACGAATATCAATAACATCCTGACCGAGAGTGCCCTTTAGCACATCCAGTTCGATAGCAGTATCACCACCCAGGGTGATTTTTGCTTTAGCATCAGACATTTATGGTCTCCTTAGCGCCTTTATTGCTTAAGACTGCCGGGTGGTGGATTTGCATTCGGCCCGTAGCAGATGACGTTACCAGTTTGTTATGTTGCACATCGCTCTGCGTCGCGAAAGGGGCAGGGTACAGAGCAAGGGCGCTTGATGGTACGACTTCAGCCTACGATGAAACAACAGCAAATCAGCGTTTTAGCAGCCCGAATATTTTAAAACTATATACCACTAATAACTGTCCTGATTACATCGGTCAATACTCTCTCACTGTTGCATAACTTATTCTCAGGTAAAAGAGTGACCCCATAACTTTTGCGTATTATTGCATTTATCTGGTAATGGTTGTAACAATAATGTTTAATATTTGTCAAATCAGATGATTAAAAATTAAAAATATGTTGTTATCGTGACATTGATCACTGTTCGGGAGAAAACCCGACAAACTATATGTAGGTTAATTGTAATGATTTTGTGAACGGCCTATACTGCCGCCAGGTCTCCGGAACACCCTGCAATCCCGAGCCACCCAGCGTTATTTTGTCACGCTTTAACTCCTGAAAAGGCGTTTTAACATGACTTTTAGTTATAGATAAGGACGCTGTCTGACCCGCAAGCAGACCGGAGGAAGGAAACAATAAGAACAGCATGTGGGCGTTATTCATGGTAAGAAATGTGAAAAAACAAAGACCTGTCAATCTGGATCTGCAAACGATCCGGTTCCCAATCACGGCGATAGCGTCCATTCTCCATCGCGTATCCGGAGTGATCACCTTCGTGGCGGTCGGGATTCTGCTTTGGCTGCTGGGCACCAGCCTTTCCTCTCCCGAAGGTTTTCTCACTGCGGCATCCATTATGGATAGCTTCTTTGTGAAGTTCATCATGTGGGGCATCCTGACCGCGCTGGCGTATCACGCGGTGGTCGGTATTCGCCACCTGCTGATGGATTTTGGCTACCTTGAAGAAACCCTCGAAGTAGGGACACGCTCCGCCAAAATTTCTTTTGTTATTACTGTCGTGCTTTCACTTCTCGCAGGAGTCCTCGTATGGTAAGCAACGCCTCAGCACTAGGACGCAACGGCGTACATGACTTTATTCTGGTCCGTGCTACCGCTATCGTTCTGACCCTCTACATCATCTATATGGTGGGCTTTTTTGCCACCACCGGTGAAATTTCATGGGAAGTCTGGACGGGCTTTTTCTCCTCCGCGTTCACTAAAGTCTTCACCCTGCTGGCTCTCGTTTCCATTCTGATCCACGCCTGGATTGGGATGTGGCAGGTGTTAACGGACTACGTTAAACCACTGGCCGTGCGCTTAATTCTGCAACTGCTGATCGTTGTTGCGCTGGTGGCTTACGTTCTTTATGGATTTGTTGTGGTGTGGGGTGTGTAATGAAATTGCCAGTCAGAGAATTTGATGCAGTTGTGATCGGTGCCGGCGGCGCAGGTATGCGCGCGGCGCTGCAGATTTCCCAAAGCGGCCAGACCTGTGCGCTGCTCTCCAAAGTCTTCCCGACCCGTTCCCATACCGTTTCCGCGCAGGGCGGCATCACCGTCGCGCTCGGTAATACCCATGAAGATAACTGGGAATGGCATATGTACGACACCGTCAAGGGGTCGGACTACATTGGCGATCAGGACGCCATCGAATATATGTGTAAAACCGGCCCGGAAGCGATTCTGGAGCTGGACCATATGGGTCTGCCGTTCTCGCGTCTCGAAAATGGCACTATTTATCAGCGTCCGTTCGGCGGCCAGTCGAAAAACTTCGGCGGCGAGCAGGCGGCACGTACCGCTGCGGCGGCTGACCGTACCGGTCACGCCCTGCTGCACACCCTCTATCAGCAGAACCTGAAAAACCACACCACTATTTTCTCCGAGTGGTACGCGCTGGATCTGGTGAAAAACGCCGATGGCGCGGTGGTCGGCTGTACCGCCCTGTGCATCGAAACGGGTGAAGTGGTTTACTTTAAAGCTCGCGCCACCGTGCTGGCGACCGGCGGCGCAGGCCGTATTTACCAGTCCACCACCAACGCTCATATCAATACCGGCGACGGCGTGGGTATGGCGATCCGCGCCGGCGTTCCGGTGCAGGATATGGAAATGTGGCAGTTCCACCCGACCGGTATCGCCGGTGCGGGCGTTCTGGTGACCGAAGGCTGCCGCGGTGAAGGCGGCTATCTGCTGAATAAACACGGCGAGCGCTTTATGGAGCGTTATGCGCCGAACGCGAAAGACCTGGCGGGTCGTGACGTGGTGGCGCGTTCCATCATGATCGAAATCCGTGAAGGTCGCGGCTGTGACGGTCCTTGGGGCCCGCACGCCAAGCTGAAGCTTGACCATCTCGGTAAAGAGGTTCTCGAATCCCGTCTGCCGGGTATTCTGGAACTCTCTCGTACCTTTGCTCACGTCGACCCGGTGAAAGAGCCGATTCCGGTTATCCCAACCTGCCACTATATGATGGGCGGTATTCCGACCAAAGTGAGCGGCCAGGCGCTGACCGTTAACGAGCAGGGCGAAGACGTGGTGATTCCGGGGCTGTTCGCGGTAGGCGAAATCGCCTGCGTATCGGTACACGGCGCGAACCGTCTGGGCGGCAACTCGCTGCTTGACCTGGTGGTCTTTGGCCGCGCGGTGGGCCTGCATCTGCAGGAGTCTATCGCCGAACAGGGCGTACTGCGCGATGCGACGGATGACGAGATCGATGCTTCGCTGGAACGTCTGAACCGCTGGAACGGCAACCGCAATGGTGAAGACCCGGTCGAAATCCGCAAAGCGCTGCAAGAGTGTATGCAGCATAACTTCTCGGTATTCCGCGAAGGGGACGCAATGGCGAAGGGCCTTGAGCAGCTGAAAGCGATCCGCGAGCGTCTGAAAAACGCCCGCCTGGATGATACTTCCAGCGAGTTCAACACTCAGCGCGTTGAGTGTCTGGAGCTGGATAACCTGATGGAAACCGCTTACGCCACCGCAATGTCTGCGAACTACCGTACCGAAAGCCGCGGTGCACATAGCCGCTTCGACTTCCCGGATCGTGATGATGAAAACTGGCTGTGCCATTCCCTGTATCTGCCAGAGTCGGAATCCATGACGCGTCGTAGCGTCAATATGGAACCGAAGCTGCGTCCGGCATTCCCGCCGAAGATTCGTACTTATTAATGCGGAGACAGGAATATGAAACTCGAGTTTTCAGTTTATCGTTATAACCCGGACGTAGACGATGCTCCGCGCATGCAGGACTACACCCTCGAAGCGGAAGAAGGTCGTGACATGATGCTGCTGGATGCGTTAATCCAGCTGAAAGAGAAAGATCCGTCGCTGTCGTTCCGCCGCTCCTGCCGTGAAGGGGTATGTGGCTCCGACGGTCTGAACATGAACGGGAAAAATGGTCTGGCGTGCATCACGCCGATCTCGGCGCTGAATCAGCCGGGCAAGAAAATTGTTATCCGTCCGCTGCCAGGATTACCGGTTATCCGTGATTTGGTGGTAGACATGGGGCAATTCTATGCACAATATGAGAAGATTAAGCCTTACTTGTTGAATAATGGGCAAAATCCTCCTGCTCGCGAGCATCTGCAGTCGCCAGAGCAGCGTGAGAAACTCGATGGTCTGTACGAGTGTATTCTCTGCGCATGTTGTTCAACCTCTTGCCCGTCGTTCTGGTGGAACCCGGACAAGTTTATCGGCCCGGCTGGCCTGCTGGCCGCGTATCGCTTCCTGATCGACAGCCGCGATACCGAAACCAGCGAGCGCCTCGAAGGGCTGAGCGATGCTTTCAGCGTATTCCGCTGTCATAGCATTATGAACTGCGTCAGTGTGTGTCCTAAGGGGCTGAACCCGACGCGCGCCATCGGCCATATTAAGTCGATGCTGCTGCAGCGCAGTGCGTAAGCAACCCGGTCTGTCCCGGATGGCGCTATCGCTTATCCGGGCTACCCGAAGCAGTTGCCCCGGCAAGCGTTCGCGCCGCCGGGGGATATAGCAGGAAACCTCTAAAAACTGCCACATTAATAGTAATAATCGAGATGTTCAGCGCGAGACAAGGCGCGAGCAGAACGAATCTCCGGGAGCATAGTGAACGATGTGACCGGAGTGAGTGAGGGTCGCAACACAGTCGCAGCCTGAACAAAGAAGATTATTAGACAGTTTTTAAAGGTTCCTTAGCGGACGAAACCACAACTCCTCCGCAAAAAGTGAACCCCGGCACGTACAACTTCTGTGCGTGGTAGTTTCTACGGCGAAATAAGCATATAAATGCTTAAGGGATCACGATGCAGAACGGCGCAATGAAAGCCTGGCTGGACTCTTCTTACCTCTCTGGTTCGAACCAGAGCTGGATAGAACAGCTCTATGAAGACTTCTTAACCGATCCTGACTCTGTTGACGCCAACTGGCGTTCTATGTTCCAGCAGTTACCTGGCACCGGAGTCAAACCGGATCAATTTCATTCCAAAACGCGTGATTATTTCCGCCGCCTGGCGAAGGATGCCTCGCGTTACACTTCTTCGATTTCCGACCCTGACACCAATGTGAAGCAGGTTAAAGTCCTGCAGCTCATCAACGCATACCGCTTCCGTGGTCACCAGCATGCGAATCTCGATCCGCTGGGCCTGTGGCAGCAAGAGAGAGTGGCGGATCTCGATCCGGCTTACCACGATCTGACCGAGGCCGATTTCCAGGAGATCTATAACGTAGGCTCTTTTGCCATCGGTAAAGACACGATGAAGCTGGGCGATCTGATCTCCGCCCTGAAGCAGACCTATTGTGGCTCCATCGGCGCGGAATATATGCACATTACCTCTACCGAAGAAAAACGCTGGATCCAGCAGCGTATTGAGTCGGTAGCGGGCAAAGCGAGCTTTAGCGCCGAAGAGAAAAAGCGCTTCCTCAGCGAGCTGACCGCGGCGGAAGGCCTGGAGCGCTACCTCGGCGCAAAATTCCCGGGCGCTAAACGCTTCTCGCTGGAAGGCGGCGATGCGCTGATCCCGATGCTCAAAGAGATTATCCGCCACGCGGGTAAGAGCGGCACCCGCGAAGTGGTGCTGGGCATGGCGCACCGCGGTCGTCTGAACGTACTGGTCAACGTGCTGGGTAAAAAACCGCAGGACTTGTTCGACGAATTCGCCGGTAAACATAAAGAGCACCTTGGTACCGGTGACGTGAAGTACCACATGGGCTTCTCGTCCGATATGGAAACCGAAGGCGGTCTGGTGCACCTGGCGCTGGCGTTTAACCCGTCGCACCTGGAAATCGTCAGCCCGGTGGTTATCGGCTCCGTACGCGCGCGTCTCGATCGTCTCGACGAACCGAGCAGCAACAAAGTTCTGCCGATCACTATTCACGGCGACGCTGCGGTTACCGGCCAGGGCGTGGTTCAGGAAACCCTGAACATGTCCAAAGCGCGCGGTTACGAAGTGGGCGGTACCGTACGCATCGTTATCAACAACCAGGTTGGCTTCACCACCTCCAACCCGCTGGATGCGCGTTCTACCCCGTACTGCACCGACATCGGTAAGATGGTTCAGTCGCCGATTTTCCACGTTAATGCCGATGACCCGGAAGCCGTGGCTTTCGTCACCCGCCTGGCGCTGGATTTCCGTAATACCTTCAAACGCGATGTCTTCATCGACCTGGTGTGCTACCGCCGTCATGGCCACAACGAAGCCGACGAGCCGAGCGCGACCCAGCCGCTGATGTACCAGAAAATCAAAAAGCATCCGACCCCGCGCAAAATCTACGCTGACAAGCTGGAAGCCGATAAGGTCGCGACGCTGGAAGACGCTACCGAGCAGGTGAACCTCTACCGCGACGCGCTGGATGCCGGCGAATGCGTGGTGCAGGAGTGGCGTCCGATGAACATGCACTCCTTTACCTGGTCCCCGTACCTCAACCACGAGTGGGATGAGAGCTACCCGGATAAAGTTGAACCTAAGCGTCTGCAGGAGCTGGCGAAACGCATCAGTACGGTGCCGGAAGCCGTTGAGATGCAGTCGCGCGTCGCGAAAATCTACGGCGACCGTCAGGCAATGGCCGCCGGTGAGAAGCTGTTCGACTGGGGCGGCGCGGAAAACCTCGCCTACGCTACGCTGGTCGATGAAGGCATTTCGGTGCGTCTGTCCGGCGAAGACTCCGGGCGCGGGACCTTCTTCCACCGCCACGCGGTGATCCACAACCAGAAAAATGGTTCAACCTATACGCCGCTGCAGCACGTCCACAACGGCCAGGGCCATTTCAAAGTCTGGGACTCCGTACTGTCGGAAGAAGCGGTACTGGCGTTTGAATATGGCTACGCTACCGCGGAGCCGCGCACCCTGACCATCTGGGAAGCGCAGTTCGGCGACTTCGCTAACGGTGCGCAGGTGGTTATCGACCAGTTCATCAGCTCCGGCGAGCAGAAGTGGGGCCGTATGTGCGGTCTGGTGATGCTGCTGCCGCACGGCTACGAAGGCCAGGGACCGGAGCACTCCTCCGCGCGTCTGGAACGCTATCTGCAGCTCTGCGCCGAGCAGAACATGCAGGTTTGCGTACCGTCCACGCCGGCGCAGGTTTACCATATGCTGCGTCGTCAGGCGCTGCGCGGTATGCGTCGCCCGCTGATCGTGATGTCGCCGAAATCGCTGCTGCGTCACCCGCTGGCGGTGTCGAGCATGGACGAACTGGCGAACGGCACCTTCCAGCCGGCAATCGGTGAAATCGACGATCTCGACCCGAAAGCCGTGAAGCGTGTTGTGCTGTGCTCTGGTAAGGTTTACTACGACCTGCTGGAACAGCGCCGCAAGAAAGAGCAAAAAGATGTCGCTATCGTTCGCATAGAGCAGCTCTACCCGTTCCCGCACCAGGCGGTACAGGAAGCGCTGAAACCCTATGCGCACGTGCATGATTTTGTCTGGTGCCAGGAAGAACCGCTCAACCAGGGCGCGTGGTACTGCAGCCAGCATCACTTCCGTGAAGTGATTCCGTTTGGGGCCTCTCTGCGTTATGCAGGCCGCCCGGCCTCCGCCTCTCCGGCGGTAGGATACCTGTCCGTTCACCAGAAACAGCAACAAGATCTGGTCAATGACGCGCTGAACGTCGATTAATTAAAGGATACATAATGAGTAGCGTAGATATTCTGGTTCCCGACCTGCCTGAGTCCGTAGCTGACGCAACGGTTGCCACCTGGCATAAAAAACCGGGCGATGCGGTTGTTCGTGACGAAGTGCTGGTAGAAATCGAAACTGACAAAGTGGTACTGGAAGTACCGGCTTCAGCGGATGGCATTCTGGACGCAGTGATTGAAGACGAAGGCGCCACCGTTCTGTCTCGTCAGATCCTCGGCCGCCTGCGTGAAGGCAACAGCGCGGGCAAAGAGTCCGGCGCGAAAGCCGATGCCAAAGAGTCGACGCCGGCCCAGCGCCAGCAGGCTTCTCTGGAAGAACAAAACAACGATGCGCTGAGCCCGGCGATTCGCCGTCTGCTCGCGGAACATAGCCTCGACGCGGCGGCCATTAAAGGCACCGGCGTTGGCGGCCGCCTGACCCGCGAAGACGTAGAGAAACATCTGGCGAACGCTCCGGCTAAAGCTCCAGCCCCGGCGGCTGCGCCCGCTGCAGCTGCTCCGGCTCCGCAGCTGGGCCACCGCTCTGAAAAACGCGTGCCGATGACTCGTCTGCGCAAACGCGTTGCCGAGCGTCTGCTGGAAGCGAAAAACTCTACCGCCATGCTGACCACCTTCAACGAAGTCAACATGAAGCCGATTATGGATCTGCGTAAGCAGTATGGTGACGCGTTTGAAAAACGTCACGGTATCCGTCTGGGCTTCATGTCCTTCTACGTGAAGGCGGTGGTTGAAGCGCTGAAACGCTATCCGGAAGTGAACGCCTCTATCGATGGCGATGACGTGGTATACCACAACTATTTCGACGTCAGCATGGCGGTCTCCACGCCGCGCGGCCTGGTTACCCCGGTTCTGCGCGATGTCGACCTGCTGGGCATGGCGGATATCGAGAAGAAAATTAAAGAGCTGGCAGTAAAAGGCCGCGACGGCAAGCTCACCGTAGACGACCTGACCGGCGGTAACTTCACCATTACCAACGGCGGCGTATTCGGTTCTCTGATGTCCACGCCGATCATCAACCCGCCGCAGAGCGCGATTCTGGGTATGCATGCCATTAAAGATCGTCCGATGGCAGTGAATGGTAAGGTCGAAATTCTGCCGATGATGTACCTGGCGCTCTCCTACGACCATCGTCTGATAGACGGACGTGAATCGGTAGGCTACCTGGTTGCGATTAAAGAGCTGCTGGAAGACCCGACTCGTCTGCTGCTGGACGTGTAGTCAGCAAGAGTATTACCTACCGTAGGCCGGCTAACATGCGCTAGCGCCGTTATCAGGCCTACAGGTTTATAATTATTCCCTGAAGGATGGACTGAACACATGAACTTACATGAATATCAGGCAAAACAACTCTTTGCCCGCTATGGCTTACCGGCGCCGGTGGGTTATGCCTGTACTACTCCGCGTGAAGCAGAAGAAGCCGCTTCAAAAATCGGCGCGGGTCCGTGGGTAGTGAAATGTCAGGTTCACGCTGGTGGCCGCGGCAAAGCGGGCGGTGTGAAAGTAGTTAAGAGCAAAGAAGACATTCGCGCATTTGCTGAACACTGGCTGGGCAAACGCCTGGTGACCTACCAGACAGATGCAAACGGCCAGCCGGTTAACCAGATCCTGGTGGAAGCGGCGACCGATATCGATAAAGAGCTGTACCTCGGCGCGGTCGTTGACCGTAGCTCCCGTCGTGTGGTCTTCATGGCCTCTACCGAAGGCGGCGTGGAAATCGAAAAAGTGGCGGAAGAGACCCCGCACCTGATCCACAAAATCGCCATCGATCCGCTGGCGGGTCCGATGCCTTACCAGGGCCGTGAGCTGGCGTTCAAACTGGGTCTGGAAGGAAAACAGGTTCAGCAGTTCACCAAAATCTTTATGGGTCTGGCGACCATTTTCCTTGAGCGCGACCTGGCGCTGATCGAAATCAACCCGCTGGTGATCACCAGGCAGGGCGACCTGATCTGCCTCGACGGTAAACTGGGCGCTGACGGCAACGCGCTGTTCCGCCAGCCGGATCTGCGCGAAATGCGCGACCAGTCTCAGGAAGATCCGCGTGAAGCTCAGGCGGCGCAGTGGGAACTGAACTACGTCGCGCTGGACGGCAACATCGGTTGCATGGTGAACGGCGCGGGCCTGGCGATGGGTACCATGGACATCGTTAAGCTGCACGGCGGCGAACCGGCTAACTTCCTTGACGTTGGCGGCGGCGCAACCAAAGAGCGCGTCACCGAAGCGTTCAAAATTATCCTCTCTGATGACAACGTTAAAGCGGTTCTGGTTAACATCTTCGGCGGTATCGTACGCTGCGACCTGATTGCCGACGGCATCATCGGCGCGGTAGCCGAAGTGGGCGTTAACGTCCCGGTAGTGGTTCGTCTGGAAGGTAACAACGCCGAACTGGGCGCGAAGAAACTGGCTGACAGCGGCCTGAATATTATTGCAGCGAAAAGTCTGACGGATGCAGCTCAGCAGGTTGTTGCCGCAGTGGAGGGGAAATAATGTCCGTTTTAATTAATAAAGATACCAAGGTTATCTGCCAGGGCTTCACCGGTAGCCAGGGTACATTCCACTCTGAACAAGCCATTGCTTACGGTACGCAAATGGTTGGCGGCGTAACGCCGGGCAAAGGCGGCACCACCCATCTGGGCCTGCCGGTGTTCAATACCGTGCGCGAAGCAGTAGAAGCGACCGGTGCAACCGCATCCGTTATCTACGTTCCGGCGCCGTTCTGCAAAGACTCCATCCTGGAAGCTATCGATGCGGGCATTAAACTGATTATCACCATCACCGAAGGTATCCCGACGCTGGATATGCTGACCGTGAAGGTGAAGCTGGACGAAGCGGGCGTGCGCATGATCGGGCCGAACTGCCCGGGTGTGATCACCCCAGGCGAATGCAAAATCGGCATCATGCCGGGCCACATTCACCAGCCGGGCAAAGTGGGCATCGTTTCCCGCTCCGGTACCCTGACCTATGAAGCGGTTAAGCAGACCACCGACTACGGCTTCGGCCAGTCCACCTGCGTGGGCATCGGCGGCGACCCGATCCCGGGATCTAACTTCATCGATATCCTGAAGCTGTTCCAGGAAGACCCGCAGACCGAAGCGATCGTCATGATCGGCGAGATCGGCGGTAGCGCGGAAGAAGAAGCGGCTGCTTACATCAAAGATCACGTGACCAAACCGGTTGTCGGCTACATTGCCGGCGTGACCGCGCCGAAAGGCAAACGTATGGGTCACGCGGGCGCCATCATCGCGGGCGGCAAAGGCACTGCGGACGAGAAATTCGCGGCGCTGGAAGCAGCAGGCGTGAAAACCGTTCGCAGCCTGGCCGATATCGGCGAAGCGCTGAAAACCGTGATTAAGTAATAAGTAAAAAAACAGCCCTGACTTTCTGCATGGTTAAGGGCTGGTCCAATTTCGACATGGTTGGCCATCTGATGATGGCCTTTTTTTTTGCCTGGCGATGAGCTATCCGGTATCACTCGGCTTCCGGCCGCACGTTCATGCAATTTAATCATTTTCACCTGCGCAAATGAGATTATTTTTTGCGTCCGGCATCATCCTTTTTATCCGCACTATTTTGCATATTAAGCGTTTGCAAAAGTTGTGGAGAATAACGTGGCGCAAAAGAGCAAAGATGCAGTATTGGATTATTTCAGGGCGCTGGCAGAGGTTTTTTCTCGGGCAACAGGGCTGGTGGCAACGGTGATTGATGTGAAAGACAATCGATTGCCTGATTGCTATGGTAGCGTCAATTTCCTGGTCTTACCGCTGATTCAGGGCGATAAGTTATTCGGCTATATTATATGCGACCATCATAAATCGACCGATAATCATCATCGGGCGGCGGCAATAAGATTACTTAATTTTATCATTAATAATATTTCTGCGGTTGCAGAGGAAAAAGAAGAGGGCTCGAAAACATCGCTGGAGAAAAGGGGGTTTTATTATTCGCAAAAATCTCCGCATGAAATAAAATTAATATCGGCGCTACGCTATATTGATGAGAATTTATATGGCGAGTTGTCTCTGGAGTCTGTTGCCTCCCACGTTTGTCTGAGTGCGAATTATTTTAGCCGGTTTTTTAAAAAACGCCAGGGAGTGAATTTTAAAGTTTGGGTTAATCAGCGAAAAATGCAGCGGGCCGGGGAACTGCTCGCCGATCCGAGGTATTCGATAGATAGCGTAGCGCGTAAGCTTCAGTTCGCGCAAACCAGCTATTTTTGCCGGGTGTTTCGCGCGGCTCACCGCACCAGCCCGCAACTGTTCCGCGATCGGCGTCTCTCGGCGGCTTCTCCGCAGGCCGATTAGCCGCCGTTTAACCTTAATACAGATTTTTCCTGGAGCGTCCATTATGTGTGACCGATCGCGGAAAATTTTCCATTTATGTTCATCAGCGTATAATTAAATTTCACCGCCCATCGACTGACTTCGCAAATAAACAAGTTAATATGAAAAAATATTGACAACTTCTTGCCGTTATTTGCATGGCAATCACATTGTTTAAATTGTGTTTATTGTAGCGCCTGGGTATCATTGGTTATTATTTGATCGATTATAGTATGCGTTAATCATGGAATAGATCAATGACATCTGAGGGTAAAATAAAATATAACACACGGGGCTAACCGGATGTCCTTGCGCGCTTTTTTTATCTATTAAACAATTTTTGCACGGCGTAAATGGAAGACGTTATGAGAGGAAAAATACCCAAAACTGAATTACTGGTGACCTTTGAGGTTGTGGCTCGCCACGAAAGTTATACGCGAGCTGCGGAAGAGTTGGCTTTAACACAAAGCGCCGTGTTCCGACAAGTCACGGCGCTGGAGGATTTCCTCCATACGTCATTATTTAACCATGCTAAAAAAAGGATTTTTTTAAATGAGGCTGGCAAGCATTATTTGACTATCGTTAAGGAAACGCTTAACAAACTGGAGCGTGATACCAATTCGATTATGACATGGCAACCGACGGTGCAGGTTCTTGAGCTGGCCGTCAACCCTACCTTTAGCACCCACTGGCTGATCCCCAATCTGCGCGAGTTTAATAAATTACATGCGGGCATTATCGTTAATATTCATTCGCTGGCGAATATTGGCGATTTTCTTAGCCGCGAGTACGATGCCGCCATTATGCGCGAGGATTTTTGCTCGCCGTGGGCGGAGGTTGAGTATCTGTTCGAAGAGGAAATTCTGCCGGTGTGCGGCTGCGGGCTGCTGCCCGAACCCGGGCAGAAGCTGGCGGTGGAGGAGCTGCTGAGCGAGTTTCCGCTGCTGCATCAAAGCACGCGAATTCACGGCTGGCAGGAGTGGTTTGCGCTGTCGAATATCACCAGCCCGCAGATCAACATTGGTCCGCGTTTTGACCTGCTCTCGATGCTGATTGCGGCGGTGCGTTCGAACCTGGGCGTTGCGCTGCTGCCGCGTTTTGCTATTCAACATGACCTGGATAGTGGCGAGATGGTGATCCCCTGCGATGTGCCGATTCGTACCGGAAACCGCTTTATTATGACGTGGCAGGAGGATAAAGCGGAATCCCGGCATCTACAGGTATTCCGCGAGTGGCTGCTGCAAAAATCGGTGGTGTCGGCTGCCTGATGGCGTTTCGCAGAACGCAGTGAACCCGTAGCCCGGTCAGCGCAGCGCCACCGGGAAGAAACCGCGCCGAGGTATCAGGCCGGGCACTTTCCCCGGAGGCGGCGCTGGCGCGCCTGTCCGGGCTACTGTCCCGCAGAACGCAGTGGACCCGTAGCCCGGTCGGCGCAGCGCCACCGGGAAGAAACCGCGCCGAGGTATCAGGCCGGGCACCTTCCCCGGAGGCGGCGCTGGCGCGCCTGTCCGGGCTACCGTCCCGCAGAACGCTGTGAACCCGTAGCCCGGTCAGCGCAGCGCCACCGGGAAGAAACCGCGCCGAGGTACCAGGCCGGGCGCATTCCCCGGAGGCGGCGCAGCGCCACCGGGAAGAAACCGCGCCGAGGTATCAGGCCGGGCACTTTCCCCGGAGGCGGCGCTGGCGCGCCTGTCCGGGCTACCGTCCCGCAGAACGCTGTGAGTCCGTAGCCCGGTCAGCGTAGCGATACCGGGAAGAAGTCGCGCCGAGGTATCAGGCCGGGCACTTTCCCCGGAGGCGGCGCTGGCGCGCCTGTCCGGGCTACCGTCCCGCAGAACGCAGTGGACCCGTAGCCCGGTCGGCGCAGCGCGAGCCGGGTAAGACTACCAGTCAATTCCTACCTGCGCCTGAATGCCCTTGTCAAAGGCATGCTTTACCGGGCGCAGCTCACTGACCGTATCGGCAAGCTCAAGCAATCGGGCGTGGCAGCCGCGGCCGGTGACAATCACGTTCTGCCCGGGCGGACGATTGACAATAGCGGCAATCACTTCCTGAGTATCCAGATAGCGATACGCCAGCATATAGGTGAGTTCATCCAGCACCACCAGATCGTAGCCCGGGTCGGCCAGCATCCGCTTGCTCTCATGCCATACGGCCGACGCCGCCTCAATATCCGCCTCCCGGTTTTGCGTTTCCCAGGTAAAACCGGTACCCATGATGTGAAACTCAACGCCGAGCGGTTGCAGAGTGTTGTATTCACCGTTATCCCACTGGCCTTTGATGTACTGCGCGACGCCGACGGTTTTACCATGCCCGACGGCGCGCGTTGCGGTGCCAAAGGCGGCAGTGGATTTGCCTTTACCGTTGCCGGTAAAGACGATCAGAATACCTCTTTGCTCTGTAGCCGCCGCCACGCGGGTATCAACCTGCGTTTTCAGCTTTTGCTGGCGCTGACGGTGGCGGTCGGGATTTCCACGCGCGTGCATAAACCCTCCTTAATGCCCCGCCGGGCAGGTTGCGCAGCGATGCTGATGCTCGAACTGGCTGAAGAAGTTATTGCCTTTATCGTCGACCAGCACAAACGCCGGCAGGTTATCGACTTCCATCATCCACACCGCTTCCATCCCCAGCTCCGGATACTCAAGGCAGCGTAAACTTTTCACATACTGCTGCGCCAGCAGGGCCGCCGCGCCGCCAATACTGCCGAGATTAAAGCCGCCGTGTTTATGGCAGGCGTCGGTTACCTGCTGGCTGCGGTTGCCTTTGGAAAGCATGATGAGACTACCGCCTGCCGCCTGGAAAGCATCGACGTACCCATCCATGCGTCCGCCGGTGGTAGGGCCGAGTGAGCCGCAGGCCAGATTATTCGGCGTTTTCGCCGGGCCTGCGTAGTAAACGATATGATTGCGCATGTACTCCGGCATCGGTTCGCCGTTATCGAGGCGCTCTTTGAGTTTGGCATGGGCGATGTCGCGGGCGACGACGATCGGACCGCTCAGCGACAGTCGGGTGCCCACGGGCAGCGTTGACATCTCGCGGAGAATTTCGCGCAGCGGCCGGTTCAGATCGAGCTGAACGCTTTGAGCCCCGTTTTCGATACGCTGAGAATCAGGGATAAACTTGCCCGGATTATGCTCCAGCTTCTCCAGCCAGATGCCGTGTTTGTTGATTTTGGCTTTGATGTTCCGGTCGGCGGAGCAGGAAAGGGCCATTGCGATCGGGCAGGAGCCACCGTGCCGCGGCAGGCGAATCACGCGAATATCATGGGCGAAGTATTTGCCGCCAAACTGCGCGCCAATGCCGAACTCGCGGCTGGCTTTGAGCAGCGCCGCTTCCAGCGACGTATCGCGAAACGCCTGCCCCAGTTCGTTTCCGCTGGTCGGCAGGTTGTCGTAATATTTTGTCGAAGCCAGTTTGGCAACCTTCAACGCCTGATCGGCCGAGAGACCGCCCACAACGAAGGCGATGTGGTACGGCGGACAGGCGGCGGTGCCCAGCGCTTTCATCTTTTCAGTCAGAAAGGCGGTGAGTTTTTCCGGCTGCAGGATAGATTTTGTTTCCTGAAATAGCGCGGCTTTGTTCGCCGAACCGCCGCCTTTATTGACGAAAAGGAAGCGGTATTCGCTCCCCGGCGCGGCGCTGATGTCGATCTGCGCGGGCAGGTTAGTCTGCGTGTTGACCTCAGTGTACATATCAAGGGGGGCATTTTGCGAATAGCGTAAATTGTTTTCCTGAAAGGTGGTGTAGATGCCCTGGCTCAGGGCCTCAGCGTCGTTGCCGCCGGTCCAGACGTTCTGGCCTTTGCTCGCGACGATGGTGGCGGTCCCGGTATCCTGGCAGTTTGGCAGCACGCCTTTTGCTGAGACTTCGGCGTTGCGCAGCAGCTGTAGCGCAACGTATTTATCGTTGCTGCTGGCCTGCGGGTCGTGCAGGATGCTGGCGATCTGCTTTAAATGCCCGGCGCGCAGGAAAAATGAAGCCTCATAAAATGCCTGCTGAGCCAGCAATGTTAACGCTTCCGGCGCAACCTTGATAACCTCTTCCCCATCTAACTCTGTCACTTTAACATGTTGATTTGTTAGTAATTCATATTCGGTATTATCGTTACTCTGAACAAAAAGTTCCTGCCAGACAAAGGGTTTCGACATTTTACTTCTCACTATTTCGCTATAAAGAGATTGGCCTGCGTCGCATGCGCGACATACTCGATGGTCTGCTGGGCGCGGACGCTGTTACCAGCTGCATCCAGCGGAGGAGAGTAGACGGCGATAGCGTATTGCCCGGGAACGACGGCGACCATTCCGCCGGCGACCCCCGATTTCGCCGGGATACCGACGGTGTAGAGCCATTTGCCGCTGCCGTCGTACAGTCCGGCAATCGCCATTTCCGCCAGCACCTGCGGGACGTAGCGTTCATTAAGCAACTGCTTGCCGTTGAACGGCGATTTGCCCTTATTGGCGAGTACGGCCCCCATTTTGGCGAGCTGCTCGACGGTGACATCCACCGAACACTGGCGGGTATAGATTTCGACGGCTTCCTGAGGGTCGCCATAAAAGCTGTGGTATGACTTCATCAGCATCGCCAGCGCCTGGTTATGCTGGTTGGTCTCCATTTCGGATTGAAATACCGGCTCATTAACGCGCAGCGAGCTAT
Source organism: Klebsiella sp. MPUS7 (assembly GCF_009905335.1). Classification (NCBI taxonomy): domain Bacteria; kingdom Pseudomonadati; phylum Pseudomonadota; class Gammaproteobacteria; order Enterobacterales; family Enterobacteriaceae; genus Klebsiella; species Klebsiella sp. MPUS7. The sequence continues at coordinate 4,015,520 of NZ_CP047604.1, read as the reverse complement.
CGGCCCAGGCGTTAAGGTTGTTGAGAATGTTGTTCCAGCGTTCGGTTTTGTCTTTCGCCGCAATCAGGCTCACGGTACTCATGGCGCCGGCGTTAACCAACGGGTTCTCCGGCGCGCCTTGCGTGAGCTCCACGGCTAAGCCGGAGTTAAAGGGCAGGCCGGTGGCATTGGCGCCAAGTTTATCCAGCACCTCCTGCGGCCCGCGCTGTTCCATCGCCAGCGCCAGGGTGAAGACTTTGCTCAGGGATTCCATCGGAAAGGCTTTTTTCACGTCGCCGGTCTGGTAAATTTTGCCTTCGACCGTGGCGAGCGTAATGGCGAAATTATTCGGGCTATAGCTCGCCAGAGCAGGGATATAGTCGGCGACTTTACCATCGTGGTTGCTCTTATATTTCTGATGCGCCTGCTCGATAATGCCGGCGTAGTCCGGCTCGCTTTGCGCCTGCGCGGCGGCGCCAAACAGTAAGCTGGCGGTTAAGATGCAGGCGCCGAGAAATTTTACGTTCATGGTGTGTCCTGTTGGGATGATTGGAGGGAACCGGGCCGGACGTATCCGGCCTGGGGCTCATAGCCATGTTGCTGTCAGGACATCGCCACTTCGGACGTTTCGCTGGCAGGGCGCTCCTGCTCCGGTTTTTTGACCGGGGCGGTGCCGCGGCAGCCTTCACCGTAATGCTCGCCTTCCCAGCGGCCAACGATGGCGGCGCCCATGGCGTTACTCATCACGTTGGTGGCGGAGCGTCCCATATCGAGGAACGGATCGACTCCCATCAGCAAAATCAGGCCCGCTTCCGGAATGTTGAACTGGTTCAGCGTCGCGGCGATAACCACCATTGACGCGCGCGGCACGCCCGCCATTCCTTTCGAGGTCAGCATCAGGATCAGCAGCATGGTGATCTGCTCGCCCATGCTAAGGTGGACGTTGCAGGCCTGGGCGATAAACACCGTGGCGAACGAGCAGTAGGCCATGGAGCCCACCAGGTTAAAGGAGTAACCGATGGGCAGGACGAAGCTGGCGATTTTGGAAGAGACGCCAAATTTTTCCAGCTTATCGAGGGTGCCTGGGAAGGCGGCTTCTGAGCTGGATGTGGTGAAAGCCAGCAGCGCGGGCTCGAAGATCGCTTTGGTCAGACGGCTGATGCACGGGCCGACAATCACCGTCGACAGGCCAATCAGGATCGCCCACAGCATGCCCAGCGTCAGGTAGAACTCGCCCATAAAGATCCCGGCGCTGACCATCACGCCCAGACCGCGTTCGGCAATCAGCCCGGAGATGGCGGCGAAAACGGTCAACGGCGCGAACAGCATGACGTATCCCGTTAGCTTCAGCATCACGTGCACCAGTGAATCAAGCACCTTCACGATGGGCTCGGCTTTTTCGCCGATCGCCGCCAGGCTGCAGCCGAGGAAAATGGAGAACACCACGATTTGCAGAATTTCGTTGCGCGCCATCGCATCAACGATGCTGGTTGGCACCGCGTGCGAGATAAACACTTTCAGGGTGAAGGGTTCGGACTGAACGGCGGCCACGGCTCCGGCATCGTGGGGGACGAAGTTGATGCCCGCGCCTGGCTGGAACAGATTGACGATCACCAGACCCAGCGCAATCGACAGCAGCGAGGCGCAAATAAACAGGAAAAAGGTTTTAGAGAATATGCGCCCGAGCGTTTTCGCATCGCCCATTTTGGCGATACCGACCACCAGCGTTGATATTACCAGCGGGGCGATAATCATTTTTACCATGCGTAAAAATATAGTGGTAAAGATGGAGATATCCTGCGCATAGGATTTTGCTGTATCTGCTGATGCCATATTATTAATGATCACCCCGGCAATCATGCCGAGTATCAGGCCTAATATGATCATTTTGGTTAAACTTATTTTTTTCATATTTACTCCATCGGAACAGGGTTAGTCGGTGAAGTGGTGTAGGGCGGCGTACGCCCGCGCCAGGTAGCAGCGCAGACGTACGCCTGTGGTGACCAACCGCATAAATTGTCTGGAATACAGTGATACAGCGAAATCCTGTACCCCAATGGATGTTGTTGTATTTTAGAAATTACAGGTCGAACTCAATACTTAATAACGGCGCATGCTGCTGAGCGCCATAAACATCATTGTCTCCGACGTTGCCGGAAATAATAGTCCGTGGCATGACGATTTTTACCGCGTTGGCCGGATCGAACCAGACAATACGATGAATAAAATCAGGCTTCACGTTATATAAACCGGCAATGAGCTGCGGAGTTAATAGTTCAGAACGTTTTACCCGCTGATAATCCTCCCGGGTTTTAAATAAAATATCTAAAACCAGTTCGTACGGTCCGGCGTTTTTGGAACGGATCACCTGCGCCAGTGAGCATAGGGATTGTTTCATGCCTGAACTCCTTCTGGCGTCACCTGTTCGATATGGAAGTCAAAGCGCAGCGCGTCGCTGGCTTCAATCAGGTGATAAATTGAGAACTCGTATACCGGGCCGCTCTGAATATCGGAAGGCGAGAACGGGAAGGCGAGGTTGCCCGCGGTCGCAATGCGGTTTTCATAGCCGTAGTGCAGCAGGGTAGAGCGCACCAGCGAGCAGACGCTGTTGGCGATATCCTGGGTCGGCGCAACGACATCGAGCAAAATGCCCAGTTCATGCCCGGCGGTTTTCATCGGCTCGTGATTGCCCATCACGCCGTTTTTTCCATACAGATGGAAGGTCATGCGGATGCTGTCGTCAGCGAGCGAGAGGTTGCGCTTAACGCTGGCCTGTACCTCTTCGAGAATCGTGTCGATCCCGGCAATCATGATCGGATCGCGCGTTCCGGCAATGGTCAGGCAGCGGAAGCCGACCTGGCGTGCGCCTTCCAGCTTCAGCGCGTACGGCGTCGTTTCATGACGAGAACCGCTGACGTACACTTCGCCCTCGTTGACGGCTGTGAAGGTGCATCCTTTCAGGTTCAGCACGCCGCCCGGACCGGGCAGGAAATACGGATCGGACTTCTCGTACAGCGTATGCGCCGCCGCAGACGTTTCGGTAAACTTACGCTTTGGATTGAACGCTTTCAGCGTAAAGCCGTTGTCGTCGATAATCCCCATAGCGCAATCGGATCCGGAGCCCGGCGTGGCGGCTATGGCCGCGCACTCGAGAATTTTGCCGCAGTGCAGGGCCAGACCTTCATCAAAGCCCTGCATGATCGGCAGCGCCGCGAAGCAGGCCGGATCGTACGCCCGCCCGCCCAGCACTACCTGGGCGCCGGCCTTCAGCGCCCGCTGGAAGGGTTCGATCCCCATCTGGGCGACGATATAGGTGCTCTCTTCAATGGCCTCATGAGTCAGCTCCGGCACAAAATCCAGGGCAGTGATTTTGCCGTTATCCAGCGCCTGATGAACGATCGCTTTATCGACATCAGACGGAATCAACGCCAGGGAGAATGACAGATGTTCTTCCTGCGCAATCTCATGGATTATCTGCCGACACCACTCCAGATGCGGCGCGGCGCCGGATCCTCCGGCGGTGCCGATCACCACCGGGATATTGTTTTTCACGCCGGCCACGATCATATAGCGCAGATCGCGTTTCACCCCGGCCCGGTCGGTAAAGGGTTTGCCCGCCCCCAGGTAGTGGGGGCCAGGATCGGATGAACCGGCGTCAACGGCAATCAGATCCGGCGACTCTTCCATGGCTTTACGAAAGCTCTCTTCCGGGAAGCCATAGCCGAGGATAGCCGTGGGCGATAAGATCTTAAAGGTACGAGCCATCTCTTAATCCTTAGCCTGCAACAGCGCGATGGTGCGGTTCATTTCGTTAAACACGATGTTGAGACCTTCGTCGAAGCCCATACCCGGCTTGATCAGCATGCGCATCGGACGCGCGGCCAGCGCGACGTGAACGCAGGTGCGGGCGCTGATCTCGGTTTCGTTACAGGTACCGCCCTGATAGGCTTCCATCGCGTGTTTGTTGCAGTACAGCACCGCGTCCACGATGTTATGAATGCCGCCGAGATCCGGGGTTTTGATCTGCACCATGTGGCAACTGCCGGCATCGGTAAAGTCAATGATGTCCTGGTAGGTGTTGCACCACTCGTCGGCGACAATTTTTACGCCGGAACCGAGGCGGGTCAGCTCTTTGGTAATGGCGGTCAGCATGCGGATCTGGTCCGGTTTGTTACCCGCATCCACCGGGCCTTCTATATACAGCGGTAGACCCTGCGCCTCTTTCTCCAGGCTGGCGATATAGTCGGCGCAGCGAACCGGGTCCATATCGAAAATCAGGCCGATGGTGCCGTATACGTCGATATGCAGCGTCGGGCGATAGCGGGGGCTGGCGCGCAGGCTCAGGATGCGATCGGACAGCCAGCGCACGTACTCACGCAGCTTTTCGCCTTTCAGGCCCAGCTTCTCTTCGACGTTGTTGATCAGCGCATGCGGCAGGACGTCAACGCCCTTGAGGATCATTTTGTCCACGGCGATGTAGCGATCGTCGCCGCTCTGACCAAATAACGGAATCGCTTCCGGGATGCAGGGCAACTGCCATTCGTCGCAAACCACCTCCGCCTTCAGGCGACCGCTGGCCAGCGCGGTCGCATCGAGCAGCGCCTGGGAAAGACCATAGCGGACGGCGGTATGCAGCAGATGGCCGTCGATGCGCAGCTTGTCGAAGAAGCGGGCGTTCGGCAGGAAGGTATCGACATCGCGGCCTTCCAGCAGCGGTTTAATATGATCGTTGAGGAACGGGATAAAATTTTCCGCGAGGAACAGCGGGTCGCGGCCGCCCGCGCCCGAGTACTGTACGGCGGCACAGTCGCCGACCGCCACCGCGCCGTTTTCCAGAATCAGCTGGACGGACACGCATTCACCCGCCTGGCGTACCGAGGTGAAGCCTGGCGTTACCGGAGCACCGGTATAAATGAATCCATCATGACCCGCGCCGTTTTTAATCGCCTGCTGATCGTCAAAATAGAATGAAGAGTAGCCAGCGGTGAAAAGGGCCTGTTTAATTTTCATTATGGTCTTCCTATTAATTTACTGTGGGATACCGCGTTAATGTCATCAACAACCATCTGGAATGAGGGTTTGCGTCCTTCAAATTGCGCGCGTTCGGCGACGTAATCTTGGTGCAGGGCGAGGATGTCTTTCGGCAGCGGTACCGCGCCGGCTTCAAGCACGCGGATAGCGCCGGAATTGTCGCGAACCGGCAGAATTTTGCCGGCGTTGCAGGAAGCCGGAGCGAAAGGCACGTCCAGAACGCCCGCCTCGAAGGCCAGCACCGTACCGCGGGCGATATCGCCGTTGCCCAGCTCGAACACTTTCTTCAGTACTGCGCGGACTTCGCTTTTAATCAGTTCCACTTCTTGATCAACGGCGGCGCATGGCGGGAACTTCTGATCGCTGACCATATTGAGCATCTGGCGGGAGGCCTTCAGCCCCTGCGCGTTGGCTGCCGCGGTGGGAATACCGAACGCTTCGTGCGGGCTCTTGGTGATTACTTTAGTGGCGCCGGACATCCCGGCTACCGCCGCGCCCCAGGAGATAATGGCGAACGCTTTCGATTCATCTTCCGGAAAACCGCCCATCCACTGGTGGAAGACGGTACTCAGCTCATAATCGTCGAAACCGTAATTGCCGAAGTACTCGTGGGAGAGCTCGCGAAGAGATCGAATGGCTGCGATGTCCTGGGTCAGGCTGCCGACCTGGCCGTAGCCGACGGTGATCGACTTGACGCCCTGTTCCAGCGCCAGCAGGCCTTCGATAATCGCCACCGCGTGGGACATAAACGGCGGGATCAGGGTTCCGGTCAGCGGGCCGAACGGTTCGCGGTTAATACGGATACCGTGCTCTTCATACAGGCCCATCAGGCGGTCGCAGTACTGCCAGTCGCGAATCGACTTCTCCAGAGTGACGCGCTTGGCGTAGGGAATGTTGTAGGAGATACCGCCGCCTTCGTAGCTGGTAAAGCCGCTGGCCATGGAGATTTCCGCCAGCAGGCGCGCGTCCGGCGTACCGTGGCGTACCTGGACCGGTTTTTCCAGCGCTTCGGTCATCCGCCGGCATTCGGCGACGCCGTGGTTAACCACCGGCAGGCCGTTCAGTTTGGAGGTCCCCGCCTCGATGGATTTCTGGATCCCGACCGCCGCTTCTTCGTAGCGGTTGAGGCGGGTATAGGCATCGATGGTGCTCGGCAGCAGATCGCACTCTTCCTGCAGGGTTTTGAGCAGCGCGATGTGTTCATCCATCAGCGCCACGCCCGCGCGCGGCTGGCTCAGGGTTTTACCTTCCTGGTCGGCCTTCAGCAGAGCGTGAGAAAAGCGTTTTTTCTCAGGAATGGTTTGCTGGTACTTCACGCCATCTTCGAAGTGCTCAACGTCCTTGCCGGTATGCCAGGTCTGCAATACCTGATGCCGCTCGGTCATGAATTCGTCATGGGTTAATTTTTTATTTCGAAGTTCCATTCGTAGCTGCCTTCATTTATAGGGTTAAACAGTGAATGCTGGTGCGAGCGGCGAGCTCGGGGTAGAGCCTGGCAACGTTTGCCAGCAGCGGAAGCAGGCCTTTTGCATCGCGGTAATAGTCAAACCGGGTCGGTAAGAGAATGCGTCGGCCGTCGTCATCCAGTTCGCGGTATTTCAGCCAGCTCTGGATGTCGAAGCGGCTGGCGCGGGAGAGCCATCCGCCGGAACCCACGACTTTGCGCACCGTGGTCAGATCGCGGCCCATCTGTAAATCGACGTTGCCCACGCAGGTGCACACCTGTTTTTTGGTGCCCGCGTGGCGTTCGCTGGCGTAGCCAACGCACAGCCCGGCCAGCACGGTGTCGAAATATTTTTCTTCCTCGTTGACCGGCAGATAATCCGGCTGCGCGACCAGATGGCGCAGGTAGCGGTAAAAGGCCTCCTGACGCTGCGGCTGGTGGGCAAACACCGCGTTCACCAGCTCCCGGGTACTTTCACCGACCACGACCGCCGAAACGCGCATGCCGAGATCGCCTTCCACCGTCCGTTTCACAAACGGTTCCGGCACCCCGTGCAGAACGGTATCCGGGGAGAGCGTGTTGGCGCAGGCGGAGTAGACGTCGGTGGTGGCCCCGCCCATGTCAATCAGCATGAACTCTTTCCATGCGCTGTCGTAATGGCTGATGGTTTTCACCAGCTCGTAGACGGTCCACGGCGTCGGCATCGGTTCTTCGCCGGTTTCAGCGACGATAACGTCCAGCCCTTTGCCTTTGACGATACGGGATAAGAAGACATCGCAAATCGCCTTGCGGGCAGCGTACGGGTTCGGGTGATCGAGGTCGGGCAGAATATTGTCTACCGTGGTCAAATCTTTGTGGCCGAGGATGGCCTGAACCTCGTCCTGAATATCGCGGTTTCCGGCATAGATAATGGCGCAGTCAAGCTTTGACTCCGCCAGCGCGTGGGCGTTGGCCAGGCCGTAGCTCTCCTCGCCGCCGTCGGTGCCGCCGGTAAACAGCAGGATATCCGGCGGCGTGGCTTCCAGTTCCTGGATATCGTGACGGTTGAGCTTGTAGGCGTAGTATTGGGCGATTTTGGCCCCCGCCGAGTGGGCAGTGACTTTCGCTGATTCCAGGGTAATAGACGGCACCAGCCCCATCGCCGCGACGGCAAGGCCGCCTTTTGCCGATGAAGAGTATTTCAGCGTCACGTCACCGCGGTTCAGCAGCGGGCGCGCATCGGCAACGTTGAGCACCTGGTTCAGGCTGGCAAAAAAGCCTTCCGCCAGGTGATGGGTAGTGGTCGGGGTCAGAACGTGGTTTACCAGCGTCAGCTCATCCCCCTCCTGTGCGAAGAGGGCCGCTTTGGTCCACGTCGAGCCGATATCGACAGAGACGGTTTGCATCAGATAGCCTCTTCCAGACACTGCTGTTCAACGCCGTGGCGCTGGTTGATGTCGTTCGCCATCAGCTGGCAGACGTCTTCCAGATCGTGGCTTGGGGCAAAGACGCGATTGAAACCCATCTCTTTGAATTTGGCTTCGACGTCGGCAAAATCATGTTTACCAACCACCAGGTTGCCGCCAACGTAAAGGAGGATGTCGCCAATACCGCGCTCGATGCAGCGTTCGCGCAGCCCCAGGCAGTCGATGTCGCCGTGGCCGTAAATAGACGACACGACGATGGCATCCGCGCCGGTTTCGATGGCGGCATCAATATATTCATCCTGACTGACCATCACGCCCAGATTGATTACGCGAAAATCATGGGCAGTAAAAACGCGGTCCAGGACTTTGTTGCCTACTGCATGGCAGTCAGCACCAATGACGCCAATAACAAGTGTTGATTTCTTCATGGGTAATCCTCTGTAAGGCTAATGGTAAAAAATAAAAACGACTTTCTAATATTTGCAGCGTTGATGATGGCCGCCTGTTAATAGGGCTGGAGTGTCTGTGGTTCGCAGAGGGGAAGCAATTGATCTATTTTCAGAATATCTTTCAAAAAACTCTCGTTTTTGATTTTGCGTGAAAAACTTCTTTTGTATCATGTGGTTATATTTTTATTCATTGTCTGGATTTATTTCTGTTTGAATCCTGGTAATAAATATAATGCGATGTTTGTGAGCAAGGTCTTATTTTATATTTCGTCTTGATTTTGCCTTCGCTAATAAGCGATGAATACACTTCTTTAAATTTTTCTGTGAGCGTACTAACGGAATTTATGTGCTGATTTTTATATGTGGCGCGGGCAATTTGTTAGATTAAAGATATAAAATGGTGATTTGTGCAATTTATATTTCATTTTTGTTGAAAAAAGGGGGAGGGCCGGCAAGCGTCACGTGGCGAGGGTAAAAGCGCGATGTAGATGATACCGCGAAAGAGAAGGACGCTTTACATCACCAAAAGAAAAAAGAGGCGCTGCGTTTACTTGATAATGAGATAGTTACGCAATTGTGTTAATTTTAAGTAAATGCAATGATAAATCTAATAAGAAAAAAATTTATGGCGTTAACTTGATAAAAAAAATCTGTGAGCTACGCGGCATTATCGACTGATAACCACATTTACGCGATCAGCGTTCAGCTCATTAAATTCCCCTCAGCGACGAAATAAATGGACTATCATTTTCAGTAACTGATGATACTCTTGAAAAACATATTGTTAACTTGGTGTTTACCTGTGAGGTACACGATATACATAATTAACATTTAAAATGAAAATTGATTTAAATCAATGTTTAAAACTTGGAAAAGACCGCGAAATGGAGTTAAATTGTCGCGGATCAAATTGACCGAAATCTGGTATTTTCGCTAAAAATTGATCGCTGTCGAAAACTGCAAATTTATCACAATAAAAACCTATTTATTGTAAGGGTTTTGCAGCGTAATATAATCACGGGATCAATTTGGGTGTTTTGTTAACATGTTTGTAACTTTTCAGTGCCTCCGCATTCTTGAAAGAGAAAACGGGCGTAGTGAGAAGAAGCAAATAAATTTGTATTGGGGCATGCGTGTGACCCTTTCTAACGGGGTTCACTCTCGGAGTCTTCATGCGATGAGCAAGGAGTCATGATGTTAGATATAGTCGAACTGTCGCGCTTACAGTTTGCCTTGACCGCGATGTACCACTTCCTGTTTGTGCCACTGACGCTAGGTATGGCGTTCCTGCTGGCCATCATGGAAACGGTCTACGTCCTTTCCGGCAAACAGATTTATAAAGATATGACCAAGTTCTGGGGCAAGTTGTTTGGTATCAACTTTGCGCTGGGTGTGGCAACCGGTCTGACCATGGAGTTCCAGTTCGGGACTAACTGGTCTTACTACTCTCACTACGTGGGCGATATCTTCGGTGCGCCGCTGGCCATTGAAGGTTTGATGGCCTTCTTCCTCGAATCTACCTTTGTAGGTCTGTTCTTCTTCGGTTGGGATCGTCTGGGCAAAGTTCAGCACATGGCCGTTACCTGGCTGGTGGCGCTGGGCTCCAACCTGTCGGCTCTATGGATCCTTGTCGCTAACGGCTGGATGCAGAACCCGATTGCGTCGGACTTCAACTTTGAAACCATGCGTATGGAGATGGTCAGCTTCTCCGAGCTGGTTCTGAACCCGGTCGCTCAGGTTAAGTTCGTTCACACCGTGGCGTCAGGCTACGTGACCGGCGCGATGTTCATTCTTGCCATCAGCTCCTGGTATATGCTCAAAGGCCGCGACTTTGCTTTCGCCAAGCGCTCCTTCGCTATCGCAGCCAGCTTCGGTATGGCGGCGATTCTCTCCGTTATTGTTCTCGGTGATGAATCCGGCTACGAAATGGGCGACGTGCAGAAAACCAAATTGGCGGCTATCGAAGCGGAATGGGAAACTCAGCCTGCTCCGGCGGCCTTTACCCTGTTTGGTATTCCTGACCAGAAGGCGCAGGAGAACCGCTTCGCGATTCAAATCCCTTTCGCGTTGGGCATTATTGCGACTCGCTCCGTGGATAAACAGGTTACCGGCCTGAAAGACCTGATGGTTCAGCACGAAGAGCGTATTCGTAACGGGATGAAAGCGTACGCGCTGCTGGAGCAATTGCGTGCCGGTTCAACCGACCAGGCCGTTCGCGATCGGTTTAACGACGTGAAGAAGGATCTTGGCTACGGTCTGCTGCTAAAACGCTATACCGACAACGTCTCTGACGCGACGGAAGAGCAGATCGCGCTGGCGACCAAGGACTCTATTCCTGCCGTTGCGCCGCTGTACTTCGCCTTCCGTATCATGGTGGCGTGCGGCGTGCTGATGCTGTTGATTATCGGCGCTTCCTTCTGGAGCGTGATTCGCAACCGCATTGGTGAGAAAAAATGGCTGCTGCGCGCCGCGTTTTATGGTCTGCCGCTGCCGTGGATTGCCGTTGAATCCGGCTGGTTTGTCGCCGAATATGGTCGCCAGCCGTGGGCTATCGGTGAGGTGCTGCCAACGGCTGTCGCGAACTCGTCGCTGACCGCAGGCGACCTGATCTTCTCAATGGTGCTGATCTGTGGCCTGTACACGCTGTTCCTGGTGGCTGAACTGTTCCTCATGTTCAAGTTTGCCCGTAAAGGACCAAGCAGCCTGAAAACCGGTCGCTATCACTTTGAACAGTCCTCTGCGGCTATTCAGTCGGCACGCTAAGACAGGAGTCGTCAAATGATCGATTATGAAGTATTGCGTTTTATCTGGTGGCTGCTGATTGGCATTCTGCTCATTGGTTTTGCTGTCGCCGATGGCTTCGACATGGGGGTGGGGATGCTCACCCGTTTCCTCGGTCGTAACGACACCGAGCGTCGAATTATGATCAACGCCATCGCCCCGCACTGGGATGGAAACCAGGTGTGGCTGATCACCGCCGGCGGCGCGCTATTTGCCGCCTGGCCGATGGTCTACGCCGCCGCGTTTTCCGGCTTCTATGTGGCAATGATCCTGGTGCTGGCGTCGTTATTCTTCCGCCCGGTAGGTTTCGACTACCGCTCGAAGATTGAGGACAACCGCTGGCGCAACATGTGGGACTGGGGCATCTTCGTCGGCAGCTTCGTGCCGCCGCTGGTGATTGGCGTGGCGTTCGGTAACCTGCTGCAGGGCGTTCCGTTCCACGTTGATGAATATCTGCGCCTGTACTACACCGGAAACTTCTTCCAGCTGCTGAATCCGTTTGGCCTGCTGGCCGGTATTGTCAGCGTGGCGATGATCCTGACGCAGGGCGCGACCTACCTGCAGATGCGTACCGTGGGTGAACTGCACCTGCGCACCCGCTCCGTTTCTACGGTGGCGGCGCTGGTGACGCTGATCGGCTTCGCACTGGCGGGCGTTTGGGTCTACTACGGCATCGACGGTTATGTGGTTAAATCGGTGATGGATCATACCGGCCCGTCTAACCCGCTGACCAAAGAAGTGGCTCGTGAGGCCGGTGCGTGGATGGTGAACTTTAATAACATGCCGGCGCTGTGGGCGATTCCTGCTCTGGGCGTGGCGCTGCCGCTGCTGACCGTCATCTCGACCAAAGCGGACAAAGGCGCATGGGCGTTTCTGTTCTCCTCATTGACGCTGGCGTGCATCATTCTGACTGCCGGTATCGCCATGTTCCCATTCATTATGCCGTCAAGCACGGCGATGAACGCGAGCCTGACCATGTGGGACGCGACCTCCAGCCAGCTGACGCTGAACGTGATGACTTACGTAGCGATTGTCTTCGTACCGATTATTCTGGCCTACACCACCTGGTGTTACTGGAAAATGTTCGGTCGCATTACGCGCGAAGACATCGAAAAGAACACCCATTCGCTGTACTAAGGTAAGGAGCTATATATGTGGTATTTCGCATGGATTTTGGGAACGCTTCTTGCCTGTGCCTTTGGGGTGATTACCGCGCTGGCGCTTGAGCACGTGGAAGCGACCAAAGCAGGTAAAGAAGAACACTGATGAGTATTATCGCTACTCTGTATGCGATAATGGACAAGCGCCCGTTAAGGGCGCTTTCCTTATTGATGGCGCTGGCTTTGGCGGGCTGCATCTTCTGGGATCCGTCGCGCTTTGCGGCCAAAACCAGCGAGCTGGAAATCTGGCACGGTTTCCTGCTGATGTGGGCGGTTTGTACCGGCGTTATCCACGGCGTGGGCTTCCGTCCGCGCGCCATTCACTGGCAGGGAATTTTTTGTCCGCTTATCGCTGATATTGTGCTCGTTTTAGGCCTGTTCTTTTTCTTCTTTTGAATAAGAAATCTCTGTTAACCATATGGGCTTGCATAAGCCCATAAAAATTTACTCCTCGTTTACTTTCCCCCATTCCAAACCACGATTCCCGCGCGTATAGTAGCGAAGTTTGAAAGCACTAACCTTTTGTTGCATTACCGGGATGTAAAGTGAATACAACGCTGTTTCGATGGCCGGTTCGGGTCTATTACGAAGACACCGACGCCGGTGGTGTGGTTTACCACGCCAGCTACGTCGCTTTCTATGAAAGAGCACGCACAGAGATGCTGCGCCATCATCACTTCAGCCAACAGGTTTTGCTGGCTGAACGAGTTGCCTTTGTGGTTCGCAAAATGACTCTCGAGTATTTTGCGCCCGCCAGACTCGACGACATGCTCGAAATCCAGACGGAGATAACCGCAATGCGCGGTGCTACTCTGGTTTTCACGCAGCGAATCGTCAACGCCGAGAACGTCGTTTTGAATGAAGCTGAGGTTCTTATCGTGTGCGTTGATCCACTCTTAATGAAGCCTCGTGCGCTTCCCAAGTCTATTGTCGCGGAGTTTAAGCAGTGACTGAGATGAATATCCTTGATTTGTTCCTGAAGGCGAGCCTTCTGGTTAAACTTATCATGTTGATTTTAGTTTGTTTTTCTATCGCCTCCTGGGCCATCATTATTCAGAGAACGCGTATCCTCAACTCGGCGTCACGTGAAGCCGAAGCGTTTGAAGATAAATTCTGGTCCGGTATCGAGCTTTCTCGCCTGTATCAGGAAAGCCAGGGCCGTCGCGATAATCTGACCGGTTCGGAACAAATTTTCTACAGCGGTTTCAAAGAGTTTGCCCGTCTGCATCGTGCGAACAGCCACGCGCCGGAAGCGATTGTCGAAGGGGCATCGCGCGCGATGCGTATTTCGATGAACCGCGAGCTGGAATCCCTGGAGACCCACATCCCGTTCCTCGGTACGGTCGGCTCTATCAGTCCGTATATCGGTCTGTTCGGCACCGTTTGGGGGATCATGCACGCCTTTATCGCGCTGGGCGCGGTAAAACAAGCGACGCTGCAAATGGTGGCGCCGGGTATCGCAGAAGCGCTCATCGCGACGGCTATCGGCCTATTTGCCGCTATCCCAGCGGTTATGGCCTATAACCGTCTGAACCAGCGCGTGAACAAACTTGAGCTGAACTACGACAACTTTATGGAAGAGTTCACCGCTATTCTGCACCGTCAGGCGTTTACCAGCAGCGAAAGCAATAAGGGGTAAGCCATGGCCAGAGCACGTGGACGCGGGCGTCGCGAACTGAAGTCCGAGATCAACATCGTTCCGCTGCTGGATGTCCTGTTGGTGCTGCTGCTGATCTTTATGGCGACAGCGCCGATCATTACGCAGAGCGTAGAGGTCGACCTACCGGACGCAACGGAATCGCAGGCGGTGAAAAGCAATGATGAGCCGCCGGTGATCGTTGAAGTTTCCGGCGTCGGGCAGTACAGCGTGAAAGTTGGCCCGGAAACGCTATCGCAGCTGCCGCCGGAACAGGTTATTGCGGAAGCCAGGCGTCGACTTGAGGCGAATGAGAAAACGGTGTTCCTGATCGGCGGCGCTAAAGAGGTGCCATACGATGAGATTATTAAAGCGCTTAACCTGTTGCATAGCGCAGGGGTTAAATCGGTTGGCTTGATGACCAAGCCGATCTAATCGCTCGCAATATGCACGCCCGTCAGCATGTCGGCTTTGGGACAACAGCGTCCCGCGGCGGACGTCGTATAACGGGAACAGGCGAACAGTTTTTGGGAACCGATAGTGTCAAAGGCAACCGAACAAAACGACAAGCTTAAACGAGCGATCATAGTATCAGTCGCGCTGCACATCGTATTGATAGCGCTGCTGATCTGGAGTTCGTTTGACGAGCATCTGGATGCTTCTGCCGGCGGCGGCGGGGGGTCCTCTATCGATGCGGTAATGGTCGATCCGGGGGCGGTTGTGAAGAATTATGACCGCCAACAGCAGCAGCAGGCCAGCGCCCGCCGCGCTGCCGAGCAGCGTGAAAAGCAGGCTCAGCAGCAGGCGGAAGAGCTACGTGAAAAACAGGCCGCTGAGCAGGAACGGCTGAAACAGCTGGAACAGGATCGTCTGCAGGCGCAGGAAGCGGCTAAAGAGGCGAAAGAGCAGCAGAAACAGGCGGAAGAAGCCGCGGCGAAAGCCGCCGCAGCGGCCAAAGCCAAAGCGGACGCACAGGCGAAAGAGGCGCAGGAAGCTGCCGCCAAAGCCGCCGCTGACGCGAAAGCAAAGGCCGATGCTCAGGCGAAAGCCGCCGAAGCGGCCGCGGCGAAAGCGGCGGCGGATGCGAAGAAACAGGCAGAAGCGGAAGCCGCGAAAGCGGCTGCGGACGCGCAGAAGAAAGCCGAAGCCGATGCGGCGAAGAAAGCTCAGCAGGAAGCTGAGAAGAAAGCGCAGCAGCAGGCAGAGAAAAAAGCGCAGCAGGAAGCGGCGAAACAGGCCGCTGCAGAAAAAGCTGCAGAAAAAGCGGCAGAAAAAGCCGCCGCGCAGAAAGCCGCTGCCGAGAAAGCGGCTGCCGACAAAGCCGCCGCAGCGGAAAAAGCCGCCGCCGAGAAAGCCGCGGCAGCTAAAGCCGCAGCAGCAGAGAAGGCCGCCGCGGACAAAGCGGCGAAAGCCGCCGCCGCTAAGGCCGCCGCCGCGAAGAAAGCCGCTGCGGCCAAAGAGGCCAACGGCGTTGACGATCTTCTCGGCGACCTGAGCTCCGGTAAGAATGCGCCGAAAGGTAATACCAGCGGTAGCGCTGGGGGCTCATCTCCTGCTAAAGGAAGTAAGCAGGGGCAGGGTGGGGCATCCCAGGCTGAGATTAACAGCTATATTTCACAGGTTCAGGCTGCGATTAAAGGTCATCTCTATGACTGGGATACCTATAAGGGTAAAACCTGTACTTTACGTGTGAATCTGGCTCAGGATGGAACGCTGTTAAGTGTGAAATCGGAAGGCGGCGATCCGGCGTTCTGTCAGCAAATGCTGGCGGCAACGAGCCGGATGACGAAGTTCCCTAAACCGCCGTCGCAGGCTGTTTATGAAACATTCAAAAATGCGCCACTGGACTTCAAACCTCAGTAATCGTTTTCCCCGTTTATGCGGGGAAAACAAACTTCGGTAGTCCCAGGGTTTTGGTAGTTTTGTGTATTTGAGTTTGTTAACATTCTGCTAAATTATCGTGGGCTTTCCGCCTGGATAAGGGAGATATGATGAAGCAGGCATTACGAGTAGCATTTGGTTTTTTAATGCTGTGGGCGGCAGTGCTGCACGCAGAAGTACGCATCGAGATTACCCAAGGGGTCGACTCGGCACGCCCAATCGGCGTTGTGCCGTTCCAGTGGGCGGGGCAGGGTGCTGCGCCGGAAGATGTGGGCGGTATCGTGGCGGCTGACCTGCGCAACAGCGGCAAGTTTAATCCGCTCGATCGCTCGCGTCTGCCTCAGCAGCCGGGCAGCGCTCAGGAAGTGCAGCCAGCGGCATGGTCTGCGCTGGGCGTTGACGCCGTCGTAGTGGGTCAGGTTACGCAAAACCCTGACGGCTCCTACAACGTGGCCTACCAGCTGGTTGATACCGGCGGCGCGCCGGGTACCGTGCTGGCGCAGAACTCATTTAAAGTCACAAAACAGTATCTGCGCTATGCCGCGCATGCTGCCAGCGACGCTGTATTTGAGAAGCTGACCGGCATCAAGGGCGCCTTCCGTACCCGTATCGCCTATGTGGTGCAGACCAACGGCGGCCAGTTCCCGTACGAACTGCGCGTATCCGACTACGATGGCTACAACCAGTTCCTTGTTCACCGCTCCACCCAGCCGCTGATGTCTCCGGCCTGGTCTCCGGACGGCGCGAAGCTGGCCTATGTGACCTTCGAAAGCGGTCGTTCTGCGCTGGTTGTGCAGACGCTGGCTAACGGCTCCGTTCGTCAGATTGCTTCCTTCCCGCAGCACAACGGCGCGCCGGCATTCTCGCCGGACGGCAGCAAACTGGCCTTCGCCCTGTCGAAAACCGGTAGCCTGAACCTGTACGTGATGGATCTGGGCTCTGGTCAGATTCGTCAGGTGACCAACGGTCGTAGCAACAACACCGAACCAAGCTGGTTCCCGGATAGCCAGAACCTGGCCTTTACCTCCGACCAGGCGGGTCGTCCGCAGGTGTATAAAGTCAATATTAACGGCGGTACGCCGCAGCGTATTACCTGGGAAGGTTCACAAAACCAGGACGCTGACGTGAGCGCTGATGGTAAAACTATGGTAATGGTAAGCTCGGCCGGCGGTCAGCAGCACATTGCCAAACAAGATCTGGAAGCGGGTGGTGTACAGGTTCTGTCATCAACGTTTTTAGATGAAACGCCAAGTCTGGCACCTAACGGCACTATGGTAATCTACAGCTCTTCTCAGGGGATGGGATCCGTGCTGAATCTGGTTTCTACAGATGGGCGTTTCAAAGCGCGTCTTCCGGCAACTGATGGACAGGTAAAATCACCTGCCTGGTCGCCGTATCTGTGATAATAAATAATTGATTATTAAAGGAATCAAAGAAATGCAACTGAACAAAGTGCTGAAAGGGCTGTTGATCGCTCTGCCGGTTATGGCAATCGCGGCATGTTCTTCTAACAAGAACGCCAGCAACGACCAGAGCGGTGAAGGCATGCTGGGTGCCGGCACTGGTATGGACGGTAACGCTAACGGCGGCAACATGTCTTCCGAAGAGCAGGCTCGTCTGCAGATGCAACAGCTGCAGCAGAACAATATCGTTTACTTCGATCTGGACAAATACGATATCCGTTCTGACTTCGCTGCAATGCTGGACGCGCACGCAAACTTCCTGCGTAGCAACCCGTCTTACAAAGTGACCGTAGAAGGTCATGCGGATGAGCGTGGTACGCCGGAATACAACATCGCTCTGGGCGAGCGTCGTGCTAACGCCGTTAAGATGTATCTGCAGGGCAAAGGTGTTTCTGCTGACCAGATCTCCATCGTTTCTTACGGTAAAGAAAAACCTGCAGTACTGGGCCACGACGAAGCGGCTTACGCCAAAAACCGTCGCGCCGTACTGGTTTACTAAGAGAATTGCATGAGCAGTAACTTCAGACATCATCTGTTGAGTCTGTCGTTACTGGTTGGCATAGCGGCCCCCTGGGCCGCTTTTGCTCAGGCGCCAATCAGTAGTGTCGGCTCAGGCTCGGTCGAAGACCGCGTCACTCAACTCGAGCGTATTTCCAATGCGCACAGCCAGCTTTTAACCCAACTCCAGCAGCAACTCTCCGATAATCAGTCCGATATTGATTCCCTGCGCGGTCAAATTCAGGAAAGCCAGTATCAGCTGAATCAGGTTGTTGAGCGCCAGAAGCAGATCCTGCTGCAGATCGATGGTCTGAGCAGCGGCGGCGGCGCAACGGGTGCGCAAACCCAGACGTCAGCGGGCGATCAGGGGGCTGCGGCTAGCGCGCCGGCGGCTTCGTCAGGCGCTCCGGCGTCAACCGGCGATGCCAACTCCGATTACAACGCGGCTATTGCGCTGGTGAAGGATCCTTCCCGCCAGGACGACGCCATGGCGGCTTTCCAGAACTTCGTCAAAAAGTATCCTGATTCAACCTACCAGCCGAACGCCAACTACTGGCTCGGTCAGCTGAATTACAACAAGGGTAAAAAAGACGATGCGGCGTACTATTTCGCTTCCGTGGTGAAAAACTACCCTAAATCCCCGAAGGCGCCCGATGCGATGTTTAAAGTCGGCGTTATCATGCAGGACAAAGGCGATACCGCAAAAGCGAAGGCGGTTTACCAGCAGGTGGTCAGTAAATTTCCTGGCACCGATGGGGCCAAACAAGCGCAAAAACGCCTTAACGCACTCGGATGATTATGGCATGACCAGAAATCGCATCATTTCTGGTCTTGTCGCATGAATCCTAAGCAGTTAAGCAATCTTTATCTAAATTGTTGTTGCGCTGAATTCTTAAATCAGTAATATATGCCGCCGTTGCCAAGGGATATCGAATAAGCCCAAAGCGGCAAAAATAGTGGGTCGTTAGCTCAGTTGGTAGAGCAGTTGACTTTTAATCAATTGGTCGCAGGTTCGAATCCTGCACGACCCACCACTAAAAGATGTATCCAGCGCAGTATCGGGTGATTAGCTCAGCTGGGAGAGCACCTCCCTTACAAGGAGGGGGTCGGCGGTTCGATCCCGTCATCACCCACCACTCGGGTCGTTAGCTCAGTTGGTAGAGCAGTTGACTTTTAATCAATTGGTCGCAGGTTCGAATCCTGCACGACCCACCAATTTAACATCGAACTCAGATGTTAAGCGTGAAGGATAACGTTGCGCCAGCAACGGCCCGTAGGGCGAGCGAAAGCGAGTCATCCTGCACGACCCACCAATTATAAATTGGTGACGAGTGAAGAATATTCAGGAAGTACCCGAGCGGGTCGTTAGCTCAGTTGGTAGAGCAGTTGACTTTTAATCAATTGGTCGCAGGTTCGAATCCTGCACGACCCACCATCCTGAATCGTTCCAGTTAGCAGTAAACCCGCAAGGGGTCGTTAGCTCAGTTGGTAGAGCAGTTGACTTTTAATCAATTGGTCGCAGGTTCGAATCCTGCACGACCCACCAATGTAAAAAAGCGCCCTAAAGGCGCTTTTTTACTATCTGCGATATCCAAGATTCGAACCTGCCGCAGGTTTGAGTCGAACGAAGAGAGACAACGGAGCCGCCTGCGGCGACGGCCGGAAGGGCGAGCGAAGCGAGTCATCCTGCACGACCCACCAATGTAAAAATGGCGCTGGCGGCGCTTTTTTGCTATCCAGCCTTCGCTTAAATATTACAACCATCCCATACTGCGCTATTCCATCTTATCGTTGTGCGCACCCGTGCATGGGCCGGTAGATACTGTGAACGCCTGCAACTCTTTTCACCACTGTCATCTTCTCCGGCTCCCGGATGACAGGCACAACAACGACAGCGACATCCCGCGCTGTCGTTTCATCCGGCACGCTTTCTTACGCTATCAACAGCTCATGCTGTGACGCATCGAACGCCTTTCCTGACTTCAGTACACCGTACGCCACCTGCGCCAGCTTTCGCATCATCGCCCCTATGATGACTTTCGCACGCTTTCCATTCCCTTCCAGCCTTTTCCTGAACGCTTTTCCCCACGCCGTATGGTACAGCGCCGATAACGCTGGCATGTATAGCGCTTTGCGCAGATGAACCGGTCCCGCCTTGCTCATCCGGCTCGCCCGCATCACGCTGCTGCCTGACTCATGCTGCACCGGCGTCAGTCCTGCATACGCCGCGAACTGCCGCCCTGTACCGAACTTCAGCTTCAGGCCCGTATACGCCAGCAGAACCGCCGCCGTTTTCTCTCCGATGCCCGGGATACTGTTCAGCAGCTTCCGCCGTTGTTTCATATCCGGGTCATTATCCGTCAGGTCTTTTATCTGTTTTTCGATACGCGCCAGCTCCGCGCTCAGACACCCCAGCAGGATATCAATGCTGGTCAGCTGAACTTCCGGCGCGGTTTCCCGCCGGTTTTTCTCCTGTGTCTGCATCTCTGTCAGCGCCTGATGGCGTAACACCAGGGCTTTCAGTGCCCGCTCTGTCGGATGGGGGGCCTCCCAGGCTGGCGGGCGTTTTTCCCGGCAGAAGTGAGCCAGCATACGGGCGTCCACTTTGTCGGTTTTACTGCGCAACCCCTCACTCTGTGCGAAAGCTTTACTGAGGGCGGGGTTGATGACGGACACGGTATACCCGGCATCACTCAGATGCGCGGCCGCGTCTTCCATGTAGGTGCTGGTGGATTCCATGCAGACATGGGCACGGTTCACATCATGGCCGCGAAGCCAGCGGACCAGCGCTTCGTGCCCGGAGAGGGTATTGTCAAATTTTTTACAACGATGCCGGCCATCAGGGCGAAGAATATCGACATCCAGTTTAGCTTTGGCGACATCAATACCGATGAAGTGGAGTTCATTTTCCATAGTGAAACCAACCTTGCGAATACGGGTTACCGGTGAAAGCCGGTCCATGATACTGTCCGGTTTATCACATGAGAAAGAACGGCGGTCCGGTGCAAAGGATCTACGGAACAGGCGCGAAAGCCTAAGCCCGGACACGGCATCCGGACCGCCATCAGAGAGAACTGGCCGGTTCTTTCTGACGGGTTAATCATACAAGCCCGGACAGATGCGCAGCATCGCCTCCGGGAAATGCTCCTGCTCCCTGAGGGGCAAAATTCCTCACGACATTTTCCGCACAATCGGCTATCTTGTTTAGCATATAAAACACCATGGCCGACTAATACCTCTCTGCAGGCATTATCACGGTCTGAAAGTTAAGCCAGCGAAACGAGACTGCAAGATGAGCGTAATGTTTGACCCGGAAGCGGCAATTTACCCTTTTCCTCCGAAGCCAATGCCGTTAAACCGCGATGAGAAGCACTTTTATCGTGAAAAAATTAAACGCCTGCTGCGCGAGCGCGATGCGGTGATGGTGGCTCATTACTACACCGACCCCGAAATCCAGCAACTGGCCGAAGAGACCGGCGGCTGTATCTCAGATTCCCTGGAGATGGCGCGCTTCGGCGCCCGACATTCCGCCTCAACGCTGCTGGTTGCCGGCGTGCGCTTTATGGGAGAAACGGCAAAAATCCTCAGTCCGGAAAAAACCATCCTGATGCCCACGCTGCATGCGGAGTGTTCGCTCGATCTGGGCTGTCCGATCGAGGCGTTTAGCACTTTCTGCGACGCTCATCCGGATCGTACGGTCGTGGTCTACGCCAATACTTCAGCGGCGGTCAAGGCGCGCGCCGATTGGGTTGTGACGTCGAGCATCGCCGTGGAACTCATTGAGCATCTTGATAGCTTGGGTGAAAAAATCATCTGGGCGCCGGACCGCCATTTAGGCAGCTATGTGCAAAAACAGACCGGCGCCGACGTGCTGTGCTGGCAGGGCGCCTGTATAGTTCATGATGAATTCAAAACTCAAGCGCTGGCAAGAATGAAGGCGCTTTATCCCCAGGCCGCGGTGCTGGTTCACCCGGAATCACCGCAGGCGATTGTTGATATGGCTGACGCGGTGGGGTCAACCAGCCAGTTGATCAATGCCGCTAAAACGCTGCCGCACACGCAGCTCATCGTCGCCACCGATCGCGGTATTTTCTACAAAATGCAGCAGGCGGTACCGGAAAAAGAGCTGCTGGAAGCGCCCACGGCAGGCGAAGGGGCAACCTGCCGGAGCTGCGCGCACTGTCCATGGATGGCGATGAACGGCCTGCAGGCGATTGCTGAAGCGCTGGAGAAGGGGGGCGCTGAACATGAAATTCATGTTGATGAGCAGCTGCGGACCGGGGCGCTGGTTCCGCTAAACAGAATGCTCGATTTTGCGGCTACACTTCGGGGATAGATCATTACTGCGTTACAGAACGCTCTGGGGATAAGATGGATTTTTTTAGTACGCAGAACATATTAGTGCATATACCAATTGGCGCCGGGGGATATGACCTGTCGTGGATTGAAGCGGTCGGCACCGTCGCTGGCCTGCTGTGCATCTGGCTGGCGAGCCTGGAGAAGATCGCTAACTATGCCTTCGGGCTGATCAACGTCACGCTGTTTGCCATTATCTTCTTTCAGATCCAGCTCTACGCCAGCCTTCTGCTGCAGATCTTTTTCTTCGCGGCCAACGTCTACGGCTGGTACGCCTGGTCGCGGCAAACCAGTGATAACCAGGCGGAACTGCAAATCCGCTGGCTACCGCTGCCGAAAGCGTTAGGCTGGCTGGCGGCCTGCGTGGTGGCGATTGGCCTGATGACGATATTTATTAACCCGGTGTTCGCGTTTCTGACGCGGATTGCCGTGGCGCTGATGCAAACCCTGGGCCTGCAGGTCGCCATGCCGGAGCTGCAGCCGGACGCCTTCCCGTTCTGGGACTCCTGCATGATGGTGCTCTCCGTCGTAGCGATGATTCTGATGACGCGCAAATATGTCGAAAACTGGCTGCTGTGGGTGATTATAAACGTCATTAGCGTGGTGATTTTCGCCCTGCAGGGCGTCTATGCGATGTCGCTCGAATACCTGCTGCTGACATTTATCGCGCTCAACGGCAGCCGCATGTGGATTAACAGCGCGCGTGAGCGCGGCTCTCACGCGTTTTCCCGTTAATGGTGGTGATGATGTCCATGCCCGGCGTGCGTCATGTTCAGACGGCACTCCGGGCCGCTACAGGGCTGATACTCCATCTGCACCGTAATATGTTCAATCTCATACTTATGCTCCAGGAAGTCGAGGATCCGGTCCAGAAGACCGTCGTGATCGTGCGGCGGTACCACCTGCACGTGCAGCGTCATCACCGTTTTTTCTCCTACCAGCCAGGCATGAACGTGGTGTACGTCGCGAACTTCCGGTATCGAGCGGCGCAAATCGCGTTTTAATGCGTCGACGTTAAGCGAACGCGGCGCGCCCTCCAGCAGTTCATTGACGCTCTCCTGCAGCAGACGCCAGGCGCTGCGCAGAACCAGGCACGACACCAGCACGGACAGAATAGGATCGATAGGCGTCCAGCCGGTGGTGAGGATCACTATCGCGGCAATAATGGCGCCAACCGAACCGAGCAAATCCCCCAGCACGTGCAGCGCGGCGGCGCGCACGTTGAGGTTACGCTCCTCGCTGCCGCGATGCAGGATCCAGAAGGCCAGAATATTGGCCAGCAGCCCGGCAACGGCGATGATCATCATGGTTTTACCGGCAACCGGCTGCGGATGATGAAAGCGCTGAATGGCCTCCCAGACGATCAAAATAGTAATGACCACTAAGGCGATGGCGTTGAGGAAGGCCGCAAGGGTCGTCAGGCGCAGCCAGCCAAAGGTGTGTTGGGCGTTGGGCGGGCGACTGGCGAAACGCACGGCCAGAAAGGCGAACAGCAGCGCCGCGGCGTCCGTCAGCATATGTCCGGCATCGGCCAGCAGCGCCAGCGAACCTGAAATGAGTCCGCCTGCGACCTCAATCAACATGAATCCGGCCGTGACGCAGAACGCCAGCAGCAGCCGACGGGCATTCTTATCTTCGGCGGATGGTGGAGAACGATGCGAGTGCGATTGCCCCATGGTGACATCCCTACATTATTATTTTGATGATTACTTTATGACATGATTCGCGTTTTGGGGTGAATAAAATGAAAAAAGGAGAGCCTTAGCTCTCCCTAACGCTGGCATCCCACCTTGATTACTGCGTGGTACCATCAGTTTTTGTCGCGTCTTCCTGGCCGACTTTTTTATCGGTATCCGGGCAGCGGCCATCCTTACACATTGAGTTCTTGTGCACTTCATCGCTCGACATCCCGTCATGGTTCATGGTCGAGCCGTTAGGGTGGAGCATTGTGCCGCCGGTATCAGTGGAACCGGAGTTGATCTTGCCGTTATCGACGTTGTTGGGCGCCACGTTTTCACGCGCGTCGGGGGCGACCTGACCCGCGTCTGCCGCTGAATTGGCCTGCCCGTTATTCGACTGCGCGCCGGTATCGGCAGCCAGCGCCGCGCCGCTGGCCAGACCCAGGGTTGCTGCGAGGAGAAGATTGGTTAGCTTGTTCATTTTCATTGGATGCTCCTGTTATGTCGATTTATCGGATTACCTCTTCCAACAGTGCATTTGCCGGAGGTTCTACTCGTTGTGGTTTAAGCTTCGGTATTAGCGAACGGCATTAATATATAATGCTGAATGCTAAAGAAAATTAAGTTCTAACAGTTAAAAATTATAGCTTGTGGCCATCATTCCGCGACTTTATGGCGTTTTTTAGCCTATTTCCAGGAATATTCTGCCGCTACTGTAAAATCATGTTTACACTTTTTGACCGAAGAGATAGATTGGAGGGATTGCAATTAACTAGATAAGTATGGCAACGCTGGAAATAAGATGAATTATCAGAACGACGATTTACGCATTAAAGAGATCAACGAATTATTACCTCCCGTTGCGCTCCTGGAAAAATTCCCTGCTACCGAAAATGCCGCCAATACCGTTGCGCATGCGCGCAAAGCGATCCACCAGATCCTGAAAGGTAACGACGATCGGCTGCTGGTGGTGATTGGCCCGTGCTCCATCCACGATCCGGCGGCGGCGAAAGAGTATGCCGAACGCCTGCTTAAGCTTCGCGAGGAGCTTAAAGGGGAGCTGGAAATCGTGATGCGCGTTTATTTTGAAAAACCGCGCACCACCGTGGGCTGGAAAGGGCTGATCAACGATCCGCATATGGATAATAGCTTCCGCATCAACGATGGCCTGCGGATCGCGCGTAAGCTGCTGCTGGATATTAACGACAGCGGTCTGCCTGCGGCCGGGGAGTTCCTCGATATGATCACCCCGCAGTATCTTGCCGACCTGATGAGCTGGGGCGCGATTGGCGCGCGTACCACTGAGTCACAGGTGCATCGCGAGCTCTCTTCCGGCCTCTCCTGTCCGGTAGGTTTTAAAAATGGCACTGATGGAACCATCAAAGTCGCGATTGACGCTATCAACGCCGCCGGCGCGCCGCACTGTTTCCTGTCGGTGACCAAATGGGGGCATTCGGCGATTGTGAATACCAGCGGTAATAGCGATTGCCATATTATCCTGCGCGGCGGTAAAGAGCCGAACTACAGCGCGCAGCACGTGGCCGAAGTGAAGGTCGGTCTGGCGAAAGCAGGCCTGCCCGCTCAGATCATGATCGATTTCAGCCACGCCAACTCCAGCAAGCAGTTTAAAAAGCAGATGGAGGTCGGCGCAGACGTATGCCAGCAGGTTGCCGGCGGCGAGCGGTCGATTATGGGCGTGATGATCGAAAGCCATCTGGTGGAAGGCAATCAGAGTCTCGACAGCGGCGAGCCGCTGGCCTACGGCAAAAGCATTACCGATGCCTGTATTGGCTGGGAAGATACCGATACGCTTCTTCGTCAGCTGGCGAATGCGGTAAAAGCGCGTCGCGGCTAAGCTTTACGCCGAGTCTCAAAATAAAAAAAAGCGTGGATAGTTCCACGCTTTTTTTACATCCCGCGAAAATTACTTCGCTTTACCCTGGTTGGCTACGGCCGCGGCTTTCGCGGCGATCTCGTCGGCGTTGCCCAGATAGTAATGTTTGATAGGCTTGAAGTTCTCGTCGAACTCATACACCAGCGGTACGCCGGTCGGGATGTTCAGTTCGAGGATCTCTGCTTCGCCCATATTGTCGAGGTATTTCACCAGCGCACGCAGGGAGTTGCCGTGAGCGGCGATAATCACGCGCTCACCGCTTTTCAGACGCGGCAGAATCGTTTCGTTCCAGTACGGTACGACGCGGTCGATGGTCAGCGCCAGGCTCTCGGTCGTCGGCAGTTCTGCGTCGGTCAGTTTTGCGTAGCGCGGATCGTGGCCCGGATAGCGCTCGTCGTCTTTAGTCAACTCCGGCGGCGTTACCGCGAAGCCGCGACGCCACTGCTTAACCTGCTCATCACCATATTTTTCAGCGGTTTCCGCTTTGTTCAGACCCTGCAGCGCACCGTAGTGACGCTCGTTCAGTTTCCAGGATTTCTCAACCGGTAGCCAGGCCTGATCCAGTTCGTCCAGCACGTTCCACAGGGTGTGGATGGCGCGTTTCAGCACAGAGGTATAAGCAAAGTCGAAGCTGAAGCCTTCTTCTTTCAGCAGCTTACCGGCCGCTTTTGCTTCACCCACGCCTTTTTCAGACAGGTCAACGTCATACCAACCGGTGAAACGGTTTTCGTTGTTCCATTGGCTTTCGCCGTGACGAACGAGTACCAGCTTAGTTACAGCCATACACTTACTCCTCAATACACGTCATCCTTCGCGCCGCTTCCTCGTTGGCTACTTTTACTCACCCTGGCGACATAGTTGACTATGCTGCCAGGATTCGCTCATGTGCCGCCTTGATGCGACCCGAATGCGGTAGTGTATATATTTATTGATTGATAACTATTCTCATTATATTGCCGTGATTTACCTCACGGCAATGCTTATCCCTAACCATAGCGAAAATAGTCGCTCAGTGTAAGGTGCTTGTAAAACAGAGGTTATGTTTTTGTCTGTAAGTGGCGTAATTTTCAGCGAAAGGATAAAAAAAGCCCTCCATCGGGAGGGCGGGGGATTATTGCGCAATAAACTGATATTCCGTCAGGCTGACGTACTCTTCGCCGGGGCGCAGCACGCAATCCGGCTGCGGCCATTCCGGATGGTTTGGCGAATCCGGCAGAAACTCGCTCTCCAGGGCCAGGCCTTGCCAGTCGTCGTACGGCTGCGCCGTGCGCGACGGCGTACCGGCGAGATAGTTGCCGGAGTAGAACTGCAGGGCCGGCGCGGAGGTATAGACCGTCATCTGCAGCTTTTCATCCTGCGACCAGACGTGGGCCGCCGGGCTTTTGGCATCGCCCAGCGCCTGGAGCAGAAAGGCGTGGTCGTAACCTTTCACTTTCTGCTGGTCTTCATCGCGCAGGAAGTCGTCCGCCAGCACCTTCGGCGTGCGGAAATCGAAGCTGGTCAGGGTGACGTTTTGCAAATCGCCTCCCGGAATACCATCGCTCTCAACGGGCAGATACGCATCAGCAAAGATTTGCAGCTTATGGCTACGCACGTCGCTCTGCACGCCATCGAGGTTAAAATAGACGTGGTTGGTCAGGTTCACCGGGCACGGCTGGTCAACGGTGGCGCGATATTCGATGGCTATCCGGTTATCGTCGGTCAGGCGGTAGCGCGCCGTTGCCGTCAGATTACCGGGGAACCCCTGATCGCCATCGCGGGATGAGAGTGAAAACAGCGCGTGACGATCGTCGGCGCTGACAATCTGCCAGCGGCGCTTGTCAAAACCTTCCGGACCGCCGTGCAGCTGATGCCCCGCCTCGTTGGAAGGCGTCAGATTGACGGTGCGGCCATCAAGGGTAAAGCGGCTGTTGGCAATACGGTTAGCGTAACGGCCGACGGAGGCGCCGAGATAGGCGGCCTGTCGGGTATAGTCGCCAGGGTTCGCGCAGCCGAGCAGCGCTTCGCGTACGCTGCCGTCAGCCAGCGTCACGCGCGCGGAGAGCAGCGTCGCGCCCCAGTCCATCACCGTGACCGTCATGCCTGCGTCGTTACGCAGGGTGAGAAGATTCCACGGCTGGCCGTCCGGCGCCAGCTCCGTTGTTGGGTTTAGCATTGTCCAGCTCCCTGAGACGGTTTGCAGACGTAGAAGGTCTCTTTGATACCGGTTTTCGCTTCATACTCTTTGGCAACGGCCTGCTGTACGGTATCGACCAAATCTTCCGGCACCAGCGCAACGATACAGCCGCCGAAACCGCCGCCGGTCATGCGTACGCCGCCTTTATCGCCGATGGTCGCCTTGACGATGTCCACCAGGGTATCAATCTGTGGGACGGTGATTTCAAAATCATCGCGCATGGAAGCGTGAGATTCCGCCATCAGTTCGCCCATCCGCTGCAGGTCGCCTTTTTCCAGCGCGGCGGCGGCTTCTACGGTGCGCGCGTTCTCGGTCAGCACGTGGCGAACGCGTTTGGCGACCACCGGGTCAAGCTCGTGGGCGACGGCATTGAATTCTTGTAAAGTCACATCGCGCAGGGCGGGCTGCTGGAAGAAACGCGCGCCGGTCTCACACTGCTCGCGGCGGGTGTTGTACTCGCTGCCGACCAGGGTGCGCTTAAAGTTACTGTTGATAATCACTACCGCCACGCCTTTCGGCATCGACACCGCTTTCGTTCCTAAGGTGCGGCAGTCGATTAGCAGGGCATGATCTTTTTTACCGAGCGCGGAGATCAGCTGGTCCATAATGCCGCAGTTGCAGCCGACGAACTGGTTTTCCGCTTCCTGGCCGTTCAGCGCGATCTGCGCGCCGTCGAGCGGCAGATGGTACAGCTGCTGGAACACGGTGCCGACGGCGACTTCCAGCGAAGCCGAGGAGCTTAATCCGGCGCCCTGCGGCACGTTGCCGCTGATCACCAGATCTGCGCCGCCGAAAGCGTTATTCCGCTGCTGCAGGTGCTTAACCACGCCGCGAACATAGTTCGACCACTGCTGGGTATCGTGGCTGGTAATCGGCGAGTCGAGAGAGAATTCATCGGTCTGATTGGCGTAATCGGCGGCAATCACCCGCACGGTACGATCGTCGCGCGGCGCGCAGGCGATGACCGTCTGGTAATCAATGGCGCAGGGCAGTACGAACCCGTCGTTATAGTCGGTATGCTCGCCGATCAGGTTAACGCGGCCTGGGGCCTGGATAACATGGCTGGCCGGATAGCCAAATTTCTCAGCAAACAGGGCTTGGGTGTTCTCTTTCAGACTCATGGTTATACTCCGGATTCGCGAAAATGGACGTCGCTCACAGCGCGCAGACGTTCGGCGGCCTGCTCGGCCGTCAGATCACGCTGGGTTTCGGCCAGCATTTCATAGCCGACCATAAATTTGCGCACCGTCGCGGAGCGCAGCAGCGGCGGATAAAAATGCGCGTGCAGCTGCCAGTGATTATTCTCTTCATCGTTAAACGGCGCACCGTGCCAGCCCATCGAGTAGGGGAATGAGCACTGGAACAGGTTGTCGTAACGGCTGGTCAGTTTTTTCAGCGCCAGCGCGAGGTCGCTGCGCTGGTCGTCGGTTAAATCAGTCAGGCGCTGTACGTGCGCTTTCGGCAGCAGCAGCGTCTCAAAGGGCCACGCCGCCCAGTAAGGGACCACCGCGAGCCAGTGTTCGGTCTCGACGACGGTGCGGCTACCGTCGGCTAATTCGCGCTGCGCGTAATCCACCAGCATCGGCGCGCCGTGCTCGGTGAAGTACGCTTTTTGCAGACGATCTTCGCGTTCCGCCTCGTTAGGCAGAAAGCTGTTTGCCCACACCTGGCCATGCGGGTGCGGGTTGGAGCAGCCCATTGCCGCGCCTTTATTTTCAAAAACCTGCACCCACGGGTAGGTTTTTCCAAGGTCGGCGGTCTGCTCCTGCCACGTTTTAACCACGCCTTCCAGCGCCTCTACGCTCAGTTCCGGCAGCGTTTTGCTGTGGTCTGGCGAGAAGCAGATGACCCGGCTGGTGCCGCGGGCGCTCTGACAGCGCATTAGCGGGTCGTCGCTTTCCGGGGCGTCTGGGGTATCGGTCATCAAAGCCGCAAAGTCATTGGTAAAAACAAACGTACCGGTGTAGTTCGGGTTTTTGTCGCCGGTGACGCGGGTATTACCCGGGCACAGGAAACAGTCCGGATCGTGCGCGGGCAAGCTCTGTTTTGCCGGCGTTTCCTGCGCCCCCTGCCAGGGGCGCTTGGCGCGATGCGGAGAAACCAGAATCCACTGCCCGGTTAACGGGTTATAACGACGATGTGGATGGTCGACGGGGTTAAATACGCTCATGAAGGTTCCTTAGTCTGGATAACCCTGCGGATGACGGGACTGCCAGTGCCAGGTGTCCTGCGCCATTTCGTCAAGGTTGCGCGTCACGCGCCAGTTCAGCTCGCGATCGGCCTTTTCAGCGTCCGCCCAGTAGGCCGGGAGGTCGCCTTCGCGGCGCGGCGCGAAGTGGTAGTTAATCGGTTTGCCGCAGGCTTTGCTAAAAGCGTTGACCACGTCGAGCACGCTGCTGCCGACGCCTGCGCCAAGGTTATAGATATGCACGCCGGCTTTATCAGCCAGTTTTTCCATCGCCGCGACGTGGCCGTCGGCCAGGTCCATCACGTGAATGTAGTCGCGCACGCCGGTGCCATCTTCGGTTGGGTAGTCGTTGCCGAATACCGCCAGCGATTCACGACGGCCGACCGCGACCTGCGCGATATACGGCATCAGGTTGTTCGGGATGCCCTGCGGATCTTCACCCATATCGCCCGACGGATGCGCGCCGACCGGGTTGAAGTAGCGCAGCAGTGCGATGCTCCACTCCGGCTGCGCTTTTTGCAGGTCAGTGAGGATCTGCTCGACCATCAGCTTGCTTTTACCGTACGGGCTCTGCGGAGTCCCGGTCGGGAAGCTTTCGACATAAGGGATTTTTGGCTGGTCGCCGTACACGGTGGCGGAGGAGCTGAAAATAAAGTTTTTCACGCCCGCGGCGCGCATGGCGGAAACGAGTTTCAGTGTGCCGGTCACGTTGTTGTCGTAGTATTCCAGCGGCTTGGCGACGGATTCGCCGACGGCTTTCAGGCCGGCGAAATGGATCACCGCTTCAATAGCGTGATCGTGAAGGATTTCCGTCATCAGCGCTTCGTTACGAATGTCGCCTTCGACAAAGGTGGCGCTTTTCCCGCCGAGACGTTCAATGATTGGCAGTACGCTGCGTTTACTGTTGCAGAGATTGTCGAGAATAATCACTTCGTGTCCCTGCAGTAGCAGTTGAACGCAGGTGTGACTTCCAATGTAACCGCTACCACCTGTAACCAGTACTTTCATGATTCGCTCCAATAGGCTTATCGTGTGAGAAGAAGATAGCATACCAAAGAAGCCAAAAGTGTGACACAGGCCAAATTGGTGGAATCGTTTACACTAAAATTTCCAATCGGGCCATTTTGGTTTTTTCATTGTAAAAACAGAGTGATGGGGTGTGTGATAGCTATTATTCTGAAAAAATCAGGGATCCGCAGACCCCTGTACAGGCTTAATTTTGCAGCGGACCCTGCTGGTAAGTGTAACCGTCTCCACTCCTCACAAAGGCCAGACGGTGGGTAATGCAGTCCGGGGCGTCTTCGGCGTGATGGGAGACAAACAGCAGCTGCGTCGCCCCTTCGCTAATCAGCACATCAACGAAGCGACGCACCAGCTGACGGTTGAGCGGGTCCAGCCCCTGTAGCGGTTCATCAAGAATCAGCAGGGTCGGGTGTTTGACCAGGGCGCGGACGATCAGCGCCAGCCGCTGCTGCCCCCAGGAGAGGCTGTGGAACGGCGCGTCGGCGGTGCGTTGGTCGATACCCAGAATATCCAGCCAGTTTTGCACCAGCTTGTGCTGCTTATCGGAAACGGCCTGGTAGATGCCGATCGAGTCGAAGTAGCCCGAGAGAATCACGTTACGCACGTTGGTGCTGACGCGGTATTCAAGGTGCAGGCTGCTGCTGACGTAACCAATATGTTTTTTGATATCCCAGATGGTTTCACCGCTGCCGCGGCGGCGGCCAAACAGGGTCAGATCGTTACTGTATCCCTGGGGATGGTCGCCGGTGACCAGACTGAGTAGCGTCGATTTACCGGCGCCGTTAGGGCCGACGATCTGCCAGTGCTCGCCGGGATTGACCGTCCAACTGAGGCGATTAATGATCGGGCGGTCGTTGTAAGAAACCAGACCGTCGTTTAGCACGATGAGCGGCGCTTTGCTGTCTAGCGCAAGGCGCGCGGCGGGGGCGTCGGGTTCTGGCAGCGTCATGCCGTCAAGCTTTTCGCTATGCGCGAGCTGGGCAATCAGCGCCTGCTGCAGCAGAGCCTGCTTTTCGCCGGTGTCGCTCAGCACGCAGTCCGCCAGCACCCCGGCATACTGCACGAACGCCGGGATCTCGTCGAAACGATTGAGAACCAGAACAAGGGCGATACCTTCGTCGTTCAGCCTGGCCAACATCTCGGCGAGCTGCTGGCGCGAGGCGACATCGAGGCCGTCGAACGGCTCATCAAGGATAAGCAGGTCGGGATCGCCCATCAGCGCCTGGCACAGCAGGGTCTTGCGCGTTTCACCGGTAGAGAGGTATTTAAAGCGGCGCTCGAGCAGGTGGCTAATGGCAAATTGTTCAGCAAGGCGAGCGCAGCGGGTGACGTCTTTAAACTCATCCTGGATAATTTCCGCCGTCGTGCGCCCGGTATCTTCTTCTCCCGGGCTGAGCAAATCGGTGTTGTTACGCTGCCACTCATCGCTGACCAGCTTTTGCAGCTGCTCAAAAGAGAGACGGGTGATGCGCGAGAAGGTGCACTCGCGCTGCCCGCTTAGCAGGGTCAGCTCGCCGGATAACGCCCGCGCAAGCGCCGACTTCCCGCTACCGTTGCTGCCGACGAAAGCCCAGCTTTCGCCAGCCCGCACGCTGAGGTGTTCAATATTTAACGTTTTGGTATCGCTAAGACGAAACGTGCCTTGCGAAATTTGCAACAATGACATTGTGTATCCCACTTTTTGCAGCGATGTACTTCAGGGATACGTCTTCGCGAGCGCAATGTCAATGCCGTTAGCACAACGTGGCAAGAATGATGCGATCGGCGTTAAAATATGCTATCGCCTCCGCCCCTTCCGCCAGATCGCGCGTCTGTTCCAGCGGCAGGGTGGCGCAGAGGCTCTGCCCATCCGGGAGCGCCATGAGCACTTCGCACTGCTCCGGCCCGCGTTCGATGTGGGTGATACGTCCGGCCAGCTGGTTGTCGGCCTGTTGCGCCAGGGCCGCATCCTGGGTCATGCCGACCCACGGCGCTTTGAGCAGCACTAATACTTCCTGGCCTTCAGCAAGGCCCAGACGATCGGCGCTTTGGGCGGTAATGGCGACTTTAAAGCGGGTTTGCCCATCGGCCAGCAGGACTTCAACGTGCTGCTGGACCTGCTGATGGTCGCGGCCGGTAATGGTGCCGAACCACTGGTTGCGCGCGCTGGTCTGCAGAGAGAATCGCGAAATGGCGGCCAGCAGGCTGTCGAGGGGAAGGGCATCATCATCGCTCAGGACATCGAACGCTTTCTGCTGAATCTGCGCCAGCAGGTCGTAAAGCTGAATCAGCCGCTGCCCGTAGCGGGTGAGGACCGCGCCGCCGCCGCCTTTGCCGCCGGTCGCACGGTCGACCAGTGGCTGCTCGCTGAGCTGATTCATGTCATTAATCGCATCCCATGCGCTTTTATAGCTGATGCCCGCGTTTTTTGCCCCCTGGCTAATTGAGCCGGTCTGGTCAATCTGTTTCAGCAGGGCGATACGGCGGGGATCGGCGAACAGGCGCTGCTGTAATTTGAGGGTAAGAAGGATTTCAGCCTGCATAATCATATCCTGATGAAAAAGAGTATTGTGACCGATAGCGGTCATCTTGCAAGATGCATCTCTCACGGTGGCCAGTGAGGCACCGCACAAATGGGGCGTGTTTTTCCGGCTGAATTAGTTACAATAAACTATCCGTACTTTCTGGAGCCAACCATGTTAGAGCTATTGAAAAGTCTGGTTTTTGCCGTAGTCATGGTCCCTGTGGTGATGGCTATCATCCTGGGCTTGATTTACGGGCTGGGCGAAGTGTTTAACCTCTTCTCCGGAGCCGGTCATAAAGACAGCAGACCGCAAAACCACTGATTTCCCCCGCGCCCGGTTCTCCCGGGCGTTTTTATTTGTCCCCCCTCCATTGAGCCGTTACTGATTACCCCTAATTTTCGCTGGGAAAATCTTAGCGCTATCGTTATATTGTCTACTACATAACGAACCGACGGGAGTTTCAGATGACAGGTCAATGGTTACGCTTTATCGCTGGGGCAACGTTAACGTTTTCCGTTGCGGGTCACGCGCTGGCGGAAGAGGGCAAGGTGACGGTTTTTGCCGCGGCATCGCTCACCAACGCCATGCAGGATATCGCTAAAGAGTATAAGAAAGAGAAGAACGTTGATGTTGTCTCTTCTTTTGCGTCTTCATCGACCCTGGCGCGACAGATTGAAGCGGGCGCGCCGGCGGATCTGTTTATCTCCGCCGACCAGAAATGGATGGATTACGCGGTCGAGAAAAAAAGCATTGATACCGCATCACGCGCGACGCTGCTCGGCAATAGCCTGGTGGTCGTGGCGCCGAAGGCCAGCGCTCAGGGCGATATCAGTATTAATGATAAAACCGACTGGACCAGCCTGCTGAAAGGCGGTCGTCTGGCCGTTGGCGACCCGGAGCACGTGCCGGCCGGCATCTATGCGAAAGAAGCGCTGCAAAAGCTGGGTGCCTGGGAGACGCTGTCGCCGAAGCTGGCTCCGGCGGAAGACGTGCGCGGCGCGCTGGCTCTGGTTGAGCGCAGCGAAGCGCCGTTGGGGATCGTGTACGGCTCTGATGCGGTCGCCAGCAAGGGCGTAAAAGTTGTCGGTACCTTCCCGGAAGATTCCCATAAGAAAGTGGAATATCCGCTGGCCATCGTCGACGGGCATAAAAATGCCACGGTCAGCGCGTTTTATGACTATCTTAAAGGGCCGGAAGCTTCCGCCATCTTTAAACGTTACGGATTTTCTACCCACTAATGTTCTTAAGCGATCCTGAATGGCAGGCGGTACTGCTGAGCCTGAAAGTCTCATCCCTGGCGGTGTTACTGAGCTTGCCTTTTGGCATCTTTTTTTCCTGGCTGCTGGTTCGCCGGGATTTTCCCGGTAAAGCGCTGCTCGATAGCCTTCTCCACCTGCCGCTGGTATTACCGCCGGTGGTGGTGGGGTATCTGTTGCTGATCGCGATGGGAAGACGGGGTTTTATCGGCAGCTGGCTGTACGACTGGTTTGGTCTGAGCTTTGCGTTTAGCTGGCGCGGCGCGGTACTGGCGGCGGCGGTGATGTCCTTTCCGCTGATGGTGCGGGCCATTCGCCTCGCGCTGGAAGGGGTCGACATCAAGCTTGAGCAGGCGGCGCGTACCCTCGGCGCCGGCCGCTGGCGGGTGTTTTTCACGATTACGCTACCGTTGACGCTACCCGGCATTATCGTCGGCACCGTGCTGGCTTTCGCCCGCTCGCTGGGCGAGTTTGGCGCCACCATCACGTTTGTTGCCAATATTCCTGGGGAAACGCGCACCATCCCTTCGGCAATGTATACCCTGATTCAGACTCCCGGCGGCGAAGGCGCGGCCGCGCGTTTATGCCTGATTTCGATTGCGCTGGCGCTGGTATCGCTGCTGATTTCCGAATGGCTGGCCCGCCTTAGCCGTCAGCGGATGGGGAAATAATCATGCTCGAACTCGACTTTAGCCAGAGGCTGGGCACCCACTGCCTGCAAATTCGCGAGACGCTTCCCACCAGCGGCATCACCGCGGTTTTCGGCGTCTCAGGCGCGGGTAAAACCTCGCTGATTAACGCCATTAGCGGCCTGACGCGCCCGCAGCAGGGGCGCATCGTGCTTAACGGCAGAGTGCTTAATGATGTTGAAAAACGTATCTGCCTGGCGCCGGAAAAGCGCCGCATTGGCTACGTTTTTCAGGACGCTCGCCTGTTCCCGCATTATAAGGTGCGCGGCAATCTGCAATATGGCATGGCGAAGAATATGGCGGCGCAGTTTGACAAGCTGGTGGCGCTGCTTGGCATTGCGCCGCTGCTTGACCGCCTGCCGGGCGGTCTCTCCGGCGGAGAAAAACAGCGGGTGGCGATTGGCCGGGCGCTGCTTACCGCCCCGGAACTGCTGCTGCTGGATGAGCCGCTGGCGTCGCTGGATATCCCGCGCAAGCGCGAACTATTGCCCTATTTGCAGCGTCTGGCGCGCGAAATCAATATCCCGATGCTGTACGTCAGCCACTCTCTGGATGAGATTCAGCATCTGGCGGATAACGTCCTGGTGCTGGAAGCGGGGAAAGTCAAAGCCTTTGGTTGCCTGGAAGAGGTGTGGAGCAGTAGCGTAATGCACCCCTGGCTTCCCCAGGATCAGCAAAGCACTATCCTGAACGTAACCGTCGCCGCTCAGCATCCGCGGTATGCCATGACCGCGCTGGCGCTGGGCGATCGGCAGATATGGGTCAACCGGCTCGACAGGCCGCAGGGCGAAAGCGCGCGGATCCGCATTCAGGCCTCGGACGTTTCTCTGGTGCTGCAGCCCGCTCAGCAAACCAGTATCCGCAACATTTTGCCCGCGCAGGTCATGCAGTGTATTGAAAGCCATGGCCAGGTTGAGGTCAGGCTGGAGATTAGCGGCCGTACGCTATGGGCGCGCATCAGCCCCTGGGCTCGCGATGAGTTGGGGGTTGTCCCAGGCCAGCGGCTGTATGCGCAGATAAAAAGCGTGTCGATAGCCGCCTGATTACAACAGGTGGCGATAGATGTAGTCGGCGATGCTGGTGGTCTCGTTTTCGCCGATCACGACGTTGGCGCGCGCTTTGACGTCCTCCACCGCGTTGCCCATCGCCACGCCGGTACCGGCGGCTTCCAGCATGCTGAGGTCGTTATAATTGTCGCCGAAAGCGATAACATCCTGCATCGACAGCCCCTGCGACGCGACCCACTGGGCCAGGCGTTTGCCTTTGCTGTTGCCTTCCCTGGCAATATCCACCTGATCGTGCCACGACCATTCGCATTCCAGACCCAGCGTCTGGCCAACATGTTGGGCAAAGCGCTGCAGTTTTGCGGTGTCTTCATCGGTCAGGGCGAATTTCCACACGGCCTTGACTTCACGGGCCGCCTGCGCCAGAGAATCGACCTGAGTGAACACCGGACGCTGCTCGACGGGCAGCGACTGCGCCCAGTTGGCGGTGCGGATAACGTGCCCGGTCGGCTGCTCATACAGCATGGCGTCATCGACGTACATTAGACCGTGAATAGCGTGCTCGTTAAGCATTTCGGTCAGGCTCAGGGCTTTGTCTACCGGCATAGGATCGGACTCCAGAACCTTTTTTGCATGATAATCATACAAATAAGTGCCGTTACAGCAAATTGCAGGTGTATCCAGAGCCAGCGCCTGATAAAAAGGATGGATAGCGACGTGATGTCGACCGGTGACGACGATGATCTGATATCCCGCGTCTTTGGCGCGTGCCAGCGCGTCGAGCGAGGCGGGGAGAATGGTTTTTTTGCCGGTGAGTAGGGTGCCGTCTAAGTCCAGGGCAATCACGCGTGAGGTCATGTGTTGTTTCCGGTTAATGATGAAAAGTTAGCAGGCTATGATGGTACACCGCTGCGCCATTCGGGCAAACTTTTCAGCATCTACCGCTAAAGAGCCGATACACTTGATCTTTCAGGCTGCGAGGAGGCAACCTGAATAGCATGGTGTATGCATATTGTGTTTTTCAGGGTGCCGTTAGTCTGAAAAATGAAATTTCCACGTGCAGTGAGGAAGGAGTATTCATGAAACAAACCGTTTATACCGCCAGCCCGGAAAGCCAGCAGATCCACGTCTGGGATCTGGATCTTGCGGGGAAACTGACCCTGGTGCAGGTTGTCGATGCCCCCGGGCAGGTCCAGCCGATGGTGGTGAGCCCGAACAAAGAGTATCTCTACGTCGGCGTGCGTCCGGAGTTTCGCGTACTGGCCTACCGCATTGCGCCCGATAACGGCGTCCTGACCTTCGCTGGCGAAGCCCCGCTGCCGGGTAGCCCAACGCATATTTCTACCGATCATCAGGGGCGCTTTGTGTTTAGCGCGTCCTATAATGCAGGCTGCGTGAGCGTCACGCCGCTGGTGGACGGCCTGCCGCGAGAAGCGGTGACGGTTGTCGAAGGGCTGGAAGGCTGCCATTCGGCAAATATTTCCCCGGACAATCGCACCCTGTGGGTGCCGGCGCTGAAGCAGGATCGTATCTGCCTGTTTACCCTGAGCGACGACGGTTTCCTCGCCGCCCAGGAGCCGGCTGAAGTGACCACCGTTGAAGGCGCAGGCCCGCGTCATATGGTGTTCCACCCGAACCAGCAGTACGGCTACTGCGTCAACGAACTGAACAGCTCCGTTGACGTCTGGGAGCTGAAAGATCCGCACGGCAAAATCGAGTGCGTACAGACCCTGGACATGATGCCGCCTGATTTCGCCGGTGTGCGCTGGGCGGCGGATATCCATCTGACCCCGGATGGCCGTCACCTCTACGCCTGCGATCGTACCGCCAGCATTATCACCATCTTCAGCGTCTCGGAAGACGGCAGCGTGCTGTCGATTGAAGGTTATCAGAATACCGAGACCCAGCCGCGCGGCTTTAACCTCGATCATAGCGGCAAATATCTGATCGCCGCCGGTCAGAAGTCGCATCATATCGCGGTGTATGAAATCGAAGGCGAGCAGGGGCTGCTAGAGGAAAAAGGGCGCTATGCCGTAGGCCAGGGCCCAATGTGGGTGGTGGTAAACGCTTACTAAACCCGCCGTGCGTGACAGAAACCTCGCCGCGGCGAGGTTTTTTTACGCCTGACGAAAGGGCTACTTCACCCGCATACGATACTCAATCATGCCGCTTTTTTCCGCGACCCAGTTATACAGACGCTGGCCCCGAAGGTTGGTCTCATGCGTATGCCAGTACAGGCTGGCCGAATGGCGTTTCCGCGCCTGCCGTTGAACGTACTCAATCAGTTGTTTACCGATATGCTGACCCCGGACGTCCGGATCAACGAATAAATCTTCCAGATAGCAATAGTCGCTTTCGGCCCAGGTGGAGCGGTGGAAGAGATAATGAACGAATCCTACTATCTTTCCCTCACGTTTTGCCACGGCGCAAAACATCGGTTCGACCGGATTTAAAAACCGACTCCAGGTCAGGCGCGTCACCTCCTCCGGAATGTCGACGTGATAAAACGTCTGGTAGCTTTTCCACAGCGGCAGCCACTGGGCAAAGTCGCTATCAGCTGCGGGGAGGAGGGTGATTTGCCCGTGATTAACGTCGCTATTTTGGCTATTCATGGCGGTTCCTTACTTTTATAAACCGGGATGGTCTTTACCTGCCGCTATGGTAGGCGCTCTTCTGGTTCCTAAAAAGTAACACTTTATGTATATTTATAGGGTCCACTTTTAGCTTAACGATCGCCATTGCCTCTATGCCAAAACCTATTGCACCGCTGTTTCAGGAACTGTTGCTCCCGCGCGGCGTTATCAAAGATCAGGTGTATCACGCCCTGCGTAACGCGATTCTGGATGGGCGCTTAACGGCGGGTTCAAAAATTCCCTCCAGCCGGGCGTTGGCAGAGATGATGGCGATCTCCAGGAATTCGGTTATCTCTGGTTTTGACCGCCTGATGGATGAGGGGTATCTGGTGACGCGTAAGGGCGCGGGCACCTTTGTCTGCGAACATATTCCGGATAGCGTCATTAGCGAGTATGAATCGTCGCCACAGCCGGAAACGGCAATAGCCGCCGCAGGGCCGCTTAATCCTGACGTTGCCGCATTGCTGCCATCATGGTCCGAGAGGGAAGAGAGCGGTGAAATGCGTCAGGTTTTTGCCGTCGGTATCGGCTGTACCGATCTCTTCCCGCATGCGTTATGGGGGCGGCTGCTGGGGCGCGTCTGGCGGCAATCGCGCCACGAACTGGGGGCGCACGCCACGGCTTATGGATATCTACCTTTACGACAGGCGATTAGCCACTATATTCAGGCGACGCGCGGCGTAAATTGCCATGAAGATCGGGTTATTATTGTCAATGGTATTCAACAGGCGCTGGCCATTACCGCTCAGGTTTTACTGGAAAAGGGCGATGAAGTCTGGCTCGACGATCCCGGCTATAATGGCGCGCGCGGCGCATTCGCCGCCCGGGGAGCGGTGGTCCGGCCCGTTCGCGTTGACGGTGAAGGCATGGATATTCAGGATGGAATACGTCATTACCCGCAAGCTAAGCTGGTCTATACCGCGCCGTCGCATCAGTTCCCGCTCAGTGGAACGCTTAGCCTGCCAAGAAGGCTTGCTTTGCTGGAATGGGCGCAAGCCAATCGGGCCTGGATATTTGAAGATGATTACAACAGCGAATTCCGCTATGCCGCCCGCTCTTTACAGGCGTTGCAAGGGTTGGATAAACATCAGCGGGTCATCTATTCCGGTACCTTTTCTAAGATGATGTACCCCGAGTTTCGTCTGGGTTTTTTAGTGGTCCCTGAGCATTTGCGCGAACAGTTCGCCATGACGAAATATTACACCGATCTCTGTAGCGGATATCTGGAACAGGCCATTCTGGCGCGTTTTATCCGCGAGGGACACTATGCCAGCCATGTTCGTCGTATCCGTAAAGCCTGTTTTGAGCGAAAAAGCGCGCTGGAGGCGGCGATTGAGCGCTATTTTGCCGGGCGCATGCGGGTGCATCCAACGGATTCGGGAGTGCATATCGTCTGCTGGTTAGCGGATGGTCTAAAGGCAAAAGAGGTCGTCGCTAAGGCGCGCCAGATCGGTTTAGGCGTGCAGAGTTTTGAGCGATATTGCCAGCGGCCGATGTCGCGCGAGGGGGTTTTATTCGGTTTTGCCAACCATCCGCCAGAGGTGCTGCTCGACGGCGTTCGCCGCCTGGCCGGGGTGCTGTAGCGCAGTGATATCGGCGGTCTTTTCCTCGGGATGAATAACGTTGAGTGCCGGGTTAGCATACTTATCTTGATTTAAAACTCGCCCCGTTCAGATAATTGATCTGATGTCAGGGGCGAGTTTTAAAAAAATGACACCGCGCGGGGATTTAACATATACCCACCGCTTTGGTAATAAAATAATCCCTCGGTTCGCGATATGCGACTTCCCTGTTTAATGCGGAGCGGTTAATAAATTAGATATCATCCATGGTATAGCTGACGACGATTTCCAGAGTTTTGCGGATGACGTCCGCGGTTACCACGTCGCGGGTGGTCTCGAGAGCGGTAATTAACCACAGAATAATCGCCTTGTTGCTGAGATGTCCTTCAGACTCAAGAATACTGCTGATAGCCAGCGACATGACCGCGGATTCATCGATCAGCCTGTCGCCTGCGTTGCGGAA
This sequence comes from Klebsiella sp. MPUS7, assembly GCF_009905335.1. Classification (NCBI taxonomy): domain Bacteria; kingdom Pseudomonadati; phylum Pseudomonadota; class Gammaproteobacteria; order Enterobacterales; family Enterobacteriaceae; genus Klebsiella; species Klebsiella sp. MPUS7. The sequence continues at coordinate 3,974,365 of NZ_CP047604.1, read as the reverse complement.
ATATTCAGAGAGTGCGTTATCGTTCAGGCCTGCGTAAATATCCGGTTGCTGATGCATAGTCTGTCTCATCATATTCTCTACTGTGTTAGTTAAAAGATTGACCGCGAAGGGTCAGTGGATTTTATTTGTACCAGGCCGCGGGGGAGAACCTAATAAAGCATTTTGTTCAGCCCAATTATTTTTAGCGCCTGAAGTACCCAGAGTTATTTTCTTACTACGGCGAGCTACCCTGTTACTGATTTCATCGATAATACGCCCCAGGGCGTTCCGCCGCTTTGAATCCATTTCTCCCGCCTGCATAGCCTGGAGTTTACCAATCAGCGCCTGTTGACTTATAGGCCCCTTACTTTTGAGTAGGGATAAGACCGCTTCTCCAATCAGTAAATCTGTTAATGGATCAAAATCATCGCTATTCATAACTGTATCTCTGATCATCGTCATCTCCATGACTGGGAATTTAGTCGCAAGCCGGTAATCCGTGTCAGATTCTGGCCCATCCCTTATATTTCCTCATTCAGTAACGACTTAAATCACCAGATAGCCGGCGGAACTTTTATTGCTGGTTCTCAAACAGGAGGCCGATCAGCGTTTGATAATGCATTTCTTCTTCAGACCCAGAAGCGACTTCAAGGCGACCCAGCAGTTTTGTACACAGAGATTTGCGATTGAGGTTCCGTCCTTCATTAAGGATATCCATAACAATCTGCCCTAATGTTTCCTGCTGCGAAGGCAGTGACGCTTTATTGAAGTAGTGGGCAATAGCGTTAGCCGTGTCAGGAATGTAACCGTTCTGCTGCATATGTGCTCCTGTCAGTTCAATCATCAGTAAACTTGCGATTAAAGTTATACAATGATCGTCAACTTGTACATAAAAAATGAAAAAAATATGTTAAGTTTTTTGATATTTTTTATAATTTATTGATTTTAAATGAGTTTTAATCTTTGTTATCGTAAGGGTATCGTCATCATAAGATGTACGGCTTGTACAGGTGTACAGGCAGGCAAGAATCGCAGTGAAATGAGTTGGTTAATGTAAATTATTTGTTAATAAGACCAGCTGTTTTACAGGACTTATTGCGGTGGAACTGCTACTGTAATATCTCATTAGTTTTTATCTCTTCTGTCGGAAATTTCATGCTCACTACCATCATTTATCGCAGCCATATCTGCGACAACGTGTCAATTAAATCGCTTGACAGCATGGTTGCTGAAGCAAATGTAAAAAATGGCCAGGAAGAGGTGTCGGGTATTTTGCTTTTTAACGGCACCCATTTTTTTCAATTATTAGAAGGGCCTGAAGAGAAGGTCGAGGGAATTTATCGCCGTATCTGCACAGACCCGCGGCACCATAATCTTGTTGAACTACTCAGGGATCATGGTCCGACGCGGCGCTTTGGCAAAATAGGTATGGAACTCTTTGATTTACGAGAGTATGACCGCGATGAAGTGCTGCAGGTTGTGCTGGATAAAGGGACCACGAAATATCAACTCACCTATGACGACAGAGCGCTCCATTTTTTCCGTACCTTCGTGGAAGCAACGGAAAAGGAGAACTATTACGAGATTCCAGCGGCCGAAAGCTGGGATTTTGTGACGGAAGGGGAAGCCTCGTATCCTGATACGCCGCTGGCGCGGGCCGAATGCAGTTTCGCGTTCCAGCCGGTTATCGACCCGTTTGCGAAAGAGATCGTCTCCGTGGAAGCGCTGCTGCGTACCCCTTCCGGCGAATCGCCGGCGGTCTATTTTGATGGGCTGTCGCGAGAGGAAATGTACTCGACGGACCTCCTCAGCAAGCGTATTGCCTTTGCTATGGCGGGACGTCTGCGCCTGCGTGGACGCACTCTGTCGATTAACCTGCTACCGATGACGTTGGTTAATATTCCCGGGGCTGTCGAATTTCTGCTGGCGGAAATTGAATCCAATGGTTTGATTCCAGAACAAATTATCGTGGAATTCACCGAGAGTGAAGCCATTTCCCGCGTTGATGAATTCACCGATTCCGTACGAAAGCTCAAGTCCGCGGGAATTCGCGTGGCGATCGATCACTTTGGCGCCGGATTTGCCGGGCTTTTGCTGCTGGCCCAGTTTCAGCCGGACCGCATTAAGATTAATCGCCAATTGGTCAAAGATATCCATAAGCACGGCCCAAAACAGGCCATCGTGCAGGCCATTATTAAATGCTGTAATTCGCTGGAAATCGCCATTTCAGCGGTGGGCGTTGAGCAGCCGGAGGAGTGGATGTGGCTGGAGTCCGCGGGCATTATCCATTTCCAGGGTAATTTATTTGCCAGACCGTGTCTGGGGGGAATTCCCGCGGTAGCATGGCCTGAGAAAAAAACAGCGTGGGAGCTTCTTTAAATTTTTTCTGCGGTGGAGTGCATGTTTACGTAAAAAAAACGTAGTGAACGGTAAAATAATTATTCTTTTTTGACCTGTACATTGGCGTCCGACCTGTTTATTTTAACTGTACAAGAAAAGTTAATTGTACAACCTGGCTAAATTAGTTAATTTAGTCGGGAAAGTATTTTCAGGTTAGAGGGCGCTAATGGCATATTACAGCATCGGTGAAGTTGCCGAACGTTGCGGAATCAACCCCGTGACTTTGCGTGCATGGCAGCGGAGATATGGTTTGCTCAAGCCGCAGAGAAGCGAGGGAGGGCACCGCCAGTTTGACGAGGAGGACGTTCAGCGCATTGAGGAAATCAAACGCTGGATCGATCGGGGGGTTTCGGTTGGCAAGGTAAAGGCGCTACTGGAAGGCCAGCAGCCTGAATCGCACGACGCAGCCGTTCTGCTCCAGGAAGAGATGATGTCTCTTCTGCGACTTGTACAGCCCGCGAAATTACGTACCCGCATCATGTCTCTCAGCCATGAATATCCCGTAGATAAACTTATTGACCGGCTTTTTGTCCCGGTGCGCAGCAAGCTCAATCTCGATCAGAACACCTCCCTGGCCATCATCAGTATGCTGGACGGTATCCTGATTGATTGCGTGGCGCTTATTCTTGCGGAGTCGCGCAAAAAGGTGGGTAAAGAGACCCTGCTGGTTGGCTGGGGAAACGAAGATCGTACCCGGTTGTGGCTGGAAGCGTGGCGTTTATCGCAGCGCGCCTGGCACGTCAACGTGCTGGCAGAGCCGCTTGACTCTCCCCGCCCGGAATTATTCCCCGGACAGCATATTTTTGTCTGGACTGGCCGCGCGCTGACCCCTTTGCAGGCAGAATTACTGAGCCACTGGCAAAGCCAGGGCTACACTATCGAGTTTCACGGAGAGTAAGCGAGAGAGGGGGTTAGCAGCGGAACATTTTTAGAGATGTTATTCCGCCGCTTGTCTTCCCGATGCGTGACCAGGTTGGCCGTTCGGTAAACTGTCAGAAATTGCGCTGGGTCCAGGCTTTAAATGTTTCGCTGCGGCTAATATTAAAAAAATCTGTCCGGCCCGAGCAGCCAAGTTTTTTAATTAAGGTCAGGCGAATTTGATAAATTGTTTTAATATGTAAATTCAGCGACTTCCCTATATTTACCATCGCTTCGCCATCGTTCATCAGACGAATTACTTCTTTTTCACGACTGGTAAAAATAATATTTTCTGATTCCCTGTCAGGCTTCTTACCGAACAAGGTAGGGCGGAGAATAAAAGATTTTATCTCAGCCGGCGTGGCGCGCGCAGGAATTCTGTACATCGGCAGCTCGCTCAGAAAGTTTAAATCATTGCCATCGGTGAGCAGGACAAAACGAACTCTTTTGCGATCATAATGATGATTGAGCACCGCATAATAGTTATCGCTGGTGAAAAAGACATATTTTCCATGAAAACAGCCTGGTGATAACGAATCCAGTACCAGCTGTAATCCTTGACGAAGAAGGTTATTGTTAATCCAAAGATCGTAATGATTAAAAAAGTGACCTTGCTTGTCGTTGTTCATTTGTCCTCCGAGGCAGAAATGTTAATGCTGGCTTAATTTAACAAATCACATATCACGCTTAGTGATGACTTTTGGCGCGTAGCATATGCAGCGTTTGGATATATAAGTCGGCGAGAATTTCATTTTTCTCGATATTCAGGCGACGCTGCACCTCAACGATTAAACGATCGTGGCTGACGGCTTCACTCTGCGTCTGGGCCTGCACCATATGTTCGATATTTTTCAGCAAAGCCGAGTTTGCAATAAACTCTGCGGGAATGGTGTTTTTAGTCTGCATGGTATATCTCGAGTCATATTAGGCAATAAATCACCAAACAAAGATGTGGATAGCCATCATCTTTGCGATACGGTTCTTCACCATCTCAAAGGAAATGGTGCGCATTTTTTTAAATCATAAGAATGCTGTAATGCAGGATTTAAAACTTACGTAATAACTATAGTCACGATTTTCAGGATGTACAATTTTTACGAATTAATTTTGTACATTTAGTTTGTTTTTTTAACACCTCATAATAAAGCATTGTTTTTATTAGTTATTATTTGTAAAGATAATGTGAAAAACTTGTACATAGCGGCGTTCTGCGGCGAACGGGCGGTCGTGTCGATGATGGCGCGCGGGTGAGGGCGATGGAGAAGGGAGAGGGTAAAGCAAAAAGACAAAGGGGGAAGGGCTCCCCCTTTCGGTTTGAGCGTTACTGCTTCGGCTCTGCGACGACAACGCTTCCCACGCCGCGGTTGTTGTATTCCCACATGCGGTTGAAGTTCGCGTCGTTCAGGTTACGCTGCGGGTTGCCTTTGGCATCCGCGGTACCGGTGTTGCCGCTAAACGGACGGTTAGAAGCGACGGCATCAGCCCACGGTTTGGCAACATTAAAGCCTTCATTAATGACGCTATCGCGAATCACGACCTGGCCGTTGGTGTTGCCGTCAACGTCCAGAGAACGGCCCAGCTGCGCGACGTTATCGCCGGAAGCGGTAAAGCGGCTGTTCACCGCGAGGAAGCCGTAGGTCACGCTCTTCAGGGTCGCCGGAGCAAAAACGTAACCCTCTTTCTGGGTGCGTGAGTTGACCACGCGGAAGTCGGTATTATCGAACACCACCGCCCCACGGCCGGAAACGATGTCGACGTCGCCTTCTATATAGCTGTTACTGACCAGCGTACGGGTCTGACGGTTATCCTGCAGGCGGTTTTGTACGCCGCTGTTGGTCACGAAAAAGGTGTTCTGGCGGCCAAGGATGTTCACGTTGTTAATCTGCACCCGATCGCCATCGCTACGCAGCGCCACGGCCTGATGGGTGCCCGCGTCTACGCTGTCGCCGAGGTTGTTGGCGATAGTCAGGTTCTGCAGCTGGAGATCGTTGTTCTGCGACCAGAAAACCGCTGAGCACATCACACCAATGGTGGCGGTACGTTTGTTCTGGCAGCTGTCGTACATATACCAGGCCGGTTTACCCGGCATATATTTACCGCCCGGATTGACCTGATGACGCCAGGAGACCGGATCCATTTCTGAATCAATTGCGGCGCTGATTTTTACGTCAATCGGCTTCTCGCCGGTGCCGTACAGGGTCAGCGCGCCGGGTGCCGCCGGCACGTAGACGGTGCCGGCATATTCGCCCGGCATAATGGCGATAAACTGGCGACGATTAGAATGGCGGGTAATCGCTGCATCCACCGCGGCCTGAATGGTGGTGTGGGTTACCCCCTGGGTACCCGCAGGCCCAACGACAAAATCCGGCTGCGCCGGGAGGCTGATGGCGGACGGCGTCCACGCAGCGGCGTTCGGATCGAGAGACTGGAAATAGCTCGCCGGTAAAAAGTTCTTCGCCTCATCGGCGGTTAAAACAGGACGAGAGGCCGTGCCCGGCGCAGTCTGCGTTGAGGGCTGTTGATCGGCAGGCGTCGAACTACAGGCGGACAACGTCACGCCAAAGGCCAGCGCCAGCGCCAGGCGGGAAACGGAATATGTGTTCATATTGCTCCGGGCAAGAATAAATTAAGAGGATAAGTCCTTTAAAGCCTGCTGTTTTATACCAACTTAAACGAAACGGGAAGATGTAGCGCAAAAAAGTTGTTTCCTTTACATAGCGAGCGGCTGGAATGGATCGCTTTTGATCACAAATAAATAACATTCGCCGCTGTCGGGTTGACATTTCGCGCGGGATCAAAATAAATGTCTATACAACCCATGACAAGTTGACGGCTATGACACACACCCTTTCCGAACGCGTAATCTGGCGAAACGCCCGCCTTGCCACACTCGATCCCCGTTCCTCTCAGCCTTACGGGCTGCTGGATCATCATGCGCTGCTGGTACGCAACGGACGTATCGAAGCGATTGTGCCAGAAGGCGAGGCGCCCGCAGGGCAGAGTATTGACCTCGGCGGCAGACTGCTTACGCCGGGGCTGATTGATTGCCATACGCACCTGGTCTTCGGCGGCAGCCGGGCGCAGGAGTGGGAGCAGCGCCTCAACGGCGTCTCCTACCAGACCATTAGCGCCAACGGCGGCGGCATTAACGCGACCGTGCGCGCCACCCGCGATAGCAGCGAAGCCGAACTGCTGGCGCTGGCCCGGCAGCGGCTGGCTCGTCTGCTGCGCGAAGGCGTCACTACGCTCGAGATTAAATCCGGCTACGGGCTGGATCTCGCAAACGAGCGCAAAATGCTGCGGGTCGTACAGCAGCTTGCCGCGACGCATGCCGTCGAGGTTTCGCCAACGCTGCTCTCCGCCCACGCCACGCCGCCGGAATATAAAGGCGACCCGGACGGCTATATCAATCTGGTGTGTGAAACCATTCTACCCACGCTGTGGGAAGAGGGGCTATTTGAAAGCGTCGATGCCTTCTGCGAAAACGTTGGCTTTAGCCCGACGCAAACGGAACGGATTTACAGCACGGCCCAGGCATTGGGTATTCCGGTAAAAGGACACGTCGAGCAGCTCTCTTCGCTGGGCGGCGCCGAATTAGTGAGCCGCTATCACGGTCTTTCCGCCGACCATATCGAATACCTGACGCCGGAAGGCGTGGCGGCGATGAGCCGCAGCGGCACCGTGGCGGTGCTCCTGCCCGGCGCGTTCTATTTCCTTAACGAAACCCGCAGGCCGCCGGTTGAACTGCTGCGTGAATATCAGGTCCCGATGGCGGTGGCGACGGACTACAATCCCGGCACCAGCCCCTTTGCCAGCCTGCATCTGGCGATGAATATGGCCTGCGTGAAATTTGGCTTAACGCCGGAGGAGGCGTGGGCAGGCGTGACGCGTCATGCGGCGCAGGCGCTGGGCCGCCAGGCGAGCCACGGCCAGCTGGCGCCGGGCTTTGTTGCCGATTTCGCTATCTGGGATGCGGAGCATCCGGTGGAGATGGTTTATGAGCCCGGGCGCAGTCCGCTCTGGCAGCGCGTCGTTCGTGGAGAAATCGTATGAAGCTATGGCAACCTACCCCCGCCGTGCTTTGGCAGGGACGCGACGACAGCGCGGAGGCGGCCAACGCGCTGCGCCTGTTTCAGACTATCGTCCGGGCCGAGCGTTTTGAGCCGGAGATGCTGGCTGGCGACATTGCCCTGCTGGGATTCGCCTGTGATGAAGGGGTTCGGCGCAATAAAGGGCGCACCGGCGCTGAAAGGGGACCGGAAACCCTGCGCCGGGCGCTGGCCAATATGGCCAGCCATGACGGACATGACCGCTGCGTGGATATGGGGACTATCCATGTGGCGGACGACGCGCTGGAGGCAGCGCAGCAGGCGCTGCGCGAAGCGGTAACCGCCTGCCAACGCGCGGGCAAGCGTACGCTGGTCCTCGGCGGCGGTCATGAGACGGCCTTCGGCCACGGCGCCGGGGTTCTGGACGCGTTTCCCGGGGAGGAGGTCGGCATTATTAATCTTGACGCGCATCTGGATTTACGTATCGCCGACCGGGCCAGCTCCGGTACGCCATTCCGTCAGCTGGCGCTGGCCTGCGAAGCGCAGCGGCGCGCTTTTCATTACGCCTGCATCGGCGTGAGCCGCGCCGCCAATACCCAGGCGCTGCTGGACGAGGCCGCCCGCCGCGGGGTGACGATTATCGAAGATCTCGATGTGCTTAACGCTTTCGAAGCGCGAGCGATCCCGGAACTCGCGCGTAATATCGCCCGCTACGATCGCCTGTATCTGACTATCGATCTCGACGTGCTGCCCGCGCGCGAAATGCCCGCCGTCTCCGCGCCTGCCGCGCTCGGCATCCCGTTGGCCACGCTGCTGCGCATCGTCGAGCCGCTGTGCCGCAGCGGTAAGCTCCAGGCGGTGGATCTGGTGGAGTTTAACCCGCAGTACGATATTGATAGCCAGGGAGCCCGCGCGGCAGCGCGTCTGGCGTGGCAAATCGCCCATTGGTGGCAGTAGCGATTCAGTATATTCTGGACGTTTCGCGCCCATTCGCACAAGGAAGCCCGGCCATGTTCTCATCGCAACCTCGTTCCGCGCCTGCGCCTTTCTATGAAAAGGTGAAACAGGCTATCAGCGAAAAGATCCACAGCGGCGTCTGGCGTCCGCACGATCGCATTCCTTCGGAGGCGGAACTGGTGGCGCAGTTTGGCTTTAGCCGGATGACCATCAATCGGGCGCTGCGCGAACTGACTGATGAAGGCCTGCTGGTGCGATTACAGGGGGTAGGGACGTTTGTCGCAGAGCCGAAAGGGCAGTCGGCGCTGTTTGAAGTGCGCAGCATCGCCGAAGAAATTGCCTCTCGTCATCATCAGCACCGCTGTGAAGTATTGCTGCTGGAGGAAACGCAGGCCGACCTGATTCAGGCCGCGGCGCTGAACGTGGCCGCCGGTACGCGGATTTTCCATTCGCTAATGGTGCATTTTGAAAACGACGTTCCGGTACAGATTGAGGACCGCTGCGTCAACGCCGCCGTGGTGCCGGACTATCTGCGTCAGGACTATACCGCCACCACGCCCCACGACTACCTGTCGCTCATCGCCCCGCTGACCGAAGGGGAGCATATTGTCGAGGCGGTGCAGGCAACGGCTGAGGAGTGCGCGCTGTTGCACATTCACGCGCACGACCCCTGTCTGCTGATCCGCCGCCGCACCTGGTCCACTACCCATATCGTCTCCCACGCGCGTCTGCTTTTCCCCGGCAGCCGCTACCGTCTGCAGGGCCATTTTGCTTCCTGATCTTCCTGCGCGTCGGCAAAACGTGATTGCTGACGCAATATAACAAAAATGTATCATTTGTGTTAAATCCTGGCTTGCGCATGCTTGTATAGACAAGTATATGTATCTACGTACACAACGTTAATTGTCAGGAGAAACCCCCGATGTCGCAAAGCAAATACCGCCAGCAGGACGTCCGTGCACCGCGTGGCACGACGCTAAATGCGAAGAGCTGGCTGACCGAAGCTCCGCTGCGTATGCTCATGAATAACCTCGATCCGGATGTCGCCGAAAACCCGCATGAGCTGGTGGTGTACGGCGGTATCGGGCGCGCGGCGCGCAACTGGGAATGCTACGACGCCATCGTGAAGGCGCTGAAAAACCTGGAGAGCGACGAAACCCTGCTGGTGCAGTCCGGTAAGCCGGTGGGCGTATTCAAAACCCATGAAAATTCGCCGCGGGTGCTGATCGCCAACTCCAACCTGGTGCCGCACTGGGCAACCTGGGAACACTTTAACGAACTGGATGCTAAAGGGCTGGCGATGTACGGTCAGATGACCGCCGGCAGCTGGATCTATATCGGCAGCCAGGGCATCGTGCAGGGCACCTATGAAACCTTTGTTGAAGCCGGGCGCCAGCACTACCAGGGCAGCCTGAAGGGGCGCTGGGTATTAACAGCAGGTCTGGGCGGCATGGGCGGCGCGCAGCCGCTGGCCGCGACCTTAGCGGGCGCCTGCTCGCTGAATATTGAATGCCAGCAGAGCCGTATCGATTTCCGCCTGCGTACCCGCTACGTTGACGAACAGGCGACGTCGCTGGATGACGCCCTGGCGCGCATCAAAAAATACACCGCCGAAGGCCGGGCGATCTCAATCGCCCTGTGCGGCAACGCGGCCGACATCGTGCCGGAAATGGTCAAGCGCGGCGTGCGCCCGGATATGGTGACCGATCAGACCAGCGCCCACGACCCGCTGCACGGCTATTTGCCGAAAGGCTGGAGCTGGGAAGAGTACCAGGCTAAAGCTGAGTCGGACCCGCAGGGCACTATCCTGGCGGCGAAGCGCTCAATGGCTGACCACGTTCAGGCGATGCTGGCTTTCCACGACATGGGCGTGCCGACGTTTGACTACGGGAATAACATTCGCCAGATGGCCCAGGAGATGGGCGTTGACAACGCGTTTGCTTTCCCCGGTTTTGTACCCGCCTATATCCGCCCGCTGTTCTGCCGCGGCATCGGCCCGTTCCGCTGGGTGGCCCTGTCCGGCGACCCGCAGGACATCTATAAAACCGACGCTAAAGTGAAAGAGATTGTTAAAGACGATAAGCACCTGCACCACTGGCTGGATATGGCGCGCGAGCGTATCAGCTTCCAGGGACTACCGGCGCGTATCTGCTGGGTAGGCCTCGAGTGGCGGCAGAAGCTGGGGCTGGCGTTTAACGAAATGGTGCGCAGCGGCGAACTCTCCGCGCCTATTGTCATTGGCCGCGACCACCTTGACTCCGGCTCCGTTGCCAGCCCGAACCGCGAAACGGAAGCGATGCGCGATGGTTCCGACGCCGTTTCCGACTGGCCGCTGCTCAACGCTTTGCTTAACACCGCCAGCGGCGCGACCTGGGTGTCGCTGCACCACGGCGGCGGGGTAGGGATGGGCTTTTCGCAGCACTCCGGCATGGTTATCGTCTGCGACGGTACCGATGAAGCGGCGGCGCGTATCGCCCGGGTGCTGCACAACGATCCGGCGACCGGCGTGATGCGCCATGCCGATGCGGGTTATGATATCGCGATTGAGTGCGCGACAGAACAAGGTTTGAATCTTCCGATGGTGGCAGCAACGCAGGGGCACGCTAAATGAACGCTTTAACACTGATTCCGGGTCAACTCAGCCTGTCGCAGCTGCGCGACGTCTACAGTCAGCCGCTAAAGCTCGCCCTCGACGAAAGCGCGTTCGCGGCGATTGATGACAGCGTCGCCTGCGTTAACGCCATTCTGGCGGAAGGCCGCACGGCCTACGGCATCAACACCGGTTTTGGCCTGCTGGCGCAAACCCGCATCTCTACCGAAGACCTGGAAAACCTGCAGCGCTCGCTGGTGCTGTCGCACGCGGCGGGAGTAGGCGAACCGCTGGATGACGACCTCGCGCGTCTGATTATGGTGCTGAAAATTAACAGCCTGTCGCGCGGTTTTTCCGGGATTCGCCTGAGCGTGATCCAGGCGCTGATTGGCCTGGTCAACGCGGGCGTGACGCCGTGGATCCCAGCGAAGGGATCGGTCGGCGCGTCCGGCGATCTCGCGCCGCTGGCGCATATGTCCTTAACCCTGCTTGGCGAAGGGAAAGCGCGGGTGCGCGGCGGGGAGTGGCTGCCGGCAACGGAAGCGCTGCGTCAGGCGGGGCTTGAGCCGATTACTCTGGCGGCGAAAGAGGGGTTGGCGCTGCTCAACGGCACCCAGGCCTCGACGGCGTTTGCCCTGCGCGGCCTGTTCGAAGCCGAAGATCTATTCTCTTCCGCGGTGGTCTGCGGGGCGTTAACCACCGAGGCGGCGCTCGGGTCGCGCCGGCCGTTTGACCCGCGCATTCATGAAGCGCGCGGCCAGCGCGGGCAGATTGACGCCGCGGCGCTCTATCGCCATCTGCTGACCGACGACAGCGCTATTTCCCAGTCGCACCATAACTGCACCAAGGTGCAGGACCCGTATTCTCTGCGCTGTCAGCCGCAGGTGATGGGGGCCTGCCTGACCCAGCTTCGCCAGGCGGCGGAGGTGCTGCTGGTGGAAGCCAACGCGGTATCCGACAACCCGCTGGTATTTGCCAGCGAGAATGACGTGATTTCCGGCGGTAACTTCCACGCCGAACCGGTGGCGATGGCGGCGGATAATATCGCGCTGGCGATTGCCGAGATCGGCTCGCTTTCCGAGCGCCGCATCGCCCTGATGATGGACAGCCATATGTCGCAGCTGCCGCCGTTCCTCGTGAAAAACGGCGGCGTCAACTCCGGCTTTATGATTGCCCAGGTGACGGCGGCGGCGCTGGCCAGCGAGAACAAAGCGCTGTCGCATCCGCACAGCGTGGACAGTCTGCCGACCTCCGCCAACCAGGAGGACCACGTTTCCATGGCGCCAGCCGCCGGGCGTCGCCTGTGGGCGATGGCGGAAAATACCCGCGGCGTGCTGGCCGTTGAGTGGCTGGCTTCCGTACAGGGGCTGGATATGCGCAAAGGCCTGACCAGTAGCCCGCTGCTGGAAGAGGCGCGGCACCTGCTGCGCGAACGGGTGACCCATTACACCGAGGATCGTTTCTTCGCCCCGGATATCGAAAACGCCATTGCGCTTCTGGCGGCGCGTCATCTGACGCGGCTGCTGCCCGCCGTGCTCTAAATCATCGCTGTTCTCTGTACCCGCGCCGGGAGGATCGCTTCTTCCCGGCCGCCCTACACGCATATTTGTCGTCGTATAAAAACTATCAGGACACTTGCATATGCAACAACAAAACAAGCCACACCTGCTGCGCGGGCTGAACGCCCGGCACATTCGTTTTATCGCGCTCGGCTCCGCCATCGGTACCGGGCTGTTTTACGGCTCGGCATCGGCGATCAAAGCCGCGGGTCCGGCGGTACTGCTGGCCTATCTGATCGGCGGCGCGGCGGTGTTTATCGTGATGCGCGCGCTGGGGGAAATGGCGGTGCGTAACCCCGTTTCCGGCTCCTTCAGCAGCTACGCGCGCCAGTATCTTGGCCCGCTGGCGGGGTTTATCACCGGCTGGACCTACACTTTTGAAATGGTGATCGTCGCCCTCGCGGACGTTACCGCTTTCGGCATCTATATGGGGCTGTGGTATCCCGATGTTCCGCGCTGGATCTGGGTGCTGAGCATTATCTTTTTTATCGGCGCCATGAACCTGTGCAGCGTGCGCGTTTTTGGCGAGATGGAGTTCTGGCTGTCGTTGATTAAAGTGGTGGCGATTATCGCCATGATTGTGGCGGGCGGCAGTATTATTTTCTTCGGGTTCGGTAACGCTTTCCCGGCAACCGGGCTGGAGAACCTATGGAGCCATGGCGGCTTTGCCCCTAACGGCTGGGAGGGGATTATTGCCTCGCTCGGTATCGTGATGTTCGCCTTTGGCGGCGTCGAGATTATCGGCGTGACCGCGGCGGAAGCGAAGAATCCGCAGAAGGTGATCCCGCAGGCGATCAACACTATCCCGCTGCGTATCGTGCTGTTCTATGTCTGCACCCTGGCCATTCTGATGGCGATATTCCCGTGGAACAGCTTCGGCGAGCGGGGCAGTCCGTTCGTGCTGATTTTTGATGGTCTGGGTATTCCAGCGGCGGCCACCATCCTGAATATCATCGTCATCAGCGCCAGTATTTCGGCGATCAACAGCGATATTTTCGGCGCGGGGCGCATGATGTACGGTATGGCGAAAGAGGGGCTGGCGCCGAAGAGCTTCCAGCGTATCGCCAGCAACGGCGTGCCGTGGATGACGGTGGTGGTGATGGGCGTGGCGCTGCTGGCGGCGGTGGTGCTGAACTACCTGATGCCGGAGCAGGTGTTTGTGCTGATTGCCTCACTGGCGGCCTTCGCGACGGTATGGGTCTGGGTGATGATCCTGCTGGCTCACTTTGCGATGCGTCGCGGCCTGTCCGCTGAAGAGCGCGGCAATATCGCGTTCCCGGTGCCGTTGTGGCCGGTTGCGCCGCTGCTGACGCTGCTGTTTATGGGGCTGGTCATCGCGGTGCTGGGAATGGTGGAGGAGACGCGGATTGCGCTGATCGCCGGTCTGGTATGGCTTGGACTGCTGACGGCGGTGTGGTTTGCGCGGGTGCGCAAAAACGCCGTGCTGGCGGTGACGGAGTCGTGATTGTTTTGGTTTACCCGGGTTGCGGCTGACGCCTTACCCGGGCTACCCAATCGCACTCACCTGTAGCCTGGATAAGGCGTTTACGCCGCCATCCGGGGATTAGCTAAACAGGGCGGTAATCGATGCGCTGCCGAGGCTGTGGAAATGGACGTTAAAGCCGACCATCGCGCCGCTTGCGCCCTCATCGACGGCAATCTTTTCGACGTCCAGCGCGTGGACGGTAAAGATATAGCGATGGGTCTCGCCCTTTGGCGGCGCCGCGCCGCCGTATCCGGCCTGGCCAAAATCGGTGCGGGTCTGAATCGCTTCTTCGGGCAGTTCGGCCTGTCCGGAGCCCGCTCCCTGCGGTAGCACGCGGGTATCGGCCGGCAGGTTGGCCACTACCCAGTGCCACCAGCCGGAGCCGGTCGGCGCATCGGGATCGAAACAGGTCACCACAAAGCTTTTGGTTCCGGCCGGGACATCGTCCCACGCCAGATGCGGCGAAATATTATCGCCATCGTAGCCCATGCCGTTGAAGACATGACGATTGGGCAGCTTCTCGCCATCCTGCAAATCATGACTGATTAATTTCATCGTCTTTCCTCGCATTAATTCACTGATTAGCAAAGAAGTGTAGCGTGTGAGCCGCGCCTTTACCGTCTCTTATTCGCTAAAAAATGTTTCATCCTGAACAGCGATGTTAACCGCCCGCGTCAGGCGGCTCAGCTGCTCCGGCGTAATGATGTACGGCGGCATCAGGTAGATCAGGCGACCGAACGGGCGGATCCACACGCCTTGCTCGACGAAAAAGCGCTGCAGGGCGGCCATGTTGACCGATCGATGCGTCTCGACCACGCCAATCGCTCCCAGTACCCGCACGTCGGCAACCTGCTCTGATTCGCGCGCCGGCGCCAGCTCGGCGTTGAGCTGCGCTTCAATGGCCGCCACCTGCTGCTGCCATTCGCCGCTTTCCAGCAGGCGCAGGCTCTCGGTCGCCACCGCGCAGGCCAGCGGGTTACCCATAAAGGTCGGGCCGTGCATAAAGCAGCCGGCTTGACCGTCGCTGATGGTTTCCGCCACCTGACGGGTGGTGAGGGTGGCGGAGAGCGTCATGGTGCCGCCGGTCAGCGCTTTGCCGAGGCACAGAATATCCGCCGCGATACCCGCGTGCTCGCAGGCGAACAGCTTACCCGTCCGGCCAAAGCCGGTGGCAATCTCATCGGCAATCAGCAGAATGCCTTCGCGATCGCACATCTTGCGGATCCGCCTGAGCCACTCGGGATGGTACATCCGCATGCCGCCCGCGCCCTGGACAATCGGCTCGAGGATCACCGCGGCGATTTCATGACGATGGGCGGCCATCAGTCGGGCGAACGGCACGATATCCCGCTCATCCCACTCGCCGTCAAAGCGGCTTTGCGGCGCCGGGGCGAAGAGATTATCGGGTAAATAACCCTGCCACAGGCTGTGCATTGAGTTCGCCGGATCGCAGACCGACATCGCGCCGAAGGTATCGCCATGATAGCCGTTGCGGAAGGTGAGAAAGCGCCGGCGCGGGTCGCCCTTCGCCTGCCAGTACTGAAGCGCCATTTTCATCGCCACTTCAACGGCGACGGAACCGGAATCGGCGAGGAATACGCACTCAAGGCTTTCCGGCGTCATCGCCACCAGCTGGCGGCACAGGGCGATCGCGGGAGGGTGAACGATCCCGCCGAACATCACGTGCGACATCTGCTCAATCTGCGCTTTCATCGCCGCGTTCAGCCGCGGGTGGTTGTAGCCGTGAATGGCCGCCCACCAGGACGACATGCCGTCAACCAGCTGCCCGCCGTCGGCGAGGGTCAGCTCACAGCCGTGGGCGGCCACCACCGGATAGACCGGCAGCGGCGAAGTCATTGAAGTGTAAGGGTGCCAGATGTGGCGCCGATCGAAAGCGAGATCGTCCATTGTCATAATCGACTTGTAAACCATTTTGAAAACATTTAGGTTTACGAGTATAAACCGAACCGACAATTAACAAAACCCTTTGGAGAGGCTAATGGCTCACCACCCACGCTGGACAATGTCGCAAGTCACTGAGTTATTTAATAAACCATTTTTGGACCTGCTGTTTGAAGCGCAGCAGATCCATCGTCAGCACTTTGACCCGCGCCAGGTTCAGGTCAGCACGCTGCTGTCGATTAAAACCGGTGCCTGCCCGGAAGACTGCAAATACTGCCCGCAAAGCGCACGCTATAAAACCGGCCTTGAATCCGAACGCCTGATGGAAGTTGAACAGGTGCTGGAGTCGGCGCGACAGGCGAAACAAGCCGGTTCAACCCGCTTCTGCATGGGGGCGGCGTGGAAGAACCCTAACGACCGCGATATGCCGTATCTTGAGCAGATGGTGAAAGGGGTGAAAGCGCTGGGGCTGGAAGCCTGCATGACCCTCGGTACGCTCGACGATAGCCAGGCGCAGCGCCTGGCCGGCGCCGGTCTGGATTATTACAACCACAACCTTGATACCTCGCCGGAATTCTACGGCAATATCATCACCACCCGTACCTACCAGGAGCGCCTGGACACCCTCGACAAGGTGCGCGATGCCGGGATTAAAGTGTGCTCCGGCGGGATTGTCGGGCTTGGCGAAACGGTTAAAGACCGCGCCGGGCTGCTGCTGCAGCTGGCCAATCTGCCGACGCCGCCGGAAAGCGTGCCGATCAACATGCTGGTGAAGGTTAAAGGCACGCCGCTGGCGGACAACGACGACGTGGACGCCTTTGATTTTATCCGCACTATCGCCATTGCGCGCATCATGATGCCGACCTCGCACGTGCGTCTCTCCGCCGGGCGCGAACAGATGAACGAACAGACCCAGGCGATGTGCTTTATGGCCGGAGCGAACTCGATTTTCTACGGCTGCAAGCTGCTGACCACGCCAAACCCGGAAGAGGACAAAGACCTGCAGTTGTTCCGCAAGCTGGGGATTAACCCGCAGCAGACCGCGGTGCTGGAAGGCGATAACGCCCAGCAGCAGCGCCTGGAGCAGGCGCTGATGAATCCGGATACCGAGGAATATTACAACGCGGCGGCGCTATGAGCTGGCAGCACCGCATCGAGCTGGCGCTGGAGGAGCGGCGGGCGGCGGATGCCTTGCGCAGTCGCCTGCCGGTGACGCTGGGCGCAGGACGCTGGCTCAGCCGCGAAGGACGGCGCTGGCTCAATTTTTCCAGCAACGATTATCTTGGCCTCAGCCAGCATCCGGCTATTGTCAAAGCCTGGCAGCAGGGCGCGGAGCGCTACGGCGTCGGCAGCGGCGGCTCCGGCCACGTCAGCGGCTATAGCGAGGCGCACCGCGCGCTGGAGGAGCAGCTGGCCGACTGGCTGGGCTATCCGCGCGCGCTGCTGTTTATTTCCGGCTTTGCTGCGAACCAGGCGGTGATTGCCGCGCTGGCGGGCAAAGAGGATCGGATTGTCGCCGACCGTCTCAGCCACGCGTCGCTGCTGGAAGCCGCCAGCCTGAGTCCGGCGCAGCTGCGGCGCTTTCAGCACAATGACTGCCGCCATCTTGACGAGTTGCTGGCGAAACCGCTTACCGGCCAGCAGCTGGTGGTGACCGAAGGCATTTTTAGCATGGACGGCGATAGCGCGCCGCTGGCGGAGGTGTGCCAGGCGGCGCGGGCCGCGGGCGCGCTTCTGCTGGTTGACGACGCGCACGGTATCGGCGCGCTCGGCGAAGAGGGGCGCGGCAGTTGCCATACGCAGCAGGTACGCCCGGATCTGCTTATCGTCACCTTCGGGAAAGCGTTTGGCGTCAGCGGCGCGGCGGTGCTGTGCAGCGAGGCGCTGGCGGATTATCTGCTGCAGTTTGCCCGCCATCTGATTTACAGCACCGCCATGCCCCCGGCGCAGGCGGTGGCGCTGAGCGCCGCGCTGGAGGTTATTCGCGGCGACGAGGGTCAGGCGCGGCGGGAAACGCTGGCCGGCCATATCGCCGACTTTCGCCGGGGAATGACCCGCTATCCCGGCGAACTCACCGATTCTGGCAGCGCGATTCAGCCGCTGATTGTCGGCGACAACGCCCGCGCGCTGCGGCTGGCCGCCCGCCTGCGCGAGGAAGGCTGCTGGGCGACGGCAATCCGCCCGCCGACGGTCCCCGTCGGCAGCGCGCGGCTGCGCCTGACGCTGACGGCGGCCCATAAATCCGCCGATATCGCCCGCCTGCTGGAGGTGCTGCATGACGGCGGTGAATAAGCGCGCCATCGCGGCGGCGTTTGGCCGCGCGGCGGGGCATTACACCCAGCACGACGAATTACAGCGTCTAAGCGCCTCTCTGCTGCTGGAACAGCTCGATATCAAGACCTTTCCTGAAGTGCTGGACGCGGGCTGCGGCCCCGGCAGCATCAGCCGTTTCTGGCGCGATGCAGGGAGCCGGGTGACGGCGCTGGATCTTTCCGTCGACATGCTGGCGGAAGCCCGCCGCGGAAACTGCGCGCACCGCTACGTCGAGGGCGACATCGAAGCGCTCCCGCTGGCGGACGGCAGCGTTGACCTGGCGTGGAGCAACCTTGCGGTTCAGTGGTGCGACAATCTCGCTACCGCCATTGATGAGCTGTCCCGGGTGGTACGCCCCGGCGGGCGCGTCGCGTTTAGTACGCTGCTGTCTGGTTCATTGCCGGAGCTCAATCAGGCCTGGCGAGCCATCGATGCGCGGCCGCACGCCAACCGTTTTCTCAGCGAGCAGGCGGTGCGTCAGGCGCTGGCCGGTCGCCGCGCCAGCGGCCACGTCCACGCCATCACGCTGCCGTTTGCCGACGCGCTCAGCGCGATGCGCTCGCTTAAAGGCATTGGCGCGACCCATCTACACCACGGGCGCGGCGCAGCTACGCTCAGCCGCGGCAAGCTGCGGCAGCTTCAGCTCGCCTGGCCGCAGCAGCAGGGCCAGTGTCCGCTGACGTATCATCTTTTCACAGGAGTTATCGAACGTGATTAAACGTTTTTTCGTTACCGGTACCGACACCGAAGTGGGTAAAACCGTCGCCAGCTGCGCTCTGCTACAGGCGGCCAACCGCGAAGGATTTAAGAGCGCGGGCTACAAACCGGTGGCTTCCGGCAGCGAATATACGCCGCAGGGGCTGCGCAACGAGGATGCGCTGGCTTTACAGCGCAATAGCCGGGTGGCGCTACGCTACGAGCAGGTCAACCCGTTTACCTTTGCTGAGCCGACGTCACCGCATATTATCAGCGCTGAAGAAGGGAGGCCGATCGACGCCGCCGCGATCTCTACAGGCCTGCGCGGTCTGGAAGCGCTGTCTGACTGGCTGCTGGTGGAAGGGGCGGGGGGCTGGTTTACGCCGCT
This sequence comes from Klebsiella sp. MPUS7, assembly GCF_009905335.1. Lineage (NCBI taxonomy): Bacteria > Pseudomonadati > Pseudomonadota > Gammaproteobacteria > Enterobacterales > Enterobacteriaceae > Klebsiella > Klebsiella sp. MPUS7. The sequence continues at coordinate 3,955,128 of NZ_CP047604.1, read as the reverse complement.
TTCGCAGACGCTGACCTTTGCCGATTGGGTACGGGAAGAGCGGCTGCCGGTGATTTTAGTGGTTGGCGTTAAGTTGGGGTGCATCAACCATGCGATGCTTACCGCTCAGGCGGTGCTTCAGGCCGGGCTGCCGCTGGCGGGTTGGATAGCCAATGATATCCAGCCGCCGGGCAGGCGCCACTCTGAGTATCTGGCGACGCTGAAGCGCGTACTGCCCGCGCCGTTGCTCGGCGAGATCCCGTGGCTGGCGAATGCGGTTCAGCGTGAGGATCTGGGGCAGTATCTCGACCTCAGCGCGCTGGATCGGGCGTCATCCACTTCGCCAGCAGCGGAGTATCCAGCTGGTTAACGTCGCCCTGAGCGACGCTGCGTCCGCAGTGCAGTAGACAGAAACGATCCGCCACCCGGCGAATAAACGGCAGATGCTGTTCGGCGATCAGCACCGTCAGGCCAATATCGCGGTTCAGGCGCATCAGTAAATCCCCGAGCTTGTGCAGGAAACGCTGGCCGCCGCCGCGCGAAGGCTCGTCGAGGATCAGCAGGCGCGGGCGGGTTATCAGCGCTCTCGCCAGCGCCAGCTGGTACTGGTCGTCGGCGGTCAGGGTAATCCCTTTACTTTGCCGCAGAGCGTACAGCTCGGGAAACAGATCGTAAATCTCTCCGGCGACCGCTGACGCCGGTTCGCCGCCCGCCGCGAGGGCGATATGCAGATTTTCCTCGACGCTCAGCTGCGAAAAGATCCGTTTATCCTGCGGGACGTAGCCAATGCCGATGGCGCTGCGCGACTGCGCGGAGAGCGGCATCAGGTCATAGGGCGCCGATCCGCCGTCCTGCCAGGTCATACTGCCGCTGGCCACCGGCAGATGGCCGGTAATGCAGTTGACGAGCGTGGTTTTACCCATCCCCTGAAGCCCCATTACGCAGGTGCATTTACCGGGCCTGAGCTCGAGGTCGACATTCCACAGCGTGTGCTGGCTTCCGTAATAGTGATTCACGGCACGTAGACTCAACATAGACGTTTTCTCCTTTCCTGGGATAGCAGGCGACAAGAAGATTCTGCAAATCTCTTGCCAGGAAAAAGAACTCTCGGTATTTGCTGGTCTATACAGGTGCTGCCGGGCGAAAGCGGATCGACCTTGCACTTTCCCGGTGCCCGCGCGCTGAAATGTGGTGCAAAAAATCTCGCTGCTCTTCGTCGATAAACAGCAAAAAAAATTCAATTAATTTTTTTCGCGACGGTTTTTGCCGAGGCGATCGGTTTTGTGCGGGTGGCACGGGTCATGGGCTGCAGACAGTTATCCACTATTCCTGTGGATAACCTTGTGCATTAGAGTTAGAAAACTTGCGGTAAGCTAGAGAGTACGCGGCCTGCGGGCGAATTGGCGCGAAACCCGTCTTTTATTAAATTATATTAAATATCAATTGATTAGATAAAAGCAATGCCTGTAAGAAAAGTGTCACCGGCTGCCATAAAACATTCATCCTCTCGCTTGACAAATGTTAAATGACAATACTTTTTGGGGATAACCCTACAGAGTGGCGGATTATCCCGTAAAGCGCTTTTTATTTGCCCATGTTGGCGGTAAAAAGCGCGAATTAGCCCGGATACGATAATAGGGTACTGGCTTTATATCCAGTATTTTTTATTGGCAAAAGCTGAGCTGACGAGTAGAATTAAACACCTGCCATTCAACCCTTCTTCAGGTTCTGATTGATGAGTAAACCGTTCAAGCTGCATTCTGCTTTCCGTCCCTCCGGCGACCAGCCGGAAGCCATTCGTCGCCTGGAAGAGGGGCTGGAAGATGGCCTGGCGCATCAAACGCTGCTCGGGGTAACCGGCTCAGGTAAAACGTTTACTATCGCCAACGTTATTGCTGACCTGCAGCGCCCGACGATGGTGCTGGCGCCGAACAAAACCCTGGCGGCGCAGCTTTACGGCGAAATGAAAGAGTTCTTCCCGGAGAACGCGGTGGAGTATTTCGTCTCCTACTACGACTACTACCAGCCGGAAGCCTACGTACCAAGCTCGGACACCTTCATCGAGAAAGATGCGTCGGTGAACGAACACATTGAACAGATGCGTCTGTCGGCGACCAAAGCCCTGCTGGAGCGTCGCGACGTGGTGGTGGTGGCGTCGGTCTCCGCTATTTACGGCCTGGGCGACCCGGACCTCTATCTGAAGATGATGCTGCACCTGACGGTGGGCATGATCATTGACCAGCGCGCTATCTTGCGCCGCCTGGCCGAGCTGCAGTATACCCGCAACGATCAGGCCTTCCAGCGCGGTACCTTCCGCGTGCGCGGCGAAGTGATTGATATCTTCCCGGCGGAATCTGACGACGTCGCGCTGCGCGTTGAGCTGTTCGATGAGGAAGTTGAGCGCCTGTCGCTATTCGATCCGCTGACCGGTCATATCGAGTCGACGATCCCGCGCTTCACCGTCTACCCGAAGACCCACTACGTCACCCCGCGCGAGCGCATCGTCCAGGCGATGGAAGAGATTAAAGTGGAACTGGCGGAGCGGCGTAAGGTGCTGCTGGAGAACAACAAGCTGCTGGAAGAGCAGCGTCTAAGCCAGCGTACGCAGTTCGACCTCGAAATGATGAACGAGCTGGGCTACTGTTCGGGGATTGAAAACTACTCGCGCTACCTGTCGGGCCGCGGCCCGGGCGAGCCGCCGCCGACGCTGTTTGACTACCTGCCGGCCGATGGTCTGCTGGTGATCGATGAATCCCACGTAACGATCCCGCAAATCGGCGGCATGTACCGCGGGGACCGGGCGCGTAAAGAGACGCTGGTGGAGTATGGTTTCCGTCTGCCGTCGGCGCTCGATAACCGGCCAATGAAGTTTGAAGAGTTTGAGGCCCTGGCGCCGCAAACGATCTACGTTTCGGCGACGCCGGGGGCCTATGAACTGGATAAATCCGGCGACGAGGTGGTGGACCAGGTTGTTCGCCCGACGGGGCTGCTGGATCCGATCATCGAGGTGCGTCCGGTAGGCACCCAGGTCGACGACCTGCTCTCGGAAATTCGCCTCCGCACCGCGATCAACGAGCGCGTGCTGGTCACGACGCTGACCAAACGGATGGCGGAAGATTTAACCGAATATCTGGAAGAGCACGGCGAGCGGGTTCGCTACCTGCACTCGGACATCGACACCGTGGAGCGCATGGAGATTATCCGCGACCTGCGCCTCGGCGAGTTTGACGTGCTGGTGGGCATCAACCTGCTGCGTGAAGGTTTGGATATGCCGGAAGTCTCGCTGGTGGCGATCCTGGACGCCGATAAAGAAGGCTTCCTGCGCTCTGAACGCTCGCTGATTCAGACCATTGGCCGCGCGGCGCGAAATATCAACGGCAAAGCGATTCTCTACGGCGATAAAATCACCCCGTCGATGGCGAAAGCGATCGGTGAAACCGAGCGCCGCCGTGAGAAGCAGCAGGCGTATAACGAAGAGCACGGCATTGTTCCGCAGGGGCTCAACAAGAAAGTGGTCGATATTCTGGCGCTCGGTCAGAATATCGCGAAAACCAAAACCAAGGGGCGCGGCAAGTCCCGCTCTCCGGTTGAGGCGGATACGGTCGCCCTCACGCCGAAGGCGCTTCAGCAGAAGATTCACGAACTGGAAGGGCAGATGATGCAGCACGCGCAGAACCTGGAGTTCGAAGAGGCGGCGCAAATTCGCGACCAGCTTCACCAGCTGCGCGAGCTGTTTATCGCCGCGTCGTAGCGGAGTTATCGCCGGGCCTTACGGTCTTCGGGGTGATGGACAGGATGTGTTTTTCGTAGGTCGGAAAAGGCGTTAGCCGCCACCCGACAGAAAAGCGAGCACATGCGTCAAAACGAGGTGGCCAGAACGCTTTGGTTATTTATTGCCCCTCTGTCGTGATTTTCCGTGATGCTTAATGTTGGCTTAATCTTGTTTGGCGAAACTATCCTCACTTTACTGAGGATAGCGCCATGCAAAAATTAACCTTCCGCGAATACCTGGCAGTCACCTGCGCGTTTGTTATCGTCGTTGCCTTTTTCCATCAGTGGGTGCTGACGTTCTGACGCGAAGCTTTAGGGAAGAGTACCCAGGCGCGAACGCCGGGTCCGGGCTGACGGTTATGTAAAAAGAACTGCGCGTCGTGCAGCTGGGCGATGCGGGTGACGATGCTTAACCCAAGACCAATACCGCCGTAGCGGCTGTCCATGCGAACGAACGCTTTGCTTAATTCACCGCTTTTCGCCTCATCGATTCCCGGGCCTTCGTCTTCGACCGCCAGAATTGGCGTTGGGCCGGGCGCTATCGACACTTTAATCGTCGACCCCGTCGGGCTATAGCGATGGGCGTTTTCCACCAGATTGCGCAGGATCACCTGCACCAGCGTGGCGTCGCCCGAAACCACCGCTTCACCCTCTTTATCACTGAACACCAGCTTCTGCTGGCGCTGTTGCAGCATCGTCTCGAGCTCGTCCTGCAGCGGCTCGAAAACATCCTCTTTTAGCGCAACCTGCTGATAGCTACCGGCGGAGAATGACTGGCCGACGCGCGCCAGCTGAAGCAGTTGAGTAATGCTGTTGGTCATTTGATCGAGACGCTGTATCAGCGGATCCACGTTAACGCCGTGCACTTTCGCCAGCAGCTCCAGGTGCAGCCGCAGCCCGGCCAGCGGCGTGCGCAGCTCATGGGCGACGTCGGCGGTAAACAGGCGCTCGCGATCGAGGGTTAAATTCAGGCGGGATACCAGCTGATTGATCGCGGTGGTCACTGCGGTCACTTCAGGAACCGATTCTTTCAGCGCGATAGGCTGCAGATTATCCGGGGTACGGCTTTCCAGCTCGAGCTGCAGTCGAGAAAGCGGCCTGGTGATTTTTTTAACCGCCAGCAGGGAAATATACAGCGCCAGGCCAATAATCAGCAGGCTCGGGATCAGCAGGCTGGCTACCGCTTCGCGAACCTCATGCTCAATATGCTTCTGATTGTTATGCCCTTCGATGGCGCTGGCGACCAGCAGCTGTATCTGTTCCTGGCTTTCATGCCACAGCCAGAACACGCTGATCAACTGGCACACCGCCAGGATTGCGCCAATTGTCAGCAGCAGCCGATGACGCATGGTCCAGTTTTCACTGACAAAAAAAGCCATAGCGTTATTCCGTCTCCGCGTTATCAACCAGCATATAGCCAAAGCCCCGGACGGTGCGGATGCGTGATTTGCCGACCTTATCGCGCAGATTATGGATATGCACCTCCAGCGTGTTGGTGGCCGGTTCGTTGTCCCAGCTGTAAATGTCGTTATAGAGAATTTCGCGATGCACCGGGCTGCCCGCCTTCATCATCAGACGAGAAAGCAGGGCGTACTCTTTGGGGGTTAAATCCAGAGACTGCTCGCCGAGCCAGACCAGCCGCCGGGTGACGTTCAGGCGTAAATTGCCGACGGTCAGTTCGTTATCGCCCTGATTGTTGTGACGACGCAGTAGGGCGCGAATACGGGCGTTAAGCTCTTCCAGCGCAAACGGCTTAACCAGGTAGTCATCCGCGCCGGTATCCAGACCGCTGATGCGGTCATCAACGGTATCACGGGCGGTGAGGATCAGCACCGGCTGGCTGAATTTTTCCCGCCGCATACGCGCCAGGAAGTGCAGGCCGTCCTCATCCGGCAGGCCGAGGTCGAGGACCACCAGGCTATAGTGATTGCTGGCCAGAGAGAGCGCGGCTTCGTGGGCGGTTGACACGCCGTCGCAGACGTAGCCCTCGCTTTGCATCGCCAGGATTAATCCCTGTAACAGGAGCGCATCGTCTTCAATGACTAAAATTTTCATCGGCCTGCCTCTCTACATGGCGTTAAAATATCGTCTGTTGCCTGGTACTCGCGGGTGCTGACCCCGAGCAGACCGAGCAGGGTGGAGAAGAGATTATCCTGCGAATACGCTTGCGTTTTCGCTTTCTGCTGCAAGCACTGGCTGGAGACGCCATAGCGCTGTTGATAATCCGCGGACAGCCACAGCAGCATCGGGACGTGTTTTTGCGTCTCCGGCGCGATGGACCACGGCAGCCCGTGCAAATATACCCCATCCTCGCCAAGCGACTCGCCGTGATCCGACAGATACACCAGGCTGGTGGTGAATTTATCCTGCTTTGACTGCAGTAATTTTATCGCTTTGTCGACCACATAATCGACATACAAAATCGTATTGTCGTAGGTATTGGTGAGCTGCTGCTGGGTACAGCTCTGAATTTCGTTGGTATCGCAGGTCGGCGTAAACTGTTTAAACTGCGCCGGATAGCGATTGTAGTAGGTCGGACCGTGGCTGCCGATGGTGTGCAGAACGATAATTCCGTCCTGCTGAAGATTGTCGATATAGCTATCCAGGTTATGGAATAGCACCTCATCGTAGCACTCGCCGTCGATGCACTGGCCGCTCAGCTTGAGATCGGTGACGTTCTGATGCGGCACCCGGTCACAGGCCCCTTTGCAGCCGCCGTCGTTATCATTCCACTGCACCTGAATTCCCGCCCGCTGCAGGATATCCAGCACGCCTTCCTGGTGGTGCGCCAGCTCTTCATCATAGTGGGCGCGTGGCATATTAGAGAACATGCACGGTACGGAAACCGCAGTCGCGGTGCCGCAAGAGGTCGTATCGGGGAAATAGATAACATTATCCTGTTTCAGGCGCGGGTTGGTCTCGCGGGCGTAGCCGTTCAGGGAAAAGTTGGCCGCCCTTGAGGTTTCGCCTAATACCACGATGGTCAGGTTTTTCCGCGGTCCGCTGCGCATCACCGGTTTCTGAACCGCGTCTTCGCCAATTTTGACCAGCGGAAGATTGTCCATTCTGTTATGCGCATACCATGAATTCACCGCCACAATGCTGTTTGACGGGCTCAGGGACTTCACCAGCTCTTTGTTATTGCGAAACAGCGAGGCGTAATCCTTATAAAAAAATGCCGCGACCAGCATAATCAGCAGCGCTGAAACCACGATGCTCGCCAGCCGTATCGCCACGCTGCGCCACAGGGTTGCCGGTTTGCGGATTTTAACCCACCAGGCCGCGACCACCGCCAGAACGCCGGTGAGACCCAGTATCAGGACCATTCTGCCGGAGAGAAGCGCAAAGCTTTCGGCGGGCGTGGTATCGAGGATATTGGTGATCATCGCCCGATCGATAATCACCCCGAAGGTCCAGATAAAATACTGGGCCGAAGCGCTAAGCAAAATAAACAGGCTGATGACGAGGCGGTCAAGCTTCAGGAACGACGCTATCGTGGTGATGATATTCATCACGCTGATGGCCACAATCGGCATACTGAGGAACACCAGCCAGTTGTGCAGACCGTTGACCGGCAGCAGGGTAAACGCCTGGCGATAGAAAGCGATATTCAGCACCAGACCGATATAGCTGGCGAAAAGAATCAAATAGACCGTACGGTTAAGCATTGGCCGGCGTAAAGAAAATAACGACATAGCGAACGTCCACATAAAGAGATGTCGCTATGCTGCCCGTTTTTTTTTAAGACAACCTTAAGATTTTAAGCCAGCCTGATTGTGTCCCGACAATAAGCCTGCTTTGAGGATTAGCCTAAGGCCTGAATCGCTTTATCCAGCGCGCGGCGTAATAGCTGCCGATCGTGACGATAGGGCACATCGCTGGCGTCAAGGGGCGTCTGAATGACGACCCGATTTTCAATCCCTGCGATATCGGCCTTCGGGCCGACCACCAGCGCGTCAATCACCCGTTTACCGATCTGCTGTTCCATAATGGCGACTCTGTCCGCCAGCGTCAGGCTGGCTGCCGGGCTGTGCTCTTTGCCCAGATTATCGATAAACACCATCGGCGCGGGCGTGCGGCGTAGCGCCTGCGCCATCTCATCGAGCAGCAGAATCGGCATCAGGCTGGTATAGAAACTGCCGGGGCCAATCAGAATTAAGTCGGCTTCGGCGATGGCTTCTATCGCTTCGCGGGTGGTGGGGACCGGCGGTGAGAGCATAAGCTCGCGCGGCACGCTGGCAAGCTGATCGATATTCACTTCGCCGTAGACTTCGTGCCCTTCGTGGTCAATGGCCATCAGATCGACCGGTTGTTCCGACATCGGGATCAGAAACGCGTCAACCTTAAGGAGATTTCTGATCAAATTGATCGCTTCAAGCGGCCGGACGCTCAGGTGATCCAGCGCCTTAAGCATTAGATTTCCGAGGTTATGCCCGGAAAGTTCGCCGTTGCCGCTAAAACGGTACTCAAACATCGCCGACGCCACGCTGGGTTCAGCGATAAGTTGATTAATACAGTTGCGCATATCGCCCCAGGCGATGCCGCCTTCCGCGCGACGAATGCGTCCCGTAGAGCCGCCGTTATCGGTGGTGGTGACGATGCCGGTAAGGCGTGAACCGAGCGAAGAGAGGGATGACATCACCCGGCCCAGCCCGTGCCCGCCGCCGAGAGCCACAACGCGATCAAGATCGGCGAAAGTACGATTGCGCATAAAAATCCCTTATAACAATTAATCGGGCTCACAGTAACCGATCTACCCCTAAAAGACGATGGGCGGGACCTGACAAACTGACCGACATCAATGCAAAAGCGTGGTTTTTAGCTATTCTGTAGCGAAAATGCGCGATCGTAGCGATATGTAATTGAATATATAACGAAATCGGAAATGGCGAAACCGTTATGAAAGCGCTACTATCGGCATAACCCGTTAACACTCTAGCCTCTGTGCCTGTGTCAAAAGATATGGTGCTTTGGCCGTGACAACTTCGGTTGTCACCAGGGCGTGGAAAGAAATGACCGCGTCTCCCGTATTTGGAAAGGTGTCTATGGCTTCACAGCTTACCGATGCATATGCGCGGAAGTTTTACTATCTGCGCTTATCAATTACCGATGTCTGCAACTTTCGTTGCACCTACTGCCTGCCCGATGGCTATAAGCCCGGCGCCGTCACTAATAAAGGCTTCCTCAGCGTCGATGAGGTCCGTCACGTCACCCGCGCGTTCTCCGCCCTGGGGACGGAAAAGGTGCGCCTGACCGGCGGTGAGCCTTCGCTGCGTCGCGATTTTACCGACATCATCGCCGCCGTGCGGGAAAATCCCTCCATTCGCCAGATTGCGGTCACCACCAACGGCTACCGGCTGGCGCGGGATGTTGAAAGCTGGCGCGATGCCGGGCTGACGGCAATTAACGTCAGCGTGGACAGCCTCGATGCGCGTCAGTTTCACGCCATCACCGGCCAGGACAAGTTTCGTCAGGTGATGGACGGCATCGATGCCGCCTTTGCCGCTGGCTTCGAAAAAGTGAAGGTCAATACCGTGCTGATGCGCGACGTTAACCATCACCAGCTCGACACCTTTCTGGCGTGGATCCAGCCGCGCCGCATTCAGCTGCGTTTTATTGAATTGATGGAAACCGGCGAAGGCAGCGATCTGTTTCGCCGCCATCACATTTCGGGCATGGTGCTGCGCGATGAGCTGCTGCGCCGCGGCTGGATCCATCAGATCCGCCAGCGTAGCGACGGCCCGGCGCAGGTGTTTTGCCATCCGGACTATGCCGGGGAAATCGGCCTGATCATGCCTTATGAAAAAGATTTCTGCGCTACCTGCAACCGCCTGCGCGTCTCTTCCGTGGGTAAATTGCACCTGTGCCTGTTCGGTGAAGGCGGCGTCGACCTGCGCGATCTGCTCGCCGATGAGCGGCAGCAGTCGGCGCTGGAGGCGAGAATTTCCGAGGCGTTAACGCACAAAAAGCAAACTCATTTCCTGCATCAGGGCAACACCGGTATTACGCAGAACCTGTCGTATATCGGCGGATAATTCATTTTAAGGAGCGATCAGATGAGCCAGGCCAGCGCTGAGTTTATCCCGACCCGTATTGCTATTCTTACCGTCTCCAGCCGACGCGGCGAAGAGGACGACACCTCCGGCCACTGGCTGCGCGATGCGGCAGAGGAGGCGGGCCACGTCATCGTCGATAAGGCGATTGTTAAAGAGAACCGCTACGCCATTCGCGCCCAGGTGTCGGCGTGGATTGCCGGCGATGAGGCGCAGGTGGTGCTGATTACCGGCGGCACCGGCTTTACCGACGGCGACCAGGCGCCGGAAGCGCTGCTGCCGCTGTTTGACCGTGAGGTCGAAGGCTTCGGCGAGGTGTTCCGCATGCTCTCCTTCGAAGAGATCGGCACCTCGACCCTGCAGTCCCGCGCCGTTGCCGGGGTCGCCAACCGTACGCTGATTTTTGCGATGCCTGGCTCAACCAAAGCCTGTCGTACCGCATGGGACAATATTATTGCGCCGCAGCTCGATGCGCGTACGCGCCCGTGCAACTTTATCTCTCACCTTAAGAAGTAATTTATGTCACAGCTGACCCATATTAACGCCGCCGGCGAAGCGCACATGGTCGATGTCTCGGCGAAAGCGGAGACGGTTCGCGAAGCGCGCGCCGAGGCCTATGTTGAGATGCAGGCCACGACGCTGGCGATGATTATCGACGGCAGCCATCACAAAGGCGACGTCTTCGCCACCGCGCGCATCGCCGGGATCCAGGCGGCAAAACGCACCTGGGAGCTTATTCCGCTGTGCCATCCGCTGATGCTGAGCAAAGTCGAAGTCCATCTGCAGGCGCAGCCCGAGCATAACCGGGTGCGCATCGAATCCCTGTGCCGCCTGACCGGGAAAACCGGCGTTGAGATGGAAGCATTGACCGCCGCCTCCGTCGCCGCGCTGACGATTTACGATATGTGCAAAGCGGTACAGAAAGATATGGTGATTGGTCCGGTGCGCCTGCTGGCGAAAAGCGGCGGCAAGTCCGGCGATTTTAAAGTGGAAGATAGCCATGATTAAGGTCCTTTTTTTTGCTCAGGTGCGCGAACTGCTCGGCACCGATTCCCTGACGCTCGATTCGCACGGGCTTTCCACGGTTGAAGCCGTTCGCCAGCAGCTGATCGCCCGCGGCGACCGCTGGGCGCTGGCGCTGGAGGAGGGCAAGCTACTGGCGGCGGTAAACCAGACGCTGACGACGTTTGATCATCCGCTGGCGGCCGGCGATGAAGTGGCGTTTTTCCCGCCGGTCACCGGAGGATAAGATGACGCAGACGCGTATTATCGTTAGCCACGACCGCTTTAAGGTCGGCGACGAATATCCCTGGCTGGCCGAGCGCGATGAAGACGGCGCGGTGGTGACCTTTACCGGCAAGGTTCGCAACCACAACCTTGGCGACAGCGTCAAAGCGCTGACTCTTGAGCACTATCCGGGGATGACCGAAAAATCGCTGGCGGAAATCGTTGAGCTGGCGCGCGAGCGCTGGCCGCTGGGGCGGGTCACGGTGATTCACCGTATCGGCGAAATGTGGCCCGGAGAAGAGATTGTCTTTGTCGGCGTCACCAGCGTCCATCGCGGCAGCGCGTTTGCGGCGGGGGAGTTTATTATGGATTACCTGAAAACCCGCGCGCCGTTCTGGAAGCGCGAAGCGACGCCGGAAGGCGAGCGCTGGGTCGATGCGCGAGATAGCGACCGCAGGGCGGCAGAACGCTGGTAGTGTGGTACGCTTAGAAGATAAATTTCGTTAATCAGGAGACAGTCATGGACAGATATCCTCGTTCCGGGGCGATCGTACAGGGTCGCAGCGGACTTCAAACTTATATGGCGCAGGTGTACGGCTGGATGACGGTCGGGCTACTGCTCACGGCGTTTATCGCGTGGTTTGCGGCCAATACCCCTGCGGTGATGATGTTCGTCTTTTCCAGCAAAATAACCTTTTTCGGCCTGATCATCGCCCAACTGGGGCTGGTATTCGTGCTCTCCGGCATGGTGCAGCGGCTGAGCGCAGGGATGGCGACCACCCTGTTTATGCTCTATTCGGCGCTCACCGGGCTCACGCTTTCCAGCATTTTCATCGTCTATACCTACTCGTCGATCGCCAGTACTTTCGTGGTGGCCGGCGGGATGTTTGGCGCGATGAGCCTTTACGGCTACACCACCAAACGCGATCTGAGCGGTTTCGGCAATATGCTGTTTATGGCGCTGATTGGTATCCTGCTAGCGTCGCTGGTTAACTTCTGGCTGAAGAGCGAAGCGCTGATGTGGGCAGTGACCTACATCGGGGTGATCGTATTTGTCGGCCTGACCGCCTATGACACCCAGAAGCTGAAAAACATCGGCGAGCAGATTGACGTTCGCGATGCGTCAACGCTGCGCAAATACTCGATTCTTGGGGCGCTGACGCTGTATCTGGACTTTATCAACCTGTTCCTGATGCTGCTGCGCATTTTCGGCAACCGTCGTTAACTTGTTCCCGGAGGCGATGCTGCGCATCTGTCCGGGCTACCGGATCTCAGATGGCGGTGAACCTGTAGCTCAGTCAGCGAAGCGCCAACGGGAAAGTTCATCAACGGAGAAGTGGATAAAATAGCGGCAGATATCCACGATATCGACCCAATCGCAGCCCCGGTCAGCATCCGCGACCGGGGCTTTTTTTACTCTTCTCCCGCCAGCTTGCGCTGGTTTTTCTCCCGCAGATGCTTCGCCCGGCTCTCCAGAATTAAGTAGCCGATGGTCGCCAGCAGCAGCGGCAGGAAGTAGTACAGCGCGCGGTAGGCGAGCAGGGCGGCGATAATCGCGCCGCGCGAAATCTCTTCTCCGGAAAGCATGGCGATAAACACCGCCTCAAGCACGCCAATGCCTGCCGGAATATGCACGATAACCCCCGCAATGCTGCTCACCAGCAGTACCCCGAGCACGAGAAAATAGTCCACCTGAGGCCCCAACAGTAGCCAGATAATCGCCCCCATCGCCATCCAGTTCAGGCTGGAAACCGCCATCTGCAATATCGCGAAGCGCCAGGAAGGCAGAACCAGCCGCTGGCCTTTTATCGTCAGATGGCGCTTTTTAGCAAAGGCGCAGGCCCACAGGTAAAACGCGGAAATCAGCAGCAAAACGACGCCCAGAATTTGCAGCGACGGCTGGCTGATATACCAGCGCTCGGGAACCTTCACCATGCCGGAGCTAAAAATAATGCCGCCGAGCAGGATATACCCCAGCCAGTTGGTGGTAATGCTCAGGGAGAAGATACGGGTAATGGTCGCCCCGCTCAGCCCCAGACGCGAGTAGAGCCGATAGCGCATACCAATGCCGCCTACCCAGGTGCTGAGCGTCAGGTTAAAGGCGTAGCAGATAAACGACACCAGCATCACCTGGCGTTTAGCCAGCTTGTGGCCGCAGTAGGCGCGCCCCAGCAGATCGTAGCAGCCATAGATCAGGTAGCTGGCGATAACCAACCCGATGGCGCTGAGCAGCGCCGTACGGTTGTAATCGCGAATCACTTTCCACACGTCCTGCCAGTCAATTTTCTGGGCGTAGACCACCAGCAGAACGACGACGGCGATAAAAAAGAGCACCGTCAGGATTTTTTTCGCCATCCGCCAGCGAGGGTGAGATTTCGCCATCAGGATTTCACCTCCTGATTTTCCGGGTCTACGCGATCCTGAGTTTCAATTTTTGGCTGTACCGGGGGCTGAACCCGCGACAGCAGCGGCGTATGGGCCGGTAGCCATCCGACCCAGGCAGGGAAGTGGCGCAGGAAGTGGAACGCCAGCACGCTAATGCCGAGCCGCCACCAGGTACGTTTCGACAAAATGCGCTTATCGACCTCGCGGCAGTCGTTAAGGATTAAGCCATTGAGATTATCGCGCAGCGTCTGGTTAAATTCGCGGTCGTGAATCACCAGGTTGGCTTCCAGGTTCAGCGACAGGCTGAGCGGGTCGAGGTTGCTGGAACCGACGGTGGCCCAGTGGTCGTCCGCCAGCGCCACTTTGCCGTGCAGCGGACGGCGGCGGTATTCGAAAATCTGCACGCCGCCTTTCACCAGATAGTGATAAAGCAGGCGCGCGCCAAATTTGACAATCGGAATATCCGGTTCGCCCTGCACGATAAGCTTGACGCGCACGCCGCGGCGGGCCGCGTTGCGCATGGCGTGCAGCAGGCGATAGCCGGGGAAAAAGTAGGCGTTGGCGATAATCACTTCCCGGCGGGCGGTGGTCAGCATTTTCAGATAGTGACGCTCAATATCGTCGCGATGATCCTGATTATCCCGCCAGATAAACAGCGCCTGGGCCTCGCCGGGGTTGCGGTTGATTTCAGGCTTATGCCGACGCCGCTGCCACCAGCGGCGGGTCGCCTCATTGGTAGGCAGGTTTTCCAGTTCAAATTGCAGGATATCGAGCACCACCGGCCCTTCAACCTGCACGGCATAATCCTGTTTGGCTTCCGGGCCGTAATCGGTCATATGCTCGGCGGAGTAGTTAATTCCGCCGACGAAGGCGGTAACGTCGTCGATCACCACGATTTTACGATGCATGCGGCGAAACAAATTGGTGCGCATACCGAGCAGTCGCGGGCGCGGGTCGTAGTAGCGAAAAATCACGCCAGCCGACGTCAGCTCCCCCACAAAGCTTTCGCTTAAATCCGGCGAGCCGTAGCCGTCCAGTAATACCTCGACGCGCACGCCGCGCTGGGCCGCTTTTAACAGAACGGCATGGAGCTGTTTGCCGACGTCATCTTCAAACCAGATAAAGGATTCGAGGATCACCCGCTGCTGCGCGCGACCAATGGCGGCAAACAGCGCCGGATAATAGTTATCGCCATTTTCTAATAGCCGAATGCGGTTTCCTTCCTGCCAGCTGCATTTCACAGATGTATCTCCACGCTAAGCGGTGCATGATCGGACAAATGACGCCACTGTTTTAACGCCAGCGTTTTAGGCTGGCTGGCATGGGCGTTTTTTACGTAGATGCGGTCGAGGCGCAGCAGGGGGAAGCTGACCGGGAAAGTCCGCGCCGGACGCCCTCTGGCGCGGGTAAAAATCTCCTCCAGCCCGGCCTGGGCTTTAAGCTGCCGGTTAGCCTGCTGCCGCCAGTCGTTAAAATCACCGGCCACCACCACCGGTTCGCCCGCGGGTAAACCGTTCACCCACTCCGCCAGCATCGTCAGCTGGGCCTGGCGTTGATGAGCGCGCAGCCCCAGGTGCACGCAGAATAAATGGATAGCGATTCCGCTTTCCGGCGGCACGATGCGGCAGTAGAGCAGGCCGCGCTTTTCGCTGTTGCCCACCGAAACATCGAGATTTTGATAATGTTCAATGGGAAAACGAGAAAGCACCGCGTTGCCGTGATGTCCTTCCGGGTAAACGGCGTTGCGGCCGTAGGCGTAATCGCTCCACATGGTATCGGCGAGAAACTCATAGTGGGTGGTATCCGGCCAGTTTTCGATATGCAGCGGATGAATTTCGTGCGCCCCCATCACCTCCTGCAGGCAAACAATGTCGGCGCTGACGCTGCGCACCGCTTCGCGTAATTCGGGCAAAATAAAGCGGCGATTGAACGCAGTAAAGCCTTTATGGGTGTTAATTGTCAGCACGTTTAACGAAAATCGCGGCATTTGTTCGTCCTTATTTCTCTGGGCAATGTCACTTTCCTGTAGGAAATAGTGTAGTAGAGGTCACAAAAAGATGCGGTGATACGGAATTTTCCGTAAAGTGCGGTACTCTGAGTAGCAGAGAAAAATCCTTCAGGAGAGAAGCCATGAAGTGGCAACAACGTGTACGCGTCGCAACGGGTCTTAGTTGCTGGCAGATTATGTTGCATCTACTGGTCGTGGCAGTACTGGTGATGGGTTGGATGAGCGGCGCGCTGGTGCGCGTCGGATTAGGTTTGTGCGTGCTGTACGGCGTCACGTTAGTGTCGATGCTGTTTTTGCAGCGCCATCACGATGAGCGCTGGCGCGACGTCGGTGATTTCCTTGAGGAACTCACCACCACCTGGTACTTCGGCACCGCGGTGATCGTGCTGTGGCTGCTGTCGCGCGTACTGCACAATAACCTGCTGCTGGCCCTCGCCGGGCTGGCGATACTGGCCGGTCCGGCGGTGGTATCACTGCTGGCGAAAGATAAAAAACTACGCGATCTTTCTTCGGAACATCGCATACGCCGCTGAGCCGGTGGTGGCCGCTATGACCAGTAGCGGCCACAAACTCCCCCACACGATTGCCAGACTCGCATCCTTCAGATAGATCTGCTTGGTGATATCGGTGAAATGACGAATCGGGTTTACCCACGTCAGGTTCTGTAGCCATACCGGCATATTCTCCACCGGCGAAACGTAGCCGGAGAGCAAAATCGCCGGCATCATAAAGACGAATACGCCGATAAACGCCTGCTGCTGCGTGGAGCACAGCGACGAAATCAACAGGCCGAATCCTACCAGCGACAGGCCGTAAACGATCATCGTGAAGTAAAACAGCAGCAATGAGCCGGCAAACGGAATTTGATAGGCCCAGATGCCAATCCCCAGCACGATGGTTGCCTGCAGGGTGGCGACGATCAGCGCCGGGACCGCTTTACCGATAAAGATTTGCCAGGTTGCCAGCGGCGACACCAGCAGCTGGTCGAGCGTGCCCTGTTCGCGCTCGCGGGCAACGGAGAGCGAGGTGACGATCATGACGCCGATGGTGGTGATCATGGCGATCAGCGACGGCACCACGAACCATTTGTAATCGAGATTCGGGTTATACCAGTTGCGCACCACCAGCTCGCTATTGTTCGGTTTGGCTTTACCTTCCAGCAGGTCCTGCTGATAGCTTTTGACGATCTGCTGGAGATAGTTCGCGGCAATTTGCGCGCTGTTAGAGTTGCGCCCGTCCAGCAAAAGCTGGAGCGGGGCGGTCTGGTTGGTGTCGAGGTTGCGCGAAAAATCCGCCGGGAAACGCACGACCAACAGGGCTTTTTGTTCATCGATGGTGGGTCGTATTTCCTGCGGGCTTTTCAGTAGCAGAACGTGGGTGAAGGCTTTGGCGCGGGCGAAGCGCTGGGTCAGCTCCACGGCGTGCTTGCCGTTGTCTTCGTTATAGATGGCGATGGTGGCGTTCGTTACCTCCAGCGTGGCGGCAAAGGGGAACAGCAGTACCTGGATCAGTACCGGCATAATCAAAATCGCCCGCGTCTGCGGTTCGCGCAACAGCGACTGCAGCTCTTTGCGGATTAACGTCCATAAGCGATGAAACATCGTATATTCTCTCTTTGTGATCCCCGGATTGCGCTGCGCTTATCCGGGCTACCTAATCTGGCAGAAACGGTAGCCCGGGTAAGGCGTTCACGCCGCGACCCGGGAAGCGGGCGCAGACAAATTAATCCAGACGCCGTTTGGTTTTCAGCCACGTCAGGCCGATAAACATTACCGCCGAGGCGATTAAAAACATTACGTTCACCAGCAGCACCACCGGGATATTGCCCGCCAGAAACAGGCTTTGCAGGGTACTAACAAAATAGCGCGCCGGGATCACGTAGGTCACCGCGCGGATTATCGCCGGCATGCTGTCGATCTGAAAAATAAACCCGGACAGCATAATTGACGGCAGAAACGCGGCGTTCAGCGCCACCTGCGCGGCGTTAAACTGGTTGCGGGTAATGGTGGAAATCAGCAGCCCCATTCCCAGGGTGCTCAACAAAAACAGGCTGGTGATAAAAAACAGAATCACCAGCGAACCGCGAAACGGCACGCCGAGAATAAACACCGCCACCAGCATACACAGCAGCATCGCCAGCATGCCGAGGAAATAGTAGGGGATCAGCTTGCACAGCAGCAGTTCGGCGCGGGTAATCTCGGTCGACAGCAGCGCCTCCATGGTGCCGCGCTCCCACTCGCGGGCCACCACCAGCGAGGTCAGGATCGCGCCGACCACCGTCATAATGATGGTAATCGCGCCGGGGATAATAAAATGCTGGCTGATGGCGGCCGGGTTAAACCAGTAGCGCGTCTGCACGTCGATAAGCGGCTCGAAGGTTTCGCCGCGATCTTCCGCCCGCTGCTGCTGCCAGATTTGCCAGATGCCTTCGACGTAGCCCTGGGCGAAGTTAGCGGTATTCGGTTCGCTGCCGTCGGTGATGAGCTGGATCGGCGCATCGTCGCCGGGGCGGGCCATCTTGCGGTCGAAATCTACCGGAATGGTTACCAGCGCGCGAATGCGTCCCGCCTGCATCATCTGCACCAGTTGCTGGCGGTTATCGCTGACGGTGGCGTCGATATAGGGGGAGCCGGTCATGGTATGGACAAAATCCAGCGCCTCTTCGCTTTGCTGCTCCAGCAGCACGCCCACCCGCAGCTTGCTGGAGTCGAGGTTAATCCCGTAGCCAAAGATAAATAGCAGCAGCAGGGGGATGACCACCGCAATCAGCCAGCTGCTGGGGTCGCGGACAATCTGCCGCGTCTCTTTCACGCACAGGGCGCGTACGCGCCGCCACGATAGCCATTTAGCGCTCACCGGCGTTCTCCTTGTCCCAATCGTGGATGAGGGTGATAAATGCCTGCTCCATCGTCGGGTCAGGCTGTTTATCATCCGCTGCCAGCGCCTTCAAATCGTCCGGCGTGCCGCTGGCGATCAGCTTGCCGTGATAGACCAGGCCGATACGATCGCAATACTCCGCTTCATCCATAAAGTGGGTGGTGACCATCACCGTCACGCCTTTATCCACCATGCTGTTGATATGCAGCCAGAATTCACGGCGGGTGAGGGGATCGACCCCGGAAGTGGGTTCATCAAGAAACAGGATATCCGGCTCGTGCATTAGCGAGCAGGCCAGCGCCAGGCGCTGCTTATAGCCGAGCGGCAGATCGTCGGCGGCCTGCCGGGCGATGCTTTTCAGGCCAAACGCCTCGCTCATGCTGGCGATTTTGTCGTTCTGCTCCCGCCCGCGCAGGCCGTACACGCCGGAGAAGAAGCGCAGGTTCTGCTCGACGGAAAGGTTGCCGTAGAGCGAGAACTTCTGCGCCATATAGCCCAGATGCTGACGCGCCTTGCCGGAGCTGACTTTCAGGTCCATGCCCAGCACCAGCGCTTTACCGGAGGTGGGGACCAGCAGGCCGCACATCATCTTAAAGGTAGTGGACTTGCCCGCGCCGTTAGGCCCGAGGAGGCCGAATATCTCCCCGCGCTTGACCTGGAAATCAACGTGGTCGGTGGCGGCAAAATCGCCGAATTTCTTGGTCAGGGTCTGCGCTTCAATCACCGTGTCCTCATGGGAGCCTTCCACGGTGTGGATAATGTTGCCCAGCGGCGATTCGGCGGTCCCGGCGCCGCCCAGCAGGTCGATAAAGGCGTCCTCGAAGCGCGGCGCGGTTTCGGCGACCTCGAGCGGCGGCATATCGGTAGCGTTCTGGACTTCACTGATGCTGGCCTCTTTTTTAAGGATCAGGCGTACCGATTTCCCCTGAATCACGCCATCGCTCACCTGCGGCAGCTTCAGCGTCCGCTGGAGGAGGCGGCGATTATTCTCCTCGCCGCTGGAAATCAAAAAGCTGCGTCCGGCCATGGTCTGCGTCAGCTCTTTTGGCGCCCCCTGATAGAGCAGCTGGCCCTCGTTCATCAACAGCACGTCCCGGCACTGCTCGGCCTCATCAAGATAAGAGGTGCTCCAGAGGATCAGCATTCCGTCGCCCGCCAGTTCATGCACCATTTGCCACAGTTCGCGGCGCGAGATGGGGTCGACGCCGACGCCGGGTTCATCAAGCAGCAGGACTTTCGGTTCGCCGACCAGGGTGCAGGCCAGACCAAGTTTCTGCTTCATGCCGCCGGAAAGCTTGCCCGCCAGCCGGCTGGTAAAGGGGCCGAGGGAGGTAAATTCCAGCAGCCTGGCGAAGGTTTTTTCCCGCGCCTCGCCGGTCACGCTGCGCAGATCGGCGTAGAGCGTCAGGTTTTCCATCACCGTCAGATCTTCATACAGGCCGAATTTCTGCGGCATATAGCCGAGCACCGCGTGCAGGGCGCTATCGTCGGCAATCGGGTCGTAGCCGATGACCGTTGCGCTGCCTGCGTCGGGCTTCAGCAGCCCGGCGAGCATGCGCATCAGGGTGGTTTTTCCCGCGCCGTCAGGGCCCACCAGACCGGTTACATAGCCGGAGTGAATGGTGCAGTCCAGCGGCGCGACGGCCGGGCGGTCCATGCCGGCAAAGCGCCGGGTCAGGCCGCTCAGCGTAATGACGTCCTCGCTCATTGGCCGTTTCCGTGACTGAAGGTGACGGTGACAGGCATCCCCTGGCGCAGCGCGTCGTCGGCATCGGTGACCACAATACGCAGGCGATAAACCAGATCGGTGCGCAGATCCGGCGTCTCCACGGTTTTCGGCGTGAATTCAGCGGTAGGGGAAACGAAGCCGATTTTGCCGCGGTAGGGTTTATCCGGGCGACTATCGGTGTAAAGCAGCACTTCGCGACCCGGCTGGGCCTGGCCGAGGTTTTTTTCATCGATATAGGCGCGTACCCACACCGGATGGGTTAACGAGAGCGTCATCACCGTGCCGCCGGCGCTGAGCATGCTGCCCGGCTCGACGGCGCGAGTCATCAGCGTTCCGTCGGACGGCGAGGTCAACGTGGTATCGTGCAGATCGAGCTTCGCCTGCGCCAGCGCGGCCTGCGCCTGCTCAAGGCTGGCTTTGGCCTGGGCGATTTCCTGCGGACGATTTCCCGCGCGATACTGGCGCAGCTTATCCTGCGCGGACTTCAGCGTCGCCTGGGCCTGATCGCGCGAGGAGCGGGCGTTTTCCAGGTCGTTAGCGGAGATGGCGCTGCTTTTGCGCAGCCCCAGCTGGCGTTGGTAAAAGTTCTGCGCGTAGTCGTAAGCCGCCTGCGCCTGGTTGACCGCGGCGGCGGCCTGGGCAATCTCTTCCGAACGATACCCCGCCATCATCAGGTCGTACTGCGCCCGGGCGGTGGACACGTTGGCCTGCGCCTGTTGGAGGGCGTTTTCGTACGGCGCGCGATCCAGCTCGCCCAGGGTCTGCCCGGCTTTAATCGCATCGCCCTCGTCGACGCTGAGCGACGCCAGCCGCCCGCCCACGCGGAAGCTGAGGTTGACGGTACGAATATCCACGTTGCCATATAGCGTGAGCGTTTTCTGCTGGCTGCTCTGGTACCACCACCAGCCTCCGCCAAGGACAGCGACCAGCAGGAGAAGCAGCACAACGATGATGAGCGGTTTTTTCATGACTCCAGACTCCTTTGCGATAATCCTTCCAGAACGAAATCAATATGGCAGGTGATAACCTCAATAATTTGTGCGGTTTTGTCCCGATCGAACTCGGCCCAGCCCGCGCGGCGCAGCACCGTTTCCCGCCCAAGGCGAAAAGCGAGCACTTCGCCCAGCAGCGCGTGGGTGTGAAGCACCATTTGCGTGCTGTCGGCGTTAAGGCCGGTATAGGCGGCGATTAAACGGGTCAGGTAGCAGTGTAGTGGAGCAATCACCTGATCGTGGATGAGCCGGTAGGCCGGCGTCGGCGACAACTGCTCGCGGGAGATGAATTTGCTCAAATTGACGGTGTCGTCCTGGGTCAGCAGCAGGATCATGTTCTGGCAGGCGCCAAGTATCAGGCTGCGCATCGCAGTTTTATCCGGCACAGGCTCAGTGAACAGCGCTTCCGCCGCCTGTGCGTGGGGGCGGAAATTGTGTTCGATAAAATCAGCGATCCACTGGGCGCAGGCGAGGTAGAGATCGTCTTTGGAACCAAAATAGTAGGTAATGGCGGCGATATTTTGCCCGGCCTGAGCGGCGATATCGCGGGTCGTGGCGTGCAGGCCGTATTCGCCAAACTGGGCGATTGCGGCGGCGATAAGCTGGCTTTTCGCCTGCTCGCCCTTGCTGGTAATGGGAGTTGTCGTCATCACGCTGGAAAAGTTAATCAATCGATTGATTAACTCTAGGCGCAGGTTTGCAGTTTGTCCACCGTTTGCTGCTAGATATGAAATCCTTCGTGGCTTAGCTCTTCGGCAACCCAGTTAAAGAAGATCTTCACTTTCTCTTTTTGCTCATTCGGGTGCGGTAAAACGAAGTGATGGGCATTAACCGGCATACTGACGTCGCGGCTAAAGACGGGTTCCAGGTGACGTTGACGAACGCTCTGCCCGGCCAGCAAATTACTCTCAAGAATAATCCCCATCCCCATGCGCGCGGCCTCGATACTCATATAGGAGCGGTCAAAATTAAAAATAAAGTTTTTATTCCAGCCGCGAACTTTATGCCAGGACAGCCAGTTGCTCCAGCCGATCAGCGTGCTATCGGAATGAATAAGATCGCAGGCCAACAAATCTTCAATGGACTGAACGTCGCGTCCGGCTAAATAAGTCGATGAGGTGAAGGGGAGCATGCGTTCGTTTTTTATGGTCTTGACCACCAGGGTCGGCCACTGTGAGAGCCCGTGGCGAATATCAATATCGATATTATCGCGGGAGAACTGAATGCTTTCATAAGAACAGGTCAGGCTAATTTTAAGCTCCGGCCAGGCCTGGCGAAACTTATGAAGTCGGGGCATCAACCACAATAAGCCAAAGCTCGGCGCTGAATGAATCCGTAAATAATCCTGGTGGATATCATTAATCACCTGGTTAGTGGCCTGGCCAATAATATTTAAGGCTCCGGAAACTTCTTTAAGATATTTTTCACCAATGGTGGTTAAGACCATTCCTTTACTGCTGCGGGAAAATATTTTCTTTCCCAGATACTGTTCCAGGCTGGCTATCTGATGACTGACTGCGGAAGCTGTAATATTGAGATTCTCCGCTGCCAGGTTCAGGCTGCCGGTATCGGCTACTTCAATAAATGCCTGAATATTGCGTAAGGATGGCATCGGCAAGCTTTTATTTGGCAGCGGCTGGTTCATGATTTCCTCCGGTGAGTGGAATAATGCAGGGTGATTTGTTTACTCAAAAAACAGTACATCCAGCGGTTATCCCAGAAAATGAGGGTCAGGATAGCATAGCCGGGAAATAAGATATGGCGTAATCCGTGATGAACTTAACAGTTTTAAATATGAAGCTCTCGGAAAAATAATTGACAGGAATTTGAATGCAGTCACGAAGCAAATTTTTCTCACGCGTAATTGAGCTTTTTTGAATACCCTTTCTTTTTGGGATTGTTATATTGCAACCACAGGCCTGATAACAGGGCGCGATGCGGTAAGGTTCGCGACAAAAAGCATAAAAAATACAGAGGATACCCTATGTCACGTATAGATACTGTGGTCTGTACTGACGCCAGGAAAACAAAATATCGTTTTGTGGTTTTGACGATGATTTTCCTGGTGTATGCCATAAATTACGCCGACAGAACGAATATCGGCGCGGTATTGCCGTTCATTATTGATGAGTTTCATATCAACAACTTTGAAGCCGGGGCCATCGCCAGCATGTTTTTCCTGGGCTATGCGGTCAGCCAGATCCCGGCCGGCTTTTTCATTGCCAAACGCGGCACGCGAGGGCTGGTCGCGCTGTCGATTTTCGGTTTTTCTGCTTTTACCTGGCTAATGGGCACCGTGAGCTCGGTGTTTGGCCTGAAGATGGTGCGGCTGGGGCTGGGGCTTAGCGAAGGGCCATGTCCGGTAGGCCTGGCTTCGACCATTAATAACTGGTTCCCGCCGAAAGAGAAAGCCACGGCAACGGGCGTCTACATCGCCGCCACCATGTTTGCGCCGATCATCGTACCGCCGCTGGCGGTATGGATCGCGGTAACCTGGGGCTGGCGATGGGTCTTTTTCTCCTTTGCGATACCGGGAATTGTGGCGGCGGTGGCGTGGTACCTGTTGGTTAAGTCAACACCCGCAGAGAGCGGATTTGTTTCGCAAAGCGAACTGGAAGAGATTAACGCCGGGCGTGAAAGCGATAAAAACGCCGTACGGCAAAATATATTAATTGCCGATCGCTTTATCTGGCTGGATAAATGTATTCGGGTGAAAAAGCTTACCCCTATTGATACGGCGAAAGGATTATTTACCTCGAAAAATATTCTTGGCGACTGTCTGGCTTATTTTATGATGGTTAGCGTGCTGTACGGATTATTAACGTGGATCCCGCTGTATTTGGTTAAAGAGCGCGGTTTTGATGTAATGAGCATGGGCTTCGTGGCAAGTATGCCGTGTATTGGCGGTTTTATAGGTGCGATTGGCGGTGGATGGATTTCGGATAAGGTATTAGGCCGGCGACGTAAACCGACAATGATGTTTACCGCGATTTCCACCGTGGTCATGATGCTCATTATGCTAAATATTCCCGCGAGCACCTGGGCGGTCTGTGTCGGATTATTCTTCGTCGGTTTATGTTTGAATATTGGCTGGCCGGCCTTTACCGCCTACGGTATGGCCGTTTCGGATAATAAAACCTATCCGATCGCCTCTTCTATTATCAATAGCGGCGGTAACCTCGGCGGATTTGTTGCCCCGATGGCTGCGGGCTTTTTACTCGATCAAACCGGCAGCTTTAATTCGGTATTCACCTATTTTGGTATCTGCGCCGCAATAGGTCTGGTGGTGATTCTCTTTCTCGATGAGCCACAATAACGGAAATACATCCTGTTAATTAATATGACGTCATGTCATGGAGTGAAAATATGTTATTAAAAGATAAAGTCGCCATTATTACCGGCGCGGCCTCGGCACGCGGTTTGGGTTTTGCCACCGCCAAATTATTTGCTAAAAACGGCGCCAGCGTGGTCATTATCGACCTCAATGGCGAAGCCAGCAAAGCGGCGGCCGCGGCCTTAGGCGAAGGACATCTTGGCCTGGCGGCGAACGTTGCCGATGAAGTTCAGGTTCAGGCGGCGATGGAACAGATTCTGGCGAAATATGGCCGGGTCGATGTGCTGGTGAATAATGCCGGGATTACTCAGCCGCTGAAGCTGATGGATATTAAGCGCGCCAACTACGACGCGGTGCTGGACGTCAGCCTGCGCGGCACGTTGCTGATGTCGCAGGCGGTTATTCCGACGATGCGGGCGCAAAAATCGGGCAGCATCGTCTGTATCTCTTCGGTTTCCGCCCAGCGCGGCGGCGGTATCTTCGGCGGCCCGCACTACAGCGCGGCGAAAGCCGGGGTGCTCGGCCTGGCGCGGGCGATGGCGCGCGAGCTTGGTCCGGATAACGTCCGCGTTAACTGCATTACCCCGGGGCTGATTCAGACCGATATCACCGCCGGTAAGCTGACCGACGACATGACGGCCAATATCCTTGCCGGGATCCCGATGAACCGCCTTGGCGATGCGGTGGATATCGCGCGCGCCGCCCTGTTCCTCGGCAGCGATCTCTCTTCCTACTCGACCGGTATCACCCTGGACGTGAACGGCGGCATGTTAATCCACTAAGCGAGGCAAGCAGATGAAAATCACGGAATCACAAAAAGTTGCCGCGGCGGCGTGGCGTATACGCCGCTATGCCCTGCAAATGGGCGAGGTTCAGGGACAGGGCTACATCGGCCAGGCGTTAGGCTATGCGGATGTGCTGGCCACCGCGTTCAGCCACGCGATGCGCTACCGCCCGGAAGAGCCGGAGTGGGAAGGACGCGACCGCTTCCTGCTCTCGCACGGCCATTACGCCATCGCCTATTATGCGGCGCTGCTGGAAGCGGAAATTATCCCGCAAGAGGAGCTGGAGACCTACGGCTCCGACGACAGCCGTCTGCCGATGTCGGGTATGGCAACCTATACGCCGGGGATGGAGATGTCAGGCGGCTCGCTGGGGCAGGGGCTCTCCATTGCCGTCGGGATGGCGCTCGGCCTGCGGCAGAAGCGCAGCGCATCCTGGGTTTATAACTCCATGTCGGATGGGGAGCTGGACGAAGGGTCGACCTGGGAAGCGGCGATGTCGGCGGCCCACTACGGCCTGACGAACCTGATAAATATCGTTGATGTGAACAAACAGCAGGCGGACGGCGATTCGCGCAAAATCCTTGGCTTTGAGCCGCTGCATGAAAAATGGTCCGCCTTCGGCTGGTACGTGCAGCGCGTGGACGGCAACGATCTGGCGGCGGTGATTACCGCCTTCGACAACGCGAAAAATTATGCGGGCAACCAGCCGCGGGTCATTTTATGCGACACGCTGATGGGCAAAGGGGTGCCGTTCCTGGAAACCCGCGATAAGAACCATTTTATCCGCGTCGATGCCGACGAATGGCAAAAGGCGATTGCGGTGCTGGACGCCAACAAACCGGAAGGAGTGCTGTAATGAGCCAGAGTAAACCACGTTTAAAGACGTCGGCGATGATCGCCTCTATTGCTGATGAAGGCCAGGCGACCGTTTCCGCCCCGTTTGGCGTCGCCCTATCGAAGCTGGCGGCGCAGCGCCCGGAAATCGTCGGGATGACCGCGGATCTGTCAAAGTATACCGATCTGCATATCTTCGCCCAGGCCTTCCCGGATCGCTTCTTCCAGATGGGGATGGCGGAGCAGCTGCTGATGGGGGCCGCCGGGGGAATGGCGAAGGAGGGATTTATTCCCTTCGCCACCACCTATGCCGCTTTTGCTACCCGCCGCGCCTATGATTTTATCCATCAGGTTATCGCCGAAGAGCATCTGAACGTGAAGATCTGCGCGGCGCTGCCGGGTCTGACCACCGGCTACGGGCCGAGCCATCAGGCAACGGAAGATCTGGCGATTATGCGCGGCATCCCCGGGATGGTCATCGTCGATCCCTGCGATGCGCTGGAGATAGAACAGGCGGTACCGGCGATTGCCGACCACAGCGGTCCGGTGTATATGCGTCTGCTGCGCGGTAAGGTGCCGCTGGTGCTCGATAAATATGATTATCAATTTGAGCTGGGCAAGGCGAAGCTGCTGGAGGACGGTAATGATGTGCTGATTATCTCTTCCGGGCTGATGACCATGCGCGCCCTGGAAGCGGTTGCAAAACTGCGGGCCGATAATATCAGCGCGGCGGTACTGCACGTACCCACCATCAAACCGCTCGATGAAAAAGCGATCGTTGCGCAGGCGTCGAGGCCCGGTCGTCTGGTGGTGACCGCGGAAAACCACACGTCGGTTGGCGGGTTAGGGGAGGCGGTTGCCGCGCTGCTGATGCGCAAAGGCGTGCGCTGCGAACTGGATACCGTCGGTTTGCCCGACGAATTCCTGCTGGCCGGGGCGCTTCCGACGCTGCACGACCGCTACGGCATTTCCACCGCGAAGATGGTCGAAAAAATTAAGTATCGCCTGCGTTAGTTGTTTTCGCCGCCGCGTTCTGCGGCGGCGCTTGTTTATCGCCAGGACCGGGAGCAGTGGTTTGTTAGCCAGAGGATTCTTTTCGGCAGATTTTATGCGGTTCATCACAAAATCTGCTAGACTGCGCAGCTTCATGGCATTGTGGTTTTTGCCATCTCTTTCGCAATAATCTCCCTGAAAACTACGCCTGTGACGGGCCGGGGCGGTTCGGAGTTGTTATGTCTTTTGATTCCCTTGGCCTGAATCCTGAAATCCTGCGCGCCGTCGCTGAGCAGGGCTACGTTGAGCCAACCCCTATTCAGCAGCAGGCCATCCCGGCGGTATTACAGGGTCGCGATCTGATGGCCAGCGCCCAGACCGGTACTGGTAAAACGGCGGGATTTACGCTGCCGCTGCTTCAGCATCTGGTCCAGAAAGAACCGCACGCTAAAGGCCGTCGTCCGGTGCGCGCGCTGATCCTGACCCCCACGCGCGAGCTGGCGGCGCAGATTGGCGAGAACGTGCGGGATTACAGCAAATACCTTAACGTTCGTTCGCTGGTGGTGTTCGGCGGCGTGAGCATTAACCCGCAGATGATGAAGCTGCGCAGCGGCGTCGATATCCTGGTGGCAACGCCCGGCCGCCTGCTGGATCTTGAACATCAGAACGCCGTGAGCCTGGACAAAGTTGAAGTGCTGGTGCTGGATGAAGCCGACCGTATGCTGGATATGGGCTTTATTCACGATATTCGCCGGGTACTGGCGAAGCTGCCGGCAAAGCGCCAGAACCTGCTGTTCTCCGCAACCTTCTCCGACGAGATTAAATCGCTGGCGGAAAAGCTGCTGCATAATCCGCTGGAAATTGAAGTCGCTCGCCGCAACACCGCTTCAGAACAGGTGAGCCAGCTGGTGCATTTTGTCGACAAAAAGCGCAAGCGCGAGCTGCTGTCGCAGATGATCGGCGAAGGCAACTGGCAGCAGGTGCTGGTCTTTACCCGCACCAAGCACGGCGCTAACCATCTGGCGGAGCAGCTTAATAAAGACGGCATCCGCAGCGCCGCCATTCACGGCAACAAGAGCCAGGGCGCGCGTACCCGCGCGTTGGCTGACTTTAAATCCGGCGGCATTCGCGTGCTGGTGGCGACCGATATCGCCGCGCGCGGTCTGGACATTGAAGAGCTGCCGCACGTGGTGAACTACGAGCTGCCAAACGTACCGGAAGACTATGTGCACCGTATTGGTCGTACCGGGCGCGCCGCGGCAACGGGTGAAGCGCTGTCGCTGGTCTGCGTGGATGAACATAAGCTGCTGCATGATATCGAACGCTTGCTGAAAAAAGAGATCCCGCGTATCGCCCTTGCGGGCTATGAGCCGGATCCGTCGATCAAAGCCGAGCCGATTCAGAACGGTCGTCAGCAGCAGCGCGGCGGCGGCGGCCGTGGTGGCCAAAGTCAGGGCCGCGGCGGCCAGGGACAAGGTCGCGGTCAGCAGTCCGCGCCGCGTCGTACCGATGGCGAAGCGCCGAAAGCGCGAACTCAGGACGGTAAACCTCCTCGCCGTCGTCGCCCGCGCAAACCCGCGGCGGCTGAGTAACCCTATCCCGTCACTCCTGCGGGCATAGCCGCGAACGCGCGGCCATGCCCCGGATGGGTTATCCGGGTAAGGCTCCTTGCCCGGCATGCTCTTCGCTCACGTTGAACCTCGAGCGAGATTCCAGTTTGCTCAGAAAGACATTCCTCCCGATGGCGAAAAAATGGCACAATAGTGGCTGTTTATACAGTATTCAGGTTTTCTCATGGCTTTGACCGCAGCGCTGAAAGCGCAAATCGCCGCCTGGTATAAGGCGCTTCAGGAACAAATTCCTGACTTTATTCCCCGTCCTCCGCAGCGGCAGATGATCGCCGATGTGGCGAAGACGCTTGCCGGGGAAGAGGGGCGGCATCTGGCGATAGAAGCCCCGACCGGCGTCGGTAAAACCTTGTCATATCTGATTCCCGGCATCGCCATTGCCCGTGAAGAACAAAAAACGCTGGTGGTCAGTACCGCCAACGTTGCTCTGCAGGACCAAATCTACAGCAAAGACCTGCCGCTGCTGCGCAAAATCATTCCCGACCTGCGATTTACCGCCGCCTTTGGCCGCGGGCGCTACGTCTGCCCGCGTAACCTGGCCGCCCTTGCCAGCACCGAACCGACGCAGCAGGATTTACTGGCCTTTCTTGATGACGAACTCACGCCCAATAACCAGGCGGAGCAGAAGCTGTGCGCGACGCTGAAAGCGGATCTCGATAGCTATAAATGGGACGGCCTGCGCGATCATACCGATAAAAACGTTGATGATTCACTATGGAGCCGCCTGAGCACCGACAAAGCCAGCTGTCTGAACCGCAACTGCCACTACTACCGCGAATGCCCCTTCTTCGTCGCCCGCCGGGAAATCCAGGAGGCCGAAGTGGTGGTGGCGAACCATGCGCTGGTGATGGCGGCCATGGAGAGCGAAGCGGTGCTGCCGGAGCCTAAGCATTTGCTGCTGGTGCTGGATGAAGGCCACCATCTTCCGGAGGTGGCCCGCGATGCGCTGGAAATGAGCGCGGAAATTACCGCCCCGTGGTACCGCCTGCAGCTGGATCTTTTTACGAAGCTGGTCGCGACCTGCATGGAGCAGTTTCGCCCTAAGACCACGCCGCCGCTGGCCAATCCCGAACGGCTGAATGGGCATTGCGAGGAGCTCTACGAACTCATCTCCTCCCTGAATAACATCCTCAACCTGTACATGCCGGCCGGGCAGGAGGCTGAGCACCGCTTCCCGATGGGAGAGCTACCGGCGGAAGTGATGGAAATCTGCCAGCGGCTGGCGAAGCTCACCGAGACGCTGCGCGGTCTGGCGGAGCTGTTCCTTAACGATCTGGGCGAAAAAACCGGCAGCCACGACGTGGTGCGTTTGCACCGGGTTCTGCTGCAGATGAACCGCGCGCTGGGGATGTTTGAGAGCCAAAGTAAACTCTGGCGGCTGGCATCGCTGGCGCAATCCTCCGGCGCGCCGGTGACCAAATGGGTTACCCGCGACCTGCGGGATGGCCAGATGCATATCTGGTTCCACTGCGTGGGGATCCGCGTCAGCGAACAGCTGGAGAGGCTGCTGTGGCGCAGCGTCCCGCATATCGTCGTCACCTCTGCGACGCTACGCTCGCTGAATAGCTTTTCGCGTTTGCAGGAGATGAGCGGGCTGAAAGAGAAGGCGGGAGACCGCTTTGTGGCGCTGGACTCGCCCTTCAACCACGTCGAACAGGGCAAAATCGTCATTCCGCAGATGCATTACGAACCGCTTATCGATAACGAAGAACAGCATATCGCCGAGATGGCCGCCTATTTCCGGGAGCAGGTCGAGAGCAAAAAGCATCTCGGCATGCTGGTGCTGTTCGCCAGCGGAAGAGCGATGCAGCGCTTTCTCGAACACGTTACCGATCTGCGCCTGCTGCTGCTGGTTCAGGGCGATAAGCCTCGCTACCGGCTGGTCGAGCTGCATCGCAAACGCGTAGAAGGCGGCGAGCGCAGCGTACTGGTTGGGCTGCAATCCTTCGCGGAAGGGCTGGATTTAAAAGGCGAGTTGTTAAGCCAGGTGCATATTCATAAGATCGCGTTCCCGCCGATAGACAGCCCGGTGGTGATTACCGAAGGCGAATGGCTCAAAAGCCTCAACCGCTACCCGTTCGAAGTTCAGAGCCTGCCCAGCGCGTCATTCAACCTGATTCAGCAGGTTGGCCGCCTGATTCGTAGCCATAGCTGCTGGGGAGAGGTGGTGATTTATGACAAACGCCTGTTGACCAAAAACTACGGTAAGCGTTTATTGAATGCATTACCCGTATTTCCGATAGAGCAGCCAGCCGTCCCTGAGGTTATAGTAAAAACTAAAACAAAACAGACGCGTCGCAAACGGCGTTAGCGGTGCAGTGTCGATGATGTGAGAAGCTCAGAGGAGCCTGCAATGGACTACAGCAAAATCATTAAAGAAGTCGGGCGCGGCAAAAATCACGCCCGCGACCTGGACGTGGAGACGGCGCGCGCGCTCTACTCGCGGATGCTTAACGGCGAGGTGCCTGAGCTCGAACTCGGCGGCATTCTCATTGCCCTGCGCATCAAGGGCGAAGGTGAAGCGGAGATGAAGGGCTTCTATGAAGCGATGCAGAATCATACGATGAAGCTGACGCCGCCGGTCGCTAAACCGATGCCGATAGTGATCCCCAGCTACAACGGCGCGCGCAAGCAGGCTAACCTGACGCCTCTGCTCGCCGTGCTTCTGCATAAGCTTGGCTTCCCGGTGATTGTTCACGGCGTGAGCCACGATCCCACCCGCGTGCTGACGGAAACGATTTTTGAACTGATGGGGATCCCGGCGACGCTTCAGGCGGGCCAGGCCCAGGCGCGGTTAGACAGCCATCAGCCGGTTTACGTGCCGGTCGGCGCATTGTGTCCGCCGCTGGAAAAACAGCTGGCGATGCGCTGGCGCATGGGGGTGCGTAACA
The DNA here is from genome assembly GCF_009905335.1 of Klebsiella sp. MPUS7. Classification (NCBI taxonomy): domain Bacteria; kingdom Pseudomonadati; phylum Pseudomonadota; class Gammaproteobacteria; order Enterobacterales; family Enterobacteriaceae; genus Klebsiella; species Klebsiella sp. MPUS7. Next base: position 3,923,642 of record NZ_CP047604.1, on the reverse strand, counting down.
GCGCCCACACGCTGGCCAAGCTGGCGACGCCGTTTGCTGAAGATGCGGCGCTGCGCCTGTCGAGCGTTTCGCATCCTGAATACGTTGGCCGGGTGGCGAAATTCTTTGCCGAGATCGGCGGCCGGGCGCTGCTGATGCACGGTACCGAAGGCGAAGTTTACGCCAATCCGCAGCGCTGTCCGCAGATCAGCCTGATTGACGCGGCCGGTACGCGGGTGGTTAACGAGCGTCAGGATGGCGCAGCGGAGCAGGCGCTCGTCCTGCCGGCGTCAAAAGATCCCGAAGTGACCGCGCGCTGGATTGAGCGCTGTTCTGTAGGGAGCGAGCCGTTGCCGCAATCGCTGAAAATTCAGCTGGCCTGCTGTCTGGTGGCGACCGGCGTCGCCTCCTCTCTGGAGCAGGGGCTGGCGAAGGTGGCTGAGAGCTGGTAACTGTATCGGCAGGCAAAAAAAAGCCCGTCCAGTGGCATGGACGGGCAAGGCAAGGGTATTAAAGGATCTTATAGGGTTAAAACAGTGGCATTACAGAGTGTTGCTACAGGAAATGCTGGCGATTATTTGTAGATAACCGCGGTACCGCTCAGTTTGTTGTTGCTGTTAGCGGAGGTAATGCTATAGCCGGTCGCGCCAGCGGCCTCTGCTTTTTCAGCCAGTTTGGCTTCCAGTCCATCCAGCGTCGTCGCGCCTTCAGCAGAAACCACACCGATTTTGTTCATGCTCTCTGCCTGAGCCGATGTGACCGGCTGAGCGGCGAACGCGCCGAAAGACAGAGCGGACAGGGCGATAGCGGCAGCAGCGTATTTGATGTTTTTCATAATTAATCTCTCGCAGGTTGTTCTGTATAGGGGACGATGTTCCGTCGATGTGATAAGTATCACGGTTTTTGGCGGGAGATAAAATCGAAGGAAATTAACAATCTCAATCTAATTTTTTGAATGATTATTAATTTATTGAATATTAATAAATTATTTTAGCCGGTGGCGGCGAAACCGGTTGGGACGGCATTCAGCGGGCTGGAAGGGCACATTTTGCCACTCCGTTTGCCAAAAATCGTGCGCGAAAAGTTAATGCGATATGCGGTAATGAACGGTAAATATCGGTCAGCGAAGCTGGCTATCTTTGGAACCTCTGCGATTATATCCCGAAAATGTATTGTTATGTAAATCTTTCTCCTGTTGGCATTTAACGCAGTATTTGACTCCCGCCACCGCCCGTCGGCGCGCCTCAGGAATCGGCTCTCCGCATTCTTCACAAAATTTGTTGCTTTCGCCCGATGACAGCTCATTTCGCGCCCGGGCTATCGCGTCGTTGATGGTGCTGTCGATCTGTTCCTGCACCGCGTCATCATTTGCCCAACCTGATGCCATAGTTCACCTCGCTATCTCTTCTCTCTTTAGTATAGAGAATATGGGGGTAAAAAATGACCAGACAAGGCTCAGATCTCTGACCATTCGCGCAGCAGGTTATGGTACAGATTAAGCAGAGACAGCACTTCGTCGCTTTCGCCGTGGCGGCTTTTTAATTTCTGAATATTGCCATCCAGTTCAAACAGCATACTGCGGCGTTTATCGTCACGGATCATTGACTGAATCCATAAGAACGAGGCGACGCGGACGCCTGAGGTCACCGGGGTGACGCAGTGCAGGCTGCTCGAAGGGTAGAGCACCAGGTCCCCGGCCGGGAGCTTAACCGCGTGCTGCCCGTAGGTGTCGTTGACGACCAGCTCACCGCCAGCGTAACTTTCCGGAGCGCTTAAAAACAGGGTGGCGGAAAGATCGGTGCGCATCCAGCCGCCCTGCGCCTGGCTGCGCACCGCGCCGTCGACGTGAAAACCGTAAGTTTCGCTCTGCTGGTAGCGGTTGAACAGCGGGCTGGAAATCGCCTTCGGCAGCGCGGCGGCAAAAAAAAGCGAACTGCGGTTCAGCGCCGCCAGCACGTTGCCCTGAAGCTCGGCGTAGAGGTTGCTGCGGGTGTCCACCTGCTGGTTATTTTTGACCTGAGCGCCCTGGTCGCCGGTCGTCACGCGCCCGTCAACCCATTCCGCCTGCTGAAGCTGAGCGGTAAAATCGTCCACTTCGTGAGGGGTGAGAACGGCGGGAATATGGTACATCATCGTTTTATCTCCTGAGAAAACGGGGCGTTGCCGCCCCGCCGTGGATCAGAAATGGATATTGGCGGTAAGCAGGAAGGTCCGCGGCTCGCCCGGGTGATAACGGTAGCCGCTCTTGTTAATCGAGGCGACGTAGTCGGTATCAAACAGGTTGTAGACGTTCAGCTGCAGGTCGAGATTGCGGTTAATGCGGTAACCGACTTTAGCATCGGCCACCCAGTAGCCTTCGGTATAAGAAGGCGTGCCGACCGCGCCGTCGCTGCCGCGATGCATGCTGCCGACGTATCGCGCGCCGGCGCCGACGGCGATCGCATCGGTGGCCTGGTACTGGCTCCAGAGGGTAAACGCGTGCTCTGGCGTATACGGCAGCGCGCTGGTGCCGTCCTGGGCGGTGTTCGCGCCTTCACGAACGCTTGCATGCTGTTGGGTATAGCCGCCGATAACCTGCCAGTCAGGAGTGATGTTACCGGCCAGCGAAATCTCATAGCCTTCAACGCGTTTCTTACCATACTGCGAATAGCTGCCGTCGTCGTTCTGCTCGACTTCGTTTTCAATATCGGTGCGGAAGAGGGCGGCGGTCAGCAGCAGGCGTTTATCCATCAGCTCCCACTTGGTGCCGAGCTCGCTGGTTTTGGCCTTCTGCGGTTTAAAGTCGGTTCGGTTGGCGCTGCTGCCGGTGCCGCTTTGCGCGAGGGTAAAGTTGCTGCCTCCCGGCGGCTGCTGGGAAACGGCGTAGTTGACGTAGAGATTGCCGTTATCGGTCAGGTGGTACAGCGCGCCGGCCTTCCAGTTAACCAGGTTACCGCTGGTTGAGGTATCGACGGTGGTGAGCGGGGTATTTTTCGCGACCCCGGTCGGGCAGGCAATGGCGCCGCGTCCGGTACCGCCGCACAGGCTGGCGCTATCATATTTGGTCTGGTAATTGTCCAGACGGATCCCGCCGTTAAGTTCGAAGTCCTGGGAAATTTGCAGGGTATCGAAAGCATAGACGCCGAAGGTATCCGTCTGCCCGTTAGCGTTGGCGCTGCTGCGGTTCAGGCCGCCGATGGAGATGTCGCTGTTCGGATGGTAAATATTCACCGCCGGAGGCGTGAGCGGATAGACCCCGTAGTTGGTCTGGGTTTCACGGGTGAATTCCACGCCGGTGCTGACGTCATGACCGATAGCGCCGGTGTAGAACGTCGACGTCAGGTTAGTCTGGTTGGTCAGGATCTTGTTGCTGATGTCTTTGGTATTCGCCAGGCGCGACCAGGTCCAGGTGCCCACATCGTCAGGGTTTGGCTGGGTAATGTTTGACGCTCCGCCCATCACCGCGGTCATCAGATAATCCTGCTTCACGCGAGACCAGCGGGTAGTGTTGCGGATCGTCGTCGTGTCGCTCAGGTCGTGCTCGAAACGCATTGTCACGGTATCAGTCGTGGAATCATCGTAGTCGGAATCGGTGCCGTAGAAGTTGCTGGTAGCGACCTTGCCGGAGTGATTCAGCGCTGAGGTGGCGGCGTTGGGAGCGGAATAGCCCGGCAGCCCGATGGTAGGAATGCCGCCGTCGGGGGTGTTGTGCTGGGTCACGTGCAGATAGTTAAGGTACAGGCGGTTCTCGGTGCCGAGACCAAATGCCGCCGATGGCGCGACGCCGTAACGCTCGTTTTTCACCTTGTCCCGGCCCGCGTCGTGGGTTTTCTCGCCCATCAGATTCAGACGCACCGCGCTGGTTTCGCCAATGGCCTGGTTAATATCCAGCGTGCCGCGTCGGAACCAGGCGCTGCCAGCGCTGGCGGAGGCGTCGATACCGGAATCGAGGCGCGGCTGTTTGCTGATCATATTGATCGAGCCGGTCGGCGCACTGCGCCCATAGTCGGAGCCTGACGGCCCCTTGATGACTTCGACCTGTTCGGTATTAAACGTATCGCGGCTGACGCTGCCAATATCGCGGATACCGTCGACGTAAATGCTGTTGGAGGTGTCCGCACCGCGCATGTAAATGGCGTCGCCGGTGGTCGAGTTGCCGTTTTCGCCAGCAAAGAAAGCGCCGACGCCGGGGACGTTTTTCAGCGCGTCGGTAAGGTTAGTGACCCCCTGATCCTTCATCACCTGCTCAGAAACCACGGTAACCGTTCGCGTGGTGTCGGCGATCGGCCGTGAAAATTTTGGATCGGCGGAGCGGGTCGGCGCGTAAAGCGATGGCGTCTGCGCTTCGACCACCAGCGTTTCGCCGCTAGTATTTTCAGTGCTATCCGCTGCAAGTAGCTGGCCGGACGGAGAAAGACTCAGGCATAAGCCAGTGAAGAGCGTGAGCGAGTTAAAACTGCTGAACGGCAAATTGTTATTTTTTTCCATTTCAATAAGTGACTTATCGTTTTAATTAGGCCATAACGACCGCAGACGAAGCGTTGCTTCGCCCCGACCACTGCAGGTGATTTCTATACAAAGTAATGAGTTTGATAATGATTGTGATAATCATTATCAAAAACGAACGAATTTTTATCACTCATTTATAAAAAAATAAATACATTTATTTACATTGACCGCAATTTTTCTACATAAAGCGCACGGGGAGGGGTAGCTTAAGGCGGGGATACGGAAATCAGCAGCCCGGCCTGGGCAACGGAGATATTGCCGGCCGGGAAGTACGCTTAGCGGGCGTCCGGACGAATAAGATCAAAACGCAGGCTTTCATCAATGCCGTAATAGGCGCTTGGCCCTCCGGCGCGCAGAATTGGTTGGGCCTTGGCGGTCTGGTAAATTCCGTCATCCAGCAGCGATTCATCGATATGCACCGCGACCACTTCGCCCAGCACCAGCCAGGTGTCAACCGCTTGCCCTTCGGCGGTGGTTAACTGGATGCATTGTGAGAGGCGACACTCGAAGTTTACCGGGCTTTCGGCGACCCGCGGCGCGCTGACGATGCGGCTGGGAGCGGCAGTCAGTCCGGCGCGGATGAATTCATCTTCGTTATGGGGAAGGGTGGCCGAGGTTTCGTTCATCGCGACCGCCAGAGGGCGGGTGGCCAGGTTCCAGACGAACTCTTTCGTCTCAGCGATATTCTGCACGCTATCTTTCCAACCGCTGCTGGCAAAACCAATAATGGGTGGCCGATAGTTAAAGCAGTTGAAAAAACTGTAGGGGGCGAGGTTACGCTGGCCGCTGTTATCAACGGAAGCTATCCAGCCGATGGGCCGCGGCCCGATAATAGCGTTCAGCGGGTCGTGAGGCAGCCCGTGTCCGTGCGAAGGTTGGTAGTAGTACATACGATACCCGTGACAAAAAAAGAGATATCCAGACTCACTTATTTACCGCGCCGCCGTCAACGGGTATCTTACGCGGCTGTTCAAAGGAGATTGCCATGAAAGCCCAGAAACCGGGGTTACACCCGCGTAACCGTCACCAACAACGATACGACCTGCCCGCGCTGTGCCAGGCCCACCCTGAGCTACAGGGCTTTATCACCCTTAACCCGGTGGGTGAGCAGACCATCGACTTCGCTAACCCGCTGGCGGTGAAGGCGCTGAATAAAGCGCTGCTGGCGCACTTCTACGCGGTGAAACACTGGGATATACCCGACGGCTTTCTCTGCCCGCCGGTACCGGGCAGGGCGGACTACCTCCATCATCTCGCCGATCTGCTGGCGCTGGATAGCGGGACCATCCCGGCCAACGCCAGCATTCTCGATATTGGCGTTGGCGCAAACTGCATCTATCCGCTGATCGGCGTGCATGAGTACGGCTGGCGCTTCACCGGCAGCGAAGTGAACGCCGACGCCTTCGCCAGCGCCCAGGCTATCGTCAACGGCAATCCCGGCCTTACTCGCCAGATCCGCCTGCGTCGTCAAAAAGACGCCAAAGCGATTCTGACCGGCATTATTCATAAAAATGAGACCTACGACGCAACCCTGTGCAACCCGCCGTTCCATGATTCCGCCGCCAGCGCGCAGGCGGGCGGTGAGCGTAAGCGTCGCAACCTGGGGCTGGGCGAAGAGAGCGTGCTGAACTTTGGCGGCCAGCAGCAGGAGCTGTGGTGCGAAGGGGGCGAGGTCGCGTTTATTACGCAGATGATTCAGGAGAGCCAGCAGTTTGGCCGTCAGGTGAAGTGGTTTACCTCGCTGGTGTCTCGCGGCGACAACCTGCCGCCGCTCTACCGCGCGCTGACCGACGTCGGCGCGGTGAAAGTGGTGAAAAAAGAGATGGCCCAGGGGAATAAGCAAAGCCGCTTTATCGCCTGGACCTTTATGGACGAAGCCAAACGTCGCCGCGCTTTATAACGTCGGCTCGGCGGGAGCCGGCGGTCCCGCCGGCGCTGGCATCGGCAGAACCTGGTAAGTTTGTACCGGCGCCCGCACGCCCGCGAGGTCAAAGTGTCGTTTTACCTGAGTATCAAGAGCGAAGCGGACCGTCCACTGCTTCAGCGGCAGAGTAGTAAAGGTGACGCGCAGGGTGAAGGCAGTGTTGCTTAAGCCCACCAGCCCGGCGAAGGAGGGCTCGCCAATGATCAGCCCGCGAATCTCTTCCTGCGCCATCACTTCCGCGACCGCGTCTTTCAGCGCCTGGTTGGCCTTATCCAGATCTTCTTGCCGGTCAACATCATAGTTGGCCACCACCGAGCCGATCCCGCGCACGAAGTTGGCGAAGGTGGTTATCGAAGACCACGGAATAATATGATAGGCGCCGGTATCCTGGCGTACGCCGACGGAACGAATCGACATACGTTCTACCGTCCCGGTTAACGGCCCGATGGTCACCAGATCGCCGGTATTCATGCCGTTCTCAAACTGGATGAAAATCCCGGTAATAATATCTTTAACCAGGGTTTGCGCGCCGAACGAAATCGCGAGGCCCAGCGCGCCGGCGCCGGCCAGCAGCGGGGCGATATTCACACCCACTTCCGAAAGCAGGATCATGATAGTAATGGTGCTAATGACGACCGCCAGCGCGTTGCGAAACAGCGTCAGCAGCGTTCGGGCGCGGGCGCTGGGCAGCGGGCGGCCGTGAATATCCGATGCCAGACGGTTTTCAATCAGGCTGGCGAGCAGCGTCCAGCCAATCGCCGAGAAGAACAGGATCAGCGCGATGCGGATCAGCACATCCACCGCTTTTTGCCCGCTGCCGTTATGCATCCACTGCCAAAAATCGAACAGGCCCCACGCGCTGAGCAGCAGCATAATCGCCACGCAAACCGTTAATATCCGCGCCGCTTTCAGCGAGGCGGAGATCCAGCCGTTAAGCCGTTTTTGCAGTTCAGGATAGTTGCGCTGGGTTTCCGGCGACAGGGTGATGGTTTTCGCAATCCAGCGCGACAGAATACCGGAGACCAGCGCGGCGGCACCGATGATGGCCAGGCTGCGCAGCGTCGCGCCCATCATAAATTTCAGGCTGTTGCCGGGGTCGAACAGCGAGAAGAAAAACAGCACGATAAAGTAAGCGCAGGCCAGCCAGTGCCAGATCAGCGCAAAGGCGCGGATAAACAGGCTAAAGAATGCCAGCGAGCGGTCGGCGAGATGGATGAGTCCTTGAGTAATCAATTTCTTATTGTGAAATATCAGATACAGCGCCCAGAGCGTAATGCACAGCATAATCACCACGTTGGCCAATGCGCCAAACTGGACGTTGACCTGGTTGGAGATAATCGGCACCGCGACGATGAGCCCGTAGCCAATCAGGCTGCTCAGCGCGCTCAGGCGCAGGTTCCAGTATTTCGCCGCGTCATCGCTGAGGTTGAACGGGCGTAGCTCCGGGATGCGGGGGCAGAAAATGAGCCGCAGAATGGCCTTGAAAAATTCAATCAGCGCGAAGGCGTTGAGAAACAGGCTTTGCTGGAAGGCGATGGTGGGATTATTACCGTTCAGGCGGTCGCTTAAAAGCTGGCCCACGAAGAGGGTGAGCGCCAGCAGAAGCAGGTCGAAAATAAACGCGCCGGCGATCGTTGCAGGTAGCTGAAGCCAGTTGCTGCGGTCGCGGTTTTTATGCCGTCCCCAGTGACCCATCTTGCGATACAGCGGCAGGGCCGCCAGGCGTACCAGCCACCAGAACGCAAATACCAGACCTGCCAGCAGCAGGAAATGCCAGGCGGCGCTGGTGAAGGTTTGTGAATTAAACGCTTTGTGCGGAGAACCGGTGATGTTGCGCCACAGCTGGGAGAAGCGCGAAGAGAGCTGTTCGCCGTATTCGCGGCTGATGTGGGTGACGTTCTCCAGCACCGTGGTCTCATCTTTTATTTCCGGCGGCGTCAGCGTCGGCGTACTGTCCGGCGGCGGCGTGGCGGCGGCTTTCCGCAGCTGATCGATAAGCTCCTGACGAGCATCGGCGTTTTCAAGCACGTCGGCCAGCGCGCCGTAGGCCGCTTTCTTCTGCGCCAGATCGGGTTCGCTACTGCTGGACTGATCCGTTGTGGCTGCCGGAACGCCGGGCAGCGTCGCGGCCCAGAGCGGAGCGGTGAAGAATAGGGCAAGCAGTAACAAAATCCGCGGCACAGGCACCTCCATTGCATCTCAAACCAATAAGTATAGAAGACGCGATTCGGAGAGTGGGGTTGGGATGATTCTGGAAAGCGGCTCTCCCGCGAAGGGAGAGCCGGAGGCATCAGGCTACGTGCTGCAAAAACTCGCGCAGGCGCGGGCTGGGCGGGTTATTCACCAGCATCTGCGGATCGCCATCTTCCGCAATGCGCCCTTTATCGATAAAGATCAGGCGCGAAGCCACTTTCTCGGCGAAGCCGATTTCATGGGTAACGATAACCATGGTCATGCCTTCTTCGGCCAGATCCTGCATTACCTTCAGCACTTCATGACGCAGTTCGGGGTCAAGCGCGGAAGTGGGCTCATCAAACAGCATCATTTTCGGTTTCACCGCCAGCGCCCGGGCAATGGCCACGCGCTGCTGCTGCCCGCCTGAAAGCTCAGAAGGGTAGTGGTGCGCGCGTTCCGCGAGGCCGACTTTCTCCAGCAGGTCTTTCGCCAGTTTTTCCGCCGCCGCTTTATTGGCGCCGCGCACGCGCAGCGGGCCAAACATCACGTTTTCCAGCGCCGTCAGGTGCGGGAACAGATAAAACTGCTGGAACACCATCCCGGCTTCCTGGCGAATCAGGCGCTCGTCAACCTTCGGGTCATTAACCTTCAGGCCGTCGACGATCAGATCGCCGCTGGTAATCTCTTCAAGTTTATTAATACAGCGCAGCAGGGTCGATTTACCGGAACCGGACGGCCCGATAATCACCACGACTTCGCCCTGGTTGATCTTCAGATCGATATCATGCAGCACCTTGGTTGGGCCAAAGTGCTTGGAAACGTTTTTAAATTCAATCACAGGATTTTCATCCTTCTTTCAAGACGACGCAGAACAAAGCTCAGCACCAGGGTGATGATCAGATAGATAACCGCAACGGCGCTCCAGATTTCCAGCGCGCGGAAGTTACCGGCAATAATTTCCTGGCCCTGGCGGGTCAGTTCGGCCACGCCGATGACGATAAACAGCGAAGTATCTTTGATGCTGATAATCCACTGGTTGCCCAGCGGTGGCAGCATACGGCGCAGCGCCAGCGGCAGGATCACGTAGCGAATGGTTTCCCGACGAGAGAGGCCCAGCGCGAGGCCGGCTTCGCGAAAGCCTTTATGGATCGACAGCACCGCGCCGCGGGTGATTTCCGCAATATAGGCGCCGGAGTTGATCATAATGGTGACCACCGCCGCGGAGAACGGGTCGATACGTAAATCGCTAAACGCCATGGGTAGAGCGAAGTAGATGAACATCACCTGCACCACAATCGGGGTGCCGCGGATGATTTCGATAAAGACCAGCGCGATGTGGTTGGCAATCCAGCCGCCGAAACAGCGGGCGAAACCGGCCACCAGACCGATTATCAGACCGCCGACCAGGCCGAGGACCGAAATCCACAGCGTCATTTTGGCGCCTTCCAGCAAAATAGGAATGGCGGGCCAGATGGCACTCCAGTCAAACTGCATAATGTGTTCCTGTTACCGTCTCGAAAACAGAGGAAAACCCTCTGAGAAAACTATTCAGGCCTGCTGAGGGGGTAGCCCGGAGCGCTCCAGGTCTACCAGACCACCGCAGGCCTGGAAGAGAGCATCGCTAATTATTATTTGGGTTCAGTACCGAACCATTTTTTATAAATTTCATTGTAGGTGCCGTTCTCACGCAGCGTTTTCAGCGCGCCGTTCACTTTTTCGCGCAGCTCGTCGCTGCCTTTCGGGAAGGCGATACCGTAGTTTTGCGCTTCCAGCGAGTCGCCTACCGCTTTGAACTTGCCGTTGCCCGCCGTTTTGATGAAGTAAAGGATGTTTGGCGTATCGTGCAGAACCGCATCGGCACGACCGGTGCCCAGTTCCATATAGGCGTTATCGATGTTCGGGAACTGGCGCAGATCTTTGGTTTTGATATTCGCTTTTGCGTAATCGACGGAACCGGTGCCGCCTTTCACGGCAACCACTTTACCGTTCAGATCTTTGACATCCTTAATATCGTTGTTATTGGCGTTGACCATGACCAGCAGGCCGCTTTTGTAGTAGCCATCTGAGAAGTCGATGGCTTTTTTACGCTCGTCGGTGATGGTGATCCCCGCCAGCGCAAGGTCGATGTTTTTGGTTTGCAGCGCCGGAATAATGCCGCTGAAGTCCATTGGCTTCAGGGTGTAATCGAGCTTCAGCTCTTTTGCAATCGCTGCCCACAGGTCAACGTCGAAACCAACATACTTATCGCCCTGCTTAAATTCGAACGGAACAAACGCCGTATCGGTCGCGACAACCAGTTTTTTATCAGCGGCGTGAGAAGAAACCGCAAAAGCCAGGGTCAGTGCAGCCAGTGAAACTTTAAATACAGACTTCATAGCATTTCCTTTTTTATCCACGGGACGATCCCCTGCGAGAACAAGTTGCCTTATGAAAATATCATGCCAGTTTTACAACCTGTTGTTTTATAACAATCAGGATGAATCCTGTTGCACAATGTTGATAACGGACAACGTTAAATGCACCATTATGGGGCGTTATTTTGGTGCATCATAAGAGCATCGCATAACACGAGCATTTTTAGCGCAAACCCTGATGTTAAAACAATCTCGGCGTAACGATTGTGTGAGGTGATTATTACAATTGATTTACTTTTGCACGTATTTTGAACATTCTCATGCACTGAGGTGGTGCGTGGTGGGGGGGGTGGAAGTAAATAAAAAAAGCCGCCAGCGTGGCTGACGGCAGTTGGCGTTACTCGATATTGGCTTCGATGAACCACAGGAATTTATCCAGGTCGCGGGAAGCGGCGGTGAAGATATCAGCGGTGTCTTCATCTTTGGCTTCATCGATGGCTTTACGCACATCGTTGGCGACGATGGCATAGCGGTCGGCCAGCTCTTTCAGATGGTCCTGGACGCTATGGATATCCAGCGGGTAGCTTTTCAGCGGGCTTTTGCTGTTGATGACTTGAGTGGTACCCAGCGCTACGCCACCAAGCTGTACGGCACGTTCTGCCATCGTATCAAGGTGGTCGACGAGCGCAGTGCGGAAGCCGTCCAGCATCTCATGAACGGCAATAAAGTTTGCACCGCGCATATTCCAGTGAGCCTGTTTGGTAATCAAAGACAGGTCAATGAACTGGATCACCTGGCGATTCAGCAGCTCAACGGTCGCCTTCTTAGCGCTATCAGCGACGTCGTTACGGGTATAGAGCAGATTCGTTGCTTTAGTTTTAACCAGTTTTGCGGTACTCATAGTGTCATATCCTCTTGATATATGTACTCGTCATACTTCAAATTCGAATTATTCGGAGCGTCTCATCCCAATAACTTGCGGAATTAAGTATAGCAACGGATCTGAGCTTTGCAGCGGCGGTAGTCTCTATCGGTCTGATAGTGCAGGGCTGTTAGTCGGGTGAAATGCTTTATAAATCAAAGGGGGTTGATTGGTTTTTCCGCCAATCAGCCCTTTTTTAGTTAGTTGATGTCGACCTTCTGGATTTTGGTTTCCCGACGCATTGTCAGCGTAGAGCCCATTGACGCCAGGATAATCGCCCCCAGCGCCAGCGTTTGGGTCGCGGTTAGCGTTTCGCCAAGAAACACCATCCCGGAAAGCGCGGCGAGAGCCGGCTCCATGCTCATCAGGGTGCCGAACGTCTTGCTCGGCATACGGGTCAGGGCCACCATCTCCAGAGAGTAGGGCAGCGCGGTAGATAAAATGGCGATCCCGAGCCCCGGCAGCAGCAGCCCCCACTGAAATAGCGTATCGCTGGCCTGAATCATCCCCATCGGCACAAAGACCACCGCGGCGATCAGCGACCCCATGGCAACCGTTGCCGGGCCGTGCTCTTCCCCGGCGCGCTGGCCGGTCAGAATGTAAACCGCCCAGCAGGCGCCCGCGCCGAGCGCCAGCAGCGCGCCAACGGGATCGATCTGCGACACGCTTTGCCCCAGCGGCAGCAGGAACCATAGCCCGAGCACCGCCAGCGCCACCCAGACGAAGTCGAGGGGGCGGCGGGATCCAAATAGCGCTACCGCCAGCGGCCCGGTAAACTCCAGCGCGACGGCGACGCCGAGCGGAATGCGTTGAATCGATAAATAGAACAGGTAGTTCATCGCGCCAAGCGAGAGGCCATACAGCAGCAGCGGCAGACGCTGCTCCGGGGCAAAGCGCAGGCGCCAGGGTTTGAAGATGACCACCAGGATTAAGGTACCGAGCGCCAGGCGCAGGGCGGTAACGCCTGGGGCGCCGACCAGCGGGAAGAGTGATTTGGCCAGCGAGGCGCCGCTCTGAATGGAAATCATGGCGATTAAAATAACCAGTATCGGCAACCATGCCGGTACCTTACGAGACGAGCCGGGCATCCTTTCTCCTGTCAATTTTGTCAAATGCGGTAAAGGTTCCAGTGTAATTGAATTACCCCGCGCCGGTTGAGCTAATGTTGAAAAAAAGGGTCTTAAAAGCAGTACAATAGGGCGGGTCTGAAGATAATTTCACCACCAGATTAGGAATAATCTGGATACACGTCTGGCGCTTTATGAGCCTTAATAGGAGTATATTTGTAAAAAAGGTTTGTTTTCCAGTTTGTTATAGAAACGTAGAAACCTTTAGTTACATGAAAAAGTACGTTAGACAATGTAAAGTGAAAAGAGTTTCCCAAAAGTTTTTGTTATATTTAAGGCTTAGGACTTATTAGAAACACATTTGAGGTGGTTATGAATAAAATTGCACGTTTTTCAGCACTGGCCGTTGTTCTGGCTGCATCCGTAGGTACCACTGCTTTCGCTGCGACTTCTACCGTTACCGGTGGCTACGCGCAGAGCGACATGCAGGGTGAAGCGAACAAAGCTGGCGGTTTCAACCTGAAGTACCGCTACGAGCAAGACAACAACCCGCTGGGTGTTATCGGTTCTTTCACCTACACCGAAAAAGATCGTTCTGAATCTGGCGTTTACAAAAAAGGCCAGTACTACGGCATCACCGCAGGTCCGGCTTACCGTCTGAACGACTGGGCTAGCATCTACGGCGTAGTGGGTGTTGGTTACGGTAAATTCCAGGACAACAGCTACCCGAACAAATCTGATATGAGCGACTACGGTTTCTCTTACGGCGCTGGTCTGCAGTTCAACCCGATCGAAAACGTTGCCCTGGACTTCTCCTACGAGCAGTCTCGCATTCGTAACGTTGACGTTGGCACCTGGATTGCTGGCGTAGGTTACCGCTTCTAATCACTTCGGTGATATAAAAAATCCGCCTTGAGGGGCGGATTTTTTTTGCCTGCTGTTTACGCGTCTGAGTTAATTGATAGTGAACGCGTCGGTACCCAGATGGGTATAGTCCACTTTCTTCAGCTGGAAGTTGGTGATGTAGGTTGGGCCAGCCTTTTGTTCAGAGATGAAACGATAGCGCGGGGCAATCTCCTGAGCGCTGATCCCGGTCCACTGGGAAAAGAAGCTCAGGAAGTCGTTGGCGGAGCGCCGCGCTTTAATGACCTTATGCGCTTTATCATCGCTGGAGATCACCATAAACGGTACCTGGAAATTCTGCTGATACTTATCGTCGTGCGCCAGATACTGCACCTCTTTCCCGCGCTCTTTAAATGCCAGACCGTGATCGGAAAAATAGGTCATCGAGAAGGTTTCGCCAGAGTTTTGTAGCTGAGTATAAAGATTGCTCAGCAGCGTGTCGGTTTGCGTCATGGTGTAGAGATAGCAGGAGGTCTCTTTCGACTGAACAAAAACCGTGTATTTCCCTTTGGTGCGATCGCAGGCCTGCGGATGTGAGCCCATTAAATGCAGGACGATCAGCTGCGGCTGGGTACGGCGGGTGGCCAGCACCTGCGCGGTCAGCGTTAAGAGCTGCTCATCCTGGGTATTTTTATTGGCCTCGAAATCACCATTCTTGAGGAACTGAACCTCATCCGCGCGTTTGGCGATGCTGGCAATCGCCGTATCGTATTCGCCAATTTGCCCCTGATTCGAGAACCACCAGGTCTGAAAACCGGCGCGGTTGGCGAGGGTCACAAAGTTATCCTGAAACTGCGGCTTATCGTCGACCACCCGGTTGAGGGTTAAACCGAGCGACTTCTGCGTTGAGCCGCTGGCGGCAACGTAGTCATTGAACAGATAGCCTTTTACCGAACTGGCGAACGGGGTATTGTCCCAGTGGCCGCCAAAGGCGCCGAGCGCATCGCGACGGGCGCTCTCGCCAATCACCACCACATACAGATGATACTTCGGCTTTACCGCCAGTACGTGCCAGCTGTCTTTCATATTGGCGAGCTGCGCCATTCGCGCCTGCTCATCCAGCACTTCATTATTATTCACCACCACATCTTTAACGAAGCGGACGGCGGGATAGCCGGTATCGATAACCTTAAAGACGCCGCCCCAGGCGAGGTTTTGCACCGGCTGGAGAAAGAAAATCGCGGTGCAGAACAGCAGCCCCAGCGTATCCATTTTCCCCCAGCGCGCCGACGTTTCCGGCTTACGGCGTACGGCAATGACGCCGAGCGCAAAGATAAACACGGCCAGCAGATAGTTGTACCACGGGAAAATGGTCAGGATCTCGGTGGACTCTTCGAGGTTGGTGGCATGCAGCGCCAGCAGCGTATTGAAGTTAGGCGCGCCGTAGGCCTGGCCAAAAGGGTAGTACATGGCCGCCAGCAGCGAATAAACGCCGACCACCACTTTTTGCGCGCGCGGAAAGCTGCGCCACAGAAGATGCAGCACGCAGGTAAAAGCAACGGTATAGAGCAGGCTAAAGTCGTAGCCCAGCGCCAGGTTAATAAACAGCGATTGTAAAAAATAGAATCCTGTCCATGGGTTCAGTACCAGTCCGCGGGCGACCAGCGTTTCTTTCAGCGTGACATTCATAGTAAACAATCAAAAAAGAGCCATGTGCGTCCCCTGGCATCAAGGGGTAAAACCTGCTGGACAGTGCGTGAAGAGGGTCTCTGCGAGCCGCAGTAGTGGCAGGGCTGACAAAAGATAGGGCTTGCAAATGTTAAGGTCAACTATCCATAACGGATTGTTTTGGGAGAAAGCTTACAAAACTTGAAAAAAGTTGCTGAAGCGCTGAGTAATCAGCCAGTGTGGCAGGGAAATATGACAGAAAAATGAAGCGGCGTACCGCGACGCCGCGCTAGTTGTTGGGTTTATCCTGTGGGGGTTTGCCGTTGATCAGATCGCACAGCATACCGACAAGCATTAACCGAACTTTAAAAGGAGAATGGGTAAACACGTTTAAGCACCTCTTGAATTCATTCATAACGACCTCCTGTAACTTCGTCCTTCGCTCCCTGAAGGATGTGTGTATTACGTACAGATATAGCACAGGCTATATTTTATAGCTATGGCTAAAACGTTAATTTTTTGTTCTCCGTGCGCGATCCATTACAATGGGGATCCTTTTATATGATGCTTGATGCGTCACAGGAATGAGGAAGCACAATGAACCGTCGCGCAGGTAAGCCAATAACAAAAAAAGTGACGCAGCTAGTGAATGTCGAGGAGCACGTTGAGGGGTTTCGTCAGGTGCGCGAGGCGCATCGTCGGGAGCTGATTGATGACTACGTGGAGCTGATCTCCGATCTGATTATGGAAGTGGGAGAAGCCCGTCAGGTGGACATGGCCGCGCGTCTTGGGGTGTCGCAGCCAACGGTTGCGAAAATGTTAAAAAGACTGGCGAGCGTCGGGCTGATCGAACAGATCCCCTGGCGGGGGATCTTTTTGACTCCGGAAGGGGAGAAGCTGGCGCATGAAAGCCGGGAACGCCACCAGATCGTCGAAAACTTTTTACTGGTGATCGGCGTTAGCCCGGAGATTGCGCGTCGCGACGCCGAAGGGATGGAGCACCACGTCAGCGAAGAGACGCTGGCGATGTTTAAACAGTTTACCCTCAAGCAGGGGTCGCTGGGAGAATGAACCTCGTCTTTGTTCAGTCGCTGATCCGCGACCGCTTTTTACATCTGCTGCTGATTATCGGCGTTGTTTTAAGCTTCTTTGTTCCGTTTGCCCCCGCCGCCTGGCTTCACGCCATTGACTGGCATACGATTATCACCCTTAGCGGGCTGATGCTACTGACCAAAGGTATCGAACTGAGCGGCTATTTTGACGTCATTGGCCGCAAAATGGCGCGCCGCTTTGTGACCGAACGCCAGCTGGCCATTTTTATGGTGCTGGCGGCCGCGCTGCTTTCCACCTTCTTAACCAACGACGTGGCGCTGTTTATTGTCGTACCGCTCACGCTGACCCTGAAAAAATGGTGCGCCATCCCGACAAGCCGGTTAATCATTTTTGAAGCGCTGGCGGTGAACGCCGGGTCGTTGTTAACGCCTATCGGAAACCCGCAAAACATTCTTCTCTGGGGGCGCTCAGGTCTCTCCTTTCCGGCCTTTATCGGCCAGATGCTGCCGCTGGCGGCGGCGATGATGATCACCCTGCTGGCGCTGTGCTGGTTCTGCTTTCCCGCGAAACATCTCAACTATCAGAGTAGCGATAAGGCGCCATCGTGGCGGCCAAAGCTGGTCTGGAGCTGCCTGGCGTTCTATCTGGTCTTTTTGACCGCCTTAGAGCTGAAGCAGGAGCTGTGGGGACTGGCTCTGATCGCGCTGGGTTTTCTGCTGCTGGCGCGGGCGGTGATTATCAATGTCGACTGGACGCTGCTGCTGGTGTTTATGGCGATGTTTATTGACGTTCACCTGCTGATCCAACTGCCTGTTCTACAGCATGCGCTCAACGGCGTTGGCCAGCTCTCGGCGGGAGGATTGTGGCTGACCTCGATTGGCCTGTCGCAGTTTATCAGCAACGTCCCGGCGACCATTTTGCTGCTTAATTACGTTCAGCCCTCAACGCTGCTGGCTTGGGCGGTTAACGTTGGCGGGTTCGGCCTGCTGCCGGGCTCGCTGGCCAATCTGATTGCGCTGCGCATGGCCGGCGATCGTCGTATCTGGTGGCGTTTCCACGTCTATTCCCTGCCCATGCTGCTGTGGGCGGCGCTGGTGGGGTATGGATTGCTGCAGCTCTGATTTTCAGAGAATTGGGCAAGAAACGGACAGAAACGCCACATTCGCGCTCTCCTTTTCCGGGGTATAACTCTCTTCACGATGGTGAATCACCCTGATTAAGGAGAGTCCTATGCGTTATCAAAAACTGGGCCATACCGGCCTTTTTGTCTCTGAGCTGTGCCTGGGCACCATGACCTTCGGCGGCGAAGGCGGCCTGTGGGGGAAAGTGGGGCAGCTGCGCCAGGCGGAGGCAGAGCAGCTAGTGGGCAGCGCGCTCGATGCGGGCATCAACTTTATCGACACCGCTAACGTCTATTCGGAAGGGCGCTCGGAAGAGATTACCGGCCAGGCGTTGAAGAATCTGAAGGTGCCGCGTGAAAACGTCGTGGTGGCGACTAAAGTGTTTGGCGAAACCGGCACCGCAGGCGTGAACTCGCGCGGCAGTTCGCGCTATCACATCATCGGCAGCGTGAAGGAGAGCCTGCGTCGCCTGCAGCTCGATCATATCGATCTCTATCAACTCCATGGCTTCGATCCGGCGACCCCCATCGAGGAGACGCTGTATGCGCTGGATAATCTGGTGCAGCACGGCCACGTCCGCTACATCGGCGTGTCGAACTGGGCGGCATGGCAGATAGTCAAAGCGCTGGGCATTTCCGAACGACTGGGGCTGGCGCGCTTTGCCTCGTTGCAGGCTTACTACACCATTGCCGGGCGCGATCTGGAGCGCGAGCTGGCGCCAATGATGCAGAGCGAAGGCCTGGGCCTGATGGTCTGGAGTCCGCTGGCGGGAGGGCTGCTCAGCGGTAAGTACGATCGCGACGGACAGTCGGCGAGCGGCGGCCGTCGTCAGGAGTTCGATTTCCCACCGGTGAACAAAGCGCGGGCTTTTGACTGCATTGATGTAATGCGCGAGATTGCCGATGCGAAGGGCGTTTCGGTGGCGCAAATCGCGCTGGCCTGGCTGCTGCATCAGCCGGCGGTAAGCAGTGTGATCATTGGCGCGAAGCGCGCGGAGCAGCTCGCCGAGAACCTCGCGGCAACCAGCATTGTCCTCAGCGGCGACGAGCTGGCGCGGCTTGATGCGGTCAGCGCGCTGCCGCGAGAGTATCCGGGCTGGATGCTGGAGCGCCAGGGCGAATACCGTCGCGACCAGCTAGCACAGCAGTAACTTCCTCTCTTGCACGCCGGATCGTCTGTTTCGCGATCCGGCTTTTTTATCCGCTGCGCTCACAAAAAACGATCCCTGGGTTTGCCCGAAAATAAGATTTCGTTTATATGACTAGTCATGAAATTTATATGACTAGTCATGGGTGCGAGCGATGAACAGAACACTAGCGGCAGATTTTTTATGGGGTAACTCGGTTTCCAGCATGCAAACCGAGGGGGCGTGGAATGAGGGCGGTAAAGGGATGTCGGTTTACGATATCCGCCAGTCCGCGGAATTGACTTCCGACTGGAAGGTGGCGACCGATTCGTACCACCGCTACCGGGAAGACTTCGACCTGATGCAGGATTTGGGCATGAACTGCTACCGCTTCCAGATTGCGTGGAGCCGCGTTTGCCCGGAAGGCGACGGTGAGTTCAATGAAGAAGGTATCGCCTTTTATCACCAGTTTATCGATGACCTGATTGCCCGCGGCATTGAGCCGATGATCTGCCTGTATCACTTCGATATGCCGCTGTCGCTGGCTGAACGCTACAACGGGTTTACCGACCGCCGGGTGATGGAAGCCTTTATTCGTTACGGGCAGAAGATGATCGACTGCTTTGGCGACAAGGTGAAGTGGTGGCTGACCTTTAATGAACAGAATCTCTACCATATGCCGGACGCGTTTCTGATTTCAGGCTACATGCGCGGCGAGAAGACCCTGCGCGAGCTGTATCAGATCCAGCACCACGTGATGATGGCCCACGTGCACCTGACGCAGTATCTGCACCAGGCGAAGCCGCAGTGCCTGATGGGCGGCATGCTGGCCCACGCGCTGGTCTATCCGGCGACCTGTAAACCGCGCGATATCCTTTGCGCCCAGCAGCTCGACGAATTTTTAAACCAGAATCTGCTGCGCGCCTTCGCCGGGGAGGGCTACAGCCCGGAAGTCATGCACGTTGTCGCTCGCGAAGGCTTTGCGGATATCTACCGCGCAGAGGATCTGGCGCTGATGGCGCAGGTCAAAATCGACTATCTGGCCTTTAGCTACTACGCCAGCAAGGCGCTGGATAGCGATCCGATCCCGCCGGGCACGCCGGTGAACCACTACATGCAGTTCGGCGATAAAAAGAATGACTATCTGAACGCTACCGAGTGGGGCTGGCAGATTGATCCGCTGGGCTTTCGCACCATCATTACCCGCTACTACAACGACTGGCGTCTGCCGGTCTTCCCGATTGAAAACGGCATCGGGGTGATTGAGTCCTGGGACGGCGAGAACCCGATCGCTGACGATTACCGTATCGCCTATCATCGCGATCATATCAACGCTATGAAAGAGGCGATATTTGAGGACGGCGCGCAGGTGATTGGCTATCTGGGCTGGGGGCTGATCGATATTCTCAGTTCGCAGGGCGATATGCGCAAACGCTACGGCGTTGTCTATGTGAACCGTGAAAACCACGACCTGAAGGACCTTAAGCGCGTTCCGAAGAAAAGCTATGCCTGGCTCAAGCGGGCCATTCGCAGCAATGGCGAAGAGATGTAACGGCGCCTCGCGCGGGCAGATGGTATATTCTGCCCGCCAGTCGCTATCAGCAACGTAAAAGGATCGGGGAATGACGGCCAAATATCTGAGTATCGCGCGGGAAATCAAAAAACGTATCATCAGCCGACAGTATCCCGCCAGCGCGCCGTTACCCGACCAGTTCGCGTTAGCGGCGGAATTCAGCACCAGCAGGATGACCATCCAGCAGGCGATGCGTCAGCTGATTGTCGAAGGCCTTATCTACACCCGCAAGGGGCAGGGCACCTTCGTGCGCAAAAATTTCCTCCAGCTTTCGCAGTGGGAACTGCCCGGCAGCGACTATTTTGGCGCCACCAAAACCTGGGAGCACTTAGGGGAAGTGGCCAGCCGGGTGATTCGCTTCGAGCTGCGCTTTCCGACGGAAAAAGAGCAAACTTCGTTGCTGATTGACGCCGATGCCCCGGTCTATGATTTCGTTCGCCTGCGGCTGCTCAACGAGGAACCGGTGTCGCTGGATCTCACCGTGATGCCGGTCGCGCTGGTGCCCGGCCTGAATAAAACGCATCTCGAAGGCTCGGTGTTTCGCTACCTGCAGGAGACGCTGGGGCTCAAGATGATGGGATCGTATCGGGTGGTGCGGGCGATGAAACCGCAGGCGCTGGACAGGGAATATCTCAACTGCGAAGCGAGCGATCCGGTGCTGGAGGTGGAGCAGGTGATCTATCTTGAGGACGGTACGCCGCTGGAGTATGCCCATTGCCACTATCGCTACGATCACGGCGGAATTATTCTGGTGAATAACGGATAAAAAAAGGGCGGGCACCGGGCCCGCCGCGCTGCGCGATGCGCTGTTAGTTCAGACGCACCGGCATACCGGAACGGTTCTGGATCGCCTGATCGACCACGCTCTGGTCTACGTCAGTCTGGCTGGTAATCGCCTGTACGGATTTGGTCAGGTTAATCGGTACGATTTCGCCGCCCTGGAACTGCTCTTCAGTGGTGGACAGCGGGTTGTGAACTTCAATGAAGCGGCTGCCGTCAGGCTCGGTAGTGGCTTTTACCGGCTCATCGATAAACTCTACGCGGGTGCCGACCGGCACGTTTTCAAACAGGAATTTAATATCGTCGTTACGCAGACGCACGCAGCCGTGGCTGACGCGCAGGCCGATGCCGAAGTTGGCGTTGGTGCCGTGAATGGCGTACAGGCGGCCGATATACAGCGCGTACAGGCCCATCGGGTTATCAGGACCGGCCGGAACAACGGCCGGCAGCGGTTCGCCGGCAGCGGCATATTCAGCGTGCATTTTGGCGGTAGGCGTCCAGGTCGGACCGGCTTTTTTACGCTCAACTTTGGTTACCCAGTTGATCGGGGTGTCTTTGCCGAGCTGGCCGATACCGATCGGCAGCACGATGACGGTGTTGGTGCCCTTCGGATAGTAGTAAAGGCGCATTTCCGCGCTGTTGATGACGATACCCTCATGCACGGTGTCCGGCAGGATCAGCTGCTGCGGGATATTCAGCACGGTGCCGCCTTTCGGCAGGAAGGTGTCCACGCCCGGGTTGGCTTCCAGCATGTTGGATAAACCCATCTGGTATTCGGCGGCGAAATATTCCAGCGGCTGCTTGTTGCCTTCCGGAATGGTGATCACCTGGTTCTGGCCAATCAGACGGCTGCCGTCGGTAGGCAGAGGGTAGGTTACAGCAGAAGCTGTGTTGCAAAAGCCCACGATGGCGAAGGCTGCCGCGAAGAGTGTTGATAATTTCATAATCTTTATGTCGTGGGCGATATTAATGCCGCACAGGCCTTTGTCAGTTTAAACAGGAAGTCGATGGGAGCGCATTATATGTGCTTTCCGGCAAACAGGTAAATGAGATGTGTACGAAATCACATTTTTTTCCTGTGACCGTGAGTGTAGCCCGTCAACGCTGGCCCTGCAGGCTAAAAACGGGAGGGGATTACCCCTCCAGAAGCCGCGCCTGGAGCGCTTCTCGCGCCTGCGGCGTCAGCTGATACTCTTTTTCCAGCCAGGCATCGACGCTGGCGTAACGTTCATCGATGCCGGAAAGCGCGGCGGCAAGGTAAGATTCATGCACCGTCATCATTTCCGCCAGGTTTTGCCGGCCGCGGGCGGTCAGCTCATTGCCGAGGGATGCGAGCAAAAAATCCTCGACCTGCGTCAGCATGCCCTGGGTGAGCAGGTACTCCTCCATCACCGTGTGGCGATCGCAGCCGAGGGCGAACAGCGTCAGCGCGCAGCCCACGCCGGTACGGTCTTTCCCTACCGCGCAGTGCTGCAATAGCGCGCCGTCGAAAGGCTCCATCAGCCAGCCGGCCAGCTGGCGATAAGCGGCGTTATTAAACGGCAGCTGGCGATAGAGCTCCAGCATAAACTGCTCGCCGTTAAGGGCGTTTAGCGTGGCGGCGTTGAGCTCGGTGACTTTGGCGTTGACGTCGCGAACGTGCGGATTCGCCGGAGCGTTGAGGTAGCGAGCCGCTTCGTTCAGCTTATCGGGGCTACGATTCACTTCTCCCGGGTCGCGATAATCAATGACCCGGCTCAGAGGGATGGCGTCCAGGTGGGTGAGGTCATCGGCCGTCATCATATGCAGCGAGCCGGAGCGGAATAGTTTTCCGGTCCGCACGCGGCGCCCGTCGGCGGTACGCTGGCCGCCCAGGTCACGAAAGTTGATACCGCCCTGCAGCGATAAGAAAGCCGGATGGCGGGAGAGTGTGGTCATAGGTTCCTTCCAGATTAAGGTAAAAAATTACGCATTAAGCAGTGTAACCGCGCAATATGACACGACCCTAACACAAGCGTCATTGATGATTTTATAACGCCCCGTGAAAAGTGAAGCATTTGCTGGCATAATGTCTGGTTCATCACACTTCTCATTCTCTATTTTCAGGATAACCCCGTGCTAGTATCCAGCAACGTCACCATGCAGTTCGGCAGTAAGCCGCTGTTCGAAAATATTTCCGTCAAATTTGGCGGCGGCAATCGTTACGGCCTGATTGGCGCCAACGGTAGCGGCAAGTCCACCTTTATGAAGATCCTCGGCGGCGATCTTGAGCCGACGCTGGGCAACGTCTCCCTCGACCCGAATGAGCGTATCGGTAAGCTGCGCCAGGATCAGTTTGCGTTTGAAGAGTTCAGCGTGCTGGATACGGTCATTATGGGCCACGGCGAGCTGTGGGAAGTGAAGCAGGAGCGCGATCGCATCTACTCCCTGGCGGAGATGAGCGAAGAAGACGGTTACAAGGTGGCTGACCTTGAAGTGCTGTACGGCGAGATGGACGGCTACTCCGCCGAAGCGCGCGCCGGCGAACTGCTGCTCGGCGTCGGTATCCCGGTTGAACAGCATTACGGCCCGATGAGCGAAGTGGCTCCCGGCTGGAAGCTGCGTGTGCTGCTGGCGCAGGCGCTGTTCTCCAACCCGGATATCCTGCTGCTTGATGAACCGACGAACAACCTGGACATCGATACCATCCGCTGGCTGGAGCAGACCCTCAACGATCGCGACAGCACCATGATCATCATTTCGCACGACCGTCACTTCCTGAACATGGTTTGTACCCACATGGCGGATCTGGATTACGGCGAGCTGCGCGTTTACCCGGGCAACTACGATGAATATATGACCGCGGCGACCCAGGCGCGCGAACGTCTGCTGGCGGATAATGCCAAGAAAAAAGCGCAGATTGCCGACCTGCAATCTTTCGTGAGCCGCTTTAGCGCCAACGCCTCTAAATCTCGCCAGGCGACCTCGCGCGCCCGTCAGATTGACAAAATTAAGCTGGACGAAGTGAAAGCGTCCAGCCGTCAGAACCCGTTCATTCGCTTTGAGCAGGATAAGAAGCTGTTCCGTAACGCTCTGGAAGTGGAAGCGCTGGCAAAAGGCTTTGACAACGGCCCGCTGTTTAAAAACTTCAACCTGCTGCTGGAAGTGGGGGAGAAGATCGCTATTCTGGGCGCCAACGGCGTGGGTAAATCCACAATGCTGAAAACCCTGGTCGGCGACCTGATGCCGGATAACGGTACCGTTAAATGGTCCGAGAACGCGCAGATTGGCTACTATGCCCAGGATCACGAATATGAATTCGAAAACGATCTGACGGTATTTGAGTGGATGAGCCAGTGGAAACAGGAAAGCGATGACGAACAGGCGGTGCGCAGCATCCTGGGCCGACTGCTGTTCAGCCAGGACGACATCAAAAAGCCGGCGAAAGTGCTCTCCGGCGGCGAAAAAGGCCGTATGCTGTTCGGTAAGCTGATGATGCAGAAACCGAACATTCTGGTGATGGACGAACCGACCAACCACCTGGATATGGAATCGATCGAATCGCTGAACATGGCGCTGGAGATGTATCAGGGGACCCTGATTTTTGTTTCCCACGACCGTGAGTTTGTGAGCTCGCTGGCGACCCGGGTGATTGAAATTACGCCGGAGCGCGTGGTCGACTTCACCGGTAACTACGAAGATTATCTGCGTACTAAAGGTATCGAATAATTTTTCTGTTGCTTGTCCCGGATTGCGGCGCCGCTGCGCCTTATCCGGGCTACCGGCCCGCAGACGGCGGTGAGCCCGTAGCCCGGGCAAGGCGCGTTGAGCGCCGCCCCCGGGAGCAGTTTGCAGAGTCGCTGAATTCCCCGAAGGCGCCAGTGCGCCTTATCCGGGCTACACCCGCCACTCGCTCCTTTCTTCACCGTTCACCCGCAGCCTGCGTTTTTCCCCCGCCGGCAACGATACCTTCAGCGTTTTCCACGCCGGACGATAATCGCCGCGCGCCTTGACCTTCAGGTTAATGCTGGCGCTATCGCAGACCATTTCCCATTCCACCCACAGCGCATTGCCGTTCCGGTAGCCCCAGCTTTCGCCGTCGTCTTCAAACAGCAGGCCGCGACAGGTCCCCATTCCTTTCAGCGGGAACAGTTTCAGCTCGCGGGTATCGTCTTTTTCAGCGCAAACGTGGCGAATGCGTTCGCTAAGCGGTAGGGCTGTCCCGGCGCGAACCAGCAGCGGCAGTTTTTCCAGCGGCGCATCAAGGACGATCCACTGGCCGCCTGCGTACCACTGGTGGCTGTAAAAGTCGTACCAGCCGTCCTGGTTTGCCGGTAACCACACGCGGCGCTGACGCGCGCCGGGTTCGACGACGCTGGCGACCAGCAGATCGCGACCCAGCAGGAAGTCGTCGCATTCGGCAAACGTCTGCGCATCGTGTTCGTGATCGAGGAAGGTCGGGCGCAGCATCGGTTCATCGTCGGCGTGAGCCTGCCACAGCAGGGTATAGAGGTACGGCAGCAGACGATAGCGCAGCTCAATGGCTGAACGGATCGCCGGGGTGACCTCCGGGTACATCCAGGCTTCGTTGACCGTCTGGTCGTCATTCCACGAGTGAATGGTAAACCGCGGATGCATAACGCCGTTTTGTACCCAGCGCACGAACAGCTCCGGGTCCGGTTTGTCGCCAGAGAAGCCGCCCACATCGTGTCCGACGTTGAACAGCCCGGACAAGCTCATACCCAGCCCCATGCGGGTGTTATAGCGCAGCGTCTCCCAGTTGGTGCGGTTATCGCCGCTCCAGGTCTGAACGTAGCGCTGCATCCCGGCGCAGCCGGAGCGAGAGATCAGATACGGGCGTTTCTGCGGCGCAAAGCGCTGCTGGGCCTCCAGCGACGCGCGCATCATCAGCAGCGGCATCACCGGGCGAATATGTTTGATAGCAATTTCGTGGCCGAATCCGTGACAGCGGGCTTCGCCGTCCCAGACTTCATACTCGTTATTATCGTTCCACGTGGAGTCGATGCCCAGCTCCAGCAATTGGGTCGTCACGCCTTCCTGCCACCAGGCGACGGTTTGCGGGTTGGTAAAGTCGAGATGCGACCCTTCGTCATCCCAGAAGCTGGAGCGCTCGGGAGCATCGGCCTGTGAATCGCGGATAAAGAGCCCGCGCTCCGCGACCTCGTGATAGCGCGGATGGTCCTGCAGCAGGCAGGGCTTAATATTGGCGGCGAGCTTCAGCCCGGCATCGTGGAAGGCCTGGCTCATCACCTTCGGCTGCGGCACCTTGTCGTTGTTCCAGTTAAAGACGTAGCGCTTGCCGTTAATCGAGGTATAGCCGGAAGAGAGCTGGAACGAATCGCACGGAATGGCGTGTTCATCGCACAGGCGGATAAAGTTCATCAGCTGGTTTTGCGCATCCGGCGCGTCGGTGTAGTGCATCGTCGAACCGCTGTAGCCGAGACTCCATTTCGGTCCGAACAGCGTTTTGCCGGTCAGGCGGACGAACGCTTTGGTGATATCCAGTACCCGCTTGCCGGAAAACAAATAGTAATCAATGTCTCCCGCTTCCGCCTGCCAGCGGCGATAGGCGGTATGGTAATTATCGATTTCGTTGCCGAGATCCAGCCAGCAGCTGCTCAGGTTGTCGTAAAACAGACCGTAGCTGACATCGCTGCGCTGCGTGATGGTAAACGGAATATGTTTGTACAGCGGGTCGGTGCTCGCCGCGTTATAGCCCATGGCGTCGAGGTTACGCATCTCATAGCGTTTACCGTTACGCTGCAGATCGCCGGCCTTTTCGCCCAGACCGTAGAAGCGTTCGTCTTTGCGTCGGCTCAGGTAGTGGGCAACGCCGTCGCCGTGTGCATTCGCCAGATAGGCGCTGGTGGGGCGGTCGTTCGCCAGCGGCTGCCACTCGCCGGCCTCATCGCGATAGCGCCATTCCAGCCACAGCGGCTGGTGGACGGTGACGCGCAGCTGGTCGGTGGCAATGGTCAGGGCGTCGCTATGCTCCGTGAGCTGCCAGGCGGGTAGGCTAAAGCCGCTCAGCTCTTCGCGCGGGCGTCCTTCCCACGGCACGTCCTGTTGGGGAGCGATACTCCAGGTGCGATCCAGCGCCAGCTGGCCGTGCCGCTTCAGCAGCACGCGGAACATATTTTCTTCCAGTACGTACAGACACAGGGTGTGCTGGCCGTCGACGAGCAGCTCAACGTGATGCTCCAGCCGTTGGTGTAAGGTCCAGTTTTTCAAAGTCTTCATTTTTTACATCCACTCTCAGGCGCGTTTTGCGCGACGTTCAGCAATAAATGCCACCAGGAATACCGCGCCAATCAGGTCAAAGAACCCCATGGCGATAAATAGCGGGTTGAAGCCGATTTTGTCGGCGGTGACGCCAATTAACAGCGAGAACAAAAAGCTGGCGATCCAGGCGGCGGAGCCGCGCATCCCGTTTACGGTCGCCATCTGCCCTTTATCGAACGACTCCACCACCAGCGCGCTGAGCATGCAGGAGATAATCTGGTGACCGAAGCCGCCAATTGAAATCAACACGATGGTGATATAGGGATCGCGGGTAATCGCCACGGTGGCGAGGGAAATCATCAGGAAGGCGCCGGTGACGGAGCTGGCGACCACCGAGTTCACCCGCGAGCAGCCGAACCAGCGGGTATACAGTTTGGTCAGATAGCCGCTGGCGACGCTGCCGAGGTCGGCCGCCAGAAACGGCAGCCAGGCAAACATGGCGATTTGCTTGAGATCCATGCCGTGCTCTTTCGCCAGGTAGAGCGGTACCCAGAAGCTCAGCACCGCCCAGGCGGGTTCCGCCATAAAGGCCGGAATGGCGATACCGTAGAAGCGCTTGTTTTTCGATACGGTTTTCAGCGCGGTAAAGAAGGGCAGCTTAACCGGCGGCGCTTCATTGTCCTGCTGGATAAGCGCCAGCTCGGCTTTGCCGAGGTTAGGGTGTTTTTCCGGGTTATGATAGAACGCCCACCACAGTACGACCCATACGAGCGCCAGCGCGCCGGTGAACATAAATGCGCCCTGCCAGCCGAACGAGGCGTGCGCGAAGTAGATAATCGGCGGTGCCAGCATGGCGCCGATGGAGAAACCAACCCCGGCCCAGCCTGCCGCGATTGGGCGCTCGGATTTAGGGAACCACTCGCCGAGCGTCTTGGCGTTGGCTGGCGTCGCCGCCGCCTCAGCGCCGCCCATGAAAAAGCGCAGAATCGCCAGGTGCAGCCAGCTCCCCGCGCCGGCATGGGCGATGCAGGCGATGGCCCACAGCGTGGCGCAGATCATAAAGCCGAGCTTGAGGCCAATGACGTCGATAAGCCAGCCGCAGAGCGGCTGAAAAATGGTATACGCCAGCTGAAAAGCGCCGACGATCCACGAGTACTGTTCAGTGGTAATACCGAGAGAGGTTTTTAATTCCGGGGCGATAATCCCCAGCGAATTGCGCGTGATGTAGTTAACGGTGACGCCGAGCAAAAACAGCACCAGCATCCACCAGCGCAGGTTCTTCACTATGCGGCGCGATTTACTCACCGCCATATCGTTATTGAGGCCTTGGCTCATAGAACTCTCCACGAGACATGTAGTAGGGAAAATTGACCAACCCGCTTGCTGAGTTGTCGCTAAAATTTTCTATTTCGTTGTTTGTTAAGGTTGATGTCTCGACACTATTGGTTGACTAATCTCAAAGGTGTTGGACCAATTCAGGCTAAGGGAGAATGCGAGCGGGCAATAGCGACAATTCTGCAAATTTTTTCATGGGGCGATCGGGATCGCAGTATGACATCGCCAAATCGCTTAAAAATATTCACATTCTCGATATGAAAATTTTTTCATCAGCAAAGTAGAGCGCGATCACAAAATGGACAAAAAGCTTAAAGTGAGCGAAATCGCGGCGCGTACCGGGCTGTCGGTCAGCACGGTATCGCGGGTGCTGGCGGGGAAAGCGAACACCAGCGCCAGGGCCCGCCAGAGGGTACTGGAGTGCGCCCGCCAGCTGGGCGTGATGGAGGGTATCGCCGCCGGGCGAATGCTGCTCAACAACCTCGTGGTATTCGCGCCCCAGCGCGCTTTCGATGAGCGTACGGATATTTACTACTATCGGGTGATTCAAAGCATCAATAGCGCCCTTATGCCGCACGAGGTGCACCTGCGCTACTGCGCGCTGGAAGAGAATGACAGCGATGCCAATTTGTTTTTGCAGCGCATGCATGAAGCCTCGACCCAGGCCGCTATTTTACTGGGTATCGACGATCCGCATATTCACGATCTGGCGGCCGATCTGGCGAAGCCCTGCGTGATGATCAACTGCCACGACGCGGGAATGCGCTTACCCTCCGTCGCGCCGGATCATCGGCTGATCGGCCAGTTCGCCGCCCGCTACCTGTTTGAGATGGGGCATCAGGCGATCATGAACGTGATGTGCCTGCGCCGCTATACCATGGAGCTGCGTCTGCTGGGGATCAAGCAGGCGTGGCGCGCGCGGAATTTGAGCTTTGCCGAAAGCAGGGATCTCATTGATGTGGCCAATTTCAGCGCCCGGGATACCGAGGAAAAAGTAGGGGAGTGGCTGGATCAGCGCGGCGACGGCCCGCTGCCGACGGCATTTCTGGTGGGCGGTGATTTTATGGCGGCAGGCACGATCGCCGCCTTACAAAAACGCGGTTTGCGCGTCCCGCAGGACATTTCCGTCATGAGTATCGACGGTTTTAACCTGGCGGCGATTCAGGATGTACCGCTAACCGCCGTCCACGTCCCGCGCGATGAATTAGGGGTTGAAGCGGTGCATTTGCTACAGCAAAGACTGATCCGTCCCGATGCGCCGCACGGCGCGTTACTCTTGCATGGCACGCTGGCGGTACGCGATTCGGTGCGGCGGATACGCGCCGGTAACCGCCGTACCGCCGTTGAAGCGAAGGGGCTATATGACGATTAATCAACCATTCCCAGCGCGCGCTTACCATGGATATTTAAATCATCCAGCGTGAAACGTCCTTCCCAGCTGGCTTCATAATCTTCGCGCGGGAAGTCGCCCGGCGAAGCGCCGCGCGCCAGCGCGACTTTGACCTTCTGCGCGTAGGCGAGGTTTTTCTCACACATTGGCGCGGCGGGAATATACATCACGTTGCCCCAGCCCTGCTGATTTTCCACCGGCGCGACCGAGTGGATCACGTCGCAGTGCCACCATACCGAATCGCCCGCGTTAAGCGCCGGAATAGAGCTTAAAGCTTTGATCAGCAGCGGATGCCATTTTTCCGAAATCGGCAGCACCTTACCCGGCGCGACGCCGCACAGTTCATCATCCGGGACATCATCGAGCAGCGGACGCAGCAGCACGTACGCCATCGCTTCCGGGATCGGCACCACGTGCAGCAGACCCTGATCGGGGATCATATCGGAGAGCGCGGTCCACCCCTGGAAGGTGCGGAACACCGAGCATTTGGTGGTATTGTCGACCGTATACTCTTCGACTTCGGTACGGTGCGCCGCGTCCCACGGGTCGTAAGCATCAATATTGCCATTAAACACGTCGGCAAACACTTTCTGATAGGCCGGCAGCAGCCAGCGCTCCAGGGCGCCAGAGTCGGTATGCGCGCCCAGACCTTTCGAGGTGGTTCCCGGCGGGCGGCGGCGAATGCGGTCCGGGTAGATGACGCTCACGTCCGGGTTAAACCACTGTTTCCCGTCGCGGTTAAACGTCCACAGGCGGTTGAGGAACGACTGCACGGCGGCCATTTCGTCGCTCTGGCGCGCCTGCATCTGCGCCTGGGACCAGTAAATCGGATAGATTTCCGGCCGCGACGCCTCCAGCGAGCCGAAAAAGGTATCGCCCGGGCCTCTGTAGACATCATCAAAATGGTTGCGGTCGAGATAGTCGAGCATCGAGTTATCCCACGCCAGCGCCCGTTCGCGAGAAAAATGGCCTTTGATGACCGCGCAGCCGCGACGCTTGATGAGCTCGCGCTGGGCCTCCGGGACCTGGCCACGCGCAATCGCCTCGAACGGGATTGTCGGCCAGACGTCCTGAGCGCTGGCCTTGAGGGCGTCAATCTCTTCCAGACGCGCGGCGATACGCGCCGTCAGCCGATCGAACACCGCCTGTACGTCGCCAATTTGCGCCCGCAGCTCCCGCTTGATCTGGCGGATAGCCGCTTTAGGGTCGGCAGGTAAAGTTTCACTGGTATGGGTAACAGCCATGATGACCTCTCATCTTTCATTCGAAAGTAATAAATCTTACATATGATAATTTAAGTTAAAATTAAGTTAATGCAAGTTTAAAATTATGCAGAGGCGCACAAAACGGGAAGCCGGGGCGGTCAACCCCGGCGCGGCGTTACTGGTTGAAGGGGGCGGCGTGGTCGAGGACGGCCTGAATGACGTTCAGCGCGCCGTCGTGGTTATTATCATCGGTGGCAAAACGCGACACCGCCTTGATGCTGTCGGCGGCGTTGGCCATCGCGAAAGAGTATTTCACCAGCTTGAGCATTTCCGTATCGTTAGCGCTGTCGCCAATGGCCACGCACGCCTGCGGCGAGATGCTCCAGCGCTTCAGCAGGCGGCTGATGCCGTTGGCTTTATGCAGGCCGGGGATAATTAAATCGACGAAGCCGAAGCCGCTGGTGACCGGCTTCATGATGCCGTCCAGCGAGACGTGCAGTTTATCGATAAGCTGCGGGATTTCGCTATCCGGCAGGTTAAGCGAAAACTTGAACAGCTTATCGTCAATATCATGATAGCTGCTAATGCGCTGCAGGCGATGGTAGTGCTTTGACATCAGGGTGACGAACGCCTCGGGCGCGCGGTCGCTGACATAGGCGCTTTCGAGGCCGCAGGCGACGAAGTTGAGCTGCGGGTCTTTCAGCAGTTCGCCAATGACGACCTGGGATTCATGACGGGTCAGTTCGCCGTGGAACAGCTGTTGACCGTGTTCGTAAACCAGCGCGCCGTTCTCGGCGACAAAGGAGATGCGGTCGCGGATTTCCGGGAAAAAAGAGATCAGCTGGTAGTACTGGTTGCCGCTGGCGACAACGAATTCAATACCCTGCTGTTGCAGTTGCGCGAACTGCGCAAGAAAACGCGAGCGGTCATACTGCTTGGCGTCATTGAGAAAAGTTCCGTCCATATCGGTGACGATAACTTTAACGGTCATAACACATGCTCCTGGCTTAACTTCGACCAGTAACATTCTAATTACAATGTGATGGGGAGCACAAATTTATTTCGAATGAAAGTTGGCGTTCACCGATGTGCAGGAGAAAACCCCGGGTTGCGACGTAAACGCCTTACCCGGGGCAGTGGCCCGCAAACGGCTTCGAACCTGTAGCCCGGCTAAGCGCAGCGCAAGCCGGGGGACGTTATTTACAGCGTATGCTCGGTACGGGCGATAATATCGTCCTGAGCATCCGGCGACAGGGCGGTAAAGAACGCCGAGTAACCGGCCACGCGGACCACTAAATCGCGATACTGGTCAGGGTGTTTCTTCGCTTCAAGCAGCGTCTCGCGCGACACGATGTTGTACTGAATATGCCAGCCTTTATGCACCTCGAAGAAGGTGCGCAGCAGCACCATCAGTTTCTGCTTATCGGATTCATTCTCCAGCGTGGCCGGGTTCAGCTTCTGGTTAAGCAACACGCCGCCAAGAATCGAACCGGTCGGCAGTTTGCCCACCGAGCTGATGACCGCGGTCGGCCCGAGATGGTCGGTACCGGAGGCTGGGCTGGCCCCTTCCGCCAGCGGCGAGTGCGCCTTACGGCCATCCGGGGTCGCCATGGTCTGCGCGCCAAACGGCACATTGGCGGAAATGGACGAGGTGCCGGCGTAGTAGTTGCCGCCGATCGGGCCGCGGCCGTAGCGCGGGTTATGATACAGCTTCAGCTCATCGATATAGGTCTGGTAGGCGCGAGCCAGCAGCATATCCACGCTGTCCTCATCGTTGCCGTATTTCGGCGCGCCGTTGATTAAGCGCTGGCGCAGCTGCTCGTGGGTCAGGCCTTCGAAGTCTTCAGCCAGCGCCTTTGCCAGCGCCTGCTGACCAATAACGCCCTGATCGAACACCAGCTTCTTCACCGCCGCCAGGCTGTTGCCGAGGTTAGCGATGCCGACCTGTAGCCCGGAAACCCAGTCATATTTCGCGCCGCCCTGCTTAATGCTCTTCGCGCGCTCGATGCAGTCATCCACCAGCGCCGAGCAGAGAATATCGTGCACGTTCTCTTCCAGCATGGTGTCGACGACGTACTCAATCTCGATAGATTTGCGCGTGTAGTAGCGGATCTGCGTATCCCAGTCGGCCAGCACCTGCTCGAAGTTGTCGAAGTTGCCTTTCGACAGGGCGTGCTCCTGCGGCAGGAAGACCTGACCGCTGGTGGCGTCGCGGCCGCCTTCCAGGGTTGCCAGCATGACGCGGGCGAAGTTGATAAAGCTCATCCCAGTGCAGCGATAGCCCCATTTGCCGCCGACGGCGGTTTCGATGCAGCCGATCGCGGCATAGTCGTACGCGTCCTGCGGCTCAATGCCGAGTTTGATAAATTCAGGAATAACGATTTCGTCGTTATTGAACGCCGGCATGCCGAAGCCGCAGCGGATCACCTGCACGCAGGCGTCGAGGAAGTCGTTGCTCATGCCCGCGTGATAGCGCACGCTGAGGTTAGGCTGCGTTGAGCGCAGGCGACCGCAGGATTCAAGGATGGCGTAGGAGAGCGGGTTCACCGCGTCCTGCGCGTTGCCGTCCACCAGATTCTGGCCGCCGATGGTGACGTTCTGGTACAGCGGGCTACCGGCGGACGCCTTCGAGTGCGAGCCGGAGCGAATTTTATTCACCTCCAGCAGCTTCAGCCAGCAGCAGTGCAGCAGCTCGATGGCGTGTTCGCGATCCAATGATTGTGCCAGCTCAACGTCGCGGCGGTAGTAAGGGTAGAGATACTGGTCCATGCGGCCGAAAGAGACCGAGTGGCCGTTGGATTCGATCTGCAGAATCAGCTGGATGAAATAGCACAGCTGCAGCGCCTGCCAGAAGGTCTTCGGCGGCTCGTGGGCGATGATATCGCAGTTTTCGGCTATCGCCAGCAGCTCGTCGCGGCGGGCTTCGCGGCTCTCCGTCGCGGCCATGCTGCGCGCCAGCCCGGCGTAGCGCTTACAGTGTTCGCTGACCGCTTCCAGCACGATATCAATGGCTTTGAGGAACTGCTCGCCGTGCAGATCTTCCAGCACGGTCAGGTTAATGCGTGAACGGCGTTCGGCGACTTTCGCCCGCATGCCGTCGAGGCCTTTTTCCAGCAGCAGCGGATAGTTGACCGCAAGGTGAGCATCGCCGGAGGTCATATTGCCTTCCGCTTTGATAATGCCGGTCGCCAGCAGCGCTTTTTGCTCGTCGGTAAACATGCCGTAGCAGCGATCCTGAACGGTTTGACCGCGCCACCACGGGCACACTTCGTGGAGCACGCGTTTATTCTCTTCGCTAACGGCAAACCCGGCACCGGGGCGATCGGCGAGGTCGTCGATCTCTTTTTCGATCCAGCTAACGGTGTATTCCGGGAAGATAGGCGCCGCGCGAACTTCGCTGGCCTGGTTGCCGACGATCAGTTCATCGTGCTTAATCCAGATCGTGCGTTCCGCCAGGTGATGGGCCAGCGCCAGCGCGCGGCGTACCGGGATCGGTTTATCCAGGTGCTGTTGATAGGCTTCGGTATAGTGCTGGGCGCGCTCGGTACAGACCGGCGGCTTGACGATATGCACCAGCGCCATTTTATGCGCCTGAATGCGCGGGCTCAGAGTATCCAGTTTCAACGTTGTCATAAGGTTATCCTCGTAGAGTCGCCGTTAAACCTTTGCTCTGAGCATAGCGCTGCGCGAAGGCGAGCAGCTCGGGTGCAGCAAGCGGTTTATCCGGTGCGGTATAGGGCTGACTGAGTAATTGGTATTTATTCATTCCTAACGTGTGGTACGGCAGGAAGTGGATCTCGCCAACCTTTAAGCGGTCAGCGGCAAAATCGGTAATGGCGGCAATATCGCTTTCGTTGGCGTTAAAGCCCTGGATCAGCGGCACGCGAATGATAATTTTCTTTCCGGCCTGCGCGACGCGCTGCAGGTTATCCAGCACCCGGCGGGCGCTGCCGTCCGTCCACTGCTGGAAAATCGCTTCGTTGACGTGCTTGAGGTCGGCGAGAAACAGGTCGATAAACGGCAAAGAGGGCTCGACGTATTTCCACGGCACGTGCAGGCAGGTTTCGACCGCGGTGTGGATCCCCGCGTTGTGGCTGGCCTCAAACAGCTGGCGGGCCAGCTCGGGATTCATAAACGGCTCGCCGCCGGAGAGCGTGACGCCGCCGCCGCTGCGCTCGTAAAACGGTTGGTCGCGCAGCACCGTGGCCATAATCTCTTCGACGCTCTTCTCTTCGCCGCACACCGTTAATGCGGTGGTCGGGCAGCAGTCGCGCAGTTTGCCAATATACGCATCGGTGAGTTTTTCGCGGTGGATAATCAGGCCGTCCAGCTTGCGGGTAATCACCTCCGGCGCGGCCTGCTGGCAGAGGTCGCAGCCGTCCAGGCACAGGCGCGCGTCATACAGCAAATCCGCCGTGCGGGCGCGGCTTTCCGGGTTCTGGCACCAGCGGCAGCCCAGCGAACACCCTTTGAGGAAGACGACAGTGCGGATCCCCGGGCCGTCATGGGTTGAATAACGCTGAATGTTGAAGATCATAATCCACCCTCTAATTTGCATATGAAGATTAAATTACTTTCGAATGAAAGTTGTATTGATATAAATCAACAAGCATAGCGAGGGGGGAAAACGGAGGCGAAAAAGTCGCGGCGGGTCACAAAACATCCGGCGGCGGTACCGCCGGAAAGGGGTTAGGGCGTACCGCACACCTCGCAGTGAGGGTTACGCGGCAGCGTCATTTCGCGGAACTGACAGCGCATGGCGTCGTACATGACGATTTTGCCGGTCGCCGGGCTGCCGTAGCGGGCGAGCAGCTTAATCGCCTCCATCGCCTGTAGTGAACCAATGATGCCAACCAGCGGCGCCATGACGCCGGCCTCGACGCAGGTGAGGGCGTTGTCGCCAAACAGGCGGCTCAGGCAGCGGTAGCAGGGTTCATCTTCCTGATACGTAAAGACGCTGATTTGTCCCTCCATGCGAATCGCGGCGCCGGAGACCAGCGGCGTTTTATGGCGGAAACATCCGGCGTTGAGCTGGTTACGGATCGCGACGTTGTCGGTACAGTCGAGCACCAGATCGTGGGCGGCGATTTGCGCCGCCAGCGCAGCGTCTTCCAGCCGTGCGTTGAGCGTCGTGAGCTGAACGTGGGGATTCATCCGCTCCAGCGCGCCGCGGGCGGAGTCGACCTTCGGCTGGCCGATGGTGGCGTCGCTGTGCAGGGTCTGGCGCTGAAGGTTGGAGAGCGACACGGTATCGAAATCGAGCAGGGTAAGCTGGCCGACGCCTGCCGCCGCCAGATACTGCGCGGCGGCGCAGCCCAGCCCGCCGAGGCCGACGACCAGCACGCGCGAGGCTTTCAGCTGCTCCTGACCGTCAAAATCGAAATCGCGAAGAATAATCTGCCGGTTATAGCGCAGCATCTCCGCATCGCTCAGCTCCACGCCCATTACAGCCCTCCGAACAGATGATTAAACGGCTCGACTTCCACCCATTCGCCGGCTTCCACGTTGCCGCGCTCGCGCTCCAGCACGATAAAGCAGTTGCCGAGGCTGAATGAGCTAAAGATATGCGAGCCCTGGTGACCGGTGCTGTTTACCACCAGCTCGCCGTCCGGGCCGCGCTGCAGCACACCGCGTTGAAAATCGAGACGGCCCGGCGATTTTTTCAGATGGGTTGCGGCGCGCACGCGCAGGCGCATCGGCTGAGCCTGCCCGACGTTGCCGGACAGCTTCGCCAGCAGCGGCTGAACCAGCTGGTAGAAGGTCAGCGTGGCGGAAACCGGGTTACCCGGCAGGCCGCAGAACCAGCTATGGCCGAGCTTGCCGAAGGCGAAAGGTTTACCCGGCTTAATCGCCAGCTTCCAGAAGCCGATTTCCCCCAGCTCTTCGAGGATCGCTTTGGTGTAGTCCGCCTCGCCGACGGAAACGCCCCCGGAGCTTATCACCACGTCGGCCTGCTGGTCTGCCTGGATAAAGGCTTCGCGCAGTTTAGCCGGGTCGTCGGGAATAATGCCGAGGTTAATCACTTCGCAGCCCAGCTCCTGCAGCATCAGGTGTACCGCCAGGCGGTTGGTATCGTAAATTTGCCCGTCGGCCAGCGGCTGGCCCGGCAACTGGAGCTCATCGCCGGTGGAGAACACCGCCACCCGCACTTTACGCACCACGTCAACCTCGGCAATGCCCAGCGAGGCGATGACCGGCAGCTCGGCGGCGGTCAGGCGGGTTCCCGCGGGGAAGACGACCGCGCCATGAGCGATATCCTCGCCGAGACGACGGATATTCTGCCCGTTTTTCACCGGGGCGATAAAGCGGATCCCGTCATCGGTTTGTTCGGTCTGCTCCTGCATGACCACCGCGTCGCAGCCTTCCGGTACCGGCGCGCCGGTCATAATGCGGATACAGGCGCCCGCGGGCCAGACGCCGTTATAGGGTTGACCGGCGAAGACCTTGCCCGCCACCGGCAGCGCTGCGCCGTCGGCGAGATCCGCCAGACGTACGGCGTAGCCGTCCATCGCCGAGTTATCAAAACCGGGAACGTTGAGCGGTGAAACGAGATCATGGGCGGTCACGCGCGAAAAGGCCTGCAACAGCGGTACGGTTTCCGTCGCATTCAGCGGCGTAATACGAGTGAGCATCTGGGTCAGGGCTGTGTCGAGCGGCATCAGTCCGGCGGTAAAATCCATGGGTTTCTCCTGCGGGCAAACATCGAAAACGCCTATTATGGCAGAAAAGAGGGGCGGGCTATATGCCACCTGGGTACAAGCTTTACATCACCGTCCGCTCTTTCTATATTCAAAAATTGTATAGGACAGTCAGCACGATAATGATATTTATACACTTTATCGGTAAGGAACGGCGTAATGGGTAAGGCGGTTATAGCAATTCACGGCGGGGCCGGGGCGATTAGCCGCGCGCAGATGACGCCGGCGCGCGAGCGGGAGTACGTAACGGCGCTGTCGGCGATTGTCGATAGCGGACAAAAAATGCTGGCGGCCGGGGCCAGCGCGCTGGATGCGGTAACCGAAGCGGTCCGGCTGCTGGAGGAGTGCCCGTTATTTAACGCCGGTATTGGCTCGGTATTTACCCGCGATAGCCGCCATGAACTCGATGCCTGCGTGATGGATGGCTGCCGCTTGCAGGCCGGCGCCGTGGCGGGAGTTCAGCATTTACGTAATCCGGTGCTGGCGGCGCGCCTGGTGCTGGAACAGAGCCCGCATGTGCTGTTGATTGGCGAGGGGGCGGAAGCGTTTGCCGCTGCCCACGGTATGGAACGGGTCGATAACAGCCTGTTTTCGACCCCCGAGCGCTTGCTGCAGCTGCGTCAGGCGCAGGAGGGCGGCGATATCGTGCTCGACCACCACGCCGCGCCGCTGGATGAGCGGCACAAAATGGGCACCGTCGGCGCGGTTGCGCTGGATCTGGCGGGTAACCTCGCGGCGGCGACATCAACCGGCGGAATGACCAATAAGCTGCCGGGACGCGTCGGCGATAGCCCGCTGCCGGGGGCGGGCTGCTATGCCAATAACGCCAGCGTCGCCGTTTCCTGTACCGGCACCGGCGAAGTGTTTATGCGTACGCTGGCGGCTTACGATATTTCGGCGCTGGTGGAGTACAGCCATCTCAGCCTGCAGGAGGCCTGCGAAAGGGTGGTGATGGAGAAACTTCCCGCGCTGGGCGGCAGCGGCGGCCTGATCGCCGTCGACCGTGAAGGCAACGTGGCGCTGCCGTTTAATAGTGAAGGCATGTACCGGGCCTGGTGTTATGCGGGTGATACGCCCACGATTGGTATTTATCGCGAATAAGAGGAAAGGGCGTTGCCGCATAGTCAAGAAATCGATGCTAATGATGTTCTGCAGGTGCGCGGCCTGAACATTACGTTTAGCCAGCAGCAGCAGGCTTTTTCCGCCGTTCGCGACCTGTCGTTTACCCTGCGGCGCGGCGAGACGCTGGCGATAGTCGGCGAGTCCGGCTCGGGCAAATCGGTAACGTCGCTGGCGCTGATGCGCCTGCTCGATCGGGCGGTCAGCGAAGTGCGCAGCGATGCGCTGCTGCTGCGTCGTCGCAACCGGCAGGTGATTGAGCTAAGCGAACAGTCTGACGCCGATATGCGCGGCGTGCGTGGCGCGGATATGGCGATGATCTTTCAGGAGCCGATGACCTCGCTGAATCCGGTCTTCACTATCGGTGAACAGATTGCCGAGTCGATCCGATTACATCAGGGCCTGAAGCATGATGAGGCCCTGCGCGAAGCGAAAAAAATGCTCGATCAGGTACGCATTCCGGAAGCGGAAGCCATGCTGTCGCGCTTTCCGCATCAGCTTTCCGGCGGGATGCGTCAGCGGGTGATGATCGCCATGGCGCTCTCCTGCCGCCCGGCGGTGCTGATTGCCGATGAACCGACGACCGCGCTGGATGTGACTATCCAGGCGCAAATTTTACAGCTGATCGCCGTTCTGCAAAAAGAGATGGCGATGGGCGTTATCTTTATTACCCACGATATGGGCGTGGTGGCCGATATCGCCGACCGTGTGCTGGTGATGTATCGCGGCGAAGCGGTGGAGACCGGCAGCGTGGAGGAGATTTTCCGCGCGCCGCAGCATCCCT
This sequence comes from Klebsiella sp. MPUS7, assembly GCF_009905335.1. Classification (NCBI taxonomy): domain Bacteria; kingdom Pseudomonadati; phylum Pseudomonadota; class Gammaproteobacteria; order Enterobacterales; family Enterobacteriaceae; genus Klebsiella; species Klebsiella sp. MPUS7. Next base: position 3,883,837 of record NZ_CP047604.1, on the reverse strand, counting down.
ATACCCAGGCGCTGCTGGCCGCGGTGCCCAGGTTGGGCGCGATGCGCGGCACCTCTCTGCCGCGCCGTTTCCCGCTGCTAAACCAAAGCCCGTCGCCGGAGGAGCAGAACACCGTTGTGGCCGGGGAACCGATCCTCAAAGTTCGCGATCTGGTGGCGCGCTTTCCGCTGCGTAGCGGTATTCTCAACCGCATTACCCGTGAAGTGCATGCGGTTGAAAAAGTCAGTTTTGATTTATGGCCCGGCGAAACCCTAAGCCTGGTGGGGGAGTCGGGCTGCGGTAAATCCACCACCGGACGGGCGCTGCTGCGTCTGGTGGAAACCCAGGGCGGCAGCATCACCTTCAACGGTCAGCGGATTGATACGCTGACGGGCGGTAAGCTTCAGGCGCTGCGCCGCGATATCCAGTTTATTTTCCAGGACCCTTACGCTTCCCTCGACCCGCGGCAAACGGTGGGCTATTCGATTATGGAGCCGCTGCGCGTGCACCGCCTGCTCGAGGGGGACGCCGCCCGCGAACGTGTCGCCTGGCTACTGGAACGCGTCGGACTGGAGCCGGAACATGCCTGGCGCTATCCGCACGAGTTTTCCGGCGGCCAGCGCCAGCGCATCTGTATTGCCCGCGCGCTGGCGCTCAATCCAAAAGTGGTGATTGCCGATGAATCGGTATCGGCGCTGGACGTGTCGATACGCGCGCAAATTATCAATCTGATGCTCGATTTGCAGCGCGAGATGGGCATCGCATTTCTGTTTATTTCCCATGACATGGCGGTGGTTGAGCGCATCAGCCACCGCGTGGCGGTGATGTATCGCGGGCGCATTGTCGAAATTGGCCCGCGCCGCGCGGTGTTTGAAAACCCGCAGCATCCCTATACCCGTAAACTGATGGCCGCCGTTCCGGTAGCCGACCCTACGCATCGTCGTCCGCAGCGCGTGCTGCTCTCCGACGAGCTGCCGGGTAATATCTTCAGGCGGGGCGAAGAGGGGGTGAGTACGCCGTTACAGCAGGTGGGGCCGGGGCACTTTGTCGCCAGAGAGTCCGCCGCCGACGTGCTGGCACGATAACAACGACATCCATAATGCAGCATTTCAGGAGAACAACATGACTCAACGCGTTTCAGGCAAATGGCTGTTGGCGCTGGGCGTCGCTTCGGCGCTGGCAGCGACGCCGGCTTTTGCCGCAAAAGATGTGGTGGTGGCGGTCGGTTCTAACTTTACGACCCTCGACCCCTATGATGCTAACGACACGCTGTCGCAGGCGGTGGCGAAGTCTTTCTATCAGGGGCTGTTCGGCCTGGATAAAGAGATGAAACTGCATAACGTGCTGGCGGAAAGCTATACCGTTTCTCCGGACGGGCTGGTTTATACCATTAAGCTGCACCCGGGGGTGAAGTTCCAGGACGGTACTGAGTTTAATGCCGAAGCGGTCAAGGCCAACCTCGATCGCGCCAGCAATCCGGAAAATCATCTCAAGCGCTATAACCTGTATAAAAATATCGCCAGCACCGAGGCGGTTGACCCGACGACGGTGAAAATTACCCTCAAACAGCCTTTCTCGGCGTTTATTAATATCCTGGCCCACCCGGCAACGGCGATGATTTCTCCGGCGGCGCTGAAGAAATATGGTAAAGAGATTGGTTTCCATCCGGTCGGCACCGGTCCGTACCAGCTCGACACCTGGAATCAGACCGACTTCGTTAAAGTGAAGAAGTTCGCCGGTTACTGGCAGCCGGGGCTGCCGAAGCTGGACTCCATTACCTGGCGTCCGGTGGTGGATAACAATACCCGCGCGGCGATGCTGCAGACCGGCGAAGCGCAGTTTGCGTTCCCGATCCCCTACGAGCAGGCGCCGCTGCTGGAGAAAAACAGCAAGCTGGAGCTGGTGGCCAGCCCGTCGATCATGCAGCGCTATATCAGCATGAACGTGACGCAGAAGCCGTTCGATAACCCTAAAGTGCGCGAGGCGATTAACTACGCCATCAACCGTCAGGCGCTGGTGAAGGTGGCCTTTGCGGGCTATGCCACCCCGGCGACCGGCGTGGTGCCACCGTCTATTGCCTACGCTGAAAGCTACAGCGCCTGGCCGTACGATCCGGCCAAGGCCCGCGAGCTGCTGAAAGAGGCAGGCTATCCGAATGGATTTAGCACCACGCTGTGGTCGTCGCATAACCACAGTACGGCGCAGAAAGTGCTGCAGTTTACCCAGCAGCAGCTGGCGCAGGTGGGCATTAAGGCGCAGCTGACGGCGATGGATGCGGGCCAGCGCGCGGCGGAGGTGGAAGGTAAGGGGCAGAAAGAGAGCGGCGTACGCATGTTCTACACCGGCTGGTCGGCGTCGACCGGGGAAGCTGACTGGGCGCTGTCGCCGCTGTTCGCGTCGCAAAACTGGCCGCCGACCCTATTTAATACCGCTTTCTACAGCAATCCTCAGGTCGATAAAGATCTCAACGACGCGCTGAAAACCACCGATGCGCAGGAAAAAACGCGGCTGTATAAGGACGCGCAGGATACTATCTGGAAAGAGTCGCCGTGGGTGCCGCTGGTGGTCGAAAAACTGGTCTCAGCGCACAGTAAAAATCTGACCGGATTCTATATCCAGCCGGATACCGGATTTAGCTTTGAACAGGCGGATCTTAAGTAGATAGCTGTGGGTCCCCGGGCGCAGGCTGCGGGGATTTCACGCAAGGAGAAGCATGCTCAATTATGTGATTAAACGCCTGCTGGGGCTGATTCCCACGCTGCTGATTGTGGCGGTGCTGGTGTTTCTGTTCGTGCATATGCTGCCCGGGGACCCGGCGCGGCTGATTGCCGGGCCGGAAGCGGATGCTCAGGTGGTGGGAATGGTGCGCCAGCAGTTGGGGCTCGATCGGCCGCTGCACGTGCAGTTCTGGCACTATATCAGCAATATTGTGCAGGGGGATTTCGGTACCTCGATGGCCTCGCGTCGCCCGGTAAGCAGCGAAATCGCCAGCCGTTTCATGCCCACGTTCTGGCTGACGCTCGCCAGCATGAGCTGGGCGGTAGTGTTCGGGATGGCGGCGGGGATCGTGGCGGCAGTCTGGCGCAACCGCTGGCCGGATCGCCTGGGGATGGCGCTGGCGGTGACCGGGATCTCGTTCCCGGCGTTCGCGCTCGGCATGCTGTTGATGCAGGTCTTTTCCGTTGAGCTGGGCTGGCTGCCGACGGTGGGCGCCGACAGCTGGCGCCACTATATTCTGCCTTCGCTGACCCTGGGTGCGGCGGTGGCGGCGGTGATGGCGCGCTTTACCCGCGCCTCGTTCGTCGATGTCCTGCATGAAGATTACATGCGTACCGCGCGGGCGAAAGGCGTCAGCGAAACGCTGGTGGTGCTCAAGCACGGCCTGCGCAACGCGATGATCCCGGTGGTGACCATGATGGGGCTGCAGTTCGGCTTTTTGCTCGGCGGTTCAATCGTGGTGGAGAAGGTCTTTAACTGGCCAGGCCTCGGGCGTCTGCTGGTGGACTCGGTGGAGATGCGCGATTACCCGGTGATTCAGGCGGAAGTCCTCCTGTTTTCGCTGGAGTTTATTCTTATTAATTTAGTGGTGGACGTGCTGTATGCCGCCATTAATCCAGCTATCAGGTACAAGTAAGGTGCGATTGCTCAACTGGAGAAGACAAGCGGTTATCAACGCGATGCCGGGGATTAAACCCGGGCAGATACGTACCCCATGGCACGAGTTCTGGCGGCGGTTTCGCCGTCAGCCGGTGGCGATGGGGGCGGGGATATTTGTCCTGCTGCTGATCGCGGTGGCGATCGTAGCGCCGTGGATTGCGCCGTTCGATGCGGAAAACTATTTTGATTACGACCGGCTCAACGACGGCCCGTCAATGATGCACTGGTTCGGCGTTGATTCCCTGGGGCGGGATATCTTCAGTCGGGTGCTGGTGGGGGCGCAGATCTCGCTGGCCGCCGGGGTACTCGCGGTATTCATCGGCGCGGCCATCGGCACGGTGCTTGGGCTACTGGCCGGATACTACGAAGGCTGGTGGGACCGCATTATTATGCGTATCTGTGACGTGCTGTTCGCTTTCCCGGGGATTTTGCTGGCAATTGCGGTGGTGGCGGTAATGGGAAGCGGAATGTCGAACGTGATTATCGCGGTGGCGATCTTTTCGATCCCGGCATTTGCACGTCTGGTGCGCGGCAATACTCTGGTGCTTAAGCAGCAGACCTTTATTGAGTCGGCGCGCAGCATTGGCGCCAGCGATGCTAACATCCTGTTTAATCACATCTTGCCCGGCACGGTATCGTCGATTGTGGTCTACTTTACGATGCGCATCGGCGTGTCGATTATCTCCGCCGCCAGCCTGTCATTTCTGGGGCTTGGCGCGCAGCCGCCGACGCCGGAGTGGGGGGCGATGCTCAACGAAGCGCGGGCGGATATGGTGATGGCGCCGCACGTGGCGCTGTTCCCGGCAATCGCGATTTTCCTGACGGTGCTGGCGTTTAACCTGCTGGGTGACGGCCTGCGCGATGCGCTGGATCCGAGGATAAAAGGGTAGGGGTGTGATTCCCCGGATAAGGCGCGCGAGCGCCGTCATCCGGGATACGGTCAGCGGGCGAAATTAAACCCGGCAGCCCCATAGATCGTATTCGTCGGCGTGTTCGACTTTCACCCGCACAACGTCGCCCGGTTTGACTTTACTCTCACCGTTAAGGTAGACCGCGCCGTCGATTTCCGGCGCATCGGCCATGCTGCGGCCAATTGCCCCTTCTTCATCCACTTCGTCGATCAGCACCAAAATTTCGCGACCGACTTTCTCCTGCAAGCGCTCGGCGGAGATCTGCTGCTGCAGCTGCATAAAGCGGTTCCAGCGCTCTTCTTTCACCTCTTCCGGCACCTGATCCGCCAGTTCGTTGGCGGTTGCGCCTTCTACCGGGCTGTATTTGAAGCAGCCGACGCGGTCGAGGCGGGCTTCTTTCAGGAAGTCGAGCAGCATCTGGAAATCGTCTTCCGTTTCGCCCGGGAAGCCGACGATAAAGGTCGAACGCAGGGTGAGTTCGGGACAAACTTCACGCCACTGCTTGATGCGCGCCAGCTGGCGGTCAGCGGAGCCCGGGCGTTTCATCATTTTGAGAATACGCGGGCTGGCGTGCTGCAGCGGAATATCGAGATAAGGCAGAATTTTGCCTTCCGCCATCAGCGGGATCACATCATCAACGTGCGGGTACGGATAGACGTAGTGCAGGCGCACCCAGATACCGAGCTTCGCCAGCTCTTCGCACAGGCTAACCATGCTGGTTTTGACCGGCATGCCGTTGTGGAAGCCGCTGCGATGTTTGACATCAACGCCGTAGGCGGAGGTGTCCTGAGAGATCACCAGCAGCTCTTTGACCCCGGCATCGGCCAGGCGTTTGGCTTCCGCCAGCACTTCGCCAATCGGACGGCTGACCAGATCGCCGCGCATGGACGGGATGATGCAGAAGGTGCAGCGATGGTTGCAGCCTTCGGAAATTTTTAAGTAAGCGTAATGACGCGGCGTCAGCTTCACGCCCTGTTCCGGCACCAGGCTGAGGAACGGGTTGTGTTTAGGCTTCGGCGCGTAGTGGTGGACGTGTTCCAGCACCTGTTCATAGCTGTGCGGGCCGGTAATTTCCAGCACCTTCGGATGCACTTCGCGGATCTGATCTTCTTTTGCGCCCAGGCAGCCGGTGACGATCACTTTGCCGTTTTCTTTCAACGCTTCGCCAATCGCTTCCAGCGACTCCTGCACGGCGCTATCGATAAAGCCGCAGGTGTTAACGATAACCATATCAGCGTTATCGTAGGAGGGAACCACGTCATATCCTTCGGTGCGCAGTTCAGTCAGGATACGTTCTGAGTCCACGAGATTTTTCGGGCAGCCCAGAGAGACAAAGCCGATTTTCGGCTGAGGGGTGACATTGCTCATAGCTTAAAAAGTGTTCAATTATTGGGATGGTCAGGGCAGGGATTCTACAGAGATCGGCGGAAAGTTTATACTCCTTTTCATGTTAGCCCGGCGATATCTGTGTTTCTTTTTATCGGCATGATTATCCAGATTGTTAATCAAAATAAGGGGGTTATTCAGCCATTATCTCGGCAATCGGGGGACGTCGGTTTAGATCTGGTTTAACCTGAAGCGGTAAAATAGCCGCTGCTTTTAGTCTTTATTTTTTATCAGGTTTCCCATGTTTAAAAAGTTGGGTGGTTTCGTCTGCGCGCTGGCCATGATCGGCGCGACGCCCGTTTATGCCAACGAGATGGCGTTATATTCGGTCAATACCGGTTCATTTGTTTATCACATGACCGGTAATCACGGTCAATATAACGAAAAATTCAATAACCAGTTTTTTTCCGTTGAGCGCAAGCTGTCTGCGGATTCAAAGTACAGCGCGTTGGTCGGGACCATGAAGAATAGTTTTGCCGACCGCTGCCTCTCTCTGGGAGCGCGAAGGGACTGGTACGCGGGGGCAAATGGCTGGACGTTCAAGGGCGTCTATGCCTATACCGGCGAGTTCTTCTTTAAAGCCTTTCGCGATTGCGGCGATTCAGGCACCTATCGAACGGCGAAGAAACTCACCGGCGTCGGTTTCTCTCCCTATATTTATCATGGCCTGCAGTACAATTTTACCGATTATTTCGGCGTCGAAACGGGCATTATCGTCCCGGCCATATTTGTGATGAGCGTGCAGTGGAGCTTCCGCTAATTCGCCCGAAAGAGGCTTCCGGGCGAATTTTGATTAATGGCTTTGCGCAACGCCAGCCCCCGGCGCGGTCTGTTCTCTATTATCGCGAAGCGTAAATACCGAGATTAGCGTAAACAGCCCGGCGATGCCGCCCAGAATATAATAGGTATGCGCAAAGCCGATGGTGTCGTACAAATACCCGGCCAGCGGCGAGTAAATGGCGGTGGCGATAGAGGCGACGAACAGCACCAGCAGGTAGACCGTCGAGGAGAGCTTGTTGTCGAAGTTGGCGGCGATAAATTTAAACACCGACACTAAAATCAGCGGTTTTTCCAGCGCATGCATCATTTTTACCGCGCCTATCCACACCGGACCCAGAGGAATCGCGGAGCCGACGATACGCACCGACATGATCAGCCCGGCGATGATCAGCGCCCATTTCGCGCCGGTGCGGTTTACGAACCACGGCATCAGGCATAAAAACAGGGTCTCGCCGCATACCTGAATGGAGGCCAGAATGCCGTACCAGCGATTGCCTTCTTCCGGCGTCGAAAACTGCAGAGAAAAGTACTGGGCGAACTGCTGATCGTAGGTGTCATAGATTTGCGTGACGAAAAGGGTGAAGACCAGCAGCATCCAGAACTGGCCGTTCTTGGCCAGCTCCAGGGCGTGCGAAACTTTCAGCGCGCTGCTTTTTTGCATTTCCGCTTCGGTCAGTTCGATTTTGGTCAGCATAAAGCAGATCGCCGCGATAACGATGGCGACGCTGGCCAGCCAGAAAGCGAGGTTCGGATTGCTGTCGATATATTTGCCGACGATCCACGCGGCGGCGGCCCAGCCTAACGATCCCCACATCCTGACCCGGCCGTATTCGAACTGGTAGCGCCGCGAAATTTTATCAATATACGAATCGATAACTCCGCAGCCGGAGTTGAAAATAATCCCCAGGTATACCCCGCCAAGCAGCGCGCCCAGCCAGAAGCTGTGCACCAGCAGCGGCGCATACAAATAAATAAAGAACGGGCCTACCGGCAGCAGCATGGCGACCAGGATCCAGATCAGCCGTTTTTTCAGGCCGAACTTATCGGAAATAAAGCCGAAGAAGGGCTGCATCAGCAGGGCGATAAAGGCGTTGACCGAGTAGAGCAGACCGGTTTTGGTTGCGCTAATCCCGAGATGCTGAGTGGTCCAGATAACGAAGAACGCCATGGTCGAGGACCAGGCGAAGAGGTAGAGGAAATCGAAAAGACTCAACAAGATATAGTTTCTTTTGCCGGGCGTAATCATTTCAGTTCCTTCAAGCGGTAGCGGTAAAGGTTACAAACAGGATCGATCTGCTTGCTGCTCTTATTGAATGTTATACGTAAAACATTTTATGAAATGATATGACACCTGGCGGCATTTTATGGCAATGTGAATTGCACTAATATGTGATCATTACTGCAATAAATAATTTTATTATCGTGAGTTGAAAGGTTTTTATTTTTGAGAGCGTATAACATTTTTTACTTTTGGTCGTTGAGATCGCCGAAGAGGATTTTAATCGCCGTTGTAACATTGTAAAGGATGTTAATGACCTGAGAATTATTGATCTGCCTCATCGTTTTGTACAAAAAATGACCATATTATGGTTGTGGTAAAGGACGACAGAGGAGGAACCGCGATGAGCGTTGACAGACTGTATCGTAACCTGATGAATAAGCTGATTAATGCCAACATTGATCTCGACGCTTATTTGCAGCTGCGTAAAGCAAAAGGCTATATGTCAGTCAGCGAAAACGACCATCTACGTGATAACTTGTTTGAACTGTGCCATGAAATGCATCAACATGCGCCGCGCCTGCAGCACGCCGTCGCGCCGGAGGAGAAGGAAGCCCTGCGGCTGGCCGGCGAGGCCGTCGCTTCCGCGGCGGTCTGCCTGTTGAGCGGACATCATGACTGCCCGTCCTATATCGCTGTCGACGTAGATAAGCTGGAAAGCTGTCTGGCGGTATTGCGGCTAAATATTCATAAATTGAATGATTCTCAGCCCATTACGCACGCCTGAAATCGGGGGGAGCCTGCTCCCCCCGATTAATGTTATGTAAAAATCCCTTCCCGCTTTCCCACGCTGGCTACCCTTATCAGCATTGCTGACAAAAGGAGTATGCCATGCGCCAGACCATTAACCTGATCGCCCTTACCGCGCTGCTGTTGCCAACGGCAAGCCTTGCCGCCCAGGAGCGCGTAGAGGTGTTGCAGAACCAGCTTGAACACCCGTGGGCGCTGGCCTTTCTTCCCGACGACCGGGGGATTCTGATGACCCTGCGCGGCGGCGAGCTCCGTCTGTGGCAGCGAGATAAAGGCCTCGCGCCTGCGATTTCGGGCGTGCCGCAGGTCTGGGCCAACGGGCAGGGCGGTCTGCTGGACGTGGCGCTGGCTCCGGATTTCGCCCAGTCGCGCCGGGTCTGGCTGAGCTACGCCGAAGGCGGGAGTGACGGCAAGGCCGGGACCGCCGTGGGCTACGGCCGACTGAGCGATGACCTCCAGCGCCTGGAAAATTTCCAGGTGGTTTTCCGCCAGCAGCCGAAGCTCTCAACCGGCAATCATTTTGGCGGACGGCTGGTGTTCGACGGCCGCGGTTATCTGTTTATTGGACTCGGGGAGAATAACCAGCGTTCGACCGCTCAGGATCTCGATAAGCTGCAGGGAAAAGTGGTGCGGCTAACGGCTGATGGCAAGGTCCCGGACGATAATCCTTTTGTCGGCCAGGCCGGCGTCAGACCGGAAATCTGGTCTTACGGTATTCGCAACCCCCAGGGGATGGCGATGAACCCGTGGAGCGATACGCTGTGGTTAAATGAGCACGGGCCGCGAGGCGGGGATGAGATCAATATTCCGCAAAAAGGCAAAAACTACGGCTGGCCGCTGGCGACGCACGGCATTAACTACAGCGGCCTGCCGATCCCGGAGGCCAAAGGCAAAACGGCGGAAGGAACCGAAGCGCCGCTGTTTGTCTGGGAAAAATCGCCGGCGGTGAGCGGTATGGCGTTTTACGACGCGCAGACTTTTCCGCAGTGGCGGCACCGGCTGTTTATCGGCGCGCTGAAGGATAAATCGCTGATTGTTCTCAAGGTTGACGGCGATAACGTCACGGAACAGGAGCTGATTCTGGGCGATCGCGGAAAACGTATCCGCGATGTGCGCGTTGGACCCGATGGTTATCTGTATGTGCTAACCGACGAATCCAACGGCGAGCTGCTGAAGGTGAGACCGGCGGGCTAATATCAGGTGACCGGAATCATCACCACGTTGCGCCAGGCCTGGCGCTGGTTAATCTGCTGATACCAGCGCTGCAGGTGCGGGCGCGGTTGCCAGGTTTTAACGATCTCCAGCAGGTTATAAATGAACGGCGCGACGGCGATGTCGCCGAGGCCGAAGGCGTTGCCTGAGAGCCACTGATGACGCGACAGTTCATCATCCAGAATGGCGAACAGCGTCTCGCAGGCGGCAATACCGGCTTCAATCGCGGCGGGGTCGCGTTTTTCCGGCGGGGTTCTCACCAGCCCCATTAACACCGGCCGATGGGCAGGCGAGAGCGAACCGTTGGCCCAGTCCATCCATTTTTCCCCCTGAGCGCGCTCGGCGGGCGACTCCACCCACAGGCGATTTTGACCGTACTGCGCGGCCAGATAGCGGATAATGGTGTTTGATTCCCAGAGCACGAGATCGGTCGTCTCATCTTTCAATAACGGTACCAGGCCATTGGGATTCATGGCCAGATAGTCCGCATCGTGATTCAGACCGAACTCCAGACCGGCCAGAATTTGCTGATACGGGAGGTCGAGTTCTTCCAGCACCCAGCGCACTTTCTTCACATTGGTCGAGTTATTTCTGCCCCACAGCGTAATCATATCCGCTCCTGCTTTTTATTAAGCCGCCGTTGCGGCGTAGTGAGCATTCATGTTGGAATAAAGTTAATATTCCGGCAAGTGATTTTATTTTGCTGAAATTAAACGCTTTTTATACCCACTACCTTGCGTTTGGGGCACCCTTGGGACAGAACGTTAGAAAAACTAGTATTCAGCATTTCCACCTGGTTACGGTCCATCTCTCCGATCCACTTCGAGTAAATCTCATAAACCATCTTCGCGTTCTCGTGACCCATCTGTCCGGCGATAAACGACGGGTTAGCACCGGCCGTTAATAGCCAGCATGCGAACGTGTGGCGCGACTGGTAAGGGCGTCTGCTCCTGATCCCCGCCTTCTTTAATCCCGCCTCCCAACTATACCCCAGAGACTGAGAACCGTAATACTTCGTTTCCCCGCGCCAGTTTTTGGGCGGGATAAACACGAACCGCAGTTTTTGTTGTTCAGTTAAACCATGTTCGCGGTGATGGAAAGTGATTTCGGTTTTGCTTAATGCGCCAGTTAGCTTGAATTGTTCGCGTAGAGCATTCAGCGCAGGTTCAAGTAGGGTTACAGTTCTGATCCCCGCTTCGGTTTTGGGTGGCACAAACAGGCCCTCATTCGTCTGGTTACGCCTGACGTGAAGCTCACCCTTATCAAGGTCCACATCCTCCCAGGCTAAAGCTGTAAGCTCTCCATGCCGAAGACCAGTAAAGATAGCTGTAGTCCAGAGCAAAACATACCGAGGAGATAACGTTTTTATGAAACCTTCGTACTCACTCTGTAGAAGCGGATCCGGGTCTCTCCTGGAGCGCTTAAGCATCTTTATACCTTCGTGAGGGGTATGCTCGATAAAGCCGCTCAGGTTCGCCAGCTTGAGCAACGCAGTCAGGTTGTTCATCAGGCCGTTGACCGTGGATACAGCGCGACCTTTTCTTTTAAGCCAGGGCGCGTGATCGCTAAAGGTGTTACCAGTTAATAGCGCGTTCCTGTAATTCAACAGGTCGGTATGCTGAATATCCGCAATATGCGTATTACTTCCAACAATAGCGCAAAGCGTTGCTATACGTGATTCTGCGCCTCTGTATGACGCAGCTGAGACCTCAAGCTTTTTGGCATTAAGATAAACTTTGCACAATTCACCGAAGGTTTTAATTTTTTGTGTTGTGGTGAATTTTTTAAGCGCCTTTGATTCAGGAAAGTGCTCTGCATAGTCAAATTTACCTTGCAGGATCTCACTCATGATTAAAGCACGGAGATTGCCCGCTTTTTTTATATTGCTATTTGAAACAGTCCAGCCCCGCAAAACTTCGCGGCAACGTATGCCGCGATATAGAAAGCTAATTCTTATTCCTTTCCCATGCAGCTCTACGCCAGCAGGCATATTCATTATGTTTCCCCGACAAGCCTATTAATCCTGGTGTAGTTGTAGAGAAGCGTTACCCTTCCTTCTGAAGCTTTTGGATCTGGTGGGTGCTTCTTATAATGAATGCCCTCGATCCATCTCCCCTCCCGGTAAGATTTAATTTGCCGGGGAGTCATATACATCTTCGCTACAATTCCCTTTTCCATCACCCATTCATCTTCTTGAGTAATATCGGCCATAAATAACCTCATGGCCGGGAAACTATAATCAGTTCCCCGGTTTAATGTTGATTATTGGAAATCAGTTTGTGCTGCCACATCGTTTGAACTCAATAACCCAAACCCATGGGTTGCTCTGCCAGCTTTCTTCATCGTAGATAGATTTCCAGAGAGTAACGAAAGAGCCCCTGGCGCTAAGCTGGTGTTGAGTCCAGCCCGGTTGGTAATGCTTCCAGAACCCGCCGCGAAACTGGGCCACGCCTTCAGATGCTGCATTCTCTTCGCTGATAGCGTTTAATCGCTCCACACGCACACCGGTAATTTCCAGCAGAATGCGGCTGGCCCAACGCGGCATGTGGATGGATGGGCGCCATTTGAGGGCTTCAGCATCATTAGGCGCGCAGTCCCAGCCTGCCGGGTGGCTTGCTTCAAACTTAGGAGTGGCTCGGTAATCTACCCACTTCTCCCCGCCATATTGAGTGTCATCTACCGGGCAAAAGGTCTCTCTTACCCAGATGCGGTCGCCTGGCTTGCCAAATGCGCTGTTCAGATAGTTCCCTGCTGACAGCTCCCCGGCCAGTTCATTGCCAGCCAGCTCGCACCCAAGGTTTTTATCATGTACAGGGAATTTCACTGGGCGCCGCGTCTGCGTCTTCCGGCCGTCGAGGATGGCACGCACCATTTCTCCATTAAAAATCATTCCACGCTCGATCATCGTGAAGCCTCCGACTGAAGAGCCTTGTATGCACGCAATACATGGGTTGTTTTCCCGGAAATAACCGTTTTTAAAATAAAGAATCCACTACGCTTTGAACGAACGGAAGGAGCTAGGAATAAAGCAGTATCAACGGCGCGATTGTGCAGCCGGAATTCGAATACCGTACTTGTGACAATCGCGGTTGCTATTACACCTTTATCAATAAATTCTATTTTCATATTTGTTATTTCCTTTTGCAGGATTGCTAACTGAAACTGATTTTATTTATTCCAGAACGAAGGCCGTAATTGGGCTGTTGCTGGTCTGGCTGGTAAAGAGTTTCGGAATGATGACTTTGCAGCTGTGAGCGTTTCTTTCTTCTTTTGCTTTTCATTGCACACAGGGCAGTAATAGGCTTGCTTTCGGTATGCACCCTTTCCGATGGGGCGATATTGCAACTCTTCGCGTGCAAAGGAGCCGCCGCAGCTGTAGCAGTGGAGTGTTTCGGCTTCCATATTTATTCCTGTATTAAGGTGTGTGGATACCTGCCATTTAAGGCATTAATTCATTTTTTCGATAATTAAAATGAAACTTCGGTATTTACTTTATATTGCCCTGTAAGCAAGTCAGCATCGACGGAAATTAAATCCCCGTACAGGTCGTAATTTAAAACTACGTCCCGAAATTGAAGTCCGGAAAGTGAATCCGTGCGACCACAAAACATATAGTCTTCTTCGTGCTTTGCTGCTTCATGAATATCTTTTATTGACGCCATGGCATCAGACCACATGCCACTGTTACCAATGAACTGCGCAATAGCGAGTTTGCTTTGAGCTGCTTTAACCATCGGGTTGCTTTGCAGAAAATTAGCCATTAAATACTCCCGTAACATGCAGAATTTTTATAATGGTCGCAGACCAGACAACAAGACAGATGGCCAGAACAATAACCAGTGAACGAATGCCATTTCTGCTCATACTCCACCCCAGCACTGAACGCTTACCGATGCGACCGCAACTAAAAATGGAACAACCTTCAACCAGAACCGGCGCCATGCTGGCTTGTCTTCGTCTCGAATCATCTCCTTTCCCTCATGCGTGTTGAGTACCTAACAGGCCTTGCAATGCAGTGCCGGGTGCCTCCCGGTGATACCAGCCAGTTAAGAACTGGTACCGACAGCTTCTTTTCCACCCCACTCTTTTTAGAAACGAGTGATACCGCTTAACTGTGCCGCGTGCGCATAGCCGCATTCACTGCATTGCAAAGCCTGTTGATTTTTAGCCTTCAGGCGGCCAACCGAACGTTTAACCTATCGCACCGTTGTGTCGATAAGTAGAGAATACTACATAAAGTAGATTGGTCAACACTTGGAGTAGAAATAAATATCTACTAAAAGTTGTTTTTAACGATGCAGGAACACAAAAAAACCCAGCATTGCTGGGTTTGGTGTGGTTGTTTCTGATTTATTTTTTGTCTGGATCTGCGTACTCGCTATAGAACTCCAGGAGCTTCTTATAGCGAATCTCAAAGGCCAGAAGCATGTTGTTTGCTTCTGCATCAGGGAATTTTCTGAAGACTCGAATCAGGCGTTTCTCTTCATCGCTTAAGCTCGCGAATTCTGTTTCATCGCCCTTCTCTGGTTGGGTGAGGGTGACAGTCTCCGGGGCTGCGTTGGATTCAGCACTGTTTTCTACTGCCCCGTAGTCTAGCCAGGCTGGAGGCACGCTCAACCATTCCGCAATTCTCATCAGCTTTTCATCGCGCGGTTTTGCTGTGCCAAGCGTATACCGCCTAGCCATTTCGTAGGTGACCTGTCCCGCATGACTTAATTGCTTAACAGACAAGTTCTTTTTACTCATCTCTTGGTTAAGTCGATCTGCGAAGTCTTGATGCTTATTCGATTTTTCTACCATAGGTAGAAGATTACGGCAGAGAGTGTTTTTAGTCATTTCTATTTTAAGTAGTTGCATTTTCTACTTTGTGTAGTATTCTCTACTTACCAACTCACAGGAGGTAAGAATGCCTACACCATACAAAAACATAACGGAAAAAGCCGTTAGAGCGATTGGGAATGTTTCCTGTGTCGCCCGCATGTTCGACTTTAAGTCGAGCCAGTCAGTAGCAAATTGGATAAACCGAAATTGCGTCCCTAGTGATCGCGTCATCCCACTCTGTCGCATGGGAGGGTGGGTAGTAACCCCTCATGAACTTCGCCCGGATCTTCATCCAACACCGATTAGCGGGCTTACGGAAGAAATTATCACCAAGCGGCAGAGGGAGTCTGATTGATGGAAATCAAACACGAGCACGTTGAAATGGTTCTGCTCGCCTGGGCTGCTGAAGTCGGCCAGGCATACGCAGCCAACGCGATTGCTGAAGAATACGTGCGCTCCGGTGGGACTGAGCTTCGCCTGGTTCCGGGTAAGGCGTGGGCCAATCAGCAAAATATCTTCCATCGCTGGCTGAAGGGTGAGACCGAACAGCAGCGCGAGAAAATCCGTCTTCTGCTTCCGTCAATCCTGCGCGTTCTGCCGCGTGAAATCCGTCATCGTCTGAGCATCTACGACACGATCGAACGTCGGGCATTGCTGGCGGCCCAGCATGCCATCGGAACGGCTATTGATGCGCACGACGACGCTATTGAAGCCATATACAGCAAGGCGTATCAGCCTGTCGCTGTTGAAGTAACGAAATACCACTGATTCTGGAGGTGACTATGTGTACCCAGTCTGCTGCTGAATTGATTGCTCGTCTGAAACGAGCGTATCCGGCGTATGAGCCGTCTGAAGGAGATTGTGCTGGCACTGGCATCCCTAAGGCCGGTTCTCGCTTCCAGCACAGACACAAAGGCCACATGGTGACGGTACTCACAGCGACAGAGAAAGATGTTTCCTACCGCAAAGCCTGCGGGGCTATTGGCTGGGTGGGGTTGAGAGAGTTTTTACGGCTACACAACGAGGTTTCGGAATGAACAATCAGGTTTTTGAAATTGTTCAGGCCATGTCGGGGCAGGGGAACTGCATAACGATCCCCGGACCGTATCTGGATTTCTTTGCAGGAGACAGGCAGCAGCATTTGCTGGCGGCCATTCTCAATCAGCTGGTGTTCTGGTCGGGCAAGTCGAGTCTGGAAAATGGCTGGTTTTACAAAGAGCACGCAGCGCTTGCGAAAGAGATCCGCGCTAAAGACGGCGATGTGGTCAGAAAAGCAATGTTCAAGATTACAGAGAAGTACCTGGCGGGGGTTATTGAGGAAGAGCTGCGGCAGGTAAGCGGCACGCCGAAGAAGCATTACCGCGTCGATCAGGAAGCGCTAATCGCCAAAATATTCCCGCAAGAGGGAGATTCAAATAAACCATTGAAAAATATGGATACGGCTCAAGAGCTGAATGGAAACGACTCAAGAGCCGAATCTGAGCAAGTGATTGAAAGTAATGGAAACGGCTCTCAAGCCGAATGCATTCGCCCCAAGAGCCGAATGGAAACGGCCCAAGAGCCGAATCCTGGAAACGGCTCTCAAGCCGAATCCTGTCTCTATACAGATCTTAAAAACAGATCACTACATGCAGATCATAAAAACCACGCGGGAGAGATTCTTCCTGTGGATAACTTTGCAGAGTCAGGACGTGAACCAGTCATCCCGGAAGCAAACATTCCTGACGCTACCGGAGACAGTAACCTGGCTACCGATGACGACTTCGATCTCGCGATGTGGTTCTGGTCGACCATCATCGAGATGTACGAACGCGCCGCCGAATTTGACGGCTCTCTGGCAAAACCGAGAGAACCGAGCTTTGTCGCCTGGGCTAACGAGGTTCGCCTGCTTCGCCAGGAGCATGGATGTAGCCACGACCAAATCCGCACCATGATTGAGCGCATTCAGCGCGATCAGTTCTGGTGCCCAAAAGTTCAAACTATGAAGACATTACGCAACAAATGGCCAGAGCTGGCACTGAAGCTGTGCCCGGTAAATCTCGCAACCGGAGGCAACCTCGGTTTTAGCGGCAAGGTTCAGGCAGATATTCCTAAGGGTTTCAGGGGCTAAGGAGTTTTTTTAATGAAAACAACCAAATCCAAGAAAACACAATACAACGGTGAAATCACGATGATCGAATTTCTCAAAGCTAATTCTGATTTGACTACGCGTGAAATCGCCAATGCGCTGGGGCGCGGTATGTCGTCAGTGAATGGCCAGCTTCGCCAGCTGCATGGAGCGGGGCAGATTGTCCAGAGCGGCCTACGCAACGGCGCAGCCTTGTGGCGCTTTAACGACATGCCGTTTGGCTGTGCGAACCGTATCCGCATGATGTTTGAAAACCTACTGAAGGAATGTCGCGGGGTCGCTCAATGAAATTACAAAAATGCCCTGATTGCGGCGCGGTACCTGAGTTTCACTGGAAAGATTATACGTTTGGCTCATGTTCAGGCGCCCTGAAATGCCTGTATGACCATTACCGAGTCCAGCACAGTTACTGGGCTGGTGGAAAGAACAAAGCCAGACATGCTCTGGAACAAAAATGGGTGGAAGCGGTGAATAAAAACGAGGTTAAAAATGGCTAAAGATTCGAAAGTGGTATACGGCGCCAGTGGCAAGACAAACGTTTTAACGTTCGAGCCTGAAAACCTTCATCTGGTTACCGACAAAACTCACCCGCTTTACGATGAGCGTATCCACCTGCCTATCAGCGAGGCAATGGTGCTGAACATCATGGACCAAGGCGTTCTTGAGCCGATTATCGTCTGGAAAGACCCCGAAAGCGGGCTGGCCTGTGTGGTGGATGGTCGTCAGCGCGTGCGCCATACACTGGAAGCCAACAAGCGTCTGTCCAAAGAGAGCAAAGAGCCGTTACTGGTTCCGGCAGTCACTAAACGTGGCTCCGCCGTTCGCATGGCGCAGGCGATGGTAAGTGCTAACGAAATCCGCCAGGCAGATACACCGCTGGGCCGGGCAAAGAAAATGGCTGATGCGCTGGAGCGCGGGCACGACGAGGACGATTTAGCGCTGATGTTTGGCGTGAGTGTCCAGACAGTACGCGCAACGCTATCCCTGCTGGATGCCACCCAGGCAGTCAAAGACGCTGTAGAGTCCGGCACAGTGACGGTTACTCAGGCGCGTCAACTTGCATCACTGAAACCCGAAGAACAGCGGAAGAAGGTGGCAGAAATCGAAGCGGCAACTGCTGGCACAACCGGCCATGAAAAAGCCCGGCGTCAGCGTCAGATCCTCGGTGATGCAAAGCCTCGCCTGAAAACCCGCAAAGAAATTACTAAAGCCCTGGAATCTGCCGAGGGTGAGTATGCAAGCGCACTCCGTTGGGTGCTTGGGGAGGAATCATTATGAGCAAAATAGGCGATCATTTTTTTGAATTTCCGGCGTCGCGTGGAACTCAGGGTGGTTCAATTGTCCTGATGCTGACAGTACCTGCACGGACACTAACGAGAGTCCTCGCCAGCGATAATTATGGTGAGACTCTTGAACGCTCTCAGCGAGAACTGAACCTAACCAGGGCGAAAAAGTTTTATCAGTATCTTTTTGAGGCATATGAGAAAAAACAGCCATTCATCATTCCACCGCTGGTAGGTAACTGCGACTCGTATATTGAATTCGAAGAGTTTGGAAACACTAACGTGGGGGTAGCCCGTTTCCCAATGGATGCAGAGATTAAACTGTTTGATGGTCAGCATCGCGCAGCAGGTATTGCGCAATATTGCCGCACCATTGATGAACCGATCCATGTCCCCATGATGCTTACTCTACAGTTGCCACTGAAGACGCGGCAGCAGTTTTTCTCTGACATTAACAACAATGTTTCGAAGCCATCTGCGGCTATCAACATGGCCTATAACGGGCGCGATAAGAATGCGCAGGAGATGGTCAGCTTTATCAGTTCACACGACGTCTTTTCTGAAGTCACCGATTTTGAGCACAACGTCGTTCCAGCGAAAAGTGATAAGTGGGTGAGCTTCAAGGCCCTTAGTGATGCCACTGCAAAATTTTCAGGTTCATGTTCGCAAGATGATCTGGAGGGGTTGTGGAATGCCTGGCTGATGCTGACTGGTTTAGATGATATTCGCCGCGGTACGAATCAGGCAGAGTACAAACGCGAGTATATCCAGTTCCATGCTGTGATGATCAACGCCTTCGGCTACGCAGTGCAGAGGTTAAGCGAAGGTCGGGGAGTTCGCGGGGTCACGCTAATGATTGAGGATCTGGTAATGAATACCGGCATTGCCGATCGTGAAGATTTCTTCCTCATTTCATCATGGGATGGTATTTGCGCCAGCTGCGAGAAAACAAGGCCAACGGTCATTGCGAATGTCTCATCTCAGAAAGCTGCAGCATCACGCCTGATGGATGCCATCGTGAATAAAAACTTGTCTGTCAGTAGAGGTAAGGAATCAGACCATGACTAATAACCAGTTAACCAGAGAACGTCTGGAAAAAATTAAATCATGGCGTGACACCTACGGTGCCGGAAGCAACGTAATGCTGCCAGCTGAAGAGGCTGAGGAGCTGGCTCGCATCGCGCTGGCTGTAATAGACAGCGAGCCGGTCCGCAACCCTGTGCTGGCGTATGCCGACAGTTATCGTGATATGGCGAAACAAGGCGTCGAGTCAGTCCCAATATGGAGCGTCATTACCGACCTAGAGCGAAACATAGCGCCGCTCTATATCCACGCGCAGCAGCCGGTAGTGCCGGAGGAAAAGCCAATGCCTAATCCGCTGAGCATGTACGCCGTTGATGCTGTAGCGGCTATAGCAGAGGTGAAAGGCTGGAACGCCTGCCGCGCCGCCATGCTCGCAGCCGCCCCGCAGGAGGTGAAGGGTGAGTCATGAACTTACAGATAGCCAGATTCTTGCTGACCTCATTGGTACCCTGCAGCGTTATGGCTACAACGTCGATAGAAAGTCTCTTTCACCAGTCTTGCTAATCGTGCATCAGGATTTAAAGGCTCGCCAGCAGGTTGCAGAAACGATGATTCGCTATCTGGAATCGCCGCATTTGCTGGCTATCGACACTGCTCCGACGCGGGGAACTGGCGATGCCTAAATCCCCCGCAAAACGCAAAGCCATAAAACACAAACACCATATTTGTTATCAACAAATCTAAGGTTTGTTATTTATGCAAATGATAACCAGAAAAAAGCCAGCTTTTACCGAGCTCTATCAGACTGGAGTTCTGACCCGCATTGTTGCAGTCAGAAACGCAGATAGCGGAGGCTGGCGACTGTTTGGGCTGTGGAGAGATAAGCAAATCGGCGTATACGTTGAAGCCGCTCGCGGTGGCGTCCGGGAGTGGTCAGGGCTGAATTACCTGGCTAACTTCTGCGGGAGCTGCGGAATCAGTTTGTGGGAGGTTCACTGCAAGGTCGAGCCCAAGTTACTTCAGTGATTATTAGTCCATCACCTTAAGCCCGCTTTTGCGGGTTTTCTTTTTCTTGCCTGGAAAATAGTGGGTTGCACACTACACAAAATGTGCATTCTTTGTCGCGCTAGTGTTTTCTGCTACTTCATTTTACATGCAGTTAATTAAATTCTGAAATTGGCTTAATTCTTCTATCTGAGTGAAATAGGGGGTTGAACCAGAGAAAAAATGTGAATGACTTTTTTATATTTAGTGGTTTTCCATAACGCATTGAATTTATTGTTCTTTGTATTTTCATTGTCATTCTATTTTGTCTGTAAAAATAGGGTCTTGATGGACGATCTAAATATGTCATTGTATTCCAGAGCGTCGCGAGTTCATTTTTAGCCATCCCTGTACAGGAAAAGAAAAATCTACGATTTATGAAATATTCACAAGGTGCGGACTGATGAATAAGAAAGAAATGAATGAAGCAATGGACGTTTTGGGTACGTATGTTGTCAACCACCTTTCTGGTGGAGTTTATGTTGTAACCCCGCTTAATGAAGGAGAGATTGTAATCACAAAGGAATCTCACGAGGAGTGTAAAGTATTCTTCCGGAAGAAGAAAAAGTGATTTATACTAATCACCTCGGCTGAACACCGAACCTATCGCGCCATCACCGGAGTAAAGTGATGACGCAAAAACGCAGCAACGCCATTTTACGCCGTGCCTCAGTGCGCGGTGTTTCTGTTTGTCTGTGGCACCCAGGCGGTGCGATATGAGAGACCCCCGTCGCAGATGCAAAGCACCCGGCTGCGGTGCCTGGTTTAACCTTACCTATACAAATGTTTACTGGTGTTGCGAAGAGCATAAGAGCCAGTACCTTGCGCATCAGCGCGAGAAACAAAAGGTTAAGACACAAAACAGGTTAAAAAATAAACCCGATCACCATATCCGCCCTGAACCAAAGACGGCTGAGAAGCCCCTCAGTCACTGGCTGGAAGTCACCGAGCGCGTGGTTAATACCCTTTGCCGTGAAACTGCCCTTGCTAATGGGGAGGGGTGTATTTCCTGCGGTACTCACGACGCCAAAGTCTGGCATGCCGGCCACTACAGAACCGTTGCTATAGCCTCCCACCTGCGGTTTACCCGCATCAATATCAATCTTCAATGTGATGACTGCAACGTCGGCAAGTCCGGGAATATCAAAGCTTACCGGGTCGGGCTGGTGGAAAAAATCGGTGAAGCCGCAGTTCAGGGGCTTGATAACGACAACCGGATTCACCGCTGGACCATCGCAGAGCTGGAAGCCATCCGCCTGCAGGCTTACGCCGACTTACGCGCACTGAAAAAAACGCTGGAGGCCGCATGACTAATCCTTACTGCGAATCCCTCACAGCCCTACGCAACGCACCATCACATTATTTAAAAGAGGTTGGCGACCAGTGGCGAACGCCGGATCCGCTTTTCTGGGGTATCAATGCGATGTTTGGTCCGTTGATGCTGGACCTGTTCGCTGATGACAGCAATGCAAAATGCCCTATCTGGTACACCGCAGAAGATAACGCGCTGACACAGGACTGGTCGGAAATGCTTTCCTCAATCGGTGGTGCTGCATTTGGCAACCCGCCATACAGCCGCTCTCAGTACCACGAAAAGCAAGCCATCACCGGCATGACGCACATCATGAACTACGCAGCTGCGCAACGCGAGAAGGGCGGTCGCTATGTTTTCCTGGTTAAATCCGCAACGAGCGAAACCTGGTGGACGGAAGATGCGGATCATGTCTGCTTTATTCGTGGGCGGATTGGTTTCGATCTGCCTGTCTGGTTTAACCCTGCCAACGACAAACAAAGGCCGACCAGCGCATTTTTCGCTGGTGCCATAGCTGTGTTTGATAAGACCTGGAGAGGCGAGAAATTCAGCTACATCAACCGTACCGAATTGGAAGCGAAAGGCCAGTCATTTATGGCGCTGGCACAGTTTGCCGCCGAGCAACCGAAAATCAAAAATGAGGTGAATAAATGATTAACCCTTCTGAGGTTGGTAAATCAGGTGAAATGGTTCGCCTCCGCACTCTGGAAAGCATCTGGATACAGGGAAAGCTGCGTATGTGGGGCCGCTGGTCGTATATAGGCGGTGGTAGCGGCGGCAATATGTTTAATCAATTGCTGGCATCCGGGAAGATAACGAAAACAGCTATCAACGATGCACTACGCCGGATGAAGAAATCAGGCATTTCCAAGCCTGAGCTTGAAGCGTTCTTTCAGGAGATTCTTAACGGCAAAAATAAAAGTGGACTGGCGTTCTGCACTGATGAAGAGGCGCTGACCATCAATTCAGTTCTCGGAGAAATACTGGTTCGCTCAGGGCATAAGAGTCTGTATGCGCTCATAGAAGACAGATATATCAAGCGTCTGAGTAAAAAAGCAATGGCTCGCGACCTTAACAAAAAACACCCAGAATGGTGTCTGCGCACATGTGAAAGCAGAATCGACGTTTGGCTAAATCTTGCAGAATCGATGCTTTATGCACCAATGCGTGATGCTTTCGGCACAAATAGCGACAAGTTTTACTTGAACTCTTGCGCAGAAAATGCTTGAATTGTGTTAGGCTCGGGACGTTAAAGCGAACTGAGCAGCAAAAATTATTGAAGCCCGAGGTTAACGCCTTGGGCTTTTTGCTTTCCGTTGATACGACAGGGGTATTCGCGAGATGCATTGCATCAGTACCCCTGTCACATCGTCGTGGAGCATTGAAACGAGTTTCATCAGATGTTAAATTTTTTGGTGTGGTGAATCCCCCTATGCGGAGGGGCGTCCAACTAATAGAGCGAAAGCCCTGTGAATACCACGCGAGTGATGTCTGTTGGGGCATGCTCACCGGGAGGCACCCGGCACCACAACCAATACAAACAAAGAAACAGCAGTGGCAGGCTCGCTTCGGCGGGCCTTTTCTTTGGGCAAAAAAAAGCCCGCATGGTTTCACGCAGGCAAGGCAGTTACATTTAGATTTTGTCCCGGTATATGTTTTTTTGTCCGGAAGTCGAAAGATACTGTCTCGAATACATTTTGTAAATAACGGATTCAAATCACAAGGCCATGCATTTGCATGGCTTTTTTATTATCAGGTCCCGCAGGAATCATCATCGACATGCTTCGTTGTTAAATCCAGCCTGACGGGCCTGACCCCTTTTAAAACACACAGCTTCCCGATCTTTCATCGGAGGCGGTAACTATGGCTAAACGTATGCAAGACAAAGAGAGCATTGCCGGGATGTCCTGGCTGGTTCTGCTGATCATTGCTTGCTGGGGTGGACTTGTCCGCTACCTGATAGATGTGAAGCAGAGCAAGGCAACATGGAGCTTGATCAATGCTCTTGCCCAAATGGTGGTTTCAGGGTTTACCGGCGTTATTGCTGGCTTGGTGAGCATTGAAAGCGGACTGAGCATTTACATGATACTGGCCACTTCCGGAATTAGCGGGGCAATGGGTTCTGTTGCTTTGACCTATTTCTGGGAGCGCATTACCGGAGTTAAGGCGCCATGACAGCAGATCAGATTATCGAGGGCATCCTCGGTAAAGAAGGGGGTTACGTAAATAACCCGAATGATAAAGGCGGCCCAACGCGCTGGGGTATCACGCAGACTACCGCCCGCGCATATGGCTATAGTGGCGATATGAAGGCGTTACCACGGGATACAGCCAAAGCCATTTATCTGTCGCAATACTGGACTGAACCGAAGTTCGACCGCATCGCCGAGTTGTCGCCAGCCATTGCACAGGAATTGTGTGATACCGGCGTGAACATGGGGCCACGTGTCGCCAGTACATTCCTGCAGCGCTGGTTATCGGCGCTGAATATGCAGGGCAAGCTATATCCGGACCTGAAGCCGGACGGCGCGATCGGCAACATCACTATTGCAGCGCTGAAAAGCTATCTGGCCGTTCGCGGAAAAGATGGCGAAACCACGCTGCTGAAGGGGCTTAATTGTAGCCAGGGCGCCCGCTATCTTGAGCTTGCTGAAGCTCGGGCGGCAAATGAAGATTTCCTCTATGGTTGGGTAAAGGAAAGAGTGGAGCTATGAACTATCTCATTAATCGGCTGAAAGAGCCTTCCACCTGGCGCGGCATCATTCTTGTTGTTGCTGGCGTATTTGGTTATCAGTTGCCTCAGGGCATTCAGGAAACCGTCATCGCTGGCGGCGTAGCGCTGGCTGGCGTTGTTGGTGCGGTAATGCCGGACAGCGTTAAGAAGTAACGCGCCATGCTGATTCTCTTCATTCTCCTGTCGATCTGGCTCTGTCGACTACCGGAGAGGCCGGGCTGGCCAGAAGTCAGCCCATCCATCTCACAGCTGGCGCTCGTAACCGAGTATCCGGCACGCAGCAAGGGGCTGCGCTGAGATAAGAGCCCGCATTACAGAAGTCCTTCATTGAGGGGCTTCGATAATGCTTAACCGACAAGAAGCATAGATCTGGTGTCAACCAAAGAGGTGAGCCACATCTTGACGGCTCGCAAAGCCGTTAGTAGATACTATTCTTCCGTTAGTTGATGCTCGTAAAAATTTGCGGATTGAAGATCGTTACCAGCAAACCATTCGCAATGATAAGTTTTATATTCTTCATTAAAGCTTGAGACCGTCATTAGTGGACCGCCTGACTTCAATTGGACAACGGCACCATCTTCAAATTTACGCGACATACAGAATCCTCATTTTATTTGGTACTCAGATAAAAGCTGAATCAGAAGAATAAAGAATATTGATCATCCACAAACAAAACTAAAGAGAATTTTATGGCAACACCGGACTGGGAGGCCATCGAGACGGCGTACCGGGCCGGGGTGATGTCCCTCCGAGAAATAGCATCACAACACGGAATCAGCGAAGGCGCTATCCGTAAGCGTGCCAAGCGTGACGACTGGTCACGTGACCTGAATGCGAAGGTGAAAGAACGCGCTGACGATCTGGTACGCAAAGCTGAGGTACGCAAGCAGGTACGCAGTGAAGTTACTTTTAACGAACGCGTACTCATCGAGGCGACTGCTGAAGTAATCGCCAATGTCCGCATGGAGCATCGCGGCGACATTAAGCGAGCCAGACAGATAACCAATGCCCTGTTTGATGAACTTGGGGCAGAGTGCGCAGACGTGGCCGCACTGGAGATGCTCGGAGAGTTGATGTTCAACCCTGACGATAAAGGCCAGGATAAGCTCAATGAGATTTACCACAAGGTCATCAGCATGCCGGAGCGCGTTAAGTCGGTTAAGGCGCTGAGCGATGCGCTGAAGAACCTGATTGGACTTGAGCGCCAGGCCTATGACATTGACGGGCCTGAAGGCGACAATTCTGTTAAGCAACTCTCTGACCTGATGGATTCTTTGTCTCAGGGGGCGTAATGAAACCTGAGCACCTCAAGCTGCTGTCCAATAAAGACTGGCGGCTGAACAATCTTTACTGGATCACCGACAAAGAGGGTAAGCCGACCCGCTTCAGGATGACTCCTGAGCAGAGGGAATACTTCGAGGGGATCCACACCCGCAACATCATCCTTAAGGCTAGGCAACTCGGTTTCACAACTGAGGTGTGCATCATCCAGCTCGACGCGGCACTGTTTGAGTCGGCGAAATGCGCGCTGATTGCCCACACGCTGAATGACGCAAAGCGCCTGTTCCGCGAAAAAGTGAAGTACGCATACGACAAGTTGCCGGCAGAGATAAAGGCTGCCAACCCGGCGAGCAATGATTCGTCTGGTGAGCTCGTCTTTAAGAAGGGCGGCTCGCTATACGTCAGCACGTCATTCCGTGGCGGTACGCTGCGCTATCTGCACGTTTCCGAGTTGGGGAAGATATGCGCCAAGTATCCTGATAAAGCCCGGGAAATTGTCACTGGTGCTTTTGAGGCGGTATCGACTGGATGCTTTGCGACCATAGAGAGCACCGCAGAGGGTCGTGCTGGTTATTTCTTCGATTACTGCCAGACGGCAGAGAAAGCCTTGTTGCAGGGCAAGCCACTATCTGCGCTGGACTGGAAGTTTTTCTTCTTCTCCTGGTGGAAGAATCCGCAGTACGCAATCGACCCGGTCGAACCGCTGCCAGTACGCCTGATTGAATACTTCGCTGAAATGGAGGCGAAGCACGGCGTAGTAGTCAACGAACGCCAAAAAGCCTGGTATTACGCCAAAGAAAAGACGCTCGGCGACGACATGAAGCGCGAATACCCGACCATTCCGGCCGAGGCGTTCCAGCAGTCGGTCGAGGGCGCGTACTACGCCAAACAATTCCGCTGGCTCTACACCAACAAGCGGATCGGCAAAATCCCGGATAACTCACACCTACCGGTTCACACGTTCTGGGATATCGGTGTTGGCGACTCCACGGCCATCTGGTTTGTTCGCGAAGTTGGAGAGGAATTTCACATCATCGACTACTACGAAAACTCCGGCGAAGGCCTGAGACACTACATGAAGGTGCTGAAAGACCGAGGCTATGAGTATGGCGAACACTGGGGGCCGCACGACATCGAGAACCGCGAGTTCGGTGCTGACGCCAAATCGCGCAAAGAGCTTGCGCAGGAAGGCTATGAAATCGACGGTCAGGTGTACTCGATGACATTCAACGTTGTGCCGAAAACGGGTGTCGATACTGGCATTGAGTCGGTGCGTGAAATCCTCCCGTCCTGTGTATTCGATGAGGATAGGTGTGCCGAGGGCATATCTCACCTCGAGGGCTACCGCAAGGAGTGGGACGACAAGCGCGGCTGCTGGAAAGATAAACCGCTTCATGACTTCACATCACACGGTGCTGACGGCTTCCGCTACTTTGCTGTAGCGAAGAACAACCACAAGCAGGTCGGCGCAGTATTCTTCTAAGGAGCTCATCAGTGAGTGAATTAAGCACCGGGGAACAGTTCCTCGTTAATGCCCTTGCTGATGCTATCGGGCGGCAGCGCATGCTGTACGCGGGCCAGCCGGGAAACACCAAACGCACGAAATTGTGGGATGAGTTCGGCTATCCGAACAGTCTCGAGTTCGACCGCTATTATCGGGCTTATGAGCGCAACGCGGTAGCTTTTGCCGCCGTTCATAAGCTTCTTGATTCGTGCTGGGTTGATAACCCGACGATCATCGACGGCGATGACGGCAAGGAGTCAACCGAGACAACAGACTGGGAGAAATCAGCCACTAAGTTGCTGAAGAAACACTGGCCGAAAATTAAGGATGCGGATCGCCGTAATCTGGTTGGCCG
The DNA here is from genome assembly GCF_009905335.1 of Klebsiella sp. MPUS7. NCBI lineage: Bacteria > Pseudomonadati > Pseudomonadota > Gammaproteobacteria > Enterobacterales > Enterobacteriaceae > Klebsiella > Klebsiella sp. MPUS7. Next base: position 3,856,398 of record NZ_CP047604.1, on the reverse strand, counting down.
GTACTCGGCATTGCTCATTCAGTTTAGGGACGGAAGAGAGTGGAGTGAGCCGGTAGACAGGTCTGTGGTGGCACGTTTAAAGGACAAGGCCATTGTTAAGCTGATCCCAGCGTGGGAGTCGCAGATCAAGCCGGGAAACTTCGATACCGACACACTATCAGAAACATACGGCCAGCCAGTTTCGTACAACTTCAACGAGCAGCCAGTTGGTGATGATGGTACGTACGGTCCGGTGCGAGGCGTCACCGTACACCCCGAGCGAATCATCATTCTCTGCGAAGGCTCGGAAGACGAAAATATGCTGTCTGGCGTGCCTTTCCTGCGCGCGGGCTACAACAAATTGCTCGACCTTGAAAAAGTCTCGGGCGGCAGCGCAGAAGGGTTCCTGAAGAATGCCAGCCGCCAGCTCGGGATTGCGTTCGACAAAGAAACCAGCATTGCAAATCTGACAAAGGCAGCCACAGATGCTGGCTACAAAGACCTTGGTGAAGCGCTTAACGACAAGGTCACCAAGATGAACCGTGGTACTGATGCTGCCCTGGTAATGCAGGCCGGCACGCCGTCGGTTCTCTCCGTTGCGGCAGCAGACCCGTCTCCGACCTGGACGGTGGCGGCCAACGAGTTTGCATCTTCGATTCAATGTCCGTTCACCATCCTGTTTGGACAGCAGACGGGGCGCCTTGCCTCCGATGAGGATAAAACAGACTGGGCTAAGCGCTGTAACGGCCGCCGCTGGGGATTCCAGTCGACGATTGTAGAGAGCGTGCTTGAGCGCTTCTGGACTGTAGGCGTCATTGACCCGCCATCATCCGGAGAGGTCACGCTGGCATGGTCTGATCTGCTCGCGCCGAGCGAAAAAGAGAAGATTGCCAACATGCAGGCAATGGCTGTCGTGGCGAAAGATACCCAGCAGGCATATGGCACACCGGCGGTGGATGAAAACGAAATCCGCGCAGTCGGTGAGCTGGAGCCTCGCAAGATAGTGCAACCACCTAAACCTGACGTAAAGCAAACCGATAAGGATCCGCTGACAGATGATGATGACAGCGCAAACCAGAATCGGGACGCCAATCGTACCGCGCAATAAAGCTGACCCTACGCAGTCCTCGCGGCAGGTCAGCAGGATGTTCAATGATATCGAAGACCGGTATCTGAACATCAAGCGCAGGCTTAAGGCACTATTTGACCAAAGGCTTACAGGGCTGCAGCGAGAGGCGAACGCACATCAGTCGTGGATGATGTGCAACAACGAGGGATCCGACCCTTCGCTGTATCAGGTCAACGCCGGTAAGTTCATCTATGACATGACCGCCGCTGAGCTGGCCGACCTGCTGCAGGTTGTGCAGTCAATTTTGGATGATGAGCTTCTCGATGGCGGCAACCAGAACCTATGGGCGATGGACTACGTCATTGCGGAGTATGACCGCGGCACGCTAAACGCCTTCACCAACCTTTCGGTGCAGTCGCAGGTATATGCCAGCCAGACAACGCTACAGCAGCTTTTAAACAGCCCCGGTTATCTGAACCAGATAGCGGCGGCCAGGCTTACAACGTTCAGTGACTGGAAGGTTATCAGCGACACCGCCCGCGGCGATCTGACCAGCATCATCACCGATGCCGTGGCCCGTGGAGTTAACCCACGCGAAACGGCCAGCGTCATCAGCAAGCGCCTCGATGTGTCGATGTCGAAGGCGAAGACCATCGCTCAGACTGAGCAGGTCGGAGCGCTGCGGCAGGCACAATGGAATGAAACGGACTGGGCCGCTGATCGGCTGGGGCTGAATACCGGCCTGCTGTGGCTGTCAGCACTTAAGCCAACTACGCGCACCTGGCACGCCAGTCGTCACGGCAAAGTCTACACCGCTGAAGAAGTGCGGGACTTCTACGCTGAGAACGGTAACCGGTACAACTGCTATTGCAGCCAGATACCAGTGCTGCTCAACGACGACGGCAGCATATTCAATGAAGGGCTGGCGAACAAGCTGGAGAAAGAGCGTAAGGCTTGGGATAAAGTAGAATAATAGTGATATAAATACCTATCAAAATAAGATGATAGGTAAATTATGAGCTCGATTACACCCGCTGAGGTTGGATCTTTTGCCCTTTCACTTGTGGGCCCGATTATTATTGGTGTGGCCGCAGCTGGTTTCACAGCTTATTTCGCATTACGCCGATTCTACAGAGAAAAGTGGTGGGAAAAGAAACATACAGCCTATGGGCAACTGATCGATATTCTTATCGAAATGAAGTCAATATACGCTATGGCCTCAAACCATTATCAACGTATCTATGAAGCTGAAAGAAGGTTGCAAGACGTTCCTGATTACCATTTCGATTGGAGTAGGTTTAACGATCTTAAAAAGGAACTCAGAAGGTCTTTCATCCTAGCCCCGATCTCCCTTAGTTCTAACACAAAAGAACTTTTAGATGATTTTTTCTCCTTAGATGCTAGTGCAGAGGAATCAATCCATGAGGAAGGTTACCCTGAACAAGCCGCATATGGAGACATGGAAAGGGACGTTGAGGACATAATTAGCCTGATAGTTGAAGATGCTAAAAAAGAATTGAACTTCCACTGATAAAGATCTCACTACAAGCCCGCTTAGGCGGGTTTTTTATTGCCTGAAATCCACTAATGAGGACCCAGCATGAAACGCAACCGCGTTAACGTGCTGACCGTCGTCAACTCCGCTTCAAACATCACCACTGAAACCATCGACGGCAAGCCACATATCGTGGTTCGCGGCATCACGCCTGTCGTGGACGATATCGTGATGAACCGGAAGTTGTACCCGGCAGCAGAAATCGAAAAGGCCTACAACACGCTGGAGCGCAACCCGATGCCGCTGGGCCACCCGAAGGTGGAAGGCAAGCACGTGTCTGCGCGCGATGTACGGGCGGTGAATGAGTACCACGTCGGTGCCTGGCTGCAGAACGTCAGCCACAATGACGGCAAGGTGACGGGCGACATGTACGTTAACCGCCAGTACGCCGAATCCAGCGAGAAGGGCAAGCGCCTTATCAACCGCCTGGATGAGATGCTTGCTGGCACCAACTCCGACCCGATTCACATCTCCACCGGCCTGCTGTATTCCGGTATCGCTGCCAATGGCGAATCGAAGGGCAAGAAGTACAACGAGATCGCTACCAACATGATGTTTGACCATGTGGCGGTACTGCTCGATGAGCCGGGTGCTGGAACACCGGAGGAGGGCGTGGGTATCTTCGTTAACTCAGAAGGTGATGAGCAGCAGATCGAAGTTGCTCGCCTTGCTGACGGAATTGACTGCACCCGCGACGGCCTGCTCAACAAAACCAAATTCTTCTTCACCAATGCCTCCAACTTCTCTTTCGACGACATCTCCCGCGCTATCTGCGACAAGCTGCGCGAGGGTGACACCGGAGATAAGTGGCTTTGGCCTGAAACGGTGTGGCCGGACAGCTTCATCTACCGGGACGACACCAAATACCTTAAACAGAAGTACCTCATCGATGATGACGGCAAGGCCGTGTTCGTCGGCGAACCTGTAAAAGTCGTGCGCAAACCCACTGAGTACGAGATTAAAACCAACGGAGAGAACGATCCGATGAAAGAACTGATTATCAATGCGCTGCAAGCCGCTGGTAAGCCGACTGAAGGCAAGTCCGACGCCGAGCTGATGGACGCATACAACCAGATGAAGGCTGAAGAAGCCACCGCCAAGAAAAAAAGCGATGAAGAAATCAACCCGGAAACCGGCAAGCCCAAGAAAAAAGAGCAGGCCGCCAATAACGAAGAGATGCCAGCGTGGGCAAAAGTCCTTACTGAGCAGGTCACCGCACTTAACAGCCAGATCAATGCCAACTCTGACAAAGAGAAGGGCGAAAAGCGCGCGGCTGTGAAACTGGCGATGAACATGAGCGACGACGAAGTTGCAGATCTGGACGGTAAGGCGCTCGACGCCATGTATGCCAAGTGCCAGACATCTTTCGGCCTGAACGCTGCATTCCGCAATCAGGCAACCAATACCCAATCAGTCAGCGAAATGCCGGAGTAAAAAATGGCTAAAGACGGAAAACATATTATCCACGCCGGAGGCGTGTTCCCTAATCCGCTACTTAACCGTGAAGGCGGGGCAGCAGCATCGACTCTGCCTGGTACTGTTGGCTTCTTCAGTACTGCTGACAAGTTCACGGCCTCTGTAGCCGGGGCAGAATCCGCCATCAAGTATGTGGCAAACAAAGACTACTTTCGCTGCCTGAGTGTTGATGACGCAATCCCAGCCAATGAATTGGTTGTTGGTATTCATCCGCTACCTGGCATGTTCCTAAACGTGCGGGCGGCAGCGGGCACCTACACCAAAGGCCAGCCGGTTGCAGTAGCCAACGGTCAGATCACTGCGGTTGCAGATGATGCCGCCGTATTCGCTTATGTCGAAGAAGATAAAGCAGTCACTGCGGTGGCGGGCGATCTGATTCGCGTTGTGTTCAAATAAGGAGCACTGAATGTTTGTATTCTCCAAGTCTATCGGCGAGAAGACCGGGAACCTCGCGGTAAACCAGGCGCAATGGCGCGCTCTCGAACTTGAACGAAACGCCAGTGCTCAGGCTGCAGCTGATTTTCTGGCGCGCACTCAGTTCCGTGGTGATGCAGAAAACGTCCCTTATCTCGACGCGGTGAACGCAGTTGACGATATCCGCCGCCTGTATCGCGCTTTCGACACAACTGTGCTTCAGCAGTTCGAGCCGAATACCGAGTTCACTCTACTGAACGATCTGATGCCGCTGTCTCGCTCCGTGCGAATTGAGCAGTCTCGTTACGATTACGCTCGTACCGGCGGCCGCGGCTGGGCTCATACTTCCATGTCCGGTCAGGTCGGTGCGGCGCTGGATGCTCGCAGCTATTCCTTCGACGGCACCATGGTACCTATTCACGACTCGGGCTTTAAGTTCGAATGGCGTGATCCAATCTTCAACAGCCCGCAGGCATTGCAGTCGCAGTCGGATGCGCAGCGTGGTTCCGTTGAAGATGTTCAGCGTCGTTACGTTGACTACATTTTCAACGGCTTCCGTGACAAAGCTGGCAACTTCGCAGTGTTCGACGGCCTGACCTGGAAAGGGTTGCGTGACGATGAGCGTGTAGCACAGATCGATCTTGGGGCTTCCGGCCTTAACATCGACTTCACCTCTGGTACCGCAACGTCTCAGGCTATCCGCGCTGGCGCAATCGCGCTGCGTGATCAGATGCGTCGCGTAAACAACCAGTATGCAGAACAGACCTGGTACGTATCCGGTGAAATCATCTCCAACCTGGAGCGCTATTTCTCCGACAACTTCCAGTCCGGCACGATCATGGATGAAATCCTGAAACTGACCGGTGTAGCGGCGATTAAAGAAGACAGCCAGCTTTCAGGTAACGAAATTGTCATCGTTCCGCTGTCTGCTGGCGTCATTGCTCCAATCGTTGGTCAGGCTATCGGTACCGTTGCCTCTCCGCGTCCGGAATACAACAGCGACTACATCTGGCGCACCTGGGGTGCAATGGGGTTGATGGTTAAGCAGGACATCAACAATAAATACTCCGTAATTCATGCATCAAGCTAAGGATAAATCATGGCACTGGTCGAAATCGTGGCAAGCAACCTGCACGCCGGTGCCAGCCTCCGCAAACTGGAGGTTGGTTCGGTGGTGGATGTAGACGACGCAACGGCGGAGCGCTGGATCAGCACTGGCAAAGCAAAGGAGACCGACAAGAAGAAAGGCGAGAAGCTTTCCTTCGAAGTGGCTACTCCGTCCGCGCCTGCAGCAGAACTGACTGCCTTGCAAAAGCAACTCGCCGACGCGCTGGAGCTGAACCAACAGCTCATCGCCGATGGTGAAGCGAAAGACAAGGCTCACGCCGACGCGCTGGCAGCAGAAACAAAACGCGCAGACGAAGCCGAAGCCGCACTGGCAGAAGCAACCAAGAAGGCGAAATAACCATGGCTGACCCAATCACAGCGGCAGACGTGCAGGCGTTCCTCGGTGAGTTGGGTTACGCCATTCCCGTCTCGCTGCTCGATCCGATTCTCTGCGTGGTGAACAAAATTATCCCGTGCCTCGATGGTGCGGGATACGACGAATGCACGGCAAAGCTCATCCTGATGTATGCCGCTGCGCTCATGGCGACGTCTTCCGGTGCCCGGCGAATAAAATCGCAGGGGGCGCCATCAGGAGCGTCGCGCTCGTTCGACTACGGAGACGACGGCATCACCTGGCTGCGCGACTCGCTGGCGAAACTGGATACCAGCGGTTGCACCAGTGAACTACCGATCAGCGCCGGCAACAGTGTGGGGCTGTTTTTGGTGGTCGGGGGCTGCTAATGGCGTGGATTTCAGTTCAGCAACGGCTACCGCGGACGTTTACCCGGGTGTGGGTGATGACCGATACCGGCCAGCAAACGACGGCATACGTGAAAAGCGACGGCGAATGGTTCATTAACTGCGCCCGCATACGGGCCACAGGCGCAATCGTGCTGCGATGGAGGGATGGCTGATGTCTTCGGTTGCTTCATGGTCATATACCGCGACAGCGACAATCTGGCGGAATCTCGGCAACGATGAATATGGCGATACGCTAGGCTTCTCGCCTCCTGAGTCGATTCTCTGTGATTACGAGGGCGGCTTGTCAAAGCGCATCGGCAGTCTTGGCTCTGAAATCGTCGTGAAGAATACCGTGTGGTCTGAGTATGCACTAGCAGCGGCGGGTGATTACCTCCTAATTGGAGCATCGACCGAATCCGACCCGGTTGTTGCCGGCGCCGACGAGGTGCGGCAGGTTATCCGCTACGCCGACACGTTCGAGCGCCTGGCGGATGATTACGCAATTCTGACGGGAGTCTGAGTATGGGCGTTAAGATCCGCGGCATCGAACAAGCAAAGCGAAATCTCGACCGTATCATTGGAGATGTTCAGGGTAGGAAGGTAGTCAGGGCTATCAAATCAGCCTTGTTAATCGTCGCGCCAGAGGCCGCAAGGATGACGCCTGTTGCCACTTCTAATCTGATTAACTCACAGTTTCAGGAAGTGATGGTAAATGGCACACGCATTACCGGACGAGTGGGGTATTCGGCTAATTACGCGGTATACGTCCATGAAGCTAAAGGAACGCTCAAGGGCAAACCCCGCCCAGCATCACAGGGCGGTGGTAATTACTGGGACCCGGCAGGCGAGCCTCAGTTCCTGAAGAAAGCAGGCGATGAAACGCGTAATGCCGTTGATGCCGCAATCAAAAAGGAGCTAGCCCTGTGAACCCTCCGATGCATAAGCGCGTTCGTAACTTCCTCGTTGATGCCGGCTTAACTACCGGGTACACCGTTCAGTCACTGACATGGACCGATACAGGAAAGCTTGCAGAACGATTCATCGTATTCCGTCCCAACGGCGGAACGGCAGTAGACCGCGATATGGCTGCTGATTATTACGTCCTGGTCGATGTGATAACTGGTAAATCTGCCGGTGACTATGCCAAATCAGAGGCTGATGTGCAGGCCATCATCGATTATGTGAAGCAAAACCCGATGACGAATCCCTGCCTCGGACAGATATCAAACCTTGGCGGAATTCCGTCGCCAGTAATGACTGAAGAAGGGCGCATGGTGTGGCGCTTACAGTTCGCCAGTCTCTTCGGCGGGTAACACCAAATCAAATCACACAAGGTCGCCTGGAGCGGCCTTTTTTATTATCTGAAGTGAGGTAAGCAACGATGCAAGGCTGCTCCAATAACGAACAACTTATCGGTCGCGCGAAGACGCTGGAACTGGCTTACGGCTGTTCTGACCAGATGCCGGCAGAAGGCGAATGGAAACTCATGGGTCTGCCGACTTCTGCAACGTGGGATATGAGCCCGGAGGCGCTGACGTCTGATGCAGACAATGGCGGATTCAGTTCGAACCTGATTGCCAGCCTGGACCCGACCTATTCCATTGAGGGAGAAGTGCGCGTTCAGGACCGTACTGATGAATTCGGCATTCAGCAGTTCGTGAAGTATATCGCCGATGAAGTCCGGGCCCGACGCCAGCCTGCGGTCTGGATGCGCTTCCATTGGGGCGATTTCTATCACATCGGCTACATGGTCCCGACCGGCGCCAGTGATGGCGGTGGTGTGAAGGAAATCGTGACATACAGCTTTGAGTTCAAACTGGCTGACGGTAACACCTTCCAGATCACCGAAGCAGATGATGGCATTCCGGTAACAGGCGTCACAGTCGTTCCGACTACCAGCACTGTAGCGGCAGGTTCAAGTACCACCTTTACTGTCAATGTGGCACCTGATGATGCTGACAATAAACTGTTCACTGTTACTTCTTCTGTGCCGTCGCGCGCGACCGTGGCCTTCACCGGCAATACCGTGACTGTCTCTGCCCCGTCTGGTGCAACGGCCGGCACTGCGGTAATCACAGTTAAGACTGTGGATGGCGAATTCACAGCCACTCACACAGTAACCGTCACCGTGTAAGCAAAACAAAGGGCAGGAATCCTGCCCTTGATTTTGTTTATGGGGGAAAGATGACACCAGTTAAAGAGTTTGGCGAATGCCTGATTACTGCCGGAGACAGGGATTATTTTTTCCGGCCGTCACTGCTGGCCATGTCGCGAATTGGCGAACCTGCTGAAATTGTTCAGACGTTCTACGACCTCTGCAATGACGAAGTGACCCCTCTGTTAAGGCGGGCTGCTGAATCCTACATCCACAATGAGTACGACCGGCTGCCTGATTGCGTGTTGCAGTATATTCAGAGCGGTCTATTGAGCCGCAAGTCGATTATGGCTGCCCATACCGTATTGACAGCCTGCTGTGCTGACGATATCGGCGAGTTGATAGGATGGATGAAGCCAGGTAAAGGCAGAAAGCGCAGTTTCGTATGGCGCCAGGGAAGCATGCCGCCGCACAACATGGTTATAGTCGCCCAAAGCCTGATGATGCACGGCATCATAGGTAAAGCGAAAGTTAGAAAGCTCCAGCGGCACGAATCCAGCGATACCACATCTGAATTCCGGGCATCAGATTACATTATCGCAGCGCGTAACCACTTCGGTATCAGCAAGGAAGAGGCCGGCCAACTGACGATGACCGAGTTTCAGCTAATGCTCATCGCTAAATACCCTGAGCAGAAAGGGTACACCCGCGAAGAATACGATCACGCAGCTGATGACTACTTTGCACGGCGTAAGCGCAGACAGGCTAAAGCCAACCAATAACCAGGCTTCTGGACTACTTTTGCCTACCGCACATCAATAGTGGATTGCACACAATATCCAAAAGGGGTGTACAAACAACAGGATTTACCATTAGCGGCACTTCGTTTAGATTTGAAAAAAACAACCTAGCGAGTTGGCGATGGAAGACAAAACTATCAGCATAAAAAGTGCTGAGGATTTCTGGGGTTTTACGCAAGATTTCATAAGCAAGGATGGCTACAATTTTGATGAATTAGACATCGTTTTTGAGGGCTGGCCACTACTTTATATCAATGTCAAAGGGGATAAGTTCCACTCAAGCCTGACGGCTTCTATGATTGCCGGCATGGCGTCCATGCATGAAGCATTCCAGCGTGCATATGCAGTGGCTAAGTACGGAAGTCCAAAGCTAAATCTATTGACTAACGAAGATAAGCAGGCTCTAGATGTTGTTTTTAGGGTTGAAGAAGGGTCTACTGAATCTACAACCGATTGGTCTTTCACAACTAACAATGCAATTGATTTTCTTCAGCGGACAATGGAAAACATGAGTGGTGTCGAAAAAATGACGGTGCTTTTGGCTTTGATTTCCGCTCTCACGATTTGCGGCTGCTACTACCTACATTGCAAGAAGACTGAGAAGAAAGGTGAGAATGATTCGAAAAGTGAAGACATCAAAACTGTCGTATCAGGCATGAAGGATGCATTCACGATTGCTGCCGAGCTCAAATCAAAGGGTGAAACCCCAGCCAGTAGAGACATTGAGCAATTGGCTGAAACAGCCAAAGGAGCAGTCCTCAAATCCGTAGCTAATGATGCAGAATCAGCAGTTGTTGGTGGAGAGTCATATTCAGGTGCTCAGTTGCTGGACTTCAAAAACAGGCAGGCCAAAAACCGTGATAGCCGAGAGAGCTTTGACAACTTCTACATTCTAGGCCTGCACAGGTCGGGAATAAGTACTGATTTCAACCTGCAGGTTCAGCGGACCAGTAATGGTGAGACATTCAATCTGAAGGTATCGGAGGAAATGACTCGCCCGAATGAGCTTCCAAGATTGGCAAATGCGATACTCACGCATGAGGTTCTCCGCATAAGTTACTTAGAGGTTAGAGAAAATGGCGCTGTTGTCCGTGGTCAATACAATATGATCATTGATGAAGACCATCCGCCAATGAATGTTGCATGGGATTTTAAGCTAAAATCTAAATGACAGTTCTTACGATATAAACCCGCCTCGGCGGGTTTTTGCTATCTGGTACAACTTCATTGCCCGAGTAGCTTTGATAACCCGGCAGTCGTCGCGGCTTGAACCACGGTTTTAATAGCTTCCGTCGACATTTCGCCGAGAGTCGACTTGGCTTTTTCCTTCTGTTCGTCGTTCATATTTGAAATGGCGATCAGGTCTTCGAGGACGATCACTGCATCCCGGTGAAACTTAATGGTCTGTACGTTCAGGATGGCGCCCAAACCGCCGTCATCGCGAATGAAATCTATGCCTTTGCTGGTGATTTTCGTGAAAGAGTCCATTACAGATGGCAGTCGTCGGCCTATTTCATTGCTAAGTCTTATATCAATGAGTCCGTGACCAGCAAGATAAAGTAAGTTGGCAGTAAAGATAGTAATGCCTCCAAATTTTTCTGAAAACTCCTTGGAGAAGCTACTATCGGCAGATTCTGGGTAAATGTCGCAGAGACGTTGGAGTAGCTCTCGCTGGATGGCGCGGTCAAACTTATCCATGTTGATTCCTTGTTTCGGGTTTACCATCCAACCTACCCTGGAAGCTCACCGCCGAACATCCTGATAAACGATCAGGTGGTTTTGTCGTATCGCTTACCCTCTGCTACGATTGCCGCATCATTTACTGATGGGATAGGGATATGAAACGTATTACGGCAGTGGCATTGCTTTCTCTGGCGTTAACAGGTTGCTATAAGACAGCGCCATCTGAGCAAGAGGCGATCGATACGGCTAAAAAAGAAGTGTTGATGGCAGTCTGCGGCGACAAAACTAATAGTTGCGTAGATGTAAGTGGCGGGAAGGCGCATATCGCAGATCGAAGAAATGATAATACCAACCAAGTTACTGTCACCTTCAAAACTATAAAAGCTAATGGTGATGCACAGGAACCAAGGGCTGTGAACGTAGATGCAGGAATGGTTGTCTACGACTTCGACGCAAAAACAGGTGAAACGTACATTAAACAGCTTTCACTCTGGTCCGATGATGGAAAACACTCCATTGAACTGTGCGGACATGATTATAAGTTTTGTCGAAAGTGAATCATAACTCTCTAAAACCCGCTTCGGCGGGTTTTTTTATGTCCGGAGAATTCTATGGCTGAAAAAGTTGGTGATCTTTACTACGACGTTGACATGGAAACGGCGAAGTTAATTACTGGTAGTAGAAAGGCAGCAGATGTTCTCGGGGAAATGAATAAAAGTGCCAGAAGCGCAAGCGCAGGAGTTGATAAGTTAGAAAACTCCGGACAAAAAGCATCGGCTTCAATGGGTGTTCTAAAGGCCGCTTTATCGGGCGTAGCTAGCGCTATTACAGTCTCGCTAATTATTGATTACGGCAAGGCGTTCCTTGAGGTGGCTGACAATGTAACGCAATTACAGTCAAGAATTGCAAGGCTATCCTCAGGAACGGCCGAGGCTAAAGTGACGTTCTCAGCTTTAGCGCAAATTGCATCTAACACAGGTGCGAGCCTACAGAACACCCAAAATCTTTGGGAAAAGTTGACATCATCATTAAAAGCAACTGGCGCTACGAATAGCCAAATCCTATTTCTGACAGATACACTTCAAAAAATAGGGCGTGTCGGTGGGAGTTCTGCAGAGGAAATGGCTACAGCTCTGCGTCAATTCGGCCAGTCCATCGACGGTGGGATAGTTAGAGCAGAAGAGTTCAATTCTGTAGTTGAAAGCATGCCAGAACTAGCACGACAGATGGCAGCGGGTCTCGGGTTGTCTATGGGACAACTTCGACAAGCAATGCTTGATGGAAAAATTACAGCCGAGGCCGCCCTTAACGCAATAGCCAAACAATCGGGAGTTGTTAATCAGGAGTTTAATAAGCTACCAAGGACAATGGAGCAGGCCAGCAATAGCCTTACCGTCTCTCTTTCCTTGCTTGTAGGTAAAATGAACGAAGCTACCGGCGCGAGTACAACAATGGTGTCCATCATCGACTCTATAAGCGCGGCCATTGATAGATTGAGTGGACGAACCGAGACGGCAGCGCAAAAAATTGCTGATTTAACATCTACTGCCGAAATGTACAGCAAAAGGGCCAGGACATGGTCATGGCTTGGGCTTGATGGTTGGTCTCAACAGAATAAGGCGCTTTCAGTGCTAAGCACTAAGGCCGCTACCCTTGCAGGAGATCTTAGTGCGGTAGGTAAAGCTTCTGAGGATGCCGCAAATTCACAAAAAGGGTTTGGAGGCGTAAACGCAGCTAACCCCAAACAAGACAACCTTATCAAAATATCTGAGCGAAGACTCGCCTTAGCAAAACTGGAGGGAGAGGCGAGGGCACGACTTCAGGCGCAATATGATGCAGCCGATGCCGGAGTAAATGACCCAAAACGAGTAAAGGCCCTGCAGGACGAATACGCCGAAACCTACCGGGTTACAGAGGCGCGGAAGGAAAGCGACAAAGCAGGCAAGCAGTCAGCTTCTACAGCTGAATCTATCGCGCAGAAGCTTGAGCAACTTCGACAGGAATCGGTTCTTGCTGCTGATTCGACAGAGGGGCTAACAAGAGAGCAGCAATTACTCAGGGCTGAGCAATCCCTTGGCGCGCATGCTACGGATGAGCAAAAGCGTCAAGCCAGAGAGTATAAGGCAGCTGCCATTGACGCGGCCGCAGCGGCAAGGGGCGTAACCGAAGCGCTCAAGGCCATACCGGAGCAGGCGGAGAATAAATCCTACGCAGAATCCATGCAGAACCTGAAAGCCGCGCTGAACGCCGGGAAGATTGACCTTCAAGAGTACAACACTGCTACCGAGAAAATGGCGCTGGAGCACCAGAACAACCTCGCCAAAATTAACGCGCAGAAAACTCTAAATCCGGTAGCTACGGTCCGCGCCGAAGTTGACCCTGTACAGCAACTGGTGAACGAGAATAACCAGAAGTTATCCCTGATGCAGCAGTACCAGCAGCAGGAACAGGCAATACTCCAACAGAGCTATCAGCAGGGGAAAATCAGTTACGACCAGTTCATCGCTGCCAAATCAGCCACGGATGCTCAGTATCTGGCACTGAGAACGGCGCAGGAGAATCAGTATAATCAGCAGATGACAGAGGCCCAATGGCAGCTACTCAGCCAGCAAAGCCTCGGATATAACATGCTGACGAGTGCGGTGGATGCGTTTAGCGGGAATGCCTCAAACGCAATTACCGGCCTGCTAACCGGCACAATGTCAGCGCAGGAGGCGATGCGGTCGCTTGGGAATACCATCCTGAACAGCGTGATCAACAGCATCGTGCAGGTTGGCGTCGAAGCGCTGAAAAACTACATTCTCGGCCAGACTCTTGGGGCTGCATCTGTTGCTTCTTCTGTTGGAATGGCGGCAACAACGGCTTCAGCCTGGGCGCCAGCTGCTGCCCTAGCATCGCTCGCAACGCTGGGAACAAACGCCGCGCCGGCATCTGCAGGCATCACATCAACTGTAGGACTTGCGAGCGGTCTTGCTCTGGCTGGCGCGCGCTATAATGGCGGGCCGGTATCGGCTGGCAGTATGTATCAGGTCGGCGAGAAAGGTAAGCCGGAGATTTACCAGGCCAGCACAGGCAAGCAGTACATGATACCTGGTGATAATGGAAAGGTTATCAGCAATAAGGATATGAATGGCGGTGGTGGGCTGAATGTTCAGGTAGTCATAAACAATCAGGCATCCAATGCTGAGCCGCAATACATGGGAGCAACTCAGAGTGACGGCAATTATGTGCTGGAATTCCTGATTTCTGATGCGGAACGTAATGGTCCTTACATCAGCACGCTACAATCGACGCTTGGGTTGTCTCGTAAAGCAAATGGAGCGTTTTGATGGGAAAAGATAATATCTATAGGCCAGGAGAAAGTTTTAGAAGGGATATGGAGATAGGCAAAACGACCATTTTCCGCCAAAACAGACCGGTAAAATTCCGTCTGGAAATGGTTAACGGGAGTGTTGTGGAGGGTATCATCCCGACTAACTCGGAGTTTAAGATTACGCCTCAGGATGGGGATATCAAAAAATTCGACATTATCATCGAAGATATTCCCAAGTCTCCGCAGGCAATTGAATAACTAAACCAACCCGCTACGGCGGGTTTTTTAATGGGTGGAAATTATGAAATTTTGCGAATTACCAGAGCGAGTACAGGAGCAAGCAGCTGAAAGGCTTTCTGATGAACTGCAGGGAATTGTGGCGTGGAAAGAAGAAGAGAGAACGGAAAAAGCGAAGGCGATCGCCAAATCCGTTCGTGAAAGCTTTATTGCATTATGTGCCGATGATTAGCTCTTCTTCTCGTCGTCTTTAAAATGCTCGACAGCTTCATCATAGAGCGACAGCAGTCCAGAAATATTTGATGAGTAAACCGGAACACGTTGAGCCCTAACTAACTCGATGATTAGTGCGTAGGCTGACTCTTCAGGGGAGTCTTTAGGGTTAATCAGACCAGACATAAAACCTCCTTTGTTGTAGTGGTTTTATCAGCCTAACCTGGCTCAGGGATACTTTATATCCTGATATTCGAACAGTGCCGCAGCCGCGGCTTTTTTAATGCCGGAGGAAACGTGGCAACAGTTCAATACCCTCCGTTCCTGCCGCTTCCCCAGCGCGCCGATCAGAACATGACGCAGGATACAGCCTGGCAGACGACGCAGACGGCAGTGGGTCCTGCGATATTTACCCCAATCACAACGGACCTGAAAGCGACCTGGACGCTGCAGTGGATATTAACGCTGGCGCAGGCCGAGCGGTTTAAGTCATGGTTGCGGTCACCGACCTATTGCGACCGTGGGCGCAACTGGTTCCAGATGCCGATCGACCTTGGGGATACACAAGGCGTGCAGCAACAGACGCTTCACTTCGTCAGTATGCCGGTGCAGACCAGCAAAAACGGCAGCGTTGTAACCTGGACGGCGACGGTTATCAGCAACGGTATCGAGGATATGACCGAGGACTACGACGACTGGATTGTTGAGGCGCAGCCTGGTTATGGCTACTGGCTGGATTATCTGGTGACAGAAGTTATGCCGAGGGCCGGCTGATGCCGACATTGAGAGAATGGAAGGAGCGGCGGCCGGCCAGTGATATCAAGCAGACTGTGGAGTTTTACCATCCTGCGTTTGGTTATTACCGAGTGGTCAATAACCTGTTCCGCCCGGCGACGTTCGGTGGAAACTCCTTCGAGCCAGCGCGATTCAGTGTGACCGAGCCAGCGCAGGACGGAACGGCAGTTATATCAATGACCATAACGTTTGTCGCCGCGACGGAGCACGTCAGACAGACGCTTAAAAGCTGGCGTGGGGCTGCGCGCATGACGCCGATAAAATGCCTGTATCAGCAGTGGAATGCGATCGGTGACACGGCATCACTGAAAGACTGGACGCTTTACGTGAACGACATTTCCGCCGATGCCAGCAACGTCACTGTGACCGCCGGGAAAACTAACCCGCTGACGCTGGCCAACTCCATCATTTACACCACGAAAGACTATCCCGGGCTGATCACCGTATGACACAGAGTGAATTTATCGGGCTTGTTAACGGCAAGCCCTGGGCTAACCGCGCCTGCAGTTTTGAGCAAGTGGACTGCTGGGGCCTGGTGGTTCTCTATTACCGCCATGTGCTGGGCCTGGAGTTACATCACATCGCCGGCTACGAATCGGGCGCGGATTTCATCACCTGCTACGAACAGGAGCACGCACACTGGCGGCGTGTGCCGGTGGCGACCACCGGTTGCATCGCCGTTTTTTACCGCGGCGAAGTGCCGGCGCACATCGGGGTAATGATCAGCCCGGTTAAGTGCCTGCATGCCCGCGGCGAATTCGGTTTCGTACGCTGCGACAGCCCGCTGGCCTTACTGAAGGTTTACAGCAAAGTGGAGTACATGGTGCATGGTTCGATATGAATTGCAGCGACTGCCCGGCGCGCCGAAGCAGTCAGGAACGGTAGAGACCGGCACCACACTGATTAGCCTGCTGGATTCTCTACAGTTACACCGCGATCTGGTCGTTAAACTGAATGGTCGCGCGCTGCCGGACGACTACGATATCAGTCGGCCACTGAGTGCCGGTGACGTCGTGGCGGTGTTCGACCAGCCGGAGGGCGGTGTTGGCAAACTCGTCACCACGATACTGCGCCCGGTCTCGAAAATCCTTTCCGGTGCGCTGAAGGTATTCGGCCTGTCAAACAAGCCGAGTGCCTCTGTATCGGTTGCGACGGGAGAATCGCCGAATAATGACTTAACTGGCCAGACGAACCGCGCGCGACTCTACAAGGGGCGCCCGAACATTTACGGCCAGTGCCGTGTGTTTCCAGATTTGATTCAAGAAGCGCTATTCGAGTTCGTCGACAATAACAAACAACTTACTGAGTGGTTTGAAGTTGGTTACGGCCGGTACACCATTTCCTCGATCCGCTACTCGGAATCGAACCTCGGCAGCCTGGCGGGCGCCAGTTCTGCGATTTATAACCCGGGTGACGTGATCGGCACGATTGAAGTCGGCTATCAGTTCGATGATGTGGATAACGAGACTGTACCTGGCCTGAACGAAAGCGAAGATTTCCCGGCTCAGACCGCAACAACGACTGCGCCGACCTCAGTAGCTATAGAGAGTAATCAACTCAAGGCTGTTGTGCTGTCAAACGATGACAACTTTGCATACTTCGCTGCGCTGGCGGTGCCGCACCCGGTTACGTTCGTCATCAATGCCACATGGAACGACGGCGGCACAAGTGTTACTCGAAACGTCACCGGCGCCGGGAATATCATCTCATCAGAGAGCTTCATCGGTGACGACACGCTGTCGTACACGACGTTTTATATCGGCGAGCTCTCTGGAGAAATTACGTCGCTGCCGGGTAATGCGGTTATCAACGCGACTCTGTTCACGCTGAATGACCAGACCCCGCTGGTTATCGGGCCGTCAGTCTCGCCAATCGTCTCGACGCAGGTCTGGGTGCATGTGCTGGTTCAGCTAGGCGCGACTGCCGGCACAACGCAATACCGGATTAAATTCTGGAAGGTTGATGACGATAACAATCAGGTGCCGGGGACCTCAGAGCAGTATGATTATTTCTTCGACAACGATTTTCAAGTCACCACACGTTACTTCCGCACGACGCATAAATTCACACCGGCGGCCGGGTCCGGGCGCTATGCTGTTACCATCGAACGCCTCGATAACAGCAACGATGCCAACGTCGTGACACTGATGGCAATCCACGCGGTGAACGTGCGGGAAAACGTCGTTTATCCGGAAGACACGATTGCCCGCATTACGATCAAGGGGTCGAACGACAGCAACTCAAACCGCGAGCAGAAGTACAACATGCTGGCGCAGCGTCACACAATTAGCTACGACCGGACAACCGGAGCGGTCGATTATACGCTGCGGCCGAGTCGGTCGTTTGCCGACGCTATCCTGCATGAGTGGGTTGTCGTAAGTAAGCAGGACGAGGCAAGTATTGATGTCGCGGCTCTGTATGCCATTGCCGATTCGCTGCCAGATGCTCAACTTGGGTATTTCGATTACACCTTTTCTGATGAGAAACAGCCGCTAGGTGAGCGCATAGCGACGATCGCCAATGTGGCCCGCGTTGACGGCAACAACATCGGCGATGTTCTGACGTTCTGGCGTGATGAGAAAGTGACAAATCCCGATGCGGTATTTGCGCGCTCAAACATGTTCTGGGACGAGTACAAAGTCGCATGGCAAATGTCTCTCCCCGGTGGTTATGACGGCGTAGCGCTGGACTACGTTGACCCACTGACGAACAAGAAGGCTTACATTTACCTGCAGATCGACAGCAGCGGCATCACTGAGGTTGAGGATGCCACGGTTAACGCGATGCAGATCAGTCTGGACGGCTGCCGCAACTCCGCTCAGGCGACTGACCGGGCGTGGCTTGAGGCGAGAAAAATCCTCTATTCGCGCCTGACCATGACGGTGAAAGTGCTGGAAGAGACACAGGTCGTACGCGGTACGGTGGTTCAGTGTCCGGACCTGTACGACAACGCGCAGCAGACCGGCTACATCACAGGTCGCACTGGCGATGTATTCTCGACATCAGAGCGTATCGATTTTTCTCTCGGCGATATGTGGGTGGTGATGACAGACAGTCTGGGGAATTATCGCGGCCGCTGGCGAGCTTATCCGGTAAGCGGCAAAGCCAAGGCATTTCAGGCTGCAGCCGATACCTTCGATCTGAACATTTATGACCGCAGCACGGTGCAAAACCCCAGCCGGTATTTCATCGCTACTGACTCGGAACTGAACTCCACAATCTGGCGCGTCGATAGCGCCAAGCCCAACGGTGACGACACTCAAACTCTCTCACTCACTGAGTATTCAGACTCGATTTATCCGTAATACACAGCAGTAATTACCAACCTTCGCGCACAACATCAGATTAATTTCTGAGACTTTCGTGCGCCTTATACATAGGGCGACATGCACAATGGCAGAAGTTCCACTCCCGACACCGACACAGGTTCCGGTACCTAGTACCGATATCCGCAATGCGGTATTTGCAGGCGCGAAGCTTGACGAAGAGGTTACCGGTACTGGTGAATTCTATACCGATCGCCTCGGTGTGCAGCGCCTGACCAATACGGGGCGCACAAATCTATTTAATTTATCCCAACAGGACAGAGAAAGCCGGTTCAATGCATTTATCCAGAACTCGGGGTATGAAGTAATCGGTGATTACACTGCCGGTCCGTTGACGCTCACCGAGTATAACCAGCTCATTCGCTATAACAACGAGTTGTATAAACTCACCGCAGCGACAGGCATCCCTTTTACCACGGCTGGTAATACTGACGAAACATGGACCAGCACCGACGCTGCGCATTTTGTATCTGTCGGTGATGCAGCGCTTCGCCAAAACCTGGGTTCAGACGAAGAAGGCATGGGTGATGCCCTGACGGCTGTTAAGCAGCCATTTTTGGGAGCCACAAGTCAAACTCAGCACGATAAAAATGCCCGTTATCCTGATGTATTTGACTGGTATATGGGGGAGAGTGACCATACTTTAATGTTTCAACGAGCGGCCAATTCAGGCGTTGCGTCAATTTTTGTTCCAGATGGTGAATACATAGTTGGCGACATTAATCTTACTGCTCCAGTTAAATTCTACGGAAAAGGTTCTATCAGCATCGATGCCCTTGGGGCCAGAATAATAAAACCATCAGGCGCAAATCATATCTTTCAGTTTCTTGGTGATCCTGAAGAAGGAATCCGCCCGCATGGTGGCGGACTTCTTAATCTGAGTCTGAGCGGCCAGAAAGGTTCTGATACAGGAATGCTTGTCAGAGCTCAGACATGGAGTTATCTGTTTTTTGAGCAAATTACCTTTCAGAATCTTTCGGGCTGGGGATTGTCGCTTCAGGATGTTGCTGAGGGAGGGCTTCATAACTATCTCTGCAGACGACTGGGCAGTGAAGATACCGGATGTATTCGATTTGAAGATTATATAGACATCCCCAATAACAACGTGAATAACTTCAGCCTCTGGCGCGGTATTTTCGGGTTCAACTCAGGTACATGGATTTATGGCACCGACAGGTCAAACCTTGATGTGGTTTCTATCGCCGGGCATCACAAGTTTGAATATGACGATAAACCCGTATCCGGTAACGTCACTCAGAAGTCTGTTATATACCTTGGACAGGCCAACAGGGTAGATATAAAAGATAACTTCTTTACGAACTTCAAATTAACTAATGAAAATCTTTATACAAATTGTATTCGAATAGGTGTCAACTCTCGTGTAAAACCTAATATTAGCGGAAATCAGTTTTCGGGGTGTGACAATGTCCTGATGAATATCCAGGGCGGAACAGTTGCGGGAAGTAAAAATATTTCTAACCGGGGAGATGCAACGGCTGACGGTACTTTTGTTTGCACTTCAAACCTGCCGCAGGATATCGAGCCGATTATCTATCACACTAACAATGGAGCAAAAAACAAACGCTCGTACTATGAAGCACCGGGCTTTATATCGGCCCATAAAATGACCGGGCTGGTAAACAACCCTTTCGTACCTGATGCAAACTCTATGACTCATTACGGAACGGTAATGTCGGTCGCTGCATTAACTGAAATCCGTCGCGGTACTATTTCACGCGCACTGATTTCTGACCGTGAATTTGTGCATATTACAGCGAGAATGAAGAATGTTTCTGGCACCGCTTCATCCGTCATTCTCAATCTTGACGGCGTTGATTTCGGTAGCGTCAGCGTTACTGCCGACAGTCAGTGGCATAACTACACCTGGCAAATCAGGCCGGACAAAATCAGTAACGGCTCATTCATTCTTACAAATGGCACATCACCAATATTGTTTGACGGCGTATTTATTGAGAGAAAAAACTACCTGAACTGGTCATTTGCATGGGTTCCGGGAACGATAGCTTCAGGACAGGCGTCCACATCTCCGGTTCAAAGCGTGGCCGACACTACGGGTTTTATAGCTACTGGTGTTGAGGCTACTGCCAATGGAAGCCTTAACGGGGCAACATTACAGCCAAGTATGGACGCTGACGGTAATGTCATAATTTATTGTAAAAACAACACTGCTTCATCAATCACACCATCTTTCTCACGCATACGCCTGAGATATGAGTCAGCAGGTCGAACTAGCTAAGGGGTAACATATGTTAAAAGGAAACGTGATGTTTAAGGGGATACCCGTCAACGGAGCGGGCATTTCCGTAGGGGTGATAAATATCTCTGAGGATAAAACTGTGATGTCGTTTATCGTCAATTACACTGCGCCGGGAAGTGATATTGTATTTGACCAGGAAACGTTCAGCTGCGATTACGATTTAGATGGTCCTAACCCCGAAGAACAGGCCTACAACCACATTAAACAAATAAGAAGTTAAAAATTGTAACATCATAGTCCCCCCATCTATTTATATTTTTTCTAGATGGGGGGAGGAGTTATTTCTGTAATTGTATCAGGGTGTTGAGAAATTCTGAGGAAAGAAATTCAAACCCCAACATTTCTAAAGTTATATTCGTCATGAGATAATACTCAATTTCTTGAAATGTCTGTTTTTTAGATTTTAGTTCGTATAACTTAGGATAGGCATGGAGTATTTTGCTTTTTAAATCATGCCCTCTCATGTTATAGAATTCAGTATCACCCTTAAGCCCTTTATCGACAATATATTTTATCGATATTTTATAATCATTCTTGCGATTAAATACTTTATTTGTAATTGAGTCTATTATTTCTTGGAGTTTATCCTTGTCATGAATAATATCTTTTAGATCATCGTAGTCACTGCAACTGCAAAAGTCAGATTTTTTATGATAATTTTGATGGAAAGTCGTCAGGTATGCGAATATAGAAATGGGGTCAAAAACTAGATTTTCAATCGAGTAGGCATAGTTTTTCGCCGCCACTATGATTTTTCTGGATACTGCAGTTTTATTACTTTTATCCCAATCAATAATTCCTCTTACCGTTTCGCTTCCTGCGTTTTCAAGATATTCAACCGCTCTTTTTACCTTGTTGCAATCACTTTCTTCATTAATCTTTCTTGTCAGTAGAACCAATGATTCTTCGGAGGCATCTTTAAATACACTTTTCACATGTTTATCAATCTCATCTATTGGTATCTGGCCGCCTGAAGCCATAAATGTTAACGTAATAGCAGGGTCAAGCCCAAGGTTTTTGAATGATAATTTCGAGAAAATAGCTTGGTAGATGTCACTGTCCCTTCCATTCTCAACATATACCTGTCTTCTGTTTCTTGGAGATATGGATATCTGAGAAACTCCTTGTAATAAATTACCTATTGCCTCGTCTTTAGAGACCTTTCGGTGTATGGTATTCGTTTCAAAATCCTCAAGAACGAATAGTTCGTCATTAGGTAATAAAGCTACAGTAGTTGGAGAATGGGTTGATAAAATGAAATTACAATTTAGCATTTTGTTTAGGGAATTTAGTGTTTTGAATAGTTCCGGTATCATCTTTGGGTGTAAATATACATCTGGCTCATCAAGTAATATAAGTGATTTATTGTCTAATATATTTTCATAATGTTGAGTGTTTATGGCGTATATATTCAATACCATCCATAAAATCACTTTTTCTCCAGAAGACAAATTTTCTATCTCGATCTGTTCATCATTGTCTACCCGTAGTATTGAAGGTTTATAGATTGAGTCGTAACAGCTTTTTGGGGGTGTCTGAATATGATATTTATTATCGAATGAGTTTCGTATTATTTCGTTTAGTACACCGTGAGGCGATTTTTTTTCTTTGTTAAAGTCATGTGTATCTAAACAAAATAAATCATCGCCATTTGATACTTTATAATTCAAATAGTTATTGGCTTCAATTTCATAGTAATGTTTTGAGATTAATATAGAGATATTCAATTTATAAGATGGTAAGCATTGTGATACAGCATTAACTAATGAAAGGCATAGCTTAATTTCATTCGAGGTTGTTTTTTTGATTTCTTTTTTACTTATATCTTCTATTTCTCTGATTAGTTTTAGGACTGGGATTGTAAGTATCTCACCGAAATCGCTTCTTGATGTCGTTTCAGGGGGGAACTCTGTTCCTTTTACATGATTTTCAATTGTTGTTAAAATAGCCCTACAGATTAAATCAATGTGGTATGCATATGATATACTCCTGAGCATAGAGCTGTTTGGAATGTTTACATTCGTTCTGCCAATTTTATCAGGTGCTAAAACATCCCCATCGAAAAAAATTTGTGCTCTATTCTCAATGATACTGTCTAAGAATCTCGTTTTTCCAACTCCGTTCTTACCAGTAATAATACAATAAGGAGCCTCAAATTCTAATGGCTCATTTAATTTGAAACCTTTATAATCAGTGAGTGATGAAATTGAAATCTTCATTTTTACCTTCTTATGGACATAATAAATCATCATGTAGTTAGTTGCTGTTCACACGATTGATTTTGAATTAAGTAATAATTGATCTTACTTCATAACCAAATCTAACGAGGGCTGTTAACATATAACAATAATTTCGTCCTTTTTACAACGGTGTTGCTTGCAAATGCTGCGCGGGTACGAGCCAGTAAACGTCACTCATTAGTAAATCGTATGCAAGAGCCCGCAGGTGAGAAATTTGCTATTGAAGCAATGCTATAGCTGAAAAATTTTATCCTCGCACTGTTCGTAAAACCATCAAACAGTTCAGCACTGAAAGCATTTTAAGACTTACCTTACTCATTACATCAATGCGTTACGTCAATGACGCGAATTGATAGCCGGAACCTATATTGATATGTGGCTGGGTTAAATATACTGTATATATAAACAGTGTTTGTGGGGCAAATAATGCTCAGACAATCAGATATCAACCAGGCATTTCGTGAGTCGATTCTCCGAAACTCGAAAGGCTATCAGTACCTGCACACTCGCGATTTTGTGTCTTCTCTGGAGTGCCGTGGCATCCATCTATCTTATTCCGAGGCTAACCGGTGGATAGAGCGCTATCAGTCGTGCTTCGCTGACAAGACGCCTGATCACTCCGAAAACAGATTATGGATTCTGCGGAACATGGGGAGGGTGATGTAATGACTGCCAGCTATTTTCCTTCACCGGCCGCCGACTACGTTGAGCAGAGGCTGACTGTCACGGCTGCGTGCAACATTGGCGCTAACTCTCAGGTTATAGAGACGGATCGCGGCTATGTCGTTCTCGATTTATCGCTGAAGGTGACGCAAGGAAGCGTCCTTCTTATCCGCCTGGCTGGCGAACTGCAGTTTGCAAAATTGATGGGAAGCTCTTTTATCACAGTTGAAGGCGAGAGCATCGAAGGTGAGGCGTTGGAAGACGAGGAATTGCTCGGAGTCGCAACCCATGCGATTAACGACTTGAGACAGGATATAAGTCCTGTTTGATAAAAAAATCCCCGGAGCAGGCACACTCAGGGGAAAAACTTCATGACATTATTGCTGTGTGCGTCTTTGCGCGGAGTATATCTTCTGAGAAAATTCCAGATGTTTCCAGATATTTCTGGTCTGAACAGTCAAGTTGAAGTTCCGGTTGCATGGGTACGTTTTTACTTATGGGTGTCCTGGAGATGTTGAAGCCCCCAGAGTCGCACCCCATGCGATTAACGATTTGAGGCAGGATGCAAGTCCTGTTTTTGGACGTTAAAATGGGGCAGATTTTGGGGCAAAATGTCGTTTGGGGCACGATTTGGGGCGTTCAAATGTCCGCATTTGTCCGCATTTGTCCTGAAGCAAACCGCGCTATATCGTTGAAAATAATGCAGAACGTTGAATTTGCTAAACTAATTTTTTGCATGCCATAATAAAGTTAATATTTAGGCAACCGCGATCAAAAAAATTGCTCTGTTTGCAGCACCGGGCGAGGTTATTGCGTAAACTTTAAAAACTTTACCAACTCGCTGTTTCTTTAAGGTCATTTGTACGCTTTACTCACCGGCTGCTGCGGCGCCGAACGAGTGTAGCGGCATATTTTTGTTTGGAAAGGATACTTGGGTGGCTCTTATGACGCATGATGCTTTTTCCCTTCGCGGCCTCGCGGCAGGCTGCGCGCTTTTATTTCTCGTTGCGCCTGCGGTGCAGGCTGCAGAACAACTCCCCGATGCGCCATCCATTGACGCGCGAGCCTGGATCCTGATGGACTATGCCAGCGGCAAAGTGCTCAGCGAAGGCAATGCCGATGAAAAACTCGATCCGGCGAGCCTGACCAAAATCATGACCAGCTATGTTGTCGGCCAGGCGTTAAAGGCGGGTAAGATTAAGTCGACCGATATGGTGACTATCGGGCGCGACGCGTGGGCAACCGGTAACCCGGCGCTGCGCGGCTCATCGGTGATGTTCCTTAAGCCAGGAATGCAGGTGTCGGTCGAAGATCTTAACAAGGGCGTTATCATTCAATCCGGCAACGACGCCAGCATCGCGATCGCCGACTACGTGGCGGGCAGCCAGGACGCGTTTGTCAGCCTGATGAACGGCTATGCGCAGAAAATGGGCCTGACCAACACCACCTTTATGACCGTGCACGGTCTGGATGCGCCGGGTCAGTTTAGTACCGCCCGCGATATGGCGCTGCTCACCAAAGCGATGATCCATGACGTGCCGGAAGAGTATGCGATCCATAAAGAAAAAGAGTTCACCTTCAACAAAATCCGTCAGCCGAACCGCAACCGTCTGCTATGGAGCACGAATCTCAACGCTGACGGCGTGAAAACCGGGACCACCGCCGGGGCGGGCTACAATCTGGTTTCTTCCGCGACGCAAAACGATATGCGCCTGATTGCCGTCGTGCTCGGCACCAAAACTGACCGTATCCGTTTTAACGAATCAGAAAAACTGCTGACCTGGGGCTTCCGTTTCTATGAAACCGTGACGCCGATTAAACCCGATGCCACCTTTATTACCCAGCGCGTCTGGTTTGGCGATAGCAGCGAAGCGAAGCTGGGGGCGGGCGAGGCCGGCTCCATCACGCTGCCGAAAGGCCAGCTGAAAAACCTCAAGGCCAGCTACACCCTGAATGATACGCAGCTGACCGCGCCGTTGACCAAAGGGCAGGTGGTCGGCACCATCGACTTCAAGCTTAATGATAAAACCATTGAGCAGCGGCCGCTGATTGTGATGGAAGCGGTAAACGAAGGCGGTTTCTTTAGCCGGATGATCGATTTCGTGCTGATGAAATTGCACGGCTGGTTCGGCGGTTGGTTTTCTTAAAATGCAGGCCGCGCCCTGCGGGGCGCGGTTAGTAAAGCAGTGAAATCTGTTTTTCCTTCGCCAGCGCGAGCAGATCGTCATCCGGACACACGTCGCTGGCAATCACGTCAAACTGCGCTAAATCCCCCATCCTCGCCGGGCGAACTTTACCAAATTTACTGTGATCGACGACCAGCACGTGGTAGCGCGCGCTTTTCATCGCCCAGTGTTTGACCGGCAGCTCTTCCAGGTTAAAACAGGTCGCGCCCTGCTCGCAATCGACGCCCGCGGCGGAATAAAACGCGATGTCCGGGCAAAGGTGGCTCAGCGTATCCTGCAGGCTTAGCGGTTTAAAAATGGCGTTGCTGGCGTGGAACTCGCCACCGCACAAAATCGCGCGGCACTGGGGTTTTTCCTGCAGGGAAAGAAAGGTATTGAGCGAATAGCAGACCCCGGTAAAGGGCAGGGCGCTATCGATGGCGTCGATGATCCACGGCGTGGTGGTCCCGCAGTCAAAAAAGGCCATCTGGTGGGGCTCAAGCAGCTTAGCCGCATGGCGGGCTGCGCGGCGTTTTTCATCCACAAGGCGTGTTTTCTGATCGCTCAGCAGATAGTGCGTTGCGCTGCGCGGCTCCAGAACGATATAGCCGCCCAGCAACACGACCGGGCCGCTGTGGCCGTTGAGATCGCGACGAATGGTCATCTCTGACACGCCAAGCAGGGTGGCCGCTTCTTTTAGATGGAGTTTATCACTGCGCTTGAGTGCCTGAATAAGCTGACTGATGCGTTCGTCACGACGAGTTTCCATATTCCCTCTAAGCTGAAAGCGCCCTGCATTGACAGGGCGTCAGCGGCGATTTTACCTGCCGGAAGAGGCTTAGTCACGCGCAGGAATTGGGCGCTACCGCAACTTTACCAGCTGGTCAGGAACATCTATTCGCGCACCCAACCTTTGCGAATCGGCAGCGAAAAAAACAGACGGTACAGCCGCTGCAGATGCTGATAGAGGGTTTTTCCGCCGCTTTGCCACAGCAGTTGGGCGCTAAGGCAGGCGATCATCGCGGTGAGCAGCCCGCCCAGCATATCCATCGGCCAGTGCACGCCGAGATAGACCCGGGACCAGGCAATCGCGCAGGCAAGGGCGAACAGCAGCGCGCCCGACCACAGGCGGTGCCAGAACATAAAGGCCAGCGCAAAGGTAAAGCAGATCGTGCCGTGATTGCTCGGGAAGGAGTTATTGGGCGAATGATGCAGGAAGTTATAGCCAATACCGGCGACAAACGGACGGTCATGCGGAAAAAATACGCCGAATATCCACGAAAGCGTCAGGCTAATGGCTAATGCCATCATGACCTTAAATACTAACTGCCGCTGGTTTGGGCCCCAAAGCCATAAGGCCAACACCAATAATGGCACCATAATTATCAGGTCTTTGGCGATAAACGTCGCGATTTCAATCGCCCACCACGGCGATGCGGGGGTAGCGTTGAGTAATGCAAACAGCGAATAGTTAATATTTTCCAGCATACATCCAGGCTCTTGGGTCCGTTAGCAACAAGCCGCCCACCTTAAAAAACGGTGGCGATAAGGTAAAGCAGTATTGTCTTAATTATCAGTTTGTTATGAATTAAAACACGGGCGTGGCTTCGTAAACAGACTGATTGAAGGAGTATATAGCCTGTAATCTAATTGAAACATAAACGAAATATATACAGCTGGATTTTGATTGGTTGCTGGCGATGCGCTATCCGTGTGGCGATATTTTGCTTCATCGCTCACAATTCGCTATCTCCCCGAGACGACTTTCATTAAACTTTGCGCGGTTTTATTTAAATAAGAGATTTCATGCAGAATTATTCGCTTTCTGGCAAACGCCTCGGACGTCAGGCGCTGCTCTTTCCGTTGTGCCTGGTGTTATACGAGTTCTCCACCTATATCGGCAATGACATGATCCAGCCGGGCATGCTCTCGGTGGTGGCAGAATTTGGCGTGGGCAACGAGTGGGTGCCGACCTCAATGACCGCCTATCTGGCCGGCGGTATGTTTTTGCAGTGGCTGCTGGGGCCGCTTTCGGACCGCATCGGCCGTCGTCCGGTGATGCTGACCGGGGTAGTGTGGTTTATCGTAACCTGCCTGGCGACGCTGCTGGCGCAAACTATTGAGCAGTTCACGCTGCTGCGCTTTTTGCAGGGTATCAGCCTGTGCTTTATCGGCGCGGTCGGCTATGCGGCGATACAGGAGTCTTTTGAAGAGGCGGTGTGCATCAAGATCACCGCCCTGATGGCCAACGTCGCGCTGATTGCGCCGCTGCTCGGGCCGCTGGTGGGCGCGGCCTGGGTTCATCTCCTGCCGTGGGAGATGATGTTTGTCCTGTTTGCCGTGCTGGCCGCCATCGCCTTTTTCGGGCTACAGAAGGCGATGCCGGAAACCGCCACCCGCATGGGCGAGAAGCTATCGGTAAAAGAGCTGGGGCGTGATTATCGTGAAGTGCTGAAAAACCTGCGCTTTGTCGCCGGCGCGCTGGCCACCGGTTTTGTCAGCCTGCCGCTGCTGGCGTGGATTGCCCAATCGCCGGTGATCATCATCAGCGGCGAGCAGGCGACCAGCTACGAATATGGCCTGCTGCAGGTGCCGATTTTTGGCGCGCTGATTGCCGGGAACCTGGTGCTGGCGCGCCAGACTTCACGCAAAACGGTGCGCTCGCTGATTATTCTCGGCGGCTGGCCGATTATGATCGGCCTGCTGATCTCCGCCGTGGCGACGGTGGCGTCGACGCACGCGTATCTGTGGATGACCGCCGGGCTGAGCGTTTACGCCTTCGGGATTGGTCTCGCCAACGCCGGACTGGTGCGTCTGACGCTGTTTGCCAGCGAGATGAGTAAGGGGACGGTGTCGGCGGCGATGGGGATGCTGCAAATGCTGATCTTTACCGTGGGTATCGAAGTCAGTAAGCACGCCTATGAGTCTGGCGGTAGCGGGCTCTTCAGCTTGCTCAACCTGCTGAGCGGGGTGCTCTGGCTGGCGATGACGGTCTACTTCCTGAAGGATAAACGCGTGGGCAACGCCCACGAACCGCAGTAACTTTCAAATGCCCTGCTGCGACGTGACGCGCCGCAGCAGGCGCTACCTCAGGCGAACGGCGCTTCGCGATTCAGTACCTTATCAATAATATGCAGCACGCCTTCTTCGTTATTGTGCGGGGCACGGTAGCCGGCGACGGCCTTCACCGGCGCGGCGGCGTTGGCCATCGCGAAACCGAATCCGGCGTGCTGCAGCATTTCGATATCGTTGCCGCTATCGCCAAACGCCACCACTTCATGGTTCTTTATGCCCCAGCGTTCCTGCAGGATGCGCAGTCCGTTGGCTTTATGCACCCCGGGAATAATCAGGTCAATGCTACCGTAGCCGGTGGCGACCGCGGTCACCATATCGCCAAGCGCGGCGTGCAGCTTCGGCTGGATCTGCGGAATCAGCTGATCCGGCACGTTGAGACCGAACTTCAGAATTTCATCATCAGCAATATGATTAAAATCGTCGACCAGTTCGAGGCGATGATAGTACTTCGCCGCGACCGCTTTCAGCGCATCGTTATAGCGGTTGAGGGTATAAGCGCTGCGCTTACCGCAGGCGATAATTTCAATGTTGGTCAGCGTCAGAAGATGGTCGATGACGGTATTGAAATGTTCCTTCGGCATCCGGCAGTTAAACACATCCTCGCCGGCGCTGACCACCCAGCCGCCGTTTTCGGCGACAAAAGCGATTTCGTGCGCCACCTCAGGGAAGAAGGAGATGAGCTGGTAATACTGGTTGCCGCTGGCGACGACGAAGCGGATGCCCTGCTCGCGCATCCGCGCATACTGGGCGAGGAAACGCTGACGGTTATAGGTTTTGGCATCGCTCAGAAAGGTGCCGTCCATGTCTACCGCAATCAATTTGATGCTCATTAACTGTTCTCCATCACGGGTTCAGATTGTGGCTTCGCTACCGCGCGGGCGACGATGGCCGCGACCAGCACGAGTGCCAGCACTACCATCATGGCGCTGCGCAGGCCGAAGTGTTCGCCGAGAAAGCCCAGCAGCGGCGGCCCGACGAGGAAGGCGAGGTAGCCGGTAATCGCCACCACGCTGACGCGCTTCGGCGCATCGGGGCCGGTATCGCTGGCGGCGGAAATGGTCAGCGGGAAGCCCAGCGACGCGCCGAGGCCCCATAATAATACGGAGAGACCGGCGACCCACGGGTTGTCGACGAAAATAATGAGGCCAATGCCCAGCGCGCCCATTACCGCGCTGGCGCGTACCACCGTCACGCGGCTGTAGCGGTCAATAAACCAGCCGCCGGTAAAGCGGCCAAGGGTCATGCCGAGGGTGAAGCCTGCATAAATCAGCGAGCCGGAGGTCGGGCTGAAGCCATGGCCGTCCACCATCAGCAGCGGCAGCCAGTCGTTGGCGGAGCCTTCGGCAAAGGCCATGGCCAGCACGATCACCCCAATCAGCAGCAGCTGGGCATCGCGCCAGATCGGCAGGCCTTTGCCTTCATGGCGCGCCGCTTCCGCCGCATTTTTGCCGGTGCCTTCAGGAATCGCGCGAATGGCGATAGCGATGGGGGCGATAGCCACCAGCGCCGCCAGCAGAATGTGCGGCGCGGCGGGCAGGCCGAAGCCGGTTACCGCCATGCCAATCCCGGCGCCGACGAGCGTGCCGAAGCTGTAGAAACCATGCATCATCGGCAGGACGGTTTTATTCATTTCGCGTTCAACGGCGGCGCCTTCGACGTTAATCGCCACTTCCGCGGAGCCAAAGCTGGCGCCGAAGATGGCTAAGCCAATGGCAAACAGCACCGCCGACGTGAACCATAGCGCGGCGCTGAGCACCAGCATGCCAACCACCGCGCAGGACATGGTGGCGCGAATCACTTTACGGGTGCCGAATCGATTGACCAGCCACGCTGAGCAGAGGATGCCGCTCATTGAACCTATTGAGAGTCCAAATAATACAATCCCCATTTCCGCCGTCGATAGCGCGAGCAGATCGCGAATCGCCGGCGTGCGGGTGGCCCATGACGCCATGAGTAATCCGGGGATAAAAAAGAACATGAAGAGCGCCCACAGCCTTAGCTGAAGAGCCCTGCGTGAAGTTTGCGCTGTCATCCGTAAATGCCCGAGAGTGAAGAGATGCAGACAACAGTAGCAAGGTTGTGTACATTTGTACATCCAGGTTGCTTGCTGAGGAATGCTTTTTTATTGACCTCTATGATTCGATTCAGCCTGAGGCATATTAAATGAAAGAGGAAAAGAGTATGGCCCGTCGACCAAACGACCCGCAGCGTCGGGAGCGGATTTTGCAGGCGACGCTGGACACGATCGCGATACACGGCATTCATGCGGTTACGCACCGGAAAATCGCCACCTGCGCGGGCGTGCCGTTGGGTTCGCTGACCTACTATTTTAGCGGTATTGAGGCGCTGGTCGAAGAGGCGTTCAGCCTGTTTACCGGCCAGATGTCGGCGCAGTATCAGCAGTTTTTTGCCGATGTGCATAATCGCCGGGAGGCCTGTGACGCCATTGCCGAGCTGATTTTTAGCGCCCAGGTCACTACCGCGCGCAATATGGAGCTGATGTATCAGCTTTATGCTTTTTGCAGCAGCCAGCCGAATTTAAAAGCGGTCATGCAGAACTGGATGCTGCGCAGCCAGCAGACCCTTGAGCAGTGGTTTGAACCGGCAACGGCCCGCGGGCTGGACGCCTTTATCGAGGGGATGACGCTGCACTTCGTGACCGACAGAGCGCCGCTATCGAGAGAAGCGATTCGACTGATGGTAGACCGGCTGGCGGGAGAGTGAGCGGGGCGCAGAAAACAAAAAACCCATCAACCTTGAACCTAAGTGGCGGGGTTGATGGGCTCCACAAAATGGGGACATCAAAGAAAAGCAGTGGCACTACTTATGACTGACGCCAGCTAAAAAAGTTCTGCGTATACGCGTTTTTTTTCTGAAAAGTTTACTGTAGCCCCGGCCAGATGATAACAATCAGCGTACCTGCCAGGGTTAACAACACGTTAGCGATGGCGTAGGTCCCCGCGTATCCCAGCGCCGGAATATTGCTGCGCGCGGTATCGCTGATGATTTCCATCGCCGGCGCGCAGGTGCGGGCGCCCATCATGGCGCCGAAGAGCATCGCGCGGTTCATGCGCAGGACGTACGCGCCGAACAGGAAGCAGATAACCACCGGCACCAGGCTGACGATGAGGCCCGCCGCCAGCATCTGACCGCCGACGGCGCCGAGGCCGTTATTAATGCCGGCGCCGGCGCTGAGCCCCACGCCGGCCATAAATACCATCAGGCCGAACTCTTTCACCATATTCAGCGCCCCCTGCGGGATATAGCCGAACGTCGGATGGTTGGCGCGCAGGAAGCCGAGCATGATGCCGGCAAACAGCAGACCGGCGGCGTTACCGATGCCGAAGCTGAACGAGCTGAACTGGAAGGTGATCATGCCGATCATCAGGCCAACAATAAAGAAGGCGCAGAAGGCGAGCAGGTCGGTCACCTGGCTGTGGATGGAGATAAAGCCAATACGATCCGCGACGGTTTTGACGCGACGCGCATCGCCGCTAACCTGCAGCACATCGCCCTTGTTGAGCACAACGTTGTCGTCGATCGGCATTTCGATCTGGCTGCGGATAACGCGGTTTAAGAAGCAGCCGTGATCGGTAAGCTTCAGCTGCGCCAGGCGGCGGCCGACGGCGTTGTGGTTTTTGACCACGATCTCTTCGGTGACGATACGCATATCGAGCAGATCGCGGTCGAAGACCTCTTTGCCGTTACGGAAGCTTGGGTCGAGGCGGGCATGGGCATCCGGGTAACCCACCAGGGCGATATCATCGCCCATCTGCAGCACCGCATCGCCGTCCGGGTTCGCGAGAATGCCGTTGCGGCGGATGCGCTCAATGTAGCAGCCGGTCTGGCGGTAAATGCCCAGCTCGCGCAGGTTTTTACCATCAGCCCACGCCACCAGCTCCGGGCCGACGCGGTAGGCGCGGATCACCGGCAGGTACACCTTACGCCGGGAATCGGTGTCGAGGCCGCGCTCGCGGGCGATCTGCTGGGCGCTGGTCTGTAAATCCTGATGCTGCAGCTTCGGCATATAGCGGGCGCCGACGATCAGGCTGACCAGGCCAACCAGATAGGTCAGGGCATAGCCGAGGCTCAGATGATCGAGCGAAAGGGCTAACTGGTCGCTGGGCAGGCCGAAGTGGCGTAGCGTATCTCCGGCGCCCACCAGCACGGGGGTGGAGGTCATAGCGCCGGCGAGCATCCCGGCCGTCAGGCCGATATCCCAGCCGAATAGCTTACCCAGCCCCATGGCGATCAGCATCGCGCTGCCGACCATCACCAGAGCGAGCATCAGGTAATTTTTCCCATCGCGAAAAAAAATAGAAAAAAAGTTGGGTCCCGCCTCCACGCCGACGCAGAAAATAAACAGCATAAAGCCGAGATTGAGGGCGTCAGTGTTAATACTGAAATGCTGCTGCCCTAATAATAGGGAAACGACTAAAACGCCAATGGAATTACCAAGTTGTACCGACCCGAGACGCAGTTTCCCGAGGCAGAGTCCTAATGCTAGTACAACGAACAATAACAGGATGTAATTCCCGTTTAACAAATCTGCGACGTTTATATTCACGAAAGCCAACTTCTCATTTACTAGTAAGTTGTTGAAGGAAATGGTTATTTGGTCTAAGGTTGGTCCAGTGTTCGCGTTGTCCCGAACGCTATTCTGGCATCCCGTTATAACCAGCAAAATATAGTCGACAGTTTAATCCTTCCTGGAGGCTGCGGCTAGTAACAATCGTTTTTACATTGACGGGATCTTTTATTGGCATGGATTGCCAGAATCTTTATCTGACTGGGCGAAGTGGAAGTTGGTTAGAGGCAAAATCAGGAGGATGTCGTGAAATCTGAGCGTACCTGGGCCGGTATTATCTGTGGGTTCTTTCTATTTATTGTGGTTTGTTTGTCACTACTGTTACATATGAAAGGCGCCTTTCGGGCTACCGGTAACCCTGAGCTCGGGCTGCTATTCTTTTTGCTACCCGGTGCGGCGGCAAGCTGCCTCTCTCCCGGACAGCGGGTTATTCGCCCGCTTATCGGCGCGATGCTGGCTGCGCCAGTGTGTCTAGTGGTCATGCGGCTTTTCTTTGTGACCCAGCGTTCTTTCTGGCAGGAACTGGCGTGGTTGTTTAGCGCGGTGTTCTGGTGCGCGCTGGGCGCGCTGTGCTTTTTGTTTATTTGCGCCTGGCTTGATACCAGACGCAAGCCCTCGTCAGAGGAGTGAGCCGTCTCAGGCGAACAGGCCGAGATTCTCTTTCGCCCAGGCTTCAAAGTCAGTGCAGCCGCCAATGTGCTTCTGATCGACAAAAATCTGCGGCACGGTTTCTACCGGTTTACCCACGGTTTTTTCCAGATCGGCTTTGCTGATGCCTTCTGCGTGAATATCAATGTAGCGATAGTTAAAATCATCGCGCTCATTGCTCAGCTTTTCCGCCAGCTCTTTGGCGCGAACGCAATAGGGGCAGCCTGGACGACCAAAAATTACCGTAAACATAGTCTCTCTCCTTAAACCTCAGCCGGATGGCGAATGGCGGGTATCATGCCGCGTTATGTCGGCGAGGGAAAGAAGGTTCTGCCTTTTGCTTTGATGGCTTAAGGCTATGTTTGGTAAATATTCTGCTGATGAAACCGCTATACTGGCCTGATACGCGACCGGTTTTTGCCCGGGAGCGTGCATGATTTGGACCGGAGGAGCGTTATGCGATCGCCCGCTGCATTACCCACAAGTATTCTGGTAGTCGAGATTATCGGCATGGTGCTGTTGACCCTGGCCTGGCTCTCGCTCAACCAGTACGTCAGCCTGCCCGCGCCGTTTTCCAGCCCGACGGCGGCGCTGCTGATGATCTTCGCGGGGATCCTGCTGATGCTCCCGGCCGCCGTGGCGTTAATGTGGCGCGTGGCGCAAGTCATTGCCCCGCAGTTGACGCACACGAAAACCCCACCTTCCTCACTGCCTGACAGAGAAAAACGAGATGACGCCGACCATTGAGCTGCTGCGTAGCCACCGTTCTATTCGCCATTTTACCGACGCGCCGATAAGCGACGAACAGCGCGCCGCGATTATTGCCAGCGCGCAGGGCGCTTCCAGCTCCAGTTTTTTACAATGTTCCTCAATTATTCGCGTTACCGACCCGGAAATACGTCAACAGCTGGTCCCGCTGAGCGGCGGTCAGCAGCACGTGGCGCAGGCCGCGGAGTTTTGGGTATTCTGCGCTGATTTTAACCGCAATCTGCAAATCTGCCCGGACGCTCAGCTGGGCCTCGCCGAACAGCTGCTGCTGGGCTGCGTCGATACCGCTCTTCTGGCGCAGAATGCGCTGGTGGCGGCGGAATCCCTTGGCCTGGGCGGCGTCTATATCGGCGGCCTGCGCAACAATATCGATGCGGTGACCGAGCTGCTGAAGCTCCCGCAGCACGTGCTGCCGCTGTTTGGCCTGTGCCTTGGCTGGCCTGACGATAACCCGGAAGTGAAACCGCGCATGCCGTCGGCGATGCTGGTGCATGAAAATCACTATCAGCCGCTGGATGAAACGGTCCTTGCGGAATATGACGAGCAGTTGGCGCAGTATTATCTCTCACGCGGCAGCAACACGCGTCGCGATACCTGGAGCGACCATATCCGCCGGACTATCGTCAAAGAGAGCCGTCCATTTATTCTGGAATATCTGCATAAGCAGGGATGGGCTACGCGCTGATTGCGTGTAAACTGCCCCTGGTCTGACGTAAGGAAATTCCGCAGGTCAGCGCTCATTGACTACCAAAGGCCCGCCGGAGCGGGTCTTTTCGCAGAGGTGCAGGGTGAAAATTGCCATATTATCCCGGGATGGAACGCTTTATTCATGTCGACGCCTGCGCGAAGCCGCGCAAAAACGCGGTCATCAGGTGGAAATCCTCGATCCGCTTTCCTGCTATATGAACGTCAGTCCGGTGGCCTCATCCATTCACTACAAAGGCCGCCAGCTCCCGCATTTTGACGCCGTCATTCCGCGCATCGGCACGGCGATTACCTACTACG
Source organism: Klebsiella sp. MPUS7 (assembly GCF_009905335.1). Lineage (NCBI taxonomy): Bacteria > Pseudomonadati > Pseudomonadota > Gammaproteobacteria > Enterobacterales > Enterobacteriaceae > Klebsiella > Klebsiella sp. MPUS7. Next base: position 3,820,165 of record NZ_CP047604.1, on the reverse strand, counting down.
GCACCGCGGCGCTGCGTCAGTTTGAGCTGCTGGGCAGCTATCCGCTCAATGAGTCCGTCGCCATCACCCGCGCCCGCGACAAGCTGCGTTCGCTCCAGCTGCTGGCGCGTCAGGGAATCGACCTGCCGCTCACCGGCATTGCCCATTCGCCAGACGATACCAGCGACCTGATCGCGATGGTTGGCGGCGCGCCGCTGGTGGTAAAGCTGGTGGAGGGCACTCAGGGCATCGGCGTCGTGCTGGCCGAAACGCGGCAGGCGGCAGAGAGCGTCATTGACGCTTTTCGCGGTCTGAATGCGCATATTCTGGTGCAGGAGTATATCGCCGAGGCGAAAGGCCGGGACGTGCGCTGCCTGGTCGTGGGCAATGAGGTCGTGGCGGCGATTGAGCGGCGGGCGAAGGAGGGGGATTTTCGCTCTAACCTGCATCGCGGCGGCGTAGCGTCGGTGGCGTTTATCAGCGAGCAGGAGCGTGAAATGGCCATTAAGGCCGCGCAGACGCTCGGGCTGGACGTCGCTGGCGTTGATATTCTGCGCGCCACGCGCGGTCCTCTGGTGATGGAGGTTAATGCTTCTCCGGGGCTTGAAGGGATTGAAACCACCACCGGCGTCGATATCGCCGGCAAAATGATCGCCTGGATCGAACGACAAGCCACGCCCGGATTTTGTCTGAAAATGGGCGGATAGTTCCCTTTCACGACACCGTCATGGAATACGCCGCTTTTTTTGCGTAAGCTATGGCGTCGCATTTTTCACAGTAAGAGGTCACAGGTCATATGGATTCACTGGTCGTTCCGGGTCTTGATACATTACGTCAATGGCTCGACGAATTGGGCATCAGCTTTTTTGAGTGTGATTCCTGCCAGGCACTGCACCTGCCGCATATGCAAAATTTCGAAGGCATTTTTGATGCCAAACTTGACCTGGTGGATAACGTGGTGCTTTTCTCCGCGCTGGCTGAGGTCAAACCCTCCGCGCTGTTGCCGCTTTCCGCCGATCTTTCTGCGATTAACGCCAGTTCGTTGACGGTCAAAGCTTTCCTCGATATTCAGGACGATAATCTGCCGAAACTGGTGGTGTGTCAGGCATTGACCGTCGGCGTCGGCGTGACCCTCGACCAGTTCGCGTGGTTTTTCCGCCAGAGCGAAGAACAGATTTCTATGGTTATCCTTGAGGCCAGCGCCAATCAGGTGCTGTATAAGTCCGAGGAAGAAGAGCCGGCGGCTGAGAATATTCAGTACCATTTTCTTCACTAAGCCTGTCGAAAAATAGCGCAGCCACTGCCATGGCGGCTGCGTATTACGTGCTTTTATTCTGCTATTAACCTTCCTGTAAAGAATTTTTCACCGCCATTCTGCCGCTTTCGGCTTATCACATAGACCCTTATTGCATAAAAAATTGATAAAAGCCGTTTTTTTACCTGGGCTATAGCCTCTTATTCTGGCTACAGTTATTCTGACGCTGCTTCCAGTTGCGGGCAACCATTCCGGGAGAGGTCCTCTCTCCTTTTCTTAGGCAATGAAAAAATATGCATGATTATTGCATGCGAACAAGTGCGTATATTCAGCCCGCTTGTTAACGGGCATTGAGAAGGAATAAGAGATATGACCGCCTTTGGTAAAAAATGGTTAACAGGTCTGGTTACGGGTGCGCTGATGGCCGTCTCTGCCGGTTCGCTCGCAGCCGAACAAAAAACCCTGCATGTTTATAACTGGTCTGATTATATTGCGCCGGATACGGTGGCGAATTTTGAAAAAGAGACCGGCATTAAAGTGGTGTATGACGTCTTTGACTCCAACGAAGTGCTGGAGGGTAAGCTCATGGCGGGCAGCACCGGTTTTGACCTGGTGGTGCCGTCGGCGAGTTTCCTTGAGCGCCAGCTGGCGGCAGGGGTTTTCCAGCCGCTGGATAAGAGCAAACTTCCCAACTGGAAAAATCTCGATCCGGAAGTGCTGAAGCTGGTGGCGAAGCACGACCCGGACAATAAATACGCGATCCCGTACCTGTGGGCGACCACCGGTATTGGCTATAACATCGATAAAGTGAAAGCCGTACTGGGTAAAGACGCGCCGCTGGACAGCTGGGATCTGGTGATGAAGCCGGAGAACCTGGAGAAACTGAAAAGCTGCGGCGTCTCCTTCCTTGATGCCCCGGAAGAGATTTTCGCCACCGTGCTGAACTACCTCGGCAAAGATCCTAACAGCAGTAAAGCCGACGATTACACCGGCCCGGCGACCGACCTGCTGCTGAAGCTGCGGCCGAATATTCGTTATTTCCACTCCTCGCAGTACATCAATGACCTGGCGAATGGCGATATCTGCGTCGCTATCGGCTGGGCGGGCGACGTATGGCAGGCGGCGAACCGGGCGAAAGAAGCGAAGAACGGCGTTAATGTCTCCTACTTTATTCCGAAAGAGGGGGCGCTGGCGTTCTTTGACGTCTTCGCGATGCCTGCAGATGCGAAAAACAAAGATGAGGCTTATCAGTTCCTCAACTACCTGATGCGCCCGGATGTTATCGCCCACATCAGCGATCATGTCTATTACGCTAACGGCAATAAAGCCTCTCTCCCGCTGGTCAGCGAAGAGATCCGCAATAACCCGGCCATTTATCCGCCGGCTGACGTCTTCGCCAAGCTGTTCACGCTGAAAGTACAGGATCCGAAAATCGACCGCGTGCGTACTCGCGCCTGGACGAAGGTGAAAAGCGGTAAGTAATTCTCCGTGAGTTGTAGGCCGGCGATGCCTCGCGCTGCCGGCAACAGGCGCACCGCGATGGTGCGCCTGCACCATGATTTGATTTCTGCCGGAGAACACCCCGTGAATGATGTGATTCCTCGCCCGCAGGCGAAAACCCCCAAAGCGCTGACCCCGCTGCTGGAAATCCGTAATTTAACCAAGTCGTTCGACGGTCAGCACGCCGTCGACGACGTCAACCTCACTATTTATAAAGGCGAAATTTTCGCTCTGCTGGGCGCTTCCGGCTGCGGCAAGTCAACCCTGCTGCGTATGCTGGCGGGTTTTGAACAGCCCACCGCCGGACAGATTGTCCTGGATGGCGTCGATCTGGCGCGGGTGCCGCCGTATCAGCGGCCGATTAATATGATGTTTCAGTCCTACGCGCTGTTTCCCCATATGACGGTGGAGCAGAATATCGCCTTTGGCCTCAAGCAGGACAAATTGCCCAAGGCCGAAATCACCAGCCGGGTGCAGGAGATGCTGGCGCTGGTGCATATGCAGGAGTTTGCAAAGCGTAAACCGCATCAGCTCTCCGGCGGCCAGCGTCAGCGCGTGGCCCTGGCCCGCAGTCTGGCGAAAAGACCGAAACTGCTGCTGCTTGATGAGCCGATGGGGGCGCTGGATAAAAAGCTGCGCGATCGGATGCAGCTCGAAGTCGTCGATATTCTTGAGCGCGTCGGCGTCACCTGCGTGATGGTGACCCACGATCAGGAAGAGGCGATGACCATGGCGGGGCGTATCGCCATTATGAACCGCGGCAAGTTCGTGCAAATCGGCGAGCCGGAGGAAATTTACGAACACCCGACCACCCGCTACAGCGCGGAGTTTATTGGCTCGGTCAATGTCTTTGAAGGGCTGGTGAAAGAGCGTCAGGAAGATGGCCTGGTGCTGGACTCTCCGGGCCTGACCCATCCGCTGAAGGTCGATCCCGATGCCTCCGTCGTCGATAACGTCCCGGTGTGGGTGGCCCTGCGCCCGGAAAAAATCATGCTCTGCGAGGACCCGCCCGCGGATGGCTATAACTTCGCGGTGGGCGAGGTTATCTATATAGCCTATCTCGGCGACCTGTCTATCTACCATGTGCGCCTGAAAAGCGGGCAGATGCTGAGCGCTCAGCTGCAGAACGAACATCGTTACCGTAAGGGGGCGCCAACCTGGGGTGATGAGGTGCGTTTGTGCTGGGATGCCGATAGCTGCGTCGTGTTGACGGTGTAAGGAGAGGGCGATGAGTACATTAGAACCCCCGTCAGGCGTAAAAAAACCGGGCGGTTTTGCGCTATGGCTGGCGCGACTGCAGATGGCCCACGGGCGCAAGTTGGTTATTGCGCTGCCCTACGTGTGGCTGATCCTGCTGTTCCTGCTGCCGTTCCTGATTGTTTTTAAAATCAGCCTGGCGGAGATGGCGCGGGCGATCCCGCCGTACACCGACCTGCTGGAGTGGGCCGACGGTCAGCTCACGTTAACGCTGAATCTCGGGAATTTCCTGCAGCTCACCGACGATCCGCTCTATTTTGAAGCCTATCTGCAGTCGCTTCAGGTGGCGGCGATCTCGACGTTCTGCTGCCTGCTGTTGGGGTATCCGCTGGCGTGGGCGGTAGCGCACAGTAAGCCATCGACGCGAAATATCCTGCTGCTGCTGGTGATCCTGCCGTCATGGACCTCGTTTCTGATCCGCGTCTACGCCTGGATGGGGCTGCTGAAAAGCAACGGCGTGCTCAATAACTTCCTGCTGTGGCTGGGGATCATCGACCAGCCGCTGGAGATCCTGCACACCAACCTGGCGGTCTATATCGGTATTGTTTACGCCTATCTGCCGTTTATGGTGCTGCCGATCTATACCGCCCTCACGCGTATTGATTACTCGCTGGTGGAGGCGTCGCTGGATCTGGGCGCCCGACCGCTGAAGACTTTCTTCCAGGTGATCGTTCCGCTCACCAAAGGCGGGATTATTGCCGGGTCGATGCTGGTGTTTATTCCGGCGGTCGGGGAGTTCGTTATCCCGGAACTGCTGGGCGGCCCGGACAGCATTATGATTGGCCGCGTGCTGTGGCAGGAGTTCTTCAATAACCGCGACTGGCCGGTCGCGTCGGCGGTGGCGATCGTGATGCTGTTGCTGCTGATCGTGCCGATCATGTGGTTCCACAAGCATCAGCAAAAACAGGTGGGGGAACACGGATGAATAATTTGCCGGTAGTCCGTTCGCCGTGGCGAATTTTAATTCTGCTGCTCGGCTTTACCTTCTTGTATGCGCCGATGCTGATGCTGGTGATTTACTCGTTCAACAGCTCAAAGCTGGTGACGGTATGGGCCGGGTGGTCGACGCGCTGGTATCGCGAGCTGTTTCATGACGATGCGATGATGAGCGCGGTAGGCTTAAGTCTGACCATTGCCGCCTGCGCCGCGACGGCGGCGGTGATCCTCGGTACCATTGCCGCGGTGGTAATGGTGCGTTTTGGCCGCTTCCGCGGTTCAAACGGCTTTGCTTTTATGATCACCGCGCCGCTGGTGATGCCCGATGTGATTACCGGCCTGTCGCTGCTGCTGCTGTTTGTGGCGCTGGGGCATTCCATTGGCTGGCCGTCGGATCGCGGCATGCTGACCATCTGGCTGGCGCACGTCACCTTCTGTACCGCGTACGTCGCGGTGGTTATTTCATCGCGCCTGCGTGAGCTTGACCACTCCATTGAAGAGGCGGCGATGGATCTGGGGGCCGCGCCGCTGAAGGTCTTTTTCGTCATTACGCTGCCGATGATTATGCCGGCGGTGGTCTCCGGTTGGCTGCTGGCCTTTACGCTGTCGCTCGACGACCTTGTCATAGCCAGCTTTGTTTCCGGACCGGGGGCGACAACGCTACCGATGCTGGTCTTCTCCAGCGTGCGCATGGGGGTCAACCCTGAGATTAACGCCCTGGCGACGTTAATCCTTGGCGTGGTTGGAATTGTTGGTTTTATCGCCTGGTATTTGATGGCCCGCGCGGAAAAGCAGCGGGTACGCGATATCCAGCGTGCAAGAACCGGCTGAACCACCTAAAATCTGCAATAGAGTTAACATCGGCGCCGCACTTGAGGCGCCGTTTTCATGGAAGACTTTACGTTGGGATTGTTTACTAATACGCGTTCTTCTCATGCACGTCTTAACGTTCCTGCGCTGGTGCAGGTGGCGGCCTTCGCCATTATTTTAGTCCGCGGTCTGGATTTGCTGATGATCCTCAACCAGCTTGGCGTTCAGGGAATGGTGGATTTTGTCCATCGCAGCGTGCAGACGTGGGCGCTCACCCTGGTGTTCCTCTCAAGCCTGGTGCTGGTGTTTATTGAAATCTGGTGCGCTTTTTCGCTGGTAAAAGGGCGCAACTGGGCGCGTTGGCTATTCTTGTTGACGCAGATTATCGTGATTGGCTACCTGTGGGCCGCGTCATTGGGCTACGGTTACCCCGAGCTGTTTAGCATTGCCGGGGAATCGAAGCGCGAAATCTTTCGCTCCCTGGTGCTGCAAAAACTACCGGATCTGCTGGTGCTGGCGATGCTGTTTGTGCCGGCCCCGTGCCGACGCTTTTTCCGTTTACAGTAACGGTGATACAATCCCCGCCCCTGTTTTTATGAAGGTCTTGTTATGCATTGCGCACTTTATGACGCGGGTCGCTGCCGCTCCTGCCAGTGGCTGGAACTGCCGATATCCCAACAGCTCGCCGATAAAATGGCCGATCTGCGCGCGCTTTTGGCCGATGCGCCCGTCGCTGAGTGGTGCGCACCGGCTTGCGGCCCGGAGAGTGGGTTTCGCAACAAAGCCAAAATGGTGGTCAGCGGTAGCGTTGAGCGCCCGCTGCTCGGGATGCTGCACCGTGATGGCGCTCCGGAAGACCTGACCGATTGCCCGCTTTATCCGCAAAGCTTCGCGCCGGTTTTCGCTGCGCTTAAGCCGTTTATCGCCCGCGCCGGGCTCACGCCCTATCATGTCGCCCGCAGGCGCGGAGAGCTGAAGTACATTCTGCTGACCGAAAGCCGGCTCGACGGCGGTATGATGCTGCGCTTTGTCCTGCGCTCGGAGACCAAGCTTACCCAGCTGCGCGCCGCGCTGCCGGCGCTGCAGGCGTTGCTGCCGCAGTTGAAAGTCATTACCGCCAATATTCAGCCGGTGCATATGGCTATCATGGAGGGGCCGCAGGAAATTTTCCTTACCGACCAGCAGGCGCTGGCGGAAAATTTCAACGGCGTACCGCTGTGGATCCGCCCGCAGAGCTTCTTTCAGACTAACCCGACGGTCGCCAGCCGGCTGTATGCCACCGCTCGCGACTGGGTGCGCCAGCTGCCGGTCAACCATATGTGGGATCTGTTCTGCGGCGTCGGCGGCTTTGGTCTGCACTGCGCTTCGCCTGAGATGCGCCTGACCGGGATCGAAATCGCCCCGGAAGCCATCGCCTGCGCGAAGCAGTCGGCGGCAGAGCTCGGCCTGCATAACCTGCATTTCCAGGCGCTTGATTCCACGCAGTTTGCCACCGGCGAAGGCGAGATCCCGGATCTGGTGCTGGTGAATCCGCCGCGTCGCGGCATCGGCGACGAGCTATGCGCGTATTTAAGCCGTATGGCGCCGGAGTTTATTATCTATTCCAGCTGCAACGCCCGAACGATGGCGAAAGATATCGCTCGCCTGAGCGGTTATCGTATTGAGCGCGTCCAGCTGTTCGATATGTTCCCCCACACCGCCCATTATGAGGTGTTGACCCTGCTGGTTCGCGAAGTATAAACAAAATGTGAACTCTTCAGGCGGTGAAGATCGGGTAAGCTTGGCTAATCAGAACGTAAGAATAGCGGAGTGCTGCCGGTGGCAAAAAAAATCCTGTTGGTTGAAGATGATGAAGATATCGCCGCGCTGCTGCGCCTGAATCTGCTGGATGAGGGTTATCAGATTGTCCACGTGGCGGACGGGGCGCAGGCCCTGAGTTTGCTGGAAAAAGAGCTTTGGGATGCGGTGATCCTCGACCTGATGCTGCCGGGCGTCGACGGTCTGGAAATTTGTCGCCGCATTCGTCAGCAAACCCGCTATCTGCCGGTGATTATTATCAGCGCCCGCGCCAGCGAAACCCAACGGGTGCAGGGGCTGGAGATGGGAGCGGATGATTACCTGGCCAAACCGTTTTCGATTCTCGAACTGACCGCCCGGGTTAAGGCGGTGTTCCGTCGTCAGGAGGCTATGGGGCAAAATCTGCTGATGGATGCCGGGCGTATTGCCAGCCATGGTTTAAGCATTGACCCCTTATCGCGCGACGTTAAGCTGCGCGGCGAGACGGTGGATCTGACGCCGCGCGAGTTCGACCTGCTCTACTACTTTGCCCGCCATCCGGGGGAGGTCTTTTCCCGCCTTGAGCTGCTCGATCGGGTGTGGGGCTATCAGCACGACGGCTATGAGCATACGGTCAATACCCATATCAACCGCCTGCGCACCAAAATTGAGCGCGACCCGGCGGAGCCGGACATCATTCTGACCGTCTGGGGAAAAGGCTATAAGTTTGCCGTGGAGCGCAAAGAGGCGCAGCCATGATCCGCCGTCTCAGCCTCAGCCAGCGCCTGGCGCTGGTGTTTACCTCACTGCTGCTGCTCTGCGCCATAGCCGTTTGCCTGATCCAGCTGTACAGCAGCGCGCAGTACGGTAATGTGATGGTCCAGCGTCTCTCCGCCGGGCTGGCGCAGCAGATCGCCGCCCGCGAGCCGCTGCTGGACGCTCAGGGGCAGGTTGACCGCCAGATGCTGAAACCGCTTTTTGACCGGCTGATGACCTTTAATCCCAGCGTGGAGCTGTATCTGCTTTCGCCCGACGGCGAGCTGCTGGCCGACGCCGCGCCGCCGGGGCATATTAAGCGCCAGCGCATCGATCTGGCGCCGGTGCAAACGTTCCTGTCCGGCGGCGCCTGGCCGGTGTACGGCGACGATCCGCGCAGCCTTGATAAGCAAAAGGTGTTTAGCGTGGCGCCGCTGCGCCAGGACGGCCAGCTGCGCGGCTATCTCTACATTATCCTGCAAGGCGAAACCTTTAATGAGCTGGCGGCGAGCGCCTGGCAGAAAACCTTGTGGAGCCTGCTGCTGTGGACTCTGCTGCTGGTGGCCGGTCTCGGCGGGCTGGCGGGCTGGCTGGCCTGGTTCTGGGTAACGCGCCCGGTGCGTCAGCTCACCGCGCTGGTGGCAACCGACAGCCAGGACAGTATTCATGCGATCAAGGCGCTGGCGGCGCAAACCCCGGAGGCAAACCCCGGAAATGAAGTGGCCGTGCTGCACAATCGCTTTATTGAGCTGGCTCGCCAGATTGCCAGCCAGTGGGACCGTCTGGCCGATAGCGATCGTCAGCGGCGGGAATTTGTCGCCAACATCTCCCACGATTTACGCACGCCGCTTACCTCTTTGCTGGGATATCTGGAAACGTTAAGCCTGAAGGCCGATCGCCTGACGATGGAGGAGAACAAGCAGTATCTGAATATCGCCCTGCGCCAGGGCAACAAAGTCCGCCATCTGTCTCAGCAGCTGTTTGAGCTGGCTCGCCTGGAGCACGGCGGGATTAAGCCGCAGCCGGAAACATTTGTGTTGGCCGAGCTGGTACAGGATGTGGCGCAAAAATTCGACCTGCCAATCGCGACGCGCAATATCGGTCTACGGCTGGAGCTGGCCACTGGGTTACCGCCGATAACCGCGGATCTCTCGATGATTGAGCGGGTGCTGACTAATCTGCTCGATAACGCCATTCGTCATACCCCGGAAGGCGGGCTTATCCGTCTGGCGGCGCGTCGCTCGGGACCGGAGTTTATCGTCGAGGTGGCCGACAGCGGGCCGGGCATTGGCAGCGAGCTGCGGGCAACGCTATTCGAGCGGCCTTCGGTGCTGGCGCCTGGCGCGCAAAGCGCATCACGAGGGGGACTGGGGTTGATGATTGTGCGACGGATGCTGCAGCTGCACGGCGGCGATATTCGCCTGCTTGACGCGCCGGCAGGGGCCTGTTTCCAGTTTACCCTGCCGGTGTAAGGTTGCGGATTAGCCGATCGGGCTACCGGTTTACCGCCGTCTGCTAATCGGTCGCCCGGGTAAGGCGTTTAAGCCGCAACCCGGGGACTGCGCCGGGATTGAGGCTTTGTTGCGGCTGTTTCCCGGGCCGCGCTGCGCTTGCCCGGGCTACGGGGCCACGGCTGTCTGCGGGCCGGTAGCCCGGACAGGCGCGTCAAGCGCCGCCTCCGGGAAATGCTTACTCCGGGAACCACTGCTGGCTGATTTTATCGTAGGTACCGTCAGCTTTAATCGCCTTCAGCGCGGCGTTCAGTTTTTCCAGCAGCGCTTTGTTATCCGGGCGTACCGCAATGCCGAGGCCGGTGCCGAAGTACTGCGCGTCGGTCACTTTCGGCGTCGCCGCGCCCAGCTGCGGGTTGGTTTTCAGCCACTCGTTGACCACGGCGGTATCGCCAAACACCCCGTCAATACGGCCATTTTTCAGGTCGATAAACGCATTCTGGTAGCTATCGTAAGCCACGGTTTTCACCTCAGGATGTTTATCCTGCAGGTATTTCTGGTGCGTGGTGCCGTTTTCCATCCCGATGCGTTTGCCTTTCAGATCGTCAAAAGAGTGGAAGGCATCTTTCTTCGAGATAACCAGCGCGGAGTTAGCGTAGTACGGGTCGGTGAACGCCACCTGCTTGCTGCGCTCCGGGGTAATATCCATGCCGGAAATGACCGCATCATATTTCTTGAATTTGAGCGCCGGGATCAGGCTGTCGAAAGCATGGTTGGTAAAAGTACACTCGGCCTGCATCTGTTTGCACAGCGCGTTCGCCAGGTCGATGTCGAAACCGGCGATTTGGTTATTGGCGTCCATGGATTCAAACGGTGGGTAAGTTGCAGAAACGCCAAAGCTGATTTTTTCTGCGGCAGCGGCGCCAAAGGCGAAAGAGCTAAGCAGTGCGGCCAGAACTAACTTTTTCATTGTGGAACTCCCGTCGGTCAATCTTATGATGTTGTGCCGTGTTTGCGGCTGGGTCTAACAATGCCACCAAATGAATTTATATTCAATAAAGATGGATAGTTATTTTTATTAGGTTAAAAAAAGACGGATAATTCAGTGAAGTTATCCGTCTTGGTCTGGCTAGTTATGCGATTTTAATTCCGTCGCTCAAACGCCAGCGCTTTATGTTCAATCAGGCGCATCAGCAGCGTCAGCAGGCCGTTGACCACCAGGTAGACAATACCGGCGGCGCCGAACACCATCACGTCATAGGTGCGGCCATAGAGCAGCTGGCTGTGACCCATCACTTCCATCAGGGTAATGGTGTAGGCCAGAGACGTACTCTTGAACACCAGCACCACTTCGTTGGAGTAGGAGGAGAGGGCGCGTTTAAAGGCGTACGGCAGCAGGATCGCCAGGGTATCTTTCTTGCTCATCCCCAGCGCGCCGCAGGATTGCCACTGGCCGTCCGGGATGGCGCGAATGGCGCCATGAAACAGCTGCGTGGTATAGGCGGCGCTATTAAGAGAAAGGGCGATCAGCGCGCAGAGCCAGGGCTCGGAAATCAGATGCCAGAGTACCGGATACTCCTGCAGCGACGGGAACTGTCCCGGGCCGTAGTAAATCAGGAAGATCTGCACCAGCAGCGGCGTGCCGGTAAACAGCGTGATATAGCCGCGCACGATCCACACCAGCACCGGCGTTTTTAGCGTCAGGATAATGGTAAAGATCAGCGACAGAATCAGCGCCACGACGATAGAGGCCGCCGTCAGCGTCAGGCTGGTATGCAGCCCTTTTAGCAGTTCAGGTAAGTAATCAAGCATCAGCCCGGTCTCCGTTCGAAGCGCGTCGCACGCTGGTCAATACGTTTCAGGATGTACTGACTCAACAGGGTGATGACCAGATAGATTGCCGCCGCGATGATGTACCAGTTAAACGGCTCCTGGGTACGAGTGGCGATGCTTTTGGTTTGCAGCATCAGGTCGTTGACGCTGATCAGGCTCACCAGCGCGGTATCCTTCAGCAGCACCAGCCACTGGTTACCGAGACCCGGCAGCGCGTGACGCCACATTTGCGGCATCACTAAGCGAAAGAAAATAGCGGCTTTCGATAGTCCCAGCGCCTGGCCGGATTCCCATTGCCCTTGCGGAACGGCCTTTAGCGCTCCGCGCAGGGTCTGCGATGCGTAAGCGGCATACAGCAGAGAAAGCGCGATAGCTCCGCAGAGGAACGGGCTGACGTCGAAGTTTTCAATCTGCATCTGTACCGGGATCTGCACAAAGCCGAGATTGATCGTAAAGCCGTCAGAGAGGGTCAGCAGCAGCTGTGAGGAACCAAAATAGATAAACAGAACCACCAGAATTTCCGGTAGTCCGCGTAAAAGGGTGACAATGCCGGTTGCGAGCCAGGCGATCGGACGCAGCTTCACCGACTCGAGGACGGCAAACAGCATCGCCAGCACCAGGCCGATGATCAGGGCGCAAACGGCAAGGCCGACGGTCATCCCGGCGGCGCTTGCTAATGGAAAAAATTCGTTCATTCAGCGTTACTTCTGGAACCATTTGTTATAGATAGACTGGTAAGTCCCATCGCTTTTTACTTTTTCCAGCGCAGCGTTAAATTTCTGCTGCAGTTCGGTATTGCCCTGACGTAGCGCAATGCCGAGACCGGTGCCGAAATAGTCTTTATCGGTAACCTTGTCGCCCACTGCGGCCAGCTTCGGATTGCTCTTCAGCCATTCGGTCACTACGGCGGTATCGCCGAATACCGCGTCAATACGGCCGTTCTGCAGGTCCAGCTTCGCATTCTGGTAGCTGTCGTAAGGAACGGTAGTGATTTCCGGGTGTTTGTCGGTGATGAATTTCTGGTGAGTGGTGCCGTTCTGCACGCCGACTTTTTTGCCTTTCAGGGCATCAATGCTGGTGAATTTACCCTGCTGGCCGACGAACAGCGCGGAATTCTCATAGTACGGGGTGGTGAACAGCACCTGCTTTTCACGCTCAGGAGTGATGTCCATCCCGGCCATGACCGCGTCGAAACGACGGAACTTCAGGCTGGGGATCAGGCTATCGAAGGCCTGGTTGGTAAAGGTGCAGGTCGCATCAATCTCTTTACACAGGGCGTTCGCCAGATCGACGTCAAAGCCGACAATTTTGTTATTGGCATCGATCGATTCAAATGGAGGGTAGGAGGCCTCGGTGGCGAAACGAATGGTCTGGGCTGCGGTAGCGGAGAGGCTCATGCCCGCAAGAAGAGCGGCAATCAGTACTTTTTTCATCGTCATTTCCCCGAAAACATCAATGTGAAAGATAGTTTTTAAACGCGTCGGTCTGCGGATGCGCGAAGCAGCCGGCATCACCTTGTTCAACGATATGGCCATTTTCCATATAGACCACGCGGCTGGCTGTTTTGCGCGCCACTTCCACTTCGTGGGTGACGATAACCTGCGTAATGCCGGTTTCAGCCAGTTCGCGGATAATACTGACGATCTGGGCAGTGATTTCTGGATCGAGCGCCGCCGTGGGTTCATCAAAGAGCAGAACCTGCGGTTCCATCATCAGGGCGCGGGCAATGGCCACGCGCTGCTGCTGGCCGCCGGAAAGATGCAGCGGGTAGCGATCGCTATAGGGTTTCAGGCGCAGACGTTCGAGCAGCTTTTCCGCGCGGTCTAACGCCCGATCTTTGCTTAAACCGAGTACGCGGCAGGGGGCTTCAATCAGATTTTGCTGCACGGTCAGATGCGGCCACAGATTATACTGTTGGAAAACCATACCCACGTTCTGGCGCAGCTCGCGAATGGCTTTGTCAGAAGGCGCTTTGGTAAAGTCGAAATGGTTTCCGGCGATATGCAACGTACCGGAACGCGGCATCTCCAGCAGATTGAGGACGCGCAGCAGCGAGCTTTTACCGGCACCGCTTGGGCCGAGCAGCACCAGCGTTTCCCCCTGCGGGCAATCCAGCGTGATGTCGAACAGCGCCTGGTGCGCGCCGTAGAAGCAATTAATGCCGTTTAATTTAATGCTCATCTGGGCAGTCTGATACAAATAGCAATTGAGGCCGCAAATAGTACCTTTGGCAGAATAGTTATGCAATATTTATGCGTTAAAAGTTAAATGTAAACCATGTTTACATTTAAAGTTAGCACAAAATATGGCTTCGTGAAGGCGGGAGAAGTCAATGTCGGCATTACCAGCGGAAATGCCGACATTTTACCGGGGTTATTTCATTCGGCCTGAGCGGCCTGGCGCCCGGATTAGCGTTTTTCGAGACTCTGACGCAGGGTGCCCGCCGGCGCATGGGCGTTGTTGCCGAGATAACGCACGTCATCCACGGCCCAGCACTGGCCTTCCTGAATCATCAATACTTCGTCCTTCCAGCTTTGGGTGCCCTGTTTCAGCTCCACGCGCAGCGGAATGTTGCGCGCGTCGCGATTAGGAATGGTCGAGGCGCTGGCGACATCGGCGCTGTCGGCTGGCGTTGTGCTGCTGGAGAACAGGTTTGACTGCAGCAGGGCGTTGTTAGACGGGTCCTGACGCGCGTCGTTCAGCAGTTTTGCCAGACCGTCGCTCAGGTACGGACGCAGCGCCGTTAAATCGCTGTTGCGGTGCTGTACCTGATAGTCATAAAACTTCTGCGCCACGTCATCCGGGCCGCCTTCGATGCAGGGGCCGCTGCGGGTGCCGTTATCTTTGTAGGCAGGCGTGACGGTTGTACAGGCGCTGAGCGCCAGCGCGCAGGGGAGGACTAATGCAAGAACTTTGTAGCGCATGATGATTTCCTTATGAGCTCACTACGTTAGAATATCTGTTCAAGCATAGTGTATCAGATAGGGATTGTGCTTGACCCTTAGAGCTAACGCATTGAACGCTAAAGAAGGAGTTTGAACATGCAATTTTCAACTACGCCAACCCTCGAAGGTCAGCCCATCATCGAATACTGCGGCGTCGTCACCGGGGAAGCGATTCTCGGCGCTAACGTATTCCGCGATTTTTTCGCCAGCATCCGCGATATCGTCGGCGGTCGTTCCGGCGCCTATGAAAAAGAGCTGCGTAAAGCCCGGGAAATCGCCTTTGAAGAGCTAAGCGAACAGGCCAAAGCGCTGGGCGCCAACGCGGTTGTCGGCATTGATATTGATTATGAAACCGTCGGTAAAGATAGCAGCATGCTGATGGTCAGCGTCAGCGGCACCGCGGTGAAGACCCGGCGATGAGAATGTGCCGGGCAGGCGTCCTGCTGACGCTGCTGCTGGCGGGCTGCGCTACGGAAAAGGGCATTATCGATCGCGACGGCTATCAGCTGGATACGCGCCACCCGGCGCAGGCGGCTTATCCGCGCATCAAAGTGCTGGTGATCCACTACACCGCCGATGATTTCGACGTTTCGCTGGCGACGCTGACGGATAACCAGGTGAGCTCTCACTACCTGATTCCGGAGATACCGCCGCTGCACGGAGGCAAACCGCGGATCTGGCAACTGGTGCCGGAAGAGGATCTGGCCTGGCATGCGGGCGTCAGCTTCTGGCGCGGCAGCACGCGTATTAACGATACCTCGATTGGTATTGAGCTGGAGAATCGCGGCTGGCAAAAAACGGCCGGGGGGAAAAGCTTCACGCCGTTTAATCCGGCGCAAATTGACGCTCTGATCCCGTTGGCGAAAGACATTATCGCCCGCTACCATATCGCGCCGCAGAACGTGGTCGCGCATGCGGACATCGCCCCGCAGCGTAAAGACGATCCGGGGCCGCTGTTCCCGTGGCGCAGGCTGGCCGAACAGGGAATTGGCGCATGGCCGGATGCCCAGCGCGTGGCGTTTTATCTGCAGGGGCGCCTGTCATACGAGCCGGTCGACGCCGCAGAACTGCTGGACGTGCTGTCTCGCTACGGCTATCAGGTAACGCCGGACATGACCCCTGCACAGCAGAAGCGGGTCATTATGGCTTTCCAGATGCACTTCCGCCCCGAGCGCTGGGACGGGGTTGCCGATGCCCAAACCCTGGCGATAGCCGAAGCGCTGCTGGAAAAGTATGGGCGGGGTTAATAGTGCAGCTTACCGTGGTCCTTCAACCACGCGGCGGTACGGATAATGCCTTCATCCATCGTGACAACCGGCCGGTAGTCTAGCTCCTGCTGGGCGCGGGAGATATCAAGGGTGAAATCAAAGTTCAGCTTAGAGACGCCGTAGTGGGTAAAGGCGGGCTCTTTAGCTGACTTATTGCCAAAGCGCTCCATGCTGCGGGCAATAATATCCAGCATCGGGTAAGGGACCGAACGGATGCGGCACTTTATTCCCAGCTCATCGATGAGTTTCTGTACGATGCTGTGCAGGGTTTGCGGTTCGCCGTTAGTGATGTTGTACGCCCGGGCCGAGGGCAAGAGGTCGCACTGGGGCTGGCTGGCGAGCCACATCGCGTGTACCGCGTTTTCATAGTAGGTCATATCCACCAGCGCGCTGCCGCCGCGCGGCAACAGAACGCTACCGTAGTGCTGCATCATTTGCGCCAGCCGCGGGATAAACACTTTATCATGCGGGCCAAACAGGCTCTGCGGGCGCAGGATCGTAAAGCGGGTATTCGGGTTGGCCTGCGCCAGAAGATGGATCACATCTTCGCTTGCCGCTTTGCTGCGGGCGAATTCGTTGGCGAAACGCTGCGGGCGAAAATCTTCCTTAACATCGCGATGATGGTGATAATCAAAATAGAGCGACGGCGAAGAGATGTGCACGAAGTTGCGCACGCCCCAGGCTACCGACCACTCGCCGAGACGGCGAGTCGCGCGGACGTTAGCTAAATCGAAGGCCTGCTGGGTGCCCCACGGCGAGGTAAAGCTGGAACAGTGCCACAGGGTATCGATACCGGCGAGCATCACTTTGGCCTGCGAAGAGACCAGCTCGGTTAAGTCCGCAGGGACGAACTCTGCGCCCATTTTGCTCAGAAGCTTGCCCATCGCTTCGTTGCGCCCGGTCGCTCTGACGCTAATGCCCCTGTTACGCAGATATTCCACCGCGTTGCGGCCCAATCCGCTGGTCGCACCGGTAACCAGTACCTTCATATCGATCCACTGTTAAATAAAAGAATTTCGTGCGCATTTTTCCGTGATTCTGACTACGATGCAATGAGAATCATGAAAGAATTCTATACGTATACTCTATTTGATGGTGATTTGCTCCGCCAGGTGGGCGATGCGTCGCGCCATACCGCGAAAAATAAACAGATGCGCCGGGATCATCAGTAGCCAGTAGAAGAGCCCCGGCATACCGTGCGGGTGCCACCAGGCGCGCACGTCCAGCTCGCGATGATCGCCTTTATCGCGCAGGGTAAAGCTCAGGCGGCCAAGGCCGGGCGCTTTCATGCCGAATAACAGCGTCAGCTGCTTTTCCGGCTCGACGATAATGACCTTCCAGCTGTCCACCGCGTCGCCGGTTTGCAGATACGCTCTTTCCGGACGCTCCTTTGCCAGCCGATGGCCGACCAGCAGGTCCATCGCCCCGCGCGTTTTCCACAGCACGTTACCGAAGAAATAGCCCTCTTTGCCGCCGATTTGGTTGATCACCTCCCACAGCGCGCCGGAGCTGGCGGAAGTATTAACGGTACAGCCCGCCTGTTTCGGATAGTAGCCGTATTCGGGCCGCCAGCGGGCGAAGGCCTGCGCATCGTAGCCCCAGTCGCTGGAGTTCACCAGCTGCTCCTCTTCTTTAAGCGTGCGGCGCACCGCCTCATCAAACGCGATAAGCGGTTGAGGAATTAAGGCCCGCAGGGCGCGATCGTCGGCGATCAGATCGTGCTTTAGCCCCTGAATCAGGGCTTTGGCCGTGGTTGGCGGCACCGAGGTAATCACATTGAGAAACCACACTGAAATCCAGCGGGTAGGGAAAGGAACAGGAATCAGCGGGCGTCGTTTGCCGCTGACCGCCATAAAGCGGATAAACTGCTGCTGATAGCTTAACGTTTCCGGCCCGGCGGCTTCAAACACCCGATGCTCGCGGGACGGATGGTCAAGCAACCGCAGCAGATAGTAGAGCAAATTTTCCAGCGCAATCGGCGTAGTGCGCGAGCGTACCCAGCGCGGCGGCGTCAGCACCGGCAGGTTGTAAACCATATCGCGCATCACTTCGAAGGCGGCGGAACCGGCGCCGACGATAATGCCGGCGCGAACTTCCGCTACCGGGACGCCCGATTCGCGCAGCAGATCGCCGGTGATCTGGCGGGCGCGTAGATGATCGGATTGCTCCTGCTCCGCCACCTGTAAGGAACTGAGAAAGATGACTTCGTTCACCGGCGTCTCGCGCAGCGCGTCGCGAACGTTGAGCGCGACCTGCCGCTCGTGGCGGATAAAGTCGCCGCCTTCGCCCATCCCGTGCACCAGATAGTAAACGGTATCAGCCTGCGCCAGCAGGTCGGGTAGCGCTTCCGGCTGGTTTAAATCGAGCGAATAGCACTCGACGCCGGGGAGATGCTGTTTTTTAAGCCTGTCGATGTGGCGTGCCGCCGCCAGCACGGTGAAGCCCTGCTCGCTGAGTCTTTTCACCAGATGCTGGCCGATATAACCGCTGGCGCCAAGCACCAGAATTCGCTGCGACACACCGGACTCCTTAACGGTTTAAAAATGCCTGCCAGTGGCTCACTACCTCGGCGAGCTGCCGGCGGTTAACGTCAATATGCGTCACCAGGCGCACGATGGGTGAGGCGTTGATCAGCACCCCGCGTTCGCGCAGATACTCGCCCAGCGCGGTGGCGCGCGCTTCACCAACGCGAACAAACAGCATATTGGTATCGTGGCGCATCACGTCAGCGCCGACGGCGCGCAGCTGCTCCGCCATCCACGCGGCGTTGTCATGATCCTCTTTTAAGCGCGCGACGTTGTTCTGCAAAGCATACAGGCCAGCCGCCGCCAGAATCCCCGCCTGACGCATTCCGCCGCCGACCATTTTCCGCCAGCGGATCGCGCGGCGAATATACTCTTCGCTCCCTACCAGCAGCGAGCCTACCGGCGCGCCAAGGCCTTTGGACAGGCAGATGGTGAAAGAATCGCAGTAGCGGGTGATATCGCGCAGCTCGCAGCCGTAGTCCACGACGGCGTTAAAAATACGCGCGCCGTCCACGTGCAGTCCGAGGCCGCGCTGGCGCGTGAATTCCCAGGCTTCTTTCAGATATTCACGCGGCAGCACTTTGCCGTTATGGGTATTTTCCAGCGACAGCAGGCGGGTGGGCGCGAAATGAATATCGTCCGGTTTGATTTTGGCCGCGACTTTGTCCAGCGGCAGGGTGCCGTCCGCTGCGGCGTCGATGGGCTGCGGTTGGATGCTGCCGAGTACCGCCGCGCCGCCGGCTTCATAGAGATAGTTATGCGCGCCCTGGCCGACGATATACTCTTCGCCGCGCTGGCAGTGGCTGAGCAGGGCGACCAGGTTGGCCTGGGTGCCGGTGGGCAAGAAGATCGCGGCTTCTTTGCCCGCCAGCTCGGCAGCAAAGCGCTGGAGTTCGTTAACGGTCGGGTCGTCGCCATAGACGTCATCCCCGACCGGGGCGGCCATCATAGCTTCCAGCATGGCGCGGCCCGGGCGGGTGACGGTATCACTGCGTAAATCTATCATGTCATATCCTTATACACTTCATTCTTCGCGCTGCTTCTGCGTTGGCTACACCCTCAAAGCCCGGTCACATAGTTATCTATGCTCCCGGGGATGTTCGGGCTCGCCGCCTTGAGGCAACACGAAGGATTTTGTGTATGAATTGAAAAGGATATTTTTACCTTAGCCAGTTAGTTTTCGCCAGTTCAATAACCTCGTCGCCGCGGCCGCTGATAATCGCGCGCAGCATATAAAGGCTGAAACCTTTGGCCTGCTCCAGTTTGATTTGCGGCGGCATCGCCAGCTCTTCACTGGCGACGACCACATCCACCAGTACCGGGCCATCGGTAGCGAAAGCGGTTTGCAGCGCTTCATCAACCTCTGACGCGCGCTCAACGCGTATGCCCTTGATACCACACGCTTCGGCGATGCGGGCAAAGTTGGTGGCGTGCAGCTCGGTGCCGTCTGTCAGATAGCCCCCGGCCTTCATCTCCATCGCCACGAAACCCAGTACGCTGTTATTGAAGATAACGATTTTCACCGGCAGCTTCATTTGCGCCAGCGAGAGGAAATCCCCCATTAGCATGCTAAAGCCGCCGTCGCCGCACATTGCCACGACCTGGCGGTCGGGAGCCGTGGCTTTTGCGCCGATGGCCTGCGGCATGGCGTTAGCCATTGACCCATGGTTGAAGGAGCCGAGCAGGCGGCGCTTGCCGTTCATCTGCAGATAGCGCGCGGCCCAGACGGTCGGCGTACCCACGTCACAGGTAAAAATGGCGTCCTCGTCGGCAAAGTGGCTGATGCGCTGCGCCAGATACTGCGGATGAAGCGTTTTGTCGCTGGGCTTGGCCAGATCGTCGAGCCCCTTACGCGCGTCGCGATAGTGTTCCAGCGCTTTATCGAGGAATTTGCGGTCGGTTTTCTCTTCGAGAAGCGGCAGCAGCGCGCTGAGGGTGGATTTGATATCGCCGACCAGCGCCATGTCCACTTTACTGTGGGCGCCGATACTGCCGGGGTTGATATCGATCTGAATAATTTTCGCGTCCGTCGGGTAGAAGGCGCGATAGGGGAACTGGGTGCCGAGCAGTACCAGGGTGTCGGCGTTCATCATGGTGTGGAAGCCGGAGGAGAAGCCAATCAGCCCGGTCATCCCCACATCATAAGGGTTGTCGTATTCAACGTGCTCTTTGCCGCGCAGCGCATGAACGATAGGCGCTTTGAGCTTCGCGGCGAACGCCACCAGCTCTTTATGCGCTCCGGCGCAGCCGCTGCCGCACATCAGGGCGATGTTGCTGGAATAGCGCAGCAGCTGGGCCAGCTTCTTCAGCTCTTCTTCCGCCGGCGTCACCTGCGGCAGCGGCGCGTGGTACCAGTGGCTGCTGGCGCTTTCCGGCGCGGGTTTTAGCGCAACGTCGCCGGGGAGCACCACGACCGAGACGCCGCGGTTAATTACTGCTTTGCGCATGGCGATGGCCAGCACCTGCGGAATTTGTTCCGGGGATGAGACCAGTTCGCAGTAGTGGCTGCATTCGCGGAACAGCTCCTGAGGGTGCGTCTCCTGAAAATAGCCGCTGCCGATTTCACTGGAAGGAATATGGGCGGCGATAGCCAGCACCGGAACATGGTTGCGGTGACAGTCGAAAAGGCCGTTAATCAGGTGCAGGTTGCCCGGCCCGCAGGAACCGGCGCATACCGCCAGTTCGCCGGTAAGCTGGGCCTCCGCTCCGGCGGCGAAGGCGGCCACTTCTTCGTGGCGCGTGGGCATCCAATCGATGGTCCCCATGCGGTTCAGGCTGTCGCTTAAGCCGTTAAGAGAATCCCCGGTTACGCCCCAAATACGTTTAACGCCAGCCTGTTCAAGAGTTTTGGCAATGTATGCCGCCACGGTCTGTTTCATGGTTCTCCATCTCCTTTTTGTGATAACGCTTACAAGCTTAGATGATACTGCCAGTTACGCTCGCTTTAACCCCTCATTTTCGCTGGTTTTTTTCAGCAAAAACTCCGCATAATCTGTGTTCACATAAAGTGGTAAACAGGAATCATTTCAAATGGTTAAATCGCTGTTAAATGCTGTTAATAAACTGCTGTCTCATGACGATTTCGGCAAACTCTTGTTACGACTTGCCGTTGGCGGACTGATGCTGTTTCACGGATTGCACAAGCTATTTGATGGCGTAGGGGGAATCAGCAATATGCTGGTAGCAAAAGGATTGCCGGGTTTTATCGCTTATGGGGTATTAGTGGGTGAGGTGGTTGCGCCTTGCCTGCTGATCCTGGGAATTCTTACCCGTCCGGCGGCGCTGGTGCTGGCGTTTACGATGGTCGTCGCCTGGCTGATGGTCGGGACGGGCAAAACCTTCGCGCTGGATGCGGTCGGCGCGTGGGCGATTGAGAGCCTGGTCTATTTTTTCGTGGGTGCGCTGGCGGTCGCTTTTTTGGGGGCAGGGCGCTATGCCATCGCCGGCAATTCGGCCTGGCGGTAAAGATAGCCGGATGGCGCTGCGCCATCCGGCAGTTGCTGGTTAAGCCAGTACCAGATCGCCCCGCGGATGGCAGGAGCAGGCCAGCACGTAGCCTTCTGCGATTTCCGCATCGGTTAACGTCATGGTACTGCTGACGGTATACTCGCCGGAAACCACTTTCGTTTTGCAGCAGCCGCAGACGCCTGCGCGACAGGCGACGGTAACCGGCACTTTGTTACTTTCCAGCGCTTCGAGCAGCGTGGCGCCGACCGGCGCATAGAACGCTTTCGCCGGCTGCAGTTTGGTGAACTTCAGGCCGCTGGTAGCGGCGTCGGCTACCGGTGTAAAGAACTGCTCTTTGAAGAAGCGCGTCGCGCCCAGCGCTTTCACTTCCTGCTCAACCCACTCCATATACGGCGCCGGGCCGCAGGTCATGACGGTACGCGATGCCAGATCCGGCACGCTTTGCAGCAGTTCGGTCGTTAAACGTCCTGCCACGAAACCGTGGGCGGCGTGATTTTCCGCCACCAGCGTCACCGGATACTGACGCCATTCCTCAGCGAAAATGACATCCTGGGGAGAACGCACGTTAAAAATCACCTGAACATCAGCCTGCGGGCGATATTTCGCCAGCCAGCGGCGCATTGACATGATTGGCGTGACGCCGCATCCTGCGGCCAGCATCAGGAATTTATCGTCCGCTTTATCGTCACTGGTGAAATCACCCATCGCGTCGGACAGCCAGATATAGTCGCCGCGCTTCACGTCGCGGGTGAGCCACTGCGAACCCGCGCCCTCGTCAATACGGCGTACGGTCAGCGTAAGATATTCGCTAACGCCCGGCGTCGAGGAGAGGCTGTAGGCACGCAGCGTCTCCGGCGAATTGCGTACGCTGACCAGCGCGTACTGCCCGGCACGATACGGATAATAGTCGTGGCAGAGCAACGAAATTGTCCACACATCCGGCGTTTCCTGATGGATGTGGTGAACCTGCATCCGCCACGGGCACTGATGGGTTGGCAAAGTCATACTTTTACTCCTTACGCGCTCAGCAGTTGCTTCATGTCTTCTTCTACGGTGGTCACCGAACGCAGACCGAATTTCTCATTAAGCACGGCCAGCAGATCCGGCGTGAAGAAGCCCGGCGCCGTCGGGCCGGTGACGATGTTTTTCACGCCCAGCGAGAGCAGGGTCAGCAGAATAACAATCGCTTTCTGTTCAAACCATGAAAGCACCAGAGACAGCGGCAGGTCGTTCACGCCACAACCCAGTTTTTCCGCCAGGGTGACCGCCAGGATGATGGCGGAGTAAGCGTCGTTACACTGGCCCGCATCGACCAGACGCGGTAGACCTTCGATATCGCCGAATTCGAGTTTGTTGAAACGGTATTTACCGCAGGCCAGGGTCAGGATCAGGCAGTCGTCCGGTACGCTGGTGGCGAAATCGGTGAAGTAGTTACGTTCGCCGCGCGCCCCGTCGCAGCCGCCCACCAGGAAGATATGGCGCAGCTTTTCACGGCTCACCAGGTCGATCAGCGTATCCGCCGCGTCCAGCAGGGTCTGACGACCGAAACCAACGGTGATCAGGTGCGGGATCTCGCTGTACGGGAAGCCCGCCATCTGCTGCGCCTGAGCGATAACCGGGGCGAAATCTTCGCCTTCCAGATGATTCACGCCCGGCCAGCCGACGATGCTGCGGGTCCAGATACGATCGTCATAGGCGCCGACGGTTGGGTCGATGATGCAGTTTGAGGTCATGACAATCGGGCCAGGGAAGCGGGCAAACTCGACCTGCTGGTTTTGCCAGCCGCTGCCGTAGTTACCGATCAAATGTTTGAATTTACGCAGCTCCGGGTAACCGTGCGCCGGCAGCATTTCACCGTGGGTGTAGACGTTAACGCCGGTGCCTTCGGTCTGCTCCAGCAGGTTGTACAGATCTTTCAGGTCATGGCCAGAAATCAGGATACATTTGCCTTCGGTCGCTTTGACGTTGACCTGCGTCGGGGTGGGATGGCCATATTTGCTGGTCTCGCCGGCGTCCAGAATGCTCATGACTTTAAAGTTCATCTGGCCGATTTCCATCGAACATTCCAGCAGCGCGTTCATATCGGCAGGCCAGGTACCGAGCCACGCCATGATTTTGTGGTACTGGGCGTAGATGGCGTTGTCGTACTGACCGAGAACGTGGGCGTGTTCCATGTAGGCCGCCGCGCCTTTCAGACCGTACAGGCACAGCAGGCGCAGGCCGAGAATATTCTCGCCGATGGCCGCTTTGTCTTTGTTCGGGGTGAATTCCGCCGCCTGACGCTGCAGGTCGCCGAGATCGTCACTCACTAAATGCAGATCGGCCATCGGGTTATCAACCGTCGCATGAGCGTCGATATTCAGGCTCCGGGCTTTCAGCGCTTCGCGCAGGGTGATGGCCTCGCGGGCGTAGCCAACGATACGCGGGGAGTCGAAGTTAACGTTGGTCAGCGTGGAAAAAAAAGCGCGCGGCGCGAAGCTATCGATGTCATGGTCGATGATGCCGTATTCGCGGGCTTTAAGCGCCCATGCGGAGAGGCCCTGCAGAGAAGCAATCAACAGATCCTGCAGATCGGACGTTTCGGCCGTTTTCCCGCACATACCCTGCGCGTAAGAGCAGCCGTTCCCTGCCGGGGTACGGATGGTTTGTTCACATTGCACACAAAACATGGTCACACCTTTTTTAAAGTTATATTTAATATACATGTTTAAGGTTATGCCCGAGCGCGTGAAGATAAAAGGTATTTCTCGTACAACTTACAGGGAGATTGATTTAGCGCAAAATTGGCGGCAGGGAACTACCGCCAGAGAGGTATTAAGCGGAGAAAAAAGCCATCAAGATGGGCACCAGCAGGCTCAGAATGAAGCCATGCACGATGGCCGCCGGGACGATCTCCACCCCGCCTGAGCGTTGTAGTACCGGCAGCGTAAAGTCCATTGATGTCGCGCCGCAAAGGCCTAACGCCGTTGAACGGCTGCGGCGCACCAGCCCGGGGATAAGCATAATCGCCAGCAGTTCACGGGCAAGATCGTTAAAGAATGCCGCGCTGCCAATCACCGGGCCATAGGATTCGGTCAGCAGGATCCCGGAGAGCGAATACCAGCCAAAACCGGAGGCCATGGCCAGCCCGGTTTTTAGCGGCAGGTCGAGAATAAAGGCATTGATGACGCCGCCCAGCAATGAACTGACCATCACCACCACCGCGACAATCATGCCGCGACGATTAAGAACGATTTGCCGCAGCGTCATGCCATTATTACGCAGCTGAATACCGATGAGGAACAAAAGGAAAATCAGCGTATATTCGCTGGCCTCGGTGGCGTGTTGTAAAAAAGAGAGACCGCTCAGACCAATCAGGAAGCCAATAAGCACCACGCCGCATAGCTGAAGGGATTCCAGCGCCATTGCCAGACGCGAGGGTAATTTTTCCTGACGATGATGATTTTGCCAGGGCATTTTCTGTTCAAGCCACATCAGGGCGGCAATATTGCACAGCATAATAATAACGACGCTGACCGCCGCATAATGAAGGATCGCCAGAAGATTGCTGGCCAGATTATCCAGGAAGGCCAGGCTAATACCCATAAAGAAGAGAATAACGTAGACGATCCAGCTCAGAAATCGCGTAATGAGTTTAAGGGCTGATGGCCGATGAAGAGGAATAAGATAGCCTATGACCAACGGCAGCAGAATGATTAATAGTCCCGAAAACATGAACGACACGATCCTTGCAGAGTGAAAATAGCGTCACTGACACTACCCAAATCGCCGGACTGAGTAAAGTAGTCGGAAAAAAGAAAGGCCCGGTAGTACCGGGCCTCAAGAGAATCGTGGGAGCTTAGCTGCGTTTTTCCAGCAGGGTGCGGTAGAGCACGCCGCCGAGAATGCCGCCGATAATCGGCATTACCCAGAATAGCCACAGCTGCTGCAGCGCCCAGCCGCCCTGGAAAATCGCTACCGCGGTGCTACGCGCCGGGTTTACCGACGTGTTGGTGACCGGAATGCTGATTAGGTGAATAAGCGTCAGCGCCAGACCAATGGCGATAGGGGCGAAGCCGGCAGGGGCGTTTTTATCCGTGG
Organism: Klebsiella sp. MPUS7; assembly: GCF_009905335.1. NCBI lineage: Bacteria > Pseudomonadati > Pseudomonadota > Gammaproteobacteria > Enterobacterales > Enterobacteriaceae > Klebsiella > Klebsiella sp. MPUS7. The sequence goes on along the minus strand of NZ_CP047604.1, from coordinate 3,794,326 downwards.
CGCCGTGAATAACCAGCAGGAAGCCGCAGGTCAGGACAATCTCAATCACAATGGCGGAAAGCATGGAGAAGCCGCCCGGAGAGTGTTCGCCATAACCGTTCGAAGCGAACCCGCTAGCGGCGGCGTCGAAGCCCGCTTTACCGCTGGCGACAACATACAGAATAGCGGCGGCGATAATACCGCCGACAACCTGGGCGATAATATAACCAATTACCTCTTTGGCCGGGAAACGACCGCCGGCCCATAAACCTAAAGTCACCGCTGGGTTAAAATGCCCGCCGGAAATATGACCAACGGCATAGGCCATGGTTAATACGGTTAAACCGAAAGCCAGCGCGACGCCGGCAAAACCAATTCCCAGTTCCGGGAACGCTGCAGCCAGAACGGCGCTGCCGCAACCACCGAATATCAGCCAGAATGTACCAAAGCATTCTGCTGCTAATTTTCTAAACATAACCACCTCAATAAAAACGTAAACGCGCACGAGTTTTCGTGCCGGCCTTTATTTTCGACACAAAGAATGACGACTAGAATAAAGCGACGCTATTCTATGGACGATCGCTACTCCGGGACCAGTTAAATAAATTGATGTAATTTGATTTAGAACAATGTGCTGGGATTCCTTTTTTCATGGGAATTTTTAAAAGTGTAGAACAAAAATGATTAAAAAAACGACTTTTGATGATGAATGCGTTTCTCAATTAAGTGAAATACCGCGCATCACATTCCGCCTCTTCACCCTATAGCGATTCATAATACGCCCGGAGTGTCATGTTGATGCTCACCTCGCTATACTGCTGATAACTGAAGGAGATAGTCGCCACCGAGCGGAGGGCATATGCATCTTGAGCGCGTCGAAATAGTCGGTTTTCGCGGCATTAACCGTTTATCGTTGATGCTTGAGCAAAATAACGTGCTGATTGGCGAAAATGCCTGGGGTAAATCCAGCCTGCTGGATGCCCTGACGCTACTCCTGTCCCCGGAGTTTGACCTTTATCATTTTGTTCGGGAAGATTTTTGGTTTCCGCCCGGCGATATTCAGGGACGCGAGCATCATCTGCATATCATTTTGACCTTCCGTGAGAATGAACCCGGCCGCCATCGAGTGCGACGCTATCGCCCTCTCAGTAACTGCTGGGTGCCCTGCGACGACGGCTATCAGCGCGTTTTCTATCGCCTCGAGGGGGAGCTTGCCGATGACGACAGCGTAATGACCCTGCGTAGTTTTATTAACGGTGAAGGGGAAGCGCTGGAGCTTGACGATATTGATGAACTCGCCCGTCACCTGGTGCGGCTGATGCCGGTTCTGCGGCTGCGCGACGCCCGCTTTATGCGACGGATCCACAACGGCACCGTTCCGCATTCGCCGCAGATCGAGATTACCGCACGCCAGCTTGATTTCCTCTCTCGTGAACTGGTGCATCATCCGCAAAATTTAACCGATGGGCAGATCCGCCAGGGACTGTCGGCCATGGTGCAATTGCTGGAGCACTATTTTGCCGAGCAGAGCAGCGCGCAGTCGCGTCATCGCCTGATGCGCCGTCATTCACATGATGAACAGCGCAGTTGGCGCTACCTGGACATCATTAACAGGATGATCGACAAGCCCGGCGGGCGCAGCCATCGGGTGATTTTATTGGGACTGTTTTCTACGCTGCTGCAGGCGAAAGGCACGGTGAGACTCGATCGCGATGCGCGGCCGCTCTTGTTGATTGAGGATCCGGAAACCCGGCTGCATCCGATTATGCTGTCCGTAGCCTGGCATTTACTTAATTTACTGCCGCTACAGCGGGTGACGACGACGAACTCCGGCGAACTGCTGTCATTAACGCCCGTCGAGCACGTCTGCCGGCTGGTGCGTGAATCATCACGGGTATCCGCCTGGCGGCTGGGGCCCGGCGGGATGAATGCCGAAGACAGCCGGCGCATCGCTTTTCATATTCGCTTTAACCGCGCTTCATCGCTGTTTGCCCGCTGCTGGCTACTGGTCGAAGGGGAGACCGAAACCTGGGTTATCAACGAGCTGGCGCGCCAGTGCGGCCACCACTTTGATGCGGAAGGGGTGAAGGTGATTGAGTTTGCCCAGTCGGGATTAAAACCGCTTATCAAATTCGCCCGGCGAATGGGGATTGAATGGCACGTGCTGGTGGACGGCGATGAGGCCGGGAAGAAATATGCCGCCACCGTTCGCGGGCTATTGAATGACGACAAAATGCTTGAGCGCGACCATCTCACCGCGCTACCGGCGATGGATATGGAGCATTTTATGTATCGCCAGGGCTTCGACGATGTTTATCATCGGGTGGCCCAGCTGCCGATAAATATTCCCATGAATATGCGGCGGGTGATCACCAAAGCGATCCACCGTTCGTCAAAACCGGACCTGGCGATTGAAGTGGCGATGGAGGCCGGGCGTCGCGGGGTTGACGCCATTCCTGCGCTGTTGAAAAAAATGTTCTCCCGCGTGCTATGGCTGGCGCGCGGGCGGGCGGATTAGCGCCGACCGCCGTTTATCTCTCTGCCGGGAACTCTCCCGGCACGCCTTTATCCGCACGACCTTCAACTTCGGTTAAACAAAAATTAAGCGCAGCTAAAAATGCGCGTTATTCTATTACCGCATTTAGATAGAATTGTCGCGGGTTCTGCGGGTTAAAACATCAGGAATTTTTATGAAATTAAATGGAAAGCGCAGGAAAGTATGGTGGCTGCTGGCGATTGTCGTACTGGCCCTCGCCGTCTGGGGATGGCGAATTCTGAATGCGCCGCTGCCGCAGTATCAGACGCTGGTGGTACGCAAAGGAGACCTGCAGCAGAGCGTGCTGGCGACCGGTAAGCTGGATGCGTTAAAAAAAGTTGACGTCGGGGCGCAGGTGAGCGGACAGCTAAAAACGCTGCGCGTTGAGATTGGCGACAAAGTGAAAAAAGATCAGCTGCTGGGGGTTATCGATCCCGAGCAGGCGGAAAACCAGATTAAAGAAGTTGAAGCGACGCTGATGGAGCTGCGGGCGCAGCTCAACCAGGCGCGTGCGGAACGTAAACTGTCCGCGACGACGTTGGCCCGCCAGCAGCAGCTGGCGCAGCGCCAGTTGGTCTCTCGCCAGGACCTCGATACCGCCGCGACCGACTTAGCGGTCAAAGAAGCGCAAATCGGTACGATTGAAGCGCAGGTCAAACGTAATCAGGCTACCCTGGATACGGCCAAAACCAACCTCGACTACACCAAAATTCTGGCGCCGATGTCCGGGGAAGTGACGCAAATCACTACCCTGCAGGGGCAGACGGTGATCGCCGCCCAGCAGGCGCCGAATATTTTAACCCTGGCCGATCTCAGCACCATGCTGGTGAAGGCGCAGGTCTCGGAAGCGGACGTGATTCATCTGAAGCCGGGGCAAAAAGCCTGGTTTACCGTGCTGGGCGATCCGCTGACGCGCTATGAAGGAACATTGAAGGATATCCTGCCGACACCCGAAAAGGTCAATGACGCGATTTTCTACTACGCCCGTTTTGAAGTGCCGAACCCGCAGGGGATCCTGCGTCTGGAGATGACCGCTCAGGTGCATATCCAGCTTTCTGAAGTAAAAAACGTCATCACCCTCCCGCTGAGCGCGCTGGGTGACGCCATCGGCGATAACCGCTATCACGTGCGTCTGCTGCGTACCGGTGAAGTTAAAGAGCGCGAAATCGTTATCGGCGCGCGTAACGACACCGATGTGGCGGTGGTGAAAGGGCTGGAAGAGGGGGATGAAGTGATTATCGGCGAAGGTGCGGCCGGAGCGGCGAAATGACGGCGTTACTGGAACTGCGTGATATTCGCCGCAGCTATCCTTCTGGCGAGGGCAACGTTGAGGTGCTGAAAGGCATTACGTTGAGCATCGCCGCCGGAGAAATGGTGGCTATCGTCGGGGCGTCCGGCTCCGGTAAATCCACGCTGATGAATATTCTGGGCTGTCTGGACAAACCCACCAGCGGCACCTATCGGGTCGCGGGTACGGACGTGGCCCGTCTTAACGGCGATGAACTGGCACGCCTGCGGCGGGAACATTTCGGTTTTATTTTCCAGCGCTATCATCTGCTATCGCATCTGACCGCGGCGCAGAACGTCGAAGTTCCGGCGGTTTATGCCGGCGCGGAGCGTAAAGCGCGCCTGGCTCGGGCCCATGAGCTGCTGATTCGGCTGGGGCTGGGCGACAGGGCTGAATATCAGCCTTCGCAGCTCTCCGGGGGCCAGCAGCAGCGGGTGAGTATCGCCCGCGCCCTGATGAACGGCGGGGAAGTGATTCTGGCGGATGAGCCAACCGGCGCGCTGGACAGCCGCTCCGGCGAAGAGGTCATGGGGATCCTTCACCAGCTAAAAGCGCAGGGGCATACGGTGATTATTGTCACCCACGACCCGCAGGTGGCGGCCCAGGCGGAACGGGTCATTGAAATACACGATGGTGAAATCGTGCGTAATCCGCCCGCGCTGGGTTCCGCCCACGGCGGCGTGCTGCACCAGCGCGGGGCGGCTGAGCCATCGGCGTGGCGTCAGTTCAGCAGCGGCTTTCGCGAAGCGCTGGTCATGGCCTGGCGCGCGATGGCGGCGAATAAAATGCGCACGCTGCTGACGATGCTCGGGATTATTATCGGCATTGCCTCGGTGGTGTCGATTGTAGTGGTGGGCGATGCCGCGAAGCAGATGGTGCTCGCCGATATTCGCGCTATCGGTACCAATACCATTGATGTTTATCCCGGCAAGGATTTCGGCGATGACGATCCCCGCTATCAGCAGTCTCTCAAGTACGATGATCTGTTGGCTATTCAGAAACAGCCCTGGGTCAGCTCGGCGACCCCGGCGGTATCAAAAAGCCTGCGTCTGCGGGCGGATAATATTGACGTTGCCGCCAGCGCCGAGGGCGTGGGGGCGCAGTATTTTAACGTCTACGGCATGACTTTTAGCGAAGGAAATACCTTTAACGAGCTCCAGCTAAATAGCCGCGCGCAGGTGGTGGTGCTCGACAGCAACGCGCGTCGACAGCTGTTTCCGCACAAAGCGAAAGTGGTGGGTGAGATCATTCTGGTCGGCAATATGCCAGCAACGGTGATCGGCGTCGCGGATGAAAAACAGTCGATGTTCGGCAGCAGCAAAATTCTGCGCGTCTGGTTACCCTATACCACGATGGCCGGGCGGGTGATGGGACAGTCGTGGCTGAACTCCATTACCGTGCGGGTGAACGAAGGTTATGACAGCTCGATTGCTGAGCAGCAGCTGCTGCGCCTGCTGGAACTGCGTCACGGCAAGAAAGATGTTTTTACCTGGAATATGGACAGCGTCTTGAAAACGGCGGAGCGGACCACACATACATTACAGCTGTTTCTGACGCTGGTGGCGGTGATTGCGCTGGTGGTCGGCGGAATTGGCGTAATGAACATTATGCTGGTCTCAGTCACCGAGCGCACGCGGGAGATCGGTATCCGTATGGCGGTCGGGGCGCGGGCCAGCGATGTGTTACAGCAGTTTTTGATCGAGGCGGTGCTGGTTTGCCTGGTCGGCGGGGCGCTGGGCGTCACGCTTTCGCTGCTGATCGCCTTTGTTCTACAGCTGTTTTTACCCGGCTGGGAGATCGGTTTTTCACCGCTGGCGCTATTGACCGCGTTTTTATGCTCCACGCTGACCGGGGTGCTGTTTGGCTGGCTACCGGCGCGCAACGCGGCGCGTCTGGACCCGGTAGACGCCCTGGCGCGCGAGTAGCGATAAAAAAATGCCAGTCAGAAGGACTGGCATTTTGCTGGCGGGATGTACACAATGAAGCAAAAGAGTTATGCGGCTGTTTCTGTTTCTTCAGCTTCAACAGGGACAATCACGCTGGCGTGGTTACCTTTTGGCCCCTGGTGAACATCAAACCGAACCGCTTGTCCGGCTTTTAGCGTTCTGTAACCATCCATCTGGATGGTCGAGTAATGGGCGAAAATGTCTTCGCCGCCGCCCTCAGGGCAGATAAAACCGAACCCTTTGGCATTGTTGAACCACTTAACAGTACCCATTTCCATACTTCGACATCCTTCGTAAATCTTATAAGTAAGATGGAATGAACCGGTAGTGGAGTGACGAGTTGTTCATTTGCTCGCCAACTCTCGCCACTACAATTTAGAGAAATCAGGAAATGCGTCAAGCGATTGACGCTGGGGGACGGTGAAAAATGCGTCAAAATTTGAAGCAGTTAACGCTATTGCCGGGGAATGTGACAGACATCGCGGATGGAAGTAATAGATGATAATTATCTATGATCTATTGTAGATTTGTGATGTGCATAGCCTCTGGTCATCGACAGGCCACCGCCTGTTGGCAACAGCAACCGATGATGAACACTGACGATGAGTAAGAGAGACTGGTTGGACTTCGATCAGCTAGTAGAGGACGAAGTTAAGGATGCGCTTAAACCGCCATCTATGTATAAAGTGATATTAGTCAATGATGACTACACTCCAATGGAGTTTGTTATTGACGTGTTACAAAAATTCTTTTCTTATGATGTTGAACGTGCAACGCAACTGATGCTGACGGTTCACTATCAAGGTAAAGCGATTTGCGGGGTCTTTACCGCCGAAGTCGCGGAAACCAAAGTATCGATGGTGAACCAGTACGCGAGGGAGAACGAACATCCGTTGTTGTGTACGCTAGAAAAAGCCTGAATGCAGGCAATAAACTTGGGGGAGGTGCCTATGCTCAATCAAGAACTGGAACTCAGTTTAAACATGGCTTTCGCCAGAGCGCGCGAGCACCGTCATGAGTTCATGACCGTCGAGCACTTGTTGCTGGCGCTGCTTAGCAACCCTTCGGCCCGCGAAGCGCTTGAAGCGTGTTCAGTGGACCTGGTCGCGCTGCGTCAGGAGCTTGAAGCCTTCATCGAACAGACCACACCCGTACTGCCTGCAACGGAAGAAGAGCGCGATACTCAGCCGACGCTGAGCTTCCAGCGCGTACTGCAGCGTGCCGTTTTCCACGTCCAGTCTTCCGGCCGCAGCGAAGTGACCGGCGCCAACGTTCTGGTCGCGATTTTTAGCGAGCAGGAGTCTCAGGCGGCCTATCTGCTGCGTAAACATGAAGTCAGCCGACTTGATGTGGTGAATTTCATCTCTCATGGTACGCGTAAAGACGAGCCGAGCCAGTCTTCCGATAACAGCGGAAGCCAGCCAGGCAGCAGCGAAGAGCAAGCAGGCGGGGAGGATCGTATGGAAAACTTCACCACCAACCTCAACCAGCTTGCCCGCGTAGGCGGTATCGATCCGCTGATCGGCCGCGAGAAAGAGCTGGAACGCGCTATTCAGGTTCTGTGCCGCCGTCGCAAGAACAACCCGCTGCTGGTAGGGGAATCCGGCGTCGGTAAAACCGCTATTGCTGAAGGTCTTGCCTGGCGTATCGTGCAGGGCGATGTGCCGGAAGTGATGGCAGATTGCACTATCTATTCGCTGGATATCGGCTCGCTGCTGGCAGGCACCAAATACCGCGGCGATTTTGAAAAACGCTTCAAAGCGCTGCTCAAGCAGCTGGAGCAGGACACCAACAGTATTCTGTTCATTGATGAAATCCACACCATCATCGGTGCGGGCGCGGCTTCCGGCGGGCAGGTCGATGCCGCTAACCTGATTAAACCGCTGCTTTCCAGCGGTAAGATCCGGGTAATTGGTTCGACAACCTACCAGGAATTCAGCAACATCTTTGAAAAAGATCGTGCCCTGGCGCGTCGTTTCCAGAAAATTGATATCACCGAACCTTCCGTGGAAGAGACGGTGCAGATTATTAACGGCCTGAAGCCGAAGTATGAAGCGCACCACGATGTCCGTTACACCGCGAAGGCGGTACGTGCGGCGGTGGAACTGGCGGTGAAATACATTAACGATCGTCATCTGCCGGATAAGGCGATTGACGTGATTGACGAAGCCGGAGCGCGTGCGCGCTTGATGCCGGTGAGCAAACGTAAGAAAACGGTTAACGTGGCGGATATTGAGTCCGTGGTGGCGCGGATTGCGCGCATTCCTGAGAAGAGCGTTTCCCGCAGCGATCGCGATACGCTGAAAAACCTCGGCGATCGCCTGAAAATGCTGGTCTTTGGCCAGGATAAGGCGATTGAGGCCTTAACCGAAGCGATCAAGATGGCGCGCGCCGGGCTTGGCCATGAGCACAAACCTGTGGGTTCTTTCCTGTTCGCCGGACCTACCGGGGTGGGTAAAACCGAGGTCACCGTGCAGCTGGCGAAGTCGCTGGGTATTGAGCTGCTGCGTTTTGATATGTCCGAATATATGGAACGTCATACCGTCAGCCGCTTAATCGGCGCGCCTCCGGGCTACGTCGGTTTCGATCAGGGCGGGCTGCTGACCGATGCGGTTATCAAGCATCCGCACGCGGTGCTGCTGCTGGATGAAATTGAAAAAGCGCATCCGGACGTCTTTAACCTGCTGTTGCAGGTGATGGATAACGGGACGCTGACCGATAACAATGGCCGCAAAGCGGATTTCCGCAACGTGGTGCTGGTGATGACCACCAACGCCGGGGTGCGTGAAACCGAGCGTAAATCCATTGGCCTTATCCATCAGGACAACAGTCCGGATGCGATGGATGAGATCAAAAAGATCTTTACGCCGGAATTCCGTAACCGTCTCGACAACATTATCTGGTTCGATCACCTGTCTACGACGGTTATCCATCAGGTGGTGGATAAATTTATCGTCGAGCTGCAGGTTCAGCTGGATCAGAAAGGCGTCTCTTTGGAAGTGAGCCAGGAAGCCCGCGATTGGCTGGCCGAGAAAGGCTACGACCGGGCCATGGGCGCACGTCCGATGGCACGGGTAATTCAGGACAACCTGAAAAAACCGCTGGCCAACGAGCTGCTGTTTGGCTTACTGGTTGACGGCGGCCAGGTGACTGTGGAACTGGATAAAGAGAAAAACGCGCTGACCTACGACTTCCAGAGTGCGCAGAAGCACAAACCGGAAGCGGCGCATTAAGTTTCTGGTACTCAATGACAAAACCGGCCTTAGGGCCGGTTTTTTTATCTGCGCGCTTTAAGTTGTCAATGATGTAGAAATGAAAAGACCGGGAATTATCCCGGCCTTCAGCATCTGGCGCGTTAAGCGCGAAAACGATCAGCGACTACGGAAGACAATGCGGCCTTTGCTCAGGTCGTACGGGGTCAGCTCAACAGTCACTTTGTCGCCCGTCAGAATGCGGATGTAGTTTTTACGCATTTTACCGGAAATATGCGCAGTTACCACGTGACCGTTTTCCAGTTCTACGCGGAACATAGTGTTAGGCAGCGTATCAAGTACGGTGCCCTGCATTTCAATATTGTCTTCTTTGGCCATCTAGTCCTCTGGGGTATCACTACCGTAGTTTTGAACCGGCAAGATAATGCCGAAGTTCAGCAAGTATGTAAAGTTTTACGTCAAATCGCCGAAGTAGTTTTGGCGCATTACCCGTAATTCACGCGGATAAACCGGGTGACAGGCGCAAACGTAAAGGGGGAGTGACAGAACAATGGGTGTTATCTGACTCTTATTATTCCCAAACGGCGGCGGGGCAACGGGCAGAAGCTACTCTACCGCGCAATTATAACATCCCAACAAAAAATGTGCTGAAAACATTTACGCTTCTCCTGCAAATAGCACCCTCGGTACCCAGAATCGTTCCGGTAGACGATAAGTCCGCAGTACGGAGAGATAGTCGAGATAATCCCGGCGAGCAATTTCCACTGCGCCCAGCGATGCCGTATGCTTATTCAGCACCTGACAATCGATTAATTTTCCGCCATCCTGTGAAAATACCTGGCTAAAGATCAGCAGCGCGGTTTTAGAGGCGTTTTCGGCACGGCTGAACATCGACTCTCCGCAAAACAGCGCGCCCTGCGCGACGCCGTACATTCCACCGACTAAAGCATCTCCCTGCCACACTTCAATAGAATGCGCATGTCCCAGCTCGTGCAGCTGATGGTAGGCCTGAACGATTCCTGCCGTTATCCATGTGCCCTCATCGCGATGGTCGGCACAGCCCTCGATAACCTGACCGAAGGCGTGATTCAGCGTCACACGATAGGGCGAGCGCTGATGGAAGCGCTTCATGCTGCGGCTGAGATGGAATTTCTCCGGCCACAGTACCGCTCGCGGATCGGGAGACCACCATAAAATAGGATCGCCGGGTGAAAACCACGGAAAAATACCGCGCTGATAGGCCATCAGTAGCCGCGCCGGGCTAAGATCGCCGCCCAGCGCCAACAGGCCATTAGGTTCACGTAAAGCGCCTTCCGGGGAGGGGAAGGCGATGGAATGATGAGAGAGCTGAACCAGCCGCATTTTTACCTCAACGCATCAGGCAATGATTCAATAGTAGCCTACAGGCGCTGCTTAAACTGGTAGTAACGCCCCTGTTCAGCCAGCAGTTCTGCGTGACTACCTTGCTCAATAATCTTCCCGTTGTCCATGACTATTATCTGATTAAAACGCGCCAGTCCGCGCAGACGATGGGTCACCATTAATACGGTTTTTTCACGCATCACTTCTGCGAGTAAATCAAGGATTTGGCTTTCAGTCGTCGCATCGAGGCCTTCAGTAGGCTCATCAAGCAGCATGAGCGGCGCGTCGTGGAGCAGGGCGCGGGCGATAGCCAGTCTGCGCAGTTCGCCGCCGGAGAGCTGACGGCCGCCTTCGCCCAGCCAGCTATTCAGGCCGCTATCGTCCAGTAATTTTGCTAAGCCGACGCGCTCAAGCGTTTCGGCAAGCCGGGCGTCGCTGGCGTTCGGGGAAGCCAGCAGCAGGTTATCGCGCAGTGTGGCGCTGAACAGGTGCACGCGCTGCGGCACGACGCTCATCGCCTGACGCAGCGTTGCCTCGTTAAGCTGCGCCAGTGGCTCACCGTTGAGTAATATTTCACCTTCCGCCGGATCCCATGCCCGGGTCAGCAGCTGCAACAGGGTTGATTTACCGCAGCCTGTGCGCCCCAGAATGGCGATATGCTCCCCGGCCTTGACCTGCAATGAAATTTTCTCCAGCGCAGGGGAGGGCTGCTGAGGATAGCTGAAGCTAACCTGATTTAAGTTCAACGCGACGCGCTCCAGCTTCCGCTCTTCGCCCTGAGTGAAGGAGACTTCCGGCTCTTGCTCGGTTATTTGCGTGATGCGTTTTGCAGAAGCGATCACCTGCCCGAGATGCTGAAATGCGCCGGTAACCGGCGCCAGCGCTTCGAACGCCGCCAGCGCGCAAAAAACAAACAGCGCAATCAGCGCCCCTGGCTGAGTATCGCCGCCAACCCCCGCGGAGGCGAGCCACAGCATAGCAATAACTGCAATACCGCCAATCAGTAGCATCAGCGCCTGAGAGAGGGCGGTCAGTTCCGCCTGGCGACGCTGTGCATCCAGCCAATGCGCTTCCGTTTTTTCCATTTGCCGCCGGTAGCGATCGCTGGCGTTGAACAGCATCAGCTCCGCCTGTCCCTGCAGCCAGGAGGTCAACTGCTGGCGATACTGCCCGCGAAGCCGGGTCATGCTTTCACCAGCGGGTTTGCCGGCGCGATAGAACAGCGGCGGCATCACCAGCAGGGTGAGCAGCATAATACCGCCGAGGGTCAGGGCCAGCGTGACGTCCAGCACGCTCAGCCCCACGGTGACGACCAGGATCACCACCAGCGCCCCTACCAGCGGCGATATAACGCGCAGATAGAGATGATCCAGGGTATCGACATCGGCAACCACCCGGTTGAGCAGCTCGCCCTGACGAAAACGCGCCAGCCCGGCTGGGGAGAGCGGCAGCAGCTTGCTGAAGGTAAAGACCCGCAGGTGCTGCAGGACGCGGAAGGTGGCATCATGGCTAACCAGACGCTCAAAGTAGCGGCCTGCTGTGCGAATAATCGCCGCGCCGCGTACGCCGGCGGCAGGCAGCATATAGTTAAAGCTGTAGATGCCCGCTACGCCAACCACGGCGGATGCCGACAGGAACCAGCCCGACAGCGTTAATAGGCCAATACTGGCCAGCAGCGTCACGATCGCCAGCACGATTCCGAGCAGCAACAGCCATTTGTGTCGTTTGTAGAGCGCCAGGTAAGGCCACAACGCGCGCATTTAAATCTCCTCCTGACGATGGGCGAGTAGGGTCGCGAACGGGCCGCCTGCGGCCGCCAGCTGCGAATAACTGCCTTGCTCAACAATTTGACCATCCTGCATAACCCAGACGGCATCCCAGTTTGCCAGGCCTTCCAACTGGTGGGTAACCATTAGCGTGGTTTGCTGCGTTGACGCATTGGTCAGCGCCTGCATCACCCGCTGTTCGCTATGCGCGTCAAGGCTGGCCGCTGGCTCGTCCAATAGCAGCAGACGACAGGGCACCAGCAGCGCCCGGGCGACGGCGACGCGCTGGGCCTGCCCGACCGACAGATGACCGGCCTGATCGCCAACAGGGGTATTGATACCCTGCGGCAGAAGGGAGAGGAACTCGCTGACCCAGGCTTTATCCAGCGCAAGCTGCAGCTGGGCTTCAGTAGCATCAGGGCAGGAGAGCAGGACGTTTTCGCGCAGCGTCGCCGCGGGCAGCTGCGGATTTTGCCCAACCCAGCTCAGGAGACGGCGCCAGCGGTCGGCGTCCAGGCTCTTTAACTCAACGCCATTGACCCTGAGAGAGCCATCATAAGGAAGAAAACCGGTTAACGTATTCAGCAGCGAGCTCTTGCCCGAGCCGCTTTGCCCAACCAGCACCACACGTTCCCCGGCGCGTAAGGAAAAACTCAGCGGCCCGGCCAGCACTTTTCCTTCGGGAGACTTAATTAGCAGGTCGCGAGCTTCAATGCTTATCATTTCATTATCGCTTAATGCCTTTTCTCCACGCTCTGCCTGCGCCAGCGGCGTTTCCATAAAGGTCTTTAGGCTATCAGCGGCGCCAATAGCCTGCGCTTTAGCATGATAAAAGGTGCCTAAATCGCGCAGCGGTTGGAAAAACTCGGGGGCCAGAATCAGGGCGAGGAAACCGGACATCAACGTCACCCCGGCGCCGTAATGGCCAAAGTTGAGTTCTCCCAAATAGGAGAAGCCAAAGTAAACGGCGACCAGCGCAATAGAGAGCGAGGTGAAAAATTCCAGCACGCCGGAGGAGAGAAACGCCAGGCGCAGCACTTCCATGGTCCGCTGGCGGAAATCCTGCGAGGCTTCGCGTATGTTGTCGGTCTCTGCTTCACCGCGATGAAAAATTCGCAGCGTTTCCATACCGCGCAGACGATCGAGAAAATGGCCGCTTAACCGCGCCAGAGCGAGAAAGTTGCGTCGGTTGGCATCGGCCGCGCCCATCCCAACCAGCGCCATAAACAGCGGAATAAGCGGGGCGGTGCCCAGCAAAATAAGCGCGGCAGCCCAGTTGACCGGGAAAATAGTGATGACAATCAGCAAAGGGATAGAGGCCGCCAGCGTCATCTGCGGCAAATAGCGAGCATAGTAATCATGCATATCGTCGATCTGCTCAAGGATCAGCGTGGCCCAGCTACCGGCGGGTTTCCCCTGTATCCAGGCCGGCCCCGCCTGCTGTAAGCGATCCAGAACCTGACGGCGGATCTCCAGGCGGATATGTTGACCTGCCTGAAAACCCACTCTTTCACGCAGCCAGATCACCCAGGCGCGAAGCACGAAGACCAGCACCAGTAACGTAAAGGGCAGCAGCAGCGCCGTCGCGGGGATATTTTCCATAATCATGCGGTGAAGGATCCTCGCCAGGAACCAGGCCTGAGCAACGATCAACAGGCCGCTAACGACGCCCAATGCACGGGAAATCATCAACCAGCGACGGGAGATAATGCTTTGATCTTTTAACCAACGGGTTAACTCTTGTTGACGGGTTTTATTCATTGCGCGCTTAGCAGGTGTAGTTATGAGTTTTTTGGGCACGGCAATGTTACAACGGGGCAAAAATAAAGGCGACTTTTCGTCGCCTTCTTTACCTTTGTTACTGACTTGTAAAGATTATTTGCAAGCGTCGGCTAAACCATCCAGATAACGCTCTGCGTCCAGCGCCGCCATGCAGCCTGTACCGGCAGAAGTAATCGCCTGACGATAGATATGATCCATCACGTCGCCGGCGGCGAAAACGCCCGGAACGCTGGTCTGGGTGGCGTTGCCGTGGATGCCGGACTGAACTTTAATGTAGCCGTTTTCCAGCTCCAGCTGACCGGCGAAAATTGCCGTGTTCGGGCTGTGGCCGATAGCGACGAACAGCCCTGCGACTTCCAGAGATTCAACGTTGTCGACGTTCCGGGTATCGCGCAGGCGTAAACCGCTCACGCCCATCTGATCGCCGGTCACTTCTTCCAGCGTACGGTGGGTGTGCAGCACGATGTTACCGCTCTCCACTTTGTCCATCAGGCGTTTGATAAGGATCTTTTCCGCGCGGAAGCTATCACGACGGTGGATCAAATGGACTTCGGAAGCGATGTTAGACAGGTACAGCGCCTCTTCTACAGCCGTATTGCCGCCGCCGATCACCGCGACCTTCTGGTTACGATAGAAGAAACCGTCGCAGGTCGCGCAGGCAGAAACGCCGCGGCCTTTAAACGCGTCTTCCGATGGCAGACCCAGATAGCGCGCTGATGCGCCGGTAGCGATAATCAGGGCATCGCAAGTGTACTCACCGCTGTCGCCAACCAGGCGGAACGGACGGTTTTGCAGATCGACGCTGTTGATATGATCGAAAATAATTTCGGTTTCAAACTTGGTGGCATGTTCGTGCATGCGCTCCATCAGCAGCGGTCCGGTCAGATCGTTAGGATCGCCTGGCCAGTTTTCCACTTCAGTGGTGGTGGTCAGCTGACCGCCTTTTTCCATTCCGGTAATCAGTACCGGCTGCAGATTTGCGCGCGCTGCGTAGACCGCAGCGGTGTATCCCGCAGGTCCAGAACCAAGAATAAGCAGTTTACTGTGTTTGGCCGTGCCCATGAGATCCTCATAATTTATTGGCATACATGAGCTGGATTGTAGGGAATTTGTTGACGTAAAAAAAGAGCGCGGCGGTTTTGTTAACGATATGTGCAATAGAAGATGCCGATTAATTGGCGATTTAACGAACGAAGAATATAACTAATTCTACTGTTAGCGGGACAATTATAAGAGGAAAACATGAGAATCAACCGGGGAGGATAATGAATATCTGGCATCTTGTACTAAAAATCGATGTTTTGCTTTGACAATCCCCTGTGCTTTTGCGAAAACATTCATGGAAGAAGAAAAGCAGTGTTTGGCGTGTGGCGAATTTTCATGCACGCAAATGCCATTTTTATCCGGGTTAGCGAAATCTACGCATGGTGTGGACAGACGCCATGCGTGATGTCGGTGGCTGCCGTCAGGCAACGGGCTTCTCACGTACCCCTGGGTTACCCAACGTCGTACGGGTGATAACAGGATGGACTCTGGCAGTGAAGGCTCAGAGTCGGAACAGGAGTAGGGAAGGAATACAGAGAGACAATAATAATGGTAGATAGCAAGAAGCGCCCTGGCAAAGATCTCGACCGCATTGATCGTAATATTTTGAATGAATTGCAAAAAGACGGGCGTATTTCCAACGTCGAGCTTTCTAAACGGGTGGGACTTTCTCCGACGCCTTGCCTTGAGCGCGTGCGTCGACTGGAAAGACAGGGTTTTATTCAGGGCTATACAGCGCTGCTCAACCCGCATTATCTGGATGCATCACTTCTGGTATTTGTTGAGATTACTCTGAATCGTGGCGCGCCGGATGTGTTTGAGCAATTTAACTCCGCTGTGCAAAAACTTGAAGAAATTCAAGAGTGTCATCTGGTTTCCGGGGATTTCGACTATCTGTTGAAAACTCGCGTGCCGGATATGTCAGCGTATCGTAAATTACTGGGCGAGACCTTGCTGCGCCTGCCGGGCGTAAATGACACCCGTACCTATGTGGTAATGGAAGAAGTCAAGCAAAGTAATCGTTTGGTAATCAAGACGCGCTAACACGGAACAGGTGCAAAATCGATGTAGTTTGATTACACTCCTGTTAATCCATACAGCAACAGTGCCGGGGAGACCCGGCGCTGTTGTCCGTTTTAGCCGAAGGCAGGAAACAGCCTGATACCTGGAGAGCCTTTCTTGAGCCAGGAATACACCGAAGACAAAGAAGTCAAATTCACAAAGCTAAGTAGCGGGCGCCGACTCCTTGAGGCGTTACTCATTCTTTGCTCCCTTTTTGCCATCTGGTTGATGGCGGCCTTACTCAGCTTTAATCCCTCGGATCCTAGCTGGTCACAAACGGCGTGGCATGAGCCTATTCACAACTTAGGCGGGACGCCGGGAGCCTGGCTCGCCGATACGCTATTTTTTATTTTTGGCGTAATGGCCTATACCATTCCGGTCATCATTATCGGCGGCTGCTGGTTTGCCTGGCGTCATCAGGAAAACGACGAGTACATCGACTATTTCGCCGTCTCGCTGCGTTTGATTGGCGCGCTGGCGCTGATCCTCACGTCCTGCGGTCTGGCGGCGATTAACGCGGATGATATCTGGTACTTCGCTTCGGGCGGGGTGATCGGCAGCCTACTGAGCACGACCCTGCAACCGCTGCTGCACAGCAGCGGCGGTACAATCGCGCTGCTCTGCATCTGGGCGGCAGGACTGACGCTGTTTACCGGCTGGTCCTGGGTTAGCATTGCTGAAAAACTCGGCGGCGCGATCCTTTCTATTCTCACTTTCGCCAGCAACCGTACCCGTCGTGACGACACCTGGGTCGATGAAGGGGAATATGAAGAAGATGAAGAAGAATATGAAGACGATGAATCCACTAAACCGCAAGGTTCTCGTCGGGCGCGGATTCTACGCAGCGCCTTAGCACGCCGCCAGCGCCTGGCTGAGAAGTTTGCCAATCCGCTGGGGCGTAAGACCGATGCCGCGTTGTTCTCCGGTAAACGGATGGACGACGCCGAGGGCGAGGTTCAGTACAGCGCCAGCGGCGCGCCTGTTGCCGCAGACGATGTGCTTTTTTCTGGTTCTAGCGCAGCGCGTCCGGCGAACGCCGATGATGTTCTGTTCTCCGGAGCCAGCGCGGCGCGCCCCGGCGATTTTGACCCCTACGATCCTCTGTTGAACGGGCATAGCATTGCCGATCCGGTGGCTTTGGCCGCGCAGGATACCGCGGCGCCGCAGGCATGGTCTGAACCGCTGCCTGGGTATGACGCTCAGCCAGTTTATCAGCCTGAACCGGCTTACCCGCCGCAGTACGCGTCTCAGCCGGAGCAGGCTCCTGTTCAGCAGCCTGCTTATCAGCCTGAACCAGCTTACCCGCCGCAGCAGGCCTATCAACCGGCGCAGGCCCCTGTTCAGCAGCCTGCTTATCAGCCTGAAGCGGCTTACCCGCCGCAGCATGCCTATCAGCCGGAGCAGGCTCCTGTTCAGCCGCCTGCTTATCAGCCTGAAGCGGCCTACCCGCCGCAGCAGGCCTATCAGCCGGCGCAGGCACCTGTTCAGCCGCCTGCTTATCAGCCTGAACCGGCCTACCCGCCGCAGCAGGCCTATCAGCCGGCGCAGGCCCCTGTTCAGCCGCCTGCTTATCAGCCAGAACCGGCTTACCCGCCGCAGCAGGCCTATCAGCCAGCGCAGGCTCCAGTTCAGCAGCCCGCTTATCAGCCTGAACCAGCTTACCCGCCGCAGCAGGCCCCTATCCAGCAGCCTGAACCTTACGTTCCTGCTTCTGCCGTAGAGCCTGAGCCAGCAGAGGAAGTGAAACCACAGCGTCCGCCGATGTACTACTTCGAAGAAGTGGAAGAGAAACGCGCGCGTGAACGCGAGCAGCTTGCCGCGTGGTATCAGCCAATTCCAGAACCGGTCAGTCCAGTTGCGACAAAACCGATCTCGCCTCCGCCTGCTCCGGCGGCTGATGTTGCCGCGGTGAGCGCGCTGGCGGCCGGCGTCCATCAGGCCACCGGGGCAAGCGCCGCGGCGGCCTCCGTCGCATCCAGCGCCGCGCCGCTGTTTAGCCCGGCGTCTGGCGGCCCGCGTGCGCAGGTAAAAGAGGGCATAGGCCCGAAATTGCCTCGTCCAAATCGCGTTCGTGTTCCAACGCGACGTGAGCTGGCATCCTATGGCATTAAGCTGCCTTCGCAGCGGTTGGCTGAAGAACGCGCGCGTCAGGCAGAACATCAGCACTATGATGATGATGCGCTGACGGACGAGGAAGTTGCAGAGTTTGAGCAGGGCGAGCTGGCGCGTCAGTTCGCGGCTGCGCAAAATCAGCGCTATGGCGATAGCTACGCTGCGGAAGAGGATAATGTAGACGAGGATTCCGCCGCTGAAGCCGAACTTGCCCGTCAGTTTGCCGCTTCCCAGCAGCAGCGTTACGCCAGCGAGCAGCCGCCGGGATCGCATCCGTTCTCTGCGGCTGATTATGAATTCTCGCCAATGAAAACGTTAGTTGATGATACGCCGAGCGAGCCTGTCTTCACGCCGATGCCGGAAGTGCAGCAGCCCGCCCCGCAGCCGACCCAGCATTCGCAGCCCGTACAGCAGCCGATGCCGCACCAGCAGATGCATCAGCAGCCGCAAAGTGCGCAGCCTCAGGCCTATCAGCCAGTACAGCAGCAGCCGGTTCAACATCCGCAGATGCCACAGCAGGCTCCTGGCGGTTATCCGCAGCAGCAGGCTTCGCAGCAGCAGCAACCGATCCCGCAGCCGCAGGAAAGCCTGATTCACCCGCTGTTGATGCGCAATGGCGACAGTCGCCCGTTGCAGAAACCCACGACGCTGCTGCCTTCGCTTGATCTGCTCACGCCGCCGCCGGCTGAGGTTGAGCCGATCGATACCTTTGCCCTCGAGCAGATGGCGCGTTTGGTTGAAGCTCGTCTGGCCGATTTCCGCATTAAAGCCGACGTGGTGAACTACTCACCAGGCCCGGTCATCACCCGCTTTGAGCTAAACCTGGCTCCAGGGGTGAAAGCGGCGCGGATTTCCAACCTGTCGCGAGATCTGGCGCGTTCACTGTCCACGGCGGCGGTTCGTGTGGTGGAAGTTATTCCGGGTAAACCTTACGTTGGCCTGGAGTTGCCTAACAAAAAGCGCCAGACCGTTTACCTGCGCGAAGTGCTGGATAATGCGAAATTCCGCGACAATCCTTCACCGCTCACGGTGGTCCTCGGTAAAGACATCGCGGGCGAACCTGTGACCGCCGATCTGGCGAAGATGCCGCACCTGCTGGTGGCGGGTACCACCGGCTCCGGTAAGTCCGTTGGGGTCAACGCCATGATCCTCAGCATGCTCTACAAAGCGCAGCCGGAAGATGTGAAATTCATCATGATTGACCCGAAAATGCTCGAACTGTCGGTCTATGAGGGAATACCGCATCTGTTGACGGAAGTCGTGACGGATATGAAAGACGCGGCCAACGCTTTGCGCTGGAGCGTTAACGAGATGGAGCGCCGGTATAAACTCATGTCCGCGCTGGGCGTACGTAATCTCGCAGGCTATAACGAGAAGATTGCCGAAGCCGCGCGTATGGGACGACCCATTCCGGATCCTTACTGGAAGCCTGGCGACAGTATGGATGCGACGCATCCGGTACTGAAAAAAGAGCCTTATATCGTGGTGCTGGTCGACGAATTTGCCGATCTGATGATGACCGTCGGCAAGAAAGTGGAAGAGCTGATCGCGCGTCTGGCGCAGAAAGCGCGCGCCGCGGGGATCCACCTGGTGCTGGCGACCCAGCGACCGTCGGTTGACGTTATCACCGGCCTGATTAAAGCCAACATTCCGACGCGTATCGCCTTTACCGTATCGAGTAAAATTGACTCGCGGACCATCCTTGACCAGGGCGGTGCGGAGTCTCTGTTGGGAATGGGCGATATGCTCTACTCCGCGCCTAACTCCACGATCCCGGTGCGCGTGCACGGCGCTTTTGTACGCGACGAGGAAGTTCACGCCGTCGTTCAGGACTGGAAGGCGCGCGGGCGTCCGCAGTATGTCGATGGCATCACCTCCGATAGCGAAAGCGAAGGCGGCGGCGGTGGCTACGAGGGCGGTGAAGAGCTCGATCCGCTGTTCGATCAGGCCGTCAACTTTGTGACGGAGAAACGCAAGGCTTCCATATCCGGGGTGCAGCGTCAGTTCCGTATTGGCTATAACCGCGCCGCGCGTATCATTGAGCAAATGGAAGCTCAGGGTATCGTGAGCGAGCAGGGTCATAACGGTAACCGTGAGGTGCTGGCTCCGCCGCCTTTTGAGTAACCGCAAAGTTGGGTAAATAAGTGAAAATCAGCCTGTTCTGCTGTTTAACCGCCGTTGGCCGTTCTACATTAGCAGCAGATCAGGCTCCCGCGTCGGGAGTGACGCACATTAAGGAATAACAATGAAAAAACTCGCAATCACCTGTGCATTACTGTCCAGTTTTGTCGTCAGTCAGGTATGGGCGGACGCCGCCAGCGATTTAAAAAGCCGCCTTGATAAAGTGAGCAGCTTCCACTCCAGCTTTACGCAGAAAGTGACGGACGGCAGCGGCAACGCCGTGCAGGACGGGCAGGGCGACCTGTGGGTCAAACGACCAAATCTGTTCAACTGGCATATGACCCAGCCGGATGAAAGCGTGCTGGTTTCCGACGGCAAAACGCTGTGGTTCTATAACCCGTTTGTTGAGCAGGCTACCGCCACCTGGCTGAAAGATGCGACCAGCAACACGCCGTTTATGCTGATTGCCCGCAATCAGGCCAGCGACTGGCAGAACTACAATATTAAGCAAAACGGCGATGATTTTGTTCTGACCCCGAAAAACGGTAGCGGTAATCTAAAGCAGTTCACCATTAACGTGGGTCGTGACGGCACGATTCATCAGTTCAGCGCCGTGGAACAGGACGATCAACGCAGCAGCTATCAGCTGAAGTCGCAACAAAATGGCGCCGTCGACGCATCTAAGTTCACCTTTACGCCGCCGCAAGGGGTTACGGTGGACGATCAACGTAAGTAGAGGCGAACGTGAGCAATCTGTCGCTCGATTTTTCCGACAACGCGTTTCAACCCCTGGCCGCACGCATGCGGCCAGAAAATTTAGCGCAGTACATTGGTCAGCAGCATCTGCTGGCGCCGGGTAAACCCTTACCGCGGGCGATTGAAGCCGGTCATCTGCACTCCATGATCCTTTGGGGGCCGCCGGGGACGGGGAAAACCACGTTGGCCGAGGTGATTGCGCGCTATGCCAGCGCCGACGTTGAACGTATTTCAGCGGTGACCTCCGGGGTGAAAGAGATCCGCGAGGCCATTGAACGCGCGCGACAAAACCGCAACGCGGGTCGCCGCACAATTCTGTTTGTCGATGAAGTTCACCGTTTCAATAAAAGCCAGCAGGATGCCTTTCTGCCGCATATCGAAGACGGAACCATCACCTTTATCGGCGCGACGACGGAAAACCCCTCCTTTGAACTCAATTCCGCACTGTTATCCCGCGCGCGCGTCTATCTGCTGAAATCGCTGACCAGCGACGACATCGAACAGGTGCTCAGCCAGGCGATGAGCGATAAAACGCGCGGCTACGGCGGGCAAAATATCGTTCTGCCGGACGAGACGCGCAAGGCCATCGCCGACCTGGTCAACGGTGACGCGCGGCGGGCGCTGAATACCCTGGAAATGATGGCCGATATGGCCGAGTCCGACGCCTCCGGCAATCGCGTGCTGAAAGTTGAGCTGCTGACCGAAATCGCCGGCGAGCGCAGCGCGCGTTTCGACAACAAAGGCGATCGTTTTTACGATTTAATCTCCGCGCTGCATAAATCGGTTCGCGGTAGCGCACCGGATGCCGCCCTCTACTGGTACGCGCGGATTATTACCGCCGGTGGCGATCCGCTCTACGTCGCGCGCCGTTGTCTGGCAATCGCGTCGGAAGATGTCGGTAATGCCGATCCGCGCGCGATGCAGGTTGCGATCTCCGCCTGGGATTGCTTTACTCGTGTCGGACCGGCGGAAGGCGAGCGGGCGATTGCCCAGGCCATTGTTTATCTTGCCTGCGCGCCGAAAAGCAACGCGGTCTATACCGCGTTTAAAGCGGCGATGGCCGATGCCCGCGAACGCCCCGATTACGACGTACCGGTACATTTACGCAATGCCCCAACGAAGCTAATGAAGGAGATGGGCTACGGGCAGGAGTATCGCTATGCTCATGATGAACCAAATGCCTATGCCGCTGGAGAGCAGTACTTCCCGCAGGAAATGGCGCAAACGCGCTATTATAAGCCGACAAACCGGGGGCTGGAGGGCAAAATAGGCGAAAAGCTCGCCTGGTTAACCGAACAGGATCAAAATAGCCCGATAAAACGCTACCGATAATTGAGGCGTTGCGGTAAGGTTGTCACACTATTTCCGTGGTCGCGCTCTGCGGCCATTTTTCTTTATTAATTCGATAAGCACAGGATAAGCATGCTCGATCCCAATCTGCTGCGTACCGAGCCAGACGCAGTCGCAGAAAAACTGGCACGCCGGGGCTTTAAGCTGGATGTAGATAAACTTCGCGCTCTGGAAGAGCGTCGTAAAGTTCTGCAGGTTCAAACTGAAGACCTGCAGGCGGAGCGCAACTCCCGATCGAAATCCATTGGCCAGGCGAAAGCGCGCGGGGAAGATATTGAGCCATTACGCCTGGAAGTGAACAAACTCGGCGAGCAGCTTGATGCCGCTAAGACCGAACTGGACGCGCTGCTGGCGGAAATCCGCGATATCGCGCTGACCATCCCTAATATTCCGCACGATGACGTTCCGGCCGGCCGCGACGAAAATGACAACGTTGAAGTCAGCCGCTGGGGTACGCCGCGCGAGTTTGATTTTGACGTTCGCGATCACGTGACGCTGGGCGAAATGCACGGGGGGCTGGATTTTGCCGCCGCCGTGAAGCTGACCGGTTCTCGCTTTGTGGTCATGAAGGGCCAACTGGCGCGTCTGCACCGCGCGCTGGCGCAGTTTATGCTGGATCTGCATACTGAACAGCACGGCTACAGCGAAAACTACGTCCCGTATCTGGTTAACCAGGACACGCTGTACGGTACCGGTCAGTTGCCAAAATTCGCCGGCGACCTGTTCCATACCCGTCCGCTGGAAGAAGAAGCTGACAGCAGCAACTACGCGCTGATCCCGACGGCGGAAGTCCCGCTGACCAACCTGGTGCGCGATGAGATCATCGACGAAGACGATCTGCCGATCAAAATGACCGCGCATACGCCGTGCTTCCGTTCTGAAGCCGGATCCTATGGCCGCGATACCCGCGGCTTGATCCGTATGCACCAGTTCGACAAAGTCGAAATGGTGCAGATTGTACGTCCGGAAGATTCCATGGCGGCGCTGGAAGAGATGACCGGCCACGCCGAGAAAGTGCTGCAGCTGCTGGGTCTGCCGTATCGTAAAGTGGCTCTGTGCACGGGCGATATGGGCTTTAGCGCATGCAAAACCTACGATCTGGAAGTGTGGGTACCGGCGCAGAATACCTATCGTGAGATCTCTTCCTGCTCTAACGTCTGGGATTTCCAGGCGCGTCGTATGCAGGCGCGCTGCCGCAGCAAGTCTGACAAGAAAACTCGCCTCGTACACACGCTGAACGGTTCTGGCCTGGCGGTTGGACGTACGCTCGTCGCGGTGATGGAAAACTATCAGCAGGCGGATGGTCGCATTGCGATCCCAGAAGTCCTGCGCCCGTATATGCGCGGCCTTGAGTTTATCGGCTGATTTTTCAACACTCTTCTCAAAAGCGCCTGCGGGCGCTTTTTTTTTACCCCCTTCTTGATACCGGGCAATAATCGACTTCGCGATTACGAAGATACTCCCTTTGGATTATCCAGCATAAAAAACTAATAAAGACTAATTTCGTTGTATCAATAACTATACAACGGCTTTAAGTTCATTGTGAGCAACCGAAGCGAGTATCTATGAAAATCAAAACCCCCGATGCTTTACTGGCTGCCGAGGTGAGCCGGCGTGGTTTAATGAAAACCACGGCGATTGGCGGGCTGGCGATGGCCAGCAGCGCTTTTACCTTACCCTTCACGCGCATTGCCCATGCCGCAGACAACCTCAACCCTGTCAGCGAAACGCTCACCTGGAGCGCCTGTACGGTGAACTGCGGAAGCCGCTGCCCGCTGCGGATGCATGTGGTTGATGGTGAGATTAAATATGTTGAAACAGACAATACCGGTGACGATAACTACGATGGCCTGCACCAGGTTCGCGCCTGTCTGCGCGGTCGCTCGATGCGTCGGCGCGTCTACAACCCGGATCGCCTGAAATATCCGATGAAGCGGGTGGGCAAACGCGGAGAGGGCAAATTCGAACGCATCAGCTGGGAAGAAGCGTTCGATACTATCGCCAGCAATATGCAGCGCCTGATAAAAGAGTACGGTAATGAGTCCATCTATCTGAACTACGGAACGGGAACCCTCGGCGGAACCCTGACTCGCTCATGGCCGCCGGGGAAAACCCTGATTGCCCGTCTGATGAACTGCTGCGGCGGTTACCTCAACCATTACGGTGACTACTCCACCGCTCAAATCGCCGCGGGACTGAACTACACCTACGGCGGCTGGGCCGATGGCAATAGCCCGTCGGATATCGAAAACAGCAAGCTGGTGGTGCTGTTTGGCAATAACCCGGGGGAAACCCGGATGAGCGGCGGCGGGGTGACCTACTACCTGGAACAAGCGCGGGAGAAATCCAACGCCAGACTGATTATTATCGATCCACGCTATACCGACACCGGTGCCGGACGCGAAGATGAGTGGATCCCTATCCGCCCCGGAACCGATGCCGCGCTGGTCTCGGCGCTGGCGTGGGTGATGATTAACGAGAATCTCGTAGACCAGCCTTTCCTCGACAAGTATTGCGTAGGCTATGACGAGAAAACGCTGCCGGAAGGCGCGCCGGCCAATGGTCACTATAAGGCCTATATTCTCGGTCAGGGCAAAGACGGTATCGCGAAGACCCCAGAGTGGGCGTCGACGATTACCGGCATTCCTCAGGCGCGTATCGTGCAGCTGGCGCGTGAAATCGCCGGCGCAAAACCTGCCTATATTTCTCAGGGATGGGGCCCGCAGCGCCATGCTAACGGCGAGCTGGTTTCCCGCGCGATTTCCATGCTGGCGATCTTAACCGGCAACGTTGGAATCAACGGCGGGAATACCGGCGCGCGTGAAGGCTCTTACTCGCTGCCGTTTGAGCGCATGCCGACGCTGGATAACCCGGTTGAAACAAGTATTTCCATGTTTATGTGGACCGATGCGATTGAGCGCGGAGCGGAAATGACCGCACTACGCGACGGCGTGCGTGGTAAAGATAAGCTCGACGTCCCCATCAAAATGGTCTGGAACTATGCCGGTAACTGCTTGATCAACCAGCATTCAGAAATCAACCGTACCCATGACATCCTCCAGGATGACAAAAAGTGCGAGATGATTGTGGTCATTGATTGCCATATGACCTCGTCTGCGAAATATGCCGATATTCTGCTGCCGGATTGTACCGCCTCGGAGCAGATGGATTTTGCCCTCGATGCTTCCTGCGGCAACATGTCCTACGTGATTTTTGCCGACCAGGCCATCAAACCGCGTTTTGAGTGCAAAACCATCTATGAGATGACTACCGAGCTGGCGAAGCGCATGGGCGTTGAGCAAGGCTTCACCGAAGGCCGCACTCAGGAAGAGTGGCTGCGTCACCTCTATGAGCAATCCCGTAAAGCGATCCCGGCGCTGCCGCCGTTTGATGAATTCCGCAAGCAGGGGATCTTCAAACAGCGCGATCCGCAAGGCCACCACGTTGCCTATAAGGCTTTCCGTGAAGATCCTGCCGCCAATCCGTTAACGACCCCGTCAGGGAAAATTGAAATTTACTCTGCGCAGCTGGCGGAAATCGCGGCGACCTGGGAGCTGAAAGAAGAGGATGTTATCGACCCGCTGCCGATCTACAGCCCTGGGTTTGAAAATTATGACGATCCGCTGGCTAAAAAATATCCGCTGCAGCTGACCGGCTTTCACTACAAAGCCCGCACTCACTCCACCTACGGCAACGTTGACGTACTGAAAGCCGCGTGCCGTCAGGAGATGTGGATCAACCCACTTGATGCGCAGAAGCGCGGTATCGCCAATGGCGATCGGATCCGCATTTTTAACGATCGCGGTGAAGTGCATATCGAAGCCAAAGTGACCCCGCGAATGATACCGGGCGTGGTCGCGCTGGGTGAGGGGGCCTGGTATAACCCGGACGCCGGTCGCGTGGATCAGGCTGGCAGCATTAACGTGCTGACCACCCAACGCCCATCGCCGCTGGCGAAAGGCAATCCATCGCATACCAACCTCGTCCAGGTTGAAAAGCTGTAAGGAGTGACCGATGACAACTCAATATGGATTTTTTATTGATTCCGCCCGTTGCACCGGTTGCAAAACCTGCGAACTGGCATGCAAAGACTACAAAAACCTCACGCCGGAGGTGAGTTTCCGTCGTATCTACGAATACGCGGGCGGCGACTGGCAGGAAGATAACGGTGTCTGGCAGCAGAACGTATTTGCCTATTACCTCTCTATCGCCTGCAACCATTGTGAAGATCCGGCCTGCACCAAAGTTTGCCCGAGCGGGGCGATGCATAAACGTGAAGATGGCTTTGTCGTTGTCGATGAGGATGTCTGTATCGGCTGTCGCTATTGCCATATGGCCTGCCCGTACGGCGCGCCGCAGTACAATGCGGCAAAAGGGCATATGACCAAATGCGACGGCTGCCACGAACGCGTCGCCGAGGGCAAAAAGCCGATTTGCGTGGAGTCCTGTCCGCTCCGCGCGCTTGATTTTGGCCCGATTGAAGAGCTGCGTAAAAAACACGGCCAGCTGGCTGCCGTTGCGCCGCTGCCTTCGGCCCACTTCACTAAACCAAGTATTGTGATTAAACCTAACGCCAACAGCCGACCGTGTGGAGATACCACCGGCTATCTGGCTAACCCGAAGGAGGTGTGAGATGGGGAGTGGATGGCATGAATGGCCGCTGATTATTTTCACGGTCTTTGGTCAGTGCGTGGTGGGCGGCTTTATTGTACTGGCTCTGGCGCTCATGAAAGGCGACTTATCGCGTGAACAGCAGCAGCGCGTGGTGTGGAGCATGTTTGGCCTGTGGGTGCTGATGGGCGTGGGCTTTATTGCCTCAACCCTGCATCTTGGGTCGCCCATGCGCGCGTTTAACTCGCTCAATCGCGTAGGGGCCTCGTCGCTCAGCAATGAAATCGCCAGCGGGGCGCTTTTCTTTGCTGTCGGCGGTATTGGCTGGCTGCTGGCGGTGGTCAATAAGCTACCGGCGGGACTGCGTCATCTCTGGCTGATTATTACCATGGTGCTGGGGGTTATCTTTGTCTGGATGATGGTCCGCGTCTATAACACTATTGATACGGTACCCACCTGGTATACGGTCTGGACGCCGCTGAGTTTCTTCCTGACGATGTTTATCGGCGGTCCGCTGCTGGGATATCTGCTGCTGCGCGTTGCGGACGTTACCGGCTGGGCGATGCGCCTGCTGCCGGCGGTGACCCTGCTGGCGCTGGTGATTAGCGCGATCGTGGGGCTAATGCAGGGAAGCGAGCTGGCGACAATCCATAGCTCCATCCAGCAAGCTTCCGCGCTGGTGCCGGACTACGGCTCGCTAATGGCCTGGCGTCTGGTTGCGCTGGCGTTGGCCCTGGTCTGCTGGATCGCTCCGCAGCTCAAAGGCTATCAGCCCGCATTGCCGATGCTGGGGCTGGCTTTTGTGCTAATGCTGGTCGGCGAGATGATCGGCCGCGGCGTCTTCTACGGCCTGCATATGACCGTAGGGATGGCAATCGCCAGCTAACCGCCCTTTATCGCGCCAGGATATTACTTTCTGGCGCGATAAAAAGTGCGGTCGATTCATGAAATATTTCTACCGATACTCCCACCTCATTTTCCTAATAAATTAATAAAAACAATGGAATAATATAAACAACTATTCTGTTGCCGATCCGCTGGATAAAAAACTTCTATCGTACGCCCGCAAACCGCGTCACGCCTGATTTCAGGTGGATTGACAATGTTTGCAGCAGTGGCATGATGCGCACGAAATCTGAACTCCATCACGGTTTATATCCATGACCATCTACACCCGGCCAGTGCAAATGTTGCTCTGTGGCCTGCTTCTGTTGACCCTGGCGATAGCGGTTTTAAATACGCTTGTCCCGCTTTGGCTCGCCCATGAAAATATGCCGACCTGGCAGGTCGGCATGGTAGGGTCGTCCTACTTTACCGGTAATCTGGTGGGGACATTGCTCGCCGGATGGGTGATTAAGCGTCTGGGTTTTAATCGTAGCTATTATCTGGCATCCATTATTTTTGCCGTGGGCTGCGTTGGGCTCGGCATTACGCTTGGCTTCTGGAGCTGGTTCAGCTGGCGCTTTATCGCGGGCGTCGGCTGCGCGATGATTTGGGTGGTGGTGGAGAGCGCGCTGGTCTGTAGCGGCACTTCGCGGAGCCGCGGTCGCCTGCTGGCGGCGTATATGATGATTTATTACGTTGGCACGGTGCTGGGCCAGTTAATGGTCAGCAAACTGCCGACGGATTTGATGAGCGTCCTGCCGTGGGTGACGGCGCTGGCTCTGGCGGCCATTCTGCCGCTGCTGTTTGCTCGCGTGGCGACTCGGGGCGATGAGCCGCACGAACCGGCGCGTATCTGGCCAATGTTAAGGCTGCGTCAGGCCCGTCACGGGGTCAATGGCTGCATTATTTCCGGTATCGTGCTCGGCTCGCTGTATGGCCTGATGCCGCTGTGGCTTAACCACCAGGGCGTCAGCGATTCCGGCATCGGCTTCTGGATGGCGGTGATGGTGAGCGCAGGCATCGTTGGACAGTGGCCGATTGGTCGGCTCGCCGATCGCTACGGTCGCCTGCTGGTTCTACGCGTCCAGGTGTTTGTGGTGATTCTCGGCTGTCTGGCGATGTTAAGCCAGGCCGCAATGGCGCCTGCGCTGTTCGTGCTGGGCGCTTCCGGCTTCACGCTCTATCCGGTCGCTATGGCCTGGGCCTGTGAAAAAGTGGAGCGTCATCAGCTGGTGGCGATGAACCAGGCGCTGTTACTGAGCTATACCGTGGGCAGCCTGCTTGGGCCAACGCTGACCGCGATGCTGATGCAGAATTTCTCTGACAATCTGCTGTTTATCATGATAGCCAGCGTGTCCTTCATCTACCTGCTGACGCTGCTGCGCAAAGCGGGGCATCACCCTACGCCGGTTGCTCACGCCTGATTGTGGTCGAAAATAGCCAGGAGAGACGCCCCTGGCTATCGATTAATGCGAAGCGAGAAGCGCTTCAAGCTGGGCCTGATTGTGAACCTCGGTGAATCGCCGTAGTCTGTCCTCCTCATCCAGCCAACTGACTAACCGCTGGATTGTCTGAATATGCTGTTCGCTATCGGCCGCCGCCAGTACGACTATCAGCCGAATACCGGGATGCTGCGGAAAATCAACGGCCTTGCGACAGCAAAGCAGCGAAAGCGCGCTGTTTCTGCTCAGCACTCCGGCTTCCGGTCGCGCGTGCGGTAGCGCAAACGCCGGGCTCAGTATATACCAGGGACCATCCTGCTCCGTGGCGCTGATAATAGCCCTGGCATAGCTTCCGGTGATTTTTCCCTGCTGCTCAAGCGGGCGGCAGGCGAGCTGAACGGCGCTGCGCCAGTTCAGGCTGTCGCTGGTGAACTGACAGGCGGAAAATAGCGTCTCTTCCATATATGTTCCCTTTACGCGCGAGCTGACCGGCTCGCCTGGTGGTTAGCGTAGAGCGTTAAATAGCGCTTCTCCCGAGATGCCGTATTTCGCTTTTAGCTGCCTGCTATTACCCGATTCGGTAAATGTGTCCGGCGTTCCCAGCCGAGTGAGGCGGGCCGGATGCGCCTTTTGCGCCAGGGTTTCCGCGATCAGTCCGCCGAGGCCGCCGTTTACCGTGTGATTTTCAAGCGTAGCGATAAGCGGGCAGCCTTCAACCAGCCGATAAAATGCCTGCTCGTTAAAGGGCTTGAGGGTTGCAACGTGAATAAGCTTGCCTTTTTTGCCGCTGGCGATCAGCTTTTCATAGCCATCGGTAGCCTGCTCCAGCACCGTCCCTTCAAACAGAATCGCGAAATCGGCGCCGCTATCGGCGATGGCGGCGATATCGCTGACCCGCGGAACGACGCTTTTATCGCGAACCGGCATCGGCTCGCGCGCCACGCGAATATAGACAGGGCCCTTTATTTTGGCCGCTTGCTCAAAGGCCTCGGCGATCTCCTCCGCATCTGCCGGGGTCAGAATGGTTAATCCCGGGAGGACGCGGGTCAGCGCTAAATCCTCCAGCGCATGATGCGAAGCGCCGTCCGGACCATCATCCATACCGGGGTGGCTACCGACGAGTTTAATATTGGCTTTGGCATAGCACGCCTGCCGCAGCTGGGTCCAGGCGGTGCCGGTGACGAACATGGCAAAGTTGACGTAGAAGGGCATAAAGCCCTCCAGCGCCTGGCCGACCGCGAAGCTCATGGCGGAACCTTCCGCAATGCCCATTTCGAAAAAAGCCTCTGGATAGACGGCCTGAAATTGGTCAGTACGGGTGGAGCTGGCTAAATCGCTGTCGATAACAACGACGGGATAGCCCTTTTCTTTAAGGTCAATCAGGGCATTACCGATCTCATCACGGGGCGCTTTCATCACTGTAACTCCTCCATTGCCTGCTGAAATTGTTCTTTACTCGGGGTTTTTGAGTGCCAGTCGCCGTTGTTTTCCATATAGCTGACGCCGGAGCCTTTGGTGGTGTGCGCCACGATAGCGACAGGTTTACCTTTCAGGTGGCGGGATAGCATCAGGGTATCGGCAACCTGATGCATATCATTGCCGTTATGCAGTTCCAGTACATGCCAGCCAAAGCTGCGGATTTTGTCCGCCAGCGGCTCGAGGTTAACGACTTCATTGACCGGATCGTGGGAAGAGAAGCCGTTGTAATCGATGATGGCGACCAGGTTATCCATTTTCATATGCCCGGCCTGCTGTAGCGTCTCCCAGATTTGGCCTTCATGCATTTCACCATCGCCAACGATGGCAAACACCCGGTGCGGATCGTTGCGCCGCTTTTTGGCGGCCGCCATACCCAAAGCAATCGACAGCCCCTGGCCCAGCAGGCCGGTCGTTGCATCGACCTCGGGTAGCGACTTTATGCTCGGGTGACCCTGCAGACGCGAGTTGATCTGTCGGAACGTAGAGAATTCGCTGCGATCGATCTTCCCTTTTTGGTACAGCATGGCGTACTGCGCGGCGACGGCGTGGCCTTTACTCATCACCACGCGCGAGCGGGGAGAGGCGGCCAGATCGACCTCTTGATAATAGAGCCAGGTAAGAATGTCGATTATCGATAATGCTCCGCCCGGATGGCCAATTCCGGACTCGTAAATCAGGGTGACGATCTCGCGGCGGGCGGCAAGCGCGTGGGATTTCAGTTCATCAATGTTCATGTTCTTTCCTTCTTAGGGCAGCATTTTGCCGATGTAGTACACGACCAGACCCAGCGCGACGAAGTCGGTTTCCGGGAAGCTGGTGCCTGAAAGACCGACGGACTCCATAATCGGGTAAATCAGCGCGGGGCCGATGCCGATCAGGATCCCGGTGATGAAGCTCCCGGCAATCGCGCCTTTCCAGCCGCCGGAGGCATTACCAAATACCGCTGCGGTCGCGCCGATGAAGAAGTAGGGGATGGCTACCGGGATAATCACGGTCTGGCCAAGGATCGCCAGAAAGCCCATCACCACCAGCCCGCCGACAAACGAAGAGATAAACCCCAGCACCGTGGCGGTCGGGGCGTAGGGAAAGACCACCGGACAATCGAGCGCGGGTTTGGCGTTAGGGATAAACTTTTCCGAGATGCCAAGGAAGGCCGGAACAATTTCTGACAGCAGCAGGCGTACGCCGGTAATAATGATGTACAGCGAGGCGGTAAAGGTCAGCGACTGAAAGAGCGGGTAAACCAGCCAGTGCATCCCGCCGGCCGCAGCGGTGACCGCGGCTTTCCCGGCGGCGAGCGCGGCGATGTAATAGAAAATGCTCACCGAGATCGACACTGAGACGATGTAGTCTTTAAAGATCCCCAGCCAGCCGGGGAGATTCAGCTTTTCGGTAGATTGTTTAGGATCGCCGACCTTTGAGCCGATCCAGCCGGATGCGGCGTAGGCCAGGGTGACGTAGTGCCCCATCGCGATCTCATCGTTACCGGTAATTTTTCGCATCCACGGCTGCGCAATAGCCGGATAGAGGCAGGCGGCGAGACCCAGCAGGACGGAGCCGACAATGATGGTCGTCATGTCGCTGTAGCCCAGCGCCTTCAGCGTCACGGTAAGCAGCGCGGAGAGATAAAGGTTATGTTGCCCGGTCAGAAAGATGTATTTAAACGGCGTCACGCGGGCAAAGAACAGGTTCCAGCCAAAGCCAATCACCATGATTAGCGATACGCACATGGCGAATTTGGTTTGCGCCAGTCCGGTTAGCGCTTCCGCCAGCGGCATTACGCCCTTAAGGCCAAATCCATCGCTGAATAAGGTCTGAAAATTACCCAGGGAAGTGACCGCCAGACCGGCGCCGCCGGCGAAAACCAGAAAACCGACGATGGTCTTGAAGGTGCCGGAAAGCACTTTTTCAATCGGCTTACGTTGGATTAACAGGCCGATTAATGCAATAAAGCCAACTAAAAGTGGGGTTACGCCCAGAATGTCGAATACAATAAATCTGAGGAAATCCATATTGCCTCCGGGAGAGGTTAGTTGCTTTGAACGATGTCAGTGAGCGCAGACTCCATCTCTTCACTGTTCATCAGGTCGGTAATGCCGACAGCTCTGAATCCGGCGGCTTCGACTTCATCGGTGAGATCGCGCATAGTGATGACAAAATCAATGTCTCGCCAGGTGCGTAAGCCTGAGAGGACGTCGTGTTCCAATTCGATATCCCAGCCGTGTTTGTCGATGATTTTTTGGGCTTTGATTTTGAGCATTAAGGAGCTGCCCATACCGGTACGACAGACTATGAGACCTTTCATTCGATGTTCTCCTGTGTGTAAAAATAATTATTTTTATTTGTTTATGTGAGATAATAATTATTATCTTTACCGCAGGCCGAAAGATGTGACTGTGTTTGCATTTTGAGCAAATAGGGCGAAAAATGAGCTATATAGACAACAACTTGTTGATTAGCATAAGAAATGGAGCTTCAGGGCTAAGCCCAATACTGGAGAAAGTGGGCCGTTTTATTACGGAGAATCCTGACTTTGTGATGCGTCACACGATTTCAGAACTGGCCGACTCCATTGATACCAGTGAGGGCAGCATCACCCGTTTTTGTCGGGCCTTTGGTTTTAAAGGTTTCTCGGATTTCAGAACCGCGCTGGCGATGGAGCAGGGCGCCGCGCGTTTGGAAGATAGCGGTAGCAACGAGAGCGAAGAGATTGCGCCGGTGCTGGCGAGCATTCGCGACAGTAATGCCATTGTCGATAGCCAGGAGCTGAAAGCCGCGGCTGACTGGCTTAACGCCCTGAACAGCATCGCTATCTATGCCGTGGGCACGGCGGTGCCGGTGGCGTTATTCCTGCAGATGAACCTCATCAATATGGGTAAGGCGGCAAGCTTTGTCGATCGCTCCTACCCGGCGGCGATGCCGTTGCTTTCTGATAACCAGAAAACCGGCATTATTGTGGTGCATAGCGAACAGGCGTCGGCGGATATGATGCAGGCCCTGTCGCTGGCAAAGCAGCAGGGCGTTAAAATATTGTCGCTGACCCGCGGGACGTTTGCGCCGCTGGCCCGTTTGTCTGACTGGAATCTTCAGGCGGCGGTGGCCCTACAAGGGGAAGGCGAATCGGGGTTTGCGGAAATTGCCGGGGCAATGATGGTGGCTGACCGGATACTGAGCGCGCTTGAAGAGCAGGATGAACGCTATGCGGAATATCGTAAAGCGCATCAGAAGCGGATTTTCTCAATTGAGAGCGTGGCGAATAAGCTGTCGGAATATTTTATGTCCTGATGCTTATCGCTGGAGGAGAAACCCGGTAGCGCAAGGTCTACCGGGAGATAACCTTAGTACATCACCTTATGACCGTACTGCTCGAGAATACCCTTCACGCGTTCCATGGTCTCTTTCTTCGGCGGATGGACGCCATCCAGCTTGTACTCTTCGCCCATGGCTACCCATTTGTGTTTGCCCAGCTCGTGGTACGGCAGCAGTTCAATCTTCTCGACGTTGCCCATGTCACGGGTAAACTCGCCCAGGCGATGCGCGGAATCGTCGTCGTCGGACCAGCCCGGGACCACAACGTAGCGGATCCAGACGTTGATGTTTTTGTTTGACAGGTAACGGGCAAACTCCAGCGTCCGATGGTTAGAGACGCCAACCAGATTCTGGTGAATTTCATCATTCATTTGCTTGAGATCGAGCATCACCAGATCGGTGACTTCCAGCAGTTCATCAATAACCGGGTCGTAGCGGCGCACAAAGCCGTTGGTATCGAGACAGGTATGAATACCTTCTTTCTTGCAGGCGCGGAACCAGTCGCGAACAAATTCGGCCTGCAGGATAGCCTCGCCGCCGGATGCCGTCACGCCGCCGCCGGAAGCGTTCATAAAGTGGCGATAGGTCACCACCTCTTTCATCAGCTCTTCAACGGTAATCTCTTTGCCGCCGTGGGTATCCCAGGTGTCGCGGTTGTGGCAATAGAGGCAGCGCATCAGGCAGCCCTGGAAGAAGGTGATAAAGCGGATCCCCGGGCCATCGACGGTGCCACAGGATTCAAAGGAGTGAATGCGACCAATTGTTGACATTGCGGTGATATCTCCGAATTTGGCCCATCCGGGGCCTATGTAGATGCACAGCTCAAAGGCTATGTCGAGTCTGTTTTGGCTGTTATCCATAAAGTATAGACAGCAGACAAAAGAGACTGGGGCAGGATGATATTGCTAAAAAGGCCCCACTTGAGTGGAGCCTTTATTGTACGCTTATTACTGTACGATTTCAGTCAATACCATTACATGGTCTGAGTGAAGGTACGAGTAATCACGTCCTGCTGCTGTTCTTTAGTCAGGGAGTTAAAACGTACTGCGTAGCCGGATACGCGGATGGTCAGCTGCGGATATTTTTCCGGGTTTTCCATCGCGTCGAGCAGCATCTCGCGGTTCATGACGTTGACGTTCAGATGCTGACCGCCTTCGATGGACGCTTCGTGGTGGAAGTAACCATCCATCAGGCCGGCAAGGTTAGTTTTACGCACTTCGTCGTCTTTACCCAGCGCGTTTGGCACGATAGAGAAGGTGTAAGAAATACCATCTTTCGCGTAAGCAAACGGCAGTTTCGCAACGGAGGTCAGAGAGGCAACAGCACCTTTCTGGTCACGGCCGTGCATCGGGTTAGCACCTGGTCCGAACGGAGCGCCAGCGCGACGACCGTCAGGGGTGTTACCGGTTTTCTTACCATACACAACGTTAGAGGTGATGGTCAGCACGGACTGAGTCGGGATAGCGTTGCGGTAGGTGTGCAGTTTCTGAATTTTCTTCATGAAACGTTCAACCAGGTCAACGGCCATATCATCGACGCGAGAGTCGTTGTTACCAAACTGCGGGTATTCACCTTCGATTTCGAAGTCGACAGCCAGACCGTTTTCGTCACGAATCGGTTTAACTTTTGCATATTTGATTGCGGACAGGGAGTCAGCCGCAACGGACAGACCTGCGATACCGCATGCCATGGTGCGGATAACATCACGGTCGTGCAGCGCCATCAGTGAAGCTTCGTAGCTGTACTTGTCGTGCATGTAGTGGATGATGTTCAGCGCAGTGACGTACTGTTTAGCCAGCCAGTCCATGAAGTGATCCATGCGCTCCATCACTTCGTCGAAGTTCAGGACGTCGCCTTTGATCGGTTCAGATTTAGGACCAACCTGCATTTTCAGTTTTTCATCAACGCCGCCGTTGATTGCGTACAGCATGGTTTTCGCCAGGTTAGCGCGAGCACCGAAGAACTGCATTTGCTTACCAACAACCATCGGGCTTACGCAGCAAGCGATAGCATAGTCATCGTTGTTGAAGTCAGGACGCATCAGATCATCGTTCTCGTACTGCAGAGAAGAGGTATCGATGGACACTTTCGCAGCGTATTTTTTGAAGCTCAGCGGCAGTTTTTCAGACCACAGAATGGTGATGTTCGGCTCCGGAGACGGCCCCATGGTGTATAGGGTGTTCAGGAAACGGAAGCTGTTTTTGGTGACCAGAGTACGGCCGTCAACGCCCATACCGCCGATAGATTCGGTTGCCCAAATCGGGTCGCCAGAGAACAGTTCATCATATTCAGGAGTACGCAGGAAACGAACCATACGCAGTTTCATGACCAGGTGGTCAATCATTTCCTGTGCGTCTTGCTCGGTGATTTTACCGGCTTTCAGGTCACGTTCGATGAAGATGTCCAGGAAGCTGGAGGTACGACCGAAGGACATTGCTGCGCCGTTCTGAGATTTAACGGCAGCCAGGTAACCGAAGTAGGTCCACTGGATAGCTTCCTGAGCGGTGGTTGCAGGACCAGAGATATCGCAGCCGTATTTAGCCGCCATTTCTTTGATCTGACCCAGCGCGCGGTGCTGTTCAGAGATTTCTTCACGCAGACGGATGGTTGCTTCCAGATCTTCGCCGTTTTCCAGTTTCTCTTGCAGAGAAACGAACTGAGCGTATTTGTCTTTCATCAGGAAGTCGATACCGTACAGCGCAACGCGACGGTAGTCACCGATGATACGACCACGGCCATAGGCATCCGGCAGACCAGTCAGAACGCCAGATTTACGGCAGTTCAGGATGTCTTTGGTGTATACGTCAAACACGCCCTGGTTATGAGTTTTGCGGTATTCGGTGAAGATTTTCTTCAGCATCGGGTCCAGCTCGCGATCGTACGCTTTGCAGGAACCTTCTACCATTTTGATACCACCGAACGGGATAATCGCACGTTTCAGCGGCGCTTCAGTCTGCAGGCCAACGATTTTCTCGAGACCTTTCTCGATGTAGCCAGCGTCATGAGAAGTGATGGTGGACGCAAGGGAAGTATCAAAATCAACAGGCGCGTGAGTGCGGTTTTCCTGTTTAACGCCTTCCATTACGGTGTCCCACAGCTTGGTGGTCGCGTCAGTTGCGCCAGCCAGGAAGGACTCGTCACCTTCGTACGGGGTATAGTTTTTCTGGATGAAGTCGCGTACGTTGACTTCGTTCTGCCAGTCACCTTTCGCAAAACCTTCCCAGGCTGTGGCTAACTTTTCATTAAGCTCGGACATGTAACACCTACCTTCTTAAGTGGATTTTTTATTTACTGCCTGAAACAACCCTTAGTGATGGTCGTCGCCACGCAGGTAAATGACCCAGTATGTCAACCCAACCAGCAGACCACCGCCGATGATGTTCCCGATAGTTACCGGAATCAGGTTATCAGTGATGAAGTTCATGACGGTCAGGTGAGAGAAACTCTCCGGAGTTGAACCAACTGCGGTCCAGAATTCCGGGCTTGCAAAGTCGCGGATAACGATACCCAGCGGGATCATAAACATGTTCGCGATACTATGCTCAAACCCGCTGGCAACAAACATTGCCACCGGTAAAACCATAATCATGGCTTTATCCATCAGGCTACGGCCGGAGTAACTCATCCATACCGCAAGGCAGACCATCAGGTTTGCCAGGATACCCAGGCACACGGCTTCAACAAAAGTATGGTGCATTTTGTGGTCGGCGGTTTGCAGAACGTTAAGTCCCCATTGACCGTTGGCAGTCATATATTCGCCTGAAAGCCACATCAGCAATACAAACAGTAAGCAACCAATCAGGTTACCAACATAGACGTTGAGCCAGTTTTTCGCCAGTTGACCCCATGTGATTCTTCCGCTGGCTTTCGCGACAACGATAAGAACGGTTGAGGTAAACAAGTCGGCACCGCAAATAACGCAGAGAATCAAACCCAGTGAGAAGCAGATGCCCCCAATCAGTTTGGCAACCCCGAATGGCATCCCGGCCGTGCCGGTTGTCGCGGTAATATAGAAAACAAAAGCGATAGAGATGAAGACACCTGCGGTG
Organism: Klebsiella sp. MPUS7; assembly: GCF_009905335.1. Lineage (NCBI taxonomy): Bacteria > Pseudomonadati > Pseudomonadota > Gammaproteobacteria > Enterobacterales > Enterobacteriaceae > Klebsiella > Klebsiella sp. MPUS7. The sequence goes on along the minus strand of NZ_CP047604.1, from coordinate 3,756,235 downwards.
ATAGCCAGATAAAACGTCTTTATCGGATGTTTTGTCGCTTTATAGACGCCCGCTTCTTCGGCGACTTTCGCCATGGCAGCAGGGAGTAAAAGATCAAAAGGGTTGTCAGCTTTCACACTAACTCTCTCTTTATGTAAGTTGGCGGTGAGATACTAACAAAGCATTATAGAAGGGAATTTGATGTAGATCATATCCTACCGGAACTATAGGCCTTTTTAGTGTGTGGGTTTGCTTATTTTTTTAGTTAACTTTTTGTTTTTTAATAAAAAAATAAATTTTAAAATTTACAAATAATGTTGATTATTTTCATTTTGCCCCCGTTTTTCGGTTAATTAAAATGGGGTATTTTTATTAAAATTAACAATATTTGCGGCAGTATTTTATTATTTCTCACCACTAATTAACTTTATAGCTACAACATCGGCGGAAATAGTGCAAAACAGGAAAAAGGGGTCGCAGTCGACCCCCTGTTATCGTCATTTTAACGGAAGAAACGCTTTATTTAGCCCAAAATGCGGCTTTCGCGCGCTGTAGCTTTTCATAGGCCTTCAATAACGACTGATGAGCCGGGAAAGCCATCAAATCGCTGTCAACGGCCTGCAGCCCATAAAACGGTGCTTCTCCGCTGAGCGCGGCGCTGGCAGCTTCTACGGCATCGGCGCCGTACATGCGCACAAAAGCGTTCAGATACTGCAGCGGCTGACGCTCTTCTTCCTGGCTCAGTAGCAGCAGGGTTTGCAGGCAGCGGTAGTAATTGGCGCGCTCGGCGCTAAAGATGGAGGCGTTGAACTCCATCGTCCACTCGGTCCAGATCAACGCCTGCTCGAGATCGCCGCCCGCCAGCGCCAGCATTGCTTTCAGCTCGCCAATGCGCAGGGTATACCAGCCGTTGTCTTTGCCGGTCGCCAGACCCAGCAGTTCGCGCACGCGGGTGAAATCATCGAGGCCTTCATCGTCCATTTGTTCGATAAGCGCCAGATAATCTTCTTTTTCCCACTCGCTTTCCGGCAGGGAAAGAATCGTTTCCCGCAGAGGCGCGCCCATGCTGTTATTCGCCAGCCAAAGGTCTTCCGCCGGATAGATATCAGACATGCCCGGGACAATGATTCGGCAGGCGTAGACGCTCAGGTGTTCGTAATCGGCGATGTAAACTTCTTTATCTTCTTGTTTAAAGATAGCCATCAGAGTGGCGAACTCTTCATCCGTGGTCCCGGAGAAGCTCCAGTCCACGAACGGATAGTCGGCATCCTGCTTAAACATATCCCAGGAGATCAGGCCGCTGGAGTCGATAAAGTGCGTTTCAAGGTTCGCATGTTCGGCGACTTCTTCATCATCGAAGGTTGGCGGCGTGAAAACGTCGAGATCTTTCAGGCTGCGGCCCTGTAGCAGTTCGGTAACGGTACGTTCCAGCGCCACGCCGAAATCGGGATGTGCGCCGAAAGAGGCGAAACAGGTGCCGTTAGCCGGGTTAAACAGTACGACGCAGATAACCGGATATTTGCCGCCGAGCGAACCATCATATGCGAAAATCGGGAATCCTTCGGCCTCCAGCTTATTGATCGATTCTACTACGCCCGGATACCGCGCCATCACCTCCGCAGGGATCTCCGGCAGGCTGATGCTCTCGGCGATAATGCGGTTCTTAATATGGCGTTCAAACACTTCCGAAAGCCCCTGAACGCGGGCTTCGTTGCGGGTGTTGCCCGCGGACATCCCGTTAGAAACGTACAGGTTGCCGACGATATTCATCGGAATATAGATCGTTTCACCATCAGACTGACGGGTGAACGGCAGGCCACAGACGCCGCGCTCGTCATTACCAGACTGCAGATCCACCAGCATGCTGGCGGTTAACTGCTCGTCAGGATCGTAGAACGCGCGCAGGCGGGCATCCAGCAGGCCTTCCGGCACGTCGTCATCGTCGGTTAACGGGAACCATTTTTCATTAGGGTAATGGACGAAAGGGCCATTCGCGATGGTCTCGCCCAGCCAGAAATCGGCAAAGAAATAGTTAGTCGAGAGGCGCTCAAAGTACTCTCCGAGCGCGGAGGCCAACGCGGCTTTCTTGGTGGCGCCTTTGCCGTTGGTGAAGCACAGGGCGCACTCTTTATCGCGGATATGCACTGACCAGACGTGCGGTACCGGGTTGAGCCATGAGGCCTCTTCAATATCAAATCCGAGGTCGAGCAACTTCTGCTGGAAGCGAGCGATGGAATCTTCCAGGGCGGCATCTTTGCCGGGTATAAATGTTTGAGTCATGGCGGTCACTTTTATCGTACGTAAAGCGCGCAATGATACGGGTTTTAGATGACGGGTGCTATCTCCATCGTCTGGCTATGCTTATGTCACTCAATAACTGTTCAGGCGTAAAACATGAAGACATTTGACTGGCATCGTATGGCACTGGATAAAGTGCCCATGGAATTTCTGGCCGAGGTGGCATTACGGAGCCTCTACACCTTCGTACTGGTATTTATTTTTCTCAAGATAACCGGGCGGCGGGGCGTTCGTCAGATGTCTCTGTTCGAAGTGCTCATCATTTTGACTCTCGGTTCGGCCGCGGGCGACGTCGCATTTTACGATGACGTCCCTATGCTGCCGGTACTGGCGGTTTTTATTACGCTGGCGCTGCTGTATCGATTGATTATGTGGCTGATGGGGCATAGCGAAAAACTTGAGGATCTGCTGGAAGGCAAGCCGATTATTGTTGTGGAAAACGGCGAGCTGGCATGGGAGAAACTGCAGGCGGAAAACATGACCGAATTTGAATTTTTTATGGAGCTGAGAATCAGCGGGGTTGAACAACTGGGACAGGTGCGGCTGGCTATTCTGGAAACCAACGGCCAGATCAGCCTCTATTTCTACGAGGATGAAGATGTTAAAGCCGGACTCTCCATTCTTCCTTCCCGCTTTACCGATCGTTTTACCACTATTCCCCGGGACGACCATTATGCCTGCGTTCGCTGTAGCGCAATCCTTACGCTACGCGCCGGGGATAAACAATTATGCCCTCGCTGCGCAAATGCAGAATGGTCGAAGGTCAGCCGGGCAAAAAGAGTCACTTGACAGCAATTATGTCGGTTTTATGACGTCAAGCTGGCAGATTCTTTTGTGTGAGCGAGGCCGCATTTCCCCGACGCTCAGTTTTAGCCATTGCGGTGCGTGTCACTGAATGATAAAACCGATAGCCACAGGAATAACTTATGCCCGCGACGGTTCGCGGGTAAATAACATAGCAAGTGGTGAGGGGAAATGGCTCAGGTCTATAACTTCAGTTCAGGCCCGGCAATGCTGCCGGCGGAAGTACTCAAACTGGCGCAAAAGGAACTGTGCGACTGGAACGGTTTGGGAACGTCGGTGATGGAAATCAGCCACCGTGGCAAAGAGTTCATTAAGGTGGCTGAAGAGGCGGAACAGGATTTTCGCTCCCTGCTCAATATTCCTTCCAATTATAAAGTTTTATTCTGCCACGGCGGCGGTCGCGGACAGTTTGCCGGTATCCCGCTGAACCTGCTTGGCGATAAAACCGTTGCCGACTACGTCGATGCCGGCTACTGGGCGGCCAGCGCGGTAAAAGAAGCGCATAAATACTGCACGCCGAACGTGATCGACGCCAAAATTACCGTTGACGGCCTGCGCGCGGTTAAGCCGATGAGCGAATGGCAGCTGACTCCGGGCGCTGCCTATCTGCACTACTGTCCGAACGAAACCATTGACGGTATTGCCATTGAAGAAGCGCCAAACTTTGGCGACGATGTGGTCGTCACGGCGGATTTGTCATCGACGATTTTATCCCGTGAAATTGACGTTAGCCGCTATGGCGTGATCTACGCCGGCGCGCAGAAAAACATCGGCCCTGCTGGTCTGACGCTGATTATTGTGCGCGAAGATCTGCTGGGTAAAGCCAGCGTAGCCTGCCCATCGATTCTGGATTACTCCATTCTGTCCGCCAATGACTCCATGTTTAACACGCCGCCGACATTTGCCTGGTACCTGTCAGGTCTGGTGTTTAAATGGCTGAAAGAGCAGGGCGGGGTTGCCGCTATGGATAAAATCAACCAGCAGAAAGCCGACCTGCTCTATAGCACCATCGATAACAGCGCTTTCTATCGCAACGATGTCGCTGCGGCGAACCGCTCGCGCATGAACGTGCCGTTCCAGCTGGCGGACAGCGCGCTTGATAAACTGTTCCTCGAAGAGTCCTTTGCCGCCGGTCTGCATGCGCTGAAGGGCCACCGCGTCGTGGGCGGCATGCGTGCTTCCATCTATAACGCCATGCCGCTGGCGGGCGTGAAGGCGCTGACCGACTTTATGCAGGACTTCGAACGCCGTCACGGTTAATCGCTGTCGTGTTTTTCATCCCCGCAGCCGCTCTGCGGGGTTTTTATTCTGTTTGTTTGAGAGTTGAGTTTAATGGAATCCCTGACGTTACAACCCATCGCACGCGTAGATGGCACGATTAACCTGCCCGGGTCCAAGAGTGTTTCTAACCGTGCCTTGCTGCTGGCGGCTTTGGCCCGGGGCACTACGGTGCTGACCAACCTGCTGGATAGCGACGATGTACGCCACATGCTGAATGCCCTGAGCGCGCTGGGAGTTCATTATACCCTGTCTTCCGATCGTACTCGCTGTGAAGTCACCGGCAACGGCGGCCCTCTGCAGGCGGCTGAAGCACTAGAACTGTTCCTCGGTAATGCTGGAACGGCGATGCGTCCGCTGGCGGCTGCGTTATGTTTAGGCCGTAACGATATTGTGCTGACCGGCGAACCGCGAATGAAAGAGCGGCCGATTGGCCACCTGGTTGACGCGCTGCGTCAGGGCGGAGCGCAGATTGATTACCTGGAGCAGGAAAACTACCCGCCGCTGCGCCTGCGCGGCGGTTTCAGCGGCGGCCAGGTTGAAGTGGACGGCAGCGTTTCCAGCCAGTTTCTGACCGCGCTGCTGATGGCGGCTCCGCTGGCGCCGCAGGATACCGCGATCGTGATTAAAGGCGATCTGGTTTCCAAACCTTATATCGATATCACGCTGCACCTGATGAAAACCTTTGGAGTTGAGGTTGAAAACCAGTCTTATCAGCGCTTTATCGTGCGCGGCAATCAACACTACCTCGCGCCGGGCGACTATCTGGTGGAAGGCGATGCCTCCTCGGCATCCTACTTCCTCGCCGCTGGCGCGATCAAAGGCGGTACGGTGAAGGTCACCGGTATTGGCCGCAACAGCGTACAGGGTGATATCCGTTTTGCCGATGTGCTGGAAAAAATGGGCGCAACCGTTACCTGGGGCGATGACTTTATTGCCTGCACCCATGGTGAACTGAACGCCATCGATATGGATATGAATCATATTCCGGATGCGGCGATGACGATCGCCACGGCAGCCCTGTTTGCGAAAGGCACCACGACTCTGCGCAACATCTATAACTGGCGGGTCAAAGAGACCGACCGTCTGTTTGCTATGGCCACGGAGCTGCGTAAAGTGGGAGCAGAGGTTGAAGAGGGGGAGGATTACATCCGCATTACTCCACCTGCGAAGCTTCAGTTTGCTGAGATCGGCACCTGGAACGACCACCGTATGGCAATGTGCTTCTCGCTGGTGGCACTTTCCGATACGCCGGTCACCATCCTTGACCCGAAATGTACGGCGAAAACGTTCCCGGACTACTTCGAGCAGCTGGCGCGAATCAGTACGCCGGCCTGAATGACGTGAGTTTAAGGTAAAAACGCCGACCATCGTGTCGGCGTTTTTTTATGTCTGCTTGTCGGGCGGGAAACTAAATGCTAGCCTTGGATGCTTGTAAATTAATGATTTATAAGCATTTAATATGAAAATCAATGGATGATTGATATGAGAAATACAAAAGTAATGCTGGCTTTAGCGGTTTCCGCCACGTTGTTGGCAGGTTGTAAAAATATGCAGGGGATGGACACCAACGCCCTCGTAAGTTCAGGGATGACGGCTTACAAAGCGGCAACGCTTTCTGACGCTGAAGTCAAAGCGCTTTCCGACGATGCTTGTAAGCAAATGGATAGCGAAAATAAACAGGCCGGCGCTTCAAGTAAGTACACCAAACGTCTGAATAAAATTGCCAAAGCGCTTGGAAATAACATCAACGGTACCCCGGTAAACTATAAGGTTTATATGACGTCAGATGTCAATGCCTGGGCAATGGCCAACGGCTGCGTGCGCGTCTATAGCGGCCTGATGGACATGATGACCGATAATGAAGTTGAAGCTGTACTGGGCCATGAACTGGGTCACGTCGCGCTGGGCCACTCGCGTAAAGCGATGCAAACCGCGTATGCAACCGTCGCCGCGCGTGATGCCATTTCGGCAACCGGCGGAGCGGCTGCAAGTCTGTCAAAATCCCAGTTGGGCGACATTGGCGAGGGGATGATCAACTCAGCCTTCTCTCGTTCGCAGGAGTCGGACGCCGATGATTTCTCTTACGATTTGCTGAAGAAGCGCAAAATCAGCACCCAAGGCTTGGTGGGAAGCTTCGAAAAACTGGCCAGTCTTGACGCCGGGCGTAGCAAATCTCTGTTCGATTCACACCCACCTTCATCAGAACGCGCGCAGCATATTCGCGACCGTATCGCCGCAGATAAACAGTAAAACGACATCATCTTCCGGGCTGTTGCTCTGACAGCCCGCTATAATTGCACAATTCTTCCGTAGGAGATTTCCTGTTATCCGTAATTTACAAGCAATGCTCACTTTCTGTCGTAGAGATGCGTATAATGCGCGGCGTTTATATATTGATGCGCCCTGCTGAAGGAGAAAAAGATGACGGCAACAGTTCCGGTAATCACCATTGATGGGCCTGGCGGTGCGGGCAAAGGCACCTTATGCAAGGCAATGGCAGAAACGCTGGGCTGGCATCTGCTCGATTCTGGGGCGATTTATCGCGTGCTTGCTCTCGCGGCCCTACATCATCATGTGGATGTGGAATCCGAAGAGGCGCTGGTGCCGCTGGCTGCGCACCTGGATGTGCGTTTTGTCTCTACTGACGGTAGCCTGGAAGTGGTTCTGGAGGGGGAGGATGTTAGCGCTGAAATTCGCACTCAGGATGTTGCCAACACGGCATCTAAAGTGGCTGCTTTTCCTCGCGTGCGTGAAGCATTGCTCCGCCGCCAGCGAGCCTTTCGCGAATTGCCGGGCCTGATCGCCGACGGACGCGATATGGGCACCGTCGTATTCCCTGATGCGCCGGTGAAAATTTTCCTTGACGCTTCCGCGGAAGAACGTGCTCATCGCCGCATGCTCCAGTTGCAGGAAAAGGGCTTTAGTGTTAACTTTGATCGCCTTTTATCCGAGATAAAAGAGCGCGACGATCGCGATCGCAATCGTACAGTCGCGCCGCTGATCCCGGCTGCCGATGCTTTAGTTCTTGATTCAACAGAACTAAACATTGAGCAAGTGATTGAAAAAGCGCTACAATATGCGCGCGAAAAACTGGCTTCCGCTTAATTGTCTTATCGAAAAAGCACAAGAGCCTCCGAATTTTAGCAGTACCCCCGCAGCAATGGAGTGTTAGCGGGTATGTTAAACAACCCCATCCGGCATGGAGCCAGGTGGACGTTAAATATGAAACCTGAAGATTAAACATGACTGAATCTTTTGCTCAACTATTTGAAGAATCCTTAAAAACAATCGAAACCCGTCCGGGTTCCATCGTTCGTGGTGTTGTTGTTGCTATCGACAAAGACGTAGTACTGGTTGACGCCGGTCTGAAATCTGAGTCTGCCATTCCGGCAGAGCAGTTCAAAAACGCCCAGGGCGAGCTGGAAATCCAGGTTGGTGACGAAGTTGACGTTGCTCTGGATGCAGTAGAAGACGGCTTCGGTGAAACCCTGCTGTCCCGTGAGAAAGCTAAACGTCACGAAGCTTGGATCACGCTGGAAAAAGCTTACGAAGACGCTGAAACTGTAGTCGGTATTATCAACGGCAAAGTTAAAGGTGGCTTCACTGTTGAGCTGAATGGTATTCGTGCGTTCCTGCCGGGCTCCCTGGTAGACGTTCGTCCGGTGCGCGACACGCTGCACCTGGAAGGCAAAGAGCTTGAATTCAAAGTCATCAAGCTGGACCAGAAACGTAACAACGTTGTTGTTTCTCGTCGTGCCGTTATCGAATCCGAAAACAGCGCAGAGCGCGATCAGCTGCTGGAAAACCTGCAGGAAGGCATGGAAGTTAAAGGTATCGTTAAGAACCTCACTGACTACGGTGCATTCGTTGATCTGGGCGGCGTTGACGGCCTGCTGCACATTACCGATATGGCATGGAAACGCGTTAAGCATCCGAGCGAAATCGTAAACGTTGGCGACGAAATCACTGTTAAAGTGCTGAAGTTCGACCGCGAACGTACTCGTGTATCTCTGGGCCTGAAACAGCTGGGCGAAGATCCGTGGGTAGCTATCGCTAAACGTTATCCGGAAGGTACCAAACTGACCGGTCGCGTGACCAACCTGACCGACTACGGCTGCTTCGTTGAAATCGAAGAAGGCGTTGAAGGCCTGGTTCACGTTTCCGAAATGGACTGGACCAACAAAAACATCCACCCGTCCAAAGTTGTTAACGTTGGCGATGTAGTGGAAGTTATGGTTCTGGATATCGACGAAGAACGTCGTCGTATCTCCCTGGGCCTGAAGCAGTGCAAAAACAACCCATGGCAGCAGTTCGCGGAAACCCACAACAAGGGTGACCGTGTTGAAGGTAAAATCAAGTCTATCACTGACTTCGGTATCTTCATCGGCCTGGACGGCGGCATCGACGGCCTGGTTCACCTGTCTGACATCTCCTGGAACGTTGCAGGCGAAGAAGCAGTTCGTGAATACAAAAAAGGCGACGAAATCGCAGCAGTTGTTCTGCAGGTTGACGCAGAGCGTGAGCGTATCTCTCTGGGCGTTAAACAGCTCGCAGAAGATCCGTTCAACAACTGGGTTGCACTGAACAAGAAAGGCGCAATCGTAAACGGTAAAGTGACTGCAGTTGACGCTAAAGGCGCAACCGTAGAGCTGGCTGACGGCGTTGAAGGTTACCTGCGCGCTTCTGAAGCTTCCCGTGACCGCGTTGAAGATGCAACTCTGGTTCTGAGCGTTGGCGACGACGTTGAAGCTAAATTCACCGGCGTTGATCGTAAAAACCGCGCAATCAGCCTGTCTGTTCGTGCGAAAGACGAAGCTGACGAGAAAGATGCAATCGCAACTGTTAACAAACAGGAAGATGCAAACTTCTCTAACAACGCAATGGCTGAAGCTTTCAAAGCAGCTAAAGGCGAGTAATCTTAGTCTTTCGGGTTACAACAACCTGAATTACGACGAGTTTACTTGACAGATTGCGGGATTCGTCCTGTAATCAAGCACAAAGGGCGGCTACGGCCGCCCTTGTTTAAGCTGTTAGCTAATTTTGCCTTGAAGGAAACCGGAGGAATAATGACCAAGTCAGAATTGATAGAAAGACTTGCCAGCCAGCAATCTCACATTCCTGCGAAAGCAGTGGAAGATGCTGTTAAAGAAATGCTGGAGCATATGGCCTCAACGCTTGCTCAAGGCGAGCGCATTGAAATCCGCGGTTTCGGCAGCTTCTCTCTGCATTATCGAGCACCCCGCACCGGGCGTAACCCAAAAACTGGCGATAAAGTTGAACTGGAAGGTAAATACGTTCCGCACTTTAAGCCGGGCAAAGAATTACGCGACCGCGCCAATATTTACGAAGAGTAAGTTTCGCCGATCGGCGACAACATACTTAAACGTTAAAAAAGCACCCTCGGGTGCTTTTTTTATGACTTTTAATCTCTCTTTGAAGCTACCTCGCAAAACGCAGGTTCTGTTGCACCAGAAAAGTAAATTCTCTGGATAGCGCGATGCAGTTTCTCTCCGTCCTCAGAGACAGCCTGCCTGTTTAGCGTAACACTCCCTCTGACAGGGAGGTGCTCATGCGTTTACCACAACTTGCGGGCTGCGTGATTATCGGTATCCTGCCGCTACTCTGGTTGCCCGTTCTGCCCGGGCGGTGGGTTACCTGGGGGTTAATGGTCCTGGCGCTACTCATTGCGCAATGTCGGCGCAGACCTGCGCAATACGCGGCATTGATAACGCTGTTTTTTGTCTGGGGAGTGCTCAGCGCTCGCCAGACGCTATGGCCGACAGAGAGGTTAACGGACAAGAATCAGCGGGTTGAAGTTGAGCTGACCGCAACGGACGGGCAGACAACGCATCAGGGCAAAATTATTCGTCTGGATGGGCGTCGGCTGTTTCCTGCTCCGGGGATTAGCCTCTACGGCAACTATCTGCCAGAAACGCCCTGCGCAGGCCAGGTTTGGGCCATGACGCTGCGGGCGCGTCCAGTCCACGGTCAGCTCAACGATGGCGGTTTCGATAGCCAACGCTATGCATTAGCGCAGCATCGTCCGTTAACCGGGCGCTTTATCACGGCTGAAATCCGGGAGCGAAACTGCAGTTTGCGAGCGCGTTATCTGGCTTCGCTGAATCACACGCTGGCCGCGTTGCCGTGGCAATCGGTGATGCTAGGGTTAGGCATGGGGGAGCGTCTGGCGATACCTCGCGAGATAAAATCCCTGATGCAGGAAACCGGCATATCGCACCTGATGGCGATTTCTGGCTTACATATCGCGCTGGGGGCTTCTCTGGGCTGGTTGCTGCTCAGGGGCGCGCAATTCTTTCTCCCGTGCCGCTGGCTTGGCTGGCGGGCGCCGCTGCTTATGGGCCTGGCGAGCGCGATATTTTACGCTGGGCTAACCGGCATGCAGCCGCCGGCGCTGCGCACCTGCGTCGCGCTGGCTGCGGGGGGCGCGCTGAGGCTATCCGGAAAACGCTGGTCGCCATGGCAGCTATGGGTCTGCTGCATTGGCGCAATACTGTTTGCCGATCCGCTGGCAATGTTATCCGAAAGCCTGTGGCTATCAGCGTTCGCCGTAGCGGCGCTTATTTTCTGGTATCAACTGGCGCCGATGCCGGCCGGCAAAAAGAACTGGCTACTGCGTCAAAGCCTTGCGTTATGCCACCTGCAGATCGGATTGATGTTCCTGCTCGCTCCTCTACAGATCGCTCTGTTTCACGGTATAAGCTTAACGTCCGTGGTCGCCAACTTTATCGCCGTGCCTCTGGTGACCTTTGTCGTCGTCCCGTTGATCCTGGCAGCCATGTTTTTACACCTCTGCGCGCCGTCTATCATTGAGATGGCGGTCTGGCAATCAGCGGACAGGATCCTGGCTATCTTATTCTGGTTATTACGCCAGCTGCCGTCCGGCTGGCTGGGGCTTGACGCTCGCTGGCTTGGGATAAGCATAGTGCCGTGGCTGGCGCTGATCGTCTGGCGCTTTCACGCCTGGCGGACGGCGCCCGCATTTTGCTTGACCGGCCTCGTGCTGCTGAGCAGGCCGTTCTGGCGAAGCGCCTCAGTTGACGAATGGCGAGCCACTATGCTGGACGTAGGGCAGGGGCTGGCGGTGGTCATTGAACGTCAGGGCGCGGCGTTTCTCTATGACACCGGGCTTGCCTGGCCTGATGGCGACAGCGGCCAGCAGATTATTATCCCGTGGCTACGCTGGCACCATTTGCAGCTGGAGGGGATCGTTCTCAGCCACGAGCATCTCGATCACCGCGGTGGGCTCAACTCAGTGTTAAAAGCATGGCCGCAGACAGCGGTGCGCAGCCCGCTGGGCTGGGCTGGTCATTTAGCGTGCCGGCGCGGAGAAACCTGGCAGTGGCGAGGCTTAACCTTTCGCGCGCTTTGGCCGCTGCCTGGGGCGACAAAAGCGGGAAATAATCGCTCTTGCGTGGTGCGAATTGACGATGGGCAGTACAGTATTCTGCTGACCGGGGATATTGAAACGCCGGCGGAGCTGGCGATGATTAGCCACTACTGGCAGCATCTTGCGTCTACACTTATCCAGGTTCCGCACCACGGCAGTAATACCTCGTCAGGGATAGCCCTACTGCGGAGCGTTGGCGGCAAGGCGGCGCTTGCTTCCGCTTCTCGCTATAACGCCTGGCGTATGCCATCAGCGAAAGTGATTCAGCGCTACCGGAATCAGCGTTATCAATGGTTCGATACGCCGCATCAGGGGCAAATTACGGTCGTTTTTTCCCCGGACGGCTGGCAAATCCATGGCTTACGGGATCAAGTTTTACCTCGTTGGTATCATCAGTGGTTTGGCGGGAAGGCGTAGAACGGGTAGAATATGCGGCTATTTCAACACAAGCTGGTTTATTGAATGCAGAACGATAAAGATCTCTCCACGTGGCAGACCTTCCGCCGACTCTGGCCGATTATAGCGCCGTTTAAACCCGGGCTAATCGTTGCAGCGGTAGCGTTAGTGCTTAACGCGGCTAGTGATACCTTCATGCTATCGCTTCTTAAACCGTTATTGGATGATGGTTTTGGTAAAACGGATCGCTCCGTGCTGATATGGATGCCGCTGGTGGTGATCGGGTTAATGATTCTGCGCGGCATTACCAGCTACGTTTCAAGCTACTGTATCTCCTGGGTGTCCGGCAAAGTCGTGATGACGATGCGCCGTCGTTTATTCAGCCATATGATGGGGATGCCGGTTGCCTTCTTTGACAAACAGTCCACCGGGACGCTGTTATCGCGTATTACCTATGATTCTGAGCAGGTCGCGTCCTCTTCCTCCAGCGCGCTGATTACCGTTGTGCGTGAAGGCGCATCGATTATTGGCCTGTTCGTTATGATGTTCTACTACAGCTGGCAACTGTCAGTGATTCTGATCGTGCTGGCGCCGATCGTGTCTATTGCTATTCGCGTGGTCTCGAAGCGTTTTCGTAATATCAGCAAGAATATGCAGAACACCATGGGACAGGTGACGACCAGCGCAGAGCAGATGCTGAAAGGGCACAAAGAAGTGCTGATGTTTGGCGGCCAGGCCGTCGAAACCAAACGTTTTGATAAAGTCAGCAATAAGATGCGTCTGCAGGGGATGAAAATGGTCTCCGCGTCGTCAATTTCTGATCCGATTATCCAGCTGATCGCCTCTCTGGCTCTGGCTTTCGTGCTCTATGCTGCCAGCTTCCCGAGCGTGATGGAGACGCTGACGGCCGGGACCATCACCGTTGTTTTCTCCTCGATGATCGCGCTGATGCGCCCGCTGAAATCGCTGACTAACGTCAACGCGCAGTTCCAGCGCGGGATGGCCGCCTGTCAGACCCTTTTCGCCATTCTTGATTCCGAGCAGGAGAAGGATGAAGGCACGCGGGTTATCGAACGCGCGAAGGGCAACCTCGAATTTAAAAACGTCACCTTCAGATACCCAGGACGCGAAGTCGCCGCCCTGCGCAATATCGACCTGAATATTCCGGAAGGGAAAACCGTGGCGCTGGTCGGGCGCTCGGGCTCGGGTAAGTCGACCATCGCCAGCCTTATTACGCGTTTCTACGATGTTGATGATGGACAGATCTTGCTGGACGGCCACGACCTGCGTGAATACACCCTGAGCTCCCTGCGCGATCAGGTTGCGCTGGTGTCGCAAAACGTCCATCTCTTTAACGATACCGTAGCGAATAACATCGCCTATGCGCGTACCGAAGAGTACAGCCGCGAGCAGATTGAGGAAGCGGCGCGTATGGCTTATGCCATGGATTTTATCAACAAAATGGACAATGGCCTGGATACGATTATCGGTGAAAACGGCGTGATGCTTTCCGGCGGCCAGCGTCAGCGTATCGCAATCGCTCGCGCCCTGCTGCGTAACAGCCCGATCCTGATCCTCGACGAAGCCACATCGGCGCTGGATACCGAATCCGAACGCGCGATTCAGGCCGCGCTGGACGAACTGCAGAAAAACCGCACCTCGCTGGTTATTGCCCACCGTCTGTCGACGATTGAGCAGGCTGATGAGATCGTGGTGGTGGAAGATGGTCAGATCGTTGAGCGCGGCAGCCATACCGATCTGCTTGAGCACAAGGGCGTCTACGCTCAGCTGCATAAGATGCAGTTCGGCGCATGATTGCTCGTATCTGGTCCGGTGAGTCGCCCTTATGGCGGCTGCTGCTTCCGCTCTCCTGGCTCTATGGCCTGGTGAGCGGGTTGATACGGCTTAGCTATAAACTGGGCTGGCGAAAAGCCTGGCGAGCGCCGGTGCCGGTCGTGGTGGTGGGTAACCTGACCGCAGGCGGCAATGGTAAAACGCCGGTTGTCGTCTGGCTGGTGGAACAGCTCCAGCAGCGCGGTATTCGCGTTGGTGTCGTTTCACGCGGCTACGGCGGTAAAGCAGCGAGCTATCCGCTGCTGCTTAATCCGGATACCCGCACCGGGGAAGCGGGGGATGAGCCGGTACTGATTTACCAGCGTACCGGCGCGCCGGTTGCCGTCTCGCCGGTACGCAGCGATGCGGTACAGGCCCTGCTTGCCGCCAACGATCTTCAGCTTATCGTCACTGATGATGGCCTGCAGCACTATAAGCTGGCGCGCGACAAAGAAATTGTGGTGATTGACGGCGTGCGCCGTTTTGGCAACGGCTGGTGGCTGCCCGCCGGGCCTATGCGTGAGCGCGCTTCGCGTTTACGCAGCGTGGATGCGGTTATTGTTAACGGGGGCCTCGCCCGCCCGGGAGAAATTCCGATGCAGCTTCGCCCCGGACTGGCGGTGAATCTGCTGACCGGTGAACGCCGGGATGTCGCGGCGTTTGACAATGTGGTGGCGATGGCCGGAATCGGCCACCCTCCGCGTTTCTTCGCCACTCTTGAAAGCTGCGGCGTACAGCCAGTCAAAACCGTTGCCCTGGCCGATCATCAGGCATTGACGCAGAGCGCTGTCGCCGCCCTGGCGACAGCGCGGCAAACTCTGCTGATGACCGAAAAAGACGCGGTGAAGTGCCGCGAGTTTGCGCAGGCAAACTGGTGGTATCTCCCGGTCGACGCGATAATGACTGATGAACGCGCGCAGCGGTTGCTCACTGACTTAATTACGCTGGCGCAACGCTGATTTTGTCCATCACCGCTTGCGCCTGAACCCTTAACGGAGTAGCTGCATGCCGGTATTGTCCCTCTCGCTTAAAGATGCCCGCCATCTCCACCTCGCCGCGCAGGGGCTGCTGAAAAAGCCCCGTCGTCGCGCCAGGCCCGAGGACATTCTACAGACCATCAGGCAGATGTCCCTGCTGCAAATCGATACCATCAACGTGGTTGCCCGCAGTCCTTACCTGGTGCTTTTTAGCCGCCTTGGCCGCTATCCTCAGGGCTGGCTGGACGAGGCGCTCCGCGCCGGCGAGCTGATGGAGTACTGGGCGCACGAAGCCTGTTTTTTACCGCGCAGCGACTTTTCGCTGGTGCGTCACCGCATGTTGGCGCCGGATAACATGGGCTGGAAATATCACAAAGCGTGGATGACCGAGCACGCCGCAGGCATTCAGGAGTTGCTAGCCCATATTGCTGAAAATGGCCCGGTGCGCTCGGCCGACTTCGAGCATCCGCGCAAAGGCGCCAGCGGCTGGTGGGAGTGGAAACCGCATAAACGCCATCTTGAAGGTTTATTTACCGCCGGTGAAGTGATGGTTATCGAGCGGCGTAATTTTCAGCGCGTTTACGACCTGACCCATCGGGTGATGCCGAACTGGGACGATGCGCGAGATGGGCTCTCTCAGGAGCAGGCTGAAGCCATTATGTTACGCAATAGCGCTCGTAGCCTGGGGATTTTTCGCGCGCAGTGGCTGGCGGATTATTATCGTCTGCGTCAGCCCCCGCTGCCGCTGCTGCTGGCGAGTTGGCAGGATGAGGGGCTGGTGGTGCCGGTTAACGTTGAGACGCTGGGCGAAATGTGGCTTCACCGTGATGCCCTGACGCTGCTGGAGTCCTCTCCCGGCGGCAGGCTCGCCGCCAGCCACAGCGCCGTGCTCTCGCCTTTCGATCCGGTCGTATGGGATCGCAAACGAGCGGAACAGCTGTTTAGCTTTACCTACCGCCTGGAGTGCTACACCCCCGCGCCGAAACGGCAGTACGGCTATTTTGTGTTACCGCTGCTGCACCAGGGGAGACTGGTTGGCAGAATGGACAGCAAAATGCACCGTAAAACCGGCGTGCTGGAAATTATCGCCCTGTGGCTGGAAGAGGGGGTAAAGGTGACGTCCGGGCTGGAGAGCGGGCTAAAACGCGCCATTGATGATTTTGCCCTCTGGCAGGGTGCCGCGCGAGTGACCTGCGGACGGCTACCTCCGGCGCTTTTTGCCGGCCTGCAGCAGGGTTGGGAAATTGACGCCGCCTGAGCCCACGTGTGATATGCTGCTGAAGAATCTATTCGGTCCATCTGGAGGAATCATGGATCACCGTTTACTTGAAATTATCGCCTGTCCGGTTTGTAACGGTAAGCTGTATTACAGCCAGGATAAGCAAGAACTGATCTGCAAACTTGATCGCCTGGCTTTTCCGCTGCGTGAAGGCATTCCCGTACTGCTGGAAACCGAAGCGCGCCCGCTTCCTGTAGAAGAGAGCCAGTCATGAGTTTCGTGGTTATCATCCCCGCGCGCTTTGCTTCTACCCGCCTGCCAGGGAAACCGCTCCAGGATATCAACGGCAAGCCGATGATTGTCCACGTTCTGGAACGCGCGCGCGAATCCGGTGCCGAGCGTATCATCGTTGCTACCGACCATCCGGACGTGGCCCATGCGGTGGAAGCCGCCGGTGGCGAAGTCTGCATGACGCGTGAAGATCATCAATCTGGTACCGAACGCCTTGCCGAAGTGGTCGAAAAATGCGCCTTCAGCGATGACACCATCATCGTTAACATTCAGGGCGACGAGCCGATGATCCCGCCAGCCATCGTGCGGCAGGTGGCCGAAAATCTGGCGGCAAGCACGAGCGGTATGGCGACCTTAGCGGTGCCAATCCACGATGCGGAAGAAGCGTTTAATCCGAATGCGGTGAAGGTCGTGATGGATGCTGAGGGCTATGCGCTCTACTTCTCACGCGCCACCATTCCGTGGGATCGCGATCGTTTCGCCAAATCCCGCGAGGCTGTTGGCGATTCGCTGCTGCGCCATATTGGGATTTATGGCTATCGCGCCGGATTTATCCGCCGCTATGTTAGCTGGGCACCGAGCCCGCTGGAGCAAATAGAGATGCTCGAGCAGCTGCGCGTGCTGTGGTACGGCGAGAAAATCCATGTCGCGGTGGCGGAAGTGGTTCCCGGTACGGGTGTCGATACACCGGAAGATCTGGAGCGCGTTCGCGCGGAGCTGCGTTAATCCCTCCGTCCCCTCCGCCAGGAGGGGATATCCCCAGGCCGTTATTCCATACTTTTTTACGTCAATTTTGATCTCACCCGATGACAACCCCGGCGCAGGCGCTCATTATGAAACCGGTAGTATTCATAGGGGTAATCAGAAATGGAACAGTTGCGTACCGAGCTGAGCCACCTGCTGGGTGAAAAACTAAGCCGCGTGGAGTGCGTCAGCGAGAAACCCTCGTCGGCGCTGTGGTCGCTATATGATGCACAGGGAAACCCAATGCCGCTGCTGGCGCGCAGCTTTACGACGCCGGGGGTGGCGCGCCAGCTGGCGTGGAAAATATCGACCCTCGCGCGAAGCGGCACCGTGCGTATGCCGGTTGTCTACGGCGTAATGACGCATGAAGAGCATCCCGGCCCCGATGTTCTGCTGATCGAACGGCTGCGCGGCGTCTCGGTTGAAGCCCCCGCCCGCACGCCGGAGCGCTGGGAGCAGCTGCAGGAGCAGATCGTTGAAGCGCTGCTGGCCTGGCACCGCCAGGACAGCGGCGGCTGCGTCGGGATGGTCGATAGTACTCAGGAAAACCTCTGGCCGTACTGGTATCGCCAGCGCGTGGAGGTGCTATGGAGCACGCTGAATCTTTATCATGATACCGGCCTGACGATGCAGGATAAACGCATTCTGTTCCGCACCCGCGAATGCCTTATGGATTTGTTTAAAGATTTCAATGATAACTGCGTGCTGGTACACGGTAGCTTCACGCTGCGCAGCATGCTTAAAGATCCGCGCAGCGATCAGCTGCTGGCGATGGTCGGGCCGGGTATGATGCTCTGGGCGCCGCGGGAATATGAGCTATTCCGTCTGGCCGATAGCGGTCAGGAGGAGGAGCTGCTGTGGCACTATCTCCGGCGGGCGCCGGTGGCGGAAGCGTTTCTCTGGCGGCGCTGGCTGTATCTGCTGTGGGACGAAGTGGATAATCTGGTGAATACCGGGCGCTTTGACCGCACCCGGTTTGATCTGGCGGCTAAATCAATCCTGCCCTGGATCGCCTGAGGATCCTTTCAGCCATTGCCAGATGCGGCCTAGCGTTTCGTAACCCACCCGATCGCTATGCATGAGCCAAACGGGCGAAGGAATTGCTCGCTCCCATGGGTTGAGCGGTGACTCAATCGCCAACTGGTTGGCCGGCGCGGGCAGGGGGGTTAGCCCGGCGCGGCGAAAGAAAATCATCGCCCGCGGCAGATGCGAGGCGGAGGTAACCAGCAGGAACGGCGCATCGCCTATCGCCTCCTTCACCGCAGCGGCTTCTTCTTCGGTGTCTTTGGGTTTATCCAGAACGATGATTTCGCTGCGCGGTATCCCCAGACTCTCGGCAACTCTGGCCCCGGCTTCCGCCGTGCTGACTGGATTCGTTTTTGCCGCGGCGCCGGTAAAAATGAGTTTCGAGCCCGGGTTTTCATACCACAGGCGGATCCCCTCCGTCAGCCGCGGCAGGCTGTTGTTGATGAGATTTGAGCTGGGGGCCCAGTTCGGATTCCAGGTGTAGCCGCCGCCAAGCACGACGACATACTGCACGCGCTTTTCATCTCTCCACGTCGGGTATTTATCTTCAATCGGCTTTAGCAGGCTATCGGCTACGGGTTGCAGGCTCAACAGCAGTAACAGTAGCCAGCCGAGGCTGACGCAGAGCTTGCCGGTGCGCTGGAAACGGCTAAACCACAGCAGTGCGATCCCGAGCGCAATCAGCAACAGCAGCAGGGGAAGCGGCAGCATCATGCCGCCTAAAACCTTTTTCAGCGTAAAAAGCATGCCGTACGGTTCCTTTTTTAACCATCTAACTAAAGATATACCCGGATCTTACAACAGATCGCTTCATTCTCCGCGCGGGTATGACAAAATAGCGGCTTTGTGTTGGCGTGTGGAGTCACCCGTGCAGGATCGTAATTTCGATGATATTGCTGAAAAGTTTTCGCGCAATATATATGGCACCACCAAAGGCCAGCTGCGGCAGGCGATCCTCTGGCAGGATCTGCAACCGCTGCTGAACCAGCTGGGGCCTGGGCCATTGCGAGTTCTTGACGCGGGCGGCGGCGAGGGACAGACGGCGATCAAAGTGGCGGAAATGGGCCATCACGTCACGTTATGCGATCTTTCCGGTGAAATGG
The DNA here is from genome assembly GCF_009905335.1 of Klebsiella sp. MPUS7. Lineage (NCBI taxonomy): Bacteria > Pseudomonadati > Pseudomonadota > Gammaproteobacteria > Enterobacterales > Enterobacteriaceae > Klebsiella > Klebsiella sp. MPUS7. Next base: position 3,736,876 of record NZ_CP047604.1, on the reverse strand, counting down.
TGGCTCGCGCTAGGCAGGCGGCTGCCGATAAAGGTGTGATCGACAACATGCATTTTGTACAATGCGCGGCTCAGGATATTGAGCAGCATTTGGAAAGTCCGGTCGATCTGATACTGTTTCATGCGGTGCTGGAATGGGTAGCCGAACCTCAGGCGATGTTGCGTACGCTGTGGGCGATGCTGCGTCCCGGCGGCGCGTTGTCGCTGATGTTCTACAATGCTAACGGTCTGTTGATGCACAATATGGTCGCCGGAAATCTCGACTATGTGCAAATCGGCATGCCGAAAAAGAAAAAACGCACGCTGTCGCCGGACTATCCGCGCGATCCGCAGCAGGTTTACGGCTGGCTGGAAGAGATTGGCTGGCAGATTACCGGTAAAACAGGCGTACGGGTGTTTCATGATTATCTGCGTGAAAAACACCAACAGCACGACAAATTTGCGGCGCTGCTGGAGCTGGAAACGCGCTACTGTCGCCAGGAGCCGTATATTAGCTTAGGCCGTTATATTCACGTCACCGCGCTTAAGCCGCAGATGCAAGGATAAACTATGAGTGAATTTTCCCAGACAGTCCCCGAACTGGTTGCCTGGGCCAGGAAAAATGATTTTTCTATTTCGCTGCCGGTCGACAGACTCTCTTTTCTGCTGGCGATCGCCACGCTGAACGGCGAGCGGATGGAAGGGGAAATGACCGAGGGAGAACTGGTGGACGCGTTCCGCCACGTGAGTGATGCGTTTGAGCAGACCAGCGAAACCATCAGCCAGCGCGCCAATAATGCCATTAACGATATGGTGCGCCAGCGTCTGCTGAACCGCTTTACCAGCGAAATCACCGAGGGTAATGCTATTTATCGCCTGACGCCGCTGGGCATCGGGATCACCGACTACTATATTCGCCAGCGCGAGTTCTCCACCTTGCGCCTGTCGATGCAGCTCTCCATCGTTGCCGGCGAACTCAAGCGCGCCGCCGACTCGGCAGAAGAGGGCGGCGATGAGTTCCACTGGCATCGTAACGTTTTCGCCCCGCTGAAGTACTCGGTAGCGGAAATTTTTGACAGCATCGACCTGACTCAGCGGATCATGGATGAACAGCAGCAGTTGGTGAAAGATGATATTGCCCAACTGCTGAACAAGGACTGGCGAGCGGCGATCTCCAGCTGTGAGCTGCTGCTGTCGGAAACCTCCGGCACCCTGCGCGAACTGCAGGATACGCTGGACGCGGCGGGCGATAAGCTGCAGGCAAACCTACTACGTATCCAGGACTCGACCATGGCGCGCGACGATTTGAATTTTATCGATCGTCTGGTGTTCGATCTGCAAAGCAAGCTGGACCGCATCGTCAGCTGGGGCCAGCAGGCGATTGACCTGTGGATCGGCTACGATCGCCACGTGCATAAATTTATCCGTACCGCCATCGATATGGATAAAAACCGCGTCTTCGCGCAGCGTCTGCGTCAGTCGGTGCAAACCTACTTCGACGCTCCGTGGGCGCTCACCCACGCGAATGCCGATCGACTGCTTGATATGCGCGATGAAGAGATGGCGCTGCATGATGAAGAGGTCACCGGGGAACTTCCGGCGGATCTGGAGTACGAAGAGTTTAACGAAATTCGCGAACAGCTGGCGGCGCTGATTGAAGGACAGCTGGTGGTCTATAAAGAGAAGGGACTGCCGCTGGATCTTGGCCTGGTGGTTCGCGAATATCTGTCGCAGTATCCGCGCGCACGCCACTTTGATGTCGCGCGCATTGTGGTCGACCAGGCGGTACGTTTGGGCGTAGCGCAAGCAGATTTCACCGGACTGCCGGCAAAATGGCAGCCGATTAATGATTACGGAGCCAAGGTACAGGCGCATGTCATCGACAAATATTGAACAAGTGATGCCGGTTAAACTGGCGCAAGCGTTGGCTAATCCGTTATTTCCGGCGCTGGATAGCGCCCTGCGCGCGGGCCGCCATATCGGCCTCGACGAGCTGGATAATCACGCATTTTTAATGGATTTTCAGGATTACCTGGAAGAATTTTATGCTCGCTACAACGTCGAGCTGATTCGCGCCCCGGAAGGATTTTTCTATCTGCGTCCGCGGTCGACCACGCTGATCCCGCGCTCGGTGCTCTCCGAGCTGGATATGATGGTGGGCAAAATTCTCTGCTATCTCTACCTCAGCCCGGAGCGCCTGGCGAATGAAGGCATCTTCACCCAGCAGGAGCTTTACGACGAGCTGCTGACTCTGGCGGATGAAGCCAAGCTGCTGAAGCTGGTCAATAACCGTTCTACCGGCTCCGACCTTGATCGCCAGAAACTGCAGGAAAAAATGCGCGCTTCGCTCAACCGCCTGCGCCGTCTCGGCATGGTGTGGTTTATGGGCCACGACAGCAGCAAATTCCGCATCACCGAATCGGTATTTCGCTTCGGCGCCGATGTGCGCGCCGGTGACGATCCGCGCGAAGCCCAGCTGCGTATGATCCGCGACGGTGAAGCGATGGCGCTGGAAAATCGCCTGCAGCTTAATGATGAGAATGAAGAGAATCAGCCGGATAGCGGGGAGGAAGAGTAATGATTGAACGCGGTAAATTTCGCTCGCTAACGCTGGTTAACTGGAACGGCTTTTTTGCCCGGACTTTTGATCTTGATGAATTAGTGACCACGCTTTCCGGTGGTAACGGGGCCGGTAAATCCACGACCATGGCCGCCTTCGTCACCGCGCTGATCCCGGACCTGACGCTGCTGCACTTCCGTAACACCACGGAAGCGGGGGCCACCAGCGGCTCGCGCGATAAAGGCCTGCACGGTAAGCTGCGCGCTGGCGTCTGCTACTCGGTGCTGGACGTGATCAACTCCCGCCACCAGCGCGTGGTGGTCGGCGTTCGCCTACAGCAGGTGGCCGGTCGCGATCGTAAAGTCGATATCAAGCCGTTTGCGATCCAGGGCCTGCCAACCTCCATCCAGCCAACCCAGCTGCTGACCGAAACCCTTAACGAGCGCCAGGCGCGCGTGGTGACGCTCAACGAGCTGAAAGATAAGCTCGAAGCGATGGAAGGGGTGCAGTTTAAGCAGTTTAACTCTATTACCGAATATCACTCGCTGATGTTTGACCTGGGCGTGGTGGCCCGTCGCCTGCGTTCGGCTTCGGACCGTAGCAAATACTATCGCCTGATCGAAGCCTCGCTGTACGGCGGTATTTCGAGCACCATTACCCGCTCGCTGCGCGACTACCTGTTGCCGGAAAACAGCGGCGTGCGTAAGGCGTTCCAGGATATGGAAGCGGCGCTGCGTGAAAACCGCATGACGCTGGAAGCTATCCGCGTGACGCAGTCGGACCGCGATCTCTTCAAGCATCTGATCAGCGAAGCCACCAACTACGTTGCCGCCGACTATATGCGTCACGCCAATGAACGGCGCATTCATCTCGATAAAGCGCTGGAATATCGCCGGGATCTGTTCACCTCCCGCGCTCAGCTCGCGGCGGAACAGTATAAGCACGTCGATATGGCCCGCGAACTGCAGGAACATAACGGCGCGGAAGGCGATCTGGAAGCCGATTACCAGGCCGCCAGCGACCATCTGAACCTGGTACAGACCGCGCTGCGCCAGCAGGAAAAAATCGAGCGCTATGAAGCGGATCTTGATGAACTGCAGATTCGCCTCGAAGAGCAAAATGAAGTCGTCGCGGAAGCGGTTGATCTACAGGAAGAGAACGAAGCCCGCGCCGAAGCCGCCGAGCTGGAAGTGGATGAGCTGAAAAACCAGCTTGCCGACTACCAGCAGGCGCTGGACGTGCAGCAGACCCGCGCGATTCAGTACACCCAGGCGCTGCAGGCGCTGGAGCGGGCAAAAACCCTCTGCCATCTGCCGGACTTAACCCCGGAAAGCGCCGACGAGTGGCTGGAAACGTTCCAGGCGAAAGAGCAGGAAGCGACGGAAAAAATGCTGTCGCTGGAACAGAAAATGAGCGTGGCGCAAACCGCGCACAGCCAGTTTGAACAGGCATACCAGCTGGTGGCGGAGATCAACGGCCCGCTGGCGCGTAATGAAGCCTGGAACGTAGCGCGCGAGCTGCTGCGCGAAGGCGTTAATCAACGCCATCAGGCTGAACAGGCGCACGGGCTGCGCAGCCGCCTGACCGAGCTCGAACAGCGCCTGCGTGAACAGCAGGACGCCGAACGCCAGCTCAATGAATTCTGTAAGCGGCAGGGCAAACGCTACGATATCGATGAGCTGGAAGCTCTGCATCAGGAGCTGGAAGCCCGCATCGCGTCGCTTTCCGACAGCGTCTCCTCCGCCAGCGAACGGCGGATGACCCTACGCCAGGAGCTGGAACAGCTGCAGTCGCGGACGCAAACGCTGATGCGCCGCGCGCCCATCTGGCTGGCGGCGCAGAACAGCCTTAACCAGCTGTGCGAGCAGAGCGGCGAGCAGTTTGAGTCCAGCCAGGAAGTCACCGAATATCTCCAGCAGCTGCTGGAGCGTGAACGCGAAGCTATCGTGGAGCGCGATGAAGTCGGCGCCCGCAAGCGCGCTATCGATGATGAAATTGAGCGTCTTAGCCAGCCGGGCGGTTCGGAAGATCAGCGCCTGAACGCGCTGGCGGAACGTTTTGGCGGCGTACTGCTGTCGGAAATCTACGATGACGTGAGTCTCGATGATGCGCCTTATTACTCCGCGCTCTACGGTCCTTCCCGCCACGCCATCGTGGTACCGGATCTGTCGCTGATTGCCGATCAGCTCGAAGGTCTTGAAGATTGTCCCGAAGATCTCTACCTGATCGAAGGCGATCCGCAGTCGTTTGATGACAGCGTATTCAGCGTCGATGAGCTGGAAAAAGCGGTGGTCGTGAAGATTGCCGATCGCCAGTGGCGCTATTCACGCTTCCCGACGCTGCCGCTGTTTGGCCGCGCGGCCCGCGAAAGCCGTGTTGAAACCCTGCACGCCGAGCGCGAAAGCCTGTCCGAGCGTTTTGCGACGCTGTCGTTTGATGTGCAGAAAACCCAGCGCCTGCATCAGGCGTTCAGCCGCTTTATCGGCAACCATCTGGCGGTGGCCTTTGAGGACGACCCGGAAGAGGAAATCCGCAAACTGAATACGCGTCGCGGCGAACTGGAGCGGGCGCTGACTGCCCATGAGAGCGATAACCAGCAGAACCGGGCGCAGTATGAGCAGGCCAAAGAGGGGGTATCCGCCCTCAACCGCCTGCTGCCGCGTCTGAATCTACTGGCCGACGACTCGCTGGCCGATCGCGTGGATGAAATCCAGGAACGCCTTGACGAAGCGCAGGAAGCCGCGCGCTTCGTACAGCAGCACGGCAATCAGCTGGCAAAGCTGGAGCCGATCGTTTCCGTTCTTCAGAGCGACCCGGAGCAGTTTGAACAGCTGAAAGAAGACTATGCGTATTCGCAGCAGACCCAGCGCGACGCGCGTCAGCAGGCGTTTGCGCTGACCGAAGTGGTGCAGCGTCGCGCCCACTTTAGCTACTCTGATTCCGCAGAGATGCTCAGCGGTAATAGCGATCTGAACGAGAAGCTGCGCCATCGCCTGGAGCAGGCGGAAGCGGAACGTGCCCGCACCCGCGACGCGCTGCGTACCCACGCCGCGCAGCTCAATCAGTACCATCAGGTGCTGGCATCGCTGAAAAGTTCGTATGACACCAAAAAAGAGCTGCTCAACGACCTGCATAAAGAGCTTAAGGATATTGGCGTACGCGCCGACGCCGGCGCCGAAGAGCGCGCCCGTCTGCGCCGCGATGAGCTCCACGCTCAGCTCAGCAACAACCGCGCGCGCCGCAATCAACTTGAGAAAGCGTTGACCTTCTGCGAAGCGGAAATGGATAACCTGACCCGCAGACTGCGCAAGCTGGAGCGCGATTACTGCGAAATGCGCGAACAGGTGGTCAGCGCCAAAGCGGGCTGGTGCGCGGTCATGCGCCTGGTGAAAGACAACGGCGTGGAGCGTCGCCTGCATCGTCGCGAGCTGGCTTACCTGTCTGCAGATGAGCTGCGCTCCATGTCGGATAAGGCGCTCGGCGCGCTGCGTCTGGCGGTCTCGGATAACGAACATCTGCGCGATGTGCTGCGTATTTCTGAAGATCCGAAACGCCCGGAACGCAAAATCCAGTTCTTTGTCGCCGTGTATCAGCATCTGCGCGAGCGTATCCGCCAGGATATCATCCGCACCGACGATCCGGTGGAAGCGATTGAGCAGATGGAGATCGAACTCAGCCGTCTGACGGAAGAGCTGACCAACCGCGAGCAGAAGCTGGCCATCAGCTCCCGCAGCGTGGCCAATATTATCCGCAAGACTATCCAGCGCGAGCAAAACCGTATTCGCATGCTCAACCAGGGGCTGCAGAGCGTCTCCTTCGGCCAGGTTAACAGCGTGCGTCTGAACGTCAACGTGCGGGAAACCCACTCGATGCTGCTGGACGTGCTGTCTGAACAGCATGAACAGCATCAGGATCTGTTCAACAGCAATCGTCTGACCTTCTCGGAAGCGCTGGCGAAGCTGTATCAGCGCCTGAATCCGCAGATTGATATGGGGCAGCGTACGCCGCAGACCATCGGCGAAGAGCTGCTGGACTACCGCAACTATCTGGAGATGGAAGTGGAAGTTAACCGTGGTTCCGACGGCTGGCTGCGCGCGGAATCCGGTGCGCTATCGACCGGTGAGGCTATCGGTACCGGGATGTCGATCCTGGTGATGGTGGTACAGAGCTGGGAAGATGAATCTTCGCGCCTGCGCGGTAAGGACATTTCGCCGTGTCGTCTGCTGTTCCTTGATGAAGCGGCGCGTCTGGATGCCCGCTCTATCGCGACGCTGTTCGAGCTCTGCGATCGTCTGGAGATGCAGCTGATTATCGCGGCGCCGGAAAATATCAGTCCGGAAAAAGGCACCACCTATAAGCTTGTGCGTAAGGTCGTGAATAATCACGAGCACGTGCACGTCGTCGGTCTGCGTGGCTTCGCGCCGCAGCTGCCCGAAACGCTGCCGGGAACGGCAAATGCTTCATAGGGTGGTATAATAACCAGCCAAAGGGCGACGCGATGTCGCCCTTTTTGTTATCCGTTCCTGTATTTTAGGATTGTATAATCTTTTAACTTCTTTACATTTGGGAAGGCAAAAGCGTTTTCGTCTTCATATACTGAAAGTAAGCCCCAATTTAGCGGGCAGCAATGTGTTAACAGGGGGCAAGGGATGTTGCTAAAGAAACGGTATGGTCGTCAATTGTCCGCGCTCAGTCTGAGCCTGGCTTTTGCATTTGCTCCACTGTTCAATGTCCAGGCCGAAGAGCCTGAAGTGGTACCATCGGATAGCGCTACCGCCATCAGCGAGCTTTCTTCTGCGCTGAGCCAAAGCGCAAACCAATCTGCGGCGGTCGCCAAAATGACCGGCGAGCAGGCGCTTCCAGCCGAGGCGGCGGCAAAAAGCCGTGCCGATATTCAGGCGGTGCTGCCGACCGGTTATCAACCCGTATTTATGAATCCGCTGGTATCGCTGTATGCGGCCAGGGATATGAAACCGATGTGGGATAACCGCGAGGCGGTGCAGGCGTTTCAACAGCAGCTGGCTGAAGTGGCTATCGCCGGTTTCCAGCCGCAGTTCACCACCTGGGTTGAGCTGTTGACCGACCCGGCAGTGAACGGTCTGGCGCGGGATGTTGTTCTTTCTGACGCCATGATGGGCTATCTGCATTTTATTAGCGGTATTCCGACTCAGGGCAACCGCTGGCTGTACGGCACCAAACCGTATGCGATGTCGACGCCGCCTCTGTCGGTCATTAACCAGTGGCAGGTGGCGCTGGATAACGGTTCGCTGCCGCAGTTTATTGCCGGGCTCGCCCCGCAGCATCCGCAGTATGCCGCAATGCATCAGGCGCTATTAGCGCAGGTTGCCGATTCCCGTCCATGGCCGCAGCTTACCAGCAAGACGTCGCTGCGCCCGGGCGAATGGAGCAATGATGCCGGCGCGCTGCGCGAAATTTTACAGCGCACCGGTATGCTGGATGAATCGGCAAAGATTGCTTTGCCGGGCGATGAGGTGGTGAGCCCATCTGCCGGGAAAAAGGCCAAAAACAGCGGCCGCGGCGTTTACGATCGCCAGTTAGTCGAGGGCGTTAAGCGCTTCCAGGCCTGGCAGGGGCTGGGCGCTGACGGTGTGATTGGTCAGGCGACCCGCGACTGGCTCAACGTTTCTCCCGCGCAGCGCGCCGGCGTGCTGGCATTGAATATTCAGCGTTTGCGCCTGCTGCCGGGTAATCTGGCGACCGGCATCATGGTGAATATTCCCGCCTTTTCGCTGGTCTATTACCAGGGCGGTAGCCAGGTGCTGGCATCGCGGGTTATCGTTGGTCGCCCGGACCGTAAAACGCCGATGATGAGCAGCGCCCTGAACAATGTCGTGGTCAACCCGCCGTGGAACGTGCCGCCGACGCTGGCGCGCAACGATATTCTGCCGAAGGTGCGCAATAACCCAGGCTACCTTGAGCAGCACGGCTATACGATGATGCGCGGCTGGAATAGCAAAGAGACAATCGACCCTTATCAGGTCGATTGGGAAACGATAACCGCATCGAATCTGCCGTTCCGCTTCCAGCAGGCTCCCGGCGCGCGCAATTCGCTGGGGCGCTATAAATTCAATATGCCAAGCTCGGACGCTATCTATTTGCACGATACGCCAAATCACAATCTGTTCCAGCGGGATGGGCGTGCGTTGAGCTCCGGATGCGTACGCGTCAATAAAGCCTCTGAGCTGGCGAATATGCTACTGCAGGATGCTGGCTGGAATGACGCGCGTATTTCAGATGCGCTTAAACAGGGAAACACCCGCTACGTTAATATTCGCCAGAATATCCCGGTTAATCTCTATTATTTGACCGCGTTTGTCGGCGCTGATGGACGTACACAATATCGAACAGATATTTACAATTACGATCTCACCGCGCGATCCAGCGCACAAATATTGCCTAAAGCTGAACAATTAATCAGATAAATGAAGTAGTTCAACGGATTTGGTTGTCCTATCTGTGTGTGAAAACGGGCCTGGCATGCTGCAAGGCCCGAGTTTACTGGGGTTAGGCTACCTTGACGTTGGCAATAATGCCCGGTAAGGTGCCCTTCGTGCGCCAGAAGTGCATATACATATAATCCTGCAAAGGCGTTGTGGCGGTAAGCAGCCCATTCTCCATAGCTGATATTGATTAGCCTTAGGGGAGCGAGCGCGCTGGCGGCTAACGGGCGGATTGCGGGAAAAGTATATTACGATTCATTTACCTGTAGACCTGATTATCATGGACAAATTTGACGCTAATCGCCGCAAACTGCTGGCGTTAGGTGGAGCCGCGCTCGGTGCTGCTGCCATTCTGCCTGCGCCGGCATTTGCCACCCTCTCGACCCCCCGACCGCGTATTTTGACGCTGAACAACCTGCATACTGGTGAATCACTCAAGGCGGAGTTTTTCGATGGCAGAGGCTATATTCAGGATGAATTAGCAAGACTTAATCATTTTTTCCGCGACTATCGCGCGAATAAGATTAAATCCATCGATCCCGGTTTGTTCGATCAACTCTATCGTTTGCAGGGATTACTTGGCACCAACAAGCCTGTCCAGCTTATTTCCGGTTATCGTTCTGTTGATACCAATAATGAGCTTCGCGCCCGCAGCCGAGGGGTGGCGAAACACAGCTACCACACTAAAGGCCAGGCGATGGATTTCCATATTGAAGGCATTTCGTTAAGCAATGTTCGCAAAGCGGCGTTATCTATGCGCACAGGTGGTGTAGGATACTACCCACGTAGCAACTTTGTGCATATTGATACCGGGCCGGTACGGCACTGGTAACGAAAGGAGCCTCATGAACTATCGTATTATTCCGGTTACCGCGTTCGCGCAGAACTGTTCTTTAATCTGGTGTGAACAAACCAAACTGGCGGCGCTGGTCGATCCCGGCGGTGACGCTGAGCGAATCAAACAGGAAGTCGCGGCGGCAGGCGTTAGCCTGATGCAGATTCTGCTCACGCACGGTCATCTCGATCATGTTGGCGCGGCGGCGGAGCTGGCGCAGCATTATGGTGTGCCGATTATTGGTCCGGAAAAAGAAGATGAGTTCTGGCTGGAAGGATTGCCGGCGCAGAGCCGGATGTTTGGTCTTGAAGACTGTCAGCCGCTGCAGCCCGATCGCTGGCTGAACGAAGGCGATGCGGTTAGCGTGGGGAATATTTCCCTGCAGGTGCTGCACTGTCCTGGCCATACGCCGGGGCACGTAGTCTTCTTTGATCCGGCTTGCCGACTGCTGATTTCCGGCGATGTGATTTTTAAAGGCGGAGTAGGGCGTAGCGACTTCCCTCGCGGCGACCATAATCAACTGATCGATGCGATTAAACGCAAACTATTGCCGCTGGGCGATGACGTGTCGTTTATTCCTGGCCATGGCCCTATGTCGACGCTTGGCTATGAGCGTCTGCATAACCCTTTCCTGCAGGATGAAATGCCGGTCTGGTGACCGGAGCCAGAATGTAAAAAAGGCCGCAAATGCGGCCTTTTGTTTGTCCTGAGCTTGAGGTTACAGCACGGCGACAATCGCTTCGCACAGCGGCGCCATGTTGTCAGGCGTCATACCGGCGACGTTTATACGTCCGGACGCCACCGCGTAAATCCCGAACTCTTCACGCAGACGTAATACCTGCTCTTTGGTCAGACCGCTGAACGAGAACATCCCGTTTTGCTGAATGATGAAAGAGAAATCGCGGCTGGCGCCTTTTTCCTGCAGGGTATTCACGAACAGCAGGCGCATACGCTGGATGCGTTGACGCATGTCGGTCAACTCTTGTTCCCAGATAGCGCGCAGCGCGTCATTGCTGAGAATCGTCGCCACTACCGAGGCGCCGTGAGCCGGTGGGTTAGAGTAGTTAGCGCGAATGACGGACTTCATCTGGCTGAACGCGCGGTCTACCGTTTCCTGATCCGCGGCAACCAGCGTACAGGCGCCTACGCGCTCGTTGTACAGGCCAAAGTTCTTCGAGTAGGAGCTGGAAACCAGCAGCTCTTTATGCAGCGCAGCGAAAGCGCGCAGGCCTTCCGCGTCTTCTTCCAGACCGCGGGCAAAGCCCTGATAGGCGAAGTCAAACAGCGGCAGCCAGCCTTTTTCTACCGACAGCTGCGCCAGCTGTTGCCACTGCTCAAGCGTCGGATCGATACCGGTAGGGTTGTGGCAGCAGCCGTGGAACAGCACCACGTCGCCGGCCTGGGCTTCGTTCAGGCTGGCCAGCAGACCGTCGAAGTCGAGTTTGTGGTTAGCGGCGTCGTAATAGGTATATTCGCGAACTTCCAGGCCGGCTGAATTAAATACGCTTTTATGGTTCGGCCAGGAAGGGTTGCTCACCCAAATACGTTTTGCATCGGTGTTCTTCGCCAGGAAATCGGCGGCGACGCGCAGGCCGCCTGTACCGCCCGGCGTTTGGGCGGTGCGAGCGCGTTTATCATTGATAATTGCGCTTCCTTTCCCAAACAGAAGCTCCTGGGTGCAGCGACCAAATTCGGGGATACCATCAATGCTCAGGTAGTTCTTGGTGGTTTCATTTTCCAGCAGATACTGCTCTGCTTTTTTCACGCTAGTCAGGACCGGTGTTTTACCCGTTTCATCTTTATAAACACCAATTCCAAGATTAATTTTTGTTGGGCGGTCATCGGCACGAAACAGATCGGCCAGGCCCAGAATTGGGTCGGCAGGGGCGGCGGTAATGTTCTCAAACATGACGAGGTTCCATTGTGATTACTGAAGGGAAATCCGCTATCAGGTTAACGGGAGTTATGTTAATTGCCAACCGTTTGCGACAAAAAGCGAGAAGGTTTTTGAAAGTTACGATCTTCCTCTCAGGAAAGCAGAAAAGCAGGACCGAAGTCCTGCTTTTTAGGCATATCACGAAGGGGTGTACTGCAGATTAGAACTGGTAAACGATACCCACTGCGGCCTGGTCGTCGGTCGCAACGCCAGCGGCTTTGGTGTAATCGTTGTCGTCCAGCTGGTTGAATTTATACGCAGCGTAGACGTTCATGTTTTTGTTGAAGTAGTACCAGGTACCCACTTCGACGTATTTAACCAGGTCAGCATCGCCGCCGGAGAAGCCAGCGCGAGAGCGCAGGTCTTTACCTTTAGTCTGTACGTAGCCGATGGACGGACGCAGGCCGAAGTCGAACTGATACTGAACGACGGCTTCGAAGTTCTGAGTTTTGTTAGCGAAGTAGTTGCCTTCGTTTTCCGGCGTCATGTTGTAGGTCTGGGAGTACATGACCGCAGCGTAGACGTTGTTCGCGTCATATTTAGCGGAGGTTGCCCATGCTTCAGCTTTTTCGCCCTGACGGTCAGCTTTCTGATCGCCGCTGCGGTTGGAGTTCGCATAGCCAGCAGACAGCGCAACGCCGTTGTCAAACGCGTAGGTTGCCGCGGTGCTGAAGCCGTCGCCGTTTTGTTTCTTAACATCACGACTAGAAGCGTCGTTTTTACCCTGGTACTGCAGCGCGAAGCTCAGACCGTCAACCAGACCGAAGAAGTCAGAGTTACGGTAGGTTGCAACGCCGTTGGTACGCGCGGTCATGAAGTTGTCGGTATAGCTCCAGCCGTCGCCGCCCCATTCAACCAGCATGTCGGTTGCCGCTTCGACGTCGTAGATGGCGCCATAGTTACGACCGTAGTCGAATGAACCATATTCACCGGCTTTTAAGCCTGCGAAAGCCAGACGAGTTTTGGTGGTCTGTTTACCTTCAACATTGGACGCATCCATGTTGTATTCCCACTGACCGTAGCCGATCAGCTGATCGTTGATCTGGGTTTCGCCTTTCAGGCCGATACGGGCGTAAGTGGTATCATCGCTGCTGGTGTCGCCGTTGGTGGTCCAAACGTGCTCGCCAACCATTTTCCCGTAGAAGTCCAGTTTGTTGCCGTTTTTGTTATAGATTTCTGCAGCGTTAGCTGCACCGGCTACCAGCAGGGCAGGAATTACCGCTGCCAGAATTTTGCGCTTCATCATTATTTATTACCCTCATTTATATTTTTTTATGAACACTTGCCACTGCCGCCAATAAGTTTCGTCAATAAAAATTTACGGAACTATTGATGATAGTTTGGTGTCTGGAGGCATCTTTCCATTCAGAACAACGTTTCGCTAGCCTGAAAATGCTACCAATATCTCATATGAGTAACAAAAGGAAATTCTATGTAACCAAATATGTATTTTTGGGAACTTTGTGAACTCAATCAACATTCCGGTCGTATTTGCTGACAAAATCACCTTCCTTTATATATCTATATGAATTAATTATGATTAATTTAGATAAGAGAGGGTTTGCGCATTTTGCATCTGCATTTTGCTTTATTTTTATTCAAATCTTGTCGTTGCAAGTTGTGCTGCGTGTGGTTAAAAAACGAGCAATATAATCAGCATGTTTGCCAGTTTATGAACAAAAGGTGCGGTTTTAATTAGCGGTCGCTAATGAAATAGTGCGTAACATAATTGTGAACCATGACGGTTGATGTTTAAGTTTCCTGATATTCGTTAACGTAAATTGACATAAAAAAAGGCCAGCTTGCGCTGGCCTTTGACAAAAATTGCAGAAAAAAATCAGAATGTCGCGTTACGCGGGGTCCGCGGGAACGGAATGACGTCACGAACGTTCTGCACGCCGGTCACGTAAGCGATCAGACGTTCAAAGCCCAGACCGAAACCGGAGTGCGGCACGGTGCCGTAACGGCGCAGGTCGCGATACCACCAGTAGTCTTCTTTATTAAGGCCCATTTCCGCCATACGCGCGTCAAGCACGTCCAGGCGTTCTTCACGCTGGGAGCCGCCGATGATTTCACCGATGCCCGGCGCCAGGACGTCCATAGCGGCGACGGTTTTACCGTCTTCGTTAAGGCGCATATAGAACGCCTTAATATCTTTCGGATAGTTTTTCACGACAACCGGCGCTTTAAAGTGCTCTTCCGCCAGATAGCGTTCGTGCTCGGAGGAGAGATCCACGCCCCAGTACACCGGGTTTTCGAACTGCTTACCGCAATTTTCCAGAATGGTGACCGCGTCAGTGTAATCAACCTGGGCAAAATCAGCGGAAACGAAACGCTGCAGGCGGTCGATGGCGTCTTTATCAACCCGTTCGGCAAAGAACTGCATGTCATCAGCGCGCTCTTCGAGAACGGCTTTGAAAACGTACTTCAGCATCGCTTCCGCCAGACCTGCCACATCGTTCAGGTTAGCAAAGGCGACTTCCGGCTCCAGCATCCAGAACTCCGCCAGATGGCGGCTGGTGTTGGAGTTTTCCGCGCGGAAGGTCGGGCCAAAGGTGTAGATTTTAGACAGCGCGCAGGCATAGGTTTCGCCGTTCAGCTGGCCGGAAACGGTCAGGAACGACTCTTTGCCGAAGAAGTCTTTATCGAAATCGACTTTGCCCTGGTCGTTGCGCGGCAGGTTTTCCAGATCCAGCGTTGAAACGCGGAACATCTCGCCGGCGCCTTCAGTGTCGGAAGCGGTAATCAGCGGAGTAGAAACCCAGAAGAAACCCTGCTCGTCGAAGAAACGGTGCAGCGCCTGCGCCAGCGTATGGCGAACGCGCGCCACCGCGCCAATCAGGTTGGTGCGCGGACGCAGGTGGGCAACTTCACGCAGATACTCAATGCTATGGCGTTTAGCCGCCATCGGATAAGTATCCGGATCTTCCACCCAGCCGCTGACTTCAACATGGCTGGCCTGGATTTCAAAGCTCTGGCCCTGTCCCTGAGACGCCACGACTTTGCCGGTTACCACGACCGAGCAGCCGGTAGTCAGGCGCAGGACTTCCTGATTGTAATTGGGAAGAGAATTACTAATAACGGCCTGTACAGGATCAAAGCAGGAACCGTCATAGACGGCGAGGAAAGAAAAGCCAGCTTTAGAATCTCGGCGGGTACGCACCCATCCGCGCACGGTGACTTCGCTGTCAACGGCAACGCGGCCCTGGAGTACGTCGGCTACAGGCACAACGCTCATAATAGTCTCTCTTGTTAGTCCAATAGAAAAATCTGTATTCCCCTTCAGCAGGGGGATATCTATGTTACCTGTCATCTTCCATCAGACAAGTAGATTTCGCACAAGAAAGGGGGCTTTTAGGAAATAAATAAGGAGATCGCCTTCTTTGCTGCGGGAGAGCCTGATATTAAGAGGGATTCGTTCATAGTGATTATCCCATGCAGGGCGAACGGGATTCTTAACGCTTGATAAAGTCTCGGGATGATAAGTGGAGGCTAATAAAAATGCGTCCGTTTTGGCGGACGCATTTTGTCTTTATATGACATGACCTAGCTGGCTTTTTTAACCGGCGGCAGATCGAAGGCTTTGCGCAGAGCGCGGACGAACGCTTTGTCGTGGCAAATTGTTTTACCCGGGCTGTCAGAAAGTTTGGCGACAGGCTTACCGTTGCACTCCACCAGCTTGATAACAATATTCAGCGGCTTCACCTGGGGAATATCGCAGGTTAAACGCGTACCGATACCGAAGCTCAGATTCACCCGCGAGGAGAAGTGGCGATAGAGATCAAGCGCTTTTGTCAGGTCGAGATTATCGGAAAATACCAGCACTTTGCTCAGCGGGTCGATGCCCAGCTTTTTGTAGTGGGCGATAGCCTTCTCGCCCCATTCGACCGGGTCTCCGGAGTCGTGGCGCAGCCCCTGATAACGGGTTGCGAATTCCGGTCCGAAATCGCGCAGGAAAGCATCCATCGTAATGCAGTCGGTCAGGGCAATCCCCAACCGATCGGGATACTCTTCCAGCCAGGCCGCGAGGGCCGCGCGCTGGCTGCTTGCCAGGTTCGGGCTGATCTGTTGATGCGCCTGGAACCATTCGTGCGCCTGGGTTCCCATCGGCGTCAGATTCAGACGACGCGCCAGATCGTAATTGCTGGTGCCGGTGAACCAGGGTTCCTGCTGAAGACGCTGAACAATGGCCTGCTGCACCTCGCGCGAGAAGCGGCGGCGGGTACCGAAATCCATCAGGCGGAAGCCCGACATATCGATATCAGCCGTGAGGCGGTTAAAGTCAGTTAGCTTATGCTCGAGCGTGTCCAGCGCGAGATTGACGCTGATTTCCGGCGAGCGATAGTGATGCACCAACTCGCTTATCACCGCCAGCAGCGGGACTTCCCACATAATGACTTCAAGCCAGGGCCCGGAAAGGCGGATATTCAGCTTGCCGTTGTCATTAATGACGGTAACCTGGCGCGGGTCGTAGCGGAAGCCGCGTAGCCACTCAAGATAGTCTGGCGCAAAGAAGGGCAGGCTCGACAACCAGTGATATTCATCGTCCTGTAGCCTCAGGTCGCGCATCGTCTCAACCTGCTCGCGAATCGCATCGGCGTAGATGCCGAGCAAATCATCCCCACGGCAGCGGAACTCCGCCGCAACCTGTACATCATTGTAGCGGTGGAAGACAGCCTGCTGCATGTGCAGCTTATAGGCATCCGTATCAAGCAACGAGTGCAGTACAGGAGAAGTGAATTGGGTCATGGTGCGCAGTAGCATCCTCTCACTGGAGCGTTTCCATCAAAACCAAAGCGGTAAAAAGGAGGCGGAGTATACCTGTAATACCCGACTCTGTCCCGCGGCGACGGCTGATGGCGACGCTGACGGTCATTTGCGAGGCCTAGTTTAATATATTGAACACGCATCACACCACAAGCTTTGCGCCTGGTCGAGCGCATTTCGTGCCTCTTGTGTTATCAAAATGTAGCAATTTTCATGTTTAGCATTGAAAAGATGAAGATTCTGCATAGCGAGATTTGCGCAACAGGAATAGACTGAGTCGACACTTTACAGGACACGCTAAAGGTTTTTTATGACACAACAGCCCCAAGCCAAATACCGCCACGACTATCGTGCGCCGGAGTATCTGATTAGCGATATCGATTTGACCTTTGACCTGGATGCCGCGAAAACCGTAGTGACGGCTGAGAGCAAGGTCTCCCGCCAGGCGGCTACGTCTGATGTGCCATTGCGTCTGGATGGCGAAGACCTGACGCTGGTCTCTCTGCAGGTTAACGGCCAACCGTGGAGCGACTACAAGGAAGAAAATAACCAACTGGTCATTAGCGGTTTACCGGAACATTTCACCCTGACCATCGTCAACGAAATCAGCCCCGCGGCGAATACCGCGCTGGAAGGACTGTATCAGTCCGGCGAAGCGCTGTGTACCCAGTGCGAAGCGGAAGGCTTCCGCCATATTACCTGGTATCTGGACCGCCCGGACGTTCTGGCGCGCTTCACCACCAAAATCATCGCCGATAAAGCAAAATACCCGTTCCTGCTCTCCAACGGTAACCGCGTGGCCCAGGGCGAGCTGGAAAACGGCCGCCACTGGATCCAGTGGCAGGATCCGTTCCCGAAACCGTGCTACCTGTTTGCGCTGGTGGCCGGCGATTTCGACGTCCTGCGCGATACCTTCAAAACGCGTTCGGGGCGTGAAGTCGCGCTGGAGCTGTACGTTGACCGCGGCAATCTTGACCGCGCGCCATGGGCGATGACCTCGCTGCAAAATTCAATGAAGTGGGACGAAACCCGCTTTGGTCTCGAGTACGACCTCGACATTTATATGATTGTCGCCGTCGACTTCTTCAATATGGGCGCCATGGAGAACAAAGGGCTTAACGTCTTTAACTCCAAATACGTGCTGGCGCGTACCGATACCGCGACCGATAAAGACTATCTGGATATCGAACGCGTCATTGGTCACGAATATTTCCATAACTGGACCGGCAACCGCGTCACCTGCCGCGACTGGTTCCAGCTTAGCCTGAAAGAGGGTCTGACCGTTTTCCGCGATCAGGAGTTCAGCTCCGATCTCGGCTCTCGCGCGGTCAACCGCATCAATAACGTACGTACCATGCGCGGCCTGCAGTTCGCCGAAGACGCCAGCCCGATGGCGCATCCGATTCGCCCGGACAGCGTGATTGAAATGAACAACTTCTACACCCTGACGGTGTATGAGAAGGGCGCGGAAGTGATCCGCATGCTGCATACCCTGCTGGGCGAAGAGAATTTCCAGAAAGGAATGCAGCTCTATTTTGAACGCCACTACGGTAGCGCCGCGACCTGCGATGATTTTGTCCAGGCGATGGAAGACGCTTCCAACGTCGATTTGTCCCATTTCCGCCGCTGGTATAGCCAGTCCGGTACGCCGATTGTCACCGTCCATGACGACTACAATCCGGAAACGGAGCAGTACACCCTGACCATCAGCCAGCGCACGCCGCCGACGTCAGAACAGGCGGAGAAGCTGCCGCTGCATATCCCATTCGATATCGAGCTGTACGATAACGAAGGCAAAGTGATCCCTCTGCAGAAGGGCGGCCATCCGGTGCATCACGTACTGAACGTGACCCAGGCGGAGCAGACTTTTGTTTTCGACAACGTCTACTTCCAGCCGGTCCCGGCGCTGCTTTGCGAGTTTTCCGCGCCGGTGAAGCTGGAGTACAAATGGAGCGATCAGCAACTGACCTTCCTGATGCGCCACGCGCGGAATGATTTCTCCCGCTGGGACGCGGCGCAGAGCCTGCTGGCGACCTATATCAAACTCAACGTCAACCGTCACCAGCAGGGGCAGCCGCTGTCGCTGCCGATCCACGTAGCCGATGCGTTCCGTGCGATTCTGCTGGATGAGAAGATCGATCCGGCGCTGGCGGCGGAGATCCTGACCCTGCCTTCGGCAAATGAAATGGCGGAGCTGTTTGCGATTATCGATCCGATCGCCATCGCCGCGGTGCGCGAAGCGCTGACCCGCACGCTGGCGAAAGAGCTGGCGGACGAGTTCCTGGCGGTTTACAACGCCAATAAGCTCGACAGCTACCGCGTTGAGCATGCCGATATCGGCAAGCGTTCTCTGCGTAACACCTGCCTGCGCTACCTGGCGTTTGGCGATGCCGGACTGGCGGATAAACTGGTTAGCGCGCAGTATCATCAAGCGGACAATATGACCGACTCGCTGGCGGCGCTGACGGCGGCCGTAGCGGCCCAGCTGCCGTGCCGTGATGCGCTGATGCAGGAGTATGACGACAAATGGCACCAGGACGGTCTGGTCATGGATAAATGGTTTATCCTGCAGTCCACCAGCCCGGCGGATAACGCCCTGGAGACGGTTCGCGGCCTGTTGAATCATCGCTCGTTCAGCATGGGTAACCCGAACCGCGTCCGTTCCCTGATCGGCGCCTTTGCCGGCAGCAACCCGGCGGCGTTCCACGCCGAAGACGGTAGCGGTTATCAGTTCCTGGTCGAGATGCTGACTGAACTGAACAGCCGCAACCCGCAGGTTGCTTCGCGTCTCATTGAACCGCTGATTCGCCTGAAGCGCTACGACGAGAAGCGTCAGGCGCTGATGCGCGGGGCGCTGGAGCAGCTGAAAGGTCTGGAGAATCTTTCCGGGGATCTGTTCGAGAAAATCAGCAAAGCGCTGGCGTAACAGTGATGTGATTTCCGGCCATGGCGCAGCTGCGCTGTGGCCGGATGTTATAAAAACGACGGCGGTTCAGCCGTGTCTGGCTAAGCGCGGCGCAGACTCGTTCTGGCCGCGCTGCATTACCCGATTCAAAACTTCCGCTTCCAGTTCGCCCAGCTTCGCCGAACCCGTGCGCCGCGGACGTGGAATGTCCACCAGCAGATCCAGCCCTATCTTCCCCTCTTCAATCAGCAAAACGCGATCGGCCATCGCCACCGCCTCGCTGACGTCGTGGGTGACCAGCAGGACGGTAAATCCATGTTCCTGCCACAGCGAGACAATCAGATCCTGCATCTCGAGGCGAGTGAGCGCGTCCAGCGCGCCCAGCGGTTCATCAAGCAGTAATAATCCGGGGCGATGAATTAACGCGCGAGCCAGCGCCACGCGCTGCTTTTGCCCGCCGGAAAGCGCTGCGGGCCATTCACCGGCGCGGTCTTCAAGGCCGACGCTCGCCAGCGCCCTGAGCGCGGCCTCGCGCCACTGGCCTTTCAGCCCGAGGCCGACATTATCGATCACCGTTTTCCACGGCAGCAGGCGGGAATCCTGAAACATCATCCGGGTATCGTCCTGGATTTGCGCCAGCGGGGTCGAACCCGCCAGCAGCTGTCCGGCATTGGGTTTTTCCAGCCCGGCCAGCAGACGCAGCAGGGTGCTTTTACCGCCGCCGCTGCGCCCGACCACCGCGACGAATTGCCCGGTGGGAATATGAAGATCGAGTTCATTCAGAATCGTCTTGCTGCCGTAACGTTTGCTTACGCCGTTAAGCAGCAGCGGGATCCCCGGATTAAGACGCGCGGTGGTCATGCGTTGGCCTCCTGAAGGTGATAGGCCGGATTCCAGCGCAGCCAGACGCGTTCAAGCAGCTGGGCGCTGAAGTCGGCCAGTTTGCCGAGAATAGCGTAAAGAATAATGGCGACGACCACGACATCGGTCTGCAGAAATTCGCGGGCGTTCATCGCCAGATAGCCGATACCGGCGTTAGCCGAGATGGTTTCGGCCACGATTAGCGTTAACCACATCAGGCCGAGCGCAAAACGGATGCCGACCATAATGGAGGGCAGGGCGCCGGGCAGGATCACGTGGCGGAAGAGAGCAAAACCCGATAAGCCGTAGCTGCGGGCCATCTCGACCAGTCCCCGGTCAATATTTCGAATACCGTGCCAGGTGTTGATATAAATCGGGAACATGGTGCCCAGCGCCACGAGGAAGATTTTGGCGCTCTCATCGATGCCGAACCATAAAATCACCAGCGGAATCAGCGCGAGGTGCGGCACGTTGCGCAGCATCTGAATGGAGGTATCCAGCAGGCGTTCGCCCCAGCGCGACAGGCCGCTAATCAGCCCGAGAACCAGGCCAATAGAACCGCCGATGCTAAAACCAATTAGCGCCCGCCATGAGCTGATAGCCAGATGCTGCCAGAGCTCGCCGCTGGCGGAGAGCGTCCAGAAGGCTTTTAGCACTCCTTCCGGCGACGGTAAAATACGGGTCGATAGCCAACCGACGGAGGAGGCGAATTGCCAGACGATCACGCTGCCGACCGGCAAAAGCCAGGGGGCTACGCGGATCAGGAATTTTTGCGAAAGCGTCGCCATAAAGTGTTCCTTTATTCTTGACCGTTTTGCCTGGATAGGGGCATCAACGCGGGTTTTTAAACATGCGCAACCCGCTGTAAATTTTTCAGCGCCGGCGCGCGGCTGCTGGGACGATGCAGAGCTTGCCAGAAGGTTTCCAGCGCCTGGTCGAGGCGACCCTGCAGATTCGGGGTAAATTGCGGTTTATGCTGATAATCCGTGACCTGACTATCATCAGCAAAAACGCCGTGCAGGATCTCCTGGGCTTTCAGCGCGTTGAGTACCGGTTTTAAGGCGTAATCCACCGCCAGCATATGGGCGATGGTTCCGCCGGTAGCCAGCGGCAGAACGATTTTTCCCTCCAGCGCGCGTTCCGGCAGCAGGTCCAGAAGCGTCTTTAACGCACCGGAAAAAGAGGCTTTATAGACGGGGGTCGCGATGATCAGCCCATCGGCGCCGGCAAGCTGTTCATTCAGCGCATGGAGGGCGGGGTTATCAAAGCGAGCGTAAAGCAGGTCTTCCGGGGCAAAATTCTGCAGGTGCCAGTGGCAGACTTCAATATCCGCCGCGGAGAGCGTCTCTCTGGCGTATTCCAGAAGCGCGCTGGAGCGGGAAGGGTAACGCGGGCTGCCCGCAAGTGTGATGACTCGCATACTCACTCCTTATAACTAAATATTCGCATTTATCTATAATTGATAACATTTAGCTGCAGTGTGACAGAGCGCTTTTATTTCCCTAAATGATTTATCCGGCGTTGGATTGTCAGAAAGTGCATAACGGAAGGGGCGAAAGTAAACGTTTGCGTCGGAGGTAAGATTTTTTGTCGTAGGTCAATTCCCTTTCCGGGGTGGATCGCACATAATACGCCCCCGGTTTGCACACCGGGAATCCAGGAGAGTTCATGTACTACCCCTTCGTTCGTAAAGCCCTTTTTCAGCTCGATCCTGAGCGCGCTCATGAAGTCACTTTTCAACAATTACGCCGTGTTTCGGGTACCCCACTGGAAATGTTGGTTCGCCAGAAGGTGCCGACAAAACCGGTGACCTGTATGGGACTCACATTTAAGAACCCGCTGGGCCTGGCCGCCGGGCTGGATAAAAACGGCGAGTGCATTGATGCGCTCGGCGCGATGGGTTTTGGTTCCATTGAAATTGGCACCGTGACCCCACGCCCGCAGCCGGGCAACGATAAGCCAAGGATCTTCCGCCTGGTCGATGCTGAAGGGTTGATCAACCGCATGGGCTTTAATAACCACGGTGTTGATAACCTCGTTGAGAACGTAAAAAAGGCGCATTTTGACGGCATTCTGGGGATTAATATTGGCAAGAATAAAGATACCCCGGTAGAACAAGGCAAAGATGA
This sequence comes from Klebsiella sp. MPUS7, assembly GCF_009905335.1. Classification (NCBI taxonomy): domain Bacteria; kingdom Pseudomonadati; phylum Pseudomonadota; class Gammaproteobacteria; order Enterobacterales; family Enterobacteriaceae; genus Klebsiella; species Klebsiella sp. MPUS7. The sequence goes on along the minus strand of NZ_CP047604.1, from coordinate 3,714,444 downwards.
TTATCTGATTTGTATGGAAAAAATCTATGCTTATGCCGGCTATATCGCCATTAATATCTCTTCGCCGAATACCCCAGGCTTGCGTACTTTACAATACGGAGACGCGCTGGATGATTTGCTCTCTGGTATTAAAAATAAGCAACGTGAGCTACAAGAGAAGCATCAGAAATATGTTCCTGTGGCCGTGAAGATCGCCCCGGATCTTTCCGTCGAAGAATTGATCCAGGTGGCGGACAGTTTAGTCCGGCATAATATAGATGGCGTGATTGCCACCAATACAACTTTGGATCGATCGCTGGTACAGGGGATGAAACATTGTGATGAAACCGGTGGGCTTAGCGGACGTCCGTTGCAGCTAAAGAGTACGGAAATTATCCGTATGCTGTCTGCGGAATTAAATGGCCGTCTGCCCATTATCGGAGTCGGCGGTATTGACTCGGTGATTGCCGCCCGGGAAAAGATAGCCGCCGGAGCGACGCTGGTGCAGATTTATTCCGGATTTATTTTTAAAGGTCCGCCGCTGATTAAAGAAATTGTTACCCATATCTAATCTTTTCCCCTTCTGATACTTCACCAGGGCTTTATTTATAGCCCTGGTTGTTTTATATTCCTTCATTGTTGCTTATTTAAACATTTTAGTCTTTTCTTAATTTTGGAAATATTCTGTAGCAGTTTACCTGTTTATTACAGATGGAAGTGGAAGAGGACGGGGGTAGAAATGCGGATCAAACCTGACGATAACTGGCGCTGGTATTACGATGAAGAGCATGACCGTATGATGCTCGATCTGGCCAATGGCATGTTATTCAGGTCGCGTTTTGCCCGACGGATGTTGACGCCCGACGCCTTCGCGCCTTCCGGATTTTGCGTTGATGACGCTGCGCTCTATTTTTCATTTGAAGAAAAATGCCGCGACCTCGAATTAACAAAAGAACAGCGCGCAGAATTAGTACTTAATGCGCTGGTCGCCATTCGTTTTCTCAAACCGCAAATGCCGAAAAGCTGGCACTTCAATACTCATGAAGAAAGCTGGCAGCCCGGCGTTGGCGATGCCGCCAGCGCATGGCTCAGCGATACTGGCCAGCAGGTCAATCTGCTGGTGGTTGAACCCGGCGAAAACGCCGCGCTATGCCTGTTAGCGCAGCCCGGATTGACGCTTGCCGGGCGCGTGATGCAGCTGGGCGACGTGATTAAAATTATGAATGACAGACTGCAGCCAGCGCCAGGCGTCGCCAGCTACAGCCTGGGCCAGGCGGTTTAAGGCGCCAGCCTCACCGCGGTTTTCGGTACGCAGCTACAGCACAGAATCGTGCCATCGGCGGCTACCGCGTTTTTCTTCAGCGCGCTGACTTCCCCTTCTTCCAGCCGGATGCGGCAGCTGCCGCAGATTCCTGCCCGACAGGAGTAAGGAATGCGAATTCCCTGTTGTTCCAGCTGCTCCAGCAGGATTTGCTGATTATTACCGGTAAAACTCACTCCCTGCCACGCTATTTCCACCGTCGCGTTCTGCTGCGCTTCAGGTGCCGGCGTATCGTCACTATCGCCTGCGCCGTAGGCCTTCGCCGGGCCGCGGGCCAGTACTTCTAACTCATCGCCAACGCGGATTACGCCGCTGTTTCGCGCGATCAGGTTCTGGCCGAAATCGACATCGCCGTTGTCCAGCGCCGTGCGGAAACGCTGCAGCGTGCTTAAGGGCTCGCCGGCAGGATGCTTTTGCCCGCGCTCCGGGCTGACGGTGGTCAATACGCAGCGGCTGCACGGTTTAGCGACATCAAAAACGACCTCGCCAATGCGTACCACTTTCCACGTATCCTCCTCCCAGGCGGCCGCGCCGGTCACCAGAAGATTCGGGCGAAACTGTTCTATGCTTACGCTGGCCGGACAACGTTTTTGCAAATCGCGTAGTGAAGCCTCATTGGCCAGCAGATAGGGAAAACCGTCGGCGAAGGAGAGGGGAACGGCATCGTGGCGTTGCACCCTGCGGCTAAGCTGCGGCCCCAGCCAGCGGAGCTGAACGTTGCGGTTAAAGAACCCGCTTAGCCACTGGTTGACCGCGGACGGGGCAATCAGGGCGGTAAAGTGGTTGCCCCAGACTTCGGTAGGCTCCTGCTGCGTCGAGAAATCGCTGAAGCGGACCACCGCGCTGCTGCCGTCCGGCGCGGTCAGATGCAGACCATCATGGAGTGGCGCCGGAATAAACTTGACCATTTGCGGAAACTGACGGGCGGTGATGAAGGTGCCATCGGTTTCCGTCACCATAAATATACGATCGAAGGCCAGCCCGCTGATGTCTGCATAAGCGTGGCTCAGGCCAATTCCCCGCATTGATTTGACGGGATGAATAAAAAGACGCGAAAGGGTGACCATACGCTGCCCCTGGCTTTAAAAATAAGCCTTTAACTTTATGACATGGGGCGCATATTGGCTATAATGCGCACCAATTTTCTTTTAGTAAAAGTGACGATATGAATTCTCTGTTTGCCAGTACGGCTCGTGGGCTGGAAGAGCTGTTAAAAACTGAACTGGAAGGACTGGGCGCGATGGACTGCCAGTTGGTCCAGGGCGGGGTCCATTTTCAGGGAGATACGCGGTTGCTGTATCAAAGCCTGATGTGGAGCCGGCTGGCTTCGCGGATTATGCTGCCGCTGGGGCAGTGCAGCGTCTACAGCGACCTGGATCTGTATCTTGGCGTACAGGCTATTCCATGGACCGAGATTTTCAGCCAGGATGCCACTTTTGCCGTGCACTTTAGCGGGCTGAACGAAGAGATTCGTAACAGCCAGTACGGGGCGTTGAAGGTTAAAGACGCCATCGTCGACAGCTTTACGCGTAAGAACCTGCCGCGTCCCAACGTCGATCGCGAAAACCCCGATCTGCGTATTAACGTCTGGCTAAATAAAGAGACCGCGCATATTTCCCTGGATCTCAGCGGCGAGGGCCTGCACCTGCGCGGCTACCGCGACGGGACCGGCATGGCGCCAATCAAAGAAAACCTGGCCGCGGCGATAGTGATGCGTTCCGGCTGGGCCACGGGTACGCCGCTGCTCGATCCGATGTGCGGATCCGGTACGCTGCTGATTGAAGCGGCGATGCTGGCCACCGATCGTGCGCCGGGTTTACACCGCGGTCATTGGGGTTTTGGCGGCTGGGCGCAGCATGACGATGCTATCTGGAAAGAAGTGAAAGCCGAAGCGCAAACCCGCGCCCGTCAGGGACTGGCGGCGTATGAGTCGCGCTTTTACGGTTCCGACGTTGACGCCCGCGTTATCGAACGCGCGCAGCGTAACGCCCGCCGCGCCGGTATTGGCGAACTGATTACCTTCGAAGTGAAAGATGTCGCCCAGTTGAGCAATCCGCTGCCGAAGGGCCCATACGGCACGGTTATAAGCAACCCGCCGTACGGCGAGCGTCTGGAGAGTGAACCGGCGCTGATTGCCCTGCATAGCCTGCTGGGGCGGATTATGAAGAACCAGTTTGGCGGCTGGAACCTGTCGCTGTTTAGCGCCTCGCCGGATCTGCTGAGCTGCCTGCAGCTTCGTGCTGATAAACAGTTTAAAGCGAAAAATGGCCCGCTCGACTGCGTCCAGAAGAACTACCATCTTGCAGAAAACGAAGGCGGCAAAACCGCGATGCTGGCGGAAGATTTCGCCAACCGCCTGCGCAAGAACCTGAAAAAATACGAGAAGTGGGCGCGTCAGGAAGGTATTGAATGCTATCGCCTGTATGATGCCGACCTCCCGGAGTATAACGTCGCCATCGACCGCTACGCCGATTGGGTGGTGGTGCAGGAGTACGCGCCGCCGAAAACCGTTGACGCGCATAAAGCCCGCCAGCGCTTATTTGATATTATTGCCGCCACCATTGCGGTACTGGGGATTGCGCCGAACAAGCTGGTGCTGAAAACCCGCGAGCGGCAGAAAGGTAAAAACCAGTATCAGAAAATGGGCGAGAAAGGCGAATTCATTGAGGTGCAGGAGTATAATGCGCGTCTGTGGGTCAACCTGACCGATTACCTGGATACCGGCCTGTTCCTCGACCACCGTATCGCTCGCCGCATGCTGGGGCAGATGAGCAAAGGCAAAGACTTCCTCAACCTGTTCTCCTACACCGGCAGCGCCAGCGTTCACGCCGGCCTTGGCGGCGCGCGCTCCACGACGACGGTCGATATGTCCCGTACCTATCTTGAATGGGCTGAACGTAACCTGCGCCTCAATGGCTTAACCGGCCGCGCGCATCGCCTGATGCAGGCCGATGTGCTGGGCTGGCTGCGTGAGACGACCGAACAGTTCGACCTGATCTTTATCGATCCGCCAACCTTCTCCAACTCCAAGCGTATGGATGATGCGTTTGACGTTCAGCGCGACCATTTGCGTCTGATGACCGATTTAAAACGTCTGCTGCGTAAAGGCGGCACGATTATGTTCTCGAACAACAAACGCGGTTTCCGTATGGATCATGACGGGCTGGCGCAGCTGGGCCTGAAGGCGCAGGAGATCACGCAAAAAACGCTGTCTCAGGATTTTGCCCGTAACCGTCAGATTCACAACTGCTGGCTGATTACCGCAGCCTGAAAGGAATAAAGAATGTCTTTAATTAGTATGCACGGCGCCTGGCTCTCTTTCAGCGATGCGCCGCTGCTGGATAATGCTGAACTGCATATCGAAGATAACGAACGCGTCTGCCTGGTTGGACGCAACGGTGCGGGTAAATCGACCCTGATGAAGATCCTCAATCGTGAACAGGGTCTCGATGACGGGCGCATTATCTATGAACTGGATCTGGTTGTGGCACGTTTACAGCAGGATCCGCCGCGTAATGTTACCGGCACCGTTTACGACTTTGTGGCCGAAGGGATTGCGGAACAAGCGGCTTACCTCAAGGGTTATCACGATGTTTCGCAGCTGGTGATGACCGATCCGAGTGATAAGAATCTGAACGAACTGGCGCGTCTGCAGGAGCAGCTGGATAATTTAGGCCTGTGGCAGCTCGATAGCCGCATTAATGAAGTGCTGGAACAGCTCAATCTCGATCCTAACGCCGAGCTCTCCTCGCTTTCCGGCGGCTGGCTGCGTAAAGCGGCCCTTGGCCGCGCGCTGGTCAGCGGGCCGCGCGTGCTGCTGCTCGATGAGCCGACCAACCACCTCGATATTGAAACTATCGACTGGCTGGAAGGTTTCCTGAAGATGTTCAAAGGCACCATTATTTTTATTTCGCACGACCGTTCCTTTATCCGCAATATGGCGACGCGAATCGTCGATCTCGATCGCGGCAAGCTGGTGACCTATCCAGGTAACTACGATCAGTATCTGTTGGATAAAGAAGAAGCGCTGCGCGTGGAAGAATTGCAGAACGCGGAGTTCGATCGCAAGCTGGCGCAGGAAGAAGTGTGGATCCGCCAGGGGATCAAAGCGCGTCGTACCCGTAACGAAGGGCGCGTACGGGCGTTAAAAGCCATGCGTCGCGAGCGCGGTGAGCGCCGTGAAGTGATGGGCAGCGCGAAGATGCAGGTCGAAGAGGCCGCGCGTTCGGGCAAGATCGTGTTCGAAATGGAGAACGTCAACTACCAGGTTGATGGCAAGGTGCTGGTGAAAGATTTCACCGCCCAAATCCAGCGCGGCGACAAAATTGCGTTGATTGGCCCCAACGGCTGCGGGAAAACCACGCTGCTGAAGCTGATGCTTGGTCAGCTGCAGGCGGATAGCGGACGCATTCACGTGGGTACCAAGCTGGAGGTCGCTTACTTCGACCAGCACCGCGCGGAACTTGATCCGGATAAAACGGTGATGGATAACCTCGCGGAAGGTAAACAGGAAGTGATGGTGAACGGCAAGCCGCGCCACGTCCTGGGCTATCTGCAGGACTTTATGTTCCATCCAAAACGCGCGATGACGCCGGTGCGCGCGCTGTCGGGCGGTGAGCGTAACCGTCTGCTGCTGGCGCGTCTGTTCCTCAAGCCCAGCAACCTGTTGATTCTCGATGAACCGACAAACGATCTGGATGTCGAAACCCTGGAACTGCTGGAAGAGCTGGTTGACGGCTATCAGGGAACCGTGATGCTGGTGAGCCACGACCGTCAGTTTGTTGATAACACGGTTACGGAGTGTTGGATCTTCGAAGGCGCGGGACAAATTGGTCAATACGTCGGCGGCTATCATGACGCCCGCGGTCAGCAGGCCCAGTATCTGGCGAAAAAGCAGTCGGTTTCTAAAAAGTCTGTTGAAGTTGCTCAACCGAAAGCAGAAAGTGTCAAACGCGCTGCCAGCAAACTAAGCTATAACCTGCAGCGCGAGCTGGAGCAGCTGCCGCAGAAACTGGAAGAGCTGGAAGCCCAGCTGCAGAAGTTGCAGGAGCAGGTTGCCGACCCTTCTTTCTTTGGGCAATCGCATGACCATACGCAGCAGGTGCTTGCGCAGCTGAGTGAAGCGGAGCAGGCGCTGGAAACCGCCTTCGAACGCTGGGAATATCTCGAAGGATTAAAAAACGGCGCATAAGCTGAGGAGTTTTCATGTGCGATCATCATCATGCTGCGCGGCATATCCTGTGTCGACAATGTGATCTGCTGGTGGCTTTGCCGCAGCTGGAGCATCGCCAGAAAGCTACGTGTCCGCGTTGCGGAACGACATTAACAACGTCATGGGACGCGCCCCGGCAGCGTCCCACAGCCTACGCGCTGGTCGCGTTGTTCATGCTGCTGCTGGCCAATCTTTTCCCCTTCATCTATATGAAGGTTGGGGGGATCAGCAGCGAAATTGAGCTACTGGAAATTCCAAATGTGCTGTTTACCGAGGATTACGCCAGCCTCGGGACTTTCTTTTTACTGTTCGTACAGCTGGTGCCGGCTTTCTGCCTGGTCACGATACTGCTGCTGGTCAACCGGGTGGGCATGCCTTCCGGACTGAAAGCCTTCCTGGCGCGGATCCTGTTTCACCTTAAAACCTGGGGGATGGCGGAGATCTTCCTCGCCGGGGTACTGGTCAGCTTCGTTAAGCTGATGGCCTACGGCGATATTGGCATTGGCCTGAGTTTTATTCCCTGGTGTATGTTCTGCCTGTTACAGCTGCGGACGTTCCAGTGCGTGGATCGCCGCTGGTTATGGGATGACATTGCGCCAATGCCGCCGATTAAACAGCCGCTAAAAGTCGGCGTTTCCGGTCTACGTCAGGGGCTACGCTCGTGTTCATGCTGCACGGCGGTATTGCCTATGGATGAGGCCGTTTGTCCGCGCTGCCGTACCAGGGGAACCGCCCGGCGTAAAAACAGCCTGCAGTGGACGCTGGCGCTGCTGGTGACTTCGTTGCTCCTCTACATGCCCGCCAATATTTTGCCGATCATGATTACCGACCTGCTGGGCGATAAAATGCCCTCAACTATTATGGCGGGGGTGATCCTGCTGTGGAGTGAAGGATCGTATCCGGTCGCTATGGTGATATTTATCGCCAGTATTATGGTGCCGACGTTAAAGATGATTGCCATTGGCTGGCTATGCTGGAACGCCAGCGGCAAGGGAGAGCGCGACTCGGAGCGCATGCATCTGATCTATGAAGTCGTCGAGTTTGTTGGCCGCTGGTCAATGATTGATGTGTTTGTTATCGCAGTCCTCTCCGCTCTGGTACGCATTGGTGGATTAATGAATATCTATCCGGCGATAGGAGCAGTGATGTTTGCGCTGGTCGTAGTAATGACAATGTTTTCGGCCATGACGTTTGACCCTCGTTTATTGTGGGATCGTGAGCCAGATTCAAGCCGTGAGGAAAGACTGCAGCATGGAAAATAAGAGCGGAGAAGCGAAGGTGCAAAAGGTGAAAAACTGGTCACCGGTGTGGATCTTCCCGATAGTAACGGCGCTCATTGGCGCCTGGATTCTTTTTTATCACTATAGTCACCAGGGGCCGGAAGTGACCCTGATTACGACTAACGCAGAGGGAATTGAAGGGGGGAAAACCCGGATCAAAAGCCGCAGCGTTGATGTCGGCGTGATTGAAAGCGCAACGCTGACGGATGACCTGACCCACGTGGAAGTTAAAGCCCGGTTGAATTCAGGCATGGAAAAACTGCTGCACCAGGATTCGGTATTTTGGGTGGTTAAACCGCAGGTAGGTCGTGAAGGGATTAGCGGTCTGGGGACGTTGCTATCCGGCGCCTATATCGAACTGCAGCCGGGTACCAAAGGTTCTGTCCCGGCGCAGTACCCGCTGTTGGATTCACCGCCGTTGGCATCCCCTGATGCAAAAGGTATTCGTATCCTGCTGGAAAGCAGTAAAGCGGGTCAGCTTTCTCCCGGCGATCCGGTGCTTTTCCGCGGCTATCGCGTAGGTTCAGTAGAAACCAGCACCTTCGATGCGCAAAAACGGAACATTACTTATCAACTGTTTATCAGCGCGCCTAACGATCGGCTGGTAACCAATAACGTGCGCTTCTGGAAGGATAGCGGTATTGCGGTAGATCTAACCGCTGCGGGTATGCGCGTTGAAATGGGATCGCTGTCGACCCTGTTTGGCGGCGGCGTCAGCTTTGATATTCCCGAAGGGCTGCCGCTAGGTGAGCCGGTGGCGAATAAAACCGAATATCATCTGTTTGACGATCAGCGCAGCATTCAGGATTCGGTGTTTACTCAGCATATTGACTACGTAATGTTCTTTAAAGATTCGATTCGCGGTCTGCAGCCCGGCGCGCCGGTTGAGTTCCGCGGTATCCGCCTTGGGACCGTGGGTAAAGTACCGTTCTTTATTCCTGGCCTGAAGCAGAACTTAAACGACGACTATCGTATTCCGGTCGAAGTGCGGATTGAGCCTGAACGCCTGATCAATCAATTAGGCGCCGATCCTGACATTCGTAAGCATATCGATGATCTGATGAACCGTGGACTGCGTGGTTCACTTAAAACCGGTAACCTGGTCACCGGGGCGCTGTATATCGATCTCGACTTCTACCCGAAAGCGCCAGCGCGCGGCAAGTTCCAGGAGTTTGGCGGTTATCCGATTATTCCAACCGTGAGCGGTGGCCTGGCGCAGATTCAGCAGCGCCTGATGGACGCGCTGGATAAGATTAATAATCTGCCCATTAACCCGCTGCTGGAGCAGGCAACCAGTACGCTGGCGCAAAGTGAAAAAACGATGCAGCACGTACAGGCGACGCTGGATAGTCTGAACAAGATAACGTCAAGTCAGTCGATGCAGCAGCTACCGGGCGATATGCAGAATACGTTGCGTGAACTTAATCGTAGTATGCAGGGCTTCCAGCCGGGATCGGCGGCATACAATAAGATGGTTGCGGATATGCAGCGTCTCGATCAGGTTCTTCGTGAACTGCAGCCGGTACTGAAAACGCTCAATGATAAGAGCAATGCGCTGGTATTTGAGGCGAAGGATAAAAAAGATCCGCAGCCGAAGGGAGCGAAATAATGAAGAAATGGCTAATAGCGGCGGCGGTTTGCGCGCTGACGGCATGCAGCAGCGGCGGCGACAGTAAAACTTACTATCAGCTTCCGGTGGCGCAGGGAGGCGCGCAAAGCGCCGCCCACCAAAGCAAAAATTTGCTGTGGGTCGAGCAGGTGAGCATTCCAGATTATCTGGCCGGTAACGGGGTGGTTTATCAGACCACCGATGTCCAGTATGTGATTGCCAACAACAATCTGTGGGCTAGCCCGCTCGATCAACAGCTGAGAACGACGCTGGTGGCGAACCTTAGCAACCAGCTACCGGGATGGGTTGTCGCTTCTCAACCACTGGGTAGCGAGCAGGATACGCTGAACGTCTCCGTTAGTGGTTTTCACGGTCGTTACGATGGCCGGGTAATCGTCAGCGGCGAGTGGCTGTTGAAGCATCAGGGGCAGCTGATCAAGCGGCCGTTCCATATTGAGCTTAAGCAGCAAGAGGATGGCTACGACGCGATGGTGAAAACCTTAGCTCAGGCCTGGACTCAGGAAGCAACCGCAATTGCCAGCGAGCTAAACCGCCTGCCATAAGTAAAATTCATAAGAGTAAAAAGCCGCTGCGAGAACGAAAATCGCAGCGGCTTTTTTGTTTGTCTCATCAGATTGTTACTTGTGCTGGTTCACAGTTTTTGTACAAACGAACTTTCTTGTAGCTCACAAATATGACAATGGCGTGAATTTTGCGCATTGACGCTATCCCTGATTCGCGGTATTCGTTAACCGTGGTTGCGTATTAAGTGACCATTGTTTTCTTTTCCACCAGATCAAAGAATGAGGGAAACGAGGCATGAAGAGACAAAAACGAGATCGCCTGGAACGGGCACATCAGCGTGGGTACCAGGCCGGTATTACCGGAAGGTCGAAGGAAATGTGTCCTTACCAGACCTTAAACCAAAGGTCTTATTGGCTAGGAGGCTGGCGAGAAGCCATGGAGGACAGGGTACAAACTGCCTGACTGTCTCTTTAAAAAGAAGCCTCCGCTGCGCGGGGGCTTCGCCTTTTCTAACGCGTCACCGCTTATCAGAATGCGGAAGTGTCCTGGAACAGGCCCACTTTCAGGTCGGTCGCGGTGTAAATCAGACGCCCGTCAACCAGCACTTCGCCATCCGCCAGGCCCATAATCAAACGACGGTTTATCACGCGTTTGAAATGAATACGGTAGGTCACTTTCTTCGCCGTTGGCAGTATCTGGCCGGTGAGTTTAACTTCACCGACGCCTAATGCACGCCCTTTACCTTCGCCGCCTAACCAGCCCAGGTAGAAGCCAACCAGCTGCCACATGGCATCCAGACCCAGGCAGCCCGGCATTACCGGGTCACCAATAAAATGGCAACCGAAGAACCACAGGTCCGGGTTAATATCGAGTTCTGCCTCAACATAACCCTTGTCATAGTTACCACCGGTTTCGCTCATTTTGATGACGCGGTCCATCATCAGCATACTTGGCGCCGGCAGCTGTGGGCCTTTCGCACCAAATAGTTCACCACGACCAGAGGCAAGAAGGTCTTCTTTCGTATAGGATTCGCGTTTATCTACCATGTTTTCAGTAAGCCTTATTTTGAGTTCGGGACGCAGGATAGCTAACACGTGTACGCTGAACAAGTCCGATCAGTTCGAACCTGAACCGCCTAACCAGCGTAGCGGCCACGGAAAGCGATGACGACTCTCTTGCTGTGTCGCCTGCGCAATTCGTTCCTGAATGGTTTGCCGTAAAGTTTGTCCTTCACCGTCCCAGAGCAGCTGGGTCAGAATGGGCAGCGCTTCCGACACGTCATCGACTGCCCAGATAAAGAACTGTTCATCCGCAACGGCCTGCTGCAGTTCCTGCGCCAGGCTCAGATGACGAACGTTGGCGGAGGGGATGATGACGCCCTGTTTACCGGTCAGCCCACGCTGCTGGCAAATAGCGAAGAAGCCCTCAATTTTCTCGTTGAGCCCGCCAACCGGCTGTACGCGACCAAACTGATCGACAGAGCCGGTAACGGCGATGCTCTGATTAATCGGTACATTGGCCAGCGAACTGATCAGCGCGCACAGTTCGGCCATGGAGGCGCTATCGCCATCCACTTCGCTGTAGGACTGCTCGAAGGTCAGGGAGGCGGTGAAGGGAAGCTGTTGTTCGAGCTCCAGCTCAGACATCAGAAACGCCTGCATGATCATCATACCTTTTGCATGAATGTTACCGCCCAGCTCGGCCTTACGTTCAACGTCGATGAATTCGCCGTCGCCAATATGCACGACGCAGCTGATACGCGAAGGCTCGCCAAACGCGCGAGGGTGACCCGGAAACTCAATGACAGAAAGTGCGTTGATTTGTCCTACGCATTCGCCTTCGGTTTCGATCAGGATTTGCTCCTGCAGGATTTCATCCTGGATGCGCTCAGCAAGATAGCCCTCGCGCCACAGACGACGCTCCAGCATGGTTTGTATCTCTTCGGCGCTAATCTCTTCACCATCACAGAACGCGGCAGCTTCTCGAAGCTGGCGGGCAATCCAGAGAACGCACAGCGGCAAAGTTTCCTGATCGCCGGTATAACGCGCGCCTTCCTGAATCAGCAGCGGCCAGGCGTTAGCGGACAGTCCCGGAAGTTCAAGCTGTTGAGCATTTTGCCAGACCCACTGGCACCATTGCTTCAGCGTCTCTGCATCAGCAATTTGCAGGTTATCTTCATATTCGCTGTAGATAGCCTGCGCAGAAAGCTCGGGTTCCATCTCCTGGAAATCAGCCAGGGATTCCCGCTCGCCGACGAGGATCACTTTCAGGCTCAGGGGCATAGAAGGGATGCTCACCGGAAGAGGGCGAGATTCATCGAATGACAGCCAGTCAAAACGCTGGCGGGCCACCATATTTTTTAGCCGCATCCACAGTAGGGGCTGAGCCAGTAAGGCGCGCAGGGAGAGAATCATTACGCCGCCGTTGGCGCGATGGACCAGACCGGGTTGTAAGGTGATCTCACCATTAAACTGGCGCACGCAGCCAAACAGCTGCTCTGCTTCGATCCAGTCAGCGGCTTCGACCGGAGCAACGCTGGCGAAATTATCTTCAGCAGTCTGCGCTGGCGTAAGAGAGATTTTTCCGCCATCAACCTGATAGTGAACGCCACAGAGCGTTGCTGCCGGTTGATGTAAAGTTCGGGTTTCATTAGCTAGCCATTGCAGGTACTCCGGTTCTTCCGGAATTTTAACCAGCATAAATGGCGAAATGGCTGGAGTGACCAGTAGCTGCTCCAGGGCATAAAAGAGACGGGGTTGCAGTTCGCCTGAGAGGGATTCCTCTGCGTGAGCCAGGTCGGCTTGTGCAAACAGCGCCTGATAACTTTCCGTATCAGGAGCAAGGTCGTTTCGGGTAAGTTTCGTAATGGTCAAAGTCGCTGTTTTTTAGTCAGATGTAAAACGCGCGATTATACATTATGCAGCGTCTGAGCACACGGGGGATTGCGATTGTCGTGGTGATAACGAATCTACCAACATCACGAAAGATGATTTATTCTCAGCACATCAGGAAAAAACTGATATCCTGAAATGAGTTACACGGTCACATTGAGATCGCAATGAAATATCAACAACTGGAAAATCTTGAAAGCGGCTGGAAATGGACTTATCTGGTAAAAAAGCATCGGGAAGGTGAGCTTATTACCCGCTACATTGAAGCCAGCGCTGCGCAAGCCGCGGTCGATTTATTACTGACGCTCGAAAATGAACCCGTGCTGGTGAATACCTGGATTGAGCAGCATATGAATCCAGAGCTAGTGAACCGCATGAAGCAGACTATCCGCGCCCGACGTAAGCGTCACTTCAACGCGGAGCATCAGCATACGCGTAAAAAGTCTATCGACCTTGAATTCGTGGTCTGGCAGCGCCTTGCAGGTCTGGCGCAAAGACGGGGTAAAACGCTGTCGGAAACTATCGTGCAGTTGATTGAGGATGCTGAGCATAAAGAGAAGTATGCCAGCAAGATGTCCAGCCTGAAGCATGATTTGCAGGTGCTGTTAGGTAAAGAGTAGCGATGCAGGCACCGGGATTCCGCTGCTGTTTTTTGAACGCGGAATTTAAGCCAAAAAAAACCCCGCATTGCGGGGTTTTTTATTGACGATATAACTTAAGCCTGCGGCTGAGTTACAACGTCTTTGTAGCCTTTAACTTCGATCTCTACGCGACGATCCGGACCCAGGCAGTCAATCAGAGCTGCACGAGCTTTCACGTTGTCACAGGTGTTGCCAGTAACCGGGTTGGATTCACCCATACCGCGAGCGGAGATTTTGCTAGCCGGGATACCTTTGGATACCAGGTAATCAACAACGGACTGAGCACGTTTCTCAGACAGCTGCTGGTTGTAGGCATCAGAACCGATACGGTCGGTGTAGCCCAGAACAACTGCGGAACCGTCTTTCGGATCCATGTTGCTCAGCTGGGTGTACAGCTGATCCAGAGCCTGCTGGCCTTCTGGTTTCAGAGTAGATTTGTTGAAGTTGAACAGAACGTCAGACTTCAGGGTGAAGTGCTTGGTAGTCACTTCTGGAGCCGGAGCCGGAGCCGGAGCTACAACCGGAGCAACATCGTCCTGACCGAAACGGTAGGAAACGCCCAGGCTCAGCATGCCGTTATCAGGACGGGTACCAACGGTGCCAGCGTCGCCGATGTTGTTAACCCACTGGTATTCCAGACGGGTTGCGATGTCACGAGTAACAGCCCACTCTAAGCCGCCCGCGAATACCGGGGATACGCCAGTGTCGTGTTCGCTACGGGAAACGCCGGTAGAAGCGTAGTTACCTTTGGAGTCTGCGCGCCAAACCATACCACCCAGACGGGTATAGATATCCAGATCGTCAGTGATCGGGTAACCCAGTTTAGCAGTCAGCTGAACGCCCTGAGCTTTGAAAGCGCCGTTGTCAACGCTGCCTTTATAAGCCATACGGCCCAGCCAGTCGTAGCCCATTTCAAAACCGAGGTACGGGTTAACCTGGTAACCACCGAACGCACCAGCACCCAGCTGATCGTTACGAACCGGACCATTGTTACCTTTGAAACCGTTACCGTAGAAACCGGTATCGTGATACTGGGACCAGCCCAGTTTAGCACCTGCGTACCAGGTGTTATCTTTCGGAGCGGCCTGCGCTACGGTAGCGAAGCCAGCCAGTGCCACTGCAATCGCGATAGCTGTCTTTTTCATTTTTTGCGCCTCATTATCATCCAAAATTCGCCATGAAGGTTCAGAAGACCTCACGGTTAAATCCTTCACCCGGGGCGTGACTTGTTGTTAACTATGCTGATACATGCAGCGTAAGCCGATCACCCCTGGCGATGTAAAGTCTACAACTTAGTTCGAAACTTACAAGTGTGAACTCCGTCAGGCATATGAAAAAAAAGGGTTGTGTACGCTATGTTTAACAAATACGGTTGAACTTGTTCGGGGCAAAAAAAGTCGCGAAGCCGCATCAGACAAGCATTTTAACAAAAATGCCCATCAAGAAAGCCCATCTCGCGTCAGGGCAAAAAAAATTCCAGGATTAATCCTAAACTCGGTTAATGATACAGATTTGAGTGAATTTTTAGCCCGGAAAGTTGTCTGCCTGGCTGATCGGTATTTCTTACCGGGCGCATGATAAAGCCCATCGCGTGACCCTCTTCTGCAGCGGCAACCAGTCGTTCATGTTCTTCAATGCTCAGTTCTTCTGATAGCCAGCCAATAACGACGCTATAATTTCCGGTGCGCAGTGAGCGAACCATTGATTCCAGGGTATTAGCGGGGGAGAGCTGGCTGATCTGCATAACCTTGGACAGCGGTAAACCGGATGACTGCACCCATTCACGGCTTAGCTTCTGCTGTGGAGTCAGCCAGAGCTGCCAGCGGGACTGCTGACCAAGCTGTTGTAATAAAGGAAGCAATAGTAGCTGCGTCATCATAGGCTGATCTTCGCGATAGACTATTTCACTGATCAGCCCGTTAGCTGGCTGTTCGGCAGCGTCATGAGAGCGACGACGTACTGAAGTAGAAGTCAGTGGTGAACGATTTGCGTGAGCTGATG
This sequence comes from Klebsiella sp. MPUS7, assembly GCF_009905335.1. NCBI lineage: Bacteria > Pseudomonadati > Pseudomonadota > Gammaproteobacteria > Enterobacterales > Enterobacteriaceae > Klebsiella > Klebsiella sp. MPUS7. The sequence goes on along the minus strand of NZ_CP047604.1, from coordinate 3,698,985 downwards.
TAAACATAGTCTATCCCGCCTGTGGGTTACTGTATGCATATACAGTATATGCGACAGGGTGAAAGATCAACTCTATTTTCTCTGTTTCTGGATGAAATTTGTACATCTCAGGGGGTAAGTAAGCGCCGATAGCGTCGGATGTCAGCGCGTACATCATGTGAATTCATCGTTGTCGCGCTTTTTACCTGGATAAATTTTTCTCACAAATGATGACGTTAACCGTCTACGAGTGACCAGAGATACCTGACACTTTGTGCTCTAATGTGATTAATATTAATTAAGCATTTTACTTTTCCTGCTTTTGACTTCATCAAAAGGCTATTTTCTGAAAGCCGCTCGCAAAAAAACAAGCTGATTAAAATAAAGAGATAATTCATGTTGCCGCATGAAGAGAAGTCACTTATTTTCTTTATTAACGGATCCGTTAGCAAATTTATGTCTTATTTACATGATTAACAAAGGAATAATCATGAAGAAACTTGTATGTTTTAGGATCCATCAGTTTCGGGCATGTTTGACTCCATTAGGAAAAATAAGCTGTCGGCCCTTATTTGGTGGCTATAGCCTGGCGATAGACAACACCGTATTTGCCATGATGGCCGAGGGGGAAATCTATCTTCGGGTTTGTGAGCAGAGCGCGGAGTACCGCGTGGCGCATAAAAACCCGCTTTTGAAAATGCAGAAGAATGGTCGTCTGGTCGCGCTGAAGTATTATCATATTGATGAAGGGCTTTGGCAGGATAGCAATATGCTTTTTCATTTATCAGCGCTGTCATTACAGAGCGCTCGCTATGAAAAACATCGGCAGCGGCATTCCGGGAGATTGAAAAATTTGCCAAATATCAGTTTTCACATGGAGCTACAGTTGATTAATTCAGGCATCACCGATGAATTAACGCTGCGTAAGATTGGGGCAAAAGAAGCCTGGCTGAGGTTACGGAAAATGAATAAAGCGCTAACGGTTAATATTCTTTATTGCCTACAGGGAGCCATTGCTGGCGTACATGCGGCCACGCTCCCAACGCAACAGCGTCAGGAGCTTGAGGAGTGGGCGGCGGAACAGATGCAGGAGAGGGAGGCCTATTCAGGTTGAATCTCAACCTGTCGCTGTAGCCGACAAATCTCTGGCAGCAGCGCCAGAAGCAGTCCGATTTGTTGAAGCACCAGCGGCTCCTTGCTCTCGGCACGGGGGTCGAGATGCTGTATCCGGGTCTGCAGGCTTGCTAGAGCTTGCTGTACCCGCTGCTCATCGGCCGGCGAGTGGTGCAGCGCGTCATCAACATAACAAACGGCATCGTCCAGCAGCGCCAGGATATCTGGCGTTGTCAGCTTTTCCCTATGGGCGCCCAGGGCTGAAATATAGCTGGTAAAAGTGTGGTTCAGGCACAACAAACGAAACGCGGTTTCTCGAATTTGCGAGCCCGCTCTTGGTTCAGTTGATAAGTTTGAGACTACTGATGCCAATTCACCGTCCCTGTTGTGCGCGGCTCTTCGCGCAATGCGATAGGCAAGGCGGTTGTCGCGTCCCTGATGATATTGCTCAAGTATGGCGTCTAAATACCGGCAGTTAGCGTTGATTGCTTGTTCGAGTACTCGCGGCAGATTGCGGAATTTCCAGTCAGGCCAAATAAAGCTGACAGCGGCCCAGGCGATAGCGCAGCCGATCAGCGTATCAAATATGCGCGGTAGGGCGACTTCAAAACCTTCACCCAGGAGGTTGAAGCAAAGTAAAACCAGGAGGGTAATGAACATTGTCGCATGGGCGTACTGCACATTACGGAAAGCGAAGAACAGCACGCCGGTTAAAACAATTAAAAACAGCTGGCCTTCAACGGACGGAACGAGAAGCAGCACCGGGAGACCTATCGCCACGCCGATGAGAGTACCGATTATCCTTAACGCCAGCCGGTGTCGAGTCGCGTTATAGTTTGGCTGGCAAACAAACAGGCTGGTCAGCAATATCCAGTAACCATGATTCAGCCCGGTCAGCTGGATAAAAGCGTAGCCAGCGCACAGGACCAACGACATACGAACCGCATGGCGAAACAGGGCGGACTCGGGGGACATATTACTGCGTAAGCGCAGCCAGACATCGCCAAAACCGCCAGGCTGGTCGTCAGCCAGCAGGTTTTCCGTGTTGTTACTGAACTGCGCGGTGGTCTGGACAGATTCAATTGTCGCCAGCTGGGCGTCAATTGCGCGTAGGTTATTAAGCAAAAACCCTAACGCCTTAATCTGTTCTGCCGGCGCGCCGCTGGCTTTTACGCGATCGAGCGCGGCGTCAAGGTGCATAAAAGCGCGCTCAAAGTGAGTATCGTGAAGGTAGGGTTCGCGCAGCAGGATGGCACGAGACAGTTTCTGGCAGGCCTGCGCCTGCATGGACAGCATTCGCTGGAAGCGGAACATCACGTCGCTGTAACGAAAGCGATCGCGCAGCGTTTGGTATTGAATATGCGAAGAGCTAGCGCGTTCGTGGATATCCTGCGCCACGAAGTAATACTGCAGGGTGCGACGCGTTCCGCGCTGCCCGCGATCCCCGCGCAGGCGCGTCAGCAGGGAAACTTTGGTCTGATTCAGGGTTGCCACTAGCTGGCCGTTGGCTATGGCCAGGTCATACAGAGGAGCCTGGCTTTCATCTTCAATATCCGGATCGAACAGGCGCGATTTAAGTTCCAGATAGTGCGCCAACTGCTCGTAGCTGCGTGCAAGGTTATCCTGAAGGGGACGGATGGGGAAAATAAGATGCCCTGCGAGGGTGAGTAAGTTGTACCACACCGCCCCGGCCAGCAAAAACAGCGGCTGGAGATACCAGTGGCTATAAAGCGTTACCCCCAGCATGGTATAGATGGCGATTAACAAGGCACCAAAGGCGATTGTGGCATAGCGCTGGCCCAGCCCGCCGAGCAAAATAAAGCCGATGGTAGAAACGGTTAATCCTGCTGCGAATAACCACGGCCAGGGAAAGAGCAGTTCCACCGAGGCCGAGGCAATAAAAAAGCACACGAGGGTAATGGCCAGATTACGCAGACGTCCTGTCAGGCGGTCATCAAGGTCGGTCAGCGCCGCTGCCACGACCCCAAGCGTTAAAGGAATCGTGAGTTTTACTTCGCCAAGCCACCAGGGAAACGCGGTCGTGCCGCAGAGGGCGATAAAAATCCTGATGTTATATAACCAGGCGCTGTTCCGGGTATAGCGGCGTAGCAGGGGGGTGAGCATTTCTGTGTTCCATTCAGTTACTGAAAGCGGCGGCGCGCATTGGCTTCACGCGCAGCACGAGCGGTCTCGACGGAGACGACTCGACGGCCTACTGGCCATAAAGCAATAGCGGCGATTTTGAAATTGGCGATGCCAACCGGAATGCCGATGATGGTCAGGCATTGTGCGATACCACAAAAGATGTGCATCAGGCACAGCCACCAGCCAAAGAAAATAAACCATAAAATATTCAATAGTGTCCCGCCCGCGTTTAGCAGGCTATTCTTTCCCTGAGGATCGAGTTCATCAACATGAACGGCTTCATTACCATAGGGTAGAAGAGAGAGTTTTGTTATCTCCCAGCAGGAGCGGGTGAGAGGTAGCGTAAAGATCAGCACGATGCTGACCAACGTCGCCAGAAGCCAGCCGAGCGTGGTGGCGAATCCGCCAAGGATAAAGTTTAAAATATTCAGAACGGTACGCATAAACCCTCTGTTTAATTCCGTGGATAATAAGGCCCGGCCATTGTAGCGTTTTTTACGCTGGAGCACCCGGTCGCTGGCGGTTAAACTTAAAAACATCCAACCTGATTGAAATTCGACATTATATGGAACTTAGAGCGACAACATTGGGCAAGCGCATGGCTCAGCATCCTTATGATAGGGTGCAACTTCTTAATGCCGGAGTAAAGGTTTCCGGCGACAGTCATGAATATCTTATACCTTTCAATCAGTTATTATCAATTCATTGCAAGCGTGGTCTGGTATGGGGGGAACTGGAATTTATCCTGCCGGGCGAGAAAGTTGTGCGTTTGCATGGCACCGAATGGAATGAAACCCAGCGTTTTTACCATCATTTGAACACGCTCTGGCAGCAGTGGAGCGAGGAAATGAGCGATATCGCCGCTGATGTCCTTCGCCAGCAGCTGGCTGACGTGGCGCGTTCCAGCGCAGAGGGGAAGTGGTTGACGCGTCAGCAGGTGACCGATATCCAGCGTAAAATACGCCATGCGCTTGGCGGATTACCTGTGCCAACAGCCCGTCTTGACGCTTTCGATAACTGCCGCGAGTTATGGCGGCAATGTCAGAGTTGGTTGAGTAATACCGAAAAAGCCAGGCTCGAGCATAATCAAACGTTTACTGAATCAATGCTGGAACAATACCGCGGCTTTTTTGCCGCGGTAGAATCATCGCCACTGAATCCGGCTCAGGCGCGCGCAGTGGTGAACGGCGAGCGTTCGTTGTTAGTGCTGGCAGGTGCCGGAAGCGGTAAAACTTCCGTATTAGTGGCGCGCGCTGGCTGGCTATTGACTCGTGGCGAAGCGGCGGCCGAGCAAATTCTGCTCCTGGCATTTGGTCGACAAGCCGCGCAGGAGATGGATGAGCGCATCCGCGAGCGCCTGGGTACTGAAGAGATCTCTGCGCGCACTTTTCATTCCCTGGCTCTGTATATTATTCAGCAGGGCAGTAAAAAAGCTCCGACGATCAGCAAGCTGGAGAACGACAGCGCCGCGCGGCAAAAACTCTTAGTTCAGAACTGGCAGCAGCAGTGCCAGGAGAAAAAAGCGCAGGCGAAAGGCTGGCGACTGTGGCTGGAAGAAGAAATGGACTGGCAGATCCCAGAAGGGGATTTTTGGCAGGATAAAACGCTGCAGCGTCGTATCGCCAGTCGCCTTGATCGCTGGGTTAGCCTGATGCGTATGCATGGCGGCTCGCAGGCGGAAATGATTGCCGGAGCGCCTGAAGAGGTACGTGATCTTTTTGGCAAGCGCGTCAAGCTGATGGCCCCTTTGCTAAAAGCGTGGAAAACGGCGTTAAAAGATGAAAATGCCGTCGATTTTTCCGGCCTGATTCATCAGGCGATTAATGTTCTGGATAAGGGGCGCTTTGTCAGCCCGTGGAAGCATATTCTGGTGGATGAGTTTCAGGATATCTCACCGCAGCGGGCATCCCTACTCGCCGCGTTACGTCGGCAAAACACACAGACTACGCTGTTTGCCGTTGGCGATGACTGGCAGGCTATCTACCGTTTTAGCGGTGCTCAGCTCTCTTTAACAACGGCCTTTAATCACTATTTTGGCGAAGGAGATTGCTGCGCGCTGGATACGACGTACCGATTTAATAGTCGGATAGGAGAGGTCGCCAACGGGTTTATCCAACAAAATCCGCATCAGTTAACGAAACCGCTAAACAGCCTGGTCGCAGGGGACAAAAAAGCGGTGACGTTACTAGCGCAGGACAAACTCGACGATCTGCTTGATAAAATGAGCGGTTATGTCAAACGAGAACAGCGGATTTTGTTGTTAGCTCGCTACCATCATTTGAAGCCGGCGGCGCTGGAGAAAGCCGCCACGCGCTGGCCGCATCTGCATCTCGATTTTATGACTATTCATGCCAGCAAAGGGCAACAGGCAGATTACGTCATTATTCTTGGCCTTCAGGAGGGGGATGACGCGTTTCCCGCACCGGCGCGCGAGTCGATTATGGAGCAGGCGCTATTACCACAGCCGGAGGATTTTCCCGATGCCGAAGAGAGGCGTTTACTGTATGTCGCCATCACCCGCGCACGTCTGCGCGTATGGTTATTGTTTAATAAAGAACAACCTTCGCCGTTTGTTGAAATGTTAGAGGCGCTGGGTGTCCCGGTAGCAAGAAAACCATAATGACTGGCGGCATGGCCGCCAGCAGGTTTTATTTCAGACGCTCTGCAAGGTAGCGTTGATAATCAGGGATCAGGATATCAACAGGGTCGTTGAAGTGCGGGGACTGGATAATAAAGTCGGCGGTCGAAACGTTGGTGGCGACGGGAATATTCCATACCGTTGCCAAACGTAATAACGCTTTCACATCCGGATCGTGCGGCACGGCATTCAGCGGATCCCAGAAAAAAATCAATACATCGATTTTACCTTCTGAAATCAGCGCTCCTACCTGCTGGTCGCCGCCCATGGGACCACTCAGCATCGCCTGCACCTCCAGCCCGGTTGCGCGTGACACCAGATTTCCGGTCGTTCCTGTTGCCGATAACGTGTGTTGCGCCAGCAGTTGCTGGTGGCGCTCGACCCATTTCATCAGCATATCTTTACAGTGATCGTGAGCGACCAGTGCAATATGCTTGCGCGCTGGCAATGTACGTGTTGTTAGTTCCATCATTTCATTCCACATTTTGGCCTGTAGACAGATTACTGGAAGTGATTGTTGCTGCAAGCGTCAGGATGAAAAAATTTGACGCATCTGTAGGTCAGGACTCATGCTGATTCATCCGGATTAGCATACACTTGGGCTAAATAGCAGGAGGATGATGATGAAAGAGAATGATATCGCAGGTATTCTGACCTCGACGCGGACTATCGCCCTGGTGGGAGCAAGCGACAAACCTGACCGCCCCAGCTACCGGGTGATGAAGTACCTTCTGGATCAGGGATATCACGTTATTCCCGTTTCCCCTAAGGTGGCAGGTACTACTCTTCTGGGGCAAAAGGGATATGCCACGCTTGCTGACGTGCCGGAAAAAGTAGATATGGTCGATGTTTTCCGTAACTCGGAAGCGGCCTGGGGCGTTGCCCAGGAGGCGGTGGCTATCGGTGCGAAAACGCTGTGGCTACAGCTGGGGGTAATCAACGAACAGGCGGCTGTCCTCGCCCGGGATGCTGGACTTAACGTGGTGATGGATCGCTGTCCGGCGATTGAGATCCCTCGATTGGGACTAGCCCGATAAACCTAAAACCCCGCCTGACGGGGTTTTTTATTATCAATATTAATTAAGTTATTTAGGGGCAGAATTTTAATTAAAACTACATCGAAACGTTTCTTTATTTAAAAATAAATCACATTATCTCTGTGGGTTTAACGGACACCTTCCTGACTTTATCTCCCTTATTACGAAAAATCTTCTCCGACAGATAATTTATTTTTTATAAATAAACCATAGAAAATACATGGGGAATCCTTGTAAAATATTTTAAAGTTTAAAAAAATAATTGTTTTTTCTCATGTCATTTATATGACTAATATCACAGATATTTTTCGGGTAGCGCTTGAAAGCAGGTTTGGTGATATAGGAAATGTATTATCCATAATTTTATCTTCATTGTAATAACCGTGAGTAACGATTTTAATTATAGCCTTAATTAACATTTTAAAATGTAAGCTTATTATTTTAACTGGTTGTAATTTAATGTTTTTTATTTATTTCAGAATGTAAATCATCTGTTTTCCTTTAACCTTGCGGGACGCCGGGAACTGGTATATCTAATAAGGTGCATAATTAAGAATTATCTCATACCTCTGACTGCGTCTTCATCTCAAGGGTGCAACCTGATGAAAAATATAAATGTGACAGTGAAAGAAACAGGTGTTGAATACACCGTTGATGGCAATCAAATTAATCTCAATACGCAGTCAGTGGTTCTCCTGCACGTTAAACGTGAGGATATAAGTTCGTATACCCGCCAAGGTAATGATCTTGTTCTAAAACTCCATAACGGTGACACCGTTACAATTAAAAACTTTTTCGTTGTGGATGAGCATGGGCAGCACAGTGATTTGGTTCTTATGGATGATGAGACCGGCGCATTATGGTGGTTGGAAGGCGCGGGTACCGATGGAGCACACTATTCGCTGATTAGCGATCTTTCAGAAGTCATCGCGACCGGTGGCGCAGGACAAAGTATTGCTGGTTGGGTCATGGCGGGCGCGGCTTTGCTGGGCATTGCGGCGATGTTCGCCGGCACCTCAAACAAAGACCACCACTCTTCGGTCTCTGAAAGCGACTCAGATGCTGATAGTGACTCGGACTCCGATAGTGATACGGATTCGGACAGCGATTCGGACTCCGACAGCGACTCCGATTCGGATAGTGATTCGGATTCTGACAGCGACTCCGATTCAGATTCAGATTCAGATTCAGATAGTGACTCTGATAGCGATGGCGACTCCGATGCCGATAGCGATTCGGATTCTGACAGCGACTCAGATACCGAGTTACCTACCGCGGCAGAGAATATTACGGTGAATGACAATGTCGGTCCCATCACCGGCGTTCTGCATTCTGGAGATGTAACCGACGATACGACCCCAGAGATTAAAGGAACGGCAGAAGCAGGGGCAACAATAACGATTTACGACGGCGATACCGTACTAGGTACTGTCGTGGTGGATGAGAATGGCAACTGGAGCTTCACTTTACCGGAGCTGAGCGAGGGGACCCACAACCTCAGCGCGACGGTGACCGACAAAGCCGGGAACGTCAGCGAGCGTTCACCGGCGTTTGAGCTGACGATAGATACCACTGCGCCCGCTGCCAGCGCTCCACAGGTAACCGATGACGTAGCTGAGCACACTGGTCCGCTGCAGAGCGGAGATCTGACCAACGACACCACGCCGACCCTGAGCGGCACAGCGGAAGCGGGCGCTACGGTCACGATCTATGACGGCGACACCGTGCTGGGCACCGTGATTGCGGGTGTTGACGGGCGCTGGAGCTTTACTCCGGAAGCGCTGGCCGAAGGTAGCCACAGCCTGAGCACCACGGTGACCGACAAAGCCGGGAACGTCAGCGAGCGTTCACCGGCGTTTGAACTGACGGTGGACACTACGGTGGTGCCGGTCAGCGATCTGCAGGTGACTGATAATGCAGGTGAAGAAACAGGCATTCTCAACAACGGCAGCGTAACGGATGATGATACGCCGACCCTGAGCGGCACGGCGGAAGCGGGTGCCACGGTCACAATTTATGACGGTGATACCGTCCTGGGCACTGCGATAGCGGGCGAGGATGGCCGCTGGAGCTTTACCCCGGGAGCGCTGGCCGAAGGTAGCCACAGCCTGAGCACGACGGTGACCGACAAGGCCGGGAACGTCAGCGAGCGTTCCCCGATATTTGAATTGACTGTCGATCTCAGCGATGACTCGGATTCCGACAGCGATTCGGATTCCGACAGTGATTCGGATTCGGACAGCGATTCGGATTCTGACAGCGACTCGGATTCTGACAGCGATTCTGACTCGGATAGCGACTCCGACTCTGACAGCGATTCAGACTCTGACAGCGATTCGGATAGCGACAGCGACTCCGATTCCGATTCCGATAGTGACTCGGATAGCGACAGCGATTCAGACTCGGACAGTGATTCGGATTCTGACAGCGACTCGGATAGCGACAGCGACTCCGATTCTGACTCCGACAGCGATTCGGATTCTGACAGCGACTCGGATTCCGACAGCGATTCTGACTCGGACAGTGACTCGGATTCCGACAGCGATTCTGACTCGGACAGTGACTCGGATTCTGACAGCGATTCCGACAGCGACTCCGATTCCGATAGTGACTCGGATAGCGACAGCGATTCAGACTCGGACAGTGATTCGGATTCTGACAGCGACTCGGACTCCGACAGTGACTCGGATTCGGACAGCGATTCGGACTCGGACAGTGATTCGGATGCTGACAGCGACTCCGACAGTGACTCCGACTCCGACAGTGACTCCGATTCCGACAGTGACTCGGATTCGGACAGTGATTCGGATGCTGACAGCGACTCCGACTCCGACAGTGACTCGGATTCGGATAGCGATTCAGATTCTGACAGCGATTCGGATTCGGACAGCGATTCGGACAGCGATTCTGACTCCGACAGTGATTCGGATTCGGACAGTGACTCGGATTCGGACAGCGATTCGGATTCGGACAGCGACTCTGACTCCGACAGCGATTCAGACTCTGACAGCGACTCCGATTCGGACAGTGATTCTGACTCCGACAGCGATTCAGACTCTGACAGCGACTCTGACTCCGACAGCGATTCTGACTCGGACAGTGATTCGGATTCTGACAGCGACTCGGACTCTGACAGCGACTCGGACTCTGACAGCGATTCGGATGCTGACAGTGACTCCGATTCGGACAGCGACTCGGATTCGGACAGTGACTCGGATTCGGACAGCGATTCTGACTCTGACAGCGACTCCGACTCCGACAGTGACTCGGATTCGGACAGCGATTCGGATTCCGACAGTGACTCCGATTCCGACAGTGACTCGGATTCTGACAGCGACTCGGATAGCGACAGCGACTCCGATTCCGACAGCGACTCGGATTCGGACAGTGACTCGGATTCGGACAGCGATTCAGACTCTGACAGCGACTCCGATTCGGACAGTGATTCTGACTCCGACAGCGATTCTGACTCCGACAGCGATTCTGACTCCGACAGCGACTCTGACTCTGACAGCGACTCTGACTCCGACAGCGATTCCGATAGCGACAGCGACTCCGATTCCGATAGTGACTCGGATAGCGACAGCGATTCGGATTCAGACAGCGATTCAGACTCTGACAGTGATTCGGATTCGGACAGTGATTCGGATGCTGACAGCGACTCCGATTCCGATAGTGACTCGGATAGCGACAGCGATTCAGACTCGGACAGTGATTCGGATTCTGACAGCGACTCGGATTCGGACAGCGACTCGGATTCCGACAGCGATTCAGACTCGGACAGTGACTCGGATTCTGACAGCGACTCGGATTCCGACAGTGACTCGGATTCCGACAGTGACTCCGATTCTGACAGCGATTCTGACTCTGACAGCGACTCGGATTCGGACAGCGACTCGGATTCGGACAGCGACTCGGATTCGGACAGCGACTCGGACTCTGACAGCGACTCGGACTCTGACAGCGATTCGGATTCCGACAGCGACTCTGACTCCGACAGCGATTCGGATTCCGACAGCGACTCGGACTCCGACAGTGACTCGGATTCCGACAGCGATTCTGACTCTGACAGCGACTCGGATTCTGACAGCGACTCGGATTCTGACAGCGACTCGGATAGCGACAGCGATGCCGACTCTGACAGCGACTCGGATATTCCGCAGGCCAACGCGGATACCAATACTGCGCTGATCTCTGAGAACCATGACAATCTCGATGGTGTAAACGGTACGATTACCCAGTTGACTGGCGTGAACTTGCTTGGCGTAGTTGATGTTTCGCTGCTTAGCGGCAACAACTTTGACTTTACCGTCGCGAGTGGAACGACTCAGGATGTGGTGCTGGATATTTCCGGCGGGACAACGCTGAGTTCGGCGGCACTGATCAATACGCTGCTGCTTCTGCTGGGCGGTACCGATACCTTCCAGGCCGATCTCGCGGTGGTGAATACGGCGACCGGCGAAGTGGTTGCGTTGGCGTCGAATGCGGTGACTATCACGGCGGGAGGCGTCAGCCTGGATTACAGCGGTGGCGCCAGCTTCAGCGATCTGCCGGAAGGTAACTATACGGTGGTGATCTCGTCGCCGACGAATACCGGACTGCTGCCGACGCTGGTGAACTTCCTGGCAAATATCAGCGTGGTGACCGCGGTGGATGTTGCGGTAACCGATTCCGTAGGATACGAGTCCGCGATTATCAGCGGTAACGTCCTGCAGACGGATGCTGGCGGGGATGTTGGTGATATCGGTACGGATATTACCGTGACTAGCATCATTGCGACTTCGGTGCCGGGGGCAACGGCGGAAACGGTTAGTTCAGGTGGAACGATTGTCGAGGGCGCCTACGGTACGCTGGTGATCTATGCCGATGGTTCTTACACCTATCACGCGACCGGGGACGCTGATTCTGTCGGCCAAACGGAGGTCTTTACCTACACCATTACGGATGCGGATGGTGATACGGCTACCACGACGCTGACTATCAATATTGGTCTGGCTGATGATACGGATAGCGATGCGGATTCGGACAGCGATTCTGACTCTGACAGCGATTCCGATTCTGACAGTGATTCCGACTCTGACAGCGATTCGGATTCGGACAGCGACTCGGATAGCGACAGCGATTCCGACTCTGACAGCGATTCGGATTCCGATAGCGATTCCGACTCCGACAGCGACTCGGATTCTGACAGCGATTCCGATTCCGACAGCGACTCGGATTCGGACAGTGACTCGGATTCCGACAGCGATTCGGACTCTGACAGCGACTCGGATTCTGACAGCGATTCGGATTCTGACAGCGATTCGGATTCTGACAGCGATTCGGATTCTGACAGCGATTCGGATTCCGACAGCGATTCGGACTCAGACAGCGACTCGGATTCCGACAGTGATTCGGATTCCGATAGCGATTCGGATTCCGATAGCGATTCGGATTCGGACAGTGATTCGGATGCTGACAGTGACTCTGATTCCGACAGCGACTCCGATTCGGACAGCGATTCTGACTCTGACAGCGACTCGGATTCAGATAGCGATTCTGACTCGGACAGCGACTCGGATTCTGACAGTGACTCGGACTCCGACAGTGATTCGGATTCTGACAGCGACTCGGACTCTGACAGCGATTCTGACTCTGACAGTGATTCGGATTCCGATAGCGATTCCGACTCTGACAGTGACTCGGATTCTGACAGCGATTCGGATTCCGACAGTGACTCTGACTCCGACAGTGACTCGGATTCCGACAGTGACTCCGATTCTGACAGCGACTCTGACTCCGACAGCGACTCGGATAGCGACAGCGATTCTGATTCTGATAGTGACTCGGATTCCGACAGTGACTCCGATTCCGACAGCGATTCCGATTCGGATAGTGACTCGGACTCCGACAGCGATTCCGATTCTGACAGCGATTCGGATTCAGACAGCGACTCCGATAGCGATATCGAGGCTGTACCGGATAGCAACAGCCCGGATGTGGTGACTCAGGACGGAAACCTGAATAATGTCAGCGGCACCAGCGGTCAACTGGTTGGCCTGACGCTACTCAGCACCGTCGATGTCTCGCTGCTGTCGGGCAATAATCTGCGCTTTAGCGTGGGTTCCGGAACCGTTGAGGATATGACGGTGTCGGTGAACGGCAACTCGCTGCTCACGGCGAGCGGATTGCTGACCACCATCGTCAACCTGCTGGGGGCTGGCAACACCCTGAGCGCCGATCTGTCGGTGGTGAATACGGTCACCGGCGAAGTCGTGGCGATTGCGGAAAACAGCGTCTCTATCTCGGCGAGCCTGCTTGGCGGGCTCACCTATAGCGGCACGGCGTCCTTTGCCAATCTGCCGGCGGGCGACTACACCATGATTATCTCTGCACCGGAAAGTAACGGCGCCCTGGTATCGCTGATCAACGCGCTGGCGGAGGCTCAGGTAGCAAGCTTCGTCAACGTGGACGTGACGGACTCCGTTGGGTATAGCGTCGGCGCCATTGAAGGAAACGTGCTGGACAACACCGCCAGCGGCGATATGCAGGACAGCGGCCAGGGCATCACGGTCACCAGCGCGGTATCGGACTCCGTTGACGGATCGACCGCAGTGACCGTGACCAGCGCTGGCGTCAACGTCACGGGGGCCTATGGCGTACTGACCATTCACTCTGACGGCAGCTATAGCTACCAGTTGACCAAAGGCGGAGCCGCTGTCGGTCAATCGGATGTCTTTAGCTACACCATTACCGATGCAGCGGGGAATACATCGACCACTTCTCTGACGATCAATATTGGAGGAAATATCGAACCGGCGCAGGCCAATCCGGATGCGCAGGAGACGGACCTGACCGCGACGTTCGATAATCTTAATGGCGAAAGCGGTACCGTCGGACAACTGGTCGGCGTCTCGTTACTCGGTAACGTCAATGTAGGTTTGCTTAACGGCAATAGTTTTGACTTTGACGTCGCCGCCGGCGCGAACGAAAAAGTGCTGCTCACTGTCTCGGGGAGCACTGGCCTGAGCCTGGGCGCGGCCTTGAGCACGTTGCTGAGCCTGCTGGGCGGGGCATCGTCCTTTACGGCGGATCTCTCAATCGTCGATAAGGCGACCGGCGAAGTGGTGCAGGTTCTGACCAACGCCGTCAATATTAATGTTGACGGACTGGGTCTCAGCCTGGGCTACAGCGGCGGCGGCTGGTCCTCAATGTTACCTTCAGGATCGTACACGGCGGTGGTCTCTTCACCGAATACCGGCGGCCTGTTGGGCGCGTTGCTGGACCTGAACCTGGGCACCTTTATCAACGTGTCGGTCACCGACTCTGAGGGCTATCACACCGACAGCCTGACGGGGAACGTCCTGCAAAGCGATGGCGACGGCGACGTGGCGGACTCCGGGGTAAATATTAAGGTGACCAGCGTCACCGCCACCTCGGTTACCGACGCCGATCCGGTGGCGGTCACCAGCAGCGGAACGACGATAGCCGGTGCCTGGGGATCGCTGACCATTCACAGCGACGGTAGCTATACCTATCAGCCTTATGGCGGAGTGAATAGCGTCGGCCAATCGGAGGTCTTTACCTACACCATAACCGACAGTCTGGGTCACACGGCGAGCACGACGCTGACGTTCGATATCGACAGCCCGGCTTCGCTGGCGGTGAATGACGTGGTTGCGCTGAACGTGGCAACGGCGCTGGCAACGGTGAATGTTCCGGCGATTGACACCTCTGGGCTGAACACCAGCGGTAAGTCGAGCGGGAGCGGAGTATCAGCGAGTAAGTTGATTAACTTTAGCGTGGGGGCCGATCGCGAAATGGATACCCTCTCGGTGAATGTGAACTACACCGCGAGTGGCTCAGTGGTCAATACCGTCAGGATTGACAGCACGGTCAGCATTTATCACGTACTCAGCGATGGTAGTAAGGTCCTGGTATGGCAAGGGACGCCGACAGAAAGCTTGACCACGATTATCGGCGCCACAGCTAGCGCTACGGATACGCTAACGCTAACGGGTGTGGCATTGAGCGAAGGAAATTACGAGATGGTCCTGGCTTCTAAAGCTACTGCCACTCTGGATAATTTCGTCACCACACCACCGAACTATACGGTAGGCGCAACGATCGCCGGTACGACGATCGATACCGCAACGCATTATACGGTGGCAGGAACCAACGTCAGCGGGAATATCCAGAACGGAAACAACTCGGGCGGTACGGAAGATTTCCATGGCGTGCTGTATGCCTCATACACCGTCGCCGGACATACTTCCTCTGGCAGTGCCGAATCCTGGACCTTCCACAGCAACGGCAGTATCACCACCAGCGACGGTAGTAGCGTAAGCGCAACCAGCGTCACAATTTACGGTGACTATGGCAACCTGACGATGGCGAATAATGGTTCTTATACCTACAGTCTGAATGCAGGTCTGGATGTGTCGACAATCACCCATAAGGAGGTCTTTGCCTACACGGTGAACGACAGCAATGGCGGCTCTTCCGCGGCGACGCTGACCATCGATCTGCATCCGCAGATTACCGGCAGCGTGAACGGCGACGATATTCACAGCACCGCTTATGACGATACCTTCACCCTGGGTATCGGGGCCGACACGGTGGTTTACAACCTGCTGGCTGATGACAATAGCGGCGGCAACGGCGGCGATACCTGGAAGGATTTCTCGGTTGCGCAAGGGGATCATATCGATGTGTCGGCGCTGCTGGTTGACTGGGATGGTAACAGCAGCAGCCTGGGCAACTATGTGACCCTGAGCTACGTTGGCAATAACACGGTGGTATCCATCGACCGCGACGGCGGGGCCGGAGACCATCAATCAACAACCTTAATTACGCTGGAAGGGGTGCATATCAATTCGCTCAACGAGCTGATTGATACGAATAACTCCAACTAACAGGCGTTATAACGCTGACGGCGCAGGGACGCGCCGTCGAGGTTATTTAATAGGGGAGGAATGAATCGGTCAGTGAACCGGGAGATAGCCGACTATCATTTAATAAAAATAATGATGCGGAAATGATTATATCCGTTTTTTCAGTGCGTGTTTTCTGAAGGGTAAATTTGATGCGTCTATTTAAACAAAAAAGGAATGTCATAACCTGCGGCTATACAGCCCTCTTTATTTCTTTGAATCCGGCGTTTTCTGCTCATGCGGAAAATTCATATTTGATGCCGAATGATATTAGCAGCCAGCGCTTAACCGATAGCCAACAGGTGGCGGGGTATAACGAAGAGATTATTAATAGCCAAAGCCGAATATCCGGCCCGCTGGATATTAAAAAAGCGGTAAAAAATGCGGTGAACTGGCATCCATCTATAACCCAGGAGGTGAGTAAACTCCAGGAGATGGCGCAGAAAGTCGACGTGGCGAAAGCCAAATATTACCCGCAAGTTAGTGCGGGTATGAATAATGGTTATAGTAATACCTATTCTGATGCCGGATATACGCCATCGTTGGTCGTCTCGGTATCGCAAATGCTTTACGACTTCGGCAAAGTGTCCAGCTCGGTCAGAGCCGCAGACTCCGGCGTTGCCCAACAGCAGGCCACCGTCATGCTGAGCATCGATCAGGTCGCTCATGACACCGCGGCGGCGGTAGTCCAGGTTCAGGGCTATCAAAAGCTGGTGGACATCGCCAAAGCGCAGGTCGAGTCGCTCAAACAGATTGGCGATCTTATTCGCCAGCGCAACGATGCGGGGGCGTCGTCTTTATCGGACGTCGTGCAGACCGACACCCGCGTGGAAGGCGCGCAATCCACGCTCCTGCAATATCAGGCGGCCCTTGAGCGCTGGAAAGCCACGCTCGCGACCTACATTGGCATCGGCGGAATCGCCACGGTAACGGATGACGTCCCGCAGGGGATGGATGCCGCCTGCGCGGTAGCCAAAATCGATTACCGCTCAGTGCCTGCGGTATTAGCAGCGCTGGCCCAGGCCGGCCAGGCGCAGGCGCAGCTGGATAACGCCAACGCGCAAATGCTGCCGACGATTTCCCTTGAGCCGGAAGTTACCCACTACCTCAATGATAACTACGCCAACAGCGCGGTGCTCAATAAAACGCAATATTCCGCTTGGGTGAAAGTGCAGATGCCTATCTATCAGGGCGGGGCGATGACCGCCTCCCGCGACGCCGCCCAGCAAAGCCTGGCGGCGGCGAATGCGGCGATCAAAACCGCGCAACTGGACGCCAGCCAGAAGCTCAACGCCTCGCGCGATGAAGCGGTTAATCTGACTCAGTCGCTGGGTATTCAGAAGCGCCAGCAGGAGTTGGGCGAACAAACCCGGGCGCTGTATCAGGATCAGTACCTTCAGCTCGGTTCGCGCCCGCTGCTGGATCTGCTCAACGTCGATCAGGAAATTTACCAGGCCAGATTTAGCCAGGTCCTGACGGAATCGCAACTGCGCTCTCTTGAGCTGGACTGCCTGTTCAGCACCGGCAAGATGCGCACGGTGTTCGCGCTGGAAAAACAAAATATCCAGGGCGTGGAGATCCGCCCATGACCCCACAAGATGAACGCGCCGGGATACCGCATCTGATCGACTGGTCCAATGCGATAGCCTTTATTGCCAACCACTATCGACAAAGCTTTTCGCCCGGAACGCTGCATGCCGCCGCCGAGTGGGCGACGCAGAAAACCCTGCCGGAGGCGCTTCGGCACCTGGCGCGCCACGCCGGGCTAAACTGCCAGATTTTATCCGCCGCCGATCAGAAAATGTCGGCCTGGCGGCTACCGCTAGTCATCCAGCTGCGCGACGGCCAAATCGCCGTGGTTGAAAGCGTTGACGTCAATAACGCCGTTGGGGTGCGGTTTGTGAAGGAGCTCGCGCTGCTCAGCTACTGCCCGCTGGAAACCCTGCTGCCGGAAATTGAAAAGACCATTGCTTTTCGCCCGGCGGCGCCGGAAAGGGATATTCGCACCGAGAGCTATCTGGCCCGCTTTCAGCCGGACTGGCTACGCAAAATTGTACTGAAAGATATTCGCCCCTATATGCACGTGATGCTGGCGTCTTTCGCCATCAACGTTCTCGCGCTGAGCGGAATTCTGTTTTCGATGCAGGTTTACGATCGGGTGATCCCGGCGCAGTCTTATCCCACGCTTTATGTTCTGTTCAGCGGCGTATTGCTGGCGGCGGTCTTTGCTTTTGTGCTGAAAATTATGCGCGGGCACGTCACGGATCTGCTCGGCAAACGCGGGGATATTCGCGTTTCTGACCGGGTCTTCGGCCACGCGCTGCGCCTGAAAAACAGCGCGGTGCCGCGCTCGACGGGGAGCTTTATTTCGCAAATCCGCGAGCTGGAGCAGGTGCGAGAAATGATGACCTCGACGATGATGACCATCGTGGCGGATTTACCGTTCTTTCTCCTGTTTCAGGTGGTGCTGTTTATTGTCTCGCCGTGGCTAAGCTGGATTGCGCCGGTGGCGACGGTCCTGATGATCCTCCCCGGCCTGCTATTGCAGCGCAAGCTGGCGGCGCTGGCCAATAAAAACCAGCACGAAAATACCTTACGTAACGCCATCCTGGTGGAAAGCATCCAGGGATTGCAGGACATCAAAATGATGCAGGCGGAAAGCCGTTTCTTGCATCAGTGGAATAGCTATATCGCGATTACCGCCGAGTCGGGGGTCAAAACGCGCAGGCTCACCCACGGCCTGGTCAGCTGGGGAATGTCGGTGCAAAACCTGCTGTACGCCACGGTGGTAGTGGTCGGCGCGCCGCTGGTGATTAATGGCGACATCACCACCGGGGCGATGGTGGCGGCATCGATGCTATCGACCCGCATGGTGGCGCCGATGACCGCGCTGTGCGGGGTACTTGCCCGCTGGCAGCAGGTGAAAACGGCGAAGGCCAGCCTCGATACGCTGATGGCGCTGCCGGTCGAAGGGGGGCAGGACGAACCCCGGGTTCACCGCGCCGTGCTGCACGGCAACTACGAGTTCCGCCAGGCGGAATTCCGCTACGGCCTTAACGACGCCGCCATCCCGCTGCGGATTAATCAACTGTCGATAAAAGCCGGGGAGAGAATCGCTGTTCTTGGACGAATCGGCGCCGGTAAATCGACCTTGCTGCAGGCGATGATGGGCAACATCGAGCTGGTCTCCGGCGAGCTGCGGCTGGATGATTTAAGCCTGCCGCAGATCGACCTCGCCGATATTCGCCGCAACGCCACCTTGCTGACCCAGGAGGCGCGGCTGTTCCACGGCACCCTGCGCGAGAACCTGATCCTCGGGCGTCCGTCGGCGACGGATGATGAAATCTTCTCGGTGCTTACCCTGTGCGGCGCGCTGGAGTTCGTGCGCAAACTGACTCTTGGTCTTGAACACGTCGTTATGGAAGGCGGGTTGGGGCTGTCAGGCGGCCAGCGGCAGTCGCTGCTGCTGGCCAGAACGCTGCTGCGCGATCCGAACATTATCCTGCTCGATGAGCCGACCTCGTTTTTCGACGAGCGAACGGAAAAAGCTTTTGTGGAACAGCTGGCGCAGTGGGCCGGTGAAAGAACGATGATTATCGCCACGCACAAAGCGGCGGTGCTCAATATCGTTGACCGGATCCTGGTTATCCAGGACGGGCAGCTGGCGCTGGATAAACCCAAAGCGACGGTCTTTGAACAAGAGAAAGCCCGCGGTCAGGTGGTGAATATATGAGTAAATTTCCCTTACTGGCCGACAACGACCCGGTGGCGCTGCTTCCGGAGAGCGAACAAGACGAAGCGCAGATCGTAAAATCGCGGCGGCTGATTCTCCTGCTGGCCGTGATGCTGCTGGTGGGCGGCGTCTGGGCATGGTTCGCGGTGCTGGACGAAGTCTCAACGGGCACCGGGAAAGTGATCCCCAGCTCCCGGGAGCAGGTAATACAAACCCTCGACGGCGGTATTTTAACCGAGCTGAACGTGCGGGAAGGTAGCAAGGTACAAGCCGGACAGGTCGTGGCCCGCCTCGACCCCACCCGCAGCGAATCTAACGTCGGCGAAAGCCAGGCGAAATATCGCGCCTCGCTGGCGGCGAGCATTCGTTTAACTGCCGAGGTCAACAATCAGCCGCTGGCGTTTCCCGACTCCCTGAAAGCCTGGCCCGCGCTGCTGGCGGAAGAGACTCGCCTCTACCATAGCCGCAAGGAGCAGTTGAGCAAATCGACGCGCCAGCTGGACGAGTCGCTAAAACTGGTCAATAGCGAACTGGCCATCACCGAAAGGCTGGCGAAAACCGGGGCGGCGAGCAACGTTGAAGTGCTGCGTCTTCGCCAGCAGGTCGCGGATATCAGTTTTAAAAAGATCGATCTTAATACCCGCTATTTTGTTGACGCGCGTGAACAGCTGTCAAAAGCCAATGCCGACGTGGCCAGCCTGGCGGAAGTGATTAAAGGCCGCGCCGATTCGGTCACGCGCTTAACCGTTCGCTCGCCGGTGCAGGGGATCGTAAAAAATATCAAGGTCAACACCATTGGTGGGGTTATTGCGCCCAACGGTGAGCTGATGGAAATTGTTCCGGTAGATGGCCGGTTATTAATCGAAGCGCGGATTTCACCGCGCGATATCGCTTTTATTCATCCTGACCAGCAGGCGCTGGTGAAAATTACCGCCTATGATTATGCCATCTATGGCGCGCTTAACGGCGTGGTGGAAACCATATCGCCGGATACAACCCAGGACGAAGCTAAACCCGATATTTACTACTACCGGGTGTTTATTCGAACTGACTACGATTACCTGGAAAATAAAAGCGGCAAGCGCTTTTTAATCGGCCCGGGAATGATTGCCACCGTTGATATTAAGACCGGGGAAAAAACGGTCATGGATTATCTGGTCAAACCGTTTAATCGGGCAAAAGAAGCATTAAGAGAACGTTAATTCGATGGCTGACCTGTGCCGGGCTGATATATCGGCGCAGCGTCTTCCCCGGCTTGCGCTGCGCTGACCGGGCTACGTATTCACAGCCGTCTGCGGGCCGGTAGCCCGGACAAGGCGCGTTAAGCGCCGCCTCCGGGGAGTGTGCCGGGCAAAGACATAAGCGCAATTTCCAAAACGGGTTGAAATAATAATTTTTAAACATGCAACGCATTCTTGATTATACGGAGAGGGAAAGATGGCGCTAAGTGACTTACTGCAACAAGCCTGCTTTCAGGCGAAAAAATTAAAATCCACCGAATTGCCCTCTGACTATCCGGCATGGGTCATCTTCTTCAGCGTCAGCGATGGTAAGTCACGCGCGCATACTCATATCTCCAGCGGAACCAGCTTTGACCTCGCATGGCTGGCGGGGGCCAGAGCGCTGCAGGAGTGGCGTAAAAAACAGGACAGCGAACCGCAGTGGCTGCGGATTGACATCGTGGACAGCGTGGAAAAGCTCAGCTGGCAATCCCTCAACGAAAAATTCATGGTCACCAAGCGTAACTATTTTCGCTTTGGCCTCGCGTTTGATCCGCAGTTTAGCTGCGCGATGCTTGAGCAAGAAATTACCGGTAACGCGCTGCTCTATGACGGGGATAACGGCGTCGTGGCGCCGAATAGCGTCAATCTGGAAAACTACGCCCAGCGGCGGTTTAAGCAGACGCTGAGCTGGCCGCAAGATCCGCAGCAGCCGCTCTGGCGCTTTAAAACTCAGGGCGTCTTCTGCGATCGTTTTGGGGCAAAAGTGATTGAACACACCGGACGGGGTTCCGGCTATCGCGTCATCGGGGAAGAGTGGCAGGACGAGTGCCTGGCCGAGGTGATTAAAAAAGGCACCGATTATCTGGCCCGCCAGGTAAAACAAGACGGCCTCTACCATTACGGCTGGTTTCCCTGTTTCGATCGCCCGGTCCGCTCCTATAACGCGCTGCGCCATGCCAGCTCGACCTATTCGCTGATCGAGGGCTGGGAGGCGACGCGTCAGCCGTCGGTTCGTCAGGCGATAGACCGGGCGATTGCGTACCTGGTTAACACGCTGATTGAAGTGCGGACGCTGGACGATGGCCGCGAGGCGGCGTTTCTCTGCGATGTGGGCGATGAGATCAAGCTCGGCGGCAACGCCGTCAGCATCCTGGCGCTGGTGAAATACACCGAAACGACCGGAGACCGGCAATATCTACCGCTGATGGCGCAGCTGGCGACCGGCATTGCTTTTATGCAGGATCCGCTCAGCGGCCAGTTTGTTCATGTATTAAATAGCCGCGATCTGTCGCTGAAAGCCAAATTCCGCATCATTTATTACGATGGCGAAGCGGCTTTTGCCCTGATGCGCCTGTACGGCCTGACCAACGCGCCGCAGTGGCTGGAGATGGTGGAGAAAGCCTTCGCCTATTTCATTAAAAATAAACACTGGCAGCATCACGACCACTGGCTGAGCTACTGCGTGAATGAATTGACCCGCTTCCGTCCGCAAGAGAAGTACTTTCGCTTTGGCCTGAATAACGTGCGCGATCATCTTGATTTCGTGCTGCATCGCGTCACCACCTATCCCACGCTGTTGGAATTAATGATGGCGGCGTCTGAAATGGTGACCCGGCTGGACGCCTCGCCCGAGCATCGTCATCTGCTGGCGGATTTTGACCAGCAGAAGTTCTGGCAGGCGCTGGAGGCCCGCGCCCGCTATCTGCTGAACGGCTTTTTCTGGCCCGAGCTGGCGATGTTCTTTAAAAATCCCGCGCGGATCGTTAACAGCTTCTTTATCCGCCACCACAGCTACCGCGTGCGTATCGATGATGTTGAGCACTATCTTTCCGGCTTTATCGCCTACCAGAAATACCATTTAGCGGCAAAAAAGCCGCCGCTCCAGCAGGACGACGCGCAGCCGGCGAATAGCGCGACCCCCGTGTTTTTGCTGGAGACGCTGCGTGACGTCGGCAACGGTATTGAGGTGGCGGCCATGCGCCGGGCGAAACTGTTCACCGAACATCTGCGCACTGTACCCTGGCTGATTACCGCGACGTGGAATCCCGAACTCTCCACGGCGGTTAAGGCGCTGAAAGCTCGCGGCGCGCTGCCCGAAGAGGTGCCGGTTTATAACCTTTATGCCTGGCTAAGCGATTGTCTTGAGCTGAATGCGATCTCTGCGCTGGCGCCGCTGGTGGGCAATATTGAGCTCAGACATGCCGTGAATCCCACCGCGGATCTACCGGTGGGTAAACACAACTTCCTGCTGCGTCCGCAGGGGAGAATCATCGAAGACTATATTGATCGCGCCGGCAATATTCTGCTGCGCAAAAGCTTTGACGAAAAAAAGGGCAACGTGCAGCTAAGCCATCTTGAAATCGCTCTGCCGGGAGGGGACGTTAAACGCTTTGCTCAGGAAGAGGCGTTTTATGCGTGGATGCTGGAAACCCGGTTGGCGGAAAAAGGGCGCTGGCACTTTATCGTCGATAAAAATAAAACGTGGAAAAGCTTCGTTTGCTCACGGCCCGCCCAGCGTATGGCCTGCACGCTGAGCGCGATTATCCACTCCCATCATCAGTTGTCTAACGGGGCGCTGAAAAGCTCATACCGGCATATCCTGGAACAGCCGGAACTCGTAGACCAGCTGATTGTCCTGACTGATGAGCAGTGGCAGGACCTGCAGCAGGAGGGATTTCCGGCCGCCCGGATGGCGGTGATCCCCAACCATCTCGATAACGGCGCTATACCGGCGAACCCGCAGAAGACGCCTTCGCAAACGGTCATTTACCTGGCGCGCTACTCGGAAGAGAAGCAGCACGCTTTACTGCTGAGCGCGTTTCGTCAGGTGGTGAAGGCGATCCCCGACGCGCAGCTGCACACTTACGGGGTAGGGCCGCTGCGGCGCAGCTTAAGCGCGCAGGTGGCGGAGTGGGGGCTGGAGCAGGCTATCCATATCAACGGCTTCACCTCCGACATCGCGCAGGCGCATAAAACGGCCTGCTGCACGGTGCTTTGTTCGACTCAGGAGGGGCAGTCCATTTCCGCCGTCGAGGCGATGGCATACGGTACGCCGCTGATTAGCTTTGCCATTAAATATGGCCCGCGCGACATCCTGCAGGACCGGCAGGCGGGGATTCTGGTGCCCTGCGGCGATGAGGGCGCGCTGGCGGCGGCGATGATCAAGGTTATCTCCGACAAGACGCTACAGCAAAGTATGCAGCAGGCTGCGCTGCGCAACGCGCAACGCTACTACGCCAGCGCGATCGCCGGACGATGGGCGGCATGGCGGCAGGCAAGCGAACGTCAGCTGGATACCGGGACGGAGCTGGAGAGCAGGCCGGAAAAAAAGCGTCATCAGGCGGCTAACGTTGGATAACCGTCAGCGCCTTTTCCCTTTGCCTGGCCCCCTGGAGCGGCGATGAGGGAAGTCATCGCGCTACTGCTGGCGTCCTGCTGCAGTTCGCCGCTGCTGGCGCGCGATGTCGTGCAGGTTTCGCGCTGCGTTCCCGGCTCCCTGCTTCATGAGCATCGTCTGGAAAAAACGCACGTGGTCGATGACTTTCATATTTACTACAGCCTGCAGGGCAAAGATGCCCTGCGATATCCGCAGGACAGTACCGGCGATGGCGTGCCGGACGTTATAAAAGATATTGGTCGTCAGCTACAGGCGGCGCAATATCTCTACACGTCGCGGCTGGGCCTGCGCTCGCCTCTGCGGCAGAAGATTTATGCCCAGGCCCGACAGATTAACCTCTATCTGCTGGCGCTTCCTAAAGGTCATGGCCTTGCCTTCGATCGCGTGGCGGCGGAAACGATGAGCGACGGAACGGCGCTGCCCTGCGGCTTAAAAATCGTGCTTAACGCCGGGCTGCAGCCCGCGCGCAACGTTACGCCAGCCCATGAATTATTCCATTTATACCAGTACGGTTACGCGGTTTTTAAACAGAGATGGTACCTGGAGGGAATGGCGCGTTGGATGGAAAATGCCTTCAGAGCCCCGGAGAAAAGAGTTTCGCCGCTGGCTGAGCCTTCCGGGTGTGAAAGTAATTTCTCGCGCGGCTATGGGGCGGCGAACTTCTGGGCCAGCTATGCGCAGCAGTATTTTGCGCCAACAATACTGCCTGAAAAAGCGCTAACGTACCGTTACGCTGACGGGAGTCCGGTGTTTAAAACTCTGGTTTTGCCCGGCGGTACGATGCTGGCGCCTTTTTTTCAGCAGCTTGCGCTTACC
This sequence comes from Klebsiella sp. MPUS7, assembly GCF_009905335.1. NCBI lineage: Bacteria > Pseudomonadati > Pseudomonadota > Gammaproteobacteria > Enterobacterales > Enterobacteriaceae > Klebsiella > Klebsiella sp. MPUS7. The sequence continues at coordinate 3,673,992 of NZ_CP047604.1, read as the reverse complement.
AGCGAGGGGATTTCCCGCGCAATGAAGCGGGCAAACGACCGCTGGAGTGAACAACAGCAGCGTGACGGACAATTCAATAGTCTGATTTGCCAGGCGCTGGCAAATGCCGCGCAGAGATAAAGGGCAATAAAAAACCCGCAACGCGGGTTTTTGAGATCAGTTACGCAATCTGGGAGCCTGCAGCTGCTGGCGAATGGTTCGCGCCAGTTCGTCCAGCGACGGTTGCTCCGGATGCTCATCGCTGGCTTCGCTGCTCAGCTGCGCTTCTGCAAGATAAGTGTGAATCGGCTGACCATCATCGTCCTCCATCACCACGTGGTACCAGGGCGCAAGACGCAGTTCGTCGTTAGCGGCGATTTCGTCCTCCTCCGGCTCCGTGAGCGAGTACTCTGGATCGACATCGACGATCACGCCCAGGTAGCCCAGAAGCGTGTGGCGAACTTGTTGGCCGATACCGAATTTGCTGGCTATCATAAGCACCTCCCGGGAGACATGATTACCTGCTATATGCGGGCCGATTCTCCATTTTTCAAGTTACATGATGCGGCAAGCAAACCCTTTCAGATACAGCCCCTCCGGGTAGGTTGCTATCACCGGATGATCGGCAGCCTGGCGGAACTGTTCTATAAATTGTACATCACGTCCGGCATCCAGGGCGGCATCGGCAACGATTTTCTGAAATAAATCGGTGGTCATCAGGCCGGAACAGGAGAAGGTCAGCAGGATGCCGCCGGGATTCAATAGCTGAATCGCCAGCATGTTGATGTCCTTATAGCCGCGGCAGGCGCCCATCAGCTGGCTTTTATTTTCCACAAACTTCGGCGGATCCATCACGATAACATCGAACTTTTCCCCGGCGTCACGATATTTACGCAGCAGCTTGAAGACGTCGTCGCGGATGAACTCCGCTTTTGACAGGTCCAGCTTGTTCAGCTCAACGTTCTGTCTGGCGACGTCCAGCGCCTCCTGGGAGGTATCAACGCTGACAACCTGGCGGCAGCCGCCCATTAGCGCGGAGATGGCAAAACCGCCGGTATAGGAGAAGCAGTTCAGCACGCGCTTATCGGCGACGTAGCGACGCGTCGCCAGACGGCTGTCGCGCTGGTCAAGGTAATAGCCGGTTTTATGGCCGCCCTGAATGTCTACCAGCAGCTGCATACCATGCTCGGTAATCGGCAGCAGGGCAGGCGGCAGCTCGCCGACAACCGGACCCTGCGCCAGCTCCAGCCCCTCTTTTTTACGTACCGCGACGTCGCTACGATCGTAGATAGCGCAGTTCGGGAACAGCGTTTGCAGCGCGCTGACAATCGCCGCGCGCTGGTATTCGGCACCGGCGCTCAGCAACTGCAGAACAAAAAAGTCGCCAAAACGGTCGATGGTCACGCCCGGCAGGCCGTCGGATTCACCGGCTATCAGGCGATAGCTATCAAGCCCGTCGCGGGCTGCCAGCCACTCGCGCCAGGTTTGCGCCTGCTGAAGACGACGCTCGAAAAAGGCGTTATCAATGGCTTCATCGCGATCGAAGCTCCAGACGCGGGCGCGGATCTGCGAAGACGGTGAATAGGCGCCGCGGGCCAGCCATTTTCCCTGCGAATCAACGATATCGATGGTCTCACCTGAACGGGCTTTACCTTCCATTCGGGCGACGGCGCCGGAGAAAATCCACGGATGGCGACGCAGCAGGGATTTCTCGCGTCCTTTGGTTAACACTAAGCGGGGGAAAATGGAGTCTGTCATGGGCTACCTTTAAGCAACGGGAATGTCGGCACCGAAAAAATGGCGCGTAGGTTAGCACAAGTGGCTGCGGCAAGCACCATTCCACCGGTATCGACAGGTGAGCGTTTCGGCACAAAACGCAGGCGCTTTGGCACAATAAAAATCACGCCGCGATCTTACAGTATTTCCTCACCTGACGGAGGAAAATACGATGAAAACAGGATTGAAAGTCGCTGCCGCGATAATGGTCATGATAAGTGGAACGGCGATTGCCGCGCCGTTTAGCGTCAGCAGCGCGGATATGCGCGAAGGAGACGCTCTGGCGCAGAGGCATTGGTTTGGCGGCTTTGGCTGCACCGGCGGCAATATCTCACCGCAGATCGCCTGGCAAAATGCCCCGGCGGGTACCCGCAGTTTCGCGGTGACCGCTTACGATCCTGATGCGCCAACCGGGAGCGGCTGGTGGCACTGGACGGTGGTGAATATTGCCCAACAGGCGACAAGCTTAGCCGCTGGCGCCGGAGACAAAAATAACGCTAAACTGCCCGCCGGGGCGGTACAGGGGCGCAATGACTTTGGCTATGCCGGCTTTGGCGGCGCGTGTCCGCCCGCCGGCGATAAACCGCATCGCTACCGCTTTACGGTATGGGCGCTGGATATCCCGACGCTGCCCATTGACGGCGAGTCCAGCGGGGCGTTAGTCGGATTTATGTTACATAGCCACGCCATCGCCAGCGCGCAGATAACGGCGATGGCCGGAAGATAAAATAAGGGCAGCCTGATGCGGAACATTAATTTTCACCATAACGCGTTAACGGCGGCGGAAATTACCACCCGACGATTATGCAAACTGCACCGCGTCACGCTGTTCGCGCCTGCGATCTGCCGGGTAAACCGCGGCAGCAAAGTGATTGTGCAGGGCGCCAGCGAGATGCTGGCAACGCCGCAGCAGCTGATCATTTTGCCCGCCGAGGTTGAGCTCGAGGTGATTAATCAGCCGGAAAACGGGCTGTTTTGCTCCGATCTGCTCTCATTAACCCCGGAGCTGCTGGCGGATTTTAAGAATCGCTATATGAGCGAACCACAGGCTGGCCGTCTGACGTCGCTTTGCGCGCCGCTGGGGGCGGAACTGTCGTTTATGTGGCAAAGCGTCCTGCAGGCGGTACGGGAGGGGCTCAGCGGCGAACTGCAGCATCATCAGGCGATGGGGCTGCTGCTGGCGCTGTATCAGGCCGGATACGCCGGGCCGCTGCTCAACGAACGGCGCGAGGATCTAACCGGCCAGGTCAGGCAAATTATTATGCTGTCGCCTGGCGATGCGTGGAGCGTAGCGAAAGTGGCTAAAATGCTGTTTCTGGGAGAGTCGACGCTGCGCCGCCGTTTGCAGCAGGAGTCCCGCAGTTTCCGCCAGATCGTGGAAGAGGTCCGTATGGCCTACGCGCTGGGGCAATTACAGTCGACGTCGCGGCCCATTGGCGAAATTGCGCAAAACAGCGGCTACCAGTGCGGATCGCGCTTTACCGCCCGTTTTCGCCAGCACTACGGCGTACTGCCAAAGCATGTACGCTGAAAGAATTTGCTATCCTCTGTAGTGAGTCATTGTCCGGAAAGGAGAGAGAATATGGCAACGGTTTGCACGATGGCGTGGGTCTACGGTTCCGTTCAGGGCGTCGGGTTTCGCTATTCGACCCAGCGCGAGGCGCTGCAGCTTGGATTAACCGGATACGCGCGCAACCTCGACGACGGCGGCGTGGAAGTGCTGGCCTGCGGAGAGGCTGAACAGGTGGAGAAGCTCATCGCCTGGTTGAAAGCCGGCGGGCCGCGCAGCGCGCGAGTTGACAGGGTTCTGACCGAGCCCCATCAGCCCACCAGAGAGTGGCAGAAATTCGCCATTTTGTATTAGATGCACTTTACCGGCTTGGGCAGACCGGCGATTTTCGTCGCCTGCTTAGCCGGGCCTTTCGGAAACAGGCGGTAGAGATAGCGGCTGTTGCCTTTCTCTTCGCCGAACTTGTTCGCCATCGCCTTTACCAGCATACGAATCGCCGGTGAGGTGTTGAATTCCAGATAAAAGTCGCGCACAAAGCGCACCACTTCCCAGTGCTCAACGGAAAGGCTGATGCCCTCCTGCTCGGCGATAACGGCCGCCATCGCTTCGTTCCACTGGGTTGTGTCCTTCAGATAGCCTTCGCTATCGGTTTCTATTTCATTACCGTTAAAGATAAACATGATTCTTCACATACCGCTGAAAATGGCGGCAGTGTAGCAAAAAATAAGGCCCCGCATAAGCGGGGCCTCAGAACGACCGGGGGAGAGAATTAGTCTCTGCTGGCGAACCCAAGGATGCTCAGCAGGCTGACGAAGATGTTGTACAGCGAGACGTACAGGCTAACGGTCGCGCGGATGTAGTTGGTTTCACCGCCGCGGATGATATTGCTGGTCTCAAACAGAATCGCGCCTGAAGAGATCAGGATAAACACCGCGCTGATAGCCAGATGCAGGGCCGGCAGCTGCAGGAAAATGTTGGCGACCATACCGATTAGCACGACCACCACGCCCGCCATCAGCATGCCGCCGAGGAAGGACATATCTTTACGGGTGGTCAGCACGTAGGCCGAGCAGCAGAAGAACACCAGCGCGGTACCACCCAGCGCCAGGCCGATTAAGTCTCCCATGCCCGCAGACAGGTAGGCGTTAAGCATTGGCCCCAGGATGTAGCCCAGAAAACCGGTAAAGGCGAACGCGGAAATGATACCCGTTGGCTTATTCGCCGTTTTATAGGTCAGGAACATCAGGCCGTACATACCGACCAGCGTCAGAATCAGACCCGGAGAAGGCAGCATCAACACGGTGCTGGCCGTCGCCGTAATGGCCGAAAATGCCAGCGTCAGGCTAAGCAGGAAATAGGTGTTCCGCAGAACTTTGTGCGTGCTAAGCAGCGATGAACGGTCACGCGACGATGTAATGATACGATCCATGAGTCACTCTCTTATGACAGATGTAATTAATAACGAAGCATAAAAAAATCAAGGCCGAAGCCATAGTGCTTTTACCCATCTTTACTCAAGGCATGCGGGCTGAATGCAGCATTTTATTCCAGAAAAATGAAAATGCGCGGTATGTTTATTTGTTCGCCTTCTGAAGCCAGATCGAAATCTGATAACTCACTGAAAAATATTGCGTTAATGCCATTCTGCGACTAACTCTGGAGAGGGTACAAACGAAGCGTAACAAAGGCAAGGGATATGAAATCACAAAAATATAATCACATCACACGCGTACTACTGGCCGTCGGCCTTTTCTCCATGGCTATTCCGGCGCTGGCCGCTCAGGTGCCGCCGGGAACGGTGCTGGCGGAGAAGCAGGAGCTGGTCAGAAATAACGGCAGCGAGCCGTCGTCGTTGGATCCGCATAAAGTGGAAAGCGACGTTGAAAACAACATTATCAGCGATCTTTTCGAAGGGCTGGTCAGCGTTTCGCCAGCAGGAGAAATTCAGCCCAGGCTGGCGGAGAAGTGGGAGAATAAAGACAACACCGTCTGGACGTTCCATCTGCGCCCCGGAGTGACCTGGTCCGACGGTACGGCGATTACGGCGCAGGATATCGTCTGGAGCTGGCAGCGTCTGGTGTCGCCGCTTACGGCGTCCCCTTACGCGAGCTATCCCGGCAATATGCATATCGTCAACGGCGCGGAGATAGCGCAGGGTCAAAAAGCGCCCGAGACGCTGGGCGTCAAGGCGCTGGATGATACCACCCTTGAGGTGACCTTAACTCAGCCGAATGCGGCTTTTTTGGCGATGCTGGCGCACCCGTCTCTGGTTCCGCTCGATAAAGTGCTGATATCGCGCTACGGCGACAAGTGGACCAAACCGGAGCATATGGTGACCAGCGGGCCCTATAAGCTGTCGCAGTGGGTGGTGAATGAGCGCATTGTGGCCGAGCGCAATCCGCGCTACTGGGATAACGCGCATACGGTCATCAATAAGGTGACCTACCTGCCGATAAGTTCTGAAACCGCCGACGTCAACCGCTATAAGGCGGGGGAGATCGACATCGTCTATACGGTGCCGATTAATCAGTTTGCCCAGCTCAAAAAAACCATGGGCGATCAGCTGGATGTTTCGCCGCAGCTGGCCACCTACTATTACGAATTCAACACCACCCGGCCGCCGTTTAACGACCCCCGCGTGCGACGGGCGCTCAATATGGCCCTCGATAAAGACATTATCGCGGAGAAGGTGATGGGGCAGGGGCAGCGTCCGGCCTGGCTTATCAGCCAGCCTGACATCGGCGGGGTGAAGCTGCACAATCCCGAGTACGCCAGCTGGCCGCGCGATAAGCGTATCGCCGAGGCGAAAAAGCTGCTGAGCGAGGCGGGGTATAACGAGTCACACCCGCTGGTCTTTAATCTGCTCTATAACACGTCGGAATCGCACCAGCGAATTGCAATCGCCGCCAGCTCAATGTGGAAAAAGAATCTTGGCGTGGAGGCGAAGCTGCAAAACCAGGAGTGGAAGACCATGCTCGACGCCATGCATACGCATAATTTTGACGCCGTGCGCTACGCGTGGATAGCCGACTATGACGACGCCGCGACGTTTCTCAACAACTTCCGCACCGGCGACAGTGAAAATACCAGCCAGTACAGCAACCCGGTCTACGATGAGGCGCTGCGCAATGCGGCAAAAGCTTCTGACACGACGGCACGGGGCAAGTTCTACCAGCAGGCGGAGGATCTGTTAGGTCAGGATGTCCCGGCCATTCCGGTCTATCACTACGTGCGCACCCATCTGGTCAAGCCATGGGTAGGCGGATTTACGCCGGATAAGCTGGGGTATTACTACAGCAAAGATATGTACATCAAAAAACATTAACCTGCAGAGGGCATTTTGCGCTGAAAATCTGCGCAAACTGCCTGAATTTCAGTCGAATAACGCGTTTTTGTTTAATTTTAAGGCAGTTGAATAAATTGGTGCTTTACAGCCGGAACAGAGGTGTTTATAGTGCGCCTCATTGGAAGCGTGGCCGAGCGGTTGAAGGCACCGGTCTTGAAAACCGGCGACCCGAAAGGGTTCTAGAGTTCGAATCTCTACGCTTCCGCCAAATTCTAAATAAAATCAATAGCTTGAAGAATGGTTTTGATTTTATAGTGCATAAAGTAGTACAAAAAAGCCCGTTTATACGGGCTTTTTTTACATCTAAAGTCCGTCCTTTGCTCAATAAATATCCTTTCAAATACTCATCGTTCAGGTGAGGGCTAATGCATTTCGAAGTGGGCTCTGTAAAGACGTCAGTGAATAATCCTCCCGGCGTTGAGTCATTTAACACGCTCCGAGCAGATAAACAGGGGAGTATATAAATATACATTACTGCCAATAGAGTGTTACGTTACCCATAATATAGACAAATATTGAGAAAAGGATAGGTTCCATGCAAATAATTTACCCAAGTGATTACTTTAATCTGAATAGAGTTGATGAAAATTATGAGGATGAATTCAACTGTGCAAGTGATAACGGAGTAAAATGTGTTTTGCTATCATCACAGCATTTATTAGATAGCAAAATTAAACTTTCAGGAAACCTTGAGGCGCATGCGCCAGTTATTTGGCGAGGCTGGATGCTTAAACAGAAAGAATATAAAACATTATACAATACTGTTAAAAGCCATAGTGCGGAAATGTTAGTTTCTCCTGATGATTACGCTTCTTGCCACTATATTACGGGCTGGTACGGAACATGTAGTGATTATACACCTGAAACTATTTTACTTACTGAGAATGATGATTTCGAAAAAATTACATCCCGATTAAAATGGCCTTCATATTTTGTTAAAGACTATGTTAAATCACTTACGACATCGCGTGGTTCGATAGCGAAAAATGCCGAGGAAATACAGGGGATTTTAGCCCATATTAAACAATATCGCGGAGAAATTGAGGGTGGTGTCGTGCTTAGAAAGGTTGAGGACCTAAAACCCGAAACAGAACGTAGATATTTTTCATTCTATGGAAATGTCTACTCTGCTGATGATGTTATCCCTACTATTGTTCATGAAATAGCGAAGCATATAAGCTCCCCTTTTTTCTCAATAGATATGGTTGAGACAGCTTCATCCAATCTTCGTTTGATCGAAATCGGCGATGGGCAAGTTTCAGATATTAAAGAATGGGACGTCCAAAAATTCGTTAAGATGATTGTAAAGGCCAGCGTGTCTGGATGAGTATGTTTTAATATCAGCCTGGTTTTAAGTCTTCAGGATATGAGGCTCAAGGTATGAATAAAGTTAACAATATATATACTTGTTTTTTTAAATTGCTTGGTAAAAAAATTATCAAGTATGAAACGGCCGAGATTTATTTTGATGACTGGGAACCCTGGAATGATTTACCCATAAGAATCTACTTTGATGGTGGTGAGGTAATCTCTATTGCCTGGTCTAAATTTGATGAACTATGGTTAAGTAATGATCTAACACTTCCGTTTTCGATTGAGTATAATCAAGTTCGCTGGGTGACAAATAGTCCAAAAGAAATCAGTGGATGTCTAAATAATAGGATATCATCGGTAAAACTTGGTGTGGATTATTTGGTTATTGAAAATAATAAAATAGAAGTATTTACACATTTGTTGGTTTATACAACTAACGGAATTTTGGATGTGTTTAATAATCTGGATGAAAATGGTTATTCTTTGACCTCAGGTTTTGATGACAAAACAATGGATATTGTATAGAGTGCTTATGTCATAACTTGAATGTTGTTATTAAAGTTGCTGGATTTAATATGTTCATGCTTAAAAAGGAATGTTTGATTATACTGCGCAGTATTATGGTTTTTAATCCTTTAAAAGTATCAATGTAAGGCGTTATTATAAATAATGTACTATGACAAGGTCATGATCTTATATTTAAAGTAATTAATATCATTTCACTAGCAATGCCCCCGTTTCAAGTAAGAGGCATTGCTGTAAGTCGATACCTATGGTAAAGATACTTCGTTATTAGTGCCCATCAGTATGCTACTTTGTGATGATAAAAATTCCCCTTTATTTTCATCTCTTCCTTGTAATAATATTTTTGCATCATCTTTATTATAGTCACGAACGGCTTTAGCTGATAACTCACCGATAATAGTGTCAGATGCGCGTAGCCGATTAATAATAAGAACACACTTTGTGTCATTAAAGTCGGACATCATGTTTTGATCTCCTTCGCTATCGCCAGCAACTAATATTGGCCCGGTATTTTTGTAATGTTGTTGTATAAATTTTTTTATGGTTTCGGTTTTACCTTTACCTTGCGTCTGGGGATAGTATGGATCGAGGCTGTGAGTCAATCTACCTTCTTTATCATATAAGGGATGCATTGCATAGACATGAGACTCAGGAACAGAAAAACCATATTTTTCTGTAGTAACGATGCTTTTTATCACATCTAAAGCAGAAGCGGAAATGACATAAACATCAACTCCTGCCTGCTGTAGGTTTTTATATAATGTCTGCATTTCTGGGACCAGCCTAAATCCATTTTTCCATGTTACTGATACGATACCAGCTCGGCCAGCCATATCTGCTGGGCTTACCCATGTCACCTTTTCGATAGGCTGGTTATTTTGCCACTCAATAGTATCGTGCACTAAATCAGCTACTTCTTTTTTGGACATGCCAGAAAAAAGATACGTCACCCATGGATAAGATACCTCATGGTCGAATGACCCACCTATTGCATCATATAAATATCTCATTTTCACTATAAAATTCATATAATTAGAATCTTTCTTAATTTCATCAAGCGTTTTATTACCCGCAAATCCGCTGTAATTATTGTATAGCCATGTGTAGCTATCAATAATGTCTTGACCAATGAGGTTTATATTAACCGGTTGATGATTTTTATTATTATAATCCGAGTTAAAGTCTGAAGGCGGTATATCTTTATAAATTATCTCTTTCAATGTCTCAGGTTTCATCGAAAATTTAAGGTTTTCTAGTTGATATATAAGCGTTGCCTCTTCGATATCCAGAAAAGCTGTTGTGTTGTCAAAATCAAAAACAGCATATAAAGAATGCGCTGGCTTCTGCTTTGCTTCTTGAATGAGTCTGTCAATTTTTCTTGAGTTGAACTCGTCCCAATTGCCGATAACTATTTGCTTTTGTTGGGGAATTGCAGTTTCTAAATTTTGTGACACTTGATTTGTGTTACTGGCACTGGCCGTTGTTCCATATACTCCAAAAAATACGGATAGTAGTGCATATATTATTGTCATTTTCATGATTAATTCCTTTTTTAGGGTGCATTACCATCTGTAGCAAAAAGTAAAAGCCAGCTATATCAAAAATTGGCACCCTGATCATGAATGTGATGGTTATCATATTTTATGAATATATGAAAATGGTGAGGGAGTAAGCCAGAATTATCTACAGAGAAATGTTTAGTATGACAAGGTAGCAGGTCAAAAACAGTTCGAACTATCTCCGAATGTTATTTTAATGTCACTTATCTATCTACGGCTAGTCCTGATGGTTCTTTTGCTTTCTTCGGCATCGTGCAATCCTGTCATACAAACCCCGAGCTATTTAATCGCTCGGGGTTTTTTCTTATGTGCCGCTATTCAGTATGCCATTCGGTTGAGTAACCCGCTCTGGCCGTTTGAAGCTGACAGGTGCGGTTCCCTTCGCAAAGTCCCCCCTCATGCGCTGTTGAGGGGGCGCGGACTCAGAAGATATTGATGCTGTAGCCGACGATAAACTTCACGTCGTTACGATCGGTTTTATAGTTGCTGTCTGTCGCCCGGAAGAGCGCCGGGAGCAGGGTAAAGGAGAGGCCTTTCGCCATGCCGTCCGCCACCAGATAGCGAGCGGAAAGATCGAACGACACCATGCTCCCGTCGTACTTTCTCGCCGAACCGGTTTTACAGACATCGCTAACCACGTGCCAGCCGTAGGTTCCGGCACCGCCCAGGGTTAACTCCGGTAGATTCAGATCGGCAAAGTTATAACTCACGCCAAAACGAACCGCGCGGGCGCCGGAAACGTTAAAGTCTTCCAGCTGCGACAGCGTCGGCTGATAATCACGCTTATCGGAGTTCGCCCACGGGGTTAAGCGGAAGTTGTAATCTCCGGTGTTCGGGGCGTAGTTCTGGCTATAACCAAGGGACCACACGGTGTTGTCGTGGCTCAGGTTAAAACCAACCCCCACATAATATTCCGTTGCAGGATCTTTTATTTTCGACAGATCTTCAATGTAGCGCGCGCCCTGGTAGAAGAGCTTACTCTGCAGGGAGACATCCTTTGTCAACGTATCGTGACGCTCTACCTGTGCCTGCCAGTTGCGACGGTAGCCTTTACCTTCGCCATAGCCCACGTCAAGCACGGTACTGCCAAAGTTATAGACTGCGCCCACCGTGTGAATGTAATCGATGATTGCACCGGCTTTAATGGTTTTGCCGTTGTCATCGAGTCCGGCGGCGTTGTTCTGGTGCCAGGCCGTGGTCATCGGTTTAAAATCACGGCTCCAGTCGTTCTTGAAGCGGTCGGCCCAGGCGTAGGTCAGCCTCAGTTTGTCGAGGGTCAGGGCACTGTCAAACCCGCGAAAAGCGTGAGGGTTGAGGCCCCAACTGCTTTTTACGGTACCGGAGTTAATGGGGGTATAGCCCGCGGCCAGCTTGAAATTGGTGCCTGCATCGCCAAGGTTGAGCTTGAGTGCGGCAACCGACACGCTCATGTAGGACCTCTCGCACGGGCTGAACTTGCCCGGCTCGCCGCAATCGTAGTCGTAGTAAAGGATCTCCGACTGACCGACGGTATGCCCGAGTTTAATGTTGGCGTTGCCCCAGAAATCAAAGCCAATAACGTCCTGGTAATAGCCTGAAATATAGCTAATCGCCACGTTACCGGTCTGGTTCTGGATCCCGGCTGGACCCAGTCCGTATTTACCGGTCGTGGAGTCTTTTACAGCACGATGACGAATATATAGTGAGGTATTGAGATTTAATTTGCCTTCATCATAAAACGCTTTCTCAAACTGAGAAGGCGCTTCATAATCCGTTTCTTCTTCCGCAAAGGCATCTGCGGCAATAAAAAGAAACAGCGGTGTACACAGAGAAACTCTGAGTCTATGAGTTGTCATTATTATATACCTTATAAAACCATGTATTATAGGGCGAGGGATGTACTGTTTATTTAAAACTCGTGTTATTTATGAGCTCCGGGATTTGCGCACCGTATTTTTCGAGAAGATATTCATTATGTTTTGCGGAATTCGCAATGTTACCGCTCAAAAATACCGGCAGAGATTTATTTTCACTCCCCAGGTTCGCTATGATTTCCGCGAACAGGGTATGCATAATAAACAGTCCGGTCATTGAGGAAACCGGCGCGAACGGCGTTGCATGCTCTGTAAGGGAAAGCACCGCATCACCGATTGGCACCTGGTTATCAATGGCGACATCCACGCAGTCCCGCAGCTTAAGGCCAGCCTTGTGCTTCGACGGCTGGGTCTCGGCATACAGAAAGCTGGTCAGCGCCAGGGTAAATGCCCCGTGCTGTTTTGCCCAGAGTGCTGCATCGACCGGAGCGGGGTTAATCCCGGAAGTTGAGATAACAATCAGCGCATCTTTACTGGTGATCGAGAATCTCTCCAGATGCTCAGCAATATAGTCATTCTGTTTTTCATAATATGATGAAGCCGCCGCCCCCTGATGTAACATTAAAGGTTCGATAAATATTGGCCGAACCGGGGCGATACCTCCGGCACGATAAAATACATCTTCAGCGAAAATATGTGAGTGGCCGCAGCCGAAAATATAAATTACACCTCCCTGGTTAATGATTTTTGCCAGTTCCACGGCGGTGGAAGTGATTTTATGGCTTTGCTGTTGAGTAATGTCGTTAAGTTTTTTCTGGACGATATCTAAATAGCTCTGAATCATTGTCATAACCAGTATCCTGACCATTGTGGTTGGTAGACTCGGTATAACGCTTCCATATAGAAGTAATCTCCCCAGAGATTACATTCATCGATGCCTTTACCGAGGGCATAGGCGTAAACACCGTGTTTAAGTAAGCCTTCGCAGACATCATCCTCGCGGGCAGACGCGCCGCGCATTAATGCCAGCAGACATTGACGCGCCAGTGTCTGGTAACCGGCATCCGGAAAGTGCTTATGCGCTTCCAGCAGGCCGCAGACCGCAATCGCCAGCGCGGAGCTGTCTTTCGGGGCGTCGGGATCTGCAGCCAGCAGCAGATCCCAGGCGGGAACGCCGTCCTCCGGCAGGTAGCGGAAGAAATACTCGCAGGCCTGCTGCCACCGTTCGTAGTGGTCGGTTTCGCCGGTGGCCGACCAGTGAAGCGGGATGCCGAGAATGGCCCACGCCTGGCCGCGGGCCCAGCAGGAGTTATCGCTGTAGCCCTGAAAGGTTTTCCCGTGCGAAGGCGCACCGCTTGTCTGGTCAAAATAGAAGGTATGGAAAGTGGAGCCGTCTTCGCGAAAAATGTTGTTGATGACCGCCGCATAGTGGCGTTCAGCCACTTCCCGATAACGTGATTCACCGCTGATCTTTGCTGCCACGTGGAGCAGGGGAAGGTTAATCAATGAATCGATAATAAGCCGGTACTCCTGCGGGTCGTTAAGCATACCCCAGGCCTGGATAAAACCGGCGCTGTGGTGAAAACGGTTTACCAGCAGATCGGCCGCCGCCAGAATAAGCGGGGTTAGCGCTTCGCGCTCCGTCAGTTTCCAGTACGCGACTGCCGACAGGCTATAAAGGAAGCCGATATCGTGGTGATCGAGGACGTAGTGCGCCGCCAGGCGGGCTTTAAAACTCGCCACGTTGCGTTCAACGCCGTCCAGGTATGCGCGATCGCCGCTGAACTCCCAGGCCATTGCCTGCATCCCGGTCCAGAATCCGTTGGTCCAGTCGTTATTCTCTTTCAGAACGTAGCGATTATTGAGCGTGCAGGCTGAGGGGAATTTCTCGCCGTACAGACCCATGTTACGTGCGATCCGCCGCGCGCACGCCGTCAGCTCATCCCGACAGGCGTCGGGCGTGAGGGCAGGAAAGGGCAGCGGTGTGAGGCGATTCGACAGACTCTCTTTCATGATTTTTCCCTACAGCGTGAATACGCGCTCTTTGTACTGACTCATCAGCATGTCGTTGTATTCTTTACCGCCGGGCAGATTGATGCTGCGCATCACCGGCGGCGCGATACCTTGTTCCAGCAGCATCTCGATGCAGCGGATCACCACGTTATTGATGATGAAGGCCGCAGACAGCGAGGACACCGGACCGGTCATGATGTTGCCGTTATCCATACTTAGCGTGCAGTCACCGGACGGGCAGCCGTTATCGAGAATGACATCGGCATAGTCGCGGATGCTCTCGCTCGTTGGCGTCGACTCACCGGCGTAGCGGGTGATAACCACCAGCTTCAGCCCCCTCTCTTTGACCTTGCGTGCCAGCTCAACGTGCAGCGGTTTAGTGCCGGAGTTGGAGATAATCACAAAGCAGTCTGACTCGCGCAGATCGAGCAGCCCGGAGAAGATGTCGCCAATCCCTTTCAGCGAATCAAACCAGCCGGTTGGTCCATAGAACTGGTCAATGGCTTTGGTATTGACCAGGCCGCCTGCACGACCGGCCAGCTCAACCGCCGCGGCAAACGAGTGGCCGGAGCCAAAGCCGTGAATAATGCCGTTGGCTTTGACGCACTCGGCAAACAGCGCCGCCGCCTGCTCAACTTCAGCGCTCTGAGTAAGAAACACCTGATTCAGCGTTGCTAAAACATGCTGATAATACTGCTGCTGATGTGGTGACATCCCTTATCCCTTATCGGCTTTTAAAAACGTGGTGATACAGGCGTTCGGCTCTTCCGGCGTCATCTGCGCCGTCACCGCCACGCCTTTTTCCAGAAGCGCGTTGATGGCCGCGATCTCAGCATCGTTGACGCTGACCGAGCGTTTGATCTGGCGGCGATCGTCTTTGTTGGACATATTGCCGATATTGAGCTGGGGGAGGGCAATCCCGGCGTTCATCAGCTTCAGCGCCAGCTCCGGGGTCTTCAGCAGGATCAGTACGCGCTGACCGTCGTAGTTGCCGGCGAGGATATTGGCGCTGGCTTTCTCAAAAGAGAGAATAGAGGTGTTGCAGCCTTCCGGGGCTGCACTGCGCAGCAGCATTTTCTCTACATCGTTTGCAGCTACGGCGTCGTCAATCACCATAATACGGTTGGCGTTGAAGTGGCTTACCCAGCGGGTGGCCACCTGGCCGTGGATCAGCCGGTCATCGACACGAATATGCACAATACCTTTCATGATAAATTCCTTAAATCAATGTGTTACTTAACCGAGAATATTCAGGTTGTAGCCGATAATACCTAAAGCAATCAGGACAAAAATGACGCGAGTCGAGTTCATCTTTTTGAGCCCCAGCAGCCAGTAGGTGAACCCCACAACCAGCAGCGGAATAAGCCCGGGCATAATCTGGTCGGCAATGCTCTGCAGCTTGAGCGACACTTCGCCGTAGCTGAATTCGAAATTAAGATTCGCCTTCACCACCGAGGGGATAAGCGCCCCGATAACCGTCAGCCCGAGAATATTGGCTGCGCGGGTAATTTTGTTGAGGCTATTGGTCAAAGACCCCAGCAGGTTGACCCCTTCCTGATACCCCGTGCTGATGCTAAAGCGCATAAACAGCATGCGAACCAGGGCGAACAGTAGCCAGAGGACAAGCCCCACCGGGTTGCCCTGCAGCGCGAGGTACGAAGCGACAGAACCGATAATGGTGGTCGGAATAACAAAGAACAGCGTATCTCCGATGCCCGCCAGCGGTCCCATCAGACCGGTTTTGATTCCGGCAACCGCATCTTTGCCCGCAAGCCCGGTCTGCTCTTCCAGGGCGATGTTCACCCCGAGGATCCCCGGCGCCATGGTGTTGTTGGTGTTAAAGAACTGGCTGTGTACCTTCGCCGCATCCTTCAGCTCTTCGGGTTTTGCGTACTTTTTCTCAAGGAACGGATAGATGCTGTACAGATAGCCCAGACCCTGCATTTTTTCGTAGTTCCAGCCAGACTGACCGAACAGGAACCAGCGCCAGAACACGCGTTTTAGTACTTTATTCATCGCCCATTGCTCCATTTTCCGGGGATTCGGTAGTTTGCGTTACCTGTTTTTCTGAGTTGAAGACGTAAAGCGCAATTGCCAGGCCCAGCAGCGCGGCGCCCAGCACCGGCACTTTCAGATAGGCCGCCAGGAAAAAGCCCAGAATAAGAAACGAGATGTTCTTCTTAATCGGTAAATAGCGCAGCAGGATGGAGATACCCAGCGCAGGCAGTAGGCCACCGGCGACTTTAAGACCGTTCATGATGGACGCGGGGATCCAGGTCACGACGTCATTAACGAAGGTTGCCCCGAGGATCAGCGCCAACAGCACCGGCAGCATACGCGAGAGCGAAATAGGCACCTGGCCCAGCAGGTTCATCCTGGCCGCCGCCTTCACCTGACCCTCTTCAATCAGCCTGTCGGCCTTATGATGGATAAAGGTGTTGCTGAAGCGGGCGAGGATATCCAGCTGTACCATTAAGAGACCAATCGGCACCGCAATGGTTGCGCCAAACGCCGCGCCCTGGCCGCTGATAATCGCGAAAGTGGTACCCAGCACCGCACCGGTCATGTAATCCGGGATCGACGCGCCGCCGAAGTTGCCCACGCCCAGTACCAGCAGGTTCAGGGTGCCGCCGACGATAAGCCCGGTGGTCATATCGCCCATAATGAGACCGGCAAAGAAGCCCGCCATGCTCGGTTTCACTAACCCAAGCGTCGTGTTGTTGCCGTCGTATATCGCCAGCCCTGAATAAAGCGTCAGTAACGCTATCTGCCAGACCGCAATGTGCTCCATTTTTTACTCGTCTCCGTCATCTGTGTGGGCGGCAAGCGCTGCCTGCTGTAAATGGTAAATACCATCACGCGCCGTAGTTATTATTTCATTCAGCGAGGCTGGCGAGTGACTTTCATCAATTGCCATCGCCATTTCCAGAATTAAGTTTAAATTCATCCCAGAGAGCAGGGTGATATTATTCCATAGGTTGTTAGTGACAATAATCTCCATTGCGGAGTTATATGGCGAACCACTTTTTAAATCAGAGAGGATAATAATTTTGGATTCTGCTGCGCTAAGGATGGTGATTTTATCGAGAAGTTCCTGTTTAAATACTGCTATCCCTTTCTCACCATCCAGTTCAACTACATGAAGGTTTGGCTGCGCTCCGAGTATTAATTCTGTGGCCTGTCTGGCACCGCTGGCGAAACCCCCATGAGAGATTAATAATAATTGGTTCATCCTGCCCCCTTATCTGGCGTTCTTATTTCAATATAAAATGATTCTAACCGTTTCCAGGTCTCAATATATTCAATCACCTGACCTTGCTCGTCGTGGGTGTAGCGTTTCATCATGATAACGGGCTGGTGAGCCGTGAGCTCAAGGTGCTGCAGGACTTCTGGCGCAGCATCGGTCAGGGCACAGATGGTCTGCCGATAGGGCATGGTGTACATATCAAGACCATTGTTAACCTTAAAAGCCTCATAAATAGAGCTGAGTGCCGAATTCTTAATCGTCAATTGACTGGCGAAGTAGCGGGCCGGAATATGCGAAATCTGTAATGCATAAGGTTTGTTATTATCAAACTTTAAGCGCGCAATATGATAATATTTTTCATCATCATTTAACCCGAGTTTTTCTTTAATACACGGATCGTTTTCCAGTTCACAGGCGATAACTTTAACCGACTGCATGCCTTTTAAATCGTTATCTGATTCTGAGAAAACAATGTTCTCATTTCGTTTGGCTTTCGAAACAAAAGTGCCTTTACCCTGATAACGAATCAGGTAGCCTTCATTCACCATTTCGTGAATAGCGCGAATAACCGTGGCGGAACTGACGGAGTAACGCTCTTTTAATTCCGACTCACTGTAGAATTTTTCCCCGGGTTTAAAAGTACCGTTTCTTATTTCATCTAACAGTGCTGCCTTTATCACCTGGTATTTCGTTGACTGTGCCGTTGCTTTCATTGTTTCGCCAGTTTCTGTTTACATTTATTTTATTTCGTAGGCTTACGATACCCGTACCTGATTGTCCGATCAACCTCTCAACTCAACTTAACCGGTTAACCTGTTAAGTTATTTCCTGGACTGTGATGCATTTCGCAATTTCGCCCCGACGGAGGGGGCAGGGGCGAGGAATTTTTGCCGCACCGGCCGGGCGTGAACGCAAACTGATTGCCGCGCTATTGCGCTGGCGAGCTGAGAAAACGGAGCGCCCGCATTCAACAACCCCGGCCAGTACATCGCACGGGGTTTTCTTTTTATAGGGCGCCATCGTGGTGCTTGCGTGCCCTAACGCAGCTGCGCGCAGGCTTCGGCAATCCGCTGGCAGGCCTGCGTCAGCAGCCCATCTTCTACCGCGTAGGCGATACGTAAATACCCCGGCATGCCGAACGCAGAACCGTGTAACACGGCCACCTGAGTGTGTTCTAACAGCCAGTTAGCCAGCCCGCTGTCGTCGCGGAGGGTTTCGCCGCCAGGGGTCACCCGCCCAATAAGCTGCTGGCAGTTGGCAAAGACATAGAATGCGCCCTGGGGGATGCCAGCGCTCAGGCCCTCGGTGGCGGCAATCATCCCCAGCACCTGCTGGCGACGTTTATCCAACCTATGCAGCCAGCCGTCGAAGAAATCCGCCGAATGGTTAAGGGCCGCGATCGCCGCCGCCTGTGAAATGCTGCTGGGATTGGAGGTGCTTTGCGATTGCAGGATCTGCATGGCGGCAATCAGCCACTGCGGCCCACCCGCATAGCCCAGACGCCAGCCGGTCATGGCGTGGCTTTTGGAGACCCCGTTCACCGTCAGGGTGCGCGAAACCAGCTGCGGCGCGGCCTGAGCAAAAGTGATAAACGGGACATTGTCGTAGCGCAGCGGCTCGTAAATGTCGTCGGCCATCACCAGCACCTGCGGGTAATCCGCCAGGACCTCTGCCAGCGCGCGCAGTTCCCGTTCGCTGTATATCGCCCCGGTCGGGTTACCCGGCGAGTTGAGAACCAGCCAGCGCGTTGACGAGGTGAGGGCGGCGGCCAGTTGTTCCGGCGTCAGCTTCCAGCCGTGTTGTTCATCACAGGGCACAATCACCGGTTCACCGTCGGCCAGAGAGACCATATCCGGGTAGGAGACCCAGTAGGGGGCGGGAATAATCACCTGCTGCCCGGCGTCCAGGGTTGCCAGAAAGGCATTGAAAATGAGCTGCTTGGCGCCGCTCCCGGCGATGATCTCCTCCGCGCGGTAGTGCAGCTGGTTGTCGCGCGCGAACTTGGCGGCAATCGCCGACTTCAACGCTGCGGTGCCGGAAACGGCGGTATACTTAGTCTGGTGATGCACGATAGCTTCAATGCCCGCATAGCTAATATGGGCCGGGGTAGCAAAATCCAGTTCCCCTTCGCCCAGGTTGATAACCTGCTTGCCTGCGGCTTCCAGCGCCCGTACCCGGTCAGAAATGGCCGCCGTCGGTGAAGGGCGTACGGAAAGCATACGACGGGCGATTTGACTGTTATTCATAAATCCTCTTTTGTATCTAATGATTCAATTAATACAATTAGGCACCCAACATCAGCAGGAAACTCGCCGTGTCACCGATCTTTATTCTCGATAACAGCTCCGTCCCCGCCCGCTACGGTATCACCGCCAGCCTGTGGGCTAATCGTCTTGGGTTGCCCCTCTGGAGCCTTCGCCCCGACTTCGCCGGGGACGTTCCCGATAGTCATCAGCACGTCATTCGCGCAGGGTACTGCGTTACCAGCGGTCTCTGGCGCAGCGATACGCTGCGTGAAGAGGTGCGCGATATCGCCAGCCTGCCGCCATCAGACGCCGTTATTGTGCTGGCGTCCTCGCAGGCGCCGCTCATCGCCGACCTGCCGGGCCAGCGGCTTTACAGCGATGACAGCAACCACCGCCTGACGCTCAGCGACGGGCAACACACGCTGTTAGCGCTCACCCCCGACCGCTATGGCCGCTGGGATGCCGGGAGACCGTCGTCCGCCGGGGCGTCCTTGCGCATCGCGCTGATTGGCCGCGAGGCGGACCACCGTCTGGTCTATCCCGCCACGCTCGGCTCACTGGGCGATGCCGCGGCGTCGCTGGGGCTGAACCTGGATGTCCATTTCTTCGCGCCGGTCAGTCTGTCCGCCGAGTTACACGAACTTCACCTCTTCCAGGGCGTGGTGCTGCCAGGCGGTTCCTCAATGGCGGCGGTCAACGGACAAATCCGCGTGGCGGAAGATACGCTTAACCGCGGGCAGCCAACGCTGGGGTTGTGCCTGGGAATGCAGAGCATGATGACTGCTGCCGTGCGCCGGAGTCCGGGTTTCGAATCGGCCATTCCCGCGGAAGTCGCTCCGCATGAGGCTCTGCACAGCTTTGTTCCCTTTGCCGATGGTCGTCATCGCTGCGGCGTATTCCCTTTTTCCTCGGGGCTTATCCCCGGCGATGTCCGCGAAATGCACTACAACCATCGCTACTGCTTCAACACCGACTTATTGCCGGCGCTGTCCCCCGGCGGGGTCAGCGTGAGCGCGCAAAGCGACGGTATCGTGGAAGCCGTTTCCCAGCCTGAGCTGCCGTTCTGGCACGGAGTTCAGGGGCATCCGGAACTGATGTCCCGCCCGGATGCGCCCCATCCGCTGTTCGTCGCGTTTCTAAAGGTGGCGCTTAACGCGCCAGCGTAACCCCGCTGCGCTGGTCGCTGGCGAGCGCCTGCATGACGCGGGTTAGCTCTGCCAGCGCCGCGTCGCCGATCGGTTTTAACGGTGCGCGTACGGTGCCGCCGTTAAAGCCGCGCAGCGCCATCGCCGCTTTCACCAGCTGCGGCTGCCCGTATTTGCGCGCCAGGGCTCGATACGCGTACCACAGCTGATGCAAATCGCGGGCAGTGGCGGCATCGCCCCGTTCCACGGCGCGGAACGTATTGACGATCAGCTCCGGCAGCGCGCCGCTGTTGGTCGTGCTGATGCCGTCAAACCCGGCCATCATCGGTCCGAGGAAAGCCAGATCGGAGGCGCAGAACAGGCGCAGACGCCCGCGCAGGCGGTTGGCAATCTGGTCGATGGCGGTGGGGTTGAGATCGCCCTGTTTGATGCCGACCACATTCGGGATCTCTGCCAGCCGTTCCAGCAGCGTCGGGGAGAGGGTAATGCCGATGCCCGGCGCGTTGTACACCAGAATGCCGGTTTTGGATAACGGTGCCATCTCATTGAAGTAGCTGATGATTTGTTCGTCAGTGATTTCGCTAACAAAGGGCGCGGTGACCATCGGCAGGCCGCCCAACTCGCTTGCCAGAACGGTCAGCTCGCGGGCGTCGCGCGGATCGGAACTGGCGCTGCACAGCATTACCGCCACGCGGTCATCCACGCAGGCCATCACTTCATGAAACAATTCGCGGCGCTCTTCGACGGTCATTACCGGGAACTCGCCGTAGGTGCCGCCAATCAGCAGGCCATCATAGCCCAGACCAATCACGCGTTCGATGTTTTCACGCAACGCCGGGTAGTCGATCGCGCCGCTGGCGTCGAACGGGGTGACGGTGATGTTGAAAATACCGCGCAGGCGTTCACGACACTCATTGATATCTTTCATCTTTCTTTCCTTACAGCAGTGTTAATGGGCGAGCCAGGGAACCCAGCTGGCGATATCCGGTTTCAGTCACCACCACGGTTTCGCTGACGCCGACGGTGAATTGACCGTAGATACGCAGGGCCGGTGGGATGTGGAAAGTCATTCCTGGCTGCAGCTCGGTGGTGACGCCGCTGTAAAGGCTAAGGATGCCGCCTTCGCCCCAGTCCGGCGCAAAGGCGATGCCGATGGAGTAACCGGTGCGTTTTTTGAAATTTTCAGTGAAACCGGCGCGGTCGATCACCTTCTGGCAGGCCAGGTGCGGCGCTTCGCAGGTAGCGCCCGGACGAATGGCGTCGAGGGAGGCCTGCAGGGCTTCCTGACAAACTTTTTCCATTTCGATGGCGATAGCGGGCGGGCGGCCTAGCCAGGCGGAGCGCATCATCGCGGCGTGGTAGCGATCGTGGGCGGCAGACATCTCCAGAAAAACCGGGTCGTTATCCTGCATCACCCGACGTCGCCATGTGCCGTGCGGCACGCCGCTTCGCGGACCGGTTGAGACCAGCGGTTCCATACCGACATACTCGGAACCGGCGGCAATGGCGGCCCCCATCATCGCCGAGACCAGCGCGTTTTCGTCTGCGCCGCTGCGAATCGCCGCCATCCCGGCGCGCATACCCGCATCGACATAGCGGGCCGCGGCGGCGATTTTTTCCACCTCCGCGGCCGACTTCACCGCGCGCAGCGGTTCGATGACGCCAGCCGTATCGGCAATCGCGCCGAGCTTAGACTGCAGGGCTTCATACACGGCAATCGGCAGGAACCAGCCGCGTTTATCCAGTCCTATGCGCTTATTGAGCCAGCCGCGCTGTTGCAGCATAGCCACCAGAAAATCCACCGGGTTATCGCCATCCTGGTAAATAGCGGCATCTGAAATAAAGGTGTTGGCGATAAAGTTAAAGTATTCGAGCTGACGAATCACAAAGACCGGATCCCCTTCTACCGGCAGCAGCAGCGCCTGAAAGGTGTAATATCCCGGCGTTTGCTGACCGGTAAGCCAGAAAATGTTTTCTGGTCCGGTAACAATCATGACGTCCACGCCCGCGCTGCTTAAGCGTTCGCGGGTACGTCGAATGCGTTGCGCATATTCGTCAGCGCTAAAGGCGGACTCACTGCCCTGAATCACATTGTTAACATCTTGCATCGTTAAACTCCTGGAGTAAGTTGGCCTGCGCGGCATTGAACTGCACGCCCAGACCGGGAGAGTCGTTGACGGTGACCCGTCCATTGCGGTATTCCAGCCCGCTGACGGGATCATCCGTTAAGCCATCGGCGCCATACAGTTCGGCAAATGCCGGTTGCACCACCCGGCAAAGCTGGAGCGCGGCGGCGGTGGCGGCATGGCCTTCATTCATCTGACCAATCATGAACGGCACGTCGGCGCGCCGCAGACGGCGGGCGGCGGCAAGCGTCGGAGCGAGGCCGCCCAATTTCACCAGCTTGAGATGCCCCCACAGCGCGCCTTTGGCGGCGATCAGCCGGGTGATGGCTGCGTCGCTATTGAGACTTTCATCGAGCATGATCGGGATGCCGTAGCCGTACAGTTCGGCAAGCTGGCTGTCGTATACCGGGCTTAACGGCTGTTCGATGTAGCTGAGATTCAGCGCTCGCAGAGAGGGGAACGCTGCGTGAGCCTGCGCCAGCGACCACTGGCCGTTCACGTCAATCGCCAGCGAAATCTGCTGGCCAAACCGCTGACGCAGCCTTTGCAGGCGGGCCAGGTCGGTGGCGAAATCCGCTACGCCCGTGCGTAACTTCAGCTCGGTGAAACCGCGATCGACATAGCGTTGCGCCTGCTCCAGCATCCGCGACTCGCTGCTCCAGAACAGGGTTTGATTGGTGCGCCAGGCGGGCAGGCCAGCTTGCGCCCCCAGCCAGGCGGCAACGCTTACCCCCTCCTGACGCGCCAGCAGATCGTGCAATGCCATATCCAGCACCATGCGTGACGGCGGCAGCAGCGTGGGGTCCTCATCATGCAGCGCGGTAAGTAGCGCCGCGGGCTGCCGGCGCCAGTCCCAACGGCTGAGGATTTGAAGCAGGTTGTTCAGCACCTGCTCTTCGCTATAGCCATGCAGGTAGCGAATATTGAGCCGCACTTCGCCAATCCCCGTCACGCCCTGGTCGTCCAGACGCAGCCAGAGGGTGTCGAGCGCCGTCACCGGGCCGGAGGCGGCGGTATGCAGCATCACACCGGCATAATGCAGTTCTCCGCGAAAGAGCTGCGCTTTCATAAACCGGGCTCCGGCGGCAGCATGGCGAGCGCAATATCGAGATAGATATATGCCGCGGCGATAAATTCATCGACGGGGACGAATTCATCGGGCTTGTGCGCCACGGCCAGCGAGCCGGGGCCAATGACCACGCCCTTTGCGCCCAGCGAACGGAAATGCACCAGGTCGCAGCCGCCCTGAAAACCAAACGGGCCGGGCTCGCTCTGTCCGTGACGGCGGCAGGCGGCAAGGCTTTGCTCGACAATGGCTTCGCTGCTGTCGGTTTGCGTCGCGCCACCGGTGGTGGGCTGCCAGGCGATAATTTCGGCTTCCACGCCCGCATGAGCGTGCGCGTGGTCGAGCAGCTGTTGCAGTTCGGCCTTGACGACCGCTTCGTCTTCACCCGGGACCATGCGGCGGTCAAGCAGCAGCTCACAGCTGTCGGGCACCACGTTGTCCGCATGGCCGCCGTGGATGCGGGTCACCGTCAGGCTGGCGTTACCGACCAGATCGTGGCAGCGGCAACGCACCTGCTGGTGGTGGGCCTCTTCAATCAGCCCTAAAAGGCGCGCGGACTGGTAAATCGCGTTAACCCCCAGCTCCGGCGTGCCGGAGTGCGCGGTGACGCCTTTTACCCGCACGCGAGGACGCAAGCTGCCTTTGTGAGCGGAGAAGGTCGCATTCGATGTCGGCTCGCCAATCACCGCGAAATCAATCGCCGGTGGGTTATCACGTACGTAGAATTTCGCCCCTTCGCTGGCGACCTCTTCATCGGCGGTGAACACGCCCATCAGCGTGCCGGACCAGCGCTGACGATTGGCGGCCAGCAAACGCAGGGCTTCAACCATCGCCACCAGTGGGCCTTTGGCATCGCAGGCGCCGCGCCCGTACAGGCGCCCGCCGCGCTCGGCGAGCGTGAAGGGATCGCTGGTCCAGCCGCTGCCCGCCGGAACGGTGTCGATATGGGTGTTAAAGGCGAAGCACGGCCCCGGTCCATTGTGCAGGACGGCGATAACGTTGGTCCGCCCCGGCGCGTATTCGCTAAAGGAGAGATCGAATCCGGCGGTCAGCAGCCAGCCTTCCAGACATTCGGCGGCTTCACGCTCATGGCCCGGCGGATTCTCCGTATTGATGGCAACCAGCGTCGCTAAGTCCTTTTTCATACGCGCGCTGTCAACCTGATAACTGAACATAGGAACTCCGTGATTAATGTAATATTTGCGTCAGGAAGCGCTGCGCGCGCTCGCTGACGTTGCCGGCGAAGAAATCGCTGGTGCTGGCGCGATCGATAATTTCGCCGTCTTCCATAAAAAGAATGTTGTTAGCGGCCCGGCGGGCGAAGCCCATTTCGTGGGTCACCACCATGCTGGTCATTCCTTCTGCGCTGAGCTCCGCCATCACTTCCAGCACCTCGCGGATCATCTCCGGGTCGAGGGCTGACGTGGGTTCGTCGTAGAGCATGAGCTCGGGCTTCATCGCCAGGGCTCGGGCAATCGCCACGCGCTGCTGCTGGCCGCCGGAGAGCTCGTCAGGAAAGTGGTCCGCGCGTTCGTTGATGCGCACCTTCGCCAACAGGTTGTCCGCCAGCGTACGGGCATCAGTGCGGTTCATCCCCAGCACCGTCATCGGGGCCAGCATGATGTTTTCCGCCGCCGTCAGGTGCGAGAACAGCTCGTAGTTCTGGAACACCATGCCAATACGCTGCCGCAGTTTGTGCACCGGCACTTCGCCCCGGCTGATGTGCTGGCTGGCGAAGAACACGTCGCCGCTGTCGGCAGGGGAGAGCATGTTGACGCAGCGCAGCAGGGTGGATTTCCCCGAGCCCGATGGCCCAATCAGGACCACGGTTTCCCCGCGCTGCACCTCAAGAGAGCAGTTCTTGAGCACGGTCTGGCGGCCAAAAGTCTTATCAATACCGATCATCTCCAGCAGCGGTTTCTCGCTCATGGTTCCTCCCGGGCGGGTTTTGGTAATTTAAACAGGCGGTTCAGCCGCTTCTGGCTTTTGCTGCGGCGCTGTTTGGGATCCAGCACGCTTTCCAGCCACGACTGGAAGACCATAAACAGGCTGGTGAGCAGCAGGTAATAGATGCCTGCGGCGCATAGCGCTTCGAAGTAGCGGAAGCTGGCGCTGGCGGTCTGGTTGGCGACCAGCAGTAGTTCCTGAACGGCGATAACCGAGACCAGCGCGCTCGATTTCAGCATGCTGATCATCTGGTTACCCATCGGCGGCAGAACGATGCGTGCGGCCTGAGGCAGCACGATTTTTCGCATGATCTGCCCGCTGGTCATACCGAGCGCCATGCCGGCGGTGCGCTGGCCGCTTTTTACGGCCTGCAGGCCAGAGCGCAGAATTTCCGCCATGTAGGCGCCTTCATTAAGCGAAAGCGCCAGCACTGCGCAGGTAAATGCGGAGAAGCGTAAGCCGAAGCCTGGCAGCACGTTGTAGACAAAGATTATCTGGAACAGCACCGGCGTCCCGCGAAACAGCCACAGGTAGAAAAAGGCCAGCCCTTTCCCGGCGCGAAACGGCGCTTCCTGCAACAGCGCCAACACCAGGCCCAGCACCACGCCACACAACAGTGAGCAGAGGGTAATCAGTAGCGTCATCCAGGCACCCTGAACAAACTCGGGTGAGAGGAAGTACTGCCACATAAGTTCGATCGACATAGCGTTCTCCGGTTAATGGCGAGACGGGTTAGAAAAGGGCAACGGAGTCAGGGAAGTTCCATTTCTTTATCAGTTGCTTGTAGGTGCCATTTTTGACGAGGCCCTGGAGACCTTTTTCCAGCAGAGCCTGGGTTTCGCTATCGCCTTTACGCACGGCAAACGCGATGTGGGTATCTGCTTCGAACTCATCGCCAACCGCTTCGAACATGCCCGCTTTTTCGGTTAGCAGGGCGACGGTTCCCGGCGTGGAGAGGAATTCGGCATCGGCGCGACCCTGGGAGACGGCAACGGCGGAGTCGGTAGCGGCGGGGAAGGTCATGACGTTAATGGCCGGTTTTTTGGCCTCCAGGCAGCGCTGGTTGTCTGCCCGGGCCTGGCTCTCTTCGATCCCGCCGAGCGTCACGGCGATATTTTTGCCGCAGAGGCTCAGGTCGCGTCCGGTGATTTTTGCCGGATTACCTTTGCTCACCACCACGCGGCTGCCGATCTTCAGGTAAGGCACGAAGTCGACCTGCGCGGCACGGGTCGGGTTGACGTACATGGCGGAGTTGATGATATCGAGACGTTTCCCCTGCAGCGCTGGGATAAGCCCTTTGAACTCCATCGGCATCGGCGCAGGCGTCAGCCGGATCTCTTTGCTTAGCGCGTTAATCAGGTCGATATCGAAGCCGGTGAGCTTGCCCTCTTTCACGAACTCAAAAGGCATAAACGTCGCCGCCGTGCCGTAGGTCAGCTTGCCCGGGGCGATGGTTTCCACCGCAGCATGGCCCACCAGCGGGAGTGCGGTCAGCGCGAACATCAAGGTACGCACGTGGCGAAACAATAAAGAATTGCTAGACATAGTCGTCTCCTGGTTAAGGTCTAAATTGAATTTAATGTGTCAATAAATACAATTATACGTGTGAAAAAAACGTCTCATTCTGGTGCGTATTGCACGTTAATCGTGCAGTCCTTGCTTTGTTTTGCTGCGTTTTGTTGTGCGTGATATTGTATATATCGACCACAACAATGCATTCCAGGGAAGCGTTCTCCATGCAGCCTGACTCCACTGCGAGCAGTCGCCGGATAGCCCGGCAAATACTCGACCTGATATCTGAAGCAAAATTCGATCCAGGTCATCATTTACGCGAGCAACATCTTGCCGATGCGCTGGGGGTTTCGCGTACGCCGGTGCGCGCCGGGTTAAAAGAGTTGACCCGAATGGGGGCGGTTGAAGCGCGTCCAAATCAGGGTTTTTTCCTGCTTAAACGCAGCAATGAGCTGGAGCTGCTGGAGATTGAGCAGTCCAAGAGCAATGACCAGAAGCTTTACGAACAGCTGGTCCATGACCGTATTGCGGGCGTGCTGCCGGAATCGTTTACCCAGACTGAAATCAGTCAGCGCTATGAGGTCGATCGCGGGGTGCTGACCCGTACGCTGGTGAAGCTATCGGAGGACGGCCTGATTGCGCGCAATGCGGGGCACGGCTGGCGCTTTCTGCAAACCCTCAACTCCGATGTCGCCCTGCGCAACAGCTACGGTTTTCGCCTGATGATTGAACCGACGGCGCTGCTGACACCCAACCTGCATGTGGACAGGCAGATGCTTAAACGCCTGCGCGCCCAGCATCTGCGCCTCATCACCCACCCGGACATTACGCAGGTTCCGGCAAAAGAGATTTTCGAAACCGACGCTTTATTTCATGAGTTGCTGGCGGAAGCCAGCGGCAATCTGTTTGTGTTACAGGCTATCCAGCAACAAAACCGGCTGCGCCGTCTGCTGGAATTTGGCAGCTATCACAATAAGCGCCGCGTAAAAGAGTGGTGCGAAGAGCACGTTGCTATCATCGATGCCCTGCGAGAGAACAAGCAGGAACAGGCGGCGGAATTGATGAGAAAACACCTGCAATACGCGTTTGACCAGGTCAATGTTAAAAACGGTCGCGCATAGCTGGCATCGCTCTTGCACATATTGCTTCTGAAAATACAATCAGGAGCATTTATGGATTTGCAGATACAACAACGAGTGGCGCTGGTGTGCGGTGCCGGAAGCGGCCTTGGGCAGGCTATTGCCCTTTCGCTGGCGCAGGAGGGCGTGAGGGTGGCGGTCACCGGCCGCAATGCTGATAAACTGGCGCAAACGGTGGAGCGTATCACCCGGACGGGCGGTACTGCCCGCGCCTGGCCGTTGGATCTGGCCGCCCCGGAACGGTTTGATTCGGTGATTGCCGATATTCGCCAGCAGTGGGGCGATATCGATATTCTGGTCAACAACTCCGGTGGCCCGCGGCCCGCATCGGCGCAGGGGACAGATGGCGCAGTCTGGCAACAGCAGTTTTCAGTGATGGTCGCCTCGTTGATTCAGCTCACCGATAAACTCCTGCCCGCCATGCGCAGCCGCGGCTGGGGACGCATTATTACCACCACGTCATCCGGCGTAATTACCCCCATTCCTGGCCTCGCCCTCTCGAATGCGCTGCGCATGAGCCTGCTCGGCTGGTCGAAAACCCTCGCCAGTGAAGTGGCCGGCGACGGCGTGACGGTGAATGTGATGGTGCCAGGGCGCATCGCCACCGACCGCGTGGGGCAGCTGGACGCACTCAGGGCGCAACGGGAAAACAGCAGTGCGGAAGCGGTCGCCGAAAAGAGTCGTCTGAGCATTCCGGCCGGGCGCTACGGTGAACCGCAGGAGTACGGCGCCGCCGCGGCGTTTCTGGCAAGCCAGCCTGCCAGCTACATTACCGGTGCGGTGATTCGGGTTGATGGCGGATTGATCGGCGCGATTTAGTCAGTGAGAATGCGTCATGTCGGTCGGCTTCGCAGCGGACCGGCATGACTGCCTAACAGCTGCTCCGAATGGTTTATTTTGCAGGCAACGAAGTCCATTTCTGCAAATTTAATCAGCAGGCTTTGGGATCGGGTCTGAAAGCGATAAATTTTCTGATTAAACTTTTATTCTTCCTGCGTTGTTAAAACGGAATGATTTACCATAAAAAATGCGCAAAGCGCGAGCAGTACGGCCCCAGCGGTA
This sequence comes from Klebsiella sp. MPUS7, assembly GCF_009905335.1. NCBI lineage: Bacteria > Pseudomonadati > Pseudomonadota > Gammaproteobacteria > Enterobacterales > Enterobacteriaceae > Klebsiella > Klebsiella sp. MPUS7. Next base: position 3,644,687 of record NZ_CP047604.1, on the reverse strand, counting down.
AGTATCCATCCGGCGTGGTGAAAGGCGGTTAAGCTCCCATTAGTCGGAGCGAATCTAATGTAGCTCGCGGTAATCAATGCCGTTCCCGCCATCGCGCCAATACGCTGGAGGATGTTAAGAATAGGCGCGGCATCAGCGACATGACGGCTGCCAGCCATCGCCATGCCCGCTGCCATAGCGGGTACCGTCGCCAGGGCTAAACCGAACCCTCTGACGGCGATTGCTCCACCCACAAGCGTATAGCGACTTTGCGCATCAATCATCCCCAGTGGCAGGGTGGCAAAAGCCGCGAGTAAGCCGCCAACGATCAGCACCGCGCGTGGCCCCAGCTTATCAGAAAAATAGCCTGCCACCGGAAATCCTATCGCCGAACCGATTAACTGAGGCGTAAGCAGCAAGCCCACTTCAGCCAGCGTTTTATGGCAAACGTCGCGAAAATATAAAGGAAGCAGGAACTGCCCGCCAAAATTCACCGCGCCGCCGATAGTCATCAATACGGCAGATAAAGTGAAGCCCCGATGTTTGAAAAGCCCGAGATGCAGTAAGGGGGATTCAATGCGCAAAGAGCGATAAATAAACAAGCAGGTGAACAGGGCGCCCACGCTCAGCATGATGACGTTCCAGCCATATTTACCGTTATTAAGGCTGAGCGCTTTCATGCCTTCCATCAGCATCGGCAGGCTGCAAAAGACCAGCGCCAGTCCCAGCCAGTCCAGCGAGAGGGGCCTGTCATTTTTTATTGTCGGACGGGGAAGCAACTTCCACCCGGCGAGATATGCACACAGGCAGAAGGGCACGGTGATCCAAAATAACCCTCGCCATCCGCAGCTTTCAAGCAGGAGTGCGCCAAGCGATGTCCCCAATAAGGGGGCAATGACGATGGCGACGCCAATCGTGCCAATGACCCGCCCCAGGCGTTCGCGTCCGACGACCAGGCCAAGAATAGTTTGCCCCGCCGGTACGAGTAATCCCCCTGCCAGACCTTGCATCATTCTTGCGGCAAGCAGCACCTCGAAACGTGGGGAAAGGGCGCAAACGGCCGAGAAAATCGCAAATAAAATCAGCCCATAGAGCCAAAGCTGCGTAGCGCCAAAGCGTCTGACGGCCCAGGCGCTCAGCGGAACGCCTGCTGCAAGGGCCATAAGATACGCTGTTGCTATCCATTGTATTGCCGAGTCCGGCACCCCCAGGCCGATGGCCATGGCGGGCAGCGCAGCGCTGAGCATCGTTGATGAAAGCATGGTGGAAAAAGCTCCCAGCGTGATAATGGCTGCCTGCATCCACAACACTGGCGGTATGGCATCTGTCGGCCGCGTATTGTTTGTTTTCTTAACGTACTTGTCTCGATCGATATTCATAAAAAGACCCTAACGACGATGAGCGAAGAAATCTATCATTGATCAATTTATCTATCATTGATAGAGTAATTTGCATTAAAGATTCCGTCAGGCGTCGGGTTCAGACAACGTGTCTCTTCACCGGCCGCTGGCACGGGTAAATGGATTAACAACAGGATCAATATCATGGCGAAAATTCAACGAGATCAGGTGATTGAGGCAGCATTAGCTCTCTTAGATGAAGTCGGTCTGGAAGCGTTGACGACCCGCAAGCTGGCACAAAAACTGGGCGTGGAATCTGCGACGTTGTACTGGCATTTCAAAAACAAAGCCAATTTGCTGGAAGAAATGGCTTCAGCTGTTTTAGCCAAACACCATGCGCTACCTGTGCCCGAAGACACTCCGGAATGGACAAGCTGGCTGGCGGATAACGCACGTAGTTTCCGCCGCGCTCTGCTCGCCCATCGGGACGGCGCTCTGTTACATGCAGGGACATCGCCGACCCGGGTGGGAGGAGAAACCTTTTATCCAAAACTGGTTTATCTTGTTCGAGCCGGTTTCACTGAGGCAGAAGCCGCAATGATATTACTCGCGATTAGCGAATACACTTTGGGGTGCGTATTAGAGGAACAGTCGCGAACGTACGGTAATGATAATAAAATGTTATCAAAAATACCGGCAGAAATTGCCCATATCGAATCGTTGGTCAATCCACATCCGGATACCGCTTTTGAGTATGGTCTGTCTTTGATAATTAAAGGATTATCAATGCCATCAGCTTAATATTGTGCTTATTACAACACGAATAGCATCAGAGGCTTTAGCAAAAATTACTGCAGAACCACCTTGATAATACCGGGAGAATGCATAAGGAGGAGACCCCATGTTTATTTCTGAATCCGTGATCGCCGTTATCATTGATTGGATCGACGATAACTTACATAAACCACTGCGTATAGAACAAATAGCTCATTATTCAGGTTATTCAAAATGGTATCTGCAGCGTTTGTTCCTGCAATATAAAGGAGAGAGCCTGGGGCGCTACATTCGTCATAAAAAGCTGGATTCAGCTGCCCGCGATTTACGCGAGACCGATGAGAATATTTACAGTATTGGCTTGCGCTACGGCTATGACTCGCAGCAAACCTTTACACGATTATTTACCCGGCATTTCCATTTACCCCCCGGTGAATATCGCAAGAAAAACAAAACAGCGTATTTGTCCTGAACGCGTCTCATCAATGAGCGTATGCCCCCGAGGCGCTTGTGGTCTTCAAAAGCGCCGTAGTTGATGAGCAAGAGACGATCGTTAGTGGGATAGGGAAGAGCGATTTTTCTCTGAAAACGCGACCACGCCAAACCTGAGCCAGCGGTCTTTCCCTCTTCTCACCGAGAGGCGCAGCGCCCTGAAAAAGCCTGTCAGCTATCCCCGCCCGCCATCACGTATCTGCCCGCCTGTACATTCTTCGCGGATGGCCAATTTTCCCGTACAGCATCTCCACGCGCAAAAATCCTGCCTCCACGCAGTGCTCCAGATAGCGGCGTGTGGTTGTTTTACTTAACCCCGTCTCGCTGACGACTTCATCGACAGAAAAGCAGTGTGTCGTTCTGGCGTTGAACAAGGTTTGCACCCTCGCCAGGGTGTTCTCTTCGATGCCCTTACCGCCGTTATCCTTACGATAATTTTTGGCCTGTAGCTGATACAGCGAATCAACGTTCTGCTGGTCGACAATCTTCCACTCCCGCTGTTGCTCGGCGAACTGAACAAAGCGCTCAAGCGATTGGCTCAGCCGTTTCCACGACACGGGTTTAAGAATGTAATCAAACGCGCCGTTGCGGATCGCCAGGCTACAGGTATCCATATCGCTGGCGGCGGTGATGAAAATCACCGAGCAGTTAGCGTGAGCCAGCAGGGGATTGCTGATCAGCGTGATGCCTTTCCCATCGGGTAAATAGTTATCCAGCAGAATAAGCTGCGGTTGCAGGCTGGCAAGTTTCGCCTGCGCCTCGGCCAGCGAGGAAGCGATGCCAACCAGACGCAGGCGAGGATGTTTGCTAACCAGTTCCGCATGCAGTTGCGCCAGTTCGTTCTCGTCTTCAACAATTAATATGTCAATATATTCATGTTGCATAGTCAATATCTTCCAGTTCTTGAGCAGGGCGGCGGGCGGTTCCCGTGGCGGGAATAAAGAGCGAGAAAATAGCGCCCCGCGGGGTGTTATCGGCAACTTCAATGTAGCCGTCAGCCTGGGTGACGTAACTTTCGATCAGGTACAGGCCAATACCATGATCGCCACGCGTTTTGGTGGTGATACCGCGTTCAAATATACTTTCGCGGATCGCCGGTTTAATTCCTACGCCCCGATCGGCCACTTCAATAATCAGCTCGCGCTCATTCAGCTTAATCAGCACTTCGATCGGATCGTGCGGGAGCGGCGCACGCTGCGTGGCTTCAATCGCGTTGTCCAGCAGGTTGCCAATAATTGAAATTAATTCTGCTTCCAGAAGCGGGGTGAAAGCTTTATCCATCCGGCAGGCGGGATCGAAATTAATCTCGACCCCTTTTTCTCGGGCGCGCACGGATTTACCCAACAGCAGCCCGCACAGCGTGGGCGAGCTAAAGTGTGAAGAGATAAAGTCCAGCAGCTCCTGGGCGTGTTCCGACTGCGCCTGAATAAAATCAATGGCCTCTTTATAGCGTCCCATATGCAGCAGGCCGGAGAGGGTAGCCATTCGGTTTAACTGTTCGTGACGCATAATGCGCAGGTTATCGACATAGCGTTTCACCTGGCTAAGCTGGGCGCTGAGCGAGTCGATTTCATTGCGATCGCGAAAGGTAATGACCCAGCCCTGGAGCGAATCTTCCAGCATGATACGCACGCGGCTGGCAATCACCGTCAAATCATTAAAACGGCAAATCTCATCGTGCGTATCTTTGAGCAGCATGGTGCGCGGTGTGAAGAACGGCACGGGCGTGATGACTTCGCTGATTAACTGCCCACGCAGCGCCCTCGCGGGCTGGGATAAGCCCAGCAGCGTTCGCGCTGCCTGATTGATCACCTCGATTCGCAGATCGCGATCGACCGCGATCACGCCTTCATAGATAGACTCCATCATTGCCTTTTGCTGACGAACTAGCAGGCCAATCTCTCGCGGCTCAAGCGAGAAGATCTGCTTCTTTATGCTGCGGGTGAAAAACCAGGAAAAAATAAACAGCGCGATAAGCAGTAGCAGGGCGGCAATAAGGATGTTGACGACCTTATTGACGGTGATGGTATCCAGATAGCTGGTGAGATAGCCCACGGAGACAATGCCCACCACCCGGCCGACATCGTTGAAAATGGGGGTTTTGCTGCGCAGCGAAATGCCTAAACCTCCATTACGAATGGTGGTGATACTTTTTCCGCGCAGCACCTCTTCGTTATCGCCGCCAACGAGCGTCGTGCCCGTCCGGTCAGCGAACACGGAGTGAAACAGATGCTGACCTTGATTATCACCAATAACAATAAAGCTCGCATCGCTGTGCGCTGCTATTTGCTGCATAAAATGATGAATGGCTTTGATATCTTTTTCTTCTACCTCTTTACGCAAATTAGGAATAAGCGCAATTTCTTCCGACTGTATTTTAGCTCTGGTGCTCATCTCCTGATATAGCTGTCTGCCAACATCGACATAATAGTAACTTCCCAGTAAGACAAATAGCACTGAGAAAAAGGCAACCAGTGAAATAAACAGTTTTATCTGAAATGACACTCTCATGACCATCACGCACGGCATCAACGGGTATGGGCAATATATCATCTTTTTTCATGCAAACCCGCAGTTTACTTAAAATTTGTGATCTTTTGCACCGGTGTACTTACCTGTGAAATTATTAAACTAAGGTTTATCTTAATACGCTTTTAATGAATGTTATATATATGTTCAATTAGGAAAAGAAACCATAAAAACCACACCAATAAACAAGGCGCTAATCACATTAAATAAAATAAACCATTAAAACCATAGCGGCCATTAAAACTCCGGATTTAATATGCCATTCCTCACATTATTTAAGCCCTGGCGACTTTACGCTTAACGCACAAATAACCAAGAGGCTTTATTATGAGCACTACTGACGATTCTTTATCTGTAACCCACGACCCGGTTAATATTCAGCGGCCGTCCCTCAAAGAGCGCTGGTGGCACATTATGGATACCTGGAAGGTGGGGATCATCCCGCTGCCGCTGTTTGTGCTGGCGGGAGCATTAATCGCGATCGACTGCCTCGGCGGCAAGCTGCCGAGCGACATCGTGGTGATGGTCGCCACGCTGGCGTTCTTCGGCTTCGCCTGCGGCGAGTTTGGCAAGCGGCTACCGATTGTTGGCAAGCTGGGCGCTGCGGCGATTTGTGCTACTTTCATTCCTTCCGCGATGGTCTATTATGGCCTGCTGCCGGACGTGGTGGTCGAATCAACCACCAGGTTCTACAAATCCACCAACATTCTTTATCTCTATATCTGCTGCATCATTGTCGGCAGCATCATGAGTATGAACCGCACTGTGCTGATTCAGGGCTTCCTGCGCATTTTCTTCCCGATGCTCTGCGGCGAAATTGTCGGCATGATCGTCGGGATGGGCGTGGGCATGGCGCTCGGGCTTGAGCCTTTCCAGATCTTCTTTTTTATCATTCTACCGATCATGGCGGGCGGCGTGGGCGAAGGCGCAATCCCGCTCTCCATCGGCTATGCCGCGCTGTTGCACATGGATCAGGGCGTGGCGCTCGGTCGCGTGCTGCCGATGGTCATGCTCGGAGGCTTAACCGCCATCATTATCTCCGGTTGCCTGAACCAGCTCGGCAAGCGCTATCCGCATCTGACCGGTGAAGGTCAGCTGATGCCAAACCGCGCTAATGCGGACACCGCCACCTCCCAGCCAGCGTTCTCCGGGAAAGCGGACGTGACGACGATTGCCTCCGGCGCGCTGCTGGCGGTGCTGCTCTATATGCTGGGCATGCTTGGCCATAAGCTGATTGGCCTGCCTGCGCCGGTTGGCATGCTGTTTGTAGCTGTGCTGGTTAAGCTTTGCAACGGCGCATCTCCGCGTCTGCTGGAAGGATCCCAGGTTGTTTATAAATTCTTCCAGACCTCCGTCACCTATCCGATTCTGTTCGCCGTGGGCGTAGCCATTACCCCGTGGCAGGAGCTGGTCAACGCCTTCACCGTAAGCAACCTGCTGGTCATTGTTAGCACCGTCTCCTCGCTGGTCGCGACCGGATTTTTCGTGGGTAAGAAGATTGGTATGCATCCGATTGATGTCGCCATCGTCTCATGCTGTCAGAGCGGGCAGGGCGGTACCGGCGATGTGGCAATCCTGACCGCAGGCAATCGCATGAGCCTGATGCCGTTCGCCCAGATTGCTACTCGTATCGGCGGCGCGATCAACGTCTCTATCTCTCTGCTGATTCTGGGCAACTTCCTCGTTTAAGTCTTCAGGAAAGAACTATGAAACTCGCAAGCTTTATCTATAAAGGTCAACGCAGCTACGGCATCGTCAAGGCCGACGGCGTGGTGAATTTAGGTCGCCGTTTGGGGGACCGCTACGGCGACCTTAAGGCGCTGCTACAGGGTAACGGTATGTCGGAGGCCACGCGCTATCTCGATGACGCCGTCGACGCGCCGCTGGAGGCCATCACCTTTTTGCCGGTGATTGAGCGGCCGGAAAAAATCCTCTGCGTGGGCATGAACTACGCCGCCAAGCGCCAGGAGTTTGACCAGCATAATCCGGCTCCGACGCTGTTTATCCGCTTTCCGGACTCCCAGACCGGGCACAATGCGCCGGTACTGAAACCGCGTCACTCCAGCGAGTTTGACTATGAGGGCGAGCTGGCGGTGATCATGGGTAAAGGAGGCGAAAATATCCGCCGCGAGGACGCGCTGCGCCACGTGGCGGGCTATAGCTGTTACATGGACGGTTCGGCCCGCGACTGGCAGCATACCTGGTTTACGGCGGGGAAAAACTGGCGTCAAACCGGGGCGTTTGGCCCGTGGATGGCGACTGCCGATGAGATCCCGGACCCGCATCAACTTGCGATCCGCACCTGGCTGAACGGCCGCATGGTTCAGGAAGACAACACCAGCAGCATGATCCACAAGGTCGCGGAGCTGATTGAATACATTAGCACCTTCACCCGCCTGAGTCCGGGCGATGTGATTATCACAGGCTCGCCGGGCGGCGTGGGTAAAAAACGTAATCCGCCGCTGTTTCTTGAGGAGGGCGACCGCATTGAGGTGGAAATCGAAAACATCGGTCATCTGAGCAATACGATCGTCGAAGCGCCAGCGCAACGGCTGAACGCAGCGCGCCAGGAAAGCTGAGTATGCACACGCAACCCACCATTGATTTTCGACTCACGGAAGTGGCCGAACATCCCGAAAGGCTCAGCCGGATTCGCGGGCTACTGGCCGACAGCGGTCTGGGGCTGGACAACGATATCATTCTGTTTGTCGAGGCGTTGTCCGGTTCGCAGCTGGTGGGATGCGCGGGTCTTGCGGCCAACGTTATCAAATGCGTGGCGGTTGATGAGCAGATGCGTGGGGTAAATCTGAGCGCGCGCCTGCTGGCGGAAGTGGAAAACGTCGCCCTCGCGCACGGCCATTTTCACCTCTTTCTGTGTACCCGTCCATGCAACAAAGAGCGCTTTGCCCGCAGCGGCTTCTGGCCCATCGCCCAAAGTGGCAACAGCGCGGTGCTTATGGAAAACACCCCCCTGGGCATTGAGCGTTACTGCCGTTCGCTGGCTGGCCAGCGCAGGTGTGGGGAGCGTATCGGCGCGATCGTAATGAACGCCAATCCGTTTACTCTCGGGCACCGTCATCTGGTGGAGCAGGCGGCCAGGCGCTGCGACTGGTTGCATCTGTTCGTGGTGCGCGAAGATGCGTCGTTCTTCCCGTTTCGCGAGCGTCTGGAGATGGTGCGGGCGGGCGTCGCGCATCTGTCGAACGTCTCCGTGCATGAAGGATCGCAATACATTATTTCGCGCGCTACCTTCCCCGCCTATTTTCTGAAGGAGAGCGGAGAAGTGCAGCAGGCGTGGAGTGAAATCGATGTGCTGATTTTCCGCGATTTTATCGCGCCGGCGTTAGGGATAACCCATCGGTTCATCGGTTCCGAGCCGTTTTGCGATATCACACGACAGTACAATCAGACGCTGCATCAACTGCTGACTCCGCAGATCTCGGTGGTGGAAATTCCGCGCATCAAGGCCACAGGCAATGCCATTTCGGCATCGGAAGTACGCCGATTACTCAGAACACAACAGGTTTCTCGTATTCGGGAGATTGTCCCGGAGTCCACGTTTGCACACCTCAAAGCGCACTACAGCGCGCGTGCGGAAGTGGCATAACTATCAGGAATTAATCATGAAAATTGTTAGGGAGTCGCTGTCCGGAACCCAGGAGTCCAGCGACCTGATGGTGAAAATCGCCCCCGCCGACGGCGGTCTGGAGATTATCATTCACAGTGAAGTGATCAAGCAGTTTGGCGAGCAGATTCGCCAGACGATCGACGAGACGCTGCGCGCGCTGGACGTGCGCCAGGGATTAATTATCGTCGAGGATAAAGGCGCGCTGGACTGTGTGATCCGCGCCCGCCTGCAGAGCGCGATCCTGCGCGCTGCGGAAGAGCAGACCGTTGACTGGAGAAAAATGCAATGACTACACTCCGTCGCAGCATGCTGTTTCTGCCCGGCGCGAACGCCGCCATGCTCTCTACCGCATTTATCTACCGACCTGACTCCATCATGTTCGATCTTGAAGACGCCGTTGCCTTGCGCGAGAAAGATACCGCGCGCCTGCTGGTGTTCCACGCGCTGCAGCACCCGATGTATCAGGATATCGAAACCGTGGTGCGCATCAACCCGCTCAGCACGCCGTTTGGCCTGCTAGATCTGGAGGCCGCCGTTCATGGCGGCGTGGATGTAATACGGCTGCCAAAAACCGACACGCCGGAGGACATCTACGAGCTGGAAGGCCACCTGGCGCGTATCGAACGCGAGTGCGGGCGCGAAGTGGGGTCGACCCGCGTCATGGCGGCGATTGAATCCGCAATCGGGGTGATTAACGCTGTGGCGATTGCCCGCAGTTCCCCGCGGCTAATCGGCATCGCGCTGGCGGCGTTTGACTACGTCATGGACATGCAGACTGAACGCGGCGACGGCACCGAGCTGTTCTATGCGCGGTGCGCCGTGCTTCATGCCGCCCGCGCCGCAGGCATAGACGCCTTCGACGTCGTCTGGTCAGACGTTAACGACGAAGCCGGGTTCCTGCGCGAGGTCGATTTGATCCGCAAAATGGGCTTTAACGGGAAATCGCTGATTAACCCGCGCCAGATCGACCTGCTGCATAACGCTTACGCCCCAACGCAGGAAGAGGTGGATCACGCTCAGCGCGTGATTGAAGCGGCAGAGGAAGGCGAGCGTAATGGCCTCGGTGTGGTGTCGCTCAACGGCAAAATGATCGATGCCCCAATCATCAACCACGCGCAGGTGGTTCTCGAACGTGCGGCGGCCTCCGGCGTGCGTCGTTAAGGATTACACAATGAATCAGACAGAGCTTCTCCATGTGAACTTTCCCCATCTGCGGGATTTAAAACCTTTTGATACCGCCCATAGCGCGACGCCGTGGCTCAACAATCCTGAAGAGAAAAAGAACCGTAAGCTGTGCGCTTCTGTTGAAGAGGCCGTTTTACGTAGCGGTTTGCAGGACGGAATGACCATCTCCTTCCACCACGCGTTCCGTGAAGGCGACCGGGTGATCAATAACGTCGTTTCTCTGTTGGCGAGAATGGGATTCAGGAACCTGACGCTGGCTTCCAGTTCGCTGATGACCTGTAACGATGCGCTGATCGAGCATATCCAGAACGGCGTCATTGCCCGTATCTACACCTCCGGCATGCGCGGTAGGCTGGCGGATGCCATCTCTCACGGGCTGATGGACGAACCGGTACAAATTCACTCCCACGGCGGGCGCGTCAAGCTGCTGCAGGATGGCGAACTGAATATCGACGTCGCGTTTCTTGGCGTACCGTGCAGCGATGAATTTGGCAATGCCAACGGAACCCACGGCAAATCGAGCTGCGGCTCGTTGGGCTATGCGATGGTGGATGCGCACTTCGCCCGTAAGGTGGTGCTGCTGACTGAAGAACTGGTGCCGTTCCCTAATATGCCCGCCAGCCTGGTGCAGGATCAGGTGGACTACATCGTGCAGGTGGAGAGCGTCGGCGATCCCGCCAAAATCAGCGTTGGCGCGGCGCGTGTCACCAGCAACCCGCGCGAGCTGATGATTGCCCGTCATGCGGCAGATGTCATTGAGCACTCCGGTTATTTCAGGCCCGGCTTCTCGATGCAGACCGGCTCTGGCGCGGCGGCGACCGCCTGCACTCGCTTTATGGAAGAGAAGATGGAGCGCAGCGGCGTGAAGGCGCGCTTCGCCCTGGGGGGCATCACCGGCAGCCTGGTGGATCTCCACGAGAAAGGCTTAATCGAAAAGCTGCTGGATACCCAGTGCTTTGACGGTCAGGCAGCGGCCTCTCTGGCGCGTAACCCGAACCACGTTGAGATCTCCACCAACGTTTACGCCAACCCCGGCAGTAAAGCGACGAGCTGCGACCAGCTTGACGTGGTGATCCTCAGCGCCCTGGAGATTGACGTCGATTTTAACGTCAACGTAATCACCGGGTCGGACGGCGTGATGCGCGGTGCGTCCGGCGGACACTGTGACGTGGCCGCGGCGGCTAACCTGACCATTGTCGTTGCCCCGCTGCTGCGCAGCCGTATCCCAACAGTGGTAAAACGGGCCACCACGCGCCTGACGCCGGGAGAAAGTATCGACGTGCTGGTGACCGATCATGGCATTGCGGTTAACCCGGCGCGCCCGGAAATCCGCGAGCGTCTGCTTGCCGCTGGTCTCAGCGTTGTGGATATCAATGCGCTGTATGAGCGGGCAATTTCGCTTACCGGCGTCCCAAAACCGATTGAATTTACCGACAAAATTGTCGGGGTGATCCGCTACCGCGACGGCAGCGTGATCGACACCGTTCGACAGGTAAAGGCGTCAATATGACCATTGCGACACCCGCATCAGCGGGTGTCAGTCTGGCGATGCTGCTGGCGGCGAAAGAGCGCCGCGCGGAGAAGATGAGCGATGACTGGTTTGCTCGCGATTAAAGCGCGGCCGATTGATGCGCCCGCGCTGGCGGAAGAGGCGCTATGGCTGGAACTGGAGCTGACGCCGAAGCCGGGGCTGGTAGACAAACTCAACAACGGCGCGCATCGTGATATGGATCACGCCCTGTTTGCCCGCAGTATCGCGGCTATTACCCCGTGGCTGGTTCGCTTTACTGAGCTGGGGGATGCCCACGCGGATAAACCCGCTGCTGAACAGCTACGGATTATTCGCCCGATAGGAATGGCCTGCGAACAGGCCATGTATGCCGCGACCAACGGCGTGAACACCCATAAAGGGGGGATCTTCGCGCTCGGACTGCTGTGCTTTACCGCCGGGCGTGTGAAAAATTTAACGGCGGACCGCCTCTGCGATGAGATGCGCAACATCTGCGCCGGGCTGGTGGCGCGTGAGTTAGCAGGGCGTAGCGGCAGAGCGACGGCGGGCGAGCGGCAGTATCAGCAGTATGGTTTGACCGGCGCGCGAGGCGAGGCGGAGAGCGGTTTTGCCACCGTCCGCGAGGTATTAGCCCGCTGGAACGGCGATCTTCATGAGCTTTTGTTGCGCCTGATGGCCATCAATCAGGACAGCAACCTGGTCTCACGCGGTGGCATCGACGGCTTGCGCTATGTGCAGGGATATGCGAAAGGTTTGCTGGCTAACGGCTGGGATCGCCGGGCGCTGCTAGAGATGGACAATGCGCTGATTAGGCGCAATCTTAGCCCCGGGGGCAGCGCAGATTTACTGTCGGTGGGATGGATGCTGGCAAAATTACCCTCCGCCTGAACAGGGGGAGGGGATAACGTTTTATGGGCGATAGGCCAGCCGAAACGCTGGCACTACGACTGGGTGGCAGGCTGCTTCCTTCGCCCGATGAAGAGCCAGCGGATGTAATCATAAAGCCAGTTATAAGCCATAGTGTAAGGCAGAAAGAACAGCACCAGCCCCATTTCTACGTAAAGTGCATCAACAAAGGATAGACCAAGCAAAAGCATTGCAATGGGCGTAAGCGCGGCGATTAGACCAACCTCAAAGGCTACGGCGTGCAGCGCGCGTATCACCACGGTACGTTTGAAACCTTGATATTTTTGCAGTCCGTCAAACAGTTTATTGAAGATATAGTTCCAGACCGTTGCGGTTAATGCTGAGATAAGCGAAAGCGCCCCTGTATTGAGCAAAGACATCTGCATAAACCACGCCAGAAAAAGCGCGATTAGCACATTTGCAAGCAGTTCAAAAAGAACGGCATGAAAAATACGTTCGCGCGCGCTTTTATTAAGTTCAATTTCCATCAGTCCGTTTAACTCCAGCAGACCTGAGCCGTTACGCCGCCAGTAGACTGCTTTATTACTATCAACCCATTACCAACAGCCGGCTGTTTTACGCTATCGGCTGGATAGTGACCATTTTTCCACGTTCAAAATGCTTCAGCAAGCTGAGGTATTTCTTAATAAATTGAAAACGCCAATATTATACACCAACGCCACCCTGATTAGAGGCGCACTTTAGTCTTTATTTTAAACGGTGAGATGGCTAATAAATAAATGATGTAATGAAATTGTATTTTAATTGGATGTGTTTTGTTATCAATCTAAATATTGTATAAACGGAATGAGGAAAAATAATGTTCTGGAGGGTGAACCATGTCGGAACTTAGCAGGGAAATAGTTTCGCTGTATATTTTTTAAACCTCTGTAAACACAAGCTATTAAGAATAATAATCATTTAACGATGATCGACATTAACGATCGTTTTTCTATTTGTGATAGCTGCTGCCTATGATAATGAAACTATCGATCGCGGTTGACAATATTTATCTAGGTTGAAATTATTATTGAAACAGGAAAAAACGTATTTCTGCGCACTATGGATAGATGATGAATAAAATAGTTATAGCAACCTCGACCTGCATAGGTTTACCGTCGCGTATTCATGTGTGGCGGATCTTTATTGTGCGCCATATCCTGACCGTAGCGGCTGAGTGTCTATTTTTAGTTAAAATGAAGAGTATCTGCGTGCTCATAATAACGTTAGTGATCATTTCATTACTTTGCCCTGCATTGCACCAGCTAGCAGGCGTTTCTTGCATGAGGATCTCAAAGACAGGTAAGCACCATCACCACCTGAAGTCGCAAGGGTAATATTACTTCTCACGGGAAAATTCACATGAATATTAAGTTTTTTATAGGCTTGTCGCTATTTATTTCATATTGCTCATTTGCAGAAATGCACTGGGTGAAATCAGAAAACATTAAACCTGCGGAGGTAAAAACAGCGAAGATAATATACTCCGGAGAAATAACCCCTCGTCAGGTATCCGAGCTAATATCTGCTCTTGATGAGATAAATAATGATTATCCGCAGGCAGATTCAATAAAGATATTCATTTCTAGCTTTGGCGGAAGTATGGAAAGTGGATACCTGGCAATGCAGGCTATTAAGGGGTCGAAAATTCCCGTTGAAACTATTAATGCAGGGATGACCGGTTCTTCAGCGACGTTATTATATTGTGGCGCGCAAAAGAGATTCACGCTTGCTGAATCTTCATTTATGTTGCACCCGGCGGCATCGCCAAATATGAATACTGAGTGGATCCGCCCCAATGATATTGAACTGCTAAGGAAAGACGTCGAAGATGGCAATAAGTACTTTAAGACGGTTTATAAACGTTGTACCACTCTGAGTGATGAGGAAATTAAAAAGATACTTTACAGTAATGACAGTGCGCGATATTTGGTGGCATCTGAGGCTGAAAAGATAAAATTATCACAAGGCACGCTTGCGGGTATTCTCCCGACGTCCGTTGCATATTACATTACGAACGACACTAAATAAAATGACATCACGCTCGCGGATAAGGACATTGGATTAGCAGCCACGAGTTTGCGGGGACGCTTCATCAATACCGACAATCAACCGTCCCCTCTTGCCAAATCCAGCGGATCGCTCAGCGTCTCATTGATAGACTCATGGCCGCAGCCGGTTGAAGTGGGCTGAAGTCCTGCCGTATAAGGCATGCCGATGGCTAAATGCGGCAAAACTTCTGCAGATTGGTAACGGCGCGGAAACCTCCGCGCTTTGCGGGCGTACAGGAAGCTGCAGAGCCTTAGGGCGATTAATGGTAGGCTGGAAGCCAGTTGCTATGCGCTTCAATCAGTTCATCGCACAGCTTGCGGATGTCATCGATCGACAGTTCGGCGGAAGTGTGCGGGTCGAGCAGCGCAGCATGGTAGATAGCTTCGCGCTTGCGCGTAACCGCCGCCTCGACGGTCAACAGCTGGGTATTGATGTTGGTACGGTTCAGCGCCGCCAGCTGCTCAGGCAAGTTGCCGACGTAGCATGGCGTGACGCCCTGGCCATCCACCAGACAAGGTACTTCGACGCAGGCCTCGGAAGGTAAGTTGGCGATCAAACCGGTGTTGAGCACATTACCGCCAATTTTATAGGGCCGATCGGTTTCCATCGCTTCGATGATATAAGACGCGTATTCATGGGTACGGCTGTGGGTCAGGCTGGTGTCATGGGTCAGCGCCACTTTCTGCTGCTGCCATTGTTCAATCTGCTCAATACACCGGCGCGGATATTCATCCAGCGGAATATTGAATCGCTCGATCAGCTCCGGGTAGTTGCGTTTGATCCAGTAAGGCATGTATTCGGCGTTGTGCTCTGACGATTCGGTAACGTAATAGCCGAAAATTTTCATGATTTCATGGCGCACCATATCATCATGCTTGCCCTGCAGGGCGCTGGCCCGGCGCTTAATTTCCGGGTACAGATCCTCGCCGTGGCGGCGAATGTCCAGCAGCCAGGCCATGTGATTAATACCCGCGATATGAAATTGCACGTCCTCGGTTGGCATATCCACGCTTTTCAACAGCGTTTCAGCGCAGACCTGAACGCTGTGGCAAAGTCCGACCGTTTTCACCTCCGTATGACGCAGCATAGCGCCGGTTATCGTGGCCATAGGATTGGTGTAGTTGAGTAACCAGGCATTCGGGCAGACGGCTTCGATATCCCGTGCGAAATCAAACATTACGGGTATGGTGCGCAGCGCGCGGAAGATACCGCCAATCCCCAGGGTATCGGCAATCGTCTGCCGGAGACCATATTTTCTCGCGATAGTGAAGTCGGTAATGGTGCAAGGGTCGTAGCCGCCGACCTGGATGGCGTTCACCACGTAATGGGCGTTTTTCAATGCCGCACGGCGGTTCTCAACGCCAAGGTAAGCGGCGATCTTCGCTCTGCCCGCATTGGTATTGCTGTTGATATTGTTCAACATGGCGAGAGATTCATTGAGACGCGCGCCGTCGATGTCGTACAGCGCAATCTCCACCTCTTTCAGCGTCGGGGTCGCCATAATGTCCCCGAGTACGTTTCTGGCGAAAATGGTGCTGCCCGCGCCCATAAATGTCACTTTAATCATGGTATTTCTCCGTTCCTGCTGTTTTGGTCAGGCAGAATGTACGCTGCGGCGTGACCCGGAAATATGGCTAAATGTGATATTGCTATGGCGAAAAATGATGTCGCAAAGAAAGTGTGAGCCAGCTCTGAATCTGACTGAACCGGGGGACTTTACTGGCGGTATCTCTGATAATGTGATGGGAAAAAAGCGCGAGTTACTGATGCACAAGACTTTTACCCTCAATCATACCGACAATATCGAATTGAACTTGTACCAGTACGGCGAGGAGAGTTGTCATAAGGGGCACCGTTATGGCCCCGCTGTTCGCCAGCATTACCTATTTCATTATGTGATAAGTGGAACCGGCACCTTTTACAGTGAATCCGGCGCTTTTCCTGTCGTCGCGGGGGAGGGGTTTTTGATCCACCCCCATGATGTGACCACCTACTGCGCGGATAAAAAAGATCCGTGGCATTATATGTGGCTTGAGGTCGATGGGCTGATCGCCGCCAGAATTTTCGCGGAGTGCCATCTGAGCCGGCAATCACCGATTTACCGGCCCAACCTGAATAAAGACAACGTCAGCGCCCTCGGCTACCTGCGGCAAATTGTCGAACATGGCGATGAACACCGGCTGAAGGTGCAGGGGCTGTGCTATCTCTTCTTTTCGACCTTAATCAGCAATACGCATGATCAAAGGGCTCCTCTCCGTGATGACAAGACCAGGCACCTGCAAAAGGCGATCAAAAAAATTGAAAATCGCTACCACGAACCTCTGAGCGTTGAGAGCCTGGCCGCATACTGTAATATCAACCGCAGCTACCTTTGCCGATTGTTTAAAAGCGCCTACGGTATAGGTCCCAAGGCGTATTTGCTCAATTTCCGGATGAGCATCGCCGTCAGCCTTCTCAAAAACAGCAATACGGCGATTAAAGTGGTGGGCATTTCCGTAGGCTATGAAAATCAGCTGCATTTTTCTAAGGCTTTTAAGAAAATGCACGGCGTATCTCCGGCTAAATGGCGGCAAAAATACCTTTCTGAACAGCAGGCGGCGAGGTGATGTTTACCGCTTATTCAAATCTGTGGTGTGGTTGAAATAAAGTTGTATCGGGGGGAGCCGATGCTTTTGTTGGCAGAGGATTTTGTCTGATACAATTTTGCACGACCTTGCATCAAGCGAAATTGTGGCTGAATGATAAAATGGTCACTATTTGTCAATCAAAGACCATCACGTTAAGCTAACAGAATGACTAAGAATATGAACGTACCATCAGCACGTGGCCCACTCGATCACAGCGTCCGGGAGCAAATCGTCAACGCCGCATTTGAGCATTTCGGGCATTACGGCTACGAAAAAACCACCGTAGCGGAATTAGCTAAATCTATCGGTTTTTCAAAGGCCTACATCTATAAGTTTTTCGATTCCAAACAGGCTATCGGCGAAGTTATTTGCGCTAACCGCCTGGAGACGATCATGACGGCGGTACTTGCAGCGGTGGCGGATGCGCCATCAGCCAGCGAAAAATTACGCCGCCTCTTTCGCGCGCTCACCGAAGCGGGAAGCGAACTGTTTTTCCACGATCGTAAGCTCTACGACATTGCCGCCGTCGCCTCGCGGGATAAGTGGCCTTCAACGGAAAGGTATGCGGAACGCCTGTTAAAGCTGATTGAAAGCATCGTTGTCGAAGGCAGGCAGGCCGGCGAGTTTGAGAGGAAAACCCCTCTTGACGAGGCAACCTATGCGATATACATGGTGATGTGCCCCTTCATTAACCCTGTTCAGCTGCAGTTTAACCTCGAAACGGCGCCGACGGCGGCGGTCATTCTCTCCTCGTTGATTCTCAGAAGCCTGGCCCCCTGAATGATGACCGCTCCTTTTTTTGGTCACGGGTCTGAGTATTCGGGAGCTGATTAAGGGTTTCCCATGCTCAGGCTTTTTGCCGCTTGTCTTCCGCCGGTGGTCCGTGCCGGGAGTTGATGGCGCAGCTGCCGCATTTTTACCGTCACCGCGATAAACGTCAGGGTATGAGCCCCATGCATGATTTGGTTCAGTCGCGCTTCCAGCTGCGGGAACGCGTTCTGGCGACGGAAACCTGCACGCCAAAACGCTCAATCGCGTCGATATCCGCTTTTTTCAGCGCCGGATGAGTCTCCAGCCCGAGATACGAACATGAGACAAATTCCACCATTTTTCTGCCATCGTCGAGGGTAATGACCTTGCCATCCCTTTTGGCTACCACCCGTTCATTAATATGTTCAGAGAACACCTGGCTTGATATTTTAGCGATCTATCTATTTTCCTTTTTTGCCAATTTTCCATTGCGTTACCTTCATTGTCGTGACTACCAGAAGAGATAAAATTGCCAGCGTTAACGTGCTCGTGCCGAGGGTTCTGTCAAACCCCAGGCCGGTATCCGTGAGTTTTACCGCGAAATAGCTGATGGCGCCGGCGCAGACTGTTTGGATAAAATCGGTGACTGATGCCGCAATACCAGTTTTAGTCCCTTTGATTTGCAGTGCGATAAAGTTGGCGGTCGGGTAATAGGCGCCAGGGCTGAAATTAAAAATCATCGATCCAGCGATGCATAATATGAGTGAGTGGCTATCGATAATAAATGGCGAGACCGCCAGCGCATTCATGATTAACAAAATCCAGGGATTATTTATACGCTCAAATTTTGAGAACTGATTGCCAATAATAAAAAATAAAACGGAAGCGGAAAACATCAGCGAGTAGTGCATTGTGCTCAGCCCAAGCTGCTGCATAAAAATGGCCGGCGACAGCGAGATATAGCAAAACAGCGAACTCAGGATCAGCGAAACCAGCAGCGTTCCCTGGATAAATGCCGGCGTGATAAACCCGGAGGAAGAGGGCGCCGCAGCGCTATCGCGATGCCCCAGGCGGTGCGGAGACAGCAGAAGGGTAACGACGCTAAACAGGGCCATAACGAGGAATATATGGTTCCAGCTCGAATGGCCGAGGATCGCGGCGCCGGCACGATCATATCTGTTGCCAGCGCGGAAACCGATGCGGCGAGAATAAGGTATAAGTATATCCTGAGCATGTTAAACTCTTCGGTTAATATTGATTAAAACGTGGTGTTATTATTAATTAATGTGGCGCTGTTTTTTTAGCAAGTGAACAAATAGCGATCCCGGTCAAAATTAGCAGCGTGCTCAGTAAGTGATAGAGGTGCGGCTGGGTGTGTAAAAACAGAATGCTTAATATGCCGCCAGACAGCGGAATAATATGGGTATAAATTTCCCCGCGAGTGGCGCCAATGGCCGCGATGCCTTTATTCCAGAATAAGTAAGCCAGCCACGAGGGGAAAATAACCAGGTACGCCAGTCCGGTCAGGAAAGAGATATCGTGGTAAGAAGCGAATGAGGTAGCGGGATGCCGCCACAGCCAGAAAATCACCACCGGAAGCAGAATAAGGGCGCCGAGAAGCGAACTGACGGCGACAAAGGCGTTGGCGGGGATACGACGATCTTTGTTACGTAACAGAGAGCAATATACCGCCCAGCTCAGCGCGGATCCCATTGCCCACAGATCGCCCTGGCTAAAGCCTTTTAGCCCCTCTGCACTGGTCAGGTTGCCGTGCAGAAGCAGCAGCAGGACGCCTGCGGTGCTAAACAACACCCCCCACCAGTTACGCGCCGACACCCGGTCACGGAAAATCAGCCGATTAATAATAAGCACCATGCAGGGGGTCGCAGACATGTAAATCGCTGCGTTCAGCGCCGAAGTCGACTGCAGGCCAATATAGAGAGTTAAGGGAAAACTTATCTGCCCGCACAGCGTTAAAATCAGCAGCGTTGGCGCATTTTGGCGGAACAGCAGCCGACTGTCGCGGATTTGCCGCTGATAGAGCAATACCAACAGTATCGCGGTCAACGCCCATCTCGCTTCGGTCATCAGGATCGGGTCCGCGCCCTGAACGAGAATATGCCCTACGACATAATTCCCTCCCCAAAACAGGGCCGCCAGCGTGAGTAACAGGTAAGGCATGCTGATTCCTTGCATCGCTTCGAACTGTACTAAATGGTAACTTTATTTTTTTTAATATATCAATTAAATTTTATTATTATTTTGGGTTTTTGCTATTTTTTGTTTTAAAAACAAATAATTAAAAATTTGTTACGCATGTGCAAAAAATCTGATTGCAGCATATATATCTGTACGATAACGTATCTATACCATGCATTATACAGGGATAAATCGATGCGTAAGACAGAAAATGGTTTCACCGGGAACGAACAGCATTCCGCAATGGCCAGGCTCTCTCTGGATGACATGATTGACCAGCTTCTCCACAGCAACGCGCTTTCACTAAAACTTACGGCTAATCCGCTGCTGGCCGACAGAGTCTGGTACCTGACTGAAAACACCTGCATCAAGGCTTTTACCGCCAACGACCCGCAGGCGAAAAAGCGTGCCCACGGCGCGCTGTTTAAACTGTACCAGGCTTGGCTGGCGGAGCCGCTATCGGCGGCGGCAAAAAACCAGTTCCATCCCTTGCTCTGCGGGATTAGAAACTACATCGAATCAGAATGGCTACGAGTGGAAAAAAAACGGTTCGCTTTCCCGATACCCGCGCTTAACGCCGGCAATATCGTTGAGGAACTTCGTGACCTCTGTCAGAAACACCCGGCCTCGCACCATCCTCTGTTTGATTTTCTCGCTTCTTCCGCTTCTGCTACGCAAATCGACTATTTCTTCAAAAGCGATAGCGCGCTGAATCTGCTGTTTTTCGATCTGGTGGCAATGGGGCTAGTCGGTTCTCTGCCAGAAACGCGAGCAGAGATTGCCCACAATCTCTGGGATGAAATAGGCCAGGGCAGCCAGGAGATCACGCACGTTAATCTGTATAAGGATTTACTGAAACGAAGGGATATTGCGTTGCCGGAAAACCATTTCGCCCATCTGTACGACTGGCAGGGACTCGCTGGCTACAACGCGTTTATGTTGGGCGGCGTTAACCGTCAGCATTACTACAAATCGCTTGGCGTCATGGCGATGACGGAACTGTTGGATCCGCCGCAGTACCAGAAGCTGGTGACAGGATGCCGCCGTATTGGGCTATCGGATCGCGACGTCCATTATTACTCAGAGCATATCGAGGTTGATATCGGCCACGCGGATGGATGGCTGAATAACGTTATCGTGCCGATCGGCAATAAAAACCCGGCTGCGCTGGAAGAGGTCTACTCTGGCGCAGCGCTGCGTCTTCAGACTTGCTGCGATTATTACGATTGTCTGCTGGAGGCGTTACGCACGCTCGCGGGCCGCGAATCAGAGGGTACCGCCCTCTGAATAAATAAGCGCTTTCGCCGCGCTCCAGGCCGTTATACCGGGAGGGATCTCCCGGCATTCCGATGACTCGGCCTGTTGGGCGGCAATCGCGCCATCAATCAGCATAAGCATCATCATCGCCACCCGTTCCGCAGGCTCTGGTTTTAATAGTCCGATGAGGATGTCGCGGAAAAACTGGTAGAGGCGCGATTTAAACTGTGAACATATCGTCCGGATAGCGGGAGACGAGGTCCCGTATTCAAACAGGGCGCGGGTGAACATGCAGCCGTGAAAATCCGCACAGGTGAACCAGTTATTGTAGTATTCAAAGACGGCAAACAGCTTTTCACGCCCCGTGGGTTTATCCGCGGTAATGTCCTGCAGCGCCTGCATAAAATCACACTCTTTCTGCTGTAAAATATCAAGAATGAGCGCCTCTTTATCCGGATAGTAGCGGTAGAACGTCATTTTGGAGATGCCCGCATTCTCCGAAATCCGGTCAATACTCGGCGACTGATACCCCTCTTTGTTAAACAGGGACATAGAATGGCGGATAATTTCCGCTTGTTTTGGCTTCATACTGTTTCCCGTTGAATGCAGTAATACAGGGGGGGCTCTGGTAGATAGCAGTCATCATTTGATATGGCGGGCGGGCATCGCAACGATGCAGGCGCAATGTTATCCCGATAGCCAATATCCATGCCCCTGCGGTGGGCGGCATGAGTGAACGCGTTGACCCATCAAAAACGTTCGTCGATTCTTACATCCGGCCTCGAAAAAAGCAAAAATCCTCAGACCATCTCAGTTGAGCATGAAGCAGAAATGCGCAGGCGTCGCTATTTCATGCCCCTTATGCCCTTCACGTTGCGCTCGGGACGGATAAAGAGATACCGGGGAGAAGTTAGCATCCCCCCCGAACAGGGGGTGATGTTTTTGTGATGCAAGTCATAAAATAACGCTCGGTTATTGTGATGTTATTTGCAGTCAATGGATTTGCACTTGAATCGACCCGCGCTATCTCTGCGGGTTTTTTTTCGTCCAGCGATTGTCGGCGGGCGGCGACTCCTCCTGCTGTAAATAGTCCTGATACCAGCCGCTGATGCGTTGGGTCACGGGATTTTCGTTGAGGTCGAAGCGCCTGCCGTCGAGCCTGCTTACTGGGGTAATACCTGCCAGCGTTCCGGTGACAAAAGCTTCGTCCGCAGTGAATGCTTCGGCAAGGGTAAAGGATCTTTCCTGTACGCCGAGGCCCTGCTGGCGCGCCAGTGACAAGATCGTGCGGCGGGTAATACCGTTAAAGCAGTACAGGCCGTTTGAGGTCCACAGCTCGCCCTGGCGTATGATAAAAAAGTTGGTGGAATTGCAGCTGGCGACAAAACCATGAGGGTCCAGCATCAGCGCTTCATCTGCGCCGGCATCCAGCGCCTGCAATAGCGCCTGAATCAAATTCAGGCGGCTGTGGGAATTAAGACGCAAATCGAAAACATCCGGCGCGCTGGTACGATAGGTCGAGGTGAACAGGGCAAGGCCGCGCCGTTTGGCTTGTTCATCAACAACCTTATATTCCGCCACGCAGACGATAGTGGCGCCGCCGAGGATAAAGCGCGGGTCCTGATTTGGCGTGCGCTTTTTGCCGCGGGTGATCATGAGCCGCAGATGGGCGCCGTCCGTCATACCGTTGATCTTCAGCGTGTTGTACATAATATCGGTTAGCTCCTCAGGACTATGGCCGATATTGAGCTGGATAGCGGCTGCCCCGGCAAACAGGCGATCGAGATGCGCCTGAAGGGCGATCAGCTTGCCGTTTACCAGCCGCAGCCCCTCCCAGACCCCGTCGCCGCAGACGTAGCCGGAATCGAAAACGGAAACCGTGGCGCGATCGCGATGAACGAATTCGCCGTTGACGTACACTTGCACATTGTCGTTGCGCGTATCCTGCAGGTACGCCTGACTGCTTTGACCGGAGAGAGCTAAACTCATCATGTTTCCTTGCGGTTAAAATGCCCGTTCAGCGAAACGGGAAAGGAAGGCCTGGGTGCGCGGTTGGCGCGGATGGCGCAGCACCTCTTCCGCGGTGCCCATTTCATGAATCACGCCGTTTTCGATAAAAATCACCCGATCGGCGAAATGCCAGGCAAAGCCCAGCTCATGAGTGACCAGCAGCAGCGTCCGTCCCTCATCTGCCAGTTCACGGATGGTATGCAGGACTTCCCCCACGAGTTCAGGGTCGAGGGACGAGGTGGGCTCATCGAACAATATTATCTCTGGCGTCATTGCCAGGGCGCGAGCAATCGCGACGCGCTGCTGTTGACCGCCGGACAGGCTGCCGGGCCAGGCCTGATGCTTATGGCCGAGCCCCACTTTTTCCAGCTGCGCGCGGGCAATGCGCATCGCCTCTTCGCGACGCATCTTTTTCACCGATATCAGGGCTTCGCTGACATTTTGCAGTACCGTCAGATGCGGGAAGAGATTAAATTGCTGAAACACCATCCCCACGCGCTGGCGAACATCGCTCAGCTGTTTTTCGCTATAGCGCCGCTGACCGCGGCTGTCGATTTTACCGAGGGTAACGCCGTCCAGTTCTACGGTGCCAGCGCTGGGTATTTCCATAAAGTTCAGACAGCGCAGCAGGGTGCTCTTACCCGAGCCGCTGCCGCCAATGATGGCGATTTTCTCACCGGCATAGATATCTAAATCGATGCCCTGTAACACGCTTTGCGCACCAAAGCGTTTGTGCAGGGCGCGTATCCGCATGACGACTTTTTTCTCTGACATGGCCTTTCTCATCAAATTAAGGATGTGGACGGTAGCGGCGCTCCAGTCGTGCCGCCAGGTAACTTCCGGGCCAGATCAGCACAAAATAGAGCAGGGCGACGACGGTGAAAATCTCCACCGGGCGATACCAGGTACTGCTTAGCAGCCTGCCCTGATACATCAGTTCATTAACCGTGAGAATCGAGGCCAGGGAGGTCACCTTCGCCAGTTCAATCATGCGGTTTGTCAGGGCTGGCAGCATACGGCGAAATACCTGCGGCAGGATGATGCGCCGTAGCATCACGCCCGGCGGCATGCCTAAGGCTTTTGCCCCTTCCCACTGCCCGCGTTCGATGGACTGTAGCCCGGCGCGAAAAATTTCGGTGCTGTAGGCGGCGGTGTACAGGGTTAACGCCAGCGCGGCGGCGCCAAAAGTGGAAAACTGAATGCCCACCAGCACCGGAAAGGCATAGTAGAACCAGATGAGCTGGATAAGCACCGGCGTATTGCGGAACACCTCGACAAAGGCGCTGGTAAGGGGATAAAAAAAGCGCGGCCCGCGGGCACGGACGACGCCAACGGCAAGCCCGATCAGCGTGCCGACAATTCCCGCCAGCAGCCATAGCTCCAGCGTAACGCCCAGTCCTTTCAGCAGTACCGGCAAGTTTTGCCAGACAAGGGAAAAGTCCCACTGATAATGCATGATTGTTCTCTCGTTAACGTGTGTCGGAGACGGCAAGGCGTCGTTCAAGCAGCTGGCTGCCCTGGCTGATAATCAGCAGCAGGGTGAAGTACATCACCGCGATGAGCGAATACACTTCCAGGGGCCGGTAAGTCTGACTGTTGATTTGCATCGCCTGATACAGCAGCTCGCTGTACGCCAGAGACGAAGCAAGGGCGGTGGATTTGAGCAGTTCGAAAGAACGCTCAAGGAAAGGAGGAATCATTCTGCGCAGCGCCTGAGGGAAAATAACCCGTCGGAGCGCGGTGGCGCGCGACATGCCCAACGCCTTCGCCCCTTCCCATTGTCCGGCGCCGATCGACTGGATGCCGCCGCGGTAAACTTCGGCATAAAACGCGGCCGACTGGGCGGAGAGCGCCAGTACAGCGGCAGCGAACGGCGAGAGCGTCAGCGGGCTGACGATTGGCAGAGCGTAGTAGATCCAGAAGAAGTGGACGATCGCGGGAGTATTACGATAAAAGCCGATCAGTATCAGCGCCGGCATACGGAAGAGCGTTAGCGGCGAGGCCTTCATCAACGCCAGCGCAATGCCGGCCAGCATGCCGAATAAAATACTGGTGACGCCGATCTGAATGGTACCCCACAGCCCCTCCAGCAACAGCATGCGATATGGCCAGATGGCGGCAAAATCCCATTGATACGACATAGTTCTGGAACCCCTGAAAAACGCAAAACGATGGTGATGGTTTTAGAACGACATCATCTTAGCAGTAGCGAAATGTGATAATTAAATAATAAAAACCATTGCTATTATCTCTTTTGGTTATAAATATTTACGCGAGAAAGCAATGCCAAACTTTGATTCTTTAACCGCTACGCTGGCGCGTTTTGCCGGCGAACTCACTCCGGCTGCGATACCGGCGTCGGTGAAAGCCAGGATCGCTCTGCATTTTATCGATAGCCTGGGCTGCGGCATTGCCGGCGGCGAAGACAGCGTGCTGCGTAAAAGCGCGCGGGTTATTCGGAGCCAGTACGCGACGGGCAGAAGCGTGGCGCTTGACGGTGGAACTCCGCTCTCCGCCAGCGGCGCCGCGTTCCTTAACGCCGCTGCGATAAACGCGCTGGATTATGACGATGGTTTTGAAGTCGCCGGGCGGGGGATGGGGCATCCCGGCGCCACGCTGGTGGCCGGGGCGCTGGCCGCGGTGGGCCAGGGTGGGCCGGTCAGCGGCGGGGCGTTGCTGACCTCTCTGGTGGCGGCCTGGGAAATCAACAGCCGCGTGATTATCTCTCAGCAGCCGAGTCCTGAAAGGTTTCAACAAGTGTATGGCGTGTGCCAGCACGAATCGCTGGGGGCGGCGGTGGCGTATGGTTTACTGCGCGGCTGCGATGCCGCGGGGCTGGAAAATAGCCTGGGACTGGCCGCCTCGTTAACCCCTTTGCCCACGTTGCATAAGTACAACTGGCAGGCGCGTCCACTGGTTTCGTTTAAGGATTACAATGCGCCGGCGGCAGAGGCCGGCGTACGCGCGGTGGAGCTACACCTCGCGGGAATAGTGGGGCCGCGCGCGATACTCGATGGCGAACAGGGGTTCTGGCGGATGTCAGGCTCCGACCGCTTTCAGCCAGAACGGCTGACAGAGAATCTGGCGACGCACTGGCAGCTCAGGCACGCCAGTTTCAAAGACTATCCGGTATGCCGTTGGATGCATACGGCGCTGGCGTCGTTTGAGCATCTGCTGGAGCGTATTCCGTCGGCAGAGTCGATTGAGCGGATACGCGTCTATGGGAGTTTCACCCTGGCGCGTTTTTTCGCCGACGCGCGTCCCGTCAGCAATACCGATGCGCAGTTCAGTCTGCCGCTGGCGATAGCCTGCCTGGCTTTTAAAATCGCGCGTCATCAGTGGAGCAGCGATCGGACGCGCGGCGCGGCGCCACTCCTTGCCTTTGCTGACCGGGTTGAAATTATCGCCGATGAGACCTTTGAACAGCTGATGCTGCAGCATCGCCGTCCCGCCGCGCGCGTGGAAATTGTGCTAAAGGGAAGGACGATCGCCGGAGAGCGTATCGACTTCCCGCCGGGGTGCGCAGAAAATCCGCTGCCGGAACAGCGGATCGTTGATAAATGCGTGGCCAACCTGTCATCACGCCTCAGCGCTCCGCGGGCAGCGCGGCTGATTGACGCTCTGCTGGATATGGAACGCTGCGCGGACATTGGCGCGGCAATCGCGCCGCTTCTGCCCGCGCCAGGAGATTAATCGCTCATTTCCACTCTTCTTTAATCACCGAGGGCACTTTGCTGATATCCACACCGCGTAGCTTAAGGGCGTCTTCATAAAACTGTTTGCTCTGTCCCGACTGGTAAATTTTGGCAAACTCTTCATTCAGGAAGTTGCGGAAGCGGGGATCGCTCTCTTTGCGCAGCGCGCCGCCGGTGCTGATGGCAATAATCGGTTTTGGCAGAATCAGGTTGCCTTTGTGCACTTTTGCCTGCTGCAGCGCTAGCGCCGGGTGAACGTACGAGAGGGCGTCGACGCGTCCGGCGTAGAAGGCTGCGACGCCTTCATCCATATTGGTAAAGCGCACCAGCTGCACTTTGGGTAATTTTTTGGTCAGTATCAGGTCCGGGCTGCTGCCGAGTGTGACGCCAATCTTAATATCCGGGCGATTAAGATCTTCCCAGCTCTCGGCCTTCACGCCGTCGCGGATCAGGACCCCCTGCGCATACCAGAGGAAGGGCTGGTCGGAAAAGTCGGCGGCTTTGCGGCGTTCATCGGTGGGGTCCAGCACCAGCATGGTATCAATCTGTCCGGCCTGCAGCGCGGCGACCGCATTCCCCCAGGTGGTTTCCACCGGCACCAGTTTTACGCCTAAATCTTTTGCCAGTACTTTACCTACGTTATAGCCAATGCCGTTCCACTGACCGGTGGCTGGATCTTTAAAATACCACGGTTCCCCCTGCGCGACTCCGATGCGCAGTTCGCCCGATTGCTTAATATGATCCCAGTTGGACTCTTCGGCATGGCTGAAAAAAGGCGCGGCGGCGATCGCCAGCGACAATAGCAATCTATGAATTTTTCTTGGCATATTTTTACCCTGATGAGAAAGTCATTTCTGAAAAACAACGTATTACGCGAACACGATAACGGAGTTTGTTATCAGTGCATTATTATTTTTTGGTTTAACTCATGCCTGAATGTTATTTACTGATACCTAAGCTGTTTACTTAAATCATGGCGTGTTGCACATATTATTCATAACTTAATGCGCTATTGTTCTAAGGTGTTTTATTTCCGTCGCCGAATTTAAAAATTTCGACCTGGTGGGAGTCATAGTTTGCGGGGTCGTTAAAAAATATCACTTCTGACTGGCAGGCTCATAAAAGCGCGGCAATATTAGCCCGACCAGCGTCCCGGCCTGAAATGATATCGCCGTGTCCCTTGCGCAGCGTCTGGCGATAGAGTGCGGAAGATAAAAACGCCTTTACCGGGTAAATTTCCCTATCCACGGGCTGCTTGTATCCTGTGACCAGAGTTGTAATAGCATCTCCCTGAACTTTTCCGCTGCAGGGCTAAGCGCCGTTTCTCTGCGCAGCACGAGACCGAGCGTGCGGCGAATAACCGGCTCAACGAGTGGACGGCTGACAAGAATATGATGCTCATCGGTCGGCATGGCCAGACTGGGAACCACTGCCACGCCAAGCCCTGCCTCTACCATACCCAGCGACGTCGACAGATGCCTGACTTCATAGAACCAGTTGGGCTTCCAGTCCATATTCTCCAGCGCTTGATCGATCAGCGAGCGGTTACCGCTTGAACGTCTTACGCCAATAAGCCTGAAGTTGGCCAGGTCTTCCCACAAGATCAGTGATTTCTGCGCCAGTTCGTGATCCCGTCGGCAGGCTAATACGAAAGGCTCATTGACCAGCGGCGAGAAATCGATATTGGGATGTGTGATGTTTATCATGTTTATGCCGAAATCTGCGTCACCGTTTAAGACGGCTTCAAGGCAATCGCTGGCGCTGTGCTCGAGGATTCGGATACGGATATTGGGATAGTGGTTGTTATAGTCCCTGATGACGGAGGGGAGGAAATAGAACGCTGCGGTGGGGAGACAGGACAGGGTGACGACACCGCTTTGATGGGTGGCCATTTCTTTAATACTCAGGATCGAGCTCTCATAAAAATCTATTAAATTCTTTGCCTTAGGTAAAAACTCTCTGCCTACAGCCGTGAGTTTAATGTTTCTGGTTGTCCGTTCAAATAGCGTAGCTCCCAGCTGCTCTTCAAGTTTTTTAATCCGCCGCGTTAATGCCGGTTGGGATGTGTGAAGAAAATGTGATGCTCTTGTGAAACATCCAATTTCTGCAATTTTAACAAACGCTTGTATACCTTGAAGATCGTGCAGCATGAGATTTCACTCCAGACTTTGTCGCGATGCAAACACACTACCCTAACCGCTATTTATACGCAAAACGTATTAATGGTTGGTTTTATTGGCATTAGCATTATGTATTCGTCTGTGGAATCCTGACATTGCTCTTATTAATGCGTGAAACGAGAAACATAATGTTAAAGATTCCTTGTGTACTGATGCGTGGCGGTACTTCGAAAGGCCCGGTGCTTCTGGCCAGTGATTTGCCGACAAAAATTGAAGAACGCGATGCTGTGCTGCTGGGCTTAATGGGCGCGGGTCACGAACTTGAAATTGATGGTATTGGCGGCGGCAGCCCCCAAACTAGTAAAGTCGCTATTGTTAGCCCCTCGGACAGTCCGGATGCTGATGTCGACTATTTATTTGTTCAGGTGATGGTCAACGAGCGTCGCGTCGATACCACGCCCAACTGCGGAAACATGCTCTGTGCCGTAGGGCCCTTTGCGATTGAAAAAGGCCTTGTTAAGGCGCAAAGTCCGGTGACGACAGTGCGAATTCGCAACCTGAATACCGGTACGCTGGTTGATGCGGAAGTACAAACGCCGAATTTTTATGTCAACTATGAAGGCGATACGCACATTGATGGCGTTCCCGGCTGCGCCGCGCCGATTGGCCTGACTTTCCTTAACTCCGCCGGATGCAAGACGGGAAAGCTGCTGCCAACCGGTAACGTCGTCGATGTGATTGATGATGTGGAAGTCACCTGCATCGATATGGCGATGCCGATGGTGCTGATTAGGGCTGAGCAGATGGGAAAAAGAGGGGACGAATCACCGGCCGAACTCGATGCCGATCGCGCGTTTATGAATAGGCTGGAAACGATCCGGCGTAAGGCGGGAGCGAAAATGGGGCTGGGCGATGTTGCCGATAAAGTGATCCCTAAACCGGTTCTGCTGAGTGAACCCGGCGCAGGCGGGACCATCAGAGTTCGTTATTTTATGCCTCATACCTGCCATAAATCTCTGGCTATTACGGGGTCTATCGGCATAGCAACGGCCACGATAATTGAAGGGTCGGTGGCCCATCACATTGTAGCCGTTCAGCCCAGGACGCCGTATACCAATATCATTAATATTGAACATCCAAGCGGGAAAATTTCGGTATCTTTACTCAAAGAGGGAAATGATATTGAAAAAACGCGTGCCGCAGTGATTAGAACTTCCCGTAAATTATTTGAAGGTACGGTTTGCGTCCCGGAATATGTTTTAGTGGAGGAATTATAAATATTTTATATCATTAATGCGGTGAAATACTGATGTCCTCTAGCGTGTAGTTGCTACATAACTCTGTACCTAAAAAAATAATGTCGAGGATTTTATGGCTATAACCCATACGAAAGATAATCAGCTTAATTCTGCTCCCGTCAAGGTCAGTAATTATATTCGGATCATCCTGGCCCTGGCGCTATCCGGCCTTGCAGAATTAGCCTCCCTGTTTTTTATTCAACCTTTGTTACCGGTTCTGGCTGTCGAATATGATGTGCCGGTTAGTCAGGTGAGTATCATTCTCTCTGCAGAAACGGCGCTTCTGGCTATAGGATTATTATTCACCGGGACGCTGTCCGATCATTACGGCAGAAAAAAATTAATTATCGTTTCGCTACTACTTGGCGGACTGCTGACGATGCTCTGTCCTCTGGTCGAATCATGGGCGATGCTGGTGGCTCTGCGTGCGGTTATTGGTCTGGCGCTCAGCGGTATCGCTGCTGCCGCAACTGCCTATATCAGCGAGGAGGTCGCGCCCGTGGTGGCTGGGGTGGTCACTGGATACTTCGTCTTTGGTAACTCGATGGGAGGGATGTCCGGGCGTATTGTGGCGAGCCAACTGATCGACCATATCTCAATAAACACCATTTTCTATGGTTTTGCGATCAGCCTGATTTTGGTTGCTTTGCTGGTTAACTTTTTACTCCCGTCGTCTCAGAACTTTAAGCCAACGCAAAACCTTAATGTTCTTCGCGTAGTGAAAGGCGCAGCATCTCACTTTAAAAATAAAAAACTGGCGTTAGCTTTTGTGATTAGCTTTATCATTTTTGGGGTATTTACCTCTCTCTATAACTACCTGGCTTTCTTCCTGAAAGGCGAACCGTTTCATATTTCTCCGGCGAATGCGGGCCTGCTCTCCTTTAGCTTTGCCTTAAGCTTTTTCACCGCCCCTCAGGCGGGACGACTTTCCGCAAAATACGGCAGTATGAGAGTCCTGCGTGCGCTGTTTGTGATGATGGCGCTAGGAATGTTGCTGACTTTAACCTCTAACGTCGTCACCTTTATTATTGGCGCGGTTATTTTTACCGGCTGTTTCTTTGGTTGTCACTCCATTGGTTTAAGTTGGGTAAGCAAAAATGCAACGCATGCACGTGGCCAGGCCGTCGCGCTGTATCTGTTCTTCTACTACATGGGCGGCTCAGTGATTGGTTTCGTGAACGGTTTTGTTTTCCACTCTATGGGCTGGCAGGGGATGACGGGATTCATTATTGCGCTACTGGCCGTTGGCGCGGTGGTCGCAACGTATTTGTCTTCCAGCGAAACAAAAGCCATGGTTCCGGTTGAGTCTTAAATCCTTCGTAGCGAAGTAAATTACTCACGTCATGTCTAATGGCGTGAGGAAAGAAATTCAATGTTAGTAAGGTGTCATCATGAAATTAGCAAGCTATGTTCATCATGGTCGTAAGAGTTATGGAATTTTGACGGATACAGGCATTATTGACCTGGGTAGCAAAATTGGTCATCAATATCGTACGCTGAAGGACTTACTGCAGTGGGGCGCCATTGAGATAGCCGGGCAATATGTTAATTATCCGGTCGATATTATGATGGCTGATATTACTTTTTTACCAGTTATTGAAAGCCCTGGGAAAATTTTCTGCGTCGGTATGAACTATGCGGAAAAAAGAAAAGAGTTTTCTGAAACGAACGATGCGCCGACCCTTTTCGTTCGTTTCCCTGACTCGCAAACCGGTCATGCAACGCCGATATTAAAACCCGCGCTATCTAATGAATTTGATTATGAAGGCGAGCTAGCCGTTATTATAGGCAAACCGGGTATGAATATCGATACCGACGCTGCCCTGAGCCATGTTGCCGGCTATAGCTGCTATATGGATGGTTCGGTGCGCGACTGGCAGCATGCCTGGTTTACCGCAGGGAAAAACTGGCGGCAGACCGGCGCATTTGGTCCCTGCCTGACAACCGTTGATGAAATACCTGACCCCCACCGCTTGTCTATTCAAACCTATTTGAACGGCATCATGGTTCAGAATGATTCGACGAGCAATATGATCCATAAAGTCGCCGATCTGATTAGCTATATCAGTACTTTTACTGCGCTCAGCGCCGGCGATGTCATTATTACCGGCTCCCCAGGCGGCGTCGGTAAAAAAAGAACCCCCCCTCTCTTTATGCATCAAGGCGATCGGGTCGAGGTGGTTATTGAAAATATTGGCCATCTCATGAATACGATTGTCGAATCAAAACCGCAGCACGAAATGCAGATGTCGTAGTCTCCGCGGGCTCGGGCAAGATTATTTTTTGACGCCCATTAAGGTATGGGCAGGAGAAACAAGATGTACACCGACCAAACGCTAGAATTCGAGAGAGTGGAAACTAGCAACGGTACCTTCAGAGAAGAAATTATTCTCTTTCTGAAGAACAATGGATTAGGTATCGACGGCGACATTGAGCAATTTGTTGTCGCGCGCTGCCAGCGGCAGCTGGTTGCCTGCGCCGGGCTTGCGGGGAATACGTTAAAATGCATTGCGGTTGCCAGAGAGTGGCGCGGGACGGCGTTAGGCCTGAAAATCATTCATGAAGCGGAGCTGCTGGCTGTTCAGAACGGCGAACATCAGCTTTTTCTCCTGACGTGTCCGGATAATGTTCGGTCGTTCCAGGGATGCGGATTTTATCCTTTGGTCACCCTCGATAACAGGGCGACGCTGATGGAGAATTCGCCGGTTGGCATCCATCGCTACTGCCGCCAACTGCGGGGCCAGCATTTGGTGACGGCCGGAAATATCGGCGGGATTGTGATGAATGCAAATCCCTTTACGTTAGGGCACCAGTATCTGATTGAGCAGGCTGCAAAAGCTTGCGACTGGCTGCATGTCTTTGTCGTTGAGGAAGATCTGTCCACGTTTTCCTTTCGGCAACGGTTTGCCATGGTTCAGGAGGGGTCACGGCATTTGCCTAATATTACGGTCCATCCTGGCTCAAAATATATTATTTCTCGAGGAACATTCCCCGGTTACTTTCTCAAAGAAAAACAAATTATTAACGAGGTGTATGCCGCAATAGATTTGCTTATGTTCCGCCGTTACATTGCACCGGCTTTAAATATTAATCAGCGCTTTGTTGGTACTGAACCCTTCTGTAAGGTGACCGCGCAATATAATGACGCAATGCATCACTGGCTGGAGGATGAGATGACAATACCTGCCGCCAGTATCAAGGTGAATGAGATTCAGCGGATGACCGATATGAATAATCTTCCCATCTCCGCCTCTGCGGTCAGGAAATTGTTAAATCACGAAGATATGCACACCGTTAAATGTATGGTGCCTGCAACTACGATGCCTTATTTATATAAATGGTTATCAACGAATCAATCAAAGCAGCCCGATTTGGATATGGTCGATGCTTAATAAATAATTGTTCAGGATATTTATATGAAAATATTACATGCGGCAATCGCCGGGACGCTCGAATCCAGCGACCTGGTTGTCAAAGTCAGCCCCTACGATGATGGGCTCGATATAACTATCAACAGTGAAGTGTACAAACAATTTGGTGAACAGATTACGGCAGTGGTCAATGAAACACTTTCCATATTAAACGTTACGCAGGGCCAGATTATTGTGGAGGATAAGGGCGCGCTGGACTGTGTTATCCGCGCCAGAATGCAGGCGGCGATTTTACGGGGAACGGCCAGCAACGAAATTGCGTGGGAAAAATTATGATGAAAAAATTACGTCGCAGCATGCTTTTTTTACCGGGTTCAAGCGCCGCTATGCTTTCAACCGCCTTTATTTATAAACCCGATTCAATCATGTTTGACCTGGAAGATGCGGTCTCGTTGAAAGAGAAAGACAGCGCGCGGCTGCTGGTGTTCCATGCGTTACAGCATCCTATGTATAAAGATATTGAAACCGTTGTCAGGATTAACCCGCTGAATACGCCGTTTGGCTTAAAAGACCTCGAAGCGGCGGTGCGCGCCGGCGTCGATGTTATCCGTTTACCCAAAACCGATACGCCGGAAGATATTTATCAGCTTGAGCGTGAAATTGTGCGTATTGAAGAGAGCTGCGGCCGTCCGGTGGGCTCTACGCAGCTCATGGCGGCGATTGAATCGGCGGTGGGCGTCATTAATGCCGTCGCTATCGCCAGGGCATCTCAACGCCTGATGGGAATTGCGCTGGCGGCGTTTGATTACGTCATGGATATGCAAACGGAACGCGGCGACGGTACGGAGTTGTTTTACGCGCGCT
This sequence comes from Klebsiella sp. MPUS7, assembly GCF_009905335.1. Taxonomy (NCBI): domain Bacteria; kingdom Pseudomonadati; phylum Pseudomonadota; class Gammaproteobacteria; order Enterobacterales; family Enterobacteriaceae; genus Klebsiella; species Klebsiella sp. MPUS7. The sequence continues at coordinate 3,610,101 of NZ_CP047604.1, read as the reverse complement.
GCGCGGTATTACATGCGGCCCGTGGGGCAGGCATTGATGCGTTTGACGTGGTCTATGCCGATATTAATGACGAAGCCGGCTTTTTGAAAGAAGTGGATTTGATTAAGCGTATGGGCTTTAACGGTAAGTCGCTTATTAATCCACGGCAGATTGAGATCTTACATAATGCCTATGCCCCCACTCAGGAAGAGGTTGATTACGCCGAGCGTGTAATTGCCGCGGCCGAAGAAGGGGAGCGTAGCGGACTTGGGGTGATTTCACTGAACGGCAAAATGATTGACGCGCCGATCATCAACCATGCCCGGGTGGTTATTGAACGCAAAAATGCCTCCGGCATCCGTCAATAATCTCCATTCAGTCACCAGCAACAGGATTTAACTATGAATCAATTAACCGAAGCCCTTCATAATATATCCGGCGCCCAGCACCAATATGAGGTATTTTCCGGCGCAAATACCCATACGCCCTATCTCGCGGATACCCGGCAAAAATATCAGCGCAAACTTTTCGACACGCTGGATGAAGTTTTATCGCGCTGCGATTTACGCGATGGGATGACCGTTTCATTTCATCACGCCTTCCGCGAGGGTGATCAAGTGATTAACTACGTTATGGCCAGGCTGGCGGAAAAAGGCCTGCGAGGGCTGACGCTGGCGTCAAGTTCCCTGATGACCTGCAACACGCCGCTGATCGAGCATATTAAACACGGCGTTATTAGCAAAATCTATACCTCCGGGATGCGCGGTGAATTAGCGGATGCGATTTCACACGGTCTGATGGAGGAGCCGGTACAGATCCACTCGCACGGCGGCAGGGTCAATCTGATTGAGAAGGGTGAAATTAATATTGATGTCGCATTCCTGGCGGTCTCCTGCTGCGATGAATATGGCAATGCCAGCGGCAGCGGCGGTAAATCCCGGTGCGGCTCACTTGGCTACGCGATGGTCGATGCAAAATATGCCCGAAAGGTGGTTTTGCTGACGGAAAGCATTGAACCGTTTCCGTACATGCCGGCCAGCATTATTCAGGATCAGGTTGATTATATTGTCAAAATCGACAGCGTAGGCGACCCGGCGAAAATCAGCGTTGGCGCCGCGCGCGTGACCAGCAATCCGCGAGAGCTGATGATCGCGCGGTCTGCTGCGGACGTCATTGAGCATTCCGGTTATTTTCGCGATGGCTTTTCCCTGCAAACGGGATCGGGCGCGGCGTCCACCGCCTGTACGCGATTCCTGGAATCCCGCATGAGGAAACACAATATCGTCGCCAGCTTTGCCTTAGGCGGCATTACCGGCAGCATTGTCGATCTGCATGAAAAGGGGCTGATTACTAAGCTGCTGGATACACAAAGTTTTGATGGCGCGGCGGGAGAGTCGCTGGCGAAAAATCCGCACCACGTTGAAATTTCGACCAGCGTTTACGCCAACCCGGCGGCGAAAGCCGCCTGCTGCGACCGCGTGGATATCGTCATCTTAAGCGCGCTGGAAATTGATACGGATTTTAACGTCAACGTTCTGACCGGCTCCGACGGTGTGATGCGCGGCGCATCGGGCGGACATTGCGATGTCGCTGCGGCGGCAAATTTAACTATCGTGGTCGCGCCCCTGATCCGCAGCCGCATTCCCACCGTCGTCAGGCGCGTCACGACCCGCGTAACGCCGGGAGAGAGCATTGACGTGCTCGTCACCGACCACGGCATTGCCGTGAATCCTGCCCGCCCGGAAGTCAAAGAGAGGCTGACGGCGGCCGGTTTGCCGGTTGTTGATATCGAGGCGCTTTATCAGACATCGCTGGTGATTTCTGGCGAACCGAAACCGATTGAGTTTACCTCGCGCATTGTCGGCGTCGTGCGTTATCGCGATGGCAGCGTCATTGACGTTGTAAGGCAGGTGAAAGAATGATCGACGAAACGACAAACGCTTCCTGCGCCACTCTCACCCTTGAGGAGGTCCTCAGAGCCAGAGAAGCGCGCGCGAGTGTACAACAGGCGTGGCTGCGCCGCTTCGAACAACCGATGGTATCCACCACGCTTGTCTGGCCCGGAGAGGTAAAAGATACGCCGCTTGCCCGGCAGGTTATGGCGGAGGCGACGGACGCGTTGAGCCAGCTGTTGCTGAAACATCGCTGGGGCGTTTCCAGACACGACGTTCGTTTTCAGCCTACCGGGCCCGAAGCGTTCTGGTCCGTAGCGGCGCCTGCCTGGATGATTAAGCACGTGACGGCGCATCTTGAAGATCATCATCCTCTCGGGCGTCTGTGGGATATCGATGTCTTTTGTCCCACATCCGGATTAATTAAGCGCAGCGCGATCCGACAGCCGATGCGCAGATGCTTCATTTGCAATGAGGCTGCCCACGTCTGTTCCCGTATGCGCCGCCATTCTCAGAATGAACTTGCGCAAGTGATTGAGGATTTAGCCTATGACTACTTTCGCGGTGAACGTTGAACGGGCTGAGCAACGTGAAAGCATTGCCTGGCTGGCTGCCGAGGCGATGTATCGGGAAGTGAGATTAACGCCAAAGCCCGGGCTGGTTGATGGCGAGAACAATGGCGCGCATCGTGATATGAACATCGCCCTGTTTATGGCCAGTATTCGCGCCGTCTCGCCCTGGTTTCCGCGCTTTTTTGCGCAGGGAAAGGCGACGGCGGATTTGCCTGCCCCGCAGACGCTATTGGCGATAAGGCCCACAGGACTGGCCTGCGAACAGGCGATGTTTAACGCCACGGGGGGAGTAAACACCCACAAAGGCGGCATTTTTTCCCTCGGCCTGCTGTGCGCCGCCGCTGGGCGCCTTGTTAAGCGCAACCAGATGCTTAGCCAGCGCAATCTGTGCGAGGAAACCCGCGCGATGTGCGCGGGCCTGGTTAGCCAGGAACTGAAAAGAAAGGGCCTCGCGAAAACCAAAGGCGAGCATATTTTTCAGCGCTTTGGGCTTAGCGGCGCGCGGGGTGAGGCTGAGAACGGCTTTTATACCGTCAGGCAGTTCGGGCTGCCGCAGTGGCAGAAAGCGCGGCGGGAGGGGTTATCTGAGCAGGATGCGCTGCTCAGGATGCTGCTGGCCCTGATGGCCTTCAACCCCGATACCAATGTGGTGTCCCGGGGCGGGCTGAGTGGCCTGCAGTATGTGCAGCGCTATGCGCAACGCGTTCTGAAGATAGAACACCTGGCGGGTGAAAAGCTCAGAAAAGCGCTGAGACACATGGATAAGGCGTTGATTGACAGAAATATTAGCCCTGGCGGCAGCGCGGATCTCCTTGCCGTTGGCTGGGTACTTTCCCATTACCCGGCCTGACGGGCGGTACTGAACGTGGAGAGGAAGGCTTTATGACTACCCAACGTCTGGAACAGCTCAGCGAGAAGTTGACGATTATTCTGGTACCGGGCCTGCGAGACAGCGATGAGCATCACTGGCAAAGCTGTTGGAGTCGTCGTTTTCCTTTTTGGAAGCGGATAAGCCAGCGGAACTGGCTGGAGCCGGATATCGATGCCTGGGTATCCGCTATCCGTCGGGAGCTGGCTATCTGTCAGCGGCCGGCCGTGCTGGTCGGCCACAGCTTTGGGGCGCTCGCCGCATGTCGCCTCATTCAGACGCAAAAGGTGAACATCGCGGGTATCGTCATGGTTGCGCCTGCGGAGCCATCGCTCTTCGAACTGGACGAGGCGGTAATTCCCGAGATGCTGCGGGTGCCCAGCCTCCTGTTTGCCAGCCGAAACGATCCGTTAATGACCTTTAAGCGAGCGCAGTACTGGGCGCAATGCTGGGGAGGGCGGTTAATCGATCTGGGTGACGCCGGGCATATTAATGCTGAGTCCGGATTCGGGGAGTGGAATTATGGTCTGGAGCAGTTAGCAGAATTTTGTGAAGGCTTACCGCAATTTATTAAAACTTAATTTTACCAACCGAATATCGCTATTACATAAACAACCTTCAGATAAATAACATCTGAAACGGAGAGCATATGTTAGAAGCTTATAATAAGCATGTGGACGAACGTGCTGAAAAAAATATTCCACCGAAGCCGTTAACCGCTGAGCAAACGCAAGAATTAATTACATTACTGACCAGCAAGACCTGCGATGATAAACATGCCCTTGTACAGCTGTTAGCGCATCGCGTGCCGCCGGGCGTCGATCCGGCGGCGAAGATTAAAGCCGATTTTCTTTATCAGCAGATCAAAGAAGAAAACCCGGCGAGTATTATTGCGCCTCAGCAGGCTATTGAACTGCTGGGCACCATGCAGGGCGGTTATAATGTTCAACCGCTCATTCACTTACTGGACGATCCCCGCTGGGCCAGCAGCGCAGCGGAACAATTAAGCGCCACGCTGCTTATTTTTGAAAAATTTAAGGATGTGGAAGAAAAGGCGAAACAAGGAAATGCCTGGGCGCAAAAAGTGATTCAGTCATGGGCCGACGCCGAATGGTTTTTACGTCGCCCGGCGCTGCCGGAGAAGATCACGCTGAAAGTATTTAAAGTGACGGGGGAAACCAATACTGATGATTTGTCCCCTGCGCCCGAGGCATGGTCACGTCCGGATATTCCTCTGCATGCCTTGTCCATGTTGTGTCATCCGCGCGACGGCGTCAGCCCGGATGAACCGGGAAGCCGCGGGCCGATACGACAGCTAGAGCAGTTAAAGAAAGAGGGCTACCCGCTGGTCTACGTCGGCGATGTCGTCGGCACCGGCTCTTCGCGAAAATCGGCTACTAACTCTATTTTATGGCACCTTGGCAACGATATTCCATGGGTGCCGAATAAACGAAACGGCGGCTTTGTTTTTGGCGGCAATATTGCGCCCATCTTTTTTAATACCCTGGAAGATTCCGGCGCGCTGCCCCTTGAAATGGATGTTTCCGCGCTATCCACGGGAATGCTGATTGATCTCTATCCGTATCGCGGGGAGATTTGCGAAACCCACAGCCAGCGTCCTGTTACCTCATTTTCCCTGAAAACGGACGTTCTGCTGGATGAAGTGCGCGCCGGAGGGCGCATTCCGCTGATTATTGGCCGCAGCCTGACGGCCAGAGCGCGGCAATCACTGAACCTTGCGCCCTCCGACGTTTTCCGCAGGCCGAAGGCGCCGGCACCCTCCGCCGCCGGCTTTACGCTGGCGCAGAAAATAGTGGGGAGAGCCTGCGGCGTTGCCGGAATCCGACCAGGACAGTACTGCGAGCCGCGAGTCACCACCGTCGGTTCGCAGGATACCACCGGAGGAATGACGCGCGATGAGCTTACCGATCTGGCCTGCCTGAGTTTTTCCGCTGATTTGGTTATGCAGTCTTTCTGCCATACCTCGGCCTATCCCAAGCCGGTTGATGTGAAGCTGCATGAAACGCTGCCTGAATTTATCAGCCGCCGGAACGGCGTGGCGCTGAAGCCGGGTGATGGCATTATCCACTCCTGGCTTAACCGTATGCTAATTCCTGATACTGTAGGGACCGGGGCGGATTCGCACACCCGTTTCCCGCTTGGCATCTCTTTCCCCGGGGGCTCCGGGCTGGTGGCCTTTGCTGCGGCAACGGGCATTATGCCGCTGGATATGCCGGAGTCCGTACTGGTCCGTTTTACGGGAGAGATGCAGCCGGGGATAACCCTGCGCGATCTGGTTCACGCCATTCCGCTCTATGCCCGTAAGCAGGGATTACTGACGGTGGAGAAAAAAAATAAGATCAATATCTTCTCCGGTCGTATCCTGGAAATCGAAGGGCTCGGGATGCTGAAAGCGGAGCAGGCCTTTGAACTGGCCGACGCCTCGGCCGAACGCTCCGCAGCGGCGTGCGTGCTGCGTCTGGAAGAAGATAACGTGGCGGAATACCTGCGCTCCAATGCCACATTGCTACGCTGGATGATTAATCAGGGTTATGAAAATGCCGACACGCTGGCGCGGCGAATTGCGGAAATTGAGGCGTGGCTGGCGAATCCGTCGCTGCTGGTGGCCGATGAGAACGCCGAATATGCCGCGGTGATTGAGATCGATCTCACGGAAATTACCGAACCTATCGTCTGTGCGCCGAACGATCCGGATGACGCCCGGCTGCTGTCGGAAGTCGCGCGTACGCCGATAGATGAAGTCTTTATTGGCTCCTGCATGACGAATATTGGCCATTTCCGCGCCGCCGGTAAAATTATTGCCGATGCCCGCGAGATACCCGTACGGCTGTGGCTGGCTCCGCCGACGAAAATGGATGCGCGTCAGCTTGCCAGTGAAGGCTACTTTAATCAGTTTATAAAAACGGGCGCCAGAATCGAACCCGCCGGCTGTTCGCTGTGTATGGGGAACCAGGCGCGGGTACGTCAGGGCAGTTCCGTTGTTTCAACATCGACTCGTAACTTTCCGAATCGTCTGGGCACCGATGCGAACGTTTTTTTAGCGTCGGCAGAGCTGAGCGCCGTGACGGCGATGATAGGGAAAATGCCGACCGTTGAACAATATTTCTGGCACATGGATAAAATCAAAGCAACAAGGGACGATATTTATCGTTACCTGAACTTCGATCGGTTGCCAGAGTATCAGTCAACGAATGATGAAAAAAATATTATTAAAACATTCGCTGGCTAATTCTTTACTGCATTAAGCAATAACGGTGAATAGCTCACTTATTCAGCAGAAGCTTCAGAAGAAAGAGGCTTCTGCTTTTAACGACACGGATTGTAGCCGAGGTGCAGCATGTTGAAGTCAAAGCTAATAAAAATAGCGGTGCTTATTTTTATTATTATATTAGCAATAATAATTCCACCCCCCGAGGGATTAACGAAAGAAGCCTGGATACTGGCCGGCATCTACCTGGCGTCCATTATAGGGCTGGTGAGTAAGCCTTATCCTGAGCCCGTGATTATGATGTCGGCGGTAGGCTTGTCATGCTTAACGGTGGCAAGATTTGATGACTCTCCCGTCAAGTCAATGGATGTACTGAGCGGTTTTTCCTCGGGAACGACATGGTTGGTATTTAGCGCGTTTACTTTGAGCGCCGCTTTTGTCACTACCGGATTAGGGAAACGTCTGGCGTACTGGTTTATTTTAAAATTTGGTGGGACAACCCTACGGCTAGGGTACGTCACGGCGCTGTTGGATTTAATGCTGTCACCGGCGACGCCTTCTAACACCGCACGCGCCGGCGGCGTCGTATTCCCGATTATCAATAGCATTGCCCTGGTGTTAGGTTCAACGCCAAAAGAGAGTCCGCGTCAGGCCGGACGTTATCTGATGGTGAATATCTATATGGTGACTAAAACCACCAGCTATATGTTTTTGACCGCGTTTGCCGGAAATGCTTTAGCGTTACAGTTAATTTCCGATATTTTTCATATTCGCATAAGCTGGGTGGGATGGGCTCTGGCGGGGGTACCGCTTGGGCTATTGATGTTAACCGTTATTCCTTATATCACCTACAAAATAGTGCGCCCGCAATTAAAAGAAATAGACAATATAAAAATAGCCACTGCGGGCCTGAATGAGCTGGGTGCCATCAGTTCGAAAGAGAAAGGACTGATCGTCGTATTTATCTCCGCGCTCTCAGGCTGGATATTTTCTCATTATCTGGGGCTGAATGAATCCTCCGTTGCGGTGATTGCCATGGCTGGCGCTTTGCTCGCGAATGTTATTTGCTGGAATGATGTGCTGCAAAATAAGGGCGGCTGGAATACGTTAATCTGGTACGGCGGCATTATTGGACTGAGTGCGACCTTAAGCAAAGAGGGATTTTTTAAATGGCTTGCCGCCTTTATGTCCGCGCATCTGGATTTCCTCGGCGCCGGTAACACGACCATTGTGATTATTGTTTTTTTAAGCATCATCGTGCGCTATTTATTCGCCTCCGGCGGTGCATACGTCGCGGCTATGGTTCCCGTCTTCGCTACCGTCGGACTGGTTACCGGTACGGCGCCTGCGCTGCTGGCGCTTGCGATCCTGTTTTCTAACTCTTACGGGGGCTGTATCACGCACTATGGCGGTGCCGCCGGGCCGATTATCTTTGCCGCCGGTTATAACGATATTAAATCCTGGTGGTTAACCGGGACCATAATCGCTTTATTAACGTTTCTGCTGCATATGGTTGTCGGCATTCCGTGGTGGGGCTTTTTGATTCAGCACGGAATACTCTGAGGCCAGCCTTGTTTTTTATTACCTGGCGGCTCGTGATATAACGAAAAAACCCCGACATGATGTCAGGGTTTTTGAACTGGCGTGAGTCCATCATCAGCAGCGAAGCTGAAATCTACCGCCAGTGAATAAAGCGCAGCTTAGATGGCGTAGACGTTACCCGCTGAAGGGCCTTTCTGGCCATCTTCAATGGTGAATTCGACTTTCTGGCCTTCGTTCAGGGTCTTAAAACCGCCGCTCTGGATAGCAGAAAAATGTACAAACACATCTTTGCTACCGTTGTCCGGGGTGATGAAACCAAAGCCTTTCGACTCATTAAACCATTTTACTAAACCAGTCATTTTATTAGACATTGATAATACCTCAACATATCTGAGCCTTACGGCGAAAAAAGGTTTCGCACAGAATCTAATTAATAACGATAAGGAGACTCAAAAGGAAGAATTATCAACGGATAACACTTGAGATGAGGACTGCTTTACTAAACCGCTTTATTATGTCTGTGTACTTAACCGACCAATCATTAGTCACATACTTCACCGCGGATAGCAAGACTTATTTCAATTGATATTGCCGGGACGGAGAGTAATACGGAAAGAGGGGGGAGTGATTCGCCAGCGCCTTGTTGATGGTTTAATGATAATAAAATCCATTATTTCATTGGGTTAGCCAAGTTTTTGGCTATGGTGACGTGGATAAATCTGGAGGGATGTTCTTTTATTTTTCCGAACAGGCTCACGCGGCGGTGAAGCTATATCATGAGTCGCAGCGCAATAAATTTAAGGCCATTTCTCATTATTTTATCCCCAGCGGGGCATCTGGACGGCTAAAATTTCATTTGCTTATTAATGGTATTTATGCATTAATGAAATTATTAATCCGAAAAAACGCATGAGCTTAAAAATTTTACCGGCCCGTTCTCATTACCAGGCGCTATCGCTGATACCCCCTTTCTTTTGAGTCCATACGTTTAATCCGACACGTTTTCTGTCAATTACCTGATGTGCAACTGGAGTCAGTATGTCCTCAAGAATTAAAGGTCTGGTCAAGTGGTATAATGAGTCAAAGGGATTTGGTTTCATTTCACCTCTCGATGGCAGTAAAGATATCTCGGTCCATTGCTCGGCGCTTCGTGGTGATAATTTTAATACCCTGTTTGAAGGCCAGAAAGTTGAATATGCCATACTCCATAGAGATGACAAGGGCCCTGCTGCCACCCACGTCACCCTGTGCGATAAATAACGATTTATAGCGTTACGGCCGCGATAGCGAAAGCCGTGCTGGCGATATCGCGACGGCCTGCCCCTGGATTATTCCTGCCTTATTCCATGCCCTGTCCCTGAGCACAACGATCGTCGCGTCGCGTACGGTTTTTCTTATCCGGCGATGCGGCAGAAATGCGTTCAACGGATTCTGGAAGCGAGTACAATTCACCTGTTTTTAGTCAGTGTTTAAATCCGATGACAGGGGATGGTGATGGTCAGACGCTTTTTGGTGTGTTTCTTCATGCTGTGCGCATGCTCAGCCTATGCCGCTAACGGCGGTAATGGCGGCGACGGTGGGAATGGGGATAACTCGGATGGGGGCAATGGCTCTGATGGCAGCGCGACCGCGTCTGGGCGCGATGGTTGCCCCGGCGGAACGCAGCCTGACTCGTCCGGAAAATTTTATCTTCCGGGTACAAAAGAGCCGTGCAATCCGGGCAGGCAGGATGCAATGAAAAGCGCGGGCCATTAGCCAGCGGCTGTTTAGCGACTGGCTAATGAATGACGACAAGACCGCCGAACGAGTGAGGCAAGTCAGTTTCTTGTAAAATAAGGATATCGGTATGAGTCAGATAGTACGAAAAAATTACCCTGAACTGGGCGAGGTCAAGGCGCCCTACGTTCATTCGGTTAAGCACGGAAACACGCTTTATATTTCTGGACTCACCGCGTTCGGTACCCGAGCGCAGCACGACGGTATTGCCGCCCAGGCGGAGGAGATTTTTACCCAGATACGAACCGTTGCCCAGGCCGAAGGCATCGATTTTTCGTCTCTTATCAAAGTCACGATCTTTATCACTTCTTTTGATGAGCTCGACGAGCTGCGCAAAGTGCTTTACCGGAACTACGGCGATTGCTTACCCGCCAGCTCGCTCGTTGAAGTCAGCCGCCTGTTTTCTGCGGATCTCAAAATTGAAATTGAGGCGATATTCGGCCTGTGAACCCGTGTTTATCGCCCGGGCCGCGGTCTGTGGCGTCGCGCAGACTCAATCAATTTATTTGAAGCATTCGGTTAAACAAACGATATTTATTCTCACCTGGTTATGCGTAGAGTAGAGGCATAACGCGGCAGACACGTTTCATTATGCGCCACCTGCCGACGACCTCCCCGCCAACCAGGATACCCACGTCATGAAAAAGATTGGCTTTTTGTCATTTGGTCACTGGACGCCGTCGCCGCAGTCCGGGACGCGCTCGGCCGCTGACGCGCTGCTGCAATCCATCGATCTGGCCGTTGCCGCCGAAGAACTGGGCGCGGATGGCGCCTATTTCAGGGTGCACCATTTCGCCCGCCAGCTCAGTTCGCCGTTTCCCCTGCTGGCTGCGGTCGGGGCGAAAACCAAACGTATTGAAATCGGCACCGGCGTTATCGATATGCGCTACGAAAACCCGCTGTATATGGCCGAGGATGCGGGCGCGGCGGATTTAATTTCCGGCGGCCGTTTACAGCTGGGTATCAGCCGCGGCTCGCCGGAGCAGGTGATCGACGGCTGGCGCTATTTTGGCTATGTTCCCGGAGAAGGCGAAAACGAGTCCGACATGGCGCGCCGCCATACCGAAGTGTTGCTGGACGCGCTGCGCGGAGAGGGGTTTGCGAAACCTAACCCGCAGCCCATGTTCCCCAATCCGCCGGGCCTGCTGCGGCTTGAGCCTTATTCTGCAGGGCTGCGCGAGCGAATCTGGTGGGGCGCCGGTTCGAATGCGACGGCAAGGTGGGCGGCAAAGCTGGGGATGAATCTGCAAAGTTCGACGCTGAAAGACGATGAAACCGGCGAACCGTTCCATATTCAGCAGGCGAAACAGATCCGCGCCTACCGCGAGGCCTGGGCAGAAGCGGGCCATACGCGCACGCCGCGGGTTTCGGTCAGCCGCAGCATTTTCGCGCTGATGAACGATCGTGACCGGATGTATTTCGGTTCAGGCCGTGACGAGAGCGATTCGATAGGTTTCCTCGACGAGAAGACTCGCGCCATTTTTGGCCGCAGCTACGCCGCGGAGCCGGACAAGCTGGTCGAACAGCTGAAGCAGGACGAGGCGATTGCCGAAGCGGATACGCTGTTGCTGACGGTGCCGAACCAGCTGGGCGTGGAGTATAACGCCCACGTGATTGAGTCCATACTGAAGCACGTTGCGCCGGCAATGGGCTGGCGCGACGCTTAAACCCGCGCTGAGCGACGCCCCGCACGCGCGGGGCGAAAGGGTTTTACGCTGCGACCTTCGGCTGTAGCTGATAGATCCAGGCGGTCACGCGCTGGCCGTCTTCGGTGGTAACGTCCACGGCAACGCGATCGTAGCCCTCTTCAAACGCATCCAGCATCGGCCAGTGGACGCTAAGATTCGCGGACAGGAACAGATAGCCGTCGACCCGAGGCCCGTTGTTGTCGAGCACGATCCCCGGAAAATCCGCCGCCGCTCCCCAGCCGCGTTCATAAAACAGCCCCTTCACATAGCCGGGCTGCCACTCACCGCCAATGTTGTCCATAATATGGGCATTCGAGTGGCCCGGACGCAGCGTGCCGTAGACAAATAAGCGTTCCATTATTCCTCATTCATTCAAGCGTTGAATGCCCGGACGGGCAGCGTAAGAGTAAAAATACGCAGTCAGTCCTGGGTTAGCAAGGCGCCCCGAGGGACGCCCGCTCTGCATCAGGGCTCAGGCCCGAACATCTCCACCAGCTGCTTCTTATCGGGCATGCCGATCACCTGCTGGAGCTCGTTCTGTTCATTCATGTAATAGATAGCCGGCGTCGCGCTGGCGCCCAAATCATCCATCAGCTTTTGGTTATGCTGAAGAAGATTAAAGGTTTCGCGCGGCGTCACGCCGTCAAAGCGCGGGAGTTTTTTGCCGCCGGAGAGTTCATACTCTTGCCAGGCGGCTACCGGATCTTTGGCATTCAGGATTGCCGTGGCGTATTGGCCGCTTTTCGGGTTGAGAAAGGCAACCAGCAGGGTATTCAGCTGGACCTTACCGGCTTTTACCCACGGCTGCGCCGCTGACCAGAACGACTTGCAGTAGGGGCAGAACGGATCGGCGAAGACAATCACTTTTCTGGCAGCGGAATCAGCGCCTTCCTTGAGCGGCCGGGCATCGTTCAGCTTCTTCCACATTTCGCGGCCTAACGGGGTATAGATCGCTTCTTTGAAGTACCCCTCGCTGAGGTTTTGCCCTTTATCATCGTAAAGATACCCGGAAATAACGTGCTTCCCGTCCGGCGTCAAAAACAGGGTAACGCCCATATCCTGATACTGACCGACCCAGCCTTTCACGCCGCCGGGGGAATCTATCTCCTTAATAATTTTGATCCCTTGCTGTTCACCAAAATTTTTAACTATCTGGGGGATAGCCCCCTCGGCAAGCGCCAGGCCCGGCATCATCCAGGCCGCCAGCAGTAAAAAGTATTTCATCATATCGCCTCGCAATGCAGGGGGATCGCTCCCCCTGACGTGGGTTACTGTTTTTTCAGCGCGTCGCCGATTGTGGCATCAAATTGCTCCCAGGGGATCCAGCCTGAGAGCATCTCATCGCCGATAAGCGTGGCCGGCGTTCCCTGAATGCCAAGCTTTTCGGCGATAGCAAAGCTGCGCTTAATCGTCTCCAGACTTTGCGCATCCGGCTGAGCCGCCATGACCCCCGCCTTCTTTTTTGCCTGCTCAATGCTGACACTGTCGTGATACCCCTTTTTCGCCATCAGGATAGGGTTAAATTTAACAAACTGTTCAGGATGCGTGCGCCACAGGGTGAGCGCGTCCCTGGCCGCGGTCATTGAGCTTTCGGAGCGCCAGGGCAGAAACTTAAAGGTCACCGCAACGTCCGGGTATTTTTCCACAATCTTCTCCAGATAGGGGTCAAACTTTTTACAATACGGGCAGTTATGATCGGTAAAGACGACCAGCGTCAGCTTCGGATTTTGCGCGCCGATTCGCGGTGAGTTGGGGTCGTGAAAGATAAACTCGCCGTCCTGCGACAGTACCTGCTTTAGCGATTCCTGTCCGGCCTGGGCATTCTGCCGATCGAGTTTTTCGGCCGCGGCGATCAAAATTTCAGGATGGCCGATTAGCGTCTCCTGAACCAGTTCCTGCACGCGGGCCTCCTGCGCCGGCGTAAGCGGCGAAGACGCCGCAGCCGTCAAAGATGCCGGGAGGAGAGCGAGGGTGAGCAGCGTTTTTTTCATCGTTAATTTAACCTTTGGCACGATTGAGAGCCTTGAGGACGGTTTGTTTATCGAGCAGCGGCGGCAGCATTTCTCCCTGCGGCTGGCCCGGACCGTAGACCTGGTTGAAGGGAATGGCGTAGCGATTGCGGCTCTGCAGGAAACGGGCGATCGGCTCAGAAGGCTTGCTCCAGTCGCCGCGCAGCGCCACGACATCGGGCTGAGCCAGCGCGCGGATGATGGCGGGCTGATTTAACACCCGGAGTTCATTCACTTTGCACGTTACGCACCAGTCGGCGGAGATATCGATAAACACCCGTTTGCCTTCAGCCCGCGCGCTGCGGATGGCCTCCTCGCTAAGGGGCTGCCAGCGAATTTGCTGAGCGTTAGCCTGCGGCAATGAGACGGTGGAACCCTGCGTCAGCAGACCGCGAACCTGAAAACCGCCATACGCCGCCAGGGCGATAACCACCAGCCAGAAGGCGGGAGTCGTTCGCTGATGGGCGACTAACAAGGCGATCAGGGCCGCCACGGTGAGAGTCAACGTCATCACGACGCTGGAGGTCTCGCCGAGGTGAACGCCGAGCAGCGTCGTCAGCCAGAAGCTGGAAGCCAGCATCATGACGCCAAGCGCCATTTTCAGGCTGTTCATCCAGCGGCCAGGGCGGGGGAGCAGGGCGGCGGTTTGCGGGAACAGGGCGACGAACAGCCACGGCGCAGCCATGCCCAGTCCGAGCACCATGAAAATCAGCCACAGCTCATGAAACGGGGCGGCAAGCGCGAAAGCGACCGCCGTGCCCAGGAAGGGGGCCGAGCAGGGCGTTGCCAGCAGAGTGGCAAAAACGCCCTCGCAGAAACTCCCCGCTATCCCGGCGCCGCCGGCGGTCGCCATCCGGCTAACGGCTGCCGAGGGAAGCAGCATCTCGACTATCCCGAACAGATTCAGCGCGAAGAGAAAGGTAACGGCAACCATTACGCCGATAAACCAGGGATTCTGGAACTGGATCCCCCAGCCCAGCGAGGCGCCGGTGAGCTTGAGTATCGTCACCATCAGCGCCAGCAGGGCAAACGAGGTCAGGATGCCCGCGCTGGTGGCCAGAAAGCGCAGCCGGACCCTGCCCCGATCGGCCCCGGCCTGCAGCACCGCACTGAGCTTCATGCCCATCACCGGCAACACGCAGGGCATCAGGTTGAGGATGACGCCGCCGAGCAGCGCGAAAAGCACTATTTTCCCGAGACTAACCGTCGCCGTTGGCGCGAGATCGGCGCCAGTCGTAAGGTTTATCTGCTGCGCTTTTTCGCCATTTGTCAGCACCAACGACAGTGCTTTTCCCGCCAGCGTGGCGGGTATTTCTCCCCATTCATCGGTGACCGGCACCGTCACCTTGAGGCGGTCGCCCTCGGCGCGAATCTCCGGATCGCCGGCCACAATCCCCCCGTCCATAGGGTCAAAATAGACCCCGGGATTTTTCCATTCGCCGGTCGTGGTCGCGGTGATGACCAGCTGGCTACCGACCAGATGCGCGGCGAGATCGTTCGTCACTCCGTTATCCGCCGGGACAGCGCGCATGGCCCGGGCAAAGGCGTTCCGAAACTCGCCGTCCGCGGGCTGATTGAAATCGAGATGCAGCCGGTAGTCGGTCAGCAGACAGACGTTGCTGCAGGTCGACAGCGTAAGCATGCCTTCCAGCACGTCGCCGGGGGCGGCGGCGATCGTCATCGGGATCGCCACCCGGTCGTGGTAGCCCTGGGTCGTCAGGCCGGAAATCTTGAATCTTGACGGGGCAGGCCAGTACCACCGCGCCCGTTCGCCGTTGTTCCAGATTATTTGCGGGGCGACGCCGCCTTCACCCGGCGAGCGCCAGTAGGTTTTCCAGCCGGAAGCCAGCTCAATAGAGAGCAGTCCGTCGATCCGATCTTTGCCTTTTTCCGCCTGGAAGCGGATCCGGGCGTGGTCGTGTTGCGGGGATGTCAGCCATCCTGTGTCCGCCCCGTGGGCAACGCCCGCGCAGGTCAGTAACAGGAAGACGAAGCCCCTGAAGATATTCAGCATTTTTTTCTCCGTGAATTAAAAAACTAATCGTCTAAGAACGATTTTTTCACTCACGGAAAACGCAGTTTTTGAGATGTATTCGCAGCGTGGGCGGACGAACGGGATCGTCCCGCAAAACCACCGGACGGCCCGCGGCGAGCAGCTGAAGCAGGGTAAGGAATAAAAGAACGGCCGGCAATGCGCCATCGAAGAAAAGCGGCTGCGTGCAGAGCAAGGATTTGGCGCTCAGCTGGCAGGGCGAAGGCCCTTGCTCAGCCTCCTCTGAAGAGGGCTGCTGGGCCTGTGCGCTGAGAACGCTCTCCTGCGCCTGGGCGCTGGCGTCCGCCAAAAAATGGTGCAGATAGGCCGCCCGCTGAACAAGGCAGAATGCCATGACGAAGCAGGTCAGTATCAAAAACCATTTACCAGGGAGCCGACGGTTGCGCATAGGGTACCAGGACATTTCAGAACCCGAGGATCATAAACAATCCTTATCAATGTACAAGGGGCTGGCGTGTAAGGTTTTGTCTGCATCCTCAACCTTGACCCGTATCGGCCGGCGCTGAGAGGGACGATTCAGATATTTCGTACATTTATATTATTTACTCCGTCCAACCGACTGGCTAGTATTCGCGTCGCTAATTGGTATCGGCACGCCACTGCTGAACTTTACTGATTAGCGCCTGACCGCCATTAGCTCATCTGGAAGAGCGAACGACATACGTTGTAGGGAACGGGGTTCGAGGCCTCGATGGCGGCCCAATATCGACTTAGCGCGTTAACAGAGCGCTTCCCGCTTCCGCACAATTTTATTTCGCCCACCGCCTTCGCCTCCTTCCGGCTATTGCTGCATATACGTGACTATTTTCTGTGAAATAATTTCTATTCTTTAGCCCCTATGCGTCATGGAAAGTTATTACCCGGTTTTAGACTCCCTGTAGCGGCAAAGGAATATCGGCGTTCTGCCTGATTCGCGATTTAGCTAAGCCCAGGCGAAAAATTTTAATGAGAATTTACTTATTAGGATTAAGTCGCGTATTTTTCAGAAATTTCATCACTTTTTATATGGTATTCTCCGCTGTTCAAGGAGTGAACGAAGGAAAAATGAATGCTTTACCGCTATGCCGTTTTCTCCAGAAAACATAATACGTTTCATATTCTTCTGCTGTTTACCATTTTGATAATAAGTTTCATACATTTGAGCGTGCTGCTGGAAACCGATAACACATGGCTGCTGGGGCCGATGGTGATTTATCTGCCTATTTTTTTCCTTTGGCGAAAGGTCTCAGTGTTACGCAGCAGAATCGCTGATTAATGTGCTGGTGGAGTTCCCTACATGAGTGAAAATACAACATCTAAACCAACCTCTGAACCGAAAGTCCTGCAGCCGGTATTGCGCAAAGTCGACCTCAACCTGCTGACTATTTTTGATACCGTCATGCAGGAACAAAGCCTAACCAAAGCGGCGCAAACGCTGGGTATGTCTCAGCCTGCGGTCAGCAGCGCGGTCTCTCGCCTGAAGGTGCTGTTTAAAGATGAACTGTTTGTCCGTAACGGCCGCGGCATTAAACCGACAGAGCGCGCCTTTCAACTCTTTAGCTCGGTTCGACGCGCGCTGTCGCTGGTGCAAAATGAGCTGCCGGACACGCTTTTCGACCCGCTGGACTGCGAACGTCTCTACACCCTTTGCGTCTGTAGCCCGCTGGATAACTACCTGACGCCGCTTATTTTTAACAAAATCAGCGAGATTGCTCCCAGGGTCAGTCTGTCCTTTAAATCTTCGCTAAGTCAGCAGGTGACAAATCAGCTGCGCTATCAGGAGGTGGAATTTGTTCTCGACTACAACAAATTCAATCATCCGGAGTTTACCAGCATCCCGCTGTTCAACGACAAAATGGTACTGGTCGCCAGGCGCAACCATCCGCGTATCGCATCGCCGCTGAGTGAGGAGGATATTTATCGCGAGCAGCACGCTACCGTCGCGCTGGATCGCTACGCCTCCTTCAGCTCCCCCTGGTACAGTTCTGAAGAGCAGCAGGCGTGCGTCGCTTTTCATGGTAACGCGATGGTCAGCGTGTTGAGCGTTGTGTCGCAAACCAATATGGTGGCTATCGCGCCGGAGTGGCTGGCGCAAGAGTTTGAAGAGCAGTTTGGGCTGCAGCTGCTGCCGCTGCCTTTAGAAATGGACAGCCGCACCTGCTATCTCTCGTGGCATGAAACGGCGGGCCAGGAGAGAAGCCACCGCTGGATGGCGGAACTGTTGATAAAAATTTGTCAGCGCTAAATCCACCTCATAAATACCTGGTCAGACGCCAGGTATTTTATTATTAACGATCAACTACTGTCCTGAAAATTAATTAAATACCCCATTTTATTCTTGTTCATCAGACAATGAAGACCGGAATAAATACGCTGTATTACTAAAATTAACCCGCCAGAATTTCATTAAAATATCTCTTTGCAGAAAATCGCGCATTTCTCCGGCAGAGCCAATCGGCGGTTTCTATACTCTTATTATCCAGCCGGGCCGACGCCTGAACCAGGGGATGATGTTGATGCGCAGAAAAATGATCAAGCCTGCGGTGGCTGCCGCCGCGCTGTTGATGTCGTCGACGGCCCTACGGGCGGATGAAATCAACCTTTATTCGGTTAATACCGGCTCCTGGATATACCACCTGTCGAATAACCACGGGCAGTACACCGAAGGTTTTGACAACCAGTTTGCCTCCGTTGAACGCAAGTTCTCCGAAGATTCTCCGTACAGCCTGCTGGCCGGAACGAGGAAAAACAGCTTTGACGATCGCTGCATCGCGCTCGGGGTACGCCGCGACTGGGCCTCGCTGGGCAACGGCTGGGTATTTAAGGGAATTTATGGCTACGTTGGCGAGTTTTTCTTCTCGGCCTTTGAGCACTGCGGCGACCATGGTTCTTACAAGGATTTTAAAGATGCGACCGGTATAGGCTTTTCTCCCTATATTTACCATGGATTTCAGTACAACTTTACCGATTATTTCGGCGTGGAAAGCGGAATTATTCTTCCCGCCGTCTTTGTGGTGAGCGTGCAGTGGAGTTTTCGCTAACGCAGTGGCCAAAGCCCGCCCGCAGTGGGATTTTGAAGGCAGTGTAAAATAAAATTAAGCTGTCTTAAGGTTATTTTAATGTTCATCGCGGCGGTTATTTTTTTATAGCATTTTCCCCGCCTGGTGCCGCCCGCGCGCAGTATATTTCTCTTTTTTCATTAGATGGTAATTGTTTGCATTATCATTCACATTCCTCTGTGATTTAATCCCTGCCGACCGGCTGCCAGTTACCCTTTGCCCACCTCTATTAAGGATTAGCGTATGCGTTTTCGTCTGGTGTCTTATTGCTCCGCTGCATTGATGGCTTCTTCCGCGTTTATTGCTCCGCAGGCGCTGGCGGCGGCCAGCAGCGACGGGATTGTGGTCTACAACGCGCAGCATGAAAACCTGGTTAAGTCATGGGTTGACGGTTTTACCAAAGAGACCGGCATTAAAGTGACGCTGCGTAACGGCGGCGATAGCGAGCTGGGGAATCAGCTGGTGCAGGAGGGGACGGCGTCCCCGGCGGACGTCTTTCTGACGGAAAACTCCCCGGCGATGGTGCTGGTGGATAACGCGAAGCTATTTGCGCCTCTGGCGGCCGAGACCCTTCAGCAGGTCGCCCCGCAGTACCGCCCTGAGCACGGCCGCTGGATAGGCATTGCCGCCCGCAGCACCGTATTCGTCTACAATCCGGCGAAAATCAGCGAAGCGCAGCTGCCGAAGTCGCTGATGGATCTGGCGCAACCGCAGTGGAAAGGGCGCTGGGCCGCTTCGCCATCCGGCGCGGATTTCCAGGCCATCGTCAGCGCGATGCTGGCGCTGAAAGGCGAGCAGGCCACCCTGGCATGGCTTAAAGCGATGAAAACCAATTTTGTGGCCTACAAGGGCAACAGCACGGTGATGAAAGCGGTGAATGCCGGTCAGATTGATGGCGGCGTTATCTATCATTACTACCGCTTTGTCGATCAGGCGAAAACCGGCGAGAACAGCAAAAATACCCGCCTCCACTACTTTAAAAACCAGGATCCTGGCGCCTTTGTCAGCATTTCCGGCGGCGGCGTTCTGGCCTCCAGCAAACATCAGCAACAGGCTCAGGCCTTTATCAAGTGGATCACCGGCAAGCAGGGGCAGGATGAGCTGCGCACCAATAACGCCTTTGAATACGCCGTTGGCGTCAACGCCGCGTCCAACCCGAAGCTGACGCCGCTGCAGGCGCTAGAGGCGCCGAAGGTTGAGCCATCTTCGCTGAACAGCAAAAAAGTGGTTGATTTGATGACCCAGGCTGGCCTGCTGTAATCGTCCGTTAAAGTGAATACGCTATGTCTTCTCTGAGTTTCGCGCTCGGAAAAAAAGCCCAACGCCTGCCCGAGCGCAGGCGTCCTGCTTTTCCGATGATCGCGTTAGCCGTTCTGTTTTCTCTGCTGGCGCTCTTGCCGCCGGGTTTTGTTATTGCCGTGGGGGTCGATACCGGCTGGGAGACAATCCGGGCGCTGGTCTTTCGTCCGCGCGTCGCTGAGCTGTTGAGCAACACCCTGTGGCTTATCGCGCTGACGGTACCGCTGTGCATTGCGCTGGGCGTTGGCCTGGCCTGGCTGACGGAGCGCACGCTGCTGGCGGGGCGGCGGCTCTGGTCTGTGCTGGCGGTTGCGCCGCTGGCGATCCCGGCCTTTGTGCAAAGCTACGCCTGGGTCAGCGCGGTGCCGGCAATGCACGGCCTGTCTGCCGGGGTGTTTCTTTCGCTGCTGGCCTATTACCCGTTTATCTATATGCCGGTTGCCGCCGTTCTGCGGCGGCTGGACCCGACGCTGGAAGATGTTGCCGCCTCATTGGGTACGCCGCCGTGGCGGATCTTTTTCCGCGTGGTTTTGCCGCAGCTCAGGCTGGCGATATGCGGCGGCGCGCTGCTGGTGGCGCTGCATCTGCTGGCGGAGTTCGGCCTGTTCGCGATGGTCCGTTTCGATACCTTTACCACCGCCATCTATGACCAGTTCCAGTCAACCTTCAGCGGCCCGGCGGCGAACATGCTGGGCGGGGTGCTGGCGCTTTGCTGCCTGGCCATTTTGCTGCTGGAAGGGGCGTCGAGGGGGAAGGCGCGCTATGCCCGCATCGGTTCGGGCGCCGCGCGCGAACAGCAGCGGCAGCCGCTGGGCCGGCTGTCGGCGATCCCTCTTCAGCTCGCGCTGCTGACGCTGGTGATGCTGGCGTTGGGCGTTCCGCTGATGGTGCTTTGCCGTTGGCTCTGGCTGGGCGGCGTGGAAAACTGGATGAGCGCCGACCTGTGGCTCTCCCTGCGGCAAACGCTGCTGCTCGGCGCGGTGGGCGCGCTCCTCACCACCGCCTGCGCAATTCCCATCGCCTGGCTGGGCGTTCGCTATCCGCAGCGTTTTTTTCGTCTGCTGGAGGGGTGTAACTACATGACCAGCTCGCTGCCCGGCATCGTAACAGCGCTGGCGCTGGTGACGGTCACCATTCACTATGCGCGTCCCATCTATCAGACCGAGGTCACGCTGCTGCTCGCCTGGCTGCTGATGTTTATGCCCCGGGCGCTGGTCAACCTGCGGGCCGGGATCGCGCAGGCCCCCGTCGAGCTGGAAAACGTCGCCCGCAGTTTAGGCCGCAGCCCCGGCCGGGCGCTGTGGAGCGTCACCATGCGGCTGGCGGCGCCGGGCGCGGCGGCGGGGGCGGCGCTGGTGTTTCTCGGCATCACCAATGAATTGACCGCCACGCTGCTGCTCTCGCCGCTCGGCACCCGCACGCTGTCAACCGGCTTCTGGGCGCTGACCAGCGAAATTGATTATGTCGCCGCCGCCCCTTACGCGATGCTGATGATTCTGCTTTCGCTGCCGCTGACCGGCATTCTCTATATTCAGTCGAAAAAAATCGCAGGCCTGTAAATGCTCGAACTCTCCTCAATCTCAAAATCTTTTGCCGGTACGCGGGTGCTCGAAAACCTCAATCTGACGGTGGCCGCAGGCAGCCGTACGGCGATCGTTGGCCCCTCCGGCTCCGGTAAAACCACGCTGCTGCGGATCCTCGCGGGTTTCGAAACGCCGGATAGCGGGCGGATTGTCATGCAGGGGCGCACGCTGTTTGCGCAGGGGACATTTATTCCCGCCCACCTGCGCGGGGTGGGCTACGTGCCGCAGGAGGGCGCGCTGTTCCCCCATCTGAACGTCGCGGACAATATCGCCTGGGGGCTCGATGGCAGTCGCCAGGAGAAATCCCAGCAGGTAGCGGCGCTGATGGAGAGGGTCTCGCTGGACAGCCAGCTGGCGAACCACTGGCCGCACGAAATTTCCGGCGGTCAGCAGCAGCGCGTGGCCCTGGCGCGCGCGCTGGCGCAGCGGCCCGCGCTGATGCTGCTGGATGAACCTTTTTCCGCCCTCGATACCGGACTGCGCGCGGCCACGCGTAAAGCCACCGCCGATTTACTGGCGCAGGCCGGCGTCGCGTCGATTCTGGTCACCCACGATCAGAATGAAGCGCTCTCCTTTGCCAGCCAGGTCGCGGTGATGCGTCAGGGGCGTTTTGCCCAGGTTGGTACGCCGTATGAGGTCTACAGTCATCCGGTTGATGAAGAGACCGCGCTTTTTCTCGGCGATGCGCTGGTGCTGCCCGCCGAGCTGCGCGGCGGCCGCGCGCGCTGCGCGATAGGCGAACTCTTAACTGACAATCCGCAGGCCGTCGGCAAGGGAAGGGTGATGCTGCGCCCCGAGCAGCTGGTTATTTCCCCCTGCCGGGCGGATGACCCGCAGCTTACCGTACGCGATGTGGACTTTAGCGGCCATCTCTCGACGTTAACCCTGACGATGCCCGGCCGGAGCGAGCCGCTGATCGTCAAAACCGTCAGCCAGCCGTTATGGCGGCCGGGGGCGGCGGTACGCATTGAGGTGGTGGGCGAGGCGCGGGTTTTCGCCCGCTAGCGGCGCCGGTCTATAAATCAATGCACAGATTCGCCGATCGGCTGCGCGAGCAGCACAGGGCGATCTGCTGCGCGCTGGCGGATTTCTCCGCCTCCGACTGTACGGTGTCGCGATGGTCGACAACCCCCTCGATAACCGGCGTCAGGCAGGCGCCGCAAATCCCCATCTCGCAGGAGAGCGGGACGGCGACGCCGTTTTCCTGGAGCACCTGGGCGATAGTTTTATGCGGGGGCACCGGCCACCGCTCTCCCGAGGACGCCAGCGTCACGCTAAAGGTTTCTCCCTCCTCAGCGCCGGCTGGCGCAGCGATGGGCTGAAAGGCTTCGCTATGGATCAGCGTTTCCGCCCAGCCCCGTTCCATGGCGGCCCGACGCGCGGCGGTCATAAATCCCTCCGGCCCGCAGAGATAAATCGGATATCCGGTATGCGTATTGTTCAGCGCGGCGGCTAAATGTTGCCGGGCGCTGTCTCCTTCGCAAGAGCAGTGAATCACCACGCTTTCGGCGCTGAACCGCCGCTGCAGTTCGCGGACAAACGCCCCCTGCGCGCGGTTTTTCAGGTAATAGTGCAGGGTAAACGGCACGCCTTCCGCCTTAAGCCTGAGCGCCATCGCGTACAGCGGCGTAATGCCGATCCCAGCCGCCAGCAGCGTCACCCGCTCCGCTGTGCGTAAAGGAAACAGATTGCGCGGGGGAGAAATCAACAGCGTCTGGCCGGGGCGCAGCTGCTGATGGATATAGCGCGAGCCGCCGCGTGACGCTTTCTCCAGCGCCACGCAGATCAGGTAGCCGTCGTCAGGGCCGTCCGGGCCGGTCAGCGAATATTGGCGGATAAGGCCGCACGGCAGATGCACATCAATATGCGCGCCGGGCTGCCAGGCGGGGAGCGGTTGGCCGTTCTGCGCCACCAGCCTGACAGCGAGGCTCTGGCTGCCCTGGCGCCAGATACCGTCAACGATAACCTCTATTACATCGCTCATAATGGCTCTCCGCTTAAACGAGGAAAAAGTCGCCGAAGCCCATTTTTTTCAGCCCGCGGCGATAGGCGATGGAGCTGCGATCGGCGGGGATATGCGCTTCGAGCGTTAAATCCAGCGGCAGTCTCTCCGGGCGCTGGGTCTCCACCATCAGGCGATCTTCCTCAAAGACGCGCAGGTTAAAGGCGTGAACATCCTCTACCGGCACGTGCAGATCGAAATTACGCGCGATGGGCGCGAACATGCGGGTGATCCGCGAGGAAACCGGCGAGGCGGCGTTCATAATCACCAGCCGGGCCTCGCCGGGAAAATGAATCGTCAGGGTTGCGGTAAACGGCAGATGCATCTCGAAATGGCGCAGCCACTGGAAGCCTTCCGGCGCGCGAAACTCGGAGCTGGCGGGATAGTTGCCGACCGAACTCCAGTAATCGGCGATAAAACCAAACGCCGTCTCCTGCGGATTGTAGTTCGGCACCACCTGGTTATCCGGGTCGGCGAAGGTCTCGGTGTGGATCCAGGCGAAATGGGCGACGTCCAGAAAGCCCTCGACCTGGCGGCCCGCAAAGCCGTTAACCTCAAAGGCCGGGCAATTGATTTGCTGAAAGCCGTCGTCGTGCCAGTGCGGCATCACCGGCAGCGGCATCGGGTTCTCCGGGTCGAAGGCCAGGCAGGTCCAGATCAGGCCATAGCGTTCTTCAACCGCAAAGCTGGTGAGGTTGAGCTTCGCCGGTACCGGCTGGTCGGGGCTGGACGGGATACGGTTACAGCGGCCATCTTCGCCGAAGCGCAGGCCGTGGTATGGGCAGACGATCCCTTCTTCGTCGTGAAAACCGAGCGTCAGCGGCACGCCGCGGTGGGGACAGACGTCGCGAGCGACCACCACCTGGCCCTTGATACGATAGATAACCAGCTGTTCATCAAGCAGGGTGGCTTTTACCGGCGCGGGGCCGATATCGCAGGCGCGCGCGACCGGATGCCAGCATTTCGCCAGGCGCAGCCAGTCCTCGGGCTCAAAGGTGCAATGGGCGGGCGGGGTAGGTTGTGGTTTGTTCATGGCTTCTCTTCCTGCTCACAAAAACATTTGTTTAATTGTTGTGAGTTTATTGTTGCCATATTAGGGTGTTGACATCCATCAGCAAGAATTCACCCAGCCGTTGCAAAAAAGAGAACAGGTCGCCGATGAGCCCATTTTCACGTTTCGCTATCTATTTTGCCGAAGTGGCCCGCAGCGGCAGCCTGCGGCGGGCGGCGGAAAAGCTGCATATTTCCGCTTCGGCCATAAACCGGCAAATTTTACAGGCGGAAGAGGCCTTCGGCACGCCGCTGTTTGAGCGCCTGCCGGAAGGGCTGCGTATGACTACCGCCGGGGAGCTGCTGTATGACAATCTGCTGCGCTGGCAAAAGGAGTTTCATCTGACGCGGCAAAAGTTTGATGAGCTGCAGGGGCTGAAGCGCGGCAGCGTCAGCCTTGGCATGGTGCAGGCGCTGGCGGAAGGGAGCTTTGCCGCCGCGCTGGCGGACATTATCGCCAGCTGGCAGTGGCTGGAGCTGAATCTGCAGGTGGCGGATAGCCATACCATCAGCCAGAAGGTGCGGCAGGCGGATCTCGATTTCGGCCTGATTCTGGATCCTGAAGGCCAGGCGGGGCTGAGCGTGCTGGCCTTTGCCGAGCTGGAGATGGGCGCGGTAATGCGCCCGGATCATCCTCAGGCGCAGGCCGTGATGCTGTCGCCAGGGGAGCTCAGCGAGGAGCGGCATATTGTTCCCGGCGCGCCGCTGATCGTCCATGATCGGGTCGCGATGCTTTATCGCCATTATGATTTTTCTCCGGCCAACAGTATTAGCTGTAACGATATCCGGCTGATCAAATCGCTGGTGCTGAAAGGCGGCGGCGTGACGATTCTCAGCCGTCTGGACGTGCTGGAAGAGGTGAAGCTCGGGCAGCTGGCGTTTGTCCCGCTACGCAACAAGCTGCTGCGTCCGCTCACCCTGGCCCTGTGCACCGCGCCGTCGCGCCAGCTCTCCCGCCCGGCGCAGATGGCGATCCAGAAGCTGACCGCCGTGATGGAGGAGATGCAGGCCGGGGCAGCGGGTTCACCCGCGTCTGCGATCCGGTAGCCGGAGAGGCGCATCTCGCCGCCTGCGTGAATGTCCCCGGCCTGAAATATTCTGCGGTTTGCTTCCCCGGCGGCGCTGCGCTGACCGGGCTACGGGTTCACCCGCGTCTGCGGGTCGGTAGCCCTGCTAAGGCGTTTACGCCGCGAGCCGGGAAGGGCGCTGATGCCAATATTTTTACCCCAGCGGGCCGCCCTGAATGGTTTCGCACAGGCCGTTGATAATCCGCTCTCCGGTCTCGGTTTCCAGCTCCTGATACCAGGCTTGCGTCAGCGCCATATCTTTACCATGGGTCACGTCGCAACGTTTTCGCGCCTTCAGCACCAGGTCGCGGACCCGATCGCAGCGCTGCGCTTCGTACTGGCGCAACACCCCGGCGATATCGCGGCTCTCGCGGAACAGATCCCCCAGCACCACCGCATCCTCCAGCGCCGCGCAGCCGCCCTGGCCGATATCCGGCGTGGTGCTGTGCCCGGCATCGCCCAGCAGCGCCACCTTGCCGCGAACCAGCCGCTCAAACGGTTCAATATCATGGATTTCAATGCGGTTGGTGGTCTGGGGATCGAGGGCGGCGATCAGCTTCTGCACCTGCGGCGCCCAGCCGCTAAAGTAGCGGCTGAGATCCGCCCGTAGCGTGCTGCGATCCTCGGCCAGCCCCGCCGGCAGCGGAACATCAAAGAAAAAGTAAAACCGGCCATCGGAGACCGGCATCAGCGACACCCGTTTCCCCTCGCCGACGAAAGTGGTCCACTGGTTGCCCGGCGCAATCGCCTCATCAATCTCCACCAGACCGTTCCAGTTAACGTAACCCGCGTAGCGGCGCTCAGGGGTATAGCCGAGCACGTACGGGCGCAGCGCGGAATGGCTACCGTCGGCGGCAATCAGAAAATCTCCCTCCGCCATCGACCCGTCGGTAAACCAGACGCGAACGCCGTCGGCGTGTTCTTCGCAGCGGGTGACGCGTTTACCAAACTGCACGGCGTCGCGTCCCCAGAAGTCGAGCATCTCGCGCTGCAGTTCAGCGCGGGAAACCGGACAGGGGCGGCCGCCGGTACGCTCTACCAGCGGAGCGAGGCTGAACTGGGTCAGGTCCTCCCCGCGCAGATAATCCTTATAAGCGAGAAAATGCATCGGGCCGCCGTAGCTCTCGATAATATCCCCCATACCTAAATGCTTCATGCACTTCACGCCGTTAGGCCAGATGGAGATGGCCGCGCCCACCGGTTTGATTTCTTTCACCGCCTCAAAGACTTCGCAATGGATACCTGCATTTTTTAACCCTACCGCCGCGCTCAGGCCGCCGATGCCGCCGCCGATAACTAATGCTTTCATTTGCTTCTCCTTTACATACGTCGTGATTGGCTTGAGCAATTTGCGTACCACTTTGACGCAGGCGCGGATTTCGCCGATTCGGCCTCCCCGCCATCGTGCGGTTGCACAATCGTGGTGCGTGATGGGGGTTTTGTTGCCTTTTTATGAATCAATAATTTCTATATTAGGAATCGAGAATCTAAAGTTTCACCGCGGCGGCCCGCGCAGGCGCACAGGGGTTAACCAGGAAGATGATTTATCTCTTTGTAAAATTGAGGAAAAATTAAATGTTGCGCAAGTGTGAGCGAATTTGGCCTGTTTTGTGCACCCGTTCCCGCACGCTTATTCGCAACGGGATGAAACGACCATGTCAGATGAAAAAAACGGCGGCTTACTGTACGGCCTCGAGCAGCGGATCCCGCCGCTCCCGGCATTTTTTAGCGCTTTACAGCACGTACTCGCCGGGCTGGTGGGCATCATCACGCCGCCGCTGATTATCGGCGCGGCGCTGGGGCTGGGGGAGTGGCTGCCCTATTTAATCAGCATGTCCCTGCTGGCCTCCGGCATCGGTACCTTCCTGCAATCCAACCGCGTTTGGGGAATCGGCGCGGGCATGATCTGTATGCAGGGCACCAGCTTTGCGTTCCTCGGCGTCGCCATTGCCGGCGGTATGTGGGTAAAAGGGCAGGGCGGCACGCCGCAGGATATTATGGCCATGCTGTTTGGCGTCAACTTCGTCGCCGCGCTGGTGCCCTGTCTCGTCAGCCGCTTTATTGAACCGCTGAAGCGTATTTTTACCCCGGTGATTACCGGCAGCGTGATTGCGCTGATCGGCATTAGCCTGATTAAAGTCAGCGTCATTAACTGGTGCGGCGGCGAGCAGGCGAAAGCGTTTGCCAGCATGAGCAATATCGCCCTCGGCGCGGGTACGCTGGGGACCATCGTCCTGCTGAGCTGTGCGAAAAACCGCTGGCTGCGCCTCTCTTCGGTGGTGGTGGGGATTGCCGTCGGCTGCGCGGCGGCGGCGCTGAGCGGATCGTTCCAGCTTAAAGGCGTCGGCGATGTCTGGTTCCGCTTGCCGCAGCTGTTTCCGTTTGGTTTTCAGTTTAACAGCGCGATTTTTATGCCGATTGCGCTGGTGTCGCTGGTCTGCATTCTTGAGGCGGTGGGGGATCTGACGGCTAACTGCCTGATCTCTCAGCAGTCGATAGATGACGAGGCCTTCCGTTCCCGGCTGAAAGGCGGCATTCTTGCCGATGGCATAAGCTGCATGGTGGCGGCGATGCTGTGCGCGTTCCCCAATACCACCTTTGCGCAAAACAACGGCGTGATTCAGATGACCGGCGTCGCCAGCCGCTACGTTGGCCGCTACATTGGGGGGATTTTGATTCTGCTGGGCCTGTTTCCGCCGTTCGGCGAGATACTGCGCCAGATCCCGGCGCCGGTGCTGGGCGGCGCGACGATGGTGATGTTTGGCTGCGTCGTGGCGGCGGGGATCCGCATTATCACCCAGAAACCGCTGACCCGCCGCGATATGCTGATCGTTGGCCTGGCCTTTGGTTTTGGTCTCGGCATTGAGGCGGTCCCGGCGTTTCTGACCCAATTCCCGCCGATCGTGGGTAACCTGTTCGGCTCGGCGGCGACCAGCGGCGGGCTGGTGGCGATTGTCCTGAATCTGATTATCCCGGAAGAGAAACCGGCCGCGGCGGCGGCCACAAGGAGCACCGATGATCGCGCTGAATCACTTTAACCAGCTGAGCGGCGAAGAGGCCGTTTCCCTGCTGGCGCCCTGCGTTGCCGTTCCTGGTTGGGCAGCGGCGCTCGCCGCCGGCCGGCCCTGGCGCAGCCGCGCTGATTTGCTCAACGCCGCGCAGCGGCTGATGGCGGCGTGGGGCGAAGCGGAGCTGGCCGAGGCGCTAAGCGCCCATCCGCGTATTGGCGAAAAGCCCGCCGGGTCTCAGGCGCACGCGGCGCTCTCGCGTCAGGAGCAGGGAAGCGTTGATGAGCGCGATGCTGCGCTGGCGCAGGCGCTGAAAGCGGGCAACGCCCGCTACGAAGCGCGATTTGGCCGGGTTTTTTTGATTCGCGCGAAAGGGCGCAGCGGGGATGAAATCTTAGCGGCGCTGTCGCGTCGCCTGCAAAACAGCGAGCGCGCAGAAGTTCAGGACGCGTTGGCGCAGCTGCGCGAAATCACCTTATTAAGACTGGAAGGAGCAATTGGCGAATGAGTACCTTAAGCACCCATATTCTGGATATCTCTACCGGCCGACCGGCGCAGGGCGTGAAGGTTGTGCTGGAGCGCGAAGGCGCGCTGATTGCCCGCGGGGCCACCGATGAGAACGGCCGTATTGGCGAACTCGGCGCCGGGCCGCTGGCGCCGGGGCATTACCGGTTGAGCGCGGAAATCGGCGAGTGGTTTACCGCCAGCGGGCGCGAGACGCTCTACCTGAGCGCGCAGATTGATTTCGCCATCCGCGAAGCGCCTGGCGGGCACTATCATTTACCGTTTTTAATTGCCCCCGGCGGCTGGTCCACCTATCGCGGCAGCTAAATGTCCCCCGGAGGCGGCGCTGCGCGCCTCCGGGAAAGGGACTACTGCGCAGCCGCATCTCCCCATACGCGCTCGCCGTTTACCCACGTCTCGCTAATATTGCGTTCATCGCCCAGGGTCATCAGCACGAACAGCTGCTCATAGATATCTTTGCAGCGCCCGCTGCGTAAGCGCTGCAGCGGCGTGACCGCCGGGTCGATAACCACAAAATCGGCCTCTTTGCCGGGCTGGAAATTGCCAATCTTCTCATCAAGGCGCAGGGCGCGCGCGCCGCCGAGGGTCGCATGGTAGAAGGCTTCGCTGGCGCGCAGGCGATAGCTTTGCAGCTGGCTGACCTTATACGCCTCGCCGAGGGTGCGCAGCATACTGAACGTAGTGCCCGCGCCAACATCGCTACCGATGCCCATCCGCACCTTGTTCTGCCAGCAGACCGGTAAACGAAACAGCCCGCTGCCGAGGAACAGGTTCGACGTCGGGCAAAAGGCCAGCGCTGAACCGGTCTCGTGCAGGCACTGCCACTCGGCGTCCGCCAGGTGAATGCCGTGGGCAAACACGCTGCGCTCGCCGGTTAACCGATAATGATGGTAGACGTCGAGATAGTGCTCATGCTCCGGCCACAGGCTTTTTACCCACGCCACTTCGTTGAGGTTTTCGCTCAGGTGGGTATGCAGCCAGGTATCGGGAAACTCTTCCCGCAGCTGCCGCACCGCGGCCAGCAGCTCTGGCGTCGAGGTCGGCGCAAAGCGCGGCGTAATGGCGTAGCCGAGACGGCCGCGCTGGTGCCAGCGTTCAATCAGCTCGCGGGTTTGCCGGTAGCTCTGCTCCGCGCTTTCGCTCAGGTAGTCCGGCGCGTGGCGATCCATCATCACTTTCCCGGCGAGCAGGCGCATATTCAGGCGCAGCGCTTCGTTAAACAGGGCATCGACCGATTGCGGATGCAGCGTACAAAAAACCAGCGCGGTAGTGGTGCCGTGGCTTAGCAGCTGGTTGACAAAAAATTGCGCGATCTCGGCGGCGTAGTCGGCATCGGCAAACTGGCTCTCCACCGGAAAGGTATAGGTGGTGAGCCACTCCAGCAGCTGCTCGCCAAATGCGCCAATCATCTCGGTTTGCGGATAGTGGACGTGGGCATCGACAAACCCCGGCAGCAGCAGCTTACCGCGCAGGTCGCGATAGCCCTTCTGCGGGTGCAGGTACCGTTCGCCCTCCTGCCATGGCAGCAGCGCCTGAACGCGTCCGTCGCGAAGAAACAGCACGCCATCCTCCAGATAGCGCGCATGGCGGGCGATATCGTCAGCGCTATCGGCAACGGCGGCGATATCGAAAAATGCGCCGCGAACTGCGGCATGGTAGTCAAACATCATAGCTGCCCTGTGGGTTAGCGAAAGGATAGGTTGATTGAGCAAGATTAATGCCAGTTTGCGCAGGCGGAGAGCCGCCGCGACGTGACGCCGCGGCGGGGATGCGGGGTTACTCTTTCTGGGCGAGGGCGCTGAAACCGGCCGTCGCGCCGACGCGCTCGTCGCGGGCAATCCAGCGGTAGGCCGCGCCGCTCAGGAAGACGCCAATAAACCAGCTAAAGTTGGCCACTTCGTGCAGGGCCGGAATAAAGCTGATGACCAGGCCAATAGCGACGGAGGGTATCAGGGCGGCGATCGCTTTCGGGTTAAAGCCGTTGCGGTACCAGTACTGGCCTTTTGGCGTGTCGTCAAACAGGTCGTTGACGGAAACTTTACCGCGCTTAATGATGTAAAAATCCACAATCAGGATGCCGAACAGCGGGCCGATAAACGCCCCCAGCACATCAAGGGTGTAGTGGATAAGCTCCGGCGAGTTAAACAGATTCCACGGCGTCAGCAGAATCGACCCCACGGCGGCAATCATCCCGCCGGTGCGGAAGCTGATTTTCTGCGGCGAGCAGTTAGAGAAATCGAACGCCGGGGAGACAAAGTTGGCCACGATATTAATCCCGATGGTGGCGGTGATCATGGTCAACAGGCCAATGGCGACCGCCAGGTCGTTGCCCACGCGGCTCACGGTCTCAATCGGGTCGGTGATCATGCGGCCAAACAGCGACTGCGTTCCGGAGACAATCACCACGGTCACGATGGAGAACAGCAGGAAGTTAAACGGCAGTCCCCAGCGGTTGCCGCGGCGGATTTCGCCCATGCTTTTGCCGTAGCGCGAGAAATCGCCAAAGTTGAGCAGCGGGCCGGAGAAGTAGGAGACCACCAGCGCGGTGGCGGTAATCATCTGCCAGGTTTGCTCCCCGGCGCTCAGAGACTTACTGGCGAGGGTAAAGGAGATCCCGTCAAAACCGGTCTTGTATACAATCCAGCCCGCCAGCGCCAGCATCACCACGTAGACCGCCGGGCCAGCGAT
Organism: Klebsiella sp. MPUS7; assembly: GCF_009905335.1. Lineage (NCBI taxonomy): Bacteria > Pseudomonadati > Pseudomonadota > Gammaproteobacteria > Enterobacterales > Enterobacteriaceae > Klebsiella > Klebsiella sp. MPUS7. The sequence goes on along the minus strand of NZ_CP047604.1, from coordinate 3,578,233 downwards.
ATCAATAAAGCGCTTGATGGCGTTCATTCCGTGCCAGAACACCATCGCCTGCAGCAGCCACATGGTGGCGAAGCAGAGCCAGCCCAGATGCGACAGGCCAAGGAAGCTGGAGGCGGTGAGCGTTGATAGCGAGGGCCAGAACTTCAGCAGCACCAGCATCAGCGCGTTGGCGGCGAGATAGGTCTGAATGCCGTACCATGCGAAGGCGATAAGCCCGCGGATCACCGCCGGAATATTGGCGCCAAAGACGCCAAACGCCTGACGACAAATGACCGCGTAGGGCACCCCCGCCATCTGGCTGGGCTTCGCCACCAGGTTGGCGCACAGCTGAACGATGCAAATCCCCACCAGCAGGCACAGCAGCACCTGCCAGCTCGCCAGACCAAGGGTAAAGAAGCTCGCCGCCACCACGTAGCCCCCCATGCTGTGCACGTCCGACATCCAGAAAGAAAAGATGTTGTACCAGCTCCAGTTCTGGTCGCGCGTCGGCGCCAGATCCTCATTGCAAAGCCGCGGGCTGTATCCAGCGTGGGGATCAGCGGCCTTAACCTGATGTGTATTTTGTTGATTTGGCATGAAACCTGCTCCTGTAAATGAACACCCGTTTAAATGGATTGCTGAGGCTGTTGCAGGATTTAGGCCAAAGTAGTTATTTTTGTATGCAATAATTAAATTTTATGTATACGATTCGATATCAAAAAGTAAAACCGGAGTGGTGAATGAGCAACCAACATCGTCTGCAGGCCGCGCCAGAACTGCAGGATAAAGACGAATCCATCTATCAGGCGCTGATGACCGCGATCGTCGAGCATCAGCTGCCGCCGGGGAGCAAACTGCCGGAGGAGGCGCTGGCGGAGGTGTTCGGCGTAAGCCGCACCGGGATCAGAAAGGTGCTGCAACGACTCGCGACTGTGCAAATGGTCGCCCTGACGCCCAAACGTGGTGCACAGGTCGCCAGCCCGACGGTCGAAGAGGCGCAAGAGATCTTCCGCACCCGCGCGCTGCTGGAGGTCGCCAACCTGCCGGATGTGCTGGCTCGCTGTCAGCCGCCGCATCTGGCGGCGCTGGAGGCCATTATCCGTCAGGAGCAGCAGGCCCATGAACGCTATGACGGCCCGGCGGCGATCCGCTACTCCGCCGAGTTTCATATTCAGCTGCAGGCGATCTCCGGCAATCAGGTGCTCACCGAGATGGTGACCCGCCTGAGCCAGCGCTCTTCATTAGTTATCGCGGCGTGGGGATCGCCGTGGCGTCAGGGCTGCCGCTGCGACGATCACGAACGGCTTGTCCAGCTGCTGCGCGACAAGGCGCTGCAGCCGCTGAGCGATGCGTTAAGCCACCATTTTGAACATATTGTCGCCAGCCTTTGCTTTGAGCGTTCTGGCGTGACCCTGCCCGATTTTGCCCGGCTGTTTGCCGGTTATAAGGAGCCGTAATGGCCGCTGTTTGTATACAAGTGATCAATCCCAACACCAGCCTGGCAATGACGGAAACCATCGGCGCCGCCGCGCGGGCGGTCGCCGCGCCGGGAACCGAGATTCTGGCGGTCTGCCCCCGCGAAGGCGTCCCATCGATAGAGGGCCACTTTGATGAAGCCATCGCCGCCGTGGGCGTACTGGAGCAGATCAAAGCCGGTCGCCAACAGGGGGTAGACGGGCACGTGATCGCCTGTTTTGGCGACCCCGGGCTGCTGGCGGCGCGCGAGCTGGCGCAGGGGCCGGTGGTGGGCATTGCCGAAGCGGCGATGCATATGGCGACGCTGGTGGCCACCCGTTTCTCCATCGTGACCACGCTGCCGCGCACCCTGATCATCGCCCGCCATCTGCTGCACCAGTATGGTTTTCATGACCACTGCGCAGCCCTGCACGCCATTGATTTACCGGTGCTGGCGCTGGAGGACGGCAGCGGTGTGGCGCAGGAGAAGGTGCGCGCGCGCTGTATTCAGGCGCTAAAAGAGGACGGCTGCGGGGCCATCGTACTGGGCTGCGGCGGGATGGCGACGCTGGCCCAGGAGCTGACCCGCGAGCTGCGCGTGCCGGTGATCGACGGCGTCAGCGCGGCGGTCAAAATGGTTGAGTCGCTGGTGGCGTTAGGCCTGTCGACCAGCAAGCACGGCGATTTAGCTTTTCCCGAAAACAAGGCGTTGAGCGGCAAATTTCAGGCATTAACCCCGTTTTGAATGAAAGAGGTGGCAGATGGCATTTTTGGCAGACGATTACCCGCGCGACCTGCGCGGCTACGGCGGACAGCCGCCGCATGCGCGGTGGCCGAACAACGCGCGCATCGCCGTGCAGTTTGTGCTGAACTACGAAGAGGGCTCGGAAAACCACGTGCTGCACGGCGATGCCGGTTCTGAACAGTTTCTGTCCGATATTATCGGCGCCGCCAGCTACCCTGACCGGCATATGTCGATGGACTCCTTGTATGAGTACGGCAGCCGGGCCGGTTTCTGGCGCATCCATAATGAGTTCAGCAAGCGGGGACTGCCGCTGACCGTGTTCGGCGTTGCTATGGCGCTGGCGCGTCATCCCGAGGTGGTCGAGGCGATTAAGTCGGCGAACTATGACGTGGTCAGCCACGGCTGGCGCTGGATCCATTACCAGAATATGTCCATTGAGCAGGAGCGGGAGCATCTTCATAAAGCGGTGCAGGTGTTAACCGATCTGTTTGGCAAGCCGCCCACTGGCTGGTACACCGGGCGCGATAGCCCCAATACTCGCCAACTGGTGGTGGAGCACGGCGGTTTTGATTACGACAGCGACTATTATGGCGACGACCTGCCGTTCTGGAGCGAGGTGACCTGCGGCGACGGGACGCGTAAGCCGCACCTGATCGTGCCTTATACCCTCGATGCCAACGATATGCGCTTCGCCACCGCCCAGGGGTTTAATACCGCCGAGCAGTTTTACACCTATCTGAAAGACAGCTTTGATGTGCTGTATGAAGAGGGGGCCAGCGCGCCGAAGATGATGTCCATCGGTATGCACTGCCGCCTGCTGGGGCGTCCGGGCCGCTTTCGCGCGCTGCAGCGTTTCCTCGATTATGTGCAGCAGCACGACCGGGTCTGGGTCTGCACCCGTCAGCAGATCGCCGACCACTGGCGCGAGGTTCATCCGTTTGGTGGGTAAAGTCGTTCCCCGGGTCGCGCCGCAAGCGGCTTACCCGGGCTACTGGCCTACAGGCGCGAGTTAACCCGTAGCCCAGGTAAGCGCAGCGCCACCGGGGAAGCAAACCGCAGAGCATTTCAGATCTGGCACATTCCCGGAGGCGATGCTGCGCATCTGTCCGGGCTACCGGCCCGCAGACGGCGATGGACCCGTAGCCCGGGTAAGCGCAGCGCAACCCGGGGGATTCCCTTAACTCATTAAACTCACCTGGGCGGCGACGATGCGCCAGCCGAAGGGGAAGCGCACCCAGGTTTGCTGCTGTCGGCCAATGCGTTCGCTGCCTTCGCGGGTGAATTCGGTGCTGCACACCGCGTAATCCTCGCCGAAGGTGGTGATGGTGGTGTGCCGCAGCTCGCGCGCTAATCCGGCGGCGGGACGGGCGGCGCGAAAGGCGCGGATTTCGTCGATACCGTAGAGATTTTCCCCGGCCCCCAGCCGCACCGTGCGCTTATCGTGCCAGAACAGCTCATCCAGCACCGCGATATTATTGCTCACCAGCGCTTCCTCATAGCGGTAAAACGCCGCCGTCACCTCGGCGAGGATCCGCGGGCGATTAATATGCTCTTGCGTCATCATGCTGCTATCTCCACCGGGCGGGCGTCGGTCACGCCCGTCTCTTCCAGCGCCCGCGCGACCCGCAGACAGGCTTGTTCATTAAAAGGCGCGGCAATCAGCTGCAGGCCGATCGGCTGCCCGCTCGCCGTGCGCAGCGGCACGGTGACCACCGGCAGGCCAAGGAAGGAGATGGGCTGGGTCAGCATCCCCATACTGGCGCGGATCGGCAGCGGCTGGCCGTTGATCTCCATGTTCTGCGCGCCGATGAGCGTCGCGCTGCACGGCGTGGCCGGGGCGATCAGCACATCCGCATGGGCGAACAGGGCTTTAAACGCCTGCTGTGCGTGGCGGCGGAAGCGCTGGGCCTGAAGATACCAGGCCGACGGGATCATCGCGCCCGCCAGCAGGCGCTCGCGTGAGTTCGGCTCAAAACGTTCGGCCTGGCTACGCAGCGCGGGCAGGTACTGGTTGCCGCCCTCGGCGGCGCTGATAATAAACGCCGCCGAGCGGGCCAGCTCCGCCTCCGGGAAGATCAGCTCCTCATGCGCCGCCAGCGACCCGGCGACGCGAGCGACGGCCGCGCGGGCGTCGTTATCGCACCATGTCGTAAAATAACCGCCGAGCGTGGCGCAGCGCAGGCCTTCGAGACCGCGCGACAGCAGATTCGCCGTGCGCTCGCTGGCCTTGTCGGCCTGAAAACCATCGCCCGGATCGCGGCCCTGCAGGGCATCGTAAACTGCGGAAAGGTCGCTGACGCAGTGGGCAAACGGACCGATATGGTCGAGGCTGGCGACGAAAGGATGGCTCCCGGAACGCGATAAGCGGCCAAAGGTCGGCTTGAGGCCGAAGATCCCGCACAGCGATGCCGGGACGCGAATGGAGCCGTTGGTGTCGCTCCCCAGCGAAAAATGCACCAGCCCGGCGGCCACCGCCGCCGCCGACCCGCCCGAGGAACCCCCGGCGATCCGCGAGAGATCGTGCGGGTTACGCGTCGCCCCGTAATGGCTGTTTTCGGTGGTAAACCCGTAGGCGTAGGCATCCATATTTAGCATCCCGGAGAGCAGCGCGCCCGCGCTGTGCAGCTGGCGCACCGCCCAGCTATCGGCAACGGCGGCGGGGCGATCGCCCAGCAGCTGCGCCCCGGCAAGGGTCGTGTGTCCGGCGACATCGAAAAGATTTTTCACCGCATAGGGAACGCCTGCCAGCGCGGGCAGAGGCTTTTTTTCCCGCCGCAGGGTATCGATATTTTCCGCCTCAGCGAGCATGCGTTTTTCGCTGACGTGGGTCCAGGCGTTGATCTGCGGGTTAACCCGCGCGATATTCTCCAGGGTGTGGCGGGCGATCTCTTTGGCGCTGAGTTCGCCGCTGGCCAGCGCGCGCTGGATGTCGTGAATCGTCATTTCAGGCAGCTTCATGCTTTATAAACTCCGGCGATTTCGACGCGCTCGTCGAGGGGAAAGGCCAGCAGCGGCCCGGCCATGGCGGCAATGCGGCTAAACTGCACCCGGAGCTCTGCGCGCCGCGCATCGTCCAGCTCCAGCGCCAACAGCTGTTCCATTTGCGTGAGGTAAGCGTCCCATTCGTTGTGCGGTGTGTTCATCATCAGCTCCTAATATCCGGCGGCGGAGCCGTTGCTGCGCGGATCGCTGGCCCCCTCGAACAGACCGTTGGGGTGGCGAACGATCGCCCCGGCGTGGCCCATGGCTTCGCTGAAATCGGCTAGCACTTCAACGTCATGCCCCAGTTGACGCAGGCGGGCAACGCATTCGGCGCTGAAGCGGCCTTCGAGCTTGAGCGAGTCGGAGGTTTGCCCCCATGTGCGTCCCAGCAGCCAGCGCGGCCGGGTGATGCTCTCCTGCAGCGGCGCGTTTTGCAGCACGTAGCGGGTGAAAATAGCGGCCTGGGTTTGCGGCTGACCGTCGCCGCCCATCGAACCGTACACCATCACCCGGCCATCGTTCAGCCTTGCTGCGGCGGGGTTGAGGGTGTGAAACGGCTGTTTGCCGGGCGCCAGCGCCAGCAGGTGGCTCGGGTCGAGGCTGAAAGAGGCCCCGCGGTTCTGCCAGACAATTCCGCTCTCCGGCAGCACCACGCCGCTGCCGAATTCGTGATAAAGGCTTTGAATAAAGGAGACCGCCAGTCCGCTTTTATCGATAACCCCCATCCATACGGTATCGCCAGGGCCTTTGCCCGCGCCCCACGGGGCAGCCTGCTGGTCGTCGATGTTATCCGCTAGCGGCTGTAGCGCCGCCGCCGCCAGCAGGCTCTGGATATCGACATCAAGGTGGCGCGGATCGGTGATATGCGCGTCGCGCAGGCCGAAAGCCAGCTTGGTCGCCTCAACGATGCGGTGGACGGTCATCGCATCGTCGGCGTCGGCCATCGCCAGCCGGTCGGTGATGCCGAGGATTGCCAGCGAAACCAGCCCCTGGGTCGGCGGCGCGAGGTTCCACAGTTCCCCGTGCTGATGCTCAAGCCTGAGCGGCAGCGGGCGGCGGGCGCGATGCTGCTGCAGATCGCTGAGGGTCACGGGCAGTCCATACTGTTCCATACCGCGGGCCAGATGCTCCGCCAGCGGCCCGCGATAGAAGCTGTCCAATCCTTCCTCGCTTAACCGGCGCAGAGTGTTCGCCAGCGCCGGCTGCAAAAAGCGGCTCCCGGCCTTCGGCGGCTGGCCGTCCACCAGAAAGGTTTCGGCGAAGCCGGGCTGGTCGCGCAGTTCGCTGAATTTCCCGGCGGTGGCGCTGGCCTGCGAGGCGGTAACCGGGATGCCGCTCGCGGCGTAGCCGATGGCATCTTCCAGCAGCCGCGACAGCGGCAGCGATCTTCCGCTTAACTCGCGCGAAACCTTCAGCGCTTCGTCCCAGCCGCTGACGGTGCCCGCTACGGTGAGGGCCGCCTGCGGGCCCCGGTGGGGGATCTGCGCCAGGCCGGCGTAGGCCTGCGGCGTCGCCAGCGAGCCCGCCGCGCCGCTGGCGTCAATGGCGATGGGGTCGCCTTCGGGCGGCACGATAAGCCAGAAGCCATCGCCGCCGAGGCCGTTCATATGCGGGTAAACCACGGCGATGGCGGCGGCGGCGGCGACCATCGCTTCTATCGCGCTTCCGCCTTCGCGCAGAACCGCCAGCGCGCTCTGGCTGGCCAGATGATGGGGCGCGACCGCCATCCCGTGGGCGGCAACATGACTTTGCATGGGGTGTCCTCAATTAACCGAATCGTCGCCAGAGGGTTGCAAAAGCTGTTCCATGTCTGAACGCAAAGTTTCAATCGCTGCTGGCGATGGGCGTTTTTTGCCGAACTGGCATGCATTATGAAAGGCGTTAGCGGTATAGTGCGGTGAAACGAAAGTTACAGAGGTCTTATGCAACAGCTTGATGAACGACTAAAAGAGCAGTACCCGTCTTTATCGCCGCAGGAACAGCGGGTGGCGGATTTTATTTTCGATCATTTTGATGACCTGATTAGCTACAACAGCGCAGAGCTGGCGCAGCTTAGCGGGGTATCGAAAGCCACGGTCAGCCGTCTGTTCAAGCGCCTGGGCTATGAGAAATATAAAGATATGCGCGATGAGCTGCGCACCCTGCGCCAGAGCGGAATGCCGCTGACCGATAATCGCGATGCGGTGCAGGGCAACACGCTGCTGGCGCGCCACTATAAACAGGAGATGGCCAACCTGACCCAGTGGGTTAACGCCCTTGATGTCCAGCAGTTCGCCGAGGCGATTCAGGCGCTGGTAAGCGCCCGGCGTATTGTGATTATCGGCATGCGCAATGCTTATCCGGCGGCGCTGCATCTGCGCCAGCAGCTTCTTCAGGCGCGCGGGCAGGTGCTGGTGCTGCCGCAGCCGGGACAAAGCTTAAGCGAGGAGCTGGTGGATTTAACCGCGGACGATCTGGTGGTGGTGATGGCGTTTCGCCGCCGCCCGCGCATTATTCGCCCGCTGCTGCAGCAGCTACAGAGCAGCGGTATTCCGGCGCTGCTGATGTGCGAGCCGCAGGCCCACGGCCTGTTTCCGCTGGCGCGCTGGCGGCTTTGCGCGCCGCTGGATAGCGTATCGGCCTACGATAGCTACGCGTCGGTCAATAGCCTGATCAATCTACTGTCGAACGCGTTTCTGCACGAAATTCTCGATAAAGGCCGCCCGCGTATTCACGATATTGCCACCCTCTATCAGCAGCTGGACGAGCTAGAACAACGATAATGGGGCGCCAGCGTGGTGCCTTGCATGATTTTGGTGCGACAAAATAATGGGGGAACGCGCGGTCATTTCCTCTTAATTCCTCACTTTCCCTTGTTTTACCTTCGCTTAGCCAAACGGCGGACTCACCCGATGCGCGGCGATTTATCTGGCACATTAGTTGCAAAAGTGACTTTAAAGAATCTTTTGTTTCATGCTAACGTAACGGGTAAACACCATGAAGAAACTGTTGATCGCACTGGCCGGGGCCGCTTGTCTGTTAACCAACCTCTCGGCGGCGAAGGCTGACCAGCTCCAGGATATTGAAAAGCGCGGCACGATCCGCATTGCGGTGCCGCAGGATTTCCCGCCGTTTGGCTCGGTGGGGACCGACCTTCAGCCGCAGGGCTACGACATCGATATGGCGCGCTACCTCGCCAAACAGATGAAGCTCAAGCTGCAGCTGGTGCCGGTCACCAGCGCCAACCGCGTGCCTTATCTGCAAACCGATAAGGTGGACCTGGTGATTTCCAGCCTCGGTAAAAACGCCGAGCGCGAGAAGGTGATCGATTTCAGCCGCGCCTACGCGCCGTTCTTCCTCGGCGTATTTGGTCCGAAGGGCGCAGAGCTGAAAGACCCGGCGGCGCTGAGTGGTAAAAGCGTTGGCGTGACCCGCGGCGCGGTGGAAGATATGGTGCTGACCAGCGTGGCGCCGAAAGAGGCGCAGATTAAGCGCTACGAAGACAACAACACCACGCTGTCGGCGTATCTTTCCGGCCAGGTGCAGTACGTCGCTACCGGAAACCTGGTGGTGGCGGCCATCTCCCGGCAGAACGCTGACAAAGCCCCGGTGCCGAGCTTTATGCTGAAAGACTCGCCGTGCTTTATCGGCCTGAAGAAAAATGAACCGGCCCTGAAGGCGAAAGTGGATGCGCTGATTGAGCAGGGGGTGAAAGACGGCACCCTCAACGGGCTGTCTGAGAAGTGGCTGAAAGCGCCGCTGCCTGCCAGCCTCGGCGCCTAAGGTTCGGGCATGACGGAGCAACTTCATTTCTCTGAGCTCTGGCCGCACTGGCCGGAGCTGCTGGCGGGGCTGTGGGTGACTATTCAGCTGACCGTGCTGGCGACGATAGGCGGCCTGACGATTGGCATTTTCGGCGCCGCCGTTCGCAGCGGGCGTCCGACGTGGTTCAGCCGGATATGGGGCGGGTATGTCGAACTGATTCGCAACACGCCGTTTGTGGTACAGCTGTTTTTTATCGTCTTCGGCTTACCGAACCTGGGGCTGAAGATGACGGCGGGCGAGGCCGCGCTGCTGGCGATGGTGGTGAACCTCGGGGCCTACAGTACCGAGATCGTACGTGCCGGTATTCAGGTGACGCCGAAAGGGCAGTGGGAGGCGGGGCGCGTGCTCGGGCTGACCCGGACGCAGACCTTCATTCAGGTCATTCTGCCGCCCGCGCTACAGCGCATTTATCCGGCGCTGGTGAGCCAGTGCATCATCGTCATGCTCGGTTCGTCGGTGGTGTCGCAGGTCTCTTATGAAGAGCTGACCTTCGCCGCCAACCTGATTCAGTCGCGCACCTTCCTCAGCTTTGAGGTCTATCTGGTGACGACGGGGATTTATTTAGCGTTGTCGATAACGATGCGCCAGCTGCTGCTGGCGGCGGGACGTAAATGGCTGGGGGTACAGGCATGATGACCACCTTTACCGATTGGGACATTGTCCGCAATCTGCTGCTGGCCGGGCGCTGGACGGTGATGCTGTCGCTGGTGGCGTTTCTCGGCGGCGCGCTGGTGACGCTGCCGCTCCTGCTGCTGCGCATGACCGGCGGGCGCCAGGTAAAACGCCTGATCCGCGGCTATATCGAACTGTTCCAGGGGACGCCGCTGCTGATGCAGCTGTTTCTCGCCTTTTTCGGCGTGGCGCTGTTCGGCATCGACGTTTCGGCGTGGACCGCGGCCTCGCTGGCGCTGACGCTGTACACCAGCGCCTTTTTGCTCGATATCTGGTTCGGCAGCATTCGCGCCCTGCCAAAAGGGCAGTGGGAAGCGTCGCGCTGTCTGGGGCTGAGCTTTGGCCAGACGCTGTATCGCGTCGTCGCGCCGCAGGCGCTGCGGATCGCCATCGCCCCGACGGTCGGCTTTGCCGTGCAGGTGATCAAGGGCACGGCGCTGGCGTCGATTATCGGCTTCGTCGAGCTGACCAAAGCGGGCACCATGCTGACCAACGTCACCTATCAGCCGTTTAAAGTCTTTGCGCTGGTGGCGCTGGGCTACTTCATTCTGTGTTATCCGCTGTCCCGCTACAGCCGTTATCTGGAGAACAAATTCAATGCCTCTCATCACCATTAATCAGATGCAGAAGTATTACGGCGATAACCACGTGCTCAAGGGCGTCGATCTGGATATCGATATGGGCGAAGTTATCTCGATTATCGGCCGCAGCGGGTCCGGCAAGAGCACGCTGCTGCGCTGCATCAACGGGCTGGAAGGCTATCAGGAAGGCAGCATTAAGCTCGGCGGGATGACCATTACCGACCGCGACTCGCAGGCGCGTGAGATCAGCCGCTCTATCGGCATGGTGTTCCAGAACTTTAACCTGTTCCCGCATATGACGGCGCTGGAAAACGTGATGCTGGCGCCGCGTCGGGTGCTGAAGAAGAGCGCCGCCGAGTGCCGTGAACTGGCCCAGCGGATGCTGGAAAAGGTCGGATTGGGCGACCGGCTCGATTACTACCCGTCGAGTCTCTCCGGCGGCCAGCAGCAGCGCGTGGCGATTGCCCGCGCGCTGGCGATGTCGCCAAAAGTTTTACTCTGTGACGAGATCACCTCGGCGCTGGATCCGGAGCTGGTGGGCGAAGTGCTCAAGGTGCTGGAGCAGCTGGCGGCGGAGGGCATGACGCTGATTCTCGTGACTCATGAAATGAATTTTGCCCGCGAAGTGGGCGACCGCGTCGTGTTTATGCATCAGGGACGCGTCTGGGAGCAGGGCGACAGCAAAACGCTGTTCGCCAACCCGCAGACCAGCGAACTGAAGCAGTTTATTTCATCCGTGCGCGGCCTCAATCAATAAGGACTTAAAGATGGATATCACCCAGTTTCCGCAACTCAACCCGCCGTCGCGCCTGCTGATGGGGCCCGGCCCGATTAACGCCGACCCGCGCGTGCTGCGCGCCATGTCGAGCCAGCTCATCGGCCAGTACGACCCGGCGATGACCCACTATATGAACGAAGTGATGGCGCTGTACCGCGGCGTATTTCGTACCGAAAACCGCTGGACGATGCTGGTGGACGGAACCTCAAGGGCCGGGATTGAGGCGATCCTGGTTTCGGCTATTCGGCCGGGCGACAAGGTGTTGGTACCGGTATTTGGCCGCTTCGGCCATCTGCTGTGCGAAATCGCCCGCCGCTGCCGGGCGGAAGTGCATACCATTGAAGTGCCGTGGGGCGAAGTGTTCACCCCGGACCAGGTGGAGGATGCCGTCAAACGTATTCGTCCGCGCCTGCTGCTGACGGTGCAGGGCGATACCTCGACCACCATGCTGCAGCCGCTGGCGGAGCTGGGGGAGATCTGCCGCCGCTACGACGCGCTGTTTTACACCGACGCCACCGCCTCGCTGGGCGGCAACCCGCTGGAAACCGACGCCTGGGGACTGGATGCGGTCTCGGCCGGGATGCAAAAATGCCTTGGCGGCCCGTCCGGCACCTCGCCGATTACCCTCAGCGCGCGCATGGAAGAGGCGATTCGCCGCCGCAAATGCGTGGAAGAGGGGATCCGCACCGATGCCCACCGCGACGGCGACGAGGAGATGATCTACTCCAACTACTTCGATCTCGGCATGGTGATGGACTACTGGGGGCCGGAGCGCCTTAACCACCATACCGAGGCCACTACCGCGCTGTTCGGCGCCCGCGAATGCGCCCGCTTGATCCTCCAGGAAGGCCTGGATAACGGCATTGCCCGGCATAAGCTGCACGGCGATGCGCTGGTTAAAGGCATCCAGGCGATGGGGCTGGAGACCTTCGGCGACCTGAAACACAAGATGAACAACGTGCTTGGCGTCGTCATCCCGCAGGGCATCAACGGCGACCAGGCGCGCAAGCTGATGCTGGAAGATTTCGGCATTGAAATCGGCACCTCGTTTGGCCCGCTGCACGGCAAGGTATGGCGGATCGGCACCATGGGCTATAACGCGCGGAAAGATTGCGTGATGACTACGCTCAGCGCCCTGGAGTCGGTGCTGAACTATCTCAAATTCCCGACCACCCAGGGCGCCGCGATGCAGGCCGCGTGGGACCACTATCGCAGCGAGCGCGCGCAATGAGTCAAACACAACGCCAGCAGGCGGATATGCAGCAGGCCGCGGCCCGGGTGATGGCCCGCGCCGACGAGCTGGCGGCGATCAGCGAAACGCCGGACGCCCTGACCCGGGTTTATCTCTCTCCTCAGCATCTTGCGGCCAACCAGCGGGCGGCGCTGTGGATGACCCAGGCCGGGATGACCGTCTGGCAGGACAGCGTCGGCAATATATGCGGGCGCTATGAGGGAGAGCAGGAGGGAGCGCCCGCCATCCTGCTGGGTTCGCACCTTGATACGGTGCGCAACGCCGGGCGCTATGACGGTATGCTCGGCGTCCTGACGGCGATCGAGGTGGTAGACAGCCTGCATCGACAGGGGCGTAGGCTGACAAAGGCGATCGAGATTGTCGGCTTTTGCGATGAAGAAGGGACGCGTTTCGGTATTACGCTGCTCGGCAGCCGCGGGCTGACCGGCACCTGGCCCGAGTGCTGGCTGGCGCAGACCGATGCCGATGGCGTCAGCGTGGCGCAGGCGATGGTGCTGGCCGGGCTGGATCCGGCGCGCGTTCACCTGGCCGCCCGCAGCCAGGAGGAGATCGCCGCGTATCTGGAACTGCATATCGAGCAGGGGCCGTGCCTGGAGCAGGAAGGACTGGCCTTAGGCGTAGTGGAAGCGATTAACGGCGCGCGTCGTCTGAACTGCCGCTTTACCGGCGAGGCGGGACACGCCGGGACCGTGCCGATGAGCCATCGGAAAGATGCGCTGGCCGCCGCCGCCGAGTGGATGGTGCTGATAGAGACGCTGACCCGCGAACAGGGCGGAAACCTGGTCGCCACGGTGGGGACGCTGCGCTGCGCGCCCGGCGCGGTTAACGTCATTCCCGGCGAAGTCGCGCTGACCCTCGACATTCGCGGGCCGAAAGACCAGCCGCTGGATGCGCTGCTGGATACGCTGCTGACGGAGGCGCAGGCCATTGCCGCTCGTCGCCAGCTGCGGTTCAGCGCCGAAGAGTTTTACCGGATTGCCGCTACCGCCTGCGATAGCGGATTGCAGCAGGTATTGAGCGAGGCGGTGCAGGTGGTGCAGGGGCGTTCGCTAACGCTGCCGAGCGGCGCCGGGCATGACGCCATCGCCATTGCCGAACGCTGGCCCTCAGCGATGCTGTTTGTCCGCTGCAAAGGCGGCATCAGCCATCATCCCGCAGAGTCGGTCACCGCCGACGATGTGGCGCTGGCGATAGACGCCTATTCGCGCGCGGTGTCGGCGCTGGATGCCGGGAAGTAAGCGCCGGGCGGTCCGGCGCGTTACTGTCCCGTCGCGGTACGGTCCCCACCGGTGGCGGTGAGGGCCAGTTTTATTTTTTGCCGTTCGGTTTGAGCTGTTCGCCGGGTTTAAGGCGGAACAGTTCGTCATCGCGGGTAGAGTAGCGAACCGTCCCGTCAGCCATCCGATAAGCACCCTCCGTGAATCCCGCGCCGTTCAGGAACGGCGCCACCGCGTCCGGCGTATTGCGGAAGGCGGCTTCCAGGGCGAGAAGCGCATAGGGGGCGATACTATCGATACTGGCATATTCGGCCTCAGGTTCATCGACAAAAAAGCCGTTGATGCGCTGCTTGTTGATGATGTTAGCGCCGATACGATCCGCCAGCGTCAAATAGTCCTGCTGCCCGGTGGCCTGCCACAGGTCGATAAGCGCGAAAATCGCATACGGCTGATGATTCTCCGTTTGGCTATTCAGCCTGCGGTTCGCGCCGCCGGGTTCGCCAATATCGCCCAGTCCCTGGCCTTTGGCGATACCTCGCGCGACTTTCCAGATGGCACGATCCGGTTCAAGCGTCCAGGCGCGGGCATAGGAGAGAAGAAATTCATTTCCCGCCGGATAGGCTTTCAGCACCGTGCCTTTTTTCCCATAATAGCCATCGCGTTTTAACGCATAGCCGGAGAGGTCCGTGCCGTTGGCCAGCAGAGGGCGGAAGGTATTGTTCTGCTCATCGTAAGCGTAGGTCGCGAAGGCCTTGAGGCCATCAAGGGTCCATTTTTTGAGATCGTCGCCGGCGGTGCCCAGCGATTTAGCCAGGGCAAGCTGCATCAGCGCATTTTCTGAGTAGAGGGTGCTGGTCCGGCCCTTCAGCAGCATATTGCCTTCCAGCGCATCGGGCCCCAGTTCGGGACCAAACTGACGCTGCGCGCGGTCGCCGTATTTCGAGTGCGTATCGCTATCATCGGTAGTGTCGGCGCGTTTTAGCGCTTGGGTAAACTGGTAGACGCCGAGCCCGGTCTTCTTATCGCGCGGCAGAACGTACTGTTCGGCCAGACGCTTCGCCCACGTCAGCGCGCCTGCGTCGCCATCGTATTTATAGAGCAGCGATGCGGAGTAGATAAGGTCGTTGCCGGCATTGAGAAAGCTCAGGCCTTTGGTGGCGAAAAACGGCGGCTGTTGGGCAAAATCATTTTGCCAGAGCGCGCCCATCGCTTTGCCGTACTCCCCGTGACGGCTGGTTTCCAGCGTTTTCCAGTCGTAAACATGGGCATTCCAGAACGCTTTGATAAAGCGCGCGGTGGCCTTGTCATCGACGGCAAACATCATGTCGTAATAGGGGTACGCGTTCTTAAGTTCATGGACCATCTCCTTTTCGCTCGGGCCTTGAGGCTGCAGCGTTTTCAAATCAACAAAGCGATGGCCTCCCCACAGCAGCAGCCCGCTGGCGTCCTGATAGTGGTCAAAGTAGTAACGAATATTCTCCGCGACCCGCTGCTTATATTTTGCTTCGCCGGTCAGGTTGCTTAACCCTACCAGCACCCGCATTAAATTTTGCTGGGCGGAGAAGTTCGACAGCACGGTAACTTTACCGTCCGGAAAAACCCATTCCATTTGCTTGCCGGTGCGAGGATCCACGCCGTTTGCCAGCAGAGGAGAGTGATGGCCGTACCGATCTCCCGCTTTATCCAGCACGACCTCGGCGAACTGCTTTACGCTGCTCAGACGCGCGTTCTCCTGGGCTCCAGCACTCAGGGAAAAGAGACTCAGAGCGCCCAATGCCAGGGTGATTTTTGCAATCTTCATTATTTTCCTCTTAATGAAAATAAGGGTTTAATGAAACCCTTATTTATTTTTATCTGGCTGACAGGAAGTTATCAGAAGGAGTATTTCACGCCAACGCGATAACGCGTCTGGCGTTCATCGGTGGCTTTACTGCCGGAAACATTCGCTATTGCCATATAAGGCGACCAGTTTTTATCAAATTTATAGGTCAGCTTAAAATCATGGGTCCAGTCGTAGCTTTCGTTATCCGCTAAAATAACCCCTGCGGAGTTGGCTTTTTTATAGTCCAGTTCATAATCCAGCTGATAATCTTTGAGGAATTTCCAGGAAATAACGCTGGTCAGGTTATAACCGTTCTCCGAGGTGTCTTTAGACGTGCCGATATTGCCTGAATTGCGCTTGTAGTAAGGGCGGTAACGCAGTGAGGCGCTGAGGTCATCTGTCAGGTTGGCTTTGCCGCGCAGATAAGGGCGGTAGCTATTTGAAGACGAGCTGGTATCCAGAGAGAAGCCAGGCTCAATCTGAAAGGTTTTATTTATTTTATGCACATAGCTCGCCACCACTTCGGTGCCGTTACTAACGGTTTCATCATAGGCTTTATTTTTATCCTGCGAACCTTTCCATTTCCCTTCCAGCGACAAGCCAAAACCATTAGCAAAACGGTGAGACATCAACAGTCTGTCTTTATGATTATTGCCGGCTTTGTCATTGGTTTCATGACGGTAATCAAAGGTCACCGCGTGGGCAGCAATACTGATAAAAGGAATCGTGACTAATAATAATGAGCGAAACATAGAGTGCCTCTACTTTTTATATTTTCCAAAGGTACAAGAAATTACCTGCCGTAAAGCAGGCAGAACGATACACATTAAATTATTAGAGGGTGGTGTGGTGCCGGGTGCCTCCCGGTGAATCAGGCGCTGACTTCCTGATTCGTCAATAAAAACGAAACGTAGATGAGGGTATTCCTCGATTCAGCTTGACCCCGCCGCTTAGGGGGATTCACCACACATTATTCTTTATTCCCTGTTGATGGCTAATTCGCACTGCTTGTAATTTTATTGAAAATAACTTTTACACAAAATGAAATGATGTTTTGAGATCGAGATCTGAATATTAAAAAGAGAGGGTAAATATTTTTTATGTTATTTATAAAGATAATCCTAATTCTATATTTTCCATGCGTATCATAGTGTTATGTATTTGTTTCTGGTTTTTTGACGCCGTTTTATGCGTGAATTTAAGCTTTTCTTTGAATTGGCAGTAATCGTATTCCTATATTTTAAAGCGCTCAATTTGTTAAAACTTAAAAAATACTCCGTCGGTTTCAATGGTTAAACTGAAGCCCATGCTTCCGATTCCTTTAACCTAAACGAAAGCTAAACGGAAAAGATTGCGCTATTGATCTGCCAGACTGACGACATAACACTCTCAGAAAAGCATCCATATGGAAGGATAATAAAAGACAGTAACCTCGGGACTTCAAGATGACTATTCATGGAAAGGATCGTGTATTTATTTCTGGCGTAGAGACTCTATTGCAGGAGCTGAACGATGGCGCGGATGCAGGGTTAAGCAACTGCGTGTATGTCACTTGCGGGATGGATATCCAGGAGATATACGCTTTGTTCTTTCGCCATCCGCCGGAGCACTACGCCATCTTCATCACCTCTGAGCGCCATTTTGAGGCTATCAACCGGCTGTTTCCGGGCCTGCTAAAGCTCTGTTTGTCAGAGAGGTTGACGGTCGAAGAGCTGCGTCAGGCGTTAAAAGTGATGGGCCTGTTTTCGGCCCAGAACCAAAGCGTTGCTTATCTGC
This sequence comes from Klebsiella sp. MPUS7, assembly GCF_009905335.1. Classification (NCBI taxonomy): domain Bacteria; kingdom Pseudomonadati; phylum Pseudomonadota; class Gammaproteobacteria; order Enterobacterales; family Enterobacteriaceae; genus Klebsiella; species Klebsiella sp. MPUS7. The sequence goes on along the minus strand of NZ_CP047604.1, from coordinate 3,561,170 downwards.
CCGATACGTTTAATTTTACCCACGCCGAGCAACAGATCATGAGGCTCAGTTTACGCGGCCATTCTCTGGATGATATTGCCCGTATCCGCGGGGTCAGTCCGTCCACGGTCAGCGTCCAGCGTACCCGGCTGATGAAGCGTATGGGGACCAACAGCCTGCAGGAGCTATGCTCGCTGTATGCGGCTATGCGTACCCAGCGACCACCGCTGTCCGGCTAAGCTTTATCACTAACAAATACGCGCGTCCGCGGATAAAAACGAAAGGTCACATCTGCAGCTCGCCGCCGGCATCGGCTTTGAAGAAAAGCTGGCCAACGCTGCCTGAATAGACGCCAGGCGTGGAATCGGGCGAAATTTATTATATCATGCTGATCCTATGTACTAGTTTGGAGGTTTAAGTGATGACGTTTTCCAGCCTTGCCGATGTCAGAAGCCAGATCGATTCGATTGATAGCGAATTGGTTAGCCTGATTGCTCAGCGCGCTACGTGTGTTCAAGCCGCCGCCGCATTTAAAACAGACCACTCAGCCGTACGCGCGCCAGAACGCGTGCAGCAGGTTATTGATCGGGTTCGCGAAAAAGCGGCTGCGGCAGGGTTGCCCGAAGTGATTATTGAGAAAGTATATCGGTCCATGATAGATGCCTTTATTGAGTATGAGCTTGAGCAGCATAATCAGCGACAGCGGCAAAAAAGGTAACGGATTATCGCGACGCAGGCCGGATATACCCGGAGGTGGCGCACACCTGCCCGGGCTATCCGACCCCGTGCAATACCCAAAACGTTGCTGTTACGGGATTCAGTACGCGGTAAGTTTTTTCCGGGTTGAATCAGACTGGCCGCAAAAAGAAAGTTGTGGGTGTTTTGCCATTTCCACTGGCTAGTCGTTGATGAGGGACTGGTTTTTGATTATCGGCAATGAGCATTATGTCGTTACCTTCGCATTCCAGCACCAGATAAATATGATCGTAACCGTGGTGCGCTACGGGACCGCAGGTGGAACCGACATCGCCGGGCTGTTGATCACCCACAGAAATGACTTTCCATTGTCGTTTATCACGAAGATAGTTACCCAAAGCTAATGCCTGCGTAATATCGGGAACGGCAATCCCTCCGGCCTGTAACAGGTTAGCCAGGTTCAGGGCGCAACCATCATGCGGCCACTGCTCATGGGCTAATTTGAAAAGCTCAATCGCAGCGATGGCCTGAACTTTTTCATAACGATCCGGCGTTGTGGCAATATTGACTACGTCGAGCATTTTTTCTTTGTCGCTCAGCGGCGTGTTGCTATCGGCAAACATCACAGGAGGCGTATGTAGCGTAACAAATGTCTGGAATTCTTCCACGGCATCGCGTCGCACGTGAGAGATAACCATCGCGGGGTTTACGATGGTACCGCACCAGCTGGTGCTGAAACGCAACAGTCGGGCACAATACTCTATCGCCAGCGGGTGGTCTGTTTTCATTTTTGTAATGAATTTTTCAGCTGTATCAATGCCATGCTGTTTAGCAAAATTCAGGAGTTCCGCCTTTCCATTGCCGATGCTGTCAAATGACACCTGAAACGCCCCGGTTTCCTCGCTTTCCATGTGAGCCATTGAACGCGCGTTTTCGGAATCAACGCCGGCATCCCAGCGCCAGTCTGATTCAAACCCCGCCTGAACGCGAAGCACTTCACACATGACGGCTTTACGGTGTAAAAGACTAGTGTAAGGCCCGAGAGCCCCTTTCATTACGGCATAGATATCATGAAGCTTATTTTCAGCAAAAACCTCATCAGGTAAAGCATTTAAAGTATCGACTAACTGTTCTAAAAACGCTATCGGTGGGCGACCATGCTGCGTGCTGACAGGATAGCGAGTCGCGATGAATATACGCTTGTTGATAGTATCCATAAAACTCTCCTTCATGACGGTGACGAATGTTGAGATAGTGTCTTAGGTCTATTTACTCGAGGTTAAGCCCTGAAAGAGAGAAGAGACTTTATTTACCAGGTAAGGCGCAAATAATGTCATTCCGGCTATCAGGAATTTAATGATTTCACTCAGGGCGTCAGGGTTGGATATTTTTCCATTGCGGCCAAAGTCAAGTAGCAATAACGAGCCGAAGCCAATATACATAAACAAAATAACCAGCATGCCGATTAGCGCAATGAGCCGGCTCGAACTGGCTTTCATTTCTTTGACCAGCCGCGGCCTGCCTGCATCGTCATAAAGAGGCTTCTTTGTCACGGTATCAGTGCCGTCCCTGGTGGCTTTAACCTCTTCGGTAGCGGATAATTCAACATCTTCAGAAAGCGCATCGGCTAAAGACCACGCTTTAGGAAGTGAATTGCGGATGACTAAAATAGAAAGCAAGGTACCAAAGATAACGATGAAAAATACAAGGTAAATTAAATATTTGTTGATATGTTCACCGCAGGACTGCTGAGCCTGACAGGAGGCTTCATTAGCGTGAGCGGCGGCGGAAATAAAAAATAAAACAATTACTGATGCGTGTGTTTTTAGTAAAAACATAAATGCGCTCCTCGCCAGGATAAAATTATTTTATGTCTGGCATGTGAAGATAAACTAATATACGCAGGTATTTCTATTTACAACAAGGGGTCATCTTATACCCACGGGGTTATACTGACACGCGTCCCCGCAGATAAGGTTCAGTATAGTGGTGGTCATGGCATCCACATTCATTCAAATGAATGAGTGGGTAAAATAAATTAGCTATGAATAGCCCTGATAATGAGCAGCAGCTCGGATTGATTACGGGTATGCGTTTTCCGGTACAGCGCACTAAGGTGGGTTCTGACGGTGGTGATGGAGACGCCGAGATGCAGGGCGCATTCATCCGGGGTCATCCCTCTGACCAGCAGTTCTGCTACCGCATTCTCGGCGGGTTTGACATTAAAGAGCTCCATGAATGCGCTGCCGGTGAGGAAAGGCTCGGGGATGATAATGCAAGCCGCACCGGGAATGCTGGGGGACGGGATGACCAGGATCGGCTTTGCTTGCCGCCCGGCGGTGTAGCATAATCCTGCTCGGGGGCGCGCCTCCGTCCGGGTGGCCTGTTCAATGGCATGCCGCAGTTTTTTGCTGTCTGTGTTCAGGCTTAGCGTGTCAGCGCCGACAGACCAGATCGCGCTATGGCTCGCGCGGTGGTAATTTTCGGCCCGGGTGTTGGCGTAAAGGATTTTACCGGCATGACCCACAAGCCAGACCGGGTAAATACCGTTGTCCATGACGGCACCCTGATATTTAATCGTGTCACGAAGGTGTTCAAATCTGGCATGAAGCTGGCTGGCGGTAATTAACGCGGGGATGAGGCGCCGGAACAGGTCAAATTGCGTGGGCTGTGGATAGGCCGCTTCATTAGCCGTCATCAGCGATAAATAAGTGGCATAACCGTTGACGGTACCTAGTTTGACGCTGGTAAGATAATTTAAATCATTAGGGTGATGAAATTCATTATAATAAATACTATTAGCAATAAATTTATCTCCTAAAAACTCCCTGTCTCTGTACATCTGCCCTACAGGCAACCCCGTCAATATTTTTTCGGCAGGATCGATTGCCAGAAAAACATCCCGGTAGGCCGTAAAGACTTTTTCATCAAAAAGTAATGAATCCGTCATAAGATGCGCATTACCTTTGTCATAATAAAGCAATGCCGCGTACTGATGTCCTGTCAGTAACGACAGTTTCTGCAGCGCGGGTTTCCAGAATTGAGAATCCAGCGTAGCCAACAGAATAGTCTCCAGAATTTCTATATATAATAGTTCCGGATCAATGGCCATAACGACACCTTATATTTATCGCTTAACCCGCAGGGCATGACTGATGAGGCTGGTGCTATTAGCATAGTCCTGGGAGATAAATGATGGCAATCCCCGCTCAGCCAGTTGGTAGGGAAATGCGCAAAGGGCGCTGAATTCCTTATTTTGCGGCGGACTTCCTGCGGTTTATGAAATTTCTCCCTGATCCTGGCGTGGTTTTGATGAATATTCTCCCACCGCCTGTTGATTTAAACCTGTACGTTTAGACTACCGCTTTTGCGCGAACCCGCTTCGATAACAATTTCATCTAATACGCTACGCGGGATAAGTGGAAATCCGCTCCCTGTCGCCCGCCCGCGCGCCTTTACAGTTCGCGCAAACGCTTTCCGCTGTTATGCTAACGCCCTGGCAAGCCGCGCTGTAAAGAGACCTGACCATGGCCGAACGCGAAAAAAACATCCATATTCAACCCTCGTCTTCTATTTCCCGAACCCATATCTTTCCGGCGCTGCTGGCGATCGCCGCCGTATCGGGTCTGTGCGCGTTCGTCTCGCCGCCGCTGGGACCGTGGCGCGTGATTTTGTCTAATCCCGGTATGTATATCGATCTTCTGGCGCTGCTTTTTCTGCTGTTTATGCTCTGGAGCTCAACCAAGGTGCGCATGAACCACGTGGCGGTCAACTGGGTACGCTACGGGCTGCTGCTATGGATTGCCGGAGGCACGTTCGATCTGATGGACGAAATCTTCCGCCAGCCGCGCTGGATGGGATACTACTGTGAAGATCTGCTGCGTCTGACCGGCATGCTGCTGAGCGCGGTCGGGGTCTACAAAATCATTGAGCGCATCAATCTCCTGTACGTCGACGCGCGTTCTCAATCGCTTAAGGATGAGCTGACCCAGTTGCCAAACCGCCGCTTCTTTATCGATACCGTCCGCGAAAAGGCGGGGAATACGCAGGCGCTGATGATTGTTGATATCGACTACTTTAAGAAAATTAATGACACCTACGGTCATCTGGTGGGGGACGAAGTGCTGTTTGCCCTCGGCAAACAGCTGGCGAAACTCACCAGCGATAAGGTACTGCCGTCGAGGATTGGCGGCGAAGAGTTTGCCATTATCGTTGATGGCCTGTCGGCGCAGGAAGTGGATGAACTGGCGCAGTCTATTCTGCAAAACGCCCGGGCAATCCTGATCAACCACGACAACCCGCTGTCGATTAGCATTGGCGTTGGCCTGCGGCATAAAGACGAGCCGCAGAATCAGTTTATTAAAAAGGTCGATGACGCGCTCTATAAGGCAAAAAATAACGGCCGCGGGCGAGTGGAATGGGCCGTGTGAACTATCCCTGCTGCGCGCTGCGGCAGTGGCGGCGATATTCGGACGGCGAGCGCTCGGTATAGCGTTTAAACACCCGGCAGAAATAGTTGCTGTCGACAAACCCGCAGTTGTGGGCGATCTCTTTGACCTTAAGGTCGTAGCCGCGGAGTAGTTTTTTCGCCTTTTCCAGGCGGACGCTGGTGAGAAACTCGTTAAAACCGACGGAGCCGGATTTCTGGAATATATGCGAAAGATAGTTGGGCGTAATGTGAAAGCGTTTCGCCACCGACTCGCGGGTCAGCGGCTGGCTGAGATGCTCTTCGAGATAATCCTGTACCGCCAGAAAAAGATCGCGGCTGCGGCTGACGCGCATCTCCAGCCCGACCAGCTGCTCAAGGCAGTGGCTTAACAGCGCAGAGACGACCAGCCGGGCGGTCACCGGGTCCGGCTGCAGGCAGATTTCATTGAGCGACAGCAGCAGGTAGGAGCCCACGCGCGGCCCCAGACGGGCGACGTTCTGCTTTTCCGTGCGCAGCTGCCTGCCGTCCCAGTGCTGAACGCAAAACCCCAGCTTCTGGCGGCCAAACAGAATGCTTAACGTCGATGCCGGCGCGGTCCATTCCGGCAGCGTCCATTTACCCGCCTGAACGTAGAGTACCTGCGAGGCGGAGAGCATCGTCTCCGACAGCGGCAGCCCGCTCTCCTTAAGCTCACCCTCGAGCACAATTTCCAGCCGTGGAAAGGGCACCTTAAACGCCAGCGCGGGCTCGGAGATATCCGGGTCGGGGAACCTGACGTGCAGATTATCTTTCTGATTTACTAAACGATTTAAAATATCCGCCAGATCGTCAATCATTCCGTACGCCTTAGAAGAGAGCAATTATCCTGTTGATTATAATCTATTTTATCTGCACAGGTTTGTTCTGTATCAGGCGACTTCGCGAATGATGGCCCTGCAGGAAGGGGGAAAAGCTGGATTTTGATGGCCATCACACTTTTTTCTGCCGCGTACGCTTGTCCAGTTTTTCGTAGTTTTGGCCTCATGTATTCCCGCCCGCCGCAGATTAGAGTTTGTTTTGTGTTATCGATAAGTTAAGGAATATAAATATGGAACAACAATCTGCGGTTTATCTGGATGCGCTGGGGGCGAACGTTGCGCTGAGCCCGACAATGAAACAGGAGCTGGATACCCTGGGCTACACCGTCGTGCATAACGTGGCGGACGCGGAGTGGCTGGCGGCGATGCGCGCGCTTATCGACGCCATCGTCGAGAGAGAGGGCGATAATCTGGCGATGGAGCACCACCAGGAAGCGACGGCAACCCGCATCGCCAACCTGATTAATAAAGGCGCGATTTGGGAAAAGGTCTGGTCCCACCCGCTGATTCTCTCCGCCTGTCGGCATGTTTTTCAGGGCGATTTTAAAGTCTCCAGCCTGAACGCGCGGGAAGCGTTGTTTAACGGCGGCCATCAGCCGCTGCATGCGGACTGGAAAAAGCCGCGTCCCGATTTTCCGAAAGTGCATCTGGTGAATACCATTTGGGCCATTGATGACCTGAGCGCGGAAAACGGCGCGCCGCGCATTATTCCCGGCACGCATCTTCGCCCGGAGCTGCCGGAAGAAGTGCTGGACGACCCGGAGCTGGCGCATCCTGATGAGGTGGTGTTCGCCGCGCCGGCGGGCAGCGTGATGATTTATAACGCCCACGCCTGGCACGGCGGGACGCGCAACCGCGTCGGCAGCAGAAGGCGCGTGCTGCACGGTTTATATATCGACAGGGCGGATACCGCACAGCAGGATCAGCAGCGCTGGCTGACGCCGGAAACCGCCAGTCGCTTGACGCCCGCGCAGAAATGGCTGCTGGACGTGGAGTAAGAATCGCGTGGAATTGTAGCCCCGGTAAGCGCAGCGTGACCGGGGAAAACCTGAAACTGCCGAAGTGTTATTTCCCCGGGCCGCGGCGCAAGCGCCTTGCCCGGGCTACAAAATCACAGGTGCGCTCACGGGATCTCAATATACACCACCGGTTTTTTCATAATGCATTTCACCGCCTCGACAATCTGCTGCGGCTGCAGCAGAAAGGTTTTAATGCTGGTCTTAATGGTGCGGATGCCGTGAAAACGTTGGGCATCGTCAATTTCAATATCCGTCACCAGCAGAACGACATCGACGTGGGCAATATCCTCAGCGGTGATTTTGTTCTCCACCCCCAACGCGCCCTGGGTTTCTATTTTGATATTCCATTTCTCCTGGTGGCCGACTTTTTCCAGCCGCTCGGCCGCCATATAGGTGTGAGCGACGCCGCTGACGCAGGCCGTGACGGCAACGATAGTGAAATCCATAGCATCCTCCAGGCGTTATCCGCCGACGGTCACGCTAAAACCGGCCCGTTCGGCCAGCGTCTTGAATGGTTGAATCTCAGATTCCGCGGGCGCTTTAATCATCGACATCGACCATGTTTTTCCCAGTAAGTGATATTTGGGTTCGCCGTACTGATGGAACGGCAGAAGATGAATTTCGGGCAGCTTAAAGGGGGCCAAAAAAGCCAGAATCTGGCGGAAATTCTCTTCGTTAAGCGTGAACCCCGGAATCAGCGGCACCCGGGGGATCACGTGAATATGCGCGTCCACCAGACGGGCGAAGTTATCCAGCACCCGCGGCATATTCATCCGCAGCTGCTCGCGGGCCAGCGCTTCATCCATGATTTTCAGATCGAACAGCACTTCGTCGCACGCCTGCGCCAGCGGAAAAAAACGGCTGAAGGCGCTATCGCCCGCCGTTTCAATCGCCGTTCTCACTCCCCATTCGCGCAGGCGGCGCAGAAAACGCGCGGCAAACTCGGCCTGCATCAGCACCTCGCCGCCCGACAGGGTGACGCCGCCGCCGGAGGCGCGGAAGAAGACCTCATCCTTCAGCACCTCTTTAAGCAGATTATCCAGGGTGACGTCGCGGCCAATCTGCTCCCACGCGCCGGAGGGGCACTCGACCACGTCCTGCTGGCAGCGGGAACAGCGCAGGCACTTGCTCTCACGGCGTACGGTCTGAATTTTCGGCGAGATCGATTCCGGATTGGCGCACCACGGGCAGGTGTGCGGGCAGCCTTTAAAAAACACGACGGTGCGGATCCCCTGACCGTCATTCAAAGAGTAGCGCTGGATGTTAAAAATGCGCGCCTTATCGGCGCGCGTTTCCATCACCTCACAGCTGATGCGCGGTGCGGCGGATAATGTCATCCTGAATCTCCTGCGACAGCTCGACAAAAAAGGCGCTATAGCCGGCGACGCGCACCACCAGACCGGCGAAGTCCTGCGGCCGCTGCTGGGCTTCGCGCAGGGTGTCGGCGTTGACCACGTTGAACTGAATATGCTGTAGCTTCAGCTTGGTGAAGGCCTGCAGAAAGTCGGCCAGCTTGTTGAGGCCGCTGTCGCCGGCAAGGGTCGCCGGGGTGAATTTGACGTTCAGCAGCGTCCCGTTGGAGAGCAGAAAGTTATCCAGCTTGCTGACCGACTTGAGCACCGCGGTCGGCCCCTGCAGGTCCTGGCCGAGCATCGGCGACAGCCCGCCGTCCGCCAGCTGCTCCCCGGCCAGACGTCCGTCCGGCGTCGCGCCAACCACCGACCCCAGCGGCACGTGGGCGGAGACGGTATAGGAGCCCGGCGTGAAATGACCGCCGCGCGGGTTCTGATACCGCTCAACCTCTTTGCAGTAGAAGCGCAGCAGATCGGCGCTGATGTTGTCCACTTCGTCGATATCGTTGCCGTATTTCTCGAAGCGGTTGATCAGGCGCGCGCGGATCTTTTCGCCTTCCGGCGTCTGGAAGTTGGCTTTCAGCACCGCGATCAGCTCGGCGAAGCTCAGGCGTTTTTGCTCAAACACCATCCCTTTGAGCGCGTGCAGCGAGTCGCTGAGGTTGGCGATGCCGATACCCTGCACCCCAGAGAAGTTATAGCGCGCGCCGCCTTCGGTAATATCCTGGCCGTGCTGCACGCAGTCTTCAATAAATGAGGAAAGCAGGGGCACCGGCGCCCAGTCGCGGTGGCCGATATCGCAAATATTGCTGCCTTCGACCATCAGCTTAATGTAATAGCGAATCTTGTCGCGGATTTGATTAATCAACCCATCCCAGGTGATATCAGGATTGCTTTCGTTTTCCAGCATCACGATTTCCATCACCTTCAGCAGGTTAAACATGGCGATATCGTGCAGGCCGTAGGTGCGCCCCGGGATCGACAGCTCAACGCAGCCGACCACCGAGTAATCCCGCGCGTCTTCCAGCGAGACGCCGCGGTTGAGAAACGCCGGGATCACCACTTCATCATTAAAGATTTGCGGAATGCCGGTGCCGAGGCGAATGGTTTCGGCGGTTTTGCGCAGGAACGGACGGTCGATCAGCTCGTTGACCCGCACGCCGAGGTTCGGCTGCGGCAGGCGCACGTTCTGGTAGGCGTCAAGGGATAAAAACGACAGGATATTGACCGCGCTGCGTCCGGTCTCGGTCAGGCCGCCGAGCAGGGCGGTATAGCCGGTCGGGAAGCCCGCGAAGTAGCGCGCGCTGCTGGTGGAGCGCAGCAGGACGATATCGTTGCACTTCACCCACAGCGACTCCAGCAGCTCCTGAAGAAACTGCGGATCCTGGCCGCGATTCAACGACGCCTGATAGTACGGCAGCATGTACTGGTCAAAGCGCCCCAGTGAAATGGAGCTGGCGTTGGATTCATACTGCAAAATGATGTTCATATACCAGAAGAGCTGGCAGGCCTGCCAGAAATCTTCCGGCCGGTGCAATGCGTTATGGCGGGAAATTTCGCCGATGGTTTCCAGCTCTTTGCGCCGCTGCGGGTCAACGCAGCCGGCGGCCATCTCATCGGCCAGCGCCGCATAGCGCAGAATATGGCGCTGGGAGGCTTCCAGCAGGATCAGCACCGCCTGATAAAAACTGTTCTGCGGGTGCTGCTTATTTAACGCCTTAAGCTCCGCCACCAGCGCGGCGAGGCCGTTTTCCAGCAGGCGGGGATAGTCGATAATGATATGCCCCTGGCCTTTATCGGTCTGGTTAACGCTAAAAATCTGCGTGCTGACGGCGGTCTTCACTTCATCGGTCATCTGGCTGTTGATGAAGTCCTTCATTGAGCGATTCTCCCAGTAGGGGAACAGCTCTTCGCGGTAGATGCGCTTATCTTCTTCGCTGATGGTGAAGCGGTCCTGCGGGCGGGTCGGGAACTGGTCCAGCTCCTTAAGCAGCCAGTAGGGGTCCATCTCCGGCGACATAATCCCGGCGCGCGGCTTGATCGTGCGGTTACCGGCAATCAGTTCATCATCACGAATCGAAATCTGCACATGGTCGAGAACCCATGCGGTCGCTTTCGCCCGGCGGATCATCACCGGCTCGCCCTCGGTCTGTTTATGGCTGGCGGTGTAGAGCAGGGCCCGCTCGAGGGAGATTTCGCGCGGGTTGGCGAATAGACGGTCTTTTAAGCGTTGAGTGCGATTAGTCATGACAAACTCCATGTTATTTTGCGGGGCGCAGGTCGCGCCCCGTGCTTTCGGTCAGGCATTCTGTGAAAGGTGGCTGTCGATTTTGTTCATAATAGCTTCGGCGCGCTTCACGGCATCGCTGATGTTGACGCGCACGATGGTTTTACCGGCAAAACGCTCTTCGAACTTGATGCCGATATCTTTAGTCAGAATCACCATATCTGCGCTGGCGACGTCTTCCGCCGTCAGTTCATTCTCAATACCGATGGAGCCCTGAGTCTCGACTTTGACCTGCCAGCCTTTGGCTTTAGCGGCGCTCTCCAGCGACTCGGCGGCCATATAGGTGTGGGCGACGCCAGATGGGCAAGCGGTAACGGCGATAATTTTGGTCATACAATATTCCTTCCACTGTTTCAGTTAATTTCGAAATCAAGATCCATCTCGTCATCGGCTTTGGCGTCTGACGTTTTCTTTTTCGCCAGGGCTTTGAGCAGGATGACGCAGGCGGCGCTGACGATGGCGCCCACCGCGAGGCCGGCAATAAATCCGCCTTTACCTTCAACCACCGGCAGCACGATCAGCCCGCCCCAACCGGCGTAGCACTGGGCGCCGAGCAACGCGGCGGTGACGCAACCGGCGGCTGCGCCAATCATGTTGGCCGGGATAACGCGCAGCGGGTCGGCGGCGGCGAAGGGAATCGCCCCTTCGGTGACGCCAACGCACCCCATCACCAGCGCGGCTTTACCGGTTTCTCGCTCTTCCGCGGAGAAGTATTTGCGCCCAATCAGCGTTGCCAGGCCCATGCCCAGCGGCGGCACGGCGATGCCGACGGCGGCGATAGCGACCACGCTGTAAACGCCCTGCGAGACGCAAATCAGCATAAAGGCGTAGGCGACTTTATTCACCGGGCCGCCCATATCGAAGGCCAGCATCAGGCCCATAATGATGGCGAGAATCACGATGCTGCCTTCGCGCATGCCCTGCAGCCAGCCGGTCAGACTGGCGGTCAGCGCGCCAATCGGCTCGCCGAGACCCCACATCATGATCCCGGCGGTTATAAAGGTGCCGATAATCGGGATAACGAAGATGGGCATCACCGAGCGCAGCACTTTGTGCACCGGGATCTTCTTCAGGTAGTAGACCACCAGCCCGCCGATGATCCCGGCAATCAGCGCGCCGAAGAAGCCGGCGCCGAAGCTGTTGCCGACCCAGGCGCCGATGGCGCAGGGAGCCAGCGCCGCGCGGTCGGAGATGGAGTAGCCGATATAGGCTGCCAGAAACGGCACCATCAGCGTCAGCCCGGCCACGCCGATATCAAACAGTTTTTTCAGGTTAGGGTCGGTGGCGGCATCGGGCACCGCGCCCTTGCCGTACAACATGACGGAGACTGCCAGCAAGATCCCACCGGACACGACAAACGGGATCATATGTGACACCCCGGTCATGAGGTGCTGGCGTGTATTTTTTAATATTTGCACCAGTTCATTCATTGTTTTTCTCCTGAGCGCTGCGTGGCCCGTGACTGAGTTGATGTCTCAACCTTAGAAAAAGGGCGGCGCATAAAATAGTAGAGAAAAAGTGCATTTACTGGATATTTGTAAGACGAGAAGAAAATTGCGATCCACCTCAAATCTTAGTTCTGGCGGGTTTTTGACGCCGTTAATAGGGCGATTTGTGACCACGAGCATAAAAAAGAGTGTGGCATACAATTATCCAGTAATTACCACTTTTATCACGTAGTGGCGGGCGGCTTCTTTCTTTACCTTTTGGCTAATACGTATTATTCAGGAGGAAGGCGATGGCTCTGGTAATTGAATTCATATGTGATTTGCCCAACGGCGTACATGCGCGCCCGGCAAGCCTGGTCGAAACGCTGTGCAATACTTTTTCGTCTTCGGTCGAATGGTTAAATATCCGCACGGAAGGGCGCGGGAACGCGAAAAGCGCGCTGGCGATTATCGGCACCAATACCTTGAAGGGGGACCGCTGTGAGCTGATCGTCAGCGGAGAGGACGAAGAACAGGCGTTCGCCGCGCTATCGGCGTTTATCCGCGACGAATTTCCGCACTGCGATGCGCCGCTGCCGACGGCGGAGCAGATGGATGTTCAGCCGGTTCCTGAATCCCTCTCGCGCCTCAATCCCACGCTGTTTCACGCCTTACCGGTCTGCGCCGGCAGCGCGGGCGGCAGGCTCACCCATCTTAAGTCCCTCGATCTGCGCGATTTAGGCGCGCTACCGGCGGCGGGCGCCATCGAACAGGAGCAGGCGGCGCTGGATAAAGGGCTGACTCTGCTGGTGAAAAACATTGAGTTTCGCCTGCTGGATAACGACGGCACCGCCAGCGCGATCCTTGAAGCGCATCGCTCCCTGGCGACCGACGCTTCGCTGCGCCAGCACCTGCTGGACGGGCTGCTGAGCGGCCTGAGCTGCGCCGAAGCAGTCGTGGCTAGCGGCGAACATTTTTGCGCCCAGTTCAGCGCATCCGGCAACAGCTATTTGCAGGAGCGCGTGCTGGACGTTCGCGACGTCTGCTTCCAGCTGCTGCAGCATATCTACGGCGAAGCGCGCTTCCCGGCGCTGGGTAAGCTGACGGAAGAGGCCATCTGCCTCGCCGATGAACTCACTCCCAGCCAGTTTCTTGAGCTGGATAAAACCCTGCTTAAAGGCCTGCTGCTGCGCAGCGGCGGCACCACTTCACATACGGTGATCCTCGCGCGTTCGTTCAATATTCCCACTCTGGTAGGTGTCGATATGGAAGCGCTGCTGCCGTGGGTCGATCGGCGAGTGCAGATTGACGGTAACGCCGGGCTGGTGGTGGTCAATCCCGATGAAGCGGTGGCGCGCTACTATCAGCAGGAGGCCTGGGTGCAGGTGCAGATCCGTCGCCAGCAGCAGACCTGGCTGGATAAAGAGGGGCGTACGGAAGACGGGATTCGTCTGGAAGTGGCGGCCAATATCGCCCATTCGGTAGAGGCGACGGCGGCCGTCAACAACGGCGCGCAGTCGGTAGGCCTGTTCCGCACCGAAATGCTCTATATGGACAGGCCCAGTGCGCCCTCGGAAAACGAGCTCTACAACATATTTTGCCAGGCGCTGGAGCCGGCCAACGGGCGCAGCATTATCATCCGCACTATGGATATCGGCGGCGACAAGCCGGTGGCCTACCTCAACATTCCGGCGGAGAACAACCCGTTTCTCGGCTACCGGGCGGTGCGTATTTACGCAGAGTATCAGGCGCTGTTCCGCACCCAGCTGCGGGCGATTTTGCGCGCCTCGGCGCACGGCGCGCTGAAAATCATGATCCCGATGATTTCCTCGATGGAGGAGATTCTGTGGGTGAAGGAGCAGCTGGCGGATGCCAAACAGTCGCTGCGCAGCGAACATATTCCGTTTGATGAGAAGATCCCGCTGGGCATTATGCTCGAAGTGCCGTCGGTGATGTTTATCATCGATCAGTGCTGCGAAGAGATTGATTTCTTTAGTATCGGCAGTAACGACCTGACCCAGTATCTGCTGGCGGTCGATCGCGATAACGCCAAGGTGACGCGCCACTACAACAGCCTTAACCCGGCCTTTTTGCGTGCGCTGGATTATGCGGTTCAGGCGGTGCATCGCCAGGGGAAATGGATCGGCCTGTGCGGCGAGCTGGGGGCCAAAGGCTCGGTGCTGCCGCTGCTGGTAGGGCTGGGGCTCGATGAGCTAAGCATGAGCGCGCCGTCGATCCCGGCGACCAAAGCGCGTCTGGCGCAGCTCGATAGCCGCGCCTGCCGTCAGCTGCTGAATCAGGCGATGCAGTGCCGTACTTCGCTGGAGGTCGAGCACCTGCTGGCCCAGTTCCGCATGACCCAGCAGGACGCGCCGCTGATTACCCCTCAGTGCATTACGCTGAACAGCGACTGGCGCAGTAAAGAGGAGGTGATTAAGGGTATGACCGACAATCTGCTGCTGGCCGGGCGCTGCCGCTACCCGCGTAAGCTGGAAGCCGATCTGTGGGCCCGCGAAGCGGTGTTCTCCACCGGGCTGGGCTTTAGCTTCGCCATTCCGCACAGTAAATCGGAGCATATCGAGCAGTCGACCATCAGCGTCGCCCGCCTGGCGCAGCCGGTAGCGTGGGGCGACGACGAGGCGCAGTTTGTGATTATGCTGACGCTGAACAAACATTCGGCGGGCGATCAGCATATGCGTATTTTCTCGCGGCTGGCGCGGCGCATTATGCATGCGGAGTTCCGGCAATCGCTGGTGACGGCGCAGAGCAGCGAGGCGATCGCGGCGCTGCTGCAGCGCGAGCTGGAGCTGTAGTTATCTCCCCGGTGGCGCTGCGCTTACCGGGGCTACGGGTTTCCAGCCGTCTGCCGGGCGACCTGGTGTCCGGCAATCGCCTGACAAATCGCTTCGCCCACCTGCTGGGTGGAGGCGGTGCCTTGCATATCCGGCGTCTTCGGTCCGCTGGCGATGGTTTGCTCAATCGCCGCCAGAATGCCGTCATGGGCGGCCTGATAGCGCGCGTCGCCGTTGCCGAGGTAGTCGAGCATCATCGCGCCGGCCCAGATGGTGGCAATCGGGTTGGCGATATTTTTGCCGTAGATATCCGGCGCGGAACCGTGCACCGCTTCAAACAGCGACGGGAAGGTGCGATCCGGGTTGAGATTCGCCGACGGAGCAATGCCGATAGTGCCGGTACAGGCAGGACCGAGGTCGGAGAGAATATCGCCGAACAGGTTGGAGCCGACCACCACGTCAAAACGCTCCGGCTGTAGCACGAAGCGGGCGCACAGAATATCAATATGCTGTTTATCCCATTTCACCTCCGGGTATTCCTGCGCCATCGCTTCGACGCGCTGGTCCCAGAAGGGCATGCTGATGGCCAGACCGTTGGATTTGGTCGCCGACGTTAGCGTTCTGCGCGGGCGGCTTTGCGCTAATTCAAAAGCGTAGCGCAGAATGCGGTCAACGCCGCGGCGGGTAAATACCGACTCCTGAATCACCACTTCATGTTCGGTCCCCGGATTCACATGCCCGCCGAGGGCGGAGTATTCCCCTTCGGTATTCTCGCGCACCACGTAAAAATCGATATCGCCGGGCTGCTTACCCGCCAGCGGGCAGGGGACGCCGGGAAACAGGCGCACCGGACGCAGGTTGACGTACTGGTCAAATTCGCGGCGGAACTTCAGCAGCGAGCCCCACAGGGAGATGTGATCCGGCACGATATCCGGCCAGCCGACCGCGCCGAAGTAGATCGCATCGAACGTTTGCAGCTGTGCGCGCCAGTCGTCGGGCATCATGGCGCCGTGTTGCGCGTAATAGTCGCAGCTGGCCCACTCAAAGTGCTCGAAGCTTAACGCCAGCCCCCAGCGTTCGGCGGCGGCCTGCAGCACGCGGACGCCTTCCGGCAGCACTTCTTTACCGATGCCATCGCCGGGGATGGCGGCAATACGTAAGGTTTTATTCATCATTGTTCTCAGTTTCAGGTAAGGGAAATTGACTTCATCTCTATCCTATAATTGACTGATTCATAATTAATCCCGCCAACTGGTGAAACATAAAACACGAATCATGAATAATCTGCCGCTGCTGAACGATTTGCGCGTCTTTATGCTGGTTGCCCGCCGCGCCGGTTTTGCCGCCGCCGCTGAAGAGCTGGGGGTCTCTCCGGCTTTCGTCAGCAAGCGCGTGTCGCTGCTGGAGCAAACGCTCAACGTCCAGCTGCTGCACCGCACCACCCGACGCGTCGCTATCACCGAAGAGGGGGAGCGCATCTACGAATGGGGGCTGCGCATCCTGCAGGACGTTGATCAGATGATGGATGAGCTCTCCGATGCGCGGCAGGTGCCGCAGGGGACGCTGCGGATTATCAGCAGCTTTGGCTTTGGCCGGCGGGTAGTCGCGCCGGCGCTCTCCGAGCTGGCCCGTAGCTACCCGCAGCTGGAGATCCGTTTCGACGTCGCCGACCGGCTGGTGGATTTAGCCAATGAAGGCGTCGATCTGGATATTCGCGTCGGCGACGACATCGCTCCTAACCTGATTGCCCGCCAGCTTGCTACCAACCATCGAATTCTCTGTGCTTCGCCGGAATTTATCGCCCGTCACCCGGTGCCAAAGCAGCTTAGCGACCTTGCCGCCTTACCCTGCCTGGTGATCAAAGAGCGCGACCGGCCCTTTGGCGTCTGGCAGCTGCGCGATAAAGAGGGCGAGCACGCCATCAAGGTGACCGGGCCGCTGTCGTCAAACCACGGCGAAATCGTCCATCAGTGGTGCCTCGAGGGGCAGGGGATCGCGCTGCGCTCGTGGTGGGACGTCAGGGAAAATATCGCCAGCGGCAACCTGGTGCATCTGCTGCCGGAGTATTACCAGCCTGCCAATATTTGGGCGGTATACGTCTCGCGGCTGGCGACCTCGGCCAAAATTCGCACCACCGTGGAGTTTTTACGCCGCTACTTCCGCCAGCGCTTTCCGCAGCAGGACGACGAGGCAACATTGCCGACGGCAGGCGCCGTCGGCCGGGGGGATTAAACGCCGAGCCTGTCGCGCAGGCTGTAGTAGGCCGCGCCCATGGCGGTAAATGGAATGCGCAGGCTGCGCCCGCCGGGGAACGGATAGTGCGGTAGCTTCGCAAAGGCGTCGAAACGTTCGGCGTCGCCGCGCAGCAGCTCCGAAATCAGCCGTCCGGCGAGGTGGGTACAGGTGACGCCGTGGCCGCTGTAGCCTTGCATATAATAGATATTGTTATCGAGGCGGCCAAACTGCGGCATCCTTGAGAGGGTCAGCAGGAAGTTGCCGGTCCAGCGATAGTCGATTTTCACCCCCTGCAGCTGCGGGAAGGTTTTCAGCAGCTTCGGCATAATCAGCCGCTCAACGTCGTCCGGATCGCGCGCGCCGTACACCACGCCGCCGCCGTACAGCAGGCGGTTATCGGCGGTCAGACGGTAGTAATCCAGCAGGTAGTTACAATCCTCCACGCAGTAGTTTTTCGGGATCAGCGAGCGCGCCAGATCCTCAGCCAGCGGCGCGGTGGCGACCACCTGGGTGCCGCACGGCATGCTGCGTTTCGCCAGCTCCGGCTCGAGCTTATCGCCGAGATAGGCGTTACCGGCGACGATCACGTAGCGGGCGGTAACCTGCCCGCGTTCGGTGGTCACCACCGCCGGGCTGCTGTGCTGAATGCGGGTGACCGGTGATTGTTCGTAAACCCGACCGCCGTTCAGCCGAATGGCGTCCGCCTCGCCAATCGCCAGGTTCAGCGGATGAATATGGCCGCCGCTGTGGTCCAGCAGGGCGCCGGCGTAGCGGTCGCTGTCCACTTCGCGGCGAATGGCGCTGGCATCCAGCAGCTCCAGCTGGGTATTGCCGTAGCGCTCCCAGTTCGCCTTCTGCTCTTCCAGCGTCTCCAGCTGTTTATGGTTCAGCGCGACAAATAGCCCGCCGGGGCGATAGTCGCACTGGATTTGATAGCGCTGGATGCGCTCGCGAATAATGTCGCCGCCTTCAAACATCATGCTGCCGAGCATTTTTGCCGCGTCCGGACCGTAGGTTTTTTCGATAACGTCGATATCGCGGCTATAGGAGTTAACCAGCTGGCCGCCGTTACGCCCGCTGGCGCCGAAGCCGATGCGCGCGCCTTCCAGCAGCACCACATCGTAGCCCATTTCGGCCAGATGCAGCGCCGATGAGAGGCCGGTATAGCCGCCGCCGACGACGCAGACGTCGCAGCTGATTGATTCGTCCAGCGTCGGGAACGGCTCATAGCGGTTGGCGCTGGCGGCGTAATAGCTGGTGGTATGTTCGCTCATGATTAAGACTCCAGGGCAATCCAGATAGTTTTCAGTTCAGTGAATTTTTCCAGCGCGTGCAGGGACTTATCGCGTCCGTTGCCGCTCTGCTTGTAGCCGCCGAAGGGCACGGTCATATCGCCATCGTTGTAGTTGTTCACGAAGACGGAGCCGGCTTTCAGACGGCGGCTGACGCGGTGAGCGCGGGAGAGATCGCGGGTCCAGACTGCCGCGCCGAGGCCGTAGCGGCTATCGTTGGCCAGCGCCAGCGCCTGCTCCTCGTTTTTAAAGCGGGTCACCACCAGCACCGGGCCGAAGATCTCCTCCTGGCTGAGCGGGGAGGCGGGGTCGACGTCGACGAAGATGGTCGGGCCGACCGCCGCGGGCCACGGATTTTTGCGCCCGTCCAGCAGCAGCGTGCTGTGCGCTTCGCCGGCGCGAATAAAGCTGTGGACGCTATCGGCATGGGTGTTGTCGATCAGCATGCCCATAGTGGTATTCGGGTCGAGTGGATTGCCCGGCTGCCAGCCCTTTGCCTGCTCTTTCAGGAGATCGAGAAAGCGGTCGGCGATGCTCTCTTCCAGCAGCAGGCGGGTACCGGCGATACAGACCTGGCCCTGGTTGTAAAAAATACCGCCGGCGGTCGCGTTGACTGCTTTTTGTAGATCCGGGCAGTCGGCAAAGACGATATTGGCGCTTTTGCCGCCCGCCTCCAGCCAGACGCGTTTCATATTACTGTCGCCCGCGTCCTTCAGTAGTTGTTTAGCGGTGCGGGTGGAGCCGGTAAAGGTAATCACTTCGACGTCCGGATGCAGCGCCAGCGCCTGACCGGCTTCATGGCCGAAACCGCTCACCACGTTAAATACGCCGTCCGGCAGTCCGGCCTGTTTTGCTAAGCCCGCCAGACGTAGGGCGGTAAGCGGGGATTTTTCCGACGGCTTGAGCACCACGCTGTTGCCGGACGCCAGCGCCGGGCCAAGCTTCCAGCAGGCCAGCAGCAGCGGGAAATTCCACGGCACCACCGCCGCAATCACGCCAATCGGTTCGCGGACGATCATGGCCAGTTCGTTGCCGCCGGTGGGGGCGACTTCGCCGTAGACTTTATCGATAGCTTCGGCATACCAGCGGATCGCACGGGCGGCGCCGGGGATATCGTCGCGCAGGCTGTGGCGAATCGGCTTGCCGGTGTCGAGGGTTTCCAGCAGCGCCAGCTCTTCGCGATGGGCGTCCATCAGGTCGGCGAATTTTGTCAGCACCGCTTTGCGCTGGGCAGGAGACGCCTGCGACCAGTCGCCGCGATCGAAAACGCCGCGGGCGGCCTGGACCGCGCGATCGACGTCGGCCTTTTTGCCGCGCGCGACCTCGGCAAGGGTCTGCTGCGCTGCCGGGTCGATGGTGGCAAACACGCTATTATCGGCGGCGGCGCTGTATTCGCCGTTAATAAATAAGCGTGTCTCAATCGTCAGTTCGCGTGCTTTTTGTTGCCAGTAAGCCAGGTTGTGAAAATCCATCATGACTCCTTAATAACGTAATCGGGAAAAGATAAAAATTGGCTATTTCTGACCCTCAGGGCGCAGGGCGTCCCCGGGGTTGATTACCGTGTAAATTGCCCGTTAACGGGCGTGAATTATCCGGGGCCAGCGGAATACCTTTTTCCGCATTGCGCAAGGTGAACTAGCGTTTTCTTCGCGCCGCCGGAATGAATCTCCGGCGGCGCAGGCCTGAAGAAAGCCTGAGAAAACCTCAGGCTGAAAAATCAGAATGTGGTGGGAGTATGGGCGCTAATGATTCGGCAGATACCCGCCGAGGTGTTGCTGAAGCTATGCGGTATGCCGGTGTTAATGGCATAGCTTTGCCCAGCCACCAGGTGATACGCCTGACCGTTAATGGTCAGCACGACTTCACCCTCCAGTATGGTGCCTATCTCCTCACCCTGATGCTTGATCCTCTCCCCGGTTGTGGTTCCAGGCTGGTACGTTTCAAAAATCATCGCCAGCGTGCGGTTCGGATTGCCATTATGAACCAGCTTCATCGACACCCCCTGACTGCCGATTTCAATCAGATCGTCCTGATTGATAACCACCTGGGGTTCAGCCGGTTTTTCTGGTTCAGAAAAGAATTCCGAGAGCGACAGCCCGTAGACTTTCAGCAGCTTTTGCAGCGTACTGATGGCAGGACTGACTTTGTCCTGTTCTATGGTGCTGATGGCACTATGTGTTAACCCAGACAGTTCGGCGGCACGACGCTGTGAGAGACCCAGCTGTTGGCGGATCTCTGACAGACGTTTCCCTGGCGCCAGTCCGTCATCGCTCATATTTGCATTTCCTTAACGGTAGTGGTCAGAGTCGCTGTTTTTCGGCGACATAGTTCTGACAGGCGGTGATAAAACCCTCAAACAACATTCGCGACAGGGCGTATTCGCTACTGTTCCATTCAGGATGCCACTGCACGCCGAGGGCGAAAGGATGGTCGTTAACGCTGACCGCTTCCGCCAGCCCGTCCGGAGAACGCGCCTCCACGCGCAGCCGTGGACCCGTGGTTTTCGCTCCCTGTCCATGTAACGAGTTTACCCAAAACGTGTTGCAGCCCGGTATTAACTGAGAAAGTAATCCTCCTTCCTGAACCTGAACTTCATGCGAGGGCGCATATTGCTGCTCGACGGGAAGTTCGGGGTCCTCGCGGTGTTCAAGAAGCTCAGGCTGCTCGAACAGACGACGATACAGAGTCCCGCCGGTGGCGACAACCAGTTCCTGTAGTCCACGGCAGATGGCGAAAATGGGGATGCGCCTTTCGAGCGCGGCGTCGATCAGCGCCATGCTCAGAAGATCACGCCCGGGATCGGCGTCAGGCTCATCGCCGTTTTCACCATAGAGGTGCGGCTGTACGTTGCTCGGGCTGCCGGGCAGATAAATGCCATCCAGTTTTGGCAGTAGCGCGGAAAGCAGTTCCGGCTCCGCCAGCGCGTGCGGCAGGGCAATCGGCACGCCGCCGGCGTTAACAATCGCGTTCAGATACTTCTCTTGCAGAGTCTGGGTCTGGTGACCCTTAAGCCTGTTTCGACACATCACCACGCCAATAACTGGCTTGTACATTATATTTTCCATGATCGCCCTCACAAAGTGGACTAAATTATGACCGGATTAGCGGGTAAAACGGCCATTTCGTTCAATATTTTCTCAATCTAGCAGTGGATATAGCCCTTTGCAAACTTAATTTAACATTTGACAAACAATTTGTTTGCATACACATTCGAAGAGTGGACATTATATTTAACAGTGCCATTCAGGGTCCGAAACTAAAACAACGGCGGTGAATCATGGAAACCAATATCGTAGAAGTTGAGAATTTTGTTCAGCAGTCGGAAGAGAGACGGGTCAGCGCATTCACCTGGGAAGTGAAGCGCTACCTCGAGCGTTACCCCAATACGCAATACGTAGATGTACTGTTAACCGACCTGAACGGCTGCTTCCGCGGTAAGCGGATCCCGGTGTCCGGCCTGAGCAAACTGGAGAAGGGCTGCTATTTCCCGGCTTCGGTGTTCGCGATGGACATTCTCGGCAACGTGGTGGAAGAGGCGGGACTCGGCCAGGAGATGGGCGAACCGGATCGCACCTGCGTACCGGTGCTGGGAACCTTAACGCCGTCAGCGGCGGACCCGGAATACATCGGTCAGGTTCTGCTGACCATGGTTGATGAAGATGGCGCTCCCTTTGACGTTGAGCCGCGGAACGTTCTGAACCGGCTCTGGCAGCAGCTGCGCCAGCGCGGGCTGTTCCCCGTGGTAGCGGTAGAGCTGGAGTTCTATTTACTTGACCGCAAGCGCGACGCGGAAGGCTACCTGCAGCCGCCGTGCGCGCCGGGAACCGGCGATCGCAATACCCAGAGTCAGGTTTACTCCGTCGACAACCTCAACCACTTTGCCGACGTGCTGAACGAAATCGATGAGATCGCCCAGCTCCAGCTGATCCCGGCGGACGGCGCGGTGGCGGAAGCCTCTCCCGGTCAGTTTGAAATCAACCTCCACCATACCGATAACGTGCTCGACGCCTGCGATGACGCGCTGGCGTTAAAACGTCTCGTGCGTTTGATGGCAGAGAAGCATAAGATGCACGCCACTTTTATGGCCAAACCCTATGAAGAGCACGCCGGTAGCGGGATGCATATCCATATCAGCATGCAGAACAACAAAGGCGAGAACGTGCTGGCGGACGCGGACGGCGAAGATTCCGCGATGTTAAAACGCGCGCTCGCCGGGATGATTGACCTGATGCCGGCGTCGATGGCGCTGCTGGCGCCGAACGTCAACTCGTATCGTCGTTTCCAGCCGGGAATGTACGTGCCGACCCAGGCGTCGTGGGGGCACAACAACCGGACGGTGGCGCTGCGCATTCCCTGCGGCGATCGGCACAACCACCGCGTCGAGTATCGCGTGGCCGGGGCGGACGCCAACCCGTACCTGGTGATGGCGGCGATTTTCGCCGGCATCCTCCACGGTCTGGATAATCCGCTGCCGCTACAGGAAGAGGTGGAAGGCAACGGCCTTGAGCAGGAGGGGCTGCCGTTCCCGATTCGCCAGAGCGATGCGCTGTGGGAGTTTATGCAAAACGATCACCTGCGCGAGCGGCTTGGCGAACGTTTCTGCCACGTTTATCACGCCTGTAAAAACGACGAATTACTGCAGTTTGAGCGGCTGATCACGGAAACCGAAATCGAGTGGATGTTGAAAAACGCCTGATTGCCGCCCCGCAGGGGGCAGCTTAGCGTTATCACGAGTAGCATCATACGGCCTGAGCGGAGCCTGGTCGGACGTTTTTGCTGGGAGCCCAGCCATTCCCGGATGCCGCGTTAAGGAGCGCAGGCGGCAACGGGGCTTCAGTTAACGACACAGTGTGTAACGAGGTAGGAAATGATGCAGATGTTTAAATATCCGCAGGGAGAAGGGGGCCGTCATGGCCGCATGGAGTGCGCCGCCACCGCTCGTCGGTTCTTTTTACCTTTTGATTTGCCATTAACCCCGTTGCGAAGCAGGTTGGTTTCCCGGTCTCCACGACCGCAAACCCGGATGTGCAGCGGGGGAAATGGCCATGGCTATTAACACCTCTCTCGATAACGCCTCTGAAGCGGGCAAACCGCGGCTGCGCAAGTCTCTCAAGCTGTGGCAGGTGGTGATGATGGGCCTCGCCTATCTGACCCCGATGACGGTTTTTGATACTTTCGGCATCGTTTCCGGCATCAGCAACGGCCACGTTCCGGCCTCCTATCTGCTGGCGCTGGCCGGCGTGCTGTTTACCGCCATTAGCTACGGTAAGCTGGTACGCCAGTTTCCACAGGCGGGATCGGCGTATACCTACGCGCAGAAGTCGATCAGCCCGCACGTCGGGTTTATGGTGGGCTGGTCTTCGCTGCTGGATTATCTGTTCCTGCCGATGATCAACGTTCTGCTGGCCAAGATTTATCTTTCCGCGCTGTTTCCGGACGTGCCGCCCTGGGTATGGGTGGTGACGTTTGTGGCCATTCTGACCGCGGCGAACCTGAAAAGCGTCAATCTGGTGGCGAACTTCAATACCCTGTTCGTGCTGGTGCAGATCTCAATCATGGTGGTCTTTATCGTGCTGGTGGTGCAGGGGCTGCATAAAGGGGAGGGCGTCGGTACCGTCTGGTCGCTCCAGCCGTTTATTAGCCAGAACGCGCACCTGATCCCGATTATTACCGGGGCGACGATAGTCTGCTTTTCGTTCCTCGGCTTTGATGCGGTGACGACCCTCTCCGAAGAGACGCCGGACGCCGCGCGGGTGATCCCGAAAGCTATCTTCCTGACCGCGGTCTACGGCGGGGTGATTTTTATTGCCGCCTCGTTCTTTATGCAGCTCTTTTTCCCCGACATTAGCCGTTTTAAAGACCCGGATGCGGCGCTGCCGGAGATCGCCCTCTACGTCGGCGGCAAGCTGTTCCAGTCGATTTTCCTGTGCACCACCTTTGTGAATACCCTGGCGTCAGGCCTGGCCTCACACGCCAGCGTTTCGCGCCTGCTGTACGTCATGGGCCGCGATAACGTTTTCCCGGAGCGCATTTTCGGCTATGTCCATCCAAAATGGCGGACTCCGGCGCTGAACGTGATCATGGTGGGCATCGTCGCGCTGTCGGCGCTGTTCTTCGACCTGGTCACCGCCACGGCGTTGATTAACTTTGGCGCGCTGGTGGCGTTCACCTTCGTTAACCTGTCGGTGTTTAATCACTTCTGGCGGCGGAAGGGCTTTAACAAAACCTGGAAAGATCGCTTTCACTATCTGCTGCTGCCGATGGTCGGCGCGCTGACGGTGGGCGTTCTGTGGATTAACCTGGAGGCGACCTCGCTGACGCTCGGTCTGATATGGGCGGGCCTGGGTTTGCTGTATCTGACTTATCTGACCCGCCGCTTCCGTAAGCCGCCGCCGCAGTTTGACGGGGCTAAAGCGGAACAGGCCTGGGAATCGTAACGATTTTTTAGTTCAGACATAAAGGCAGGCCGGCGAGCCTGCCTTCTTTTTGTCATTCTCGTTTGAAATCAGGCGGTCGGGGAGAAATAGCAGGGGCAGAAGGTAAGAATAGTGAGGATGAATTATTTCTTTTTCTTATGAGTTGGCAGCTGTGCGGAGCGCCGATCCTTGACATAGGAGACCAGGCTGTAGATGGCTACTCCCAGCAAAACCACCGCGACGATAAAGAGCAGGATACCTGACATAGATTAACCTAATGTTATGTTTAACATGAAGAAAAAATACCGTGATATCGGGATAATAGCATCGGGATATTTCTTAAAGATGACCCGATGAATCAGACGAGAATAGACTGCCAGCAATGCACTGAAATTATTATTTACATGAATAAATGTGAAGAGTAAAGCGCGATGATGGTGAAAAAATGAACGAGTAACACTCGTTTAAGCGAATTTACAGACGAGAGCGCGACGGGCTGCTACCCTTGGCCCGCTAAATAAGGGGTGAGAGTCACAAATGTTTAATAAGCAAATCATCGCTGTTGTTGGGCCGCTGCTGGTTCTGACGTCGTTCAATAGCCTGGCCGAGCCCGGGAATCCGTCAATTCGCGAACGTATTGTCGATCAGGTTTTAAAACCCTGCGAAGGTAAAAAAGCCGGCGATAAAGTGCTGATCGTCGACCATCGCGGCGGCAAGCATGAAGCTATCTGCACCCTCGCGGCGGTGCCGCTGCCGGAGTAACGCCATCCCTCTGATTTCACTCTTCCTGCGTCACGGCGGAAAGCGTATTTCTTTCCGCACTTTGCGAGCCATTGCCCGGAAAAATGTCATAAATTTGTCACAATTAAGGCGATGATAATCACTGACTGAGGGTTAAGGGATGAGAAAAAGTCTACTCGCCGCCGCCGTGGCCGGCGTTGTCTTACTGTCCGCTGGCGTCCAGGCGCAGGAACAGGCCGCACCGGAAGGGTATCAGCTTCAGCAGGTGCTGATCATGAGCCGCCATAACCTGCGCGCGCCGCTGGCGAACAACGGCAGCGTGCTGGAGCAATCCACGCCGAAGTCCTGGCCGGAGTGGGATGTTCCCGGCGGCCAGCTGACGACCAAGGGCGGGGTGCTGGAAGTCTATATGGGGCACTATATGCGTGAATGGCTGGCGCAGCAGGGGCTGGTGACCAGCGGCGAATGCCCGCCGGAGAACGCGGTCTACGCCTATGCCAATAGCCTGCAGCGCACCGTCGCGACCGCGCAGTTCTTTATTACCGGCGCGTTTCCCGGCTGCGGGGTGACTGTGCACCATCAGGAAAAAATGGGCACCATGGACCCAACGTTTAATCCGGTGATCGTCGACGATTCTGCCGCCTTCAGCGAAAAGGCGGTACAGGCGATGGAGAAAGAGCGGCAGGGGATGCAGCTGGGCGAAAGCTATAAGCTGCTGGAGGCGATAACCGACTACCGCAATTCTCCGTCCTGTAAAGAGAAGCAGCAGTGCTCGCTGAGCGAAGGGAAGGATACCTTTAGCGCCAAATATCAGCAGGAGCCGGGCGTTTCCGGGCCGCTTAAGGTCGGTAACTCGCTGGTTGACGCCTTTACGCTGCAGTATTACGAGGGGTTCCCGAAAGACCAGGTCGCCTGGGGCGAAATCAAAACCGATAAGCAGTGGCAGGTGCTGTCGAAGTTGAAAAACGGCTATCAGGATAGCCTGTTTACTTCCCCTGAAGTGGCGCGCAACGTGGCTAAGCCGCTGGTGAAATATATTGACAACGCGCTGGTGGGCGATGCAGCGAAGGCGGCGAAAGTGACGCTGCTGGTGGGACACGACTCCAACATCGCTTCGCTGCTGACGGCGCTGGATTTTAAACCCTATCAGCTGCATAACCAATATGAGCGCACGCCTATCGGCGGCAAGCTGGTGTTCCAGCGCTGGCATGATAACGGCGGCAATCGTGATTTGATGAAGATTGAGTACGTCTATCAAAGCACCGAGCAGCTGCGCAATGCCGATGCGTTAACCCTGCAGTCGCCGCCGCAGCGGGTGACGCTGGCGCTGAACGGCTGTCCGGTCGATGATAACGGCTTCTGCCCGATGGACACCTTCAAAAAAGTGATGGCCGAGGCGACAAAATAACAGAGCATAAAAAACCCGGAGCAATCCGGGTTTTCGGTTATGGCGGGCGCAGGCGCTCCGCTGATGTAGCCCGGGCAAGTCGCTCTGCGCCGCCCCCGGGAAGCTCATGCAAGAACTCCCGGAGGCGGTATTGCGTACCTGTCCGGGCTACACGTTTTTGCGTTCGATAGTTTGTTCGCCCCAGAACAGGGAGTCTTTATCCGTTTTGGCGAAGGCGAGGGGCAGAACTTCATCGCTGCCTTCCTCCCAGATTTTCTCCGCCAGCTTTTCATCGTAATGGGCTAATTCAAAAATCGCCTCGGCAATTTCAGGAGACGTATTGCGCAGACTTGCCCATTCACCGACGCGGTGGGCCTTTGCTTCTTGATTCGGCATGCTTTCCTCCTGCTGAAGATTAACCGTGTAGTTTTACTGCCAGGCCCGCAACGTGCTCTCCCTGATAGCGGGCAATCGCCAGCTCCTCTTCGCTCGGCTGACGCGAGCCGTCGCCGCCGGCAATGGTGGTGGCGCCGTAAGGCGTACCGCCGCGAACCTGCGAGACATCAAATAGCTCCTGGGCGCCGTAGCCGATCGGCACAATAATCATCCCGTGGTGGGCAAGGGTGGTCCAGGTTGAGGTAATGGTTTGTTCCTGGCCGCCGCCGGTGCCGGTCGAGCTAAACACGCTGGCCAGCTTGCCGTACAGCGCCCCGGATGCCCACAGACCGCCGGTCTGATCGAGGAAGGTGCGCATCTGTCCGGACATATTGCCGAAACGGGTAGGGGTACCAAAGATGATGGCGTCGTACTCCGCCAGCTCCTGCGGCGTGGCGACGGGCGCGTTTTGCGTTTTCCCGCCTGCTTTGGCAAAAACTTCTGCCTGCATGGTTTCCGGCACGCGTTTCACGACCACTTCAACGCCATCTACCTTGTTTGCCCCTTCGGCGACGGCATGCGCCATGGTCTCGATGTGTCCGTACATAGAATAATAAAGCACCAGAATCTTAGCCATTTGCATCACTCCTCGGTTGCGTTATGAGCCAGCCAGTCGACTGGCTATCTTTAAAGATAAGACCTGTGGCGAAGAGTGCAAATGCAACAATCATTTATTTGATTTATAACAAAATTGCAAAAAACGAGGACTGTTGCAAAAAGATACATCTTTAGTGGCGCCATTTTAGGCTGTCATAAGAGCCGCTTAGCGCGCGTCCGGCGTAATAGCGGCAGTTCTTATACAAAATCTATTTCAGGATGTGACGATATCCACCCGGCACGGCTTTCCTTCGCTAACCTTAAAAGCACGTGATACGCAACCCGTATCGCGGAGGCTAAAGCCTCGTGTTTCACCTAATGCAGCATGATGTCTAACCTAAATGGAGGTCAGTAATGGCAAACCATCGTGGCGGCGCCGGCAACTTTGCCGAAGACCGTGAAAGAGCATCAGAAGCAGGTCGTAAAGGTGGCCAGCACAGCGGGGGGAACTTTAAAAACGATCCTCAACGCGCATCCGAAGCGGGTAAGAAAGGGGGTAAAAACAGTCATGGTAGCCGCGAAAGCTAGCGTCCCCTGATTGTTTGCTGATGGGGGTTAATCTCCCGGGCCCGACCCCATCGCCCTCGCCGCCGACGTTACGTCGGCGGTTTTTTTTGTCTCTTTGCCGCTGCCGCTGAGCGGGAGGAACTCCCGGCTCGCGGCTACGGGTTTACCGTTGCCTGCGGACCGGCGGCCCGGACAAGGCGCGTTAAGCGCCGCCTCCGGGAAGCAACGCAGCTTCCGTAGCGGCGCACGCTTTCATACTGGGGTGACGTTAGTTTGCCCGGCTTCACGCGGATGGCGGTTAAGCAGAGCGTGCAGCAGAATTGCGCCGAAGGTGGCCGTACCGATCCCGCCGAGGGTGAAGCCGCCGAGAGAAAGCGCGAAATCGCCCGCCCCCAGCACCAGCGTCACCGCCACCATAATCAGATTCGCGTTCTGGCTCAAATCCACGCGGTTCTGCACCCAAATCCGCGCGCCCGCGACGGCAATCAGGCCGAACACCACAATCGATGCGCCGCCGATCACCGGTCCCGGAATGGTATGGATCAGCGCGCCGAATTTCGGTGAAAATCCAAGCAGCATCGCAATCAGCGCCGCCGCGACGAACACCAGCGTTGAGTACACTTTGGTGACCGCCATCACGCCGATATTCTCCGCGTAGGTGGTCACCCCGCTGCCGCCGACCGAGCCGGAGAGCATCGTGGCCAGCCCGTCGCCGACGAACGCCCGCCCCATGTACGGGTCCATATTGCGACCGGTCATCCCGGCCACCGCTTTCAGGTGACCGAGGTTTTCCGCCACCAGAATCACCGCCACGGGGGCGATCAGCATCATTGCCTGGCCGTTAAAGGTCGGGGCGGTTATCTGCGGCAAGCCAAACCACGCCGCCTGCGCAAGCAGGCTAAAATCCAGCGGTTTGCCCAGCCCGAGGCCGTTGGCCAGCAGCGCGTACAGCGCGCAGGCGATAATCAGCCCGACGAGGATCAGCAGGCGCTGCAGCATTCCGCGGGTAAACACCGCCACCAGACCGATGCACAGCACCGTCAGCACCGCCATCCAGCCGTCGAACGGCGTCGCTGATACGCTGCGCACCGCGATTGGCGCGAGGTTAAGGCCGATCGCCATGACCACCGCGCCGGTAACTACCGGCGGCATCAGCCGCTCGATCCAGCGGGTGCCGATTTTCATCACCACCAGGCCAATCAGGGTATAAACCAGCCCGCAGAGAATAATCCCGCCCAGCGCGACGCTGAGGTGCGGGTTAAGCCCCTGGCCGTTGAAGCCGGTGACGGCGATCACCACGCCGACGAAGGCGGCGCTGGAGCCCAGGTAGCTCGGCACGCGCCCGCCGGTAACCAAAAAGAACAGCAGGGTGCCGACGCCGGACATCAGGATCGACAGATTGGGATCCAGCCCCATCAGGATTGGCATCAGAACGGTCGCGCCAAACATCGCCACCGCGTGCTGAACGCCCATCACCACGGTTTGCCCGACCGACAGCCGTTCATCGGGGGCCACGACGTCGGAGGCGGCGGAGGGGGAGGTTAACTGCCAGCGAGGAAAATCGAAGAGAGCCATGATGAGATCCTGGGTTTAAGGTTAACAGGCTGGACGCATCAGCGTGTGGTAGCCGCGGTCGAACCACATCAGTCCGCGCGGTTCCGGATGGCGTACAATCGCCGCCACTTCGCAAAACAGAATATCGTGAGTCCCGACGCTGACGATCTGGCTGATACGGCAGTCGAAGCTGACCAGCGCCGCTTCCAGACGCGGGCAGCCGGTCGCGCCGGTTTGCCAGTCGGCGGCGGCGAAGCGCTCCGCCATCGGCGTTTTACCGCCGAAAACGTTCGAGAGTTCTTCCTGGCCGGCCGCCAGGGTGTTGACGCACAGCGCCTGGTGCTGGCTGAAGATCGGCCACACCGAGGCGGAGCGATTCAGGCAGACCAGCAGCGTGGGCGGCGCGTCGGTGACGCTGCAGACGGCGCTGGCGGTAAAGCCGGCGCGGCCTGCCGGACCATCGGTGGTGATAATGTTCACCGCCGCCCCGACGTGGGCCATGGCGTCGCGAAAGCTTTGTTTATCGGCAATAGACATACGGGCTCCTTATGCCAGCTGGCAGGCATCATCAAAAGGCAGACGCGGCAGGCGGCCGTACAGCTTGCCGGGATCGCCGTAGCCGATATTGATCAGCAGGTTGCTTTTCCAGCCGCCGTCGGCAAAAAACGCCGCATCGACCATTTCGCGGTCAAAGCCCGACATCGGGCCGGTGTCCAGGCCCAGCGCGCGGCAGGCGAAAATCAGGTATGCCGCCTGCAGTGAGCTATTGCGAAAAGCGGTCTCCTCCGCCATCTGCGGGCTGGAGGTAAACCAGCTGCGGGCGTCGCCGTGGGGGAACAGCTCCGGCAGCCGATCGTAAAATGCGCGGTCCCAGGCGACGATAGCGGTGGCCGGCGCCTGCATGGTTTTCTCGACATTGCCGCTCGACAGAGCCGGGCGCAGCTTCGTTTTGCCTTCCGCCGTGCGCACGAAGACGATGCGCGCCGGGGAGCAGTTGGCGGAGGTCGGCCCCATTTTCAGCAAGTCGTAGATTTCACGCAGCTGCTCGTCGCTGACCGGCTTATCCAGCCAGCCGTTGTGGGTTCGGGCCTCGGTAAACAGCGCGGCGCAGGCGGCCGGGCTAATGGCTTCGCTCATAGGTTCTCCTGGGGGACGGGCAGCATCGCGGCAAGCCCGTCGCATAAAATAGGGTTAAAGGCGGCGGTATCGGTGACGTTGCAGGCGTGGCCGCCCCAGGCCATTTCCGCCAGCTGGCTGCCGGGGATTGCCGCCTGCAGCACCCGGGAGCAGGAGGCCGGGACCAGCAGATCGTCAGCGGCGCTGATGATCAGCGTCGGACAGGTTATCGCTGCCGCCCGGCGTGAAAAGTCGGCCTGCTTGAGGGCGTTCAGCCTTTTCAATAGATTCTCTTTGCCCTGGAAATGACTGATGGCGAGCGCGTCTTCGGCCTCCAGCCGCGGCAGGCGCGAGGCCATCCACTCCGCCGGGTAGAGGAACAGCGGCTGCGCCTCCACCCATGCCTGCGCGCCGCCCGCGTGCAGCAGGCGTTCGCGCACCAGGAAGCAGCGGCGGGTATGCGGGGAGAGCGTCAGCCAGCCGTTTACCAGCACCAGGGCGCTTACCGCTGCGGGATAGTCCAGGGCCAGCTGTAGGCCAATCAGCGCGCCCAAGGCGTGGCCGACCAGCGCAAAACGCTCAATCCCCGCCGCCTGCAGCGCCGCGTAAAGCTCCTGCGCCATGGCGGCCATGCTGTAGCCTGTCGGCAGCGGGCCGCCGTTTTCGCCGGTGCCGTTATGGTCATAGCTCACCAGCTGATAGTGCGGTTCGAGCGCCGCCCGCTGCGGTAGCCAGTAGCCGCCCGCGCCGCCGAGCCCGGCGCTCAGAACCACCGCCGGCGCGCCCGGATAAGGCGCCGGGGAGATGTTCAGCTTCATCATGCCGGTTTCCCGATATGCGCGACGGTGGCGATCTCCACCAGCGCATCGGGCTTCACCAGCCCGCACTGTATGCAGAAACGCGCCGGTTTGTCGCCGGGGAAGAACTCCGCGTAGACCTCATTAATCGCGGCGTAGTTTTTCCAGTCGGTGATAAAAATGCTGTTGAAGGTCACATCCTCCATACTGCCCCCCGCCGTCTCGATAACGCTCTTGATGGTTTCCAGCACGTGGCGGGTTTGCGCCTTTGGGTCGCCGATATACACCACGTTGTTTTGCTTATCGAACGGCAGGGTGCCGGAGACGTAAACCACGCCGTCGGCCAGCGTACCGGGGACAAACGGCGCGATAGGCGTGGTGGTGCCTGGCGGAATAATCACCTGTTTAGGCATAACGTTTCTCCTCGGTAAAGGCGTGCGGCGCGACGGGCTCAAGGGCGGTACAGAAGCTGGCGACATCGCTGACCCAGCCAAAGAAGGTTTCAATATTGAACAGCGCCGCCTGCTGGGCAAACGCTGGACCGGCCTGATGGGTGGCGTCCTCCAGTACGATGCCGAAATATTCGAGGAAGAAGCCGTCGCGCAGGGTTGATTCCACGCAGACGTTGGTGGCGATACCGGTAAACACCAGATGGCGGATGCCGCGGCTGCGCAGGATGCTGTCGAGCGCGGTGTTAAAGAAGCCGCTGTAACGCGGTTTTGGCAACACGATATCGCCGGGCAGCGGTTTCAGCTGATCGACCAGCTGGTAGTCCCAGCCGCCTTTCGCCAGCAGCTTGCCCTGCAGCTCCGGGTTCTTACGCATGGTTTTCAGCGCGTTGGATTTATGAAAATTCGGCGAGCCGGGGCCGCCTGCTTCTACGTACTGGTCGTCCCAGCCGTTCTGGAACCAGATAATCAGCATCCCGGCGGCGCGCGCGGCGGCCACGGCGAGGTTGATATTGTCGATAACCGGTCGGGTGGCGGAAACGTCAAATCCGGCGAGGTCGAGATAGCCGCCCTGGCTGGCGTAGGCGTTCTGCATATCGACGACGATCAGCGCGCTCTGCTGCGGCGCGAAGGTCAGGGATTCCGGGCGAGCGGGTAGGGTAATCATCAGGCAACCTCTTGAGTCATGGTGGCGATATGGTCGCGGCAGCGCATCAGCGGCTGAATACGCTGACCAAAGGCTTCGATTCCGATCAGGAAATCATCAAACGTCAGCAGCACGCCGTCGGTGCCGGGAACCGCCGCCACTTCGTCGAGCATGCGGGCGACGCTGGCGTAAGAGCCGACAAGGGTACCCATATTGATGTTGACAGCCGAGGTGGGGTCGGCCATCTGGCGCACGTTGGTATCGCTGCCGGAGCGGGTGTCTTTCTGGCTCTGTTCGGTAAGCCACGCCAGCGCCTCGTCATCGGCGCCGGCTTTGTAATGTTCCCATTTGGCGCGGGCCGCCTCGTCGGTCTCGTCGGCGATCACCATAAACAGGACGTAGGAGCCGACGTCGCGGCCGGTTTTTTCCGCCGCCTGCATCATGCGCGCGGCGGTGGGGGCGAAGGCGGCAGGGGTATTGACCCCTTTGCCGAAGCAGAAGTTGTAGTCCGCGTGCTGGGCGGAGAACGCTATACCGGCGTCGCTTTGCCCGGCGCAGATCACTTTCATCGGCTGCGACGGCTGCGGGCTGACGCGACAGTCGTTCATGGTGAAGTAGTCGCCTTTAAAGTCGCTGCGTCCGGTTCCCCACAGGTCGCGCAGCACCTGGACATATTCGGTGAGATAGTCGTAGCGGCTGGCGAAGTAGTCGTCGCCCGGCCACATGCCCATCTGCTCGTATTCCGGTTTTTGCCAACCGGTCACCAGATTGACGCCAAAGCGGCCGCCGGAAATGGAGTCGATGGTCGAGGCCATGCGGGCGACGATCGCCGGGGGCAGCGTCAGCGTAGCGGCGGTGGCGTAGATCTGAATGCGCGAAGTGACGGCCGCCAGTCCGGCCATCAGGGTGAAGGACTCCAGATTATGATCCCAGAATTCGGTCTTGCCGCCGAAGCCGCGCAGTTTAATCATCGACAGCGCGAAATCGAAGCCGTAGTGTTCGGCTTTTTGCACGATGGCCTTATTCAGCTCAAACGTTGGCATGTACTGGGGAGCATGGGTGGAAATCAGCCAGCCGTTATTACCAATCGGAACGAAGACACCAATTTTCATACCTACCTCTCTGCATGTCGTTGAACAAGAAGGCGCGCGGCGCTGCATCCTGCATCTCCCTCAATCACCTCGCCTGAAAGATAAAGCAAAGGCGATGCCAGTTTTACAAAGGTTAATGTTATTAGGGTGTTACTGGATGGTTGCCGAAAATAGCAGCAATAAAAGTGGACTGAATGGTCAAAATCGGTGCACGAAAAAACCGCAGTCGTGCGCAATCAGGGTGCAGAGAGTCGTGTCGGCGCTGGGCTTTTGCTATGCTGATGGCGTGAAAAGAAGGAGATGATGAATGGCACAGGGCAGCGTGAAAAAGATCGGCAAACGTTCACTGGCGGTGAGCGCGAAAAAAGAGGCGATCCTGGCCGCCGCGCTGGACGCGTTCTCGCAGTTTGGTATCCACGGTACGCGGCTTGAGCAGGTCGCCGAGCTGGCCGGGGTATCAAAAACGAACCTGCTCTACTACTACCCGTCGAAAGAGGCGCTGTATATTGCCGTGCTGCAGCAGATTCTGGCTATCTGGCTGGCGCCGCTGAAGGCCTTTCGCGAAGATATCAGCCCGCTGGTGGCTATCGGCGAATATATTCGCCTCAAGCTGGAGGTGTCCCGCGATCACCCGCAGGCGTCAAGGCTGTTCTGCCTGGAGATGCTGCAGGGCGCGCCGCTGCTGATGGGTGAACTGACCGGCGATCTGAAAGCGCTGGTGGATGAAAAGTCGGCGATTATTTCCGGCTGGGTCGAGAGCGGCAGGCTGGCGCCGGTTGACCCGCAGCACCTGATCTTTATGATCTGGGCGACCACACAGCATTACGCCGATTTCGCCACTCAGGTTGAGGCGGTAACCGGCGCGACGCTGCGCGATGAGGCGTTTTTTCAGCAAACCGTTGATAACGTCCAGCGGATGATTATTGAAGGGATCCGCGTGCGTTAATTGGCGGGCGGCAGCGGGCAGCTCTGATCGCCATCCTCGCACTGCAGCAGCGAGGCGAGGAACGACTCGCGCTCGACGGTTTTATCGGACATGCACTGGTTGATCAGCATCGGCTGTACGCTGCCGCCCTCAGCGCCGGAGGCGAGGAACTGACAGTCGGCGTCGCGCAGGGCAATCCACGACAGCTGCGCTTTTTTCAGCAATTCCTGCTGCTTGCCGGAGGCGCGCTTCAGCGCTTCCTGATACGTTTCATTTAATTTTTTGTCGTCAGCCTGGTACTGCTCGGCGGTGCACTGGTTCATTTCCGTTTGATTGCTGGCGTTGCTGCATTCGTCCGCCAGCGCATGGGTGCTTGCCAGCAGCGCGGCAAAAGCGAGTAAAGTGCGTTTCATTGGTCAACTCCCATAAAAAAAGCTCCCGTCCGGGAGCCTTAATTAACCACAGCCTGCGCCTGGTGTCATTAGCTGACGTTGTGCCGTCCGTTTTCCCGGGGGCGGCGCAGAGCGCCTTGCCCGGGCTACGGGTACGTGCGGCCTGCGTTGGGGTAGCCCGGGTAAGGCGTTAGCCGCGACCCGGGGAGCGGTCTTAGCCAATCGTCATCAGGCTGGCGTTGCCGCCGGCCGCGGCGGTATTGACGCTGAGCGAACGTTCAATATAGAGGCGCTCCAGCAGCAGATTGCTCTCGCCGCGGGCGAAGCCCTGCACCGAAACGATCGCGCCATCGCGCGCCGCCACCTGTTCGCACAGCTCCCGCAGCTGATCGGAATCGCCGTGGTAGATAACCGCATCGAAAGGCTCGGTCGTCAGGGTTTCCGCTTTGGCGAAGTGGATCCGCTCGCTGACCTCGCGCGGCAGCTTTTTCGCCAGCTCGCGCTGCAGAGGGGCGTCCGGCCACAGCACTTCGCAGCCAACGGCGGTCACGCCCGCCAGCTGGGTGAGCGCGTCCTGCTCGTTATCGGCCACGCACAGCACCCGGTCGCGCGGCATAAAGGTCAGGGTGTTGCGCTCGCCGGTTGGCCCGGGCAGCAGACGCTGGGTTCCGGCCTGTGCCTGCTCGCTGAACTGCTGGCACAGGGCCTGCAGTTCCGGGCGATCCGCCGCCCACTGCTGTAAAGCGACCAGCGGTTTTTCCAGTAGCGTCTTCAGCTGCGCGTCCAGCGGGTACTCCGCGTCCTGACGGGCGAGGGTGATCCCGACGGCGTTCTGCGGGCGGCTGGAAAGCAGTCGGTACAGATACAACGGGCCGCCGGCTTTTGGACCGGTACCCGACAGGCCCTCGCCGCCGAACGGCTGCACGCCGACCACGGCGCCGACCATATTGCGGTTGACGTACAGGTTGCCGACGTTGGCGCTGCCGGTAACCTGAGCGATGGTTTCGTCAATACGGGTATGTACGCCGAGGGTCAGGCCGTAGCCAGAGGCGTTGATCTGTTCGACCAGCCCCTCCAGCTCGTTGCGGTTATAGCGCACCACGTGCAGCACCGGGCCGAAGACCTCTTTTTTCAGCTCGTCGAAGCTGTCGAGCTCAATGAGCGTCGGCGGAACGAAAGTACCGCTGGCCCACTCGCGGGAATCTTCGCCGTTTTCGCGCACCGCCTGGAAGACTTTGCGCCCTTTGGCGCGCAGCGTCTGGATGTGGCGCTCGATATTCTCTTTGGCTTCGGCGTCAATCACCGGCCCGATATCGGTGGTCAGACGCCCAGGGTTGCCCATCCGGCACTCGGCCATCGCGCCGCGCAACATGGTCAGCGTATGGTCGGCGATATCATCCTGCAGGCAGAGTACGCGCAGGGCGGAGCAACGCTGTCCGGCGCTGTCGAACGCCGAGGCGAGAACGTCGATCACCACCTGTTCGGTTAATGCTGAAGAGTCAACGATCATCGCGTTCATGCCGCCAGTTTCGGCGATCAGCGGCGTCGGGCGGCCCTGAGCGTCCAGGCGGCTGGCGATATTGCGCTGCAATAGGGTGGCGACTTCGGTTGAGCCGGTGAACATCACGCCGCGTACGCGCTCGTCGGAAGTCAGCGCGGCGCCGACGGTTTCCCCGCGGCCCGGCAGCAGTTGAATAACGCCCGGCGGCACGCCCGCTTCCAGCAGGATCGCCACGCCCTGAGCGGCGATCAGCGGCGTCTGCTCGGCCGGTTTTGCCAGCACGGTATTGCCTGCCGCCAGCGCGGCGGCAATTTGTCCGCTAAAGATCGCCAGCGGGAAGTTCCACGGGCTGATACAGACGACCGGGCCCAGCGGGCGATGGGTTTCGTTGTCAAAATCGTTGCGCACCTGGCCGGCATAATAGTGGAGGAAATCCACCGCTTCGCGCACTTCGGCAATCGCGTTGCTGAAGGTTTTCCCCGCTTCGCGTACCAGGATGCCCATCAGGGTCGGCATCTGGCCTTCCATCAGCACCGCGGCGCGTTCGAGGATCGCCGCGCGCTCCTGCGGCGGGGTGGCGAACCAGATTGGCGCGTTGTTAACCGCGCTGGTCAGCGCCTGCTGAACTTCGTCATCGCTGGCTTCGCGCACGTAGCCGACGATATCTTTTGGCTCCGCCGGGTTGATGACTGGCTGCATTTCGCCTTCGGCCACCGGGTGCTCCAGCATCGGCAGCGCCTGCCATTTGTGCAGCGCGCTGTTTAATAACGAGGAGGAGAGGGAGGCCAGACGATGCTCATTGGCCAGATCCAGGCCAGCTGAGTTACTGCGCCCCTTGCCGTAGAGATCGCGCGGCAGCGGGATTTTCGGGTGTGGCAGGCCCACCTGACCTTCCTGCTGGGCCAGTTTTTCCACCGCGGCGACCGGGTCGGCAACCAGCTCATCCAGCGGCAGGGTGCTGTCGGCGATCCGGTTAACAAACGAGGTGTTGGCGCCGTTTTCCAGCAGACGGCGCACCAGATACGCCAGCAGCGTTTCGTGGGTGCCAACCGGCGCGTAAATACGACACGGGCGGTTGAGTTTGCCATCGGCGATCTTACCGGTGACCTGCTCGTACAGCGGCTCGCCCATGCCGTGCAAGCACTGGAATTCGTACTGTCCAGGGTAGTAGTTCTGCCCGGCCAGCTGATAAATTGCCGCCAGGGTATGGGCGTTATGGGTTGCGAACTGCGGGTAGATCAGGTTCGGCACCGCCAGCAGCTTTTTCGCGCAGGCCAGATAGGAGACGTCGGTGTAGACCTTGCGGGTATAGACCGGATAGCCTTCGAGGCCGTCCATCTGCGCGCGTTTGATTTCGCTGTCCCAGTAGGCGCCTTTTACCAGACGAATCATCAGGCGACGGCGGCTGCGGGTGGCGAGGTCGATCAGGTAGTCAATCACGAACGGGCAGCGTTTCTGGTAGGCCTGAATGACAAAGCCAATCCCGTTCCAGCCCGCCAGCTCCGGCTCAAAGCAGAGTTTTTCCAGCAGATCGAGAGAGATCTCCAGCCGATCGGCCTCTTCGGCGTCAATGTTGATGCCGATATCGTACTGGCGCGCCAGCAGGGTCAGCGACTTGAGGCGCGGGTAAAGCTCTTCCATCGCGCGGTCGTACTGGGCGCGGCTGTAGCGCGGGTGCAGCGCGGAGAGCTTAATCGAAATGCCCGGTCCTTCATAAATACCCCGTCCGTTGGAGGCTTTGCCGATGGCGTGGATCGCCTGCTGGTAGGAGACCATATAGGCCTGGGCATCGTCGGCGGTCAGCGCCGCTTCGCCGAGCATATCGTAGGAGTAGCGGAAGCCTTTGTCTTCCAGCTTGCGGGCGTTGGCCAGCGCTTCGGCGATGGTTTCGCCGGTGACGAACTGCTCGCCCATCAGGCGCATCGCCATATCGACGCCTTTACGAATCAGCGGCTCGCCGCTCTTGCCGATAATGCGGTTCAGCGAACGCGACAGGCTGGTTTCGTTATGGGTCGAGACCAGCTTGCCGGTAAACAGCAGCCCCCAGGTGGCGGCGTTGACGAACAGCGACGGGCTGCGGCCGATATGCGACTGCCAGTTGCCGTTGCTGATTTTGTCGCGGATCAGGGCGTCGCGGGTGGCTTTGTCCGGAATGCGCAGCAGCGCTTCCGCCAGGCACATCAGCGCCACGCCCTCCTGTGAGGAGAGCGAGAACTCCTGCAGCAGGCTTTGCACCATTCCGGCGCGGCCGCTGGCGGTTTTCTGATTGCGCAGCTTTTCCGCCAGCTGATACGCGAGCTTGTGCGCCTGTTCGCCGAGAGTCTGCGGCAGGCGAGCCTGCTCCAGCAGCATCGGTACGGCGTCGGTTTCGGCCCAGCGCCAGGCGGCGGTGATTGACGCGCGGGAAACGGACTGCGGCAGGATCTGCTCGGCGAAATCGAGGAAGGGCTGATAAGGTTCGTCAGCCGGGTTACCGGCCTCATCGCTTTCGTTGGCCGCGCCGGACAGCAGCGCCGGCAGCTCCGGCAGCGTCTCGTCGTTTTCCAGCTTTTCCAGATAGTTGAAAATGGCCTGTTTAATCAGCCAGTGCGGCGTGCGGTCAATACGGCTCGCCGCGGATTTAATACGTTCACGCGTCGCGTCGTCAAGTTTTACACCCATGGTGGTGGTGCCCATGTCAGGAACTCCTGTAATAGAACGTCTTCGTGCCAAGATGAGGTTGCGTAGAAATATCTACCATGTTGCAACTTTGTGCAACCTTGTTAATTGAGAATTGTGTGGCAGGTAGTAAAACGCCGGGATTGTTAAAAATAATGACGAAAATAGCAGATATTTATCCCCTGTCTAATAAGGTATTTCTATGCGTCACTTAACACTTTTGCGTGGTGCAACCGCTAAAAACGTGAGAGAGTGCAACCTATAACAAAATGAAGTTTGGTCCCGGAAGCATTTCGTGTAAATGCTGTGTTAAATCGTTTGTGAAAAAACAAAGCTTCCGTCAGGATACGGTCGCCCAATACAACCAATAGGCCATTGCCCCGTTCCGGTAGTGGATAAAACGACAAATTTGGACGCTGTCGACAAAAATTCTGGAGATTTTTACATGGCTATTAGCACACCCATGTTGGTGACTTTTATTGTTTATATTTTTGGCATGGTACTCATCGGTTTTATTGCCTGGCGTTCGACGAAGAACTTTGATGATTATATTCTCGGCGGCCGCAGCCTTGGCCCATTCGTCACGGCGCTCTCCGCCGGGGCCTCCGATATGAGCGGCTGGCTGCTGATGGGGCTGCCAGGGGCGATATTTATTTCCGGTATTTCCGAAAGCTGGATTGCCATTGGCCTGACGTTAGGTGCATGGATTAACTGGAAGCTGGTGGCGGGGCGTTTGCGGGTGCATACCGAAGTCAATAATAACGCCCTGACGCTGCCGGATTATTTTACCGGCCGCTTTGAAGATCAAAGCCGCGTGCTGCGAATTATCTCGGCGCTGGTGATTTTGTTATTTTTCACCATCTATTGCGCTTCCGGGATTGTGGCCGGCGCACGTCTGTTTGAAAGCACCTTTGGCATGAGTTATGAAACCGCGCTGTGGGCCGGCGCGGCGGCAACCATTATTTATACCTTCGTCGGCGGCTTCCTCGCGGTGAGCTGGACCGATACCGTCCAGGCCAGCCTGATGATATTCGCCCTGATCCTGACGCCGGTGATGGTGGTCATTTCCGTCGGCGGTTTTGGCGATTCTCTGGAAGTGATTAAGCAAAAGAGTATTGAGAACGTCGATATGCTCAAGGGCCTGAACTTTGTTGCGATTATTTCGCTGATGGGCTGGGGGCTGGGTTATTTTGGTCAGCCGCATATTCTGGCGCGCTTTATGGCGGCGGACTCGCACCACAGCATCGTTCACGCTCGTCGTATCAGCATGACCTGGATGATCCTCTGCCTGGCGGGCGCCGTTGCCGTCGGTTTCTTTGGTATTGCCTACTTCAATAACAACCCGGGCGTTGCCGGGGCGGTCAACCAGAACGCCGAACGCGTATTTATCGAGCTGGCGCAGATTCTGTTCAATCCGTGGATTGCCGGGATCCTGCTGTCGGCGATTCTGGCGGCGGTGATGTCGACCCTGAGCTGCCAGCTGCTGGTGTGCTCCAGCGCGATTACCGAAGATCTGTATAAAGCGTTTCTGCGTAAAAATGCCGGTCAGAAAGAGCTGGTATGGGTAGGACGCTTTATGGTGCTGGTTGTGGCGCTGGTGTCTATCGCCCTGGCAGCCAACCCGGAGAACCGCGTGCTGGGTCTGGTGAGCTACGCATGGGCAGGCTTTGGCGCGGCGTTTGGCCCGGTGGTGCTGTTCTCGGTGATGTGGTCACGAATGACCCGGAACGGCGCGCTGGCCGGGATGATCATCGGCGCGGTCACGGTCATCGTCTGGAAGCAGTTCGGCTGGCTGGGCCTGTATGAAATCATCCCAGGCTTTATCTTTGGTAGCCTGGGGATTGTGGTCTTCAGCCTGCTGGGTAAAGCGCCTTCCTCCGAGATGCAGCGACGCTTCGCCGAAGCGGACGCCCATTATCACTCCGCGCCGCCGGTACGCGCGACCGCCGAGTAAGCCTCTGCAGCCTCATCAAGCCCGCGCTCTGCGGGCTTTGTTATTTATGCCTCTTGCTAATCGTTTGAAAATACGCTGATATCTCAGCACAAATAACAATGAGGGTAGCGAAATGAGTTTCAGACAGGGTGCAGTGGCGCTGGTGCTGGCAGGATTATTGAGCGGCTGCGTAGCGCCTGCCGCGAAGACCACCCCGGCGGTTGATGCTAGCGCCTGCCCGGCGGATAACGCGATGGTGCAAACCACGCTCTATTTCGGCTTAAGCCGTCCGGCCGGGAAGGATATCACCGCTCAGGAGTGGCAGCAGTTCGTTGACCGCGACGTGACGCCGCGCTTTCGCGATGGCCTGACGGTCTTTGACGCGCGCGGGCAGTGGCTGGGCAATGACGGTACCGTGGCGCGCGAGCAGAGCAAAGCGCTGATGCTGATTCACGGTAAAGATGCGAAGAGCGAAGAGGGGATTGAGGCGCTGCGCACTACCTATAAATCACGCTTTGCGCAGGAGTCGGTGATGCGCGTTGACCAGCCGGTGTGCGTACATTTTTAACTTGAATCCGATGACATTCCCGGGTTGCGGCTAACGCCTTACCCGGGATAACAGGCCAACGCGCTGTATTTACAGCACCAGCCCCGCGAAGCTGGCGGAGAGCAGGCTGACCAGCGTTGCGCCATACACCAGGCGCAGGCCGAAGCGGGAAACGATATTCCCCTGCTGCTCGTTCAGGCCTTTAATCGCCCCGGCGATAATGCCGATAGAGGCAAAGTTGGCGAAGGAAACCAGAAACACGGATAAAATTCCCAGCCCGCGCGGCGTCATGCTGGCGGCTATTTTTTGCAGCTCAATCATGGCGACAAATTCATTGGCCACCAGTTTCGTCGCCATAATACTCCCGGCGTTCAGCGCATCGCTAAGCGGAATGCCAATTAGCCACGCCAGCGGATAAAAGACGTAGCCGAGGATCTGCTGGAAGCTCAGGCCAAATATCGTGGCGAAGAGGGCATTAATCGCGCTAATTAAGGCGATAAAACCGATCAGCATCGCCAGAATAATCATCGCGACTTTAAAACCGGCCAGAATATATTCACCGAGCATTTCAAAGAAACTCTGGGACTCATGCAGCTTTTCAAGCTTGATCTCCTCCTCGCTGCCCGGACGCGTCGGGTTAATGATCGACAGCACAATAAAGGTGCTGAACATATTCAGGATCAGCGCGGCGACGACGTATTTCGCGTCGAGCATGCTCATATAAGCGCCGACGATGGAGAGCGAAACCGTCGACATCGCGGTGGCCGACATGGTGAACAGGCGGCGTGAAGAGAGGTCGCCGAGCACGCCTTTATAGGCAATAAAGTTCTCTGATTGTCCGAGGATCAGCGAACTGACCGCGTTGAAGGACTCCAGCTTGCCCATACCGTTAACCTTTGACAGCAGGGTGCCAATCAGGCGAATGAAAATCGGCAGAATACGCCAGTGCTGAAGAATACCGATGAGCGCGGAGATAAAGACGATGGGGCACAGCACGCCAAGGAAAATAAACGCCAGCCCTTTTTCACTCATGCCGCCAAATACAAAATTGGTGCCTTCGGCGGCAAAACCGAGCAGGGATTCAAAAAAGGAAGCAATATTTTTCACTAGCCACAGGCCGCTTTCGGCGTGGAGAAAAAAGAAAGCCAGGGCAACTTCAATAACAATTAGCTGGATAATATAGCGAATGCGGATTTTTTTACGGTCATAGCTGGCGAGCCAGGCAAGGGCGAGGATAACCACCAGCGCCAGCAGGAAGTGCAAGAATTGAGTCATGTCGTTTATTTCGCAGGTCAATAAGGCCGCCATTTAGCCACAGCTGCGCAGCCGGGTAAATATCCACCGCAAAAAATCCCCTTCTCCTGCCCCGTGGGGCCAGGGCTGCGAGATAATCGCGCAAGTCATTATTTGTTCGCGATTAATTTACAAATCGTCATCATTCACTCCACATTTCACTTGTGTTTCTGATTATTGTAATGATAATCACTATCAGAAATATTTACCTATCTTTGCA
The DNA here is from genome assembly GCF_009905335.1 of Klebsiella sp. MPUS7. Classification (NCBI taxonomy): domain Bacteria; kingdom Pseudomonadati; phylum Pseudomonadota; class Gammaproteobacteria; order Enterobacterales; family Enterobacteriaceae; genus Klebsiella; species Klebsiella sp. MPUS7. Next base: position 3,517,600 of record NZ_CP047604.1, on the reverse strand, counting down.
TCAGTTGACTGCGGTTCACATTTAAGGGTGTTGGCATGTTTGTCCCATTTCTCATCATGTTACGTGAAGGCCTGGAAGCTGCGCTGATTGTCAGCCTGATTGCCAGCTATCTGAAACGCACCCAGCGCGGCAGCTGGATTGGCGTAATGTGGATTGGGGTGCTGCTTGCGGCGGCGCTGTGCCTGGGGCTGGGCATCTTCATCAACGAAACCACCGGCGAGTTTCCGCAGCGCGAGCAGGAGCTGTTTGAGGGCATCGTGGCAGTGGTGGCAGTGTGCATTCTGACGTGGATGGTGTTCTGGATGCGTAAAGTGTCGCGCAACGTCAAACAGCAGCTTGAGCAGGCGGTCGATAATGCCCTCCAGCGCGGGAACAATCACGGCTGGGCGCTGGTGATGATGGTCTTTTTCGCCGTCGCGCGTGAAGGCCTGGAATCGGTCTTTTTCCTGCTCGCCGCCTTCCAGCAGGATGTCGGGATCTGGCCGCCCATTGGGGCGATGCTCGGCCTGGCGACGGCCATCGTTTTAGGATTCCTGATCTACTGGGGCGGTATCCGCATGAATCTCGGCGTCTTCTTCAAATGGACCAGCCTGTTTATTTTACTGGTGGCCGCAGGCCTCGCCGCAGGAGCTATCCGCGCCTTCCATGAGGCCGGATTGTGGAACCATTTTCAGGAGGTCGCCTTCGACCTGAGCAACGTCATTTCGACGCACACGCTATTCGGCACGCTGCTGGAGGGGATCTTTGGCTATCAGGAAACGCCGACCGTCAGCGAAGTGGCGGTCTACTTTATCTATTTGATCCCGGCGCTGGCGCTGTACGTCTCGCCGCCGGGAAAAAAAACCACCGCATCCCGGGCAGCGTAGTCGGGCATCGCGGATTGCAATAGTGACAACATACTTATCGAAAGGGATGGTCATGATGAATCATTTTCGTCGTAATGCGCTGCAGCTTACGCTCGCTGCGCTGTTCAGCTCGGCTTTTTACGCCCAGGCGGCCGATATTCCGCAGGTCAAAGTGACCGTCACCGACAAACAGTGCGAGCCGATGAACGTCACCGTGAAGGCGGGTAAAACCCAGTTCATCATTCAGAACCACAGCCAGAAAGCGCTGGAGTGGGAGATTCTGAAAGGGGTGATGGTGGTGGAAGAGCGGGAGAATATCGCTCCCGGCTTTACGCAAAAGCTGACGGCCAACCTGCAGCCGGGCGAATATGATATGACCTGCGGTCTGCTGACCAACCCGAAAGGCAAACTGACGGTGACCGGCGAGGCGACCAAAGATGCCGCCAAAGCCGATGCGCTGCTCAGCCTGGGTGAAGCCATTACCGCCTATAAAGCCTACGTTACCGCCGAGACCGCGGAGCTGGTTAGCGGCACCAAAGCCTTTACCGATGCGGTGAAAGCGGGCGATATCGAGAAGGCGAAAGCGCTGTACGCGCCGACGCGCCAGCACTACGAACGTATTGAACCGATTGCCGAGCTGTTCTCCGACCTCGATGGCAGCATTGACGCCCGCGAGGATGACTACGAGAAAAAAGCCGAAGATCCGAAATTCACCGGTTTCCACCGGCTGGAAAAAGCGCTGTTTGGCGATAACAGCGTCAAGGGAATGGATAACTATGCCGATCAATTGAACGCCGACGTTCTCGAGCTGCAAAAACGCATTAGCGAACTGGCGTTCCCGCCGTCAAAAGTGGTCGGCGGCGCTGCCGGGCTGATTGAAGAAGTGGCCGCCAGCAAAATCAGCGGCGAAGAAGATCGCTACAGCCATACCGACCTGTGGGATTTCCAGGCCAACATTGACGGCGCGCAGAAAATCGTCGACCTGCTGCGTCCGCAGCTGCAGAAAGAGAACAGCGCGCTGCTGGCGAAGGTGGACGCCAACTTCAAAAAAGTGGATACCATTCTCAGCAAATACCGCACCAAAGACGGCTTCGAGACCTATGACAAGCTGACGGATGCCGATCGCAACGCGCTGAAAGGCCCGATCACCACGCTGGCGGAAGATTTGGCCCAGCTGCGCGGGATCCTGGGTCTGGACTAAGTCGATGGCTGAGCAAAAATATGATGTTAATGAACCGTCCCGGCGGCGGTTGTTAAAAGGGATCGGCGCGCTTGGCGGCGCGCTGGCGATAACCGGCGGCTGCCCGGTGGCGCACGCGGCTAAAGACAACAGCTCTCCGGGCACGCTGTCGCCAAACGCGCGTATGGAAGCGCAGCCGTTTTATGGTCCACATCAGGCCGGCGTGCTGACGCCGCAGCAGGCGTCGATGATGCTTGTCGCTTTTGACGTGCTCGCCAGCGATAAAGCGGACCTTGAGCGCCTGTTTCGCCTGCTGACCGGGCGTATCGCCTTTCTGACCAAAGGCGGTCCCGCGGCGGAGACGCCGAACCCGCGCCTGCCGCCGATGGACTCAGGCATTCTCGGACCGTGGATCGCGCCGGATAACCTGACGATCACCGTCTCGGTAGGGCATTCGCTGTTTGACGAGCGTTTCGGCCTGGCTAATCAGGCGCCGAAGACGCTGCAGAAGATGACGCGTTTTCCGAACGATTCGCTGGATGCAGCGCTGTGCCACGGCGATCTGCTGCTGCAAATTTGCGCCAACACCCAGGATACGGTGATTCACGCCCTGCGCGACGTGATTAAGCACACCCCGGATTTGCTTAGCGTGCGCTGGAAGCGGGAAGGGTTTATCTCCGACAGCGCCGCGCGCAGCAAGGGTAAAGAGACGCCGGTTAACCTGCTGGGCTTCAAAGACGGCACCGCGAATCCGGTCAGCACCGATAAGGCGCTAATGGATAAGGTGGTGTGGGTAACCGCCGACCAGGGAGAGCCCGCGTGGGCGACGGGCGGCAGCTATCAGGCGGCGCGGATTATTCAGTTCCACGTTGAGTTCTGGGATCGTACGCCGCTGAAAGAGCAGCAGACCATTTTTGGTCGCGATAAGCTGAGCGGTGCGCCGCTTGGGATGCAGCACGAGCACGACGTGCCGGATTACAGCAAAGACCCTGACGGCGATACCATTGCGCTCGATAGCCATATTCGTCTTGCCAACCCGCGCACCCCGGAAACGCAATCCAGCCTGATGATGCGCCGGGGCTACAGCTATTCGCTGGGGGTGACCAATTCCGGGCAACTGGATATGGGGCTGCTGTTTGTCTGCTACCAGCACGATCTGGAAAAAGGCTTTCTGACGGTGCAAAAGCGCCTGAACGGTGAAGCGCTGGAAGAGTACGTGAAGCCCATTGGCGGCGGCTATTTCTTTGTTCTGCCGGGGGTTATCGACGATCGGCATTATCTCGGGCAATCGCTGCTCGAAGCCTGACGTTCCTGCCCGCGAGGGCAGGGCGTTTTCTGCTGTTTTTCCATTCATTTTTTGTATTTCCTGCCTTGTTTCATTTTTCTGTAATCTTATAGTCGGAAACTCTCCTCAGCTGTGATGAGAATTATTTGTTGTCTGTATGTGAAAAATAAGTTGCGCTTAGAATTATTTCTGATGTACTTATTACAGGCGCGGTAGTTCTCGGCAGTAGTCTCGTTTCATTATGGAGATCGCGAATGCCCGATTGCTGTAACGGAAAACGTCAAACCCCAGACCGTACTCATCAGCACGGGAGCCCAACTTCCGGCCGCGATTTTCACACCGTAAAATCCTCCTCTTCTAGTAAAGAAAACCCGAACCCAGGCAAGGTTACCGGTGCGCGTAGCCGTGACCCTCTGCCAATTCGTCAGGCAAGCAATGGCTTACAAGGAAGCCAAACTTCAATCGTTAGTGCGCATAATCGCGTCGATCGTGACGCGTGTGATGTAAACCAACAACGCAAGGTGCTATCCATGGGAAGACAAAAAGCAGTGACCAGAGCTCGTCGTGAGGCCAAACGTGTGCTGAGACAGGATTCGCGAAGCCATAAGCAGCGCGAAGAAGAATCGGTCACATCGCTTGTGCAAATGAGTGGCGTAGAAGCCATTGGCATGGCGCGGGATAGCCGCGACGCCTCGCCAATCGAAGCGCGCAATGACGCTCAGGCGCATTATTTGAATGCCATCGACAATAAACAGCTGATCTTCGCGACGGGCGAGGCCGGGTGCGGTAAGACCTGGATTAGCGCGGCAAAAGCAGCTGAAGCGCTGATCCATAAGGATGTGGACAGAATTATTGTTACCCGTCCCGTTCTGCAGGCCGATGAAGATCTCGGCTTCTTACCGGGAGATATCGCCGAGAAGTTCGCTCCCTATTTCCGCCCGGTTTATGACGTGCTGGTGAGAAGACTAGGGGCTTCCTTTATGCAGTACTGCCTGCGCCCGGAAATCGGCAAGGTGGAAATCGCGCCGTTCGCCTATATGCGCGGACGTACATTTGAAAATGCGGTGGTGATTCTGGACGAGGCCCAGAACGTGACCGCTGCGCAAATGAAGATGTTTTTGACCCGCCTCGGGGAGAACGTGACGGTTATCGTCAACGGCGACATTACCCAGTGCGACCTGCCTTCTGGGGTCCGCTCGGGCCTGAGCGATGCTCTGGCGCGTTTTGAGGAAGATGAGATGGTCGGTATTGTGCGCTTTACGACCGACGATTGCGTGCGCTCAACGCTTTGCCAGCGCGCGCTGAAAGCCTACTACTGAGTCCTTTTGAGTCTGCAAAGCCCGGGTGACCGGGCTTTGTTTTTAGCGCACTACAGGAGAGCCTGCAGTGAGGGGCTGGCCATCGTTGCTTCAAAAGGAATGATATCGACTTTCGCTACGCCCGATTGCTGGAACGGATCCTGGCTCAGCCGGTTTTGCAGCGCATCCAGATCATCGCCTTTAGCCAGAATCACGCCGCCGGACCTGGGGATTTTACGCCCCGAAGCGAGAAATATTCCGTCAGCGTACCCTTGCTTCAGCCACTCCACGTGCGCAGCAAGCTGGGCGTCTACTTCCTCAAGCGGTTTAATGTAAGTCAGAACAACAACGGCAATGGTGCTCATTTTCTTTCCTTAACATTTAAAGGTAACGCTGCAGAAGTTTATCATTAGCGTGGTCGGGGTTTCTGGTTTTTTTCATCACGCTATCCAGGCCGCTATAAACGAAAATAACGGTAGTTTACTGCTATATAAGGGAATTATTGTCGCTGACCTGTAGCTCAAAATGTCCAGGTGATTGCCGCCGTCACGGTACCTTCATTGCGCCGTGAGACGAGCGGGCTCTCAGCAGCGTGTTCCCCGAGCCAGCTATAGCCGGCGCTGAGTATGGAGCCCCAATGCTCGTTATATTGATGGCTCCAGGTCAGCGCGCTGTCGATGCCGTAAAATCCGCCGGCTGCGCGATAGGGTCGATAGCCGGAACGGATGCTCTGCCGGCGATCAACCCCGTAAAACGTATTGACGTACCGGCTGTCGCCAAACAGCGCGGCGGACTGTAAAGCAACGATATCCTGCGGGTTTTGAACCAGCAGGAGGGTGACGGAAGTTTGATAATGCGCGCCCTGGGCGTCGGTGAGCGGAAGCGTAGCCTTGCCTTCAACGGTGAGCCACGGCGTGACCGACCAGCCGACGGCGAAGGCGGTATTCATGGTGGCTTTAATATTACCCATCCCCTTCAGCGTATTAGCCCCATCGCGCCAGCTCGAGTTTTTTTCCGCTCGCCCGAGGTCGTAACCGAGCGTGTGCTCGAAGTAGAGGCCGCTGTCGCCTGACAGGTCGTAGCCTATGCCTTTTTGGCTATCAATAAAGAAAGCGCCTTTCCGCCCCTGTAGTACGGGAACCACCTGCCAAATCTGCTTGTCAGAACCGCTGTAACGAGGCGCGTACTTTCCCCCTACCCCGATAGTCAGCCCATCGGAAGGCGCGGCGGCTTCATCGGCGCGCGCGCCGGGCGTTATCGCCATTAAAAACGGCACGACCATATACGGCGAAATTTTTCTGGCTATCATACTGTTCTCCATATGGAAACGGGCGCCGTCCGATCGGGGACGCCGCAGAATGCCGCTGCAGTATGGTTTTGCTAAATCAATAAACGGTCGGGATAGTGTTAAGAAACGGTCAAGGTGAACAGATGTTGTCCAGAAGAGTGCTGATAATTGAAGATGACGCCGACGCGGCCGGCGTGCTTGAGGCCTATTTACGCCGGGAAAACTATGACGTGGCGGTGACCATGGACGGACTCTCCGGGCTGGATATGGCGCAGCGCTGGAAGCCTGACCTGATCCTGCTGGATGTGATGCTGCCCGGGCTAAACGGAACCGAGGTGTTGGCCAGCCTGCGGCGGAAAAGCGATGTGCCGGTGATTATGGTGACCGCAATGGGAGACATGCCCGATCGTATTGGCGCGCTGCGCTACGGCGCCGACGATTATGTGGTCAAACCCTACCACCCTGGCGAAGTGGTGGCGCGCGTTCAGGCCGTGCTCCGGCGTAGTCGCAAAGACGACGCCCGGGAAGACATTCTGCGTTGGCAGGGGCTGGAGGTTGATGTCGCGGCCATTGTCGCGACCGTCAGTCACTCGGGGGAACCTGCGTCTATTCTCGACCTGACCCCGACCGAGTTTTCGCTTCTGGCCACGCTGATGCGCGCCCCCGTACGCCCCTTCTCGCGACAGTATCTGCTGGAGCGCTGCCTTCCCGAGAGCGAAGCGCTGGAGCGCGTGGTGGATACGCATATTTATAACCTGCGTAAAAAACTGGAGGCTGCGGGAGTATCCGGCGCGTTGGTCAACGTTCGCGGCGTGGGCTACCGGTTCAGACAACCATGATCAAGACCCGTCACTCTTCTCTCTGGCGCTGGATTTGCGGGCGCATTCTGGCGCTGGCTATCGGCAGCGTGATTGTTATCGCCACCTGTATGTGGCTGCGCTTCGCCGTGCAGAACTACTGGATCATGCATAAAATGCCGCCCGCCTTGCGCGAGGAATTTATCGCGCTCAGCCGCCATCCCGAGGCCAATCCGGCGCGTTTTCATCAGATTGTCGATAGCTGGTGGGGATTGAGCTATTCCACGCCCTCTATCGCCTCGGCGGACTGGGTGACCGTCGCGGTGCTGGTGCTGGTCATGATCCCCTTCATTGTTGTGATGGGGCTGCGCTACGCCCGTCCGCTCTCGCTGCAGTTCAGCCGTCTTCGTGATGCGGCGAAGGACGTGACCGGAGGGCAATTTGGCCGCCAGGCGGAGCTGATTGAGGACGCGCCGGCGGAAATGATCCGCTTTGCCGCCGACTTTAACAAAATGACTGGCCAGCTGGCCCGCTACGATAAAGAACTCCGCGCCTCGCATGTGGCGATGGCGCATGAGCTTCGCTCTCCGCTAACGGCGGCGATTGGCCGTCTGCAGGGCATGCTGGATGGCGTTTTTGATACCCAGCCGCAGCAGCTGGAGATGGTGATGAAACAGCTCCAGCATCTGAATCGGCTGACGGATGAACTGCATCTCCTTTCCCTCGCGGATGCCGGCAATCTGGTCCTGGATGACCAGCCATTCGCTCTGGATGAGCTCCTGCAGGAGCGAGCCGCATGGTTAACGCCGCAGGCGGACGCTCAGCGCGTCACGATCGCCATTCAGCCTTCGCCGGCATGCCCCTTTCGCGGCGACGCCTTCCGCATGGGGCAGGTCTTTACCATCGTGATGGAAAATGCCGTTCGCTATGGGCGCAAGGGGGGCCATCTTTCTATTAAACTGCGCCGCGAAGAGGGGGCTTACCTCATCGATTTTGTTGATGACGGGCCCGGCGTGGCGCGGCATTTTTTACCGGAAATGTTCCAGCGTTTCACCCGCGAGGAGGCGTCCCGCGCCAGACACTCCGGCGGCAGCGGCCTGGGATTATCCATTGCGCGCGCTATCTGCGCGGCGCACGGGGGGCGTATTAGCGCGGCGCTACCGGCGAGCGGCGGTCTGCTGATTCGCGTTCATCTGCCGTACGACCCCGGCGCGGAAGAAAAGAGCGCATCTTGATAATCCCTTGACAGAACGTCGAGCCATTCTCGATTAATGTGTCATGTAATGGCGCCATTTCCCGAACGGAGTGGCGTTATGTTATATGAGTTAGTTCTTTCCCTTCGTCAGTGCGTGTACGCTTTGCTCGGCGCCGAGCGATCGCTACCCTGGTTTGCGCTGCTGCCGCCGATCGTACTGGCCCTGATGATCGTACCGCTGGTGGGCTGCGGCGATAAAAGCGGCGATAAGCCGGCGCCGGCCCGCCCGGTGCGCTACGTGGTCATCGGCTCCCCGGCAACGCTTCCCTCTCTGGAAAGAACCGGCGAGATCCATGTGCACGATGAGACGGCCCTGAGCTTTCGTACGGCGGGCAGGATGATGACGCGCGCGGTGGATATTGGCGATCGGGTCAATTATGGGCAGCTGCTGGCCACGCTTGACGATACCAGCGCACAAAACCAGCTGGATAGCGCGACGGCTGACGAAGAGAGCGCCAGAGCGACCGCCCGGGTGGCCGCGCTGAACATTAGCCGGATGCAAAAGCTCATCGCGACAGGGGCAATCGCCCGCTCCCAGCTCGACAGCGCGCGGGCGGACTGGCTGGTCGCCAGCGCCCGGGTGAAGAGCAGCGAGGCCGCTTTGCGCAACGCCAGGGAAAGCCTTGGCTGGACTCGCCTGACCTCGCCGGGTGAGGGGATCATTACGGCGGTCAGCGCCTCTCCCGGTCAGGTCGTCAACGCCGGTGAGACGGTGGTGACGCTGGCGGCCGGGCAGGCGCGCGACGTGGTGTTTGATATCCCGGATCCCGCTAAGGTTGAGGCGCAAAGGGCGGAGGAATTTCAGGTTGCTTTGCTCAGCGATGCCGGGGTGAACGCTTTCGCCATTTTGCGTGATATTAGCCCGCAGGCCGATCCCCAGACCCGGACATGGCGCGTCAGGGCGACCCTCAAGAAACCGCCCGCCGCGATGGCGCTGGGTTCCAGCGTCACAGTAAGGCTGCCGTCATCAGGCTCGGCGGGTTACGCGGTACCGGCTTCGGCGCTGAGCCGTTGCGGAGAAAAACCGGCCGTCTTTGTGATTACCCCGCAGATGCAGGCGCAGCTGCGCGTTGTCGTTCCCGCCAGCTACACGGCTTCTTCCGTTATCATCGCCTCCGGACTTATGCCCGGCGACCGGGTTATTACCGCGGGCGTAAGTAAACTTCGGCCGGGGGAAAAAGTCGTCGCCGGAGAGAAGCAGCCGTGAAAAAAGCGCCGTCAAAAAATACCTTTAATCTCTCCGCCTGGGCGCTGGAAAACCCGCAAATGGTCAGCTTTTTTATGCTGCTGATGATGGTTATCGGTTCGCTCAGCTATACGCTGCTGCCGCGTAATGAAGATCCGGCGTTCACCATCAAAACGGCGGTAGTCTCTGCGCAGTGGCCGGGCGCATCGGTAACGGACACGACCCATCTGGTGACGGACGTCCTGGAAAAAAAATTGCAGGAAACGCCCTGGCTCGATTATATCGAAAGTGAAACCCGGGCCGGACAAACGGTTATCTATATTAATCTGCGTGATGACACGCCGGCGCAAAAAGTCCCGGCGATCTGGTATCAGATCCGCAAAAAAATGCAGGATATTGCGCCATCGCTGCCCGAAGGCGCGCAGGGGCCGAACGTGAACGATGAGTTTGACGACACGTACGGCACGATTTATGCCTTTATTCCTGACGGATATACCCTCCGGGAGGTGCGCCAGCAGGTGGAGACGATCCGCCGTGAACTGATGTCCGTGCCGGATATCGGCAAAACGGTTCTGCTTGGCGAACAGCAGGAGCAGATTGCGATCGCTTTTTCACCCGCCCGACTGGCCGGTATGGGGCTCAGCATTCAGCAGGTTACGGATGCTCTGCGGGCCCAGAATGCGGTAGTTCCGGCCGGCGTTCTGCGCACCGGGCAGGAGAAGATGACGATAAACGTCAGCGGGGCGCTCAGGAGCGAAGAGAGCTTACGCGCCGTCACCCTGCGCATTAACGATCGCTATCTTCCCCTGACCGACATTGCCACCATCGAGAGAAGAGCGGCTGAACCGCCTTCTGCGGCGTATCGCGTTAACGGGCGTCCTGCCATTGGTCTGGCGATTTCCATGGCGCCAACGGGAAATATGCTGCGCTTTGGCGCGACGTTGAACGACAGAATGAGCGCCATCGGTGCCGGGCTGCCGCACGGTATTGAGATGGTGAAAGTGGCTGACCAGTCGGCGGTGGTCAGCGGCGCGGTAAGCGGGTTTGTCCGGGTGCTGGTGGAAGCCGTGCTGATTGTGCTGGCGGTTTCTTTTGTCTCCCTGGGATTAAGGGCCGGGCTGGTGGTGGCCGCGGCGATCCCGCTGGTGCTGGCGATGACCTTTGCCGGAATGATGCTGGCAGGCATCGGCCTGCAGCGTATCTCTCTCGGGGCCCTGATTATTGCGCTTGGGCTGCTGGTGGATGATGCCATGATCGCCGTGGAAACCATGGTATCCCGGCTGGAGGCCGGGGATACGCGACGGCGGGCGGCGACCTATGCTTTCAAAACCACGGCATTTCCGATGCTGACCGGTACGCTGGTTATGATTGCCGGGTTTATTCCCGTCGGTTTTGCCTCATCCAGCGCTGGCGAATACTGCTTTTCGCTGTTTGCCGTGGTGCTGATGGCGCTGCTGAGCTCATGGATCGTGGCGATTCTGTTCTCTCCTTTGACCGGAGCATGGCTGCTGCCGGAAAAGCTTAAACATCATGCCGCAGGCCCGGGTCGAATGGCGCGGGGATATGGACGGCTTCTGCGAACGGCGCTGCGCCACCGGCTCGCCACCCTGGGAATTGCGCTGGCCGCGCTGGGGCTATCGGTGTATGGCACAACGTTTATGCAGGGGGAGTTTTTCCCCTCATCCGATCGTCCGGAGCTGCTGGTCAGCCTGACGCTGCCGGCCAATGCTTCGCAGTCTGCAACGGAGAAACAAACGGAAAGGCTGGAACGGGCGCTTGCCGGGAATCGCAATATTGACCATTACTCGACCTATGTGGGTTCGGGCGCTATCCGCTTTTACTTACCGATGGATGTTCTGCTGGATAATGAAAATACGGCGCAGCTGGTCGTGGTGGCGAAGGATCTGGCCGCCCGGGACCGCCTGCGGGAACAGTTAAATGCGCTGCTGGCCACGCAATTCAGCGATCTAACCTCGCGCGTTTCGCCGCTGGAGCTGGGGCCGCCGGTGGGCTGGCCGATCAAATACCGGGTCAGCGGGCCGGATTATCTCAAAGTCAGAGAGTATGCCGGGCGACTGGCCGAGGCGATAGGGCGCTCGCCGCTAACCCGGGAGGTGAATCAGACCGCGGGCGAGCCGGAGAGAACCCTCGTTCTGCAGGTGAACCAGACCGCCGCGCGGGCGGCGGGGGTGTCGTCGCAGAGTCTGGCGCAGACGCTTAATACCGTCTGGTCCGGCACGACGGTGACGTCGATAAGGGATGACGATCGGCTGGTTGACGTGGTGCTGCGGGCGAATGACAGCGAGCGGTTGAATCTTGCCACCTTGTCATCGCTGACGGTGGAGGGACGCGATGGACAAAAAATTTCCCTTGGCGCGGTAGCCACGCCGGTCTGGGGAGTGGACGATCCGGTACTCTGGCGTCGGCAAAGGTTACCGTTTATCACCGTACAAACCGACCTCGCGCCGGGGATGCGGGCAGAAGGCGTATCGGACGGTTTGCGCCCGACGGTGGATAAACTGCGCGCGGGTCTACCCAGCGGTTACAGCATTGTTGAAGGCGGGGTGGTCGCGGAGTCCGAAAAAGGCAACAGCTCGGTATTTGATATTTTACCCGTCACCCTCGGGGTGATGCTGTTACTGCTGATGCTCCAGCTGCGGCGCTATTCTCGTATGCTGCTGGCTCTGTTCATGGCCCCGTTCGGCTTACCGGGGATCGTCATGGCCATGCTGCCGAGCGATACGCCAATGGGATTTGTGGCTCTGCTCGGCGCGATCGCGCTGGCGGGGATGATTATCCGCAATGCCGTGATACTGATCAGTGAGGTCGACAATAATCTCGCTCAGGGCATGGAAAGCGACGCCGCCATTATTGCCGCCTCGGAACACCGGGCCAGGCCAATATTTCTGACCGCCTGCGCCGCGATCCTGGGCATGATCCCCATCTCTCACCAGGTCTTCTGGGGGCCAATGGCGTATGCCATCATTGGCGGGCTGATCGTCGCCACGCTCGTCACGTTAACCGTACTGCCGGCGTCTTTTAGCATGTTGCTGGGGATGGGGAGATACTGGAAAAGGCGTCACGCGGCTTGATAAAACAGGAGCGCCGGGGGTAACCCCGGTCGGGGCATCTCATCCCCCCGGGGGAGTGCAACAGGCGAAAAAAAAGCCCGTACTTGCGTACGAGCTCTTCTTCAAATATGGCGGTGAGGGGGGGATTGACTCGCTGCGCTCGCCCTCCGGGCAGATTCCTCGCAGGCTCGTCATCTGTCCAACTGGCTGGCGCCAGTTGTCGAACCCCGGTCGGGGCATCTCATCCCCCCGGGGGAGTGCAACAGGCGAAAAAAAGCCCGTACTTGCGTACGAGCTCTTCTTCAAATATGGCGGTGAGGGGGGGATTCGAACCCCCGATACGTTGCCGTATACACACTTTCCAGGCGTGCTCCTTCAGCCACTCGGACACCTCACCATATTGTTTTGCTGCTCACCTTGGGTGGGCAACGGGGCGCTACTATAGGGAGTTGCGCTAAAACGGTCAAGCAGTATTTATTCTTTTGCTATCGTTCGGTTAAGCAATGAACACTGCCCCGCCGTAGCGCGGCGGGGCAGGCATTTTAACGCTGTGAATCAAGCTGTTCATTGTTCTTGACCACGTCCTGAGCTTTGGCATAGCTCTCGATCAGCAGCTGGTATGCCGGGAAGACCTTGGTATACACCTCAGCCCACTCCGCGGCATCCGGTCGATTCCAGGTGCGCTGCAGCTCGGAAGCGACCGCCGCGGTATCCATCGGTACGACGCCAGCCTGGACGACGCGGGCGAGGGTGATTTCCTGCGCCATCTTGCTATAGGTACCGGAAGCATCAATGACGGCAAAAACCTTATACCCATCGGCAACGGCGGCAATGGACGGGAACGCCATGCAGACGCTGGTAATCGTACCGGCGATAATCAGCGTTTTACGCCCGGTCGCTTTTACCGCGGCAACAAATTCCAGGTTATCCCACGCGTTAATCTCTCCTTTACGCGCAATATATTGCGCATGGGGCGCGTTCGCATGAATCTCAGGGATCAGCGGGCCGTTCGGTCCCTGCGGCACTGACGCCGTGGTGATTACCGGGATCCCGGCTAATGAAGCCATCTTCGCCAGCGCGGCGGCGCGCGCCCGCAGCTCCGGCATCGGCATATCACCCACGGTCTGGAACAGACCGCTCTGGTGGTCAATCAGCAGCATGGCGGCATCATTGACATCAATAACCGGACGAGAACCATTAAAGTTAGCTGGGGTAGACATATTCTTCACCTCATTCAATATCAGATTTGGCCGAAGCGGCCGCTATTAAAATCACGAACCGCTTCTGCGATTTGTGCTTTGGTATTCATCACAAACGGGCCGTAGCCCACGATCGGCTCCTGCAGCGGTTCACCGGCCATCAGCAGTACTTTTGCGTTGGTACCGGCCGCGAGGTGGAGCGCTTCTCCTTTCTGGCTGAGCACAACCAGCTGACCCTCGCGGGCGTTGCCCTCGCCGTTCACCACAATCTCACCTTCCAGGACGACCAGCGCCGTACTCCAGCCAGCGGGCTGGTGCAGGGTGATCTCCTGACTCTGGTTGAGCTGCAGGTCCCAGACGTTCAGCGGAGAAAAGGTGTGCGCGGGGCCAACCGTATCCTCGTAGCGCCCGGCAATCACCCGCATGCGGCCGGCATTGTTCGGCAGGTCAACGTCAGGAATCACATCTGCCGTAATGCTCTGGTATCCCGGATGCGTCATTTTGTCTTTAGCCGGAAGGTTGACCCAGAGCTGGATCATCTTCAGCTCGCCGCCGGTACGGGTGAACTCCGCCGAGTGGAACTCTTCGTGCAGGATCCCGGCGCCCGCGGTCATCCACTGCACATCACCCGGCCCAATAACGCCGCCTCTACCGGTAGAGTCACGGTGTTCAACTTCGCCGGAGTAGACGACGGTAACGGTCTCAAATCCGCGATGCGGATGTTCGCCGACGCCGCGTTTCTCCGTTCCCGCCGGGAAGTGATGCGGGCCTGCATAGTCAAGCAGCAGGAAGGGGCTTAGCTGTTCGCCGTGCGTCTGATAAGAGAACATTGAGCGAACCGGGAAACCATCGCCGACCCAGTGCTGCGAAGGTGCGGTGTAGATACCAGTGATTTGTTTCATGGCAGTCTCCTGAATGTCTGTTTCTGATGTGAATAAGCATATATTCGCCACTAATAGTCCGCTAGATAGCAAAAACGACCTATACTGTTCTAAAAATGGAACGATGGAGGAAGGATGCAGGATCTCAATGATTTAGCCTGGTTTGTACAGGTGGTCGATCACGGTGGATTTGCTGCGGCGGGAAGGGCGCTCGATCAACCCAAATCAAAATTGAGCCGTCGAATCGCCCAGTTAGAAGAACGCCTCGGCGTACGTTTGATTCAACGTACAACCCGCCAGTTTGCGGTAACGGAAGTTGGGCTTACTTTTTATCAACACTGCAAGGCGATGCTGATCGAGGCGGAAGCGGCAGAACAGGCGGTGGAAACCCTGCGCTCCGAGCCGCGCGGCAGCGTGAAGCTGACCTGTCCGGTAACGTTATTGCATGCGCATGTCGGGCCGATGCTGGCACGGTTTATGGTGCGCTATCCGGGCGTCAATCTTCAGCTGGAAGCCACTAATCGTCGAGTGGATGTTGTTGGCGAGGGCGTCGACGTGGCGATTCGCGTGCGCCCAAGACCGATAGAAGACAGCGACCTGGTGATGCGTGTCCTGGCCGACCGCGGGCACCGTCTGGTCGCCAGCCCCGGGTTGGTTGAGCGGCAAGGGCAGCCCCGGGTTCCGTCAGAATTAAGCGATTGGCCGGGGTTGAGCCTGGGAGCAGGTAAACATCAGCATAAGTGGCAGTTGACCGGTCCCGAGGGTGCAAGGGCGGAGATCTACTTCACTCCCCGATTGGTGACCACGGATATGCTGGCGCTCCGTGAAGCGGCTATCGCCGGCGTTGGGGTGGTACAGCTTCCTTTATTAATGGTGCGCGATCAGTTGGCCGCCGGAGAGCTGGTGGTTGTCCTTGATGAGTGGCAACCGCGCCGGGAGGTGATCCATGCGGTGTTTGCCTCGCGCCGCGGGCTGCTGCCCTCGGTCAGGGCGCTGGTTGATTTCCTCAGCGAAGAGTATCAGCGGATGGAGGAGGATTAGCATTTGCCACAATCCCGGCGGCGCTGCGCTATCGAAGAAAGTCTGAAGCCGGGGGGGATGGCGACGGTTCCCGGAGGCGGCGCGATGCGCCTGTCCGGGCTACCCAAACGCAGGCCGCACGTACCCGTAGCCCGGGCAAGGCGCTCTGCGCCGCCCCCGGGAGCAGAGCGCAGGATGGCATCATTTCCCGGAGGCGGTGCTGCGCACCTGTCCGGGCTACCGGGGGGAGTGCAACAGGCGAAAAAAAAGCCCGTACTTGCGTACGAGCTCTTCTTTAAATATGGCGGTGAGGGGGGGATTCGAACCCCCGATACGTTGCCGTATACACACTTTCCAGGCGTGCTCCTTCAGCCACTCGGACACCTCACCATATTGTTTTTCCCGTTGCTGCCGGGAACGGGCGCTAATTTAGGGAAATACGTATCTCCCGTCAATCAACTTTTTAAAAAAATCGCCCGTTTAGCCAAACTTCAAGCAACTTGCTCTCTAAATGCGCGAGAATCGATTTTTTTGTCGCCATTCCCTTTTTCACACGCTCGCCTGACGAAATTTGCTATGCTGGCAAACCAATAGAAAACAACGAGTAAAACGCGACGCTAGCCTAACCTGCCGATAGCGTCAGCTGTCAGGAGCCCTTATGGATATCATCTTTTACCACCCGACGTTCGACACCCCTTTCTGGATTGCGGAGCTGGAAAAACAGCTCCCCGGCTCGCGAGTCCGCGAATGGAAATCCGGTGATAATCAACCCGCGGACTATGCGCTGGTCTGGCATCCGCCGGTTGAAATGCTGCAAGGCCGCGAACTTAAAGCCGTCTTTGCCCTTGGCGCCGGCGTTGATTCAATTCTAAGTAAACTGCGGGAAAACCCGGAAATGCTGCCGCTGTCTACGCCGCTGTTCCGTCTGGAAGACACCGGCATGGGTCTGCAGATGCAAGAGTATGCGGTGAGCCAGGTGCTGCACTGGTTCCGTCGTTTTGATGACTATCAGGCCTTAAAACAGGAGGCGCGGTGGCAGCCGCTGGAGGAGTATCAGCGCGAGGACTTCACCATCGGCATTATGGGGGCGGGAGTACTGGGCGCGAAAGTGGCAGAAAGCCTGCAAAGCTGGGGTTTTCCGCTACGCGTCTGGAGCCGTAGCCGCAAATCCTGGCCTCAGGTAACGAGCTTTGCGGGGAAAGCCGAGCTGGGGGATTTCCTGAACGGTACGCGAGTGCTGATTAATCTGCTACCCAACACGGCGGAAACCGTTGGCATTATTAATAGCGCGCGCCTGGCGCAGCTGCCGGATAATAGCTATGTGCTGAATCTCGCTCGCGGGGTTCATGTGGTGGAAGACGATCTGCTGGTCGCGCTGGATAGCGGCAAGTTAAAAGGGGCGATGCTGGATGTGTTCAGCCGCGAACCGCTGCCGGAAGAGAGCCCGCTTTGGCGGCACCCGCGAGTGGCGATGACGCCGCATATTGCTGCCGTCACCCGGCCTCTGGAAGCCATCGCTTATATCGCTAAAACCATTGCTCAGTTAGAACGGGGCGAAACGGTCAGCGGGCAGGTCAATCGCCAGCTGGGATACTAAGCGATAGCCCCGTCTGAGCGGGGTTTTGCTGATCATGGGCGCAGATTCCTGCTATTCTTGCCACAAACAGAGAAGGAGATTGTGATGTATCCTGTTGACCTGCACATGCATACCGTCGCCAGTACCCACGCTTACAGCACCCTGCACGACTATATTGAGCAAGCAAAGCGCAAGGGGATCAAACTCTTTGCTATTACCGACCACGGGCCCGATATGGCCGATGCGCCGCATTACTGGCATTTTATTAATATGCGTATCTGGCCGCGGCTGGTGGATGGCGTTGGCATTCTGCGCGGTATCGAAGCCAATATCAAAAATACCCAGGGCGAAATCGACTGTACCGGCCCGATGCTCAACTCGCTGGACCTGATTATCGCCGGTTTTCACGAGCCGGTATTCCCTCCGCAGGACAAAGCGACGCATACAGAAGCGATGATCGCCACGATAGCGAGCGGCGCGGTGCATATCATTAGCCATCCGGGTAACCCTAAATTTCCCGTTGACATCCCGGCCATTGCCGCCGCCGCGGCGAAGCACCATGTGGCGTTGGAAATCAATAACTCCTCTTTTGTCTCGTCGCGTATCGGCAGCGAAGATAACTGCCGCGCCGTTGCGGCGGCCGTCCGCGATGCCGGTGGCTGGGTGGCGCTGGGCTCGGATTCCCATACGGCATTTACGCTCGGTGAATTTAGCGAATGCCGAAAAATTCTTGATGCCGTCGGTTTTCCGGAAGAGCGAATTCTTAACGTAACGCCCCGGCGTCTGCTTAATTTTCTTGAATCGCGCGGCATGCCTGCGATTCCTGAGCTGGCTGAACTTTAATGTGAATAACTGGAATAAATGAATGAACGAGTTTTCAATCCTCTGCCGCGTGCTGGGCTCTCTCTATTATCGTCAGCCGCAGGACCCGCTGCTGGTTCCGCTCTTTACCCTTATCCGCGAAGGGAAGCTGGCGGCGAGCTGGCCGCTGGAGCAGGATGAACTGTTGGAGCGCCTGCAAAAAAGCTGTGATATGCAGTCGCTGGCCGCCGAATACAACGTGCTGTTTGTCGGTGAAGAGTGCCGCGTCGCGCCTTACCGTAGCGCATGGGTTGACGGCGCTACGGAAGCTGAAGTCCGTGGTTTCCTCACCGCACACGGCGTACCTACGGGGGAGGGGACGGCGGATCATTTCGGCTCCTTGCTGCTGGCCGCTTCCTGGCTGGAAGATCACGCGGCGGAAGATGAAAGCGAAGTTCTGGAAACCCTATTCGCGGAATATATCCTGCCGTGGTGCGGTGAGTTCCTGGGCAAAGTTGAAGCGCATGCCACCACGCCGTTCTGGCGTACGATGGCCCCGCTGACTCGCGAAGCGGTCTCCGCTATGTGGGATGAACTGCAGGAAGAAAATGAACAATAATTTGTGATTTACATCACAATTTAAATGCAACGCAATATTTTTAATTTCATTTAGTGTGCTCTGTGTCGCATTTGACGGGCGCGTTTCTGTTATGATACGCGCCATGAACATACTCTTCGCAATCGCATTAACGACGGGCATTCTCTCCGGTATCTGGGGATGGGTGGCGGTCGCATTGGGTCTGCTGAGCTGGGCGGGGTTCCTCGGCTGTACGGCTTACTTTGCCTGTCCGCAAGGTGGGTTAAAAGGGCTGTTCATTTCAACCTGTACGGTCATGAGCGGCGTTGTGTGGGCGCTGGTGATTATTCACGGCAGCGCGCTGGCGCCGCAGCTGGAAATTGTCAGCTATATCATGACCGGCATCGTGGCGTTTTTGATGTGCATTCAGGCGCGTCAGCTGATGCTCTCTTTTGTGCCGGGAACTTTTATTGGCGCGTGTGCGACGTTTGCCGGCAGCGGCGACTGGCGTTTGGTTGTGCCTTCACTCGCGCTGGGTCTGGTATTTGGCTACGCTATGAAAAATAGCGGTCTGTGGCTGGCGACCCGGGCTGAGAAAAATAAACCTCTTGCTAACCAAAGCAGCTGATCGTTTTTTAATGTATCCCCGTTGACATCACAAAAGGGCCCTGCGGGCTCGTTTGCCGTTTTTGGCGCCAGGTTTACCCCGTCGTTAATCTCCCCCCCTGTATTCTATTTTTCCTTATATATCAAATGTTTTAACTGCACCGAAAGTCAGTGAATCGATTTTGTTATCAGATTCTAACGGATGATGTATTTTGTTTTTAAATTGTTAATATAATTAACTTGAAGTAAAAAAATATAACCCGATGCACTCATGGATGGCTGGTGCTTTTCAGTCGCTATACCGATATGCAGAGGAGTTTTATAATGAAAAAAATCAAATATGCGCCACTTGCCGCTCTGTTTATTTTACCCTGTTTTGTTAGCCCCGTGCTCGCGGAAAAGACCGTGGCCGGCGTCATTCATTTTTACGGGCGGGTGGTGGAAGCGCCCTGTCAGCTTAGTACTATAAATAACCAGATTATTATGGATTGCCCGAGGGCGGAAGCGATTAAAATTTCTGCTCAACAGCTTGAGAAAGGGAATATACACAACGAAAATATCCGTTCTGCGCAATTAAGATATATTAACCCGCAACGGACCCTCGCTATTCTGGATGTTGAGTATCGGTAACCCTCTGCCCCCAGACTTTCGTCCCGGGGGCTATCGTGCCATATTATCCTCGTGTATTCATTTGAAGACGTATGCCGACAGGAGGAGAAATGGCTGTTCAACCTGAGGTTGTTCTCGGCGATATTACAACGCTTGCGGTCGACGTTATCGTCAATGCGGCAAACCCGTCGCTGCTTGGCGGTGGCGGCGTGGACGGCGCGATTCACCGCGCGGCAGGACCAGAACTGCTGGCTGCCTGTAAAGTGGTGCGGCAACAGCAGGGTGAGTGTCCGCCCGGTCATGCAGTGATTACGGCGGCAGGAAATTTGCCCGCCAGCGCGGTTATTCACGCCGTTGGACCCATCTGGCACGGCGGTGACAGACAAGAGGCGGAGTTGCTGGCTGACGCCTATAAAAATAGCCTGCTGCTGGCTTCGGCAAACAATTATCGTTCTATTGCATTTCCTGCTATCAGCACCGGTGTTTATGGCTACCCTAAAGAGGCCGCCGCGGAGATAGCCGTACGGACGGTAAATGCCTTCCTCACGCGCTATAACCCGCTGGAACGCGTGTGTTTCGTTTGCTTTGATGCCGAAACCGCCGGCATCTATACGCGATTACTTGAGGCAAGTCGCGCACAACTCGGCCATCAGAATAAGATATGATAGTTTCCTGGGAACGCTGGAAATTATCATAACGGGAGAGTTATCGGTGGCTGAAGGGAAGGTTCTACAAAAACAACGGCTTCGGCGGATGGAAATCGTTGCCGCGGCGCAGAAATGTTTTGCGGAAAAGGGCCTGCACGGCGCCTCCGTAGCGGATATTGCGCGTCAGGCTGGTCTTAGCGTAGGCCAGCTATATCGCATCTTCGCCAGCAAAGAAGAGATCGTTGAAGTCATCGTCAGTGAGATCGTGAATGCCAGAGTGGGAGAAATCGTTGCCGGGAATCATGATTTAGCCCGTATGGCGTCCGTATTAGCCGGCGCGATCCCAGTGACCGGCTCTACAAAAAGCGATAATTATCTGCTGATGGAAATTAACGCCGAGGCGTCCCGAAATCCGCGCCTGCGTGAAATTATGAACCAGGCCGATCGCCGCCTGAAAGAGGAGGGCGGGCGACTAACCCGGCACTATCACCCTGAGATGTCCGCAGAGAAAATTAGCCTCGCCTGCGAATTTATCGCTATATTAACCGAAGGATCGGCCTATCGTTGCGACTTTGCGACGACTCCGACGGTAGATAAAGCGGCGATGGAAAACCTGTACCGCGATGTTTTTCAGCTGCTGTTTACACAAAAATAGCGCTGCTATGTGCGTTCCACACAGCAGCTTGCTGTTTTAACTGGCGGATATTTGCGGCTTAGCCGTCTTTTGCTGGAATTTTCCGGAGAAAAGAAAGCGCAACAGCGGTATCCGCAGATGGATTTCATACAGCACCAGAGCAATCCCGACCACAAAAACCAGCCCGGTTATAAACCCAAGGGTATTCGATTTAATGACCGGTGCTATCCACGCTCCGTAGAGCAGGGTCAGCGGGTGGTGCACCAGGTAGATAAATAGCGATGCGTTGACGAAGTAGGTCACCCGCGCTGACTGGAAATTCAACAAACGGTGGCCAAGCGAAAAGACCACGTTGACCATCCATAGCCCCAACACCATGGTAATCACATACTCCGTCTCATACATCCAGCCGTCGCCAGAGCCGTACTGCTGATTCAACCGGTAGGCGATAAATCCGAGTAAAGCCGCCGCAAAGCACCATGGCGATGGGGTCGTAAACATCGTTTTCAGCCGCGCGTTAATAAACGTCTGGGCGCCGAGGATAAAGAAAGGCAGATAGAACAGCGTCTGCATCACGATAAAGTTGAACAGGCCATTGCTCAGAATGGGTGGGTAGAGGATAAAAATGGTGCGGCGAATAACCGCATACAGCACGCCCAGCGCGAGAAAAATCATCGACAGCTGGCCTAATGTGACGGTGTCACCAAAGGTTGGCGCAGCGGCAGAACGCGGGCGCGTCAGCCATTTAAACATTACTACGCCCAGCGACGTCAGAACCACCAGCACTAATAAAAACCACAGATGGGAAATCAGCTCCCAGGCGAGGGTGTTGAATTTGTCATAGCCGGAAAGGGTGTGCCAGTTATCCGCCTTACCGTTGACGTACTGCAGCATAATAAACTGCGGTAGGGTCAGGAGGGGGATCGCGGTTAACATGGGAATACCGACACGCTCAACGCGGACTTTCCACCACTTCTTCAGCGGATAGCGCAGAAAAAGCATGTAGGAAAAATAGCCGGAAATCACAAAGAAGACCTGCATGCGAAAGGCATGGATGAAGTCGTTAAACAACGTCAGCCACCAGGAGGGCTCGGCGCTGTTCACATGCCAGCTATGGCTGGAGTAAATGAGCGAAATGTGAAAAGGGATACCCAATAGCATCAGCCAGGCGCGGATGCTATCGAAAAAATATTCACGCTGTACCGGAGTATTATTCATACAATATCACTACATTCTCAGACAATTCGTCTTATCACTCAACGTGATAACGTTTAAATTCTCTGCAACCCTACATGAACTCTGGTTAACTGTCTCCAGGATAAGCACGCAAAGTGCAATCGGGCCAGTGAACTGTGTATTCCCTGTGCCGCAATGCCGAACAATGCAGGGATTATGTTGTCGGAATGCCTGAGTTTCCATTAAAATAGATCGGATCGATTTAAGCACACAAAGGGGGAAGTGCTTACTTATATGAAACATAAACCACAGATGATGAAAATGCGTTGGTTAAGCGCAGCCGTAATGTTGTCCCTGTGTACTTCATCTGCATGGGCATTCAGCATTGATGACGTCGCAAAAGAGGCACAAACGTTAGCCGGCAAAGGCTTTGAAGCGCCTAAAAGTAACCTGCCCTCTGCCTTCCGCGACATGAAGTATGCGGACTATCAGCAAATTCAGTTTAATCACGACAAAGCTTATTGGAATAATCTGAAAAGCCCGTTCAAGCTCGAGTTTTATCACCAGGGGATGTATTTCGATACGCCGGTCACCATTAATGAAGTGACGGCAACCAGCGTACGTAAAATTAAATACAACCCGGACTATTTTAATTTTGGCAACGTGCAGCACGATAAAGACACGGTTAAAGACCTCGGCTTTGCGGGCTTCAAGGTCCTGTATCCGATCAATAGCAAAGATAAGAACGATGAGATTGTCAGCATGCTCGGAGCCAGCTACTTCCGCGTGCTCGGCCAGGGTCAGGTATACGGGCTTTCTGCCCGTGGGCTGGCGATTGATACCGCACTGCCGTCCGGAGAAGAGTTCCCGCGTTTTCGTGAATTCTGGATTGAGCGTCCTAAAGCCACCGATAAACGTCTGACGATTTATGCGCTGCTTGATTCCCCGCGCGCAACCGGCGCCTATCGTTTTGTGATCATGCCCGGCCGCGATACCGTGGTGGACGTGCAGTCTAAGGTCTATCTGCGTGACAAAGTCGGTAAGCTGGGCGTGGCTCCGTTGACCAGTATGTTCCTGTTTGGGCCGCATCAGCCGTCTCCGACCACCAACTATCGTCCAGCGCTGCACGATTCCAACGGGCTTTCGATCCTTGCCGGTAACGGCGAGTGGATCTGGCGTCCGCTGAATAACCCGAAACACCTCGCCGTCAGCAGCTACGCAATGGAAAACCCGCAGGGGTTTGGCCTGCTGCAGCGCGGCCGCCAGTTCTCGCGTTTTGAAGATCTCGACGACCGCTACGATCTGCGCCCAAGCGCGTGGATTACGCCGAAAGGGGATTGGGGTAAAGGGAAAATCGAACTGGTTGAAATCCCGACCAACGATGAAACCAACGATAACATCGTGACCTACTGGACGCCGGATCAGCTGCCGGAACCCGGCAAAGAGATGAACTTCAAATACACCATCACTTTCAGCCGTGACGAAGACAAGCTGCATGCGCCGGATAACGCCTACGTGATGCAGACCCGCCGCTCTACCGGCGATGTCAAACAATCGAACCTGATTCGCCAGCCTGATGGCACCATTGCCTTTATTGTTGATTTCACCGGCGCTGAGATGAAAAAGCTGCCCGCAGATACTCCGGTAACCGCGCAGGCAAGCATCGGTGATAACGCTGAAATCGTCGAAAATACCGTGCGCTACAACCCGGTAACTAAGGGCTGGCGTATGATCCTGCGCGTCAAAGTGAAAGATCCTAAGAAAACCACGGATATGCGCGCTGCGCTGGTCAACACCGACCAGACGCTGAGCGAAACCTGGAGCTATCAGCTGCCTGCCAATGAATAAGATAACGAAGTACATCGACGCATTGCCGCTGTCGGATGCAGAAAAAAGCGCGTTACCTGACGCAAGCCTGCAGGCCGTACATGAAGCACTGGACGCTGAACATCACGTTTTTAAACGCGAAGACGACGCCCCGCTGGGGTCGGTGAAATCGCGGCTGGAGCATAGCTGGCCTGATTCACTGGCCGGTAACCAACTGGTTAAGGATGACGAAGGGCGCACTCAGCTGAACGCCATGCCGAAAGCAAAACGCTCCTCTATGTTTCCTGACCCCTGGCGTACCAACCCTGTCGGTCGTTTCTGGGATCGGCTGCGCGGACGCGATGTGACTCCGCGCTATCTTTCTCGCCTGAGCAAAGAAGAGCAGGAGAGTGAGCAAAAATGGCGTACCGTCGGCTCTATCCGCCGCTATATTCTGCTGCTGCTGACGCTGGCGCAGACCGTTGTGGCGACCTGGTACATGAAAACCATTTTGCCCTACCAGGGCTGGGCGCTGATTAACCCTGCCGATATGGTGGGGCAGAATCTATGGGTATCCTTTATGCAACTGCTGCCGTATGTGCTGCAGTCGGGGATCCTGATTCTGTTCGCCGTACTTTTTTGCTGGGTTTCCGCGGGATTCTGGACCGCGCTGATGGGCTTCCTGCAGCTGCTGATCGGGCGCGACAAGTACAGTATCTCAGCCTCGACCGTCGGTGATGAGCCGTTGAATCCGGAGCATCGCACGGCGCTGATTATGCCGATCTGCAACGAAGACGTTGACCGCGTATTCGCGGGTCTGCGTGCGACCTGGGAATCGGTAAAGGCCAGCGGCAACGCCGAGCACTTTGATGTCTATATCCTGAGCGATAGCTACAACCCGGACATCTGCGTGGCGGAGCAAAAAGCGTGGATGGAGCTGATTGCCGAAGTTCAGGGCGAAGGGCAGATCTTCTATCGCCGGCGCCGCCGCCGCGTGAAGCGCAAAAGCGGCAACATTGATGACTTCTGCCGTCGTTGGGGTAGCCAGTATAGCTATATGGTGGTGCTGGATGCCGACTCCGTGATGAGCGGTGAGTGCCTGAGCGGCCTGGTGCGCCTGATGGAAGCGAACCCGAATGCCGGCATCATCCAGTCATCGCCGCGCGCATCGGGCATGGATACGCTTTATGCGCGCTGTCAGCAGTTTGCCACCCGCGTCTATGGTCCGCTGTTTACCGCCGGTCTGCATTTCTGGCAGCTGGGCGAGTCGCACTACTGGGGACACAACGCCATTATCCGGGTCAAACCGTTTATTGAGCACTGTGCTCTCGCGCCGCTGCCGGGTGAGGGTAACTTCGCAGGTTCCATCCTGTCGCATGACTTCGTGGAAGCGGCATTGATGCGCCGCGCCGGATGGGGGGTGTGGATTGCTTACGATCTCCCTGGTTCTTATGAAGAGCTGCCGCCGAACCTGCTTGACGAGCTGAAGCGCGATCGTCGCTGGTGTCAGGGGAACCTGATGAACTTCCGCCTGTTCCTGGTCAAAGGGATGCACCCGGTTCACCGCGCGGTATTCCTGACCGGCGTGATGTCATACCTGTCGGCGCCGCTGTGGTTCATGTTCCTGGCGCTCTCAACTGCCCTGCAGGTGGTGCATGCGTTGACCGAGCCGCAGTACTTTTTGCAGCCGCGTCAGCTGTTCCCGGTCTGGCCGCAGTGGCGCCCGGAGCTGGCTATCGCCCTGTTCGCTTCAACCATGGTGCTGCTGTTCCTGCCGAAGCTGCTGAGTATTATTCTGGTGTGGTGTAAAGGGCCAAAAGAGTACGGCGGCTTTATCCGTGTGACCCTTTCTCTGCTGCTGGAGGTGCTCTTTTCGGTGCTGCTGGCGCCGGTACGCATGCTGTTCCACACCGTATTTGTGGTCAGCGCGTTCCTCGGCTGGGAAGTGGTGTGGAACTCGCCGCAGCGTGATGACGACTCTACGCCGTGGGGCGAAGCGTTCATGCGTCACGGCTCGCAGATGCTGTTGGGGCTGGTTTGGGCGGTGGGCATGGCGTGGCTGGATCTGCGTTTCCTGTTCTGGCTGGCGCCGATCGTGGTCTCGCTGATTCTGTCTCCGTTCGTGTCGGCCATTTCCAGCCGCGCGACCATTGGCCTGCGCACCAAGCGCTGGAAGCTGTTCCTGATCCCGGAAGAGTATTCGCCGCCGCAGGTGCTTAAAGATACCGATGCTTACCTGACGCTCAACCGTCAGCGTTCTCTGGAAGACGGTTTTATGCATGCGGTATTTAATCCGTCGTTTAACGCGCTGGCAACGGCGATGGCTACCGCGCGTCACCGCCATGGGCATATTCTGGATATCGCACGCGAGCGCCACGTTGAACAGGCGCTGAACGAGACGCCGGATAAGCTCAACCGCGACCGTCGTCTGGTATTGCTGAGCGACCCGGTCACCATGTCACGGTTGCACTATCGCGTGTGGGCCGCGCCGGAGAAATACTCTTCGTGGGTAGGCGCCTATCAGCAGTTGACGCTGAATCCGCTGGCGTTAAAAACGAAGTAAGCCGTAGGTAAAGGAAAATACCGGCAATGGCGCCGGTATTTTTTTATCTGAGAATCGAGGTTGTTGATGAGAGTTTTACTGGTTATCGCAATGACGCTGCTTATCAGCGGCTGCGGTAGTATTATCAGTCGCACGGTGCCTGGGCAGGGGCATGGAAACCAGTACTATCCCGGCGTTCAGTGGGATGTCCGCGATTCCTCATGGCGCTATATCACCATTCTCGACCTGCCCTTTTCACTGGTGTTTGATACGCTACTGCTGCCGCTTGACGCCAGTCATGGCCCTTATAACTAATTAGCGTTCATCCCATTCATCGGCTGCGGCCTGGCCCTCTTCGGTATCAAGCGAGGGTTCAAGCTGAAATTCGCCTTCATCCCATTCGTGCAGCGTATTTTCTTCCAGCCACTCCTGGCGAAGCTCAATCTCATCATAATCGCCATCAAAGACGCTTTGCGCTGCCTGACCGCTGAGGACAGGCAGGCATTCGCCCTGTTCATCCTCGTCGGCAAAAAATTCTGCCTGCCAGGCAATATCGCCGTCCTGGAGTACATACTTCTGAATATTTAATTGCTCGATGCTGGCGCTCTCTTCGTCGCTATCGGGATTATTAGCCAGAAACTCCTCGCGGGCGGCATCGATTGCTTCTTCAAGCGTGGCATAGAACATCGAATCCTTTGGCATGGCTAACCTCCTAAGATGAATAGAAATGAATACGATTCAATCTATAGAAGGCGGTTGGCGATGCGTCAAGGATGGGGCATTAATTTACCGAATGCGTGCCGGAACCCGTATTGTCGGTTGCTTGAGGGCGGCGAGAACGGCCAAGGGTCAAGGTCGAGTAGACCGCGTTGAACAGGACCACACCGGCGGTGACTAGAAAGACCGCCCGGAAGCCGTAATTGGCGGAAACCGACGCGCCGATAAGCGGTCCCGTAACGTTGCCGATATCGCGGAACGACTGGTTATAGCTGAAGATTCTGCCCGAGATTTGGCTGGTGGAGTTATACACCAACAGGGTTTGTACGGCGGGCAGCAGCGCGCCGTCGGCGGCGCCTAACAGGAAGCGCAGGATCCCCAGCTGCAGCGGCGTCTGGACGAACGACATCGGTATCAGAAGCAAGACGGAAATCACCAGCGCGACGATGAGGATTTTTTCCGGGCCGATGCGGTCGCCGAGTTTCCCGAGACGAGGCGCGCTAAGCAGAGCGGCAATACCAGGGACTGAAGCGATCATGCCGCTGATGAACGCAATATCACTCACGTTGCCTGCCAGATCGCGCACGTATAGCGTCAGAATTGGAGCAATCGAGCCGGTCGCAACCTGGATAATCAATGAAGTGACAAACAGGCTCAGCACCAGCTTCGGATTTTTAAGCGACGAGAAAACGTCTTTCGCGCTGAGCATCTCTTTTTTACTGACCGCGACAAAATTCTCGCGGATGAGAAAAAGGGTAAATAAGAAACAAATAAACAGGACGCTTGCGGTCATAAAGAAGACGGTACGCAATCCCCAGTGATCGGCCAGGAAGCCGCCGGCCAGCGGCCCCAGCAGCGCGCCGCTGACGGCCCCCGTAGACAGCGTCCCCAGCGCCCAGCCGCTCTTATGGCGGGGGATTTGCGTCGCTATCAGGGCATTGGCGTTGGGAATAAATCCGCCGAGCAGGCCTAACAGCGCGCGCAGGATCAGAAATTGCCAGATATTCTGCGCCAGGCCCATTAGCAGCATGACGATTGCCATACCAAGGGCCGAGCGCAATAGCATAATTTTACGCCCTTTACGATCGGCAAGGCCGCCCCAGAAGGGGGAGGCGACGGCTGAAAATAAAAAAGTGACGCTGAAAACCAGACCTGACCACATATTGAGGGCGCTATGGCCGGTTACGCCGAGTTGTTCGACGTAAAGCGGGAGAAACGGCATCACCAGGCTAAAGGCGGCGCCGGTTAAAAAACAGCCGAGCCAGGTGACGGTAAGATTGCGTTTCCAGTTAATGGGGGTATCAGCAGACGGCATAGGATTCCACTGGCCTGCAGCGCAGGTCAAATAATTGAAAATATGAGCACACTAATTATGCGCCTGAGAAATGATTGCCGCAATGCAGGGGAGCTTTTAAAGCTAAAGGAAGGGAATTGACCCCGCATCCGTATTCGAATGCGGGATCGCCGCGCGACTGAGCGCGGAGAGAGCGCTAGTAACGAGAAGGAATGCCTTCAGGACGCGTTTTAAAGCGGCGATGCATCCACATATACTGTTCCGGCGCCATTAATATGCACTTCTCGACCACTTTATTCATCCAGACGGCGGTCGTCTCCGCATCGTCCAGCGGCGGATCGCACTCCGGCGGCAGGATAATCAGCTCATAGCCTTTTCCGTCGGGTTTACGGCGGGGCACGAACGGCACAACGCAGGCTTTAGACATCTTTGCCAGCATCCAGGTGCCCGAAGTTGTCGCGGCCTGGTCAACGGCGAAAAACGGCACAAATACGCTGGCGGAGGGGCCATAGTCATGGTCCGGCGCGTACCAGATCACTTCGCCCTTTTTCAGCGCGCGGATCATGCCTTTGAGATCCTTACGATCGATCATGTCTTTGTTGGAGCGCAGGCGTCCCCAGGTCTGCAGCCAGTCGATAACCGGGTTATCGTTTGGGCGATAGACGCCAATGCCCGGTTCATTGATACCGAACATGCGCGCGCCCATCTCCAGCGTCAGGAAATGAATGCCAATCAGTAAAATACCGCGCTTTTGCGCCTGTACGTCCCGGATATGCTCGACGCCAATAGAGTCAGTCCAGCGTGCAATACGCTTTGTTGGCCAGAACCAGGCCATACCGGTTTCCAACAACCCCATGCCGACGGATTCAAAGTTTGCCACCACCATCCGGTGACGCTCTTGCTCGCTCTTATCAGGAAAACAGAGTTCCAGATTACGATAAGCTATTTTTGCCCGCCGCTTCATCAGCCGTCTTGCAAGGTGGCCAAGACCGGTTCCGAGCCGGTAAATCACCGGATAAGGAAGCTGTACAACTAACCAGAGCAGACCGATTCCGAACCAAAGCAACCAATAACGCGGGTGCAGCAACGCTGCGGAAAATTTAGGTAAATGGGTCATCTCATACCTGTTTAATTAAGCAACGTGTTCTATTATCGCATTTTTTTATGCTTCAGCCAAAATACCGGCTGTCGATGGCATTTAATGTTAATGCGAGCAAATTTGGGTGAGAAAAATGTAGCGTAAAATGTGGGGATGTAAATTAAGCCTGTTTGCTATATGATGCCCGCCGTTTATTTTACTCATTGACTATGCCGAGCAGGTACACCATGCCAGTGTTACATAACCGCATTTCAAATGAGACGTTAAAGGCGCAAATGTTGGCTGAGACCGAGCCGCGCACGACGATCTCGTTTTACAAATATTTCACTATTATCGACCCAAAAGCCACGCGCGATGCGCTGTGGATTGCGTTGACTAAGCTGAACGTCTTTGGCCGAATTTATCTGGCTCACGAAGGAATTAACGCGCAAATTAGCGTCCCGCAAAGCCGGGTCGATGCGCTGCGCGAATTCTTATACGGTTTTGACCCCGCTCTGAACGGGCTGCGCCTGAATATCGCCCTGGATGATGACGGGAAATCCTTCTGGGTTCTGCGTCTCAAGGTGCGCGATCGTATCGTCGCGGATGGGATTGACGATCCGACGTTCGATGCGTCAGACGTGGGGGATTATCTGAAGGCCGCTGAAGTTAACGCGATGCTGGACGACCCGGACGCGGTCTTTATTGATATGCGCAACCATTACGAGTATGAGGTCGGCCATTTCGAGAACGCGCTGGAGATCCCGGCAGATACTTTTCGCGATCAGTTGCCGAAGGCCGTTGAGATGATGCAGGAACATAAAGATAAAAATATCGTCATGTACTGCACCGGCGGTATCCGCTGTGAAAAAGCCAGCGCCTGGATGAAGCATAATGGTTTCACTAAAGTCTCGCATATTGAGGGTGGGATTATCGAGTACGCGCGGCGCGCGCGCGAACAGGGACTGCCGGTTCGCTTTGTCGGAAAGAACTTTGTTTTCGATGAGCGTATGGGAGAGCGTATCTCTGATGATGTTATCGCCCATTGCCATCAGTGCGGCGCACCCTGTGACAGCCATACCAATTGCCTGAACGATGGTTGCCACCTGCTGTTTATTCAGTGCCCTTCCTGCGCGGAGAAATTCGCCGGCTGCTGTAGCGAAGCCTGCATGGAAGAGCATAAGCTGCCGGAAGAGGAGCAGAGAAAACTGCGCGCAGGACGCGAAAATGGCAATAAGATCTTTAATAAATCTCGCGGTCGTCTGAATACGAAGCTGGGGATCCCGGATCCTGAACCTTCAGAAAAACCATAACCAGATAAGATCGATGAACGCCAGCAGAAGCCACAGCGCCAGATAAATCATAAAATGTTCGCGGACGTTGTTGACCAGTAATTCGAACAGGCGACGCATAATCTCTCTCAATCAATAACGGCCTCAAGCGAGGCCGTTTTTTTAGCTCGGCTGTAAACCGTACGGCGGGCTATTATGGTTTAAACCGCGCCAGCGAAAAAGGCGACAGATCAAACTCAAACGGCTTTGCAAGCGCGAATCGTGTGGCCAGTTCGCCTAATACCGGAGCAAACTTAAAGCCGTGCCCACTCAGGCCGGTAATCAACAGCGTATCAGGGTGGCCGGGTAGCGTATCAATGATAAAGTCCTCGTCCGCGGTGTTGTCATAGGTGCAGGAAGCGCCATGCAGACAGCCGCCAATACCGGGCAACACGTTACGCAGGAAGCTGAAAGACTCGGCGCCGTCCGTTGCCACCGCACCGAACGGTTTGCGCTCCTCCGGGGTGGAAATGAGCTGCCCGCCGTTGTGCTTACCGATTTTCAATTCATTATCTTCTGCGGGAAAACCGTAAAACTGATCGCCATTCGGTAACTCGCCGGTAAACGCCGGGAAGTTATTTTTGCTGCTGTAGCGACCATCAGCCTGAAACCAGGCAAAAATCTTCCGTATCGGCTGGACCGGAAGTTCTGGCAACAGGCGTGTGACCCAGGTTCCGGCGCTGATCAGGAGTTTTTTACCGCTGTACTCGCCATCCAGGGTCTCGACGGTGACGCCGTCCGGCTGGTGGTGAATGGCTGACACCGGACAGTTGAACAGCTGGGCGGCGCCCGCTTCGCGCGCCAGACGGATCCAGGTTTCAACGGCCAGCTCGCTGCGCAGTATGCCGGATGCGGGTTCAAATATCGCCCGATAATCATCAGGTACACGAATTTCCGGCCAGCGAGTCATTACCGTCTGCGCGTCCATCTCTTCAATATTCAGCCGGAACTCGCGCGCGCTGCTGGCAACATTGCGCAGAAAGTCGGAATCGGCAGGCCCGAGGTTAATTACCCCGGTACGTTCAAAGACGGCTTCACCGCTGGCGGCGGCAAACTCATCCCACAGCTGTTGCGCGCGCAGTACCAGGGGAACATATCTTTCGCCTTCGCCGTAGGCGTGACGAATCAGGCGAGTGCTGCCGTGATGGCTGCCTTCCTGATGCGGCGGCTGATGAGCATCAATCATCAGCACGTTAAGCCCTGCCTGCCGCGCATAATAGCCTGCGGCAGCGCCGACCGAGCCGCTACCGATAATGATAAGATCGTATTGCATGGTGGGTTCCAGGTTATTGCTTTGTTAGCAGGGTAAATAACAACCTGCTGTTATACAAGCCCGAAAATAATTCAGGCACCCGGAGGTGCCTGTTAGGTGAATATTCAGACATTAGCGCTAAATATTAATGCCTTCGATACTCATTTGCCTGGTATTCGCCAGATTCAATCTTCGCAATACCTGCTTCCAGAATAGAAATAAACTGACGTGCGACGTCCGTCGTTAGCCATAGCGTCTGGCCAATTTCTGCGTCTTTACTGCTTTCTTGAGCGGGGTTTTGGTAGTGCAGGCGCAACATCAGCGCATCGTAACTATCAACGGTGCTGATGTCCCATCCGACGAGGGGATGGGTCTGGATGACTTCATTATTCTTTTCCATCATAACCCCTTATTCATATGTTAAAAGACAACAGTTCTCGAGGTTTAATGCATGTTTTTTGAAGCAAGTTAATTATATCAGTAGTCAAGAATAAACTCGAGAAATTAAATGAAATAGAGATACATACGCGCGCGTTTGCTGGTTTTTTAGGCAGGAGAGAGTGGGTTATTTGTTATTTATGAAGGTGCTAAGTAAAAGCAATAGGGGACAGTCTGAGTGTGAAAAAAATAAAAAAGCCGGGGCGACCCGGCAAAAAAAGCACAATGAGGGAGCAAATTTAATTGACTAGTCGCGGACAAACCAGTCGTCAGCGCTTTCCCAGGTTTCTTGCAGGATTTCGCTAATCCGGTCTTTGTCTTCTTTCAGGCCGCCGATAACCGACAGATTGTTATTAGCCGCGTATCGAACCGTTACCTGGCTTGATGTAGAGGGAAACTGCTGTTCAATACGACGAGAGAGTTCATTGTTCAGCGCATCTAAGGCGCCGTTGGGTAAGGCTGTTGATTTGGCGATAGAGACTTCAATACGCATAATTGCCCCCTGGATAATGTACTGTTTATTTATACAGTCTTTGGCGATCGTTTTCAACAGGGGGCGTGCGATTTATTTTTTCATCGTCCAGCGCACGGTTTCCCCGGCAAGGAACGGCACCAGCGCGTCGCCGGGCAGGGCGATACTCTCGACCACCTGGCTCTCTTCGCGCACCAGCTCAACGTAGCCCTCATTGACCGGCAGGCCATAGAAGCGCGGGCCGTTCAGCGAGCAGAAGGCTTCAAAGTGCTGTAGGGCATTCATCTCCTCAAACACCGTTGCGTAGCTGCCCAGCGCGGTCGGCGCGTTAAAACACCCTGCGCATCCGCAGCTGGCTTCCTTACGATGGCGGGCATGGGGAGCGGAATCCGTGCCGAGGAAAGCGCGCTCAAAACCGCTGGCCACCAGTTCGCGCAGCGCCTGCTGGTGAATATTGCGTTTCAGAATCGGCAGACAGTAAAGGTGGGGGCGCACGCCGCCAACCAGCATATGATTGCGGTTGAACATCAGGTGCTGCGGGGTGATGGTGGCCGCCAGCAGATCGTTACCGTCGCGCACGTATTCAGCGGCATCTTTAGTCGTGATGTGTTCGAAGACCACCTTCAGGCCAGGCAGGCGCTGGCGCAGCGGCTCCATGACCGTTTCGATAAATCGCGCTTCCCGGTCAAAAATATCGATATCAGGATGGGTGACTTCACCGTGAACCAGCAGGGGCATACCCAGCTTTTCCATGCGCGCAAGCACCGGCATGATGGCATCCGTGCTGGTGACGCCGTGGCTCGAGTTGGTTGTGGCATTGGCCGGGTAGAGTTTGGCGGCGGTGAATACGCCTTCGTTAAATCCGCGCTCCAGCTCCGCCGGGTCGAGCGTATCCGTCAGATAGCAGGTCATCAGCGGCGTAAAATCATGGCCCGCAGGGATTGCGTCAACGATACGCTGGCGATAGGCGAGGGCGGCGTCGACGGTGGTGACAGGGGGGACCAGGTTTGGCATCACGATCGCCCGGCCATAAAATTCACTGGTATAAGGCACGACGGTTTTTAACATATCATCATCGCGTAGATGGATATGCCAGTCGTCAGGGCGGCGGATTTTCAATACCTGGGATTGTGCTGTCATGGAAGGCTCCGGCTAATAGGTTCAGTCATCAGGGCTGTTTTTGCCGGGCACTAAGGATAAGCGTAAACGTTTTCCTTTGCATCAACTTCCGTAAAAAAACGGGCGCTTCAGCGCCCGAGATATTAGTTTGTGAACGGGATAATAATCTCTCCGGGCTTCACCTCAATACCTTTAGCATACTTTTTCGCCAGCGCTTCACCGGTGCTGGCATCTTCGCGCAGCACGTAGGCAGGCTGCTGATTGAAGTAGCTACGCAGGGATTGATTCAGATAAGGGATCAGCGTCTGTACCACAGACTGGAGTTTTTCCGGCTGAACTTTGGCATCGACGACCTCCATCTCCTGCAGGAAAATGGCTCCCTTTTCTTTATTAAACGCCGGCAGCGCTTTGAGCTTCAGATCGATGGTCGCTTTCTGGTTCCCGAAGAGTGAATTCAGATCTAAATTAGCCACGCCGCTTAACGTCACTTTGTTTGGTTCTTCACGGCCAATAGCGCTGGTAAGATTTTGCAGCTCAATATGGGCATCCGCTACGCCTGGCAGGCCAATATCCTTAGCGAAGTGATTACGTTTCTGCAGCGCCTGATTAATTTCCTGCTCGCTCACGGAATATTGCGTGAGCTGGTTACAGGCGCTGAGCAGGCCGCTAACAATAAGCACGGCCGCGATAAACATCTTTTTCATTGGATTCCTTAATGTCATGCCATGGGTTCATCCTGACACAAAGCAGCATGGCTCGCCAGCGCAGGAGGTGCTAGCGGAAAAGACTGAAAAAGAGGCGTATGGCAGCGAAGGGCCAACCCTTCCGCTGCCTTCAGGTTAAATAGCCATTGAGGAAAGCAGGTTGATCTGCGTCTGTTTGGCCATGTTGTCACGATAGGCGGCCACCCGGCTCGGCCAGTTCACTCCGGCAACCAGCGTCAGATTCCTCAGCAGAGGGAAGAGATGAATATCATCTTCAGAGAGCTCTCCGTTAACGGCGTTAGGCTGGACGATCGATTTATCCAGCGCCCGCAGATCGTCGCTGATGTTCTTAACCAGACCGGGGGAATGGGCGAGATGGTCGGCAAAGCTGCCGATAGCCGCCTCTTTCTTTTTTACGAAATAGGCGCGCGCCTCTGGCGTTGCGAATTCATCAAACGCGGATTTGGCAAAGCGAGGGATGAGCAAGCGGTTAGCGTAGCCGTTGACCTTCCTGAGCCAGGTTTCAATCGCCGGATTACGCGCGCCGGTAAGCAGCGGTTTGCCGTCCAGCTTATCGACGTAGTGCACGATATCCATGCTTTCCGGCATATAGCGGCTATCGTCTTTTTGCAGGATTGGCGCCATCTTCTGGCCGATCATTCGGGTTGGGGTTACTTCATCATCGTTCAGGAGCGCGATCAGTTCGACGGGGATATTTTTCAGGCCGAAAATCATGCGGGCTTTAAGGCAGAACGGGCAGTGATCGTAGATATATAACTTCACGTTTCTCCTCCATTGTTACTGAACATCCTCAATTCAGTATGGAGGAGAAACGAAGGCCCGGCAAATCAGGTACGCGGCTCCAGCATTCCGGAGGCCGAACGTTTTGGACTGAACTGCCACCACAGCGCGATAAATGTCGCGAGGCCGATAACGCCCAGCATCAGCCATGGCAGCTCCGGCTGACCTGCGGCCTTACCGGCGTCGAACAGCCAGCCGCCGCCTGCGTAGCCGAAAGCGCCGCCGAAGGCTAATCCTAAACGGCTAAAGCCCATATAGCTGCCGCGCGCTCTGGCATCCGCCAGCGAAGCGCCCAGCGT
Source organism: Klebsiella sp. MPUS7 (assembly GCF_009905335.1). NCBI lineage: Bacteria > Pseudomonadati > Pseudomonadota > Gammaproteobacteria > Enterobacterales > Enterobacteriaceae > Klebsiella > Klebsiella sp. MPUS7. The sequence goes on along the minus strand of NZ_CP047604.1, from coordinate 3,481,816 downwards.
CTCGCGTGCGGGTTCAGCGATAATTGAACCTATATAAAACACGCAGATCAGCGTAAACAGCTGCTGCAGATTGCTGCTCAGGCCAATCGGCATCATCGCGAAGGTCATGATCAGCAGGCCGGCCATCAGGCGATGCTCAAGGCGGAAGCGCTTTTCGCTCCAGCGGGCAATCGGGTACAGCAGCGTCAGCGAAATGGTCGCTTCAATGGCGTACATCCATTTTACCGCCGCCGGAGAACCCGCAATATCGTTAACCATGATCGGCAGCATTAGCATCACCTGCACCGCCAGCATGTAATATCCGGTTAGCGTCAATACGTAGGTGACAAAGCGTTTGTCGCGCAGCACGCGTCCCAGCCCTTCACGAACCGGCGTTTTGACCGTCGACAGCTTCCAGTCCGGGAGATACCAGGCGTTGAATGCCGCGCAGGCGATAAACAGGGCCGCCCCGGCGCTGCACACCAGACGAAAATCATATTGCAGCAGCCAGCTACCCAGCAGCGCGCCGATCACCGCCCCTGCGCTGTCCTGCATCATCAGGATAGAAAAGAAACGTCCGCGCTGGTGCGGGCGTACCAGCTTGACCACCAGCGCCGCCCGCGGCGGATCGAACAGCGTGCCGCCAAGACCTGAGAGAATGCAGGAGAGCCACAGCACCCATGGCTCATGGGCGACGGCCATCGCCGCGAAACCGGCCGCACGCATCAGCATACCGGTGACGATCATCGGTTTGGCGCCAAAACGGTCGGCAATGGCGCCGCCAAATATCCCTAAACCTTGCTGCACCAGCTGACGCAGTCCGAGCGCAATCCCGACCATCAGCGCAGCCCAGCCCATCTGGTCGACAAAGCGAATCGAGATAAGCGGGAATACGACGAAAAAGCCAAGTACGACCAGCATGTTATCGACTAACAGGAAATATTTACCCAGGCTCCTTGCCTGCGATACGCGGGACATTTCCCCTCCCGGGAAAAATAAGGATAAGCGCTGATATTCTGCGGGGATAATGGCTATTTTCCCAGCTAACTTGCGACAATATTTTTTTATCAAAATGCAAGAACGATAGAGCCTATTCATCGAAAAGCAGAGGTGGTGCAGAAAATGGTATGTTGCTGTTTTCACTCAACCGCGCAGGACAGGTATAGTAAAGTCAGCAAGTATTGCGTCTGGGGAACAGGAGAGGGGAATGTTTGGCTATCGCAGTAACGTACCGAAGGTGCGTTTGACGACGGACCGGCTGGTGGTACGGCTGGTGCACGATCGTGACGCCTGGCGTCTGGCCGATTATTACGCGGAAAATAAAGGGTTCTTAAAACCCTGGGAGCCGGTGCGCGACGACAGCCACTGTTATCCTTCCGGCTGGCAGGCGCGTTTATCGATGATTTCTGAGTTCCATAAGCAGGGCTCGGCGTTCTATTTTGCCCTGCTTGACCCGGAGGAAAAAGAGATCATCGGCGTGGCGAATTTTTCGAACGTGGTGCGCGGTTCGTTTCATGCCTGCTATCTCGGCTACTCCATCGGTGAGAAATGGCAGGGGCAGGGGCTAATGTATGAAGCGCTGACCTCGGCGATTCGCTATATGCAGCGCACGCAGCATATCCATCGCATAATGGCAAACTATATGCCGCATAATCAGCGCAGCGGCGATTTGCTGGCGCGTCTGGGCTTTGAAAAAGAGGGTTACGCCAAAGATTACCTGCTTATTGATGGGCAGTGGCGCGATCACGTACTGACGGCGTTGACGACACCGGACTGGACTCCGGGTCGCTAAGGAGACATCATGAAATATCAGTTAACCGCGCATGAAGCGCGGGTCATTGGCTGCCTGCTGGAAAAGCAGGTCACCACGCCGGAGCAGTACCCTCTATCGGTTAACGCGGTGGTCACCGCCTGTAACCAGAAAACGAACCGTGAACCGGTGATGTCGCTCAGCGAAAGCGATGTCCAGGATCTGCTCGATACCTTAGTGAAGCGCCATTATTTGCGAACGGTCAGCGGTTTCGGCAATCGGGTGACCAAATATGAACAGCGCTTCTGCAACTCTGAATTTGGCGATCTGAAATTATCCCCGGCGGAAGTCGCTATTATTACCACCTTGCTGCTGCGCGGGGCGCAGACGCCCGGTGAACTGCGCGGTCGCGCGCAGCGGATGCATGAATTCAGCGATATGGCGGAGGTTGAAAGCGTCCTCGAAAACCTGGCGACGCGGGAAGATGGCCCCTATGTCGCGCGTCTGCCGCGGGAGCCTGGCAAGCGTGAAAGCCGCTATATGCATCTGTTCTGCGATGATATGGATTCACTGATAACCGTCGTTGAGGCCGTGTCGCCCGCTGGCGACGATCTGCAGATGCGCGTAGAGGCGCTGGAAGCGGAAGTCGCCGAGCTTAAAGCGCGCCTGGATTCACTGCTGGCTCACCTGGGAGATTAAGCATGTCGGCAAAACTACGTATAGGAGTGGTTGGCCTGGGCGGTATTGCGCAAAAGGCGTGGTTACCGGTGCTGGGGGCCGCCGATGGCTGGACGCTACAGGCGGCGTGGTCGCCGGGCAAAGAGAAAGCGCTGCGTATCTGCGAAACCTGGCGGATTCCCTATGCGGATTCTCTGGAGCAACTGGCGGCGCAGTGTGACGCCGTGTTCGTGCATACTTCCACGGCTTCACATTATGAAGTGGTTTGTCGGTTGCTGAATGCCGGCGTTCATGTCTGCGTTGATAAACCGCTGGCGGATAAGCTCAGCGATGCGGAGACGCTGGTTGAGCTGGCCGCCCGCCGTCATCTCACGCTCATGGTCGGGTTTAATCGCCGTTTTGCTCCGCTCTATCGCGAGTTGAAGGCGCAGCTCGGAAACGCAGCCTCGCTGCGGATGGACAAACACCGCAGCGACAGCGTCGGCCACGATCTGCGCTTCACGCTGCTGGATGACTATCTGCACGTGGTGGATACGGCCTTATGGCTGGCGGGCGATAAGGCGCGTTTAAGCGGAGGAGCGCTGCACACCACGGCTCAAGGTGAGATGCTGTATGCCGAACATCATTTCACGTCCGGGATGATACAGATCACAACCAGTATGCACCGCCGCGCCGGAAGCCAGCGGGAGTGGGTTCAGGCGGTGACCGACGGCGGCTTATATGAAGTCCGCGATATGCGAGAGTGGCAGGAGGAGCGGGGACGCGGAGTGATACAGCGCCCAATTCCCGGCTGGCAGACCACCCTTGAGCAGCGAGGCTTCACCGGCTGCGCGCGGCATTTTATCGAATGCGTGCAAAATCAGACGGTTCCTGAAACGTCCGGGGAGCAGGCGCTGCTGGCTCAGCGGGTGGTGGATAAACTCTGGCGCGAAGCGATGAGCGAATAATCCGTTGTAACAACTGGCAGTAGTAATTCAGTATGAACCCGGTAGACTATCGCCACTTTCCCGCGCCCGCATTTGCGGGCGTTCTACTTCAGGGTTGTGGAATAACACGTTAATGAATCTATTAAAATCACTGGCGGCCGTCAGTTCGATGACCATGTTTTCGCGCGTGCTGGGCTTTGCGCGCGATGCGATTGTCGCACGTATTTTTGGCGCGGGGATGGCCACCGACGCCTTCTTCGTTGCTTTCAAACTCCCGAACCTTTTACGACGTATTTTTGCTGAGGGCGCATTTTCTCAGGCTTTTGTGCCGATTCTTGCTGAATATAAAAGCAAGCAGGGCGAGGATGCGACCCGCGTTTTCGTCGCTTATGTATCCGGATTGCTGACGCTGGTTCTGGCGCTGGTCACCGTTGCCGGTATGCTGGCGGCGCCGTGGGTGATTACCGTCACCGCGCCGGGGTTTGCCGATACGCCGGAAAAGTTCGCCCTGACCACTCAGCTCTTGCGCATCACTTTTCCCTATATTCTGCTGATCTCCCTGGCGTCGTTAGTTGGCGCTATCCTGAATACCTGGAACCGCTTTTCGGTTCCCGCTTTTGCCCCGACCTTCCTTAACGTCAGCATGATTGGCTTTGCGCTGTTTGCGGCCCCCTATTTTAATCCGCCGATGCTGGCAATGGCGTGGGCGGTAACGGTTGGTGGTATTTTGCAGCTTGCCTGGCAACTGCCGCATCTGAAAAAAATCGGCATGCTGGTGCTGCCGCGGGTCAACCTTAAAGATGCTGGCGCGGTGCGGGTGGTGAAACAGATGGGGCCAGCGATTCTCGGCGTCTCAGTCAGCCAGATATCACTGATCATTAACACTATCTTTGCCTCATTCCTCGTTTCCGGCTCCGTGTCGTGGATGTACTACGCCGATCGTCTGATGGAGTTTCCGTCCGGCGTGCTGGGCGTGGCGCTGGGGACCATTCTGCTGCCGTCGCTATCAAAAAGCTTCGCCAGCGGCAATCACGATGAATACTGCCGTTTGATGGACTGGGGATTGCGCCTGTGCTTCCTGCTTGCGCTACCGAGCGCGGTGGCGTTAGGGATCCTGGCCAAACCGCTGACGGTCGCGCTATTCCAGTACGGGAAATTTACCGCTTTTGATGCCGCGATGACCCAGCGTGCGCTGGTGGCGTATTCTGTCGGGCTGATGGGGCTTATTGTGGTGAAAGTGCTGGCACCCGGATTCTATTCGCGCCAGGACATTAAAACGCCGGTGAAAATTGCTATCGTCACGCTGATTATGACGCAGGTGATGAACCTCGCCTTTATTGGTCCACTGAAGCACGCTGGTCTGTCGTTGTCCATTGGTCTGGCGGCCTGCCTGAACGCCGCGCTGCTCTACTGGCAGCTGCGGAAACAGAAAATTTTTACGCCTCAGCCGGGCTGGTTCCTGTTCCTGCTGCGCCTGGTGATTGCGGTGATTATCATGTCAGCGGCGCTGTTGGGCGTGATGTACCTGATGCCGGAGTGGTCGCAGGGGACGATGCCGTTCCGCCTGCTGCGTTTAATGGTGGTCGTAGTCGCGGGTGTTGTCGCCTATTTCGCCACGCTGCTGCTGCTGGGATTTCGCGTGAAAGAGTTTGCTCGCCGTACGGCCTGAGCTGACTGAACGCAGTAAAAGCCGCTCTGCAGTTGCTGCAGAGCGGCTTTTTTTATCTGACGGTTCGCTGCGCGGATACGACCCTGGCGCTTTCCAGCAGGCGGATCCCGAGGGCAATCGCGCCGGTGATGACGGCCAGCGTCACCACACCGCTCCAGCCGGCCACCACATACAGTTTGCTTCCCAGCACTGAACCCAGCGACATGCCAATAAAGACGCCGGTGAACAGCAGCGCATTGAGACGACCGCGCGCCTGAGGTTCCAGGCCATACACCAGATTCTGGTGAGCCACGAGGCTGGATTGCAGTCCAAGATCAAAACCGACGGCCGAAATGGCGATCAGGATCAGCTGACCATGCGGCGGCAGTGCAGGCAGCAGAAACATCAGGGCAAACGAAACGGTAACCAGCGCGGCCCCCATTTGCGTGACTTTTTCCGCGCCGAACTTGTCGGCCAGGCCACCGGCCAGCGGCGCGGCGAGCGCCCCGGCGGCACCCGCTATACCAAAACCGCCGGCTACCGCGCTGCCCATCTGATAGTGCGCCAGCAACATGACCGCAAGCGTTGACCAGAAAGCGCTGAAGGCGATAGAGAGGAATCCCTGAGCGAATGCGGCGCGACGCAGGGCCGGATAGCGTTTCCACAGATGGGCCATCGATTTCATCAGCTGCGGATAGCTCAGGGTTGAGTGAATCTCAAAGCGCGGCAGGACGCGCCACATCACCAGCCCAATCAGCGCGATGCTGACCGCCGCCGCCTGATACATCACCCTCCAGCCGAATAGGGCGCCCACCAGTCCGCTGACGGTACGCGACAGCAGGATCCCCAGCAGCAGGCCGGTCATCACCGTCCCCACCATTTTCCCTTGCTTGCCCGCAGGAGCCAGAATCGCGGCTGCCGGTACGATATCCTGCGCCATGGTCGCGGCCATACCGATAAGCAGGCTGACAATCAGCAGGGAGGTCAGCTGACCGGTGAGGCTGCAAAGTAGCAGAAGGACGGCCAGCGCGGCGCTTTTCATCAGGATCAGTTTCCTGCGGTCGTGACGGTCGCCAAGCGGGAGAAGAAACAGTATGCCCAGCGCGTAGCCGGCCTGGGTCAGAGTCGGAACCAGACCCATGCCCTCAACGCTCAAATGCAGGTTAGCCCCCATCAGGGGTAACAGCGGTTGCGCGTAATAGATTGAGGCGACGCTGAAGCCCGCGCCCAGCGCAAGGATGAAAATAACCCACCCGGCGGCGCGGGTGGTGAGTGGAACTGGTGTCATGATGGATTCCTCTTAGAAGCGATGGCGCTATTTTTCCCCTAATCGCGCTGGCGCGGTAGATAGCCCGGTGGTAAAACGGTTATACGTTAAACGTATAGGCAAAATAAAAATGAAGAGGCAAGAGCGTATAGATCGTATCGAACTGATGCGTACCTTTATTCGTATTGTCGAGGCCGGTTCTCTCTCCGCCGCAGCGGCGCAGATGAATACAACCCAGGCGACGGTAAGCCGACGGCTTCAGTCACTGGAGGCGTTGCTTGGCGCAAAGCTGATTCTGCGTACCACCCACGCGATGAAGCTGACCGATGATGGTGAGCGCTGCTATCAGCACGCCCGCCAGGTCGTCGATGCCTGGCTGGCGCTCGAGGACGACCTGCGGATCACCGATGATCGGCCCGTGGGAATATTACGAGTGCGGGCGCCGCATGCGTTCGGTCAGCAGCAGCTGCTGGGGCCGCTGGTGGATTTTTTGCAGCGCTATCCCCAGCTGTCGGTGGAATGGATGCTGAACGATAAGACGGTTGATTTCCTGAGCGAGGGTATCGACTGCGCGATTCGCGTGGGAGCGGAGGTGGATCCGGCTACGGTATCGGTATTGCTGGCCGAGGTTCCACGCAGCGTAGTCGCGTCTCCGACGCTGCTGGCGAACTCGCCGCCGTTAAGCGCGCCGCAGGAGATGTCGATGCTGCCGTGGATAGCCATCAGCACGTTTTATCAGCACGAGGTGACGCTGCGGTCTCAGACGGATGAACAGATCGCCACCTTCGGTATCGCGCCGTGCCTGAGTACCGATAGCGTGCATGTCGCGCGTAATACCGCGCTGGCGGGGCTGGGCGCGGCGATCGTATCGAGCTGGGCGGTCGTGGAGGATATCGCCGCCGGGCGTTTGGTGGAGCTGTTCCCGCAGTGGCGAGCCTCGCCGCTGCCGGTCCACCTCGTCTATCCCTGGGCGCGCTACTATCCGACGCGGTTGCGTAAGTTTCTCGATCTGATGCGCGAGGTCATGCCTCAGGTAGCGGGGATGCAGCGGCCGGAAGGGGAATAAAAAAAGACCGGCCGCCAGGGCCGGTCTTGTAGAGGTTACTCTACGGACTGCGGACGGGTAGGTCCGGCAGTGGCTTTATGCGTGGCGCTATGGCCGCCAGCAGAGCCTTTACCGTCAAAATCAAAGTTCGGGCGAACCCAATCGCTTTGACGCGGCGCTTCGGGCACGTAGTCTGGTGCAGGCGCACGCGTCATCGGCGCCGTCGCGTGACGATTGGCGACCTTAACTACCGGCGCGGCTTCGACAGCTGGCTTAGCCTCAACCACCGGCTCCGCTACTGGCGCTGGCGCGGAAACGACAGGCGCTTCTTCAACAACCTCAGGCGCTTCTTCGGCTGCAGCAGGTTCGGCTACAACGGGTTCAGACACAGGGGCCGTTGCTTCCGGCTCGACGGCGTCTTTCGCATCAACTTCGACGGCTTCTGCGACAACGTCTTCGACTACGGCTTCATCGGCTTTTGCAATCAGCTGCGGCTGTTCATCAACCGGGGTGGCGATAGCTTCCGGATGGGTAGTTTCAACGACCGGGACTTCCGGTTCGTTAATCACCGCCACAGGTTCGGAGATGGCTGCGCTATCTTCGGCTGCTGCTGGCGCAATGACTTCAGAAACAACCGGCTCGGCGGCAGCCGCTGGCGTAATGATCGGCTCAGCCGCAGCGACGGAGAACTCCTGAACCGGAGCGTCTTCCTGCTGCTGGTCCTGCGGACGAACCACCGGATAGCGGATCCACACTTTGCCAGACGCCATTTCCGGCGATGCGCAGGCAACGGTCAGCGGCATCGGGGATTGCGTCGGGTAACGCTCATCACGGTAGCGACGACGGCGCTGGCCGCTTACGCGCAGGTGACGAGGCGAGCGACGCGAACGGCGCGGCATGCCGTTAGATTCGCGGGCTTCACCGTTGTCGTCATGTTCCGCAGCTGCCTCAACGACCGCCGGCAGATCGACTTTTGCCAGTTCAGTACGTGGAGCAACGGTTTCCGGCTGGACGACAGGCGCTTCGGTTACCTGCGCTGCGGCTACCGGCTCGACAACCTGCTCAGCGGCAGCCGATTCGAAACGAACCTTCTGCGCCAGCTGACGCGGTTTACGACGCGGCATAGTCTGGACGCGTTCTTCCTGCTCGCTATCCTGTACGATTGGCTCTTCACGGGTTTGCGTTTTGGCTTCCTGCGGAACCTGACGTTTATCATCGTTACGACGACGATTACGTTCGCGGCGCGGCTGCTGCTCGTCGCGAGCTTTGCCTTTTTCGCTATCTTCTACCGTGGTCTGGCGAATTTCGCGCGGCTCGGCGTTCTGCTGCTTCTCACGACGGTTACGGCGGTTTTCTTCGCGAGACTCCCGGCCTTCGCTATTCTCGGCACGACTATCACGGTTATCACGACTATCGCGATTATCCCGGTTGTCACGACGGTCATTGCGATCGCGGCGGTTGTTAGAACGCGGTTTACGACGCTCCTGCTGACGTTCGGATTTCTCTTCCGCTTTTTTCTCAACCTGAACTTCTGCCGGTTTAGTCTCTTCCGCGCCGGAGAACATATTTTTCAGGGCGCTGAAGAAGCGGGCAATCAGACCAGGCTGGGCCGGCGCTGCGGCCTTCGGTGCGGATGCGGCAGGCGTAACGGTAGCTGTTGCCCTCGTCGGCTCTTCCTGTGCCGGAGCCGGAGGGGCTTCAGGCATGACAAAAGCGGCCAGCGCCGGTTGTTCCGGAAGCTTACGCTCGGCCGGCTCTTCATCAGAAGGCATGGCCATCTCTTCTTCGTGCAGTTTCGGCAGCAGATAGCTCAGCGTGGAGGTTTCTTCGCCTTTACGCACGCGCAGAACGGAGTAGTGCGGCGTTTCCATCTGGTCGTTTGGCACGATAATGACGCGCACATCGGTCTGACGGGTTTCAATCGCGCTTACCGCAGCACGTTTTTCGTTCAGCAGGTAAGAGGCAATCGGCACCGGCACGATAGCGTGAACTTCTTTGGTGTTCTCTTTCAGCGCTTCTTCTTCAATCAAACGCAGAATGGAAAGCGACAGCGATTCGTTATCGCGCACGGTACCCGTTCCGCTACAGCGCGGGCAGACATGATGGCTGGACTCGCCGAGCGACGGGCTCAGGCGCTGGCGCGACATCTCCAGCAGTCCAAAGCGTGAAATATGGCTGATCTGGATCCGCGCTCGGTCCTGACGGACGGCTTCGCGCAGGCGGTTTTCCACCGCACGCTGATGGCGAACCGGGGTCATATCGATGAAGTCGATAACGATCAGGCCGCCAAGGTCGCGCAGACGCAGCTGACGAGCGATTTCATCTGCCGCTTCCAGGTTGGTGTTAAACGCCGTTTCTTCGATGTCGCCGCCGCGGGTGGCGCGTGCGGAGTTGATATCGATAGCGGTCAGCGCTTCGGTGCTGTCGATAACGATAGAACCGCCGGAAGGCAGACGCACTTCACGCTGGAAAGCGGATTCAATCTGCGATTCGATTTGATAGTGGCTGAACAGCGGGATTTCCCCGGTGTACAGCTTAATTTTGCTGCTAAAATCCGGACGACCCAGCGCCGCGATGTGCTGGCGAGCCAGCTCAAGCACTTTCGGGTTATCAATCAGAATTTCGCCGATATCCTGGCGCAGATAGTCGCGGAACGCGCGCACAATCACGTTGCTTTCCTGATGGATCAGGAACGGAGCAGGGCGATTTTCTGCGGCTTTCTGGATGGCTTCCCAATGCTTCAGGCGGAAGCTTAAGTCCCACTGCAGCGCTTCGGCGGACTTGCCGACGCCGGCGGTGCGAACGATAAGTCCCATGCCGTCCGGCAGCTCAAGGCTGGCCAGCGCTTCTTTAAGTTCGGTGCGATCGTCACCCTCGATGCGGCGTGAAATACCGCCAGCGCGTGGGTTATTCGGCATCAGCACCAGATAGCTGCCCGCCAGGCTAATAAAGGTCGTCAGCGCGGCGCCTTTATTGCCACGCTCTTCTTTATCAATCTGGACAATAACTTCCTGACCTTCACGCAGCACGTCCTTGATGTTCGGACGACCATGAGAATTGTAGTTGGCAGGGAAGTATTCGCGGGCGATTTCTTTAAGAGGGAGGAAACCATGACGCTCGGCACCATAATCAACAAACGCGGCTTCGAGGCTAGGTTCTATACGAGTGATTTTGCCTTTGTAGATGTTCGCTTTTTTCTGTTCGTGCCCGGGGCTTTCGATATCCAGGTCGTACAGGCGCTGCCCATCAACAAGGGCGACGCGCAACTCTTCCTGCTGAGTTGCGTTGATTAACATTCTTTTCATCGTAACTTACTCATTATTCTTACATTGACGACTAAGCTACGGGCAGAGTAACGCCTTACCGGGGGAAACCGATGGCCTCGTGTCTGTTTCACGTCGCCAACCTCACGGTTGTCGCGCGCTTAAGAGGCGCAGAGTGTCGGTCGCCTGTATTTCAAACGGAAACACAGCGCAATTATCAGGGGAACTGCCTGGGATGTATCACCAGAGAAGATTCCATTTATACCCATCGTTTTTCACGTAGCCGGCGTGGCGGCTTAACCTGCTCATCTTAATCATTTGATCCAGATGAGCGCCGGGATATCCCAGTGTGAACGCCTTCCTGCGCCGTGAAATCCATAGAGCCTGTACCGGTAAGGACTGCAACCCGCAGCCCGCTAACTGTCTGAAAGATCAATACGTCTTACGCCATTGCTGCGTTGATGATCGGTCAGACAAAATTGGTCATTCCGCTAATTTCTTGTTCTAACAAGTTTCAGTACGGAATACTGCATCATTATTCCATTGCTAAGCTTGTTATAGCAAGTTGACTTTCACCTTTTATCACCCGGTTACTCACAGTTTTTTCACCCGCGTATACAGATTGTTCTAATAACAAACAAAACGATGATGAAGCATACGGTGAAATCCGGATGATGATAAATATAAGCATATAAAAATGAGTGGCGCTAATGCGTCGGGCTATTTAAAATCGCGCACCATGAAAACTGAGATCCCAAGCGTAAAAATGGTTGCCATTGCTGATGATGAAGCCGGGCAACGTATCGACAACTTTTTGCGTACGCAGCTGAAGGGCGTACCGAAGAGCATGATTTATCGCATCTTGCGTAAAGGCGAGGTGCGGGTTAACAAAAAGCGCGTGAAGCCGGAATATAAGCTGGAAGCCGGCGACGAAGTGCGCATCCCGCCGGTCCGCGTATCTGAGAAAGAAGAAGAGGCGGTCTCTCCGCACCTGCAAAAAGTGGCCGCGCTGGCCGATGTGATTTTATATGAAGACGATCATATTCTGGTGCTTAACAAGCCTTCAGGCACTGCGGTCCACGGCGGCAGCGGGCTGAGCTTTGGCGTGATCGAAGGTTTGCGCGCGCTGCGCCCGGAAGCGCGTTTCCTGGAACTGGTGCATCGCCTTGACCGCGACACATCTGGCGTTCTGCTGGTCGCCAAAAAGCGCTCAGCGCTGCGTTCCCTGCATGAGCAGCTGCGCGACAAAGGCATGCAGAAGGATTACCTGGCGCTGGTACGCGGGCAGTGGCAATCGCATACTAAAGTGGTGCAGGCCCCGCTGCTGAAAAATATTCTGCAGAGCGGTGAGCGTATTGTGCGGGTTAACCAGGAGGGGAAACCTTCTGAGACGCGTTTTAAAGTCGAAGAGCGTTTTACTCATGCGACGCTGGTGCGCTGCAGCCCGGTAACCGGTCGTACGCATCAAATCCGCGTGCATACGCAATATGCCGGCCATCCCATCGCTTTCGACGATCGTTACGGCGACCGTGAATTTGATAAGCAGCTGGCAGGCACCGGCCTTAACCGACTGTTTCTCCATGCGGCGGCGCTGAAGTTTACCCATCCGGGGAGCGGCGAGATAATGCGCGTTGAAGCGCCTCTGGATAATCAGCTTAAGCGCTGCCTGCAGGTTTTGCGTAGCGCCAAATAACCGCCATCAGGCTCAGGGCTTGAGCCACCTGGCAAGCCAGGGGAAAACCTCATCCTGCTGTTCTTTATAAAAGACGTGGCCCAGTTCCGGCCACGTCTTCGTTTCCAGCTTATCCTGCGCGTTTTGCGACCCCCACACTGTATGCAATTTTGCGAAGGCATCGTTAACGGCTTCTGCCGGGAACAGCTTATCCTTGCCGCCGCTGTAAATGAGCATCGGTTTTGGCGCGGCGATGCTGGCGATATCGGGAATGTCGAGACGGCCGGATAAGCCTGGATGAAGCATATAAAAGGCCGATTGCCCGCGCAGGACGTTGTTGCCCGGCTGCATCAGGCCGCGCCAGGTACCAAACCAGGAGATAACGGCAGTCGCGGCCACTTTGTCAGACAGGGCGGCCAGTTGCCAGGCGCGAAAGCCCCCCATTGAGAAACCCAATACCCCGATGCGTGTATTATCCACCGCTGTTAAAGTACTGACGAAATCAACGGTACGCAGATCTTCATAGGCGACTTCACCTGCCAGCGAACGTCCAAGGTTAAAGTAGTTACTGGCCAGGGCCTGCTGCTGCTCGTAGACCATAGGCCCTCGATCTCCCCAGCCTGGGCTATCGATGGCTATCACGACGTAACCACGCTGCGCCAGTTCATCGCCGATGAACCGGCCGCTGAAAAATTTATCCGCCCACGCCTGGGCGCTGGCTAGCCGCGCGGCGTCACTCCAGGGGCGGATCAGCTTCTCCTTACCAATGTCAAACTTTGAGCCATGATCGTGTAACAGGACAATAGCCGGGTGAGGGCCGGGTGATTTTGGCGTCAACATCAGCGCGGCAATCCTGTTATCGTCGGTTACGTTGAAGGCCAGCTTCTCGGCGATATAGGTTCCCCGGTCTTCTCTCATGAGCGTTTGCGGCGCGAAGGGGATTGTCGACGCCGGGGTCAGCAGAGACTGCCGAAGCAGCATACGAGCCTGCTGTCGCCATTGATTAAAATTATGAGAGTGGCCAGAGAGCCACGAGTCCGGGTAGGTCATCTGCGCTTTCAACTGCTGCCACGAGGCGGGTAGATTGCCCTCTACGATGCCCTGGCGTTGCCAGTCATTGGCGTTGGCGCTGGCGGCGGCCAGCAGGGCGAGGGACAAAACCGTAGCGCGGGTAGGCATAATAGCTCCATTTAAAAATAAAACATCGTTTCATTATTTAATTGGATTGTAGTGGCGCTGGAAAAATAAACTGTGACAGGCGATGCATTAATTAAGTTGGAGTAAAACAGGCTCCGGCCGCCGGTCAGCGGCTAAAACGTTGCTTAAAGGCGGCTGACGGCCTCATAAAGAGGCCACATGAAATCGCGGTCAGGTGAGCAGAGGGTTACACTCCTCCCGGCGCAGCATCTGGCAGAGGGCAATGAGCGGCAAACCGACCAGCGCGTTGGGATCGCGTCCCTCGAGGCGGTCGAACAGCGTGATGCCTAACCCTTCGCTTTTAAAGCTTCCGGCGCACTGCAGCGGGTTTTCCTTGCGGATATAGCTCTCAATTTCCTGGTCGCTTAAACGGCGGAAATGAACGTCGAAAGGTTCGCATTCGGTTTGCAGGTGACCGTTGGCGGAATTGTACAGCGCCAGGCCGGTATAGAACGTGACGATGGTGCCGCTGGCCTTTCTCAACTGGCGATGGGCGTTTTCTTCCGTGTGCGGTTTGCCGGTAATTTCACCGTCCAGGACGCAAACCTGATCGGAGCCTATAATGAGGTGCTGAGGGTAGCGCGCGGCAAGGGCCTGCGCCTTCGCCTGCGCCAGACGCAGCACCAGCTGGCGGGCGGGTTCGCCGGGCAGCGGGGTCTCATCAACTTCCGGCGCCGCGCATTCAAAAGGCACCGACAGTTTTTCCAGCAGCATTCGCCGCCAGGGCGAGGTTGACGCGAGGATTAGTTCAGACATATTTTTTCATCCACATATAGCGCTTCGCAGAGCATCATTTTAAACTATGCGCCGCAATGTGTGCGAATAAATGGCAAAAGGCAACCTGAGGCTGCCTTTTTCTTTGACTCTATGACGTTACAAAGTTAATATGCGCGCCCTATGCAAAAGGTAAAATTACCCCTGACTCTCGATCCGGTTCGCACGGCTCAAAAACGCTTAGATTACCAAGGTATCTATACCCGTGATCAGGCTGTGCGTGTCGCTGATTCTGTTGTCAGCGTGGACAGCGATGTGGAATGCAGCATGTCGTTCGCTATCGATAACCAACGTCTTGCCGTGTTAAACGGCGATGCGACGGTGTCGGTAACCCTCGAATGTCAGCGTTGCGGGAAACCGTTCCCCCATCATGTCCACACAACGTATTGTTTCAGCCCCGTCAGAAATGACGAACAGGCCGAGGCACTGCCGGAAGCGTATGAGCCGATTGAGGTTAACGAATTCGGTGAAATCGATCTGCTGGCGCTGGTTGAAGATGAAATCATCCTCGCCTTGCCCGTAGTTCCGGTGCATGATTCTGAACACTGTGAAGTGTCCGACGCGGACATGGTCTTTGGTGAACTGCCTGAAGAGGCACAAAAACCAAATCCATTTGCCGTATTAGCCAGCTTAAAGCATAAGTAATTGAGGAGTAAGGTCCATGGCCGTACAACAGAATAAACCAACCCGTTCCAAACGTGGCATGCGTCGTTCCCATGACGCGCTGACCGCAGTCACCAGCCTGTCTGTAGACAAAGCTTCTGGTGAAAAACACCTGCGTCACCACATCACTGCCGACGGTTTCTACCGCGGTCGCAAGGTTATCGCTAAGTAATCACGCGAAAGCGTGATGAAGCTTAGTGAGGATTTCCCCGGGTAACTGGGGAATAACCGAACCGGGCAGCGACGATACCTTGACACGTCTAACCCTGGCGTTAGATGTCATGGGCGGGGATTTTGGCCCTTCCGTGACAGTGCCTGCAGCATTGCAGGCACTGAACTCTAATTCACAACTCACACTTCTTTTAGTCGGCGATCCCGACGCTATCGCGCCATTACTTGCCAAAGCTGATTTTGAACAACGTTCACGTCTGCAGGTTATCCCTGCGCAGTCGGTTATTGCCAGTGATGCTCGACCCGCGCAGGCCATTCGCGCCAGTCGCGGCAGCTCAATGCGCATCGCGCTGGAGTTAGTAAAAGAAGGGCGGGCGCAGGCCTGCGTCAGCGCGGGTAACACCGGCGCGCTGATGGGGTTGGCGAAGCTGCTGCTTAAGCCCATTGAGGGAATTGAGCGCCCCGCGCTGGTCACCATGCTACCGCATCAGTTGAAGGGCAAAACGGTGGTGCTGGATTTAGGCGCTAACGTCGATTGCGATAGCACGATGCTGGTGCAGTTTGCCGTTATGGGGGCGGTTCTTGCCGAAGAAGTTATCGGTATTAAGGATCCCCGGGTTGCGCTTCTGAATATCGGCGAAGAAGAGATGAAAGGTCTCAGCAGCATTCGTGACGCGGCGGCAGTTTTGAAAACCCTGCCAACCCTCAACTATATTGGGTATCTGGAAGCCAACGAATTGTTGACGGGCAAAACGGATGTTTTAGTTTGTGATGGATTCACGGGCAACGTCACATTAAAAACGATGGAAGGTGTTGTCAGAATGTTCCTTTCACTGTTGAAATCACAGGGAGAGGGGAAAAAAAGGTCGTGGTGGCTGCTTTTATTAAAGCGTTGGTTACAAAAAAGCCTGTCGAGGCGATTCAGTCACCTCAACCCCGACCAGTATAATGGTGCCTGTCTGTTAGGATTACGCGGTTCCGTGATTAAAAGTCATGGGGCTGCCAATCAGCGCGCTTTTTGCGTCGCGATAGAGCAGGCAGTGCAGGCTGTGCAGCGGCAGGTTCCTCAGCGAATTGCCGCTCGCCTGGAATCTTTATACCCTGCAGGTTTCGAATTGCCTGAAGGCGGCAGAAGCGGAAGTTCCAGGCCTCAAACCCGGATGACCGGAAACGACTGACGCCTCGCAGTTTGAGTTAACCCGGTATATTACCCAAGAGTGACTGAGCGTACATGTATACGAAGATTATTGGTACCGGCAGCTATCTGCCTGAGCACGTGCGTACGAACGCTGAACTGGAAAATATGGTTGATACGTCTGACGAGTGGATTGTTACTCGTACCGGTATCCGCGAGCGTCGTATTGCCGCACCGAATGAAACAGTTGCTACGATGGGCCTTGAAGCCGCTAAGAATGCGCTGGATATGGCGGGCGTCAAGCCGGAGCAAATTGGTCTGATTATTGTTGCGACTACCTCCGGTACCCATGCGTTTCCTAGCTCGGCTTGCCAGATTCAATCAATGCTGGGTATCAAAGGCTGCCCGGCGTTTGACGTTGCTGCGGCCTGCGCGGGTTTCACCTACGCGCTCAGCGTTGCCGATCAATACGTGAAAAACGGCGCGGTTGATTACGCTTTGGTGATTGGCGCTGACGTGCTGGCGCGCACCTGCGATCCTGCCGATCGCGGAACCATCATTATTTTTGGCGATGGCGCTGGCGCCGTTGTGCTGGGCGCTTCTGAAGAGCCGGGCATTATCTCTACGCATCTGCATGCGGATGGGAGCTACGGCGAACTGCTGACGCTGCCGAATGCCGATCGCGTCGAACCGGAAAACCCGATCTATCTGACGATGGCGGGTAATGAAGTCTTTAAGGTTGCGGTGACCGAACTGGCGCATATCGTGGACGAGACTTTAGCCGCGAATAATCTCGAGCGTTCGGCGCTGGACTGGCTGGTGCCGCATCAGGCCAACCTGCGCATTATCAGCGCCACGGCGAAGAAGCTGGGAATGTCGATGGATAATGTCGTCGTCACGCTCGACCGACACGGCAATACCTCGGCGGCTTCCGTTCCTTGTGCGCTGGATGAAGCCGTTCGCGATGGCCGCATTCAACGTGGTCAGCTTATTCTGCTGGAAGCCTTTGGTGGCGGGTTCACCTGGGGTTCCGCGCTGGTTCGTTTTTAGGATAAGGATTTAAACATGACGCAATTTGCTTTTGTGTTCCCGGGACAGGGCTCTCAGAGTGTCGGGATGCTGTCAGATATGGCGGCCGCTTACCCGGTAATTGAAGAGACGTTCCGTGAAGCCTCTGCGGCGTTGGGTTACGATCTGTGGGCGCTTGCGCAGCAAGGCCCGGCGGAAGAATTGAACAAAACCTGGCAGACTCAGCCGGCGCTGCTGACCGCTTCCGTTGCGCTGTATCGCGTCTGGCAGCAGCAGGGCGGTAAAACGCCTGTTCTGCTGGCGGGCCACAGCCTCGGCGAATATTCTGCGCTGGTATGCGCAGGCGTTATCGATTTTGCCGATGCCGTACGCCTGGTTGAGATGCGCGGCAAGTTTATGCAGGAAGCGGTACCGGAAGGTACCGGCGCGATGTCCGCGATCATCGGGCTTGACGACGCGGCGATTGCGAAAGCCTGCGAAGAGTCTGCCGAAGGGCAGGTCGTCTCTCCGGTGAACTTTAACTCGCCAGGGCAGGTTGTTATTGCCGGTAACAAAGAAGCCGTAGAGCGCGCTGGCGCAGCCTGTAAGGCTGCGGGCGCTAAACGTGCGCTGCCGCTGCCGGTCAGCGTACCGTCCCACTGCGCGCTGATGAAGCCTGCGGCGGAAAAACTGGCCGTTGAGCTGCAGAAAATCACCTTTAACGCGCCGACGATTCCGGTAGTGAATAACGTCGACGTGCAAAGTGAAACGGCGCCTGATGCTATTCGTGATGCCCTGATCCGCCAGCTGTATAGCCCAGTTCAGTGGACCAAAACCGTTGAGTTTATGGCTTCACAGGGCGTAGAGCATCTGTATGAAGTTGGCCCGGGTAAAGTCCTCACCGGCCTGACTAAACGTATTGTTGACACCCTGACCGCTTCCGCGCTTAACGAGCCGGCGGCGATGTCTGCGGCGCTTGAGCAATAAAAGAGGAAAACCATGAGTTTTGAAGGAAAAATCGCGCTGGTTACCGGTGCAAGTCGCGGGATTGGCCGCGCAATCGCTGAAACGCTCGTTGCCCGTGGCGCGAAAGTTATCGGGACTGCGACCAGCGAAAGCGGCGCGCAGGCGATCAGCGATTATTTAGGTGCTAACGGTAAAGGTCTGCTGCTGAATGTGACCGATCCTGCATCTATTGAATCTGTTCTGGGAAATATTCGCGCAGAATTTGGTGAAGTTGATATCCTGGTGAACAATGCCGGGATCACTCGTGATAACCTGTTAATGCGCATGAAAGATGATGAGTGGAACGATATTATCGAAACCAACCTGTCATCTGTTTTCCGTCTGTCAAAAGCGGTAATGCGCGCTATGATGAAAAAGCGTCATGGACGTATTATCACTATCGGTTCTGTGGTTGGTACCATGGGAAATGCGGGTCAGGCCAACTACGCTGCGGCGAAAGCGGGTCTGATTGGCTTCAGTAAATCACTGGCTCGCGAAGTTGCGTCCCGCGGTATTACTGTAAACGTTGTTGCTCCGGGCTTTATTGAAACGGACATGACGCGTGCGCTGACCGATGAGCAGCGTGCGGGTACGCTGGCGGCAGTTCCTGCGGGGCGCCTCGGCTCTCCAAATGAAATCGCCAGTGCGGTGGCATTTTTAGCCTCTGACGAAGCGAGTTACATCACCGGTGAAACTCTGCACGTCAACGGCGGAATGTATATGGTCTGACCGAGATTTGCGCAAAACGCTCAGGAACCGCGCAGTCTGTGCGGTTCACTGTAATGTTTTGTACAAAATGATTTGCGTTATGAGGGCAAACAGCCGCAAAATAGCGTAAAATCGTGGTAAGACCTGCCGGGATTTAGTTGCAAATTTTTCAACATTTTATACACTACGAAAACCATCGCGAAAGCGAGTTTTGATAGGAAATTTAAGAGTATGAGCACTATCGAAGAACGCGTTAAGAAAATTATCGGCGAACAGCTGGGCGTTAAGCAGGAAGAAGTTACCAACAATGCTTCCTTCGTTGAAGACCTGGGCGCTGATTCTCTTGACACCGTTGAGCTGGTAATGGCTCTGGAAGAAGAGTTTGATACTGAGATTCCGGACGAAGAAGCTGAGAAAATCACTACTGTTCAGGCTGCCATTGATTACATCAACGGCCACCAGGCGTAAGTGAACATCTCCAGGCGGTCATTCGACCGCCTGAGTTTTATCTACATTTTGTCCCACAAGAATCTATTTTCCCTCCCTGGAGGACAACCGTGTCTAAGCGTCGTGTAGTTGTGACCGGACTGGGCATGTTGTCTCCTGTCGGCAATACCGTAGAGTCTACCTGGAAAGCTCTCCTTGCCGGTCAGAGTGGCATCAGCCTGATCGACCATTTCGATACTAGCGCCTATGCAACGAAATTTGCTGGCTTAGTAAAGGATTTTAACTGTGATGACTTCATCTCGCGCAAAGAGCAGCGCAAGATGGATGCCTTCATTCAATATGGAATTGTCGCTGGCATTCAGGCCATGCAGGATTCTGGCCTTGAAGTGACGGAAGAGAATGCTACCCGCATCGGCGCCGCTATTGGTTCCGGTATTGGCGGGCTTGGCCTGATCGAAGAAAACCACAGTTCGCTGGTAAAAGGCGGACCGCGTAAGATCAGCCCATTCTTTGTTCCTTCCACAATCGTTAACATGGTGGCCGGGCATCTGACCATCATGTTTGGTCTGCGTGGACCAAGCATTTCCATCGCAACCGCATGTACTTCTGGCGTACACAACATTGGTCACGCCGCGCGCGTTATCGCCTATGGCGATGCTGACGCAATGGTCGCCGGTGGTGCGGAAAAAGCCAGTACCCCGCTGGGCGTAGGCGGCTTTGGTGCAGCGCGCGCGCTGTCCACTCGCAATGACAACCCGCAGGCGGCAAGCCGTCCGTGGGATAAAGAGCGTGATGGTTTCGTGCTGGGCGACGGCGCCGGCATGGTCGTGCTGGAAGAGTACGAGCACGCGAAGAAACGCGGTGCGAAAATCTATGCTGAAATCGTCGGTTTTGGTATGAGCAGCGATGCCTACCATATGACTTCACCGCCGGAAGATGGCGCTGGAGCAGCGCTGGCGATGGTGAACGCCATTCGCGACGCGGGTATTGACGCAAGCCAGATTGGCTACGTCAACGCCCACGGTACCTCTACGCCGGCGGGCGATAAAGCAGAAGCGCAGGCGGTGAAATCTGTCTTCGGCGACGCTGCCAGCCGCGTAATGGTGAGCTCGACTAAGTCAATGACCGGCCACCTGCTCGGTGCAGCGGGCGCAGTAGAGTCTATCTACTCCATCCTCGCGCTGCGCGATAGCGCCGTTCCGCCAACCATCAACCTGGATAACCCGGATGAAGGTTGCGATCTGGACTTCGTCCCGCACGAAGCGCGCCAGGTAAGCGGTCTGGAGTATACCCTGTGTAACTCCTTCGGCTTCGGCGGCACTAACGGCTCGTTAATCTTTAAAAAGGTGTGATGCGCGCCTGACGTAACATCTCGGTTGACGTCAATGCCCATCGAAAATTGGCCCGCTTGTCGGGCCTTTTTTTATTCGGTTTTCTCCGCTTGTTCAATGTCTCTCCTCCTGCGAAACTAACCGGCCAGCGATAAGGAGTCTTTTATGTTTTTAATCAATGGCGCTGAAAGTGAAACGCTCGCGGTGAACGATCGCGGCGTGCAGTTCGGCGATGGCTGCTTTACCACTGCGCGCATCCTCAGAGGCCAGGTTCAACTGCTGTCAGCCCATCTGGTCCGCCTGCAGACGACTTGTGAAAAGCTCTTTATCCCCTATGACGACTGGGCGCTATTAGCGCAGGAGATGGCGCGTCTGGCGCAGCCTCATCAGGATGGCGTGCTGAAGGTCATCATCACTCGCGGAGCGGGCGGCCGCGGCTATAGCGCCGCGGGCTGCGTCAATCCCACGAGAATTCTCAGCGTGTCGCCCAGGCCGGCCCACTATCTGCGCTGGTGCGAGGAGGGGATTTCCCTGTCGCTGAGCCCTGTCAGGCTGGGACGCAACCCTTCACTCGCCGGACTCAAGCACCTTAACCGGCTGGAGCAGGTGCTGATTCGTTCTCATCTTGAGCAGACGGACGCCGATGAGGCGCTGGTCCTTGACAGCGACGGGTGGCTTACGGAATGCTGTGCCGCGAACGTATTCTGGCGTAAAGGATCCGACGTCTTTACCCCGCGCCTCGATCAGGCGGGGGTCAACGGTATTATGCGCCAGTACATTCTCGCTAAGCTGGCACCATCGCCGTTTCGCGTTGTCGAAGCCACCATGCGTCCCGAGGCGTTACGCGAAGCCGATGAGGTCGTGGTCTGTAACGCCTTAATGCCGCTGGTGCCTGTTCGCCGCTGGAACGATAAATGTTGGTCCGCCCGCGAGCTTTACCATTTTTTAGCCCCTTTGTGTGAGCTGTCTGATTAGTCATGAAGAAAATGTTACGTTTCATCCTGCTGTTGGTGGTGGTGCTGGGCATTGCCGCGGGCATCGGTATGTGGAAAGTTCGCCAGCTGGCGGACAGCAAGTTGCTGATTAAAGAAGAGACTATCTTTACTCTTGCCACCGGAACGGGGCGCCTGGCGCTTGGGCAACAGCTGTATAGCGATAAAGTCATTAACCGACCGCGGGTTTTCCAGTGGCTGCTGCGCATAGAGCCTGAGCTCTCCCATTTTAAAGCCGGAACCTATCGCTTCACGCCTGATATGACGGTCCGCCAGATGCTGCAGCTGCTGGCCAGCGGCAAAGAGGCGCAGTTTCCGCTGCGCTTCGTTGAAGGGATGCGGGTGAGCGATTACCTGCGCCAGCTGCGCGATGCGCCTTACGTCAAGCATACGCTGGCGGATGATAGCTATGAAACCGTCGCGAAGGCCCTTGATCTCGAGCATCCTGACTGGGTCGAAGGCTGGTTCTGGCCGGATACCTGGATGTATACCGCCAATACCAGCGATGTGGCGATCCTTAAGCGGGCGCATCAGAAGATGGTTGCCGCGGTCGATAAAGCCTGGGAAGGGCGGATGGAGAATCTGCCGTATCACGATAAGAACCAGCTGCTGACAATGGCCTCGATTATCGAAAAAGAGACGGCGGTATCGGACGAGCGCGACCGCGTCGCATCGGTATTTATCAACCGTTTACGGATCGGTATGCGCCTGCAAACCGATCCGACCGTGATTTACGGGATGGGTGAGAGTTATAATGGCAAGTTGACGCGTAAAGACCTGGAAACCCCAACCGCTTACAATACCTACGTCATAAACGGCATGCCGCCGGGACCGATCGCCGCACCGGGCGAGGCCTCGCTAAACGCCGCCGCGCATCCGGCGAAAACGCCGTACCTTTATTTTGTCGCGGACGGGAAGGGCGGACATACGTTTAACACTAACCTGGCCAGCCATAACCGCTCGGTCCAGGACTATTTGAAAGTACTTAAGGAAAAAAATGCGCAGTAACTATATCGTCATCGAGGGCCTGGAAGGCGCAGGGAAAACCACCGCGCGTGATTGTGTGGTAGAGACGCTAAAACAGCTGGGCGTTAGCGATATGGTGTTTACCCGCGAACCGGGCGGCACCATTCTGGCCGAGAAGCTGCGCAGCCTGGTGCTGGATATTCAGTCCACCGGCGATGAAGTGATTAATGATAAAGCGGAAGTGCTGATGTTTTACGCGGCGCGCGTACAGCTGGTGGAGACGGTTATCAAACCCGCTCTGGCGCGCGGTCAGTGGGTCATCGGCGATCGTCACGATCTCTCAACCCAGGCTTATCAGGGCGGCGGTCGCGGAATTGATCAGACGATGCTGGCGACCCTGCGTGACGCGGTACTGGGAGACTTTCGTCCCCATCTGACGCTTTACCTTGACGTGACTCCGGAAGTCGGCCTGAAGCGCGCCCGCGCCCGCGGTGAACTTGACCGAATCGAGCAGGAGTCGCTGGATTTCTTTAATCGTACCCGCGCGCGCTACCTTGAACTGGCGGCGCAGGATCCCACTATACGCACCGTTGACGCTACCCAGCCGCTGGAGGCCGTGAAGCGCGACATTCGGGCGGTAGTGAATCAGTGGGTCGCGGAGCAAGGCGCATGAAATGGTATCCGTGGTTACGCCCGCCCTTTGAACAGCTGGTTGCCAGCTATCAGGCGGGGCGCGGCCACCATGCGCTAATGGTTCAGGCCCTGCCGGGCATGGGTAGCGATGCGCTGATTTATGCGCTTTGTCGCTTTCTGATGTGCCGCCAGCCGGAAGGGCATAAAAGCTGCGGTCATTGCCATAGCTGCCAGCTGATGCAGGCCGGCACCCATCCAGATTATTATGCGTTGACCCCGGAAAAGGGGAAGAGCTCGCTCGGCATCGATGCCGTGCGCGAAGTGAGCGAAAAGCTCTATGAACACGCCCGGCTGGGCGGCGCGAAGGTGGTGTGGATCGGCGATGCCGCCATGCTGACCGACGCGGCGGCAAACGCGCTGCTAAAAACGCTGGAGGAGCCGCCGGAGAATACCTGGTTCTTCCTGGCCTGTCAGGAACCCGCGCGCCTGCTGGCGACGCTGCGCAGCCGCTGTCGGTTATTTCACCTCGCTCCGCCTTCAGAACGCTACGCGCTGGCGTGGTTAGAGCGAGAAGTGACAATGTCACAAGACGCGCTGCTCGCGGCGCTGCGGCTGAGCGCCAACGCGCCAGCGGCGGCGCTGGATCTGCTTCAGGAAGCTCACTGGGCACCGCGGCAGCAGCTTTGCCAGATTCTCGGAAATATTTTAACCCACGGCGACTGGCTGACGCTGTTGCCGATGTTAAACCATGAACAGGCCGCGATTCGCCTGCACTGGCTGGCATCGCTGCTGGTCGACGCGCAAAAAAGGCAGCAGGGGATTACCCTTATCAGCAATCCTGATGTCTGGCCTCTGGTCAATCAGCTGGCCGCTGCGCTGCCGGCGGCGCGCCTGCAGGCGATCGCGCGCGACGTCAGCGCCTGCCGCGAGCAGCTGCTGAGCGTGGTCGGCATTAATCGCGAACTGCTGCTAACCGAGCGCCTTCTGCGCTGGGAACATTACCTGCAACCTGGGGCGGTCCTTCCCGTATCCCATCTCTGAGAGAGACATCATGTTTTTAGTCGACTCCCATTGCCATCTCGATGGCCTGGATTATCAAGCGCTGCATAAAGATGTGGACGATGTGCTGGCAAAGGCCGCCGCGCGCGATGTGAAATTTTGCCTGGCGGTTGCCACGACGCTGCCGGGATACCGCGGTATGCGCGAACTGGTGGGCCAGCGTCGCGACGTCGTTTTCTCCTGCGGCGTGCATCCGTTAAACCAGGATGAAGAGTATGACGTTGAAGAGCTGCGCCAGCTCGCCGCAGAGGACGGCGTGGTCGCGATGGGCGAAACCGGGCTCGATTATTTCTACACGCCGGAAACGAAAGCGCGTCAGCAGGCGTCCTTTCGCGACCATATCCGTATAGGTCGGGAGCTGAATAAACCGGTTATCGTGCATACCCGCGATGCCCGCGCCGATACGCTGGAAATTTTACGCGAAGAAAAAGTGACGGATTGCGGTGGCGTACTACACTGTTTCACTGAGGATAGGGAGACCGCGGGTAAGCTGCTGGATATGGGGTTCTACATCTCGTTTTCCGGCATTGTGACGTTCCGAAATGCGGAGCAGCTTCGCGATGCTGCGCGCTATGTCCCTCTCGATCGCCTGCTGGTAGAGACCGATTCGCCGTATCTGGCGCCGGTACCGCATCGCGGTAAAGAGAACCAGCCGGCCATGGTCAGGGACGTCGCCGAGTATATGGCGGTGCTTAAGGGCGTATCGCTGGAGCAGCTGGCGCAACAGACCACGGAAAATTTCGCTACGCTTTTTCATATCGACCCCTCCCGGCTGCAACCTCTCTGATATTGCTTATTATTTTAAGGCTCGTAATTAATAGCCAAAGCGAGTAAAGTTCACCGCCACAAATGGGGCGGTGAAGGTTTTTTGGCAACATTCAGACACGAGTTATGTAAACCAATGTAAGTTTTTAATGGATGTCTGATTGAAACGTGATAGCCGTCAAACAATCATCCCGGTAATTATTTTACTCTGTGTAATAAATAAAGGGCGCTTAGATGTCCTGTCCACGGCGCGGTTCTCCCCCCGAGCCAATGCGTGAAAACGTAAAAAAGCACCAAATACTCAGGAGCACTCTCAATTATGTTTAAGAATGCATTTGCTAACCTGCAGAAGGTCGGTAAATCGCTGATGCTGCCGGTATCCGTACTGCCTATCGCAGGTATCCTGCTGGGCGTCGGTTCCGCAAACTTCAGCTGGCTGCCAGCCGTAGTTTCCCACGTCATGGCGGAAGCGGGCGGTTCGGTCTTCGCTAACATGCCGCTGATCTTTGCTATCGGTGTCGCACTTGGCTTCACCAACAACGACGGCGTATCCGCTCTGGCATCGGTCGTCGCTTACGGCATCATGGTAAAAACCATGTCCGTGGTTGCACCTCTGGTCCTGCATTTACCTGCTGAAGAGATTGCGGCTAAACACCTGGCGGATACCGGCGTACTCGGCGGTATTATCTCCGGTGCCATCGCAGCGTACATGTTCAACCGCTTCTACCGCATCAAGCTGCCTGAGTATCTGGGCTTCTTTGCGGGCAAGCGTTTTGTGCCAATCATCTCCGGCCTGGCAGCGATCTTCACTGGCGTGATCCTGTCCTTTATCTGGCCGCCGATCGGTACCGCAATCCAGACTTTCTCCCAGTGGGCTGCTTACCAGAACCCGGTTGTGGCGTTCGGTATCTACGGCTTCATTGAACGCTGCCTGGTGCCGTTTGGTCTGCACCACATCTGGAACGTTCCTTTCCAGATGCAGATTGGTGAATACACCAACGCAGCCGGTCAGGTCTTCCACGGCGATATTCCGCGCTACATGGCAGGCGACCCGACCGCGGGCAAACTGTCCGGCGGCTTCCTGTTCAAAATGTACGGTCTGCCGGCCGCTGCTATCGCTATCTGGCACTCTGCTAAACCAGAAAACCGCGCGAAAGTGGGCGGTATCATGATCTCCGCAGCGCTGACCTCGTTCCTGACCGGTATCACCGAGCCGATCGAGTTCTCCTTCATGTTCGTTGCGCCGATCCTGTACATTATCCATGCGATTCTGGCAGGCCTGGCCTTCCCGATCTGTATCCTGCTGGGTATGCGTGACGGTACTTCGTTCTCTCACGGTCTGATCGACTTTATCGTTCTGTCCGGCAACAGCAGCAAACTGTGGCTGTTCCCGATAGTCGGCATCTGCTATGCGATCGTTTACTACGTGGTGTTCCGCGTGCTGATCAAAGCGCTGGATCTGAAAACCCCGGGTCGTGAAGATGCAACCGAAGACAGCAAAGCTGGCGCCACCAGCGAAATGGCCCCGGCACTGATTGCCGCTTTCGGCGGTAAAGAGAACATTACTAACCTTGACGCATGTATCACCCGTCTGCGCGTCAGCGTGGCGGATGTGGCGAAAGTTGATCAGGCTGGCCTGAAAAAACTGGGTGCCGCAGGCGTGGTTGTTGCAGGTTCAGGCGTTCAGGCTATTTTCGGTACCAAATCCGATAACCTGAAAACTGAAATGGATGAATACATCCGCAGCAACTAAGTTGTGATATGGGGAGACTAAGGCAGCCAACTGGCTGCCTTTTTTAATGGGCATCCGGCATCAAAAAGGGAGCCCGGCGGCTCCCGTGACGTTGACTGCTTATCAGAATTGATAGCTGGCCGTTATGCTGAAGTTGCGCGGTTCGCCGTAGACAATTGAACCATCGATGTTGGTGTCGTAGGTTTTGTCGAACAGGTTATTGACGTTACCCTGCACAGCAAAATTTTTAGTGACCTGGTAGCGAGTGAACAAATCAACCAGCGCATAGCTGCCCTGTTCCGCACGGAAGGTGCCGTACGGCGTAGCAGTGTCTTTATATACCCGGTTCTGCCAGTTTACGCCGCCGCCGATGGTCAGCTCAGGCATTACCGGCAGACGGTAGCGGGTAAACAGCTTGACGCTGGTACGCGGCAGGTTAGGGTTCACCGCATTGCCTTCATTGTCTTCAGCGACAAAACGCGTCGCCCCGAAGGTCATCTGCCAGTTATCGGTGAGCGCGCCGTTGATTTCAAACTCCACCCCTTTGCTCACGGTACCGTCGACGGTTTTATAGGCGGCTTCGCCGTTGCTGCCCGGGATTTGCCCGCCGGTCGCCTGGCCAAGATTATCCTGCTCAATACGGAAGAGGGCGAGAGTCGTCGTTAAACGGCTGTCCATCCAGTCGGACTTCAGGCCCACTTCATAGTTGTTTCCGGTAATCGGGGTCAGGTATTTACCGGAACTATCGCGCTTGTTCTGCGGCTGGAACACGGAGGTATAGCTGGTGTAGGCCGACCAGTTGTCGTTGATGTCGTAAACCAGCCCGGCGTAGGGGGTGGTATGGTTTTTCTCCATGTTGTAGGTCAGCGTCTCGATACTCCAGTTGTTATAGCGGACGCCAACGATCAGATGCAGCGTGTCAAGCAGGGAAAAACGCGTCGCGGCATATACCGATTTCATTCGCGTGGTATCGTCCTGTGCCAGGCTCTGCGGGCCCCAACTGGTCTCAGGGAAACTACTGCTATTAAAGTTATTGAAGATGCCAATCTCATCGGGGAACACGTTGGCCCAGGCGCTGAAATAGCGGTTATTTTGCTTGCTGTAGCTGGCGCCGATCATCAGGTTGTGCTGGCGACCAAACAGGTCGTAGCCGCCGTCGGCGAACAGGTCAACGGCGTCGACCTTACGCTTGCCGCTGTTCCAGCCGGTACCGCCGACGTAATCATAGCCCGGACCGTAGCTGCTATAAGGACCCACCAGCATTCCGGTCGCTTTATTGACGTACGCGTCCACGTACATCATTTTGCTGTCGAATTTGACCTCGGAATGGGTGGCATTCATCGTCGCCTGCCAGGTCTCGGCAAAGCGCTGTTTCAGCGTGACGAAGATTTTGTTGATCTCTTTATCGTTATAGGCCCAATCCGGGGCGGTGCTGCGGGCGCGGTCATAGCGGTTGCTACTGCCATCGGTATTCCAGCGCGGCAGACCACCCCATGTCGGGCTATTCACGTCGATACGCTGATACTCGTAGCCGGCGGATAAAGCGGTCGATGTACCGAGATCGGCATCAAGAATGCCGGAGAAGAACGTTTTTTCGCTGTTGTAGCGATCCAGCCACGAGTCATTGTTTTGATAACCCGCGATAATGCGCGCCCTTACGCTGCCATCGTCAGTCAGCGGGCTTTGCATATCCGCAACGTAGCGCTGCTTATCCCAGCTGCCATACTCCGCCGAGACCTCTCCCTTGAACTCCCGGCTGGTCGCGTGCTTGCGGATCATATTGATCGACGCAGCAGGATTGCCGGTACCGGTCAGCAGGCCGTTAGCGCCGCGCACGACCTCAACCCGTTCGAAGAGAGCCATATCGGAAAGCGCGTCGCCCAGATTCCAGCGGGATTCAAACCAGGTCGGAATGCCATCGACCATATAGTTGTCTATCTCAAAACCGCGGGAGTAGTAACTGGTGCGGTCGGAATCCGCCTGGCTGCCGCTGATCCCCATGGTATGCTCCATCACATCGCCCAGGGTTTGTAGCTGTTGATCCTGCATCCGCTGCCCGGTGATGATGCTGACCGACTGCGGAATATCGCGCTGGGCCATCTCCATTTTGGTCCCGGCTGAGGTGGTTCTGACGCTGTAGTCCTGTTCTTGTGTATCCGACGCGCTATCTGAGGAACCTTCTACAATGATAGTGTCTTCGGCGGCGCCGGCTGCCTGGCTAAGGTTTGGAAACAGCGCCAGCGCTATGCCTACAGCAAGCAGGGACGGCGCGGTTCGCCCATCCCGGGAATTGGTGGAGAGAGACATCATAAACCCTTGATCATTCAATAGTTGTTATTCGCTGCGGCGCTATGGCCGCGGTCGATTGTCAGCGCACTGCTTTTATTGTGAATACAAATGAGAAATATACGCATTAATATTTAATGTGTAAACAAGGGTAAAAATAGCGGTGCGCAGGCCGCTTTCGCGAGCGCGGCACCGCATGCCGCTGAGAAACGCTTAATCCGTCAGCAGCTAAGCGCTTAGTCGCGTAAGAAAAAACGCATTCAGGTTGAAAGAGGGGGAGTAACTCGCTCATACTCTTAGGGGAATCCTGTGCATCCGCGTTTACCTGCAGAGGCAGGCCAGAGCACGGTATAAAAATTATTAAGGAATCAGTCATGGCAGAAGAAACGATTTTCAGCAAAATCATTCGCCGGGAGATCCCGTCGGATGTGGTTTATCAGGATGAGCTCGTTACCGCTTTTCGCGACATCTCTCCGCAGGCGCCAACCCATATTCTAATCGTTCCCAATATCCTGATTCCCACCGTCAACGATGTGACCGCAGAGCATGAGCTTGCCCTGGGACGCATGATGACCGTTGCGGCGAAAATCGCCCGCGACGAGGGGCTTGCCGACGATGGCTATCGCCTGATCGTCAACTGCAATCGCCACGGGGGCCAGGAGGTCTACCATATCCATATGCACCTGCTGGGCGGTCGTCCATTAGGCCCGATGCTGGCTCATAAAGGTTAACATCCATGCGCGCAGCCCATTTCGGCGCACTTCTGGCCGTGACGTTACTGGCCGGGTGCGGTTCGCATCCGGAAATTCCGGTCAGCGATCGGCAAAGTCTGGTGATGGAATCAAACGTACTGGCGGCGGGAATTAGCGCTGAAGTACCGACGGTGACCGCATCCGAGATTCAAGCGACGGCGACCACCAGATTGTTCAATGAACGCCAGGTGCCGGTGACCGTGCATTATCGCTTTTTCTGGTATGACGCCAGGGGGCTGGAAATGCATCCGCTGGATCCGGCGCGCAGTATAACGGTTCCGGCGCACTCTTCCGTTACGCTGTATGGCAGCGCCAATATTCTGGGGGCGCACAAAGCCCGACTTTATCTTTATCTGTAAGAGGTAATCGTAATGATTAAACTATGTCGCTATGCATTAGTTACCGCACTGGCGATATTCCTTGCCGGATGCGTGGGGCAACGTCAGGAACCCGCTCCCGTTGAGGAAGCGCAGCCGAAGCCGCAGCAGCCGGTTCAGCCGCAGCCGACTGTGCCGACTATTCCCGCGATCCCTACGCAGCCGGGGCCGATTGAACACGGCGAGCAGCCAGCTCAGCCCGCGCCGCGCGTACGTCACTTTGACTGGAGTTCCGCGGTGCAGCCGATGATCGGGCAGATGCTGCAGGCCAGCGGCGTGAATGCGGGGAGTATTTTGCTGGTCGACAGCGTCAATAACCGCACCAACGGCACCCTGAATGCCGGTGAGGCCACCACGGCGCTGCGCAACGCGCTGGAAGGCAACGGAAAATTCACCCTGGTCTCTCAGCAGCAGCTGGGCGTAGCCAAACAGCAGCTCGGCCTGTCGCCGCAGGATAGCCTTGGCAGCCGCAGCAAAGCGATGGGCATTGCGCGTACCGTTGGCGCACAATATGTGCTCTATTCCAACGCGACCGGCAACGTCAATTCACCTGAGCTGAAAATGCAGCTGATGCTGGTACAGACCGGCGAAATTATCTGGTCAGGTAAAGGTGCAGTTCAGCAACAATAAGCTTACGCGCGACGAGGTGCTGTCGCGCTTTTTCCCGCGCTATAGGCCTGTCGCCGCGCTGTCCCAAAACGGGCTGAGCGGCGGCAGCTGCATTCTCAGCGATGGTCTGCAAAGGCGGGTGCTGCGCCAGCCGCACGATCCGCATGCGCCAGCCTGCGATTTTCGCCGTCAGTATCATGTCCTGTCACGCCTTCCCGATTCCTTAGCGCCCGCGCCGGTTTTTTATTCTCCCGCCTGGATGGTGGTGGAATACTGCGCTGGCGACGTGGTCAACGCGTTACCGGAGTGTCCGGCGCTCGCAGGGTTACTGTATCATCTGCACCGGCAGCCGCGCTTTGGCTGGCGTATCGCGCTGCGGCCGCTGCTTGAGCTGTACTGGCAACAGTGCAGCCCCGCGCGGCGTACGCCAAGGTGGCTGCGCTGGCATAAACGCCTGCTGCGTCGCGGCGAGCCTCGGCCGCTGCGCCTCGCCCCGTTACATATGGATGTCCATGCGGGCAACATCGTTCACGGCGAGGCGGGGCTGCGGCTGATTGACTGGGAATATGCGGGCGATGGCGATATCGCGCTGGAGCTGGCGGCGGTGTGGATCGATCCCGCCGCGCATCGTCGGCTAGCCGCAGAATACGCGAGACAGGCGAGCATCGATGAGCATCAGCTCTGGCGGCAAATTCAGCGCTGGCGTCCGTGGGTGCGGCTGCTGATGGCGGGCTGGTACGAGCGGCGCTGGCAGCAAACCGGCGACCGGCAGTTTATTGCGCTGGCGGATGAGATATGGCGCCAGTTAGACAAAAAGTAAAAGGATAAGAGAGGTGGGTGTGGGTCCGGTAATGTTGGATGTCGAAGGTTTTGAACTGGATGCGGAAGAGCGTGAGATTCTGGCGCATCCTTTGGTTGGCGGGCTGATCTTGTTTACCCGCAACTATCACGATCCGGCGCAGCTGCGCGAGTTGGTTCGCCAGATCCGCGAGGCTTCGCGCAACCATCTGGTGGTGGCGGTAGACCAGGAAGGCGGGCGCGTGCAGCGTTTCCGTGAGGGTTTTACCCGTCTTCCCGCAGCGCAGTCCTTCGCTGCGCTGCTCGGCATGGAGGAGGGCGGTAAGCTGGCCGCAGAGGCCGGCTGGCTGATGGCCAGCGAAATGATCGCCATGGATATTGATATCAGCTTTGCGCCGGTGCTGGACGTTGGGCATATCAGCGCCGCTATTGGCGAGCGTTCTTATCACGACGATCCTGACAAAGCCCTGGCGATAGCTCGTCATTTTATTGACGGCATGCACGCTGCGGGCATGAAAACCACCGGTAAGCACTTTCCGGGACACGGAGCGGTGACGGCCGATTCCCATAAAGAGACGCCGCGCGATCCGCGCGCGGAAGCGGAAATTCGCGCCAGAGATATGTCCATCTTCCGTACGCTGATCGGCGAGCAGCGGCTGGACGCCATTATGCCCGCCCACGTTATCTACAGCGACGTCGACCCGCGCCCGGCCAGCGGCTCCGCGCATTGGTTAAAAACGGTCCTGCGCGGCGAGCTGGGCTTCGATGGGGTCATCTTCTCTGACGATCTCTCGATGGAAGGGGCGGCGATTATGGGCAGCTACGCCGAGCGCGGCCAGGCATCGCTGGATGCGGGTTGCGATATGATCCTCGTCTGCAATAATCGTAAGGGTGCGGTCAGCGTGCTGGATAACCTGTCGCCGATCAAAGCAGAGCGTGTTACGAAATTGTATCATAAAGGTTCCTTTAGCCGTCAGGCGTTAAGGGATTCCGCCCGCTGGAAGACGATCAGCGCGCAGCTTGAGCAGCTTCACGCGCGCTGGCAAGAGGCGAAATCCGCGTAATAAACCTGAAAGGCGTTGTTGTCTGGTGAGGATGCGATGATTATCTATTTACATGGTTTTGACTCAAACAGCCCCGGTAACCATGAGAAGGTGCTTCAGCTTCAGTTTATTGACCCCGATGTTCGGTTGATTAGCTACAGCACGCGGCATCCCAAACATGATATGCAGCACTTATTAAAAGAGGTCGATAAGATGCTGCAGCTGAGCGCCGACGATCGGCCGCTGATTTGCGGCGTGGGTCTCGGCGGTTTCTGGGCGGAGCGAATTGGCTTTCTTTGCGATATCCGCCAGGCCATTTTTAATCCAAACCTGTTTCCCAATGAAAACATGGAAGGGAGGATTGATCGGCCGGAAGAGTATGCGGATATCGCTACCAAGTGCGTTAACAATTTCCGCGAAAAAAACCGCGACCGTTGCCTGGTGGTGCTGTCACGCCAGGACGAAGCGCTGAATAGCCAGCGTTCGGCGGAGCTGCTGCACCATTACTATGAGATAATCTGGGATGAAGAGCAGACCCACAAATTTAAAAACATCTCCCCGCATCTGCAGCGAATAAAGGCCTTTAAAACCCTCGGCTGATCTCCTCCCGGCCCGCGATGTGCCAACATCGCGGGCTTTTTTTATCGATTTTGCGATTTCACGCTCAAAAAATATGCAGTAAAACTTGATGCATATCAATTTTGGTATGACCAATGCACCGTTCATGTTATTCTCGATCCCGCTGAATGGTTTCACTGCCGTAACCTGTTGTTAATTAAAGGTTATATGTATAACTTTTAATTAACAATTGGTTAATAATTTTAGGGGGTCGCGTGACTACACCATTGAAAAAAATAGTGATTGTGGGTGGTGGTGCCGGTGGGCTGGAGCTGGCTACCCAGTTGGGGAAAAAGCTGGGCCGTAATAAAAAGGCCAAAATTACGCTGGTCGATCGTAACCACAGCCACCTGTGGAAACCGCTGCTGCATGAAGTGGCGACCGGTTCACTTGATGAAGGTGTAGACGCGCTGAGCTACCTTGCTCACGCCCGTAACCACGACTTCCAGTTCCAGCTGGGGTCGGTGGTGGATATTAACCGCGAAACCAAAACGATCACCCTTGCCGAGCTGCATAACGAGAAGGGCGAGCTGCTGGTGCCCGAGCGTAAGCTGCCTTACGACACGCTGGTGATGGCGCTGGGAAGTACCTCGAACGACTTCAACACGCCAGGCGTGAAAGAGAACTGCATTTTCCTCGACAATCCGCATCAGGCGCGTCGTTTCCACCAGGAAATGCTGGACCTGTTCCTCAAGTATTCGGCGAATCTCGGGGCGAACGGCAAGGTGAATATCGCTATCGTTGGCGGTGGCGCGACCGGTGTCGAGCTGTCGGCCGAACTGCATAACGCGGTGAAGCAGCTGCACAGCTACGGCTATAAAGGGCTGACCAATGAAGCCCTGAACGTCACGTTGGTTGAAGCCGGTGAGCGCATTCTGCCCGCGCTGCCGCCGCGCATTTCCGGCGCCGCGCACAGCGAGCTGACCAAGCTTGGCGTTCGCGTACTGACCAAAACCATGGTCACCAGCGCCGATGCTAACGGCCTGCATACGAAAGAAGGCGAATTTATCCACGCTGACCTGATGGTCTGGGCGGCGGGGATTAAAGCGCCGGACTTTATGAAAGAGATTGGCGGTCTGGAAACCAACCGTATCAACCAGCTGGTGGTTGAGCCGACCCTGCAAACGACTCGCGACGCGGATATCTACGCTATCGGCGACTGCGCGTCCTGCGCCCGCCCGGAAGGCGGTTTTGTCCCGCCGCGCGCTCAGGCCGCGCACCAGATGGCGACCTGCGCTCTGTACAATATTGTGGCGCAGATGAAAGGTAAACCGCTGAAAGCTTATACCTATAAAGATCACGGCTCGCTGGTGTCGCTCTCTAACTATTCCACCGTTGGCAGCCTGATGGGCAACCTGATGCGCGGTTCAATGATGATCGAAGGGCGTATTGCGCGTTTCGTCTATATCTCTCTGTATCGCATGCACCAGATTGCGCTGCACGGTTACTTTAAAACCGGCCTGATGATGCTGGTTGGACGTATCAACCGCATTATTCGTCCGCGCCTGAAGCTGCATTAATGTCTATGGGCGGTAAAGCCAGAAGGTTTTGACCGCCCGTTTTCCTGTCGAATGATGAGAACAATTGACAGAATATCCTCCTGCCCTTCCCGGAAAACCCTCTCAGATTCCTCCGAATCCCATTGATTTGCCGTACGTTCACGCACTTTTCATCCGCTTTCTTATTTGCAAGCCTGATGGCTGGGTTGCAAAATTACAGGCAATAGCAACGAAGGAGGAAGTCCCGTGAATAAATCAATGTTGGCGGGTATAGGAATTGGCGTGGCTGCCGCGCTGGGCGTCGCAGCCGTTGCCGGTCTTAACGTGTTAGACCGCGGCCCGCAGTATGCCCAGGTAGTGTCCAGTACGCCGATAAAAGAGAGCGTCAAAACCCCGCGTCAGGAGTGCCGTAACGTCACCGTAACCCATCGTCGACCTGTGCAGGATGAAAACCGCATCGCCGGTTCCGTCTTAGGCGCGGTGGCCGGTGGGGTTATTGGTCATCAGTTCGGCGGCGGACGCGGCCGCGACGTTGCCACCGTCGTGGGCGCGCTGGGCGGCGGCTATGCCGGTAACCAGATTCAGGGCTCTATGCAGGAAGGGGATACCTACACCACGACGCAGCAGCGCTGTAAAACGGTGTACGACAAATCAGAGAAAATGCTCGGCTATGACGTCACTTACAAAATCGGCGATCAGCAGGGCAAAATCCGTATGGATCGCGACCCCGGTACGCAAATCCCGCTGGACAGCAATGGCCAGCTGATTCTGACTAACAAAGCCTAAAAAAGATGTTTATCTTTATTAGCCCCTCAGGCTCTCTGGCCGAGGGGCTTTTTTTATCAGAAGCTCAGAGCGTAGTTCAGGCCGAAGGTACGGCCGCGACCTTTGTACTCGTATAGAGAACTGCTGCCGTAGGTCGGGCTGTAAAGCAGCGGCGCGCGCTGGCCCCATACGGTGACGTAATCTTCATTGAGCAGGTTCTCGATGCTGAAGGTCAGCTTGCCGACAGGGAGCGCGTAGCTGCCGATAAAGTCGACGGTATTGTAGCCATCGAGCTTATTGCCGCTGGCATCGCTTATATCAAACACCTGCTGGCTCTGCACCCGCAGCGACCACGGTTCCGGCGCCCAGCCAACCCAGGCGGTGGCCTTTGACGGCGAGGCGAGAGTGACGTCCCACTTCTGCCAGCTGCCATCGCTCTTCACCTGTGATTTCAAAACGTTAAAGTTAGCCCCGGCGCTCCAGTCGCTGTTCGGGAAGTAGTAATCCACCGCGCCCTCTACGCCATAAATACGGCGCTTATCGGACTGCACATCGATGGTCATATCGGTACGGTTAACGACGATGGTTTTATCGGAGGTCGAGTAGTAAGCCGCCAGCTGGGTACGCAAATTATCGCCGGTGTAGCGCCAGCCCAGTTCGTAGGAGTTAACTTTAATCCCCTGCAGCGGCGAATCGCCAACGTTGACGCTTGAGAGAAGCGGAAGATGGCCGTTGACCGCCGCGCCGTATTTACCGATGCCGTAGTATTTGCCCGGATCCGGCAGCTCAACGCCCTGTGAGAAGTTAAACCAGGTCTGCTGACGGTCGGTGAGATGCGCCACAATCCCGGCATTAAACAGGAAGTTATCGTAATCGGTTTTTCCGCCCGGAATGGCATCCGCCGAGCTAACCTTGCCGCTGGCGACATCCTGCTGCTGGGCATAACCGACAAAATCATCGACCCGGTTTTCCGTCCACTGATAACGCACGCCGCCGCTGATAGTGAAGATATCGTTCAGGTCATAGCTGGACTGCAGGAACGGCGCCAGGTTGGTGATGCTGTAGCCCGGGTAACGGCCGGTGGTGAAGATGGCCTGATTGTTCAGGCCGCCGGAAGACATCGACTGGCCCAAATCGAAGAACATCTGATTGGCGTTGAAGGTTTCATGGTCGGCGTCGACTCCCCAGGTCAGGTCCCAGCCGTCCAGCGGCTGGCTATTCAGGGTGATTTTCGCGCCGTACTGATCGGTATCCTGCTTTGAAGACGAGAAGCTGCTGACCTGGCCTTTGCTGAGCGTCGGGAAAGGATAAAAGGTCAGGGATTCATCGCGATAATAGACCTGACTGACCAGGTTCTGCCCGAGGAAATCGGCATCGGAGTACTGCAGGCTAATCAGGTGGCGTTCGGTACCGGGGACGCGGTCGGAGTTCAGACCGTCGGTGGTAAAAGCTTTGCCATCGCCGGTCACCGCCGACATATTTTTCCCCAGGTACAGGCCGTAATCGTCGCCCTGGCTTTTATAGTACTGCGTCACCAGCTGCAGCTGGCGGTTCTCGTCAATCTCAATGGTTCCCGTTCCCATCACATCCAGACGATCGGAATGCTGAAGCCCGGTTTGGGTATTATCCAGGAGCAGCGCATCGTGGTTACCGTCATACCAGCCGCCAAAACGCTGATAAGCGATCGATAAACGACCGGATGCGTGGTCTGTGCCGCCGCTTACCGCGGCCGCCACGCGTTCATCATGGTCGTTGCTGTTGGCAAAACCGGATTTACCCCCCAGCTCCAGATCGACCTGGCGCTCCTGTTGGCCCTTTTTGGTGACGATATTAATCAGGCCGCCGGTACTGCCGCCGCCGTACAGGGATGTTGCGCCGGAGATCACCTCGATGTGTTCAATGTTAAACGGATCGATAGAGTCTAACTGGCGGCTGTCGGTACGGGAGGAGTTAAGGCGAACGCCGTCGATCAGGACGACGATCGCGCGGCCGCGCATATTCATGCCGTAGTTGGTGCGTCCCTGGCTGCTGACGTCGATGCCGGGGATCAGCTGCGCCAGCACGTCTTTGAATTCTTTACCGCCCTGAACCTGCTGTTCAATTTCCTGGCCTTCAATAACCCAGGTGGTCTGGGCCATTTCTGCGACGGTACGGTGCGTTCGGTTAGCGCTGACGATCATGTTGTCATCAGCCGCCCAGGCGGGCAGGGCGGTTGCCAGCAGCAGTGGGTTTAGTACCCAGAGACGCTTGTTCATGCTCATTCCTTTTATGAGTTTATACCCGTCATTCTCCAAGTCGCAGGCGCGTTACTCGCCCCTAAGGGGCCAGCGCTAGCGCAGTTCAAGGCACACGTGCCTTGTCCTGCAACTCGAATTATTAAGGGCTTACGATATCGTTGTTTTAGTTTTCCGATACGGGCGTACCGGTTGTTACACGGTGAAATAAACAGAAATGTTTAAAGCTGAATTTTGCCCGTATTGATTATTGTTATCAATATCATTCTCGTGAAATGCACAAAATAAATCACTGAAAACATGACGTTATGTAGGGATTAAGGGGGAGGGAACCGGTGGGAGCCCACCGGTGAACGAGGCCTTAGCGCTGAAGAACCTGGGGCCACAGGCGCAGCGTGGTCTCGGCGATTTGCATGATTTTAGTGAAATCGGCGCCTTCGCGCGCGCCGATCGACATGCCTTGTAATATGCAGTTAAGGAACTGGGCCAACTGACGCACATCGCCCTCTGCCGGGAGTTCGCCGCGCAGCTGACGCTGTTGCAGAAACTGCGTAAGGGTCTGTTCCTGCATCGCGTGCCGCGACTTAACGGTATTGGCGATGTCGGTTGACGCCGCCGCCAGCGCCGCGGAGGTATTGATCATAAAACAGCCTGCCGGCGTCTCTTTACTGGTGAAGCAGGTCGCGACGGCGGTGAAATAATCGCGTAACGCCCGATCGACGCTTTTTTCCTCGTCAAAAAGAAGCGCTTCGTGTTTGGCGGCAAAGCGGGAGATATAGCGATCCAGCACCGCGCGAAACAACCCCTCTTTATTCACAAATTCTGCGTAGAGCGTAGGCGCTTTGGCGCCCGTTGCTTCCACTAAATCGGCGAGAGAGGTGGCTTCATAGCCGTGCTGCCAGAAGAGTGTCATGGCCTTATCCAGCGCCGCTTCCCTGTCGAACACTTTAGGTCGGCCACGGCTTTTTTTCGTGCAACTTTGAACGTCAGTTGTCATGGTGCCGCTGTACCTATGTTGGTTTGTTGAAAGGCCATTATAAAAATAAACCTTACGTGCTGCCAGCGATGTCGGTCTAAAAATAAATAATTCATATATGTATGAATTTTATGCTGTTTATAAATAGTTAAACGGTCGTTATAAAAATCGTTTGACGTGTGATGTGGATCACACTATCATTTCCCTATCGATCGTTAATTAAATGCGTTCGC
Organism: Klebsiella sp. MPUS7; assembly: GCF_009905335.1. Classification (NCBI taxonomy): domain Bacteria; kingdom Pseudomonadati; phylum Pseudomonadota; class Gammaproteobacteria; order Enterobacterales; family Enterobacteriaceae; genus Klebsiella; species Klebsiella sp. MPUS7. Next base: position 3,442,812 of record NZ_CP047604.1, on the reverse strand, counting down.
CCCTACAATAACATTCATCTGCACAGGTATAACAATCATGAAAAACGTTAAAACACTTGCCATCGCCGCGGTTCTTAGCTCACTCTCATTCGCCAGCTTTGCCGCTGTCGAAGTCCAGTCAACGCCGGCGGGTCAGCATAAAATCGGTACCGTTTCCGCCTCAGCCGGGACCAACCTCGGTTCGCTGGAAGATCAGCTGGCGCAAAAGGCGGAAGAGATGGGCGCAACCTCTTACCGTATTACGTCAGTCACAGGTCCTAACACCCTTCACGGGACTGCGGTTATTTACAAATAATTGTCACGCTACTCCTGTTATGCCACTGACCACGCGCGGATCTGACCCCCTTCAGCAGTCCGCGTGAAGTAAGAAAGCGTTGTCTCTGACGCGAAGCGGCGCCCACCCCTTATCTGGCGCCGCAACCCGCAAAAAAGCAGTACCCTGTTTGATTATTGCCATAAAAAAACCGCCCCAGTGAACTGTAGGCGGTTTTTTTCGTCAACGATTCAGGAAACTATAGCGACTGCTCCGTGACGCGATGGTGGCGGGTGACATCAATTGGCATACCCGAACGCAGCGTCATTGCGCGTTCCATTACCTCGGTATCGGTCAGCTGCGCCTGTTTGAACGCTTGCATGATGTCATTGAGGACGATCGGTAGCGTCTGCGGATCGTCATCGATATGCTTCGACAGCGGCTGATGCACCTCCACCAGGCGGGCGCCGTTCGGCTCAACGGAAACCTTGATTGGCGTATTGATAATCGTCACCTTCGTTCCCGGGGTTATTTCGTTGTACAACGCTTTGATGTCGTCATCGCGCAGGCGAATACAGCCGGAGCTGACGCGCATGCCGATGCCGAAATCGGCATTAGTACCGTGCAGCAGGTACACGCCGCCGTACGCCGCCAGGCGAATGGCGTGGTGCCCCATCGGGTTATCCGGGCCGGCGGGCATCACGGCGGGCAGATCGATGCCCATGGCTTTATAGCGGGCGCGAATATTGGCCGTTGGCGTCCAGGTCGGGTTGGCGCGTTTGTCGGAGACGGTGGTGACCATTGTCGGCGTGATGGTATCACCGCCGAGCTGACCGATGCCGATAGGATACACGGTCACTTCACTTCTTCCTGGCGGATAGTAATAGAGGCGAAGTTCGGCGAGGTTAAGGACTAACCCTTCTCGCGGCGCGTCAGGCAGCAGAGTTTGCAGCGGAATCGTCAGCACGCTACCGGCTCGCGGAACATAAGGGTCCACGCCGGGGTTCGCCTGGAGCAGGGCCAGAAAACCGACGTTATACTTTTTAGCGATCGCTTCGAGCGAGCCGCCGTTATTCTCGACCACGTGGAACTGGTTTTGCCCGACCAGACGGCTGCCCGGCGGCGGCAGGGGCCAGGTATTGGCGCGAGCGGGCAGCGCCAGCGCGGTGGCGATAGCTATCATCCCCAGCCAGAGAGAAATTCGCGAAAAGCTTTTCATCACTCTAATTTCCATAATAAGTAAGTGGTTATTTTTATACGAAAAGTCCCTGAGATTATGGTGAAACGAGTGTCTGGAAGTTCAGAGGGATTGCAAAATGTTTGTAAATTTTGCCGCACAGGCGGTGAGGGGCGGGATACGGCGCGCGGACCGTATCCCGAATGCTATCAGGCGGTGGCGTTCTCTTCCAGCTGGCGCATAAACTGGCGCACCCACTCCATCCGCGTTTTACGCTCGGCGAGATCCTGCATAAACTTCAGACGCGTCGGGCCGTCCAGGCGATAGTGCTGGGGCTGCTTCTGCAACAGACTAATCAGCCACACCGGGTTAACGTTATTCTTCTCGTTAAACTCAATGGTGCCGCCTTTTTCGTTGCTCTCCAGCTTACGGATCCCCAGCTTCTGCGCCTGCTGGCGCAGTCGGGCGATGTCGAGCAGGTTTCTTGCCGGATCCGGCAGCAGGCCAAAGCGATCGATAAGCTCGACTTTGATCTCCTCCAGCTCATTCTCGTTCTTCGCGCTGGCAACGCGTTTGTAGAACGACAGGCGCGTATTGACGTCGGGGATGAAGTCGTCCGGCAGCAGCGACGGCATCCGTAGCTCAACTTCGGTCTGCTGGCTGGTGAGATCCTCCAGCGAGGGCTCGCGTCCGGCTTTTAGCGCGTCAACGGCATTTTCCAGCAGCTCCATGTAGAGAGAGAAGCCGATGGTTTCCATGGAGCCGCTCTGATCTTCGCCCAGCAGTTCACCCGCGCCGCGAATTTCGAGGTCGTGGGTGGCCAGCGCGAATCCGGCGCCGAGATCTTCCAGCGACGCGATAGCCTCAAGGCGTTTTTGCGCATCGGTGGTCATCGCTTTTGGATGCGGCGTCAACAGCCATGCGTAGGCCTGATGATGCGAACGCCCGACGCGGCCGCGCAGCTGGTGCAGCTGAGCCAGCCCGAAGTGATCGGCGCGCTCGATAATAATGGTGTTCGCCGTCGGAATGTCGATCCCGGTCTCGATAATGGTGGTACATACCAGCACGTTAAAACGCTGGTGGTGGAAATCGTTCATCACCCGTTCGAGTTCGCGTTCGCGCATCTGCCCGTGGCCAATGGCGATACGCGCTTCCGGCACCAGCTCCGCGAGTCTTTCCGCCGCTTTTTGAATATTCTCGACGTCATTATAGAGATAGTAGACCTGGCCGCCGCGCAGCACCTCACGCAGGATCGCCTCGCGTACCACCAGCGCGTCATATTCGCGAACGAAGGTTTTGACTGCCAGACGCCGTGCGGGGGGCGTGGCGATGATCGAGAGGTCGCGCATACCGCTCATTGCCATATTCAGCGTTCGCGGAATCGGCGTCGCGGTCAGGGTCAGGATATCGACGTCGGCGCGCATTGCCTTAATGCGCTCTTTGTGGCGTACGCCAAAGCGGTGCTCTTCATCGACAATCAGCAGGCCGAGATCGCGCAGCTTAACGTCCGGCTGCAGCAGCTTATGGGTGCCGATAAGAATATCGATTTTCCCCTCCGCGACCTGCTCAAGGATCTGCGCCTGCTCTTTAGCGCTCCGAAAGCGCGAGAGCATCTCAATTCGCACCGGCCAGTTGGCGAAGCGATCGCGGAAGTTATCGAAGTGCTGCTGGGCGAGGAGGGTGGTAGGCACCAGCACCGCCACCTGCTTATGGTTTTCCACCGCCAGAAACGCGGCGCGCATCGCCACTTCCGTCTTGCCGAAGCCAACGTCGCCGCACACCAGGCGGTCCATCGCCAGCGGCTGGCACATATCGCTCAGTACGGCGTTGATGGCCTGCGCCTGATCGGGCGTGGTTTCGAACGGGAAGCCGTCGCAGAACAGCTGATACTGCTCTTTATCATGTTTAAATGCGTAGCCCGCTTTCGCCGCGCGCTGGGCGTAGATATCCAGCAGCTCGGCGGCCACGTCGCGCACCTTTTCGGCGGCTTTTTGCCGCGCTCGCGCCCACGCATCGCCGCCCAGCTTGTGCAGCGGCGCATTCTCTTCCGCGCCGCCGGCGTAGCGGCTAATCAGATGCAGCGACGATACCGGCACGTACAGTTTGGCGTCGTTCGCGTAGGTCAGCATCAGGTATTCGCCGTTAATCCCGCCCGCCTCAAGCGTGGTCATGCCGGCGTAGCGCCCAACCCCATGCTCAAGATGCACCACCGGTTGGCCGATATGCAGCTCCGCCAGGTTACGGATTAAGGTGTCCGGATTGATGGTGCGGCGTGAATCCTGACGACGGCGGGCGACGCGCTCGCCCAGCAGATCGCTTTCGCAAATCAGCGCCAGATTCCGCTGGCTATCGATAAAGCCATGCTCTGCCGAGCCAATCATCAGATAGCGGCCGTTAGCCGTCGCCTCTTCAAGACGCAGGATATGCTTTGGCGCGATTTTAATGCGCGCCAGCATTTCGCCGAGCGCCTCGCGACGCCCCTCGCTCTCGACCGAGAAAATCACCGGCCCGCTGAAGGACTCGAGGAAGCGACGCAGATTATCCAGCGGCGCTTTGTTCTGCGCCTGGATCGCCAGCTCGGGTAGTTTCTGGTAGCCGAGGTTGGTATTGGCGGCTTTTTCCGCCAGACGCTCGGTTTTGAGCTGTACGCGCGGCCATTTTTTCAGCTCGCTAAACAGTTCATCACTGCGTAGCCACAGCTGCTCCGGCGGCAAAAGCGGGCGCATCGGATCGACGCCGCGGTTTTCAAAGCGGGCGCGCGTTTCGTTCTGGAAACGTTCGGCGCTGGCTTCCAGATCGCCGGTGTTAACGATCAGCGTTTTCGCCGGGAAATAGCTGAACAGCGGCGGCAGCGGCTCGTTAAAGAACAGCGGCTGCCAGTATTCGATCCCCGCAGGCAGCGTGCCTTTACTGACCTGCTGATAAATATGCTCGGCGTCGCGTTTGACCTCAAAGCGGTCGCGCCACTGGCTGCGGAACAGCTCGATGGCGGCCTGATCCGTCGGGAATTCGTGCGCCGGAAGCAGGTTGATGCTGGCGACTTCCTCCAGCGTACGCTGGCTGTCGACGTCGAACAGACGCAGGCTATCTATCTCATCATCAAAAAAATCGAGACGATAGGGCTGCTCGCTGCCCATAGGGAACAGGTCAAGCAATGCGCCGCGTGTGGCGTACTCGCCGTGCTCCATCACCTGGTCGACGTGACGATAGCCGGCGCTATCCAGCTGGGCGCGCAGCGCATCCCGCGACAGCCGCTGGCCTTTTTTCATCACCAGCGCGTGGCCGTGGAGGAAATTATGCGGACAGACGCGCTGCATCAGGGTGCTGACCGGAATGATTAATACGCCGCGTTCCATCGTCGGGAGCTGGTATAAGGTAGCGAGACGCGAAGAGATAATGTCCTGGTGCGGGGAGAAGCTATCGTAGGGGAGCGTTTCCCAGTCCGCGAGGCCCGCCACCATGCTATCGGTAAACTGCCTGATTTCATCGTTCAGACGCAGGGCGTTTTGCATATCGGGGGCAATCAGTACCACCGGGCCGCCGTGGCGCTCGGCCATTTCCGCCACCAGAGTGGCGCAGGCCGCGCCGGTAAGTTCGCCAAGCTGGCGCTGATCGCCGGCTTTAACCGGCAGAGAGTATCGGTATTGTTCAGGCATAGACGGTATCATGATCTCTTGGGTATTCGCTCTGCCGATATGGAGGGCAACTCGCTGATATTCAATAGTGAGATTATCCGCGATTGACCCGGATTCGCCAACCCGTATCGCAAAGGTCATGTTTTGGCCAGAAATGTAACGAACTCCGATAAGCGTAAAGTTAAATAACGACTTGCTCATCTATCTTGTTGTTTATATTGAATTTTTGTTATTATTGCCAATAAAATCTACAGGTATCAGTCATTTACGCTGCTCATAATCGCTTATATACTCGGGCATCGGCTATCAGCAATTAGATGGATGACATGTATCAACCTGCCGCACTCTTTATCGGCCTTCGCTATATGCGTGGGCGCGCAGCCGACCGCTTCGGTCGTTTCGTCTCCTGGCTCTCGACCATTGGCATTACGCTTGGCGTCATGGCGCTGGTTACCGTTCTGTCGGTGATGAACGGCTTTGAGCGCGAGCTGCAAAATAACATCCTGGGGCTGATGCCGCAGGCCATCCTTAGCGCCAAGCAGGGGTCCATAAACCCGCAACAGCTGCCGGAAAGCGCGGCCAGATTACAGGGCGTCACCCGCGTGGCGCCGCTGACCACCGGCGATGTGGTGCTGCAAAGCGCCCGCAGCGTGGCGGTTGGCGTAATGCTCGGCATCGACCCGGCGCAAAAAGATCCCCTGACGCCTTACCTGGTTAACGTCAAGCAGAGCGATCTGCAGGCCGGAAAGTATAACGTCATCCTGGGCGAGCAGCTGGCAGGGCAGTTGGGCGTCAATCGCGGCGACCAGATCCGCGTGATGGTGCCCTCCGCCAGCCAGTTCACCCCGATGGGGCGGGTTCCCAGCCAGCGTCTGTTTAACGTGATCGGCACCTTTGCCGCCAACAGCGAAGTCGATGGCTATCAGATGTTGACCAACATCGACGACGCTTCGCGCCTGATGCGCTATCCGCAGGGGAATATTACCGGCTGGCGGCTATGGCTGAATCAGCCTTTACAGGTGGATACCCTCAGCCAGCAGACGCTACCGGAAGGGACCAAATGGCAGGACTGGCGCGAACGTAAAGGCGAGCTGTTCCAGGCCGTGCGGATGGAAAAAAATATGATGGGCCTGCTGTTGAGCCTGATCGTCGCCGTCGCCGCTTTTAACATCATTACCTCGCTGGGTATGATGGTCATGGAAAAGCAGGGCGAGGTGGCGATCCTCCAGACTCTCGGCCTGACGCCGCGGCAGATCATGCTGGTCTTTATGGTCCAGGGCGCGAGCGCCGGGATCGTCGGCGCGCTGCTTGGCGCCGGACTGGGCGCGCTGCTTGCCAGCCAGCTGAATAATTTGATGCCGATTATCGGCGCGTTCCTCGACGGCGCCGCGCTGCCGGTAGCCATTGAGCCGCTACAGGTGATCGTGATTGCCCTGGTGGCAATGGCGCTGGCATTACTCTCTACGTTGTATCCTTCATGGCGCGCTGCCGCCACTCAACCCGCTGAGGCTTTACGTTATGAATAAGATCCTGCTGCAATGCGACAACCTGTGCAAACGCTATCAGGAAGGCAGCGTGCAAACCGACGTGTTGCATGATGTCAGCTTCAGCATTGAAGAGGGCGAGATGATGGCGATTGTCGGCACCTCCGGTTCCGGCAAAAGTACGCTGCTGCATCTGCTTGGCGGGCTGGATACGCCGACCTCCGGCGACGTTATCTTTTCCGGTCAGTCGATGAGCCGACTCTCAGCCGCCGCGCGCGCCGATCTGCGCAACCGCGAGCTGGGCTTTATTTATCAGTTTCACCACCTGCTGCCGGATTTCACCGCGCTGGAAAACGTGGCGATGCCGCTGTTAATCGGTAAACAGAAGGCGGCGGATATTGAGCGTCAGGCGAAAGCGATGCTGCGCGCCGTCGGGCTTGAACACCGCAGCGACCACCGCCCGTCGGAGCTCTCCGGCGGCGAGCGTCAGCGCGTAGCGATTGCCCGCGCGCTGGTCAATAAACCGCGGCTGGTGCTGGCGGATGAACCTACCGGTAACCTTGATGCCCGCAACGCCGACAGCATTTTTCAGCTGCTTGGCGAACTGAACGTGGCGCAGCGCACCGCCTTTCTGGTGGTGACCCACGACCTGCAGCTGGCAAAACGGATGAGCCGCCAGCTGGAGATGCGCGACGGGCGCCTGACCGCCGAACTCTCCCTGATGGGGGCTGAGTAATGGCTTCTCCGTTATCGTTATTGATTGCCCTGCGCTTTAGCCGCGGACGGCGGCGCGGAGGAATGGTTTCGCTGATTTCAGTTATCTCGACCATCGGTATTGCGCTAGGCGTGGCGGTGCTGATCGTTGGCCTGAGCGCCATGAACGGCTTCGAGCGCGAGCTCAACAACCGCATTCTGGCGGTGGTGCCGCACGGTGAAATTGAGCCGGTGAACCAGCCGTGGAACAACTGGAACGAAGCGCTGGCGAAGGTTGAAAAGGTCAAAGGCATCGTTGCCGCGGCGCCTTACATTAACTTCACCGGGCTGGTGGAGAGCGGCAGCAACATGCGCGCTATCCAGGTAAAGGGCGTCGATCCGCAGCAGGAGAGCCGCCTCAGTTCGCTACCCAACTTTGTGCAGAACAACGCGTGGGCCAGCTTTAAAGCCGGAGAGCAGCAGGTGATCCTCGGTAAAGGCGTCGCCGATGCGCTGCACGTTAAGCAGGGCGACTGGGTGTCAATCATGATCCCCAACTCGGATGCCGACCACCAGCTGCTGCAGCCAAAGCGCGTCAGGCTCCACGTTACCGGTATTTTGCAGCTCAGCGGCCAGCTCGATCATAGTTTTGCCATGATCCCCATGCAGGATGCGCAGCAGTACCTTGAAATGGGCAGCAGCGTGACCGGTATCGCCATTAAAGTCACCGATGTGTTCCACGCGAACACCCTGGTGCGCGATGCCGGCGAAGTGACCAACAGCTACGTATACATTAAGAGTTGGATAGGCACCTATGGCTATATGTACCGCGACATCCAGATGATCCGCGCCATTATGTACCTCGCGATGGTGCTGGTGATCGGCGTGGCCTGCTTTAACATCGTCTCGACCCTGGTGATGGCGGTGAAGGATAAAAGCGGCGATATTGCGGTGCTGCGCACGCTTGGCGCAAAAGACGGGCTGATCCGCGCGATTTTCGTATGGTATGGTTTACTTGCCGGTTCGGTAGGGAGCCTGATTGGGGTGGCGATTGGCGTTATCTGCGCCTTCAAGCTGACCGCAATCATTAACGGTATTGAGAACCTGATCGGGCATAAATTCCTCTCCGGCGACATCTATTTTATTGACTTCCTGCCGTCTGAACTGCACTGGCTGGACGTCGTTTACGTGCTGGTGACAGCACTGTTGCTGAGTTTGCTGGCCAGCTGGTATCCCGCCCGCCGCGCCAGCCGCATTGACCCGGCGAGGGTGCTGAGTGGCCAGTAATTTATCGTCATGGTCGGCTTTGCTGACCAGTAAAGAGGAATTGCTGAAATGTACTATGGATTTGACATTGGCGGCAGCAAGATAGCGCTGGGCATATTTGATAAAGCGCGGCGGCTGCAGTGGGAAAAACGCGTCGCCACGCCGAAAGAGAGCTACGAAGCATTTTTGCAGGCGGTAGAAGCGCTGGTACAGGAAGCTGACCAGCGCTTTGGTTGCCAGGGCTCGGTGGGCATTGGTATTCCGGGCATGCCGGAAACTGAAGACGGCACGCTGTACGCCGCCAACGTTCCCGCCGCCAGCGGCAGACGGCTGCGGGCCGATCTGAGCGAGCGTCTGGGGCGCGACGTGCGCCTTGATAACGATGCCAACTGTTTTGCCCTCTCCGAAGCGTGGGACGATGAATTTACGCAATATCCGCTGGTGATGGGGCTGATCCTCGGCACCGGGGTTGGCGGCGGTCTGGTGCTTAACGGTAAATCGATTACCGGGCATCGCTATATTACCGGCGAATTCGGCCATATCCGCCTGCCGGTGGATGCGCTGGAAGTGGTAGGGCGTGATTTTCCTCTGACCCGCTGCGGCTGCGGTCAGCTGGGCTGTATTGAAAACTATCTTTCCGGGCGCGGTTTCGCCTGGTTATACCAACACTTTTATCAACAATCCTTAACCTCACCCGAGATCGTCGCGCTCTGGCAACAGGGAGACGCGAAGGCGCGCGAGCACGTTGAGCGCTATCTCGATCTGCTGGCGGTGTGTCTGGGCAATATTTTAACGATTGTCGACCCCGATCTGCTGGTGCTTGGCGGAGGATTGTCTAACTTTACTGCAATAACCGAAGGGCTGGCGCAGCGCCTGCCGCGACATCTGCTTCCCGTTGCCAGCGTGCCGCGTATTGAGCGCGCGCGTCATGGCGATGCCGGAGGTATGCGCGGTGCGGCCTTCCTTCATCTGACTCAATAACGACAGAGGTAGCTATGCAGTCGCGCCGCTTACACCGATTAAGCCGATTTCGCCGCAACAAGCGCCGGTTACGAGACCGTTTGCGCCAGCGGATTTTCTTCGGCGAAGATAAGGAGACACCTGAAACGATGGAAAAACCAAGAGTCGTGGTGCTAACCGGCGCGGGCATTTCGGCGGAGTCGGGAATTAAAACCTTCCGCGCCGCAGATGGTCTGTGGGAAGAGCATCGGGTGGAAGACGTGGCGACGCCGGAAGGTTTCGCCCGCGACCCGGCGCTGGTACAGGCGTTTTACAACGACCGCCGCCGCCAGCTGCAAAGCCCTGACATCGCGCCCAATGCGGCGCATCAGGCGCTGGCGCGGCTGGAAGAGGCGCTGGGCGACCATTTCCTGCTGGTGACCCAGAATATCGATAATCTACACGAACGCGCGGGTAACCGGCGGATAATACACATGCACGGCGAACTGCTGAAGGTGCGCTGCTCGTGGAGTGGGCAGGTGCTGGAGTGGACCGGCGATGTGACCACGGAGGATAAATGCCACTGCTGCCAGTTTCCCGCGCCGCTGCGCCCGCACGTGGTGTGGTTCGGCGAGATGCCGCTGGATATGGATGAAATCTACCTGGCGCTGGCCGAGTGCGATATCTTTATCGCCATCGGCACTTCCGGGCACGTTTATCCGGCGGCCGGCTTTGTCCACGAAGCGCGGCTGCAGGGCGCCCATACGGTTGAGCTAAACCTCGAACCAAGCCAGGTGGGCAGCGAATTTGCTGAAAAGCACTATGGCCTGGCAAGCGAAGAAGTACCGAGGTTTGTGGAAAAATTGCTGCATGAGGTCGCCAGGTCGACGCCACGTCTTTGATAAATCGCAATGGAAAACAGGAGCGGCTATGGATAGCCCGTTAGTGATATCTTTCATTATTTTTATTGCCGCAGTTGGGGTTGGGCTGTGGAGTCAGTATTGCCTGCCCCGTCTTTCCGATAGCCGAAATATCCTGTTTATTATTTGTTTTTTTCTCGGTATCGGATCCGCCGCTTCATGTTTGTTTCATCTGCTCTATCTGCTGTTGGTCGGCCAGAGCGCACAGGGCGATATCGCCGCGTTCGGTACGCTTATTACGATAGCAGCGCTCTGGAAGCCGCTGAACTATGTCACCGACGCCGCAAATAAACGTAAGGGAAAGCGCAAAGAGTAGGCCTCTGGCGGGTCGTAAAAAAGCCGCCGCCGTAATTCACTCTCACCCAGGCTGGCGAAAGCCTGGTGACAGATTGAAAGACAGAACAACAGGATAACTAACCCTTGTAACATATCTTAGAGCCTATCCCATCAGGACTCTTTCACTGGCCATTTTGGACCTGGGCAGTGCTTGACACAATACGGAAGTACTTTGAACGCCCTTCAGGGCGGCCCGGAGGGCGAGCGTAGCGAGACAATCCTCACGTGCTGCGTGTACGTCCGGTTTCTGTGCGTTGTTCGTGCGCCAATAACGCCTACCGGGATAAGCGCATACTGCCGGGCCGAAGCCCGGCAGTATGGCGAAATTAACGACCCGCTTTCAGTTTCTGATAATACTCTTCATACAGGGTGCTGGCGCTGCCGACATCGTTCTGCCATTCGCCTTTCTGAATCGTTGCGGCGTCCGGGTAGAGCGATTTATCATTGGCGACTTCCGGGCTCAGCATCTTACGCGCGGCCAGGTTTGGCGTCGGGTAGCCGATGGTTTCCGCTACCTGTTTGGCGATTTCCGGGCGCAGCAGGAAGTTGATCAGCTTCAGCGCGCCGTCGACGTTTTTGGCGTTTGCCGGAATCGACAGGCTATCCATCCAGAAGATGCCGCCTTCTTTCGGCCACACCACTTCCAGCGGCGTACCGGCCTGACGCGCGACCCACGCGGAGCCGTTCCATACCATGCCGAGGTTTACTTCGCCTTCCATATACGGGTTCGCCGGGTTATCCGAGTTGAACGCCGCCACGTTCGGCATTAGCTTTTTCAGCTCGTTATAGGCCGCCTCGATCTCTTTGGGATCGGTGGTATTGCCGGAGTAACCCAGCTTACGCAGCGCTACCTGGAACACTTCGCGCGCGTCGTCGGTGAGCAGCAGGCTGCTCTTATACTCTGGCTTCCACAGATCCGCCCAGCTGGTGACGGTTTTGGGATCGATCTCGTCGCTGTTGATGCCAATGGCCGTCGCGCCCCAGATGTACGGAATCGAGTAGTCGTTGTTCGGGTCGAAGGGTTTGTTGAGCATTTCAGGATCGAGGTTGCCGAAGTTGCTCAGCTTGCTCTTATCGATCTTCTGCAGCATGCCCTCTTTGCGCATTTTGTCGACGAAGTAGGTGGACGGCACCACCAGGTCGTAGGCGCCGTCTTTATAGGTTTTGAGCTTGGCGTACATGGTTTCATTCGATTCGTAGGTCGAATAGATAACCTTGATGCCGGTCTCTTTGGTGAACTGCTCCAGCAGTCCCGGCGGGACATACTCGGTCCAGTTGTAGAAATAGAGCGTTTTGCTATCGTCCGCATGTGCGGCGCTCATCCCGACTGCCAGAGCGCCCGCAGCGAGCAGGTGGCGTGACCATTTTTTCATTTTAACGTCCCCTGAGTTTTATCACGTGCAATTAACTGGCTGGCAATAACCATCACCAGCGACAGAACCAACAGAATGGTCGCCAGCGCGTTAACCTCTGGCGATACCCCCACTTTAACCATCGAATAAATCTTCAGCGGCAGGATCTCATAACCCGGCCCGGTGACGAACGAAGAAACCACCACATCATCCATCGACAGGGTAAAGCTCAGCAGCCACCCCGCGGCCACCGCGGGCAGCGCCAGCGGCAAAATGATTTTTCGCAGAATGGTCAGTTCGCTGGCGCCGAGATCTTTTGCGGCTTCCAGCATGCGTACATCGAAGCCTTTCAGGCGCGAAAACACCGTGACCACCACGAAGGGGAGGCAGAAAGTGATATGCGAAAACAGCAGCGACCAGAATCCCAGCTGAATGCCGATCAGCATAAACAGCACCAGCAGCGAAATCGCCATCACGATATCCGGCGACATCATCACCACGAACAGCATCCCGCTGACGAATGGCTTGCCGCGAAAGCGATAGCGGTAGAGCGCTACGGCGGTCAACGAGCCGATAAGGGTGGCGAAGGTGGCCGACAGCACCGCCATGGTCAGCGAGTGCTGCGCCGCCTGCAGCAGGCTGTCGTTATTCATCAGCAGGCTATACCAGTTGGTGGTGAAACCCTGCCAGTTGATGCCAAAGCGCGAACTGTTAAACGAATTCACGATCAGAATAATAATGGGGATGTAGAGATACGCGTAAATGGCGGTCATAAAGCCGCCGCGCAGCAGTCGACCAATCATTCCAGCTCCACCTTTTTATTCAGTAAGCGCGCCGCGCGCCAGTAAATCAGCAGCATCAGGCCCATCACCAGCGTCAGCGTGATGCTGGTCGCCGCGCCGAACGGCCAGTCGCGAATGTTGAGGAACTGGCTCTTTATCACGTTGCCGATCAGCAGGTTCTTCGCGCCGCCCATCAGGTCGGAAACGTAGAACAGCCCCATCGCCGGAAGCATCACCAGCAGGCAGCCGGCGATAATGCCCGGCATGGTCAGTGGAATGATGATGCGGATAAAGGTTTGCAGCTTACTGGCGCCAAGATCTCTCGCCGCTTCCAGCAGCGGGCGGTCGAGCTTCTCGATGCTGGAGTAGAGCGGCATCACCATAAACGGCAGCAGAATATAGACCAGGCCGATAATGACCGCCGAGGGGGTGTACATGATGCGCAGCGGCGTATCGATGACCCCCAGCCACAGCAAAAATTCGTTGAGGTAGCCCTTGGTGCTGAGGAAAATCTTCAGCCCGTAGATACGAATCAGCGAGTTGGTCCAGAACGGCACGATCAGCAGAAACAGCATCAGCGGGCGCACCTTTTCCGGCAGCCTTGCCAGGAACCAGGCGAAAGGGTAGCCGAGCGCCAGGCAGGCCAGCGTCGCCAGCAGCGCCATATTCAACGAATGCAACAGCACGTCGTAGTAGAGCGGGTCGAGCAGGCGCGCGTAGTTATCCAGCGTAAAGACCAGCTTAACGAAGTTGGTATCGTCGCGGGTCAGGAAGCTGGTAGCGATGATCATCAGGTTGGGCAAAAAGACGAACAGCACAAGCCAGCCCACGATGGTGGCGATCACCACATTCTGGAATTTACTTGTGTTCTTCATCGGCCAGCACAACCTCCCAGCTTTCTACCCAGTTAATGGCCATTTTCTGGTCGAGAGAGTGGTCAAAATCAGGATCGTCTTCATTAAAGAATTCGCTGACCATGACCATTTTGCCGTTTTCCAGTTCAACCACCGATTCCAGCGTCATGCCTTTATAGTTGCGTTCGCGGATATAGCCTATCAAGCCATCGGCATCGTTACTGTGGTGGATCTCATCTACGCGCAGATCTTCCGGACGCAGCAGAACGTTAAGCCGCTGGCCTTTTTCAACGGCGAAGCTGACGTAAATATTGCATTCGCGGCCTTCGACGCTGGCGCGCACCCGCTGCTCGTCGATCCGCTCGATGACTGTGGCATCGAAGATGTTGATTTCGCCGATAAAGCTGGCGACAAACAGGTTTTTTGGCTCTTCGTAGATCTCGCGCGGCGTGCCGTCCTGCTCAATTTTACCCTCGCGCATGACCACGATGCGGTCGGACATGGTCAGCGCCTCCTCCTGATCGTGGGTCACGAAGACGAAGGTGATGCCGAGCTTACGCTGAAGCGCCTTCAGCTCATTCTGCATCTGCTTGCGCAGTTTATAATCAAGTGCGGAGAGAGATTCATCAAGCAGCAGCAGGCGCGGTTTGTTGACTACCGCGCGGGCGATGGCGACGCGCTGCTGCTGGCCGCCGGAGAGCTGATGCGGTTTACGCTGGGCAAACGCGTCAAGCTGCACCATACGCAGGGCGTCGTGGACGCGGGGGGTAATTTCCGCGGCCGGGGTTTTCTGCATACGCAGGCCAAAGGCGACGTTTTCAAACACCGTCATGTGCGGAAACAGCGCATAGCTTTGAAAGACGGTGTTAACGTGGCGGTTTTCCGCCGGGATATGGGTGATATCGTGATCTTCGAGATGGATTCGGCCGCTATCGACGCTTTCCAGGCCGGCGATAAGACGAAGAACGGTTGTTTTACCGCAGCCGGAGGGGCCAAGCAGGGTGAGAAACTCACCGTTGTTGATGGTCAGATTGAGGTCGGATATTACCGTTTTACCATCAAAGCTTTTGCGAATTCCCGCCAGCTGAACCAGCGGAGAACGCGAACGCGGTTGTGTATTCAATTTTTGACTCTGTCCCATGTAGGCGCAGCGGAAAGCTTACCGATGCGGGGTTTGTGGTTAACCACCTTTGGTTTGACACATAAAATAATAAGGCCGAGCATTCTACGGCAAACGATTGTAATCGCCAATGATTGATGCGCCATGATGAGCTACCTTTACAACATTATCGTGCGAAATGGATTAAATTCTCATTTGCCGGGCTAAAAATGACCTGACGCAATATTTGTCTTTTCCGGCTTATCAATAATGTTGTCACAAAAGAAGAGGGTGGCTACATGGATAAATTGCTTGAGCGTTTTTTGCAGTACGTTTCTTTAGACACGCAGTCGAAGCCTGGCGTGCGTCAGGTACCGAGCACGGAAGGTCAGTGGAAGCTGTTACGTCTGCTTCAGGCGCAGCTGCAAGAAATGGGACTGGTGAACGTGACGCTGAGTGAGAAAGGGACGGTCATGGGCACCCTGCCGGCTAACGTTGAGGGTGATATTCCGGCCGTTGGTTTTATTTCCCATGTCGATACGTCGCCTGACTTCAGCGGTAAGAATGTTAATCCGCAGATCGTCGAAAACTACCGCGGCGGTGATATCGCTCTCGGTATTGGCGACGAGGTTCTCTCCCCGGTGATGTTCCCGGTACTGCACCAGCTGCTCGGGCAGACGCTGATTACCACCGATGGCAAAACGCTGCTCGGCGCGGATGACAAAGCGGGCATCGCGGAGATCATGACCGCGCTGGCGACGCTAAAAGCGAAGAATATTCCCCACGGCGATATCCGCGTCGCCTTTACGCCGGATGAAGAGGTGGGTAAAGGGGCGAAGCATTTTGATGTCGCGGCATTCGATGCGCGCTGGGCTTACACCGTCGACGGCGGCGGCGTGGGTGAACTGGAGTTCGAGAACTTTAACGCCGCCTCGGTGACGATTAAGATCGTGGGTAATAACGTTCATCCCGGCACGGCGAAAGGGGTGATGGTGAACGCCCTATCGCTGGCGGCGCGCATTCATGCCGAGGTGCCAGCGGACGAAGCGCCCGAGACCACCGAAGGCTACGAGGGTTTCTACCATCTGGCCAGCATCAAAGGCACCGTCGATCGGGCAGATATGCACTACATCATCCGCGATTTTGACCGGAAGCAGTTTGAGGCCCGCAAGCGCAAGATGATGGAGATCGCCAAAAAGGTCGGCAAGGGGCTTCATCCGGATTGCTATATCGAGCTGGTCATTGAGGACAGCTATTACAATATGCATGAGAAGGTGATGGCGCACCCGCACGTGGTCGATATCGCCCGCCAGGCGATGGTAGATTGCGATATTGAACCGCAGTTAAAGCCGATTCGCGGCGGTACCGACGGCGCGCAGCTCTCGTTTATGGGCCTGCCGTGCCCGAACCTGTTTACCGGCGGCTATAACTACCACGGGAAGCATGAGTTTGTGACGCTTGAAGGCATGGAGAAGGCGGTGCAGGTGATTGTACGCATTGCCGAGCTGACGGCGAAACGCGGCGCATAAAGGTTCTATAAGCTACGGCCCGGTGAGGTGGTGAAACTGACGGTGCGGTAGGCAAATGTAGAATGCCATCCCATAGGCCCGGTGAGGCGCCAGCCGCCACCGGGCGAAATAGTCGGGGTTGTGTTCTAAAAGGTCCGTATTAGGCGAAGAGGAGGGAGCCTCTGATGTCGAATTATCGCCGCAGCGTTATTCCCGGCGGCACCTGGTTCTTCACTGTTAATCTACAAAATAGACAAAGCGATCTTCTTATTCGTCATATTGAGCGACTCCGCGCTGCGACGATCTTCACTAAACGCAAAAAGCCTTTTCTGATTCAGGCGTGGGTTATTTTACCCGAACATATGCACTGTATCTGGACGTTGCCGGAGGGGGATAGCGATTATTCGGGACGCTGGCGGGATATTAAAAAAACGTTCTCCCGCGATTTGGCGATACGCCAGGTCTGGCAGCCGCGTTTTTGGGAACATGCGATCCGTAACGAAGATGATTATCGTCGGCATGTGGATTACGTTTATATTAACCCGGTGAAACATGGCTACGTGAAGAACGTTATTGACTGGCCGTATTCAACGTTTCACCGCGATGTTCGCGCGGGGTTGTATCCCCCGGATTGGGCTGGGAATGTTGCCGATTTTGACGCCGGCGAGCGTAGATAAAACGCCGGGTGGCGGCTGGCGCCTTACCCGGCCTACCGACCCGGTCATCTATCCCACCAGTTCGTTAAATCATCAGCCGCCACCGGGCGAAACAGACGGCGCGGAAGGTTAATCCACGGCACAACCCCGTAGGCCCGGTAAGGCGTCAGCCGCCACCGGGCGAAACAGACGGCGCGGAAGGTTAATCCACGGCACAACCCCGTAGGCCCGGTAAGGCGTCAGCCGCCACCGGGCGAAACAGATGGCGCGGAAGGTTAATCCACGGCACATCCCGTAGGCCCGGTGAGGCGCCAGCCGCCACCGGGCAAACAGATGGCTCAGTCCTCAAAGAACCAGTAGCCGCTGTTGACTAGCGCGGCCAGCAGGGCGAGGAAGGAGGGATCTTCCAGCGCATCGCCGAGATGCTCTGCGTTTAGCGTCAGATGAGTCGCCAGGGCATCCAGCGCCGGCCGGTGCGGTGAGTTGATTTTCTCGCCGTTGACGAATACCTCGCCATCAATCCGCAGCACGCGCAGACCGCCGAGCCGCGACAGCTTGTCCCCCTGCTGCAGCGCATCGTAAATTTCATCCGGCTGATATGGCGGCTCCGGCGGCGCGACATCCAGTTCGTGGCGGGACTGGGTGATAAACTCGCCAAACCACTGCTTAAAGTGCTCCGGCTGGTTAATCAGCCCCAGCATCATCTCGCGCAGACGATCCAGTTCAACCGGCAAAATGTCGGCAGGATGGTCGCGAGACGGTACGTCCGGATCGGCGTAGCGCTGGCTGCCCAGTTCGCGCTGCAAAACGTAATCGGCAAAGCCGCTGAACAGCTCACGGGCATTTGGCGCGCGATAGCCGACCGAATAGTTAAGCGAATTTTCCAGCGAGTAGCCTTCATGCGGGAATCCCGGCGGAATATACAGAATATCGCCCGGCTCCATCTCTTCATCAATAATGGCTTCAAACGGATCGACCTGCAGCAGGTCAGGATGCGGACAGTGCTGTTTCATCGGCACTTTTTCGCCCACGCGCCAGCGGCGGCGGCCGGTCCCCTGAATGATGAACACATCGTACTGGTCGAGATGCGGACCGACGCCGCCGCCCGGGACGGAAAACGAGATCATCAGATCGTCGATGCGCCAGTCGGGCAGAGCGCGGAACGGATGCATCAGCGCCGCCGTTGGCTGGTGCCAGTTATTAACCGCCTGTACCAGCAGCGACCAGTTATTCTCGCTCAGGTGATCGTAGCTCTCGAAGGGGCCGTGGCTAACCTGCCATTTACCGTCCTGATGACTGACCAGGCGGCTATCGACTTCGCTCTCCATCGCCAGTCCGGCCAGCTCGTCCGGGCTTAACGGATCGACGAAATTAGCAAAGCCCCGTTTTAGCACTACAGGGCGTTTTTGCCAGTAGCGTTCGATAAAGTCGGGCCAGTTAAGCGTTAATTGATAATCCATATTTATATTCCACAGCAGGTGTCTGATAGGGATTATAACGGATGCGGCACCAGCATGATGCAGGCGCCGTTAAAAAACCGACTGTTTTAGCTCTCTTTATCTTCGAGGGTCTGACGGCCAAAAATCACTTCCATGCAGGCGCCGCCGAGAAGGCTGTCCTCGGCCAGGATACGGCCGTCGTACTGGGCAACGATATCGCGGGCAACCGAGAGACCCACGCCCTGCCCGGGGCGCAGCGTATCGGCGCGCTGGCCGCGATCGAACACCGCGCTGCGCATTGTTGCCGGGATCCCCGGGCCATCATCTTCAACCAGAATATGCAGATGATTGTCGTTGGTCTGACGAACGGAGACTTCCACAAACTCCAGGCAATATTTGCAGGCGTTATCGAGAACGTTGCCCATGACTTCCATAAAATCGTTCTTTTCGCCGACAAAGCTAATTTCCGGCGAGATATCCAGGGTAATGTTCACGCCTTTGCGCTGATAGACTTTGTTCAGCGCCGAGGTCAGGCTGTCGAGCAGCGGAGCGATGGGGTGCAGTTCGCGGCTGAGCAGCGAACCGCCGCTGCGCATGCTGGCGCGATGCAGATAGTAGCCAATCTGCTGCGAGATGCGGCTAATCTGCTCCAGCATCACCGGTTCTGCTTCGTTGACGCTCAGCTTCTCGCCGCGCATGGAACGCAGCGTGCTCTGCATCACCGCGAGAGGGGTTTTCAGGCTGTGGGTGAGGTCGGTCAGCGTCGTGCGGTATTTATCATAGCGTTCGCGTTCGCTTTTCAGCAGGCGGTTGAGATTGCTGACCAGCCGCGTAAGCTCCCGGGTGGTGTTCGGGTTGAGCATCTCGCGGTGATGCTCCTCCAGTTCGCGCACCTCTTTGGCCAGCGATTCGATAGGGCGCAGGCTCCACCACGCCGCGACCCACAATAGCGGGATCACCAGCAGCAGGTTGGCTGCCAGGACGTAAATAAACCAGCTCCACACCATATAGGAGCGCTTCAGCTCCACCGGAATGGTGTCGACAACCACGATACTGAGCTGCGGCATGGTGCTGGTGGCCGGATAGATGTTGATCGCCACCGAGTGGGTCATCTCGGAGCCGTCGTCCTCTTCCCGGATGGCGTCCAGCTGTTGCTGAATCTCATGATTGTTGTGCTGCAGCATACTGCTGCTGTCTACGTCGGCCTCAATCTCATGAAAGCCGTTATTTTTGAGCCAGTCAGGTTGAATACGCTTGACGAGCCACGGAACATCGCGCTGCGCCCACAACAGCTGGCCGTGTGCGTCGTAAATCAGCGTTACCGTGGGGCTCTGCATATTGAGGTTATCGGGAATATCAACTTCGATAGTGTTGTTTTCCCACTTCGCCAGCATATAGAACAGGTTGCTCTCGCCGCGCAGCAGGCGGAAGGTGGTTTTATCGAAGCTAACGCTATATCCCACCAGCGCGACCATGCCATAGGAAAGCGATAGCACCAGCACCACGGCGGCCGTTGCCAGCAGAAAGCGGACGCGCAACGACAGCGGCAGAATATGCCGCAGTAGCCCTTTCATCCGCGCAGTTCGAACAGATAGCCCTGGCCGCGCACGGTGGTAATCACATCCTGCGGATACTCAGCCTGTATTTTTTTGCGCAGTCGTCCCATCAGCACATCGATAGTATGGCTTTCGCGCAGCTCGGCGTCGGGATAGAGCTGCAGCATCAGCGAATCTTTGCTGACCACTTTGCCCCGGTTGCGGATCAGGGTTTCCATAATGGTGTATTCAAATGCCGTCAGCTTGATGGGCTGGTCGTTGACCGACAGCTCGCGACGTGATAAATCCACCTGGAAAGGCGGTATGGAGATGACCTGTGACGCCAGGCCGCTGTTACGCCGCAGCAGCGCCTGCATGCGGGCCGCGACCTCTTCGATATGGAACGGCTTAGTGACGTAATCATCCGCGCCGGCGCTCAGCACCTCGACTTTATCCTGCCAGCCTTCGCGCGCGGTCAGCACCAGCACCGGCACCGACACGTCGTGGCTGCGCCAGCGACGAATCAGCGAAAGGCCGTCTTCATCCGGCAGGCCAAGGTCGACGATGGCGATGTCCGGAACATGTTCACCCAGATAGTAATCCGCTTCCTTTGCGTCTTCCGCCGCATCGACCTGATGTCCCAGCTCCTGCAACTGAACTTTCAGGTGATGGCGCAGGAGAGCGTTATCCTCAACCACGAGTACGCGCATGCCCGTTCTCCATTTTATTTATGATTTGAATAGTTTAGCGCTTATTATACACCTTTAACATAAACAGCTGTTAAATAAAGAATTTTATTTGATTTTTTGTACCTCAGTCTCGTGAGGCGTCAGGACGAGTCCGTCTTCGGCCGCGGGCGACATCATGGGAACCGGGCGCAGCGTACGTTTATCGATCAGGACGGAATGGGGTTCGTCAGGGGCAAAAAGATGCTGCTCTCCCCACTGGCGTAGCGCAACCACCACAGGGAACAAACGCTCCCCCTTTGCCGTCAGTACGTATTCCTGATAAGCCGTGCCGTCCGAGGCGGCTTGCGTCGTGAGGATACCTGAATTTACCAGTTTGTGCAGACGGTCAGAGAGAATATTACGCGCCATACCGAGGCTTCGCTGGAAATCGCTAAAGCGGCGCATACCATCGAAGGCGTCGCGCACAATCAACAAGGACCAGCGATCGCCGATAATATCCACGCTTCGGGCGACGGGGCAGGTTTCGTTTTTCATTTTTTCACGCGCAGGCATGGGCTCTCCAAACGGTTGGGTAAACTAGTTGCATTTTAAAACTCCCTGTTCTAGCCTACAACTGGTTTTATTTAGAAACTAGATTATTAAGGCTGGAATCATGAAAGCGTCAATGTTATCCCCATCGCTAATAGACCCGGAAACGGTTATGCCGCGTAGCCTGGTGTGGCTGTTTGCTCTCGCCAGCGGGTTGAGTGTGGCGAACGTTTATTACGCACAACCGCTGCTCGACGCGCTGGCGCGAGATTTCGCCATCAGCGACGCCGCGATTGGCGGGGTGATTGCGGCGACTCAGATTGGCTGCGCGATGGCGTTGCTCTTGCTGGTACCGCTGGGCGACAGAGTCAATCGCCGCCGCCTGATAGCGACGCAGGTTTTTCTGTTGATCGCTGCGCTGACGGCGGTGAGTCTGGCGTCCACCACCGTGATGCTGTTGGGCGGCATGCTTGCCGTTGGCCTGCTGGGTACCGCGATGACCCAGGGGTTGATCGTCTATGCCGCCAGCGCCGCTTCGCCCCATGAACAGGGACGCGTGGTGGGCGCCGCGCAGAGCGGAGTCTTTATCGGGCTGCTGCTGGCGCGGGTATTTTCAGGGGGCGTAAGCGATCTCTTCGGCTGGCGCGGGGTATACATCTTTGCCGCTTTACTGATGCTGGGCATTGCGCTGCCGCTGTGGCGTCGGCTGCCGGTGTTAGCGGTAGCGTCGACCCCCCTGTGCTACCCGCGCCTGTTGGCATCGATGCTGACTCTGCTGCGTCAGGAAAAAGTGCTTCAGGTGCGCGGCGTGCTGGCGTTACTGATGTTTGCCGCCTTCAATATCTTCTGGAGCGCGCTGGTTTTGCCCTTGAGCGCTCCGCCCTTCGGCTTTTCGCATACGGAGATCGGCGCCCTGGGCCTGGTGGGGGCTATCGGCGCCCTGGCGGCGGGGCGAGCCGGTAAATGGGCCGATCGCGGATACGGGCAGCGCACCAGCGCCGTGGCCCTGGTCATGTTGCTGGTGGCCTGGTGGCCATTATCGCTGATGGCATGGTCGCCAGCGGCGCTGTTGGCTGGCATTGTGCTGCTGGATCTCGGCGGTCAGGCGCTGCATGTCACCAGTCAAAGCATGATTTTCCGTACCCGACCCGAAGCGCACAGCAGGCTGGTCGGTCTGTATATGCTGTTTTATGCGCTTGGCAGCGGTTTGGGGGCGGTCAGTACGACCGCGGTATATGCGCGCGCGGGATGGCAGGGCGTTTGCCTGCTGGGGGCATCGGTCAGTCTGCTGGCGCTGCTGTTCTGGTTGATGACTCGGGGCGTGATGACCAACCATAACGGTGGTGAAGGGTAGCGGAGAACGAGCGGCGATGTTAATTTTTTGTGTAATATAGCGGATGTTGTTTTTAATGGCGCGCGGGAGCGTAAATCACATGCCACAACAGAAACGTGCGGATTGGGTCCGCCTGGCCCAGTCGCCCGCGCATATTGAGCGTATCGAAGCCTTTTTCGGCGGCCACGGTTATGAGCCTCACCGGCATGATACTTACGCCATTGGCCAGACGCTCTCCGGCGTGCAGCGCTTTCACTATCGCGGCGGCCTCCAGCACAGCCTCCCCGGTGGGACGATGGTTTTGCACCCCGATGAAGTCCATGACGGCGAGGCAGGGACCGAGGAGGGGTTTCGCTACCGGATGGTGTACATTGAGCCCGCGCTGATTCAAAAGATCCTTGGCGGTAGGCCGTTGCCCTTTATCCCCGGGGGAATATCCAGCGATCCGCGCTTGCTGCACGCCGCGCTGCCGTTGCTGAAAGACGTCAATGCCCACTTCGCGCCTCTGGAGGAGGAGGACGCGCTGTACGATCTGGCGCAGACCCTGGCCGCCGTCGGCGGCCAGCGCTTTCGACGCCGGGCCTTCGATTACCCCGCGGCGGAAAGGGCCCGGGAGTATATCCACGCCTGTTTTGCGCAGAACATCACCCTCGACACTCTGGCGAACGTCAGCGGCAGAGACCGCTGGAGCCTGAGCCGCGATTTCAGGGCGCTGTTTGGCGCCAGCCCCTGGCGTTATGTGATGATGAGGCGCCTCGAATTTTGCCGCCAGCGGATGCTGGCAGGGGATAATCTGGCGGATATCGCAGCCCACGCGGGCTTTGCCGATCAAAGCCATATGACGCGCCAGTTCATCAGCCGCTTTGGCCTCTCTCCCGGCCGCTGGCTGAAGTTTGTCCGCCCCTGACGCGCCGCGAGTTGCACAATCGTTCAATCTCTGCGGTGGGGAGTTATCTATGCTGACAGCCTTTATCACAAGGAGTCAGCTCATGTATCAATCGATTAATATTGCGCAGAAATTCACTCTCTTTACCGAGCAATGGCAGCCGAAGGTGGTGGCCGAAATGAATGATTATCAGTTCAAGGTGGTCAGGATCTTCGGCGACTTTATCTGGCATAGCCATCCGGAAACGGATGAAACTCTGATTGTGCTGGAGGGCGTGCTGCGTCTGGATTTTCGCGATAAGCATCTGTTGCTCCAGGCCGGCGAAATGATCGTGGTGCCTCGGGGCGTTGAGCATAAAACCTCGGCGGAAACCGAAACCAAACTTATGCTGATCGAGCCGCGCGGCGTCCTGAATACCGGGCATGAGGGCGGAGATCGGACCGCGGTGAACGACGTCTGGATTTAACGATCGCGGGGGCAGGGAAACCCTCTTCCCAGAGCGGAAAGAGGGTGGAAAGGTTTACTTCAGTTCGTCAACCATGGTGGTCGCGCGGCCGATATAGTTGGCCGGCGTCATGGCCTTCAGGCGAACTTTTTCCGCTTCCGGCAGCGCCAGGCTGTCGATGAACTGCTGCATGCCTTCGGCGTCCACGCGCTTGCCGCGGGTCAGCTCTTTCAGCTTCTCGTAAGGCTTCTCGATGCCGTAGCGGCGCATAACGGTCTGGATCGGCTCGGCCAGTACTTCCCAGTTGTGGTCCAGTTCATCCAGCAGACGGTCCTGATTCAGCTCCAGCTTGCTCACGCCTTTCAGAGTGGATTGATACGCGATCAGCGCATAGCCAATGCCGACGCCGAGGTTACGCAGGACGGTGGAGTCGGTCAGGTCGCGCTGCCAGCGGGAAACCGGCAGTTTGCTCGCCAGATGCTGCATCACCGCGTTGGCCAGACCGAGGTTGCCTTCGGAGTTCTCGAAGTCGATCGGGTTCACTTTATGCGGCATGGTGGAAGAGCCGATTTCGCCGGCAATCGTCTTCTGCTTGAAATGGTTGAGCGCGATATAGCCCCAGACGTCACGATCGAAATCAATCAGGATGGTGTTAAAGCGCGCGACGCAGTCGAACAATTCGGCAATATAGTCGTGGGGTTCAATCTGGGTAGTGTACGGGTTCCACTGGATACCCAGCGAGGTGACGAACTCTTCGCTGAACTGGTGCCAGTCGACTTCCGGGTAGGCGGCGATGTGGGCGTTATAGTTACCCACCGCGCCGTTGATTTTGCCAAGGATTTCAATCTGATTCAGCTGACGATACTGGCGCTCCATACGGTAAGCGACGTTCGCCATCTCTTTCCCCATGGTCGACGGCGTGGCCGGCTGGCCGTGAGTGCGGGAAAGCAGCGGGATATCGCGATATTGCACCGCCAGGTCTTTCACCGCGTCGATCAGCTTGCGCCAGTAGGGCAGGATCACTTCGTCGCGAGCGGTTTTCAGCATCAGCGCGTGGGACAGATTGTTGATGTCCTCGGAGGTGCAGGCAAAGTGGATAAACTCGGAGACCGCGTGCAGTTCAGCGACATCGGCGACTTTTTCCTTAAGGAAATACTCAACCGCTTTGACGTCGTGGTTGGTGGTGCGCTCGATGGTTTTGATGCGCTCTGCATCTTCCACGCTGAAATCAGCGACGATTTTATCAAGGTAACCGTTTGCGTCGGCAGCAAAAGCAGGAACTTCCTTGATCGCTGCGTGCGCGGCCAGTTTTTGCAACCAACGCACTTCTACCTGAACGCGGAATTTCAGCAAACCGAATTCGCTGAAGATACCGCGCAGCGCGCTGACTTTGTCGCCGTAGCGGCCGTCGACTGGGGAAACGGCGGTCAGTGAGGATAATTCCATAGATCACAACTCCGGGGTTAAATGAGCAAGAATTTGTTTTGCCTGGTTAACCAGACGATGACGAGAAAACATCAGCTGCAGGCGCCCGCCGCCGACCTGGTGCCAGAGCACCGCGGAGCGAATTCCGGCCAGCAGGGCAGAGCGAACCTTCGCCTGAACCTGAGGGCTTTGCAGCACGGCGGGAGAGCCGGTCACCTGAATCCGCGGGCCCAGCGGGCTAATGACATCAACATAGATGCCGGCCATCGCGCTGAGCAGCGTCTCGGATTGCAGATCGAAATGTTCAAGCTGACGGCGCAGGCCACCGATACGGTTGCCGAGTGTATCCATGGCTCCCTTGCTGGCGGCAAGCTTACGCTCCAGCACCATCAGGCTTAAAGTATAGCGGGTAAGTTCGGCGTTCAGCCCCTGGCGGCTGCTGGTATTCAGCACGCCAATAAGGGTCTCCAGCCCGAGGCGAAGATTGGCTTCGCTACCACCGAACACCGCCAGCGTTGAATCCGGATCGAGGTCGATGATGCTGTTCAGCGACACATGCAGAGCATCGCTATCGCAGTGCCCCTGGTGCGCCAGTTCCTGAACCAGACGCGCGGCCTGGCAAACGCCGGCCAGCGCCAGCGTAATGTCATAATAATTCTTCGCCACACATTCTCCTTATAAACCGCCAAATGCCCGAGCGGCGCATTCAGCGGCTGAAATGTCTGTCAAGCCGGCAGCGGCAAGCGCTGTTCGATAATCCCGCCGCCGAGGCAGACTTCGCCGCGGTAGAAGACCGCAGACTGGCCCGGCGTCACGGCGGCAACCGGCTCATCAAAGATGACTTCAATGCGGTCGTCATCCAGCGCTTTAACGCTGCAGGGGATATCGGTCTGACGGTAGCGGGTTTTCACCGTGCAGCGCAGCGTGCCCGTAACCGGCTCGCGATCGACCCAGTGCAGCTGTTGGGCAATCAGCCCAACGGACATCAGACGCGGATGGTCGTGGCCCTGGGCGACAACCAGAATATTGTTTTCGACGTCTTTGTCGACCACGTACCACGGGTCTTCGCCGCCGTCTTTGATACCGCCGATGCCGAGGCCTTTACGCTGCCCAAGGGTGTGGTACATCAGGCCCTGATGCTCGCCAACTTCGTCGCCGTCAACGCTGATAATTTTTCCCGGCTGAGCGGGCAGGTAGCGGCCAAGGAACTCACGGAATTTGCGTTCGCCGATAAAACAGATACCGGTCGAGTCTTTTTTCTTCGCGGTAATGAGATCCAGCTCTTCGGCGATTTTACGCACCTGCGGCTTTTCCAGCTCCCCCACCGGGAACAGGCTTTGCGCGATCTGTTCGTGGCTTAGGGTATAAAGGAAGTAGCTCTGGTCTTTGTTACCGTCGAGGCCGCGCAGCAGCTGGCTCTTGCCGTTAACGTCGGCGCGGCGCACGTAGTGTCCGGTAGCGATGTAGTCGGCGCCGAGGTCTTCTGCGGCAAATTCGAGGAAAGCTTTAAATTTAATTTCTTTGTTACACAGAATATCCGGGTTCGGCGTGCGTCCGGCTTTGTATTCTTCAAGGAACAGTTCGAATACGTTGTCCCAGTATTCTGCGGCAAAGTTAACGGTATGAAGTTCAATTCCCAGCTTATCGCAAACGGCCTGCGCGTCGGCAAGATCCGCCGCTGCGGTGCAGTATTCCTCGCCGTCGTCTTCTTCCCAGTTCTTCATGAACAGGCCTTCCACCTTATACCCTTGCTGGAGCAGCAGGTAGGCGGAAACTGAGGAATCAACCCCGCCGGACATGCCGACGATCACTTTTTTCTGGCTTTCTGACATTGGAATACTCACTACATTGAACTTCGAGGCGGCGTATTCTAGCACGCGTCCTCGGTTGAGGCACCCCCTGTAAACGGCCAGTTAAATTCACCGATGAGCGACAGCGGGTAGCGCGGATCCTGCTGATAGCTGCGAATGCTCTCAGCAACCAGTTGAGAACGCAGGTTTGTCGCGTTAAGAATTTCCTCAGCGCTAAGCCACAGGCAGCGATCGATATCGCTATCATGGGGCTCGGTGGCGCACGTATCGTTAAGCTCGATAGTAAAGAGGAAGCGCAAAAATGGGGTGCGATCCGGGGCTATCCACTGATGCAGGCGAAGAAAGTGCTGCGGCGTGGCGCGAATGCCGGTCTCTTCCCAGAGCTCGCGCTCTGCGGCCTGAACCAGCGTTTCATCGGCTTCGAGGTGGCCCGCAGGCTGGTTCCACAGCGCTTTTCCGTTGATCGTCTCTTCAACAACGAGGAATTTGCCTTTCGCGTGAACCACGCAGGCGACGGTGACGTGCGGTTTAAACATTGATTTTCCTTAGGCTACTGTTAATCAATTTTGCGCCATTCGCCGTTGGCCAGGCCATCCAGCGTATAGCCGCCCATCGCGTAGCGAATCAGACGTAGCGTCGGAAAGCCGACGTGGGCGGTCATCCGCCGCACCTGGCGGTTGCGCCCTTCATAGAGGGTGATTTTAAGCCAGCTGGTAGGGATGGATTTGCGCTCGCGAATGGGCGGATTTCGCGGCCATAGCCACTCTGGCTCCGCCACCCGCTCGACTCCCGCAGGCAGGGTGGGGCCGTCATTCAGCGTGACGCCGTCGCGAAGGGCGGCCAGCGCGTCCGCCGTGGGTTCGCCTTCCACCTGGACATAATAAATCTTTCCGGTGCGCTTGCCCGGCTGGGTGAGGGCCGCCTGCAGCGCGCCGTCGTTAGTCAGCACCAGCAGGCCTTCGCTATCGCGGTCCAGCCGACCAGCAGCGTAGACGCCGGCAACCGGAATAAAATCTTTAAGCGTGCTGCGTCCGGCTTCATCGGTAAATTGCGGCAATACATCATATGGTTTATTGAACAAGATCACAGTTTTTGGCTGGCGTTCTTTGCGTTGTCTGGTGACTTGTTGCGTGCTGAATCGCTCAACGCGATGTTTTCTAAAAGAAGTTTTTTGCATGGTATTTTCAGACTCAATCAATTGCCGCATTATAGCCTAATTACGAATGCCTTTCATGGACGCAAACATTCAGGTAGTATTGACATGCTCATTACAACTTATTAACAAAAAGGTTGCTCAAACCGATTCGCATTACAGGAAGGCGACACGGACGCGAAATCTCCGGTTAGCGGGATATTCCGATGACGGGAGTGGGCGAATAAAGCCAACGCCCGGCTAGCGTGAAGAGGGAAGAGCAGAACCAGAAGCGCTCGAAGGAGAGGTTAATGGAAAGCAAAGTAGTAGTTCCGGCGGAAGGTCAAAAAATCACCCTGCAAAACGGCAAGCTGAACGTCCCTAATAACCCGATTATCCCGTTCATCGAAGGCGATGGTATCGGCGTTGACGTGACTCCGGCGATGCTGAAAGTGGTTGATGCTGCCGTCGAGAAAGCCTATAAGGGCGAGCGTAAAATTTCCTGGATGGAAGTTTACACCGGTGAAAAATCGACCCAGGTTTATGGCCAGGATGTCTGGCTGCCTGCCGAAACTCTTGATCTGATTCGTGAATATCGTGTTGCTATCAAAGGCCCTCTGACCACGCCAGTCGGCGGCGGTATCCGTTCTCTGAACGTTGCCCTGCGTCAGGAACTGGACCTCTACGTTTGCCTGCGCCCGGTTCGTTATTATCAGGGTACTCCGAGCCCGGTTAAACATCCTGAACTGACCGATATGGTTATCTTCCGCGAAAACTCCGAAGACATCTACGCCGGTATCGAGTGGAAAGCCGATTCTGCCGAAGCGGATAAAGTGATCAAATTCCTGCGCGATGAAATGGGCGTGAAGAAAATTCGCTTCCCGGAACATTGCGGTATCGGCATCAAGCCGTGCTCTGAAGAAGGTACCAAACGCCTGGTTCGCGCCGCCATTGAATACGCCATCACCAACGATCGCGATTCACTAACCCTGGTGCACAAAGGCAACATCATGAAATTCACCGAAGGCGCGTTCAAAGACTGGGGCTACCAGCTGGCACGCGAAGAGTTCGGCGGTGAGCTGATTGACGGCGGCCCGTGGCTGAAGATCAAAAACCCGAACACCGGGAAAGAGATCGTCGTGAAAGACGTTATCGCCGACGCCTTCCTGCAGCAGATCCTGCTGCGTCCGGCGGAATACGATGTTATCGCCTGTATGAACCTGAACGGCGACTATATCTCTGACGCCCTGGCGGCGCAGGTTGGCGGTATCGGTATTGCCCCGGGTGCGAACATCGGCGACGAGTGCGCGCTGTTCGAAGCGACCCACGGTACTGCGCCGAAATATGCCGGCCAGGATAAAGTGAACCCAGGTTCCATCATCCTGTCCGCTGAGATGATGCTGCGCCACATGCAGTGGTTCGAAGCCGCAGACCTGATCGTCAAAGGCATGGAAGGTGCTATCGCCGCCAAGACCGTGACCTATGACTTTGAACGTCTGATGGAAGGCGCTAAACTGCTGAAATGTTCAGAGTTTGGCGACGCGATTATCGCGAACATGTAATCTGGCCCCCAGATTATGTCAGAACGGGAACCTGGTGGTTCCCGTTTTTATTATTAGTTTTCGAACGGTTATCAAAATTTTATCAAAACAAGTTATCAAAACCCCTCCCGAAAAACCTCATAAGGCCACCGTTGTCCACCCCTTCCCACGATCATCATGGTACCTATCCGTTTGTTGTTGAGTTTTATGTCCAAGTAAATCTTTCGTGTTTATACCTTGGGCTTTATATAACCGCTCGGAAAGCGATCTTTGTTCATGGAAAGTTGCCGGTGTACCTTGTCCCCAGTCAATATCTGCACTGTCTCTTGCCTTGCTGAAATTCATGGTCAGTGTTCTGGGTTTCACCTGTGCTCCTCGCTCAGCCTGTGAGGTGGTTCTAAAGAAATGAACCAAATAAGGGCTTACTGCATAATCCCGGCAACGACTGATTACATCTCGGAGGCTCCAGTTGATTGCGTTGCAACGCAGAGCTAATGGTATAGCGATTTTGCTTCCGGTTTTCTCTTGCTCAACGTGTAGATGATCGTCCCAGATGTCCGAGAATTTCATACGGGATATATCACCTAGTCGCTGTCCTGTTACTATGGCTAAGCGACAGCCAGAGCACACAGGCCAGCCTGAATACCTCGCTTCAGTCGCAGATTGACGCGCAGGCGGCCGCCAACATCAAAAACCAGACGACGCTGGACAACACGATTAAATCGGTGGCCAGTATCACCAGTACCCAGCAGACGCATGCAACGGCACTGGAGGCGCTGGCAACGCAGCAGACGACCCTGACATCCAGTGTCGGGGATCTCAGCGCTTCCGTTCAGAACACCGCCAAAACCGTGGCGGATGTGAATGGTACGGTGAGTTCGCTGTGGTCGATGAAGGTTGAGACGGTTAACGGGAAGAATGTTGGCGCGGGGATTACGCTGGGCAGCAATGGTGAAACGAGCGACATGATCCTCTACGCTGACCGCTTCTCGCTGTTTAACCGTAATAATGCGACGGCTGTTCCGGTGATGGTTGCCGAAGGCAATGAGCTGTATATCGATACGGCACGTATCAAAAACAGTTCCCTGACCTCAACCAAAATCGCGGACGGTTCCATCACGAACGCGAAGATCGGCAACGAGATCCGCTCGAATGACTTTGTTGACGGGTCACGCGGCTGGCGTATCGCCAAGGATGGCTCTTCGCAGTTCAACAACGTGATCGTTC
The DNA here is from genome assembly GCF_009905335.1 of Klebsiella sp. MPUS7. NCBI lineage: Bacteria > Pseudomonadati > Pseudomonadota > Gammaproteobacteria > Enterobacterales > Enterobacteriaceae > Klebsiella > Klebsiella sp. MPUS7. The sequence goes on along the minus strand of NZ_CP047604.1, from coordinate 3,411,867 downwards.
GCGGTGCGGTTTATGCGACTGACGGCTGGTTCCAGGGGACGGTATATGCGAACCACATCGAGGGCGACATCGGGTCATTTGCGATCAACATCGCTCAGCACCGCACGCGCAAGGTGCCGAAGGCTACATGGCAGTGGTTTGAGCTGGCCCGGTTCCGGCGGCAGAATTTCGACCAGGTGATCAATATTCGCGGTGGACTCCTCCAGACGGATAGCATCACTATCGACGGCGGCGCGAAACTCAGAGCGGGGATGTCCTACGCCCAGGGGCTGACGGCGGACTGAATCCTGGCTATCTGTCGTATGCAATGCTTCTTCGTGGCACAGGCGCTACGTCTGGTGGCGGCAGTATGGAGCTAGGCATTGAGCTTATGTATGAAACAGGTGGAGCAACACGCCTGTTAACGGCGCAAGAGTCAATGAACGTAGACAACATGTCATTTGTCGTCCCTGCCGGTACTGGCGACGCTGTTCTGCGATATGGCTGTTACCTGGACCGTAACGGACAGATGGTATTAACCATCCTCTCAAGATTCGACGCCTTCGCCGCGCGCAATAACAACGTAATTCGCGGTTCATCAACCTGATAACAATATATGGCCCCGCAAGGGGCCTTTTCTTTTTCCAGGGAAAACCATCCAGGAGGAACTTTATTATGGCGATGTATGAAGTCGGTACCGTCACGGGTGCCGCGTCGCAGGCACGGGTGACAGGTGCGACAACAAAATGGTCACAGGAGGCGCTGGGGATACTGCCCGGGTCGATTCTAGTGGTCTACCGCAGCGGTAGTGCTGACCTGTATGCGATCAAATCCGTGGACAGCGACACGCAACTGACGCTGACCCGGAATATCACCACCGCATTTTCCGGTGCCAGTTACGGCATTATTACCGCTGAAACCGCCAGCACCTCGTCGTTTGCTAACCAGCTGGCCAGCGCGTTTGCATTCTGGCGTAGTGTAGTGGAGGGCTGGTCGATGGCCCTGACCGGCAGCGGCAATATCACCCTGACTGACCCGATCACAGGAAAGCAGGTGACCGTGCCGGCGATAGCCGGGATGGCGAAGGCCTCGGATCTTAACGCGCTGGCAAAACTCACCGGAGGAAACAAACTCGACGGCTCGCAGGTTATAACCAGCGATAATGCCGGTTTTATACTCGGTAAGAACTCAGATCTGGCTCTGCTCAAAAAACAGGGGCAAGGCGGGACAATTGCCGTTGGCTCGGGAACACCGTTTAGGGTTCAGCGTTCAAGAGCGACCACTGTATCACCGGCAGACACCTTTGATGACATCCTCGTTATTGGCACCAATAACCAGACGACGTTGCCCGGAGATTTGGTTGTCGGTGGTGGTTTCGATAATACGGCAAAGGGCAAGCTGTATTCCCAGGCGTTAGAGCTATCGATGAGCACGCCATACATCGACTTTCATTTCAACGGCAGCATCGCCGACTTTACCGCCCGCATTATCCAGGACCGGCAAAACAGACTAAATATTCAGGGCAATGCCAGCTTGTTAGTTACCGATGGCAATTTAACCGCTGGCTCAACAATGCCCGGCAATATCGCAGTCGGCCAGCAGGTCACCGCCGCACCTGTGCGGTCTCAGATGTTGGGAAGAGGCGCTTACGGCGACCCGGACGGCGCATACGTGCAAATGTACATGGAGGAGAAGGTCGGCACTGAGCACCGGATCGTGCTGTACTCTGACGGTTTCGGAAGAACCGATGCCTGGCTATTTCGGCCTGGCGGCACAATCACCACCGGCAAAGGTGACGTCATGACTACCGGTTCTGACGTTCGTCTGAAAGACGGGTTTACAGAACCTCAGGAAGGGGCCTCCAGGCGCATTAATGCGCTGGGGGTATGCGAGTTCAATATGAAAGGCGAAACGCGCCGGAGGCGTGGTTTTATCGCTCAGCAGGCTGAAAAAGCTGATGATCTGTATACTTTCCTCGGCATCGAGCAGGAGATCGATGGCGAAAAATTCAGGGTGATGAATGTTGATTACACGGCCATCATCGCCGATTTGGTAACAGTGGTGCAGGATTTGATTAGGCGAGTTGACGCACTAGAAAGTTGAGGAGCATAAAAAATCCCCCGGAGGCACTTGCCGGGGGCAACTGTAACGACATTAATTGCTGTGTACATCACAGAATAATTTGGAGTAAACGATAAGTAAGTTCAAGTAAATTTTTACTGGTCAGATGTTGTGTCGTTGTTTAATAATCTACCAAAATTAATAATGCAATAGTGATAAATCCTGTTGGGTTTTCATGTTTAAGGATATAACCCTAAAGTATTGCCTTTCATTAGATTTAAAACGTACAGATAGATTCAAGAAAATGGATGCAAAATGTTATTATTGATACGTTTATCAATAATTGAAGTGCAATCTTGTAATTTTCACATCCATGTTATAACTTTGTAATGCAGGGCGGTTTTATCTTGTAATTTAGTGGTTTAAAGTGATAGCGGCTCTTAGTGATTTATAATAGGCTTTCTATGTTAACAAAATTCCCAGATGAAAAATACATATCTGACAGAAATTCATCGTTTATTAAAAGAGTATATTTCTTACGTCAGATAGGTGTCGTTCTTTGCTTTCTTCCTATATATTCAGTCCTCCAGGAACAGTCACATCAAAAAATAACGATAGCCCTGTTAATTTTGAATGCACTCATCTGGCCATCGGTTGCTTATCTGGCAAGCATGATGTCGAAGGATATGCTGAGTACTGAAAAAAAGAATATGGTACTCGATTCATTCTGGGCTGGTATCTGGATAGCCGTAATGCAAGCTAGCCCAATTCCATCATTATTCATAATCTCCGTTCAAATAGCTGATCGCTATGCTGCTGGTGGATGGAAAATTTTAAAACCAGCATTAACGTGGATGATGATTAGTTTCGTGATAGTTTGGTTAGCAAATGATTTCAGATATACTATAGAATTCAGCACCCGAACGGTATTGCTTTCTTTACCGTTGGCAACCTGTTATCCCATAGTGTTGAGTGTTGTTTCAAGGCACTTATCTATAAAGTTGAGGAAAAGAAGGGAGTTACTGGAAAAACAGGCGCTGATGGATCCTGGCTTAGATCTGCCAAATCGCCGATTTTTTGAGCAAAAAATGGAAAGTGCTTTTCGTGCGACGCGTAAAAAGAGAATTCATTCTTATCTTATGCTCATTGATGTTGATAATTTTAAAAAAATTAATGATACATATGGTCATGAAGTAGGTGATGCGGTGTTATCTCGTATATCAACAATATTACGAGAGTGCGCTGGCGAGAAGGATGTGCCAGCAAGATTTGGTGGCGATGAGTTGGCTATTATTGTTAACAACAGTAATAGCAAGCTTGTTATAGCCATGGTTGATATAATTCAGGAAAAAATTAAAGATCTTTCATTGCCTTCTCATAAAGATATGTACTGTACTGTCAGTATCGGTATTTCTTGTGCAGAAAATAAAGAATCAATTATCGAGTGGATCAAAGAGGCTGATCAAATGCTATATGAAGTTAAACGTAATGGGAAGAATGGATATTGCATGCCGAATAATTGAAGATGAAATGATTTATTTTCTTATGATGTTATACCTATAAATGTTTAAGATGGTTTATTATCGGCATTATCATCGCAGATAAATTTCTTCGGAACCTCAGACACCTTCTCAACTAACGTTTGATATCTGGCACTAAATTATTAGTATTTAATAACACATTGATTTTATTGTGATTTATAATGAAATCATGTTTCTATTTTTACCTTTCACTTCATTTGATTTGAATTACCGATCAATTTGTGTCGTGTGATAGGTTTTGCCTATTGTTCGATCATGATCGATCATTTTAAACTATTTCTCTTTCATTTATAATTATGACACGATTAGGAATATTCTTAGTTCCGGTGTTTTTTTATGTTAAAGAACAGTGTGGAAATAGAATCCTGCAGGTTTGTTTTAGAACCATCTTACAAAAAAGATGGTTCTATTCATTCTTGGGAAATTCTCACGAAAAGTGTTAAAAAAAAGAACGCTAATGATTATCATGCTAATGAAGGTCTTTTTTGCTTCAGTTCGCTAAGCGATAAAGAAAAAATCGATGTGTTTAAGAGACAGATATTGACAATTGAAAAGCTTGATGCATCAAAATTGAAGTTCAAGCCAGTTTCGTTGAATGTTGACAGTCTTATTAGCGATTGTATTTTGAACGATAAATATATTGGTGATTACTTAAAAAACCAAAAAAACATTGCTTTTGAGATTAACGAGTATTTTCATGAATTCAATACTAAATGCTGTATGGTTGACTTAAAGTGTCTTTCAAAATTGTGTCCAGTATGGCTGGATGATTTTGGAAGGGGCTTAACAAGTTTAACAATTATTGATATGTTTAATTTTGAATGTATAAAAATTGATAAAGATTATTTCTGGGAAATACAGAGTGAGAGCGAATTCTTTAAAAGAATAAATAAAATAAAATCATACTGCAATTTCGTGATTGTTGAGGGAGTTGAGACAATAGAACAAAAAAATAAAGTACATTCTGTTGTTGATTGCGCTTGCCAGGGAAGGTTGTGGATGAGTGATTACTATTATGTTGAGATTTAAAATAAATGACAACAAAAGATGATAAATGTCCATTTTGTGGTGCAGTTTTAATTAATGAGGACCACTGCCACAGCTGCCATGCATTTAAGATTAAAGGCTATGTATCAAGAGACGCACGCAAGACAATTAATTTGATATCTATCTGCACATCTTTACTGGTAGCGCTCTTTGGGATCTTGGTTGTGTTTCTGGTATCTTTCGGTATCGGGACATATATTGCTATCATTGCGTTTTCTCTTATTTTATATTTTATTATGAAAAGGATTCTGCATATAAAAGAAGAACAAAAAGGGAAGATGGTTTGGAAAAGAGCAATCATTACATGGTAGGTAGTAATTAAATAATATAATGGCGCTGCTTGTTCCAATGCAAGCCTCGGATTCCGAGGCTTTTTTATTTTCTTTTCAAATCATGAGTTATAACACCGGAGATATTTAACCCGACTCACAGGGAGTAAGTATTATTGGCTAATAATTCACTATCCAGATGAGCTGAAAAACTCAAAGCCAGTTATCAAAACTGAAAATATACTAATGAATTTCAATAGGTTAGGGCTTAGGTTAAACACATTAATAACGTATCAAAAATACCTATTTTTCTATTTAAATCAACAAGTAATGATGTTATTGGTTAACTACTGCTGCGCCACATGCAGTGGTTCGAAGCGGCAGACCTGATCGTTAAAGGCACCGAAGGCGCTATCGCCGCCAAGACCGTGACCTATGACTTTGAACGTCTGATGGAAGGCGCTAAGCTGCTGAAATGTTCAGAGTTTGGCGACGCAATCATCGCAAACATGTAATCCCGTCTCTGGGTTAGACAAAAACGGGAGCCCATCGGCTCCCGTTTTTTTATTACACCTGAATGATAAGCCTGGCGCCGTTTTGCACAATGCGTTGGTCAGTGAGAGTCCTGGGGAGTCGGCCCGGCCAGGTAAAACGATACGGCATCACCATCATCACGCCTCCTCAGAGAGCAGCAGCCCGTGGCTGAAACTCCACTCATCGGCGGTATTGAACTGCATCATCACCATCACATCATCCGGACTAATATGCAGTTTCGTCTGCAGCCGCTGGCACAGGGTACGGCAGAAGTTCCTCTTCTGCTCCACTGAACGAGGCTTACCTGCCAGAAGATGGAACTGAATAAAACTGTCGCTGCGGCCAGCGCTTTTATAGCGGCGGTCGAACACATGCTGGTTCGCCGGCAGCCGTTCGAAAACCTGAAAGCGATCGTGGGGCGGGACGGCAAATTCTGCTTCAAGGCTCTGTTGCAGAATGTCGGAAATCTGCGTTATTTGCGCGTCGCTATAACCCTGATGCAGAGTGATACGAGTGAAAGGCATCGGCGTTACTCCTCTTGCAGGCATTCGAGGGCGGAAACCGCCGCGGGCCAGCCGGCGTAGAATGCCAGATGGGTGAAAACCTCAACGATTTCTTCACGGGTCAGGCCATTTTGCTGGGCGAAGCGGATATGCCAGGGGAGCTGCTGAACGCGGCCCAGCGCCGTCAGCGCGCCGAGCGTCACCAGGCTGCGCTCGCGGGGAGAAAGCGGTTCACGCGTCCAGATATCATTAAAAAGTACATTCTGACTCAGCTCGGCTAGCTTCGGCGCGATGCGAGCCAGGGTTTCACGATCGAGGGGGTTGGCCATCGTTATCTCTCCGTATTGACAATAACGTCATTCTGGCGCGCTGTTTCAATCCTGAAAATTGAATTATATTAGACCGTTCATCCCGTTTATCAGGACAATCATGAACAAGCTCCCACTCACGTTCGATCTCGACGCGCTGCGCAGTTTTGTCACCGGTATTGAATGCGGCAGCTTTGCGCAGGCGGTAGGTCGCCTCTGCCGTTCAACCTCGGCGGTGAGCGCTCAGCTGAAAAAGCTGGAGCAGCAGTGCGGCACCGCTCTGGTGGAGAAGAGAGGCCGCCACCTGGCGCTGACGCAGAATGGCGAGATAATTATGGGCTATGCCCGGCGTCTGCTGGCGCTGAACGATGAAGCGCTGCGAGCCCTGAATGGCGAACTGTTACAGGGTGAAATACGTATTGGTATGCAGGAAGATTTTGGCGAATCGCTTATGCCCGGAATACTTGGCGAGTTCAAGCGCCACCATCCGGGGATGCGAATGATTGCCCGCGTTGATCGCAACCGGGCGCTGCTCGAGGCGCTTAATAACAACGCGCTTGATATGGCATTGCTCTGGCAGCCGGAAAGCGCACAACGTGATGGCAAGTTGATTGCTCAGTGTCCGCTGGAGTGGATAACGCACCCGAAACTGGACATCGGCACGCTGCTGGCGGAGGGCAAGCCGTTGCCGTTGGTGATGCTGGACAGCCCGTGCCTGATGCGTTCCCGCGCCATCGACTGTCTGGACCGGGCCAACATCGCCTGGCAGGTGGTGTTTATCAGCCATAGTCTGAGCGGCATCTGGGCGGCGGTGCAGGCCGGACTGGGCATTACCGTACGTACGCGCATCGGCATGCCCGGCAACCTGCGCGTGGCGGGAAGCCTGCTGCCATCGCCGGGGAATCTCGGTATTACGCTGACGCACGGCCAGGGGAACGACGGGGTTCACGGAGCGCGGGCGCTGTTGGGGCAACTGATGGAAGACGCGCTATTAAGCGCGATGTGAGCGTTATTCACCCGCGCGTCGGCTTTCATGAGCACGGGTGAATAGGGCATCTTCGCCTTCTGGAACGAGGCTCAATCCGCCTTTAACATCCCAAAACTCACAATTCTCGACCGCCCCAGCTCTTTGGCCCGGTAGAGCGCTGCATCGGCCGCGCGCAGCAGGCTGTCGCTTTGCGTATGCTGGGGGTAGCTGGCGATGCCGATGGAGACATCGATCTGGCCAATCTCAGCGAGGCCGTAGCGTAGGGTCAACAGGTGCACGCTGTTATAGATATCGTTCGCGCAGACCATCGCGGACTGTTCATCGGTTCCACCCAGCAGCACCAGGAACTCTTCGCCGCCATAGCGGAAGGCCATGCCGATATCGCGCACCGCGCGTTGAATAATCGCGGCGACGCTTTTGATCACCAGGTCGCCCGCCTCGTGACCGTAACTATCATTAATCGCCTTAAAGTGATCTATATCGATCATCAGGCAGCTCAGCGGCGTGCCGTTGCGAACCGCCAGATTCATTTGGGTATGCAGAGCGTCATCCAGGTGGTGGCGGTTACGCAGGCCGGTTAAGGAATCAAACAGCGCCTTTTCCAGCAGCGCGTTGCGCAAACGCTGATTCGCCAGCGCCAGACCCAGCGCTTCGGCCATCAGTTCAAGATAGGCGCGGGAAGGGGCAGTCGCGGAAGTAACGTTGCTGAAGGATAGCAGGCCAATCGCTTCTCCCTGCGCAATCAGCGGCACGCATAGCGACTGATTAGCCTGCGATTCCGACAGGTGATAACAGGCGATATCCGGCTCACCGTTGACCGGCGGATGGCTCAGCCCGCGCCGCACGGCCCAGCAGTTATCCGGATGAAAGACGTCCGCTTCAAGCGGCGGAGAAAGCCACTGCGCCACGCAGCGCATCTGCCAGGGATCGGTATCAAGAATATACAGTCGCCCCGGGATCGCCGGGGCGATATTCGGCGCGAACAGTTCGGCAACCTTGATCACGTCCTCGAAGGATTCGCAGCCCTGTAAACGCTGGGTCATCCGCGCCAGCAGCTCGCGGACCGCCCAATCGGCGTCGCGCTCTTGTTCCAGCCGCTGGCGCGCCAGCCCGTTCTCGCGAAAGATGCGAATGGCTTGGGCCATATCGCCAATTTCATCAATCTGGGTAAACTGCGGCGTTTCAACCGCGTAATCCTGCGAGGCCAGCCGCTGCACGACATCGCTCAGACGGACGACGGGATACAGCACCCGCCGCTTAAGAATAAAGCCCAGCACAAACAGGAACATCAGCGCCGTGAGCCCAACCATGACCTCAGAGAGCGTACGCCAGATCCGCGATTTCTCCGTCGCCTCGGCAATGGTTTTATTCACCCGGCCTTCGAGCATCAGGCGAAAGTGGTCAAGCTGCGTCTGGACCCGCTCGAGCTCCTGCTCATAGGTGGTGCCGTAAAGCAGGTTGACCGCCTCTTTTTCCTCGCCCCTGGCAACCTGCGCCAGCGCCGTCCGCTGCTCGTCCTGGAGTTCATCGGCCATCTGTAACCCCTCGCGCAGCAGCGCCAGCTCTTCAGCGGTTGCGCCATTGTCTTTCAGCTTTACTAGCCGGCGTTCAATGGCGGTGATGGCCTGAGTTTGCTGCCGGTACTCCTGCAGCACATCCTGATTTTTTTTGATGATGTAAAGTCGCGCGAGATCGGAAAGCTCCCAGGCGCCGCTTTCCACTTCTTCGCTTAGCTGGTCGAACACCTGGCGTTGTTCGACGGCGCGGCGTTCGGCATTATCCGCACTTGAAGCCATCAGCATTGCGATGCCTGAGGCGAGGGTCAGGGCGACGGTGATCCCGTAGGCCCAGTTGGTCATGGTGGCGATTCTCACCGAATATTCCTTGCGTGCAGATGAATTATTTTGTTTTTATCGTTGCGCACCGGCTTCACCAGAAAAAGCCGGTGATTAAGGGGGCAGCGTGTGAGTAATAATAGCGTGCAGCGCTTCGGCATGCTGATGCAATATGCGATACACATCTTTATCCAACGCGCCATTTATAACATCACTCTCTATCAGCTGTAACGCTTGCTGACGGCGCATTCCTGGGCGATAGGGGCGGTCTTCGGTCAGCGCGGTGAATATATCCGCGATGGCGATAATCCGATCCGGTAGTTGCAGGTAATCCTCATTGAGATGAAGCGGATAACCGCTGCCATCCAGTTTTTCATGATGGTTTGCGGCCCAGTTAATTATCTCGCCGAGTTCGCTGAAGGTGCTAAGAATTTCGCCGGTCATATAGCTATGCTCGCGAACCTGAAGCAACTCTTCGTCGTTCAGCTCACCCTGTTTCTCGAGGATTGCCAGCGGAATATACACTTTGCCGATATCGTGCAAATAACCGGCAATCTCAATCTTCCTGCACTCCAGATCCGGCAGACTCATATAAGCGGCGAGGGCGCGCGAAATTTGACCAACCTTCAGACTGTGGCTGGCGGTAAAGCTGCTGTAGGTATCGACAATTTTGGCAATAAGTAGACAGATATCTTTCAGACCGTCGATATCGATATACACATCGTTGATGGGGCCGATGATTTCCAGCATTCGCTGAATATGTCCGGGATTAAGATGCAGCCAAAAATGCTCTTTTTCTGCGAGCTGGCACAAGGTCTGACACAGCGGCGGGTCGATCGCCTGGTAAAGCGCGCGGAAGTTATCAATACTCATATCGGTTTGATAGGTGGTCGCGCTCTTATCGCCAGGGAGCTGGCGTTCAAAAACGTCGGCAAAATAGACAATATGCTGTTCGAGGCTGCCTCTGTGGTTTGGGCTAAAATGGTGATCGCGGATAATCGGCAGGATGGGGGCCAGGGTGGCTAACCCGGCCAGCATTTCGGCTCCCCGGTGCTGATGTGGGTCATTGAGGTTATCGATGGCGTTCAGCGACGAAAACGCCCTTTTATCCCCCAGCACGCCAATGTCGTGCAGCAGCGCGGCGCAAAAGATAGTTTGCTGCTGCCGGCGCGATAGGCCCGATGCCTGCGCAAGCTCCAGCGCAATCAGCGCCGTGCGTTGCATATGCAGGTGTAATTCGGGATTAATTACTTGTATGACGCGGGAGGTAAGCATCAATGCTGATTTTAAGGCGATACGCATCGTTTTCTCCATCGCATTACCCGCATCGTGTTGGTCTATTTCGTTGATAGCGATGCCGACACGACAAAATAGATTGAATAAGTTGATTCTGATTTCGCTTTTATGTCATGCCCGTTTTTAGCGCGTTCCTGCACCAAAGTAGCGCTCAGAACGAAGTAAAAATCCTTTTTTGTCTGATAGTTAATCACTTTTAACAGGTAAAATATATTAAATCCTGGCAAGCCGTTTGCATTCTCTCTGCGCGAATATATTTAATATCTATTTTGGGATGAGTCATGATGAATTTTAGAGCATTACTGGCAATTACGTTACTGACGATAAGCGCTTTTGCATTTAGTGATACGCGTCTGCCGCATATCGTTATCCTGGCGACCGGAGGAACGATTGCCGGTTCGGCAGCCAGCAATACCCAGACTACCGGGTACAAAGCCGGCGCGATTGGCGTCCAGACGCTGATTAATGCCGTGCCTGAGATGAGCAAAGTCGCCCGCGTTGACGGCGAACAGGTTGCCAATATCGGCAGCGAAAATATGACCAGCGACATTATTCTCAAGCTGTCAAAACGCGTCAATGAGCTGCTGGCCCGCGATGATGTCGACGGCGTGGTGATTACCCACGGCACCGATACTCTGGACGAGACGCCTTACTTCCTCAACCTGACGGTAAAAAGCAATAAACCGGTGGTCTTCACGGCGGCGATGCGTCCGGCCACGGCCATCAGCGCCGACGGCCCGATGAACCTGCTGGAAGCGGTGACCGTGGCGGCCGATCCGCAAGCGAAAGGCCGCGGCGTGATGGTGGTCCTCAATGATCGCATTGGCGCCGCGCGTTTCGTTACGAAGACCAATGCCACAACGCTGGATACCTTCAAGGCGCCGGAAGAGGGCTATCTGGGCGTTATCGTGAGCGGCAAACCGCAGTTCGAAACGCGCGTGGATAAAATTCATACCGTGCGCTCGGTTTTTGACGTCCGCCAGCTTAACGCGCTGCCGAAGGTAGTCATTATTTATGGCTATCAGGATGACCCAGAATATATGTATGACGCGGCGATCGCGCACCATGCAGACGGCATTATCTATGCGGGCACCGGCGCGGGATCGGTCTCCGTACGCAGCGCGGCGGGGATCGAAAAAGCGGAAAAAGCCGGTATCGTGGTGGTTCGCGCCTCGCGCACCGGCAGCGGCGTCGTGCCGGTTGATGATGGCCAGCCGGGGCTGGTATCCGATTCGCTCAACCCGGCAAAAGCGCGCATCCTGCTGATGACGGCGCTAACGCAAACGAAAAATCCGCAGGTGATCCAGCAGTACTTCCACACCTACTGATTAACTTCGGGTAGGGCGCAGGGCGCCTTACCCGGGTTATTTCACCACGCACATCGGGCGCTGCGACATCGGCTCCGGGTGAATTTCCGCTTCCAGATGAAAGATCTCCCGCAGCATCTCCGGCGTCAGCACCGTTTCCGCTGAACCTTGAGCCCGCACCTGCCCCCCTTCAAGCACCACCAGATGATCGCAGTAGCGGCTGGCCTGGTTGAGATCGTGCAGCACGGTAACCACGGTTTTTCCCATCCGCTGCAGCTCGCGCATCAGCGTCATCAGTTCCACCTGATGATTAATATCCAGCCAGGTCGTTGGCTCATCGAGCAGCACCAGCGGCGTATCCTGCGCCAGCAGCAGCGCCAGAAAAGCCCGCTGCCGCTGGCCGCCGGAAAGGGCGGTCAGCGGCTGTTCCGCCAGCGCAGCGATGCCGGTGCGCTGTAGCGCGCTGTCGACCAGCTGTCGATCGTGCTCTGTAAGCCGACCCCATAGCGGTAGCCACGGACTGCGGCCATAGCCGACCAGCTCGCGTACGCTGACGCCTTCCGGAACGTGATGCTGCTGCGGCAACAGCGCCAGTCGGCGCGCCAGCTGACGCACGGAGAGGCGCGTTAAGGCGACATCACCGAGCCAGATCTCGCCGGCGAGCGGCGTTAGCAGGCGGGAGAAACACTTCAGCAGCGTTGATTTACCGCAGCCGTTTGGCCCCAGCAGCGCGGTGATTTTGCCGCCGGGCAGCGTCAGGTCGAGATGATTGATAACGTGTTTGCCGCCATAGCCGGCGGTGAGCTTTTGGGTTCGCAGTTCCATTTAACGCATTCTCACAAGCAGCCAGATAAACCAGGGCGCGCCGATAATCGCCGTCAATACGCCTGCCGGCAGCTCAAGCGGCGGATGCAGCGTTCGCGCCAGCAGATCGGCGAGTAGCAGAACCAGCCCGCCCGTCAGCGCGGACAGGGGCAATAAATAGCGGTGGCGACCGCCGAACAGGCGACGCACAAGATGCGGCACCACGAGGCTGATAAAGGCGATGGGGCCGCAAACCGCCACGCCGATCGACGCGAGGGCGACCGCCAGCGTCAACGCGTAGCCGTTAAGCCGGCGCACGTTGACGCCGAGGGTTCCCGCGCGGTCGCGGCCTAACGCCAGTAGGTCAAGATCGCGGCTGAGGGCGAAGCTTAAGGGCAGCAAAATCGCCAGCAGGGGTAGGGCGATGACGACGAACGAACCGTCCCTGCCCCACAGGCTGCCGGTCAGCCACAGCAGCGCGTTGTTGATCTCCTGCGGCCGGGAAAGTAAGAGGTAATCGGTCACGCTGGCCCAGCAGGCCGACAGCGCGATGCCGGTGAGCGCCAGGCGCATTGGACGGGAAAACCCGGCAAGCGCGATCGCGATCGTCATCGCCGCCATCCCGCCGATAAAGGCCAGCAGCGGCAACCACGGCAGGGGCAGGGACGGCAAAAACCACAATGCGGCCACCGAGGCCAGGCTCGCCCCGTGATTAATTCCCAGAATGTCCGGCGAGGCCAGCGGATTATGCACCACACCCTGAACCAGCGCCCCGGAAACGGCCAGCGCGGCGCCAATAATCAGCGCCAGCACGACGCGCGGCAGGCGATATTGCATAAGGACATAGTGATACTCGCTGCCCGCATGCCACCCGCCGAGCAGCACTTGCCACGGCAGCGGGATCGCGCCCATCCGCAGCGAGAAGAGGGTTAACAGCGTCAGCGCGAGCAGTAAAAAAACGATGCGTCGTCTCATCCCCGCCTCCTGACCAGCCAGACAAAACAAGGCGCCCCGACCAGCGCCAGCACCGCGCCCGCCGGCAGTTCACCTGGCCAGGCCAGCGCTCTGGCGAGAATATCGGCCAGCAGCATAAGCAGGGCGCCCAACACCGCGCTCATGGGTAGAAGAAAACGATGATCGTGACCTGCGCAAAAGCGCGCCAGATGCGGAACCAGTAGGCCAATAAAGGCCACCGGCCCGGCGACGCTGACGCTGGCGCCGGTAAGCAGCAACACGGCCGCGTTGATAAGCAGGCGCAGGCGCGGCAAATTCACTCCCAGCGAATGGGCCGCGGTATCGCCGACGTTGAGCAGATTAAGCGCGTTGGCCAGCAGGAATACGCCGGGAGCAATGAGCGCGAAAAAAGGGAAAAGCTGCCAGAACTCGGCCCAGCGCACGTGAGAAACGCCGCCCGCAAGCCAGGTCAGAATGCCCCAGGCGCGATCTTCCGCCAGCAGCAGGGTCATTCTGCTCAGAGCCATGCATAGCGCCGAAAGAGCAATACCGGCGAGGATCAGCCGATGGCGATCCAGCTGCTGGCGCCAGCCGCCGCCGGCGGTCATCACCAGCAACCAGCTTAGTCCGCCGCCGCAGGCGGCTATCAACGCCAGCGAAAAGCCTGCCAGCGGCGCCGGACTGAAGGCGCTGGTCAGCGCCATCGCCAGCGCCGCGCCGCTATTAATGCCCAGCAGCGAAGGCGACGCCAGCGGGTTATGGGTGAGCGTTTGCAATAAGGCCCCGGACATTGCCAGCGAGGCGCCGAGCATTATCGCCACCAGGCTGCGGGGCAGGCGCAGGTTAAGCACCAGCGCCTCCGCAAGCGCAGGCGTATCTGGCGCCAGCAGGGCGTGAAGCGCGTTTAACGGCGAAATCGGGATCGGCGAATAGCAGAACAGGCTCAACCAGAACAGGCCGGTGAGCGCCAGCAGCGGCAATCCCCAGATAAAGCGCGCGCGATGGAAGAGTTTCATGGTGCGATATCGACGGCCTGGTGGTGGACGATTTTCACCATATCGCTGGCGATACGCTCGGCGGCAACGATCCCGCGCATCCGCGCCCAGCTGTCGCTATCGACGGCGGCGACCTGCTGTTTTTGCTCGGCCTGCAGCATTGGCCACAGCGCGTCCTGCTGCCATTTTGTGACGATGCTTTCAGCGCGGTAGTGGGCGACCAGCAGCCATTGCGGATTTAGCGCCAGCAGCTGTTCGAGATTTATCGCCGCCATCGGCGCGCCGCCGTTCGGCAGCGGAACCTTCAGGCCAAGGGCCGCCAGCACGCTGCCGGTATAGGTTTGCGATGAATGAAGATTAAACTGCTGTTCGCGCGAGGTGCCAAACAGCACGCTGGCGCCAGCCGGCAGTTGACGGGAAAACGCCGCCATTTTTTGCCGGTGCTGCGCCAGACGCCGCTGCATCTCCTCGTCCTGACCCACGACTTTGCCGATAATCGCCGCGGACTGCAGGTTCTCTTCCCAGGTTTCATTGCGCGATTTCAATAGCAGTACCGGGGCAATCTGCCGCAGGGCGGCGTAGATCCCGGCATGGCGGCTGCTATCGGCAACGATCAGGTCGGGATGCAGCGCGCTGATTGCTTCCAGCGAAGGCTGAGCGCGGGTGCCCACCGACTGCCAGGGCTTCAGGCGCGCGCGTACGTCCGACAGAATACGCGACGGGTCGTTGTCATCGGCCACGCCAATCGGGCTGACGTTGACCGCCGCCAGCGCGTCGACGAAGGAGAGCTCAAGCACGACGATGCGCTGCGGCGTTTTATCAAGCGTAAAGCGACCGTGCTCATCCTGCACGGTGACGGCGAATACCGGGCCTGCCAGAAACAGCAGGCTGAAAATACACAGGCGAACAAGGCTAAACATAATCAACTCCCGTTTTCCGGACAGGGCGCTAATACCGCTGTCCGGCAATCCATTCTCATCAGAACTTCATCGACCCTTGCAGGTACAGCGTGCGCGGCTGGCCGGCGTAAAGCCCTTTGTTGTTATCGTCGTATGAGCGGGTGTAGTACTCATGATCGAAGATGTTTTTCACCCCCAGCGCGAGATTGAGATTGGCCATCTGCGGGCCAAAGTCGTAGGCCACCCGAGCGCCCCACAGCATATAGCCGGGAATACGGCCGGTGCTGCCATCGGCGCTTTCGGCAACGGTATTGGCGTTATCGGCAAACTGGCTGGACTGGAAGTCGCTGTTGAGGTTAAACGTCCAGCTGCCGGGCTTGTAATCGACGCCAAAGCTGCCTTTGTGTTTCGGCGAGAAGGGAACCTGATTGCCGTAGGTATCGCCCTTTTCGCGGATTTCAGCGTTGACGTACGCATAGCTGGCGTAGAGCGAGAGATTATCAAGGGCGGGTGAAAGCTCGCCGAGAGAGTAACGGGTTTGCGCTTCCAGGCCGCTATGACGCGTTTTACCCCGGGCGGTCACCGTGTCATTGGTCTGGTTGGAGTCGTACTGATTATTGAAGTTGATCAGGAACAGCCCCATTTCGGCGGTCAGCGCGCCGTCGTCGTAGCGGGTGCCGACTTCCCAGGTGCGCGCTTTTTCCGGTTCCACATTGCCGCTTTGCACAGCCTTGCCAATCTGGCTGTACTGTACGGTGCCGAATGAACCTTCTGTATTGGCATAAAGATTCCAGCTGTCGGTGAGGTGATAGAGAACGTTCAGCGCCGGGAGCGGGGCGTTATAGCTGACCCGTTCGCGGGTGCCCAGCAGAGCGTTGTCCTGATAAGACGCAATGTGCTCGAAGCGCATCCCTGGCGTAATCGTCCAGTTGCCGATATCCACACGATCGTCGATATACCAGGCGTGCGCTTCGGTGCCGGAGCGGGTATCGCGATCGTACGGGCTGGCGGCGCTGGGCAGCTCGCCGCTGGTGGTCGCGGTGTAGTAACGCATTTCGTGGGTCGATTCGTTGACGTAGCGATAGCCGACGCCGACTTCGTGGGCGGATGGGCCGATCATAAAGCTTTGGCTGTAGCGCGGTTCGATGCCGCGGACCCAGTATTCGCGCGGGGAGAGGGTAATGCGCTTGCCCTGTTCCAGGTAGCCGCTGCGCAGGGTGTGCGTATAGAACCCCTGAATATTAAACTTATGCTGCGCATCCGGCTGAAACTGGTAGCCGAGGCTGGCGAGCTGACGACGCCCCCAGAAGCGGTCGTAAGGTCGGGTCGACTGCCAGCGGTCGGCGTTATAGTCGGCGCGAGAGAGGCCGCCGGGCATATCGGCTTCGCCGTCGTAGTATTGCAGCAGGCTGTTAAAAGTATGCACTTCGTTGGGCGCGTATTTGCTTTTCAGCATCACATCATCAATCCGCGTCGCGCTGCGTTCGCGCCAGTCGCTGCCGCGGGTGCCAGAATAGAGCAGAGCGGAGCCGAAACCGTTTTCCGCCGTGCCGCCGATCGCGAAGTTATGCGTCTCTTTCGGATTGTTTTGCGACGAGGTGGGGCTGAGCTGTCCTTCAACGCCGCCCTCAATGCCAAAATTCTCGGGGATTGCGCGGGTGACGAAGTTCACCACGCCGCCGACGCTCTGCGGCCCGTAGCGCACCGCGCCGCCGCCGCGCACGACATCGATGGCGTCCATATTGCCGAGCGAGACCGGCGCCAAAGAAAGCTGCGGCTGGCCGTAGGGGGCGAAGGGAACCGGAATACCGTCCATCAGCACCGTGGAACGGCTGGCAAGGCGCGGATTGAGGCCGCGAATACCAAAGTTCATCGCCAGATCGTGACTGCCGGTACCGGTATTTTCCGGCGCGTTAACGCCGGGGATCCGGTTCAGCACTTCGCGCATCGTGGCGGCGCCGGTTTTGCCGAAATCCCCCCGACGGATAACGTCGCGGGCGCCGGCGTGTTCAAAGACATCGTTTTCGCGCGCGTCGCCGAGCCAGTCCCCGACGACGGTGAGGGTGGATTCTGAACTAACGGGCGCGGGCTCCAGGGTCCAGACATTCTTGCCCAGCGGCTTTAGCCGTAATCCGCTGCCGTTCAGCAACGTATGCAGGCCCTCTTCGGTTTCAAAGCTGCCGTGCAGGCCCGGGCTATGCTTGCCGCGCGTCAGGCTGGCGTCGGCAGAGAGCGTGATACCGCTGCGGGCGGCGTACTGGTTCAGTACGGTATCTAAATCTCCGGCGGCAATATCAAACTGCGCGGCGGCAAATGCCGGCGCGGCAGCCAGCGCCGCGAACGGCAGCAGGCTTAAACGGATGACCATCACCAGAGGCATCGGTTTGCGTAAAACGCGTAAGGGCGTCATGTTTTCTCCACGATCGTTTTTGGTTGTATTCACCTAATAAGTCGAACGAGCAGGGGAAAAGGGACAAAGGAGAATGAGAATTTTTTCGTTTTTTTCTCAGGCCGCGGCGAGCGTGACCCAGTAGCGGGTGACAAACCGCAATTTAATCGGCAGCGTTTGCGCGATGACCTGCAGGATGGCGTCCGGATCGCCCAGCGTAAAGGTGCCGCTCAGGCGTAAATCAGCCACGGCGGGATCGCAGCGCAGCACTCCGGTGCGATAGCGGGCGAGGGTGGCGACCACCTCGCTCAGCGCGGTATCGCGAAAGGTCAGCACGCCTCGGGTCCAGCTATCCTCGCCGCCGTTGAGCTTCACCAGAGCGGCGAAACGATCGCGGGTAAACCACAGGCTTTCCCCGGCGTTAACGATTTGGGCGCCGCCGGACGGTAAAACGGCTTCTACGGCATGCTGCTGTACCGCCAGCCGGGTGCCGCCGGCAAACTGACGGACGGTGAATTCGGTGCCGAGCGCGGTGAGGGTGCCTTCGCGGGTTTGCACCCGGAATGGCCGCCGCCGGCTGTCTTGAGCGGTGGTGATGGCGATTTCGCCATAGCGTAAATGCACCATCCGCTGCCGGGCGTCAAAACGGACATCGGCGGCACTTTCGCTATTCAGGGTTAACAGCGTACCGTCGGCAAGCCGCTGCTGGCGCGGCATACCCTTCGCCGTTCGGTAGTCGGCGCGCAGCCCCTCCGCCAGCTCGGACTCCCAGAGCCGCCAGCCGCCGCCAGCGACCAGTAAAAGCAGCAGCCCTTTCAGCACGTGACGACGCGCCAGGCGGCTATCGTGAAGGGCACGGCTGGCCAGCCCGCCCGGCAACTGCCCCATCTGCTGGCGCAGGTTTTCTACCTGCTGCCACGCCCACTGATTTTCGTTGTTTTGTTCATACCACTGCTGCCAGCGGGCCTCCTGCTGCGGGCTCACGCGCCCGTCGCTGAGGACCGCGTACCAGTGCGAAGCGGAACGCAGCGCCTGACGGCGGGAGTCGCTTAGCATTGGTTTCACAGGCCATTCTCCAGACGAAACAGCAGGCAGTGCTCGGTGGCTTTCGCGATATATTTCTTAACCGAACTGACGGAAACCGCCAGGCGGCTGGCGATGTCGGCGTAGGTCAATCCTTCAAGCTGCGAGAGTAAAAAGGCCTCCCGGGCTTTGACGTTAAGCCCGTCCAGCATGGCGTCAATCTGCTGTAACAATTCAAGCTGGCTTTGTCGCTGTTCCGGGGAAGGGGAGAGTTCTTCCGGTAGCTGAGAGAGCATCTCGAGCCATGCGCGCTCCAGCGCATTTCGGCGGAACAGATCGATCATCACCCGATTGGCAATTGTGCAAAGAAAAGATTTTGGGTCGCGAATGGTCGACAGCGACCCGCCGGCCATAATTCGGACAAAGGTATCCTGTGCTACGTCGTCGGCGTCATAAACGGATTGCAGCTTATGGGTAAGCCATTTTTTCAGCCAGCCGTGATGGTCGCTATACAGCGAGGCAAGCGTCAGCGGAGAGGCGATGGCGGAAGAAGGGGACATAGCCAGGTTCAGAAAAGTTGATCAATACGGCATATATTAATATGAGAATGGTTATCATTTCAATTGAAGCGCGATCGTCACGGCGCGATACCGCACAATAGTAACGATAAGTTATTGTTAAATATTGAATAGATTTTTATGCCGATCGCGGAATTGGCTTCAAATCAGCTGAATGCACACAGGCGCTTAAAATTGTCTGCAACGGGCGGGGTGTTGAAGAGCGAGAAACGTCCGGGATTTTTAAGTATGATGCGCTTTTTTCAACGCCAGAAAAGGCACCTTAACTTTATTGCCTGCTGTTCTGTTAAAGCAACGGAGGTAAAAAGTCTGAAATAAGCTGCGGCAATATGGATAATTGTCGATAAATATTAATTATTGTCAGGAAACTAAAATAAGCTGATTCTTATTTTAGGCTTTACCCTTGGATTCCTTTTAAATATTTCTCTTTTATGTCAGTGAGGCTTATAGAACATAAAGGAATAGCGTATCGGCAAACGTTGTTAAATGGATAACGGAGAGGAAAGCCTACCCCGATCTCGCCGGGTCCCAGGTGCCGCGCGGTACGGTTTCAGCGGCGCTTAGCGGGGCTGAAGCCGCCGCGTTCTGGTCTGCTGGCACGCCGCTTCATGTTGAATGATTAGCGTGTTAATCATTCTTGTGATGGATATTTGTTGACTATTCTTCATTTTTTATTTTACATTTTGTTACAAGTGTGCTGGTATTGTGTTTTTTGCTACTGGGCTCTTTTTTTACTTGCCGGAGTGAATTTACCAGGATTATTATTGTCTGAACTGCTACACGTACCGCCTAATGACAGATGAAGGGACTCGTTTTTTCCTTAAGCGTTACCTCATGTTCTAATGTTTACAGGAAAAAACATGTCTTACGCTTTTAATAAAAAACTGCTTCATCCCCGTAATTGGGGGACCTGGTTTGGCCTGGGTGTGCTCTGGCTTATCGTCCAGCTCCCTTATCCCGTATTGCACCTTATCGGTACCAGCGCCGGTCGCGCATCCCGGCGCTTCCTTAAGCGTCGTGAGCATATCGCCAGACGTAATCTCGAACTTTGCTTCCCCACGATGTCGCCCGCGGCGCGCGAAAAGCTTATTGAGCAGAACTTCATGTCACTAGGGATGGGCCTGATCGAAACGGGAATGGCATGGTTCTGGAGCGATGAACGCGTCAAGAAATGGTTTGACGTCGAAGGCATGGTTAATCTCAACAATGCCCTGAGCGAACAAAAAGGCGTGATGGTTGTCGGCGTCCACTTTATGTCTCTTGAGCTGGGCGGCCGTACGATGGGGCTGTGTCGTCCGATGATGGCGACCTACCGTCCGCACAATAGCCCGTTAATGGAGTGGGTGCAGACGCGCGGTCGTTTGCGCTCGAACAAGGCGATGATCGACCGTCGGAATTTATCCGGTCTGGTGCATGCCCTAAAGTCGGGTGAAGCGGTGTGGTTTGCGCCGGATCAGGACTACGGTCCGAAGGGGAGCGTATTTGCCCCGTTCTTCTCGGTACAGCAGGCCGCAACGACCAACGGCACCTACGTGCTCTCTCGTTTATCGGGCGCGAAAATGCTCACCATCAGCATGGTGCGTAAAGCGGATCGCCGAGGTTATAGCCTGCACATCAGCGACGTAATGAGCGACTATCCTGGCGAAGATAAACAGGATGCGGCAAGCTATATCAATAAGGTTATTGAGAAAGAAATCCTGCGCGCGCCGGAGCAGTATCTATGGGTTCACCGCCGCTTTAAAACCCGTCCGCTGGGTGAAACTTCGCTCTATTAAGGCATCCGCACTCGCGGCGCTTTCAAAATGGTCCCGGTTGCGTTAACGTGCGCGGGATCATATTTTGTTGTAAGCGAAGGAGTGCGTTGTGTTCGCTGAGTTTGGTGTACTGAATTACCTGACCTACCTGGTTGGGGCTATCTTTATCATCCTGGTTCCCGGCCCGAATACCTTTTTTGTCCTCAAGACCGGCGTCGCCCACGGCGTCAGGAAAGGGTATCTGGCGGCCGCTGGCGTATTTATCGGTGATGCGGTGCTGATGTTCCTGGCTTTTGCCGGGGTTGCGACGCTTATCAAGACCACGCCGGTACTGTTCAATATCGTTCGATACCTGGGGGCGATTTATCTGCTGTGGATGGGCGGTAAGATGCTCTACGCGGTGTTAACCCAGCGTGACGGTCATTCGTCTGCTGATTCCGAGCCGGGGAGCGCGATTCTTAAACGTTCGCTGACCCTCAGCCTGACGAATCCAAAGGCCATTCTTTTTTATGTCTCATTCTTCGTGCAGTTTATTGACGTCAGCGCCAAAACGCCCGGGCTGGCGTTCTTTATCCTGGCGTTGACCCTGGAGATTATTAGCTTCATCTATATGAGCTTTCTGATCCTCTCCGGCTCGTTCGTTACGCGTTACGTGAAGACGAAAAAGAAACTGGCGAAAATCGGCAACAGTCTGATAGGCCTTGTATTTGTTGGTTTTGCCGCCCGTCTGGCGACGCTGCAGTAGTAATCGTTGCGGCCGGGACGTGCGACCGGCCCGATAGCGATTGGCTCTTTCTTGTAACAAAACTCCTTCAATTTTGATTGCATTGGTGTTACATATACAGCCGATTATCGTTCAGAAAAAAGGGAACCCGGATGATTCTGCAGAAACTCACCAGCAATAAAAATAGCAAGAAGTTCTTTTTGTCGATAGCGGCGATATTCGCCATCGCGCTTATCGTGGTTGGGCGTGCGACCTTCGGCGGCGTGGTGAGCGAATACAATATGCCTTACTCAGAGTGGACGACGTCAATGTTCTTCCTGCAGGGGGCGATGGTGACGGTTTATAGCATTGTCTTTACGCTGCTGTTCTCTATCCCGCTGGGTTTCCTCTTTTTAGGTTCCGACCGTCGGGACTGATCCCATGCAATAAGGCGAACCGAAGTTCGCCTTATGATGTTGTCCGCTTTATCGCCAGTCTCTGTCGTCATGATGATGATGGTGGCGATGGTGGTGATAGCCTGGGTCGACAATACATCCCGATAACAGCGTGCAAAGCGCGAGAATCAACGGCAACACGATCGGTTTTTTCATTTCTCACTTCTCCAGTTAAATCCGTCCGCAGAAACGGCCATGCGGTATCGGCTGATGATGTGAGTGTATTCTTTTAAGTTATTGAGTAGATGAGATAATTCTGCAATCTTTGCCGAAGAGCGGCGCGAATATTCCTGGATTTACCACCAACCCAATTGCGTTCCCGCCAGGGCGACGATGGCGACAATAAGCATAATAATGGTGCTTTTTTTCATTACGCTCCGCCTGGCGCCGCATAGCCGCCGACAAAAAACCAGCCCAGAAAAACAACGGCGACGATGAAAATAGCCACCGGAAATAGAATACCCAGCCTCATTATTGAGCCCCTGTAAGTGCAAGTCGTGGCGAATATCATACGGGATTTCACCGTAGATTAGTCAATATGAAAAAATCTTCCCTGACGACGAGACTGCTTATCCAGATACATCGCGTCGTCGGCGGCGCGTAGCGCCTGTTCTACGTCAATCTGCTGCGGGTCGGCCTCAATAACGCCAAAGCTGGCCCCCGGGTAGTTAATCCGGTGCTCGCCAAGGAAATAGATCCCCGTCAGCGCTTGACGTAACGCGGCGATATACTCCTGCTGGTCGGCTAATTCGGGGCCCGGTCCGACAATTAAAAATTCATCGCCGCCGAGACGGCCGACAATATCACCGCTGCGTACGTGAGCCGCCAGACGTTCGCCAACCTGAATCAGAAAGTTATCGCCGCACGGATGGCCGAATCGATCGTTGATTGCTTTAAAATCGTCGAGATCGATAAAAATCAGCAGCATGCTGCGCCGCTGCTCGCGGGCCCGCGGAAACTGCGCGGCAAGATACTTAAACAGCGAGCGGCGATTCGGTAAACCGGTAAGCTCATCAGTGTATGAGTGCATTTCAAGCGCGACGTTGGCCGAGCGAAGCTGCTGCACTAGCGTCTCTTTTTCAACGTAGTGGGCGATGAGGTTCGCGAACAAATTCATGACCTGCTCACCCTCAAGGTTATAGGGTTGTCTTACCCGGCTGGTGGCGCACAGCGTGCCGAATAATGAGCCGTCGGTCAGGCGCACAGGAATGCTAAAAAAGGTGGCGATACCCAAATCCTGCGCGGCGATACACGAACGCCAGCGTTCGGCGACATCGTTACTGAAAAGGCAACGCTCGTCGAGCGCACGTTTACATAGCGAGTCGTTCCATGGGACGGAGAACCCTTCTGGGATCTGCATTTCGCTGCTGTTATGCGCATACATAATCAGCTGTCGCTGCGCGTCGAAGTCAATACGCGTCAGGTAGGTGGATTCCATTCGGGTAACAAGCTCCAGCATCTCAAGCAGCTGTCGCACCAATGTTTCGAGGGAGTGTTCATTGGCTAGCGTTTGCGTCACGCGCGCGAGAATAAAATCGGACATGAGGAATACGGCTCCCGAACGCTAATCATAACTACCAGCAAGTTATGCTAAACAACAATCAGCGCAGAATTAACATAGATACATAAAATTTAACACATCTGTTAGGAGAATACCTGCATCCGCGGCGGGAAAAAAAGCCCCGTCGGGTGCGTTGGAAACACCCGGAACAAGGGGCTTTCAACGGTACAATGCGGGGTTGCGCGGCACGCAAGACCATTGAAAGCCATAACTAATTACCCATCTGTGGACATTATGTGGACGTTTCACACATCAGCGCTACCTCTCAGCGGGTTAAGCGAGATCGCGTCCTGGAGGTATTCGGGCGCAAAGTGAGCGTAGGCCATAGTTTGCTCAATTCGTGCATGCCCAAGGATCCTCTGTAACGTAATAATGCTTCCCCCATTAATCATAAAGTGCGTCGCGAAACTGTGGCGTAGTGCATGCGTCGCCTGGCCGGTCGGAAGATCAGGTTTTACTTCCCTGAGTATCTGTCTGAAGTCAGAATAAGACGCCTTACCAAATAACAACCCTCGCTTACCATCCGCTATGAGTTTTGCCACTTCCGCTGAAACTGGAACAGTCCGCTGCTTGTTACTCTTGGTTTTAACGAACGTCACACGGTTCTGTATGATGTTTTCTGCCTTGAGTCGAGCCGCTTCACCCCAACGAGCACCTGTACTCAAACAGAGAACGGCTATCTTCTTGTTGTCGCCATCCAGTCTAAAGAGCAAGTGCTTGATTTCGTCCTCTGTCAGATAGCCAGTTTCGGGGACTTCTTCTTTCAACTTCTTCCTGCCCCTGATCGGATGTTCACCCGAAAACAACTCGGCCTCGATAAGCGCTGTGAACATGCCACTGATGCTGTTTAGGTCACGGTTAATGGTAGAAGCTTTAATGCCCTGACTTCTTCTTGCCGCGTAATACTGACTAATCAGCGCTTTCGTAATCTGAAAAGCACAAGGATCGTCGGTAATCCTGCAAAAAATATCTAACTTGTTGCGGTTTATCCTACCGTGCTCCTCATGCTTGCCTTTCAAATTCCACCAAAGCTGTATCAGTTCAGACAGATGCCGCTTATCCGTCGGTTTTGATAACCATTCTTTGGTGTGATGGTTGAACTGAGTATGCTTCTCGAAAGCTACCGCTTCACTTTTCTTATCAAACTTCCTGCGGATACGCTTTCCATTGCGACCAGCAGGCCTGATGTCCACTTCATATCGACCATCATCGAGTTTCTTAATAGTCATAAGAAAACCCTCCGATGGGTGCGTTTGCCTTTAGGCCTCAACGCGTTGCAATTATGTGATGAATACTTTTCGACCAATAATAGACATTTGAAATGTATGTAGGACTGGTTAATTGTTAACCAGTCTTTTGGTCTGAGTGCTGCGAGGTTGTTAAGTCTTGCCCAAAGTGTGCGAGTGCCGGTGCGATTTGACCGGCTTCAGGCGAAACCTGATCGGTCATGAACCACAGTGTGTATTTAGTAAATTGAGGTATTTGCAGAATCTTCATCATTACGTCGGTTGGTGGGGTTGAGCGTCCGCTTTCGTAATAACTTAAAGTCCCATAAGGAATTCCTGTTAGATCAGATAGTTGCTGTCTACTTAGATACTCAGACTTTCTTATTAAGACGATTTTCTCGTTTAACGCGTTTGACATGGTGTTTAGATCTCAATAGTATGGTGTTTAGATGTAAACAGTTAAGTGTTTAGTATTGAACACTAAAGCCAACTATAAGCCATTAAGAGCAATCCATGAACCGAATAACGAGGAAATGTTAATGGTAAAGCAAATCACAAGCACGACCGATGCGGTTCCTTATCAGGAATTTGCCAGACTCATCGGGAAAACGCCGGCTGCGGTAAGAGGAATGATCGAGAAAGGGAAGCTTCCTGTAATCGAGATGACCGATCCCCTGTCTACATCTGGCCGTGCGGGCGAGTACTGGGTTTACCTTCCAGCCTGGAACAACGGCATGAAACTGGCCTACGAAAGTCGTCCAAAGGAGATCAGGGAAGGGTGGTTGATGTGGCTTGGTCTCGGTGAGTCAGGTCGATAGCCGGTTTCAGGGGAGGAAACATGAAGAACGGTAGCCGCGGATCAGTATCACAACTCAATAGCAAAACCAGCCTCTACTGTGGTTTTACTATTCTGAAACTCCCACGCAAAAAACCGTACAACCGCCAGCGCTATCAAATTACGCACACAGGCCATTATTACGGCATTGACTTTGCTTTATCAGAAGCATGCCGAACGATTGACAGAATCATGAGTAAAAAGCGGTTTATTGCTTTTTAATCTCTGGGGGCGAAAATGAAACTCGAATATGCAGACAAAATTAACTCGCTTTTACAATGCTTCCATTTCAATAAAGAGTTTCTGGAATGGAATCATGATTACTCTCTCCAGCTTTTACGCCATGGCGTATCCCACCTTTATCATTTCGCAATGCTTCAAGGCGAGAATGATGAATGCACTCTTGAAGAACTCCGCAACATCATTATTTCCGTCACCGATGGTGATATCCCTAAACCATATAACCTGCTATCTCTGGGCGCTGAGCAACTGAAGAGGGCTATGAAGTTTGTTCAGCCCCAGGCTGTAACCGTAGAGGTTACACCGGAGATCCTGGAACACCTGAAACTGGGAGCTGAAGCCTCCTGGCGGCTGGAGCCCCCTCGCTTTAACTGATCATCGGAGTACGCCATGTTCACCGAAGAAAAAACATCTTGGGAAGAGGAAATGCTGATTCGAGAAGCAGTGGAAAGTGCCGAGCAGGGGTTCACTGTACATCTAAAAAATGGTGCTCGTATCACCATTAGTTCAAAAAGCCCGTCTAAAGATTTAATAATTTACGGGCTCGAAAAAGCCATTCGCGGTAATCACGATCGCGCGCGAATGACCTTTATTGATTTCATGTATTACTGGCATGAAAGGATATTTAAGCAGATTAAAAGAAAACCGCGTCCAAACAATTAATTAACCCGATTTAGAAATAACGGCATTCACTTTGCCGGGGATTCGTTTGCCTTTTTTAGGAGGTTGCATGTCGGTTACGTCAATAAAGCCGGAAGGCGGAATAAGCGATCCAGAGTTTATGGGTATCAGCACCAATGCGCGCAAAGGCGAGCGCGCCCACTTACTAGGATTGCTGCGCATCCGTATGGGCCTGCTGAAAGAGCAAGGCCTTACCCCCGAAGAGATTTATTCAGCACTTGAGCAGTGGATAGCCAACCACGAAACAATCACCAGCGAGGGCAGTAGACCATGAATCACGTAATGATCGATTTGATTAACGTTAGTAAGAAACCGTCATCACCTCTGTGTGCCATTGAAGCTGTGTTTTTTGAACCCTCAACAGGGCAGATCGGAAAGGTTTTTTATTCTTCGATAGACATTCGTAAATCTGAAAGCTTGAAGGGCCGTATCAGCATTAGTACGGCATTCGATTGGATGAAAAAAGACTCTCACTGGCGCGCCGAAGTAATGAGCGCAACCGAAGCTGAAGAAGATGCACTTTGCAGCCTTGCTGCTTTCATCGCCGACAACACCTGTCCCCGGAACGCGGCGTTATTCGTATGGTTCAAAGATGCCCCGGAAAAACTGGTTTCACTTCGTTATGCCGTGGATCGCTTAGAGGTGTCAGGCATTTTACCTGAAGGCACAAAATACCGCTGCATTCGTTCACTTCTCGACCTTGCTGCTGCCACAGACTATGCGCCTCATGCGAGAAGCGCCCTGGCATGTTACACGCTCACTGACGCGCGATATCAAGCGGAACAAGTCTGCGAAATCTGGCAGCGCTTAACCTCCCCACACATTGGATCGCTGTGAGGGCCGCCATGCATTCGCATTTATCTGTTGTTTGTAACGCGCCGTTGCCGGTTTGTAAGAGGGCGCTTGCCGCCCTGAATTGCTTTGCTCGTGGACAGCGTAATTACACCCGCGTCAAGCCACACGCCTATCTCGTGATCCGCATTGGCCTCCGTTGGCGTTTGCTCAGCAAAAACGGTGGTAAGCAGTGGCGACTGATGACCCATGAAACCTATAACCAGGAATGCCGCAAATGATTAAGTCACCTCTTAAGTGGGCTGGCGGTAAAACCCGCGTGTTGCCGGAGCTGCTGAAGCACTTACCTAAAGCCGATTGCTTGATTGAGCCCTTTGTAGGCAGTGGCACAGTCTTTATGAATACGGAATACCGCCGCTATGTGCTTTGTGACAGCAATCGCGCATTGATCAATTTCTTCCTCGCGCTCAGGGAAGACCCAGAAAGATTGATACTGATCGCCAGGAACGTATTCAGAAATGGCAATAACGAAGATAGCTATTACGAAGAGCGCAAGTTGTTCAACCACCTGTCGTGGGATGACGAGTGTGCAGATGATTACGTTGTACGGTGGGCGGCCTCATTTTTATACCTGAACCGCCACTGCTTTAACGGGCTTTATCGCACCAACAGGGATGGCGGTTTCAATGTTCCATTTGGCAGCTATAAGGCGCCTTATTTTCCAGAAGCAGAAATGCGCCTATTTGCCGAAAAGGCGCGGGATACTCACGCGCTCTTTCTTTGTAATGATTTTCGTACTTCCATTCCGTACGTCGCCAGGAATCGCCTGGACTCCGTGATTTACTGCGATCCGCCGTACATCCCGACTAGCAAAACAGCTAACTTTACCGCTTACGGCAAGCCATTTACCCTGGATGATCACCGCGCTTTGGTTACGGCGTTACTAGACGTTAATCGCCAGCATGGAACGCGCTCGGTCATCTCGAATAGCGACACACCAGAAACACGCCAGATCTACTCCGCTTTCAATCTCCACGCCTTCAGAGTTCGACGTTCCGTTAGCGCCAAAACCCGCGATATGGCCGGTGAAGTGATTGGCGTGCTTCGCGTATGCGGTCGCTGTGGTCGCTCTGGCGGCGGCAATTGCCCGTATTGCAGACCAGTAAAGAGGCTTTCAACTTACGGCGCAATTGCGGCGACGGGTGCATTCGACGAGGCGGAGGGGTTCTGATGAATACCATTGATGCCGTTATAACCCGCATTCTTGACGTCTGGCCATATCGCCATTTCTGGATCGTTGAGGTGAAGATGTTGAACTGGGGCCGATACAGCAATACGACAATTAACCGCGATAGCGAAAAAGATGCTCGCCAGGTTCAACCCTGCGACACAGTGACGATCTGAGGCCCGCAGATGAACGAAGAAAATGAACATGACTATTTCTGGCGAAATTTCATGATCTGCTGCGTAATTTGCCTGCTGCTGTTCTGGCTGCCTAGGGGAAGCATAGCCTTTTATCTTTGGACAATAGTGGCCTATGGCTGATATCCATTACCACGGAACCCCCATTTGGGGGGGGCGCGGCAGCGTGCACAGGATTGCTGTTTCTGGGGCTGGTGCATTTGTTTCTTACGCGAGACCAGACCAGCTCCGTGAGTCTATTCGCTATGCCATGCATGTAGGAATTGATAATGCTGCTTTTTCTGCGTGGAGAAGAGGGCTGGTTGTCAATTGGAATGATTTCTATCAATGGTTGCTTCCCCATTATCACCATCCGAAAGTTAAGTTTTTCGTTATCCCTGATGTTGTTGAAGGCGGGGAGCATGATAACGATCAGTTGATTAAACAATTACCAAAAAATCTGAAGGAAAAGGCCGCGCCGGTTTGGCATCTGCATGAATCAATCGATCGGCTTGTTGAACTTTGTCGCAGTTGGCCGCGCGTTTGTTTCGGCTCATCAGGTCAGTACGCTTCAATAAGAACCGAAGCATGGCATGGAAGAATGCAGGAAGCATTTGAGGCTATCTATAGCCGGCATAGCTTTAAAACGAAAATTCACGGTTTAAGAATGCTTGACGGTAGAGTCTTGGGTAACTATCCCCTGTCCTCTGCGGATAGCACAAACCTTGCCTGCAACATTCCTAAATTCAACGCCAAATACCCAGACTTAACGAAAAACGTTATTGAGGCTGATTATTCAAAAGGCTTAAGCGAGGAGGCTTTAAACCTCCTGATAAAGCAAAGCCGTTGCGCGGTACTTAAGGGAGCAATAGAGAAAGTCATCCCTCCGTCAGTGCAGGAATGGGCAGCAAGGCCCGCCATGCCTAAGCAATTTACTCTGGAGGGGATATGACAGAGATTGCTTACTCATGGAGCACCACTCGGCAGGCTGTCAATCCCAAGACAACTAACGAACCAGCACGAAAATCCTCTGCGCTGGCCGTCTGGCTTGCGCTTTACGCACAGGACGAAAGCGGGCAACGCGAGAAGGCAGAGGCATTGAGTCGCGCAGCAGAAGAGTACCTCTTTTCTGTCGCGCGTTGCGATCCCTGGCTCCGCGACGAGATGCATAATGCGCTGATTGAGAAGGCGAAGCGACACGCAGAACTCCATCGAGCAGATCCTCTCACTCTGATTCGTGATAACGTCGCCAGCCTGCCAGATTTCCTGCGTAAACCGCTGGAATCAAGGATTAAGTATTTAGAAAAATCAGAAGACCCACGCTATTTACCCGCCTACCTGAATGAGGTCGTCACCCCCTCACTGGCGAGGATTGATGCTGTCCGTGCTAACCAGGCGTCGCTGTCATTCCAGTCCATGGCTGGCAGGGATAGCCTTGATCAACTCCTTCGACTTGCTGAACTGAATCAGCGGGAGGTTAAGCGGCTTTCAACGCTGGTCGCAGCGCACATTGATAAGATTTTCATCCAGCTTTGCGGTGAGATGCTGACCGATGAATTAGCTTCTCCCATCGTAATACTGGAGCTCTATCGTCGTGTGGCGGCCGAAGTGTCACGCCTTGATGTTATCCCGCCGGGTTATGAAGCGCTCCGCAGCAAACATAATCGCCGCAACCCGATTAATTACGAGCTGATACCGGGCGCGCTTGCCCGTATGCGTTGTGCTGACTGGTGGCAACGTAAGCTGTGGCAACTCCGCAACGAATGGCGGGAAGAGTTGCTTCGGGCTGCGTGCCTTGTTCATCGGCACGCATCACCTTATGTCAGCCATGACATTCTGTTGCAGAAGCGGGAACAACGCCGTAAGGCGATGGATTTTTTCCGCAACCATGATCTGATAAACGAAGATGGCGACACGCTCAGCATGGAGGATGTGGTGCTTGCAAGTGCCAGCAATCCAGCGCACCGTCGTAATGAGATGATGGCCTGTGTCAAAGGCCTGGAATTGATAGCTGAAATGCGTGGCGACTGCGCCATGTTCTATACCATCACCTGTCCTTCTAAGTACCACGCCACACTGATGAACGGGAAGCCTAACCCTACATGGGATCACTCGACAGTTAGGAAAAGCAGCGACTATCTGGTTGATACGTTTGCGGCATTCCGTAAGGCAATGCACAAAAAAGAGCTGCGCTGGTACGGCGTCCGCGTAGCCGAACCACATCACGATGGCACTGTGCACTGGCATTTATTGTGTTTTATGCGCAAAAAACATCGACGTGCAATCACAGAGCTGCTGCGTCGTTTCGCTATCCGAGAAGAACGCGCCGAACTTGGTAGTAACACTGGCGCTCGTTTCAAGCCAAAGCTGATAGACCCGCGAAAGGGGACTCCGGCCAGTTATATTGCAAAGTACGTCAGTAAAAACATCGATGGGCGTGGGCTGGGTGACACCGTCAGCAAGGAGACGGGTAAATCACTCCGTGATAGTGCCGAGCACGTCACTGCGTGGGCATCGTTGCACCGTGTTCAACAATTTCGTTTTTTTGGGATTCCAGGCCGCCAGGCGTACCGCGAGTTACGATTGTTCGCATCGCAGGCAACTCGTGCTATGAAAATCAGCAAACCGGGTGCTCCGGTACTTATGGATCCAAAACTGGACGCTGTGCTCGCTGCTGCTGATGTTGGCTGTTTTGCCACTTACATAATGAAGCAGGGCGGTGTACTTGTTCCCCGCAAAAATTACCTCATTCATACCGCCTACGAGCCGACAGTGGAACCAGGAACCTATGGCGATCACGGGATTCGTATTTATGGCATTTGGTCGCCAATCACCGGTAAGGAAAACAAAATATGCACGCATGTCCATACCTGGAAGATGGTGAAGAAGGCTCCCGCTAACCCAGGCGCTGAAAGCGCCGCCCAGGGCGACCCCGTCGCCCCTTGGACTCGTGGCAATAACTGTCCCCCAAACCAAAAAATCCGCAAAAAAGAGATGGTAACTGACGTTGCTATACCCGAGATAATGACCCTTGGTGAAGGAACGGGAGCGCTTGATGTGAGTAAACTACCCGCAAAAGAGCGCCGGGCTATACTGAGAAGGATTACAGAGGAGATCTATAACAAGAAGAAAGCGCTGGGCCACGTAGAATCACGCAATTACTCTCCGCTTGAGGTCCTGTTGAGCGATTTTGCTTCATCTATTGGCATCGAACTTAGTGAATCCCAGGTTAATCATTTACTTAATGGTAAACGCATACGTTATGGTGATCGCATTTACTACGCGACTCACGATGGGGGGCTGCGCAGTACGGAACCCGAAAATTCAGATGTTAAGATTCGGAATATGTGGAGCGTGTTGAAAAAACGCAATAAAGTTGATGTAGGTCACATTATTGATAATCCAGTTGGGCATTATTCTGACATGCTAAGGAAGATGGATTACCGGGCCTAGGCTGTTCTCTTCTCTTCCTGGTAAGTTAAGAACAGGGGGGGGCATGGATGAAGATTATGATGAGCGGGAGGACAATGTTGCGAGTTTATAATTCAGTTTCTTATGGACAGTAAGGGGAGGGGTAATTTGTTATTGCAAAAAGATGAACTCGACGAGTTTAGTACACGTGCGGATGAATACATCATCACTGGTGATCACGTTTCATTATCTGCTTTAGTCGAAAGTTTTACAGAACGGGATTTTACCTTTACTCATCATTTATACGAGGCACATTATCTTTACTGCTTAGGAAATTGTTACTCTAAACTGTATGAAATACGTAAAACGGAGTGGTATTCAGATGATTTGATGAAATCTGTCCTATTCTATAGGAAAGCTTTATATGCACTACTTAAAGCAGATTGGAGAGAACACGAAAATAATATTTTTGCATATAACAATCTTAGATCTATGATTGAGACAAATTTAGCTAATCATCTTTCATCACAAGGCAGGACTCTATGTAGCATTCCACACTATGATAAAGCTATTTCTATTGATAATAATCTTGTTGCTATTATAGCAAAAGCCAATAATGAAATTTTTCTTGGACATTCACTTTATGATAACGGACATGCAGAATATCATTTTCTTGTAGCCTATAAACTTTTAAAAAAAGCAATTGAGAATATCAATCAACTATATCCTGAACAAAGAGGGCAGCTGGAAGAAGGCGGCGAATTATTCAATTTCATAAAATGGTTTGAGGATTCATTTGAATTATCGGATTTTGATTACTTTAAAGATTATACTGAAGTATACAAGTGTAAAAAACAGGGTGAGTATTTAGAGTGGTGTGCTGGTAAGCGGTTATTTCTCAATGATTTGAATGATTCTTGTGAATATCCGATCACTTATCAGGACGTTTTCGAATTACCCTCATTTGTTCAATCGCTAAATGCTTCTCTCACTATGAGTGAAGAATTATCTTATCATGGTAATTATGATGAGTTAAAAAATGATTACTGCTATGCCCGATACTTGTTTTTTTCTTCAAAAGATATACCAGACGATACTCCGCATATGTTTAACTCAACATATCAACATGTTGAAGATATGACTTACTCAATTAATAATTTAAAGGTTGCTCAGTATAAGTCAGCATTCAGAATAATATATTCACTGTTTGACAAAATGGCGTATTTAATTAGTAGGTTCTTTGATTTGAATGATCTGAAATATGATAAAAAAATTAGCATAGATAATTTGTTTCGTGACTTCACTGGTAATAATAAAAAATGGAAGCCACATAAAAAACTTAAGGATAGTGACAATCATTTCATTCATGCTTTATTCTATATATTAAAAGATATACGCAAGGTTGGTGACTCTGATTCAGTAACAAAGTGGTTAGATCCCGACGCAGTGGCGTTTGCAGACATTAGAAATGCTATGGAACACCGGTCATTAAAAATAGTTGATGATTTTGGCTATGAACTTGCAACATCGAATAATAATTACAATGATGAAGAATTTAGAAAAATGCAGGAAGAAGCTAGTGCACTTTCAGAAGAAATTAGAGAGGTTGAATTAAAAAATGATCTAGCCAAAAAAGAAAATGATTGTTATTCAACCAAACAACTTGAAGAGAAAATTAGTAATAAGAAATCAAGACTTGTAGAATTAAAATCTAAAATTTATGAAAAAGAAAAGCTATCTTCTCACTCTCTTTTAATACCAATAAGTCAATTTGAAAAAAGACTTATGCAACTCATTGGATTAGCGAGAAATTCAATTATCTATTTATCATTAGCTATCTATTTTGAAGAGCGCAGACGTCCAAGAAATGGTATTTACCTGCCAAGAGATGTACCATTAAAAAAGTTTTATGATTGATTCTCGACATTTATAATGTCAAGTTCGGCCCTCGTTTGTAGAGGGCTGCCAGATTTGATTATGTGATACCAATGAATACTGTCAGGTCAAGTCTGAGTCAATAGAATAAAGTTACATGATTTTAGATTTTTTCGGACAGCCGCTAAATATGCGGCTGTCTCGGGGGTATAATGAGCTTGTCTAATTCACTAATTATCTCAGGATATTTTTTTAAATGGTCATTTTCTGTTTTTTCTTCTGGCGTGTTTAGAGCTCCTCCTATTTTCTTTTTTGTGTTCTTTATCCTTTTGGGAATACTTAAACTTATTAAAGAGTTTGTTTTTGTTAAAGATTTCATATGGTGGAGAGATAGAGGGTACCTCGAATTTCACTCCTTCCAATTGAGCAAAGTGAATTTCGTCAAATATATCCGATTCATTTATATCTAGGGCTATTTTTGTATGTCTGTCATGGATTTTATCTGTAAAAAACAATGTACTATATTTAAGAAATGCTCCAGCAAATTCGAGTTCATCTGCTGATAAAATTCTCCCGTGAACTAATTGCCTTTCGCGAAGATAAGTTATGAAAAATGACCAGTCTTTTTCTACGTATTTAAGACAGCCTAATAAATACTTTAGGTCATTTATATTAATTACCAATGGGTATTTAGCCTCATCTTCTTTGTCTAGCAATAAAGTAAGATTTGTGGCTAGCGCTCCAAAATCATCTTTAGTTATGCAAATACTATAAATCTCGTCTATATCCCTTCCATCTATTTCTACAAGCAGTTCGCCTTTCTTTGTATATAATGGCGTGATATCTTTGCGCTCAAGTAATTTTTCAAGCTTCCGTGCTTGATCATACCCACTCTGGATACCAGATTTTTTCTTAAAATCATCGCTAATACGTTTAAATGCTCTTTCTGGATCCCTTAGTGGTTCTCTTCGTGGTGATGCTTTAGCTTCAACAATAATTGCCACTCTTTCATGTACGATTAGTAAATCATGCTCATGAGTTGATTTGTTATTTTCAAATACACTTTCAAATATTAAAGAATTTTTGGGGAGGAACTCCCTGAATATTTCTGCAGAGTCTTTTTCTAAAAGCATGTCTCTATGCTTTCTGAATTTTTCTGCAATTGAAGTTTGTTTTAATAAATTCTCGAAATTAGTTTGTATAGCTAAATATAAAAAATTAATTGAGCATAGATAAAATGATTCATTATCTTCAGTAAGGATTGGGCTGGATAAAACTGGATTTTCATCAGTAATATAATGAATCTCTTCAGATTCGCCTTTTTTTATAACAAATAAATTCTTAAAGGATTGAATCACATCAGGTGTAAATTTTTCCTCTAATAAATCGAATTTGAAGCAAGAAATATAATTCATTTTTTCAAATGCTTCGGCCATAATAGCTTTAAATTTATTAATTACCTCTGCATCTATGGAACTATGCTCTATGTTTGGGGTGCTGAGGGTTTTAACTTGTAACTCTTCGGCTTCTTTGATTAAGTTTGATATTTTATTAATATTCTTTTGAAGCAAATCACCTATTGCATCTGCGATTTCTACAGCTTCCTCAATATTTAATCCGGTAATGTCTTTAAGTTCTGTGTTGAATTTTTCAAATGACCTCAAGTTTTCTAAACGAATTTGTGCGGTCGCTATTTTTGGAGATTCAAAAAAATAACTTAAGAAACTGAGTGCTGAGATATCTCTATTTTTCAACCATTCTAATTCGCCTACCATTTCTTTTGTGGTTGGCAAGTATGCATTTAGATATTTTCCGAAGATTTCATTTAATAGTGAGTTTATTTTTTTCATGCAATCATCACTGCAGTTTTTATCTTCTTTCGTTTGTTTGTGAGATGCTAAAATCCCTAAAAGATATAATGTTTGTCTTGATGGTGAGTGTAACTCTACTGTTTTGTTAAAACGGCCAAATCTAATTAACAACATAAATAAAATGTTGCATATATTTCGGAGTTTCAATCCGTTAGTGGTTTTCTTTAACTGTTGAATTTTTGTATCTAAAGATAAAAAATTGGATTTAGTCATTGATTGATGTTCCTTTTATTGTTCTGGTGAATGACTGTGGAAAATGCAAGATTATGAACAAAAATGCACGATTTCATCAAGATAGCATAACTTAATGCAGAGGCGGCAGTGTAATGGTTCTGATATGTTTGACGATTGCACAAAAATACATGTCATTCGTTCGTGCAGGTGACGGGGGGCAAGCCCCCGCAAGCGGGTCAGGATAGGGAAGGCGGCAGAATACGCAATTTCACGGGTTCTGCGTCACGGTGAGCGGTGATTTTAGGTAGAGGCATGCCTCGCGCAGGCAAGAAGCAGCGATGCGCAGAGGGGCGCTGATGCGGGATTCTTTAAGCAGAAAAGATGAGGCCAGCGAAAACGCTGGCCTGTTATAAATGGCTGATGTTGTTTAAAGAAACTGAATTTTCTGGCGGTTACTTCTCAGGGGTAAGCAACGCGTAAGGGTTAAAGCGGATCACTTCTTCTCCGATCCACTCATTGACAACCTTCAGCGCTTCCATGACGGGCGTCAGTTCATTGATGGCGTAGACCCGCGCAGCCTTCTCGATATCCCCGAAAGATCCGTTTCCCTCCGGCATGGCGCCCATCAGCTGCGGCGGGATACGGTGCGCCGCGAGTATGTCGTCACGTGTGGCGTTCTTAATGTTGATAAACTCATCTTTCGCCGTGATCTGCTGAAACGGTAGGATCTGGACACCATCCTTGCCGCCGCCTGGTGCATGCAGTAGCAGGTTTTTAAATGCACCTTTACCGCGCGCACCGGTCAACGTCTCTTTGACTGCCTTCATGCTTTTATCGTCAACCTGTCCAGCTCCAATATAGACAATACATCCAGCATGCGATCCGTTGTCGTAGTAAAGCTTACGGAACATGTCAGCGGAATGGGCCAGGCTGGCGGCCAGCAGTGCCGCCATATATTCCGGCATACCGTAGACCTCCTGATTAATATCAGGATTCAGAACGTGACAAACCGTTCCTGATTTGAACGTGTGCTCTTCTTTCCAGCGCCGGATGAACCAGTATTGATCGAGGTCCATACTCCCGCGCCGGGTATATTTCGCCAGTGAATGCCGGAAGGGAAGTGGCCCGCCCAGGCGATTGCGCGGGAGTTCAAGGTAGGCATTGCCAAACGTGAACCAGTCCAGCGCGAAGGCCGAGAAGGTCTGACGGTTGAGCAGCTTGTGCGGGATAAAACAGCCGGTGAGCACATTACGTTTGAAATACAACGCCGACTCATGCCAGGCGCTCTGGCGCGGGGCTTTAGCTAGTCCGTAAAAATCCACCGGCGTCTCATAGTATCGCCCGTTATCCATGCAATAGAGATTGTCCAGCAAATCGGCCATATCGCGTACGGGATAAGGGCCGTCAAAGCTGAACGCTGTCAACGCGGGATCGGCCTTCAGTGACTCCACAATGTCAGGGCCGGCGGTGCTGGCTATCGGCTTTTTACCGAATTTCTTTTTCAAAGTTACCATCCCATTGCGAAACCACCGCCGCCACTTTCCTGGCCCAGCGGTTCATTAATAATCGAAAGCATGGTTGCCCACGCCATATCACCATGGCTTACGCCGCGTGATCGGTCAGTTTCGTAAGTGATGAAGCCGCCGGGCGTAACGACTTTGCGAACAGCATTAAAGGCTCTGACCAGACCCTGCTCGCTGCGGTCATATTCCCAGCGGCCAGCGCGTATGACCTGCAACATTTTGAGGACAAGGGCGCGCTTGGAAGAGAGGCTCATCTGGTAGCAAATAGCCGCGGGGAACCAGTTTTTAACAATCTGCCAGACCGCTTCCCCGACACCTTGTCCATCGATGGCGATGTGAGTGACGTTGTAGCGCTCGGCTGCCTCTTTGATGACCGCCGCCTGCTGCTCAAACTCAAGCCCTCGCAGTTGCTTCAATTCAACCGTGCGAAACCGGCCGCCAGCCACAAGGGGAGGGACCGTCACGGACAGAGCACCGGCATCACCATTGCCGCTGCTGCCGTTGGCGTCGTAGCCCAGCCACACCTCACGTTGGCCCATAGGGCGACTGGCGAACGGTTTCCAGTCGGGCCAGTCGTCATACCCGTCAGCCCCGCACCCCAGTAACTGGCTAAGATTGAACGCGCTTTCGCCGTCTTTGACGAACTCGCACATGTACAGGTTTTCAAATTCATCGGGACTGTTTTCGTCCCTGATTTCATCAATGTCGGTGTAGTCCCAGCCGTTGTTGATAGCGTCCTGAATAGTGACGATCTGCCGCCACGTTTTGTCCGGGTAAAGCACGCCGCCATGCGTTTTCTTCCAGGACACATCGAAATCAACGCGCTGCGCTTTAGGCCGTTTCGCATTCCACCGATCCCCGGTCCAGAACTGATAGGCTTCATGGCTTTCGCTCGATGGCGTCGAGAAGTACGTGCGGGTTAAGCCTTTGAGCGTTGCCATGGCCCCGGCGACCTTGCGCAGGTTGATAAAGTTTCCTGTCCAGAAAAACTCATCAAATCGCAGGTGCCCGGTGTACGACTGCGCCGTCGCTGCCGACGTCCCGAGAAAATGCAGCTCAGCGCCGTTTGACAGCGTGATTTGCTCGCCGCCTTTGAGTTCG
This sequence comes from Klebsiella sp. MPUS7, assembly GCF_009905335.1. NCBI lineage: Bacteria > Pseudomonadati > Pseudomonadota > Gammaproteobacteria > Enterobacterales > Enterobacteriaceae > Klebsiella > Klebsiella sp. MPUS7. The sequence continues at coordinate 3,372,954 of NZ_CP047604.1, read as the reverse complement.
ACGTCCACCTCTTCGGCTGCTTTACGGATGAAGTTTCGGAACTGAAGCGCCTGCTTGCGGGACGCCGACAGAAAAATTTGGTTGCGCTGGTAGTCGTGCTTAACGTCCGTTCTCAGTGCGCCCAGCAATGCCTCGCGGGCAAAGTACCAGGTAGCCCCAATCTGCCGCGATTTGAGGATCATCCGGTTACGCTGATCGCGCTGTTCGTACCAGCCGCGCTGGTGCCATGCGAGAGAGTCGAGAATTTTTGAGCGCAATGCCTCGATCTGCTCCTCGGAGAAGTGATTTTTCTTCTTGCGACGACTGGTTTTTTTAACGCCGGTGGTAGTGGAGGCCTGCCCGGTATCTAGCTTTTTCAACTGCCGGGTTAACAGATCAATCTCTTTGAAATCGCCACTGGTTTTATTGTCTTTCGCGCTCAGCTGGCAGAGACGGGTATCAATGGATTGCGTCACCCGTTTGATGGGCGTTGTGTCATCCCATGCGTCGCGCTTTTTCCACGAATAAACCGTGTTTGAGTTGATACCCATTAGTCGCGAAATTTCGGCGGGCGGGTAACCCTGCCAGTAGAGCTGCTTTGCCCTTAATCGAATAAATGCATCCTGAATCATCACTTCCCCCTTTTGAGCAGGGAGATTACCTGCGCGCGATCCCCGCGGCTCGGGCTTTCAGGTCTGACCGTTCTCCGACAACAAAACCCCGTGGCGCCGGGCTTTTAGGCTCTGCGATGATGCAGCGACTGACATAAATCAACAGGATAAAACGACATGGCCAGCACGACTAAACCCGCCCGCAAAAAGTTTCGCGTTGCGGTTTCCGGCGCCACCGTTGACGGGCGCGAGATCCAGCCGCAGCACCTCCGCGATGCAGCGGCGAGCTACAACCCGGACGTTTACGGTGCCCGCGTCAACGTGGAGCACTATCTCTCTATGCTCCCTGACAGCAATTTCGGTGCCATGGGGGATGTTGCTGCACTGAGCGCGGAGGATATCACCGAGGGGCCGCTGGCCGGTCGTACGGCGCTTTATGCCGAGATCGACGCGTCGGCACGAATGAAGCAGCTCACCGATGAAGGCAAAAAAATCTATTCCAGTATTGAGCTGCATCCGCAGTTTGCACTCAACGGCAAGGCGTATGTGGTCGGACTGGCGATGACGGACACACCGGCGAGCCTGGGAACTGAGCGCCTTAAATTCGCCGCCCAGCAGCGCGCGCAGGTGATGGCCTTCAATAACCAGCAGATTGAGGCGCCGCTGTTCTCAGATGCGCTTGAAGCTGAAGTGATCGAACTGGCAGCCCAGCGCGGCGAGGAGGGCGTTAACTGGTTCAACCGCGTGATGGGCATCCTTGGTAAAGGCCAGAAAACGGACGATCAGCGCTTCAGTCAGCTGCATCAGGTTGTTGAAGCCGTTGCTCAATCTCAGGCCGACCAGATCGACCGGTTCAGCGCGCTGGAGCAGGAACGCCAGCAGGACAAAACCACCATTCAGCAACTGACCAGCGAACTTAACGAGCTGCGCGGTCAGCTCCAGCTCCAGCCCGCAGAAAATTACAGCGCACGACCGGCGGCAACCGGCAACGGAAGCGCGCAGCTTGCAGACTTCTAAGAGGTAACCATGGAAAACCAGACCCGCGAACTATTTGATAATTACATTGTGCGACAGGCGCAGCTGAACGGCGTTTCACCTTCTGCTGTGACCAAACGTTTTAACGTCGATCCGACTATTCAGCAAAAACTGGAACAGGCCGCCATGGAGTCGGATGACTTCATGAAGCAGGTCAATCACTTCCCTGTGAAAGAGCAGGAAGGCCAGAAAATAAAGATCGGCAGTAAGGGGCCGATGGCAAGCACCAATAACAGCTCGGACGGTACCAACCGCCGCAACCCGGCACCGAACCATAACAAAGAGCCGCAGAACTACCACTGCCGCAAAACCAACTATGACTATGCGCTTTCGTATGCGGAGCTGGATGCGTGGGCCGGTCACCCTGAATTTCAGTCATTAATCAGTAATGCGATGGCTCGTCAGTTGGGGCTGGATCGCCAGATGATTGGCTTTAATGGCACGCATTACTCTGAAAACTCCGACCGCACGACCTACCCGTTATTGCAGGATTGCGGCGTTGGCTGGCTGCAAAAAATCCGCAATGAAGCGCCGCAGCGCATTATGCCGGGTATCACGCTGACCTCCCGTGATGAGAATAACGCGGTAATTGCGTCAGGCACCTACGGCAATATTGATGCCGCCGTGCTTGATGCGCGTCACAGCCTTATGGATCCCTGGTTCCGGCGCGCTCCCGGTCTGGTCACTGTGCTCTCTTCCGATCTGCTGCTGAAAGTGAACCTGCCGAAAGTGAACGCGCTCAGCCAGACCAATCCGAATACCGAACTGCTGGCCGCACAGCTCATTGTCAGCCAGGAAAAGATCGGCGGCCTGCCGACGGTCTTTGTCCCGGGTATTCCTGAAGATGTCGTGCTCATCACCAACCTGAAAAACCTCTCTGTGTACTACCAGAAAGGCTCCCTGCGTCGCTCTATCCGCGAAGAGCCGCATTACAACCGCGTGGCGACTTACCAGTCAAGCAATGACGACTATGTCATTGAAGAGTACGGCATGGTTGCCATGATCGACGGCGTGACATTCGCCTGATAATCCCCATCACATGGCGGGCAGCAAGCCCGCCCAGGAGAATTAACGCATGCTGACACCGGCACAAAGACACTTTCAGAAGGTCATGGCAGAGAGGCGAGGCTCCAGTGATGAGCGTGACGCGGAGACACGCACCGCGCATGAGCAGATCCTCTTTCGCCTGCATATGCATAAATCCTCGCTAAGCCAAATCCAGTCCCGCCAGGCGAAGGCCGCTGTAAAGGCCAGCATCCTTCCTGAGTTTCAGGGATGGATTGACGGAACGATCGAGGGCGACAGCGGGCGCGCCGATCCGGTTATCACCACGCTGATGGTGTGGGCGGTCGACTGCTCCGACTATGCGCTGGCGCTGCGTATCGGGCGCTATGTCGTCAAACATGGTCTGAGCATGCCGGATGACAACTATCACCGCCCGGCTCCCACGGTGCTGACCGAAGAAATCTGCAATCCCATTCTGAACCTCGCCACCACGGACGCCGGAGCCGATTTGTCAGGCTATATCTCCATGCTGGACGAGTTGGCCGAAATTGTGGCTGACAGTGATATGCCGGATGAGGTCCGCGCGAAGCTGTGCAAGGTGAGGGCGTTTTGTCGTCGCGACACGGAAGACGCGGAAACAAAAGGCGAAGCGCTGAAACTCTTCCGGGAAGCCATGAGCTTGAACCCGGGCGCAGGCGTGAAACGGGAGATCGCCTCTCTGGTCAGCGCGCTGAAGAAGGCGCCGCAGACCAGCACGGCGAGTGGTGATGCGGAAGATGAGCCTTCATCCAGCGATACAGCGGCAACCGAAACACCCGCAGCAGAAAAAACAACACGAACGCGCAAGCAGACGAAAACGGCGGCCGGCACCCAAAAAGCTACCCGCAAAACGGCGGCAAAAAAGACAACGAAAACCGCCGTCAAAGTAAACGCTTGAGCGTAATGAACTGGCCCCGCGCCACAGGCGGCGCGCCCGGCGATCTGCCCGTTATGCGGTCTTTTTACCGGGAGCCCACCGCCTGACCTACCGGAGAAACGACGATGAGTTTTATCGCGCAGCGCCCCGTCAGACCTGCTGAGAGTGATGTGACGGACGTGGACGACGGCGGCGCACAGATTGCCGTCGGTACTTTCTGGCCTACGGTAAAACTCCACGATCTGCGCCTCGCGGCCCGCATCGCTGGTGATATTACGACTTCCCGATTGATGCATATGGCTACGGAGGCCGCGCTGCACGTCGCGGATCAACTGAAGGACTGGCGGAAGCAAAGGGAGGCGGAAGGCGCGGAATCGCTGGCTTCTGTACTGCTGACTTCCGCCGGTGAACCCGTCGAGCTGATTAACGGCGAAAGCGCAAAAGTTTACCGCTTCCGGCGTGCGGTCTACTCCTTCACGCGCGCCAGCGTACTGGAAGGTTACAGGGACGTCGGCACCACGCCAAAGGGCGACAAGGACGCGGAGGCTCTGGACAGGCAAATAGACGACCTCTGGCGGGACGGGCGCTGGAGTATTTCAGATATCAGGGAAGAACCCCGTATTTACTCGGAGCTTTTCTGATGAAAGTCAGGGCGCTGCAAAACGACACGGTTGATCAGCTCTGCTGGCGTCATTACGGCAAAACCGCAGGTGTCACGGAGAAGGTGCTCGAAGCCAATCCTGGACTGAGCAACCAGATATTTTTGAATGCCGGGCAGGAGATCGAAATGCCCGTGATAACCAGCGAGGTGGAACGGGTAACCGTCCAGTTATGGGAATGACTCTGGATCGTATTAACGAATATTTTGCGTTTGCAACATCCGCCCTGGTGACCGGCGTGGGCGTCATGACCGTCAGTGAAAAGCTAGCGCTGGCTGGCCTTCTTCTGGGTATTGTTTCCGCCGTCCGGCTGGCGATCCACCGCCGCCGCATTGAGCAGGCCAGCCAGCGCCGTAACGACTTGATAGAGCAGATTCTCCGCCAGGCGGAAACCCGCAACCTGTCGGACCGCGAGCGGCAGCTGCTGGAGCAACTGCACGGGGATAACCCGACATGAAGAACATCATCAAAAAATGTTCGATCGCGGCGATTGTGGCCCTGGGCATTTCGCTGGCGCCCGGGAGCGTCAGAACGTCGAAAGAAGGGCAGCAGAAAATTGCCGGTTGGGAAGACTGCCGCAGCACGCCTTATTACTGCACGGCGGGGGTGTTGACGGTTGGCATCGGCTCCACGGGTGGCGTGGAAAACCGAGAATACAGCAACCAGGAAATAGCGCGGCGCTGGGTTAACGATCTGCAACGGGCAGAAAACTGCATCAACAACAATTTCCACGGCGCCGACATGCCGCAGCTCACCTTTGAGGCCATGACGGATGCCGCCCTGAATCTGGGCTGCACCGGGCTGATGTGGTTCACCGATAAAAACGGACGCAAGCAGAGGACCACGATCTGGAAGCATGCCCAGGCCAGACAATGGCCGCAGATGTGCAACAGGCTGACTGATTTTGTCAATGCGGGCGGTAAGCGCTCCCCCGGGCTGGTTAACCGGCGCAACGATTTTAAAGCCTGGTGTCTGCTGGGCCTGAGTACGCCGTCATGAGGGTGGGCAGTGTGATTGTGATGCTTGTCCTTCTGGCTGCTGTCTGGTGGCAGACCGACCAGCTGAGCGAGGCCCGGACCCGCAACAAGCTGCTGACCGAAACGGCGACCGGCTACGACCAAGTTATCCAGGAAGTGAAGGCGACCGCCATACAAACCCATAAGTTACTGGCAGAGGTAAAAGTCCGTGAGCAACAGCGTAATGCAGAAGGGGAGCGCCGACGTGAAGCCATGCAGGCCGCGATCAATGGTGATACGTGCGCTGCTGCTCCTGTGCCTGACGTTATCAGCCGCAGCCTGCAAAAACGCACCGCCCGCGACGGTCATTCAGCTGAACCGTGAACCCGTCCCGGAGAGCCTGACCGAAGAGACGCCGCGCCCGGCGCTGGATAAGCCAGTGACCTGGGGCGCGGTGGCGATATTCAGCGACAGGCTGATGGATGCACTTGATGCCTGCAATGCTGACAAAGCGGCGATCCGCCAGTGGGACAGCCTGCGCCAGAACACCCGAAAGGAGCCATAAATGCTGAAGATAAACACACTCCGCGCCGCCATTGAGAAAGCAAACACCTGGTGCCGGGCGAACCCGGAGGCCTGGACGGTGTTTGTTGAAGAGGGTGGCATTGAAACCACCGGTGAAACGCCGTCATTCATGTACCGCTATTCTCTGGTTCTGTTCGTCATGAACTACGCCGGGAGTATTGACGACTTCACGCTGCCGCTGATGGCCTGGCTCTGGTTTAATCAGCCCGATCTGCTGCTGAATCCCGATAAAAACCAGCAGATTAAATTCACCACGCTGATTAACAACGACGACACCGCCGATCTGATGTTTGAGCTGCCGGTGCGTCAGCGGGTAATGGTGCAGCTGGATGAAAACGGCGTGCCGTATGCCGAGCATTTGCCGGAGCCGCGCCCGCGCGTGCTGGTCCCTCACGCCTCTGGCTGGGGGCTGGTATTTGAAGGCATGCTTCAGGAGGCCGGAGCGTGAGCGATCGCATGTTCAGCGAGCTGGATCAGGTCTTTCAGGACATTCTCGACGGCGTCAGCCCGGCGGGGCGCACCCGTACCGCGCGCAAAATTGGCCTGGCAGTGCGCCGCAGTCAGCAGCGCCGCATCGCGTCACAGAAAAACCCGGACGGCAGCGGCTATGCCGTGCGCCGCCGCAAGGTTTACCGCACCCAGCAGGGGATCAAGTTCGTCTGGAATAACGAGGTGCGGGCGCTGAAAAACTGGCGCGGCGGGCGCGGGAAATACGGCCGGACAATCATGGGCTTTGACGAGAAGCGCCGGGATATCCGCACATTTTACCGGGCCGATATCGAACGCTATCTGGAAATCAAAACGCAATCCGCGACGCAGACGGAGACAAAAAAAGCGCCGATGTTTATCCGCCTGCGCACCCTGCGTTTTATGAAGGTCAGACCGGACGCGGGGGGCGTCTCCGTGGGGTTTGATGGTATCGCCGCGCGCATTGCCCGTATTCACCAGTACGGCCTCCAGGATGAAGTTGGCCCGGGCGCCTACGCACAGTACCCGGCGCGTGAACTGCTGGGCATGACCCCGGGAGACCTTATCGCGACGGAAAACGCCGTTATCAGCAGTCTGGGCGGTGCGTCATGAATGCCGAGCTGATGCGCCTGCTGGAAAACATTCTGCGCCAGGGCGTCGTGGAGCAAATCAGCGCCGACAAGCAAGCGGTGCGCGTTCGCTCCGGCAGGCTGCTGACCACTTGGATCCGCTGGAACGTGACCCGCGCCGGGGCGTTCAGCATCTGGCTGCCACCCTCCATAGGGGAGCAGGTCTGGATCGGTTGCCCGGGCGGCAACCCTGAAAACGCGTTTGTGATTGGTTCAGCATACAGCGCAGATAACCCGCCAACGGGCAGCAGCCTGCTGGAAATCAGCATCACCGCACCGGATGGCGCGCGCCTGCATTACGACGCTGCCGACGATGCCGGAGCGCTGTCCGTGACCGGCATTAAAACCGCGCATATCCAGGCAGAAACCCGCGTCACGTTGGACGCACCCGAGGTGGAATGCACAGAAAAACTTAAAGCGCGCACTTTCGAACTGACCCACGGCGGTACGATGGCCGGTGATGTGATCCACTCCGGCGGCGTGTTGCAGTCAAACGGGATCACCGTGCACGAACATAAACACGGTGGCGTGCAGTCTGGCGGGAGTACCACGGGAGGCCCGCAATGACAGCCAGTTATACCGGGATGAACCCGGAAGGCACCGGCGCATTGACCGATCACGATCAGCTCTGGCAGTCCGTGACAAAAATCCTCACCACGCCAACCGGCTCGCGTGTGATGCGCCGGGACTTTGGCAGCGCGATCCCTGATTTGCTCGATGCGCCGCAGAACGCCGTCACCCGCATGCAGCTGATGGGCGCCGCCGCTATCGCGCTGGCGCAGTGGGAGCCGCGGATCAGCCTGACTACCGTCAACGTGGTGTTTTCAGAAACAGGCGCAGTGACCGCCGAGCTGAGCGGCACCATCACGGAAACCATGACAGAAACCAGCAACACAATCAGGTTAAGGAGCTAGTGTGCAAACGTCCGTCGATTTATCTCAGATCCCGCAGCCTGATATCGTCGAGGTGCCCGATTTTGAAACGGTGCTGACTGATATCCGGGCGCTTATCGTAGCGGCCATGCCTGTGGAACTCCAGGCTTCTGTGTCTGCTGCGTTGTTACTGGAATCTGAACCGATGGCCGCGCTGGCTCAGGCATTCACCTATCGCGAGATCCATCTGCTGCAACGCATCAATGAAGCCGTGCGCGCGGTGCTGCTTTCCAGCGCCTTGGGGGCGGATCTCGATCAGGTCTCGGGAAATTTTGACACTGAACGCCTGCTGATTACCGAAGCCACCGACGAGGCGGACGCCGTATACGAAAGCGATGAAGAGCTGCGCGCCCGCACGCTGCTCTCATGGGCGCGCCTGAGCACGGCAGGTGCCCGTAATGCCTATCACTATTTTGCACTGGGAGCTGATGCGGATGTGCTCGACGTGCGCGCCTATGGCCCGGAGACGCATGATCAGGAGGGCCGCGTTTTCCTCTACGTTCTGTCACGTACCGGAGATGGGACCGCCCCGCAGGCGCTGCTCGATAAAGTCCTAGCGGCGGTAAACCCGGAAGACGTGCGCCCGATTACGGATTATGTGGCTGATTATGTCCGTTCCGCTGTGATTGTGAATTATCAGGTGGTTGCTGACATTTACGTCCCTTACGGCGTGGACACTGCCACGGTGCTGGAAAAAGCCACTGCCGCACTGAATGAATACACCGCCTCTGTGCATCTTATCAACGCCACCGCTGCACGGTCGGGCATCGACGGGGCGCTGCATCAGGACGGCGTTGTCACTGTCGATTTGCATTCACCGGCCGCCGACGTCGTTGCGACGATGGGCGAAGCGCCTCATTGCACCTCTGTGAAAATCAATCTTGTGGTGATGGACTATGACCGCTAATTATCCCGCCAGCATTCTGCCGCCCAACGCTACCGCCGTGGAGCGGGCCATTGACAGGGCCAGCGCCGCCGCACTGGCGCGCATACCTGTGTATCTTATCCGTTGGGTTAAAGATCCCGACAGCTGCCCGCTGGCGCTCCTGCCGTGGCTGGCGTGGGAATATCAGGTTGATACCTGGAATATTAACTGGTCAGAGCAAAAGAAACGCGATGCGATCAAGCGCGCCCACTACATCCACCGGCATCGCGGGACGGTCGCCGCCGTCCGTCATGCCCTGGTGGACAGTCCTTTTGGGACGGATATTGTTGAATGGTTCAATCAGAACCCGAAAGGGGATCCATATACCTTTCGCCTGAACGTGTATCAGAACGATTTGCCGGTGACGGAATTCGACCAGCAGGATCTGAAACTTGCGGTACTGCGCGCCAGGAACCTGCGCAGCTGGTTTTCCGTTCATGTATTTGGCCGACTTCAGGGAACCTCATATGCGGCCGGTTACATGTACGCCACGGAGAAAATCACGCCGCGCTTTGTCCCGTTGCAGGTGGTTTTATCCCGCTACGAGCTGAATCTGGCCCCTGGTGACGCGGAAACGGTCACGGTGACCATCCTCCCTGAATACGCGGAAGATAAAACCTTTACGGTAACAACGTCGGATAAAACAATTGCGACCGCCAGAATAGTCAACGGCGCTATTCTGGTTACGGGCGTGAAGCGGGGCACCTGTTCGGTCACCGTCACGACGACTAACGGCGTCAGCGCGGTGATCAGTGTGAAAGTGGTCGCGGTGATGAAGTTCATCACCCGCATCGACAATGCGAGCCGTCCGTTGTTCTACGTGCGCATGGATGAGGATTTCACAATTGATTACGGCGACGGGACAGACAGCCGGGAATACACCTTCGACCACGCGAGTGCAACCTGGGGATGGGTGATCCCCACGCGCTCACTGGAGGAGGGCCAGGAATACACCATAACGGTTAAAAACACTGAAAGCGCCAGTTTCCAGCGCACGTCGGGTAACGTTTCAGTGACGTTGAACCCTGTGCAGGAAATCATTCTTTTGACGGGAGACAGGGACAATCTTGTTTCTTTCGCGAGTGGCTCAACTGGCCTTCACAAGGTCCATGCAGGGGCTTTTGACGATCTGCCAAATATCCAGAAATGTACCTCCATTTTCCGGGGCTGCTCGTCGCTGACTGAACTACCAGAGGGGTTATTTGCGCGGTTTACTGATGCCACAGATTTCTCCGCGGCGTTTTATGGCTGCACGGCACTGGCTGCTGTTCCTGATGGGCTGTTTAGCGAATTATCTCAGGTGACGCTATTCACCTCGGTGTTTGAGAACTGCACGCGCCTGCTGAGTGCTGGCAAAAACACATTCCGGGGCTGTGCTGCTGCGACGCATTTCACCAGTGCGTTTTCGGGATGTGCGTCCCTTATCGATACCGGGACGGACATTTTTGACGGGTGTGTCAGTGGAAATAACTTCGGTTATACCTTCGATGGATGCCGCGCGCTGACAACATTGTCAGCAGATTTATTCAGCGATGTGCCTGGTGGCGTCTTTACAGCGATTTTCAGGAGCTGCACGGCGCTGACGCAGCTACCGCCGCGCCTGTTCCGCAACTGCCTGGAAGCTACGCATTTCGGCGGGGCATTCAGTGGATGCACGCAACTGCTTTCTGTGCCTGATGAATTCTTTAAGGATTTACCCCTGGTTAACCATTTTGGAACCGTTTTTTCCGGCTGTTCTTCACTGGTAAAAGCGGGAAAAGCTGTGTTTTCTGGCTGTGCGCTTGCGCAAACATTTTCCTCCGCTTTTTACTATTGCCGTGTACTGGAAGAAGTGGGCGATGATATTTTTGAGGGGTGTGTCAGTGCAACTACCTTTGCCAGCGTCTTCAATAGTTGCACAGTATTAATGGCGCTACCGTCGTTTGTTGACTGTAACAAGGCAACGAGCTTTGACCGGGCTTTCTATGCCTGTTCTTCTCTGACAGCCGTCAGAGCAGAGGCGTTTGCAGGTAAATCACTGGTCACGACGTTCTATTATGCATTCACCCAATGTACATCTTTGAAAAGCATTGGGGCCGGGGCGTTCCGTGGCTGTGGCTCACTGACTAACCTGACTTATACATTTATGGGCTGCACGGCGCTGGTATCGCTGGCCGGGGATATGTTTGCAGGATGCAGCAAAGTGACGAATGTCACCGGTCTGTTTAACCAGTGCTCAGGCCTTGCCGTACTGCCTGAAAAACTGTTCAGCGATCTGACCTCTCTGACGGCAATGGGTAGCACCTTCCAGGACTGCACCGCGCTGGCCGCGCTGCCGTCCGATCTGTTTGCGGGTTGTGTCAACCTGACTTCCATGACGCTGACCTTCTCCGGCTGTACTGCGCTGGCGGTATTGCCTGCTGATTTACTGAAACATAACACCCTGCTGATCAGTGCCGGTTCTACGTTCTACGGCTGCGCGGCACTGGTGAACATTCCGCCGTCGCTGTTTGCATCGAGCCCGCTTATCACCGCATTCGGCGCAACGTTCCAGAATACCGGCGTGGTGGAAATACCGGAAAATCTGTTCAGTGGTAACCCGCTGGTGACGGCCTACGGCCAGACCTTCAGAGGATGTAAAAACCTGCGTTCAGTGCCTGCCGGTCTTTTTGTCGCCAGTATCAACGCCACGACTTTTACCAATGTGTTTGCCGAGTGCGTCGCACTGGAAGAGGTCGGGGCCGGTCTGCTGAATACCGTACCCGCGACGACAATCGGCTATCTGTTTGACGGCTGCGTGCAGCTGAGAACCAACGTCAGCACGATATTCAACCTCAGCAGTTATTCGACCATTGTCACCACGACGGCCACATTCAGAGGATGCTCTGCCCTCACGGGTAAGGGCCTGGTATTTATGGGCAAAGTGCCAAACGTCACTGCGCATTATTACGCGTTCTATAGCTGTACCAGCCTGGACGATTTCGCAGATTTACCCGGTAACTGGATAACGAATAAATTATGAAAACATTCAATCAAATTAAAAGCCTGATCGGATTTTGCCAGACCGATGAGTTTTTCTTGGAATACCTGCAAATGCTCCAGGCTGCTGGAGTTATTCATCCCGTTGAAAGCGATATTGATGCCGACAGCAAAACTGTCAGTGAAGATTTTTATGATCGTCTTGCTAGCGTGTATGGCATTGAAGCAGAGGAAACACTATGGCAACAGGACTGACACTAACCACGGCAGGCGCCGCCGAAATTGAAGCTGCATATCAGGCGGGAGAAGTCGTGGATATTACCGCCGTGCTGATCGGTGATGGTGGCGGCGTGACTTTACCAAACGATCCCGACGACCTGGCGGCGGTGACGGCGCTTTTTGGTCAGTTTGGCCGTGAAACCTTTGATTCTGATTCAAGCTATGAGGGGTTTATCAGCGGTCAGATTGTTATCAACTGCCGGGATTATCCGGGTAAGACGCTCAGAGAGGCGGGGCTGGTCAGTGCTAAGGGAACGCTCATTGCTTACGGCGCTTATCCGGCGACATACCTCCCGGCGCAATCGGATTCAATCATCAAAGAGATCATTTTGACGCTGGTGCTGACACTGACGCACAGCTCAAGTGTGCAGCTCATTATCGATCCGGCGCTTGCCACACTCACGCAGGAAACGGGTGATAAACGCTATCTGCGGCGAGCAAAAAATCTTTATGATTTAAACGATACCGAAGAGGCCCGGGATAATCTTGAACTGGGTAACTCAGCCACGCGGGACGTGGGCACCGAGGCGGGAACGGTAGCTGCGGGGGATGACTCACGCATTACCGGCGCACTGCAAAAAGAGAGTAACCTATCTGATTTAACCGACGTTGAAAATGCGCGCGAGAATCTGGGGATGAACTGTGACGGTGAGGGGTTTAAGGATATCGTCGATGCCATTCTTTATCCTGGAATCATTATCCCTGGTGAAAAAAGCCCGGCTGAGCGCTTCCCGTGGCAGACGTGGGAGAGTTTAAGCGATACCTTTGCCGACAGGGTAGTGCGCATTGGTTCCGGGCACGGTGCGACAGGTGGCAGCAATAAGGTAAATATTGCAGCCAGCAACCTCCCGCCACACTGGCACAAATCGGGTGACAGATCACCCGGTGAGACCTGGGATCCGACCACGACACATGGCACGGACAACCAGAAGAGCGGGCCGCTCAATATGACAGCAGGAACCTATAGCGACGCGGCGGGCGAACGAGAAACCGCAAACGATGCGATCGATGTGACAAACGAATATGTCACCCTCTGCCTGTGGAAACGTATAGCATAAAAAGACACGGTCAAGAATGACCGTGTTTGCCGGTCTTGAGTATCGTCAAATGCATTAGCTCAAGCTTGACCTGACAGTTTTCATCTGTAACACATAATCAAATTTGAGAGTCAGCTTAGAGCGAGAAGCGGACCTTTTGCTTATATCAACGAATATAGTTTGCTGTCTCAATAAGGCGTGGCCATTTGCTTGCATAAACAAGAATTGAACATGAAGAAAGTTTATTGTTACAATATAACAATTAATTTTAAGTTGGGTGTTAAGCCGTGAGTGAGCAAGTAAAGATTATTATTCCTCCGCAGCAAGGGCGCGGGTTCTGGGTCAAAAAAGGTCAAACGTTCCGTGTTATAGACACTGAAGGTCAGCAAGTAGCGGATTTATGGGCTATAGCTACTGACAGCAATGAAAACGATTGGCTCAGCACATCGCAAACACGTGATATTACCGAGCGGTTATTTCCCTCCGTTGGTGAGTCATTTTACAGTGAAAAAGCTATACCGTTCCTCACCTTAGTGCAGGATAACTCACCCAGCCCACATGACATGCTTTTCCCTGCGTGTAACCCAGGATTGTACGAGCGGGCTGGCCTGCCTAATCATCCTAATTGTCGCGACAATCTACTCTTTGAGATAAAGAAGGCCGACATAGCGCTTCCCGTTGTTCCTGATCCGGTCAATTTCTTCCAGCGTTCAGAACCTCAGTCGGACGGCAGACTTGAGGTGTTGGCGTCGGATAACCCTCCCGGCGGTAATGTCTTACTACGCGCAGAGACAAATCTCTATGTGGTCGTTACTGCCTGCTCTGTTGACTTCCATCCGACGAATGGGGGGCGTTGTACTGGCATTGAGATTACTGTTGGTTAATCATCTTTGTGGTTCCATTACAGTGCTGACAAACTCACTACTATACAGACGAAAATATCCGCTCCTGGCACAGGGCGGACATTCTGCCTGCTCTTCAGGTCCGCTGTGAGCGAAAAAAACATGAACACTTTGTATATCGTACTCGTCGAACTCACTTCAACAGCAGGCGTAATCCCAAAAGAGCCATAACACCTCCGCTTAGTTTATCTATAAACTTACGGTATTTAATGTAGGCCTGACGCGGCCCGTCAGTCGATAATAAGCATGCAACGACTGCATACCAGATCACATCAATAACGAATGCCATTATGGGCAGAATGATATACATAACAGGCTGAATATTTTTGCTAAGCACTGCGGAAAAAATACTGGCAAATACCAGCGCAGTATGGGGATTGCTGATTTGAGTAAAAACGCCAGTCATAAAGGCTTTTGAGAAGCTTACGTCCTCCGTACCGGAAGAATCATTAAAACGATTTGAAGGACGACGAAACATTTTTAATGCCAGCCACAAAAGATAGCAACCGCCTGCAATCTTAAGTCCTGTGTAAAGTGATGGGACCAGCGTCAGAAGGGTGTGAAGACCTGCTAATGCTATTACAGCAAAAACAGCTGCACCAAAACCCATGCCTGCAGCAACAGATAAAGCTGCGCGTCTCGAACTCGACATGGCCATTCGGGCGACGAGAAGAAAGCTAACTCCCGGGCTCATTGCGCCAAACAGGATAGCTACGCCAATAGCAGAAACCGCGATCAAATCACTTGCCATTCATCTTCTCCATCATTATTCAGTGTCAGACAGCGCCCTAATTGCGCGAACCGCATACCTTATGAACTTCTCTTGGTTATCAACATAACACTATGCAAACAACTTCCGCTATTGGCACAGAGCCGCTTGTCAGACTAGGTTTGGCTCTGTGCAGTAGATGTTTCAGGATAAATTTAAGGTAATAGAAGTTTCGTCATTAATGAAAGTGCTGTAGCTCAGGAGGTCAGACTGCCGAGCGTCTCCTGAGCTGTATTTAATGCAGTCTCTGCACCTTCTTTCAGTGTTGCCATCAGGTCGCTGACAGAGGCGCTTTGCAGCCCCTCCCTGATGTCCCCATCAATCCTTTGTAGTGAGAGTGTGAACGCAATTTTTTTCGCCTTACCATAGCGATCAAACTCCTGGTGCGTTTCCTGCAACCCCGTAATGACATACATTCCGTAAATCGAGCCAACCCCATCAATTAAAGGCCAGGCCAGCCCGGTATACGCCATCGTCGAGACGGCACCCAGCGACAGGTTGCCGCCGGTAATTTCTGGATAGAGCAGCCCACCCAGAGTAAGCTGATTTTCACCCGCACCCACGTACTGCCATTTTGCGCTACGGCCAACACGATCATTTTTGACGTGCCGCCAGTTACGGGACAGCTGCAACTGCTGATAGGGCAGAGTCCTGAGTTCAAAGACAAAAAGCCCGAATACCATCATCATAGTTATGACTCCCCATTAATCGTTATCCCGGAACGAACCCCGAACAGCGCGCCGCCGTTTATCCATTTCCGCGCGGACAGCTTCACCAACCAGCCGCGCCAGCTCGTGCGGGTTATCATTCCGCACGTCATGCAAATGGACGTGGATCTCTCCAGAAAAAACTCCGCCCTGCGCCGCAGCTGCTGCGCGCTTAACCTCATCCCTGCGCACTGGTTTCAGGGCAGGCGCTTGCAACACCACCGGCTCACCGGCCGCAATGATCGGGCGGGCGCTGACGGACTGGCGGACAAGCCGCGACTCCTGCCATTCACCCCGCACCGCCAGCGCGGGCGGCAGGTTCTTAAATACGATATCTCCCGGCCCGACGCGCTTGCGCTTTTCCTCATCTAAAAGACCTTTAGTGTTATCCGCGATTTGCCCCAGCCTCCGTTCTGTTCCAGAGCTACCCCCGAGCACGCTGGGCGGCGGTGCGCTGCCTTTGCTAGCTGGCTTTTCGGATGACCATTGCCACTCCCTTTTAACCATGCGCCCGGATTTTTCATCCCATTCCCACATAACCGGAATGGCCCTGAGCCTGGCCGCTTCCAGCCTGGCTCTTTCAATGCCGTCTGGGATGAGATCGAGCTTCTCCAGTAACCAGCCGACGCCTTCTATTAACTTCTGAAGCGGCCAAAGTAGTACGCTAAGCGCGGTCCCTAGGACCTCTCCAAATGTCTGCCCGGCGCTAGCGCATTTGTTTAGCGCCTCGCGACTCTCCTCGACGGGGGTTAATACTTTTTTAAACCAGTTCCAGACGTTTTTAACGCCATCCCCAATGGCACCGAAAACGGGCGCCAGCCGGGAAAATGCGTTATGAACTGGCGCTAACCCCTGGATGACGCCTGTAAAAAAACCGCTAAAGAAGGCTTTAATTGGTCCCCAGTATTTCCAGATCAGTACTCCCGCAGCTACAAACGCAGCACCCACTAAACCGATTGGGCTCAAGAGCATTGATAATCCGCCGCCCAGTGCCGCAATACCGCCTTTCACAATGCTGAAGAAAGCAGGGATCCCGGTTAACCGCAGCGTTAGTCCGCCAATGCTTTTTGACAGGGCGCTGATAGCCGTTCCCGGAGCGCTAAAGGCGCCAAGTAACGCACCGCGCAGGGGTACCATCAACCTGGTTAATACGCTGGCGCGTCCAGCCAGACCGCCGAGTAAGGCACGCCATCCGCTGATTTTTGCCAGTGCACTGCCGCCCACAGCACTCAACATGCGGAACGCTGATACCGTACCTCCGATGCCGCTCCCGCCGGACAGCAGCGCAAACCCCAGCCTGAGCTTTGCAAGCGGCCCTAAAAGTAGACCAGCAGCTAATGACATACCGCCAATTACTGCGGTTAATGCCAGTGCAGTACCACCGGCGAGTAACAACGTTTGTGAAAGTCTGGGGTTTTCTTCTACCCAACTTTGAATAGTGCCAATAACCCGGCTAAGCCCCTGTGTCACTCTGCGCAATGGGCCGTCTACTGTCTCAGCCACAGAAATGCGGAACGCCTCCCACGCGCTGTCAAGCTCCTTCAAATCGCCGCCTAGGTTGTCTTTCTTCTTGTTAGCGACGGCGAAGGCCTCCTGATTTTTATGTGCTTCTGCAATTTGTTCATAGAGTGACTGGAGGTAGCCATCACCTGCGCCGTTGACCAAAGACTGGAGGCTCGTAAAACCCTCTTCTCCGGCGATATCTTTGAAAAATGAAACCTGATCCACCTCGCCAAAGCGGGAAACGCGTTTTTGTAGATCGAGAAGAATATCGAACGGACGTCGCATTTTTCCGCTCGCGTCGGCAGTTTCCACTCCCAGCTCTTTGAGTGCCTTTTTGGCTGCCGTAGTAGGGGAGGCCAGGCGGGAGAGTGAGCGACGCATTGCCGTACCGGCCTCACTACCGCGAATACCCACGCGCGCCAGCGTGCCGGTCATGGCTGCGGCTTCTTCCAGGCTAATCCCAAGTCCCGCTGCTACCGGCCCGACAACTTTCATTGTCTCGCCCAGGCTGCTTAGCGTGGTGTTGGTACGGGTAAATGTACCTGTCAGCACATCGCTGACTCGGTCCATTTCTCCGGCGTCGAGGGCGAACTGTGAAAGAATATTTGAGCCGATATCTGCTGTTTCACCCAGTTCCATACTGCCTGCCAGCGCCATATTGAGCACGCCGGGCAGTGCGGCACGGATAGCATCTGGCGTGAAGCCCGCCATTGCCAGAAAGGCCTGGCCGCTGGCGGCGTCACGTGTGGTGAAGGCGGTTTCAGCACCGAGTTTTTTTGCCTGAGCACGCAGGGCGGCTAGCTGTGAATCGCTTTTATCGAGCCGCGTCAGCGCCTGAACGTTTGACATTTCCTCATCAAAACCAACCGCAGGCGACAGGAAGCGTCCGGCGCCGTACCCGGCAGCGGTTGCTGTACCTAATGCTATGGCACCGCCAGAGCGCAACTTTCCGGCCATCTGCTGTGCCCCCTCGTAACGTTTACGAGCTTGAGTGACCGCAGCAAGTTGCCGTTTTTCTCGTTCAAGGGATTGGTTGTATTGTTCTGTGCGGCGTATCGCGTTACCGATGGTGGCACTACTACCGGAAAGCATGACGCCATGCTGGCGCAGGGCTGATGCACTTTCACGAAGGCGGGCCACTTCCGTCACGCGTTTTGCGGTCAACCGATCAAGCCGCTCACCCAGTCGCGACATCAGTATTTGCTGTTTTTCTGTCAGCGTCCCGTTTTTACGTTGCGCTTCTGACAAGCCATCAAAGCGGGCACGGGCACGTGAGATGGAACGATCGGTTTTGCCGACGACCGCGGTCATTCGCTGAAAAGTGGCACTGCTCTTATCGAGCCCTTTCAGGGTGGATTGTGTTTTTCTGAGGGAGTCGGAAAGGCCGCCCGCACTCTGGCGGGCAGCATTAACGGGGCGGGTAAATCTGTCGATAGCGCTGAAAGCAACGCGGATATCAAGATTCTTCATCACTGGCACCACTTCGAAGCGCCGCCCGCTTGCGCCAGGCTATCACCTCGCCAAGATCCATGCCGAAAACTTCAGAGGGCGGCCAGTTAAAAATAACGGCAATATCAGCAACCAGATCGTCGATCTGGTCAAACGCAACGGTGATTACTCGCTCTCCGTCTCCGCCACGTTCGACGCTCCAGGCTCCGGCGGATTCAAGAAAGGGACCAGAAGCTCTGCCAGGCCGATAAAGTCCAGAGTGTGCATCTCGTTGATTTCTTTTTGTGTCAGCACAGGCGCGGTGACTCGCGTCAACAGCGTGGCAATTGAGTCTGCATCCATATTGGCAACGCGGATAAGATTCAGGCCGCGTAACGATCCGGCCTGACTGATGGCGCCGGTGATTTCCACCTGACCGATCTCACTGTCTTTACGAACTACCGGCTGCATCAGCGTGAACAGGTTTTTAGTTTTTTTAGCCATGTTTAAAATCTCCGGGCGGCATCTTTGCCACCCTATGAAAGGTTATCAATTGCCCATGCCAAGGGCGGAGGTGATGCGGTCCGGGAACATGTTCTGACCGTTCTTTTTGTAGATGAAATTCAGCAGATCGATTTCGATAAGGGGCTGATCATCAATGGAGAATTTGTAGTAGATGGATTTAAAGGTGTAGCTTTCCTCCGTGTCTTCCCCCTGTTTTGAGTCTCCACCGTCGAGTTCAGTAAATCGCCCGCGCAGCTCCACCTCGACAAGCTGGCTTTCGCCATCAGTGAAATATTCACCCGCAAAGCGCAGACGCGTGCCGTCAATTTCTGCTCCGTATTCGAGAAACAGAGCCTTAATGACGCCGCCAAAAACAATGGTGGAATCCAGCGCGCCAGCCTCAAGGCCGAGATCAACACCGACCGCACCCAGCATGCCACCGCCCTGATAGTCCTCTACCTTTCGTGACAGTTTGGGGCGAGTGAAAGAGGTCACTTTTCCCAGATAGTTGTCGCCGTTAACAAAGCAGCTAAAAAGCCGCAGTTTGTGAGGAATAGCCATTATTCACCCCCGAGCGACGCGAACGCCGGTTCGTAAAAATCATCAGTAAAGGTCTGGTAAAGCGTCAGATCTTCAAGCGGTGGGACCGGGCTGTAGCTATAGCGCACAATCAGTTTTCCCTGGCGCAAATCCGTGGTGCCGTTGTCCAGCGTATCAAACCAGCAGTCAGCACCGATAAGCTGGCCGGCAGTGACTTTTTTGCTGAGAGCAGAGCGGATGCCGCTTACCACATCTTTCACGTTGGCCGGAGTGAGCGGGCTGTCAACAGAGGTAAATTGCGCCTCCGCAATGCTATCCGCCAGGATCTGCGCGGTACGGGTGAACACCTCGAAAGTATAGGTTTTGGTGTCCGTGGTGCGGTTACCCCAGAAGCGGAAACCGTCACGCTTGATAAGCGTCGTGATTTCGTTGTTGTTCAGCTCGTTGGCGTCGCTGTCTTCTGCCTGTAGCGCCCAGAAAACATCCTTCGAAATACCCAGAACATTATTCACTACAACGTTGGACAGTGATTTGTGCCAGCCCTGGCTGTTATCAATAGCGGCGCGCAGGCCGCAGGCGTAAGCCGGGGCGGGAAACGTTTCGTTATCATCCGTCAGGGGGTTGTAAGCGATAAAGTCAGGCCAGATCAGCATCAGCTCGCGGTAAGCGAAGGTTTTGCGATAAGCAATAGCCTCCGCCATGGTCGCGCAGCCGTTACAACCGGCATAAACAAAAGCCCGAAGATTCTGGGCAATCACGCAAAGCTGTGACGTTACCTCCTCGGTGTCGTAGTCCGGTACCGCCAGGATGCGCGGACGATAGCCGGTTTTGGCTTCCGCCGTCAGCAGGGCATACATTCCCGTATAGCTGTCGCCATCTGTTCCGCCAATAACGGCCTGGGACTGGCTGGCGCCGTTACCGGAAGCCTCTTTCACCCGGACAATCACAACGCGCGGGCTGCACTGATCGGAAATGGCTTTGAGGGCTCTGTAAAGTGACCCGGTTTTACCTGCCTTGCCGAGGACGTTACGCACCCGTGTCAGCAGAACCGGCGTATTGAGCGGGAAGGTTTCCGGATCGGCGTCATCAGCAACCGCAACAATACCGATCACGCTGGAATCAATGTCATTGATTACTTGCTGTAGGTCGGTATTTTCGCGAGAGCGGACGCCGTGAAAACGAGTTTCAGACATAAGTTCACCATCATGTTGCTCTTTGAGTTCAGGGCAATATTCAACGTTAAGTCTGTTGGCGTCGCCTGGTTGCCGGTCTGCCCGTTCGCTGACAACAAAAAGGGATTCAGCCCCGCGCGCGGGCATGGAATCATCAGCAAAAAACGGGGGGAGTTATGTCGATAGCAGACACGCTGACAACAGCAGCCGAAGCGTATGTAGAAAAATTAAGTGAGGTCGTGAAGACACCGGATTTTAGTATCACGCTGGGTGGGGTTGCCCTGACCGAACTGGCCGACCGCATCACCTCGCTATCTGTTACAGATAACAACGGTTTTGATGCTGACCAGCTAACCCTGTCAGTAGATGATTCTGACGGGGTAACAGATTTACCCCCACGTGGTGCGGAGCTGGCGGTGTCCATCGGCTGGCTGGGTGAGGCGTTGATCTACAAAGGTCTCTACACCGTTGACGAGGTGGGGCATAGCGGGCCGCCGGATGTTATCGACATCACCGCGCACAGCGCTGATTTTCGCGAAGAGATGAACGTCAGGCGGGAGGTGTCCTGGCATGATGTGACGGTAGAGCGGGTGGTATCGGCCATAGCCCGGCGCTATGACCTGAAGCCGATGATTAGCGAGGCCCTGATCGACATTGAGATCGACCATGCGGATCAGACCGAAGAGAGTGACATGTCGTTTTTAACGCGCATGGCGGAGATGTTGGGGGCCATTGCCACCGTGAAAAATGGCTGTCTGCTGTTTATCCTGCCTGGGGGCGGCGTCAGTGCATCTGGTAGGGCGCTGCCATCGGCTGAGATAACCCGTGCCAGTGGAGATCGCCACAGGTTCCGCATTGCCGATCGCGATGCTTACACCGGCGTGCGGGCGTACTGGCTGGATCTTAATTTCGGTAAGAAAAAACCGGTCAAGGTCACTAAGCGCAAAACAAATACTGCCAGAAAAAAGGCTGGGGAGAAAAGCAGCAGGCCGGAGGGGGATTACATGGAAGGCGCTGAAGGTAACGTGTATGTTTTGCGTAAAACCTATCAGAACGAAACGGCGGCCAGGCGCGCAGCTGCGGCAAAATGGATACAGCTCCAGAAAGGCGCGGCACAGTTTTCGATAACCCTGGCGCGCGGCCGCGCCGATTTATATCCGGGTATGCATCTGACCGTGTCGGGCTTTAAGCCTGAAATCGATACTCAGGATTGGATAATTGCCAGAGCGGAACATGTGATCGGTGATAACGGATTTACCACGAAAATGGAGCTTGAGGCGAAAATAAGCGACTGGATTGCAGAAACTGAACAGTAGCGGCCATAATAGGCGTGAGTTCAACTCCCTATGGGAGATCATCATGTTTGTTTGTCCCTACTGCGGCGCAAACGCCCGCACCCGCACCAGCCGCCGGTTAAGCGAGTTCACCATCCGGCAATATCATCAATGCCAGAATCTTGAATGCAGCGAGTCATTCACGACACTTAACACCGTAGAGCGCAGAGTAACGAAGCGCTCAACCAGCGCAGATCCTTTGCCGCCAGGATTTATCCCCGGCGATGCTTTCCCGGCTTCTCATTACGGGAACAGTCAACTTAGTCTTGCAGTATAAAAATAGCCCCCTGGAAAGGGGGCTATTCTTGTCAATGTGGTCGATATGTGGACATTTTTGAAATAAATCCTTTTATTTCAATTTATTAAATTCCAAAAAAAAGCCCCGTCGGGGGCGACGGGGAAAAACTCATTGATTATGGAATGATCTGTTCTCTGGTCAGTTCGAGAACAGGGCTACTCTACGACGCAAAAATGCAGCTAAAATGGAGAAACCGTGGAGATTCGGGACCAAAGACCGTTTTCATCAATTAAGGAGCAGAAATGAAGGGGATGATACTGATGCTGCCACTGGCGCTTGCCGGATGCGCGCAGACTCAGCCGACACAGCAAGCACATCCGGTAGGGATGGCTAACCCGGCTTCGGTTTACTGTCAGCAGCTGGGCGGGAAACAGGTTCCCATTCAAAGCCCGCAGGGCGTGCGCAGCGAGTGCAAGCTACCCGGTGGTGAAACGTTAGATGAATGGGAGCTCTGGCGCCGCGATCATCCGGCTAAGTCATAGCGCTTTCAGCCAGTCAGCCAGCACCTGGGCATGGTTATGCCGGGTGTTTTTCGCCGCGTAGAGCAGCGTCAGCGTCTGCCGGTGGGCCAGCGCGGCCAGGCGCTCGCCTTCATCACGATGGGCCTCAAGCTCCTGGCGATAGCGCTGGCTAAAGTGGGCAAAATCGAGCGTCTCGCCGTGAAAAGCCTTGCGTAAATCTGTCGATGGCGCCAGGGTTTTGCACCACTCAGCGTAATTGAGCGCCTCTTTTTTTATTCCTCGCGGCCACAGGCGGTCTACCAGTATACGGTAGCCGTCGCTCTCTTCCTGCGGGTCATAAACGCGTTTACATTGAATCATCGTCACTCTCCCTTTGTTTCATCCAGGCAAGCAGCTGCGGCAGTTGCTGTTCGGAAAATACCGTAATCCCGTTCTCGCGAAGCAGGGCGGCGGCAACGCCGGCTCCGGGTTTGCGCCGTCCGTTAAAGGTACCATCATAGATAAACTGACTGCCGCAGGTTGGGCTGCCGTCGGTGAGCAGCGCCGCGGTACAGCCTTCCTCCTGCGCGGCTTTTAGTGCCAGCCAGGCGGCCAGCTGATAGTGCGCGGTGACGTCCTGGCCGTCGCTTTCGACAATTTGAGCACGATTTCGCATAACGTCCGCTCCCTGTGCGTCCAGGATCTCCGCCGGTAGTCTGGGGATGGGCAACCCCGCAGCCAGCTCCGGGCAGTGGGTGACCAGCCGCCCCTCGCTCTGCCAGCGAGACAGCGCGTTAGCCAGTTGGGCTTTGTGACTGCCGTTATAGCGAACCTGAAAGCCCATCAGGCAGGCGCTAACCAGAATTTTGTCCTTCATCGTGCATCCATAGCCGTTTGTTTGCCCAATACCATAACGCCAGTTAGAGTAAATTACCCGCGTTCAAGGGCAGACAAAATAAGGATTGTGTTCTGCCGTGGAGATCGCTAACCTGAGGCTCCTTGTGTTGCCTGATAATCGCTATGACATAAGGATCCTGCTATGAACTCCCCCCTGCGTATTGCTCTGGTCGGTGATTACAACCCCGACGTCGTTGCCCATAAAGCGATTCCGCTGGCGATTGATGATGCCGCTGCCGTACTGGAACTGCCGCTGCGCTATGACTGGCTGTCCACCAGTGAGATAAAATCCGCTGATGACCTCGCCGATTACGATGCTATCTGGGTGGTTCCCGCCAGCCCCTATAAAAATGCCGAAGGCGCCTTTATCGCCATTCGCCACGCCCGGGAAAACGGTATTCCGTTCCTTGGCACCTGCGGCGGCTTCCAGCACGCGATTATTGAATACGCGCGCAACGTTATGGGCTGGCAGGATGCCGCGCATGCCGAAACCGATACCGAAGGGCGGATGGTGATTGCGCCGTTAAGCTGCTCGCTGGTGGAAAAGTCGGACAATATTGAACTGCGCGCCCATACGCTTATCTCCCGCGCCTATGGCCGCGACAGCATTGAAGAGGGTTATCACTGCAGCTACGGGATTGCCGACGATTTTGCCCGCGAACTGGAGCAGGGCGACCTGCGGGTCACGGGCTGGGATGATGACGGCGAGATTCGGGCGGTAGAACTGGTGACCCATCCGTTCTTTGTCGCCACGTTATTCCAGCACGAGCGCAACGCGCTGGAAGGCAGACCTGCGCCGCTGGTTCACGCGTTTTTACGCGCGGCAAGTCAGTGAGCGAACGCCCGGCGGCGGTCGCCGGGCATCGCTAGCGCTAGCCGTTAATCTCCCGATCGCGCCCGGCCAGCGCGCCAAATACCGCCATCGCAATTGAGATCAACGCCACGGCGATCAGCGGGATATGCCAGTCGCCGTTGGCATCATGAATTTTCCCCATCACCGGCGGCCCGCAGGCGGCCAGCAGATAGCCCACCGTCTGCGCCATGCCGGACAGCGCGGCGGCCTGGTGCGCTGAGCTGGCCCGCAGACCGATAAAGGTCAAGCCGAGAATCATGGTCGCGCCGGACCCGAAGCCGAAGATAAGCGTCCATAGCACCGCCTGACCGGGTAAAAACCATAATCCGAGCGCGCTGACTGCGCACATCAGGGCGACCAGAACTGCGATACCGCGCTGATCTTTCAGCCGATGAAGTATTAACGGTATCGCCAGCCCCGGCGCGGCGGTTGCCAGCTGGAGCAGCCCGTGCAGGGAGCCCGCCTGCGCTTCGCTGTAGCCAATGCTTTGCAGAATGGCGGGCAGCCAGCCGATGATGACGTAGTAGACCAGCGAGTTAATCCCGAGAAACAGCGTCACCTGCCAGGCCAGCGCCGATCGCCAGATCCCGCGGTTGTGGATGGCGCCGGACCCGGTCAGCGGCGCGGCGGCTTGCCTGCGCGACTGCGGCAGCCAGACAAACAGCGCCAGCAGCGGAAATACCATCAGCATCAACAGCGCGCCGCGCCAGCCCAGCCCGGCGAAGGCCAAGGGAACGACCATTGCCGAACCCAGCGCCGCCGCGCCCCCCATGGTGAGAGAGTAAGCGCCGGTCATTTTGGCGACGTGCTGCGGGAAGTCACGCTTAATGAGTCCTGGTAGCAGAACGTTCCCCAGCGCGATGCCGCAGCCGATAATCGCGGTGCCGATAAACAGCAGCGTGACCACGGGCAGGGAGCGCAGAGCAATACCGAGGCAAATCAGGATCAGCGCCAGCAGCAGGCTGCGTTCAATGCCGAAGCGGCGGGCGACAGCCGCCGCCAGCGGCGAGACCAGGCCAAAGGCCAGCAGCGGCAGAGTGGTTAACAGACCGGTTTGCGCGGTGGTGAGGCCATATTCGCTGCGAATGGCATCAAGCAGCGGCGCGGCGCCGGTAAAAGCCACGCGTAAGGTGGTGGCGATAAGCAGAATACCGGCAATCAATACAAGATGACGGCGATCGGCAGAAGGTGAAGCAGAATTCATGGCTATCTCAAACTAGAATACGAGGCGGTTACAATAGCCTGTTTGTCCTCTGTTTAAATCAAGCTAAAATGACAGATTATCGCTAAAATCGGACATTTTTATGATCGGACTGGGCCTTGACGGCTACGACCCGGACAGCGGTCACGAAGCGGCGGCGGCTTTTCGTATTCAGGTTGTCGCGGACGAGCAGTACATTCCGCGCCATCAGCACCGCAAAGGGCAGCTTATTCTCGCGCTTCACGGGGCGCTGACCTGCGAAGTGGAGAACGCGATGTGGATGGTGCCGCCGCAGTACGCGGTGTGGGTGCCGGGACAGGTGCCGCACAGCAATCGGGCGACGCCGGAGGCGCAGGTCTGCTTTTTGTTTATTGAACCCGACGCGGCGGCGATGCCGGCTTTCTGCTGTACGTTAAAAATTTCACCGCTGGTGCGCGAGCTTATCCTCGTCATGGCCGAGCGCGGCAGGGCAGAACTCGCTAAACCGGCAATGAACCGCCTGGTGCAGGTGCTGTTCGATGAACTCCCGCAGCAGCCGCAGGAGCACCTGCAGCTGCCGGTCTCCGGGCATCCAAAAATTCGTCAGATGGTGGACACGATGGCCGTCGACCCGGCCCGCTGGCAAATGTTGGCGCAGTGGGCGGCGGAATTCGCCATGAGCGAACGCAATCTGGCGCGGCTGGTGGTGCGTGAGACGGGCTTAAGCTTTCGCCGCTGGCGACATCAGCTGCAGCTGATCCTCGCCCTGCAGATGCTGGTCCGCGGGCAGACGGTACAGCAGACGGCGCAGAGCCTGGGCTATGACTCTACCACCGCCTTTATTACCATGTTTAAAAAGGGCCTCGGGCAAACGCCGGGCCGCTATCTTGCCAGCCTGGCTACGACTTCCCAATAAACAGCGAAATGATCCCGGCGGCGATCAGCGGGCCAACCGGAACGCCGCGGAAGAGGGCGACGCCGAGGACGGTGCCGACCAGCAGTCCGGCCACCAGCTGCGGCTGCGAGCCCATCAGCGCCACGCCGCGTCCGCCAAGCCAGGAAACAAATACCCCCACGGCAATCGCCAGCAGCGACTTCCAGTTCACAAAGGAGTGCAGCAGCGTTGAGGGCGGCAGCGTACCGCTGGCAATGGGGGCCATCACGCCGATGGTGAGGATAATAATACCGATGGTCAGCCCCTGCTTTTCAATCCATGGAAAGAAAGCGTTGAGTGGGGTGACGCGGACGATAATTAAAACCAGGATTGAAATAGCAACGGTGGTGTTGTGGCTAATAAAGCCGAGCGCCGCCAGGCCCAGCAGTATTAACAGGGTGGTGTCGAGCATGTGCAGAGGTCCTTGCCAAAAAATAAAAAAAGAAAAACCCGTTTACTCTACGCATAATCGCGTAAGTAAACAGGTTTTTTATCGCAGACTCGCGATTTGAGGCATCTGCACGATCGATTGCTACCCGCGGCCTTAGCGTAGCAGGGGGGCAATCAGGCCAGGCGATGAAACGCGGTCAGTTCCGGACGGGCAATGCGCAGATAGTCGGCGGTATCAAGGATGATGGACTTATCAAGCTGCCCGGCGTTGAAGGCGATTTCCGGGAAACGCGCAAACAGCAGCGGATCGGCGACCAGCCGCAGGTCCGGATGGAAAGTGAAGGGGGGAATGGCGCCAAACGCGCAGGCGGTCAGGGCGTCCACTTCCGCCGGGCTGGCCAGCGAGGCTTTACTGCCGCCGATGTATTCGGCCAGCCGGGCTAAATCCGCCTGAAGATCGGCGGCGAGGATAGCCAGAACGTGCTGATTAACGCCATGCCCTTTCACTTTACACACCAGCGCCTTGGCTCCCTGGCCCAGCGCGGTGCCGCGAATCTTCGACACGGCTTCACATTTCCCGACGGCCTCATGTTCAACGACCCGATAGCGGGCGTGGGAGCGGTTAAGCAGCGCTAGCAGCTGCTGATGAATACTGATTCTTACAGGCGCGTTCATGTCGATTTTTTCCTTCACAATAAAACCTCAAGATTCTTCTTCTCGCCCCGGGTAAGGATACTTTTTTTGCTTTTTATTTTCGTACAGCCGGGCATCGGCGATTTTCATTACATCGGCCAGGCTATCCCCCGGCGCCATGCTGTAGGCGCCCCATGAGAAATTAACGCGCCGGTTAATGTCAATTGCCCTCAGGTGCTGGCGAATACGCTCGGGGATATTTTGCGCCTCTTGTTCCTCATAATCGATCAGGATCAGGAAGAACTCATCGCCGCCCAGACGGATGCCGTAATCGCTTTTACGGATGGCGGCGGAAATGGATTGCGCGAGCAGCACAATCGCGCGGTCGCCTTCGTCGTGCCCCCAGGTGTCATTAAGGTATTTAAGCCGGTCGCAGTCCAGCGCCATAAACACGATATTCACCCCCTGCTCGGTAAGCTTTTGCATGCGGGATTCCAGCAGCGAGGAGAGAATTTTACGGTTGTAAAGACCGGTTAAAGAATCACTAATATTCTCTTTGAAAACGTCGATATACAGACGAAAGTGCATGCGTACCAGATGCAGTAAAACGCCGGTAGATATCAGGTAAAACAGGAATAGCTTCCAGGAGCTAAGCAGAAAATAGGTCATATCCAGCGACAGCGCAATATGCAGGTTTTCCGCTACCTTCTGGCTATGGTGGGCATAGCTGAAAAAATGCGTGTTGCTGCGGTGTACACGGATTTCAGATGTTGAGTCGGAGTCCGTTAACGTGATGTCGAGATAGCGCCAGACCAAAGGGCGGTCGGCGGTGTAAAGAAGTTTCTCAATATCATGGCGAGTGACATCCACCATCACGATGCCCTTCAGCCGATCCCGATGATAGACCGGGGTTAAAAATGACAAAATATTCTGCCCGGTTAACGCGTCAGCATAGATGCTGGAAATCAGCGTGCGGCCACGAAGTAAACCGTTGAGGCTGTTCTGAGTGATGCCCAGTTTGCTGTCGTGAAGAAAGTCCCAGTTGGCGACTGGATTGCTTTTTATCTCAATTGGTGAATAGAAATAGGCATACTTATTATCTAAATCAAGATAGTAGCGGAAACGTTTGTCTGATTTGAATGTTGTCGCATTCAGCGCTGAGTTCATATCGCTTTGGGCGATAGCGGCATCAAATGCCTGCAGCGCCGGGAGAGCGTTGATCCATGGCCCGCACGACGCCTGCGTGGTACTGAGCGTACCGTGAAGCCCGGGGAAGGTATGCCCGGCGATATTCAGGCCGAAGACTTTACCCTTGTTCTCGACGCTGGCGCAGGCCTGTTGGGCTTTTTCGGCAGTCGGATGCGTATCCAGCTTTCGCGCGACCTGGGAGATCACGAGCTGATTTTGATATTTATCGTACAGGAAGGCGGATTCGCCCTTTTCGATGATATATCGCATGTATTCTGACATATCCCGATGGCTGGCGACTAATTCATACACCAGAAACGAAGATGTCAGGACAACTACCCCCGCAGAAATGAAATAACGGAGTAATTTATTCTGTAATTTCATGATGATAATTTCGCCAGCACGATTAAGATGATTCTACCATGGGCGGCCCGGTGGCGCCACGACCGATGATAAGCATACTGGTCGTCTGTCCAGCATCGTCATGCGTCATCACCGAACGGCAATGAAAATAAATAGCTGATTAAATATAAGGATGCTAAGTTATGTGGCTATCATAAATATTCGACTAAATTCATTTTTCACTCATTTTGTTCTCAATAAAATATGCTGCAATAACCGCGCTGCGGCTATCCTGCCGCCGCTAAAAATGAAATAATGTTAATTATCAAGCGAACTTTTCTTATTTTCACCAGTCCTTAGCAGGGTAACAGGCGGTACTATTGATAGCGGTAATGAGGTTATGATGATGGAAAACGCAGCGGTGCAGGCATCCCCCCGAAAGTTTAAAAAAATAAGGGAGCTAAACAGGCGTCGTAATTATTTATTTAAGAAAATACGCAATGTCATTCGAGTCTATATCGCTAAAGCGTTCTGGGATAGTCGCGTGCGCCGCGAAGCTGATTTAACCTCTGTTAAAACGGTGTTGCTAATGCGTAATGAAGGGGCGATCGGCGACGTGGTAGTAGATTCAGCGCTGGTTAAATGCCTCCATAAGGCAGGTATGACCGTTGATTTTCTGTTAACGAAATCAAACAGTCAGGTCATGCGTGATAATCCACATATTCGCCATATTTATGAAGCTGAGAATGTCGACTCGGCGGCTTATCTGCGTAAGTTTACCCATAACGTTCCTCGCTCCGTTATTAATGAGCTTGCGAATAATAAGTACGATATTGTAATTGACCCGTCGCTGTTTGATATTCCGGTTCACCGCATGCTGCTTTTACGGCAGATAAAACCCAGGTCGGTACTGGGATTTAATAAATGGCCTTCCATCAATCACTATACCCGGTCTTTTGATTTTGACTGTGAAAACTGGCACGTCAGCAAGACATTTTCGATCATCGCTGATTATCTGCAGCTGGATAAGAAATATCTGCACTCTTATGACCTGCATATCCCGCAGGATGTTAATCATCAGGTTCGTGAATATCTGGCGGCGCTGAACGGGCGTAACGTGGTGATTAATATTTTTGCCGGGCATCAGGACCGTAGTATGTCGCAGACGCAGCTGGCTGCGCTTATCGCCAGGCTGTGTCAGGATTATCCCGACGTCAACATCATCCTGCTCGATCACCGCGATGAAATCCGCATTCCCCTGGCGGAAAAGGTCTGCGTGAATCCGTTTAAAACGCTGCATCACTGCATGGCGCTTATTGCCCAGGCCGATTTAGTTATCTCACCGGATACTTCGGTGGTCCATATGGCGGCGGCGTGGAAAAAACCGCTTATCGCGGTCTACAAAGATGTGCGGATGAATAATCGACTCTGGGCGCCGGGATACGACAAGGCGCGGCAGATCATCGTTAAGTGCGGCAAGGTGCACCAGCTGGAGAGCTTGCCCGACCTGATTATGTCGGAGATTGATCCCGGTACTTTGCAACGGGGGCGGGCCGGGTAAGGCGGGATAAAAAACAGCCAGCGTCTGTGCTGGCTGTCGGGAAAAGTTTAACCGTCCGCTTTTGAGGTCTGCTTGTGAAACAGTTCGCGAAATACCGGATAAATATCTTCCGGGTCGCGAATATGCTGCATAGCAAAGTTTTCGAAGGTCGACTGCAGGTGTTCATACTCCCGCCACAGCGTCTGGTGCGCCCGACGGGTTATCTCAATATAGCTATAGTAGCGCACCACGGGCAGGATCTTCTTCGCCAGCAGTTCATGACACAGCGGTGAGTCGTCCGCCCAGTTATCCCCATCCGAGGCCTGCGCGGCGTAGATATTCCACTGCGCCGGGTCGTAGCGCTCTTTGACCACTTCATCCATCAGCTTCAGGGCGCTGGAGACAATCGTGCCGCCGGTTTCCTGCGAATAAAAGAATTCGTGTTCGTCGACCTCTTTAGCCTGCGTATGGTGGCGGATATAAACGACATCGACGTTTTTATAGGTCCGGCTGAGGAACAGATACAGCAGGATGTAAAAGCGTTTTGCCATGTCCTTGGTCGCCTGGTCCATGGAGCCCGAGACGTCCATCAGGCAGAACATGACTGCCTGGCTTGACGGTTCTGGCCGTTTTTCGTAGTTCTTGTAACGTAGATCGAAAGTATCAATAAACGGGACGCGGTCGATTTTCGCCCGCAGTTCGGCTATCTCTTTGCGCAGCCGCTCCTCTTCCAGCAGCTGTGCCGGTTCGCTTTTGCTAATGGTATCAAGGTCTTCTTCCAGCGCGTGCAGTTCCCGGCGTTTACCGGCGGTCATCGCCGTGCGCCGCGCCAGCGAGTTTTGCAACGAGCGAACGACGCTGATATTGGCGGGAACGCCGTTAGCGGTATAGCCCGCGCGATGGGTTTTATACTCCGTCAGCTGGCGCTGCTGGTTTTTCTTCAAATTTGGCAGGGCGAGATCCTCGAACAATAGATCGAGATATTCGTCTTTCGAAATCTGAAAGACAAACTCGTCCTGGCCTTCGCCGTCGGCGCTGGCTTGCCCCTGACCGCTGCCTCCACCGCCACCGCCGCCCTGAGGGCGTTCGATACGGTCATTTTGTACAAAGTGATCGTTACCGGGGTGTACGCGATTGCGCAGGCCGCCGCGTCCCTGATGAAACATCGGTTCGTTAATATCGTCCGTTGGGATGGAGACGGACTCTCCGCTCTGAATATCGGTCACCGAGCGCTTGTTGATGGCCTCGGAGATCGACTGCTTTATCTGCGCTTTATAGCGGCGCAGAAAGCGCTGCCGGTTGACGGCGCTTTTATTTTTCCCGTTCAGGCGTCGGTCTATGAACCAGGTCATATGCCCTCCTGTACTGCATTTGCCAACTATGCCCCGGCCATTCAGGCGCGGAAAACAGCCCATCGCTGAATGTTATTGGGTCTTCGCAGTTATTATTAACCCGACAGCGGTGAGCTGCCGGGCCGGTCTATCAGGATGATTTACGTACCCGCAGATACCATTCGCACAGCAGACGAACCTGCTTACGGGTATAGCCTTTCTCCATCATGCGGTCGACAAAGTCATCGTGTTTTTTCTGCTCATCGGTTGACGTTTTGGTGTTGAAGGAAATCACCGGCAACAGCTCTTCGGTATTGGAGAACATTTTCTTCTCGATAACCGTGCGCAGTTTCTCGTAGCTGGTCCAGTTTGGATTACGCCCGCTGTTGTGCGCTCTGGCGCGCAGCACGAAGTTGACTATCTCGTTGCGGAAGTCTTTCGGGTTACTGATCCCGGCGGGCTTCTCGATTTTCTCCAGTTCCGCATTCAGCGACTCGCGGTCAAACAGCTGGCCGGTATCCGGGTCGCGGTATTCCTGATCCTGAATCCAGAAGTCGGCGTAGGTGACATAACGGTCAAAAATGTTCTGCCCGTACTCAGAGTAGGATTCAAGGTAGGCGGTCTGGATCTCTTTGCCGATAAACTCGGCGTATTTCGGGATCAAATAGCCTTTGAGGAACTCAAGATAACGCTCTGACTGCTCCTGCGGGAACTGCTCGCGCTCGATCTGCTGCTCGAGGACGTAGAACAGATGCACCGGGTTGGCGGCGACTTCGGCATGGTCAAAGTTAAATACCCGCGACAGGATTTTGAACGCGAAGCGGGTAGACAGGCCGTTCATCCCTTCATCAACGCCGGCATAATCGCGATACTCCTGATAGGATTTCGCTTTCGGGTCGGTGTCTTTCAGGCTTTCGCCGTCATAGACGCGCATTTTTGAGTAAATGCTCGAGTTTTCCGGCTCTTTCAGCCGCGACAGAATCGAGAAGCGCGACAGCGTTTCCAGCGTGCCCGGCGCGCACGGCGCATGGGTCAGTTCGCTGTTATTAAGCAGTTTTTCATAGATGCGGATCTCTTCCGAGATACGCAGGCAATAAGGCACCTTGACGATATACACGCGGTCGAGGAAGGCCTCATTGTTTTTGTTATTCCGGAAGGTCACCCATTCCGATTCGTTGGAGTGGGCGAGGATGATCCCGTTGAACGGCAGGGCGGAGATCCCTTCGGTACCGTTATAGTTGCCTTCCTGCGTGGCGGTCAGCAGCGGGTGCAGCACCTTGATAGGCGCTTTAAACATCTCGACGAATTCCATCAGCCCCTGGTTGGCGCGGCACAGGGCGCCGGAGTAGCCGTAGGCATCCGGGTCATTCTGCGCGTAGTGCTCCAGTTTACGAATATCCACTTTACCGACCAGCGCGGAGATGTCCTGGTTGTTCTCGTCGCCGGGCTCGGTTTTGGCGATGGCGATCTGCGCCAGAATTGATGGCCACACTTTCA
Organism: Klebsiella sp. MPUS7; assembly: GCF_009905335.1. Taxonomy (NCBI): domain Bacteria; kingdom Pseudomonadati; phylum Pseudomonadota; class Gammaproteobacteria; order Enterobacterales; family Enterobacteriaceae; genus Klebsiella; species Klebsiella sp. MPUS7. Next base: position 3,339,598 of record NZ_CP047604.1, on the reverse strand, counting down.
CCACGCGGAACTTAGTGATGTCGCCGCCGAATTCATGCAGACGCTTGGCCGCCCACGGCGACATAATCGTCCCCAGATAGCGGTTTGGAATGCCGTACTCTTTTTCGAGGATTTGCGCATCCTCCTGCGGGTTGAACAGACACAGCGGATGGTCGTTGACCGGGCTGCGCTCTCCGTTTGCGCTGAGCACATAGATAGGGACGCGCTGCATTAAGGACTTCAGGCGTTCGGCAAGCGATGATTTACCGCCGCCCACGGGCCCCAGCAGATACAGAATCTGTTTCTTCTCTTCCAGCCCTTGAGCGGCGTGCTTCAGGTAAGAAACAATTTGCTCAATGGCATCTTCCATCCCGTAAAACTCTTCAAAGGCCGGATAGCGTGCGACAACCCGGTTTGAAAAGAGACGGGATAGCCTGGGTTCGAGGGCCGTATCGACCATGACCGGCTCACCGATGGCCATCAGCAATCTTTCTGCTGCGTTAGCATAAGCACTGCGATCTTGCCGACAGATGGTAAGAAACTCCTGCAGTGTGAACTCTTCGTCCTTGGCAGCTTCATAGCGCTGGCGATAGTGATCGAATATATTCATGGCATGCCGTCCTTTCGTTTTTAGCACAGGTTGAGAGCCGTTCATATGAATAGTGGGAGCCCCCGGAAGAGGTAAGCTGCATAGCGCTCTCTGATACTCCAGCAACCCTTATGCCAGGTTGGCGAAGTATCGGGATAACGTGCCCCGCATTTACTTCTTCTAAATTTAAGCGTAGATGCATTTGGAAAACTTGCATGGCGTAGAAAATCAATTTCAATGACATATCAATAACTCATCCGGAAAACGGTCTCTTTTTTGCACCTCTTGTCCTGCGGCGTCATGGCGCTGTCATTCAGGTGTCAGCTTGTGGTCATCTGACGATGAGAAAATGATGAGTTCAGTGTAATGACTGGTAAAGAATTTGAGGCATGACGTATACAACGTTAAACTGCCTGCGCTGATTATTTGACAACAGGAATATGGATCGTGACTAAAATCAAACTTCTGGCACTTGGTGTGTTGATTGCGAGTTCAGCATCCGCCGTACACGCTGAAGGGAAGTTCACTTTAGGGGCGGGTGTGGGTGTGGTCGAACATCCCTACAAGCAATATGATGCTGATGTTTACCCGGTGCCCGTTATTAATTATGAGAGCGATAACTTCTGGTTTCGCGGCTTGGGTGGTGGTTACTACCTGTGGAATGATACCAACGATAAGCTCTCTGTGACCGCGTACTGGTCGCCGATGTACTTTAAGCCTGGCGACAGCGATAGCCAGCAGATGCGTCGCCTGGATAAACGTAAGTCCACGGTGATGGCGGGGCTCTCCTACGAACATTATACGCAGTACGGTTTCCTGCGCACCGCGCTGTCAGGGGACACCCTGGATAACAGCAACGGTATCGTATGGGATCTGGCCTGGCTGTATCGCTATACCAACGGCAACCTGACGCTTACGCCGGGTATTGGCGTGGAGTGGAACAGCGACAACCAGAACGAGTACTACTATGGTGTTTCGAAACATGAGTCGAATCGCAGCGGCATGCGCAGCTACGATCCGGACAGCAGCTGGAACCCGTACCTCGAGCTGTCGGCAAACTATCGTTTCCTCGGCGACTGGAGCGTATACGGCGTTGCGCGCTATACCCGTCTGTCCGATGAAATCACCGATAGCCCGATGGTGGACAAATCCTGGAGCGGCCTGATTTCTACCGGGGTCACTTACTCCTTCTGATAGTGCTTTATTACAGGGCATTTTGTGCATCAAAACAGGGCGTCTCGCCCTGTTTTGCATTATGGTGGTGCAATCATTTGCAGGAGGTAGCGATGGTAGAAAGGACCATTCGTTTTGGCGAGCATCCGGCGGTTCCCGTTATCGGGCAGGGGACCTGGTATATGGGTGAAAACCCGGCGCTGCGCGCGCAGGAGGCGGCTGCACTGCGCGCGGGCATCGATCTTGGCCTGACGGTTATCGATACGGCGGAAATGTATGCTGACGGCGGCGCTGAAGAGGTCGTCGGCGAGGCGATTCGCGGGCAACGCGATCGGGTGGTGCTGGTGTCTAAAGTCTATCCATGGAATGCCGGTGGACGCAAAATAGCCCGCGCCTGCGAGGCCAGCCTGCGCCGCCTCAATACCGACTATCTGGATCTTTATCTGCTGCACTGGCGCGGAGATTATTCTCTACAGGAGACGGTTGCCGGCATGGAAGCGCTGGTTGCGCAGGGTAAAATTCGCCGCTGGGGCGTGTCGAATCTCGATGAGGATGATATGCAACAGCTCTGGCAGGTGGAGGGCGGCGAACGGTGCGCGACCAATCAGGTGCTCTATCATCTGGCTTCCCGCGGCATTGAGTATGACCTGCTGCCGTGGTGCCAGCAGCGGCGGCTGCCGGTAATGGCCTATTGTCCGCTGGCTCAGGCCGGTCGCCTGCGCAATGGACTTTTAAATCATACCGTTGTGAAAAATATTGCGCAGGAGCGGGGCGTGGCCGCGGCGCAGATTCTGCTGGCGTGGGTGATTAGCCGCCGGGAGGTACTGGCGATCCCGAAAGCGTCGAGCATTGAGCATGTCGCGCAGAATGCCGCGGCGCTGGATATTGTGCTGAACGATGAGGAGCTTGCGCTTCTCGATAAAGCTTACCCGGCGCCGGCCAGAAAAACGCCGCTGGATATGGTGTAAAGCAAAGCCTAACTCTGCGATCGGCAAAATACGCGTACAATCAGTCGAGTAGGCCGGGCAAGGCGTCAGCCGCCGCCCGGCAGAACGATGTTAACCCGCGCGCCATCCTGCTTTGCGTTAGCGTTTCACCACGCGGAGGGTTTGCGCCAGGCGCGAAGGTTTCTCTTCGCTGGCCTTCTGGGTTTCGGTCACGCAGCAGGTTTCTACGCAGACGAAGGTTTTGTAGCCATCATCCGGCATGTCGCCCATGCTGACGGAAAGCGCCGGACCCGGGTTCCAGGCCACCACGTTGCTGTTGTGATGATGCGTAACGTCGATATTGCGGTTCAGCGCATCGTCGTGAATCACGCTGCAGGTTTCGGCATTCAGATACACGCGGTCGGTACGATCGGGAAAGGTCTCTGTGCCATTGCTCAAAACGCCTTCTTCCGCGTTTTTCACTTTATCAATATAACGCTCCCCCAGACCGCTGACCTTTACAGCCGCAATGTCGCCGACGTTGAAATAGGTGTGCAGGGCGGAAGTGGTTTCAAATTCGCCGTGCGCTTCCAGCTCAATTTCGCAGGTTTTGCCCAGCTTGAAACGCGCCAGCAGGGTGAACTCGTGCGGCCAGTACTGGCGGGTAGCCTCGCTGCTTTTCAGTTCAAAGGTCAGCACCGCGCCTTTGTCATCTTCATCGTGCCCTTTCAGAGCCCAGGGCAGATTGCGGGCGAAGCCGTGGGAGGGCAGACCCGGCTGCGCAGAAGGGCCGAACCACGGCCAGCAAATCGGCACGCCGCCGCGCAGGGCAACGCCGTTTTTAAACGGCGTATTGCCGCTGAGCCACAGGACTTCTTCTTCGCCCGCGGGCTTCCAGGAGAGCAGGTGAGCGCCCTGCAAAGCCACGGAGGCTTTCACCTGCGGATGGTCAACGACGATCAGCTCAAGGTCATCAAGCTGGCGGCGGGAAAGGACAGGGGTAAGTTGTTCGATAACCGGGAGGGCAAAAATTTTATTAATCATTACGCAATCCTTTATCTTCAGACAAAAAAAAGAGCGACCGAAGTCGCTCTTACAGATTACTGTCTCATCTCAACTTATTTGGAGATGTGAGCAATCAGGTCCAGAACCTTGTTGGAGTAACCAGTTTCGTTATCGTACCAGGAAACCAGTTTCACAAAGTTGTCGTTCAGAGCGATACCCGCTTTGGCGTCGAATACGGAAGTGCAGATTTCACCGTTGAAATCGGTGGATACAACGTCGTCTTCGGTGTAGCCCAGAACGCCTTTCATTGCGCCTTCAGAAGCAGCTTTGATTGCTTTCTTAATTTCTTCATAAGAAGCAGCTTTTTCCAGACGAACGGTCAGGTCAACAACGGATACGTTCGGAGTCGGAACGCGGAACGCCATACCGGTCAGTTTGCCATTCAGTTCTGGCAGGACTTTACCTACTGCTTTAGCAGCGCCGGTAGAAGACGGGATGATGTTCTGAGCTGCGCCGCGGCCGCCGCGCCAGTCTTTGTGAGACGGGCCATCAACGGTTTTCTGAGTTGCGGTGGTTGCGTGAACGGTAGTCATCAGACCTTCGATGATGCCGAAGTTGTCGTTGATAACTTTTGCCAGCGGAGCCAGGCAGTTGGTGGTGCAGGATGCGTTGGAAACGATGTCCTGGCCTTCGTATTTGTCAAAGTTAGCGCCTTTAACAAACATCGGGGTGTTGTCTTTGGACGGGCCAGTCAGTACGACTTTTTTCGCGCCAGCGGTGATGTGTTTACGAGCGGTTTCGTCGGTCAGGAAGATACCGGTTGCTTCAGCAACAACGTCAACACCCACTTCGTCCCACTTCAGGTTAGCCGGGTCACGCTCAGCGGTAACACGGATTTTTTTACCGTTAACGATCAGATGACCGTCTTTCACTTCAACGGTACCGTTGAAACGGCCGTGAGTGGAGTCATACTTCAGCATGTAAGCCATGTAGTCAGCGTCTAACAGGTCGTTGATTGCAACGATCTCGATGTCAGAACGTTCCTGAGCAGCACGGAAAACAATGCGACCGATACGGCCAAAACCGTTGATACCTACTTTGATAGTCATATATTCCACCAGCTATTTGTTAGTGAATAAAAGGTTGCCTGTAAAATTACAAAAACCTTACGCAGCGTCAAGCGGAATCGTGTCAATCATTGCGACAAATCAATCCAGAGCATGCCTTTGCGCGGTCGATTTATCCCACTTTCCCTTTGAGCCCAATTCCATATGGGGGCTGCGCCCGGAATTTTAAAGGTCATTGAAGATAAAAATGTGATATTCATCACAATTGTGTGGCTGCCTTTTGGCGTCGCCTAAGTTTAGAACAAAAGTGCACGCTTCATTGTTAATATTTTGTTAGAATTGACGTGAAAAGTTGTCCTTTCACAGCGAGAAGCAAGTCAATGTCGAATAAACCCTCTTCGGACGAGCTCAAAAAAAATTTGAGCGAGATGCAGTTTTACGTGACGCAGAATCACGGTACTGAGCCGCCGTTCACCGGGCGGTTGCTGCACAACAAACGCGATGGCGTCTACCACTGCCTGGTGTGCGATGCCGCGCTGTTTCACTCGCAAACCAAGTATGATTCCGGCTGCGGCTGGCCGAGCTTTTATGAGCCCGTCAGCGATGACGCAATTCGCTACCTTAATGATTACTCCCACGGTATGCAGCGCACGGAAATTCGCTGCGGAAACTGCGATGCTCACCTTGGGCACGTATTCCCGGATGGCCCTCAGCCCACCGGAGAACGTTTTTGCGTTAATTCGGCCTCGTTAAGCTTCACCAATGACGAAAACGGTGAGCAAATTAAGGGTTGAAAAAACGATTCAGCAAATTATTCCAAACGGGGATATCGGAAGATGGAAATCGATCGGATTATTGACGGTATGACGCCGGAAGTTTATCAGCGCCTGGCCACGGCGGTGGAGTTGGGTAAATGGCCGGACGGCGTGGCGTTGACTGACGAACAGAAAGAGAACTGCCTGCAGCTGGTGATGCTTTGGCAGGCGCGCTACAACGTTGACGCGCAGCATATGACCATCGATACCAACGGGCAGATGGTGATGAAAAGTAAACAGCAGCTGAAAGTTGACTTCGGCATTACGCCGCAGCCTATCGCGACCTTTAAATCCTGAGCCTGAAAAGGCCTGCGTCAGCCCGGCCAGGTGTGCGCCGGGCTTTGATGCGTCACAGCGTTATTTCTTGTTCATCATCGCCTTAAGATCGGCGAAGGGGTTATATTTCGCTTCGCCGACGCTTTTCTGCGCATCTTCGCCGGCGACCACCGTCGAGCCGTACAGATCGGCTTCGGTGTATTTTGAGTGCTCATGATCGTGACAGTACAGGCACAGCATCTCCCAGTTGCTACCATCTTCCGGGTTATTGGAGTGGTCGTGATCGATATGGTGCACCGTCAGCTCACGCAGGTTTGAATAGACAAACTCACGCGAGCAGCGTCCGCAGACCCAGGGGAAGAGCTTCAGCGCTTTTTCGCGGTAACCGACTTCCAGACGGGCGTAGTTTTTCGGGATATAAGCCATAATACCCATGCCTTCTGTTGCAAATGAAAAGCTGCGCCTGAGCTGGCGCAGCGGAATGCAGTTATCATAACCTATTGTGCATGCGCTGACACCGCGCAGTTCAGCGTTTGATCCCTAATGACTCGGCCAGCTGTTTCGCCAACTGGTTCTGGTCATCCGCGCCGTACTCCCAGAACATCGCGCCTGCCAGACCCTTGCTCTTGATATAGTCAGCCTTGATGGCCACCGAGCGCGGGTTCTCATAGGAAAGCGCAAAGAGGGCTTGACCGTCGGCGGACTGCACCGATAGCCACGGCACCTTCGCTTCATCATCCCAATGCTGAGTAAAGCGCTTCTGCGGATCGTTGATTAACTTCGCCACGATATCGTTATATTTCACATAGGTGTCTTTGGTCAGATCGACGCCCAGAGATTCGAACAGCTCAATCTGTTGAGCCGCAAAGTAGGGACGGGTGGCCGGGTTTTTCTGCGCGTCCGGCTGGCTCCAGTCAATACCCGGTTCGACGGCGCGTTTTGGTATCCGGCCATAGAAACCAATCCCCAGGTTCATCTGGCTCGGCTTTAGACCGGCGGCAAGGTAGTTGTTCACCACAAAGTCCGCGCTGTACTTATCTGCTTCAGCGACCGTCGGCCAGCGGGTTGAATCATACAGGTTGGAATTGAAGTACTGGGTGCCGTAGGCCAGGTCATAGGTCATCAGGTTGATGTAGTCGAGCGATGGCGCTATCGCTTTGACGTCAACCCAGCTTTTTGGGCTCTCCGCGTTTGCGCCTACGGCGATGGTCACCAGTTTTTTGTTCCCTACCGCCGCGCGCAGCTCTTTCAGCAGGGCGGTAAAATTATCGCGATCGGCCGGTTGGCTGGCGACCAGCCCCCACGCGCCGTTGACCGGATACTCCCAGTCGAGGTCGATGCCATCGAGGCCATATTTTTCAATAATCGCCAGCGCCGACTGGATAAACACCGCCCGGGTCTCTTTCGTCGCCGCTGCGCCGGAGAATCCGCGCGCCCCCCAGCCGCCGACGGAAAGCAACACTTTCAGGCTTGGGTTCTGCTGGCGCAAGCTGGGGATTTTCTGCAAATCCGCCTGTACTTTCGGCGACAGCCAAATCTGATGCAGCTTGCTCGGGTCTTTCAGGGCCGCGTTGGTTTCGTCTTTCTCGTCGTTATAGACCAGACCAAACGAGTAGTTGAGATGGGTGATCTGGCGTACGTCCAGTTTATCAATATCGCCGCCGGGACCGGCAGTGACGTCGCCGCCGCCGTTAAAGTAGCCGACGGACATCAGCGTGTTAGCGGAAACAACGCTCGCGCAGAGCAGGGGTAAAGCTGCCAGCAAAGGCAAAATTTTCATAGCAAATCCTCTTTGACTTAAAAGTGACTCGAAAAGCAAACACGCCACGTAAATGGCGTGGCGAAAAAACAGCTCGTGCAGGCTAGCATCTTCCGACGCGCAAAAATGCGAAGCGGTTCACGGCTGCATTAGCGAAGCGGTCGCGTGACCACGCCATGTCTTCACTTCAATCACCTCCCTCGAAGAATGTTGCCGTATTTGTGATCTGAGTTGTGAAATACAGATCAATATCTGTGTTTTAAAGATTTGTTATTGACCTCAAAGATTTTGTGGTTAAGTATTGCCTCCACTGAAGCAAAACCATTAAACAAAGGAAGACGCAATGAAAGCACTGGCAAGATTTGGTAAGGCCTTTGGCGGCTATAAGATGATTGACGTACCGGAACCGGTGTGCGGCCCGGATGACGTGGTGATTGAAATCAAAGCCGCCGCCATCTGCGGCGCGGATATGAAACACTACAATGTCGACAGCGGTTCCGATCAATTTAACTCCATACGCGGCCATGAATTTGCCGGTGCCATTGTTCGGGTGGGTGACAAAGTCAAGGACTGGAAAGTCGGCCAGCGGGTAGTCTCGGATAATAGCGGGCACGTCTGCGGCGTTTGTCCGGCCTGCGAACAGGGCGATTTTCTGTGTTGTGCAGAAAAAGTGAATTTGGGTCTGGACAACAATACCTGGGGCGGCGGATTTTCAAAATACTGCCTGGTGCCGGGAGAGATCCTCAAAATCCATCGTCATGCGCTGTGGGAGATTCCGCCGGGCGTTGATTACGAAGACGCGGCGGTGCTGGATCCTATCTGTAATGCCTATAAGTCGCTCGCTCAACAATCCAAATTTCTTCCCGGTCAGGACGTCGTGGTTTTCGGTACCGGTCCACTTGGGCTCTTTTCCGTACAGATGGCGCGCATTATGGGGGCCGTGAATATCGTCATGGTCGGGCTGGAAGAGGATGTCGCGGTACGTTTCCCTATTGCCAAAGCGCTCGGCGCAACGGCGGTAGTCAACGCTTCTACTGAGGATGTGGTCGCCCGCTGCCAGGCGATTTGCGGCAAAGATAATCTGGGGCTGGTTATCGAATGTTCTGGCGCCAATATCGCCCTCAAACAATCCATCGAAATGCTGCGTCCCAACGGTGAAGTGGTGCGCGTGGGCATGGGATTCCAACCGCTGGACTTCTCCATCAACGATATCACCGCGTGGAACAAAAGCATCATCGGGCATATGGCCTATGACTCCACTTCCTGGCGTAACGCCATTCGCCTGCTTGCCAGCGGCGCGATCAAAGTCAAACCGATGATCACGCACCGCATTGGCCTGTCGCAATGGCGCGAAGGGTTTGACGCCATGGTCGATAAAACCGCGATCAAAGTCATCATGACTTACGACTTTGATGAATAACCCCTTTATGAAAGGAACGTTATCCGATGGAACAGATAGCAAAACCGCACTGCGGCGCCAGGCTGGATCGCCTGCCTGACTGCCGCTGGCACTCGGCAATGTTTGCCATGGTCGCTTTCGGGTTACTGGTCTGCTGGAGCAATGCCGTTGGCGGGTTAATTCTCGCGCAGTTGAAGGTGCTCGGCTGGACCGATAATTCGACCACCGCCACGTTCTCCGCCATTACTACGGCGGGTATGTTTCTTGGCGCGCTCGGCGGCGGCATCATCGGCGATAAAATTGGGCGTAAAAACGCCTTCATTCTGTATGAAGCGATTCATATCGTTGCTATGGTCGTCGGGGCATTTTCCCCGAACATGACCTTCCTTATCGCCAGTCGTTTTGTCATGGGGGTCGGATTAGGCGCGCTGCTGGTCACCTTATTCGCCGGTTTTACCGAATATATGCCCGGCAGAAATCGCGGCACCTGGTCCAGCCGGGTCTCGTTTATCGGCAATTGGTCCTATCCGCTCTGTTCGCTGATCGCGATGGGATTAACACCGTTAATTAGTGCGGAATGGAACTGGCGCGTTCAACTGCTGATCCCCGCCGTGCTGTCGCTGATAGCCACCGTGATTGCCTGGCGCAGTTTCCCTGAATCGCCCCGCTGGCTGGAGTCTCGTGGACGCTATGAGGAAGCCGAAGAGGTGATGCGGGCCATTGAAGAGAGGGTCGTGCTGCAAACCGGTAAGCCATTGCCGCCAGTGGTAATAGAAGATGATGGTAAAGCGCCGCGCGCCGTGCCCTATTCAGCGTTATTAACGGGTGTATTACTGAAGCGGGTAATTTTAGGCTCCTTCGTGCTGATAGCCATGAATGTCGTCCAGTACACCTTAATTAACTGGCTGCCGACGATATTTATGACCCAGGGAATTAATCTGAAAGACTCGATTGTTTTAAATACCATGAGTATGTTCGGCGCGCCGTTCGGGATTTTTATCGCCATGCTGGTGATGGATAAAATTCCCAGAAAGACGATGGGCGTAGGCCTGTTAGTGTTAATTGCCGTACTGGGATATATCTATTCGCTGCAAACCAGCATGCTGCTGATTACCTTAATTGGCTTCTTCCTGATTACGTTTGTCTATATGTACGTGTGCTATGCCTCAGCGGTATATGTGCCGGAAATATGGCCGACCGAAGCGAAGCTTCGCGGTTCAGGCCTGGCGAACGCTGTGGGGCGCATCAGCGGCATCGCGGCGCCTTATGCGGTGGCGGTACTGCTTAACGGTTACGGCGTGACTGGGGTATTTGTGCTGCTGGGGGCCGTCTCCATTATTGTTGCGGTCGCTATTGCCACAATCGGAATTGAAACTAAAGGCGTCTCTGTCGAAAGCCTCGGTATTGATGCCGTTACCAGCAAATAATATTGACGGGAAATAATATGAAGAATGTAAAAGCGATATTAAAAACGCCGGGCACGATGAAAATTATTGCCGCCGATATCCCGGTGCCGAAAGAGCATGAAGTGCTGATAAAAATTGAATACGTCGGTATTTGCGGCTCAGACGTCCACGGTTTTGAATCGGGCCCCTTTATTCCGCCGAAAGATCCCAATCAGGAAATTGGTCTGGGGCACGAATGCGCCGGTACGGTAGTGGCGGTGGGCAACCGCGTGAGCAAATTTAAACCCGGCGACCGGGTGAATATTGAGCCCGGCGTGCCGTGCGGCCACTGCCGCTACTGCCTGGAGGGAAAATACAATATCTGTCCTGACGTTGATTTCATGGCCACGCAGCCAAATTATCGCGGCGCGTTAACCCACTATCTGTGCCATCCGGAGAGCTTCACCTATAAGCTGCCCGACAATATGGACACGATGGAAGGCGCGCTGGTGGAGCCTGCGGCGGTCGGCATGCATGCCGCGATGCTGGCGGACGTCAAGCCGGGCAAGAAAATCGTCATTCTTGGCGCAGGCTGTATTGGTTTAATGACCCTGCAGGCATGCCTTTGCCTGGGGGCAACCAACATTGCTGTGGTGGATGTGCTGGAAAAACGCCTTGCCATGGCCGGGAAGCTTGGCGCCAACGTCGTTATCAACGGCGCGAAAGAGGACACCGTCGCGCGCTGCCAGCAGTTCTCCGGTGATATGGGGGCCGATATCGTATTCGAAACCGCCGGTTCGGCTGTCACCGTTAAGCAGGCTCCGTATCTGGTCATGCGCGGAGGGAAAATCATGATCGTCGGTACGGTTCCCGGGGATTCAGCGATCAATTTCCTCAAGATTAACCGTGAAGTGTCGATTCAGACCGTTTTCCGCTATGCCAACCGCTATCCGGTCACCATTGAAGCTATTTCCTCCGGGCGTTTCGATGTGAAGTCGATGGTGACGCATATTTACGATTTTGAGGATGTTCAGCGCGCGTTTGACGAATCCGTTAATAACAAACGTGAAATCATTAAAGGCGTTATTAAAGTTAACCATTAATTTATTGCAAAGGGAGAAACAACCATGCTGGCAGATATTAAATATTGGGAAAATGATGCCCGGAATAAACATTATGCGATTGCCCACTTTAACGTGTGGAATGCGGAAATGTTAATGGGGGTGATTGATGCGGCGGAAGAGGCTAAGTCGCCGGTGATTATCTCTTTCGGTACCGGATTTGTGGGCAATACCTCGTTTGAAGATTTTTCGCATATGATGGTTTCGATGGCGAAAAAGGCATCGGTACCGGTGATTGCTCACTGGGATCATGGCCGCAGCATGGAGATTATCCATAACGCCTGGGTCCACGGCATGAATTCGCTGATGCGCGACGCCTCGGCCTTTGACTTCGAAGAGAATATTTGCCTGACCAAAGAGGCGGTGGATTTCTTCCATCCGCTGGGTATTCCGGTTGAGGCGGAGTTGGGGCACGTGGGGAACGAAACGGTCTACGAAGAAGCGCTGGCCGACTATCACTATACCGATCCGGATCAGGCGGCGGAATTCGTCGAACGTACCGGCTGTGATTCGCTGGCGGTGGCGATTGGCAACCAGCATGGTGTCTATACCTCAGAACCGAAACTGAATTTTGACGTGGTTAAGCGCGTGCGCGAGGCGGTGGCCGTTCCGCTGGTGCTGCACGGCGCGTCCGGCATTAGCGATGCGGATATCAAGAAGGCCATTTCATTAGGCATTGCGAAAATCAATATCCACACCGAACTGTGCCAGGCGGCGATGGCGGCGGTCCAGGAGAACCAGAATCAGCCGTTCCTGCACGTTGAGCGTGAAGTCCGCAATGCGGTAAAAGCCCGCGCGCTGGAGAAAATCAAACTGTTTGGCTCTGACGGGAAAGCGGAATGACACTATGGATAATATCGAGGTTATTTGTCTGGGGGCGGCCATCGTGGATATTCCCCTGCAGCCGGTGAGTAAAAATATCTTTGATGTCGACTCTTATCCATTAGAACGCATTGCGATGACCACTGGGGGGGATGCAATTAATGAGGCGACGATTATTTCTCGCCTTGGACATCGGACGGCATTAATCAGTCGAGTAGGGAATGACGCGGCGGGTCATTTTATTCTCGACCACTGTCGTCGAGAGAAGATTGATATTCTGAGCCTGAAGCAGGATGCCAATATAGATACCTCCATCAACGTAGGTTTAGTGACCGCTGATGGCGAACGTACTTTCGTCACTAATCGCAACGGCAGCCTGTGGCAGCTGAATATTAACGATGTCGATTTTAAGCGCTTCTCACAGGCAAGACTGCTGTCGCTGGCGAGTATTTTTAATAGTCCGCTGCTCGACGGCAAAGCGTTAGTGGAGATTTTCTCTCAGGCGCAAGCGTACGGGCTGATGATTTGCGCCGATATGATTAAGCCGCGGCTTAACGAAACCCTGGAGGATATTCGTGAGGCGCTGGGCTATGTCGATTATCTGTTTCCCAATTTTGCCGAGGCAAAACTGCTCACCGGGAAAGAGACGCTGGATGAGATTGCCGATAGTTTCCTGAACTGCGGCGTGAAAACGGTCGTCATTAAGACCGGCAAGAGGGGCTGTTTTATTAAGCGGGCCGATATGAAGATGGCGGTTCCGGCGGTTTCAGGGATTACCGCCATCGATACCATCGGCGCCGGGGATAATTTTGCCGCGGGATTTATCTCCGCGCTGCTTGAAGGCAAGCCGCTGCGCGAATGCGCGCTGTTTGCAAACGCCACGGCGGCGATATCGGTCCTCAGCGTGGGCGCCACGACGGGCGTAAAAAACAGAAAGCTGGTTGAACAACTTCTTGATGAATACGAAGGGTAATAGCGACAGATGAAAATGATTCCTTTAGGCAGTACGGATATTAGGCTTTCCCGCATGGGATTAGGAACATGGGCCATCGGCGGCGGCCCGGCATGGAACGGTGATCTCGACCTGCGGATTTGCATCGACACCATTATTGAGGCGCATCGCTGCGGAATTAATCTGATTGATACCGCGCCGGGCTACAACTTCGGCAATAGCGAAGTGATTGTTGGTCAGGCGCTAAAGCAGCTGCCGCGCCGCGATATAGTGGTTGAGACCAAATGCGGCATCGTCTGGGAGCGGACGGGAAGCCTGTTTAATAAAGTGGGGGATCGCCAGCTGTATAAAAACCTGACGCCCGAGTCGATTCGCGAAGAGGTGGATGCCAGCCTGCAAAGGCTGGGTATCGACACCATTGATATCTATATGACCCACTGGCAGTCAGTCGAACCCTGCTTTACGCCAATTGCGGAGACCGTAGCGACGCTGAACGCGCTAAAGAAAGAGGGAAAGATCCGCGCTATCGGCGCAGCGAACGTCGATGCCGGACATATCAGGGAATATCTCAAACACGGCGAGCTGGATATCGTGCAGGCCAAATACAGCATCCTTGACCGGGCGCTGGAAGCCGAGCTGCTGCCGTTGTGCCAGCAGAACGGCATCGTGGTGCAGGTCTACTCGCCGCTCGAGCAGGGGCTGCTGTCCGGTACTATCACACGGGATTATGTTCCCGGCGGCGCGCGGGCCAACAAAGTCTGGTTCCAGCGGGAAAATATGCTGCGCGTGATTGATATGCTCGAGCAGTGGCAGCCGCTGTGCGAGAAATATCGCTGCGCCATCCCCGCCCTGGCGCTGGCGTGGATCCTAAAGCAAAGCGATTTAATCACCTTACTTAGCGGCGCTACGGCGCCCGAACAGGTGCGCGAGAATATCGACGCGCTGACCATCGCTCTGACGGATGATGATTCATTACTGATGAGACAAATGGCGCAAGCGCTGGAGACCCAATAAGCGCGGCGTGACTGACCTCTGTTTCTGTGTAAAAGAATATTGGAATCTGTGATTCGGACATGTTATTTTTAAAACAAACATGACCTGGCGGATACCAGGGGTTTATTATGACTTTGCAGGAAACAGAGGTGTTACCGTGGCGGCAAAAGACAGAATTCAGGCCATTAAGCAAATGGTGGCTAATGATAAGAAAGTAGCGGTTTCTAATTTAAGCGCAATTTTTCAGGTCACAGAGGAAACGATTCGCCGCGATCTGGAAAAGCTTGAAGATGAAGGTTTTTTGACTCGCACGTACGGCGGCGCAGTATTAAATACCAGCGCGTTGTCCGATAATGTTCATTTTTATAAACGCGCAAAGTCTCATTTTGAAGAGAAACAGGTCATTGCCCGTAACGCCTTGCCGTTTATTAAAAATAAGACCACTATGGCCGCTGATTCCAGCAGTACCGCGATGGAGTTATTAAAACTGCTGAAGGAAAGAAATGATCTCACGCTGCTGACCAATTCCGCGGAAGCCTTCCATGAACTGGCGCAGTCGGAAATAAACGTTGTTTCCACCGGCGGAGAGCTGAATAAAAATACGCTGTCGCTGCAGGGGCGGATCACCAAGGAAATTATCAGTCGTTATCATGTTGATATTATGGTGATGAGCTGCAAGGGTCTCGATATGCAAAGCGGGGCGCTGGACTCTAACGAAGCGGAAGCGGAAATCAAGAAAACCATGATCCGCCAGGCAACGGAAGTGGCGCTGCTGGTCGACCATTCAAAGTTCGATCGTAAAGCTTTCGTCCAGCTCGTGGATTTTAGTCATATTAATTACCTTATTACCAATAAGGCGCCGGGTGCACAGTGGATTGCATTCTGTAAAAAAAATAATATTCAACTCGTTTATTAACGTCACCGTTGGTCGTGTCGATATTGTTTTAGTTTGCACCTGGGCAATGCCATAAAAAATTAATGATGATGGATCGCGCGGCAAAATTAACTCTGCCGCGAACGCCATACTTAATAATTTTAGCTGAATTTGAGGCATCCAGATGGAACAATGTGACCCTATCGGCGCAAGATTAGATCGCTTACCCTTATCACGATTTCATTTTCGTATTTTCGGCATTATTAGTTTCAGCTTATTAATCACCGGTTTTCTCAGCTATTCCGGCAACATAGTATTGGCAAAATTAGTCAGTAACGGCTGGTCAAATAATTACCTCAATGCGACATTCACCTCAGCGCTGATGTTTGGCTACTTCATCGGATCGCTGACCGGCGGTTTTATGGGCGATTATCTTGGCCGTCGCAAAGCCTTTCGCGTGAATTTACTTATCGTTGGAATCTCTGCCTGTGCGGCGACATTTGTCCCCAACATGTACTGGCTTATCTTTTTCCGCTGTCTGATGGGCTGCGGAATGGGAGCGCTGATCATGGTGGGCTATGCCTCATTTACCGAATTTATTCCGCCCGCGGTGCGCGGAAAATGGTCCGCCCGGCTGTCGTTTGTCGGCAACTGGTCGCCCATGCTGTCGGCGGCCATCGGCGTCGTGGTGATCGCCTTTTTAAGCTGGCGGATGATGTTTCTGCTCGGCGGCGCGGCAATGCTGCTGGCATGGTATCTGTCGGGGAAATATTTTATTGAGTCGCCCCGCTGGCTCGCAGGCAAGGGGCAACGAAACGCCGCTGAAAAACATCTCCTGCAGGTGGAGTTGCAAATCGAGAAAGAGAAAAGCATCACCTTACCGCCCTGGCAGGGGGCTGGCCCGGCGGAGCCGTGCGCGGAGAGCGGTTCGTTCTGGCTACTTTTTAAAGGCCAGATGCTGCGGCGGACGCTGGTGGCGATCACGGTCCTTATCGCTATGAACATTTCGCTCTATACCATCACGGTGTGGATCCCAACGATTTTCGTCAACTCGGGGATCGACGTGACGAAATCTATCTTGATGACCGCGATTATTATGATTGGCGCGCCGGTGGGGATATTTATCGCCGCGCTGATTATCGATCGTTTTCCGCGCCGATTATTTGGCTCCTCACTGCTGATGATTATCGCACTGCTCGGTTACGTCTACTCTATTCAGACCGCGGAGTGGGCCATTCTAAGCTATGGTCTGGTGATGATCTTTTTCCTGTATATGTACGTCTGCTTTGCTTCCGCGGTGTATGTACCGGAGCTGTGGCCAACGCACCTCAGGCTACGCGGTTCGGGATTTGTTAACGCGATAGGAAGAATTGTCGCGGTTTTTACCCCTTACGGCGTCGCGCTCCTGCTGACGCGCTACGGTTCAATTAGCGTTTTTATCGTCCTGGGCGTCATGCTGGTACTTTGCGCGCTGATTCTGTTTTGCTTTGGCATCGAAACGCGCAAAGTTTCGCTGGAAGAGATTTCAAGCCTTGGGTGATACTTTTGCGGAGTCCCGGAGGCGATGCTGCGCGTCTGTCCAGGATACGAAACCGCGCGGACCTGTCGCCCGGGCAAGGCGTTTTATGCCGCCCAGGGAGGAAGACCGCACGGCGTCCTGTCGGCGGATTTTACACCTGGGTTTCTTCCCAGTCCGCCAACGTATACAGCGTTGCCCCCGCGGCGGCCATCTCCATAAACGCCAGATTGCTATCCTGCGGCTGAATATTCACCCCGCGGCAGCCGTCGGTAATCACGTTGACGGTATAGCCCAGATTGAGGGCGTCGAGCACGGTAAACTTGACGCAGTAGTCGGTGGCGAGCCCCAGCACCGTTAGCTCGTTAATGCCGCGCTCGCGCAGCCACGCATCGAGCCGCGTTTTCTGCCGGTGACCGTTATCGAAAAAGGCGCTGTAGCTGTCAATGGACGGATTTTCGCCTTTATGGAATACGGCGGCAATATCTTGCTGTTTGAGCAGCGGATGCAGCGCCGCGCCTTCGCTATTTTGCACGCAGTGATCCGGCCAGAACGTTTGCTTCAGGCCGTCAAGCTCGCCCTGGGTATAGGGCTCAACCTGATGCTGGCTGGCAAAGCTGCCGTGATTCGCCGGATGCCAGTCCTGGCTGGCAACCACCGTTTCGCCTCGTTGCAGGCTCCAGTCGATAAGCCGGTTGGCGACGTCCACCGTACTGTCGCCCTGCGGGACGGCAAGTGCGCCGCCGGCGCAAAAATCATTTTGTAAGTCGACCAGTAGCAGCGCGCGCTGGGTCATGTGCTTCTCCTTACTCATCGGGTGTCAGTTCGCCGCGCAGATTCTCCTGCATGGCGTGACGGATAGCCGCCACGTCCAGATCCTGGCTCAGCAAATAGTGTAGCTTGGTCAGCGTGGCTTCGACGGTCATGTCAAAACCGCTAATTACGCCAGCCTGCGCCAGCGCGTTACCGGTGGCGTAGCCGCCCATATTGACCTTGCCAGACATACACTGGGTCAAATTAACCACCACGATACCGCGCTGGCTGGCCTCGGTCAGGACCTGAATAAATTCGCCGTTCTGCGGCGCGTTGCCAACGCCATAGGAGCGCAGGATCAGCGCTTTGACCGGCTGGCGCAGGAAGTTGCGCACCACGTCGGCGGAAATGCCGGGATAAATCGTCACCACGCCAATCGGCTGCGGCGTAATGGGATGAACCACCAGTTCGCCGCTACCGTGCGGAGCGGGAGGCGTGCCGAGCCGGCGAATGTGGATGCCGGCTTCCAGCAGCGGCGCCAGGTTGGGCGAGGCGAAGGCGTTAAAGCCATCGGCATGGGCCTTCGTCGTGCGGTTGCCGCGGTAGAGGCGGTTATTGAAGAACAGCGACACTTCGTTAATCGGGTAGTTGGCGGCGACGTACAGCGCGTTGAGCAGGTTAATCTGGCCATCAGAGCGCAGCTCGGCGAGCGGAATTTGTGACCCTGTCACAATAACCGGTTTCCCCAGATTTTCCAGCATGAAGGAGAGCGCCGAGGCGGTAAACGCCATGGTATCCGTGCCGTGGAGGATCACGAAACCGTCGTACTGGTCATAATGATCGCGAATATCGTCGGCGATATGCTGCCAGTCTTCCGGCGTCATATCGGAAGAGTCCATTAACGGGGCGTATTCATGAATGGTGAAGTCCGGCATCTCTGGGCGGTGAAACTCGGGCATCAACGCCAGCTGGCGCTGTAAATGGCCGGAAACGGGGATATAGCCGTGTTCAGAACGCTGCATACCAATGGTGCCGCCGGTATAGGCAACGTAAATAGATTTCTTCTGCATAGCATCGCTTAGGTTAAACGTAGACAGGCGCAGTATAGAGGGGCGGAAGAAAAAATAAAGTAAATGCCGCCCCACGGGATGGGGCGGCAGAGGATTAACGAATATTGGCGCAGGTTAAGCAGAACGCGTAGCGGTTCTGCGGATCGTTGAATGCCGCCAGCTTATCGCTCTCGGTTTTCACCGCATTGGCCGCCGCGGCGACCGGTGCGGGCAGATACGCCTGTACCGCTGCCGGCAGCGCCGCGCGAACGGAACCCGTCAGGCTATCGACGACCATCGAGAAGAAAGTCGGCTCTTCCTGATAGTAGTTGATATGCCACTGTTTCAGCTTAGCCAGCTCGGCGGCTTTTGCCACCGCGTCGTCAAAGTCGCCAAGGCTGTCGACCAGGCCGTTCGCTTTCGCATCTTCACCGGTCCAGACGTGGCCCTGAGCGATTTGGTCGACTTTCTCCGGCGTGCTCTTACGCGCGTTCGCCACCAGGGTGATAAAGCGCTTGTAGCCGTTTTCGATGCTGAGCTGCATCAGCTGCTGCACTTCCGGCGGTAGTGCTTTGGTGGTGGAGACATCGGCCAGCGGCGAGGTGGCCACGCCGTCGGTATGGACGCCAATCGAGCCGAGGGTATTTTCGACGGTATTGATCACCCCAAAGATACCGATAGAGCCGGTAAGGGTGCTGGGGTTCGCGACGATATAATTCGCCGGGGTGGAGATCCAGTAACCGCCGGAGGCCGCCATGCCGCCCATCGATACCACAACCGGTTTTCCGGCCGCTTTCGCTGCCGCCAGCTCTTCGCGAATCATTTCTGAGGCGCTGACGCTGCCGCCCGGGCTGTTTACCCGCAGCACGATCGCTTTCACTTTCGGATCGAGGCGCGCGTCGCGGATCTGCGCGGCGGTGGTGTCGCCGCCGACGTTACCCGGCGTTTCTTCGCCATCCATAATCGCGCCGTTAGCAAAGATAACCGCAATCGCGGAACCCTGGTCGGCAGGCGTTTTGACGCTGTAATCGTAATAGCTGATCGCGCTGTAGTTGTTATCCGCTTTACTCCAGCCAAACTGCTTAGTCAGCGCTTTCTCGACCTCGGTGGAGGTGCCCAGCTCGTCAACCAGCTTGTTATCCAGCGCGTATTTAGCCGTGTCGCCATCGACTTTACGCAGCCCGTCAATCACGCCCTGAGCGCCGGGGAACAGCTGCTGTGCGGTGATCTGGCGGTTGGCGGCAATGGTGTTGAGGTAGTTTTGCCACAGCTCGCCGATCCAGCGGCTATCCGCTTCGCGCGCCGCCGGGGACATATCGTCGCGGATAAACGGTTCTACCGCTGACTTATAGGTGCCGACGCGGAACACATGGGTCGATACCTTGAGCTTGTCGAGCAGCGATTTATAGTACAGGCCGTTGGTCGCGAAGCCATGCAGGTCTACTTCGCCCTGCGGCGAAAGCCAGATCTTATTGGCGAAGCTGGCGAGATAGTACTGACCCTGGCTGTAGCTGCTGCCGATGGCATATACCGGCTTGCCGCTATCGCGGAATTCGCGCAGCGCTTTACCGATATACTGCATCGATGGCTGATCGCCGCCGGCAAAGTTCTTCAGATCCAGCACGATACCGGTGATATTGCGGTCGTCTTTCGCCTGGCGAATGGTCTGCACAATATCGAACAGCGAGTTTTCCTGTAGGCGATCGGAGCTGGCGCCAAACAGCTGGCGGCCAATTACGCCAAGCTTGCTGCTGGCCGAGGGTTTATCGACCACCACGCCGGTGATATCCAGCAGCAGCGCGCCGCGGGTACTGTGCTCTGTCGTTGTGCTGCTGAACTGGGCCCAGATGCCGACGCAGGCCAGCACCAGCACCAGGAAAACCACGTTCAGTGCGAGCTGGCGAATGAAATTGAGCACGCGCCATGTCCATTTAAAAAATCCGGCGAGCAGTCGCCAAAGAGTTCGCATGTATTCTCCCTAACCATAATCAAAAATGGGCGAGCCGCAGGGGCCGCCGCGTCTGGCTATCCTAATGAGAGTGCCGTCGGTTGTCAGCAGGAATCACCCGTTGGGCTGTAACAAAATCCTTGCTCATGTTAATTTTGTGAAAAATCACATCACAGGAGTTATACAGATGGATGCTCTCGAACTACTGGTTAATCGCCGCAGCGCTTCACGTCTGACCGACCCGGCGCCGGCGGGCGAACAGCTGGAAAACATCCTGCGCGCCGGCCTGCGCGCGCCGGACCACGGGACGCTACAGCCGTGGCGCTTCTTCATTATCGCTGATGAAGGGCGCGAGCGCTTCAGCCAACTGCTGGAAAAAGGCGCGGTGGCGGCAGGCGGAGATGAAAAAGCGATTGAAAAAGCCCGCAGCGCGCCGTTTCGCGCGCCGCTGATCATTGCGGTGGTGGCGCGCTGTGAAGAACATCCGAAAGTACCCAAATGGGAACAGGAGATGTCGGCAGGCTGCGCGGTGATGGCCATGCAGATGGCGGCCGTGGCGCAGGGGTATAACGGCATCTGGCGCAGCGGCGCGTTAACCGAAAGCCCGGTTGTACGCGAAGGGTTTGCCTGCCGCGAGCAGGATAAAATCGTGGGATTTCTCTATCTGGGGACCCCGCAGCTCAAAGCTTCAACAACGATCGCTTTGCCGGATACCGCGCCGTTCGTGACGCGCTTCTGAGTTCGTTCTTTATGCCGGACGGGCCCGGCTCATCGCCGCCTCGGGTTGTAGCCCGGCTAAGCGCGGCGCGAGCCGGCTGGAAGTAGTGCCAGCGTATCAGACTCGACGCCTTTCCCGGAGGCGGTGCTGGCGCGCCTGTCCGGGCTACCAAACCGCGGACGACGTTACTTCTGTCGTTTCGCGAATTCGTCTTTCGCTTTCTGCAGCTGCTGCTGGAAGGCCGGGTTGGTATGCAGCGTGGCGACGACCGCCGAACCGACGATACGCGCCGCGTCGACGTCGCTCTGCCAGTGATAGCCGCAGATCACCCGGCTTTCGCCCAGCTCAAAGCCGCGCTTAAGGATTTCGTTTTGCCGCTGGGGATTAATCTCAGCCAGCACCAGCGCGGTGGCCCAGCCGATAGAGGTGTGGCCGGAGGGGTAGGAGCCGTTTTTCGATAGCGTATCCTGTTCCTTGGTGTTACAGGTGGCGACGCCATAAAACGCAAAGGGGCGAATGCGCATGTATTTCTCCTTCGCTCCTCGCGTCGCCAGGTCGCCGGCATCTTCAATCATGTTGGTGAGCAGCTTGTGCAGCTCCGGCGCATCTTTGGCGGTAATAGGCGAGCCGAAGGCACCGGAGAAGGCGTTGGCGACGCCGCCGCCGCTCAGGTTTGCGTCTTCCGCCGCCAGTTTGCCGCGCTCGGTGCCGCGCAGCAGGCGTCCTTTCTCATACATTGCCTGATCGTTTAAAAACGCGATACTGCCCACCTCCGGCGGCGGCGGTAGCAGCGCGAGGCTGTCGATAGCCTGCGCATTGGTCAGATAGTAGAGATCGGGCTTGGTGGTGACGTCGTTACCGGCGGGAACCAGGGCGAAAGCGTTGATGGAGAAGAAACTGGCCAGGCAAACGGCGAGAACACGCTTTTTCATTAAAATTTCCTTACGTTGTTATATGTCCAGAGAAAACAGAATTTATGCTTGTCATATTTCTGTCATTTTTTAGTAAAGGGTAAAATCACGTTGAAAAAGCGGGCCCGCATCGCAAAATCGGTTTTTTGTCTGCTTAATGAGCAACCATACGCGATTTCGGACTGTCGCACTTACCACTCCGCCGTTTGGGCGCTACCATAGCGGGATTGCAATGACAGGAGATGTCCATGAGCGAGCAAACCATTCGTTTAACGCAATACAGCCACGGAGCCGGTTGCGGGTGTAAAATTTCCCCTAAAGTGCTGGAAACTATCCTGCAAAGCGACCAGGCCAAATTTATCGACCCAAATCTGCTGGTGGGCAACGAAACCAGCGATGATGCCGCCGTCTACGATCTCGGCAACGGTACGTCGATCGTCAGCACCACCGACTTTTTTATGCCGATCGTCGACAATCCGTTCGACTTTGGGCGCATCGCGGCGACCAACGCCATCAGCGATATTTTCGCCATGGGCGGTAAGCCGATTATGGCGATCGCTATTCTCGGCTGGCCCATCAATACCCTGGCGCCGGAAATTGCCCGTCAGGTGGTTGAGGGCGGTCGTTTTGCCTGCCAGCAGGCGGGGATCGCGCTGGCCGGGGGCCACTCGATTGATGCGCCTGAACCCATCTTCGGTCTTGCGGTGACCGGCGTGGTTCCGACCGAGCGGGTGAAGAAAAACAGCACCGCGCAGGCCGGCTGCAAGCTGTATCTCACTAAACCGCTGGGTATTGGCGTGCTGACCACCGCGGAGAAAAAGTCGCTGCTGAAGCCAGAGCACCAGGGGCTGGCGACGGAAACCATGTGCCAGATGAACCTCGTTGGCTCGGCATTTGCCCATATCGACGGCGTGAAGGCGATGACTGATGTGACCGGCTTCGGGCTGCTGGGCCATCTCAGCGAAGTGTGCCGCGGCGCGGGCGTACAGGCGCAGCTTACCTATGCAGATATCCCGAAACTGCCCGGCGTGGAAGCCTACATCGCGGCGGGCGCGGTGCCGGGCGGTACCGGGCGTAATTTCGCCAGCTACGGTCATCTGATGGGCGATATGCCGCCAGAGTGGCGCGATCTGCTGTGCGATCCGCAAACTTCCGGCGGTCTGCTGCTGGCGGTAGCGCCGGAGGCCGAGGCTGAGGTGCAGGCAGCCGCCGCTGAGTTTGGTATCACGCTTAGCGCTATCGGCGAGCTGGTAACCGCCCGCGGCGGACGCCCCATGATTGAGATCCGTTGATTTCATGCGGCTGTTTATTGCAGAAAAACCGAGTCTCGGCCGCGCCATCGCCGAGGTGCTGCCAAAACCGCATCGCAAAGGCGACGGCTATATTGAGTGCGGTAACGGGCAGGTGGTCACCTGGTGCATCGGTCACCTGCTGGAGCAGGCCCAGCCCGATGTCTATGATGCGCGCTATGCGCGCTGGAACCTGCTCGACCTGCCGATCGTGCCGGAAAAGTGGCAGCTCCAGCCTAAGCCATCGGTGACCAAACAGCTTAACGTGATTAAGCGTCTGCTCGGCGATGCGCAGGAAGTCATTCATGCCGGTGACCCGGACAGAGAGGGTCAACTGCTGGTGGATGAGGTACTTGACTATCTGCAGCTGGCGCCGGAAAAGCGTCAGCAGGTGCAGCGCTGTCTGATCAACGATCTTAACCCGCAGGCGGTGGAGCGGGCGATTAACCGCCTACGCGCCAACAGCGAATTTGTACCCCTGTGCGTCTCGGCGCTGGCCCGCGCCCGCGCCGACTGGTTGTACGGGATCAATATGACCCGCGCGTACACCATCCTTGGCCGTAACGCCGGTTATCAAGGGGTGCTATCGGTCGGACGCGTGCAAACGCCGGTGCTGGGGCTGGTGGTACGCCGCGATGAAGAGATTGAAAACTTCGTCGCTAAAGATTTCTTCGACGTAAAGGCGCATATCGTTACCCCCAAGGATGAACGTTTTGTCGCCACCTGGGTGCCCAGCGAGGCCTGTGAACCGTATCAGGATGAAGAGGGACGGCTGCTGCATCGCTCGCTTGCCGAGCACGTCGTCAAGCGCATTGAGGGCCAGCCGGCGACGGTCACCGCTTATAACGATAAGCGGGACTCTGAGCCAGCGCCGCTGCCGTTCTCCCTCTCGGCGCTGCAGATTGAAGCCGCGAAGCGCTTCGGCTTTAGCGCGCAGAACGTGCTGGATATCTGCCAGAAGCTGTATGAAACCCATAAACTGATTACCTATCCGCGTTCGGATAGCCGCTACCTGCCGGAAGAGCATTTTGCCGGGCGCCATGCGGTGCTGAACGCCATCAGCGTGCACGCGGCGGATCTGCTGCCGCAGCCGGTGGTGGATCCGGAGATCCGCAACCGCTGCTGGGACGATAAAAAGGTCGATGCCCACCACGCGATTATTCCGACCGCCCGCAGCTCGCAGGTGAAGCTCAGCGACAACGAAGAGAAGGTTTACGGCCTGATTGCCCGCCAGTATCTGATGCAGTTCTGCCCGGATGCGGTGTTCCGCAAATGTCAGATCGATCTCGACATCGCCAACGGCAAGTTCGTTGCCAAAGCGCGTTTTCTGGCGGAAGCGGGCTGGCGAACCCTGCTGGGCAATAAAGAGCGCGACGAAGAGAACGACGGCATGCCGCTGCCGGTGGTGGCAAAAGATGACGAGCTGCTGTGCGAAAAAGGCGAAGTGGTGGAGCGGCAGACCCAGCCGCCGCGTCACTTTACCGACGCCACGCTGCTGTCGGCGATGACCGGCATCGCCCGCTTTGTGCAGGATAAAGATCTGAAGAAGATCCTGCGCGCAACGGACGGCCTCGGTACGGAGGCGACCCGCGCCGGCATTATCGAACTGTTGTTCAAGCGCGGCTTCTTAACCAAGAAAGGGCGCTATATCCACTCAACCGACGCCGGGAAGGCGCTGTTCCATTCGCTGCCTGAAATGGCGACGCGCCCGGATATGACCGCCCACTGGGAGTCGATTCTGACGCAAATCAGCGAGAAGCAGTGCCGCTATCAGGACTTTATGCAGCCGCTGGTCGGTACCCTGTTCCAGCTTATCGACCAGGCCAGGAGCACGCCGGTACGCCGCTTCCGCGGAATTGTGGCGCCGGGCGACGGCAAGAAAAGCTTTAGTAAGGGGAAAGGCCGAGCCAAAGCGAAAGATAAAAAATCCGCCTCCGGCCCCGCGGCGGAAAGCCCGCAATAAAAAACCCCGGGAAACCGGGGTTTATCTCGATATCATCCGAACCTGCGCCGGGTTCGAAGAAATATCCGTCTTAAATCACGCCCTGCGCCAGCATCGCGTCGGCGACCTTCACGAAACCGGCGATGTTCGCGCCGCGTACGTAGTTGGTCTGCTTCGCTTCGCCGCCGTACTCAACGCAGGCGTGGTGGATATCCAGCATGATGTGGTGCAGACGAGCGTCCACTTTCTCCGCTTTCCAGCCCATGCGCGCGGCGTTCTGCGCCATTTCCAGGCCCGAGGTGGCTACGCCGCCGGCGTTCGCCGCTTTACCCGGCGCAAAAAGCACGCCCGCTTCGAGGAACAGATCGGTCGCTGCGATAGTGGTTGGCATATTGGCGCCTTCGGCGACGGCCTTCACGCCGTTGGCGATCAGCTGACGGGCAGCGTCGACGTCCAGCTCGTTTTGCGTGGCGCACGGCAGAGCGATATCCACCGGCACGGACCACGGCTGTTTGCCTTCAAGATAGGTCAGGCCGAACTCGCGCGCGTAATCCGCCACGCGGCCGTGGCTGCGCTCTTTAATGTCGATCAGGCGCGCCAGTTTTTCTTTGGTGAAGCCGGCTTCGTCAACCACGGTACCGTTTGAGTCGGAAGCCGTAATCACCCGCGCGCCGAGCTCCATAGCTTTTTCAATCGCGTACTGCGCCACGTTGCCCGAGCCGGACACCGCGACGCGAGCCCCTTCAAATCCTAAACCGTGGCGCTTAAGCATCGCTTCGGTGAAGTAAATCAGACCGTAACCGGTGGCTTCCGGACGAATCAGGCTGCCGCCGAAGGAGAGGCCTTTACCGGTGAATACGCAGGCGCTGTTGTTGGAGAGCTTACGCATCATCCCGGCCATAAAGCCCACTTCACGCCCGCCTACGCCGATATCACCGGCCGGCACGTCGGTATCCGGGCCGAGGTGGCGATACAGTTCGGTCATCAGCGCCTGGCAGAAACGCATCACTTCGCCATCGCTTTTGCCTTTAGGATCGAAGTCGCTGCCGCCTTTACCGCCGCCCATTGGCAGGGTGGTCAGAGCGTTTTTGAAGGTTTGTTCAAAACCGAGGAATTTCAGAATCGACAGGTTTACGGAGGGGTGGAAACGCATACCGCCCTTATAAGGGCCGATGGCGGAGTTGAACTGCACGCGCCAGGCGCGGTTAACCTGAACCTGATTGCGGTCATCAACCCAAACGACGCGGAACTGGATAGCACGCTCCGGTTCAACCAGACGTTCCAGCAAATTCATCTGACGATAGCGCGGATTTTCCTCAAGAAATGGCCACAGGGTGGTCATCACCTCGCGGACCGCCTGAGCAAATTCAGTTTGATTTGGATCGCGCTGTTGAACGCGGGCGAGAAAACCTTCCAGAGTGCACGTCTGATCCATAGATATAAGTTCCCCTTATGGTTGTGGTTGCGTCTATTTATTATGATTCGGCCCTTGAAAAAGCCGATTTTCCGACTATACCATCGGAAATCGTTAGTTAAGCAAGGAAAAATTGTTCAGAAAGCAAAATTTATAATCTGGCGGTGCTCATAATCAAAAGCGATGACTGCCGCCAGACAAAATTAGCGGGAAGGGAGAGCGGCGCGCCGGGCGATAAAGGCTTCGAGCAGGGGAATATCGGCTGGCGCAAGGTTGAAGGTAAACGCCTCCTGGGGTGAACACCAGCGCAGCTGGCTGTGGTAGCGGGCGATGGGTTCGCCGTGAAAATGTGGAACCCACCAGGCGTGAAGATGAATCAGGCGGGCGGACACTTCGCGCAGGTGGCTGGCGATGTAGCATTCCGGCCGGGCGTCGATCGCCAGCTCCTCCTGCAGCTCACGCGCCAGCGCCTGGGCCTGGGTTTCGCCAGGTTCGACTTTTCCGCCGGCAAACTCCCACATTCCCGGCTGATCCGCGTGGGGCGGCCGCTGCGCCAGCAGAATGTGCCCATCGCGTTCGATAATGGCGGCAACAACATCAAGGGTTTTTGGCATGTGAATCATCGTTCTGTACGGGATAATGGCCTATTATCACCGTCCTTGTCCCCATCAAACAACCCTGAATCCGCTGGAGAGACTTTGTGCTTGACCGTCATTTGCATCCTCGTCTAAAACCTGTCCTCAACGCCGCCGCCGCCCTGCTGGATCGTCCGGCTATTTCCCCCGACGGCCTGACGCTATTTGGCTTTGCGACTGGCGTGCTGGCGCTGCCGTTTTTAGCCCTGGGCTGGTATCAGGCGGCCCTGGCGGCGATTGTGCTCAATCGCCTGCTGGACGGCTTAGACGGCGCGCTGGCCCGGCGACGCGGATTGACCGATGCGGGCGGTTTTCTCGATATTTCGCTCGATTTTCTGTTTTACGCCCTGGTGCCGTTTGGTTTTATTCTAGCCGATCCGGCCCACAACGCGCTGGCGGGCGGTTGGCTGCTGTTCGCTTTTATCGGCACCGGCAGCAGCTTTCTTGCCTTTGCCGCGCTGGCGGCAAAGCATCAGATCGATAACCCGGGCTACGCCCACAAATCGTTTTATTACCTTGGCGGGCTGACGGAAGGGACGGAAACTATCGCGCTGTTTGTGCTGAGCTGTCTGTTCCCGGCGTGCTTTGCGTGGCTGGCGTGGATGTTTGGCGCGCTGTGCTGGCTGACGACCTTTACACGGGTGTGGAGCGGATACCTGACACTGAAGCAGGTCAGAGATTGATGAGCCGGTTTTTCCCGGCTCGCGCTGCGCTTAGCCGGGCTACGGGGTCACAGCCGTCTGCGGAACGCGGTAGCCCGCGCGCCGCCTCCGGGAAACGCGCCGGGCCTGATGCTTCCACGTAGCGCATGTTGCCAATTAGCGAATTACTTGCTGCTCTCCGGGCCGCGTTCGCCACGAGAGACCGGGTTTTTCGGGTTGCTGCTCCACTCGTACCAGCCGCCGTCGTAGACCGAGACGTTGTTCCAGCCCATCGCCCGGGCGTACATAAAGGTTTCTGAAGCGCGCCAGCCGGTACCGCAGTAGAAAGCGACCTGCTGGCTCGGCAGAATATTCCATGATTTCCACATCGTGGCGATATCATCTGCGCTGCGCATGGTGCCGTCCGGATTATGGAAATCTTCCATATGGGTGGCGTCGCTTCCGGCATGGCCCCAGCGGGCGCCGGCAATTTCCCCCATCGGCTTGATATAGCTGTAGCCGCTGGTGGTGCCGATAAACTCCGGCCAGGAACGAATGCTTACCAGCGAGGCGTCCTGACGGTGCAGCAGGGCGCGAGCCTGCTCGGTATTGAGCATCAGCTGCGGCTGGCCCGGGATCGCCGCGCCGAACTCCGGCTCGGGTTTTTGCTTCGGCGGCGTTCCGCGCTCGACCGGCAGTCCGGCGTCGGACCAGGTTTGCCAGCCGCCGTCGAGCAGGCGCACATCCTTCACTCCGGCGTAAAGCATGATCTGCGCCACGCGGGCGGCGGCATACACGTCGCGACCGTACAAAATCACCGTGGTATCGTGGCGAATACCGTGTTTTGCCAGCATCGCTTTAAGCTGCGCGTCGGAGACTTTATTCCACAGCGGCTCGCTCTCCACCTCGTTGGTATCGATATACCCGGCGCCCGGAATATGGCTCAGCAGATACAGCTTCGGCGCGCCCCAGGCGGCTTCAAACACTTTCCATTTCCCGGCAGGGGCGGCGGCCACCGCTTTACCTTGCTGAAGATCGTGCAACCACTGCGGATACACCAGCTGCTCAAAATGCGGCAGCTTCTGCAGGCGCTCCGCCTGGCTCAGGGCATCGCCAAGCGAGCTGAGATGAGTGAAACCTGCGGCCTTAAGGCGCGCCGCGACTTTCGCGTTGTCGTCGGCGTCGCCGTACAGCGCAATCGGCGTTGAGGCCTGCAGATTGTGCAGCTTAGCCCAGGCGCCCAGCTGTTCGTCGGTCATCGCGCCAAGCCAGCCGGCGGCGAGGTTGAGCGCCTGCGGTTCATGGCCCTGAGGGCCGTTGGCGCCTTGCGGCCAACCGTTATAGAAAGCGCTAAGACGCGTATCAATGGCGACGCCGTTGTGCTGTTGCAGCGTGGAGAGCGTTAGCGTCGGCATGGCGTCAGCGGCGGAGGTGGCAGCGGCAGCAAGCCCCATCAGCAGGGCGAGTGCGGTCAGTTGAGAAACACGTTTCATCGAAATGCCCGGCAGTAGAAAATTGAGCGGCAATTCTCCGCGTTATTAGCGGATAATTCTTTGCGATAGCGCAGGATTTCATTGCCAGAGCCTCATATGCAAGCAGCGTCCTCCGACGGGCGTATCCTGGTCATCATGCGTGACCAGCACCGCGGGGATCGCCTGCCGCGCCAGTTCGTTGAACACCCAGCGGCGAAAATCGGCGCGCAGCGCCACGTCGAGACGATTAAACGGCTCATCCAGCAGCAGCGCCCGCGGCCGGGCCAGCAGGGCGCGCAGCAGGCTGACTCGCGCCCGCTGGCCGCCGGAAAGGGTTGCCGGATCTCGCCTGTAGAACCCCGCTAACCCGGCACGCTCCAGCGCCTGTTCTACCCGGGGTTTACGCTGGGAACGCTGGACGTCAGCGGGCAGCGCCAGCAGCAGATTTTGCCCGACGCTGAAGTGGTCGAACAGCAGCGCGTCCTGCAACAGAATGCCGATGCGCCGCCGCTCGGTGGGTAAACTGTCGCAGCGCTGGTTATCCAGCCACAGCTCGCCGGCGGCGCAGAAACTCTCTTCCAGCGCACCGACCATCCAGGAGAAGAGCGTTGATTTGCCGCTACCGGATGGCCCCATCAGGGTCAGGACCTCGCCGGGAGCAACGGAAAAATCGACGTTGCGCAGCAGCGGCTCTCCGTTGAGGCGCAGGGTGAGGTTTTTGACGATCAACATTAGCGTAATCCTTGTCGATAGCGGCCGATCAGCCAGGCCAACAGCGCGGTGGCGGCAAAAAACAGCGCCGGTAACAGCAGCTGCCACAGCGCCTGCGCGGCGAGGGTGGAGGTATCGCCGCCGCTGCTCAGCGCCACCGCTTCGCTGGTCAGGGTCGCAACCCGTCCGCCTCCCAGCCATAACGTCGGCAGATATTGTGCGATGCTTACCGAAAAGCCCACCGCCAGCGCCGTCAGCAGCGGACGGGTCAGGGCAGGTAAGGTGACCAGCCAGAAGATGCGGCCTCGTTGCCAGCCGAGGGTGCGGGCGACCAGCTCCGCGCGCGGATCGCGAGCGCGCCACGCGGGACGCAGAATAAACAGCATCCACGGTACGACCCACAGCAGATGCCCCCATAAAACGGTGAGCCGCTCGCCGTCCAGCCACGTATACAGCGCCAGCTGATATTGGCCGTCCACCAGCGGCAGCGCCGGTAAAATCAGCGGCAGCCAGATCCATTCGCCGAAGCGGGAGGGGCCCAGCGCCAGCCATAGCAGACAGATGACCGCGCCGATCGCTGCTGAGCATAGCCCAAGCCACAGGCTGTTGCCGACGCTATCGTGGACCGGCTGGCTATTCTGCGCCGCCGCGGCAAGCAGCAGGGCGCAGGCCACCCCGCACAGCGGCAGAAGAAGGGCGAAGCTTTTCCCGGCGAGCGCCCGCGGCTGCGGGCGACGGATCCCCTCAACCGGCGGGATCCGTCGTCGCCAGAGACGCCAGACTCCCCATGCCGCCAGCGCCATCATGGCGAGGGCCAGCAGCAGTATCAGACTGGCGAGGGCGCCTTTCGCCTGCTGGCGCTCATCGCCCTGGCTTAACCATTGCCAGGCCAGCACCGCCAGGGTCGGCGGGTTGCCGGGCCCGATCACCAGCGCGACGTCGACCGCCGAAAGGCTCCAGGCGGCAGTCGCCAGCAGCACTACCGACAGCGCCGGAAGCAGGGTGGGTAACACCAACCACGTCAGGCACTGCCAGCGTCCGTAGCCGAGGCTTTTTAATACCGTTGCCTGTTCGGCCAGGCGTTTTTCACCCAGCAGACCGTAAACCACCCACAGCAGGAACGCGCTCTCTTTCATCGCCATAGTCAGGCCCAGGCCGATGCCGTAGCGGTCGATCGGCGGGGAAAAGAGTGGGAAAAGGCGAGAGAGCCAGCCGCTTTCGGCAAACAGCAGCAGAGCGGCGGTAGCGAAGGCCACGTGGGGCACCGCCAGCAGCAGCGGAAGCCTGGCCGCCAGCCGTCGCCAGCCGCCCGACGGCCAGAGCGCGGCCACGACGGTGAGCGTGATGATCAGCGCGCCGCCCACCGACAGCAGGGTTGAGACGAGAGTCGCCGCCAGCGCCTGGCCAAACTGCGGGTCGGCAAATAGCGATTGCCAGAGGGAGAGGCGAAGAGCCGGAAGCGCCATCAGCGCCGCGGACGGCAGCAGCGGCAGATAGATCAGCGCGACGGCGGCCCAGGTCAGCAGCCTTAGTGCGTGCCGTAGCGGCGCAGCCATTCCTGCTCCAGCGCGTCAACCCAGGCCGCGTGCGGTTCACCCAGCATCGGCGGTATATCCTGCGGCACAACGGCATTAAAGGCCTGCCGCTCCTTCTCCGTTAATTTCGCCGGATCCAGCACGCTGGGGTCGCCCCATACCGTCGGGTCGGCCTTGTGCAGCTGGGCCTGCGGCGAGAGCAGGAAATTAGCGACTACTTTCGCTCCCGCCGTCGCCCGGGCATTGGCCGGGATCGCCACAAAATGGACGTTGCCGAGCATCCCCTCGCTGAAGCCGAAGCCGTAGCTGTCTTTCGGCAGCTCGCCGCTGGCCGCTTTTTGCTGCGCGTGCAATGGATTAAAGGTGATGGAAAGCCTGAGGGTTCCACTCTTCAGCATGGCATCCATGCGGGCGGGCGAAGCCGGGAAGTCGCGGCCCTGTCGCCACAGCAGAGGGTGAAGCTGGTCAAGATAGCGCCACAGCGGCTCGGTCACGGCGGCGAAGGTGGCCTCCTCAGGCGCCTGGCGCAGGGCGTCGGGCTGCGGGGTCAGCGTCAGCAGCAGCTGTTCAATAAACGCAGTACCGGTAAAATCCGGCGGACGCGGATAGGTGACGCTGCCGGGATGCGCGGCGGCGAAAGCCAGCAGCGCCTGCGGATTTTGCGGCGCGTCGGGCGTTTGTGAACGACGGGCGATAAAGGTGAGCTGCGCGCCGCCCCACGGAGACTCCGCGCCGTCGGTCGGAAGGGAGAAATCCTCGCGCACCGGCTTTTGCGTATCGACGAAGCGCCAGTTAGGCAGGGTTTCCGCCCAGCGGGTTTGCAGCAGCCTGGCGTTTTTCAGGGTGCGGAAGTTTTCGCCGTTCACCCACAGCAGGTCGATGGAACCACCTTGACTGCGTCCGGCGCGGGCTTCGCTCTGGATACGCTTGACCGCATCGGCGGCATCGGCAATATGCACGATGCGCAGGTCGATAGCGTAGTCGCGCTTCACCTCGTCGCTGACCCAGTCGAGATAGCGGTTAACCGCCGGGTCGCCGCCCCAGGCGTTGAACCACACCGTCTGGTCGCGGGCTTCTTGTTGCGTGGATTGCCATCCCGCGCTGGCGGCCAGCGGGGAGAGCAGCAGTAAAGCGAAGACCAACATACTGCGCATAACCGCTCCTTATGGTTTTGAATCGGTTGGGATCCGGCACAATCCCTGGGCGGGGATCGCCATGGCTGAATTAAAGCGCGCCGACAGGTTTTGTAAACCGATCAGCGCCGTGAGTTCGGTGAGCGCGCGGGCGTCAAACTGACCTGCCAGCCTGTCGCGCAGCGCGTCGTCGACCATCGGCGGCGTCATGCTGGCCGCTTCGGCATACTCCAGCGCCAGCCGCTCGCGTTCGCTGAATAACGCGCTGTCCCGCCATTCGGCGACCGCCAGTAGCTTATCGCTGCCGCCGCTGCGTTTCGCCAGCTTCATATTGGTGATATCAATGCAAAACTCGCATAAGCACAGCTGCGCGACGCGGGCGCTGACCAGCGAGCGCAGCACCGGATCGAGGGGCGAACGCTTGCGCTCCAGATAGCCGACGAACATCGACACCAGGTAAAACACCAGCGGAATACGCCCCCACCAGCGGATAGGGCTGAGCACCTCGCCGTAGTGGCGGCGATGCAGCCAGGCCTGCGGGCGAAGAATCAGCGGAATGGACTTCAGAGGGGGTAAACTCATCGTGAACGCCTCTTTTGTTGTTCAAGATAGAGCGCTTTCGCGACCGCCACCACAATGGCCAGCGCAAACAGGATCGATAAACCGGTGACCAGCCAGAAGGTGCCGCCGGTCAGCAGGCTGCCGGTCCACGAATAGACTATCGTCGCCGGCAGCTGGCCGAGGCCGGTGGCCAGCATAAAGTGGCGAAAGCGCATTGACGTCAGTCCGGCGGCGTAGCTCACCGGATCGAATGGCACGAAGGGCAGCAGGCGGCAGATTAATAGGGTGTGTTTGCCGTAGCGGGTAAAAAAGCCATCCATACTCTGCAATACGCTTTTGCCGGTGAGTTTTTCCACCGCGTCTCGGCCGAGCGCTCTGGCGATAAAAAAGCACAGCGCCGCCCCGGCCATGGCGCTTACCCACGACAGCGCGCCGCCCCAGAAAGCCCCGAACAGGGAGGCGTTGGCAAAGGTGATCAAAAAGGCGGGAAGCGGGGCGATAATCGCCTGCAGAATCATCAGCGCGAAGGAGACCAGCGCCGCCTGCGGGCCCCAGGAATCGATGAAACGCTCAACAGCCTGCTGATCGAGCGTAGCGAAGGCCGCGAGGCTGCGCTGCATAAACCCATGTACGCCGGGTATCAGCCACCATGCCAGCAAAAGCGCAAGCAGCGTAATGCCAATGGCTATCCGCGAGCGCGCGTGGCTATTTTTCATCGTTAGACAGTAACCGTGGCGTCGCGATCCGCCGATAGCGGGCATATCTTTTCGCCGCCTGAATCAGGGCAAATAAGGCCAGCCCCGCGAGCGTCAGCTTGAGCATAAACAGAGAGGTGATCCCGTCGCGAATAAGCTCACTGGCCAGCAGCGTGTAAATAAATATGCCGGGTAAGGTGGTGAGGGCGGAAATAAAGGTAAACGTCCAGAACGGAATCGCTGTCAGGCCATAGGCGTAATTCTGGATATTATAGGGAAACAGCGGGATGAGCCGGGTCAGAATTAAAAAATCGCTGCCGCTACGGGCGATACCGTGTTCAATAGTCTGAAATATCGCCGTCTGCCCGACGTATTTGATCAGCAGCTCGCGGCCCAGCCAGCGGGCGAACAGAAACGACAGGGAAGAGGCGAACGTCGCCGCCAGCAGCGACAGCAAGGTCCCCGCGAGCGGACCAAAAATGACGCCGCCGGCAATCACCAAAATAGAGCCCGGTATTAAAAACAGGGTGGCGACAATAAACAGCAGAATATAGAGCGTATAGCCGAAGGTGCCGCTCTGGCGGATGGCCTCGCGCAGACGATCAAAATGGGTAACCAGCTCGGCAAAACCCGACTGCTGAATAATACAGGCGACAATGCTCAATACGACGACAACAAAAAGCAGCTTATACTCTGCTTTATGACGGCTTCTTTTGCATTGGGTTCTCCTGTATTGCGCGGCGGTCAAAAGTGCGCGCGACAGTATAATAGTTTGCCGCCGTTCACAATCTCTGACGGCGGCTTTTTTGATATGGCTCAGGCTCTGCGGGCCAGAGAGCCTGATGGCGGGGCGGTTTAGGCCTTAAAGCTCGCCCATACCGGCGCGTGGTCGGAGGGTTTTTCCATTCCACGAATTTCGTAGTCGATGCCGGTTTCGACGCAGCGCTGCGCCAGCGGGGTGCTTGCCAGCAGCAGGTCGATGCGCAGCCCGCGGTTATCGTCAAAGCCCTTAGAACGATAATCGAACCACGAGAAATGCTCGTTATCCTGCGGGTTCGCATGGCGGTAAGTATCCACCAGGCCCCAGCCCAGCAGGCGCTCCATCCATTCGCGCTCTTCCGGCAGGAATGAGCATTTGCCGGTACGCAGCCAGCGCTTGCGGTTCTCTTCGCCGATGCCGATATCAAGGTCGGTGGGGCTGATATTCATGTCGCCCATGATCAGCACCGGATTCTCTTTATTCAGTTCGGTCTCGAGGTAGTTTTGCAGGTTCTGGTAAAACGCCGCCTTCGCCGGGAATTTGGTTTCATGATCGCGGCTTTCGCCCTGCGGGAAATAGCCGTTAATCACCGTCAGGTTGCCAAACGGAGAAGGGATTTCCGCCATAATGATGCGGCGCTGGGCCTCTTCCCCATCGTTCGGGAAACCGCGACGCACGGCGATCGGCGTCTCTTTGGTCAGCAGCGCGACACCGTAGTGGCCTTTCTGCCCGTGATAAAAGACGTTATAGCCCAGCTTCGCCACCTCTTCGAGGGGAAACATGTCGTCGTGGACTTTGGTTTCCTGTAGGCCGATGACGTCGGGCTGGTGTTTATCGATGATGGCGGCCAGCTGATGCGGGCGGGCACGCAGGCCGTTGATATTAAAAGAGACAAATTTCATAGTCGCTGCCACTGTGCAAGGTGAATAGTGCAGGGATGGTAGCAGAAATTCGCCGGGCTGGCTGCGGTAAGGCGGTTTATTCTGCCGATTGCAGCGGTTGGTAGCCTGTTTGCACAAACTGTGCACCATTATGCAACGCGCTGCGCCAAAAAAGGGCGCTTATTGCCGATAAATTTCGTCAAGGATCACAATTACAGAATTATATCTTACCTCTGCATAACCTTTCTTTTTATTCGACTGTCAAAGCCGCTTTTAGCGTTTTTATTCACTTTCTATGCATTTTATGTGAATAGTGGCCTTTCGTAACTTATTGATATTTCGTTATCGACCTCGATTTATGCATTTTTACCTCTGGCTGGCACGAACCGTGCAATCTACATTTACAGCGTAATAACCATATTCATTAACATTATTTAAACTTTTTATTTACCGGAAGAGGTCGATATGTCTCAGTCAATTACGCGTAGCAACTTTGATGAATGGATGATGCCTGTATACGCGCCAGCGGCTTTTATTCCGGTACGCGGCGAGGGTTCACGCCTGTGGGATCAGCAGGGAAAAGAGTATATCGACTTTGCGGGGGGCATAGCGGTGAACGCCCTCGGCCATGCGCACCCGCGGCTGGTTAAGGCGCTGACCGAACAGGCGGGGAAATTTTGGCATACCGGCAACGGCTACACCAACGAACCGGTACTGCGTCTGGCGAAGCAACTGATTGACGCCACTTTCGCTGACCGGGTCTTTTTCTGTAACTCGGGAGCGGAAGCCAACGAAGCGGCGTTAAAACTGGCGCGCAAATATGCCCACGATCGTTTCGGCAGTGAGAAAAGCGGCATCGTGGCGTTCAAGAATGCCTTCCACGGCCGCACGCTGTTTACCGTTTCCGCGGGCGGCCAGCCGGCCTATTCGCAGGATTTTGCGCCGCTGCCGCCGCAGATTCAGCATGCTATCTTTAACGATCTCGACTCGGCAAAGGCGCTGATCGACGACAATACCTGCGCGGTGATCGTGGAACCGATGCAGGGTGAAGGCGGCGTGGTGCCTGCGGATGCGGACTTCCTGCGCGGCCTGCGCGAAATGTGCGATGCGCACAACGCGCTGCTGATTTTCGACGAAGTCCAGACCGGCGTCGGCCGTACCGGCGAGCTGTACGCCTATATGCACTACGGCGTGACGCCAGACCTGCTTTCCACCGCCAAAGCGCTGGGCGGCGGTTTCCCGATCGGCGCGCTGCTGGCAAGCGAGCGCTGCGCCAGCGTGATGACCGTCGGTACCCACGGCACCACCTACGGCGGTAACCCGCTGGCCTGCGCGGTGGCGGGGGAAGTGTTTGCCACCATCAACACCCGCGAGGTTCTCAACGGCGTTAAGCAGCGCCATCAGTGGTTCTGCGAACGGCTCAACGCGATCAACGCCCGGTACGGCCTGTTTAAAGAGATCCGCGGCCTGGGGCTGCTCATTGGCTGCGTGCTGAAGGATGAATATGCTGGCAAGGCTAAGGCTATCAGCAATCAGGCGGCGGAAGAGGGACTGATGATTTTGATTGCCGGCGCCAACGTGGTGCGCTTCGCTCCGGCGCTGATTATCAGCGAAGACGAGGTCAACAGCGGGCTGGATCGCTTCGAGCTGGCCTGCAAACGCTTTCTCGCGGGGGTCTCATCATGATGGTGATCCGTCCGGTAGAAAAAGGCGATCTGCCGGGGCTACTGACCCTGGCGGGCGAGACCGGCGGCGGCCTGACGTCGCTGCCGGCCGATGAAGCCACGCTGGCCGCGCGCATTGAACGTTCGCAGATGACCTGGCGCGGCGAGCTGCCGAAAAGCGAGCAGGGGTATGTGTTCGTGCTTGAAGACTGCGCCAGCGGCGCGGTGGCGGGAATTTGCGCCATTGAGGTGGCCGTGGGGCTTAACGACCCCTGGTACAACTATCGCGTCGGTACCCAGGTACACGCGTCGAAAGAGCTTAACGTCTACAACGCCCTGCCGACGCTGTTCCTGAGTAACGATCATACCGGCAGCAGCGAGCTATGCACGCTGTTCCTCGATCCGAAATGGCGTAAAGAGGGCAACGGCTATCTGCTGTCGAAGTCGCGCTTTCTGTTTATGGCCGCCTTTCGCGAACGTTTCAACGAAAAGGTGGTGGCAGAAATGCGCGGCGTCATCGACGAACACGGCTACTCGCCGTTCTGGGAGAGTCTCGGGAAACGCTTTTTCGCGATGGAGTTCTCCCGCGCCGACTATCTGTGCGGTACCGGGCAAAAAGCGTTTATCGCCGCCCTGATGCCGAAGCATCCGCTGTATATCGACTTTTTAAGCGACGAGGCGCGAGCGGTCATTGGCGAGGTCCATCCGCAAACCGCCCCGGCCCGCGCGGTGCTGGAGAAAGAGGGGTTCCGCTATCTCAACTACGTCGATATTTTTGACGGCGGCCCGACGCTGGAGTGCGAAATTGACCGGGTGCGGGCTATTCGCAAAAGCCGGCTGGTCACCGTCGCCGAAGGCCAGCCCGTCCAGGGCGAGTGGCCGGCGTGCCTGGTTGCCAATGAGCAGTACCAGCAGTTTCGCGCCATGCTCGTTCACGCCGACCCGGAGAGCGACCGCCTGGTGCTAAGCGCGCGCGAGCTGGATGCCCTGAAATGCCACCCCGGCGACCAAATCCGCCTGGTGCGCCTGTGCCCCGAGGAGAAAAAATCATGAGTTTATGGATTAACGGCGACTGGCAAAGCGGTCGCGGACCGGCCCGTAGTAAACATAACCCGGTAAGCCAGACGCTGCTGTGGCAGGGCAACGATGCCGATGCCGATCAGGTTGCGCTGGCGGTCAGCGCGGCGCGCGCGGCGTTTCCCGCCTGGGCGCGTCAGCCGTTTGCCGCCCGGAAAGCGATCGCGGAAAAGTTTGCTTCTTTACTGGAAGCGAACAAAAGCGAATTAACCGCGGTTATCGCCCGGGAGACCGGCAAACCGCGCTGGGAAGCGGCAACGGAAATTACCGCGATGATCAATAAAATCGCCATTTCGGTGAACGCTTACCATAGTCGTACCGGAGAAGCGCAGACCGCGATGGCGGACGGTGAGGCGACGCTACGCCACCGGCCGCACGGCGTGCTGGCGGTATTCGGTCCCTACAATTTTCCCGGGCACCTGCCTAACGGTCATATCGTTCCGGCGCTGCTGGCGGGGAATACCGTGGTATTCAAACCCAGCGAGCTGACGCCGCAAAGCGGCGAGGCGGTAGTGAAGCTATGGGCTGAAGCCGGCCTGCCGCCGGGCGTGCTTAACCTGCTCCAGGGCGGGCGGGAAACCGGCGAGGCGCTGAGCGGCCAGGCGGATATCGACGGCCTGCTGTTTACCGGCAGCTCTGCCACCGGTTTTCAGCTACATCGTCAGCTTGCCGGGCAGCCGGAAAAAATTCTCGCCCTCGAGATGGGCGGCAACAACCCGCTGATCGTTGATGATCCTCAGGATATTGATGCCGCCGTGCATCTGACAATTCAGTCGGCCTTTATTACCGCCGGACAGCGCTGTACCTGCGCGCGCCGGCTGCTGGTAAAACGGGGCGAGGCGGGCGATGCCTTTCTTCAACGTCTTGTGACGGTGTCACAAACGCTGATTCCCGCGGCGTGGGACGCTGAGCCTCAGCCGTTCATCGGTGGGTTAATTTCAGCGCAGGCCGCGCAAAAGGTGCATCAGGCCTGGCTGGCCCACGTGGCCAGCGGCGGCAAAACGCTGCTGGAGCCGCGCCTGCTGCAGGCCGGAACCTCGCTGCTGACGCCGGGCATTATCGAGATGAGCGCGGTGGCGCAGGTGGCTGACGAAGAGGTCTTCGGCCCGCTGCTCTGCGTCTGGCGCTATGACCATTTCGATGAGGCGATTGCCCTCGCTAACGCGACCCGTTTCGGGCTGTCCTGCGGGCTGATCTCCGCCGAACGCGATAAGTTCGACCAGCTGCTGCTGGAGGCGCGGGCCGGTATCGTTAACTGGAATAAACCGTTGACCGGCGCCGCCAGCACCGCGCCGTTCGGCGGTACCGGCGCTTCCGGCAACCATCGCCCGGGGGCCTGGTACGCCGCGGACTATTGCGCCTGGCCGATGGCCAGCCTGGAATCGCCGGAGCTGTCGCTACCGGCTACCCTCAGCCCGGGGCTGAATTTTCGTCAGGAGACATCCCAATGAAAGCCTGGGAAGTGAACTTTGACGGGCTGCCGGGCCTGACCCACCACTATGCGGGATTATCCTTCGGCAACGAAGCCTCGACAAAACACCGCTATCGGGTGTCGAACCCGCAGCTGGCGGCAAAGCAGGGGCTGAAGAAAATGAAAGCCCTGGCGGATGCGGGCTATCCGCAGGCGCTGATCCCGCCGCAGGAGCGGCCAAACATTCCGCTGTTGCGCCAGATTGGTTTTGACGGCAGCGATGAGCAGGTACTGGAAAAGGCGGCGCGCCAGGCGCCGGAGCTCCTCTCGGCGGCCAGTTCAGCCTCATCAATGTGGGTGGCCAACGCCGCTACGGTCTCGCCATCGGCGGATTCGCTGGACGGCCGGGTGCATCTGACCGTCGCCAACCTGAACGATAAATTCCACCGCGCCAGCGAAGCGCCGACCACTGAAGCGCTGCTGAAGGCGATTTTCCCCGATGCGCAGCGGTTTGCCGTCCACGGCGCGCTGCCCCAGGTATCGCTGTTCGGCGACGAAGGGGCGGCAAACCATAACCGTCTCGGCGGCGACTACGGCGCCCCTGGCGTGCAGCTGTTTATTTACGGTCGCCAGCAGGGAGGCGAGGATAACCCGCAGCGCTACCCGGCGCGGCAGACGCTGGAGGCCAGCCAGGCGGTCGCCCGGCTAAATCAGGTCAATCCCCGGCAGGTGATTTTCGCCCGTCAAAACCCGGCGGTGATTGATAAAGGCGTGTTTCATAACGATGTCATTGCGGTAAGTAATCAGCAGGTGCTGTTTTGTCACGAGCAGGCGTTTGTTGACCAGCCGCAGCTCCTGCAGCAGCTGGCGCAGCAGGTTCCCGGATTTACGCCGCTCGTCGTACCGGCAAGCCAGGTTTCGGTAGAAGACGCGGTGGCGACCTATCTGTTCAACAGTCAGCTGTTGAGCAAACGGGAGGGCGGGATGCGGCTGATTCTGCCGCTGGAGGCGCAGGAGCATCCGGGCGTCTGGCGCTACCTGAACCGGCTGGTGGAAGGCGATAACCCGATCGATGAGCTGCAGGTTTACGATCTGCGCGAAAGCATGGCCAACGGTGGCGGACCGGCCTGCCTGCGTCTGCGGGTGGTGCTGAATGAAAATGAGCGACGGGCGGTGAACCCGGCGGTAATGATGAACGATGCGCTGTTCGCCACCCTGAATGACTGGGTGGACCGCTACTACCGCGATCGTCTGACCCAGGCCGATCTCGCGGATCCGCAGCTGCTGCGCGAAGGCCGCGAAGCGCTCGACCGTTTAACGCAGATCTTGCGCCTGGGCTCAGTGTATCCGTTCCAGCAATAATAAGGAGGCGTCGTGGACGACTTTCTGGCACTCACTCTGGCGGGGCGTTTGCCCCACCATTTTCATGGCCAAAACGCGCAGTTCCGCTGGCACTGGATTGACTGCGGCATTCTGCAGCTCGTTCCCCATGAGCCCTGCGATCGGTCGCTGGTTTTGTCATCCGGGCTTCACGGCAATGAAACCGCGCCGGTCGAAATCACCGATCTCCTGCTGCGTCAGCTGTTTCGTGGGGAAACGCCGCTCCGCTGGCGGCTGCTGGTTATCTTCGGTAACCCTCAGGCGTTAAGGGCCAACAAGCGTTATCTGCATAGCGATATCAACCGGATGTTTGGCGAGCGCTGGCGGGCCTTTAGCGCCAGCGATGAAACCGTTCGCGCCCGGCAGCTGGAGCATGCCCTGGCGCGGTTTTATGCCGCGACGGCTGGCGAGCGCTGGCACCTGGATTTACATACCGCCATACGCGGTTCGCTGCATACCCGCTTTGGTGTTCTTCCGGCGAGAGAAAAACCATGGGATGAAGGTTTTTTGCGTTGGCTGGGGGCGGCAGGGCTGGAAGCGCTGGTGTTTCATCAGCAGCCTGGCGGGACCTTTACCCATTTCAGCAGCGAACGTTTCGGCGCGCTCTCCTGCACGCTGGAGCTCGGCAAGGCGCTACCTTTTGGCGATAACGATCTGCGCCTGTTTGCGGCCACCCAACGCGCGCTGTCGCTGCTGCTGGCGGGGGAGTTGACGCTGGAGGATGAGCACACGCCGCTGCGCTACAGGGTGGTACAGCAAATCACCCGCAGCAGCGACAGGTTCCAGCTGCATATGTCGGCGCAGACGCTGAACTTTACGCCGTTTTCGTCCGGAACGTTGCTTGCCGAGGATGGCGACACCCGCTACGTGGTGGAAGGGGAGCAAGAGTACGTTTTGTTTCCCAATCCCAGCGTCGCTTTCGGCCAGCGCGCCGGGCTGATGCTGCAGCGCTTCCAGTGAATCCGTCGCCCGTCCGGGCGGCGGCGTTTATTTCGGCGTTTATTTTTCCGCTGCCATCTTATTTTTTCGTGCTCTGTTCTTTGATTGCAGATTATTCCTGGTTAAATGCTTTGTTTTTAATCTCTGCTGATTTATAATCTTCATAATTTCCCGCTAAAACAGTTGCTTATTTATTTTTCCTTGCATTTATCTTCTCATTTTCCTTATTTTCTCCATAATTGGCGAGAAATTGTTTTTTACACTTTCAATGTTTTACGCTTGCTCTGATTAATTGACGATAAACGTCGTAAAGTTAATCTCGTCAACACGGCAACGCGCCGTAAGAATAACGCAAAGTAAGGATTGAACGATGAAGAAGATTACAGCACTGTTTGTTGCCTCTACTCTGGCTCTGGGCGCGGCTAACCTGGCCCACGCGGCTGATGCTACGGCTACCCCAACCGATAACGCTCCGATGATGCATCATAAGCGCGGACCTGGCGGCCCACACGAAATGATGTTTAAAGGTCTGAACCTGACCGAGGCGCAGAAAACGCAAATCCGCGACATCATGAAGAGCCAGCGCGACAATATGAAACGTCCATCCCTGGATGAGCGCCGCGCGATGCATGAACTGGTAGCCAGCGATACCTTCGATAAGGCGAAAGCGGAAGCGCAGATTGATAAGATGGAGGCCCAGCATAAAGAGATGGCGCTGGCGCGTCTGGAAACCCAGAACAAGATTTACAACATCCTGACGCCGGAACAGAAAAAACAGTTCAATGCGAATTTTGAGAAGCATCTGACAGATCGTAAAGCGCCGGAAGGTAAAATGCCTGCACCAGCTGAATAACTCAGCGCGCTGACTTAAGACCGCCGGTCTTGCCCAATAACGCCAACAGGCTTTGGGCAGGGCCGGCGGTTTTTTCTTTGTCTGCTAAAAATCCATCGTGAAACCTGATTTACCCGGCAGGGGCGAATGTGCCAGTATGAATGCCTTAACGATCGCCACGGACTCAAGTGTCCTGGTGTAAAGCCTATTCTGCTCATGGATCTTGCATATGGAAATGTATATCGGCCTCGCCGTCCTCGTTGTCGTCCTCATCTGGGTCGTAATGACCTATAACCGCTTTATCTCCCTGCGACGTTTCAAAGACGAAGCCTGGAGCGGCATTGCCGTACAGCTTAAGCGTCGCCACGACCTGGCGCCGAATCTGCTGAGCCTGGTGAAACGCTACGCGCAGCATGAAAAAGAACTGCTGGAAGAGATTTCCCGCCAGCGTGGCGAACTGGTCGGCAGTACCCGACAGATCGCCGACAACGAGCGCCAGTACTCTGGCACGCTAGGGCGCGTTTTCGCGCTTGGCGAAGCGTACCCGGAACTTAAAGCCAGCGAAAACTACCTTGCCTTACAACAATCGCTCAATGAAATAGAAGAGCAGCTGCAGATGGCTCGCCGCTACTTCAACGGCACGGTGCGCGATTTCAATATTCTGGTCGAGTCTTTCCCTAGCCTGCTGCTGGCGCGGTTATTTAATTTTAAAGCAGAAGCCTTCTTTGAACTGGACTCACCGGAAGAAGCTAAATCACCACGGATGGCGTGATTAAATGGCGAATTTACTTTTTCAGGGGGGGCGCACCCTCGTCCTGCTGCTGCTTTTGAACATCAGTGCGGCTTTTGCCGCCGACGACATGATCATCA
The DNA here is from genome assembly GCF_009905335.1 of Klebsiella sp. MPUS7. Taxonomy (NCBI): domain Bacteria; kingdom Pseudomonadati; phylum Pseudomonadota; class Gammaproteobacteria; order Enterobacterales; family Enterobacteriaceae; genus Klebsiella; species Klebsiella sp. MPUS7. The sequence continues at coordinate 3,295,726 of NZ_CP047604.1, read as the reverse complement.
TCAAGGATGCCTCCCAGCTTCCCGCTGACGCTATTCCAGCGTATGAACATATCCTCTCTTTCGATGCCCGGGCGCGCTTTAACCCGGACGGTAGTATGGAGATGCGAGAAAATATCAAAGTACTTTCTCTGGGCAGGCAGATTCGGCGGGGGATTTTCCGTACGCTGCCGCTGATCTGGAACCGTCAGGACGGCAAGATCTTTCGCGTGTATTACGCGATCGAGTCGGTGTCGCGCGATGGCGTGCCTGAGCCTTTTAGCCTTGACGAAGCAGAAAAAAAACTGACGGTACGCATTGGCAGCGGCGAACGGGTCCTGAAACCCGGGATCTATAACTACGAAATTCGCTATCAAATCAGCAACCATTTCAGCCGCTTCCCCGAGTGGGATGAGCTTTACTGGAACGTGACGGGCAACGACTGGGCGTGGCCTATCAGCAAGGCCAGCTTTCATCTTGAACTCCCGGACGCCGTTGGAAATCTCAACGCTGACGCTAAGGACGCCAGACTGCGATCGCTTGATGTTTATACCGGTGTCGCAGGGGCGAAAGAACACAATGCGCAAGTTCTTCCTGACGGTAGCGTCCGCACCCTGCGGCCTCTGGCGCGGGGGGAGGGACTGACCGTGGTCTATACCTGGCCTCGGTCGATCCTTGCCGACGCTCCGGCGCCGGAGGCCGCTTTGCCGCTGGTGCATCTCCTTATCCCCACCTTAAAAACCGGCGTGGTCTGGCTACCCTTGCTGCTTATGGCCGCTTATTACCTGATGTGGTGGCGAAAAAACGTAACCAAAGCCGGGCTAAAAATGCCGCCGGTCGTTGCGCTTTATTCGCTGCCCCCCGGCATGTCTCCGGGATACCTGCGTTTTATCACCCGGCGTAAATATGATGATGTGGCTTTTAGTAGCGATTTATTAGCGCTGGTGGCTAAACGCGGAATGGCGGTCAGCGGGGACAGTCATCACACTCATAACCCGTGGCTTGCTGACTCCGGCGTAAAACAGCGGTTAACCCGTTTGCCCGTTGAGGGAAACAGGCGATTAAACAGTGATGACCTGAAGCTGTTAAGCACGCTTTTTAAAGATAAACAAAAGAATATCGATCTCAGCAAGGCCCATCAACGCCCCATGCAAAACGCGCGTGAACAGCTGGAGAAACGTTGTGTGGCGCAGCGGACTAAGGTGTTTCGCAAGTGGGGGCAGCCGCTGCGGCGCTGCATCTATATCGCACTGCTGGTGCCGGTGGTCTGCGGCATTTGGGTTAATACGCAGGCCGCGCTGCTGACGATACCGGCCGCGGTTTTTATGCTGATTGGCGGAGCGATGCTCACCTGTTTGCTGCGCTTTATATGCCGCCCGCGGGAAATGTGGCGTGCCTGGGGGCCGGTACCGCTCTTTTTATTGGCGTTCTTCGGCCCCTTCGCGACGCTGGGTGGCGGGATTTTTCTCTTTGGTATACTGCCCATCACCCAGCTTCCGTCAGGATACATTGGCGCGCTTATGGCTGCGTTCGCGCTGTGCGTTTTCGTTGCCTTGAAAACGCCTCGCTATACGCAGCACGGGCTTGATGAACTGGCTATCGCGAAAGGATTGATGCTCTATCTGGGCACCGCCGAAAAGCATCGTTATCAGATTATCTATCCGCCTGAGCAGATGATTTCCCATTTTGAAGCGCTGCTGCCGGTTGCCCTGGCGCTGGACGTAGGGAAAACATGGGCAAATACCTTTGCCCACTACCTGAGTAGTACAGGCGCCATGTCGCATGCGTTTGCCGCCGCCGACTGGGGAAGCGTCGAACACTTCAGCGAAGCCTGCCGAACCGCCTCTATGTCAACGCCGGATAGCGGTTCAGGGAGCGGTTCATCATCAGGTTCAGGTTATAGCGGATCCGGTTCCTCTGGAGGTGGTTCATCCGGAGGCGGCTCGGGCGGGGGCGGCGGGGGCGGCTGGTAATTGCCCCGATAGCGAATCGGGGCTTACATTCGCTTCACAGGGGATGGAGCTTATAGCGGCCGCTGAGCGCGGCTTGCACAATATTTTATAACCGTCATGGTCAAATTTGGCCGACAGGCGCGTGAGCGATGATGCCTGTGACAGGGACGCTACCGCGCCGAGCCACAGCCAGTTTTGAATAATGTGGTATTGCGTCATATCATCGCTGCTCTCTTCCAGCGCGATCGCTCCGGCCCACGGCCAGCACACCAGCTGCATCTTTTGCATGTTCTCGCGCAGCCGCTGATGGTGCGTTTCAACGCTCTCTTTCCCGCAACAGGCCCCCGCGCAGCGGCCCAGGGCGGAGCGAAAGCAGGCGCGCCCGCGGTTGAGCGGTTCAAGGCCCATTAATCCGTAACAAAGGCGATGCTCATCGGCGATTTTTTGCAGCGCCTGCAGCGCCGCGCGGCGATTTGCAAACAGGCCATAGAGATCGCTTTGCTGTGAGAAATCCAGCTCGCTGGCGTAAACCACCTGAGGACGGTCGTCAGCAAGGCGTAATGAGCACAGCTGCCTGTTTTGCCGCAGTCGTTTATTGAATAGCGGCTGCTGTTCTTTAATCAGCTGCGCTTCTAATAACAGCGCGCCGAGTTCGCCAGCCGTCCGCTGCCAGGTAATACGCCGCGCCTGGCGCAGCATGGCCGCTTCGTCGGGCGTGCGCAGATGCGACAGCACCCGGCTGCGGATGTTCACGCTTTTACCAATATACAGCGGCAGGGTGTCGCTTTCGCCGTGGAAGAGATAGACGCCCGGCTGTTTAGGCAGCGCCTCAAGCCACGGACGCAGATGTTCGGGATACGCATAAATTGCCGCCGCTTCAAATTCGAGACGCGGGGCGGATTGCCTTCTTGCCACTTTTGCTCCTGATGCTGTTTATTTATCCAGTATAGCAGCCGGAGGGAGAGGCGAAAAGGATAAAAAATCGCCCCGAGGCGTCGGGGCGAGGGGAGAAGGGGATTACTTTTTCCAGAAGTCGTCGAAGACGGTAATCGGCGGTCTGCGTTTATGTTCGGTTTTCAGATACCAGCCCTCAATCGTTTTCGCGATTTTCTCGTCCAGCGTTTTGCCTTCCAGATAGTCATCGATATTTTCGTAGGTCACGCCCAGCGCCACTTCGTCGGGCAGTGAAGGGCGGTCGTCCTCCAGATCGGCGGTCGGCAGCTTTTTATACAGATGCTCCGGACAGCCTAAATGGGCCAGCAGCTGTTTGCCCTGGCGTTTGTTGAGGCGAAAGATGGGGTTAATATCGGTACCGCCGTCGCCGTATTTGGTGAAGAACCCGGTGATCGCTTCCGCCGCATGGTCGGTGCCTACCACTACGCCGTGGGTCATTCCGGCGATGCTGTACTGCGCCTTCATGCGTTCGCGGGCTTTTTCATTACCGCGAACAAAGTCGCTAAGTTCGATCCCGGCCTCGCGCAGCGCCTGCTCGCTGGCCAGCACGGCGCCCTTAATATTGACCGTTAATACGCGATCCGGCTGAATAAATGCGATAGCGTCCTGGCAGTCCTGTTCATCCGCCTGCACGCCGTACGGGAGGCGCACGGCAATAAACTGCAGGCTGCTGTCGCCGGTTTCGGCGCGCAGTTCGTTGATGGCCAACTGACACAATTTACCGGTGAGCGTAGAGTCCTGGCCGCCGCTGATGCCGAGGACCAGCGATTTAATAAAGGGGTATTTTTGCAGGTAGGACTTCAAAAAATCTACGCTGCGGCGTATCTCGGCTTCGACATCGATCTGGGGTTTTGCGCCCAGCGCCTGAATAATCTCTTGTTGTAGCGTCATTGCGCCCTCCGGGAAGTAAATCTGTTTGCCAATCAGCAGAGGTTTAACCTACCTCTTTGCCGGTAAAACGACAAGGATCACAATTTTGAGTGAAGCAAAAGCAGGCAACCGCAACAAGAGGGGATTTATTATTGGAAAGCTCTTAATTTCGTTTCATTTCCACCTTCGGCTTGAAAAATAACGATATTTATTCCAGGCTTATTAACACGCCAAAAAAAAGAGGACGGAACATGAACAAGCATTTTGCAGGATTTCTGGGCGCAGCAGCTGTATTGACCATGCTGGCAGGCTGTACGGCCTATGACCGTACCAAAGATCAGTTCACTCAGCCGGTGGTCAAAGACGTTAAAAAAGGCATGAGCCGCGCCCAGGTTGCGCAGATTGCTGGTAAACCTTCATCAGAAGTTACCATGATCCACGCGCGCGGTACCTGCCAGACATACATCCTGGGTCAACGCGATGGTAAAATTGAAACCTACTTTGTCGCCCTGGACGATACTGGCCACGTGATAAATTCCGGTTATCAGACCTGCGCCGAGTACGATACCGATCCGCGCAACAGTAAGTAATACCCCAGCCGTAACGCTGATTTCTACGTAAGCCCGACCATTGGTCGGGCTTTTTTGTGAACTCTGATGCTTATTTAATTGCGCGAATTATTTGAGGGAAATGTGAAGGCAGTCAAAACGCGAGGTCAATGAGAGACAATTCTGTTCAAGGAGGAATTATCCTGGCGCTGAACGATGCCGTATACTCAATGCATAAACAATACTAATTCAAAGAAACATCTCTTACCGCCTCTCAGGCATCCATGATGCCGGGAGGACCGGGTCACACAAATTGAGGAAGCGTTCATGGAAAAGAAACATATCTACCTGTTCTGTTCTGCTGGGATGTCGACATCACTGCTGGTATCGAAAATGCGCGCCCAGGCCGAGAAGTATGAAGTGCCGGTGATTATTGAAGCATTTCCGGAGACCCTGGCCGGTGAAAAAGGTCCTGATGCCGATGTCGTATTATTAGGCCCACAAATTTCCTATATGTTGCCGGATATTCAGCGTTTACTACCCAATAAACCCGTAGAAGTCATTGATTCTGTTTTGTACGGTAAGATCGATGGATTAGGTGTTCTGAAAGCGGCCGTTGCGGCCATTAAGAAAGCTGCTGCACAATAATTTTTATTTTAAAACTCGACATATTTCGGATAGCAGCGGTTAAAATTTCGTGAGGGTGTGTTTTAGCTGTTTGCTGTCCGAAATACCCAGAGTTTATTTTCCCGTCAAAGAGTAATTTCATCTATCATTGCCGCAATGATTATATTGCGGCCTTAAAGGGTATTTATTATGAGTAAAGTGATTGACTCGCTTGAAAAGGTACTCCTTCCTTTTGCCGTCAAAATAGGAAGGCAGCCCCACGTCAACGCAATTAAAAACGGCTTTATTAAGTTAATGCCATTGACGCTAGCTGGGGCAATGTTTGTTTTAATTAACAACGTATTTTTGAGTTTCGGCGACGGCTCCTTCTTTTATTCAATGGGTATCCGTCTGGATGCCTCCACCATAGAAACGCTCAACGGTTTTAAAGCTATTGGCGGTAACGTTTATAACGGTACGCTCGGCATTATGTCGCTAATGGCGCCTTTCTTCATCGGTTCCGCGTTAGCTGAAGAGCGTAAAGTGGACCCGATGGCCGCCGGTTTATTGGCCGTGGCGGCATTTATGACCGTCACGCCTTATAGCGTCGGTGAAGCCTACGCCGTTGGCGCTAACTGGTTAGGCGGCGCCAATATTATTTCCGGTATTGTGATCGGTCTGGTCGTTGCCGAGATGTTCACCTTTATCGTACATCGCAATTGGGTGATTACGCTGCCGTCCAGCGTGCCGGCTTCGGTTTCCCGTTCATTCTCGGCGGTTATCCCGGCATTCATTATCCTCTCGATAATGGGGATTATCTCCTGGGCGTTGACCCACTGGGGGACTAACTTCCACCAGATCATCATGGACACGATCTCCACGCCGCTGGCCTCAATGGGCGCCGTCGTAGGCTGGGCATACGTTATTTTCACCTCGCTGCTGTGGTTCTTCGGCGTACACGGGTCGCTGGCGCTGTCGGCGCTGGATAGCGGGATCATGACGCCGTGGGCGCTGGAAAACATCGCAACCTACCAGCAGTACGGTTCCGTCGAGGCCGCGCTGGCCGCGGGTAAGAGCTTCCATATGTGGGCCAAGCCGATGCTTGATTCCTACATCTTCCTTGGTGGTACCGGCGCGACTCTGGGCTTAATCATCGCCATCTTTATCGCTTCACGTCGTGAGGATCATCGTCAGGTGGCCAAACTGGCGCTGCCGTCAGGCATCTTCCAGATTAACGAACCCATCCTGTTCGGCCTGCCGATTATTATGAACCCGGTGATGTTTATCCCGTTCATTCTGATTCAGCCTCTGCTGGCGGCTATCACCATGACGGCTTACACCCTGGGCATCATCCCGCCGATTACCAATATCGCGCCGTGGACCATGCCGACCGGTTTAGGCGCCTTCTTTAACACCAACGGTAGCGTCGCGGCCCTGCTGCTGGCCCTGTTCAACCTTGCCGTATCCACCCTGGTCTACCTGCCGTTTGTGGTGATTTCTAACAAAGCGCAGGGCGTTATTGAGCAGGAAGAGAGCGAAGAAGATATCGCTAACGCACTGAAATTCTAATATTAAGCGGTACGGGAGGTTTCCCGTACCGTCCAGGAAATAAGGGAGTCATTATGTTTGATCTGGATAACATCGCAGCAGAAGAGAGCGCGGTAAACGACCTCGAAGAGGTGGTGATGGGGCTGATTATCAACTCCGGACAAGCGCGTAGCCTGGCTTATGCCGCGCTGAAGCAGGCAAAGCAGGGAGATTTCGCGGCGGCCAAAGCGATGATGGAACAGTCGCGCATGGCGCTGAGCGAAGCGCACCTTGTGCAGACGCAGCTGATTGAGAGCGATGAGGGCGAGGGCAAAATGAAGGTGAGTCTGGTGCTGGTTCATGCGCAGGATCATCTGATGACCTCAATGCTGGCTCGTGAGCTGGTTGCCGAATTGATTGAGCTGCACGAGAAGGTACAATAGGTCATCGACACGATGAGGCAGCCAAAGATGATGACCACTGAAATCAGTACCGCCCGGGAGCAACAACTCTTTAACGGCAAGAACTTTCATGTGGTCATCTACAACAAAACGGAGAGCGTAAGCGGGCTTCACCAGCATGATTACTACGAATACACCATCGTTTTAACCGGGCGCTATTATCAGGTTATTAATGGCAAGCGGGTGCTGCTGGAGCGCGGGGATTTTGTCTTTATCCCAATGGGGTCGCATCACCAGAGTTTTTATGAATTTGGCGCGACGCGCATTCTTAACGTCGGTATCAGCAAAAGTTTCTTTGAGAAACACTATCTGCCGCTGCTGCCGTTTGGTCTCGTCGCCTCTCAGGTCTATGCCGTTAAAAGTACTTTTCTCAGTTATATTGAGTCGGTTATTGCATCACTGAATTTTCGCGAAACTGAATTTGACGAATTTATCGAACTGGTGTCTTTTTACACCCTGAATCGTTTGCGGCACTATCGTGAAGAGCCTACCGAAGATGTTATTCCGCAGTGGTTGAAAAATACCGTCGAGGGTATGCACGATAAGCTTAAATTTGGCGAGGGGGCGCTGGAAAATATGGTTGAGCTTTCCGGTAAAACGCAGGAGTACTTAACCCGCGCAACCCAGCGATATTATGGCAAAACGCCGATGCAGATGATTAACGATATTCGCATCAACTTCGCGAAGAAACAGTTAGAGATAACCAACTACTCGGTGACCGATATCGCCTATGAGTCGGGGTACAGTAGCCCAAGTCTGTTTATTAAAACATTCAAGAAGCTGACTTCCTTTACCCCCAGCAGCTATCGGAAACACCTCACCAGTATTAATTAACCGGGCGCGGAATAGTCCGCGCGGTCTAAATATTCAAATTAACTGTCCGTATTTACGCGGAGAGCGGGTGCCGCATATGCGCTATCCGCAAGGGAGAAAATAATGAGCCAGAAATTGAAAGTAGTGACAATCGGCGGCGGCAGCAGCTATACCCCGGAATTACTGGAAGGATTCCTGAAGCGTTATCATGAACTGCCAATTAGCGAACTGTGGCTGGTGGATGTCGCGGAAGGGCAGGAAAAGCTCGATATTATCCACGCGCTGTGCCAGCGCATGGTGGAAAAAGCCGGCGTTCCGATGAAAGTCTATAAGACCCTGGATCGCCGCGCGGCGCTGGAAGGCGCCGATTTCGTCACCACCCAGCTGCGCGTTGGCCAGCTTAAGGCGCGCGAGAAGGACGAGCGTATCCCGCTGAGCCACGGCTATTTAGGCCAGGAAACCAACGGCGCGGGCGGATTGTTTAAAGGTCTGCGCACCATTCCGGTCATTTTTGACATTGTGAAAGATGTTCAGGAAGTCTGTCCGAACGCCTGGGTGATTAACTTTACCAACCCGGCGGGCATGGTAACCGAAGCGGTGTATCGTCATACTGGCTTTAAGCGCTTTATCGGCGTGTGCAATATTCCTATCGGCATGAAGATGTTTATCACCGACGTGCTGAAGCTGGCTCCGAGCGATGAGCTCAATATCGATCTGTTTGGTCTGAACCATCTGGTGTTTGTTCGCGATGTGCTGGTCAACGGCGTTTCACGCTTTGACGAGCTGCTTGACGGCGTAGCGTCGGGTCGATTGAGCGCAAACTCGGTGAAAAATATCTTTGATTTGCCGTTTAGCGAAGGGCTGCTCCGGTCGCTGCGCCTGATCCCTTGCTCCTATCTGCTCTACTACTTTAAGCCAAAAGAGATGCTGGCGATTGAAATGGGCGAGTACTACAAAGGCGGCGCGCGCGCGCAGGTAGTGCAGAAAGTTGAGAAACAGCTTTTCGAGCTCTATAAGGATCCGGATCTTAACGTGAAACCGAAAGAGCTGGAGCAGCGCGGCGGGGCCTATTACTCCGACGCCGCCTGTGAAGTGATTAACGCCATTTACAATGATAAGCAGGCCGAGCATTACGTTAACGTGCCGCATCACGGCCACGTCGATAATATCCCGGCCGACTGGGCGGTAGAGATGACCTGTACGCTGGGTCGCGATGGCGCCAAACCGACGCCGCGCATTACGCACTTCGATGAGAAGGTGCTGGGTCTGATTTACACCATTAAAGGTTTTGAAGTCGCGGCAAGCGAAGCGGCTATCAGCGGTAAACTGGACGATGTGCTGCTGGCGCTTAATCTAAGCCCGCTGATCCACTCCGATCGCGATGCTGAAAAGCTGGCGCGGGAGATGATCCTCGCGCACGAGCAGTGGCTGCCAAACTTTGCGGCGACTATCGAAAAACTGAAACAGTAACGGGAGCGGCTCATGGAACGCGTGTTAATCGTCAATGCTGATGATTTTGGCCTCAGCAGGGGGCAAAACTACGGCATTATCGAAGCTTGCAAGAACGGTGTGGTCACCTCCACGACGGCGCTGGTCAACGGCGCGGCGATTAGCCACGCTGCCCAGCTTAGCCGCTGCGTCCCCGAACTGGCGGTGGGGATGCATTTTGTCCTGACGCTGGGCGAACCGCTATCGGCGATGCCGGGGCTAACCCGCGAAGGGCGCCTCGGTAAGTGGATTTGGCAGATGGCGGAAGAGGACAGCCTGCCGCTGGACGAAATCGCCCACGAACTGGAGCAGCAGTATCAGCGCTTTGTCGAGCTGTTTGGCCATGAACCGACGCATATCGACAGCCATCACCATGTGCATATGATCGCGCAGATCTACCCCATCGTCGCGGCGTTCGCCCGCGAGAAGGGCGTGGCGCTGCGGATCGACCGTCAGCTGGCGACGCTGTCAGGCCTGGCGCAGGATGCGGCGCGCAGCAGCGAAGGGTTCGCCAGCGAGTTTTACGGGGAAGGGGTTTCGGAAGCGCTGTTTCTGCAAACCCTGGATGCCTCTATCCGCCGCGGTGAGACGTCGCTGGAGGTAATGTGCCATCCGGCGTTCGTGGATAACACGATTATGGGCAGCGCCTATTGCTATCCGCGTCTGACCGAGCTGGATGTGCTGACGAGCGAGTCGCTAAAATCGGCGATTACCGAGCGCGGTTACCGGCTCGGAACCTATCGCGATGTATAAAGGCAAGTCAAAAGCCCGGCATTTCTGCCGGGCATCTTTTTTATGCCGGGATCGCGGCGATTTTGGCGCTTCTTGACCACACCCGATGCGCCGCCATCAGGGTAATCAGCTCATCCAGCGCCTGGCTATCAATGGCATCCGTCTCAACAACGCCTTCTTCACCCTGGCTGGCAATCTGCAGTGGCGCTTTACACTGCCGGGCATCGCCTGCCAGAAGAATCGGTTTCAGGTGTTTGTAGGCTTCCAGCAGGTAATAGTGGAAATCGCCGTTGTTGCTCAGGCTTTGCAGATCGCCGCCGGGAACGATAACCGCATCGACGGTTAACGAGGGCGACCCGGCAAAGGTTCCGGCCACCGGAAGCTCGCTACCGTCATCGGCCTTCACTTTACCCATTCGGGAATAGAGCAGTTTGGCATGTACTCCGTGCGCCTTCAGCGTCTTCAGCAGCGCCAGCAGCTCTTTCGCGACCGGCCGATCGTTAAGCAGTACCGCTACCACCCGGCCTTTAACGTCGCCGCTGGGAATGGCGTACAGGCTTAAGGTCGGATCTTTCTTCAGGCCGTTAACATCCGGCGGCGGGGTGATGCTGCGCTGCTCGTCGGTGAGCTCAATCCCCAGATTTTTGCCCACCGCCTGAGCCAGCTGCAGGTCGATATGCGCCAGCTGATCGACCACCCGCTCGCGGATCCACTCCCTGACGACCTTGCTCAGTTCGAAACTAAAGCCGTCGATAATATGCTGCTGCTCAATAGGCGTCTGGCTACGCCAGAACAGCAGGGGATGAGAGTAGTACTCGCCAAACGAGGGGCTGCGCTGGCGAATTTTTTCTCCGTCAACCCGCTCGGCATAGGATTCAAAGCCGCCGCGTTTGGCGGCCGGCGGCGTCTCCCGCGGCCAGTTATCGTTAATGGAGTTGGGCTCGTAGTTTGCCGGGTTGGTATCAATATCCATCCGGTGCATGCCGTCGCGCTGGAAGTTATGGTACGGGCAGGTGGGCTTATTGATCGGGATTTCATGGAAATTCGGCCCGCCGAGGCGACTAATCTGCGTATCGGTATAGGAGAAGAGTCGGCCCTGAAGCAGCGGGTCGTTGCTGAAGTCTATCCCCGGAACGATATGCCCAGGATGGAACGCCGCCTGTTCGTTTTCGGCAAAAAAGTTATCCGGGTTGCGATTGAGGACCATCTTACCGACGCGCTGCACCGGGACCAGCGCTTCCGGAATCAGCTTGGTGGGATCCAGCAGATCGAAATCAAAAGCAAACTCGTCCTCTTCCGGGATCAGCTGTAAGCCCAGTTCGTACTCAGGATAATCGCCGGCTTCAATTGCTTCCCATAAATCACGGCGGTGGAAATCAGGATCGCGACCGGTCAGCTTTTGCGACTCGTCCCAAACCAGAGACGCTTTGCCTGCCACGGGCTTCCAGTGAAAACGTACGAAGGTGGCTTTGCCTTGCGCGTTAATCAGGCGGAAGGTGTGGATGCCGAAGCCCTCCATCGTGCGGTAGCTGCGGGGCAGTCCGCGGTCGGACATCGCCCACATCACGTTATGCAGCGTTTCCGGCTGTAGCGAGACATAATCCCAGAATGTGTCGTGCGCGCTTTGCCCCTGCGGGACGGCCCAGTGTGGCTCAGGTTTCACCGCATGAACAAAATCAGGGAATTTGAGCGCATCCTGGATAAAAAAGATCGGCGTATTGTTGCCGACCAGGTCGAAAATCCCTTCGTCGGTATAAAACTTGGTGGCAAAACCGCGGATGTCGCGGACCGTATCGGCGGAGCCTGCGCCGCCCTGAACGGTTGAAAAGCGGACGAAGACCGGCGTTTTTTTCTCCGGGCTGGAGAGGAAATCGGCTTTGGTGATGTCGCTTAAATCGCTGTACGCCTGGAAATAGCCGTGCGCAGCGGAGCCGCGGGCATGGACGATCCTTTCCGGAATGCGCTCGTGGTCGAAGTGGGTGATTTTTTCACGCAGGATAAAATCTTCCAGCAGCGTGGGGCCGCGTTTACCCGCGCGCAGCGAGTTTTGATCGTCAGCGATGCGAACGCCCTGGTTGGTGGTGAGGGCAAAATCCTCACCGCCTTTGCGATGTTTTTCGAGGGCATCAAGCTTTTCGCTGTGCGTATCCGGGGCTTTCATACTGCCCGGCGCGGTCGGCTCTTCGCCTGGAGCAGTGGGATGCGGCGTGGGCCGCCAGTTCTGGTCTTCGGGGGCCAGGGCATCCAGACCAGGTTTTGCTTCCCGGTCATCGTGAACCGGTGATTGATGGGGTTGTGGGTTAGGGTGTTTATCAGACATTGCGTGCTCCTGCTTTCATTACTGAAAATGGTCATTGCTAAACCAAAACCCTTCTAATTGTAGAACATCATTTCAAGAACATATTTTTATGAGAGTTTTGCTACTAAAGGGCCGCAAGCAGGGGGCGACGAAGGGGGGCGCTTTCGGCTATGATAAGGGTTTCCGTTTCCCGCTGTGTTTAGTGAATCTATTTGTGATGAAACCACTTCGCCAACAAAATCGTCAGGTCATTAGCTACGTGCCTCGAGTGGAGCCTGCGCCGCCGGAACACGCCGTCAAAATGGATGGTTTTCGCGACGTCTGGGCTCTGCGGGGTAAGTACGTTGCCTTTGTGCTGATCGATGAACACTTTCGCCGTTCCCCACCGTTTAACGTGCCGGAAGCGGCGCAGCGCTGGGCGACGCAAATGAGGCAGGAAGGCGAAATTGACGACTGAGGCTGCAGGGGAAATAAAAAAACCGCTGATATTTCAGCGGTTTTTTGTTTTGATAACCTGAAGATGGCATCAGCTTAGCGGTGCGCCAGCTCGGCATCTTCTTCGCTATCGAGAATAGTTTTATCGGTTTGACGCAGCCACTGGCTGGTCAGGGTACCGGCGGTCATAGACCCGCTCACGTTCAGCGCGGTACGGCCCATATCGATGAGCGGCTCCACCGAGATCAGCAGCGCCACCAGCGTGACAGGCAGGCCCATCGCTGGCAGGACGATCAGGGCGGCAAAGGTCGCGCCGCCGCCTACGCCCGCGACGCCGGCGGAGCTGACGGTCACGATGCCTACCAGCGTTGCAATCCACAGCGGATCGAGCGGGTTGATACCGACGGTTGGCGCGACCATTACCGCCAGCATCGCCGGATAAAGACCCGCGCAGCCGTTCTGGCCGATGGTGGCGCCGAACGAGGCGGAGAAGCTGGCGATAGACTCCGGCACGCCCAGACGACGCGTTTGCGCTTCCACGTTCAGCGGAATCGACGCGGCGCTGGAGCGGCTGGTAAAGGCGAAGGTCAGCACCGGCCAGACTTTACGGAAGTACTTCAGCGGGCTCACGCCGTTCACCGCCAGCAGCAGACCGTGCACCACGAACATGATGCCCAGACCAATATAAGAGGCGATAACGAAGCTGCCGAGCTTGATGATGTCCTGCAGGTTAGAGCCCGCAACCACCTTGGTCATCAGCGCTAGTACGCCGTACGGCGTTAACTGCATCACCAGGCGTACCAGCTTCATCACCCAGCTCTGCAGCGTGTCGATGGCGGTGAGTACGCGCTGGCCTTTCGCTACGTCATCTTTCAGCAGCTTCAGCGCCGCGACGCCGAGGAACGCAGCGAAGATAACGACGCTGATAATCGATGTCGGGTTCGCGCCGGTCAGATCGGCAAACGGGTTTTTCGGCACAAAAGAGAGGATCAGCTGCGGGACGCTCAGGTCCGCGACTTTACCGGCGTAGTTGCTCTGAATGGCGTTGAGGCGGGCGGTTTCCGCGCTGCCCTGAACCAGACCTTCGGCGGTGAGGCCAAACATATTGGTCACCAGTACCCCGACCAGCGCCGCAATCAGCGTAGTGAACAGCAGGGTACCGATGCTGAGGAAGCTGATTTTACCCAGCTGCGAAGCATTGTGCAGACGGGCCACCGCGCTCAAAATCGAGGCGAAAACCAGCGGCATGACGATCATCTGTAGCAGCTGAACATAGCCGTTACCGACGATATTGAACCACTGGATAGAGTCCTTCAGCACCTGGCTGTCGGAACCATAGATAAGCTGTAGCGCCAGGCCGAAAACCACGCCGATAACCAGACCGACCAGCACTTTTTTAGCGAGGCTCCACTGTTTATGCCGGGTTTGGGCCAGCGCCAACAGTAAAACCGCGAACACGACAACGTTCGCTATTAATGGAAAGTTCATCCCCGTTCTCCTGATAACTTTTATAACCAGGTTGGTCAATAACCAACTCTTATGACGGCAAGGGTAGCAGAAGGCGTAATTCGTTACTTATATTCAAATGGAATTGATTATAACTAATTGATTAATTCGCTGGTTTATCGCCCAGACTGGTGGCTAATAAAGCGATTAAAGGTAGTTTGCAGCGAATTAATCATATCCGATGACCAGCGAACGGCGCTGTTTTCGGCAACGTTTTGCGGCATCCACACGGCATAGATGAACAGCGCCATGCACAGCGCGCGCTCCAGCTGGTTGCCCTTGCGCGGCGCGAGGAGGGGCAGACGAAAACGCCAGCGGCAGGGCCAGAGCAGCGGAACGCCCGCTGGGGTGAGCATGTCGGCGAGAATATGGCTGAGATAGCCCAGAACCAGACCCTGAACCGCATCTGCCGGAACTATCCAGCTTTCCGGCACTTTCAATGAGAAAATCGCGACCGCGCCAAAAACCACCAGCAGGCTATGGGTGAAGCCGCGATGGCCGAAGGCGCGCGCTATCGGTTTTGATATCCAGCTTAAGCGCTGGCCGAGAAATGACTTCGGGTGATCGATATCCGGCAGCAGACAGGTCAGGATGGCGGAAGGAACAATATGCCACCAGTCGCCCTGGGCCAGCACGGGCGTTAATTCCGCATTTTTCGCAAATACCGCGCAGGCGATAGAAAAGAGGAGGTGGCCTTCCGCCGTCATGATAAAAACCCTAAACTGTCAATTCATACAGTATAGGGTTTTTATACAGTGTGCGAAAGAGGTGACGGTGTAACTCTTTGTCACAAAATCATCAGCGCGCCAGCCAGCCGCCATCCACCGCCAGGGTATAGCCGCTGATGTAATCCGCCGCCCTGGAGGCGAGGAAGACGACCGGCCCCTGGAGATCATCCGCAACCCCCCAGCGCCCGGCCGGAATACGGTCGAGGATCGCTTTGCTACGCTCGGCGTCATCGCGCAGCTGTTGGGTATTATTGGTCGCCATATACCCCGGCGCAATCGCGTTAACGTTGATGCGATGCCCGGCCCATTCGTTGGCCATCAGGCGGGTGATGCCCAGTACGCCGCTTTTTGACGCAGTGTAGGATGGCACCCGAATACCGCCCTGAAACGAGAGCATTGAGGCAATGTTCACGATTTTCCCGCCGTCACCCTGCTGGATAAACTGCCGGGCGACCGCCTGCGAAAGGAAGAACACCGACTTCAGATTCAGATTCATCACGTCGTCCCAGTCCTTTTCGCTAAAGGAGAGCGCATCGGCGCGACGGATGGTTCCCGCATTGTTGACCAGAATATCGACCCGGCCCATGACGGCCACGGCCTGAGTCACTATGTCTTCAATCTCATCCTGCCGGCTCAGATCGGCCTGGATAGCGGTAAAGCGGCGGCCCAGCGTCTGCACCTTTTCTGCGGTTTCATGGGGGATCCGGCGATTCACGCCGACGATATCGCACCCGGCCTGCGCAAGGCCTAACGTCATTCCCTGGCCCAGCCCGGTATCACAACCCGTCACGATGGCGACCTTGCCCGCAAGGTCAAAGGCGTTCAGTACCATATGCACCTCTGTATGCTGATTTCATGCGTCAAATAACGCCGTTGAGATAAGCATAGAGGGCGGAAGAGGAAAAAACAATTAAAAATGAAACGGTGTTTTATTTTTGTGGTGATGGGATGATGCCGCTCTCCCATCATCACCGGCAGGATTAACCGAGCAGGTCGCCCGGCGTGAGGGACTCAAGCGTAGCAAGCTTCACGTCAGCCAGCACGAAGCGCGGGTCGCGGCTGTTTTCCGCTTCCGGTACCACGATAGACCGCATCCGCGCTGCTTTGCTGGCAATCATACCGTTGACCGAGTCTTCCAGCGCCACGCAGTTCATTGGGCTGACGCCAAGACTGGCGGCGCAGTTCAGATACACCTGCGGATGCGGTTTGCTGAACGGCAGCATTTCGGCGGAAGCGAGGGCGTCAAACTGGTCGCGCAGTTCAAACATGGTGAGGACTTTTTCCAGCATCCGCAGCGGCGATGCCGACGCGAGGCCGATTTTTAGCCCCTGGGCTTTGCACAATGCTACCGCCTGGCGCGCGCCGGGAAGAAGCGGACGCGCTTCTTCCACCAGCTGGATGGCGCGATTGATGATCCGCGCGGTGACTTCCGCGCGATCCGGGCCTTTCCACGGCTGCTGGGCAAACCACAGGTCGACGACTAAATCGATGCGCAGCCCCAGAATATCCGGCATTTCATGGCGGCGGCTGATATCCACCCCCAGGCTTGCCATCACCTCCAGCTCTGCTTTATCCCACAGCGGCTCGGAATCAATCAGTAAACCATCCATATCAAAAATCGCGGCGTGAATCTGGCGCCTGGCTGACATAAGTCCCTCTCCTTGTAGCGTAAATAGATAACGAATCGGCACTCATGGTATATCATACCGCGCATTATTGGGCGAAATTCGCCGACGAAGGTAGACTTAGAGTGGATAGGCGTCTTAACAAGGGGAACCCATGACGTATCAACAAGCTGGACGCGTTGCAGTACTTAAACGTATTTTGGGGTGGGTGGTATTTATCCCGGCGGTTATCTCGACGCTGATTTCCGTGCTGAAGTTTATGTACGAGCACAGTGAGAAAAAACCGGGCATTGACGCGGTGATGATGGACTTCGCTCATGTGATGATTGAGATGATGCGTTTTAATACGCCGTTCCTCAATTTCTTCTGGTACAACTCGCCGCTGCCGGACTTTAAGCACGGTATGAACATTGGCTTCTGGATCATCTATATTCTGGTGTTTGTCGGCATGGCGCTGCAGGCGTCCGGGGCGCGGATGGGGCGCCAGGCGAAATTTCTGCGCGAAGGCGTGGAGGATCAGCTGATTCTGGAGCAGGCGAAAGGGGCCGAAGGGCTGACGCGTGAGCAAATCTCCGAACGCGTGGTGGTGCCGCGTCATACCATCCTGGTGCAGTATTTTCCGCTTTACGTTTTGCCGGTGGTCATTATTGTACTGGGCTACTTCTTCTTCTCTTTACTCGGTTTTCTGTAAACGATCGGCCCGGTTGTGCCGGGCCGGCTGCATTACAGGGCGGGCAGGGCGCGAGGCTTGCCCTGATTATCCACCGCGACGTAGATAAACAGCGCTTCGGTCGCTTTATAGCGCTGGCCGATAGGCTCAGACGATACTTTCTTGACCCACACTTCCATATTAATGGTTATCGACGTGTTGCCGCGTTTCACGCAGTTGGCGTAGCAGCATACGACATCGCCAACCGCCACCGGGCGTAAAAAGGTCATGCCGTCGACCCGGACGGTCACGACGCGGCCGTGGGCAATCTCTTTGGCCATAATGGCGCCGCCAATATCCATCTGCGACATCAGCCAGCCGCCGAAAATATCGCCGTTAGCGTTGGTGTCCGCCGGCATCGCCAGGGTGCGTAAAACCAATTCGCCCTTCGGCGCAAGATCTGTTGTTGTCATTCTATACTCTGTACTAGTCAAAGATGATCAGGCGCGATGCTACTATGAAAATGGCGTCGAGAGAATAGGGAATACGCCCGCGATAGCGGGCGTGAAGGGTCAGAAGGAGATCGTGACGCCAGCGTAGTAGGCGCGGCCTGGTTCGTTATAGGTCGAAGCCCCTTCGTTTTCACGATAAATTTGCTTATCGAACAGGTTGCTAATCCCGGCGTTCAGGCGCAGGTCTTTCATTAGCTGATAGTTGCCGCCGATACCCACCACGGAATAAGATCCGACTTCATTGGTGGCCAGCACCCCGTTTTCATTACGAATTTCCGCATATTCGCGCGGTTTCTGCCGACCGTACAGGGTCCAGTTGACGTTCGCCGAAAACTTACTGGTCACCTGCCAGTCAAGCAGGGTATTGATGGTGTATTTCGGAATTACGGACAGCGGGTTTCCGGTATCTTTGTTTTCCGATTTGATCATATAAGTGGCGTTGGTGCGCCAGCTGAGCGTATCGGCAATAACCGGAACCAGCAGCGTGCCTTCAAGGCCTTCGACGACCGCTTTCCCGCCGTTCTCCCACTGCAGGATATTCGCTCCGCTGGCGGTATTACCCAGCACCTCGGTGCCGGAGACAATCTTGTTTTTGTAATCGTTGCGGAACCAGGTGACGCCAGCGTTGTAACCGTTGAGATTAAACTCAAGACCAATCTCTTTATTGATACTGATTTCCGGGTCGAGATCCGGGTTACCCAAAAGATAGCAGTTGCCATCGGCAATACTTATCGGGCAGCCGTTTCCGCGCGTAGAAAGCAGGTAGCCTTCGCTCGACTGATACAGATTCGGCGCTTTAAACTCGCGGGCAATACCTGCTTTGACCTTAAACATATCCCCCAGATCCTGCGACAGGTTCAGACTCGGGCTCCAGTTGCTGCCGAAGTCGTTATGGTAGTCGAAG
This sequence comes from Klebsiella sp. MPUS7, assembly GCF_009905335.1. Taxonomy (NCBI): domain Bacteria; kingdom Pseudomonadati; phylum Pseudomonadota; class Gammaproteobacteria; order Enterobacterales; family Enterobacteriaceae; genus Klebsiella; species Klebsiella sp. MPUS7. The sequence goes on along the minus strand of NZ_CP047604.1, from coordinate 3,277,141 downwards.
CGCAGACCCGGGATAATATTGGTGCCCGGCGTTGCCTCAATATTGTCTTCGAGATAGATACCGGTCAGCGTGGCGCTGTTCTTGGGGCTGCGTTGTGAAGGATCGCCGGACACCCCGGGGAGCGCATCCGTGGTGGTGGTGGCCTGCATGGACGCCGGATCGTTCAGCTCATCGCGATTCCACTCCATGCCCAGCGTCAGGGTCTGTTCAGCGAGCCAGTTGAAGGGGAGATTCACCTCGGCGGTTGAGCGCCACGACTCCAGGCGGCTGGTGTCATAAACATCGCTATTGATCATCCCTTCCACGCGACCGGTAGTACCCTCCTGCAGGCGGGTATTGTTGGTTTTTTCGTAGTAGACGCCCGCCTTCGACTGGCCCCAGTCCCAGATCCCGTTATAGGTCAGCCCCCAGGTCTGTCGATACATCCGGTTTGTTTCCTGACCGTAGAGGGTATCCACCAGGCCATTGGGGCTCATATTACTGTTGCTATACTGGGTATCGCCGGCATAGATATTGCCCTGCCGGCTATAGGCGTAGCTAAAATCGATAATCTGCTGCGGCGTGACTTTCCACGACAGCAGGGCGTTAATATCTTTGTTGCGCACACCTTCGCGGCCCGCGGCATAAGATCCATTTTGCGCGCGGTTAATATCCCAGGCGTCGGGTTCGGTTTTGTTAATGTTGCCGTATAAACGCATGGTCAGGGCATCCCCGGCCAGCGGTCCGTTGAGGTTGAAATTAGCCCGGTTAGTGGAGCCTTCTTTGTTATTTTCCGGCTGATTGGTATAGAGCGAGAGCGAGCCGTGCCAGTCGTTGGTGGGGCGTTTGGTGATGATATTGACCACGCCGCCCGCGGCGCCTGAGCCGTAGCGCGCTGCGGCAGGGCCGCGCAGAACTTCAATGCGTTCCACCATTTCCGGCGGCACCCAGTTGCTGTCGCCGCGGGTATCGCGCTCGCCGCGCCAGCTATAGCGCACAGAATTGCGGGAAGTGACGGGCACGCCATCAATAAGGATCAGCGTGTTTTCCGGCCCCATACCGCGAATATCTATTTGACGATTGTTGCCGCGGCTGCCGCTGGCGCTGTTGCCGGTCAGGTTTACGCCGGGCATTTTACGAATAATTTCTGAGAGGTCGTTAACCGGCGGATCTTTGGCGATATCTTCCGCGGTGATGATCGAGACGCCCGGCTGCTGCTTCAGCGCCTCTTCGGCGGTTCCCCGTACCACCATGGTTTCGGTATCCTGCTCCACTTCTTCGGCAAAGCCAGCCGGACTGAACAAGCCTGCGATGGCCAGAGTGAGGGGAGTGGTTATGTGCTGTTTCTGCGGTCTCATGATAAATATCCCTATAAAAGCGGGTGAAATTGAGATCGAGAATATCAATGATAATAATTATCATTACAATAACACTGCGTTAATCTCCACAAAATCCTCACATTTGCCGCAACTTTCCGTGATCCGGCAGATATCATGAAGAAAACGGTTTTTTAATCCTGTTCAGAGAGCATAACAGTAGATCAAGGGGGAAGACGGCACGCAGAGCTGCGTGCCGGGAGAATGGCAGCTTAATGATTGTCGTCCTGCGGCATATGGCGATAGATATAAACGCCGCTCAGCAGGGTGAAGACCAGCGTCAGCGCGGTCAGGCCGAAGACCTTGAAGTTGACCCAGATATTCTGCGGCAGCCAGAAAGCGATGTAGATATTCGCCAGCCCGCAAAGAATAAAAAATACCGCCCAGGCCAGATTGAGCCGCGACCACACCTGCTGCGGCAGCGTCAGCTCTTTCCCCAGCATGCGCTGGATCAGCGGTTTTTTCATCACCCACTGGCTAAACAGCAGCGCGCTGGCGAACAGCACGTAGATAACCGTTACCTTCCATTTAATAAACTCGTCGTTATGGAAGAAGATAGTCAATCCGCCGAATACGGCGACCAGGACGAAGGTAATGAGCGCCATTTTTTCGACTTTGCGATAGCGTACCCAGCTGTAGATCAGCACGATGGCGGTGGCGATAATCAGCGCGGTTGTGGCGGCGTAAATATCATATAGCTTGTAGAATGCGAAGAAGACTACTAGCGGTAAAAAATCCAGAAACTGCTTCATACATCGATTCCGTCGTTCAGATCGGGGCAGAAATAGCCCGCCCCGGATTAAGTTAGTTGCGAATAAGCATATACAAGCGGAATAAATAGATCAGCAACAATGCAGAGATCAGATTACTGAGGGTATTTATTACCACCGCGCCAACGTTCGGCGTCAGGACCGCGAAGCTCGATGCAAACAGCAGCAGCAGCGTTTTCGCCAGCAGCCAGCCGATAATCGCCGGCGCCACCAGACGCACGTTGGCCCAGGCCAGACGCATACTGCCACGCATGGCGCTGAAAATGCCGATTTTATCCTGCACCAGCATAACCGGTGCGAAAGAGAGCACGATAGCCAGCAGGACGCCAGGCACCACCACCAGCATCATCCCCATCTGCACGATAAACGTCGTCAGCAGGATCAGCAGCAGCAGCTTTGGCAGCACCGGCGCGGAAGCGCCGATCGCGCGAAGGGCGCTGACCCGCTGACCGGCGGAGATCATTTGAATCATGAGCAGAACGCCGCCGGCAAGGATGGCGTTGCCTACAAGACCGGAGAAAGTGGAGGCCGCGGAGGCTCGCAGCAGGATTTGCTGCTGCTCAGGCGTCATGCTCTGAACCAGTTCAAACAGCCCGCCGCTACCCGCCAGGCTATCGCCCTGGCTTAATATCGACAGCTGTTCTTCACTGGGTGAAAAGGCATGGCCAAGTACTACCGTAATGAACGCGCATAGCAGCGCAATCAGTAGGATAGTAACGAACTGATTGCGGAAAAAGTTCCCGGTGTCACGGTAGACGGACTTTGCCGTGATAGACATGCATTCTCCTTGAGTATTGCAGGTGTTAACTAGCCGGCGATTGTACCGCAAATCGCGGCTGGGTAGCAGTCTCTGCTGCTGCGCGCTAAGTATATCTTTGTAAATAGAAGAGGAAATCAGCGAAGCGCTGTCTGGAGGACCATAATGGAAGAAACTTGATACCACACGCTTATCACTGATTGTATTGAGAAAGTGAAAATTAATCTGGATCAATAAATGTTAAATTTGCCGACTTAATGTGATCTATGTTGGATCAAACATACCTCTTTGTATGTATATTCTTGCGCTGAATAACCATAATGAGGAAGTGGGTATGAAAAAGTTAGCAGCGGCGGTTGTTATTCTGAGCAGTCTTTCCGGCAGCAGCGTCTGGGCGCATGAAGCCGGTGAATTTTTTATTCGCGCGGGTTCGGCCACGGTCAGGCCGACCGAAGGCGCGGGCGGTACGTTAGGCAGCCTGGGGGGCTTTAACGTCAGCAACAATACGCAACTGGGTCTGACATTCACCTATATGGCAACCGATAACATAGGCGTTGAACTGCTGGCCGCCACGCCGTTCCGGCATAAAGTCGGGACCGCGGCAACCGGCAATATTGCGACCGTTCACCATTTACCGCCGACGTTAATGGCGCAGTGGTACTTTGGCGATTCGAGCAGCAAACTGCGTCCTTACATTGGCGCGGGTATCAACTACACGACCTTCTTCGATGAGAGCATGAACGATACGGGTAAAAAAACCGGTATCTCTGACCTGAGCCTGAAAGACTCCTGGGGAGCGGCAGGGCAGGTGGGGATGGACTATCTGATTAACCGCGACTGGCTGATTAACATGTCGGTGTGGTACATGGATATCGACACCACCGCCAACTATAAGCTGGCGGGCGCGCAGCAGCACGACAGTATTCGTCTGGATCCGTGGGTGTTTATGTTCTCCGCGGGATACCGGTTCTAAAGTCCCGGATAAAGCTGGTCGCAATGACCAGCTTTATTACGCTTTCTGACGCGTGGCGGATTTGCTTAAGCCTCCCCCGGAGCGGCTGCAGTAACGGCTACTCATTACCCCATTTATTCAGAAATACCGCGATATCATCAATGCGCTGGCGATCGATGCCCGCTTGTACGGCCATCTCTCCCTGCGCTTGCTCGCTGATTTCTTCGTTATTCATCAGGCGAGTAATCAACAGCTGGAAATAGCGCGCCAGAGGATCGCGTTCCGACTCGCTGACGGGCTCAGCGGACTCGGTCGAATACTCATCCGCAATGTCGTAATATTTCAGTGGTACTTCCTCGTGCATAAATCGCTCCCCGATTGACGTTGTGCCTGCATTTTCTGGCCTGAATAATATCACTCCTGCCGGGCTTTAGCTCAGGAACGACCAGAAAAACGCATGCCGAGCCCACACCATACGCAACGGGCGCGGAAACTCCCCGTCATCGGGGGTAATAGCGTAAAAAGCCAAAATTGACTGCCCTGAACCCGTCAGCACGCCATTAATACGCATAAAACTATTACCACGGTACCCGACATCCTCGATAATCCAGATACTCTAATCCGGGGCGGTTTTGTTTTTCCAGCAGGACGTTCACCAGCGAGGGGATGGTCTCGGCAATGGTGAGTGGGGCATTCTCGCCGCCGAGGGCCGTGCGGATCCAGCCCGGCGCCATGACCACCAGGGGATGCGATACGCAGGCAGGGCGGGCGGCAAAACTGCGCATAAACATATTCAGCGCGGCTTTACTCCCGCGATACAGCTCGCGCTGTCCGCCGGTATTATTGCTCAAACTGCCTTGTCCTGAAGACATAACGCCAATCAGCCCCTGCGGCAACACGACATCTTGCAGACTTTCTATTACCCGCATCGGCGCGAGCGCGTTGGTCAACATGACATGAATAAACTCTTCCGTCGCGATTTCGCCGATGGTTTGTGTCGGATCGCGGTTGGTGGTGCCCGCGTTGACGAACAGCATATCCAGTATGTTATCGCTAAGCGTTTCGCGCAGCGCCGCGATCCCGTCATTATCACAAATATCCAGCGCCTCAATACGAACCCGTCCAGGATACGTCCGGGCCAGATGATGCAGCGGCGTGGTTTGCGAGAGATCGCGCACGGTGCCGATGACCTGCCAGCCATGCAGCAGAAACTGTTCAGCCATGGCGTGCCCAAGCCCGCGTGAAGCGCCCGCGATCAATACTGTTTTAGTGGAAGCGGCCATGGGTATCACTCCGGCGTAAATAAATGATGGGATAAATATAGGCCGGTGCTGTAGCAGGCGGAAGGCGCAGCATTTGCAATAATAAAGTGCATCAGACGCCCTATCCCGGAGTGGAGAAAAGATGACCGATCCCGATTTTAATTTACTGACTGCGCTGGATGTACTGTTGAGCGAGAAGAGCGTTGCCGGGGCGGCAAAGCGGCTTGAGCTTAGCGCGTCGGCGATGAGCCGCACGCTGGCGCGCTTACGGCAGGTAACCGGCGACCCGCTACTGGTCAGGGCCGGGTGAAAAATGGTGCTGACTCCCCATGCGGAAAGTCTGCAGGCGCGGGCAAAAAATGTCGTCACTGAGATGCGCGCGGTGCTCAACGCTTCGCCTGCGCCGCTGAGTTTATCGACCCTTGAGAAGCGATTTACGTTACGTACCAATGAGGGATTTATAGACGTTTTTGGCCCGGCGCTGGTGAACGCTGTCGCACGAGAAGCGCCGGGCGTGACGCTCGAGTTTGTCGCGAAGCCGGAGAAAGATGCCCGATTTTTACGCGAGGGGCGGGTGGACCTGGAAATTGGCGTACTGGAAAATATGGGGCCTGAGATCCGCCTGCAGGCGCTGTTTCGCGATCGCTTTGTCGCCGCGCTGGCAAAAAACCACCCGTTAGCCGCCTTTGCCGAACTGTCGCGAGAACAATTTGTTTCCGTAGGGCACGTCATAGCCTCCCGTCGCGGGGCGATCAGCGGGCCGGTTGATGAAGCGCTGGCGGCATATGGAATGAGCCGCAGAATTGCCGCGGTGGTGCCTGCGTTTTCCGCCGCGCTGGCCGTTGCCCGGGATGCTGAACTTATCGCCGTTGTCCCGGCCTCCTGCCTGCAGAGCGCGGCGGGAAAAGAGATGATCGGTTTTCCCCTCCCGGTGAGCACGCCGGAGATAACGGTGTCACAAATGTGGCATCCTCGCCAGGAGCATGAATTAGCGCATCGCTGGCTAAGGCAGCTGGTGCGCAGAGAGTGTCGGCAGCCATAAAAAAAGCCCGCACAAGTGCGGGCAAAAATACTGGAAGCAATGTGAGCAATGTCGTACCGAATACCTGAGTTGTTTACTCAACTACTCGGTAATGAGAAAGATAATATTTCTCATTTAAGATATCAACCCCAACTTTTGTGCGGAAGCGTTTTTTTTAATCGACGATAAAAACGGTGCGCTTCTGGCTGTTATCCTGCGGCCATGCCGCGGCGACCTCGCGAAGCGGCCGGGGAGTGGTGGCGATGGTAAACCCGCCAGTAACGGCAGCCTGCAGCATTTCCCCGGTAGCGGCCAGCAGCTGGGACACTGAAAGGCTGCCAATACCGCTGCCCATCAGCTGCAGCGGCGCGGAGCGCAGTACCGCGCCGCTGAGCGCGATATCGGCGGCGGAAAGGGAACCGACCTGAATAAAACGTACCGGCGTATTTCCCGGGCTGTGCTTTGCCAGCGCTGGCAGCAAAAGTTCGGCGCTACGTCCCCACAGATAATCGACGACGACATCAATCTGCTGCGCCGCCAGTTCGGCAAACTGCGCCCGCAGGCTCGCCTCATCCTGACTTAAGTTCACGATCGCATCGGCTTCGAGCGCGGCCAGTTTCTCCCCGTTTCGCCCGCAGGCTATCACTTTTCTGGCGCCCAGAAAGCGGGCGATTTGCACCGCCAGCTGACCGGCGCTGCCCGTGGCGCCGTTGATCAATACGGTTTCGCCCGCTTTCAACCCGCCGCGCTTGACCAGCGCCGCCCAGGCCGACATACCCGGATTAGCCATTGCGGCGGCAGTGATATCGTCCAGTTCATCCGGCAGCGGCAGACAGTGGTTTAGGGCGACGGGAGCCCACTGCGCCATACTGCCCCAGGGCGCGGCGGGGAAGGCGAAATAGACGCGCCGCCCGTCGGGTAGTACGCCGGCGCCATCAATACCCGGGACAAAAGGCAGACGACCATCGAAACTATAATGTTTGCCGGAGGCCCGGCCTTTCACCACATGACTGATGGCGGCGGCGCGAACCTTGACTAACGCCTCACTCTCACCGGCGCGCGGATCGCTAAAATCGGACCAAACCGGCACCTGCTGCAGGTCAAAAACCACGGCTGCTTTCATTGTCTTCTCCCCCTCTGGGATAGTTATGTGTAAAATGCACATATCAGCTAACGGCACTATACTCGGTTAACTAATATATGCAAGATGCACATAATAATTACGACATTAGCGACTTCCACGGCGCGCTGCTCGATATCATCAGCGTGATGAACCAACCGATGCGCGATGAGCAGATACTGCAGGCGGCCGAGGTCCAGCTCGATCGGACTCTCTTTCCGCTACTGGTGGCCGTCGGGCGCAGGGGACCCGTCGGGGTCGTTGAACTGGCGGACAGCCTTGGGCGCGACTACACCACCGTCAGCAGGCAGGTGAAGAAGCTGGAAGCCCAGGAGCTGGCGCGAAAGCAGCCTAATGCGAAAGACCGGCGGATTAGCGAAGTGACGCTCAGCGAAGCGGGCCAGGCGATGATTACACGCATTGCGCAAGCAAGAACGCGGCTGATGAACGAGGTGCTGGCAGGGTGGTCGCAAGATGATGTGCTGGCGCTGTTTCGTCTGACGCGCAAATATGCCGACTGCTTGCAGCAGAAATAGCCGCCCGGCGCGGGACCGGGCGGCGGACGCGCTTAGGCTGCTTTGGTGGCGGCCTTCAGACTTTGCGCAAAGGCTTTCAGTTCGGCGAGCATAGCCTGCGGGTCGTTCACGTTACGCTCAATGATTTTGACGATGGCAGAGCCGGAAATCGCGCCGGCCGCGCCTGCGTCAATCGCCGCGGTCACCTGCTCCGGCGCCGAGATGCCAAAACCCTGCAGCGGCGGCGCGGCGTGGTACTCGGCCAGTTTTTCAATCAGATGATGCAGCGGCAGCGCGGCGCGGTTCTCCGCGCCGGTCACGCCCGCCCGCGACAGCAGGTAGGTATAACCGCGACCGTAAGAGGCGATCTGGCGCAGCAGATCGTCATCGGCATTCGGCGGACAGATGAAAATCGGCGCGATGTTATGGCGCAACGCGGCCTGGCGGAACGGCGCGGACTCTTCCACGGGGACATCGGCGACCAGCACTGAATCGACGCCCGCGCGTTCGCACGCGGCGTAGAATTCATCAATGCCCGGGCTGAAGACCAGGTTGGCGTACATCAGCAGGCCGATTGGGATGGTCGGATGCTTTTGACGAATCGCCGTCAGCATTTCAAAGCACTGGGCGGGCGTGACGCCTGCGGCAAAAGCGCGCAGGGTGGCGTCCTGAATCGTCGGGCCGTCAGCCAGCGGGTCGGAGAAGGGGATGCCCAGCTCCAGCGCGTCGGCGCCCGCTTCAATCAGGGTATCGATAATTTTCAGCGACTGTTCCGGATTCGGATCGCCGAGGGTGACGAAGGGAACAAACGCGCCTTCCCGGCGAGCTTTAAGTTGTGCAAACAGCGTCTCATAACGTTCCATCAGATTTCCCCTCGCGCTTTTAAAATATCGTGTACGGTGAAGATGTCTTTATCGCCGCGGCCGGAGAGGTTAACCACCAGCAGCTGCTCTTTTTCCGGGTTTTCACGCATCATCTTCAGCGCGTGCGCCAGGGCATGGGAGGACTCCAGCGCCGGGATAATCCCCTCATGGCGGGAGAGTTCTTTAAAGGCATCCAGCGCTTCGTCATCGGTAATCGACACATAATCGGCGCGGCCAATGCTGTTCAGATACGCATGCTGCGGCCCCACTGACGGGAAGTCCAGCCCGGCGGAGATGGAGTAGGACTCCTCAATCTGCCCCTCTTCCGTTTGCATCATCGGCGATTTCATACCGAAGTAGATACCCACCCGACCGTGCTTCAGCGGCGCGCCGTGCTCGCCGGACTCAATACCGTGACCCGCGGGCTCCACGCCAATCAGGCCAACGGTGGTTTCGTCGATAAAGTCGGCGAACATGCCGATGGCGTTCGATCCGCCGCCGACGCAGGCGATAACCGCATCCGGCAGACGACCTTCTTTCTCCAGAATCTGCGCTTTGGTCTCTTCGCCAATCATGCGCTGGAATTCACGCACGATGGTCGGGAACGGGTGCGGACCGGCAGCGGTGCCGAGCATATAATGGGCTGTTTCGTAGCTGCCGGACCAGTCGCGCAGGGCTTCATTGCAGGCGTCTTTCAGGGTAGAAGAACCGCTATGTACCGGGATCACTTCCGCACCCATCAGGCGCATGCGGAAAACGTTCGGCGACTGGCGTTCGATATCCTTAGCGCCCATATAGATACGGCACTTCAGGCCGAGCAGGGCGCTGGCGAGCGCAGAGGCCACGCCGTGCTGGCCGGCGCCGGTTTCGGCGATAATTTCCGTTTTGCCCATCCGTTTCGCCAGCAGCGCCTGGCCGAGCACCTGGTTGGTTTTATGCGCGCCGCCGTGCAGCAGGTCTTCACGCTTGAGATACAGCGTGGTACGGGTGCCTTCGGTAAGGTTACGGCATTTGGTCAGCGCCGTCGGGCGACCGGCGTAGTTTTTCAGCAGGTCGGTAAATTCAGCCTGGAATGCCGGGTCTTTCTGCGCGCTGACGAACGCTTCTTCCAGCTGGCGCAGGGCGGGCATCAGGATCTGCGGAACGTACATCCCGCCGAATTCGCCAAAGTAGGGGTTCAGTAAAGTACTCATTATTGCTCCTTAATATGCGCGCAGCGTTTGAAATACAGAGGACAGCTTGCTGGCATCTTTAATACCCGGCTGCGACTCTACGCCTGAATTAAAATCGAGTCCGGCACAGCCGCTTTTGGCGGCTTCCACACAGTTATCGGCGCCGAGGCCGCCTGCCAGCAGAACGTTACGCAGGTCCTGACCTTGCAGCAGCGACCAGTCGAAACGCTGGCCGGTGCCGCCTTGACCGTTGTCGAATACATATTTATCGACGTGATGCAGATTGCGCTGCGGTAGGGTTTCGCCGACGCTGAGGGCCTTCCAGATTTGCACCGTCGCCGGAAGTTTGGCGCGCAGGGTATCAATATAGGCCTGGTCTTCGCTGCCGTGCAGCTGCACCGCGGCTAAGCTCAGATTTTCCACGCGGCCGACCACTTCCGCCACCGGCGTATTGCGGAACACGCCGACGTAGCTCAGCGGCGCGCTATCGATGACGGCTTTCGCCTGAGCGTCATTCACCGCTCGCGGCGACGTCGGGACAAAAATCAGGCCGCCGTAGATCGCGCCGGATTCATACGCCACCTGGGCATCCTGGGGGCGGGTCAGGCCGCAGACCTTATTCTCGCCGAGCAGCACGCGCTTCACGGCGGCGTTCAGATCGGCGTGCTCCATCAGCGCCGAGCCAATCAGGAAACCGTTGGCGAAGTGGCTTAGTTCACGCACTTCTGCGTAGGTATGGATACCGGACTCGCTGATCACCGTGACCTCATGACCGAGCTTAGGCGCCAGGGTGCGGGTACGGTTGAGGTCAATCGACATATCGCGCAGATCGCGGTTGTTGATGCCGACCACTTTCGCCTTCAGCGCAATCGCGCGCTCCAGCTCCTCTTCATTGCTCACTTCGGTCAGCACGCCCATGTTCAGGCTATGCGCGACGGCGGAGAGCTGGCGATACTGTTCGTCATCCAGCACCGAAAGCATTAGCAGGCAGGCGTCGGCCTGGTAGTAGCGCGCCAGATAAATCTGGTAAGGATCGATGGTGAAGTCCTTACACAAAATCGGCTGCGGCGCGACCTTGCTGACGATCGGCAGAAAGTCGAAGCTGCCCTGGAAATATTTCTCATCGCACAGTACCGAGATCGCCGAGGCGTAGTGCTTGTAGACGCCGGCGATGGCCGCCGGGTCAAAATCATCGCGGATCAGCCCCTTTGATGGCGAGGCCTTTTTGCACTCGAGAATAAACGCGGTGCGGGTTCCGGCGAGGGCGTCGTAAAAATTGCGCTGCGTCGGTACCACTTCATTTTGAAAACTGGCTAACGGTTGTTGTTGTTTGCGGGCTTCTACCCAAATCGCTTTGTCGGCCACGATTTTTGCTAAAACGGTCTGCATTATTTACCCTCTTGCCGCTAATGCGGTCACTCTGTCATAGGCCGCTCCGCTGTGCAGCACATCGATGACCTGCTGCGCGTTGGCCTTCAGATCTTCGTATCCATGTAAACGCATCAGCATGGCGACGTTGGCGGCAACGGCGGCTTCGTGAGCGGCCTCGCCTTTACCTTGTAGTAAGCGCGTAAGAATGTCACGGTTTTCTTCCGGCGTGCCGCCTGCCAGCTGCTCCTGATGGTAAGGCGTCAGGCCAAAGTCGGCGGCGGTCAGCTGGTAGCTCTTGATTTCGCCATTGTTCAGCTCCGCGACCACCGTCGGCGCGTGCAGCGACACCTCGTCCATTCCGCCGCTATGCACCACCGCGGCGCGCTGGTAGCCCAGCACGCGCAGGGTTTCCGCAATCGGCAGCACCAGCTCCGGGCTATAAACGCCAATCAGCGCCAGAGGCGGGTGGGCCGGGTTGATCAGCGGCCCAAGCACGTTAAACAGGGTGCGAGTTTTCAACTGCTGACGGACCGGCATCGCGTGGCGGAAACCGGTGTGATACTTCGGGGCGAACAGGAAGCAAACGCCCAGTTCATCCAGCGCCTGGCGAGATTTATCGGCATTCATATCCAGATTGATACCGAACGCCGCCAGCAGGTCGGAAGATCCTGATTTACTCGATACGCTGCGGTTGCCGTGTTTCGCGACCTTCAGGCCGCAGGCGGCGGCCACAAACGCGCTGGCGGTCGAAATATTGATACTGTTGCTGCCGTCGCCGCCGGTACCGACGATATCGGCAAACAGATAATCAGGGCGCGGGAACGGCGCGGCGTTTTCCAGCAGCGCGGTGGCGGCGCCGGCGATTTCCTGCGGATGCTCACCGCGCACCTTCATGCTCACCAGCGCGGCGGCCAGCTGCTCGGGTTTCACTTCCCCGCGCACCACCGCTGAGAACAGCTGATGGCTCTCCTGCTGGCTCAGGGTTTCGGCCTGATACAGTTTTTCCAGAATTGGCTGGAGGGTGTTGGTCTGCTCCAGCTTCTGCAACGCCCAGGCCAGGGTTTGCTCTAGCAGGCGCGCGCCCTGGGTGGTCAGAATCGACTCCGGGTGGAACTGGAAGCCGCAGACGCGATCCGCATCGTGACGCACCGCCATGACCATGCCGTTGAAGTGGGCATTGATGGTCAGCCCCGCCGGAATGTTGCTACCCACCAGCGAGTGGTAGCGGGCCACCGGCAGCGGGTTGCTCAGACCGGCAAACATCGCCTGTCCGTCATGTTCAATACTCGAAGCCTTACCGTGGAGGATTTCGCCGGCCTGGCCGACGTAGCCGCCGTAGGCTTCGACAATCGCCTGGTGTCCGAGGCAGATACCGATAATCGGCAGTTTGCCGCGCATGCGGATCAGCAGCTCCGGCATGCAGCCCGCTTCGCTCGGCGTCCCCGGCCCTGGAGAGAGCATCAGTACCGGGTTTTTCATCGTGCCGATGCGCTCAATCAGCGCCTGCGCCGGGACGGAGTTGCGGTAAATCACCACGTTATGGCCGTTCGAACGCAGCTGGTCTGCCAGGTTATAGGTAAAAGAATCGATATTATCGAGCAGCAGAATGTCGGCCATTAGAAAATCTCCTTCGCGTGGTGGGCCTGGGCGATAGCGCGCAGCACCGCGCGAGCTTTATTACGGGTTTCATCCGCTTCTGACTGGGGAACGGAGTCGAGCACGATACCGGCGCCCGCCTGGACGGTGGCGACGCCATCCTGCACGTAGGCGGAACGGATAACGATGCAGGTATCGAGGTCGCCGTGGGCGGTAAAATAGCCCACCGCGCCGCCGTAGCTGCCGCGACGCTTGCCTTCAGCGGCGGCGATAAGCTGCATGGCGCGCACTTTCGGCGCCCCGCTGAGGGTGCCCATATTCATACAGGCGCGGTAGGCATGCAGCACGTCAAGATCGCGGCGCAGCTCGCCAACCACGCGGGAGACGAGGTGCATCACAAAGGAGTAGCGGTCGACTTTGGTCAGGTCGGCGACGTAGCGGCTGCCCGGCGTACAGATGCGCGCGAGGTCGTTACGCGCAAGGTCGACCAGCATCAGATGCTCGGAAAGCTCTTTATGGTCGGTGCGCATCTCCAGCTCAATGCGGCTGTCGAGATCGCGATCCAGCGAACCATCCGCGCGGCGGCCGCGCGGTCGGGTACCGGCGATCGGGTAGATTTCAATCTGGCGATTGGTGGCATCATACTTGAGAGAGCTCTCCGGCGACGCGCCGAACAGGGTGAAATCGTTGTCCTGCATAAAGAACATGTACGGGCTCGGGTTGCTCTTCTTCAGCACATCATAAGCGGCGAGCGGCGACGGGCAGGGCAGCGAGAAGCGGCGCGACGGCACGACCTGGAAAATCTCGCCCGCGCGAATGGCGCGCTGCATTTTACGCACCACGGCGCCATACTCTTCGTCGCTCTGGTCGCAGTCGCAGCGCATCTCGGCTACCGTGGTTACCGGCAGCGGCAGCGGCGGCTCGTTCAACTGCTGGCGAAGCTGAGCGATGCGCTGCAGCAGACGCTGCTTTTCGCTTTCCAGCGGCGTAAACAGGCTCGCCTGGATACGGGTGTTTTTGGTCTGATGATCGATAACCAGCAGCGTTTCCGCCAGATAGAAGCAGTAATCTGGGCAGGCGGTGTCGCTTTCCAGCGATGGCAGGTCTTCAAAACCGGCGACCAGGTCATAGGCGAACAGGCCGCCGAAGAACATGGCTTCGCGCTCGTCCTGCGGAACGGTAACCAGTTCCTGCAGCAGGCGAAAAGCGTCGAATACCGAGAGTGAACACAGGCGGGCGTCTTCATCTAACAGCGCGCTGACCGGGGGAAAGGTTAATACCCGGCTATTGGGCTGACGCTGATTATTGATGCCGGAGGGCAGGGCGCTATCCAACAGTTCCAGCAGCGCCGTACCGTTGGCGGACAATGCGTGAATAGTGACGGTGTCACCTAGCGCGGTAATGCGCAGGGCGCTGTCCACCAGTAGCAGGCTCTTTAAATCATCCTTGCTGTCAATATCAGCGGATTCCAGCAGCAGGGTGGCTGGACGCGCGCCGCAGATCTGGTGGAACAATGCGGTGGGGTTTTCCCGATAGATGGCGTCGCTGGTGAGAAGCTCGAGTGCCGGTTTTGATGTTTGCATTATTGTTGTCGCCTGTTCGCTATAATAATTTGTCCAATAAAAAGCCCGCTCATTGGCGGGCCGGGTATCTGTATGCTGAGTGCAAAACGCGATCACGCCGCCCGATAACAGGAGGTGCGCCACCAGCCGTGCAGAGTGATAAATTGCGTTTTCATCGTTGATACCCCTTCATGTGAACTTGCGTACTAGTTAACTAGTCCGAGAGATTAATGTCAACCCCTGTTTGCAGATTTTCTCTCTCTGTCGGTATGATGATGCGCTTATTGATATCCTTAATCACTTAAGCTGCAGAATCACAGTCAATCTGCCTGTGACTTAAAGTATGACGGGTACAGGTTCATGTCCAGCAGGAGTCATCTTGAGCAACACCAATTACGCAGTGATTTACGACCTGCACAGCCATACCATTGCCTCTGACGGGCGACTGACTCCAGAAGAACTTGTCCATCGCGCGCACCAGATGCGCGTCGGCACCCTGGCGATTACCGATCACGATACCGTGGCGGCGATTCCCGCGGCTCAGGCTGAAATTGAACGCGCCGGTTTACCGCTGGCGCTGATTACCGGGGTGGAGATTTCCACGCTGTGGGAAAATCATGAAATTCACATTGTCGGACTGAATATCGATATCGGCCATCCGGCAATGACCGCGCTGCTCGATGAACAGAAAGCGCGTCGCCAGATGCGGGGCCAGCAGATTGCTGAACGGCTGGAAAAAGCGCGGATCCCGGGGGCCTGGGAAGGGGCGCTGAAGCTGGCGGACGGCGGTGCGGTGACGCGCGGCCATTTTGCCCGTTTTCTGGTGGAGGCCGGCTATGCCAACAATATGGCTGACGTCTTTAAGAAGTATCTGGCGCGCGGGAAAACCGGTTACGTTCCGCCTCAGTGGTGTACAATAAAACAAGCGATTGATGTCATTCATCATTCTGGCGGTAAGGCGGTCATTGCCCATCCCGGGCGCTATGACCTTTCCGCCAAGTGGTTAAAACGTCTGTTGGCCCACTTTAGCGAACAGGGCGGCGATGCGATGGAGGTGGCGCAGTGTCAACAGGCGCCGCACGAGCGCGCTCAGCTTGCCGCTTACGCCGTGCAGTATGGCCTGGATGCCTCGCAGGGGTCTGATTTTCATCAGCCCTGCCCATGGATCGAACTGGGCCGCAAACTTTGGCTGCCCGCGGGCGTTGAAGGGATCTGGCGCAGTTGGGAAGTGGCCGTAGAACAAAATTGAGAGGGAAGTATGAGCCAGTTTTTTTATATCCATCCGGAAAACCCCCAGGCGCGGTTAATTAACCAGGCGGTGGACATTGTGCGTAAAGGCGGAGTCATCGTCTATCCGACCGACTCCGGTTACGCTTTAGGCTGTAAAATTGAAGATAAAGGCGCGATGGAGCGGATTTGCCGGATCCGTAATTTGCCAAACGGCCACAACTTTACCCTGATGTGCCGCGATCTGTCCGAGCTGTCGACCTATTCATTCGTCGATAACGTGGCCTTTCGTCTGATTAAAAACAATACGCCGGGTAACTATACCTTTATCCTCAAGGGCACCAAAGAAGTCCCGCGCCGCCTGTTGCAGGAGAAGCGTAAGACTATCGGGATGCGCGTGCCGTCGAACCCGATTGCGCAAATGCTGCTGGAAACATTGGGTGAGCCGATGCTTTCCACTTCCTTGATGCTGCCGGGAAGCGACTTTACCGAATCCGATCCGGAAGAGATTAAGGATCGTCTGGAGAAGCAGGTGGACCTGATTATTCACGGCGGCTATCTGGGCCAGCAGCCGACCACGGTTATCGATCTTACCGAAGACGCGCCGGTCGTAGTGCGTGAAGGCGTCGGGGACGTGAGGCCGTTCCTGTAATTGTTTTTTATTCCAAGGAAGGAATCGTCGTGAAATGGACATTAATCTGTCGCTTTTTTCTTCTGCTGTGGCTGTTCAGCGTGCCGTTCAGCCCTGCGCATTCTGAGGTTTTATCCCCCTGGCAAGAAGCTATCGCTCTGTTTGACGTTCAGGCTACCATGCGCCAGGACGGCGTGCTGGACGTGCGAGAAAACCTTCACTTCCAGGCGCGCAACAGGCAGATCAAACACGGTTTCTTTCGCGATCTTCCGCGTATGTGGGTGCGGCCGGACGGCAACGCGGCCCTGCTGACGTACCATGTGATCGGCGTGACCCGCGATGGCAAACCCGAGCCCTGGCATCTGCTCTGGCACCGGGGGACGATGAGGATCGTAGTCGGCGATGAGCAAACTTTTCTGCCGGAAGGCGATTATCGCTACCAGGTGCACTATCAGGTCAGCAACGCGTTTATCCGCGATGACGAAGATGATGTGCTTATCTGGAATGTCACCGGCGCCAGCTGGTCGTTCGAAATATTCCAGGTTCGCTTCGCGCTGCAACTAGCGGATGCGCAAGGGGACCCGTTCAGGCAGATCGACTTTTTTACCGGCGATGATGGCGAAAGGTTAAAAAATGGCCACCTTCTGCCGGATGGGCGCATTGAGTCCCGCGAACCCTTCTACCAGCAGGATTTTACCGTACTCTATCGCTGGCCTCGTGCGCTGTTGCCTGATGCCGCAGAGCCGCAGGCGACTCATCTACTCCCGCATCTTTTTATCCCCACGTTATCGTCTTTAAGCGTGTGGATCCCCTGTGGATTAATGGCGGGTTATTTCTTGTTTTTATGGCTGCGCAGGCCGCGTTTTACTCCGGTTGACGTGCCGGTGCTGACGTCAATGTCTAGGGAATTTTCTCCAGGCTATTTGCGTATGGCGGCGAAGCAAACGTACGACGATAAAGGTTTTTGCGCCGATGTGACCAACCTGATTGTGAAGGGGCGGGTGGCGCTGGAGAATGTGCCGGGCGATGAAATGCTATGCTCGTTGGTTCGGGTACGTTCTGGCGCAATTCACACAGGCGATATTCCGACCCAGGAAGAGCAGCTATTGATGGATCTGCTGTTTCATAAGAGCGATAAAGTGGAGCTCAAGGGGCGCTACAACAGAACGCTGCGCAAAGCGTTTAAGCGAATGGATAAATACTATCGTCAGCAGCATAAGGGCGCGGGCTATCGGCCTTTGAGCTTCCTGTTATGCGGTATTGTGGCGATGTTTGCGACTCAGATTCTCGCTAATGCGCAGAGTCTGGGCTGGACGGCCAGAACCTTAACTGCGGATTGGTTTGCGGGTCTTTTCTTCGTTATTCCGCTTCTCTTTAGCAGCGTGTTTTTACTGAGCGATAGCGATCCCGGCAAACCAATTCGCAAGCGTCTAATGGCGACGGTGTTGTGGCCGCTTATCGGCGGCGGCCTGATTTTTCTGTTTCTATGGGCGAAAATGGGTTTTTCGCTCTTTCAATGGTATATGCCCGCCGGATACTTCAGCGCCTGGTGCCTGTCCGGTTATATCACCGCGCTGGGCTTTTGCCTGCTCCCGCAGCTTACGCAATTGGGCCAGCAGCGCTTTGCCAGAGCTGAAGGGGTCATCCGTTATCTTGGACGGCTGGAGGCAGCAACGCACAGCGGCCCACGGCGCAAAGGCGAATCCCGTTACCTGGATATTTCATTGCTTAGCTGGGCGGTAGCCGCAGGGTTGGGTAAGGCGTGGGCCAATCGCCTGGCTCCATCCCTGGCGGCGGCGATTAAGGCGCCGGAGATAGCCCGATCCGGGGCGTTTTTGACCTTGCAGGCGCATCTGAATAGTGGATCCGCCAGCGCTTTTGGTCTCGGCGGCAGCGGCGGGGGATTTTCCGGCGGCGGAGCAGGAGGCGGCGGCGGAGGCGGATGGTAAGTTGTGCTATCCTCGTAATGCGAAGAAGCATTGATCTTAAAGTTCGTGTACCATGTTCGCCCACGCGAGAAGACGTGTCTCTACTGTGGTCGCTAAAATGGCGCAAAACATGATACGCCTTGATGCAAAATATATATACAGAACATGGTGTTAGAATATTATTTTGCTAACGCCCTGTTTTTCGAAGTATACCAGACGCCTGGGAAGGCGACACCTTAAGGAAGCTCAATGAGCGAGAAATTACAAAAAGTGCTGGCCCGCGCTGGCCACGGCTCCCGCCGTGAAATCGAAGCCAAAATCGAAGCTGGCCGCGTCAGCGTCGATGGCAAAATCGCCACCCTTGGCGATCGCGTTGAAATTGTCCCGGGTTTAAAAATTCGTATCGACGGCCACCTGATTTCGGTGAAAGAGTCTGCGGAACAGATTTGCCGCGTGCTGGCCTACTACAAGCCGGAAGGCGAACTCTGTACCCGCAACGACCCGGAAGGGCGTCCGACGGTGTTCGATCGTCTGCCAAAGCTGCGCGGCGCGCGCTGGATTGCCGTCGGTCGTCTGGACGTGAACACCTGCGGCCTGCTGCTGTTTACCACCGACGGTGAACTGGCGAACCGCCTGATGCACCCGAGCCGCGAAGTGGAACGTGAATACGCGGTGCGCGTGTTTGGCCAGATTGACGATGACAAGCTGCGCCAGCTTTCTCGCGGCGTACAGCTGGAAGACGGCCCGGCGGCGTTCAAAACCATCAAGTTTACCGGTGGTGAAGGGATTAACCAGTGGTACAACGTCACGCTGACCGAAGGGCGTAACCGTGAAGTCCGTCGCCTGTGGGAAGCCGTTGGCGTACAGGTCAGCCGCCTGATCCGCGTGCGCTACGGCGATATTCTGCTGCCGAAAGGCCTGCCGCGCGGCGGCTACACCGAGCTGGACCTGGCGCAAACCAACTACCTGCGTGAGCTGGTCGAGCTTACGCCGGAAACCACCTCTAAGGTCGCCGTCGAAAAAGATCGCCGTCGCATGAAGGCAAATCAGATTCGCCGCGCGGTTAAGCGCCACAGCCAGGTGAGTAATAATAATAACAACCGTCGTTCCAGCAGCCGTAATAACGGTAACGGTTAATTATTCCAGTTCCGGCGGTCGCCGCCGGAATTTTCTCTCTTGTGACTCCTTTCACACTTCTGCATAAAGACAAAAAACGGGAAATCCCCGGACAAATAACGCAAAGCGATGCGCCTGGCTACGCCATATACTGACGCCACTGATTACATTAACAGGTAGCCTAAAATGGAAACAGCAGGAAAACTATCGGCAAGCTATGTGGTTATCGGCGTTAAAGAAAAAATAGGCTATGGATTTGGCGATTTCGCCTCTAATTTATCCTTCGGCTTTGTTTCTCTATTCTTACTTTTTTTCTATACCAATATTTACGGGATTAGCGCCGTACAGGCGAGCCTGATCTTTGTTATTGCCCGCGTGGTTGATGCGGCCTTTAATATTGTGATTGGTTTTGCTATCGATAAAACCCACAGCCGTTACGGTAAACTTCGTCCATGGTTATTGTATGGTTCCATTCCGCTGGGCTTTCTGACGGTGCTCTGCTTTGTGCCTTTCGGCGGTGAGGCCAAATTCTACTTCGCACTGATTTCATATACTATTTATTGCCTGGCCTATACGGCGGTGAATACGCCTTACTCGGCGCTGACCAACCGTTTAACCCAGCATGAAGCCTCCCGTTCATCGCTGTCGGTATACCGGTTTGTACTGGCGATTGTTGGCTATCTGATTGTGTCCACCACCGCGGATAGGCTGATTTCCCCGTTTAGCGATAAACAGCTGGGCTATGTCTTCGCCGTCTCTTGCTTTGCGCTGCTGGCGACGTTTTTGTTCCTTGCCTGTTTCGGGATGACCAAAGAGCGCGTTGGCGAAGAAGAGGAACAGACTCCGGCGCCGACGCTGCGGGAAATGTTGAAGGCGGTGGCAGGTAACGCGCCGCTAATTAACCTCTCCATGTTCACCGTCTTTTTTTATATTGCCTATACCGTGTGGATGGCGATCGCTATTTACTTTATCAAATATATCATTGGTAGCGAAGGTTTTACCTCCACCTTCTTTATGATTCAGTCGGCGGCTTATATTGTCGGTACCGTTATTTCGGAAAAAATTATTGCGTTGATAGGTAAAAAGAAAATGACGCTGGTGGCCCTGTTAATCGGCGTGGTGGGCGTACTGATGCAATATTTTATCGCCGGCGACAATATCTGGCTGATCATGACCGGCGTGTGTCTCTACAGTATTACGCTGGGGATGGGTTTCGTTTCAATGTGGTCAATGATTGCCGATACCGTGGAATATGCCGAGTGGCACCATGGGGTGCGTACCGAAGGCGCAATTTACGGCTTTTTTAATTTCATCACTAAAATAGCGATGGCCATCGGCGGCGGCTGCGCGGGATGGATGCTGGACTATTATCACTATGACGCGGGCAATATCACCGCCAGCGCGATTAACGGCATTAACGTACTGATGACGCTATTTCCCGGCGCGATGTTTGCCCTCAGCGCCCTGTTTGTCGCCTGCTATTCGCTGGATGAAAAAACCTATCGCGATATTGTGCAAAAGATCAGCCTGCGTAAACAGAACGCGCTTTAACCTCAGGGAGCCAGAGAGATGAGTAACGATTTTAACACCACCCTTGCCGCGATGAGCGCGGAAGAGAAAGTGGCGCTGTTGACCGGCAGCGGTCTGTGGCGCACCGCCTCGCTGCCGCAGCACGGTATCGAAGATATCATTATGACCGACGGCACTTACGGGGTGCGCTACAGCAGCGCGCAGATTGATGGCCGGGAAAAGTGGAGCATGGATGATTTTATCTCGGTCATCACCCAAACCGCAGACCAGGCCAGCGTGGAAGAGCCCGCCGCGAAAGGGGGCAGTGAAGCGCTGTTCAGCACTTCGCTACCGGCGACCTGCTTTCCAAACGGCTCCAGCCTGGCCTGCAGTTGGGACGTGGAACTGGTGCATCAGATGGGGCAAGCGCTGGGGCGAGAGTGTCAGCAAATGGGCGTCGGGATCCTGCTCGGGCCCGGCATTAATATTCGCCGCACGCCGCTGGCCGGGCGCGGCTATGAATATTACGCCGAAGACCCGGTGGTCAGCGGTGACATTGCCGCAGCGTTGATCAACGGTCTGCAGCAGGAGGGCGTCGGCGCCAGCCTGAAGCATTTTGCGGCCAATAACTCGGAATTTCGCCGCACGGAGATGGATTCGATCATTGAAGAGCGGGCGCTGCGGGAAATTTACCTGGAGGGTTTCCAGCGGGCGATTGCAAAATCCCGGCCGTGGACGGTGATGTCCTCTTACAATCGTCTTAACGGCGTACAAACTTCTCAGGATCCGTTTTTACTCACTCAGGTATTGCGCGATGAGTGGGGATATGACGGCCTGGTGATGTCCGACTGGTACGGCATTAAAGATCGTCCCGCTTCGTTGATGGCGGGCAACGACCTGGCGATGCCGGAAACCCGCCGCGATAAACAAACCCTGCTGGCGGCTATCGAAGCCGAAGAGGTGCCGATGGCGGTGGTGGATCGCGCCTGTCTACGCATGCTGGAACTGCTCGACAAGGTTCAGCGCCATCGCCGCCCGCAAACGCGAGCCGATTTTACGGCGCACCACGCGCTGGCGCAGCGGCTTGCCGGTGAATCTATCGTCCTGCTGAAAAATGAAGAGGCTCTGCTGCCGCTGCGTTCGGAGAAAACACCGCGCATCGCGGTGCTGGGTAAACCGGCGCAGGAGCCGGTGATTCAGGGATCCGGATGCGCGACCACGGTACCGTATCTTCTCGATCGCCCGCTGGATGAAATTTTCGACCTCGCCGGGGACGATTTTAGCGTTACCTGGGCCGTAGGCGCGCCGGACGATCTGCGCGATGATGAACAGGCGCTGGCGCAGGCCTGCAGCGTGGCACAAGAGGCTGACGTGGCGGTACTCTTCGTCAGTACCGCCGTAGGCGAAGATGGCGAAAACGGCGATCGTCAGGATCTGCATATTCTGCCGGTGCACGAGCGGTTGATTCGTGAAGTCGCCGCGGTCCAGCCAAATATCGTGGTGGTGCTGGCGAATAGCGATGCGGTGGTGATGCCGTGGCTTGGCGAATGCAAAGCGCTGCTGGAAACGTTTTTTGCCGGTCAGGGGATGGGGCGCGCGGTGGCGGAAATCCTCTTCGGCAAGCGTAACCCCTGCGGCAAGCTGACGGTAACGGTGCCTAATTCCCTGGAGGAAACCCCGGCCTGGCTACACTATCCGGGCGAAAACCTGCGCCACTACTACGGAGAAGGGCTTTTTGTCGGCTATCGCTATTATGACAAACGTCGCCTGACGCCGCAGTTTCCGTTTGGTTTTGGCTTAAGCTATACCCGGTTTGCCTACGATAATATCGCGCTGTCAGCCTCCCGATTAGGCGCAGACGAGACGCTTACGGTGTCGTTCGACCTGACCAACTGCGGGGAGTATGCGGGTAAAGAGATCGTCCAACTGTACGTCAGCGCGCCGAAGGGGGAGCTGATTCGCGAAGTACAGTCATTAAAAGCGTTCAGCAAAGTGGCGCTGGCCGCCGGAGAATCCCGGCGCGTAAGCCTGCAGCTGCCCATTGCCGAACTAGCCTGCTACCATCCGGGTCTTGGCGACTGGATGGTGACGCCGGGCATCTGGCAGATCCGCGTCGGCGCCTCATCCCGCGATCTGCCGTTAACGGCGGAAATGGAGGTAGATTGCCCGCAGCGGTACGTCCCGCTGCGCGATGATAACTCTCTGCAACAGCTGATCCAGCAGCCGGAGGCCTTTGCCCGCGTCGTGACGCTGATTGCCGATAAGAGTCAGATACCAGCGGAGCAGGTGCGTGAAAAATTGATTCGCCTGGCGCCGGATCTGTTCTGCGGACTGCTGATTGCGCTGACCGAGTTCCTGGCGCTGGATATTGAGCGCGACGAGCTTAACGCGGTGCTGGCGGGCGCTCATCATTGCTAATGACAGGAGAGTGCGCATGTTCCCTTTTTCAGTGACTCATCCTCGTTCGGTCAGCCAGACCGGCCGACAGACGGTGAACAGCGGCTACGAGCTGATTGCCTTTGATGCGGAGAAGCTGAACGTGTTTGCCGCGGAGGTTCGCTACTGCGAGCCTCACTGGCATCCGGCTCCGGAGCTGATTACCGTGCTGGCGGGGCGATTTACGCTCTCTGTCGGCCAGCAGAGCCTGGAGCTTACGCAGGGGGATATGCTGTACATCAATGCCGAAGAGGTCCATTCGCTTAGCGCGGAGGAGGCGGGCAGCCAGCTGGTCACCGTCCAGTTTTCACCCGGCCTGTTTGATGAGCTTCATCCCTCGCCGCAGCTGGACTGGAATACCTGCGGACGATCTTACTCTACGGCAGACAGTGAGGTGCACCTCCGGCTGGCGAGGCTACTGGAACAGCTAATCGATAACCACGCGCCGTTTCAGCGCATCGCGGCGATTTATCTGCTGCTGGATGCGGTCGTCTGCGCCGGAAAGCCGACGCGGCGCGGCGAAAGCTCGCTGCGCGACGAGGCGATGATCAAAAAAGGCATTGATTTTATCAATCAACACTTTGATCAGCCGCTGACCCTGAGCGAGGTCGCCTGCCATAGCGGGATGAGCTACTCCTGGTTTTCGCGGTTGTTCAAAAAAGTGAGCCGCTATAATTTTAAAGAGTACCTGACGCTGGTGCGGCTAAACAAAGCCCGCACTCTGCTGCGCGATACGCGCACGCCAATCACTGAGATCAGCCACAGCTGCGGCTTTCAGGAGCACAAGTCTCTAATTGCCGCCTTTAATAAATACTGCGGCGTCACGCCAACCGAATACCGTAAGCGCTTCGTCTCGCGGCAAAATATTCCCGAAAGCGAGCTGGCGCTGGGGGAGGATTGCCTGTGCCTGCCGCTCAATCATGGGCTGCTCGAGCGGCTGGCCGCTAGTAGTCGATCCCTATCTGCGCCTTGATCCCGGCATCGAAGGCGTGCTTAACCGGACGCAGTTCGCTAACGGTATCGGCCAGTTCGGTAATTTCACGGTGGCAGCCGCGGCCGGTGATAATGACCGTCTGGTGCGCCGGGCGGTTGCGCAGCGCGGTAAGCACCTCTTCCAGAGGCAGGTAGTCGTAGGCCACCATATAGGTGAGCTCGTCCAGCAAAACGAGGTCGAGGCTTTCATCGGCCAGCATTCGGCGCCCGTGCTCCCAGACTGAAAGGCAGGCGGCGGTGTCGCTTTCGCGATCCTGCGTATTCCAGGTAAAACCGGTCGCCATCACCTGAAATTCGACGCCGTGCGGCTCGAGCAGGTTGCGCTCGCCGTTTGGCCAGGTGCCTTTAATAAACTGCACGACGCCGGCTTTTTTACCGTGCCCGACGGCGCGGGTAACGGTGCCAAAAGCGGCGGTGGTTTTGCCTTTACCGTTACCGGTAAACACGATCACGATGCCGCGTTCTTCCTGCGCGGCGGCGACGCGAGCGTCAACTTTCTCTTTTACCCGCTGCTGGCGTTCGCGGTGGCGTTCATCACTCATTGTGCGATTCCTGGTTTGCGGCCCGGCTGGGCGTCAAAAGTCATTCCCGTCTTACGGCGGCTGTCGTCGCCCATCAGCCACAGGTAAACCGGCATGATATCAGCGGGGGTTTTCAATTTTTGCGGATCTTCCGTTGGGAAGGCATTGGCGCGCATTTTGGTGCGCGTGCCGCCGGGGTTGATGCAGTTAACCCGCAGATGACGGCTCTGATACTCTTCGGCCAGCACCTGCATCATGCCTTCGGTGGCGAATTTAGATGCGGCATAAGCGCCCCAGTTGGCGCGCCCCTGACGGCCGACGCTGGAGGAGGTAAAGACCAGCGAACCCGATTCGGATTTAAGTAATAAAGGAAGCAGCGCCTGGGTGAGCATAAAGGTGCCGTTCACGTTTACCTGCATGACCTGCTGCCATACTTCCGGCTTTTGCCGATCCATCGGGCAGACATCGCCCAGCAGACCCGCGTTGTGTAGTACACCGTCGAGGCGCGGATAGTGGATGGCGATCTTCTGCGCCAGCTGTTGGCACTCCTGCGGCGTGCAGGTTAACAGGTCGAGAGTGAACCAGCGGGCGGGAATGCCGCCCGCTTGCTGAATCTCGTGCGCAACGCTGCGCAGCTTCTCTTCATTACGGCCGACCAGGATAACGCTGGCGCTATAGCGGGAATAGGTCAGGGCGGCTTCACGGCCTATGCCATCGCTGGCGCCGGTAACCAGGATGATGCGATCCTGTAACAGGTGACGTTGCGGTTGATAGTGCACGGCGACTCCTCGGGCGATCGGCAGGCGATCGCGCTTGCTATTCGGTATTTCACTTTTGCGCTTTATGCCTGAAAGCGCCCGCTATTGCAATCGGCGAAACGGAAACTCTTCGCGGAATTAATATCTTGCAACGATTTCATCGTCGCTGAAAAAAACAGGAAGGCGCCTCGCACGCGACACAAAGCACAAAGACTTCTCGCCGACGGCTGATGTACACTGTGCGCCAACGTCAGCGGTTTACACAAGGTGAAAACGTGGAATTACTTGCTCAATATGGCCTGTTTTTGGCCAAAATCGCGACCATCGTTGTCGCAATTGCGGTTATCGTCGCCATTATTGTTAACCTGACTCAGCGCAAAAAACAGCGCGGCGAGCTGCGGGTAACCAATCTTAGCGAGCAATATAAGGAGATGAAGGAAGAGCTGGCGGCTTCGTTGCTCGATGGGCCGCAGCAGAAGCTGTGGCATAAAGCGCAAAAGAAAAAGCTCAAGCAGGAAGCAAAAGCGGCAAAGGCGCGGGCAAAGCTGGGAACCCCCGAGCCGGACGCTAAACCGCGCGCCTGGGTGCTGGATTTTAAAGGCAGTATGGATGCCCACGAAGTCAGCAGCCTGCGCGAAGAGATCACCGCCGTTCTGGCGGCGGCAAAAGCGCGCGACCAGGTGGTGATTCGCCTTGAAAGCCCCGGCGGCGTGGTCCACGGCTACGGCCTTGCCGCTTCACAGCTGCAGCGTCTGCGCGACAAACAAATCCCGTTAACGGTCGCGGTAGATAAAGTTGCGGCCAGCGGCGGCTATATGATGGCCTGCGTGGCGAACAGAATCGTCAGCGCGCCGTTCGCTATCCTTGGCTCTATTGGCGTTGTGGCGCAGATCCCCAACATCAATCGTTTTCTTAAGAACAAGGACATCGACATTGAGCTGCATACGGCCGGGCAGTACAAACGTACCCTGACGATGCTGGGCGAAAATACCGAAGAAGGGCGCCAGAAATTCCGCGAAGATCTCAACGATACCCATCGACTCTTCAAAGACTTTGTCCACCGGATGCGCCCTGAGCTGGATATCGAGCAGGTAGCGACGGGTGAACACTGGTATGGCGTTCAGGCGCTGGAAAAAGGCCTTGTTGACGCTGTGGAAACCAGCGATGAACTTCTGCTGGGCCTGATGGACAAGCATGAGGTTATCAGCGTGCGCTACCAGCAGCGTAAGAAAATGCTCGACCGGTTTACCGGCAGCGCGGCGGAAAGCGCCGATAAACTGCTGCTGCGCTGGTGGCAGCGCGGGCAAAAGCCGCTGATGTAAACAAAACAACGCGAGGCATGGGCCTCGCGTTGTCGTATTGGCCCTGCGCGCGGCGGTTAATCCGCCAGGTGATACTTATCAGACAGCTCGTGCGCGAGATATTTAAACATATTGAATACCGCCGTACTCTTCGCCGTTGGCAGACCCTGCTCATCAAGATAAAACTCGCCGCTGAACACCAGCACGCCGTTACGCTGAACGACGTCGGTGGCCTCGATCCCGGCTAACGTATCTTCATGTTCGCGAATGAGTTTATTGGCTTTTTCCAGAAGCGTCTGGCGATCGATGGGTTGGGTTGTACCTTGCATAAATGCCTCCTGTGATTCTTCGCGGCTAGTCTACGCCGCACGGCGACGAGGGGCAAATTTTCCATGGATCTTATGGGGGTAATCGCAGGAGCTTAATAAACATCAGTTTAGTGGCGGGATTTGCTTTTGCATGCTAATAAAGTTGCGTAACGAATTTTATCAGGTACAGTGTGACGCTTTCAGCGATCTGGCAACAGATTTGCTTGACATTCGGCCAAAAATTATTCGTGCTATGTCGCCTGGCAAGAAAAAGCCAGCAAACTCAGCTATCTGGTTTTATGGACCTGAAACCGGTGCAAAGGGTTGATATCCATCGATAACGACGCAACATAGGTTGTGACGTGTCGCCAGTGGATGGTGAATCAATGTGCGATGTATTCCTGGATGAATCAAATTAGGTAAAGGTGAATATGGGTAAAGCTCTCGTTATCGTTGAGTCCCCGGCAAAAGCCAAAACGATCAATAAGTATCTGGGTAATGACTACGTGGTTAAGTCCAGCGTCGGTCATATCCGCGATTTGCCGACCAGTGGCTCAGCTTCCAAAAAGAGCGCCGACTCTACCTCCACCAAAGGGGCTAAAAAGCCTAAGAAGGATGAACGCGGCGCTCTGGTCAACCGTATGGGCGTGGACCCATGGCATGACTGGGATGCGCACTATGAAATACTCCCGGGTAAAGAAAAGGTTGTTTCCGAACTCAAACAGTTGGCGGAAAAAGCTGACCACATCTATCTCGCAACCGACCTTGACCGCGAAGGGGAGGCCATCGCATGGCACCTGCGGGAAGTTATCGGCGGTGATGAACAGCGCTATAGCCGCGTAGTGTTCAATGAGATCACCAAGAATGCTATCCGTCAGGCTTTCGAAAAGCCGGGCGAACTGAATATTGACCGTGTTAACGCTCAGCAGGCGCGCCGTTTTATGGACCGTGTGGTGGGTTACATGGTTTCTCCGCTGCTGTGGAAAAAAATTGCCCGTGGTCTGTCCGCAGGCCGCGTCCAGTCGGTTGCCGTACGTCTGGTGGTTGAACGCGAGCGTGAGATTAAGGCGTTTGTTCCGGAAGAGTACTGGGAAGTTGACGCCAGCACTACGACGCCAGGCGGCGATGCGTTACCGCTGCAGGTGACCCACAGCGGCGATAAGCCGTTCCGTCCGGTGAGCCGTGATGAAACCATGGCAGCGGTTGCGCTGCTTGAGAAAGCCAGCTACAGCGTGCTGGAGCGTGAAGACAAGCCGACCAGCAGCAAGCCGGGCGCGCCGTTTATCACCTCCACGCTCCAGCAGGCCGCCAGCACGCGTCTTGGCTTCGGCGTGAAGAAAACCATGATGATGGCGCAGCGCCTCTACGAAGCGGGGCATATTACCTATATGCGTACCGATTCCACGAACCTGAGCCAGGACGCGCTGAATATGGTGCGCGGCTATATTGGCGATAACTTCGGTAAGAAATATCTGCCGGAAAGCGCTAACCAGTACGCCAGCAAAGAAAACTCCCAGGAAGCGCACGAAGCGATTCGTCCTTCCGATGTCAACGTGCTGGCCGAAACGTTAAAAGATATGGAATCTGATGCGCAGAAACTGTATCAGCTGATCTGGCGCCAGTTTGTCGCCTGTCAGATGACGCCAGCGCAGTACGACTCCACCACCCTGACGGTGAAAGCCGGCGATTTCAAACTGAAAGCGCGCGGTCGTACGCTGCGCTTTGACGGCTGGACCAAAGTGATGCCAGCCCTGCGTAAAGGCGATGAAGATCGTACTTTACCGCTGGTCAACAAGGGCGAAAGCCTGAGCCTGGTCGAGCTGACGCCCGCGCAGCACTTTACCAAGCCGCCGGCGCGTTTTAGCGAAGCCTCGCTGGTTAAAGAGCTGGAAAAACGCGGCATCGGCCGCCCGTCCACCTATGCGTCGATCATTTCGACCATTCAGGATCGCGGCTATGTGCGGGTGGAAAACCGTCGTTTTTATGCGGAAAAAATGGGCGAGATCGTCACCGATCGTCTGGAAGAGAACTTCCGCGATCTGATGAACTACGATTTCACCGCGCAGATGGAAGACCGCCTCGACCAGGTGGCCAACCATCAGGCCGAATGGAAACAGGTTCTCGATAACTTCTTCGGAGACTTCACCTCGCAGCTGCAAACGGCGGAGAAAGATCCGGAAGAGGGCGGCATGCAGCCGAACCCAATGGTTCTGACCACCATCGACTGCCCAACCTGCGGGCGCAAGATGGGGATCCGCACCGCCAGCACCGGCGTCTTCCTCGGCTGTTCGGGCTATGCGCTGTCGCCAAAAGAGCGCTGCAAAACTACCATTAACCTGGTGCCGGAAAACGAAGTTCTCAACGTGCTGGAAGGCGAGGACGCTGAAACCAACGCGCTGCGCGCCAAACGCCGCTGTAAAAAATGCGGCACGGCGATGGACAGCTATCTCATCGATCCTAAGCGCAAGCTGCACGTCTGCGGTAATAACCCGACCTGCGATGGCTACGAGATTGAAGAGGGCGAGTTCCGCATTAAGGGCTATGATGGCCCGATCGTTGAGTGTGAGAAATGTGGCTCTGAAATGCACCTGAAGATGGGGCGTTTTGGTAAGTATATGGCCTGCACCAACGACGAGTGTAAAAACACCCGTAAGATCCTGCGTAACGGGGAAGTGGCGCCGCCGAAAGAAGATCCTGTGCCGCTGCCGGAGCTGCCGTGCGAGAAATCGGACGCCTACTTTGTTCTGCGCGATGGCGCGGCGGGCGTTTTCCTGGCCGCGAACACCTTCCCGAAATCGCGCGAAACCCGCGCGCCGCTCGTGGAAGAGCTGTACCGCTTCCGCGACCGCCTGGCCGAGAAGCTGCGCTATCTGGCCGATGCGCCGCAGCAGGATCCGGAAGGCAACAAAACGATGGTGCGTTTTAGTCGTAAAACTAAGCAGCAGTACGTTGCGTCAGAGAAAGAGGGTAAAGCCACCGGCTGGTCAGCTTTCTATATTGACGGCAAATGGACTGAAGCGAAGAAGTAACTGCTATCACCGGAAATAAGGGCCGCGTCGCGGCCCTTTTTTAACACTGCATGTTGCTGATATCCAAGATTTATTCTGTATCGTCTCTCGCCTTATAACCGACTTATTATTTTTTGTTAGTATCTATACACTGTAGATATAAATGATATAGTGGTTATAGCTAATCTCTTTTTTATTATCTTATCGTCTTATACATCATCGTCTTCAGGATACGTTGTGGCGCCGACACGGCGAGTCGCAGGCTTGGGCGGGGCAATCCGCCCGCCGGCAAGTGACCTGAGCGTAAAATGTATTAAGCGGGTTTATTTTACGTGCTATCGGATATCAGCCATGAAACTACAGCAGCTCCGCTATATCGTTGAGGTTGTTAACCATAATCTGAACGTCTCCTCGACTGCCGAAGGTCTGTATACCTCACAGCCGGGCATCAGCAAGCAGGTTCGCATGCTGGAAGATGAGCTGGGCATTCAGATTTTCGCCCGCAGCGGCAAACATCTCACCCAGGTGACTCCCGCAGGCCAGGAGATCATACGCATCGCTCGCGAGGTCTTATCGAAGGTGGATGCGATCAAGTCGGTGGCGGGTGAGCATACCTGGCCAGACAAGGGCTCCCTGTACGTTGCGACTACCCACACTCAGGCCCGCTACGCGTTGCCGGGCGTGATTAAAGGCTTTATCGAACGCTACCCCCGCGTCTCCTTGCACATGCATCAGGGGTCGCCAACGCAAATCGCCGAGGCGGTGTCGAAAGGCAATGCCGACTTCGCTATCGCGACCGAAGCGCTCCATCTCTATGATGATTTGGTCATGCTGCCGTGCTATCACTGGAACCGCTCCGTGGTCGTCACGCCAGAGCACCCGCTGGCCTCGCGCGAGTCGGTATCGATTGAGGAGCTGGCGCAGTATCCGTTGGTGACTTACACCTTCGGCTTCACCGGTCGTTCCGAGCTGGATACCGCCTTTAATCGCGCTGGCTTAACGCCGCGCATCGTTTTCACCGCCACCGACGCCGATGTGATTAAAACCTACGTGCGTCTGGGCCTTGGGGTAGGGGTGATTGCCAGTATGGCGGTGGATCCGGTTTCCGACCCGGACCTGGTCAAGCTCGACGCCAACGGTATTTTCAGCCACAGCACCACGAAAATAGGTTTCCGGCGCAGCACCTTCTTGCGAAGCTATATGTATGATTTTATTCAACGATTTGCGCCGCATCTGACGCGGGATGTAGTCGATACCGCCGTCGCTTTGCGCTCAAATGAAGATATCGAAGCGATGTTCAAAGATATTAAATTACCGGGAAAATAACCGCAGAAAAAATAATGGCATCCTCTCGGGGATGCCAAAACCTATAATGACCTGAAAATGAATATCTAAACCTCGTCTGAATCACAATTTTCGTTAACTCCTCGTACCACATTTGCAAATATACCTGCCGCGATCAAATTAATGAGCAAAGATATCTTCCGGGAAGCGAATTCACTGGATTAATAGCCAATCCATAATTAAGATTTATCTGTGGTTAGAAATTCTTAGCGATTGGTGGTGAAAAAATGATTAGTGATATCGATTATATGAAGTTTGCGATGTCACAGGAACGTGACAAGACTGAGATAGATCCGGTTTTGAGAAGTAAGGCCTGGAGCGCCGTTATCCTTGGGCTTGCGATGTTCTGGAGCGTCATTGCTCTGGTTGTCTGCAACGTTTGGTTTCTAAGCTAGAGCACCTTCCAGTCAAAATGGTTGTGTCATTTTTATGACAAGTGAAATATTGAGTAATATTCCATCGGATAAAATAGCGGCAATAAGGAGGATATAATTTTTCCCTTTTTACACTCGCTCGATAAATTTACGCTATTGAACTAATCGCCAGAATAATGGCGATTAGTTCTTCTTTGTACTTGTGTACTAATACGCCACGGTCGCCGATACACACCTGTCTTCTTCAATCCTTCTCAATATATCCGCCCTCATTATTCAAATTTCCTGTCTTTATGCGTTAAGCCTATTTTAGCAATTTGGGTTGTTATCAAAATGTTACATCAAAGATGTGTTATCATTTAATAATGACCCTGAGGAGGATCAGGGGATGCTATCCCTAAGGTAAAGGAGGAGCTATGTCGTCAACCCTACGAGCAGCCAGCAAGGATACGCTACAGGTTAAAGATAAAACCTGGCATTACTACAGCTTACCGCTGGCCGCCAAACAACTGGGCGATCTCTCGCGCTTGCCCAAATCGCTCAAAGTGCTACTGGAAAACCTGCTGCGCTGGCAAGACGGTGATTCCGTGACCGCCGAAGATATTCATGCCCTGGCCGGATGGCTGAAGCATGCCCATGCTGACAGGGAGATCGCCTACCGTCCGGCGCGCGTTCTGATGCAGGACTTTACCGGGGTTCCCGCCGTGGTGGACCTGGCGGCGATGCGCGAAGCGGTCAAACGCCTGGGCGGCGATACCGCTAAAGTGAACCCGCTTTCGCCCGTCGACCTGGTGATTGACCACTCGGTCACCGTCGACCGCTTTGGCGACGATGATGCTTTTGAAGAGAACGTCCGACTGGAGATGGAGCGCAACCATGAGCGCTACGTCTTTTTGCGCTGGGGGCAGCAGGCATTTAGCCGCTTCAGCGTGGTACCGCCGGGTACCGGTATTTGCCACCAGGTAAACCTCGAATACCTTGGACGGGCGGTGTGGAGCGAACAGCAAAACGGCGAGTGGGTGGCTTTTCCCGACACCCTGGTCGGCACCGATTCCCATACCACGATGATTAACGGTTTAGGCGTCCTGGGCTGGGGCGTCGGCGGTATTGAAGCAGAAGCCGCGATGCTGGGGCAGCCGGTATCCATGCTAATACCGGACGTCGTCGGCTTTAAACTGAGCGGCAAGCTTCGTGAAGGCATTACCGCGACTGACCTGGTCCTGACGGTGACCCAGATGCTGCGCAAACACGGCGTCGTTGGTAAGTTTGTTGAATTCTACGGCGACGGCCTTGATTCGCTGCCGCTGGCGGACCGCGCGACGATCGCCAATATGTCGCCGGAGTATGGCGCGACCTGCGGCTTCTTTCCGATTGACGCGGTTACGCTTGACTATATGCGCCTTACCGGGCGCAGCGAAGAGCAGGTGGCGCTGGTGGAGGCCTATGCGAAAGCGCAGGGTATGTGGCGTCAGCCCGGAGATGAGCCGGTATTCACCAGCATCCTGGCGCTGGATATGAGCAGCGTCGAAGCGAGCCTTGCCGGACCGAAGCGCCCGCAGGACCGCGTAGCGCTCGGCGATGTTCCCCAGGCCTTTGCCGCCAGCACCGAGCTTGAAGTCAACCACGCGCAGAAAGATAAACGGCCAATCGACTATACGCTCAACGGACAGCAGTATTCGCTGCCTGACGGGGCGGTGGTGATTGCCGCTATCACCTCCTGTACTAACACGTCAAACCCCAGCGTCCTGATGGCCGCCGGCTTGCTGGCCAAAAAAGCCGTTGAGCGGGGTCTGAAACCGCAGCCGTGGGTGAAAGCGTCGCTGGCGCCCGGATCGAAGGTCGTTTCCGACTATCTGGCCCACGCAAAGCTGACGCCCTGGCTGGATGAGCTGGGCTTTAACCTGGTCGGTTATGGCTGTACCACCTGTATCGGTAACTCAGGCCCATTACCTGACCCGATTGAGCGTGCCATCAAGCAGGGCGATCTGACCGTCGGGGCGGTGCTCTCCGGGAACCGCAACTTTGAGGGACGCATTCATCCGCTGGTAAAAACCAACTGGCTGGCTTCGCCGCCGCTGGTGGTCGCCTACGCCCTGGCGGGGAATATGAATCTCGACCTGACCCGTGAGCCGTTAGGCACGGGGAAAGACGGCCAGCCGGTGTATCTGAAAGATATCTGGCCGAGCGGAATCGAAGTGGCGCAAGCGGTTGAGCAGGTATCAACGGAGATGTTCCGCAAAGAGTATGCCGAAGTGTTTGAAGGGACCGCCGAGTGGAAGGCGATAAAAGTGGATCGCTCTGATACCTACGACTGGCAGAATGATTCCACCTACATCCGCCTGTCGCCATTCTTTGATGAAATGGGCGTTGAGCCTAAACCGGTAGAGGATATTCACGGCGCGCGCATTCTCGCCATGTTGGGCGACTCGGTTACCACCGACCATATCTCCCCGGCGGGCAGCATCAAAGCCGATAGCCCTGCGGGCCGTTATCTGCAAAATCACGGCGTCGAACGTATTGATTTTAACTCCTACGGCTCCCGTCGCGGCAACCACGAAGTCATGATGCGCGGGACGTTTGCCAATATTCGTATTCGTAACGAAATGGTCCCCGGCGTGGAAGGGGGGATGACTCGTCATCTTCCGGATACTCAGCCGATCGCTATTTACGATGCCGCCATGCTCTACAAAGAAGAGGGCACGCCGCTGGCGGTGATCGCAGGCAAAGAGTACGGTTCCGGCTCCAGCCGCGACTGGGCGGCTAAAGGACCGCGTCTGCTCGGCGTCAGGGTGGTGATTGCCGAGTCCTTCGAGCGTATCCACCGCTCCAACCTGATTGGCATGGGGATCCTGCCGCTGGAGTTTCCGCAGGGGATGACGCGCAAAACGCTGGGGCTAAACGGCGAGGAGCGGATAGATATCAGCAACCTGCAGGCTTTGCAGCCAGGTATGACGGTGCCGGTCACGCTGACCCGCGCGGATGGTCGGCAGGAAGTGATTGATTGCCGCTGCCGTATCGATACCGCGACGGAGCTGACCTACTATCAGAACGACGGTATTTTGCACTATGTGATCCGCAATATGCTGTAAAGTCGCGTCTGATATAAAAAGGGCCAGCACAGGCTGGCCCTTCATTTTCAACGGCATTACTGACTCAGCAGGTGCCCCATTTTGGCGGCCTTGGTGTCCAGATAGTGGGCATTTTTCGGGTTGCGCCCCACAATCAGCGGCACGCGCTCCACAATATTGATTCCCGCTTCAGTGAGGATCTCGACCTTCTTCGGGTTGTTGGTCAGCAGGCGTACCTGGTCGACGTTGAGCAGCTTAAACATATCTGCGCACAGCGTGAAATCGCGCTCATCGGCGGCAAAGCCCAGCTGATGGTTGGCTTCAACGGTGTCATAGCCTTGATCCTGTAAAGCGTAGGCGCGGATTTTGTTCAGCAGGCCGATATTGCGCCCTTCCTGACGGTGGTACAGCAGGATGCCGCGTCCCTCTTCGGCAATATGCGACAGCGCCGCTTCCAGTTGAAATCCGCAATCACAGCGCAGGCTGAAAAGGGCGTCGCCCGTTAAACACTCAGAGTGTACGCGAGCCAGAACCGGGGATTGCCCCGAAATATCGCCAAAGACCAGCGCGACGTGATCCTGCCCGGTTGCCAGTTCTTCAAAACCCACCATGAGAAAATCGCCCCATGGGGTTGGCAGTTTGGCTTCTGCCACACGTTTAAGCTGCATGTGATTCTCCAGATTCTATCAGCACCTGACTGTGCTTCTGTTTGCCGCTATTTTGCCACAATGGCGCGACGTTCTCCTAATTGCGTAGGGTTACCTGCGCGCAAAGCGCACAAACGAACTACTTTCCGTTATGATATTGAGGTCAATGAAAAGGAGACGAGATGCTGTTGATTGCCAGACGAACCGCCGTTGGCGCGGCCCTGTTATTAATCATGCCCGCTGTGATTTGGATTACCGGCTGGAAATGGCATCCGGGGCTGTCGGCAGGAGCGATGAAGCTGCTGTACTGGATAACTGAAACGGTGACGCAACCCTGGGGGATTATCACGCACGTTATCTTATGTGCCTGGTTTCTGTGGTGCCTGCGTTTTCGTCTGCGAGCGGCGATAGTGCTGTTTCTCATTTTGGCCGCAGCGATACTGGTTGGGCAGGGGATGAAGTCGTGGCTCAAAGACCGCGTACAGGAGCCTCGTCCCTTTGTTATCTGGCTGGAACAGACGCGGCAGGTGCCGGTCACGCAATTCTACGCGTTGAAACGCAAAGATCGCGCTAAACTGGTGCATGAACAGCTGGCGCAAGAGCAGCAGATTCCTAAATTTTTGCGTAAGCACTGGCAAAAAGAGACCGGCTTCGCTTTCCCTTCTGGCCATACGATGTTCGCCGCCAGCTGGGCGCTGCTCGGCGTGGGCTTACTGTGGCCGCGCCGTCGCTGGGTCACCATTGCGCTGCTGCTGACGTGGGCGACGGCGGTGATGGGAAGCCGCCTGGCGCTGGGCATGCACTGGCCGCAGGACCTGATCGTCGCGACGCTGATCTCCTGGCTGCTGGTGACCCTGGCGACCTGGCTTGCCCAGCGGTTCTGCGGGCCGCTATCGCCGCCGGGAGAAGAGGCGCAGGATATTAAAAAAAGGGCGGCAGCGCCGGAATAATGTTGATATTAGCCGTATCAGGCCGCATATCCTTAACGGGTGTCATGCATTTCCATTTCACCGCTGCGGCGAAAATGATACTTTATAGGGCTGAACGCGGGATTTTTTCGCGCAACCCACAGAACGGGAAGTCATGTGAAATATTTTCTTATTTTCTTACTGGTGTTAGCCATCTTCGTCATTTCGGTGACCCTGGGCGCGCAGAATGACCAGTTGGTCACGTTCAACTATCTCCTCGCGCAGGGTGAGTTCCGTATTTCGACGCTGCTGGCCGTGCTTTTTGCTGCCGGTTTTGCTATCGGCTGGCTGATATGCGGCCTTTTCTGGCTGCGCGTTCGCGTCTCTCTGGCGCGCGCCGAGCGTAAAATTAAACGTCTGGAGCACCAGATCGCGCCAGCCAGCGCAACGCCTGCCGAAGCCGGCGTTCCTGCGGTGAAGGAATAATCATTTATGCTGGAGTTGTTGTTTCTGCTTTTGCCCGTGGCCGCAGCCTATGGCTGGTATATGGGGCGCAGAAGTGCACAACAGTCCAAACAGGACGATGCGAGCCGTCTGTCGCGTGATTACGTAACAGGGGTTAACTTCCTGCTGAGCAATCAGCAGGATAAAGCCGTCGATCTGTTCCTCGATATGCTGAAAGAGGACACCGGCACCGTCGAAGCCCACCTTACGCTGGGCAATCTCTTCCGCTCGCGCGGTGAGGTTGACCGCGCTATTCGCATCCATCAGAGCTTAATGGAAAGCGCCTCGTTAACCTACGACCAGCGCCTGCTGGCCGTCCAGCAGCTGGGGCGAGATTATATGGCCGCCGGGCTCTATGACCGGGCTGAGGGGATGTTTAAACAGCTGGTAGACGAGACGGATTTTCGCCTGAGCGCGCTGCAGCAGCTGCTGCAAATTTATCAGGCGACCAGCGACTGGCAGTCGGCGATAGAAGTGGCCGAACGTCTGGTTAAGCTGGGCAAAGATAAGCATCGCGGTGAAATCGCCAATTTCTGGTGTGAACTGGCGCTGCAGCAAATGGCGGGTAACGATCTCGACAAAGCGATGGCGCTGCTGAGGAAGGGCGCCGCCGCGGACCGCAATAGCGCTCGCGTCTCGATCATGATGGGCCGGGTCTGGATGGAAAAGGGCGACTATGCGAAAGCCGTAGAGAGCCTTGAGCGGGTGATTGAGCAGGATAAAGAGCTGGTGGGTGAAACCCTGGAGATGCTGCAAACCTGCTACCAGCAGTTGGGTAAAATCGACGAGTGGGAAGCCTTTTTACGCCGCTGCGCAGAGGAAAATACCGGCGCGACAGCCGACCTGATGCTGGCGCAGATCCTTGAACAGCGGGAAGGTGCCGAGTCCGCGCAAAACTACGTGACTCGCCAGCTGGAGCGCCATCCGACGATGCGCGTGTTCCATAAGCTCATCGACTACCATATCAATGAAGCCGAAGAGGGGCGCGCGAAGGAGAGCCTGGGCGTTCTGCGCCATATGGTGGGCGAGCAGGTCCGCAGCAAACCGCGCTACCGCTGCCAGAAGTGTGGTTTTACCGCTCATACGCTGTACTGGCACTGTCCGTCCTGCCGGTCGTGGTCAACGATTAAGCCCATTCGCGGACTGGACGGGCAGTAAATTTAAAAAAAAAACCGCACTTTAGTTACAACATACTTGTGGGTATTTGCGTCATCTCCTCCAGCTATGGCGCACACGTCGTCCGGCAGGAAGGGAAATGCAGCCTGTTATTTTCGGCTTATCGCAGGTAGAATGCTGCCCGTTTACCTTTTTTGCGCCGAACCGGCGCTCATCAACAATTAAGGTCCGGTCATGACGTCTACTGCTACATCTTCTTCCCGCGTTGTCACATCCTCTCCCATCGTCGTTGCTCTCGATTATGATAACCGTGATAAAGCGCTGGCGTTTGTCGACCGTATCGACCCGCGCGACTGCCGCCTGAAGGTGGGCAAAGAGATGTTTACCCTGCTGGGGCCGCAGTTTGTTCGCGACCTGCACCAGCGCGGTTTTGAGGTTTTCCTCGATCTGAAGTTCCACGATATCCCGAATACCACGGCGCGTGCGGTCGCCGCTGCGGCAGAGCTGGGCGTCTGGATGGTCAACGTTCATGCCTCCGGCGGCGCGCGTATGATGACCGCCGCGCGTGAAGCCCTGCAGCCATTCGGAAAAGAGGCGCCGCTGCTGATTGCGGTCACGGTATTAACCAGCATGGAAGCCAGCGATCTGCAGGATCTGGGGATTACGCTTACTCCGGCTGACTACGCCGCGAAGCTGGCGGCGCTGACCCAGCGCTGCGGACTGGATGGCGTAGTCTGCTCGGCGCAGGAAGCGGTTCGCTTTAAGCAAGAGCTGGGCCAGGCGTTCAGGCTGGTGACGCCCGGCATTCGACCACAAGGTAGCGATGCGGGTGACCAGCGGCGCATTATGACGCCGGAACAGGCGCAGGCGGCGGGGGTTGATTACATGGTGATTGGTCGTCCGGTAACGCAGTCTGCCGATCCTGCCGCCACCCTGCGCGGCATTAACGCATCGTTGAACACGGGGGCATGATGAACGATTCCAACAGCCGTCTGGTGTATTCAACAGACAGCGGCCGTATTGATGAACCCAAACCGGCGCAAGCGCGCCCGAAAGGGGACGGTATCGTACGTATACAGCGGCAGACCAGTGGTCGTAAGGGTAAGGGCGTATGCCTGATTAGCGGTATTGATGAAAGTGACGACGCGCTGGCGAAGCTTGCTGCCGAGCTGAAAAAGAAATGCGGCTGCGGCGGAGCGGTTAAGGATGGCGTGATTGAGATTCAGGGCGATAAGCGTGACTTGCTCAAATCGCTTCTGGAAGCCAAAGGCATGAAAGTTAAGCTGGCAGGCGGTTAATTAATAATAAGGCCACGATAAATATCGTGGCCTTCATTTTTGTGCTGGTGTACTCGTCAGCTAATATAAACTTTCATATTATTGTTCGTGGTTAATATTATTTACCCACCTGGTGGCCGATAATACCGCCGACTGCCGCGCCGCCCAGGGTGCCCAGGGTGCTACCGTCAGTTAATACCGCACCGCCCAGCGCACCGGCGCCTGCGCCGATAGCGGTGTTGCGGTCGCGTTTAGACCAGTTAGAACAAGCGCTCAGAGACATTGCAACAGTGACGGCCAGAACTACCGCGGCCATTTTTTTGTTCATTGAAGTCATCATTTTTTTTCTCCTGAATAATCTATTCATGGATACAACTTCCCTTAAGCATAGCTTGTTACTCTTGCTCAGGGGTTATTCCATGAAGCTTTAGTTGCGCAGGTGTTACTCTAATCACGCAGGTGATAGTTACTCCCTGTTATATCGCTAACATTAATTCTACTTTCTATAAATTTTTCAGGCAGGTAAAAAGTCTGAATTCAGGTGTCAGAAAAGTCTCAGACGATAGCGATGCCGGGCAGCCCCGGCAAAGTAAGAGCAGGATCAGGGGTGGTTAACGATATCGACGGCTAAACCGCATTCGATTAGCTGGCTGCGCACGGCATCATTGAGATTATCGTCGGTGATAATACGGTTAAACCGTTCTATCGGCCCGAGCGGATAGGGATGAACCACGTTAAATTTAGAGCTATCGCTCAGCACAATCGCCTCACAGCCCTTTTCCAGCACCGCGTTAACCACGTCGGCGCGCATCATATCCCGTCCGGTAAATCCGGTTTCAGCCTGCCAGCCGTCAATGCCGATAAAGGCCTTGCTGAAGTGGACCTGCTGAATAAACTGGCGGGTCAGTGGGCCAACCATACTTTCGCTGCGCTTTTGATAAATCCCGCCCAGCAGGATGACTTCTCCGGGCGTCTCTTTCAGCAGATGCGCAATATAGCTGCTGACGGTGATGATGGTGATATCGCCGCGCTCGGCAAGCGTACGGGCGAGCAGGGCGTTGCAGCTCCCGTTCTCGATAAACACCGTTTCTCCGGACGAAACGCGCGTTGCGGCCCGCGCAGCCAGCTCTCGCTTAATGGCGAAGTTGGTCATCATGCGGGTTTCCACATCTTCGCTATCCAGCGGAACGGCGAAGCCGTGAGTACGGCGCAGATAGCTCTGCTTTTCGAGTGAATTCAAATCCTGGCGAATGGTGACTTCAGAGACACCGGTCATCTTCGCGAGATCGGCCACGCTCATACGGCCTTTGTCGATGACCATTTGCAAAATACTTTGTTGTCGGGCGTTCATAGCAACTTCGCAGTTAAGGGCTATTTGGGCGAGCGATCGGCCCTGGGTGGCCGATTGCGGCGATGGAGATTATCAAATTTCCCACGGGGCTTTAGGCTGACCGGGTTTATTTTCCTGTTCGTCGCTGGAAAGCGCCTGCAGCTCAGCTTTGAGGATTTCCAGATTATGGATCGCGGAGTGATAATCCCCGGCAACCAGAATATCCAGCACGGTATCGATTCGTTGGGCGAGCAGGCGGGCATTCAGATCTGACATGGCGTTATCCTGGTTACAAATATGAATAAAATCAATGATGCTAAAAACGGATGAAAAAGAGAAGCGAAAAAAACGCACAAACTAATCCATCTACGATGATTCGTAGGCAACGCGCAGAAAAACAGCTGGAAGGGATAAAAATGCGGCTCCGTTTAAGGGAGCCGCACAGGGCAGTTATCAGGCGGCAGGACGCGCAATCACGCTACGGGTTTCCATACGGACTTCGGCAATCGTCACATCGATAACATCCGTGACTTTGTAGACGACTTCGCCTTTAATCTGCACGGTGCCGTTTTCCTGGCTGCACACCAGCTCATCGCGCACGGCGTGAAGGAACGGCGCCGGGATAAAGGCAACCGCGCCGTTATCAACCAGGCGCACGCGCATGCCGCCGCGGCTGACATCGATAATCTCAGCCGCAAAGCGGGTAGTGGTACCGGCCTGCGGATTCAGATAGCGGGCGTACAGCCAGTCTCCGACATCGCGCTCCGCCATGCGGTTGAGGCGGCGGCGTTCAGCCATTTGTATCGCAACATCATCCTGCGGACGGGAGATCGCTTCCCCTTTAATAATCGCTTTCAGCAGACGATGGTTGATCATATCGCCGTACTTACGGATCGGGGAGGTCCAGGTCGCATAGGCCTCAAGACCGAGGCCGAAGTGCGGGCCCGGCTCGGTGCTAATTTCTGCAAACGACTGGAAGCGGCGAATACGGCTGTCGAGGAAACCGGACGGCTGCGCGTCCAGCTCGCGACGCAGCTTGCAGAAGCCTTCCAGCGTCAGCACTTCCACCGGGTCAACGTGCACGTCGTGCGTCTTCAGTAAGGCCGCGAGCTGTTCGGTGTTGGCCGGATCGAATCCGGTATGCACGTTATAAACGCCGAAACCGAGCTTATCGCGCAGCACGCGGGCGGCGCAGATGTTGGCGGCGATCATTGACTCTTCAACGATACGGTTAGCGATGCGGCGCGGTTCGGCAACGATATCCAGCACTTCGCCTTTTTCGCCCAACACAAAGCGATAATCCGGGCGGTCTTTGAACACCAGCGCGTGGTTTTTACGCCATTCGCTACGACGCAGGCAGACCTCCTGCAGCAGTTTAATTTGCCGGGCGACGGTCTCGCTGTCCGGCTGCCAGCTGCCGTTGTTTTCCAGCCAGTCGGAAACATCATCGTAGGCCAGCTTCGCTTTCGACTCGATGGTCGCCGCGAAGAACTGAATATCGTCTTCGATGGTTCCGTCATCAGCGAGGATCATGCGGCAGGCCAGCACTGGGCGAACCGCGTTGGGGCGCAGAGAGCAGAGGTCGTCCGAGAGCTCGCGCGGCAGCATCGGAATGTTGAAGCCAGGCAGATAGTTGGTAAAGGCGCGAATTTTCGCCGTGTTGTCCAGCTTGCTGCCTTCGGCAATCCAGGCGGTCGGATCGGCGATAGCGACGGTCAGGTGCAGTTTACCGTCAGCGTTCTGCTCGACGTACAGCGCATCGTCCATATCTTCGGTGCTGGCGCTATCGATGGTCACGAAAGCCAGTTCCGTTAAATCGCGGCGTTCCAGACCTTCATCAAGCATCTCGGTCGTCACGCCGTCCGGCGCTTCTTTTTCCAGATTGTGACGCGCCAGGGTGACCCACCATGGTACGAAATGATCGTCGCCGTAGGTAATGTACTGGGTGAGCTCAGCGTAGAAACCACGGTCGCCTTTCAGCGGATGACGGCGCATTTCGGCAACGGCCCAGTCACCCTCTTTAAAATCATGCTCTACGCCGCGCGCGGCGCGGCAGGGAATGGCATCTTTCAGCAGCGGATGGTCAGGAACGATAGAAAGACGATCGTCTTTTTTATGAACTTTGCCGACAAAACGCGTCAGGAACGGCTCAACCAGTTCTTCCGGTTCAGCGCTTTCGCGTTCTTTTTCAGTATTGACCACGGCGATAATACGATCGCCATGCATCACTTTTTTCATTTGCGGCGGCGGAATGAAATAGCTTTTCTGCGAGTCGACTTCGAGGAAGCCAAACCCTTTTTCCGTCCCCTTAACGACCCCTTCAACGCGCGGAGTCTGGGAATGCAGTTGCTGTTTAAGCTGCGCTAGCAGCGGGTTGTCCTGAAACATAATTTCGTATTTTCGTGGCTAAAAGAGCGGCTGACATTTTTACGCGAATATGCC
Organism: Klebsiella sp. MPUS7; assembly: GCF_009905335.1. Lineage (NCBI taxonomy): Bacteria > Pseudomonadati > Pseudomonadota > Gammaproteobacteria > Enterobacterales > Enterobacteriaceae > Klebsiella > Klebsiella sp. MPUS7. The sequence goes on along the minus strand of NZ_CP047604.1, from coordinate 3,234,079 downwards.
TGCCGCAGCAAGCGCTGTTTCAGCAATTTACGTCTTCTGACCTACATTGCCGAGGGCGATTTTCAGCCGATTCATCCAACCGCACAGCCCGCACCAGGCGAGAAGATCGATAGCCTCGCTGCGGGAAAGCCCGTATTCAGTGAGGGGAGTTAGCTGGGCGGCGCTGAAGCGGTCGGGCGCGCGGGTCAAAAGCTGTACGGATTGTAAAAGCTGGCGCTCAATTGACGGGGTGTCTCCCCATGCCTGGACGCCGGATTCATTACCGCGCAAAGCGTCCGTGAGATCGGCCAAATCTGGACATCGCGAAGCCCAGGCGTTAAAGCAGCTGACGCTGCCATTAATCCGCGCGGCTATCAGCGCCACCTGCGCGGCGAACGGCTGCTGGCCGCTGAGATGGGTCAGAAGCTGTTCCTGTAGCGCCAGCGGAGGTTCCTGGGCCGCCAGCAGCGGAGCCAGTTCGAAAAGGCCTGGATGTTTTTGCCAGTTCGCTAAAAGAGACTGGCGATCATCGTCGGCATAGCGCAAGTCGGAATCGTCAAGCCCTGGCTGCCAATCACTCCCCCTCGTGTCGAAAAGCGCTTCCGGAGCATCTTCCTGCTGCGGCATGCCGGGGATCCAGCGCACCGGGTAGCCCAGCGCGGCATGGAATGCGGCGATAGCGCGAGCCTGGAAGCTGATAAAGCCAATGATCTGATTGATGAGGATAATATCGCGACTGGTCAGCCCAACTTCATCTAGCTGGCTGCGGGAGAGTGCGTTAATCAGCGAAGGAGAGCTCGCGAGCTGGCGTGCGTACTGGGTAATCTGCGCCAGGCGACGGTTGCTCTCGCGCGAGGAGTCCGGACCGGGAAGCGGCGCCAGCCGGGCGGCGTAGTGATTGCACAGGCGCTGTACGCCATAAACCTGGGCGACGGTCAGCGCCGTACTCAGCCGATCGTAGGCGCTAAACGTCTGCAGACGATTAACCGTCACTGACGTGGGGAAGAGGGCATCTGCCAGCCGCCGGGCGGGCGTAAGCCAGCGCGCATGCGCCTCGAGCAGCTCTTCGGGGAGCGTCAGATCGAGTAGAAAACGATCTTCGACGTGGGCGGCTTCTGGGACGAGCGGCAATACATCCACCGGGCAGATTGTTGACTGGGTCTCATGATACCAGTGGTTTTTGCCGTAAACGCGGCGTTGCTCCATGGGCGTTCCTTGTTCGGTATGTGGCAAACCGCCGTTTCGCGGTCATGCTATGCGGAACTATCCTGGCTTAACCCTGGAGCGGGAGAAAATATTGATACGTGCTAACAAATAGCGGATTGGAATAACAGCAGGAAAGCGCGGGGGAAAGAACCCTCCTCACGGATGCGAGGAGGGTGAAGAACTTATTTCAGTTCCAGCTCGTTCATCGCGGCGATGCTGAATCCGCCGTCAACGTGAACGACTTCGCCGGAGATGCCGGCAGACAGGTCGGAGCACAGGAAGGCTGCGCTGTTGCCGACGTCTTCAGTGGTGACGGTGCGACGGATCGGGGTGACCGCTTCGCAGTGCGCCAGCATCTTACGGAAATCTTTAATACCGGATGCCGCCAGGGTACGGATCGGACCGGCGGAGATGGCGTTGACGCGAACGCCTTCCGGGCCCATGGCGTTCGCCATGTAGCGCACGTTAGCTTCAAGAGAGGCTTTCGCCAGGCCCATCACGTTGTAGTTCGGGATGGCGCGCTCTGCGCCCAGGTAGGAGAGCGTCAGCAGGGCGGAGCCCGGGTTCAGCATCCCGCGGCAGGCTTTCGCCATCGCCACAAAGCTGTAGGCGCTGATATCGTGAGCGATTTTGAAACCTTCACGGGTCACCGCGTTAACGTAGTCGCCGTCCAGCTGGTCTGCCGGCGCAAAGCCGATGGAGTGAACGAAACCGTCGAACTTCGGCCATACTTTTGCCAGTTCGGTGAACAGAGACTCGATGCTCTCATCTTCCGCGACATCGCACGGCAGGACGATATTAGAGCCCAGCGCGGCGGCAAATTCTTCCACACGACCTTTCAGTTTGTCGTTCTGATAGGTGAACGCCAGTTCAGCCCCTTCACGGTGCATGGCTTGCGCGATGCCGTAGGCGATGGACAGTTTGCTGGCAAGGCCAGTCAACAGAATGCGCTTACCGGAAAGAAAACCCATAGCTTTTAATCCTTATCGTTATTGCGTATTTTTACTTTAACAATCATTAAGTTAGCGTTGTCATTTCAAAATAACTCAAATTTAGCCGGGAATTATATCCCACTGACGACCCCTTGTGTCACGATATTTTTCTGCCATTCGCCACGTCATATCGCGCTTTGGCTACCGTGTATACAAGAGTATACCATCTGAAATTGCGGCGACGCGGCGCTAGCGGCGAACGATTTCCGCCAGTAAAAGTCGGGCGTCCGCAGACTGCGGTAACAGCTCGCCTGGCGATTCGTCCTGCCACCAGATCCCGAAGCCGGCCTGATAAACCGCGTCAGCCAGCCGCCAGCTACCCTGGAGAATCCATGCGATGCCCTCCGCGGCGGGCCGCTGTCCTTCCGCGATGACGTTCACGCGCGCCGCGGCGCGCGTGCGCTGGGTCATAATATTGAAGTCCAGACCGCGTCCGCTGATGCCTTCGCTGGCAATAGGCCACTCGCCGGCAAACGCCCACGGTTGCCAGCGCTCAAGGCGCTGGGCGATATCATCGCCCCGTAGCCACAGCGGCTGTCCCTCAAGCAGGGTGATGACCCGGTCAACGCCGGGAAAAGGGGAGAACGGACCGTCGTTTTCCAGCGTGGCGATACTGGCGCGCCAGAGGAACGGCGCGTCCGGCGAGGCAATGCTGACGATTTCGCGCGTTTCCCCGCGGCCATTTTTCCACGGCGTCACGGGCAGGGTAGAAAATTGAACCGGATCAATCATCGAAGTTTACGCCTCAGATTATTTGCCGTCTTTACGCCAGGCATCGGCAGTGAGCGCCTCGCCGAAATGGCCGGCAATCAGGCGTTTCGTCAGGTCGTGCAGCGGAGAGGCCAGCACGTCCGCGGTACTGCCGCGTTCGACCACTTCCCCTTGATGCATCACCAGCACCTGATCGCTGATGTGCTTCATCATGCCCAGATGCTGAGTCACGTAAATATAGGAGATACCTTGTTTTTCCTGCAGCTCCAGCATCAGGTTAATCAGCTGCGAGCGCATTGACATATCCAGCGACGCCAGCGCTTCATCGCAGACGATGACCTTCGGGCGCAGGATCAGCGCGCGCGCCAGGCCCAGACGTTGTTTCTGTCCCGGCGCCAGCATATGCGGGTAGTAGCTGACGTGGTCCGGCAGCAGGCCGACCATGCGCAACGTTTCGATAATCTGCTTCTGCCGCGCTTCGGGTTCGAGGTCGGTATTCAGGCGCAGCGGAAAATCGAGGATTTGCGAAATGCGCTGCCGGGGATTGAGCGAGGTCGACGGATCCTGAAAGATCATGCGAATCTTCTGGCTGCGAAAAGAGTAATCGCCAAACGCCAGCGGGCGATCGTCAATCAGCAGTTCGCCGGTGCTGGGTTCGACCATTCCGGCGAGCATTTTCGCCAGCGTTGACTTGCCGGAACCGTTCTCGCCGATAATCGCCAGGGTCTGGCGCTCGCGCAGGGTAAAGCTTAGTGGCTTGACCGCTTCCACCGTTTGCCGATGAAACCAGCCGGTGCGGTAGCGAAAGGTCTTACTCAGATTGCGCACTTCAAGCAATGTTTCGACCATTTCACTCTTTCTCCATGTTCAGCGGGAAATGACAGGCATAGAGGTGGTTACGTGCGCCTACCAGCCGGGGCGTTTCGATACATTCGCGCTGGGCATAAGGGCAGCGCGGCCCGAGCCGGCAGCCGATGGGCAGCTGTTCGAGCAGTGGGATCGCCCCCGGCAGGGTATTGAGCCGGCTCTTGTGCGGCATGGCGCTACCGAAATCGGGAATCGCCCGAATCAGCGCCTGGGTGTAGGGGTGATGAGGAATCGTCACCAGCTCTTCGCTCGGTGCGGTTTCCACCGTCTGCCCGCAGTACATCACGTTGATTTTGTCCGCCCATTTACTGAGCATCTGCATATCGTGACTGATCAGCAAAATGGTGGTGTTGTTGTTTTGGTTTAACCGCGTTAGCAGGCGGATAATTTGCGCCTGCGTTGTGGGCTCCATGGCGTTGGTCGGCTCGTCGGCGATCAGCAGCCGCGGCTGGTTAGCCAGCGCGATGGCGATCATGACCTTCTGGCACTCTCCGTCCGTCAGCTCATAGGGGAAGCTGCGCATCGCATCTTTATGGTCTTTAATCCCCACGCGGTGCAGAAGCTCGATGGCGCGCCGCTTGCGCCAGCCCAGGCGCTGCCACCAGCGTCCTTTAAAGGTCCAGCCGGGGATATTCTGCGTCAGCTGCTGGCCGATACGTTCGGAAGGGTCGAGACAGGATTGCGGCTCCTGAAAAATCATCGAGACGTTGTGGCCCACCAGCTTACGCCGCTCGCGCACCGACAGACGCAGCAGATCGATATCATCGAAGCGCATGCGGTCGGCGGTCACCCGCCAGTTGTCCTTGGTGACGCCGCAAATCGCTTTAGCTATAAGGCTTTTACCCGAGCCGGACTCCCCGACGAGGCCGCGTATTTCCCCCTCGGCGAGAGTCAGGCTGACGCGATCGACGGCTTTTACCCAGCCTTCGCTGGTCTTGAACTCAATGGTTAAATTTCGGATATCGAGTAACGGCATTATTCCACCCCGGCGATGATGGCGCGGCGGATCCCGTCGCCCAGCAGATTAACCAGCAGGACGCTTATCATGATTGCCGCGCCCGGCAGCATCACCGTCCACGGCGCCACGTAAATCAGCTCCAGCGCGTCGCCGAGCATCGCTCCCCATTCGGGAGAAGGAAGCTGCGCGCCGAGGTCGAGGAAGCCCAGCGCGGCGATATCGAGGATCGCCATCGACAGCGCGCGGGTGATCTCAGTGACCAGGCCAGAGGTAATGTTCGGCAGCACCGCGAACCATAAAATATTTAGCGTCGAGGCTCCGTCAAGGCGGGCGGCGATAACGTACTCTTTTTCCAGTTCGTCATGCACCATGCTGTAAACCGAACGCACCATCCGCGGCAGAAGCGCCAGCCAGACGGCGAACATCGCGTGGCTGAGGTGCGGCCCGGCGAAGGCGACCACGATAATGGCCAGCAGCAGGGACGGGATCGACAGCAGCGTGTCAAGAATATGGTTCATCACCGCCGACCGCAGGCCGTGAGTGGACCCGGCAATCACGCCGAGCACCAGCCCCAGCAGGGCGGCGCCGAGCGTTACCACAAATGCGCCGCCGACCGTTGGCGCCGCACCGCTCAGCAGGCGGCTCAGGACATCGCGACCGAGATCGTCAGTACCGAGAAAGAACGACACTTCGCCGTACCGCGACCATGACGGCGGCAGCAGCTGATAGCCGAGGAACTGCTGGTCGATGCCGTAAGGGGCGAACCAGCCGCCGAAAACGCACAGTAGCGCCAGCGCCGCGCAGCCGTACAGGCCGATCATCGCGGTCGTATCGCCGTAGAATTTTCGCCATACGGTGCGCAGCGCGCCAGGCGGGCGCTTCTCCAGATAGACGCTATCGTAGGGCATACCATTCCTTATGTTTCAGTGGGTTTGCCATCGCACCCAAAATATCGGATATCACGTTCACAATAATCACCAGCGCGCCGATGACCATCACGCCCGCCGAGATCGCGGCGTAGTCCTGTTGACGAATGGCGTTGATGAGCCAGCGGCCGAGCCCCGGCCAGCTAAAGACCATTTCGGTAATCATCGCCAGCGTTAGCATGGTGGAGAACTGCAGCCCCAGGCGTGGGATCACCGGCGGTAGGGCGTTGTGCAGGACGTGGCGGTGTAAAATTGTCCGCCGCGATACGCCGCGGGTGGCGGCGGCTTTGACATAGTTGGTGTCGTACACTTCGCTGGTGCTGATGCGCATCAGACGGATCACTTCCGTCGTCGGCGCCACCGCCAGGGTCAGTACCGGCAGCACCATGTGCCGCGCCGCGCTGACGATCATTTCATGACGCCACGGCGAATCAGAGAGCCATGCGTCGATCAGCGCAAAGCCGGTGACCGATTTCACTTCATAGAGAAGGTCGAAGCGCCCGGAAACCGGAAACCAGCCCAGGGTGAGGGAGAAGAACAGGGTCAGCAGCAGCGCTAGCCAGAAGACGGGAATCGAAAAGCCCAGCAGCGCCAGGGCGCTGATCAGGGTATCTGGCCACTTATTGCGCATGATCCCCGCCAGCATACCGACGGGGATCCCGATCACCAGCGCAAAACCGAAGGCGAGGATACAGAGCTCCATGGTAGCGGGAAAGACCTCTTTAAGCTGTTCGGAAATCAGCTGTCCGTTGATGCTGGAAACGCCGAAATCCCAGTGCAGCACCCCCTCAAACCAGAAGAGCCAGGCGTTCCACAGGGAGGCGCCCTGTAGCGGCGCGTGGGGCGTAAAGTAGCTCAGGCTAAAACCGACAAAGGTCAGCAGGAAGAGGGTAATCAGCAGCAGCAGCAGGCGACGCAGGGTAAAAATAATCATGGTTTTTTCACCTCGTCTTCTTTTTCCCGCGAGACGCCTGCAAAAGAGGCGTTGCCAAACGGGCTCAGCACCAGGCCTTTCATATCGTAACGATAGGCCTGTAAACGCAGGGAGGAGGCCAGCGGCAGCACCGGTAGTTCATCGGCAAGAATGCGCTGCGCCTCTTTATAGGCTTCGATGCGCGAGGCCAGCTGCTGCGAAGTGAGCGCCTTTTGCAGCACCTCGTCGAATTCGCGATGACACCAGTGAGCATAGTTGGTTTGCGAGGCAATCGCCGCGCAGCTCAAGAGCGGACGGAAAAAACTGTCCGGATCGTTACTGTCCGTTGCCCAGCCGGAAAGCGTCAGGTCGTGGTTCATATCCATTAATCTGGCCTCCTGAAAACGGCCTTCGACCGGCATAATAATCACCTTCACGCCAATTTGCGCCATATCCGCCTGGATAAGCTCGGCGGTTTTTAGCGGGCTGGGGTTCCAGGCCTGCGAGCTGGTGGGCACCCACAGCTTAAGCGTGAGCTTTTCCAGCCCCAGGGCTTTCAGCCGGGCGCGGGCTTCGGTGGGGTTATATTCGGTGATCCTGGCTTCGTTATCGTAGGCCCATGAAGCGCGAGGCAGCATGGACGCCGCGGTTTCCGCCGTGCCGTAGTAGATCGACTGCATCAGGCGCTGGTTGTTGATGGCCAGCGCCAGCGCGTGGCGTACCTCCGGGTTATCGAGCGGCGCCTTAGCGGTGTTAAACGCCAGCCAGGCGATATTCATTCCCGGACGCAGGGTCAGGCGCAGGCGCGGGTCATCGCGCAGAATAGAGAGCTGGCTTGCGGCGGGCCAGGCCAGCACGTCGCACTCGCCGGTCAGCAGTTTCGACAAGCGACCGGTGCCGCCGGAGCCGAGATCGACCACCACCTGCGGCATCAGCGGTTTACCGCGCCAGTAGGCCGGATGGCGCTGCAAGCGGATGTACTGACCGCTGCGGTACTCCGCCAGCTGGAACGGACCGGTGCCGACCGGTTGCCGATCGATCATTTCCTGACGATCGCTCTGCGCCAGCTTCGCGGCATACTCTGCCGACATCACCGAGGCGTAGTGGGTGGCCAGGTGCCAGAGGAACGAGGCGTCCGGGCGTTTGAGGCGAAACTCCACGCTATGACTATCCAGCTTCCGCACGCTTTCCACGCTGTCGGCAAACTGTAAGCTATCGAAATAGGGGAAGCTGCTGCCGTTAACGTTGTGCCACGGGTGGTCGCGATTAAAAATGCGGCCAAAGGTGAAAATCACGTCATCGGCATTAAAATTGCGGGTCGGTTTGAACCAGGCGGTGGTCTGGAAAGGCACGTTGTTGCGCAGATGGAAGCGGTAAGTTGCGCCGTTGTCCAGCACCTCCCAGCTTTCAGCCAGTTCGGGGACCAGACGATAGGTATAAGGATCGACATCAAGCAGGCGGTCGTAGAGCTGGGCGGCCAGGGTATCGACGATCAGGCCGCTGCTGACTTTTTGTGGGTTAAAGGTGTTGACCTGACCGCTGACGCAATACACAAAGCCGCTATCGCGAATGTCGGCGTGCGCAGGCAGCGCGGGCGCGGCAAAAGCTTGCCCGCACAGCATAGATACCGCTGCCAGGAGAGAAGACAATTTCAGGCGCATAGTTTCTTTTTGATTATAGAGCAAGGCTCTATCTTATTAATATTAAATAACATTTACCACCACCTTATTGCTTATGGAGATAATATAAGCGATGGTTGCGTCGGTTATTTGACCAACGGATTCAAGTTCATACCGCTTATTAACTTCGAGTATACCTCGTAAATCACCCGACGTTTGGCATCAGGCAAGCAAGGGGTTGAGCAACGCGTATTTTCGATTCATCTGCTGCACGGCTTGAGGATGCTATGGGTATTGAGCATGGCGCTTATTTGCGTCGCAGCCCCGATATTCGCCACATGGTATCTTTTTATTTGCGGTTTCTCCAGCGAGCCGTATCCGCACGGCTCGCTGGATGTTGAGGCGTTAGAGGGGAAGGAGGCGGTTATAGCGGGCGATATAATCTTTGGGATTTATTTCCAGCTTTCCACCATCGTGATGGATGGCGACATAGGTACGCAGGACCAGGCCGCTGTTCTGCGGCGTAATTGTCCAGCCCTGTTGACGATATGAATCTTCGGTTGAGCGGATAAGCAGGTCCGAAAAGATCATCATGACCGAAAGCGCCGGCGCGCGGTGGCTTTTCATGGTATGGACCAGGCTGACGTGCGCCGCATAGCGGCCAAGCGTAGAAGGATTAACCGGAATCATCTTTATTTTCAGTCCATTGAGTCATGATGCGCCGATGATAGTTCACATGAAGATATCTTGCTAGTTACAATTTTTTAACTACATGGGAACCGGCTCCCGCGTAGTCAAACGCCATTTTCCACGGCACAGGTCGCTTGCGGGAAGAAATCTCAATGTGACGCTGTCACTTTTAGTCCGTGAGCGGCGTGAATTCATAAAGCGCCAGCGCGTTGCTCTCCAGCGTGTCGACAAGCTGCCAGCGGTCGCTATCCGGCGTCTCTTCGCTGACGCGCAGCGCCGGGCGCGCCCGGTGCATCAGCCAGCGATAGTCCTCCTCGTCCGGCCCGCTTTGGCTGCGAAAGGCCTCGAATAGCGGGAAGAGCGCGCCATGGTGCTGATCGAACAGATGCTGTTTGATTCGCCAGCGCCCCTCAAGGCCGAGGAGCCGCACGCTCCAGGGCTGACTGAAGCGCTGGGTAAACGCCTCCTCGCTGGAGAGCCAGGGGTTGAACACCACCGTGTTGCGCAGCAGCAGCTGATAATGGCCGTGATGGCGCAACAGCAGCAAGTTCTTGTCGTTGATCAACACCTCGCCCCGCAGTCTGCGCCATAGCCACAATACCCAGTAGACCGGTCGCGGCAGACCGTGGAGATAGTGCAGCGCCAGACTGGAGGTATCCAGCTTGCCGTTAGCCCGGGCTTCTCCCTGCAATCCGGAATTCAGCCAGAACCCTGCCAGCCAAACCCGATCCGCCAGTCCCAGCAAATTATCCATCAGCAGCGCGCCGCGAAAGAAACGGCCGTTGGTATCGCGGGTATCACCGGTGAGGGTATTCCACGAGAGCAGCCAAAGCGGCAGCAGGAGATGCCGCTGGCGTAGGGCGCTATGGAGCTTGCGTAATTTGTGTACCGGATAGTTTTCGCTGGCGGCCAGCTTCTGGCTGTCAATCTGCGCCAGATCCAGCAGTTCGTTGGCATCGGCCTGGCAGGCAAGAAAATCCGCCTCGGCCAGCAGCGGTGAGCGCAGAAGGGGATCGTCCTCTACCTGTTGGGGAAAACGGTGCCAGATCCCCAGCGCCGACTGCGGCGATAGCCTCTGCAGGATCGCTTTTTGTTGCCGCCAGGCGTGCTGGCGCGCCTCATCGCTGGCCTGGGGGGACCAGTGCCAGACGAAGCGCCAGCTGGCCAGGGTTGTCGGCGGAAAATGGTTGGCGGAGAGCCGCAGAAAGCGTTGCAGCAGATCGCCGCGGGTGGTGAGCCCGGTATGCAGTATGACCGCCCAGCCCATTGTCGCCAGCCAGCTAAATATGCGCTGCAGATTATACCAGCAGGCGTAGCCGGCCATTTGCGGATCGTCCCAGCCGGTGCTGAACAGACGGCTGCTGAGAAACGGATCGTGAATATCGATGGCGAATATCGGCAGCGCGCCGTGCAGCTGTTCCAGCTCGCGGCGGACATCCTCGCGCAGCAGATCGTCCAGTTCACGAACGGTCACGACCATGCGGGTGTGACGCAGCGGCGTGGCACGCGCCGGCAGTTCACGCACATCAAGATGGCGGGTTTGCTGGGGATTGAGCCGCAGCGGCGGGCTATCCAGGCCGTTGGTTTGTGGCGCATTGAGCCGGGCGTACAGCCGATCGATTGACACCGGCTGCCATCGCTCGGTCTGCTGTAGGTGCGGGCGGGGAGATTCGACCGGCTTCTGCGGGTGCTGCTGGCGGAACTGGCGCGGCGTCAGGCCGTGCTCGCGTTTAAACAGGTCGCTCATCACCCGGCTGCTGGCGAAGCCATGCTGCTGGGCGATCTGCTGCACCGACCTGCGCGTGGCCGTCAGTTGCTCGGCGGCCTTGCGCAGGCGCAGCCCGGTAATGTACTGCATAAAGCTGACGCCTACCTCTTTGCGGAACAGACGCGACAGCCAGGCCTCGGAAACAAACTCCGCGGCGGCAATCTCCTGCAGCGACAGGCGCCGTTGATAGTTGGCGTCGATTCGCGCCACCACTCGGTTAATTCGCTGACTCCAGCGTTCGGCGCCGCGAGGCGCCTGGGCGGTCAGAGGACGGCTGAAGCGTGACGCCAGCAGAAGGGCGATTTCGCTAAGCCAGCGGTTGGCCTCCAGCCGATAGTGGGCCTGCGGATTGACCAGGCCGAGGACCAGCAGCTGGCGCATCAGATAACGTAGCGTGTCCTCGGCATCGCGCGTTTCGCTGCTGATCTGGTAGCCGGCCGCAAAAAAATCGCCATCAAGGCGCGTTAGCCACCCGGCGCTGAGCGACAGCGTCATCACTACATTCGCCGTCTTGCTGCTCAGGCGCCAGCGGTGGCTGCGGTTGACTATCGCCAGCTCATCCTGCTGAAGGTATCGACCCGTCTCTTCATTGTGGAGCTCGGCGCTGCCCTCCAGCAGCCATATCAACGTCAGCGCATCGGTTTCCTCTTCGCGACACTGACGGATATCACGAACCGCTACCTGAAAGTCGCCTGAATGATGGTCCACCGTCGCCTCCTGGAGACAAAAAACAGCACGTCATTTTTTGTCATAACCGTTTTGTATGAAAAACACTCATTAATAATCCGTCACTATAAAACAAAAAAGCGCATTTTAAAGCCGTCAGGGATGCATAAACTCGAAAGTGTCGTGCATACACAACACAGGAATAATAAAAATGACACACCCGATTATTGAGGCATTACAGGTTAACGAGGCGCAGTTTGTCGCGCTTCGCCGCCGTTTCCATCAACAGCCGGAAATCGGTTTTGAAGAGCATAAAACCAGCGAAGAGGTTGCCCGCCTGCTCGGCGAATGGGGCTATCAGGTTCACCGTGGTCTGGCGGGCACCGGCGTGGTCGCTACCTTAAGCGCGGGCGACGGCAAAAAACGCCTGGGGCTAAGGGCGGATATGGACGCGCTGCCGATGCAGGAGATGAGCGGCAAGGCGTGGGCCAGCCGGGTCGATGGACGTTTTCACGGCTGCGGCCACGACGGCCATACCACCACGCTATTGTACGCCGCGGAATATCTGGCGCGTACCCGACAGTTTAACGGCACGCTACAGCTTATTTTTCAGCCCGCCGAAGAGCTGCTCTACGGCGGTCGGGTCATGCTCGAAGACGGCCTGTTTGACCAGTTTCCCTGCGATGCCATTTTTGGCCTGCATAATATGCCGGGGCAGCCGTTAGGTAGAGTTGGCCTGCGCGATGGAGCGATGATGGCCTCCTCGGACACTCTCCATATTGAAGTCAAAGGGGTGGGCGGCCACGGCGCGGTGCCGGAGCATACCGTCGACGCCACGCTGGTGGCCTGTCATATCACTCTGGCGCTGCAATCGATTGTTTCCCGCAACATCACGCCGTTTGAACCGGCGGTGGTGACCGTGGGCAGCATTCAGGCCGGGCACGCGCCGAACATTATCAACGACAAGGTGTTAATGAAGCTCACGGTTCGCACCTTGAACGAACAGGTTCGCGAGACCGTCCTGCAGCGCATCCACGATATCGCCGTCGCTCAGGCCGAGAGCTTTAACGCCAGCGCCGCCTTAACCCACGTAAACGGTAGCCCGGTTTTAAGGAACGATCCGGTAGCCAATGAGATGGTACGCACGGTGGCGACCGCGCTGTTTGGCGAGGCGCAGGTCGGCGAGGTGAAACCGTTTATGGGCAGCGAAGACTTTGCTTTTATGCTTGAGCGCAATCCGAACGGCTGCTATTTCACCCTCGGGGCCGGGGACGAAGCGGATCGCTGCATGGTGCATAACCCCGGATACGACTTCAACGATGCGCTGTTGCTGAAAGGCGCCGCGCTGTGGTGCGCCCTGACGGAACACTACTTGCGTTAATGTCCGCAACGAAGAGGACCCTGCTATGAGTTCTGTATCGCTAAGCGAAGCGCAGTTCGTCGGCACCGATCGTCTGCTGGCGGGTATTGTATTGAGCGTTCTGACCTTCTGGCTGTTTGCCCAGTCGGTGATTAACGTGGTTCCGGCGATGAAAAGCAGCCTCGATATTTCGCTGGAAACCCTGACCCTGGCGGTGAGCCTGAGCGCCTTATTCAGTGGCTGCTTCGTGGTCGCCAGCGGCGGTCTGGCGGATAAATTCGGCCGCATGCGTATGACCTCGTTCGGCCTGATCCTCAGCATTGTCGGCAGCGCGATGCTGGTGCTGTCGCAGGGGCCCGCGCTGTTCCTGGCCGGGCGCGTTTTACAGGGGCTGTCGGCCGCCTGCATCATGCCGGCGACGCTGGCGTTAATTAAAACCTGGTACGAGGGCAAAGCGCGCCAGCGGGCGGTCAGCTTCTGGGTCATCGGCTCCTGGGGCGGCAGCGGGCTGTGCTCGTTTGTCGGCGGGGCGATTGCTACCGGACTGGGCTGGCGCTGGATCTTTGTTTTCTCCATCGCGGTAGCGCTGGCGGCGCTGTTGTTGCTGCGCGGTACGCCGGAAAGCCGTAGCGCCAGCGCGCAGCAGCATAAGCTGGACATCAGCGGCCTGATTAGCCTGATCCTTGCGCTGGTGCTGTTAAATCTGTTTATCAGCAAAGGCCACGGCTGGGGCTGGACCAGCGCAACCTCGCTGGCGATGCTGGCCGGCGCGCTGGCCTCGGGGCTGTTTTTTATCCGCAACGGCCAGCGTAAGGGCGACGCGGCGCTGATTGATTTCGCGCTGTTTCGCAACCGGGCCTACAGCGCGGCGGTGCTGTCAAACTTTATGCTCAACGGCGCCATCGGTACCATGATGATTGCCAGTATCTGGCTCCAGCAGGGGCATCATCTGAGCCCGCTGGAGAGCGGCATGATGACGCTTGGCTACCTGGTCACCGTGCTGGCGATGATCCGCGTCGGCGAGAAGCTATTGCAACGCTACGGCGCGCGTCTGCCGATGATGACCGGCCCGGTCTTTACCGCCGTTGGCATTCTGCTTATCTCCTGTACCTTTCTCGATAAATCGACCTATATCGTCACGGTCTTTTTCAGCAACGTGCTGTTTGGCTTTGGGCTGGGCTGCTACGCCACCCCGTCAACGGATACCGCGGTGGTCAACGCTCCTGAGAATAAGGTCGGCGTGGCCTCGGGGATCTATAAGATGGGGAGTTCGCTCGGCGGGGCGATGGGGATAGCGGTGACAGCGTCACTTTTTGCGCTGTTCTTACCGCTGGGGATGGCCAGCGCGGCGCAGTACGCGCTGTGGTTTAACGCCGCGCTCTGTCTTGGGTCAATGGCGCTGAGCGCGCTGCTGCTTCCGCGTACAGGTCAAAGCTGATGCTTTTTCAGCAGCGCCCGCAGCTGGTGGTAGGTGAGGCCCAGTAGTTCGGCCGCCTGCTTTTGATTGTACTTCGCCTGTTCGAGGCTTCTCTCGAGCAGGCTTTTTTCTTGCTCCTGCTGGAAAGCGCGTAAATCGAGCGGCAGCGTGGGGCCAGGCGTCTTCTCCACTTCGACGGGCGTCGCCGTGTGCTGCTGGCGGAAGGGGTTAATAATAATATTATCCAGCTCGCGTTCGCTGCTGCCGTGGCGGTAGACCGAACGTTCAACCACGTTTTTTAATTCACGGATATTTCCCGGCCAGCGGTAGTTTTGCAGCGTCTCGGCGGCGCGTTCGCTAAAGCCGGGAAACAGCGGTAATCCGAGCTCGCGGCACATCTGGATGGCAAACTGGGTGGCGAGCAGCATGATATCGCCCTGGCGCTCGCGCAGCGGCGGCAGCTGCACCACATCAAAGGCCAGACGGTCGAGAAGGTCGGCGCGAAAAAGCCCGTCTTCCACCATTTGCGGCAGGTCGGCGTTGGTCGCGCACACCAGGCGGACGTTAACCTGCAGCGGCTGGCTGCCGCCGACGCGCTCGAGTTCGCCATACTCAATCACGCGCAGCAGCTTTTCCTGTACCAGCATCGGTGCGGTGGCCAGCTCATCGAGAAACAGGGTACCGCCGTCGGCGCGCTCGAAGCGCCCCGGGTGACGTTTACTGGCCCCCGTAAAGGCGCCGGCCTCATGCCCGAACAGCTCCGAATCGAGCAGGTTTTCATTGAGCGCCGCGCAGTTGAGCGAGATAAATGGCCCCTGCCAGCGGGAAGAGAGGAAGTGCAGACGGCTGGCGATCAGCTCCTTGCCGGTTCCGCGCTCGCCAATCACCAGCACCGGTTTATCGAGCGGCGCCAGTCTTGAGACCTGCTCAAGCACCTCAAGAAAGCTATTGGCCTCGCCGAGCAGGTTGTCCTTGTAATCCGCCATGATGAATTTCGCCATTTAGTAGTGTGATTCACCAGGTCACTTTAGCAATGCGCTGGCCAGATAACAACCACTTCCATTAAAATCAATAAGATAAAAACTTGGCACGGCAATTGTATTAGTCATGGCACAGGCCGGTGCCTGACACCAGAACTATGAGGATTGAAATTATGGGTATTTTTTCTCGTTTTGCCGACATCGTGAACGCCAACATCAACTCCCTGCTGGAGAAAGCAGAAGATCCGCAGAAGCTGGTTCGACTGATGATTCAGGAGATGGAAGACACGCTGGTTGAAGTGCGTTCGACCTCCGCGCGAGCGTTGGCTGAAAAGAAACAGCTGAGCCGTCGTATTGAACAGGCCGTTGCCCAGCAGGCGGAATGGCAGGAAAAAGCCGAACTGGCGCTGCGCAAAGAGAAAGAGGATCTGGCCCGTGCGGCGCTGATTGAAAAGCAAAAGCTGACCGACCTTATCGGCAGCCTGGAAAACGAAGCGCAGCTAGTTGATGAAACGCTGGCGCGGATGAAAAAAGAGATTGGCGAGCTGGAAAACAAACTCAGCGAAACCCGCGCCCGCCAGCAGGCGCTGATGCTGCGTCATCAGGCCGCAAGCTCCTCCCGCGACGTTCGTCGTCAGCTGGACAGCGGCAAGATTGACGAGGCGATGGCGCGTTTTGAATCATTTGAACGTCGTATCGACCATATGGAAGCAGAAGCGGAAAGCCACCGCTTCGGCAAAGATAAGTCGTTGGATCAGCAGTTCGCCGATCTGAAAGCGGACGATGAAATCAGCGAGCAGCTGGCGGCGTTAAAAGCCAAAATGAATCAAAATAATCAGTAATCGTATTCGGGCGGCACCAAGACGTGCCGCCGCCATCTGCAAGGAGTTCATATGAGCATGCTTTTTCTCGCCATCCCATTGACGTTGTTTGTGCTGTTTGTGTTGCCGGTCTGGCTCTGGCTGCATTACAACAACCGTACCGCCAGCGGCAGCCTATCGCAGAATGAACAGCAGCGTCTGCTGCAGCTGACCGATGACGCGAAGCGCATGCGCGAGCGTATTCAGGCGCTGGAGGCGATTCTTGACGCTGAGCACCCGAACTGGAGAGAGAAATAATGGGCGGACTGGATCTGAGTAAAAAACTGTGGCGCATTCCGCAGCAGGGCATGGTGAAAGGGGTTTGCGCCGGTATTGCGCAGTATCTGGACGTGCCGGTAAAGCTGGTGCGCCTGATTACCGTACTGGCAATGATTTTTGGCCTGTTCCTGTTTGTGGTGGTGGCCTACATCATTCTCTCGTTTGCGCTGGATCCGATGCCGGAAAGCGAGCTGTATGGTGAAAAAACGCCGAGCAGCGGAGAGCTGTTGGCCGCCGCGGATAAGGAACTGGCAGCGGGGGAGCGTCGTCTGCGCGAAATGGAGCGCTACGTCACCTCTGATACCTTTTCGCTGCGCAGTCGTTTCCGCCAGCTATAACTGAAAGTTGAGGTTAATGATGAACATGAAATGGCAGCAGGCCGGACAAAAAGTCAAACCGGGTCTGAAAATCGCAGGCAAACTGGTGCTGCTCACCGCGCTGCGCTACGGCCCGGCGGGCGTCACTGGCTGGGCGGTAAAATCCGTCGCGCGTCGGCCGCTGAAAATGCTGCTGATGCTTGTTCTGGAACCCATGCTCAGCCGGGCGGCGCAGCGGTTTTCTAAACGTCGCGGATGGCGTATGTTATGAGTGCCTAAACACTCACACTATCAGGATGATAACATGCGAAAACTCCTTCTGGGTTTAGCGCTGGCGATGGCCTTACCCGCCTTCGCGGCAGAGCACTGGATCGATGTCCGCGTCCCGCAGCAGTATCAAAAAGAGCACGTCGTCGGGGCGGTGAATATCCCGCTGGCGGATTTAAAAACGCGGATTGCGGCGGAAATACCGGATAAAAACGATACCATTCACGTTTATTGCAACATTGGCCGGCAATCGGGCCAGGCTCAGCAGCTGCTGAGCGAAATGGGCTACACGCAGGTGGTTAACGCCGGCGGCCTCAGTGAGATAGCCAGGCCGAAAAGCGCCAGCAAATAATCGTTGGCCCCGTCGCAGCGGGGCTAATGCAATCTATTGATAATTATCTCTTTAGCCCTCATGTCTATTTCCCTCGTTCTTCAGGCTCAACAGGATGGCGATGAAGCGACTCAAAACAGAATTTAACGCGCTGATCAATCGTGGGGTTGATCGGCATCTTCGTCTGGCCGTCACCGGCCTTAGCCGCAGCGGCAAGACCGCCTTTATCACCGCGCTGGTCAATCAACTGCTGAATATTCACGCCGGCGCGCGGCTACCGCTGCTTAGCGCGGCCAGAGAAGAGCGCCTGCTGGGCGTCAAGCGCGTACCGCAGCGGGATTTTGGTATTCCGCGCTTCACCTATGATGAAGGGCTGGCCCAGCTCTACGGTCAGCCGCCGGTCTGGCCGACGCCCACCCGCGGCGTCAGCGAAATCCGCCTTGCTCTGCGCTATCGCTCTAACGATTCGCTGCTGCGCCATTTTAAAGAGACCTCAACTCTGTATCTGGAGATTGTCGATTATCCCGGCGAGTGGCTGCTGGATCTGCCGATGCTGGCCCAGGACTATCTGACCTGGTCACGGCAGATGACCGGACTACTGCAGGGGCAGAGGGCGGAGTGGTCGGCGCGATGGCGACAGCTATGCGAAGGTCTGGATCCGCTGGCGCCCGCCGATGAAACCCGTCTGGCGGAGATCGCCGCGGCGTGGACCGACTATCTGCACACCTGTAAGCGCGAAGGGATGCACTTTATTCAGCCAGGGCGCTTTGTGCTGCCCGGTGAAATGGCCGGCGCCCCGGCGCTGCAGTTCTTTCCCTGGCCGGATGTGGATGCCGCCGGTGAGGCTAAGCTGGCGCAGGCGGACAAACAGACCAATGCCGGAATGCTGCGCGAGCGTTTTAAATACTACTGCGAGAAAGTGGTAAAGGGCTTCTATAAAGATCATTTCCTGCGCTTCGATCGGCAAATCGTGCTGGTGGACTGCCTGCAGCCGTTGAACAGCGGGCCGCAGGCGTTTAACGATATGCGCCTGGCGCTGACGCAGCTGATGCAAAGTTTTCACTATGGCCAGCGCACGCTGTTTCGTCGCCTGTTCTCACCGGTTATCGATAAGCTGCTGTTCGCCGCGACTAAAGCCGATCACGTGACCGTCGATCAGCACAGCAATATGGTGTCGCTGCTGCAGCAACTGATACAGGACGCCTGGCAGAACGCAGCGTTTGAAGGCATCAGTATGGATTGCCTGGGGCTGGCGTCGATTCAGGCGACGCAGAGCGGGCTTATTGAGGTGAACGGCGAAAAGATCCCTGCGCTGCGAGGCCACAGGCTGAGCGACGGCCAGCCGCTGACCGTCTACCCCGGCGAGGTGCCCGCCCGTCTGCCGGGCCAGGCCTTCTGGGAACAGCAGGGTTTTCAGTTTGAAAACTTCCGCCCTCAGGTGATGGACGTTGATAAACCGCTGCCGCATATTCGCCTCGATGCGGCGCTGGAATTTTTGATCGGAGATAAATTGCGATGACCGAACCCTTAAAACCGCGTATCGATTTCGACGGCCCGCTGGAGGAGGAAAAGGCGCAAATTCTCAAGTCCGCGCGCGCGTTTGACGGCGCCGACGCGGCGAAATTCGCTCCCGCGCGGCTTGACGTTCTGCAAGATGAAGAGGGCGCGGCGGAAGCGGTAGTGGAGTCTGCGCTGCGGCCTAAGCGCAGCCTGTGGCGAAAAATGGTTAGCGCCGGGCTGGCTATCTTTGGCGTCAGCGTGGTGGCGCAGGGCGTGCAGTGGACGATGACCGCCTGGCAAACGCAGGACTGGATCGCCCTCGGCGGCTGCGCTGCCGGCGCCTTGATCGTCGGCGCGGGCGTCGGTTCGGTGGCCACCGAGTGGCGCCGGCTGTGGCGGCTACGCCAGCGTGCCCACGAGCGCGATGAGGCGCGGGATCTGATGCACAGCCATGCGGTCGGCAAAGGGCGCGCCTTTTGCGAGAAGCTGGCCCTGCAGGCGGGGCTCGATCAATCCCACCCGGCCCTGCAGCGCTGGTATGCGGCAATCCACGAAACGCAGAACGATCGTGAAGTGGTGAGCCTGTACGCGCAGATCGTACAGCCAGTACTGGATGCGCAGGCGCGGCGTGAAATCAGCCGTTCGGCGGCGGAGTCGACGCTGATGATCGCCGTCAGTCCGCTGGCGCTGGTGGATATGGCGTTTATCGCCTGGCGCAATTTACGGCTGATCAACCGCATCGCCACCCTCTACGGTATTGAGCTGGGCTACTACAGCCGCCTGCGCCTGTTCCGTCTGGTGCTGCTGAATATCGCTTTTGCCGGCGCCAGCGAGCTGGTGCGGGAAGTCGGGATGGACTGGATGTCGCAGGATCTGGCGGCCAGGCTATCGGCGCGCGCGGCGCAGGGGATTGGCGCCGGGCTGCTGACCGCGCGGCTGGGTATTAAGGCGATGGAACTCTGCCGCCCGCTGCCGTGGATCGCCGACGATAAACCGCGGCTGGGGGATTTTCGTCGCGAGCTGATCGGTCAGCTAAAAGATACCCTACAGAAGAGCAAAAACGCGCCGGAGAAATAGCGTTTTTGGGCATTCCCGGCTCGCGCTACGCTTAGCCGGGCTACGGCCGGTTGCCCTGATAAGTTGGTAGCCCGGCTAAGGCGTTCGCGCCGCAAGCCGGGAATTCTCCCTGTAGCGCATAACTTTACGGCAGAAAGGCCATTT
Organism: Klebsiella sp. MPUS7; assembly: GCF_009905335.1. NCBI lineage: Bacteria > Pseudomonadati > Pseudomonadota > Gammaproteobacteria > Enterobacterales > Enterobacteriaceae > Klebsiella > Klebsiella sp. MPUS7. Next base: position 3,214,252 of record NZ_CP047604.1, on the reverse strand, counting down.
TTCCGCCATACTGTCAATAATTGTTGACAGCTGGCTTCACGCCAGCACATAACTGTCCTATTATTCATCCGTCATTGGCCTCTTTAGGGTGAAAACTCCTATGCGTCTTGAAGTCTTTTGTGAAGACCGTCTTGGTCTGACTCGTGAATTACTCGATTTACTGGTGCTGCGCGGTATCGACCTGCGGGGTATCGACATTGACCCTATTGGCCGAATTTATCTCAATTTCGCCGAGCTGGAGTTCGCTAGCTTCAGCAGCCTGATGGCGGAAATTCGTCGTATCGCCGGCGTCACCGACGTGCGCACCGTGGCGTGGATGCCGTCAGAGCGGGAGCACCTGGCGCTCAGCGCGCTGCTGGTGGCGATGCCGGAACCGGTGCTGTCTCTGGATACCAAAGGAAAAGTCGAACTGGCTAACCCGGCCAGCTGCCAGCTGTTTGGCCAGAGTCAGGATAAGCTGCGCAGCCATCCGGTCGCGCAGCTGATTACCGATTTTAACGTCCAGCGCTGGCTGGAAAACGATCCTCAGGAGTCGCATGCGGAACACGTGGTGGTCAACGGGCAGAACTTTCTGCTGGAGATCACCCCGGTCTACCTGGAAGGCGAGCACGGCGAGAAGGTGCTAACCGGCGCGGTAGCGATGCTGCGTTCGACGGTCCGCATGGGGCGCCAGCTGCAAACCATGACTATTCAGGATACCAGCGCCTTTAGCCAGATCCTCGCCGTTGGTCCGAAAATGCGCCATGTCGTCGAGCAGGCCCGCAAGCTGGCCATGCTCAGCGCGCCGCTGCTAATCGTCGGGGATACCGGCACAGGGAAAGATTTGCTGGCCCACGCCTGCCACCTGGCGAGTCCGCGCGCAGGGAAACCTTATCTGGCGCTGAACTGCGGCTCCATCCCGGAAGACGCGGTGGAAAGCGAGCTGTTCGGCGACGCCATCCAGGGGAAAAAGGGCTTCTTCGAGCAAGCTAACGGCGGCTCGGTTTTGCTGGATGAAATTGGCGAAATGTCGCCGCGCATGCAGACCAAACTGCTGCGCTTCCTCAACGACGGCACCTTCCGCCGCGTCGGTGAAGATCATGAGGTCCACGTTGATGTGCGGGTGATCTGCGCGACCCAGAAAAACCTGGTGGAGCTGGTGCAAAAGGGGCTGTTCCGCGAAGACCTCTATTATCGCCTGAACGTGCTGACGCTGTATCTGCCGCCGCTGCGCGACTGCCCGCAGGACATCATGCCGCTGACCGAACTGTTCGTGGCGCGCTTTGCCGATGAGCAGGGCATTCCGCGGCCGAAACTCTCAGCCGATTTAAATAGCGTGCTGACGCGCTACAGCTGGCCGGGCAACGTGCGTCAGCTGAAAAACGCGATCTATCGCGCGCTGACTCAGCTGGACGGGTTTGAGCTGCGTCCTCAGGATATCCTGCTGCCGGATCACGACGTCTCGTCGCTGGCGGTTGGCGAAGAAGCGATGGAGGGGTCTCTGGATGATATTACCCGCCGTTTCGAACGCTCGGTGCTCACCCAGCTTTATCGCAGCTTCCCCAGCACGCGTAAACTGGCCAAGCGTCTTGGCGTCTCGCACACCGCGATCGCCAATAAGCTGCGCGAATATGGCCTGAGCCAGAAAAAAGGCGACGAGTAATGCTCACCAACCGTCTGCCCGGGCAGGCGGTTGGTATTTCCAGAAAAGGGCGGGGTCCAGGTGTAGAATGATTCTGTATATACTTCGTCTTTACCCTCTTTTTGGCAGGAATACGCATGCGGATCTGGCGTAGTGATTTTTTTCAATGGATGAAACTGCTGGTACTCTCCAGCGCGCTCTCTTTTGTATTGTTCTGGTTTCACCTTCCCGCCGCGCTGCTGCTGGGGCCGATGATTGCCGGAATCATCCTCAGCCTGCGCGGCGCGGAAATTCGCGTACCCCGTCCCTTTTTTATTGCCGCCCAGGCGATTATCGGCTGCATGATCGCCCGCAGCCTGACGCCATCCATTTTCGGCGTTCTGCTGGCGAACTGGGCGCTGGTGCTGTTGATTCTCTTTTCTACACTCGCTATCAGCGCGCTGGCGGGATGGCTGCTGGTGCGCTACAGCGACCTGCCCGGCGCCACCGGGGCGTGGGGGAGCTCGCCGGGCGGCGCCTCGGCGATGGTGATTATGGCCCAGGAGTACGGCGCCGATGTCCGGCTGGTGGCGCTGATGCAGTATCTGCGGGTGCTGTTTGTTGCGGGGGCCGCGGCGCTGGTCGTTCGCGTCGCGCTCGGCGGTGAAGCGCAGGAGATGACTCAGCAGGTCGCCTGGTTTCCTCCGGTGAGCTGGCAGTTACCGCTCACGCTGCTGCTGACGGCGGTAGCGGGGTGGTTGGGGCTACGGCTGCGCTTTCCATCCGGCGCGATGCTCTTTCCAATGCTGATCGGGGCGCTGGCGCAGGGGGAAGGTTGGCTGCAGCTTGAACTTCCCGAGTGGCTGCTGGCGCTGGCTTATGCCGCCGTTGGCTGGAGCGTTGGTCTAAAGTTTAATAAACAGATTTTCCTGCTGGCGCTCAAAACCCTGCCGCAGATCCTCGCATCGATTATTGGTCTGATCCTGCTGTGCGCGCTGATGGCTTTTGGGCTGACGCAGGTTTTGCCGCTGGACTTTATGACCGCCTACCTGGCGACCAGTCCGGGCGGGCTGGACACGGTGGCGATTATCGCCGCCGGTACGCGGGCGGATATGTCGTTTATTATGGCGATGCAGACGCTGCGCCTGTTCACCATCTTACTGACCGGGCCGGCGATTGCGCGCTTTATCTCCCGCTATGCGGCGCGGGAATAAAAAAGCCCCCGGTTAACGAGGGCTTACGTGGCCTGGCGGCGTTATTACGCTTTCAGCGCGGCCAGGGCGGCGTCGTAGTCCGGCTCTTCGGTGATTTCATTCACCAGTTGGCTGTAAACAACCTGGTCGTTTTCATCAATCACGACCACAGCGCGCGCCGCCAGGCCGGCCAGCGGGCCCGCGGAGATAGCGACGCCGTAGTCGGCCAGGAACTGCGCGCCGCGCAGGGTAGACAGAGTGACAACGTTGTTCAGGCCTTCCGCGCCGCAGAAGCGAGACTGCGCGAACGGCAGGTCAGCGGAAATGCACAGCACCACGGTGTTGTTCAGTTCAGACGCCAGCTGGTTAAATTTACGTACCGATGCCGCGCAAACGCCGGTATCGATGCTTGGGAAAATGTTCAGCACTTTACGGGAGCCTGCGAACTGGCTCAGCGCGACGTCAGAGAGATCTTTGGCCACCAGCGTAAACGGCTGCGCTTTAGCGCCTGCCTGCGGAATGGTGCCTTGAACAGAAACGGGGTTGCCCTGGAAATGCACGGTTTGTGACATGGTTATCTTCCTGTTTACATATAGTTAACGTCGCGGCTAGTGTATGACATCCGTCATCGGCACGGCAAATCCTTTTAATACTTACCTGCGAGGTTCAGGGAATGCGAAATCTGCGAGTCTATGAAGAAGCCTGGCCGCTACATACCCCGTTTGTGATCGCCCGCGGCAGCCGCAGCGAGGCAAAAGTCGTGGTGGTGGAAATTGAAGAGAATGGCGTCAAGGGCACAGGTGAGTGCACGCCCTATCCTCGTTACGGGGAGAGTATTGCTTCGGTGATGGCGCAGATTATGGCGATTGGCGAACAGATTGAGCGCGGCGTCTCCCGTGAGGAGATCCAGCGCCTGCTGCCGCCAGGAGCCGCGCGTAATGCCGTGGACTGCGCGCTCTGGGACTGGCAGGCGCGCAGCGCGGGTAAGAGCATCGCGCAGCTTTTAGGCGTGGCCCTGCCGGTGCGGATGGTCACGGCGCAGACGGTGGTTATCGGCACGCCGGAGCAGATGGCGGCCAGCGCTGCGGCGCTGTGGGAGAAAGGGGCCACGTTGCTGAAAGTGAAGCTCGACGACCATCTGATCAGCGAGCGGTTGATTGCCATTCGCGAGGCGGTTCCGCAGGCCACGCTCATCGTGGATGCTAACGAAGCCTGGCGCGGCGATGGCCTGGCCGAGCGCTGCCAGCTGCTGGCGGATATCGGCGTGGCGATGCTGGAACAGCCGCTCCCGGCTGGGGCCGATGAGGCGCTGGATAATTTTATCCACCCGCTGCCCATTTGCGCCGATGAGAGTTGCCATACTCGCGACAGCCTGGCGGCGCTGCGCGGCCGCTATGAGATGGTCAATATCAAGCTTGATAAGACTGGCGGCCTGACCGAAGCGCTGCTGTTGGCGCAGGAGGCGGAGCGCCTGGGATTTGCGCGGATGCTGGGCTGCATGCTGTGTACCTCAAGAGCCATCAGCGCGGCGCTGCCGCTGGCGCCGCTTGCCCGTTTTGCCGACCTCGATGGCCCGACCTGGCTGGCGGTGGACGTCGAACCGGCGCTGCATTTCAGCACCGGCGTGCTTCATCTTTGAGAGCGCCAGTGCAGCAGGTCCGTCATGGCCGCCAGGTATTTATCCGTCGCTTTGTCGGCGGATATCGGCGGGAATTCGGCGGTAATGCAGGGCAGGCCGATATCCGCGCACCAGCTGCCAAAGGAGCCGGGCGTTTCATAGCCGACGCTGCCCACCAGCGGCAGGCTAAACGCATCGGCTAGCCACTGGCCCAGTTCGCTGTGGCCGGGGTCTTCAATACAGGCCAGCGGATCGTGAAACGAGACCACCCACGCGGGGTGGATCTGGTGGATCAGCTGGCACAGCGCCTGGGTTTCCGGTTCTGAACCGGGTTTTTCGCCGGTGAGCAGGACTACATCGCGCTGCTCCGCCGCGCTGTTCCAGCGATAAACCGTTTCGCCTTCTTTCCAGTTCGCCGCCGGAAAATTCCGGTTCAGGTCGATGCCGCGCGCGTTGGCGCGCAGCCCCAACTGGCAGCCGTCCGGGTTGACCGCCAGCACCACGTGATGGCGGCGCAGCTCGGGTTTGAGCGTACGTAGCGCGCAGGAAAGCGTGACTATGGATGAACCTTCATCGCCGTGGGTTCCGGCAAGAATCAGGCCGCTGCGGCTATCGGCCAGCGGCGCCGGGAACCACAGCAGCGGCGCGCCAAGGTGAGACTGGCCGTAGCGTTGTGTTCCTGGCGGAAAATCACCGCGCTGGGGGCGCGGACGAGAAACGGGCATAGGGCATCCTGTTATCCGATTATTTTTCAGCAGTGTTGTGTAAAACCGTCCCGGAATCAAATAGTTTCCAGCGATAGTGAAATCAGCATAGACGTCAACTTTCTTTCACAAGCCGTTTGCAATTTCAGGTGATGAAACAAATAATTATCGCACTGCCAGCTCTGGTTTTTTTATTTTAAAGGGGATCTTATGAAGTATCCTGTCACATTGACATGCGGCGCGCTGTGGTTAGCCAGCGTCTCTTCTCTTGCCTGGGCAGCTGATGTCCCGCCGGGCACCGTTTTAGCCGAAAACCAGGTGCTGGTGCGGCACATTAAAGACGAGCCCGCCTCCTTAGATCCCGCGAAAGCCGTCGGTCTGCCTGAAATTCAGGTTATCCGCGATCTTTTTGAAGGTTTAGTCAATCAGGACGAGAAAGGCAACCTGATCCCGGGCGTGGCGACTCGCTGGCAGAGCAATGATAATCGCGTCTGGACATTTACCCTGCGCGATAACGCCCGCTGGTCCGACGGCACGCCGGTAACGGCAGAGGATTTTGTTTATAGCTGGCGGCGGCTGGTTGATCCTAAAACCACGTCCCCGTTTGCCTGGTTTGCTGCGCTGGCCGGAATCGCCAATGCGCAAAATATTATTGATGGTAAAGCCGCGCCGGACACCCTCGGCGTCACCGCCGTGGACGCGCGTACCTTGCGCGTGCAGCTGGATAAACCGCTGCCGTGGTTCAGTAATCTGACGGCCAGCTTTGCTTTCTATCCGGTGCAGAAGGCTAACGTGGAGAGCGGCGACAACTGGACGCGTCCGGGAAGCCTGGTTGGCAACGGCGCGTATGTCTTAAAAGATCGCGTAGTGAATGAAAAGCTGGTGGTGGTCCCCAATACGCACTACTGGGATAACGGCAAAACGGTGATCCAGCAGGTCACATTTACGCCCATTAACCAGGAGTCAGCGGCCACCAAACGTTATCTGGCCGGCGATATCGATATCACCGAGTCGTTCCCGAAAAATCTGTATCAGAAGCTGCTGAAGGATATTCCGGGGCAGGTTTATACTCCGCCGCAGCTGGGAACTTATTATTACGCCTTTAACACTCAGAAAGGGCCAACCGCCGATGAGCGCGTCCGCCTGGCGCTCAGCATGACTATCGATCGTCGTCTGATGGCGGAGAAAATTCTGGGTACCGGCGAGAAACCGGCCTGGCGCTTTACTCCGGACGTGACCGCAGGCTTTACTCCGCAGCCGACGCAAATCGAAAGCATGAGCCAGGCCGAACTGAATGCCCAGGCGAAAGCGCTGCTGCAGGCGGCGGGCTACGGTCCAAACCGTCCGCTGAAGCTGACGCTGCTGTACAATACCTCGGAGAACCACCAGAAGATCGCGATCGCGGTGGCGTCAATGTGGAAGAAAAATCTGGGCGTCGACGTGAAGCTACAAAACCAGGAGTGGAAAACCTATATCGATAGCCGCAATACCGGCAATTTCGATGTGATCCGCGCCTCGTGGGTGGGGGATTACAACGAGCCGTCGACGTTTCTGTCGCTGCTGACCTCAACCCATAGCGGCAATATCTCCCGTTTCAACGATCCGGCCTACGACAAAATTCTGACCCAGGCGGCGCTGGAAACGTCGGAAAAAGCGCGCAATGACGATTACAACGCGGCGGAAAAAATCATTATGGCGAAAGCGCCCATCGCGCCGATATATCAGTACACCAACGGGCGTCTGATTAAACCGTGGCTGAAAGGGTATCCGATAGCCAATCCGGAGGACGTGGCCTATAGCCGCACAATGTATATCGTGAAGCACTGATGGGTCCTGGTATTTAGCCCGGAGCTGGCGCGATTTTAGCGCCAGCGCCTCCTTCAGACGGTCTTCATGGAGGCTGTTATCCGGTTGTTTTTCTACCGCAGCAATTCGGCAAATTTCGCCAGCCATTGCGGATGGGCGGGCCAGGCGGGGGCGGTAACCAGATTGCCGTCAATATGCGCCTGATCGATACCAATGTCGGCAAAATGTCCGCCGCTGAGCCGCACTTCCGGTGCACAGGCCGGATAGGCGCTGCAGGTGCGGCCTTTTAATATGCCTGCCGCGGCCAATAGCTGAGGGCCATGGCAAACGGCGGCAATCGGTTTACGCGCCGCGTCAAACGCTTGCACCAGTTTAAGGACTTCCGCATTCAGGCGCAGATATTCTGGCGCCCGCCCGCCGGGGATCAACAGCGCGTCATAATCCGCCTCTTTCACGCTTGTGAAATCGGCGTTGAGAACAAAGCGATGGCCGGGTTTCTCGCTGTAGGTCTGGGCGCCGTCAAAGTCATGGATGGCGGTTATAATGTAGTCGCCTTTGGATTTGTCAGGACAGACAGCATCAACCTGATGTCCAATCATTTGTAGTGCCTGGAACGGCACCATGGTCTCGTAATCTTCGGCGTAATCGCCCACCAGCATCAGAATCTTTTTGCCCATCATATTCACTCCTGTATGAATTAATGTGTCTAAGATATAGCCTGGCGGGAGAGGGAATGCGAACCGCAACTCGGCTCAGGACAACAAAACAATGAATCCGCAGCTGCAATCCTTTGCGACCTGGCTGGCGGGAAGTGGGCGCGCTGCTTTCGAAGGGCGCTGGCAACCTCTGCTACTTGGGCGTTTAGCCAGTAAACTCACGTTACCTGGCGCCAGTAATCAGGCGGCGGGAAGGGACTAATGGGCGATGAGCATTATTGTCTGCCGTATTTAAATATACCGGCTGAATGAAATGCCAATATTTCATTGCACTTACTGATCATTAAGGTCCCGTCAGGTTTAATAATCAAAAGAGGACATCTGAGAAAAATTATTTGTAACTTTTATACTAATCCTGTCTGTCATTTGCTATGGTTATATTAATTTCGGCTCAGGACTCATGAACAGTTTGTGAACGGTAAAAATAATTCTATTTTTCTTTCTGTTATCAGCCATCTTCTCAATACTGGAAATAATCATTATTACCGTTCTATATTGATTCTTATCAACTAAATAGGTTTGTTGAGATGTAAATTCATTATTTATTCATTAGGCAGGCGTAAATCCTGCCCTTATTGTAAGTAAATGGTTGGTATTTCATATTGGCTTTATTCGTCTGATGCTTTTGATTTTTTATATTTGGATTAAAATGCTTAAGGAAAGTCTTGTATTGAACTTTAGAACTGACAGGTTGATATTTTCTGATGCTTTGCTCTACTATGGTTTTGTCATCAAACGTCGTTATTTTAACAAATATTCCTCAAGGGAAGGGACCGCTATGGCTGATAGTTTCCAGAATGAAGTGCCAAAGGCACGCATTAATTTAAAGCTGGCTCTGCATACAGGGGGGGTACAGAAGAAAGTCGAGTTACCGCTAAAGCTTCTCACCCTCGGTGATTTCAGTAATGGTAAAGAGGACCGGCCATTATCTGAAAGAGAAAAAATCAACATCAATAAAAATAACTTCAACAGCGTCCTTGCGGAATTCAATCCAGAAATAAACCTGACCGTGCAGAATACCCTGGCCGGAGAAGGCACGGAGGAAAGCATTAAGCTGAACTTCGCCGATATGAAAGACTTCGAGCCTGAGCAGGTTGCCCGTCAAATCCCGCAGCTTCGCGCCATGCTGGCGATGCGTAATTTATTGCGCGACCTCAAATCCAACCTTCTTGATAACGCCACTTTCCGAAAAGAGCTCGAAAAGATTTTGAAAGACCCGGCGCTGTCTCAGGAATTACGCGATGAAATGAGCGCACTGGCCCCGAAATAAACGGCGTGTGTTATTTAATGGATTAACCGGGAATATGCTGATGTCTGTAAATACTGAAACCGCCTCCGCGCAGGGGCAGACTGCTGTACTGGAAAAAGAGGGCGTGTACGCCTCCCTGTTTGAAAAAATCAACCTGACCCCGGCATCCCGCCTGGGGGATATTAACGACTTTCTGGACGATGCCGCACTGTCTGACGCCCCGGCGGGCGAGCGTCTGACGGCGGCGATGCAGGTGTTTATGGACTGCATCCGCAAGGCCGGCCAGCCGGTGGAGAAGCTCGATAAGACCCTGATCGATCACCATATCGCGGAGCTGGATTACCAGATTAGCTGCCAGCTGGATGCGATCATGCACCACGAAGCGTTCCAGAAAGTGGAGTCCCTGTGGCGCGGCTTGAAGCAACTGGTGGACAGCACCGACTATAGTCAGAACGTGAAAACCGAAATTCTGGACGTATCGAAAGACGATCTACGCCAGGACTTCGAAGACGCGCCGGAGCTGATCCAGAGCGGCCTCTACTGGCATACCTACACCGCGGAGTACGACACCCCTGGCGGCGAGCCCATTGGATCGGTGATCTCCGCTTACGAGTTCGACGCTAGCCCGCAGGACATGGCGCTGCTGCGTAACATATCTAACGTCTCAGCCGCGGCGCATATGCCGTTTATCGGCGCCGTCGGCCCGGCTTTCTTCCTGAAAGATTCCATGGAAGAGGTCGCCGCGATCAAGGATATCGGCAACTACTTCGACCGCGCCGAGTACATCAAGTGGAAATCCTTCCGCGATACTGACGATGCGCGCTATATCGGCCTGGTAATGCCGCGCGTGCTGGGCCGCCTGCCGTATGGTCCGGACACCGTGCCGGTGCGCAGCTTTAACTACGTCGAGCAGGTGAAAGGTCCGGATCACGAGAAATACCTGTGGACCAGCGCGTCGTTCTCCTTCGCCGCCAACATGGTGAAAAGCTTTATCAATAACGGCTGGTGCGTGCAGATCCGCGGCCCGCAGGCGGGCGGGGCGGTGAAAGATCTGCCGATCCATCTTTATGATCTGGGTACCGGCAACCAGGTGAAGATCCCATCCGAGGTGATGATCCCGGAAACCCGCGAGTTTGAGTTTGCCGGCCTCGGTTTTATCCCGCTGTCGTTCTACAAGAATCGCGACTACGCCTGCTTCTTCTCGGCGAACTCCGCCCAGAAACCGGCGCGGTACGACACCGCCGACGCCACCGCCAACAGCCGGATCAACGCGCGCCTACCGTACATCTTCCTGCTGTCGCGCATTGCGCACTACCTGAAGCTTATCCAGCGTGAAAACATCGGCACCACCAAGGATCGTCGTCTGCTGGAACTGGAGCTCAACACCTGGGTGCGTGGGTTGGTCACCGAAATGACCGACCCGGGCGACGAGCTGCAGGCCTCTCACCCGCTGTGCGACGCGAAGGTGGTGGTGGAAGACATTGAGGACAACCCGGGCTTCTTCCGCGTGAAGCTGTTCGCGGTGCCGCACTTCCAGGTGGAAGGGATGGACGTCAACCTGTCGCTGGTTTCTCAGATGCCGAAAGCCAAATCGTAAGGCGAGGGAAATCAGGGATGAAAATTTATCGTCCACTGTGGAATGAGGGGGCTTTACTGTCTCCTCAACAGTTCCAGCAGCAGGCTGAATGGGAGTCTTTTCGCACTGCCGGCGCATTAGCGCTGGCATCCCCATTCCCCTGGGGTGTGGAAAAGATTGAGTTTAATGACAGTCTTCTTTCGTCCGGGCTGATCCAGATTACGCAGTTACGCCTCTGGCTGGAAGATGGAACTCTTATTGATGCGCAAAGGAGCGATCTGCCTCCGGCGCCGCGTGAGTTAGATGCCAGCCAATTGGCAGGTCTTGATGCGGTAACCGTCGTCATCGCCCTGCCTCACATGCAGCCAGGTGTGAGCAACGTTGAACAGGAAGGCGTCAATTCAGACCGGCCGCTTCGCTATCGTGAAGAGTGGGTGACGTTACAGGATGCCTTTGGCTCTGAAGACGAATCCATGGCAGTTGCCCGATTTAATTTCACCATCCGGTTTGCCCATGAAAGCAATGATTCATGGAAAGTGTGCCCGGTAGCAAGGCTGATCCGGGATGGGCAAAATGCGTGGCGACAGGATCCGTCTTTTATTCCTCCAGTGGCGTCATTTGGGGCAAACCCGGTCCTTCGCGAACGTCTGGTGTTGCTCAATCGCCAGTTACGATCTCGACGCCAGCGTCTGATGACGATGCGTCGTGAAAGCAACGAAAGGCTCGCCGATTTTGCCGTCGCCGATGTTTCTCTTTTCTGGTTGCTGAATGCACTGAATTCTCACGCCAGGGTGCTGACGGAATACGAACGTTTTCCTGGCCGTCCACCTGAACAGGTGTGGGCGGAGCTCGCTCGTCTGGCAGGCAGTATGCTGACCTTTTCCCTGGACCATGATCTTGACGCCATACCGGCTTATGACCACGAGGAACCGGGTAATACGTTTCCTCCGCTGTTTGATCTGATAACGGGTTTGCTGGAGGCCAGTCTGCCATCCCGGGTTATTGCTCTGGAAATGTCCCGCCCGGATGGACAGACCTGGAAGGCCAACCTTCACGATATCCGTCTGCGTGAAGAGGCCGACCTCTATCTCTCTGTGCGCTCGGATATCTCGGCCTGGCAGGTTGCCGAGAAATTCCCTGCGCTCTGTCAGGCGGGATCTCCTGATGATGTCAGCGAGATCTATGGTGCGGCGCTCAAGGGGATCCCTTTGATCCCTGTGAGCAGGGTCCCGGCTGCGTTGCCTGTACGCATGGAAAACCAGTACTTCGCACTTGATATGGAAAGCCCTGCTGCGCATGAAATGCAGGAGCAGGGGGTATGTATGTTCTATGTGCCTGAGTTACTTGGCGCTCTGGAACTTGAACTGTTTGCGGTATTGCGCTCATGAGACAGGATATCGATATCGACCAACTGATGACGGAGACCTGGCTCACCGTCACCATGCTTAAAAAAGGCGCCGTCACGCTTAATGGCCCTGCGCTTTACAACAAATGCGTTAAACAGGTGGAAAGTGTGCGGGAAGCGCTGGAGCGTGCCGGTTATGACGACGCCAGCGTGGAGCATATTTCCTACGCGCAATGTGCCTTGCTGGACGAAACGGTGATGAGCCGTAAGCCCGGAAAAAGCGAAGAAGGAGAGGAGCCGAAAGTTGATGAAGGCCAAATGGCCTGGCGTAAAGCTCCGCTTCAGGCCCGTTTTTTTGGCTCACTTCGGGCAGGTGAAGCGTTATGGGATTGCATTGCCGAGGTTCTGCGTCAGCCCTCACCGAACCCGGCAGTTTTAACCTGCTATCACCGTGTGATAGCGCTGGGCTTTCAAGGATTATACAGCCTGAAGGCGGTCAGCCAGTCGCAGCGGGATGAGGTAGTGAAAGCCCTTTCCGAGCGGGTTTCTCCGCCTGATGCAGGCCTGTCTCTGGTTGTTCACCGGCCGGGGAAACATCGCTGGAGCCTGATGCGCTCAGTCTGGTTCTGGATAGCGCTAGCCGTCATTCTTACCGGGGGTATTTGGTGGGGGGGCCATCTGTGGCTTCAGGCTCTGTTGTCAGCACAAATACCGGAGCTGCATGGCTAATGCGTAGATCAGTCATCATTCCGGTAGCCCTACACACTTTAGCAGCCGTTGCCACGTTGCTGTGGTTGCTGTGGTATTTCATCCCGACAGGTAACGTTTTTAAAGGCCTGACCACTCTGCTGATTCTCCTTCTGGCAGGCTGGTATGTTTTTAAAAGCTGTCGGCGTGAGGAGCAAGCATCCGACGCGACCCTCCCGGCTGCTGAACTGCCATTACTCGACACCCATGTCCCCGTTGTACTGGTGTGTGGTGACATGCTGGATGCGCTGTTTCAGGGAAGCCCTCTGCGTAAAACAGCGCAGGGATGGTGGCTACGGACCGATGACGTCAGCCGGTTAACTGACGTTGTCCGCAGCATACAGACGCAGTTCCCGCGCCAGGTCGGTCAGCTCTCGGTGATGTACCGCTGCCTGCCAGACCATCATCAGGATGAGGCCGTTCTTCGTTCCGCGCTGAAAACGCTCCGCCAGCAATGTAAACAGATTAAATCCCTGACGGGTTTCACACTGCCGGTTGTGTTGAGTGCCGAATTTTCCGGGCCTGAAACGCCGTGGATAATCGTTCGGGGTGACAAGTCGATTGTGTGTCCGGTTAATGATTCACCGCAGGCGTTCATTGACTGGCAGCAGGCGGAAGACAATATCCTGGCGCTGCCGGCGGTTAGTCAGGCATTCTCCTTTATCCGTAATACGTTGACAAATGAGCTGGAGAAACCTGATCGGTTTACGCCACCTGTACGCGCATTTTCCGTTGCAATGCGCCTGGGTGTAGTCAATCCTGAGACTCAGTCCGTCTGGTCCGACTGGCTCTATTCCCGCACCTGTTTACAGTTTTCCCGAGACCCCGGGCATTCAATCCCGACAGTTTTTTTCCCGGATGCGGTTCTGCCCCTTCTGGCACCGTTTGCGTCGATGGTACAGGGGGGCCAGCGTACCCGTCGTCTGGTTCTGCTGATGTGGCTGTGCATTCTGACGGCGTTGGGCATCTCCGCGCTCAATAATCGTTACCTTATCCGTCATGTCAGTGCCGATTTACAGCGCTGGAACGCCATTCCCATGGATCATTACCGGCCTAAAGCGGAATCACTGGCCGCGCTGAAACAGGATGCGCTCCTGCTTGAACGCTGGCAGCGTCAGGGAGAGCCTTTACGTTACAGCCTGGGTTATTACCCGGGGCAACGCCTGTGGCTGGCCTTGCAGCAGGCTATCGATACCTGGACACCACCCCCCGCCCCTAAACCGAAACCGGTAGCGAAAATTGTACGACTCGACAGCATGTCGCTGTTTGATTCCGGCAAATCGGCACTCAAAGACGGCTCAACCAAAATACTCGTCAACGCACTGGTGGGGATCAAAGCCAAGCCAGGCTGGCTGATCGTGGTCAGCGGCCACACAGACAATACCGGCAGCATACAACTCAATCAGACTCTGTCTTTGCAACGAGCGGAGGCCGTCCGTAACTGGATGCGTGATACCGGAGACGTACCGGAAAGTTGCTTTGCCGTGCAGGGTTACGGTGACAGCCGACCGATTGCATCAAACGATACGCCTGATGGCCGCGCGCATAACCGGCGTGTCGAGATCAGCCTGGTACCGCAGGCTGACGCCTGTCGTCTGCCAGGCGCAAAGCACGCGTCACAGGATGTACGTGACGTTTCAACTCAAGAAATGGAGAAGTAAACATGGCAATCCCAGTTTATCTGTGGCTGAAAGACGACGGCGGCGCTGACATCAAAGGTTCCGTAGATGTGAAAGATCGCGAAGGAAGTATCGAAGTTGTTGCTCAGGAACACACCCTGTATATCCCGACGGATAACAACACTGGCAAACTGACTGGAACCCGTATTCACACGCCGTTCCTGTTTACCAAAGAAATCGACTCTTCCAGCCCGTATCTGTACAAAGCGGTGACCACCGGCCAGACCCTGAAGTCTGCTGAATTCAAGTGGTACAAAATCAACGACGCCGGTCAGGAAGTTGAGTATTTCAACACCAAACTGGAAAACGTCAAGGTGGTGAAAGTCGCACCGAAAATGCACGACATCAAGGATGCCTCCTTCGAGAAGCATAACCACCTTGAGCAGATCGAGCTGCGCTACGAAAAAATCACCTGGACCTACAAAGACGGCAACATCATTCATTCCGATTCCTGGAACGAACGTACCACGGCGTAAGACCCTGGCGGACAGACTCCTTTCTGTCCGCCATTTTTGTTTTGCTCCGCACAGCGCCTGTCAGACGGACGCTTTGCAGAGCAGTCTCACAATTTATCGGCATGAACCTTATGGGCATCGGTTGACGGCCAGGGGCGGTAGCGTGCTTGAACAAGAGGGAACGACATGGAACATCATTCAGCAGTCCTGCTACGACGACTTAACCCTTATTGCGCCAGAGCACTGGAGGGGGCGGCTTCTTTATGTCAGACCCGTGCACATGCAGAAATTACGCCAGAGCACTGGTTGTTAAAGTTGCTGGAGCAGGGAGAAGGTGATCTGACCGTTCTCGCTCGCCGCTATGAATGGGACATGGATGCCGTCTGGCAGTCACTCCTGAGCTGGCTGGATGTACAGCCTCGTTCAGTTCGCACCCGACCAGAGCTCTCTGCGTCCCTTCAGACGCTGCTGAAACAGGCATGGCTTGCCGCCACGCTCGTCGGAGATGAGCAGATCCGCAGCATACATTTGCTTACGGCCATGATTGAAACGTCAGAGCTGACGCGCTGCGATGGCCTCTGGCCTTTGATGACTCTGACCACCAGCCAGCTGGAGAGGTTACGCCCCTTACTGGAAGCCCAGTCGGATGAGCGGCATGACGTTGCGCTCAGCGAGCAGGCTGGCAATGCCTCCATTATTGGCCGGGCGCCGCCATTACAACATGAAGCCCAAAAGCATGCTGAGGGTGGAATTGCGCAGCCTGCCGTTTCACAGGTGGAGTCCATTCTCAATCGTTTTACGGTTGATGTGACCGCCCGTGCCCGGGAAGGAAAGATTGACCCGGTCTTTGGCCGCGATAACGAAATCCGCCAGATGGTGGACATTCTCTCAAGACGCCGGAAGAACAACCCCATTCTGGTGGGTGAGCCAGGCGTGGGCAAAACGGCCCTGGTTGAAGGCCTGGCGCTACGTATTGCCGAGGGGAATGTGCCCGAAAGTCTTAAGCCTGTCATCGTCAGGACACTGGATCTGGGTTTGCTGCAGGCGGGCGCCGGTGTAAAGGGTGAATTTGAACAGCGTCTGAAAAATATCATCGACGCCGTCCAGCAATCCCCGGTGCCGGTGCTGCTGTTTATTGATGAAGCGCACACCATTATCGGGGCGGGTAATCAGGCGGGCGGGGCAGATGCGGCTAACCTGCTGAAACCGGCGCTGGCGCGTGGCGAATTGCGTACCATAGCGGCCACTACCTGGAGTGAATACAAGCAATATTTCGAACGTGACGCTGCCCTGGAGCGCCGCTTCCAGATGGTTAAGGTTGATGAGCCCGATGATGACACGGCCTGCCTGATGCTGCGCGGTCTTAAATCCCGCTATGCCGAACATCATGGCGTACACATTACCGGTGAGGCCGTCCGGGCAGCGGTGACGCTATCTCGCCGCTACCTGACAGGGCGCCAGTTGCCTGATAAAGCGGTGGACTTACTGGATACCGCTGCGGCCCGGGTGCGGATGAGTCTGGACATGCAGCCAGAACAGCTTACCCGGTTGCAGGCCCGGCTGACTGCGCTGGCCATGGAGCAGCAGGAGTTGCTGGAAGATATCTCCCTGGGTAACGCTGTTGATGCCAGCCGTCTGCCTCAGATCGAGCACCTTACTCTGGATCTCAACCAGCAGAAAACTGCCCTTCAGTCACAATATGAGACCGAAAAGCAGCTCACCGACTCGCTGAAAGCCTGCCGTGAAGATATCAGCCGCCAGAAGGAGATCTCCGCCTTCCAGCAGGAGCTGGCGCAGGTACAAAATAACAGCCCATTACTGGGTCTGGATGTTGATGTCCGCACCGTTGCGACCGTTATCGCCGACTGGACAGGGGTTCCCCTCTCGTCCCTGATGAAGGATGAGCAAACCGAATTACTGACGCTGGAAGAGCAGCTGGCAACCCGTGTTGTCGGCCAACATTCAGCTCTGAATGCCATAGCCCAACGACTGCGAGCGTCAAAAACCGGTCTGACGCCGGAGAACGGACCGCAGGGTGTATTTTTACTGGTGGGGCCAAGCGGAGTGGGCAAAACCGAAACAGCGCTGGCACTTGCTGACGTTATGTATGGTGGTGAGAAATCGCTCATTACCATCAACCTGTCTGAACACCAGGAGCCGCACACGGTCTCGCAGTTGAAAGGCTCACCTCCGGGCTATGTCGGATATGGTCAGGGCGGCATTCTCACCGAGGCAGTCCGTAAGCGGCCATACAGCGTAGTGCTGCTCGATGAAGTGGAGAAGGCTCACCGGGATGTGATGAACCTGTTTTATCAGGTCTTTGACCGGGGCTTTATGCGGGACGGGGAAGGGCGTGAAATTGATTTCCGCAATACCGTGATCCTGATGACGTCCAACCTGGGAAGTGACCCGCTGATGCAGTTACTGGAAGAGCAACCAGAAGCCACTGAGAGCGATCTGCATGAGTTGTTACGCCCGATCCTGCGCGATCATTTCCAGCCAGCGCTGCTGGCTCGCTTCCAGACGGTGATATACCGCTCGCTGGCAATGGATGCCATGCGCACCATCGTCGGCATGAAGCTGGCACAGGTGAGCATGCGTCTGCAACGCCACTACGGTATTTCCACTCACACTGGAGAAAGTCTCATCGACACGCTGACGAAGGCGTGTTTGCTGCCGGATACCGGTGCCCGCAACGTGGACAGCCTGCTTAACCAGCAGATCCTGCCGGTTCTGAGCCAGCAGTTATTAAGCCATATGGCGGCAAAACAAAAACCACACTCCGTGATGCTCAGTTGGGATGAGGAAGAAGGAATCGTACTGGAGTTTGGAATAGAAAGATCATAAAGCGATCCTAACGTATTCATTTTGCAACGTATGTTGCCGCTACAACTAATAAAAGGAACCCTAACAATGAAGTTTATGAAATATATTACGGCTCTTATCACATTTACCTGCGCTGCCAATTCATATGCTGGATTCTTTAGTTCATCTGATGAATTCAAATGTGGTCGAGATGATGCTGTTAAAGCGCTACAGCAGTACATAAGAGATGGGGCATCAGAAATGCTTCAGCATGATTCCATCCAAAATGCAAAGATACTTTTAAATAAGCCGGTTAATGTCTATTCAGAAAAGATGAACAGCATTACAGTTGATGTTAAGGGGGCGTCTACGATCGGTAACACCAGCCCTACGGAAGTATCGTGTAAAGCTAAGGTAAGTATATTATTACCGCAGGAAAGTATTGATGTCATTCATGCTATCCCGGAGCAAATTGCTCGTCTCCAGTCGGGACAAGAATCTTTTTATAACAACGCTGTTATATGGAAGGATTATAGCTATAACCTGAAACTCTCAGATGATAAAAAAGATATTTCTGTAACAGATCTCATGAAAGACAGTGCTTCCTCTGAGCTGTATTTTATTACATTGTCATCTGTTAACAAAAATGAACTCATTGACAAAAATAATGACATAAAAATCAAGGTTGCACAAAATGAATATAACGAAGCAGATACCGAGTTAAATATCCTGTGGAAAAATATGCCTGATTCTATACGTGCTTCGATGAAATCCTCCCAGTTGGCATGGGTGAAAGACAAAGCAGTGAAATGCGGGAAAATTAGTGATGCAACGGGCAATACCGCAGATATTGCTACGAAGGTAAATATCTTTAACTGCCAGACAAAAATGACTAATGAGCGAATCACTATTTTGGGTGGCGGTAATTAATTGACGATCAGTAGTATGCTGCAGGGAGAGGAACCATGATTGAAAGTTTAAGCAGTCTGGTACATAAGGCCATGGATGAAGCCCTGGGCCTATCGCGCTACCGGGTTGATGTGCATGACTGCAGCCATTTCCTGGATGTATTGCGTTACAACGCCGTTGAATCCCTCAGTCAGCCCTGGCGGTATGACGTGGCGGTCACCTGCTCCTCTGCGGATATTGCCTGCGACACGTTACTGCTGAAGCCCGCGTCATTCACTTTCCAGATCCCAGTGTTTGACGGAACACCGGCGCTGCCGGTCAGGACGGTATTCGGCGTGGTGGAGTCCTTTCGCCGCGTGTCCACCTCGAATGATGAGATCCATTACGCACTGACGATCGTTCCCCGTATTGCCCTTCTGGGCTATACGAAAGGGAGCGGGATCTACCTTAACCAGTCGGTAACGGAAGTGGTTGAACAGGTACTGCGTAAGCACGGTCTGGAAGGCCCCGATTTTGAGTTCCGGCTCTCCCGGGAATATCCATCCCGGGAGCTCATCACCCAGTGGCGGGAAACGGACCTTGAGTTTATCCAGCGCCTGCTGGCCGAGGTTGGCATTTACTGGCGCTATGAAATGGACAGCCGTCTTGAACAGGACGTGGTGATTTTCCAGGACAGCCAGCAGCAGTATGAATTTGGCGTCACGCTCCCATTACGCAACCCGGCCGGGATGAGTGACAGCGGGCAGGAGAGCATCTGGGGTATTCAGACCGCATATAACGTGGTGAGCGGAAGTGTGTCTACCCGGGACTACAACTACCGTGAAGCGCTACAACCTCAGGACAGTGCCGAGAGCATTTTCAGCAAGGAAGGGATCACCACCGGAGAAACGTACCATTATGCTGAACCCTTCCTGACGGCAGGTGACGCTGAAAGCCCGGAGACCGGGGCATACTTCGCCCGTCTGCGTCACGAACGCATTCTGAACGGGCAGTATTGCGTCAGCGGGCATTCCTCCAGCCCTCATCTGGCTCCGGGTCAGGTACTGGAAACGGACGGCACGTTACCCGATGCCGTCAGGGAAGGCATCGTCATCACCACGGTGCGCACTCGCGGTTCACGCAAAAGTAGCTTTACGCTGACGTTTGAGGGTATCCCCTACAGCGAAACTGTCTGCTGGCGTCCGGCATTGCTCAATCGCCCGGTGATATCCGGCTCGCTGCCTGCCCGGGTGGAAAGCACACAGAAAGGCGACACCTATTCCTGGCTCGATCCGGACGGGCGTTACCGGGTGAAGCTGGATTTTGACCGCAACAGTGCTGAACAGGGCTATGCCTGTGTGTGGCTGCGGCTGGCGAAACCCTATGCCGGAGATACGTACGGATTCCACTCACCGCTTATCGACGGAACGGAAGTGGCCGTTGTATTCGACGGCGGAGACCCGGATCGCCCCTACATCGCTTATGCCCTGCATGATTCAGAGCATCCGGACCCTGTCACCAGTGACAATCATACACGGAACGTGTGGCGCACTCCGGCGAACAATAAGCTGCGTATGGAGGATAAGCGCCAGGAAGAGCATATCAAGCTCGCGACCGAATACGGCAAAACGCAACTGAACCTGGGACACCTGGTCAACAGCCAGCGTGAAAAGCGCGGGGCCGGTTTTGAACTGCGAACGGATGAGCATGGCGCTGTACGTGCGGCAAAAGGACTGTTCCTGACAGCGGATGCTCAGTCCAAAGCTCAGGGCCCGGTGCTGGAAATGGCGCCTGCGATTAACCAGATTAACCAGGCCAACAGCCAGATGCAGGCCCTGAATAGCGCCGCTGAAGCCGCCGGATCCCTGGTCTCTGACATCAATACCCAGATAAATTTTGTGACCGACAAAATCAGGGACCTCCAGTCTTCGGTCCTGCTGGGTAGCGCGCCGCAGGGGGTGGCACTGACCTCAGGTGAACATCTTCAGCTCAGCAGTACCCGCAATACCATGATCAATGCAGGCCAGCATCTTGATATCGGTGTGATGAAAAATCTGTCTGTGAGCGTTGAAAAAGCGCTCGGTCTGTTTGTGCATAAAGACGGGGCGAAGCTGGTTGCCAACCAGGGAGACATCGAGATTCAGGCTCAGCACAACACGATGGCCCTGTTTTCTGAAAAGCAGCTGACGGTGACCAGTAGTGAAGACGAAATTATTATCAGCACCCCGGAAACGCTGACGCTGAACGGTGGCGGATCTTACCTGAGGCTGAGTAAGAACGGTATTGAGCATGGTTCATCAGGTGAGTTCATTATGAAAACGTCGGACTATCTGGTACCAGGATCGGGCGCAAATCTCCCCAACGAAACACCCAATTTCAGCCTGACGGACATTACCCAGGAAAATAAGATCAGCAGTAAGTCATTCAATGACTGATACAAAAATAGTGAACAGGGAACTTAGACTATGAAATCAACGCTCAAAAATTTATTGCTGTTATTGACTTTTGTTTTCGCGATATTTTCAAACTTCAGTTTTGGAGAAAATAACAGCCCGATACTCGATGCGAAAAGTCCAGAATTCGTTGTTAAAAAATTTTACTCTGACTATCTCACCGCGTGGAACGACCCTGATGTGGGGAGTGGTGCAGAGAAAAGCCAGAAGGCAATTGATAGCTATACGACACAACACCTTCAGCAACTTAACAGTGACAATGATACTGGGGCTGATTATTTTCTCAACGCTCAGGAAATATGTCCTGACTGGGTTAATCAAATCGAGGTTAAAACATCTTCCGTGAGCAGTAACAAGGTTGCAGCTGAGTTAACGCTTGGACATGCTGATAGTGAATCAAAATATGATATCGGCCTTGTTCTCAAGAATGACAAATGGCTAATGAATTCGGTGAAGTTCATATCCAGAAAAACAGGTCATTGCAACGAGAACTAAAGGAGAGAGACAATGTTCAATCAAACCACTGCTCTGAGCACATTAAAATCAAATGCTGCGGCCATTGCTGCTATTAACAAAAAGAACTTTGATAGCGGCAAAGATAAAAAGCTTAAATACGGAAAGTCCAGATGTGCGCATTATGTAAAAGTGGCATTGGTTTCTGGTGGGCTTTCGGCAAAAAATTCAGGCATTAACTCAGCAAAAGATTACGGGCCTTGGTTGGTTGAGAATAATTTCAAACCTGTTGAAGGCGTAACAACGGTAATTAGTGGTGGCGTTTATTCCATCTCAGGACAACAAGCCGGTGATGTAGCTATCATCCAGGCCGTGGGAAAGCACACCGATGGCCATATGACCATGTTCGATGGAGCCAAATGGGTGTCTGACTTTGTACAGGACCGTGGATTTTATCCAGGCCCAGCGTACAGGGAAAATAGTGTCGCATATAAACTTTATCGCTATGCAGGAACAACAGCTGAAAATAAAAGTACAGCCTTTACAAAGGGGAAAATAAATATCGTATGGCCGATCCCCTCTAACAACCGTGGAACTGAGTTTGGTAGTCAGGAAGATATCCTTTCGCACCTCAGCGGGGAGTCAACCGGACAGTACGCTATTGGTCGGAGTGGAATGTGGCATGGCGGGATCCATATCACGGAAGCAACGACCCCGTGGTGTGCTCTTAGTGGCAAGTCTCCTCTTGAAGCATTAGATTTCCCGGTTCCCTTTAAAGGTGAGCAGGCTGTGCGATGCATGGCTGACGGCGAAGTGGTTGCTTATCGTGTCTGCAAGGATTATCTGATGCTTGCATGGGAGTCCGGCCCACTGAGCTTTTCCGGTTCGTTTGTTCTGGTTAAACACTTTATTCAACCGGGGGAGAAAGAATCCAGCAGGCTGCATTTCTACACCCTGTATATGCATCTTGCGCCGTATTCAGCTTATGAAGCTGAAGCAGAAAATCAGTGGGTCATTCAGGATACTCTAAGAGCATATTCTAAAATGGATGGGCTGACGGCGAAACTGATTTCAGATAAAACTTCTCCACAAATTTCCGGACACATGCCTAAAGGGGCAAGAGTGGAGTGGGACCCAGCAGACAGTAATCTTAACGCCACAGGAAATAACAAGCGAAAATATGGCCTTGTGACACTAAAAGGATTACCAGAAGAAACCAGCAGTACCCTCACACTTGGTCAGCGCTATTGGGTTGTTGTGGATAACAACAATATTAAGCCAGCGCCGGGGGCCGGTCCAGGCTGGTGGCAGCATTTGCTTCCTCCCGCAAAGGAAGTCATGGTATTTGATAAGATAGTAAGTCTCAGTTCTCCATTTGCTATTAAGGCCGGTGACCCGATTGGCCACATGGGCTACTATCAGGCACCAAAAGACGGTGGTTATGAGGCACGATACCAGGTACATATCGAATGCACGAGCATGGATGATAATCTGGAGAAGTTCCTGACCAACCCAGAAAAAGTGGGGGAGAAAAACCCGCTCTGGTTGAAGTATTCTCCTGGCCTTGCTCTTTTCACAAAAGATGTTGCGAAGGGCACCTTCGCAAAGGGCTCGACGTCGACAACGCGGATAGGCATTCTACCGTTGAGTAAGGTCACAACTGAAACTGATAACTCAACAAAGCAAGAATACTGGCAGCTGCGGCCGGAAAATGCCTATGTGCTCAAAGGCCAGGCGGAGCCTCAACTTCTGTCACAGTATGATCTGGCGAAGCTAGGCTTCAGAACTGAAACCTCAGAGCCTACCAGTTTTGATTACCTGGATGGAAAAAACCAGCCTGTTGGATTCTTCCGCAGCCTTATCAACTCGCTCTATGAGGCTGCGACCGGTGATACGCGAACCAGTCATGCCCTGGTTAAGCATAATTATCAGCGCCTGCTGGATAAAATTGACAGTGGAAGCGACCGTTATTCTCCAATGGAGTACTGGAGAGCACTTCATAACCCCGACTATCGTGAAGTTATTCAGAAAACTATCGTAAAACATCCCAGCGACTGGTACTTCAAAAAAGACGATGCTATCTGGCAACCGTTCCTGAATGCGCTGAAGAAAGAAGCACCGGAATGGAAGAAGTACAGCGAAGATTTTCTCGACAAAATGGCATGGATGCAGGATGTTACGACTGAAAAACTGGGCCCCGAGCTTTGGCATATGCATCCAATCGTATTTTTAGGGGCGTTTATTAAACGAGATAAAATAATATGGATGAAAAAATTCACAGAGAAATTTGGAATAACTAAAGCAGAAGCATTTAGAACGAAGCTATTGAGTGTATCAAGAAATCTAAGCATTGACCCAAATTATATCATGGCTTGTATAGCACTTGAGACAGGAAAAACCTTTAGAACCGACATAAAAAATCCAGGCTCTTCAGCAACCGGTTTAATACAATTCATGAAAAGCACAGCAGACGAGTTGGGCACAACTACTGCAAAACTTAGAAAGATGGATCACGTTGAGCAAATGGATTACGTTGAAAAATACTTCAAAATGCAGGCGAACAATGTTGGTGTTTCAACTGACAAGTGGACACTTGAAGATGTCTATTATTCTATATTCAGTCCAAAAACAATAAAACTTGGTCCCAATGATATTGTTTACCAAGAAAGCAATGGTGATCTGTATAGCAAAAATCTTTATCATGACAGAAACAACGATGGTAAAATCACTAAAAATGAAATTGCGGAAAATATACGCGTAAATTATAAGCAAGGTATTCCTGAGGCCGGGTAATAATGAAAGAACAAATAAAATACTCTTTGACTGCATTGATTTTAATGGCGTCAACAACATATGCTCATTGCTCTCAAAGTAATGATGTAGATATGTTAGTCACAGCAAATAAACTTAAGAGTTCTGGATTTGTTGATGGGCAAACAGGGCGCGTGATAACAGACTTAAATGGTGACGGTAAAAAAGATATCATCGAATATACTTTTGTGAGTTCAACGCCGCCAGGTACCTGTAATCAATCGGATTGTATGTCAAATCTCGACAATTCTCCTACTTTGACATTCCAAATCACGATGCACGATGGAAAATCAATAGATGCAGCATATATGTGTACATCTATTGGGGTTTCAAAAAATATGCACAAAGGGTTGAAAGATATTTTTTGTGGTCCTAAATATATTTTACGCTGGAATGGAGAAGAGTATGACACTAAATAGGTTCGACTGCCAATTACTTTCATCCACGGACAAATATTAACTGATAGAGATCTTTATTAATGCTCCAGATTATCCGTAAAGGCGATAAAACAACCTACGGTGGTTCGGTGTTGACCGCTTCCGAAACAATGAAATTCGGCGGTATTGGTGTTGCCCGTAAAGGCGACAAAGTGTCATGCCCGGTTCCGGGACATGGCCCTACAACCATCATAGAAGGCAATCCTGATTATCTTGATCATGGTATCCCGGTGGCATTTCACGGTCACAAATGTGCCTGTGGTTGCACATTGATCAGTTCATTTGCCGCAGCAAAGGTTGCCTGATTATGCCCGTCTGGCTGGATGCCATTCCTGAAAAGGCTCCTAAGGTAGCGCGTCCCGGCACCGGCCGTTGGCTGCTATTCCTCGCGTTTGTCATGCTGGGGGGCATAGCGCTCACGCTATGGTGCTGGACGTCAGAGCGAACCGGATTTGTCTTCTGGTTCACCGCGCTGGGTCTTCCATTGTGCACCTGGGGGCTTATTTTCGGCTTACGCCGGTTTGCCTACAAAGCCGAACAGGTGGGAGTCGAGTCCCGAAATGTACAGCGAGAAGCGCTTATTGACAGTGAAATTCTTCGCGGTCAGCGCTGTGCCTGGATCCTCGGTACATACATTCAGGCCCCGGCCGGAAACAAAACCGATGACCTGCTTGAGGCAATGAAAGTCGCAGCACCCGCTATCGACTTCTCCCGCCCAAGAGGATGTGACAAACCGGTCAGATACGCGGCATTAACAGAATACCAGGCTGATTTAACAAAGGCCCTGACAGCAGCGGTGACTAAACTGACCACGCGTGTAGAAGGGATCGTTCAGCCGCTTCCGCCGGAGTTGCCATGCTGGCTGGTGCTGGATTGTGATAACGACCTGTACCCCTTGATTGAAGAGCAGCTTAAGGCCGCTCTCTCACTAAAGACCGGCAGGATTTTTCGCCTGATGTCCGGAAAAGGGTTGAGCGCACTCGATGCCTGGCTGGACAAGCGATGGGACAATCCGAGCATTCTGGTTGCCATCACTCTGTCGTTACCCGCGTCTCCCCGGGAAGAAGATGCTGATGCCATCTCGATGGTGGTATTGAGCAACCGCAAAGCCCACGCCTGGCCGGATGCACTACGCCTTCATCGCCCCGAAAGGGGAGCAGAATCAACGCTCACAAAGACACTCACCCGGGCGCTGCTCTGGGCGAAGACCAGGCCAGATGAACTCAAAGGAAGCTGGATCTCCGGTCCCACATTGACCGCTGGAAGCGGCTGGAATAATGCCTGCGAGCAGAGCGGGGTGGAATTTAGCCTTTCAGAGGACAACTTCAGTATCGATCCAGTTCTGGGATACACGGGCCATGCGGCTCCATGGCTGGTCATCACGCTTGCCAATGCTGACGTTGAACAACGAGGCCCGCAGGTTATCGCCGCACAACCCGCCGCTGATAAAGACGACATCTGGATCGCCGTCATCACCAAAGAAGAAGTTCGCAAGGAATCGCCTAAGAATGTCTAAGGTAAAAGTAAAAACACTCATCGGCTCCGTTGTGACTGTCGCCTTTTTTCTGACAGTCATCGTGGCATTTCTGTTTTATGCCTTTCCGGAAAACGTAGCCTCGGGCACCGGCTTCGGACCGTATGACGGTCAACGAATACTCACATTCTGCGCCATACTGGTTGCCGCGTTGTTTTTACTCGGCTGGCTGATAGAGAAGGCTTTCGACCACGCGGGTAAATCCGGGTTGTATTTCCAGTGGGGGCAGAAAAAGGCTGAGACTGCCGCTCCGTTGACGAACCCAATTCCCAGTGAAGAAGACGATGATGAACCCGTTTTCAGCGAAGACGTCGTGTCCGAACACCTGCGCTTTCGCTATGGACGCCGCTGGAAGCGTAAAGTGCGTCTCCTTTTGGTTATGGGCAACCCGGACGACGTCCACAACGCGGCCCCGGGCCTGTGTCATGACCTCTGGCAGGAAGGCGACGGCAACGTACTGATTTATGGCGGCGACGCCCAGTCGCTTCCGGATGAGATCTTCCTGTCAAAACTGAAACGCCTGCGTCCTGGTCATCCGGTTGATAGCATCATTCAGGTGATAAGTACCTCAGCCCTCCCGACGGATATCGAACGGGATGCCTTTTTGCGCTGTCGCCAGAAAGCCGACCATCTGCTGGGCTGGCAGGCCCCAGTCTGGTTGTGGCTGACTGACAAGGCAACGGGGGCTCAGCAGGACGAGGAAACCACTGCAACAGGGGTTATTTTCGGACCGGGAGGCACCGTAAAAGAGGCGGATGAGGCGTTTAGCATACTGACGCAACGCCTGCAAAAAGCCGGTATAGCACAGATACTGAATAATCCGGCGCATGGCAGCCTGCTACAGTTATCCTCCCACCTGCGGCACGAACTGAAAGGCAGTCTGACCGTTTTGCTCAGCGGGTTGATGCAGGGATCTGCGGCCTTTCGTTTACGGGGGGTCATGTTCAGCCCTGAACTGGCTGTTGCCGGAACGGTGCCGAACACACGTCTGGACACCCCGACATGGAAAGCCGTCATTGATGACTGTGATGCGGTCAGCGGCAGGAAACTGGGTATCGGCTGGCTAAAGATGCTGCGGTTAATTTTGCTTTCCCTGATTGTCCTGTGGGGGGCCGGTACACTGTTGTCCCTGATCGTTAACCGTACCCAGATTTATCAGGCGCAGGAAACGGCGAGGCAGGCAGCGGATACTGCAAAAACACTGGCTGAACGCCTGCACAACCAGCTCGTACTCCAGCAAGCCATTGCCCGTCTGCAACATCGTGAGGCGACCGGCGCTCCATGGTACACACGATTTGGTCTTAATCAGGACAGCGACACGCTGGCCGCACTCTGGCCCCTGTATGCTACAAATAACGCACAGCTGATGAGGGATGCCACCGCAGAGAATCTCAGGCAGCAGCTGAATGCCTTTGTGCAACTTCCTCCTGCCAGTGATGCCCGAACACAGGGCACACAGCACACCTATGACATGCTGAAAAGTTATCTGATGCTGGCCCGTCCGGATAAAGCGGACGCAGGTTGGCTGGCAAAAAACGTACTGGTCGCTTGGCCGAAACGTCAGAATGTACCGGATGGTACCTGGCAGGACCTCGCCCCGAAGCTGCTGGGCTTTTATGCGCAGAATCTCCCTGCACACCCCGAATGGAAAATTAAGCCTGACGCTGAATTAATCAGCACGGTCCGCCAGATCCTGCTTAAACAAATAGGCCAGCGTAACGCTGAGTCCGGGTTGTACCAGGACATGCTTAAGCGCGTGGCCAGCAACTGGCCTGATTTAACGCTTGCCGATATGACCGGCGATACCGATGCCTCAACGGTATTCAGCACGGACGAAGTCGTCCCGGGTATGTTTACGCGCCAGGCCTGGGAAGAGCAGGTACAGGATGCGATCAACGAGGTCGTTAAAACCCGCCGTGACGAAATCGACTGGGTACTGACGGATAAAATCCATCAGACAGGGAGCGATATTTCCCCGGAAGCACTGAAGGCCCGGCTGATCGAACGTTACTTTACCGATTTTGGCAATGCCTGGCTGAATATGGTCAACAGCATTCAGTGGCAGGATGCAACTTCACTTTCAGAAGCTATTGCCCAGCTCAACCTGATCGGCGACGTCCGCCAGTCCCCGCTGGTGGCACTGATGAACACGCTGGCCTGGCAGGGGAAAACGGGGCAGAAGAGTGAGGCACTGGCTGATTCGATAGTGGACTCAGCGAAAAAGCTGATCGGTCAGAAAAAAAATGCCAGACAGTTTATTGAACAGGCACAGGGCCCTAAAGGTCCGCTCGATGGCGTGTTTGGACCGCTGATGGGTCTGATGGAGGGTAAAGAGGGGACCGGTAGCAACGGTAATCTCAGTTTCCAATCCTGGCTGGCCCGTGTTACCCAGGTGAGGCTGAAGCTTCAGCAGGTCACTAGCGCCCCGGATCCGCAGGCTATGTCGCAGATGCTGGCCCAGACTGTGTTCCAGGGTAAAGCTATCGATCTGACGGATACGCGTGACTATAGCAGTCTGGTGGCGGCAAGCCTGGGTCAGGAGTGGAACGGGTTCGGCCAGTCATTGTTTGTGCAACCGCTGGATCTGGCCTGGAGACAGATACTTGCTCCGGCTGCAGGAAGCCTTAATAACCGCTGGCAGACAACTATTGTCGATCAATGGAACAAAGCGTTTGCCGGTCGCTATCCGTTTAAAGCTACCGGCAGCGATGCCTCCCTGCCGTTACTGGCTCAGTTCCTGCGCAGTGATTCGGGGCGAATCACTAGCTTCCTGAAAACTAATCTTGGCGGGATCCTTCACCAGGAGGGGAATCGCTGGGTGGTCGATCCTTCAGCAAGTCAGGGGATGGAGGTGAGCCCGGATTTCCTGCGGGCAATTAATCTGCTGGCTGAACTGGCGGATATCGTTTTTGCTCAGGGCGATGCGGGTATTCACTTTGAACTGATGGCGCGTCCTTCCCGTGATATAGCCCGTATGCAGTTGACGCTTGACGAGCAAAATCTGGATTTCTTTAACCAGATGGAAAGCTGGCAGAGCTTTACCTGGCCGGGGAATACGTACTACCCGGGCGTCAGCCTCCGCTGGCGTAGTGTAAGCAGTGGTATGCAACTCTACGCCAGTAACCAGGGGAACTGGGGCTTCATTCGCCTGCTGGACACAGCCCTGATCACACCACTCGATGCCAGCCGTACACAGCTGGTGTGGATCACCGCCGACGGCAATCCTCTGAAGTTTGTGATGCGCAGTGAACTCGGCAACGGCCCTCTTGCGTTACTGAAGCTTCAGGGATTCACGCTGCCTGACACTATCTTCAACGTCGCACCTGGCGCAGAAGAGCGCTAAAAACGATGGGCGGGAAGCTTCATCCGGCACTCTCTTTCGCAAAACAGGTGGAAGGCTGGTCCCCGGGTATTTTCAGCATGGTGGATAAGTGGCGGGAGGACGAATCACCAGCCCCCTGGTAGTTTATGACCTTCGGTAGTGTCGGGCCTGGCTCAGTGACTGGCTGAAGCATAATCCAGAGTCTGAGGAAGGATTCCTTTATCCGCGCTCATGAAAGATTTCCCGCCGCATATCGGTTATATGACGCTTGCGGCCTGGCGAACCGGTAAAACACTTCTCCACTGCGATGAGTCTCTCTTTCGGATCCTGGGAGAAACCCGCCAGACCGACGCACTGTCAGGAGAAATGCTTCGCCGCCTGCCATTCTGGGGATTCTGGCTCGATTTTCCGGCTGACACGGTCTTTGCTGAAGGCCAGGGTGCGCTGATGGGCGCATTTTTCACCCTTGCCGATCATGATAACCAGACGGATGCGCTGCTCGCCCTGACGCTCGCTCAGGATCCGCTTTTCCGGGAGCACATTCCGATGGGGATGGAGTATCTCGCGTTAACCGATCCTGTCTCCACGGCTATCAGTCAGCAGGAGGAGGGGATCTGTGGATTCTGGCGCGCTGTTCTGGCTTTGCTCGGAGACCAGCGCCAAGAGGCGTCGAAAAGCATCAACGCCTCATCCCCCGGACAAGCCGGTGCAGATTTTTGCGGGCGACCGGGCCGGTTCTGCGCTCAGGCAGGCACCGCGAGCGCCGGAAGCCAGTACCTCAGGGGACAGCCCCTCCACGCCCATCAGCGCCTTCGCCCCCATGTCAGAAAAGCCCACTGGCAAACCCACTCAGGGGGAGGAGAAAAGTATGCTGCTGAAATGGAAGCCATCGCAAATCGTCAATGGCAAGGACGACGATTGTCTGGAAGCGGTCGTGAGGTTTATGAAAGAAACTAACAAACGGGAAAAAGAATGAGTTCACCGGAAGATCTGTTAACTGCCTGCGCCACCAGCCAGGAAGAGAGGCAGCGCCTCATCTCCCGGGCAAATGACGCCCTGACACTCTGGGATAACTGGTTAAAACCCATCAACCCTGAAACGGAAGCGGGGGACGATCCTGCATACGATGATAATTTTCAGCTGATGCGTGAAGAGATTAATAAACTTTCAGGTACCGATTCAGCGCTGTTGTGCGAGCTGGCCCAGAAGTGTCTTTGCGAATGCGCCAAAGATATTCGTGTCGTGACCTGGTACGTACTGGCCCGACTCAGCCGCGACGGTGAAAAAGGGTTGTCCGAAGGCCTACTGCTTCTTGTCGCGATGCTGAACCGCTACGGGCAGACATGTCATCCCCAGCGTCCGGTTGCCCGTAAAGCTGCGCTGGGGTGGCTGAACAGTGCAAAAGTGATTGATGCACTGCTGTTATGGCCCGAGGTGGACCACAATGATGCCGGTCTGACGGCTGGCGCCATACACCTGCTTGAATCCGCCGTGGCTGACTTGCCGGAAGCGGAAAAACCGTCTTTTGCAGGGCTTTGTACCGCTCTTGAAAACCGCCTGGCACATTCAGGCGGCATGGAGGCTCTGGTTCCCCAGAACAGCAGCGCCCAGGAGCTCGGGCGTGAATCAACCCATTCAGATTCACCACAACTGTCAGCAGTGAAATCGGGCCGCGATCTACTCGACCAGGCAAAGTTACTTTCCCGCTGGCTGAGCGAACAACCGCAGGGCTGGCTGGCTTCTCACCGGCTGATAAAGACCGTGCGGTGGGATACGGTCGATCAGAACCCCCCACTCGACAGTAGTGGTCGTACCCGCCTGGTAGCGCCGAAACCCGAGTATCGTGCTCAACTTAAACGGCTATATCTTCAGAAAAACTGGACCGAACTGGTTGAGCAGGCCAGCCAGATGTATTGCGAAGGGGTCAATCATTTCTGGCTCGATCTTCAGTGGTACCTCTGGCAGGGGCTCAGCCATGCCGGTCAGCCCTGGGATACCTGGGCTGACTCCGTCCTGTTCGATCTGCGGCTGCTGCTTAAACGCCTCCCGGGCCTTGAAGGGCTGGCATGGAATGACGGCACCCCCTTTGCCGACGAAGTCACCACCGCCTGGATTACTGAAAAAGTAAATGAAGAAGGCCTGATGTACGGCGATGAACCCGCTACCGTTGTTAATGGTCAGGCTGATGATGTGCTGCTCCTTGAGCCCGAAGCTATGGAGAAGGGAGACACGGAAGGGCCCGAAGCGGCGCTTGCCTGGCTCCAGTCCCGACCGGGGATGGATACCCCCCGCCATCGCTGGCTGATACGCCTGCTGATGGCCCGGGTGGCCGAGCAGTATGGCCGAAACGATATGGCGCTTCATCTGCTTGGTGAACTCACTGCCCGTGCGCCACTGCTGACGCTGGGAGACTGGGAGCCCGCTCTGTTGTTTGAAGTCCAGGCCCGACGCCTGAAGCTGCTGCGCATGAAAGCCGGTCGCAGCGAATCTGATAAAGCCCGTCTGATGCCTGAGATGGATACGCTATTGGCGGGTCTGATCGCCATTGACCCGGCCCGTGCCATGGTGCTCTGTGGCTGATTTTCTCATTAACAATTTTCAGGAATGCCGTGCATGGATGATTTAACCCTGCGCTATTACGAAGCAGAGATGCGCTATCTGCGTGAGGCGGGTAAAGAGTTTGCCCGAGCCCATCCGGATCGGGCAGCGATGCTTAATCTGGATAAACCCGGCGCCCGCGATCCTTATGTAGAACGCCTGTTTGAAGGCTTTGCCTTCCTGATGGGCCGTTTGCGTGAAAAGCTGGATGATGACCTGCCGGAACTGACCGAAGGGCTGGTTAGCTTGCTCTGGCCGCACTATATGCGGACTATCCCGTCGCTGGCCATCGTCGAGTTCTCGCCTGACTGGCGCAGTCTGCGTCAGGCCGAAATGCTGGCGGAAGGTTTCTCCGTTTTGTCACGCCCTGTCGGGCCGCATAAAACAGCCTGCCAGTATCGGACCACCCGCGATGTGCCGCTACAACCGCTGCACCTTGCCGACGCCCGCCTGCACACAGAAAACGATGGCCGCTCTGCTATTCGCCTGCGCTTTGAATGCCCTGAAAAAGTGGACTGGAGTAAAGCCGGGATCGACAAAGTCGCCATTTTTCTTAACGCAGAAAGTCCGGTTAGCTCAGCGCTGCATCTGGCAATGACCCGTCGTGTCCACGCCATGTATGCGCGTCATGCCGGGACGCACACTGAACGTCATCAGTTTGACGGCTGGTGCAAACCCATGGGCTTTGATGACAATGATGGCCTGTGGAAGAAAGCCGATACTGCCTTCAGCGGTTATCAACTGCTGCTGGAATATTTCAGCTTCCGTTCGAAATTTATGTTTGTTGAGCTGCGCGGTCTCGACGCCATCGGGCTCACTACGGCCAGCACCTGGTTTGAAGTCGACATTGTGCTCAGTGAAGCCTGGTCATCCGATCTGCCTTTTGAGACAGAAAACTTCCGGCTGCACTGTGCCCCGGTCATCAATCTCTTTACCCTGGAAGCCGATCCGCTGACGCTTGACCCGCTGGATAACGAATACCTGCTCAGGCCGCTGCGTCTTCAGGATGGTCACACCGAGATTTACAGCGTCGATAACATCCATGGGGCGGTGAAGAATGGCAAACACCCCTATGTACCGTTCACCAGCTTCAGGCACCGGGGCGGTATGATGCGCCACGATGCCCCTGAACGCTATTTCCATACCCGCGTGAAACGCGGCCCCTCTGGCCTGTATGACACCTGGATAATTCTCGGGGGGCGCTCGTTCGAGCTGGAGCAGCTGTCCGAAAAGCCAGAATCCCTTTCGATGCGAATAACCGGTACCAACGGGCAGCTTCCGCGTAAGGCGCTGGAAAGTACGCTCCTGGACAGGGTGGTCAAAACCGGCAAAGTGCCCGTCAGGGTACTGAACGTCACAGCACCGACGATGCCGCTATATCCCCCTGCAAACGATCGTTTTCACTGGCGGGTGATGAG
Organism: Klebsiella sp. MPUS7; assembly: GCF_009905335.1. NCBI lineage: Bacteria > Pseudomonadati > Pseudomonadota > Gammaproteobacteria > Enterobacterales > Enterobacteriaceae > Klebsiella > Klebsiella sp. MPUS7. The sequence continues at coordinate 3,180,845 of NZ_CP047604.1, read as the reverse complement.
TCACCTCGGATCAAACTTCCTCAGCATGATGGACAATCCGGAGGTTCTGCGGGGAACGCTGGCGCTCTATGACTGGACCGACGATGAAATGAACCGCCGTCGGCTTGAAGCAATCGTCGCCGTGAAGCACACCCTGATCCGCCGTTTTGAGAAGGGCTTTATGCTCCGGGGCGTGGACATTGAGGTCACGCTGAATATGGATAATTTTGCAGGCGAGGGCGATGTGAATCTCTTCGGGGAGATGCTGCACCGGTTCTTCGCGCTCTATGCCGATATTCACCTCTTTAACCAGCTCACGCTGGTGCTGCAACCGACAGGGAAACGACTGAGATGGCGCGAGAATCACAGCCAGCACGTACCAGGCTGACGCTGGCCCTTAACAAAGATATCTGGCGGGCCAATTTTTATCGTTTCTGCCAACTGCTGGAACAGGAAAATCCGGACGCGCCGAAAATGGGCACCACCAGCCATCCGGGCGACGATCCGGTACGATTCAGACCCTGGCCTGGTATGGGTTTCCCGGTCAGTACCCTGAAAGCGGTGGAGACCGACGAAGACCATCCGACATTACCCCCAACGGTCCGCACGACATTTCTCGGGGTGTATGGCGTGGACTCCCCTCTGCCGACATCCTACCTGGATGACATTGCGCAGCGCCGCGAAGGACATGAGGCGGTCACCTCATTCCTGGACATTTTCAGCCACCGGATCACCACGCAGTATTACCGGATCTGGCGAAAATACGCCTGGCCGGCGACCTTCGAGGCCGGTGGCCAGGATGCCACATCACAGTGTCTGCTGGGGCTGGTGGGCCTCGGTATACCGGGCACGGCGGAACATGTGGCAACCCCCGTTTCCCGTTTCCTGGCCCTGCTGGGCACCATGCGTTTGCCCACGCGCAATGCGGAAGGCATTCGGGCGCTGGTGAGCCTGCTGGCACCGAACACCCGGGCATTTATCACCGAACCCGATCCGGTTAAGGTCCATATCAATAATCGCAGTGGGTTGGGGGCCGAAAACCGCATCCGTCTTTCGCAGCGGGCCACGCTCGGCAAAACGGCAAAGGAAGCATGCAGCCGGGTACTGGTGAGCCTGGATACTGAGGATCCGCACGAGGCGGAAGGCTGGTTACCCGGTGGCGTCCTCCATACTGATTTGCTGGTCCTGCTGCGCGTCTATCTCGGCTACCGTAGCGACGCCCGACTGCGCCTCACCGTACCCGTGCGGTTGTTGCCTGAGCCCCGCCTTGGCAAAGGCAGGCGTATCCAACTGGGCCGTACCGGTTTGTTGGGTCTGAAAGCGGGCAAACTCAGCAATAGCCGGGAGAGTCTGACCGTCAGTCTGGGCTGCTATGAAGGGCTGCAATGTTCTGCGCTACCGCCCGCTGAAGACGGGCATTACCGCTTCGACTAATCACGTACTCCCACTTTCACTAAAGGAACTTTTGAATGGCAACAGTAACCCGCTGGTGGGCGCTGACGCTTATTGCCTGTGGTCTGCTCGCAGGCTGCGGTCTGACGCAGACCGTCACGGACGGTACGGTCAGCATCACGAAATCCCTCTTCTACAAGAAAATTAAAACACTGCATCTGGATTTTATCCCGCGCACGGCCATTAACGCCGATGGCGCACAGACGCCGCTGGCGACAATGGTGCGGGTTTATCAGCTCAGGGATCGTAAAGCGGTTGATGCCGCCGATTATCAGACGCTGCTGCGCAATGCCGATACGGTACTGAAGGACGACGTACTGGCGTCAAAAGAGCTGCTGGTGATGCCCAACGGCAGCGTGACGCTCAATATGCCTATGGATGAAAATGCTCAGTTCGTGGCGGTGGTGGGGCTGTTTAACCGGCCGGATCAGAAGGACAACCGCTGGCGCCTGGTACTGACCCGTGACGACCTCGACCCGGACAAACCCCGCACAATTGAACTGGGTGATGGCTGGCTCGGCCTCGTGCCGGTAAAGGAGTGACGTGATGGATAACAGGTCAGCGCTTTTTGACGGACAGACCCGTTACTTTCTGGATATTAATGACAGTTCGGTGAAGCCGGATGTTCTGCGCTTTCGTGGCAGGGAAGCACTGAGCGAGCCATTCAGATGGGATATCGAGTTCACTTCCCCGGAGGCGAACATCCCCCCGGAACAGGTACTGATGAAATATGCCTCTTTCCGGATGCGGAGCGGTAAAAGTGTTCACGGCATGGTGACCCGCCTGGAATGGCTTTCATCCTCAAACGACCAGTCCCACTACCGGCTTACGCTCAGTTCCCGCCTGGCGCTCCTGGGTTACACCCGACAGTGCGCGGTATATCAGAACCAGTCCGTTCCTGAGGTGGTTGAGCAGGTGCTGCGCAAACACGGACTTGAAGGCCCGGACTTTGAGTTTCGCCTGGAACGCACCTATCCGGCACGGGAGCTGATTACCCAGTGGCGGGAAACGGACCTGCAGTTCATCCAGCGGATTCTGTCGGAGGTGGGGATTTACTGGCGTACGGAGATGGACGACGTGCGTGGTCTGGATAGGTACATCTTTGCCGACAGCCAGCTGAACTATCAGTTTGATGTGCGACTGCCCTACAGCGAGCCATCGGGTCTGTATGACGGCGCGGCAGAATCAGTCTGGGATGTCCGAACCTGGCACAACATCGCCACCGGCACCGTCGTCACGCGTGATTACAACTACCGGACTGCCAGCACGCCGATGGATGCGACGGTCAGCGTGCATAATGATGCGGTCACCACCGGGGAGCATTACCGCTACGCGGCACCGTATCGTGAAGCGGGTGATGACGCAAACCCGGAGCCGGAAACCGAATCTGGCGCGTTCTGGGCCCGACTTCACCACGAGCGGGAGCTCAACAGGTCGGCCCGTATTCACCTGTTCAGCAACGCCGCCCATCTCACGCCCGGGCAGGTGCTGGAGCCGCAGGGCGATGTTATTGCCGCCCTGAAAGAAGGCGTGATCCTCACCCTGGTGACCTTCCGGGGGGCCCGGGATTCCCGCCTGCATGTGTCGGTGTGGGGCCTGCCTTACACCGAACGTTACTGTTTCCGCCCGGCGGAAATGCCGCGTCCGGAAATTCACGGTACGCTTCCGGCCCGGATCGAAAGTCGCGAAAAAAATGATACCTACGCACACCTGGACGAGCAGGGGCGCTATCGGGTGAAGCTGGACTTCGACCGGGAGGGGACGGAACCCGGTTACGGTTACCTGTGGCTGCGAATGGCGAAACCTTATGCCGGTGAAACACTGGGCTGGCATACGCCGCTCATCGACGGCACCGAAGTGGCGATTGCGTACAGCAACGGCGATATTGATCTGCCGTATATAGCGTATGCCCTGCACGACTCCGAACATTCCGACCTTGTTAACCGGGACAATCACACCCGCAATATCCTGCGGACTCCGGCGAACAACAAACTGCGGATGGAAGACAGGCGCGGTGAGGAGCACATCAAGCTCGCCACGGAGTACGGGAAAACACAGCTCAAAACCGGGCACCTTGTGGACAGCCAGGGGCAACGTCGCGGTACGGGCACAGAGTTGCGCACCGATGAGTGGGGAACCCTGAGAGCAGGGAAGGGACTCTTTGTCGCTGCGGATGCTCAGGCGAAAGCCCAGGGTGATGCTCTGAATATGGATACCGCGCTGAGGGAAATCGACAGGCTTAATCAGCAACTGCAACAGCTGGAAATGGCCGCAGAACAGGCGCAGGCGCTGAAGGCGGATGTCGACAGCCAGATACAGATGTTTGAGCAGCGGCTGAAACCGCTCAATGAAGCGGTGCTTTTCTCGGCCCCGGAAGGCATGGCCATGACCAGTGGTGAAGATATGCAGCTGGCCGCTGGCCGGAACCTGGCGGTTAACTCCGGAGAAGACTTCAGTGCTGGCGTGATGGGCAATATGACCGCTCTGGCCGGAGAGAAGCTGGGACTGTTTGCCCGGACGGGGCAAGTCAGCCTGAAATCCGGAGAAGGGCCAATAGATGTCCAGGCGCAGAACGCCAGCATGCGGTTGTTTGCTGAGAAGAAGCTGACGCTGAGCTCAGCGAGTGACATCTCCTTTGCCGGAAAAAAACGTATCACGCTGATCGGCGGCGGAAGCTATCTGCGACTTGAGGCCGGAAAGGTTGAATATGGTACGACAGCGACGTATATACGGAAGGTGAAAAGGACTATGGCGGCGGGGGCAAATACAATACCGATAGAATCAAAAATGATTCAGCAAATTCACTCCTTCTATAATCTTCAATTTAAGTTAAACAACACAGTCGGAAATTTTGTTCCCCATGCAAGATATTTGTTAATTGATGAATCAGGGGAGATAACGTCAGGCATAACTGATGAAAATGGATACACTGATCCCATTTATACAAATGGAAAGAAAAAATTCAGTATTCATATTATCTTAAATCAAGAGGATGAAAATGAGTAATAGTAAGAATTATTACACTGAGGCCGTAAAGGTTGTTGATTTACCTGTGTATTTGGATGAACAATATATCAATTATAAACTTGTTTTTATGGACCAAATAGGAATGCCTCTTACGGGGAAGCTGGACTCATCAAAAACGATCGCGTCAATTGGTATTAATGATAAGCACGTTAAAGTAACGCTAATCATTTACATTCAGGGCATTGAACTTAAGAAAATAAATTTAAGCGTTTTTGATGATATAAAAACAAAAGAAATATCTTTAAAATCTACTGTATCAGAAACCTGTGCCGAACAAGATAATACGTGTTCATTTAACTTAAAGTTAAATATATACGCCATAAACAAGCGGAGCAATCAGGCCATTTTACTGGACCTGAGTGAGATTGAAAAAATAGCGAAAGAACGGAGCTTAACGCTTGGGTATTATATAAAGAGAAGAACTGGCGGTGTATCTAAAACATCGAAGGAAACAATAGATAAGATAAACAACCCGAGTGAAATCGCCAATAAATATATTAAGCATGCATTAGAGTGTTTAAAAAATGAAAGCAATGCAGGTAAGGGGGATTATTCAAGACTAATATACAGAGATTTAATGGTGAAGATATTTGAATATTTCCTAAAGAACTCAAAAGATCCTGATTCGGTTGTTGATGAAATTGTCAGTATATTTGGTACAAATATGGAGGATAGTTACATGAGGTCAGAACTACTGGCCTTTTATCATATCTATGAGGCGCTTATTCCTAAAACACACACAAGCCCAGGATACGACAAAATTCAACATTTTACATATAGCGCGGGGAAAAGTTATAATACAATGCAAATTATAACAGATACAGCTCAATATGCGGGGGAAGCATATGATTTAATAAATGGAGGTGGCTGGGATGACACCAAATCAGACATGGAGGCTAATAACTTAGGGCAAGCCTACGGAACGAGGCTGTATGAAAAATACCATCCAGTGAGAGCTGCGATCAGAAATATGGATTGAGGATAAAAGATGAGATTTTTAATTTATATTTCATTGCTTACACTTCTTAGCGTTTTTTTGTTTTATTTGTTAAATATAGGATATTATCGCGGGGAGTTATATCATTATAACCTTGTTAATGAAGGAGGGCTATCAAGTTATTTGAGTTCTTTACTTCGATTTGATTTAATAGTTGCCATTTTAAACCTTTCCTTGTTGATTTTGAGCTGTGTTTTTTTGTCAAAAAATAAGTATAATAATTTCAGGTTTAGATTTTACACCCTGGCTGGTTATTTTCTTTTTAATTTCATAAATAGCCTTGTGTTCGCAATAAAAAATCATATACGAAACCATTATGATATTTTTGAGTTGAATGTTTTTGTTGTTTTATTAAAAGAATATGGTGGGGTTGTCAATCTGGTCTATATCACTCCATTAATATTATCCGGTGCTATGCTGCTACTTTTTTTGTCATTTGCAAAAAAAAGGAGTGATTAAATATGTCGAACGAAATAATATCTTTTAATGAAGATCAAAATAGTTTTTAATGAATTTTTTGCGAGAGTCTGATGCTGAAGCGTGGGGAGCTTAACCTGGATGTTTCATGTGGATGACGTTCTACAGAACCTGAGGATTGTGACGCAAATCCAATTATCCCGACAGCCACGCACACAACCAGCTTAACCGTATTCCGACATTGAATTCGTATTGCGCATTCTGTCTGATGTGGGAATTTACTGGCGTACGGAGATGGACGACGTGCGTGGTCTGGATACCTACATACTGGCCGACAGCCAGCTGAACTATCAGTTTGACGTGCGCCTGCCCTACAGCGAGCCATCGGGTCTGTTTGACGGCGCGGCAGAATCGGTCTGGGATGTCCGAACCTGGCACAACATCGCCATCGGCACCGTCGTCACGCGTGATTACAACTACCGGACTGCCAGCACGCCGATGGATGCGACGGTCAGCGTACGTAACGATGCGGTCACCGCCGGGGAGCATTACCGCTACGCCGCGCCTTATCGTGACGCAGGTGATGACGCCAGTCCGGAGCCGGAAACCGAATCTGGCGCGTTCTGGGCCCGGCTTCACCACGAGCGGGAGCTCAACAGGTCGGCCCGTATTCACCTGTTCAGCAACACCGCCCATCTCACGCCCGGGCAGGTGCTGGAGCCGCAGGGCGATGTCATTGCCGCCCTGAAAGAAGGCGTTATCCTCACCCTGGTGACCTTCCGGGGCGCCCGTGATTCCCGCCTGCATGTGTCAGTCTGGGGCCAGCCTTACACCGAACGTTACTGCTTCCGTCCGGTAGAGATCCCTCGCCCGGTCATCCCGGGTACGCTTCCGGCCCGGATCGAAAGTCGCGAAAAAAATGATACCTACGCACACCTGGACGAGCAGGGGCGCTACCGGGTGAAGCTGGACTTCGACCGGGAGGGGACGGAACCCGGTTACGGTTACCTGTGGCTGCGAATGGCGAAACCGTATGCCGGTGAAACGCTGGGCTGGCATACGCCGCTCATCGACGGCACCGAAGTGGCGATTGCGTACAGCAACGGCGATATTGATCTGCCATACATCGCGTATGCGCTGCACGACTCCGAACATTCCGACCACGTCACCCGTGACAATCACACCCGCAATATCCTGCGGACTCCGGCGAACAACAAACTGCGGATGGAAGACAGGCGCGGTGAGGAGCACATCAAGCTCGCCACGGAGTACGGGAAAACACAGCTCAATACCGGGCACCTTGTGGACAGCCAGGGGCAACGTCGCGGTACGGGCACAGAGCTGCGCACCGATGAGTGGGGAACCCTGAGAGCAGGGAAGGGACTCTTTGTCGCTGCGGATGCTCAGGCGAAAGCCCAGGGTGATGCTCTGAATATGGATACCGCGCTGAGGGAAATCGACAGGCTTAATCAGCAACTGCAACAGCTGGAAATGGCCGCAGAACAGGCGCAGGCGCTGAAGGCGGATGTCGACAGCCAGATACAGATGTTTGAGCAGCGGCTGAAACCGCTCAATGAAGCGGTGCTTTTCTCGGCCCCGGAAGGCATGGCCATGACCAGTGGTGAAGATATGCAGCTGGCCGCTGGCCGGAACCTGGCGGTTAACTCCGGAGAAGACTTCAGTGCTGGCGTGATGGGCAATATGACCGCTCTGGCCGGAGAGAAGCTGGGACTGTTTGCCCGGACGGGGCAAGTCAGCCTGAAATCCGGAGAAGGGCCAATAGATGTCCAGGCGCAGAACGCCAGCATGCGGTTGTTTGCTGAGAAGAAGCTGACGCTGAGCTCAGCGAGTGACATCTCCTTTGCCGGAAAAAAACGTATCACGCTGATCGGCGGCGGAAGCTATCTGCGACTTGAGGCCGGAAAGGTTGAATATGGTACGACGGCGACGTATATACGCAAAGTGAAGCGGACTATGGCTGCGGGAAGTAATTCTCAGACTCCAGAAATCCCATTTTTACCAGGGCCTGGTGATGTTTTTCGAAGGAGTTTTATTCTTGTTGATGATAGAACTCAAGAACCAATATCAAATATTAGATATGAATTGACCTCACCTACAGGTTCTGTCGTTAAAGGCGTTTCATGCGAGAAGGGCCTAACAGGTTTTGTTAGTCATCCTGATGAGGCTGAAGTAGAATTAAATATTCTTGAACAAAATTCATTATTTATAGGGTGATTTTGTGTCCAATGTAAAGATTAGATCAAAGTTAACAAGCGAAAATGAAAACAAACAAACGGTCCCGGTCAAAATCTTCAAAATAACTGACATCCCAGATGTGATGGAGGAAAAAGATTGGACGGTGTCAGCACGTTTTATGCGAAAATGGTTCAATGACCCATTTTACGAAATGACATCCAAAGAGAAGCTAAATAAAGTTGATATGAATACTGTGGACAAACGCCATGTCATTGAAGATTTGGATTTTGATTGGTTGTTAACTTCTTCGTTACGAATTAAACCGATTTACGATAATTTCGTGAGGCAAGTTTTGAATGTTATTGAGTATAATGACTACTTGGGGAGAAAAAACAAATATCACAGCAGTTGTCTAATGGCCTTTGTTACATAATTAACAGGCTGGATGAATCAGGTCTTTTTGTTAACAACGAAATAAAGGAATGTTATTTAAATTATGGCAACCTGTCAGCAATAGAGCTTGATAAAATAAGTCAGATTAACTTTATTAAAATTGGTAGTACATTGTGGGAAAAAGCAACAGATACCCTGGATGATGTGTATGGTGCCCTTGGTTCTTTTATAATCAAAATTGCATTTACAGATCTTACTGTCACCAGAGATACTGATGGTTTCATGAGATTAGAAATTAAAGAACTTGGATTGTACGTTAGGGATACATACGAGTTTATGAATGATGGTGATGATCAACTGTTAGGTTATTGGGGGGAGAAGGGTGTCATCAAACCTGGGGTGATGAGTGAATTATTGGAAAAAGAATATCTTGATGAAGACGGCTGTAGATACTTTAGAGTTACTAACTCATCTTTTGTGAGATACAGGGAAAAATATAAAAGCGAAAATAAAACTGAAGATTTTTTCGTATACTCGACGGTAAAAAAAATCCCTGCAAACATTATTATTCATTTGAATAAGATAGATATGGAGGAATATATTTACTGGAAAGAGGAAAATGTTAATGCATAGATTGATAAAAAAAATATTCTGCTTCATGTTGATATCAGTTCTCTTCTTTTTCGTTTTGTTAATGGCGATTAAGATCATGTCTTATCAAAATGCATTAAAGAAAGATTCTATATGGAATCGTGATAATAAATGCGAACTGATTACTTATATTCCTGACTATCGACCACATGGTGGTATCGGGAGAGTGTTGCGGTTATTTTCCAACCAATCATTTTTTGTCGTATATGATGCTAATGGGAATAAAATTAAAAGCTCAGCATGGTACTTTTGGCAAACTCAGTTCTCAGACTCGGTTGCACCAGAATGGCACGGGCAAAATGCAGTTTATCCAACAAGCGAAGGATGGGCAGGATGGAAAATTCCAGAGTGTGGCTAAGATAATTTCCTCACAAATTCCTGTATAGTTAAAATATTTTGGCAATTCAGTAGGTCAGGTTAAAAAATAATAAACAAGCATTCCCGTATATGGAAATGTGATAAAGGTATTAAGCGGTAGTATGTAACGAGGACGAATAAGCGTGCATAGAACCATTAAATTGCTCCTGAAAATGGCACTTTGGAGTTTCATATCATTATCTTCCATCCTTTTTTCTATAAAGATACTGGCTTATATAAAAGCCACACCTGGTGAAAAATGTGGAATGAAAACAACACTTGCTATGCCATCACTTACATTCCTAACTACAAGCCTTTTGGCGGCGTAGGACGGGTATTACGTCTTTTTTCAAATCAATCATTTTTCGTCGTCTATGATAAAACGGGAGAAAAAATAAAAAGTTCAGCTTGGCATTTTTGGGAATATCAGTTCTCTGATTTAGTTGCACCTGGATGGTCAGGCATCGATTTTCTTTACCCATCTGACAGCGGGTTTTCAGGCTGGACTTTACCTGAATGCAAAAAAAATAAAAAATCATAGCAAAACTAATAATATCCTTCCTTGGATGTACCATCATCCTGGTAGTGCATCATTTGGGTTACGACTGGTACATGACATACTTTACACCAAGTAAAAGGAGTTAAAGAAATATGGCATCTGGAAAGAACAGCATAATCATACTGGCATTTATATCTTCAATTATAGTTATGATGGGGGGTATTCTTTAGCATCACGGGTATATGAACAGACATTCATTGTTTCTTCCCATCGAACTGTCGGAATGATATTCATATCGTTCTTCTTTATGTTTATCGCGGCCCCAACTTTACTCTTGACTTTGCTTTCACCATTAAGGGTGAATTTAACTATCTTTGCACTTACAATATCATATCTATTTTATGAATGGTTTTCTTTACATCCATTACGTGTAGGTCTTATGGGGGGGTTATAATAAGTTATTTGTACGTATCACTCATAAAAAATATTTCCATTCTTCGCGTACGAACTCTAGAGTTTAATATGGATAGAAAATCCCCATCTTTATACGAAATTCTCACCGGAAATTTCACTGGTTACCTTTCTCTTGACGTTGTAAATGAGGAAGATCAGGTCATTCTATCAGTACTGGATAACATCCAACGTATTTTGAACGCCCGGGCCGGTACCGTATCCCATCTACCAGATTATGGTTTGCCGGATATGACCAAAATCCTCCAGGGTATGCCGGGTACAGCCCATGAGCTGATGGGAACCCTGTCAGCTGTACTGCTCAAATATGAACCACGGTTGCAGAAGATTGACGTGATTCTGCTCGAACAGGATATTCCCGGCGAACTGCGCTATGCCATTGACGCGGAACTGAAAGGTATCGGGCTGGTGCGCTACGGCACCGAATTTATGCCTGAGGGCAGGGTGCTTATCCGCCACCTGAAACAGCAGCAGTACCTGGAAGTCCGTTCCTCCCTCTAGTTTTTATTCTGGCTGAAACCATCATGACTACTCCTCCTGAATGCCACCTCAAAACCGGCGGCGACCCGCGCACGCTTGCGGATTACGCGCGCCTTCGCGATGAAATGAATAAACTGACCCATCCGGCGCGCCCGGACGTCAACTGGCAGCACGCGGAAACACTCTGCCTGTCGCTGTTTGAGCACAACGGCGTGGAACTGCAGACTGCCGCCTGGTATACGCTTGCCCGAACCCATCAGGCCGGGCTAAACGGGCTGAATGAGGGGCTGACGATCCTGGTCGCTCTGGTCTCCCGGCAGTGGGGCAATGTGTGGCCGCAGCAGACGGCGGTGCGAATGAAAATACTCAGTTCGCTCAGTAAACGGCTGCAGCTGGCGATGCGTACTCTGCCGCTGACCTCTATAGACCTGAGACAGCTTTACCAGGCCGAAGCGCACCTGGCGGCGCTGGATGATGTACTGCAGCGCCTGGAACTCAAACATGTCAGCCAGCTTGACGCCCTGTATACCCTGATGCACAACACGGCGGTGCGGCTGGAAGACAGCGAAAATAAAGAGGAGACCGCGCTGCAAACGGGCGCCGCTATGCCTGAACCTTCCTGCGCCAGCCTCCCTGAACCGACCGTGCAGATGAAATGGGTCTATGTCGCCGAGCCGGCACCGCGGCCGGAAGCTGACGCGGTAACGGCATTCCCGCCGTCCGCGAAGCCCTGGAAACCCTTTGCCGCCGGGATGCTGACCATGCTAGCGCTGGCCGGAGCCGCGGCGGGAGGATGGCTGGCAATGCGTCCGTCCGAAACGGCGCTGCGGCAGTTTACCGCCATGCTTACCCCATTACCCGCGGCGCTTTCTGCCGAGCAGCTACGGTCGCTGCGACAACACACCCCTACGCCGGAGACGGGTATAAAACAAACGCAGCAGCGGCTGGCGCAGCTTTTGCAGCTAAAACCGGACTGGGCGCTGGATTATGGCGACCATCTGGTGCAGCAGGCGCTGACATTATGGCCGGAACAGGCGAAACCGCTGGCGCGACAATGGCAACAGCAGGTCAGCGCCGCCGCGCTTCCCGCAGAGAATCTCAACGGCTGGCACCAGGGAATGACGCAGCTACAGCAGTTGACGAACCGGCTTAACGCGCTGGATGAGCAGAAGGGGGGGTATATCACGGTGAGTGAGCTGAAGTCGGCGGTGTTTGCCATAACGCAGTCGTTCAGCCGGGCCGTTCCGGCGGAAGAGCAGCTGCGGCAGCTGTCAGAACAGCCGCACAATCAGCCAGGGACTTCGGCGCAGCAGAGCCAGACGGAACAGCACCTGCAGCAACTGATTGCCCGCTACGCCGCGTTGAAACAAAAAACGGCGGAATAACCCTGGGATCGCATCCACCGTGATATTCTTTTCCACAGATAATCGACGAAAAGGTATCCGGGATATCCATTCTGCGGCCAGAACACCCCCGCAATACCCGGAACCGGCGCGGCCTGTCGCGCCAGTTCCTCATTTCACATCTCTGGTCAGGGCTATCTAATAACCACGTAACTCACTGGCTTCCCAGCTGTAAGCGTCACTGGCGATTAACGTATCGCCCAGCTCCTGGTAATCGAAATGATAAAACTCAGCGCTGGCGTCATAACCGGAGTAGTCGACTGCCGCAAGGCCAACAAACGCCCCGGTAAAGAACCCGCCGTAGCTTTGCAGAATATAATCATCCGAAAGGATCGCGGCATCTAACCTGACGGGGATTTCAGTGAATTCAACCCCATCAAAGCTATATTCATAGCTATACGTTTCTTTCCTGACCTTCGTGCGGAACCAGACTTCTTCAACATGCTCCGGGACCTTGATAGCATCATCTTTTAAATATGATGTATATTTCCCGCGGTTATTCTCACCTAATTCAATGACCTTGCCGTTAATTTCATTCCAGGTAATGAACACAAAGCTCCAGTGACGATCGTTATAGTAGTTTGTTAATCCTGCCATTTGCTGGTAGTTAAATGGATTAAATTTGACTTTAACTTTCGCGTCAAAATAGAAGGCCTGCCAGCGGCGGGCAATCAGCGACAGGTCGTGGGTATTCGCTAAAGAGCCCTGGCCAATTAACGTTAGCTTGCCATCGCCTGTGGTACCCATTTTTTCTGTGAACGGCACCCGCAGGGTATTCCAGTTGCGATCGAGCGTCGCCGTTGTAAAGTCGTCGTGCTGGCTATGGTTTTCCGGGCTTTCGGTATAAATGGCATCTTTTGGACCCTCAACAAACGTTTTCCCGCCATGGCCTCCTTCAATACGCGGCCAGCCATCTTCATCCCAATACACCTTTTGAATAGCCGTTTCTCTGCCCAGCGTTGACCAACCGCGAGGATCGTAGACCGACTCACCCGGGCGATTCCACGGACGCGCGCAGAGCGAGGCGTAGTACCACTCCCCACCTGGGGTAGAAACTAAGGCACCGTGTCCTTGCTTTTGGATATAGCTGTCTGGCGTATCGACGTTGGTTAAGAAGACCTCACCAGGCTCGGTTTCAAAGCTGTTGGCGTCTAAGGTTTTAGAACGCGCAACCACTTCCTGGTGCGTAAATACGGTGCCGCCCTGGGCGGCAAAAAGATAATAATAGCCGTTCAGTTTATACAGATGCGGGCCCTCAACGAGCGCAACGGCAGTGCCGCGGTAAATAGTACGCGCGGTTTCTGGTCTTAATTTTAGGGTCCTGGTATCCAGTTCGGTTAAGGTGATGCCGTCAAAGGGATGGCGATACTCACGATGATCCCAGGTTTGCTGCACGATATATTTACGCCCATCATCGTCATGGAAAAGTGAAGCATCAAAACCTACGCCGTTGAGCTTGATGGGATCCGTCCATGGGCCGCGAATATCGGTTGCGGTGGTCAGATAGTTGGTCATGTCTTTAAAGGCGCCTTCGGTGACTTTGACGTCGGTATACACCAACCAAAATTGACCATCCGCATAAGAGAGCGCCGGTGCCCAAATCCCGCCTGATGAAGGATTGCCTTTCATATTCAGCAGGGTGGTTGTTGACAATGGCGAAGGGAGAAGATTCCAGTGCTCCAGGTCTTTTGACTCATGTAAACGAACGCCCGGGAACCACTCGAACGTCGAGTTGGCGATATAGTAGGTATCCTTCACGCGGATAATACTGGGGTCGGCATTAAACCCACGTAAAATAGGGTTTTGAATAAGAGACATATCATTACACCTTTTTAAAATGAAAAGTGACTTAATGGCTGGATTTATAATTTTTAGCTACACGCGTATCTCATCAAGCTGACGGTTGATATCGTTAACGTTTTTGTCAGAGATGGGATAAACCTGAATGATGATCATCGATATAATGGCTAACGCGATAGGGATCCACACCGCGGTCATAATGATCCCGTCGATAGCGCTGGCGCTTTGCTGGGCGCCGGTTTCATTGAATCCATAGACGGCCAGCAGCCACAGCGGGATAGCGCCGCCGATAGTAAAACCAATCTTGAAAAACAGCCCCATAATCGCGTTAATGATCGCCGCATTCCGTTTGCCAGATTTTAATTCGCCGTACGCGATGACTTCGGGAACCAGCGCCCACATAAAGCCGGTCGCCGAGGTTAAGCCCCACTGTTTAATGAAGGTCGCGATGTAAGCAAGCCAAAGCGCATCGTGCATACCCTCCCGTGACCAGACGTAAGTCAGTAATTCACCGACAATAAACATGGCCAGAAAAATGTGGAAGAATCCTTTTTTACCAAAAATTTTCTTGAGTTTGGGCCAGAAAATAGGGAAGGCAATGCCCGGAATCGAGGCGACAAGGCCGACGGCCCCCATCCACTCTGAATGACCCACAACGTACTGATTGAAAAAGCCGTTAACCGTGTTCATGAAAAACATGAAGGTAAACGCCAGCATGAAAAACAGCCCGAGAATAACCAGCGGACGATTATGTTTAAGTTCAAGGAACAGATCGGTCGTTTTGACGTTGGCAGTCTGTTCTGCCGTCGCAACAACGCGTTCTTTGGTGAATTTATAGCAGATGAAAAGCGCCGCAGCGCCGATTAGCATATAAACGGAGTAAACGCCGAACCAGGCGTAGTTCGCTGATGGATCGGTATAGTTTCCAAGATTGAGCTCAATGCCAAAAAAACCGGTGTCCTTAAGGCTACGATCTTTTGGCGAGGCCATTTGTACAAACATCGGGAACAGGGTATAGACAAGAAGGTTCGCGCTATTGGCCAGCATCATGCGGGTACTGGTGAGTTTATCAATCGATTCCGGATCCCGGGTCAGGGACGCGTTAAGAGAACCATAAGGAATATTCACCACCGAATAAACTAAATCCAGAGCCAAATAGACGATAAAAGCAAAAGGGACTGAACCTCGGACGCCAGGAATGGGAGCAAAAAGTAACGCGGAAAGGATCACCAGCGGCACGCCGGCTCTTATCAGCCAGGGACGGTATTTGCCTGCTTTTGACGTTCTTTTGTCAACATACGTGCCGACCATCGGATCCCAAAAGACATTGATGATTCGGACAAAAAGAAATATAAACCCAGCCGTTGCCGTGCTGATGGTATTTACCGTCAGCATGTGAAGAGCCAGAAAGCCGCCTATTGTGCCAAAAACCAGGTTTTGAGCGAAGTCGCCCATTCCATAACCAATACGTTCCCCGCGCGTTAATTTATGATATTCGTCATGGCGGCTTTGCATTATGTTTTTACTCATTCTGAGCAGACTCCGGTGTGTTGTGTGGATGTGTAACAATTTCTGACATAAATGATCTCGAAGAATCCATTACGTTTTTAAATTAATTTATTATGTTTTTTTACTTCTGTGATCATCGAAGCAAATACCCATCAAGACTATCTTGTCTCTCTTGTTGACTAACGATTTAGCAGCTATATCCCGATGGATTCAGGGCGCGAAAAAATCATTTTTTATTTTATTGTTTCTCTCTTTATCACCCGAAAAAATGTACTTTACATGGTTCTCCAGGCGTTGAGTAAATGACGCTAATATTTGCGAGATGGCTCACATTTGAGCATTTTCTTAATCGCTGAGTGAAATAACGTAATTGAGCAACCGGCCGGGAGAATAGAGGATGTGTCACAGTTGTTAAATTTTGGCTTCATAAATTATGGGGTTCATCATGCAATCTTATGCTGAGCGGGGCGCAGCCAGCGGTTTTATTCATCCACTCGACGGTGCCGGGGCGGCGGCCAACGCCGCGCCGTTCCTGTTTCCCACGGTAATAGCGCAGGTCGCTGGCGTCATCAACGCTGTCCGCCGCCTGGGGGTGAAAGGTGGTACCGTGAGGACGGAGGGCGTCGCCAGCTGCTGAAACAACGACGTTAATTATGGCGCATGCCCGGCGCAATCAATACCACCGCTGCTGGCCCGTAAATTATCCAAAATGATAATTTATCCGGGGGCGGCTCATTATTAAACAACGCGCGAGGAGGTCGGATAACCCTAATAGCGTAAAGCCTCTGTAGATGTATAAAATTAAAATAATGTTCTTATGATAGCGAGATATTCTGTCTACCCAGAATGGGATTGTTATTATCTGAATAAAATTAACCTATATTGAGATAATTTTGACAATGATAAAAAAACTTCCATTACCCGTGGCGGTTATCGCCGCCTTTTTCCCGTTTACCTCTGCAATAGCCCAAGAGTTCACGCAGGAACAGATCGACGCCATTGTGGCGAAGGCCGTCGATAAAGCCCTCGCCGAGCGCCAGGCGAAAATCGACGCTGCCGCCGATAAAAAAGTGGATGTCATTACCAACCCGCAGACCACCGCGGCCTCGCCGGATATGGCGATCCCCTTCGGCCTCAAGTTCAGCGGCTACGCCCGCTACGGCGCGCAGTTCCAGACCGGCGATCAGAAGTTTGTCGGCGTGGATGGCTCCTATAACGGCGCCTCGGCGATCGGTCGTTTAGGCAACGAAGGCAACGGCGGCGAATTCCAGATAACCAAAGCCTTCAAGAGCAGTAAAGGCGCTATCTGGGATATCAACGTCATGTTTGACCACTGGAGCGATGAAGTTAACCTGAAAAAAGCCTACGTCGGCGTCACCAACGTGCTGGAATCTAACCCCAACGCTTATATCTGGGCCGGCCGCGACTTCCATCAGCGTCCGCAGCAGGGGATCAACGACTACTTCTGGATGAACCACGATGGCCAGGGCGCCGGGGTGAAAAACTTTGATATCGGCGGCGTGCAGTTTGACGTGGCGGGGGTGTCGCAGGTGGAGTCCTGTAGCCCGGAAGTGATGGCCGATGAGGCCAACCCGTCGCGCATCACCTGTACCGGCGGCTCCGGTACCGGCGATAACGGCCACTACGCCCTGACCACCAAAACCCACAACATCAAGGCCGGGCCGATCGACGTTGAGGTATACGCCAACTACGGCTTCGATTCGAAAGCGGTGGACAGCGACGAACGTCTCGACGCCTGGCAGGGCGGGCTGGTGCTGAGCCACACCAACGACAGCGGCGTCAATAAAGTGATCCTGCGCTACTCCGATAACTCGGATAACAGCGTCTACAACAAAACCGATGACCTGACCGCTATCTACGCCAGCTTTGAAGGTCTGCATAAATTTACCCGGCAGGCGCAGATCGAATATCTGCTGGCCTTCCACGACTATGACAACGGCAAGGACAACACCGACAACCGTAAAAACTACGGCGCCATCGTCCGCCCGATGTACTTCTGGAACGACGTTCACTCCACCTGGCTGGAAGCGGGCTACCAGCGCGTCGACTACGACCAGGGCGGCGATAACCACGGCTGGAAGCTGACGCTGTCGCAGAACATCGCCATCGGAATGGGGCCGGAGTTCCGCCCGATGCTGCGCTTCTACGTAACCGGCGGCCAGGTGGATAACAAGCGCACCGCGAAGGTCAACGGCACCAAAGATGAACAGCTGGATTCGCTGAACGTCGGCGGCATGTTTGAAGCGTGGTTCTAAAAGCTGACGGATTCACCAGGGGAAACAGGCTGGCGCGCGCCAGCCTGTCCGCTCGCTCAGCCCTCTCAATGCACCGTCAGGCGCAGGGCCAGGTCCTGCGGGTAGGGGTCAAAGTAGTTCTGCGCCTGTAGGTAACGATCCGGATATTCGGCCAGATAGTGCTTAAGCAGCGTTATCGGCGCAAGGATGGGCAGCAGCCCGGAGCGATAGTTGAGGATCACCTCCCGCAGCTCGCCGCGCTGGCGGCTGTTCAGCTGGTTACGAAAGTAGCCCTGGATATGCATCAGCACGTTGGTGTGGTTTTTTCGCGAGGCGGGCTGCTTGAGGATCGCCATCAGTTTTTCGCGGTACACCGCAAAGAAAGCCTCCAGATCCTGCCACTCGTGGAGCGACGCAACGAACGGACCAATCTCGCGATACCCCGGCTGATGATGGGCCAGCAGCTGAAGTTTATAGCGACTATGAAAATCCAGCAGCGCACGACGCGTCAGGCCATTTTTGCGCAGGCTATTCAGCTCGTGCAGGGCGAAGACCCGCTCGACGAAGTTTTCACGCAGCGCAGGATCGTGCAGGCGACCATCCTCCTCAACCGGTAGCCAGGGGTATTTCTCCATCAGCGCGGCGGTAAACAATCCTGTGCCTTCTTTACGCCCGCGGTTGCCCTTTTCATCGTACAGCCGAACGCGCTCCATGCCGCAGCTGGGCGATTTGGCGCAGACGATAAATCCCGACAGTTCGCCCAGCGTGGAGAGATGGGCGTTGGCAAAATCGGCCATCTTCTCCGTCACGTCGTCGTGCGGGGCATGGCTAAAGCGCATACGAAGCTCCCCCTCGGTCGTCTGCACCAGCCGCAGCGCCGGGCGCGGAACGGGCAGGCCGATAGCCATCTCCGGGCAGATGGGTTTAAACGCCACCCACTGCGCGAGCTCATCCATTACAAAGCCCATTCGCTTGTGCCCGCCGTCGAATCGCACGGCTGAACCGGTTAAACATCCGCTGATCCCAATGACAGGTTGCGTGTTCATGGCGTTGTCCTCTTTTAATGTACCGCTCGGGTGAAGAAAAGGGTCACCGTGGCGACGGTAATGCCGAATTTCTTCATCTCGGTTTTGTTGAACAGATGCGCATCGTCCTGCAGGAACATCCAGTCGTCGAAGTGCAGCAGCCAGGTGCTTCCGCTGGCCGTCACGTTCATGCTGTAGCGCCAGTGAAAAGCGTTGCCCGCCGCCTGGCCGGTCGCCACCCCGGCGATGTCGCCCGCGGTGCCTTCATAACGGTCGGCGCCGATACGGCGAATGCGCCATACCCGCTGCTGCTTTTCGCCATCGTCATAGACAAAGCGCTCGTGAAGCGTCAACGTGTCGCCAACCACGTCGCCGTCAATCGCCACGTGGAAGCGGCGCAGCTGCTTGCCGTTGCGATCCTGAACCATCCCCCAGGCTTCCGTTTTGCCCTGAAAGTAACGGAAAATGTCCAGTGCCGGCTGCTGCTGCCGATAGTCGGCGACTTCAGCGCTGCAGCCCGCCAGCGCCAGCATCAGCAGCGCGAGGCCAAGGGTCAGAATGCGTTTCATGGTGTACCTCCGATCAACTGCTGACGCAGTTCGGGATAGGTGGTGCCGGGATCGAGCCAGATAGCGAGAAAGCGCGTACTGAACGCTGCCGACTGGCGCGGCCCCAGCGCAGTAAACGTGGGCTGCGCGGCGCTGGCGCGATACCAGAACTGGCCCTCGCCGCCGCTCACCACGAACGCCAGCTGCGTGCCCGATGCGACGTCCGGCCAGAGTCCTCGCAGCATGCGCAGCCAGGCCTCGCTTTGCGGCTCCTGTTGCAGAATGCCCTGCGCCCGCCACTGGTCGCGGGTAGCCTCGACCAGCTCGTCGCGATCGATGCTGCGCTGATAGGTGATAATCAGCGCCCGATCCTGATGCGGGCCGTCATACCGGCCGTCCGGCGTGCGTAGCTGCGAGGTATAGACGGTGAAGGGCCCCCAACTGAGGGTCGCTTCGCCAACGCGGGGCCACTCCAGCCAGTCGGCTGCGTGAGCAACTGGAGAGAATGCCGCCAGCCACAGCAGTAATAAAGCCGTTCTCATTGCCGCCTCCCCATCACCATATGGAACACGAGCATCATTGCCAGCCAGCCGCAGGCCATCGCACCGAAGACAGCCGCCGTCGGCGCCAGCAAAGTCATCGCTCCCAGATAGGCGCCGAGCAGGTATGCCGTCGGGCCGCCAAAGGCCGCCGCCAGGGCCAGCAGCCATCCTGGCAACGTCGCGGCACAGGTCAGGCGGATCCAGACGACGGCGAACATCAGCCACAGCGCGGCCATCCACAGGGGCAGCAGGGTATCGCCGTTAAAATCGACCAGTCCCGATAGCGCCCAGATCGTATCCAGCCCGCAGCCCGCGGCGGCCAGCAGCAGCGCAGACGCACGGTATTCTGGCGGTAGCCGTAGCCAGCAGAGGATTGCCAGCGCCAGCCAGATGAACAGACCGCGCTCGCGAAACAGCACCACCAGCGTCCAGTAGAGGTCGAACGCGATGGCCGTCAGCAGGAGCGACGCCGGGCGATTCATACCCGCTCCGCGGTGAGCTGTACAACGCTGATGGTGCGGGCGTTAAACCCGGCTTCGCAGTAGCCGAAGTAGTAGAGCCACATGCGGCGGAAGCGGTCATCAAAGCCGAGCTTCTCAATGTCCTGCCAGGCGTGGGTAAAACGCTGGCGCCAGTGGGCCAGGGTGCGGGCGTAGTCCGGTCCCATATCAAACAGATCGCGCACCACAAAATCGGTATGCCGCGTCATCAGTTCGTTCATTACGGTGATGCTGGGCAGAAAGCCGCCGGGGAAGATGTAGCGCTGAATAAAATCGACGCTTTTGCTGTAATCGCGATAGCGCTGATCCTGGATGGTGATGGCCTGGATCGCCATTCTTCCTCCCGGACGCAGGCGCGCCTGGCAGGTGCGAAAGAAAGCCGGCAGATAGCGCTGTCCCACGGCTTCAATCATCTCCACCGACAGCAGCTTGTCGTACTGGCCGGTGAGATCGCGGTAATCGCAGAGCAGCACCTCGACGCGATCCTCCAGCCCGGCGCGGGCAATTCGCGCTTTGGCCCACTGGAACTGTTCCTGTGACAGGGTGGTGGTGGTGACCCGGCAGCCGTAGTGGCGGGCGGCGTATTCGGCCATCGCTCCCCAGCCGGTGCCAATCTCTAGCAGACGATCGCCGGGCGTAAGCGCCAGGCGATCGCACAGGCGCGCCATTTTGGCCCGCTGAGCCTGGGTCAGATCCTGGCCGTCGTCGGTAAACAGCGCGCTGGAGTAGAGCAGTTCGTCGTCAAGAAAGTGGGCGTAAAAGTCGTTACCCAAATCGTAATGGGCGGCAATGTTCTCCCGCGCCTGCGCGCGCGAGTTGCGGCGCGTCCAGTGGCGTAGCCGCGCCACGGGTTTGCCGAGCAGGCGGAAGCCGCGCTCCAGTCGTCCCAGCACCTGGCCATTACGCGCCAGGATCTGCAGCAGCTGCGTCAACTGCTGGCTCTCCCAGTCGCCGTCCATCCACGCCTCCGCGGCAGCGAGGCTGCCGCCGGTCAATAAGCGCCAGTAGACGTCCGCGGAAAGCACCCGCGCCTCGGCGCGCAGCGCGGCGGCGGGGTCACCAAAATGAAAGGTCTGCGCCCCTTCGCGCACGGTGAGCGAACCTTCGCGAATGCCGCTCAACAGACGAAAGAGCAACCAGCGCGCGATACGCACGTTGCGCGGAATATCGGGTTCAAGCGCAAAGAGGGGATCGGTCATGAGCGTTCACTCCTGCTGACAGGATGGTTATACAGCGGCACGCGCTTGAGCCACAGCCGCAGCGCCTGCCAGTAGATCGCGAGGACGGTTTTCAGCGTCATCAACGGAATGCGCAGCAGCAGCCCGCGCAGGCTGGCGCGCGTCAAAGGCACGCGGCTCATGGCCAGCGTGGCGTCGAAGATTTTGGCGGTCTGATGGTTCTCAATATGCATGTGCAGCGTTTTACCCGGGCTGTTAAAGCGCCAGCAGTAGACCATGTCCATCGGGTTAAACGGGGAGACGTGAAACGCTTTCGCCAGCGGGCGCGCCCGTTGACCGTCTACCGCGTAGTAATGACGCTCATTCCACGGCGTGTTGCGTACTTCGGCCAGCACCCAGCGCAGGGCGCCGGCGCCGTCATAGCAGTAGTAAAAGTTGACCGGATTAAAATGAAAGCCCAGGTAGCGCAGCTGGGTCAGCAGCATGACGCGGCCCTCCGGGCGGCAGCCGGTCAGGCTTTCCAGGCGGTTCAGAACCTGCTGTTTTAACGGCGTGCCCAGCGGATAATCCGCATCGTAAAAGGCGGCGGCGGCAAACCGATTGCGGCGGATGCCGACGGCCGCGAGCGTATCCAGTTCGTCCAGGTCGAGCCAGGCCATAAAGATGCGATAGCGAAAGTGGTGCGCCTTCGGCTGGAGACGGCGGTGGCGTAATACGCCCTCATAAAGGCAGCTGTTCATTTCAGAAGTTCTCCGCCGCCGCGATGCCGTTGACCACATCGAGGGCGCTGCGCACGCCATCTTCATGAAAACCGTTATACCAGTACGCGCCGCAGAACCAGCTCCGCTGGCGGCCGTTAATCTCCTCGCGGCGCATCTGGGCGGACCAGCTTTGCGGATTAAACAGCGGATGTTCATAGACCATGCGCTTCCAGACGAAGCGCGGGTCCACCGGCGTTGGCGGATTGAGGGTGACGCAGAACAGTGGGGCGTCGGCGGGCAGGCCCTGAAGAATATTCATGTTATAGGTGACGCAGGCACTGGCCTGATCCTGCTCGCTCAGGCGATAGTTCCAGCTGGCCCAGGCGCGCTTGCGCGTCGGCAGCCAGCGGGGATCGCTATGCAGGACCACTTCATTTTGCTGCCAGCCGATATCTCCCAGAATCTCGCGTTCGGCGGAGGTCGGGTCCGCCAGCATGGCCAGCGCCTGGGCCGAGTGGCAGGCGAAGATCGCCTGATCGAAATGCTGCTCCCCCGATGCCAGCTGGAGCGTGACGCCCTCCTGGCGACGGATAACGTTTTGCACCGGCGCATTGAGGCGAAGGCGCAGGCGATCGCCACGCTGAGCCAGCAGGGCGCGCACGTATTCGCGCGAGCCGCCGGGCACCACGTACCATTGCGGACGCTGGCGGATATCGAGCAGGCCGTGGTTTTCAAAAAAGCGCAGAAACAGCGCCAGCGGGAAGCGGCGCATCTCCTGCAGCGATGAAGACCAGATAGCGGCACCCATCGGCAGAATGTAATGGCGAGCGAAAAAGGGGCTAAAGCGGTGCCGCTCAAGGAAGGTCTGTAGCGTGGCGCCCGGGTCGAACGCCCCCGCCAGAGCCTGTTTCGCCTGACGATTAAAGCGGACGATCTCCGTCAGCAATCCCCAGAAGGCCGGCTTTACCAGGTTGCGCCGCTGGGCGAAAAGCGAGCTCAGGCTGTGGCCGTTATACTCCAGCCCGCTCTGCGGGTTGTGTACCGAGAAGCTCATTTGCGTTTTTTGACCGCTGAGTCCCAGCTCGCTGAGCAGCCCCATAAAGCGCGGATAGGTGCGATCGTTGTAAACGATGAACCCGGTATCGATGGCCCATGTGCCCTGCGGCGTGGCGATATCCACCGTGGCGGTGTGTCCCCCCGGCGTGGATGCCGCTTCGAACAGGGTGACCTGGTGTTGTCCGGCAAGGCGCCAGGCGCAGGTCAGACCGGCAATGCCGCTGCCAATAATCGCGATATTCATGAGCGTACCATCCTGCGCAACAGTAGGCGTTGCAGACCTTCGGGAAGCCCTGCCAGCAGGCGCAGGAGCATGCCAAAGCCTGTCGGGAAGACGATATGATTTTTACCTTTCGCCAGACCGCGGCGAATCGCCTTTACCGCGTGCTCCACGCTCACCTGGCCGGGCATGGAAAAATCGTTTTTGCGCGTCAGCGGGGTATCGACGAATCCCGGCGAGACCACCGTGATGGCAATGCCTTTCGGCTCCCAGTCCAGGCGCAGGCTGTTGGCAAACCAGGTTAACGCCGCTTTGGAGGCGCCATACGCCTCGGCGCGAGGAAAGGGCAGCCAGTGCGCCATTGAACTTACCAGCACCACGCGATTGCCGACAGACAGCTGCGGCTGAAGCGCCTCCAGGCAGTTCACCGGCCCGAGAAAGTTGGTGGCGATCGTCCGTTCCACCAGCGCGGCATCTACCGTTCCGTGGTCGAGGTATTCGCAGGTCCCGGCGCAGAGAATGATCAGATCGGCCCGGCACTCTGCGAGCGCCTGGCGACAGGACTCCCTGTCCGTCATATCAAATGAGCGGAGGCTGATGTTGGGGCTGTGCCGCTGTAGCGCTGCCAGACGCGACGGATCGCGACCGCAGGCGATGACGGGGTGGCCGTCCGCGGCGAAGGATTTGGCGAGTCCGGCGCCAATCCCGGAGCTGGCGCCGGTGATAAGCACCGTCATCATGTCCGCACCCTCCGCTTGACGCCGCGTACCGCCCAGCCCAGCAGGGGAAGATGTTCGTACAGCATCTCCCCGGCGTCGTAGTAGTCGCGCTGGTGAATAATCCGCTCCTCTTCAACCGTAACCATCGAGCAGCCCGCAAGTTCTAACGCCTTCCCGCCGGCCAGGCGCGGATGCGACCAGTGCATGGTCCAGGCGACGGCAAACCGCTGAGCGTTGCAGACCGGCGTATCGATGTCGAAACGGCACCGCGCCACGTTGGCTAACAGATGGGAAAAATACCCCTGGATCGCGGACAGCCCCCGATGCTGGCCAAATGGATCGATCAGTACGGCATTCGCATGATAGAGCGCGGCCAGCGCCGAGGGCGGCTGGGTATCCAGCATGGCGTAGTACTCAGTAAAACGACTGAGAACGGAGGGCGAAGGACTCATGGCTCACATCCTGAGTGAATCAACATAGCGTATTTAAAACTTACACAATTAATAATATTTGTCCAAGTTTTGGTAGGAATATTTTTTATTTTTATTAAAAATCAGATGGTTATTTTTATCTTTGCAGCGCAGGTTTTGAGGCTTTAGCGAGAGGCGAAATGGTATGTCCGCCGCGCCTTACGCGGACAGGGGGGCGCATTTTACGTACAGAGGATCGGTTTACGGGGGATATGACGAAGGACGTGTTAGCCGCGGCGCACTAAATTACAGCGCGACAATCTCCAGAGAGACCACCTGCTGCTGCCAGCGTTCGACCTGCTTCTGGCGAGCAGGAGAGAGTTTACCGGTCGTCACCAGCAGCCATTTGCGCTCCGGCAGGATCTCCGGCGCCAGGGTTGCGGGGGGCGCCGGAAGGACGTCGATGCGGTGGCCCTGTCCGGTGCGTTTGAGCGCTTCAAGCCAGATTTCGCAGGCGTCTGTCAGGTGCCAGCCGGTGATCAAATAGTTATCGCCGGGCGCCTTTTTGTCCCCTTCGAGGCAGAAGGAGGTGTAGGCGATGATGATACCGTCGAGGATTTCGCGCAGCGTCATAATTGCCGGTACGTTGGCGGAGACCTGGCTGCGCAGCGGGCGCAGCACCTCGGTGACCAGCTCGGGGCGAGGGGATTCGCGCCCGGCGTCGTAAATCAGCTGGCGCAGGGATTCGATTTTCCCCTCTTTCAGGCGCTGGAGCATGTTCTCCTGCAAGGTGAGCCAGTTATTCGTCCGCCGCGCGCCGGGACGCGCCAGCAGGGGTTTCACCTGGCTGACGGGAACCCCTTTTTTGACCCAGTCGAGAATTTTAAGCGCCTGCTGGATATCGTCATCGTTGTACAGGCGATGGCCGCCGTCGGTGCGCTGTGGCTTAAGGAGGCCGTAGCGACGCTGCCAGGCGCGGAGCGTCGTCGCGTTAATGCCGCAAAGCTGCGCAAATTCACCGATGGAGTAGGTCATAAGGGACACCTGATAATCAACAATACTCTCAATATACTACGAATAGCGGCGGGTTGAGTGCATTCCCGCGCTTTTGCAAGCCGTTAGCCTCGCCAAAACTTAGTGAAAAGAAAAAGGAGAGAACACATAAATCGCTGCCATCCCTGCGAGACTGGCGATCGCGCTGATGATGAACCAGGTCCTGAACGGCTGCTTTTGCGTTTTGTGGCGGAACAGCTGCTGACCCGCTATCGCGCCAGCCCAGCCGCCCACGAACCCAAACACCAGCAACGTGGACTCCGGTACCCTGCGCCAGGCCCTGCGCGCCGCCATTTTATCCACGCCGTAAATCGCCAGCGTCAGGACGTTGACCAGCAGGAGCCAAATAGCAAAGGGCCAGGACGTAAAAATGCTGCCGATCGCCGCAGCGATCAGGAGCAAATAACAACACCGATTGAGATTCATATTTTTAGCCGCAGTTTTTCAGCGCGTATTGAAACCGCATTATACGCACGACCCGCGGCGAGAAAAACCCGCGGCCTTAGCCTACTTCCTCGCCTGGCGGCCGGTGAGCGCCGTTATTCCGACCGCGGCAAGCAGCAATACTCCACTTAATCCAAAAGCACTTTGCCACCCCATGCGGTCAAATACCACGCCTCCTGCCGTCGAACCCAGCGCAATCGACAGCTGAATCACGGCGACCATCAATCCGCCACCCGCTTCCGCGTCGTCGGGCAGCGTCCGCGCTATCCACGTCCACCAGCCGGTTGGCGCCGCCGTCGCCAGCATTCCCCACAGGCTTAACAGAATGGCTACGGCCCAGGCGTGGTGTCCTGCCAGCAGCAACGTTCCGGCAATCGCGGCCATCAGTAAGGGGAGGGTGATTAAGGTCTGATAAAATCGGGCGGTGAGGAGTGGTGAAACGCCCAGGGTGCCGATAAAACCCGCGATGCCTATCGCGAGCAAAATCAGGGACAGGCCAGAGGCGCTGACGCCGGTTACCGTTTCCAGAAACGGCCGCACGTAGGTAAAGAGGGTAAACTGCCCCATAAAGAAGAGTCCGCAGGCCAGCAGGCCGATAGCGATGATGGGCGTTCTGAACAGGCGAAGCGCGGAGCCGCGCGGCCGGCTCGCGTTATCGCTTGCCATCGCGGGCAGGCTGACGCACTGCCAGATGAAGGCGGCTATCGCCAGCGGCGCCAGGCATAAAAAGGCGCCGCGCCAGCCGACGGTTGACCCCAGGTAGCTGCCCAGCGGCGCCGCCACGACGGTCGCCAGCGCGTTACCGCCATTGAAAATCGCCAGCGCGCGGGGAACCTGGCGCTGCGGCACCAGCCTGATGGCGGTGGCCGCCGACATCGACCAGAATCCACCGATGACGATACCAATCAGGGCCCTTCCCGCCATATAAACCGCATAGCTGGACGCCAGCGCGACAATCAAACCCGACGCCGCCATCAGAACCGTCAGCCCCAGCAGGAGATATTTACGATTCAGGCTCCCGGCAAGGTTGGCGATAGTCAGGCTGGTCAGGACCGCCAGGGCGCCGGAAATCGCAATGCCCTGGCCTGCCAGCCCCTCGGTGACGTTTAAATCTCTGGCAATCGGCGTCAGCAGGCTGACCGGCATAAATTCGGAAGCGATGAGGACAAAAACGCACAGCGTCATGGCAAATACGCCGCCCCAGTGGGCGTGCGCTGGCGTGGGGGGGGTAGTACGGCTCAGTGTGGACATGATCTGCATTCCGGAATATTTTCCCGGCCCGCTTCAGGCGCGGCCGGATCAGACGCTATTGATGAAAACGTGGATAAAGGTAAAGCGCGGGCGATGGAACGCCGCCCGCGAATACCGGACGGCTTTCGGTCGTTATCTCAGGCTGGTTTTGAAAAACTGTTCAAATTTGGCAAACGGAATTTTACCGGCCGCATTGTCATAGAGATCGACATGGTTCGCGCCGGGGACGATTATCAGCTCTTTCTCTTTGCTGCCGATGGCCTTAAAGGCGTCTTCGGCAAAATAGCGGGAATGCGCTTTTTCGCCGGTCACGATCAGCGTCGGGATGGTGACTTCATTGGCATAGCTCAGCAGCGGCATATTCATAAACGACAGCGGCATGGTCGCATTCCACGCGCCGGTTGAGTTGACGGAGCGGGCGTGGAAACCGCGCGGCATCCGGTAATAGTCAAAAAACTCTTTCAAAACCGGGTTCGGGTTGGCGGGTAAGGTTTCTGGCAAGATACGATCGCCCGCGCTGGCGTTGCCTTTCTCATCGACGTAAATATCATGTCCGCCCGGCGCGTAGGCGCCGTTTTCCGCATCCTTCCAGCGCTGTTCGTTGAGGTAGCGCAGTACGGCGCGGCGATCGGCGGTGGTATAGCGATCTTTACCGTCGCCAACGCCATGGCCCATCGCGCGGCTCATGTCGTACATGACGCTGGTGGCCACCGCTTTCACGCGGGTATCCATCGCGGCGTCGTTTAGCGCCATGCCGCCCCAGCCGCAAATGCCGAGCAGCCCGATACGGTTGCGGTCCACCTCGCTTTGCAGACCTAAGAAATCGACCGCCGCGCTGAAATCTTCGGTGTTGATATCCGCAGAGGCAACGTTACGCGGATAGCCGCCGCTTTCGCCCGTATAAGAAGGATCGAAGGCCAGGGTGACAAAACCCTGTTCCGCCAGGGTCTGCGCATAGAGGCCGCTGGACTGCTCTTTCACCGCGCCGAAGGGACCGCTGACTGCGATCGCCGCCAGCTTACGCTCGCCGCGATCTTTTGGAATGTAGAGATCGCCGACCAGGGTGATTCCGTAGCGGTTCTGGAAGCTCACCTTACGGTGATCGACTTTCGCGCTTTCCGCGAAGGTTTTGTCCCATTTTTCGACCATCGAAACGGGCGCGTTTGGATGAATGGTATCGGCATAGCTCATGGTAGTGACTCCACTGAATGATGCGCATAGCAGCATGGCAGGCATGGCGGCCATCAGTTTTCTGGCGAATGCTTTCATCAATATTTCCCCTAAAACAGGTTCCAGGTACAGGTTGCATACGGGCAACGCTGCGGTGTTTTGTTGCCATGCGCCGATTATAGTTAGCAGTAATGGTGCTGATTAGAGGGTGAATAATGCTAAGATTGATATCATATTGTTATGAATGGCGAGAAGGAAACGATGGCGAAACGGGAAAACTATAACGATCTGTACCTGTTTATGCTGGTGGTGCGGGAGGGCAGTTTTACCGCCGCGGCGCAGCGGCTTGGACTGGCGCAATCCGGCGTCAGCCGTTCCGTTCGTGAACTGGAAGAGCGGCTGGGCGTGCAGCTTCTGGTGCGTACCACCCGCAAACTTTCGCTCACCCAGGCGGGCGAGCAGCTCTATCGAACCGTCGAATCCGGCTTTGATGCGTTAGACTCGGGGCTATCCACGCTGGCGTATTATCGCCATACCCCGTCCGGTACCGTCCGTATCAATGCCAGCCAGCACGCCATTGATAAAGTGCTGCTGCCGAAGCTGGCGGTCTTTAAACAACGCTATCCTGATATCCGCCTGGAACTGATCAGCGAAAGCCGGTTTGTCGATATTATCGCGGAGCGGTTTGATGCCGGGGTGCGTCTGGGGCCGGAAGTCGGCGGCGGCATGGTGGCGGTGCGCATTTCGCCCGATATGGAGATGGTTGTTGTCGGCACGCCCGAGCATTTTCGCCGCTACGGCTTTCCGCAAACGCCCGCGGATTTAGTGATTCATCCCTGCATTGCCTATCAGTTTGGCGACGGCAGCCTGTACGCCTGGGAACTCGATCAGGACGGTAAAAAAATCACCCACCGTCCGCAGGGGCAGTGGGCCTTTGCTGACAGCTATATGGAGGCAAAAGCCGCCAGGTTGGGTCTGGGTCTGGCTTATGTCCCGCAGGAGCTGGTCGCCGACGACTTAGAGCGAGGCGCGCTTATCAGAGTTTTGCAACGCTACAGCCAGCGGCTGGAAGGCTCTTTTCTCTATTATCCCCATCGCAACGTGTCGCCCGCGCTGCGGGCGGTGATTGATACCCTGAGAATTTAAGCCGTCAATCCTGAGGGGCGTAACCTTCTCCGGGGGCACGTTCTGGTTGATGACAGGCGCTACCGTTACTGTTTAACGTCGCATCGCGCCTTTTGTAATAAGCTCTCTAGCCACTCGGTAAACGCCCGCACTTTGCGTGAGAGATGGCGGTGCGGGTACAAGAGTGACAGTTTGCGATCGGGGGTGGGATTGTCGGGTAAGACTTCCACCAAAAGGCCGCGGTCGAGATAAGGCTGTAAAAAAAGGTTCATCCCCTGGACTAATCCCAGCCCCGCCAGGCCTGCCGATAAATAGGTTTCAGAGTTATCGATGACCAGCTTACCGGGAAGCGTCATTTCGGCGATACCCTCTGGCGTCGCAAAGGTCCACGGCATAATTTGCCGGCTGCTGCTGTTAACCCAGTTGATAGCCTGATGCTCCTGCAAATCCTCCAGCGTTTGCGGCGCGCCGTGGCTCGCAATATAAGCCGGGCTGGCGCAGGTCGTCATTTTAATGCTGCCCAACTTGCGGGCGATATAGTCCCCGTCGTCCAGTTCTCCCACCCGCAGCAGGCAGTCAAGCCCATCGCGCAGCATATCCTGACGGCGGTCCGAGCTACTGAGGATGATTTCGACGCCAGGATGCTGACGATAAAAATCAGGCAGATGGGGGACGACCAATAACGTCGCAAAAGCGACAGGCATGTCGACCCGTAGCTGGCCGTGCAATGCCCGGTCTGTACCAAACGACTCCAGCAACGCATCCGCCTGGGAGAGTAAAGGTTTGCTCTGCCGATAAAACGCTTCCCCGTCAGGCGTCAGGTTAATGCGGCGCGTTGTTCGCTGCAGCAAACGCGTGCCGCAGTGCTGCTCAAGCAGCTGCAGGGCTTTCGTAACGGCGGGACGATGGATTTGCAGGTTCTCCGCCGCCTGAGTAAAACTGCCCGCCTCGACAATTTCAATAAAAATGCGAATCGATTCAAAGAGATTTATTTGCATAGCTGGCTTCTTTTGCCCACAGCCGGAGATTTCATTGTTACTGATTTTATAATAGTGATGAACTTTTTTGGCTATTTTTCTAAATAATCTAACGGCCTACACTCCTTCCACTAAGCAACTGAACCGCGCCATAGCGCTATTGTGAAGGATATTGCACCATGAAAAATAACCGTATCTGTCAGATCCTGAATATAGAAAAACCGGTGATTCAGGGGCCGCTATCGTGGCTGACCGATGCCCGTTTAGTCGCAGCCGTCAGCAATGCCGGCGGGCTTGGCGTGCTGGGGCCCAATGCGGGTTTAACCGCTGAGACCGCGGTTTCCACGCCGGAAGAAACCGCTGAAAAAATGCGCGAAGAGATCCGCAAAACCAAACGGCTGACCGAAAAGCCTTTCGGCGTGAACCTGATCCCAACGCCTGAAAACGATATCTGGACCCCGCCTATTCTGCAGGTGATAAAAGAAGAGGGCGTCAGGGCCGTGGTGTATACCGGCTACGGCGAAGGGGCGCTCATACCGGCGCTGTTCAACGAGTTAAAAGAGGCAGGCATTGCTATCATTTACCGTGATATCAATCCGACGCCTGAAAATACCCGCCTTGCTGAAGCCGCTGGCGCCGATATCATCGTCGCGACCGGCTTTGATGAGGGAGGCACATTGCCGGGCACCGCGTTGGGAACCTTTTCAATTGTGCCGCTGATTGCCGATGCGGTGGAGCGCATTCCGGTGATGGCGGCGGGCGGTATTACCGACCACCGTACCGCCAGAGCAGCGCACGCGCTCGGCGCGGAAGGGATATTTGCCGGTTCGGTTTTTATCGCGACGGAAGAAAGCAGAGTGCCAGCCTCGGTCAAAAATAGAATTATTGCCGCCAATGGCCTTGATTTGCGGCTTTTCCGCACGCTGCCGCATTACTATCGCTCGCTGCCGGGCAGGCTGGCAGAAAAACTGGTGTCGATGGATAAAGCCGGCGCCAGCCGCGAGGCGCTCGGCGAAGCCATGGGGGGATTACGCGGTTTGCGTATCGGCATGCTGGAAGGCAACGCTGATGAAGGCTATATCTCGCTCGGCACGGGGATCGGCAACATCCGCAGCGTCAAAAGCGTAGCAGAAGTGGTCGATGCCTTAACCGTGGACTGAGAGCGGGGCAAAAGAGCCTCGCTCGCACTTAATACTATGAGGATGGCTTTCGCGCTGATGATAGCCATTCTCATCGCAATGATGTCCTGTGAAAGAAAATGGGTTAAATAACGCTTCTAAGCCAGGATTCAATATCTTGGGTTGGAATATTATTTTGTACATTCCAGGTTTCACTCATCGGCCACCACATCCCATCTCCGCGTGCGAAGGCGACGCGATAGCGAAGCATCCGATCGTCCGGCTTCATACGCAGCTGTTCCAGTAGCGTGGGCAGGGTAAATACCTGCCGGGTAAAGGTTCGCTTTGTTACGCGCTCAACGGTGTCCGCCAGTTTTCCATAAGAGGTCGTTTCTCCGGCGACAAAGACCACTTCATTGATTAATCTGGGTTCAAACAAATAAATGGCGGTGGTCAGGCGGCCAATATCCGCAGGTGACGTCACGGTGATTTGCGTATCCCATCCCCCGAGCGCATTGAGGGTATTTTGGGATAAATTGACCACATCGAACGCCGGCTCGAAAAGAAAACTGGTAAACATGCCGGTTGAAATAATCACCCATTCCGTGGCGGTCTGAGCGCGTAATAACGTTCTGACGTCATACTGCTCGTCCCACACGGGTTGGCCGCTACCTTTTCCGACCGCATCGTAATTCACCCCAAATTGCCAGGGAAAATAGCGTTTCACCCTGGCCTCCAGCGCCGCCCGGGTAATTTTTATCTGCGTACCCGCCCCAGCGACAAATCCCATACAGTTGATGATGGTAGCAAAATTCGCAAAGAGGTCTTTTAGCGAGGCTGGCGTACTGGATGCAACGTCGACGGCGATAAATTCCGCCCCCCTGTCGGCCAGTTTTTGATGAGCCGCGGAGCGCAGTTTTCCCCGCGCATCCCACGAGCCGGGCGACACGATAACGCTGATAGCGCCATTCCGTTGAATGACCGCCGGCACCAGCGAGTCGAGCACGGCGGCCCCGAGTTGTCCCGCTCCCAGCACCAATACTTTTTCATCTGTAGCGACATTATGCTCTTCCATTTTGACTCCTTATTCATTTAATCACGGTATTACGAGCTTTGGAGGAAGCTTAGGCCGACGAGCCTGATTCGATAAGTCCGCGGGGATAAGTTAGACTGTTCGTAGAAATGGAATAATCACGAGATGCCTTACGGGGAAAGATGGATAAGCTGGAATCAATGCAGGTCTATATGTGTGTGGTGGATACGCATAGTTTCGCCAGAGCGGCGGAGGCGCTTGGGCTGCCGCGCTCTACGGTGTCGCGGGTGATTAAGACGCTTGAAGCATACCTGGGGATTCAGCTTTTACAGCGTACGACCCGCAAGCTTAGCGTTACGCCTGACGGCCGCCACTATTATGCTGAGTGCAAAAGGCTTCTGGCTGAGATCGCCACGCTGGAGTCCTCTTTCCCCGGGCGGTCCGCGCAGCCCAGAGGCCGTTTCAAAGTCGGCATGCCGCAGTCCCTTGCGCGGCAGAGTATTATCCCCAGGCTCCCGGCCTTTCTGCAGCAGCATCCTGGTCTGGAGCTGATACTTTGCTCAAGCGATAGCGTGGAGGACATCATTCAGGAAGGGTATGACTGCGCGATCCGCGCGGGCAGGATCGACGATTCAACGACCCTGGTTGCCCGGCCGCTCGCCAACTTTTCATGGCGGGTTCTGGCCTCTCCGGCCTATATTGCCGCTTATGGTCAGCCGGAAACGCTCGATGATCTGGAAAGGCATCTCGCTGTTGGCTATCTGGATCACCGCACCGGCAGAACCATCGAGTGGTTTTTCACGCTTGCTGAGGAGGATTACGCGATCCGCATGAAAGAGACCCTGGTCGTCGATGATACGGACGCCTACATACAGGCCGCAATACAAGGACTTGGGTTAATCCGCGTCGCCAGCTATCTGGCCAGGCCGTACCTGCGCAGCGGCGAGCTGGTTGCCTGTCTGGATAACGTCTCTTGTGCTTTACCGCTTTCGCTGGTTTATCCGCAAAACAGGTACCTTCCTCCTGCGGTTCGCGCGTTTTATGCCTGGAGCAAAGTGGTTTTGCAGCAGGCGGCCGAGGAGGCCTAATTTCGCGGCATGGCTTTTTTATCTGCGCCCAGCCGGCGAGGGCCGCGGAAACGTCTTTATGCTATGACCATCCGTTCGCGGTAGCGCTGAAAATAAAGCTTGCTATCGATCGTCATCTATGTGATTAATAGCAGGTCGATTTACTACACAGATCCAGTAATAAACGGTTTAGTGAAGCAGTTCTCATCTCAAGCGTTATCCATAGATAATCCTTCTTTAGACTCTCCCTATCGTGATTAATTAAGCTCTGTGAAGCGAATAATTTTAAAGTTTTTTGAACCTGCGACAACGATGACGGTCTAAACCCGAGTAGACAGGTTCACAAACCGGCAAACGGCGATAGAGAAGGGGTAGGCCCGGAATCTTCCGTTTAGCGTGCAAAAGTGCATAAGAGATAGCGTTATCCCAATAGCACAAGATTATTTTATTGAAATCTACCGAACATTACGTGCCCTAGGGCAAACTAAGAAACGAACAACATTAAAAAATCGCTGGTGCAGTAATAGAATTCAGTCTGAAGTGCGCTTCAGAGGTATCTATAAGCAGTAATGACAATGATGTCATTGTTATTCTCAACCATTCAGAGCAGCGTTTTCACGCTGTTACAGAAAAGCCGGGAAGGCGTTTTCTGTGAAATATGGCTAAATGTCCCTGCGGTAGAGAATGTTGTAGCAAAAAGAGGCTAACATCATGATTGACCACATTCATTTCAGATGCCCATGCTGTCATGGGTCGCAGTACAGAACATCCACCTACGATGTTTCTGAAAAAAATCCGTTTGGCGCGAAATGCATTTTTTGTAAATCCGCGATGATTACATTCGATAATATCGCAGCGCATATTTCCAGAAACTCAGCATCGCTTGAGTTACGGAAGTAAGATCGGGCCCTCGAAAAGGGCCTTTGATATCTGAATCGTAAGCGTTATTACCATTTCGATCGGGCTGCCTGCGGGCAGCTTTTTAGTTTGTTTAAATTTAAATCAGGCCGGACTTTTCTTGTCTTTGCAGATGTGAGTAAATGCGTAGTCACGCAATTCTTACGGAAATCTTGTTGCGTTCTATAATTTTTAAACCAGAACTAATCAGGTATTTCTATGCATATCCTACCGCCCGTCCGCCCGGAAGAGAGTATCCAGCGTTTAACGGCGCTCCTGACGCCAATAGCCGAAAAAATGATCGTCGTGCCGCGAAAACGTATGACCTGGACGCATAAAAATCAACCGCAGCTGTACCTTTTCCTCAACGGAGAGCTTTCTATCCTCAGAGCCTCGGACGGTCTGCTGATTGTCACGGTTTACCACCCGCATCTGTTTGGTATTGCCGAGATGATCCAGCCGGTACGCGGCCATCAGCTGCGGGCGGAAACCGAGTCGACAATACTGCGCGTTGATGCGCAAAAGGCGATGGAAACCTTTCGCCAGCATGGCGTCTGGGAAGATGTCGCCTCATTGTTGTCGTACCACACGGCTTATCTTTTCTATCGTGATGCATTAGTCGTCCAGCAGCGGACCTACGCCGTTATTCGCAACCATTTGCAGGAGATGGGGCAGCTTCCCGAAGAGACGCGGATGCGCATATCTATTCTGGATTATATTCAGGAGCGTACCCACTTATCACGTAGCAGTGTATTAAACGTATTATCGGCGTTAAAAAGTGGTAACTATATTACGTTTAAACGCGGGGGGTATTTGATTGGCGTGAATAAATTACCCGAGCGGTTTTAAGTCTGGCGGGTTGTCCAAAATTAAATAAGAAAACGATTATCAGCGCGGCGTTAATATTTTATTGTAGGCCCACTTAATTTTTGACGATGACATTTATTCGACAACGGGTCGACAACGAGATGATTATGAAAAAGACGCTTATTACGTTAATTATTGCTCATGCTTTTACGGCGACGGCCGCTTTTGCTGCTGCGGAGACAGGAACCTGGTACGCGGGATCTAAATTTGGCTGGTCGCACTACGGCGATTCCAGCACCGATCGGCAAGTCGATGTCGACCGCGATAACGTCGGCGGCGGTGTGTTTACCGGCTATCAGATTAACCCCTGGCTGGCGGTTGAAGGTGGCTATGACTATTTAGGCAATATGGGCATCAATGGTCGCCATGGCGCATCCGGTTCGCAAATGAAAAGTCAGGGGCTACAGCTTTCGTTGAAGGCCAGCTATAGCCTGACCAGCGACTGGGATCTTTACGGCCGGGCAGGGCTGATGGGCTATCGCGCGGAATCCGATGTGAATGGAAAAAATCGATTTGATACCGGCGTGCGCCCGGTACTGGCTTTCG
Source organism: Klebsiella sp. MPUS7 (assembly GCF_009905335.1). Lineage (NCBI taxonomy): Bacteria > Pseudomonadati > Pseudomonadota > Gammaproteobacteria > Enterobacterales > Enterobacteriaceae > Klebsiella > Klebsiella sp. MPUS7. Next base: position 3,144,512 of record NZ_CP047604.1, on the reverse strand, counting down.
GTACCGAATATGCCTTTAATGACAGATGGTCGGGACGTCTGGAGTACCAGTGGGTCAACAATGTGGGTAACGAAAATCAAATTGGCGTGAGCAGCGACGTTAGCTCCATGATGGCGGGCATCAGTTACCGTTTTGGGCAATAAAAGCATCGTCCCGGAAGGTGCCTCCTTTGAATAAAAGGGGGGCTCTTTATCTGCTGGTAGTAGACCTATGGTCATAATGACAGTATATAATGGGTCGTCATGGCACCTGAGAAAAGTGTGATCGCGATCAATGTTGATAATCGCCAATGCCCTTAAATATGACACAGGGAAAATAAATGTAATAAATTAATGGTGATTTTTATGGCGATTAAGGATTTCTTTATACAAACAACACCCGCCCGACGTCGTTATGGCGTAGCGCTATTTGTCGGGGTGATTGCCGGCATTATGTCGGCGTTTGTTAAATGGGGGGCTGAAGTTCCATTACCGCCGCGTACTTTCTCCGGCGGCAGAGATGAGTTTAACCCGCCTTATCTTTTCTTACGCGACTATCTGGGAATTGACCCAACGCATACGGTATATACTTTCTCCGAACACATCATCAATCCGGTGATGGTCACACATATTATATTCTCGTTGGTGTTTGCCGTTGGCTATTGTGTCGTCGCGGAAGTCTTTCCGAAAGTGAAATTATGGCAGGGAGCATGGGCGGGGATTGTCGCCACCATCGCCGTTCACTGGATCTCATTTCCGCTACTGGGGCTGACGCCTTCTTTATTGAATATTCCTACCGATGAGTATATTTCGGAATTGCTGGGACATATTTTTTGGTTCTGGGCCATTGAGATGATTCGTCGCGATCTTCGTAACCGCATTACCCATGAACCTGACGCCGAAGTACCTCTTGACGCGCCGTTTAGATAATTCATCTCCAAAGAACCCGTGCTGTCGCGGGTTCTTTTGGCCGGGCAGCAAAGAGATTACAACAGCGTATTCAGGGCGAAGTTAAGGATCTTCTCACCATCAAATGAGGCATAGGGCAAGCTTTCAATAACGGCAATGTCTTGCGGTGCATGCGGTGCGCGAGTGAATTGCTCGATCTTATACTGGATATGCGGGGCAACCAGCACGGCATCATAAGCCGGAGCGACGCTAAAGAAGTTTTCAACCCCAACGGCGCTGATTAATAAATCCAGTTGCCGATCGTCAGCAATTTTTTGCATTCTACGAGCAATAATCCCTGCCGTTTCGCCAAACAAACAGCATATTAATAGTTTTTTCACGGTTTAACCCTCGGTAAGATACCGCCGCTACATTATTCCTCCCTCGGCAACGAAAATGCGCGATGTATCAATATTCCAGGTTAATTTATGCGGATATTTTTATTCTGCTGGCGAGCATCACAGGCGCTAAAAACGAATGCCCCTGTGATGCTGTGAATGGCGGGGATAACGCTCAGGCTACTTTTTTTTACGTGAAATCAGGAAGCGATCGCCGGCTAGCGTAAGCTTCGCTCCATTCGTACAGTACTCGATAGCAAAATTAAAAAATTCATCAGAGTCGAGCTCGAAATCCAGTTCGAGTTTAATGGCGTCGCCGGACTGCAGAAGCTGCTTTGCCTGTTCCAGATTGCTAGCTTTAACTGTTCCCATCTCTTCACCTCGTTTTAGCGCTGGTGGCGTCCGGGCTTATCCTACAGGCTTTGTTTTACGATCGCGTGACACGGCTTTTTTGCGCTTTCTGCCGATCGTCCATCGTTACCATCGCTATGCGAATAAGCTGATAGCGATGGTATGGCGTACAATATCAGTCGACGTTATTGAAGTAGTCCCGCGCCGCCGCCTCAACGTTCTTTGCCTCAATGCCGGTTTTCTCGGTGATTGAGGCAATAAACGGCTTGAACTTCTCCGTCATCACGTGCCCTCCGTCCCAATGAGCGACATAAAAGCGGCACTGATAGCGATAAAAGTGGAGAGTTTTGTCTCCTAACGTGTAATACATATGAATCTCCGGTTCAGTATGTCGGGTGGACCACAACAGGCTATGAGCAAAGTACGCATCAACGGATTCTATCCTCCTCCCAATTAGGGGAAATTTCCAGCATGCAGTACAAAACCATCTGTAATACGTACGGGGAAGGCGCCCTATGCAAACCCGGATGCAAAATTCAGCGCAACTTCAACGTCTTCGCATCAATCTCTGACGGGCGACTTGAAAAACTCGGATGAACTATTGATACTGTATATAAATACAGTATTATCACGGGTGAATCTAATATGATGTTTTATCAACCGGTTGAATGGCGAAAGATCGTGTCGATTCCGCTGTTTAGCGACCTTGTTCCCTGCGGCTTTCCCAGCCCCGCGCAGGATTACATTGAGAAGGGGATCGATCTCAATGAGCTTTGTATCAGCCATCCCGCGGCGACCTATTTTGTCATGGCGACGGGCACGTCAATGGTTGATGCCGGCATTTATGAAGGCACGCTGCTGGTGGTGGACCGCGGCCTGAAAGCGAAGCATGGTGATATCATCATCGCCTCCGTCGGCGGCGAGTACACGGTTAAACGCCTCTGTACGCACCCCATCATGCAACTCTTGCCGATGAATCCGGATTTTCCACCCATTGTGCTGCACAACGACGGTGAGGCGCTGGAGATTTTTGGTGTCGTTACTTTCAGTATCAACAGGCTCCGCTGATGTTTGCCCTGGTCGATGTGAATTCATTTTATGCCAGCTGTGAAACGGCCTTTCGCCCTGATTTACGCGGGCGTCCGGTGGTGGTGTTGAGCAACAACGATGGCTGCGTCATCGCCAGGAATCACGAGGCTAAACGGCTGGAGATTCCAATGGGCGCACCCTATTTCAAAGTGAAATCACAGTTTGAGCGCCATCAGGTGGCGGTGTTTAGCAGCAACTATGCCCTATATGGCGATATGTCCCGTCGGGTCATGACAATTCTCGAAGAGCTGGCCCCCGCGGTTTATCAATATTCTATTGATGAAGCGTTCGTGAATTTGACCGGGATCCATCGTTCTGAGGAGCTTGAGTCATTTGGTCGCCATGTGCGTAGTACATTACTCCAGTGTACCGGCCTGACGGTGGGGGTGGGGATCGGGCCGACGAAAACGCTGGCTAAGCTGGCTAATTATGCGGCCAAAAGGTGGCCAAAATTCGAGGGCGTGGTCGATCTCTCCTCACCGGTCAGGCAGAAAAAGCTGCTGGAGAAGGTGGTCGTCGGCGAGGTCTGGGGAGTAGGGCGCCGCATCGCGAAAAAGCTCAATGAGATGGGGATCAACACGGCGCTTCAGCTGGCCGAGACGCCCGCTTCGCTTATCAGAAAACATTTCAGCGTCGTGATGGAGCGCACCGTGCGGGAGCTGAGAGGCGAGCCCTGCCTTGAGCAGGAAGAGTATATGCCGACTAAACAGCAAATTATCTGCTCGCGTTCATTCAGTCAGAAGGTGAGCGAATACGAGTCGATACGCGAAGCCGTATGCAGCCATGCGGTCCGTGCCGCCGAGAAGCTGCGCGCGGAGCATCAGTTCTGCCGCTATGTTTCCGTTTTTGTGAAGACCAGTCCGTTTGCGGGTCATGAAGTCTATTACGGCAATGATGCCGGCACGGAAATCCACATCCCGACCCAGGATAGCCGGGATATCATCGCGGCGGCGCTAAAATGCCTGGACGCCATCTGGCGAGAGGGATACCGATATCAAAAGTGCGGCGTGATGCTGGGCGATTTCTTTAGCCAGGGAGTGGCGCAGTTAGGCCTGTTTGACGACTATCGGCCGCGCGCGAATAGCGAACGGCTGATGACGGTTCTTGATTCTGTTAACCGACGTGAAAAAGGCCGGCTCTGGTTTGCCGGGCAGGGGATAGAGCGCAGCTGGGAGATGAAGCGGCAGATGCTGTCGCCAGCCTACACCACCCGGCTCAGCGATTTGCTGCGGGTGAAACTGTAGGCTGGCATTAAAGGGGGCGACAACCCCTCAGACATATTGCGCGGCGCTTATTGCAGACCCGCCAGTTCATCTGCGGTCAGCGCGAGCGTTTGTGTTGTACCGCTCTCGGCGGATTGCGCTGCCGCTTCCAGCACCGCCATCACGGCGAGCGCCTCTAATGGCGATACCGGATTGTTGATTTTGCCGGTCAGCGCGTCGCGGACGTGAATATAGTACTGGCGCTGATCGCCTCGTGGCGCGCTGATTTCACTGGCGCGCAGGTCTGCGTCAAACACCACCAGGCTATCGTCGTCCGCGCCCCAGCTTTCGCTGCCCGGAACCACGCCCGCCAGCAGCTGGCTCTCCTGCTGGTCAGCGCGTTGTTTGACGGCGCTGCCTTTATCGCCATGGACGGTAAAGCGCGATACGCCACCCGCGACCAGCATGCTGCAGTGCAAAATCACTTTGTGCTGCGGATAGTTCAGCACCACGTGCGCCCAGTCGTTGATCTCCGCGCCTTCACGCAGAGTGGCGATGTTTCCCTGCACCGACTGCGGCAGGCCGAACAGCTGCAGCGCCTGGTCGATCAGATGCGGGCCTAAATCAAACCACAGGCCGCTGCCCGGTACGTTCTGCTCCCGCCAGCGGACGCGTACTTCCGGGCGGAAGCGGTCAAAATGGGATTCAAAATGTTTCACGTTGCCGATGAGCCCCTGTTCGATAACCTGCTTCACTGCCAGATAATCGCTGTCCCAGCGGCGGTTATGGAACACCGACAGCACCCGCTGTTTCTCTTGCGCGAGCGCAATCAGTTCGCGGGCTTCCTGCATATCAAGAGTAAAGGGTTTGTCGACGACGACGTGCTTACCGGCGTTTAAGGCCAGACGGGCAAGCGGAGCATGGGTTGCGTTAGGAGAGGCGATGACCACCAGATCGATATCCGGATGCTGGATGGCCTCTTCAGGCGATGCGATGACGGTGACGTTTGGCAGGTCACGTTTCACTTTCTCTTCATCGCGCGAGGCGACAATCGCCAGATTCAGGCCGTCGACGGACTGGAGCAGCGGAGCATGAAAAGTTTTGCCGACGAAGCCGTAGCCAATCAGGGCAATATTAATGTTCTTACCGTTAGTCATAAGCATCTCCGCGTTCTTAAGCATCAGCGATAGTGAGTTGTATTGAGCCGTTATCCTTCAGTTCTTCCCATGGCCGGTCAAGAAAGAGCTGATGGATGTCGGCGAGTCCGGCAACCAGCCAGGGCTCGCAGTGGTTGAGTTTCATATGATCGGCCACCAGCCAATGTTCCGCGCTGGCCGCCAGCATGGCGCGCTTAACTTCGGCGTCCGCTTCCTGGCTGGCGCTGAGGCCGAGATCGGCATGGAGCGCGCAGGCGCCGAGAATAGCGATATCCGCCCGATAGCGTTCCAGCAGCGAAACCGTAGCGCTACCGGCAAACAGGCGCTGCTGCATATCCCATTTTCCCCCCAGCAAAATAAGCTGAATATCCGGACGCGCGCTGAAGTGCTGGGCGATATCCAAAGAGGTGGTGATAACCGTCATTGGGCCCTGTATTTGAGCGGCGACGGCCAACACGGTACTCCCCGCGTCAAGGAACAGCGTGGATCCGCTGGGGATTTTCTCCGCCACCATTTTACCTAAGCGCTGCTTGATATCCGGTAGCAGCGTATTCCTGTTCTGGCGATTCATGCTGGAGAGATTGAGCGCGATAGCGCCGCCGTGGTTTTTCTGGGCCAGCCCCTGTTTCTCGAGGTCGCTGAGATCGCGGCGCAGCGTATCTGCAGAAACTTGCAGGTTATCGACCAGCTCACTGATCGTGACCTGGCCTTTTTCGCTAATAATATCAATTAGATATTTCTGTCTGGCCGTTTTGTGCATAATCTAAACCCGCAAAATACTGCAATAAATCGCATAATACAGCATTTTGCGCAAAAAGAAATGCGCCGAACGTGATGCCCCACAGAAGGTGACGTTTTGTTGAATGCTTTCGCGGGATGGTTTGCCACTCTCCCATTTCTCCGCAGGGGAGTCCGCCCCTCTGCCAGCCAATAACCGCTGAGAGGAGCAACAAGGCAAGCTATGAATAGTCTAAAATGACACCGAAAAATAACTTGAGTTAATGAGTGTGTTTAGATGAAAATTCAATTCAGCCGTAATAGCGTGGGTTTTTACGATGCTTGATCGTAAGCCAGCCTTAGTGGCGACGCTCCGGCGAGCATAAATATATCCATGTGAATGATATAACGTTTTTGCAATATCTCTTTTTTAGTCAAGGCGAGGGAGGGTAATCCACAACGGGGCGGGTCGATTTTAATTAGCCGGGGCTGATTCGCCGCGCCAGAACGCTATTTCTACTTAAATTTCGTGGGGCGCCAGTTCTCAGGTCGAAAAATAATGTTTATTTATATCGTGTTTTGTAAATCGACGATAGCGGTACTTTGCGTATCGTTAGCTGTCTGGATAATACTTGATTTACTTTCTTCAGCAGGCTAAGCCGATGTTGAATATCGTCATTAAAAATAATAATCAGTTTTTTAATTTAGGATTGCACTTTATATTACAGGGCCTCTTCCCGGAGTACGCATTATCTACGCAATGTGCCGCATCGCTTAATCAACGGATCGTGCAGGATGCTGATGTGGTCGTGCTGGATTTATGTCGCGGAGCAGAATTCGTATGTCATCCCGAGTTGTTAAATCGGAAACCGGGATTGCTGATTGGTTTGGTTGCCAGGCGAAACCGACGGGGAAGAGCCGCTTTGCCGCTCTGTCTGAAAGAGATCGTCTTTGTTGGGCGCGATGAGAAAATCTCTCAGGTTATGGCGAAAATTAAACTCTCATGGATTCTGCCCCCACCGCCAGCGGAAGAAAAATCGGTGTTGCGATGCGAGCGTTGCCCGCAGAGGAAACTATCCCCACAGCAGCGAATTATCGCGGCGGCAATCTATCAGGGGTTAACGGTGAACGCGATTGCCCGAAAACTTTCGCTTTGCAATAAAACGGTTTTTGCACACAAGCGCCAGATTATGTCTAAATTTCATCTACGCAACGATTTAGACCTGCTGCTATTGCTGCGCTATCTGAATAGCGCTAAAGGTCACGGTTAAACTTGCAAAGCGGCAATATCACTCTATTCTTATTTTGCTTACTAAAATGGAGGAAAAAAGCATGTGTACCCATTTGCATGACAACGCTCGTCAATACGCAGAAGAGAAAAAATGAACGGCTCCTGCTAGCCTGCCTTCCCGTCAGCCCAGCGTCTGGCGGCGGCTAATAATGCAGGTTAGACACAGTATTGCAAAGTACATCCACAACCCGCCGCCGGCGGGTTCTTTTTTTCAGGCTCCTCGCTTTTCGCCAGTGAATTCAGCAGCATGCCCTGATTAGCTCTTGCGTAACCGTCGCGTAAGGCTAGACTACGGAAATGTGCATGAGTTAACGGAGGTCCAGTGGACGCCATTAAGGGATCGGAACTGAACGTGCCGGATGCCGTTTTTGCATGGGTGTTCGACGGGCAGGGCGGCGTAAAGCCGTTGGTCGATAGTGACACCATTGATAAAGAGCATCCTTGCTGGCTGCATCTCAACTATACCCATGTTGATAGCGCGGAATGGCTGTCATCAACGCCGCTGCTGCCCAATAACGTGCGCGATGCGCTGGCCGGCGAGAGCACTCGCCCGCGAGTGACGAGAATTGGCGATGGGGCATTAATCACGCTGCGCTGTATTAACGGCAGTACCGATGAGCGCCCGGACCAGCTGGTCGCGATGCGTCTTTATATGGACGAGCGTTTGATTGTCTCCACCCGGCAGCGCAAAGTCCTGGCGCTGGATGATGTGCTCGGCGATTTGCGTGAGGGCAACGGCCCGATTGACGGCGGCGGCTGGCTGGTGGATGTTTGCGATGCGCTAACCGATCACGCCAGCGAGTTTATCGAGCAGCTTCACGACCGGATTATCGATCTGGAAGATGATTTATTGGATCAGCAGGTCCCACCGCGCGGTTTCCTCGCGCTGTTACGTAAACAGCTTATCGTCATGCGCCGCTATATGGCGCCGCAGCGTGATGTGTATGCAAGGCTTGCCAGCGAGCGTCTGCCGTGGATGACGGACGACCATCGGCGACGGATGCAGGATATTGCCGAACGTCTGGGGCGAGGTCTGGATGAGATTGATAGCTGCATCGCCCGCACGGCGATTATGAGCGATGAAATCGCGCAAATTATGCAGGAGTCGCTATCACGTAGAACCTATACGATGTCGCTGATGGCCATGGTTTTTCTACCCAGCACTTTTTTAACCGGACTCTTTGGCGTCAACCTCGGCGGCATTCCCGGCAATAGCTGGCATATGGGTTTTTCTATTTTCTGCATAATGTTAGTCGTTCTCATTGGGGGTGTTACATGGTGGTTGCATCGTAGTAAATGGTTGTAAAGAATCGCCTTTTGGCGCGGTGATGATGATGAAAACCCGGCAATGTTTGAGCGAAATCAATAAACCGTCTACCCATTCAGGGCAATATCTCTCTCGCAGGTGAATGCAACGTCAAGCGATGGGCGTTGCGCTCCATATTGTCTTACTTCCTTTTTTGAATTACTGCATAGCACAATTGATTCGTACGACGCCGACTTTAATGAGTCGGCTTTTTTTTTGCGCTCTGTTTCTCAGCTTCTACGCTTAACTGGTGTACCCGCCCATAACCGGGAGTCAATATGCCTATTCATCCGCTGAACTCAATCCCCATTCCGCCGGAACCCAACGATCCTGTACCGGTCCACGATCCCAAACCCCGCCCGCGCCCGTTACCCGACCCACCGCCTGACGATGAGCCGATTAAATTGTCGCATCGGGAGCGGAGATCTGCGACGATACGCGCCAGCAGATTGTCCGCCCCTAAATGTAATGCGAGAAATAATTGTGACCGCTTTTTCAACTCTGAATGTTTTGCCCGCCGCCCAGCTCACTAATCTGAATGAACTAGGGTATCTTTCGATGACCCCAGTTCAGGCGGCGGCTTTGCCGGCGATTCTTGCGGGTAAAGATGTCCGCGTGCAGGCAAAAACCGGCAGCGGTAAAACGGCGGCATTCGGCCTCGGGTTACTCCAGCACGTTGACGCCTCGCTGTTCCAGACGCAGTCGCTGGTGCTGTGTCCGACCCGCGAACTGGCGGATCAGGTCGCCGGTGAGCTGCGTCGCCTGGCGCGCTTTCTGGCAAATATTAAAATTTTAACCCTCTGCGGCGGCCAGCCTTTTGGCGCCCAGCGCGACTCGCTACAGCACGCGCCGCATATTATCGTCGCCACGCCGGGGCGCTTGCTCGATCACCTGCAAAAGGGCACCGTGTCGTTGGACGCGCTACAAACCCTGGTGATGGACGAAGCGGACCGCATGCTGGATATGGGGTTTAGCGACGCCATTGATGAAGTGATCCGCTTTGCGCCGGCTTCGCGCCAGACGCTGCTGTTTTCCGCCACCTGGCCGGAAGCGATCGCGGCGATTAGCGGCCGCGTGCAGAACAACCCGCAGACCATTGAAATTGATGCTGTTGATGCGCTGCCGGCTATCGAACAGCAGTTTTTTGAAACTTCGCAACATGGTAAAATCACGCTGTTGCAAAAGCTGCTGAGCCAGCATCAGCCCGCTTCCTGCGTGGTGTTCTGCAATACCAAAAAGGATTGTCAGGCCGTCTGCGATTCGCTAAACGCCGCCGGACAGAGCGCTCTGTCGCTGCACGGCGATCTTGAACAGCGCGACCGCGACCAGACGCTGGTGCGCTTTGCTAACGGGAGTTCGCGCGTGCTGGTGGCGACCGACGTTGCCGCCCGCGGGTTAGATATTAAGTCGCTCGAGCTGGTGGTGAACTATGAGCTGGCCTGGGACCCGGAGGTTCACGTGCACCGCATTGGTCGTACCGCTCGCGCCGGTGAAAGCGGTCTGGCGATTAGCCTCTGCGCACCGGAAGAGGCGCAGCGCGCGAATATTCTTGCCGAAATGCTGCAAATGAAGCTCAACTGGATGAACGGGCCGACGAATAGCACTGTTGTGCCGCTGCAGGCAGAGATGGCCACGCTGTGCATTGATGGCGGTAAAAAAGCGAAGATGCGCGCGGGCGATGTGCTGGGGGCGTTGACCGGTGATATCGGCCTTGATGGCGCGGACATCGGCAAGATTGCCGTTCATCCGGCGCATGTCTACGTAGCCGTGCGCCAGGGCGTAGCGCATAAAGCGTTTAAGCAGCTGCAAAACGGGAAGATTAAAGGTAAGGCCTGCCGGGTTCGTTTGCTGAAATAAGCGCGACAAAGGCGTCTCAGGCGCGCGCCTGAGACGCAAGACGTTATTTTACTTCCACCACGTTCAGGCGCAGTTCATCCAGCTGCGCGTCATCCTCTTCCGGCTGCCAGCCGGCCGGCTGCATCGGGATCTCTTCACGATCGAACGCCAGGTCGCCGCCGTCAATCACCGCAGAACCGTGATGAATGCCCTTAAAATCGAACAGGTTAACGTCGCTAAGATGGGAAGGCACCACGTTCTGCATCGCGCTAAACATGGTTTCGATGCGCCCAGGATAGCGTTTATCCCAGTCGCGTAGCATATCGGCAATCACCTGGCGCTGGAGGTTGGGCTGCGAACCGCACAGGTTGCACGGAATGATCGGAAAACCTTTCGCCTGGGAGAAGCGCTCAATATCTTTTTCCCGGCAGTAGGCCAGTGGACGAATCACGATATGTTTACCGTCGTCGCTCATCAGCTTCGGCGGCATACCTTTCATCTTCCCGCCGTAGAACATGTTCAGGAACAGGGTCTGCAGGATATCGTCGCGGTGGTGGCCCAGGGCGATTTTGGTCGCGCCCAGCTCAGAAGCTGTGCGGTAAAGGATGCCGCGGCGCAGACGCGAGCAGAGCGAGCAGGTAGTTTTACCTTCCGGAATTTTCTCTTTAACAATGCCGTAGGTGTTTTCCTCAACAATCTTATATTCCACGCCCAGCTGCTCAAGATATTCCGGCAGAATATGCTCCGGGAAGCCCGGCTGTTTTTGATCGAGGTTGACCGCCACCAGTGAGAAAGAGATTGGCGCGCTTTTTTGCAAATTGCGCAAAATCTCCAGCATGGTGTAGCTGTCTTTACCGCCGGAGAGGCAAACCATGATGCGGTCGCCTTCTTCAATCATATTAAAATCGGCGATCGCCTCGCCGACGTTGCGGCGCAGGCGCTTCTGCAATTTGTCGAGGTTGTATTTTTCTTTCTTTGTAACTTGCTGATTATCTAGCATTATTAACGTTCTCTGAAACAAAAGGGGCAAAGGTACGCCACGGTGCAAGCCTGGCGTTGGGCATCAGTACCCAATCGCCGTTCGTTTCTGCTATCCATGTCCTGTCAGCTGCCTGCATCATTTACGCGTTTTCATGCCCCATCTGGTTAGCAAGGGGTTAGCGCCGGCTGAGAGTCGCCAGCAGGCAAAAGTATGTCGCGTATGGTACGGATTCCGACGACGAATGCCAGCGCGTTTTACTGCGGCTTTTCATCTGCCGGCGATACTGCGGCGAATTTTGGCCACGCCGAGGCCATGCTCTCCTCGCGATAGGACGAATGCTAGCGCGTAATCTACGCATGAATCATTTTTTACGCCGCTGCTTTGACGCTTATTATTGCTGTTCTTGCCATGTTCCGTTCGGATCGCAATATGATTATTTGCACCCTGATAATTATACAGCGAAGATATTTTATGGCGCTGTCTAATAGACGCGAAGTTTGAGAGAAAAGCGTCACAGGAGCGGTTTTTCTTCAAGCTTATAGCTATTCGATTTATGCCTAATAATAATCTGAAAGTCTATCTCATTAATATGATTTTCTCTTGTAAAACGAAGCGCTTAACCAGCCAACATTTTCACTCTCTGGGTTATGAATAAAGTAATGACAAAAATTGACAGTTGCCTGGCATTTGTCGGAGATTTAAACTTCCACTGCAACTTATGGATTATCTTTTAATGATGGGAATAAAAATGAAAAAAAGTACCGTTGCAGTAATGATGATAGCGACTCTTTCAGGAACAGCTTATGCTGAGCCAGCGCAATTAAGCCCGAATTTTTCGGCGGAAAGTTTTACCGTATCGACGTCCGCGGGGATGCTGAGTGGGAAATCTCAGGAGAGGGTTTATGACGCGGATACGGGGCGAAAAGTCAGCCAACTGGACTGGAAAATAAAGAATGTCGCCATTGTGAAAGGCGATATCTCATGGGATGCTTACTCCTTCCTGACCCTGGCCGCCCGCGGCTGGACGTCGTTAGCTTCAGGTTCCGGTCATATGGATGACTATGACTGGATGAACGATAATCAGTCCGGGTGGACAGACCACTCATCTCATCCCAGCACCAGCGTCAATTATGCCAATGAATACGATCTCAGCGTGCAAGGCTGGATTTTCCAGAACGAAAATTATAAAGCGGGCGTCATTGCGGGATATCAGGAAACCCGTTTTAGCTGGACGGCCACCGGTGGTTCTTATAATTATGATAACGGTGCGACTACGGGCAATTTCCCGACCGGCGAGCGCGGTATTGGCTACAGCCAGCGATTCTCCATGCCCTACATTGGCCTCGCGGGGCAGTATCGTGTTAATGACTTTGAGTTTAATGCCCTGTTTAAATTCAGTGATTGGGTCCGGGCTCATGATAACGACGAGCACTATATGCGTGAGCTGACCTTCCGGGAGAAATCCACTAATTCGCGTTATTACGGTACATCGGTTGATGCCGGATATTACATCACGTCGCATGCCAAAGTTTTTGCTGAATTCACCTACAGTAAATATGAAGAGGGCAAGGGAGGCACGCAGATTATAGATACCAATAGCGGCGAATCAGGTTCAATTGGAGGAGATGCGGCCGGTATTGCAAATAAAAACTATACCATTACAGCTGGTCTTCAATATCGATTCTAAATCATTGCCGCTCGCGGGTATTGTAAGCAAAACCCCTAAGTCCCGATCATGAGATCGTTACACTGGAGTGTTTCCCGGCCTGGGCACTCCAGTTTTCCATAGGACGTATCATTCGGGGGCTTATGGGCATGCGCTAAAGGAGCGCCGTAGGGACTGAGAAACCAGCTGCCGGTGCGTGGTCACTCATCATCGTGCGCCGGGCGTTTATGTGATTTCTTCGTATGGTCGATCAGAAGGTAGCCTCCAGGTGGGGGGCGAGAAAAGATGAGTATGTTGGGGCAAAGGGACGGTGGTTGAAAACGGGCAGGCACTTATGATGCCTGCCGCCAGCGATTATTTAGCGCAATAAACGCGCGCTTCACGTGGAGTATAAATGCCGAGGGTGACGAAACCCAGCAGGCCGTTGACGAAAGTCTGCTGTACTTCGGTACGGACGACTTTGTCGGCGCCGCCGCACACGGCCGCAGCATCAATCTGTTTAGTCTGGCCAATACCGCTGACGAAGAAGTGGTGAGTGGTAACCTGCTGAGGTTGAACGGTCACGCCAGGATTTACCGAGAAGCTCTGCTGGGCGCAACCAGAAATAGCGGCTGCGGCTAAAACTACCATAATTAACTTTTTCATATCATCCCTATAATTGTTGTAAGACATACCCATGTTCGGGTAAGGGCTTTATACAGCAAAATGAAAAAGTCACAACGTACTAATTTTAATAGTCGCAGCTAAAAAATGACCCTATCTGCGGCGCTGCGGGTCAGATCAAAGAAACAAAAAGCCCGCACGGCGGCGGGCAGAGTCAGTTTACCGCACGACCAGCACCGAACATTCCGCATGACGGACAACGGCGGCGGCGTTAGAGCCCAGCAGGTAGGTGGTGATATCGGGACGGTGCGAAGAGATAATCACCAGGTCCGCGGGGAGAGACTTCGCCATAGCAAGGATTTTATCTTTCGGCGAGCCCTCTGAAACGTGAAAATGGATACGGTCTTCGGGGATATTAAACTTTTTCACAATCTCTTTGAGCCGCGATTCCGATTCGGCTTTGAGGTCATCCATCGCCGGCAGCTCTGCGGTGTAGGCCATTCCCAGCGAAGCGTAATAGGGAAGGGAGGGAATGACGGTCAGGAAATGCACCTCGGCATCATCGATTCTGGCTTCAGCTTCAACATGCTTGATAACGCGATCGGTTAATTCTGTATCAGAAATATCGATGGGCACAAGAATCATTCTGTTCATAAAACCTCCTGTTTAAGTAACCACTTAAAGTGTAGGTCATCCAGGCGATTATTGTACATTGCGCGCAATCACACTTTCGTCATCAGGCGCAGCGGCGTTCGGTAAATTTTCCTTTAATGACGCCATCGTAAAAACGGCCTTTAGAAACCACCAGCAGAAAGTCGCGGAAAATGCGCGGCGGGACACCGATATACTGCAGCGTTTGGTTATCGCGAAAGCGGATTTCAAGAATGCCGGCGGATTCATCATAGGCGACGGAGGTGATTCGGGATGATGTTACGGGGTGATGGTGCATGGCGGGCGTCCTCTTACGGCTACGGCAATTCCAGGGAGCAATATATCATTTAACGGACGATTATTTTAAGGTAATCGATATATTGTTTTGCTTTGAATGCAGTCGATCGCCGGGAGGGGAAGACAAAGCCCGCCGTTGCCAGCGGGCCCGGACATTAGAACTGGTAAACCAGACCTAACGCGACGACGTCATCCGTAGAGATGCCGTTGTTAGAATAGAAGCTATCGTCTTCATCCAGCAGGTTGATTTTGTAATCAACGTAGGTAGACATATTACGGTTGAAGTAATAAGTCGCGCCAATGTCGACATATTTAACCAGATCTTTGTCACCGGTATTTCCTGCCGGGTTAGCAGCATTGCCCTGCATAACCAAATCCTTACCCTTAGACTGCAGGTAGGAGATAGCCGGACGCAGACCGAAATCGAACTGGTATTGAGCCGTCACTTCAAAGTTTTGCGTTTTGTTGGCAATAGTATCGCTGTTATTACCATATGGGGTCATATTACGGGTTTCTGAATACATGGTTGCCAGGTAGATATTGTTGGCATCATATTTCAATCCTGCGGTCCAGGCATCGGCTTTATCGCCGCCGGCTGTAGAATAATGGGTCTGCTCATTGGTACGGTCGGAAGAACTATAGGCCGCTGCGATGCTCACG
Organism: Klebsiella sp. MPUS7; assembly: GCF_009905335.1. Classification (NCBI taxonomy): domain Bacteria; kingdom Pseudomonadati; phylum Pseudomonadota; class Gammaproteobacteria; order Enterobacterales; family Enterobacteriaceae; genus Klebsiella; species Klebsiella sp. MPUS7. The sequence continues at coordinate 3,129,440 of NZ_CP047604.1, read as the reverse complement.
CCCATACCCAGATCGTAGGAGGAGGAGAGGCCAAATCCGTCACCGTTAGAGTTTTTTACGTTGCGACCATTATTGTTGGCGGTGCCTTCTTGATTTTCATCACCGGACTGATTTTCATTTTTACCCTGATACTGCAGGGCGAAGTTCAGGCCGTTAACCAGACCGAAGAAGTCATTGTTACGGTAGGTTGCAACGCCGTTAGCGCGGCCGGTCATAAAGTTATCGGCCTGGGTGTAGGAGTCGCCGCCGAATTCTGGCAGCATATCGGTCCAGCCTTCTACGTCGTACAGTACGCCGTAATTACGGCCATAGTCGAATGAACCGTAGTTAGCGAATTTCAGACCAGCAAATGCCAGACGGGTCCAGGCCTGGTTGTCAGAGCCTTCGGTATTGTTCGCCTGAACGTTATATTCCCACTGACCGTAGCCGGTCAGCTGATCGTTAATCTGGGTTTCGCCTTTGAAGCCAAGACGGACGTAGGATTGATCGCCATCTTTCGATGAATCATCGGAGAAATAATGCAGACCGTCTACCTTGCCATAGAGATCCAGTTTATTTCCGTCTTTATTATAAATTTCAGCAGAATGAGCAGCGCCAGCAGCTAATAATGCTGGAATAACGAGGGCCAGTACTTTTCTTTTCATTTGGACAATCCTTTAACGGTTTTTGTTTTAGCTTCCTCCTGGGAAGTGAACTCATGCTAAAGGAGCAAATAGAGATATGGTAAGTATCAATTGTTACGATATGAGTAAAATCTAAAATAAATAATTCAGATGAAATGATAATAATTATAATGAATGATTTGGTGGGAAATATACAAAATAAAAATTATACATATCGATTTTAGTATCGTATTATCCGCTCGTTATATGCCTTTTATTGTCATTCAAGAATTTATATTACCCTCCGTTCCTGAGAATGGTTTTTATTGAGCGGTAAAGCGACAAGCCCGAATGAATATTCGGGCTTTTTTTATGCGCTGATAAAAACGGCAGCGAATTAGCTTTCGCTGGTGGGTTTTTCCGCCTTACCGGCCAGCTGCGCCAGGAAGTCATAGCGTTTTTGTAGATCCGCGGCCGCATCTTTCCATAGCTGCTCCGCAACTTCCGGCTGCTGCGCGTTCAGGCGACGGAAGCGCTGTTCGTTCAGGAGCGTTTCCGCCAGCGCGTCTGACGGCGGACGGGAGTCCAGCGCCAGCGGAAGTTTACCTTCATCGGCACGACGTGGGTCAAAGCGATACAGCGGCCAGAACCCGGTCGCGGTCAGCTGGCGCATCTGATCGTGGCTTAGCGCCAGATCGTAACCGTGTTCTTCGCAAGGACTGTAGGCAATAATCAGCGACGGCCCCGGATACGCTTCCGCTTCCTGAATCGCTTTTACCGTTTGGTTGAGCTGCGCGCCAAGGGAAATCTGCGCCACATAAACATGACCGTACATCATCATGCTGACCCCAAGATCTTTGCGCGCCTTGCGCTTGCCGTGCTCGCCAAATTTAGTCACCGCACCCAGCGGGGTAGCCTTCGATGCCTGGCCGCCGGTGTTGGAATAACACTGGGTATCGAGCACCAGAATATTGACGTTTTCGGTCAGGCTCAGCACGTGGTCGAGACCGCCGAAGCCGATATCGTAGGCCCAGCCGTCGCCGCCGATCAGCCAGATAGATTTCTCGACCAGCGCGTCGGCGTCGATTAACAGTTCCTTCGCACCTTCTTCATTTGCCAGCACCTTGCGCAGCTCGGCCACCTGTTGGCGGCGTACCTCAGGCGTTGCCTCCGCGTGCAGCGCATCGTTAAGTTCGGGCGGAAGTTTATCGGCGAACTGCGATAGCAGACGCATGACGCGCTGACGATGCTGATCGACGGTAAGGCGGAAGCCAAGGCCAAATTCGGCATTATCCTCGAACAGCGAGTTGGCCCACGCCGGCCCGCGGCCGTTGGCATCGGTGGTGTACGGTGTGGAAGGGAGGTTGCCGCCGTAAATCGATGAACAGCCGGTGGCGTTGGCGATCAGCATCCGGTCGCCGTAGAGCTGAGTCAGCAGCTTGATATACGGCGTTTCGCCGCAGCCGGAGCAGGCGCCGGAGTATTCGAACAGCGGACTGATCAGCTGCGAAGTGCGGATATCGATACGTTCCAGCTTGCTGCGGTCCATTTCCGGCAGATTGAGGAAGTAGTCATAGTTCACTTTCTCTTCTTCGACATGTTCAAGGCGCGACATCATATTGATGGCCTTGATCTCCGGGTTCTGCCGATCTTTTGCCGGACAAACCTCGACGCACAGATTACAGCCGGTGCAATCTTCCGGCGCGACCTGCAGAACGTATTTCTGGCCGCGCATATCGCGGGATTTAACGTCCAGGGAGTGCAGACTGGACGGGGCGCTTTCCATCGCGTCCGGGGAGACCACTTTCGCGCGGATTGCCGAGTGCGGGCAGGCGGCAACGCAGTGGTTGCACTGGGTGCAAAGCTCTTCCTTCCAGATAGGGATCTCTTCAGCGATATTGCGTTTTTCCCAGCGGGTGGTGCCCATTGGCCAGGTACCGTCCGGCGGCAGGGCGGAAACCGGCAGCGCATCGCCGAGTCCGGCCAGCATGGCGGCGGTCACGGTTTTGACGAAATCCGGCGCGGCGTCGGAGACGACCGGCGGGCGGTTCGGGCTGTTGGCATCGACCTGCTGTAACGGCACTTCCGCCAGCGACTCGCGGGCCAGGGCCAGCGCCTGCCAGTTGCGTTCGACCAGTTCCTGGCCTTTACTGCTGTAGCTTTTCGCAATCGCGCCCTGCAGTTCCGCCAGCGCGCTATCGCCCGGCAGGATCTGCGTCAGATGGAAAAACGCCATCTGCATAACGGTGTTGATGCGCGCGCCAAGGCTGCACTCGCGGGCGATTTTGGCCGCGTTAACGATATAAAACCGCGCTTTTTTCTGATTCAGCGTGGCCTGGACTTCCTGCGGCAGGCGCGACCAGACTTCTTCGGCGCTGTATGGGGTATTGAGCAGGAAAATACCGCCGGGCTTCAGGCGCTCAACCATCTGATACTTGTCGATAAACTGTAGCTGGTGGCAGCCGACGAAATCGGCCTGCGAAATAAGATAGGAAGAACGAATCGGCTTCTCGCTGACGCGCAGGTGAGAGACCGTCAGGCCGCCGGCTTTTTTCGAGTCATAGACGAAATAGCCCTGCGAGAACCATGGCGTCGAGTTACCGATAATCTTGATATTGTTTTTGGTGGCCGAGACGCTGCCGTCGCTGCCGAGGCCGTAGAACAGGGCTTCCAGCTTCGCCTCCGACGGTAGGGTATTTTCTACCAGCGGCAGGGAAAGGTTGGTGACGTCATCGTAGATGCCAACGGTAAAGCGCGGCTTGGGTTTGGCGGCGCTCAGTTCGTTGAAAATCGCCAGCACGCACTCCGGTCCGAACTCTTTTGATGAGAGACCGTAGCGGCCGCCAATGGTACGCGGCAGCGTTTCCCGCTCGCCGCGGTTAAAGGCTTCCGCCATCGCGGTCATCACGTCGAGATACAGCGGTTCAGCCAGGGCGCCCGGTTCTTTGGTGCGATCGAGGACCGCCACGGCGCGGGCGCTTTCCGGCAGAACGTCCAGCAGGTGCGCGGCGGAGAAGGGCCGGTAAAGGCGAACTTTCAGCACGCCGACTTTTTCTCCGCGGCTCAGCAGTTCATCAACCACTTCCTCACAGGTGCCGATTGCGGAGCCCATAATCACGATAACGCGCTCGGCCTGCGGATGTCCGTAGAACTCAAACGGTTTGTACTGACGCCCGGTGGCGGCGGCAAAATCGTTCATCGCCGTTTCAACGTGTTCGTAAACCGCGTCGTACCATGGGTTAGTCGCTTCACGCGACTGGAAGTAGGTGTCCGGATTAGCTGAGGTTCCGCGGATTACCGGATGTTCGGGATTCAGGGCGCGCTGGCGATGTTCATCGATTTTATCCTGCGGCAGCAGGCTGAGAAGGGTATCGTCCGCCAGCGGGGCGATTTTGTTGATTTCGTGCGAGGTGCGGAAACCATCGAAGAAATGTATAAATGGCACCCGGCTTTGCAGCGTAGCGATATGCGAAATCAGCGCAAAATCCTGGGCTTCCTGGACGCTGCTGGCGCAGAGCATCGCGCAGCCGGTCTGGCGCACGGCCATGACGTCCGAGTGATCGCCAAAGATAGAGAGCGCGTGGGTTGCCACGGTGCGTGCGGCGACGTGCAGCACAAACGGCATCAGCTGACCGGCGAGTTTGTACAGCGTCGGGATCATCAGCAGTAAACCCTGCGATGAAGTAAAAGAGGTCGAGAGAGCGCCGGTTTGCAGCGCGCCGTGTACGGCGCCAATGGCCCCGGCTTCCGACTGCATTTCGACGACGCGGGGAACATCGCCCCAGACGTTCTTCAGCCCGTTGCCGGCCCAGGCGTCCGCCTGCTCCGCCATGGTGGAGCTGGGCGTAATCGGGTAGATGGCGATAACTTCACTGGTGCGAAACGCGACTGAAGCAACCGCGCCATTACCGTCGATAGTGATCATATCAATACTCACATTGCTAAATGTTTGATAAAAATGTTTTTATGCCCATTGATACCTTCTGAGCACTCGCTTATCTATTCTGCATTCTGCGCAACCGCTATCGGCGCGATTTCACCGGTAGCGTAAAAGTTCGTTTCTCCCTGCATGGTTACCGGCAGGGGGACCGGGTTTGCGAATTACTGTCTAAGTATAGACCCCGGAGGAACATGATTTTTTGATCTCCAGTAGCGACAAAATCCATAGTTCAGATAAATTAATTCAACGTATTACATAGGTGTCCACGTATGAACGACACCCTACACCAAAATCAATGGCGTCATTTTTCCATAAGTAGCAGTGTTGCGGTTCCGCTGCGACGAAGGAGCCGCAGCAGACCGTTTTTTATTACCTATAGGTAATTTAATTGGGTTTTGCTATATTTTAGATACCTGATGGTAAATGGCGTTAGAATCTTTGCGATGGATAAATACGAAATCAGACGGCAGCGCTTGCTCTATATCCGCGATAATTTATGCGGCGGCAAAGCCGTTGATGTGGCCCGAACCCTTGGCCGGGAGCCTTCTTACGTCTCAAGAATGCTCTACCCCGAAGGCAAAAAGCAAAAGAAAAGGATAGCTGACGAGATGGTCGAACTTATTGAATCTTCGTTCAATCTTCCCCGCGGATGGATGGACGGTATCACCGGGAATATTGATATTGAGCGAGAACCGGTAGAGGATTCGCCACAGATGCCATATGTCATTGAGGTTCTGGATGCCCAGGCCAGCGCCGGGCCGGGCTGCATTGTCTCCAGCGAGGTTGATGAAACGGTCAGCAGTATCACCTATGACTCTGCCGGCGCGCTGCGGCTTTTTGGTAACAGGCCCGCAGAGCATATCAAGGTGATCACCGTATCCGGCGATAGCATGTCCGGCACCATTGAGACCGGTGACTACATTTTTGTCGATGTCTCGAAAGACTACTTTGAAGGCGACGGCATTTACGTCTTTTCCTTTAAAGGCGCGGTGCTGGTGAAGCGCCTTCAGTTCACGGCGGATGGCCTGCTTGTTCACTCGGATAACAGTAAATATGCAGACTGGACGATTGGCGAAAGCCATGAACAGTATCTGAAGATCATTGGTCGCGTGATTTATAGCCACAGCGTTAAACGCTTCGTTTAAAGGCGTGCATTGCCACGCAGGTCGCCATTCGTACTGAGTTCAGCCGATAAGTTTTAACCCGGTATGCCGCGTGTAAGCCGGGCATACCTGCGTCTTTTCCCGCATAACCCTGCCACACCCTGTTCAGCGCGCTCCCTCGGCCTTTCCGGCTCTTAATGGTGTCGCTGGGCAACAGGTTAAAAAATATCTCTCATTTTTCAATGGATTGCGATTTATTCGCCATAAAGTATACCCATGGGTATTTATTTTTAAGTTACCTTAAGGTATTCTTTTTTCATCAACCTGATGTACAGCACCATCTTGATGATGAAATACAACGATTCCGTACGGAATCTACGTGGCTGAAAGGCCAGCGCCATGACGCAATGTGCTTTGGGGTATAGCCATTAAGGGTACATACCGCCAAAGCTCATTAAAGGAGACCGCAATGTCCCGTAAAACCGCGTTTAATGGCTCCGCCGCCGGCCGACGCCGCGCGCAGCGAGCCCACTTACAAAATCCGCAAACCCTCAGTTCCGATCTCATCCACCGGCCCACGCCTTCCCGCGCTCAGATTCAGGCAAAGGGAGGACACCACACGCCCAGCCGTATTGAGGATGCTTTGCCGATTAAATTTGTTGCGCAGGATATTTTCTGGCAGCGCGAGGAATATAAACGACAGATTGTGCGAGCGACCGTTATTTATCAGCACGAGTTTGCACACGATTATATAGAACCAGGCAGCTATCTCTGTCAGAGGGCAATTTATGCGCTTGGTTTGCAAAGAAGAAAGAAAGTAACGGCGAGGTAACGCCTCAGTGCCAGGAAAAATGACCCTGCGCTTCGTTATTTACCATCATTATTCATAGTGAAAGAAGGGAGGGTATATGTCCGATCCTGTTTCCGGTACGTCGATAATTGTTGCGGGTGGATTAATGGGCGCCGGTATGTTTGGCCTGGTGACAGGTATTGATTATGGCGTTGTATTTGGCGCGTTTGCTGGCGCGGTATTTTATGTGGCGACGGCGGTTAATATAACGCGTTTTAGACTAGTGGCCTATTTTATGACGTCCTTCATTGTTGGTGTCCTGGGCGCCGGGCTAATTGGGACAAAGTTGGCTATCTGGACAGGATATAGTGATAGACCGTTAGATGCGTTAGGTGCCGTACTGATATCGGCGCTGATTATTAAGATACTTACCTTTCTGAATAATCAGGATCTCAGCGACCTGTATAAAATACTCACCCGCAACAACAGTGGGCGCCCGAATGGAAAATGATCTTCCCGCGCTGGTAAACGCAACGCTCTGCGCTTTTATTACCCTAAGCTTGATGTTTTATCGGCGCGTCCGGCACCGAAGATATCGACCATGGATATCGTATACGGCATATTTGCTGGTCATCACTTATGCCAGCATACCGTTTCGTTATCTCTTCGGCTTGTATACCTCGACCCACTGGTTGGTTGTTACCGTGAATTTTTTTGTCTTTATTGCCGTGCTCCTGGTGAGAGGGAATATCGCGCATTTAATCGATAAATGAGGAATAGATGAATAAAGATGAGATTTTTAATGCCATTCTGGAAAAGGAGGGCGGTTATGTAAATCATGCTGATGATAGAGGTGGGCCGACAAACTGGGGGATTACTCAAGTCACCGCGCGGGCTCATGGTTATGATGGCGATATGCAAAAACTGACGCGCCAGCAGGCGCTGGATATTCTCAACGCTGACTACTGGATTGCGCCCCGGTTCGATCATGTTGCTGAAATATCTACCGCGATCGCTGAAAAACTGTGTGATGCCGGGGTTAATATGGGGCCTGTTCTACCCGGTAAATGGCTTCAACGCTGGTTAAATGCGTTTAATCATCGTGGGGCACTTTATCCGGATCTTATGACCGATGGTGTAATGGGGCCGAGAACTTTAAATGCCTTGAGCCATTATCTTATTCGCAGAGGAAACGAAGGAGAGCTTGTACTGTTACGGGCATTAAACTGTAGTCAAGGGCAGTATTATCTGGAGCTGGCTGAAAGAAATGATGCCAATGAATCGTTTATCTATGGCTGGTTGCGAACGCGAGTATCTATGTAGTTTCTGTTTTATTAATTTAATCATTTCAGTAATCGAAATCTGGAGAAATTGAATATGTATACATCTAATGATTTAACCCTCTCAATGCTTTCTGGAATGAGCGTGACGGGTAATTAAGTTAAATGAATTGCAATTAGGTGTTAATGGAGTAATCCAAGTGGAAGTGCTGGATAAATATATTCAGCTATTCATACCGTAAGTAATTAAATCATCGATAAGGAATATAGAAATGGTTGACCAAAAAAGTAATGCGCAAGTTTTAAATGGCGTTAACGACGATATTTCAGAAATGAAATCATTGACCACATTGCGTAAACGTGTGGTGACAGATGGTGAAGTCGTTTCTAAATCGCAGAACGCGTTCCGCCTGGCAGGTAGCAAAACGGGAGTCGTCTTGCGCAATGACGGGAATGATTTTCACACCCTCGTCACCCCTGAAGGGCAGGCGCAAGACGGGCAATGGAATACCCTTCGCCCATTATCCTTTAACCTCAAAACCGGGCGCGTTGCTCTTCGTAATGGCGTGGATATTTCAGGTGGGGCTATGGTTTCTCACAATGCGGGAGTTTTTACCACATTGACCGGGCCAGATGCGCTTATTAACGGTCAAACCTATGACTCTGCCCCTATGTATACCGATTTCAAGACTGGCAGCGTCGTTACAAGAATGCTTATGGGGGCTCGGGTTAACGCCGGTCATGATGATTACGGATTACTTTCATACCGTGACTGGCATGGAAAGTGGAATGAGCTTCGCGTCCGTCCTAACAATGAACTTGATGCGGGTCAGTATGTTAAACGCAATTCAGACGGATGGTTTGTCGCGAAAGGTTATCGCCAGATAGATAACAACGCAGCCAGAATAACGAACGGTTTATGCATTCAGGGGGCAGGAGATTTATCCGCAGACCTCTATCACTCGGAACGTATTGGCCAGCATCATTTTCTCGGCCTACATGTGGCCAACGGTGGCGCGCAGGGCTGGTACGAGTTCCGTAATGATGGTCATGCCTATACTAATGGCGCCTGGCACAGCAGTTCTGACGCACGCATGAAAACCCAGGTTGAAAAAATCGATAATGCGTTTGAAAAACTGAATCGCATCAGTGGTTACACCTACCTGAAGCAGGGGGTTAGCGAAGCTGGCGTTATCGCGCAAGAGGTGGAGGCTGTTCTACCTCAAACCGTCTCTCGGACTGAAGTGATTTTAAACGATGGCCGTGTGCTGAAGGATGCCCTCAGCCTAAATATTAACGGGGTAGTAGCACTTCTTATTGAGGCTCTGAAGGAAGAACGTCAGGCTCGTCTGGAAGACAAAGCTCTGATGCTGCAAGAACAGGAATCGCGAACAGATATTGACCAGCGTCTGGCCGATCTGGAGCTCCGCGACGGACAGGAGACAGAATGATGGCTGAAAATCAACCGGCACCGCTAACACCAGCTCCTCCAGGAATGGTTTCCCTCGGCGTTAATGCCGACGGTGAAGAGGTGATGACCGTGATTGGCGGGGATGGCGGCGCAGGCTTTTCTGGCGGGCACGCAAATATTGTTCCTGGTAGCGGCAGTATACTGGCTGACCAGCGCAAGAAGACGCTTTCCCGTCTTCAGGCTGAATGCTCGGCGGCCATTGAAGCCACCGCAAAATGGTCAACCGAAAATCTGGAAAAAACGATGGCGGCGCAGGCGGAAAGAATCCGTGCCGCTACGGCAGCTCAGCAGTCAGCAAAGGCATCCCTTGACAGACTCATGCAGCAGTTGAAAGACGTGACGGACAAAGCTCTTCAAAAAGCCAGGTCCGGGCCGAGCGTCACCGACCTTGCACATCAGAACAACCAGGAACTTGCGGCGCTTGGGGAGCAAATTGGCCGTCAAAAAGCACTGAACGAAGCCAGAAAAAAGGCGGAGAGGGAAGCTAAAAAGGCTGAGGAAACTTATCAGGCCGCACTGCTGGCGCAGGAAGAAGCGCAGCGCCAGCAGGCAGAAGTTGAGCGGGAACTCAAGGAAGCCAGGGCGCATGAGGCCGCTGCAAAAGCAAAGGCTGAAGCTGACAGGGTTGCGGCGGAGAAAGAGGAAGCTGAACGACTGAAGGCTGAGGAGGCGCAAAAGGCTCTTTTTGCGAAGGTGGGTATTCAGGGCACCCCGGTTTACACCCAGGAGATGGTAAAAGCTGTCTCCGTTCTGATGTTAAAACCGGGGGTAATATTGCTAAACCGGGCGCCGGGAATGATACAGATGGCCGCCGTGGCGGTACGGGCACCGGCTGCCCTTCCCGGTGTAGCCAGTGCCGTTATAACGGCTACCGCTGAATTCTCCGGCTGGATTTCATCAGCCCTCTGGCGGGGTGTTGTGGGCGTGGCAGGAGCCGCCACTGCCACAACGGCTGGTGCCATGGTAGCTGCTGCATCGACGATATTCTTCTCGCCCCGTGCCGGTGGCGGTAACGACAGTAAGGTTCCCGGGCGTGATATTGAGATAATGGCCGCCCAGGCCCGCCTGTTTACAGCTGGTAAACTGATCATCGATCCGGGGATGAAAAGCGTTGACCTGCCGGTGCGTGGATTTATCACCATGGAAATGGATGGGCGCCAGTCTCTGAAACTGGTGAAAACTGGCACAGGCGGCATATCTGCCACTGTACCGGTACTGAGTGGCGTACGCGACAAGGCCTCCGGACTTGATAAAATCATGGTACCGGCGGTGGACGGGGCTCCGTCACTGAGCATTCTGATCAACCCTGTACCATTTGGTCCCGCTGCGCCATCCCATACCGGCAACAGCACGCCAGTGCCAGTGACGCCGGTTCACACCGGCACGGAAGTAAAACAGGCGGACAGTATTGTCACCACCTCACTGCCAGTAGCCGATGTTCCGCCGCTGCAGGACTTCATCTACTGGCAACCTGATGCGACAGGAACCGGCGTTGAGCCGATTTATGTTATGTTAAGTAGCCTGCCAAAATCAGTTAATCATAAGCACAAGCATTATCCCCCTAAAGGTGTATCCTGGAAGGATATTGTTAATGCAACAGCTAATGGAGGGAGTGCTAAATTCAAACCAGATGTTAATATTGCTGAAATCGATATCGACGCATGGAAAAATGGGCAAATGACAGCCAAACACCCAACATGGAAGGTGAAAAAATATGATCATGTAATTGGTGCTTATGCTGGAAAAGAAACCCAGTGGGTTGTTGTTAAAGAGTCTCAGGGGGTTGTTCACTCTCATCCAATATCGGAGCAAAAAGCCAAGGAGTACATGAAATGAGTATCAATCGTATAGATATAGATTTCAAAGGTGGAGTGGTGACTGATGATACATTATTTATCACGGATTTCGATGGTCCAGTAGGCTATATTGATGAAGATATATTATTAGTTGAGTATCCAAATGATTTTTCAGTAGATGTGTCATTCCACGAAGGTTCAAATAATTTAAGTGTCAACGTGATATGTGGGAGCAATTGGGAGGCGCCTGTATACAGAAAATTTATAGGACTTCGTGATAAAGCAGGATTGCTGAAGTCAATCAGGGAAGCCGTTGATATTGCTGTTAAAAGCTAGATTTGGTTATATACGGGGCTGTACATACGTTCTGTGTAACTGCCTTTTCTTAGCAGTGGCCGTTCAGGCGGTCACTGAATTCGATAATAAAGCAACCTGGCGCTCTTCGCTGGCACCTCTGCAGCATCTTCCATTTATGTCATACCATTAGAATTGGGGCAGGGCTGAAAGCAGGTGGGGATTTATTACCGGCATACAGGATGGGCACCGGTCTCTAAACCTTGAGAAAAAAGCGTACACATCCGCAATGGCTATTTCTGATTGCCTGTGTGGCTGGGCCGAATGGATTTCTTGATACGAAATAAAACATCTATTAGCAGAACATATTATATAGCGTTGCCATAACAACTAGTGGTCACTGAGGTAGTATTTACCAAATAGTATTAATAAGCAACTGATTCATATCAAATATTCTGATAAGACATTTCAGCATTTTGATAAAACAGGTGATTAATATTATCGTTGATTAATCCATCAAAATAACGCAGGTCGTTAATTTTAACTAAGGATGAAGATATGCAATTCATAAAAATATCGGCCCCTGCTTTATGAATAGTGCTATCGCGGAGGAAATCTTCTTGCACAACAAAGCACTACATCTTTTACTGTCGGGCAACTATTGCCTCATTATGATGCTTTTCAGTCGTACAGAGATGAATGTGCTTATGCTGAGAGGCTTCTGACGCCAAAAAAATTTGCTAATAAATGTTAATACAGCGCATAAATACGTACTTCGCCTCTCGACGCGGCGCGCTGAGCTGCCTATTATCCTTAGGCTTGTTCATTTTAAGATGTATCTGAGGGGGAGAGAAGATGCGAGCTGCGTTTTTAGTGGGATGTGCTGCGCTGTTACTGTCGGCGTGTAGTAGTCATGATGAGCCTGTTCAGCAGGCGACGGCGGCGCACGTGTCGCCCGGGATGCGCGCCGCGATGAGCAGCTCCGGCCAGGCAAACTGCGCCATGGTTGGCGGCTCGTTATCGGTAGCCCGCCAGCTTGATGGCTCCGCTATCGGCATGTGCGCCTTGCCGAACGGCAAGCGCTGCAGCGAGCAGGCGCTGGCAGGCGGAAGCTGCGGTAACTATTAATTCATCAGGTCGGCGAGCTTATATACCAGCGTCTGGTCGGCGGTCGCCAGCGTCAGCTGCGTTTCCGTCAGGTCGACCTGCGCGCCTTCGCGCAGCATTTTGCTCAGCGTGGCGTCCAGCGTATTCAGCTGCGGGTCCGTGCAGAGCATGCGGGTCATCGCCAGCTCTTCAACCTTCAGCTCGCCGTCGGAAACTTTGCCCGTGCCGCTGAAGCGGTTGCACATATTGCCTGAAACATACATCTTGCCCGTAATAGGCATCTTTTCGCCGAAGCTCAGCTCCTGCGGCTTGTCCGCGGCATTCAGCGGCTGCCCGTTAACGCTGGTCAGCACAAACCGATGGTGCTGAAGCTGTTCCGCCCTGGTCGAAACCTTGCTGTTATAAACGCAGCCCGATAGCAACATTCCCACCGCCAGCAGCGCAGCATACTTGTTCATTTAATCTCCATAAATATTTATCGTATTAATAAATGAAGGGGATTGTAACTTTATCGCAGGCGATTTCTGTGAGGATTATCTGAATGTGCCCCCCGCCATGGGGGAGCACAAAAGGGAAAGGAATATCAGACCAGCGCGTTAGGGCAGGCGTCGCCAGCAGCCACCTGACGCAGATTGTCGAGGGTGGTTTGCGAAATGCTGATCAACGCTTCCGCGGTCAGAAACGCCTGGTGACCGGTAAACAGGACGTTGTGGCAGGCGGAGAGGCGACGGAACACATCATCCTGAATCACGTCATTAGACTTGTCTTCAAAGAAAAGATCGCGTTCGTTCTCATACACGTCCATCCCCAGCGCGCCAATTTTCTGGTGCTTCAGGGCGTCGATCGCCGCCTGCGAATCGATGAGCGCGCCACGGCTGGTATTGATGATCATCACCCCGTCTTTCATTCGCTCGAACGCGGCATGGTTCAGCAAATGGTAGTTTTCATCGGTCAGCGGACAGTGCAGGGAGATAACATCGGACTCTCTGTACAGCGTTTCAAGATCGACATACTCCACGCCCATATCCAGCGCGGCGGCGCTTGGGTAAGGATCAAACGCCAGCAGGCGCATACCGAAGCCTTTAAGAATGCGCAGCGCGGCGACGCCGATTTTCCCGGTGCCGATAACGCCGGCGGTTTTGCCGTGCATGGTGAAACCGGTCAGCCCTTCCAGAGAGAAGTTAGCGTCGCGGGTACGCTGATAGGCGCGGTGAATGCGGCGGTTCAGCGACATCATCATGCCGATAGCGTGTTCGGCGACCGCTTCCGGCGAGTATGCCGGGACGCGCACCACGCGCAGGCCCAGCTCTTTGGCGGCATCGAGGTCAACGTTGTTGAACCCGGCGCAGCGCAGCGCGATGTACTTCACGCCGTGGGCTTTCAGTTCTTCAAGTACCGGGCGGCTACCGTCATCGTTCACGAAAATGCATACCGCTTCGCAGCCGTTGGCGGTTTTGGCGGTCTTTTCGGTTAGCAGGAAATCAAAAAATTCCAGTTCAAAGCCATATGCATCATTAACATGCTGCAGATACTTCTTGTCGTACTGTTTTGTACTATACACAGCGATTTTCATAAGACTTTTCTCCAGTGATAATACCGTCACGGTAGCATAATTAAAATAATCTTACAAATGTTAAAAACTAGTTTAATCAGCAGGTTATAGTAATAATTCTAGAGCATATCGCGGTGTTAAGAAATCTCTTTAAAAGACAATACCTTTCATCAAAAGCTGAGGCTTAACGCCCCTGGCGCCAGCAGGATCAGCGGCCAGAGCAGCCCGGAGCTGACGTTGGCGAGCTGAAAATACCAGAAAGAGGTGCCGCTGGCGCCGGTTACCAGCGGCACGGTGGCGCGCAGCGGAGAAAGAAAGCGGCTAAAAAAGAGCGCCCACGCGCCGTGGCGGCGCAGAAACAGCTGGCCGCGAGCGAGGCGCTCGGCATTGAGCCAGCGGATACGATACAGATGGCGCCGATAGCGGCGGCCCGTCAGCCATGAGAGCCAGAATCCGCCGATAGCGCCGAGGCTGGCGCTCATCCACATTAACAGGAAATGCCCCGGGCTGGCCGATGCCAGCGCGCCGAACAGCAGCAGCCCCGAGGTGCCCGGGATCAGCAGCGAGATGACGGCGCAGGATTTAGCGAACGTCAGCAGGAAAACCATCAGCAAAACCAATGAATAGCGGCCCTGAGCGTATTCCATCAGCGAGATAATTAAGTCCACAGCCTCATCCGTTTACGTTCGCAGGTATAAAGCAGTGTCGCAGGAGAAAACTAAACCCCGGCTAAATGACCCGCTGGAGAATCACATGGCGACGACTACGCTTAAACGGGATGGAAACTTTAACTCACAGGTCGAACGTGCCACAATAACGGCCTCTCGGCTTTTACTCATTTCGAATCAGGATATTAGCTGCCCATGAAGGGTAAATATAAAGCCGCCATCGCGCTATTATTAGCCCTCGTGCTGCTACCGCTGGCTTTGCTATTGACGCTCACCCACTGGGTGCCCACGCTGGCAGGTATCTGGCTACCTACGGGAACCCGAATCTCCCTCAATGAAAGCCCGCGCCTGACGCGCTCTGCGCTGCGCATTCCGGATCTCCGCTACCTGGTCGGCGACTGCGAAATCGCGCGCGTCACCAATGCCTCGCTCTCGCGTCCCAGCCGCTGGCGTTTACATATCGGCGAGCTGGATATTAACAGCGCCTGTCTGAACAAGCTGCCGGAGAGCGAAGCCGCGCCGGGGGCGCCGAAAACCCTCGCCGAATGGCAATCAATGCTCCCTTATAGCTGGCTGACGATTGACAACCTGCGCCTGTCGCCGTGGGATAAATGGCAGGGGCGGCTGGTGATGTCGCTCACGCCGCAGCAGCAGGATATCGGCTATGCCGGGAAAGAGGTCACCTTCCAGGCGCGACTGCGCGGCCAGGCGCTGACGGTCAGCGACTTCTCCGCGCGTCTGGTGGAAGACCAGGCGCCGGTGAAGCTGGTGGGCGAGTTTCAGATGCCGCTGGTGCCGGACGGCTTGCCGGTCGATGGCCACCTGTTCAGCACCTTTGAATTTCCACAAACTCCCGGCCTGGTCGATGCCGAACTGGAGTGGCAAGAGAACCGCGGGCAACTGCTGGTCACGCCGCGCGGTGAGGTGGAGCCGATGCTTGACCTGCCGTGGGAAATCGCTCCGGATCGTATCACCATCAGCGATGGCCGCTGGCACACCGAATACGCGGGCAACGCGTTGAGCGGCCGCGTCGCGCTTTCGCTGGGCAACTGGCAGCAGGGCACCGAGCAGATGCAGGTCAGCGGGCGACTTAACGTGCTCACTCAGGGCCAGGCCGGGAAGGGCAACGCCGTGCTGAATATCGGCCCCGGCAAGCTGAGCATGGACAGCAGCGACATGCCGCTACAGCTGACCGGCGAGGCCAAGCTCGGCGATCTGATTTTTTACGCCAAACTGCCCGCGCAGCTGAGCGGGCCGCTTACCGCGCCGGTGCTCAACTTTCACCCCGGCGCGCTGCTGCGTTCGCGCGGGCGGGTCATCGATTCGTTGAATATCGATGAAATCCGCTGGCCGCTGGCGGGCGTCAAAGTGACGCAGCAGGGCGTTGATGGCCGCCTGCAGGCTATTTTACGCGCCCATGAACAGGAGATGGGCGATTTTACCCTGCATCTTGACGGCCAGGCCGACAACTTTATGCCCGACCATGGCCGCTGGCAGTGGCGCTACTGGGGCGTGGGCCATTTCACCCCAATGCAGGCGCGCTGGGATGTCAAAGGCGCGGGCGAATGGGCCGACAGCACCATCGTGCTCAACAGCCTGTCGACCGGGTTCGATAAGCTGCAGTACGGTTCCATGCTGGTGAGCGCGCCGCGTCTGACCCTGGAAAAACCGATCCACTGGCTGCGCGATGAGCAGCATCCCAAACTGACCGGCGCGCTATCGCTGGATGCCGGGAAAACCACCTTCAGCGGCGGCAGCGAACTGCCGCCGTCGACGCTGAAATTTAATATCGACGGCCGCGATCCGACCTGGTTCCAGTTCAACGGCTCCCTGCATGCGCAAAAAATTGGCCCCGTGCGCGTTACCGGGCGCTGGGACGGCGAACGTCTGCGCGGCGAGGCATGGTGGCCAAAACAGTCGCTGACCGTTTTCCAGCCGCTGTTGCCGCCGGAGTGGAAGATGAACCTGCGTGAGGGAACGCTTTACGCGCAGGTGGCATTCTCCGCCGCAGCCGGGCAGGGCTTCGAGGCGGGCGGTCACGGTGTGCTCAAGGGCGGCAGCGCCTGGATGCCGGATAACCAGATCAACGGCGTCGATTTTGTGCTGCCGTTCCGCTTTAGCGACGGCACCTGGCAGCTTGGCACTCGCCATCCGGTATCGTTGCGCATTGGGGAAGTCGTCAACCAGTTCACCGCGCGCAATCTGACGGCGGATCTCCAGGGCGCCTGGCCCTGGAGTGACGACGCGCCTTTACAGTTGAGCAACGTCAGCGTCGATATTCTCGGCGGCAAGCTGACCATGCAGCAGTTGAGGATGCCGCAGCATGACCCGGCGCTGCTGCGTCTGCAAAACATCTCCAGCAGCGAATTAGTGAGCGCGATTAAAGTGAAGCAGTTCGCCGTCTCTGGCCCGTTTAACGGCGCGCTGCCGCTGTGGCTGGATAACGATAAATGGATTATCAAAGACGGCTGGTTCAGCAATCCGGGGCCGATGACGATGCGCCTCGATAAAGACACCGCGGACGCGTTGGTGGCCGACAACGTCTCCGCCGGGGCGGCCATTAACTGGCTGCGCTATATGGAGGTGGCCAGATCGTGGACGCGGATCAACCTCGATAACCTCGGCGTACTGACGCTGAAGGCAACGATTAGCGGCACCAGCCGGGTAGAGGGCAAAAGTAATACGGTGCACTTAAACTACTCCCATGAAGAGAATATTTTTGACCTGTGGCGCAGCTTGCGTTTCGGCGACAATCTGCAGGCGTGGCTGGAGCAGAACGCCAGGCTGCCCGCGCCGCGCTGTCAGGACAGTCATACCTGTAAGGAACAACAATAATGATCAAACTATTCGCCGCTTTTCTGGCCACCGCGCTGCTGGCGGGCTGTACGCCGCGTATTGAAATCGCGGCATCGAAAGAGCCGATCACCATCAATATGAATGTCAAAATTGAGCATGAAATTCATATCAAGCTGGATAAAGACGTTGAGAATCTGCTCAAATCGCGTAGCGATCTGTTCTGAGGCGATGATGAGAATACGACTGATAACCACGACGCTGGCGCTGGTGCTGTTCAGCGCTCAGGCGCTGGCCCTGACCCTCAATGAAGCTCGCCAGCAGGGGCGGGTCGGCGAAACCCTCAATGGCTATCTTGAACCGCTGCGTCAGGATAACGAAACCCTTGAACTGGTGAAGCAGATCAACGCCGCCCGCAGCGACAGCTATCAACAACTGGCGGATGACAATAATCTACCGGTGGATCAGGTGGCGAAAATGGCCGGGCAGAAGCTGGTCGCCAGGGCGCAGCCGGGCGAGTACGTGAAGGGCCTTAACGGCAAATGGCTGAAAAAATAGCTATCGGCAGCGCTTGCGATACTCTCCCGGCGAGACGCCGAAACGCTGCTTAAAGGCGGTGGAGAAATGGCTATGATCGCTGAACCCCCAGCTGTAGCCAATCCCCGCGAGCTTTTCATCATCATGGGCGCTTTGCAACGCGCGGGCGCACAAATCGAGCCGACGATTCTTAATATATTGCGCCACCACCAGCCCTTTTTCCGCAAACAGCCGGTAAAGACTGCGCACCGACATGCCGGTTTCGCTGGCCAGCCACTCCGGGCGCAGATGTTCCGCCTGAATCGACTCATCGATTAACGCCATGATTTTCTGAAACTGCTTATCGCGCCGGGACGGCTGGGCTTCCTGATGATGCAGCATCGGACGCAGCAGGCAGACGATGGCCTCCAGCGCCGCTTTGCTTTCGCTGGCCGAGAGTTCAGGGCTGTTCATGCTTTCATGTAGCAGGCGCTGGCTGAGCTGGACCATCGGCAGGCTTTTCGCCAGCCGCGTAGCGATGCTGATTTCACTGCCGCGCAGCTGCTGCTCCAGCAGCGATCTTGGCAGCAGCAGGGAGGCCTGGCGCGAGGTTTGCTGCCAGATAATCGAGCATGGACGAGACGCATCAATCAGGGTGATATCGCCGCTCTCCAGCATCGCCTGGCGGCCATCCTGCTCGATCGTCGCCTGGCCCGCGAGCTGGAAGACGGTATAAAACCAGGCGTCATTATCGCGCTGGATCTCTTGTCGGGTACGGTAGAGATTGATGCCGCGGGCGGTCACCGTGCTGACTTTCAGGTCGCCGGCATAGCTGGCGTCGATCTCACCGTGGAAATGATCATCCAGCGGACGGGCGGCGAACTGCCCGCAGACCTGATTGATTTTTGCTAACCAATGCTGGTAATTCTGCCCACGATTTTCCGTATTCATCGCGCATCCCTTGTAATAATAATGTTTTTGCATTGTTGCATTTATGATGCCGGAGGCAAGGGCAGAAGGCGGAGTATATGAAAGAACTATTACCTGGATCACAGTATCATTTTAAAAAAATATTATGTTACACGTTACTCTTCTGCTGCTTATCCTTTTGACAATTAACCCGCTTAAAAAAGGAGGGGATATATTCTGCTAGTAAACTAGATAAGAATACAATTCCCTCCCTATATTCATCGGATGATTTTCGTGCCCGCAGTTCTCACGCTATAGTTGAGAGTATATTCTCTCGTCAATGCGGCAGACGAAGTCATTATATTGTGAGTTTACTCAAAAATTCAGGGACCGTTTTACCGTCTTGTGCAGAACTACCATGTACGCCAGCTTCGCACCTTTTTCATGTTCTTTTTGTCTCTCCCGCAACCTTGCGGCGTGTCCATAGTTGATCAAAGCGTTTTTGTTGAGGGTCCTGTAATTCAGGTCTCTGTGACCATTGTTTTGCACAAAAGGGTTTCTGAGACGATTTTTCCATAAAGCACTCCCGTTCAGTCTTTTAGACTATTCCAGCGTTATTCATCAATGTTGGATTGATATTAGCATTACCAGAGGGTGGTGTATTTCAGTCTGTGTTTATGTTTGTAAATGTGGAATATAAATATATTTAGAATCTGCTTGTATCATTCGCAGCATGTTGCTGCCCGCTGGAGGACTGGATATGCGGGGATCGGCTCCAGGGAAATCTATCCTGACCCAAGCATCTATATCGATAACGGGATTTTTCGTAATAAATAGATCATTCTCGGGACGCTAACAGGAAACGCGGTCGGGTATGTAAGCTACCTATCTAAAAGAGATGCTCTGACGCGACATGGCGTTATCATCGACCGGTTTCCCATTGTCGGATAATACAAGAGGTGATTCGTGGATGGGGCGTAATCTGTTTATTTTAAATAACGCTATGCGTAGCGCCAGTTTTTGAAGCAGTAGGCCATGCAGTAATTAACAAGGATAACTTCAAAATTATCCCGATTAATGGAACGGTACAGGAACCAGATAAATATCCTTGTTCCTGTACTGTTCACCACGAGACTATTTTTCCTTTTCCAAAATGCTATCCGCCTCCTGCGAGCTGCAAATTTGTTTCGCTTTGCTATTAATAATCAACTGAGTCCCGGATAATCGGACAGGTCATGCAGTGACCACCACCGCGACCGCGACCTAACTCGCTACCAACAATGGTTATCACCTCAATCCCGCTTTTACGGAGTTGTGCGTTGGTCTTGGTGTTGCGGTCATAGGCCACGACAACACCAGGTTCCAGCGCAACCATATTCGCGCCGCTATCCCACTGCTGACGCTCCATGTCGTAGTCATTACCGGCTGTTTCCACGACTCTTAATTTTTTGAGATTAAGCGCGCTGGCTACCGCGTCTACAAAATTATCTTCATCCTTGGTTAAGCGTATTCCGTAGGGCGATCTTTCATCAGGGCGCAATGAAAATGTTTTAATTTGATTAACAATAGGTGGATAAAGCGTGACGAGGTCCCGGTCGCAAAAGGTAAAGACGGTATCAAGATGCATCGCGGCTCGCTGCTTCGGCATGGCGGCAATCATCACCCTCTCAATACCCGAATGCTGATCCGCAAAGAGCGCTTGAGCAAGCTGCGCTATCGCCTGGTAAGAGGTGCGCTCGCTCATGCCAATTAACACTGTATTATTACCGATCGGCATGACGTCACCTCCTTCAAGAGTAGCCGTACCGTGGTGGATCGTTGGATCGCCGTACCACACGTTAACCTTGCCAGCGAAATCCGGATGGAACTTATAAACGGAAGTCGCAAGCACCGTCTCTTCATGGCGGGCTGGCCAGTAGAGGGGATTCAGAGTAACGCCGCCATTGATCCAGCAGGTGGTATCACGGGTGTAAAGCGCGTTAGGTAAAGGAGGAAGCAGGTACTGACTCTGCGCGATAGCGGCGTGAAGAAGTCTGCACTCTTCTTTATCGTATTTTCCGCCTGAGGCGTGTAGCAGTTCCAGCGTTGAAAGACCGCCAAGGAGAGTCTGCGCGAGTTCGCGGGCGGGAATATTATCGAGAAAATCTCGCGTTTCGTCTATCAGGCCCAGGGGCACTTCATCCGCTACAATTTGTAAATCCAGGATCCA
The DNA here is from genome assembly GCF_009905335.1 of Klebsiella sp. MPUS7. Classification (NCBI taxonomy): domain Bacteria; kingdom Pseudomonadati; phylum Pseudomonadota; class Gammaproteobacteria; order Enterobacterales; family Enterobacteriaceae; genus Klebsiella; species Klebsiella sp. MPUS7. The sequence goes on along the minus strand of NZ_CP047604.1, from coordinate 3,108,410 downwards.
TTTACGCGCCAGAGGATTGTTTACCGTCTCCTCCAGCAGGTGATGAAACTCAACAACTTCAACGTCGCGCTCGCGCATTTTATTCATAAAATCGAAATGATCGCGCTTGGCGTTTGCCACCCACAGCACATCGTCGAACAACATTCTGTCGCAGTTGCCCGGGGTAAGGCGTTCATGCGCCATCCCGGGTGAACATACCATGACTTTCCTTAATTTACCGACCTCAGAATAAACGCCAAAGGTGGAAGATATGTTTTTATTTTCAGTAAGCATAATATTTCCGTTTATTAAATATGGATGAGCCCAGTTGCGATAGCATAGATACCGATGATGGCTCCGGCCATCAGCAGGACAAACAGCAGGCGTTCACGTCGGGTAAAAACTTTTGACGAATTTTCTTTCCTTGCGAGGTAGTAAAGAATGGTTCCCGGGCCGTAAATAATGGTAGAAAGTAAAAGATATTTTACGCCGCCAGCATAAATCATCATCAGTGAATAAATTAGGGCGATAGCGGACAATATCAGCCCCTTCCTTATCTCTGTTCCAGAGCCGGAGTAGGATTCCCCGGTTAACGCAAGCTTTAAAGCATATGCGCTGACAAGGAAATAAGGAATTAACGTCAGCGAGCTGGTTAACTCCAACGCTAGCTGAAAGGCGTAGTCGGTGAACAACGTGATGATTAAAAAGACCTGAATAAATATGTTGGTCAACCACACGGCCTTATAAGGAACTCGATTAGCGTTCTCTTTAGCCAATATTTTTGGCATCAATCCAGATTTTGCAGCGCTGTATAACACTTCTGCTGCCAGTAATGACCAGGAGAGATAGGCGCCTAAAACCGATATGACCAGAGCAATACTGATAAATATCATCCCCGGACGACCGACAATTGTCTCCAGTACCCCCGCCATCGAGGGTTGACGAAGCGCGGCAAGCTCCGGTCGTAAAAGTACCCCATATGAGAGGAGAGTAACCAGACACAGAATGCACAGGACACCGATAAAACCGAACACCGTGGCGGTACCGATATGGCTACGTTTTTTCGCCAGGCGGGAATACACGCTCGCTCCCTCTATCCCGAGAAAGACGAATACCGTCACCAGCATGGTATTGCGGACCTGCGAAAATAAGGACTCGTGCTCATTGTCAGGCGCGGCGATATAGTGCACAAGGTCATGGTACCCTTCAGACAGGGTATGGGAGTCAATATCCCTGATGTCGGGTCCCCCCCAGAAGTTAACGGTGAAAATGTCAGCGTTGAACGCGAACATAAGAACGACAATAAAGACACCTATCGGAATAATTTTGGCCCAGGTGACCACCGTATTAATAATTGCAGCTTCTTTTACGCCCCGTAATACCAGAATATGGAAACACCACAGAACAATAGAGGCAGTGAGAATCGCGTATAAAGTATTGCCATCACCAAAGATAGGGGAAAATGTGCCGAGGGTTGATTTTATCAGCACAAAATAAGATACGTTGCCGATACAGGTCCCCGCCCAAAAACCGAGCGCAGAAGTAAACCCAAGGTAATTACCGAAGCCATCTTGAGCGTAAATAAATATACCCGAATTCAGATGTGGTTTTCTTGTCGCCAGAGTCTGAAAGACCAGGGCGAGGGTTAACATTCCCCCACCAGCGATACACCACGCGATGATGGCACCAAGCCCTCCAGCTGCGCGTCCGAAAGTGGCGGGAAGTGAAAATATCCCTGCACCAATCATCGAACCGACCACCAATGCGGTCAGCGCAGGCAAAGACAGCTTTGCATCTGATTTATTCATGATTGAATATCTTGCTCTTATAAATTAATAATAAAACTCTTCTCGCAGTAGATTCTCTGCGTAAGTCCATACAGGTAAAAATGAGGTAGCATCCCGTCAAATTATGTCAAAGCCCGGTATAAATAAGCGTAAAAAAACGAATATTGACAGTGATGGCTAACATCACCAGCATAGACAGGACAAACATTATGCCCATTCGCATAGACTCTATTTTTTTCTCATAGAAGTTGAGATCTTTATTTTTATGGATTTTTCTACGTTGATAGATAAACATAACACATAGTGAAATATATAGTACTGGAGAAATAAGGTGAAGGTAGCCATAAGACCACAACAACAGTTCACTGGTGCCCATGGCGATAAGCCAGGCTATAATAAACAACATATCATTTCCTTTTATACAATGGTTTTAATGGAATTTAGACTTTAAGTAGAAAAAAATGGCAAAAATGACATCTACGAAAATCCATAGACCGCTTAGCAATGCGATATTTTTAATAGCGCCAATCCAGAATGTCGTATCGTGACGCATTCGATGTTCCGTGAACGGGGATGAGGGACTAAAATATAGTGTGTAAATACTGATGGTTAGCATTACTGCATTCACTATGATGAATGCAGTGAATATAATTCTGCTGATACTTTTTTTTCTCTTTAGTTTATGTTTCATAATGTTCACGCAATTGGTTTTCGCTTTATTAACCAGATGTTAGTAATCAATATTAAACGGATGTTAAACAAAGGAGGCAGGCTCCTTGATCGGAATCAATTTAACGAACGTTAAAAGACTATTGAGGGTCGTTTATAAATCGTTTAATAAGGCATGATATTGTGGCATTATCTTACATGTGGTTTGCTTATTAAATAAAAAAAAGAGAGCCGTGGTCAGGAGCTCGATGTGTCATCGACGAATCTATCTGCGATTGCAGAATATTATCTCCATAATGTTTAAATATGCCATGCTCAGTACAGTGAGAACTATTTATATGCTGAAATATAAGTATTGATAATATTGGGGTGGGTTTAATAGAACCACTGCTTGCATAGTTTTTTCAATATACCATGATTATTGTGAGTGATAGGGTTAATGCTCAGGAATATCGTCTTTTTTGTGTTTTTTTTACTCGCAGTAGTAGGGTGTAGAGGACCTTCAATTAATGCCGATAATTATATGAAAAAGGCGTTTTATGGACAAGAAATACCCCCCTCATACGGTATTGTTACTGGTGTAAACTATATAACTATCCAAAACGATACGGGTTACAATACTGTAGGTACAATTAGCGGCGGGGCTCTCGGTGGTATTACCGGATATACCCTTACTGGTCAGCGCCAGGTGATAGTGGGTGTTGCGGCCGCTGGCGTGTTGGCCGGGCAAGCGATGCAAAGACGGTTGGCTCGTAGCCAGCTTGTTGAATTATTTATCAGGCCCACTGACGGACGTGATTTTGTTGTTGTCCAGCCAACAAGAGGAATGCCTTTTTTTGTCGGACAGAAAGTCAAGGTCGTTTATCGACGAGGCAATATTATCATTTTGCCAGGATAAATGAGAAGGGTAGCAAGGTTAATATAACGACAGGAGAGGATATCATCATTGAAGGTGGCCTCGAACATCTGTATCAGGCCTGGTCAGCAGGCGTTTTTCAATAATGTATACCTGCCCATCTAATCGACTTCATTGCGGCGGCTGTCACAGCGGCAAAAACGAATGTCACAGAGAAAAAAGCGTGAATCGCGACCCCGGCATAGACTGATACCACTATCCGCGAACAATAAGGAAGGGGTATGTCCACATCACAGGTCGCGCTACTCGCCAGCGTGCAGCAGTTTTTAGACAGACAGCATGGTTTGTACCTCGACGGTACGCAGCAGGCGGCAGAGAGTGAACAGCGTTTAACCATCTGGAACCCGGCCACCGGTCAGGCTATCGCCAGCACCGCGGACGCTAACGCCGCGGATGTCGATCGGGCGGTAATGTCCGCCTGGCGCGCTTTCGTTTCCCGCAGCTGGGCAGGGCGGACCCCCGCCGACCGCGAACGGATCCTGCTGCGCTTCGCCGATCTGGTGGAGCAGCACGGCGAGGAGCTGGCGCAGCTGGAGACCCTTGAACAGGGGAAATCGATTAACATTTCCCGCGCCTTTGAAGTGGGCTGCACCCTGAACTGGATGCGCTATACCGCCGGGCTGACCACCAAAATCAGCGGCCGCACCCTGGACGTATCGATTCCCTTCCCGGCGGGCGCGCGCTATCAGGCGTGGACCAAAAAGGAGCCGGTGGGCGTTGTGGCCGGGATCGTGCCGTGGAACTTCCCGCTGATGATCGGCATGTGGAAAGTGATGCCCGCGCTGGCGGCTGGCTGTTCAATCGTCATTAAGCCGTCGGAGACCACCCCGCTGACCCTGCTGCGGGTGGCGGAACTGGCAACCGAGGCGGGCGTGCCGGACGGCGTCTTTAACGTAGTGACAGGCAGCGGGGCCGGATGCGGCGCGGCGCTGACCTCGCATCCGCTGGTCGCCAAGGTGAGCTTTACTGGATCGACTGCTACCGGTAAACAGATTGCCCGCATGGCCGCCGATCGCCTGACCCGGGTCACGCTGGAGCTGGGCGGCAAGAACCCGGCTATCGTGCTGAAAGATGCCGATCCGCAGTGGGTGATTGAGGGCTTAATGACCGGCAGCTTCCTGAATCAGGGGCAGGTGTGCGCCGCCAGTTCGCGAATTTATATCGAAGCGCCGCTGTTCGATACGCTAGTGAGCGGCTTTGAGCAGGCGGTGAAGTCGCTACAGATCGGACCCGGAATGCTCGAGAGCAGCCAGATTAACCCGGTGGTGTCTCAGGCGCACTGCGCCAAAGTGGCCGCCTATCTTGATGAAGCCCGTCAGCAGAAGGCTGAGCTAATTAGCGGTCACGCGGGGCCGGATGCGCAGGGCTACTATATTGCACCGACGCTGGTGATTAACCCCGACGCAGGGCTGCGCCTGAGCCGGGAAGAGGTTTTCGGCCCGGTGGTGAATCTGGTGCGCGTGGCCGATGACGAAGAGGCGCTGCGCCTGGCCAACGACAGCGATTTTGGCCTGACCGCCAGCGTCTGGACCCGCGATTTGACTCAGGCGCTGAGCTACACCGACCGCCTGCAGGCGGGGACGGTGTGGGTCAACAGCCATACGCTGATCGACGCCAATCTGCCGTTCGGCGGCATGAAGCAGTCCGGTACCGGCCGCGATTTCGGCCCCGACTGGCTGGACGACTGGTGCGAAACGAAGTCGGTTTGCGTGCGTTACTAGCCGCCTGTTCCCCGGCGGCGGCTGATGCCTTACCGGGGCTACAAGCTGCTCGGCGCCTTGAATCCTGCACGACCCCGCAGGCCCGGTAAGGCGCCAGCCGCCACCGGGCGTTTTTCTCCGGGAGTAGGCCGTCAGTCCAGCAATGACGGATCGGCGTCGATCATCATCTGCTTCATCTCTTCAAAATGCTGGCGCGAAAAGTCGGCGATCCCCTCCCAATCCTGCGCGGTTTTCTCCGCTACCGCAGCGGAGAGCACCTTCAGCGGCTGCCCCGTTGACCAGGCGGTCACCAGAATCTGACAGGCGCGCTCCAGGGTCCAGATATCATCGAAAGCCTCGCCAATCGACGGCGCGGTCACCAGCACCCCGTGATTGCCCATCAGCAGCCGGCGCTTATCGGCCAGCAGTGCCGCCAGACGCGCGCCTTCCGCCGTGGTATCCGCCATACCGCCGTATAACGTATCGACGGCCAGCCGATTAAAATAGCGCGCCGTATTCTGATCGATCGGCGGGATATGCGGCGTCTCGAGGCAAGCGACGCTGGTGGTATACACCGGATGCAGGTGCAGCACCACCCGCACCTCCGGCAGGCGCTGGTGGATTTGCCCGTGAATCGCCCACGCCGTGGCGTCGACGTCAGATCGCCGGGCGCAGGCTTCATCATCGGCGTCCAGCAGCAGCAGGTCGCTGGCGCGGAGGCGCGAAAAGTGTTTCCATTTCGGGTTCAGCAGGAATTTTTTGCCGTCCGCCGAGAGGGCCGCGCTAAAGTGGTTGGCCACCGCCTCGTGCATTCCGAGATGGGCGATGATACGAAAGGTCGCCGCCAGGTCGATGCGGGTCTGTTCTTCATAAGACCGGGCCATGTCGTTACTCCGCCTTCGGCATCAGGGTTTGCAGGTCCTCCGGCGTCGGCGCCTGGAAGTTATATTTCTTCAGCAGCGCGGCGTATTCCGGCGTCGCGCTGTATTTCTTCAGCCCTTCCTCCAGCGCGGTTTTCACTTCGCTATTGCCTTTTTTCACCCCAAAGCCGTTGAGCACCGGATAAATCAAGGTTTCGGAAGAGATCGTCACCCGATCGCCAAGCTTATCAATCACGCCGCGCGCCACCGCCGCATCGGTGATTTGCGCCTCAACCGCCCGCGACAGCAGCGCCTGGGTGGTTTGCGGGTCGGTGGTATATTCGCTAAGCGCTATCGGCTTCAGGCCCTTTTTCACGCAGTAGTCGGCGGAGAGCTTTTGCAGCTGCGCCAGCCATGAGGTCGCGCCCATAGAGCCAATTTTATGACCGCAAAACTCTTCCGGCGTTTTCGGCTGATAGTCGCTGCCTTTCAGCGCGAGGATCGCTTCGCCGCTTTTCAGATAGGGCACCATATCGATAACCTTCAAACGCTCGGCGGTGATGTACATCGACGAGTTGGTGATATCGAAGCGTCCGCCCTGCAGACCCGGAATCAAATTCGGAAACCGGGTATCAATATTCACCGCCTCGCGGCCCATGGTTTTCGCCAGCCCGGCGAGAAACTCGATATCGAACCCGGCGGGTTTGTTGTTTTCCATATATTCATACGGGAAAAAGGTCATATCCGAACCGGCGGTGATTTTCCCCGGCTGCTGGAAGGCCAGGGCGCTAAAGGACGACAGGGCGCCGGCGGCGCAAAGGAGCAGGACAGCAGGGCGCAAAGCATTAATACGTTTCATAGAACCTCCAAAGAGTGGGCAAATTACATGCTGGCGCGATCGGTACCGGCCTGCTGGACGAAAAAGGATGCGCCGCGCGGTTTTTGCGGCAGACGTAAATGATTAACGGTACTACGCACCAGGCCGCTCTCTTCGCCGGCAACCATCTGCCCGGCGTGAAGGCTGGGCAGCGGATTTTCGCCGAACGGCAGGGCATCTTCCGCTGCGTAGACGCTGATAAACAGCGTGCGCGGGAGGTCGGTTTCATTACGGCTGGAGGCGTGAAGCAGGCGGGTATGCATAAAGCACACTGAACCCGCCGGGCCGAAACAGGCCTGCGGCTGCTGGCAGTGGGCTTCTTCGACCTGCGGGTCCACGGCGCCGGTAAAACGCGCGTTTTGCCAGTGGGACCACAGCGGCCCCTGGTGGCTTCCCGGGACCACGTTGAGCGGACCGTTTTCCGGCGTCACTTCGCTAACCATCAGCAGGGCGGTGATAATGTCGTCGTTGCTGTGGGGGGTGAACAGAAAATCCTGATGCCATTTCACCTGCGTAGCGGTGTGCGGCAGCTTGGAGTTGATTTTGCTGTGATGAAAACGGGTCCCGCTGCCGCCGATGAGCTGGCCGGCAATCGCCGCCATCCGCGAATCAAGGGCGGCGCGGCGGTAGGCGGCGGAAATCTCGGTGGGCGAACTCACCCGGCGCAGCGAGGGGTGATGCGGCGCGTGATCGCTTTCGAGGTCGAAGCGCGGACGGCCGTCCAGGGTTTCGCCCCACGCCTCGCTATGCTGGCGGCTCTCTTCGACCCAGGCGTCGAAATCGGTCTGCAGCAGAGCCACCTCCTCGGCGGAGAGCACCTCTTCAACAACCAGAAAACCCTGCTGATGAAACTGTTCGATTTGCCACTGCGCGATCATATTTTTCTCCTTTCGGGAACGGAGGCGTTAAGCCAAAGAGACATCTTTCAGGAAGGCGTCCACGCGCGGATGCTGGCCGTCGCGCATTGCCTGAGGCGTGTCGTCGCAGACCACGCGTCCTTTTTCCATAAACACAATTCGGTCGGAAACCTTAAAGGCGAAGTTCATCTCATGGGTGACGATCACCATGGTGATACCTTCATGGGCCAGCGATTCGATAACCTGCAGAACCTCGTTAACCTTTTCCGGATCCAGCGCCGAGGTGGGTTCATCGAACAGCATAATTTGTGGGCGCATCATCAGGGCGCGGGCAATCGCTACCCGCTGCTGCTGGCCGCCGGAAAGCTGATGCGGATATTTCCACGCGTGTTCCAGCATCCCAACTTTATGCAGCAGTTCGCAGGCGTGCTGCTTAAGCTCGCCTTCGCTGGCGAGATGGTGATAGCGAGGCGCCAGCAGCAGGTTGCCGAGCACAGTCAGGTGGGGAAACAGGTTGAAGCTCTGGAAGACCATGCCGATATTCTGGCGATGCTCGCTGTTCTCCATAAAACGCGGCTTCTGCTGCCCCTGGCGGTCGAGGTGAATAAATGGCTGACCGTTGATTTTGATCTCGCCGTTATCGATCTGCTCAAGGCCGTTCAGCAGGCGGATCAGCGTGGTCTTACCGGAGCCGGATGGGCCAATGACGGAGACGACTTCGCCGGGCTGAATTTGCAGGCTGACCGCGCCCAGCACTTCGACATTGTTATAGGCTTTATGCAGCTTAGACGCCTGCAGCGCCGGCTCCTGCGCGACGCTAACGCTGCGGGCCATTGCCGGACGTCGCGCCGTGGCCATTTGCTGCATTTCTTCATCCACCGGACGCGTGGTTTTACGTTGCGTGACGTCGAGCCAGGTCTCGAGGCGCTTAAGCAGGAAATCAAACACCGTGACGATCAGGATGTAGTAAAACGCCACCGCCGCCATGGTCTCCATGACGAGGAAATTCTGCGAATAGAGGCGCTGGCCGACCATTAAGATCTCGGTCAGGGAGATAACCGACACCAGCGAGCTGAGCTTGACGATGGCGATATACTCATTGGCCAGCGCCGGTAGGGCGACGCGCAGCGCCTGCGGGATCACCACGCGCCACTGGGTGCCGGCATAGCGCAACCCGAGCGCGCGGGCGGCTTCGCTCTGTCCTTTCGGAATCGACAGCAGCCCGCCGCGATGAATTTCAGCAATATAGGCGGCTTCGCTCAGCACCATCGCCAGCAGCCCGGCCCAGAACGGGTCGTTCAGCACCGGCGCGAAGGAGGGCAGCGCCTGCGGCATGTTGTAGACAAAAATCAGCAGCACCAGCAGCGGCATGCTGCGAAACAGCCAGATATAGAGGCGGGCAGGCGCGTTAAACAGCTTGCGCGGCGACTGTTTGGCCAGCGCCAGAATAAATCCCAGCACAATGCTGAAAGCCCAGGTCAGCAAACTTAATTTGATGACGGTCCAGGTGGCCTGCCAGAAATCGACATCGCTGAGCAGGCTTAACATATAGTTCCAGTTAAACGTCATGGGCTATTTCACTCGCCATAATTAACGGAAATTAAGGCGATTCCCCTGTTCTAAAATGGGGAGCCGCCGGCGTTCATCTTGCCCTGACACTATGCTGGCACTGTTCGACCGGTGGCAATTAGTAAATTTTTGGCCTTTAAGTTTAAAAAAACTATACAGCTATATTAACCCCAAGGAATTTAACGCAATTAATGAGAAACAACATTTAAACAACTTAAAAACAATCGCCGTTATTTTTAAACCTGATTTTTGGCAAAACGGTAATTTGTGCAATATTGGGGCGTGCCGCGGGCAAATAAGGTGCAGGGCGATGCTTTATGGTGCAAAACGCGAAATCAGGCAAAAAAGAGGGCGGGTAATTAAATAGATGCGGCGGTTATTTGCCGACGATATACAGCGCAAACGGTATGGCACGATGCTTGCAGGCTGCTTATTGTAAAACTAAGCCCGTTCGCAATAAGACAATATTTTATCAATGGTGACGCGATGAACCGATTTACCCTCAAACAGCTTAAGTATTTCGTGACGGTGGTGGAAACGGAGAGTATCGCCGAGGCTTCCCGCCAGCTGCATATTGCCCAGCCGTCGATCTCCATTGCCATCAAAAACCTGGAAAGCACCTTCGACCAGCAGCTGTTTATTCGCCACCACGCGCAGGGCGTATCCCTGACCTCAAGCGGGCGGCGCTTCTACGATAAAGCTAAAGAGCTGCTGCGGCTGTCGTACGAGTTTGAGCAGAACTCGCGGGCGGATAAAGAGCTGGTATCCGGGACGATTTCCGTCGGCTGCTTTGAATCCGTGGCGCCGCTGTATATGCCAAAACTGGTGGCGGGATTTAAAAAAATGTATCCCGAAATCACTCTCCAGCTCTACGACGGCGAACAACATGAGCTGATGCACGGCCTGCATCGCGGGCGTTTCGATCTGGCGCTGGTCTACGATCTGGAACTGGGTCATTCCATTCATAAAGAGCTGCTGAACGCTCCGCACAAGCCCTATGCTTTACTGCCTGCCTCTCATCCGCTGGCGCAGAAAAAAAGCGTCACGCTGCAAGAGTTAAGTCGTGAGCCGATGATTTTGCTCGATGCGGTTCCCAGCAAAAACTATTTTGTCTCAATATTTAAAGAGAAAGGTTATCACCCGGAAGTGGCCTACAGTTCACCCTCTATTGAAATGGTGCGCTGTATGGTCGGGCAGGGATTAGGCTTTTCGGTCCTCGTGACTCGTCCGCTATGCGATATGACCTATGACGGTGAAAAGCTGGTGCAGCTGGATATTGCCGACGAGATGCCCGCGTCGACATTAATTATGGCGCACCTTGCCAATAATGAACCCACGCGCCCGACGCAGCTGTTTATGGATTATTGCCGCAGCATAGAATTAACGCCCCATCAGCACGCGTAATGTAATTAACGCGGCCGCAAGCGTTATTTTCCCGCTGCGTTATCCAGCCTCGTAAATTTCTATTCAGACGATCGTTTTATAATAATTTACCATTTCATCACACTTACTTAACCTGAGTTCTGTCAATCCCGGCGGATAAGCCGGACAACCGTGCTTGAAGGACACAGACATGACAGAGCAGATTACAGAGATCGATACCCTGGTGGTGGGCGCGGGGCAGGCGGGCGTCGCGATGAGCGAGCATCTGACGCATCACGGCATTCCCCACCTGGTGCTGGAAAAAAAGCGCATCGCTGAGGCCTGGCGCAGCGGCCGCTGGGATTCGCTGGTGGCCAACGGCCCGGCCTGGCACGATCGGTTTCCCGGCATGACCTTTCCCGGCTGCGACGCCGACAGCTTTGTCGCCAAAGAGCAGATTGCCGACTACTTCGCCGCGTATGCCAAAACCTTTAATGCACCGATCAAAACCGGCGTTGAGGTCTTTAGCGCAGAGCGCTTAAACGGCCGTCCGGGGTTTCGCGTCGAAACCTCGCTGGGCGTGATTGAGGCGCAGCGTATTGTCGCCGCCACCGGGCCGTTCCAGCGCCTGGTGATACCGGCCATCGCGCCGCAGGATAGCGCAGTGGAGCAAATCCATTCCGCGCACTATTTCAACCCGCAGCAGCTTGCGGAAGGCGGCGTGCTGGTGGTCGGTGCGGGATCGTCCGGCGTACAAATCGCCGAAGAACTCCGCCGGGCGGGGCGCGCGGTGTGGCTCTCCGTCGGCGCCCACGATCGCCCGCCGCGCCGCTACCGCCAGCGCGATTTTTGCTGGTGGCTGGGGGTATTAGGCTTGTGGGACGCGGCGGCCAACCAGCCCGGTAAAGAGCACGTGACGATTGCGGTTAGCGGCGCGCGCGGCGGTCATACCGTTGACTTTCGCCAGCTGGCGCACCAGGGGATTACCCTGGTCGGGCAAACGCACGGCTTTACCGAGGGTAAGGCGGTGTTCCGCGACGATCTGGCGGACAACATTCGTCTCGGCGACGCCTCCTATCTGGCGCTGCTCGACGCTGCGGATGAGTACATTGCCCGCAACGGACTCATCCTGCCGGAAGAGCCGGAAGCGCGCTTCTTCCTGCCTGACCCCGATTGCCTGACCCAGCCGCTCGCCGAACTCGACCTGGCAAAAGCGGGCGTGCGCAGCATTATCTGGGCCACCGGCTACACCACCGATTACCGCTGGCTGAAGGTTAACGCCTTTAATGAACAGCAGCGCCCGCAGCATCATCGCGGCGTTTCCAGCGAACCGGGCGTCTATTTCCTTGGCCTGCCTTGGCTCTCCCGCCGTGGCTCAACCTTTATCTGGGGCGTCTGGCACGATGCGAAATATGTTGCCGATCAGATTGCCATTCAGCGTCAGTATCAACGCTACCAACCTTCCTGCTAACGCCTGATTTGAGGACGCGACCTATGCCAACCCATACCCGTATTCGGATGTTTAACACCAAAGAAACCTATCCCAATCAGACGCTCAATAACGATCTGTGCCAGGCGGTGCGCGCGGGAAATACCGTGTACGTTCGCGGCCAGGTGGGTACCGATTTTGACGGCAATTTGATCGGCCTGGGCGACCCGCGCGCCCAGGCGGAACAGGCGATGAAGAACGTTAAACAGCTGCTGGAAGAGGCCGGCAGCGATCTGACGCATATCGTGAAAACGACGACCTATCTGATCGACCCGCGCTACCGCGAACCGGTGTACCAGGAAGTGGGGAAATGGCTCAAAGGCGTGTTTCCCATTTCGACCGGCGTGGTGGTGTCGGCCCTCGCGCAGCCGCAGTGGCTGATGGAAATTGACGTCACGGCGGTGATCCCTGACGACTGGCATGCGCAGGAGGCACCATGACCCTTTCAATTTCCGCCCTGTGCCCGGAGTCGGGTCAACTGGGCATTGCGATTAGCTCATCCAGCATTGCGGTCGGCGCCCGCTGCCCGTGGCTGCTGGCGGGCGTTGGCGCGGTGTCCAGCCAGAACATCACGCTGCCCGCGCTCGGACCGCAGATCCTTGCCGGGCTTGAGGCGGGGCTCACGCCGCAGCAGGCCCTGACGCAGGCGCTGGGCGAAGACCGGTTTAGCGATTATCGCCAGGTGGCGGTCATCGACGCCAGCGGCGAGAGCGCCGTGTTCAGCGGCGAACATACGCTCGGCATCGGGCGGGTGGCGCAGGGTGAGAACTGCGTGGCGGCGGGGAATATGCTGGCCAACCCGCAGGTGATTACCGCCATGACGACGGCGTTCGAAGCCGCCACCGGCGAACTGGCCAGCCGCCTGATTGCGGCTCTGCAGGCGGGCATCGATGCGGGCGGCGAAGCCGGGCCGGAGCACTCGGCGGCGCTGAAAGTGGTGGAGGATTACGCCTGGCCGGTGGTGGATTTACGCGTCGACTGGGCTGAGGATCGCCCGGTAGCGGCGCTGGAAGCGCTGTGGCTGGCCTATGAACCGCAGATGGAAGCGTACATCACCCGCGCGCTGGACCCGCGCGAAGCGCCGACCTACGGAGTGCCGGGCGATGAGTAACCGCCTGCGTGAGATCCTCGGGCAGCTGCTGGCGTTTGATACCACCAGCCGCGAGTCGAATCTGGCGCTGATTGCCTGGATCGGCGACTTTCTGCGCGCGCGCGGCGTGACGTCGCAGCTGTTTTATGACGACGAAGGTCGCAAGGCGAACCTCTATGCCCGCCTTGGGCCATCCGGCCCCGGCGGGGTGATGCTCTCCGGTCATACTGACGTGGTGCCGGTGGATGGCCAGGCGTGGACGGTGCCGCCGTTCGCCCTTACCGAACGCGACGGGCGCTACTACGGTCGCGGCAGCGCGGATATGAAAGGATTTATCGCCTGCGTGCTGGCGTCGCTGGAGGCGTTTCTGGCTGCGCCGCTGCGGATGCCGCTGCATCTGGCATTCTCTTATGATGAGGAAGTTGGCTGTCTGGGCGTGCGCAGCCTGGTGGATTTTCTCCGCGCCTCCGCCGAGAAACCGGCGCTGTGTATTATCGGCGAGCCGACCGACATGCGCCCAGTCTATGGGCATAAAGGCAAGCTCGCGGTGCGCTGTCGCGTGGAAGGCCACGCCTGCCATTCGGCCTACGCCCCGCAAGGGGTTAACGCGATTAGCTACGCGGCGAAGCTGATTTACCGGCTGGATGCGCTGGGCGAAAGCTTTTCGCAGCACCTGGACCGCCGGTTCTCGCCGCCGTCAGGCACGCTGCAGGTGGGGACGATCCGCGGCGGCGAGGCGCTGAATATCGTTCCGCAATCCTGCTGGTTCGACTTTGAAATTCGCTATTTACCCGGTACCCGTCCGCAGGTGGTCACCGACGCCCTGGGCGATTATGCCCGCGAGCAGCTGCTTCCGGCGATGCGCAAGGTGGCGCAGTGCAGCGACATTCATTTCCAGACGCTGAGCCACTATCCAGGTCTGCTGAGCGACCCGCAGTCAGCGTTCGCCCGCTGGCTGGCGCAGTGGTGCGGCAGCGATGATTTCACCACCGTCGCCTACGGCACCGAAGGCGGCCTGTTTGACGAGGCGGGCGTCGCGACGCTTATCTGCGGGCCGGGCAGCATGGCGCAGGGCCATAGGGCGGACGAATATATCAGCATCCCACAGACGGAACGCTGTCTGGCCATGCTGGATAACCTTTGCGCCTGGATGCGCGCCGATCCCTCCGATTCACTTCGCTGATTTATCAACACAGGATGGCGACTATGCAAAACCCGTACTCCCCGCTTATTGATCAACAGACCGTCGACCGCTGGCAGACCGACGGCGTCGTGCTACTCAAAGGCGTGTTCACGCCGTGGATAGACAGCCTGTCGCGCGGCGTCGCCGCGCTGATGGCGAACCCCAGCGAATATGGCCATGCGCGAACGGTAATCCCGGAAGACGGTTCGGCGCCGTTTTTTCAGGACTATTGCAACTGGCAACGAATCCCGGAATTTCGCGATTTCGTTTTTCAGTCGCCGGCGGCGGAGATCGCCGCGGTGCTGATGGGGTCGCAGACGGCGAAGTTTTTCCACGAGCACACGCTGGTGAAACAGCCCGGCGGCAGTACGGTGACGCCATGGCACCACGATCAGCCCTATTACTGCGTGGAAGGGCGGCAGAACGTGAGCCTGTGGATCCCGCTCGATCCGGTAGCGGAGGAGATTTCGCTGCGCTGCATTCGCGGTTCCCATCGCTGGGACGATGAGTTCAGCCCAACGCGGTTTAACGGTTCAAAGCTCTATTCCCACTCGCGTTTTAAAGAGCTGCCGGATATCGATGCCCATCAGGAGGATTACGATATCGTTAGCTGGGCGCTGGAACCGGGCGATGCAGTCGCTTTTCATTTCCGCACGCTGCATGGCGCCAGGGGTAATTCAAGCACCCGCGCGCGGCGGGTATTTTCCGCCCGTTGGGTAGGGGATGATGCGACATTCGCCGACCGCGGCGGCGTGACCTCGCCGCCGTTTCCGGGGCTTAAGCTTCGCGACGGAGAGCCGCTTGTCGCCGATGAATTTCCGCTGGTCTGGCCGCGGTAGCGGGCCCAGACCACGTTGCGGATAGCGGTTTTCACTCACTGACTGAGGGGATTGAAGCCCATTCCCTCTTTTATTTTTTCAACATTCTCTCTGGGTGTCAGTTTTTCTATTAAAGTCACTGCCAGATTGAGAGCGGTCGCCGCTATGTTGATATACAGTTTATGACGTCAGCCGATAGTGCGACTGCACCAGTCCCGAAGGAAAGCTACGGCTTGATAACAGAGTCAAATCGATATCCCTGGTCAGGGAACCGAACAGCGGTTTTCCCGAACCGAGCAGGACAGGAACGGTAGTGATAATCATATCGGCGACCAGCCCTTCGCGCAGGAACGACTGTATTACTTTCCCGCCATCTATATAGACGCGATGCGCGTTCTGTACCGTCAGGTCAGCAAGCACTTCCCCTGGCGTGCGGCTTGAGAACTGCACTTTGTCCTTCAACGCCTCGGGCACGGCGGTCGCGGTTAGCTGTCGGGAGAGAACCAGCACGGGGCGATCGTAAGGCCACTGGTCAAAGGTCAGCGCCTTCTCATAGCTGCCCCGACCCATAACGATCCAATCTTTGTCCGCGATGAATGCGGCATAGCCGTGATCTTCTGTCGGGTCATCGCGCTGCAACAGCCAGTCGATATCGTCATCCTGTCGGGCGATATAACCATCAAGACTGACCGCGATAAAAACATGTGTGGTGACCATCAAGTGCTCCGTATACAGCTTGTATTTATGCCGTTGAGTTTAGGGGGAGGTGTGTTGTCCACATAATATGATTCACGCTTTGCCAGACAGAATATTCAACATGCGGCGCAATGGTTCCGCTGCTCCCCACAATAGCTGATCGCCGACCGTCAGGACCGAGTAGATAGGTTCATTGTTTAGCGACATTTTCTTGTAACGGCCAATACCAACCTTAAGCGAACCGCTGATATAGGCTGGTGTCAGGGTACTGACACTCTCTTCCTTGTTATTGGGCACATAGTTAACCCAGGGGTGGGAATTCATCACTAATTCTGCAAATTCCTCTTCGTTGACTTCACGCTTGAGCTTAAGGGTTATAGCAGCGCTGTGGCAGCGGATCACGCCGACGCGTATGCATAAGCCGTTTACCGGGATCGTACCGGGAGACAGGCCTAAAATTTTGTTGGTTTCAGCCTCACCTTTCCATTCTTCACGGCTGTTGCCATCCCCTAAATCGCTGTCAATCCAGGGAATGATGCTGCCCATCAAAGGTGCACCGAAGTTCTGGGTCGGCATATCAGCGCTGTTAATCAATTCACTGACCTTATTAACTAACGGGAGCACTGAACCTGAGGATGCCAGCTCATCCGGAGATAAATGGCGGCTTATGTAAGCACTTTGCGCAATGAGTTCCCGTACATACTGTGCACCAGCACCCGATGCGGACTGGTAGGTCATCACACTCATCCATTCGATCAAGTCAGCCTTTATCAACCCAGCCAGCCCCATAAGACTCAGCGTAATGGAACAGTTGCCGCCGACAAAAAGTTTAATACCTTCTTTAATTGCACGATCGATATTGTTGCGGTTGACGGGGTCGAGAATAATGCAGGCTTTCTCATCCATCCGCAGCGCTGAGGCCGCGTCAATCCAGTAGCCTCCCCAGCCATGGTTAAGCAAATCAGGGTATATTGCTTTGGTATAATCCCCACCCTGGCAGGTTATGATGATGTCCATTTCGGCCAGCGCACTCACGGAATTAGCATCTTTAAGTGTGTAGCTGACGCCATCAATGACAGGGCCGGCGGCTCCCGCACTGGAGGTGCTGAAAAAATGCGCTGATATATTGTCGAAGTCGTTCTCTTCGATCATTCGCTGTAGCAAAACAGAACCGACCATTCCTCGCCAACCTACAATGCCAACCTGCTTCATTTGCTTAACCTTAATTACGTTATTAAAATGTTAATTTTCTTCGAAACACGTTATATCTCATCTCAAATTAAAGGTCATTACGAATAACATCCGATTTCGTCATTATTAAAATGTTTCATATAGCATCAGCGATTTTTATCTCTTTCACAGCTAAAAATCACTTCCGGAATAAGGAGAACATCAGCATGGCTGAAGTAGAAGTCTTTATTGCTGATATGTCTCGGTGCTGCGAAATGCTCAGGGCATACCACATCCGATTCCGGCACCGCGAACTGCACTTTTTGGTGTGCAGTGACATCGAATGGAAACACTTTCGTATAGATCTCCGTCGAGCTGATCGACTTCTGTCTCTGCAGGCTCAGCGGCGGCTGCAGCAACAGTTTCATTCAGTCAGGTGCGGACGTTCCGGTCGGTGATTTCCCCTCCGTTGTGCCTGCTTTTTCCGTGTGGTGTTTCAGCGTGGTCAGTTGAACAAAAGGACAGGGCGGCGCCCGTGAAACAGCGCCTGCGCTTCGTTAATCCGGGCGCCGGTATTCCAGAGCGTGGCCAGAAGTATCTTACGATGAAGATCCGGCACGTAGTGGTGCAGAGCGCTGACTGTCGGCACCTGGGCAGTTCATCTTGCACTATGGCTATCTGCGTTGCCCGGCTGCCCGTGGAAGTGACTGAAGAAGTGAAGGCAGCCTCCGCCGCGCTGTCCGAACGCATCATGGGTGGATAGCCTGATCCACGTAGCCCGATCCTCCGCTATGTCCGCCGTCAGGGCTTTCAGGCACAATGGAAACGCTGGCGGATAACCCTGCCACCAGCTCAATCCCCTCTGGTATCTTATCTAGCTGGATACGGACGGGGACACGCTGCGCAAGCCGCACCCAGCTGAAGGTGGGATTGACATCCGGCAGTCCCAGCCCGCCCGTCTCGTCATTGTTATCGTCGATCCCCCGGCCGATACTCTCCACATGCCCGGTAATGAGCGGGTCAAACCCCATCAGCGAAATGCGCGCGGCGCTGCCGATGCGAATATGACGCAGCTTGGTCTCTTCAAAATAGCCCACCACCCAGAAACTGTGCGCATCGACCACGGCGACTTTTGTCTCTCCCGCCGTGGCGTAATCGCCGGGGCGAAGCCGAAGATGCGTGACGTAGCCGGCAGCCGGTGCGCGCACCGTCGCATGGGATAAATTCAGCTGCGCCAGTTCCAGCGCCGCCAGCGCCCCCTGGTAATTGGCCGCCGCGACGCGCGCTGCGCTGCCTGTTTGCTGGATGTCCTCGCTGGAAATGACCCCTTTGATAAGGGCGCGTCGCCTGGCCGCATCCTGGCGCATCACCATCTCATGACGCTTTGCCTCGACGTCGGCCTGCGCGCTGAGCACCGCCAGCTTTAGCCAGCGCGGGTCGATGGCGTAAAGTACATCGCCACGGTTAACCCACTGATTATCCCGCACCGCTACGCTGGTTACCGGCCCGGAAACGTCCGGCGCAATCTGCACCACATCTGCCCGAACGCGGCCATCGCGCGTCCAGGGCGTCTGCGCATACTGTTTCCAGAAAATAAACGCCACGAAAGCCGCCACCGCCACTGCGATTAACGTCAGCGCGTAACGGCCGAGCAAAGAGAGTAAAGATTTCATGCGAATAACCCCAGTGTGGTCAGGCCCTGCAACAGCAGGAAAAAGGTCACGATATAGGTTGAGACATCAAGCAGCGGGCGTAAGGGCAGACGGCGGTACAGCCTGCTGACAGAGAAAAGCGGCACGAGTAACAGCGTACAGACCAGGGCAATGAGCGCGGTCAGCAGCAGTCCGGGGATAAAAACCCCTCCGATATTGATGTCATTGATCATGCGTCGGTTCCTCGTTCTGCGCCCGCAACGCGCAGTGCAGATCGACCAGCCTGTCGACAAACTGGCGTGAATGTTCATCCGTCGCGGGCAAGCAGCGCTCCGTCATGGCGGCAATGCGCTCGCGTAAGGCTTCGGTCTCCGTTGTGCGGGTAAGGGGATAAAGCACCTCGTGGATATCGCTGCCGGCGGGCGTTTCGCAGCGGCGCAGGCGCATCACGCAGAGGCCAAGGCGCAGAAAGCGCAGCAGGTGTTCAAGCGCCCGCGCGGATGACCGCCCGCTGCGCGGCAAGCGCGGCAGCAGCAGGGCGGCCCGGTCGATCATCAGATTGGTCCAGTGCGTTTCATCGCCTCTAAACGCGTCGTTCACGCTGCGGCGAATATCGCGTTGGCACAGTTTCAGCAGACGGTTTATCGCCACGTCCGCCTGCACGGTTTGCAGCAGACTCATGCCGATAACCGCAAAGCCGGTCGCCAAAAACAGGGCGATCGCGGTGTTGGCCGCCTCGGCAAAGTCGCCGCTGTAGCGCGCGCCCAGCTCGCAGAGCACAGGTAGCGTCAGGGTGATCCCCATCGCCATAAAGGTGGTGGGGGGCCGCGCCTGTAGCGATCCGGCAAGCAGATAGGCCGGGGCAAGCGCCGCCGCCAGTACGGGGAAGTCGCTGAGCGGAGGAAGCAGGGCGAAGCTATAGAGCAGGCTTATTACGACGCCCCAGAAAGAGCCGATAATGTATTTCACAATATGCGGAGCCGGGGTGTCGAAACTGCCAAACAGCGTGCAGCAAACCCCCAGAATCGACACCGCCGTGCCGCCATCCGGCCAGGCGGAATAAATCCATGCCAGACAGCCGCTCAGGATGATGACAAACGCGCCCAGCGCCGTTCGGGCGGCACTGAGGGGATCGCGATGGAAAACGTATCCTTTCGCCGCACGGTCTTCCGCCTGCATTGTTGCGGGTCTGGCGTGATGGATGGCCTCCGAAAGTCGCCCACACTGCTGCAGGAGGGCAATCGACTCAGCGAGGTAGCGTAAGAAATTCACCTGCAGCGCATCTTCAAAGGTCAGCGCCTGCGCGGCGTACCGCTGCGCTAACCGCGCGCCGCGTTGCTGTAGCGCATCGGCTGCGCTGTTGCATTTTCCGCTATCGTCGCAGGTCAGCCAGGCCTGAACATCATCCAGCAACGTCCGCGTATCAGCGGGCATCAGCGCGATCGCCTGCAAACGATCGCGTAATTCAACATTGACAATGACTAACCGCGCCAGCCGGTCATGGAGCGCTTTCCTGGCCTGGCGGACCGGTACCGAAAGAGCGAAATCATACGGGATGTGGTGACTGATGCCCTGCAGAAACTGCAGCGCCAGCGCCAGATGCAGCGGTTCTGACTGTGCGTCGGACTTGCCTGCCAGCGTGTCGGCAATCCGCTGCCGCGCGGCCCCAAGCGTCTGCGCTAATTTGCTGTTGAACACCCCTGATATCCGGGTAGGCAGAATGTAGCGGTGAATCAGCGCGGCGCAGACGATACCGATCGCGATCTCCTGTACCCGGATGATGGCGATGTTAAACACCGTGCCTGGGTCGGCGACGGCGGGAAAACCAATCAGGCTTGCGGTGTAACCGGCCAGCACAAAAGCATAGGCGCGAGGCGTGCGTTCAAGCAGGGACAAATAGAGGCAGAAGGTGATCCAGCCTGTCAGCATCACGCTGCATAAAATCGGCGTATTCACAAACGTGGGCACAATCAACACCGTGGCCCCCGCGCCGGCCACGGTACCCGCCAGGCGATAGAGGCTCCTGCTCAGGGAGGCGCCCACCGAGGTTTGCGACACGATATAGACGGTAATGATGGCCCACGAGGGGCGTTCAAGGCCAATCGCCAGGGCGAGGTAATAGGCGAGCATCGCGGCGGCAAAACTCCTGACCGAATAGAGCAGGGCATGGGCGTCGCTTAGCAGCGCGGGTGTGGCCATGCGGCCTGGCCAACGGCTTATCGCGTGCAAAAAATGGCTGTGAGGGGAAGTTAATTTATTCATGGCGTGAATTATTCCCGCTTTGCGTACGTCCTTAAATACCCTATTCTGTCAAAAAATACCTAAATGTTGCCAATGAGATGCCATCCAGACTCGCCCATACCCTGTTTGATCCCGATAGTACGCCGAGCCCGGCCGTCGCGCGGCATATCGATTTCGTTGATTACGCGGCAGAAGTGCCGGTTCATACTCACCGCAAAGGCCAGCTGATCGTGGCCCTGTACGGGGCGGTGATTTGTCGCGCGGAAAATGATATCTGGATAGTGCCGCCAGACTGCGCGGTGTGGATCCCCGGCGGGATCCCGCATAGCGCCAAAGCGACCTGGAATGCGCATCTCAACTATTTGTTTATTGAACCCGGCGCCGCCGCGCTGCCGGAGAAATGCTGCACCCTGGCGATTTCGCCGCTGATTAAAGAGCTCGTCGACCGCTTAACGAATGAGGAGGTTGATTACCCGGCGGAGAGCCACGTCGGCCGATTGATCAGAGTGACGCTCGATGAACTTACCGCCATGCCGCAGCAGAAATTAAGCCTGCCGGTTTCGGCGCACCCTAAGATCCGCGCCATGGCGGATGCGCTGGTCAGCCACCCGGAGGATCGCAGCACCTTTAAAGTTTGGGCAAAACGGCTGGCGCTCAGCGAGCGCTCATTAGCCCGCCTGATGCTGCGTGAAACCGGGCTGACCTTCGGGCGATGGCGTCAGCAGCTGCATTTGATTATTGCCCTTCGGGAGCTGGCAAGCGGGGTATCGGTGCAAAACGTGGCGGCTAATCTGGGCTATGAGTCGGTCAACGCGTTTATCACTATATTCAGAAAAACGATGGGCAGCACGCCCGCGCACTACTTTGCCGGTCGAAGAGCGGCAGAGCCCGCAGTGACGCCCATCTTTGATAAGGCGTGAGGCAAAGCTGGCAGTAAGCCGCCAGCCAAAATGTTCGGGGTAGGGACTGCAACGGGGTTAACGCTGCGAGCGTAAACCTTTTTCCGATAAGGGCGCTGATTGCTGGCGTAACCCCTGCGTTTGCGCGCAGCCGATGCTGCGACGCCATGCGCCGGGCGCCTGGCCAAACTGACGCTTGAAGCTGCGGTTGAAGGACTGCTGGGAGTCAAAGCCCAGGGCAATCGCCACGTTCAAAATCGGTTCGTCGCTTTGGGCTAAACGCTCAACCGATTTTTGCAGCTTTTGCGCGCGAATATACTCGGCGAGAGGATAGCCGGTATGCTCTTTGAATATCCGCTGCAGGTGCCATTTGGAATAGCCGGCTCGCCTGGAGACGGTGTCAATGTCCAGACGGCTATCAAGATTGTTGTCGATCCAGCCGAGTAAATCGTGAATGAATGCGCCAGTGTTCATCTTGTCTCCTCCACGCAGCGTCTTAAAGAGCATCTTTATCTGTTGCATTTAAAGGTGGCCCGTTTTTGAATTAATTGCAAGTTTTATTGTTGCATTTAAATCCCCGGTGAAAACGCGCCTTTTTCCAGTGCCAGGAATAGCACATAAAGTGCAACAATTATTCTTGCACTAAATTTAGCGCCTTCCTACAATCGCCGCGATAGTGTATTCGCAATTGTTACAGTTTTGTGGCGATGAACGTCACAAATGGCCTTAAGCCAGCCCGGACAAAGGAAGTGGTGCGGCGTCTTCCGCTGCGTCTTGCCCGGCGGCTACCAATACCGGAATAAAAATAATGAGCCTGCAAAAAACCTGGGGTAACTTTCATCTGACTGTGCCGGGCGTGATGTTACTCTCCGCGCTCCTCGTCGGATGCGATGAGGGAGTCGCGCAAAACGCCGCGCCGCAAGCGCCCGCGGTCAGCGCCGCTGACGTGGTCGTTAAATCCATCAGTCAGTGGGATAGCTTTAACGGTCGGATTGAAGCGGTGGAAAGCGTTCAGCTCCGTCCCCGCGTCTCCGGCTACATTGATAAAGTGAATTACACCGACGGTCAGGAGGTGAAAAAGGGCGAGGTGCTGTTCACTATTGATGACAGAACCTATCGCGCCGCGCTGGAACAGGCGCAGGCGACGCTGGCGAGAGCCAAAACCCAGGCCAGCCTGGCGCGAAGCGAGGCTAACCGTACCGATAAATTAGTCAATACCAACCTGGTTTCCCGCGAAGAGTGGGAGCAGCGCCGTGCGGCGGCCACCCAGGCGCAGGCCGACATCCGCGCCGCGCAGGCGGCGGTCGACGCCGCGCAGCTTAACCTGGATTTCACCAAAGTGACCGCGCCTATCGATGGCCGCGCCAGCCGCGCGTTGATCACCAGCGGTAACCTGGTCACCGCCGGCGACAGCGCCAGCGTACTGACCACGCTGGTATCGCAGAAGACGGTTTACGTCTACTTTGACGTGGACGAGTCGACCTACCTTCACTATCAAAATCTCGCCCGCAGCGGGCAGGGCGCGTCGAGCAATCACCTGGCGCTCCCGGTGGAGATTGGCCTTGTTGGCGAAGAGGGCTACCCCCATCAGGGTAAAGTGGATTTTCTGGATAATCAGTTAACGCCGAGCACCGGTACGATCCGGATGCGCGCGCTGCTGGATAACGCCCAGCGTCAGTTCACGCCGGGGCTTTTTGCCCGCGTCCGCCTGCCGGGCAGTGCCGAGTTCAACGCCACGCTTATCGATGACAAAGCGGTGTTGACCGATCAGGATCGTAAATATGTTTATGTCGTTGATAAAGAGGGTAAAGCGCAGCGTCGCGATATTACGCCGGGGCGTCTGGCGGACGGTCTGCGTATCGTGCAGCAGGGGCTGAAACCTGGCGATAAAGTCATCGTCGATGGTTTACAAAAAGTGTTTATGCCGGGGATGCCGGTTAACGCGAAAACCGTGGCCATGACCGCCAGCACCGCCCTTAACTGATCCCTTATCTGAGAATCCGACCCATGGACTTTTCCCGCTTTTTTATCGACAGGCCGATTTTCGCCGCGGTGCTGTCGATTCTGATTTTTATCACCGGATTAATCGCCATCCCGCTGCTGCCGGTCAGCGAATATCCTGACGTCGTGCCGCCCAGCGTGCAGGTGCGCGCGGAGTATCCTGGCGCCAACCCGAAAGTGATCGCTGAGACCGTGGCGACGCCGCTGGAAGAGGCGATCAACGGCGTTGAAAACATGATGTACATGAAATCCGTCGCTGGCTCCGACGGCGTGCTGGTGACCACCGTCACCTTCCGTCCGGGTACCGACCCGGATCAGGCGCAGGTCCAGGTGCAAAACCGGGTATCGCAGGCCGAAGCGCGTCTGCCGGAAGATGTGCGGCGTTTAGGGATTACCACCCAGAAGCAGTCGCCGACGCTGACGCTGGTGGTGCATCTGTTTTCGCCCGGCGGTAAATACGACTCTCTGTATATGCGTAACTACGCCACGCTAAAAGTGAAAGATGAGCTGGCGCGCCTGCCCGGCGTCGGCCAAATTCAGATTTTTGGCTCGGGCGAATACGCGATGCGCGTCTGGCTCGATCCCAATAAAGTGGCGGCGCGCGGGCTGACCGCCTCGGATGTGGTGACGGCGATGCAGGAGCAAAACGTCCAGGTTTCCGCCGGGCAGCTTGGCGCCGAGCCGCTGCCGAAAGAGAGCGATTTCCTGATCTCCATTAACGCCCAGGGGCGCCTGCACACCGAAGAAGAGTTTGGCAATATTATTCTCAAAACGGCGCAGGACGGCTCGCTGGTGCGCCTGCGCGACGTGGCGCGTATCGAAATGGGCTCCGGCAGCTATGCGCTGCGTTCCCAGTTGAACAACAAAGACGCGGTCGGGATTGGTATCTTCCAGTCGCCGGGAGCGAACGCGATCGATCTCTCGAACGCGGTGCGCGCCAAAATGGACGAGCTGTCGAAGCGTTTCCCGCAGGATATGCAATGGGCGGCGCCTTACGATCCGACGGTGTTTGTTCGCGACTCCATTCGCGCGGTCGTGCAAACGCTGCTGGAAGCGGTGGTGCTGGTGGTGCTGGTGGTGATCCTGTTCCTGCAAACCTGGCGCGCGTCGATTATTCCGCTGATCGCGGTGCCGGTCTCGGTGGTGGGGACCTTCAGCATTCTTTATCTGCTGGGCTTCTCGTTGAACACCCTGAGCCTGTTCGGGCTGGTACTGGCTATCGGCATCGTGGTGGATGACGCCATCGTCGTGGTGGAAAACGTCGAGCGAAATATCGAGGAGGGGCTGGCTCCGCTTGCCGCGGCGCATCAGGCGATGCGTGAAGTGTCCGGGCCGATCATCGCCATTGCGCTGGTGCTGTGCGCGGTGTTCGTGCCGATGGCGTTTCTCTCGGGCGTGACCGGTCAGTTCTACAAACAGTTTGCGGTAACGATCGCGATTTCCACGGTGATTTCGGCCATCAACTCGCTGACGCTCTCTCCGGCGCTGGCCGCGCTGCTGTTGAAGCCGCACGGCGCGCCGAAGGACTTCCCGACCCGGCTTATCGATCGTCTGTTCGGCTGGATTTTCCGTCCGTTTAACCGCTTTTTCCACCGCAGCTCGAACGGCTATCAGGGGTTGGTGGGCAAAACGCTTGGACGACGCGGAGCGGTGTTTGCGGTGTATCTGCTGCTGCTCTGCGCCGCGGGCGTCATGTTTAAAATCGTCCCCGGCGGGTTTATTCCGACCCAGGATAAGCTGTACTTAATCGGCGGCGTGAAAATGCCGGAAGGTTCTTCGCTGGCGCGCACCGATGCGGTGATCCGCAAAATGAGCGAAATCGGGATGAATACCGAAGGCGTGGACTATGCGGTCGCGTTCCCGGGGCTCAACGCGCTGCAGTTTACCAACACGCCGAATACCGGGACGGTCTTCTTTGGCCTGAAGCCGTTCGACCAGCGTCATCATTCGGCGGCGGAAATTAACGCCGAGATTAACGCCAAAATCGCGCAAATCCAGCAGGGTTTTGGCTTCTCGATTTTGCCGCCGCCGATTTTAGGACTGGGTCAGGGTTCCGGCTATTCGCTGTATATTCAGGACCGCGCCGGCCTTGGCTACGGCGCGCTGCAAAGCGCGGTGAACGCGATGTCCGGTACGATTATGCAGACGCCGGGGATGCATTTCCCGATCTCAACCTACCAGGCTAACGTTCCGCAGCTGGATGTGCAGGTCGACAGGGATAAGGCGAAAGCGCAGGGCGTGTCGCTGACCGATCTGTTCGGTACGCTGCAAACCTATCTGGGCTCCTCTTATGTCAATGACTTTAACCAGTTCGGGCGTACCTGGCGCGTGATGGCGCAGGCCGACGGGCCGTTCCGCGAAAGCGTGGAAGATATTGCCAATTTGCGCACCCGCAATAATCAGGGCGAAATGGTGCCGATCGGTAGTATGGTGAATATCAGCACCACCTACGGACCGGACCCGGTGATTCGCTACAATGGTTATCCGGCGGCGGATCTGATCGGCGACGCCGACCCTCGCGTACTCTCTTCCTCGCAGGCGATGACGCAGCTTGACGAGATGTCTAAACAGATACTGCCGAACGGGATGAATATTGAATGGACGGACCTGAGCTTCCAGCAGGCCACCCAGGGCAATACGGCGCTGATCGTCTTCCCGGTGGCGGTACTGCTGGCATTCCTGGTGCTGGCGGCGCTGTATGAAAGCTGGACGCTGCCGCTGGCGGTGATCCTTATCGTACCGATGACGATGCTCTCCGCGCTGTTTGGCGTCTGGCTGACCGGCGGCGATAACAACGTGTTCGTGCAGGTGGGGCTGGTGGTGCTGATGGGGCTGGCCTGTAAAAATGCGATTCTGATCGTCGAGTTTGCCCGCGAGCTGGAAATACAGGGGAAAGGGATCATGGAAGCGGCGCTGGAAGCGTGCCGTCTGCGTTTACGCCCGATCGTGATGACCTCCATCGCCTTTATCGCCGGGACCATCCCGCTGATCCTCGGCCACGGCGCGGGCGCGGAGGTCCGCGGCGTCACCGGGATCACGGTGTTCTCGGGGATGCTGGGCGTGACGCTGTTTGGTCTGTTCCTGACCCCGGTGTTCTATGTGACGCTGCGTAAATTCGTCACACGCGGCAAAGCGGTAAAGGACGTTTCGCCAGCGTAGGGAGCGGCAGATAACAAAAAACCGCCTTCACAGTGAAGGCGGTTTTTTTTGCGCTGAAGGAAAATTAATGAGCTTCTTTATACTTGGCGATAAGTTCAGGCACCGGATCGCACCCGCTGGTATCGGCTTTTTTCACTTCTTCCAGCGCGCTTGCCACGGTGTGGCGCGCAAGTACCTGTAGTGAAGCCTGCTCCGCTTCATCGGCGATAGATTTGAAGTACCAGCATGCGTTCGCGCTGACCACGCAGCGGGCAGGGACGTCAGGACGCGACGCCCACAGCTTTTTATCTTCGATGACGGAGACGTAGATATCGCGCAGGGTGATCTCTTCCGCCGGGCGGCCAAGATGAATAGAGCCGTTGCGGCCAAGGGTAGAGACGATGATGCCGTCACGGGTGAGAGGAACCATGAGTTTGCGGATAAAGCTCGGGTTCGCTTCCAGACCGTAGGCCAGAATCGCACTCGTTGAGCGTTCACCCAACTGCTCCGCCATTGCTACGCTGAGAACCATCTGCAAAGCTGTCGGGAAGCGGTAATCTAACATTTTCTTATCCTGGGTAGCGGTGAATCTTGTTCTTTTTGGCACCGCAGAGGTGAGTAAGCAATAAACAAACAATATACCAAATACGGTAATTTTTTTGAAGCAATCTGCGCTATGCCTGCGACTTAAAAAAGCGTTTCCGACCTGAACTGGAGGTTGGCGTCGCCTCCTTCCTGTCCCGGCCAAGGCGGTAAACAATGAAGAGGGGAGAGGGGTATGATGCGAACCAAATGTGATGCTGTTCAGGTGCCGGCCGCAACAGGATCGGCAAGTATGGCATCGACGATATCCAGCATTGCCCGCAGGCGATCCATATGTCGGAGATCAGAGTGATACCCGACCCATATATCTTTGGATGGCGGTGGCGTCGGCGTGCCAATGCGCTGCAATCCGGAGAGGGCATCGCCAAGAGGCTGCGGTAGCACGGCCATCCCCATTCCCCGCTGACACATCTGCGCCTGAACGGCCCGACTGGTACTGGTGAACACCCGCCGCGACAGGGGGAAGCCGTCAAGCAGCCAGGCAACATCAGAAAAGTGAGATTGCGCCGTATTCATCAAAATAAGCCCCACGGCGGCCGGATCGTGCTGCACCGTCTGCGCGGTTTCCGCTGTTCCATACAGCGCATAGGGCATACTCATCAGGCGGCGCTGGACAATATCCGGTTCGGTAAAGGGGACGATGCGAAACGCGATGTCGGCATCGCGGCGCGACAAATTGAGCAGGCGGTAGCTTGCAATGACTTCCGGCACAATGGCCGGGTGGCGGCGCGTCAGTTCGACAAGCACCGGGGCCAGAACATAGTTAGCGAACCATTCTGCTGAAGATATCCTTAATATCCCTTCAAGACGTTCATGATTCCCCGCCAGGCGTCGTTCCATTGCCAGCGCGGAGTTTTCCATCGCCTCAGCCAGCTTAAGAACTCTGTCGCCGGCGTCCGTTAGCACCAGACCCTCCCTTGTACGGCGGAACAGCGCCTGCTGGGCTTCATCTTCCAGCGCTTTTATCCTGCGTCCTACCGTCGGATGACTCACGCCAAGGCTTCGCGCTGCCTCACCGAAGGAGCCTTGACGAAGGACTGCAAGAAATACCCGGACGTCTCCCCATTCCATTTCATGGTCTCACCGTTCAAAAATGAACATCAAATATACAAAAGTGTCAGTTCCAAAACAACTTTGTAGGTATCACTATTGCCTCCTCGACCTAACCCTATGGAGTGTTCTATGTCGACCCATCGCATCACGCAAGCTGAGCCGCGCCGCTGGGCCATGTTCGTCATTTTGCTGGTCGGCGCGTTTTTGCCGCCGCTCGATTTTTTTATCGTCAATGTTGCGCTGCCTGCCATCCAGAGCGAGCTGGGCGCCTCTTTCTCCGCCGAACAGCTGGTCATTTCATCCTATGCGGCTGTGTATGCTGTCACCCTCATTACCGGAGGCCGCCTGGGCGATATTTATGGCCGCGGCAGGATGTTTTTCCTTGGGCTTATCGGTTTTGCTGCTGCATCGTTATTGTGCGGTTTAGCCTGGTCACCGTGGATGCTGATTATCGGACGCATTTTACAGGGTGCCACGGCTGCGATTATGGCCCCCCAGGCGCTGGCTTCCGTGCAGGCCATTTTCCCGGAAGCGGAAAAACCGTTCGCGCTGAGTCTGTATGGCGCAGTGTTTGGCCTGGCCTCCGTTATCGGCCAGGTATCAGGCGGCATTCTGATCTCAGCGAACCTGTTTGGCCTGGGATGGCGGACTATTTTTCTCGTTAACCTGCCGGTGGCGCTGCTGGTCATCCTCTTTGGCGTGCCGCTGCTGAAAGAGACGCGGGCGCAATCTGCACAGCGGCTGGACCCCGTCGGCACGCTGCTGACAACCGTGATGCTGAGCGCGGTGATTGTGCCGTTGACTGAAGGCCGAGAGGCAGGGTGGCCGTGGTGGACGTGGCTGTCATTGCTTGCTTTCCCACTGCTGGCCCGATTGTTATGGCGCTATGAGGATCGGCTTAGCCAGCATGGCGGTTCGCCGCTACTTAATCCTGCCGTGTTGCGCGCGCCGGGACTGGGCCAGGGACTGGCGATCGTATTGCTGTTTTATTCCATCGGCGCCTTCTTTCTTTTATTTTCCATTTATCTACAAGGCGCGTTGCATTTGAACGCCCTGACCGCGGGCCTGATTTTTCTGCCCTTTGGCGTCGGCTTTCTGATCGGACCGTTGCTGACGCCTTATCTCAGGCGCTTGGTTGG
The DNA here is from genome assembly GCF_009905335.1 of Klebsiella sp. MPUS7. Lineage (NCBI taxonomy): Bacteria > Pseudomonadati > Pseudomonadota > Gammaproteobacteria > Enterobacterales > Enterobacteriaceae > Klebsiella > Klebsiella sp. MPUS7. The sequence continues at coordinate 3,078,662 of NZ_CP047604.1, read as the reverse complement.
CAATTACCTGAGCGCAATCGGGATGGGATGCGAGACCTTAGGGCTGGCAGGTCTTGCAGGGGTCATTGCCAATACGCCGACGGGCAGTTCTCCCGCCGCGTTGCCGCTCGCCCTATTGCTTTTTGTTACCGGTCTCGGCCAGGGACTGGCGATGCCAACGCTGGTCAGAATGGTAACCGGTCGCGTTGCGCCGGCGTTTTCGGGAATGATTGCCGGCGTGACCAGCTCGGCGCTGCAGCTCAGCACGGCGCTGAGCGTCGCGGTGATTGGCGGCCTTTTTTACAGCATGTTGGACAACGGGAAAAGCGCGGCGAATATCACCCAGGCTTTTATCGTCGCGCTGGCGGCGATGTCGCTCTGCCTTGCCGCGGGCGCCGGGTTAAGTTTCCGCCTTCTCCGGCGCTCTTCGGAATGGGACCGGCGATAGCGCTAAAAAAATCCACGCCGGGCGTGGATTTTAGAGGGGACGTGTGGGCAAGGAGCTAGCCTTCACGCTTTGCCATCAGCAGCGAAAGGTCGACGAGGCGATTGGAGAATCCCCACTCATTGTCGTACCACGCCAGAATTTTGACCATATTGCCGCCAATCACCAGGGTTGACAGACCATCGATAATGGAGGAACGCGGATCGCCCCGGTAGTCGCTTGAGACCAGCGGCTCATCGCTATAGCCGAGGATACCTTTCAGCGGCCCCGTCGCGGCGGCTTCACGAAACGCGTTATTGACCTCTTCAGCCGTGACATCCCGCTCGAGCGTTACGGTCAGATCGACAATCGACACCACCGGAACCGGTACGCGCAGCGAGTAACCGGTTAAGCGGCCGTCCAGCTCAGGGATAACTTTGCCAAGCGCCTTCGCGGCACCGCTGGAGTAGGGCACAATCGACAGCGCGGCGGCGCGGGCGCCACGGAGATCTTTTTCCGGCTGGTCGTGCAGCGCCTGGCTGTTGGTGTAGGCGTGGGTGGTGTTCATCAGGCCATGTTTAATACCGAAATGCTGGTGCAGCACCTGCGCGGCAGGCGCCAGGCCGTTGGTGGTGCAGCTACCGTTGCTGACCACGTAGTGCTTATCCGGTGAATAGAGGCCATCGTTAACACCCATCACGATGGTTAAATCCTCATTTTTACCGGGAGCGGAGATAATCACGCGCCTGGCGCCACCGCTGTGGATGTGTACCGCCGCCTTGTCGCGGTCAGTAAAGAAGCCTGTGGCCTCAATGACAATATCCACCTCGCTCTGACGCCACGGGATGCTCGCCGGGTCGCGTTCGCTGAAGACGGTAATGGTTTTTCCGTCAACCACAAGCTGCCCCTCACCGGCGGTGACGTCGGCGTCGAGTTTACCGAGCAGCGAGTCGTATTTCAGCAGATGGGCCAGCGTTTTACTGTCGGTCAGATCGTTGATGGCCACAATCTGAATCTCCGGGTTACCCTGGGCAGCACGCAGTACGTTGCGACCGATACGGCCAAAACCATTAATACCGACCTTTACCATGATCAACTCCTTAGTTGTTGTCTCTGAAGTTAATGTAGGCCGGTCGCTGGTTGGCGTAAATGACGGAAAAGGATCACTTTACGCCATTTTACGGCAATGAAAACGCTGGCGGTATTCACCCGGCGTCAGGTGAAGCTGTTTTTCAAACTGCCGTCGCAGGTTAATGCTGCTGCCAAATCCCGTTTGTTCGGCGATACGATCCAGCGTCTCGGCTGTCTGCTCCAGACGCTGCCGGGCCGCGGACAGGCGGGCTTCGGCGACGTAGCGCGCCGGCGACGCGCCGGTTTCCCGGGTAAATACGCGGGTGAAATTACGTGGGCTCATGGCCACTTTTTCCGCCAGTTTTTCCACACAGAGGTCGGCGGTGAGGTTCTCAAGCACCCAGGCCAGCAGATCGTTTATGGGGCCCAGGGTACTGGTCTGCTGTAGGTTGTAGCGGCTAAACTGCAGCTGGCCTCCGGGACGGCGCAGGTACATGACGAAGTCCTGGGCGATATCGCGCGCCAGGCTGAAGCCGTAGTCCTCCTCAACCAGCGCTAGCGTCAGGTCAAAGCCGGAACTGACCCCGCCGGAGGTCCAGATATGCTCGTCCTGAATATAGAGCGGGCCGCCTTCCACGCGCACCTGAGGGAATTCCGCCTGCAGGGTTTCCAGCAGCTTCCAGTGGGTAGTGGCGCGTCTGCCGTCCAGTAACCCGGTTTGCGCCAGCAGCATCGCGCCGCCGCATATGGACGCAATGCGGCGGGCATGGGGGGCAGCCAGCCGCAGCCAGTCAACGACCGCGATCCCTTCCTGCGGGTTTTGACCTCTGCCGGTAATCATGATGGTATCAAGCGGCTCGCGGGGGTCTATCTCATGCAGGCGATGATCGGCCAGCAGATTTAAACCGGACTGACCATGGATCACCTGATGCGGCTGGGTTGTCGCGAGCTGCACCTGGTAACCGTTGCCCTTAGCGCCTTCCGGGTGCAGGCGGTTGGCCTGCATCAGAATGTCGGCAATACCGGCGGATTCAAACAGCATGCCGCCATCGGGGACAATAATAAGTATCTTCTTCATGTCCTGAAAAGTAATCTTTTTACAGAATAAGTCAACAGAACCGATTGACCTGGGCGAAGGGCGTTGACCAGAGGCTTGCTCAGCCAGAGAGCGGCAGGGCGCCGGGAAAACCCGGGGGAAATATCGCCATGAATAGCATACAGCCAGCCAGATTCTCGCCTGTCAGCGTTGATAATTCGACGGAAATGTCCGGCGTCAACGGCCCCCGACCAGTTCATGGCATAAGCTACCGAGCTGCTCCACGGCCTGCAAAAGCGCGGGCGTGGGTTCGTTCGCACCGTTCAGGCGCAGGTAGTTTTGCAGTTCAGCTGCGCCCGGGGAAAACAGCGGCCCCGGACTGACGCCAATACCCAGGGCGAGGGCGCGACGATGGACTTCCAGCGCATCGATCCCGGACGGCAGTTTGACCCAAATCAGAAAGCCGGCTTCGGGCGCCGCTACGCGCGTGCCCGGTGGGAAGCAGGCGTCAACCCTGGCGATAATGGCCCGCATACCTTCCGCAATCCGCAGCTTCAGGTGCCGCAGGTGCCGGTCATAATCTCCGCTGGCGAGGATCTCGTTCGCCGCGGCCTCTATCAGCGGCGCGCCCGCCCATTCCCCGGCCATGCGGGCCTGCAACACCGCCGGGTAATAGCGTCCGGCGGCAATCCAGCCAATTCGCCAGCCCGGTGCCAGGGTTTTCGACAGAGAACTGCAATAAATCACATTTCCGCCCTTGTCGAAGGCTTTACACGCGGGCGGACGCTGCGCGCCACCGGCCAGATCGCCGTAGACATCGTCCTCAATTAAAGGGATGCCCTGATCGGCAAGCAGGGCCACCAGCGCCTGCTTGCGCGCGACGGGCATGCTGGCGCCCAGCGGATTTTGCACCGTGGGTGAGGCCAGAACGGCTGCCGGACGGTGGTGCTTAATGGCCTCTTTAAGCGGCGCCAGTAATAACCCTTTAATCGGGTCCGTGGGGATCTGTAACGCCTTCAGCCCCAGATCTTCCAGCAGCAGAAGCGTGCCGAAATAGGCGGGCTGCTCAATCGCCACCGCATCGCCCGGCTGGCATACCGCGCGGAGCGCCAGGCGTAGCGCCTGGGTTGCGCCTGCGGTGATGATAAGGTCATCGGCGCCAAAAAGGGCGCCCCACTGCGCCGCGCGGGCGGCAATCTTTCTGCGCAGGTCCGCTCTTCCCGGGGGCAGGCTGTAGCTCTGCCCGCGCGCATCAAGCCGACGACCGGCAGTGTGCAACGCCCGCTGCAAAGCCTCGACGGGAAGCCAGGCGGGATCGGGTAGCGCGGCGCCAAGCGGCACCAGACGCGCTTCAGCGCTACCGAACAACGAGCGGGCGATGGCGGACATGGTTACCGGCACCGGGCCGGATAAAGATGCTGCGCGCTGCCCGTCTTTGGCGGTGTTTATCTGGCGGACAAAGTAGCCTGAACGCGGTCGGGCGACGATCAGCCCCTCCGCCTCAAGATAACGCAGGGCTTCCAGCGCCGTGGGAAGGCTGACCTGCTCGCGCTCGGCCAGTTTGCGCGCGGAGATAATGCGATCGCCTGCCCGCAAAGCGCCTGAAGTAAGCGTCAGCCGCAGCATATCGGCTATTCGGCGGTAGTGGGGAATCGGCGGGAGAGGGTCGGACATCGTCATCTGTATAGTCTGATTTTTGATAAATCTGACTATACAGGCGTTGCGGGGCGCCATCTATAGTGGGCTCAACACAATCCAGCCAAGGAAATAACATGCACAGCGACAGTTTTGACCTTTCCCTTTACTTCCGCCGCATAGGCTATAGCGGGCCTGCGGCTGCCGATACCGCGACGCTGCACGCGCTCATGCGCCACCAGCTCTTTTCGATCCCCTTCGAGAACCTGGACGTACAGGCAGGTAAAATCGTTTCGATGGAGCCCGATGATATTGCCAACAAGCTCTTACGGCAGAGACGGGGCGGCTACTGCTATGAACTCAACGGGCTGTTTACGATGGCGCTGGAAGCGCTGGGTATTGCCTGGCGGTTTGTCGCGGCGCGGCCCATGTTCTATCCTGCGCGCCGGCCTAAAACCCATATGGCGGTGGTCGCGGAAGTTGATGGCCGTCAGTGGCTTTGCGACCTTGGCTTTGGGAGCTACGGTATCCGCGCGCCGCTGGCCCTGGACGAACTTGATACGGACATCATCCAGGATTTTGATACGTTCCGGCTTACGCGTGATGCGAACGGAAGCTATCTGCTGCAGGCGAGGGTTGAGGGAAGCTGGGCCAATCAATACGGTTTTGACCTGTCACCTCAGGAGTGGATTGATTTTGTTCCGGCCAATTTTCTTAACTCCACGCATCCCGATGCGGTCTTTGTACAAAAGCTGCTGGTGATACAGCATCAGCCCGAGGGGCGTTTTATTCTGCTCGGCAATATGCTTAAGAGTATTACCGCCGACCGCGTAGAGAAGCAGTGGCTGACAGAAGATGAAATAGCGCATGCGCTTGAGAACCGCTTTGCTTTGTCTGCTCGCTAATTAGTCAAAAGGGCGAGCTAGCCCACGGCGAGACGAATACGAAGCCGATATAACGGGGAAGGGAAGCAAACCTTCCCCGCGTTCCTTTTGCTCAGTTGATATACTTCGATCGGCCACCAGCTATGTATTACGGTTCAGGCCATGGGATTAAATCGTCGATAATGCAAATCGTAAACGTACGCCACTTTTAATAACCAAGATCATTCAGTGAATTACCCGTATAAAATTAAGATAATTCCATAAAAACTGGGCAATATAGCTCCGCGAAAAATATTGTTGGCAAAATCTATCCTCACCAATATTCCCGTTATTTACAGTCGGTTACGGCTATGTAGTAATATTTTTGGCGATAAGTAATGGTTAAAACAAAATCATCTACTAAAATAAAATTGTTGATTAAATTCATACACTACCAATTTGTACTCATTTAGATAATTGGCCCCTGGTCAATCGCCCGCTATTTAAGCGGCGAGCGATAATTATCCCGCTCGATATTACCGTAGTTCTGGCGGGTTAATGTCTGCAGTGGACGTTTATAGCAAACGACGTCGGGGCTAATGAGTTATTTCAAAGGACAACGTAAATGACGAATATCTACGACTCTACCTCTATCAGTAGTCAGGTACCCGCGGCCGCGGTTAACAGCGCGAGCGCGGTATCATGGGGGGCGATATTTGCAGGCGCCGCCGCCGCGGCGTCGCTGGCGCTTATGCTGCTCATGCTTGGCGCCGGATTGGGCCTTACCTCAATTTCCCCGTGGGAAAATCAAGGACTTGCGGCGGGAACCGTCGGTATTGCCGCCATCGCATGGCTGACGTTTACCCAAATAGTGGCGTCAGGTATGGGCGGATACCTCGCCGGGCGGCTGCGGACTAAATGGGTAGACACTCATACCAATGAAATCTATTTCCGCGACACGGCGCATGGCTTTTTGACGTGGGCCGTGGCGCTGCTGGTCTCCGCTGTGCTGTTGACCACCACCATCAGTTCGCTGATCGGCGGTAGCGCAAAAGTGATAGGTTCCGTTGCCGGCGGCGCGACGGCAACCGCCATGAATAACGCGGGGGACGGAGCCTCTCTGTTATCGAAGTCATCGATGGAATATTTTACCCATTCACTGTTCAGGGCTACCGCTGCCACTCCGGCGGATAATAGCGGGCTGCCAGCAAATTCATCAGGCAATGACGTTATGGCAATGAATCATCCTGTGCCGCCAAAGGCGGAGTCACCGGCTCAATTAGCCGAGGTGACGGGTATTTTTGCTAATAGCATTAATTCTGGCGCGCTTCCCCAGGACGATCTGACGTATGTGGCGCAGCTGGTTTCTCAGAATACCGGCATCAGTCAGAAAGAGGCCGAACAGCGGGTACAGGCGGTTTATGATAAAGCCCAGGCCAATTTAAAAGAGGCAAAAGATAAAGCGCAGCAGACCGCAGACGCCGCCAGAAAAACCACTAGCTACGTCACCCTGTGGTCATTCATTTCTCTGTTAATCGGCGCTTTTGTTGCCAGTCTCTGCGCAACTTATGGCGGCCGTCAGCGTGATTTATAACGTCTAATACACATTCTGCGGGAGGAACCTATGCGTTCAATATTGCTTTTCTTTTTGGGTGTGCCAATCCCTATCATTATTTTAATCGCGTTATTTATGCACTGAGTATTTTCAGGACGGCAAGAATATCTGACCTGTGAATATCGGCATGGTGGTCATTATCGTAAAAGCATAAATGCCTCCCGGGCATTTATGCTTTTTGCCATGCGGTCAGACGCGTTTTTCGCTGCCCCTGTCCGGCCATGTAAGCGATCGGAAGTCAGGATTAAACTTTGTCAGAATACGCTTTCAGCATGGCCAACAGCGCCCGTTGCGCGGCATCGTCTGCGATATTTTCAGGCAGAGCATCCGCTCGCAGAGTGATATAAGCGTCAAGGGCCATTCTGATAGCAACGCTGACGGAGTCACGATCGTGCGTTGCCAGCGTGGAAGTCAGCAGGCCGTCAGGATCAATACCGCGCGATTCAATGCGGCGAACCCCACGTTGCGGTAAATTTGCACGGCGGTGCAGCATTGGCCCCAGTACCTGCTCGCGGAAGAATGACAGCATACCAATCGCCTCAAAGAGTTCGCCCCTTCCTAGTTTAGCCACCGCATAATGAAGCCAGATCCAGGCTCGGGACTCGAACCACTCCGGCGTCATATCAGGCCAGTGAGCACTGAATTTTGCCAGTTGTTGCTGCAGAGCACGGTTATCACGGGTAAATAACACGGCTGGCTCCTCAACGCGTTGAGTGAGCATTTCCAGGGTGACAAATTTCAGATCGACATGAAGGAGTTCAGGACCATACAGGCATATCAGCAGGCGAGGCTCTCCGACATGTTCCCCGCTGAAAGCATGCAGGAGATGGCCCAGCGTTCCGGCGAACGCCACACGCTGGGCCATGATTTCGTCATAGTAGAGGGGATCGACCACAACGACAAAATCCAAATCGGAGTATTTATCAAATCCGCCATGGATAATCGAGCCGCCGGCGAGAAGGGAGTGAATCCGCGAGTCAGACTGAAATTGAAGCTTGAGGTGCTCTGCAAAACTTCTGTGTAAATCGGGTAACGTATTAAGCATACTTTTTCCTGTTCACAAAAAACACAAAGCATTACAGGGTATCGAGTTCTCTATATTCAGGCTAGATATTTTTGAAGGAATAGTCATTTCTTCGAAGGGTTTCCCGAAGCGATAAATTGCCCTGTATAGTCCGGCGCTATTGATTGCGCAGTGTTTGTTACCTCTTCAATCATTGCCGCGTCAGGACGGTGCTGCTGTCATGCTTCAAACTGACCAAATGGAAAACGAATGACTTCCCATACCTTGAAGGGTATGGCTGGGCATCATTATAGTATTGGAAAGGATGTTATACCTGTTATTAAGATTGAATCACCCGCCAGACAGGGCGAACGAATACGCAGATAGAGGTGATCATTCTATGAGTAACGCAATAACTAAAGTGCAAAACGCCAATGCACGTCGTGGCGGTGATGTATTGTTAGAAGTTCTGGAAAGTGAAGGGGTGGAATATGTGTTTGGTAATCCAGGCACAACCGAACTGCCCTTCATGGATGCGCTGTTAAGAAAACCGTCAATTCAGTACGTATTAGCTCTGCAGGAAGCGAGTGCAGTAGCCATGGCGGACGGTTATGCGCAGGCAGCAAAAAAACCAGGATTTCTGAATCTGCATACCGCCGGTGGTTTAGGCCACGGCATGGGAAACCTGTTGAATGCAAAATGTTCACAGACACCACTTGTGGTGACAGCAGGGCAGCAGGATTTACGCCACACGACAACCGATCCGTTATTGTTGGGTGATCTGGTCGGAATGGGGAAAACGTTCGCTAAATGGTCACAGGAGGTTACCCACGTTGACCAGCTACCGGTATTAGTTCGCCGGGCTTTCCACGATTCAGACGCTGCACCGAAAGGCTCCGTTTTCCTGTCGCTTCCGATGGATGTGATGGAGGCGATGAGCTGTATCGGGATCGGGGCGCCTTCCACTATTGACCGCAATGCAATCGCGGGTTCGTTACCTTTGCTGGCAAGTAAGCTGGCGGCATTTACTCCGGGTAAAGTCGCACTGATTGCCGGCGACGAAATTTACCAAAGTGAAGCGGCCAGCGAGGTTGTTGCTCTTGCTGAGATGCTTGCCGCTGACGTATACGGTTCAACATGGCCAAACCGGATCCCCTACCCAACAGCACACCCTCTCTGGCGGGGTAATCTGTCCACTAAAGCGACGGAAATTAACAGAGCATTAGGCCAGTACGATGCTATTTTTGCACTTGGCGGTAAGTCGCTTATCACCATTCTTTATACAGAAGGTCAGGCAGTACCGGACCAGTGTAAAGTGTTCCAGTTATCAGCCGATGCGGGCGACCTGGGACGCACCTACAGTAGTGAACTCTCAGTGGTTGGCGATATTAAATCATCGTTAAGGGTGCTACTGCCCGAACTGGAAAAAGCCACGGCAAACCATCGCAGTGATTATCAACGTCGTTTTGAAAACGCGGTTAATGAGTTTGAATTGAGCAAAGAAAGTCTGCTCGGGCAGGTTAATGAACAACAATCTGCTACGGTAATTACGCCACTCGTGGCTGCGTTTGAGGCAGCAAGGGCGATCGGACCAGATGTGGCAATTGTTGACGAAGCGATTGCAACCAGCGGCTCGCTTCGCAAATCACTCAACAGTCGCCGTGCGGATCAGTATGCCTTTTTGCGCGGCGGTGGTCTGGGGTGGGGGATGCCTGCCGCTGTGGGCTATTCACTCGGTTTGGGAAGAGCGCCTGTGGTGTGCTTTGTGGGCGACGGCGCTGCGATGTACTCCCCTCAGGCTCTCTGGACGGCCGCACATGAAAAACTGCCGGTAACCTTTATTGTAATGAATAATACGGAATATAACGTATTGAAAAACTTCATGCGTTCACAGGCAGATTATACTTCGGCGCAAACAGAACGCTTTATCGCAATGGATTTGATTAATCCGGCAGTTGATTATCAGGCACTGGGTGCATCGATGGGACTGGAAACCAGAAAAGTTCTCCGTGCCGGAGATATCGCCCCGGCAGTTGAGGCCGCACTGGCGAGTGGCAAACCTAATGTGATCGAAATCATCATCAGTAAGAGTTAATCGTTAATCCGTCCGGCCTGCGCTGCATCCAGTTTATCCCTGATACTGCGGCACAGGTTCACAAAACCCGGTAAAGCCGGGTTTTTGTTCTTTGTCGACCACATCAGCATATTCTCCACCATATTCGGATTTTCCAGCCTACGGTAAACCACACCACGCAATTGGGCATTCTCCATACTTGCGGGAATAAGCGCCACGCCAACGCCACGGGCCACAAAATTCATCACAGTCTGCTGTACGGAGGCTTCCAGTCCTATTTGCGGGCTAAATCCGGCCTTGAGGCACTGATGAAGGATGGAATCGTAGAGCATCGGTGCACTCTGGCGCGGAACAGTGATGAACGGGTCATCACAGAGTGATTCAAGTCTGAAATGCTCGCTTTGAACCTGGGGGTGATTGGCAGGAAGGGCGGCGATTAGCGGCTCACGCAAGAGTACCAGTGAATGAATTCCCGGAGTGGCCGTCTCGGAGAAGCTGATTGCCGCGTCTAATCTGCCATCCTCTAATGCGGCGTGTAAATCAGAGGGGACCATCTCCTGAAAATGCAATTCCACATCAGAATAGGTCTCCCGGTGCTGCATGGCAACATGAGGCACAACGCTATAGCTGGCATACATTGTTGCACCTAATTTCAGCACACCTTTCTGCCCTGATTCTACGGCCCGTACGTTATTACAGGCCAGCTCCAGCATTGCCAGCACCGCGCGGCAGTCCACCAGAAATTGCTCTCCGGCAAGGGTTAAACTGACACCTTTAGCGGCCCGGTTAAACAGCTTTGCACCGAGGATGGTTTCCAGCTGGGCTATTTGCCGGCTTAAGGGAGGCTGCGAGATATTGAGTTTACTGGCGGCTTTGCCGATGTTTCCGGTTTCAGCAACAGTGCAAAAGTTAATCAACTGATTAAGGGTCGGTTTCATGAGCATTCCTGAAGCAGGTTCATACCTTCTATGGTATCACTTGTTTGCAGGGCGGAGATGCACATGAAGTTAAGCGTTCTGGCGTTCGAGTTGAAGCTGGTGTGTGGCAATACCCCATGCTGTTCCTGAGGTGCAGAACCTGATGGCGCGCGGGAGAGGGGTAGGTGCATCCTCCCGGATAAACAGAAAATGGCGACAAACCCGGCACGAGCCATCCATACACCACACAGGTGGATTGCGCACGCTTTAACCGATGAATAAACTCGCCATAGGAAAAATCAGCTATGACGTCAGGGGGCGTCGCTATAGGGCAGCCGACGATGAATTGTGAGGATCAGCGACCCCCTGAGGTGCCAATCTCATTGGCGGCGTAAGCAGACTGAGTTCGAACTAGCGGCCTTTTCTCCATGGCGATTCACGGTTCCTGCCTCTGGCAGATATATTCCTCTAATCCCTTTGCCAGAATATCGAAAACCAGTTTGCAGCACAGACTATTGCGCAGGTCTTCGTGCATGACGATCCAGGTATCAAGATATAAAGAAAAGAAATTCGGCAGTAACCTCTGCAGTGGAATATAGCCATTGGCCAACTGCACCTGGCATATGCCAATGCCAGCACCGGCGCGAATAAGATTAAGCTGAGCCACATTGCTATCGGTGCGCATGGAAAATGAATCCCGGCTTAACTGAGGGTATTTTTCCAGTACCTTACGGATGAAAGGCGTATTCTGATCAAAGCCAACCAGCGCATGTTTCAGCAGTTCTTGGCTATTTTCAGGCGTGCCATGTCGTGCCAGATAGGAAGTCGATGCGTGTAGGCCAAGTTCAATCCGGCCTACACGACGCGCAATAAGCTGCTCCTGTACCGGCGTCGTCATGCGTACAGCAATATCAGCTTCCCTGTGCAGTAAATCCTGAACCCGGTTCGACAGAACTAATTCAATCGTTATTTGTGGGTGAGACTCCCGGAGCCTGGCAATAAGCGGCGGTAGCACCTCAACGCCGATAACGTCACTCGCGGAGACGCGGACGACGCCGCGAATGGACGCGCTGTTATGACTGAAGTTGGAGGCTGTGCGCGCTAGCGTATTCGCCGTGCTCTCCATCGCTTCGGCATGCACCCTCAGCGCCAGCGCCGTTTCAGTCGCCAGCAACCCCGTTTGCGAACGCGTGAACAATACCTGGCCAAGAGCCGACTCCAGCGCAGCGATATGCCGTCCTGCCGTGGGCTGCGTCATCGAAAGCCGGCGCGATGCGCCGGAAAGCGAGCCTTCCCTGAGCACAGCCAGAAATGTTCGGTACCACTCCCATGGGATAGATGTGTTCATACAAATTTGTATAGCTGACCTATAAGGATATGCAATTCCATTTAGCTCTGCCTGTACGTACGCTGTCAAGGTCAAATCAGCAAAGAGGCAAACAATATGGCAACCCGAGGCAGGGTCTTAATACTTGGCGCAACCGGCGGTATTGGTGGTGAAACTGCTCGCCGGCTCATTCAGAAAAAATGGGACGTACGTGCGCTAAAACGAGGACTTCACGGCAGTGAACGAAGCGGTGACATCCAGTGGATAGGCGGCGACGCTCTCGACCCGGAGCAAGTCGCCGCTGCGACAGCAGACTGTAGCGCGATCGTTCACGCCGTCAATCCGCCCGGCTACCGAAACTGGGAGCATCTGGCGTTGCCTATGCTGCGCAACACGATTGGCGCAGCAGAACGAACCGGCGCCTTGGTCGTGCTTCCCGGTACCGTTTACAACTATGGTCCTGACGCTTTTCCGCTAGTACGGGAAGATGCTCAGCAGATGCCGGTCACAAAGAAGGGAGCGATCAGGGTACAAATGGAGAAAGAACTGGAGGCCTATTCGCAGCGGGGCGGGCGGGTATTAATCGTCCGCGCGGGGGATTTTTTTGGCCCACGCGCCGGTAATAACTGGTTTTCTCAAGGTCTGATTAAACCCGGCAAGCTGCCTGGCGTCATTACCAATCCTGGTTCGCCTGCAACCGGTCACCAGTGGGCTTATTTACCTGATGTCGCGGAAACGATAGCTGCGCTGCTGGAACAACGCGAGGAACTTGAGCCCTTTGCGCGCTTCCATATGCAAGGCCATTGGGATGCCGACGGCAGCGAAATGGTCAGCGCGATTCAACGCACTGCGGCGCGCTTTGGCGGCGTTGCCAAAATACGCTCATTTCCGTGGTGGTTTATGTACCTGGCTGCGCCTTTCAACGCAACCTTACGCGAACTTTTGGAGATGCGGTACCTGTGGCGCCAGTCGGTCCGCCTGGACAATACGAAGCTGGTGAATTTTTTAGGCGCTGAGCCTCATACCCCACTTGATGTAGCCGTCCATACGACGTTACAGGGCCTGGGCTGCATTGATTGATAATACTGAGATGTCTCGTATCACAGTCTAGAGACGCGCCATGGTCGCTTCTGGCACGAAGCGGACAAGCTAACTGGGCGAAAGGTCCGCTATGAGCGAGGAGCGGACATTGTGCTTAAATAATGATGACTCTGGCAGGATGGGTTTTCAATGCTTGGAAGGTAGCCACTAATTCAGGTGACGTAAATGTGTAGCAATCCCCCACTTTAGGCCGATACATTTTCCATTAATCAGGTCGATAACAGAATAACTTGCATTGGGGTGAGCATAGCGAGGGAAACTATTGACAGTCCCTTCTTTAAGAATTGCCAGAGTGCCCTGACTGACATGCCCGTGAGACACAATACATATTGTTTGTTGATGTGATGAGGTATCTTCCAGGTTTTGTAAAAAACGCATAACTCGCTGAGAAGCATGCGCCAGTGACTCCCCCCCAGGTGGACAATACTCTGCATCAAGCCTGAATAACGCATTTGCATAGTTTGGATGTTTTTGTCTGAGTAGTTCTAACGGCATACCTTCAAACTGACCAAAGGCCTGCTCTTTAAGGGCCGGTTCAGCCGTCAGTGAACAATGAAAGTGTTCAGCCAGGCTTTGCCCCATTTGCCAGGCACGCCCAAGCGGAGAAGCGTAAACACGCTCTATTTGATACTCACTTGCACTAAACGCTGCTAGTAGGACGGATGTTTCACGCAAACCCCGACAGGTCAAGGAGCTATCGCTGTGCCCCTGAATAATTCCTTCCAAATTCCACTCTGTTTCTGCGTGTCGAACAAGTATCAATTTCATCGTTAGCTGGCCATGCTCGTTGTTGATCAAAATGTCCCAACTGCGCGATATCAAACACACACCGTTGAAGCAGCGGAAGGCTTTCCTGTTTTGGAAATAATGAACAAGTGTAGCTTATTGCCGTTATGCAGCGGCTCTGGGGGTGGAGCGCTGAATTTTATCCGTAGTTAACTTCCGCTCCTGGCACCAAGCGGACTGTCTGAAGCGCCGTGAGGTCAGCTATGAGCGAGAAACGAATGTTTATCTTGCGGCAGGATGGCGGCAGCATTGCAATATTTATTGGGGCAATACCCACGCCTTGTTTTGTATAACCACCCTATATCCATCAAGGTCAACAAATGTCCTTCCGTTCGCATCCCAGTAAGGATTGAATGACGTGGTCATTCTAAAGCCAGCACCGATCATTCTTTCACAGGCCGTATCCCATTCTTTTTCTTCAGAGTAATAAACAACGAGTAAATCCTCTTCTGTGTGTAAAGGTTGAACGGGATGGTTTCGGCAAAAAGTGAATTCTATGTGCCAGTCTAAGTCTCCCCTCCCTAACATTATTCCATTGAAACCGTCATGATCGTTGAATTCAGCAATCTTATGCAGACCTAACCCCTTGCTGTACATCAGAAATGATCTTTCGAGATTGGCGACGGGTTTAGCAATACGCATATGAGTAAACATCAGGGTTCTCCAGGGAAAGATACTGCTTTAATGTTAAAATCCCGCCTGAGTTTACATGTGATTATACATTTCATTTGTCCATACGAGCCTCCGAAATGTCCTGCTTCGGTTTGCTGACGGTTCTCTTCTGGCATAAGGTAGCCTACGACTACAAGCGGGTCATGGACGCAGCAGCCCGTTTGTCCTCTGAATCATCGAAGGCTTTCCGGGATGCCTCAATATCCTGCCAGGTATCCCTGATCCAGTCAGTGAACCCCGCCAGCGGCTCCAACATCGACCGGCCTCGGTCAGTCAGTTGATATTCCACCCGTGGTGGAAGCTCGGGGTAATAATACCGGGCAACCAGGCCATCCCTTTCGAGATTACGCAGAGTCAGGGTCAACATACGCTGCGAAATGTCAGGAATGCCGCGCCGAATGGCGCTAAAGCGCATAGGCGTCTCCTGTGAAAGTGCCAGTAGTGAGATAACGAGGATTGTCCATTTATCACCCAGTCTTGCCAGGACACTCCCCGGCGCACAGGGTGTCAGTTTTGGTCCATCCGGTGTTTCGAACACGGGTCTGCCATTAATCTCACGCGCCATAATTTTTCTCCGCTGGACATCCCTAATGGTTATCTTTGTGTAACTGAGGACCAAAAATGTGCCGTCTTGTGAACAGAATAGCACTGGTTCCATACTGTGACTGCCAATAGTTACACTAAGGAACCACCATGACACATACCGCAGAATTCCTCGTCTTTGGCGCCACCGGGCAGCAAGGTGGCGCAGTGGCCCGAGCGTTACGGCGGGCCGGACGTCAAGTCCGCGCTTTCGTACGGAATCCGCATAGCGAAGTGGCCAGAGCGCTGACGACAGAAGGAATCACGCTCGCCATCGGCGACTTGTTCGACCTCGCATCCATTGACCGTGCAATGTCGGGTATCCAGGGCGTATTTAGCGTTCAGACCAGTTCTCCGGCAGGCGAGATAAGCGACGAGCAGGAGGTTATGCAGGGAAAAGCCATTGCCGATAGCGCCCTGGCGGCTGGTATCCGCCATCTCGTCTATTCTTCGTCCGGGGCGGCTGGAAAAGCCCCAACCGGCATGGGGCACTTTGACAGTAAATCGACAATTGAAGATTACCTTCGCGCCTTGCCGCTCTCCACGACCATCACGCGCCCGGCAAGCTTTATGGAAATGATGCTGCTGCCCGGCATGGGACTAAACAGCGGCCATTTTTTCTTCTTCATGCAACGCCATCAGGCGATGCAGATGATTGCGCTGCAAGACCTGGGGCGCATTAATGCCCAGATTCTTTGTAATCCTGAACGTTATCGGGGGCAGACTCTGGAACTGGCCAGCCAGGCGTTGACCGGTGAAGACTTGCAGCGTGCTTTCTCAGATGCCGCCGGTCATCCTGTTCATTATCACCGCTTTCCTGACGAGCTGTTAGCGCAGAACACTTTTCTTCGCCAGCTCACGGCGTTGGTAGACAATGGCATTGTCGCAGGCTCGGCGGATATACCGGCGCTTGAACAGGAGTTCGGTATGATGATGACGCTGGAACAATGGTTGGCAGGGCCAGCAAGGCAGAGCTTTAACGCGGCGCTTAACGCCCCACAGGCCAATCTTGTCCTGCGATAGGTCGATAGCCGGAGCTGCCCGCCTCCGGCTGTTTTCTCCTTGTACGTCTGTGGCACAAAATTATCCGCCATAACGCTCGGGCCTCAGCACCACCTTTCCTTAGCGGTTGCTGATCATCTGCCCGGTGTTATCCACCCCTTTTTCGTCGTCTTCTTTGATGAATGCCTGTTCATAAGGCTCTACGTTTTTACGCAGTAACGCCTGAACCCAAATCCCCACATCAACCTTAAAGCGACGCCTCGGCCAGTAATGCGGCCTGTACCGCAGGACGGGCATTGATCATTTCCCTGTACGCCAATAGCCCAGGCCAGCGATCCAGTGGGATTGAGAAGAATTTACACCAGCCCAGCACAGTGAAGAGGTAGGCATCAGCCACGCTGAAAGTGGGGCCAGTCAGATAGATTTTTTCGTTGAGAGTCGCCTGAAGAAAATCGAACTGTCGGAACAGCTTCTCACGAAAAATCGCTCTGACCTCTTCGGGCAGCGCGGGGTTGAACAACGGTGCCGAGCCAGCGTGTATTTCACTGGTGATAAAGTTAAGCCATTCCTGCAGACGCACCCGAGCCCAACTGTCCGCGCGCGGCGCCAGGCCGTATTCTGGTTTTAGGTCGGCGAGGTACTGCACGATGGCCGGACCCTCAGTGAGTATCTGCCCATCATCGAGTTCAAGGGCGGCGACATACCCTTTAGGGTTAATGGCGCGGAAGTCGCGACCATCAGCGGTGATCTTGCTTCTGTTGTTGACTCTAACCAGTTCAAACTCAAGTTGCAGTTCGCGCAGCACGATGTGCGGCGATAACGAACAGGTATCCGGGGCGTAATAGAGTTTCATTTTGTCTCCGTGAAAGGTGAAAAGCTGTCGGGGGACGTCCTGAATCCACTGTATTTGACGCGGAATGCGCTGTAAAATTAATGATAAAGAAACTAACTATTAGCTGGGCTACTGACAATCATGATGAATCTTTTACATTGGCGCTTACTGGTGGCCGTGGCGGATGCCGGCAACATCTCGCGTGCCGCAGAGGAGATAGGAATGACTCAGTCCGGCGCCAGCCAGGCCATCGCCCAGCTAGAGGCTGCACTGGGATTTCCGGTATTTACGCGTGAGCGACGATATATCGGGGTGACCGCGCTGGGCGGGCAGGTTGTTGAACACGCAAGAAACATGCTTTCGCAGCTGAATACCATCCGCGAACTGGCCGATGAGAGCCGGGGTTTAAATCGCGGGCGCATTCGCCTGGCCAGCTTTCCATCAGTGACGTCCACCTTGTTGCCCGGCCTGCTGCGCGACTTTAAGCGTCTGCATCCGGGTATTGAGGTCGTCATCCTGGAAGGCTCGGACGAGGAGGTCGAGGAGTGGCTGGCCGCAGATACCGTTGAGCTGGGGGTGGTCATGAATCCCGACCCTGGGCGCGCAGACGTTGTATTAGGGCAGGATGCATGGGTAGCGGTACTGCCAGCCGCTCATCGGCTGGCACACCATGCCAGGACCTATGGCATAACGCTAAAGGCGCTGGCAGACCAGCCCTTTATTCTGGCGACAGGCGGATGCGTCGTTAATGGAAAAAGCCTGATGGAAAATGCGGGTCTGCAACTTTCTGATATCCGCGTGACGGTACGTGACTGGATTAGCGCCTGTAAGCTGGTTGCGGAAGGGATGGGCGTCGCCCTTGTACCCGAATCAGCCCTGCCGGAGGCGTTGCGTAATCTGTGCGTGGTACCCGTGACGCCTGCCATACACCGTGAGTTTCGGCTGGTTTGTTCGTCATCCGGGACGTCTTCCGGCGCAACGCAGGCGCTACTTAACGCGCTTCGTAAACGAGGATGAGCGGGCTCGCGGCGAACCGGAGCGTCAGCGATAAGCGACAAACTGGCTTATTGTTTATATCGGCGCTGGCTGGAGGCAGGGTGGCGAAGGAGGGCAGCTTCGGGGCGTACTGGACGGCGCACCAGCTCGCCCCCGCAGTTCGGGCACCATCCTTGAAGCCGCTGGGTCACGCAGTCAATGCAGAAGGTGCATTCGAATGAACAGATGTACGCATCCGCTGATTCTGGCGGCAGATCGTTATCACAGCATTCACAATTAGGGCGAAGTTCAAGCATGATGATCTCAGTGATTAAAGGGGCATCATGAAAAATAGCGCGTGTTATCTGCCTGGCCCGCATTCGCGCCGCTGCGCTTCACGTGCAAGATTTCAACGTTTATGGCGATCCCGCGACTAATACCTTCAACCCCACAGGAGCATACCCGGACATTGGCTATAACGTGGGCGCAATGGCTTAGTCAATCAAAATGAAATGATGACTCGCTTATCCTCCAAACGCGCATTTCACTTAATCAGCAGGGGATACGCCGCTGAAGCCGCTGTCTGGTAAATCTATAATCACCAGGGTGCCAAAGCTGCCGCCTTCCACCGTATGAGGAATGCCCGCTTTGGCTATATAAAGCTGGCCGGGCGCGACGGAGATTTTTTTCTCCTGTACGCTCAGTTCCAGACGACCGTCAATAACCAGTAATCCCTCGTCATATTCATGCACCTCCTCAGCGACTGAGTGGGCATCCATGCGCAGGACTTTGAGATTCGTTGCCCCAACGCGGCCCAGGATCCGGGAGTGCCAGGACTCCGGCAATGCCTGCGCTTCGGTTTTGAGATCGTAAAGCGACATAAAGCCATTCTCATTGATAATCGTTGCAGGCTTTTATGCCATATAAGTTTATCGTCGACTTCTAACATATATGGCAAAAGAAGTTGAAAAACAGACTATACCGGTCCTACTGCCCGCTGCATGTGCATTGGTCGCGGATAAATAAAAACGGCCCCATCGCTGAGGCCGTGATGTGGTTACTGTTTCTTCTCGCCCAGCGTCGGCGTCTCGTCAAAGAAGTTCCACGGCTTCAGCAGCGCATGCGCCCACTCGGTAGGCATAATCGGCCACTCCTCGGCGCGGGCCACGTGGGTGGTGCCGGTGGTGATCCACACCACGTCATCATGGTTGTCCAGCGACTCGTCATCTTTCGCGTACTGGCCGAGGCCGGTGTCGTGAATCGAACGGTTAGGGTACTTGCCTTCCGGGAAGCGCTCGGTGGGGTGGTAGCGGGTGACCCACAGCTGTTTATCCATAAAGCTCAAACGATGGTAAATCCACTCATCAGGGGCGAATTTCGCCCCGGTGGCGACCGGATGCGTGCCGCCCGCGTAGGGGATAATCTGATACGACACTGGGTTACCCATCCGGTTTTCTTTGGTGGTATTGCTCAGCAGACGAATGGTGCCTGGATCAAATTTCTGCGCCGCTTTCTGCTCGCTAGCAATAGTGTACTGATTGATCTGCATGGTGCTGGTGCGCGGGCCGCCGGCGGTATTCGGCTTCACTTCCGGGTCCATGGCCACCAGCGTGTTGTTCTCGCCGTCGACGTCAAGATCGAGGCGGAAGTTGTAGATATGCTGGTGGGTGGTGCCGACAATATTATGGTCGATCAGCGTGCCGTAGCGGGTATCCTCTTTGGCGCTCGGGTCGTGCATGGTCTTCGCCTGTACGCCTTTGACCGCTTCGATGCCGGTCGCCCCGGCATCAATACCGATGGTGCCGTTTTCGTGAAATACCCAGTCAAAGATGTAGTCGTAGTTGCCGACGGTGCTGATCCAGCGCACCACCAGCTCGCGGCGCTCGGTGCTGACGTTCGGTTTGCCCATCTCCAGGTGCTTATACTCCGGCCCGGCGTAGCGTTCGAAGATGGCGATCGCGCGCGGGATAGTGGTTGGCGTGCCAGTATAGTCGGCGATGGTTTCATCCAGCAGCACCGCGTTGGACGGCGCGTCTTTCCCGCGGACGATAGGCGAGGTCAGGGTGCCCATGCCGTAGTCGCCGGAATCCAGATAGGCTTTAAAATACCAGCCCACGTCCGGGTCGCCGTAGGGGACGATCATCCCGCCGAGCGATCCTTCATACATCACCTGGCGCTTTTTACCGTTGTCGTTCCAGGTCACGGTAGACAAAATCGGCCCGACGCGGGAGTTCATCCGCAGATGGAAATCCCAGTTACGCCAGTGGATCATATCGCCGGTGATGGTGTAGTTTTTGCCCTCTGGCTCAATGATCTCCAGCGGTTTCACCGTTGGCGCAACGCGGTCGCGGCCGTCATAGGGGCGGGCCGCCATCGGCACCGGGATCGTCGGCCCCTCTTCGATTTTGATGATCTTCTTCTGCTCGAGGTCGACCACCGCCACCAGGTTTTCAATCGGGTGCGCCCAGTAGTTCCCGTCGCCAACGTCAAGATAGCTCACTACTTTGAGCAGCCGCGCGTCCTGCTTGAGGCCATCTTTACCGTCGAAGTAGCCGACGGTCAGCGGGGTGGTAATCACCTTGCTCGGGTCGTCGATGCCGTGTTTTTTCAACACTTCGGCAAACTCGCTGCTGGCGTTGATGATGTTCTGCACGCTGGCGAAATCATCCAGCAGTACCATGCCGTGGGCGTCTTTAATCGGCGTCCATGAAAGGACCTTTTTATTCTGTAAATCCACCACCGCCTCAATAACGTGCTTGCCGTCGAGCATGATCACGTCGGCGGCGCGCGGGGCGTTGACCGGCGTGCCGTTGAGGGCAAAATCCCACACCGCTTTTTTATCCGGCTCGCGCAGGGAGATCTCGGTGAATCGGGTATTGGGCTTGAAATCCGCCGCGGCTTTAACGATGGCGACCGCGGCGCTGATTTCCGCCGCTGACAGCGAGTTCAGCGGGTGAGCGCGTTTTTCCACCTGGAAAGTCTGGTCAAGACCGGACTGAAACACGTCGTTGATAAAGGTATCAGAAACCCACGCTTTGCCGTCTTTCATCACTACCGGCACCTGCAGCTCCAGGGTTTTTCCATTGACGATGGCCGTTTTCGCCCCCGGTTTTACCTTCACGTAAGCGCCGTCTTTAATCAGGGTAAACATCTGCGCGTAGTCATCCCACTGAACGTCCGCGCCAAAATCCTGCAGGGTTTTATCCATCGGGACCATATGGGCTTCGCCGCCGTGGGCGAAAGCCGGGCTTTGCCAGGCGCAAAACAGGGCGACAGCCAACGCCAGAGCCGTCTTGCGGGGGGAAAGAATCGCCATTGAGACCTCACCTTATTGTTGTGTTGTGCAGTGCCGCTGCGAATGTCGGCTTGTGTATCCTTAACCTAACAGCGCTCAGCGCCCAGGCGTTTGCCTGCTTTTGCCAGGTTGTTTGTCAGTTTTGCCAGTTATAAAAAATGCCTCCGCAGAGGCATGAAGATGGCGATAAAGATGGGCGAATTTCTAACATTTACCCCGCAAAATCCCCCTGTTGGCGGGCCACCAGAGTCAGGATGGAGTAGAGCGCTACCGCCTGCTGGTGCTGGTTAAAAATCTCTACCGCCCACTCGACGACGCCGGTCGCTTTCTCCTCCGCGCTGCGCTGGCGTTTCACCGTTTTGCGCTTGCAGGTCAGGCGTACCTGGATGGTATCGCCCGGCTTCACCGGCTCGATAAAGCGCAGATTTTCCATCCCGTAGTTGGCGATCACCGGACCGACTCCGGCGTCAACAAACAGCCCGGCAGCGGCGGAAATCAGGAAATAGCCGTGCACCACGCGCTCGCCGAAAATCGACTCCGCGGCGGCAATCTTATCCATATGGGCGTAGAAGTGATCGCCGCTCAGGCAGGCGAAGTTGACGATATCCGCCTCGGTCAGCGTGCGGCGCGGAGTCAGCAGGCTGTCGCCCGGTTGGATCTCTTCGAAATATTTACGGAACGGGTGAATGCGGTCTTCCACCACCTCCGCGCCGCGTACCCACTGCTGACCAATTGCCGCGAGCATCGTCGGGCTGCCCTGAATCGCGGTGCGCTGCATATAGTGCTTCACCGCCCGCAGGCCGCCCAGCTCTTCGCCGCCGCCGGCGCGCCCCGGGCCGCCGTGAACCAGCTGCGGCAGCGGGGAGCCGTGGCCGGTCGATTCTGCGGAAGAGGATTCGTTCAGTATCTGAATACGCCCGTGGGTGCGGGCGGCGCCGAGAATAAACGCCCGCGCCAGTTCGCCGCTAGCGGTCACCAGGGTACCGGCCAGGCTACCTTCACCGGCCCGCGCCAGGCTCATGGCGTGCTCAATATTCTGATAGGGCATCAAGGTTGCGACGGGACCAAACGCTTCAATGGCGTGTACCGCCGGGGTTTCATCCGGCTGCGGGCAGAACAGCAGCGTTGGCGGGAAGAAGGCCCCGGCGGCGCGGAGATCGGCCTGGCCCCCCAGCAGCACGTCGCATCCGGCGGCTACCAGACGGTTGACATTATCCTGTACGTCCTGACGCTGCTCGTAGTTCACCAGCGCGCCCATTTTTACGCCTTCCTGCGCCGGGTCGCCGACCACCACGTTTTGCAGACGCGCAATCAGCGCATCGCTCACCGCTTTCACCTGCGCTTGCGGCACGATAATCCGCCGGATGGCGGTACATTTTTGCCCGGCTTTCGCCGTCATCTCTCGTACCACTTCGCGAATGAACAGCGCGAACTCCGGCTGCTCAGGCGTGACGTCGTCACCGAGCACGCAGCAGTTCAGCGAATCCGCTTCCATGGTGAAGGGAATGGACTTTGCGACCAGGTTGGGGTGCACCCGCAGCTGCTGTCCGGTACGAGCCGAGCCGGTAAAGGTGACAACGTCCTGGCTATCGAGATGGTCGAGCAGATCGCCCGCGCCGCCGCAGATCAGGCTGATTGCGCCCTCCGGCACCAGCCCGCTGTCGACAATCATTTTGACCATCGCCTGCGTCAGCTGCGCGGTGGCGGTAGCCGGTTTGATGATGGCGGGCATGCCGGCAAGCCAGGTTGGCGCCAGTTTTTCTAGCATGCCCCAGCAGGGAAAGTTAAAGGCGTTGATATGCACCGCCACGCCGGACTTCGAGGTCAGAACGTGGCGGGCGGCGAAGCCTCCCTGTTTTGACAGCGGGATCAGCTCATCTTCGGGCCACAGGGTATCGTCCGGCAGTTCGCGGCTGCCGAGACCGGCGTAGGTGAAAAGGGTGCCAATGCCCCCTTCGATATCCACCCAGCTATCGCTGCGGGTGGCGCCGGTTTCGGCGGAGATGGCGTACAGCGCCGCCTTCTGTTCCAGCAGATGTCTGGCGACCGCTTTGAGCATCGCGCTGCGCTCAATAAAGGTCATCGCCTGTAGCGCTTTGCCGCCGCGCTCAATCGCGAAGCGCCGCGCCTGCGCCATATCCAGACCCGCGCTGGTGACTTCCCAGAGCGCGTCGCCGCTGATGGCATGATGGATGGTGCGCGCGTGGCCCCGGCCGGTCTGCCACGTGCCGGACAAGTAGCTGGCTAACTGCTGCATGGTTCATCTCCAGATGTGTTACGTGAAATATCTATAGATAGTTCTTTGATGAATCATAAAAATCAAGTTCCAATTTAATAATTTATTAACAATGCGATCGCTATCGATCTGCGCGATTTACTTAATTTGTTGTTATTAATGCATTTTACAAAAGCTTTTGCGGTGGGTGTCACAGAAAAGGCAAACAAAATTTGTGGTTTTATTTAACCTGAATGTAACTTTTATAAAACAAAGTGATTCATAAATTAATTTAAACCGAATTTGTTGGAATCATAAAGGTGATGACGTGACAGAAGAACAACGCTTTGAGCAGCGCATTGCACAGGAGACGGCCATCGAACCGCTGGACTGGATGCCGGAAGCCTACCGTAAAACGCTGATCCGCCAGATAGGCCAGCACGCGCACTCGGAAATTGTCGGCATGCTGCCGGAAGGCAACTGGATCGCTCGCGCGCCGACCCTTAGGCGCAAAGCGATTCTGCTGGCGAAAGTGCAGGATGAAGCCGGGCATGGTCTGTACCTCTACAGCGCGGCGGAAACCCTCGGCTGCGCCCGCGAAGACCTGTATCAGAAAATGCTCGACGGCAAGATGAAGTACTCCTCCATTTTCAACTACCCGACCCTGAGCTGGGCGGATATCGGCGTGATCGGCTGGCTGGTGGACGGCGCGGCCATCGTCAATCAGGTGGCGCTGTGCCGGACCTCCTACGGACCCTACGCCCGGGCCATGGTCAAGATCTGCAAAGAGGAGAGCTTTCACCAGCGTCAGGGGTTTGAAGCCTGCATGGCGCTGGCGCAGGGCAGCGACGCGCAGCGGCAGATGCTGCAGGACGCCATCAACCGCTTCTGGTGGCCGGCGCTGATGATGTTCGGTCCAAACGACGATAACTCGCCAAACAGCGCCCGCAGCATGGCGTGGAAAATCAAGCTCCACTCGAACGACGAACTGCGCCAGCGCTTTGTTGATAACACCATTCCGCAGGTGGAGATCCTCGGCATGACCGTGCCGGACCCGGATCTGCGGCTGGATGAAACCACCGGCCACTACCGCTTTGGCGCCATCGACTGGCAGGAATTTAACGAGACGATCGCCGGGCGCGGGATCTGCAACCACGAACGCCTGGCCGCTAAACGCAAGGCATGGGAAGAGGGCGCGTGGGTGCGGGAAGCCGCGCTGGCGCACGCGCAAAAACAACAGGCCCGCGACGCCGCGTAAGGAGAAGGAAGATGAGCAAAAACGACTGGCCGTTATATGAAGTGTTCGTTCGCAGCAAGCAGGGGCTGTCGCACCGCCACGTCGGCAGCCTGCACGCCGCCGATGATCAGATGGCGCTGGAAAACGCCCGCGATGCCTATACCCGCCGCAGCGAAGGCTGCTCAATCTGGGTGGTGAAGGCCCGCGAAATTGTCGCCTCGCAGCCTGAAGAGCGCGGTGAATTTTTCGATCCGGCGGAGAGCAAAATCTACCGCCATCCGACCTTCTACACCGTGCCCGACGGCATGGAACATATGTGAGGCGGCGATGAACAACGACAACCCCGTTGCAGCTTATGCCCTGCGCCTTGGCGATAACGGCCTGGTGCTGGCCCAGCGTCTGGGCGAGTGGTGCGGCCACGCGCCGGAGCTGGAGATCGATCTGGCGCTGGCCAATATCGGCCTCGACCTGCTGGGGCAGGTGCGCAATTTTCTTAGCTACGCCGCCGAACTGGCCGGCAGCGGCGATGAAGACACTCTGGCCTTTGGCCGCAACGAACGCCAGTTTTGCAATTTACTGCTGGCGGAGCAGCCAAACGGCAACTTTGCCGACACTCTTGCTCGCCAGTTTTTTATCGATGTCTGGCACGTGGCGCTCTATGGCCGCCTGGTCAGCAGTCGCGATACGCAGCTCGCCGCCATCGCCGCCAAGGCGCTGAAAGAGGTGCGCTACCATCAGCGCTTTAGCCGCGGCTGGCTGGAACGCCTCGGCAACGGCACGGCGCTTTCCGCGCAGAGAATGCAGGACGCGGTCGATAACCTGTGGCGCTTTACCGGCGAGCTGTTCCAGGCCGATGCGCTGGAGATTGAGCTAAGCGCGCAGGGCATCGCCGTCGACCCGCGCGAGTTGCAGGCTGAATGGCAGGCGACGGTCCGCGCCGCGCTGAGCGATGCCGGTTTGCAGATCCCCGAGGAAGCGCCGTTTCGCCACGGCGGCAAGCAGGGGCTGCACAGCGAGCATCTCGGGCCGCTGCTGGCGGAGATGCAGTATTTACAGCGCGCCTATCCCGGTCAGCGTTGGTAGCAGGAGGGGATTATGCAACGTCTGGTTGATATCGCTCCTCCGGAGATCCACGCGGTGTGGGGCGTGTTAAGCGCGATTCCCGACCCGGAAGTCCCGGTGCTGACCATTACCGACCTCGGCATGGTGCGCAGCGTGGAGCGCCGCGGCGAGGGGTGGGTCATTGGCTTCACGCCAACCTACTCCGGCTGCCCGGCCACCGAACATCTGCTGGGGGAGATCCGCGCGGTGATGACGGCAAACGGCTTCGCGCCGGTGCATATCGTGCTGCAGCTTGACCCGCCGTGGACCACCGACTGGATGGGGCCGGAGGCCCGCGAACGTCTGCGCCAGTACGGCATCAGTCCGCCGCAGGATCATGCCTGCCATGCCCATATGCCAGACGAGGTGGTGTGCCCGCGCTGCGGTAGCCGCCACACCTCGCTAATTAGCGAATTCGGTTCCACGGCCTGCAAAGCGCTGTATCGCTGCGACAGCTGCCGGGAACCCTTTGATTACTTTAAATGTATTTGAGGTTGCGATGACGACATTTCATTCGCTTACCGTGGCGAAAGTGGAACCGGAAACCCGCGACGCGGTCACCATCACCTTTGCCATACCCGACGCGCTGCGCGACGCCTATGCCTTTCGTCCGGGCCAGCATCTGACGCTGAAGGCCCGCCTCGGCGGCGAAGAGCTTAGGCGCTGCTACTCCATTTGCCGCAGCCGCGCGCCGGGTGAAATCAGCGTGGCGGTTAAAGCTATCGACGGCGGGCGCTTCTCGCGCTATGCCCAGAGCGACATTCAACCGGGGATGGCGCTGGAGGTGATGGTGCCGCAGGGCCACTTTGGCTACCAGCCGCGGGCCGGGCGTCGGGCCGACTACCTGGCGATTGCCGCCGGCTCCGGGATTACGCCGATGATGGCGATCGTTGACGCCACTCTCGCCTGCGAAACCGACAGCCGCTTCACGCTGATTTACGGCAACCGCAGCAGCCACAGCATGATGTTCCGCCAGGCGCTGGCCGACCTGAAAGACCGCTATCCGCAGCGCCTGCAGGTGGTGCATCTGTTCAGCCAGGAGGCGATGGACAGCGACCTGCTGCAGGGGCGCATCGATGGCGACAAGCTGCGCGAACTGGCCGGCCATCTGCTGGACTTCAGCCGCTTTGACCATGCCTTTATTTGCGGCCCGGCGGCGATGATGGATGAAGCGGAAATGACCCTGCGCGAGCTGGGCGTCCCGGCGAAAGCCATCCATCTGGAACGTTTCAATACGCCGGGCAGCGGCGCCAGGCGGGCTGCCGGCGTACAGGCGGAGGGCCGCTCGGTCACGATTCGTCAGGATGGCCGCGACCGCACCATAGCCCTGAGCGCCGAGGACGACAGCATTCTTGACGCCGCGCTACGCCAGGGGGCGGACCTGCCGTTTGCCTGCAAGGGCGGCGTCTGCGCCACCTGTAAATGCAAAGTGCTGCGCGGCGAGGTGGCGATGGCCGCGAACTACAGCCTTGAAGCCGACGAAGT
Source organism: Klebsiella sp. MPUS7 (assembly GCF_009905335.1). Taxonomy (NCBI): domain Bacteria; kingdom Pseudomonadati; phylum Pseudomonadota; class Gammaproteobacteria; order Enterobacterales; family Enterobacteriaceae; genus Klebsiella; species Klebsiella sp. MPUS7. The sequence goes on along the minus strand of NZ_CP047604.1, from coordinate 3,051,435 downwards.
GGCGGCAGGCTACGTGCTGAGCTGCCAGGCGCTCCCCACCAGCGGCGATGTGATCGTCGACTTCGACGCGCGGGGGATGGCATGAGTGAACTGTTTATTGCCCGCCACGCGCGCGTACTGCAGCTGACGCTCAATCGCCCGCAGGCGCGCAACGCGCTCAATAACGCGCTGCTGATGCAGATCGCCGATGTGCTCGACGCGGCGGCGCTGGACCCGACGGTTGGCGTCTGCGTCATCAGCGGTAACGAACGCTTCTTTGCCGCAGGGGCCGACCTGAACGAAATGGCGGAAAACGATCTGCCCGCCACGCTCGATGATATTCGCCCGCGGCTGTGGGCGCGTATCGACGCCTTCAGCAAACCGCTGATCGCTTCGGTTAACGGCTATGCCCTCGGCGCCGGATGCGAGCTGGCGCTGATCTGCGATCTGATTGTCGCCGGCGATAACGCCCGCTTCGGCCTGCCGGAAATCACCCTCGGCATGATGCCGGGCGCGGGCGGCACCCAGCGCCTGATCCGCAGCGTCGGTAAGGCGCTGGCCAGCCGGATGGTCTTGAGCGGCGAAAGCATCGATGCCCATCAGGCGCTGCGGGCGGGGCTGGTGAGCGAGGTGTATCCGCCAGCGCTTACCGATGAATACGCGCTTAGCCTGGCGGCAACCGTGGCTCGCCACTCGCCGCTGGCGCTGCGCGCGGCTAAACAGTCCTTGCGGCTGTCGCAGGAGGTGAGTCTGCAGGCCGGGCTTCAGCAGGAGCGTCAGCTGTTTACCTTACTGAGCGCGACCGAAGATCGCCGCGAAGGTATTGACGCCTTTTTACATAAACGTACTGCGGAATTTAAAGGACGCTAATCGTGGAAGCTTTCATTCTCAGCGAAGTGGAACAGGGCGTGATGACGATTACCCTTAATCGCCCGGACCGCCTGAACAGTTTTAACGACCTGATGCACCAGCAGCTGGCGGCGTGCCTGAAGCAGGCGGAACGTGATGACGATGTGCGCTGTTTACTGCTGACCGGCGCCGGGCGCGGCTTTTGCGCCGGGCAGGATTTAAATGACCGCAACGTCGACCCCAGCGGTCCTGCGCCGGATCTCGGCCTGTCGGTTGAGCGTTTCTATAACCCGCTGGTGCGCCGTCTGGCGGCGCTGCCGAAACCAGTGATTTGCGCGGTAAACGGCGTCGCGGCGGGAGCGGGGGCCACGCTGGCGCTGGGCTGCGATATCGTTCTGGCGGCGCGTTCGGCGAAGTTCGTCATGGCGTTCAGCAAGCTCGGCCTGGTGCCTGACTGCGGCGGCAGCTGGTTTCTGCCGCGGGTGGCGGGTCGAGCGAGGGCGATGGGGCTGGCGCTGCTGGGCGATAGCCTGAGCGCAGAGCAGGCCGCGCAGTGGGGGATGATCTGGCAGGTGGTGGACGATGCCGAGCTGAAAGATACCGGCCTGGCGCTGGCGCGGCACCTGGCCGCCCAGCCGACCTATGGCCTCGGTCTGATTAAGAAGGCGCTTCAGCTTGCGGAAACCCAGACCCTGGATCAGCAGCTCGATCTTGAGCGCGATTATCAGCGCCTGGCCGGACGCAGCGCCGACTATCGCGAAGGCGTCAGCGCCTTCCTCGCGAAGCGTCCACCTCAATTCAGCGGGAAATAGCCGATGAGCAAAACGTTACCTACCGTTGCGGTGATAGGCAGCGGCACCATGGGCGCCGGGATTGCCGAAGTGGCCGCCGCCGCCGGGCATCCGGTACTGATTTTCGACATCGCCCCTGAGGCGGTGGTTCGCGCCATCGACGGGATTCGCCAGCGGCTGGCCTCCCGCGTCAGCCGCGGCAAGCTGGCGACGGAACAGGCCGATGCGCTGCTGGTGCGTCTGGTTCCCGCGGCGGAGCTGAGCAACCTGGCTGACGCGCAGCTGGTTATCGAAGCGGCCTCCGAACGTCTGGAGGTCAAAAAGGCGCTGTTCGAACAGCTGGCGGCGATCTGCTCCCCGTCGACGTTGCTGGTTAGCAACACCTCGTCGATATCGATCACCGCCATCGCCGCCGGGATAAAACACCCGGAGCGGGTCGCCGGGCTGCACTTCTTTAACCCGGCCCCGGTGATGAAGCTGGTGGAAGTGGTCAGCGGCCTGGCCACCTCGACGGAAGTCGTCGAACAGCTTTGTCAGTGGGTTAGCGACTGGGGAAAACAGCCGGTTCGCTGCCGCTCAACGCCCGGTTTTATCGTCAACCGCGTGGCGCGGCCTTTTTACGCCGAAGCGTGGCGAGCGCTGGAAGAGCAGGTCGCCGCGCCTGAAGTGATTGACGCCGCCCTGCGCGACGGCGGCGGTTTCCCCATGGGCCCGCTGGCGTTGACCGACCTGATAGGTCAGGACGTCAACTTTGCGGTGACCTGTTCGGTGTTTAACGCCTGCTGGCAGGACCGTCGCTATCAACCGTCGCTGCTGCAGCAGGAGCTGGCTCTGGCTGGGCGGTTGGGGAAAAAGAGCGGGCAGGGGGTCTACCGCTGGCCTGCTGAGGCCCAACCCGAGCGGGCGCTGGCCGCCGTATCAGCAGAACGCGCAGCAAAACGCATAAAACATGACGTTGTCACTGAGTTGGACGAGATATTGCTGCTGGAAACGACCGGTGAAACCGCCCTGGCGTTAAGCCTTCAGCACGGCCGACCGGTAGTGGTCTACGACCACAGCGCGGGTGATACGGTGGTGCTGGCCAGCGCGGAAACCACGTCACAGGCGGCGACCGATAAAGCAACTTTCTATTTTCAACAGCAGGGCAAAAAAGTGCTGCAGATCGCTGACTATCCCGGCCTGCTGGTGTGGCGTACGGTGGCGATGCTGGTTAACGAAGCGCTGGACGCGCTGCAAAAAGGGGTCGCCAGCGCGGAGGATATCGATACCGCCATGCGCCTGGGCGTTAACTACCCGCGCGGCCCGCTGGCGTGGGGAGAGTCACTTGGCTGGGGCCGGGTGCTGCGCCTGCTGGAAAACCTGCAGCGGCACTATGGTGAAGAGCGCTATCGCCCCTGCTCCCTGCTGCGTCAGAAGGCGCTGATGGAGAAACATCATGAGCAATGAAGCCTGGCGCAACGCCCGCGCGATGTATGAGAACGATAACTGTGCGCAAGCGCTGGGGATCAAGATTATCGAGATGGATGACGGCTACGCGCAGATGACCATGGCGGTCACCCCGAACATGCTCAACGGCCACCACTCCTGCCACGGTGGACAGCTGTTTTCGCTCGCCGATACCGCCTTCGCTTACGCCTGCAACAGCCAGGGGCTGGCGGCGGTCGCCTCGGCGGCGAGCATCGATTTTCTCCGTCCGGCCTTTGTCGGCGAGCTGCTGACCGCCACGGCGAGGGTCAAGCAGCAGGGCAAACTGACCGGGGTCTATGACATTGAGATCGTTAACCAACAGCAAAAAGTGGTCGCCCTGTTTCGCGGTAAATCGCACCGCATCGGCGGCACAATCACAGGAGAAGTCTGATGCGCGACGCCTTTATTTGTGACGGGATCCGCACGCCGATTGGCCGCTACGGCGGGGCGCTGGCCAGCATGCGCGCTGACGACCTGGCCGCTATCCCGTTGCGCGAGCTGCTGAGCCGTAACCCGAAGTTCGATCCGGCATCAATTGACGATGTAATTCTCGGCTGCGCCAACCAGGCCGGCGAAGACAACCGTAACGTGGCCCATATGGCGACGCTGCTGGCGGGCTATCCGCACACCGTACCCGGCACTACCGTTAACCGCCTGTGCGGCTCCGGTCTCGACGCTATCGGCTTCGCCGCCCGCGCCATCAAAGCCGGAGAGGCGGATCTGATGATCGCCGGCGGCGTCGAGTCGATGTCGCGCGCGCCGTTTGTGATGGGCAAAGCCAGCGCCGCGTATCAGCGCCAGGCCGAGCTGTTTGATACCACTATCGGCTGGCGTTTTGTGAACCCGCTCATGCAGCAGCGATTTGGCACTGACAGCATGCCGGAAACGGCGGAGAATGTAGCTGAATTGTTAAATATCAGCCGCGCCGATCAGGACGCTTTTGCGTACCGCAGCCAGCAGCGTACGGCCCGGGCCCAGCGCGACGGCATTCTGGCGCAGGAGATCGTGCCGGTACCGATTATCGGCGGCAAGGGGGCGGTGAGCACCGTGTATGAGGACGAGCATCCGCGGGCGGAGACCACCCTTGAACAGCTTTCGCGGCTGAAAACGCCGTTCCGCAAAGGGGGCGTGGTGACCGCGGGAAACGCCTCCGGCGTCAACGACGGCGCCGCGGCGCTGATTATCGCCAGCTCGCAGCAGGCCATCGCCCAGGGGCTAACGCCGCGGGCGCGTATTGTGGCCATGGCGACGGCGGGCGTCGAGCCGAAGCTGATGGGACTCGGGCCGGTGCCGGCGGTACGTAAAGTGCTGGAGCGCGCCGGACTGAGCATAAACGATATGGATCTGATTGAGCTGAATGAAGCCTTCGCCGCCCAGGCGCTGGGCGTGCTCAGACAGCTGGGGCTGGCGGATGACGCCCCGCATGTTAACCCCAACGGCGGCGCCATCGCCTTAGGCCATCCGTTGGGGATGAGCGGCGCCCGGCTGGCATTGAGCGCCAGCCTGGAGCTGCAGCGCCGCAGCGGGCGCTATGCGCTGTGTACGATGTGTATTGGCGTGGGTCAGGGCATTGCCATGATCCTTGAGCGAGTGTGAGCGAATCTACCTGCGAGTACCCTACAAAATGACAACGATAACGCAATTAGACCCGATTGAAAGCGCATCGCGCGACGAGCTGCAGGCCCTGCAAACCCAGCGTCTGAAGTGGACCCTGAAGCACGCCTACGACAATGTGCCGATGTATCGCCGTAAATTCGACGCGGCGGGCGTTCATCCTGACGATTTCCACGAACTGAGCGATCTGAGCAAGTTTCCCTGCACCACCAAGCAGGATCTGCGCGACAACTACCCCTTTGATACCTTTGCGGTGCCGATGGAGCAGGTGGTGCGCATCCACGCGTCCTCGGGGACTACCGGCAAGCCGACGGTGGTGGGCTATACGCAAAACGATATTGATAACTGGGCCAATATTGTCGCCCGCTCCCTGCGCGCGGCGGGCGGCACGGCGAAAGACAAAATCCATGTCGCCTACGGCTATGGCCTGTTTACCGGCGGACTGGGCGCCCACTACGGCGCGGAGCGTTTAGGCGCGACGGTGATACCGATGTCCGGCGGCCAGACCGAAAAGCAGGCCCAGCTGATCCGCGATTTTAAGCCGGATATGATTATGGTGACGCCGTCCTACTGCCTGAACCTGATTGAAGAGCTGGAGCGCCAGATGGGCGGCGACGCCAGCGGCTGCTCCCTGCGGGTGGGAGTGTTCGGCGCGGAGCCGTGGACCCGCGCGATGCGTACGGAAATCGAGCGTCGGCTGGGGATTTCGGCGCTGGATATCTACGGCCTGTCGGAGGTGATGGGGCCGGGGGTGGCGATGGAGTGCCTGGAAACCGCCGACGGTCCGACGATTTGGGAAGATCACTTCTACCCTGAAGTGGTGAATCCGGACAACGGCACGCCGCTGACGGACGGTGAACACGGCGAGCTGCTGTTCACCACCCTGACCAAAGAAGCGCTACCGGTGATCCGCTACCGCACCCGCGACCTGACCCGTCTGCTGCCGGGTACTGCCCGCACGATGCGCCGGATGGATCGCATCAGCGGGCGCAGCGACGATATGCTGATTATCCGCGGCGTGAACGTTTTCCCATCGCAGCTAGAGGAGGAGATCCTCAAGTTCGAACATCTGGCGCCGCACTATCAGCTGGAGGTTAACCGCCGGGGCCATCTTGATTCACTTTCGGTGCGCGTGGAGCTAAAAGAGAGCGGTCTGGCGCTGAACCACGAGCAGCGCTGTCAGATTTGTCATCAGTTGCGCCACCGGATCAAATCGATGGTGGGGATTTCGACCGATATCAGCATTGTTAACTGCGGCAGCATTCCGCGCTCCGAGGGTAAGGCCTGCCGCGTGTTCGACCTGCGCAAGGCTGCCGCTAACGGATAACGTGTTCTCCCGGAGGCGGCGCATTGCGCCTGTCCGGGCTACCCGACGACACAACTCCCGCAGCCCGGGTAAGGCGTTTACGCCGCGACCCGGGGAGTGTGCCGGGGTTGATGTACCAGCTCGGCCTCTTCCCGGCTCGCGCTGCGCTTAGCCGGGCTACGTGTTCACCGTCGTCTGCGGGCCGGTAGCCCGGACAGGTGCGCCAGCACCGCCTCCGGGATTTCCTGTGCTATGATTCAAAAAGGATAAAAATCACAACAGAATGAATCAGATGAGTAAACTCGACACCTTTATTCAGCAGGCCGTCACCGCGATGCCCATCAGCGGGACCTCGCTTATTGCTTCTTTATACGGCGACGCCTTGCTCCAGCGCGGCGGAGAGGTCTGGCTTGGCAGCGTGGCGGCGCTGCTGGAAGGGCTTGGATTCGGCGAACGATTCGTGCGTACCGCGCTGTTCCGCCTGAATAAAGAAGAGTGGCTCGATGTGGTGCGCATTGGTCGCCGCAGCTTCTACCGCCTCAGCGACAAAGGCCTGCGTCTGACCCGCCGGGCGGAGCATAAAATCTATCGCGCCAGCGCGCCGGAGTGGGATGGCACCTGGCTGCTGCTGCTGTCGGAAGGGCTGGAAAAAAGCACCCTGGCGGAAGTCAAAAAACAGCTGCTGTGGCAGGGATTTGGCGCGCTGGCGCCGAGCCTGCTGGCTTCGCCGTCGCAAAAGCTGGCGGACGTACAGTCTCTGCTGCACGAAGCGGGCGTGGCGGAAAACGTTATCTGTTTCGAAGCGCATTCCCCGCTGGCGCTCTCCCGGGCGGCGCTGCGCGCTCGCGTTGAAGAGTGCTGGCATCTTACCGATCAGAACGCGATGTATGAAACATTTATCACCCTGTTTCGACCGCTGCTGCCGCTGCTTCGCGACTGCGAGCCCGCGGAGCTGACGCCCGAACGCAGTTTCCAGATTCAACTCCTACTGATTCACTTCTATCGCCGGGTGGTACTGAAAGACCCGCTGCTGCCCGAAGAGCTGCTCCCCGCGCACTGGGCCGGGCAAACCGCGCGCCAGCTGTGCATCAATATTTATCAACGCGTTGCCCCCGGCGCGCTGGCGTTTGTCGGCGAGAAGGGCGAAAGCTCGGTGGGGGAACTTCCCGCGCCGGGACCGCTCTATTTCCAGCGCTTTGGCGGACTCGCAGGCGTATAAGGAGAGGCTATGCCCATTTATCAAATTGACGGTATGACGCCGGTGGTACCGGATGAGAGCTACGTTCATCCCACCGCGGTGCTGATTGGCGACGTGATCCTCGGCAAAGGGGTCTACGTTGGCCCTAACGCCAGCCTGCGCGGCGATTTTGGCCGCATCGTGGTGAAAGATGGCGCCAACATCCAGGATAATTGCGTGATGCACGGCTTTCCCGGCCAGGATACGGTCGTGGAAGAAGAGGGGCATATCGGCCACGGCGCGATTCTGCACGGCTGCACCATCGGGCGCAACGCGCTGGTGGGCATGAGCGCGGTGATCATCGACGGGGCCAGCATTGGTGAAAACAGCATCGTCGGCGCTTCGGCCTTTGTCAAAGCCAACGCCGAAATGCCCGCCAACCATCTGATTGTCGGCAGTCCGGCGAAAGCCATTCGTACATTAAGCGAACAGGAGCTGGCCTGGAAGAAGCAGGGGACACGCGAGTATCAGGTGCTGGTGGAGCGCTGCAAACAGACGCTGCATCAGGTGGAACCGCTCAAAGAAGCAGAGCCGGACAGAAAGCGGCTGGCGTTTGATGAGAATTTACGGCCGAAATCTTCATCCTGAGGGGGAAAATCATGGCAGAGAAATTATCCGCTCAGTGCCACTGCGGCGCGGTGGCGTTTACCGTTGAGCTTAGCGATGGCTTCAACACCGTTCGCCGCTGTAACTGTTCATATTGCCGGATGCGTGGGGCGGTCGCGGTCTCCGCGCCGCTTTCAGGAATCGATGTTATCCGCGGACGGGATAAGCTCACGGAGTATCGTTTTAATACCGGTCAAGCCGTGCACTTTTTCTGCTCAGTGTGTGGGATCTATACTTTTCATCAACGGCGTTCAAACCCGCAGCAGTATGGCGTGAATGTGGCCTGCATTGACGGCGTGTCGCCTTTTGACTTTCCCTGCGTGGAGGTCAACGACGGCGTGAATCATCCAAAAGACGGCGGCGGTGGCGTGGTGGGGTATTTGCGCTACGAGAAAAAGTGAAACACTCCTCCCGCCGGGGCGGGAGGAGGCAAATCTTATGCGGCAACAACGCTGTCGATAGCGGCTTTCGCATCGGTCTGCGCTTTCGCTGCAACTTCCGGGCCGTAGGCGATGCCTTCAGCGAACACGAAGTTCACGTCGGTGATGCCGATAAAGCCAAGGAAAGTAGACAGGTACGGCGTTACCAGGTCAGTCGGGGTATCTTTATGGATACCGCCGCGGCTGGTGACGACGACCGCGCGTTTACCTTTCACCAGACCTTCCGGCCCTTTCTCGGTGTAGCGGAAGGTCACGCCAGCGCGCGCCACCAGGTCGAAGTAGTTTTTCAGCTGGGTCGGGATGTTGAAGTTGTACATCGGCGCCGCGATAACAATCACATCGTTCGCCTGCAGTTCAGCGATCAGTTCGTCGGACAGCGCCAGCGCTTCCTGCTGACGCGGCGTCAGCGGCGCATCGCTCGGACGCAGAGCGCCAACCAGTTCCCCGTCCAGTACCGGGATTGGGTTTGCAGCCAGGTCGCGCACGGTGATAACGTCTTGCGCGTGCTTTTCACGCCATTGTTCAACAAAATAGTCGGACAGCTGACCAGATTGCGAGTACCCTGCCAGAATACTGGATTTCAGAACTAATACTTTGCTCATGGGTGTTTCCTTTTTTAATGTGATTGACGGGCCTGTGCCCTGGTGCTTGATGACACTGTATTCACAATCATGTCACAGAGAAAGCGCAATAAATCGAACTCTGTATTCAGTTTTTTTGAACAAGGCACGAATTGCGCGGATGTGGTACTCTAACGCAATACATCAAAAGAGATTTTTCCCGGCAGTGCGCTGCCCGATAACGCTATGACAGAACAACAAAAAATAACCTTCTCTCAGCTCGTTACACGGCTTGATGGCCTGATGCTGCGCGATAAGTCGCGCTTCGCCCGTCGCCTGCACGGCGTGAAGAAGGTTAAAAATCCTGATGCCCAGCAGGCCATCCTTCAGGAGATGGCGCAAGAAATTGAACAGGCGGCAGGGAGAGTCCTGCTGCGCGAAGCCGCTCGACCGGCGATAACCTACCCGGAAAACCTGCCGGTCAGCCAGAAAAAGCAGGAGATCCTCGACGCCGTGCGCGACCACCAGGTGGTGATTGTGGCGGGGGAGACCGGTTCGGGGAAAACCACCCAGTTGCCAAAAATTTGTATGGAGCTGGGGCGCGGCGTTAAAGGGTTAATCGGCCATACCCAGCCGCGTCGTCTGGCCGCGCGTACCGTCGCCAACCGTATTGCCGAAGAGCTACAAACGGAACCGGGCGGCTGCATCGGCTATAAAGTCCGCTTTAGCGATCACGTCAGCGATAACACCATGGTTAAGCTGATGACCGACGGTATTCTGCTGGCGGAAATCCAGCAGGACCGGCTGCTGATGCAGTACGACACCATTATTATCGATGAAGCGCACGAACGCAGCCTCAACATCGACTTCCTGCTTGGCTATTTGCGGGAACTGCTGCCCCGTCGCCCGGATCTGAAAATTATTATCACCTCGGCGACCATCGACCCGGAACGCTTCTCGCGCCACTTTAACAACGCGCCGATTATCGAAGTGTCCGGGCGCACCTACCCGGTAGAAGTGCGCTATCGCCCGATAGTGGAAGACGCCGACGACACCGAGCGCGATCAGCTGCAGGCGATATTTGACGCCGTTGATGAACTCGGGCGCGAAAGCCCCGGCGATATCCTTATTTTTATGAGCGGCGAGCGCGAAATCCGCGATACCGCCGATGCGCTCAATAAGCTGAATCTGCGCCATACCGAAGTGCTGCCGCTGTACGCGCGGTTGTCCAACAGTGAGCAGAACCGCGTATTCCAGGCCCACAGCGGGCGGCGGATCGTGCTGGCCACCAACGTCGCGGAAACCTCGCTGACCGTGCCGGGCATCAAGTACGTTATCGATCCCGGTACCGCGCGTATCAGCCGCTATAGCTTCCGGACTAAAGTACAGCGCCTGCCTATTGAGCCGGTTTCCCAGGCGTCGGCTAACCAGCGTAAGGGCCGCTGCGGCCGCGTCTCCGAAGGGATCTGTATTCGTCTCTATTCGGAAGACGACTTCCTGTCGCGCCCGGCGTTTACCGACCCTGAAATTCTGCGCACCAACCTGGCGTCGGTTATTCTGCAAATGACCGCGCTGGGCCTGGGCGATATTGCCGCGTTCCCGTTTGTTGAAGCGCCGGATAAGCGCAATATTCAGGACGGCGTACGCCTGCTGGAGGAACTGGGGGCGATTACCACCGACGAACAGCAGACCGCCTATAAGCTGACACCGATGGGCCGCCAGCTCAGCCAGCTGCCGGTTGACCCGCGTCTGGCGCGGATGGTACTGGAGGCGCAAAAACACGGCTGCGTGCGCGAGGCGATGATCATCACCTCGGCGCTCTCGATTCAGGATCCGCGCGAGCGGCCGATGGACAAGCAGCAGGCCTCTGACGAGAAGCATCGTCGTTTCCACGATAAAGAGTCCGACTTCCTTGCCTTTGTGAATTTGTGGAACTACCTTGGCGAGCAGCAAAAAGCGCTCTCCTCGAACCAGTTCCGCCGCCAGTGCCGGGTCGATTTTCTCAACTACCTGCGCGTGCGCGAGTGGCAGGATATCTACACTCAGCTGCGTCAGGTGGTCAAAGAGCTCGGCCTGTCGGTGAACAGCGAGCCGGCGGAGTATCGCGAAATTCACACCGCGCTGCTGACCGGCCTGCTGTCGCACATCGGTATGAAAGACGCCGACAAGCAGGAGTTTACCGGCGCGCGTAACGCTCGCTTCTCCATCTTCCCCGGCTCCGGGTTGTTCAAAAAGCCGCCGAAATGGACGATGGTCGCCGAACTGGTGGAAACCAGCCGCCTGTGGGGGCGCATCGCCGCGCGCATTGAGCCGGAGTGGGTCGAGCCGGTGGCGCAGCATCTGATCAAACGCTCGTACAGCGAACCCCACTGGGAGCGCGGGCAGGGCGCGGTGATGGCGACGGAGAAGGTGACCGTTTACGGCCTGCCGATTGTCGCGGCCCGCAAGGTCAACTACAGCCAGATTGACCCGGCGCTGTGCCGCGAACTGTTTATCCGCCACGCGCTGGTGGAGGGCGACTGGCAGACTCGCCACGCCTTCTTCCGCGAAAACCTCAAGCTGCGTAACGAGATTGAAGAGCTGGAGCATAAATCGCGCCGCCGCGACATTCTCGTCGATGACGAAACGCTGTTTGAGTTCTACGACCAGCGCATCAGCCATGACGTCATCTCCGCGCGCCACTTCGATAAATGGTGGAAGCAGGCCAGCCGCGAGACGCCGGATCTGCTCAACTTTGAAAAGAGCATGCTGATTAAGGAAGGCGCGGAGCAGGTCAGCAAGCTCGACTATCCGAACTTCTGGCACCAGGGCAACCTGAAGCTGCGTCTCACCTATCAGTTTGAACCGGGCGCCGACGCCGACGGCGTAACGGTGCATATTCCGCTGCCGCTGCTCAATCAGGTGGAAGAAGCCGGATTTGAGTGGCAGATCCCGGGGCTGCGCCGTGAGCTAATTATCGCCCTGATTAAATCGCTGCCGAAGCCGGTACGGCGTAACATCGTTCCTGCGCCGAACTACGCGGAGGCGTTTTTAGGCCGCGCGACGCCGCTGGAGCTGCCGCTGCTGGATTCTCTGGAGCGCGAACTGCGGCGGATGACCGGTGTGACTATCGACCGCGAGGCCTGGCAGTGGGAGCAGGTGCCCGATCACCTGAAAATCACTTTCCGGGTGGTGGACGACAAAAACAAGAAGCTACATGAAGGGCGCTCGCTGCAGGATCTGAAAGATGCCCTGAAAGGCAAGGTACAGGAGACGCTGTCCGCGGTCGCCGATGACGGTATCGAGCAGAGCGGACTGCATATCTGGAGCTTTGGCCGGCTACCGGAGAGCTACGAGCAGAAGCGCGGCAACTATAAAGTTAAGGCCTGGCCGGCGCTGGTGGACGAACGCGACAGCGTGGCGATCAAGCTGTTTGATAATCCGCTCGAGCAGCAGCAGGAGATGTGGCGCGGCCTGCGCCGCCTGCTGCTGCTGAATATCCCGTCGCCGATTAAATACCTGCACGAGAAGCTGCCGAATAAAGCCAAGCTGGGGCTCTATTTCAACCCCTACGGCAAAGTGCTGGATCTGATCGATGACTGTATCTCCTGCGGCGTGGATAAGCTGATTGACGAAGCGGGCGGGCCGGTATGGACCGAAGAGGGCTTTGCCGCGCTGCATGAAAAGGTGCGCGCTGAACTCAACGAGACGGTGGTGGAAATCGCCAAACAGGTTGAGCAGACTCTGACCGCGGTGTTTAACATCAATAAACGCCTGAAAGGCCGCGTGGATATGACCATGGCGCTGGGGCTGTCGGATATCAAATCGCAGATGAGCGGTCTGGTGTATCGCGGCTTCGTCACCGGCAACGGCTTCCGCCGCCTGGGTGATACGCTGCGCTATCTGCAGGCGATTGAAAAGCGGCTGGAGAAAATGGCGATCGATCCGCACCGCGATCGCGCGCAGATGCTCAAAGTGGAGAGCCTCCAGCAGAGGTGGCAGCAGTGGTTGAATAAGCTACCGCCTCAGCGCCGTCAGGATGACGATGTGCAGGAGATCCGCTGGATGATTGAAGAGCTGCGCGTCAGCCTGTTCGCCCAGCAGCTCGGCACGCCGTATCCGATTTCCGATAAGCGGGTGCTGCAGGCGATGGAGCAGATCGCGGCCTAAGCCGTCACTGACCCCGGTGGCGCGGGCTGCCGGGGTCAGCGAGTCACGTCAGGCGTTCACCCACGCGAGGGTGAACCCGTCCCAGCCTTTGCTGCCCACCGTTTGCAGGGCCGTGACCGTTAGCCGTGGGTCGCTGCCCATCATGTCGATAAACGCTCTGACCCCCTGCACCCGGTCGTCCGCGCTATCCGGGTTCGTCACTTCGCCGTCGCGCACTACGTTATCGCCCACAATCACTGTCCCCGGGCGGGAATAGCGCAACGCCCAGCGCAGATAGTTGGGGTTATTCGGCTTATCCGCGTCGATAAAAATGAGATCGAACGGCGGGCGATCGCCCAGTTTTTCGAGGCTGGTCAGCGCCGGGCCTTCCAGCACCGCAACGCGATCGTCCACGCCCGCCAGACGGAGGTTCTCGCGCGCGACGGCGGCATGATGCGCGTCGGCCTCCAGGGTGAGCAATTCACCATCGGCGGGCAACTCCCGGGCCATCCAGATAGTGCTGTAGCCGCCGAGCGTGCCGATCTCCAGGATGCGTTTGGCGCCCGTCATGCGCACCAGCAGGGCCAGGAACTGCCCCTGATTGGCGGCGACGTCGATCGCCGGAAGACCGGCGCGCTGGTTATTCTCCAGGACCTGGCTGAGGAGCGGATCGTTGGGAATTAACGCTTCCACGAGATAATTATCTACTGCCGACCACTGTTGTTGCATGTCAGATTTCCCGTCTTACGTCCCTGATGAATCAGACCAGCCGCCTCCCAGCGACCGGTACAAATCGACTTGCGCCAGCAGCAGGTTGTTTTTCACCTGTACCACGCTGAGCTGGGTGGAAAACAGCGTACGCTGGGCGTCGAGTACGTCCAGATAGGATGAATAACCGTTGCGATAGCGGTTTTGCGCGATGCGCAGCGTCTCCTGGGCCACCTTCTCCTGCGCCTGTAGCTCCGAGAGCTGCTCGCCGTAGCGGCCAATCGCATCGAGACTGTCATTGACCTCTTTAAACGCGCCGCGCACCGTTTTTTCATAGCTATACAGCGCCTGATTGCGCTGGGCCATCGATACGTCGACCTGGGCATTCAGCGCCTGGCGGTTAAGCAGCGGCGCCAGAATGCTGCCGCCGAGGCTCCATAAGCGTAGCGGATTATCCAGTAGGTCCGGCAGGGTGCGATCCTGCAGGCTGCCGGTGGCGGTAAGGTTGATGGACGGCAGCAGCTGCGCCTGCGATGACGCCAGGGTGGCGTCGGCGGCCACCAGCTGACGCTGGGCCTGAACGATATCCGGTCGGCGGTTGAGCAGGGTTGACGGCAGCTGGGACGGTAGCGATAGCGGCGAAAGCTGCGCGAACGCGTTGCGCTTAACGGCGCCAGGATTGGCGCCGAGCAAAAGGCTGAGCGCATTTTCCTGCTGGGCGATTTGATGGCGCAACGGCGGGATTTGCGCGCGCGTGGAGCGCAGTTCGGAGTCCGCCTGCATCAGCTCCAGGCGTGAGGTATAGCCCGTCTCAAACTGGCGCTTCGCCAGATTGAATGCATCTTCGCGCGATTTTAGCGTTTGCTGCGTCACCCGCAGCTGTTCATCCAGCGACAGCAGGGTGATGTAGCCGACCGCCACCGAAGAGGCGACGGTCAGGTTCGCCGCGGCGGCCGCGGCTTTTTGCGCTTCCAGGCTGGCCTGCGCCGCGCTGGCGGCGCTGCGGTTGGCGCCCCAGATATCGACATCGTAGCTGGCGGTCAGCGCGCCTTTATACACCGTACTGTGAACGGGCAGGCCGGTAGCGGCCGACTGAGACCGCGCGCGGGTGCCGGCCAGTCCGGCGTCAAGCGAGGGAAACAGGCTGCTATCGGCGGCGTAGGCCCGGGCCTGGTACTCATTGACTCGTTCGCGAGCCATCAGCACGTCGCTGTTGTAGCGCAGCGCCTGGTCAACGTAGAGATTGAGCGTACTGTCGTGGAAGTTGCGCCACCACACGCCCTCAACGGGGCTGGAGGGTCCGACATCCGCCCGCCAGGCGGCGGGGATCTGTAGACCGGGCGCGGCCTGCTGAACGTCGGCGGACTGGCAGCCGGCCAGCGCAAGGATAACGGCGAGAGCGAGGGGGCGGATCATTGCTGTTTCTCCGCGCGGGTATCGATGGTGACCTGCACCGACATCCCCGGCCGCAGACGCTGGCCGTTCTTCTGCCCCTCATCAACGGCGATGCGTACCGGAATGCGCTGGGCGATTTTGACAAAGTTACCGGTGGCGTTATCCGGGGAAATGGCGCTGAACTCGACGCCGGTCGCCGGCGAGATGCTCTGCACCGTGCCGGTGAATTTCTCGCTGTTCAGCGCATCAACGGTAAAAGTTACCCGCTGTCCGACGCGCACCTGCGCCAGCTGGGTCTCTTTCAGATTCGCGATCAGCCAGTGCTGCGGCGGCACCAGCGAGGTGAGATGCGTCCCGGCGGTGACGTAAGCGCCAAGGCGGACGGAGATTTGCCCGAGCTGTCCATCCGTCGGCGCGATAATCCGGGTGTTTTGCAGGTCGATCTGCGCCAGCTCCAGCGCCGCTTTTGCGCTGGCGACGTCGGCGAGCAGCGAATCGCGGTTAACGATGGTGGATTGCAGATCCTGGCGCGACATTTCCAGCGTCGCTTTGGCCTGCTCGATATCCGCAGTGCCCTGCGCCGCGCTGGCGCGGGCGGAATCGCGTTCGCGAATCGATAGCGAGCCGTCGGCGGTCAGCTCCTGAACGCGTTTTAAATCGGCCTGGGTTTTCAGATTTTGCGCGCGGGCGTTCTGCAGCGCCGCTTCGTTACGTGCGATAACCGCCTCGGCGCTTCTGCGCTGCTGCTGATTGTTCTTCAGCGCCGCCTCTTTCATCGCCAGCGTTGCTTGTGCCTGATGGACGCGCTGCTTATAGATGCGCTCGTCAATCTGGAACAGCACGTCGCCGGCTTTAACCTGATTAAAATCCTGAACCTTCACCTCGGTGATATAACCGTTGACCTGCGGGCTGATAAACGTGGTTTGCCCGCGAACGTAGGCGTTATCGGTAAACTGGCTTTCACGGGTAAACGGCGGCAGCTGCCAGGCGTAGAGAATAACCAGTACCCCAACGATGCCAATGGCGGCGGCGGTGAAAATCGAGACGATGCGAATATTATTTCGGGTGTTGGCCTGCTGTTTGGCCGCATCCTGCTGACTCATAATGACTCCAGAGTAAATTTTATTTGCTACCCGTCGCGCGTTTCAGCGCGATGCGGGCGGTAATACGTAATCTTATTAAGCGCCAGAAAACCCATACCAGCGTGGCGGCTGAAATCGCCGCCGTCAGCAGATAGGTATCATTGTAAGCCAGAATATTGGCCTGCAGCGTGGCGGCGTTTTGCAGCAGCGTGGTGGCCTGAACGTTGAGCAGGGTGCTGTCGCCAATCTGGCTTTGATACATCTGGCTGTACTGCTGCAAACGCTCGGTAATCAGCGGATTGAGCGTGGTGAGCTGGTCGGCGAGCTGGCTGGAGTGAAACTTCTCCCGCCAGGTCTGGAAAGTACCGAGAATGGCGGAGCCCAGCAGACCGCCGATATTCTGGCTCATGCCGAACAGCACCGAGAAGCTCACCAGGTTGCGCTGGTCGGCAATGACCCCGCCAATCCCCGCCAGCATCGCCGGGGCGAGGAAGAAGGCGCTGCCGAAACCCAGCAGAAACTGGCTGAACATCAGCTGCTCCGGGCGGGTGAGGATCGTCGACTGGCTGTCGAGCAGCGATCCAACCATAATTAACGCCAGCGCCGTGGCGGTAGGCCAGTAGAGACGCTGCGGGTTGAGCGTCAGGCAGCTGGCGACGATGCCGCAGAGGATGCCGGCGAAAATCGACCACGCCAGGTTGGTCATCTGTTCATTCTGCAGGCCGACGTACTGCAGCCAGCCGATGACGCCGGTATTCTGCTCCGCCAGCACGATACGGATCAGCAGCATAATCAGCCCGAGGCGCAGAATACTGCCGCTGGAGAGCCATTTGATATTGAGCAGCGGGTTGCTGCGGTTATGCTCAAAGGCAATCGCGGAGACAATCAGCATCACCGCCCCCGCCAGCGCCCAGCCGATCCACGGCGCTTCAAACCACCAGTCCAGCCGTCCCAGCGACAGTACCGCGGTGACCAGCGCCATCCCCGGCGCCAGCAGGAAGAAGGTGATGAAGTCTTTTTTCTCAAACACCTTTTTCCGATCGCTTGGCGGCAGCTTGAGGGCGATTACGCAGGCCAGCGACACCAGCGCCAGCCCCAGTTCAAAGAAGTACAGCCCGCGCCACTCGTCAATTTGCAGCAGCTCGGTTGAAAACAGGCGCGCCAGCGGGATCGCCAGCGATGAACCGGTGATGCCGATGGTCAGCGCTTTGAGCCGATGGCGGGCGGGCCAGGCCTGCACTTGATAATAAATCCCCAGCGAGCTTAGCGCCGCGGCCACCATGCCGTGGGCGGCGCGCACCATCAGCGCGGAACTGAGGTCGTTGACGAACAGGTGGAAGAAGGTCACCAGCACGTAGAGGACGAGAAAACCTTCGGTAAAAGCGCGCAGGCCGAACTGCTGGCGGAACTTCACCAGCAGCAGGTTGATGGAGACGTTGGTCATTACGTAGACCGCCGGGAGCCAGGCAATCTCCGTCGACCAGGCAGCAAAGGTCCCCTGCAACAGCTGTAGATTGGCGGTCACCACCGCGTTGCCCAGCGCGCCGGTCAGGCAGACCAGCAGCCCGACGATCCCGTAGGCAATCCGTTTTGGCGTACTGTGGATCGGGGTGGACGGCGAACCGAGGATCGCCGGTTTTTCGTGCGGGGCCCAGTCGTGGGGCACATAGGGATTGTCTTTACGGCGAGGCATTATTTTTTCTCGACCTCGCGCAGCAGCTTCTCCAGGACCCGCTGCGTTTGCCGCTGTTCCTCGGGGGTGATGGCGGTGAGGATCTCCTCACGTAAATCATCGGCCACCGTTTTCACCTGCTGATACACCTCAAGGCCTTTAGCGGTGGCGATCAGCAGCCGTTTGCGTTTATCGCGCTCGGTTTTAATCCGCTCGACCAGGCCAACATCGACCAGACGGTTGAGCAGCGGCACGAGAGTTGCGCTTTCGACGCCCAGCTCCTGGGCCAGCTCGCTTTGCGATAGCGGCTGTTCGTGGCGCGCGATGGCGGAAACGGCGACCCAACTGGCCTGGCTCATGCCGAGGCCCTTAAGCCGGCGGTTGACCGCCAGCCGCCAATGGTGGGCGGTGAGATACAAAAGATGGGAAAAGTTAAGCTGTCGGCTATCCATAGGTCAATCTGCAATATCGTTAGAACTCTAATGATTTTTGCCTGGCAAAAACGAGAATTCAAGCCCGTTTGATAAAAACAGGTTAACGGTATGTGCGTTTATTGTGGAAGAAGCCTTGGGAAGGGAAAGGAGGAGCCTGGTCTCAAGCCCGGCATTCACCGGGCTGAGAAGGGGGGATTATCCCGGATATATACCGCGATCTTTACGCGCCATCAGGATCCGCTCACAGGCCACGATATAGGCGGCGGTGCGTAAAGAGCACGCTTTTTCCACTGCTTTTTCGTAAACGTGAACGATCGCATCGGTCATGATGCGGTCCATTTTGGCGTTGATCTCTTCTTCGCTCCAGAAGAAGCTGGCCATATCCTGCACCCATTCGAAGTAGCTCACGGTGACGCCGCCGGCGTTACAGATAACGTCCGGCACCACCACGATGCCGCGCTCGGCCAGCACGTCGTCCGCTTCCGGATAGGTCGGGCCGTTAGCGCCTTCGAGCACCAGTTTGCAGCTGAGGGTTTCGGCGCGCTCGCGCGTAATCTGGCCTTCCAGCGCCGCCGGGATCAGAATATCCATCGGCGTCGTCCAGAACGCTTCTTTGGCAATTTCGCGGGCGCCAGGGAAACCGGCGATTTGCTTGTTCTCGGCCTGCCATGCGGTCAGCGCGGCCATATCAATACCGCCCTCGTTATACAGGGTGGCGGTGTGGTCCTGAATCACCACAATCCGCGCGCCGACGCCTGCAAACAGGCGGGCCGCTTCGCTACCCACGTTACCAAAACCCTGTAGCGCGACTTTGGCACCCTCGATTTCGATACCGCTGCGGCGAGCCACTTCGCGACCGGTGACGAATACGCCGCGGCCGGTGGCTTTTTCACGGCCCAGCGAACCGCCGAGGTGAATCGGCTTGCCGGTGACCACGCCGGTGATGGTAGTGCCGTGGTTCATGGAGTAGGTATCCATCATCCAGGCCATCACTTTGCCGTTGGTGCCGACGTCCGGCGCCGGAATATCTTTTTGCGGCCCGATAATAATGCCGATCTCGCTGGTATAGCGACGGGTCAAACGCTCCAGTTCACCTTCCGACAATGAGAACGGGTCGACGCGGATGCCGCCTTTGGCGCCGCCGTAGGGAATATTAACTGCCGCACACTTGATGGTCATCCAGGCTGAAAGCGCCATCACTTCATTCAGATCAACATCAGGATGGTAGCGCACGCCGCCTTTACCCGGTCCGCGCGAGAGGTTGTGCTGAACGCGATAGCCTTCGAAGTGGCGGATAGTACCATCGTCCATTTGCACCGGGATATCAACGATGAGCGCGCGTTTCGGATGGCGCAGGGTTTCAATCCAGAAAGCGAGATCGCCGAGGTAGGGCGCGACGCGATCGATTTGACGCAGGTAGGTGGTCCATGGAGATGTACTACTTTCAGAAGCGTAAGATAACTTTTCCATAAGAGTCCTGTTTCGCAGTGATAATTATTTTGTTAACCGTGGAAAGGTACAGCTATAAACTCTGTAACGAGAATGTTATCACCAATTTAATGGGACGGTATTTGGCAAAAATGCAGAATATGCTGTTGTTGCGGCTGGGATTCAGCTTTTTATGAATAAAAAAACGCAAAACAAGGCTCTTCATGGATGAATATGCATTTTTGTGCATTAAAGCCGTAGTTGTAACCCTTTCTCCCTATTTATTAGATTCTTGACCCTCTTCAAAAAGTGAATAAAACGCTATTCAGATGTGTTGACTTTGTTGCTTAAGAGGCGTGGGTGCGCTATTTGCGCTTTATTACCCAAAGTTCGCGCCAGCGTCTAAGATGGTGGCCGCTAATCTACGGCTGAGAGTGTTAACAGGAGAGAACATGTCAGAACATTTTCCATCGCTACCCGAGGCGGTACTGGCCGCGGCGAACCAGCTGGGCGCCTGGCTGGCGCAGGATGATTTGCCCCGTGACCCGCACATAGAGGTGGTGGTGCTGGCTGGCAACGCGGTGATCCCGACCATCGATTTCGCCTGCCGGCTGGCGGCGCGGCACGCGGTTCCGCTGCTGATCAGCGGCGGTATCGGTCACTCCACTTCGTTTTTATACCAGTCGGTGTTGAACGACCCGCGCTACCGCGCCATTGCGGTAAGGGATCGCGCCGAAGCGCATATCCTGGCCGACATCGCCCATCAGTTCTGGGCTATTCCGCGCGAACACATCGTGGTGGAGGATCGCTCCACCAACTGCGGAGAGAACGCGCACTTTACCCGGCAAATGCTTGAGGAGAGGGGCATTGCCCATCGTACGGGCGTGGTGATTCAGGATCCGACCATGCAGCGCAGAACGATGGCGACGTTTGCCCGCGTCTGGCAAGACGCCCCGCGAGCGCCGACGTGGTACAGCACGCCGGGGTGCGCGCCAGTATTGTGCAACGGGCGTGACGGTGTCACGTTTTGCGGGGAAGATAGTGGGCTGTGGCCGGTGGGGCGCTATCTGGCGCTGATCCTCGGCGAGCCGCCGCGGCTGGCGGATAACCCGCAGGGTTACGGCCCGTTGGGCAAGGGTTTTATCGCCCATGTGGATATTCCGCCGCACATTGCTCAGGCGTGGCAGACGCTGCGCGACGACCGCCTGCTCTCCGATGCGCTAAGCGCGCGGCAGCTGGCTTAGGTAACCATAAAGCGCTTTTCATCGCTGCCGCTCCGCGTTTCTCCCTTCTCTGGACGCATGGCCTGGTCGCCGCGTCGGGAAATTTGCCCGTTTGCGTTGGCGGTATCGCAAACGGGCAGCTCGTGTTATTGAATTGTGATTTTTTGCGCGTTAGCTTCGTCTCTTTTTATGAAATATCTCACAAAAACAAGCCCTCATGCTGTCTCTTTGCCTGACGGACGATAATTTTTAACATCTAGTTCACCTGTTAAAAACAATAATCCTGAGGAGCAGACCATGACAGCACCCGTTCAACACCCTATGTATATTGACGGCCAGTTTGAACCCGGCCGCGGTGATGCGTGGATTGATGTGATCAACCCGGCAACGGAAGCGCTGCTTTCGCGGATCCCCGACGGCAGCGCGGAGGATGCGCGGCGCGCGATTCTCGCCGCCGAGCGCGCGCAGCCGGACTGGGAGGCCCTGCCAGCGATTGAGCGCGCGGGATGGCTGCGCAAAATCGCCGCCGGTATCCGCGAACGTGCGGAAGAGATCGCCGCGCTGATCGTCGCTGAGGGCGGAAAAATCCAGCAGCTGGCGGCGGTGGAGGTCTCTTTTACCGCCGATTATCTTGATTATATGGCCGAGTGGGCGCGCCGTTATGAAGGTGAAATTGTGCAGAGCGACCGCCCGGGGGAGAACATTCTGGTATTTAAGCGCGCGCTGGGTGTGACGACCGGCATCCTGCCGTGGAATTTTCCGTTCTTCCTGATTGCCCGTAAGCTGGCGCCGGCGCTGATTACCGGCAATACCATCGTCATTAAACCGAGTGAATTTACGCCGAATAACGCCATCGCTTTTGCGCAAATCGTCCATGATATCGGTCTGCCGAAAGGGGTCTTTAACCTGGTGCTGGGCCGCGGAGAAACCGTAGGCCAGGAGCTGGCAGGCAATCCGAAAGTGGCGATGGTCAGCATGACCGGCAGCGTTGCCGCGGGCGAGAAGATTATGGCCGCGGCGGCGAAAAACATCACTAAAGTGTGTCTGGAGCTGGGCGGGAAAGCGCCCGCTATCGTGATGGACGATGCGGATCTGGAGCTGGCGGTTAAGGCGGTGGTGGATTCTCGGGTCATTAATAGCGGGCAGGTGTGTAACTGCGTTGAGCGCGTATATGTGCAAAAGGGCATTTACGATCGCTTCGTTAATCGCCTTGGCGAAGCGCTGAAGGCGGTGCAGTTTGGCGATCCGGTGGCACGGGACGATATCGCGATGGGGCCGTTGATTAACGCCGCCGCGCTGGCGCGCGTTGAGCAGAAGGTGGCAAAAGCGGTCGCCCAGGGCGCGCGCGTCGCCCTTGGCGGGAAAGCGGTGACGGGCAGGGGCTATTTTTATCCGCCGACGCTGCTGCTGGACGTGCGCCAGGAGATGGATATCGTGCATGAAGAGACATTCGGTCCGGTGCTACCGGTGGTGGCGTTTGATACCCTTGAAGAGGCGCTGGCGATGGCCAACGACAGCGATTATGGGCTGACGTCGTCAATCTATACCCGCGACCTGAACGTCGCGATGAAGGCGATTAAGGGGCTGAAGTTTGGCGAAACCTATATTAACCGCGAAAACTTCGAAGCGATGCAGGGTTTCCATGCCGGATGGCGTAAATCGGGCATCGGCGGCGCCGACGGACGTCACGGCCTGAATGAGTATCTGCAAACTCAGGTGGTCTATCTGCAGGCCTGATTTAGCAGAGGAGCGGCAGCGTTTCCCGGAGGCGATGCTGCGCATCTGTCCGGGCTACCCAGCCCGCAGGCTGTCCCCCGGGTCGTGGCTGACGCCTTACCCGGGCTACCCAAACGCAGGCCGCACGTACCTGTAGCCCGGGCAAGGCGCTCCGCGCCGCCCCCGGGAGCAGAGCGCAGGATGGCATCATTTCCTGGAGGCGATGCTGTGTATCTGTCCGGCTACCCAGCCCGCAGACCGTCCCACCCCCCGGGTCGCGGCTGACGCCTTACCCGGGCTATGCGTGCCGAGTAGTCTGCGCCTTACTTCGCGAATTTATCCAGCACCCGGATAAGCTGGGTAACGAAGCCATACTCGTTATCGTACCAGGCCACGGTTTTCACCAGCTGCAGATCGCCAACCTCAGCAATCTCCAGCTGCGTGGCATCATAAATGGAACCGAAATGGCTGCCGATAACGTCCGACGAAACGATCTCCTCTTCGGTATAACCGAATGATTCGTTGTTCGCCGCCGCGTTTTTCATCGCCTGATTGACTTCTTCGGCGGAGACCTTTTTCTCCAGCACTGACACCAGCTCAGTCACCGACCCGGTTTTGGTCGGTACGCGCTGGGCGTGGCCCTTCAGCTTGCCGCTAAGCTCGGGAATAACCAGCCCAATGGCTTTCGCCGCCCCGGTAGTATGCGGAATGATATTTTCCGCCGCGGCGCGGGAAGCGCGCAAATCCTTGCCGCGCGGGCCGTCAACCAGCGATTGCGTACCGGTATAGGCGTGAATAGTGGTCATGGTCCCCACCTTTATACCAAAGGCGTCATGGAGCACTTTCGCCATCGGCGCCAGGCAGTTGGTGGTGCAGGAGGCCACGGAAATAATCGTATCGTTGGCGTCCAGCGTGTCGTCGTTAACGTTATAGACAATGGTTTTCATATCGCCAGCGGGCGCGGAAATCAGCACTTTTTTAGCCCCGGCGGTCAGATGCGCTTGCGCTTTCTCCGCGGAGGTATAAAAACCCGTACACTCGACAATCAGCTCGGCGCCTACCGCTTTCCACGGAATATGCTGAGCCTCTTTTTCCGCATAAACGGTAATTTTTTTGCCATCAACGATCAGCGCATCTTCCGTAAAATCCACGCTCCATGGGAAAGGACCGTAGTTTGAATCATGCTTTAACAGGTAGGCCAGCACTTTAGGTGATGTCAGGTCGTTAATCGCCACGACCTCTAAAGGGCTGTCGACCTCCAGTAACCGGCGCAGTACTAAACGTCCAATACGCCCAAATCCATTAATCCCAAGTTTGCTCATGAAGAATCTCCAGGTCAGGTGAAAACTTCTCCAGGCTTAGTTCAGCCGTCGGGATAGGGCAACCAGCGATTTATTTGGCGCCGTTAAATGCTGATAAAAACGCGAACGGAAAAGTGAATAAATTCGGCGGGTTGCGGGCGGGGCGTTAAGGGGTAATAATTTTTTGTTTCAGCTTTATACGCCAGGGGCATATTGGCAACGGAGTGAAAAGGCGGGCCAGAGAAGGACCCGCCTGATGGCGGACTAGTCGGCGGCCCTGCCCAGTTCAGCAAAAGCGGTAAGCGCAGCGCCGTCAAGGCGATAGCGAACCCACTCACTTTGCGCAACGGCGCCAATGCTCAGATAAAAATCAATGGCCGGCTGGTTCCAGTCGAGCACGCTCCACTCCAGGCGACCGCACTCTCTTTTTACCGCCAGCTGAGCGATGGTTTTCAGGAGCGCTTTTCCTGCGCCGCGGCCGCGAAACTCGGGGGTGATGTAGAGATCTTCCATATAGATGCCGTTGCGGCCGAGCCAGGTGGAATAGCTGGTAAAGAACACCGCGTAGCCGGCGATCTTATTGTCAATCTCGCAGATTAACGCTTCCGTTTTGCTGTCGCTGGCGAAAAGCGAAGCCTGGATTTCCTCAACCGTGGTGACCACCTGTTCCGGCGCCTTTTCATACACCGCCAGCTCGTAAATCATGTCATAAATTGCTTTTGCGTCCGCCGGGCTGGCCTGACGAATGGTCATATTCATTGGATTACCTGTTGTGCCATCGTAAGTTTGATACCGCAAAGCATAAACGTTAAGGTTAGAAGAATTAAGTGCAATGAAATCACGTAATGATGAATATTATGCATCCAGCCCTTCGCCGTCTTGATTTGAACCTGCTGCCGGTATTCGAGGCGGTCTACCGCTATCGTTCGGTGCGCCTGGCGGCGGAAGAGCTGGCGATGAGCACCTCGGCGTTAAGTCACGCGCTGTCCAGGCTGCGCGCCGCGCTCAATGACCCGCTTTTCTATCGCGAAGGGCATCGTATGTGCCCCAGCGTGTTCGCCACCCAGCTCGCGCCTTCTATTGCCTCGGCGTTAACGTTTTTAGATCAGGAGCTGACCCCGCAGCCGAAGTTTGTCGCCTCAGCCAGTACCGACTGCTTACAGATAGCGATCACGGATTTCACCGCGCAGTGCGTTTTCCCGACGCTGATGCCCAGGCTACAGCAACAGGCGCCCGGCCTGCGTTTCGAGCTGCGCTATCTGCCGCACAGCCCGGCGCTGACGGAACTGCTGGCCGGCGAGGTGGATTTAGCGCTGGGGTTTAGCGCCCTGAATGAAGCAGAGCATCCGGAGCTGGATGAGATCTGCTGGCTGAAAGATGATTATGTTGCGATAAGCCACGCCGGCCGGTCCCGGCTAACGCTGGCGGATTACCTGGCAGCCCAGCATCTGGTGGTTACCCCGTGGAATGAAAGCCAGGGGGTTCTCGACGTACAGCTCGCGAAAATGGGGTTTGCGCGGCATATCACCATCAAAACGCCCTCTATGCTGAGCGCGCCCTTCATTATTGCGCAAAGTGAACTGCTTATGGCGATACCGCGCTCGGCAGCGGAAAAAATGCTCGGCGCGGCGAAGTTGAAGGTTTTTGAACTACCGTTTGAGGTTCCGCCATTCGAGGTGAAAATCTATTCACATAAGCGGAGCGGGCAGCGCGGCGCGAGCCAGTGGCTGAAAGCGAAGCTGAGGGAGTGGGCCGCGGCGGAGCGCGCCTGAAGTCTCGTTTGACGAGCCAGCGATATATGCTTAACTCATCAGATAACACATGTGAATCGTCTGTTAACAGCCTGATGCGCGTTTCATTGGTAAGCGCTGCGTCATCTATCCTGATAACGTAAGAGAGAAAAATTGAAATTAGCCGGACTTCATCCAGATGAACTGCGCCGTCTGCAATCGCTGCGGACATCCGGATTATTAAACAGCGGAAAAGAAGAGCGTTTCGATCGCCTGACCAGGCTTGCGCGTACGCTCTACGATCTACCGGTGGCTTCGATTAGCCTCGTGGGGGAAAATACCCTGCACGTAAAATCCTGCGCCGGACTGGAAGTGGATACCCTGCCGAGGGATATAACATTCTGCGCGCATACTATCCTGCAGACCGACCCTTTAATCGTCAACGACCTGCAGCAGGACCTGCGCTTTCACGATAACCCGCTGGTCACCGAAGCGCCTTTTATCCGCTTTTATGCCGGCTACCCGGTGCAACTGCCTGACGGCGCGACGGTAGGCGCGTTCTGTCTGATGGATCACAAGCCGCGCGCTTTCTCCGTTCATGAAATACAAATCTTAAGCGACCTGGCCGCCATCGTTGAAGATGAATTCAAGGTGCTGGACGCGGCGACCGCCGACGAGCTGACGGGGCTGTTCAACCGCCGGGGCTTTATGTCGTTAGCGGAGTACGCGCTGCTGACCGCCAGACGGCGGAATGAACCAGCGAGCCTCATCTTTATCGATCTCGATCGCTTTAAGCTGATTAACGATACCTGGGGTCATGAACAGGGAGATAAAGCCCTGAGGGCGATTGCCGATTTGATGAAGGCCACCTTCAGAGAGTCGGATTTAATTGCCAGGCAGGGCGGCGACGAATTTATCATCCTGCTTGCCAATACCTCGCAGCAGACCGCGGGCCTGGCGATGGAGCAGCTTAGCAAGAACGTCGCGGAGTACAATCAGCAGGCGGGCAATCCGTGGCAGCTGGCGTTCTCATGGGGCTGCGTTGAATACGATCCCGCTGCGCATCATAGCCTCAATGAGATCGTCGCGGTGGCGGACCGGCGCATGTATCAGGCGAAGAGCAGCCATGGCGCGGAACGTCGGTAGTAGAACCGCCGGGCGTCGCCAGCCGATAGTCGGCGTTTGGGCGATGCCGCAGCGGCTGTCGCCTCCTTAGTGGAGGCCAAGGCGGATCAGTTCAACCGGTTCGAACTTCCCTTCAGCCCCTTCAACTTCAACAGTCTTATTACGACGCAGCTGGGCTGGGGTCAAACCCGTAGAATGGATAGCGATAATTTTACCGGTTTTGCCCGTCCCATTAATCATCACCTGGCTGCCGTTGGTAATAGGATTGCGGTTACGATCGTATGTGATCATGGTTTTTTCTCCTTTTCATCATCGTGTCGTCACGCTCCGGGCTGTCCCGGCGCGGCGGTAATACAAATACGCCTCTCAGAGCGTCATTTTGTTGTTTTTGATCAACTTCACACTTTTTAGCGTCCCGCAACAGGCTAACGAGCCGGAGGCTGGCTTTGTCTGACCCGGCATCCGCATGTCCTCTGAAGCCGTTTTCGCTGGCGCCAAAGCCTGCGGATGCTCGGGTTGCAGTCGCGGATGCGGCTGCTAAACTTTTTTCGGGCATAACGGAGCGGAACGATGAAGAACAAAGACGAACAAACGGGGCTGATTGGTCTTGCCATCGGCGCGGCGGTCATTGGTCTGGTTTCTGAGCAGAAGCCTATTAACCGGGAAAGTATTGTCGAAGAACTGGTGAGGTTGGGAAGACAGAAGGGGGACGGCGTCGAGGATGAGATTTTTAAACAGGCGGCGACGCTGGTGCGTAAGGGGTTATGATCCCGCCGGTAAAAAGAACGCTATTTGAAGCCCGGGTATGCGCAAACCCGGGGTTAAACAGGAAGGAAGCGCATCATGAGATACGCGATCGCAACGCATATCAGCGCCATGTACCAAACAAAACTCATTCTGTTACCCGCCCTGTAGCGCCATGCCCGTCACCGCGTTTACCACGGTCGCGGCCAGCAAAACGCCGCCCACGATAGCGCAGGCACGACTTTTCCTGGTTGCCCCCAGCGTCAGCATAACGATCGCTGCGGCGAAGAAGGGGATAGCCATGATGGTGAAGGTATTCATTATTTCCTCGAATGTCGCCCGTTAATCTTCCTGCATCCACATGTCAGCTTCTTCGAACATTTCCTGCACGGCGCGGCTGATCTGCTCTTTCTCGTGCTTGCTGGCGTCGGTATTGATGGAGGCCAGCGTCATCATCGGTTTAACGCGAACGTCGGCATCGGGAAAAATGCGATGCACTCGCTTCGTCAATTCCGTCAGAATGATCTCTTTAGCGCCAGCTAATCCTTCGAAATTTCTCTTGTCATAAATCAGCTCTACGAACATTTTTTATCCCATTAA
This sequence comes from Klebsiella sp. MPUS7, assembly GCF_009905335.1. Classification (NCBI taxonomy): domain Bacteria; kingdom Pseudomonadati; phylum Pseudomonadota; class Gammaproteobacteria; order Enterobacterales; family Enterobacteriaceae; genus Klebsiella; species Klebsiella sp. MPUS7. The sequence goes on along the minus strand of NZ_CP047604.1, from coordinate 3,023,300 downwards.
TGGTAATAGCAGACCGTATTGTACTGTGATTATATACAGCGTCAAGGTTGAGGTATAGGTTCCTCGTATTGCCGCGCCGCAGGTAACCCGCTGCTTTTGCTTTATCTGCGCGAAACCGACAATTGTTTTTTTATAAGTACGTAAAAGTTAATGAATTTTTAATAAAAGGTGTTTATGTTGGCGATATCACCGTTTTATTAAGGGTTTCTCATGCGCGATAAATACTCTGGTCTGCAAATAGGCATCCACTGGCTGGTCTTTTTTTTAGTGATTGGCGCTTACGCGGCGATGGAGCTGCGGGGCTTTTTCCCCCGCAGCGCGCGGCCCATGATTAATATGATCCACGTCTCCTGCGGGATTTCAATTTTTGTTCTGATGGCGGTGCGTCTGTTGGTGCGCCTCAAATCCCCGACGCCGCCGATTGTGCCTAAACCGTCGCCGATGATGACCGGCTTCGCGCATCTTGGGCATCTGGTTATCTATCTGCTGTTTATCGCGCTGCCGGCCATCGGCATGGTCATGATGTACTACCGCGGCAACCCCTGGTTCGCTTTTGGCCTGACCATGCCGCACGCGGCGGAAAGCGACTTTGAGCTGGTGGATACCCTGAAAGCGTGGCATGAGCTGCTGGCCAATACCGGCTACTTTATTATCGGCCTGCACGCGCTGGCGGCGCTGATGCACCACTATTTGTGGAAAGATAACACGCTGCTGCGGATGATGCCGCGCAGGCGTTAAACCTCGATAAACCCGCTTCGGCGGGTTTTTTTGTCTCTTTCTTCGGGAGCCTCAACTTCAGCTAAGCGCAAATTCTCGCCGCTATGCTACGGTTAAAGCGGCGAACGCATTTGCCTCACGGCAACAATAAATATAGTATACCCCCCTATATGATATGGAGGGCGTCACCATGCCACATTCACCTGAAGATAAAAAGCGTGCCCTCAGCCGGGTAAGGCGCATTCGTGGCCAGGTTGAAGCGCTCGAGCGGGCGCTGGAATCCGGCGAACCCTGTATGACCATTCTGCAGCAAATCGCCTCAATACGCGGCGCCGCTAACGGCCTGATGGGGGAGATGGTGGAAATTCACCTGCAGGATGAACTGGTTAGCGGCGAAACGACGCCCGATCAGCGCGCCGCCAGAATGGCGGAAGTCGGGCATCTGCTACGATCCTATTTAAAATAAAATCACCACGAGGAAGAGAGATATGAAATCACGTGCAGCCGTCGCGTTTGGCCCGGGCCAGCCGCTTTCAATCGTAGAGATTGACGTCGCGCCGCCGAAAAAAGGCGAAGTGCTGGTCAAGATCACCCATACCGGCGTATGCCACACCGATGCCTTTACCCTCTCAGGCGACGATCCGGAAGGCGTTTTCCCGGCGGTGCTGGGCCATGAAGGCGGCGGGATTGTCGTCGAAGTCGGGGAAGGCGTGACCAGCCTGCAGCCGGGCGACCACGTTATTCCTTTGTATACCGCTGAATGCCGCGAATGTAAGTTCTGTAAATCAGGCAAAACCAACCTCTGCCAGGCGGTCCGCGCCACCCAGGGTAAGGGCCTGATGCCGGACGGCACCACGCGTTTCTCCTACAACGGCGAACCGATTTATCACTATATGGGCACCAGCACCTTCAGCGAATACACCGTGGTGGCTGAAATTTCGCTGGCGAAAGTGAACCCGCAGGCGCCGCTGGACAAAGTTTGCCTGCTGGGCTGCGGCGTCACGACCGGCATCGGCGCGGTGCACAATACGGCGAAAGTAAAAGAGGGCGATACCGTCGCCGTCTTCGGCCTCGGCGGGATCGGTCTGGCGGTGATCCAGGGGGCGGTACAGGCGAAAGCCGGGCGCATTCTGGCGGTGGATACCAACCCGGAAAAATTCACCCTCGCGAGAGAGATGGGTGCCACCGACTTTATCAACCCGAATGATTACGATAAGCCGGTTCAGGATGTGATTGTTGAACTCACCGACGGCGGCGTCGACTTCAGCTTCGAGTGTATCGGTAACGTCAACGTGATGCGCGCCGCGCTGGAATGCTGCCACAAAGGCTGGGGCGAAAGCGTGATTATCGGCGTCGCTGGCGCGGGTCAGGAGATTAAAACCCGTCCATTCCAACTGGTGACCGGGCGCGTCTGGCGCGGCTCCGCGTTCGGCGGCGTGAAAGGGCGCACGCAGCTGCCGGGAATGGTAGAAGAGGCGATGGCGGGCAAAATCCGCCTCGACCCGTTTATTACCCACCGCATGCCGCTGGACCGCATCAACGAAGCCTTTGACCTGATGCACGAAGGTAAATCCATTCGTACCGTTATTCATTTCGGCGAGAATTGATTTTCAGGTAATAAATAACCCGGGCGTGCCCGGGTTATCGTTTAAGCGGGATTATTCCCGCCGCAGGTTTTCATAACCATTCTGCCAGCGCCGCTGTTCCCGCCGCTCTCGTTCGCGCTGAATATCCGACTTCTCATCATCCCAGACCGCGCAGTGCGGGCCGCTGAACACCTCGCAGGGCTGCGGGTGAGCGGTGAGCGGAGACGCCGCTTTCTCCTCCCAAATCGCCGGATCGCGCAGGTCCACTTCCGGGGCTTGTAAAGCCTGAGCTGAGGCGGCCGCTATCGACATGATGGCGCCTGCGAGCAGGCGGCAGGTTGAACGCTTCATCCATTATCCTTGTTCAGTATTTATTATTGATAACCATTCGCAATAATAACATGACGGAATAAGAATGGCTTGCTGGGGGGAGATGCGAAGACGATTTTTATATCGCGCTATCGGGCAATGCCCTGGCTACGTACTTTGCCAGCAAAAAAGGGCCCCGATTGGGGCCCGAGGGTTACTTCTGCTCCGGGAGCGCGTAGGCGATGATGTAATCGCCGCGATCCGGCGACTGGCGAGCGCCGCCCGCGTTGATGATGATGTACTGTTTACCGGTTTTCGGCGATACGTAGGTCATCGGCCCGGACTGGCTGCCGACCGGCAGACGCGATTTCCAGATCTCTTTCCCGTTGGCGGTATCAAACGCGCGCAGGTAGAAGTCCTGGGTGCCCGCAAAGAACAGCAGACCGGACTGGGTTGATAACGACGCGCCCAGCGTCGGCATGCCGATAGGGATTGGCATATGCATGCGGATCCCCAGCGGGCCGGTGTCCTCAACGGTGCCTACCGGAACCTGCCACACCAGTTTGCCGGTTTTCAAATCAACCGCTGACAGAGTGCCGAACGGTGGTTTCTGGCATGGAATGCCCAACGGCGACAGGAAACGCTCGCGCATGGCGCCGAACGGCGTGCCTTCCATCGGCACGATCCCCATTTCGATACCGCTGGCGTCCTTCGCCACTTTGGCGCGCGGCACCATATAGTTGGCGAGGCCAAGGCGCATATCGTTGACGAATATCAGGCTGTTATTCGGGTCAACCGACACGCTGCCCCAGTTCATCCCGCCCAGCGAGCCGGGATACTGCAGCGAACGATCCTCGCCCGGCGGGGTGAAGACGCCCTGGTGGCGCATCTCTTTAAACTGGATGCGGCACAGCAGCAGGTCGACAGGCGTCGCGCCCCACATATCCGACTCGGTCAGCGTCTCGTTGCCAATCATCGGCATACCGACGGAGTAAGGCTGGGTAGGCGAGTAACGCTCGCCTTTAACGTTGCCGGCCGGTACCGGACGTTCTTCGACTTTAGCGACCGGTTCACCGGTGGCGCGGTTAAGCATAAAGATCATGCCCTGCTTACTGGTTTGCACCAGCACCGGCGTGGTGCCGCCTTTACCGTCAGGCAGATCGTACAGCAGCGGCTGGGAAGGCAGGTCGAAGTCCCACAGATCGTGATGGGTGGTCTGATAATGCCAGCGGACCTGGCCGGTCGTGGCGTCAACGGCCACGATGGATGAACTGTATTTATCGTCAAGCGCGGTACGTTCGCCGCCAAAGAAGTCCGGCGTCGCGTTACCGGTCGGCAGATAAATCAGATTCAGCTTCGCGTCGTAGGACATGGCCGACCAGACGTTCGGCGTGCCGCGCGTATAGGTCTGGCCTGCCGGCGGTTCGCCGGTCAGCGCCGGGTTGCCCGGATCCCATGCCCACGCCAGTTTCCCGGTGTGGACGTCATAGGCGCGAACGACGCCCGGAGGCTCGCCGGTGGAGAAGTTATCCGCCACGCGACCGCCAACGACCACGACATTACCCGCCACCAGCGGCGTGGAGGTTTGCTGGTAGTAACCCGCTTTGATCTCGCCCATGCCAATGCTCAGATCAACGATACCGTGGTCGCCAAAGGCGTCGCACAGTTTGCCGTTGTCGGCATCAATAGCGATCAGACGGGCGTCGGTGGTAGGCAGGAACAGGCGACGGGAGCAGGCGGCCGGCTGCGCGTCGGCGGCCGGGGAAACCTGAGCCTGGCTATCTTCGTAATAGCCTAAACCACGGCAGCGCTGCCAGTTGGGGGCGGTGGCTTTTGAATCGTAGCGCCACTTCTCTTTGCCGCTATCGACATCCAGCGCCAGCACTTTACTGTAGGGCGTACAGACGTAAAGCGTATCGCCAATCTGCAGCGGGGTGTTCTGATCTTCCGCGCCGGAGCCATTGCTCTGCGGAATATCGCCGGTATGGGCGATCCAGGCGACCTGCAGCTGGTCGACGTTCTGTTTGTTAATCTGGTCGAGGGCGGCGAAACGGTCGCCGTGGGTGGTGTTGCCCCAGTGCGCCCAGTTTTTCTGCTGCTCGTCCGCGGCGACCGGTTTGACCGGCACCGCTTCGCTGGCGCTGACCAGCGGCTGGGATTTGAACATCCAGGCGAAACTGACCAGCAGCGCCACGGCGATCACCGCAGCCAGGCCAAACGCCGGCCCTTTTTTCGCCGGCTGGCGGGAAAGGAACGGCCAGACCAGCGCGCAAAGGAAGGCCAGGACCCCGAGCGCGAACAGGCGGGAGAATAGCGGCCAGTAGGTCCAGCCCGCGTCGCTAATCGCCCAGACGATCGATGCGACAAACGCAACGGCGTACAGCATGATGCCGCCGCGGCGGCTGCGGAAGATGAGCGCCGCGGCGATAACCATCACCAGGCCCATCAGCGCAAAATAGAACGTCCCGCCGACGGAGGCGAGCTTCGCACCAAGAATACCGATAGCCAGACCGATGATCAGCATCAGCCCGGCGAGAAGCCACTGCAGGATCCGGGGGAACCCTCGCGGCGCGTTGTCAGTTGCCATTTTTTCTCCTTAACCACCCCTGAACAGGCGTGAACCAGATGAATCAATTTTTCAAGTGAACTCTTTTGAATGAAGTGATAGTAGCCTTCATAAAAGCGGGGTTTTTACTGTTATTGATTTCATGTGAACCATTTGGTGAAATCGCGGATATGATAGATCTGTTAAAGAAATTTACGCAATTGTTAATGAATGACTTCGCACTAATTGATTATTTTGATGAATAATACCGGGCAGCAGCAGGGAAAACGGGCGGATTATCTCTCCCCGACGGGCGAAGCCGGGGAGATCGTGTTCAGACGGGCATGGATTTACGAATGGCGCTGAGCAGGGTTTGCGTACCCGCAGTGAGCGTGGCGTCCACCCGCGTGAGGATCCCTATTGGTTCACCCGCGCCCTGGGTGGGCACCGGTAGCGCGGCCAGCATCCCACGACGCAGGTCGTCTTTAACCGCGCCGGAGGGGACAAACCATACGTAGTCATAGTCGACGGTGAGCTGACGCGACAGGGAAGCCGACAGCGTCTCGATGCAGCCAGTGGGAATTTTGCAGCCCTGGCTTTGCAGCAGGGTTTCGGCGTTCTGTCGCGGCAGCGTGCCTTTAGGCGAAACCACTACCGGCCACTCCATGACCCGACTCAGCGTGACGGTTTCCTGCAGCAGCGGGTGACCCGGACGAACCACCAGCTTCAGGGATTCGAGAAATAGCAGTTCATAGTTCAACCCGCTCATCAACTCCGGATCGGACATCCGCCCGATGCCGATATCGATTTCTCCCGATTTTAGCCCCGCCAGCAGCATGGTGTTATTCATGGTGGCGACCTGAAGGGTGATATCTTTTTGCTGCTGATGGAATTGGCCGATCACCGAGGGCAGGATCCCCAGCGCGGCGGTGGGGAGCGCTCCGATGCGTACGATATCGCTGTTGAGGCCTTCTTTACGATTGAGCGCCTGACCCGCGGTATTGAGCGCGTCGAGCACTTTAACCGCATGGGTGAGAAACTGTTCGCCGACCAGCGTCAGCTGCGCGCCCAGCCGCCCACGCTCAAACAGCCGCGTACCGGTGAGCTGCTCCAGTTCGTTCAGCGTTTTGGATAAGGCCGGTTGGCTCAGATTGAGGGTTTCAGCCGCGCGCCCAAGAGTTCCCTGTTGAGCGACGGCCACGAAGGTATGTAGATGGCGCAAGCGAATGCGCTGACTGAAAAGACCATTTTTTTGCATAATCAATGTTAAAAACAGAGGTGTACCGGTGACAAGTAAGGGTGTTTAAAATTGTTAACTTCATAGCAAAATATTATTAACATTTTATATTATTATTTTACAAGTTGATTTTATTGGCATTGCCGTAAAGTACCGCCCCCGGTCAACAGGGGCGGAAAAAGGAAGTGAAAACTCAGATATCGAAGAAGACGGTTTCGTTTTCGCCCTGCAGATGAATATCGAAGCGATAGACGATCTCCGTCCCGCGCACCTCGCGCTGGGCGATGAGGGTCTGGCGGCGCACTTCCCACTCAATCAGATTCAGCACCGGGTCGGCCTGGTTGGCATCCTGTTCGTCGGAGAAGTACATCCGCGTGTTGAGGCCAATATTAATCCCGCGGGCGACCACCCATAAATTGACGTGCGGCGCCATGGTGCGACCATCGCGGCCCACAACGGCCCCGGGTTTAATGGTTTCGAAGCGCCAGACGCCGCTGGTGAAGTCCGAGCAGCTGCGTCCCCAGCCGCGAAACGCCGTATCCAGCTTCTTACCCTGCTGTCGGTCGTCGGGATGGTTATAGCGCCCGGCGGCGTTGGCCTGCCAGATTTCCAGCAGCACATCGCGCACCGGGGTGCCGGAGCCGTCGATGACTCTGCCTTCAATAGTAATGCGTTCGCCCTCGGTGTCGGCCGTCGTCAGCGTCGGGCCAAAGTTTCTCTCAAAGATATGAAAGCCCGCGGCGTCCGGCGCCAGGCCGATATGCACATAAGGACCGGCGGTTTGCGAAGCGGTTTCAGGTAAAAAATCTCTCATCGGGCGGCCCCCTGCGTGCGGTTTTCAAACAGCGTTGCGCGATGACCGCGCAGCACGAGATCAAAACGGTAGGCCAGAGAGTCCAGCGGGACGGCGGCATGGGTATCCAGCTCGGCGATCAGCGTTCTGATGGCATCATCGTTATTGATGGTTTTGACAATAGGGCACTGTTTAATCAGCGGATCGCCCTCGAAATACATCTGGGTGATCAGACGCTGCGCCCAGGCGTCGCCGGAAAGCGAAAAGTGAATATGCGCCGGACGCCAGTCGCTGACCTGGTTGCGCCACGGGTAGGGGCCGGGCTTGATGGTGCGGAAACAATAGTAGCCGTTCTCGTCGGTCAGCACGCGTCCGCAGCCGCCAAAGTTCGGGTCGATAGGCGCCAGATATTGATCTTTCTTATGCCGGTAGCGGCCGCCCGCGTTAGCCTGCCAGACTTCGACCAGCGTATTTTTCATCGGCCGGCCAAACCCATCGCGAACGTAGCCGTGCACGATAATCCGCTCGCCAATCGGCAGGCCGTCTTTGGCGTAGTTGAGGATCAGGTCGTTATCGAGCGCGCCGAGATCGTCGCTGCTGAACACCGGGCCGGTGATCTCCGAAAGTGAATTCTGCAGGGAAATGAGCGCATTGCGCGGCGAGCGCAGTACGCTGGTTTTATAGCCCGGCGCGTAGGCGGGTGGATGGCTACTGTAGTCGCGATGCAGGACCTCGCGCGGTGACCATTTATCATTCATGAGGGGACTCCGTGTTATCGGTAGAGAGGCATGTTGTTGTAATGTCGCCACTTGCAGTGTGTGTAAATGCTTTGTTAATTTAAAGTGAAATTAAAGGGTGTTTAACATAACCGGTGGTTATGAAGTGAGCGGATGAAAAGAAACCGGCCAGCTACCGGCATCACAGTTTGTAAATTCTTCCCGCCGTCTTCAGAGAGCTTTCCTACACTCCAGGGAGAATTCACTGGAGGTAAGACATCATGGCGAACACCATCACGGCTGATGAGATTCGGGAAAGCTTTTCGCAGGCGATGTCGGCGATGTACCAGCAGGAAGTTCCGCAGTACGGGACGCTACTGGAGCTGGTGGCCGACGTTAACCTGGCCATACTGGAGAATAACCCGACGCTGCACGAACAACTGGCCAACGCCGATGAGCTGGCGCGGCTAAACGTTGAGCGCCACGGCGCGATCCGCGTCGGTACGGCGGAGGAACTGGCGACCCTGCGTCGCATGTTTGCCATTATGGGCATGTATCCCGTTAGCTATTACGATCTGTCGCAGGCTGGCGTGCCGGTTCACTCCACCGCGTTTCGCCCCATCGATGACGCGGCGCTGGCGCGCAATCCGTTTCGCGTTTTTACCTCGCTCCTGCGTCTTGAGCTGATCGCCGATGAGGCGTTGCGCAAGCGGGCGGCGGAAATTCTTGCCCGGCGCGATATCTTCACGTCGCGCTGTCGCGAACTGATCGCGCTTCATGAACAGAAGGGGGAGTTCACCGCCGCGGAGGCGCGTGAATTTGTGCAGCAGGCGCTGGAAACCTTTCGCTGGCATCGACATGCCACCGTCGATGAGGAAACCTACCACGCGCTGCACGAAGAGCACCGGCTGATTGCCGATGTGGTTTGTTTCCCCGGTTGCCACATTAATCATCTGACGCCGCGCACGCTGGATATCGACCGGGTTCAGGCGCTGATGCCCGAATGCGGTATCGCGCCGAAAGCGTTAATAGAAGGCCCGCCGCGCCGCGATGTGCCGATTTTGCTGCGCCAGACCAGCTTTAAGGCCCTTGAAGAGCCGGTGATGTTTGCCGGGGAGCATCGAGGCACCCATACGGCGCGCTTTGGCGAAATAGAGCAGCGCGGCATCGCCTTGACGCCCAAGGGCCGCGCTCTGTACGACCGACTGCTTAGCGAGGCGGGGGTGGGCAAAGATAATCTTAACCATCAGCGTCATCTGCAGGAGGTGTTTAGCCCGTTCCCGGACAGCGAATTCCTGCTGCGTCAGCAGGGGCTGGCGTACTTTCGCTACCGCCTGACGCCCGCCGGCGAGGCGCACCGCCAGGCCTTTCGTCCGGGCGACGATCCGCAGCCGTTGATTGAGCGCGGCTGGGTTATCGCACAACCGATTATTTATGAAGACTTTTTACCGGTCAGCGCCGCCGGGATTTTTCAGTCTAACCTGGGTAACGAGATACAGGCCCGCAGCCACGGCAACGCCAGCCGCGAGGCCTTTGAGGAGGCGCTGGGCTGTGCGGTTTACGATGAGTTTGCCCTTTATCAGCAGGCGGAAGAGCGCAGTAAACGACGTTGCGGTCTGCTGTAAAATCAGTACTCTGCTGGCATGAGTCGTTAAAGGAAGCAGGCCATGCAGAATCCGTCTACCCCGCTGGTGAAAACCCGGCAGGGCACTCTATCCGGCACCTCGGAAGAGAACATTCATATCTGGCGCGGTATTCCCTATGCCGCGCCGCCCGTCGGCGATCTCCGCTGGCGCGCGCCGCAGCCTGCCGCCCGCTGGCAGGGCGTACGCCGGGCGGAGACTTTCTCGGCCTCCAGCTGGCAGGATATTGAATACTGTCGTGAGCTCGGCGGCGGCGATCCTGGCAGCTTCTCCGAGGATTGCCTTTACCTTAACGTCTGGTCGCCCGCTTCGCGCGCGCAGCCGCTGCCGGTGATGGTCTGGCTGCACGGCGGCGGCTATACCATCGGCGCGGGAAGTTTACCGCCCTATGACGGCAAAGCCTTAGCCTCCCGTGACGTCGTCGTGGTGACCGTCAACTACCGGCTGGGGCACCTGGGCTTTTTTGCCCATCCGGCGCTGGAGGAAGAGGAGGGCGAGCGCATCTATAATTTCGCGCTGCTTGACCAAATTGCCGCCCTGCAATGGGTTCAGGAGAACATTCACGCTTTCGGCGGCGATGCGGCCAACGTCACCCTGTTCGGCGAGTCCGCCGGGGCGCGCAGCGTGCTGTCGCTCATGGTTTCGCCGAAATCCCGGGGACTGTTCCATAAAGCGATTATCCAGAGCGGCTATACCTTGCCGGATCTGCCGCGGGAAAAGGCGCTGGCCAAAGGGCAGCTTATCGCTGAGCACTTCGCTTTACCGCAGGCCAGCGCCGAACAGCTGCGGGCGATTCCGGCAGAGGCGTTCTGGTCGCTAACCGCGCCGCTGACCATCGGCCCGGCGCCGATTGTTGGCGATACCGTGCTGCCCCAGCCGATGCTGGAAACTTTTTTTAGCGGGCGTCAGCATCCGCTGCCGGTGATGATAGGTTCAAACAGCGATGAGGCCAGCGTGATGGCGGTGTTTGGCGTCGATATCGCCGGACAGATTCAGAAGCTTCGCCGCGAACGCCGCTTGGGTCTCGGACTGATTAAACTGCTGTATTCCGGCGTCAAAGGCGATGAAGCGCTGGGGCGCGAAGTCTGCCGCGATATGGCGTTCACCACTCTGGGCTACGTGGTGATGCAGGCGCAGCAGCGGGTAGGACAACCGTGCTGGCGCTACTGGTTTGACTACGTTGCCGAGGCGGAACATCAGACCTATCCGCACGGCGCATGGCACGGGAATGAAGTGGCATACGTTTTTGACAACCTCGATCTTGCCGAGCCGGTACGCCAGTATGCTAACGATCGCGACCGGACCTTTGCCGGCCAGGTCGCCGACTATTGGGCTAACTTCGCCCGCGTGGCCGGTAACGGCTGCCACGATCTCCAGGGGCCGGTGCGCTGGCCCGCCAGCGTGCGCGGTCGGGATCGTTTGTTGCGTATTGGCCTGCATAAACGCGCTGGTTTTAAGGTGGAAAACCGCTTTATGCGCGCGCGGCTGGCGCTGTTTCGTCGGGTGATGAAGCATCATGTGACCCTGGATTAACGTTGCCTGGAAGATGCCCTGAGCCGCTGCGCGTTCTGTCAGTGGGACGATGCGTCCCACTTTCGGCGGCTAATCCTCAGCCAGTGGTTACACTATGATCGGTGCTGTTAACCCTACATCCGCGGAACCGGGGTTCTGACGGAAAATGTGCTGCTGAAATGAGGATGAAATCATGGCCAAACCGTATGTTCGTCTGGATAAAAATGATGCCGCCGTGCTGCTGGTCGATCACCAGACCGGATTGCTCTCTCTCGTGCGCGATATCGATCCCGATAAATTCAAGAACAACGTCCTTGCCCTTGGCGACCTGGCGAAGTACTTCGCTCTGCCGACCATCTTAACCACCAGCTTCGAAAACGGTCCGAACGGTCCGCTGGTGCCGGAGTTAAAAGCGCAGTTTCCGGATGCGCCCTATATCGCGCGGCCGGGCAATATTAACGCCTGGGATAACGACGATTTTGTGAAGGCGGTGAAAGCGACGGGCAAGAAGCAGCTGATCATCGCCGGGGTGGTGACGGAAGTCTGCGTGGCATTTCCGGCGCTGTCGGCCATCGAAGAGGGCTTTGATGTCTTTGTCGTGACCGACGCTTCCGGTACCTTCAACCCCATTACCCGCGATGCCGCCTGGGATCGTATGTCGCAGGCTGGGGTGCAGCTGATGTCGTGGTTTGGCGTTGCCTGCGAACTACACCGCGACTGGCGGAATGATGTTGAAGGGCTAGGGACGCTGTTCTCTAACCATATCCCGGACTATCGCAACCTGATGACCAGTTTTAACCTTCTGCAGCAAAAATAGTCGCTCTCGCGGTCAGCGTTCGTCTGGCCGCTTCCCTTCAGGTTTCGCTGGCGCTGTATTTCGTATGAAGCGTCGCCGCCTGGCGGAATCATCGCCGCTCTGTGGATATCGGCAATTCGGTCTGGTCCGGTGGACATATTTTTTTCACGCATTTCTGCCGTCAACAATTGGATTATCAATCGTTTTTGTCTAGAGTGAGCGACATTCACGACGCATGGGTTTGTTACGTCGCGTCTCAATTCACATATGAAGAAGGATGCTCTCTCAGGCATGAACCGCAGACGTTTTCTCAAATCCTCCATGGCTGTTGCCGCCGTATGCGGAACGTCAGGAGTCGCCTCTCTATTCTCGAAAGCCGCATTCGCCGAGGACTCAGGAATTGCCGACGGTCAGACCCGTCGCTTTGACTACTCCGTACTCCAGTCGATGGCCCACGATCTTGCGCGTCAGCCCTGGGGCGGCGCGCCGCGCGATCTGCCGCCAACCCTGGCAAACCTGACCCCCCAGGCCTACAACAGCATTCAGTACGACGCTGCGCATTCGCTGTGGAATAATATTGAAGAGCGCAAGCTGGACATTCAGTTCTTCCACGTGGGGATGGGGTTCCGCCGCCGCGTGCGGATGTTCTCCCTGGATTCACAAACCCAGCAGGCGCGGGAAATTCACTTCCGCCCTGAGCTGTTTAAATATAATGACGCCGGCGTCGACACCAAACAGCTGGAAGGCCAGAGCGATCTCGGCTTTGCCGGATTCCGCGTATTTAAAGCGCCGGAGCTGGCGCGTCGCGATATCGTCGCCTTCCTCGGCGCGAGCTATTTCCGCGCGGTGGACAGCACGTATCAATACGGACTGTCAGCCCGCGGCCTGGCGATCGATACCTTTACCGATACGCCGGAAGAGTTCCCTGACTTCACCTCTTTCTGGTTTGAGACCGTTAAACCGGGGGCGACGGTATTTACCGTCTATGCGCTGCTCGACAGCCCAAGCGTCACCGGCGCCTATAAGTTCGTCGTGAACTGTCAGGAGACGCAGGTGATTATGGATGTGGAAAACCACATCTACGCGCGTAAAGACATCAAACAGCTGGGCATCGCGCCGATGACCAGTATGTTCAGCTGCGGCAATAACGAACGGCGGATGTGCGACACTATCCATCCGCAGATCCACGACTCCGACCGCCTGTCGATGTGGCTGGGCAACGGCGAATGGGTGTGCCGTCCGCTGAACAACCCGCAGAAGCTGCAGTTCAACGCTTTCCAGGATAAAAATCCGCGTGGTTTTGGCCTGCTGCAGCTGGACCGCGACTTCTCCCACTATCAGGACATTATGGGCTGGTATAACAAACGCCCAAGCCTGTGGGTGGAGCCGCGCAACCAGTGGGGCAAAGGGGCCGTCAACCTGATGGAGATCCCGACGACCGGCGAAACGCTGGACAATATCGTGTGCTTCTGGCAGCCGGAGAAACCAGTGAAGGCCGGGGATGAACTGGACTTCCGCTATCGTCTCTACTGGAGCGCGCAGCCGCCGGTCCGTTCGCCGCTGGCGCGGGTGCTGGCGACGCGTACCGGCATGGGCGGTTTCCCTGAAGGCTGGGCGCCGGGTGAGCATTACCCGGATAAATGGACCCGTCGTTTTGCCATTGATTTTGTCGGCGGAGACCTGAAGGCCGTTGCGCCAAGAGGCATCGAGCCGGTGATTACCCTGTCGAGCGGCGAAGCTAAACAGATAGAGATTCTCTACGTGGAACCGTTTGATGGCTATCGTATCCAGTTTGACTGGTACCCGACCTCTGATTCGACCGACCCCGTCGAGATGCGCATGTTCCTGCGCTGTCAGGGGGAGGCGATCAGCGAAACCTGGCTGTATCAGTACTTCCCGCCAGCGCCGGATAAACGCAACTATGTCGATGACCGGGTCATGAAGTAATAGCCCGTCACTCCGCCCGCCGAGGTGACTCTGCGGGCGTTTCTCTTTTTATCAGACGATTAATCAGAGTGCGCCATGTCTGCCGAAAATACCGCTTCGATCGAACGCATCCCCGTCACCGCATCGCTCTCTCTGCGCGCGGTGGATGAGCGCTACGTGACGGAACTGCACCAATTGGTGATGAAAAACCAGCGCTGGCTCCAGCAATCGCTGAGCTGGCCCGCTGACGTGAGTCACGAAGACGAAACCCGCCGCCACGTGCAGGGCAACGTGATGCTGCACCAGCGCGGCTACGCCAAAATGTTTTTGCTCTTTCTGCAGGAAGAGATCGTCGGCGTGCTGTCGTTTAACCAGATTGAGCCGATCAATAAGACCGCCTACATCGGCTACTGGATTGATGAGAGCCATCAGGGGCAGGGGCTGCTCTCTCAGGCGCTACAGGCGCTGATGGACTCTTTTGCCCGCAGCGGGACGGTCCGACGCTTCGTCATTAAATGTCGGGTAGCAAACCAGAGAAGCAATCAGGTCGCCCTGCGTAACGGTTTCACCCTCGAAGGGTGTCTGAAGCAGGCCGAGTATCTGAACGGTTCGTATGATGACCAGAATATCTACGGGCGCATTATTGATTGTCGCTCTGAGCAGTTCCCGGGTCGCGGCTGACGCCTTACCCGGGCTACAGGCCGTCCGGACATGCAGCCCGGGCAAGGCGCGTTGAGCGCCGCCCCCGGGAACAGAGCAAAGGGGCGTGAAGCTGATAAACCACGCGTTAAAGAAAGCCGATGATGGGCGTGCGGGTAAAATGCTCGTCGCCGTTTATCACTTTCTCCCCGCGGATATAAATGGCGTCGCCCGCGCTGGCCTCAATTCGCGCCCGATCGCCGATCGTCACCTGATGTTCAATCACCACATCGCCGCAAATGACCGCATGGCCTTCAATTAACACGCTATCGTCAAGCAGGATCGGCCCGCCGCGCAGGTGCGCATGCCCGCCGACCATCACCCGATGCTTCAGCAGGCAATTTCCTTCGACCACCGCGTGCTCAGCCACCTGCGAACTGTAGCGCAGGGTGGGGATGGCGTCCTCTTCACGACCGGCGATAATCTTCGCGTTCCCGTATACCCTGGCGTTATCGCAGACCCAGACGTCGTTCTCATCGTTGCCTTCCAGCCGCGCCTGGTCGAAGATTTCCGCCCGATGCTCAACAAACGCGTGTTCGACAAAGGCGTCGCCGTAAATTTGCGCCTGGTGAACGATTCGCGATGCGCTGACCGTCGCCCGCTGATAAATGCGCAGGATTTTATCATTGTCGGCGGTCAGGCCTCGGGCGGCGATAATATGACAGTGGGGGAGGATGCGCGCATTGTCGGCCAGGTGACAATAACCGCGAATCTGCGAATGCGAAGCGGTGACGTTGTCACTTAATCGCGCACAGTGGCTAACGTGTACGCTATCCAGTCGGGCATTATCGCTAACGATCGCCCCCATGCTGATAATGCACTCGCCGGTTAAGCGCGCGTTGCCCTCGATTTTCGCACCGGCAAAAACGGCGCTATTGGCGTCATAAATCCAGCACTCGCCGCCGTGGCTCAGGGCGGCCTCATCATCGATCCAGCCGCCTTCGTCGCCGGTTTTCACATCGGCGAAATCTCGCAAGGCGACAATTTGCCTCATATTTACGCTATGTTTAATGCCGTCTGTCTGGTAGTGAAACGGGCGAACCTGTTCGCTGAGGGAATATTTGCGCATCGGCCTTACTCATTACATATGGTTAACATAAACATAGCAAAAAACGCCGTAGCGCGTTTTTGAAGGTTCTTTTAGAATGCAACTTAAGATAAATTGAAAGTTTAAACAAAATGAATAAAAAGCAGGGCGCGAGCCGGGTGCTGAATCTTCCGGCGGGCTATTTTGGTATGGTTCTGGGTCTTATCGGCATGGGCTTCGCCTGGCGCTACGCCAGCACGATCTGGCCGGTGAGCCGGATCGTCGGCGACGGTCTGGTGGTCGCGGCGACGGTTGTCTGGGTGCTGCTGGCGCTGGCGTTTATCGGCCGGGCAGTCCGTTTCCCGCACAGCGTACTACAGGAGATGCGCCATCCGGTCGCCAGCAGTTTTGTCAGCCTGTTTCCGGCCACCACGATGCTGGTCGCTATCGGTTTTGTACCCTGGCTGCGTCCGCTGTCTCTGGTGTTATTCAGCATTGGCGTAGTATTGCAACTGAGCTACGCGGCCTGGCAGAGCGCCGGGCTATGGCGGGGGAGCCATCCCAACGAGGCGACCACCCCGGGCCTCTATCTGCCGACGGTGGCAAACAACTTTATCAGCGCTATGGCCTGCGGCGCGCTGGGCTTTACCGACGCCGGGCTGGTGTTTCTCGGCGCCGGCTTATTCTCCTGGCTTAGCCTTGAACCGGTGATTCTGCAACGCCTGCGCAGCGACGGCGAACTGCCGATGGCCATGCGCACCTCGCTCGGCATTCAGCTGGCTCCGGCGCTGGTGGCGTGCAGCGCCTGGCTGAGCGTGAACGGCGGCGAGGCGGATACCTTTGCTAAGCTGCTGTTCGGCTATGGTCTGCTCCAGCTGCTGTTTATGCTGCGTCTGATGCCGTGGTACCTGCGCCAGCCGTTTAACGCCTCGTTCTGGAGCTTCTCGTTCGGCGTTTCCGCGCTGGCGACCACCGGCCTGCATCTCGGTCATCAGCATCCGGACGGCTTTTTCCACACTCTCGCGCTCCCGCTGTTTCTCTTTACCAATCTGATCGTTGGGCTGCTGCTGATTCGTACCTTCCTGCTGCTGATGCGCGGTAAACTGCTGATTCGCGTCGAACGCGACACGTTATTAAAAAACAAGGATTAACCATGACTCTTCGCGACGAAAATTACTTCACCGACAAATACGGAATGACCCGCACCCACTCCGAGGTGCTGCACGCCGCCACGCTGATCGCGCCGGGCAAGGCGCTGGATCTGGGCTGCGGCAACGGGCGCAATAGCCTCTACCTGGCGGCCAACGGGTTTGACGTTACCGCGTGGGATAAAAATCCGGCCAGCATCAGCAATCTTGAACGTATTCGTCAGGCGGAAGGGCTGGAGAATCTGCGGACGGCGATTAAGGACCTTAACGCCCTCAGCTTTGACGGCGAGTATGACTTTATTCTTTCGACCGTGGTGATGATGTTCCTGGAAGCGAAGACTATACCGGGTCTGATTGCCAACATGCAGCGCTGCACCCGTCCCGGCGGCTACAATCTGATTGTTGCGGCCATGGATACCGACGATTTTCCGTGCACCGTTGGTTTCCCGTTCGCGTTTAAACCGGAAGAACTGCGCAACTATTATGCAGGCTGGGCGTTGCTCAAATATAACGAAGACGTCGGTGAACTCCACCGCACCGACGCCAGCGGTAAGCGGATTAAGCTGCGTTTCGCCACGATGCTGGCGCGCAAGCCGGCTTAACGCGCCGCTAACAGGCAGAGCTGTAGCGCGGTCTGATAAGAGGCCTCAAAGGCGCGCAGCGGCAGAAACTCAAATTTTGAGTGGAAGTTGTGCGCGCCGGTAAAGAAATTGGGCGTTAATATGCCTTTTGCCGACAGGGCCGCGCCGTCGGTGCCGCCGCGCATCGGCGTCGGTTTTGGCGTGATGCCCAAGCTTTCCATCGCTTCAAATAGCAGGTCAATCGCGCGGCGGTCTTCGCCAACGGCGTTGCTGATATTGCTGTAAATATCGCTCACCTGGTATTCCACATTGCCCGTGGGATACTGCGCGGCGATTTTCTGCGCCACCTCGCCAATCTGCTGCTTACGGCGAGTAAAGCTTTCAAGGTCGAAATCGCGAATGCTGGCCTGCAGCAGGGTGCTGTTCTGATCGCCCTGGATGCCGTTAAACCACACGTAGCCCTCACGTCCGGCGGTATGCTCCGGCGTTTGCTGGCGATCGAAATGGCTCATGTAATCGGTGGCCATCAGCAGCGGATTCACCAGCACCCCTTTTGACGACATCGGGTGGGCGGTCACGCCGGTAAAGCGAATTTCCGCGGCGGCGGCGTTAAAGTTCTCATAGACGATCTCCCCGAGCTCGCAGCAGTCGATGGTCCAGGCAAAATCGACGGCAAAACGCGAGAGATCCAGCGCTTTTGCACCGCGCAGGCCCACTTCCTCATCCGGCACAAACGCCACCACGATATCGCCGTGGCGGTGCTCTGGCGTCAGGTTCTCCAGTACCGTCATCACTACCGTCACGGCGGATTTGTTATCCGCCCCGAGCACGCTGGTACCGTCGCTAAAAATAATCTCTTCATCGGGATAAGCGAGGATTTCGGGATGCTCGGCGACGCGCAGCCAGATCTCTTTTTCTCTGTTCAAACAGAGATCTTCACCAGTAAAACGCAGGATTTGTGGATGAATATCCGGCGACAGCCCGACGTCAACGGTATCGATATGGGTAATAAAGCCAATCCGCGGCGCGCCTGCGACATTGCCTCTTTTCACCGCCGTGACGGTAGCGTGCTCGTCGATCACAATCTCATCCAGCCCCAGCTGGCGTAGCTCATCCGCAAGGGCCCGCGCCATCGCGTATTGCCCGGCGGTGGTGGGCAAAGTCGCGGCTCGCGGGTCGCTTTGGCTGGTGATCGCCAGGTAGCGAAAGAAGCGTTGGGTTAATTGACTGGCCAGGGCTGATGACATAGTGATTCCTTCTTTATTCGAGTTTTCAGGTGTTTGCAATCAGTCTTTAGTGTTATGTATGGAAGGGAAAACAACAAGCTATTCATTAGCTGACAAATTAAAAAGGAAAACCTATGCAACGCAGATTCACGACGCTTGCTCTGGCGTTAGCGGCCCTGACGGCCAGCTCGGCCATTAGCGCAAAAACGCTGGTCTACTGTTCAGAAGGGTCGCCGGAAAATTTTAACCCTCAACTCTACACCTCCGGGACCAGCGTGGACGCCAGCGCGGTGCCCGTTTATAACCGGCTGGTCGATTTTAAAGCCGGCACCACGGAACTGGTGCCGAGCCTCGCCGAAAGCTGGGAAGTCAGCGAAGATGGCAAAGTTTATACTTTCCATTTACGCAAAGGCGTTAAATTCCAGAGCAATAAATATTTTAAACCCAGCCGAGATTTTAATGCCGATGACGTTATTTTTTCGTTTATGCGGCAAAAGGATCCTCAACACCCTTATCACAATATCTCCAGCGGTAATTATTCTAATTTTGAGAGCCTGGAATTTGGCCAGTTAATTACCGCAATTGATAAGCCCGATGAATATACGGTGCGTTTCACGCTGGCCCATGCCGAAGCGCCATTTGTCGCCGATCTTGCCTGGTATTTCGCCTCTATTTTATCAGCGGAATATGCCGATGCGATGTTAAAAGCCGGTACGCCAGAGCGCGTGGATATGGATCCGATTGGCACCGGTCCTTTCAAACTCGCTCAATATCAAAAAGATTCCCGTATTCTTTTCACCGCGTTCCCGGAATACTGGCAGGGGAAGGCGCATATCGATCGTCTCATCTTTAGCATCACGCCGGATGCCTCGGTACGTTACGCCAAACTGGAGAAAAATGAGTGTCAGGTGATGCCGTTCCCCAATCCGGCCGATCTGCCGCGAATGAAAGAGAACAAGGCGATCAACCTGATGAGCAAAGCGGGCCTTAACACCGGCTTTCTTGCTTTTAACACCCAAAAAGCGCCGCTGGACAACGTTAAGGTGCGCCAGGCCTTAGCGATGGCGATTAATAAACCGGCGATCATTGAAGCGGTGTTCCACGGTACCGGTACGGCGGCGAAAAACCTGCTGCCGCCGGGCGTATGGAGCGCGAATAGCCAGCTTAAGGATTATGAATACGACCCGCAGAAGGCCAAAGCGCTGCTGGCGGAGTCAGGCGTTGCGGGGCCAATTAGCATCGATCTGTGGGCAATGCCGGTGCAGCGGCCCTATAATCCGAACGCCAAACGTATGGCCGAGATGATTCAGGCCGACTGGGCGAAAATCGGCGTGCAAACTAAAATCACAACCTATGAGTGGGGTGAATACTTAAAGCGGGTGAAGGATGGCGAACATCAGGCGGCGCTGATGGGCTGGACCACCGCCACCGGTGACCCGGATAACTTCTTTGGCCCATTATTTACCTGCCAGTCGGCGAATGGCGGGTCTAACTCGGCAAAATGGTGCTATCAGCCGTTTGATAAAATTATTGCCGAAGCAAAATCGATAACCGATCGCCAAAAACGCGAAGCGCTCTATCTTCAGGCGCAGCAGATGATGCATGACCAGATGCCGGCCGTGATGATTGCCCACTCAACAATATTCGAACCGGTACGTAAAAACGTCTCCGGTTATGAAATTGATCCCTTTGGCAAGCATATTTTTTATCAGGTTGATATTAAATAAACAGCTAAAGACAACCCGCCAGCAACGGCGGGTTTATTTTATTGTGCTACTTGACGTAGCACCACTTTTGCCACAAAACTTACCCCTGTTATTTGCTATAACTCTTACCAAAAATGGTATTCACAGGGATTAACCTATATGCGAACTCAGTTATTTTTTAAAGTCGCCGCGCTCGCTGGCCTGTTAGCATTGGCCGGCTGCTCATCAAAAATCGCTAAGCCGGAACAATATTCGGGATTTTTAAAAGATTACTCTAACTTAAAAGAAACCACCTCGGCGTCCGGCAAACCGGAACTGCGCTGGATTTCTCCGGATTACAATCCGAGCAACTATGACAACGTTGTTTATAATCCAATCACCTACTACCCGGTACCGAAACCGACCACTCAGGTGGGCGAGAAGGCGCTCAGCGACATCCTGAATTACACCAATAAAGAGATGAAACAGGCGATTTCCGAGCGTAAACCGCTGGCCACCACCGCAGGTAAGCGCAGCCTGATCTTCCGCGGCGCCATCACCGGCGTGGATTCCAGCAAAGAAGGCCTGCAGTTCTACGAAGTGATCCCGGTCGCGATGATTATCGCCGGTACCCAGGCGGCTACCGGTCACCGTACTATGGATACCAACCTGTACTTCGAAGGTGAACTGATTGATGCGGCGACCAAAAAGCCGGTCATCAAAGTGGTCCGTAAAGGCGAAGGTAAAAACTTGTCCAACGAAAATACGCCGCTCACCGTCGAGACGCTGAAGCAGGTGATTGACGATATGGCGATTGACGCGGTGAAATTCGATCCGAATAACCGCTAAGCAAGGGTCGTCGTCAAGTAAAGGCGCTATTCGTTGATAGCGCCTTTTTTATTGGCTTACCCTCAGCCTCAACGCAGCGTCCACGCCGTTACGAGCGAACCTGGGCCGGCCTGCGACGTAGCAGCCACTGCTCCGGACGCGCAAACATCACCAGATTTCCCACCAGGATCAGCGCCAGCCCGGCCACGGCGTTACTATGCCAGACGTAGCCTTCATAAAAGGTGGAAATCGTCAGGGCGACGAGCGGAAACAGCAGGGTGCTGTATGCCGCTTTCCCTGCGCCGATGCGCCCCACCAGGGTGAAGTAGGCGCCAAAAGCTATCACCGAGCCAAAAACGGCCAGATACAGTAGCGCTCCCATATAGCTCAGCGTCCACTGCGGGGCAAAATTATCACCACGTATCAGGGCGATAGCGCCCATGACCAGGGTGCCGTAAAGCATGGCCCAGCTGTTGGTGGTCAAGGTCTCCAGGCCGCGGCGCTGGTGGCGGATGCTGAGCATATTGCCGAGTGAAAAGCCATAGGTTCCCAGCGCGCTGAGGGCGATACCCAGCAGCAGCGAGGCGTTCAGGCCGCTGGCCCATAAATCATCCCAGAATAGCGTCACGATCCCCGCCAGGCCCAGCGCGGCGGCCAGCCAGAAACGGCCAGGAGGCTGCTGGCGATAGAAGAGAAAGCTGTTGATCGCGTTAAACAGCACCGCCATAGAGAAGATCACCGACTCAAGGCCGGTATTGATATACGCGGCGGCGGTATAGAAACACCAGAAATTAAAACAGAAGACGCAGCAGCCCTGCAGCAGACAGAAGACATGGTCGCGCGCGGCCAACGGGCGCAGGCGGCGGGTAACCAGCAAAATGGTCAGCATCGCGACGCTGGCGACGGCAAAACGCCAGAAAATGGACACCGGCGCGGCAACCGGCCCCTGCTGTAAAAAGATAGCAATCCATGTCGTGCCCCAGATAACCACGACCAACCCGTAGAGTAATGCGTTCAAAATGTCTCTCCTGTGAGTGTTGTCGCGATCATTCTGCGGCCTGGCACCGCGCGGCGCTGTCATCTGCTTGTTGCCGACTTGCAAATTCTTGCGCTTATTTTTAGCCAGCGGCGGGGGAATGCTGGTATCTGCCAGCGACTCTTCATAGACTAGAGATCTGCGGAATCAGAAGTGTGAAGGGCTATGGCTTACGGGACTTTCGAAACATTGCGTCAAAAAAATGCCGTGCTGCGCGAGACGGTGAAGCTCAACTCCGGTATTCAGCTGGCGGCATGGTATAACAATCTTGATACTATTACGGTACAAAGCGACCACCATACCCTGAGCCTGTATATTGCCGATGGCTACGAAAGTTACCAAAAAACGCCCCACGGCTGGAAAAACGGCGGCGGGCCGGACCGTTTCTGCCTGATGCCAAAAGGCGATGAGAGCACCTGGGATATCCGCGGCGATCTCTCTTTTGTACATCTTTACTGCACCGATGAACACCTGCGCCGGGTAGGCGAGCAGATTTGGGATCGCAGCCCGGCCTCGTTCACGCTGCAGGAAAAAACGTTCTCCAGCGATGACAAAATCACCGCTGTCTATCGCCAGTTTCTTCTCGACAACGACTGGCAGCAGCAGGCGAATCAGCTGACGTTGAGTTCGGCCAGCACGCTGCTGCTCACTCACCTGATTCAGCACTATTCGAACGTCCAGTGGCGTCTACCGACGGTGACCGGCGGGCTGGCGCCGCACGTCTTGCGCAATCTGCTGGCATGGATTGAGGAGCATCTGGATCGGCCGCTCACTCTCGCCGATCTGGCGCAGGAAGCGGCGCTGAGCGAATACCATTTTGCGCGGATGTTTCGCCAGTCGATGAAGATGGCGCCGCATCAGTACGTGATGCAGCGCCGGATGGTGAAAGCGCAGGAGTTGATTTACTGCAGCCAGATGTCGTTAACCGATATTGCGATGGCCTGCGGGTTTAGTACGGCCAGCCACTTTAGTCACCGGGTGAAAAGCGCCACCGGCCTGACGCCATCGCAGCTACGCGCGGCGCAGCGTTGAGAGCAAAACGTAGCTGACGCCGCCGAGAACCAGTCCCCAAAATGCAGAACCGACACCGCCCAGCGTCACGCCGCTGGCGGTGACCAGAAAAGTCACCACCGCCGCATCGCGCTCACTCTCCTGATTCAACGCCTGAAACAGACTGCCGCTGATGGTACCGAGCAGCGCCAGCCCGGCAAGCATCTGGATCCACGCCATCGGCAGCGCCGACATCAGCGAGGTGATAGAGCCGCCAAATATCCCCGCCAACAGGTAAAAAACGCCCGCCGCCGCTGCCGCGAGCCAGCGCTTTTGCGGGTCCGGATGGGCTTCCGGGCTCTGGCAAATCGCAGCAGTTATCGCGGCGATGCAGATCGAGTAGACGCCAAAGGGAGACAGCAGCAGCGCCAGGCCGCCGGTGGCGACAATCAGCGGCGAAACCGGGACCCGGTAGCCCGAGGCCTGAAGGGTGGCGAATCCGGGGGCGTTTTGCGACGCCATGGTGACGAGGAAAAACGGCACGCCGACGCTGAGCAACAGCGCTGGCGTAAATTCAGGCGCAATCCAGGACGGAGCGACGAAGCTGAAAGCTATTTGTGACGTTGTCACTTCTCCGCTAAACCCGGCTACCGCGCCGCCTGCCAGCAGGGCGGCCACCACCGCGAAGCGGGGAAGCCAGACTTTGCACAGCAACCAGACGGCGAACATACTGCCGCAGAGCAGCAAATTTCCCTGCAGGCTGGCGAAAGCCTGCATGCCGAAGCGCAGCAAAATCCCGGCCAGCATCGCCGCCGCCAGCGAATGAGGGATGATTTTCATTAGCCTGGCAAAGATGCCGGTGACGCCGCAAAGCACGATTAAGGCGTTGGCAAAAATAAAGACGCCAACCGCCTGGGAGAGTGTGACCCCCTGCAGGCCGGTGACCAGCAGCGCGGCGCCTGGCGTCGACCACGCGGTCAGGATGGGCACCTTCCGCCACAGGGTGAGCGCCAGCGTACTGACGCCCATCCCCAGGCCTAAGGCGGTCATCCAGCCCGCGATTTGCGAAGCATCGGCGCCCGCCGCCGCCGCGGCCTGCCAGATGATCGCCGCGGAGCTGGCGTAGCCGACCAGTACGGCAACGAAGCCGGCCAGCAGGGTCGGGAAAGGGAGAGTAAAAGAGCGCATGGTTGTGCCTTGTGCGTTATAACGGTCGATATAATTTAGCATTGTGCGCTATAGCGCACAACCGGCTTTGTTTGGGTTCTGCGCTGGGGACGGCGGGGTGGGACAGAACAAGCGAGGCTATCCGATCTTGACATTACCGAGCGAAACGCAATAGATATCTCTGCAAATCAATCACCAGGGAAACAAGCCACCATGGTTACGACCAGAACAGCGAAGGAGGTCGATGCGCCCGGCCTGCTCGTGCTTTTTCAACAGCTCGGCTATTCGGTAGATTTAGACAACCTGCAATCCTCATTACGGGAATATAATCCCTGCCGCTACGCGTTGATTGCCGAGGTAAAAGAACGCTTATCCGGGGTGATTGTGGTGAACCTGATTGAACCGATGCATGAAAAAGGACGCTGGGGGCTAATTTCGGCGCTGGTGATTGATGAGTCGTGCCGGGGCATGGGAGTGGGGCGAATATTACTGGCTGAAGCCGAACGGATCGCTGCCGCCAGCGGTTGTAGCCAAATTGAACTCTCCAGCAGCGAACGACGAGAACAGGCGCATAAGTTTTATCAGAACAACGGCTATAAAGAAGTCAGAAAACGCTTTTTAAAATCGCTTATCTCATGAAAGCCAGAAGGGTTGTGAAAACGCCTACTCGGTTAGCCCCTGTAGAATCAGACGAATGCGCGTATAATTCCCGCAGAGATGATTGGGAGGTTGAATGGATATTGCGCAACACCTGTCGGCAACGTTAAAAACGCAGCGTCAGCTGCGCGGCTGGAGCCTGTCGCGCCTGGCGGAAGAGACCGGCGTGTCGAAGGCGATGCTGGGCCAGATTGAACGCAACGAATCGAGTCCGACGGTGGCGACGTTATGGAAAATCGCCACCGGGCTTAACGTGCCGTTTTCCGCCTTTATCGTTGCCGATGACGCCGCCGAACCGACGGCTTTTGATCCCCAGCAGCAGGCCATGGTGGTGACGCCGCTCTTCCCGTGGGACCCGGTGCTGCGTTTCGACCACTTCTCCATTACCCTTGCCCCCGGCGCGCTGAGCGAGTCAACGCCGCATGAGCAAGGGGTTATCGAACATGTGGTGGTGATTAGCGGCGTACTGGATCTTTGCCTGCAGGGGACGTGGCTGACGCTGCAGCCCGGCGAAGGGCGGCGCTTCGCCGGCGATTTAGCGCACGCCTATCGCAATAGCGGGGCGCAGACCGCCCATTTCCATTCGCTGATCCACTATCCGAAAGAGAAATAAAAAAGCCGCGAGCAAACTCGCGGCCAGGCAAATGACTGAGACAGCAAATCACAACGTGACGAGGAAAATCCGGAATACGTGATGACTCTATCCTCAGGCGCTTTTTCTGGGAAATATCTTTTCCTTCAATGCTTTGCTAAAAACTGAAAATTCCTCCCGCCGCGGCGATGGAAAATGTTTTGGTCTGTGCCCAGTTCTGACTACAATAGCCGCCATTTCGACCCCCTATAATGGATAACGACGAGCGTATGCGCCTGCAAAACCATCATCTTGAACTACTGAGTCCCGCCCGCGATGCCGGGATCGCCCGTGAAGCGATTTTACACGGCGCGGATGCGGTCTATATCGGCGGGCCGGGCTTTGGCGCGCGCCACAACGCCAGCAATAGCCTGAGCGATATCGCCGGCCTGGTGCCGTTTGCCCATCGCTACGGCGCGAAAGTGTTCGTGACCCTGAACACTATTCTTCATGATGATGAACTGGAACCGGCGCAGCGCCTGATAACCGACCTGTATGAAACCGGCGTGGACGCGCTGATTGTCCAGGACATGGGGGTGATGGAGCTGGATATTCCGCCGATAGAGCTGCACGCCAGCACCCAGTGCGATATCCGCAGCGTCGAGAAAGCGAAGTTTCTCTCTGACGTCGGCTTCAGCCAAATCGTGCTTGCCCGCGAGCTGAATCTTCAGCAGATCAAAGCGATTTACGATAATACCGACGCGACCATTGAATTCTTTATCCACGGCGCGCTGTGCGTGGCCTATTCCGGGCAGTGCAATATTTCCCATGCCCAGACCGGGCGCAGCGCCAACCGCGGCGACTGCTCGCAGGCCTGCCGTCTGCCCTATACCCTGAAAGATGACCAGGGCCGCGTGGTGGCGTACGAAAAGCATCTGCTGTCGATGAAGGACAACGATCAGACCGCCAACCTGGCCGCGCTGATCGATGCCGGGGTGCGCTCCTTCAAGATTGAAGGCCGCTACAAAGATATGAGCTATGTGAAGAACATCACCGCGCACTATCGCCAGATGCTCGACGCCATTATTGACGATCGCGGCGACCTGGCCCGCGCCTCGTCGGGGCGGACCGAACACTTCTTTGTCCCGTCGACGGACAAGACCTTCCATCGCGGCAGCACCGACTATTTTGTCAATGCGCGCAAAGGCGACATTGGGGCTTTTGATTCACCGAAGTTTATTGGCCTGCCGGTGGGTGAAGTCCTGAAAGTCGGCAAAGATTTTCTCGACGTTGAAGTGAGCGAAGCGCTGACCAACGGCGATGGCCTGAACGTGATGATTAAACGTGAAATCGTCGGCTTTCGCGCCAACACGGTGGAGAAAACCGGCGAAAATCGCTATCGCGTATGGCCGAATGAGATGCCCGCGGATTTATACAAAGTGCGTCCGCACCAGCCGTTAAACCGCAACCTCGATCATAACTGGCAGCAGGCGCTGCTGAAAACCTCCAGCGAGCGCCGCATCGCCGTCGATATCGAGCTGAGCGGCTGGCAGGAGCAGCTGGTCCTGACGATGACCAGCGAAGAGGGCGTCAGCGTCACCCACACGCTGGACGGCGAGTTTGCCGAGGCGACCCAGGCGGAGAAAGCGCTGGCGAACCTGCGCGATGGCGTGGCGAAGCTTGGCCAGACCCTTTACTATTCGCGCAAGGTCGAGATTAACCTGCCGGGCGCGCTGTTTGTACCAAACAGCCTGCTGAACCAGCTGCGCCGTGAAACGGCTGAAATGCTCGATGATGCCCGTCTGAAGGCCGTGGCGCGCGGCAGCCGCAAGCCGGTTTCCGTTCCGCCGCCGGTCTATCCGGAAACGCATTTGTCGTTTCTGGCTAACGTTTACAACCACAAAGCGCGCGAGTTTTATCAACGTTACGGCGTACAGCTGATCGACGCCGCCTATGAAGCCCACGAAGAGAAGGGCGATGTGCCGGTGATGATTACCAAGCACTGCCTGCGCTTTGCCTTCAACCTGTGTCCGAAACAGGCCAAAGGCTCGATTAAGAGCTGGAAAGCGACGCCGATGCAGCTCATCCACGGTGATGAAGTGCTGACGCTGAAGTTCGATTGCCGGCCGTGCGAAATGCACGTGGTCGGTAAGATAAAAAATCATATTCTGAAAATGCCGCTGCCGGGCAGTATCGTGGCGTCCGTGAGCCCCGATGAGCTGATGAAAACGCTGCCGAAACGCAAGGGCGCCTGATAACGAAATCGCTACTGGTAGTGATGCATTTTCGGTTTTCGCGCATTCTGCCAGCGGTGATGTTCGCGCAGGTCGGAGGCGGCTTCTTCCGCCTGGCT
This sequence comes from Klebsiella sp. MPUS7, assembly GCF_009905335.1. NCBI lineage: Bacteria > Pseudomonadati > Pseudomonadota > Gammaproteobacteria > Enterobacterales > Enterobacteriaceae > Klebsiella > Klebsiella sp. MPUS7. The sequence goes on along the minus strand of NZ_CP047604.1, from coordinate 2,995,552 downwards.
GCGCAGTTCATCGCTATCGGCTTCGTGCTGTAACTGCTGTTCGAGACTCTGTACCGGGAAGAAATCGTGCCCTTGTTTGCGGGCCAGCACGTGCCCGGAAAACAGGGCGCACACCAGCAGTAACGTCGAAACGCTTCTCCTGAACATCTCTTTTTCCATGCTATCGGCGAATGGGGTTACTATGCCCGGAATGGGTTGAGTTTATCTCTGCGGTTATCAAAGAAGAGAAAAGCCTTTGTCAGCGGCAACTGACGGAGGGCGAAAAAAAGCCCGACGGCGTGCCGTCGGGCCGAACTCACAACGATACGCGCGCGATCACGATTTCAATCCGGCGGCCGTCATCAGCAGCCGAAATCCCATGCTCACCGCCGCCAGCGCCAGCACGCTGCCTCCCCACAGAGCGACCATCCATAATGTCCGCTTAAGCCATACTCGTTGCATCAGTGATACCCCTCGCCGTGTTGAACTTTGCCGCGAAAAACGTAGTAGCTCCAGAAGGTATAGCCGAGGATCACCGGCAGAATCAGCAGCGCGCCGACCAGCATAAAGCCTTGACTTTGCGGCGGCGCGGCGGCCTGCCAGAGGGTAATGCCCGGCGGAATAATATGCGGCCAGATACTGATCCCCAGTCCGCTAAAGCCGAGAAAGATCAGCCCCAGCGTAAGAACGAACGGTAGCAGGTGGCTGGCGCTGTTGTGAAGCGCTCGCCATAGCCAGGCGCTTATCGCCGCGACCAACAGCGGCACCGGCAGCAGGAAGAACAGGTTAGGTAAGCTAAACCAGCGCTCGGCGATGGCCGGCTGCGCCAGTGGCGTCCAGATACTGATGGCGACGATTGCCGTCAGCAGCGCCAGCAGCAAACCGCGCGCGGTGACGCGCATATTGTGGTGCAGCGCATTCTCGCTCTTCATCACCAGCCAGCTGGCCCCCAGTAGCGCATAGGCAATGCACAACCCCAGGCCGCAGAACAGGGTAAACGGCGTCAACCAGTCAAACATTCCGCCGCTGAAGCTGCGGCCGTTGACCGCGAAGCCGTTGATCACCGCGCCGACGACCATCCCCTGGGTGAAGGTGGCCAGAATCGACCCGCCCATAAAGGCGCGATCCCAGAACGGGCGGTGCGATGGCGTCGCGTTAAAGCGGAATTCAAAGGCGACGCCGCGGAAAATAAGCCCGATCAGCATCAGGGTGAGCGGGATCGCCAGCGCGTCGATAATCACCGCATAGGCCAGCGGAAACGCGCCGAACAGGCCCGCGCCGCCGAGTACCAGCCAGGTCTCGTTGCCATCCCAGACCGGCGCGACGCTGTTCACCATGACGTCGCGGTCGGAAGCGTCCCGCGTGGTAGCAAATAAAATGCCGATGCCCAGATCGAAGCCGTCCATCACGATATACATCAGGGTGGCGAAGACGATAATCACAAACCAAATAACCGATAAATCGATACCCATTACCAGGACTCCTTCTGCTGTGCATGATCGGTAGCGGCGGAAAGGGGGCGCGCTGGCGTCCCTGACGCGGGCGGCTGCGCTTCCTGCGGCCCTTTGCGAATCAGACGCAGCATATAGCTATAGCCGACGCCGAATACCGAACCGTAGACGACGATAAACGTCAGCAGACTGATCGACATATGCAGGTCGCCGTGCGCCGAGACGGCATCCGCGGTGCGTTGTACCCCGTAGACAACCCACGGCTGGCGGCCCACCTCGGTGGTCACCCAGCCCGCGAGGATAGCGATAAGTCCCGATGGCCCCATCCACAGCGCAAAGCGTAAAAAGGGTCTGGAATGATACAGGCGGCCGCGATAGCGCAGCCATAGCGCCAGCGCACCGAGCAGGATCATCAGCATCCCTAGCCCGGCCATCAGGCGGAAGGACCAGAATACGATGGTGGCGTTAGGCCGATCTTCCGCGGCGAACTCCTTCAGCGCGGGCACCTGTTTATCCAGGCTGTGGGTGAGGATCAGGCTGCCGATGGCCGGGATTTCCAGACCATAGCGGGTACGCTCCTGCTGCATATCCGGCCAGCCGAACAGCAGCAGCGGGGTGGGCTCACCGGGGATATTTTCCCAGTGGCCTTCAATCGCCGCGATCTTCGCCGGCTGGTGCTTGAGCGTATTCAGCCCGTGCATATCGCCAATCATGGCCTGAATGGGGGCGACAATCAGCGTCATCCACAGCGCCATGGAGAACATCGCGCGAACGGCGGGCGTATTGTTGCCCCGCAGCAGGTGCCAGGCTGCCGAGGCGCCGACGAACAGCGCGCTGCTGAGAAAGGCCGCCACCGACATATGCAGCAGGCGGTAGGGGAATGACGGGTTAAAGATCACCGCGAACCAGTCCACCGGCACCACCTGGCCATTGACGATCTCAAACCCCTGCGGCGTTTGCATCCAGCTGTTGGAGGCGAGGATCCAGAAGGTGGAGATAATCGTCCCCAGCGCGACCATACAGGTGGCGAAGAAGTGCAGGCCCGGCCCGACGCGGTTCCAGCCGAACAGCATGACGCCGAGGAATCCGGCTTCCAGGAAGAAGGCGGTCAGGACTTCATAGGTCAGCAGCGGGCCGGTAATGCTCCCGGCAAACTCGGAGAACCCGCTCCAGTTGGTGCCAAACTGGTAGGCCATCACCAGGCCGGAGACCACCCCCATACCGAAGTTGACGGCGAATATTTTCGACCAGAAGTGGTACAGCGAGCGCCAGGTCGGGTTTTTCGTTTTTAACCATAAGCCTTCGAGTACCGCCAGGTAGCTGGCTAATCCGATGGTAATGGCGGGGAAGATAATATGAAATGACACGGTGAAAGCGAACTGGATCCGCGCCAGGTGAAATGCATCAAGACCGAACATGCAGAGCTCCGCAACAAAATTGATTCAGCGCAATTCTAGGCTTCGTTGATAACGGGTTGCAGGAACAGAAACGCTGTTTTTCCCTATAACAGTTGGGGTCTGTTATGACATTTTGGCAAAACGCAGAATGGCGCTCTCCCGGCCTGCGCTGCGCTTAGCCGGGCTACGGGCTCGCCGTCTGCGGGGCGGTAACCCGGACAGGCGCGTCAGCGCCGCCTCCGGGAATGTGTTATTTCACTACACACCATAACAGTTTTTATAAACCACCATCATTTCTCATCTGATATATTATTGACCCTACGAATCGCAACACGGATCGACTGATGAAAAAGTACCAGCGGCTGGCGCAGCAGATTACCGAACAGATCGCGCTTGGGGTGTGGTTACCCGGCGACAGGCTGCCCTCGCTGCGCGAACAGGTGGTAAGCAGCGGAATGAGTTTTATGACCGTCAGCCACGCCTATCAGCTGCTGGAGAGCCAGGGACGTATCATCGCCCGCCCGCAGTCCGGCTATTATGTCGCGCCGCAGCCCACTAAACCGCGTCAGCCCGCGCCGCCTGCGCAGGTAACGCGTGATGAGGCGGTGGATATCAATACCTACATTTTCGAGGTGCTGCAGGCCAGCCGTCAGGCATCGATGCTGCCCTTTGCCTCCGCGTTTCCCGACCCGCGCCTGTTCCCGCTGCCGCAGCTCAACCGATCGCTGGCGCAGGTGAGCAAAACCGCTACCGCCATGAGCGTGATTGAAAATCTGCCGCCGGGGAATGATGAACTTCGCCACGCCATTGCCCGACGCTACGCGCTGCAGGGAATGAATATCTCGCCGGATGAAATCGTCATTACCGCCGGGGCGCTGGAGGCGTTAAACCTTAGCCTGCAGGCCGTCACCGAACCCGGCGATTGGGTGGTGGTGGAAAACCCCTGCTTCTACGGGGCGCTGCAGGCGCTGGAGAGGCTGCGCCTCAAGGCGCTGTCGGTGGCGACCGACGTCAAAGAGGGGATTGATCTCGACGCGCTGGAGCAGGCATTGCAGAACTATCCGGTTAAAGCCTGCTGGCTGATGACCAACGGGCAAAACCCGCTCGGTTTTACCCTCAGCGCGGGGAAAAAAGCGCGGCTGGTGGCGCTGCTGGCGCGCTATAACGTGATGCTGATTGAAGATGATGTGTACAGCGAGCTCTACTTTGGCCGTGAGAAACCGCTGCCGGCAAAGTACTGGGATCGCGACGATATGACGCTGCACTGCAGCTCCTTCTCCAAATGTCTGGTCCCCGGATTCCGTATCGGCTGGGTGGCGGCGGGTAAGCACGCCCGACGTATTCAGCAGCTACAGCTGATGAGCACCCTCTCTACCAGTTCGCCAATGCAGCTGGCGCTGGTGGATTACCTCTCGACCAAGCGCTATGACGCCCATTTGCGGCGTTTGCGCCGCCAGCTTGCCGAGCGCAAGCAGCTGGCCTGGCAGGCGCTGCTGCGTCATCTTCCGGCAGAGGTGAAAATTCATCATAGCGATAGCGGCTATTTTCTCTGGCTTGAGCTCCCCACCGGGAGCGATGCGGGGGAACTGAGCGCCCGCGCGCTGGCGTATAACATCAGCATTGCGCCGGGGAAAATGTTTTCCACCACCGCCAGCTGGACCGCATTTTTCCGCTTTAATACCGCCTGGGGCTGGGGCGAAAAAGAAGAACAGGGGGTTAAACGGCTGGGCGAACTGATTCGCGAGATGCTGACCTGACTAAAACTGCGCCCGTCAGGCATGCGCGGCAGCGGTTAAAAGGGAGGGCACCACGCTGCGGTTTTGTTTATATCCGGCAATTATCCGCTGCCGAAAAATAAGCCACGGAAGGCTCTCAGGTATCATGCCGGTTATTATTTTACCGGCACGAGCCATAGGAAATTTGCATAGTCGTATTATCTCGCTAACTCCTTGTCTATAATCCATAAAGTTATCGCGTGAATCTCGTTTTTTGCGTAATGCGCCCCTTGTCACAACCTGAATAAATTCCCCGGGGGGCCATAGCGCGCCGTCTACTGTTATTAAGGGAGATATTTTTACGGCACGGCTGCCGCTCATTTTCTTGTGACAGGAGTAAGACCCGATGAGCAATAAAATTGCCCGTGGCAGCCTATGCGTGCTGGGTATGGTTTTCCTGACGGCGCAGGCCGCCGAGCCGCCGACTTCTCTCGATAAAGGCGAAGGCCGTCTCGATATTATCGCCTGGCCGGGATACATCGAACGGGGACAGACCGATAAAAGCTACGACTGGGTCAGCCAGTTTGAAAAAGAGTCAGGCTGTCAGGTCAATGTTAAAACCGCCGCCACATCCGACGAGATGGTCAGCCTGATGGCGAAAGGCGGTTATGACCTGGTCACCGCCTCCGGCGACGCTTCGTTGCGCCTGATTATGGGCAAACGCGTACAGCCAATTAACACCGCGCTGATCGCCAACTGGAAGTCCCTCGACCCGAGGGTGGAAAAAGGCGCGTGGTTCAACGTCAACGGTAAGGTTTACGGCACTCCGTACCAGTGGGGGCCGAACCTGCTGATGTACAACACGAAAACCTTCCCGACGCCGCCGGATAGCTGGAGCGCGGTGTTCGTCAAACAAAACCTGCCGGACGGCAAAACCAACCTGGGCCGGGTGCAGGCCTATGACGGGCCGATCTATATTGCCGACGCTGCGCTGTTTGTCAAAGCCACTCAGCCGCAGCTCGGCATCACCGATCCCTATCAGCTCACCGAAGCGCAATATCAGGCGGTACTCAAAGTTCTGCGCGATCAGCACGCCCTGATTCATCGCTACTGGCACGATACCACCGTACAGATGAGTGATTTTAAAAACGAAGGCGTCGTGGCCTCCAGCGCCTGGCCGTATCAGGCCAACGGCCTGAAAGCGGAAGGCCAGCCGATTGCCACCGTTTTCCCAAAAGAGGGCGTCACCGGCTGGGCGGATACTACCATGCTGCATAGCGACGCAAAACATCCGGTCTGCGCCTATAAATGGATGAACTGGTCGCTGACGCCGAAAGTCCAGGGCGATGTCGCCGCCTGGTTTGGTTCTCTGCCGGTGGTTCCAGAAGGGTGCAAGGCCAGTACGCTACTGGGAGATAAGGGCTGCGAGACCAACGGCTACAATGAGTTCACCAAAATCGCGTTCTGGAAAACGCCGGTCGCGGAAGGCGGGAAATTCGTGCCCTACAGCCGCTGGACCCAGGACTACATCGCGATTATGGGCGGTCGTTAAGTGGCCGGAGGCGAACAATATGCACGCGGTAGAGTTCGATAATGTTTCGCGGCTGTACGGCGACGTACGGGCGGTGGATGGCGTCAGCATCGCCATTCGCGACGGTGAGTTTTTCTCCATGCTGGGGCCCTCCGGCTCCGGCAAAACCACCTGCCTGCGCCTGATTGCCGGGTTTGAACAGCTCTCTGGCGGCGCGATTCGCATTTTTGGTAAACCGGCCAGCGAGCTGCCGCCGTGGCAGCGCGACGTCAATACCGTTTTCCAGGATTACGCGCTGTTTCCGCATATGTCGGTGCTCGATAACGTCGCCTACGGGCTGATGGTCAAAGGGATCGGCAAAAAGGAGCGGCACGCCCGCGCGATGGAGGCGCTGGAGAGGGTCGCGCTCGCGTTTGTGCACGCGCGCAGGCCATCGCAGCTTTCCGGCGGCCAACGCCAGCGGGTGGCGATCGCCCGCGCGCTGGTAAATCAGCCGCGGGTCCTGCTGCTGGATGAGCCGCTCGGGGCGCTGGATTTAAAACTGCGTGAACAGATGCAGCTGGAGCTGAAAAAACTGCAGCAGGCGCTGGGCATCACCTTTATTTTTGTGACCCATGACCAGGGGGAAGCGCTGTCGATGTCCGATCGCGTGGCGGTGTTTAATAACGGGCGAATCGAACAGATTGATGCGCCCCAGGACCTCTATCTGCGGCCGAAAACGGCGTTTGTGGCTGGCTTTGTCGGTACCGCCAACGTGTTCAGCGGAGCACGGGCGCACAAGCTCTGCGCGATGGCGGGATCCTGGTCGCTGCGTCCGGAGCATATTCGCCTGAATGCCGCCGGCGAGATCCAGATTGCGGGCGTGGTGCAGGCGGTACAGTATCAGGGGGCCGCGACCCGAGTCGAACTCAAGCTGGCCGATGGCGGGAAGCTGTTGGTGAGCCAGGCGAACGTTGATGGTCACGCCGCGTTAAACGCGCCGCCGGTGGGGCAAACGGTGCTGGCTTCGTGGTCGCGCGCGGCGATGGTGCCGCTGGAGAGCGGGGGCTGATATGACGATGGCGATTCCGTCCGCTTCTCCCGGGCGCTTATCCGCGCTGTTTTGGCGTAAACCCTCGCTGGCCCTATTTTTGCTTCTACTTGGCCCGCTGATGTGGTTCGGCATTGTCTATCTGGGATCGTTGTTGACCCTGCTATGGCAAAGTTTCTACACCTTCGACGATTTCACCATGTCGGTGACCCAGGACCTGACGCTGGCCAATTTGCGGGCGCTGTTTAACCCGGCAAACTACGACATCATTCTCCGTACCCTGATGATGGCGCTGTCGGTAACGATCGCCAGCGCGATTCTGGCATTGCCTATGGCCTGGTATATGGCCCGCTATACCCGTGGCAAGATGAAGGCGTTTTTCTATATCGCCGTGATGCTGCCGATGTGGGCGAGCTATATCGTCAAAGCCTATGCCTGGACGCTGCTGCTGGCGAAAGATGGCGTCGCGCAGTGGTTTCTGCGCCATCTGGGGCTGGAAAGCCTGCTGAGCCTGGTGCTGACGATCCCGGCGGTAGGCGGCAATACGCTGTCGACTTCCGGTCTGGGCCGCTTTCTGGTGTTCGTCTATATCTGGCTGCCGTTTATGATCCTGCCGGTGCAGGCCGCGCTGGAGCGCCTGCCGCCGTCGCTGCTTCAGGCCTCCGCCGATCTTGGCGCCCGTCCGCGCCAGACCTTCCGCTACGTGGTGCTGCCGCTGGCGATTCCCGGCATTGCCGCGGGATCGATTTTTACCTTTTCCCTGACGCTCGGCGATTTTATCGTCCCACAGCTGGTGGGGCCGCCGGGGTTTTTTATCGGCAATATGGTCTATTCCCAGCAGGGGGCGATTGGCAATATGCCGATGGCGGCGGCCTTTACCCTCGTGCCGATCGTGCTAATTGCCCTTTATCTGGCGTTCGTGAAACGTCTGGGAGCGTTTGATGCACTCTGAACGCGCGCCGCTGCTCCTGAAGGTGGCAACCTGGGGCGGGGTGATCTTCCTGCATTTCCCGCTGCTGATTATCGCCATCTATGCGTTTAATACCGAAGACGCCGCCTTCAGCTTTCCGCCGCAGGGCCTGACGCTGCGCTGGTTTAGCGCAGCGGCGGGGCGCGGCGATATTATCGAGTCCGTGACGTTGTCACTTAAGATTGCCGCGCTTTCCACCACCATCGCGCTGGTCCTTGGCACGTTGGCTGCAGGTGCGCTGTGGCGCAGCGCGTTTTTTGGCAAGAACGCCGTGTCGTTGCTGCTGCTGTTGCCGATAGCGTTGCCGGGCATTATTACCGGACTGGCGCTGCTTACCGCCTTTAAGGCCGTCAATCTGGAGCCGGGACTGCTGACGATAGTCGTGGGCCACGCGACCTTCTGCGTCGTGGTGGTGTTTAACAACGTGATTGCCCGCTTTCGCCGGACCTCCTGGAGCTTGGTGGAAGCGTCGATGGACTTAGGCGCAACGGGCTGGCAAACCTTTCGCTACGTGGTGCTGCCCAATCTGGGTTCGGCGCTGCTGGCGGGGGGGATGCTGGCGTTTGCCCTGTCGTTTGATGAAATTATCGTTACCACCTTTACCGCCGGACACGAGCGTACGCTGCCGCTCTGGCTGCTCAATCAGCTCGGACGCCCGCGCGATGTCCCGGTCACCAACGTGGTCGCGCTGCTGGTGATGGTGGTGACGATGATTCCGATTCTGGGGGCCTGGTGGCTCACCCGTGACGGCGACATCAGCGCTGAAAACGGAAAATAAAATACCGATACAGGATAATGCTATGCAAAATAACCTTTTGATTAACGGTAAGTTAGTGGCTGGGGAAGGCGAGGCTGTGCCGGTGTTTAATCCTGCCACCGGTGAAGAGATCGTGTCGATTGCCGAAGCCACGGCGGCGCAGGTTGAGGCCGCGGTTGAGGCCGCAGACCAGGCCTTTATCAGCTGGAGCCAGACCACGCCCAGGAGCCGCGCCGAATGCCTGCTGGCGCTGGCGGACGTGATTGACGAACATGCGCAGACGCTGGCTAAGCTTGAATCGCTCAACTGCGGCAAGCCTCTGCACTGCGTGATCAACGATGAACTGCCGGCAGTCGCCGATGTGTTCCGCTTCTTTGCCGGGGCGGCGCGCTGTCTGCCGGGTATGGCGGCGGGTGAGTATCTCGAAGGCCACACCTCCATGATCCGCCGCGATCCGGTTGGCGTGGTGGCCTCCATCGCGCCGTGGAACTACCCGCTGATGATGGCGGCCTGGAAACTGGCCCCGGCGCTGGCCGCCGGCAACTGCGTGGTGATCAAACCTTCGGAGATTACCCCCTTGACCGCGCTGAAGCTGGGCGAACTGGCAAAAGAGGTTTTCCCCGCCGGGGTGCTTAACGTGCTGTTTGGCCGCGGCGCTACCGTCGGCGATCCGCTCACCGCCCATGCGAAGGTGCGCATGGTGTCGTTGACCGGTTCGATTGCCACCGGCGCGCATATTATCGGCCACACCGCGTCTTCGATTAAGCGTACCCATATGGAACTGGGCGGGAAAGCGCCGGTTATCGTCTTTGATGATGCGGATATCGACGCGGTGGTGGAGGGCGTACGAACCTTTGGTTTCTATAATGCCGGTCAGGACTGCACCGCCGCCTGCCGGATTTACGCCCAGGCCGGGATTTATGACCAGCTGGTGGAAAAACTCGGCGCCGCGGTTGCCAGCCTGAAGATGGGCCCGCCGGACGATGAGACCACCGAACTGGGGCCGCTGAGTTCGCAGGCGCATCTGGACCGGGTCAGCGCCGCCGTCGATGCCGCCCGCGCGCTGCCGCATATTCAGGTGATCGCCGGCGGCAGCAAAGCGCCCGGTAACGGCTACTACTACCAGCCGACGCTGCTGGCGGGAGCCAGGCAGGAAGATGCGATCGTCCAGCGCGAGGTCTTCGGCCCGGTCGTCAGCATCACCTCGTTTACTGATGAAGAGCAGGCGCTGAGCTGGGCCAACGATTCGCAGTATGGTCTGGCTTCGTCGGTGTGGACCCGGGATGTCGGCCGAGCGCATCGCCTTAGCGCGCGTTTGCAATATGGTTGCACCTGGGTCAACACCCATTTCATGCTGGTCAGCGAAATGCCGCACGGCGGGCAGAAGCTTTCCGGCTACGGCAAGGATATGTCGATGTACGGCCTGGAGGATTACACCACTATCCGGCACGTAATGATTAAACACGGGTAGGGCACGGTTGTGATAATTGCGGCATGGACACATTACCGTGCTAATAGTTAGCAATAGCAGAAAAAGTTAAAACGGGAGCGGGGATTTATGAGAATATTCTCATGCCCCTTCAAGAGCTAAGCCATGATGAGTGCCGGAGATAAGCGCCGGATGGGGCTGGTTTCCTTCCCCGGGGCGCGCGATGCCGCGATATGATGCTACTCATTCTCGAGCCCCTGCCACCTGCAGGGGCTTTTTGTTGTTCAGGCGCTACGGGTTTGTTACTGCGAGTTTGCCCGATGTCATGCGATCGCGTATTTATTACGTATCAAGACATCTATTTTTTGGCAAATGATAATCAGGCTAACGTTTTGTTTTTTTGCTCGGTAAACTCGCCTGGCGACGCTCGCGAACGTAGGAAAAAAGATTATAAATTGCAGCAATTAATAAAATTAACGCCACAATAAGAACGGCGATTCCGGACATGTGCCACCTCAAAAATAAATGAGTAAAAAACAAGCTTCGCATAACTTGTGATTATGAATGTATGATTTTGTGCTAAATAACGCAAATGATATTTCTTATCATTTAAAATAATCCGCAGGCTTTAGACTATCATTTTATAATATAACCTATTGATATATTAATTGTTTTTTTTGGGTCTGTTCATTTTTCAGAAATCCTTGCCGCCGCTGACCCTGCTAATAATGATGATCGCAATACGCTCTTGCGAACCTGCGCGTATAAAGAATAATGAACAATTACCCCGCGCGATGAAAAGCGCATTCGCTTTCAGCAATACCGTGTCGTGCGGCTTACGACGCATGGGGCATATTTATAGTCGGGGTTAGCCCTATTATTTGTAATGGTATTTACGGCGGCCGGGGTGATTATTATCTCCGACGGTAGCGATTTAACATTGGCGATATTTAATCGCCCATTTTCACCTTTAAGCTTAGGGTGAATGTAATTTTTTTGTTAAATTTGCGGGCATCATTACGGCTAATAAGCCGTGCGCCGGGCGTTTGACTTTCTATAGCCGCTCATGCGAACATTCGGCGCAATTTGTTGCTTCGAAGTTGATATTGTTTTGAATAAAATAGCGTGTTTTCTCTTTGTGGCCTGCGCCACGGCGATGCTTTACGGCAATTTTCCGGCCAAACAGATTATTGGCTGTGAAAAGCAGGGTGGCGCGGAATCGATCTGCATAGCGGCCGCGTGGGATAGTGAAAAAGTCGATCTGCTGCCGGCATGGAATCCCGACGTTCAAAGGCTGATGGCCGCGCAAAAGCGTACGCTTGCAGCGGAGGCGGGGTCTTTCAAATCGTAAAAAAGCAGCCTGACCAGGCTGCTTTTTTAGGTTTCGCTGCTGAGTAAAATCTTTAAAACCAACCAAAACGAACGGATAACAGGCCGATAAGCGCAAGTGCCGCGCCGACATTTATCAGAAGGACGGTTTTGCTGGAAACATCCATAACGCCACCTTTATGAATAAGCCTCTACAGTTATAGTACGCGCTTAAAGGTTGCGCTATCGGACAAAGATGAATCGGGCGTTTTTCCGAAATTAACGCTGTTGTGTGTTTTAAAATGTCATAATCTCTGACGCACTCTGGGGTGCGAAAAGGCATCGCGATATGCGTAAATGCCGGTCAGGGAAGGAAGAAGAAAAATGACTTTATACCAGAAAATGCTGGTTTTTTATGCAGTTATGGGCTGTATCTGTGCGGTAATAAGCTGGTTCTTAACCAAAGAGAGCCGCTGGATCCGCCTGCTGGCGGCGCTGCTGATTGGCGCGACCTGGCCGTTCAGTTTTCCAATGGCGCTGCTGGTCTCCCTGTTTTGATTTAAAAATCGATAGCTCACCTTTCGTTATGACTGTATAAAAAAACAGGCATAATTAAATGGAGGCTTTTCGATGAACGGTTTTTATTCTCCTCATGCTGGCGCCACCGTGCGCTGGCTCGATCTACCCGGTTACGGCGAACCCATTGTGTTTATCCACGGTCTGGGCTGTGCCTCAAGCTATGATTATCCGCGCGTTGCCGCCGACCCGGCGCTGGCCGGGCGGCGAATGATCCTTGTCGATTTACCCGGTTTCGGCTATAGCGATAAACCTGAATCCTTCAGCTACCGTATCGCCGATCAGGCCGCGGTAGTGGTCGAGCTGGTGGATCGCTTAGCCCTTGAACGCTGCTATTTATTTGGTCACAGCATGGGCGGCAGCGTCGCGATTGAAGCGGCCGGGCGCCTTGCCGGACGGGTGCGGGCGTTGCTGGTAGCCGAGCCCAATCTCTATCCCGGGGGTGGAATGTACAGCAGGTGCATCGCCGGGCAAACGGAAGAACGCTTTATTGCCCGCGGCTACGCCGAAATGCTCTCCGCCGAAACCTCGCCCTGGGCCGGCTGCCTGCAAAACAGCGCCCCCTGGGCGGTGTGGCGCGGCGCGGCCAGCCTGGTGAAGGGCGCTAATCCCTCCTGGTTCGCGCGCTTTGTCAATTTATCCTGCCCCAGAGCGCTGATATACGGAGCGTTTTCGCTGCCTGCCCGGGAGGCGACGGAGAGTGAAGCCGCCGGGATCCCGCTGCTGATGATACCGCAGGCCGGGCATTCCATGGCGTGGGAAAACCCCTCAGCGCTGGCGCGTACGCTGGCCGATTTTTACGCCGGTATTGAGGCAGAAGCCTGATTCGTGATCGCTATATACGAAAAGAAACGACATTTCATTTATTTTGATTTTTCGTTTCTTTTATTTTTGGCGAGTGCGAAATGCGAAAAATCACTATCCTGGGTATCTCGGCTTTACTCTGTACACCGCTGCTTCTGCAAGGGTGCGTGTCGCAAAATCCGCGCGGGACAGCCTCCCGCCCGCAGCTTACGGCGGCGGAAGCGGCAGCCTTCACCATGGAACGCTATTTTGCCCAAGGCGGTGCGTTGAGTGCCCCCGATGGCCCCTGGTCGCCATCGCCTGCGCGTCTCCCGCGGGCCGAAAGCGCGTGGCGCGTAGCGCCGTCGGGTGCGCCGTTCACCCGCATTCAGCAGGCGGTCAACGCGGCAATCAACCAGCACGCGGCCGGTGATGAGCGTATCTATATCCGCATTGAACCGGGTATCTATCGGGAGACGGTCTATATCCCTGAAGGGGCGCCGCCGATAACCCTCTACGGCGCCGGGGATAATCCTCAAGCGGTGAGAATAGAGCTGGCGATAGACTCGCAGTTCCCGGTATCGCGCTATCGCCAGCAGGTGAATAGCCAGCAACAGTATCGTGAAGGCGATCCGGCATGGTATCAGTATGCGCTGTGCGCCGGACGTACTGCCAGGACGATAGGCACCAACTGCGCGGCGGTGATGTGGTCGCAAAGCGCGGATTTTCAACTGCTGAACCTCAGCGTAGTCAATAGCCTGCTGGACACCGTCGACGGTGCGACCCATCAGGGCGTGGCGCTGCGGACGGATGGCGATCGGGTGCAGCTGGAGAACGTCCGTCTGCTGGGACGCCAGGATACGCTCTATGTCAATACCAGCAATCGGCGCAATGAGGCGGTGACCGACCGTATCAGCCGGGTATATGTCAAAGACAGCTACGTAGAAGGCGATGTGGACTATGTTTTTGGCCGGGCAAACGTGGTTTTTGATAATGTCCATTTTCACACCGTCTCAACGCGCCGCTCGCCCGAAGCTTACGTGCTTGCGCCGAATACGTTGCCGGATAACCCGTGTGGATTTTTGGTGATCAACAGCCGTTTTACCGGCGATAGCGGCTATCGGGGCGGCTTCAAGGCGAAGCTGGGCCGCGCCTGGGATCAGGGGGCGGGCAAGACCGGCTATTTACCCGGAAAAACCGCTAACGGTCAGGCGCTTATCGCCAACAGTACTATCGATCAAAGCTACGATCGGCTTTCCCCCTGGGGCGCTGCGGCCACCACCTCCCGGCCGTTCCGCGGCAATCCCGCCGCAGAACGTCAGCTTGATGATGTTGCCTTCAATCGCCTGTGGGAATTCAATAACCACTGGCAGCCCTGAGGCTTAAAACGGTAGCTCGCGCGGGACCGTTTGCAGCGTTATCCAGCGTAGCTCGGTAAACTCCGCCACCCCCGTGCGTCCGCCAAAGCGGCCGTAGCCCGACGATTTGCAGCCGCCAAACGGCATTTGCGCCTCATCATGCACGGTGGGGCCGTTAATGTGGCAAATGCCGGTTTGCAGATTTTGCGCCAGGTTCCACGCCCGGGCGCTGTCCCGGCTGTAGATCGCCGACGAGAGGCCATATTCGCTTTCATTGGCGACGGCCAGCGCTTCGGCTTCATCCTGAACGCGAATAATCGATTTCACCGGGCCAAAGGACTCCTCATGCCAGATGCGCATCTCGCGGGTGACGCCATCGAGCAGGGTGGCGCGCATCTGCGTTGAGTCGGACATGCCGCCTGCGAGCAGGCGCGCGCCTTTCGCCAGCGCGTCCTCTATTAGCGCGTTGCAGCGGGCGACGGTTCTCATCTCCACCACCGGACCGAGAAGGCTGGCGGGCAGGGCGGCGGCTCGTTTGGCCAGCAGCGCCACGAACGGTTCCGCGACGGCGGCATCGACGATGATGCGCTCGGTTGACATGCAGATTTGCCCGGCGTTGGCGAAGGCGCCAAAAATTGCCCCTGCCGCGGCCTGTTCGAGGTCAGCGTCATCCAGCACCAGCAGCGGCGCTTTGCCGCCCAGTTCCAGTACCGCGGGTTTCAGATGTTCACCGCAGGTGCGGGCGATTATCCGCCCCACCGGCGTCGAACCGGTGAAATTGATGCGGCGTACGGCGGGGTGGGCGATCAGGGACTCCACCAGCGCAGGCGCGTCGGCGGGGGGACAGGTCAGATAATTGACCACCCCGGCGGGAAAGCCTGCCGCTGCCAGGGCATCGATGATCAACCCCTGGGTTGCCGGAGACAGCTCCGCGCCTTTGAGGATAACCGTATTTCCACAAGCCAGCGGCGTGGCGATAGCGCGGGTCGCCAGGATTAATGGCGCGTTCCACGGCGCCATGCCGAGCACGACTCCCGCGCCCTGGCGGATGCCCAGCGCCAGATTTCCCGGCACGTTGGAGGGGATCACCTGGCCCTCGATTTGCGTGGTCAGCGCGGCGGCTTCACGCAGAATATCGGCGGCCAGGTGGACGTTAAAACCGGCCCAGTGCGCGGTGGCCCCCGTTTCTGCCGCCATCGCGGCAATAAACTTCGCCTCGCGGCGCAGCATCTCTTCTGCGGCTTCCAGCAGCAGGCGTCGGCGTTCGGCGGGGACCGTGTCGCGCCACTGCGGGAACGCCGCGCCCGCGGTATCGGCGCAGCGACGAGCGTCCGCCAGGCTGGCGGCGCTGGCAACGGAGGCGGTCTCTTGCGTCAGCGGATTGTTGCGGGTAAAGGTGGCGCGGCCTTCGGCATCGTGCCACTGGCCGTTGGTGTACAGGCTGCAGGTTATGGTCATTGTTATCTTCTCCTGACGTTACGATTTGCCGAGTGTACCGGGTGGCGCGGGAGCGCGATGCCGGCGGGGCGGTTATCGCCCGCTTTTTTCGTAACCTTCCGCACGCTTCACATTTATTGCTGGATTCAATGACGTCAAACGAGCGGATGTAGAATTAATCGGCGAAAACGCGGTTTTTAGCATAACCTGATAGCAATTGATTATTTGCCGGTTGAATCCTCCTGTGCTGTTATTAAAGCACTTATAACAAATTCATAAGGTTTATAACCATGTCTACAGGGAAAACGCTGCTTGCGCTGGCGTTGAGCGCACTCTTTCCGGCGGCCAGCGCCTGGGCGGCGGGAAACGATACGCTGGTCTACTGCTCCGAAGCTTCGCCGGAATCTTTCAACCCGCAGATTGCCAGTTCGGGCCCATCGTTCGTCGCCAGTTCTCAGGTGCTTTATAACCGCCTGATAAACTTCGATCCGGTGAAAAACACGCCAATTCCTTCGCTGGCGACCGAATGGAGCGTCTCGCCGGACGGCAAAACCTGGACTTTCACCCTGCGTAAGGGCGTGCAGTTCAACAGCAACAAATTCTTTAAGCCGACCCGCGATTTCAACGCCGATGACGTGCTGTTCTCGGTGCTGAGGCAGAAAGATGCCAACCATCCGTACCATAATGTTTCTCAGGGGCATTACGAATACTTTCATGACGTTGGGCTGGATAAGCTGATCAAAGAGGTTAAAAAGCTCGATGATTACCACGTCCAGTTTGTGCTGAGCGAACCCAACGCGGCGTTCCTCGCCGACTGGGGCATGGATTTTGCGTCGATACTCTCCTCTGAATATGCTGATGCGATGCTGAAAAAAGGGACGCCGGAGTATGTCGATACCTGGCCTGTCGGCACCGGACCTTATGCGCTGCAGCAATATAAAGCGGATTCGCAGATCCGCTATATCGCCAATCCGCACTACTGGGACGGTGAAGTGCCGACCAAACACCTGATCTTCTCGATCACGCCAAACGTTGAGACGCGGCTGGCGAAGCTGCAAACCAATGAGTGCCAGATTATTCCCGCGCCGTCGCCGGTACAGTTCCCGGTGATTAAGGGCAATAAAGATCTGGCGTTGCATTCGGTAGAAGCGCTCAACGTTGGTTATCTGGCGTTTAATACCGAGAAAAAGCCGTTTGATAATGTTCTGGTGCGTCAGGCGCTGAACTACGCGACCGACAAGCAGGCGATCGTGAAAGCGGTGTTCCTCGACTCCGGCAGCGTCGCGAAATCACCGATCCCCGCCAATATGCTCGGCTATAAGAAAGATCTACCGGACTACGACTACGATCCGCAAAAAGCGAAAGACCTGCTTAAGCAGGCCGGACTGGAGAAGGGGGCCGAAGTGACCCTGTGGTCGATGCCGGTGCAGCGTCCCTATAACCCCAATTCGCGCCGTATTGCCGAGATGATCCAGAATGACTGGAGCAAGGTCGGGATTAAAGCCAAAATCGTCACCTATGAGTGGGGGGAATATCTCGCCGGAATGCGTAAAGGCGAGCACGACAGCGCGCTGTTTGGCTGGATGTCCGATAACGGCGATCCGGATAACTTCGCCGGCACCCTGCTAAGCTGCGATAACATCAAAACCGGTTCTAACGTTGCCCGCTGGTGCGATAAGTCCTACGATGCGCTGGTGAAAAAGGCTATCCTGGTCAGCGATCCGCAGGCGCGCGCTAAGCTATACGGCGAGGCGCAGACGATTTTTCAGCAGCAGGCCCCCTGGATCACCCTGGCGACCGGGAAGACCTTCTACGCGACGCGCAGCAACGTCAGCGGCTACAGCGTGAGCCTGATGGGCAGCGATTTTTCCAAAGTTAAACTCAACTAAGCCGCAAGGAGAAAACATGTCGCATCTGGATGAGGTCGTCGCCCGCGTGGACGCCGCGATTGCCGAAAGCGTCATTACCCATATGAATGAATTGCTGATCGCGCTGAGCGATGACGCGGAGCTGGGGCGGGAAGAGCGCTACGTTCAGCAGCAGCGTTTGCGGACCGCCATCGCCCACCATGGCCGCCAGCAGCATGAGGAGCAGGAAGCGCGCCGCGAGCAGCTAACCCGCGGCGGCGAAATTCATTAGTCAAGCCGTTAGAACTGGCGTCTGGCCACCAGCCAGGCGCCGACCACCAGCATCACCGCGCCACAGAGCGGGCCAATCAGCGCGCGAAGCGGGACGTGGTGCGCACGAATCAGATCCATCACTAACCCCCCCGCCAGCTGGCTGGCAATCAATACCGCAATGGTGGTTGCCGCTCCGACGTTCTGATAGCCGCTGATGCTGGCGAAGACAAAGAACGAGCCTAGCAAACCGGGAATGAGCGTCCACCACTTTACGCTAACCGCCAGCTCCTGAAACCCCGCCGCGCCGTGCTTAAGCAGCAGGATGGTCACGAAAATCACGATGCCGACTAGCGAGTTAAGCAGCATGGCGATCAGAATGGTCGATGCGGACTGGGTAATGCGCACCATCAGCGTGTTTTGCAGCACCAGCCCGACGCCAGCGGCAACTAAACAGGCGAGGGTTAGCGTTTGATTCATGCGCTACCGTCCGGATCGCGGCGATCGTCAAGCTGCAGCTGCATAAAGGTCAGATCCAGCCAGCGGCCAAATTTGGTGCCAACCTGCGGCATTTGCCCGGTGGTGATAAAGCCCAGGGTATCATGCAGATGCAGTGAAGCCTGATTTTGCGCCTCAATACCGGCAACCATAACGTGCTTATTCAACCGCTTAGCCTCGGCGATGAGGGCGACCAGCAGACGGCGGCCCAGCCCTTGGCCCTGATGATCGGGGTGAACATAGACGGAATGCTCGACGGTGTGGCGAAAGCCGTCAAAGGCGCGCCAGTCGCCGAAGGAGGAATAACCGGTAATTACGCCGTTTTCTTCGCTGACCAGCACCGGATAGCCGACGAGCTGTCGGGCCTCAAACCAGGCAATACGGTTGTCGGTATCGACGGTATTGTCGTTCCAGATAGCGGCGGTATGCAGTACCGCATGGTTGTAGATTTCAGCGATTGCCGCGCAATCGTCTTTGCTGGCATGGCGGATGGTCATGGTAACCCTCAAGGCTTGTACACTATAGTAGTACGATATTATTACAATAATGTACGCAAGGCTGTCACCTGTTTTAGGTAGAAATTTTTATCCTCGGCTGACCGGCGTCGGATACGCGATTTCTTTTCATTTATTGCCGTAACGCCGTTTACATTAACGGATCGAATGACTCTCCGTGTTTGCCCGGCCGATTATTACGCCGGGCTTTTTCATTTTCATTCCCGGTGCCGGGCGTCTGGTTGTGCAAACAGGCGGGCTACACTATAGTATTACGCTATGAATACTATAGAAGACAATCTTAACCAGCGCATCAGCGCACGTATCCGAATCGAGCGGGAATCCCGCGGCTGGTCGCTCAGCGAACTGGCGGAGCGGGCGGGGGCGTCGCGGGCGATGATCCACAAGATCGAGCGCGGCGAAAGCAGCCCGACGGCATCGATGCTGGGACGGTTATCCGGCGCTTTCGGCATTAGCATGTCGACGCTGATCGCCAGGGCGGAGATGCAGGAAGGCAAGCTGCTGCGCTTTGCCCATCAGCCGGTGTGGCGCGACCCGCAGAGCCACTATCTGCGGCGGCACGTTTCGCCGCGTAGCGACCTGCCAATCGACCTGGTGCAGGTGGAGCTTCCGGCGGGCAGCGATGTGCCGATGCCTGCGTCATCCTACGCCCAGGCCCGGCAGCTGATCTGGCTACAGCAGGGCGAGCTGGTGTTTATCGAAGGCAACGCGCGACACGAGATGCGGGCGGGGGACTGCCTGGAGCTCGGGCCGCCTAACGACTGCCGCTTTATTAATGAAACCACGCAGCCCTGCGTCTATCTGGTCGTCCGACTCAATCAATCTGCCTCATAATGTCAATGCGCGCTGCCGGGAAAGCAGCTAGCCTCAATACAGACTTGTCAAAAGAGGAGTGTGTTATGGCTTTCAATCCGCAACGCCACCGCCGCTGGCTGCTGGCATCGCGTCCGCACGGCGAGCCAACCGGGGAGAACTTCCGCCTGGAAGAGGGCGAGGTCGCGTCTCCCGGGCCGGGGCAGCTGCTGCTGCGCACCGTCTTTCTGTCATTGGATCCCTATATGCGCGGGCGGATGAGCGACGCGCCTTCCTATTCGCCGCCTGTCGCCATTGGCGCGGTGATGGTCGGCGGCACCGTGAGCCGCGTGGTGACATCGAACCACGCCGATTTTCAGCCCGGCGACTGGGTGCTGGGCTACGGCGGCTGGCAGGATTATGAACTTTCCGACGGCAGCGGGCTGGTGAAATTAGGCGACAGTCCTGAACACCCTTCGTGGGCGCTGGGGATCCTCGGCATGCCCGGCTTTACCGCCTATATGGGGCTGCTGGATATTGGTCAGCCGAAAGCGGGCGAGACGCTGGTGGTCGCCGCCGCCACCGGGCCGGTTGGCGCAACGGTCGGACAGATCGCGAAGCTGAAAGGCTGCCGCACGGTGGGCATCGCCGGCGGCAGCGAGAAGTGCCGCTATGCGGTAGAAACTCTCGGCTTCGACGTCTGTGTCGATCACCGCGCGCCCGATTTCGCCGTCAAACTGCTTGAAGCCTGCCCGCAGGGGATCGATATCTACTATGAGAACGTCGGCGGGAAAGTATTCGATGAAGTTCTGCCGTTGCTGAATACCTCGGCCCGCGTGCCGGTTTGCGGCCTGGTCAGCGGCTACAACGCCACCGCGCTGCCCGACGGCCCGGATCGCTTGCCGCTGCTGATGGCGACGATCCTCAAAAAACGCATCCGCATGCA
The DNA here is from genome assembly GCF_009905335.1 of Klebsiella sp. MPUS7. Classification (NCBI taxonomy): domain Bacteria; kingdom Pseudomonadati; phylum Pseudomonadota; class Gammaproteobacteria; order Enterobacterales; family Enterobacteriaceae; genus Klebsiella; species Klebsiella sp. MPUS7. The sequence continues at coordinate 2,974,963 of NZ_CP047604.1, read as the reverse complement.
GGGCTTTATTATCGGCCAGGATTACGGTCACCGGATTGCCGAGTTCCAGCAGGAGATGGGGCGCTGGGTGCAGGCAGGGAAAATCAAATACCGCGAGCAGGTCGTTGACGGCCTGGAGAACGCGCCGCAGGCGCTCATCGGTCTGCTGAAGGGCGAGAACTTCGGTAAGGTGGTGGTTCGCGTCTCTCCGGACGAGTAACCGCTTACCCGGCAGGCGTCGCGCCTGCCGGGTTTTATGATGATTTACGCGTAAAACGCCAGCCGCTCGGCCAGCAGGTCAACAAACGCCTGGCGATCGACATCGAGCATCACCGTAGCGTTCGGCTGCTTACCGGTCAGATTGTAAAAATCGACGACCGTCATCCCCTGAGTATATTTCCCCTGCGTTTCCACGCCGACCCAGCGTTCAACGGTGGTAAACATCTCCGGCTTCAGCAGCCAGGCAATGGTGCACGGGTCGTGCAGCGGCGCGCCGACAAAGCCCCATTTCTCATCCTTGTGGTACTCAAGAAAGAAGTCGAGCAGTTCGGCGACGATGGTGGATATCGGGTTGCCGATACGGCGGAAACGCTCGATATCCTCAACGTGGATTTGCGCTTTATGGGTGACGTCTAACCCGGCCATCACCACCGGAAGGCCGGACTGGAAAACGATCTCCGCGGCTTCCGGGTCGACGTAGATATTAAACTCGACCGCCGGCTGCCAGTTCCCCAGCACCATTGCGCCGCCCATAATCACAATACGCTCGATTTTGGCATGCAGTTCCGGATGGCTGTTGAGCAGCAGGGCGACGTTGGTTTGCGGGCCGGTGGCAACGATCGTGACCGGTTCGACGCTGTCGCGCAGGATGTTGGCCATCAGCTCGACGGCGGTGCAGCTTTGCGCGGCAAAGCCCGGCTCCGGCAGCGCCGGGCCGTCAAGACCGCTCTCGCCATGCACGTTGTCGGCGATAATCAGCTCCCGCATTAGCGGCTTAAGCGCGCCGCCGGCGACCGGGATATCCGGGCGTTTAAGCAGGGTGAGCATGCGCAGTACGTTACGCAGCGTTTTGTCCGGGGTCTGGTTTCCCGCGGAGGACGTCACGGCTTTTACATCGAGTTCGGGTGAGGCGAGGGCAAGAACGAGGGCAATCGCGTCATCATGACCCGGATCGCAATCGATAATGACTGGCAGTGCCATGGCAGCTCCTTGTTGGCGTTATTTTGTGACAAGGGTAACGCCGCAAAGCGCCATAGACGAGGCTCAACGCAGAATAGTGTGATGGCGTGCACGATTGAGCGCGACATAACGCGACGCTTGCCAACATAGCTGCTTGATCTGTGCGCAATCAGGAGCTAGCCATGCGGTGGCGCAAGAAGTCGCTTCCCGCGGAGGCCTATAATGATAAAACGACGCAACCATACAAATATTAATGGTTTGCTTTCCGCCAACGGATTCTTATTCTAAAGAAAACTCCAGGAGATAATCGCAATGAAAGATGTGGTAGATAAATGCAGTACCAAAGGCTGTGCCATCGACGTAGGCTCGATTATTGATAATGAGGACTGCGTCTGGCGGGTTGAGAAAAACTTCGCCAGCCGCGAAGAGGCCGAGTCCACCATCGCGGCGGTCCGCGAACGTGCCCTGGCCGCCGCGCCCGCCAGCGAGCCGCCGCAGGTCGATTATACCATCGCGCCCGCCGGTGATGAGGCAAAGCTTGAGGCTTCCATTGCCTTCTCCTGCCAGGCGGAAAAGATCATTTTCGAATTGTCGTTAAGAAACGTTATTTAACGTAGCGAGCGCCCACGGCTAACCCTCAACAGGATCCTGCGTGCGATCCCGTTGAGGTGCCGTGGTCAAGCGTTACTCAAACCGCCATGCCAGGTTTAGCCCGATACCGTAGTTACGGCCCGGCGCCGGTTCGTAGTAGCGGCCGTTGGATTCATTCACGATAACCGAGCCCGCGTAGCTGCGGTCGAACAGGTTATCTACCCGGCCAAACAGATCCATATCCATCTTGCCGTAGCTCCATTTATAGCCGGTCGTCAGGCCGACCACCGTCCAGGACGGCGCTTTGGCGGTGTTCTCATCGTTTGCCATAATATCGCTCATATAGCGAATATCGCTGCCCGCGTACCAGCCTTTCTCGGGCTGATAGCCGAAGGAGGCGTAGCCCATATTACGGGCGATCCCCGGAATACGATTGCCTTTACAGCTGGCATCGTCGCAGACGTTGGTACGATAGGTCGCATCCAGCCAGGTCCAGGCCGCTTTTAAACGCCAGCTCTCGCCGAACTGCTGATCCAGCCCCAGCTCCATCCCCTGACGGCGCGTTTTACCGGCGTTTTTATAGCTGGTGCGCCCGCCGCTGCTGGCGTCGACGACAATCTCATTATCGGTATCGGTCTGGAATAGCGCGGCGGTCAACAGGCCGTTGCCGATTCGCGCTTTGCTGCCAATTTCAACGGTTTCGTTGGTGGACGGCTGCAGGCCAAAGTTCAGCCCGCCCTGGTCGCCGGAGCGGTAGGAAAGCTCATTGATGGTCGGCGTTTCGAAACCGCGGCCGGCGGAGACGTAGACGTTCCAGGCATCGGTTACCGCGTATTTCAGCGAGCCCGCCGGCAGCCATTTATGATAGCTGGCCTCGCCGCTGTCATCGCCGTTACCCGGCGTAACGTAATAATCGTTGGAATCAAACCACACCGAACTGTAGCGCACGCCGGCGTCGAGAGAGAGTTTCTCGGTGAGCTGCCACTGGGTTTGCAAATAGGGGTCTACGTTCCACATCAAATTGCGTTCGTTGCGGCGCAGGTCGCCCTTTTCACCGTACTGCGGCGCGCCGTTGCTCATGACAAAGTTTTCATAACCCTTACGGCGCTCGGTCATGGTTTCATAATCAAGTCCGGTGGTAAAGGTGACCGGCACCAGCAGCTCGCCGCGATGGGTCCAGCGGGTATCAATCCCCTGATAGTGGCGCGTCAGGTCGATCACGCCGCCAGCATGGGTGGGTTTGAGCTGCGGAGCGCGAGGAATCGACTGATATTGCGTGGTTTCACGCTCGCCGGCGTACATCATCACGCTCAGATCGTCCTGATCGCTCAGCTGGCGCTCGTAGCGCAAACCGGCCTGGGTCTGTTTTATGGTTTTGCGGGTATTGTACTGATCGCCTCTTGGCGACTGGCGCGGGTTATTTTGCCATTCGTCATAGCTCAGGCCGCCCGCGTCATTAGCTTTAATATCCACGCTGTTAAACAGCAGGGTCAGTTTGCTGTCGTCATTAATGCGCACGCCGAGCTTCGCGTTGGCGAGGTTCTTACGCGCGCCGCTATGGTCGCGGGAGCCGTGAGTGGTGAAGCGGTTGGTGGAAACCACATAGTCGACATCGCCCGCATGGCTGCCGTCGCCGACCGCGCCGGTCGCTTTCATACCGTAATGCCAGGTACCGAAGCTGCCGTAGTAGCTGCTGGCTTCGATAGTGGGCGGCTGGCTGCCGGTCTGGGTGGTGGCGTTAATCACCCCGCCGGAGGAGTTGCCGTACAGGGCGGAAAAAGGCCCGCGCAGTACTTCGAGCGAATCGAGGCTGCCAATATCAATATTCGAGGTTTGTCCCTGGCCATCAGGCATGGTGGCCGGAATGCCGTCGACGTAAATTCGCAGCCCACGCACGCCGTAGGTGGAGCGGGAGCCGAAGCCACGAATCGAAAGCTGCAGATCCTGCGCATAGTTCTGACGGTTTTGCACCTGTAGCCCCGGTACCGCGCCCAGCGACTCGGAAAGGTTGACCCGCGGCGCGGCCTGGCGCATCTCGTCGCCGTTAACCACGCTTACGGCGGCGGGAGTATCGAGTTCAGAAACCGCCGACGGTGCGGCGGTAACCACCATGGTCTGTTCAGCGGCGTGGGCGATTGGCGCTGAAGAAATAAGCGGCAGAAGCAGTGCGGGGAGTGCGGCGGCGCGCACGGAAAGGATTTTCATCAAAGTTACTCGCAAAACGAACCAAACGGAACATATGTATATATGTTAACTCTTTTGTAAATTTTTTGAAAAGACTTAACAGGATTTGAGTTAACAAATAGCAAGAATTGCGTGATGCCGGGTGGACAAAACGCAATTAACTCTCCACATTGCGATAAATAATGATTACTATTCGCATTACAAAGAGTAGCGCAAAGCCATGATTTTGCGCCACGGAAGCACTGTCGAGCAGGCACATATTCGTTTTATCAAAGGGAGTCGTCATGTCATTACGTCATCTGTCCGCGCCGCGTCTGCGCCGTTCACTGTTGTTAACTTCATTACTGCTGGCGGGGAGCTTCAGCGCCCACGCGGCGGAAGAAATGCTGCGTAAAGCCGTTGGCAAGGGCGCGTACGAAATGGCCTATAGCCAGCAGGAGAATGCGCTGTGGGTGGCGACTTCGCAAAGCCGTTCGCTGGATAAGGGCGGTATTGTTTACCGCCTCGATCCGACGACGCTGGAAGTGACGCAGATTATTCATAACGATCTGAAACCGTTCGGCGCAACGATCAACAACGCTACCCAGACCCTGTGGTTTGGCAATACCACCGACAGCAGCGTAACGGCAATTGATGCCAAAACCGGGAAGGTGAAAGGGCGTCTGGTGCTCGATCCCCGTCAGCGCAGCGAAACCGTGCGCCCGCTGGCCCCGCGCGAACTGGCGGTTAACGAGAAAACCAATACTGTCTACATCACCGGTCTGGGTAAAGAGAGCGTGATCTGGGTGGTGGACGGCGACAAGCTGACGCTGAAAGACACTATTGCCAATACCGGCGCGATGGCGACGGGCCTGGCGGTGGACGCGGAAGCGAACCGTATCTACACCACTAACGCCGACGGCGAACTGGTGACCATCGACAGCGCCAGCAATAAAATCCTGACGCGTAAGAAACTGCAGGATGACGGCAAAGAGCACTTCTACCTCAACCTGAGCCTCGATACCGCCGGTCACCGGGCCTTTATCACCGACGGCAAACAGCCGGAAGTGCTGGTGGTCGATATTCGCGATGGTAAAGTGCTGGAGAAAATCGCCGCGCCGGAATCCCTGGCCGTGCTGTTTAACCCGACCCGCAATGAAGCCTACGTAACTCACCGTAAAGCCGGCGAAGTGAGCGTGATCGATGGTAAGACCTACAAAGTGGTCAAGACCTTCAAAACCCCGACTCACCCGAACAGCCTGACCTTATCCGCCGATGGCAAAACGCTGTACGTCAGCGTGAAGCAGGAATCGACACGCCAGAAAGAGGCCACCCAGCCGGATGACGTTATCCGCATCGCGCTGTGATCCTGACGGGAGGGGGTAACCCCTCCTGAAAGTCTGTCTGCCGGGCGGCGGCTGACGCCTTCAGCGATATCACCCTCTGTTACAAACACTTATTAGCCTGATAAATACAATGGCTATAAACTGACGTCTTTCCTGCGCAAGCGGGACGGTGGCATTAATCCTGGAGAAAAGATGAAAAAATCATTTATGGTCGTTTGCGCCGGCGCGATGCTGGCCCTTCTGGCGGGCTGTAGCTCAAACTATGTGATGACGACGAAAAGCGGGCAGACTATCGTGACGCAGGGCAAGCCGCAGCTGGATAAAGATACCGGCATGACCAGCTATACCGATGAGTCAGGCAATAAGCGCCAGATTAACAGCAGCGACGTCGCTCAGCTGGTGGAAGATAATTAAGTTGTGCCGTTGCGGTTTGCCCGGTGGGGCAAACCGCAAAAGGAACGAGTTACGGTTTTTCAATATTCGGCGCGGTGCTGTGAATATCATGTACGCGCTTACGTACGCCAAACCAGCCGGCGACCAGCAGCACGGCGATCAGCGGAATCGAACCGATGGTATAGGTCCCATTCGGATAATCGAAAGCCATTAATACCAGCACGCTCAGCAGGAACAGCAGTGTCAGCCAGGAGGTAAAAGGCGCTCCCGGCATCTTGAAGCTGACGTCCGCCGCTTTCCCTTCCTTAATCGCCTTGCGCAGGCGCATCTGGCACACCACAATAAAGCCCCACGAAGCGATAATCCCCAGCGACGCGACGTTGAGGACAATCTCAAACACCTGTGAAGGCACCAGATAGTTGAGGAATACCCCAACGACGTAGACGCCAAGCGTCGCCAGAATCCCGGCGTAAGGCACGTGATGACGGCTCATTTTCGACATAAACTTCGGCGCGGAACCGCCCATCGACATGGAGCGCAGAATACGCCCGGTGCAGTAGAGACCAGAGTTGAGGCTGGAGAGCGCGGCGGTTAACACCACAATATTCATCACGCTGCCGATATACGGCACGCCCAGCTTCGAGAAGAAGGTGACGAACGGGCTCTGCCCGGCCTGATAGGCATTCCACGGCAGCAGCAGCACCAGCAGCAGCACCGAACCCACATAGAACAGACCGATACGCCAGATAACGCTGTTAATCGCGCGCGGCACCATGGTCTGCGGGTCTTTACATTCGCCAGCGGCGGTGCCCACCAGTTCGATAGAGGCGAAGGCGAACACCACCCCCTGAACCAGCACCAGCGCTGGCAGCAGGCCGTGCGGGAACAGGCCGCCGTTATCGGTAATCAGGTGGAAGCCGGTGGCATTGCCATCAAGCGGCTTGCCGCTGCCGAGAAAAATGGTTCCGACCACCAGAAATGCCACGATCGCCAGCACTTTCACCAGCGCGAACCAGAACTCCATCTCGGCGAACCATTTCACGCCGATCATGTTCATGGTGCCGACAATCGCCAGCGCGCCGAGGGCGAATACCCACTGCGGGACGTCGCCGAACGCGCCCCAGTAGTGCATATACAGCGCGACGGCGGTGATATCGACGATCCCGGTCATCGCCCAGTTGACAAAGTACATCCAGCCCGCCACGTAAGCCGCTTTTTCACCGAGGAACTCGCGGGCGTAGGAGACGAAGCTGCCGCTCGAAGGACGATGAAGCACCAGCTCGCCCAGCGCGCGTAGGATAAAAAACGAAAAGAGGCCGCAGACCAGATAAACCAGCGCCAGAGCCGGCCCGGCCATCTGCAGGCGCGCGCCCGCGCCGAGAAACAAGCCGGTACCGATGGCGCCGCCGATGGCAATCATCTGTACCTGACGGTTGCCCATCGCCTTGTGGTAGCCGGACTCCTGCGAATTCAGCCAGTGGCGTTTGGCAGCGTGCTGCTCCGCCACGCTAGAGTGTTTTGTATTCATTGATGTCGCTATTTTCCTGTCAATGTCCATGAGTGGTTCGTGCTGCTGGCTCTCTCATCATTCTGAGGAATGAGATAAGCGAGCATGGCGGAGAATCCTACACGTATCGGAAAATGGACGCACGTAAAAGATTTGCGGACCGCACTTGCTTAAATATCAATGAGATCGCCGCGTTCTGTGGGGGGGTAATTACCTGGAAATTTCGCTGATCGATTTTGCCCAACGTGCGCTATTATTTTCAGCCCGCGTTTTGCCCGAGAGACCACGATGAAAATCAATGTAGTAGGGACCAGCGGCGTCGGCAAATCTACCCTCGCGCGTCGGCTGGCTCAGGAACTGTCGCTGCCTTATATCGAAATGGATGTGCTCTACTGGCTGCCCGAATGGCAAGGGACGCCGGACGATGAGTTTTACGCCAAACTTGCCGCCGCGCTCGCCGCGCCCGGCTGGGTGCTGGACGGTAACTATAACCGCAGCCGCCCGCTAAAATGGCGCGACGTGGATCTGGTGGTGTGGGTGGACTACAGCTTCTGGCGCACGTTGCGCCAGGCGGTCTGGCGCGCGGCTTCACGCGCCAGCCGACGCCAGGAACTGTGGCCTGGCACCGGTAACTGTGAAACCTTCCGCCGCTCCTTCTTTAGCCGGGACTCCATTATTCTCTGGACGCTAAAAACCTGGCGCAATAATCGCCGCCGCTATCTGGCGGATATGCAGGATCCGCAGTATCGACATATTCGCTTTGTGCGCTTACGCAACCAGCAGCAGACCGAGGCGCTGGTGCGCGAGCTTCGGCAGAATAGCCGATAATCCCCCGGCTCGCGCTGCGCTTAGCCGGGCTACCGGGTCGAAGACTGCCGGGAACCCGTAGCCCGGGTAAGGCGTTTACGCCGCAACCCGGGGAATGTGTTGCGCTTAGCCGGACTACAAACTACAGGCTCGCAGACTGCTGAGGATGCGTAGCCCGGACAGATGCGCAGCATCGCCTCCGGGGCAGTTACCTCACCGCATATCTAATTTCCGGCAGAGCAAATGTAAATAAATTGTTTCTCACTGACCGCGGCCGCTTCTAATAATGCAGACATGTTAATTCACATGAGCCTGCGAAATGTCTTATCGAATCAGTATCCTGGATAAAAGCCCGCTGGCGGCCGGAGAAACGGCCGCCCAGGCGCTGGCGCGTACATTAACGCTGGCGCAACAGGCGGAAGCCTGGGGCTATCACCGTTTCTGGATAGCCGAACACCACAATACCGAGCAGCTTGCCAGCCCGTCGCCGGAACTGGCGATCGCCTGGATCCTCGGCCAGACCCGCCGGATTCGCGTCGGTTCCGGCGGCGTCATGCTCCAGCACTACAGCCCGTACAAAGTGGCGGAAAACTTCAATATGCTGGCCTCCCTCGCGCCGGGCCGCGTGGATCTGGGCGTGGGCAAAGCTCCCGGCGGCCTGCCGCTCTCTACCCGCGCGCTGCAGCAGGGGCTTAATCCCCAGCAAAAAGGGAGTTTTGCCGACCAGCTGGCGCAGCTCGATAACTGGCTGTCGCTGACCGAAACCGACGGGGAAGAGAGCGTCCGCGCAACCCCGATTCCGCCGCGTCGCGCAGACGGCTTTCTCCTCGGCGCCAGCCTGGAAAGCGCGCAGCTGGCGGCGCAGTTGGACTGGAACTTTGTCTTCGCCGCCCATCTCAACGGCGATAAGCATCTGCTGCGCGAGGTGCTCACCCGCTGGCGCGAACTGAGCCGTCGCGACGCGATTATTGCCGTCCAGGCCGTGGTGGCCGACGATTCTGCCACCGCAGCCGATCTGGCAAACGCCGTGGAAGTCTGGGGCGTTGAGCTGGAAAACGGCCAGCGGGTGACCGTCGGCAGCGAAGCGCAGGCGGCCGCCTTTGCCCGCCAGGCGGGTAGCAGGCCGACGCGCATCGCCCGTCGGGAATCGGCGGTGCTGTTCGGCACCCCGGAACAGGTGAAAGCGCAGCTGGATGCTCTGCAGTCGGCGTGGAACATCGACGAATTTATTATCGACACGCCCATCAGCGACGGCGCGGCGCGTCTGAATTCCCTGCGTCTGTTGGCCCAGGCGCATCTGAGCGCGGAGGTCCAACCATGAGTCTTGCCGAACAGTTAATACGCTGGCGGCGCGAACTGCACCAGTACCCGGAACTTTCGCTGCAGGAGGTTGATACCACCGCGCGTATTCGCGACTGGCTGCAGAGCGGCGGCATCAGCCTGCTGCCTTATGAACTGAAAACCGGCGCGGTGGCCGAAGTGGGCAGCGGCGATAAGGTGATAGCCCTGCGCGCCGATATCGACGCGCTACCTATCGAAGAGGCGGCCAGCGTGCCGTTTCGTTCGCTGAATGCCGGCGTGATGCACGCCTGCGGGCATGATATTCATACCAGCGTGATCCTTGGCGCGGCCTTACTGCTGAAACAACGCGAAGCGCAGCTGGCGGGACGCGTCCGCATTCTGTTCCAGCCGGCGGAAGAGAGCTTCGGCGGCGCGAAAACCCTGATTCGCGCCGGGGTACTGGAGGGGGTTTCCGCCATTTTCGGTATGCATAATGAACCGGGCCTGCCTGTAGGCGAGTTCGCCACCCGCGGCGGCGCGTTTTACGCCAACGTCGATCGCTTTGTCTTCAAAGTGACCGGTAAAGGCGCGCATGCCGCCCGGCCTCATGAAGGGAAGGACGCCATTCTGCTGGCTAGCCAGCTGGTGACCCTGCTGCAAAGCGTCGCCAGCCGCGAAGTGAACACCCTCGATTCCGTGGTGCTGAGCGTCACGCGGATTCAGGGTGGCAATACGTGGAATGTCCTGCCGGAAAGCGTCGAGCTGGAAGGTACGCTGCGCACCCATAGCAGCGAAGTCCAGCAGCGGGTGAAGGCGCGGGTGAGCGAGATTGCCGCCGGCTTCGCCAGCGCCTTCGGCGCGCAGATCGATGTCTTCTGGTACGCCGGGCCGACCGCGCTGGTCAATGATGAGCGCTGGGCGGCATTCGCCAGCGACGTGGCCGATAAGTCCGGCTACCGCACGCATCATGCGGACCTCCATCTCGGCGGCGAAGATTTTGCCGTTTATCTCCAGCATATACCCGGCGCCTTCGTCAGCATCGGCAGCGCCAGCGAATTTGGTCTTCACCATCCGGCGTTTAACCCGGATGAGCGGTTGATCGCGCCAGCGGCGCACTACTTTGCCGATCTGGCAGAGCAGGCATTAAAAGAACTTTAATTATTCAGGGTCATAGACTAAGGATTAACGATGTCTGAACAACGGCAGCTGCGTATTGGCACTATATTACATGGCGCATCGGGAAATATGTCGGCATGGCGCCATCCGGCCGCGCTGGCCGACGCCAGTATTAACTTTGAGTTCGTTAAGCAGACGGCGCTAAAAGCGGAAGAGGGCAAGCTCGATTTTATTTTTGTCGCCGACGGCTTATATATTAATGAAAAATCGATCCCGCATTTTTTAAATCGTTTTGAACCGCTGACGGTATTATCCACCCTGGCGGCGGTAACCACGCGTTTAGGCCTGGTTGGTACCCTGTCGACCTCCTACAGCGAACCCTTTACCACCGCCCGCCAGTTCGCCAGCCTCGATCATCTGAGCGGCGGGCGCGCGGGCTGGAACGTGGTCACCTCGCCGCTGGAGGGCTCGGCGAAAAACTTCTCCCGCGCCCAGCATCCCGATCATGCGCTGCGCTACCGCATTGCCGATGAATATCTGCGGGTTGTCAAAGGCCTGTGGGACTCCTGGGAGCAGGATGCGTTTATTCGGAATAAAGAGAGCGGCCAGTTCTTTGATAAAAATAAGCTGCACACGCTTAATCATCACGGCGATTTCTTTAAAGTAGCCGGTCCGCTAAATATTGCCCGCACGCCGCAGGGGCGACCGATTATCTTTCAGGCGGGCGCATCCGATGACGGCAAAAAATTAGCCGCCAGCCACGCCGACGCTATTTTTACCCATCAGGAATCGCTGGCGGAGGCGCAGGCCTTTTATCGCGACGTCAAAAGCCAGCTCGAAGCGCACGGCCGCCGGGAGAGCGAACTACACATATTCCAGGGCGTCAGCGTCATCGTTGGCGATAGCGCCGACGATGTGGAGCAGCAATACCAGACCACCGCCGCGCTGGTATCGATTGACGACGCGCTGAATTACCTCGGCCGCTATTTTGAGCATCACGATTTCGCCCAATATCCGCTGGACGAGGCGTTTCCGGATATCGGCGACCTCGGGCAGAACAGCTTTCGCAGCACCACCGACGAGATAAAACGCAACGCCCGCGAACGCGGCCTGACGCTGCGCCAGGTGGCGCTGGAGGCGGCCAGCCCGCGACCGCGTTTCTCTGGCACCGCCGAAGAGGTGGCGGATGGTTTACAGCAGTGGTTCGAACAGCGCGCGGCGGACGGTTTTATTATCCAGGGCGGCACGCCGGACACCTTCCCGCGCTTTGTGGATCAGGTCGTACCCATTCTTCAGCAGCGCGGATTATTCCGCCGGGAATATCCCGGCACCACGCTGCGCGAAAGCTTAGGGCTGGCAGAGCCCGTTAATCAATTCCAAAAACAATAATAGAGAACACCCGCTATGCAGAAAACGCAGAAAAAATCGCTACTCCTGGCGCTTGCGCTGGCCGTTAGCGCCTCATCCTGGGCGCAGAACGTCACGATCAACGGCACCGGCGTGAGCCTCGAAGCTAACAAAACGCCGATTCATACGGCGAAAAACCCGCAGGCTATCGCGCAGTTGCCCAAAGGTCTTCACCTGGCGGTGCCGGGCAAACTGACCGTCGCGGTCGCCGCGCTGAACTCGCCGCCGCTGACCGTGTTTTCTGACGATAACAAAACTCTGCTCGGCAGCGAAGTGGATATCGCCCGCCTGGTGGCCGACAGCCTTGGGCTTGAGCTGAACGTGGTACCGACATCATGGGAAGACTGGCCGCTCGGCGTCGCCTCCGGCAAATATGATGCGGCGGTCAGCAATATCACCGTAACCAAAGAGCGCAAAGAGAAGTTTGACTTCGCCACCTACCGCAAAGATTCGCTGGGTTTTTACGTCAAGAGCACCAGTCCGTTGAGCAAAATTGAAAAAGCCGAAGATATTGCCGGGCTGCGGATTATCGTCGGCTCCGGTACCAATCAGGAAGCGATCCTGCTGGCGTGGAACGCCGAGAACCTTAAGAAGGGGCTGAAGCCGTTTACCCCGGTTTATACCAAAGATGACGCCGCCCAAACCCTGGCGCTGCAGTCCGGGCGCGCCGACGCCTTCTTCGGCCCCAACGTGATCGGCGCGTGGAAAGCGGCGCTGACCGGCAAAACCAAGCTGGTGGGCAGCGTTGACGGCGGCTGGCCGAAGGCGGCGCATATCGCCGTGACGGTGAAAAAAGGCAGCGGTCTGGTTGAACCGGTACAGACGGCGCTGAACGGCGCTATCCGCAGCGGCGATTACGCGAAGGTACTGAACCGCTGGGGCGAAGGCGTGGAGAGCATCCCGCAATCGGAAATCAACCCGGCCGGACTCGGCGACTAACAGGAGGCATGATGAGCGATATTTTCCGCGATGTCTCTCCGGAAACCCCGGAGCTGCAGCCGATTATTGAGGGCCTGTTCGGTGAGTACGCCGCGCGCTACGGCGACTACTTCTCCCGCGATGCCGAAATCGAGCTGACTGAATGGTATCTGGCGCCGCAGGGGCTGTTTATCGTGCTGGAGCGCGAGGGCGAAATTATCGCCACCGGCGCGTACAAACCGAAAGACGCCCATACGGCGGAAATCAAACGTATCTGGACCCATCGCCGTCTGCGCCAGCAGGGGCTGGCGGCGAAAGTGGTGCAGGAGCTGGAGCGTCGGGCGCTGCTTGCCGGCTACAGCCATATCTATCTGACCACCGGTTTTCGGCAGCCGGAAGCGGTGCGGCTCTACCTGAGTCAGGGCTACGAGGCGCAGTTTGACCTCAGCCGCGATCCGGAAGAGTACAGTCTGCCGCCGTTTGATGGCCGACTGCGCTTCACCAAAGCGCTGGCGGTCAGCGCGCTAAGCCAGAGCGCTTAAGGAGCCCCTATGCATACCCCGGAAACGATTAAGGTTGTCCCCGCGCGCTATCCGCTGCGGGCGGTAGGCGCGGCGCTGGCGCTGCTGGCGCTGGCGGTGGTGATTCAATCCGTCGCCTTTAACCCGCGCTGGGAGTGGGGCGTTTTTGCCCGCTGGTTCTTTGACCCGGTGATCCTCGAGGGCCTCGGGCAGACGCTGCTGCTGACCCTGCTGGCGACGGCGCTGAGCGTTATTCTCGGCGGCCTGCTGGCGCTGGCCCGCCTCTCCAGCTCATGGCTGCTGAGCAGCCTGGCCTGGGGCTATATCTGGCTGTTCCGCTCGCTGCCGCTGATCGTGGTGCTGATTATTCTCTACAACTTCTCTTATCTCTACGACAGGTTATCGATCGGTATCCCGTTCACCGGCATTAGCTGGGCCAGCTTTGAGACCATCAACGTGCTGGGACAGTTTTCCACTGCCGTTGTCGGGCTGACCCTCGTGCAAAGCGCCTACACCGCCGAAATTATCCGCGGCGGCTTCCTTGGCGTCGATCACGGTCAGTATGAAGCGGCGGCGGCGCTGGGGCTTCCGGCCAGCCGTCGCACGCTGCGCATTATCCTGCCGCAGGCGCTGCGCACCATTTTACCGGCGGGCTTTAACGAAATTATCAGCCTCGCCAAGGGGACGGCGATGGTTTACGTGCTGGCGATGCCGGAGCTGTTTTACACCATCCAGATGATCTACAACCGCACCCAGGAAGTCATTCCGCTGCTGATGGTCGGCGCCGCCTGGTATCTGGTGATCACCAGCGTGCTGTCGCTGATTCAGTATCTGGTCGAGCGCGGCCTGGCCCGCAGCGAACGCCGCTCGGCGGTCAATACCGCCCGCAGCAGCCGTCGCGCTGAACCCGTTCGCCGCCCACAACCGCAGGAGCCTGTCCATGTCCAACTCTCGTAACGGTCATATTTCCATTACCGGCGTCAGCAAATACTTTGGCCGCCATAAAGCGCTGGATGACGTGTCGCTGGAAATCGAACCCGGCACGGTAACGGTGATCCTCGGGCCGTCCGGCTCGGGAAAATCGACGCTGCTGCGGGCGATTAACCACCTGGAGCGCGTCGATGAAGGCTTTATCCAGATCGATGGCGACTATATCGGCTATCGCCGCAAAGGCGACAAGCTGTACGAACTGAAAGAGAAAGAGATCCTCCGCCAGCGGGTCAACGTCGGCTACGTATTTCAGAACTTCAATCTGTTCCCGCATCTGACGGTGCTGGAAAACCTGATTGAGGCGCCCATCGCCCACAAACAGGCGACCCGCAAAGAGGCTATCGCGCGGGCGTATGACCTGCTGGACGTGGTCGGACTGCGCAACAAAGCCGATGCCTGGTCGCGACACCTGTCCGGCGGGCAGCAGCAGCGCATCGCCATTGCCCGGGCGCTGGCGCTGAACCCGCGGGTGATTTTGTTTGATGAACCGACCTCCGCGCTTGACCCTGAGCTGGTGGGGGAAGTGCTGGATGTGATTAAAAAGCTGGCGCGCTCCGGCACTACCCTGGTGGTGGTGACCCATGAAATCGGCTTTGCGAAAGAGGTGGCGGATCGGGTGGTGTTTATGGTCGACGGCAAAATTGTCGAGCAGGGCGGCAGCGACGCCGTGCTGAACCACCCGCAGCACCCGCGGACGCGGCAGTTCTTATCGAGGGTATTAGCGGCATGAGAAACGGACTTTTAGCCCTGACGTTATTATCTTTATCCGCGGCATCGCAGGCGGCTATCGACCTTCGCGCCAACGAGCAGCCGCTGCCGGTGACCCGCGATGAGCAGGCGATCGCGAAGATCCCGGCAAATTACGCCTTCGTCGAGCCGGGCACCTTAACGGTGGCGATTTCGGCGCTCAACTCGCCGCCGCTGGCGCTGTTGGCCAGCGATAACCGCACGCGTATCGGCAGCGACCCGGATATCGCCCGGCTGCTGGCCGGCAGCCTCGGGCTAAAGCTGAAGCTGGTGCCCACCGCCTGGGAGGACTGGCCGCTGGGGATGACTTCCGGTCGCTACGACGTGGCGCTGGTCAATATTGCGGTGACCGAGCAGCGGAAAGAGAAGTTTGATTTTGCGACCTATCGCGTCGATTCGCTGGCCTTTTCCGTGAAATCGACCAGCGATATCGCCAGCGTCAGCGGACCGGCGGATCTCGCGGGCAAAAAGGTGATCGTCGGGTCCGGGACCAATCAGGAGCGGATTTTGCTCGGCTGGAACGCCGAAAATGAAGCCGCCGGGCGTCAACCGGCGCTGCCGGTCTACCTGACCGATGACGCTTCGGGCAATCTCTATATTCAGTCCGGGCGCGCGGATGTGTTCTTTGGGCCGCAGTCGGTGGCGGCCTATAAAGCGGCGCTCAGCGGCAAAACCAAAGTCGTCGGCTTGGGGCCGAAAAAAGCATACGTTGCCACGACGACCAAAAAGGGCAACGGCCTGGTGGTGGCGCTGCAAGCGGCGCTAAATGGCGCGATTGCTCGTGGGGAATACCAGAAGGTGCTGGCGCGCTGGGGCGAACAGGGCGAAGAGGTGACGCAATCGACGGTGAATCCGCCGGGGATAACCTACTAAAAAACCGCTGTTTCGCAGGAGTGTGATGCGAAACAGCGGGGGCGAATCCTCGCCAGGGTGTTAAATCAGGCGGCGCGCGGGGTCAGCGTCAAACGATCCAGCGGCCCGACGATAAACAGATAGGAGAACAGCCCCAGTACGCCCATGGAGCCGACGTACAGGATGGCGTAATCAAACGAGTGGGTGTTGGCGATGATCACGCCGATGACCAGCGGCGTGATGATGCTCGCCAGGTTGCCGCACATGTTGAACACGCCGCCGGCAATACCGAGCATCTCCTTCGGTGAGGTGTCGCTCAGCACGCACCAGCCGAGGTTACCGAACCCTTTAGCAAAGAAGGCCACGCTCATGGCGGCGATCACCACCACTTCCGAGGTGGTGTAGTTGGCGACAACAATCACGCAGGAGAGCAGCATGCCGCAGATCACCGGCAGCTTGCGGGCGGTCGTCAGGCTGTAGCCGCGTTTCAACAGCCAGTCCGAGAATACGCCGCCCAGCAGGCCGCCGATAAATCCGGCAATGGCTGGGATACTGGCGACAAAGCCGACTTTCAGGATCGACATACCTTTGGCCTGGTAAAGATAGGTCGGAAACCAGGTCAGGAAGAACCAGGTAATGGACGTTACGCAGAACTGGCCAATATATACCCCGATCATCATACGATTGACGCAGACGCTTTTGATTTGCGCGAGGGTTAATTTCTGCTGCGTTTTTTTCGTGCCTAACTCCGGCTCGCCGCCGCCTTCACGAATATAGTCGAGCTCCTGCTGGTTAATTTTTGGATGATGAGAGGGATCTCTTACTTTTACCAGCCAGAATATCCCCAGCACCACGCCGATAGCGCCAATATAATAAAATACGTAGTGCCAGCTTAAATTATGCAGAATAATGGTCATCAGCGGCGTAATAATCCCCAAAGAGATATACTGCGCGGCCTGATAGACCGAGGTGACGAATCCGCGCTCTTTATTGGGAAACCATTGCACGCTCAGACGGCTGTTGGCGGGGAAGGCTGGGGCTTCAATCGCCCCCATCATCAGGCGCAGAATAACCAGCGCTACCAGCGGGCTGGCGAACATATAGATGGTGCCCTGGAACATGGTGACGATCGACCAGCCAATTAGCGCGCAGCCGTAGACCAGCCGCGAACCATATTTATCCAACAGCCAGCCGCCGGGTATTTGCATAATGACGTAGGAGATACCAAAAACGGAAAAGGCCAGCCCCATCGCCTCGGGATCAAAACCTAACTCTTTGCTCATAATAGGCGCGACGACGGACAGCGTTGCCCGGTCGGCATAATTAAATACGGTAGCCAGAAATAAAAACAGTAATATACCGTAACGCACGTTGCTGCGTTTTAATTGCTGTTGCATTTTAATCAACTCCTTTGCAGGGTTGTGTATTGTGGGTACAGGCAATAAGAGGTATTTCCCCGGAAGGGCTACGGGTTTTCAGTCGCCTGCGGACCGGTAGCCCGAACAAATGCGCAGCATCGCCTCCGGGAAAACGCTGTATTCTCCCGGGGGCGGCGCTTAATACGCCTTGCCGGGCGACTGGGCCTGTAGCCCGGATAAGGCGTTTACGCCGCCATCCGGGGAATTCTGTTAAGGACGTTTACCAAACTCGCAGCTTTGCTGGGTCCAGCGGCGGGCCTGTTCGCTCAGGGTGAAGCCCAGACCGTGGCGTTCGGAAACCCACATCCGCCCGTCGCGCAGCTCCAGCTGTTCGTTAAACAGCGGGTTCAGCCACTCGAAATGCTCCAGCCACGGCTCGAGCGGGTAGGCGGCGGCGAGATGCAGGTGCACCTCCATCGCAAAGTGCGGGGCCAGCTTGCGACCGTGCTTCGCCGCCAGATCCATAATTTTCAGGAACGGGGAGATCCCGCCGACGCGCGGGGCGTCCGGCTGGACAAAGTCGCTGGCATTGCCGAGGATCAGCTGCTCGTGTTCGCGGAAGCTGGTCAGCATCTCGCCGGTGGCAATCGGTGTATCCAGCGCGGCGGCGAGCTGCGCGTGGCCTTCAACGTCGTAAGCGTCAAGGGGTTCTTCAATCCAGATCAGGTTGAACGGCTCCATTTTGCGCCCCATGCGGATAGCGGTTTCGCGATCCCACTGCTGATTGGCGTCGACCATTAACGGGAAGTCATCGCCCAGCACCTCGCGCACCGCCGTCAGACGACGAATATCCTCAGCGGTATTCGGCTGACCGACTTTCAGCTTAATCCCGCCAATGCCGTTTTCGCGGGAGATAGCCACGTTTTTCAATACCTGATCCAGCGGGGTATGCAGGAAGCCGCCGGAGGTGTTGTAGCACTGGACGGAATCACGATGCGAGCCGAGTAGCTTCGCCAGCGGGAGTCCGGCGCGTTTGGCTTTCATATCCCACAGCGCAATATCGAGAGGGGAGATGGCCTGTACGGCCATGCCGCTACGACCTACGGAAGCCCCGGCCCACAGCAGTTTGGTGTAGATCTTGTCGATATCGTTCGGGTCTTCGCCGAGCAGATTATCGGCGATCTCTTTGGCGTGGGCGTAAATGCCCTGGCCGCCCGCGCGCTTGGAATAGCTAAAGCCGACGCCTTCAAAACCGTCCCGGGAGCGGATTTCGGCGATGATAATCGCCACTTCGGTCAGCGGCTTTTGTCGACCGGTCAGAACTTTTGCATCGCTGACGGGGGTCGCCAGCGGCAGAAAAGCCAGCGACAGTTTGACGTGTTCAATACGGTCACCGGTCTCAGCGGCGGTTTTGACGCCGGAAGCTTTGGCGTAGGTCACGGACTCGGAATTAGCACTCGAGGTCATAGTCAGTTCCTTTTTAGTGATAAAATGTTTGCGCTAACATTTTTAATCCTGGAATTGTCTTTACGCTACGACAGTGATTTTAATTTGTACAAACGATCACAATTAGCGGTTATAACGAGTGAAATTATGCAGCGCAGGTCACGATCCAACAAGGTTTGTGAAAAGTTACAAAGCATAATGATAGCGATAACATTTTGTTTTTCAGGTCGTTGATTCTCTTAGAGATGTCCCGGAGGGCGCTGGCAATTGCGCGGACCATCATCAATAATGCCCACAGGAAACGACTCAACACAGGGGCTTAGTCGTGAAAAGCAGAAAACCGACGCGCGCGCCGACGCTGGATGACGTTGCCCGCAGCGCCGGGTTGTCATCGATGACGGTTAGTCGGGCGCTGAATACGCCGCAGCTGGTACGGCCAAAAACGGTCGAGAAAGTGATGCAGGCGGTGCAGGCGACGGGCTACATCCCCAACGCGCTGGCCGGCGGCCTGGCCTCCAGGCGCAGCAAGCTGGTGGCCGTGGTGGTGCCGCAAATTAACAACAATATGTTTGTCGATACCATCCAGGCGCTGAGCGATACCCTGGCGGCGCGCGGCTACCATATGCTGCTGTGCGTGGCGGGCTACAGCCGACAGACCGAAGCCGAGCTGGTCGCAACCTTACTCTCCCGGCGTCCGGATGGCGTCGTGTTGACCGGCATTCAGCACGCCCCGGCGTTGAAGAAGACGATTCTCAACGCCGCTACGCCGGTGGTGGAGATCTGGGATCTCACCCCGACGCCGCTGGATATGCTGGTCGGTTTTTCGCATGAAAAAGTCGGTGAAACCATTGGCGAGTATCTGCTGGAAAAAGGCTACCGCCGACCGGGTCTGCTGTGGGCCGGCGACGCGCGCGCGACGTTGCGAAAGCAGGGGCTCTGCGCACGGCTGGCCAAAAACGGCATTGACGATGCGCCGCAGGTCGAAGTGCCGCTTCCGGCATCACTGGCGCTGGGGCGTCGCGGCCTGGCCGAGCTGCTCGCTGGCGGCGAATTTGACGTTATCGTCTGCAGCTCCGATACCCTTGCCCAGGGGGCGATTATGGAAGCCGAAAGCCGGGGTCTGCGCGTGCCGCAGGATCTGGCGGTGATCGGTTTTGGCGATCTGGACTTCGCCGCCAGCAACCGTCCGGCGATCACCACCGTCAGCGTCGACCGTCACGCCATCGGCGAGCAGGCGGCCACGCTGCTCGCCGACCGCATCGAAGGCGGCGGTGAAGGGGACGTGATTATTGATATCGGCTTTCACCTGGTGGCGCGGGAGTCGGCGTAGGGCGTTCTATAGCGGCATCGCGCGATCGAATCTATACTGCAACATGGCTAAACCTGCCGCCGCCGCGCTCCTGTGCGGCGAATTCACGAGGGCGCAGAACATGATCACCGTCTATGGCGTACCCGGCTGGGGGTCGACAATTAGCGAACTGATGCTGACGCTGGCCGATATCCCGTACTATTTTGTCAACGTTGAGGGCTTTGACCAGCCGGGCCCGCAGCGCGACCGCCTCAAACAGATAAACCCGCTGTGTCAGGTGCCGACCCTGACGCTTGCAGACGGCAGCGTGATGACCGAAACCGCCGCTATCGCCCTGATGATTCTCGACAGGCGGCCGGATCTGGCCCCGGCGCCGGGCTCGCCGCAGCGGCATGCCTTTCAGCGTCTGCTCATCTGGCTGGTGGCGAACGTTTATCCCACCTTTACCTTTGCGGATTACCCCGAACGCTGGGCCGCCGATGCGCCAGAGCAGCTGCGGGAAAGCTGCATCCGCTATCGTAAATCGCTCTATTTGTGGCTGGAGCAGCAGCTCGCCGCCGCGCCGTATGCGCTGGGCGCGGGGATAACCCTGCTCGACTGCTATATCGCGGCGATGTGCGCCTGGGGCCCGCGCCGGGAGTGGTTTGCGGCCCATACGCCAAAATTCGTCGCCGTGGCGGATGCGGTGTATCGCCATCCCAAACTCCAATCCGTGCTGCGTCGCAACGAGCTGATTTAAAGCACAAAATGAGAACTGAACGTCGCCTGCTATGATAGCTTTATTGTCTTGACAATAAGGAGCCTGCTATGCCGCACGTTGATATTAAATGTTTTCCCCGCGAGCTGAATGATGAACAAAAAACGGCGCTGGCCGCCGATATTACCGAGGTGTTGATTCGCCATCTGAACAGCAAAGAGAGTTCGGTGAGTGTGGCCCTGCAGCAGGTAGAACCGAGCGACTGGCAGCAGGTCTGGGATAGCGAAATCGCGCCGCAGATGGAGCAGTTGATTAAGAAGCCGGGTTACAGCATGTAACCCGGGCCCCCGGAGGCGATGCTGCGCATCTGTCCGGGCTACGGGTCCTCAGTGGTCTGCGATTCGGTACCCCGGGCAAGGCGCATCGCGCCGCCCCCGGGAGCGTGGGCACTGAAGCCAGGTCATGAGCGATACGTCTTGTCCTGGGCCAACGCGTCACAATGTACCGGGTACATAAAATCCTTTGATTACTGTACACAGTACATGTATATTGTCTGGTAAGTCGTAAGGACATCAGGGAATGAGATGTTTACTTTTATTGAACTACAAGGCTTCAGTAAACGACGCCAGGTGCTGTTACCGGATGATGAATTTCGGGCCTTTCAGGAAATCCTGATCAATGATCCTGAGGCAGGTGACACCATTTCGGGAACCGGAGGTTTTCGTAAAATCCGCTGGAGTCGTCCCGGAACGGGCAAGCGCGGCGGCGTGCGGGTGATTTACTATAATGTAACGATAAAGGGAAGAATTTACCTGGCGCTCATCTATCCTAAAAATGAACAGGATGAATTAAGCCAGGAGCAGAAAAAGATGTTAAGGCAGGTTGCTGAGTTATTAAACTAGCCAATAAACATAAAGTAAGGCTGAGCTATTAATGATTGAAACATCGATAGCGCCAGAGAGCCAACTGAGGTGTATATGAAAGACGAATTGTTTGCCGATCTGCTGGCTAGTGCAGAAGAGATGGTCAGGATTGAGAAGGGTGAACAAACGCCGAAGGTGCACCACGTTCATACCTTCAGCGAAGTTGATGTGAAAGCGATACGCGAAGCCACAGGTTTAAAACAGCAGGACTTCGCCGCCGCCGTTGGCGTTAGCTATGAGCTAGTTAAAAGCTGGGAAACGAAACGACGTCATCCAACCGGTGCATCCAGAAAGCTGCTTTTATTGCTTCAGGGCAATCCATTGATTATCAATTTGTTGAAGGTTATTTGAATCGTTACGCTTCGCAACGAAAATGGCAGGATCTGCACCCTTTCGTAACCGAGGACATTTAAAAAGGAGAGTATTACGTATGGAAACCAGTGATTCTATTTTGAAAGAAATCGAGAAATACAGCACTCATATTGATAGGTTTAGAGCGCGAGCAAACATTCATGGTATCTGGTTGTTTATTGCTACCCTTGGATGCTGGGGGGTAACTGAGCCCAGTATTCGGATATTGGCATTCGTTATGCTTTTCTTTATTTTTTTGTTTCTTCTACACGGTAGCTTTCCAGGTGAAAAGCGAACGTTTAAAAAGATTCACGATGATATAAAAAATAAAATACTTAATAATTTAACACCAGAACAACAGCAAGAAAGGTTTGACGATCTTCTCATCGTTGAGAAAAAACGAAAGTCACTTGTTGGAATTATAAAAACAACCTTTATCTTTTTAGCCTGTTATGGTTTTTATTTTATTAGTTTATTTTACTTCATACAGAACTGGCATAGCGATAAAGTTACAGCGTGTATTTAAATAAACCCGTCCAGGCGTTTGCCCCGGACGGGCAACTTTATTAAAACCAAATCTCCGTCTGTACCCCGAAGTTCCAGTTCCCCCCGGCGGTAAAGCCTTTACTGCCGAAATCATCGTTAATTGCGTAGCGATCCAGATCCTTGTCCCAGTTCATCCAGGTCACAAAGAAACGTATCTCCGGTCGCGCTTTAATATCCAATACATCGCCCACTTTGAACGTCGGGGCGAAGGTCAGCTTGTAAAAATCGCCGCTCACCGCCTGGTATTGATGCACGCCGCTGTCGTAGCGATAGGTTCGTCCATGGGGATTGAGGTCCATATATTGCCAGGACGCCTCGTACAGCAGGGCGAAGTTGCGGGTGATCCCCTGCGAAACCCGCAGGTTGAAGGTCGCCCAATCGTAGCGGTCGCCGTCGCGGTAGCGATCTTCGCTATGCTGGGCGATAACCGATGGCGCAAGCTGCCAGTTTTTGCCCAGCGGCAAAATACCGTAGGACGCAAAGCGCAGAGATTTGGCGTTTTCAGTAAGATCGCCATCGCTGCCGGGCTGCCGCGCCTCGGCGCCCAGTCCGCCGCCGTACTGCAGGGCGCTCTCCGATACGCCTGGCGCCAGGCCGTAGAACCGCTGTTTATCGTGATACGCCAGCATCGCATAGTAGCCGTTCTTCGCCGTATTATCGCTGCGCAGGGCGTAGCTGCCGGTCGTCGACGTATTATCCTTTAGCGAATCGTTACCCTGCGCGGTCATTGCCGTGGTCATTAGCTGCCAGTTGTTCCAGAAGTGGTTGGCGGTGAACATCAGGTTCTGGATATCGTTATCTTCATAGTTATCGCTACCCAGATCGCCAAAGCTGCGCGCATAAACCGAGTAGTCGCCGCGCAGCGCGCTGTTCCAGTTGACGTCATTGATCCCGCCGCCGGTACCGCCGAGGAACATAATATCGCTATCGGTAAAATGGATATCGAAGTTATCGCGGTCGAAACGCTTGCCCGCCCAGATGGAGGCGTTCCTGAACGGCCCGGAAAAATCGGCGAAATTGCCCATCTCGACGTACAGCTGGCGCACGTTCAGGTGATGGCTATCGTTATCCTGCACCCACGGATCCGGGTTGGTCGCGCCGTCGGCCAGCATGGTTTTAAAGTGCGCCCACGACCCGTCGCTGAAGGTTATTTTCTTGCCGAAGCTCAGCTCGACGTAGTTATCTTTCTCGTTACCGAGACGGCCAACATGGGCGTCACCGTTGAGCGAACTGGCCGGCGAGATCCCCGGACCGCCGCGCGCGCCTTTGCCGTGGCTGTTGACCAGCATTCCGGAGCGGGCGTAGGCGTTAAATTCAAAGCCATCGCTCAGGCGGGTTTTCGCCAGCTGTTTGTCGGCAGCCTGCTGCTTTTGCTCCGTGGCATCGGTGCGCTGGCTTAACGTCTGCACCTGTTTTTCCGCCGCCGCCGCGCGCTGTTCTGCCGCGCTGGTGCGCAGCTCCGCCTGCTGCGCCTGACGCTTGGCCTCTCCGGCCTCCTGCTCCGCATGGTTAAGCCGGGCCTCCAGCTGCGCCAGACGTTGTTCAACGCTGAGCGGGGCCGCACTCGCGCCGTAAGCTGAAAAAAGGGCGCAGCAAACCGCTGCGCTAATCAAAGAGATACGCATATTAATCCTTATTTTTTCAGAGGTATGAAGGGTATGCAGCGCCTTACAGGGCGTGGTTTTCTCCGGCGACTGATGACGCATCCGACGGCGCGCGGCGTCCGGCATCAAGGTCGGCGCGGATCTGCTCGTACTGGTCGTCGAGGCGGTAGAAACGGCCTATCCACAGCATCGAGGCGACAATCAACAGCGCCGGGATATAGAGGTAGCAGGCTTTAATCGCCAGCATCGCGCCGTCGCTTTGGGCCTGGTTGGCGATATAGCCGCCGGATGAGAGCAGTACCCCGGTAATAGCGCCCGCGCCCGCCATAGCCACTTTGCCAAGAAAGCCGTTGATAGAGGTCAAAATGCCAGCGGTATTGATGCCGGTTTTCCACACCCCGTAATCCACCGGATCGGCCTGCATGGAGAAGTAAATTGCCGTGCGCTGTCCGGCGCCAAGCGATAGCACCACCGCACCGGCGATCAGCCCCCAGCTGTTAACGCCTGCCGCCATCATCATGCCCATGCCGACCAGGTTGATCGCGCTGGCCGCCAGGTAGACGTGGCGTTTTTTCATGCGGCTGGCGAGCAGCGGTACGGTGAGGGTACCCAGCAGCGGCACGAAGGTGGAGATCCCGGCGACGATCGCCGTGAGATCGTTATTGCCGACGTAGTAGTGGAAGAAGTAGACCAGCGCCCCGGTCTGGAAGAAGAACGCGCCCCACATCAGGAAAATATTAATGGCGAAGACGAACCATGGCCGGTTGGCGCGCAGGCTGACCCAGGCGCGTTTTAAGGTCATGCGCTCCTGGGTAATGCTGATATTTTCTTTAACGTTACGAAAGCTCACCAGCAGGAAAAAGGTGGCAATAACGCCGAAAACCACCGCCGTATAGAAGAAACCGTGCTGCTGATTGCCTTTCCCCAGCGCGCTAACCAGCGGCAGAGTGGCGACCGCGACAATGGTTGCGCCGAGCGAGCCGAGCAGGATACGCACCGCCGACAGCGTGGTGCGTTCGCGCGAGTCGTTCGTCAGAAACGGCAGCATGGCGCAGAACGGAATGTTGACGAGGGTATAGAGAAACGACAGGCACAGGTAGGTGATAAAAGCGTAGATCAGCTTACCGGTGGTGCCGAAATCCGGCACGTAGAAGGCCAGAATACACAGCAGTCCGAAGGGAAGCGCGCCGATCAGCAGGTATGGACGACAGCGTCCCCAGCGGGTGGCGGTGTTGTCGATAACCAACCCCATCAGCACATCGGCAACGCCGTCCACCAGACGCGTAACGAGGAACATCAGGCCAACGTAATAGGCGGGCAGCCCCATCACGTCGGTGTAAAAGAACATCAGATAAAGAGAGATCATCTGCCACACAAGGTTGCAGGAGAGGTCGGCGATGCCATAGCCAAGGCGCTGCCGCCACAGGGTAAAGGTTGTTTCTGCCATAAAAATAAACTCGCTTATCGTTGTTGTTAAAGTCCGTACTGGCGAATAAACCAGGCCGGGGTGCAGCTCCACGCATGGCAGTAACTGTTGATCAGTTTGCTGCCATAAGGGGAAAAGTCAGGATGCGCCGGGTCGAAGATTTCCCAGAAAGTATCGGCGCCGTAGTCGACCATGGCGCCCCAGTAGGCCTTGATCTGCGCAATCGCTTCATCCCGCAGCCCGCACTGCAACAGGGCGGCGATATAGTGGTGACGCAGGTACGGCGTGTTCATGGCGATGGCGGGGGGATTTTTCTCCAGGTTGCGCATGATCTCCCGTCTCTGCTGCGGCGTGCCGACTTCCGCCAGCACCAGCCAGATTTGCGATGCCCATGAGACCTGGCGCAGCGGGCCGCTAATGTAGAAGCCTTGCCGCTCGTCCCAGAACGAATCAAGCGCCGCCGCTTTAAGCTGCTGTAAACGGGTGCGATAGCGGGCGGCTAATTCAGGCTCAAAGCGTTCCGCCAGCCAGACCGCGCGCTGCAGGCAGTAAATCAGCACGCCCTGCGCCGCCGCCTGTTTATTCAGCGACGCTTGCCAGTCGATAAACACCCACCAGTCGTCGCTATCGCGCACAATACCGGAGGGGCCGCAGCGGCTTAGCGCCAGCTCTACCTGACGGCGCGCCGTGGGCCACAGCTCGCGGGCCGTTTCAACGTCCTCGGCGCTTTGCCAATGGTTATAAAGAACGTCGACAAAAAACAATGAATAATCAAACAGAAAGGTATCGTCCGCAACGACATCCGGCTGGACGAACACGTTGGCCGACACCATCCCATCCTCGCGAGTATGCCCGGCGAAAAGGTACAGGCAGCGGCGCACCAGATCGTGGCGGGCGAAGGTGACATCGTTGACCAGCGCCTGCAGACGTAAATCGCCGAGCCACAGGCGGCGGTCGCGTTTGGGCCCATCTTCAAACACCTCCTGCATGCAGTTTTGTAGGGTCAAAACGGCGATGCTATCGATGGCCTGGAGCTGCGGGTCGGAGGTGGTCGCCGCCGGGCATGCGCCGCTGGCTGAGGTAACGGCATTAACCTGGATCTGGTCAAACTGCAGACGAAACTTGCGCGAAACGGCTTTGACCTCCACCTTCAGGTAGCGGAAACAGTAGCGACGCGGGAGATCAACTTCGGCGGGCAGGACATCAAGCCACAGATCCTGCTGCTGCAGCCAGCTGCTGCTGAGCCAGCCCTGATAATCGCTGAACGGTTCGCACACTTCGCTCAGCGTTTCGCCGAAGGTGAACTGCAGATGGGCCGGAGCGTCCGGCGGGCTCCCGGCGCTCCGGCAGAGAAAATGCAGGTAGCCAACGTAGTGGCTGCCAAAATCAATAATGACGCTATCGCCGCTGGTCAGCTCGCGCTGGTAAAACGCGGCCAGGGTGCTCACCGGCTCGGCGCGCCAGCCAAAGAGCGCCGCGGCGTCGGCGCGGGCTTCCACCACCGCGCTCGGCAGATGCGCCTGACGGCGCAGCGCGGGCCGGAGCGCCTCGGCGATGCGTAGAAAATGCGGGTGGCGAGTCATCGTGACCTGAGAATTATGCTGAATTGCCTGTGACATACTGCGTCCTCTGTGTTTAATTGTCCGCAGCATAAGACGCCGCCGCCCGCGGCAACCACTCTGGCAATGCCAATGCATTTGACAAAATGGCACTGATAATGGGGTGGGCGGGTCGGCGATCACAATTCCACAAATCTGACTCGTGGCCGCCGGTGAAATGCATTATCTTGCCCGTGCACCGTATGTCGTTTTGGACTTAATCGATGATGTTAACCGTTGAGTATTATTTCACCCATCCGCAGGATAAGTTGGGGATGTACGCCAGTGACCCGGAAGATAATAGCCATGAACACAGTCACGAATTTGCTGAACTGGTGATCGTTGAGCAAGGACACGGTTTACACGTTATTAATGGCCGGCCATTATATATTCAACAGGGGGACGTTTTTTACGTTCAGCCGGGCGATGTACATTATTATGATGAGCTGGGAACGCTGAAGTTAATTAACGTATTGATTAACCCACTGGTAGAGTTCCATTATTTACAGCAGCTCGATACGTTATTGCAGACCTTCTCCGCGCGGAAGGCCGCCTGTTACGGCTGGCTGGCTCCGGACACCCGCCATACCTGCAAGGAGCTGGTTGACAAAATCTTTTCACGCGAGCTGCGGCAGGCAGGAAATATCGCCCTGAGAGAAGCCGCGTTTTTCCAGCTGGTAACGACGATTCTGCATGCGGAAACCGAAGCCGAATACAGTAATACCAAATATAAGCTGCATAAGCTGCTGACCTGGCTACAGGAGCACTGTTTTGAAGAACATAACTGGCAGCAGCTGGCGGATAAATTTCATCTGACTACGCGGACCGCTTTTCGTCATATTAAAGAGGCGACGGGACTGACCCCGGATAATTATTTAAAGCGGCTGAGATTAGTTTCGGCGCGCGTAAAATTACGCGAAACCGATATGACGATCACCGAAGTGGCTTATTTATGCGGTTTTGCCAACAGCAATCACTTTACCACCTTATATAAAAAGGTTTTTGGCCTGACTCCCAGCGAAGACCGGCGTCGTTTGCAGCGGTAGTTCTCTCCCCGGAGGCGATGCTGCGCATCTGTCCGGGCTACGCGCCCTCAGCGGTCTGCGGTCCTGTCGCCCGGGCAAGGCGCTCTGCGCCGCCCCCGGGATGAAGCGAGCAGGCCGCTAACCGCGCCTGCGTCAATGAGGGAGCCTACTCTTCCGGGGTATTGGCGCGGACGTGGCGACCGCTGGCGACAAAGTTGCCGGTGCCGAGATGATGCAGGGTATTAATTTTATCGTCGTCGAACTGCCAGCGGCCGGTGACGAAGGCGCGCTCATCGGCGGCGGCGGAAACCACTTCGCCAAACAGCGTATCGTACTGCTCCTGAGCCGCCGTTGCCGGCAGCAGTCGGCACTCCATCCACGCCAGACACTTTTCTTCAATCAGCGGCAATCCCAGCTCCGGGCCTTGCACCACCGGAATACCATAAGCGTTAAATTTATCCTCATCGCGCCCGCTGATGCTGCCGACCGCGTAGGTCCAGCTGGCGGCTTCGACGCCGGGGACGACGATGCCGAAGGTGCCGTTGCGCTCGATAATTTCCCGTGTCCAGGCGCTTTTATCCACCACGATGGCCAGCCGCGGCGGGGCGAACTCCACCGGCATCGACCACGCGGCGGCCATAACGTTGCGGCGTTGAGACGGGGCGTCATAGCTGGTTATCAGAATGGTCGGGCCATGGTTGAGCAGGCGACTGGCGTACTGGAGTTCCACGTGGCGAAAACGGCTCATATGCGTTCCTTGGTAAATGGGTCTGATGCCAGACAACACGTTAATCCGCAATGAAAATGTAATCAATACGTCATCGAGGCTCCCTATAGTCGGCGTCACTAAGTCCCAAAGAGGATAACAAGATGTTAGCTCCCCTGAATTTATCTCAGGTGAGCGCGCGCCGGCGGATGTTGACCGCGGGCAGAGCCTCGCTTTCCCATCGGGGAGGGCGATAATGCGCGCGCTGACCAGCATTAAACTCGACGGCGTTTCTTTCGCCTTCGGCGCCCACACCGTGCTTAATCAGATCGATCTGCATATCGATGCGGGCAGCACTGTTGCGCTGCTGGGGCCTTCGGGCTGCGGTAAAAGCACGCTGCTGCGCCTGCTCGCCGGATTAACCGTACCCGCCAGCGGCAGCATTCACTTTGGCGATCGCCTGGTGGCGAAAGCCGGCTGGGGGATGCCGCCGGAGCAGCGCGATCTCGGCATGGTCTTCCAGGATTACGCCCTGTGGCCGCATATGACGGCGGCGCAGAACGTGGCTTTTCCGCTGCGCATGCGCGGCGTCGGGCGTCAGCAACGTCAGCATAGGGTCGAGGAGGCGCTGGCGCTGGTCGGCCTCAGCGGCTTCGCCGACCGCAAACCGTCAGGGCTTTCCGGCGGCCAACAGCAGCGCATCGCGCTGGCCCGCGCCATCGTCGCCGAACCGCGCGTGCTGCTGTTCGACGAGCCGCTCTCCAATCTCGACAGCGAGCTGCGCGAGTCGCTGTGCATCGAAATGAGCCGCCTGCTGCGCCAGCTGGGCATCACCGCCGTCTACGTCACCCACGACCGTCGCGAAGCCGAACTGCTGGCCGACAAGATTGTGCATTTATCCGCGGGCTGCGTTGCCGCCGTCCGCGCCGTTTCTTCATCCTCAGGGGAACCCGCATGAAAGCCGTTATGACCGTTAAGAAAGGAGCCGTGCTCGCGATGATGTTGTCCGCCACAATGATTTCCAGCGCCCACGCGCTCACCGTTTATACCGCCGGTCCGGGCTCGCTGGCGAAAAGCCTCGCCAGCGGGTATGAGCTGAAAACCGGCGTTAAGGTGAATATTTTCCAGGCCACCACCGGCAAGGTGATGGCGCGTCTTGAGGCCGAACAGGCTAACCCGCAGGCGGATGTGCTGATCTCCGCTTCGTGGGATACGGCGGAGGATCTCCATCATCGCGGCTGGCTGCTGCCGTACCAGAGCGCCAACGCCGATAAGGTTCCGGCCAACCTGAAATCCGCCGATTACGTTGCCCAGGGTATTTCGGCGCTGGGGATTGTGTGGAACAGCAAAAGCGGCACCCCGGAGCCGAAAGAGTGGCGCGACCTGACCGAAGCGGCGTTCAAAAACAAAGTGACGACGCCGGACCCGGCGCTTTCCGGCGCATCGCTGGATTTGCTGATCGGGTTACAGAATGGCATGGGCGATAAAGCATGGGCGCTGTTTGACGATTTAAAAAACAACGGCATGGTGGTTAGCGGGCCGAACGCCCAGGCGGTGACGCCGGTGATGCAGGGGGCGAAAGCGGCGGTGTTCGGCGCGGTCGATTATGTGTCATACGGCAATATCGATCAGGGCGAATCGCTGAAGGTGATTTTCCCGGCCAGCGGCACGGTGATTGCTCCGCGGCCGATGATGATCCTCAAAACCAGCCAGCATGCTGACGATGCAAAAGCCTTCGTGGATTATGTGCTGTCGCCGGAAGGCCAGGCCCGGGTCGCCGATGCCTGGCTGATGCCCGCCCGCAGCGATGTTCCGGCGAAGCGCCCGCTGCTCAACGAGCTAAAAATTCTGCCAACCGTCAGCGATGGCAAGAGCGACCGCAGCGCGGTGCTTTCCCGCTTTAATACGCTTTTCGCCCAGTAAACCGATTTTGCCCGGGGCTGCGAAAATTTGCCCCGGCACATTCCCCGGAGGCGGCGCTGGCGCGCCTGTCCGGGCTACCGGACCGCAGATGGCTGTGACCCTGTAGCCCGGCTAAGCGCAGCGCGAGCCGGGAAAGATCGTATTCAGGAAAATACCGTGAAACAGAAACTGATTTCCGCTGGCACGCTGGCGGTGCTGCTGGTGCTGGTGGCGTTGCCGCTGCTCTTTATTGTTCTGCAGGCAATTTTCCCCCGGTTTAGCGCCGGATCGCTGGAAGGCGCGTTTAGCGGCGTGGCGGCGCTGATTGCCGACCCGCAGCTGCCAATGATGCTCGGCGGTACCCTGTGGGTGGCCTGCGGCGTGGCGCTGATGAGCGTGCTGATCGGCCTGCCGCTGGGCGTGTTGCGCGGGTTGTTTAATGTGCCGTTGCCGCGGCTGTGGGATGTGCTGTTTCTGATCCCGTTTCTTACGCCGCCCTATATCGCTGTGCTGGAGTGGACGCTGTTGCTGCAAAGCAACGGCTATCTGCAACAGCTAACCGGCTGGGATCTCAACGATCTGCTGTTTAGCCGCAGCGGGATTGTGCTGGTGATGACGCTCAATATTTTCCCGGTGGTCTATTTTGCCGTTTCGCGCAGCCTGCTGGCGAGCGGTCAGCGGCTGGCGATCGTCGCTCGGGTGCACGGGGCCTGCGCCTGGCGGGCGTTCTGGCACATCACGCTGCCGATGCTTTCACCGGCGCTGGCGGCGGGGATGCTGCTGGCGTTCACCCTGGCGATAGAAGAGTACGGCGTTCCGGCGGCCCTCGGGCCGCGCGCGGGTCTGCTGATGCTCACCGTGGGAATTGAGAAAAAGCTCGCCGACTGGCCAATCGATCTCCCCGGCGCGTCGCTGCTGTCGCTGCTGCTGATGGCGGTGGCGCTGCTGGCCTGGTGGCTGCAAAAACGGCTGACAGGCGATAAAGAGGTCACCAGCGTCACCGGCAAACCGGGAGAGAATAGCGGGGCGGAGTTGGGCTGGCTGGCGCTTCCTGCGACGTTGTTAATGGCGAGCGTCGGGGGCGTGGCCGTGATGCTGCCGGGAGCATCGATGGTGCTGACCAGCCTGATGAGTACCCTGTCGGGCGGTATTCATGGCGATAACTTTACCCTCCGCCATTTCACGGCGCTGTTTGCCCAGCAGGGCGACGCGCTGTCGGCGCTGGGCACCAGCCTTTCGCTGGCGCTGGCTTCGGCGCTGATTGTCGGCGTCATTGGCCTGCTGGCGGCATGGCTGGTGCTGGTGCAGAAAATGAAGGGCAGCGCGATCGTCGATGCGCTGTCGTTGATGCCGGCGGCTTTGCCGGGCGTGGTGGTCGGCGTCGGGCTGATTCTGCTGTGGAACCAGCCGTTCTGGCCGGTGTCGCCTTACAACACCGGGTTTATGCTGCTGCTGTCCTACTGCTGTCTACTGCTGCCGTGGCCGGTGCGCTACGTTGGCAGCGCGCTGCGCCAGCTTGGTCATAACCTTGAGCCCGCCGCGCGGGTGCACGGCGCCACGCCCCTGCAGGCGCTGCGCCTGATCGTCCTGCCGCTGGTCTTTCCGGCGCTGCTGGCGGCGATGCTGATGGTGTTTGCCATCGCCTCACGCGAGCTGGTGACCTCGCTGCTGCTGGCCCCCGCCGGGACGCAAACCGTGGCGGTGTTTATCTGGCGTCAGTTTGAGCAGGGATCCCCAGGACAAGGCATGGCGATGGCCTCGCTGACGTTGTTTACCGGTCTGGGGCTGATGCTCAGCGCGCTGGCGTTGATGCAGCGGGGCGCGCGCGAATAACGCCGATCGCACAAAATACGCCATCAGGCGACAAAAAAAGGCTATAAATGTCGGACACCGATTGCTGGAGGCATTGATGAGTCCCTTTTTAAGCGCCTATTTTTCTCGCCTGGGCTGGGTGGGCACCCCGGATGTATCTCTGAACACCCTGCGCGAACTGCATATCCATCATAATGGCGCCATCCCCTTTGAGAATCTCGATGTGCTGCTGCCCAGAGAGATTCATCTCGACGATCGTACCCTTGAGGATAAGCTGATTCATGGTCGCCGCGGCGGCTACTGCTTTGAGCAAAACGGCCTGCTTGAGAGGGCGCTGCGCGAGATCGGTTTTAACGTGCGCAGCCTTCTGGGCCGCGTGGTGCTGGCCAATCCGCCGCATATGCCGCCGCGAACCCACCGGCTGCTGCTGGTGGACGTGGAGGGTGAACGCTGGATTGCCGACGTCGGCTTCGGCGGCCAGACCCTCACCGCGCCGATTAAGCTGCTGGCGGATATTGAACAAGCCACGCCGCACGGCGAGTATCGCCTGATTTACGAAGGGGATGAGTGGGCGCTGCAGTTTAGCCATCACGGCCACTGGCAGTCGATGTACCATTTTGATTTAGGTCGCCAGTACGCTGCTGACTATGTGATGGGCAACTTCTGGTCGGCGCACTGGCCGCAGTCGCACTTCCGCCACCATCTGCTGATGTGTCGCCATTTACCGGACGGCGGCAAGATGACGCTGACCAATTTCCACTTTACCCATTGGGATAAAAACCATGTGGTCGAAAAGCTGGATTTAGCGGATGTTCCGGCGCTGTATGAAGCGCTGAAAACGCGTTTTGGCCTCGGCGTCGATGATGCCAAATACGGCTTCAGCGAAGCGGAGCTGGCGGCGGTGATGGCGGCGTTTGATACCCATCCCGAGGCCGGAAAATAAACATCGTACAGAACCATTGGCTGTCAAACGTGGATGTTACCCGGCTTGCGCGATGCTTAGCCGGGCTACAGGATCCTGTGGCCCGGGTTAGGCGTTGACGCCGTCACCCGGGATGATTGCCGATTTTGCTCAGCGTCTTGAACGCACCACCTGGTAGCGGCGGGTGAAATATTCAAACGGCGCGCTCCAGACGTGAACCAGGCGGGTGAACGGGAACAGCAGGAAAATCGTCATCCCCAGCACCAGATGCACGCGGAAGACAAAGGCGACGCCGCTGAGCATTTCAGACGAGCCGCCGCGGAAAGTCACGATGCCCTGCGCCCAGCCAACCAGCTTCATCATTTCACTGCCGTCAGGATACTGCGCCGAGAAAGGAATCGTGCTCAGCCCGAGCAGACACTGAATCAGCAGAATGCTCATGATGATAATGTCCGGCATCGTCGAGGTGGCGCGCACGCGCTGGTTGGTCAGACGGCGCCAGAGCAACCCCGCGCCGCCAATCAGCGTCAGAACGCCGCACACGCCGCCGAGCACCATCGCCATCTGCTGCTTGACCGCAATCGGCAAAAACCAGGCATACATCCAGTGCGGCGTTAGCATGCCGAACAGATGGCCAAAGAAAATGCCGAGTATGCCGATATGGAACAGATTCGACCAGATTACCATCCCGCGTTTATCCAGCATCTGGCTGGAGGAGGCGCGCCAGGTGTACTGACCGTAGTCGTAGCGCAGCCAGCTGCCGAGGAAAAAGACCGTCGCGCAGATGTAGGGGTAGATGTCGTAAAAAAAGACGTTCAGGTACTGTATCATTTCGGGCCTCCCGCGCTGACGTCGACGTACTGCGGCGCCACGTCCTGGCTAAAGCGTCGTTGATATTGCTGTAACGGTGAGCTGTCACAGGCCGTAGCGTTGTCTTCGATAAATTTCACCTGTTCTTCTTCCCAGACCGCATCCAGCGCCTGCCGGGTGTCATCCCGTGTTTCTTGCTTGACCTGCTTCGTGACACTGTCACTTGAAAGAGGGCTTCCGGCAAGGTTCAGCAGGGCGTCAAACAGCAGGTACCACGGCGTATCGCGCTGCTTGAGCCGCCCGCCCAGCAGGGCCAGAATCGGCGCGACGTTTTGCAGCCCTTCGCGGGCTTCGGCTTCCGGCAATATGCTGAGGTATTCCAGATACAGCGGCAGATGGTCGGGAAGTTCGCGGCAGTCGAGCACCAGGCCCGCTTTTTCATACTGGGCGAGCAGATCGACCATCGCCTGGCCGCGATCGCGAGACTCGGCGTGAACGTGTTCAAACAGCAGCAGCGACGTGGCGCGGCCCCGGTCGAACACTTCGCACCATTCGGCCTGCTTGTCCAGCAGCGGGGCATTCAGCATCGCCGCGGCGAAGTCGTCGAGCAGGGGGGCGTCGCGACGCACCATGCTCAGCACCTCCTCCTTGCACTGCCAAAGAAACTCATCCGGGTACTCCATCAGCAGGCCGATCGCTTTGAGGATTTGCATCATTCCCCCTCCGCTTTATCGCGCACTTCGGTGATGTTGATGGCATCGATACGGCTACTGTTGAACAGGTTGAATTTGCTGTCGGAGCCGTGGCAGCCGTCGCCAAAGGTAAAGCCGCAGCCGTTGCGCTCGGGGAAAGCGTCGCGCGCCATTTCACGGTGGCTGGTCGGGATCACGAAGCGGTCCTCGTAGTTGGCGATCGCCAGATAGCGGTACATCTCCTCGACCTGCTCAACGCTTAAGCCCACTTCCTCGATGGCGCGGGTATCGGTGACGCCTTCCACCGTTTGCGAGCGCATGTAATGACGCATCGCCATCATGCGCTTCAGCGCGCGCAGCACCGGGCCGGTATCGCCCGCGCTGAGCATATTGGCGAGATACTGCACCGGAATACGCAGGCTTTCGATGGCCGGAAGCACGCCGTCGCTTTTCGGCAGACCGCCGGCGTCGGCGTAGGACTGAATCGGCGACAGCGGCGGCACGTACCAGACCATTGGCAGGGTGCGATATTCCGGATGCAGCGGCAGGGCCAGCTTCCAGTCCATCGCCATTTTGTACACCGGCGAGCGCTGGGCGGCATCAATCACGTTTTGCGGAATCCCCTGTTTCAGCGCTTCTTCAATCACCGCCGGGTCGTGGGGGTCGAGGAACACCTCGCATTGCCGCTCGTAGAGATCGATTTCGCGCTCGGTGCTGGCGGCTTCTTCAATACGGTCGGCGTCGTACAACAGCACCCCGAGATAGCGAATACGTCCGACGCAGGTTTCCGAGCAGACGGTGGGCTGTCCGGACTCGATGCGCGGGTAGCAGAAGATGCACTTCTCCGATTTGCCGCTTTTCCAGTTGA
Organism: Klebsiella sp. MPUS7; assembly: GCF_009905335.1. Classification (NCBI taxonomy): domain Bacteria; kingdom Pseudomonadati; phylum Pseudomonadota; class Gammaproteobacteria; order Enterobacterales; family Enterobacteriaceae; genus Klebsiella; species Klebsiella sp. MPUS7. Next base: position 2,939,171 of record NZ_CP047604.1, on the reverse strand, counting down.
AGTAGATTTTCTTGTACGGGCAGCCGCTGATGCACAGACGCCAGCCGCGGCATTTGTCCTGGTCGATCAGCACGATGCCGTCTTCTTCGCGCTTGTAGATGGCGCCGCTCGGGCAGGTGGCGACGCAGCTCGGATTCAGGCAGTGCTCGCACAGGCGCGGCAGATACATCATGAAGGTGTTTTCAAACTGGCCGTACATCTCCTTCTGAATCTTGTCGAAGTTACGGTCGCGGGCGCGCTTTTCAAATTCGCCGCCGAGCAGCTCTTCCCAGTTGGGCCCCCAAATGATTTTATCCATCCGTTTACCGTCGATAAGCGAGCGCGGGCGGGCGGTAGGCAGATGTTTGCCCTCCGGCGCGTTGTGCAGATGCTGGTAATCAAAGGTAAACGGCTCATAGTAGTCGTCAATCTGCGGTATCACCGGATTGGCGAAGATCTTGGTGATGACGCCCATTTTGCCGCCCAGACGCGGGCGTATTTTGCCATTAACGTCGCGCACCCAGCCGCCTTCCCATACCTCCTGGTCTTCCCAGTTTTTCGGATAACCGATGCCCGGTTTGGTTTCGACGTTGTTAAACCAGGCGTATTCCATCCCTTCGCGTCCGGTCCAGACGTTTTTACAGGTGACGGAACAGGTGTGGCAGCCGATGCATTTATCAAGATTGAGAACCATGCCGACCTGTGAGCGTATTTTCATTTTTTCGCCTCCTGTACCCCATCGCGACCTTCGTCATCCAGCCAGTCAATATTTTTCATTTTGCGGATCATGATGAACTCATCGCGGTTGGAGCCGACGGTGCCGTAATAGTTGAAACCGTAAGCCAACTGGGCGTAGCCGCCGATCATATGGGTTGGTTTCGGGCACACGCGGGTCACCGAGTTATGGATCCCGCCGCGCCGGCCGGTGACTTCCGAGCCCGGAATATTCATCAGGCGTTCCTGGGCGTGGTACATCATGGTCATGCCCGGCGGTACGCGCTGGCTGACCACCGCGCGGGCGGTGAGCGCGCCGTTGGCGTTGAAGGCCTCGATCCAGTCGTTATCTTCGATACCCAGCTCGCGGGCGTCGGTTTCGCTGATCCACACGATCGGCCCGCCGCGCGACAGGGTCAGCATCAGCAGGTTTTCGCTGTAGGTGGAGTGGATGCCCCATTTCTGGTGCGGCGTCAGGAAGTTGAGCGCTTTTTCCGGGAAGCCATTGGGCGGGATCGCTTTCATCTGGCTGACGCTGCGGGTATCAATCGGCGGTCGATAAACCACCAGGCTTTCGCCAAAGGCGCGCATCCAGGGATGATCCTGATACAGCTGCTGGCGGCCGGAAAGGGTGCGCCAGGGAATCAGCTCGTGGACGTTGGTATAGCCGGCGTTGTAGGAAACATGCTCGCTCTCAAGGCCGGACCAGGTCGGGCTGGAGATGATTTTGCGCGGCTGGGCCTGAATATCGCGGAAGCGGATTTTTTCATCCTCTTTATTGCACGCCAGGTGCGTGTGCTCGCGGCCGGTAAATTCGCCGAGGGCCTGCCAGGCTTTTACCGCCACCTGGCCGTTGGTTTCGGGGGCCAGGGCGAGGATCACTTCCGAGGCGTCGATGGCGCTGTCGATGCGCGGGCGGCCTTTCGCCGGGCCGTCCAGCTTGACGTAGTTCAGCTTGCCGAGGAAATCGACTTCGCTCTGGGTGTTCCACGTAATGCCTTTGCCGCCGTTGCCCAGCTTGTCGAGCAGCGGGCCAAGGGAGGTGAAGCGCTCGTAAGTCGCCGGGTAATCACGCTCAACCACGGCGATCGACGGCGCGGTTTTACCCGGCGTCAGCTCGCATTCGCCTTTCCGCCAGTCCAGCACCTCGAAGGGCTGCGACAGCTCCGCCGGGGAGTCGTGCTGCAGCGGCACCAGCACCACGTCGGTCTCTTTATCGAGGTGGCCGACGCAGACCTCGGAGAAGGTTTTGGCGATATCTTTGTAGATTTCCCAGTCGCTTCGTGATTCCCAGGCCGGATCTACCGCGGCCGACAGCGGGTGGATAAACGGATGCATATCCGAGGTGTTCATATCGTCTTTTTCATACCAGGTGGCGGTCGGCAGAACGATATCGGAGAACAGGCAGGTGCTGGACATGCGGAAATCGAGGGTCACCAGCAGGTCGAGCTTGCCTTCGATGGCCGCGGTCTGCCACTCCACCTCTTCGGGCTTCACGTTATCGCTGGCGCCCAGCTCATCGCCCTGAATACCGCTGTCGGTACCCAGTAGATATTTGAGCATATACTCGTGGCCCTTGCCGGAAGAGCCCAGCAGATTAGAGCGCCAGATAAACAGATTACGCGGATGGTTTTTGCCGTTATCCGGCTGTTCGCAGGCGAAGCGGATCTCGCCGGACTTCAACGCCCGGGCGGTGTAGTCGGCAGGGGAAAGACCCGCAGCGGCGGCCTGTTCCTTGATAGTCAGCGGGTTGACGCCCAGCTGCGGCGCGGAGGGCAGCCAGCCCATGCGTTCGGCACGGACGTTAAAGTCGATAAGGCTGCCGCTGAATTGGCTGGCGTCGGCCAGCGGCGACAGCAGCTCCTGGGCAGTCAGCTTCTCATAGCGCCACTGGCTGGCGTGATTGTAGAAAAAAGAGGTGCTGTTCATCTGGCGCGGCGGGCGGTTCCAGTCAAGGGCGAACGCCAGCGGCAGCCAGCCGGTTTGCGGGCGCAGCTTCTCCTGACCGACATAGTGCGACCAGCCGCCGCCGCTCTGGCCGACGCAGCCGCAGAACACCAGCATGTTGATCATCCCCCGGTAGTTCATATCCATGTGGTACCAGTGGTTGACGCCGGCGCCGAGGATAATCATCGACCGCCCGTGGGTTTTATGCGCGGTATCGGCAAATTCACGGGCGATCTGCTCGATGTGCTGGCGCGGGACGCCGGTTATCTGTTCGGCCCACGCCGGGGTATAAGCTTTCATCTCGCCGAAGTCCTGCGCGGCGTTGGGATCGTCTAAACCGCGATCGAGCCCGTAGTTGGCGAGGATCAGATCATAGACGCTGACCACCAGGCCGGTTTCGCCGTTGGCCAGCGGCAGCTGTTTAACCGGCAGCTGATGCAGGGTTACCGGCTCCTGCTTAACGCTGCGAAAGTGCGGGTTTTCGTTGCCGCCGAAGTAGGGGAAACCCACCGTTACCACGTCGTCACGGCTATCCAGCAGCGACAGCGAGAGTTCAATCGCTTGCCCGGCGGCCTGCTGTTCGAGGTTCCATTTGCCTTTCTCTCCCCAGCGGAAGCCAATTGAGCCGTTAGGGGCAACCAGATTGCCTGTGCTGCTGTAAGCGACGGTTTTCCACTCCGGGTTGTTGCTTTCGCCCAAATCGTCAACCAGATCGGCGGCGCGCAACATGCGGCCGGGAACGTAGAAACCCTCCTCGCGGCGTTCAAGCATCACCAGCATCGGCATATCGGTGTAGGTGCGGCAGTAGTTGAGGAAATAATCGCTGGGGTTATCGAGGTGAAAGGTTTTAAGGATCACCTGGCCCATCGCCATGGCCAGCGCGCTGTCGGTACCCTGTTTCGGCGCCAGCCACTGGTCGCTGAGCTTGGCGACTTCCGAAAAGTCCGGGGTAATCGCGATGGTTTTGGTGCCCTTGTAGCGCACTTCGGTAAAAAAGTGGGCGTCCGGCGTCCGGGTCTGCGGGACGTTGGAGCCCCAGGCGATGATATAGCTGGAGTTGTACCAGTCGGCGGATTCGGGAACGTCGGTCTGTTCGCCCCAGGTCATCGGCGAGGCGGGGGGAAGGTCGCAGTACCAGTCGTAGAAGCTCAGGCAGGTGCCGCCGAGCAGCGACAGATAGCGGGTACCGGCGGCGTAAGAGACCATCGACATCGCCGGGATCGGCGAAAAGCCCGCCACCCGGTCCGGGCCGTAGTTTTTGATGGTCCAGACGTTGGCGGCGGCGATCAGCTGGTTCAGCTCCTTCCAGCTTGAACGGATAAACCCGCCTTTGCCGCGAACCTGTTTGTAGCTAAGGGTTTTTACCGGGTCGCGCATGATGCTGTCCCACGCCTCTACCGGATCCGGATGCTGGGCCAATGCTTCGCGCCACAGCGCAATCAGCCGCTTACGCGCCAGCGGATACTTCAGGCGGTTGGCGCTATACAGGTACCAGGAGTAGCTTGCGCCGCGGGGGCAGCCGCGGGGCTCGTGGTTCGGCAGGTCAGGGCGGGTGCGGGGATAGTCGGTTTGCTGGGTTTCCCAGGTCACCAGCCCGTTTTTGACGTAAATTTTCCAGCTACAGGAGCCCGTACAGTTCACGCCGTGCGTTGAGCGGACGATTTTGTCGAACTGCCAGCGCTGACGGTAGCTGTCCTCCCAGTCGCGGTTGGTGTTGTACACCTGGCCGTGACCGTTGGCAAAGCTCTCGCCTTTCTGCTTAAAGTAGCGAAAGCGATCCAGTAGTTTACTCATGACATTTCTCCTGCTTCGATAATGTCCGGCCTGACAAGACCTTACGATCCCGTTTGCCGGATAAGGCGTCAGCCGCCATCCGCTAAAAAAGATGTCGTTATTTTTTTGCCGGTTTGCGCCGGCCGTAGACCAGCCAGGTCACCAGCACGCAGACCACGTAGAACACAAAGAAGACCTTCATCGCCCCGACCGGAGAGCCGGTCATCGCCAGCGAGGTACCGAAGGCTTTCGGGATAAAGAAGCCGCCAATCGCGCCGATGGCGGAGATAAAGCCGAGCGCCGCCGCGGTATCGGTCACCGCTTCGTGCTGGGCCTGCTCGTCGCTGCCGCCGCGTTTCTTCACGCTGTCGATGGTGATTTGGCGGAAGATCACGGCGATCATCTGGAAGGTGGAACCGCTGCCGAGACCGGCGGTCAGAAACAGGCCCATAAACACGACGTAAAAGGCGAGAAAGCTACCTGAGCCGGAGCCGGGTAGGGTAAGAAACAGCAAGCCGGTAAACAGCGCCATCAGCACAAAATTGACCAGCGTTACCCGCACGCCGCCGAGGCGGTCGGAGATTATGCCGCCAAACGATCGCGCCAGCGCGCCGATAAACGGCCCGAAGAAGGCCAGCTTAAGGATGTTAACGTCGGGAAACTGGGTTTTCGCCAGCATGGCAAAACCCGCGGAAAAACCAATAAACGAGCCGAAGGTGGCCAGATAGAGCAGGCTCAGCAGCCACATATGCGGGCGTTTCAGCACCGGGAGCTGATCGCGAATGGATGCCTTCGAGCTGGCGATATCGTTCATGCCTACCCATGCGGCGATGGTGGCTATCACCAGCAGCGGTACCCAGACGAGGGCGGCGTTGCTTAGCGCGAGGATTGAACCATCTTCCTGAGGCACGCCGTGTACGCCAAGAAAGGCGAAAATGGGCACAAAAATCGCCGCCGGGGCGATCATCTGCATCACGCTGACGCCGAGATTACCGAGGCCGCCGTTGATGCCCAGGGCGCTGCCCTGTTTCGCTTTAGGAAAGAAAAAACTGATATTTCCCATGCTGGACGCAAAGTTCGCCCCGGCAAAACCGCAGAGTAAAGCAATCGTAATAAATACCCAAAAAGGAGTAGCGGTGTTCTGTATAGCTATGCCCAGCCAGATGCAGGGCGCGACCAGAATAATCGTGCTTAATACCGTCCAGTAGCGCCCGCCAAATATAGGTACCATAAAGGAGTAGGGCGCGCGTAATATTGCACCAGAGAGCGAAGGCAGGGCGGTTAATAAAAAGAGCTGATCGGTGGTAAAATTAAAGCCAACCTTATTGAGATTGACGGCGACGGCGCTAAATAGCATCCAGACGCAAAAAGCGAGTAGCAGACAAGCTACGGAAATGCAAAGATTTCTGCGGGCTATTTTCTTTCCCTTATTCTCCCAAAACGCCGCGTTTTCTGGTTTCCACTCTTTTAAAAGATAATGATTCTTTTTCTCATTTTTGCTCTGCATATTGCCCTCGAATGAACAGTCGTCAGTCAAAAAGAATAAACTTGTAAAACAGCAAATTAATAAAAGGAATAAAACCAGGGGATGGGTGATGTATCTGTTGTAATGAATGAAGAATAGATAAGAAAAACGCGTCTAAAAGAGACGCGCGAATAATAGGTGGGGATTATTTGTTACAAAGTGTAACCCGAATTAAAATAATTCCAGCGAAATATAATGATTGATATGTTGGTTAAAGGCGGCATCATCAATTTCCTTCATTCCCAGGGCGTAAATACCATCCAGACCGCAGACGAGGGCAATCAGCCGCCAGGCGATACTTTCCGCGGGATCATTTGGCCTGAACTCACCCGCTTCGGTCCCGCGCTGGATTATCTTCAGCGTCTCTTCATGCCACATGCTCATCGTCAGCAGATACGCGCCTTTAATGTCAGCGTCGCTATCGGCCAGCAGCTGCGCTTCGCGCCATAAACGAATGTAGGGCTCCAGTCTGCCGTCATCGCTGCCCACCATGGAAAACAGGCGTTCGCGCCATGTGGCATCGTCGGCGACCAGCGGCATATCCATCATTTCGCGGATCAGGCGCACGAAGGTATGGGCCTTTAACTCGCCCGCGGAGGTGAAATGGTGGTGCAGCTGGCCGGCGGAAACGCCGGCTTCGGCGGCGATATTGCGAACGGTCATGGCGCTAAACCCGCCCTGAAGCGCCACGCGCATGGCCGCCTGTACAATAACTTCCCGACGCGCATCGCGATTTAAGTAGCTCATAACGTTTGTGACCCCGGTTTTTTTGCCGATAGTAACAAAAAGTTGGACACTCGTTCAACATTCCGGCAGGATCGCTTTCCTGGACGGCTGTCCAATATTTAACTTTGAGGAAAGGTAGTATGTCTCGGCAATGGTTGACGCTGATGGCGATTTTGCTGGTTTATATTCCGGTGGCGATTGACGCCACCGTTCTCCACGTGGCCGCGCCCACGCTTAGCGTAGCGCTGGGCACCAGCGGCAACGAGCTGCTGTGGATTATTGATATTTATTCGCTGGTCATGGCAGGCATGGTGCTGCCTATGGGCGCACTGGGCGATAAAATCGGCTTTAAACGGCTGCTTCTGCTCGGCAGCGGTATTTTTGGCTCGGCGTCGCTGGCGGCGGCGTTTTCCCCTACCGCAGAAACGCTGATTGCCTCCCGCGCGCTGCTGGCGGTGGGGGCGGCGATGATCGTCCCGGCGACCCTTGCCGGTATCCGCAGCACCTTTTCGCAAGCGCAACAGCGCAATATGGCGCTGGGTCTATGGGCGGCAGTCGGTTCCGGCGGCGCGGCGTTCGGCCCGCTGATTGGCGGCATGCTGCTGGAGCACTTTTACTGGGGGTCGGTATTCCTGATCAACGTGCCGATCGTGCTGTTGGTGATGGCGATTAACGCCAAAGTGGTGCCGCGCCAGCCCGCGCGGCGCGAGCAGCCGCTCAATTTTTTCCAGGCGCTGATCCTCATCGCCGCCATCCTGATGTTGGTGTTTAGCGCCAAGACGGCGCTCAAAGGGCAAATGGCGCTGTGGTTAACCGGGCTGGTGGCGGTATCGGGCGCCGCGATGCTGTTCTGGTTCGTGCGCAAACAGCTCTCGGCAACGCGGCCGATGGTCGATATGCGTCTGTTTACCCATCGCATTATTTTAAGCGGGGTGATGATGGCGATGACCGCGCTGATTACGCTGGTGGGGTTTGAGCTGCTGATGGCGCAGGAGCTGCAGTTTGTGCATAGCAAAACGCCTTTTGAAGCCGGGCTGTTTATGCTGCCGGTGATGGTGGCAAGCGGTTTCAGCGGACCGATCGCCGGCATGCTGGTGTCGCGTCTGGGGCTGCGCGAGGTCGCCACCGGCGGAATGCTGCTGAGCGCGCTGAGCTTCCTCGGCCTGTCGATGACCGATTTCAACACGCAGCAGTGGCAGGCATGGGGGCTGATGACGCTGCTGGGCTTCAGCGTCGCCAGCGCGCTGCTGGCCTCCAGCTCGGCGATCATGGCCGCTGCGCCGAAGGAGAAAGCGGCGGCGGCGGGGGCCATCGAGACCATGGCCTATGAACTGGGCGCGGGCTTGGGCATCGCTCTGTTTGGCCTGATCCTGACCCGCAGCTACACCTCGTCAATCGTCCTGCCGCAGGGGATCGAGGGCGCGGCGGCGGAGCAGGCGTCCTCCTCCATCAGCGAGGCGATTAAGCTGGCGCAGTCGCTGCCCGCCATTCCGGCGCAAAGCCTGCTTGAGGCGGCGAAGGCGGCGTTTATTCACTCGCACAGTACCGTGCTGGCGACGGCTGGCGTCCTGCTTCTGCTGCTGGCGGCGGGGATTTGGCGAAGCCTGGCAAAAGCGCCTGAACTCAATTAATCCTTTATAGCTGAAGAGAAAGCGCCATCGCCGCCCGCCGTAACGGGGCCAGGGCTTTCTCTTTCAACGCCGCGGCGTTGGTGCTGCCTGCGGGAACGCCAACGTTAAGCGCCGCTACCACCTGGCCGCTGCGGGAAAGCAGCGGTACCGCCAGCGAACACAATCCCACCTCAATTTGCCGATCGGCGAGCGCGTAGCCTTGCATGCGCACTCTGGCAATCTCTTCGCGTAATCCCGGTATATCGCAGAGGGTATGCGGGGTATAGCGGATTAAATTTGCCCGTGACAGCGTCACCTCTAGCTGCTCTTCTGGCAATGCGCTCAGCAGGACTCGTCCCATGGAAGTCGCCCATGCCGGCAGGCGGCTGCCGCGGCCGATATCCACGCTGAGCAAATTATTCACCGCCGTGCGGGCGATATACAGAACGTTATCGCCGTCCAGCGTGGCGGCGGAACAGGACTCTCCCAGGTTTTTACCCAGCGTATCCAGCGCGCTCTGCGCGACTTTAGCCAGCGGCGTTCCGGCCAGATAAGCGTGGCCCACCGCCAGTACGCGAGGCAGCAGTTCATAGCTGCGGCCATCCGGACTGTGCACCATCCCCAGCGCGGCAAGGGTATACAGACAGCGGCGCACTGCCGCGCGTGAGATCTGCGTTTTCTGGCTAAGCTGGGAGATGGTCAGGCGCTGCCGCTGGGGGCTAAACGCGTTCAGCACCTCCAGACCGCGCGCCAGGGATAACATAAAGTTAGGGTCGTGTTCAGCCTGGCGGGCGCTGAGTGTGCCAGGTTGTTTTTCGCTCATATAACCCCCTCGATTGTTGAAGATATAGGCTCACGGAGCATCACTATATCGCGGGTAAAAAACGCGGGGATTCCTGGTGCTGGTTTTACCACGCCGATCACATTATTAACCTCAACTTAACAACTGCGTCGATAATCGCACAACATTTCGATTATCGCCGTTGACCCTCTCCATTACGCAGTCCTATTGTCATCAGCATCGTTACCCCACGTTATGAACCGGGGTAGGAAAAGTTATGTATTTCATCACCAGGAAAAAAAGATGACCGCGACCATTGAACGTATTGAAAGCTGGCTGGTAGATATCCCGACCATTCGGCCGCATAAACTCTCCATGACCACGATGGGCTGTCAGACGCTGGCGATAATCCGGGTTACCCGCTCGGATGGCATTTGCGGGATTGGCGAAGCGACCACCATCGGCGGACTCAGCTACGGCGTGGAGAGCCCGGAAGCCATCGTATCGGCGATAAACCACTACCTGACGCCGTTGCTGAAAGGTCAGGCGGCCGATAATTTAAATGCCCTGACCAGCCGTATGGACGGCGCGGTTAAAGGCAATACCTTCGCCAAATCGGCGATTGAAACCGCGTTGCTGGATGCGCAGGGTAAAGCGCTCGGTCTGCCGGTTTCGGCGCTGCTTGGCGGGGCGCTGACGACCTCGCTGCCGGTTCTCTGGACGCTGGCCAGCGGCGACACCGAGAAAGATATTGCCGAGGGCGAAAAGCTTCTTGCGGAGCGCCGCCATCAGGCGTTTAAGCTGAAAATCGGCGCCCGGGCGCTGGAGACCGACCTGCGCCACACGCGCGCGATTGTTGAAGCGCTGGGCGACCGGGCCAGCATCCGCGTCGACGTGAATCAGGCGTGGGACGCCACCGTAGCGGCAAAAGGCTGCCGCGAGCTGGCGGCGATGGGCGTGGATTTGATTGAACAGCCGGTCGGCGCGCAGGATAACGCTGCGCTGGTGCGCCTCAGTCATCATATCGACACGGCCATTCTGGCCGATGAAGCGGTGGCGACCCACTACGATGGATATCGCCTGGCGCAGCAGGGGTTTAGCGGCGCCTATGCGCTGAAGATTGCCAAAGCGGGGGGGCCCAATAGCGTACTGGCGCTGGCGAAAGTTGCGCAAGCAGCGGGAATTGGGCTTTACGGCGGCACGATGCTTGAGGGAACCGTTGGCACCCTGGCCTCTCTGCACGCCTGGTCTACGCTCCCCCTGCAGTGGGGCAGCGAGATGTTTGGCCCGCTGTTGCTGAAGGACGATATTGTCAGCGTCCCGCTCACCTTTGCCGAGGGCGAGGTGACGCTGCCGCAAACGCCCGGTCTTGGCGTTGAACTGGATGAAGACAAGCTGCGCTTCTATAGCCGCAAAGGATAAGGGATGATTAGTATGCTATTTAAAGTCGATATGACCGTGAATATTCCGCTGGGATTTCCTGCTGACGAAATAGAGGAAATTAAGCTGCGAGAAAAAAATTATTCACAGCAGCTGCAGCGTGAAGGTAAGTGGCGGCATATTTGGCGCGTCGCCGGTCTTTACGCCAATGTCAGTATTTTTGATGTGAAAGATGCTGAGGAATTGCATCAAATCTTAATGGCTTTACCACTATATCCCTTTATGCAAATTCGCGTGGAGGCGCTCTGTCGTCATCCCTCCTCGATTCGCGAAGACGACCGTTAATAAATAATAATCACTAACCTCGCGCCGAAGAAATTCGGCGAATATCCTACAATGATAAGTGAGACTAATTATGAGTAATGCATTCGTACGACCAGATGCTGTGCAACATTTATTGCGCGAAAGCGCGGGATTAAATATTAGCGGCGGCGACGAACGTTTTAAAACGATTATTCACCGCCTGCTGGAAAACATCTGTACGCTGATTGATGACTATAACATCACTGAAGAGGAGTTCTGGCATGCGGTGAATTATCTGCATGAATTAGGCGGGCGCCAGGAAGCGGCGCTGCTGGCGGCAGGCCTCGGGTTGGAACACTTTCTCGACCTGCGCCAGGACGCTATCGACGCCGCGGAGCAGCGGGAAACCGGCACCCCTCGCACCATTGAAGGCCCGCTGTACGTGGCGAACGCGCCGCTGGCCGACGGACATACCCGTATGGATGATGGTAAAGATGCGGGGGAAGTGATGTGGCTTTACGGCCAGGTCAACGACACTCAGGGCCGCCCGGTTGCCAACGCTATCGTTGATATCTGGCACGCTAACACCCTTGGGAACTACTCTTTCTTTGATAAAAGCCAGAGTGAATACAACCTGCGTCGCCGTATCCGTACCGGCGCCGATGGCCGCTACAGCGTGCGCAGCATAATGCCTTCCGGCTACGGCTGCCCGCCGGATGGACCGACGCAAAAGCTGCTTAACCAACTGGGGCGCCACGGTAATCGTCCGGCGCATATCCACTTCTTCGTCTCTGCGCTAGGTTATAAACATTTGACCAGCCAGATTAATCTCAACGGTGACAAATATCTATGGGATGATTTCGCGTTCGCTACCCGCGATGGCCTGATTGCCGACCCGGTAAAAGTAAGCGACCGCGAGCTTATTCAGCAGCGCGAACTGGATGGGGAACATACTGAAGTACGCTTTGATTTTACCCTGTGTAAAGCGCTTAACGCCGATGAAGAACAGCGCGGTACGCGCCTGCGCGCGCAGGAATAAAACGCTGCGTTAATGCTATTCTCCGGCCATATCGCGGCCGGAGAATAAAACGAAATTACGAGTTCTCTTTTTTCTATTCCTGAATTATGCAGGAGGGGCCGACTCATGCAAAAAACATTCGCCAGATTAAAAGATAAAATCAGCAATGCATTAATTGTTGATCGTGAAAAACATATTTATCGCTGCCATCGCTCAATATTTACCGACCCGCAGTTATTTGATTTTGAAATGAAGCATATCTTCGAAGGCAACTGGTTGTTCCTTGCCCATGAGAGCCAGATTGCGCAGCCAGGAGATTATTACACTCTGACCCTTGGGCGCCAGCCGGTGATAATAACCCGCGATAAAAAGAATGAGCTACATGCGCTAATTAACAGCTGCGCCCATCGCGGAGCGATGTTATGTCGGCGCAAAACCGGTAATAAAAATTCATTGACCTGCCCGTTTCACGGCTGGACGTTCAGCAATAACGGCAAGCTATTAAAAGCCAAAGATGAAAGCACCGGTGGTTACCCGGACAGCTTCAAACAGGAAGGCTCTCATGATTTAACAAAGCTGCCAAAGTTTCAATCGTATCGCGGGTTTCTGTTCGGTAGCCTGAATGCTGATGTGCAGCCGTTGGAGGAGTACCTCGGCGAAACCCGCAAAATTATCGATCTGATCGTCGACCAGGCGCCGCAAGGGCTGGAGGTACTTAAAGGTTCGTCGAGCTATGTTTACGAAGGCAACTGGAAGCTGGGGGCGGAAAACGGCGCTGACGGCTATCACGTCAGCGTGGTGCACTGGAACTACGCTTCCACCATGTCGCGCCGCAACTACGAAGCGGAAGGAACGCACGCGGTAGACGCAAACGGCTGGTCGAAAAGCGTCGGCGGCGGATACGGCTTTGAGAATGGGCATATGCTGCTCTGGACCCGGGCGCTTAATCCGGAAGTGCGTCCGGTCTATGAACATCGCGAACGTCTGCGGGCTGAGTTCGGCGAGTCTCGCGCCGATCGGATGGTCAACGAAACGCGCAACCTGTGCCTCTATCCGAACGTCTACCTGATGGATCAGTTTTCGACGCAGATCCGCGTGATCCGCCCCATTGCGGTGGATAAAACCGAAGTCACCATCTGGTGCTTCGCCCCGAAAGGTGAATCTGACCAGGCGCGAGCGCTGCGTATCCGCCAGTATGAGGATTTCTTCAACGTTAGCGGCATGGGGACGCCTGACGATCTGGAAGAGTTCAGCGCCTGTCAGCGCGGTTATCTCGGCGAGAATCTGGCATGGAGCGACCTCAGCCGCGGGGCGCTGCACTGGGTCGACGGCCCTGACGACCACGCCTTGCAGGCGGGCTTTAGCCCGCAGCTAAGCGGAGTGAAATCGGAAGATGAAGCGCTGTATATCGCCCATCATCATCACTGGCAAAACGTGATGCTGGCGGCGCTGGAAACAGAGCGGCAGCGCTACGACCAGTCGATCACTCAACGCGTGGAGGTGGCCTGATGCTGACTCTCGAACAGGTTCGCCAGTTTCTTTATTACGAAGCCCGTCTGCTGGACGATCGCCAGTGGGATGAATGGCTGAACTGCTACAGCCCGCAGGTGGTGTACTGGATGCCCGCCTGGGGCGATGACGACCAGCTTACCCGCGATCCGCAGCGCGAAATTTCGCTGATTTACTACCCGAACCGCGATGGCCTCGAAGACCGGGTATACCGCATCAAAACGGAACGCTCCGGGGCCAGCACGCCGGAACCGCGAACCACCCACATGATCGGCAACGTTGAGCGGCTTGGCGAAACCGAACAGGGGATGGAGGTGCGCTACAACTGGGTCACCTACTGTCATCGCTATCAGCAGACGGATACCTGGTTTGGCTCTACCTGCTGCACGCTGATTGAAAGTGCCGGCAAACCGCAGATTATCCGTAAAACCGTGCGGCTGAATAACGATTACATCCGTCAGGTGATTGACGTTTACCACATTTAAGAGGCGTTTATGACCTTTAATATTGCTCTCAATTTTGAAGACGGCATCACCCGCTTTATTCAATGCCATGCCGGGGAAAAAGTGCTGGATGCCGCCTATCGTCAGCAGGTGAATCTGCCGATGGATTGCTCGGACGGCGTCTGCGGCACCTGCAAGTGCCGCTGCGTCAGCGGCGAATATGGTTTGGGTGACGATTTTCTTGAAGAGGCGCTCAGCGAGGACGAAGCCGCAGAGCGTCAGGTGCTGACCTGTCAGATGGTGCCAACCAGCGATTGCGTCATTGATGTTCCGGCTGCGGCGGCCCAGTGCAAAACCGCGCTGGCAAGCCTGGGCGCAGCGGTAAAACAGGTAAATCTACTGTCGGACACCGCCATTGAGCTGGTCGTTGTGCTGGATGAACCGCTGGATTTTCTGCCGGGCCAGTACATCAATATTGAGGTGCCAGGAACGCCGCAGGCGCGCGCCTATTCGTTTAGCTCTCTACCGGGCTCGCGTGAGGGGAGCTTTCTGATCCGTAACGTGCCCGGCGGCTTGATGAGTCAGTGGCTGACGCAGCGGGCCAGCCCCGGCGATCGTCTGACGCTAAGCGGTCCGATGGGCAGCTTTTATCTGCGCGGCGGCGAGCGTCCACTGTTGCTGCTCGCGGGGGGCACCGGCTTAGCGCCGCTGCTCTCGATGCTGCAAACGCTGGTTATGCAGCGCAGCACCCGGCCCGTCACCTTGCTCTATGGCGTGACCCGCGACTGCGACCTGGTGAAAACTGATGCGCTCGAAGCATTTACCGGCCAGCTTCCGGCCTATCGCTGGCTGCCGGTGGTTGCCGACGCGCAAAGCGGATGCCCGCAGCGCGGTTTTGTGACCGAACATCTCGATGACGCGATACTCAACGATGGCGATGTGGATATCTATCTGTGCGGGCCGCCGCCGATGGTCAATGCGGTAGCCACGGCGCTGCGCGAGAGAGGCGTTTCGCCGGCGGGTTTCTGGTATGAAAAATTTATCGCCAGCCAGAGCGCGGCGGCATAAGGAGCAACGATGCGATTTAGCAATAAAGTCGTGGCCATTACCGGCGCCGCGCAGGGGATAGGCCGACAGACGGCTGAGCAGGCGGCGCGTGAGGGCGCCCGGCTGCTGTTGATTGACCGTTCTCGTTATGTTCACGAACTGGCGGCGGCGCTGAACGACTCCGGCAGCGAAGCGCTGGCGCTGAAGGCCGATCTTGAGCAATGGGAAAGCACCGAGCGGGCGTTTGCCGAAGGGGTGGCTCATTTTGGTCGCCTTGACGTGCTGATTAACAACGTCGGCGGCACCATCTGGGCGCGGCCGTTTGCCGAATATCAGCCGCAGCAGATTGAGAAGGAGATTCGCCGCTCGCTGTTCCCGACCCTGTGGGGCTGTCGGGCTGCGCTACCGTGGATGCTCAGGCAGGGAAAGGGAAGCATCGTCAATATTTCGTCCGTGGCGACGGCGGGAGTGAACCGGGTACCTTATTCCGCAGCGAAAGGCGGCGTTAACGCGCTGACCCGTTCGCTGGCCCTGGAATATAGCGCAAACGGGATCCGTATTAATGCCGTGGCGCCGGGGGGAACCGAGGCGCCTGCGCGCCTGACGCCGCGTAATGAAGAGCAGCCGACGGCGCAAGAGCAGAAGTGGTATCAGCAGGTGGTGGATCAGACGGTGGCGAGCAGCCTGATGCATCGCTACGGTACGCTGGCGGAACAGGCCAATGCCATCCTGTTTCTCGCCAGCGATGAGGCCAGCTATATTACCGGCGTGACGTTGCCCGTCGCCGGGGGCGACCTCGGTTAGCGCCGGGTCGCCTGCCAGCAGAGCAGGGAGCCGATACATACCATCCCGGCGCCCTGCCAGAACGACCACGACAGCGCGGCGCTGAGCAGTACCGCCGCCAGCGCCGATGAGAGCACCGGGGTAAAGTAAGAGGCGGCGGCCAGCAGGCTGACGTTGCCGTGCAGGATCCCGACGTTCCACGCCGCGTAGCCAAACCCCAGGGCGACGGACAGCGCGATCAGCTTGATCGTCACCGGCCAGCTAAAGACCATCGGCGGCTGCTCGCTGAACAGGAATTTCAGCCACAGGGTCAGGGCGGTGAGCAGAACAAACAGGGTAATCCCGTTTTTGCCCTTGGCGTATTTCGCGGTGACCGTGCAGTAGGCCGCCCAGATAAACGCGCCGATAAACGCCAAAATATAGCTCAGCGGGCTGGAGACCACGTTGCTGATAATTTCGTCTATATTCAGACCATGCTCACCGCCTAATACCCAGGTGACGCCAAGTATAGCGAGGAATAAACCGGGGATAACCAGCCAGCTGCTTTTTTGGCCGTTAAACAGAATGGCGAATAAAATCGTCAGGCTGGGCCACAGATAATTGACCATCCCCACTTCAATAGCCTGCTGGCGGGTACCAGCTAAGCCAACCGACAGCGCCAGGCAAATTTCATAGCTGACGAACAACAGGCTCCCCGCCAGTAAATAGGGGCGGGGGATCTGGCGTATTTGTGGGAAGCCGACGGTAAAGATCAGCAACATGCCGCTCAGGCTGTAGAGCATCGCCGCGCCGCCCACCGGGCCAAGGCCTTCGCTGACGCCACGAATCAGCCCGACCATGGTGCTCCAGAGTACGATAGCGGCCAATCCAATGAGCGTGGCTCTCTTTTTCTCCATATTTAACCTGATGTTGGTTCAAACGCAGTCGGGTTTTATAACACTTTTTACGCCCGCCGGGGGGGATATTTTCCGCCATGCTTAATACTATCGGAGTAATAAAAATTGGCGTCGCTGACTATTAAGGGGGCGTCAGTTTTCGACATTGATTTGACGCAAATAAAACAGGGATATTGCTGTTAGTTTTGCCCTCCGCGATGAATAAACATCCCGCATGGAGGGGAACAATGGACGTCAGCCGCAGAAAGTTTTTTAAAATCTGCGCAGGCGGTATGGCCGGAACAACAGCCGCTGCTTTGGGGTTTGCGCCCAAAATGGCTCTGGCTCAGGCGCGTAATTACAAGCTGCTGCGCGCTAAAGAGATCCGCAACACCTGCACATACTGCTCCGTAGGCTGCGGGCTATTAATGTATAGCCTGGGCGACGGCGCGAAGAACGCGAAAGAAGCGCTTTATCACATCGAGGGGGACCCGGATCATCCGGTAAGCCGCGGCGCGCTGTGCCCGAAAGGGGCCGGGCTGCTGGACTACGTCCACAGCGATAACCGCCTGCGCTACCCGCAATACCGCGCGCCGGGTGCGGATAAATGGCAGCGCATCTCCTGGGATGAGGCGTTTGAGCGTATCGCCAGGCTGATGAAAGCCGACCGCGACGCCAACTTTATGGAGAAAAACGAGCATGGCGTCACGGTAAACCGCTGGCTTACCACCGGGATGCTGTGCGCCTCGGCGGCCAGCAACGAGACCGGCATGCTGACGCAGAAGTTTGTGCGTTCCCTCGGTATGCTGGCGGTAGACAACCAGGCGCGCGTCTGACACGGACCAACGGTAGCAAGTCTTGCTCCAACATTTGGTCGCGGTGCGATGACCAACCACTGGGTGGATATCAAAAACGCCAACGTCGTGGTAGTGATGGGCGGTAACGCCGCCGAAGCCCATCCGGTGGGATTCCGCTGGGCGATGGAAGCGAAAAACAACAACGATGCGACGTTGATTGTCGTCGATCCGCGCTTTACGCGTACGGCGTCGGTGGCCGATATCTATGCGCCGATTCGTTCCGGCACCGACATTACCTTTCTGTCGGGCGTACTGCTGTACCTGATCGAAAACAACAAAATCAACGCCGAGTACGTGAAGCACTACACCAACGCCAGCCTGCTGGTGCGCGACGATTTTGCCTTCGAAGACGGCCTGTTCAGCGGCTACGATGCTGAAAAGCGTCAGTACGATAAATCGTCGTGGAACTATCAGTTCGACGAAAACGGCTACGCCCTGCGCGATGAAACCCTGCAGCATCCGCGCTGCGTATGGAATCTGCTCCGGCAGCACGTTTCTCGCTATACGCCGGAGGTGGTGGAGAATATCTGCGGCACGCCGAAGGCCGATTTCCTCAAGGTGTGCGCAGTGCTGGCCTCAACCAGCGCGGCGGACCGGACCACCACCTTCCTTTACGCGCTGGGCTGGACGCAGCACACCGTCGGGGCGCAGAACATCCGCACCATGGCGATGATCCAGCTGCTGCTCGGTAATATGGGGATGGCGGGCGGCGGCGTGAATGCGCTGCGCGGGCACTCCAACATTCAGGGGCTTACCGATTTAGGGCTGCTGTCGACCAGCCTGCCGGGCTACCTGACGCTGCCGTCGGAACAACAGACCGATCTGCAAAGCTATCTGACGGCGAATACGCCGAAAGCGCTGCTGGCGGATCAGGTGAACTACTGGAGCAACTATCCGAAATTCTTCGTCAGCCTGATGAAATCGTTCTACGGCGATGCGGCGCAAAAAGAGAACGACTGGGGCTTTAACTGGCTGCCGAAGTGGGACCAGGCTTACGACGTCATCAAGTACTTCAATATGATGGATAACGGCAAGGTGACGGGATATCTCTGCCAGGGCTTCAATCCGGTGGCTTCGTTCCCGGACAAAAACAAGGTGGTCCGCAGCCTGAGCAAGCTGAAGTACATGGTGGTGATCGACCCGCTGGTGACGGAAACGTCGACCTTCTGGCAAAACCACGGCGAGTCGAACGATGTCGATCCGGCGGCGATTCAGACCGAAGTCTTCCGCCTGCCGTCTACCTGCTTCGCCGAAGAGGATGGTTCGATCGCCAACTCCGGGCGCTGGCTGCAGTGGCACTGGAAAGGTCAGGACGCGCCGGGGGAAGCGCGCAACGACGGCGAAATCCTTGCCGGGATTTACCACCGTCTGCGCGAGATGTATCGCACCGAGGGCGGCAAAGGCGCCGAGCCGTTGCTGAAGATGGGCTGGCGCTATAAGCAGCCGGATCATCCGCAATCGGAAGAGGTGGCCAAAGAGAACAACGGCTACGCGCTGGACGATCTCTACGACGCAAACGGCGCGCTGCTGGCGAAGAAGGGCCAGTTGCTGAACAGCTTTGCGCTGCTGCGCGATGACGGCACCACCGCTTCATCCTGTTGGATCTATACCGGCAGCTGGACCGAGCAGGGCAACCAGATGGCCAACCGCGATAACGCCGATCCGTCAGGTCTTGGCAATACGCTCGGCTGGGCGTGGGCGTGGCCGCTCAACCGGCGGGTGCTGTATAACCGCGCGTCGGCGGATATCAACGGCAAGCCGTGGGATGCGAAGCGGATGCTGATCCGCTGGAACGGCAGCAAGTGGGTCGGCAACGATATTGCGGACTTTAATAACGCCCCGCCGGGCAGCAAAACCGGGCCGTTTATTATGCAGCAAGAGGGGATGGGACGACTGTTTGCGCTGAATAAGCTGGCGGAAGGCCCGTTCCCGGAACACTACGAGCCGATGGAAACGCCCCTTGGCACCAACCCGCTGCACCCGAACGTGGTCTCCAGCCCGGTGGTGCGGCTGTACGAAGAGGATGCCCTGCGCTTAGGCAAGAAGGAGCAATTCCCCTACGTCGGTACCACCTATCGTCTGACCGAGCATTTCCACACCTGGACCAAGCATGCGCTGCTCAACGCCATCGCGCAGCCGGAGCAGTTTGTTGAAATCAGCGAAGGCCTGGCGCGAGCGAAGGGGATTGCCAACGGCGATCGGGTCACGGTCAGCAGCAAGCGCGGCTTTATTCGCGCGGTGGCGGTGGTGACGCGTCGTCTGCACACGCTCAACGTTAACGGTCAGCAGGTGGAAACCGTCGGTATCCCGCTGCACTGGGGTTTTGAAGGGGTAGCCCGCAAAGGTTACATCGCCAACACCCTGACGCCGAACGTCGGGGATTCCAACTCGCAAACGCCGGAGTATAAAGCGTTTCTGGTCAACATCGAGAAAGCGTAAGGAGCGAATCAATGGCGATGGAAACCCAGGACATCATTAAACGCTCCGCCACCAACCCGATAACTCCCGCGCCGCGCGCGCGGGATTTTAAGGCGGAAGTGGCAAAGCTGATTGATGTCTCCTCCTGCGTGGGCTGTAAAGCCTGCCAGGTGGCCTGTTCCGAGTGGAACGATATTCGCGATGACGTGGGGCACTGCGTCGGCGTGTACGACAATCCCGCCGATCTGAGCGCCAAATCCTGGACGGTGATGCGTTTTAGCGAAACCGAACAGAACGGCAAGCTGGAGTGGCTGATACGCAAAGACGGCTGTATGCACTGCGAGGACCCGGGCTGCCTGAAAGCGTGCCCGTCCGCCGGGGCGATTATTCAGTACGCCAACGGCATTGTCGATTTTCAGCAGGAGAACTGCATCGGCTGCGGCTATTGCATCGCCGGGTGCCCCTTTAACGTCCCGCGCCTCAATAAAGAGGATAACCGGGTTTATAAGTGCACCCTGTGCGTTGACCGGGTCAGCGTCGGCCAGGAGCCGGCCTGCGTGAAAACCTGCCCAACCGGCGCGATTCATTTCGGCAGCAAGCAAGAGATGCTCGAGGTGGCCAACGAGCGGGTGGAAAAACTGAAGAAGCGCGGCTATTCCCATGCCGGGGTGTATAACCCGCCGGGCGTCGGCGGCACGCACGTGATGTACGTGCTGCATCATGCCGACCAACCGGAGCTATACCATAACCTGGCGAAAGAACCGCAGATCGATACCGCGATCAACCTGTGGAAAGGGGCGCTGAAGCCGCTCTCGGCGGTCGGGTTTATCGCCACCTTTGCCGGGCTGATTTATCACTACATTGGGATTGGGCCGAACAAAGAAGCGGATGACGATGAGGAGGAGCGCAATGAGTAAATCGAAAATGATTGTGCGCACGAAGTTTATTGACCGCGCCTGTCACTGGACGGTCGTCATCAGCTTCTTCCTGGTGGCGCTCTCGGGGATCTCGTTTTTCTTCCCGACGCTGCAGTGGCTGACCGAAACCTTCGGTACGCCGCAGATGGGGCGTATTCTGCATCCGTTCTTCGGCGTGCTGATTTTCGTGGCCCTGATGTTTATGTTTGTACGCTTTGTCCACCACAATATTCCTGACAGGCAGGATATTCCCTGGCTCAAGGGGATTATTGAGGTGCTGAAAGGCAACGAGCATAAAGTGGCGCGGGTAGGGAAATATAACGCCGGGCAGAAAATGATGTTCTGGACCATTATGAGCATGATTTTTGTGCTGCTGGTGACCGGGGTGATCATCTGGCGACCCTGGTTTGCCCACTATTTTCCGATTCAGGTGATTCGCTATAGCCTGCTGATTCACGCGACCTCGGCGATTATTCTTATTCACGCGATTCTTATTCATATGTATATGGCGTTCTGGGTTAAAGGATCGATTAAGGGAATGGTTGAGGGGAAGGTGAGTCGCCGCTGGGCGAAGAAGCATCATCCGCGCTGGTATCGCGAGGTGGAGCGTCAGGAAGCGAAGAAAGAGAGCTGCGAAGGGCTTAAATAAGTTCTGCGTCGTAAACCCGCTCCGGTTAAACCCGGAGCGGGTCAGGTATTGGTGATAAGGGCGTCAATGGCGGAAATCACTTCGCCTCTGGCGCTTTTTAAGCTACCGATAAAATCTTCGCGCTTGATCAGCTTATTGTTAAGGTTCGTCATCATCGGCGAACAAAGCATAAACGTTTCAAATTCAATATTGACCTCAGGAACTAAAGGATGCTGCCATAGTGGCAGATGAGCATTACGCATCAGGGGAATAATTACCCTGGTGGGTAGGTCTTCATAAAAATCATTTTGCACAATCATAAAATAGGGTAGAGAGTTCTTCGTTTGCGAAGAAGGGTTCCGATAAACGTCGAATTGCTTAAGCATCAGAGCACCCTGAAGTATTCATCATCGGTGATAGACCCATGCTCGTCGACGAATTCATTCATTAACCGGAACAATTCGTTACGGGGATGCATTGACTGACTTTTAGCTGTGGGTATCGAGGATAAATGGCACTTTTTACTCGTTGATGCCGCCGACTGGAAGCTATCTTCCGCTGTGTATTCTTTCATTATCCTGCCTCCGTGTGGTTAATGTCGCCATTATCAGTCTACTACTTTAAAAAACAATACCGATTGCCCTGGTTAAGTCGCATTTGCGAGACGGGTTCCATTGAAAAGCAACGGCATGAAATGATGAAATTTTAATGGAACCGCGGTTGTGAATTGTTATCGCTATGCCGTTGCTGGCTACTGGGCAGCGGCGGGGCGCGAAATGGCTTTATTCGTTTTTTCCAATCTGCGAATAAGCTTATGAAATAACCGCGCCGTTATATGGATAAAAATGTCACCCGGCGTTTTTATCTGGTTTGCCGCTGGATAATGCACAATAATGCCGTCGGTTTATTTTATAACAAGTGATTAGTTGTATGAAAAAGACTATTTTTTCGTTAGCGCTTGGCACCTTTGGTCTCGGGATGGCGGAATTTGGCATTATGGGCGTATTACCTGAAATCGCTCATGATGTCGGGATATCGATTCCCGCCGCAGGCAATATGATCTCATATTATGCATTTGGCGTGGTGATCGGCGCGCCGGTGATGGCGCTGTTCTCCAGCCGCTTTTCGTTAAAGTCGGTTATGCTGTTTCTCGTGGCGCTGTGCGTTATCGGCAATGCCATCTTCACTTTATCTTCCAGCTATTCGATGCTGGCGCTGGGCCGTCTGATCTCCGGCTTCCCGCACGGCGCATTCTTTGGCGTGGGGGCGATTATCCTGTCAAAAATCGCCCCGCCAGGAAAGGTGACGGCGGCGGTGGCGGGGATGATCGCCGGGATGACGGTCGCCAATTTGCTGGGGGTGCCCGCCGGGACCTGGCTCGGCCATCAGTTTAGCTGGCGCTATACTTTTCTGGCGATTGCGGTATTTGATATCGCGGTGCTGGTCTCCATCGCCTGGTGGGTGCCCACGCTGTTTGATAAATCCACGGCGCGCCTGCGCTCGCAGTTTCATTTTTTAAAATCGCCCGCGCCGTGGTTAGTTTTTGCCGCCACGATGTTCGGCAATGCCGGCGTATTCGCGTGGTTCAGCTATATTAAGCCGTTTATGATTAACGTCTCCGGTTTCGGTGAGAGCGCCATGATATTCATTATGATGCTGGTGGGCCTCGGAATGGTTCTCGGAAATCTCTTTAGTGGTAAAGTTTCTGTTCGCTACAGCCCGCTGCGTATTGCCGCCGTTACCGATGGCGTTATTGTGGTGACCTTATTATTGATTTTTCTGCTGGCTGAGCATAAAGCCGCCTCATTAACCCTGGCGTTTATTTGCTGCGCGGCGCTGTTCGCCCTGTCGGCGCCGCTGCAAATTCTGCTGCTGCAAAACGCCAAAGGCGGCGAGATGCTGGGCGCGGCGGGCGGCCAGATCGCCTTTAATCTCGGTAGCGCCATCGGCGCGCTGTTTGGCGGAATGATGATTACGGCCGATTTTGGCTGGCGTTCCGTTACCTTACCGGCCGCGCTGCTCTCGTTTCTTGCCCTCAGTTCGCTGCTGATTTATGCCCGCTATCAGCAGCGTCTGGCCTGATTCATTTACTCCTGCCAGGGTTCGCCGAGGGTTAACATTAAACGGTTGGCCCAGGCGAAGAACGCTGCCGATTGCAGTAAATCCAGCTGAGCGAGCGTATCCAGGCCCTGCTGTTCGACCGCGGCAAGGTGGCCGGCGGCCAGGGCGGGCGGGGTAACGGAAATCGCGGCGGCGAAATCGATTTGCGCCTGCCAGCCCGGCGTCTGCCCGTCGCTCAGGTTCTCTCCGGGCGTCACCGCCAGCAGCGTCTCTACCGCCGTTTCATCCTTCGCCAGCTGCGCGGCCTTACGCGCATGCACCGATGCGCAATAAATACAGCCGTTAACTTTGCTCGCTACCGTCGCCGCCAGCTCGCGTTCGGCGCGGGGCAGGCCGCCGGGAGTATAAAAAATGCCTTTGTCGGTTAACGTACGCTGCTCCAGTATCGGCTGGTTACGCGCCAGCAGGCGGAAATAGGGGGAATCGCTGTGGCCGAACTTCGTCAGCAGCGCCTGCTCATCGGGGGAGAATTCCGCCAGCGGTTTAGCCGCCAGCCAGGGCTCCCAGTGCAGTTCGTCGCGGGTAAAGCGCACCGGCGCGCGCTTACCGCTGAGGGTTTGCGGCGAGGTATGCCAGAATCCGGCCGCGACCGGGGTTTGTGCGACAGTAATGCTTTTGCCGTTAAGCAGGCGCAGCCCGGTGACCAGCCGACTCTGGAAGCTGACAAAGGCGATAAGCTGGGCGAGGGTGACAATGCCGCGCAGGGTCCATCCGGCGCGGATTAAGGCCTCCAGCGGCGATGGCGTAGCCTCCACAGGCGTAAAGGTTAACAGTCGGGCAAAGGCCAGCGCCGGGGCCAGCCGCGGGGATGTGGGGTCGGCAATACCAAAACCGGCATAGTGGGCCGCCAGCGCATCGCTGTCATGCAGCTTAGCCACCCTGGCGGCAACGGCAAAACGCTCATCGAGCGGAAAGTCGTTATCCTGCTGACCAAACAGCGTTTCATAGCTTCCCTGCGCGTGGCGGGTGGCCGCCTCGCGCACGGCGCGCGCCGCGGCTAAAGCGGAATCGGGGGCGATCTCTGCCAGTTCGGCCAATATATCCTGACTTAGCGTCATGGTGACTCCTTATCGTAACTGAGGGGCAATGTGCTGAGCGATCAGCTCAAGGGAACGCAGCGTGTCCCGGTGCGATGGTTCAACGGAGTGCACCTGAAACGAAATATCGGTCACCCGCCGCAGCACGCTATCGCGCGCCAGCGAGGCGGCGACGTGCGCGGGGTCGCCGACGTGAGCGTCAAGCTGCGGTAGAAATTCGGTGACAGTGTCACCAATAATTTCATGGCCGGCGGCGCGATGCTGGGCTGCCTGTCTGCGTAAACCGGGTTCGGCGACCTGTAGCGCGTACTCCTGGCTGTCGGCGACGAAGGCGGTACGCGAGGCAAGGATCCTTGCCTCGACGCCCGCGGGCAGCGCGGCGAGATAGGCGTCGATAATCGGATTCTGAATCGCGTCGAGCGGCAGCGTCGGTTGCCCGGCCGGACGCGGCTGAGTGCGCGAGAGCATCAATCCGTGTCCGGCCTGCGCGGCGCGGACCGCGCCGTCGACGGAAAATGTGGCAATCCAGATACGTTCCGCCAGCTGCGGCGCCTGAGGGTAAAGATGATTATCCGGATGGGCGAGCGAATCCCCGCGCCAGGCGCTTTGAATCAGATGCAGATGCTCGGCGAATATCGCGCTGCGCTGGTCAATCGTCAGGCCGAAGGGTAAAAACGAGGTGGGGGTGCCGCCGGAGCCGAAGCCTACCTCCAGCCGTCCATCGGCGAGCAGATCCAGCACCGCCGCATCCTCCGCCACCCGTAGCGGGTTTTCCATCGGCAGGGTGATAATGGCGGTTCCCAGACGAATGCGTTCGGTGTGCGCTGCCGCATGGGCGAGAAAAACCAGCGGCGACGGCAGGCCGCCTTCGTGCTCATGAAAATGGTGCTGCGCAATCCACGCGCTGTCGAACCCCAGGCGTTCGGCGTGGCGAATTTGCTCGGTGGCCAGCCGATAGCGCTCTTTGGGCGTGGCGTGGTCCAGCAGGCGGGTGAAAAAGCCCAGTCGTTTACGCGTCATGCAACCTCCTTGCTCGGGGATGAAAAGTGGGGAATCGCGGCGATAAGCTCGCGGGTATAGTCATGCTGCGGGGCGCTGAACAGCCGGCTGACGTCGCCGTGTTCAACCACCTGGCCCGCCCGCAGCACCGTCACGCTGTGGGCGATACGGCGCACCGTCGCCAAATCGTGAGTGATAAACAGATAGCTCAGCCCGAGCTGCTGCTGAAGCTGCTGCAGCAGGGCGAGAATTTGCGCCTGCACCGTGACGTCCAGCGCTGAGGTCGCTTCATCCAGCACCAGGATCGTTGGCTCAAGGATGAGGGCGCGGGCGATGGCCACCCGCTGCCGCTGGCCGCCGGATAGCTCGCGGGCGGTTCGCGACAGCAGCTCCGGCGCGAGCGCCACGCGGGCAGCGACCGTTTCCACGCGCTGGCGTCTTGTCTCGGCGTTGAGGCGGTCAAAGTTTTTTAACGGCTCTTCGATAATCTCAAACAGCGTTTGCCGCGGATCCAGGGACGCAAAGGGGTTCTGGTAGACGAACTGGATTTTACGCCGCAGCTGGCGGAGCGCCTCGCGGCTGAGATGCCCGGCATCGATACCGTCAATAGCGATATGGCCAACATCGGCCTTTTCGAATCCCAGCAGGATCCGCGCAAGGGTGGTTTTGCCGGAGCCGGACTCGCCGACCAGCGCGTGGGTGCTGCCCCGTTTCACCTCGAAGCTCACGGCGTCCAGCGCCTGTAAATGCGCGCGGCCGAGCGAAAAACATTTGCTGATGCCCTCTACGCGGATCGCCGGGGTCGCCAGCACGCGCCCGCTGGCCGGGGCAATGGTCAGCGTCGAACCCTGGAGATCGCTGAGCAGTTGGCGGGTATAGGCGTGCTGCGGCGTGCGCACCACATCGCCGGTCGCGCCCTGTTCCTGAATTTCACCGTGGCGAAAGACCAGCAGTCGGTCGGCGCGTTCCGCCGCCAGCGCCAGATCGTGGGTCACGAACAGCACCGCCGTGCCGGACTCCCGGCGCAGCGTATCCAGCAGGTCGAGGATCCGTTTTTGTACCGTCACGTCGAGGGCGCTGGTGGGCTCATCGGCAATGATTAAGTCGGGTTTCAGGGCGATGGCGATAGCGATCAGCACCCGCTGCTTCATACCGCCTGAAAGCTGGTGGGGATATTGATCGATGCGCTGTTCCGGGTGGCTCAGCCCAACCTTCGCCAGCAGCGCCAGCACCTGCGCTTTACGCTCTGCGGCGCTGCTTTGCTGATGCAGGCGCAGGATTTCGCCCACCTGCGCGCCGATAGTTTTTACCGGATTCAGGGAGTTGCCCGGATCCTGAGGCACCAGACTAATCCGCGCGCCGCGAAGGCCGTCGAGGCGTTTGGCGGACCAGCCGCTGATCTCTTCGCCGTTAATCAAGATGCGCCCGCTGTCACGGCGCGCGTTATCGGCCAGCAGGCCAATAATCGCCTGCGCGGTGGTGGTTTTACCTGAACCGGATTCGCCGACGAACGCCAGCATTTCGCCGCGTTTTACCGCAAAACTGACGTCGTGCACCACTTCGCGCCATTCGCGCTGCGAACGATAGCTGATGCGCAGATTCTCGACGGTCAAAACATTCATGGGCGTTCTCCGCTAAATTGACGGCTGATGCGGTTGGCGGCGAGCACCACCGCGATCACCGCAAGGCCGGGAAGGGTGGTGAGCCACCAGGCGGTGGAGAGATAGTTACGGCCCTCGGCGATCAGCAGCCCCCACTCCGGAACCGGCGGCGGCGTGCCGTAGCCGAGAAAACTCAGGGTTGAGAGCGCCAGAATGGCCTGGCCGAACTGGAGGGTGGCAAAAGCCAGTACCGCGGTGAGCGAATTGGGCAGAATATGCCGCCAGAAAACGGCGAAAAAGGTGCCGCCGCTGCCGTACGCCGCTTCGACGAAGTCGCTGTGGCGCACGCGAACCACTTCCGCTCGCGCCAGGCGGGCAAAGCTGGCTATTGCCGCGACGCCGACCGCGACGGCGGCGTTAAGGGTGCCGAAACCGAGCAGGATGATGACCGTCAGCGACAACAATAAAGAGGGGATCGCCAGCAGCACGTCAACCAGCCGCATGATCGCCGACTCCACGCGTCCCGCCAGCGCACCGGCCAGGGTGCCCAGCGCGGTACCGATAAACAGGCCGATCGCCACCGCCGCCAGCGCGGCGGAGAGGGAATGTACGGCGCCGTAAACAATGCGGCTCCACAGATCGCGACCTAGCTGGTCGGTGCCTAGCCAGTGGCCGGCCTGCGGCGCCAGCCGCTGGGCGCCGGGAAGGCCCTCCAGCGGGTTATACGCGGTAAACAGCTGCGGGGCGATCGCCATCAGCGCGGCAACGATCGTTACCGTCCAGGCCAGCAGCAGGCCGGGCTGAACGCGTAGCGTACGCCAGTTTACCCTGCGGCGGCGCGCGGCGATTGCGTAATCCACCAGGCTCATACGGCACCTCCGATAACGGTTTTCAGGCGCGGGTCGAACAGCGGCATCAGCAGGTCAACCAGCAGGTTAATCAGTACGAAACCGAGGGCGGAGATCATCACCACCGCCTGCAATACCGCGATATCCTGATTATTGACGGCCTGCTGCGTCAGCAGTCCCAGACCGCCGCGACCAAACACGGTTTCGGTAATCAGCGCTCCGGCGATCAGTTCCCCCAGCAGCAGACCGGCAATATTGAGCACCGGCAGCAGGGCGTTGCCGGTAACGTGCCGCCACAGAACGCCGGTTTCGCTCAGGCCTTTGGCGCGGGCAACGGCGACAAACGGCTGCGCGGCGACCTGATCCAGACTGCGCATCAGGATTTGCGCCAGCGGGGCGGAAATCGGCACCGCGACGGCAATAATGGGCAAAATCAAGCCCTCAACCGGTCCCGGGTTGATCACCGGGATCCAGCGCAGCTGAAAGGAGAACAGCTGAATCAGGGCGATACCGAGCCAGAACGTTGGCAGCGAGATAAACAGCACCGGCAGCGATTGCAGCGCGTTGCTCAGCCAGCGCAGACCCGGTAGCCGTGAGGCGAGGGCGAGGGTGAACGCCAGCGCCACCGCCAGCGCAAAGGCGGGCAGCGCCAGGCTTAATGTCTCCGGCAGGTTGCTGGCGATAAGCGCGCTGACCGGCAGCCCGGCCTGCAGCGAATAGCCAAAATCGCCCCGCAGCATGGCCCATAGCGTGTGGAAATACTGCTTCCACAGCGGGCTATCGGCCCCGTAGGCGAGGCGCATTTCGGCGATCTGCTCGGGGCTCAGTCCCAGATCCGGGTTCTGAAACTTGATCAGTACCGCATCGCCGGGGAGCACCTGCAATAGCGCGAAGGAGAGAGTAAACGCTGCCCACAGCACCAGTAGTCCCTGGCCGGAGCGCCGCAGAAGATAGTGGCTCATCGCAGACTCCTTAGTGCTTTTCCAGCCACGCGCCGTAGAACGACGGGCGGCCTACCGCTTCAAAACTAACGCCCTTAACCCACGGCGCGCCGGCAAAGACCTGCGGTTCTTCAAAAATCGGGATTAGGTAGGCGTTATCCAGCAGATAGCGCTGGGCGTCGCCGGTCAGCTGGAGGCGTTTTTGCGGTTCGACTTCGGCTGAAATCGCGGTCAGCAGCGCGTTGAGCTTATCGTCGCGGAAGCTTTGCACTTTGTCGCTGGAGCCGCCTTTTTGCAGCAGCGCGTCGCGGTTAGTGGGGAAGAACATGCTCTTAACCACATCCGGGTCGGCGCGGCCCACTTCCGACACGGTGAGCGGCGTTTTTAACGGGTCGAGGCTATCCAGCGTACGGCTACCGGCATCACCGGCTTTGACCGCCAGCGCAACGCCGACCTGACGCCACTGCTGGGCGATAAGCTGGAGCACCTCTTTGTTTTGCGGCTGGGGCAGGGATTCATAGACGGTTAACGCCAGCCGCTGGCCATCTTTGACCCGTATACCGTCGGCGGCCGGTTTCCAGCCCGCCTCATCCAGCAGCTGTTTCGCTTTGGCCGGATCGAAAGCCAGCCTGTCGCTGAGGTTAACGTATCCGGCCGCGCTACTGGCGACGACGGAGGTGGCCTGCGGATAGTTGGCGGAGAACAGGGTTTCGACCACCTGTTTCGCGTCGGTGGCGTGCAGTAGCGCCTGGCGGACGCGCAGGTCGGCAACCAGCGGGTTATCGGGGCGGAAGCTGAGGCTGTCGTTGACGCCGCGCGTCGGAGCAGCATAGATTTTAAAGCCTGCATCGGTGGCCTGCTTTTCATCGTAGGCCTGCACCTGGCGGATAAAATCGGCCTGGCCCGCCAGCAGCGCGCCAATACGCACGCCATCCTCCGGGGTGACGATATAGGTTATGCCGTCGAGATTGGCCGGTCCCTGCTGGGCGAGACTTTTTGGCCCCCATTGATAATCTTTACGCGCGACCAGCGTGAGTTCACGCCCCGGTTTTTCATCTTTAACCGTAAAAGGGCCGGAACCAATAATATGGCGGGCGTCGCCCAGCTCTTCAAAATTACGCGCCAGGGTGCTGAGGGAAACCAGCCCGGAGCCGATGGTCGCGGTGCCCTGCAGAAATCCCGGCGAGGGCTTTTTAAAGTAGAATTTTACCGTCAGCGGATCGATGACTTCGCTGCGATCGTAATTATTAATCACCTCGGAAACGGGCAGGCGGCGCGCTTTATTCCCAAGCCCGTAGGTATCAAAGTTTTTGGCAACCGCATTGGCGTCAAGCGGGGTTCCATCCGAGAAGGTGACGCCAGGGCGAATCTTAAAGATATATTCTGTTTTATCGGCGTTAACGCTCCAGCTTTCGGCAATCCAGGGTTCGACTTGTAGAGTTTCGGGATTTTGCCAGGTTAACTTATCGGTTATTTGATTCAGGATACCGCCGTTGGGATAGAACCCGCCAGCTGGCGGATAAAGATTAGTATGCGGCTGCTGCTCAAGATAAATTAACGTGCCGCCTTTAACCGGCGTATCGGCGGCCCACGCGGAAAAGGCGCCGCTTAAAAAAAGTGCCGCCAGCGCGGGCAGGCGAAAACGGGTGTGCATGGTGAATTCCTTTGTTATCTATTGTTTGGCCATCATCGGGCGCGCGTTTTAACAAAGGAAGTGAGGATTTGCGCTAAGCATTTGCATAAAAAGCATTTATACCCGCCACATTTGATGCCGGGCCGGGGATATCTTTGTTGCCATTCAGGGTGACAGATTTCGTCCGTTAGCCGGTTCGATTTTTGGGGGCTGGTATTCGCATGTGTTTCAGCTAACTCTCAAGCTGGATAATTTAATGACGGAGAGATATTAGCACGCTGGGGACGATCGCTCTGATTCCGCTGGTACCGCTATTTCCGCTGGTGATGATGTACGGTTGCGCGACGGGGCCGCGCGTGTAAAGGGGAAATAAACCTCTCCCGCTGCGGGGAGAGGTCCGACGATTAGCGGCGGAAATCAATGACCATACGGCCGCGAATCTGCCCCTGTTCCATCTCTTTAAAGATCGCGTTGATATCGCCCAGCGGGCGCAGGGTGACTTTTGGTACGACTTTACCTTCCGCGGCGAACTGGAAGGCTTCGGTCAGATCCTGACGGGTGCCGACCAGTGAACCGACCACTTCGATACCGTCGAGGACCAGACGCGGAATGTCCAGGCTCATTGCTTCCGGGGGCAAGCCTACCGCCACCACGCGTCCACCGGCGCGAACCGCGTCTACCGCTGAGTTGAACGCCGCTTTCGCGACGGCGGTGACCACTGCGGCATGCGCGCCGCCGGTTTTCTCGTGAATGATTTTGGCCGCGTCTTCGCTGCGTGAGTTGATGGTCAGGTCCGCGCCCATTTCCGCGGCCAGCTTCAGCTGTTCATCGTTAACGTCAAGGGCGATCACTTTGGCGTTAAACACGTTTTTGGCGTACTGCAGCGCCAGGTTGCCGAGGCCGCCGAGGCCATAGATGGCGATCCACTGGCCGGGTTTGATATGGGAGACTTTTACCGCTTTATAGGTCGTCACGCCCGCGCAGGTGATGCTGCTGGCCGCCGCTGAATCCAGCCCGTCCGGCACTTTGACCGCATAATCGGCCATGACGATGCACTCTTCCGCCATACCGCCATCGACGGTATAGCCGGCGTTTTTCACCGAGCGACACAGCGTTTCATTGCCGCTGTTACAATATTCACAATGCCCGCAGCCTTCGAAGAACCATGCGACGCTGGCGCGATCGCCCGGTTTCAGAGAATGCACGCCGGGGCCGACCTGCTGTACGACGCCCACGCCTTCATGGCCCAGAATGACCCCGGTTTTATCGCCAAAATCGCCGTTCTTAACGTGCAGGTCGGTGTGGCATACGCCGCAGCAATCCATTTTTAATAGGGCTTCGCCATATTGCAGTGGACGAAGCGTTTTTTCCGTAACATTGACCTGATGATCTTGCGTGACGACAGCAGCTTTCATTCTGTTCTCCTTATTGAACATAAGCGTATTAACACAGTTTTGTTTTTTACGCATGTTAAGGTTTAGCTTAAATCATCACAAAATCAAGGGAATAATTGCTGTTCCTTGCTGGGGTGAGTTTTATGTGCCGTTTTTTTAATCAGATTTATTAATGAAATTCTCGTCACATTACCGTCATCGTTACGTCATGCACGCTTCATTTGCGGCCTCTATCGTTCTGTTTTTCAATTCTTATAACGAAAGAGCGACACGACAATGCATCTGGTGAAAACCCTCCTTGCCGCAGGCCTTCTGCTTTCCGCTACCGCCGAGGCGCAGAACGTGCTGGATTTCCCGCAGCCGAAAAACAATCCTGAAGAGTTTTATGCGGTGACCGAAATTCCCGCTGGCGGGATTATCAAATATGAAACCGACGCCAAAACCGGCTTTCTGATCGCCGATCGTTTTCAGTCAATGCCGGTGGCCTATCCGGCTAACTACGGCTCGCTGACCCAATCCCTGGCAGGGGATGGCGATCCGCTGGACGTGGTGTTTTACACCCGTGCGCCGATGGCGCCGGGAACGCTGATTAAGCTGCGCGCGATTGGCGTGCTGAAGATGATTGATGGCGGCGAGAAGGACGACAAAATCATTGCCGTTCCGGCCAGCAAAATCGACCCAACCTACGATGAGATCAACACGATCGGCGATCTGCCGAAAATTGAGCAGGAGCGTTTGCAGGCTTTCTTCCGCGTTTACAAACAGCTGCCGGAAGGGCGTAAAAAAGTGGAGCTGAACGGCTTTAATGATGCCGCCGCCGCGAAGCAGGAAATTAAAGCGGCATGGGATGGCTGGAAAGCAAATAATGCGCAATAAGCGTAAAAACAGGCATCGCCCGGTGCCTGTCGCTTTTTCTTCGCCTTATTGTCCGCAGAACGAGGCAATACGCTACGAAAGCGCCGATGACCCCCGATTTGATGCTAACGCGGGCGGATGACCGGAAAGCCCAGGGCATTGACACGTATGTCCTGAAGATGGTTGTATTATGCAACCATTTGCGACCAGGCTGACTGACCATGACCTCATCCCCGCTTATTGATGAAATTCGCACCGCATCGCGCCTGATGGTGCGGGAGCTTGGCTTTATGAGCGCGACGCTGGCCGCCACGGACTATTCACCTTCCGCCGTGCACACCTTACTGGAAATATCGCTGCGCGGGGCGATGACCGCCGCGCAGCTGGTGCAGATTCTGGGGCTCGAAAAATCGAGCGTTAGCCGAATGCTCGCCCGCCTGGTTACCGCCGGCGAGCTCCAGGAAATACCCTCCGCCGGCGACGGGCGTTTTAAGCAGCTTGCGTTAACGGCCAAAGGCGCGGCGACGGTGGCAAAAGTTAACGCCTATGGCGCAATGCGGGTGGTCAACGCGCTGGCGCACCTGAGCGACGAGCAGAAACAAGGTGTTGCTCAGGGCCTCACCGACTGGGCCTGGGCGCTGGAAAAATGTCGCGACGTTGAGGCGACCGCCGCGAAACAGGCGATTGCTATCGTTACCGGCTATCGTCCGGGAATGATTGGCCGCATTGCGCAGATGCACGGCGAGTACTATGCGAAGCACTACGGATTTGGTCACTTTTTCGAGAGCAAAGTGGCCAGCGGGCTGGCGGAGTTTTCCGGTCGTCTTGATAAACCGCGCAATCAGGTTTGGCTTGCCGTGCAGGGCGAGCAGATTGTCGGGTCGGTGGCGATTGACGGCGAAGATCTCGGTAACAATCAAGCGCATCTGCGCTGGTTTATTCTCGACGATAGCTGTCGGGGAAGCGGTATTGGCCGCCGTCTGCTGAATGAAGCGTTGGCTTTTTGCGATAGCCAGGGTTTTGCTGCGGTGCAGCTGTGGACCTTCAGCGGGCTGAACGCCGCCCGCAGGCTATATGAATCCTTCGGCTTCACGCTGCATAAAGAGTGGCAGGGGGATCAGTGGGGGCGGATGATGACCGAGCAGCAGTTTAGCCGGCAGCAGGCCCGCGCTGAATAATCTCCCGGCGCGAATCGCCGCGCCGGGAGAACAGCATTTAGCTTAATTTCGTATTGATCGTCGTCATCTCCTTACGCCACTGCGCCTGCAGCTGCGGTTTTTGATGTTTTGGCTTGCGCGCCAGATCGTCGGCCAGCAGCTGCTCAAGCGTGATTAACCGCTCCAGCAGCGCATCATGATCGTCCTCTGCTTCGCGGCTGTTCACCGTTGTTTCCTCGATGAGCGGACGGCGGACGGCGGCGCGTAAAACGTCATACACCTCGTCGGCGCTTTGCCATTCGCTCAGCCCGCGCTCGTCGATAAGCCAGAAGCGATTGCAGCTGTGGTTGATGAGCTCGCGATCGTGGCTGACCAGCAGCAGGCCGCCGGGGTAGTCGTTCAGCGTCGCCGCCAGCGCCGTTTTGCCATCCATATCTAAATGGTTGGTGGGCTCATCCAGCAGCAGCAGGCTATAGCGGGCCAGTGACAGGCCGACGAACAGCAGGCGCGAACGCTCGCCGCCGCTTAAGGTGGCGACCTTTTGCCCGTGACGCGCCCAGATAAATCCGGCGGAGATCAGCGCCCGCCGGCGCGTTTCCGCCGCTGGTTCAAAGGGCTCCAGCGCGTCGAGAAGGGTGTCGCCATCCGCCAGCTGATGCAGGGTCTGGTCGTAGTAACCGGGCTTCAGCCGCGGATGCAAACGCAGACCGGGATCCGTCGTTTCCTGCTGCATTTGCCGCCACAGCAGACGCAGCAGCGAAGACTTGCCGCAGCCGTTACGCCCCATCACCGCCACCCGATCGCCGCTTTTCAGGCGCGCCAGGCCCGCGGTGAACAGGGCCGGCAGACCCGGCGCGGGCGGAACGGGGAGCTGTTCCATCTCCAGCAGTCGGTCAGCCCGCAGCATGTCGCCGCGCAGCGCCAGCCGCCAGGGCGTTCCATCGGTGAGCTCGGTTTGGCTCTCCTTCAGGCGCTGAACCTGCTTTTCCATCTGCTTGGCTTTGCGCGAGAGATCTTCGTTATCATACGTCCGGCCCCAGATGGCCAGCCGTTTAGCGCTGGCGGCGACCCGGTCGATCTCCTTTTGCTCCGCTTTATGGCGCAGCGCGTCGCTGGCGTCCTGGGCTTCCAGCGCCTGACGGGCGGCGCTGCAGGGCAGGGAGAAGGCGTGCAGGGTTCTGTCGCGCAGGATCCAACTGGCATTAGTTACAGCATCCAATAGGATATTATCATGCGACACCAGAACGAAGCTCCCCTGCCAGGTCTGCAAGAAGCTTTCCAGCCACAGGAGGGTCGGCAGGTCGAGGTGGTTTCCCGGCTCATCCAGCAGCAGGAGATCCGGTTGCTGGATCAGCGCTCTGGCAAGCAGCAGTCGGGTGTGCTGACCGCCGCTAAGCGTCGACGCCCGCTGCAGGACCTCATCTGGCGTAAAACCCATCTCCGCCAGCAGCCTTTCCGCTTGCCAGCGCTGGCTCTCACGCTCAAGGACGGGAAGTTTCGCCAATACCGCCTGCAGCAGAGGCTGCGCTAACAGCGTATCGGGTAGATGCTGTTCCACTCGCGCCATCAGACAGTGATTGGCCTGCGCCACGCTACCCGAATTGGGCACGATCGTGCCGTCCAGCACCTGTAGCAGAGTACTTTTTCCGCAGCCGTTGTAGCCAATCAGGCCAATACGGTCGCCTTTTTTCAGGGTAAAGGAGAGGTTTGTGAACAGCGGGCCAAACGCCGTATCAACATGAAGAGATTGTGCAGTTAGTAATGTGCTCATTGGGAACTTACTCAAGAGTTACAGGCATGTGAATGCCTCGTCAAACATCGCTGACGATAACCCGGTAAGCCCGAGGGAAGGGAGTTAGTCTTTGGTTTCTTCGCTCAAGCTGAAGTTATCGCAGCACGATACCGATAACGCTTGAGCTGGTGCGATCGCCAAATGCACGTGAAAAAAACATTTCACAGTACGACATGGGATCCTCCTTTTCTATTCAGTTAGTTGATGGGTGCTGGCAGTGTAGAGGGAGAAGAGCGTTTTGGCTAGCTGAAGAACAGAAAAAGGCCTGCAAAGCAGGCCCGTTATACAGCTGATTTTCCGGTTAAATCGACGTCCGGCGGTAGCTGCGGTACTCCGGCTGCCAGAAGTTATCGGCAATCGCCTGCAGCAGCGCTTCAGCTGAGGTTTTCACCGCCACGCCTTGTTCCTGCGCCACCTTACCGACCGCGAAGGCAATCGCCCGCGAGACGGTCTGGATATCCTTCAGCTCCGGCAGGACCGGGCCTTCACCGTTATTCACCAGCGGCGAGTGTTTCGCCAGGGTTTCGCTGGCGGCCATCAGCATCTCATCGGTCACGCGCGACGCGCCCGAAGCGATCACGCCGAGGCCAATTCCCGGGAAGATATAGGAGTTATTGCACTGGGCGATAACGTACTGTTTGCCTTTGAGCGTGACCGGGGCGAACGGGCTGCCGGTAGCAACCAGCGCCGCGCCGTCGGTCCAGCTGAGGATATTTTGCGGCGTGGCTTCCACCCGGGAGGTCGGGTTGGACAGCGGCATGACGATTGGCCGCGGGCAGTGCTTATGCATCTCGCGGATAATCTCTTCGGTGAACAGACCCGGCTGGCCGGAAACGCCGATCAGGATGTCCGGTTTGACGTTGCGTACCACGTCAAGTAGCGACAGCACATCATTCGTGGTGTCCCACGCTTGCAGATGCTCACGCTTTTGCACCAGTTTGCTCTGGAACGGCAGCAGGTTCGGCATGGCGTCGGTCAGCAGGCCGAAACGGTCAACCATAAACACGCGCTTGCGGGCTTCCTCTTCGCTTAACCCTTCGCGCTGGATCTGGGCGACGATCTGCTCGGCGATACCGCAGCCCGCGGAGCCGGCGCCGAGGAAGACAATTTTCTGCTCGCTCAGCTGGCTGCCCGCGCCGCGGCTGGCGGCGATCAGCGTACCGACGGTGACCGAAGCGGTGCCCTGGATATCATCGTTAAAAGAGCATACCTCGTGGCGATAGCGGTTGAGCAGCGGCATGGCGTTTTTCTGCGCGAAGTCTTCGAACTGCAGCAGCACGTCCGGCCAGCGGGCTTTAATCGCCTGGATAACGTCGTCGACAAACTGATAGTACTCGTCGTCGGTAATACGCGGGTGACGCCAGCCCATATACAGCGGATCGTCCAGCAGCTGCTGGTTGTTGGTACCGACGTCCAGCACTACCGGCAGCGTGTAGGCCGGGCTGATACCGCCGCAGGTGGTATACAGCGACAGTTTACCGATCGGAATGCCCATCCCGCCGATACCCTGGTCACCGAGGCCGAGAATACGTTCGCCGTCGGTCATCACGATCACCTTGACGTTGTGGTTCGGCACGTTTTGCAGAATATCGTCGAGGTTATTGCGGTTCTGATAAGAGATAAACACGCCGCGGGCGCGACGATAGATCTCAGAAAAGCGTTCACAGGCGGCGCCGACGGTCGGGGTATAGATAACCGGCATCATCTCTTCGAGATGGTTGCCGACCAGACGGTAGAACAGCGTTTCGTTAGTATCCTGGATGTTGCGCAGATAAATGTGTTTGTCGATCTCGGTTTTAAATCCCTGGTACTGGATCCACGCGCGTTCGGCCTGCTCTTCAATGGTTTCGACCACTTCCGGCAGCAGACCCAGCAGGTTGAAGCTGCTGCGCTCTTCCATGCTGAAGGCGCTACCTTTGTTGAGCAGCGGAAATTCAAGCAGCACGGGGCCGGCGTAAGGGATGTAAAGAGAGCGGTTTTTCTTATGGGTGAATTGCATCGCACTAACTCCTTGATAATCGCTTCAGCCCGGGCGCGGCGACAGGCGGGGGGCTGGCAGGGAATGGCAGCGTGCAGAGTATAAGGCAGATGGCATCAAAGGAGAGTAAACAAGAGGACGATAGCGTTAAAAAAACACCATCCTGTGGAAAGGACGGTGTTTTTATCATCATTCAGCTGAAAAGTTAGCCACCGCGGCGTTTGCGGCCGGTGGCGCGAACATGGTTAACCGTGGTTTCCGCATCGCCCTCCAGCAGCACTTTTTTCTGCTGAGAAAGCTTGTAGTTCAGACCGAGAAGATGACGTGCCTGTTGGTTCGATTTCATTCTTACTCCTTTATCCTGTGTCGGTTTCAAGGACAAGCCCGACGGGTGTCGGACGAAATTTAACCCTTAAGTACGCCGCTCATTTTTAGCGCGGCGATAATCAGCGTGGCCCATTTTGCCGGGATTAGCAACGTTGCGGCGGCAGATTAAGAACAGTCTCTTCAGCGGACCGCGGTTTGTCGGCCGGATAAGGCCTCAGCCGCCATCCGGCCGACATACCCGCGCGATAGCCGGAATTACCACTTCATTTCGCCGGTATTCACCCTGGCGCTTAGATCCAGCGAACTCTCTTCCGCCAGTCCCGGCCAGCGCTGTTTCATCGCCTTGATCACGCCGGCGGAATCTTTGTGCGCGTTGAGCGCCTGCTCAAATTGGGTCAGATAGTCGCGAGTAAAGGTAATCGCGCGGTCGCCTGCGGGCGGCGTACCCAGGTAATGGCCGGGGATCACCTGCTGCGGATGCAGCGCGGCCATCTCATCGAGCGTATTGATCCACTGCTGGCGGCTTTCGACGCTCTGGGTGTCCGCGGTCCAGACGTGCATCCCCCACGCCACGCCGGTGCCGCCAAGAATGGCTTTATTCGCCGGGATCCACACATAGGCGGCGTAATTTTGCGGCTGGCGGATCTCCACTTTTTCGCCGTCGATGGAGAAGGTATTGGTCGTCAGCGCTTGCGGGACGTAAACCTGCTTCGGCGCGCCGTCCTTCATCTGCGGGCCCCAGTAGGCCAATTTGGCCTCCTTGGTGGCGTTAATATGTTTAACCACTTCCGCGGTCGCCACCACTTTGGCGTCCGGGAAGGCCTTCACCAGCGGCTCGAGGCCGAAGTAGAAATCCGGATCGCCGGAAGTGATCACGATGCGGGTCAGTTTTTTACCGCTTTTCTGAATCATTTCAACCAGCTTCTCGCCATCTTTAACGCTGAACTGGGCATCGAAAAGCACCGCTTCATGCGGGCCGGAGGCGAGGGTGGAGTTCACTGCGAAAATGGCGTTTTCCTGCGGGTTGTAGGTTTGCAGCGTTAAAGGGGCGGCCAGAACGGAAGTACTGAACAGCGCGGTCGCGATAGCCAGGGCAGATAATTTCATATTCATTTTCTCTTGGTCAGGTGAATGAGCGCTATTTTACGGATTTCCTGATTTGCGAAAATTCCTGAAAAAAGAGATGCTGAGTTTCATAAAACGTGCAGATGGAAATCAGTTATGGATCGGGTAATCGCCGCGCAGGTGTATATGCGCATTTGTGAACTGGGGAGTTTAAGCGCCGCCGCGCGCGCGCTGGGGATGTCGCGCCCGATGGTCAGCCGCTATCTGGAGCAGATGGAGCAGTGGGCCGGTACTCGACTGGTCCACCGTTCCACCCGCAAACTGACCTTAACGGCCGCCGGTGAAAAGGTGCTGCAAAAAACGCGCACCCTGACGCAGCTCTCGGATGAGATCGCCGGGCAAAGCGAGCGCGCGATCCCCAGCGGGACCCTGCGCGTCGCCTGCGCGCACTTCACCGCCATGCAGCTTATTTCTCCGCTGTTACCCGATTTTCTCGCCCGCTATCCGCAGCTGCGCCTGGAGCTGGATATCAATAATCACCCGGTGAGCCTGATTAGCGAGCGTATCGACGTGGCGATACGGATCACCGATAACCCGGAACCGGGGGCTATCGCCCGCCGCCTTGGCGTATGCCGTTCGGTGCTCTGCGCTTCGCCGCGCTGGCTGCAGCAGAACGGCCCTCTGCAATCGCCAGAAGATCTCGCCCGCCACAACTGTCTGCACTACAGCCATTTTGCCAGCCAGACGTGGCAGTTTAGCGACCCCGACGGCGAAAGCGTAGCGGTGGCGGTTTCCGGCAACCTTAGCGCCGGGATCTCTTCGCTGCTAATGGAGGCGGCGGTCGCCGGCTGCGGCATCGCGATGCTGCCGGAGCTGGAGGCGCAGCGGGCGCTTAACGGCGGGGCGCTGAAACAGGTGTTGCCGGCCTGGCGGCCAAAACCGTTAAGCGTGTATGGGATTTACCTCTCCAGGGACTACCAGCCGAGCGCGCTGCCGCTGTTTCTTGGCGAGATTCAGCAGCTACTGGCGCAAACTCACGATATAAAAGGAAACCTATGATGATAGTGCTTCGCCCCATGCGTAATGAAGAGTATCCCGCTTATCTCGACTATTTTATCCCCGACTACGCGGCGGAAATCTCGGCCAATTATGCGCTTTCGCCGGCGGCCGCTTTAGCCCAGGCGCAGCGCGAAATCGCCGCGGATCTGCCTGACGGCGTCAATACCTGCGGCCAGGTTTTATGCTGCTTATTCGATGACAGCGACGGAGCAGAAAAGCGGGTCGGCTATCTCTGGTACAAGCCGGATGAAGAAATGCGCTCCGCCTTTATCTGCGATTTTTATATTTATCCGGCATTGCAGGGGCAAGGGTTGGGTAAACAAGCAATGGCGGCTTTTGAGCATGCGCTGAAAAGCCAGGGCATCAGCCAAGTTAAGCTGCGCGTCGCCGGGGATAACCCGCGCGCCCGCCATCTCTACGACGCCGCGGGTTTCCGCGTGACCGGCGTTAATATGAGTAAAAATATCCCGACGGATTGATCTGAAAAACGCCGCGCGCCGCCCAAATGCGTAAGGGGGTTCTATACTTAACCCTTTAATGTCAAAAAGGAGCGATATTATGGCAATCCATAAGAAAGGTCAGGCGCATTGGGAAGGGGATCTGAAAAGCGGTAAAGGAACCGTCTCTACCGAGAGCGGCGCGCTGAACCAGCAGCCTTATGGTTTTAACACCCGTTTCGAAGGCGTGAAGGGGACCAACCCGGAAGAGCTGATCGGGGCCGCACATGCCGCCTGTTTCTCCATGGCGCTATCGCTGATGCTGAGCGAAGAGGGCTACACCGCCACCTCCATTGATACCGTGGCGGTGGTGACGCTGGATAAATCCGGCGGCGGCTTTGCCATCACCCAAATCGCGCTGCAGAGCAAAATCGTGCTGCCAGGCATCGAAGCCGATGCGTTTGACGGGATCATTCAAAAAGCCAAAGCCGGTTGCCCGGTGTCGCAGGTCCTGAACGCAGAGATAAGCCTCGACTACCAGCTTAATCCTTAATCTCACTGGCGCCCGCCGTCGGCGGGCGCTCCTGCCTTGAAAGCCATCGTTGGCAAATGCCCCCGGCGTGAATTAATGCTATCTTTGCCGCTCACGGAAAAGAGCAGGTAGGGTAATGATCGGCATACGTAAAACCATTGAGGCTCAGGTTCTGGGCTTAACCGGGATAGCGCTAAAAGAGATCGATTTTGAGCATCCCAAAGGGGAACCGGGGCTATTTGGCCCGCAATCGGCGATCTGGCAGGTTCACGGCGATTTTACCTCCATGCTCTGCGGCGGCGTCAGCGCGCTGCTGTTACAGATGCTGCATCCTCTGGCGTTGGCGGGGGTCTGGGATCACTCAAACTTCCGTGAGGATATCTTCGGCCGCCTGCGCCGCACCAGCCAGTTTATTTCCGCCACCACCTTTGGTACCACCGCCGACGCCGAACGGCTGATCGCAAAAGTGCAGGGGATCCACCTGCGGGTCAGCGGCCGGGATAAAGACGGCACGCCGTATCAGGCCAGCGATCCGCACTTGCTGACCTGGGTCCACGTCGCCGAATGCAGCAGCTTTATGGCCTCGCATCTGCGCTATAAACGTACCGTGGTGAGCCCCGCCCGCCAGGAGCAGTATTATCAGGAAGCCGCCGAAATTGCCCGCCGCCTTGGCGCTCGGGATATCCCGGTGACGCCGCGGCAGGTTGCCGACTATCTGCAGGATATGCGCCCGGTGCTGCGCTGCGATGAGCGAACGCAGGAAGTGGCCGACGTACTGCTGTCGACCCGCCTGCCCGGTCGCCTGAGCCAGCCGGTTGGGCGAATGATGATGTGCGCCGGAATTGATCTGCTGCCGCCGTGGGCGCAGGAGATGCTCAATTTACCGCTGAGCGCAACGCAGCGCCACAGCGCGCGGATAGCGGTGCACGGCGTCGCTCGCGTACTGCGCGCGTCGGTGCGCAACGGCGCTTATCACTGCGCCATGCGCCGGATGAATCAATTTTAATTATTCAGGCTGCGTTTTACCCGGGAATATAGCCATGGCTATTATTGTCATGGCTATATTTTTTAAAAACAAACTATTCTCATTTATATATTTAGCGATGGTAAAAATAATTAAATCTTCTCTTAACGGCGGCGAATTATTCAGGAAAAATTAAGCCGAAGCGCGTACGTTATTTATTTTTTTACGGAGAAGCGAACATGAGCGGGATGACTGATGAGAATCGGCGTTCTCAGGTTGCGCGTAAAACGACGCTGGTCAGCGTGGTGGTCAACCTTTTTTTATCCAGCGCTCAGGTGCTGGCGGGCGTGTTTTGCGGATCGCAAGGACTCATTGCCGATGGTATCCATTCTCTTTCCGATTTAGTCGCCGATTTTGTCGTGCTGCTGGCGAATAAAAAAAGCCGCCAGCCTTCTGATGACGATCACCCCTACGGGCACTGGCGCTATGAAAACGGCGCTTCCCTGGCGATTGGCGCGCTGCTGTTACTGGTTGGCGCGGGGATGCTGTGGTCCGCCTGCGGCAAGCTGTGGCATCCGGAGTCTATCCAGAATGTGCATATTACCGCGCTGTGGGTGGCGCTCGCCGCGCTGGTCGCCAAAGAGATTTTATTCCGTTATATGCTAAGGGCGGCTAAGCAAATCCACTCTTCAATGCTGATTGCCAACGCGTGGCACGCCCGCTCAGACGCCGCGTCTTCGGTAGTCGTTGCGGTCGGCATCATCGGTAATCTGGCCGGTTTCGCGTGGCTTGACCCGGTCGCCGCGCTGGTCGTCGGCGCGCTGGTCACCCGCATGGGCTATACCTTTTCGTCTGACGCCCTGCATGACTTAATGGATCGCTCAGTGGACCGCGATACCGAGCAGCAGATAACCGCCACCATTCTGGCGACGCCCGGCGTTGCGGCGCTGCATGACCTCAAAACCCGCCGTGCCGGAGATTTCATTCTGGTCGATGTGCACATTGAAGTACCGGGAAATTTATCGGTTGCGCAAGGGCACGATATTGCGCTGACGGCGCGCTCGCGAGTACTAAATAGCCATAACGTTATGCATATGATGATTCATATCGACCCTTGTCGCGCGGAAATAGCCGCAATGAATACGTAGTTTATTCCCCAGAAACCTAAAGGATTTTATTATTCTGCGGACAATATTGCCTGGCAAATAAAAAAGGACCATAATTCAGCGGCTATTCTTTCATCGCTGATTAATAGCAGGTTGACGCATTGTCGTGTTTTTAAACAATATAAAAAGCCAATCGGCTAATAGAAAATATCTATTGCCCGTGCGAAATTTCAGGAAGTAATACAATGATTATCCGGCCAGAACAACACTGGTTTCTTCGTCTGTTTGACTGGCACGGCTCGGTGCTGTCAAAAATCGTCTTTCGCCTGCTGCTTAATCTGCTGATGTCGATTATCGCCATCATCAGCTATCAATGGTACGAGCAACTGGGGATCCATCTTACCGTTGCGCCGTTTAGCCTGCTGGGGATTGCCATTGCCATTTTTCTCGGTTTTCGAAACAGCGCCGGGTACAACCGCTTTGTTGAAGCGCGCAATCTGTGGGGAACGGTACTGATTGCCCAGAGAACGCTGGTGCGCCAGCTGAAGAATATCCTGCCGATGGAAAGCGTATCCCATCAGCGGCTGGTGAGCTATCTGGTCGCGTTTAGCTGGAGCCTGAAGCATCAGCTGCGCAAGACGGACCCGAGCGCCGATTTAGCGCGTTTGCTGCCGCCGTCAGACGTGGCGGACATTCTCGCCAGCTCGATGCCCACCAATCGTATTCTGCTGCTGGCGGGGGATGAGCTGGGGCGTCTTCGCGCGGAGGGGAAGCTCAGCGATATCACCTTCAGCCTGATGGACAATAAGCTAGATGAGCTCGGTCATGCGCTGGGCGGCTGCGAGCGCCTCGCCAGCACGCCGGTCCCCTTTGCCTACACGCTTATTTTGCAGCGCACGGTTTACCTGTTCTGTACTCTGCTGCCGTTTGCCCTGGTCGGCGACCTGCACTATATGACGCCGTTCGTGTCGGTCTTTATCTCCTACACCTTTCTGTCATGGGATTCGCTGGCGGAAGAGCTGGAGGATCCGTTCGGTACCGCGGCCAATGATTTGCCGCTGAACGCGATGTGCAACACCATTGAGCGCAACCTGCTGGATATGACCGGGCAGCATCCTTTGCCGGCGCAACTTGAGCCGGATCGCTACTACAATCTGACCTAATTTGTATGTTTATTATTCGTTAAATAAGTTAAATCTAACGCGTGATAGATAA
Organism: Klebsiella sp. MPUS7; assembly: GCF_009905335.1. NCBI lineage: Bacteria > Pseudomonadati > Pseudomonadota > Gammaproteobacteria > Enterobacterales > Enterobacteriaceae > Klebsiella > Klebsiella sp. MPUS7. The sequence continues at coordinate 2,894,877 of NZ_CP047604.1, read as the reverse complement.
CATTGATTATACAGTCTCGGCCCTGATTGTTATGCTTTCGTTAACAAAAATGCCCGTTACGCTGGCTGGTAGCGGGTGATAAGAATCACGCGGCGTTTCACCTGCTATCCGCCGCCGAAAGCGCATCAGGAGTGAACATGAGTAATAAAAGACGCGTCGTTCCCGGCGTCCATCCGTATGATGGCCCGGCGGGAGGCTGGGGTGCCTTAAAAGCCACCGCCATCGCCGTTCGTACGCAAATGGATGCGCTCGATGCCCCCGCGACGCTACTGCGAACCAATCAGCCGGATGGCTTTGATTGCCCCGGCTGCGCCTGGCCCGATAAAGAGCATAAATCCACGTTTCAGTTCTGCGAAAACGGCGCCAAAGCGGTGACCTGGGAGGCCACCAGCAAGCGGGTCACGGCAGAGTTTCTGGCGGCGAACAGCGTCACGTCGCTGCTGGCCCGGAGCGATTTCGAGCTGGAAGGCTACGGGCGTTTAACCCAGCCTCTGGCCTACAATAAGGCCAGCGACACCCTGCGTCCGGTGTCATGGGAAGCGGCGTTTACCCGCATTGGCGAAGTTCTTCGCACCCTGCAGCCCAATGAAGTGGAGTTCTACACCTCCGGGCGCGCCTCTAATGAAGTGGCCTGGCTGTTCCAGCTGTTTGCCCGCGAATACGGTACCAACAACTTTCCTGACTGCTCCAATATGTGCCACGAGTCGACCAGCGTCGGCCTGCCGCAGTCGATCGGCATCGGTAAAGGGACCGTCTCGCTTGATGACTTTGACAAAACCGAGCTGGTTATCTCTATCGGCCACAATCCCGGCACCAACCATCCGCGCATGATGGGTACGCTGCACGAACTGGCGCGTCGGGGCGTGCCGATTATCGTCTTCAACCCGTTAAAAGAGCGGGCGCTGGAGCGATTCGCCGATCCGCAGAACGTCATTGAGATGGCGACCTACAGCTCAACCAACATTGCATCGACCTACTTCCAGGTCAAAGCGGGCGGCGACGCGGCGGCGCTTAAGGGGATCGCGAAGGCGCTGTTAAGGCTTGAGGAGGAGCAGGGCGAGGTGCTGGATCGGACCTTTATCGATGAGCATACCCTGGGCTTTGCCGACTTTGCGCGGGATGTCGACGCGACGCCGTGGCCGGATATCGAACGCGAGTCGGGCCTGACGCGCGGCGATCTTGAACGGGTGGCGGCGGCTTACGCTAAATCTCACGCCACGATTATCACTTACGGCATGGGCATCACCCAGCATAACAAGGGCACTTCCAACGTACGCCTGATAGCTGACCTGCTGCTAATGCGCGGGAATATTGGCAAGCCGGGAGCCGGGATCTGCCCGCTGCGCGGCCACTCCAACGTCCAGGGCAACCGTACCGTCGGCATCACCGAAAAACCGAGCGCCCAGTTTCTCGCCAACCTGCAGCGGGTGTGTGGTTTTACGCCGCCGCAGGAGCACGGCCATGATGCGGTAAAAGCGCTGCAGGCGATGATTGACGGTGAATCGAAAGCGCTCATCTGCCTTGGCGGTAACTTCGCGGTGGCCATGCCGGATAGCGAACGGGCTTTTCCGGCGATGCGGGGGCTGGATCTGAGCGTCCATATTGGCACTAAGCTTAACCGCTCGCATCTTCTGGTGGCGAAAGAGACCTTTATCCTGCCGTGCCTTGGGAGAACCGAACTCGATATTCAGGAGACCGGACGCCAGTCGATCACCGTCGAAGATTCGATGTCGATGGTGCACGCGTCATCAGGCAAGCTGAAGCCCGGCTCGCCTGAGCTGCGCTCGGAACCGGCGATTGTCGCCGCAATGGCAACGGCGACGCTGCCGGAGAGCAAAATCGACTGGCAGTGGCTGGTCGCCGACTACGATCGGATCCGCGATCTGATTGAGCAGACCGTTCCCGGTTTTGACCAGTACAATCAGCGTATTCGCCATCCCGGCGGTTTTCGTATGCCGCTGCCGCCGACGGAGCGTATCTGGCCGACGCCGACCGGTAAAGCGATGTTCTCGGTTTTCCACGGCGTGCGCGAAAACCTACAGGTGGAAGGTAACGATGTGATGCGGCTGGTGACGCTGCGCAGCCACGATCAGTACAACACCACCATTTATGCCATGGACGATCGCTACCGCGGGGTGTTTGGCCGTCGCGACGTGCTGTTTATGAACGAGCAGGACATGGCGGAGCAGGGATTCGAGCATGGCGATCGGGTCGATATCAGCTCCGCGCTGCCGGGCCACCAGCAGCGGCTGGAAGATATCACGCTGGTCGCCTACAGCATCGCGCCGGGCACCGTTGCTGCCTACTACCCCGAAGCGAACGTGCTGGTCCCTCTCGATTATCTCGATAAAGAGAGCGGCACGCCGTCGTATAAATCGGCGCCCGTCCGTTTAACCCTGCGCTCGAAAGAGATCCGCCCGCTGGCGGGGCTGCGCTAAGCCGCCGTTTCGCCCACGGCGCGGATAGCGACGCGGGCGAACGGCTACCTTTGCGCCAGAATCAGCTTAATCCCCAGCCCGACAAAACCGGCGGCAAAGCTGACTCTCAGCCCCTGTAAAACCCTGGGGCGAGTCAGCACGTACCCGCGCATCGCCGCCGCAAAGGCGCCATAGAGCATAAAAACCAGCAGCGTCATCAGCATAAACATGGCGCTCAGGATCAGCATTTCCCGGACCGGCGAAGCCGAGCCGCGCTGCATAAACTGCGGCAGAAAGGCGAGAAAGAAGAGCGGCAGCTTGGGGTTAAGCAAATTGATCAGAATGGCGTGGCTGATGACCTGCCGCGGGTTGCGTTGCCCGACGCCTTCCACGCTCAGGCTGCCGCGCTGGGTCAGCGTGGCCCAGGCGAGGTACAGCAGCCAGGCGACGCCGGCGTACTTCACCAGTTCGAATGCGCCGGGCGTGCTGTGGAGGATGGCCGCCAGCCCGGTTATCGCCGCCAGCATATGCGGAATAATGCCCAGGGTGCAGCCGAAGGCCGCGGCAAAACTCATTCGTCTGCCCGCCGCCAGACCGGTGGCAATGGTGTACAGCGTCCCGGTGCCGGGAGCGATAACCACAATAAGCGAAGTCAAAAGAAACTCAGGGCTGATGAGCGCCATGATGTTATTCCTGATGTTGTGAATCGAGGCCCTGAGTATTTCGCAAAGCCGCGCGCCGGTATTGAACAAAATTGCACAACATCGGCTAGCGACTCGCCTGAACGAGCGCCTGATAGCTGCCCGGCGTGACGGCAAACTGTTTTTGAAACGCGCGGGTCAGATGGCTCTGATCGGCAAAGCCGGCCATGAACGCGGTATCGGCGGGGGAGTAACCTTCCGCCAGCAGACGGCGAGCCAGGCGTACGCGGGCCTGTACCAGGTAGGCGTGCGGCGTAATGCCGGTTTCACGGGCGAAGCCGCGGATCAGCTGAAAGCGGCTGAGACCGCAGAGGGTAGCCAGCGCGTCGAGAGAGATTTTTTCTTCCGGGGCGTCGTCGAGATATTGCCTGGCCAGCGCAATGGCGGGAGTGCCGATTTTGGCGGGCTGCCTGGCGCAAAGATGATATTGGCTCACCTGCATCAGGCAGAGCAGCAGCGCCTCTTCCACGGCGGTATCGTCGGGCGCGCTGGCGACGATCTCGCGAAACAGCCGCTGCATTTGCCCGCGCAGCTGCGGGTCGTCGACGACCGGACGCAGGAGGATCTCTTCGGCCTTCATCTCTCCCTGCAGTTCGTCGACAACGCGCTCAGGATCGAGATAGACCATCCGCCAGCTGCGTGGGCCCTCCAGCGGGATACCGTCGTGCATCTCCCCTGGATTAACCATAATGATATTTCCGGCGGCGGCTTCAACTTTGCCCAGATGGCTCCACGAACGCTGCGCGCCCTGAGTGAAAATCCCGATGCCGAACCGATCGTGGGAATGGCGCGAAAAGCTCTGTTCCGTGACTAACGATATGGCTTCCAGCCCCGGCATGGCTATCCGGTGCTGCTGAACGTGATGAAGGCGAGTTTTCAACGGTTTCTCCTGCCGGGGCATAGCATGAGTGTAGCCTCAGGTGCGCGGGACGAGCAACGGTCGACCGGCGCTTGAATTTCATCAACGCTGAACATAACATTTAGCTAACATTTTGCCTGCGGCGCGGGCAGCAGATTGCGCAAACAGTGGATCATTAATGGATATCAAACAGCTTAAGTACCTGATTGCGCTCGACAGAACACGACATTTCGGCCAGGCCGCGGCGGCCTGCCATATCACCCAGCCTACGCTATCAATGCGGATCCGCAATCTTGAAGAAGAACTTAATCTGACTCTGATTCAGCGCGGGCAGCGGTTTGAAGGGTTTACCCCGGAAGGCGAGCGTATTCTGGCCTGGGCGCGAGCGCTGCTGGCGGCGCACGACGGGCTGGAGGCGGAGGCGGCTATCTGCCGCGGGCAGATGGTCGGCCAGCTCAGAGTGGGAATGGTGCCCTTAGCCAGCCTGAATCCGATGCAGCTGATCAAACCGCTGGCGGATAAATACCCGGAGTTGCAGTTCAGTCTGCTGTCCATGACCTCGGAACAGATTATCGACGGCGTCAGCCGCAACCAGCTGGATCTGGGGATCTGCTATCTGCATCACGTCGATAGCCAGCTGTTCAACGTGGTGTGGCTGCCGAACACCCGGATGGGTTTGCTGCACGATAAGCGCCATTTCCAGTTTGCTGACGCGATCCCCGGTTGGGAGACGCTGGCCTCGTTGCCGCTGGGCTTTTTGACCAAGGGCATGTACTACCGCGAATCGATTGAGATGAGCTTTAAGGCCAAGGGGCTGGCGCCAAAATACGTTTTCGAAAGCGACTCCACGTTTCAGATTATCCAGGCGGTGCAGGCCGGGATCTGCTGCGCGATTATGCCGCTGAACAACGGTCTGGAAGCGCTGAGCGATAATCTCGACATCAGACCAATCGCCGAGACGGAGGTCGACTCGACGCTGGCGCTGATCATGCGTAATAAAGAGCCGGTGTCGTCGCTGGCGGAAAAATGTTTTACCGATGCGCAGGTGATTTTTAGCGAACGTCGGCCATCTGCGACTGGATAAATTCAAGCCAGACGCGCGTTCTGGCGGGCATAAAGTGGCGCTCACGATAGAGGGCGGAGAGCTGTAACGGCGCCGGCGGCAGCTCCAGCGTGACTTCCTGGAGTTCACCGCGTTCGATAAACGGGCGGCAGGGTTTCTCCCCCAGAATCGCGAAGCCGACGCCGGCAAGCGCGGCGTGCAGGGCCATTTCGCCACTGTTGACGCGATAGTGGCCGTTGACGCTAACCTTTTTGAAGCTACCGTCCGCCGCGGCGAACTGCCAGGCTTGCCCCGCCAGGGCGCTAACGGTGGTAATACAGGGCAGCGTGGTTAATTGCTCGCTGTTTGTCGGCATACCCGTTCTGGCAATCAGCTGCGGAGAAGCGACCACGCAGCAGGGAAACAAAAAGAGCGGGCGCGCAATCACGCTGGCGTCTTCCATTTTGCCGCGGGTGATGATCACCGCAATATCCACATCCTCTTTTAACACCTCCGTGCCCGCCAGATTCGTGGTACAGCTCACGGTTATTTTCGGGTAGCGCAGGGCGAATTGCGCCATGAGCGGCGCAAACAGCGAGGGGCCAATCTCGTTCGGCAGGCACAGACGCAGCGGCCCTTCGGGTTCGGCCTGCTGCTGAGTCAGCTCGGCTTCCGTCGCGGCAAGTTGCTCCAGCAGCGGCCGCATACTGGCGAGCAGCGTCTGCCCGGCAGAGGTCAGCTTCATATGCCGGGTACTGCGCTGTATCAAACGCAGCTGAAGGCTCTCCTCAAGCTGTGAAATCTGTCGGCTTACGTTCGATGAGGGCATCTGCAGCGCTTTTGCTCCGGCGCTGAATGAGCCATTTTCCGCCACGGTGACGAAGACCCGCAGCGCGTTAAGATCCACTCTTTTCACTCTTGATTATCCCGATTTTGATAATTAACAACGCCACTTTTACCGGCTTATGCGCGGATTTACCAGCGGCTAGACTCTGCGCATTCCATTGTAAGGAGCTTTACATGCCCGGTTATCTGGTACGCGCAACGTTGATTATCGCTTTCGTTCAGTTCATCAACGCGCTTGAATATATGATTTTTAATCCCTTATTTACCTGGATGGCGCCGACGTTTCAGGTCCCGGTAAGCCAGGCGGGTTACGTCACCGGTATCTATACGCTGGCTTCAGTCATTTCGGGGATCGGCGTATGGCGATGGGTCGGTCAGCTTAAACCAAGGCGTTTCTTGCTCTGCAACATGGCCCTGTTGGGGGGATTAACGGCGATGACGCTAACCACCACCCGTTTTGACGTATTGTTATTCTGGCGTTTCCTTGCCGGGGTGGTCGGCGGGACCACGATGGGCGTGGCCAGTAGTCTGCTGGTCAACATTATGCCGCCGCAGCTGCGCCCTCGGGCATTGGCCTCAACGATTGCCGCATTCTCGCTGGTCAGCATTGTCGGCATGCCGACGATGCTATTTCTCAGTGAAAAAATCGGCTGGCAGAGTGCCCCCGCGACGATCGGCGGACTCTGTATAATCGCTTTACCGCTGATAGTCCTTGCGCTGCCGGAACAGTCCATCGAGGCGAGTCCTCAGGCGGGCTTGCGATGGTCATCCTCGCTGCTGTTTCATGCCTCCGGCAACGCCCTCGCGCAGTTCAGTCCAATGTTAATCATTCCGCTGTTGGTACCGCTACTTACGACTAAGCTGGGGGCCAGCGGCGACGAATTGCCGTGGCTCTTTTTCGCCGGCGGAGCGGCAGGGCTGTGCGCCACTAAATTGACCGGCAGGCTGTGTCAGCGTTATAGCGGCTACCGCATCAGCCTGCTGGGCAGTCTGCTGTTTATACTGAGCCTGAGCATTGCTTTTATCTTCAACCACGGCGGCGCACTGTTTATGCTGCTGTTTCTGGCTGCCGCCTACTGCCGCCTGGTGGCCTCATCGGCGGTGGCGATGCGTTTTCCAGCGGATAGCGCCAGGGCCGGGTTTACGCTTTTACAGAATACCCTGATGTCATTAAGCACGGCGGCGGCCTTTCTGCTTTCGTCGTGGTTGCTCTCGGTTGACGGGGGCGGCGAACGGGCGATGCAGGGGATATTGCTGCTCTGCGCCCTGAGCGCATTGCCGCTGCCGTGGCTGCTGCGGGTTCAGGAGAAAAGATTAGCCACGCGCGCCGCCGGCTAACCCGGCGGCGGCTAGCGTCAAATATTCTCCAGGCTGATCCCGCGGGTTTTCGGACCAAAGATACCCACCGACAGCATCACCATCAGCATGCTGGCGACGATAAAGCTAATCACCCCTGGGGTTCCGGCGTATTGCAAAATAACGCCGATCAAAATGCTGGTGATCGCCGTTGACAGCCGGCTAAAGGAGTAGCAGAAGCCAACCGCCCGCGCGCGAATGTGGGTCGGGAAGACCTCCGCCTGGTAGGCGTGATAGCTAATGGTCAGCCAGGCGTTTGACCAGGTGATCATAAACCCGCAAATCACCAGCAGCACCGGACTGTTCTGTAGGGCAAACAGGGTGCCAAACACCACCGTCATCAGCGCCGAAAGCACAATTTGCCATTTATTTTCAAAACGATGGACGAAGCGGGTGCAGAACAGGCAGCCAATCGGATAGGCGAGGGTAATAAAGAACGCGTACAGCAGGCTGTGGGTAATGCTCGCCCCCTGACCGGAAAGCAGGGCGGGCAGCCAGTTGCCGAAGCCAAAGAAGCCAATGGCCTGGAAGAAGTTCATCACCATCAGCATGATCGTGCGTTTGCGGTACTGCGGCGCCCAGATCGCTTTAAAGCTTCCCAGCCTGCGGCGGTTATGTTGCATCTCAATCCGGTGGCGCGGCGAGGGAGAAACGCCGCAGCGCTGTTCCATTTCGCACATCACCTTGTGGGCTTCCTCGTGGCGACCTTTTTCCTCCAGCCAGCGCGCCGACTCCGGCAGCTTCTTGCGGATAACCCAGATGATCAGCGAACAGAGCGCGCCGAAGATAATCACCCAGCGCCAGCCGGTCAGGCCGAAAAGGGCGATCGGCACCAGCATCCACGACATCAGCGCCACGGCGGGAACCGATAAAAACTGAATAAAGAAGGCGAAAGCAAAGGCTTTATTGCGCAGATGCGTCGGTACCCATTCGCTTAAATAAGTGTCGATCGTTACCAGCTCAATGCCGAGACCGACGCCCACCAGAAAGCGGCAGAAGATAACTCCTTCGGCGCTGCTTTGCAGGGCCATCATCAGCGAAAATACGCCATACCAGGCAAGGGCGAACATAAACGTCAGGCGGCGGCCCAGTTTATCCGCCAGCGGCGCAAGCAGGCTGGCGCCAATAAACAGCCCCATAAAGGTGGACGAGGCGAAGGCGGCCTGGTCGGAAATGCCGAAGATACCCTGTTCGCCGGTATGGAAAATATTCTCTGCCAGCAGCCCGGTGCTGATATAGCCGGTCTGAAAAAGATCGTACAGCTCGAAGAAGCCGCCCAGCGCCAGGAGGGTGATAAAAGACCACAGGCCAACGGAAGCGGGCAGCGCATCGATGCGGGCGGTCAGACTGGAGTGCGGATGTCCTGGGGAGGCGAACGCGGCGTCGCCCAGAACCTGGGTGGTAGACATATTGTTATTTTCCTCAGATAAAATGTTTGCCTGCTAATGTTATTTGATTGTTAATGGTTTTAAATTTTTAATCACATCGGTGAAATTGCATTTGCAGAATAAAATAGCGACAATGCTATCCGAGTAGAGTTGTATGCTGGTTTTAGCGCTTCATCCGCCCGCAGCCTGAAGGAATTCACCATCACACCGCTGAGTTTGATCTGGATTAAATTTAAGATAACGAGAGATTGTTGCGCTCTGGTTATTCACCTACATTCAAAGCGAGTACGACCACTCAGGAAAAAAATCATGTCCAGTAAGAAAGTCCTACAGGCAGCGCTGGCGGCGGCGCTTTCGCTGTCAATGATGGCAACGCCGGTCTTCGCCAATCCTGGCAACGGCAACGGCAACGGCGGCAGTAGCCATGGTAATAGCGGTAACCATGGCAACAACGGCAATAGCGGTAAAAACAACGCAGACAAGGGCAATCAGGGTCACAAACAGGGTAATCAGGGGCAGAGAAAAAATTACGGCAAACCCGATCATGTCTCTGCCGATATCAGCTTTTCCAGAGCGCGTTCGCTGGCGGTAAACTACGGTTTAACCGGCTACCAGTCGCTGCCGCCGGGAATCGCCAAAAACCTGGCTCGCGGCAAACCATTACCTCCGGGGATTGCCAAAAAAGCGGTTCCGGCATCGATGCTCAATGAACTGCCTTACTATCCAGGCTATGAATGGCGGGTGGTGGGTCAGGATTTAGTGCTGATCGCGCTAAGTACGGCGATCGTGACGTCGATAATTAATGGCGTTTTTGATTAGTGAATTAACCCCGGTTAGTGCCGGGGTTAGTTTTATCAGCACCGATTTAGCGCATTAAGGTCATTCTAAACAAATCGTCACTAAAGCGAGATTTTACCTTTACTCAAATAATTGAATGACTATAATGAGCACAAATTCATACAGGAGAAATATGTTGGACAGTCACCCTTACTTAAACATCAAGGCAAGCTGACGCTATTTTTTCTGCGCTGCTTGCCAACCGGCGGGCAGCAATCCTCCTGATCCAGACGATTGCATCCCATAAAAAATAACGCAGCCAGGCTGCGAGGATAATCGTCATGTTCCTGTTTAAAAATACATTATTCCCTCCACCGTCAACGCGACGTTAATCGCCTCTCCGGCGACAATTTGTCGTGTGCTTAATAAAGCACATAGTTAATTCTTCCAGCAAAAATGGAGGAAACTATGTTGATGTTTCCTTATATCGCAAATTTACTCGCCGCGATGCTGTTGGGCGCGCTGATTGGCGCCGAAAGACAGTGGCGGCAGCGGATGGCCGGCCTGCGCACTAATGCGCTGGTCGCCACCGGCGCGGCGGTGTTTATTCTCAGCTCCGTTGCCGCTTCCCCGGATAGCCCGGGCCGTATTGCGGCGCAGGTGGTCTCCGGGATTGGCTTCCTCGGCGCGGGCGTTATCATGCGCGAAGGCATGAACGTGCGCGGCCTTAATACCGCCGCCACGCTGTGGTGCTCGGCGGCGATTGGCGTCCTGTGCGGGTTAGGCCAGTTCTGGCAAGCCGCGGCGGCAACGCTGATCATCCTCTGCGCGAATATTTTACTGCGCGAAGCGGCGCAGCGAATTAATCATATTCCCGGCGCGACAGAAGAAGAGAAATGCTATGTCCTGAATATTATCTGTCATAGCGAACATGAAAACGCGATTCGTCAGCAACTACTCGCTATCAGCAAAGAGATGAGGCTCAGCCTGTTGGGGCTGGCATCCATAACCGCGCAAGAACAAGGGCATAAAGAAATTCGCATCGAGCTGGTCGGCAATGCCGATTATCGCAAGGCGCGAGACCTTATTATGGAAAAAATTGGCGGTCACGAAAATATTACGTCAGTCCGCTGGGCCATTGAGGGAAGTTAACCTTCGGGCAAGAGTTTGCATAAGGAGGGAATGATGAATGTTCCCAGGCAATTAAAGTAAGAAGCGTTTAATAGCGTAAAAATAAATTATGCATAAGCCAATTATGCAGGGATAACCACGTTTTTAATTTGAGGATAAATCATGACTGACATGAAAATAGAAAACCGGAAACTCAACCGGTCTGCGTCAGAAAATGATAAGCAGCATAAAAAAAGCTTCGCCATTGAAACCGAGGCATTTAACAGCCCGGATCATACGCTGGCGCGGCTCAACAGCAGCCGCCAGGGGCTCACCACCGAAGATGCCCTTGAACGGCTGGATGAATACGGCCGCAATGAGGTTGCGCATGAGCAGGCGCCGCCGGCGCTAATTCAGCTTTTGCAGGCATTCAATAACCCGTTTATCTATGTCCTGATGGCGCTGGCCGCCGTCAGCTTCGTGACCGATTACTGGCTGCCGCTGCGTAACGGCGAAGAGACCGATCTGACCGGGATTATCATTATCGTCACGATGGTCAGCCTGAGCGGGTTATTGCGTTTCTGGCAGGAGTTTCGCACTAACAAAGCGGCGCAGGCGCTGAAATCAATGGTCCGCACCACGGCGACGGTGCTGCGTCGCGGTCCGGGTAACATGGGGCCGACGCAGGAGGAAATTGCCATTGAGGAGCTGGTGCCCGGTGACATCATCTTCCTGGCGGCGGGGGATCTGGTTCCGGCGGATGTCCGCCTGCTGGAGTCCCGCGACCTGTTCGTTAGCCAGTCGATACTCAGCGGTGAATCGCTGCCGGTTGAAAAGTATGATGTTCTGGCCAGCGTGTCCGGCAAAGGGTGCGACAGGCTGCCCGAGCCGAACAAGGACAAGAGTCTGCTGGAGATGGGCAATATCTGTCTGATGGGCACCAACGTCACCAGCGGCAGGGCGCAGGCGGTGGTGGTGGCCACCGGAAACCGCACCTGGTTTGGTTCGCTGGCGAAGTCTATTGTCGGCACGCGTACCCAGACGGCGTTCGATCGCGGAGTAAACAGCGTCAGCTGGCTGCTGATCCGCTTTATGCTGGTGATGGTGCCGATTGTGCTGCTGATTAACGGTTTCAGCAAAGGCGACTGGGTTGAAGCATCGCTGTTTGCTCTCGCGGTCGCCGTCGGCCTGACGCCGGAAATGCTGCCGATGATCGTCAGCTCAAACCTGGCGAAAGGCGCTATCGCCATGTCGCGGCGCAAAGTGATCGTCAAGCGGCTGAACGCGATTCAGAACTTCGGCGCCATGGACGTGCTGTGCACCGATAAAACCGGCACGCTGACCCAGGACAATATCATTCTTGAGCATCATCTTGACGTCAGCGGCAGCGAGAGCGACCGGGTGCTGACGCTGGCGTGGCTTAACAGCAGCAGCCAGAGCGGGGCGCGTAATCTGATGGACCGGGCGGTGCTGCGCTTTGGCGAGGGGCGGATTGCGCCAGCGACCAAAGAGCGCTTCGTGAAGCTTGATGAACTGCCGTTTGATTTTGTTCGCCGTCGGGTGTCGGTGTCGGTGGAAGATGTCCGCCACGGCGATAAAAGCCTGATCTGCAAAGGCGCGGTCGAAGAGATGCTGACGGTGGCCACGCATCTTCGCGAAGGCGACCGCGTGGTTGCGCTGGATGACACCCGACGCGATCTGCTGTTAGCCAAAACGCAGGATTACAATGCCCAGGGCTTCCGCGTGCTGCTGGTTGCGACCCGCAAGCTGGATGATTCCGCTCTGACAGCCCCGCTGTGCGCCGACGATGAGCAGGGGCTAACGGTCGAAGGAATGCTGACCTTCCTCGACCCGCCGAAAGAGAGCGCGGGAAAAGCGATTACCGCGCTGCGCGACAACGGGGTGGCAGTGAAAGTGTTAACCGGCGATAACCCGGTCGTCACGGCGCGGATTTGCCTGGAAGTGGGCATCGATGCCCACGGTATCCTGACCGGGCCGCAGATTGAGGCGATGACGGATAACGAACTGGAGCGCGAAGTGGAAACGCGCGCGGTGTTCGCCAAACTGACGCCGCTGCAGAAGTCGCGGATCCTGAAAACGCTGCAGAAAAACGGCCACACCGTCGGCTTCCTCGGCGATGGCATCAACGATGCGCCGGCGCTGCGCGATGCGGACGTCGGTATTTCGGTTGACAGCGCGGCGGATATCGCCAAAGAGGCATCCGATATTATCCTGCTGGAAAAGGATTTGATGGTGCTGGAAGAAGGGGTGATCAAAGGGCGTGAGACCTTCGGCAACATCATCAAGTATCTGAATATGACCGCCAGCTCTAACTTCGGCAACGTCTTTTCGGTACTGGTGGCCAGCGCGTTTATTCCGTTCCTGCCGATGCTGGCGATTCATCTGCTGATCCAGAACCTGATGTACGATCTCTCCCAGCTCTCGCTGCCGTGGGACAAGATGGACAAAGAGTTCCTGCGCAAACCGCGCAAGTGGGATGCGAAAAACATCGGCCGCTTTATGCTGTGGATTGGCCCGACGTCGTCCATTTTTGATATCACCACCTTCGCGCTGATGTGGTACGTGTTCGCGGCGAACAACGTCGAAGCCCAGGCGCTGTTTCAGTCCGGATGGTTTATTGAAGGACTGCTGTCGCAGACGCTGGTCGTACATATGCTGAGAACGCAGAAAATTCCGTTTATCCAGAGCCGCGCGACGCTGCCGGTGCTGCTCACCACCGCATTGATTATGGCGATGGGCATCTACATTCCGTTCTCTCCGCTGGGAGCGATGGTCGGGCTGGAGCCGCTGCCGCTGAGCTACTTCCCGTGGCTGGTCGCGACGCTGCTCAGCTACTGCGTGGTCGCGCAGGGCATGAAGCGTTTCTATATCAAACGTTTCGGTCAGTGGTTCTGATAATAAGGAGGCGCAGAGATGAATCGTTCTCCGGACACTATCATCGCGCTGATATTTTTCCTGATGGGTCTGCTGGTGCTGCTGTTGGCTATCTGGCAAATCCTGTTCTGAATAAGGGGGCGCGATGCGCAAAGGTTCGCTGGACAAAGTCTTTATTCATGCGGCGCTGATTGCGGCCATCATTATTTTGCTGACTATCTGGATTAGATAAGAGGATCCCGGGCCACTGGCCCGGGATGAGCATTTCTGCCGGAGAAAAGATTACAGATCGAAGCGGTCGAGGTTCATCACCTTGGTCCAGGCGGCGACAAAGTCGCTGACGAACTTCTGCCGCGCATCGCTGCAGGCATACACTTCGGCCAGGGCGCGCAGGACGGAGTTGGAGCCAAACACCAGATCGACGCGGGTCGCGGTGTATTTCTCTTCGCCGCTCTTACGATCGCGGCCGATAAACAGCTCAGCGTGCTCGTCAGCGGCTTTCCAGACGGTACCCATATCGAGCAGGTTAGCGAAGAAATCGTTGCTCAATACGCCAACGCGGTCGGTAAATACGCCGTGGCGGCTGCCGTCAAAGTTAGCGCCCAGCACGCGCAGACCGCCTACCAGGACCGTCATTTCCGGCGCCGTCAGCGTTAACTGCTGCGCTTTATCAATCAGCAGCGTTTCGGTGGAGATGCCGCCGCCCACGCGGCGATAGTTGCGGAAACCATCGGCCAGCGGCTGCAGCAGATCCATCGCTTCGACATCGGTCTGATCCTGACGCGCATCGACGCGGCCAGGGGCGAAGGGTACGCTGACCTGAACACCTGCCGCCGCGGCAGCCTGCTCAATGCCCACCACGCCGGCGAGGACGATGATATCGGCCAGCGACGCTTTACCGGATGCCTGCTGAATCGCCTGCAGGGTCGGCAGCACGCGGGAGGCGATGGCGTTGACCGGCCACGATTTCTGCGGCTCGAGCGCCAGACGCGCGCCGTTGGCGCCGCCGCGTTTATCGCCGCCGCGGAAGGTGGATGCGGATGCCCAGGCCACGGAAACCAGCTCGCTGACCGAAAGGCCGGCGTCGGCAATGGCGGTTTTCAGCGTCGCGATATCCTCTGCGGTCGGGGCGTGGATCGCCGCCGGTAGCGGGTCTTGCCAGATCAGATCTTCTTTCGGCACTTCCGGGCCCATGTAGCGGGACTTCGGCCCCATATCGCGGTGGATCAGTTTAAACCACGCGCGGGCGAAAGCTTCGTTAAAGGCCTGCGGGTCGTTCAGGAAGCGGCGGGAAATCTTGTCGAATTCCGGGTCAAAGCGCAGCGTCAGGTCGGTGACCAGCATGGTCGGCTTGCGTTTTTTCTCTGGGTTAAACGGGTCAGGAATGATTTCAGGGGCGTCTTTCGCTTCGAACTGAATCGCGCCTGCCGGGCTGCGGGTCTGCACCCACTCATATTTGTACAGGTTTTCGAAGAAGTAGTTGCTCCACTGGGTTGGCGTTTGCGTCCACACCACTTCCAGACCGGAGGTGATCGCATCGGCGCCAGCGCCGCTGCCGTAGCTGTTCGCCCAGCCGAGGCCCTGCGCTTCGATCGGCGCCGCTTCCGGCTCTGCGCCAACGTGGCTGGTCACCGCGGAACCGTGGGTTTTGCCCAGCGTATGGCCGCCGGCGATCAGCGCGACGATCTCTTCATCATTCATCGCCATATTGCCGAATGTCGCGCGAATTGCGGAGGCCGCGGAGAGCGGGTCGCCGCTGGCGTTAGGGCCTTCAGGGTTGACGTAAATCAGCCCCATTTCGGTGGCGCCGATCGCCTGCTGATTCAGGCTTTCCGGATGACGATGGGCCAGCCATTCGGTTTCATTACCCCAGTCAACGTCCAGATCCGGTTCCCATACGTCTTCACGACCGGCCCCGAAGCCAAACGTGCGGAAACCGGCGTTTTCCAGCGCCACGTTGCCCGCGAGCATATAAAGGTCAGCCCAGGAGATTTTCTGGCCGTATTTCTGTTTGACCGGCCACAGCAGGCGACGGGCTTTGTCGAGGCTGACGTTATCCGGCCAGGAGTTGAGCGGAGCGAAACGCTGCTGCCCGCGGCCCGCGCCGCCGCGACCGTCAACGGTACGATAGGTACCGGCGCCGTGCCATGCCATACGAATAAACAGCCCGATATAGCTACCCCAGTCCGCCGGCCACCACTCCTGAGAGTCGGTGAGCAGGGCGCGCAGATCGGCTTTCAGGGCCGAATAGTCGAGTTTCTTAAACTCTTCGCGGTAGTTAAAGTTTTCGCCCAGCGGGTTTGAACGATTGGAGTGCTGATTCAGCAGATCCACACGTAGTTGATTAGGCCACCAGTCGCGGTTGCCGGTGCCACCGCCCGCGCTCTGCGTGGGCGTCGACGTTTCGGCGTGGAAAGGGCATTTCCCTGCCGACGGGGTATTCGAAGGATCGTTTGACGTGCTCATATCAGGCTCCGTTTGCTTTTGTGAATGCCATTACGATATACACTGCTACCAATAAGCGATATTTGAATGAGTCTACGGATTTAATAGTTATTTCCGTTCAATGCTCTTGTAAAAACCGAATATATATCATTGTTGAAGGGCTGGTTTTCAACAATGACCTCACCACCATAGTCGTAACATCAGCGTAAAGGAATCGTTAAGGCATCATCTCCGCCAGCGAAGACCCCATTATTTGCGTTATGACAATTTTAGTGCGTAAACAAGCTTAGCGCTGCCAGTATAAAGGCGTACCAAAAACGTCGATAAAATAGTCAATTACCGCCCGTACGTTAAGTGACGGATGCCGGGCGTGAGGGTAAATCGCCGAGACCGGCGAGGGGGTATTGCCGATTGCCGCAGCGTAGCGGGGCATCAGCTTAATCAGCTTTCCTTCTCCAGTCGCTTCATTAACCATCCAGTCGGGAAAGAGGACCATCCCCATCCCCCCCAGCGCAGCGGTCAGCAGCGCATCGGCGTTATTTGAAGTGAGCTGCGGCGTTTGCGGATAGTGCACCCATTCCCCTTGCGCAAGACGGAACAGCCAGCGGTTGGGCCCGTTTGAGCCGCTGTAGACCAGCGTGCTGTGCTGGCGAAGATCTTCCGGCGTCTCCGGAATGCCGCGGCGTTGCAGATACGCCGGAGCGGCGACCAGATAGTGATGCTGCATACCCAGTACCCTGGCGTGAACGCTGGAATCCGGCAGGCTACCGATGCGAAAAATCACATCGGTCGCATCGCGGTGCGGATCGATGAAATCATCGGTCAGCGCCAGCTCAATCTGCATCTGCGGATAGCGCGCCGTTAGCCCCGGCAGCCAGGGCGCGATATGGCGCTGGCCAAAATAGACCGGGGCGTTGATGCGCACCAGCCCGCCCGGCTCAAGGCTCCGGTCCTGCAAATCGCGTCGCGCGGCGCTGAACTGTTCGCTGATGCCTCTGGCATGAGCGGCAAACAGGCGTCCTGCTTCGGTAGGCACCACGGCCCGGGTATTACGATAAAACAGCTGCTGGCCGAGCGCGTCCTCAAGCTGGTGAATGGTGCGCGATACCATTGAGGGAGAAACGCCTTCTCGTCGCGCCACTGTGGAAAAGCTCTGGCTGTCGTAAACGGCGATAAACAGCTGCAGCGCCCGAAAATTCACATTACCCGCATCGCTCATTAATGCAATATCCGCAAAAGTGTTTCCTTGATTGTATCGTTTTTCACATCACTCCGCTGTTTTATGCTCTGACACCTCATTAATAATCGGATATCAACGATGCAGTTATTACTGATTTTTCTTGTGATTGCCGGCGGCATGGGATTATCCGTGGAAGCCGGACTACTCGGGCCGCTGGCCGGTCAGGTAGGGGACCTGTGGGCCACCTTCAGCATTTTCAGCGTCGGCAGCGCGCTGACGTTTCTGCTGATGCTGCTGTTTGGCCAGAGACAAAGCCCCTCGTTCTTCTCTTTGCCGGGCTGGCAGCTTACCGGGGGCATCCTGGGCCCCATCTATGTCGTCATCTTAACCATCGCCGTGCCGGTTATCGGTATCGCCATGACGATGATCGGCATTCTTGCCGGCCAGGTCTGCAAAAGCCTGTTGATTGACCATTACGGCCTGTTTGGTTCGCCAAAACGTAAAATCGACGGTCGGCGGCTTATCGCGCTGCTGTTTATCGTCGTCGCCCTGATTCTGATCGCCACAAGCTGAGGAGTTAAGATGAGTAGCATAATGATTTTGCTGGCGCTGGCCGGCGGCGCGATGTTGAGCATGCAGGCGGCGATTAACGGTCGTTTGGGCAGTCAGGTAGGCGTATTTCGTAGCGCGTTTCTCACTTTCTCCGTGGGCGCGTTGATCACCGCGCTGCTGATTTTCTACTTTGCGCCCCACCAGACGACGACGCTGCTGGATGTGCCGAAATGGCAGCTGCTGGGGGCATTTTGCGGCGTCCCCTATATCGTGATTATGGTGGTGGCGGTGCAGCGTATTGGTACCGCGGCGGCCACGGTGGCGGTGATTTTTGGCCAACTGGCCATGAGCTTGCTAATCGATAACTTTGGCTGGCTGGGTAATGACGCCATTACCTTTTCGCCGGGGCGGCTGGGGGCGATCGTTTGTCTGGGGCTGGCGCTGTTCTTTATTTATCGCTCCGGCACGGCGGCAAAAGCCGCAGAGAAGCGATAGACCGCCCACCTGTTCAGGTGAGTTGTCGCGCATCGCCAACCGCGGCCATACTGTTCGTCACCATGTGACTGGCGCTTTAGACAGATCACTGTCGGGGAGCATGGTTGCCGCCGCCGCGCGCCTGGGCGTCACTTCACTGTATGGAGATACGCTATGCCTGAGATTTCGTCGCTGCTGACCTTCGCTCTGGTGGCCCTTGGCCTGGTGCTGACCCCGGGGCCGAATATGATCTATCTGATTTCGCGCTCACTTTGCCAGGGAAGAAGGGCCGGGCTGGTCTCCCTCGGCGGGGTGGCGCTGGGGTTTGTCTTTTATATGCTGTGCGCGGCGTTCGGTATTACCGCGCTGATCTTCGCCGTGCCCTATGCTTATGACGTCTTGCGCATCAGCGGCGTTGTCTATCTGCTTTATCTGGCCTGGCAGGCGGTGAGGCCCGGCGGGCGCTCGGTTTTTGCGGTGCGGGATCTGCCCGCCGATAGCGGCCGTAAGCTGTTTTTGATGGGCTTTATCACTAATCTGGCGAACCCTAAAATCGCTATTATGTACCTCTCATTGCTGCCGCAGTTTATCTCTCCCGGACACGGCAGCATCCTTGCGCAGTCGCTGGTACTGGGATTTACCCAGGCGATAATTAGCGTGGCGGTTAACGCGCTGATTGTGATGATGGCCGGGCAGGTGTCGCTGTTTCTCGCGGGGCGCCCGTTGTGGCAGCAGTTTCAGCGCTGGCTGATGGCGACGGTACTGGCGGGGATGGCGGTGAAAATTGCCTTCGAAGCGCGGAAGTAATCGCTCTGCCCGGTAGCATAGCGCTGCCGGGCGCAGCGGAAGGGGATTAAGCCCCCTGGCCAATCAGCCGCGAGCGGATCGTGGCTTCCGGCATCATCTCCAGCAGACCGTTGCACAGCATCTCTCCCGCCTCCTGCAGCGCGCTAAGCGGCATTTCCGGCAGGCTTTCAAGAATAAACCACATCCGCGGACTCTCCACGCTCAGGCGAGTACGGACTCCCTGCCTCCAGTTCCAGCGTCGGCAGGTCACGCCGCGATCGTCGCCCCAGACCACTTCTCCCGCGTCGGGGTATTCGTCGACCGTCTGTCCTTCTTTAACGGTATCGAACGGCTCGCTGCCGTCCGCGATCTTGAGCTGCGGCACGCCAACATACGCCGCCAGGTTTTCGCCGCCGACCGGCACGGCGTAGCGCAGGCTTACCGCGTTATAGAGATCGACGATAGGATCGAGCGCGGCCATCTCGCCATCGCGCAGCACCCGTTTGCGCAAGGCTTCAGCCGAGCAGGGGGTCCTTTTAGGTTTTGCGCCAAAGGCGCGGAATACTTCGCTCCAGGCCTGCAGGTGCGCCTCCGCCCACTGCGGCTCGCCGGCGAGAACCGCTTTGCAGGCGGAGCGGAGCGCATCGGACCCGACCTGGGGAGCGCGTACGGCGGCGGAAACAACATCAATGCTCAGGGCGCGAAAGCCGGGGGCCAGCGCGGAGACCTGCGGGCTGATTGACGGTAATACGCTATTCATTGGATAATCCTGTAACGACCATTTTAAAGCATAATATCGACCGATGACCAATAAAGTCAATATAACGACCGATGCGGGCGCCGATGCCGCCATGATCAATGAAGCCGTTGCGGCGCGCCTTAAACGCTACCGGGCGGAAAAGAAGATCTCCCTTGATGAGCTGTCGCGACGCGCGGGGGTCAGTAAAGGCATGCTGGTAGACATTGAAGCCTGCCGGGCCAATCCGAGCATCGCGCTGTTGTGCCGTCTGGCCTCGGCGCTGGGCGTATCCGTGGCCGATTTTGTCAACGTCGCCGCCGCGCCGCCGGTCAAGGTGATGGCCGCAAGCGATATTCCCACCCTATGGCAGGGCGAGCGGGGCGGTCATGCACGGCTGCTTGCCGGTACCAGCGGACCGGATATGGTGGAGCTCTGGCAATGGAGTCTCTATCCCGGTGAGATTTTTACCTCGCCGGGGCACGGCGATGGCACGACAGAACTGCTTTTCGTGACCGAGGGCGCCTTAACCCTGACGGTCAACGACGCGAGCTATGTAATTGTCGCCGGAGATTCCGCCGTGGCGCGCACCGACGCCCCGCATAGCTACGCTAACGCCGGGGATGCGGTCACGCGGTTCACTATGACGGTCAGCGAAAAAGCGCGTTAGTATTATCCCGACCGCGCTCCTCCTTCACGGCGAGCGCACCAAATCCATGCAATGCCCCATCATCACTCCCCATAATTGGGAATCGCGGCGACGCCTGTCGTCGCATGGCTGAGTTTACGTGCTCTGCGCGCCTGGCATAGACCTTGCAAACTCCTCGTCAGAAGGCAGCGCAACAGACAATTGAGATAACACAATAGCTGGCTAGGGTTCCGGTTCACTCAGGTGAACGTCTGGTCCGAGAGCTGGCGACCTCTGCGAGGTTACACGGCGGGACAAAAGCCCGGGAGACAGCAGCACCGTTGGGTGTCGCGCTGCCCCCGTTTCCCGTGCTAACCAGAGGTCCACCATGAAGACACCGCCGCTCCTCCGCTCTCTAATTCTGTCGCTGGCGCTGCTGGCCAGCGTCCCATCGTTTGCCGCCGTCAAAAAAGAGTTCAACGTCTGCTGGACTATCTACGCCGGATGGATGCCCTGGGGCACCATCAGCAACGAAAAAATCATCGATAAGTGGGCCAGTAAATACGGCATCAAAATCAATATCGTTCAGCTAAACGACTACATCGAGTCCATCAACCAGTATACCGCGGGCCAGTTTGACGGCTGCACCATGACCAACATGGATGCCCTGACCATTCCGGCGGCGGGCGGCGTTGACACGACGGCGCTGATTACCGGCAGCTACTCCGACGGCAACGACGGCGTGGTACTGAAGGGGGGGAATAAAAAGCTCAGCGATCTGAAAGGGATGGCGGTGTATCTCCCGGAGCTTTCGGTATCGCACTACCTGCTGGTTCGCGGCCTGGAAAAAGCCGGACTGCAGGAAAAAGACGTCAAAGTGGTCAATACCTCGGATGCGGATATCGTCTCGGCCTTTGGCACCAGCGGCGTACGCGCGGCGGTGGCCTGGAATCCGCAGCTTTCGGTTATCAAAAAGACGCCGCAAACCACGGAAGTCTTTAGCTCTTCGCAGGTTCCCGGCGAGCTGATCGACATGATGGTGGTGAATACTCAGACGCTGAAAGATAACCCGGCGCTGGGCAAAGCCCTGACCGGCGCCTGGTTCGAGATGATGACCAAAATGCGGGCCGGCGATACCGAGGCGCTAAACGCGATGGCCGCCGACTCCGGCACCGATCTCGCCGGTTACCAGGCGCAGCTAAAAACGACCCATCTGTTCTGGACGCCTGCCGACACCCTGACGTTTATCTCCTCGCCGGAGCTGGCCAAAACCATGCAGCGGGTGGCGCAGTTCTCCTTTGATAAAGGGCTGCTGGGCGAGGGCGCGCAGAGCGCCGACTTTATCGGCATGACCTTCCCCGGCGGCGTCACCGTCGGCGATACCGCGAACAGCAAGCTGCGCTTTGACGACAGCTATCTGAAGCTGGCCGCGGCGGGCAAGCTGTAATGATTGACTCCGGGAGTCCACGCCATGCGCCACATTAACCGCTATCCCCGGCAGGGTATGCGCCTGACGCTGATGCTGTTGCCCTTTGTCCTGCTGGTCGCCGCCTGGTTTATCGGTTCGGCGGTGCGGCTGGAAGCCAATCCGCAGGATAAGCTGCTGCCCGGCCTGTCGCAGATGATCGCGGCCATTGACCGGATGGCGTTCACGCCGGATAAACGCAGTGGTGAGTATCTGCTGTGGGCCGATACGCTGATTAGCCTGGGCCGCCTGCTGATTGGCCTGGCGTTCTCTTCGCTGATTGGCCTGGGCATCGGCATCGCCGCCGGCGTGTTCCCGATGTACCGCGCGGCGCTGTCGCCGCTGATGACCGTGGTATCGATGATCCCGCCGCTGGCGATCCTGCCGGTGCTGTTTATTGTCTTCGGCCTGGATGAGCTGTCAAAAGTGATGCTCATCGTCATCGGCATTACGCCGATGCTGGCGCGCGACCTTGAACAGCGGGCGCGGGAAATCCCGGCGGAGCTGTTTATCAAAGCGCAAACCCTCGGCGCCAATAGCTGGACGGTGGTG
This sequence comes from Klebsiella sp. MPUS7, assembly GCF_009905335.1. Lineage (NCBI taxonomy): Bacteria > Pseudomonadati > Pseudomonadota > Gammaproteobacteria > Enterobacterales > Enterobacteriaceae > Klebsiella > Klebsiella sp. MPUS7. Next base: position 2,872,668 of record NZ_CP047604.1, on the reverse strand, counting down.
CTGCGGGTGGTGCTGCCGCAGCTGCTATCGCGGCTGATCACCTCCCTGCGCCTGCTGCTGGGCTCCGCGTGGCTATTTTTGATCTCCGCCGAGGCCATCTCCGCCACCGCCGGGCTCGGCTATCGCATATTCCTCGTTCGCCGCTATATGGCGATGGACGTGATTATTCCTTACGTCATCTGGATAACGCTGCTGGCGTGGCTGATGGATCTGGCTCTGCGCCAGCTGCACAAAGCCTGTTTCCCGTGGGCGGAAGGAGGTCGGGCATGAGTTTTATCGACATCAAAAATATCTGGCAGGAGTATGGCGATCACGTGGTGCTGGAGCGCATCAATTTGCAGGTGAAAGAGGGCGAGTTCTGTTCGATGGTCGGCGCGTCCGGCTGCGGCAAATCAACCTTTTTACGTCTGCTGCTCGGCCAGGAAAAGCCGACTCGCGGCGAAATCACCCTCGACGGCCAGCCGCTGGCGGCGGAGCCGGACCGCAGCCGCGGCGTGGTGTTTCAGCGTTATTCGGTTTTCCCGCATCTCAACGTGCTGGATAACGTCGCCATAGGTCTTGAACTTCCGGCGTCACCGCTGTTTGGCCGGCTGTTTGCCGGCAGGAAACGCGACGCCCGCGAACGGGCGCGGAGGATGCTGGAGAAAGTCGGGCTGGGGCACGCGCTGGATAAATACCCGGCGCAGCTCTCCGGCGGGATGCAGCAGAGGCTGGCGATTGCCCAGGCGTTCGTGATGCAGCCGCGCGTGCTGCTGCTCGATGAACCCTTCGGCGCGCTGGACCCTGGGATCCGCAAGGATATGCACGGGCTGCTGCTCCAGCTATGGAGCGAAACCCGGATGACGGTTTTTATGGTCACCCACGACCTTGCGGAAGGCTTCAACCTTGGCACCCGGCTGCTGGTTTTCGACAAAGTGCGCATTGATCCGCAGGCGCCCAACGCCTGGGGGGCGCGCATTACCTACGATATCCCGCTCAATGAAGCGCGGATGTCGCAGCTGACGACCGGCAGCGACAATAACGTTTACGCATTAAGGAGATAGTTTGATGACCGCACTTTTTCACTCCTCCCCCAGCCTGCGCGAAGAGCGGCTCCCCGGCGGGGCGCACACCTCGTTAATTTTGCGCAAAGGTCAGATCCTGCGCCTGACCGATATCGACGGCGGGGCCAACGTCAGCATGATGATGCTTAATCCCCACGAGAAGAGCGAGCGCCTGAATCTGCCGGACACCCTCAAGGGCCAGCATACCGCGCGCCTGACCGCCGGGCACTGTTTCTACTCCGATATGGGGCGCGTCCTGGCCGGGATCGTTGCCGACAGCTGCGGCTGGCACGACCCGTTCGGCGGGGTGCTCAACGCCGATGAGACGCGTGAAAAATATGGCGCAGGACGCTACCAGGAGCTGCGCAACGGCTTCTATCGCAACGGCGTCGATAACCTGCTGGTCGAGATGGGCAAGTGGGATCTGGGCCTGGAAGACCTGCTGATGGTGGTTAACTTCTTCAGCAAAGTGACCGTCGATGAGGACGGCAGTTTCCGCTTTATCCCCGGCAACAGCCGCGCCGGAGATTACGTTGAGCTGTTTGCGCCGATGGATGTCCTCATGGTACTGACCGCGCTGCCGCATCCCCAGGACCCGGCCGCGGAATACGCCCCGCGGCCGATTCAGCTCAGCTGGTACCAGGCCGACGATGCGCAGGCGACCGCGGAAGCGCTCTTTACTCGCGATGAAAACCAGCGCGCGTTCCTCAACACCCAACTTTTTGCCCTGTAAGGAGGCTGCGATGCGTCTTATCACCAGTAACCGTCGTCCTGAAGATGCCGTCTATCGCCATGTGATCCCGGCAGGGGAACCCTGGCTGTTTGAGGTACAAAAAGGGCAAACCCTGCGCCTGCTAGACCTCGAAGGCAACCAGGCCATCGATACTCTGTTTTACAACGCCGATAACCCCCGCGAACGCTACGATCCGCAGCGCACGCTGCGCCGCCAGGGCAATGCCTATCTGACCACCGGCAGCGTGCTCTATTCCAATCTGGGCAATCCGCTGCTGACCATCGTTGCTGATACCTGCGGTCGCCACGATACCCTCGGCGGCGCCTGCGCCCAGGAGAGCAACACCGTGCGCTACGCCCAGGATAAACGCTATATGCACAGCTGCCGGGATAATTTCCTTTGCGCCTGCCTGCACGATGGTCGCCTGCACAAGCGCGATATCGGCGCCAACATCAACTTTTTTATGAACGTCCCGGTCACCCCGGAAGGCGGTCTGACCTTTGAGGACGGCATATCGGCGGCGGGGAAATACGTTGAGCTGCGCGCCGAGTGCAGCGCCGTGGTGCTGATTTCCAACTGTCCGCAGTTGAACAATCCCTGCAACGGCTGGAACCCCACGCCCGCCGAGGTGCTGGTATGGAACTGACCCGCTGGCAGCGCTGGCGCCTGTTGGCCTTTCGGCTCTTCGCCGTCCGCGCCGATCGCCTGAACAGTACGCCGACGCGCAAACCTTAAGCGCCGGTTCACCCCGGGGACGACCTCAGGGGAACATCGAATTTTTGCGGGACGACCCGCGACCCTGTGAGTTCCGCTTATGTTTGATACCTTACTGATTGCCAACCGCGGCGCGATTGCCTGCCGCATTCTGCGCACCCTGCGCGCGATGCAGGTGAAGGGCGTCGCCGTCTATTCCGAAGCCGACCTGAGCAGTCTGCATATCCGCGACGCCGATGAAGCCCTCAGCCTCGGCGACGGCCCGGCGGCGCAAACCTATCTGGCCACGGAGAAGATCATTGCCGCCGCGCAGCAGAGCGGCGCCCGGGCGATCCACCCCGGCTACGGCTTTCTGTCGGAGAACGCGGCCTTCGCCGAGGCCTGCGAAGCGGCGGGGCTGGCCTTTGTCGGCCCAACCCCGCGGCAGCTGCGCGTCTTCGGCCTGAAGCATACCGCCCGCGCCTTAGCCAAAGCCGAGGGCGTGCCGCTGCTGGAGGGCAGCGAACTGCTGGCCGACAGCGACGAAGCCTGCCGGGCGGCGGAGGCGGTGGGCTATCCGGTGATGCTTAAAAGCACCGCCGGCGGCGGCGGGATCGGCATGCGCGTCTGCCGCGACGCTCGTGAGCTGACGGAGGCGTTCGCCACGGTGCAGCGGCTGGGGCAAAACAACTTCAGCGACGCCGGCGTATTTCTCGAAAAATATATCGAACGCGCCCGCCATCTGGAGGTGCAAATCTTCGGCGACGGGCGGGGGGACGTTATCGCCCTCGGGGTGCGCGACTGTTCGGTACAGCGGCGTAACCAGAAAGTGATTGAAGAGACGCCCGCGCCGAATCTGCCGGAAGGCACCGCGCAGGCGCTATGCGCGGCGGCTATCGCGCTGGGTAAAGCGGTGAGCTACCGCAGCGCCGGCACGGTGGAGTTCGTCTATGACAGCACGGCGCGGCAGTTTTATTTCCTCGAAGTGAATACCCGGCTGCAGGTTGAACACGGCGTCACCGAGCAGGTGTGGGGCGTTGATCTGGTGCGCTGGATGATTGAGCTGGCGGCGGGCGATTTACCCCCGCTAGACGTGCTGGCCGCCGGGTTACGGCCTCAGGGGCATGCTATTCAGGCGCGGCTTTACGCCGAGGATCCGGGACGGCAGTTTCAGCCGTCTCCCGGACTGCTAACGGAAGCCATCTTTCCACCGGCGGACGGCGCCGCCCTGCGTATCGACCGCTGGGTGGAAGCCGGCTGCGAAGTGCCGCCGTTTTTCGACCCGATGCTGGCGAAAACGATCGCCTGGCGCCCCAGCCGCGATGAGGCTATCGCCGGCCTGGCGCAGGCGCTGGCGGAGACCCGCCTGTACGGCGTAGAAACCAACCGCCTGTACCTGCTGCAAATTCTTGGCTTTGCGCCGTTTACCGAAGGCGAGCCCTGGACCCGCTGCCTTGAGCAGCTGCGCTACCGGGCGGCCACCGTGGAGGTGCTGAGCGCCGGGACCCAGACCAGCGTGCAGGACTATCCGGGACGTCTCGGGTACTGGGCGGTGGGCGTACCGCCGTCGGGGCCGATGGACGATCGCGCCCTGCGTCTCGGCAACCGTCTGCTGGGTAATGCCGAGGGAGAGGCCGCGCTGGAAATCACCCTCAACGGGCCGACCCTGAAATTTAATACCGACGTTCAGGCGGTGGTGTGCGGCGCGCCGCTGGCGGTGACGCTCGATGGCGTTGACCAGCCGCTGGACCGCGTTTTTACCATTCCGGCGGGGGCGACGCTGAAGCTGGGCGCGATAAACGGCGCGGGGGTCAGAAGCTATCTCTGCCTGAGCGGCGGTATTCAGGTGCCGGACTATTTGGGCAGTAAAAGCACCTTTACCCTCGGCCAGTTTGGCGGCCACGGCGGACGGGCGCTGCGCGGCGGCGACGTGCTGCATCTGGCGCCGCGCGCCGCCGCCAGAGTCGGGGATCAACTGCCCGCCGCGCTCCGCACGGCGCTTGCGCAGGTACGGACGCTGCGGGTGATTTATGGCCCCCACGGCGCGCCGGAGTTTTTTACGCCGGCGTATATCGCGACTTTTTTCGCCACCGACTGGGAGGTTCATTTTAACTCCAGCCGCACCGGCGTGCGCCTGATTGGACCCAAGCCGCTGTGGGCCCGCGACAGCGGCGGCGAAGCGGGACTGCATCCGTCGAATATTCACGATAATCCTTACGCGGTGGGCGCGGTCGATTTTACCGGCGATATGCCGGTGATCCTCGGGCCGGACGGGCCGAGCCTCGGCGGTTTCGTCTGCCCGGTCACCGTTATTGAAGCCGACCTCTGGCAGTTAGGCCAGCTCAAGGCCGGGGACAAAGTACGTTTCGTGGCGGTAGATTTACCCACCGCCCGGCGGCTGGCACAAGGGCGGCGCGCCGAACTGACGACCCTAAGTCACCAGGCGATAGCCTGGCAGCCCGCGCCGCTGACGTCGCCTGTCGTCATGACCTGCGGCGAGGCGGATAAACGCCTGGTGGCGCGCCTTTCCGGCGATACCCACCTGCTGCTGGAAGCCGGGGAGCCGGAGCTGGATCTGGTGCTGCGTTTCCGCATTCATGCCCTGATGCAGGCCCTGGAGGCGCAATCCGCAGAAGGCGTGATTGATATCACGCCGGGGATCCGCTCGCTGCAAATTCATTTCCAGCCGGAAACCCTGCCCCTGGAGACGCTGCTGGCCCGGGTGCGCGGCGAGTGGTCCACGGTATGCCTGAGCGACGATCTGCAGGTGCCGACGCGCGTGGTGTATCTGCCGCTCTCCTGGGACGACCCGGCCTGCCGCAAGGCGATCGATAAATACATGACCACCGTACGCCAGGACGCGCCGTGGTGCCCGAGCAACCTTGAGTTTATCCGCCGGATTAACGATCTGCCTGACGAGCAGGCGGTATGGAATACGGTGTTTGACGCCAGCTATCTGGTCATGGGGCTGGGCGATGTTTATCTCGGCGCGCCGGTGGCGACGCCGCTCGACCCGCGCCATCGCCTGGTCACTACCAAGTACAACCCGGCGCGCACCTGGACGGCGGAAAACTCGGTCGGCATCGGCGGGGCCTATCTGTGCGTCTACGGCATGGAGGGACCCGGCGGCTATCAGTTCGTTGGCCGGACCTTGCAAATGTGGAATCGCTACCACGACGTGGCGGATTTTGCCGGCAAACCCTGGCTGCTGCGTTTCTTCGACCAATTGCGTTTCTATCCGGTTTCGGCCGAAGAGCTGCTGCAAATTCGCCGCGATTTTCCGCTCGGACGCTACCCGCTGCGCATTGAGAACAGCACGCTGCGGCTGGCGGAATACCAGCAGTTTCTCCACCGCGAAGCGCACAGCATCGGCGCGTTTCGCGAGCATCAGCAGCGGGCGTTTAACGCCGAACGCGATCGCTGGATAGCCAGCGGCCAGGCCCATTTCGACAGCCAGGAGGGCGCCGTGGATGAGGGCGGCGACGCGCCGCTGCGTCAGGGCGAGCAGGGGGTGGAGAGCCCGATTTCCGGCAACTTATGGCAGGTACAAACCGCGGCAGGCAGTCGGGTTCGCGCGGGGGATGTGCTGGTCGTTCTGGAGTCGATGAAGATGGAGATCCCGCTGCTGGCCCCCTGCGACGGCGTTATTCAACAGGTTCACGTGCAGCCGGGCAGCGCGGTGCGCGCCGGGCAGCGGGTGGCGGTGATTATTGAGGAGAAGGCATGATGCAGCAGACGTTTGATTTACGCCTGGCGACCCTGGCGGCAGACTATCGCAACGGCAAAACCACCCCGCGCCGTCTGCTGGCGGAAGTGCGCCAGCGGGCGCAGGCGCTGAACCCCGAATTCCGCTTATTTATCCATATCCTGAGCGAAGAGGAGCAGGAGCCGCTTCTGGCGGCGCTGGAAGGCCTCTCGCCGACCGAGCTGCCGCTATACGGCGTGCCGTTCGCCATCAAAGACAATATCGATTTGGCGGAGATTATCACCACCGCCGCCTGCCCGGCGTTTGCTTACCGGGCGGAGCAGAGCGCGACGATTGTCGCTCAGCTGATCGCGCTGGGGGCGGTGCCGGTCGGTAAAACCAATCTCGATCAGTTCGCCACCGGCCTGAACGGTACCCGCTCGCCGTACGGTGCTTGCCGCAACGGCTATCTTGCAGATTACCCATCCGGGGGCTCCAGCGCCGGTTCCGCGCTGGCGGTGGCGCTGGGCGTCGCCAGCTTCTCGCTGGGAACGGACACCGCCGGCAGCGGCCGCGTCCCGGCGGGGCTGAATAACCTGGTGGGTCTGAAGGCCACGAAAGGGCTGATCTCCACCGCTGGGGTCGTGCCCGCCTGCCGTACGTTAGACTGTGTGACCTTTTTCAGCGCCACCGCCGACGAGGCGAGCCAGCTGCTGGCGCTGGTCGCGCAGTACGATCCGCTGGATGCCTGGAGCCGCCATAATCCGCAGTGGAACAGCCGTCAGGCGTTCGGCAGGCCGGCAGCCGGTTTTCGTTTTGGCGTTCCGCGCGAGCTGAATTTCCTCGGCTGCAGCGCAAGCGAGCGTCTGTTTACCCAGGCCCGGCAGCGGCTGACGGCGCTGGGTGGGGTGGCGGTTGAGATCGAATTCGCGCCGTTTCTGGCGGCAGCCCGACTGCTGTATGACGGACCGTGGGTCGCCGAACGTTACGCGGTAGTCGGCCCGTTGATGGCGCGGCAGCCGGAGGCGGTGCTGCCGGTCATTCGCGAGGTGCTGGCGAAAGCGCCGGATACCGACGCCACGGCGACCTTTAAGGCGATTTATCAGCTACAGCAGTACAAAGCCCGGTGCGACGCGATCCTCGAGACCCTCGACTGCGTGCTGACGCCAACCTATCCGCGTCCGGTGACGCTCGACGAGCTGCAAGCGGAACCGATCGCGCGCAACGCCGATCTCGGGTATTACACCAACTTTATGAACCTGCTGGACTACGCCGCGGTGAGTGTGCCGTGCGGATTTATGCCGGACGGCTTGCCCTCCGGCGTTACCCTGTTTGGCCGGGCATTTACCGACCAGTATTTGCTCAGCCTGGCCGACGCGTTTCAGCGAGCGGAGCGGCTGCCGCTGGCCGGCGGGACGCGGCTGGAAACCCCGCCGCCCGAACGCGCCGCCGGTCATGACCGGATGGCGCTGGTTGTTTGCGGCGCGCATCTTGCCGGCCTGCCGCTAAACGATCAGCTGCTGGCGCGGGGCGGCCAGCTGCTGCAGGAAACCCGCAGCGCGCCGCACTATCGTTTGTACGCCCTCGCGGACGGTAAGCGCCCGGCAATGGTTCGCGATGAGAGCGGCGGGGCGGCGATTGCGGTTGAAGTGTGGGAGCTACCCAGCGCGGAGGTCGGTTCGCTGCTGGCGGCCATTTCCGCGCCGCTGGGCTTAGGGAAAGTTGAGCTTGCCGACGGACGCCGGTTAACGGGCTTTATTTGCGAAGCCGAAGGATTAGGCGAAGCCACGGAGATTACCGCCTACGGCGGCTGGCGCGCCTGGCTGGCGCGCTAGGACATCATCACCTCCGTCGAAGTCCCGAGGGAGGTGATTTTTGTGACGACGTCACGTTTCTAACATGCTGAAACATTTCTGCCAAATCATTAGCAACCTTTCGATAGGGCTCTCGCTGCGATAACGCTATTCTTCCCCGCTTTTCCTTTTTCAGGCCCTTTGTAACCCAGGTATATGACCGCTAATGTCCCTAATGAGAGATGAAATTCGCGACCATTCAGCGGAAGAGATGCTATTTATCCGCCGAGCCGTCATTGCGTTTCTACTGGTGGTGGTCTGCTTTGCCATCCTGATCCTTAATCTTTACCGTTTGCAGGTCGATCAGCACGATTTTTATCAGACGCGTTCAAACCAGAACGACATTAAAATGCTGCCCATCGCGCCGAGCCGGGGGCTGATTTTCGACCGCAACGGTATCCCGCTGGTACAAAATATTACCCTCTACCGTTTGCAGGTGATCCCGAGCAAAATCGCCGATATGACGGCGCTGCTGCAGCAGCTGACGCCGATCGTCGATTTAACCCCGCAGGATATCGCCGATTTTCGCGACGATATGCACCACAACAGCCGCTACAAAGAGGTGACCTTAAAAGCGGACCTGAGCGATGTTGAAGTGGCGCGTTTTGCGGTCAATGAGTTTCATTTCCCCGGCGTCACGGTGGAGAGCTACCAGCAGCGCGCATACCCCTACGGGGCCGAACTGGCGCACGTGGTTGGCTACGTATCGAAAATCAACGACAGCGATCTGCAAAAGCTGGCCAAAGCGGGGGAAGAGGAGAACTACGCCGCCGACCATAATATCGGCAAGCAGGGTATCGAAGGCTACTACGAGAAAGCGCTGCACGGTACCACCGGATATCAGGAGGTCGAGGTGGATAACCACGGGCGGGTGGTGCGCCTGCTGAAAGAGGTGCCGCCGGTGGCCGGGAAGAACATCTACCTGACGCTGGATCTGCACCTGCAGCAGTATATCGAGTCGGTACTGAAGGGGCAGCGCGCGGCGGTGGTGGCCGTCGATCCGCGCGATGGCGGCGTGCTGGCCATGGTGTCGAGCCCCAGCTACGATCCCAATCCCTTTGTCAGGGGCATCGGCTATCAGGCCTACCGTTCGCTGCTCGATAACCCGGACCGGCCGCTGATTAACCGGGTCACCCAGGGTCTCTATCCGCCCGCGTCGACGGTGAAACCCTACATGGCGCTGTCGGCGCTATCAGCGGGCGTTATCACGCCAACCACCTCCTTCTTCGGCGCGCCGACCTGGACGCTGCCGGGAACCCAGCGCCGCTACCGCGACTGGCTGAAGAGCGGCCACGGCATGCTTAACGTCACCAAAGCGATAGAAGAATCGGCGGACACCTTCTTCTATCAGGTAGCGTTTGAGATGGGTATCGACCGTATTCACGAGTGGCTCAGCAAGTTCGGTTACGGTCAGTCAACCGGCATCGATCTTAACGAAGAGTATGCCGGGGTGCTGCCGAGCCGGGAGTGGAAACAGCGGGTGCATAAAAAACCGTGGTATCAGGGCGATACCATTTCCGTCGGTATCGGCCAGGGCTACTGGATTGCCACGCCGATCCAGATGGTCAAGGCGCTGACGACCCTGATTAACAACGGCAAAGTGCAAAACCCGCATCTGCTTTACTCCATGAAACAGGGGAATAAGGTTGAGCGCTATCAGCCGCCGCAGGATCTGCCGCAGGTTGGCGATCCGCGCTCGCCTTACTGGGGCGTGGTGCGCAACGGCATGTACGGCATGGCGAACCTGCCAAACGGCACCGGCTATAAGCTGTTCCATACCGCGCCGTACCAGATCGCCGCCAAGTCCGGGACGTCCCAGGTGTTCAGCCTGAAGGAGAACCAGACCTATAACGCGAAAATGATCCCGGTGCGCCTGCGCGACCATATCTTCTACACCCTGTTTGCGCCGTATCAGCATCCGAAGGTGGCGATGGCGCTGATTCTGGAGAACGGCGGCGGCGATGGCGTGGTAGCGGGACCGACGGCGCGCGCCATCCTCGACCATATCTTCGACCCGGCCAACGCGCCGGCGGTACAGGGCGCGGCCTCGACGGTGCCGCAGGTGGAGAGCGCCGACGCGCAGTAGCGGTTATTCGCGGAGAGCATAAGCGTTGGCGGATTGGTTATTTGCCGCCGCCGGCGCTTTTGCGCATAGTAGCGTTCTGTGTTGCTGTGAAAAAGGCGCTCTGATGTCGTTAAGCCGAAATACCCTTCTTCTTGTCCAGACCGGGACTCCGCCGGATGAAATCGTCTCCGACCACGGCGATCTTCCCCTCTGGTTTGGCAATCTGCTGGCGCCGTGGCGCAATAAAATCAGTGTGGCGCGGGTGTATGCCGGCGAGCCGCTTCCCGCGCCGGACAATAATACCGTGGCGGTGATTACCGGCTCCTGGGATATGGTCACGGAGCGCCTGCCGTGGAGCGAAATGACCGCCGCATGGATCCGCGAGGCGATGGCGATAGAGATGCCGCTGTTTGGCGTCTGCTACGGGCATCAGCTAATGGCGCACGCGCTGGGCGGCGAGGTGGACTACCATCCAGCCGGACGCGAAGCGGGAAGTAAAACCATTTCACTGTCCGCACACGGCCTGGCTGATCGTCTGCTGGCTGACCACCCGGCGCCGTTCAGCGCGCACCTCACGCATATGCAAACGGTCACCCGATTACCGCCGGGGGCGACGGTGCTGGCCTCGTCGCAGCACGATCCGCACCAGATTGTGCGCTACGGCGCGCATGCCGTATCTACGCAGTTTCATCCGGAGATCACCCCGGCGATTGCCCGCTCGCTGATCGCGTTCCGTCAGTCGGCGCTGCGCAACGAGGGGGTTGACCCGGACAGGCTGAGTCGTGACGTTGCGGAGAGCCCGGTGGCCTCGGCGATTTTGACCCGCTTTGTCGCAGGCTACCTGCAGCCGGATCTGAACCTGGCTTAACGTTAGCGCTGTTTTTCCGCGAGCCAGGCCGCCGTTTCAGCCAGGATTTCGTCGGAAAACGCCGAATCCGCGGTCATCCGCGCCAGAATTAACGCGCCGACCATGGCCGACCAGCTGCCAATCGCCGCGCGACGGCGGGCTTCAGCGTCTTGATCATCCATCGCTTCACTGAGCTGGTCTATGTGCTGCCGCAGCCGGGCGGTCATTTCATCGCGCGCGGGTTCGGACTGGCGGATGGTCTCCGCCGCCAGCGCAGCCAGCGGGCAGCCGTTGGCAAAATTATCCCGGTGTTCGGGGGAGAGATAGCGTTCAACGCGCGACGCGAAGTCGTTTTCCGTCGTCTCGCTTTCGATCTTCAGTTCCGCGAGGGTTTGGGCGATCAGGTCATCCTTCGATTTAAAGTAGCCATAAAATCCGCCGTGGGTCAGACCGGCTGATTTCATAATATCGGTGACCGTGACCGCGTCAAAACCCCGCTCGCGAAACAAGCGTCCGGCGGCGGTCAGGATTATCTGCTTATTCTCTTCAACCTGTTTTCTGCTCACTCTCATGGCGTCGTCCTGCTGCGAAATTATTTATGATGACCATCATATAACATTATTTACAGTATACCCAACCCGTGCCATTATACATGACGATCATCATGTATAAATTCAGGAGTACATCTATTATGAGCAGCAAATCAGCGGTACTGGTAACCGGCGCATCGACCGGAATTGGCGCAGTCTATGCCGAACGTTTTGCCCGCCGCGGCCACGACCTGGTGCTGGTCGCGCGTAACCGCGAGCGTCTGACGGCGCTGGCCGAGCGACTGCGCGGTGAAACCTGTGTTCAGGTCGACATCCTGCAGGCCGATTTAACCCAGGATAGCGACATCATCGCCGTGGAGCAGCGCCTGCGGGAAGACGCGCGTATTGGGATTCTGGTCAATAATGCCGGTACCTCGATTCCCGGTGATTTCCTCCACCAGAGCAGCGACGATATCACTCGCCTGATTACCCTCAACGTGACCTCAGTGGCTCGCCTGGCGAACGCCATCGCGCCGCGTCTGGCCGAAGCCGGAGAGGGGGCGATTGTCAACATCGCGTCGGTCGTTGGGCTGGGTCCGGAAATGGGGTTGACCGTCTACGGCGCCACGAAAGCCTTTGTGCTGTTTCTCTCGCAGGGGCTCGATGTTGAGCTGAGCGCGAAAGGCGTATACGTCCAGGCGGTACTGCCGGCGGCGACGCGCACCGAGATTTGGCAGCACAGCGGCAAAGATGTGGATACCATTCCCGGCGTCATGGAGGTGGATAAACTGGTCGATGCCGCCCTGGTGGGGTTCGACCGCCGCGAATCGGTGACTATTCCGCCGCTGCATGATGAAACGCAGTGGCAGGCGCTTAACGCGACGCGTCAGGCCATGCTGCCCGGCTTTGCGCAATCTGAACCGGCGGCGCGTTATCTGGGGTGATCGGCTGTTTGTATTACCGTGTATCGGAAAGGAGAGTCGATACACGCTTATGGCGCGCATTTCGAATACAAGTACATCCCGGAGGCGGCGCCAGGGGCGTCTGTCCGGGATGATGGCTGTGAACCTGTAGCCCGACAGGTGCGCAGCACCGCCTCCGGGAAATACAGTGACAACGTCACAAATTCAGGACGAAACCCAATAAAAAAAGCCGATAAGGTGAGTTATCGGCTTTCGAGGTTAGTGCGAGAACGAACTTACTGCGCCAGCAGCTCCTGGGCGGTACGCTCGACCAGGCTCAGCAGCACCTTCACGTCCTCTAACGTCACGATCGGGTTCAGCAGCGTCAGCTTCAGGCAGGTGACGCCGTTGTGCTCGGTCACGCCGACGTTAGCGCGGCCGGAAGCCAGCAGCGCATCGCCAACCCGCTGGTTGAGCAGGGCGATCGCGGCATCGTCGCTGCCCGCCATCTGCTGCGGACGCGAACGGAACAACACGCTCGCCAGCTGCGGCTGCATGACCAGCTCCAGCGTCGGCTGCGTTGCGACGTAATCCGCCACGTTCAGCGCCATCGTCACGCCGTGATCGATGATTTCCGCGTACTGCTTCTGGCCCAGCGCTTCCAGACCCATCCATAGCTTCAGCGCGTCGAAGCGGCGGGTGGTCTGCAGCGATTTGGACACCAGATTCGGTACGCCGTGCTCTTCATCGAACTCGGAGTTCAGATAGGCCGCCTGATAGCGCATCAGCTCATAGTGGCGGGCTTCTTTTAACAGAAACGCGCCGCAGCTGATGGTCTGGAAGAACTGCTTGTGGAAATCCAGGGTGATGGAGTCCACTAACTCAATGCCGTCCAGACGGTCGCGATACTTCTCGGACATCAGCAGCGCGCCGCCCCAGGCCGCGTCGACGTGCAGCCAGATCTGGTGCTCTGCCGCGACGGCCGCAATCTCGCGCAGCGGGTCAATCGCCCCCGCATCGGTGGTGCCGGCGGTGGCGACGATCGCCATAATCTGCTCGCCGTTAGCCTGCGCCTCGGCGATTTTCGCTTTCAGATCCGCCACGTCCATCCGCGCGAATTCGTCGGTTTTCACCAGCGTCACGGAGCGGTAGCCGAGGCCCATCAGCGCCATATTCTTCTGCACCGAGAAGTGGGCGTTTTCTGAACACAGCACTTTGTACTGACGAATATCGCCCGGCAGACCATCCTGCTGGATGGAGTGCCCCCGGCGGGCGAAGAAGGCATCGCGCGCCAGCATCAGGCCCATCATGTTGCTCTGGGTGCCGCCGCTGGTGAAGACGCCGGCATCGCCAGCGCCGTAGCCGACCTGGGCGCGCAGCCATTCAATCAGCTTGATCTCGATGATGGTCGCTGACGGGCTTTGGTCCCAGGAGTCCATACTCTGGTTGGTGGCGTTAATCAGCACTTCCGCCGCCTGGCTAATCACCAGGCTCGGGCAGTGCAGATGCGCCACGCACTGCGGGTGATGTACCGACAGGCTGTCTTTCAGGAAGTACTCGATCGCACGTTCAATCGCCGCCTGGTTGCCCAGACCCTGTTCGTTGAAATCAAGGGTGATGCGCTCACGCAGTTCATCAACGCTTTTCCCCTGATACATTTCAGGCTGCTGCAACCACTGCGCTACCGCCTGGCTGGTCTGGGCGATCGCCTGCTGGTAGGCATCAATACTTTGCGCGGAACCAGCAAGAATCGGATTCAATTTGGACATTGCGGTCACTTACTCCACTCAGACCGGTTTTACGCCGGCGGCCAGCAGGGCCTGTTCAAATTTGTCGAAGAAAATTTCCAGCTCAGCGTTGCTGATCAGCAGGGACGGCAGCAGGCGCAGCACGCAGCCGTGGCGGCCGCCGCGCTCGAGGATCAGACCCGCTTCGAAGCATTTCTTCTGCAGCAGCGCGGAGAGTTCGCCATCCGCCGGGTAGCAGCCCATGTGGTCCGGCGCTTCGTTCGGTTTAACGATCTCGATGCCGATCATCAGGCCCAGACCGCGAACGTGGCCGATAACCGGATAGCGTTTCTGCATCTCGGCCAGCTTGCCTTTCAGCCATTCGCCCTGAGCGGCGGTTTTATCCGCAATCTTATTATCTTTCAGGTGGCGCAGGGTGGTCAGGCCGGTGGCCATCGCCAGCTGGTTGCCGCGGAAGGTGCCGGTGTGGTGACCCGGTTCCCAGGCGTCGAACTGCTTTTTGATACCGAGAACGGCCAGCGGCAGACCGCCGCCAACGGCTTTCGACATCACGATAATGTCCGGCTCAATGCCAGCGTGTTCAAAGGCGAAGAATTTACCGGTACGGGCAAAGCCAGCCTGAACTTCATCGATGATCAGCAGAATGCCGTGCTCCTGCGTCACTTTACGGATGCGCTGCAGCCATTCCACCGGAGCCGGGTTCACGCCGCCTTCACCCTGAACGGCTTCAAGGATCACCGCCGCCGGTTTACGCACGCCGCTTTCGACGTCGTTGATCAGGTTTTCGAAGTAGTAGGTCAGCGCTTTCACGCCGGCTTCGCCGCCGATACCCAGCGGGCAGCGGTACTGGTGCGGGTAAGGCATAAACTGCACTTCCGGCATCATGCCGTTAACCGCCGCTTTTGGCGACAGGTTGCCGGTGACGGACAGCGCGCCGTGGGTCATGCCGTGGTAACCGCCGGAGAAGCTGATCACGGAAGAGCGACCGGTGTATTTTTTCGCCAGCTTCAGCGCCGCTTCAACGGCATCAGCGCCGGACGGACCGGTGAACTGCAGGCAGTATTCTTTGCCTTCGCCCGGCAGCAGGGAAAGCAGGTATTCAGAGAAGCGATCTTTTAACGGTGTCGTCAGATCGAGAGTATGTAACGGCAAGCCGCTGGTAATGACACTTTGGATGCTCTGCAGCACGTCAGGATGGTTGTGGCCGAGTGCCAGAGTACCGGCGCCGGCAAGGCAGTCCAGATACTGTTTGTTATCCGCATCGGTCAGCCAGACGCCTTCCGCTTTGGTAATCGCAAGGGGCAGCTTGCGCGGGTAGCTCCTGACATTCGATTCGAATTCAGCCTGACGGGCCAAAAAGGTATCGTTGTTTGCATCTAATAAATCTGCGCCTAAAGTATCAATACGGACTTTATCCGTCATCATATCACTCCCACAACCAGCGTTACGGTTGAGCGCTGGTTGAATAAATTGGTGTAAGAAATTGAATCGCCATGCATTAAAGCGGGCACAATATATGGCTTTTTAGATACGCATTCAACGTTTTATTGATTAAGGTATATTTACGTTATTTTTACACTGGCGAAAATCAACCTAATTGATTGATTTAAAATGAATATTTTAAGGGGTGAAAGACCTTTAAAATTGTAATTATTAGTGAGGAAGTTTCTCGATTTTTATTAACGTTACGCGGATATTGCTGGCGAAAAGTTTCCGCCAGCAATGGCATGACTCAATGCAGCTCAACCGCATAATTCGTTAAAGGTGTGACTTTTTTCACCAACTTATTGTTATATAAAAACTGTTCATAAGCTTCATAGCGAGGTTTATCCAGCGCCGCCGGATCGCTGGCAAACAGAGGAAGGGTTTTCAGCCATGCCTGCTTGTTCAGTTCGGTATTGAGCTCGGGATGCGCGGCGGCAAACGCCTGCCAGGTCTCCTGAGGATGGGCGCGCAGGTAAGCGACGCCTTTTTGCAGCGCCTTGAGGAACGCCTTAATCTTCGCCGCGTTTGCTTCATCACGATTCGCGACAATCACCAGCTCGTCGTAGGCCGGTACGCCGTAATCCTCGACGTTCATCACCTGCGGATCTTTCCCCTGTAGCTTCAGCTCCAGCGCTTCGATATTACGATAGCCGCCGATGACCGCATCGACCTGGCCGGCCAGCAGGGCGCTGGTCAGCTGGAAGTTCACGTTGATGAGCTTGATGCTTTTGGGGTCGATGTGCGCGTGCTGCGCCATGGTGGCCAGCGTCGCCTGTTCGATACCGCTCACCGAGTAACCCACTTTTTTGCCTTGCAGATCGGCGGGGGATTTGATGCTTTTATCCAGCGCGATCACCGTGTTCAGCGGTGAATTAATCAGGGTGCCGACGCGGACCAGCGGCAGCCCTTCATCAGCAAAAAAATGGACCTGCGGCTGGTAGGTAATCGCCAGGTCCGCCTGGCGGGCGGCGACTAAGCGCGGCGGCAGCGCCGGGTCGGACGGCGGCACGATTTTGACGTCCAGGCCCGCCTCTTTAAAGGCGCCGATCTGTTCGGCCACCACGATCGGCGCATGATCGGGGTTGATATACCAGTCCAGCACCAGGGTGAGTTTCTCGTTGGCCAGCGCCTGACCGCTGAACAGCACGCCAAGGGCCATTCCGCTATAAAGATGTTTACGCATGGTTATTCCTTCTGTTTAAAATCGTTATTCCGGCGTCCAGTCGATCAGCCGGTGTAAAAAAGCATCCACCGCCAGCCAGAGCAGGACGGTCAGCACCACCAAAATAAACAGGGCCGCGAAGCAGATATCGGTTTGCAGGCGGGCGTTGGCGTTAAGCATCACGTAGCCCAGGCCTTCGGCTGAACCGACCCATTCGCCGATAATCGCCCCGATGGGGGCAACGGCGGCGGCCATCCGCAGGCCGGAACCAAGGGCCGGAAGGGCGGCCATCATGCGAACGTGGCGCAGCTGTGCGCCAAAAGAGGCCCCCATGGTGCGCGCCAGATCGAGATAGTCGCGGTTAACCCGGCGCAGACCGTCAAAAAACGCCGAGGTGACGGGAAAGAAAATCACCAGCACCGCCATCATCACCTTGGCGCCCATGCCAAAACCGAACCACAGCACCAGCAGCGGGGCGAGGGCAAAGACCGGGATCGCCTGGCTGGTCAGCACCAGCGGCATCAGCCAGCGCTGAAGGCGCGGCGAGACAATCATGCACAGCGCCAGCGTCACGCCGAGTAGGGCGCCAAGCACGAGGCCGCTGAGGATCTCGCTCAACGTGATCAGCGTGTGTTCGCCGAGGTACGAGCGGTTGACCCACAGAGCGCTTGCCACCGCCGAGGGTGAAGGCAGCAGAAAGGCGGGAATGCCGCTGCGGCTCGCCAGCCACCAGAGCAGCAGCAGGCCGCAGAACACCACGGCGGCGCGAAACAGTTTTGCGCTCATCCGTTAGCCCTTATCAGCTGTTGCAGCAGCTCCGCCTGGCTGGCCAACAGCGCCGGATCGTCCGGCGCGCGCGGCGGCATGCCGGACAGGCGATGCGCGTCGTCAATCCCGCCGGGAGCGGGGGAAAGGACCAGCAGACGATGGCTCAGGCGGCAGGCTTCCATCGGGTCGTGGGTAATCAGCACGACGGTGCGGTTCACCAGGAGTTCCGCGGCCAGGGTCTGAATGCGCGTCCGGGTCAGGGTATCGAGCGCGGAAAAAGGTTCGTCCATCAGCACAATGGGGCGGTCTTCATAGAGCGTGCGCGCCAGCGCCGCACGCTGGCGCATGCCGCCTGAGAGGGCGGCCGGGCGGTCGCCGGCGCAGTGTTCAAGACCAACCTGCTGTAACAGCGCGGCAACCCGCCGATGGTCTACGCGCTCTCCGCGCAGACGCGCGCCAAGCGAGACGTTGTCGCGCACGCTTAACCATGGATAAAGCAGATCTTTTTGTCCCATCCACGCCAGCCGTTTATCTATTGGCTGCCCGTCGCTGGCGCGAACGTCACCGGCGGTAGCTTTTGCCAGCCCGGCGATAATGCGCAACAGGCTGGTCTTTCCAGCGCCGCTGGCACCCAGCAGCGAAACCCACTGGCCGCCGGGGATAGCGAACGTCAGATTGTCGAATATCCGCCGCGCGCCAAAGCGCAGGCTCAGACCGCGCACCTGGATACCGGGCGCCGTCACGCCGGGCGCTCCGCGACGGCGTTGAGGCCCATCTGCCAGAAGTTAGCCTCCAGACGCGTTGCGGTGGTGAAAATAGCGCTGAGTTCGGCGAAACGCGCCTCGCCGCCGCGCTGCTGCCAGAGGGTTTCCAGCAGACCGATGGCGTTATTGACGCCGTTCAGGTAACCCTCATCGCCGTAGTTGCGGATCCAGGAGGCATAAGGATTGGCGGTCAGCCGGGTCGCCGGATCGTGCAGCAGGCCGAGGCCGATTTCCGCGTAGCCGGCAACGCAGGGCATCAGCGCCGCCAGCAGATCCAGGGCGTCGCCGGAGTGGCCGATGTCCAGCACGTAGCGGGTATAGTTAACGGTTTCCACGGCTTCCGCTTCGGCGGCCATCGTCGCTTCATCCAGCCCCCATTCCCTGCAGTAGCCGACGTGCAGCGGCAGCTCGTCAATAATGGCGTTCATCGACGCGGCGGCGACGCGCATTTCCGCCAGGGTACGCAGCTTGCTGACCAGCAGCGCGTAGCTGCGGGCGAAATGGATCAGAAACAGGTAATCCTGCGTCAGATAGCGGCGGAAGGCGGATTCGGGCAGGGTGCCATCGGCGAGCTGGCGCAGGAAGGGGTGGGCGACGTAGTGCTGCCAGTCGGCGCCGGCCTGCTGACGCAGACGACCATAAATACCCTGGGTAAACGCGGGAAGAATCACAGGACCTCCTGAAACAAGGGAGATCCGGGCGTGCTGAATGAAGTGTGAACAGGCAATGGCGCAAAACTGGCGGAAATGCCGACCCGTCCCTTCGCTGGCATGACCCAGATCAGGTTCAAAGGGTTCGGCTTGCGCCATCTCAGCCCTCACGGGACACCCCTCGGTTTGGCCCCTGTTATACGACATTCCCTTTTTGATTACAATGCTGTGAATTTGCCGGGGATAGGTGACGTTGTCACTTTTAAATATCTCAATAAATGGCTATTGCGCATCGTTTGCGCCCGGTGGCGGCTGACGCCTTACCGGGCGCGTATTATCAGAGGATCAGTGAAACGCTACCCAGCTGGCCCCGTTGTCTGCTGAACGTACGCAGCTCTCTACCCAATGCACGCCGAGCGCCCCGGCTTTGGCATCCGGATACCAGAAGTTTTCCAGCAAGGCCGAATCGCGACGGTCGGTTGCATCCATGGCAATGGCAAAGCGGCGATACAGATTCGACCAGGCCTCAAACAGCCCTTCGGGATGGCCGCCGCCAATCCGGTCGTCCTGCAGGGCCAGCGGGTCAAGATAGGGCATACCGCGTTCGAGGATGCGCACCGGCTCGCCCTGAATTTCGTAGCGCAGCTGGTTCGGCTGTTCATCCCACCACTCCAGGCTAGCTTTCTCCCCGACGATGCGGACTTTCTGTCCGTGCATTGAGCCGCTGTTGACCGCCGAGCACCACATCGACCCTACGGCGCCGTTGTCGTACTCCATCAGCACATGCGCGTTATCCTCCAGCGGTGCGCGGCTTTTGACAAAACTCTGGCGGGAGCACATCAGGCGAGTGATATTAAGCTTCGGCGCCATGGTCTCCGCCAGGAACAGCGGGTGGGTGGCCAGATCGCCCAGCACGTAGCTGGGACCAACAAATTTCGGGTCCACCCGCCAGCGGGTGCTGGGGTTATCCTGCTCTACCGGCTGGTTATGGAAACCGTGGGCGAACTGCATATTGATGATGCGGATCTCGCCCAGCAGCCCCTGTTCAATCATCTGCCGAGCCTGCAGAATCAACTGATGCCCGGCGTAGCCGTAGGTGACGCCGATGATTTTGCGCTGTTTTTCGCTCAGGGCCACCAGCGCATCGGCCTCTTCGCCGGTAAAACAGAGCGGTTTTTCGCAGACCACATGCAGTCCGGCCTCAAGCGCCGCGCGACAAATGGCGTAGTGGGTGTTATTCGGCGTGGCGATAGAAACCGCTTCAATGCCGTCTTCCCGCGCCGCTTCTTCGCGAAACAAGGTTTCGTAGTCGGGGTAACAGCGTCCGACGTCCACGCCCAGCTGCTGGCCAAACTCGCGCCCGCGCTCTGCATCAATATCAAAAGCCCCGGCCAGCAGGGTAAACGATCCGTCGCGCAGCGCCGCGGAGCGGTGAATATAGCCAATCTGGCTGCTTCCGCCGCCGCCCACCATGCCCCAGCGTAAGGAGCGGCCTACAGGTTTAATACCGTTAATCATCTGTTTTCTCCCGATTAAAACCCAACGGATCGCAGGTAGCGCAGGCTTTCCGTGACCGCCTGCAGGCTGCCCTCGACGTTGCGCGGATCGCGCTCTTGCTCAATGGTGATCCAGCCCTGATAGCCGCGCTTGTCGAGAAAGGCGCGCACCGCCGGATAGTCAATGGCGCCGCTGCCAAGCGGGCACATCACCCCCTCCGCACAGGCCGAGAAGAAGTCGATGCCGCGGGAAATCACGCTAGCGAACACCTGCGGGTCAACATCTTTAAAATGCAGGTAGTCAAGGCGGTCAAAATGGCGATCCAGCCAGCTGATGGGGTCCATGCCCGAATAGTAGAGGTGGCCAGTGTCGAGACACAAACCGGCCACCTCATGGGGAATCTGCGTCGCCAGCAGGTCGATTTCATCGGCAAACTCGATGCAGCCGCCGGCGTGAGGATGGATAACCGGACGCACGCCGTACTCCTGCCACGCCAGTTTGCTGATAGTGATAATGTGGTCGATCATCCGCTGCCAGTCGGCGGGTGACAGACGGGGGGCCAGCTCGCCGCGTCCGGCATATTTCGCCCGCTGCGGATTGCCGAAATCAATAATGACCAGATAAGGCGGCTGGAAGGGGTTACCCGGCGTCTTTTCCGCGGCCGGTACCTGCGACAGATTGCGGCAGAGGTTATGCGTCAGTTCGACAATATTCGCGAAGTTCTCTTCGCTGACCAGATCGTCGAAGATCGTTCCGGCAACCAGCGACAGCCCCTGTTTATTCAGCGCGGCGCTGAGTTCATCGGCCCGGGTCGGCAGATAGCTCCACGGGCCCAGTTCAATGCTTTTATAACCGGCCGTCGCCGCTTCTTCCAGCACCTTGGGCCACGGCGGCAGGTAAGGGTTTTTGGGATCATCGACGCCCCAGCTGCACGGCGCGTTGGCAATATGTATGGTCATGATGGCTTCCTTTTCTGATGAGGAGAAAACATGACCAGTATTGAATGAAAATTTCATATTCAACAATGATGAAATTTAAATTCTTTGATGGGATTCAAGATTTATTTTGATAGCATAAATGATGGTTTTTTATCAAATATAGCGCTGAAGCGGAGCGCGGCGGCTTTATCCGCGCCTGCGTCAATCAGAGGTTTTCTTTGGTGAGGAGGTCAAACGGCTGCAGAGCGTTGATAAACGTCGCCCGCGGCTGGCTGACTGCCTGGATAAAGGCGTTAATTGTCGCCGCAGCGAACTCGCTAAGCCGGTGCGCAAGCATAAGATCGACGGTGCCGTCGATTAACGCCAGCTCGCCGTTGTCTACCGGGCCATGGCAAATCAGGGTGACCTGGTGCTGGCGTTGACGCGCGCGCAGGGCGTCGACAATACCTTCCACGCCGCCGCAGGGCGCGTAAATGGCCTTCAGATCCGGGTACTGTTGCAGCATCTCTTCCGTCACCTGGCGCGCGACATCGGCACGTTCGTGGCTGCGCACCGGTTCAAGCACACGATCGCCTTTGCCCTGTTCGCGCAGGTAGGAGCGGAAACTTATCTCGCAGCTTTCCTGACAAATAAACCGATTATCGCCGACGATAATCCCAATTTCGCCGTCGCCGTGACAGAGCCTGTCCACCGCCCAGCCGGCGGTGCGGCCCGCTTTCTGGTTATCCAGCCCGATATAGCCGGTACGCTGGGGAATGCTCATATCGGAGAGCAGGGTGAAGACGTGCACCCCTTTATCAATCGCCTGAATGAGGGCATGGCGGATAAGCGGATTATCCAGCGCCACAATGCCGATAACATCCACTTCAGCGCTCAGGCGGCCGATCGCGGCGGCCATATCGTCGATGGCGTTAATATCATAATGCAGAAAAACGGGGGCCTGCGTCGGGCTATGCCACGCGAGTGCCGCCTGTTCAAGCGCCTGCGCCAGCTGTTGATAAAACGAGTGTGACGGCTGCAGCAGGATAAACCCCATTCTGAGGGCTATCGCCGACTGGCCGGCAGCCAGCCGATAGTGGGATTGCTCAAGCGCGAAGCCTAATCGCCGCGCGGACTCGAGTACTTTACGTTCGGTGCTCTCTTTGACGGCGGCCCGTTTATTGAGCACTCTGTCTACCGTCGCAATACCCACTCCGGCGTCTCTGGCTATGTCGGTCATGGTCACTTTTTTCGCTGACATCGGTCTCTTCCTTTGAGGTTATTGATAAAAATCTATCATTATTTGCGCGGGCAAAAAGCGAAGCCACTCAGGGTTTATAAAAAAATGGCGAAGCGTCTGCTTCATTGAGCTGATATTCAGGCGGCGGGGACTACACTAAGTGCATCACTAATAATGGAACAGGATGCCATGACCTATTCACTCTCGAGAAAATTCCTCGCCGCCACCTCTGCGCTGCTGCTGCTTTCAATGAGCGCGGTACCGGCTAGCGCCGCTGGCGACAGCACCGATGCCGTCTCTCCGCTCAACGCCGCGAATGGCTTAAGCGAAGCGGCAAAGCAGTACCTCCTGCATTATCCCTCCCGCAGCGGCGTTGACGGTAAAACCGCCCGCGAAGATACCGCCGCGGTATTTATTCCCTTTGGCGCGACGCCGGAAGGGGGGTGGCCTGTGGTGGTCTGGGCTCACGGTACCGTGGGCGTGGCGAACCACTGCGCGCCGTCGTTAAACCCGCGCAGCGATCGCGATAAGCAGTATCTGAATACCTGGCTGTCGCTGGGCTACGCGGTGGTCGCGCCGGATTATGCCGGGCTGGGCTCTGCTGGCCTGCACCATTATCTTAACGCCCGCGGCGAAGCGTGGAGCGTTCTTGATGGCGTTCGCGCCGCCCTGAAGCAGTTTCCGCTTAAGAATGAGCTTATTCTGGTAGGGCAGTCGCAGGGTGCGCACGCCGCGTTCGCCAGCGCGGGATATCAGCCGGAATATGCGCCGGAGCTGAACGTTCGCGCGACGGTGCTGACCGGTACGCCTTATTTTGAGAAAGGAACCACCGCCGCCGACGTGCTTCCACCGGCAGCCGGCAAAGCGCCGACCGGAGGCGACCCGAAAATACCCTATATTTTCTATATTTATCTGTCTGCCGCCGACAGCAACCCGCAGCTTAATCCGGCTGATTATTTCCAGGATAAGGCGCTGCCGCTGCTGAAAGAGGCAAGCAATTTATGCATTACGCCGTTAAACGATGAGGTCATGAAGGCCGGTCTTAATGCCGCTAACTCACTTAAGCCGGGAATAGACTCCCTGTTAAACGCCAGCGTGGGCAGCATGCTTTATCCGACCCTGAAAATCGATCACCCGGTGTTTATCGGTATTGGCGGCGCGGATATCAACGTGCCGACGGCAATGCAAAAACGCTTTGCCGATGCGGTAAAAAGCGCGGGAACCCGGGCGGAGGTTCATATTTATGCCGGCCTGGATCATAGCGGTACGGTTAACCCGTCTTTACGCGACTCGGTACCGTTTCTGATTAAGACGCTGAACGATAAGCGATAGTGCCGGCAGGCCGCCCTGAGCGATGGGGCGGACTTCGATTACCAGTATTTAGGGATCAGATAGCCATACATCACGACCGCGACAACAATCATCAACGTAATAATCGCCCAGTCCGCTTTTAGTGATTTTACTGCGTTCATAAGTTCCTCTTTTTTCAATGAATCATCGGGGAACCTTACCGCCGCCGCGCGCGATAGAAGGTGATGAAGATCACACATTAAAATTTGTCATACAAATAAAGTGTGTCGATTTTTAAATTTTCTCAGCAATATTTTGTCCGCTCATTCGTCTACCTCTGCACAGGCTAATATTCACGAGCATTATGAGGTAAACAGAAGATGAGAGATTTCGATATGCACGGTCAGCATCACCATCAGCGCTTTGGTCGTCACAGAATGGCAAAACCGCTTATTATCGGCGTGGCGTTAATCGCCGTGCTTGGGCTGGTGGTGATGTCGCTGTGGAATGCGCTGCTGCCGGCAATTCTTGGCGTGAAGAGCATCGGTTTCTGGCAGGCGTTAGGGATTCTGGCGCTGTCGCGGATCCTGTTCGGCGGCCTCGGTTTTCGGCCGGGCATGTTTGGCATGGGGCACGCCCGGCGGCGGATGCATGAACGCTGGATGAACATGAGCCCCGAGCAGCGCGAGGAGTTTGCTCAGCGCTTCGGCCGCCGCGGGCATCACGGCCCCTGCGGCTGGCGTGACCGCCGAGGCGAGCATGGGCCGCAGCAGGAGAGTCCAGCTAAAAACGCGGATCCCGAGTGAACACAATGAAAAACGGCACCGTGGCGGAGTCACGGCTTGTTTCCGCCCTCAACGCCTGCCGGTCGCGGCTGAAGGCTTTTATCCGCGGACGGACCCCGCTGCGCGATGAGGCGGACGATATCCTGCAGGAAGTGACGTATCAGCTCATTCGCGTCGAACAGCCGGTGGAGAATATCGCCGCCTGGCTGTTTCGGGCGGCGCGTAACGAAATGACCGACAGGGCGAGGAAAAAACGCGAGCTGCCGCTGACGGGCGGCTTCAGCGAGGAGGAGGAGGGCGATTTTCCTGAGGACGAGCTGGCCGAGACGCTGTTTGGCGTGCCGCAAACGCCGGAGGATGAGTATCTGAAAGCGCTGCTCTGGGAGGAGCTAAACCAGGCGCTTTCGGAGCTGCCGCCCGCCCAGCGTGAGGCATTTGAGAAAACCGAACTGCAGGGCTATAGCTACCGGGAGCTGGCCGAAGAGTCCGGCGTCAGCGAGCAGGCGCTGCTCTCGCGTAAGCATAAAGCCGTTCTCTACCTTCGCACCCGCCTGCGTAGCCTGTACGATGAGCTCCTCGCCGGTTAGGCGTATTCCGGCCCCGTTCACAGGGCGCCGGATGATGATGGCTTATAGCCCCAGGCCGTGAGGAACACGCTAATCGCGCATTCGGCGAGCGGCTCCAGCATTTCTGCCGTTAGCGCATTTTGCGCAATTAAGGCTCCCGGCAGCGGATAGCCCATAATCGCGCCGAGAAACGCCGTTGCCTGGAGCTGCGGGTCGCTGAGGGTCAGCTGGCCCTGATCTCGTTTCTTCGCGAGGATATCGCTGAGCGCCTGCAACACGCGTCCCGAGGGGCGCTGCTCTAGCGTGACGTACAGCTCCGGTTTTTGCACCAGCACCTGGATGAGCAGGCGTTGAAAGTGGATGTTTTCCGGTGCATAAAAATGGTGCTGGACAACCCTGGCGAATCCCCGCAGCAGCGCCGGCAGATCCTGCTGGCTGTCCTGTAGAAGCTGTTGCAGGGGCGGCTGCATAGCGTCGTTGAGAAAGGCGAACGTCTCCAGCAGCAGCGCGTCTTTTCCGCCGGGGAAATGGCTGTACAGCGTCGGGCGCGTGGTTCCCGCTTCGGCGGCGATGGTATCCAGAGACACATCAAGCCCGTGCTGCAGAAACAGCGCCCGGGCGGTTTGTAAAATGCGTGGGCGGGCTTTCATCGGCCGCCCGCGTTGATTTCCCATCAGTTGAGTCCTTACGGTTTGCGTCTTTTTAGCCGCATCATTCCTTGCTGCACCAGCAGGAAAAATAATGGCGCGAAAAACAAGGTCAGCAGCGTCCCGGTGAGCATGCCGCCGATGACCGCGGTGCCTATCTCTCGTTGGCTGGAAGCCCCCGCGCCGGTAGAGAGTACCAGAGGGATTACGCCAACAACAAATGCGAGTGAGGTCATCACGATGGGGCGCAAGCGCAGGCGCGCGCCTTCGAGGGTGGCTTCCGACAGGTTTTTCCCTTGCTGGAACTGCGCCAGGGCGAATTCAACGATCAGAATCGCGTTTTTGGACGAGAGGCCCATTGTCGTCAACATCCCCACCTGGAAGTAGATATCGTTTTCATAACCGGCGAGCAACGAAGCGCTGATGGCGCCAATAATGCCCAACGGGATAATCAGCATTACGGCAATGGGAACCGACCAGCTCTCATATAAGGCGGCCAGGCATAAAAACATAAAGGCCAGCGACGCCAGGTAGACCCACAGCGTTTGCACCGAAGATGACTGCTCCTGCCAGGACAAACCGCTCCATTGCAGATCAAACCCGTTCATCGAGCTGACCAGGTCGGCCATCTCCGCCATCGCGGCGCCGGAACTGACGCCCGGCGCCGCGCCTCCCTGAAACTGCACGGCCGACAGACCGTTAAACCGCTGAAGCATCTGCGGTCCGGTGGTCCAGCGCAGGGACGAGAAGCTGTCGAAGGAGGCCATGTTGTTGCTGTCGCCGCGCACAAACCAGGCGGATAAATTTTCCGGCGTCGAACGCCAGGCCGCATCTCCTTGCATATACACGCGTTTAACCCGCCCACGGTCGATAAAGTCGTTAACATATACGCCCCCCCAGGCCGCTGAGAGCGTATTGTTGATATCAGCCTGATCCAGGCCCTGAGCCTGCGCTTTTTGTCTGTCGACGTTGACCTGCAACTGCGCTTTTTCTTCCAGACTATTAATTCGTACCGCGTCCAGAGCGGGATTTTCTCTGGCGGCATTGAGCAGGGTGGTTTGCGCCTGCATAAGCGCAGCGCTGCCATTTTCCGCGCTGTCCTGCAGCCATAGCTCAAAGCCGCTGGATTGCCCAAGCCCGCGCACGGTCGGGGGCGACATCACGCTGATGTTGGCCTGCCGGGCGTTTTTATTAAAGTACTGGTTCGCGCGGGAAATAATGGCCTGGGCGCTGTTTTTCTTACCAGGACGCAGGTCCCAGTGCTTTAACTCAGCGAATGCCATGCCGACGTTCTGCCCACTGCCGGCATTGTTTCTCCCGGTGACCATAAAGATAACGTTGAGGTTATCTTCCTCCTCGGTCATAAAATAGCGGGCAATATCAGCGCCAACCTCCTCGGTCATTGACATCGGCGAGCCAGACGGCAGCGTGTATTGAACCATGACCGCGCCCTGATCCTCCTCGGGCAGAAATCCGCTAGCGAGCTTCTGATATTGCCAGAGCATCAAAAAGGTCAGGATCAGGGCCAGGCAGACAAAACGAAACGGACGGGCGGTTATTCGTTGGAGCGTGGCCAGGTAGCGGTTCTGACTTATCGTCACGCCGCGATTGAAAAGGGTGAAAAAACGCCCTTTTTTCATGTGTCCTGGCTTGAGCAGGTGGGCGCATAGCGTTGGCGTCAGCGTCAGAGCGACCAGCGCGGACAGCGCCATGGCTGAGACAATAGTCACGGTAAACTGGCGATAGATAATCCCGACCGAGCCGCCAAAGAGCGCCATCGGAATAAAAACGGCGGAGAGAACCAACGCAATACCGATTAGTGCCCCGGTTATCTCATTCATCGAGCGCAGCGTGGCCTCCAGCGGGGTGAGGTCTTCCTCTGCCATCAAACGCTCAACGTTTTCCACTACCACGATAGCGTCATCAACCAGCAGGCCGATTGCCAGCACCATCGCAAACAGGGTGAGCGTATTAATGCTGTAACCGAGCAGGCTGAGAATACCGAAAGTACCCAGCAGAACTACCGGAACCGTAAGGGTCGGGATCAGCGTCGCCCGCCAGCTCTGCAGAAAAAGATACATGACGGCCACGACAAAGAGGATCGCTTCAATCAGCGTATGCACCACGCTTTCGATCGATACCGTCACAAACGGTGTGCTGTCGCGCGGATAGGCGGCGACCACGCCTTGCGGAAAGCGGGAAGAGAGGCGTTCGACTTCGGCCCGAACTTTTTCCGCCGTTTCCAGCGCGTTGGCTCCCGAGGCCAGTTGAATCGAGATCCCGGCGGAGGGGTAACCATTGAGCGTAGTTTGGTTTTGATAGTTTTCCGCGCCGATCTCCACGCGGGCCACATCGCGCAGGTACACCACCGAGCCGTCGCTATTCGTGCGCAGAATAATATTCTCAAATTGCTCAGGACGTTCAAGCCGAGACTGCGTCGCCACCGTGGCGTTCAGATACTGTCCCTCAAGCGTCGGCAGCGAGCCAATTTCACCGCTGGTAACCTGCGAATTCTGCGCTTCAATGGCGGCCTGCACGTCCGAGGGCATCAAACCGTAGCTGGTCAGCTGGAGCGGATTAAGCCAGATGCGCATGGCGTACTGCGCGCCAAAAACGGTGGTTTCACCCACGCCTTCAACCCGGCTCAATGGCTCCTGCAGGGAACTGACGAGGAAATCGCTGATATCAAGGCTGGTTAATTGCTCGCTTTTGTCATACAGGGCAACCACCATCAGGCTGTCGCCCTGGGGTTTGGTAACGGTAATGCCTTGCTGCTGTACCTCCTGCGGTAAGCGGGTAATCGCCTGGTTTACCGCATTTTGTACCTGTACCTGCGCCATATCAGGGTTTACGCCCTGATCGAAGCTAAGGCTAATCCGCGCCTGCCCAGCCGAACTGCTGCTTGAGGAGAAATAGATCAGCCCATCGATGCCTTTAATCTGCTGCTCCAGCACCTGGGTAACGCTATCCTCGACGGTTTCCGCTGAAGCGCCGGTATAGTTCGCCGTGACGTTGACGGCAGGAGGGGCGATATCCGGATACTGTTCTACCGGCAGCGTCAGCAGGGCAAGGGCGCCGGCCGCCATAATGCAGATGGCGATGACGGCGGCGAACACGGGGCGAAAGACAAAAAAGCGAGCCAGCATTGTTACGCACCTCAGGTCAGTTAATGGCGTCTTGCAGGGTAAACACCGCAGGCGGCGCGCTTATCGCATCATCGGGCGGAAGCGGGGTAAAGGGCAGCCCATGGAATGCCTCATCGTGAACTTTGCTCATCAAGAAGGCGCCGATCTCAGAACATGACGTCGCACGCTGGTATTCACTCCACAGATAGTCGTAGGTTTGAATGCTGAAAATATTCTGCTGAAGTAAAAAGTGCAGATAGCGCCGCCGCTGTTCCACGCGCTGGCTAATGAGCAGGGCGCGACAGCGCCAGGCCTCGGCGGGTTCTTGTAGGTGGGAGCAGGCGTCATAGAGCGAGGCGCCCTGCGCGGGTAGGCTGGGTAAAGCGGCGTTCACCGCGCCGGGAAAAATGGCTAATGCAATGAAATAAAAAAGCTTTCCCCATTTTCTTTCGTTGAACATCAGTCTGATCTCGTTTGTTTATTTACTTTACAGTAAAGTAAATAAAATGTTTAAACAAGCGATAGTCTGTACGAATGAAAAAAGGGAAAGCGAGAGTGTTAGCAGAAGGCTCCTGGCCGGGTTTTAGAACATGCTGTTGCCGCTGGCGGTTTTTTGCGGAACGTTCTGGGTAACGTCCCAGTGCTCAATGATTTTATGCTGCTTGTCGACGCGGAAGATATCAATAATCGCCCGCGTCACGCCCGGCTCGCGACCGGTGACCTCAACGTGCAGGATCACATGATCGCCATCAACAAACGCCTGCTTAATTTCACTGTGGGAGTCGGGATATTTGTTCTTCAGGAAGGCGATAAACTGCTGAAAGCCTTCCACGCCGTCTTTCGCCATCGGGTTATGCTGTATGTAGCGGTCTCCGAGATAGGGTCTGGCGGCGGCAAAGTCTTTGTCATTTAACGCTTTATTATAAAAATCAATGACATTCTTTTTATTCAGCTGTTCATTTTCACTGTTGCCCGCAAAAACGGCGGGCGTCAGAGCGCAGAACAAGGAAAAGGCGACAATCGATTTTTTCAACATAACATTCTCCGGTTGGGGCAGGTGTGGGAATCAACCTCCCCAGCGGCTTTTCAGGTAGTTAACGGCCTGCTGGGTTTGCGGCTGATTGAGGTAATTCTCTCTGAACAAAATCGTGCCCTGAATTTGCGGCATGGATTCATTCAGATCAAGCTGCTTTTTCAATTCCGGCACGCCGCCGTTAATCATCCAGTCGGGTTCGTTCTTCGACGGTTCGCCCACCTTGTACAGCGCCACGCCGATATAGAGGCGGGTATGGGTGGGTTTCACCACGTCAGCCCACCACTTTGCCAGCACGTCGTAGCGGGCCGCGTCGCGGGCGAAGGGCCAATAAATCTGCGGCGCGATATAGTCCAGCCATCCCTGCTGCACCCAGAGACGGGTATCGGCATAGGACTCATCGTAGGCCGCCGCGCCGCGGGTGTCGGAACCGGCCGGATCGTGGGAACGGTTGCGCCAGACGCCTGCCGGACTGACGCCGAATTCAACCTCGGGGTTCAGCTGCTTGATGGTACGGGAAACCTGCTCGATCAGCAGTTGGGTATTATGCCGCCGCCAGTCCGCCTTCACGGCAAATCCCTGACCGTACTGCTGGAACGTCCGGCTGTCGTTCAGCGCCGATCCCGGCGATTCGGTGTAGAAATAGTCGTCGAACTGGACGCCGTCAACCGGATAATGCTCCACGACTTCCGCCACGATACTGGTTATCCAGTCGCGCACTTCCGGGATGCCCGGATCGAGCACGAAGCGATCGCCGGAGGTGCGTATCCAATCGGGGTGCAGAACGTATACGCTGGCGGGAACCTGCGATAGCGTACCGTTAAGCTCGGTGACGGTTTTCGGCCGGGTGTTGACCGAAACGCGATAGGGGTTAAACCAGGCATGAACGCGCATACCGCGCTTATGGGCCTCGTCCAGCATGAACTTAAGCGGATCGTAGCCCGGATCCTCGCCGATTTTTCCGGTCAGCATATCGGACCACGGCAGGATCTTCGATGGCCAGAGCGCTGTGCCATCCGGTTTCACCTGGAAGAAGACGGTGTTAATGCCGAGGCTCTTTAAATTATCCAGCTTGGCAGTCAGCGCCTGCTGCTGGAGGGCGATACGTCGGTTGGCCGTAATGCTGCCATTCACCGATTCCAGCGGCGGCCAGTCGAGGCGCGAAACGGTTGTCAGCCACACGCCGCGTACCGGCTCATGACTTTTGGGTAACGTCGGCTGCCTGGTCGCGGGCGGCATGGGTGTGACGAGAGAAACGGGCGGTTTGCTGCCGCAGTGGGCCAACAGCAGCGCAGCAGCTATTGCTACGGCGGATATTTTCACCTTGTTCAGGAGAAATTTACAGGAGCGGATCGTCATGATATTTGCCAGCTTTTCTGGTCAGCGCACAAAAGAGTCATTTTCATATTATTCGACTTTAAGTCAATAGTTTAGCTACGGGTGCAGCAGCAAAAGCACGCAAACCTCAGGCGAAGAAAACGACTCTCGCATCACGCAACGGTTTGCCATGATATATCATTGATATGCATTAAAACTTGATCGGTTCAGGGCGAGTATAAACAGGATTTATTAAAATTTGGTCAAACTATTGGCCGTCGGCCCGCTGCGGCGCGTCAAACTGGATTAGCACAATGAACGACTCCTTATCACGCCATCGTCTGTGGATATTCTTATTTTTAATTGCGGTGCTGAGCTTCGGTACAGGGCTTTGTTACTGGCAAATGCAAAAAAAAGTGGATAACGATATTCATGCGCGGCTTCAGCAGGCGATAGCCAGCCTTGATGTGACCGTTTCTCATGCGGAGCAGGCCGCTAATATGGCTGAACCGTTCTATGGGAAAAGCTGTAATGAGAATGTCCTGACGGAGCTACGCACGCTGGTGGCCACTATTCCCGATGTGCGCACGGTGAATTTAGGTAAGGATAATGAAATATACTGCACCTCGGTTTATGGCGGACGGAAATTTCAGTTCGATCGCCGCCAATATACGCATGGCGCTTTACGTCTGCTGAGCGGCAGTGAAATCACGCCGCTCCATCCATTGATGGTTTACAGCGAACAGGACGACCGGGGAAATACGATTCTGGTGGGCGTGGATGGCTATTATTTATACAACATTTTAAACGTTCTCGACGGCGACGCTCATCTGTATCTTCAGGTTGGCGACCGGGTAATGACCCATAAGGGGGAAGTGACAACGAGCCCGGGTATTCGCGTTCCCGTACGCATGGAATCAGAGCAGTTTCACTATTCGGTTATTGCCGACCGCCATTACGCGTCCGGCCCCGGCGCATTTATCCGTTATGAACAACACACCCTTATCGCCATTATTCTGGCCTCCCTGCTGCTGACATTTTTGTTCAGAAACTACCTCCGCTACCGGAATACGATTGAGTATCAGCTCAGGCAGGCTATCGAACTCAAACAGCTCAAACCCTATATTCAGCCGATTATCGGCAGCGACACCGGTCAGATCGTCGGCGGCGAAGTGCTGGTGCGCTGGGAGCATCCAAAACAGGGGTTTATTGCGCCGGATAAATTTATCTCCGTCGCCGAACAGACCGGTCTTATCAAAGAAGTGACGGCGATTTGCTTTGCTGAGGTGAGTCGCCAGCTCCGGCGACAGCAGTCCGTCATTCCCGCGGGGCTGTTTATCTGCTTTAACACCAGCTCGGTAAACTTCCAGGACGACGAAATTGTGACCCTGTGCCAGACGTTTACCCAACAGATGAAAGCGGCAAAAGTACGCCTTGTCCTGGAGATAACCGAGCGGGAGTCGATTGCAAATACCCTGCAGACGTCAGCGGTGACGGACCAACTCAGGCGTATTGGCGTGCAGTTTTCGCTGGATGATTTTGGTACCGGGTATGCAAACTACAGCTACATCCAGCAGTTTAATCCGGAGATTATTAAAATCGATAAAGTCTTTACCTTCAACATTGTGACCAATAACGCTTCAGCGCTGGTGGTGATGAATATGGTCAATCTGGCGAAAAAATTTCATTGCCAGATTATTGCCGAGGGCGTTGAGGATAAAGAGCAGCTTGAGATGCTCAAAAATATGGGCATTACCCTCTACCAGGGCTACTACTTTTCAAAACCGGTGCCGGTTGATGAATTTATTGAGATGCTTCCGCGCACGTTTCTCCAGCGCAGAGAGGGCGAGTAAAGGCGGCTGTCCCGCCTTATCAAAACTCAGGAAATTAAAAGGTGATCGACTCGGCAAAACCGAGTCGTTATTGCCTGTTTCACCTGAAAGTTTGGCATGATTGAGAAACAACTCAACAACATGGAGGTTGTCTTGTTCGAATCTCACCTCAATATTTTTATCCGCGCGGTTTTTGTCGAGAATATGGCGCTTAATTTTTTCCTCGGCATGTGTACTTTTCTCGCTATCTCGAAAAAAATCGATGTCGCATTTCGTCTCGGCGTGACGGTAACAGCGCTGCTGGCGATAGCGACGCCGATAAATAACCTGATTTACAATCATCTGCTGAAAGAGAACGCCCTGATCGAAGGGGTCGATCTGAGCTTTCTCGATTTTATCACTTTTATCGGCGTTCTCGCGGCGCTGGTGCAGATCCTCGAGATGGTCATCGATAAATACTTTCATGCGTTAAACCACGCTTTAGGCCCGTTTCTGCCGTTATTAACCATTCACTGCGCCATTTTCGGCGCGACCATTTTTATGGTGCAGCGTGAATACAGCTTCTTTGAGTCACTCACTTACGGTACCGGGTGCGGTATTGGCTGGGCGCTGGCGATCGTGGCGCTGGCCGGCATACGCGAAAAGTTGAAATACGCCAACATGCCGAAGGGGTTGCGCGGGTTAGGCAGCGTATTTATTACCGCCGGGCTAATGTCGCTGGGGTTTATGTCATTCGCCGGCATCTCGTTGTAGCCGGAAAAGGACGTTATTCTGCCGTCCAGACCCCGGGTCAGAGCGGCAGAATGGGGATGACCGGATTACCGTTCCGGCCACAGGCGTCAATTTTTGGCTACGGGCTACTGCTGAAAGTTAAATGCGTCGGGATGATTTTCCAGGCTGCCGCTCAGGGCGGCAAAGAGCACCGTTTTACCATCGATGGAAAGATCGTCGCTAACGTTAAGCCAGGTCAGTTTCTCCTGGGCGGTTTTTTCATCAACGGTAGAGAAAAGCCCGGTCATCTGTCTGGACTTTTCAGACCACAGCACGGCGAAGCGTTCCGTCGCGCAATCGTGGGGTTTACAGACGCTGAGTACCTGATAAGTCTCTGCGCCAAGCTTCACCGTTCTGGCAGGCGAGGCGGTTCCGCCCGTCTTTACCCAGGCGGGCAGAGGGTGACCTTTTACCATTTGACTAAAGGCTGCCGGTTCCTTTTTGACCAGACTGTCCAGCGTCATATCGTCTTGCGCCATGGCATTGGTTGCTGCAGCCAGCAAAACGATAGCGGTTAATTGTTTAAGCATGGTATTGCTCCTGCGAACTTTCTGCTTCCGTTTAATGTCCGGGGATAAGCCGGCGAGTCAAACTGTAAGATATTTCTGATTAGGTGTTTTTGGTTTGAACCCAAAACGCGTGAATAAGCCCTGGAATATAACCGAGGATGGTTAAAATAATATTGAGAATGAAGGCCCAGCCAAACCCTTTACCCAGCAGCACGCCGAGTGGCGGTAGAATAATCGTCAACACAATTCGCCAAAAACCCATAATATCTCCCTGCTTAGTGAGTTAGCTCATGGTTATTTTAGCGGTTACGTCTGGTTTTGCAAATTTTAACTTTTTGAATAATAAGACTGCTAATATTACCAGCGCCTTGATACTACATATTTAATAAAGAGAAAAGTCGCAATTCACCTTTTTGACATATATAAGATTATTCTACGATATCGCTACATCAGCCGCGCTGACAGAACAAGAGGGTTCCAGCGTAAACATGTTTAAACGTCAATAAGGTATGCAGGTAACGAGGCGAGAAGTGCGCTACACTCGCAGGCAGTTTTATCCAATCGTAAAATGGCGGCGGCATGGGCAACATCATCCTGTATAAAGTTATCGTCATCATGGTCATTGTCTGGTGGGGCTGGAGCCTACTGAGAAGTAAGCAGAAAAAGCAGAGCCTGGAGCCCGCCATTGCGCAGGCGAATGCCAGAGAGCGTTATCAGTGGCGTTATTTCAGGTGGGGCTGGAGAGGTGTGCAAATCGTCTGCGGTTTTTATTTGCTGATAACCCTCATCCAGTTCCTTTTACGCTACTAGCGTTCGTCGCTGCGGCGCGCGAATAGAGCGCGCCACAGCGACGATCTCTTTTATGCTACCCCGGTGCCGCCATCAGAGCACCAGACCTGGCCAGAAGCGTAGGAGCACGCGTCGGAAGCCAGGAGTACGTAAAGGGGCGCTATCTCAACCGGCTGTCCCGGTCTGCCGAGCGGCGTATCCTCGCCAAACTGCTGAACCTTCTCCTGCGGCTGGCCGCCGCTTGACTGCAGAGGCGTCCAGTACGGGCCCGGCGCCACGGCATTAACGCGGATACCGCGCGGACCCAGCTGCTTTGCCAGCGATTTCGTAAACGCAACGTTGCAGGCTTTGGTCTGGGCATAATCCAGCAGGATCTCGCTGGGTTTAAACGCCTGGACGGAAGAGGTGTTGATGATAGCCGCGCCCTCAGACAGATGGCGAAGCGCGGCTTTGGTTATCCAGAATGGCGCATAAACGTTGGTTTTAAAGGTCGCGTCAAAAGCGGCGGTAGTCAACTCTTCGATGGATTCGCAATATTGCTGCCTGCCGGCGTTGTTAACCACAATATCCAGCCCGCCAAGCTCCGCGACCGCCTTTTCGACCAGGGTATCGCAAAATGATTCAACCCGGATGTCGCCGGGAATGGCGACGGCTTTTCTGCCCTCGGCCTGTATCAGCGCGATAACGGCAGCCGCGTCGGATTCCTCCTCCGGCAGGTAGCCGATCGCGACATCCGCGCCTTCGCGCGCGAAGGCGATAGCAACTGCCCGGCCAATACCCGAATCACCGCCGGTAATCAGCGCTTTTTTCCCCACAAGCTTCCCGGAACCGATGTAGCTGGTTTCGCCGTGGTCGGGAAGGGGCTTCATTTCCGATGCCAGCCCCGGGGGTTGCTGCGGCTGCTCGACAAACGGCGGAAGTGGATAGTGTAGCGTTGAATTATTTCCTGTTGTCATACCGGCCTCCTTAATAAATGAAATTTAAGATTAGTCAATTATTGCGCATGGGGGATAAAAGAAAGGTAAACCAGGAATAATTAACTGCTTAAAACCAGGAATTATTTACCTGACTTTTCAGCCTATATGTATTACAGCCAAGGTCTTTATAAATAACAGACCCAACGCCGCCAGCACACTTGGCTCATCCTGGTCTAATCTTATATTTCATGCCGCGTTATCTGAATAAGTCGCCTGAGGACATTGAATGGAATCCATATCGTTTCACAAGCATTGGGGGGCGGAGTTTATTGCCGCTGATACTGTCCGTTTTCGCGTCTGGGCAGAAGGTCAAAAGACAATGACGCTGAGCCTGAAGACGCGGGATATTCCGATGGAAGCCGCGGGTGGGGGCTGGTTCCAGATTGACGTCCCTGGCGTAAAGCATGGCGATGAATATATGCTCCTTTTAGCCGATGGCAGGCGTATTCCCGATCCGGCCACGCGCGCGCAGCGCGATGATGTTAACGGTCCCTCGGTAGTTATCGACCCCAGGCTTTTTCAGCCGGTTAACCGCGTCTGGAAAGGGCGGCCATGGGAAGAAACCGTCATCTATGAACTCCATCCGGGCACCTTTACGCCAGAAGGCACCTTTCTGGCCGCCATCGATAAGCTGCCTTATCTGGCAGAGCTGGGGATCACCCAGGTCGAGATTATGCCCGTTGCCCAGTTTGGCGGTTCCCGCGGCTGGGGTTATGACGGCGTATTACTTTACGCACCGCACGCCGCGTACGGCTCGCCGGGGGATTTTCACGCCTTTATTGACGCCGCCCACGGGTTAGGGCTTTCGGTGGTTCTCGATATCGTTCTCAACCATTTTGGCCCGGAAGGCAACTATCTCTCTTTGCTGTCGCCGGGCTTTTTTCATCAAAACCGAATGACCCCCTGGGGTAACGCTATCGCCTATGAAACCGAGGCTGTGCGGCAGTATATTACCGAGGCGCCGCTGTTCTGGCTTACCGAGTACCATCTTGATGGGCTGCGCTTTGATGCCATCGATCAGATTGAAGATCGCTCCGCCAGGCATGTGCTGATAGAGATCGCCGAAAATATCCGCAAAGCCATCCCCGACCGCCATATCCACCTCACCACCGAAGACAGCCGGAACGTCATTTTCCTCCATCCGCGCGATGAGGATGGACAAACCCCGCTGTTTACCGCCGAGTGGAATGATGATTTTCATAACGCCGCCCACGTTTTCGCCACCGGCGAGACGCACGCCTATTATCAGGATTTTGCGCATCAGCCTGCCAGTAAGTTCGCAAGGGCGCTGGCCGAGGGATTTGTCTACCAGGGTGAGCTTTCTGCGCAAACCGGGAAGCCCCGCGGCGTGGCCTGCGCCGCTCAGCCGCCGCAGTTTTTTGTCGACTTTATTCAGAATCACGATCAGACCGGAAACCGTGCGCAGGGGGAAAGGTTGATCTCCCTTGCCGGCGCCGGGAAAACGCGCGTTTTGCTCGCCGCTTTGCTTCTGTCGCCGCATATTCCTTTGCTGTTTATGGGAGAGGAGTTCGGCGAGAGCAATCCCTTTTTGTTCTTTACCGATTTTCAGGGTTCCCTCGCGAAGGCGGTGCGGGAAGGACGGGCAAAAGAGTTTGCCGGACACGCGGGGCACGACGAATCCGTCCCGGACCCGAACGATCCCCTGACCTTTATTCGTTCTAAGCTCGACTGGCAGAAGGCGGCAAGCGAGGAGGGGAAATCCTGGCTGCGCTTCACGCGCAACCTCATCTTGCTGCGCCATCGCTATATCGTCCCGCTGCTGGCGGCAGGGGGCGGCGTCGAGGGCAAGATCCTGCACACGGAGCCGCAGGCGCTGGCGGTGAGCTGGCAATTTGCCGGCGGGACGCTCTCTGTGGCGCTGAATATCGGCGAGGAACCGCTTGCTATGCCGAAAATACCTGGCGAGGTCATTTTTAGCTGGCCGGAACAGCAGGAGGCGTTAACGCCAGACAGTATTGTTGTCCGTTTTGCATATGGAGAAGCCTCAGTATGATCCCTTCCGCGACTTATCGCATTCAGTTCCGTAACGGCATGACCTTCGATCGCGCGGCGGCGCTGGCCCCCTATCTTCAGGGGCTCGGTATCAGCCATCTTTACGCCTCGCCGATATTTACGGCGACCACCGGCTCCACCCATGGCTATGATATTACCGATCCTAACGAGATCGACCCGGCCATCGGGGGCCGCGAAGGGTTTGATCGGATGGTGAAGGCGCTGCGAAACGCGCAAATTGGCCTGATCCTGGATATTGTGCCTAACCATATGGCGACCTCGCTGGAGAATCGCTGGTGGAGGGACGTTATCGAGCAGGGCAAGAGCAGCCGCTGGGCGAATTATTTCGATATTGACTGGACGCGTCCCGTTACGCTGCCGTTTCTGGGGGATACCTTTGAGGCGGAACTGGAGAGCGGGGCGCTCGAACTGAAACGCGACCCTGCAACCGGGAAACCGGCGTTCATCTATTATGACCAGGTCTGGCCCCTGAATCCTCAAACCCTGGCGACAGGTGAGCAACTACTAACATCCCCGGATCGCGACGCCATTCTGGCGCTGCACGAGGCGCAAAGCTGGCGCCTTATGTCCTGGCGGGAAGCGCCCAGGCAGCTCTCCTGGCGGCGTTTTTTTGAAATTACCGGCCTGATTGGCGTCAGGGTTGAAGACCCGGCGGTGTTTGACGACACCCATCGACTTATCCTTGAACTGGTGCATTCCGGCATCGTCGATGGTCTGCGTATTGACCATATCGATGGCCTTGCCGACCCGCTGGGGTATCTGCAGCGCCTGCGCCAGGCCACCGGGCCAGAGTGCTACATTACGGTGGAAAAAATCCTCGCGAAGGGCGA
The DNA here is from genome assembly GCF_009905335.1 of Klebsiella sp. MPUS7. NCBI lineage: Bacteria > Pseudomonadati > Pseudomonadota > Gammaproteobacteria > Enterobacterales > Enterobacteriaceae > Klebsiella > Klebsiella sp. MPUS7. The sequence continues at coordinate 2,833,581 of NZ_CP047604.1, read as the reverse complement.
ACAGCTGCCCGCAGACTGGCCGGTGTCCGGCACCACAGGGTATGAGTTTATCGCTTCGCTGGCGGAAGTGCTGGTGGATGACAATAACCTCGACCAGCTGCAGCAGGTGCATGACGACGCGCTCGGCGGAATGGTGGATCGCCACAAAGCGCTGCGCGAGGCGAAAGGCCTGATGGCGGATCGCAATTTTGAGGGTGAATTTACCACTTTATTGAAGCTGGCCAGCGAACTGGCGCAGCGTAACGGCATGGCGGTCGAGAGTGACGCGCTGCGCCACGCCCTGCGCGAACTGCTGCTGGCCTTCCCGGTCTATCGTACCTACGGCACCGCCGAAGGGCTGACCGCTGGCGATATTACGCTGTTAAACCGGGTGGTTGACCAGGTGAACGCCGAAGAAAACCGACCCGATGCCAACGCGCTTAACGTCATTATCGCTATCCTGACCGGCAATCTGCAGGCGAGCAGCCTCGACATCGCTTCACTCTTCAGGACCCGTTTTCAGCAGCTCACCGGGCCGTTAATGGCGAAATCGGTCGAGGATACGCTGTTCTTTCGTCATAACCTCGACCTGGCGCTGAATGAAGTTGGGGCCGATCCTACGCCTCGCGCCTTCTCATTGTCTCGCTTTCATCAGGAGATGCGCATCCGTCTTGCGCGCCAGCCCGATGCGCTGCTGGGGACGTCGACGCACGATACGAAACGCGGGGAAGATGCGCGGGCCCGGCTTTACACCTTAACGGAAGCCCCGCAGCTGTGGGCGGAAAACCTTGCGCGCTGGCGTCAGATGAATCAAACCCATGTGCGTTTTTTGAACGACGGCACGGCGCCGAACGCGGCGGATACGTGGATGATCTATCAGGCGCTGGCGGGCGCGTGGCCTGCAACGCTGCTGCCGGACGATGCCGAAGGGCTGAAATCGCTCGAAACGCGTTTTCTCGCTTTTATGGAAAAAGCGCTGCGCGAGGCCAAGCAGAGAACCGACTGGATCGACAGCAATGAAAGCTATGAGAGCGTGGTGCTTAATTATGTGCAGCAGCTATTTTCTGCGGATAATTCGCGCTTTCTCAACGATTTTCACATTGCCTTGCAGGCCTTTATCCGTGCCGGACTGGTAAACAGCCTCAGCCAGACGGTGATAAAACTGACTGCGCCCGGCGTGCCGGACATTTATCAGGGGAGCGAGGCGCTGAACTTCAGTCTTGTCGATCCGGATAACCGACGTGAACCCGATTTCGCCGTCCTTGCGCAAAACCTTCATACCGGGAATGCGGGTCTGTTCACCCGCGAACCCGCCTGGCGAGACGGGCGCCTGAAACAGTACGTTACCGCTTCTTTTCTCCGATTAAGACAGCGGCATTCAGCGCTCTTCCATTATGGTGACTGGGTACCATTAAAAGTCTCCGGGGAGAGGGAAGATAATCTTATTGCCTACGCGCGCATCAGCGGAGAGGAGGCCCTGATCGTGGTGGTGCCTCGCCTGGCGTTTGACGTTGCGGCGCACGGATTGGCGGAATCTTCCGCAAGGCTATGGGGCAATACTGCGGTAACCATACCAGACGATCTGGCCGGGAAACGTTTTCGCGATGTGTTTAGCGGCGAGAGCCGTCTGGTGGAAACGTCGCTCGAACTGGCGTCAACATCCGGGTGGTTGTTGACGCTTATTAGCGCTGAGCTACGGGGAGAATAACGATGCGCAAGGAAAAAGCTTTTGCAATACGGCCCGGCGACAGCCAGCAGTTGGGGGCTCATTTTGACGGAAAAGGCGTTAACTTCGCGCTCTTCTCCGCGCACGCTGAACGGGTTGAGCTGTGCCTGTTCGATCCTTCGGGGAAAAAGGAAATAGCCCGGCTGGAACTGCCGGAATATACGCACGAAATCTGGCACGGCTACGTGCCCGACCTTCAGCCTGGGGCGTTATACGGTTATCGCGTCTACGGCCCTTACGATCCGGAAAACGGGCATCGTTTTAATCCGCATAAATTGCTTATCGACCCCTACGCGCGGGAGCTGGCAGGCGATATCGCGTGGAACGACGCCCATTTTGGCTATGAGCTGGGGCATGAGGAGAAAGACCTCAGCTTTGATACCCGCGATAGCGCGCCTTTTACGCCGAAATGCAAGGTTGTCGACCCGGATGCGTGCGACTGGCAGGGGGAAAATCGCCCCGACATTCGCTGGCCGAATACGGTGATTTACGAAACGCATGTGAAAGGGTTTACCCAGCTTAATCCGGCGCTCCCCCCCGAGCTGCGCGGCACATTCGAGGGGCTTGGGCATCAGGCCTCCGTCGAGTATATCAAAAGCCTCGGCATCACTTCCGTTGAGCTGCTGCCCGTACATTGGTTTCCCGACGACCAGCATCTGCTTGACCGGGGACTAAAAAACTTCTGGGGTTACAATACGCTGGGCTTCTTCGCCCCCGCGTCCCGTTACTACGGGCCCGCGGGTATTGCCGGGTTCCGCAATATGGTGCGCGCTTTTCATGACGCCGGTATTGAGGTGATCCTTGACGTGGTTTACAACCATACCGCTGAAGGGAATGAGCTGGGCCCGACGCTCTCATTTAAGGGCATCGATAATTTCTCCTATTACCGGACGATGCCGGATCGGCATCGCTATTACATCAATGATACCGGGACGGGAAATACGGTGAATACGTCCCATCCCCGGGTGCTGCAGATGGTGATGGATTCGCTACGCTACTGGGCTCAGTCCATGCACGTTGACGGCTTTCGTTTTGATCTTGGAACCATTCTCGGCCGTGAACCAGAGGGGTTCGATCCGCGAGGCGGTTTTTTTGACGCCATTACCCAGGATCCCGTGCTGGCAAAACTTAAACTGATCGGCGAGCCCTGGGATATCGGCCCCGGCGGCTATCAGGTTGGCGGTTTTCCGCCGGGCTGGGGAGAGTGGAACGACAAATACCGCGATACGGTGCGGGAATACTGGAAGGGGGATAACGTGTCTACCGATTTTGCCGCCCGTTTGCTGGGGTCGGGGGATCTGTACGATTTACGCGGCCGTCGTCCGTGGGCCAGCGTCAATTTTATTACCGCTCATGACGGCTTCACGTTAAACGATCTGGTTTCGTATAACGAGAAACATAATGAAGCCAACGGTGAGGATAATAACGACGGGCACAATGATAACCGTTCCTGCAATTATGGCGAGGAAGGGCCGACAGAAAATCAGGCTATCGTCGCGGTCCGTGAACGCCAGAAGCGTAACTTCCTCACCACGCTATTTTTCTCCCACGGCACCCCGATGCTGCTGGCCGGGGACGAATTTGGCCGTACGCAGCAGGGAAATAATAATGGCTACTGTCAGGACAGCGAGATTTCATGGATCAACTGGGAAGCGCTGTCCGAAGATGACCACGCATTACGCCATTTCACCCAGCGCCTGATCGCGCTGCGCGCGCAACAACCGCTTTTACGCCGTGAAAGCTGGCGCGATGGGCTCGAGATACGCTGGTTTAACGCCGGCGGCGGTTTGCAGCAATCTGAGCAGTGGGATGAAGGGTCAACGCTAGGCCTTGCCATCAGTCGACCCGATCTCGAAGAGGAGGAGGGGATCTGGCACGACGTTCTGATGCTGTTCAATCCGTTTGAGGGCGATGTTGCGTTCCAGATACCGCAGTTCGGCGAAGGCGGCTGGGTTCTTGAGCTGTCGACCGCTGAAGTGAAAAGTGACGGCGTCACCATTACGGAAGCGATTGATTTTGTTCTGGCCGGGCGCAGCATTGCGCTATTCAGACGGCCTTAGCGTACAGGTAAACCCGGCGTTGAATGCCGGGTTTATATTGTCATTATTGATGCAGCGGCTGACCGCTGGCGGCAAGGATGGATTCATGCATGGCTTCAGAAAGCGTTGGATGAGCAAAGATCATCGATAAGAGACTCTCATCTGTAGCCTCCAGATGATGCGCGATACCAAAACCCTGGATCTGTTCAGTGACCTGCTCACCAACCATATGCGCGCCCAGCAGTTCGCCGGTTTCGGCGTCGAAAATAGTCTTTACAAAACCCTCCGTCTCACCGCTGGCCAGCGCCTTACCATTCCCCTGATATGCGAACTTACCGACCTTGATTGGCCGTCCCGTCTCGCGAGCCTTCGCCTCTGTCAAGCCCAGGCTGGCAACCTGTGGCCGGGCATAGGTACAACCGGGCACATAGTCGCGGTTAAGAGGGCGTACGCCTTCGACGCCAGCCAGTGTCTCGACGCAGATCACGCCTTCGTGGCTGGCTTTGTGCGCCAGACACGGCGGGCCAGCCACATCGCCGATAGCATAGAGGCCAAATACGTTGGTTCGGCAAGCTGCATCCGTCTTGATAAACCCGCGGTCCAACTCAACTCCTAGCGCTTCCAGCCCCAGGCCTTCCACATTAGGCTGCACGCCCGCTGCCAACAGCACACGTTCGACTTCCAGTGTCTGTTCGGCGCCGGTGGTTTTCAAGGCGCAGCGCACGCCCGTATCGGTGCGCTTTACCTGCGTCAGCAGCGTTTGGCTATGGACGTGTATACCGCGTCGTTCGAACGATTTACGCACGGTAGCGGATACTTCGGCGTCTTCAACGGGCAGAATCTGCGCGGCTTGTTCGACCAGCGTTACGTTGCTGCCAAGATCGTTATAAAGGCTGGCGAACTCCACTCCGATGGCCCCTGAACCGATGATTAATAGAGACTCCGGTAAGCGCTCAGGCTGCAGGGCCTCGAAATAGGTCCAGATTCGCTCGCCATCTGGCTCGACTCCTGGCAACGCTCGCGGCCGGGCGCCAGTCGCAAGGATCACATGATCAGCGCGATAGTCTCGCTCTTCCCCCTGGGGATCGGCGACCGTGACTTGCCCCTTACCGCACAGCCGGGCGGTGCCGGCTATGACCGTCACGCCATTTTTCTTCAACAGGTACTCGACACCTCCGGTCAGCTGTTGCGACACGGCGCGGCTAAACTGCACCAGTTTCTGCAGATCAAAACTCACCTCGCTGAGACTAAAACCCAGCCGATCGGCATGCGCAATAGTGTGCGCCACCTCTGCGCCATGCAGCAGCGCCTTGGTTGGAATGCATCCCCAGTTCAGGCAGATGCCCCCTAAATGCTGCTTTTCCACCAATGCGGTACGAAGCCCTAGCTGGCCGGCACGAATGGCGGCGACATACCCCCCAGGCCCGCCACCTATTATCAGTACATCATATTTGTCGTGCATAGCTCGTCTCCCCGATAAACAACAGCGTCGGTGTTTCAACCAGCCGCTTGAGCGCCTGGAGAAACGCCGCGCCTGACGCCCCATCGATGACCCGGTGATCGCAGGACAGCGATACGGTCAGTTGATGGCGGACGACGATCTGTCCGTCGCGAACTACCGCTCGGGGCTCGCCTGCGCCAATCGCAAGGATCGCGCCCTGGGGTGGGTTTATGATGGCGTCAAACTGCCGTACTCCGAGCATGCCCAGGTTTGACACGCTAAAGGTGCCGCCCTGGAACTCTTCGGGCTTGAGCATGCCCGCCCGGGCTTTGGTTATCAGAGAATGAACTTCGTTTGATATGTCGCTTATCGACCTGCTGTTGGCCGAACGTACGATAGGGGTAATTAACCCGTCCGGCAGCGCAACGGCCACGGAAATGTCGGCATCGGCAAAACGGCGGATGCTCTGGGTCGCTTCATCAAACTGTATGTTGACGTCCGGCACCGCTATCAGCGCCATGGCGCAGGCCTTAACCAGCATATCGTTAACCGAAATCTTGACGCCGGGTACCTCGCTGTTGATTTCCTTACGCAATGCTAAGAGTCGGTCCAGGTCGAGATCGACGGTCAAACGGAAATGGGGTGCATGTTGCTTGGACATTTGCAAACGGCCAGCGATCGCTCGCCGCATACTGGACATCGGCAACGTCTCAAAGGCTGTCGCTGACGTGGCTTGTGGAGCCCCGGCCTGGGGTAGCCCATCAAGCAGCAAAGTGGCCGCCAGCACATCATCGCGACTCACCCGTCCAAGTGAACCGCTTTTGCGGCAGTCGTGCAGGTTGATCCCCAGTTTGTTGGCCAGACGGCGCGCCAACGGGGTTGCCGGGACCTGGCTATCATCGGTATGCGATCGCGGCGCTTTGCCGGAACGCACTGGCGGTGGCGGAGAGGCGACGCGGCCGCCTGCGGCAACGATCGCGCTCTCCAGGTCAGCCACGGAGATACGCTCGCCGCGCCCGCTACCGTGGACCTTTTTCAAGTCAACGCCCAACCGCGCAGACAGCCGTAACGCATGGGGAGTGGCATTCACCTGAGTCGGATCGGTTTTGCCTTGCAGGCTGATGGGTACCTCGGTCTGCCCAATGGATGCCGCAGGCTTATTGGCGGGGGCCGATACAAAGGAGGGCGCCGCGGTCGCTACAGCAGGCTCGGTAGTCTGCGTGACAGGAGCTGCTGGCTGCGCCGCGGCCAGACTGGCAGCGAAGGCATCCAGTTCAGCATCGCTTACCGCAGAGTCAGCGACCAGCGCCAAAACAGCGCCGACCGGGAGGGTATCTCCCACTCGGGCGATTATCCGCCGTAGCGTACCGGCGAAGGGGGCCTCCAGAACATTGACGATTTTGCTGGTCTCAATTTCACAGATTTCCTGCCCTTTGGCGAAGCGGTCACCCTCCTGGATGGCCCACCGCGCGAGCACGCCTTCCTCCATTGAAAGACCCCACTTCGGCATTTCAAGTGTCCTGATATCGCTCATAGCTTAATCCTCCAGCACTTGACGGACGGCAGCTTCGATACGTTCAACGCCAGGGATCCAGAGTTTTTCGAGAGCAGGGGAGAACGGTACCGGGGTGTGTGGTGGTGTCACCAGAACAATAGGCGCTTTGAGGAAATGGAATGCCTGGGAAGCAATCAGCGCGGCGACATCATGAGCAAAGCCAAAACGCGCGGCTGACTCGTCGACAATGACCACGCGGCCCGTAGAAGCCACGGATTCCAGAATACCTTCTTCGTCCAGAGGCGAGATTGTACGTGGATCGACCACCTCCACCGAGATCCCCTCCCTGGCCAGTTTGTCGGCGACCTGGTTTGCTTTATGTACCATTGCCGACAACGCGATGATGGTGACATCCTCACCTTCACGGGTATAGTTAGCGACGCCCAGGGGAATGGTATAAATCTCGTCAGGTACCTCGCCCTTGAGGTCATAAAGCATTTTATGCTCGCAGAACACCACCGGATCGTCGTCGCGTATCGACTGGATCAGCAGCCCTTTGACATCATAAGGCGTCGATGGCACGACCACCTTGAGCCCCGGTGTGGTAGCAAAAATATTATAGGGTGACTGCGAATGCTGGGCTGCGGCAGAAAAACCAGCGCCGATCATGCCCCGCATCACCAGCGGCGCCTTAGCCTTGCCGCCAAACATATAGCGGAACTTTGCTGCCTGGTTGTACAGCGCATCATGGCTAACACCGAAAAAATCCATAAACATCAGCTCCGCCACCGGCCGCAGACCCGTTGCTGCGGCGCCGGCAGCCATGCCGACGATCGCCGACTCCGTAATGGGGGTGTCGATCACCCGGTCGGAGCCGAACTGCGTCCACAGCCCTTTAGTGACTCCGAGCACACCGCCAAAAGCCTCTATCCTTGCTTCTTCGGGCGCATTTCCGCCGTGACCGCCACGCAAGTCTTCACCAATCAGAACGACGCGTTCGTCGTGCTCCATTTCCTGGGCCAGGGCTTCCTTGACCGCTTCTCGATAGGTTTTTATAGGCATTGTTATCACCCTCAGTATGAGACGTACACGTCTGTAAGCAGGTCTTCCGGTGCCGGGTAGGCAGCAGCGCGGGCTTTGAATACAGCATCATCGACAAGTGCTTCAACCTCCGCGTCGATCGCCGCCAGTTCCTCAAGGGAGATGTGTTGTTTGACCCTGGCGGTGAAAATCTTCAGCGGATCATGTTGTTCGCGCAGACGTTGAACTTCGCCCTCAGCACGGTAAAGCGCCGGATCGCCCTCAAAGTGACCGTGCCAGCGGAAAGCTTTGGCCTCAATCACGCTTGGGCCTCCACCTTCTCGGGCGCGCTTGACTGCCTCTGCGGTGGCATCGTAAACGGCAAAGAAATCGGTGCCATCAACCGTCACTGCCGGTAAACCGAAGCCCGCGGCGCGCCCGGCGATATCACGACCACCGACGGCGTAGTCATGGCCCGTTCCTTCGCCATAACCGTTGTTCTCGAAAATAAAGATGGCAGGGAGTTGCAGCACGACTGCCATGTTGATGGCTTCAAATACCAGGCCCTGGTTAGAACCGCCGTCACCGGTAAAAGAGACCCCAACGTTACCGGTCTTAAGGGTTTTGGCCGTCAGCGCAGCGCCGATGGCTAACGGAGGGGCGCCACCCACGATAGCGTTCGCACCCAGCATACCTTTCGACAGATCGGCAATATGCATTGAGCCCCCCTTGCCCCGGCATAATCCGCTGTCCTTACCGAATATTTCAGCCATCATGCCGTGAATATCGCAGCCTTTGGCAATACAGTGGCCATGTCCACGGTGCGTGGACCCAATGAAATCAGCGTTAGTCAGATTTTCGCAGACCCCCACCGCAATGGCTTCCTCACCGGTATAAAGGTGAATGAAGCCCGGAATATCACCGCTGGTGTTTTCCTGATGCAAACGCTCCTCAAACGTCCGGATTTCGCGCATCTTACGGTAAGCCTGGAGTAAAGCCTGTTTGTTAAGCATCACTTAATTCTCCTCAGTAAAGGTCGTCAGGCGGGCAGGCTGGAAGCCCCTTAACCACGCCGATGCAATGAATCTACGAGTGCGACGAGGAGGTGCGAAGCCACCTTCATGGGGGGGTAGGAGGGGGTTTACATGCTTGAGGTCAAACTTTATAAATTTTATGTATCTATCGAGAGGGGCGGTTCCATGTCGTCCCGGGCTCTGGCGTACAATTGATAAAAAAAGAATACGGGTAGATAACCACGGATGAAGCCATCGGATGTTAAAAGTCGTCAGGCAACTTCACTGGTCTCCGGAGCACTGCGGCTGACCAGAGATTTGCCGCTAATCCTGACCAAATTCGTCCCGCCACGCTCTTCGATACGGCTGCTACAGCGCTCACGGCTTCTTTTACTCCTCGATCGCATGCAGCAACGCCGTCTGGGCGTGGTTTGCGCGGGCGCTGGATTTGGCAAAACCACGCTGTTGGCGCAGTGGTATCAGCACATGATTGCCCAGGGCGAACGCGTTGCCTGGCTTAGCCTCGATGAGGATGATGATGGCGTATGGCAGTTCATTCCTTATCTGCTGCAAGCATTGCGGCCGCTCTATGGCGATTGGGACGCCGACTTTTGGCGCAACATAGAAGAACAGACGACCTCCAGCTCGCAACAGCTGCTGGCCGGGTTGATTAACCAACTGCATTACTGTCCGCACGATCTGTATTTGATCGTTGATGACTTCCATATGATTAATGATGCCGGCGTATATGAAGCCCTGGGATATTTGCTCAAGCATGCTCCTGCCGCCTTGCATCTGATCATTGGCAGCCGTTTTCACCCCAGTTTGTCCCTGAGCCTGCTTCAGGCGCAGGACCAATTGGTGGAGATCTACGATCGAGACCTGCAATTCACGCTCGAAGAAACCAGAAACTATTTCAGCCAGACGATTGACGTACCACTCAGTAATCAGCATGTACAGCGGCTGCTTTCCGCGACAGAGGGGTGGATCGCCGGCATGAAAATCGCTTCGTTGTCCCCAGAATTGCTCAATGATCCAGAACATCTGCTGCGCAATATCCGTGGTGGAACCCGCGCCATCGCCCGTTATCTGAAAGAGGTGGTACTTGCCCCATTGCCAGCGGAAGTTTTTGATTTTCTTGTAAAAACATCGTTTCTTAATCGTTTAAATGCTGGGTTATGTAATGGGGTTACTGGGCGTGATGATAGTGAAGCGATACTGGCATGGATTGAGCGGCACAATCTTTTTTTGTCAGCCCTGGACGAACAAGGCTGCTGGTTTCGCTACCATCCTCTTTTGCAGGAAACCCTGCGAACGATATTGCAGCAGAACAACGATATCAACCTCAAGCATTTACATGAATTAGCCAGTCATTGGTTCGTTGAACAGAGATTGTGGTCCGAGGCGGTACGCCACGCACTTGCAGCGGGCAAGCCGATCCATAACCCCGGGCAGGATGGCGCGGGCGCGCAGTCACTGGCGGAAGAAGGGGATATAGACACCCTGGTTTCCTGGATGCGTCACTTACCTGCGAGTACTGACCCTTCGCGCATTGACCTGCAAATCAATCTGGCCTGGGCGCTGGCGCACTATTTCCGCTTCGATGAATCGAGGCAGTTGCTGGATAATCTTGACCAAATGGTCGTTAATCATCGTGATGATATAGCCCCCAACGCCTGGCTCAAATTACGTGTCGTGCGCGCAATTTGCGAAGCTTTTGCCGAGAAAATCCCGGAAAGCCTGGCGATTGTGGAGCCGTTGCTGGCTAAAGTGCCCTGCGGAGACACATGGGTCGATGGTCTCATTTGCAATATTCTGAGCTACTGCCACGTGGTTAATCAGCGCTATACCGACGCTCTTGAGGTTCAGCGGCATATGCCTTGCCCGGAAAGTCCATTAGACAATCTGTTTGTCTCGGTTTATCGCGCTTTTATCATTGCTCAGTGCCATCTTGGTCAGGGGGACCTGGAGAACGCCTGGGGGCATGCAGAGAATGCCTTGCGCCAGGCTGAGCGTTATACCGGCCCCCAGTCGACCAGCGGCGCGACGCTTGCGCCGCTGCTGGCGGAAATGGCTTACGAGCGTAAGAACCTGGACTCCTTAAATACGCTGTTAGCAGATAGACTCGAATTCATCGATCGGTTTGGTCCGCCCGACGCCCTAAGTCGCTGCTATACCTATCTTGCGCGTCAGGCCTTAAATGACGATATGCCGCATGAGGCAGAACGGCTGCTGGAACACGCGCAGCGACTTGCGGTGTCTCGCGGATGGCAACGCCCGCAGGCTTTATTGTTAGCAGAGCAGGCGAGGGTGCGCCTGCAGCGCGCGAATTATCCAGGCGCAGAGCAGCTGCAACGGCAACTTGAACAACTGGCGGCCCGTGCCACAATTGATGCCGAAAATCCTTGTCAACGCGCAATAGCTCAGTATGCAATCGTCAGCCGCAGCCGCCTTCTTCTGGCGTCAGGCCAGGCCCCACAAGCCAGCCTTTTACTGGGTGAACTCGTGACTGAGCAGGAGCGTCGGGGCGACCGGCTATCCGCAGCGCGTCTTCGTACGCTATGGTCATTATCCTTGTGGAATAGTGGCGAAAACGCGGCTGCCGTGGCTGCATTGCAGCCCGCCCAGCAATTAGCGGCACAACAGCATCTCAAACGAATTTTTCTTGATGCTGGCGAGACATTGCAGCCTCTGCTTGTCCGTGTACGCGAAACCTCGGCAGCCAGCGAAGGGGATGCTCTTTGGCCCGGCAAAGGAAGCCAGTCTGAAGGCAAGCGGATTCAGCGTGAAAATCTTGATGTTAACCTGGATCTCAGTGAGCGAGAGCAGCAGATATTGCAGCTCATTGCTGACGGTCAGATGAACAAAGAAATCGCTCGCTCCTTGACTATCTCTACTGAGACGGTGAAATGGCACATCAAGAACATCTACGCCAAGCTCAAAGTCAGTAGTCGTACGCAAGCCATGAGTCGGGCTCTGGAAATGAAGTTACTGGATTAACCCAGACTCTCAAAAAAGTGCGTGGAACTAAGACGGGCATACTTTCACAGGGAGCAACAAAATTTGTGATGCGTTATTGCACGGTGCTGATCCGAGTGAAACTGCGCGTGACGGGAGGGGCTATATCCAGGCGTTGCGGCGGCAGGTGGATGACAAGATGGTGTTAGTTCTTTAGAGACTGGAATGATTTGAATAATCCCGGTTCGGTGGGCGATATGGGTACTGGGGCGAATTGTGGCAACACGGCCTCCCAAATTCCATTTAACTATTCTGGGTTTGAGGGAAATACATAATTAAATTTATAACAAAAAAGTTTACAATCCGCTGTAATAAAATAATTTTTTCTCATTGAGCAATCAAAGCATGCACTTATGAACTAAGTTTTGGTTCATAACTGTGCAAGTAGCTGAACACAAATCATACGAATTTTCTACCATTGGTTCATGAACTTGTTTTTCTGATTTTGTGATGAGCATCAGGTTTTAGTATTCAGTTATTATACCTTTTAGTTGGTAACCGAATGCGTACTGAAAAATCCAATAAAATTCCTTAAGTATGCGAGCGTGATAATGGCACTGACCCCGGATCAAATACGCTACCTCAATCAATGTGAACCAGGCGAACCTGTGGCACATGCATTGTCCGAGCTACTATTCAATGATCATGATCTACTCAGTATTGATGCTAACGAACGGTCCATTACCTTTCGCTTTGCGATGTACCTCCAGCTATCTTTCCCCGGTTGGAATGTAGATTGCGAATATAACCGGGATGGTGTAGAACCTAAACGGCTCAGACATTTGGAGCTTTATCCAGACAGCGAAGACGTTGAAGCAAAGACAGTATTTCCTGATGTGATCGTGCATCGGCGAGGTACGCAACAGAATCATCTGGTCTTAGAATTTAAAAAATCAACGAGTCGCGTCGATAGACGAATCGATCTACTGAAACTTCAAGGTTATAAGCAGCAGCTTGGCTACGATCACGCTTTGTTTGTGGAGGTCGGTACTGAAGGACAATCGATTATCACGGCGCTCGAGTGGGTCTGAAAGGTGATAAAAAGATAATTTATGATACGTATTCCATTATTCAACTCTCAGCACCTTGAAGCCGCCTGTCGCGTTCTTGCTGATACCGAACGTGGCTTGAGTGGGTCGCAGATCGAGCGACTTCTACAAGAAATCAAAGTTGTCGACACATCGCCAAGCATGACAAAATGGAAACGGCTGTATAATGCGCTCGTAGGTGCGCAGAACCAATATCAGGTCGGCAACCATCTCATCATGTTCATTAACCGTGCGATGAACCCGGTAAATTACGCTCGTGATCCAGCAGTATTTACCTGGAGGCGTGATGAACTCAATGTTGTCCTAGCTTTTTCCGGCTTTTATGTCCGTGAAGATGGTAAGGTTACGAACGCCACTAAAGCAACAACACTCGATTCTGCCAGAGCCCGCGCCGGGCGACTTAAGGCTGCACTTGAAAGCCGTGCTGTGCATGCAGAAGTTTTGAACTATTGTCGTGCAGAACTTCTGGACGAAAACTATTTTCATGCCGTCTTCGAGGCGACGAAAGGGGTTGCGGAACGTATTCGTCAGTTGTCTGGGTTGAGCGGCGATGGTGCCGACTTGGTGAACAAGGCATTTACCGGACAACAACCAGTTTTGACCTTGGGACCGCTCACTACCGACTCAGAAAAGAGTGAACAAAAAGGTTTTGCGAACCTACTTATTGGTCTATTCGGCGCTGTGCGCAATCCACTGGCCCATTCGCCTAAGAAGAATTGGCCCATGTCTGAATTGGATGCGCTGGACATCCTTACGTTGGTTTCGCTTATTCATCGCAAGCTGGATGGCACACAGAGAAAAATATAGTCACATTATTGGGGAGTTGCATGAGCTACGCGGACTGGCGAGTTTATCAGGAGGCCACAGCTGAAGTATTTCGACGTCTTGGATGTAATGCTTTGGTTGATTATCGAGCCAAAGGTGTTCGAGCGACCCATGATATTGACGTCTACGCGACCTTTCTTCGATCGGGTATCCTCTGTACTTGGGTAATCGAATGCAAATTGTGGAAAACTCGCGTTCCTAAGGAAAAGGTGCTTGCTCTCAAGAGCATCATTGATGACCTTGGTGCCGATCGAGGAATCATGGTCAGTGAGGTAGGTTTCCAACCTGGAGCACAGGATGCGGCACGAGGGTCGAACATCACTTTGGTCACATCCTTGGATGATTTTGCCAAGACTGCACGGGCAGCAACTTCAGAAGCCTCTCTTACTCTAGACAGTAGTGATGATGGAGCCCCGATTTATAAATTTCCAAGCCGCTTTGAACCACATGACATTCTCCTGCATAACAACTTCCTGATAACTGCAAATTGGGCTGGATGCAGCATTTCAATCGTTAATCCATCATCCAAGTCAATCATACGTACCATCGACCTGGATAAATATGAGTCGAACTCCCCGCAAAACGGTGAAAGAGAGATTTTGAGCCATCCTCCTGGTAGCTTAGTTATTGCAGATGGCCGTTTGTTTGTCGGCCAGGTTTTTTCGGACTTTGTGCTCGTTATTGATTTGGCTACGCATGCTATCGTTAAAAGAATAGTGTTACCTGGGGGTGGTGACGGACAATTAGCAGTGTCACAAAACGAAAAAGAAATCTATTTCGCAAGCAATCGAGTCAACCAGTTCTATATCATTGACAGTGCCACATACGTTGTAAAGACAGTAGCATATCCCGAAGGTGGCCGAGGCTGCATGTCGCTGCTACGACATCCGACGCTGCCATTAATTTACATTGGCATTCAACGCGGCGGACGCATCCACGGACTGAGTTATCCACATGCTAACTGCTATTTAGCTATCTACGACCTAAGTCGTCAAACATATACGGCGGACGTCCAGCTCGCCGAGATAAGCAATGGTCGCGCAGATGATTCAACCCCTGCATGTCTAACATATGACGATCTCTACAATCGCATCTATGTCGGCATGTTCCAGTCCAAGCGTGGCATCTGTGTAATAGAGCCGGAATCAGGGGAGCTAACTCAAGAAATTCGCTTTGCCTCAAATGATAATAATAATTTTTTCGCATGGGCAGACCCGTTATCGCAAACGGTGAGTGGAGACTTGCTGTTATCGGTCAATCGAAACAATCATGAGCTTGTAGCGTTAGATCGTGCTTCACTTCAAATAAAAAAAATTCTATTTGTTGGTGAAGCGCTTAACGGCCCGAGAGCCGTTTTGGTGTGGGGAGATCATGCCGTTGTCAGCTACCCAAGTCGAAATGGATTACTTTTCATTCCACTTGGAACTCTGAAATAATAAAATCTACTCCTGATGCTTGACTAGTCACGTTCTTGAGGATGTGGTTAAAGCGAAGGCGATGACTGTTCCTCAAAATACTTACAAAGTGGCTTGTGCAATGGACTTTATTGACAAAAAGATTCTCCCGCCAAAGTCGTGGGAGAAATTCGAAGATTTGACTCGTGCATTGTTTGCCGCAGTGTGGAGGTCGCCCCTTACGCAAAAAAATGGTCGGTCTGGGCAAAAACAGCACGGTGTTGATGTCTATGGAACGCCACAGGCAACACCCGGCATAAATTTTGGTGTGCAATGCAAAGGGAAAAACGAAGGTTATGGGGCCAAGGCGACTATCGTGGAGTTCGATACGGAACTCATCAAGGCCGAAAATTTTAAACCACAGCTTGGACACTGGACATTTGCTACTACAGCGCCTAATGATGCGCGACTTCAAGAACATGCCCGACTAGTGTCCGAACAACGCGTGAAGGAAGGAAAATTTCCCGTAGTTGCTATTGGATGGGATACGATTCAAGCGCTGCTATCTACTCATCAGGAAGTGATCGAAGAAATCTATCCCGAACATGCAAGCGATCTGCCTAAAATCATGGCAACTCTGCGCGCGTTACCAAGTTCCGAGGAGCTTGATCAGATCCGGCGGAGCCTCATTGTGTTCGCACCAAGATCATCAGTACTCAATATTGAAGCATCAGTTTGGTCTGAGGTTAAGTTCGAAAAGCCTCGTGATCTTGGGCCTGCTCTAATGGGTCGTCCACTCGGGCCTGCAGATGTCGCTGCTTGTCCCATTCTTCCGGAGGTAGCTCTACTGACTGCAGACCTGGAGCGCGCAGGAACTGCTCGACTAGCGGGGGTACCGGGAGCTGGGAAATCAATCTCAATTCTTCAAGTGGCACTTCAAATGTATTGTCGCGGCTGGCGTGTCCTAAGATTAGCCGACCCAATTGGAAAGATACCTTCTTTTGATGAGAGTCTGAAACCGACACTCTACATCGTTGATGATGCACACCTGACTCGCCCAGCATTGCTTCGTGAGTTGGAAGAACGGGCCACTGCATCGCGATGGGTATTAAGTGCGTACACGATTTCCGAAGATAAGAGCGGCTTTCCAGGCGCCATCCATCTTGATGCTAAGCGAGCGGTTCGGGTTATTGCGAATGGTTTTCTGGCTTCCCGCGAAGCAACACTTGCCGCTGTTCGTCAAGCCGATGATCGCATCGGCGATCGGCCTGGAGATGAGCAATTCGATCTACGCCTTGAGCATGCAGCGGAGAAAGCGCTTTATCCCTGGCAATTCTGTTTCATCCTTGGAGGAGGATGGCGTCGAGCGAATGCAATGGCAAGTTCTGCGCGCGCAGCAGGCGCTGACGTGGTTCTTGCAGCTGCGGCAATTCGACAGTTGGCATCACGTGATGCGCACTGTTCGCGCGAAATGTTGTTGCGGTTAGTCGGGGACGAGTTGTCGAATTCAGATGGAAATGCTGCGATTGATTGGCTTGTAGCGCAACGATTTTTACTGAGTTTCAACGACCTTCGCTGTCCACACCAGCGTCTTGCCATTGTACTCCTGGCACGTATTCTCGACGGACAGACAGCCGAAGAGCGCCAGACAATTGCAGTTATGCTCAGAACAGTTCTGACCGACATTCAGATGCCTCTCAGTGGCCTAAGTGTTCTACTTAGCGAACTTTCGTTAGCTGGCGAATTTGGGATGTGGCGAAGGCTTGTACAGCCCGCATGGCTTACTCCCGCTTTAGAACGCTGCTGGGTAGCGACAGAACCACTTGATATTCGGCATGCTTGCTGGTTACTGAATAATTTGCATAGCTATCTGCCCGATGAGATGGAAACGATTGCCGATCATAGTGAGACTCTTGCAGAGTGGATACAAGCGGCGCCGGAAGGTGCATGCTATGCGATTGGCCGCGTGCTTAATCATGTACTCAATACTAATAGGGCACTTGGTGAAAACATCGTCATGCTAGTTGATCCACGCGCATTAGCAAAGGCGATCAGTGCTGCTGCCCCGTTGCATGCGGGTGAGATTGCCGATCTGCTTTCGATGATAGGTGCTTGTAGAGATGATATGTGGAAGGCATGCTATCTCGAACACATTGATCACGATGCGTGCCTTCGCATTGTGTCACAGTGGCCGCAAGATGCCTACCTATCGGTCGTTGCCGATTTTTGCGAACATTTCTGCTACGTCGAATCAGAGTTCGGGTTCACTTTGATCGAAGCACTTATCCCGGCCATCGCCGATCGACTGCGTGCCGCTCCGCAAGAGTCTTTCCACGAACTAAACGATATCGTGTGGAACGCGTTGCGGCTCTACGATCCGCTTAACATCTATGTTGGCAAGTTGGCACCGTCCCGAAGAATGCGGCAGGTGGGGCGGAAAATCTGCCGTTGCTGGTCGCCTAAGGATCTCGCGATCTCTTTGTCGCGCAGTACGCAACGAAACTTCCAAGCTGCCGCAGGGCTTCTTAGCTTCATGCATAAGGCCTCGCCAAAGCAGTTCGAGGAGACGGTATTAGCACTCAATTGGAGCGAGATCGACCAAGCGATAGGCTCGGATTGGGCGGAAAATATCGGCGATGCGAGAATGCTGCTCGGAGTTGCGCACATCGTACCAGCAGCGAGACTCGCAATTCAGGATATGATTGCGCGCAATGAGCCGCGTATCGTCAACATGTCGACGCATCTCGCAGCCATCGCGCCGGCTAGCGCGTTACGTCATATAGCCGCGGGCAGACGCATTGCACTCAGCCATTGGGGTCACGTCGATTGGCCACTGGGAGCATTAGTTTTGGCTAGGATTGCTCAGTCGGAGCCAACACTGGTTTCTACATTTCTTGAACCGCACTACAGTGGGTTAGCAGAGGCGTTATCTCAGCCCAGCCCCACTTTTTACAATGAGGCTCTGATGTTTCTTCGTCTCCTCGTGCAAGTCCAGCCTTCAGGCTTAATTCGAGTGCTGGATCAAATTGATGTAAACAGGGCAACACTGGGGTGGCGTAATGCACTTCGCGGGCAGGATAATAGTCGTGAGCCTGGCGCAAAGGCTCAGGTTCGGCAGGTTGCGTCTTTGCTAGTCCATCATGCGATGGATCGTAGTGATGCATTGGGAGAGTTAGCCCGCCGACTTCGACGTGACTTTCCCCGCCAATCTATACCTTTAGCAAAGACTATTGAGTCCATTGATTTAAGCGAGCCGATTGAATGAACATGCATTAGCAGCTGCCGGATCGTATTGGTGTAATCAGGCAAACTGGAAGAAGGTAGCGAGGTGATTACCTTACTTAACGCTATTCTCAAAAAGATAAGACTCGAATTTGAGTTCACTATGAATTACTGATAAAACGAAGATATTATAAAACCATTGCATTTAAGGATGAAGTAAATGAAAGAGACTTACATTTTTAGGTTCCGTGATCTAGGAAAAAGTGAAGGATTTACCATCGACCAGCATAACCAAATTGCTCGTGAGGAAGGGGATGTTTGGTGGGGATGGTGGGCAAAATCTGGTGAGGTCTTTCCATCACAAGAACTAAGAATTGCTGCCGAAAATCTCACGCAAATATATTTCTTTGATTCAGGGCGACTAAAATTCTATAGGGCCGAATTAAAAGAAGTCTGCTCCTCAGCTGCTGGGGATAGCAAGAAGAAGGCTCCTGATAATGGTAGAAAAACACCAAGGTATTATAATGAAGATGAGTTGTTAGGTTGGTTAAAAGTTTCTGAAATTTGTGAAATTCATGATAATGATGATGTTCTCAAAACCTTATCCTATATTCCATTAGATTCATTATTTACCACCTCAAAGGATTTAGATGAACAGCTTTTCAATAAAGTTGTTTTTTCAGTAACTGAATTAAAAGAACAAGATAGAACAATTTGGAAGGTTAGACCTGCTATTGATGCTGATCTTCAGCATGAATTGTTAGCATCCCATTATATTCCTTATAATTTCAACCAAAAATATAGCCAAAAAAAAGGGGAGTTTATAATCTGGCTTTCAGATATTCATTTCGATAACGGAAAAGGCAAGCATGCGTTTCCAGCGCAAGATAATGATCAACAGAAATGTTTATCTTCTCGTGTAGTAGAGTTGGCAGACAAATATAGCAATGGAAATAAATGTGCCGGATTGGCTATTTCAGGTGATTTGACTTGACAATCACAGGTTGAGGGATTTGAGCTGGCTTCGAAATTTATCAAAGATGTTAGTTCTTCTCTTAGCCTTACACCGGATGATATAATTATTTGCCCAGGGAATCATGATGTTGGTTTGGTTTCTAAAGAAGAATATTTTAAAATAATGGGAAAGCCTACTACTGATACTCCATGGGTAACTCTTGCAGAAAACTATCATAAAGGAAGCAAAGAAAACTATATAAACTTTTATAAAGATGTTTTCCAAAGAAAACCTGAAGAAGATCTCTCGCAAGGAAGAAAGTTTTTATTGGGAGGGCACAAAATAGTTGAAGTGGCAGCCTTAAATTCATGTGTTTTACAACAAGTTAAAGATTCATTTTTGGGTATGGGGTTTATCGGTGAGAAACAACTCAGTAATGTTGCGGAATCTATGGGATGGATGAACAAAAGTGGAGAGTATATATCTAAAAAAGGGGGGGTCACAAGAATTGCTATGCTCCATCATCACCTAACTTCAATTAATGAGGCCGAAGATGCCTATTTGGATTCAAAATATAGTGTTACACTAGATGCGGAGAGATTGTTGCGTTGGGTGGTGAAACATAAAGTTGACTATATTCTTCATGGGCATATGCATAGAAGTAGTTGTATTACAATAAAAAAAATACTATCTCCATTAGAACGAGTGTCGGATTCAAATCCTGAACATACTTTCCAAATAGTTTCTTTGGGAAGTTCAGGGGTTGCTAGTTCAGAATTGCCAAGTCAAGATTGTGCTAACTATTCATGTATAATGGATTTTTCTGGTGAAAAGCTAGCGTTCAAATTTTTCAAGCTCGATAGACAGAACGGAGCAAATGAAACGGCAACCTATACTATTGAAGGTTTATCATGAAATTACTTATTACCGATTTGGATAATACACTGTACGATTGGGTGAGTTTTTATTCCCAATCATTTAGTGCTATGGCTGAGGAACTATCAAAGGAGATAAATGTTCCTTTAGATATACTTTTGTCGGAGTATAAGGTCATTCATCAGAGGTTTGGTAATTCTGAAAAGCCGTTTGCTACTCTAGAGTTGCCATCTGTTATTTCTTATTTTGGGACTAGTGATAAGATTTTATTACAAAAAAAACTCACGCGAGTATTTTCGGCTTTTAGCTCAAAGCGTAATCAAACATTGAAATTATACCCTACTGTCAGGGATACTTTAAATATATTAAGGGAGCGTGGTGTTAAGATTGTCGGTCATACTGAATCTTTAGAATATAATTCTTTGTATCGCCTTTATAAGCTTGATGTGATTGATTTTTTTGATCACCTTTACACAATTGAAGACAATCACAATCTCCACCCCAATCCTAAAAACGCAAAAGTTATTCCAGTAAAAGATGATTTTATTATAAGATTATCTAGTGCTGAATCTAAGCCTAACCCAAAACTCCTGGAGCACATCTGTCTCACTGAAAATGTAGATATCAAAGATGCGATATATGTTGGTGACTCTATTACTAAAGATATATCAATGGCAAAGTCTATTGGAATGAAAGCTGTTTGGGCTTGCTATGGTCGTCAGTTTGCTCCCGAGCTATGGGAAATCTTAGTGAAAATAACACACTGGACTGATAAAGATGTTGAAAGAGAAGAGCAACTGAAGGAATCATTTTCAAGAGTTAAACCGGATTATTCAATTAATAGTTTTGCAGAAATTTTGGATCTGAAGTGATTTTCATTATGGTTCCAAGTTCTTAAAGGATTTTGGAACCGCTTTGTACTGGCTTTATTATCACAAAATTGATTGGCATGCCCCCCATTTTATAAGATATCTCAATTGTCGAAAGGCACCATAATCTGAATCGACACTTCTTAGTTTCAGGAGTATCTCCTACCAGTTAAATCGCAGCAAGGATTGATAGGGGCCTGAGAGATATTCATCCCTGATTTTGTGTAGCTCAACAGCCAGTCCAATGTATGGCACAGCTTAATTCACGTCACCGATTCTATATGTATAGGATTTCCTTACGATGAAAGTGTATCTTGTACAAGTTTCAGCTAGTTTCATCTACGGACACGGGGGTACGTAAAACAGAGGGAGGAGCAAAAAACGTATAAGACAATAATTTTTTTTGACAATCATAAAAGTAGTGGGAGATCACTGCCTATTAGGCTTACAAACTGTTAAAATTCCCATCAATTTTTCATTGACTGGGGCAGCGGACGAATTAACAGACGGTTATACCCGGGTCTCAGCATACGACTAAAACCTACATTTGCAGAAATGTTACACCCAACTCCAGGGTGCAATCGCTCTACGAATGGTTGTTAGTGAAAAAAGGGTCACCGCATGAAGTCTAACCTTTTTCGAATTAAGGAGTAGGGTATGGTCCCGTTCTATGATTGGTGCGACTCGGCTGACATGCCATTAGGTAATCACCATGTTCGTGTCATGACGGGCCGGCCAGGAGATATTGCCACTGGCATTCAGATGACAGCTAGGGCTATCCCCGCCCACTACACTACAGAGGAGCGGATTGCCGCCGCGCTTGCGAAGTTGGGTAAGACAGCAGCTGCTCATATGCTCAACGATCTCCTTCCGCAAACTGCGCAGATTAGGTCGGGTGACCTTGGCGAGATCTATGCAACAGAATGGATTGATGCGTACAGCGGTTATCGCGCGCCTATCAAAAGACTGCGCTGGAAGGATCATCGCAATATGGCAATGCGCGGCGATGATGTCATCGGTATGCTTCTCGACGCTGAAACACAGCGACTCAGCTTCCTGAAAACAGAAGCTAAAAGCCGTATTAACCTGCGCGCTCAAACGCTTGAGGAGGCTCGGAGCGGCTTAGATAAGGATAGCGGCCTTCCCTCGTCGCATGCGTTATCTTTTATCTCGGCCAGACTTATGGAGATAGGCACCGATGCACCGCTCGTAGACGCAATCGACGAGGCGCTCTACCGGCACGGTATCCCGCCCGAGAGCGTTAAACATCTACTCTTCACGTTTTCAGGTAACCCACCACAGACGCTGCTAACGCAGGCGCTACAGGCCTATCCTGGCCCGATTGGGCAATGGGGTGTCGGTTTACATATCGACAACCATGCTGCTTTTGTCGGAGCCGTCTACGATCGAGTAATTGCCGATGCCAACAACCCCTGATGCTATCATTGCTGCTATAACGGACGCGGCGACGGTCGGCTTTCGCGGCAGGCTCATTGCACGAGGCCAGGCACGTGCAATGATCTGGCGTGACGGTGTTCTTCCTCCTGGTGCGCCGGATTTCTCGGCTCAACTCAGCTTCGATCTTCACAGTTACGCGTATGGTTTGCTTGGACTAGGTCTGCGCCTTTTAGAGTCAGATGGCGATCCGAATCAAGCACGGATCGCATTCGAACAGGCGGCGACAGCGCTTGAGTCGGTCATGGCCAACGGCAATCGCGAAGAAGCTGATCGCGATTTCCATTTCCTCCTTGCTGCTGCCAGTTATCACCTCGCGCACCTTTCTGCCCGGGCCTATTCCCTCCTCGCAATTGTGGCCGATGAAGCAAATTTCTCGCCGATCGAGCATGCGCTCACTCTGTTGATACGCCGAGATATCAATTCGCTGCGTACACGCGTATATACCTTTCGTCTCGATGGTCGTGGATCTGATGCGACCATTACGACATTCTTACAGCAGCATCTTACTGAGTCCATCGTTGCCGATGCGGCGGAACGAGATGGAAAGGACTTTCTTTTCGAAGGCCTGAATCTCGCACTGACAGATGTTTTCTTCGGTGCCTTTTCGATGTTCCTGCTCGCCCTAGATCGCGGTGAATATATTCTTCTCGAAAGAGCGATCGCCCAGCTTCGTGAAAACCTCGACATCTGCGGGGAGCTGAACCTTATACCGCAATGGTGGGTGCACCGAATTGCTATCCATCTGCTTAACGATTTCTGGTCGAACACCTTCCACGAAAAAGTTCCGCTGCTTCCCGCTGGCGGCGTTGCCCCTTCGTGGCCTGTCCTTCGTGAACTCTTCATTGGCTTGCTCGCTCGACGCCCAAGGGCAGAGGTCGACTTGTGGCCGTCGCAGATTGAAGCGGCATCGCGAGCTGTCAACCAGACCGACAACCTCGTTGTTTCGTTGCCGACCAGCGCAGGTAAGACCCGCATCGCTGAATTGTCTATTCTGAGATGTTTAGCCGGTGGGCGGCGTGCCATTGTCGTGACCCCGCTTCGCGCTCTATCAGCGCAAACCGAAGCCACACTTCAGCGTACCTTCGGGCCTCTCGGCAAGACCATTTCTGCCCTTTATGGCAGCATCGGGGTGTCCGGCTTCGACGAAGATGCCATCCGCGGGCGTGATATTGTTGTCGCAACCCCAGAGAAGCTCGATTTCGCCTTGAGGAACGATCCGTCACTGCTCGACGATGTGGGCTTGCTCGTTTTCGATGAGGGCCATATGATTGGTTCAGGTGAGCGCGAAGTTCGTTACGAGGTTCAGATTCAGCGCCTCTTACGTCGTCAGGACGCAGATCAACGCCGCATAGTCTGTCTATCGGCAATTCTTCCGGACGGAGATCAAATGGAAGACTTCTCGGCGTGGCTACGGCGCGATCAACCGGGAGGTCCCATTAAGAACGATTGGCGCCCGACGCGTTTGCGGTTCGGCGAGGTCACCTGGAATTCGCCGACAGCGCGCCTGAATCTTCGCGTTGGTGAGGAAAGGCCATTTGTGCCCAGATTTCTCACTGGTGCGGCACCGCCGCTGTTCGTACCACCGAAGAAGCGTCGCAATCGACTCTTTCCGGACAATCAGCAGGAGTTGAGCCTTGCAACCGCATGGCGTCTAGTCAGAGATGGTCAGACAGTGTTGATCTATTGCCCAGAGCGCCGCAGCGTCGAACCATTTGCCAAGGTCATCGTTGACTTACATTCGCGCGGTGCACTCGAGTCTTTGCTAACAGTCGAATTGACCACTTTGCAGATCGCTATTGCACTCGGTGAGGAATGGCTTGGGACAGACAGCTATATTCTGAAATGCCTTCGGCTTGGTGTGGCTCTTCACCATGGTGCCTTGCCGACAGCTTATCGCAAGGAAATCGAGCGCCTTCTGCGAGAAGGTATACTCAAGGTCACGATCTCATCGCCGACTCTGGCGCAGGGACTCAATCTCTCGGCGACAGCGGTCGTCATGCATTCGCTCTACCGGCACGGTGAAATGATCAAGGTTTCGGAATTCAAGAATGTCATCGGCCGCGCAGGCCGTGCTTATATTGATGTAGAAGGCCTTGTTCTCTATCCCATCTTTGAAGATGTGAATAATAGGAAGCACAACAAATGGGTCAATCTGATAGAAGACCACGGTGCTCGTGAGATGGAAAGCGGGCTCATCCAGCTCATCTTCTCGCTGCTGAGCCGCATGCACTCCCACATTGGCGGTAATCTCGACCATTTGATCGACTATGTTGTCAATAATGCTGCTGCATGGGTCTTCCCAGAGGTTGCCGGTGAAAAGGTTGATGAGCGAGAGCAGGCGCTGAAAGAGTGGGATCGCCATATGGCGACACTAGATACCGCCATTCTCAGTCTCATTGGTGAGGCCGATGTACCCGATGATCAGATCGAGACCGCTCTCGACAGTATTCTCCAATCTTCACTCTGGCAACGCCGCCTGCTGCGTGTTAACGACGAATCACGGGCTGCCTATCGCACCGCGCTGTTTACTCGGAGCCGTTATATCTGGGCGAATTCGACTGCCGTCACACGGCGTGGCTATTTTCTGGCTGGGCTTGGTCTTGAAGCTGGACGTGCGCTGGATGTAATTGCACCGGAGGCGAACAATCTTCTCATGCAAGCTAATGCAGCCTTGGTTGTATCAGATCATGAGGCTGCAATCACTGCGATCACAGATATCGCCGAACGCGTGTTCACCTTTTATCCGTTTGAACCAGACACACTCCCGGCGAATTGGCGTGAAATCCTCAGAGGTTGGCTGCTTGGGCATCCCTTGGCAATGATGATCGCCGGAGAGGAGGTAGACGCATTGCAATTTATTGAGGGCGGTCTGGGCTATCGTCTTCCTTGGGCTATGGAGGCGTTGCGGGTACGTGCCGCCGCCAACGGTGATACCGTTGGCATGCCTGCACTAGCGTTGGAAGACTATGAACTCGGCCTTGCTGTTCCAGCTGTCGAAACGGGGACGATGAACTGCTCAGCCTCAATACTGATCCAGGCGGGTTTTAATTCACGACTGGCGGCCATCAAAGCCGTCACCGATACGGCTGCTAACTTCACGAACGGGGTGGAATTGCGCGATTGGTTGCGTTCACCTGGTCTCGCTGTCTATTCGGCACAACCAAACTGGCCAACGGCCGAAGCTCGGACTATATGGCTCGAATTCATCCAGGAATTTGCTCCGTCAGACAACCTTTCTTGGGCGCGGCGAGATTATCTTGGAAACGTCAATTGGTTCGATGTTCCGGCGCCTTCCGGAACTCCAGTCGGTCTCTTTCATTGGAACGGACAACCGCTAGTGCTTGCACCAGATGGGCACGCGATTGGTCTGCTACAACACCCTCTTAACCTTAATCGGCGAGGTCTTGTGCGAGCGACGGTCGCTATGAATAACGGCCAGATCAATCTGAGCTATCTCGGCCCTGATGATTTGTGGGTAGTTGCGAAGCCACATTAAGATAGACTGCTATAAAGGAATTAGCTGGGGATCCCTGTGGTAGAGCACGGTTTTCACCATATGTTCAAACATGTTAGGATTTAAATTTTAAACCACGCCACCCATAGCCGCGCTATCTTGCCATTTTGCGGCAACTGCTGGGATAATGCGGTGGCCGAATCGTTCTTCAGTTCGCTGAAAAAAGAACGGATCAGGAAACACATCTATATAACCTGGGATATGGCCCGGGCGTATATCTTCGATTACATTGAAATGTTCTACAACTGGGCCCGACGCCACAGTCATCTCGGCGGTGTCAGTCCTGAGGCCTTCGAATAGGCCTCGTCGTGAAGACATAATTTATCTACGGGCGTGGGGGCAGCCCAATGGACCGAGAATTCTGAATACTGACGTGGCGGATAACAGCCATGTGGCGTTCCTTCGAAATTCACGAAAGTTGCATTTACATCGAAATTACAGGAATTATGACACACACTTTCTGATTTAAATGTGATGCAAAAGGTATGAAGGTTTGATTGAAGAAACGTTTAGATGAGGTCCTAAAGCTTCTTCACCCATCGTTTTGCATACGGGCAACTATCACCAATCTTCCTTCCTTGCCGGTAAATCAAACTCTTTTTCTACAAATTTTGCAGATCTCGCATCCGTTAAAATAGGCGCAGAATTAAGCGACATCTCGACTCCTAAAATATTTAACACTTTGTATAGTCGCTGAAAACTTGCCTTTGAAGGATTTGCCTCAAGACGAGCGTAAGTCTGCTGAGTCACACCCAATCTGGCAGATAATTCTCTTTGAGTTAATCCTTTCGATTTACGAAAACCAATTAAAAGCGGGCGTAACTGGCTAAGAAGTTTAACTGGAAAAGCAGTATCCATAAGTAGGTGACCATGTTGATTAGTTTAAAATATGTTCAATACTTGTAAAAAAAACAGCCCGTAGGGAGTTTTTTTACTTTACAGCTTATAAGGTGTAATGATGAACTCGTTGTTTAATGAGTAGCAGTGCAGATTGAAAGGTTGCAAATGGGGTCGGCTGGGATTGTATTTATTACGGACTAGCATATAGTGGTACGTGCTGTTAATGATCATTTTTTATGATGATTTATCAGTGCATTTGACGTAGTAAAGCAATGGCCTTTACTGCAATATCGCAATAGTCACTGACATTATCAGGACTGTCAGAATTCTCATGATGCCGCTCCATCGCTGCATGAATAATATCGGAAGTCAGATACATTGGGTGCGTTTGACTTGTTTTTTTTACCATTTCCCAATACCAGCGCTTCATCACCTGTAATGGTTTGTCTAGTGTAGAACCTGATGGTAATCCGCCAGTGATACACACCAGATGCATGTGATAAGCTCGCATAAAATCCTGAAACTCCGAAGAAATATTCATTTGTGAGAGCCCCTTAACACGACTAGAAACTTCGTCCCACTTAAAGCCGCGATCTTTTGTTTCTTTAAGCCATGCAACACCTTTCTCACCAAAATGCCAGGAACCGGCATTCCACTCCAATTGCCCAACAGCATTGTAGGCAACAAGACGCTCTTCAAATTTTGCTTTATATTTCTCTATATAAATAAGAAGATTATCCGCCTGTTTATTAAGTATTGCTATTTGCGTAGTCATCGTTTAAATAGCCCTCCGGACGTTTGCCATTTCAATGCGAGCCATAACCTGATTTACATGCTGTTTCAGCCGCACTAATTCCTTGAGAAGTGGATGATTTAAAACGCCAGCATCATCGGCAATATCACGGACATTTTGGATTTCATCATTCAGCGAAAGAAATACTTTTTTATGGTTTCCATCTATAAATGGTTTGAAATACAGGCAACCGTAACATCCACGACCCTGTGCAAAGGGGCACATGTCTTCTTCATAATTACATCCACCGAGATGGAAATGAAGTTGCCCACCAATTGACCCTGCAACATTGCGGCCTTCCCATTCGCTGCTGTGAACCAAATTCCCAGTCAACATGAGTGCCATCATGTTCTTAAACACAGGGTTACGACCCAAAGCTGCCTCACGAATATCAGCCATCTCAGGGGTGGCTGCAATGTATCGATCTGCAACAACATAAGAGGATTGACCCAATATATAAGCTATCTCAGGAGCACTGGCACCACTCATTGCCATTGAGTGACCAACATTGTGACGAAAGAGGCTTGCGGTATATACAGGTAGTTGATAATCATCGTTTTTTACTGCCTCCTGAATCTCCTGTGGTGAAAATCTGAAAAGCATTTTCTTTAATGACGCTTCCACCATCTTCATTGAAGATACTATGATGGAAAACATTGGGTCGGTATCACCAATTCCAACTAGGTACTTATACAGTAAGATTAACTTTCCAAGTTCTTCCGGAATTGCAACTCGAACTCGATCGATAGTTAGTTTTGACTTTTTGGCATATGGCACAAGTACTGAATAACGCATCCCGTACTTATTCTCGGTATCAACGATAAAATCGCCTCCGGAAAGTTTACCGATCTGTACAGGTCTGGCCCCAATGTAATATACAATGCCAATAATAATGCAGTCCCGTAATGTATCAATTTTAATGGTTTTATTTACAGTTTCCAGATGAATGTTTTTATTTTCTTCAACATCAATTTTTGGACATAGTTTAGATGCCCAACGTTGAATGCCATTTTCTATCATTAGGCATACTTCTTCTGGTATAACGAGGTCTAGGTTTTGGTAGCGAGCCCAGTTATTGTTCCTAGGGCGTGGCACTTCCAGCAATAGATCTTCCAGCTCATTACTGTCATCCTTACTTTCGAAGAATCCACTACGATCAAGTTTTCGTAACGCATAGAGGGTGTAATAGAACTGACTGCTGCCTGAGTGATTTCGCTCAGTCTTCGCAACCAGCATTTGCATTTTTTCAATAAGGCTTTCGCGAGTGATAACCTCAATTTGTTTGAAAGTTGTTGCGACAAACTGAGCAAATTTATCAGCAACACTTGCCGAGTTCTCATTAATGTACGCGATCGTTAAGTATTTCAAGAGCTTGAGTGAAACTGGTGATAAATCACAAAAGTATTTACCAGTTGAGAATAATATAGCCACATTATTACCTGAGAATCTGTATCGCCAATCATCATGTAGATATAAATATCGGTCATCAAATTCTGTTGCATTTATTAAAAACAATCGTGTAGGGAGCTGAATATTTTCAATCCATTCAAGTTGTTCTTTTTCAAAGTGAAGGGGAGAGATTTTAAATAAATCGCCCCCGGTGATATCGCTCTCAGTTGAATAGATCTTTGAATGTGAAGTCTTCGTCATAAACATTATCTTCTAGCAAGTTGTAGGTTTTTGTTTGCGAAATGTTTGTTCCTGGGGAAGCTAAATGCATATCTGAATGTTTCGTACGCTTATAGTTGCTCTGGTTACTCACCACTTCAATAAACCGCTTGGCATATCTTAATGGAACTTTACTGGTCAGTGACCAGCCGCCTAAAGCACGAAGTTGTTCAATAGCTGGTTCGAGTACTCCATTCATCCTTGCTCGAATACCATAGTCTTGCGCCAGTATTAGTGATTCACTCAGGAGACTATTGTAAATAAACTCAAGAGTGATGTTAGCCCAAGTATGTCGCCCAACGTGTGGTGTTATATTAACCATATTATTAATAATCTTATTACTTTTCGCACGATAATGAGGGAATAGGGCAATGAATGCCGGATCAATTTTTTCCTTATAAAATGTTCTAATTGCATCGTAAGTTAATGGAGTTAACCTACCTGAGCCTTTAATAAAAACAAATTCATGGTCATCAATTTTTTTCTCTTCAAATAATGGGGACCGATATTGCTCCATATAAATGGTAAACATAATGAAGTCATCTTCGGTCAGTTCGATTTGTCGCTGTGAATGCTCAGTCTTGAGTGAAGGTTGTTGTTTCCTTGGATCAACTACATCATCTGGTAGATTTTGTACAATCAGGATGAAACGAATGTTACCTCGTGAGTCTGGAAGGGTTGGCCCCACGCAATCCTTCAACAACAATTGAACTTCACCAACACGTAAGCCATAGTTAAACATTAACCGGTGGATAAGGTAGTTACGGTATTGTTGAAATCCTGAATCGAATGGGTTTTGGGGATTAACCACGGCCGTGAATAATTCGCCGGTCTCGATATCTGAAAATTCAGGAGTGGAGGGGATTAGCATGTTCGTTAGTTCGACACTTTGCTGACTGGTGATACTTTTGTATCGGTGTGCGGGTTCGTTCCTGGATACTTCAACTCTGTTGAAGACCCTAATTCTGTCAGCGAGATCTCTGTGGTTCGCCTGGTTAATCTGGTGAGCTTCAACAGGTGACATATCCTGGTATGCCAGATTCATATATCTATAGTTGAGATACTTAAGGAATCGGCCAACGTTTCTGACGTGGTTACCATAGGTGGACTTGTTGGTTCTGGAGAGTGCAGAATGTAAAAACCCGGTAGAGATTATGTCGGTCTCGTCACTCAGGTGCTGCTTCCCGAGCAGGTAAGTAAAGAAGCCATCAAGCTCCCTGATAAAACAGGAGATATTGTAGCCAGACCGATAGAAATCGTAGTCAAATGTTCGTTTGTGCTTCTTAAAGTAATAGACGTAAAAGAAACGCAGCGAACACAGAATGTTTTCTTGAGTCCCCAGATGTTTCTTGCTCAGTTCATTCATTCCATAAATTGTGGCGAACATGACCGGTAGGGTAGTCACATCATCAACTATGAGATGAGTTCTCTGGTTGTTCCTCGATAAATGTAAGATGGAATATGCCATGAACTTAGCGGATGCCCCGTAATTTTTGCGTTATGAAGTCATCGTAAGTCCACAACTAAACTTTGGCAACTGACTGATTCATCGGTAAGTTCCTGAAAGAGAGGAACTCATGAACTTAAGAACAAACCCACCATATTTAACATAATATACATTATGCGCACCAATATTGTGGTGGCTAAATTGAGATGTCCGTCTCTGACCAAATAGACATGTCCGCGCTACAGTCTCACCACAGCGATCACTGCTTTCAAAGGATGAGACTCATGACGGCATACGGAACGGAGTTTTTCTCAATGAACGATGTAAACCGACTCAGGATCCTTCAGGACGTTATCGACCGCCGTCTTACCACACGTCTTGCAGCAACCCGGCTTGATATATCTGACAGACACTGCCGACGGTTGCTGGAGCGCTATCGTGAACATGGGCCGCTTTCACTTGTTAACCGTCGTCGTGGCCAGCCTGGCAACCGGCAACTCATGCCGGGCCTCGCTGAACGAGCACTACGTATTATCCGCGAACGCTACGCTGATTTTGGCCCAACTTTAGCCTGTGAGAAGCTCGCCGAGGTTCATGGGCTGTATCTGGCCAAAGAGACAGTACGCAAGCTGATGACACAGGCTGGCTTATGGATCCCCCGCAAGTTACGGCCGCCTCGTGTGCATCAGCCACGACCGCGTCGGGCCTGCACCGGAGAACTCATCCAGATTGATGGCTGTGAGCATCGCTGGTTCGAGGATCGTGGTCCGGCCTGCACGCTGCTTGTTTACGTTGATGATGCGACCAGTAGGTTGATGCAGCTTCTGTTCGTCAGTTCTGAGTCCACTTTCACCTATTTTGAAGCCACCCGGGGCTACCTGGAGCGTTACGGTAAGCCTCTGGCATTCTACAGCGACAAGGCCAGTGTCTTCAGGGTCAACAACAAGCAGGCCATCGGCGGAGATGGCCAGACTTAGTTTGGTCGTGCCATGAACGAGCTGAACATCACCGGTATCTGTGCCAATACCAGTTCTGCCAAGGGTCGTGTTGAGCGGGCTCACCTTACGTTGCAGGATCGCCTCGTCAAGGAGCTGCGGCTCCGCGGTATCAGTACACCCGAGGCTGCAAACGCCTTTGCCGAAGAGTTCATGGTTGACTACAACCGCCGATTTGCGAAGCCGCCACGTCACGATTTCGACGTTCACCGTCCGCTCGAGAATAATGAAAATCTGGCAGCAACATTCACCTGGCGTGAACAACGTAAGGTATCAAAAAACCTGACATTACAGTACGATAAGAAGCTTTATCTGCTTGAAGATAATGAAGAAAACCGGCGTTTTCAGGGGAAGTACATTGATGTCTGGCAGTATCCGGACGGTACCATCGAGCTCCGGGCTAACGGTACTTCCCTGCCCTTCATAACCTACGACCGGCTGGGAGAACTGGACCAGGGCGCCATCGTTGACAACAAGCGCCTGGGACGTGCTCTGGAGATGATAAAACTGGTTCAGGACAAACGGGACAACACCCGCTCACAGGCCCTGCCATCACTGGACGGCCAGACCTCACGCAGAAAGAAACAGCCCGGAAAGAAATCACAAAGAAGCCTGAATCAGAACGACATGCTGGAAGCCCTGCAGCAACTCCAGGCAAGGAGCCAGGAAATCTTCGGCAAAAGCTGAAACATAACCCACATGCGGACATCTCAATTTAGCCAGAAAGCGGACCTTCAAAAACAGCCCAGACAAAGATAGAGGAAGCAAGATTACGCGATTTTGATCAGAACTCAGTTAACCATCCCGGGATTCTGCTCATGGCCCATTCAGCGCAGTTTTTTACTTTGGATGAAATTAACCCATGTTGTCGACCGGCACCTGACAACGCAGATGGCCGCGCAGCGCCTGGGTATCTTCGCTCGTCAGTGCCGACATCTTCTGTCGCGTTACCGCGAATCTGGCCCGCCTGGTATGGCTGACCGCCGTCGAGGGAACCCCAGCAATAACCAACTGCCTGATGGTCTTGCACATTACATCCGAGATCGCCATACCGACTTTGTGCCGACGCTTACATGCGTGAAACTCGCAGAACTGCACGATGTTCACCTGTCCCAAGAAACTGTCCGTTCACTCATTGTCAAAGCCGGTCTCTGTATCCCTCGCAAACAACGTGCGCCGAAAATTAAGCAGCCACGCTATCGTCTTGCCTGTTGTGGCGAGTTGATCCAGATTGGTGGCTGCGACCATCACTGGTTCGAGAACCGTGCACCCGCCTGTATCGCACTGGTCTACGTCGACAACGCGACGAGCCACCTGATGCAGCTTCGATTTGTAAAATCGGAATCGACATTCACCTATTTTGAGGCCATCCGGGGCTACCTGGAAAAGCAGTATCACATTATACGATGGCGTAAAGATTCCACAGATTGGTTAAGGGAAGTTATTATGCTTCCCTTAATGCACACTTTAAGCAATTTGCAAACTACTCATAAAAATATATATGAATTTTATTCAATAGGTAAATTGTGCAGTTTTAAGAAAGATAGCTTATCCCAATAGCCTCTTTGAAATATAATTTTATTATTTACTATTTGAAAAAAACCGCAACCTCTTAAACCTGATGGGGCACGCCACTCTAAAATTGCCCATTGTCCATCTTCGAAAATGTTTTCAACGATACAAACCATTTCTGGAATAGAAAAATCTTGTTCAAACATTTTCTTTATAGCCTCTTTCCCAATAACTGGCTCATTGGCTACCTGATGGTTTATTGCATTATCATCATATAATTCTGAAATAATTTCTACATCTGCATTATTAAATGCGTCAACCCATTGGCAAAGTATTTCTTTTGGCGTCATATAAATTACCTCCAGACCTGTAAATAATTCTTTTCCATAGCATAACATCAGAATCCTATCAAGCTAAAAATTTATTGGCACGCTCGATGCCATGTTCCTCGACTACGAAGCGGCCAAAGATTATGCAACCCGCTTCAGGCTGGTCACGGCGGCGAATATCCCTTCTTTCGACGCGCTATTGACCATGCTGGCTTCCCTGCTCTACCTACGAACGCCTCTCGGAAATCGTTCAGGGAACAATCGCAGATGTAAGAAACCGCCACGCCATGATAGTAACGTTCACCGTCCTGTGTAAAACCCAGTCATTGCATCTGGCCATGACTGTGTAGTAAATTTGGCTGTTGATTAGGTGCAGAGCAATGATAGAGCGTTTTCTGCGACACGATAATTTTACGCACTATGAAGGTTAAATTTTGAAAGCATCAAATTTTTCGGAATTAATAAAGATAGCCGCTCTGCAGCTTTTTAGAGAAAAAGGATTCAACAATGTCTCCACCCGCGATCTTACACAAAAGCTTAATATTTCCAGGAGCCACATCTATCATTATTATAGTAACTGGGAAACATTAAAAAAATCGGCCATAAAATATATGTTTGATAATGACATCGAGGAATGTCATGCAACATTTAAGGCCTCGGAAAGTATGTCCGCGAGAGTATGCATCGGCGCGCACGAGGCAGATGAGAAACGGCGATGGCCCGAATCGTATAGAGACGCAAACCTGAATACTCCGGACACCGCGCTTCAGGACATCGCTCAAGACGCCGATAGCGGGCAGTATCCGGACGGTACTATTGAACGCCGGGGCAACGGTACTACCCTGCCCTTTATGACTGACGACCGGCTATCTCACCCACGCACTTCTCCCTGAAATTTAACATCGTCGCGGTTAATGTCGAAAATTTGCCACCTGACGTGGTTGGCATCGAGGGTGAAGACTGCCGTGGCGAGGGTGTTCTCCTCATCCGGATCGTCGGCAGCCAGCCGGTAAATTGGCAGTTTGGCGTCATGGGTATCTGAGAGAATGGCTTTTGCCGCCGCGGCGTCAAACGGAGGTTGTGTTTCCCGCCACTGCACGAGGCGTAACTGCCGCGACGCTGAGCTGTCGGTAACGATCTGCTCAACGCCAGCCAGTGCCGCATGCACCAGATGGTTGGCATGCCCGGTTACCGTCGTCAGGGGTAGAACGGAACAGCCTTGACCGGTGGCCTCAACGCTGAACAGCCGCGCATCGCCCAGTTGCCCGAGCGTATGGTGAAACGCCCCGAATCGCGGCTGGCCGGTAAGTATAGTGATTGCCTCGTCGAGGGTGTTCGCATTCAGAGAGGCGCGAGCCAGGATCTGACGCGGTAATCCCTGCGGACGATGCACTGCACGGATGTTATTCACCGTGTTAACGATACCTTTTTCATTCACCGCAAAGGTGTGGCCGCAAATCGACCCCGGATAGGCAAAACTCGTAAAGCTCAGTCCGCGACTCGGAGTAATGGTAGCCAGCAAGCATTCATCCCGTAACTGAGGAAAACCGTCTTCATTGTGCGCGATAATCCGCTCGCCTGCGGCGTTTACCCCGGCCACCGTCGTACAGCCATCCGACGTTGAGCGCACCAGATCGCCACGGCAGTTCCAGGCAAAGACCTGATCAACAGTGGCCTCCAGCCCCTGCGCCAACCCCTCCAACTCCTGCCAGATGTGCGGGTAATGCCGCTGCACCTCGGCGCGCATTAACCGGGTCTCAGGGGATGCCTGCAGGGCCATCACCGTTTGCCACAATGACGTGAGCCTCAGTTTCTGATGCCATGCTTCACGGCCAAGCTCGCCAAGGCGCAGGCCAATCTCAAACGGGGAACCACTGATGTCGATTTTCTTCATGTGATGGATTCACTTATGTTCAGGAAACGTGCTGTAAAAATTCTTTCAGGCGCGGATTGCTACTGGCATTCAGCAGGATATCAGGTGGGCCATCTTCAGCAATGGTTCCACCATCGATAAAAATCAATCGAGAGGCCACATCGCGTGCAAAGCCAATCTCGTGCGTCACTATAATCATGGTCATCCCTTCATCCGCCAGTGAACGCATCACTTTTAATACTTCATGGCGCAACTCCGGATCGAGCGCAGAGGTTGGCTCATCAAACAGCATCATTTTCGGTTTCACCGCCAGCGCGCGGGCGATAGCCACGCGCTGCTGCTGGCCGCCAGAAAGCTCCGACGGATAGTGCTCGGCCCGTTCGCGTAGGCCGACACGTTCCAGCAGCGCCAGCGCCTGTTCGCGGGCTGCCGCTTGACTCATTTTGCGTACGCGAATAGGCCCAAACATCACATTTTCCAGCGCCGTCAGATGCGGAAACAGATGAAATTGCTGGAATACCATCCCCGCTTCGCGGCGGATTTCGCACTCGTTGACGTGGGGATCGGTCAAGTGCATCCCGGCAACCAGCAAGGTGCCGGAGGAGATCGCTTCCAGCTTGTTGATACAACGCAGCAGCGTCGATTTACCTGAACCTGAAGGACCGATAATCACGACCACTTCACCGGCATCAATTTTCAGATTGATATCGTGCAGCACCTGGGTGGTGCCGAAATGTTTAGCGACCGCGCTAAATTCAACCATGCTCATAAAATATGGATCCTTTTCTCCAGTTGCTTCAGCAGGAAGCTCAGGCACAGGGTGACGGCAAGATAAATCAGGGCAACCGCTGTCCAGACCTCAAGGGCACGGAAGTTCCCGGCGATGATCTCCTGCCCCTGGCGCGTTAATTCCGCGACGCCGATAACAATGAACAGCGAGGTGTCTTTAATGCTGATAATCCACTGGTTGCCCAACGCCGGGATCATGCGGCGCAGGGCCAGCGGCATAATCACGTGCCATAGCGTTGCGCGCTGCGATAATCCCATCGCCAGACTGGCTTCTTTAAATCCTCTATTGATGGACAAAATTGCGCCGCGCGTAATTTCCGCAATATACGCGCCGGAGTTAATAATAATGGTGACCATCGCGGCCGTGATGGGGTCGATACGAACAGGCAGAATCATTGGCAAGGCAAAATAGATAAACATCACCTGTACCATAATTGGCGTACCGCGAATAAGTTCGACAAAAATTAATGATAACGTTTTCGCGATGCCGCCTCCCAGTGCACGACAAACTCCCGCCAGCAGACCGATGATAAAGCCGCCCGCCAAACCGACCATAGAGATCAATATTGTCAGCTGCAGCCCCTGTAATAATAGCGGCAGCGATTCCCATATATATTTCGTTTCGAAATTCATAATGCGGTCTATTACTCTCGGTTCTGGCCGGGGCTACCCGGCCCGGCGGGGGTTATTTAGGTTGCTTGTTAAACCATTTGAAATAAATCTTGTCGTAGGTGCCATCCGCGCGTAATGCGTTTAACGCGGCATCGACCTTCGGCGTCAGGCTGCTGTTTTTCTGCAGGGCAAAACCGTATTTCTGCGGCAGAATGCTGTCCGTTTCCCCGGTCGATTTTACCTTACCGCCACCTGCGGTTTTCACATAGTAGAGCACGTTTGGGGAGTCGTGAACGACCGCGTCCAGGTTGCCGGCCTGCAGGTCGAGATAGGCGTTATCAATATTAGGGAATTCGACATAGTTGGCTTTATATTTGGATTTCATAAAACTGGCCGCGGCGGTGCCCTGCTTCAGCCCCACTTTTTTACCGGCCAGCTCGCTGAATTTGGTGATGGAATCATCACCACTTTTCACCGCCATTAAGAGATCCGCATCGTAGTAACCGTCGCTGAAATCAACGACCTGTTTGCGGGCATCGGTAATGGTGATCCCGGCCATTGCCACATCTAAATTACGCGACTGCAGCCCAGGAATTAAACCGCTGAAATCCATAGGACGTAATTCGTAACTGACATTCATTTTCTTCGCAATGGCTTGCCATAAATCGATATCAAAACCAACATATTTATTGCCTTGCTTAAATTCAAAGGGTACGAAGGCGGTATCCACACCGACTAATATTTTATCTTGTGCCATGACGGCAAAACTCGCCGAACAGGCAACCAGTGCCAGGGTAATCTTTAATTTTTTCAATAATGCAGACATAATAATCCTCAGCGTAATTAAGACAGCAGACAGAAGTTTTCGCGCAATACCCTAAAACTGATATTGGCATTGAGAATAAAAACAGTATCCCTACATTCGCACGCAATATAAAAATCAAGGCGTGCCAATTATTTATGCGGGAAGAATAAAATCCCTGGTGTCGGGTACTGGCGTCTGCGCGCCGTTCATAATCATTGAAAGAAAGCTGTAATAACCGTTGATGCCTATCAGATCGACAACGCCCTTTTCCCCCCAGAGATCGATTGCCTGTTGCCAGATATCATCGCTGACTTTTTTATGCTGATGCAGCTGCTGGCAAAAATGGTAAACCACCCATTCATCAGCCTCCAGCGACTCTGGTTGACGCTGTTCATTAATTGCCTGCACCGCCTGTGCCGGGATCCCTTTTTCCCTGGCTATTGGCGCATGAATGGCCCATTCAACCGGCTGCGACCAGTGACGCGCGGTCAGCAGGATGGCCAGTTCCGACAACCGCTGCCCCAGCGCGCTACGGTAGCGCAGATACTCCCCCATTCGCTGCGCATGAGCCATCAGTTCCGGGCTGCGCAACAACGGTTCAAACGGCGGCAGCAGCGCGCCGCGCGGCCCGTTGATAATCTCCTCCGCAAGCTGGCGTTGTTCATCGCTCCACTGCTGTTCTGTCAGCGCAGGTAAACGATTCATGGCTGATGTCTCATCAGTTTATGCGTCTCTTCGCTGATGACTTTGTGCAGGGTATCTACTACAAAATCGAGTTCGGACCGGCTGACAATAAACGGCGGCGCAATCAGGATATGATCGCCCCGCTGGCCATCAATGGTTCCGCCCATCGGATAGACCAGCAGCCCGTGCCCCATGCACTGCGCTTTAATAGCGGCATGTAGCTTCAGCAGCGGATCGAATGCCGTTTTGCGCTCTTTATCGCATACCAGCTCCACGCCGGCGAATAAACCGCGGCCGCGCGTATCACCAACATACGGTAATCCGCCCAGCACATCATGCAGCGCCTGCTGCAAATACGCGCCCTGCTGCTGCACCTGCTCGAGCAAACGATCTCGCTCGATAACCTGCTGTACGGCCAGCGCAGCCGCTGCGGCGGTCGGGTGACAGATGTAGGTGTGACCATGCTGGAACATTCCGCTACCGGCTTGCAGCGCGGCGACGATTTGCTCACTGGCCAGCACTGCGCCAATAGGCTGATAACCCCCGCCTAAACCTTTTGCGATGGTCACGATGTCAGGGACAACGCCATCCTGTTCAAAGGCGTGCAACGTGCCGGTACGGCCCATGCCGCACATCACCTCATCGGCGATATACAGAATGCCGTATTTATCACACAGCCGACGAACGCCTTGCAGATAACCCGGCGTAGGCGGCATTGCGCCGGTGGTTGCGCCAACCACCGTTTCGGCGATAAAGCCGATAATTTTTTCCGGCCCGGCGTCCAGAATTGCCGCTTCGAGTTCGCCAAGTAAGCGCTCGGTATATTGCTGCTGGCTTTCACCCGCCTCACGGTCGCGGTACTCATTACAGGCCGACACGCGCACCACATCCATCAGCAGCGGCGCGAACTGGCGGCGGCGCCACTCGTTACCGCCAACGGCCAGCGCACCCAGCGTATTGCCGTGGTAGCTTTGTTTACGGGCAATAAATAGCGTGCGATCCGGCTGCCCGATCTCCACAAAATACTGGCGCGCCAGCTTCAGCGCCGTTTCAACCGCTTCCGATCCGCCGGAGACGAAATAGGCATAGTTCAGGGAACCGGGCGCGGTGCGGACAAGCTGCTCTGCCAGTTGTTCCACCGTATCGCTGGTGAAAAAACTGGTGTGGGCATAGGCCAACCGATCGATCTGCCGGTGCATCGCCGCCAGCACATCCGGATGGGCGTGACCCAGACAAGAAACCGCCGCCCCGCCGCAGGCGTCCAGATAGCGTTGACCACTGGCATCGGTGATGTAAGCGCCCTGGGCACTGACTGCCACTGCCGGGGTGGTACGTAGGCTGCGGTGAATGATTTGACTCATGCTTTTATCCTGCTTTAGAAATCGCTTTCGCGTAAGTTGAAAGCATCATGCAGGATCCATTTGAATCTCGTCAATTCAATAATGATTCAAATGTATTTAATTTTCTTATGATAAAAGCAAATGAATCATTTATCAGGATTTATCGGGCATCACATACGCCCCGGAGCGTTGCAGATAACGTTCTGCGCTCTCAATTTTATTCACCGCCTCCCTACCGTGGCGGGCAACCAGCATCGCCAGCAAACACTCGGCAACGCCCATACCGGACACTATCGAAGGGAAAAAAGACGGGCTGCTGAGGGAAAACAGCAGCGTGCAGTCCGCCGTTTGCGCCAGCGGCGAAACCGGTGAGTCGGTGATGGCGATAATCCGTGCCCCGGCCTGCCTGGCAGCATTGAGAACGTCGAGAGATTCGCGGGAATAGGGAGAAAAGCTGGTCAATAGCAGGCAGTCTTCCGCGTTGATCTCACGGGTGAAGACTTCGATATTGCTTGCCAGCCCGTCAATCAGCGACACCTGGCGATTGAACAATCGATAGACATAAAACAACGACCAGGCGATAGGAAAGCTGGCGCGGAAGCCGCAAATATAGACCTGCTTCGCTTCATCCAGCAACCTAACCGCTTGCTGCATAGCGTGTTGATTCTCTGCCTGAGTGAATGCCAGATTGGCCTGATGCGCGAGGAACACCTCTTCGTACAGCGCGGGCTGCGTTCCTTTCGCGATCAATTTTTCAGCCTTAGATACATATGTATCATTTCCTAAGCCGAGATCGTCGATAAATGCACTTTTCAGCTCCCGCCAACCGTTATAGCCCAGACGCTGCGCCAGGCGTAGCAGCGTGGCAGGCTTAACGCCGGCTTCCGCGGCGAAGGCGCGCATTGATTGCACCACCAGTTGGTTGGCATTTTGCAGGGAAAATTCCGCCGCGCGCTGGAGTTCGGGCGACAGCAGGCTGAATTGGCTCACAATATTTTCACGAAGATTCATGGCGTATCGTTATCATCCGTAAGAGTGGCTGCGGCGAAACCGGGCCGCAGAAAGGGATATATATAACCATAATTCGCCGTAATTGCATTATGGCAGAGACGGAGACTCATCCCTGCGCCACGGAGCATCGCCCCAGGCGATTGATCCGAAGTCTCTTTATTTGGCGCCTGAAACCGTGGGATTCTCAGGAACGAGCGTCTACCCAACTCTTTGATGGCATTGGCAAAAAACATTGTCGCCGCTATCGCAAAAGAGAAATTATTCGCTTTATTTATAAATTGGCTTGCTAAATAATTAGTCAGGATTTATTACGCAGTAGAGGAATTAAGATGCGTTTCAGTACTATGCCTGACAGTGAAATTATTTCTGAACTGTGCCGAAGAATTAAAGAAACGCGTATACAACTGGGGCTATCACAGATTGAGCTTGCCGAACGCGCGCAGGTCGGCGCGGCAACCATTAAACGCGTTGAACTAGGTGAGTCCGTCACTCTCAGTACGCTGATTGGTATTTTGCGCGGCCTCGACCGACTACATCAACTGGAGTCGATTTTATTCGATTCACATATGCGCACCTTTAAAGCGCAGATCAATTCCGGGGCCCCTTCCCGTATCCGCATTCGGAAAAAAACGCATCAGCCAAAAGAGAAGCAGGCCGCCGCGACGCAGACCAGCGAGTCAAACGCCACCATTAACGAATGGTACACCTCATCGGCTTCTAACAGCGTGGTATGGTCTTTCCAGCCGCCTGACGGAGAGAAAAAAAAGCCCTAAACTGTAGGGCCTGCACCGCCGGGGAAAGAAAAAACGCCTGTCGTTAAACAGGCGTTTTTTATGGGACTCAGGATTCACACACCGCGACTTTAATCGCCAGACCGCCGCGGGCGGTTTCACGGTATTTGGCGTTCATGTCTTTGCCCGTCTCAAACATCGTTTCGATAACTTTATCCAGTGAGACTTTCGGATCGCTGGTACGGTACATCGCCATACTGGCCGAGTTTATCGCCTTCACCGCCGCAATCGCGTTACGCTCGATGCACGGCACCTGCACCTGGCCGGCCACCGGATCGCAGGTCAGGCCAAGGTTATGCTCCATACCGATCTCCGCGGCGATGCACACCTTCTCCGGACTACCCCCCAATAGCTCGGCCAGACCGGCGGACGCCATCGAGCAGGCCACACCCACTTCGCCCTGGCAACCGACCTCAGCCCCGGAAATGGAGGCGTTCATCTTATAAAGAATGCCGATCGCGCCTGCCGTCAGGAAATAGCGCATAGAGATTTCCGGCGTCACCTCTTTGATAAACCGATCGTAATAGGCCAGTACCGCCGGGACAATACCGCAGGCGCCGTTGGTCGGCGCGGTCACGACTCGCCCACCCGCCGCGTTCTCTTCTCCGACCGCCATGGCGAACATATTGACCCAATCCATCGCGCTCAGCGGCGTAATCGACTGGCTCTGCGGCGCCAGCACACGGTGCAGCGCAGAAGCACGGCGCGGCACCTTCAGCGGCCCCGGTAAAATACCTTCCGTATTCATCCCCCGGTTAATGGCGTTTCTCATGGTCTCCCATATTTTCGCCATATTTTGCTCAACGCTCTCCCTGCCGTGGCGGGCGATCTCGTTTTTCATCATCACCGCGGAAATCGACAGGCAGTTGTCCTGGCAGTGTGCCAACAGGTTGCGGGCGGAATAGAACGGGAACGGAATATCGACCTCCGCGCCCTGACTCTTGCCAAAGTTTTCCTCGGTCACGATAAAACCGCCGCCGATGGAATAATAAGTCTGGAAATGGGCGATTTTGCCGTCGCAAAACGCGGTAATGCTCATGCCGTTTTCATGCAGGGGAAGAAACTCATTGTGAAAGCGCATGCATTCCGCCACCGGGAACTCAATTTCGCGCTGGCCTTCTTCAATAAACAGACGATGCATGACGTTGACATCGCGAATGATGTCGGGAATGGCGTCGATATCAACGGTATCCGGTAAATACCCGGACAGCCCAAGAATAATGGCGATATCGGTATGGTGGCCTTTACCCGTTAATGAAAGAGAACCATACACGTCCACCACCAGACGGGTCACTTTATGCAGCAGGCCTTTTTCCTGCAGGGTATCAACAAAATGTTTTCCTGCTTTCATCGGCCCAACGGTATGGGAACTGGACGGCCCGATGCTGATTTTGAAAATATCGAAAACGCTAATCATGTGGCACCCATGCGGTTACATAGCAAAACGGATGCGCCGCCGGTGAGCGGCGGCGCTGAAACTTAGCTGAACAGCGAGAAGAAAATGGCGGAGATGGCAATCAGTCCCATCACAACCACAAACGCGTTGCTGATGTGACCGCTATATTTGCGCATAGCCGGTACTTTGTTGATGGCATACATCGGCATCAGGAACAGGATCATCGCGATGACCGGGCCACCCAGCGTTTCAATCATGCCCAGAATGCTCGGGTTCAGGGTCGCGACAATCCAGGTGGTCACCAGCATGAACAGCGCGGTGATCTTGTTCAGTTTGTTGATTTCGATCGATTTGCCTTTACCGCGCAGAGACTTAATCACCATGCCGTTAAAGCCTTCGCGAGCACCAAGGTAGTGGCCGAGGAAGGATTTGGTGATGGCGATCATCGCGATGATCGGCGCCATCCAGGCAATCACCGGCGCGTTAAAGTGGTTCGCCAGATAAGAGAGAATGGAGATGTTCTGCGCTTTCGCTTCCGCCAGGTTTTCCGGGGAGAGGCTCAGCACGCAGCTGAAGACGAAGAACATCACGGTAAGGACCATCATGATGTGGGCAAAGCCCAGGATACGGGAGCATTTGCGCTCGGCGTCCTCGCCGTATTCTTCACGCTTCGCCACCGCAAAAGAGGAGATAATCGGCGAGTGGTTGAAGGAGAAAACCATTACCGGGATAGCCAGCCACAGGGTCATCCACAGCCCATTTCCCGTAGCCGAAGCGCCGCTCAGCGACAGGGTATCCAGTACCGCGCCATTCCATTGCGGTATCAAATACAGCGCCAGTATCATCAACGCAAACACAAACGGAAATACCAGCACGCTCATGGCCTTAACAATCATTTTTTCGCCAAAGCGGACAATACCCATCATACCGACAATTAAAATCAGCGATAAAATGGCGCGCGGCGGAGACACCAGACCCAGCTGGTGAGTAATAAAGCTATCGACCGTGTTGGTAATGGCGACGCTATAGACCAGCAGAATCGGATAAATAGCAAAGAAATAGAGCAGCGTAATGAGTTTACCTGCCCCGGTACCGAAATGCTCTTCAACCACTTCGGTAATATCTTCCCCCGGATTTTTTCCTGACAACACAAAACGGGTCAAACCACGGTGGGCGAAAAAGGTCATTGGAAAGGCAAGAATTGCCATGATGATTAATGGAATTAAGCCGCCAACACCGGCGTTAATCGGCAGGAAAAGCACCCCTGCGCCAATCGCGGTACCGTACAGGCCCAGCATCCAGACGGTATCACTCTTTCTCCAGCCGCTGCTCTCGCGAGCGACGAGGGTATTTTGAACGGTTTCCATAATATGGCCTCAGTAATAAAAATAGGGTCAGAATTTATTGACTCTGATGCAGGTAATAAAAACGCTGTGTTTATTTGGCTATTTTATTAAATGCGACTATGCTAATTCGCTAACAGCGATCACATAACCTGACTGATAGCAGTGACTTTTAACGCATCAAAATTAATACTGAAATTTCATTATTTTTTAAAGTATCATTTTTAATACGTTATTATTTTAATGCGGGTGGTTAATCTCCTGAATATTTATATCTGGCGAACCCGGAGATAACAAACATTATTTGTCATACGATTAATAAAATCAAAGTTGGGGAAGTAACCGAATATGACTCCCCTCCTCCTCTGTGGCCCCTAAAACCCCTTGTAGTGCTCTTTACTCAGGCCATATTTCTTCATTCTGAGATACAGTTTTTTACGCGGGATGAGCAGATACTCCGCCACTTCATTAATCCGCCCCTGATGGATATTCAGCGCTTCGGTAATGATCTGCCGTTCAACG
The DNA here is from genome assembly GCF_009905335.1 of Klebsiella sp. MPUS7. Taxonomy (NCBI): domain Bacteria; kingdom Pseudomonadati; phylum Pseudomonadota; class Gammaproteobacteria; order Enterobacterales; family Enterobacteriaceae; genus Klebsiella; species Klebsiella sp. MPUS7. Next base: position 2,788,938 of record NZ_CP047604.1, on the reverse strand, counting down.
TCCTCGACCCGGCGATCGAGCGGCGTGGGCTCTCCAACGTGCATCTGCGGATTCACCGTGTCCGCGAGCGGTAACACCCCCACTGCAAACAGTTCGGCTGCGTTCGCCAACTCACGGACGTTGTTTAGCCACACCCGGCGCATCATTCCTTTCAACAGATGGCTATCCACCTCCGGGACAGGATGATTCAGCCGCTGGCAGGTTTTCTGCAAATAGTGATGGAACAGCGGCTCGATATCATCAGGCCGCTTAGACAGCGGCAGGCAGACAATTTGCGTCATCGCGAAGCAGTAATAGAGCTCCGCCACAATCCGGCCGCTGGCCGCCAGCTCCACCAGCGAAGCGTTGCCGATGCCAATCAGGCGAAAAGGCCGCCGTTCAAGACTCTGCGACTGCACCAGTTGATGCTGCTGCTCGTGGGTCAGGTGCTCCGGGTGACTTAATACCAGGGTCCCGCCCTGCGCTTGCGCGATCGGTTCATTAAGCTTATGGGCATTGGCCGGGGTCAGTTCGCAGTAGATAAACGGACCATCGGCGTTGTGCCCCAACTGGTGCAGATAGCGCGCGCCGGTCATACGGCCGGTTCCCGGTTCGCCGTAAAGCCAGACCGCAATATCCGTCTCCGCCAACTGCTGTAAGCGTTGGCGATACTGTTCCAGCCACTGACTGCGCCCAACCAGCTCAACCCGCAATGTCTGCTGGCCATACTGGCGACGCGCGATCACCGATTGCCGCTGACGTAACGCGGCGTCCACCAGCGAGAGCAGCTTTCCCGGATCGACCGGCTTTTGCAAAAAATCCCAGGCCCCTTTTTTCACCGCGTCCACCGCCATCGGCACGTCGCCATGCCCGGTGATAAGCACAATCGGCAGCTGCTCATCATCCTGATGAAACAGCGTCATCAAGTCGATGCCGGAGCAGCCGGGCATGCAGACATCGCTCAGCACAATACCGGGCCAGTCCTTCTGCACCCACTCCCGCGCCGCAAAGGGATTATCGCAGGCATGGACGTGATAACCCGCCTGCTCAAGCAGCTGTGTATAGGCATCCAGCACATCGGCATCATCATCAATCAGCAGAATCGAACACTCATTACTCAACATCTTTTGCATCCGTTAAATTGAATTGCAGCACCACGCAGGCGTTGCGCGTTAACGTCGACGCCAGGTGCAGCGTCCCTTCCATTTGCGTCATCAGAGAAACACAAATCGACAGCCCAATCCCCAGCCCCACATCTTTACTGGTAGTGAACGGCTTCAGCAGTGACGGCAGCAAGGTCGCAGGCCAGCCGGGGCCGTTGTCGGCAATCAACACGCTCAGCGTGTCACCGTGCATTTGCCAGCTCGCCGTAATTTTCGCCGCGTTCGGGCAGGCATCGAGCGCATTCGACAGCACGTTCACCAGTACCTGATGGACCCGCACTTCATCGCCGCGGATCCAGACGGTTTCATCCGGTACCACCAGCGTTCCCTGCTGCGGCCTATGGCGCATCGCCAGCAGTTCCCACGCCACCATAAACGTCTGCCGCAGATCGACCGGATGCAGCGGCGTTTCCAGTTCAGCGCGGCGGGTGAACTGGCGCAGCGAGCGGATAATCGCGTCAATGCGGTTAATCAACCCTTCCGCTTTACTTAACGTCGCCCGCGCCTGCGCCGTCTGTCCCTGCTCAATCGCCCGTCCCGCCGTAAAAAGATACATCGACAGCGCGTTCAGCGGCTGGTTGATCTCATGCGCCAGGGTGGTCATCGTCTGCCCCACCACCGCCAGTTTAGCGGTCTGGATCAGCTCGTCCTGGGTAGCGCGGAGATCGGACTCGATCGTTTTTCGCTCGCCGATCTCCTGTTCAAGCTGCTGTTTTTGCGCGTTAAGCTGACCCAGCGTATGGCGAAGCAAACCGGCAATACGCCCCAGTTCATCCCGGCCATAAACCGGAATGGTGGCATCCGTCCGGCCTAACCCAATCTGCACCACCGCCTGATTCAGCGCGGTAAAGCGTTTCACCAGCCGCGAGCGAATAAAATAATGGTTCAATACCCATGCCAGCAGCAGCGCCAGCAGCGTCGCCACCAGGATCAATCCGCCGCTGACGCGGACAATCTGCCCCATACGCTGATTAAACATCTGCATTTGCTGATGACTGCTGCCAAGCTGGGCTTCAAGCAGCGTCCTGAAGCGCCCCAGCGTGGCTTCTCTGGCGCGACTGGCGTCCACTAACGCTTTTTGCGCCGTAACGTAGTCGCGCATGGTATCCGGCATCTTATTTTTCACCATGCCGATTTCCAGCAGCTCATCAATCGTTTGTCGCAGCGTGATCGTGCTCGGCCAGTCGTCCAGCGCGCGAATATTTTCATCCGACGTTTTCTTCAGGTTTTCGAGATAGCGGATATGCGTCTCCACCAGCATGCCGTCATCATTTCCGGATTTCAGTTCATTAAGCCTGTCGCGCAGGTCGTCAACGATTTGATTCTCAATGCGGGCCAGCGTATAGACCTGCTGCTGTTCGTTCTGGACTTCTCTGGAACGCTTCAGGTACTGCGCCGCGTCGCCCTGGCGGGCTTCTATCTGATCGAGCAGCGTTCCCTGCTGCCAGGTAAAGTCCTGCACCAGTGAATTCAGCTCAGTGGTAAAATCATCGTGCAGCCAGTCGATACGCGCCGAGAGTTCCCCCACCTTTTCGCGTACCAGAAACATGTTGTAGAGCACGCGATCCAGCTCCGACAGCAGCGCGCGGCTGTCCTGTAAAATCACCGCCAGCTGCTGGCGTTCCGCGGGTGACAAGCCCTGGCTCAGCCGCTCTATTTTATCCAGATGCTGAATAATCTGGTTACGCAGCTGCAGGCGCACCGTGGTATTCGGCGCCAGCAAAAATTCATTGAGCTGATCGACCACCAGATTGAGATTGCCTTCAATCAGAAAAGCAGAATGGATGCGGGGAAAATACTCGTCCAGCGAATAGCGTATCTGCGAGCTTTGCTCATGCCATGAATAGAGGCTGACGCCGCTGACAATCAGCGTCAGCAGCGCGCCCATCAGAAAAGCCCCGCGCAGGCTGGTGCTGATGCTGATTTGTCGCAAACGTTGCAGCATGGACCGGCCCATCATTTGAGTTCTTCCAGTTTTGCGATCGCCTGACGCTGGTTATTGAGAAACCAGAGCTGCCACTCCATCATTTGCTGCTCGGCAAAGCTCTTATTGTCGAACTGCGCCAGCCAGGCTTCATCCTCACTGCTCGCCGGGTCGACCGGGACACCGGTTAGCAACGCGCGTATCTCGGGCAGCGGACGCTTAAGACGGGCTTCCGCGCTGTGCAGCGCCCGCCAGGCGTCTTTCAGCTGGGCGAGACGAAAGCTGATGGCCGTATCAAACATCCGCTGAACCAGACGCTGACGCTTGAGGATCAGGCGATAGTTCAACGGCGGTTGATTCATCAGCCGCGCCTGCTGCGCCCACCGCGGATTGCCTGCCGCCAGCGGCGTCACCGGGTATTTTCCGGTATTGGCATCGGCGAGGATCCGCTGCCCTTCCGGGCTGAGCAGATAGCGAATAAAGCGCCGCGCTTCGCTGGCGTGCTGGCTGTTTTTGAGCACCGCGACATAGGTTGGCGAAACGGCCGACTGCGGAAAATAGGTAAAGGTCAGATGCGGATCGTTCAACAGCAGATTGGCATAGTTATCAATTACCGGACCGGCCACTCCCAGCCCGCTTTTAATTTTATCCGCCACGCCAAAGCTGCGCGATGAAATCGTGACCAGATTTCCCGCGCTTGCCAACAACGTCTGCCATCCTTTAAGCCAGCCTTGTTGCTGCAACAGCGACTCTACCATCAGATGATTGGTGTCCGAGCGCGACGGGCTGCTCATCAGCAGCGCCCCCTGATAGCGAGGGTCGGTGAGATCGTCCCAGTCCGCTGGCGCGGGCAGATGCCGCGTCGTCAACGCCGAGCGGTTAATCAGTAAACCGAACCCCGACATCGCCACGGCAACGGACGTTGAACGGATGGATTCTGGCACCAGATGTTGGCTGCCTGCCGGCGCGCCGTTGAACGGCGCCAGCTTTTGATGTTCCTGAAGATGCTGCAGCAGCATCGGTGATGAGGTCAGAACCAGATCAACGTTTTCCGCATTGGCCGTATCAAGCAGCTGTTCCAGCGAGGCGCTGGTGCGGTTGAGCGTACGAATCATCACCGACCCCGGCTCCGTTTGCCAGCGCGCGATAATCCACGCGGTGGCGCCGGGAGAAAACGTTGTCGCCATCACCAGTTCTTCGCTTTGCGCCGTACAGGGACTAAACCCGGCGGCCAGCAGCCACAGCGCCCACGTTTTGCTGAGCATCCCGCCCCGACGAAAAAACCTGTTTGTGATCCCGTTCATAAATATTGAAATACCGAAAAAATAGCGTTGAGACAAAACTTACCCGTTTATGACGCCTGGCGGATTAATCATCGCCAGCGGAAAAATAGTTGTTTTGGCAACCGGAAACCTCAGGAAAGATTACCAGATAATAAATGTGGAATTTGTTAATATCCGCACAAGCCTGACATAAAATCCGCGTAAAATTAATTACCCGCAATTTCATTAATGCTCAACGTGTCAAAAATAACGCCTTAATTCATCAATTTGAGTCAGTTTTGACCCATTTTGATGATTTGAATTTTATACCCGCTTATTTCACTCTGCATGCCGACCACTCCTGATCTTCATAGCAATATAAAATACAGGTGACGACATGTTATCAATATTAAAAAAAGGGCCGTCGGCGAATAAAGTGCCTGCTGAAAAAGTGCAGGCAACTTATGGCCGATACCGTATTCAGGCGCTGCTAAGCGTATTTCTGGGCTATCTGGCGTACTATATTGTGCGCAACAACTTCACGTTATCCACGCCTTATCTGAAAGAACAGTTAGATCTTAGCGCCACGCAAATCGGTTTGCTTAGCAGCTGTATGCTCATTGCGTATGGGATAAGCAAAGGCATCATGAGCAGCCTGGCGGATAAAGCCAGTCCGAAAGTCTTTATGGCCTGCGGCCTGGTGCTGTGCGCGATCGTCAACGTTGGCCTGGGGTTCAGCACCGCGTTCTGGATCTTCGCTGCGCTGGTCGTTCTGAACGGTCTGTTTCAGGGGATGGGCGTCGGCCCCTCTTTTATCACTATCGCTAACTGGTTCCCTCGCCGGGAGCGCGGTCGCGTGGGGGCGTTCTGGAACATTTCCCACAATGTCGGCGGCGGGATTGTCGCCCCGATCGTCGGCGCCGCGTTCGCTATCCTCGGCAGTGAGCACTGGCAGAGCGCCAGCTACATCGTCCCGGCCTGCGTGGCGGTGGTGTTCGCTCTGAGCGTACTGGCGCTGGGTAAAGGCTCGCCGCGTGAAGAAGGCCTGCCTGCGCTGGAAGAGATGATGCCGGAAGAAAAGGTGGTGCTTAACGCTAAACACGCGGTAAAAGCGCCGGAAAACATGAGCGCATTGCAGATCTTCTGCACCTACGTTCTGCGCAATAAAAACGCCTGGTATGTCTCCTTTGTGGATGTGTTCGTCTATATGGTGCGTTTCGGCATGATCAGCTGGCTGCCCATCTATCTGCTGACGGTGAAACATTTTTCCAAAGAACAGATGAGCGTCGCGTTTCTGTTTTTTGAATGGGCGGCGATTCCGTCCACCCTGCTGGCCGGTTGGCTCTCCGACAAGCTGTTCAAAGGACGTCGGATGCCGTTAGCCATGATCTGTATGGCGCTGATTTTCATCTGCCTGATCGGCTACTGGAAAAGCGAATCTCTGCTGATGGTGACGGTGTTCGCGGCGATAGTGGGCTGCCTGATTTACGTGCCGCAGTTTCTGGCCTCCGTCCAGACTATGGAAATTGTGCCCAGCTTTGCCGTCGGTTCAGCCGTTGGCCTGCGCGGATTTATGAGCTACATCTTTGGCGCATCCTTAGGCACCAGCCTGTTTGGCGTGATGGTAGATAAAATGGGCTGGCACGGCGGGTTCTATCTGCTGATGGGCGGGATCGTCTGCTGCATTCTGTTCTGCTACCTTTCTCATCGCGGCGCGCTGGAGCTGGAGCAACAGCGGAAGAACACCCAGCAGCAAGAGGCTGAGCTGGCGCTGGCCGACGCACGATAAGCGCCTGAAACCGGGAAAACAAAGTGCCAGCTTGCTGGCACTTTTAACCTTAAACAGGGTCGATAACCGTCACGCGGGCACCTTTAGATAGGGCGCAATGCTCGCTAATTTCTCCCGGGTTTCCGTCAGTTCTCGTTCCGGCGTAGATTGCGCGATGATACCCGCCCCCGCCTGTATCCAGCAGCGCTGGCTATCCTGAAACACGGAACGCAGCACTAACGCCGCATCGAAGCGCGTATCTTCCAGCAGCAGGATTGCGCCTGAATAGAGCTCCCGCGGCGTTTTTTCAATTTGCATGATCGCGTTGAGGGCCGCTTTTTTAGGGATACCTGACGCGGTAATTGACGGAAACAGCACGGTAAATGCATCCCAGGCATCCTTATCTTCCGCGAGCTGGCCGCTGACGCCAGACCCCAGATGCTGGACGCTGCCGCGCTGGCGAACCGACATCAAATCCTCGACCACTACGCTGCCGGGCTGGCAAACCGCCTCCAGTTCGGCAATGGCCTCTTTGACCGAGAGGATATGCTCAAGCACCTCTTTACCGTCGTGCAGCAGCTCCCTCTCATTTGCCTGATTATGCGCCGTATCGCCCATGCGATCGCGGGTGCCCGCCAGCGGTTCAGTGACCACTTTATTTCCCGTCACCGACATCACCAGTTCCGGACTAAAACCCAGCGCTTCTCGTCCTTGCTGGCGAAACATAAACGAACGGGTGGGCGTGTTGGCCTGCCGTCCATATAGCAGCGTAGCGGGCATATCAATTCGCGCAGGCAGAGGAATCGCGCGTGAGACGATGACTTTAACGTAATCGCCGCGGTGGATCGCCGAAACGGCGCGCGCAACCTGCTGTTTATAGGCTTCACCGTCCAGGGCGGTATCCACAACCATTGGCCCGCATGGTGTCGCCGTATCGACCTCTTTTACCCACTCGCACAGACGGCGGCATCCGTCGGCGGAGTCCGCGTAAACGGTGACATTTCCCTTCTCAAAAATAAGTTCTTCACGGGGAGCGGTTAAGGTTAGCAGCGGCCACTCGCCGGCATCAAAGGCCATTCCCCGCGCATGGGCCGCAAAGTTGAACCCAACCTGACCATATACCCGGCATCCTCTCACCCGCGGATGCGTCATAAAACGACGCGCGCAGTAGGTAATTGAATCTACCGCCCACTTTTGTTCCCCGGCATCATCAATGAATATCGCCTGGGTGCCGTCGGCATTAATCTGCAGTTGCGCCTGGCATCCTTTACCTATGTACCAGCAAGGTTGGCGCTCATAGACATAGCACTCTTCATCTCCGAACTGACGTAAGACGCCAGAAATCATCGGCAGCCATTGCTCCTCTGGTAACGCCAGGTGTAAAAATTCACTGATTTTCATCCCTTACCTCTCTATGTTATTCCCGGATCAATCAATTGAGCTTGTCATCAGTTCTTTTGCCGAACGCAGTCGGATAGAAACAATCCACGCCGCCAGTAACGTGAATACGCCGGCAAACAGGAAGCAGGCCGCATAGCCAAAGCGCTGCGCGACAACGCCGCCGACTACGCCGGCCAGAATGGCGATGGCGGCGTCAGTACATTGAAAGAGCGTAAAATCGACACCGGCCTGCAAAGGCGAAGAAAGCGCCATCAGCGTGGCGTAAAGACAGACCAACGCGCAGGCCAGCGAAACAGATTGAACAACGATCAATACCTGGAGAATCGGCAGCAGTAGAGGACCCGGCGCTATCTTCAGCGTCATCACTACCGCCAGCAGCGCGATGCCCTGCGCGCCATGAGCCGCAAACAGCGCTCTGCCGGGTGAGAGGTATTTCATCAGCAATCCACCCGCCAGCGTTCCGGCTATGCCCGCCGCAATATTACCGCCGCTGAACAGCGCGCCGAGCGCTGACATGCTCAGACCATGATCCAACAGCAGCGGCGCCAGTAGAGGCAGCACAAACCGCATGCCGGAATTCAGCATCAATACCAACATTAAGCCCAGACGAGCCTGTCGCCTTCTAAGCGCATAACCCAATGCCGGAACATGCGGAACAGATGCCGTGCGCGTTGGTTCGGCAATGCGCCACAGGGGTACGGATAAGACCAGGATCAGAGCCGCCATCATCAGCATGGCCGCAGGCCAGCCGACGGTCGCCGACAGCATCAGAAACACCCCACCGCCGCACATCATTCCCAGATAGCTGCCGCCGACCTGCACGCTGTTTCCCCAACCGTACCCTGCGCGGGTCAGCTGATCGACGCAAAAACCGTCGCTGGCGATATCAATAGTGGAGGCGACCGTACCCGCCACCATAAACAGCGCAAATAGCGCGGCGACTAGCGTTTCGGGCAATCCGCCTTCTCGCCCTGTCCCGCCAATCGCGGCGGCAATCGCCAGGATCGCCGCGAGCGCAGCCTGCCCGCGCAGGATCAGCATGCGGGAACGGCGCTGCGGGCTGCCAGGAGGTAGCCGCCAGCGCTCGACCCACGGCGCCCAAATAAACTTCAGCGCCCAGGGCAGCATGAACAGGGTTGTGGCCCCGGCAAGCGCAAGCGATCCGCCGGCAGCGCGCACCAGCGCTGGCAAGGACTGCATCGAGAGCGCCGATACCAGACTCTGTGTCACATAGATGCCGGCAATGGCGAAAATCACCCGCCCGGTGGTTAACGTCAGCGGTTTCACATTCGACGGAACGTCACTCATGCGCCACCTCCTCTGACGTGGAAACCCCTTCGGCGCGCCAGACGCGGGCGGCCATTTGCGCGTGCCACAGCGCCTGGTAACGCCCATGAAGAGAGAGCAACTGCGCATGGGTGCCCTGTTCAACCACTTTGCCCTCCTCCATCACCAGGATATTTCCGGCCCCGACGATGGTAGACAGGCGATGGGCGATAATAATCACCGTCCGGTTGTGAACCAGGTTATCGATAGCTTTCTGTACCGCCAGCTCGCTATCAATATCCAGCGCGGCGGTCGGCTCATCAAGAATGACGATCGGCGCATCTTTCAATAAGGCCCTGGCAATGGAAATCCGCTGGCGCTCGCCGCCCGATAGCTGTCCGCCCATCTCGCCCATTGGCGTCAGCCAGCCTTGAGGAAGGCGGGTAATGAATTCAAGACACTGCGCCGCGCGGGCGGCCTCTTCTACTTCCTGCTGGGTCGCCTGCGGGCGCGCAATCAGGATATTCGCCAGCAATGTGTCATCAAACAGCCAGACATCCTGGAATACGACGGAAATCAGGCTGTTGAGCTGCTCCGCCGTCAGGCGACGAATATCGACGCCGCCGATAGAAATCCGCCCTTGCTGCGGATCGGCATAGCGCATTAACAGTTTGCTGACCGTGGTTTTACCTGCGCCGGAAGCGCCCACCAGCGCGCTCATACTGGCCGCAGGAAAGGTCAAAGAGAGGTCATTGAGCGCGGGATCGCCGCTGTCGTCATAGCGGTAATGAATATTGTCAAAGCGGATATCGTAACGTTCCGGCATCTCCCCGCGTTCGGCAACGGGAAGCGGCGCGATCGCCATAAACTGCTCAATACGCTGTAAGGCGCTGGCAATCAGTTCCACCACCGAGGTGTAGCTGATAAACATGGCCATCGGTTCAGCGAAACGCATAATCATCGCGGCGGCGGCAATCAGAAAGGCGAGGTTCAATGTGCCCGTGACCACCCAGATAATTCCGCACAACACCACCACCTGTAGTCCCAGCTCCACAACGCCGGCGATCAGCATCGTCGCGCCCGCGCTCTGGCGGTGAGTGCGGGTCTGTAAGTTTTCCAGAGCGTTAAAATGATCCCGCAGCGCCCGGCTTTTATCGGTATCGCTACCGCAGGTACGCAATACCATCATCCCCTGCGCAAATTCAACAATATCCCCGCTCAGCCGCTGGTGCGCTTCGCCCAGGGTCTGCATTTGTCGCCGCATCGCCGGGCGGCGCCAGTAATAAAACGGCGCCAGCAAGGGGAAGATCAGCAGCATCACCAGCCCCAGCCGCCAGTCGATCCACAATGTCGCCAACGATGCCGTCAGCGGCGTGACGATGGTCAGCAGTAAAATATTGGCTATCGCAATCACATAATTGAGGTTTTCATCCACGGAGCCCAGCAACAAGGCGTTCGTTTCGCCCGCTCTGCCGCGCTGGAGCCTCTCCAGCGGCACGCGGCGTAATTGTTCGCCCAGGCGCAGGCGCAGCTCATGGGTGGCCTGCGCCAGATGACCGCGGTATTCAAAGCCCAGCCCATACCAGCGGAGAGCCAGCGTCACCAACGCCGCAATGCTGAAGGCCAAAGCCCAGTGAAGAAGCCGCGATGCCTCATTCCGTAGCAGCGCATCAACGATCGGATAGAGGCAGGCGAAGGCGATCCCCTGCATCAATGCCGCCAGCAGCAGAGCAACCAGACTGCGCCGCAGCGTTCCCGCCTGACTGCCCACGCTGGAGATAAGCTGGCGCCAGATCGCGCGCCAGGCCAGATTATCCGCCGGGTTAGTGTCTTTCATTTTGCACCGCCTCTTCCTTCGTTCCACCCGGCACCCACTGCTGCGCCTGCTGATAGCGTTGCCATAGCCGTTGATACAGGCCACCCTGCGCCAACAGCTGCCCGTGGCTCCCGATTTCCCGGAGCTGACCGTCGGAAAACAGCAATATCACATCGGCCTGAGTCACCATGGAGAGACGATGCGCGACCATGATGACCGTCCGGCCGCGCATGGCCGCCGCGAGGGCGTTGATAAGCGCCGCTTCCCCTTCCGGATCGGCAAACGCCGTCGCTTCATCAAGCACCAGAATGGGACGATCCTGCAAAAGCGCCCGGGCGATGGTGATGCGCTGCCGCTGCCCGCCGGAGAGGAATACCCCTCGTTCCCCGACTCGCGTGCTGTAACCCTCCGGCAACGCGCTAATAAACTCATGCGCCTGCGCCACTCTGGCCGCCGCTATCACGGATTCCAGCGGCGTATCCGGCGCGCCCAAACGGATGTTATTGGCGATCGTGTCGGCAAAAAGAAAGTTGTCCTGAAACACAAACGAGATTTGCTTCATCAGGGTCTCTATCCGCATATCGCGCAGATCCACGCCGCCAATACGAATATGGCCTTTGTCGGGATCGGCGTAACGTAGCAGCAGCCGCGCCACGGTGCTTTTCCCGGCGCCGCTTGGCCCTACCAGCGCCACAATTTGCCCGACAGGCACGTGAAAGCTCACCTCCTGCAACGCGGCGCCAGTCCGCGCTTGCGGATAATGAAAGCTTACCTGCTCAAAGGTGATACTCGCCTCTTTCGGCTGTCGATCGGCTCGCGGGCGCGAAAGTTCCGGCATCGCGAGAACCTGATAGATACGCTGCACGCTTAAACGCGTTTGCGCGACCAGGTTATTAAGCATCATCATCGGCATTACCGCTTCGGCCATTCCGCTGGCTATCAGTAATACGGCTACCCAGGCGATAAAATCGAGACTGCCAGCGTGCAGCAGGCCGTATCCGCACCAGATAAGAACGAATAAGGTCGGCAGCGGGTTCAGAATCGAGAATGAAAAACGCGCTGAAAATCCGGCCTGTCGATACCAGCTTTTGAGCACATCGACCCACTCTTCGAGGGCATGTTGATAGCGCAAAAAGCTGGTACTGCCGCTATCAAAGGTCCTCACCACCGGCATGGCCTGTACGAACTCAATCACCGCGGCGCTGACCCGTTCACGCGCCTGATGATAACGCTGAGCCATGTTTTCCGAGCGCTGACGGGCGAGTAACAGCACCACCGAACCAAACGCCAGTACCCCCAGCGTCGCGATGGCCAGTCGCCAGTCCAGCCAGAATACGAGAACAACAGTCGCCAGCGGCATGATTATGGCGCGGGCATAAAGCGGCGTACTGTCAGCAACAAAAATATGTAACGACTTCACATCATCCAGCATCACTTTCGCCACCGATCCGCTGCCCATCTGCTGTAACGCGCCCGGCGCAAGCTGTAGGGTCTTGTGGGCTAATCTGCTGCGCAGAATATTCTCCAGATGGAAAGCCGCATAATGAGAGGTATTGAACGCCTGCAGGCGCAGGATAAAGGTCGCTATCACGCAGCCAACTACGCCGCTCAGCGGCCAGACGGGGATGAAGTCAGGTGCCCCGCGCAGATCGCGCAGGCACCATGCCAGAAAAAGCAGCGCCCCCAGGCTGGTGAAGGCCGCCAGCCCCGCCAGCGCCATAGCCAGGAGCACCTTCCCGCGAACCGGGGTAATCACCTGCCAAAGAGGAAATCGGGACAGCGATTCAGTGTTGGATGAGTGAGATGACATGGAGTGGCTGATTTTCCTGATGAATTTTTATGGACGCCAAAAACACTATTTCAAGGTGGCGTTCCGGGAATTAATGTGAATAATAACCATTATCAATTACTCATCTACCCCATTCGGTTCTATTTATACCCGCATTGGTCTAAGCCACAGGGAGATAACCCGGTCATGACGGAGTCACCACAAACGCAATCTGCCATCTCTATTCACCAGCTAGTGGTTGGAAAACCCGCCAACGACGGCGCTATTCCTGCCCAGTGTGAGCTGCTGCGCTGCTCGTTGCAGGAAGGTATGGATATTTTGCTCTGGCGGGGCCACTTTGCTCAGCCCGAGACGTTGCAGCTGCACGACGACCTGGGCAGGATTAACTTCTCTTGCATTCTGGAAGGCACATCGCGCTTTGCGATCCAGGGACTCAGCCGCCACACCGACTGGGAACTCGCGCGCGATCGTCATTACATTACTCATACGCCAGACTGCCGCGGCAGCGCCTCCTACTGCGGCCGGTTCGAGAGCATTACGCTCTCTTTCAGCCCTGAAGCACTCGCGCTGTGGGTGCCGGATATTAGCTCGGTCATTAAAAATAAGATCGACTCCCACTGCTGTTGCCAGCAGCAGCGTTGTAACGCCGAAACCCACCTAACGGCTCAGGCCCTGCGTCACGCGCTGATGCGGATGCACGGCGGCTTCACTCATGAACAAAAACCGTCGACGTTATGGCTACAGGGACAAAGTCTGGTGATGCTCAGCCTGGTGCTGGATGAACATCGCGAGGACGCCAGCTGTTCCTCCTGCCACTTCAATCCGATGGAACGCCAGAAACTGCTGCGGGCAAAGGATCTGCTGCTGGCCGATTTGACGCAGGCGCCGGGGGTCACCGAACTCGCCAGAGAGTCCGGTTTAAGCGTGCTTAAAATTAAGCGGGGATTTCGCGTTCTGTTCAACAACAGCGTCTATGGACTTTTTCAGGCCGAACGCATGCAGGAGGCAAGAAGACGGCTGGCTAATGGCAATACTTCCGTTATGACGGTGGCGGCGGATCTAGGCTATGCCAACGCCAGCCATTTCTCCGCCGCATTTCAGAAGCAGTTTGGCGTCACCCCGTCGACCTTCAAACGTGTGATCTAACCTGGACTTACCCCAGAAACCCCTCCGTTAACAAGGCCCGGATTCGCCATCCGGGCCTTTTTTTGCCGACCGTGAAACCGAAACGGGCACAAATAAACCCGATTCGGGTAGCGCTCAATTGTTAATAATAATTATTCTCATATACGCAATGCTTTTGGTATGACGTGCCATCAGGAGGAAGAATGATTTCTGGCGCACCCTCTCAGGATCCGCTGTTATCGGACAACGGCGAAGCGGCTGATTATCAACAATTACGCGAACTGTTAATACAGGAACTGAATTTAGCGCCGCAGCAGTTACAAGAAGAGAGCAATCTGATCCAGGCGGGCCTGGACTCCATAAGATTAATGAGATGGTTACACTGGTTTCGTAAAAAGGGCTACCGCCTCACCCTTCGCGAGCTGTATGCCGCCCCCACGTTGGCAGCATGGCGCCAGCTGATGCGCAGCCGTTCGGGTGAAAAACCGGATGATGCAAGCTCCCCGGCGGACGCGGCGTGGCCAGTCATGAGCGAGGGTACCCCCTTCCCGCTGACGCCGGTACAGCATGCCTATCTGACGGGCCGAATGCCCGGACAGACGCTGGGCGGCGTCGGTTGTCATCTGTATCAGGAGTTTGCCGGCCATTATCTCACGGCGCCACAGCTGGAGCAGGCCATCACGATCTTACTGCAACGCCACCCGATGCTGCATATCGCCTTTCGCGCCGACGGGCAGCAGGTCTGGCTACCGCAGCCATACTGGAACGGCGTCACCGTTCATGATTTACGCCAGACCGACGAGGCAAGCCGCCAGGCCTATCTGGAAACATTGCGCCAGCGCCTGAGCCACCGTCTTTTACGCGTGGAAATGGGCGAAACCTTCGATTTCCAGTTGACACTCTTGCCGGACAATCGCCACCGCCTCCATGTCAATATCGACCTGCTGATTATGGATGCTTCCAGCTTTACGCTGTTTTTCGATGAACTTAACGCCCTGCTGGCCGGAGAGTCGCTGCCGCCCGGCGACCCCCGCTATGATTTCCGCGCTTATTTGCTGCACCAGCAGAAGATCAATCAGCTGCTGCTCGACAAAGCGCGCGTTTACTGGCTGGCGAAAGCATCGATGCTGCCGCCCGCGCCGGTTTTACCGCTAGCCTGCGAACCCGCCACGCTGCGTGAAGTCCGTAATACCCGACGCCGCATGATTGTCCCGACAACACGCTGGAACGCCTTTAGCCAACGGGCCGGTGAGAATGGCGTGACGCCGACAATGGCGCTGGCGACCTGTTTTGCTGCCGTTCTGGGGCGCTGGGGCGGCCTGACGCGGCTGCTGCTCAATATCACGTTATTTGACCGCCAGCCGCTGCACCCGGCGGTTGACGAAATGCTTGCCGACTTCACCAATATTCTTCTGCTGGATACCGCCTGTGATGGCGATACCGTCAGCAACCTGGCGCGTAAAAACCAGCTCACGTTTACTGAGGACTGGGAGCATCGCCACTGGTCCGGCGTCGAGCTCCTTCGTGAACTCAAACGCCAGCAAAGCCATCCCCACGGCGCCCCGGTGGTATTTACCAGCAATCTGGGGCGCTCCCTGTACAGCAGCCGCGCCGAGTCGCCGCTGGGCGAACCGGAATGGGGCATCTCGCAGACGCCGCAGGTCTGGATAGATCATCTGGCGTTCGAGCATCGGGGCGAGATCTGGCTACAATGGGATAGCAATGACGCGTTGTTCCCTCCGGCGCTGGTCGAGACGTTGTTCAACGCCTACTGCCAGCTGATTAACCAACTCTGCGATGATGAAAGCGCCTGGAAGAAGCCGTTCGCGGACAGGATGCCCCAAAGCCAGCGGGAGATACGTCAACGGGTTAACGCAACCGACGCTCCCGTTCCTCAGGGCTTGCTGCATGAAGGCATTTTCCGCATCGCCCTCCGGCAGCCGCAGGCGCTGGCGGTAACGGACGCGCATTATCAGTGGAATTATCGTGAGCTGACCGAGAATGCGCGCCGCTGCGCTGGCAGGTTAATCGCGTGCGGGGTTCAGCCCGGCGACAATGTCGCTATTACAATGTCGAAAGGCGCGGGACAGCTGGTTGCGGTCCTCGCCGTTCTGCTGTCCGGGGCGGTGTACGTTCCGGTTTCGCTCGACCAGCCCGCCGCGCGGCGCAGGAAAATCTACGCCGACGCCAACGTTCGGCTGGTGCTCACCTGCCAGCACGACGCCAGCGCCTGGTCAGACGATATTCCCCAACTGACCTGGCAGCAGGCCATTGAGGCGGAGCCGCTAGCCGACCAGGCGGCGCGCGCGCCGACGCAGCCGGCCTACATTATCTATACCTCCGGCTCGACCGGCACGCCGAAAGGCGTGGTCATTTCTCACCGTGCAGCGCTGAATACCTGCTGCGATATCAATACCCGTTACCAGGTGGGTCCCGGAGACAGAGTGCTGGCCCTCTCCGCCCTGCATTTTGATTTATCGGTTTACGACATTTTTGGCGTTCTGAGCGCCGGCGGTGCGCTGGTTATCGTTATGGAAAATCAACGGCGCGATCCTCACGCATGGTGCGAATTGATCCAGCGTCATCAGGTTACGCTCTGGAACAGCGTCCCGGCGCTGTTCGATATGCTGTTGACCTGGTGTGAAGGTTTCGCCGACGCCGCGCCGGAGAAACTGCGGGCGGTCATGCTTTCCGGCGACTGGATCGGCCTCGATCTCCCTGCCCGCTATCACGCCTTCCGCCCCCAGGGACAGTTTATCGCCATGGGCGGCGCCACCGAGGCGTCTATCTGGTCTAACGCCTGTGAAATTAACCGGGTCCCTGACCACTGGCGCGCCATCCCTTATGGCTTTCCGCTGGCCAACCAACGTTACCGGGTGGTGGATGAACTGGGCCGGGACTGCCCGGACTGGGTACCGGGCGAATTGTGGATTGGCGGTATCGGGGTCGCGGAAGGCTACTTTAACGATCCTGTACGCAGCGAGCAGCAGTTTGTGACGCAATCGAACGCGCGCTGGTATCGCACCGGCGATCTCGGGTGCTACTGGCCAGACGGTACGTTAGAGTTCCTCGGTCGTCGCGATAAGCAGGTCAAAGTCGGGGGATATCGCATCGAGCTGGGTGAAATCGAAAGCGCGCTCAGCCAGCTGGCGGGAGTGAAACAGTCAACCGTTGTGGCGATCGGCGAAAAAGAAAAGACCCTGGCGGCCTGGGTTGTGCCTCAGGGTTCGGCTTTCTGCGTTACCCATCATCGGGATCCGGCGCTGCCCCAGGAGTGGCGCGGGCTTGCCGGAACGCTGCCCTGCTGTGTCTGTCCCCCAGAAATCTCCGCCGGCCAGGTCGCTGATTTTCTTCAGCATCGCCTGTTAAAACTGAAACCGGGTCACACGCCTGGCGCCGATCCTCTTCCCCTGATGAATGCTCTCGCTATCCAGCCTCGCTGGCGGGCCGTGGTGGAACGCTGGTTAGCCTTTCTCGTGACCCAACAGCGGCTGCGGCCCGCCGCTGAGGATTATCAGGTTTGCGCAGGGGAAGCGCCGGAGAATAACCCTCCTTCTTTCAGCGGGCATGACCTCACCTTAACGCAGATCCTTCGCGGCGCTCGCCACGAACTGTCATTACTGAACGATGCGCGGTGGTCGCCGGAAAGTCTGGCATTCGACCATCCGGCCAGCGCCCTGTATATCGAGGAACTGGCGAAAATCTGTCAACAGCTTTCCCGGCGTTTACAGCGCCCGGTACGCCTGCTAGAGGTGGGTGTCCGCACCGCCCGCGCCGCAGAGTGCCTGCTAACCCGGCTTAGCGCTGACGAGATTGAGTATGTCGGGCTCGAGCACAGCCAGGAGCTGCTGCTGAGCGCCCGACAGCGGCTTACACCGTGGTCTGACGCCCGTCTGGCCCTCTGGAGTGCAGACACGCTGGCGGCGCATGCTCATTCGGCGGACATTATCTGGCTGAATAACGCCCTGCATCGTCTGCTGCCGGAAGAGCCCGGGCTCCTCGCGGCATTACAGCAGCTGGCTGTTCCAGGCGCGCTGCTCTATGTGTTGGAGTTTCGTCAGTTAACGCCCTCCGCCCTGCTCAGCACGCTTCTGTTAACCGATGGTCAGCCCGAAGCCTTACTTCACAATAGCGCTGACTGGGGGGCGATATTTACCGCCGCCGCTTTCAACTGCCAGCACGGCGATGAAGTCGAGGGATTGCAGCGCTTCCTCGTACAATGCCCGGTTAGCCAGGTACGCCGCGATCCTCGTCAGCTACAGTCCGCTCTCGCCGAACGTCTGCCGGGGTGGATGGTACCGAAACGGATCGTCTTACTTGACGCCTTACCGCTGACGGCGAACGGCAAAATTGACTATCAGACGCTAAAGCGCTGTCATACCCCGGAAGCTGAAAACCGGACTGAAGCGGATTTACCCCTGGGCGATATAGAGATGCAGGTTGCCGTCATCTGGCAGCCGCTCTTGTCGATGGGCGCCGTCAGCAGAGAAACCGACTTCTTCCAGCATGGCGGTGATAGCCTGCTAGCCACCAGGCTGATCGGACAGCTCCACCAGGCGGGTTATGCAGCACGATTAAGCGACCTGTTTAATCACCCCCGGCTGGCTGATTTTGCCGCCACGCTGCGTAAAACCGACCTCCCTGTTGAACAACCCTTTGTCCACTCCCCTGAAGAACGCTACCGGCCTTTCGCGCTGACTGACGTGCAGCAGGCTTACCTGGTCGGGCGTCAGCCGGGCTTTGCCCTTGGCGGCGTAGGCTCACACTTCTTTGTTGAATTTGAAATTGCCGATCTGGATATTCACCGGCTGGAGAAGGTCTGGAACCGGTTAATCGCCCGCCACGATATGCTGCGCGCCGTGGTGCGGGATGGACAACAGCGGGTTCTCGAACAGACTCCCCCATGGGTGATACCCGCGCACATTCTGCACAACCCCGAAGAGGCGCTACAGGTACGCGACAGACTGGCGCATCAGGTTCTCAACCCTGGAGTCTGGCCGGTATTCGATCTCCAGGTCGGGTTCATCGACGGGATGCCCGCCCGACTGTGGCTGTGTCTGGATAACCTGTTGCTTGACGGGTTGAGCATGCAGATCTTGTTGTCGGAGCTGGAACACGGCTATCGCTATCCGCAGCAGCTGCCGCCGCCGCTTCCCGTTACCTTCAGGGATTACCTGCAGCAACCCGCGCTGCGGACGCCCAATCCCGACTCTCTGACATGGTGGCAAACGCAGCTTGATGATATTCCTCCGGCGCCTGCGTTACCGCTACGCTGCTTGCCTCAGGACGTTGAGACGCCGCGCTTCGCCCGGCTCAGTGGGGCAATGGACAGCGCGCGCTGGCGTCGCCTGAAACAGCGGGCGGCTGACGCTCATCTCACCCCGTCGGCCGTACTGTTATCCGTGTGGTCAACGGTTCTTGCTGCATGGAGCGCACAGCCCGATTTCACGCTTAACCTTACGCTTTTCGACAGACGCCCGCTGCACCCGCAAATCAACCAGATCCTGGGCGACTTTACTTCGCTGATGCTGCTGAGCTGGCATCCCGGCGAGAGCTGGCTGCAAAGCGCGCGGTTATTACAGCAGCGACTAAGCGAGAGCCTCAACCACCGCGATGTGTCGGCAATACGCGTGATGCGGCAACTGGCGCGGCGGCAAAACGTACCGGCTGTCCCAATGCCCGTCGTCTTTACCAGCGCGCTGGGCTTTGAGCAGGATAACTTCCTTGCCCGGCGCAATCTGCTCAAACCGGTGTGGGGGATATCCCAGACGCCGCAGGTCTGGCTCGATCACCAGGTTTATGAATCCGAAGGCGAACTGCGCTTTAACTGGGATTTTGTCGCCGCCCTGTTTCCTGACGGGCAGGTGGAGCGCCAGTTTGCACAGTATTGCGCGTTGCTTAACCGAATGGCGGAGGATGACAGCAGCTGGCAGCTGCCGCTCGCCGAGCTGGTTCCCCCGCTTAAGGTCACGGAGCAATGCGCCCACCGGCTGCGCCCTGAGCGCGCTCAGCCGCGGATCGCGGCGGACGAGAGCAGCGTCAGCCTGATTTGCGACGCCTTTCGCGAGGTGGTTGGCGAACCTGTCGCACCCACTGAGAACTTTTTTGAGGCGGGCGCCACGTCGCTGAATCTGGTGCAGCTGCACGTTTTGTTACAACGTCACGAATCTGCCGCCCTGACGCTGCTTGACCTGTTCACTCACCCTTCTCCTGTCGCGCTGGCCAATTATCTGGCCGGCGTAGCCCTGGAGGAGAAAACCAAACGCGTGCGGCCGGTTCGCCGTCGTCAGCGGCGCATTTGACGCGAAATAAACTGACTTTTCCCGGACGCCATCGCCAACGCATGGCGCGCCACTGACTTTGTCAATTTTAGGAAACGGGACCGATTATGGATAACTTGCGCTTCTCTTCTGCGCCAACAGAAGATTCCATTGATGCATCGATCGCTCAACGCTACCCGGACTGCGAACCAGTCGCAGTCATCGGCTACGCCTGCCATTTTCCTGAAGCGCCGGATGGCGAAACCTTCTGGCGAAACCTGCTGGAAGGCCGCGAATGCAGCCGACGCTTTACGCGCGAAGCGCTTCTGGCCGCCGGGCTGGATAGCGCCATTATTGACGATCCTTGTTACGTCAATATTGGAACGGTTTTAGACAACGCTGACTGCTTCGATGCCACCCTGTTTGGCTATTCGCGGCAGGAAGCGGAGTCGATAGATCCCCAGCAGCGCCTGTTTTTACAGGCGGTCTGGCATGCGCTGGAGCATGCAGGTTACGCCCCGGGCGCCGTCCCCCATAAGACCGGGGTTTTCGCCTCTTCGCGGATGAGCACCTATCCCGGCCGCGAAGCCCTGAACGTGACAGAGGTCGCTCAGGTCAAGGGCCTGCAGTCTCTGATGGGCAATGACAAGGACTATATAGCCACCCGAGCTGCCTACAAACTCAATCTGCACGGCCCGGCGTTATCGGTACAGACCGCCTGCTCCAGTTCGCTGGTTGCGGTCCATCTGGCCTGCGAAAGCCTGCGCGCAGGCGAATCCGATATGGCGGTAGCCGGCGGCGTGGCGCTCTCCTTCCCCCAGCAGGCGGGTTACCGCTACCAGCCCGGGATGATTTTCTCTCCCGATGGCCACTGTCGCCCTTTTGACGCCTCGGCAGAGGGCACCTGGGCCGGCAACGGTCTCGGCTGCGTGGTGCTGCGTCGCCTGAAGGACGCGCTGCTGTCAGGCGATCCGATTATCGCGGTGATCCTCTCCAGCGCGGTCAACAACGACGGAAACAGAAAAGTGGGTTATACCGCGCCGTCGGTGGCAGGACAGCAAGCGGTCATCGAAGAGGCGTTAATGCTGGCGGCCATCGACGACAGGCAGATCGGCTACATTGAAACCCACGGAACCGGCACGCCGCTGGGAGACGCGATTGAAATAGAAGCCCTGCGCAACGTCTACGCTCCCCGCCCGCCGCAACAGCGCTGCGCGCTGGGTTCCGTGAAGAGCAACGTTGGTCACCTGGATACCGCGGCGGGCATTGCCGGACTGCTGAAAACCGTTCTGGCGGTCAGTCGCGGAAAAATTCCGCCAATGCTGAATTTTCACACGCCAAACCCGGCGCTTAAGCTCGAGGAAAGCCCCTTTACCGTGCCGGTGACGGCGCAGGAGTGGCAGGACGAAGTGCGCTACGCGGGCGTCTCCTCCTTCGGTATTGGCGGCACCAACTGCCATATGATCGTCGCTTCGCTGCCCGACGAACTCAACATAAGCTACCCCGCCGCGGATGACGGCAGCAAGAGTTCCGCGCTGTTGCTCAGCGCTGCCAGCGACACCGCGTTGCGGCAGCTGGCAGCGGACTATGCCGCGGCGCTGAGGGAGAACGCGGATGCCAACAATCTGGCCTTCACGGCATTACGCGCGCGCCGTCTCGATCTTCCCTTCCGCCTGGCGGCGCCATTAAATCATGACACCGCAGCCGCGCTCAGCGCCTGGGCTGGCGCGAAATCGGATTCGCCGGTCTATAGCGGCCACGGCGCCAGCGGCAAACAGGTGTGGCTGTTTACCGGGCAGGGTTCGCACTGGCGCACTATGGGTCAGTCTCTGTACCTGCACTCAACGGCGTTTGCCGATACGCTGGAGCGCTGTTTTAGCGCCTGTCGCGACATGCTCACGCCTTCGCTACGGGAAGCGATGTTTAATCCCGATTCAGCGCAGCTTGACAATATGGCCTGGGCCCAGCCGGCGATTGTCGCGTTCGAAATCGCGATGGCGGCCCACTGGCGCGCTGAAGGACTGAAGGCCGACTTCGCCATGGGTCACTCCGTCGGCGAATTTGCCGCTGCCGTTGTCTGCGGACACTATACCATTGAGCAGGTCATGCCGCTGGTATGTCGGCGCGGCGCGCTGATGCAGCTGTGCGCAAGCGGCGCGATGGTGGCGGTATTTGCGCAAGAAGAGGCGTTGATGCCGTTGGCCCGTCAGTTCGAGCTGGATCTCGCCGCCAACAACGGCACCCGGCATACGGTCTTTTCCGGGCCGGAAGCCCGTATCGCGGAGTTTTGCGCCGCGCTTTCGCAACATGAGATCGACTATCGTCGCCTGCGCGTAACCGGCGCGGCGCACTCCGCTTTACTTGAACCAATACTCGATCGCTTCCAGGAGGCCTGCGCGGGTCTGCTCGCCGAGCCGGGGCAAATACCGCTGATTTCCACGCTTACCGCCGAAGTCATTGACGAGGCGACGCTCAACCAGGCGGATTACTGGCGCCGCCATATGCGCCAGCCGGTACGTTTTATTCAGAGTATTCAGGCGGCGCGCAAGCTCGGCGCCCGCGTTTTTGTTGAAATGGGGCCCGACGCCCAGCTGATTGCCTCCGGACAGCGCGAATACCGCGATGACGCTTACTGGATAGCCAGCGCCCGGCGTAACCAGGAGGCGAGCGCGGTCCTGAATCAGGCGCTTCTCCAGCTTTACGCGGCCGGCGTCACCTTACCGTGGGCCGCTCTTCTCGCAGGCGATGGGCAACGTATCTCCGCGCCATGCTATCCGTTTGCGACCGAGCGTTACTGGAAAGAACCCGCCACCTCCGCCTGCGAGCCAGCCGATGCTGTGTTTGCCGCTGGACTCGAGGTAGCCAGCAGCGCCGCGACAGCGCTCGAACTCCCCCGTCTGGAGGCGCTTAAACAGTGCGCCACGCGACTGCACGCCATCTATGTCGATCGGCTGGTACAACGCTGTACGGGCGATGCGATAGATAACGGCGTGGACGCCATCACCATTATGCGCCATGGACGACTGATGCCCCGCTACCAGCAGCTGCTTCAGCGCCTGCTAAATAACTGCGTGGTCGACGGCGATTACCGCTGCGCTGAGGGACGCTACTACCGCGCCCGCCCCATTGAACATCAGCAGCGGGAAATCCTGCTGACGGAACTCGCCGATTATTGTGAAGGTTATCAGGCTATCCCCGATACCATCGCCCGTGCCGGCGATCGGTTATACGACATGATGAGCGGCGCGGAAGAGCCGGTGGCAATTATCTTCCCACAAGGCGCTTCCGACGGTGTAGAGGTGCTGTATCAGGAATTCAGCTTTGGCCGCTATTTCAACCAGATTGCCGCCGGGGTACTACGGGGTATCGTCCAGGCGCGTCAGCCCCATCAGCCGCTGCGCATTCTTGAAGTCGGCGGCGGAACCGGCGGCACCACCGCATGGCTGCTTCCGGAACTCAAAAACGTACCGGCGCTGGAGTACCACTTCACCGATATCTCCGCGCTGTTCACCCGCCGCGCGCAGCAGAAATTCGCCGACTATGACTTTGTCCATTACGACGAGCTGGATCTCGAACAAGAGGCGCAGTCTCAGGGCTTTGCGGCGCAGTCTTTCGATCTTATCGTCGCGGCTAACGTGATCCATGCCACGCGCCATATCGGTCGAACCCTTGATAATCTGCGTCCCTTGCTCAAGCCAGGCGGGCGCCTGCTGATGCGAGAAATCACCCAGCCAATGCGTCTGTTTGATTTCGTTTTCGGCCCGCTGGTCCTCCCGCTACAGGATATCGACGCCCGAGAAGGCGAGCTCTTCCTCACCCCCCATCAGTGGCAGCAGCAGTGCCGCCGCGCCGGATTCAGCAAAGTGGCGTGGCTACCGCAGGACGGCAGCCCGACCGCCGCTATGAGCGAACATATCATTCTCGCCACCCTGCCCGGCCAGGGGGCGTCCGCGTCATCAGAACCCGCGCTGGAACAGCCGTTGCCGGATAACCCTGATTATCTCGCCGACTGGTCCGATTGCGCAGGTCAGCCGGAACGGTTTACCGCCCGCTGGCAGGAGGCCTGGCGGCGGCTCTCCGCGCGGCACGGCGACGATTCCCCCATGAAACCGCCCCTCGTTACCGCCCCGCAATGGCTGAGGGAGGTGCGCTTAAGCTGGCGAAACGCAGCCTTTTCCCGCGGCGAGATGCGCGTGGAAGCCCGTCATCCAGACGGCAAGTGGCTGCCGCTGGCGCCCGACGCGCCTGTTCCTGCGCCGCAGACGCATTATCATTGGCGCTGGAGGTCCCTCAGTATTGACTGCAATAGCCGCCCGCTGGCATTCCGCTTCAGCGCCGGTACCCTTGCGCGCGAAGAGGCGCTGGCGCAATACGGCATTCTTCACGATCCGCAAGCTCCTTCTGTCCTGATGATTGTCGATGAGAGCGAGGAGACGCTGGCGTTAGCGACGCAGATGAAGGAGGCGCTCACCGCCAGCCCAGGCGGCTTGATTGTCGTCACCCGCCGCGCGTGGCGAATCAAGGAAAATGAGGCGCTATCAGCGGCCCATCACGCGTTGTGGGCTATGCTTCGCGTCGCGGCCAATGAACAGCCGGAACGGTTGATTGCCGCCATCGATCTGGCCGAAAACACGCCATGGGAAACGCTGCGTCAGGGATTGAGCGTTGTTTCATTGTCACAACGCTGGCTTGCCGCCCGGAATAACGGCTTCTGGCTCCCTTCGCTGGCGCCCAATGCGGGATACGCCGCCGAATTACCGGCGAAGGTGTTTGCCGGCGATAACCGCTGGCATCTGGTGACCGGGGCGTTTGGCGGACTGGGCCGCCTTGCCGTAAACTGGCTCAGAGAAAAAGGGGCGCGCCGCATCGCGCTACTGGCGCCGCGCGTGGATGCGTCATGGCCAGGCGACACAGCGGACGTGGAGATTCGCGTCTGCCGTTGTGATGTGGGTGATGCCGGAGAGCTGGCCCGTGTTCTTGATGAGCTGGCGACCAGCGGCGGCATTGCCGGAGCGATTCATACCGCTGGCGTATTGGCTGATGGGCCCTTGCAGGAACTCGATGACCACCAGCTGGCCGCCGTTTTCGCGGTCAAAGCGCAGGCGGCAAGCCAGCTGTTACAGACGCTGGGCAACCACGACGCCCGTTATCTGATTCTCTACTCGTCCGCTGCCGCCGCCCTCGGCGCGCCTGGCCAGAGCGCCCATGCGCTGGCCTGCGGTTATCTTGACGGACTCGCCCAGCAGTTCTCCTCACTTGATACGCCGAAAGTGCTCTCCATCGCCTGGGGCGCATGGGGAGAAAGCGGCCGGGCGGCTACGACGGAGATGCTGACGACCCTTGCCGATCGCGGCATGGGCGCGTTAAGCGATGCCGAGGGGCGCTGGCACCTTGAACAAGCGGTGATGCGCGGCGCCGCCTGGCGACTGGCCATGCGCGTTTTCACCGACAAAATGCCCCCGCTGCAGCAGGCTCTGTTTAACGCCGCAGTAACAGAACACGCCGCGACTACGGCAGCGCCTCCCGCTGATAAGTATGCTTTTCACGGTAGCATCAGCGATAAAGCGGCGGTGATGACATGGCTGAAAAACCGCATTGCGGTTCAGCTAAGACTGAACGATCCTGCTTCGCTGAACGCAGATCAGGATCTGTTACAGCTGGGAATGGACTCGCTGCTCTTTCTTGAACTCAGCAGCGATATTCAACATGACCTGGGTGTACGCATCAACGCGGAACGGGCGTGGCAGGATCTCTCGCCGCACGGGCTCACGCAGCTTATCTGCTCTCAGGCAGAGACGGCGCCTGCCGTATCGCCGCCGGAAGCGTTGCAGCACGATGCCGCTGAGCGTTACGCGCCCTTCCCGTTGACGCCGATTCAGCATGCCTACTGGTTGGGCAGAACCCATCTTATTGGCTATGGCGGCGTTGCCTGTCACGTGCTGTTTGAATGGGATAAACGCCACGATGAGTTCGATCTCGCCGTACTGGAGAAAGCATGGAACCAGCTCATTGCCCGCCACGATATGCTGCGGATGGTGGTGGATGCCGATGGACAACAGCGCGTTCTGGCGACAACCCCGACGTATCGTATCCCGCGCGACGATCTGCGCGCGCTTTCCCCGCAAGAGCAGCGCCAGGCGCTGGAAAAACGGCGCCATGAACTGAGCTATCGCGTTTTACCTGCCGACCAGTGGCCGCTCTTTGAGCTGGTGGTCAGCGAAATCGATGATTGCCGCTACCGCCTGCACATGAACCTCGATCTTCTGCAGTTCGATGTGCAGAGCTTCAAAGTCATGATGGACGATTTAGCCCAGGTCTGGCGCGGAGAAACGCTGCCACCGCTCGATATCACCTTCCGCGATTACGTGATGGCTGAACAGGCGCGCCGACAAACAACAGCATGGCACGATGCCTGGGATTACTGGCAGGAAAAACTACCGCAACTGCCTTCAGCGCCGGAACTGCCGGTGGTGGAGACTCCGCCGGAAACCCCGCACTTCACCACGTTTACTTCGACGCTTGATAAGCAAGAGTGGCAGGCGGTGAAACAACGCTGGCAGCAGCAGGGCCTCACCCCCTCCGCCGCGCTGCTCACGCTGTTTGCCGCCACCCTTGAGCGTTGGAGTCGTACCACGGCATTTACGCTGAACCTGACGTTCTTTAATCGCCAACCGATCCACCCGCAAATCAACCAGTTGATCGGGGATTTTACCTCCGTCACGCTGGTTGATTTTAACTTCTCAACGCCGCTAACGCTGCAGGAGCAGATGCAACGGACCCAGCAGCGTCTCTGGCAAAACATGGCGCACAGCGAAGTGAACGGCGTTGAGGCGATCCGCGAGCTGGGGCGCCAGCGCGGATCCCAGCGTCAACCGCTGATGCCGGTGGTGTTTACCAGCATGCTGGGGATGACGCTGGAAGGAATGGCTATCGACCGGGCAATGAGTCATCTGTTCGGTGAACCCTGCTATGTCTTTACGCAAACGCCGCAGGTCTGGCTGGATCATCAGGTGATGGAGAGCGATGGCGCGTTGACGTTTAGCTGGTATTGCATGGACAACGTGCTGGAACCGGGCGCGGCTGAAGCGATGTTTAATGACTACTGCGCCATCCTGCAGGCCGCCATTGCCAACCCTGAAGGCCTGAAGACCATTGACAGCGGCATTGCCGAACACATTCCCCGCCGCCGCTGGCCGCTGAACGCGCAGACGGACTACGATCTGCGGGATATTGAGCAAGCGGCGCAGGAATACCCCGGCATCCAACAGGCCAGAGCGGAACTTAGCGAAAATGGCGCGTTAACCCTGGATATTGTTGTGACCGAGGATCCACCGCCCTCAGCGCCGTTACATGATGAGCACGATCTCGCCTCACTGGCGCTGCCGTTGCCTGAACAGACGCAACTTGACGAGCTGGAAGCGACCTGGCGCTGGCTGGAGGCGCGTGCGCTGCAGGGGATCGCCGCCACGCTACATCGCCACCGTCTGTTCACCACGCCGGAGGTTGCCCACCCATTTGGCGAAATAGTAGAGGCGCTGGGCGCGCAAGCGTCACACCGGCGCCTGCTACGCCAGTGGCTGCAGTGTCTGGCGGAAAGGGAATGGTTAGTGCGCGAGGGGGATAGCTGGCGCTGCCGCATTCCGCTCAGCGACATTCCCGAGCCTCACGAAGCGTGCCCGCAGACCCACTGGAGCCAGGCGCTGGCGCAGTATCTGGACGCCTGCATCGCCCGGCACGACGACCTCTTCTCCGGGCAGTGTTCGCCGCTGGAACTGCTGTTCAACGAGTCGTTGCGCGTAACCGAGGCGCTGTATCGCGAAAACCCCGCCAGCGCTTGTCTGAATCGCTATACCGCGCAGATTGCCGCTCTTTGCGGCGCAGAACGGATCCTCGAGGTGGGCGCCGGAACCGCGGCCACCGCGGAACCGGTGCTGAAGGCCACGCGAAACACGCGGCTGTCATACCACTTCACGGATGTCTCCGCGCAGTTCCTCAACGACGCCCAAACCCGTTTCCATGATGAATCGCGGGTGTCTTACGCCTTATTCGATATCAACCAGCCGCTGGATTTTACCGCCCACCCGGAGGCGGGTTACGACCTGATTATTGCCGTCAACGTGCTTCACGACGCCAGCCATGTCGTACAATCGTTGCGCCGATTAAAGCGGTTGCTGAAAGCCGGCGGACGCTTGCTGATCGTTGAAGCGACGGAACGAAACAGCGTATTCCAGCTGGCGAGCGTCGGTTTTATCGAAGGGTTAAGCGGATACCGCGATTTCCGCCGCCGGGATGAAAAACCTATGCTCACCCGTTCGGCGTGGCAGGAAGTGCTTGTGCAGGCCGGTTTTGCCAACGAGCTGGCCTGGCCGGAGCAGGAATCATCGCCGCTGCGCCAGCATCTGTTGGTCGCACGTTCGCCTGGGGTGAATCGCCCGGCTAAAGCAGCCGTGAGCCGCTATCTGCAGCAGCGTTTTGGCGCCACCCTGCCCGCGTTGCAGATCCGGCAGAGAGAAGCGTTATTTACTCCGCTATCGGCCCCGCCTGACGCGCAGATTGCGCCAGCTGAATCGACACCGATCGCCGGAGGCGATCCGGCGCTGGAAAAACAGGTCGCTGAACTCTGGCAAACGCTGCTGTCTCGCCCCGTGGCCAGACATCACGACTTTTTCGCGCTGGGCGGCGACAGCCTGATGGCGACAAGGATGGTCGCGCAGTTGAACCGCAGAGGGATTGCCAGCGCCAGCCTTCAGGATCTGTTCACCCATTCAACGCTCAGCGACTTCTGCGCCCATCTGCAGGCCTGTTCGTCGGGAGAGGAGAATCCTGTGCCCATTTGCCAGGGCGGTGGCGACGAAACGTTGTTTGTTTTCCATGCTTCAGACGGCGATATCAGCGCCTGGCTGCCGCTCGCCAGCGCGCTGAATATGCCCGTTTTCGGCCTGCAGGCAAAATCGCCGCAGCGTTTTGCCACGCTTGATCGAATGATCGATGAGTATGTTGCGAGTATCCGCCGCCAGCAGCCGCACGGCCCTTATGCGCTGGCGGGTTGGTCGTATGGCGCTTTTCTTGCGGCGGGCGCCGCGCAGCGCCTGGATGCTAAAGGCGAGCAGGTACGGCTCGCGTTAATCGATCCCGTGTGTCGACAGGATTTTCGTTGCGCAAACCGGACGGCATTGCTGCGGCTGTTAGCCGAAGGCGATACGCCGCTGGCGCTGCCGGAACATTTCGATCGGCTGACGCCCGACCGCCAGCTTGCCGATTTTATCGACCTTGCCAGAACGGCCGGAATGATGGCGCAAAACCTGACGCTACAGGCGGCGGAAGCGTGGATCGACAACATCGCGCATCTGCTGCGCTTACTGACCGAGCATACGCTGGACGAAACCGTTCCGCTCCCCTGTCTCATCGTGCATGCCGCGATGAGACCCGCGCGCTGGACGCCAGCGGAAACCGAGTGGCAAACCTGGATAGACCGCGCCGACAGCCATGCGATTAAAGCCAGCCATTGGCAAATCATGCTGGAGCCCCCCCACGTTCAGACCTGTGCGCAGCATATCAAGCGCTGGCTCGGCGCAACCTCAACGCAACCGGAGAACACGTTATGATGTCGTCCGCCGCCCCTAAGCTACGCGTACTGATTGTGGGCGCTAAATTTGGCGAAATGTACCTCAACGCCTTTATGCAGTCCCAGGAGGGGCTGGAACTGGTTGGTCTTCTGTCACAGGGAAGCGCGCGATCGAGAGAACTGGCCTATGCGTTTGGAATCCCGCTGTATACCTCGCCGGAACAGATCGCCGAGATGCCGGATATTGCCTGTATCGTCGTGCGCTCAACCGTCGCCGGCGGGAGCGGAACCCAGCTTGCCCGGCACTTTTTGACCCGCGGCGTGCACGTGATTCAGGAGCATCCCCTCCATCCGGATGACGTCCGTTCTTTACAAGCGCTGGCGCAGGAACGGGGCCGCTGCTATTGGGTCAACACGTTTTATCCGCACGCGCGTGCGGGTCGCGTCTGGCTCGGGGATGCGCAGCGCTTACGTCGCAGCCTGGGTCAGGCGCCGTCGGTTGTCCACGCCACCACCAGCCGACAGTTGCTCTACTCCACGCTGGATTTGTTGTTGCTGGCGCTAGAGGTTGATGCCGCCAGCGTGGCTTGTGAAGTGGTCGGTAGCTTTAGCGACTTTCATTGTCTGAGACTTTTCTGGCCGGCGGGAGAAGCCTGTCTGCTGCTTCAGCGCTATCTCGATCCTGACGATCCTGATATGCACAGCCTGATTATGCACCGTTTGCTGCTGGGCTGGCCGGAAGGTCATCTTTCGCTGGAGGCAAGCTACGGCCCCGTGGTCTGGTCATCCAGCCTGTTTGTCGCAGAACATCAGGCGAATGTTCGTAGTCTCTACCGCAGGCCGGAGATCCTGCGCGACCCGCCGGGTCAGACGCGCAGCGCGGCTCCCCTGAGCTGGCGTGATTGCTGTGAAACCGCCGGACCGGAGGGGGTCGGCAGGTTGCTACAACAGCTGCGCAGCTATCTGGCGGGCGGAAATCTGCCGGCGGCCTGCCACTCCGCTCATCAGCTCGCGTTATCACATTTATGGCAGCAGATTTTACGTAAGACCGGCCATGCGGAGATCCGACATCTGACGCCGCCGCGTCACGACCGGTTACCGGCTTTCTACCGCCACGATGAGGAGTCCCTGTGATGCAATCTGCGATGTGTATTCCGTTATGGCCCGCCCGCAACGCCAGTACGGCGCATCTGGTGATGTGCCCCTTCGCGGGCGGCAGCAGTAGCGCGTTTCGCCGCTGGCGAGACCACCCCATGGCGGAGATCGCGCTTTCCCTGGTGACCTGGCCGGGACGCGATCGCCTGCGCCATCTGGCGCCGCTCAGCAGCATTACGCAACTGGCGTCGCTGCTGGCGGACGAACTGGAAGAAAGCGTATTGCCTGACGCCCCGCTTTTACTTGCCGGGCACAGCATGGGCGCGCAGGTGGCGTTTGAAACCTGCCGGCTTCTGGAACAACGGGGTCTTCCCCCACAAGGGCTGATTATTTCCGGCTGCCATGCCCCTCATCTGCATTCCCGGCGCAGGCTCAGCGACCGCGAGGATGCCGACTTTATCGCTGAACTGATCGATATCGGCGGATGTTCGCCTGAACTACAGGAAAACAAGGAGCTACTGTCGCTATTTCTTCCTCTTCTGCGCGCTGATTTTTACGCTACTGAGCACTATCACTACGACTCGCTCGACGATTTCCCGCCGCTGCGCACGCCTGCGCTGCTGGTATGCGGCAGCCGCGATCGTGAAGCCTCCTGGCCGGAGATGGAGGCCTGGCGTCCGTGGCTGAACCACATCGCAGGCGAGGTGGTGATTGACGGCGACCATTTTTATCTGCTGCAACAATCCAGGGTCTTTTTTACGCAGATTATTCACCATTTTCCCCACGTATTTTCTGCGACGGCCGCTTTGCAAAATCGGTCCTGCACTTCAGAAAGGTGACGCATGCACTCTTCCTTTGATTCTCTGATAAAACAGTATCCCTTCCCCATTGCTGAACAGCTGCGCCACTGGGCGGCTCGCTATCCCTCGCGAATTGCTGTCGTTGATGCCAAAGACTCGCTGACCTACAGCGCGCTCGATCTTCAGGTCGATGAGCTTGCTGCGGGGTTATCATCGCTGGGTTTACATCCAGGAGAACATGTGCTTATCCAGCTCCCCAACGGCAACGCATTTGTGATCCTGCTGTTCGCGCTGTTAAGACTGGGCGTTATCCCTGTTCTGGCGATGCCCTCGCAGCGGGCGCTGGATATCGACGCGCTGATGGCGCTGGCGCAACCGGCCGCTTATGTGATTCACGGAGAAAGCCACGCGGACCTGGCCCGCCAGATGGCGCGCAAACACGCCTGCCTGCGGCAAGTTCTGGTCGCAAGTGAGACCGAAGGCGACGATTTTACGCCGCTCTTCTCGCTGCGCGGCGAACGGCAGACGTGGCCGCAGCCCGATGCTGGCGCCACCGCGCTGCTGCTGCTCTCAGGCGGCACCACCGGGACGCCAAAGCTTATCCCGCGACGGCACGCTGACTATAGCTATAACTTCAGCGCCTCTGCCGAACTGTGCGGCCTTAATCCACAGAGCGTGTATCTCGCCGTCCTCCCCGTGGCGCATAACTTTCCGCTGGCCTGTCCCGGTATTCTGGGAACCCTTGCCTGCGGCGGAAAGGTGGTATTAACCGACAGCGGCAGCTGCGATGAGGTGATGCCTTTAATCGCTGAACAAGGCGTGACACATGTCGCCCTGGTACCGGCGCTGGCGCAGCTCTGGGTGCAGGCCAGAGAGTGGGAAGACAGCGATCTCTCTTCGCTACGCGTCATTCAGGTGGGCGGCGCCCGGCTTGACCCAACGCTTGCTGAGCAGGTTATCTCGACGTTTGATTGTCCCCTGCAACAGGTATTCGGTATGGCGGAAGGCCTGCTCTGCTTTACCCGGTTGGACGATCCTCTGGCCACCGTTCTTCACAGCCAGGGGCGCCCTATGTCTCCCCTGGATGAAATTCGCGTCGTTGACGAAGAGGAAAACGACGTTGCGCCTGGCGAAACGGGACAGTTATTAACGCGCGGTCCTTATACTATTACGGGCTATTATCGCGCTCCCGAGCACAATGCGCGGGCCTTTACTGCTCAAGGATTTTACCGTACTGGCGACAATGTCAGGCTCGATGAGGCGGGAAATCTGCACGTTGAGGGGCGCATAAAAGAGCAGATCAACCGCGCCGGAGAGAAAATAGCCGCTGCGGAAGTGGAATCGGTACTGATGCGTCTGGAAGACGTAAAGGATTGCGCCGTGGTCGCCGCGCCGGATACGCTGCTTGGCGAGCGGATATGCGCGTTTATCATCGCGCAACGCACTCCCTCTGACTATCAACAGCTGCGTCAAAAGCTGGTCCAAATGGGGATCAGCGCGTGGAAGATTCCCGATCAAATTGAGTTTCTGACCCACTGGCCGCTCACCGCCGTCGGCAAGGTAGATAAAAAGCGCCTGACGGCGCTCGCCATTGAGCGTTATCGCCATTCAGCCCAATAAGCGCCCCGCTACCCGAAACAGGTGGAAATAAACCCGTTTCGGGTAGCAGCGCAATTAGAAATAGTTATCATTTTCAATTCACCATTATCGGTATTTTGGCGTCTCGCCGTTTTTCAGGGATTCATAACAATGAAAATGACACGGTTTTATCCTCTGGTTCTGGGGGGATTTTTACTCCCGGCCGCTGCTCATAGCCAAACCTCACAGCAAGACGAAAGCACGTTGGTGGTCACCGCCAGTAAACAGTCTTCCCGCTCGGCATCAGCCAATAATGTCTCTTCTACCGTTATCAGCGCGACGGAGTTAAGCGACGCGGGCGTTACCGCCAGTGACAAACTCCCCAGAGTGTTGCCAGGGCTGAATATTGAAAATAGCGGCAACATGCTTTTTTCAACGATCTCGCTACGCGGCATCTCTTCGGCCCAGGACTTTTATAACCCCGCCGTTACCCTGTATGTCGATGGCGTCCCACAGCTTTCGACCAACACCATCCAGGCACTGACCGATGTGCAGAGCGTGGAGCTCCTGAGAGGACCGCAGGGAACCTTGTATGGCAAAAGCGCCCAGGGCGGGATCATTAACATCGTCACCCAGCAGCCGGACAGCACCCCGCGCGGCTATATTGAAGGTGGCGTCAGCAGTCGTGACAGTTATCGAAGCAAACTCAACCTGAGCGGCCCGATTCAGGATGGCCTGTTATACGGCAGCGTGACCCTTTTACGCCAGGTTGATGACGGCGAGATGATTAACCCCTCGACCGGTAGCGATGATTTAGGCGGTACCCGCGCAAGTATCGGGAATGTGAAACTGCGTCTGGCGCCGGACGACCAGCCCTGGGAAATGGGGTTTTCCGCCTCGCGCGAATGCACTCGCGCTACACAGGATGCCTACGTGGCATGGAATGATCTCAAAAGCCGTACGCTGTCTCTTAGCGAGGGTTCACCGGACCCGTACCTACGGCGCTGTACTGACAGCCAGACGCTAAGCGGTAAATACGCTACCGATGACTGGGTTTTCAATCTGATCGGCGCCTGGCAGCAGCAGAATTATTCCCGGACCTTCCCTTCCGGCTCGTTGATCGTCAATATGCCCCAGCGCTGGAACCAGGATGTGCAGGAGCTACGCGCCGCCACCCTCGGCGATACGCGTACCGTGGATATGGTATTTGGGTTGTACCGGCAGAACACCCGCGAAAAGCTAAACTCCGCCTACGATATGCCGACGATGCCCTATTTAAGCAGCACCGGCTATACCACCGCTGAAACCCTTGCCGCCTACAGCGATCTGACCTGGCATTTAACCGAGCGTTTTGACATCGGCGGCGGCGTGCGTTTCTCGCATGATAAAGCCAGCACGCAGTATCACGGCAACATGCTGGGAAACCCATTTGGCGACCAGGGTAAAAGCAATGACGACCGGGTGCTCGGACAGCTCTCCGCAGGCTATCTGCTGACCGACGACTGGCGAGTATATACCCGCGTCGCCCAGGGATATAAACCTTCCGGATACAATATCGTGCCTACCGCAGGTCTTGATGCCAAACCGTTCAACGCGGAAAAATCCATCAACTATGAAATTGGCACCCGTTACGACACCGCCGACGTCACGCTGCAAGCCGCCACCTTTTATACCCACACCAAAGATATGCAGCTCTACTCTGGCCCGGTCGGAATGCAGACCTTAAGCAATGCGGGGAGAGCCGACGCCACCGGCGTTGAGCTGGAAGCGAAATGGCGGTTTGCCCCTGGCTGGTCATGGGATATCAATGGCAACATGATCCGTTCCGAATTCACCAACGACAGCGAGCTGTACCACGGCAACCGGGTGCCGTTCGTACCGCGTTACGGCGCGGGAAGCAGCGTGAATGGCGTGATTGATACGCGCTATGGCGCACTGATGCCCCGGCTGGCGGTTAATCTGGTGGGGCCGCATTATTTCGATGGCGACAACCAGCTGCGGCAAGGCGCCTACGCCACCCTGGACAGCAGCATTGGCTGGCAGGCGACGGAACGGATGAATATTTCCGTCTATGTCGATAACCTGTTCGACCGTCATTACCGTACCTATGGATATATGAACGGCAGCAGCGCCGTCGCGCAGGTTAATATGGGCCGCACTGTCGGTATCAATACGCGAATTGATTTCTTCTGATCCAACGATACAGGGATGCAATAATCGCATCCCTGCCATCACGGAATTTAACTCGTTGACGTCAGGAGAATGCCTGAACCCCAGCCAGCAACAAAATCTATATTGTCACTGGCCGGCCTTGAAGATAATTCCATCGGCCTGCAGCCCAAGGAATTCGCCGCTTACTTCGCCGGAATAATCAGCACCTGGCCCGGATAGATTTTATCGGGATGCGTCAGCATCGGTTTGTTGGCTTCAAAAATACGTTGATACTCATTGGCGGAGCCATACATCGCTTTAGAGATGGCGCTCAGGGTGTCGCCGGATTTGACCGTGTAATAACGACTTTCCGCCCCGCTTTGCGTCACCTTTACACTGTCATTAACCTGACCAACGCCGGTGACGTTACCTACCGCCACCAGAATTTTTTCCTTATCTTCTTGCGAACCGACATCGCCGGTAACCGTCGCGGTGCCGTCGTCCGCAACATCGATATTGACCTTTTCGGCGCCGGGAAGATTAAGACCATCAATATGTTTTTTCAGCTTGTCGGCCTTATCTTCCTTGCTGCCGCCGGAGACGGCGTCCCATATTTTCTCGCCCGCTTCTTTGACAAAATTTAATAATCCCATCGTTCCATACCTCCATAACTGTTTCATGATCGCATTTTCATCAACAGCCGCTAAGTCAATTCCAGGATATACGTTTTGATACCCCACCAACGCGGCGGCCGCCTGAAGCAGCACAACCTGCCATCAAAGTATAATCAATAAGCGTCAAAGTGCAGGATATTTGCCCGGCAATGGCAGGAAAGTCTGTATTCTGGCCGGGCGACATGTCATGAAATCAGCAGTTGACCTTCATCGTATAAGGCGTGTAGTTTTAAGCGGTTCCGTCCGTTTCTGGTTATTGATCTTCAATGAATAATAAGGTCAGAAAATGATTCATCCAGCCTATTCAACAACGACACGCACCACCACCACCGCAACCTGCGGCGGCGTGTGCGTATCTGTGGCTGGAACCTGACAGAACAGAACCTCACTCCCCGTTAAAGCGGACGGGGACAAACAGCTCTCCGTTCATCACATACTGAATGGAGACACGCCCCATGATTTCATCTGAACATGCGCTAGTGATTATTGATATGCAGGAGGGGCTTTTCCGCGGTCCGGCTTCTCCTCATTCCGCTGATGCCGTTCTGACAAATATTCTTCTGCTCATCGCTAAAGCCAGGCAGTCACAGGTACCGATCTTTTTTATTCGCCACGTCGGACCCGACGGCTCCCCCTTCTCTGCGAGCAGCCCGTTAACCAGGCTGATAGCCGAGCTGGATGTGGACGTTGAACGGGATATCGTCTTAACCAAAACGTATCCCAGCGGCTTTCGCGACACCGAATTACAGCGCCAGCTTACGCAGAGAGGCGTAAAGCAGCTGGTGATTGCCGGGATGAAAACAGAGTTTTGCGTCGATACCACCTGCCGGGCAGCGCCGGAGCTGGGATTCACGGCCGTGCTGATTTCCGATGCGCATACCACAATCGATAATCCTCATTTATCCGCTAAGGACATCATTGGCCATCACAACCGAACGCTGGCGGGCCCGTTTGTCGCGCTTTCAACCGCGGCCGACTGGCGCTTTTGACGAAAACCAGGCGAACAGCGGCTTTGCGTTATGTCGGGACGAGAAGCCGCAGGCCGGGATAACGCTGTAGCCACCGTTTTTCCGCGACGCGCTGGCTGAAAATAGCCAGCTTATGCTGCGCAAATACCGGCGTTGGCCGCAGACGGAGCTCAAAGAGATCGTCCAGCCCGTAGGGCGCGATAACCTCAACATGATCTGTTGCTCCCAATCTTACCGCGATAGCCGTCGCGGTTTCAGGCCAGTACAGCAGCGCATTCTCCGTTGAACGATAAGGTTGATGTCCGTTGCGTTGATGCATTCTGGCCTGATTTTTCACCGACCAGTTAAAAACGGAGTTTTGCTGGCTAAGCCTCTCTTCCAGCGCGCTATCACAGGCGGAAGTCGCGCTTTTCGCGTCGAACCAGACAACATCCACATCACCCGAAACTGGCCTTTGCCCGTAGCCGTGCAGATGATCCCAGACCGCATCTCTGACAAAGCCGGCGCCAATCCAGCCATCGTTGAGTTCCAGCGCCTGCACGGCGTACAGCGCGTTCATTCTCATCGGGTCGTTTAACAATACGCTTTGCAAGAGGTTCTGATATTTCATGGTTTCCCTGTAAACGGCGATCGATCCGCTCAGTGTATCAGCGTTCAGGAGGCGCCGCTTCAGGCGCCCCCTGTTATTCACCTCGCGGCTACGCTTCGTACGCGGCGTGATGGAAATCAATTTCCCACTGCAGCACATCGCCGTAAAGCGCCGACAGCGCCTGCTTTTCGCTTTCACTCAGCGTCATGGCGCAGCGATCGAGTTCGTTCTTCAGCCAGAGCGCCTGCTGATAAAATTCGTCCTCGGCGTGCATCTCCACCCAGCGCCGGACGTCCGCGTAGCTCTGGCGATGCTCGCTTACCCCCCGGCACCAGACGTAGTACATCCATTCCGCACCGAACATCATCGTCACGATCTGTTCGTAGCTGCCCTCCCGGGCGGTCCGCAGCATGCCGTCGCGAAAGCGCCGCACGCCGGGCAGATCGTCCGGGTACGCAGCGGGATCGACCCGCCGCTCTGACAACACCTGTTCAAACCACGCGATCTGGGTGTCAACCAGAGCATTCAGCACGCCAATCAGCCAGCGCTGCTGATGAATACCCGGCGCTTTGCTGACCGCGAGGGCAAAAATCGCGATTGCCGTCGCGACAAAGTTGCCCTCAAATACCAGATAGCGGTTGAAGACGGCAGGCGCCAGCCGATCCTCTTCGATATCAACCACAAAACGATGCCGCTGCATCGCCTGCCACACCGGCTGATGCTCGCGCAGCAGGCGTTCGCTAAACGCTTCCATTATGCCTCCTCGAGCGCGGCCTGCGCGACTGACATAAAATGCTTCACCCGGGCCAGCTCAACATCGTTCCACCACACGCCGTCGACCTTCATCGTACTGGCCACGATAACCCCCTGAGTCCGTCCGAGGATCTGGCGCACGTTGGCCGGCGTCACCCCCGAGCCCACCAGCAGCGGTAGCTCCGTCGCCGCGCGGATCTCGTCTATTTCCGCCATCGTGGCGCTATCGCCCGTACGCTGACCGGTGGCAATCACCGCGTCAGCCTCGAAGAAATCGACGTCGCGCGTCAGCTCCTGAATCGAACGATCGGCAACGATGGCATGGCTACCGTGCTTGACGTGGCTATCGGCAAAAACGCGAATATGCTCAGCGCGCAGCATACTGCGGTAGCGCAGCGCCTTAGCGGCCGCCCCTTCAATAAATCCTTCGTTGGCGATATAGGCGTTGGCCCACTGGTTTACGCGGACGAAATCGGCTCCGCCCGCCAGGGCGATAGCCATCGCCGGGATCGCCGCGTTCGCCAGGACGTTAATGCCCAGCGGCACAGCAAAACGCTCGCGCACTTTCTCGGTAATCACCGCCATTAGCGCGGAAGTTTCGTGACCGATATCCTCAGGTTTGGAAAAAGGAATATCCCCGTGGTTTTCAATAATCAGTCCGTGAACGCCGCCTGAAATATAATTTTCAGCATCGCGAAGCGCGCGCTCAATAATATCAGAGACTGATTTCCCTCGATATTTAGGCGCGCCGGGAAAAGGATCGCAATGAATAACTCCAATAACCGCTTTGCTGCGTGAAAAAATAGCTTGTATTGCATTCGTTTTTTCTGCTGAGATAGCAACCATCTTATCCATCCTGTTAAGGGAACACTATGCGTGTTTACGTTACCGGTAATATTACCGTAGATGAAACCTGGTCCATTCCGGATATACCGAAAAAAGGTGCTTCAATTCACGGCGTTAAAGTTTCGCAGGATATCGGCGGTAAAGGCGCGAACCAGGCGATTATATTAGCCCGCTGCGGAATAGAAACGCGCCTAATTGCCGCCACGGGAAATGACAGCAACGGCGTGTGGATCCGTCAGCAGATAAAAAATGAACCACTGACCTTACTACCCGACGGTCATTTCAATCAACATAGCGATACCTCGATTATTTTAAATAGCGCTGACGGCGACAATGCCATTATTACCACTACCGCCGCCGCGGATACATTCCGCCTGGATGACATTATTCCGCATATCGCGGATGCCGTCGCCGGCGATATTCTGCTACAGCAGGGCAATTTCTCCCTGGACAAAACGCGGGCGCTGTTCCAGTACGCCAAAAGCCGCAGTATGACGACGGTATTCAACCCCTCGCCCGTCAATCCTGACTTTTGCCATCTGTGGCCGCTCATCGACATCGCGGTGGTCAATGAATCTGAGGCCGAGCTGCTCCAGCCATACGGGGTGAAAAGCTTAGTCATTACCCAGGGCGCCGCCGGCGCCTGGCTGCTCCAGGAGGGCCAGCGCCGGTTTTGTCCCGCCGTGCCCGCCGAGGCGCTTGATACTACCGGGGCGGGCGACACGTTCCTCGCCGTGATGCTGGCCTCCGCCCTGCTGCGCGACGTCGCGCCGGATGCGCTAGCGCTGGCGCACGCCAGCCGGGCTGCCGCCATTACCGTTAGCCGCCGGGGGACGCTCAGCGCGTTTCCCGGCAGCCATGAGCTTGCCGCCCTGTTAACCACGGGCGGCGCGCGCTGACCTACTTAAACAGCGAACGGTAGGAATCGACGTTCGCTTTGGTCACCACCGTCGCCGGAACCAGAATGGTTTTCGGCACGGTTTTACCCGAAGTGATGCTGTTCAGCGCCTTCAGGGCTTCGGCGCCCATCTTTTCCGGGTCCTGCTGCAGTACGGCGGTCACGTAGCCGCCGTCAATACCGGAAATCGCCTTCGCCGTCAGATCCCAGCCAAAGACTTTAATGTCCTTCTGGCGCCCCTGGTTCTCCACGGCGGCGATCGCGCCGAGCAGCGCGGGTTCGCCGGTGGCATATATCGCCGTCAGGTCCGGGTTACCGGTGATCAGGTTTTCCGCCGCGGTCATTGCTTTGTCCTGCACGTTCTGCCCGTCGACAACGTTAGCGATGGTGATCTTCGGATTGCTTTTCAGCGTCTCTTCGAACCCTTTCTGCCGCTGGTTCTGAATAGCCGAGTTCAGCGCGCCGACGATCCCCAGCCGCGCCTGGCCACTCATCTCTTTTTGCACGTAGTCCACGAAGTATTGACCAATAATTTTGCCGCCTTCAATATTATCAACGCCGACCTGGGCCGCCTGTGGTCCAGCCGGTAATACGGCGTCAATCGCAATCACCGGAATGTTAGCGGCGGCGGCTTCTTTTACCGCGGGCATAATTCCGTTAACATCGATAGCGGCAACCAGAATGCCTTTAACGCCTTGCTGAATATAGTTTTCAATGGCGTCATTTTGCGCCACGGGATTATCGTTAGAGTTAAATATCACTAGATCTTTGCCGCTGGCTTTTGCCGCATCCTGCGCGCCTTTATTCATCAGATTAAAGAACAGCGCCTGCTGATTGATTTGGACCAGGGCATAAGTCGGAGCGGCCGCGCCGGCGGTCGAAATAAAACTCATTGATGCCAGCATCGTCGTGGCGACAGCAAGTAAACGCAGTTTTCCGGTGTTAAATAACATCATCAGTATCCTCGTCGGGAATAGGTGATAGCCAGCAGAGTTCCGCGCCGCATGCGAACGCAGAATGATTATTTTTTGGCGGGCAAATATCGTCTATGTGGCCAGAACCATCATCGATCGTTCGGCGAATACCTGTTTAACTTCATTCCGGCAACCGGTCCGTGTCGGCGCGCGACTGGAATGACTTAAACGGGTTTGGGAATGACTTCCCGGATGATGCGGTAAACTGCCTATACAATTCTCCGCAGATTAAAATTTGTCAAGCGTTTATTTGAGGCGATTGTGGGCGGAGAAATTGCTGTATCCAGCGCGCTTAACTATGTTACAGATAGCCGATTCTGGCAGAAATGGCGCAGGAAATGAGTATAAAACGCGTATTGTTATCCGATGTCGCAAAGCTGGCGGGACTGTCGAAAGCCACCCTGTCGCGCTATATGAACAACAGTATTGTGCTGCCGCAGGACACCATCGACCGTATCGAAACGGCGATTCGCGAACTGGACTATCGCGGTAATAGCCTGGCGCGCCGTCTTAGCAAAGGCGGCAGCGAGACGCTCGGCCTGGTGCTGCCCGATATCACCAACCCCTTCTTTGCCGAGCTGGCCGACGCCGCCGAAGAGGCCGCTTCCGCCAGCGGTTATAGCCTGGTGCTGTGCATCACCCGCAATAATCCGGAAAAGGAGTGCCAGTTCATCCGCTGGCTGGATACCTGCCAGGTCGATGGCCTGCTGTTCACCACTAACCGCCCTGATAACGGCCTGCTGCGCAAAGAGGTCCAGCGTCACGAACGCATTGTCCTGCTGGATGAAGATATACCCGGCAGTACGGTGCCAAAGGTGTTTGCCGATAACGTTCAGGGCGGGCGGATCGCCACCGAAAAGCTGATCGCCGCCGGACACCGCCATATCGCCTTCGTCGGCGGTCCCGACAAGCTGATGAGCGTCCGCGAGCGCTATCAGGGCTTCTGCACCGCGATGGAGCAGGCCGGTCTGAGCTGGCCGCCCGAATGGGTGATGTACGGCGACTACCAGCGCGAGTTCGGCCAGCAGGCGCTGCGTTACCTGTTTAGCCAGCCGCTTCGCCCGACCGCCGTCTTCGCCGCCAGCGACTACCTGGTGCTGGGTCTGCTTGACGGGCTGCGCGCCAGTGGGCTTCAGGCGCCGGAGGCGCTGTCGCTGGTCGGCTTCGATGACGCCAACTATGCCGATTTCACCCAGCCGCGTATCTCAACTATCCGCCAGCCCGCCCGCGAACTGGGCCGCACCGCGGTGAATATCATGATGCGCCTACTGAACAACGACCAGGATATCCCGGCAGAAACCCGCCTGCCGGTAGAATGGATCGGTCGCGACTCAATCAAGATTTGTTAAGCACGTCCCAAAATGGCGCAAAAGCGCCCAGCTTTGGCGCAAAAAACGATCGATTTACAATCTGTTCACTATAATCAGTAAACCGGTTTACCGGAATGTAATGAATAAAATCTATTGATTACATATGGTTAAGTTACAGGGCTGCTGTGTTGTTCCTGCCCTGGCACGGATGCTGCAATGTTCTTACTGGCGAACAAATATCTTACGTAGCGTTTGTCCTGACTGTGTTGGCGAGTGCTCCACTCCGCAGGTAAACCGGTTTACTAGCATGTAAACCGTGTCGGAGGGGGGCATTTTCCGCAGGATGGCGAACATTTTCCCGGCAACAGCGATGGGAGTTATCAGATGCAGCAGCCACACACTACCCCGCCAAGGGTGGAGATGATCAACATCACCAAGACCTACGGGTCGATACGTTCATTGCGCGGAGTCAATCTCGAGCTGGCTCCGGGCGAGGTGCTGGGCTTGGTGGGCGATAACGGCGCGGGGAAATCCACCCTGACCAAAGTACTCTCGGGGGCGGTGATCCCCTCCGGCGGCACGATTCGCATCGACGGCGAACAGCAGCAGTTCGCTAATCCGGCCGATTCGCGCCGCTGCCATATCGAGATGGTCTACCAGGATCTGTCGCTGTGCGACACGGTCGACGTCGCGGGCAATCTGTTTATGGGCCGCGAGCCGATGAAATCGGTCCTCGGTATCCCCTTTCTCGACGAGGCCAAAATGCACGCCGACGCCCGGGAGATGCTTAAAGGACTCGGGATCTCCATTCCGGATACCCGCCTGCTGGTGCGAAATCTCTCCGGCGGCCAGCGTCAGGCCATTGCCATCGCCCGCGCGGCGGCCTTTGACCCGAAAGTGCTGATTATGGATGAACCCACCGCCGCGCTGGCCGTCGCGGAAGTTGAGGCGGTGCTGGAGCTGATTCGCCGCGTTTCCGCTCGCGGCGTGAGCGTGATTCTGATTACCCACCGCCTGCAGGACCTGTTTCTGGTCTGCGACCGGATCATGGTGATGTATGAAGGTACCAACGTCGCCGACCGACGAGTGGCCGACACCAGCCTGAGCGATATCGTTAACCTGATTGTGGGCGAAAAATTCACCGCCCGCTCTGCGGCCGCACATTGAGGTAACAGGATGAGTATCATGAACTTAAGCAGCTCCCGCATGATCCAGCATTCGCTGCCGCGCCGCCTGCTGCATAACCACTCCGGCGTGGTCAGCATCGCGCTCTTTTTCGTCTTCTGCTGCGTGGTGTTCTCGCTGATCACCAGCAACTTTCTCACCGGCACCAACTGGCTCAACATTATCCGTCAAAGCGCCCCGCTGCTGATCGTCGCGACGGCAATGACCCTGGTCATTACCACCGGCGGCATCGACCTGTCGGTGGGTTCCACCCTCGCGCTGGTCGGCGCGCTTTCCGCTATCGCCCTGAACAACTGGGGACTGCCGTGGCCGGTGGTTTTGCTCGGCGGCCTGTTGCTCGGCGGCATCGTTGGCGCCATCAACGGCTTCTTTATCGCCTATGAGGGCATACCGGCGTTTATCGTCACCCTCGCCACCCTGGCTGTGGTTCGCGGCATCGCGCTGCTGGTCACCCAGGGCTACTCGATCCCGGTTCCGGCTGACAGCCTGTTTACCTTTATTGGCCGCGCGTGGGTTGTGGGAATCCCTATGCCTGCGTTGATCGGCATTATGATTCTGCTTATCGGGCACATCGTTCTCAACCATATGCGTTTTGGCCGCTACGTGACGGCTATCGGCGCCAACGCCGAAGGCGCGCGACGCAGCGGGATTAACACCAAAGCGGTGACCATGAAGGTCTATATCATCAGCGGCATGGCCGCCGCGCTGGCGGGGATGATTATCACCG
The DNA here is from genome assembly GCF_009905335.1 of Klebsiella sp. MPUS7. Taxonomy (NCBI): domain Bacteria; kingdom Pseudomonadati; phylum Pseudomonadota; class Gammaproteobacteria; order Enterobacterales; family Enterobacteriaceae; genus Klebsiella; species Klebsiella sp. MPUS7. The sequence goes on along the minus strand of NZ_CP047604.1, from coordinate 2,745,072 downwards.
CGCGCCTCGGCAGCGGCTCCTCCAACCAGGGCGAAGGTTTTGAACTGCAGGTCATCGCCGCCGTGGTGCTCGGCAGTACCAGCCTGTTTGGCGGCTTCGGCACCATTATCGGCACGCTGCTGGGCGCGCTGTCGATTGCGGTGATTCAGAACGGGCTGATCCTGTCGCATATTTCGCCGTTCTACACCCAGATCGCCACCGGCACTATTATCCTGCTGGCTATCTGGCTGAACACCCGCATTCTCAACCCCGCGCGCTCCGCGGCAAAAGGATAGCAGATGAAAGGATCAATTTTTCGCCATCCCGACCCGCTGCCGGTCGGCGTCAGCAGCGGTTACGTGATGACGGTGCTCGGCCCGCTGCCGATAAGTGAAATGGGCGTGACGCTGATGCATGAGCATATTCTGCTGGATGCCTCCGGCAAATGGGTGCCGCCCTGCTGCTGTAGCGAGCGCCATCTTGCCGAAATGCCGGTGAAAATGGAAAACCTCGGCGAACTGTCGCTGAACCCGCTGATGAGCCGCGATAACTGTCAGTTGTTTGACGTCGACGTCGCGATTGAAGAGCTGACGAAATATCGCGCCCTTGGCGGGGAAACGGTAGTCGATCCGACCAATATCGGCATTGGCCGCGATCCCAAAGCGCTGGCGCGTATCGCCCGTCTGACCGGCCTGAACATTATTATGGGCACCGGCCTCTATCTGGAACCCTCGCACCCCGAGTGGGTTAGAACCAGCAGCGTTGAACGGCTGACCGAGCGGCTAATCTACGATCTTGGCGGCGCGGAAGAGAAACCGGAGGTGCTCGCCGGACTCATCGGCGAAATCGGTATCTCAAGCCGCTTTACCCCGGATGAGGAGAAATCCCTGCGCGCTGCGGGCCGGGCCAGCGCCGCGACCGGCGTGCCGATCGAGGTCCACCTGCCCGGCTGGGAACGGCTGGGTCACCGCGTACTGGACATTCTCGAGCAGGAAGGCGCCGATCTGCGCCATACGGTGCTGTGCCATATGAATCCCAGCTTTGCCGATAAGCGTTACCAGCGGGAGCTGGCGCAGCGCGGGGCGTTTCTCGAATACGACATGATCGGCATGAGCTATTACTACGCCGACGAGTCGGCGCAGTCGCCCTCCGACGAGGAGAACGCCCGCGCAATTCGCGAGCTAATTGACGACGGCTATATCCAGCAAATTTTGCTATCGCAGGACGTCTTCCTGAAAACCATGCTCACCCGCTACGGCGGCCACGGTTACGGCTACATACTCAAGCATTTTGTTCCCCGCCTGCGGCGCCACGGCGTCAGCGGCGAACAGCTTGAAACCTTGATGATTGGAAATCCCCAACGGGTCTTCGGCGGATAAAAGGAAAGTCATAATGCAGAAAAAAATCTTACTGGTCGGTGAATCCTGGACCAGCACGTCAACACACGTTAAAGGCTTCGATCAGTTCGCCACCGCCACCTGGCACACCGGCGCGACGGATTTTCTGGCGGCGCTCGCGGACAGTGCCTACGCCATTACCTACATGCCCGCCCACGCGGCGGCGACAGACTTTCCGCTGACGCTAGAAGCGCTGCAGCAGTGGGATGCGATTATTCTGTCGGATATCGGCGCCAATACGCTGCTGCTGCATCCGGACACCTGGCTGAAAAGCCGCCGAACCGCCAACCGTCTGACGCTTTTGCATGACTACGTGGCCGGCGGCGGGTCGCTGATGATGATCGGCGGCTATTACAGCTTCCAGGGAATCAACGGCGGCGCGCGTTATCGTAATACCGCGGTGGAGAAAGTGCTGCCGGTCCGCTGCCTGGCATGGGACGATCGCATTGAAACGCCGGAAGGTTGCTATGCCGAGGTGACGGAATCCCACGCCCTGTTTAACGATATTCCGGGCGAATGGCCGTGGCTGCTGGGTTATAACGAAGTCGAAATGCATCCGGAGGGCAAACTGCTGGCGACGGTCGCCGGTACCGGTCATCCGCTGCTGGCCGTTCGCGAATATCAACAGGGTCGCTCGCTGGTGTGGACCAGCGATATGTCGGCACACTGGCTGCCGGAAGAGTTTGCCAAATGGCCCGGCTATCGCCAGCTGTGGATTAACTGCCTTGACTGGCTGACGGAACATCGCTGATGACCACCACCCTTGAACTCGCCCGGCAGCTGCTGGGCTTTAACACCATCAACCCGCCGGGCAGCGAAGCGGACTGCATGCGGTACTTTGCCGACTGGCTTAACGCTAACGGTTTTGCAGTTTCGCTGTCGTCATTCGGCGAGAGTCGCAGCAATCTGATCGCCTGGCTCCCCGGGGCAACGCCTGGTAAACCGCTGGCCTTTACCGGGCATCTGGATACCGTGCCGCTGGGAAATGCCCGGTGGCGGTACGACCCTTTCGGCTCGCAGATGGAAGACGGGCGCCTTTATGGACGCGGGTCCAGCGATATGAAAGCGGCGATAGCGGCGTTTGCCGTCGCCTGCGTTCAGCAGCGGGAAACGATCCTCGCCGGGCGCGGCGCGGTATTGCTGATTACCGGCGGGGAAGAAACGGGCTGCGACGGCGCGCGGGCGCTGATCGCCTCCGCGCCGTTGCCGAAAGTGGGCGCGCTGATCGTCGGCGAGCCCACCGCCAATTATCCGGTTATCGGCCATAAAGGCGCGCTCTGGCTACGCTGCGAAACGCGGGGAAAAACCGCCCATGGCGCGATGCCGGAGCTGGGGATTAATGCTATCTATCTGGCGGCGGATGCGCTGGCTAAAATCCAACATTTTTCGCCGGGCGCGCCGCATCCGCTGATGAAGCAGCCCACGGTAAACGTCGGACGTATTGAAGGTGGGCTAAATATTAATTCCGTGCCGGACCGCACGCGTTTCGATGTCGATATCCGCAGCGCGCCTGATTTACAGCACGCCACCATCCGCCAGCGGTTGACCACGCTGCTTGGCGAGAGCGTCACGGTGTCGACGCTGGTCGATCTGCCCGCGGTACTCAGCGAACAGGATCACGCGTGGATAAAACAGGTTTATCAGCGTTGCCAGCCGCTGCACGATCGGCCGCTTGAGCCGCGGGTGGTGCCCTACTTTACCGACGCCTCGCTGCTGCTGCCGGCGTTGGGCAATCCGCCCTGTATCATTCTCGGCCCCGGCGAGCCGTCTATGGCTCATCAAACCGACGAGTACTGCCTGCTCAGCCGGCTGGAGGAGGCTGAACAGCTGTACGGGAACCTGATTCGCGACTGGATGGCGTAAATCGCCCGCGGCGAAGGCAAAAAATACGTGACAGTGTCACTTAATGCCGCTGCCGCGCGTTCAATCCGCCGCAGGAAAAATCAGCGATTAGCGTTTGAATAAAATCGCGGAATAACAGAGGATAACCGCCTCGCATTCGGAATAGCTCATCGCCAGCAAGGAGGCATTACCATGTTCGTGAAAATCAGCCCGCTGCTCATTTGCCCCCTCGCTTTACTCCTTTCCGCCTGCTCGGGTAGTGCTTCTGCGCCGGACAGCACCGAAGACGCTAAAATATCGGCAGAAGTGGATAAGATACTTCGCGATTATCAAACGGGTTCAGATACTTCACCGCAGGCCAATGCCTCACGCTATCTGACCCAGATCCAGAAGGCTATCTTCGCTAAGATAGACCAGCCGGCGTCCAGGCAAGGGCAAACATGCTCGGTGCGCTTAACGCTACAGCGTGACGGGACGGTGGAGAATCCAACGGTCGAGAACGGCGATCCGGCGCTATGCGCGGAGGTGATGTCCGCGCTGAGACAAGCCACAATCCCGCCTGCGCCAGACGAAAAAACCTATCAAACATTCAGTCATGTCGTTCTGGACTTCAGGCCCTGACAGATCTTTGTGGGATCTTTGTGGGATCCTTGCGCAGAGGCCATTCGGCCCCTGCTTCATTGTCAGAACTCAATGCGCCCGCCGAAATTATAGCGCCGCCCTTCCAGCATCGCCGTCTGCCGGTAGACGGTGGTGTAAACCGGATTTACATCAAACAGATTGTAGATCCCGCTCATCAGGGTGACGCGCTTAGTCAGGTGGTAACGCGCGCCTAAATCCACTAGCGCGTAGGCGTCCGTTGCGCTGGACTTGCCGATATCCGGCGATCTGCTGCGCCAGCTGGCCCTGGTCCATAGTTCCAGATCGGAAGTGGTGTTCCACGTCAGCGAAACGTTGGCCATACTGCTGGGGAAATCGTTTAGCGCATAGCCTTTATACTCGCCGCTTTTCTGTTCGCTGTGGGTGTAGGTATAGTTGGCGTTCGCCTTCAGCGCTGCGGTCACCTGCCAGTCGCCGTTCAGCTCCACACCGTAGATCTGCGCATCACCGACGTTAATATATTGCGACACGCTATCGGCGGTATAGCCGTTGTATTGGCACTTCTGGGTAGCCGATGAGGTACAGATGGTATGGTCGCTGATTTTATCTTTAAATTTGGTGTAAAAAAGGGTGGCGTCGAGCGCCAGGGCATCCCGCTGCCAGTACACGCCCAGCTCGGTATTGATGCTTTGTTCCGGCTTGAGATCGTCGTTGCCAATACCGATTTCAGAATAAGGATAAGCCCCGTAGACGCTGGTAAAACCGGCATTATTCTGGCGTAAATCCGGTTTTTTATAGCCGGCGGACACGCCCCCTTTCAGCGCCCAGGTTTCGTCAATGGCCCAGTTACCGTACAGCTTAGGCGTAACGTGATAACCGAAATAGCTATCATGATCGAGGCGCGCCGAGGTCGTCAGGGTAAAGTCCGGGACGATCATCCACGCGTCTTCCGCGAATACCGCCCAGCCGTGGCGGGTAATTTTACTGACCGGGGTGACGCCGGGCGCCTGTTTGTCCACGATACCGAAGGTGTCATTCAGTTCGTTGCGCGTAAAGTTGACGCCTAACGTCAGCTTGTGATCGGCCAGCGTAAAGGTGTTCGCGCTATTGGCCTCAAAATTATTCTGCTTAATAAACTGCGGGTCCATGCCGGGCACGCGATATTCCGTGCGGGCCTTTTCGTAGCTGATAAAGTTCTTCACCTCCAGCAGGTCATCACCGTACCACGCATGCTGTGACAGCGAGGCCGCATCGCGGTCAAAACCCCAGTACCACTCTTTGTCGTTATGGGTTTTCTCCTGATTGCCTTTGGTGGCGTTCAGATCCCAGAGCTGGGTATCGGTTGGCGACAGAGAAATCGTGGCATCCAGATTTCCGGACTGATGTTTAACAAAACGTTCTTTCGTGGGGCTGTCATCATCGCGACGATCAAGATAATCCGCGCCCACGCTGACCCCGAGTTTACCCGGCACTACCGGCCCCATAAAGAACGCGTTAGTCTGGTTGGTGTTGCCGTATTCGCTTTTCTCCTGCAGGAAGTAATTATCCTCCAGCACCCCCGTCCAGGTGTCGAGGTTATACGCCTTTTTGGTGATGACGTTGACCACGCCGCCAATAGCGTCAGAGCCGTACAACGAGGACATCGGCCCGCGAATGACCTCAATCCGTTCAATAGCGGCCAGCGGCGGCATAAACGCCGCTTCCGTCCCAATATGATGCCCGTAGGGACGAGATTCGCGGGTAGATTGCTTGATGCCGTTCACCATATACGAGGTATAGGTCGAATCCATGCCGCGCATCTGAACATCGCCGGTCGCCAGGCTGCCGTGACCGTTGCCCACCAGCACGCCCGGCATCTCGCGCAACGCTTCGGATATGTTCTGGTTTGAGCGGGTATTCAGCGCCTTCTCATCGAGCACCGAGATCGTCGCCGGCGCCTCGCGTCGCTCCTGGCTGAACCCGCTGGCGGTGACGACCATCTGCTCTTCGTTTACCGAAGCGCCATCTGCGGCGAAGGCTGCCGCGGGTAGATTCAAGGCGAGCGCCATCGCCACGTCCAGGCGTGTTTTTATCGTCACAAAAAAATCCTTAGAATTTAGTTAGATCAATCTTGAGAACGTAGTCAGCCTGGTCGCTTTTTTCGTCCTGTTTGACGCTGGCATAGAGCGTTCCGCCATCCGCTGAAAGCACCAGGCTGTTGGGCATGGCCGCCGTTTTGATGGTGTGTTTGAGATGGTTGGTTTTCGCGTCGATGACGCTTATCGAGCGATCGTTACGATGGGTCACATAGATTTCATCGCGCCCGGCGTGATAGAGCACGGCGATGGAGTTTGGCGAAGCGATACGATCGACCAGCTTGCCGGAGTCCAGCCGCACCACCAGCACATCGCGGGTATTGGTATCGGCGATATATCCGACTCCGGCGGCGCTGTTCAGGGCGATATTGAGGAAATAGTGCTCCGATTCAGCCGGGTCGACCTTCACCCGGGAAAGCAGTTTCGACGTTTTGCCATCGAGGATAACCAACTCCCCGTTGCCGGTCACCGCATAAACCTTCTCACCCGCGGTAGCAACGGCAAACCCCACCGGGTCGATGTTCTTCAACGTATCAATTAGCTGCTGCTTGCGGCTATCGACCACCCAAAGCAGGCCCTGGCCCTTGCGCCCGATCCCTGACACATACAGACGCTGGTTTAGCTTATCCAGCACCACTTCGCGGACGTGGGCCTGTTTTTCCGGATCTGAATCATCGCTGAGCTGAAGCGTTTTAATCACCCTATTGGTCTGCGTATCCAGCAGCGTCAGCGAACCATCCAGCGCATTGCCCAAATACAGGATATGGTTTTCTTCATCCAGAGAGAGCGCAAAGGCGCGGCGTTCGGTGGCGATTTTCTCATCAATCCGCAGAGAGTCGGCCGCCAGTCGAAACACGACGCCCGCCGTTTTATCTTTATCAAATGAGGGCGCGGAGGCGGCATACAGCGCCTTCTGACCGCGATCATAGGCCAGTTCATAAACGCCATGGCCAAGAGGCTGAGAGCGGAATTCCCGCTCGCTGAAATCTTTTGCCGACGCAGAAAGCGCATGCAGAGAAAACGAAATGACCAGCGCGCCGCGCACGGCTTTCTTCAGGGATGCGATAGACATGTAATTTTTCTTTACAGTAGTTTACGGAATGCAAACAATAATGAAAATGAATATCGTTTGCAATTACATACTCCTCCCTCTTCCCTACCATTTATTGTGTTGTGATAGACGCCGCTGCGGTGTAGGTGCCGGCGGCCATACCGCCATGTTGAGAACCCATCACCGGGTAACCCGCTGTAATTTGCTGACTAACTCCGCCAGGCTCCCCGCCTGCATTTTCTCCATCACCCTCGCCCGATGAACCTCCACCGTGCGTACGGCAATACTCATCGCCTGCGCAATCTCCCGATTCATGAGCCCTTTCATCACCAGCAGCGCAAGTTCTCTCTCTTTGGGGGTAAGTTGCTGATAGCAATCGACGACTTTTTTCTGTGCAAAGCGCTCGCCGGAGACCGTGAGCCCATGTTCCAGCGCCGCCTGCAGCGGTTTTAGCGAAACCGGCTTTTGCAGAAAATCCACCGCACCGCGTTTCATCTCCTCTACCGCCATCGGCACGTCGCCATGCCCGGTCAGAAACACCACCGCCAGGGTACTACCGCGCTGACGCAGCGCCTCGTGAACCGCCTGGCCGTCCAGCACCGGCATCCGCATGTCCAGCAGCACAACACCGACCTGATACAGATCGGCCTGCGCAAGGAACCGTTCCCCCTCTTCCCAGCACACCGCCTCATAGCCCAGGCTCTCCAGTAAAAAAGCGCATGCCCGGGTCACTGCCGGATCGTCATCTAAGAGATGAATTATCGCCATTGTCGCTCCGCTCTTCTTGATGCGTGAATGCCAGTACCACTACCGCGCCGGGCCGTCCATCGGGCGCCGTTTGATTCCTTATGCCGATCTCTCCCCGGCCATAACGCACCAGCCGCTGACAGATAACCAGCCCCAGCCCCATTCCCTCTTGCCGGCTGCTCTTAAACGGCTGGAATGCCTGCGCTAGCTGCGCGTCATCGATACCGCCGCCGTTATCCTGCAGGACGATCCTCACGCTTCCGGCATCGCGAACGGCATCAATCCACAGCATATTCGCTCCGGCCTGCGCCGCATTGAGGATCAGATTCGCCAGCACCTGCTCAAGCAGAACAGGCGGTAAGACGATGGTCAGGGCGTGGTCTATGCTGCTTATCATCCGAAGTCCGGGAAACTGTCGCGGCACGTGCAGCCACTGCCAGACATTATCAATCGCCTGAACAATGCGAACGCTCTCCCACTTTTCGGCCGTAACGGATTCTCCTTGCGCCTGGCTCACCCAAAGCCGCAGATTACGCAGCGTCTCCGCCCCGCGCTGCGCCTGAAGATCAATGTTCTCCAGCGCCGACAGTAAAGGGTGCTGCGGATCCTGCTTCTGCAAGCGGATCGAACAGCCCTGAGCATAGTGCCGGATAGCCGACAGCGGCTGATTTAACTCATGTGCGAAACCTGAAGTCATTTCGCCGAGTACGCTTATTTGACGGGCCGTTTCAAGGGCCTGCTCCTGCTCGCGCAGCCGGATGGCGCTGCGTTCAAGCTGCCTGCCGCGCCGTCGCACCAGCAGCATCACCCAGATATAATTGAGTATCAGTAGTATCAATATCAGCCCGGCTCCCGCCACCAGCAGGCGATTCTGAACAAACCAGTTCCTGACATCCATCCATAACAGTCGCTGCTGAGGATGCTGTTTCAGTTCGCGCATGAGCGCTTCGGCCTGGCTGGTTGAGGCAGGCGCGCCCCAACGAAAAACCGCATTATCAGGCGCATTAAGCAACACGCGGGTCACGCGATCGGCTACCTCGTCGCTTACGGTGGGCAGCGCGGCAAAAGACCAGTCTCTGTAAAGCCGGGTACTGGTTACGCAAGGTGCGGATTCCGGGCGTGTTATCAGCGCGACAAAATCAACTTTATCAATCAGCCCCTCTTCATCCATCATTTCCAGCAGACACGCCGGAACAATGGCTGCCTGCACGGCATTTTCGCGCAGCAGATAAATAAGCGCATCGGCTGGAAATCCGGTGAAGCGCAGATGGAGATCGCTGTCTGGCCGCAATCCGGCATCGCTCAGCGCTTTGTATCCCAACAGGTAGCCGCCAAAAGCCAGGGGATCGATGGCGCCAACCGTTTTCCCGATCAAATCCATAGGCGTCTTAATTTCGCCGTCGCGACGGGCGAGGATGACGCTTCCTATTATGTTCTTCACGCCATGAGAAGCGCGCAATGAGGCCAGCCAGCGTAAGGGGAAATGAGTATTTAGTTGAACAAACTGCCCAGGGTGGGTCACGACAAACTGCACGCTACCGTTCTTGACCGCTTCCTGCATCTCATGGAGATCCAGCGGACGAATATGGAACTGCTGATCCGGCATCTGCTGATTCAGAAATGATTCCAGCGGCTGCCAGCTGCTGCGAGCAATGGCATCGCCGCGAATCGACAGCAGACCGATATACCATGAGTCCGCCCGTGCCGGACAGATCAGCAGTAATGTAGAGATCAGCAGCGCCAAACGCCCCATCGTTTTCGCTCCCACTCAACCATCCCTTTCACTATATTGATTTAAATCAACTATTAGACGGGTATGTGGTTAACCACAATAGCGATCCCCCCGCCGAGATTTTTACACTACGAATCATCAACACTGTTTATGTATCACAAGCAAGTCAATGATGTTGTAAATATTTCTTAGCCGCCGCGCGAGGGGAAAATATGGGCAAAAGTAAACTACCGTTTCTTGGGCAGTCGGGCATTGCGAGCGCCGACGCTTCTCGGGTTCCGCACATCCAGGCAAAAAAAGAACAGGTTCGGTCTAGCTCCCAGGAGATCGGCTGGCTCTTGTGGGCGTTACAGTATGTTTTTTTTATCGGCGTGGCGCTGTTTGTCTCTGTCCGCTGCGGGAGCAAAAAGCTGACGCCGCTGCGCGAGAGACGCGTGGACCTTCATCAAACCGCCTGTTCCGGGTGTTTTTATGTCTCTTCAACTCCGAAGTCGAAGATGCCCCGGAGTGCACCATTGACTCTGTTATTCAGCCGGGCGTTTACGGCACCATTTTCTGCTAAACGTTACGCCGTCATCGATCGGCGGATTTATACCGCGGGCCATTTCCGCGCTCGGCATGCTGATGTTCTGGCACATGGTATTGTGTCGTTATATTTTTGCCCTCTATCCCCAGCCCACCGTTCCGGGCTGCGGGACCTGCCAGCCGCGGCTTAGCGCGCTGACTCACTGACCGATTTTTTTGCCATGCGGATCCGCTCGTGAGGGGGCATGGCGTTGGTTACCGGCCAGGGACCTCCCCGCCGGCTGGCGTATTTCTGATGATAAATAAAGCGTTAAATTGATAAGAGATAGAGCCTGAGCACCCGCCTCCTGAATGAGACGTTCTTCTTTATAACCTCAACACCACTGCGCGCCGTTTTTTCTGATAAGGCGCAATAATAGCATTAGTATATTTAATCATTTATGAAAAAATGAGTTAACGATATTCTTATTCAAACGAGACAGCGTATTGTATAGTTGTCCTGTGCTTAACTTGCTAATTTCCAGCGTAGCGTATTACTTCTCCCGCTCCCGGTTTTAATGCTTATTACGGCTCCGGAGTTTTCCATCTGGCATAATAAATAGCGCATGCTGTAAATACTAATATCCATTTCGTTGGCGATCTCTCGTGTCGTCAGCCAGATTTCACTTTCGGATTGTTTTAAATGTAAACGACTGGTCGTCAGGCGTTTCATGCTTTGCAACGTACGGTACTTATCATCTGATTCATCACCGCCTTCAGGAGAAAGTTTTGTTTTCCAGATAAGCCGATCGTCAGCATATTCCGGAACATGATGCTGGACAATTTCAGCGTATTTTTTTGAAACAGCCTGAGAGCCTAACCACAGTACGAAGTCGCTATACCTTTTTATATTGATTTTACGCATAATAGAACGGCGATAGCTGCTCAATGCTTTTATAGAACAACCCATTTTTTGCGAAATCTCATAATGCCCCAAGCCTTGACTTAAATACCCTAGCATCAACTGTTCTCGCCATGCCAGTTGGTAAGGCCCTGGGCATTTAGAGCAGTTTGGCTTACGCAGATCCGGAGGGCCGCTCATCGAGTCAGCGAAAAATAAAGTAAACAATTTTCTGCGAATAGTGGCCACGGAGTTTCTCATGGTAATAACGGCATTGATGACCGGACAGTTAATATTCCGATCGTAATGTTCGCTACGCGGATATACGCTTAACCATTTTTTACCTAACATTTTGAACTTATATTCATTGTGTGTACGGAACTCATGACACCCCACCCAATCAAACACTTTTTCACCCGGCGTGTGGAATTTCACGATCAGATCCGCGGCCATAGGCTCGCTAGTCTTAGAGATAATCACTCCGCCCTGATACTCCTCTTCAAACAACTCTTTCAACAGGAATATAAGCCCCATGGAAAAATAATTATTCTCAGTTGCTATATGCACTGGCAAGTGTAGTGGTTTAGCAGTAGGTACCATAATGAACCTCCTTCCGGTTTGATTCAGCTCGTCCTGTTTACATATATGAGCTTAAGTTAATTATACAATTGAATTAGTACAAAGACTCTCGAGTACACGAATTATATATTAAAAGAAAAGTAAATATTTAACCTTTACATTTACATTGTACGTTGTTTAACCACTCGAACTTTCCAATGCTCGACATAGTTTCCCCGTTCTGCCGGGTCGCCGTATTCATTTACTTTCACCGCTAATTCGGCTTCACCATTCAAGCGTATTTTTTTTGCAACCACCCGCAGCCAGGTCGGCAGCTCGCTAATTTTTTCTTGCAGTACCAGACCAGAAAGATCGGAGTCTGCAATCAAGGTTCCGTCAGTCAGACGACGTATAAACGAAAGCGTTAATTCGGTTGCCGACTCATTGTCGGGTAATACCTCGTTACCGGTATGGATGACCCGGAACCAGGCTTCGTTACCGGCGGCTAATGTATTTTCCTGTTTAATAAAGTTATGTAACCATTCCTTGTCGCGTACCTCCCTGTTTTTCATGGTTTTCTTTATAGCATCGCTGACGCGCTGATTAGCCCTGGCAAGATGTTGTTCAAACGCCTCCTGAGAGAGGCGGCGTTCTCCGCGTAGCGTTTCCGTTATCCCCGCCAGAAATAATTTACGATCAATCTGAACACCTTGTTCATTTCGCTGTTCAAGCAGTTCAACAATATCAACACCCATCGCCATACCGGCGGCAAAATCCGCTAAATCTTGTTCACTTGTAGGGAGTGGTGGATACTTTGCCAGCTTCAGATTTTTTTGCATTTCCTGCGTCAAACGCTTCCACTGCCCATTCTCCGCCTCCAGTTTGCCGAGCTTTGACATAATTAAATGACGTTCTTTGTCGTTATTTTTTAAAATAACATTTTCACCCTCACGCTGGGCTAACTTATCGCGCATGCTTTTTATTTCGTCTTTCTGTTTCAGATATAGCTCTTTTATCATTCGCTCTGAAGGCGTGGCGGAAATATGTTGAATAACCGATTTCAGCCAGCGACCTAAAATACGAGAATCAGGAAGATAAACGTCTATTTCGTTCTTGTTTATTGTTTTTTGCTCCCTCCTCACCTCCGGATATTTGATAACGCCAGAAGGCGGAATATCAGGAGTTTTCGCAGATTTTTCATCTCTCTCTTTTATTTTTGCCGGCGCCGTTGTGGCTTTCACCGCGACGGACGGCCTGGCGTTAATCTTTTCTTTAGCAGACGCTTTTGGCGGCGTCTTTGATTTTTCCCACGGCGCAGGACGTCTCTCTTCCTGCGATTGCTCGCTGCTTTTATTGACTTCTTCGCGCTGGGTCCAATCCCTGGCATAGTTTAAAACATCAGCCTGAACGCATGGAATCATCGTGACACCGAGAATGAAGACGATTGCATTCCCTGCTCGATGACTCATTCGAGTTTATCCCCTGTTGGTTTGACTGCCAGACTATTTAGCATTTCTCCACGGATCTCTGAACATAGTTTTACCGCCTGGAACTTATATAAAGCATCAATGGCATGACGCGTTTCTGGATTTACTGAGTTACGCACGGTGGTATATCCGGAAGCTCCGTGCATGACACGCTCAAACCGGGCCTTTAATTCGGCATATCTGAGTTGATTAACAGTTCCCAATGCGTTTAACTCTTTTTCACACTGTACCATATCGACTTCTCCTTCCGGATTTGTCGGCGGCGCAACCGCTTCCCCTGAGGAAGTCACCAGCGATGGTGCTTTTTTAGGAACACAGCCGGTTAAAAAAAATCCCGCAATGATAACCGCGACAACGCCTGATTTAATCATTATTTTCTTAACTCCAGAATTAATATTCATCGCTATTTCTTCATCGCCAGCGTGACAATGAATATTTATGAAGGTTGCGATGGTGAAGAATATGCCATTCAATACCGCCCTGAAACACATTCAGGGCGATTTTAATTATAAATAATTTACAGCCAGTATCCCGGTTCCGCTAATTGGACCGGTACTGGTCGGCGTACCATTCAGGGTTACCGTAACATTTAAGTTATTTGTTTTACCGGATGAAACTCTGTTTGTTTGTAGCGCCAGACCATTAACAGTAACCTTCGCGGTAACGCCACGTCCCAAATCAATGGTGTCCCTGCCGGTGGTAGAAACGTTACTCAGATATAAGCTGTAAGTCACCCCTGCATCGCTACAGGCCATCGTTGCGCTTCTTGTCAGCGATTGCCCTGATACGGCCCCCGGCGCCATATCGTCAAATGGAAAGGACAGCGCGCTGGTGCTCATGCCACACCACTCCGGATCGGGTTCAGGATCAACGGTCCCAGGGAATCCTGGCTGACAAGGTTCCGCTAATCCAGGAGCATAAACGGTGTAGAAATCACCGGTCCCCGGGTTTATTGCTCCAAAAATCAGGCACGGCGGTGCGTGAGCAGGGTACGATGAGGGCAACGCGACGCTGGCGGTACCGGAGAAACCATATTTCTGATAGAAGCGCGCGGCCATCATCTGATGCGTACAATAAAACGGATTATCAGTACAATAATCTGTTGTAGTGCTGCCATCAGATTTACGCACAGGATCGGTATTGCTTACGGTCATAATTGGTTGCCTGGTTCCCCCGCCAAACCAGTGACCGTTCATTGACGTTGTCCAACCATAAATCATATATAGCCCCCAGGTTGCGGCCCTGGTAGCTTCTATCGAGGCGAAAGTCTGCGCATTTAAATCTGTAGCCCAGTTGACCGCGACGGAACCCCCGTTTGCCGTGAGAGACTGTACCGTCGGGCATCCTCCCCCCTGATTACCAAAGGCATTACAATCCGCCGCCGAAGCAGTTTCAGACCATAGCAGAGCATTGCCCAGTACGATCCCCGCCGTCAGTATCAATCTTTTTAAGTTTCTCTTTTCCATAAGCACCCTACCGCGTTAAATAGTATTCCGACCACGGGACTCCGTTACAAATATTCCGCCTTCAAGGTCACCGTCGCCTCGAACGGCCCTTCAGCCAACTCAATATTCGGCCTTTGCACCAGCAATGCTTCGATTTTGGGTATCGCCGAAAGGCTGATTTCTATCGGCGAATCAAACTGAAAAGGCTGACCGTCACGAAAGATCTTCACCCCAAGATTGCCGATATTGCCCATCGATGTGGCAACCGTCGCGCGATCGGTTGTATCAAATGTCGCCAGGGTTCCCCGAACGCTAAGCATCAGTTTCCAGTCTCTACCGGCAGTGCTGTCGCATACCAGGTTGTACGGCACATCCTGACGATAAACGCCATCACTGACCTTTTTGATCGACAGACGATCGCCAAACGGCACGTGAATGGTTTTATCGTTGTCTATCGAGCACGGCGGCGGATTGACCAGCATCCCTTTAAAGATGACGTCGGCTTCATTGGCGGCCATCGCCGGACTAACGCCAACGAAAAGGATGTTGAGTAAAAGCGCGGCTGTTGTTAGCTGACGCATTAGATAATCCTCATTGATAGCTAAACACCATAGTCGCTGAACCGTTAAATGCCCCGTCTGGTAGCGAGGCGTTGGTCTGCATGACCGGAACCGCATACAGAGCCGGAGGTTTATTTTCGGCATAGGTAAAACTCAGCACTCCGCTATTGGGAGCGATAGTCGTTTTACTCGCGTCGTACACTTTTATCCCAAGGCCCGTTACATCGGTGGTAAACAGCTGGCCGTTAAATGACGCGCCGTTACCTTTGAGATTAATTTTTAACGTATTACGAAGCAGGTTTGTGCATTTCAGCGTATAGACAATCGGCGTTTCGTAGTTCGCACCATCAATTCGGGTGGTCAGTACTTCACCAAAATTGACCACAATCTGTTGATTGTCATTGATTTCACATTCAGGTTCGACAATATTGCCGGTGATAGTCAACGTGGTTGTTCCACCGTCTGATGCCAGGCCGTATGGTGATGCGGCTATCAGGCAGCAAAGAACGGCAAGGCGCCCTAATTTCCATGTTTTCACTTTCTGCCTCCCGTCAGCTTTCAGGCGTGATAACCGGCTGCGCCTTACAGGCGGAACCGGTACACTGGAATGGCAGCAAACGTAAGCTACCGTAATCATTCACAAAAACCAGAACTGGCGTTGCGCCCAGGTCAGCTGCGCCCACGTTCAGCGCCGTCTGGGCCTTTGGCGCCACCATTATCGGTTCAAATCCTTCCTTGCCCTTTCCCTTCACGCTGCTACGACCTTCAACAAACGTCAGA
The DNA here is from genome assembly GCF_009905335.1 of Klebsiella sp. MPUS7. Lineage (NCBI taxonomy): Bacteria > Pseudomonadati > Pseudomonadota > Gammaproteobacteria > Enterobacterales > Enterobacteriaceae > Klebsiella > Klebsiella sp. MPUS7. The sequence continues at coordinate 2,729,414 of NZ_CP047604.1, read as the reverse complement.
TGGTACGGCGTCGGGTTATTCAGCGTGTAGCGATTGCCATTTTTGGCCAGCGTCACGTTCTGGATGCCGGGAAAGGATTCGGATTTCGCATCAACCTTTATAGAAGCCGGACGCCAGAAAATTTTCAGCCGGGTCTGCAGCGCCAGCGTTAACACGTTTGGCTTATCGCTGCGCGGCGGAATTTCGCGCAGGTTGAACCAGAACACGCTCTCCCTGTCTTTCGGCAGCTTGCCGATATCCGGTAGAACCTGAACCCGCACCGCGCTTTTGGAACCGGCTTCAATGCGCTGCACCGGCGGCAATACCATCAATGGGCTCGTGACCTTGGCCTCTGTTTCATCCTCTATCCAGGTCTGCGCCAGATAGGGTTCCTGAGTATTCCGATTCGTCACGCTCATACTGACGCTTTTGTCCCCTTCATTAACGATCACCCGTGAACGGCTAACCGTTAATGCCGCCTCAGCGGGTAACAAAGAACTCGCCGATAACACTGCAACCGTGGCAAAAACGAGCGTTTTCTTCATAACGAGCCACCTCTAGTCGTACTCAAGCAAAAATGTTGTCACGCATTCGAAATCCCCTTCACGCACCCGGCTATGGACCGGCGCGGAGACAAAGGCCTGAAAATTTAAATTGGTGTCACCCGCCGTCAAGGTTGCCGGACGCATGGCGGTATTAGGTAATACCGGCGTACCATCCGCGTCTTCAACGGCGATAGCGATCCCGCCCGCTGTCCCGGTAACCGCGAAAAGTCCTGGCTGATCGACATCTTCTGTGCCCATGAACGTGACCTTTACCGTGCTTCCCAAAGACAGGTCGCAGTTGATGAGCATGATCGAGAAACGCTCGCGTTCACTCAGGTGATATTTGATAAACGTTTTCGACGGTATGTTGCGAAAATCAACGATCTGATCTTCTGAATCCACGTGCAGTTCACACGGGTCAGCCACCAGATTACCGGTGAAGTAAACATCCGTATCAGCATGCGTGGCCGGTACACTGACCAGCAGCAGCATGGGAAAAACCATCAGGCTTAGCGCTCGCGCTATGTGTCTTTTCATTATTCGTACTCCAGGCCGACATTCACTACGCTGCGCCATTCATTGGCCAACAGCGGCGCAGGAAGACGCCACAGCTGCGCCTGAAACACCAGATCGTTGCGCCCGGGAGTCAGGATCTGCGGCCGGCTTGACATACCAGGACGCAGAAGCTCGCCCCGCGGGTCGCTCAATCGCAGCGCCACCCCTTTCACGCCTCCATGAACCCTGAAGAACCGACTATCCGTAGGTTCTGTTTCCCCGTAAATCGTCATTCTTACGGCGGATTGCCCGTTAAGCATCAGCGAACCCCGCATCAACTGATGGTCTCGCATAAACTGATACTCGCCGGGGCAGCGATCTAATTTGATATATATCGCCACCGGCGTCGTAACCGAACCTGGCTGATCCAGTCCCCAGGCGACGGTACTGCCCAAATCGATCTCTTGTTCCGCCGATTCCGGCAACAGTACACACGGAGACGCAACCAGCGTGCCCGTGGCGCGAATCCCACCGTTGAGGCCGTCGGTGTCCCAGTTTGCGGCGCTAGCCACAGAAACGACCCCGGCTGTTAATAGCCACAGAATCAAGGTGGTACGACCGAATCCATGTTTCATCAGGCATCTCCTGTGTCCAACACCCGCTTCCATCAGGATGCGGGTTTGGCTGTCGCACGGCAGACATTACCGTTGCAACTAAACGGCAAAGTGGGTTTACCGCCGAAGTCGTTAATCGTGGTGACGTGCGGCGTCGTAAAGTGCGAACTGCTCACCATCGCCGTCGATTTTGGCGCGACCATGACCGACTGAAACCCCTTCGCCACGGCCATGTTCGGCGCGGGGGTAATGCCAATCACCGTCATGTAATACGGCGTCGGATTCTCCACCCGATATCCGCCGTTCACCTTCTGCAGCACCAGTTGGTTATCCCAACGGCTATACTTCTCCGGCAGGATGGCTTTTGGCCGGTAAAACAACTTTATTTTGGTGTGCAGCGCCAGCTGCATCACATTAGGTCGGTCGCTCTTAGGCGGTACTTCACGCACGTTGAAATAAAAAAGGCTCTCTCTGTCCTGAGGCAATAACGCCGCGTCCGGCATTGCATTAATGCGCAAAACGCTTTTTCCCTTTGCCTCGAGCCGCTGGAGCGGGGGGACCACGACCAACGGACCGCTTATTTTTTTCCCCTGCTCATCTTCAATCCATTCCTGGGCCAGGTAAGGCATTGACGTGCTGTCGTTAGTAATGTTCAGGGAAATGCTCTTCTGCGAACCGGGAAAAATCGCCCGCGTTCTGTCCAGGGCGATCGCCGCCTGTGCATCATTCAGCAGACCTGACGTCAGCGTTCCCAGCAGAATAGCCATCGTCGTTTTATTTACTTTCATTCCTTCACCATCCACTTTCTCAGCCGCGAGATATCGGTTTGCATGGCAGTAACAGCTGCTGTGCAGGGAGGACTCGCGGCAGTACGACTTCACACCGGGCGGAACCGCCCCAGTGCACGGTTAAATGCTCATCCGGATTCACGCCGGTCAACCAGGCCAGTCCGCCATCGCTGACCATTCCCAGCTCGCGCTCTTTGGCGTTATGCACCGTCGCGCCAAACGGCGGATGACGACCATCTTCCTGGCTGAGGATGGCGACGACTTTCGCGCCCTTTAACACATCGAAACGGCGGAACCCGATGGCGCCTTCGGTAAGCGCCAGCTCAGCAATTGGCGAGCCTGAAGTCTCAACGTCGTCTGGTAAGCGGTTAACGTCAATTTCGGCACTGGTGCGGAAATAGTTCGGCACGCCAGGGATCACCGCGATACCAAAGGCGTTGGTGTAACTCTGATACCCCACAGGCACTCCGCTCACCCCATCGGTGCTGACCATCAGCCGTGTCCCCCCCTGTACCCCACCTGAGTGCAGCGCCACGCCTTCAGCCGTTGCGGTCATACCGCCGCTGGCTGAGATACCAAAAGAGGTATACTGGCTTTGTGCCCAGTTAAAGTTGGTAGTAACATCGGCCATACTGCCAGGGTGCGAGTAATAGCCGCTCATCTGACTGCGCGTTCCCTGCCCGCCGCCTATGCTGTTACCGGCGTTAATGCGGTAATAATCATTATTTTCCAGACGATCGCTCCAGCTGGCGTTTTGCGTATAGCGGTCGCGGTTAATGCTTCCGTTGTACCCTACCGTGCCTGAACCAAATGGCATGGTGAGCGAAATATAGGCCGTGTCGTCCTTACGTCCGTTAAACTCGCTGCGCGCCGCGTTGAGCGATAACGAAAGATGTCTCCAGTCGCCCAGATCAAAATACTTGTTAAGAGAAACGCTGTAGCGATCGGTCGCCGGGCGGTTCCAGTAAGTCTGATGCGACCAGTTAATACTGGTGGAGAGGCGCAGGTCCTCGAAATTCTTGGTCGCCTGGAGGGTATACAGCTCTTTACTGTTACCGATATAACCTTCCCGGTAGCGAATATCTAAATACTCACCCATGGTGAGATAGTTGCGCTCGGAGAAGCGGTAGCCGGCAAACGTGACTTCACTACTGAGTTCATCAAAGCGTTTGGAATAGCTGAGCCGCCAGGATCTTCCGTGACGGTTTTTATCGCCCGGGAAGCGGGCGCTGGCATGGGTAACGTCAGCGGACAAGGTGCCGTAGACGCTCATATCACGACCTGCCCCGAGTGCCACGCTGTTGTAGTCCTGCGAGAAAATACCGCCGCCATACACCGACCAGGCATTCGTCAGGCCCCAGGAGAGCTCACCGGTCGCAAAATAAGGTCCCTGTGTACTGTGGCGATAGTCCCTTGGCCGACCGGTGGTCAGCTTGTAACGAAGCTGGCCGGGACGCGTCAGATAAGGAACCTGAGCCGTATCCACGGCAAAGGTCTGCACCGAGCCATCCTGTTCTTCAACCCGCACATCCAGCCTGCCGGTCAGGGCGCTGCTCAGTTCCTGAATACGGAACGGCCCCGCCGCAACGGTACTTTCATAGATCACTCGCCCTTGCTGGGTGACCGTAACCTTCGCGTTCGTCCGCGCGATACCCGAAACTTCAGGGGCATAACCGCGCAGTTTCGGCGGCAGCTGGCTTTCATCGCTGACCAGCGATAACCCGGTGTAGCGCCACGAATCAAAAAGATCGGAAGTGAGATAATCTTCACCAACGGTAAGCTTTGACATAATGCCAGGCAGCGCGCGATAGGCGTAGAATCGGCTCCAGTCAAAGTCACGGTTGGTACTGTTCGGCCGTCCAGTGGTGTTGTAATAACTTCCCTGATAATCCCCTCTTAAGCGCCATGGACCCAGGTTCACCCCGGTGGTGCCGCTGACGCTGGCACTCTGGCTCTGATTCCCGCGCCGTGGGAAGGTGACGTTAGTGTTGAGGTTGTAATCAAACAGCAGGCCAGGAATACCCTCTTCCCAGCGGGAAACAGGCAGCCAGGAAGCATCCTGGTACTCCAGCCATGCCTGAGGCATGGCAACCTGCAAGGAGGATTCGGACAGGTCGCCGCGTAAGACAATACCTTCAAGCGCGCTGAAATCGGCGCAACGACCGCCGTCAGGCCACTGAATCATTTTGAGCGCGTCTTCACGCAGCCCAAGTAAATCGACTTGTTCAGGCGTCAGGCAGGCTTCGACAACCAGTTGATCCTCGCGTGTTCTTTCAACGAAAGTAATATCCTGATCGGAAATCCCGCGATCGTTAAGTCGCATACTCAGCGTGTAGGTCCCGGGCATAATATATCCGGCCCGAGAAAAGCGGGATAAATCAATATTCTCGCGGTCCTCAGAATCCAGAATATCCACATTAAATTCTACCGCCACAACGGGTGATGTAGAACCAAAAATGGCAATAGCAATGTAAATACCCAGACGCCGCAGGTAATAAGCTGGTGGTCTGCTTTTTTTCATTTTTTTAAATCCATTTATTGCCTACCAGAATTCACCAGTGGGAAAGTATCTATTACGGGAAAAATGGATGAGGAGGAATAAAGATTCCCAGCCATTTAATAACGCTTTAACTTACTGATAAGTTACCATAAAGCGAATAATTCCGTACCAGTCACCTTCCGACAACGATTTTCCGCCGCGCACCAGCGATAATAAATAACGCAATTCATTATTGTCATTTTGTAACATGACGGCTGGCATCGGAATGCCGTCTTGCGCCACATCGCCGATCTGGCTGTGAATACGTAGCCCAAGCCCCTGAGCATTGCCATAAACTTTAAATATATCGCGACGAAATACCTCCGTTTCCCCACTAAAAGTGATGTTCACGCTTTGCCATAAATCGCCATGACTTCTTTCCAGTGAACAGTTCACCAGACGAACAGCGAAGGGTTTAATAATCGCTTTACCTTCCTCGTCGAGGTCATTATAAGAAATCACCCCAAAGGGTATTTCCTGCCAGATATCATCAGTATGAATAGAGCAAGCTGATTCCTGAATTTGACCATTCATTGTGACAAGCCCTCTGCCCTGATCGGATGCCACAGCGCCAGAAGATATTGCCAATAAAAGACTCAACGTCAGGCAACGCGTAATTTTTACCATGACTGTGCTCCTGAATATCGGGCTGCAGACGCAGCCCGAATAAAACTACTTGAGAACAGGCTAAGACTTATTGATAAGCCAGGGTAAAGTTAGTCACCGCCTCAAAATCACCCGGAGTGACGTTAGTCACTGACGCGATTTTTTCCAGGTAAGCGCTAAAGCTCAGAGTGTTGTCGCCAATGCCAAGAACGCGCCCGGCAGTAGGCTTATCTAAAGTCACCATCGTGCCTGAGTAATCCTGGATACGAACGCCAGCGCCCGCAGCCTGACCGGTAATAGCCAGCATGGTCATGTCATTAGGAACGTTGCCGCCATTGAAGGTGACAGTGACGGTGTTAAACATCGGGTCGCCGTTTGAATCCTTCGCGAAGGAGCAGTTTTCCAGCTCAATGTCGAACGGACGAGGAGTAGAGATACCGCCGTTATCCAAATGCGTATTGGAAATCTGACCCAGTTCGATACGCTGATCGCCGTAGCCATTTTTAATTGAGCATGGAGCATCAATAATCGAACCCCAGAAGGTGACCTTGCCGCTTCCCTGATCGGCCTGAGCTGCGAAAGAGGCAACACCCATAGTGAGAACAACAGCAGATGCAATTTTGCTAATTTTCATAATACATTCCGTTATATTAAAAGTTACTGGATAACCATCCTGAAAAATAACCCTCAAAGAGACTGAACGCAGATAGAGGGATAAAAACCTCTATATTTCTTCTCGAGTTACGCTTATTCCTGACAGCGAATTCATACTAACGCGAAAAATCTTACAATCAAATATATGCACCTGCTGAAACGATCATTACGAGCTAATAATTTTATAAAAAAATATCCAACAGGATAAAATCCCGTGCGTGTAAGGTAATACGACAACGCATGTGAAAATATTACTAATAATTTAAAATAAACTATTTGTATAATTTAAAAAGATCGCACGCATAGTTACACAAAAATAAAAACTGTTATTTTTCAGACGTTTGGACAAATGCCCAGGAATTTAATAACATTAGGATTTTTCCATGAGAAAATTCCTAATACATAATGCAAAAAAGGGGGTTCAAAAGACGAAAAATCCTATGAAATGGATGGGCGTTCTATATAGAGAAGAGCGAGAAGGAGCGATATTTTTACCACCTGGTCAAAAATACGCCTTATAGACGAGGCTACATTATAGATATGTGGCCAGGACGATCATGATCCACAGCAAAAATTTCTACAGAATTTCGTACAGGAAGCGACAAGATATGAATTGTTGCACTATCGCGGCAGCTGATAGAACCGACTAACCGCTCCAGGTTAAATCGCAAGCAAAAGATAAAGTTAAACCCGTACATCAAGAGGTGTTATTTTGCCCGTTCCTTGTTATTCTGCTGAATTGTTGTCCAGGTGATTATCATTCAGCATTACGCTGCTGCAGAAACTCTCCTGGCCACGGCGCTATTCTTGCCAGCTCAATATTGAAACCAATAAAAGGAAGAACGGCGAGCTTATTCACACCTGACGCGCAGGTGTTTTTTTCTACAGGGAGAATTATCGTGAGATTTGCATCAGTTCCTTTCAATCAGAATCAGGTGGGATGGCCGCTCAACGACATTGACCATCACAGACAACCGCAGCTGAGCGGCGACATCCAGGCCGACTGGGTGATAGTCGGTTCCGGCTATGCCGGCGTCAGCTTTGCCCGCCGGCTGGCTAGCCTCAATCCGCAGCTGAATATCGTGCTCATCGACGCTGAATGCGCCGCGACCAGCTCCTCAGCGCGAAATTCCGGCTTTATTATCGGCCTGCCGCACAATATCGGCAGCTCTACCGCCGAGCTGAAAAAAGCGCAGGATTACCGCGCCCTGTTGCAGGAAGGGATCCGCCTGCTCGATGAAACGGTGACCGAGCACCAGATCGCCTGCGAATGGGAAAACGTCGGCAAATACCACTGCCAGATAGATCCGTCCAGCGAAGCCATTATGCAGGAGTACGTGGATAACCTGCAGCTGATGCAGGAGCCCTACAGCCTGCTGGACGGCGAAGCGCTGTACCAGAAGCTGGGAACCCGCCTCTACAGTAAAGGGATCTATACTCCCGGCTGTATTCTGGTCAACCCGGCAAAACTGATCGCGGGCCTCGCGCGGCATCTGCCGGAAAACGTCACCGTTTACCATCAGACCCCGGCGCTGGCTATGCGCCAGGAAAACGGCGGCGTCAGGGTGACGACGCTGCAGGGTACAATCCGCGCCGCCCAGGTCATGCTGGCGACCAATGCCCTCTCCCGCGAACTCTCGCCCACCGTGAGCCGTCAGGCGTCAATGGCGACCTACGCCAGCATTACCGCCCCGCTCACGGCGGAGCAGCGTCAGCGCCTGCCAGAAATGGAAAGTTGGGGGTTAACGCCGGTCAATGCTATCGCCGGGGCAACGCTACGCTATACCCACGATCATCGTTTCCTGGTTCGCCAGCATGTCGATCCGGCATTGCGCGGCGTGATTACCGCCGGGCAGACCGCCACCGCCGCGCGCCAGCATCTGGCGCTGTTCCACACGGCCTATCCGCAGCTACGGGATGTCACGCTGGAGCGAACCTGGTCCGGGACCATCAGCGTCACCCGCAACGGCGCGCCGGTCTGGGGAGAGCTTGCGCCGAAGGTATGGACAGCCGGAGGCTGTAACGGCGCCGGGGTATCCAAACAAACCATCGCCGGGACGCTACTTGCCGATCTGGCGATGGGACAGGACAACCCGCTGATCGCCGCCATGCAGTCGCTCGGCCAGGCAAACTTTATGCCGCCTTCCCCGTTCCTGGATATCGGCGTAGCCGGGGCATTATGGAAAGAGCGCTACATGGGCCGTAAAGAGATGCCCGTGTAGTCGCGGTCTGACAGGTTTCACTGCCCGTGCGTGAAACCTGTTGTTGGGGCTAGTCTGGAATCACTTCATCTTTACGCAGGGTCAGAACCTCGAATCCCTCCGCGGTGACGGCGACGGTGTGCTCCCACTGCGCGGACAGTTTTTTATCGCGGGTGACCACCGTCCAGCCGTCTTTTTTGGTTTTAATGCGGCTATCGCCCTGATTCACCATCGGTTCAATGGTAAACACCATCCCTTCCTTAAGTTCGGCGCCGGTGCCGGGTATGCCGTAATGCAGCACCTGGGGATCTTCATGCATCTCTCTCCCCACGCCGTGGCCGCAGTACTCCCTGACCACGCTATAGCCGTTGCCTTCGACATAAGTCTGAATCGCATGGCCGATATCGCCCAGCGTCGCGCACGGCCTGACGACCTTGATCCCTTTCCACATCGCTTCGTAGGTTTTCAGCACCAGCCGACGGGCCAGCGGCGAAACGTCGCCAATCAGGTACATTTTGCTGGAATCGGCAATCAGCCCCTCTTTTTCCAGCGTAATATCCACGTTCACAATCATGCCGGATTTCAGATGCTCGCTCTCCTTTGGCATACCGTGACAAACCACTTCGTTGATCGACGTATTCAGCACGTAGGGGAAATCATACTGCCCTTTGCTGGCCGGGCGTGAATGCAGATCGTTGACGATAAAATCCTCCACCCGGTTGTTGATGGCCATGGTGGAGATACCGGGCTGAATAAATGTATCCAGCATGTCGAAAACCGAGGCCAACAGCTTGCCTGCGCGGCGCTGTCTGGCCAGTTCGTCCGCGGTCTTAATGGGAATTGATAGCATTGATCACCTCCAGCAAGCGGTCTGAGCCGGACTTCAGCATCATCAGCTTGATCTGCTGATGGTTAAGTTCGGGATAGAGTTCGCTCATCATACCCAGACGGATCCAGTACTCCGCCTGGGCGTTGACCGAACGCGACATCGCCTTGCTGGCATCACGAATATCGTCGTGCAGCAGGTCGGAAATTTTTACAATACCCATTTATACATACCATAACGTTTTATATATGTTTCGTATATTACGCCTCCCCGCTCAAGCTGACAACGTTTGCCGCTTTTGTTGCCAGCGCTACGGGTTGCTAACCTTAAGAGTCACTATCTGGATGTTCTGAGAGTCAACAACGGTGCCTTTTGTCGTCACAAAGGCGTTGTGGACAAAGTCCCCGCTCTCTTTATCCACCAGGGCAATATGAGGCTCATCATGCAGGATATTTTTATGCCCCCACGCCATCAGGGAAAACAGGATCGGCGCCAGGCTGCGGCTTTTTGGCGTAAGAATATACTCATAACGTTCGCGCGCCCCTTCTTCCTGATAGGGCGTTTTGCTCAGTAAACCCAGCTCCGTCATTTTCTTTAACCGGTTTGCCAACGTCTGCTTAGGCATTTTTGTATGCGAGCGGATCGTTTCAAAGCGGGTCACGCCGTATAAAGCCTCTCTTAAAATCAACAAAACCCACTGATCTCCCAGGATTTCCGCTGCCGCAGAAAGCCCGCACAGCTCCGGTAGTAAGTACGTTACTGAATTATTTTTTGACATGTCCGCTTTCGCTCTCTAATCTGAGTATGAATTTTAGACCTAGATTATTAAGGAGAATACAATGCCCTTCGTCAATGTACAAACCATTAAAGGAATTATGAACCCGGAGCAAAAAAAAGAACTTTTACGCCGCATGACCGATCTGATTGTCGAAATCGAAGGGAAAGGCGATCCTGAATTTCGGCGTTCAGTCTGGGTGCGTATTGACGAGCATGAGCCGGAACAGTGGAGTCTGGGCGGTATTCAGCCCACGGCTGAAACGATCGCGGCAAAATTTTCGTCGCCTAAGGCGTCATAACCTGATGGCGTTTTAACACGTCATACCTGCGGGAAATTGCGGACAACCTTGATGTCCGCTTTTACACCGCCCGTCTGGTGCTCAAAACGGCCATAAACCGACTCTCCGGGGCTTATTTTACGCAACATACCACGGTCGCATGATCCCACCATGGGTTCTCATTGACGTTCACCTCAAGCACATCAAAATGTTCATCGCGGATCTCGTCCAGGAGAGCCTGGAGCGGTCGCAGCGTACGCCAGGGTTGACCCTCTTTAAATAAATGATGGCGAATGGGATCGTAAGCGGCCACGTCTTCCGGGTGGCGAGGGGTTCCGCACATCGAACCGACGACAAACCGTCCTCCCGGCCTGAGCAATCTTCTGACTTCGGTAAAGCAAAGGTGGCGAGCTTCGTCAATCAGGCAATGCGTACAGCTGCCATCGATAATGAGCTCAAACGTCGCATCCTGGCACTGATGAATATGGCAGACATCCCCGACAAAAAATTGAGCCGCCAGCCCCGCTTGCTGAAAACGATTTTCTGCCCAGCGGATCGCGGTTGCGGACAAATCCATCCCCCACACGGAATAGCCTCGTTCAGCAAAGTACTGCGCTGCCATGGCGCCATTCCCGCACCCCAGCTCAAGGACTGGCGCTCCGGGTTGGGGAAAGTACTGCTGTAAATCAAGCCAGCTAAACACCCGCTCCTGTTGTTTCTTTGCCCTTAAGTAACCCTCGCCAGCCCAGGCGATGGCACCATTTTCCAGCAGCTGGCGGTACATTTTTTCATAGGGATTCATCGTAAAGACGCCTTTTTCAGCAACAACACAGGCCACTCTACTCCCTATCGCGCAAGAAGAGATCCCCCCGTTTTTAGCGACTCCCCGTTATCTTGGGCAGTAATTGCTCAATCACGCTGATAATGCTTCTGACCCGCTGCGGAATAAAGCGGGCGTCAGGGTAAACCGCATAGAGGAAGCGATCGGGTAATCGCCAGGCGGGTAAGACCGGCACCAGCCTGGCGGATTGTAAAGCGTTGGCCGCGAGGGGCAACTGCATGCCACCGATACCAATACCGGACTCCAGCGCCTGCAGCAGCGCTTCGCTGGTGTTAGCCCGAAACACGGTATTGACTTTCACATCGACCGTTTTATCACCCGAGACCAGCCGCAGCGGCGCGTCCTGCGCGATGCCGCTGAAACGTACGTGCGGATGGGCAGCCAATTCGCTCACGCAATGCAGTTCTTTAAAACCCGGGGCGGCGAATAGCGCGGTTTCAATACGCGCCAGCACGCGCGCCGCATGCCCTTGAGGCGGTTCACTGCTTAACCGCAGCGCGACATCCACCCCTTCAGTAACCAGATCGGCAATGCGGTCATCAAGTGAAAGCGTCAGATGCAGTCCGGGGGTCATTTTCTGCAGCGCCAGCAGGTGCGGCAAAAAGATCTGTCCCAGGCCGCTCGGTAGCTGCACATGTACCCTGCCTTGCCGCTGACTCTCGCTGGGGTTTAAGCGCCTTTCAGCGTCGCGCATCGCTTCCAGCAAAAGCTGCATATCGCGCCGGTAGCTTTCCCCCTGCTCGGTCAACGCCATCGCCCGCGTCGTTCGATGCAGCAAGACCACCCCGAGCTCCTCCTCCAGCGCCGCGATCTGCTGGCTGACTGCGGATTGTTTCATCCCGCACTGGCGGGCCGCCGCCGAAAAAGATCCCGCTTCGACGACGCGCAGAAAGGTGGCAATGGCGTTGAGCTTATTATTCATTTAATGATTCTTCTTATAAGTACCATCGAATTTATGGGATATGCGTGAAAAAAATAATATATCACACTGCCTCCGTCCCCCCTTTGGAGAAGCAACGTGAATAAGAAACCGCAACCCAGGATCGCGCTGGTCGCCGGCGCCAGCGGCATTGTAGGCAGACAGCTAGTGAAAACGCTGTTGCGCCATCGGTGGGAGGTCATTGGCCTCAGCCGCCATGCCTCGCCTCACCCGGATGACATTCCCGTTATTAACGTCGATTTACTCGATGCGCGGGACAGCGCGCAGAAACTGCAATCGCTCAACGGCATCACCCACATTTTTTACAGCGCATGGTTGAACGCGGCGAACTGGACGGAAATGGTTGAACCGAACGTCGCCATGCTGCGCAATCTGGTCAGCAACATCGAGAAAACCTCACCGCTGCGCACGGTAAGCCTGATGCAGGGATATAAAGTTTATGGCGCGCATCTTGGTCCGTTCAAAACCCCGGCGCGAGAAAGCGATCCCGGCGTACCCGGGGCCGAATTTAATGCCGCTCAGCTCACGTGGCTCAGCCAGTTCCAGCGCGGAAAAACGTGGCGCTGGAGTGCGCTCAGGCCGGGCGTGGTCGGCAGCACGGTGCCCGGCAACGCCATGAATCTCGCGCTGAGCATCGCGCTCTACGCCTCGCTGTGTCGGGCGCAGAATTTACCGCTGCGCTTCCCCGGCTCGGAACAAACCTGGCGCAGTATCGTCGATCATACTGACGGCGGATTGCTGGCGGAGGCCACGCTGTGGGCCGCCACCTCGCCGCAGGCGGAAAATCAGGCGTTCAACGTCAATAACGGCGACCTCTGGCGCTGGTGCGAGCTGTGGCCGCGCATCGCGGACTGGTTTGAACTGCCTTCCGCGCCGCCGGTCAGGCTCTCCTTTCACCAGCTGTTTGTCGATTACCGCGCGCAGTGGCGCGAACTGGCCGGGCAGGATCTGGTGGAGGCGGATATTTTACGGCTGAACGACGGTACGTTTGCCGATTTCGTCTTTAGCTGGAACTACGACATGTTTGGCGATGGCAGCAAACTGCGCCGGGCGGGCTTCACGGACATGCAGGCCACCGACGACATGTTTTTCCGCCTGTTCGCGCAGCTGAGAGCCGCACGCGTTATCCCCTGAAACAGCATGCTTTTAACCGTCAGCCGGCGTCGCGCGAGCAACCTACGATTCAGTTTTTCGCCTCTTCCTCGCGCTTCGATACGCTGGCAAAAATCTGCCAGCCGATATTCTCGCCTGGGAGGCGGATTAACGCCCTTTTTCGATGGTGCAGGCCCACTGCTGGCTCATGCTGCTCTGGCTGGTGGCGATTTGCAGCGACAGGCTGGCGTCAAGGGTATGCGTGACGCTGTATTCAAGCACCACATCATCCAGATCGCGGGCCACCCGTTCAATGCGAAACAGCGGCGCTCCCGGTGTGATATTTAACAATCCCGCCGTGCGGCTATCGCAGCACACCGGCGTATAGCGCTCCGTGGCGTTGGCCGGCGAGTAGCCGAACGTTTCCCGCAGCTGCTTGTATAGCGATCGGCTGCCGTCCACGTGGCTGAGATCGTTGTAAATACGGCCATTAAGCCACGTCAGCACATGGCCAACCGGCCGATCGCCCTGCACTAACAACCGTTCCAGACGCATCAGCTGACAGCCTAAATCCAGCCCCATTTGCTCCGCCACCTGGCGGTCGGCCATAGTCGAAATCAGCGACAGTACTTCTACGGCTATCTCACCGGGCTCAGCAAAGCTCGTCAGTACGTCCGGGAGGTCGGTGTAGTATTTCTGCAGTGCATCGCGGTTGATAAACGTCCCTTTACCCTGCTCGCGGTACACCATGCCAATACTGGCCAGCGAATCTATCGCCTGTTTAATGGTGCCGCGCGCGACCTTGAACTCCCCGGCGAGCAGCAGTTCGCCCGGGAGCTTATCGTCATAGGTAAAAGAGAGGATCCGCTGCAGGATAACGTCTTTTATCCTTAAATAGAGAGGGAGTCCATCCGACTCAAACATACTTGTGCTCCAACTCAGAGGTAGTGTATCTGGCTCCTGTAAGCGCTCAGTATATCCTGATTTATCGCCTGATTACCGTCTATGTTTGCGCTGGCGAGAATGGGCGGCGTGCGCGCATTTTCCAACATGATTTCGCAAATACGTAATACCAGGCTGTTGGCGATAGCCGCGCCCATGATGGTAGAGAGCGGCGCGGCTTTCTGCGCCATCCCCGGCAGGCTCACCGCCGCATCGCCATACTCGCAGTGGTTATCAATGGTGATATCGGCAATATCCACCAGCAGTTTGCCGCTGGAGTGGCGAGAGGTCACGCGCGCCGCCGTCGCCAGGCTGGTAATCGCGATAACTTTTGCGCCGCAGGCTTTCGCCGCCAGCGCGACGTCAATGGTAATGGCATTCCGCCCGGAAACCGAGTGGATCAGCAGCGTATCGTCAGCCCTTAGCGGCGACTGCTCCACCAGTACCCGGCCGAGATTTTCCACATTTTCCACCGCGCTGGTGAGAGTTAATGGCCTGACGTTAAGCATCAGCGCAGGCGTGAAAAGCGGATTGATAATGGCCAGGCCGCCCGCCCGATAGCTCATCTCCTCCGCCAGAATTCCTGCGTGGCTGGCGCCAAAGACAAAGATGTTGCGCTGGGCCAGAATGCTTGCGGTCATGGTTTCCGCCGCCCGGGTGAGATCATCGGGGCGCTGCTCAAGCAACGCCAGCTTCTGGCGGATCTGGCTGTAGTACTGTTTCAGTGCCTGACTCATAGACTTCCTCCCGATATCAGAACGTCAGCATGCGGGTTAAAAGATGAATGACCGGCGCGAGGACAAACATATCGCTGTCGCCCGCCCACAGCGCGGTATCCGGGATCGTGCTGTCGATAAAGCCGGTGACGCAGAAATACTGCCCCCAGGCGACCACGGTGGAGGTGATAAACCCCGCCAGCAGCGCGCCTTTATAGCCTCCGGTAATATTGCCGAAGACCCCCGCCGTCCCGGCGTGAAAGAAAATCACGATCATGCTGGGAATAAAGACGTAGCCGGTATAGCGGCCTATCAGGGTCAGCCACAGCAGCGAGCCAACAAACGCGCCGACAAACCCCAGCACCACCGCGTTTGGCGCAAAGTTGAACAGTATCGGGCAGTCGAGCGCCGGTTTTGCGCCGGGGACCAGCCGCGAGCCGATGCCGTTAAACGCCGGCACCATTTCGCCAATAAACATCCGTACGCCGAGCAGCACCACGGCGATGCCGCCGGTAAACATCAGCGATTGTTTGAGGGCATAAATGTAGAAGCTCAGATCGCCGGATTGCGCCAGGATCTCCGCGGCTTTCGGCGTACCTTTTATCTGCAGAATAAAGGTGCCAATAAAGAACAACAGCGCCATGGTTAACGCGGTCACTACGTTGGAATCGCGCAAAAAACCGAGCTTTTTAGGAACTTTAATATCCTCGGAGCTGATTTTGTTGCGGGCAAATATCTGGCCGAAAATCGCCCCCAGCAGCGCGACCGAGGCGGAAGTATGCCCCAGGGCCACGTTGTCGTTACCGGTGATTTTCCGCACCCAGGGCTGAACCAGCGCGGGCTGTAAGGTCCAGTACACGCCCATAATAACCGTCAGCATCAGCGTCAGCTGTACTGCGGAAATAGCGGGCGCGGTGTTCACCATCACTCCGGCAAAGATCATCGTGGTCCAGAACATCATATGTCCGGTCAGGTAGATGTACTTAAAGCGCGTCAGCCGGGCCAGCAGCAAATTAATGGCGAATCCGCCGGCAATGGCGATGGTCACGCTGCTGCCGTAGCGTTCGCTGAAGCGCGCCTGGCCGATAATATTGGTCAGGTTCATCGAGCTCAGCCCGAAGACTTCGGTCCAGATCGGTTGAAATATCAACAGCGCGGAGACGATAATCCCGGCCCCCGCGCCGATGATCAGAAAGCCCAGGATCCCCTTCAGCGTGCCGGACACAATATCCGCCAGCGATTTCTTTTGCAGCACCAGGCCGAGCAAGACAATCAGGCCAATTAAAATCGACGCTTCACCAAAGATATTGATGGTTATCCAGCGCAGTACGCCAAGAAACTCGCTCATGATGGCTCTCCCGCGGGCAGAATGTTCGCCTGCGTCAGCGCCGCGGTGATTTCCGCGTTGTCGATATAGTTGTTCACCACCACCACCGGGCAGGACAGATGCTTAAGGTTATCTACCAGTTCCGCGTTGGTTATCACCACATCGGCGTTGGCCGACGCGGCGGAAGAGACATCCATATGTTCCACGGAGGCCTGAATCCCGTGCTGTTTTAACACCGCCTCAACGTTCATTTTTAAAATCAGGCTGGAGCCCATACCTAAACCACAGACTGTCAGAATTTTCATCGCTATTCACTCCGTGTTAATCACGCTACAAACGCTGCGAGCCGCTGGCTAACAGCCGATAAAGTTGTTCTGGGTCGCGAGAATGCATCAGGGTATGCAGGTTATTTTCATCGCTGAGTACGGTGACGATATGCTGGATAAGGCGGATATGCGCATCGCTGCTGGTTGCCGACAGGCCCAGCACCACCTGCACCGGATCGTTTTCCGCATGACCAAACGCCAGCGGTTCGCGCAGCCTGATCGCGCTGATCTGCGCTTTCATCGCCCCCTGTTCCGGGCGGGCATGCGGCAGGGCCAGCCCGGGGGCAATGACAAAATAGGGGCCCAGCTCGCGGTAGCTATCGACCATTGCCTGGACGTATTGCGGGCTGCAGGCTCCCGCGCGGCACAGCGCGTTCCCCGCCTCGCGGATGGCCTCTTCCGGGCTGTTGGCCGCACAGTCGACGTTTATTGCCTGACGCTCAATCATGAGAGGCTCCTTGCGCTAAATGCTGGCGGATGGAAACCAGCGTGGTCTCCAGCGCCCGTTGGACAAACGCGCGCCCTTTCTCTTCGCTGGCGGCAGTCGGATCGCCCAGCACCGCATAATCAGAGAACGCGGTCCAGGGTATCGGCTGATAACGAAAATTCTGCGGAAAATCAGGATAGTGTTGCCGAGCTTTTGTCATGTTGACGAATTCCGGCGCCAGCGCCAGCATCAATGAGGTCTCGACTTCGTCGGCATGCATATAACCGGGATAAGCCACCGCCGAGGTTTGCCGCTTTTTTACCTCCTCATCCATCCCCGCCCAGCTGTAGCCAAGTAGCGTGATGCCCTGCTCCTTAAGCTGACGGGAAGCGGCTTTAATGGCGTCGAAATTACCGTAATGCGCGTTAATCACCGCCGTGGTGGTGATACCGTAGCTGGCCATGTTTTCCGCCAGCGACACCAGCAGCGAGGTCAGCCGCTCATTACCGATATCAATCGCGCCCGCGTGGCCGCGCAGGGACCAGACCTGGCTGTAGGAAACGACCGGCAGGCTCAGGGCGCACTCGCCCAGTTGGTCATCAAGCAGCGCGCAGAACCGCTCGGCCAGCAGGTTATCGGTATCCAGCGGCAGGTGGTCGCCGTGCGGTTCGACGGCGCCGAGCGGCAATAAGGCTATCCGCGCCTTTTGTAGCGCCCGCCTGGCCTCGCGTTCGTTTAAATGATGCAGCTTCATCACGCCTCCTCAGGCAAAAGCGAGGTAACGAGCCGGGTTGTCGACGAAAAAATCGTGCAGCAGCGCTTCGCCGTCAAATCCGGCTTCCCGCGCCTCTTCAAGGAACCTTGGCCGCCAGTCGTTAAGGATGAACTTCAGCCCCAGCCCCCCCTTGCCGTAGTGCGCGCTCATTGATTTACGGGCAAAATCACCGCCGATTAAGATCTGTTTTTGATAACCCCGCTGGCACAGCGCCAGGATGGCCTGGGTGCGGATATGCTCAGGGTGGTATTTGATGCGGCTGATACCGTCGAAAGAGAGAAACGCCCCGGTGTTGGCGATCTGACGGTGCAGCCAGGGATCGGGGTTGCGATCCATATGGGCAAAACATAAGCGGGATAAATCCAGCCCCCATTTTTTGAAGATCCGCGCCTGCTCGAGTCCCATCGTCCCCATTTCCGTATGGCTGTGCATTGGCGCGCCGGTGCGCTGCTGGGCGCGAACGATCACCTCCATGGTTTTTTCTTCCAGCGGGGAAATGGTGTTGTAGCCGGTGCCGCACTTCACCACGCCGGCCCGATGCGCGGTGCCCTCTATTCCCTCTGTGACCTCGCGACAGACGTGCTCAACCAGTTCATCAATCTCTGAATGTTCGATCCACTCGGCAAAAGTCTGCGCTGAGCCTGGCCGCTTGCTGCTCCAGAGAAAACCTTTGTTGAAACCGGCGGTGGCGATGATGTGCAGCTGCTGGCGCTGCGCCATGGCGGCGACGGCTGCGGCCTGACGACCATAGTCCGGCGCGGTGGCGTCATAGATGGCGCGGCCGCCCGCCTCACGAAAATCGCTTAATTCACGCTCTGATGCCTGTGGATCGTCGAGTAACAGATCGTCATCCTGACGCTCGGCCCAATAGGGCGGAATACAGTAGATATGGTCGTGGCTGTAGGTGACACCCAGCTGATGAGCGGAAATATCCCCGTTTAACGTTCGAATGATGCCCATGTTACTTACTCCCCGGAACGGATAAGAAGGTGCTTTCAACATAGGCCCGCCCCACTTGACCAGTCAAGTGATCAAGTTCGCATCGGTCATATAAAATTTCTATCTGTGAGGGCGGTAGATATTTAAAACGCGATAACGGCGCAGTACACCGGTGACTTTCAGGCAACAGAAATAATATCTGTAAGAGGATCGTGCCGGGGACGATAAAGTGACGTTGTCACATATAAACTCTTCAAAGGGAATACCGCTGCTTATGGAAAAAAATGCATTCCCCACAAGGTCGTGACGAATTTTATTTATTATAAACAATAAGTTAAATATATCATCAGCACATTTCATCTCAGGCTAATAATCAATATCATTGATTAAAATGTTTAATTGAATGAATCGATAAAAAGAGTATTGTTAAAAACAATGATGAGTGGAGATAAATAAATGTTACGTGATTTTTTGAAGGTAGAAAAAGAGGATCGTCTGGTCGAACAACAGGACGCCAGCAGCGATAAAGTTAATTCAACGGACGTCACCGAATGGATTATTGTGAATAAAAATGGCGATAAAAAAGGCCGGGTGGCGTTATTCAATCAATTTACCACCCGTCGTTCCTATTGCGTGAATTACCGCATCACCCAGTTTGATAATAGCGGCAACGTGGTTGTCGACCGGCTGGCGGAATCAATCTGATCCCGGGAAACGTTATCACGGTAGTGTCCCGCGCCTTTAGCCCGGGCCGTCGCTGGCGGCGGCCAGCAGCGGCACAATCACATCGCTGAGCGGCGTGGGGATATGGTGAATACGACCATATCGCTGCACGACCCCGTTGCGAATATCCCACTCCAGCGGCAGCCCGGCCTCGCGATCCGTAAGTATTGAAGTGCTTAAATCCGGGGGCGCGCGATGGAAACCGGCGAGAATTTCCTGCGGCACGCCGTCGCCCAGGCTGGCGCCTGCGGCGCGCGCCACCGTCAGCCCCTCCTGCAGATAGGCTAAAGCCAGCGCCGTGATATCTTCGCGGGCAAACATCCCTGCCCGCCTCCCCGTCAGCACCATCAGACCAGCGACCGCATTTTGCAGCAGTTTCCGCCACGCAACGGAGAGGAAATCAGCGCTAACGTCCACTTCACAGCGGGTGTCCCGTAGCGCATGCTTCACCCGTTCAGCCCCCTGGACATCGGGCAGCGTCAGCCGCGGTTTCGCCCGCAGCCAGACTGACGCCTCGGGTTCACGCTGCGCCGGGAACCAGACGACCGATGGCAGCACGGTCGCTTCCGCTACGTACGGTGCGAACTGCGTCTTTTGTTCAACGCCGTTCTGGAGCACGCAGACAACCGTGCGATCGTGGCATAGCGCTTTCAACCACGGCGCAATCGCCGTAATTTGCGTCGCTTTTACCGCCACAAAGACCAGGTCGAACGGCGCGACGACCGATGCCGGTTCCGTCACGACGGGCCCCGGCACCACAATCTTCCCGCCATCGAAACGCAGCGACAGCTGCGGGTGCGCGCGGCGACCGCATACCAGAGGCGTACGGCCAACCTCGTGCAGCGCAGCGGCGATGGTGGTACCAATTGCGCCCGGGCCTATCAGCGCAATGGTGGGTTCTTCAACTGTCATCTATGCCTCCAGGCCGCTTCCGGCCCCTGAGATTCAATGGGTATGTAACATAAACGCGACTTCGTTCTCATTACCATTTTATTCATATGGGTAATCTGAATGTGTGTGTCAGCGTACACACTTATCACCATCAACAAGGAAGGTACATGTTTCCAGAATACAGAGAGCTAATTTCTCGATTGAAAACCACGCACCCGCGCTTTCAGTCGCTATTCGAAAAACATAATGCACTCGATCACGACATTTCCCGCATAGAAGGAGTCGATGGCAAAGGATACAGTCTCGAGCTCGTACATATGAAGAAAGAAAAACTTCTGTTGAAGGATGAAATGCTGAAAATCCTCCAGCATGAAAGCCTGAATCAGGCCTGAAGTGTGTGATAAGGCCGCCGGATGGCGGCCTTTCTTATCCCGCAGCTACGCGCGGATAAACGCCAGCAGATCGGCGTTAATGACATCGGCGTGCGAGGTATGCATACCGTGCGGAAAGCCGGGGTAAATTTTTAGCTGGCTGTTCGGCAGCAGCTTATCCTGCAGAATGGCGGCGTTTTGATAAGGCACAACCTGATCGTCATCGCCCTGCATCACCAGCACCGGTAGCGTAATGGCTTTTAAATCCTCGGTCTGGTCCGTTTCAGAAAACGCCTTAATCCCATCATAATGCGCCTTCGCGCTGCCGGTCATTCCCTGACGCCACCAGTTCTGAATGGTGCCCTGCGACACCTCCGCGCCATCGCGGTTAAAGCCGTAGAACGGCCCGGACGCCACGTCGAGATAAAACTGTGAGCGGTTGGCGGCCAGCGCTTTGCGAAAACCATCAAATACCTCGATTGGCGTACCGCCAGGATTACTCTCCGTTTTTACCATCAGCGGCGGAACCGCGCTGATCAGCACCGCTTTGGCCACACGCCCCTGCGGCTGACCATACTGCGCAACGTAGCGCGCAACCTGCCCGCCGCCGGTAGAATGGCCGATATGCACGGCGTTATGCAGATCCAGATGTTCCGCCACCGCCGAAGCATCGGCGGCATAATGGTCCATATCATGACCTTCACTTACCTGATCGGAACGACCGTGACCGCGTCGGTCAATCGCAATCACCCGGAAGCCTTCTGCCAGGAAAAACAGCATCTGGTTATCCCAATCATCGGCGCTCAACGGCCAGCCGTGATGAAATACGATCGGCTGCGCCTCCTTCGGGCCCCAGTCTTTAAAGAAAATATTGACGCCGTCTTTGGTTGTCACAAATGCCATGTTACAAACTCCTCTATTGAGAAAACAAGGCTGCGGGCCTGACGCCTGCAGTTAGTCGGGGGTAAAGGCTGGATGTTCTGTCCGATGACGATAGTGTCTCGTTAGGTTTGAAAACGACCTGGCTGGAAAAGTGTAGATGATTTTCGCCGATGCGGGAGGCGCGGTTGGCAGATAATCCTCAGCGGGCGGCAATGGCTACGGCAGAATGGGATATCGCAACGCAATGAAACTGTCCAGAGCCTGGACAGTTTCATTCATCATGCTGAAGTGAAATAACGATCTGTTTATTTAACGCGCTATGCCTACTCAACATACCGGCTGATGGTCACCGTCGCTGTGCCCGGCTGGTCAAGCGATTTAAGCCCCTCGACCACCCGGCCAAGCTTTATCAGCCCGGACGATTGGCGAAAATCCTCGCGAAAAATGGCCAGATTGCCCCACGGCGCGTAATAGGCGATGTCGCCGCGCCGTGGGGTTAGCGATGCGCCAGGATCCGCCTGGCGCAACTTAGCCGGCAGCCAGGCGATTTTTTCCGTGGAACCATAATCCTCAAGCTTCACCGTCATCGGCAGCTGTGCCAGGAACTCATTAGCCGCTGCGCTCTCATCCAGCAAACCGACTACCGTCGTTGCGTTAAACGCAAACTGAATCTTCACTCCGTTCTCCTGCCCGGCAGAGAATGCCGCGCCCGTTGTTGCCATAAAAATGATTAGCGTGGCGCTAAGAGAGTTGAACATCCGCTCACCCTGCCAGGCCGCGAGCGCGCAGGACTTCACTGACCACCGCTACCGCCGAAAAGGCGTTTGGCCAGCCGGCATAGAAAGCGGCATGCGCAACGACCTCTCCCGCCTCTTCCGCGGTGAGGCCGTTATCCATCGCCCGGTTAAGGTGGTAGCCAATTTGCGCGCTTTGCCCGGCGGCAATCAGCGCGCTGACCGTCACCAGGCTGCGGTCGCGCGGCTTCAGCCCCGGGCGCTGCCACAGGTCAAGAAACAGCGGTTGCGTTGTGAACTTCACCAGCCCGGGGGAAATCGCGCCGACGTTCTGCTCTACCGTTGTTGAGCGCTGCTTTTCCATCGCCTGATTAAGAGGAAGCAGCTCCGGGGACGCCGAAGCCAGCTGCTCGCGGCCAATACCGCGCGCGATAAAAATATCTTTCGTCACCGCAACGGCGGACATCGCGTTAGGCCAGCCGGAATAAAAAGCCAGATGAGTAACGATCTCGGAGATTTCAGCCGCTGTGACCCCGTTATCCAGGGCAACGTCAACGTAATGTTTTAGCTCCGCGGGCTGGTGACGGGCGATAAGGATCGCTACGGTCACGATGCTGCGATCGCGGCGCGAGAGTTCATTTCGCGCCCAGAGATCCTCTGTCAGCACCTCGCTGCCGAAACGGGCAAGCGCGGGCGCGACGGATTGAACATCTTCAACGGACAACTGGGTTGGGCTAAATAGAGCCATTTTTTCACCTCTTTTTTCTTCAGCCAGGACGGGAGCGCCCAGCATCAACGACATGGCGGCAGCGGTAATAAAAGCTTTCACGATAAATTCCTCATCGGCATATTAATTCGTCAACCTTTCCACCAGCTGGCGCTGGTACTCAGGAAGCCGGCGGCGGCTGGCATTCTCAAAAGCCAGCGGGGGAAGCCAGGTCATGCCCGCATGCAGCGCGCTGGCCTTCATCGGCGTAAAGACGTCGGCCAGGCTGACGCCGATCCGCCCGGACTCGCCGTAGGTGGATTCACCTCCCGCGGCCGTCGTCACGATCATCATCTCTTTGCCCTGCCATATCCCCGGCCCCACGCTACCCCAGGTATTGTTCAGCCAGGCCTTCATCATCGGCGTGATGTTGAACCAGTGGGTCGGGAAAATAAAAACGACGCGCGCGTGTTCCCGCATAAGCCGTCGCTCTTCATCGGCATTGATGTTTCGGCTGTCAAAGCCGTAAAGCGCCTCGAGATTGCGTACGGTCACGCCGGGCACGCTTCGCGCAGCCTCCTCCAGACCTTTGGTCATGACCGATTGTTCAGGATAAGGATGGGAGACAATAACCAGCGTGTTAGCCTCGGCGGCACGGCTGGTAGGGGTAAAGCTAAACAGAAACGCGGTGACGGCCAAAAGCCAGAACAGACCGGGAATACAGCGGTGCGAATAGTTCATCAAGCTCTCCTTCTCTTTTGCCACAGGTTAAGGCGCGGAATAAGAAGGAGCCAGCCCTCGCTATCGAATGGGGCTGTGAGTTATTTTCATCAATCGGGCTACAGACCGAGCGGCTTCATTTCCCGCACAAGGGAGATTAACAGGCGCAGCCCGGTGGGAAGCTGATGACGGCTGGAGTAATAGATATAGAATCCCGGTCCGTATGAGGCCCAGTCGGTCAGCACCAGACGCAGGCGCCCGGCGCTGACGTGCTCTGCTATCAGCGGTTCCGGCAGGTACATCAGGCCGAACCCCTGCAGAATGGCCACTACGCCCGTCTCCGCCAGATCGACCGTTAACAGCGGCGGCACTTTGACGGTGAGCTGCTCTTCGCCGCGTTCAAACTCCCATTTATAAATCCGGTTGTTTCCCAGACGATTGCTGACGCAGCGGTGCTGGTGAAGATCGTTGGGATGCCGGGGTTCGCCAAAGCGGGCAAGATATTCCGGCGACGCCGCGACCACCCAGCGCACATCGGCGGACAGGCGCTGCGCCACCATATCTTCCGGCACGGTTCCGCCATAGCGGATCCCGGCGTCGAAGCGCTGTTCCGTGACGTCGACAATGCGATTGCTGGCCACGATATCCAGCTCAATATCGGGATAACGTTCGGCAAAAACCGGCAGTACCGGAGCCAGCAGCAGCGTGGCGGCCTCAACGGCGACGTTAAGCCGAATATGCCCCGCCGGCGAATCGCGGAACTGGTTGAGCTGTTCCATCGCGGCATCGATGGAGGCGACCGGCTCGCTTACCGCGCTGGCCAGGCTCTCGCCTGCCGCCGTCAGGGTGACGCTTTTGCTCGTGCGGTTCAGCAGGCGTACGCCCAGCCGCGCCTCAAACCCCTTCAGGGCGTGGCTTAGGGTCGAGGCGCTCACCCCAAGTTCGACGGCAGCCTTACTAAAACTATGATGGCGCGCGATGGCGCAAAAATAGATAAGGTCGGCCATATCGGCACGGTTCACATTCATACGGCCTCGCTAACGGGGTAAAAGATAAGCTAAAAAAATAACGGTACCTTGATGTCATGCCGCATCGTGGCGATCGTCCGCGAAGGAAAATCAAAGACCTTAATGCACGAGCAACCTGCCGGGCGGTAGGTTTATACTACAGGCTTCAGCCCTGATAAACTGTCCATCCGACCGGTAATAAACCCTATTTTGTCCGCCAGAGGCGCGTTTATGTTACCTGATTGCGATAAAGCCATCGTCCTGCTGCATGAAATCTATGGCCTCAACGCGCATATTCAGCGAACCGCCGCGACCTGGAGAAGCCGCGGTTACGCTGTCTTTACGCCCGCGCTTTTTCCCCACTCTGCGCCTTTTGCTTATGACCAGCAGGACGAGGCCTGGCGCCACTTTTCCGATAACGTCGGATTTGATACCGCCGCCATTGTGTCGCTGCTGGCCGAGCTTAGAGCGAAATACGGCACGCTAATTCTTATCGGCTACAGCGTGGGCGCCACTTTAGCCTGGCTGGCCGCCAGGAGCGGGCTCTGCGACGCCGCGGTGTGCCATTATGGATCGCGGATCCGCCTGTACAGCGACGTTGCGCCCCCCTGCCCGACGCTTGTTATCATCGCCCGCGATGAACCGGCGTTCGATCCCCGCGTCATGCAAAACGAGCTGGAGAAAATTCCCTCCGTGACCTGCCGGATGTTCAATGCGCTGCACGGTTTTTGCGATGCCGACAGCCCGGCATGGGACGCGCGCCTCGCTCAGCAGGCAGACGAGGACACGCTGCGCTTTTTAACGCTTATTCAGCAAACACAGGAGGCCTAATGCATCAGGTATTTCACTGGATTAACGAACCCGCGACATGGTCGGAAGAGGACGGCGTACTCCGCGTAGTCACCGATGCGCAAACCGACTTCTGGCGCGAAACCTGGTACGGATTTGAGCGCTTCTCCGGCCATATCTACGCGACGGAGGCCGCAGCGGATTTCACCTTTCAGGTGCGGGTCCGCGCCGACTTCAGCACCCTGTATGACCAGGCGGGGATCCTGCTTATGCAGGACGCGCAACGCTGGCTCAAGGCCGGTATTGAGTACAATGACGGCGCGCCCGCTATCGGCAGCGTATTGACGCAGGGGAAATCAGACTGGGCGACCGGTGTTTTCCCGGGCGACCCCGGCGAATTTTGGCTGCGTCTGACCCGTCGGGGGGAAGCGCTGCGCCTGCAGTACTCTACGGATGGCCGTCAGTGGCCGCTGCTGCGGCTGTGCCCTTTTCCCAGCGGAGCGGTGAAGATCGGCGTCATGTGCTGCACGCCGCAGCGTAGCGGACTACGGGTTAATTTCCACGATATAGCGTTGCTGCCGCCAAACGAGAAAGATCTGCACGACCTGAGCTGAGTCGCCAGCTCGCGCACGGGCAAAATCGCGGAATAATCGCGATGAAGGTATGATTTTTAGCCCCCCGGCCTGCATGGCCTCCTCCTTGCTGCTAGATTGGCATCGACCTTCAGACCAACTATGAGGAGGAGCCATGTTTTCTTACATCATGCTCGGCACCAACGATCTGCCGCGCGCGCTGCGTTTTTACGACCCGCTGATGGCAATGCTGGGGCATCCCCAGAGCGGTCGGAGCGATGAAGGCGCATCGTGGGGGACATTCAGCGGAAACAGCACCATCGGACTGTGCGTTGGCAGACCGTTTAACCAGCAGCAGGCGACGACGGGTAACGGCGTGATGGTAGCGCTGAACGCTCGTTCAGTTGATCATATTCAGCAGCTGCATCAGCTGGCGCTGAACCTCGGGGGAACTGATGAAGGCGCCCCTGGACACCGTCCGCAGTACGGTGAGGGCTTCCACAGCGCCTACGTCAGAGATCCGGACGGCAATAAGCTGGCGTTTGTGTATTACGCAAACGCAGGCTAAGCCCGCAGAACGGGAGGTTAAGGCAGGGTTCGCGCATGGCGAAACCCTGCGCGTTGCTGAACATCGCGCAGGGCTCGTGCCGCCTGTTTCACCTTCGGCGCTCACCGGTCATTCACGGCGCGCCCACGAGAAAGGCATTTTGTTTCAGCCCGTTGCCGTACAGCAGCGGTCGTTTCTGACTCAGCCTTCAGTAAACATTCCCGACGTAAACGCCGCCCGCATCGCTTCGATTTCGCCCGCCTGCGTCGCGTTTAATGCCGCCAGCATATTGCAGGTAAAATCCACAAAGCCAACCCCATTGGCGGTCACCAGATTGCCGTCGCGAACCGAAGGCACGCTTCGGTAGCGCGCAGCGCCGCTGTAGGCGGGGCCCGCTCTGTTCTGCAGGTAGGCCAGCCCGTTCGAGGTGTGGTCGACATCATTGAGAAAGCCGTGCGCGCCGAGGAATGCCGAAGCATCGCATATCGCGCCAACCACGATCTGCCGGGCCTGCGCTTGCTCTACCAGCGGCACCACCCGCCGGGCCTCTTCTCCCCACCAGTTCATACTGCCCACCAACACCAGCGCGGCGTAATCATCGGGTATCGTCTCGAAGGTATAATCCGGCAGGCAACGGACCCCGCCAATGGACATCACCGGCCCCGCATCCGCGGCAACGGTCCTGACATCATACTGCGGCGCCCATATGCCAAACCCCCGCCGCAGCCCTGGCGCCAGCAGGGCAAACTCCCAGTCGGCATACTCCTCGATGAGCACAAACAACACTTCTTTACGCGTATCCATAAATCTCATTCACTCCCTGGTCAACGGAATTAGCCGTCGCGGCATCCGCCAAGCCCTTCGCTGTCGCGATCGATATTCTCGTCGTGCCGCCGCTACAAACTGTATAAATACACAGTAATGAAGGCAAGGTTAATTTTCCCCTTATGGCAATCCGCACTCATTTTTGCGAGCCTGCTCCCCGGATAGAACCACTATCCGGGGACATTGGCTATCGTCTTCTGCGATCCGGGCCTGCAGACAACGGAATGCGCCTGCGGGCGAGGAGAACCTCCCTGGTGATATAAAGCGTATATCCCTCCGGCCTCAGCCGGGGCGATCGCAACGCCTTCAGGGTGATGCCGCCGATATCTCCCGACGCAAGGCGCTTACGGACAGCGCTACCGCTAAGGCACAGCTGACTTCGCAGCACCGATAGCAGGCTGGTCTGAAAGGCTCGCGCGACGGTAACCTCCACTCTCACCTGAGAAGCGCGAACAAGGCTGATTCGCCAGCGCTCCTTGACCATGAATTCAGGCGATCCTGACGGCGACGCGCGATTACGCCGCAGCACCAGCAGATCGTGAGAATAAGCCTCGACGGCAGATTTATCGTTAGCGATAAGCCGCTCGTAGAGCTGCGGATTGATTTTGCTGATCGGTAAACGAGAGAACAGGCTGATGTTCCAGGTATACGCGCAGCGGACGCACTGATAGATACTCCAGACATCAAGCATCTTTTTTTGTGAATTGACCCGGAAGGCGCCGGATGGGGTGAAATCCTGCTGCCCATGACAGGCGGGGCAGCATTTGCTAATCAGCTGGTAGCCCACGGGGCTGACGTTCCATGTGACTTTCATGGTGAACCTTTTTTAACCTATACAAAAGCGGATCCGTCGATAACGGACCGTGATTTTTGCGATGTGAAAAATATTTAGAGGATACTTTTCAGTGGGTTAAAAAAAGATTTCCAACACGACTACCCTGTCTGACCGCCAATGAATGGGCCTAAGCGTAACAAAGCGGCTAAGGGTAAAGGCATGCATTAAATCAATAAATACAGAGAATTCATTCATAAACAGCATTGTTTACCTTCTGTTCACAAAACGAGAAGCGGCTCACTGATCAAACAAACCTAAACGTTTATGTTTTGTCTCATAAACGTTTAGGTTAAGGAAATAACCGTTTATATCACGGGTAATTTTCATAAATGCAGAGAGCGAAAAATGCGAAAAGCGACGATGCGGGACGTGAGTGAGGCGACGGGATTTTCAATGTTCACCGTCTCACGCGCGCTTAACGGTGGCGATGGCGTAGCTGATGATAGCCGGGAGCTGATTTTAAAAGTGGCGCGCGAGCTCGGCTACGTCCCTAACCGCGCGGCACAGGCGCTACGCCGTTCGAGCAGAGACTCGGTGGCGGTGATTACGGCCCATGCGTCGAACTCTTACTACCTCAACCTGATGTCCGGGATTCAGCAGATGCTGCAGCCTTCGCAGTGGACCGTGGTGCTTGGCGATATCGCGGTAAACGGGATCTACGACCGGGCGCAGGAAGATCGCATGATTAACCGCCTGATCGAATCGCGGATGGCCGGGATCATTTCGACGGTGACGCTCCAGCCGGAGAGCCTGAGCCTGCTGGCGAAATGGGATATCCCGGTGGTCTTTGTCGACTCTCCTCCCCGCGGCGAGCACAATTTTCCCAGCGTCACCACCGACAATTACCATGCCAGCCTGCTGGTGGGGAACCATCTGGCGCAGCACGGCTATAAAAACTGGCTGCTGCTGATCTACCCGGACCGCTGGACCACGCGTTTTGAACGCGAGCGCGGGATCCGCGAAGCCGCTGAGCAGTGCGGCGCCACGCTTGAAGTCCTGGAAACGGAAAACGACGCGCAGTCGGCCTCTGAAAAACTGAGCCAATATCTGGCGCGCGGGGAAGCGCTGCCGGACGTGCTTATTGCCGGGAACAACCCTATTCTGCTGGGTTCGCTCAACCAACTCCAGCAGCGCCAGATAGCCATTCCCGGCGATATGGCCCTTATTGCCTATGACGAATTCGACTGGGCGCCGCTGTTAAATCCACCGCTCACGGTGCTCAATGAAAACAGTGAAGAGATCGGCAGGCAGGCGGCAGAGATGCTGATTCGCTTAATTAATCAGGAAGGAAAAGGCGAGATAGAGACCCAACTTAAAGTTCCCGCCGAGCTGGTGATTCGCCAGTCCTGCGGCTGTAGAAAAGCCTATAACACTTAAAAAGACACGATTGAGATGGCTGCCCAGACGGCATTGTACGGGCCGACAGACATTGCTCTTGCGGTTCTGTCCTTCCAGCCAAAAAGCGGCTAACCCGAGCGAAACAATTTTGCCGCCACTCTTTCATCGTTTTAGCGTTTTAAATAACGGCTGAATTATTCAGTCGCGATTAAAAAACAACATCAGGGGATTATTTCTGAGGCATCCCCACACCTGGCCGTACCTCGTACCACAAGAAAATGAAAGGAGCAGAATATGACCAAACTTCGTAAAGCATGGCTGGCTGTCGCGGTTGCCGCGGTAATCACCACCATGACAGGCTTGGCTCCCGCAGCCAGCGCCGCGCCGCAGGAAAGCAAAAAAATCGCCCGTATCGGATTAATGGTGCAGGACATGTCCAACCCGTTCTTCTCCGCGATGGAGAGAAACGCTAAGCAGGCTGCGGCTAAAATCGGCGCAACCCTTAATGTCCAGGATGCGCAGGTCGATCTGGCAAACCAGAACACGCAGATTGACGCTTTTATTCAGCAGAAAGTGGATCTCATTATTATTTCCGCCGTCGATGAGTCCGGGATCGAACCGGCGATACAGCGGGCAAAAGCCGCCGGCATTATCGTTATCGCAGTCGATACCCCCGCTAAAGGCGCTGACGCGGCGATCATGACCAACGCCATTCAGGCCGGGGAGACCTCCTGCGAGTACCTGTTCAGCCAGATGGGCGGCAAAGGCAAAGTGCTGCTGGTCGATGGGACCCCAATTCAGACCATTATCGACCGCATTAAAGGCTGTAAAAACGTCGCGCAAAAATACCCGGATATCAAAATTGTCGGCCAGCAGGCATCGCGCAACGACCGCGCATCGGGCCTGATGGTCACCACCGATATGCTCACGGCCAACCAGGACGTCTCCGGTATTTTCGGTATGAACGATCCTTCGGCCCTTGGCGCGGTGCTGGCGGTTGAACAGGCGGGCAAAGCGGGCGCGATCAACGTTACCGGCGTCGACGGTAGCCCGGAGGCGGTTGAAGAACTCAAGCGCGGCGGCTCGCCTTTTATCGGCACCGCGACGCAAAACCCGGGAGAAATGGTTCGCCAGGCCATATCGCTTGCTCAGGATATGGTCGACGGTAAGCCGATCGCCTCCCGTACCGTTTTGATCCCGAGCGTACTGGTCACCCGCGATAACGTGGGTAGCTATCCGGGCTGGTAATCACATCGTCACTCTAAGCAGCAACAAACGGGATGACCCTCAGGCTCATCCCTGAGGGCAAAGACAATGGCCGACATATCATCACCTCCCTTACTCAGGCTGGAAGGGATTTCAAAACGCTACGGCGCGACGCTCGCGCTGAACAACGTACGCTTTGATTTATTCGCCGGAGAGGTCCATGCCCTGATGGGGGAAAACGGCGCGGGTAAATCCACGCTGATGAAAATCCTCTCCGGCAACGAGCAGCGCGATAGCGGCGTTATTTTTATTGATGGACAAGCGATTGATATTCGCACGCCCCGGGACGCGCGCAAATATGGTATCGCCATTATCCACCAGGAGCTGAACACGGTGCCGGATATGACGGTGGCGGAAAACCTGTTTCTCGGCCAGGAGCCCACCTCTTTCGCCGGTATTCTCGATCGCAAACGGATGCACCGGGAGGCCAAAGAGAAGCTGAATCGAATTAACGCGGATATCGACCCGCAGGCGCCGCTCGGGTCATTGAGCATCGGGCGTCAGCAAATGGTGGAGATCGCCCGCGCCGTCAGTGAAAACGCGAAAGTACTGGTGCTTGATGAGCCGACCGCCGCCCTGTCGCGGGCGGAGACTCTCCAGCTATACCGGCTGATCGCGCAGATGCGCCAGGACGGCGTCGGCATGGTCTACATCTCGCACCGCATGGAAGAGGTGTGGCAGTTGGCAAACCGGGTCACGGTGTTCCGCGACGGCACGTGGATCGGCACGGAAAACCTCGGCAACGTCTCAACCACCGATATCGTGCGCATGATGGTCGGCCGGCAAATCGTCGATCTCTATCAGCACGAGCCGCGTACGCCCGGCGACGTCCTGCTGGAAGTGCGGGATCTGGCAGGCAGTGCGACCGGCCCGGTCTCCTTTGAGGTCAGCGCGGGCGAAGTGGTGAGCATGTCCGGTCTGGTGGGCTCCGGGCGAACCGAAGTTGCCCGCCTGCTCTTCGGCGCCGATCCGCGCAGCCAGGGAAGCGTGCGCCTTGCCGGCAGGGAGAGCCAGCCGTCAGACCCCACCGCCGCTATTGCCGACGGTATTGGAATGGTGACCGAAGACCGTAAAACCCAGGGACTGTTTCTCGGTCATTCGGTTGAGCACAACATTGATATCAGTTCGCTGGATAACTTTGTCGCCGGCGGCGTGG
The DNA here is from genome assembly GCF_009905335.1 of Klebsiella sp. MPUS7. Taxonomy (NCBI): domain Bacteria; kingdom Pseudomonadati; phylum Pseudomonadota; class Gammaproteobacteria; order Enterobacterales; family Enterobacteriaceae; genus Klebsiella; species Klebsiella sp. MPUS7. Next base: position 2,697,425 of record NZ_CP047604.1, on the reverse strand, counting down.
TTAAACGCAAAACCATCCGCGCCGCCGTCCTTGAGCAGATGCGCAGGCTGCGGCTGCGGGAAAACGCGGTTGAACTGCCCGTCAGCGCCCTGTCCGGCGGAAATCAGCAGAAAGCGGCGCTGGCGCGCTGGCTGCTGCGCGATTCGAGGCTGCTTATCCTCGATGAACCGACCCGCGGCGTAGATATTGGCGCCAAAAGGGAAATTTACGAGCTGATAGACAGGCTCGCTCGCGCCGGCAAAGCCATCCTGGTGATCTCTTCCGATTTGCCGGAGGCCATCGGCATCAGCGACCGCGTGCTGGTCATGCGCGGCGGGCGAATCGTCCACCAGCTCCCCTCATGTTCAGCCACGGAAGAAGAAGTGATGCTGCACGCAACAGGAACCTTTACCAGTCAATCCGGAGAATGCCATGGACAACAATAAACCTGTGACGGAACTGCCGGTCAAAGCGCCGTTTGATTTTGCCAAATGGTGGGACCGGGTGGGGATCTTAATCGTCCTGCTGGTTTTGCTGATCCTCATGTCGACCTTCGCGCCAAACTTTAACCGCGTCGATAATCTGCTGAATATCGCCCGTTCGATTTCCGTCAACGCCATTCTGGCGGCGGGTATGACGTTCGTCATTTTAACCAGCGGTATCGATTTATCCGTCGGGTCGATCGTCGCCGTATCCGGCGTGGTCTCGGTGGTGGCGGCGATGGCCGGGATCCCCGCGCCGCTGGCGATTCTGGCCGGGGTTGGCGTTGGCGCGCTCTGCGGTCTGCTTAACGGCGTTCTCACCGCCTATCTCGCCCTCGCGCCGTTTATCGTCACCCTCGGGACAATGACCTTCCTGCGCGGTATGGCCTACACCATTACCGAAGGGCAGCCTATTGTTTCGAGTAGCCTTAGCTTCCGCGAGCTGGGCAACGGCTATCTTATTGGGATCCCCATCCCGGTCATTATCATGCTGGTGGTTTACCTGCTGGCGTGGTTCATTCTCGAACGCACCCGCTTTGGCCGTCACATTTACGCCGTCGGCGGCAACGCCCAGGCCGCACGCCTGGCCGGCGTACGGGTCAAACGCGTGCTGGCGGCGGTGTATATGATTGCCGGCGTCTGCGCGGGTCTGGCGGGCATTATCTTCGCCGCCAGGGTGATTTCCGCCCAGCCTACTGCCGGAACGGGATATGAGCTGGACGCCATTGCGGCCGTTGTCCTGGGAGGCACCAGCCTCGCCGGTGGCCGCGGGCGAATTATCGGCACCCTGATTGGCTCGATAATACTTGGCGTACTCAGTACCGGTCTGATTCTGCTCAGCGTGCCCTTTTTCACCCAACTCTTAATCAAAGGCATCGTCATCATCCTCGCCGTGGCGATTGACGGACTGAAGCAGCATCCGGAACTGTTTACCTTCTGGCGGAAAAAAGAGATCGCCCGTCCCCGCTAGCTTTCCCTGACGCGTTGTTTATCCGCCGCATCGGCGGCGGGTTTTCGTTTGCTTAAAATCTGATGGAGTACACGCCCATGACATACCACATTACCCTGACGGACCCGATGAATGGCCCCCGGGATCGCGAACCGATTACGTTTACCCTCCCGGAAAGGCTGGCGGAACCTCTGTGGTGGGCCATTACCGACGAGGACGAGCGGATCCTTTGCCAGCGCCTCGAGCATGAATCGTCGGTAAGCAGTACCGCTTTTATCGCGACGGTCAGCTTCAGCGGTACCCTTAAGATGCGGCTTGACCGGCCGCTCACGACGGCTGAAGTCGATGACATATCCGGTATCCAGACGCTGCCCGGCCGGGAGAGCGACTGTTTTGCGCGCCTCAATACCGGCTGTTTCGATCTGGAAATGTGTCGGGGAACCGCCCAGGGCGTCGGTTCATCAAAATGGGGGCTGCGCCATTTCCGCGCTCTGCAGGACGGCGTCGAACTGCTTCCTTCGGGGAATAACGCCATCGGCGGTTTTTACGGTCCGTTCTTTACCCCGGAGAACGGACTGATTAACCCGCCGGAGCATACCGTCGTTGATATTGAGGTCGTTGAACAGGGTCCGGTCTATCATCACTACCGCATGCGCGGCGCGATCCCCGACGGGTTATTACCGGAGCTGCGCGGTAAGCGCTTCGCCATCGACTGGAAATTTAGCTGGAACACGCCGTGGTTTCAGCGGCGCTACTGGGTGGATGACTTTTCGACGGTGATCAACGGCCGTTCGGTGACCAACAAGATCACCGTCGGCGACGAATTTGAGAGCGGTCCGGGAAACCTGCTGTTCGACCGCTTCGCGGCCTACGGCGGCACCCGCTACCGCGCGGGCGACCCCTACGCCGAAGAGCTGGCGGCGATGGTGGCCAATACCGTCGCCACATCGGAAAATCAAAGCCCGAAATTTGCCGAATTCCGCGAACAGCTCACCGATATGGCTTCTGCCCACTGGGATCTCTACTGGCGGATGTTCTGTCGCTGGGAGCACGTGCTGGATGAAGCGGAGATTCGCGAACGGCTGAGTCAGGTGCGCGCCCGAGCGCATCTTCGGGCCGATCTGACCGAGCGGGAATGGCTGTTGACCGATTCGCCGGTTAACGTTTCCGCCGTCGCGGATGAAACCATCTTCCCCGGGCCGGCCAGTAAAACCGTCGAGTATGATTCGGCTAGCGGCCGGGCGATGATCTGGTGGACCTCCCGCCCCTCCGGCGCGTTTCAGATAGTCCAGCGCCGCCAGTCCGGATGGGTTAACTGGGGCAGCAACGGCGAAAATGAGTGTCCGGAGCTCCCCGTCGGCGTCGAGATCAAGACCGCCTGCGGGATCTTCGCCGAAAACTGGATGCAGATCGCCGATCGGCTGGAAACCCCGCCGGTGGTCACGGTACGTAAAGGAGATAACTGATGATCCTCTGCTGCGGAGAAGCCCTCATCGACATGCTGCCCTGCCAGAGCCGCGAAAATGACCCCGCTTTTACTCCCTGCGTCGGCGGAGCGGCATTTAATACCGCCGTCGCCCTGGGCCGTCAGGGGATGGCGGTCAGTCTGTTTTCCGGTTTATCGGATGACTTTATGGGCGATATGCTGCGCCACACGCTTGACGCATCCGGCGTGGATTATTCGCCCTCAACCCGCGCGCCGCTGCCAACCACGCTGGCCTTCGTCAGGCTGGTAGGCGGTCAGGCCCGCTATACCTTTTACGATGAAAATAGCGCCGGCAGAATGCTGAGGGAAAGCGACCTGCCGGAACTCGGAGATGATGTCGCCGCTGTGTTGTTCGGCTGCATCAGCCTCATCGCGGAGCCGTGCGGCAGCGTTTATGAAACGCTGATGGCGCGAGAGGCGCCGCGCCGGGTGATGTACCTCGACCCCAATATCCGTGAAATTTTCATCGCGGATCGGCAGAAGCACCTGGCGCGCATGAGGCGCATGATTGCGCTGGCGGATATCGTCAAGCTTTCCGATGAAGACCTCGCGTGGTTTGCCGAACCCGGCGAAGAGCATGAGGTCATCCGCCGCTGGCTGGCGCTGGGACCAAAGCTTATTGTGGTTACACGCGGGGCAGACGGCGCCGATGCCTGGACCGCAGATTTTCATCTTCACGTGCCCGCGATTCGCGTCGCGGTGGCCGATACCGTCGGCGCGGGAGATACGGTGAATGCCGGTATTCTCGCCAGCCTCTCGCAGGCCGGGCTTCTTGAAAAAGAGAAGCTAGTGACACTGTCACGTGAGCAGGTTTGCCGCGCGGTCGATCTGGGGATGCGCGCCGCCGCGGTGACGGTTTCCAGGCCAGGAGCTAACCCGCCCTGGGACCATGAACTCCGAAGTCAGCAGAGACCTTGCCTGTAAACAACGGAAAACCGGATGAGGGTCTGCAACCGCGCGTATCGACAGACCCTTATCATTAGTTTTTATGGATATGATTTAGGTCCCAATTATTGAATGAAAGCTAAACCAGCTTCATTTATTCATGGGTTATTGCCGACTAATCCATTAATATCAGGCAATTAGATCGGCATTCAATTTTTGCCCTTCTCGCTAATGGACATCAGGGACAGGAGGTCAATAATGAAAATGAATCAATGGTTTGTACGTTTGCGTAATACTCCCATTCCGCAGCGCAAGCTGCATCCGGCGAAATGGCTGACGCTGATCGCCTTTCTGCTGCTGCTGGCGCAGCTGGCGGTAGAGTCTTTGCTCTCGGTATAAGCACAATAAAAATGGGCTTTAGTGTCAAAGCGCGCCAGCACTAATAAGATTAAACTCAAATCTAATTCGTGATAAGCATCTCAGTTTATCAACAACGGCTAGACAGAAAGAACTCAGGCATGCTAGTAATTAATTCAAGCAAGGGAACGGATTTAAATTAAACGCCATTTAAACCCTACCCATAAGGCTGAAAAATTAATTGATAATGGTTTGGCTTACTGAACGATTATCAAAAGGGTAAGTGAATCGAAGGCCCTCAGAGACGAAAGTTTCTGAGGGCCTTTTTGTTTTTTTCTCTCACAGGAGTTAATCAATGTCTAAAGAACGTCGTCTCTCCCGAATTTTCGCAAAAGATGGTAAATCAGTCACTCTGGCGCTGGATGGCTACTATTTTTCCAGCAACACAAATGGTATTGATAATACGATAAAGCAGCTCCCGGTACTGGTCGAAAATGGCCTGGATTGCGCGCTGGTGACCTGGGGTATGTTGAAAAATTTTCGCGAAATTTTCAACAGCGTTCCCGTTGTATTACGCGTCGATAGCACAGTGAGTATTTTTGATAATACCGTTCCCGATACCACCCCTGTTTTTTCTATCGAAGATGCGCTGAAAGTGGCTGCTGATGGCGTGGTGTGCATGACCTTCCCCGGCGCGTTCAATGAAGAGAAAACGCATATCATGGCCATGCAGCTGGCGCAGGCGGCCGATCGCTGGAGCATGCCGCTGATAGTGGAATCTCTGCCCTATGGCTATCCCGTCACCAGCGACGACTCCAATAATCCGGCTATCATCGCCGCCTCGGCCCGCGTCGCCGTTGAGCTCGGCGCGGATGTCATCAAAACCCGCTTTACCGGTACCGAAGACGATAGACTCATCGTCGAAGCCGCCGGAGTGCCGGTGCTCGCGCTCGGCGGCCCTAAAACCGGCATCGACGGCTATTTTAAATTTGTTCATCACTGTATGCAGGTGGGAGCAAAAGGCGTGGCGGTGGGTCGCAATATTACGCAGGACCCACGGCCAGAAAAAGTAGTAGCAGGTCTGAATGCCATCATCCATGAAAATGCCACAGCGGAAGATGCTTACAGCCTCTACATGGTTTAAACATACGGGTATTAATATGCACTTAAATAACACCATCATTCCTTCCGTCAGAAAATATAAACATTTTGAGCAGGCGCTGTCTTGTTCATCAGAATACGTACTGTTATCCGAAGCGAATATCGGCAACTTACAGTCGCTGATTGGTAAATGTCATCAAAGCGGCAAAAAAGTACTTATTCACCTGGAGCTATTGGGCGGTTTTAAACCCGACCAGGCGGGGATTAGTCTGCTCAAAAATTACTACAAGGTTGATGGTGTTATTTCTTCCAATCTCTCGGCCCTACGCCATGCAAAAAAAGAGGGATTGTTAACTATCTTTCGGGTACTGCTGATCGACTCACGTTCGCTGGATCAGTCCATCGATATTGTTAAGCATAACCCGCCGGATGCCATTGAGATCTTACCTGCTGAATATGCCTGCCAGTGTCTGGAATTGATTAGCCGGAATTTAAAAGGCTTTGACGTGATATTCATCGCCGGAGGCTTTGTTAAGCGGAAATACCTTGTAGATAAAATATTCCATGCCGGATTTAAAGGAATTACCAGCAGCGAACCCGGATTATGGTAACTCATAAGGAGTCCACGCGAATGAAAGAACACTATGTCATGGGCATTGATAATGGCGGAACCGTTACAAAAGCGGCGATTTACGATCGAAGCGGCAACGTGGTCGCTATCGCGTCGCAGTCAACGCAAATGCTGACGCCAAAAGAATTTCATACCGAGCGCGATATCAACGAACTCTGGGCGGCTAACGTTGAAGTCATTAAAAAAGCCATCGCGCAGTCGGGTATCGACGCCAGCCAAATCAAAGGCGTGGCGGTAACCGGCCACGGCAACGGGCTGTATATGGTGGATGAAACCGGTGCCCCGGTGCGCAACGGAATTATCTCCACCGACAGCCGGGCTAAGGCCTGGGTTGAAAAGTGGTACCGCGAGCCGACGTTCGTTAGCGATATTTTGCCCAAAACCATGCAGTCCATCTGGGCCGGGCAGCCCGTCGCCCTCCTCGCCTGGCTAAAAGAGTACGAGCCGGAAACGCTGAACAAAGCGCGCTACATTTTCATGGTCAAAGATCTGATTCGTTTTTACCTGACCGGTGAAGCCTTTCTCGAACTTACCGATATCTCAGGAACCAACCTGATTAACGTTCGCGACCGCGACTATGACGCCTCGCTGCTGGCCTGGTGGGGGCTCGGCGATCTGCGCGACAAGCTTCCGCCGATTAAACGCTCCACCGATTGCTGCGGCTACATAACCGACGAGGTGGCGCAGCTGACCGGTTTGTGCGCCGGGACGCCGGTTTCCGGCGGCGTTTTTGATATCTCGGCTTCTTCCGTGGCTTCCGGGATCAATACGTTGGATAAGCTGGCTATTATTACCGGGACCTGGAGCATTAACGAATACGTGACCGACCATCCGGTTATTGATCAGGATCTGTTTATGACCTCGATCTATCCGATTGAGGGTAAATGGCTAATCACCGAGGCCAGCCCCACTTCCGCCAGCAATCTGGAGTGGTTTATCAATAACTTTATGGAGGGCGATCGCGCGGCCGCTTCCGCGCAAGGTATGTCCGTCTACGATCTGTGCAATGAGCTGGTTTCCACAACGACGCCCGCTGAGAGCCACCTGCTGTTCTTCCCGTTTGTCTTCGGCTCTAACACCATCCCGGATGCTTCTGCGGGGTTTATCGGCCTGAATAGTTTCCATAAAAAAGCGCATTTTCTGCGCGCTATCTATGAAGGCGTCGCCTTCAGCCACCTTTATCACACCGAACGTTTACGCAACATCAACCCACAGTTAAGCCGCACCATTCGGATTGCAGGCGGCGTCACCCACTCTCCGGTTTGGTTACAGGTATTTGCCGACATTTTTCAGTCCACGCTGGAAATTGTCGACGTGAAAGAGCACGGCACGCTCGGCACCGCGATGACCGCGGCGGTGATGGTTGGCTGGTTTGATGACGTTTTCGACGCCTCAAATGCAATGGTGCGCGTCTCGCGAACCGTCACGCCGAACCCCGACAACAACAAGGTCTATCAGGATAAGTATCAGCTCTACAAAAATCTGTTAGCGGAAATGCAGTCTCCGTGGAAAAGCTGCAGCAACTACATCACGCATTAAGCGAGGAAAGTATGGATCTGAATTTACACCACCGCACGGCTATCGTTACCGGAGGCGCTACGGGCCTCGGCAAAGAGTTTGTCCTTTCCCTCGCCAGAGAAGGAGTCAATATCTGCTTCACCTATATGCATGAAGACGAGCACCCTGAACTGCTGGTCGAAACGGTGAAAAGCACTACCAACGTCGAGATCGTTGCGGTGAAAACCGATCTTTCCGACGAGCAAAGCCGTGAGAATCTGTTCGCCACCTGTATCGACCGCCTGGGAAATGCCGATATTCTGGTCAATAACGCCGGGATCTGGCTGAGCGGCTACGTTACTGAAATTACCCCACAGGACTGGGATAAGGTGATGAACATCAACCTGAAGGCGGTATTCCACCTGAGCCAGCTGTTTGTAAACCACTGCCTGGCGAAAGATCGGGCCGGCAGCATTCTGAATATCACCTCTCAGGCGGCCTTTCACGGTTCGACCACCGGTCATGCTCATTACGCGGCCAGTAAAGCGGGCCTGGTGGCATTCGCCATTTCGCTGGCGCGCGAAGTGGCGAAACAGAAAATCAATGTCAACAACATCGCCGTCGGCATTATGGATACCGCGATGATCCGTAAAAACATTGAACAGAATCCTGACTATTACGTCAGCCGTATTCCGGTAGGCCGGGTGGCCCAGCCGCACGAAATTGCCGATATCGGCGTCTTCATGGTCTCTCCGAAAACCAGCTATATGACGGGAGCGACTCTGGATGTCACCGGCGGTATGTTGATGCGTTAACTTATGGAGAATGTCTATGAAATGTCTGGCAATTGCCGATCTTTTTATCAATGCAGCGATGATGGACGCGGGTCTGAACGCGCTGAAAGATAAAGGTATTGCAGTGGAAGTGCGCGAATGGTCGCACGAGTCGATTGAAAAACTGCAGGAGGATAATTTGCTGGTGGAACAGCAAGGTTCAGAGGCGCTGGCGCTGCCTGCCGCCCTGCTTCAGGGCGCTGAGGAGACGGAGATCCTGATAGTCCAGTTCGCCCCGGTTAACGCGGCGGTATTCGACAAGCTGCCAAAGCTTAAATACGTCGGCGTGCTGCGCGGCGGCATTGAAAACGTTAATCAGGCGGAGGCCAAAGCGCGCGGGATTGAAGTGATGAACACGCCGGGGCGTAATGCCCGCAGCGTGGCTGAGTTTACCGTCGGCATGATTCTGGCGGAGATGCGCAACATCGCCCGCTCGCACGATGCGCTGCGCGATAAGTTCTGGCGCAAAGAGAGCCCTAACCACCGGGCCATTCCTGAACTGGGCGGCAAAGTGGTAGGTCTGGTCGGGCTGGGGCATATCGCTCAGCTGGTGGCTGGCTTCCTGCGCGGTTTTGGCAGCGAGATTATCTTTTACGATAAGTACGTCGCTGGCCATGACAGCTATGAAAAGGTGGATTCTCTTGATGAGCTGGTTCGACGTGCGGATGTGATTTCGCTGCACGCCCGCTTGACGGCGGAAACCGAAAACCTGATCAACGCGCATCATTTCGACTTGATGAAGGAGAGCGCCATTATCGTCAACACGGCTCGCTCCGGCCTCATTAACGAAGCCGATCTGATTGCCGCGCTTCGGGCGGGTAAAATCATGGGCGCCGCCCTCGACACTTTTGATGATGAACCCCTGCCGGACGATAGCGCGTTTTATTCGCTGAATAACGTCACGATAACGCCGCATATCGCCGGCAGTACTATTGATGCCTTCAGCAATTCACCGAAGCTTTTTTCTGAGATCTTGCTGAAAAAAATCGGTTAACGATTAAAAGAGCCAGTTACGCTTTTATCGGGCCCATTGGGCACGGGTTCGCTCGCGCCCAATTCGGCCGCCTTTTAAGGAAATATTATGGATATTATCAACAGCATTATTAGTCTGGGGGCATCAGTAATGATGCCAGTAATATTCTTTATTATCGCACTGTGCTTTGGCGTAAAAGTGGGCACCGCATTTAAAGCCGGGATGCTGGTGGGGATCGGTTTTGAAGGGGTGGGTCTGGTGATCGGTCTGCTGTTGACCAACCTTGGCCCGGCGTCGCAGGCCATGGTCGAGCGTATCGGTTTGCACCTGACGGTGGTGGATACCGGCTGGCCGACCGCCTCGACTATCGGCTGGGGTTCGCCGCTGATGCTGCCGGTGGTGGTGGGGTTTATCGTTATCAATATCGCCATGCTGCTGCTGAAATTAACCAAAACGGTAAATATTGATATATTTAACTACTGGATTTTCCTGATTATGGGTTCGGTGGTGTATGCCGGAACCGGTAACTACTGGCTCTCCGTCGGTATCACCTTCGGTATATTTATCTTAACCCTGCTGGCGGCGGATTTAACCGCTCCCTATTTACAAAAAAACTATAATCTCCAGGGGATTTCGTTTCCCCATCTTACCTGTATAACCTACGTCCCCTTTGGGATTGCCTGTAACTACATTATTGATAAGATCCCGCTGATCAATAAAATTAATTTCGACCCGGAAAGTATTAATAAAAAATTCGGCGTCTTTGGTGAACCGCTGACTCTGGGCTTCGTGCTGGGACTGCTGCTGGCCTTCCTTGCGGGATACGACGTTTCCGCTGCGGTCTCGCTGGCGATTAAAGTTTCCGCCGCCATGCTGCTGCTGCCGAAAATGATCGAAATTTTGGTTCAGGGCCTGCTGATCGTGCGCGACGCCGCCGAAGCGAAGCTGAAGGCTAAGTTTCCTGACCGCGACTTCTATATCGGCATGGATACCGCGCTGCTTATAGGCGAACCCTCGGTGCTGGCGACCGGACTGCTGTTGATCCCCATGGCGGTGGTGCTGGCGATTATTCTTCCAGGCAACCGCGTGCTGCCGTTTGTCGATCTGGCCTCACTGATGTTCCTGCTGGCAATGGTGACGCCCTTCTGCAAGCGCAACATGTTTCGCATGTTCATTACCGGCACCCTGGTGGTCAGTTGTATTTTGTACGTTGGGACGGATATTTCGCACGAGTATACCCAGGCCGCGGTCAACTCTCATATTCCGGTACCGGAAGGCATGTCTGAAATTACCAATATCGTTGGCGGAGCAACCACGCCGGTTGGCTGGCTGGCGCTAAAATTCGGCGAGTTTTTCAGTACCGCGCCATAAATCGCCCTTCTCACTCTACCCGGCGCGGGAAACGGCGTCGGGCTTTTTTCGCCCCGTCCGTCATTAAAAATGCCTGCCAGGAGGGTAAGCTGGCAGGCATGGCACAATGGACGTCTGTGCTTAGAACTGGTAGGTCATACCCACGGCAACGATGTTGTCGGTACTGATTTTGGCATCGTTGGTGAATTTCGTCTCATCCAGCAGGTTGATTTTGTAGTCCACATAGGTAGACATGTTTTTATTGAAGTAGTAAGTCGCGCCGACATCAAGGTATTCAACCAGATCCTGGTCGCCGTAGCGGCCCAGATCTTTGCCTTTCGATTTCAGGTAGGCGATGGACGGACGCAGACCAAAATCGAACTGATACTGGGCCACGACTTCAAAGTTCTGCGCGGTATTGGCGATATAGCCGCTACCGAACTTCGTCATATTGCGGGTTTCAGCATAGGTGGTCGCCAGGTAGAGGTTGTTGGCGTCATACTTCAGACCGGCCGCCCATACTTCCGCTTTCTCGCCGCGGGCGTATGCGTTCGGATTGTCGCGACCCGCTTTAACCTGCGCATCGGTACGATCGGACGCCGCGTAGGCTGCACCTGCGGCAAAACCTTCGTACTCATAGGTAGAGGCCAGACCCCAGCCATCGCCATGCTGTTTCGCCAAATCGCGACCGTTGCCCTCTTCTTTACCCTGATACTGTACGGCGATATTCAGACCATCAACCAGCCCGAAGAAACCGTTGTTACGGTAGGTAGCAACGCCGGTGGTACGCGCGGTGGCGAAGACGTCAGTTTGCGTCCAGGTATCGCCGCCGAACTCCGGCAGCATATCGGTCCAGGCGCCGATGTCATAGGCGACACCATAGTTACGCCCGTAGTCCAGTGAACCATATTCGCCGAACTTCAGGCCAGCGAAGGCGAGACGCGTTTTGTCGCCGGAATTGTCGCCTTCAACGTTATTGGCGCTGAAGTTATATTCCCACTGGCCGTAGCCGGTCAGCTGGTCATTGATCTGCGTTTCACCTTTGAAGCCCAGACGCGCATAGGTCTGATCGCCATCTTCAGACTTATCGCTGGAGAAGTAATGCAGGCCGGTCACTTTCCCGTAGAGGTCGAGTTTGTTTCCGTCCTTGTTATACACCTCTGCTGCCTGCACGGTTCCTGCAGCAAGAAGTGTAGAGACGGCCACTGTAAGTAATTTTAATTTCATATTATTTCGTCCCTAACTATTAATAAAATATCAAATCTCAGATGCCTTCTGAGCGAACCTATTATGCGATAATTCGCAAAGAGACTTAAAATTAAAAGTTCCTGGTTTTTATGCCAATTCCGATAATTGTGACGGCGTCAGGGGTTGTTAATTGACCTTGATCAATTAATCTTACCGCTGACCTGTAATTATTCTGAATAAGATCCGTTGCAACCGGTTAAACCAGAAGATTTAACTAAAGGAGACGATTTTCTATAAGTAAATTCTAATGATAAGATAAATTAAAGATTGCATTTTGTTAAATGACAGCAAAATCATATAGTTATAATTTTAATATCAATGCGAATATTCTCATCCATAAACAGATTCATTCTCCATAACTTCCTCTATAAGGTATATTCAGACTTTTCTCCTTAAAATAAAACCTGGTGTTATGGGTACCCTCTACGTTATTTTGATTTCTTGACAAAACTCATGGCAATTATAGCACTGCGGTTTAAGGTTTGTTTAATCTTTTTGTGAAAGGGATAGTCACGACAGTTTTTTCAAGGGATGGGGAAGTGATGAATAAATATAGTTCTGGAAGAGTCCAAAGGATTATGCCTATCGGAATGCGATGGAGGCGAATATGTTAAGGCCGATGACGGCGGGACGAAGGCTGGGCGGGAGTCGCCAGCCGACATCGCCAGAGAGGTGAAAAGACGGCTAAACGGCTGAGTTTGATTCAAACCATCGGTCAGATAAGCAAATGAAGCCCAGGAGAGTGGTTATCCCTCTTCACCGGTTCCGGGTAATGATATGAGACACGTTGGCTCAACGTGTCCATCCTGAAAAGCGCCGCAGGCGGAAAAATAAAATGAAAGTGCGCAGATAACGGTAACGTGCGGCAATTACTCCGGCATGAATTTATCGATCAGCGAAAAAGCGTGTAAATAATTAGACAGCGCCAGTAGCGCATGAAATGAATGAAAGCCAAACTTTTCAATTATTTTTCTTTTATTGCAGCTATAAGCCTTCGGTGAAATGCCGAGCAGTTCCGGATAATCCTTTGCCAGCACGTTAAACTTCATTACAAAAATATACTGAAACTCTCGCTCTGTTAAAGTGATATCTTCCCCCACCGGGATCCCGTCAGTTACCCTGTCGATGATATTGGCGATATGCGCGGTGCGCCTCTTATTTATCAAACAAACAATATTATCTTCGACCTTAAAGCAAACAAAATTCTTTTTCATTTCAAAGCTGTTAATCAGAAAATGAAACTGCGCGCGCCTGCTGGTTGGGTACCTTGTTAAGCACAAATCGACCAGATTCGCCTGCTTCGCCGCTTTTACGTCATTTATTTTCAGCCGCATGGCTTTTTTAAAAAAATGATTGTGGCTGACAATCGTCACCATTCCTTTCCCTCACGAAAGCCGAATAATCCTTATAAAAAGGCGAAAATACGCGCCATGGGGATTTACCCATGAGTGAAGTGGGTGAATTATAAGTTTGTTTAATATTTATTGTCCAGACGCGCGCTTTTCAGAAAAATCCCGCAATAACCGCGCTGATTAATTTTGCGTCAGCCCGCGCACGGCGATTCAATCAATCATTATTTTAAGAATTTTCTCATTAGACATCGGAATAAGCGCAATAAGCAGAACAATACACTGATATTTTATGTAAATTCGATTGATTAAATCAAATAAATATATTTATCGAAATATTATTTCACATTAACAAGACTACCCGCGAAGGAACGTAAAGCGTTTATTCATTTTACCAATGTTTATTTGCCATTCGTTTAAGTCTGCGCCGGGTGATGGCCCGGCGCGAAGAAGTTTACGCCCGGTTTCTGGCAAGCAGGATAATGATAAACAATCCGCCGATTCCGGCCGTAATGATCCCAATCGGCAGCTCCTGCGGGGCCAACAGCGTCCTGCTGACAATGTCGCCGCCGCACAGGAGCACGGCCCCCCACAGGCCGCATAAAGGAAGCAGCAACAGATGTTTGACGCCGGAAAAGTAGCGGCACATATGCGGCACCATCAGGCCGATAAAGCCAATCACTCCGGTTAAAGCCACCAGCAGCGAGGTGGCCAGCGCGCAGCAGAAAAAAACCTCCATTCTCAGGCGGCCAACGTTAATACCCAGCGACTGCGCGGTCTGCTCGCCGGCCAGTAAGCCATCCAGCGAGCGCCAGCGTAACAGTACGAACGCGCCGAGAAACAGCAGACTGAATACGGCATACGGTAAATTATCCCAGCGCGCCAGACCAAGCCCTCCCAACGACCAGAACAGTACCGAACTGGCGGCCCGCTGATCGCCGGAGAAAATCAGATAGCTGGTCAGCGCGCCGAATAAAAAGGAGATCGCCAACCCGCAAATCACTAAGTGTTCGGCGCCGCGCTGCTTTTTAAAATGAAACAGCAGCATCACCGCCACCGCCGAGCAGAGTCCGCCAACGAATGCCGATACCGGCAGCGTCAGCGCGCCAAGCCGCTCGCCGAATCGGGTAATCACCAGCACCGCGCCCGCCGATGCGCCGGAGGAGAGACCAAATAAAAAAGGATCGGCCAGATCGTTGCGCGTGGTGGTCTGTAAAAGGCCGCCCACGATCGCCAACACGGCGCCCGCCAGCACCGAGAGCAGCGTTCTCGGCACGCGTAAATCAATGACAATACGCCCGATCATCTCCGATACCGGCACATCCAGCAGCCGCAAGGCTCCAAGAACCTGGGCCAGCGATAACGGTACGCTCCCTTTGGCAACGCTGAGCAGCATCAAACCGGCTAACAGCGGCAGCGCGCCCCACATTGCCCAGCAGTAACGAAATTGAGTGCCCCTCATTGGTTAGCCGCTGGATACAGCGCATGAGCCAGCTTTTCCGCCGCGTTGATATTCGCCGGGCCGGGCGTCAATTCAGCATACTGCAGCTTCAGGTAGCGCTGCTGCTTCACCGCCGGTGTCTGCTTCATTAACGGATGATTTTCGAGGAAACGGCGCAGCGAATCAGCGCCGCTGCCGGTCTGATAATCGAGAAGAATAATAAAGTCAGGCTCCGCCGTCGCCACGCTCTCCCAGGAGGTGGTTCCCCAGCTCATCTCCAGGTCGTCCATCACGTTTTTCCCACCGGCCGCTTCAATAATCGCGGTCGGCATGGCGTACCGTCCGCTGGTAAAGGGCTTATCTTCGCCAGAGTCATAGACAAACACTTTCAATGGCTGTACGCCCCGCGGCGGCTTAGGCAACGCGTTCAGCGCTTTCTTCCAGCCGTCAACCAGCGTCTGGGCCTCATGCCGCTTGCCAAAAATTTTGCCCAGCGTCAGCTCATCGTTGTACAGCAGGTCCATACTCGCTTTACGTTTATGCTCCGCGGTAAAGACGCAGCTCTCGCTCAGCACAAAGGTTTTGATGCCGTATTTATCGAGCACGGAAGGCGTGACCTCGCCGCCGACCTTCATGCCGTAATTCCAGCCTGCGAAAAAGAAATCAGGATTCACCGCCAGCAGCGTTTCCAGAGAGGGATATTTTGGCGCCAGCTCGGGAATGGCTCCCATCTGGTGTTTAAATTCCGGGGTCATTTTGTACCACCCGGTAATGCCGGTTAAGCCCACGATGCGGTCCTGCAACCCGAGAGCAAAAGCCATTTCAGACATATTCAGGTCGTGTATAACCGCCCTTTTCGGCGCCTGGGTGAAGGTCACCGGCGTTCCGCAGCTCTCAATAGTGACGGGGAAATCAGCCGCGCTCGCCGCTGAAATGGAAAGAACCGCCATCATGCCTGCAAACCCTTTTTTCATGCTTCGTTATCCTTCAATAATGTATTACGCATAGCCCGGAACCTCGAAAATCCGCAGCGCTTTCCCCGTTTCGGGATGCGGTACGGTAAAGCTGGTCAAGCCAAAGACCGGGTAAAGCCGTTCTGAAACCAGTACGCGCTCCGGCACGTCCCAGGCCAGGGCGCGCCCTTGCGATAAAAGCAAAACCCGGTCGGCAAAGGACTCAATCAGGGAAAGATCGTGCAGTACCGCAACGACCGTGATCCCCAGGCTTTTCACTAATGCCAGCAGTTCCACCCTGGCCTGCGGATCGAGGTGGTTGGTCGGTTCATCCAGCAGCACCAGTTTTGGCGACTGGGCCAGCACCCGCGCCAGCGCCGCCCGCTGTCGCTCGCCGCCGGATAACGCGGAGAGCGAGCGCGTGCGCAGCTTCTGCAATCCCGTATCGTTAATCGCCCGGGTTACGATGCTTTCATGTTCGCGCCGTGACATATCCCGGGCGTGGGGAATACGTCCAAGAGCGACATAATCCTCAAGCGCCAGACGCATATCAGGGGCGTCGTTCTGCGCCAGTACCGCTATCTGCCGGGCCCGCTGCTGCCGGGTTAATGCGGAGACGGAGCGGCCATATAAGCGAACGTCGCCCTCCCGCACCGTCAGTTCATGATCTATCGCGCGCAATAAAGAGGTTTTTCCGCTGCCGTTCGGGCCAATGACCGCCAGGCACTCCCCTTTACCGGCACTAAAATGAATGTCGGCGAGAATGTCCCCGCCGCCGGGACGCGGCAACGATGCGATACTGACGCTAAGCACCGGGACATTGGTCGTACCACCCTTTGTCAAACTCTCCTCCATTAGCCGTTCTCCCTTGCTCTTAAGCGCGGATTAGCGAAACGCACTCTCTTGTTCATTTTCACCGCAGAAAATAGATGATAATCATTATCATTTAAAAAGAAAGGTGAATAGTCACATATTTTATAATGCTTTAATTGTTATATTATAACATAACAATTATTAACGATGATTTGCAACTGCTCTTCGGGGCTGGCCAAAGCCAAGCGCCGAAACATGGGGAGTTGTGCTCAGCGCGGCGCTGTGGTGTATTGCTGCAACCTTCAACGGATTTGCACAGGAAATGTCAGGATGAAAACGGTAGAGTTTTTGCTTTATACCCTTAAACCGGGTTCCGGGAACGATTTTCACCGGCTAATGAAAGAACAAAGCGCGCCCTGCCACCGTGCAGCCGGCATGGATATCGTCGCCTTCGGCAACTCAGTCGAGGACAACGACGCTTATTATCTGATACGGGCCTATGACGACCTGACGCATTTAAATACCTCGCAGGAGCGCTTCTATCGTAGCCCGGCGTGGCGCGAAGGCCCGCGACAGGCCATCATCGATAAAATCAGCGTCAGCGTAAAAACGGTGATGGAGCTGAGCGACAGCGCGATTGATGGCCTACGAAACAGCTGACCCGCGCGGGCAACAACGGCTGAGCCGGCGGCGGTTCGTTTTTCTGGCGCAGACATTCATGGGTTGCAGGCGTTGCCCGCTGGCGGCCGACGCCTTACCGTGCCAACGATGAGTCAGTGTAACCCGGCAAAAATGCGGCTACTGCGCGTCCCCCTGACTCCGCCATGAGTTGTGATTCAGCGACGCAAGAAAGCCCTGCGGCGTGTTGTTGCCGAGCTTTTTTTGCGTCCGTCCCTGGTTCCACAGCGCGCACAGCCGCTGCAGCGTCGCATCCGGTTCGTCCAGCGCCGGAATAACGTCGGCTAATCGCTCGCGAAGCTGCACCGCCCCGCTCTCCGCCATCGCCACCGTTGCGCACGACAGATCCGCGCGCGCGGGCTGAAAGCCGGCATGAGCATAAATCTCAAGACATTGTATCCGCGCCGGACAGGCGTCCAGCGCCTGGCTCAGCCAGCTATCGACCAGCGCGGGCGAGATCCCCGAATAGATGCGGCCAAAGCACCAGCCGCTGATCGGCTCCTGCGCCCAGAGCAGATGATGTTCACCACCGTCGTCCATCGACAGCGCCAGCTGGCGGTAGTGCAGCGTCAGGGTATCGGCGCGCATCCCTGCCTTTAACGCTTTCTTTCCCTGCGGCGCGGCGCTTTTCCGCCCCTCATGGGCCGGGCGCAGATAGCGGTTCAGGGTGGCCCGAGAGATGGCGATGCCCAGCCCCTCATTCACCATAAACAGCAGCTCATCCAGCGGCGCGCGCAGCGCATCGCGCAGGGCATTTATCAGGTTCTCCTGCTCTTGTCTCAATACTTTGTGTATCAAATGCGGCGTGGTGTGGTTATCGGAAATCTGGCTGCGGTTGCGCCAGCGGCGCACCGTAGTAATAGAAATCCCCAGTTCCTGCGCCAGTTCGCGGTCGCTTTTGGTCGACTCCTGAAGATATTTGCGCGTTCTTGGCGTGGTGGTTGCGTTGGCGTGCAGCTTAATTTCCATACGATCCTCGACAGAAAATATAACCAATCATATGAGATATATATTATTGTAGAGAACACAATGTGAACCGCTTCACCTTTAAGCCCACCGCTTTCTCTCATAATCCGCCATAGATAACACACTCATCCCCTGTCGATCTTGTACGGAGTTCACAATGAACAATGTTCTGGGATTTCTTGAAGCCAAACTGATGCCGCTGGCGGCGAAAACCGCCCAACAGCGTCACCTCGGCGCTATTCGCGGCGCCTATGTTTCATTTATGCCTTTTATTATTGTCGGTTCTATTCTGCTGGTGATCTCGTCGTTCCCCAACCAGAGCTATCAGCAGTTTATGGCCAGCACCTTCGGCGCCAGCTGGAGCGCGATTATCGAAATTCCGTTCAACGCGGTCTTTTCGACGATGTCGCTGTTTATCAGCTTCCTGGTGGCCTATCGTCTGGCGGAGCACTACGGCGATGACCGCATCTCCTGCGGCATCCTTTCGCTGGTGGGGTTTCTGATCCTCACGCCATTTATTAAAGTCGCTGAAAACGGCGGCATCACGGTGATCCCCGTGGAATGGATCGGCACCAAAGGATTATTCGTCGCCATGATCGGTTCGCTGCTGTGGACCGAACTGTTCTGCTGGCTTAAGCGCAAGAAGCTGGTGATTAAGATGCCGGACGGGGTGCCGCCCGCGGTGCAGGAGTCGTTCGCCGCGCTGATCCCGGCGCTGCTGGTAATGATTCTGATCCTGGCGATTCGTATCGGGTTTGAGCACACCCACTACGCCACCATCCACCAGTTTATTTATGAAGTCGTCGCCTCGCCGGTACGCCATTACGGTACCTCCTACTTCGGCGCGCTGATGACCGTTTTCAGCATTACCATTCTATGGTCGGTCGGCATCAACTCCGGTTCGATGATTAACGGCATTATTCGTCCGCTGTGGATGGAAAATCAGACCGATAACATCGCGGCTATTCAGGCTGGCGTCACTCCGCCGCACATTATTACCGAGCAGTTCTTCGACATGATCTGGATGGGGGGCGCGGGCGCAACGCTGTCGCTGGTCATTGCGATGCTGATTTTCGCCCGCAGCAAAAATATGCGCGAAGTCGCCCGCCTCGGCGCCGGCGCCTCCATTTTTAATATCAATGAGCCTATCCTCTTTGGCCTGCCGGTGATCATGAACCCGATCATGCTGATCCCGTTTAACCTCGTGCCGCTAGTGCTGGTCACCGTGCAGTACGCAGCGATGAAAATCGGCGCAGTGGCCGTCACCACCGGGGTCTTTATCCCCTGGACGCTGCCGCCGGTGATCAGCGGTTTTATCGTCACCGGGCATCTTAGCGGCAGCGTGATGCAGATCCTTAATTTGCTGATTGGCGCCATGCTGTACCTGCCCTTCATGCGCATCGTCGATAAGCAGTATCGCGCCGCGGAAATCACCGCCCGAGCCGAAACGGACAACACGCTTGCTAAACAGGAGTAAACCAATGTGGGGAATGATTGCCACCTGGCGAATGGCGCTGGAAGGCGTAACCGAAGCCGCGACGGCGCTGGCCTCCGGCGCTGACACCGCCAGCGCCGTGGTCAATGCGGTGGCGGCGGTAGAAGATTTTCCGCTGTACAAATCGGTAGGCTACGGCGGTTTGCCGACGGAAAACGGCGAGGTCGAACTGGATGCCGCCTTTATGGATGGCGATACCCTGGCCTTCGGCGCGGTCGGCAACCTGGTGGATATCGCCAACCCGGTGAAAGTCGCCCACGCCCTCAGCCGCCAGCGCTATAACAGCCTGCTGGTTGGCCAGGGCGCCCGAGAGTGGGCCATAAGCCAGGGCTTCGCCGCCAAATCAATGCTGACCGAGCGGGCCATGCAGCACTACCGCAAACGCTGCCGCGAAACGCTGGATAAAGGCCTCAGCCCCTACGACGGCCACGATACCGTGGGCATTATCGGTCTCGACAAACAGGGTTCCATGAGCGTCGCCACCTCCACCAGCGGCCTGTTTATGAAAAAACGCGGGCGGCTGGGCGATTCGCCGATTATCGGCTCAGGCTTCTACTGCGATAGCGAGACCGGCGCCGCCACGGCCACCGGCGTCGGTGAAGATCTGATGAAGGGTTGCGCCAGCTACGAAATCGTCCGGCGCATGGCCCAGGGAATGACGCCGCAACAGGCGGCGGACTCGGTAGTCTACGAGTTGGAAGACAAACTGATGTCGCGCTTTGGCCGCGCGGGCGACCTTTCGGTGGTGTGCATGAACCGCCGCGGCGAATTCGGCGCCGCCACCAATATCAAAACCTTCTCCTTTGTCGTCGCCAGCGCGACCCAGCCGCTCACCGTGTTTTGCGCCGAGCGCGTGCAGGAGAAAACCCACTACCGTCCGGTGGACGACGAATGGATGCAGGCCTACGCCGCACGTATTCGCGCCCCCATCGAGGAGTAAGTCATGCTGGATTACCGCTTTATCAACCGACTGGATAGCGCCTGCCATGGCGCGCATCTGGTGACCTGGCCCGGCAGCACGCTGTTAACCCAGGCCCCCCTCAACTCAAGTCCCCTGCTCGCGGAAATGGTGGCACAGGCCGCCCGCGGCGAGGTGGCGGATACCCGCTTCGGCTGCTCCCCCTTCGCGCGCATCACCCTTATTCCGCGGCCGCTGTGGCAGGATGCGCTGAACGACGGCCTGGCCGAGGCGCTGCGGCCGCTATGCAAAAAGCCGCTGAGCGAAGCGCTTATCCTCGACTGTTCGCTGGAACAGAGCAACGGCACGCTAACCAAAGCGCTGCGCGAACTGTTTAACCTCGACTGGCAGCTTGATGACTTAGGCCTGCATCAGGTGAAAGCCGTCAGGCCACGCCTGCGCCAGCTCGCCCTCTACGCCCTGCCTGAACAGCGGCCGACGCTGGAAACCCTTGTGCGTCAACAGCAGGCGATCGCGCACGGCATGATTGCCGCACGACGGCTGGCGGATCTGCCTTCGGAGCAGTGTACCCCGCAGTACGTGGTGGACGAGGCCCGGCGTCTGTGCATCGATATCCCTGTTCTGCGCTGCGAAGTACTCGATGAAAACGCGATTGTTGAACAGGGGCTCGGCCTGCTGCATGCGGTGGGGAAAGGGTCCGCGCGTCCGCCGCGCCTGCTGGCGATACATTATGATGGTGGCGGCGATGCCCCGGTTCGCTGCTACGTCGGTAAAGGCGTCACCTTTGATACCGGCGGGCTGTGGCTGAAGGAAGGCGCCGGGATGTACACCATGAAGTACGATATGTGCGGCGCGGCCAACGTCCTCGGCCTGATGCTGAGCATCGCCGAGCTGGCGCTACCTGTGCGAGCGATGGGCGTTCTGGCGCTGGCGGAAAACGCGATTGGTCCCGACGCTATGCAACCGGGCAGCGTCGCCCGGGCCTGTAACGGTCTGACGGTAGAGATCAATAACACCGACGCCGAAGGTCGGCTGGTGCTTTCCGACGCCATTGCCTGGGCCAGCCAGCGGCATCCGCAGGCGCGCTATATTATCGATATGGCAACCCTGACCGGCGCGGTGGTTAAAGCGCTGGGTTACGATTTAAGCGGTTTGATGACGCAAAACGAAACGCTGCGGGCGGCGTTGACCCAGGCAGGGATGAAGAGCGGAGACGAAGTCTGGTCGCTGCCGCTGGATAGCAGGCTGAAGAAACAGACCGAAAGCGCCATTGCCGACCTGTGCAACACGCCGGGCAATAATGCGGCGATCAGCGCTTCCGCCGCCTGGCTTTTACAGCATTTCTGCCCACCGGAGATCCCCTGGGCCCATCTCGACGTCAGCGGCACGGCGCTGTGGCGCGAAGGCGGCAAAAGCGTTGCTTCCGGCCGGCCGATTCCGCTGCTGATTCAACATCTGCTCGACGATATCGGCGAGATTTAATGTCTCCCTGGAGGCGATGTTCGCGCACTATCCCGGGTTG
Organism: Klebsiella sp. MPUS7; assembly: GCF_009905335.1. Classification (NCBI taxonomy): domain Bacteria; kingdom Pseudomonadati; phylum Pseudomonadota; class Gammaproteobacteria; order Enterobacterales; family Enterobacteriaceae; genus Klebsiella; species Klebsiella sp. MPUS7. The sequence continues at coordinate 2,675,518 of NZ_CP047604.1, read as the reverse complement.
CGGCGAAAACGCCTTACCCGGGCTACGGATTACCCGCAATCTGCGGTCCTGTAGCCCGGGCAGGCGCTCTGCGCCGCCCCCGGGGGAAGAGCGCGGAGTAGCAGAATTTCCCGGAGGCGGTGCTCGCGCACCTGTCCGGGCTACAAAATCAGCAGGATCCGTAGCCCGGGAAATGCCCTACTCCTCGCTCACAACCGGTTTGACTCTTACCGCAAACAGCACAATCACCATGGCGCTGACCAGCAGCACGCCGCTGCCGACAAAAACGCCGCTCGCGCCGTTGAGATCGAACACCGCCCCACCGCCAGCCGCACCGGCGCTAATCGCCAGCTGAATAGACGCCACCAGCAGGCCGCCGGCGCTTTCCGCTTCATCCGGCACCGTGGTGGCAAGCCAGGTCGACCAGCCCACCGGCACCAGGCCAAAAGCAAAGCCCCACATCGCCACCAGCAGACCATCCAGCAGCGCCACGTGGCCGAACGCCACCATCATCAGCGCCAGCACGCTCATTGCCAGCGGCACCAGCGCCAGCGTCAAGCGCAGGCTTCGGGCTAACAGATGTCCGGCAATCGAGGTTCCGATAAAGTTCGCTACCCCAAAACCGAGCAGGATCAAGGAGACCCCTTCGACGCTGGCCTGAGCCACGGTTTCAAGGAACGGGCGCAGATAGGTAAAGAAAGCAAAATGGCCGCTGAAAATCAGGATGGTCGCCAGCATCCCGCCAATCATACCGGGACGGCGCAGTACCTTAAACAGCGTAGCGAAGCTGCCGGCGCTCTCCGGACGCATGGAGGGCAGAACCCACAGCTGCCAGAGCAGCGCAACCACGCTCGGCAGCGCACAAATAAGAAACACGTTGCGCCAGCCGATCAGCGCGCCGAAATAGCTGCCTAGCGGCGCGGCAACCACCGTCGCGATTGAAACGGCGGAAAAAATAATCGCCAGCGCTTTCGGCACCATCGCCGCCGGGACCAGGCGCATGGTGGTCGCGGTCGACATCGACCAGAAGCCGCCGATGGCGATCCCCAGCAGCAGACGACCCAGCAGCAAAAACTCCAGCGAACCGGCGAAGGCCACCATCATGCTGGAGATAATCTGCAAAACCGAGAAGAACATCAGCACCCAGCGGCGGTCAATATTTCGCGTCGCGGTAGTGATCAGTAGCCCGGTCACTAACGCCACCAGCGCCGTCGCGGTCACCGCCTGCCCCGCCATACCTTCGCTAACGCCCAGGCTGGCCGCCATCGGCGTTAACAAACTGGCAGGAAGAAACTCGGCGACAATCAGGCCAAACACCCCCAGCGCCAGCGCATAGACGGCGCGCCACGCGGGCCTGGCGTTAGCCTGGCTCTCTTCAGCTGCAATGCAGGAACTCATAAACATCTCTCCAGAACAATTAACATTTCGTTAAGGTTAAGCGCTTCTGTTCGGACGATCTATGATGCATACTCCTTGATTATTGATAATTCGTCCGGGAATGATGTGATGACTCAGCACGCCCTCGATCTCACCAGCGAACTCCTGCGCGGCATGCGCCTGTCCGGCGTCAACTACCGGCGCATCGAAACTTCCCGCCCGTTCGGCGTCGAGTTCGGCTTCGTGCCCGGTAAAGCGCAGTTCCACTTTATCAGCCGGGGGCCGGTACTGCTGCGCATGGTCAGCGGCAAGCGCCTGATGCTGCAGAGCGGCGATGCGCTGTTTATTCCCAACGGCGATGGCCACGTGCTGCTCTCCGACGACCAGGCGGCGGTGGTGAATGTGTCCAGGCTGCCTAGCGAACCGGTCTGCGACTCGGTAAGCTGCGTCAAAAACGCGTGCGACGACGCGAAAAACGACAGCGCCATTATCTTTAGCGCCTGTATGGACTTTGAGCTGGGCGGCATGCAGCCGCTGGTCAAAGCGATGCCCGAAGTGATGATGGTCAGCAGCCTGCTGACCAGCCGCCCGGAGATCCCGCCGATGCTGGCGGCGATGGAACGCGAAAGCCTCACTCGGCAGGCGGGCTACGCCGGTATACTGGCGCGGCTGGCCGATGTGGTCGCCGCGCTGATTGTCCGCGGCTGGGTGGAGTGTGGCTGCGGCAACGCCACCGGCTGGGTGCAGGTGCTGCGCGACCCTAAGCTGGCCAAGGCCATTTACGTGATGCATCAGCAGCCCGGCATTAACTGGAAAGTCGAGGATCTGGCCCGCGAGGCGGGGATCTCGCGTTCGGTATTTGCTGAACGTTTCCTCTCCGCCACCGGCACCACGCCCGCCCGCTATCTGACCGAGCTACGTATGCGCCTCGCGGTGCAGTACATTTCCCATGAGGGTCAGGCGCTGGAAAAAGTGGCCTTCCGGCTGGGCTACAGTTCCCATGCCGCCTTCAGCCGCGCCTTTAAACGCATTATCGGAAAAGCACCGGGCGCGCTGCGCGAGCCGGCGCGGGAGCAAGAGGCTTAGCGCTGTCCCAGTTCACGGGTTCGCCTGACCGCCGCCAGTACGCTACGCTGAAGCCCGGCGGCAAAATCGCTGTTATTCAGCTCGTACAGACCGTGGATCCCGACTCCCGCCGGGGAATTATTGATATCCAACAGCTGGCGCGGATGCTTCTGGCTTTGGCGCAGCATCTCGACCGCGCCGAGCAGATTTTCCAGCACCACCTCCGTTGCCTGGGGTCGCGATAGCCCCGCCAGCACGCCGGCGTCGGTAAAGGACTCGATAAAATAGTAGATATAGTTGGGGCCCGCGACAGCAAAGCCGGTAAAGATGTCGATCAGCCGTTCAGGCAGATACAGTACCTTGCCAAAGCCGCGCAGAAACGGTTCGATTTCCGCCGCGCTGGCGTGAGCGTTTAAGGTCACGCCGCTATAGCCAAATCCGGTATCGGTCAGGGTATTGGGGATCGCTCTGGCAATCGGCGTGGCCTCGCCAAACAAGGAGGCCAGCTTTTCCAGGGTCACTCCCGCGATCAGAGAAACCACCGTCGTCAAACCGTTAAGCTGCGCGCGCACGCGGTTCGCCACCCCCGCCAGATCGTCCTGCGGACGGATCCCCAGCACCAGCAAAGAGGCCTCGTTTACGCCGCCGTCGCCCGACAACCGATAATGGGCGTACAGATGCTCGGCTCGCGCGCTGTCGATATCCTCCAGCGAGATCGCGTCCGCCCGCAGCGCGCCGTTGCTTAATGACGCGCGAATAATCGCCTCCGCCATCTGTCCGGCGCCGATAAAATGGATCTTTGCCATCGTTCCTGCTCCTTATTCAAAGAGATATTCGCCGTTGCCAACGCGAAAGCGCCGGCCTTTAAGCGCCGGGTCGGCAACGCGAAACACCAGTTCAGTCAGCTGGTTCGCCGCGCCGTGGCGGAAGATAAACTCACGGCCGCCCACCTCCAGCCCGAGTTCGCCTTGCGGGGTAAAACCAAACAGCCGCTGCCAGCGGTCGCGTACCGCCCGGGGATTGTGAACCGCAAAAACCGCGCGCTGCAGCTCTATCTCCCCCAGCGGATGCGGCGCAGCGAGACCCTGGGCCTGCAGGCGGATCAACCGGGCGTCATCCTCTTCGCCCCATTGCAGAACGAACGGATAGACCAGGCCATCAAAGTCGCCGTCAATGGTGAAGATCCGCCAGCTGATAACGTTGCCCTGCGGATCGTTGCGCTGGCCGTTGACGATCGGCGAAACCCGCAGGCCCTGTTGATGTAGCTCCGCATGCGTGCGCGCAATATCGTCGCTACGCAGCGCCACCCGATACAGCGCTTCATTTTCCGGCAGCAGCCGTGAGGCATCCCGGGAGAGTAAAAACGTCTCTGCGGCGCAGAGCAGCTCTGCGCCATCGGCAATCGCCAGAAATTCGATATAGGTCAGGCCGAAATAGCTCAGCGCATTCCGGGTCCCCCAGCCCGGATGGCGCCCACCGGCCACCGCGTTGAGCTTTTGCCCGCTCAGCGCCTCTATCGCCGCTTCAGGCTGATTAACAAACTGGACCGCGTGGTCCCACGTTAAGGTTGTCATTCTCCCTCCCGCTCCTCTGCCTGATAAAAACGCAGCCGACAGGCGGCATCGCCGCGGGCCAGCGCGGTCTGCACCTCTAAATGCAGCCCCGGAAACGCGTCGGTTAATGCATGATCGCCTTCCATGCAGATATCGCACAACGTCGCAATGTCGCTGGCGCCTCGCCCCTGCTGCCGCCAGCAGTTGACATAAGGACAGTAGTGAAACAGCACGATAAACTCGGCCCGGCCGATGCTGACGGGTTCCATCTCATAAACCTGAGATTCCAGACCGCGGGTAAACAGCCCGGCAAACGCCTGCAAATCCCGTTCATCCTCCATTTGCGCGCGGATCTTATACCCGAGATCGCGGCCATAATGACGTATTGCCTCGCGGGCAAAATCATCGGCGATCTGGCGCTGGCGGCTTTCGTCCAACAAATAACCGATGGTTGCCGCGCGTTTTTCAGTAATGGCGCGCAGCGCCAGGGTCACCTCATCGTTTAAGGTGGCGGCGTTATGCGCCGTTTCGGAACTTATTGGCGTCATGCGCTTATTCCCAGTCGGTATTCACTTTCACGTCGCTGGCGCCCGGCAGGGCATACACATCTTCGGCGTACCATTTTCGCGAGAGCTCAGCGAGCGTGCCGTCCTTTTTCAGGGCAACCAGCTGCGCGTCGATCGCTTTGATCAGCTGCGGGTCGGTATTCTTTTTATACAAATAGACGTTAGGAAACAGGCCGACGGAATCCGAAGCTTTCAGATTTAGATTTAGCGCCTTATTTAGCGCCAGCAGCGCGCCAATGGGATAAATCGCCGCATCGTATTCTCCGGAGGCCACGGCTTTGAAAATATCGGCGGCGGACTGTTCGCCGTTGGGCTGGAGGTTAATTTGTTGGCCCGGATGTTTTTTATTGTAGTTTTCAATCACCGTATACCGGGCGTCGGAGGTGTGGATCGGCACCAGTTTTTTCTTACCGCTGGCAAGATCGCCAAGGTTATGAATATCGTTCTCATCGTTACGCACAATCAGACGCAAATCGCTGATCCCGGTCGGCTCGCCTGAGTGGTCGTATTTTTCCGCCCGCTCTTTGGTGAGATAAAAGTGATCCGCCGCGAGGGTATAGGCGCCGGTCGATAGGCCGACGATCATCGCGTCGCGCGAGACCGCATTAAAATGAAACGTATAGTCGGTTAACCGCTGGTCCAGCACCTTTAACAGGTCACCATCGTAACCGGTAATATTGTTGTTATCGTCAACAAAGCTAAAGGGAAAACCGTTAGCATTGACGACCACCTCAACCGTTTTGGCATTAGCGCTTTTCTCAACCGCCTGCGCGCCGGTAATTCCCATTACCAACGCGAGCGAACTCACCAGTAATATTTTATTTTTCAAAATACTTTCCCCAAAATGATAACCGTGGACCACTTTTTTGTCCGTTTCCTTGCCAGCGGGCGCTCAGAAACGTTTCTGCACTGCGCAATGCTCTGGCAATCGCCAGGCACAGCAGGATATAAATCACCAACACCACGCAATAGGCTTCGACAAAATGAAACCCGCGTGCGGCGGCGATATTGGCTTTCGCCATCAGATCAATAACGGTGATGGTGTAAACCAGCGAGGTGTCTTTAATCAGATCGATCAGCACGCTGGTAAAGTTCGGCAACGCGGATACCGCCGCCTGCGGCAAAATAATGCGTCGGAACTGCGTGAATCCGCTTAGCCCAATTGACCATGCTGCCTCCCGCTGCCCCTTATCAACCGCGTTCCACCCGGCGCGAAAGGTTTCAGCGAAATAAGCGCTGAAAATCAACGATAGCGCAGTGACCGCCGCCGCCAGCGGCGAGAGTTTATAGCCGAACATAGTGTCCTGCGGGCCGCCAAACAGCCCGACGGCCACCCACGGCCAGACGTAAAAGAAGAAATACAGCATCACCAGTACCGGGACCGAACGGCCAAAGGAGAGGAATACCTTCGCCGCAACCTGAACGCCCGGAATCTGACGAATAATCGCCCACGCCAGCGCCGCGCCCAGCAGCGTGGAAAACAGCAATGATAATAATGTTATCGCCAGCGTGACCGGCAACGCGCTTAATATAAAAGTAAAATTATCCCGAATGAACGTCAGGCTAAACATGTTTATCTATCACTCCAGCAGGAACTGATATTTCTTTTCAATACGAGTAGTCAAATAGAGAATAAAACTATTCAGTACCCAGTAGACGATAATAACGCTGATAAAGGCCGCCACCTGTTTAGCTCCATAGCTATTTTGCGAAATCTTTTGCGCGCGACCAAAAACATCAACAATGCCAATAATATTGACCAGTGAGGTCATTTTCACCAGGTTAATTAAAAGATTACCAAACACCGGGACGGCAATAATGAATCCCTGAGGGAATATGATCCGCAGCAGCCCGGTATGCCAGGGGATATTCAGGCTGGTAATGGCCTCTTTCTGGCCGCTATCCACCGCGCCCCATGCTGAACGCATCATTTCAGCAAAATAAGGGCTAATGCTGACCGAAATAGACAAAATCGCAAAGGTGGTATCGCTAATCAGCAGCGGCGGCAGCGACAGCGCGGTGAGGATTAATTTGCCGCCGAAGAAAAACAGCAGGATCAGCAGCGCCAGGGGCGCGCCGCGCAGAATGTCGGTATACCCGTTTGCCGCCGCTCTGAGCGGCTTAATGCGGCTAAATTGCAGCACCACGATCGGCAGCGCGATCGTCAAACCAAGGAGCAGCGACGCCAGCGCTATCCCGAGGGTCACGGGCAGGTTTTCCAGCAGCTTCGGCAGTATCCCGGCAATATCCTGCCAGCTAAACAGCGGGTTATTGTTCATCTTCAGCCTCAGGCGTGATAGTGCAGTTGCGCAAGGAAAGCCCGGGTGCGGCCCTGCTGGGCTGCGCCAAATATCTGTTCCGCCGGACCCTGTTCGACAATCTCGCCGTTTTCCATAAATACCACCCGGGAAGCGACCTGGCGGGCGAACGCCATTTCGTGGGTGACGATGATCATCGTCTGGCCCGCGGCGGCAATGGTCTGAATAAGCTCAAGCACCTCACCCACTTTTTCAGGATCCAGCGCGGAGGTCGGCTCATCCAGCAGCAGCACGGCGGGGCTCATCGCCAGCGCGCGCGCAATCCCGATACGCTGCTTTTGGCCACCGGAAAGACTGTGGGGATAGTGGTCTTTTTTATGCAGCAAACCCACCTGCTTTAAAAGCCGCTCAGCAATATTGAGCGCCTCCTGACGCGGACGTTTTTTAGCGTAAATCAATCCTTCGGTAATATTTTGCACTGCGGTGAGATTGTGAAACAGATTCCACGACTGAAAAACCATGGCGGTTTTACCGCGTAGTTTTTCAATTTCTTTTTTCCCCGCCGTTGCGCAATCCAGCGCCACATCATCTATTTTTATTTTCCCGCTATCGGCGGGCTCTAAGAAATTAAGCGTGCGCAACAACGTGGTTTTTCCTGAGCCGCTGGGGCCAATAATGCAAATAATCTCACCGGAATTAACGCTAAGCGATACCTCTTTTAGTACGCTTTCCCCGGAGAAACTTTTACTGATCTTATTGAGAGTCATCATAATGAGATAGTCGTGAAGGATTTAAAAAACCGCTGCTTATCGGCATTGATTGCTGTGTAAAAACTATATTGCCGGGGTTCAGACGATAGCAAACAAGAAAATAGTCTATCGAAAGTTAAAAAATAACTTTTTATATATTTGTTATGACAATGAGGCGGGATTGTAATCAGATCTTCTTAGCAAAACAGGATGGCGGAAACCGTCATTTATCATTCAAATTTACTGAATGATGAGAGCAAATTGTTTCGATTTTTATTATCACCATGTCGGCCTATCATTTATCACATCGGGGCAACAACGCTCCAACACTGATAAAACACTTAAGGAATACGACCATGAAATCCATCAAAACTTTCGTTGCAGTTGCCGCTCTCTCCCTGATCTCTTTCGGCTCTTTTGCCCAGAGCATCAGCGCCAGCGCGTCCACTCTGGACCGCGCAGAAGCCAAAATTGCCGCTCAGGCCGCAGAACAAGGCGCGTCCTACAAAATCACCAGCGCACAGTTCAATAACCGCGTACATATGACCGCTGAGCTGACTAAATAAAATCGACAACATTGCCGGGCCGCCGCAAGAAACAGGCGACAGCGACAACACGATGAAATAAGGAACACAACATGAAAAATATCGGCGTAGTCACCGCACTGCTTCTGGCTGCTACACTCTCGTCCGGCGCGATGGCCGCAGAGAATAGCTTTGCGCGCCCGGAGGCAGGTTCAAATATCGATACGTCTGTGCATCAGAATCATATAGATGTCAGCCATGCCTTTGATAAAGAGAGCCTGACCGCAGGCAATCTTCAGTAACACACAGCGCAAGGCGCGCGCGGAATTATCCGCTGCGCGCCTTACTTTTTCTGCCAGTGAGCCCACGGATTATCCGCCGGCGCGTCCTCTTTTGCTGTCTCGGCACCAGACAGCGAATCAATATACAGCGCTTCCACCTCTTTACGCGCCCACGGCGTGCGGCGTAAAAACTTCAGACTCGATTTAATGCTCGGATCGCTTTTAAAGCAGTTAATGTTGATGCGTTTCGCCAGTTCGGCCCAGCCATATTGCGCGACCAGCGCGTTTAATAGCGCCTCCAGCGTGATGCCGTGCAGAGGATCGTTTGGGTGCTGCATTGCGTCTTTTACCTGAATTAAAAATTTTGCTCACCATACTGGCTCCAGACGCCAATCGCAACCGCCCCGCCTCTCCCTTATCCAAAATTCGCAAAAGCACAGAACCCTCCCCGGTCATAAATTAGAAAAGAACGTTATTGGTTGAATATTTTCGCTTAAGGCAAGCTGGCTTCAACCACCCGACTGAGGAATCGATCATGCGCTGTTGTTGTCCCCGAACCCTGGACCTGTACCGACGAAAACATCTGAATACCGCCTTCGGAGAACACAATGAACGCGACAACTTTACCGATACTGGATCTGGCCCGCTACGCGGATCCCGCTGAAAAAGCGGCGTTTCTCGCCGACCTGCGCCACGCCGCCCGCGATATCGGCTTCTTTTATCTGATCAACCACGGCGTTGATGAGTCGCTGCAGCAGGCCGTACAGGAGCAATCCCGCGCCTTTTTTGCCCTTCCCGACGCTCAAAAGCAGAGCGTGGCGATGATTCACTCCCCACATTTTCGCGGCTACAACCGCGCCGCGTCGGAATTAACCCGCGGTCAGCCCGACTGGCGCGAGCAGTTCGATATCGGCGCCGAACGTCCGGCGCTCAGGCTTGACGAACGCGCTCCGCGCTGGCAGCGCCTGCAGGGGCCGAATCTCTGGCCAGAGGCGTTGCCCTCGCTCAGACCAACGCTGTTAACCTGGCAACGGGAAATGACCCAGGTTGGGATCACCCTGCTGCGCGCCTTCGCCGAAGCGCTGCGCCTGCCGTTGGATGCCTTTGATGGCCTGTACGGCGAAAAACCCAACGAACATATCAAGCTAATCCGCTATCCCGGCCAGCAGGAAACCCAGAGCGCCCAGGGCGTTGGCGCGCATAAGGACTCCGGTTTCCTCAGCTTCTTGTTGCAGGATGAGCAGAAAGGATTGCAGGTCGAAGTCTCCCCCGACCGCTGGATTGACGCCACCCCGCTGGCGGGCAGCTTTGTGGTGAATATCGGCGAACTGCTGGAGCTGGCGACCAATGGCTATCTGCGCGCAACGGTGCACCGGGTCGTTTCGCCGCCCGCCGACCAGCAGCGGCTGTCGATAGCCTTTTTCCTCGGCGCCCAGCTGGATGCCGTGGTCCCCGTCTACACCCTACCTGACGAGCTGGCCCGCCAAGCCCTCGGACCGGATAGCGACCCGCAAAACCCGCTGCTACGCGAAGTGGGCTGGAATTACCTGAAAGGGCGTCTGCGTTCGCATCCTGATGTCGCCGAACGCTACTACCAGGATGTTTTTCGCGAACGCGCCGAGCAATTGATCGTTTAAACATAACAACAAACACAAGGAATAAGATGATGAAATATGCCGCATTTAAACTGGCAGGGGTTGCACTGTCTCTCTCTCTGGCATGGACTTCCGCCCAGGCCGCCGCGCTGCGCGTCGCCGCGGACCCGGTGCCGCACGCCGAAATCCTTAACTACATTAAAAAGATCGATCCCAGCCTCGACCTGAAAATTGTCGAACTCACCAGCGGCGTTAACGCCAACGAACTGCTGGCCAACGGCGACGTCGATGCCAACTATTTCCAGCACGTGCCCTATCTGAAAGATCAGGAGAAAGCGCTGGGTAAAACCTTCGCCGTCGCGGCGACCGTGCATATTGAGCCGCTGGGGATCTATTCGCGCAAGCATAAAGATTTTAAATCGCTGCCCGAGAACGCCACCGTGGCGGTACCGAATAACACCACCAACCTGAGCCGCGCGCTGTTTCTGCTGCAAAATCAGGGGCTGATTAAGCTAGCGGCCAAATTCACCGACCCGGCGACCACCCTGGCGACGCCGAAAGATATTGTGGAAAACCCGAAGCACCTGAAAATCCTTGAGATTGAATCACCGCAAATCCCGCGGTCGCTGGATGACGTCGACCTGGCGGTGATTAATGGCAATTACGCGCTGGAAGCCGGGCTGGTGCCAGCCAAAGATGCGCTGGGTCTGGAGAGCGCGACCAACAACCCGTACGCCAATATCCTGGTGACAACGCCGGCGCTGGCAAACGATCCGCGCATCAAGGCGCTGGCCAAAGACCTCACTTCGCCGCAGGTCGCCGAATTTATTCGTAAGCAGTATAACGGCTCGGTGATCCCGGTTGCCCCTCAGTCATGATTGAGATTGCCGGGCTGAGTAAAACCTATGCCGGAACAGGCCGACCGGCGCTAAACGATGTCTCTCTGCAGGTGCCGAAAGGAGCCGTTTACGGCATCCTTGGGCGCAGCGGCGCAGGCAAAAGTACGCTGATACGCTGCCTGAATTTGCTGGAGCGGCCCACGTCGGGCCGCATTATTGTGAACGGGAACGATATTACCCGGATGGATAAAACCGCGCTGCGCGAGTACCGGCTGCGCACCGGGATGATCTTCCAGCACTTTAATTTACTGCACGCCCGCAGCGTCGCCGACAACATCGCGGTGCCGCTGGAGATAGCCAAAGTGCCGAAAGCGGCGCGGCAGGCGCGGGTGGCGGAGCTGCTGGAACTGGTCGGGCTGGCGGACAAAGCCGCCGCCTTTCCGTCACAGCTTTCCGGCGGGCAAAAACAGCGTGTCGGGATCGCCCGCGCGCTGGCCGCGAGGCCGGACGTGCTGCTGTGCGATGAGGCCACCAGCGCCCTCGACCCCGAGACCACGGCCTCGGTGCTCAGCCTGCTGGCGGATATCAATCAACAGCTGAACCTCACCATCGTGCTGATCACCCACGAACTGGACGTGGTGAAAACCCTCTGCGACCACGCGGCGCTGCTGGAGCACGGGGAGATTATTGAAAGCGGCAGAATCGCCGATTTGCTGGTGGCGCCATGGTCGCGGCTACGGCAGTCGCTGCTGCACGATCCTCAGGCGGAGCGGGATTTCCTCGCCCGCCACGGTTTTCACGGGAGACCATTATGCGGAGTAGCATGAGTTGGGAAGATCTCTGGCCGCTGCTGCTTCAGGGCACGGTAGATACCGTTTATATGGTCGGCCTGGCGGCGCTGTTTACCGTGCTGCTCGGGCTGCCGACCGGCGTGCTGCTGTTTGTTTCGCGCCGCAATGGCCTGGCGCCGATGCCGAAACTCAACGCCGTGCTGGGCGCGATTATCAACTTTGGTCGTTCGCTGCCGTTTATCGTCCTGCTGATCGCCCTGATCCCTTTTACCCGGCTGATTATCGGCACCACCCTCGGCAGTACCGCCGCGGTGGTTCCGGTCACCATTGGCGCCTTTCCGTTCTTTGCGCGGCTGACGGAGAATGCGCTGGATGAAGTGGATTACGGGCGTATCGAGGCGATTTTATCGATGGGCGGCAACATCTGGCACGTTATCTTTAAATCGCTGCTGCCGGAAGCGCTGCCGACCCTACTGGCAGGCATCACGCTGACCATCGTCATGCTGATCGGCTTCTCTTCGATGGCGGGCGTGATTGGCGGCGGCGGGCTGGGCGATTTGGCCATTCGCTACGGCTATCAGCGCTTTAATAACGAGGTGATGGTCGGCACGGTGCTCATTCTGGTCGCGCTGGTGCAGGGCGTGCAGATGGCCGGCGACCGTCTGGTACGCGGCCTCGCCCACCGGCGTTAACGCTAAGCGGATGGCAGCGCGCCATCCGCGCTTAAAACCCGCATTCGTTTACCAGGGTCCGAATCAGCTCCGCCGCCGGCAGCTCGCGAATCAGGCTGACGCCCTGCCCGGCCCAGTGCGCGCCGTACTGGCGGTCCCCCTGCGCTTTCGCCGCCGATGCCAGCGCTTTCCCGACGTCATAGGCCACGGGATAATCCGGTACGAGGTGGCGATCGTTTATTGCGCGCCAGCCGTTAACCAAACATCTTGCCGGGCGCCCGGAAATCGCCGACGTTAACACGGTGTGTCCGTCAGTCGCGCCTTTAATCGCCTCGCGGTAGCCGGCGTCCGCTGCCGATTCCGGGCACAGCAGAAAAGCCGTTCCCAGCTGCGCGCCTTCGGCGCCGAGATGCATTACGCTGTTCACTCCCGCGCCGTCCATGATGCCACCTGCGGCGATAAGCGGAATATCAATGCGCCGCTTAAGCGCCTGAATCAGGGTAAAGGTACTCATCTGCCCATCGGGCGCCTGGGGATCGAAGATGCCGCGATGACCGCCGGCCTCATAGCCCTGCGCCACCACCATATCGATGCCCTGCTCTACGGCCAGCAGCGCCTCCTCCACGCTGGTGGCGCTCGCCAGGGTAACGATGCCTTTTTCACGCAGCCGGTCAACGACCCCTCGCTCCGGAACACCAAAATGGAAGCTGACCACCGCCGGAGTAAGATCGAGCAAAAGCTCGGCCATCCGCGGCTGCTGCTGAAAACTCAGGTAGATTTCCGCCAGCGTCTCCGGTGGCAGGCCGCCAAAGCGCGCAAACTCAGGGCGCAGTCGCGCCAGCCACTGCGCTTCACGCTGCGGGTCCCTTATTGCCGGGGCGTGGCAAAAAACGTTGACGTTAAACGGGCGGGTGGTTAAGCGCCGGGTGTGGTTGATAAGCGCCTCGGCCTGCTCTACCGTGGAGGATCCCAGCCCCAGCGAGCCGAGCGCGCCGGCGTCGCTAACCGCGGCCGCCAGCTCCGGCGTCGACACGCCGGCCATCGGCGCCTGAATAATGGGATAATCAATATCAAGCTGCTGCGTAAGCCGGTTGCTCATGGTGTGCCCTGACAAAATTTGTGCGTTGAGGCAATTAAAATCTCTTTTAGAGATGATAAGATCAACATTATTTTCAAATTAAGAATAAAAGTATGAACCACACCACATTACAGATTTTCAAAACGGTGGCGGAAGAACAGAGCGTCACCCGCGCGGCAAAGCTGCTGGGGCGGGCGCAGTCCAACATTACGACCCGCATTCACCAGTTGGAAGAAGAGCTGGGCGTTGAGCTGTTTGCCCGCGGTAACAAGAAGATGCCGCTGTCGCCCGCCGGGGAGCGTTTTTTGGCCTATGCGCTGAAAATCCTCAGCCTTGCCGAGGAGGCCCGGCAGGCTCTGCACCCCGCCACCCCGGGCGGTAATTTACGCATGGGGGCGATGGACGCCACCGCCGCCAGCCGCCTGCCGCCGCTGCTTACCCGGTTTCATGCCCAGTGCCCGGAGGTGATACTGACGCTCAAAACCCAACCCAGCCGCCAGTTGACCCTGCAGGTGCTGGACGCCGCGCTCGATTGCGCGCTGGTATGCCTGCCGCAGGGCACTTCCCCCGCCGAAGACCTGGAATATCTGCCGCTCTTTCAAGAACAGCTGGTACTGGTGCTTCCCGCGGATCGCCAACGCTTTCGCTTTGCCGCCTTCGCGGAGGGCTGTACCTACCGGGCGATGGGTGAAGCGTATCTGGCGCAATCCGAGGCGGCGGAGAGCGAGATCCAGGACGTCGGCTCCTATCACGCGATGCTCGCCTGTATCGCCTCCGGCGGCTACGCCGGCATACTGCCGCAGAGCGTGCTCGATACGCTGACGCTGCCTGAAGCCAGCCGGGTGCGCCCGGTCGGTCAGGCGGTCACGCAGCTTATCTGGCGTAAAGGCTACACGTCCCCCGCCCTCGATAAAATGCGCCAGCTTCTCACATCAGCCTCCGACCTTTGACGCTCGCCGCCCTCCGGCGGCAACCAGCGCGGCGGCCACCACCAGCGCCCCTGCCGCCGCGCTGAGCGAAGGATTAAACGACCCGCTGCGCTCATACAGCGCGCCGGCAACCAGCGGGCCGACAATCTGCCCGACGCCATAGGTCGCGGTCATGGCGGCAATCATATTGAACGAGACCAGATGGTTCAGCCGCCTTCCCTGCGGCAGCGCAATAGTCACCGTTCCCATAAAAGTAAAACCGACCAGTAGCGCGCTCAGCAGACAAAACGGCAATGCGTGGCTCCACGCCGGGAGAATGACGCCGACGGCCTGAATCAGCAAATTAAGGGTGAACGCGCGACGGTAGCCAAACCTGATGACCAGCCGGTGCCAGATAAAGCACGAGGGCACAGCGGCAAGACCGAAAATGGCCCAGATCTGCACCGGATCGATAGCGTTCAGCGAGCCGCTGAGAAACAGCGGCAGGTAGGTGGCGGTGATGATGTAGCCAAAGCCGGCCAGGCCGTAAACTAGCAGCAGCTTCCACGCTTCACGCACGCGGCCTTGCGCCTGCTGGTCCTGTACGCCAGCAGGCGATTGATAGGCAATAAGATAGTCTGCCGGGCTCAGCAACAGGCGCAGCGCCAGGATGAAAAGCGCGCCGGCGCTTATTGCGCACAGCAGCCATATTTGCTGGCTGGAGAGCGCCAGGGTCTTGCCCAGCGAGATACATTCCGCCGACAAAAATATCCCCATGCCGACGCCAGAATACAGCACCGGCGCGCCGTTATGGTGCTTCATATGCTGCAGCAGCCACAGGGAGGCGGCAATCAGCGTAACCGCGCTTAACAGTCCGGCTATTCCGCGTACCGCGATAATGGCCAGCGGCGAAACCAGCCAGCCGAGTAACGCCAGGCACAGCAGCGTGAGCAATACGGAAAGCAGATTTAACACTCTGGCGTCCGCGGGCCTGGCTTTCGCCAGCAGCAGCGCGCCGGCCAGGTAACCCGCATAGTTGGCCGAAGCGGCAAGGTTGCCTTCACGCAGCGAGAGCACCTGCTCGTTCAGCATCAGTGGCAGGATCCCGGTATAGGCGAAACGCCCGTAGCCCATGCCAATCATCAGCACCGCCGAACCGGCCAGCGCTAGCAGAAAGGCCTTTAACCCCGGCCTGAGTTCAAAAACGTTCACCCGCTACCTCCGCGATTATTCTCAAAAAGAGAATTATAAATTTATATAATTCTCTTTTTATTATGATATCGGTCAACCCAACGCGCAAGCGACGTATGGGCCTGTCTGCCGATGACTTTACGGGGAATGCCGGGAAACGCTTCGCCGGGCGACGAAGTATGACGTGAGGGCTGGACGTCCATGTCCAGCATGTTTTAGCGGTGGCTGAGCGCCAGTTTGGCGGCAAACAGCATAAAGACGCCGCCGGTTGCGCGATCCATCCAGCGGATGAAGGTCGGTGTTTTCAGAAGACCGGCGGCGTACCGGCTGGCCAGAATCAGCGTTAACGACCAGAGCGTACCAATCGCAACATGAATAGCGACCAGCAGAAATGTCCAGATGGTTGGCGAGTGGCCCGCCGGTATAAACTGCGGCAGGAAAGAGACATAAAATATCCCCATTTTCGGATTCAGCACATTGCCCAGCATCCCTTTTAAAAACCAGTTGCTGGCCGACGGAGCGGCTATTTCCTGACTGTTAAAGTGGCTGCGCGGTTTGAGAATTAACTGAATGCCCAGCCAGCATAAATAGACGGCCCCACACCATTTAAGCAGGTCATACGCCAGGGCCGATGCCGCCAGCAGCGCCCCGAGGCCGAAGGCCACCACCGCGCCCCAGATAAAACACCCAGTATCAATACCCAATGCCGCCTGAAAGGCCTTTTTTCCGCCTTCAACGGTGGAGGTGCGCAAAATGAGCGCGGTATCAAGACCCGGGGTCAGCGTGAGCAGCAGCGCGGCAAAGGAATAAGCAAGAAGGGAATCTGCGACGGACATTTTCTATCTCCGAAAGCGAGGATTCTAGATAAAACGCGTTGAAAACGCAATCATTGATATACCCTTCGCCGGGCGCGTCGCGCTTTGCATAAAAGTTCTTCGCGACAAGTCTCTAACGCCAAAGCCGGTACAGTTATTTGACGACGCGTTTATCAGCACAGGTTGTTATGACGCTTAATCAAAAATAAGTAAAATCTCAATACGATGATGCAACGTTTGGCGAATAACACACTAACTATACCAGTCTAGTCTAACTTTATTTATGTCCTGCGGTAAAAACCTTCCCATTTTTGACATATATAATTGGCGTCCAACATCATCCCATAGTAATGTTTTAGCACAATCCTTATGCCATATATTGGGTTGGACATTGGGCAAAGAGAACTCCACGCCAGCGACCAGTTTAGCGTTTTATCACCATAAACCTTATTAATTTTCGCTGGTGTCTTCGAGTTTACCTTTAATATTCTCATGTAATATATTTGCAGCCCTTGTACAAAGCTCAGCGAAAATAGCAATTTCACCCTGCGACATGCACGATGCCACCTGCTCAGCCATTATGCGCCTGCTGGATTCTGCAGAATGCAGGAACTCAATACCTTTTTCCGTAATCCGCGTCAGCATTTCTCGTTTGTCGCTTTCTGCCGATTCCTGTTCAACAAAGTGCTTATCTTTCAACATCCGCAGGATCTTGGACATTTTACTACGCGCAAAACCGAGCTTTTCACCAATTGCGCTTGGAGTCATGGGCTGGAACTGGCGTAAAATATACAACGTATCGTATTGTGGCCAGTTAATACCATCAGGATTAATCAACGAGCGACGAGCAACAAGTACGCATTGCAAATTTCCTAAAGCATCTTCAAATTGACGATTCAATGATATTTCGCGTTCAGAACCACTAGCCACTTTTTTATTCATTTCCATACATTCTCCTGATGCCGCTTACAATAAGTTAAGCTTACTATTTTACCACATCCCTTCAAGGAAGGAAAAGTCATCATACCTTTTGCCCCCATTAACAACATAAGAACTATCCTGCTAATCCTGAAAGATATATTCTCTGTTCAAAACATCCTCATAATCTATTAACTCAATTATCTCACCATTATTTATTTCAATCACATTAACATATAACAAAGAGAAGTGTTTTCCATCCGGCAGAGTATTCCCATGTAGTTTATATTCAACAATGACGACATCGGGATTATTCGTATAATGAAATCGTTCATCCTCTATAGAGGTAAAGCGTAAGGGCGCAACGCCAAAGCCATTAGCATAGTGTAAGCGAATATTCTCACGTCCAACAATCACCTCCCTGTTGCGACGAAAAGGCAACGACAAACGCCCGTTAACAGAGAAAAGGGACGCCAGCTTATCCGATGACTTCTCCATCACTGCCGAAATATATTTATCAAATAACGCCGGAACCATTTTATTATCCTCTTGATGAAATTGATAAAAGTCTTGTTAGACAATTTCGTTCTGCCGCTGGAAATAAACAATCATACGTTTGAACGTCTCCTCCGACAGTTCAGGAAAGCGCAAACCCAGTTGTGCAATACGCTTAGTCGTCTCTGGATTACCGTAGACGTTATCGCCAGTATCCAACAAATTCTCTTTAAAGAGATGAATGACCGGCCCCAGCGCAACCTCGCGCCCCTGGGTGACACACAGCTCAAGTTGTTGCAACCACTCGCCGTCAGAAGTCGTTTCCAACGGATAGCCCAGAGAACGAATCGCCCGATACACCGGGTCAAATCGAGTGCTCTGCGGATGGAAAATATGGAAGTTTTCCTGTCGCGTAGCTTCTGAACGCGCTAATGCAACTATCGCTTCAGCGACAAAGTCGACAGGCAGCAGGTCCGTTGATAGTGAAGACGGATCGGGTGCCAATCCCATCTGGATAAAAGTTTTTATCTGTCGCCATAAAAAATCATCGCTCTGGCAGGCCCCACTTCTGCTGTCTCCGCCAATACGTCCTATGCGGAATACGTTAGCATCAAGTCCCTGTTCTCTGGCCTGTATAACATAGCGTTCAGCCACCCACTTACTTTGCGTGTAACCTATCGACAGTGCTTCCGGATGCCCCGGCACACAATGTTCCACGATAGGCGATTGCGGATAACGTGGAGAAAATACCGCGATAGTGGATAAATAGTGCAGCGTTTTTCGTCCGCCACAACCGCAGAAAGCTAAAATATTCAGCGTACCCTGCACATTTGACTGTTTTACCGAAGAATAAGAGAGCAAAAAATTAATCTGTGCGGCCGCATGGAATACCGTGTCTACTCGCTCTGCCAAACGGCTATACGCTTCAGAGCTTAACCCTAAATTGCGCTGACCAATATCGCCGAGGCAAACTTCAACCCGGGAAAAATCAATCTCATCGGCGATTCCGTAACGCATCGCATTTTCACGCAAACGAGCCAACGCGTGCTCATCTGTCCTGGCTCTTACCATACAGAGCACGGATTGGGTCCCGGCCAATAGCAATGAACGCAGCAGGTAGATGCCCAAAAATCCTGTCGCCCCGGTGAGCAGCGTCAGCCCAGGGGTTGAACGCACTCCCCCCTGCCAATGTATGCGTTCGTATCCGTCCTGAACAAAGGAACGATCAACGGCATCGACGGGCCCCTTTTCACTGGCAATATAGCCGTCGATGGACTCAGCCATAGCCGACAAGGTCGGATGATTAAATAACAAACGTAGAGGAATATCGCAATCGAACGCCTTACGCAGCAGAAAAACCAGCTGTGTGGCCAACAAAGAATGTCCACCAATGGCGAAAAAATCATCGTGCAGTGCGATCTGACGTCCCGGAAATAGCGTTTCCCATAGCGCCTTGACCTGCTCCTGCGTTTTGGTCAGAGGCCGCTCCGGCATCTGCGTGGATGATTCAATAATAATATCCACCTTAAGCAATGCCTTACGATCGATTTTCCCGCTAGGCGTGGTCGGCAGCTTATCCACAAAGACCAACTCTGTGGGAACCATATACTCCGGCAGCACCAGGCGAAGGCCGCGTTTGATCTTATCCTTTTGATTGCCTTTATCATCCAATAAGCCAGCAATAAAGGCGATGAGCTGCTTGCTTCCTGAATTATCTGCCCTGCCAACTACCGCTGAAACCTGCACGCCCTCCAGGGCATTAATGGCCGCCTCGACTTCAGACGGTTCGATCCTAAAACCGCGTATTTTTAACTGATTGTCTAGCCTGCCAAGATAGCTGAACCGATCGTCATGCTCCAGCCTCACCAGATCACCGGTACGATACGCGTGGCAACTTTGTGCGGCAAAGCCCTCAGCAGAGATAAAACGTCGAGCGCTTTCTTCACTTTTATTGTGATAGCCGGGAGAGAGAAAATCGCTAACGATAAGCAGTTCACCGGCGACGCCGGCGGGAACCAGCTGCAGATGCGCATCCACCACCAGCAGAGTGAATCCGGGTAGAGGGTAACCAATGGACGCTGCATCTCCCCATTTATCGCTCTCCGGCGGCAGCACATATGCGGAACAGACGTGGCTTTCTGAGGGACCATAGAGATTAATCAGGCGAACGGGTTGCCTGAAAAAATGTTTAATATCCGCAGTGAGTACGAGCTGTTCCCCAGTGGAGTAGACCTCTTTTAAACTCGGGAATTGCCTGTTGGCCAATGCGCTCAAATGCGCGAACTGTTGCAAAGCAACATAGGGGAAATAGAGCCGATTAATTCCCTGCTCCTGGATAACCTCTTGCAGATGATCCAGGTCTCTCCGCTCTTCTTCACTGGCGATATATAAGCGCCCACCGCAGGCTAACGTGCCGAAGATCTCCTGAACCGATACATCAAAAGAAAGTGACATAAAATGCAAAGTACAATCTCCCTGACCGCACTCAGATACATCTTGTTGCCACTTAATCAGGTTATTGAGCGTTTTATTTAATAACCGTACTCCCTTGGGCTGCCCGGTTGAACCGGATGTATAAATGATATACAGCTCATCGTCGGGCATTCTTTTGATATAAGACCATTCCCCAGGGTACTCCGGGGGAATATCATCGATTAATAACAGAGGTACGGAGGCAGACACTGGAAATCTCGCTACCAGCGATCGCGTCGTGGCGATGCAATCCACCTTGGCGTCCTGTAACATGTAACCGATACGCTCTTGCGGGTATTGCGGATCGACCGGAATGTAGGCCGCGCCGGTTTTTAATACGCCAAACAGAGTGGCAATCGCCTCGGCATTCCTTTCCAGTAATAACGCAACACGTTTGCCAGGAGCGATATTAAACTGCTGCTGCAGGTAAGCGGCAATCTGCCCCGATCGTTCCGCTAACCAACCATACGATCGCGTGCCATTAGCGGTAATTAACGCAGTATCCGCAGAGTGGTTTACAGCATGCTGATTGAAAGCCGCCAGAGCGTCAAATCGCCAGGCCTCCGCGCACGGCTTAAGGCTAGATCGAACAACCAGTTCACGACTTAACGGTGCATCCAATAGCTTCAGGGATGACAGTAATACCTCGCCGTCCTCGCCCATCGCGCTCAATAAATGGCGAAAGATTTTCAACCAGTAGTCAATGGTCTGCGGATGATACAACGCCGTCTTATACTCCAGCGTCAGCTTCCACTGCGGTTGTGCTTCAAAGAACAGCGTCAGATCGTATTTTGCCATCTGGCTAAAATAGTCATCCAGCATGACTTTAAAAGGCAAGTCGTTGAAAATATCGCCCCGGGTATCGGGCATAACCAACAGCGTTCTGAATAGTGGACTGTCCTGCCCCGCGTTTTCACGCGACAGTGCGACAATTTCATTGAAAGGGAGCAGCTTATTGAAATGCGCGCCAATAAAAGATTGACGCACCTTTGCAGCCAGCGCCCTGACCGTGTCATCTTCATTGACCTGCACGCGAACCGGCAGAGTATTGATCATATATCCCGGCGTTTCGGCAAACTCGCTGCGATCCCGCAGAGTAAAAGGTACGCCAACGGTAATATCGTTCTGCCCACTCATGCGGCTGAGGAAAAATTGCCAGCACATCGACATATACATAAATGGAGTCATTGACAACGATCTCGCGTGCCGCTGCAGTGAGTCCGCTTCCTGTTCGTTCAGCGCCAGCATGGTATAGGCGGCTTTGGTATCTTCCCGAAGACGACGGGGAAAATCGACCGGGAGGTCCGACAGTGGCGGAGCCGGATGCAGTGCCTGCCGCCAGTAATCCCGCATATCTTCGCACTCCGCCGCCGCAAGGGATGCGGCCTGCCAACGAGTAAATTCCTGATAGCTTCCCGTGTCGTTAAACGCTGGCAGAGCGCGCTTCTCGTCAAGCTCACAATATATGCGCAGCAAATCATGCAAGACAATACGTACTGAGGGGGCATCAATAATGATGTGGTGGAAACAGCATGCTAACCAGGTTGTACCCGAGTCTGAACTGAGCATATTAATGATACTCAACGGACCCTCAGCTAATGATAAACGGCTAGCCGCCAGTTGTGCAGTCACCGATTCAGGGGTTTCCGTCTGCTCTGGTTGTCGATGGGAAAAAGAGAGATAGCCATCAGCGCCGATACGCTGTTGTAATTTACCGTCAAGATAAACAAAACGCGTTCTGAATATTTCATGGCGCAAGGTCAGCTCAGCCACAGCGCGCTGCATAATCTCAGCGTCCAGTGTCGCATTAACGGTCAGCAGCACCGGCACGTTATAGCATTGGGGCTGATCCAGCGTATTATCCAGCCACCACATTGCCTGCTGGCCGGGTGTCGCTGCCAGATACGTTACCGCACTTTCTCCACACGCCTTGTTCAAACAGCCCTTATTTGACTCGTCGCTATTAAATGATGGCATTTTATCCCCCTCTTAAAATTCCCTGTAAAACCCTTCCTGTTTGCCGGCTGTCCCAGCTCCAGGTATTAGAGCTGTTGCCGTTGCCGAATGGTCTGAGCCAGCGCGGCAATAGTTCCGGCAGTGAAAATGTCCGCCGGCGAGACAGCCAAATGAAATGTCTTGCTTACCATTGAAGCCAACTTTATGAAATGTAATGAGTTACCACCCTGGTCTAATAAATTATCTTGCGGGTTAATCGCCTCTGAATGAATAATCTCCTGCCAAATCGAGAGTAGCTGTTGCTCAACGTTGTCCATATTTACACCTGCTCCAGTAAAATATTTTTTAACCGTAAACGATCTTTTTTGCCGTTAGCGGTCATTGGCAGTACCGCCAGACGGCTAAATTTTTCAGGTATCATCCAGGCAGGAGCATGCATAGCGAGGTGATTCTTTAAATCCGCTACGGATAGCGCGTCATCCTGCGTGACATAACAAGCATGTAATCGTGGTTCATCCGGCGTCTCCTCTACCACAATCAGCACATCTTCCACAGCGTGATGTAAGCGCAACAGGTGCTCAATACCGGCGAGATTGACGCGGAAGCCACGAATTTTACAAATATGGTTGCCTCTTCCGACCAGGACGATATTGCTATCCTGGTCGCACGTTGCGCGATCGTCGGTACGATAAAAAAGCACGTCTGTGCCTTGATACGGTATGGAGATAAACCTTTCCGCCGTCAGTTGCGGATCGGAATACCCCAGAGCCACTCCAGCTCCTGCGATAAACAATTCCCCATATTCACCGCAGGCACAGGGTTGCAACCGTTCATTGAACACCACCATCTCAACCAAAGGGAGCGCAGTACCAACAGGCACAGGAGAATCACTGGATAATTGCCCCTCCGACTGAACATGATAGAGAGACGAGATCGCTGAATTTTCCGTGCATCCTAATCCATTAAATATTTTTGCTTTACCGGCCTGCGCCGCCACGCTAAATAGACGAGGGTTGACAAAATCGCCCGACACCACGACACAAGCAGGTATATGCAGCGTTTCGAGCGAAACCTCGACAAATAGCCGGAACAACCCGCCAGAGAGGAATAGCATCGTCACGTTATCCGATTCGATCTGCCGTACCAGGGCCATCAAATCCGGCAAGCCAGGCGGCGCAATCGTCAGACACGCGCCGGTCAATAAAGCCATCCAGATTTCATTCGCTGAGGCGGCGAAAGAAACATCTGCAATTTGCAAATAGCAGTCCCGCTCGCTATTCCCCAACGCGGGTACCGGCAAACTCAGTCTGGCAATCCCGCGATGAGCGATCAGCACGCTCTTCGGTTTTCCTGTTGATCCAGAGGTCATCAAGATGAGCGCCGGATCATCAGCGCTTAATACCGGATAATTCCCGCTTCTTTGTTGAGCGCAGTTTTGTATCAACGTCCTGCTCGACAACACCTGCCATGACCCGCCGGGCACGCTTGTTACATCATCGCTAATCAGGTATCTGGCTCCCGCCGCACTTAAAACCTCACCAATATAGCGCTCAGGACTATTCGAGTTCACGGGAACCATAACAGCGCCTATTTTCATGAGCGCCAGCATAAAAATATATAACTCCGGGCTACGCTCTATTTTTATTGCAACGATATCGCCTTTTATCAGGCAATTATTTTGCAATACTGCAGCCAGCGCTGAACATTGCTCAGCAAGTTCTCGATAGGTTATTTGTCTTTGATCGAAAATTAACGCAACCCTGTCCGGAAAACGTTGCGAAATCTCATCAAATATATCAGGAACAGCCTTTAGCTGATTGACATATGCTGAATGCGTCATCACTCTCTCCTGGAGAATTAGGAACGTTCACACGCATAAAATCTTCTCTTGAAGAAGAAATTAAAGATCTAAAGAAATGCCGCCAGCTTACCGTGAGACGCCTCAAAAAAAAGCGCAGCAGGGAAAGCAACATATAAGCAACACAAGCATAACCAAGCGTTGTTTTCAATAGTCTATCTTCGAACCTGACCCCCAGTCAATTTGATTTCCAAAAAAAAATCATATAGAAAAATCCAAAAACAACCAAAAATAATAATCAATAAATTCAAATAATTAAAAAAACAACAATAAAAATCAACTTTTTTGATTGACATAAGGAACTCATTGGCGTGCAATCTTTGTGCAAAACGTATCGTCTTTCATGTCCGGTAAACAGACAAGGAATAGTACTTTCTCATCGCTTTTTTGTTAAAAAACAAATGGAAAACCTGTTAAATTTCGAGTGAGAGATTAGAAATGACATCATTTCCTGGCAATAAGTCCAACTGGCAACAGCCGTTCTGGAGCGATAAGGACATGCTTGCCCTGGTCATAAGTGAATTAGACACTCTTCCAGAGTTATTAAGTTTTGAAGAAATAAGCGAATTCAATAAAGCATTAGCCGCCGTTTATGCAGGGAAAGCAATGATATTTCAGGCTGGCGACTGCGCTGAAAGAATTTGCGAATCTGGCGCGTTACATGTACGGAAAAAATTGACCTTCCTGGAGCAAATGTCCCGCGAACTCTCAACCCTGATGGGACTGCCGATATTGACGGTCGGTAGAATTGCCGGTCAATATGCTAAACCACGCTCACAACACAACGAAGTCGATGGCGACAGGGTACTTCCCGTGTGGCGCGGTGATTCCGTCAACAGGCCCGAAGCGACTCCAGAAGCCAGGCGTAACGATCCGCAACGGATGCTGCTGAGCTACCATGCTGCAGCGGAAACGCTGGCCGAAATTAAACGTTACGAACGGGAATATCCTCGCGATGTTCATCCCATCTGGACCAGCCATGAAGCGCTGTTGCTGGACTATGAAACCACTCAAATCCGCACTAATCCCCATGGAGAATCCTATTTAGCCAGCACTCATTGGCCCTGGATCGGCATTCGTACTCTTGCGCCTGACAGCCCACATATCGCCATGCTGGCGAATATCGCCAACCCTGTTGCCTGCAAGATTGACGCCACCGTAACGCCGTCGTTCATCGCGACACTTTGCCGACAACTCAATCCTCAGCGTATTCCTGGACGTCTGACTTTTATTTCGCGTTTTGGCCGTTCACATATTCATCGGTTGGGCGCGTTGATTCAGGCCGCACAGGCAACCGAAACGCCGGTGTTATGGATGTGCGATCCAATGCATGGGAATACCGGGAAAACGCAGGCGGGCAATAAACGCCGCGAGCTTAGCGACATGATGGCTGAAATCTCCGGTTTCCTGAGGCAGGTGAAATCACATAACGCCTGCGCCGCTGGACTCCATCTGGAAGCGACGCCGAACCCGGTCATCGAATGCTTCTGTGAAAATAATCACCCTGAAGAACATGAACTTAAGCAAATTCTCTGCGACCCGCGCCTGAACGTCGCGCAAACGCAGATGTTATTAACTCACTGGAAAGAGAGACAAAATGACCTTTGATAAAGACTACATTGCCGTTATTACCGGCGCCTGCGGTGGCATTGGCGAATCCGTTGCCCACGCGCTGGCGAAAGAAGGGGTTTCACTAGCGCTTCTTGATAATAACGCCTCTCAGCTGGCAACCCTTGTAGCCACACTACAAAATAACCATCCGCAGCCCATTGCAGGCTTTAATGTGGACGTTGCCGACGACCGCAGCGTAGCAGAAGCCTTTACCGCAATCGGTCGCCAACTGGGTCCGGTGGGTTATCTGGTCAACGGCGCCGGCGTACTGTGCCACGCCAGCGTGGCCGAAACACAGCCGCAAGATTGGACGAAAACATTTGCCGTCAACGCGACTGGCGTATTTAACACCAGCCGCCATGCAGCCAATCTGATGATGGCTCAGCGTAAAGGCAGCATCGTAACTATCGCCTCAAACGCAGCGCGCGTGCCGCGGGCGACGATGGCCGCCTACTGCGCCTCAAAAGCCGCTGCCCAGGCATTTACCTATGCTCTGGGGCTGGAGGTCGCTCCGTACGGGATCCGTTGTAATGTTGTCGCTCCCGGCTCAACCGATACGCCGATGCTGCGCGGCATGTGGCATAGCGAAAGTGACAGGCAAAACACGCTTAACGGTAATCCACAACAATTTCGCATCGGTATCCCACTCAACAAAGTCGCCACGGCGGAAGAAATTGCTGCCGCGGTCTGCTTTTACCTGTGCGAAGAATCAGGGCAAACCACGCTTTCAACGTTATTGGTCGACGGTGGCGCCGCACTCGGCAGCTGCTAAGCGTACAAGGAGAATAACATGGAAAAGATACAGCCCTATCCGTTGCCGACAGAACGTCAATTACCCAAATCAATGGCAGACTGGCGACCCAACAGTTCAAGAGCGGCGCTACTCATACATGATATGCAGCGTTATTTTCTCGATTTTTACACTGCTGACGCCCCGCCGATAGCGCAGGTTATCGACAACATTTACCGCTTGCTTAGCGTCGCCCGACGTCTGCATGTACCCGTATTTTATACTGCCCAACCCGGCGACATGACGCCACAACAGCGCGGCTTACTGCACAGTCTATGGGGTTCAGGCATGAACGGCAGCCAGGAACATAAACAGATTGTTCCGCCGTTGACGCCTCTGGAAAATGAGTGGGTATTAACGAAGTGGCGATACAGCGCCTTCTTTAACTCCCCCCTTCTGAGTACGTTGCACGAACTCAAATGCGATCAGCTGATCGTCTGCGGCGTTTACGCCCATATCGGTTGTTTATGCACAGCGCAAGAGGCCTATTCCAATGATATCGAGACATTTTTTATTGCCGATGCGCTAGCCGATTTCTCTGAAGAAAAGCATCGTCTGGCGCTTGAGATAGCTGCGGAAACCAGCTCAGTCGTGCTGTCAACCCGACAAGCTATCGACGCTTTGGAACATTAAAGATCCTCACGGCACTCCAGGAGATGATGATGTTATCTAAAGGCACAGCAAAGCCCGACGAGCTTTCGGCTCATCTGGCCAATCTTGATAGACCCTTTGCCTGTATTTACCGCCCCCAATGCGAACCTATCAAGGCAGTATTATTTCTTGAAGGGGATATTGAGCTAAACCAATCCCTTTCAGAATTAGCGCTGGATCCTCCCCTGGACGGGAAGGGAAAAAACTCATTTAACAAATTGATTTTATTACCATTTAATCAGCTGAAAGAAAAAGGTTATGCCTGCATTGACGATGGTGAACAGACGATCGTCATGCACATTGAGCGGCAAGATTATTACCCTATAGATTCGTTTATCGCAGCCATTAATGACTATGATATCAAGCCGCGAAACCTGCACTTCGATCTTGATGATCAAACGTATGGCGACATTGTTGATACCGTCATTGATCAGGAAATCAGCTCCGGAGAAGGGAGCAACTTTGTGATTTCACGCAGCCTGGAAGGCGATATAACCGACTTCAGCATCCGCCACGCGTTGACGCTGTACAAACGGTTACTGCAATCTGAATGCGGGTCTTACTGGACATGGATGATCTTCACCGGCAGCCGCTATTTCATAGGTAGTTCGCCTGAACAGCATATCCAGGTTGATGAGCAGAACGTGGCGATGAATCCTATCAGCGGCACGTTAAAATACCCCGACTCCGGGAATATGGCGCACGTGCTGGATGATTTTCTGCAGGATAAAAAAGAGCGCGACGAACTATTTATGGTGGTGGATGAAGAACTCAAAATGATGAGTAGCATCTGTCAGCATGATATTCAGGTAACCGGGCCGAAGCTCAAAGCTATGTCGCACATCGCGCATACCGAATATTTTATCCATGGCAGCTCAGATCGCAGTCTGAAAGAGATCATCAGGCAATCGCTCTTTGCGCCAACAGTGACCGGCAGCCCAATAGAAAGCGCCTGTAAAGTTATCGCCCGGCGAGAACGCCGCGGACGCGGCTATTACAGCGGCATCGTTGCTATAACGGGTGCGCAAGAAGGTAAACGTTATCTGGACTCGGCCATAATGATCCGCACGGCCGATATTACCGCTCAGGGACATTTTCGGCTTACGGCGGGTTCAAC
The DNA here is from genome assembly GCF_009905335.1 of Klebsiella sp. MPUS7. Classification (NCBI taxonomy): domain Bacteria; kingdom Pseudomonadati; phylum Pseudomonadota; class Gammaproteobacteria; order Enterobacterales; family Enterobacteriaceae; genus Klebsiella; species Klebsiella sp. MPUS7. Next base: position 2,647,410 of record NZ_CP047604.1, on the reverse strand, counting down.
CATCGTCAGAAGTTCCATCGCGCAAAATGAAGCCGGAGAAACACGCGCCAAATTACAAGGGCTAATGCATTCGTTCTTCTCTGACACAAGCGCCGGGACGCCAAACCGAACAGGATTGTCTGCAGAACTTCGCCATCGGGCTGACCAGATACTCGCAAAACGGAATGCATGCGCCTCCGCCTTTTGGCTGGATAACTCGCAATTGGGCCCGTGCGCTTTACTCTCTCGTCATACCATCACACTGATCGACATGGAGGACAACTTCACCGCCATGATTGCCTATCAGTTACGCAGCGCAGGTTGCGCCGTTACCCTCATTCCCTGGTATGACTGCCTGAGCAAGCTAACGCAGCTCACCGATCGCGACATCGTATTCATTGGGCCCGGGCCTGGCGATCCAACCAATATACAACTCGAAAAAATACGCGTGGGCCGAAAAATTATTGCGCAACGGCTGCGGGAGCAGCGTCCGCTAATCGGGACTTGTCTGGGACATCAGTTAATTTGCGCCGAATTAGGCATTCCGATCGAGCGGCTGATCAATAACCGTCAGGGTAGCCAACATCAGATATCCATTCAGGGAAAATCTCATACCGTTGGCTTCTATAACAGTTTCTCCGCGCTACATCAGCGGCCATGCTGGTACAGCCCGGAGCATGACAAAACAGTCCAGCTGGAGCGACTCCCTTCCGGTGAAATTGTTGCATTATCGTCAGGTAACGTTGCCTCCATACAATTTCATAACGAGTCATTCCTGACGCAAGACGCATTTTCTATTTATCAATGGCTGATACAGAACGCCTTAACAACAACGGTAACTCTTAGTCAACAAGACGCCGTTTAAAAGGAAGCGTTGAAAACCGATATTCGGAGAGAGCTGACATGGGAAATAAATCAGTATCGTTACCTACCGGTAATGACTTTTTGGCGGGTCTGAATGATGGACGAGAAATATGGGCTTATGGTGAAAAGGTCGACAATGTTATTACACATCCAGCGTTTCGCAATTCAGCACTGTCGATAGCTAAATTATACGACGCGCTCCATGACGAAAAGTATCAGGCTATTTTAACCACGCCGTGTGATACCGGTAGCGGTGGTGTCACCCATCCGTTCTTCCGCGTTCCGCATTCTGTTGACGACCTGATACGCGATCGCGACGCAATCGCCCAGTGGGCAAAGCTTAGCTACGGCTGGTTGGGAAGAAGCCCTGATTTTAAAGCGTCGTTTCTTACGACTCTCGGCGCCAATCCCGAGGCCTACGGCGAATATGCGGATAACGCCAGACACTGGTACAAACGCTCGCAAGAGGAGCTACTTTACTGGAATCATGCCATCATTAACCCGCCTATCGACCGCAATCTCCCGCCCGACCAGATTGAAGATATCTGCATTCATGTCGAAAAAGAGTGTGATGATGGCGTGATTGTTAGCGGTGCCAAGGTGGTTGCTACCGGCTCTGCCTTGACGCATTACAATTTCATCGCGCATTACGGTTTACCTGTCAAAAAAAGAGAATTTGCCCTGGTATGCACATTACCCATGAATGCCCCAGGGCTGAAGCTGGTTTGCCGCCCCTCTTACTCCTTAGCCGCCGAAAAGATCGGCAGTCCTTTTGACTATCCACTCTCCTCACGCTACGACGAGAATGACATGATCTTCATTCTGGATAAGGTGAAAATTCCCTGGGAAAACATTTTTATTTATGGCGATACCGCTAAAGCGGCCACGTTTTTACCCAGTTCAGGCTTCCTGCACCGCTCTACGTTCCACGGTGTGACGCGTCTGGCGGTAAAAATCGATTTTATCTGTGGTTTATTCATTAAAGGCGTGGAGGCCACCGGCGTAGCCGATTTCCGCGGTATACAGACCCGCGTTGGGGAAATGCTGGCCTGGCGCAACCTCTTCTGGGCCATAAGCGATGCAATGGCTAAATCGCCGAATCCCTGGCACAACGGCGCCCTCCTGCCTAATCTGGATTATGGTTTAGCCTACCGTTGGTTTATGAGTCTCGGCTATCCACGGATCAGAGAAATTATTGAGCAAGATCTTGGCAGCGCGCTTATTTATATCAATTCGCATGCCAAAGATTTTGCCGCGCCGGAACTGGAGCCTTATCTGAAAAAATATATGCGCGGTTCCAACGGAATGGATGCCGTGGAACGGGTCAAGCTCATGAAGCTAATTTGGGACTCGGTAGGAACAGAATTCGCCAGCAGACACGAACTCTATGAACGAAATTATACCGGCAGTCATGAAAATGTTCGTATCGAACTGTTGCTCGCCGCACAGATGTCGGGGCAGGTACAAGAATATAAAGGTTTTGCCGAACAATGTATGATGGATTATGACCTGGATGGCTGGCTGGATCGCGATTACCACTGGCCTGTAGACTAATAAGATTATCGGGACAATACATCCGTATAATAATGGGTATGCATCACATTATTGCCAGTCTCTTCTGGCTGTCCCGACCACCCTTTCTCACTCCACCTGGCAATGTTTGCGCAACCACTCCGCGGTTAAAGAATGGCGACAGGCCAGCATCGATTCAGGTGTACCGCTAAACAGTAATTTTCCCCCTTCTTGCCCGGCATAGGGTCCAATATCAATAATCCAGTCAGCCTGAGCGATCAACTCCATATTATGTTCAATAATAATGACGGTGTTTCCGCGATCTACCAGTCGGTTAAAGAGTTTCAGCAGCGAGGCAACATCACTGGGATGAAGTCCGGTGGTTGGCTCATCGAAAATATACATGTCACTATCATGATTTAATTGTGAGGCTAACTTCAGCCGCTGGCATTCACCGCCTGAAAGATGATTTAACGATTCCCCCAAGCGCAAATATCCCAACCCGACTTCGACCAGACTACGAAAAATTGGCCTGAGCTGTGGCTCATTCAGGAAAAAATCGCCAGCATCGTTAATCGACAGGGATAATACCTCCGCAATATTTTTCCCCTGATAACGATATTTTAGCGCCTGTGGGCTATAGCGCTGCCCCTGGCAGGCCTCACAGGGCAACGTAACCGTATCCATAAATGCCAGATCGGTTTGTATTACTCCTAGCCCATGACATTCCGGACAGGCGCCTTTGGCATTGGCGCTGAACCACGACGCTGATACATGGTTTTTTTCGGCAAACAGTAAACGGATCGTATCAAATGCACCGCACCAGGAAGCAATATGCGATCGAATCGAAGTATGTATCGGTTTTTGATCGATAACGATCGCGTCCGGACATTGTGGCGCCAGGGCTCCCATGACGAATGAACTTTTGCCCGACCCAGCGACCCCCGTCACAGCGACCATAACGCTCAAAGGCACGTCTACCGATAAGTTATGTAGATTATGCAATGTGGCGTTTCTTACCGAAATATAACCTTTGGCACATCTCGGTCTGTTATTTATCTCTGCCCGTGAAGAGAAATATCTTCCCGTCAAGGTTTGGGACTGCTTAAGTGCCGACAGGTCGCCCTCAAAGACAATATTCCCGCCTTGCTTACCCGCTCCCGGCCCTAAATCAATAACATGCTCGGCTATCGCTATCATGTCGGGATCGTGCTCCACCATCAGAATGGTATTGCCTTTGTCACGTAGTTTGCCAATTAAAACATTCAGTTTCACAATATCTGCTGGATGAAGCCCGGTACTGGGTTCATCAATGATATAAACGATCCCGGTCAGACTACTTCCCAGATGTCGGACCATTTTTAATCGCTGGGATTCACCGCCCGATAAGCTAGGGGTCGTCCGGTTCAAATCCAGATATCCCAAGCCTACTGCACACATTGCATCTAACCTTTCCAGCAATGCTTCGAGCAGCGGTCTGACTTCAGGATAATCGAGCTTTTCTACAAACAGCTTTAACTCTGTGACAGGCAGCGTTGCGCATTCGCCAATATTTTTCCCTCTAATCCTGCAGGAAAGTATTTTCTCGTTGAGCCTCATGCCCTGACAAGAAGGGCAAACCTGCAAACTAACGACTCGCTGAAATTCCTCAGTTTTAGTATCTTTAGTTTCTTGTTTCAAATAACTTCGCGTAAAGCGTGTAATGACGCCTTCAAACTTTGCACTCTTAGGCCAACCGGCTAACGGTGCTTCAGGAGTGAGATTATCTGCATAAAGTAATATCTCTCGTTCCTCTTTTGAATAATCCGCGATTTTTTTATCAGCATCAAAAAGCCCTGAATAAACATAACGTTTCCAGCGCCATGAACCCGGTGCAAAAGAAGGATAACGAATAGCACCTGCATTTAATGACAGATTTGAATCAATCAGTTGGTCGATATCAATAGTACTGGCAATCCCCAACCCGTCGCATGTCGCACACATCCCCGCAGGATGATTGAATGAAAAAACATTCGAATAACCTACGAAAGGTTCGCCGACACGAGAAAAGAGTAGCCGTAGCAGGGTATAAATATCTGATGCGGTGCCCACCGTTGAACGTGCGTTGCCACCAATACGTTTTTGGTCAATAATAATGGCCACCGACAGGTTTTCAATGTCATCAACTTCAGGATTACCATAATGCGGTAAACGGTGTCGAATAAAAGGAGGAAACGTGTCATTTAGCTGACGCTGAGATTCTGCCGAGATAGTTCCGAATACCAAAGAACTTTTTCCCGACCCGGAAACACCGGTGAAAACTGTTATTTTATTTTTAGGCACCTCTAAATCAATATCCTGCAGATTATTTTGTCTTGCGCCAATAATTTTTATAGCGTCATGTGTATTCATCACACTATCCTTTTTTACCTGTCAATAATAATGCCATGATGGCTATTAAACAGCATCCCGCTATAATCAGCGACATCGGCAGTAATGACAACGGGTCGCCAAATCCAAGCAGTAATGGGGTTATCGCAGCGATACCAAACTGAAAAACCCCTAAAATAGCAGAACCCGTTCCTTTTAAATGTGAAGATGCCGCCATGGCCATACTCGCGGCATTACCAAATGTCAAAGCCATAGTAAACATCATTATTAACAGTAGTACCGCCGCAATCTCAAACTGGAAATGAGAAATATAGTTAACAATGCAAAGTAATATAGATATCACCAGCGTGCTTATTACCCCCACTATTATGAGGTTATCTTCGCCAAATTTCGTAACATAGCGAGCGCTGACAATACTACCAAACATCATCACTGCGGCGTTGATAGAGAATATTACAGCGAATTCCCCTGAGGATAAATCAAACGCCGATTGATAGATAAACGGCGATGCTGATATATAAGCAAATAGCGCCCCGAACTGGATTGCAAAAATTAAAGTATAACCAATATATTTCTTATGGCTAAGCAGCTCGATAAACTGACTGATAAACTCGTTGAGGTTGAAAGGTAATCGCTGATGGCGGGGTAAGGTTTCGCTAATAAAATGACTGCTGAGCAAGGTGGAGACTAATGATATTGCAGCCATAAAAACAAAAACCACCGGCCAGATAAACCATGCAGCCACGCCGCCAAGTAATGGTGCAATAACAGGAGCAATCCCCTGTATCGCTAACACCAGATTAAAATATCGAGCGGCTTTAGTCCCCGGGCACAGATCGGAAATAATTGCCCGGGAAAGAACGATACCAGCCGCGCCTCCCAATCCCTGAAAGAATCGCGTAACAATAAGCAGCTGAATGTTCGTAGATATAGCGCCAGCTAATGAAGCGATGGTTAATAGAGTCATCCCGCCTAGCAATAATTTACGTCTGCCGTAATGATCGGACAATGGGCCAATGAATAACTGCCCAATTCCTAAACCCACCATAAAAGCGGTGATACTAAGCTGAACTTTGTCAGGCGTCGTATGCAAATCACTGGCGATAGCTGGAAATAAAGGCAAGTACATATCAGTGGATAATGCAGCAACGGCGCTAAGCAAACCCAGAACAATAACGACTTTACGGGAAAGCAAACCTCTACTTTCATCTCTGTACATCGTACTGGCTGTCGGTGCTGGAACTTCTTTTGGTCGCATGATGAGCATAATCCCTTTACCTTCTGTGGTCTGTAATAACTATACCACCAGCCAAAGTAATTGCAAAAACGAAATCAATTAAAATAACAACAAGATAATAAATCAATAAAAATCAATAGCATATGAAAGATTGAATAAAATTTTATTGAGTTTTAATTTCTTTAAGGGCATTACAAAACTGATTACTCACTTCCATGCATATCCTAAATAAAGTTGTAATATCAATAATCTATGCCAGAAAACCCAATACTCGCCATACCAGGCGTCGCATGTTGCGCGTGTTGCTTTATACCCTTAAGGTTTGGGCTGCACTGTTGCCCGAACATGCAACTTGAAGTGTATTGAGTCTATGCCCCGGAACTAGAAAAAGGCGCTTTTAAAGGGGTGCAGCATTATGTTAATGTTTGACAAAAATGTTTCCCAGGGATATTCATCCGCTCTTTCAAAACGGGGGATGTTATACAAGAAGCATTAATAATGTGTCTGTAAGCTTGAGTTTGATATTGCAGAATATAATGATGCTTTGTTTTCAACATTTACCATCGAATTTCCTGAATCACTCTCCTCAACTATCCTAAAACAACGAGTCGGATATCTTGCCGGAATAATTTCGACACAAATCTAACTCGTTAAAGAAGGTATTTATAAAAAAGACGCACTTTGTAGCGACCTAAGTCCTAAACCACAAGACGGACGTCAGGATGGCGCGGGCTTGCCGCTTCGTGAAAAATATCCCCCAGCCAGCCGGGAATTTCCGCCTCCGTAAGATCGTCCGGGATGATAACCCCGGCCAGCGGCGAAAATTTCCCCTCGTTAAGATCGACGCGGAAAAGCTGCCAGCGTTCGCCCTGACGCTGGACGCCAATATGACGCCCGAATACGTTATAAATCAGCATCCTGTCACCCTATGTGACGCGGGAGCTTGGGCAGCCAATGCATTCCATTCCGCTTTGGTTATTTCCCACAGTTCGGCGTCCAGCAGACCGCAGATGAACTGCTTTTTCTCAACACGAATCAGCCGCATACCGCTACGGTGCGAAATCTTTTTCGACCCGCTATTGCCGCAGGCTTTCGGCGCGCGCAGCACCTCCCGGTTAAGCGTGTTAAACCAAAAATCGGTCACCCGGTGGCAGGCTTCGGTCATCAATCCCTGGCGGTGCCAGCGCGGATCCAGCCAAAACCCGCGGTTGTTATCCACTTCATCAGAGAGCGTAATCAGGCCAATTACCCTCTCCGGCGCCGTTTTAAGGCGAATGGTCCAAAACCAGGCGGTGCCGTTAGCTGCGGCAGGTAAAGCCACATTATTGACATAGCGCGACGCGCCATCCTCCGGGAACGGCCATGGAAAACCGGCGGCAAGATAACGCACGATTTCCCACTGTGGAAAGAGAACCTGAATTTGCGGCGCATCGTCTGCGGTTAAGGGGATCAGCAGGAGTCTTTCAGTCATCAATTCCGCCGCCATCATGCTTTGCCCTCGCGCAGCCACGGCGTCACGGTGATCCCCGCCAGCAGCCCTTCCGGGCTAAGCAGACGCGTGACGGTTTGCCCCCACGGCTCAATGCGGTTGTCCACCAGCAGCCGATAGCCTCTGGCCTTCAGCGCGTCGGTTGCCGAATCGATATCGCGTACTTCAAACTCGATCCACGCCTGAGGCACCGGCAGATAGTCTGGCCAGCTATCGGCGTCAAAACAGGAGCGCGCCGCCTGCGCCAGCGGCCAGAGGGCAAAATGTTTTACCCCGCCGAGGGCATCATGTTCGGTCAGCAGATAGGCTTCGTTACCGGGCATCGGTTTGAGCGGTAGCCCCAGCGCGGCGACATAGAAGTCACGGCTGGCTGCGGCCGACTGCGTTATTGGCCCAAAGCCGGCGACAAAAAGTACATCCATTCCGTCTAAATCGTATTCCATACCCTCTCCCGTCGTTGTCCATGATGCGTTAACAAATTTTATACTCTGCCGCGCGCGACTTGCCCAGCCTTCTGTGTTCACTACGGCTGCACATCGGGGCATAAATCTGACCGTCAGGCGGCGATCGACGCAAATAAATATTGCTATAAAACTAATCAATATTTGACTGTAATTCGGCTTCCGTGCCACCATCGCCTCGGCGCCCGGCAAGCGGCGCGTAGGTGGTACGGGTGAATATCAGAGACCGCATGCTTAAGGTCCATGCCCGTCCGCAACCTGATTCTGGCGGGAAATAAAGACATGCACCAAAGTTTTAATCAGCGCGTTCATTTCTATTACTGCATTCTGGTGGCGCTGAAAATGCACGCAAAATCAAAGAAATCGGGCGGAGTTCGCGGGAAAAATAATTTCCTGCTCAAATGGCTGCGCAAAGCGCAGGACAACAATATATTCCACCCGGATATCACCAGCGAGATCGAATGGCTGCGCGGTAAAATCATTCAGGCCGGCTACGATACCGACCTTGAGCCGATGCTGGACTTTGTTTACGCAACCGCCAAACGCGCGGAAGATCTTAAGAACGCCGACTGATTCACGCCCGAGCCGCCTGGCCCGGGCGTTGTACTTTAGCGTTTGTTACGGTGCGTCAGGTGATAGACTGCCGGGATCACCAGCATCGACAGCAGCGGCGCGGTGATCATCCCGCCGATCATCGGCGCGGCGATACGCTGCATCACCTCCGATCCGGTGCCGCCTCCCCACATAATCGGCAGCAGCCCGGCCATAATCGTCGCCACGGTCATCACTTTCGGGCGCACGCGCAGCACCGCCCCTTCATGAATCGCCTCGTTGAGCGTCTGGTCATCAAGCCATCCGCGGCGTTTGGCGATCGCCTGGTTTAAATAGAGCACCATAATCACCCCGAACTCCGCCGCCACGCCGGCCAGCGCGATAAAGCCCACGGCGGCCGCCACCGACAGATTATAGCCCAGCAGCCAAAGCAGCCAGACGCCGCCTACCAGCGAAAACGGTAAGGTACCCATAATCAGCAGCGCGTCTTTGACCTGACCGAAGGTGACGTAAAGCAGAATAAAGATAATCATCAGGGTAAACGGCAGCACGATTTTTAGCTTTGCCGTCGCGCGCTCCAGATACTCATACTGCCCGGACCAGGTCAGCGAGATGCCTTCCGGCAGCTTGACCTGTTCGCTGACCTCACGCTGCATCTGGTCCACGGCGGATTTCAGGTCACGTCCGCGAATATCAACGTAGATCCAGTCCGATAGTCGGGCGTTTTCGCTTTTCAGCATCGGCGGGCCGTCGGTGATGGCGATATCCGCCAGTTCGGAAAGCGCCACCTGCGCCCCGCCGCTGGTCACCACCGGCAGATCGCGCAGCTTTTGCAGCGAGTCGCGCATTTCGCGCGGATAGCGGACGCTGATCGGGTAACGTTCTCGCCCCTCGATGGTTTCACCGATGTTATCGCCGCCGACCACGCTGGCGACGATCGACTGCAGCTCCTTCACCGACACGCCGTAGCGGGCGGCTTTCACCCGGTCGATAGTGATATCGATATAGCGACCGCCGTCGAGACGCTCCGCCAGCGCCGAGGTCACCCCCGGTACGTTACGTACGATACGCTCAATCTCCTCGGCGGTTTTTTCGATCTCCGCCAGATTGTTGCCGTTCACTTTGATGCCGACCGGGCTTTTAATACCGGTCGCCAGCATATCCAGGCGGTTACGAATCGGCGGCACCCAGACGTTGGCGATGCCCGGCACCTTCACCGTATTGTCCAGCTCGCTAATGAGCTTATCCATGGTCATGCCGGGCCGCCATTCGCTTTTCGGCTTGAACTGAATGGTGGTTTCCAGCATGGTCAGCGGCGCCGGGTCGGTGGCGCTATCCGCCCGTCCGGCCTTACCGAATACGCTTTGCACTTCAGGGATGGTCTTGATCAGGCGGTCGGTTTGCTGCAGCAGACGTCCGGCTTCGCGGCTGGAGATCCCCGGCAGCGTGGAGGGCATGTACAGCAGGTCGCCCTCGTCAATCTGCGGCAGGAATTCGCTGCCGAGCTGCGCCAGCGGCCACAGCGTGGCGACCAGCAGCAGCCCCGCCGCCGCCAGCGTCGCCTTCGGCCACTGCAGAACTTTATCCAGCAGCGGTTCATAGGCGCGGATCAGCCAGCGGTTGAGCGGATTGGCGGTTTCATCAGGGATTTTGCCGCGAATAAAGTAGCCCATCAGCACCGGCACCAGAGTTATCCCCAACCCGGCGGCCACCGCCATCGACCAGGTTTTGGTGAAGGCCAGCGGCGAGAACATCTTGCCCTCCTGCGCCTCGAGGGTGAACACCGGAATAAACGACAGGGTGATAATCAGCAGGCTGCAAAACAGCGCAGGCCCCACTTCCGACGCCGCGTGCTGGGCAATCTGCCAGTAGTCGGCGGAAGACGGCTGGCGTTCGGGATGCTCGTGCCGCCACTGCTCCAGCACCTTATGCATATTTTCAATCATCACGATTGCCGCATCGACCATGGCCCCGATAGCGATCGCAATCCCCCCGAGCGACATCATATTGGCGCTGACGCCCTGATAGTGCATCACGATAAACGCGCCGAGGATCCCCAGCGGTAGCGTGATCATCGCCACCAGCGCGCTGCGGAAGTGGAACAGAAACAGCGAGCAGACCACCGCCACGACGATAAACTCTTCGATAAGCTTATGGGTCAGGGTTTCGACCGAGTTTTTAATCAGCTGCGAGCGGTCGTACACCGGGACAATCTCTACCCCTGCGGGCAGGCTTTTTTGCACTTCCGCCAGTTTGGCCTTCACCGCGTCAATGGTGGTCAGCGCGTTTTTGCCCGAACGCATGATGATAATGCCGCCCGCCACCTCGCCTTCGCCGTTGAGCTCGGCGACGCCGCGCCGAATCGCCGGACCCCGGCGCACGCTGGCGACGTCGGAGAGCAGCACCGGCACGCCGCCGCGCGCGGCGATAACGACCTGGTTAAAATCGTCGATGGATTTCAGGTAGCCGGTGGTGCGTACCATATATTCCGCTTCACCCAGTTCCAGTACCGAGCCACCGCCTTCCTGGTTGGCGCTCTGGATCGCGCTAATCACCTGCTGGTGAGTGACGTTCAGCGCCCGCAGCCGGTCTGGGTTAAGAACCACCTGATACTCTTTCACCATCCCGCCGACGCTGGCCACCTCCGAAACATCCGGTACGGTTTTCAGTTCATATTTAAGGATCCAGTCCTGAATCGCCCGCAGGTCGCCGAGGCTATGCTGGCCGCTTTTGTCGGTGAGCACATATTCAAATACCCAGCCGACGCCGGTGGCATCCGGCCCCAGCGACGCTTTGGTTTCCGGCGGCAGGCTGCTCTGGATTTGGCTCAGGTACTCCAGCACGCGGGAGCGCGCCCAGTACGGGTCGGTACCGTCCTCAAACAGTACGTAAACGTAAGCATCGCCGAACATGGAAAAACCGCGCACGGTTTTCGCCCCCGGCACCGACAGCATGGTAGTGGTCAGCGGATAGGTCACCTGATCTTCGACAATTTGCGGCGCTTTGCCCGGATAGTTGACGCGAATGATCACCTGGGTATCGGAAAGATCCGGCAGCGCGTCCAGCGGCGCCTGCTGTATCGACCAGACGCCCCAGGCGGCCATAATCAGCGTCGCCAGCAGTACCAGCAGGCGGTTGCGCAACGACCAGCGGATAACGGCGGCAATCATGGCTGCTCCTTAGCGCCGCTCATCGGCATCACTGAGGTCACCCGCGCCCCTTCATCGGTCAGCACGAAATGAAACATCACCGACTCGCCGGGACGCACCTGCTCCCGCAGCGGCGGCGTAATGGCAAAGTCCATGATCATCGCCGGCCACTTCAGCGCCGGGACCGGCTGGTGCGCGATCGTTACCGCCTCATCGCTCACCGCCTTGATGACGCCCTGCGCCGAGTAGCTTTGTATCTCTTCATTCTGCCCGGCCATTTGCGGCAGCGCGCTGCGCAGGCTGGCTTCGGAGTCAATCAGGAACTGACCTGAGGTGACCACCTTTTGCCCCTCTTCAAGGCCGGAAGTTACCTCAACCAGACCATCCTGCGTTCGTCCCGCGGTCACCTCGACCGGACGGAAATACCCCTCGCCGTCGGCGATCAGCACCCGGTTGCTGGTGCCTGTTGCAATTAATGCCTCTTCCGGGATAGTCAGCACCTCGCGCCCCTGCTGCGCCTCAGCCAGCTCAACGTTCAAATACATGCCCGGTTTGAGCTGATGCTGCGGATTATTGAGCACTACGCGGGCTTTCAGAGTACGGGTGGTCGCTTCGAGGTCGGGAAGCAGCTCGCTGACGGTTCCCTGAAACGTTGTGCCGGGCCAGCTGCTGGTGGCGGCCGTTACCTGACTACCTACGCGCAGCAGGCTGGCCTGGCTTTGCGGATAATCAATCACGATCCAGACCGGGTCGAGGCTGGCCAGCTCGAACAGCGGCTGGGTTGCCGTGACCTGCGCGCCGGTGCGCACGTCAAGCTTGCTGACGTAGCCATCGTGCGGCGCGCGTACCGTTATGCGGGTTTGCGGTTTACCGCTGCGCTCAACGCTGCGGATGATCGCTTCCGGCATAAACTGCAGCTGCAAACGGCCGCGCGCGGCGGCGGTTAAACCGCTATCGCCCAGCAGCCTCACCGCCAGATACTCCTGCTGCGCCGCCGCCCACTGCGGGATCCACAGCTCGGCCAGCGCCTCGTTCTTTTTCACAAACTGCTGGGAGGCGTTGACGTAAAGTTTCTCGATCAGGCCGCTGGCCAGCGCCGGAACCGTTTCAACGCTGCGCTCGTCAATCGCGACGGTGCCGAAAGCGCTGAGCTTCTGCGCCAGCGTCCGCCGGGCAACATCAGCCGTGCGTACGCCGAGGTTTTGCTGCTGGCGGGCGCTAATCTGCACGCTCCCGGCCTCCTCTCCCGCCCCTTCGTCGGCGTAGCGCGGCACCAGATCCATATCCATAAACGGTGACTTTCCCGGTTTATCGAAGCGAGTGCCGGGGGCCATCGGATCGTACCAGTACAACACTTTGCGGCCCATTTCGGTCTGAGCCCCGTCCGCGGAAAGCGTCGGCGCGTTTCGCGAACCGAGCCAGTATCCGCCCGCGGCGGCCAGGGCGATGGCCAGCGCCACAAGGGTAATAACAGATTTTGGCTTCATTATTTAACATCCTGAGGAATAAGGTAGCGAATGGCGGCCCACGCATCAGCGAGCGCTTTCTCCGCGTCGTTGCTGGCAATTTCTCCGCTCAGCAGATCGCGACGGGCGGCGAGCAGCTCCGCCAGCGCCGAGCTGCCGCCCCGATACTGGGCATTGACGAGGCTCACCTTCTTGCGCAGCAGCGGCAGCACCTCGCTATGCTGACGATCGTAAATGGCTTTCGCGGCGTTATATTGCGAGATCAGCTGATACTGCTGGGCCTGATGCTCGCGCATCAATAACGTCAGCCGATCGTTGGCTTCATAGGTACGGGAGACGTCGGCGGCGTGCTCTTTGTCCTGGCGTTTGCCCTGAAAAATAGGCATATCGACGGTAAACATGACGCCCACCATATCGTCGTAATCGTCCCCGCGCCGGGCGTAATAGACCTCGACGCCAACGTCAGGGATCGCCGCGACTTCCGACTGACCTGATTTCGCTTTCGCCAAATCGGCCTCGCGCGCGGCCTGAATCACCTCAGGATGTAGCTTAATCCCCGCCATTAACGCGGCTTCATCGGCCGGTAGGCGTTCAATGCGCGGCAGCGGGCCGGAGATATCGCGGACCTCTTTGCCGGTAAGCTGCAACAGGCGCGCCCGGGCAATCTGCACATCGCGGCGGGCGTTATCTTGCTCATTTTTCATGGCATTCAGCGCCAGCTGAACGTCGAGCACGCTGCCGGGACTGGCGCTGGCGCTGCTTACGCCGGCCTTTTGTACGTTGATTTGCCGGGAGGTTTCGCTGATCAACGCCTGTACTGAACGCAGTGATTTCTGCGCCACCGCCAGCGCCAGCCACGCCTGCGCGGTTTCCCGCTGCAGCCGGGCGCGGATCACATCGGCATTGGCGGCGGCCTGGCGCGCTTCGGCGGTTATCGAGTCGGCCTTTCGTTCGCGCTTGGTGCTGCTGACGTAGTCCTGCATCACGCCGACCCTTTGCATGGTCATCCCCTCGCGGGTCAGTCGGCTGGCGTTGTTGCCGCCCAGCGGAACGTTTTCAATGCCGAACTTCAGCTTCGGATCGGGAAGCTGCATGGCGGAATCCGCCCTGTTTTTTAACGCATTCACCTGATGATCGTTGGCGGAGAGCTCGGCGGAGTAGCTTTCCGCCGCCGACAGGGCCTCAGCCAGCGTCGTCGCCCAGCCGTTGGCGGAAATCAGCGACAGTAAAAGCGGCAGCCCGCGGGCCGCCTTATTTAAGATGGACATAATGACTCCGGAATTAGTGCGCGGTCATCGAAACGAGCGCGTAGCCGGAGTCCGTCTGACGGAAGGTGAAATCAACCTTTTGTCCCACCGCCAGCTTTTTATCGTGGTTATCGCCGAGCGCAAAGCTCATGGTCATCGCTGGCCAGTTCAGCTCGGCAACCGGAGCGTGGGCAATCACCACGGCATTGTCGCGCCAGGCTTTAATGACCCCGTTCGTTGAATAAAGGGGGGCGGAATCATCCGGCTTATTCATCCCCGGCATCTCCGCCATCGCGGACATATTATGGTGATGCATCGCGCCGTCTTCCGCGCTGGCGGAAAATGAAGTGAGGGAAAAGGTCAGAACGCTGGTAATAAGCAGAAAAATAGAGGTCGAACGCATAATAAAGTCTCCGAAAAAAACATAAAGTCGCCCGCAGACCGGGCAGATCTGATGGATGTTTTTAACGGCGTTTTATTCCCTGAAACGGCAGAAGCGTATTTCAGCCGGCGGACCGGTGACCGGCGGCGTCCGCCAGTCCATACGTTCAGCGCAGGTCTCCTGCTGCGGGGAAACCACTAATAGCGCGGTTTCGGAGGGAAGCGCGTTCAGCTGTAAAGAGGTTAATGAGTTTGGCTGCGCGGTATCGGGGTCGCAGTGCTTCTCGCAGATGGCTTTCTGACCGACGCTTTCCATGCCGGGCATGCTCATCACGCCATCGACAATATGGTGAATCTGCGCCTGCGGCGCCACCGGCTGCTGTTGGCCGCCGTGGTGCGCCGCGACGGTCAGCTGAAGGTTGAGCAGTAGCCAACAGGCAATAACAAGCCCCGCGCGGATACGAAGCCGACGCCGGGTTGCTTGTTTTAATAATGCCTGCAGTGACGCAATCATAGAGATATTCGCAATAAGAAGACCGCTGAATTAAATCACACTCATCGGCAGAATTAAATGATATTTCAAAGAGAAAAACCCACGTTAAATAGAATGAAGTTTCTCTATAAATATTTACACCAAAAAGGGATATCAGTATTTGACCTTCCCCCTGGGGGAAGGTGTATAGCCGACGGTTAATGTATTTAATAAATAGCAAAAATGTTATTTATATGTAATTAGCAAAAGTGAATGCGATTGTTATTCCAGCACCAACGTATCGCCGGTGGCCGGGGCGCTATCCGCGGCAAGCCACCAGCGCCCCCATGAACCGGTGCAGTGGCAGGCCATCACCTCCTCGACCTTCTGCTGGCGCAAGAACTGCTTTAGCCGACGTATCACCCACGGCGGCGCGCTGCGCAGGTGAAGGCCGCCGATGATGGCGCGTATCTGCTGGACGCCGGTGATCTTCTGACAGTGGCGAATCGTATCGATCAATCCGCGATGCCCGCAGCCGCAAATAATGACTAACCCCCGCGTCGAGCGGTAGATCAGCACGCCTTCGTCGGCAAGGTAATCTTCCCCCGGCGATTGACCCGCGAGGACGCCATAGGCTCGCGGACGCGCGACCGCAATCTCGCCGGACCACAACAGTCGTTCGCCGATCGCCAGCGGTTCGCGGCTGTACTCCATGCGGTGGCGGGAGTAGTCAATTTCTCGCGACAGTTTTTTGACTTTCCAGCGACGTCCAGCAAGGGATAACGCCGAGTAGCGCTGTTGCGCGATCAGCGGATGGCAAATGATACGGCTGTTATCCGGCAGCCATGGCACGCCGCCGCAGTGGTCGTAATGACCGTGGGAGAGCACCGTGGCGGTCAAGTCAGATAAAGAGACGCCCATCCGCTGCGCATTATGAAGAAAACTGCCGTCTGGCCCGGTATCAAACAGCACCCGGCTGGTTTCATCTTCCACAAGCAGGCTTAATCCGGGTTTCGCCTGCAGCAGGCTGTCCTGCCCCTCGCCGAGCCGGTTTTCAAGTAACACCTTAATGATTAACGCCATTTAATGACCATCCCCCCTTTTTTGCGACGCCTACTCTAGCCAACCTCCGCCGGGTCTACCGTGACGAACCCGGCATAAGTTAAGTGACACCGTCACATTTCGTTTGCATATAGCTGTTGTTTATTTGCCAGTTAAGCATTGCCGTCTATGCTGATGAACGAGTTTCTCTTAACCGGAGCGTGCTATGGCT
Organism: Klebsiella sp. MPUS7; assembly: GCF_009905335.1. NCBI lineage: Bacteria > Pseudomonadati > Pseudomonadota > Gammaproteobacteria > Enterobacterales > Enterobacteriaceae > Klebsiella > Klebsiella sp. MPUS7. Next base: position 2,630,958 of record NZ_CP047604.1, on the reverse strand, counting down.
GACTGGAATCCTTCATTGTATTTGCAATTCGGCGCGGAGCGCACGCGGCCCGCCGCCGAGCTTCTCGCCCGCATCGCCCACCATCCCGTAGCGCTGGCCGTTGATTTGGGCTGCGGGCCAGGCAACAGTACCGCTCTGCTACGGCATGCCTGGCCAGAAGCAACAATTATTGGCGTCGATAATTCACCGGCCATGCTGGAAGAAGCCGCTCAGCGGCTCCCGGACTGCCGCTTTGTCGAAGGAGATATCGCCGGGTTTCGCCCCGAGCGCCCGGCGGACGTTATTTACGCCAATGCTTCGCTGCAATGGCTAACGGATCATCAGCGGCTTTTTCCCCATCTGGTCAGCAATCTTGCGGAAAACGGCGTACTGGCGGTGCAAATGCCGGTTAACTGGCAGGAACCCTCGCACGCGCTGATGCGTGAGGTCGCGGAAGAGCTGGGATATCCAGCCAGCGGGCGGCCGCCGCTGCCGGATGTGCCGGAGTATTACGATATGCTGACCGCCTGCGGCTGCGAGGTGGATATCTGGCGCACCACCTACTTTCACCCGCTGGCATCGCACCAGGCCATTATTGAATGGCTGCAGTCAACGGGCCTACGCCCGTTTTTACAGCCTCTTGATGAACCGCAGCGCCAGGCTTTTCTCGAACGCTATCTGGCACGTCTGAAACAGCACTATCCGTTACAGTGTAACGGAAAGGTGCTACTGCTATTTCCGCGCCTGTTTATCGTCGCGCGCCGCTAGCGTGGTTGGCATAACGTATTGATGTTAAAGTAGGAACTAACGTTGCGGCGCCAGGCTCTGGCGCCGTACGTTCAGGTTTACCAGGACAGGTGATGGACCAGGGAGAGATCCCACGCGGTGGCCAGCAGCGAAAGAAACATGATGAGATTCACAACCGTCTCTATGCGTTTTTCCATTTTGTTACTCCTGAGTCGTTTCCCCTGTTTTACAGGGGAAATCTTAATAACTTCTTAATCTCAGATTTTCAGAGCGTCACGCGGTAACGAACATAGTCATCGGCTGGCGTAAATTCATCATACAGACGCCGGGCCGGATTATCAGTACGAGTGTGCCAGTACAGACGCGACCACCCTTTCTCTTTCCCTTCCGCTTGCAGCGCCTGCATCAATGCCCTGGCGATGCCTTTTCCGCGCATCGGCGGGGCAACGAACAGATCTTCCAGATAGCAAACAGGCATCTTTACCCAGGTGCCTTCGTGAAGGACACAAATCGCAAATCCAGCGACGTTGCCATCCGCCAGGGCCACGCGCCCCAACATGGGAGAAGCGGGATCCAGCATGCGCTGCCAGGTGTATTCCGTGACGTCCGGCGGCTGCGGGCTACCGTAGAAACGGGTATAGCCTTCCCATAGCCGTAGCCACTGCGCTTTATCCTGCTGGCCCACTTCACGAATTTCGATGACCATTGGTCTAACCTCTCGTTTGGATAAGGCATTATTTTCCTGCCGGATAATTTGATCAAGCGTCAGGGACACAATTCATCTTTTTCTCTTATTTGCCCTGATGATCGCTGCTGGACGAAATTGGCGCGTTCTTACAGACCTGCGCCAGTCAAAAAAGCAAAAAGGATGTTGTAACTAATGAAGGGAAAAAATAACCCGGCAGCGGCCGGGTTGCGTTCGATAACCAATCGCGTTCGGCACGGTGCCGGGATTCTTGCCGGGTAGCGGCTGGCGCCTTACCCGGCCGCAATCCGGTCGTTTCAGGATATCAGCACAGCGGCTTAACGGCGGCGCGCATACCGTCGCGCAAAATAGCATCCAGATCCTGCGCCACCTGCTCGGCCAGGCCGGAAACTTTCGTCAGGTCCTGCTCCCAGTGGGACTCAACGCAAAGCACCGCGTTTACCAGCTCGCGGGTGCTGATTTGACGATCCCGATGCTGGGCCCACAGCGCCTGATAGCTCTCTATCCATTCGGCGTCGTCCTGTACCGGATAGTTCTCGCCGTGACGCTCGGCGCGATAAAATGCGATCAGCGCCGCCAGCGCAAAGGTCAGACGCGCCGGGAGTTTCCCCGCTTTCTTCTGTCCCGCCAGCAGCTGCGGCAGAATACGGGTACGGTATTTAGTCATCCCGTTAAGCGCGATAGACAGCAGCTGATGCTTGATATAGGGGTTACGGAAGCGACCGGTTACCGCGCTGGCAAAAGACTCCAGCTCATCGCGCGGCAGATCGAGAACCGGAATGATCTCCTGGTAAATCGCCTTCTCGACGAAAGCGCAAATTTCCGCATCGTTCATCGCATCGCCCACGGTATCCAGCCCTGCCTGGAAGGCGACCGGCACCAGCGCGGTGTGCGCGCCGTTAAGAATGGCCACTTTACGCTCTTTGTACGGCTTAATATCGTCCACGATCAGGACGTTAAGCGGCAGTTTATCGAGTCGCAGCTCGGCGGCCAGAGATTTCGGCCCCTGAATGACAAACAGGTAGAAGTGTTCGGCGGTATCGAGGAAAGCGTCTTTATATCCCAGCTGCTCTTCAATCTGCGCGGCTTCATCACGCGGATAGCCGGTCACAATGCGGTCTACCAGCGTAGAACAAAAAGCGTTGGCTTCATCCAGCCATGCCACAAAGGCTTCCGGCAGCGCCCACTCCTGCGCATAGCGCAGCACCAGTTCACGCAGCGCTTCGCCATTATAGTCAATCAGCTCGCAGGGAACGATGACCCAGCCTTTATCCGCCGCGCCGGAGAAATGGCTGTAGCGTTCAAACAGCAGACGGGTCAGTTTAGCCGGATAGCTTACCGCGGGCGCATCGTCAAAACGGTCGCCCGCATGGTAGCTAATTCCCGCTTCGGTGGTATTGGAAAACACAAAGCGCATATCCGGGTTATGCGCCAGACGCAGCAGTTCATCGTAATCCGCATAGGCGCTAATTTCGCGGTTGACCGAGCGAATCAGGCGCGCATCGCTGACCGCTTCACCCTTCTCATTCAGGCCGCGAATTATCGTGGTGTAGAGACCGTCCTGGACGCTGAGCGACGGCGGGAACGTACTCTCAATCGGACGCACAATCACCACCCCGGCATTCAGGTCGGTATGCTCGTTTAGTAGATCGATCTGCCAGTCGATAAACGCGCGCAGGAAGTTGCCTTCGCCAAACTGAATGATACGTTCAGGGTACTGCGCGCCCGGGAAATCGCGACGGTTTAGTGTTTTCACAAGGGTTCCCTCATAGAGTAGTCATACAACCTGAGTAATTGGTCCAATAAGTTATCAGGTTTTTAGCTAAGTGAAACCCCGTTTTGATCAAAGCTGTATGCAATATCAAATTTAAGACAGAAATTTATAGAACAGCGACGTTGCCGTCAGCTCGCCGTCCGGCATCAGCGCATAGCGGGGGATTTCCCCGGCTTTTTCCCAGCCGCACTGCACGTAAAAGTTTTCTGCCCCACTGCCGGTTGCGGTATCCAGCACCAGAACGCTTTTGCCCTGCTCGCGCGCGATCGCTTCCAGCCGGGTCATCAGCGCATTCGCCAGCCCCTGACGACGCGCATTTTGGTGAACCAGGAGCTTGGCAACATCGGCGCGGTGCGGTTGGTTTTCCGGCTGGTCGGTAATCAGCTGTACCGTACCAACGAGCCGCTGCTCTGCATCCGCCGCGGCGAGGACAACGCGTTCCCCGGCGGCAACGCTTTGCGCCATTCGCAGCCAGAACGCCGTCGCGGTTTCCGGGGCGAAAGGTAGCATAAAGCTCACCGAGGCCCCGCCGTTGACGCAGCTGACGAGGATATCGGTTAATTCAGAAAGGTGTTCGAGAATATCGTCACGCGACAGCGTGCGCAGAGTGAAAGATGTGGTCATAGGTAACTCCTTGAAATTGACCACATCACTATGTTTTTAACTTATATTTAACACAAGCAAAATTATCATCGCGTTTTCTTATGGGGTTATTCAGGCCATTTCGTGCGTAAAAATCCGGTTGCGCCCGGCACGTTTCGCCCGAATCATCGAATCATCGGCTTCCATCAGCAGCTGGTTGAACAGATCCGTAACCCTGGCGGTAGCGAGCGGTTGGCTCTCCAGCCCCATGCTGACGGTCAGCTGGATTTTGTATTGCCCCCAGGTGAAGGTCTGCGATTCGATTCCCTGACGAATTTTTTCCGCCAGCACCTGTCCGTCCCGTTCTGATGAGGTCAGCGCCGCGACGGCAAACTCTTCCCCGCCAATGCGCGCCACCATGCCCTCTTCGCCCACCAGTAGCCTTACCTGCTGCGCAAACTGGGCCAGCACGCAGTCGCCGCACTCATGGCCCCAGCGATCGTTGACCTGCTTGAAGCCGTCGATATCCAGCACCATGACCGTTAACCGCTTATCTTCCGACAGCGGCTGACGTTTCAGCGCTTCGCTTAACCCCGAGCGAGAATAGACCCGGGTCTGAAAGTCAAAGTCAGCGCGCAGGGCCAGCTGTTTGACAAGATTATTTATCGCCTCGACGCTGGAAGCGACGATAATCGGGCTGATCAGCATCGCCGCGATACCCAGACGCGTCGAAAACAGCTGCCACGGCTGCATTCGTGTGTCGGGCGTGAGGTGAATCAGCGAGTTCGCCACCAGCAGAATTTCGCTAATCCCGGTAATAAAGGTCAGCAGGCAGGTCAGCGGCAGCGGGTAGCGAATCGCGCACCAGATCAGCGCCGGTAGCGGGAAGGTGATGCTCCCGGCCCCGCCCACCGCCACGCCGAGCACAATTGACAGCACCAGCGCAATCGCCGGTAACAGCTGACGCAGGCGAAAACGCCCGAACGCCGAAGGGAGCGTGAGGGTTAAAATGAACGGCAGGATCAGTACGGCAGTGGAAAACTGTTCGCTAAACCAGTCCGCCAGTTGGGGAATAAACGTGGCGCGTTCCACATCTACCGAACCCAGCGCCCCAACGGCCGCGCACAGCAGCGCCGCCAGCAGGCAATAGCAAAACAGGCTTAGCGCGTTGATCGGTCCCGGCATCGAATCCGCCCGCCGCTTATCCCACAAAATGAGCTGCGCCAGGGTAACGATAAATACGATATTGGAGAAATTGATCAGAAAGGAGGCGAGCCCCATCCCCCAACGCGAAGTTAAACCGTCATATACCAGCATGGCGGCAAAACAGATGGCGTAAAAATAGCTGCGATTTAGCCAGATATAACGCGCGAAAATCCCCGCCATCACCGCGTTAAGCGGCCAGAAGAACGACAATTCTTGTACCAGACGCAGCATCGCGCCGAAGAAATGCAGCAGTAGCGTTAAAGTGAACAACACCAGCGCATCACGCACGGGCTGTTCCTCACGAAACAGCGTGAATGACCGAATCGACAGTGGAGACATTCATGATTATCCGTCTAAATGTTTCAGGCAATTATTATGTTAATAATGAGTAAGCGGTTCATCATATCATGAGAATAATTATCAGGCATATACTGCCGCCCGATGAATTACGGTCTGCCGCGATCCGGCGAATTCATCTGGATCACCAGCCAGTGGTGAATAACCTGCACCACGTAGCGCTGCTCTTCATCGCTGAGCCCGCGCCCGCGCGGGATGGCGTGCCACTTCTCCAGACAGCCGCGACAGCAGGTCGCAGTGGCATGCTGGGCGATAAACACCGGATGTCCGCGCATCGGGGTCTGCTTGCCGTCGTTAGGAATGTGCGCGGGCGCCAGCCGCCGGGCGATAAAGTCCGCCGCGTGCTGGTCGATAACTTCCGCGCCCTTATCATAACAGTACTGCCGTTCTTTCACGCCGAGGCGAAAACGGGAGCGAAAAGTGGAACGCTGCAGGCGGGCAAACAGGCTTTCGATTGGCACCATCAGAACACCGACCTCCCCAGCTTTTGGGTGAGTTTTTCCAGTAAAGCAATCCCGGCCAGCGAGTTCCCCGCCTCATCGAGCTCCGGGCTCCACACCGCGATCGCCATCTCCTGCGGGACAATAGCCACAATCCCGCCGCCGACGCCGGATTTCGCCGGCAAACCGACGCGCCACGCAAATTCACCGGCGTTCTGATACATGCCGCTGGTCATCATCAGGGCGTTGACCTGCCGCGACTGAATCGGCGCAATCACCGGCGTCTCAAGGTGCGGGGCGATACCTCGGTCAGCAAGAAACAGAAAGGTGCGCGCCAGCTCCACGCAGCTCATCTCCAGCGAACAGTAGTGGAAATAGTTTTGCAGTACCGTGGCGACATCGTTATGGAAATTGCCGAAGGATTTCATTAGCCAGGCGATAGCGGCATTGCGCGCCGAATGATCGAACTCCGAGCGGGCAACCACCGGATCATAGGCGATATCGCCCACCCCGCTCAGACGACGAACGATTTCCAGCATTCGCTGGCGGGGCGCGCTAAGACGGCTTTGCAGCATATCGCAGACCACCAGCGCCCCGGCGTTAATAAACGGGTTGCGCGGTTTGCCTTGCTCAATTTCCAGCTGCAACAGCGAGTTAAAAGGCTGGCCGGAGGGATCTTTCCCCACCCGCTGCCAGATCTCCTCTTCCTGATAGTGATTCATCGCCACCACCAGGCTCAGGACTTTCGAGATCGATTGAATGGAGAAACGCTCGTGCGCGTCGCCGGCGCTGTAGTGCTGACCGTCGACCGTACAGATGGCCACGCCGAGCTTATCGCCGCTGACGCTGGCCAGCGCCGGAATATAGTCCGCCACTTTACCGCGTCCAATCAGCGGCCTGACTTCAGCCAAAATGGCATCGAGCATTGCGTTATTTATTACCGTCGCCACGCGCGGCTCCTTGCCAACAACAAAATTAGGGCGGTAATTATAGGCGCACGCGGCGCGAAGAAACAGCCTCTTTCTCGCTTCGGTGCCGCTAAGTGAATAGCTTAATCATATCGGGGCTTTTTTCCCGGGCTACGCGATCGCAGATGGCTGTGACCCGTAGCCCGGGCAGGGGCATTGCGCCGCCTCCGGGGGCAGTTTGTAGGGTTAGCGGCGATCTCTCCAGACAGTCTGCACGTTGCAGAATTCATGCAGGCCAAAATGGGAGAGCTCGCGGCCAAAACCGCTTTTCTTCACGCCGCCGAACGCCACGCGGGCATCGCTGGCGCAGTAGCCGTTGATAAACACCCCGCCGCACTCCAGCTCATCGGCAAAGCGCCGGGCCTGCGTTTCACTGGTGGTATAAACCGTTGCTGAAAGGCCAAATTCGCTCTCGTTAGCCAGCGCCAGCGCATGATCGGCATCGCGGGCTTCGGTAATCGTCGCCACCGGCCCAAACAGTTCCTCGCGAAAGCCGGTCATCTCAGCGGTGACGTTCCCCAACACCGTTGGCGCATAGTAGTTGCCAGCGCCTTCGATTTTTTCCGCGCCCAGCAACAGGGTCGCCCCCTCTTTTAGGGTTGCCCGAACCTGCTCGTGCAGCTCATCGCGCAGGTCGAAACGCGCCATCGGTCCAATATAATTCTGCTCATCGCGCGGATCGCCCATTTTCAGCGCGGCGACGGCGGCGACAAATTTCTGCGTAAAGGCTTCAGCAATACCCGCCTCAACGATGAAACGCTTCGCGGCTGCGCAGACCTGCCCGGTATTCTGGTAGCGGCCAATCACCGCCGCCTTCACCGCCTCATCAAGGTCGGCGTCGTTAAGGACGATAAAAGGATCGGAACCGCCCAGCTCCAGCACGCATTTTTTCAACGCCGCGCCGGCCTGGGCGCCAATCGCCTTCCCGGCGCGCACGCTGCCGGTGACGGTCACCGCGGCGATGCGCGGGTCGTTAATCATTTGCGAAACGCCGTCGTTGGTGGCGTTCACCCAGCCAAACACGCCTTCCTGCACGCCCGCTGCGGCAAAAATTTCGCCAATCATCGCCGCGCTGCCCAGCACGTTTGGCGCATGCTTAAGCAGATAGCTGTTGCCCGCCAGCAGAATCGGCACCGCGCCGCGCAGCACCTGCCACACCGGGAAGTTCCACGGCATGATCGCGAGGATAGCGCCCATCGGACGGTACTCAATTACCGCTTTATTGTCTTCAACCAGCGTCGCTTCGGTATTCAGCATCGCCGGGCCGTGTTCGGCATACCAGTCACAAAGATTGGCGGATTTAGCGACTTCGCCGCGCGCCTGGGCAATCGGTTTGCCCATCTCAAGGCTAATCATTTGCGCCAGCGCTTCGCTCCGGGCGCGCATCGCGGCGCCGACGTTACGCAGCGTCGTCGCGCGCTGCGCCACGCTGACCTTGCGCCATTGGCGATAACCCCGTTCCGCAAGGGCAATGGCTGAATCAACCTGTTGTTCGCTGGCCCATGGCAGAGACGACAGCGTTTCACCTGTCGTTGGGTTCACGGAAACCGCATGAGTGGCAGATAAATTCATCATTTTTCTCTCTGTGTTGATTGCGAAGTGACCTTATTCTGGCTTACCCTTCCCTTCATTAAAAATGAATAATATTGAGCAACCCTTTCACAAAAGAAGAACGCTATGGATCTGACCCAGCTTGAGATGTTTAACGCCGTCGCCAGCACAGGCAGCATTACCCAGGCCGCGCAGAAGGTGCATCGCGTGCCGTCGAACCTGACCACGCGCATTCGCCAGCTGGAGGCGGATCTCGGCGTCGAACTGTTTATTCGCGAAAACCAGCGCCTGCGCCTGTCGCCCGCCGGACACAGCTTTTTACGCTATAGCCAGCAGATCCTGGCGCTGGTTGATGAGGCGCGGATGGTGGTCGCGGGGGACGAGCCTCAGGGACTGTTTTCGCTCGGCTCGCTGGAGAGTACCGCCGCCGTGCGTATTTCCCCGACCCTGGCGCACTTTAATCAGCGCTATCCGAAGATCCATCTGGCCCTCTCCACCGGCCCGTCCGGCACCATGATCGACGGCGTACTCGAGGGCAACCTGAGTGCGGCGTTCGTCGACGGCCCGCTGGTGCATCCGGGGCTTGAAGGGTTACCGGTGTTCCCGGAAGAGATGATGATCGTCGCGCCATTTGGCCATCCGCCCATCGCCCGGGCCAGCGAAGTGAACGGCGCCAGCGTCTACGCGTTTCGCGCCAACTGCTCCTACCGCCGTCATTTTGAGAGCTGGTTCCACGCCGATCGCGCCACCCCGGGGCGGATCCATGAGATGGAGTCCTACCACGGAATGCTGGCCTGCGTCATTGCCGGCGCCGGGCTGGCGCTGATCCCGCGCAGCATGCTCGAGAGCATGCCGGGCCACCAGCAGGTTTCCGCCTGGCCGCTGGCCGAAGAGTGGCGCTGGTTAACGACCTGGCTGGTCTGGCGGCGCGGGGCGAAAACTCGCCAGCTCGAAGCGTTTATAGCGCTGCTGAACGAAGATCGACAAGCAGCAGTTTCTCCATAAAGATGCTTAACGGATCCGGCTGATACGGCGCGAAGGCGCTGCGGGTCTGATACCCATTGCGCGTATATAGCGCAACGGCGGCGTGCTGATGGATGCCGGTTTCCAGGCGCAGGGTATGGCATTCACGATTTATCGCCTCTTTCTCCAGCGCCGCCAGCAGTTTTTCTCCCAGCTGCTGGCCGCGATGGGCCGGGTTAATGAACACCCGTTTCATCTCGCCAAACCCCTCTTCGCCGAGCACGATCGCCCCGCAGCCAACGGCCTGCTGCCGGGTATCGCGGATAATTAGCGCGATAACCGACTCCGCCGGAAGCGCGCTCAGGTCGATCAGATGGTTGCTTTCCGCCGGATAGAGCGTCTGCTGGTAGGCGTCCAGTTCGGCAATTAAAGCGGTGAGGTCCGGGTGGTTTAGCGGGGTCGCGGCGATGGTGTACATAAATAAGCTCCTTTTTTGAGCGTACTGTAGCGCGCAGCGTCCGCAGCGCCGCCATAGCATTAACTTATAGCTTCCGGCCCCGCTTGCGCTAACCCCTTGGGAGGCAGTAATTTTGCGGCATGATGTCTTTTATCAGGATAAAACGATGAATACCAAAGCGCGCAAGGTGATGATTATCGGGGCCGGAAACGTCGGCGCCTCTGCGGCCTACGCCCTGTTAAACCAGTCGGTTTGCGAGGAGTTGATCCTTGTCGATCTCAATAAACCACGCGCCGAAGCGCACGCTCAGGACCTGAGCGACGCGGCCGCCTATATGCCGGGAATGATGACCATTTCCACCCGCGAAGCCAGCGACTGCGCCGATGTCGATATCGCGGTGATCACCGTTTCCGGCGGCGCGCTCAAGCCGGGCCAGACCCGATTGGATGAATTGACCAACACGGCGAAAATCGTCAAAAGCCTTGTCCCGCAGATGATGAACGGCGGCTTCAACGGCATCTTTTTGGTTGCCACCAATCCCTGCGACATCATCACCTGGCAGGTGTGGCAGCTTTCTGGCCTGCCGCGCGGCCAGGTGCTGGGAACCGGCGTCTGGTTAGATACCACCCGCTTACGCAGGGTGCTGGCCCAGGCGCTGGATATCGGCGCGCAAAGCATCGACGCCTTTATTCTGGGCGAGCATGGCGATGCCCAGTTTCCGGTATGGTCGCACTCGGCGGTTTACGGCTCCGCCATCGCCGATGTTTACCAGAAACATACCGGTAAAGCCCTCGACCGGGATCTGATTGCCGACAAGGTGCGTAAGCTGGGGTTTGAGATTTACGCCGGCAAAGGCTGCACGGAGTACGGCGTCGCTGGGACCATCGCCGAAATCTGTCGCAATATTTTCACCGGCAGCCATCGTGCGCTGGCGGTATCGTGCATTCTTGATGGCGAGTACGGGGTAACCGGCGCGGCGGCCGGCGTTCCGGCGGTGCTCACGCAAAGCGGCGTGCAGCAAATTATTGAGCTGCAGCTGGCCGATGATGAAGCGGAGAAGTTTCGCCACGCTATCGAGGTGATTAAAGCCAGTATCGCCCGTCTGCCGTAAGCCGCTTCCCGGTTAGCCGGCCACGATCAGCCGGGGATGAATATGCGTTAACGCTTCGCGCGTCGCTTCCGGCAGATGACTGTCGGTAATGATATCGGTGAGTGAGTCGAGATGCGTGATATTAAACAGCGACCAGGCGCCGTATTTAGAGCTGTCCGCCAGCAGTATGCGCCGCCGGGCGTTGGCGATTAAGTCGCGCTTCAGCGCCGCTTTTTCTTCCGTTGGCGAGGTGACGCCCTTCTCCAGGTCCCAGCCGTTGCAGCTGACAAATGCCAGATCGGGCCAGATATTCTGCAGCAGGCGGCGCCCGTGATCGCCGATGCAGGACTGGCTGCTGTCGTCGATGCGCCCGCCGATGATCGTCACTTCAATTTGCTTAAACTCCGACAGGAACAGGGCGATATGCAGGTCGCTGGTGATCACCCGCAGCGGCAGATGGGTAATTTGCCGGGCCAGTTCAATCATGGTGGTCCCGGCATCGAGGACAATGGCGTCCCCGGCCTTGACCAACGCCGCCGCCGCGCTGGCGATGGCGTATTTTTCCTGCTGGCTACGCTGGGATTTCTCCTGCGTGGTCGGTTGTGCTGGAATAAACCGGTTGAGGGTCACGCCGCCGTGCGTTCGGCTGATCACCCCTTCCTGATCGAGCTTAATCAGGTCGCGGCGAATGGTCGCGGGCGAGGCGTCGGTCACCGCCACCAACTGGTCCACTGTCACCAGATTATGGCTCTTGAGATAATCCATAATCTGCTCTAACCGGTTATATCCCTTCATGTTATTCCTGTGCGATTTGCATGGCGAGCTCAATAGAGGTAGTCATGCTGTCAGACTTAGCTTTACCTGTCCAGGCAATATCAAACGCCGTGCCGTGGTCGGCGGAAGTGCGAATAAACGGCAGTCCGGCGGTAATATTCACCCCATCATAAAACCCAAGCAATTTTAGCGGAATATGTCCCTGATCGTGATACATCGCCACGACCATATCAAACAGGCCTTCGTGGCACTGCATAAACACCGTATCCGGCGGGCACGGTCCGGTGACGTTAAGACCTTTGGCTTTCATCGCTTCTACCGCCGGCCCGACGATACGGATCTCTTCATCGCCAAACAGGCCGTTTTCACCGGCGTGAGGATTAACCCCGGCGACGGCAATACGCGGCTGGCTATAACCCACCCGGCGCAGGAAGCTATCGGCAATACCAATCACCGTCTCCACCCGCGGCTGGTTCAGGTTATCGAGGAAGTTACGCAGCGCCACGTGGGTGGAGATATGGATAACCTTGAGCTTATCGGTATACAGCACCATCGCGAAATCTTTGGTCTGCGTCAGATGGGCGAGCATTTCGGTATGCCCCGGGAAGTTGTGCCCGGCCAGATGCAGCGCTTCTTTATTTAACGGCGCGGTGGCGAGCGCGAACACCTCTCCGGCCATCGCCAGGTCGGTCGCCCGCTTGATGCAGCGGTATGCTAAATCCCCCGCCTGTGCCTGTACTTCGCCCGGGCGCAGCCCCTGCGGATCGGCCAGCGGTTCGTCGATCACGTTAATCGTGCCCGCGCTGAACTGCGCCTGCCCCGGGTTCTCAATGATTCGCAGTTCGGCGCGCGGGGTGATCCCCAGCGCCAGGATCCGCCGCAGCGTCTGCGCGCAGCCCACCACGACTACCGGCGCGCCGTTGAGTTTCCCCTCAACCAGCGATTTAATAATAATTTCCGGGCCAATGCCTGCCGGATCTCCCATCGTTACCGCTATGATGTTAGTCACTCATTTTCTCCTCAATAAAGTTCACGACCTCCAGCAGGGTGGTTTCCGTTCCGAATCCGCCTGCCTTGGTCATTACCGGCCGCTGCCAGCTACTACCCAGAAAATTGCCGTACGGCACGCATTGCGCCACCCGGCCTGTAATATGAAATCCGCTGGCGCCCAGCGCCAGCGCCACGGCGATAGCCACGTCGCCGCCGGATAAATAGAGCGCCCCCGGCTGGCTTTGCGCGATGGCCAGCTCGCTCACGCGCGCCAGATAGGCGCAGATCCGCTCGCCAAGCGCGGTGCGATCGACCCCGTGCTGCCGGCACAGGGCTTCAATACCCTTTCGCGCCTCGCTATCGGGACGCGTGGTGACGACGCAATGATTATTTTCACTCAATACCGCGGCGATGCATCGGGCGTCAGCGTTGGCATCGCCGCCAAACGCCCTCGCGACATCAATTTCTACGCGAACAACGCGCGAATGCGCCTCAAGCCGGGCGACCTGCTGTTGCGCAATCTCGCTCATTGAACCGACAATCGCCAGCAGCGGTCCGCGCGGTACGGCGGCCAGCCGACGCGCCAGGGCGTCACATAGCCCCGCAGCCCCCACCAGCAGCACCCGCTGCTCGCACACAGCGACCGTGGCGATAATGGCGTCCAGCTGCTGGTTTTCTTCGGCATCCACGATCAGCACCCGCGGCGTCTCAACCGTTTGTTCCAGCTCTGCCGCCAGCCCGGCGACCGTTGTCCCGCGGCACAGCACATCGCTTTGTTGAGCGACCACGACGGCGATATCCGCGCTGCTGACCGGCGTTTTCGGGTCGGTCGCGAACTCGGTTTCATTGACCGGCACGCCGTGCACATAGCACAGGCCCCGGCGCGTCACCCGGCCTGCCGCCGGAAAGGCGGGCGCCAGAACCGCTACGGCGCAGTTCAGCGCGCGCATCGTTGCTTCCAGCTCGGCGCCGAGATTGCCACGCAGCGTGGAGTCGATTTTTTTCACCGTCCAGCGCGGCTGAAAACGCGGCAACACCGCCTGTAAAAGATGCGTGATGCGCCGTGCCGCCTCTGCGGCGGGCTGCGCGCGGCTGTCGCTATTGAGGATCAGCGCCTGCGCCTCCCCCTGATAGCTGGCGGTAAACGCCACTTCCGCCCGCATCCCCGTCTCCGCCAGGCTGACTCCCGCGTCATTTGCGCCGGTAAAGTCATCAGCCAGAACCAGCACCTTGTTATCGCCGCTGCCCATCGTTTTCCCTTTTCAAGCTGTTCGATATTGATAATGATTATATTCAATCACAATTGATTAAATGTGAGCAAGCTCAAGTTATTAAATCTCGCTATAAATTATAACTTCATCCCACAATGTGAGTGGCACGCAGAAAAAATGATTAAATTTAATCATTCATTACAGAGGAGAAAAAAGTGGCAACCATTAACAGCACTCTGATTAGCGGCGCGGGCGCCTTTACCGCCCTGCTGCCGCTGCTAGCGGGCAAAAGGCGCATTTTGCTGGTCACCGACGCCAACGTGGGCAAACTCGATGCCGCGCAGCAGATCCGCGCGCTTCTGGAAGATGAGGGGCGTCAGCTGCAGGTGATGGATTCCGTACCGGCTGAGCCGAGCCAGCATGATATGGCGCAAATTCTGCGCCTCGTCAGCGCTAACCAAGCGGAGCTTATTGTCGGGATCGGCGGCGGTAGCGTTCTGGATGTGACCAAGCTGCTCTCCGTTCTGCTGCATCCCCGCTCGCCGGGGCTGGATGCGCTGCTGGCCGGCGAAAAGCCGCAGCAAAAGGTGACCTCGTTATTAATTCCCGCCACCGCCGGCACCGGTTCCGAAGCCACGCCGAACGCGATCCTGGCGATCCCGGAACAGAATACGAAGGTGGGGATTATCTCCCCGGTTCTGCTGCCGGACTACGTTGCCCTGCTGCCGGAATTGACCACCAGCATGCCCGCGCACATCGCCTCCTCTACCGGCATCGACGCGCTGTGCCACCTGATTGAGTGCTTTACTTCGACCGTTGCCAATCCGGTTAGCGATAACGCGGCGCTGATTGGCCTGCGCAAGCTGGTGCGCAACATCGAGCTGTCGGTGAGCGAGCCGCACAATCTGGCGGCGAAGCTGGAGATGCTGTGGGCCTCTTATTATGGCGGAGTGGCCATTAACCATGCGGGCACTCATCTGGTTCATGCCCTTTCCTATCCGTTAGGCGGCAAATATCACCTGCCGCACGGCGTGGCTAACGCCATCCTGCTGGCGCCTTGTATGAAGGTGGTGCGCCCGCACGCGGTGGCGAAATTCGCGCAAGTATGGGATTTGATCCCTGACGCCGATCTGACGCTTAGCGAAGAACAAAAATCTCATGCGCTGGTCGCCTGGCTGGCCGCGCTGGTGAAACGCCTGCAGCTGCCCGACAACCTCGCCGCGCTGGGCGTGCCGCAGGAGAGTATCGGCGAACTGAGCGAAGCGGCGCTGAACGTCAAACGTTTACTGAATAATGCGCCATGCAGCGTTAACCAGGAGCAGGTTGAGGCGGTTTACCGCACCCTGTTCCCAGCACAATAACACCAGGGAAGAGATGAAATGAGCAATTCAATTACCGGCGTTCTGACCGCCATCGTCACGCCTTTTACCGCCGAGGGAGCCGTAAATATTCCGGCGCTGAAGCAGCAGGTGCAGCGCCAGCTCGCCGCGGGCAACGGTATTTTCTGCGGCGGGACCAACGGCGAGTTTTTTGTGCTCAATGAAGCGGAAAAAGTCGCTGTCGCTAAAGCCTGCGTGGAAGAAGTCGCTGGTCGCGCGCCGGTGGTGGCGCATATCGGTGAAGTGTCGACTCGCGAAACGATCCGCCTGGGTAAACAGATCGAACAACTGGGCGTTGACGCGGTCTCGGTCATCACCCCCTGGTTTGTGCCGCTAAAACAGGATGAGCTGATCGCCCACTATACCGCCATTGCTGACGCCCTGAGCGTACCAGTATTTCTCTACAACATCCCGGCGCGTACCGGCAACACCATTGAACCGCAAACCGCGCGTGCGCTGGCGCAGCATCCGAACATTATCGGCGTCAAAGACAGCGCCGGCAGCTACGAAAGCCTGAAGGGTTTCCTCGATGCGGTCCGGGATATCGCCGATTTTGACGTGCTGAACGGCCCTGATTCGCTGATACACCAGGGTTTTGTTGATGGCTGCTCCGCCTGTATTTCCGGGCTGGCCAACGTCGCGCCAAAAGAGATCAACGCCATCTGGGCAAATTTTAAAGCGGGCAATGTTGAGGGCTCCCGCCAGGCTCAGGAGAGCGTCACCGGCCTGCGCACCGATCTTTATAAAGTTGCGTTCTCGCCGGCGGCGGTAAAAAAGGCGCTGCAGCTGATGGGCCACGATGTTGGCGACAGCCGCTATGCGGTGAGCTTCACCTCGGCGCAGTGCGAGGAAATTAATCATATTATTGCCAAATATATTTCCTGAAGATAGCGGAAATATTTAATTAAATTCCCGGCGCTGGTTTAAACAAAAATCAGTGCTGGCAATATTTAATGTTTTGTATATAACGTCTTACGTAGCGTAAGGGATGTTTCAATGTTTATATGGATGCTTGATCCTGAAATATGGTTGACGCTGGTAACGCTCACCTTTCTGGAGATTATTCTCGGGGTCGATAATATTATCTTTCTCTCGCTGGTGGTGGCCAAGCTCCCGCCGCATCAGCAAAATGTTGCGCGTAAGTTGGGATTAAGCGGCGCAATGGTTATGCGCGTGCTATTGCTGGTATCTATTGCCTGGCTGGCGCATATAACGTTGCCGCTGTTTACTATTGCGCATTTTGTCGTATCGGTGCGCACCATCATTTTATTTGTCGGTGGTTGTTTCCTTATTTACAAGTCACTGCAGGAGATACGCGGTGAACTCCAGCTGGCAGAAGAGTCGCACGGCGGCGGCCAGCGTCAGCTTTCGCTGGCCGGGGCCATCATCCAGATTATGTTGCTGGATATCGTCTTCAGCCTTGATTCTGTTATTACCGCAGTCGGTTTGTCGCAACATATTTTCATTATGATTACGGCAGTCATTATCGCTGTTGGCATTATGATGTTCGCGGCAAAAACCATCGGCGATTTTGTCAATAACACGCCAACGATGAAAATGCTCGCTTTAACTTTCCTGCTATTAGTCGGGTTATTACTGGTGGCCGATAGTCTGGAAATACATATTGCGAAAGGTTATCTCTATTTTGCCATTTTCTTTTCGCTGGCGGTAGAAACGCTCAATATTATTCGCAGCAGAAAAATCATTAAAGTTTCACAACATCAAGACGCTTACGCCTCATTACCGATCAATAAATAGAACCCTACTGAAATAACGGAGAGTGAATATGTCTGTAACCGCAGTTCGTGACGGAATTATATCTCAGCACCCGCGGGATGAGCGCGTGGAAACCGCCATGCTCCCCTCATCTTGCCCGCAAAATCACGCGGCGAACCTGCTGCCGCTGCCGGACGGCTCGCTGATGTGCGTGTGGTTCGGCGGCACCCAGGAAGGCGTGGCCGATATCTCCGTTTGGGGATCGCGCCTGCTGCCCGGGAGTCGCCAGTGGAGCGAGGCGGTCAAATTGTCCAACGACGCCAGCCGCTCCGAGCAAAACCCGGTGCTGTTTCTGGCGCCGGATAATGTGCTGTGGCTGCTGTGGACCGCGCAGATCTCCGGCAACCAGGATACCGCCATCGTGCGCTATCGCCAGTCAACGGATCTGGGCCAGACCTGGGGCGACATTGCTACCCTGCTCGATAAACCGGGTACCTTTATTCGCCAACCGGTGACCGTTCTGGACAACGGCAACTGGCTGCTGCCGGTCTTCTACTGCCGCACGCAGCCGGGCGAAAAGTGGGTCGGCAACGACGATATCAGCGCCGTCAAAATCTCCGCCGATAAGGGCAAAACCTGGCGCGACATTGAAGTACCGCAAAGCCTCGGCTGCGTGCATATGAATATCACCGCCCTGCCAGGCGGCACGCTGGTCGCGCTGTTCCGCAGCCGCTGGGCCGACAACATCTACTACAGCCAGTCCGTAGATAACGGCGAAAGCTGGTCAGTGCCGGAACCGACCGAGCTGCCCAATAACAACTCATCCATTCAGGTCACCACCCTCGTCAGCGGCGAACTGGCGCTGGTATTTAACCACATGAGCGCCGCCGGCGCGCTGGAACGCCGCGCGTCGCTTTATGATGAAATCGACGATGGCGATAACAGCCGTAAAGAGCCGGAAGTCACCAGCGGCCGCTCGGCGTTCTGGGGCGCGCCGCGCGCGCCGATGACCGTAGCCATCTCTGCGGATGGCGGCAAAACCTGGCCGTGGCAGCGCAATCTCGACGAAGGCGATGGCTACTGCATGACCAACAACTCGCTGGATAAGCGCAACCGCGAATTCTCCTATCCGAGCATCAAACAAGGGGCGGACGGCACGCTGCACATTGCCTACACCTGGTTCCGTCAGGCGATTAAATACGTGCATATCACGCCCGAATGGGTGAAGGAGTCCGCGCGATGATCGTCGGCAACCTTAACGCTCTGCCACTGGCAGGGCTTCCCCCAGCGCTGCGGCAAATTCTCGACCATCCGCAGGCCACGCTAGCGGCGCTAAGCGGCAGGCCGGACGGGCGCTGGCAGCCGGAGGGCTGCCGCTGGTTTTGCAATATTGGCGAAGCGCATACCCAGCCGACCGCCCAGCGCCACGCCGAATATCACCAGCAGTGGGCCGATATTCAGGTGATGCTGGCGGGCTGCGAGGTGATTAACGCCGGTATGCTCTGCGTCGCGCAGGATGACGATGAAGAGCGCAAACCGGATCTGTTTATCGCCCGCGATTGCCGACTGCCGGTGGCCATCACCCTGCATGCCGGTGATTTTGCGATATTTCTGCCCGGCGAACCCCACCAGGCGCTGTGCGCGGTAGACGCGCCGGCAACGGTACGCAAAGCCGTATTTAAAGTGCCGGGCGACATGCTGGAAGGGTAAATAAGAAGGAGCAATAACAATGACAATGGAAATGATTCTGGCGCTGGGCATTCTGGTGCTAATGATAGTTCTTATTATGTCAGACAAAATGGCCTTTGGCGCACCGCCACTGCTCGCCTGTCTGCTATTGGTTGTGACAGGGCTCGCCAACGTTCAACAGGCTTTCGCCGGGTTTGTCAACTCCAGCGTCATCATGATCGCCGGGTTTATGGTGGTGATGGCGGCGCTGCAGAAAACGCGGCTGATAGGCAACGTCAAGTCCGCGATGGTGAGTCTGGTGAACAGAGGCAGCTACAAAAGCTATGCTTTGCTGCTGTTGATTGTGATGCTCGGCGCCAGCCTGGCGGGTACCGGTTCAACCGGCTACTACGTGCTGATTCTGTCGCTGGTTTCGACCATTCCCTACAGCAAGAAGCTGCCGACCTCGAAGCTGATGATGCCGCTGGGATTCGCCACCAACCATCCGCTGTTGCCGGTTAACGTCGCGCTGCTGTTCGGCGTCACCGCAACGGTGCTGCAAACCGCCGGTTTCAACGAAGAAATTTCGATGGTGAAATTTGCGCTGGTCAATCTGGTGATGTCGCTGGCGTTTTTGGCCTGGTGCCTGATTTCGTATCGCTTTTTACCCGATCACCCGATCGCCGACGCCTCCGAGGAAGCAATGGCGGTACGCGAAGAGGAAACCGTCACTCTGCCCGCGTGGAAAGAGTACTGCACCGTCGGGGCGTTTGCCGTCAGCGTGGTCGGCATGATGCTGATGAATCAGTTAGGCAATATCGCCTATGTGGTACCGGGTCTTGCCGCCGCGTTCGTCATGATGATTAATGTCGTCGACTTCAAAGAGGTGCGCGATCATATGGGCGCGCCGGTTATCCTGATGATGGCCGGGGTTATCGGCGTCGCCGACGCGCTGGCGGGCACCGGGTTTACGGCAATGGTGGGCGATGCGGTTGCGGGCGTGCTCGGCTCCAGCGTCTCGCCGTTCGTGTTTATTTTTATCTTTGCGCTACTGACCAGTACCTGCGCCACCTTTACCGGCTCGAACATGGGTTCGGTCTATATCTTCGCGCCGATTGCGATCGCCGCCTGCACCAGCCTCGGCCTTAACCCAACCGCGGCCGCTATTGCCGTAGTGATTTCAGGCTGGAACGGCGGCTATATGCCAATTGACGGCATGCCGGCAATGATTCTGGGAATGGGTAAATATAAACTGCCGGAATTCTGGCTATTCTCGGTACCGATGTACTTAATTCGTATTCTGGCATTGTGCGTCGGCGCGATCGTTATATTCCCAATGTAATTAACGGATAAGCCCCATCGTCGTTTTACCCGCTCGTGGCGCTGGCTTTTCGTCGCGTACGCAGGATACTTCCGCCTGGTCACCCACTCAGGCTCGGGATCGGCTGGCCTGTCGCCGATCCCGTCTTATTATTACGGCCTGGTTAGCGCAGCGTGATGACGCCGTTTAAATAGGTCACCGCCTGGCCGCTCATCAAGACTCTTTCTCCCTTCAGCTGGCAGCGAATATCGCCGCCGCGCGCGGAAACCTGACGCGCCAGCAGCTGGGTTTTGCCCAGCTTCGCGCTCCAGTAAGGGATCAGCATGGTATGCGCCGAACCGGTTACCGGATCTTCCCACACCGCTTCGCCGGGGGAGAAAAAGCGACTGACGAAGTCATATTCGCCGCTGCCTGCCGCAGTCACGGTCACTTTATGTTCGCCGGGCGTCATCGCCGCAATGTTGGGCCGCAGGGCTTCGACCTGGTCACGAGAGGCGAGTTCGATAATCCACGCGCGCCCCTTGCGGGCGTGGAGGTAGCTGTCGATCCCCAGCGCGGAGAGCATCACCGCAGGCGGTTCGCGCTCTTCGCTTTCACCCGCAGGAAAATCCAGGGTCAGCCAGTCGCCTTCACGGCTTACGGTCAGCCGACCGGAAGCGGTCGCGAAGTGAATCACCGCATCCGGAAAATCCAGGTGATGAAAAATCACGTGCGCGCTGGCAAGCGTGGCGTGGCCGCAGAGATTGACCTCGTTACGGGTGGTAAACCAGCGCAGCGCAAAACCATCGCTCTCAGGGACCACAAACGCGGTTTCCGACTGGTTGTGCTGTTGGGCCATTTTGAGCAGCAGCTCATCCGGCAGCCACTCCCTGAGCAGACATACCGCCGCCGGATTACCGGCAAAAGGCTGCTCGCTGAAAGCCGCCACCAGATAGACAGGAACGTCAGTCACCGGGTCTCCTTAGCGTAATGTTATGGTGCCGATGAGGTAGGTCGTTGCCTGACCGCCGATCAGGACCCGATCGCCCCGCCATTGACAGCGCAGGTCGCCGCCGCGGGCCGACCCCTGCCGCGCCTGCATCTCCGTTTTGCCGAGCTTCTCACCCCAGTAGGGAATCAGCATGCTGTGCGCGGACCCGGTGACCGGATCTTCCGCCACCGACTCGCCCGGGCAGAAGAAACGGCTAACAAAGTCATACTCTTCATCCGCGGCGCTGACACAGATCATTTTGCCGAGGCGCTGGAGCATAGGCATGTCCGGACGCACAGCCTCCACCTGCTGGCGGTCGGCTAAAATCACCAGATAATCGCGCGCCACGCGAACGTCCACCGCGTCGCTCAGCCCGAGCCCCGCCAAAAGTTCAGCTGGCGGCTGTTCAACGACCGTCGTCGCCCAGGCCGGGAAATCCAGCGTCAGCCAGTCGCCGCTGCGCGTTACGCGAAGCTCGCCGACAAAGCGGGTGCTAAACACGATTGTCGACGAGGGGTGGTCGAAATATTCAAAAATGACGTGCGAGGCCGCCAGGGTCGCGTGGCCGCAAAGGTTGATTTCGTCCAGCGTCGTAAACCAACGTAGCTCATACCCCTCATCCGTACGGACGAAAAACGCGGTCTCCGACTGATTATGCTGCTGGGCCATTTTCAGCAGCGTTTCGTCCGGCAGCCATTCGGTGAGCGGGCATACCGCCGCCGCGTTACCGCCAAAGTTGCGATCGCTGAAGGCATCAACCAGATAAAAGCTAATTTCCTGCATTGTTCTGTCCCTCTGTTTTTTTTACTTATCGATAACATGACATAAACGCGAGAAATCCACACGTTTAATAGAAAAATTAATCCGTTAGTCGCAGAAACCTCCCCTCAACAAAAATGAGACACAGATCACAAAATGATTGTATTTTCAGCAGCAATCGTTTTAAGATCGTCCCACTTCTTTCCTCTTTGTAACCAGCCCTGAACTTATGATGACAAATACGGTTTCACGCAAGGTCGCGTGGCTTCGCGTAGTCACGCTTGCGATTGCGGCATTTATCTTTAATACCACCGAATTTGCGCCCGTGGGCCTGCTGTCGGACATCGCCGACAGCTTTGGCATGGAAACGGCGCAGGTAGGGATCATGCTGACGATCTACGCCTGGGTTGTCGCCCTGATGTCGCTGCCCTTTATGCTGCTGACCAGTAAGATGGAGCGCCGTCGCCTGCTGGTTGGCCTGTTTATCCTGTTTATCGCCAGCCACGTGCTGTCGTTCCTGGCCTGGAACTTTAACGTGCTGGTGATCAGCCGTATCGGTATCGCTTTTGCCCACGCGGTGTTCTGGTCGATTACTTCAGCGCTGGCGATTCGTATGGCGCCTGCCGGTAAACGGGCGCAGGCGCTGAGCCTGATTGCCACCGGTACCGCGCTGGCGATGGTCTTCGGCATCCCAATCGGCCGTATCGTCGGGCAGTATTTTGGCTGGCGCACCACCTTCCTGGTCATCGGCCTGGGTGCGCTGGTCACCATGGTTTGCCTGATCAAGCTGCTGCCTAAGCTACCGAGCGAACACTCAGGATCGCTGAAAAGCCTGCCGGTGCTGTTCCGCCGCCCTGCGCTGCTGAGCATCTATTTGCTGACGGTCATCGTGGTGACCGCGCACTATACCGCCTACAGCTATATTGAACCGTTCGTTCAGACGGTGGCCGGGCTGAGCGGCAACTTCGCCACTCTGCTGCTGCTGACCCTGGGTGGCGCGGGGATCGTCGGCAGCATCCTGTTTGGTAAACTCGGCAACCTGCACGCTTCAGGGTTGATTAACGCCGCGATCGGCCTGCTGCTGGCGTGTTTGCTGCTGCTGCTGCCCGCTTCGCACAACGCCAATCACCTGATGCTGCTGAGCGTCTTCTGGGGCGTGGCGATCATGATTATCGGGCTCGGTATGCAGGTGAAAGTGCTGGCGCTGGCGCCGGACGCCACCGACGTGGCGATGTCGTTGTTCTCGGGGATATTTAATATCGGCATCGGCGCGGGCGCGCTGGTCGGCAGCCAGGTCAGCAGCCATCTGTCGATGGCGTCTATTGGCTACGTCGGCGCGATCCCTGCCGTCGTCGCGTTAATCTGGGCGGTGATGATTTTCCGCCGCTGGCCGGTGTCGCTGGAAGACCACCAGCCGCATCACTCCTGATAGTTCGGCGTAAAAAAAGCCTGCCGGTTGCAAAATCGGCAGGCTTTTTTATTTTTCTGGCGACGCAAAGTCGTCAGGCGTGATAAGTCGAAATAATCTCCAGCACGCCGTTGATAATAAACTGCACGCCCATGCAGACCAGCAGGAAGCCCATCAGGCGCGAAATCGCCTCAATGCCGCCCTTCCCGACCAGACGCATAATCGCGCCGGAACTGCGCAGGCAGCCCCAGAGGATAATCCCGACCAGGGCAAAAGTAATCGGCGGCGCCACCAGCACCACCCACTCCGGGAAGCTGGCGCCGTGCTTTACCGTCGACGCCGAGCTGATGATCATCGCGATAGTCCCTGGCCCGGCGGTGCTCGGCATCGCCAGCGGAACGAACGCGATATTGGCGGTCGGTTCATCCTCAAGCTCTTCCGATTTCAGCTTGGCTTCCATCGAATCGTGGGCTTTTTGCTGCGGAAACAGCATGCGGAAGCCGATAAAGGCGACAATCAGGCCGCCGGCAATACGCAGACCGGGAATCGATATGCCGAAGGTGTTCATCACCACCTGGCCGGCATACCAGGCGACCATCAGGATGGCGAACACATAAACCGAGGCCATCAGCGACTGACGGTTACGCTCGGCGTTGTTCATATTCCCGGCCAGGCCTAGGAACAGCGCCACGGTAGTCAGCGGGTTCGCCAGCGGTATAATCACTACCAGCCCCAGGCCTATCGCTTTAAAAAGATCCATCATAGAGAATTAAGGTCCTGTAAATATTTGGATTAGCAAAAAATGACGCGCGCTGAGTATATCGTTTGCGGCCAGATTGTACCCGTTCTCCGCAGTACGCATTCATCATTCAGTCAAATCATAAGACAACAACGCGAAATAGAGTGACCTGCATCACATCATTTCGTTTTAGCAAATCGTGGCATCGGGCAATTCATCAGGTTGACTTATATTTGCCTAGGCAATAATATCTCCCGCAACTAAGTCATTGCCTGGGCAACCATTGTGAAAAGTACAAGCGACCTGTTTAACGAAATGATCCCCCTTGGTCGCTTGATCCAGATGGTTAACCAGAAAAAAGATCGCCTGCTCAACGACTATCTCTCGCCGATGGATATTACTTCCACCCAGTTCCGGGTGCTCTGTTCCATTCGTTGCGAAGTGTGTATTACCCCCGTTGAGCTGAAAACCGTGCTTTCGGTCGATCCAGGCGCGATGACGCGCATGCTCGACCGCCTGGTCTGTAAAGGCTGGATTGAACGGTTACCCAACCCGACTGACAAGCGCGGGGTGCTGGTGCAGTTGACGCCAGACGGCGCAGCCCTTTGTGAGCAATGTCATCAGGTTGTGGGTCAGAAATTGCACCAGGAACTAACAAAAAATCTGTCGACGGATGAAGTGGCCACTCTTGAGTGTTTACTCAAAAAAGTTCTGTCGTAATAAGAAGAGGTAAGATGATGTCCAGACGCAATAACGACGCCATCACTATCCATAGTATTTTGTCGTGGATCGAGGATAACCTGGAATCGCCCCTGTCGCTGGAGAAGGTTTCAGAGCGCTCAGGTTACTCCAAGTGGCACCTGCAAAGAATGTTTAAGAAAGAGACCGGTCACTCGCTGGGACAGTACATCCGCAGCCGTAAGCTGACCGAGATCGCGCAGAAGCTGAAGCAGAGCAACGAGCCTATCTTATACCTGGCCGAGCGCTACGGTTTTGAATCGCAGCAAACGCTGACGCGAACTTTCAAAAACTATTTCGATGTTCCGCCGCACCAGTACCGTATTACCAACGTACCGGGCGAGTCGCGCTACCTGCTCCCACTAAACAACTGTTGTTAACCGCCTGCAAAAAGACGTATTGAGGAAATCATGAAACTATTCGCTTCCGCCGCCATCGTGCTATTGGCGCTGGCCTCAGGCCAAAGTTACGCGGAGCAAACCAGCACTCCTGTTCGTCACAACAACCGGGATGCGATGATTATTCCTTCCGAACATAATGATTCGCCTTTTGATTTCAATCACATGGCTTCGGGCAGTGATAAATCAGATGAACTGGGCGTACCGTATTACAACCAGCAAGGCCTGTAAAATCCCTTTAGCCCCGTTACCGGGGCTTTTTTTTACCCCCGCGCCGCGCCCGGACGCGCGATCCGCAGGCCAAACACGTTGATATACAGCCCGGCCAGAATCAGTACCGCCCCCAGCAGCTGCAGGCTATTCAGCGTCTCGCCGAGCAATAAGGCGGCGCTGGCCATCCCGACCACCGGCACCAGCAGCGACAGCGGCGCCACGCGCCAGGTTTCATAGCGGCCGAGCAGCGCTCCCCAGATCCCGTAGCCGACAATCGTGGCGATAAACGCCAGATACAGCAGCGACAGAATCGTCAGCAGGTCGATATCCAGCAGACTTGCCGCCATGACCTGCGGACCGTCGAGGATCCACGACGCCAGCATAAACGGCAGCACCGGGATCAGCGCGCTCCATACCACCAAAGACATAATTGGCGGCCGGCTCGCATGCGACATAATTTTCTTGTTGAAGATATTGCCGCAGGCCCAGCTCAGCGCCGCGGCCAGCGTTAGCATAAAGCCCACCAGCGGCACGTGCTGGCCGCCGAGGCTGGCTTCGACCAGCACCAGCACGCCGAAAATCGCCAGCGCGATCCCCGCCAGCTGTTTCCCCTGCAAACGTTCGCCGAAAATAAACGCCCCGAGAATGATGGTGAAAAAGGCCTGGGCCTGCAGCACCAGCGATGCCAGCCCGGCTGGCATGCCGAGACTAATTGCGCAGAACAGAAACGCAAACTGACCGAAGCTAATCGTCAGGCCGTAGCCCAGCAGCAGGGTTAGCGGAATTTTTGGCCGCGCGACGAAGAACAGCGCCGGGAAAGCCACCAGCAAAAAGCGCAGCCCGGCAAGCATCAGCGGCGGCATATTATGCAGCCCCATCTTGATCACCACGAAATTCAGCCCCCATACCACCACCACCAGCAATGCCAGCAGCCCGTCTTTACGCGTCATACCCGCCTCGGTTGTTATTGGAATTTTTGTGAACAAAATCAAAGTAACGAATAATTCGCCCGCCGCATAGATCATTATTTTCGGTAGGGCGCTGGCGTGCTTTTCATTACCGATGGGAACTATACAAGCCTCGATTAGCATGCTATTTGTGATCGTGACAACAAAAATAACATCACATCAGGCAAGGAAAAAATGATACCGACACTCAGGCGCTCAACCGCAGCGCTGCTGGCTTCGTCGTTGCTGTTAACCATTGGCCGTGGCGCAACGTTGCCTTTTATGACGATCTACCTCACCCGTCAATATCAGCTGGAGGTGGATAAAATCGGCTATGCGCTGTCGAGTGCGCTGATCGTTGGGGTGCTGTTCAGCATGGGTTTTGGCATTCTCGCCGATAAGTTCGATAAAAAGCGCTATATGACCCTGGCCGTGCTGGCGTTTATTGGCGGTTTTATCGCGATTCCGCTGGTTAACAGCGTCGCGCTGGTGGTCTTTTTCTTCGCGCTGATTAACTGCGCCTACTCCGTATTCTCAACCGTGCTGAAAGCGTGGTTCGCCGACGTACTCTCGCCGGAGAAGAAAGCGCAAATATTTTCCCTCAACTACACCTTCCTCAATATTGGCTGGACCGTCGGGCCGCCGATCGGCACCCTGCTGGTGATGCACAGCATTAACCTGCCGTTCTGGCTGGCCGCCGGCTGCGCCGCCCTACCGCTGGTATTTATTCAGCTGTTTGTTCAGCGCACCAGCGCCGCGGTTGCTCAGGATAACGCGGTCCAGTGGTCGCCGTCGGTGCTGCTGCGCGATCGCGCTCTGCTATGGTTTACCCTCTCCGGCCTGCTGGCCTCTTTTGTCGGCGGTTCGTTCGCCTCCTGTATTTCCCAGTATGTGCTGGTGGTTGCCGATAGCGACTTTGCCGAAAAAGTGGTTGCCGTGGTGCTGCCGGTCAACGCCGCCGTGGTGGTGGCGCTGCAGTATGCCGTCGGCCGTCGCCTGACCGCTCGCAATATTCGCCCGCTGATGACCTTTGGGACGGTCTGTTTTGTGATCGGACTGGGCGGTTTTGTCATTTCCGATAATAGCCTGCTGCTGTGGGGCGTCTCCGCCGCCATTTTTACCCTCGGGGAGGTTATCTACGCGCCGGGTGAATATATGCTGATCGATAACATTGCGCCGCCGGGCATGAAAGCCAGCTACTTTTCCGCCCAGTCGCTGGGCTGGCTGGGAGCGGCCTTTAACCCGATGTTAACCGGGACGATTTTGACTCATTTACCGCACTGGTCGCTGTTTGCGATATTGATGCTGGCTATTATCGCCGCATGGCTGATGATTTTCCGTGGGATGAACGTTCGTCCGTGGAACGGCAACGCGGTCGCCAGCGCCTGAGGTCAGGCGCCGTGCGGCTGTCAGGTTGCTGTCGCGTCCCTGTCGGGTTCCGATCGTGGTGCCCGACAGCCCGCTCGATAATACTCCATCTCAGGTTTTCACCCGGAGATAGAAACAATGAACAACAGCAATCAGGTTAAACAATTACGTTTGCAGCGCGCCTGGTCACAGGAGCAGCTTGCCGAACTGGCCGGCCTGAGCGTGCGCACCATTCAGCGCATCGAGAACGGCGACCGTCCCGGCCTTGAGACGCTCAGCGCGCTTGCGGCGGTGTTTGAAGTCAACGTCGCCGAGATTAGCGGCGAGTCGCCGGAGGGTCATGAGGAGTCGCTGGATTTGCGCATTGAGGAAGCTAAAGCCCGCGTCGAACGCGAGAGCCGTTTTTTTCGTTCTCTGACGGTAGCCGTGGTCGTGTGCGTTCTGCTGGCGCTGCTGAACTGGCTGACTGGCGCAGACAGCTACTGGTCCGCATGGGTGGCCATCATCTGGGGGACGCTGCTGGCGGTTAAAGGGTTGCGCCTGTTTGTTTTTGGCGAATGGATCAACAGCTGGCGTCAGGCGCGTCTGCAGCGGCTGCTGCGCAAATAGCCCTCTGAGCGTTTTTCCCGGGGGCGGCGCTTAACGCGCCTTGCCCGGGCTACAGGACTGCAGACTGATGGGGACCCGTAGCCCGGATAAGGCGCCAGCCGCCATCCGGGAAGGGTTAAATGGTGACCATCCCGCGGACCCCTTCGGCTTCCATATCGCCGCCGTTGCCCTGTTGAATAATCGCGCCGCGCGACATCACCAGATAGCGATCCGCTAAACCAGCGGCGAAATCATAGAACTGCTCCACCAGCAGAATCGCCATATCCCCGCGGTTCGCCAGCTGGCGAATAACCTCGCCAATCTCCTTAATCACCGACGGCTGAATACCCTCCGTCGGTTCATCAAGAATCAACAGCTGCGGACGGCTGGCCAGCGCCCGGCCAATCGCCAGCTGCTGCTGTTGGCCGCCGGAGAGGTCGCCCCCGCGCCGCTGCTTCATGGTTTTGAGCACCGGAAACAGCTGATAAATCTCTTCCGGCACCGCGCGCGCGTCGCGGGCGGGAAAGCGGGACAGCCCCATCAGCAGATTCTCCTCGACCGTCAGGCGTGGAAAAATCTCCCGCCCCTGGGGCACGTAGGCGATTCCTGACTGTACCCGCTGGTGCGGTTTACGGTGGGTGATATTCTTCTCCTGCCACAGCACCTCCCCGCTGCGCGCCGGGATCAGCCCCATCAGACACTTCAGCAAAGTGGTTTTCCCCACCCCGTTGCGCCCGAGCAGACAGGTGATCTCGCCCTGGCGGGCGGCAAAATCCACTCCGCGCAGAATGTGGCTGCCGCCATAGTATTGGTGTAGTTGATTAACCTGTAGCATCCGCGCTCCTTAGCGTCCGAGATAAACTTCAATCACCTGTTCGTTGGCCTGCACTTCCCGCAGCGATCCTTCCGCCAGCACCTGCCCCTGATGCAGCACCGTCACCCGGTCGGCGATAGTCTCGACAAAGCCCATATCATGCTCAACCACCATCAGCGAATGCTGCCCGGCCAGGGTGCGGAACAGCTCGGCGGTATATTCTGTCTCCGCATCGGTCATCCCGGCGGCGGGTTCGTCCAGCAGCAGCAGATGCGGCTCCTGCACCAGCAGCATGCCGATTTCAAGGAACTGCTTTTGCCCGTGCGACAACAATCCCGCCGGTCGATAGCGTTCGCCCTCCAGCCGCAGCAGGCGCAGGGTTTCGCTGATTCGGTCAGCCTGCTCGCTGTTCAGACGCGCCCGCAGGCTGGCCCACACCGACTTATCGCCTTTCATTGCCAGTTCGAGATTCTCTGCCACCGTCAGCGCCTCAAAAACCGTCGGTTTCTGAAACTTGCGCCCGATGCCCTGGCGAGCGATCGCGATGGGATCGAGGGTCGTTAAGTCCACCGACTGATCGTAAAGCGCCCTGCCGCTCTGCGGCCGGGTTTTACCGGTGATTACGTCCATCAGAGTAGTTTTCCCGGCGCCGTTCGGCCCGATCACGCAGCGTAGCTCGCCGACGCCAATCTGCAGCGACAGGTTGGTCAGCGCCTGAAAACCGTCAAAGTTGACGTTAATCTCTTCCAGCTGCAGCACCGGATCGGTCTGCTCGCGAAAACGGTCCGTCGGAAGCTGGCGGGTGAAGAGCTCCTCATCCGGTTGCATCAGCGATCTCCTCTACGCAGCAGGCCAATGACCCCACGCGGTAAAAATAGCGTCACGATAATAAAAATCAGCCCGAGAAAGAGCTGCCAGTACTCCGGCATCGCCACGGTAAAGTAGCTTTTCGCGCCGTTGACCAGACCTGCGCCGAGCACCGGACCGATTAAGGTTCCGCGCCCGCCGAGCGCCACCCAGATCGCCGCTTCAATAGAGTTAGTTGGCGACATTTCGCTGGGGTTGATGATCCCGACCTGCGGCACGTACAGCGCCCCCGCCAGGCCGCACAGTACGGCTGAAAGCGTCCATACCAGCAGCTTAAAGCCGCGCGGATCGTAACCGCAGAACATCAGGCGGTTTTCCGCATCCCGCACCGCCGTCAGCACGCGGCCAAATTTACTCTGCGCCAGCAGATAGCCAATCCACAGGGTGAGCAGCAGCAGCAACACCGTCGCCATAAACAGCGTCGCCCGGGTGCTGATGGCGGTGACGGAGAAACCGAGCAGCGTGGTAAAGCCGGTAAAACCGTTGTTCCCGCCAAAGCCGGTTTCGTTACGGAAAAACAGCAGCATCCCGGCGTAGGTCAGCGCCTGGGTCATGATCGAAAAATAGACGCCTTTGATTTTTGAGCGAAAGGCAAACCAGCCGAACACCAGGGCCAGCAGACCGGGCACCAGCACCACCAGCAGCATGGCCCAGGCGAAATGCTGGGTGCCCCACCAGAACCACGGCAGTTCGCTCCACGATAAAAACGACATAAAGGCCGGTAATCCGTCGCCCGCCGCCTGGCGCATCAGGTACATGCCCATGGCGTAGCCGCCGAGGGCAAAAAAGATCCCGTGGCCGAGCGAGAGCATCCCGGCATAGCCCCAGACCAAATCCAGCGCCACGGCGACAATGGCGTAGCAGAGGATCTTGCCGGTCAGCGTCAGCAGCCAGGTGGAGACCGCCAGCGGATGCGTGGCCGGCAGCAGCGCCAGAAACGGCATACTCAACAGCCCCAGCAGCAGCACGACGCCGAGCCAGCGTAGCGGGCGCGGCGCTTTACGCGCCAGCGTTAAGGTAATAGGTTGGCTCATCAGTCAATAACCCTCCCTTTGAGGGCGAACAGTCCCTGGGGACGTTTCTGGATAAACAGGATAATCAAGACCAGGATCAGGATTTTGCCCAGCACGGCCCCCATCTGCGGTTCAAGGATTTTGTTAAAGATGCCAAGACCGAATGCCGCTGCCACGCTGCCGGCCAGCTGCCCAACGCCGCCGAGCACCACCACGAGGAAGGAGTCGATAATATAGCCCTGGCCCAGCTCCGGCCCGACGTTGCCGAGCTGCGACAGCGCGACGCCGCCCAGCCCGGCAATCCCCGAGCCGAGGCCAAACGCCAGCATATCGACGCGCCCGGTCGGCACGCCGCAGCAGGCCGCCATCGCGCGGTTTTGCGTCACCGCCCGCACGTTCATCCCCAGCCGGGTCTTGTTCAGCGTCAGCCAGGTGAAGAGCAGCACCAGTAGCACAAAGGCCAGCACCGCCAGACGGTTCCACGGCAGGATGAGATTCGGCAGAACCTGCACGCCGCCGGAGAGCCACGCCGGATTGGCGACTTCAACGTTCTGCGCGCCGAACAGCATTCGCACCAGTTGGATGAGCATCAGGCTGATGCCCCACGTGGCGAGTAGCGTCTCCAGCGGGCGCCCGTAGAGATGGCGGATCACGGTGCGTTCCAGCGCCATACCAATACCGCCGGTGATCAGGAATGCCACCGGCAGCGCAATCAGCGGATAGAAGGCCAGCCACTGCGGAGCCAGCTGCGCCAGCGCCTGCTGCACCAGCCAGCAGCTGTAGGCGCCAATCATCAGCATCTCACCGTGGGCCATATTGATCACCCCCAGCAGACCGTAGGTGATGGCCAGGCCGAGCGCAGCGAGCAGCAGGACCGAGCCGAGGGACAGGCCCATAAAAGCCTGGCCGAGAAGATCGCCCAACAGCAGGCGATGCTGGATTTTGCTCAGGCTCTCCTGGGCCGCCGCGCGAATCGCCGGGTCTGGCTCATGTTGCGCATCGGTATACGGCGTCAACAGCGCCTGGGTTTCCGGGTCGCCGGAGTGGCCGAGCAGCGCGATGGCCGCCAGCCTCTGCGCGGGCTGCGGGCTGGCAAGCTGTAAACGGGCCAGCGCAATTTCCAGCTGCGATTTCACCGCGCCGTCGCTTTCCGCCGTCAGACGCTGCTGAAGAAGACCCGCCATCTCGGGCGTCGCTTCGCGCTGAAGGGTTTTCACCGCCGCCGCCCTTTCAGTGACGTTGTCACTTACCAGTAAATGCGTCGCCAGCGCGCCTGCCGCCAGGTTACGCAGGCGGTTGGTCAGGCGTACCGGTTTTGTCGCCCCCTCGGGCGCCGCAACCGCGCCCAGCGCCAGCAGCGTTTCCCCCTGCTTGCTGAACGCATGACCGCCGCTGTCCGATTGTAATGTTTCGCTCTTCAGCGCCCGCAGCAGCGGTAAACGCGAGGCTTCGGGCGCGGCGGCCCACCGTTCAAGCAGCTGAGCCTGCTGGCTGCGATTGGCCGCCACAAAATCGTCGGCGTCCGCTGCCTGCGCCCGCCACGGTAGCAATACCATGAGCAGCGCGAAGTAACACATGAGGCGCAATGCGTTCATGGTCGTTCTCCTTTTCGGGGAAATCCGGGCTTTGGGCCCGGAGGACTGAGTCAATCATCCCGGCGCAGCGCCGGGGTCTGGCGCTTAGTTGCTGGCGGTTTTCACCGGGTGATCCGGCTTTTTGTCATTACCGGCAATCCACGGGCTCCACGGCTGGGCGCGTACCGGTTCTTCGGTCTGCCAGACCACGTTAAACTGGCCGTTGCTTTCGATTTCGCCGATCATCACCGGTTTATGCAGATGGTGGTTGGTGGCATCCATGGTCAGGGTAAAGCCTGACGGCGCCTTAAAGGTTTGCCCGGCCATCGCTTCGCGCACTTTGTCCACATCGGTGGTGCCCGCTTTGGTCACCGCCTGCGCCCACATGTGCAGGCCAACCCACGTCGCTTCCATCGGATCATTGGTTACGACGGTATCGGCGTTCGGCAGCTTGTGGGCTTTGGCGTACGCGCGATAATCGGCGACAAACTGTTTGTTGGTTGGGTTATCAACGGATTCAAAGTAGTTCCACGCCGCGAGGTTGCCCACCAGCGGTTTGGTATCAATGCCGCGTAGCTCCTCCTCCCCCACGGAAAAAGCCACCACCGGCACGTCTGTCGCTTTCAGGCCCTGGTTGGCCAGCTCTTTATAGAACGGGACGTTGGAATCGCCGTTGATGGTAGAAACCACCGCCGTTTTGCCGCCGGCGGAAAATTTCTTGATGTTGGCGACGATAGTCTGATAGTCGCTGTAGCCGAACGGGGTATAGACTTCTTCGATATCTTTATCCTGAATCCCTTTGGCATGCAGGAAAGCGCGGAGAATTTTGTTGGTGGTGCGCGGATAGACGTAGTCGGTACCCAGCAGGAAGAAGCGTTTCGCCCCGCCGCCGTCTTCGCTCAGCAGGTATTCCACCGCCGGAATTGCCTGCTGGTTTGGCGCCGCGCCGGTGTAGAACACGTTCGGCGACATCTCTTCGCCTTCGTACTGTACCGGGTAGAAGAGCAGACCGTTCAGCTCTTCAAACACCGGCAGAACCGATTTACGCGATACGGAGGTCCAGCAGCCGAACACCGCCGCCACCTTATCCTGGGTCAGCAGCTGCCGTGCTTTTTCGGCGAACAGCGGCCAGTTTGACGCCGGGTCCACCACGACAGGTTCCAGTTTTTTACCCAGCACGCCGCCTTTGGCGTTGATGTCGTCGATAGCCATCAGGGCAACATCTTTCAGCGGGGTTTCAGAAATCGCCATCGTCCCGGAAAGCGAGTGCATAATGCCGACTTTAATGGTGTCGGCGGCATAAACCTGCAGGGAGAAGCCCATGCTGATAACAGAGGCGGAGAGAGCAAAAGCTTTTAATAATGTACGACGCTGCATGTGTGTCACTCCTGAATAGCGCAAAGACAAAAAATGAATTAACGACTAACCGGAAGTGATAAGGCAAAAACAATGCCAGGTTGCGAAATAGCCTGAAAGCGCGGCGGAATATGGGGGAAATAAAAGGGAGTGCGCCGCGTTGCCTTAAAATAGTGCAACGCTGCGCTATGAAGAGATTACCAGACCTGTGCGGCGATGCCGGTAACCAGGCGGACTTTGTCCCACTGCTGGGCTTCCGTCAGGGAATTCCCCTCTTCGGTGGAGGCAAAGCCGCACTGCGGGCTGAGGCAGATCTGCGCCAGCGGGACGTACTGCGCCGCTTCCCGCAGGCGAGCCTTCACGCCTTCCGGGTTTTCCAGCTCGCCGTTTTTAGTGGTGATCAGCCCCAGCACCACCTGCTGATGGCCGGGACGAATATAGCGCAGCGGCGCGAAGTCGCCGGAGCGGTCGTTATCATATTCGAGGAAAAACGCGTCGATGTTAACGCCGCCGAACAGCACTTCGGCTACCGGCTCGTAGCCGCCCTCGGAGATCCAGGTCGAGCGGAAGTTACCGCGACACACGTGCAGGCCAACGGTCAGATCCTCCGGCTTCCCTTCCAGTGCCTTATTCAGGACGCGGGCATAAATGCGCGCCAGTTCATCCGGATCTTCGCCGCGATCGCGAACCTGCTGACGCTGTTCATCAGAGCACAGGTAGGCCCAGACGGTGTCATCGAGCTGTAAATAGCGGCAGCCCGCATCGTAGAAGGCGCGAATGGCGTCGCGCCAGGTGGTCGCCAGGTCATCGAAATAGTCGGCGAGGTCCGGATATACCGTCGCGTCGATATCTTTGCGCCCGCCGCGGAAGTGAAGCAC
The DNA here is from genome assembly GCF_009905335.1 of Klebsiella sp. MPUS7. Lineage (NCBI taxonomy): Bacteria > Pseudomonadati > Pseudomonadota > Gammaproteobacteria > Enterobacterales > Enterobacteriaceae > Klebsiella > Klebsiella sp. MPUS7. The sequence goes on along the minus strand of NZ_CP047604.1, from coordinate 2,596,449 downwards.
GCTCGGGCTGGGAATGGTCATTTTCGGCTGCGCGCTGCCGCTGACGCTCTTCAGATAGCGAAAATCTTCCAGCATCGGGTGATCGCCGAAGGCCAGTTTACCGGTGACGCGAACCCCGTGCGCTTTGGTCTGTACCCCGTTGAACTGGATACCTTTTTCTGAATCGTAGCGCTCAACGCCCTGTAAACCGTCAAAGAAATCAAAGTGCCACCACGCGCGGCGAAACTCACCGTCGGTCACCACGTGCAGCCCGCACTCGCACTGCTGCTGCACCAGATGGCGAATCGCCTCATTTTCTATCTGCCGCAGCTGCTGCGCGTCAATAGCGCCTGCGGCCAGCTGCTGGCGGGCCTGTTTGATGGCGTCCGGACGTAAAAAGCTGCCGACGATATCTGCGCGGAACGGGGCCTGATGACGTTGCATGGTGTCTCCTTAGCGGCGGGCAAGGTTAGTTGCCCACCGTGATAGTTCATTATTTGAATTTTTAGACTTCTGGATGGCTATATGTCCAGATACTGGCATGCTGAGGATTCATCGGCAAACGACAATATTTCATGGCACATGAAATAAATTCATTTTGCGAAGGGCAAGCCTTCATCTTCCCAGCCGGTCAGGCCACCGAGCATCATTTTGACCGGACGCCCCAGTAGCGCCAGCTTCATGGCGGCGACGTCCGCCCCGTTGCAGTGCGGCCCGGCGCAGTAGACCACAAACAGCGTCTCCTGAGGCCATTGCGCCATTCTGGCTTCATCAATCTGCCGGTGCGGTAAATGCAGAGCACCCGGGAGGTGGCGACGGGCAAAGGTTTCCTCACTGCCGACGACATGTAGCAGAACAAAATCCACATCTCCTTCGCGCATCGCGCTGTAGACATCGGCGCAGTCGGTCTCGAGGCTTAGCTTATGACGAAACCAGGCGGCAGCGTCGGTAGAACTGGCGGGGGCAATCGCGGTTACAACACTCATGGCATCTTCTCCTTGTCTGTGATACCACTACTTTAATTAACCGCCTGCGCGACATCTGCCGAGAACCATGACTGAAAACGCTGAAATCATGACAATTCCATCCGTGACGTTGTCACATCATCGGGTTGTTGCTCTGGCCTACGATGGCCTGTGTACCTTTGAATTTGGCGTCGCCGTCGAGATCTTTGGCCTGCCGCGCCCTGAGATGGGCGAGCGCTGGTATCGTTTTGCCGTGGCCGCCGTCGACGAAGGCGAGCTGCGGGCGACCGGCGGGATTCGGCTGATGACCGACGGCGGCATGGCGCTGTTAGGCGAAGCGGACACCATCGTGGTGCCGGGCTGGCGCGGTATCGACTCCCCCGTGCCGCCGCGGCTGTGCGAAGCGCTGGTCGCCGCCCATGCGCGAGGCTGCCGGATCATTTCTATCTGTTCCGGGGTTTTCGTTCTGGCCGCCGCCGGGTTGCTGAACGGCCGCCAGGCGACCACCCACTGGCGCTATACCGACCAGCTGCGGGCGCGGTTTCCGCAGATTGAAGTGGTCGATGACGTGCTGTACGTCGGCGCAGAAGGCGTAATGACCTCGGCAGGCAGCGCCGCGGGTATCGATTTATGTTTGCACCTGGTGCGCGAGGACTTTGGCCTCGACGCGGCGAATCTTGTCGCCCGACGCCTGGTGGTTTCCCCCCATCGCGACGGCGGGCAGGCGCAGCAGATTGTTCGCCCGGTGGCTAAAGCGCGGGAGAGTCTGCGGCTGGGGCAATTATTTGATTTTCTACATCAGAATCTCGCCGCTAGCCACACCGTGGCATCTCTGGCGGCAAGAGCCGGCATGGGCCCCAGGACGTTTTTGCGCCGTTTCGAAGACGCCACCGGCAAAACCCCTGCCCGCTGGCTGCTTGACGAGCGCCTGCAGCGCGCCACGCAGCATTTAACCCACAGCCGGCTGAGCGTTGAACAGATTGCCGAGCTTTGCGGTTTTTCTAACGCCAGCACCCTGCGCCACCACTTTCGCCAGCAGTTTGATCTTAGCCCGTTGCAGTATCGAAAAAGGGAGCAAACTGACCGGACAGACTAGTGCCAACGCGTTGATGTAGACCAAAAGCTTTAAACCGCTTATTAATTCCACCATTAGGCTGAATGTCGCCGCAGATGTGGTGTTCCTTTACAGCGCTTAAATTAGCCTACGGAAAGGGTCGTTGTAATAGAAATAAACCGCCCGGGTGAACTGACCCCATAATATTGGGCGGTTTTTATGAATAGCCAGATGGTAATTATTTAATCTCATCCGGGTCTTCAGGATCTACCGGATCGTTTACGTCCGGACTTTCAGGTAAATCTTCGTCAGGTAAAGGGTCTGTACCCGGGAGCGGTTCAGTAATATCAGGACGTTCTACCATAATGCCTCCTTAAACAACTTATGTAAGAATTATTTACTTTTGTTCGGTTTCTGGCTGCCTTTATCATCTTTAGGCATTTTTTGAGGCTGTTTAGGCTGATCTTTCTCTGAATTTACAGTTGAAGATTTCATGGGCAACTCCATTAGGATATGCAGCGTTGTGCTACTCGTTAACTATAGAGCATAATTATTTTTAATTGCGGCCTTACTCAATAAATCATTGTTCAACACCGTAATTTTTAATATCAGCATTGATATCGTTAAAGATTATTTATAAAGTATTTTTTTACCGCTTATGCTTGTTAATTATTAATTTACAGCTGTTCGGTGTGGTTTCGCCAACGCCACAACCTGCGCCAGCAGTATGCGCTTAGCCCATCGCAGTAGCTAAAAAGTGTGCAGCCTGACGGAAATTCGGCTTTTTCGCCTGTAAAATAGTCACTTCCGGCAATTTGTTAAGCATTTGTTTAGATTGCGCAGGTTAAGATATATTCAACAACCGTAAACCTGTTGAATGAGGACAACTTAGCGCATAGCAAAACTAATGGAGGTTAATCATGCTGGGAAATATGCATGTATTTATGGCGGTTCTGGGAACCATCGTGTTCTTTGGATTTCTTGCCGCGTATTTAAGCCACAAATGGGATGACTGATGAACGACGATAATCCTCACCCGTAAACGCCCCCTGCTGCCGATGCTCCAGGGGGCGTTCCTTTTTTGGCTAGCGTCGTTATTTCTCTACGAAACTCATATCCGTCGTTTTCCTGTAGACCCTGACTCAAGACGATCTTTCCATCAGCGCTGGGTACTAACTTAATTGTTATCATTACGGTATATATGAATCCTATTTTATTTCTGGCCCATCCCACTCAAGTTTATGCCGCATTTCTTCCGGAACAAGAGAGAAGAGCATTGAAAGTCGTTGCAACTGCTCGTTATAAAGTACGCTCTTTTTCACATCACACATTTCATAGTAGTTCTTCGCCCCCCAATTTAAAAAATCAATGTCCATATCATTAAAATACTCATTCTTAAGTAAAAAAGAAAACTTATGAATAAGCTGGGCCTCATAATATATTGATTTATCTAAACATTTTAATAACCCACTCTTGGTTGCAACACGATTTATTTGTTGTATAGAACTCTGGTAAATCTCAAGGTATACGTCTTTTTTTTCCATACTTCCTATGCCTTCATACTTGAATTACACGCTAATTGCTTCACCCCTGAGAGCCTAAACAATCTTTAGCATTAAACACTTAAAACGTCTAACAGCAAGGGCCATTCCATTCAAGCAACCCTTTCATTTCTTCGGGAACCATAGCAAATAACAAAGAAATCCTTTTCACCTGAGAAGGATAAAGAATACTCTTATTTTTGTCACAGTTTTCATAATACCATCTAGCCCGGGAATTTAAAAAACTTGGTAGTAGGTTAAAATATCTTTACTAAGTCCAATCCTGATAGCCGTTTTCATGAATCCAGAAAATTCCAGCCGGACAATTTTCACTTAAAAACCAAAACCCCTCAAATGCATCACAATTCATATCATCCTCAGTTTTAGGAAATGCCCTTTCAAAAACCTCGATCTGCTTGTCGATGCTTCCAGGGAGAAACTTCCCGTGGCGAGCAAGTTTGATCTCACCATCTTCCAATAAACGCCAAATGAACCAGATATAAAGCGATTTTTCTTCTTGATAGGTTAGCTTACAGGCGCCATCAACACTATCTGGGTCGATATTTTTCCATAACATAGTCGTAGAAGCCCCTCGCAGTAACTCTTTCCGATCCTGGTATTGTTCTTCGGTTAAATATGTCACTGTACCTCTCCCCTATCTAAATCCCACTTCAAATCTATTCAATGATGTCTTAGAGACAGATTTAATATCAGCATTCTCAATGATTTCAATTGTCCATCTTGCTCCAGTTATCTCTGAGGAAGTTGAAAAATTCCAGAATGTTGATTGTCTGATTATCGTTTATCTTTGCATACATCAGCCTCCCTTCAGAAAGAACGCTCTCTTTAAATGGTATTCCACCAGTTAAAGATGTAGCAAAACTAATAATTTCATCCTCAGTCAATTTTTCTGAAGCAAAAACTTTAGTCCTACCCCTTGTGTCACTCCCTCCGGGGCCAAAACTTGCTGTAAAGATTTCCCAAAAACATTTAATTCAGCGTTTGGGTTTTGTTTATTAAAAACACCTACTAATTTGGCGGTGTTATCTCTTTGCAGGCTTTTGACATAATCTGCCGTTTTCGTAGAAAGATTAGCCCCGGAGGCTGTTTCTCCTTTGATAAAGCTGGCAACAGGCTGGGTATTGAACCTTTTTGGTTGATTAAACTCATCGAAAACGTTCACCAGCTGTCGACCCAGCGTCTTCATGCTGTCTTCGGTTTTACCCAGAATAAATGTGCTGCCAGCCGTTATAGCGCCTGTACCAATGATGGCCTCTGGTGCCACAATGTCTGCCGCATAAATACCCGCCTGATTCAGACAAAGCGCGGGGTTGGTTTTACACCCGGCAATCGCCAGTCGTGCGACCAGAACCAATTCTGGCGCAGCTCCCACCAGAGTCACACCTCCCACAGCGAGTAACAGACCACCATCACCTATGGTTGCCACTATCGAGGCTGCTTCCCACCTGGCCTGAACACGCTTCGCCGCCGCCGTATCTCCTTTGCTTGCTGCCAGAATATCCCGCTGATTATCCAGGGCATACTGATCTTACCCACGTAATGTGGACACAGCCCTAAGCGAGATTCTGGTTTTCAAACTGTTCCGGGCTGAGACCGCCGCATCTCACGCGTTAGCTGCTTCTCCTCCTCCCCGTAAGGGAAAAACCTAGTTCTAATCAAAAAACATGGTCAGAAAAACTTTGAAATATTTCCTGTTCCCTGACCAGTTTTAAACTCACCTATTATTCAAGATGTTAATTAACTTTGCTATGGCATCGTGTTTTTCTTCATCTGGATCTAGCAACAAGTTAAAAACTTGGTCATCCAACTCCAAGTCATAGATATCCATCCCCACCCATCCCTGCGACCAAAAATCAATCGCTCCAACTTTATTTTTCCCTTTAAATTCAACACGTTCCAGTTTTCCAAAATCTCCTTCGGGGAAGGTAGAATATGTAAACTCATATCCTTCCAAATGTGGCTCTATATTTTCTTTAAAATATTCCACTCTCATCATAAAATGATTACCTATTTTTTGTCCAAAATCACAATATTCTTAACATCGGGTGACTGAGTGCCCCCTTGCTTGTTCAGCAATAATTGCTGTGAAGCATTTGCATCTGGCCCAATTAGTTTGAACCAACCATCTTTTCCACCTTTTAATAAGCTGCTCGTAGGAACGTCAAACTCAACATAAATCGATCCAGGAGATGCAGCCCCCTTATAATCTAAAACGCCATTGGTAGACACAAAAGTTTGCCCTCCCCCCCCTTGAACAACTTTTCCTGTAAGTTGCATTTTATTAAACTCAGCAGGCGACATCCATCTCCCCACACGAGAGAATGTTGCTTCTTTAACATTTTTTGTAGCATCATTTAATGAAGATATGGTTTTAGCCGATAAGCTAAAACCAGCAATTTCTTTATTAACAATTTCAGTAACAGGCTGAACATTGAATGCCATGTTTTTTATAGCATCCTCAGCTGTATTTGTAGCTTGTTGAGCTAGTTTTTTCGTACTGTCAATGGTTTTTCCCACAACCAGTGTGGTACCGGCGACGATTGGTCCTGTTCCTATTATTGCTTCGGGCGCGATAATGTCGACAGCATAGATACCCGCCTGATTTACGCATATTGCTGGGTTAGTTTTACATCCTGCAATAATCAGACGAGCGGCTAAAACTATTTCGGGCGCAGCCCCCAGGATTGTTAATCCTCCGGCGGTGACAGCCAAGCCACCGCCAGCAGTAACAGCAACCATAGTGGCAGCCTCCAGCCGGGCCTGAACACGCTTCACCGCCGCCGTATCTCCTTTACTGGCTGCCAGAATATCCCGCTGATTATCCAGGGCATACTGCTGCAACATATGTTCCGTCATGTTGTAGCGAAATACGTTCTGAGCACTATCCGCACCGCTGTATACACCTTCTGGTGTGTGCGTAATCAGCGCACCAGTCAACGCGCCAATCACGCGTGCCGTCTGCTCTTTTGCCTCGTTACCCTTTAAGGCTTCCTGCAACCGCAGTAACTGACGTTCCCGTTCATTCAGATTAGCCGGCTCAAACAAAGAACTTTGCATGATAACCCCGGCCAGCTCCGCCGCTAACGCCCCAGCCGCCGCTCCTTTCCCGTCACCACGACCAATTTCAGCGCTGATACCCGCGACCACCGCATGGCTCAGCGATTTACCCGGCACGCCCAGTATCTCGCCGTTATCGCCAATCAGCCCGGCCCCTTCGGCATTAATCTGGTTGCCAATATTCGCCAGCAGGGCATTAGTCAGGTTATCCTTAAAACTGCCGCCATTGATGGCTGTGTTCAGGCTTGAGCTGATAACCGACTGGCCGGCCACGCGCTGGACGATTTTTCCCCATCCCTCGTTTTTGACCAGCGCCGGTAACTGGGCCTTGTCGGGCGGAACATCAATATTCATGACCTTATCAAAGCCCGCCAGCGCGCCCCCGATAACCATAGAGGTGGCCAGCGATTTGACCGAACTGCTGCTTCCCAGCGCCGACAGCGTTTTTGACAGATTTCCCTGATTTTCCACCAGTGCCACGGCGGCCTGTGCAGCCAGCGAAGACATCCCGGCTGTAACCGCTCCGGTCGTTACTGCGCCACCACCCACGGTGGAAGTTACTGAAGATGCAACTGTCGCCGCCAGTGAACTGCCTGCGGTGGCCGCAGCTGCTGCGATAGCGATTACTGCCGCCACTGCCGGATTCAGGCTCTGACTTTTATAATTCCAGCTGTCGTAAGCATCTTTAACCGTATTCCACTGAACATCGCTGCGTGAATTCAGTCCCTTCAGCCACTCTGTACCGGGTAACGCCGCCAGAGCAGTAATCGCGCCCTGCAAAGCCTGACCATTTTTCGCTTTGATATCGGCACTGATGCCGCTGGCCGCGTTGACCGTCAATTTTCCGCCAGCATGAATAGACGGAAGCACCCATTTACCTTCGCTGTAGCCTTTATTTGCCTGTTTGATATAGAAGCCTTTCGAGGTGCTGACAGTCTGCTCGAAAGTGGTGTTTTTCACGGCCAGGAAATTAACTTTGCCGTTGGTACTGGTCAGCGTGGCGTTCTTTTTTGCCTCGATTTTACTGGCTTCATAGGTACTATCATCGCGACTCAGCAGGCTGAGATTGCCTCCCGCAATAAACTCCGTCACCCGGTTGGTGGTGGTATGTTTCGTTTGTTTGACAGTGGTTTTTTTACCCCACCACTTTCTCTTCGTAGTTTGACGTTCGTAATGACTGAACTCTTCCATCGCCTGGGCATAGAGCCAGCCACCTTTTGCTGCAACATCCATCGCCCCCTTTGCCAGTAAACGCGATGCCTGAAAAAGAATGCTGCCACCCGAGATAACCGTCAGTGCTCCACCTGAATTCAGCGTGACGCCTGTCTGGCTAACGCTTTCCGTCCAGCTGTTCCTGGACTCACGGTATACCGTCCCCCGGGCGGACTGAAACTGCATATTCCCGCCGGAGGTCAGCGTGATGTTACCGTCAGAGGTCAGCGTACTGCCGTCAGCCTGGATACCCCCGTTTGCCGCCAGAGTCAGGCTTTTCGCACCGTGCAGGCGGGTCAGTACGTTGAGTTCATCCCTGTTATTGTCATTACTACTGTCCGTTACGCCATATCCGTATGCGCCCAGCCAGAGAAGTTTCCCTGCCTGCAGCGTCGCAGTTTTCCCGGCGACAATATGAGCGCCCTGCACGCCGATATCTGCCGCTGAGCTGATGAGCAGATTACTTCCTGCTTTCAGGTTGCTGCGTAATTCAGGTATCCGGCTGTCCGGAAAAAACTCACTGTAGAGGTCACTCAGGCTCCGCATGTTCAGGTCAGTATTGGCAGCCGATGAGAGGCTGATATTCCCGCCGGCTTCGAGCCCTGCGCCATACAAAGACAGACGCCGGCCGCTCAGGGTGATATCACCCGAAGCACGCAGCGGCTCTCCGGGCAACATCCGGTTAAACAGTTCCTGCTTGCGGGCGTAGGTCAGGACTGTGCCAGGTCGCCCGTGCCACAGCATGGCGTCATTTTTATCAAACGTGATATCCCCGTTCGCAACCAGAGAAATATTCTGGCTCAGAACAGGAAAACGTGTGTTCCTGAGCAGAATATTGCCACCTGCGGTGAGTGATAAATCACGTGAAGCCTCCAGGCTTCCCAGCCAGCGTAGCCCGTCAGAATGGAAAAAGTTGGGCCACTCGCTGGTATGAGAGGTGACATCTCCGCCGCGACTGACCAGGGTAATGTTCTGTCCTTTGAGCTCACTCTGCCAGGATTCAACACTTACGCCCGCCAGAACCGAGATATCCTTTCCGGCCGTCATCAGCGCCAGCGCCATTTTTGTGCCACGGTCTGACTGTAAGGTAATATCCCCTGAGGCCTTCATCACATCGGTGGTAACAATGCTTCCGGCGCGCAGCAGGATATTTTTTGCCGTCATCGTGTCAGGCCGGGCTATCACTCCCGAATACTGAACGTTCGTGACGTAGGGCTCTTTACTCTCAATACGTTCAGAAAAATCAGCAACCAGATTTCCTCCGGCACTGATGCGTGAAACCAGCAACCGGCCTGGTATCCAGTCTGTTGTCTCTCCGGTATGGCGAAATTTAACAACTTCCTTGGTGTGAATTAAATCGCCGGGGAAAGTCCCGCCGCCCTGTGGCTCCGGGGACAGACTGCCAATATATGGATTATATACATAGGTCAGATACTTACCCAGCACACCTTCGAAACGACTTTCACTGACAAGACTGCGACCGGTAAGCACCGCATCCCGGCCTGCGGAGATGTCCCCCAGACGGTTAATGAGGTCGCCGGCATTGAGATAAAGATTATTTCCTGCACTGATAACCGGGCGGGCTCCTTCTGTCTGCGCCGTATAATGTTGTTTTTCAGTCTGGAGGACAGCCAGGTTTTTGAAATCGACACTACCAAACCACTTATCCGGCTCGCCAGCGTCCATATCTCCCACGACATGGGCTATACCCTGCCCTCTGCCGCTGTTGAAAGGATGCCAGCCCAGTCGGGAGTCTGAAACCTGTGCTGTCGTGGGTCGCTCGGTCCGGACGACGGTGTCAGCTTTACTTATCGTATTTTCCAGACGGTCAGTCCTGATAACCAGGTCACCCGTGTTCGTTTTTATCGTCGCCGACCGGTTCTCCACCAGACTGGCTTTATTACCCTGAGCATCCTTCTGTATCCACAGATTTTTATGGCTGTGTAATGACGCACCGTTTCCCGTGTTGCGCACCGTTGACGCAAATACCCGCATATCCCCGTGGGCTGTGGTGCTGCTGCGGTTATCCACTGTGGTCGCCGCCAGCGTCAGATCACGCTCTGCACGCACGCTGCTGCCGGCTAGCGTAACGATTTCCCGGCCGCTGATATTCAGGTCTGTCTGAGCTTTGACATTACTGAGGGTGATTTTTCCGGCCGTCGTCAGGGAAATGTCCCGCTGAGTGGATGTCACATTGCTCAGGTTGACGCCGACCCCGGCTTCAGTGGCGACCAGGCGGATTTTACCGGCATACATGCCGCCAAGCGCCTTTGTATCGACAGCAAGCTGAGGCTTTGCACCCTCACCAGCAATGGGTTTTACCGTGCCGTCCTTAAAGCTGACCCGGTTCGCTCCCTGAGTCAGGGTGAGGGTTTTCGCGTTAATTTTGCCGTTCAGTTCAGTGGCCCGGCTGATGACATCAACATATTCAGCACCGGCCCCATCCAGGCCGTTACCGCCGATAATCACCGCACCTTTTTTGACTTCAAGGGCATCGAGCGCCCCTTGTTTATCAAACTGCGGTTTGCCCGTCGTCAGAGTGACTGACGGGGTATTGATGAAACCACATCCGTCACAGGTGATGCCATTCGGGTTGGCAATCATCACGCCGGTTTTATTGCCGAAGACTTCCAGCCTGCCTTTCAGTTCAGAACGGTTGCCGCTGGTCACCTCGTTAATAATCAGTTCGGCCGGTTTACCTTTGAGTCTGGCATTGCCGTTGTCGATGGTGACGCCAAGCTGTGTTTTCCCGCCCTGCGTGGCGTTATTCAGCACCGCGCCCGGCGTTCCCACGTTAAAATCCTGGTAGGTGTTGTGCGATATACCGGCCGCGTTGGGCGTGGCGATATTCACCACCGGGACATTACCGGGTTTCATCGCGACCTGAGTGTTGCCATTCGCGGCAGTGATACCCGCGGCAATAGCGGGATGCAGAGGCTGAACGGCGGTGAGGTATATCAGCAGCCAGCTGGCCCCACGGGCCAGCGGATGTGCGAGTTTATCCATGTCAGAACATCCTGTATTAAGGAGCCGTCATAGCCCCTGCTGTGTGCCGGCAGTTAAAGTGAAACGGTGGCCTGCCAGTAAACCACGTGTTTATCCGGAGTGAGTCTGTCGGGGTACGACAGCGGCACCCCCAGCGTCAGGGACTGGCTGAACCAGCGGCCAGCCAGCTCCAGTCCGACGGAAGCCCCTGTCAGCGTTCCGCCGTCGGTTATCCCTTCCTGGCGCATGACATGCCCGGTATCCAGTGCACCCGTTGCTGAGAATGCCCCCACGCCCGGCACCGTCATCCATTGCCATGTCAGTTCATTGCGCCAGTAGCTGCCGCGGTTACCGCTGAGATACTGCTCTTTAAACCCCCTGACCGAATACTGCCCTCCGACGGACAGTTGCTCACTGGCGTAGAGTCTGTCAGGCGTGGTCTGCCCCCAGGCTGAGGTCAGCCAGTACACAGAGGATGTCATGGGGTAAAACCAGCTTACGCTAACGCTGAAGCGCCGGAATTCGCTGCGGGGCAGGCCGGGATGCGCCGGGTCATCACGTGTCGCGCCGGCGAACGGGACGCCGTGAGAAAGGGACGGACCCAGCGTGAGATAGCCTCCACCGATACTCCGGCTGTAGCTCAGTCCGGCAGTCACGCTGCTGAGCGTCGGGCTGCTGACGTCAAGACGTACGCCGCCCAGCCGGTTTTCGGTTTTCCGGCGGGATAAGGCGACATCCAGCGCCAGACGTTGCTTACCGTCACGCAGTAGCGTCCGGCTGGCGGCCAGCCGCTGTGACTGCACGGTGCCTTCATAGCGCCAGCGCTGCGGGGCCCCACTAACAGAAAGCGTCTGATAAAAATCGGACCACGCATATTGCGCGCTGAACAACCAGTACCCGTAAGGAACCGAAACGCCGGCCTGAATATTACGGCTGCGTCTGTCATGGTGAAACTCACTGTCCCTGCCTGCGGCCAGCGTCCACTGGTCCGCCAGGCTCAGCGGATTGTCTGCTGTCAGACGGGCATTCAGCTGTCCGCTGCCGGTACTTTTCTGCCCGCTGTTATCTGCGCCCACATCAAGACTGACGGGAAAACGCTGGCTGACCGGTACCAGCGTTACCCGGGAAAAACCTTCCCGGCTCCCCGGCAGAATATCTACGGTCAGTGGACGTGAGTTCAGACGGTTAAGCTGCTCCAGACCTTGTTCAGTATCCCGGAGATTGAGTACCCGGCCCTCCGTCCGGGGAAAAGCCATCCTGATGGCATTTTCCTCATGCCCCTCCAGCGTGACGGCTTCCACCTTCCCTTCTGTGACGGCAATGACCAGCGTTCCTCCGGAAATATCCTGTTCCGGTAGCCAGGCGCGTGAAGTGATGAATCCCCGGGAAAGGTAGTCCTGGGTGACATCCCGCACCCGCTCCCGGATATCCGGGAGCGTCATACAGCCCTGTAACGGGATGGTCGTCAGTTTTCGCACGGCAGAGCGCGGGAGCACTGTGACGTTCTCCAGCCGGATATACCGGAGCTGAAAACACTGACCGTCTGGTTCTGAAGGGGGTGCTTCCGGGAGAGAGGGCGCGGATGTGGAATGGCGGAGCATATCGCGCTGCTGTTGCGTCTGTTCCAGCAATGCCTTTTGTTGTTGCTCAATGGCATTCTGGTCCGCAGGACTCAGGGGCGCTGCCGGGAGGGCTGTTGCAGTGAGGCTGCCCAGCAGAATCCCATACCTGGGAAATGACACACACGACATCAAAAACTCCGTTTTCTGAAATGTTGTGCAATTTAATGTAATGATTTGTAATCTGATGTCCATTTGATTTTCACATTTATTCGATATTTGCGCCGAAAATTCAGCCTCCATGATGTGAAATTAACCTTCACCTTAAATACAAAATATTGCTCGATAGATCTTATGCATGCGACAAGCAGCGGATTTTTCACGCCGCCAGGGTACATGGTTGGGTTATCTTTATTTGTTGATAGCGGGTTTGAATGAAAAAACGAGGTGACAAAAAGCAGCCGTATTGCATTCGCAGGAAAAACGACACGCTGATTCAAAGGAATGACATAATTTCTACTGCAGGGTGCTGCCTGTCAGGATGAGAAGATTTCCCTCTGCATATGTTGCTGATATGATGGTTTAATGTAAAACGGAGGCGATATATGGGTGCGGATCAGGTAGTTACGTTATTTAAGTATAAGCAATGGATAGACGCAGAAACGTTACAAGCAATAAAACGTGTTGATACCTCGGTTTATGCCCATAAACACCATCTTATGCTCAGGCTCATGAATCATATTTATGTGGTGGATATGATTTTCAGGGCTAATATTAGCGGGCAAAAACACGGTTACACAGCGCTTAATACGCCAGAGACACCGTCTGCTGATGAACTTTTGTCAAAGATGACCGAATGTACAGACTGGAATATTCAATATGTGAGCACCATGAGCGCCGTTGATTTTTCGCATAGTATAGAATTCCGCTTTGTCGATGGCGGGAAGGGTGAAATGAAAGCACTGGATATGCTCAATCATGTACTTTTTCATGGTACGTATCATCGCGGCGCTCTCGGTTGGTTGCTTTCTGAATGTGGCGTGACCCCGCCTAAGGATGTATTAACCGTCTTTCTCAGAGATCATAATCACTAGCAGCAGGCAGTAAGGACCATCTGGATTTCATATCCAAATGGTCCTTTCGGAGCCAACGATCGTGTCCGCATCGGCTAATGCCGATCGCAGGCTGGTTCTTGATAAGCTATGTTATGCTTTAAAAACTCGGACAAGGAACGGCACATGCACATCAATACCAAAATGAGGATTGCGGCCCTTTTATACCTTATGGCCGCGTACGCCGTTGCCCTGCCGGCGCTTGCGCTGTTTACAGATCTGGTGATAAACGGTGGCATTATTGATATGTGGAAAAGCGCGTATTCATTTGTCGACCTGCTTGTCCGGCGTAAAACGCTTTATCTGCAGTTTGCCGGGCTGGGCGCTATTCTGGGCTTTATCTACTGGCTGTTTTTCTTTAGAAAATACCGCCATTACGATCCACTGGATAAATATTTTAAATAACTAGCGACGCTGCGTATGAGTATTTCCCTGCCGATAACCGCTCCGTGAGATATTAAAGCAGAGCCAGCAGCAGCGCCGCTGCCGCTGTTGCATTCGCTGGACATCTGCCAGCAACGGCGATGCTTTCCTGCCCTTTGCCAGCGGGCTATTTTCCCTGGAGCTCCCTGCGGATAATCTCCGCCCCGGCGCTTAACGCCTGCAGTTTACCTGCAGCAACCCGGCGAGATAACGGCGCCATGCCGCAGTTGGTTGACGGATAGAGTTTATCAGCTTCCACAAACTGGAGCGCTTTGCGTAAAGTCGCGGCCACCTCTTCCGGCGTTTCAATGGTATTGGTTGCCACATCTATGGCTCCAACCATGACTTTTTTACCGCGAATCAGCTCGAGCAGATCCATAGGCACCCGCGAGTTATGGCACTCCAGTGAGATAATATCGATGTTGGATGTTTGCAGCTTAGGGAACGCTTCTTCATATTGGCGCCACTCGGTTCCCAACGTTTTTTTCCAGTCGGTATTGGCCTTGATGCCGTATCCATAGCAGATATGGACCGCGGTTTCGCATTTAAGCCCTTCGATCGCTCTTTCTAACGCCGCGATGCCCCAATCATTGACCTCATCAAAAAACACATTAAAGGCTGGCTCATCAAACTGAATAATGTCGACGCCGGCGGCCTCCAGCTCTTTGGCTTCCTGGTTAAGTATCTTCGCAAATTCCCAGGCCAGTTTTTCGCGGCTTTTATAATGAGCGTCATAAAGCGTATCAATCATGGTCATGGGACCCGGCAGCGCCCATTTAATCGGTTGTTTGGTCAGCTGACGCAAAAAACGCGCATCTTCAACGAATACCGGTTTTTGTCGCTCAACGGCCCCTACCACGGTTGGTACGCTCGCGTCGTAGCGATTGCGGATTTTAACGACTTCGCGTTTTTCAAAATCAACGCCGCTGAGATGCTCGATAAACGTGGTGACAAAATGCTGACGCGTTTGCTCGCCATCGCTGACGATATCGATACCGGCGCGCAGTTGGTCGAATAAGGACAAACTCAGCGCATCTTTTTTGCCGTCGATTAATTCCTGATCGTGTAATTTCCAGGCAGACCACAGTTTCTCCGGCTCAGCAAGCCAGGAGGGTTTCGGTAAGCTGCCAGCCGTTGAAGTTGGTAATAATTTTTTCATTATCGATAACCTTATCTATGCGATGTCTTAAAGAGCGTAATGAGCAGACCATTGCTGCAGAATATTTTTATACGGTTTAATAAAATGCTCTTCGGTATACTTCCCCTGCTCTACCGCCAGCTGGCTGCGCTCTTCACGGTCGTAAACAATTTTTGTTAACGAATGGTCCTGATGATGCAGATCGGGCTGGTAGCAGAGTCCTGCAGCAGAGTTCGCATTGTAAATCTCCGGGCGGTATATCTTCTGGAACGTCTCCATCGTGCTGATGGTGCTAATCAGCTCAAGACTCGTATAATCGCTCAGCAAATCCCCCGAAAAATAAAATGCCAGAGGCGCGACGCTGTTTTTCGGCATAAAATAACGAACCTGCAGGCCCATTTTGCCAAAATATTGCTCAGTCAACGATGAGGCGGTAGGCCGGTATTCGAGGCCCAACACCGGGTGTTGATTTCCGGTCTGGTGATAGGTGTCTTTGCTGGAGACGCTAAGGCAGATGACCGGTGTTTTTTTGAAATTGGCCTTGTACTGCGCTGAATTGACGAAATCTTTAAATATATTGCCGTGTAAATCGCCAAACCCCTCGGGAATGCTAAAACCTGCTCGCCCTTTATTATGTTCTAACAACACTACGCTAAAGTCGTAATCGCGAACGTACGAGGAGAAATTATTGCCGACAATACCGTCAATGCGTTTATCCGTCTTTTTGTCAATAATGCCGGTTTGCAATATTTCAATCACCGGAAAAGTATCGCCGGTGGCGTTGATCTTCATTTCGGCTGAAATAATTTCCAGCTCAACCGCGTAGCGATCGCCTTTGGGATTATCCCAATGCGCCAGGTTGTTGAAACGGTTGTTTATCATGGCTAACGTGTTGCGCAGATTCTCCCGGCGATTTTCCCCTCTGGCTAAATTAGCAAAGTTGGTTGTAATACGCGTATTTTCAGAGGGGTTATAGTTTTCATCAAACAAAGTGCGTTTAATAGTATAGGTAAATTGTTGATTCATCGCAGATGTGCATCCTAAGTTCTGAGAGAAAAACCGCAGTCCTTTCTGATGGTTGCAGGCTGGCGCACGCTTCCATAAGCGGTCTTCATCTTCATATTATCTATATCGAATACAGCATGTTATGCCAGAGTCATTAGATGAGTAAAAGCGAGTTAATTTCATTACAACATGAGCCATATTCATGGTCGGGCGTCAGACCATGCCGCAGCTTGATGGACAGAGATAGCCGCTCTTGCAAACGCGTTTATCCTTCCGGCCAAACATCCTAAAATTTTCCGCTTCGCCCGCTACGCGTTGATGCTGAAGCAAGAAACATCAGAGGTCGGCCGGGCTTAACACAACTTCAAGTCTGCCGTCTTTCTTGTCAACAACCGCTCTCTTCATGCTCTCTTGCGCGCTGTCGGGCGCGATCGCTGGAGGAAAAATGGAAGAGGGAGCGGCGCGTTTTCATGCTTTATTTTGGTGATGTCTAAAACCTGACTATCGCTACTGATATTTTTTCTGGCATATTTATGTTCTATGGTTATTTCGGACTGTCAACGTCGAATATAGCCATCAACAACCCGCTCTAATTGATTGATTTGAGGGATACAATGAATAATGTCATTCTCAGCATAATTGCTAAAATTTCTGCCATGGATGCCGAAAGTAAGCAGCTTGCTGCCCAGGTCGAGGCGCAGTCTTTGCTCATTAGCGCTCTGATGCTTGCTATTGGCAAGGAAGGCGGCGTCGCGGAATTAGTTAGCAGCGTAACGAAAGCGATAAATTCGGTACTGGAATCATCTGAAGACGTTCTGAAGACGGACGCAGAACTGCTTCTGACCAAGTTTCAGGAACAAATAGCGCTCACGCAGTTGATAAACACCCACGAAGATGAAATCAGTCATGACGTGCTCGATGATTAACAAAGGTCAGTTTGTTATAGATTGAGAATAGGCATAGCTTGCAGTTAGGCATGAGCTTACCGGCCATCATCAACGCTTGGCCGGTTCAGCAAATACCGTTCAGCTTCAGAAAACAGGGATGATCCAGGTTGAATACTCCATTTCTACTCGCCTGCGCTGCTGCTGGAGGCAAACCGCTCAGTATATTAAGGCATATCAGACTTCACTTTTTTTCACAGGCCAGCGTATGTCACCGACGCCGTTGACTTTCGGCGTGGCAAATAAAAAGCCCTGGAAACGTTTGATACCCGCAGATTCGAGCCAGCACCACTCCTCTATCCGCTCTATGCCTTCAGCAACCACGGCAATCTCAAGTTCACGGCAGCAGTTGATGATCGATCTTACCACCGCCTGTTTAGGGCCGCTCTGATGGATGTCGGTAATAATCTCGCGATCGATTTTAACTTTATCAGGCTGAATTTTTGTCAACAACGAGAGTCCAGCATAACCGGCGCCAAAATCATCAATTGCCAGCCCCATACCAGAGACGCGCAGTTTTTTTATCGCGCTGCTGAACTGGCTAAAACCGGAGATCATTTCATCTTCCGTCACCTCCACGATCACCTGTTCGGGTACCAGCCCCTGTTTTTTTATTTCCTGCAACAGGTATTCAATGGCGTCAGGAATAACAACCAGCGACATCGGAAGGATATTAATGGATATTTTATGGTCGCCAATATTGATTTCTTTCGCCAGGGCAAAGGCAACTGATTTCGCTTTGAGATCAACTTCATAACGTTGCTCTTGCGGAATCGAGGCAAAGAAATTAGCAGGACTGCCGCCCTCTTTATCACGAATAAGCGCTTCAAGCGAAGTGATATTCCCGGCCAACGGTTCGATAATGGGCTGGAAAGCAAACTGACAGCATTGACCGGCAAAAAACGATTCTTGCGGCACATGAAATGTATGTTTACGCGAATGAAGCGACCATTGGTCAGGCCGTAAAAAGGGTGACGGCGCGGCAACGCTTTTTTGACTGATAAAAGTATGGATAAATTTATAGACGCGCTCTTCGGTGGAAAGATAACCTTTCAGCTGGCTAAGCTGACGCACCTTTCTCAGGACGTCAGCGGTTTGCAGTTTATTCAGGTCAAAAAACATCATCCCTACGTTTTCAAAGCGCCGGCGCGGCGCGTAATCACGCATCAGCTCGACAACCTGAGAGTGGCGTTCGTCTTGCTTGATCTTGCTGAATAGCTGCTCAAGCACGCACTCATCGCCCTCAAGTATCTGAAGGTAAACATTATCTTTTAAAAGAAGTATGCCCGTAATCCCGCGTGCTGCGTTCTCAGCATTCGCTTTTTCAACCAGCAGTATGAGATCGGTTTCTTGTGTTAAATGCATCTGACTTCTGTAAATCAGAGTGGTCAGCATAATCCCATCCAGATGTTTGCCAGGAGAATGAGACTGTGTAACACAGTTTACCCTTTTAACCCAGGCTATCTGTCATCATTAACTGGGCCGGCTATAGCCGACTCAGGTTTGGTATATGCATTTTTTTAAGCGGTATTTGCTAGCCAACAAATCCCTGTTCCCGCATACGCGCTATCGTCTCTTCGCTGGCGCAAACCATGCCCGTCGCCAGCATTTCAAAACCGAAACGGCGATAGAAATCTATTTTATCCACCACCGAGTAGATAAAGGTTTTGCCGTACGGCCGCAGCTCATCGCTGACCGCCCGCATCAGTTGCTGGCCGTATCCCTTACCCTGGCAGCGCGGGTGCACCGCGACATCCGCCAGATAGCTGCACCAGGTCAGGTCGCTAATTGCCCGGGCAACGGCAATGAGCTGACCGTTTTCATAGCCGAACCAGCAAAAGGTACTATGACGAAACGCGCGTTCAACCAGCGCAACGTCCCGCTGATTAAGCCCTGCGGCGGCGATGGTCTCCGCCACCGTCTGCCAGTCAACCGAGTCAACGTGCTCTTTTCCTTTTAATATCATCATGACCTTGCCTTTACTCGCCGCTATTGGCTTTCAGCATAGCCGAATGGTGCTAAAAGAAGAGCATTCTGTCGCTTCATGCGCTACAGCATTTTATGCTGGGGCAGAAACTATAGCCCCGGGAAACTTTTTGACACGCGGGCGACAAAACAGCGTATTTATGCTTTACCCAGCCGATTTAACGCGCAACCAGCAGAATTAAATAAAATAACGTCATTTCCCGTTGGCAAAAAAAGGCCAAAAAAAACCGCCATGTGACTGGCGGTGAATAAATGCTTGCATGGATAGATTGTGTTTTGCATTTTTACGTTCAGGGGATAAATCTCCTGAGTACGTTTGTTGAATAAGCTATCACACGCAACATCAATGAAAGCTAAACGGCCCGTTGCTTACAGCTTTTCCACCAGCGCTTTGAGCTGCGCAATGAGCTCGCCTTTCTCCCTCTCCTCATCTCCCGCATAGGGCCAGGTGGAATGACGGATAATCAGGTGCGTCGGCAGCAGCTCGCGAATTTTTATCTGCGGAGCGGCCATGAGCTGGATGAGCAGCTCTACCGCCCGCTTCCCGAGAACATTAAAATCCTGGGCGACGGTGGTCAGCGGCGGCTGGAAATAGAGGCTATCCGCCGTGTCGTCATAGCCGGTGACCGAGATAGCCTGGCTGCCGGTGCGGTTAAGCTGCGCCAGCGCGCTCAGTACACCAAGCGCCATCTGATCGTTAGCCACCACGATGGCGCTGATGCGCGGATGGTGATGCAGCAGCTCAAAAGTTTTGTGCCAGCCACTGGCGGCACTCCAGTCGCCAAATACCGTCACCGCATTACTGACCCCCAGCCGGTGCAGCGCCTCGCGCCAGCTGCTCAGGCGCATGCGCGCGGAGATCGAGCTTTCCGGCCCGGCGAGCAGGCCGAACTCGCGGTGCCCGGCGTCCCAGAGATGACGCACGCAGGCGCCGCAGCCGTCGCGGTGATCGAAACGCACGCTGCAAACGTCGGCCTCCGGCGAGACGTCAAGAAACAGACAGGCAATATCGGGATTCTCCGCCACCAGCCGCTCCGCGAGACTGCTTTCCAGCGGCAGGCTGATAATCGCGCCGCGAATATGCTGGGCGCGAAACTCATTGAGCCTGGCCTGCAGCGACGGATAATCGATCTGCACCGGCATCGCAATGGAAACTTCAAGCTGATGCAAACCCGCATAGCTTTTCACCGCCGCGGCGATTTGCGAAGGCGCGTGCAGCGTTAGCGAGGCGGTAATCAGCCCAATCGACGGCGCGGATTTACCCGCCAGCAGCTGCGCAGAACGGTTCGGCACATAGCGCAGCGCCTGCATCGCGCGGATCACTTTATCGCGGGTTTTTTCAGACACCACGTCCGGATTATTCAGCACCCGGGAGACCGTCTGCTGGGATACCCCGGCCTCGCGGGCCACATCTTCTAGCGTTGCCGATCGACGCTGCATAGCGCGCTCCTTCCCTATTTTGAACCCTCAATGTCGCCCGCTAACATTTTATGTTTAAAGGACGACAAAAATCAGCCCTTTTCCCAGCTTTTCGTGATCGCCGGTGGGTTTCATTTTCGCCATTATTGCGGCCCTGACGAAAATAACTGATAACAAATTTACATTGTCTAGCGAATGACATTTTTCTCACTTATCCGTCAGGTATGCGTATGCAACAACACGACTCAATCTCCGCCGCAGGAGCGACATTTCATCAGGTTCTCGTCCGCGAAGACTGGCAAAACCAGACCATTACCCATCTCAACCGTTTACCGGCCCACCCGACGTTCGCCAGCTGGCGCGATCCCGACGCGGCGCGGGAAAACCGGCCTTCGGCGTCTCGTCGCCGGCTTGACGGCCAGTGGCAGTTTTCCCTGGACCGCAGCCCGTTTGCGGTGGATGCCCGCTGGCTGGAAGACGATCTGCCGGACAGCCGCAGTACGCCGGTGCCATCAAACTGGCAGATGCAAGGCTACGACGCCCCAATCTACACCAACGTTCGCTATCCAATCGATACTACGCCGCCGCGCGTGCCTGAGGAGAACCCGACCGGCTGCTACTCGCTGACGTTCAGCGTTGATGAGGACTGGCAGGCCAACGGCCAGACGCAGATAATCTTCGACGGCGTTAATTCAGCTTTTCATCTGTGGTGCAACGGTGAATGGGTCGGCTACTCGCAGGACAGTCGCCTGCCCGCGGCCTTCGATCTCTCGCCATTCCTTCAGCCCGGCGATAACCGCATCTGCGTCATGGTGATGCGCTGGAGCGCGGGAACCTGGCTTGAAGATCAGGACATGTGGCGCATGAGCGGGATCTTTCGCTCGGTCTGGCTGCTGAACAAACCGACCCTGCACCTCAGCGACGTTCAGCTCACGCCGCAGCTCGATGCGCTTTACCGCGATGCCGAACTGCTGGTGAACGTAAGCGTTGCCGCGCCGGTCGCGCAGTTGGAAGAGCTGACGGTGAAGGTTGAGCTGTGGGATGAGGATCGTCTGGTCGCCAGCCACCGCCAGCCGCCGGGTTCGCCGATTATCGATGAGCGCGGCAACTATGCCGAACGCGCGGCGATTCGTCTGCCGGTAGAAAAACCGGCGCTGTGGAGCGCGGAAACGCCAAACTGCTATCGGGCAGTCGTCTCCCTGTGGCGCGGCGATGAAACGATCGAGGCGGAAGCCTGGGATATCGGCTTTCGCCGCGTTGAAATCAAAAACGGCCTGCTGCTGCTGAACGGCAAACCGCTGCTGATCCGCGGCGTCAACCGCCACGAGCATCACCACCAGCGCGGCCAGGTGGTGACCGAAGAGGACATGGTGCAGGATATTCTGCTGATGAAGCAGAACAACTTCAACGCCGTGCGCTGCTCGCACTATCCAAACGCTCCGCGCTGGTATGAGCTGTGCAACCGCTATGGCCTGTACGTCGTTGACGAAGCCAATATTGAAACCCACGGCATGGTGCCGATGAATCGTCTTTCCGACGATCCGGCCTGGCTCCCGGCCTTCAGCGCCCGCGTCAGCCGCATGCTGCAAAGCAACCGCAACCACCCGTCGATTATTATCTGGTCGCTGGGAAATGAATCCGGCGGCGGCGGCAACCATGAAGCGATGTATCACTGGCTGAAGCGCAACGACCCCTCCCGCCCGGTGCAGTACGAAGGCGGCGGCGCCGACAGCACCACCACCGATATTATCTGCCCGATGTACGCCCGCGTTGAACGCGACCAGCTGATTCCGACGGTGCCAAAATGGGGGATCAAAAAGTGGATCAGTCTGCCGGGCGAGCAGCGACCGCTGATCCTCTGCGAATACGCCCACGCGATGGGCAACAGCCTCGGCAACTTTGCCGATTACTGGCAGGCCTTTCGCGACTATCCGCGCCTGCAGGGCGGGTTTATCTGGGACTGGGCGGATCAGGCCATCAGCAAAACCTTCGACGACGGCAGCGTTGGCTATGCCTACGGCGGTGATTTTGGCGATAAACCGAACGATCGCCAGTTCTGTATGAACGGACTGGTTTTCCCCGACCGTCGCCCGCACCCTTCATTAATTGAGGCCAAACACGCGCAGCAGTACTTCCAGTTTGCCCTGCTCGCGCAATCCCCGCTGCGGATCGGCGTCAGCAGCGAATATCTGTTCCGCGCCACCGATAACGAAGAGCTGCGCTGGCAGGTTCAGGCCGCCGGAGAAACCTTTGCCGAGGGGCAAGTGAAGCTTGAGCTTAGCCCTGAAGGCCAGAGCGAGCTGACGCTGTGCGAGGCGCTGGCGCTGCCCGCCGGCGCCGAAGAGATATGGCTAACGCTGGAGGTCGTCCAGCCGCAGGCCACCGCCTGGTCCGACGCCGGGCATCGCGTCGCCTGGCAGCAGTTCCCGATCGCCGCCCCGCTGGCGCTGCGTCGCCCTGCCCCTACCGGCACGGCGCCAGCGCTGGACGGCAGCGACGCCGCCTGGACGGTGCGCAGCGGCGCGCAGCAGTGGACGGTCGACCGGGAAAGCGGCCTGTTAACCCGCTGGCAGGTGGACGGCGTGGAACAGCTGCTGACGCCGCTGCGCGATCAGTTTGTGCGCGCGCCGCTGGATAACGATATTGGCGTCAGTGAAGTGGAGCGTATCGACCCCAACGCCTGGGTCGAACGCTGGAAAAGCGCCGGGCTGTACGGCCTCAGGGCCCGCTGCGTAGCGTGCGACGCGCAGCGTCTGGCCCATGAAGTGGTTATCGATAGCCGCTGGCACTATCTGCGCGGCGACGAAGTGGTGATTGTCAGCCACTGGCGGATGACGTTTGATAGCGAAGGCAAGCTGCATCTGGCGGTCGATGGCGAACGCGCCGGCACCCTGCCGCCGCTGCCGCGCATCGGGCTGACGTTCCAGGTTCCCGACCAGCAGCAGCCGGTCAGCTGGCTGGGCTACGGCCCGCATGAGAACTATCCGGACCGCCGCACCAGCGCCTGTTTCTCCCGCTGGCAGCTGCCGCTGGAAGAGATGACCACCCCTTACATTTTCCCGACGGAAAACGGCCTGCGCTGCGATAGCAAGGCGCTGGACTGGGGGCGCTGGCACGTAGGGGGCGATTTCCACTTCTCCGTCCAGCCCTATAGCACCGCGCAGTTAATGGAGACCGACCACTGGCACCGGATGAAGCCAGAAAAAGGCGTCTGGATTGCGCTCGATGCTCAACACATGGGCATCGGCGGCGACGACTCCTGGACACCCAGCGTGCTGCAACAGTGGCTGCTGCTTGAAAGACAATGGCAGTATCAGTTAACGATTCACTTCCAATAATAATCGGGGGCGAAAGCCCCCAACCTGACAGGCATAATAATATGGAATATTCACAATGAAACTCTCTGAACTCGCGCCACGAGAACGGCATAACTTTATTTATTTCATGCTGTTCTTTTTCTTTTACTATTTCATTATGTCAGCCTACTTTCCTTTTTTTCCGGTGTGGCTGGCGGAAGTTAACCATTTAACCAAAACCGAGACAGGGATCGTCTTCTCCTCCATTTCGCTATTCGCCATCATTTTCCAGCCGGTATTTGGCCTGATTTCCGATAAGCTCGGCCTGCGCAAGCATCTGCTGTGGACGATTACGATTTTATTAATCCTGTTTGCCCCCTTCTTTATTTTTGTTTTCTCGCCATTGCTGCAGATGAATATCATCGCGGGCGCGCTGGTGGGCGGTGTATATCTGGGGATCGTTTTCTCCAGCGGCTCCGGGGCGGTAGAAGCCTATATTGAACGCGTCAGCCGCGCCAACCGTTTTGAATACGGTAAAGTGCGCGTCTCAGGCTGCGTCGGCTGGGCGCTGTGCGCCTCCATCACCGGTATTTTGTTTAGTATCGACCCCAATATTACCTTCTGGATCGCCTCCGGTTTCGCGCTGATCCTCGGCGTGCTGTTGTGGGTCTCAAAACCGGAGAGCAGCAATAGCGCTGAGGTTATTGACGCCCTGGGCGCCAACCGTCAGGCCTTCTCAATGCGTACCGCCGCCGAGCTTTTGCGGATGCCGCGCTTCTGGGGCTTTATTATTTACGTGGTTGGCGTCGCCAGCGTCTATGACGTTTTCGACCAGCAGTTCGCCAACTTTTTTAAAGGCTTCTTCTCCAGCCCACAGCGCGGCACCGAAGTCTTTGGCTTCGTGACCACCGGTGGGGAATTACTCAATGCGCTGATCATGTTCTGCGCGCCGGCGATTATTAACCGAATTGGCGCCAAGAATGCCCTGTTAATTGCCGGGTTGATTATGTCAGTGCGAATTTTAGGCTCGTCTTTCGCCACCTCGGCGGTGGAAGTCATTATATTAAAAATGCTGCATATGTTTGAGCTCCCGTTCCTGCTGGTCGGCACCTTTAAATATATCTCCTCGGCATTTAACCCAAAACTCTCGGCGACGCTGTTCCTGATCGGCTTTAATTTATCGAAACAGCTTTCAGGCGTGGTGCTCTCGGCGTGGGTAGGACGGATGTATGATACCGTCGGCTTCCATCAGGCTTATCTGATCCTGGGCTGTATCACCCTGAGCTTTACCGTTATTTCGCTGTTTACCCTGAAAGGCAGCAAAACGCTGCTGCCGGCCACGGCATAACACCAGGCCGCCGGAAAGCCTCCGGCGGCGATTCGTTTCCGGGCCGGATTAGGCCCGTGCCGCTAGTCGGCGATCCGCGTTTCCCCGTCGCGATTTTCCAGCCCGTAAAGTCGTGCTTGCGCCATGGACGAAATTAGCTCCGCCAGCTCGGCGGAGTGGCTGGTCAACCAGATTTGGCTATAGCGCGAAGCTTCGACAATGAGCCGGGCCAGCGCGGGAAACATCTGGCGATGCAGGCTGTTTTCCGGCTCGTTAATGGCCAGAAATGCCGGAGGACGCGGGCTCAACAACGCCACCGCCAGGCACAGGAAGCGCAGGGTGCCGTCGGACATCTCCGCCGCCAGTAAAGGCCGCCAGACGCCGTTGCGGCGCATCTTTACCGAGAAACGCGAGTTTTCGTTTTCACAGTAGAAGGTGCACTCCGGAAAGGCTTCGCCGAGGATCTCATGCAGCAGCTCTTCGGCGCCGATTTCCACGATGGTCTGAAAGGCGGCGGCGAGGTTGTGTCCATCGCTGTCGAGCACCGGCGAGCGATAGCCGACCGTCGGATGGCGCAGCGGCGAGAGCCTGCCGATATTGAATTCGTGATAAAAGCGCCAGCGGCGCATGGTTTCCCTGACCCGCGAGACTTCCGGAAAGCGATGCGGCTCGCCCAACTGGCCAAAAATCGATTCGTTCTCGTAAATCGCGTCGGTAAAGGTGCTGCGCTCCCCGTTGACGTCGACCAGGAACGCGGCCTGATTTTTACGCTCCAGCACGCGCGATGACGGGCGTCGGGAAAATCCCGCCAGCCAGATCGACTCCTCTTTAACGATCGGATCCAGCTGAAACTGGGTGGGATAAGGCAGTTTTTCCGGAAAACCCACCTGCAGCTGGTAGTCAAACTCATCGGTCAGACAGCCAATCTGCAACCGTCGCGGAAAGCGGTCGGTCGGTGCGCTCGGCCCGCACCACATAATATTTTCCAGACCGCCCTCATCGCTGATATAGCCGGAGAACTTCCCGTCGGCGCAGGCGGTTAACAGGTGGATGGCTTTGTAGATATTGGATTTACCGCAGCCGTTGGGGCCAAAGACGATATTCAGCGCCCCGAGTTCCAGCTCAATATCCCTGACCGATCTGAAATTTTTTATCCGAATATGGTTAATCATAGATTCCCGAAACTGAGAAAAGCGTTTTGCGCTACGGTGTCGGAGGCACAAGAAAAACGAAATATGATCCGACCGGACGACAGATCGCCGCCCGGCACCGGCTCAACTGAAGAATTTTTTCATACCGCGGGTTAGCGCCACGCGTTTGAGTTTGTCCGTATCCTCATGGCTCTCGTTGAAAACGCCAAAAAAATAGCATTCATCATCAATGGTTTGCGACACGATCCTGTAGCTCAGCGGCTGGCCGGATTTCGCACCGTACTGCGCAGGGGTCACGGAAACCTCCGTCGCGTTATCGGCAACGCTAACCATCAGGCCGTCGCCCTTCCCTCCAACCAGCATCACCTTAATTAACGGGTGCACCATGTCCCTCCCGGGTTGAGGTCAATGATTAATTGTCGATGGCCTTGGGCTGGCAGTTGGCCGTTGAGCCGCTGTGGCCGGACTTGTCTTTAGCAGAGACCGGCTGAGCGCCCTCTTTGCCCACAACGGGCGGTAACGGCACACCGTCTTTGTCCACCGCAGGCGGCGCCGTCCGGCAGGTCGCCGTTTTGCTGGCATCTGCGGCCCACGCAGGCGTTTGCAGACTCAGGATCGCCAGGGGAGCAAGCCATATCGCGTTCTTCAGTACATTCTTATAGTTCATACCGGCCTTGAGTTAAAAAATTTCTTTCTTATGCTGCGCTAAGCGCTGATTATTAGTAGCAAAAGCTGACAAATGATGAAGGAAAAAAGAGGAATTGTGAATATCAATAGTTCTTATTTATGAATCGCCACCTTTCCCGCAACGGCGTTTGCGGATCTTATCGCCAGGAATTAACTTAATCAATTGAAATAATGGGGCTGCTACTCATTCTGGCCAGGTTTTTGCGCAATCAACTTAGCGCTTCTGAGGTCGAAACAGCAGCCTGGTTTATATCCCAAACGTTGTAGAAAATTCCTGGAGTGGGCTATACCGCAGGCTGAGCATTGGTACTTCGCCTGTCAGCCACTAGACTTAAATAAGTCAAACGAAAGGAGACTCCCATGTCATCACAAGATTATGAAAACGACGCGCAGAATCTGGCCGACAAAGTCGGTAATAAAGTGAATGAATTTGCCGGGGAAGCCCAGCAGCAATTTGGTGATGCGGTTGATTCGCCGAAACATCAGCTAAAAGGCGCGGCCCGGAAATACGCTGCTCAGGCTTCGGATGCCGTTTCAGAGGTCTCTGAGCGCGTCAGGGAAAATCCCCTAACCGGGCTGCTGGCGGCCGGCGCCATCGGGCTGGTGATTGGCTTGCTGGCGGGAAGGAAATAACCTATAAGGCCCTTTGGGCCTTAATTTTTGAACCTCAAGCACACCCTTATGCATAAGCCAACTCAGATCGCCACAACGTCAGCAACCTCAAACTGAAAAACGTACGGGTCGGAGAGCAGCTGATACCGCTCATCATCCGCATAGGTTACCGCCACGTGATAGTCTTCACCGGCAAAGGCGATGACGGCATCCAGATTATTCCAGTACGTGGCCAGAAAAAAATGTTCCCACTCCCCCTGCGTTTCCCGCCTGACAAACGCCCCCGCGTTGCCGGTGATGTCCCGAGAATGTTGCACGCCTGTCGCCTGCAGATGAAGCGCAAACGCATCGCCAAACGCCACGGGAACACAGCCGTGCCAGGTTCTGACAATCATCACCAATCTCCATAATCAATTACACAAAGTGCATTTATAGCAAATAAATAGCAAAAAAAGAGAATTTTTATGCACTTCATAACAAGCAAACCATACCGCATGGTACATACCCGACATTTGCAGGTATAATCTCACTCATTATTCAGCGGATTCAGATACCAAGATGACAAAACTCACCTTACAAGAGCAGATGCTAAAAGCCGGACTCGTGACCAGCAAAAAAATGGCCAAAGTTCAGAGGACGGCGAAAAAATCCCGCGTTCAGGCCCGTGAAGCCAGAGAGGCGGTGGAAGAGAATAAAAAAGCGCAGCTTGAGCGAGATAAGCAGCTTAGCGAGCAACAAAAGCAGGCCGCGCTATCGAAAGAGTATAAAGCGCAGGTTAAGCAGCTTATTGAAATGAATAAAATCGATATATCCAAAGGCAATATTGATTTTAACTTCACGGATAACAACTTTATTAAAAAAATCGCCGTGGATAAACTGACCCAGGCGCAGCTGATTAGCGGCCGTCTCGCCATTGCCCGTCTGGCTGGTGATAATGACGGTGAGAGCCAATACGCGATTATCCCGGCGAGCGTAGCGGATAAAATCGCCCAGCGCGACGCCAGCAGCATTGTTTTAAACAGCGCGCTGAGTGCGGAAGAGCAGGACGAAGACGATCCGTATGCTGATTTTAAAGTTCCCGATGATTTGATGTGGTAAGCAACGCGGGCCTCCGCAAACCGGAGATTCAGGCGTAGTCTATGCGGGCATTGTGCTTTACGCTGCCCGCGGCAAAAATTGAGTAGATAAACGATTAACCAGGCGGTAACGGCGATGAACGGAACGATCACAACATGGTTTAAAGATAAAGGTTTTGGATTTATCAAAGATGAAAACGGCGATAATCGCTATTTTCATGTGATTAAAGTTGCCAACCCTGAACTGATTAAAAAAGATGCGGCTGTTACGTTCGAACCCACCACGAATAACAAGGGTTTGTCAGCTTACGCGGTGAAAGTCCTGCCGGAAAGCAAATATATCTATATTGCAGGCGAGCGGATTAAGCTTACGTCGATCAAATCTTTCCTGGTATACAGCGAGGAAGAGCCCGCCGATGCCCGCATTGATAAAGAGAATGCGGTACTCTCCGTGGGCCTGTTGATGGGAAATATCAGGCCAAAATCCGCCGCGAAGCCCGGCGAAATGCGCTCGGTGAAAAAGCTGGCTATCACCACCTTCCAGGGGAGCACCCTCATTTTCTCGGAAGATGAGATTGATATTGAGGCCACCGTAAAACTGCTTAAAGTGTAACAACATACAGTAAACCAAACCGGGCTCCGCGCCCGGTTTGAGACTTATGACCCACCCGTTTTCAACATCTGCCCCATATCTCAGCCGGGCGGTGGCTAACCGGTAGCGCCAAAACCCAGGAGGCGAAATTAATTGCAGCGCTGAGCTAAACGCAATATTTATATACGCTCCTGCGCGCGATCGCTCTATCTCCGTAAATTAAATTCCTCAGAATAAGCTAATTCGCATCATGTGTTAAAACCAGGGTTATTATACAGCACAAAGTGAACAGCATTTAGATTCGCATCATTTATCCTCGTAGCCAAAAACAAATTTGGTGATGTTGATGACTATATTTAAAAGCTTACTCTCCTTTCTTGGTGCGGCTTGCGCCAGCGCATTTGTGGTACTTAGCCTGTGGGTCGATATATACTTTTGGGATTATAATATTTCGGAACTATCACTGACCGAAATTGTACAGGAGTCCGTTTTAACAGCCATCGTATTTATTCATTTCCTGCTTGCCTGGCGGTATAAAGCTATGCGCTACTGTAATATTCTGGTTGGCGGTTTTTTCCTTGCCATGCTAATTCGCGAACTGGACGCCCTTTTTGATCTCATTGCTCACGGTAGCTGGGTATGGTTTGCGCTGATTGCAGCTCTTTTAGCCTTAATTCATCCAGTTATTCATTATCGTCAGACCCTGCACCAGCTAGCACAATATACTCGTACCCCCTGGTACGGCCTATTAATCAGCGGCCTGTTGGCTATTCTGGTCTTCTCCCGACTCTTCGGCATGCAAGCCTTATGGCTGGCCATTCTCGATGGCGGTTACGTTCGGGTGGTAAAAAACGTCGTAGAGGAAGGCTGCGAATCATTCGGTTATATGCTTTGTCTCACCGCCTCGATTGGCTATTTTTGCACTTTTCGCGAAACGTTAGCGCAGAAATCATATTGAACCATCCGCTCTTAACGGCTGTCCCGCAAAACAGAGGTTTTGCCGAGTTGAGGGGGCGAACGCTTCCCTACTCCAGGTTCCTTCTGCCAATCTTGATGGCAGGCGTAACGCCTTGATGTCATAAGTAAGGTAAGTCCTAAATATTCTCAGCGCTTAACTGTTTAATGGTTTTGCCCGCAGCGCGAGGATAAAATTTCGCTGCTATGGTACTGCCTCCATAGCAAATTGCTCACCTGCAGCTCTTGCATACGGTTCGCAGGTGAGCAACCTCACCCGCAGTGAAAAATGCAAATGCGTGCCGGGCATGCCCGGGCACTGCTGCAGAGTAACCTCGCAAATCCTGACGAGTCTGAGCATTCCTTTTCGGGAAAAAAGACAAAAAAACCGGGCGCTGTGCCCGGTCTTCTTCTACTCGTCAAAACGCTCGACTAACTCAGCCCGCGGTTTTCCAGCATCGGTTCAATCTGCGGATCGTGTCCGCGCCACTGGCGATAAAGTTCAGCTAAATCAGTGCTATTACCGCGAGACAAAATCGCTTCGCGGAAGCGCTGGCCGTTTTCACGGCTTAAACCACCCTGCTCAACGAACCACTGGTAGCCGTCGTCCGCTAGCATCTGCGTCCACAGGTAAGCGTAATAACCCGCGGCGTAGCCGCCGCCGAAAATATGCGAGAAGTAGCTGCTGCGATAGCGTGGCGGCACCGCGGCAAGATCCATACTCTCCGCGTGCAGGGCCGCGGCTTCAAACGCATCCACGTCCTCGGGTAGCTTATCCACCGTAACGCTGTGCCAGCGCATATCCAGCAGCGCCGCCGCGAGCAGTTCGCTCATATCGTAGCCTTTATTAAACTTCGCCGCGCGGAACATGCTGTCGCGCAGCGCTTCCGGCATAGCTTCCCCGGTTTGATGATGCCGCGCATAGTGGGCAAACACCTGCGGCTCGCTGGCCCAATGTTCATAAATTTGCGAAGGAAACTCCACAAAATCGCGCGGGGTATTGGTTCCTGACAGGCTGGCATACTTCTGGCTGGCAAACAGGCCGTGCAGGGTATGACCAAATTCGTGGAATAAAGTGATGACCTCATCCCAGGAAAGCAGCGCGCTGTGTCCGGCTTTGGGTTTCTGATAGTTACAGACGTTGTAGATAACCGGATGCTGCGCTCGCAGGGTCGATTGTTCGACAAACACGCCCATCCATGCCCCGCCACTTTTACTATCCCGCGAGAAGTAGTCGCCGTAGAACAGCGCGATCCCCTCGCCGTTAGCGTCGATAATTTCCCATACCTGTACGTCAGGGTGATAAACCGGAATATCGAATCGTTCGATAAAGCGAATACCGAACAACTGTGTCGCCGTCCAGAACACGCCATCGCGCAGGACGCGGTCGAGGGCAAAATAGGGTTTTAACTGCGCTTCATCGATGGCAAATTTCGCCCTGCGCACCTGCTCGGCGTAATAGAGCCAGTCCCAGGCCGCCGCGCGGAAATCGCCCCCTTCATTATCAATAACCTGCTGGATTTCCGCCAGCTCCTGCTCGGCCCGCGCCCTTGCCGCCGGGGCGATTCGTCGCATAAAGGCAAACGCCTCCCCCGGCCCTCCCGCCATCTGATCGGCCATTGACCAACTGGCAAAGTCGTCCGCGCCCAGCAGCTGCGCTTTACGCGCGCGAATTTCCGCCAGCCGCAGCACCAGCTCGCGGGTATCATTCGCATCGCCCTTCTGATTGCGCGTCCAACCGGCCGCAAACAAGTTCTCTCGCGTCTGCCTCTCCTGCAGCGAGAGCAGCGCGGGCTGCTGGGTGGTATTGAGTAAAGGCAGCAGCCAGCGACCGCTTAATCCCTTATCCTGCGCGGCCTCTGCCGCTGCGCTTATCTCCTCGTCGCTAAGTCCCGCGAGCTGATGGACATCCTCCACCACCAGACCGCCAGATTTTACCGCCGCCAGCAGGCGCTGCTGAAACTGGCTTTGCAGCGCTGCCGCTTCGGTATTCAGCGCGCGAAGCGCCGCTTTTTGCTCATCCTCAAGCATCGCGCCCGCAAGGGTAAAACGTTGCCAGGTCACCTCCAGCAAACGCCGGGATTCGCTATCCAGAGAGAGCGAATCCCGCTGCTCCCACACTCGCTTCACCCGCTGAAAAAGCGCATCGTTAAGCCAGATATCATTCGCCAGTTCCGCCAGCTCGGCGGAAAACTGCTCATCAAGCGCCTGAATAGTCGGGTTGGTCTCCGCTCCCGCCATCGCGAAAAAGACGTTCGTCACCCGCGCCAGCAGCTGGCCGCTCTGCTCCAGGGCCTCCAGCGTGTTGGCAAAATCAGCCGGCTGGGGGTGATTAACGATGGCGGCAATCTCCGCGCGCTGGCGGCGAACGCCCTCGTCGAAGGCCGGACGGTAATGACTCACGTCAATCACATCGAAACGCGGCGCCTGATAAGGCAGCAGGCTGACGCTGAAAAAAGGATTGTTCTCCGACATCTTCATCTCCTGAATACGATTATTCTGTAAGATTAGGCAACTCATTGATTGACCGCAATGATTACTCTGTTAACCGCCGCGATCGGCCTCCTTTGCCCGATGATTTCCATTACCCGCCACCGGGATCGCGTGCTATGGTATGAAGACACAAAAAGCGTTGAGGAACAGTAAGATGATTATTCTGGTTACCGGAGCAACAGCGGGTTTTGGGGAAAGTATTACTCGCCGTTTTATCGCTAACGGTCACAAAGTGATTGCCACCGGGCGCCGCGAAGAGCGCCTGAAAACGTTGAAAGATGAGCTGGGCGACAACCTTTATACCGCCCAACTGGACGTACGCAATCGCGCAGCCATTGAAGAGACGATCGCCGGGCTGCCCGCCGAGTGGCAGGCGATTGATATTCTGGTCAATAACGCCGGACTGGCGCTGGGTCTTGAGCCCGCGCATAAAGCCAGCCTTGAAGACTGGGAAGACATGATTGATACCAATAATAAAGGGCTGGTTTATATGACCCGCGCCGTCCTGCCGGGGATGGTTGAACGTAACCGCGGCCATATTATCAATATTGGTTCGGTCGCCGGCGCCTGGCCTTATGCCGGCGGTAACGTCTACGGTGCGACCAAAGCTTTTGTGCGCCAGTTCAGCCTCAATCTTCGTACCGACCTTCACGGCACCGCCCTTCGCGTGACCGATATTGAACCCGGCCTGGTTGGCGGCACCGAATTCTCCAACGTGCGCTTTAAAGGCGATGACGCTAAAGCCGAGAAAGCTTACGAAAATACCCAGGCCCTGACGCCGGAGGACGTGACCGAAGCGGTCTGGTGGGTCGCGACCCTGCCAAAACACGTCAACATCAACACCCTGGAACTCATGCCGGTCAGCCAAACTTTTGCCGGGCTGAACGTTCACCGCCAGGGCTAAGCTCTGTGACCCGGCCAGCAGGCCGGGTCTGGGCTGAAAGAGAAAAAACACGTAAAATAGCGCAAATACCTCATAAAAAAGTAATTATCCATGGCCGCAGAAGCACAACTGAATCCGACACAGCCCGTCAATCAGCAAATTTATCGTATCCTTCGTCGGGATATCGTCCATTGTCTGATCCCGCCAGGCACCCCGCTTTCGGAGAAGGAAGTCTCCGTGCGCTTTGATGTTTCTCGTCAACCGGTTCGCGAAGCCTTTATTAAACTGGCCGAGAACGGTTTGATCCAGATCCGCCCGCAGCGCGGGAGCTACGTGAATAAGATCTCTCTCTCGCAGGTGCGCAACGGCTGTTTTGTCCGCCAGGCCATTGAATGCGCCGTGGTGCGGCGCGCCGCCGGGATGGTGAACGATGAACAGCTCTACCAGCTTGAGCAAAATCTAAATCAGCAGCGTACGGCGGTCGAACGCCAGCAGTTAACCGATTTTTTCCAGCTGGATGACGAATTTCACCAGAAGCTCTCGCAAATCGCCGACTGCCAGTTAGCCTGGGATACCGTCGAAAATATTAAAGCTACCATCGACCGGGTGCGCTATATGAGCCTCGATCATGTGACTCCTCCCGATATGATGCTGCGTCAGCATTACGATATTTTCCAGCCGCTGGTCGCCCGTGACCCGGACGCGGTGGAAAAAGCGATGAGCTTACATCTGCAAGAAATTAGCGAATCCGTGCTGCTGGTACGTCAGGAAAATAGCGACTGGTTTAGCGAGGAATAAAATGCGTCGCGGCAGAATATACGGTCTGCCGCTCTGGGTTTATTATGCGGACTATCTGACCACCAGAACCGGTATTTTGGCGTGACGTAAAATCGACTCCGCGTTTGAACCAAGAAGATGAGTTGATATACCCGGTTTACGGGAACCAATAACAATAACGTCAAATTCCTCATTGCTGCTCATGGCCAGGATTTCATCGCGCACGTTGCCAAATACCACTCTGGAATGAATCCGCCCGGCGGGTATCGAGAACAGACGGGATAGGGTCTTCATCTTTTTCTCTGACTCTTCGCGCATATAGGCTTCAAACTTACGGATATCGGCGGCAAAACCGCGTAAAATCGAGCTGCTGCTGTTCGGCAGAACGTTGAGCAGCGTAATTTCCCCTTCATCCGCTGATGCTAAAAACTCGGCATGGCGAACCGCCTTATCGCTTAAATCCATTTCAAAAACGTCTACGGGTAGCAAAATTTTTTTGTACATAGTCCGTTCTCCTTTTTTCTGAGGAAACTTAGTAGGTTAACTCATCATGCCATATTTACTGCAGCAGGAGAACGAATAATCACTCAGATAAATATTTAATTGATTAAAATAAATTCCACTTATTTATACTTAACTGTTGTTAGATAAAGTTATGTATATTCAACGATCTGGATCAAAGTTTATTCCAGACGGGAAATATTTTCAGGCGGGTAAAGCGCCCACTGATAAAGCGCGATGGCAGAGCCGCCGGGATCGGCGGCACGCGGGCGAAATAGATTAATTTGCCTGAGCCCAGGCCGCTACGGTAGCTTTTGCGCCGTGCGCTTGCAGCGATAAATAAGCGCGAACCACCGCGTTGACGAAACGGCTCTCCTTGGGCAGGCTCAAACCAAAAATAGCCTCAATACCCAGCAGCGCCCGTACGCGTTCTTCGCCGTCTTCGCTGTTCTGAACGGTTTGCGTAATCACCGGCAGCATAGGATCGGAGATTTCAATCGCCTGCCCCTGGTCATCCACCCCGCTCACATAGCGCATCCAGCCCGCGACGCCCATCGCCAGCAGAGGAAAGTCGCCGCCATCCGCCAGGTGCCAGCGAATCGAATCCAGCATCCGCTGCGGCAGTTTCTGACTGCCGTCCATGGCGATCTGCCAGGTACGATGTTTGAGCGCCGGATTGCTATAGCGCTCAATCAGAAGTCCGGCATAGCGTGCCAAATCCACACCCTTCACGCTCAGCGTCGGCGCCTGTTCAGCCAGCATCAGCGTATGCGCGGCGCGGCGATAGTTTTCGTCCTGCATGCAGTCATTAATATGCTGATAGCCAGCCAGATACCCCAGATAAGCCAGAAAAGAGTGGCTGCCGTTAAGCATGCGCAGCTTCATCTCTTCAAACGGCAGCACGTCCGACACCAGCTCGGCGCCGGCTTTTTCCCACTGCGGACGCCCGGCGACAAAGTTGTCTTCGATGACCCACTGGCGAAACGGCTCGCAGGCGACTGCTGCCGGGTCACGCACGCCGGTGAGCTGTGCAATTTTATCCAGCGTATCGGCAGTCACTGCCGGAACGATACGGTCAACCATAGTCGAGGGGAACGTGACGTTGCGCGTAATCCATTCGGCCAAATCAGCATCAACGGCGCGAGCATAGGCGCAGATGACATTACGCATGACGTGGCCATTTTCCGGCATATTGTCGCAGGACATCACGCTGAAGGCCGGCAGCCCTGCCGCTTTGCGTCGAGCCAGGGCTTCGACTACGACGCCGGGCGCGGATTTCGGTTGCCGGGGATTTTGTAAATCGGCCGCAATCAGCGGGTGATCCAACTGCAGCTCACCGCTGGCCGGAGAGTGGCAGTAGCCTTTTTCGGTAATGGTCAATGACACAATCGCGACCTGCGGCTCGCACATTTTTGCCAGCACGCTCTCCAGACCATCGACCTGGGCGTGCATCGCCTGCTTGACCACGCCAACCACGCGGGCGGTCCAGGCATCCGCTGACATTTCAGCGACGGTATAAAGTAAATCCTGCTTCTGGAGATCGGCGATCTGCTGCTCGCCGCCGATCAGGTTCACTTCGGTATAGCCCCAGTCGCTGCCGTGTTCTGTCGCCAGAATATCGGCGTATACGGCCTGGTGAGCGCGGTGAAATGCGCCAAAGCCCAAATGAACGATACGCGGAATAAGGCGGTTGCGATCGTATGCCGGCAGCGTGGCGTTAGCTGTTAAAAGCATATTTTCCATGATGGCTCTCATAGTTATGATTTCTGATTTCCCACGGAGGGGGTGGATATAAACCATCTCACGCAATTGGTATGACATCTTTGATATTCATCAACTACCATACAAGAAGCTGGATGGCTAGATTTTCGCAATAACCGCTGGCAAAAGAGGTAAAACTGCCGGGCTAAAAGCCCGGCAGTTTCCTGTTTACGGCTATCATCTTAGGGTGCGGACTTGATGCGTTTTAAATATATTGCCCGCTGCGGACACTTTTAGGCTTTGGCGCGCAGTCTGCGGCATCATTCAGCAGGCTCAGATCGCGGTCGCGGACTTCAGGCATCAGGATCGCGGAAATTAAGCCAATAATGGAATAGCACACCAGCATAATCACAATCGGCATCCAGGAACCGGTCATATTACAGAAAATACCGGCCAGCACCGGGCCAAATCCTACGGCGACGAGGCCACCCGCCTCTTTTGAAATTGCCATGCGGGTAAAGCGGTTACGCGAACCGAACATTTCCGCCATGGTGATATTTTCCAGCGCAAACAGCCCTAACACCGCAATATTATGAATGACGATCAATGACGCCATAATAGTGCTCGCGCTGTAGCTCTTATCCACAATAATCGACAGCATTGGCCAGGCCAGAATAATGGCTGAAATATTGACGATAATATACGGTATGCGACGCCCCACCTTATCTGACAGCCATCCGAGGAATGGAATGGTAATAAAGCCAATAACAGAGCTGATCATTAACGCATCGGTAGGAATGGCCTTATCAAACAGTAAGGTTTGCACCAGATAGCCCGCGAGGAACGTTTGCAATAACCCTGAATTTCCGGCCTGTCCGAAGCGCAGACCCGTCGCCAGCCAGAAGGATTTACTTTTTAGCATGGCGCTAAAGGTCCCTTCCTGCGTTGCCATCTCATTCTGTAGGCCGCTGTCTTCGCTAACCTGCTCAAAGACCGGGCTCTCTTTCAGATTAAGACGTAGCCAGATGGCAAAAATCATCACCACTGCGCTGGCCAGGAACGGGATTCGCCATCCCCACGCGACGAGCTGCTCGCGATCGAGCACGAAGAACATGACCGCCCAGATAGCCGTGGCGCTTAAGGTGCCGCAGTTGGTGCCCATCGCCACCAGCGAAGAGATAATCCCGCGCTTACCTTTCGGCGCATATTCCGCCAGCATGGTACCGGCGCCTGATATTTCTGCGCCTGCGCCAAGCCCCTGAATAATACGTAAGGTTACAAGCAACACCGGCGCTAAAATACCGACCTGAGCATAGGTTGGCAGTACGCCAATGAGGGTCGTACAGATCCCCATCATGGTGATGGTAATAAACAGGACCTTTTTGCGCCCAATACTGTCGCCCATTTTACCAAAAATAAAAGCGCCGACGATTCGCGCGATATATCCCGCGCCGTAGGTTCCCATTGCCAGAATTAAGGCCATCGCGGCGGATTGTTCCGGGAAAAATATTTCATGGAAAACCAGCGCCGCCCCGAGGGAATAGAGCTGGAAATCCATAAACTCCAGTGCAGTGCCTAACCAACCAGATACGGCTGCACGAATGAGATCGGAAGTGGTTCTCTCATTTTTTACGGTAGTCATAATGATTATCTCTAATTGTAGAATACAGAGTCCGCACCTGTTGTTATTAGCTGAAGGTTAATAAAACCTTACAGCACCGTTTCCTGTCATTTTCAAAAAGCTCCAGCGCATCGATAACCTGTTGATACGCAAATTGGTGAGTAATCAACTCCTCCGGATTAATTAAACCTTGTTCCAGCCACTTGATGACGACCGGGAATTTATTGGCGTTAAGACGCGAGGAGAAAATAGAAAGCTCTTTCCCGGTAATCCCCTGCTGCGCAACCTGGGAAGGTTCCGTGGAGAATCCCATCAATACAATTCTCGCTGCCGGGGAGGCCAGGTTGACCGCCTCCTGGAGAATTGCGGGATGACAGGCGGCATCGATAATCAGCGTCGGCAGTATCCCCTTCGCCTTCAGCGTTTCCGCCAGAGGCTCATCGCTGTTGTTAATCACCCAGTCCGCGCCGTTACGCTGCGCCATCTGCAGGCGTTCATCAATGCGATCGACAACGATAACCTGCTTAACGCGATACACCCGCTTCAGCACCTGAATCGTCGTCAGGCCCATCGGCCCGGCGCCGTAGACCAGCGCGATATCCTGGTCGGTAGGCGAAACGTGCCCGGTCACGTTAGCCGCGATGGTAAAGGGCTCAATCATCACCGCGTGGCTGTCCGAAACGTTGTCCGGAACCTGCCAGGCATTTTTCGCCGGCACCACCGCGTACTCGCTGAAGCCGCCGTCGCGATGCACACCGAGCACCACCAGCGAGGTACAGACGTTCGGCTTGCCCACCGAGCAAGGGTAGCAATGACCGCAGCTAATGACCGGATCAACGCTAACCCGCTGGCCGACGGCTTTGTCGGTCACCCCTTCACCGATGGCGTCAATGACGCCAAAAAATTCATGGCCAATGACGCGCGGGTATTTGGCAAACGGATTGTGCCCGCGATAAATATGGCTATCGGAACCGCATATTCCCGCCAGCTTAATTTTTACCCGCACTTCGCCCGCGGCAGGCTGCGGGATCGGCCGCTCTTCAATCACCAGTTCATTGGGCTGACGAATCACAATACTTTTCATTTTGGCTTCCTTTTTTACCAGTTCCACAGCGTACCGTCTTCCAGACGCGCGACCGGCAGATAAGCCGGTTCATAGGGATATTTCGCGGCCAGTTTTTCATCAAACTCGATGCCCAGCCCCGGCTTTTCCCCCGGATGCATATAGCCGTTATCAAACGTCCAGCTGTGCGGGAAGACTTCCAGCATCTGTTCGGAATAGCCCATATATTCCTGGACGCCAAAATTCGGCACCCACAGGTCGAAATGCAGCGCGGCCGCCATGCAGACTGGAGACAGATCGGACGGCCCGTGCGAGCCGGTGCGTACCTGATAAAGCGAGGCAAAATCGGCGATCCGACGCATCCCCGTAATCCCGCCCGCGTGGGTAATGGTGGTGCGGATATAGTCGATCAGCTGCTCTTCAATCAGCTGTTTACAGTCCCAAATGCTGTTGAAGACTTCGCCGACGGCAATCGGCGTGACGGTATGCTGGCGAATTAACCGGAAGCACTCCTGATTCTCCGCCGGGGTCGGATCCTCCATCCAGAACAGGCGGTAATCTTCGATACTCTTGCCAAAACGCGCCGCTTCAATCGGCGTCAGGCGGTGATGCATGTCATGCAGCAGATGCTCGTTAAAGCCAAATTTTTCGCGTACGGCGGCAAACAGCTGTGGCGTAAAATCGAGATACTTCTCGGTAGACCACAGCTGCTCTTCCGGCCATTGACCTTTGGTTGCCGGTTCGTAGGCCTGGCCCTTACCTTTCGCCATCCCGTAGGTGGTCTTCATCCCCGGCACGCCGCACTGCACGCGAATCGCTTTAAACCCCATCTCTTTATGGCGAGCGTAGTCGTCCAGGACTTCATCGATGGAGTGACCCGTGGTGTGGCAGTAAACCATCACCCCTTCCCGCGAAGCCCCGCCCAGCAGTTGGTATAGCGGCATGCCTGCGGCTTTCGCCTTAATATCCCAGAGCGCCATATCGATGGCGGAAATCGCCGACATCGTGACCGGACCACGACGCCAGTAGGCGCCCTTGTAGAAAAACTGCCAGATATCCTCAATGCGATGCGCATCGCGACCAATCAGTTGCGGACAGAGGTGATCCCGCAGATAGGATGCGACGGACAGCTCGCGACCATTTAGCGTCGCGTCACCCAGACCGACAATACCGTCATCGGTGGTGACTTTAAGGGTGACGAAGTTGCGCCCCGGACAGGTGACGAAAACTTCAGCGGCAACGATCTTCATTTCTCATTCCTTACTTCTATGCGGTTAGTGGGTAAAATTAAACCATCAGACCTACTACCATACAAGTATAACGATCGAAAAAGACGCGACAGATCACACTATCGCGCCGGACAGAAAGGAGGAATAAACAGAGAACGTGAACGCGAATGCCTTACCGCACAGGGGTGTGCTGGCGCCGCCTATCCCGACGCCATGCAGTAAAAAAGGTCTATGCGCGTCCCCAGCCGGCTACAATAATCAGCATGCCGCACAGCGCAACCAGCGCGCCGGCCCAATCATAGTGGCTGAGTTTGACGCCATCGATAAAGCGCAGCCACAGCAGCGCGGTGCAGACATATACCCCACCGTAAGCAGCATACACCCGTCCGCTTGCCTCCGGGTGCAGGCTCAGTAGCCAGACAAAAAGCGCCAGCGCAGCGGCGGCCGGAATCAATAGTAACGGCGTGGCCCCGCGTTTTAACCATAGCCAGGGAAGATAGCAGCCAATGATTTCGCACAGCGCGGTGGCAAAGAAAAGCAGCGTCGTTTTTAACATATAAAGCGTCGTGAGTTGAGCAAGCGTTAACGCATTCTACGCAATAATGGCCGTCGTTTACTCCGTTTTGTCGGGTATGCCGTCGAAAGGAGATGTAGTAAACTTAGTCCGAGGGAATCACTTAAAGGAAATCGTGATGAACACAACACTGAATAAACGCTGGTGCCTGACCGCTCTGCTGGCGCTGAGCGCGATGGTCTTTACCGCCTCGTCATTTGCCAAAACCGACAAGCTGGTGATTGAGTCCGGCGACAGCGCCCAGAGCCGCCAGCAGGCCGCAATGGAAAAAGAGCAGTGGAACGACACCCGCTCTTTACGCCAGAAGGTCAACACCCGTGCTGAAAAAGAGTGGGATAAAGCCGACGTGGCTTTTGACGCCCAGGATAACTGCCAGAAGAGCGCGAACGTCAACGCCTACTGGGAACCTAACACCCTGCGCTGCCTTGACCGCCGCACCGGACGCACCATTACCCCGTAATGTATGGCGCCCGCGGGCGCCACAACCTATAAAGCTCCGCAATCACTCACAGGTATTTCCATGACTGACGCATCTCACGTCAAACTCCGTCCGCTCGAGCGCGAAGACCTGCGCTTTGTCCACCAGCTCGACAACAATGCCAGCGTTATGCGTTACTGGTTTGAAGAACCCTATGAAGCCTTTGTCGAACTGTCCGACCTGTACGACAAACACATTCACGATCAGAGCGAACGCCGCTTTGTCATTGAATGCGCTGGTGAAAAGGCCGGACTGGTGGAACTGGTTGAAATCAACCATGTGCACCGCCGCGCCGAGTTTCAGATTATTATCTCGCCTGATTATCAGGGAAAAGGCCTGGCCACCCGCGCCGCAAAGCTGGCGATGGACTACGGTTTTATGGTGCTCAACCTGTATAAGCTGTACCTCATCGTCGATAAAGAAAATGAAAAAGCGATCCACATCTACCGCAAGCTCGGCTTTATGGTAGAAGGCGAGCTGATTCATGAATTCTTTATTAACGGCGAATACCGCAATACCATCCGTATGTGCCTGTTTCAGCACCAATACCTGGCCGAGCATAAAACGCCGGGACAGACACTGCTGAAACCTACGGCTCAATAATACTCAATGGTGCTTTTGATGGTGTAGTGCCGGGTTAGCGAAGGCTGCACGCTGTCGTCAACCACCTGAAGCTCACAGCTTACCGGGTTGTCGTGGCGGTCGTAATCGCAGGTCTGGCTGACGTTGCCCAGCGTGCGGTCATTGAAGGTGCTCACTGCGGTGTAGTCCATTTTTTTGCGCGGATCGGATGATGGCGTTGAGGCCACCGTAAAGCGTTCCCCTTTGGCGGTCGTCGTTTTGCCCAGCGGGTAGCCTTCTCTGTCGTAGCGGTATGTCGCGGTGCTTTCTTTACCGCGAGCGGTGACGACGAACCCGTGCTCATCGGTTTCCCACGACACGCCCGCCGAGGGCATTTCCGCCAGCTGGCATTTGCCCTGCACACGCAGGCGCTTTTCGTGGCTTTGCGCATCCAGGTAGTAGTTCGCGTCCAGCACCAGCGCCGCGCCGGTTTTGTTCTCCAGATCCTCAAACGCCAGCAGGTCGAAGCACCCTTCACTGGACAAACGCCCTTTGACCCACTTCACCACCTGGTCATGTTCGTCATACAGCGTCTGGCTAAACGCTTTTACCGGCCCGCGCAGCGGATCGAACTCAAATTCGTTAGAAAAGCTGGCCATTTCCGGGGTGAAGGCCTGCGGCGCGCCCTTTTCATCACAGGCGCTAAGCGCCCCAACTGCCAACAGCAGCAAAAACCGTTTTTTCACGCGCGATTCCTTTTGTGCATAGTGCAATCATATTAGCAAATACAATTGTTTACACCACTTCTGCTATGCTTAACTTTGGATAACGTTAATAAGGAGTTTATGATGAAACTATCACCCTGGCTATGTACGGCTCTGCTACTGGGTTCGACAGCTGCTTTCGCGGCGCCGGATTCCTGCGAGCGGGTAAAAAGCGATATTCAGCAGAAAATCATCAACAACGGCGTCCCGGAATCGGGCTTCAGCCTGACCATTGTCCCGAACGACCAGCCCGATCAGCCCGGCGCGCAGGTTGTCGGCCACTGCGCCAACGACACCTTTAAAATCATCTACACCCGCGACAGCGGCGCGCAGTAACCTCGCCGCATGACTGGAGAAGTCTTATCCCTCGGTTGACCAGGGATAAGATCTCTCTACTCCATTTTAAGTATGATCCCTCACTCTCCACGCCGACCTTACGCAGGCGTTGGCATTACGCCATTATAACAAAATCATGGAGTGAGCTATGTCTAACCAGGAACATACCGGCGGCCTTAGCCGTCGAACGCTAATTAAATCATCCGCCCTCGGCTCGCTGGCTCTCGCGGCCGGCGGTTTATCCCTGCCTTTCAGCCTGCGCCGCGCCGCCGCCGCTGTACAAGAAGCGACCCACGGCGAGGAACGGATCGTCTGGGGCGCCTGTTCGGTCAACTGCGGCAGCCGCTGCGCGCTGCGTTCACACGTTCGCGATGACGAAGTGGTCTGGGTCGAAACCGACAATACCGGCACGGACAGCTATGGCGATCACCAGGTGCGCGCCTGCCTGCGCGGGCGTTCTATTCGTCGTCGTATTAACCACCCCGACCGCCTCAACTACCCGATGAAACGCGTCGGCAAACGCGGGGAAGGCAAGTTCGAACGTATCAGCTGGGACGAGGCGCTGGACGCCATCGCCGCCAGCCTGAAAAACGTGGTGGCAAAATACGGCAACGAAGCGGTCTACATTAACTACTCTTCCGGGATTGTCGGCGGCAATATCACCCGCTCCTCCCCTTACGCCTCGCTGGTGGCGCGTCTGATGAACTGCTACGGCGGTTTTTTAAGCCACTACGGTACCTATAGTACGGCGCAGATTTCCTGCGCGATGCCCTATACCTACGGCAGCAATGACGGCAACAGCACCTCCGATATTGAAAACAGCAAACTGGTGGTGATGTTCGGCAATAACCCGGCGGAAACGCGCATGAGCGGCGGCGGGATCACCTACTATC
The DNA here is from genome assembly GCF_009905335.1 of Klebsiella sp. MPUS7. Taxonomy (NCBI): domain Bacteria; kingdom Pseudomonadati; phylum Pseudomonadota; class Gammaproteobacteria; order Enterobacterales; family Enterobacteriaceae; genus Klebsiella; species Klebsiella sp. MPUS7. The sequence continues at coordinate 2,552,480 of NZ_CP047604.1, read as the reverse complement.
TCGAACAGGCGCGCGAGCGCTCTAATGCTCGGATGATCGTTATCGATCCGCGCTATACCGACACCGCCGCCGGGCGCGAGGACGAATGGATCCCGATTCGCCCGGGTACGGATGCGGCGCTGGTGGCCGGTATCGCCTGGGTTTTGATCGACGAAAACCTGGTCGACCAGCCGTTCCTTGATACCTACTGCGTCGGCTACGACGAGAAAACGCTGCCGGAAGGGGCCCCGGCCAACGGACACTACAAAGCGTATATTCTCGGCCAGGGCGACGATGCTACCGCCAAAACGCCCCAGTGGGCGTCACGCATCACCGGCATTCCGGCGGATCGCATCATTAAGCTTGCGCGCGAAATTGGCGCCGCAAAACCGGCCTACATCTGCCAGGGGTGGGGACCGCAGCGTCAGGCTAATGGCGAACTGACCTCCCGGGCGATCGCCATGCTGCCTATTTTGACCGGTAACGTGGGGATTAACGGCGGCAACAGCGGCGCGCGCGAGTCAACTTACACCATTACCATCGAACGCATGCCGCTGCCGGAAAACCCGGTGAAAACGCAGATCTCCTGCTTCAGTTGGACCGATGCCATCGATCGCGGCGCAGAAATGACCGCGACCCGCGACGGCGTGCGCGGCAAAGAGAAGCTGGACGTGCCGATTAAATTCATCTGGAACTACGCCGGCAACACCATCATCAACCAGCACTCTGATATCAATAAAACCCACGATATCCTGCAGGATGAAAGCAAGTGCGAAACGATCGTGGTTATCGACAACTTTATGACCTCATCGGCCAAATACGCCGATATTCTGCTGCCGGACCTGATGACCGTCGAGCAGGAAGATATTATTCCCAACGACTACGCCGGCAATATGGGCTATCTCATCTTTATTCAGCCGGTCACCTCCGCTAAATTTGAGCGCAAGCCGATCTATTGGATCCTCAGCGAAGTCGCAAAGCGCCTTGGCGATGATATCCACCAGAAGTTTACCGAAGGCCGTACCCAGGAGCAGTGGCTGCAGCATCTGTACGCGAAAATGCTGGCGAAAGACCCGGCGCTACCGAGCTACGACGAACTGAAAAAGATGGGGATTTATAAGCGTAAAGACCCCAACGGCCACTTTGTCGCCTATCGCGACTTCCGCAAAGACCCTGTCGCCAACCCGCTAAAAACCCCATCGGGTAAAATCGAGATCTACTCCAGCCGTCTGGCGGATATCGCCGGCAAATGGCAGTTGGAAAAGGACGAAACCATCAGTCCATTACCGGTATACGCGTCGACTTTCGAAGGCTGGGACGACCCGCTGCGCGAGAAATTCCCGCTGCAAATGTTCGGCTTCCACTATAAGGCGCGCACCCACTCCAGCTACGGCAACATCGATGTGTTACAGGCCGCCTGCCGCCAGGAGGTATGGCTTAACCCGCTGGATGCCGAGAAGCGCGGGATTAAAAATGGCGATATGGTGCGCGTATTCAACGCCCGCGGCGAACTGCGCATTCCGGCTAAGGTGACCCCGCGCATCATGCCCGGCGTATCGGCGATGGGCCAGGGCGCCTGGCATGACGCCAATATGAACGGCGATCGCATCGATCGCGGCTCCTGTATCAATACTCTCACGACGCATCGTCCTTCGCCGCTGGCGAAAGGCAATCCCCAGCACACCAATCTGGTCGAAATCGAGAAGGTTTAAGGAGTAAACCATGAGCGCTCAGTATGGATTTTTTATCGATTCCGCCCGCTGCACCGGCTGTAAGACCTGCGAGCTGGCCTGTAAGGATTATAAAAACTTAACGCCTGACGTCAGCTTTCGCCGCATTTACGAATATGCGGGCGGCGACTGGCAGGAAGATAACGGCGTGTGGAATCAAAACGTTTTCGCCTATTACCTTTCCATTGCCTGCAACCACTGCGAAGACCCGGCCTGTACTAAAGTGTGCCCCAGCGGCGCCATGCATAAGCGCGATGATGGCTTTGTGGTGGTGAACGAAGAGGTATGCATCGGCTGTCGCTACTGCCATATGGCCTGCCCGTACGGCGCGCCGCAGTACAACGCGGCGAAAGGCCACATGACCAAATGCGACGGCTGCTACGACCGGGTTGCTGACGGTAAAAAGCCGATTTGCGTCGAATCCTGTCCGCTGCGGGCGCTCGACTTTGGCCCCATCGAAGAGCTGCGCGAAAAGCACGGCCAGCTTGCCGCCGTCGCGCCGCTGCCGTCCGCGCACTTCACAAAGCCGAGCATTGTGATTAAACCTAACGCCAACAGCCGTCCGACGGGTGATACCACCGGCTATCTGGCCAACCCGAAGGAGGTGTAACGTGGGAAATGGATGGCATGAATGGCCGCTGGTGCTGTTTACGGTGCTGGGGCAAAGCGTTGCAGGGGCGATTATCGTCAGCGGGCTGGGCTGGCTTTCGCTGAATAACAACTCTGAAGCCCGCCAGCGTCTGGTGCGCGGCATGTTTTTTATCTGGCTGGTGATGGGGATTGGCTTTCTGGCGTCAATCATCCACCTCGGCTCGCCGCTGCGGGCGTTTAACTCGCTTAACCGGGTAGGCGCATCGGCGTTAAGTAACGAAATTGCCAGCGGCGCGCTGTTTTTCGCCGTGGGGGGTTTCTGGTGGCTGCTGACGATACTCGGCAAAATGCCGAATATGCTGGCCAAAGCCTGGCTCCTGCTCACCATGCTGCTCGGCTGCCTGTTCGTCCTTGAGATGACCCTGGTCTATCAAATTGATACCGTGCCGACCTGGTATAATGCCTACACCACCGCCGCCTTCTTTCTGACGATGGTGCTGTGCGGGCCGCTTTTCGCCGCCCTGCTGCTGCGGGTAGCCAACGTGCCTTTTAACGGCACCGTCTTCGCGTCGATGAGCGTCCTTGCGCTGCTGGCAAGCCTGGCGGTGGTCATTTTGCAGAACAGCGAACTGGCAGAGATCCGCAGCTCCGTGCAGCAGGCCAGCGCCCTGCTGCCAAACTACGGCTGGCTACAAATCCTGCGTTTAGTATTTTTGACGCTGGGCCTTGGGTGCTGGATCTGCCCGCTGGCAAGAAAGAAAAACCCGCGCATCGCCAGCCTGCTGCTCGGACTGATCCTGGTATTACTCGGCGAGTTTATCGGTCGCGGCCTGTTTTATGGCCTACATATGACCGTCGGTACGGCGATTGCTGGTTAATCAACGGGTGCCGCGGCACCCTCTGCTGTTAAGGAATAGGTATGATGCAAGCGCAAGACCGCGACGCCGTCGCACTCAGCGCCCGTACGCTGGGCGCGCTGTTTTCTTTTGCTCCGGATAGCGAGCAGGTGGCTCCGCTAATCGCGGCCCTGCGCGACGGCAGCTGGCAGTGCCAGTGGCCCTGGCCGGTCGCGGACGGCCTGGCGGCACAGTTCGCTATCGCAAGCGATGAACCGCTGGCGGAAGCCTGGCAGCGGCTGTTTATCGGCCCGTGGGCGCTGCCCGCGCCGCCGTGGGGCTCCGTCTGGCTGGACAAAGAAAGCGTGCTGTTCGGCGACTCGACGCTGGCGCTGCGCGAGTGGATGCGGGCAACCGGCATCAGCCTGTCTGAGCGCCGAGCCGAGCCGGAAGACCACTTCGGGACGCTGCTGCTGCTGGCGGCCTGGCTTTGTGAATCCGCTCAGGATGAGGCATTTAACCAGCTGCAGGCCTGGCATCTTCTCCCGTGGTCGGGGCGCTTTCTGAGCGTGTTTATCGCCGGGGCGGAAAATCCTTTTTATCAGGCTCTGGGCCAGCTGGCGCAAGAGACGCTGGCGCGCTGGCAGGCGCAACTCCCCTGCGCGGTCGCCGATAAACCGCTCTACCGTTAACCCCTGACGCTATGCCCGCCCGGCGGGCATAGCCTATCGGTGACAACGTCACTTTCTGCCGTTTTCGCACTTATCGCTTTTGCGTCTATGCTTATACCCGGTAAAAATAAGCCATGTCCCCCGCTAATCGTATTCGCTGATGCATCGTCTTCACGCTTATCCTGATATTCAGGTTATGTTTCGCCGCCTGCTGATTGCCATGCTGATCGGCGTCTTCGCCGCGCTCGCGGTTGCCCTGTTTCGCCACGCGATGGCCGGTCTGGAAAGCCTGTTCCTGAGCAATGACAGCGGAAGCCTGGTCAACGCCGCCGAGTCGATGGCCGGATGGCGTCGGTTATTGACGCCCGCGCTCGGCGGTTTTGCGGCTGGCGCCCTGCTCTGGCTCTGGCAGCGGCGCACCAGTGCACGACCCCATGCGCCAACCGACTATATGGAAGCCCTCGAGACCGGCGACGGCGTGTTTGATACGCCCGCCAGCCTGGTAAAATCGCTGGCTTCCCTGCTGGTGGTGACCACCGGCAGCGCCATAGGCCGCGAGGGAGCGATGATCCTGCTGGCCGCGCTGGCCGCGTCGCTGTTCGCCCGCTGCTTTACGCCCAAAGACGAGTGGAAGCTGTGGGTAGCCTGCGGCGCCGCCGCCGGGATGGCCAGCGCCTACCACGCTCCGCTGGCCGGAAGCCTGTTTATCGCCGAGATCTTATTCGGCACCCTGATGCTGGCGTCGCTAGGCCCGGTCGTGATTGCCGCGGTGGTCGCCCTGCTGCTGACCAATCTGCTGAACGGCGGTTCGGCCCCGCTGTATCACGTTGAATTGCACGAAACCCTGCGCGCGACGCACTATGCGCTGATGCTGGCGACGGCTCTGCTGGCCGGGCTTTGCGGGCCGCTGTTTATCTGGCTGATGGGCTATAGCCATGGCTGCTTTGTCCGGCTGCGCCTGTCGCCCCCCTGGCAGCTGGCGCTCGGCGGTCTCATTGTCGGGCTGCTGTCGCTGATCGCGCCAGCCGTCTGGGGGAATGGCTATAGCGTTGTCCAGAGCTATCTCCTGTCGCCGCCGCTGTTCAGCGCAATACTTACGGTGTTTGTCTGCAAGCTGCTTGCGGTACTCGCCAGCAGCGGCTCCGGGGCGCCGGGCGGCGTATTTACGCCAACGCTATTTATTGGGCTGGGGATCGGTATGCTGTTCGCCAGCCTGACCGGGCTGTGGCTTCCTGATGGCCAGGCGATCGCAATAGTGATTGGCTTAACCGGTATGGCGGCGTTTCTGGCGGCCACCACCCATGCGCCGATTATGTCAACGCTGATGATTTGTGAAATGACCGGACAGTACGTTTTACTGCCCGGTTTACTGATTGCCAGCGTGCTGGCATCGGTGCTATCGCGGACGCTACGCCGAGATTCTATCTACCGCCATCATCTCGCCGAGCATCGATAAGTCGATATACTGGCTTAGTTCGCGCTGTTCCGCGCGCGGCAAGTAAGGCAGTTCACCGATAAGCGGGGCCGGCAGCTTTTTGCTCAGCACGTCGATGATTTCAGCATAATGCGCCAGGCCCGGATTAATGCGGTTGGCCACCCAGCCGATAAGCGGCAGGCCGTCGTTAGCAATCGCCTGCGCGGTCAGCAGGGCGTGGTTGATACAGCCTTCCTGAATCCCCACCACCATGAGCACCGGCAGCTGTTCCTGCACTACCCATTCCGAAAGCGGACGCAGGTCGTTCATCAGGCTGCGCCAGCCGCCGGTACCTTCAACCACTACATGCTCAACCTGGCCGCTGAGCCGCTGGAGGCCATCCGACAGCAGGCCGTAGTTGATCGGGCAACTGTGCGCCACGCTGCTTTCATCTTCGCTTAACGCGATGGGATTGACAGCTTCATACGGTAACACCAGCGATGACACGCTCTGTAAGACCAGCGCATCTTTGTTCCGCAGTCCGTCCGGCGTCTCTTTACTGCCCTTCGCCACAGGCTTGTATCCGGCGACGCTTTTGCCGCAGGCAGCCAGTGCCTGCAACAGCGCACGGGAAACCACCGTCTTGCCGACGGCAGTGTCAGTACCTGTTATGAAGAAACGCTTAAACATCACTAACCCCACAGTTATGTTGATGAAATATACGGGAGAGAAATAATCAACTGTGGAAAAAGTCTACGCGATGCCGCCGGAAGCCAGCTTGAGATAGCGCAATTTTTGGTGTGAATATGAAAAAATGTTAACCCTGTAACAGTCGTATCAGCAACGATCCGTTATAGAGGGCATCCTTAACCAGGGCCGCGCCAGCCATCGTTCCCCGGTTAGAAAACTGGGTGCTTTCCACGGCAATATGTCGGCTATAGGCTGGTAACGATTGTTGTCGAATACAATCAGATATTGCCGGAAACAGAATATCCGCGGCCAGGTTGAAGGGGGAGCCGATAAGAATTTTTTGCGGGTTAAAAAGGTTAACCATAATCGCCAGAATCCGCCCGACGTGGTTCCCGACGCCGCTGATAATGTCCCGCGCCAGCAAATCCCCCTGCAGCGCGGCCTGACATAGCCATTCAACGCTCAGCGGCTGCTGGTGCAGCATCGAGCTCATCGACTTCGCCATGCGGATCTGCGCCAGCTCCAGCACGCTCTCCACGCTGGCGATCGTTTCCAGACAGCCATGGTTGCCGCAATAGCAGCGTTTCCCATACGGGTCGACCTGGGTGTGGCCGATCTCGACCAGGCTACTGCTGCCCGCGTGCAATAGACGGCCGTCGGTGATCACCCCCGCGCCGACGTTATGGTCTATCACCACCTGAATGACATCCCGCGCGCCTCTCGAGGCGCCAAACAGCGATTCGGCCATGGTCCAGGCGCTGATATCGTGCTGAATATAGACCGATACGCCGGTATGGTTGGCTAAGATCTCGCCCAGCGGCATATCCTTAACGTCTTCATAAAAAGGCATCCGGTGGATGATACCGTGCTCGGTGTCGATGATCCCCGGCATGGTGACGGCGATGGCGGTTAATCGCTCCAGCTTCTTTTGGTGACGAATAAAGAACTGGTCAACATGATCGAGTAGCCGGGTCGCAAAAGGCTGAACGTGCTGTAACGCCAGTTCAAGCTGCTCTTCCACCACCAGCGCGCTGCTTAAATCCCGCAGCGCGAGGTGGAGCTCGCCGCGGCTGATGCGGATAGAGAGATAGTGCCAGGCTTCTGTTTCCACCATTAGGCCAACGGCAGGCCTTCCCCGGCTACCCGGCTCCTGGATTTCCGTCTCCTGGACCAGATGCGCTTCCAGCATTTCACGGACGATCTTGGTGATGCTGGCAGGCGCCAGCTGCGCGAAGCGCGAGAGGTCGATGCGCGACACCGGGCCAAGCTGATCAATGAGGCGATAAACCGCGCCCGCGTTGGTCTGCTTAATTTGATCGATATGGCCTGGCTGACTGTCCGCTACCACCGTTGACTCCCTTTATTTTCGCGCTTCGAAATAAACTGACGGCTATGGTGAAGCACTTCAACGGTAATCGTCAAATTTTTGCTTAGCCTTGTGATTTACCGCACATTTTTAGCCGTTATTTGTCCTAAATAACTCACGTGGCGCTGGCAAGCAGCGATTCGCGAAAACGCCGGGCCGCCTGCCCCTGTTCACGATGTTTCGACCACACCAGCCACATTTCCGATACCGCATCCTGCTCTTCGATGGGCAGCCAGCACATTTCCGATAGCTGAACCCGTCTGAACGACGCCGGCAAAATCGACACCCCAAGCCCGGCGGCAACCAGGCCGATAATCGTCATCGCTTCCCCCACTTCCTGGGCGATCGTTGGCGTCAGATCGTAGCGGCGCAGCAGGCCGAGAATATCGTCATACAGCCCGGTACCGACATGGGGATCGAAAAACACAAACGGCTCCCGCGCCAGTTCCCGCAGGCTGACGCGCGGCTGGCTCGCCAGCGGATGATCGCGCGGCACCATCGCCAGCAGCGGTTCGCGCAGCACTCTTTCCCAGACCAGGGTTTCCGGCAGTTGGGTATTACGCATCAGCCCCAGATCCAGCGCCCCCTCGTTCAGCGGCACAATCTGCTCGCGCGTGTTGGTTTCCCGCGTCTGAATATGCACATCGGGATAGCGGCATCGGAAGGTCGATAGCGTGTCCGATACCGCCTTAATAAAGGGGGCCGAGGAGGTAAAACCAATGCGCAGTTCGCCGGTTTCGCCGTGATGAAGACGGGCTGCCCGCGCGGCGGCATCGTCCACCTGGGAGAGGATCTGCCGGCTATCGGCGAGAAACTGCCTCCCGGCTTCCGTCAGGCTGACGCTGCGGTTCGTCCGGGCAAACAGACGTGCGCCAATTTGCTGCTCAAGGATTTGAATCTGCTGGCTAAGCGGCGGCTGAGAGATATTTAACCGCGCCGCCGCGTGGCCAAAATGGAGCTCTTCCGCCACGGCAATAAAATAGCGCAGATGACGTAGTTCAATATTCATATCTAAAACGTCTTATTTGAGATTATTAATATATTAGACAGAATATTTACATTTTCCTACTCTGAATAAGTGGCCATTGCGGTCGCTCAACTCTCTGTTTATCACCAAGGATTTTTCCGTGAGTCGTACAACTACCGCTGACACCGTCCCGGCAAACGACGTCAGCGACATTATCGCTCCTCAGCCAAACCAGTTTATCAAACGCGGTACCCCGCAATTTATTCGCGTCACCCTCGCCCTCTTTTCCGCCGGACTGGCGACCTTTGCGCTGCTCTATTGTGTTCAGCCGATTCTGCCGGTGCTCTCCAGCGAATTCGGCGTCTCGCCGGCCAGCAGCAGTATCTCGCTGTCGATTTCCACGGCGATGCTGGCGGTCGGCCTGCTGTTTACCGGTCCGCTATCCGACGCCATCGGCCGCAAACAGGTGATGGTGACCGCGCTGGTGCTGGCTTCCTGCTGCTCCCTGCTGTCGACGATGATGTCCAGCTGGCATGGGATCCTGATTATGCGCGCCCTGATCGGCCTGTCGTTGAGCGGCGTGGCGGCGGTCGGCATGACCTATCTGAGCGAAGAGATCCACCCCAGCGTCGTGGCGTTCTCAATGGGGCTGTATATCAGCGGAAACTCGATTGGCGGCATGAGCGGCCGTCTGCTGACCGGGGTATTCACCGATTTCTTCGGCTGGCGTATCGCGCTGGCGGTCATTAGCGGCTTCGCCCTCGCAGCCGCGCTGATGTTCTGGCGCATCCTGCCGGCGTCGCGCCACTTCCGTCCAACGTCGCTGCGGCCAAAATCGCTGCTGATCAACTTCCGCCTGCACTGGCGCGATCGCGGACTGCCGCTGCTGTTTCTTGAAGGTTTCTTATTAATGGGGGCATTCGTAACGCTGTTTAACTATATCGGCTATCGTCTGATGCTCTCACCGTGGTCGCTCAGCCAGGCGGTGGTTGGCCTGCTGTCGGTGGCCTATTTGACCGGAACCTGGAGTTCGCCGAAAGCCGGGGCGATGACCGTTCGCTACGGTCGCGGCCCGGTACTGCTGTTCTCCACGGCGGTAATGCTCGGCGGCCTGCTGCTGACCCTGTTCTCGTCGCTATGGCTAATTTTTATCGGCATGCTGCTGTTCTCCGCGGGCTTCTTCGCGGCACACTCGGTAGCCAGCAGTTGGATCGGCCCGCGCGCCCGTCGCGCCCGCGGTCAGGCGTCATCGCTCTATTTGTTTAGCTACTATCTGGGTTCCAGCATGGCGGGGACGTTAGGCGGCGTGTTCTGGCATCACTACGGTTGGAACGGCGTCGGCGGGTTTATCGCGCTGATGCTGCTGGCGGCGCTGCTCACCGGCGCGTGTTTGCATAAACGGCTGAAATAACGCGGGTTAACGTGGCCTGTCGCGGGCCACGCTATTCACCACATCCCCAGTACCGACGACATTCCTAACACCTCTCTAACGGCATCGATAGAAAGCAGAGCAATAAACAGCCAGGTAAACGGATTCATAATTCACCTCGCATAGGCGGGCTGTGCCTGCATTAAGTTTAGCCGCGGTTCAGAGAAAGCGTCTGTTACTTTACGCACATCCGGATTATTTCGAGCCAAACATAAAATACGCAATCGATTAATCCCTACATTATGCTAATGGCCGGCGAGCCGATGCGGGCGGCGATGTCCGATTGCCTCAGGAGATTTGTGGCGGAACGCCCCGCATCCCTCGACCCCATCGGCGTATCACGATAGTGTAGAGGCCAACGAAAACCTCTTTTGTTCACTTGCCACCGTCAGAGTGTAAACATGACCGAAAACAAAAATTATCATCAGCTTACCCGCACCTTTCAGCGACTCTCCCGCTTCTCGCATCTCTCGGCCATCGCCGGCTGGGATATGTTCGCCATGATGCCGCCCGGCGGCAGCGCGGCCCGCGGCGCGGCGCTCGCCGAGCTCGGCGTTTTGCAGCATCAGATCCTCACCGACAAGAAAGTGGGTGAATGGCTACAGAACGCGCTTCAGGAAGAGCTAAATGATGTGGAACAGGCCAACCTGCGCGAAATGACTCGCCAGTACCAACAGGCGGCGCTGCTGCCGGAAAGCCTGGTGGAAGCGAAATCGCTGGCGGGTAGCCGCTGCGAGCACGCCTGGCGCAGCCAGCGTCCGGCGAACGACTGGCAGGGTTTTGCCGAGAACCTGCGTGAAGTCGTCAAACTGAGCCGCGAGGAGGCGCAGATTCGCGCGGCGGCAAAAGGCGGCTCCCGCTATGACGCTCTGCTGGATATTTTTGAACCGGATATGACCAGCGCCCGTCTGGACGTGCTGTTCGCGGACCTGAAATCCTGGCTTCCTTCGCTGCTGGAAAAAGCGGTTGAGAAGCAGGCACAGACGCCGCTCATCGAACCTCAGGGGCCGTTTCCGATTACCGACCAGCGCGAGCTGGGACTGGAAGCGATGCGCGTGCTGGGATTTGATTTTGACGGCGGACGCCTGGATATCAGCGCCCACCCGTTCTGCGGCGGCGTCCCCGAGGATGTGCGTATCACCACGCGCTACAACGAAAACGACCTGCTCAGCGCGCTGTTTGGCGTGATTCACGAAACCGGCCACGCGCGCTATGAACAAAATCTGCCGCGTAACTGGCTCGATCAGCCCATTGCCCTCGCCCGTTCTACGGCGATCCATGAGTCGCAAAGCCTGTTTTTCGAGATGCAGCTTGGCCGCAGCGACGCCTTTCTGCAGCGCCTGCTGCCAACGGTACGCCAGTACTTTGGCGAACAGCCGGCCTTTAGCCGCGAAAACTTCATCGCCTGGAATCAGCGCGTCAAGCCGGGCTTTATCCGCGTCGACGCGGATGAGGTGAGCTATCCGGCACACGTCATTCTGCGCTATGAAATTGAACGCGCGCTGATTGATGGCGACATCGAGGTCGATGATATTCCGGCACTGTGGGACGAAAAAATGCAGCACTGGCTGGGACTTTCCACCACCGGCAACTACCGCGACGGCTGTATGCAGGATATCCACTGGACCGACGGCGGTTTTGGCTATTTCCCTTCCTATACGCTTGGCGCGATGTACGCCGCTCAGCTGATGGCTTCCGCCAGACGGGCGCTACCGCAGCTGGAAAGCGATATCGCCAACGGTAACTTCAGCGCCCTGTTTGACTGGCTGCGGCAAAATATCTGGCAGCACGGTAGCCGTTTTACCACCTCGCAGCTGATTCAGCATGCTACCGGAGAAGACCTTAACAGCGCCTATTTCCGCCAGCACCTTACCTCGCGTTATCTGTAAATCACCGGCGTCGGGCCCCGCTCCCGACGCCGTGTTCCACCTTGGTCGCAGCACGTTGTACATACGGTTACACGCCGATACCAAACACTCACGGAAACCTCGATAAGACAAGCATATAGTTCTTTCAACGGCCCCGCAGTGGGGTTGAAACAAGAAACCTTTTCGAGGATATCAGAATGAAAAAAGTATTAGCTCTGGTCGTTGCCGCTGCTATGGGTCTGTCTTCTGTTGCTTTCGCTGCCGATGCTGCCACCACCACAACTCCGGCGCCGGCTGCTGCAACTCACAGCACCACCGCTAAAGCGACCCACCATAAGAAACACCATACCGCCGCTGCCAAACCGGCTGCTGAGCAGAAAGCGCAGGCGGCTAAAAAGCACAAAAAAGCCGCAGCTAAACCTGCTGTAACCCAGAAAGCCCAGGCCGCTAAAAAGCACAAAAAAGCGGAAGCTAAACCGGCTGCCGCCCAGAAAGCCCAGGCCGCTAAGAAACACAAAAAAGCCGCTGCTAAACCTGTAGCTCAGAAAGCGCAGGCAGCTAAAAAACACCACAAAACCACTAAACATCATACCGCTAAACCAGCTGCACAACCGGCTGCTTAATCTCCCGGGTTAAGTTGTGTGATACGATATCGGCGCTGTCTTCAGCGCCGTTTTTTTCTGGAGAGCACCATGCTGCGGCGCTATCGTTTTGAGCTCATCCTGATCCTGCTGATTATCTGCGCGCTGGTCGCCAGCCGTTTTTTCCTTTACTAAAGATGTAGCTGCCACACGTTATATCCCAACCCATAGATCGCCAGAAGTAGCAGAAAAAGCGCCGAGACCCTCGTCAAGCGTTTGGCGCAACGCGCCGTTAACCAACGACGAACCGCCAGAATGTAAAGCGAAAGCACGCTCAGATCGATCGGCACCCACACCGCCGTCAATACCCCCAGACTGCAGCCGAAACTGTTGGTGAGATGAATAAACTGCGGAAAAAAACGGCAAAAAAGAGAATATCTTTGGGATTGCCTAATCTGCCCGCGATCCGCGCGGGACTGCTGGCCTTGCCCTTCTCTACCACGATAGCCACCGGCGAAGGCTACTATTTTGTCTGGCCGAAAAATACGCTCAGCCCGCAGCCGATCGCCCTATTGCAGCGTTTTTTAAACCAGCATATTCCCGGTCCGCTCTCCGCTGACGTTATCCGCCAGGGCGCGGCCCCGGATTACAGTACGTGAACCGCCGTCACCAGCAGATAGCCCGTGGCGCCCCAAATCATTGCTGACACCAGCGAAACGTAAACTAATGCGCGAATACCTTGCTTAGACATAAATCCTCCCGTATATCGGGTGTTTGATATTGCAGATATCATCGCCGGGATAACATCTCTGTTTGCTCAACAAGGTGGTAGCAATAACAACGTTTACGGTGAGAAAATGTTTCGCTTTGAAAGTAATTGATAAACAGGTAAAGAAGTGCGCTTATCCTGCAAAGAAATCTCTTTTTCCCGCAATATTGGCGCTGTTTAGTCATTAGGGACTTGAGAAAAAGCTGAAGCGGGAATCATTTTATCGCTACCCGCTGGTTGTACGTTCGGATACACGATTTCTGTTGCTTCCGTTGCCCTTTTCTGCGGAAATAACGCCACAGGAAAATGGTGTTAACATATTGAATTCACACCATTCATCCGTAAGCGACTGGCGATTTTTGCTGATTCCGCCCGCCGTCTGGCTTAATTAAAATTATTCTTAACTTTCATAAACTTAAATCTGCTGCTACTTTCAATAGACATAATTATCTCCCCAGAGAGTGATATGCGTAGAGACGTCCTGTTATTACTGTGTTCCATTTCCCTGTTTCCAGCGCTGGTCCAGGCCGATGATGATGGCATGAGTGCAAAAGATATTAAGACGCTGTTTTTTGGTCATGACGACCGAAAACCGGTCAGCAACCCCACGGACGATCCCTGGGATGCGATTGGGCAACTGGAAACCGCCAGCGGTAATCTCTGTACCGCGACGCTGATCGCCCCCAACCTGGCGCTCACCGCCGGTCACTGCCTGCTGACGCCGCCCAAAGGCAAGCCGGATAAACCCGTCGCGCTGCGCTTTATCTCGCGCAAAGGTGGCTGGGTGTACGAAATTCACGGTATTGAAGGCCGCGTGGACCCTTCGCTGGGCAAACGGCTTAAGGCCGACGGCGATGGCTGGATAGTTCCCAGCGCCGCGGCGCCGTGGGATTTTGGCCTGATCGTGCTGCGCTACGCCCCTTCCGGTATTACGCCGGTGCCGATTTTTAGCGGCAGCAAAGCCGATCTGACCGCGGCGCTCAAGACCGCAGAACGAAAAGTGACTCAGTCAGGCTATCCGGAAGATCATCTGGATAATCTCTACACCCACGAAGATTGCGTGGTCACCGGCTGGGCGCAAACATCGGTGCTCTCCCATCAATGCGATACGCTACCCGGCGATAGCGGCTCGCCGCTGCTGCTGAAAACCGACGACGGCTGGCAGGTGATCGCGGTACAGAGTTCGGCGCCGGGGGCAAAAGATCGCTGGCGGGCGGACAACCGCGCCATCTCGGTGACCGGCTTTCGCGATAAGCTTGAGGCGCTGGCCGCCCAGTAAGCGGTCAGCCTTGCTGCTGGCGCAGCTGCAATAACGATGCGACGGGCATCGGCTCGCTGAAGAAGAAGCCCTGCAATTTGTCGCATCCCGCCCGTCGCAGCAGCGCCAGCTGTTGCTGATTTTCAACGCCTTCCGCCACAACCGTAATCCCCAACGCCCCGGCAATGCGCACGGTACCGCGCACCAGCTCCGCCGCCTGGGTATCCACATCCACCAGCCCGGCCAGTGATTTATCGATTTTGAGACTGTCGAAGCTAAAGCTGCGTAAATAGCCGATGCTGGAGTAGCCGGTGCCAAAATCATCGAGCGCCACCGCGATCCCCAGCGACCTTAAATTTTCAATCGCCGCCCGCGCACGCTCGGGATTCTCCAGAACGTAGCTCTCCGTAACCTCAAGCTGTAACCGACGGGCCGGGAAATGGCAGCGGCCCAGCACCTGCACCACCCGCGACTCAAACTCCGGGTCGCGGAACTGCGCCGGAGAGATATTCACCGACAGCAGCAAATCGTCTAAAGGCTGCAGCTCGCTACAGGCGCGTTGCAGAACAAACTGACCAAGCGCGTAGATCAAACCGCTACTTTCGGCAATACCGATAAACGTGTCCGGCGGCAGCGCCCCCTGCGGACGTCGCGGCCAGCGCAGCAGCGCTTCCACGCCCTCCATAACCAGCGTATCGGCGTTGACGATCGGCTGGTACCAGACATCAAACTCTTCGTTCTCCAGCCCCTGGCGGATGCCGTTTTCGATATTCAGCTGATACTGCCGCGCGTCGCTGAGCGCTTCGTCATACCAGGTGGTGCGCCCTTTACCGGTTTTTTTCGAGTGGTACATGGCAATATCGGCGCGGCGAAAAAGCTCGGTGCTGGAACAGCTTGCCGGGACGCCGCTGGCGATGCCGATGCTGGCGCTGATATAAATTTTTCGTTCGTTGAGGATAACGGGGGCTTTTAACAGTTCCAGCACCGCCCAGGCAAAGGCCAACGCCTGATTTATCGCCTGTTCGCCGCTTACGGTCATCGCAAACTCGTCGCCGCCCATTCGCGCCAGCATCCCTTCGGGAGGCACGCGCTGCCGAAGCTCTTTAGCAATATGAATAATCAACGCATCGCCTACATCGTGGCCGTAGTTGTCGTTAACATCCTTAAAGCCGTCGAGATCGATAAACACCACGCTTTGCGTCTGGTACTGCGCGTTTTCGCATACCTGATTAAGACGTTCGATCAGCGCCCGCCGGTTTGGCAAGCGGCTCAGCCAGTCGGTCATGGCAATATTGCGCGCCAGCTTTTCGCCGCGCGCCAGCTTGTAAAGCCCGAGGCAGCTGAAGAGAATAAACAGCAGGATCAGCCCCGCTGCCACGACGGCGATCAGCCGAATATTGTTTGATGCCGCCCGCGCGGCTTCAGCGCCGGGAAGCCCCGGATGCCAGCTCAGATAGCCAACGATTTCCCCGGACTGGGTGCGGAGCGGGATACTGTATTCGCCGCCGCCTGGCGTGACGTGGAGGTTGCGGATCTGAAACGTATCGCCCAGCCGCTCAAGCATTTGCGGGTTAATATGACGGGTGATCACCAGATAGCGACGCGTATCATCATAGACCTGCAGCCGTCCTGTCGTCGGGCGAATCAGGCCAATGGCAATAAAGGCGATACCGGCGCGGGTTCGGGTGATGCCGGCATAAGCGCTTTTGCCGCTGCGCAGGGCGGCGGCATGCTGCGAGATGAGCGAATGAAAACCGTTGCCGAGAAATTGGGTATCCTGTTCGGTAAAGCTCTCACTGCGAAACGATCCCCACAGCACGCGATAGTGCTGGTCGAGCACGAAAGTGCCGTCATAAAGGTTATTGATCTTAAAGCCGGAACCCCAGGAGTTATAGAGCCATTGCGGATCGAGCCGGTCGGTATAGGTCTGATGCACCGCATCGTCCCAGATAGCGTTATCCATCACCAGCGACAGCACGCGATTCACCGAGGTTTGCACCGCGCCATCCACCGATAGCACGGAACGATGCTTATCAATTTCGTTTGCTTTCAGGCCGATCAGGTGCTGGCTGAGGTAGAGGAGCGAAATAATGGACACGATTAAGCCAATCCCGGCGAGGACAATCATGATGGAAAGCGTTCTGGCGGAGGGAATATTGCGCCAGCCTGGCAAATGGATCATGTTCTGCCCTCATGTCGGCCGGTAGCGAAATACGCCGAACTGGCTCTTTTTTAAGAGTAATACAGAGAGCAGAATTTGCCGCCCGCATCCACAGGCGGCATCATATCAGGCGAGTTTAATTAACACCATGCCGACCACCAGCAGGAGCAGGCCGGCCCAGCCTTTATGATTCAGACGCTGGCCAAACAGCACCCAGCCGGCGGCAATGGTCGCCGCGATGCCGAAACCGCCCCACAGCGCATAGGCCACCGACAGGTCAATCCCTTTGACCGCCTGCGAAAGCGCGCTGAAGGCGCCAAGAACCGCCGCCAGCGACATAAGGCCATAGAACTTACGTCGAAAACCGTCGGAAAACTTAAGAAAAACGTTGGCCATAATTTCCAGCGCGATAGCCAGCGCCAGCCAGGCGGCATGGACCCACTCAAACTGTTGCATGAGTTTTCTCCTTGCCCGGTTTCACCGTTTTCTGCGTTCCCGATTTAATCAATACAATCCCGGCGACCAGGGTGACCAGACCGGCAATTTTTATCGTCGACAGCGTTTCATCAAACAGCAGAACGCTGAAAATCGTGATCAGTAAAATGCCGATCCCTTCCCATAGGGCATAGGCCACGCCGAGGGCGATTTTTTTCACGGCGAAAGCCAGGAAAATATAGGAAAGCGCAATCATCACCAGCATTAAAATAAAACCAGTGTGGCCGCCGCTTACGCTTGCCCATTTCATCGACAAAGTGCCGGTAATTTCAGCAACGATTGCTAAAGCTAATAAAATCCAATAAAACATGATCCCTTCTCCTGCTTGAGAATATAATCCATTACGGCTTACAGCGAAGTAAACCGGAAAAATTCTGACGTTATTTTAGCCGTGCGCAGCGCGCCAGCTCAGGCAGAGAGAAGAAGACTAAAGCGCCGAGCGCCAGTGCTGCTCGCCGAGGAAGCGGGAGTTGGAGTGGGAGACTGCAGGGTGAAGCGAAATATACATCCTGAACTGATTGTCCATAAAATTACAATTATCCGCGGTATTGCTTCTCATCATTTGCGGATGAAAATTGTCCTCTGTAGTTATACACACGCAGATTTGTACCATAACACTACATTTAACTCAAAGACTTTGCAGTTCTTTACCTCTGCTATTTGATTTGGATTAGTTTTTTCCGATAGCAAACGCCATTATGATATCGTTCCAGTCATTATTTATTAATGGGTCGGTTTTTTTCATTTTAACTGAGGCGACGCGTTGAGACGCCGACTTTGCCAACGTCTACAATGACTCCTATTAGACCCCATTTTTTCTCGCGCAGGGAGCGGTATGGCCAAACCCATCATCACGCTTAACGGCTTAAAAATAGTCATCATGCTCGGCATGCTGGTTATCATCCTTACAGGCATCCGCTTCGCGGCGGATATTATCGTGCCTTTTGTGCTGGCGATCTTTCTGGCGGTGGTGATTAACCCGCTGGTTCAGCTGATGGTGCGCTGCCGGGTGCCGCGGGTACTGGCGATTTCGCTCCTGGTCGGGGTGATTGTCCTGCTGGCCGTGGTGCTGCTGGCCTCGCTCGGCACCTCGCTTAACGAGCTTGCGCGCACCCTGCCGCAGTATCGCAACTATCTCTATGAACCGATGCAGACCGTCGCGCCGTGGCTGCAGCGCTTCGGCTTTACCGTGTCGGTGGTGGAGCTGAATAAATATATAGACCCCAACGCGGTGATGACCCTGGTAACCGGGCTGCTTACCCAGCTTTCCAACGCGATGTCCTCTATCTTCCTGCTGCTGCTGACGGTGGTGTTTATGCTGCTGGAAGTACCGCAGCTTCCCGCGAAGCTGCAGCAGCTGATGTCGCGGCCGGTGGAGGGAATGGGCGCGATTCAGCGCGCGCTGGATAGCGTCTCTCACTATCTGGTGCTCAAAACCGCCATCAGCCTGGTGACCGGGCTGGTGGTCTGGGGAATGCTGGTGCTGCTGGACGTCCGCTTTGCCTTTATGTGGGGACTGCTGGCTTTTGCGCTCAACTACATTCCCAATATCGGTTCGGTTCTCGCGGCCATCCCGCCGATTTTGCAGGTGCTGGTATTTGGCGGTCTGTATGAGGCGCTGGTGGTGCTGGCGGGCTATCTGGCGATCAACCTGGTGTTCGGCAATATCCTTGAACCGCGCATTATGGGCCGCGGGCTGGGGCTATCGACGCTGGTGGTCTTCCTGTCATTAATTTTCTGGGGCTGGCTGCTGGGGCCGGTGGGGATGCTGCTCTCGGTACCGCTGACGATTATTGTCAAAATCGCCCTCGAACAGACGGTGGCCGGGCAAAGCATCGCCTTCCTGCTGAGTGATTTAAGTAAAAACTAACGAGATTGCTCGCAGTTCCCCCGGAGGCGATGCTGGCGCATCTGTCCGGGCTACCGGCCCGCAGACGACCTTTAACCTGTAGCCCGGCTAAACGCAGTGCGAGCCGGGAAGCCGCGTCAATGCCTCAACCCAGTACGTCCCCCACTCGTAGACCAATCATTCGCAATCATTATTGATCGTCATCACATCTCTGCCCCGCCAATCATTACTCTTACGCTAACGATTCGCCATCGGCCTTAATTGATGCCCGCCACCTCGGGACGCACACTTACTCCCACACCAGGGCAATCAAAACGATTTGTCGAATCAGGAGGTTAATAATGAATGCCGAACAAACGACGGGGCGAGTCTGGAACCGTCGCCGTACGGAAAAACAGCGGCGACTGGCCGAGGCGAAAATCTCGGGCAAAGTGATCCCCACTGACCAGCTGGTTGCCGTACTGGAACATCTGCTGGCCCCCGGCGACCGGGTGGTACTGGAAGGCAACAACCAGAAACAGGCAGATTTCCTCTCACGGATGCTGGCGGAGGTTAACCCGCAAAAAATTCACGACCTGCATATGATTATGCCGAGCGTCGGGCGCAGCGAGCACCTGGACCTTTTCGAAAAAGGCATCGCCCGCAAGCTCGATTTCTCCTTCTCCGGCACCCAAAGTCTGCGCATTTCGCAGTTGCTGGAAGATGGCCTGCTGGAAATCGGCGCGATTCACACCTATATCGAGCTTTACTCTCGTCTGTACGTCGACCTGTCGCCGAACGTCGCGCTGATCGCCGGTTATAAAGCCGACCGCAAGGGCAACCTCTACACCGGGCCGAGCACCGAAGACACTCCGGCGCTGGTGGAAGCCGCCGCGTTCCACGACGGCATCGTCATTGCGCAGGTCAACGAACTGGTTGATGACGAGTGCGATCTGCCGCGCGTGGATATCCCCGGTTCGTGGATTGACTATATCGTTGTCGCCGATAAACCGTTTTTTATCGAGCCGCTGTTTACTCGCGACCCGCGCCTGATTAAGCAGGAACATATCCTGATGGCGATGATGGCGATTAAAGGCATCTACGCCGAGCATCAGGTGCAATCCCTCAACCACGGGATCGGCTTTAACACCGCCGCCATCGAACTGCTGCTACCGACCTACGGCGAACAGCTCGGCCTGAAGGGCAAAATCTGTAAACACTGGACGCTAAACCCGCATCCGACCCTTATTCCGGCCATTGAAAGCGGTTGGGTCGAGAGCGTGCACTGCTTCGGCGGCGAACTGGGGATGGAAGAGTACATTCGCGCGCGCCCGGATATCTTCTTTACCGGCGCCGACGGCTCCATGCGTTCCAACCGCGCGTTCTGCCAGCTGGCGGGGCAGTATGCGGTGGATATGTTTATCGGCTCAACCCTCCAGGTGGATGGCTATGCCAACTCCTCTACCGTCACCCGTGGTCGTCTTTCCGGCTTCGGCGGCGCGCCGAATATGGGCCACGACCCGCACGGTCGCCGCCACGCCACCCCGGCATGGCTCAACATGATTACCGAACCGGACCCGATGCAGCGCGGTAAAAAGCTGGTCGTGCAAATGGTGGAAACCTTCCAGGCGGGCGTGAAACCGACCTTCGTGGAAAAACTCGACGCCGTAGAGGTGGCCAAAACCTCCGGCATGCCGCTGGCGCCGGTAATGATTTACGGCGATGACGTCACCCACGTGCTGACCGAAGAAGGTATCGCTTACCTCTACCGCGCGGAAAGTCTCGAAGAGCGCCGGGCAATGGTCGCAGCGGTAGCGGGGATCACCGACATCGGCCTCGGCGTGGATGCCAAACGCGTGGCCGAACTGCGCCAAAGCGGCAAAATCGTCTATCCGGAAGATATCGGTATCCGCCGCAGCGACGCCACCCGCTCCCTGCTCGCCGCCGGCAGCGTAGCCGACCTGGTTGAGTGGTCCGACGGGCTTTACAACCCACCGGCAAAATTCCGGAGCTGGTAATGAAAAAACTCTCTCCCCAAATTGCCGAAACCCGCGCCCGCTGGCTGGCCCAGACCGCCAGCGCCTGCCTGGTTGCCGAAGCGCGACTCAGCCCCAAACCGGGTCTGGTCGACAGTCGCGGCAACGGCGCGCATCAGGACCTGAACCTGGCGCTGATGGAGCGCTCCGCCCGTAGCCTGCAGCCAACGTTTCATGCGCTGGCACAGCAAAGCTGGCGGCGGCCAGCGGACATCGCCCTGCGCGAAACCGTCGGCCGTCTGGGCCGCGAAGGCGAAGCGCAGATGATGCAGGCGACCTCGGGGGTCAATACCCACCGCGGCGCTATCTGGGCGCTGGGCCTGCTGGTGAGCGCGACGGCGATGCTGGGGGGAGAAAGTCATGCACAGAAGATTACGGAAACCGCCGCCGCCCTCGCCCGTCTGCCGGACGCCGGCGCGCCGAAGACCTTTAGTAAAGGCCTGCGCGCCAGCCGCCGCTGGCAGGTTCCGGGCGCGCGGGAAGAAGCGCAGCGCGCTTTTCCGCATATCACCACCCTGGCGCTGCCGCAGCTTTTGCGCAGCCGGGCCGCGGGGGCCAGCGAGGAGCAGGCCCGTCTTGACGCGCTGATGGCGATTATGACCTCGCTTAGCGATACCTGCGTGCTCTCCCGCGCCGGAATGGCGGGCCTTATCGCAATGCAACAAGGCGCTGGCGAGGTACTGGTGGCAGGAGGATGCGCGACCGCTCAGGGTCGGGCCGCGCTGGCGCGCCTTGATGCGCAGATGCTGGCGCAGAACGCCTCGCCGGGTGGCGCGGCGGACCTGCTTGCCGCCACCCTGTTTCTCGACCGGGTTTCCGCTTAACGCATTCAGAGGATGTTATGGAACAGATTAAATTGTCATTCCCTGCCAACCGCGCCCTCAGCGGCAAAGCGCTGGCAGGCGTAGTAGGCTCCGGCGATATGGAAGTGCTCTATACCGCCGGGCAGAGCAATACGCTCAATGTGGAGATCACCACCTCCGTGGACAACAGCCAGGCGCGCTGGAGCGCGCTGTTCGAACGGCTGAGCCTGATTAACGGTCTGCCCGGCGGAGATCTGGTGATCCACGACTTTGGCGCCACCCCCGGCGTCGCGCGGATCCGCATTGAACAGGTATTTGAGGAGGTGGCTCATGCGTAACGATCGCAGCTTTATTGAACTCCGCGCCCGCGAACGCGCCCGTTTCCTGCTGGATGACGGCAGCTATCGCGAACTGCTGGACCCGTTCGAAGGCATCATGTCGCCGTGGCTGGGCGCGCAGGGCATCGTCCCGCAGTCTGACGACGGCATGGTGGTTGCGAAAGGCACCATTAACGGCCAGCCGGCGGTGGTTATCGCCATCGAAGGCACCTTCCAGGGCGGCAGCATGGGCGAAGTCTCCGGCGCGAAAATGGCCGCCGCCCTTGAGCTGGCGGCGGAAGATAACCGCAACGGTATTCCTACCCAGGCGGTGCTGTGCCTGGAAACCGGCGGCGTGCGCCTGCAGGAGGCCAACCTGGGGCTTGCCGCCATCGCCGATATTCATGCCGCGATTGTCGACCTGCGCCGTTATACCCCGGTGGTCGGCATTGTCGCCGGTACCGTTGGCTGCTTCGGCGGGATGTCCATCGCCGCGGCGCTGTGCAGTTACCTGATTGTCACCCGCGAAGCGCGATTGGGGCTCAACGGACCGCAGGTTATCGAACAGGAGGCGGGGATTGAAGAGTACGACTCCCGCGACCGTCCGTTTATCTGGAGCATGACCGGCGGCGAAATTCGCTACGCCAGCGGCCTGGTGGATGCCCTGGTCGGCGACGGCGTTAACGCGGTGAAAGCCGCAATGAACGAAGCGATAGCCAAAGGCGTTCCCGCCCGGCATCGCAGCGACAAATATGAGGATTTCCTGACCCGTTTGACCCACTTCGATACCCGCCAGCAGGCGGACACCGCGCAGATCAAACGGCTATTCGCCCGGGAGGAGAAATAATGAGCCAGTTCACTCATCGCGCCGCGCTATGGCTAAACCAGCTGGCGCCGAACGCACCACTAATGACCGGTCTGTGCCCCTCGGTGCAGGTTGCCGACGCCGATTTTAACGGTGAAACCGCGCGCTTTATCGCCGTGGTGCCGGATGCTAACAACCATTACCCGCGCGCCGCCAACGGCGAAGTCGGCCTGCTTGAAGGCTGGACGCTGGCGAAAGTGGTCAACGAAACCATCGACGCCGATGCGGATAAAACGGTAAAGCGCCCGATTATTGCGGTCATTGATGTACCCAGCCAGGCCTACGGCCGTCGTGAAGAAGCCTTTGGTATTCATCAGGCGCTGGCCGGCGCGGCGGGCGCGTATGCGAAGGCGCGTCTTGCCGGGCATCCGGTGATTGGCCTGATTGTCGGCAAAGCGATGTCCGGGGCGTTTCTGGCCCACGGCTACCAGGCCAATCGCCTGATCGCCTTTAACGACGCCGGCGTACTGGTGCACGCCATGGGCAAAGAATCCGCCGCGCGTATCACGCTACGTAGCGTTGAGGCGCTGGAGAAACTGGCGGCCACCATTCCGCCGATGGCCTATGACGTCAGCAACTACGCGACGCTCGGCCTGCTCTCCGCCCTGCTGGATATCAGCAATCCTGACGCGCCGGACGCCCGCGATCTGACGCTGGTCACCGACACCCTGCGCGACGCCATCGCTGACGCCCGCCGGGATGCCTCGCTGAAGTGCCGCCTTGGCGCGGCGAACCGCCGTAGTTCCCAACAGGTGCGCGATCGCATGCGCGCCAGCTGGTAGTCAGTCCCTAAGTAGAAGAAAACCTGCCGGAAGCGGCCGCCTGAGGCACCGATTGCGTGCCTCAGGAAGAGACCGCTTTTAGAAATTATAACAATCGCGCCAGTACTCTATTTTATTAACAGGTGATTTATGACTTATGTGATTATTCATGCCCTCGCGCCGATTTTTGTCATTATGCTGCTGGGCTTCTGGGCCGGTAAGGCCAAAATGGTCGATAACAAAAACGTCTCGTTACTCAACATTTTCGTAATGGATTTCGCCCTGCCCGCGACGCTGTTTAGCGCCACGGTGCAAACGCCGTGGAGCGGTATTGTCGCGCAATCGCCGCTGGTGCTGGTGCTCACCGGAGCGATGTGGATTACCTATGCGGCTATCTACTTCCTCGCCACCCGCGTCTTCAAGCGCTCGCCGCAGGATGCCGCCGTGCTAACCCTGACCGTCGCGCTGCCGAACTACGCCGCCCTTGGCCTGCCGATTCTGGGCAGCGTGCTCGGCGAAGGCGCGTCAACCTCCCTCTCCGTGGCCGTTTCCATCGCCTGCGGCTCGGTACTGATGACGCCGTTCTGCCTGCTGATTCTGGAGCGTGAAAAAGCGCTCGCCGCCGGAGAGAACAGCGGTTCGACGCTGGCGATGCTGCCGGTACTGATGTGGCGTTCGGTGAAAAAACCGATTGTCTGGGGTCCGCTGCTGGGGGTTGTGCTCTCGGCGATCGGTATCAAAATGCCGGATCTGCTGCTGGCCGCTATCAAGCCGCTGGGCCTGGCGGCGACCGCCGCGGCGCTGTTCCTCACCGGGGTAATCCTGTCAGCGCGCAAGCTGCAGCTCAATACGCTGATTGCCACCTCTACCGTGGTTAAACTGCTGGTGCAGCCGTTTATCGCCTGGGGTCTGGTGATGCTGCTGGGGCTGCACGGTTCAATCGCCATTACCGCGATTCTGATGATTGCCCTCGCGGCCGGTTTCTTCGGCGTGGTCTTCGGCAACCGCTTTGACGTGCAGTCGCCGGATGCGGAAGCGGTGCTGCTGTTAAGCTCGGTTCTGTGTATCCTGTCGCTGCCGCTGTTTATCACTTTAACGTCAGGGATCTAACGATGTCATCAACGCCGCGTCCTCACGATTTAATCTGGTTGAATAATGCCGCCGCGCTGGAGGCGATTGAGGAGCCCTGGGTCGCACAGCACTGGCGTATTAGCCTGCCGGTGGTGGTACGACGCGACGTTGACGCCGACGCCCGCGTTCCGGTGGGCGTACGGGGTATGAAACGCGAGCAGCGGGCCGCAGGCTGGGTACAGAGGGAAAATATCGTCCGTACCGTCAGCCCGGAAGCCCTCGCCGACCGCCAGCTGCTCCTGCGCTCGCCGTTTGTCTCTCAGCCGCCGGTTCAGGCGGCGATATCACTGACCTTACATCCCTGGCCGTGGCGCTGGGGCATTACCGGCGGTACCGGCTACGCGCTGGCCACCGAAATTCCCGTGCTGCACGCCGCCAGCGATCTCGATCTGCTGATCCGCGCGCCGCTGCCGCTTCCCCGCGAGGCGCTGCTCGCCTGGCAGTCCCGCGTCGCGCAGCTGCCGTGCCGGGCGGATACCCAGGTCGAAACGCCCGTCGGGGCGTTTGCGCTAAACGAGTGGCTGCGCGATGGCCGCGTCCTGCTGAAAACGTCCCGCGGCGCGCGCCTGACCGCGTCGCCGTGGAACAGGGAGGAAGCATGAAAATTCTCTTTACCTTTCCCGGTCAGGGAAACCAGCGGCCGGATATGCTGGCCGACCTTCCCGACCGCCAGAATATTCTCGCCGAAGCGCGGACCGTGCTCGGCGAAGAAGTAGACCATTTAGATAGCGCCGCCGCGTTAAAACACACGCGCGCGGTGCAGCTGTGCCTGCTGATCGCAGGCATCGCCTGGGCGCGAGAACTGCGGCGTCACGGAGTGAATCCGGACATGGTCAGCGGCCTGTCGATTGGGGCTTTCCCGGCGGCGGTGATTGCCGATGCGCTGGCGTTTAGCGACGCCCTGCGGCTGGTGGCGCTACGCGGCGATTTAATGGAGCAGGCTTATCCCCACGGCTACGGGCTCACCGCCATTATGGGCCTGACGCTCGACCGCGTGGAACAGCTGATTGCCGACAGCGACCTCTATATCGCCAACCTTAACGCTGAAACGCAGATTGTGATTGCCGGACGCGACGACGAGATGGCGCGCGTGGCCCAGCTGGCGCTGGCGGCTGGGGCCAGTAAAGCTCAGCGGCTGGCGGTTAGCGTCCCTTCCCACTGCGCGCTGCTGAATGAACCGGCGGCTAAGCTGGCAAAAGCCTTCTCTGACGTCACGCTGCAACGACCGCGCTGCGCGTATCTGAGCGGCTCCACGGCGCGCGTGTTATGGGACCCGTTGCGAATAGCCGACGATCTGGCGCTGAATATGGCGCGAACCGTGCGCTGGCAGGAGGCCACGATCGCCGCCGATGAACGGGACGCGCGGCTGGCGATCGAGATGCCCCCCGGCGGCGTGCTGACCTGCCTCACCCGCCAGGCGGGCTGGCAGGGAGAGTGCATTTCGCTGGAGCGCAGCGGTATCGACGTCGCCCGTCACCTTGCGAACCGGCTTAACGGCTGAGGCTGCGGGCGTACATCCGCCCTTCAGCCGCCAGCGCCAGCAGGTCGGCGTCGCGCTCGCGATGGTGCGAGTAGACAATGGAGATCAGCTGGCGCATCTGATACGGCTCCGCCAGCTTCAGCAGCTGAACATCGTTTTCATAGACCTTTTTCATGCGGCCCGGCAGCAGGGCAAAGCCTACCCCCGCCTGCACCAGGCTAATCATCGAAAAGATATCATTCACTCGGGTGACGATTTCAGGCTCAAATCCGGCCACCTGAAAAGCGTCCTGAAATCCGGCATAGGTGGCGAAACCTTCCGCCAGCGAAACGAACTTACGCCTGGCGTAATCGCGTAGCTCGGCGGGGGCGGTGGTATCGAGCTGCTCCGTCGCCGGAGCGGCGAGGAAGATATCATCCTCAAACAGCGGGACCACATCAAACGCCGAATTATTGAATTCACCTTCATTGGTGGCGATCAGGATCGCATCGAGCGCGTCATCTTCGAGCATATCCAGCAGCATCTGATTGGAGCCCATGGTGAGATCCAGCTCCAGTTCCGGACGACGCAGCTTCATGCCCATAATAATGCGTGGCACGGTTTCAAGGGTCAGCGAGTACAGCGTACCGATCCGCAGCCGCCCCTGCCCGACGCCGGCTACTTTGCGCGTCGCCTCCAGCCCGCGGGTCATCAGGCTCATCACATCCTGGCAGTACTCCAGCAGCGTCCACGCCGCCGGCAGCGGCAGCAGATTGCGCCCTTTATGAATAAACAGCGGACAGCCGACGCCCTCTTCCAGGGTATGCAGCGCCCGGTGAACGCTGACGCCGCTCAGCTGCATAGCTTCAGCGGTTCTGGCGATATTGCCCTTAGCCATAAACATCATAAATACCGACAGCTTGCGGAAGGTGATGTCCTGATTAATGTCGTCTTTCATTGCCCTGCGCTCCGCATTTCGGTCTTCACCTGCATTTTCTTTCGTAATTTCAAGACAGTATAACCGCAATTAACGAATGAAGGATTAGCCGGAAGGGGGATAACAGCGCGAGGAGAGGGATAATGACAATGTATCGTTTTCGCCGGGACGGCGAAGGGAGGCCCGTGAGCCCGGTGAGGCATCAGCCGCCACCGGGCAATGTCAACGGCGCGGGCTTACAGCGCCATATCGTGCTGCGGCGACGTTTCCGCCTTCGGCTCTGCCGGTTTGGCGGTCATCACCGGCGCGGTGGCGTTCATCTCAATTACCGGCGGTTTGGTCAGCTGCAGCGCAGCCGCGGTGTCATCCCAAACCTGCTGGGTCAGCGCGACGTTGCCGTTCAGCTTCTGACCGTAGCTCGGTACGATATCGTGAATACGGCGCTGCCATTCCGCCGAATTAAACTGCTCAGGGAACATCTGCTTAATCACGTTCAGGGTAATCGGCGCGGCGGTAGAAGCCCCCGGCGAAGCGCCCAGCAGCGCGGAGATGGTTTTCTGCTCGTCGACCACCACTTCGGTGCCCAGCTTCAGCACGCCGCCCTTCTCTGCGTCTTTTTTGATGATCTGTACGCGCTGACCGGCCTGAATCAGCTTCCAGTCCTCTTTACGCGCGCTTGGGTAATACTCTTTCAGCGCCGCAAAACGATCGTCGTCGCTCAGCATCACCTGGCTGATGAGGTATTTCACCAGATCGAAGTTGTCCAGACCCACGTGGGTCATCGGCAGCACGTTATCGGTGGTGGTGGTGCTCAGCAGGTCGAGGAACGAACCGTTTTTCAGGAATTTGGTCGAGAAAGTGGCGAATGGCCCAAACAGCACCACGCGCTTGCCGTCGAGGAAACGGGCATCAAGGTGCGGAACCGACATCGGCGGCGCGCCCACCGAGGCCTGACCGTAAACTTTTTGCTGGTGCGCTTTGGTCACCGCCGGGTTTTCGGTCATCAGGAAGGAACCGCCTACCGGGAAGCCGGCGTAATTATCCGCTTCCGGAATACCTGTTTTTTGCAGTAATTTCAGCGCGCCGCCGCCGGCGCCGATAAATACGTATTTCGCATCGATCGCCTGCTCCTCGCCGCTATTCACGTTTTTAATCGTGACGTGCCAGGAATTATCGGCGTTGCGTTTAAAATCGGTGACTTCTGAAGAAGTTTGCAGCGTGAAGTTGTTATTTTTCTTCAGGCTACCGATCAGCTGGCGGGTTATTTCCCCATAGTTAACGTCGGTACCCACCGGGGTCCAGGTCGCCGCAACGCGCTGCTGCGGATCGCGCCCTTCCATCACCAGCGGCGCCCACTCTTTTATTTGCGCGTGGTCGGTAGAGAATTTCATCCCCTGGAATAACGTAGTCTGCTGCAGCGCAGCGTAGCGTTTTTGCAGATAATCGACGTTATCTCCCCAGACGAAACTCATGTGCGGGGTGGAGTTAATAAAGGAGTGCGGATCGTGCAAAATGCCGCGTTTGACCTGCGCCGTCCAGAACTGGCGGGAGATCATAAACTGTTCGTTAATATCCAGCGCTTTGCTGACGTCGATGGTGCCGTCCGGGCGTTCCGGCGTATAGTTCAGCTCCATATTCGCCGAGTGTCCGGTACCGGCGTTGTTCCAGCCGTTAGAGGACTCCAGCGCGACGCCATCCAGCTTCTCAACCATGACCTGCTTCCAGTCCGGCTGGAGTTCATGCAGCCAGGTCCCCAGCGACGCGCTCATAATGCCGCCGCCAATCAGCAGGAAATCGGTTTTTTTCGAGGTATCGTCATTTGCGAAAGTCGCCGTACTGACGAACATCGCTAATGCGGTCATAGATATAATCGTATTTTTAATTGCAGGCATAATAGAAATATCACATAGCACAAGTGTAATAAGAGCGGACATATTAACGCACTTTTACTTTATTTTAAAATATCATTTACACTTTCGCACACATAGCTAATTACCATTAACCTGGTTTTTTAACTTAAAAAAGTAAAAACAACGCCGACATGGAGAATAGGGAAAGCAATAGCGATTTACCCGCGCAGGAATAAAAAAATAAAAGGATAAAAGGTGGGGAATAACGCCAGCGCTATAGGCGAATTAAATTATCACCCGGCGCGAATACGCGCCGGGTGCGTTCATTCAGGCGACCGTCTGCGCCGCGCGCAGCGCAATCCGCAGATGGTCGTTATGCTCTGCCAGCAGCTCGCGCGCCTGCCAGGCATCCAGCCCGCTGAGTAACATGAATATCGCCGTCCGGCAGTGCTGATTGCAGCTGGCCAGCGCGGCTTTGGCCTCGCTGCGCGAGCACGCCGTCGCCGCCATCACGATGGCTATCTGCCGCTCGGCCTCGTGCGGGGTACTGGCCTGCAGATCGACCCGCAGATTTTGATATACCCGTCCCGCGCGAATCGCCAGCCCGGTGGTCAGCATGTTAAGGATCTGCCGCTGCGCGATTTGCGCTTTCGGATTACCAAAGCCCGCCACCGCCTCCGGCCCGGTTTGCGGGGCGATGATGATATCCGCCAGCTGCGCGGCTTCGCTCGCGGCCTGCTGCGTCACAACCGCAATCGGCGCGCCCAGCGACCAGGCGTGGCGCATCGCGCCCCAGACCCATGGCGTTTTACCGCTGACCGTCAGCGCCAGCAGCATATCCTGGTTGCTGAACTGCAGCACCTGAAGTTCAAAAGCCCCAAGGTTGTAGTTATTCGCCGCGGCGTCCCGCTCCTGGCGGGCGGCGGTCGGCCCGCCGGCAATCAGCCCGACCAGCGAATGTTTTCCCTCCGGGGTAAATTCACTCACCGCCTGCACGGCGGCATGGCCCGATGCCCCGGCCCCCACAATCACCAGCCGCCCTCCCCGGCTGAGCGTCGCCGTCGCGTTATCAATCAGGCGCGCGATCGCCGGCAAACAGGCCTCAATGGCATCGGCAATCCGCTTATCATCCTTGTGCAGCAGCGTCAGCATATCGAGGGTGGCAAGACTATCAATATGGGTGGTTTCAGGGTGGCGTCGTTCCATCATTGAAGCGGTTGGCTTACTGCTCATAAAAACCTCCATTTAAACGCGAAAGAACCTTCTGGGACGAAAGCGCAGGCCTGAGGCAAACCCTTTCATTGACCATGGCTATTAATGGCAGTGTAAAGCTTAAGCGACGCGCTTTACCGCCACCGAAGTCACAGTTTTCGCCCCCCTGAAGCCATTCAGCTGCCGATTGGTCGTTATCCAACCACAGGCGCGACGAGGTTAAGCTAAGACGTCAAGGATGAATTAGCGCAGGGTCAGCCCGCCATCAACGGCGTACTGGCCTCCGCTGACGAATGACGCCGCGTCGGAAAGCAGAAACAGCGCCACTTCAGCCGCTTCAGCCGCCGTCCCCTGACGGTGAAGCGCCAGGCGACTGACCACCGAGGCTTCAAACTCGCGGCGCGCCTCATCGCGCATAAAATGACGAAAATCGGTATCAATCGGACCGGGAACCAGGGCGTTGACGCGGATATTTTTTTCCCCTAACGCCGATGCCCAGCAGCGGGTTAATGAAATCAGCGCCCCTTTTGTCGCCGAATAGAGGCTCGCCGCCGCGGCCCCCTCATAAGCGGAAGTGGATGCCGTCACCACCACCGAGGCCCCCGGATTAAGCTTCCCGGCGAGCGCCGCCATCTGAAGAACCGGCCCGCGCACGTTGGTCGCCATCATGTGATCAAAGGCCGCGGCATCAATCTGCGATAGCTCCCCAACGGCGGCATATCCAGCATTGAGCCACAGACCATCAAGCCCGCCGGAGGCGTGAATTTCCTCGGCCAGCGCCGCGCCGGTCAGGGGATCGCTGGCATCGTTGTCGATGACCCTGGCCCGATCCGAGAGCTGTCGGCGTAGCAGCGCCAGCCGCCGGGGATCGCGCCCGGTAGCAATCACCCAACCGCCTTCGCGATCGATACGCTGTGCTCCGGCAAGCCCGATCCCGCTGGTCGCGCCGGTGATAAGAACTCTTTTTGCGCTAAATCTCGCCATCGTCGTTTCCCCTGTCCGTTAAATGATATTCATCAGGATGGTAACCAGCGAGGGACTATTTGATAATATGCCTATTATCAACAAGACTGTTTGGAGAAATCGCCATAATGCGGGGAAGTGATTTTGCGGAATTAAAAGCCTTCGCGATGGTCGTTGAGCAAGGCAGCTTTACCCGGGCGGCGGCGCACCTCGGCGTTACGACCTCCACCTTAAGCGCAACCATCCGCCGACTTGAGGAGCGCATCGGCGTACGTTTATTACACCGAACCACGCGCAGCGTCGCGCCGAGCGAGGCCGGTAAACGCATGATGCAGCGGCTGGCCCCTGCGCTGGCGGCTCTCCAGGACGCGGTGACCGATGCCCAGACGGCCAGCGCGCCTGCGGGCCGCCTGCGCCTCAATGTTTCGCGCATCGCCGCGATTCATTATCTGGCGCCGGTACTGGGCGGCTTTATGCAGCGCTACCCCAAAATTGAGCTGGATATCGTCACTGATGACGCTTTGGTCGATATCGTTTCGGCAGGTTTCGATGCCGGAATTCGTCTCGGTGAAAAGCTCCATCAGGATATGGTTGCCGTCAGGCTGAGCGGTGACCTCGAAATGAAAGTCGTCGCCTCGCCGCGCTACCTGGCGCAGGCGCCGCAGCTTCATAAACCGCAGGATTTGCTGCAGCATCCCTGCCTGACCTATCGAAGGCCAAGCGACGCCAGCGTGTATCGCTGGGAGTTTCAGCGCGACGGCGAAAGCTGCGAGATTGCGGTCAAAGGCCCCATCGTGGTCGATGAGCCGGCCATGCTGACGCCATTGGCGCTCGCAGGCGCAGGCGTTGCGTATCAGTTTGCCCATCAGGTTGATCCCTGGCTGGCGACGGGCCAGCTGGTTCAGCGATTAAAAGAGTGGACCCCGGCTTTCCCCGGTTTTTACGTTTACTACCCCAGCCGTAGGCAAATGGCATCGCCGCTGCGGGCGTTTATCGACTATCTGCTGGCCGTCGGCGGCAGATAGCGACCGCCTGCTTGGCGATCAGGCTGATTTTGCTTTTATTACACGGCTTTATGAAAGGTGCTGGTTCAGCGATAATACCTGTCTAAACGTTTTGTCCTGGGGTGGGTATGAATGAATTCGCGCAGCCGGCATCGCCCGCGCGTAAACGCGCAATGAGTATGAAGCTGAGCACCGCCGTGACCTTAATGATCGGCAGCGTCATCGGTTCAGTACTGATTCTGGTCTATGCCCTGTGGTTTATGCAGATTAGCGGCGCAACCCGCGACGGCGTCAAAGATACGGCGCTGGCGGTGGCGCGGACGCTGGCCGACGCCCCGGAAGTCAAGCGCGGCCTGACGCTGCCGCCGGAGAGCGGCATTATCCAGCCGCTGGCGCTGGCCGTCGCCAGACGCAATGGCCTGCTGTTTGCCGTCGTCACCAATATGGACGGTATTCGCTACTCGCATCCCAATAGCCAGATTATCGGCAAACCCTTTATCGGCGAGGACATCCAGCCCACGCTGGCGGGCAAGGAGAACGTCGCCGTCAACCACGGCGTGCTGGCTCCGGCGCTGCGGGTCTTCACCCCGGTGTTTGACGACAGCCGCCGGCAAATCGGCGTGGTGGCGATTGGCATTTCGCTGAGCAAAGTGGATACACAGATCGCCGCCAGCCGCTGGGACGTGATCCTGACCGTGCTGTTCAGCGCGGTTGTGTGCGCCGTCGGCACCTGGAGCCTGGTCCGCGGCCTGAAGCGTGTTCTGCTGGGCCTCGAGCCGCAGGAGATCTCAACGCAGTTCCAGCAGCGCCAGGCGATGCTGCACTCTTTAAAAGAGGGCGTGGTGGCGGTGGACGCCGACGGCCAGGTGACGCTGATTAACCCCGCCGCGCGCGATATCCTGTTCAGCGGCCCCGATAGCGACATCGCGCAAACGCCGCTGCTGGCGGATTTGCAGGAGGTTCTGCAAACCGGCGAGCCGATTTACGATCGCGAGCTGGGGTGCAACGGTCTGCTGCTGATCAGCAACACGGTTCCCGTTCGCGACGAGGATGACGTGGTCGGCGCGATCAGCACCTTTCGTGACAAAACCGAAGTTAGCCAGCTGCTGCAGCGGCTCGACGGGATGGTGAACTATGTCGATGCCCTGCGCACCACGTCGCATGAATTTATGAATAAGCTGCACGTGATTCTCGGCCTGTTGAATATGAAAAGCTACGACAAGCTGGAGGAGTACGTGCTGCAGACCGCCCACACCTATCAGGCGGATATCGGCGAAATCCAGCACCGGATTAAATCACCGGTGGTGGCCGGCTTTTTGATCGGCAAAATTCAGCGCGCTAAGGAGCGGGGTTTTACCCTCACCCTCGCCGAAGAGAGCCTGGTGCCCGACTGCCCGAATGAAAAACAGATCACCGTGCTGGTCACGGTGCTGGGCAATTTAATCGAGAACGCGCTGGATGCCATGAGCGGCCAGGCCGAAGGCGAGGTCAGCCTGCTGCTGCACTATCAGAACGGCTGGCTAAGCGGCGAAGTCAGCGATGATGGTCCCGGTATCCCGGAAGCCTTTATCGATGATATTTTTAATAAGGGCTTCTCGACTAAAGGCGAAAACCGCGGCGTCGGGCTGTTTCTCGCCAGCCAGCAGCTTCGCGAACTCGGCGGATCGCTGGCCGTAGAATCCGAACCCGGCGTGTTTACCCAATTTTTCGTTCATCTCCCGTGGGACAGTAAAAGGAAAAGTGCGTGATAAATGTATTAATTGTTGACGATGATGCCATGGTTGCCGAACTGAACCGCCTGTACGTGGGGCGAGTCAGCGGCTTCCGCTGCAGCGGCACGGCGTCGACGCTGAGTAAAGCCAGGGAGATGGTTAACGACAAGGATCTGGAGATCGATCTGGTGCTGCTGGATGTCTACATGCAGCAGGATAGCGGTCTCGATCTGCTGCCCGCCATTCGCGCTTCCGGGCGGGCTATCGACGTGATAATGATTACCTCTGCCGCCGACGCCGCGACGGTTCAGGCTTCCATGCGCTACGGCGTGGTGGACTATCTGATCAAACCCTTCCAGTTTCCGCGTTTTGAAGAGGCGCTGACCGCCTGGCGCGAAAAACGCAAGTTGATGACCGGTCAACCCTATTATGAACAAGCGGACGTCGACCGGCTGCTCCACGGCGGCGTGCCGGAAGCCGCCGATTCGCGCAAGTTACCAAAAGGCCTGACGCCGCAGACGCTGCGTACCCTCTGTCAGTGGATTGATGCCCATCCGGACGTGGAGTTCTCCACCGACGAGCTGGCGGCAGCGGTAAATATATCCCGGGTATCATGCCGTAAATACCTGATTTGGCTGGCGCAAATTAACATTCTTTATACCAGCATTCACTATGGCGCCACCGGACGCCCGGTGTATCGCTACCACCTGATAGCCGAGCAGTACGGCCTGCTTAAGCAGTACAGCCAGTAAGCCGGTAGCCGTCATCCAGCAGTTGAAAGCGGAAATGGCGCTGTGAAGAGAGGATAACGTCGCGGTTTTTGGTGACGAAAATCGCTTCGATATCCTCGCGCTGGCGCAGCGCCGCGCATCCCTTCTCTACGCCGAGGCCGTAGATCAGGGTGGTCCAGATATCGCCGTCCAGCGAGTCGGCGGAAATAATCGTTACGCTTTCCAGCTCGTTATCCAGCGGGTAGCCGCTGCGCGGGTCGAGAATATGGTGCCAGCGTTTGCCGTCCTGCTCGAAGTAGCGTTCGTAAATGCCCGAGGTCACCACCGATTGCCCCGCCACCGCAATGCTGCCAATCAGCGCATCCGCCGCCGAGTACGGTTTTTTCAACCCGATAGACCATTCGCCCAGCGTGTGGACGTTGCCGCCGAGATTAATCAGCGCGGCGCTCACGCCCTGTTGCCGCAAATAATCGCGCACCCGGTCAGCGATATAGCCTTTCGCGATGGCCCCCAGGTCAATCTCCATTCCCGCGCGGGCAAGATAGACGCTGCCGACGGCGTCATCGAGGATCACATCCTGCGGACGCGTTAACGTCAGGCGAGCGGCAATGTCCTGCGCGGCGGGCACGCTCTGCCCCTGGAAGCCGATGCGCCACAGCTTCACCAGCGGACCGATCGCCAGGTTAAAGGCGCTGTCCCGTACCATGCTAGCGGCTTTGGCGCATTTAATCAGCGCATACACCGGGCGGCTCACCGTCACCGGATGCCGCCCGGCGGCATGGTTGATATCCATCACCTGGGACTGCGCGCGGTTAACGGTGAAAAGATCTTCATAGCCTTTAATCAGCTGAAAGACGCGGGAGGCGAGCGGTTCATCGTGAACGTAGAGCTTGAGGAGAATGGGCGACCCCATCAGTACGGCGGAGTAGCTGTAGACGCGGTTGTCGGACATATTGCCCTCCTCAGAGAGATAAGAAGCCGGGCCGTCAATTTGCCAGCCCGGCGGGGGTCGCTGACGCTTAACTTCTGGCGCGTTTCGCCGCCTGATGGCCCGCGAGGGTCCCGAAGATAATGATATCGGCCACCGCGTTGCCGCCGATGCGGTTACCGCCGTGAATGCCGCCCACCACTTCGCCCGCGGCAAAAGCGCCCGCAATCACCTGATGACCGGCGTTTAGCACCGCGGTATCGGTGTTAACGGTCACGCCGCCCATCGTGTGGTGAACCCCCGGCGCGATACGAATCGCATGGTAAGGGCCTTCATTGATCGGCGCGCGCAGCGCGGTGGTACGGCCAAAGTCATCGTCATGCTGTTTTTCAACGAAGCCGTTGTAGCGCTCCAGCGTATTGAGGAAAGCATGGTAATCCATCCCCAGTTTCTCCGCCAGCTGGCGCGGCGAGCTGGCGCTGGTGACGAAACCTTTGGCGATGTACTCGTCGGCGGCTTTGTTTTTCGCCCGCACGTGCTCGTCAAAGACGATATACGCGAAGTGTTCAGGCAGCGCGATAATCGCGGCGGAGACCTTATCGCGGGTCTCCATTTCGTTGAAGAAGCGGTTGCCCTGCGGGTTCACCAGAATCGCCCCGCCGCCGCGAATCGATTCGGAAATCAGATACGAGGTTTGCTGCTCGACGGTCGGGTGGATCTGGATTTCGCCCATATCCACGGTGCCCGCGCCGATGCGTTCAAGCAGCGCGATACCGCCGCCGGTGGCCCCTTTATGGTTGGTGGTCACAAAACCCGCCAGATCCGGGCGGTATTTCACCACCATCGCGCTGTTGGCGCTGAAGCCGCCGGTGGCCACCACAATGCTCTTCGTCTGTACCACAACCGATTCGTTTTCATCGGTGAGCAGGCGCACGCCGCTGACCTCATCGCCGCTCATCAGGATCTCTTCCACCGACGTATCCAGCAGGACATCGATACCGCGTTTGGTGATATTACGCACCAGGCCGCTGATCAGGTAGCCGCCGACCGCCGACCCGTCGCGCGGACGGTGGGTACGGTCGATGCTCATCCCGCCGGTGGTGGTGATATCGTTAAGCATAATGCCGCGACGCGCCAGCCACTCAATGGCTTCCGGCGCATTCTCCACGAAGCGGCGCAGCAGCTGCGGATCGTTTTTGTTTTTGCCGCCTTTCAGCGTTTCCTGGTAGAACAGCTCTTTGCTGTCCTCGATGCCTTTTACGCGCTGGAAGCGGGTTTCTGCGGCATTCATCCCGGCAGAGGCTTTGATGGTGTTGCCGCCGATGGTCGGCATTTTTTCAACGATCAGAACGCTCGCGCCTTCATCGTGCGCCTGGATCGCCGCCGCCAAACCGGCTCCGCCGCTGCCGACCACCACCACATCGTAGCTTTTCGGCGCCGCATCGCCCGCGCCCTCTTCGGCGGCCAGCGCTTTACTGGACTTCAGCATCGCTTTGGAAACCGCCTTTTTCACCGCTTCGCTCTGGCTGGTCGCGCCGGAAATCGCATCCACATGCGGGGTGTTGGCGCTGAGGATCCGCTCGCGGATCTCTTCAAAGCTGGTGGTGAACTCGACGGTCTGTACCGGGCTCGCCGCCAGGGCGATATCGGCGATGCGGTCGTTTTCCAGGCTGACGTTGATCACCAGTTCGTTGGCGTCGTCCTGAACGGTTTCGACGAACATCCCCGGTTTGAATTTGGCGTCGCCCATGCTCATATCGCGGATCATCGCCTCCACCAGCGAGAAGCGCCACAGCGGTTCCGGAATGTTCAGCGCTTCGCGCTGGGTGCTGTCAATAAATAGTTCCAGCTCTTCGCCAGCGGCAATGCGCGCGGTCCAGTCAGGATACGCGATACAGGCGCGGCCAACCGCCATCAGGTCGTAGCCGTGATCCAGCCCCTGCCCGGCATCGGCCGCGTTAACCACGCAGCCCACGCCCATCACCGGCACCTGCGCCAGGGTTTCAGAGCGCATGGCGCAGTATTTTTCAATCAGCGGCGTGGGATCGCTGGTATCCACGATAGAGGGGCGCAGCGTGGCGCCAACCGAGAAGTGGAGATAGTCCACGCCGCGGGCGGCCAGTTTTTCCAGCAGGTACATGGTGTCAGCAAAACGGATGCCGGGGACTTCCATCTCTTCCGGGGAGAAACGGTAGCCGATAATAAAGGCGTCGTCAGCGTACTGGCGGGCCATTTTGTGGGTGATGTCGAGCACCGCCAGCGGGAACCTGGCGCGATTATCGCGGCTGCCGCCCCACTCGTCGTCGCGCTGGTTAGAGTTTGGTGAATAAAACTGCTGGATCAGATAGGTGTTCGCGCCGTGAATTTCGACGCCGTCAAAACCGGCCTGAATGGCGCGGCGTACGCCTTCGCCAAACTTCGCGATCATACCTTCAACTTCTACCCCGCTCAGAGCACGCGGCGTGGCTGCGCCATCGCGCGGCGCGGCAATTGCGCTCGGGGCGACCGGCTGGCGTCCGCCGATAAGCTGCGGGTCGACCATCCGGCCGCCGTGGTAGATCTGCAGAATCGCTTTTGAGCCTTCGGCCTTGATCGCCGCGGCGATTTTCGCCAGACCGGCCACTTTCTCATCATTATCGATACCGATAGCGCCGGGGAACGCCAGACCGTAATCATCGATAAAGCAGCATTCAACGATAATGGCGCCGATGCTGCCGGCGCGAGCGCGGTAGTACTCCACCAGTTCACTGGTCACGGTACCGTCAAAATAACCGGTGCAGGTGGTCATCGGCGCCATCAACAGGCGGTTTTTTAGCTCGGTGCCGTTCGGTAAAGTAAAAGGGTGTAAAATTCGTTGGTTACTGGTCATCATGACGCTCCAGATTTTAAATATTGAAAATTCAGAATTGGGTGACGGAATTATTTATACTTGTATTTAGTAATCCCTTAAGTCATGCCAATAATATAACGCTATTTTTAGTTACCAAAGTAATTACGTTAGTTAAAAAACTATTTAATACCAGCAATAACATCACTACCTCCTTTGTATTATTAATTAAAAATATTTTATTCACACAACAGAGATAAACGATAACAAATCGGAAACCATTGTTAACACATCCAGCTCAAGCAAAATAAAATAAAAATATTATAATTCAAATAGATAAAATTAAAACTCATTATGCAAATCAATTAAAATTTAACATTTAGTCATATTCCCCACAAATTAACACCTCACTAAACAGGGTTATCCGCAATAATAAAAAAGTGTCTGACAACCCGCTTTTCTTGATCTCAATCAATTGCAACGGCGCATGAAAGCGCAATATATAAATAACCAAATATTTTAATTTAGCGCTCAGTAAACTGCGTTAAATAACGGTCAGCGCAATAACCACAACCGACAATTAATAATTAAAGAAACTTTCGAAACTAAAGAAATCGGACGGTTAGCCGGTGACAAAACCTTATTTTTAACTACTTGCAGATACTCATTATGAAAGAGAAAAAGACAACCATACCGCCTGCCGGTGCAGCAAAAAATGCTGCTTATAAACGTCTGCTGATGATGGCGATGCCCATTATCGTTGCCGTTTTACTCTTATTCGTCCCGGTGCCTGAAGGGCTCCCCCCTTACGCCTGGCACTACTTTGCCATTTTCGTCGGCGTGATCGTCGGTCTGATCTTCGAACCGCTGCCCGGCGCGGTGATTGGTATTACCGGCGTCGTGGTCATCGCCCTGTGCAGCCAATGGCTACTCTTTAGCCCTGAACAGCTGGCCGCGCCGAACTTTAAGCTTGCCGGCGCCTCCTTCAAATGGGCGGTGAGCGGTTTCGGTAACTCCACCGTATGGCTTATCTTCGGTGCTTTCATGTTTGCCGCCGGCTACGATAAAACCCAGTTTGGCCGCCGTCTGGCGCTGATTCTGGTGAAATATCTCGGCCGCCGCAGCCTGACGCTGGGCTACGCCATTAC
The DNA here is from genome assembly GCF_009905335.1 of Klebsiella sp. MPUS7. Classification (NCBI taxonomy): domain Bacteria; kingdom Pseudomonadati; phylum Pseudomonadota; class Gammaproteobacteria; order Enterobacterales; family Enterobacteriaceae; genus Klebsiella; species Klebsiella sp. MPUS7. The sequence continues at coordinate 2,513,163 of NZ_CP047604.1, read as the reverse complement.
CTTCGCCGACCTGCTGCTGGCGCCGTTCACGCCGTCCAATACCGCGCGCAGCGGCGGGACCATCTACCCGATTATCGCTAACCTGCCGCCGCTGTACGGCTCTAAACCTAACGACCCAAGCGCGCGCCGCATCGGCTCCTACCTGATGTGGGTGGCGATCACCGCCGCCTGTATCACCAGTTCGATGTTTCTCTCTGCGCTCGCGCCGAACCTGCTGGCGCTGGCGCTGGTGAAAAGCATCGTCGGCATTAATATCTCCTGGGGCACCTGGTTTATCGCCTTCCTGCCGCTGGGTATCCTGCTGATTCTGACGATGCCGCTGCTGGCCTACTGGTTCTACCCGCCGGAAGTAAAGGTCAACGATGAAGTGCCGCTGTGGGCCGCCCGCGAGCTGGAAAAACTGGGCCGCCTGTCGCGCAATGAAATCCTGCTGCTGGTCTTCGTCTGCTTCGCGCTGATGATGTGGATCTTCGCCGCCGAATGGATTGAACCAGCGCTGGCCGCCCTGCTGGTTATCGTGCTGATGCTGTGGACCGGCGTGCTCTCGTGGAACGATATCACCAGCAACAAAGCGGCGTGGAATACCTTTGCCTGGTTCGCCACTCTGGTGGCGCTGGCCGACGGCCTCTCCTCCACCGGTTTTATCGCCTGGCTGGGTAAAGAGGGCGGCGCGCTGATGAGCGGCATCTCCCCGGGCGTCGCGACCGTCGTCCTGCTGCTGGCGTTCTATCTGCTGCATTATCTGTTTGCCAGCACCACCGCGCACACCACCGCACTGCTGCCGGCGATGCTGACTATCGCCTCCACCATTCCGGGGATGAATATGCAGGTCTTCGTGCTGCTGATGGTGACTTCGCTCGGCGTGATGGGGATCATCACCCCTTACGGCACCGGCCCCAGCCCAATTTACTACGGCAGCGGCTATCTGCCGACCAAAGACTACTGGCGTCTCGGCACGATTTTCGGCGCCATCTTCCTGGCCGCCCTGCTGCTGATTGGCTATCCGTGGATGTCCATGATGTTCTGATTCATAACCGTCGGGCTGAACCCCGGCGGTTTTACTCTTAGGGAGCAAAGCAATGTCGACTAAACCGTTTGTCTATCAGGAAGCGTTTCCGCTGGCAAAAGATAAGACTGAATACTATCTGCTAAGCAAAGAGCACGTCTCCATCGCCGAATTCGAAGGCCAGGAGATCCTCAAAGTAGACCCTCAGGCCCTTACCCTGCTGGCGCAGCAGGCTTTCCACGATGCGGCGTTTATGCTGCGCGTGTCCCACCAGAAACAGGTCGCGCAGATCCTTCTCGACCCTGAAGCCAGCGATAACGATAAGTATGTGGCGCTGCAGTTCCTGCGCAACTCTGACATCGCCGCCAAAGGCGTGCTGCCCACCTGCCAGGATACCGGCACGGCGATTATTATGGGCAAGAAAGGCCAGCGCGTGTGGACCGGCGGCGGCGATGAAGCGGCCCTCGCCCGCGGCGTCTATAACACCTATACCGAGGACAACCTGCGCTATTCGCAGAATGCGCCGCTGGATATGTATAAAGAGGTCAACACCGGCACTAACCTCCCTGCGCAGATCGACCTCTACAGCGTCGACGGCGACGAATATAAATTCCTCTGTATGGCCAAGGGCGGCGGCTCGGCCAACAAAACCTATCTGTATCAGGAAACCAAAGCGTTAATTACGCCGGCGAAGCTGAAAAACTACCTTGTCGAGAAGATGCGTAGCCTGGGAACCGCCGCCTGCCCGCCGTACCATATCGCCTTTGTGATTGGCGGTACCTCGGCAGAAGCGACGCTAAAAACGGTTAAGCTGGCCTCTACCCACTATTACGACGAACTGCCGACCGAAGGTAACGAGCACGGTCAGGCCTTCCGCGATATTCAGCTGGAGCAGGAACTGCTGGCGGAGGCGCAAAACCTCGGTCTTGGGGCGCAGTTCGGCGGCAAATACTTCGCCCACGATATCCGCGTCATCCGCCTGCCGCGCCACGGCGCGTCGTGCCCGGTGGGCATGGGCGTCTCCTGCTCGGCGGATCGCAATATCAAAGCCAAAATCAACCGCCACGGTATCTGGATTGAGAAACTGGAGAGCAACCCGGGACAGTATATCCCTGAACACCTGCGCCAGCAGGGTGAAGGCAGGGTCGTCAGCATCAATCTTAATCAGCCGATGAGCGAGATTCTGGCCCAGCTTTCCGCCCACCCGGTCTCGACGCGTCTGACCCTCAACGGCACCATTATTGTGGCCCGCGATATCGCCCATGCGAAGCTGAAGGAACTTATCGATAACGGTGAGGAACTGCCGCAGTACGTCAAAGATCACCCGATCTACTACGCGGGTCCGGCGAAAACCCCGGAAGGCTATGCGTCCGGCTCCCTTGGCCCCACCACCGCTGGCCGCATGGACTCTTACGTCGATTTGCTGCAATCCCACGGCGCAAGCATGGTGATGCTGGCCAAAGGCAACCGTAGCCAGCAGGTCACCGACGCCTGCCATAAGCACGGCGGTTTTTACCTCGGCAGCATCGGCGGCCCGGCGGCGGTGCTGGCGCAGCAGAGCATCAAGAGCCTAGAGTGCGTGGCCTATCCTGAACTGGGGATGGAAGCCATCTGGAAAATCGAAGTGGAAAACTTCCCGGCGTTTATCCTCGTGGATGACAAAGGCAATGACTTCTTCCAACAGATCCAGAATAAGCAGTGCGCGGGCTGTTCACAGCAAAGAGGGTGATATTAACCGCCCCTGGCGGCGGGTCACTGTCGAAGGCCGTCGCATGACGGCCTGAGATAAGCGACAAACCTGCCGGGTGGCGGCTAAACAGCATCCATCTCATCAAATACCTGCTGCGCCAGGTGCATCGTGGCGTTGGCGGCGGGCAGGCCGCAGTAGAGCGCGGAGTGCATAATCAGCTCTTTTAGCTCATCGCGGGTGACGCCGTTGTTAAACGCCGCTCGCAGGTGCATTTTTAGCTCAGCTTCGCGGTTCAGGGCGATCAGCATGGCGATGGTGATCATGCTGCGAGTATGGTGATCGAGCCCCGGCCGGGTCCAGGTCTCTCCCCAGGCGTAGCGGGTAATGAAATCCTGGAACTCTTCATTCAGCGGCGTCAGCTTTTGCAGCGTCTTATCGACATGGACATCGCCGAGCACCTTGCGCCGTACCTCCATTCCCCGCTGATAACGCTGCTTATCGTCCATGCTTTTCCCCCTGAACAAAACCCAGCAGCGCCGAGCTAAACGCTTTCGGCGCTTCGATATTCGATAGATGCGATGCCGCCAGTACAACCACTTCAGAGACCGGGATCTGCTGATGCAGAAAGTCGGCATCCGCCACCGTTGTGACAGGGTCACTTTCCCCGGCGACAATCAGCACCGGAATCGGGATCTGCCCGACCTCAGCGCGCAGATCGGCGGCGGCCAGCGCTTCACAGCAGGCCGCATAGCCTTCCGCATCGATATGGGTCAACTGGTGACAGAGCGCGGCCACCACTTCCGGCGTCTTCTGACGAAACGCGTGGGTAAACCAGCGATCCGCCGCGCCTGCGGCCACCACTTCCATACCTTCCTGACGCACCGCGCGGGCGCGCGACAGCCAGCTTGCCTGGTCGCCAATACGCGCGGCGGTGTTGGCGACGACCAGCCCGTAAAAACGTTCCGGAGCAAAGCGTCCCAGCCACAGACCGGTCAGACCGCCCATGGAAATTCCGCAAAACCAGGCTTTGGCAATATTAAGATGATCGAGTAGCGCAACCACATCTTCGCCGAGCTGCGCCAGCGTCACTTTACCGTTTTTACGCGTGGCGCCATGACCGTGGGTATCGTAGCGCAGCACGCGAAAATGCTGCGTCAACGCCTCAAGCTGCGGCTGCCACATCGCCCGGGTGGTGCCCAGCGAGTTGGAGAGCACGATGACCGGCGCGTCTTGCGGCCCATCAATCTGATAATCAACATTCATGAAGTTGTTCCTTATAGCGCGCCACAACCTGGCGCACGAAGAGTGCCGAGCTGCCGGTCGCCGTCGTCGGATCCAGCAGTTGGGTTAAGCGGTCGGCGGAGAGATGTTCGCTGACCTGCGGATCGTTTTCCAGTACGCTCTGCAGCGAACATGACGTATCCAGCGCCTGACGACACAGCGCCTCAATGCGATGATGAGCATCGGCTTTGCCGATAAACTCCGCCAGCGCCAGGGTCACGGCCTCCGCCATAATCAGGCCATGGGTGATCTCAAGGTCGGCGCGCATTTTAGGCGGGAAGACCTGCATATCGCGCACCAGCGCTTCGCTCTGCGCCAGCGCGCCGCCGACGAGGGTCATCAGCTCCGGCAGCGTTTCCCACTCCGCCTGCCAGCCGCCCAGCGCCCGCTCATGCTGCTGGATCTGCCCGGTATACAGCGTCGCCACCAGCCCCGGCGTACGCTGGGCGGCGGTCAAAATAGCGGCGCAGGCGATGGGATTGCGTTTGTGCGGCATGGTGGACGACCCGCCGCGCCCTTCAGCGACCGGCTCCGCCACTTCCGCCACTTCGGTTTGCATCAGCAGCGAAAAATCATTGGCGAATTTACCCAGCGTGCCGCAGACCCCCGCGTACCACGCTCCCACCTCCAGCAGCCGGTCACGCTGACTGTGCCAGGGTGTGTCCGGCAGCTGCAGGTCGAGGGTTTTCGCCAGCGCGATGGCGACCTGCGGCGCCTGGGTTTTAAGGGAGTCCAGGGTACCCGCCGCGCCGCCAAACTGCAGGGCCAGCACCCGCGAGCGCATCTCCCGCAGGCGAGTCTGCCAGCGCAGCAGCGCATCCAGCGTCCCGGCAAGCTTAAGGCCAAAGGTCACCGGTAGCGCGTGCTGCATCCAGGTCCGCCCCGGCATCACCGTATCCTGATATCGCTGTGCCTGGCTGGCCAACGCGTCGAGCAGACGCTGCAGCAGGGACTCCGTTTCCGCCAGCGCCCCGCGCAGCTGCAGGATAAAGCCGGTATCGATAGCGTCCTGGCTGGTCGCCCCCCAGTGAAGGTAGCGCGCCGCCGCTTCATCCCGTTCCCTGACCCGCGCGGTCAGCTGTTTAACCAGCGGGATCGCCAGATTTCCCGCGCTGGCGGCGGCCTGCCCCAGCGCGGCAAAATCGATGTTTTCGTGCCGGCAAGTCTCAAGAATCGGGGTCAGGGCCGCCTGCGGCACCAGGCCGCATTCGACCTGGGCGCGCGCCAGCGCGGCTTCAAAATCCAGCATCCCCTGCACCCGCTGCGCGTCGCTGAACCAGGCGGTCAGCGGACTGGTGCGCATCATCGGGGTCAACAAACTCATTGTGGCTCCTTAAACGCGTTCAATAATCAGCGCGATCCCCTGACCGACGCCGATACACATGGTGCACAGCGCATAGCGCCCGCCGGTACGGCGCAGCTGATACGCTGCGGTCATTGCCAGACGACCGCCGGAAGCCCCCAGCGGATGCCCGAGGGCAATCGCGCCGCCGTTAGGGTTGACGTACGCCGCATCGTCGGGCAGGCCCAGATCGCGCGTCACCGCCAGCGCCTGAGCGGCAAAGGCTTCATTTAGTTCAATGACGTCCATCTGCCCAAGCGTTAGCCCGGTTTGCGCCAGCACCTTACGTACCGCCGGCGCCGGGCCAAATCCCATAATTCGCGGCGCAACGCCTGCCGTCGCGACGCCCACTACGCGCGCCAGCGGCTGTAAATCATTGGCGGCCACCGCCTGCTCGCTGGCGAGCAGCAGCGCACAGGCGCCGTCGTTAACCCCGGAGGCGTTACCCGCCGTCACCGTACCGTCGGGGCGAACCACGCCGCGAAGCCTGGCCAGCGCTTCCGCCGTGGTGCTGCGCGGATGCTCATCGCGGCTAAAGAGCAGCGGTTCGCCCTTGCGCTGCGGCACCGAGACGGCGATCAGCTCGTCGGCAAAACGCCCCGCCTCCTGCGCCGCCGCCGTACGCAGCTGGCTACGCAGCGCAAACGCATCCTGATCCGCCCGCGAAACGGCGAAATCGTCCGCCACGTTTTCCGCCGTTTCCGGCATCGAATCCACGCCGTACAGCGCTTTCATCTGCGGGTTAATGAAGCGCCAGCCGATGGTGGTATCTTCCATCCGCATCGTGCGGCTAAAGGCGCTTTCGGCCTTGCCCATCACAAATGGCGCCCGCGACATGCTTTCTACGCCGCCGGCGATCATCAGTTGAGTTTCGCCGCTTTTAATCGCGCGCGCTGCGATGCCGATCGCATCAAGGCTGGAACCGCACAGGCGGTTAACGGTACTGCCCGGTACGCTTTCCGGCAGTCCGGCCAGCAGCAGCGCCATACGCGCGACGTTGCGGTTATCTTCCCCCGCCTGGTTGGCGCAGCCGTAAATCACATCATCAATACGCGCCGGATCGAGTCCCGGGTTGCGTTCCAGCAGCGCTTTCAGCGGCAGCGCCGCCAGATCGTCGGCGCGCAGGGTGGCCAGGGTACCGCCAAAGCGACCGAACGGCGTGCGCACCGCATCACAGATAAATGCCTGATTCATCATAGGTTCCTTACGCGCTTTCCGCCAGTTGTGCAAAAGTCAGCGCCACCGGAGTGATGCGCTGCAGTTCCTCAAAAGAGAGGCCGTTGAAGATTTCCCGCACCACCGGGCCGCTTTCGCTGATATCGATGACCGCCAGGTCGGTGTAAATCCGGCTGACGCAGCCAACGCCGGTCAGCGGATAGGTGCAGTGCTCTACCAGCTTGCATTCCCCGTCGCGGGTCAGGTGATCCATCATCACGAAGACCTGACGAGCGCCAATGGCCAGATCCATCGCCCCGCCAACCGCCGGAATCGCGTCGGGCGCGCCGGTGCTCCAGTTCGCCAGATCGCCGCTGGCGGAAACCTGATAGGCGCCGAGCACGCAGATATCGAGATGGCCGCCGCGCATCATGGCGAAGGAGTCGCCGTGGTGGAAATAGCAGCCGCCCTGCAGCAGAGTCACATACTCTTTTCCGGCGTTAATCAGCTCCGGGTCCTCTTCACCAGGCCGTGGCTTTGGCCCCATTCCCAGCAGGCCGTTTTCGCTGTGCAGGAAGATTTCTTTATCGGCAGGAAGGTAGTTGGCGATACGGGTGGGTAAGCCGATCCCCAGGTTGACGTAAGCGCCTTCGGGAATATCGCGGGCTACGCGCTGGGCCATCTCATCGCGAGTCAGTTTTTGCATAATGGGGTCCTCAGGCGCTTTTAGCGGCAATCAGGTTTTCCAGGGAGAAGACGCGCTGAACAAAAATGCCCGGGGTAATGATGCTCTCCGGGTCAAGGCTACCGAGGGGCACCAGCTGCGAGACTTCCACGATAGTGGTTTTCGCGGCGGTCGCCATAATCGGACCGAAGTTGCGCGCCGCCTTGCGGTATACCAGGTTTCCCCAGCGGTCGCCCTGGTGGGCTTTGATCAACGCGAAGTCAGCCTTGATGGGATATTCGAGCACATAGTGACGCCCGTCGATCTCGCGAGTCTCTTTCCCTTCCGCCAGCGGCGTACCGTAGCCGGTTGGAGTGAAAACCGCGCCGAGGCCAGCCCCTGCCGCCTGAATACGCGCGGCGAGGTTGCCCTGCGGAACCAGCTCCAGCTCGACTTTGCCGCGGCGATAGAGATCGTCGAAAATCTGCGAGTCGACCTGACGCGGGAACGAGCAGATCATTTTGCGCACCCGCCCGGCCTTCAGCAGCGCCGCCAGGCCAACTTCGCCGTTGCCCGCATTATTGTTGATAATGGTTAAATCGCGGGCCCCCTGTTCTATCAGGGCATCTATCAGGTACGTCGGCTGCCCGGCGGGGCCAAAACCGCCAATCATTATGGTCGCTCCGTCGTGGATCCCAGCGATGGCATCACGTAGCGTCGACACGCTTTTATCAATCATCAGGTCGCTCCTGTATGTGCGGTAATCGCACTTTTATTCGTTGTTCGCACAAAATGTGACCCGCTTAACGATGTCGGTCAAGGGCGATAATCGAAATATGGTGCGATAATCGAACATCGTGTATGTTTAGCGAAAGAATGTGATCGGCGGCAAATATGGAGAAGAGCATGGAGAAACATCCAGACGATTTACTGACGGGCGATAGCGATCCGTTTAAGGGCGATCCGAACTTTATGGCTTCGCTGGCGCGCGGGCTGGAGGTGATCCAGGCGTTTACGCCGCAGCGCCCGCTGCTCTCTATTTCGCAAATCAGCCAAAAGACCGGCATTCCGCGCGCGGCGGTGCGCCGCTGCCTGTATACGCTGAGCAAACTGGGCTTTGTGTACGCCGAAGATGGTAAAAACTTCCAGCTGCGGCCGAAAATTCTGGCGCTGGGCCACGCGTGGCTGGCCTCCACGCCGCTGGCGCGCTCGGCGCAGCCGGTGCTGAAGCATTTAAGCGAAATGCTCAATGAGTCTTGCTCAATCGCCACTCTCGACGGCGACGATATTCTTTATATCGCTCGCGCATCCAGCTCGCGCATTATGACCATCGATCTCGATATCGGCAGCCGTCTGCCCGCCTGGGCGACCTCGATGGGGCGCGTACTGCTGAGCTATCAGCCGGAGGAGAAGCTGAACGATATGCTGGGCCGGGTCACCATGATTCGCTATACCCCGCAAACCGTCGATTCCGTCGCGAAGCTGCGCGCCGAGCTTAAACGCGTCCATCAGCAGGGGTACGCGCTTAACGATCAGGAGCTGGAGATGGGGCTGCGCTCGCTGGCGGTGCCGCTGTTTAATCCCCAGGGGCAGATTCAGGCGGCGCTTAACGTCGGCGTGCATGCCGGACAGGTTTCCGCGCAAGAGATGCTGGCGCGGGTGTTACCCGAGCTACAAAAAGCAGCCCGGGAACTGACGCTGCTGATGCGCTAGCGGCTATGTTTAGCGTGGCGCTCCCAGTTTTCCTGCTTAGCCTCCGCCGATTTACGCAGCGCCACGTAGCAGGCGCCGCTGCCGCCGTGGTGCGGTAACGCTGCGCAGAACGCCTGGACTTCCGGGAGTTCCACCAGCCAGCGCGCCAGGTAGCTGCGAATAATATTGGCGTGGGCGTTATCGTCGCGCCCTTTGCCATGAACGATCAGCACATTGCGCAGCCCCTCCTTTCGCGCCTGAACCACAAAAGCAAACAGCATTTGTCGGCACTTTTCGACCGGCTGGCGCAGCAGATTGAGGCTTGCCTGCTGGCCGTACTTGCCGCGCCGGAGTTTCTCCAGCACGCCGCTTTGCAGGCCTTCGCGCTTGAATTCCAGGGCGGTTGCCAGCGGCACGATATCGAGATAGCCGGTGGTCAGGAAGTTATCAAGCTGCAGGGTGTCAACCCGCTGCACGGCGCGGGTCTTGCGCTCGGGATGCCAGTGAACGTCGTTATGACGTTTCAGAGGCTGAACGTCCTCCATGGCGCCAAGAAATAGGGATTTGTCGTCAAGGTTCATGCGCGCTCCTCCAGCTACAACCGGGAAGTTACTATAGCCGCCTCGCGCTTACCCCTCAACGCGTTTAACACCCTCCGCCGGTAAATCGGGCGTCGACGCGATCAGGGAAACAGTTGACGGCTTTGACGACGAAACAGCGTGATTAATGACGCCGTTAAGGGCGTCTGCCGCGTATCGCGGCGCTGAATCAGATAATAGGTGGCTTTGGGTAACGCTTCGCGAATGGGGATCATCACCAGCTTATCCGCCATCATCGGGTCATTGCCAAGTTCGACCGGCAAAATGCTGAGAAAATCACTTTTCACCACCAGGCTAATACACGAAGAGAAGGTCTCGCAAACGATATCCACCTTTGGCGCCAGTCCGGCCTGGTTAAACATCTCCTGCAGCTGTTTGAAGTAGCTGCCGCGCGGCGTCGGCATCGTCCAGTGGCGATCGAGCAATGCCGTCAGTGAAGTGGCTTTTGCCGCCGGGTGACCGGCGCGGGCGAATACCGCGAAGGGTTTCTCAAATAGCTTTTCAAAACTGAATTCATGATCGTACGGGCCGGGATAGTAAGTATTGATGGTGAAATCCAGCTCACCCTGGCGCAGTTCATTAATCATCGCCAGCAGTTGTCCTTCCATAATCCGCACCTTCACCAGCGGATGCTGCTGGTGAAAGCGGCAAATGACCGACGGCATCAGCGAGCGCGCTACGCTGGCGCCAAGACCGATATTAATCTGCCCCGCCTGCTCGCCCTGACGCTGCAGCAATTCATCCTGCGCCGCCCGCAGCTCTTCGAGGATCAGGCTCGCATGTTGATAAAAGCTTTCGCCGTTTTCAGTCAGCGCCACCCCCTGGCTACGGCGCACAAACAGCTGCGCGGAGAGGCCCTCTTCCAGCTCTTTGATCGCTTTGGTCAACGCCGGCTGCGAAATCGCCAACGCCCGGCTGGCGCCACGAATGCTCCCTTCACGCGCAACCTCAACGAAGGCGCGAATGTGATGAAATTTGATCTGAAATGACATATCGCAAGTGATAACCAGTGTTTATCAGACAGAAGAAAATGACATCTACTGTAATCGATCGTGCTGTGGCAGGTTAAGGATGAGAGCGCATGAAATACGGCAGTGATAAGTAAAAGCTATCACTTCGTGAACACCATCACAGTTTTTGATTATGACAGGAAAGGTTATGCCGCAACTTTATGATTTCATCAACCAGCTGGCGCCAAAAATGACCGAATGGCGTCGCGATTTTCACCTGCATGCGGAATCCGGCTGGCTGGAGTTCCGCACCGCCAGCAAGGTGGCGGAGATACTTGACGATCTGGGTTATCAACTGGCGCTGGGTCGCGACGTTATCGATGCCGATAGCCGTATGGGCCTGCCTGATGAAGAGACCCTGGCGCAGGCGTTCCAGCGCGCCCGCGCGCAGGGTGCGCCGGAGCGCTGGCTGCCGGCGTTTGAAGGGGGCTTCGCCGGGGTAGTGGCGACGCTTGACAGCGGGCGGCCGGGGCCGACGCTGGCGTTTCGCGTCGATATGGATGCGCTCGATCTCAACGAGCAGCATGACGATAGTCACCGTCCGCATCGCGATCGTTTTGCCTCCTGCAACGAAGGCATGATGCATGCCTGCGGCCACGACGGTCATACCGCAATCGGCCTGGGGCTGGCGCACGTGCTCAAGGAATATGCCGCGCAGCTCAACGGGACGATCAAGCTGATTTTCCAGCCGGCTGAAGAAGGTACCCGCGGCGCGCGCGCCATGGTGGCTGCGGGCGTACTTGATGACGTGGACTACTTCACCGCCATTCATATCGGTACCGGCGTCCCTGCCGGCACCGTCGTTTGCGGTGGCGATAACTTTATGGCCACCACCAAATTCGATGTGCAGTTCAGCGGCGTCGCCGCCCACGCTGGCGGTAAACCTGAAGATGGACGTAATGCGCTGCTGGCAGCGGCCCAGGCCGCCCTTGCCCTGCATGCCATCGCGCCGCACAGCGCCGGGGCGTCAAGGGTTAACGTCGGGGTCATGCAGGCCGGTACCGGGCGTAACGTGGTTCCCTCTTCCGCGCTATTAAAAGTCGAAACCCGGGGCGAAACCGACGCTATTAACCAGTACGTCTTTGAGCGGGCCAAACAGGCGATCGCCGGCGCGGCGACGATGTATGAAGCCAGCTACCAGCTGCACCTGATGGGCGCAGCCACCTCCAGCGCCCCGTCGCCGGCGTGGGTGGACTATCTGCGCCAGCAGACGGCCCAGGTCCCCGGCGTTAAACAGGCCGTCGATCGTATCGCTGCCCCGGCGGGCTCCGAGGATGCCACCCTGATGATGGCCCGGGTCCAGGAACGCGGCGGTCTCGCTTCATACATGATTTTCGGCACCGAACTGAGCGCCGGCCACCACAACGAAAAATTCGATTTCGACGAAAGCGTGATGACCCAGGCCGTCGCCACGTTAGCGCGCATCGCCCTGAACTTTCCCTGGCAGCGAGGTGTGTAATGGAACAGGTTTATCAATTTGTCGATGACGTTATTGAGGGGCGGCGCAACGATTTTTGCGCCATTGCCGATGATATCTGGGATCATCCGGAAACCCGCTTCCAGGAGTTCTGGTCCGCCGCGCGTTTGGCCGATGCGCTGGAAGCGGAAGGTTTTCAATTGACCCGCAATGCCGGCGGGATCCCCAACGCCTTTATAGCCAGCTTCGGCGCAGGCCAGCCGGTGATTGCCCTGCTCGGCGAATTTGACGCCCTGGCGGGGCTCAGCCAACAGGCTCACTGCGCAGCGCCCGCGTCTCCAACGCCGGGGGAAAACGGCCACGGGTGCGGGCATAATCTGCTCGGTACGGCGGCGTTCGCCGCCGCGGTCGCCGCCAGGAACTGGCTGCAGCAGCACGGCGGCACCGGCACCCTGCGCTTCTACGGTTGTCCCGGTGAGGAAGGCGGCTCCGGCAAGACCTTTATGGTTCGCGAGGGATTATTCGACGACGTCGATGCCGCCCTGACCTGGCACCCGGAAGCCTGGGCCGGGATGTTCAGCACCAGCACCCTTGCCAACATTCAGGCGGCATGGCGGTTTACCGGCACCGCGGCGCACGCGGCGAACTCGCCGCATTTGGGCCGCAGCGCGCTGGATGCCGTGACGCTGATGACCACCGGCAGCAACTTCCTTAACGAACATATTATCGAAAAGGCGCGGGTGCACTACGCCATCACCGATACCGGCGGCGTCTCTCCTAACGTTGTCCAGGCGCAGGCGGAAGTGCTGTATCTCATTCGCGCCCCGGAAATGGCCGACGCCCAGCAAATCTTCGCCCGGATCGAAAAAATCGCCCAGGGCGCCGCGTTGATGACCGAGACCAGCGTTAGCTGCCGCTTCGAAAAGGCCTGTTCCAGCTATCTCCCCAACCGCACGCTGGAAGCGGCGATGTATCAGGCGGTATGCCATTACGGCACGCCGCACTGGAGCGAGGAAGAGCGCGCTTTCGCCGCCGAAATTCGCGCCACCCTGAGCGCGAACGATATCAATAACAGCCTGAAAAACATTGCCGGCACCGGTGACGAAGAAGGGAAAGCGTTCGCCCGCCGCCACCGCGAGACGATCCTGATCGATGAAGTGGCGCCCTGGTCGGCTACCGATAACATCCTTGCGGGCTCTACCGACGTCGGCGACGTAAGCTGGAAAGCTCCCGTAGCCCAATGCTTCAGCCCCTGCTTTGCCGTCGGGACGCCGCTGCATAGCTGGCAACTGGTGAGCCAGGGCAGAACCTCCATCGCTCACAAAGGGATGCTTCTGGCCGGGAAAATACTGGCGGCAACGGCCATTCGTTTGTTCAGCGACAGACCGTTACTGACAGCCAGCCGGCGGGAACTGGCGCAGGTCTTAGCCGAAAGGCCCTACCGGTGCCCCATCCCGCAGGACGTCAAGCCTTCGATTTTAAAATAATAAAAGCCCTTTGGACGGAGTACAGCAACGCGGTCATCGCCAAAAAACAATGGCTGACACGCCCTGGGGTCAAGAGACAACCAACACAACAACGACAACTGAGGAACGCCCATGAGTATGTCATCCATACCCTCGCCTTCCCCCAGCGGTAAGCTCTATGGCTGGGTTGAAAAAATAGGTAACAAGGTCCCGCATCCGTTTTTACTGTTTATCTACCTGATTGTGGCGTTGATGGCCGCCACCGCCATCCTGTCGGCGCTGAACGTTGGCGTACAGAACCCCACCGATGGCTCGCGAGTGGTGGTGAAAAATTTGCTTAGCGTCGAAGGGTTGCACTGGTTTTTGCCGAACGTCATTAAGAACTTCAGCGGTTTCGCGCCGCTGGGGGCCATTCTGGCGCTGGTGCTGGGGGCCGGATTTGCGGAACGCGTGGGCCTGCTGCCTTCGCTGATGGTGAAAATGTCATCGCACGTTAGCGCCCGTTACGCCAGCTATATGGTGCTGTTTATCGCCTTCTTCAGCCACATCTCCTCCGATGCCGCGCTGGTGATTATGCCGCCGCTGGGCGCCCTGATGTTTCTCGCCGTCGGCCGTCACCCGGTGGCCGGGCTGCTGGCGGCCATCGCCGGCGTCGGCTGCGGCTTCACGGCCAATCTGCTCATCGTCACCACCGATGTCCTGCTCTCCGGCATCAGCACCGAAGCAGCCAAAACCCTTGACGCCTCGCTCCACGTCAGCGTGATTGATAACTGGTATTTTATGGCAACCTCGGTGATCGTTCTCACGCTGGTTGGCGGATTGATTACCGATAAACTGGTGGAACCGCGATTAGGTCAGTGGCAAGGCGGCAGCGATGAAACGCTGCAGACGTTGACGGCTGAACAGCGCTTCGGCCTGCGCGTGGCCGGTGTGGCCGCGCTGTTATTCGTGGCGGTTATCGCGCTGATGGTCATACCGGAAAACGGTATCCTGCGCGATCCCATCAAGCATACCGTGATGCCTTCGCCGTTTATAAAAGGGATCGTCCCGCTCATTATCTTTTTCTTCTTTGTCGTTTCACTGGCTTACGGCATTGCCACCGGCAAAATTCGCCGTCAGGCCGATCTGCCGCAGCTGATGATTGAGCCGATGAAGGAGATGGCAGGCTTTATCGTGATGGTCTTCCCGCTGGCCCAGTTCGTCGCCATGTTTAACTGGAGCAACATGGGGAAATTTATGGCCGTCGGCTTGACGGATCTGCTGGAGAGCGCGGGAATGAACGGCGTACCGGCGTTTGTCGGCCTCGCGCTGCTATCCGCCTTTTTGTGCATGTTTATCGCCAGCGGCTCGGCGATCTGGTCGATTCTGGCGCCGATTTTCGTGCCGATGTTTATGCTGCTGGGCTTTCACCCGGCATTTGCGCAGATTCTGTTCCGTATCGCCGATTCATCGGTGCTGCCGCTGGCGCCGGTATCGCCGTTTGTGCCGCTGTTTCTCGGCTTCTTACAGCGCTACCGGCCCGAGGCTAAACTGGGAACCTACTACTCGCTGGTCTTGCCTTATCCGTTAATATTCCTGGCCGTCTGGCTACTGTTGCTGGTGGGCTGGTATCTGGTGGGGCTGCCTATCGGGCCGGGTATTTATCCACGATTACCATAATGTCGCCACCGGCCAGGGAAGGCCATGAAACCGTTAACGCCATGTCGTTCGGTTACTGATCTTTTTATACAACCCTTCAATCGCCAAAGAGACCAGATGAATCACTAAGCCGCTGATAATCACGATTACAACGCCAGTCATCATATATTGCATATCACCACCTTTGTTGGTAAGAACCCGCACAGCAACGCCGGGAAATCATTGACTCAAGAAAAGCCAGTCTGTTTATCTGCGGCGTCGGATGCTTACCGCTGAATTCGCCGCCGGTTGAAGGTAGCAAAATCGCTTTGCCGCCGCGCCTGCGAGTGAATACAAAAATAAACATCGCTACCCCACTCCATAATTAATAGTCCATGCTGGCCCGGTTTGTTGACCTTTTCGGGGTATAGTTTGCTAACCTCGCGTCGTGGTATGGTGATGCCCTGCCAATATAACCGCGATGAAGGATTACCGATGCTGACGCTGTTGCAGGATAAAATTGACACCCCGCTGGGGCCGCTGTGGGTAATTTGTGATGAGCAGTTCAACCTGCGGGCCGTTGAGTGGGATCAGCACCGCGACCGCATGGAGCAACTGCTGGATATCCATTATCGGAGTGAAGGCTACGAACGCGTTGATTCCAGTAACCCGGGAGGGCTGAGCAGTAAGCTCAGCGATTACTTCGCCGGGGATCTCGCCATTATCGACACCTTACCGACCGCCACCGGCGGCACGCCGTTTCAGCGGCAGGTCTGGCAAGCGCTGCGCACCATCCCCTGCGGCCAGGTCATGCACTACGGTCAGCTCGCGGAGACGCTGGGGCGACCGGGCGCCGCGCGCGCCGTGGGTGCCGCTAACGGTTCAAATCCGGTCAGTATTGTGGTGCCCTGCCATCGCGTGATCGGGCGTAACGGTACCATGACCGGTTATGCCGGCGGCGTGCAGCGTAAAGAGTGGCTGTTGCGCCACGAAGGCTATCTGCTCCTTTGACTGTAAGTGCCTTTTTTGGAATCTTCCGGTAATTTTACAATCATGTCTCGCCAGATAAACCTATTATAATCAATTGGATAAATCAGGTAACTGATTTACCCTTTTAATATTACGTGTTTCAGGGGTTCGAGACTTACCTGCTCACCAAAAAGATGTTAAAATTGACCAATATCAATTAAAGCCTGAGCAGACTTATGATCCCGGAAAAGCGAATTATACGACGCATTCAGTCTGGCGGTTGTGCAATCCATTGCCAGGATTGCAGCATTAGCCAGCTTTGCATCCCTTTTACTCTGAACGAGCATGAGCTTGATCAGCTTGATAACATCATCGAGCGGAAAAAGCCTATCCAGAAAGGACAAACCTTGTTCAAAGCCGGTGATGAGCTGAAATCGCTGTATGCAATTCGTTCTGGCACCATTAAAAGCTACACCATCACCGAACAGGGCGATGAGCAAATCACCGGTTTTCATCTGGCGGGCGATCTGGTCGGCTTTGACGCCATCGGCACCGGCCACCACCCAAGCTTTGCCCAGGCGCTGGAAACCTCAATGGTCTGCGAGATTCCTTTTGAAACGCTGGACGATCTCTCCGGTAAGATGCCGAATCTGCGTCAGCAGATGATGCGTCTGATGAGCGGCGAGATTAAAGGCGATCAGGATATGATCCTGCTGCTTTCCAAAAAGAACGCAGAGGAGCGCCTGGCGGCCTTTATCTACAACCTGTCCCGCCGTTTTGCGCAGCGCGGCTTCTCTCCGCGTGAGTTCCGCCTCACCATGACCCGTGGCGATATCGGCAACTATCTGGGCCTGACGGTGGAAACCATCAGCCGCCTGCTGGGGCGTTTCCAGAAAAGCGGTATGCTGGCGGTTAAAGGTAAATATATCACCATTGAAAACAGCGACCTGCTGGCGCAGCTTGCTGGCCAGGCCCGCAACGTCGCCTGATAGTCCCTCTGTATCCGGCCGGATCGCGAATTTTTTTCTAATTTGTTGATCTGGCCAGGCTCCTCCCCTGTTTCATTTCATCCATATAGGTTATCTTTTTAAGGACAAACTGTAGTTACAGTTGTAAGGAGACCCTGTATGGCGAAGTATCAGAACATGCTGGTAGTAATCGACCCCAATCAGGACGACCAGCCTGCATTGCGGCGCGCGGTGTATCTGCACCAACGGATTGGTGGACGCATCAAAGCCTTTTTGCCGATCTATGATTTTTCTTATGAAATGACCACCCTGCTGTCTCCTGACGAACGCACGGCCATGCGCCAGGGCGTCATCGGCCAGCGTACCGCCTGGATCCGCGAGCAGGCAAAATTCTATATTGAATCCGGCGTGCCCATTGATATCAAAGTGGTGTGGCACAATCGTCCCTTCGAAGCCATTATCCAGGAAATCATTAGCGACAAGCATGATTTAGTGCTGAAAATGGCGCACCAGCACGACAAGCTGGAAGCAGTGATTTTCACCCCAACGGACTGGCACCTGCTGCGCAAATGCCCGTGCCCGGTATGGATGGTCAAAGATCAGCCGTGGCCGGAAGGGGGTAAAGCGCTGGTGGCGGTCAATCTCGCCAGCGAAGAGAACTACCACAACGCGCTCAATGAAAAGCTGGTACGCGAAGCGATTGAGCTGGCGGAACAGGTTAACCATACCGAGGTCCATCTGGTGGGCGCCTATCCCGTCACGCCCATCAATATCGCGATTGAGCTCCCTGATTTTGACCCCAGCGTTTATAACGACGCCATTCGCGGTCAGCATTTGCTGGCCATGAAAGCGCTGCGGCAGAAATTCGGCATCGATGAAGGCCGCACCCACGTTGAAAAAGGTCTTCCTGAAGAGGTGATCCCCGATCTGTCTGAACATCTGCAGGCGGGCATCGTGGTGCTGGGCACCGTGGGTCGTACCGGCCTATCGGCGGCCTTCCTCGGCAATACCGCCGAGCAGGTGATTGACCACCTGCGCTGCGACCTGCTGGCGCTGAAGCCGGATCAATACCAGACGCCGGTTGAGCTGGACGACGAAGAAGACGATTAGTCACTCGCCTTCAGTAAGAGTAAAAAACTTCATCCCCCGCCCGCGCGGGGGATTTTTTTGCATTTTATTAACAAAATAAAGGGCCGCCCGGCCCTTATCTTCTATCGCTTTATCGGTAACGAAAACGTTAGTGGATACCTAAACGCCAGGCGTGATCGATCTCTTCTTTCAGCTCCATGGACGAAAGCGCCATTAAGTCAGCAAACTCAAGTTCCAGTAGTTTCAGCTTTTTCAGATACTGCGCGGGGGTTAAAGCAGCGGGGTCACGGCGCAGAAATTCGATGGCCAGTTGCGTGGGGGTTAACTCGGTATCCATAATATCCTCAGTTTGAGTGAAAAACAGGCCTATTATAACACTCTCGCCTGATTATTTTATGAGCAAATAATCACTTGATAACCTATATAAAAAAGCCGTCTCACAGGAGACGGCTTAAGAAGCACAGGTTTTAAAAGACCAGGCTCTACAGTGCTTTCAGAATCGCATCGACGCTGGCTTTGGCATCGCCAAACAGCATGTGGGTGTTCTCTTTAAAGAACAGCGGGTTCTGTACGCCGGCGTAGCCAGTGTTCATCGAACGCTTAAATACAATCACGTTCTGCGCTTTCCACACTTCCAGCACCGGCATACCGGCGATCGGGCTGCCCGGATCGTCCTGCGCGGCCGGGTTAACGGTGTCGTTAGCGCCGATCACCAGCACGGTGTCGGTATCGGAGAAATCATCGTTGATCTCATCCATCTCCAGCACGATGTCATACGGGACTTTCGCTTCCGCCAGCAGTACGTTCATATGGCCCGGCAGACGCCCGGCAACCGGGTGAATACCGAAACGTACTTTGATTCCGCGCGCGCGCAGTCGCTCGGTGATTTCCGCGACCGGATACTGGGCCTGCGCCACCGCCATGCCGTAGCCCGGGGTGATGATCACCGACTGCGAACCTTTCAGCATCTCTGCGGTTTCTTCGGCGCTAATTTCACGGTGCTCGCCCACTTCTTCCTCCGCCGCGGAGGCCGTGCCGTCAGAACCAAAGCCACCGGCAATCACGCTGAAGAACGAACGGTTCATCGCCTTACACATGATGTACGACAGAATCGCACCGGAAGAACCTACCAGCGCGCCGGTTACGATCAGCAGGTCGTTGCTGAGCATAAAGCCCGCCGCTGCCGCCGCCCAACCGGAGTAGGAGTTCAGCATTGACACCACGACCGGCATATCCGCGCCGCCGATGGAGGCCACCAGGTGCCAGCCAAACGCCAGGGCGATAACGGTCATCACCAGCAGGCACAGTACCTGCATGCCGATGCTGTCGGTACGTACGAAAACGATCAGCAGCAGGAAAGAAACCACCAGCGCCGCCAGGTTCAGCTTATGACGGTTCGGCAGCATCAGCGGTTTTGAAGACATCTTGCCGCACAGTTTGCCAAACGCCACGACGGAGCCGGTGAAGGTCACCGCGCCGATGAAGATGCCGAGGAACACTTCGGTCAGATGAATATTGACCAGAATCTGTTCCATCCCTGTTTCATGCTGCAGATAGCTGTTAAAGCCTACCAGCACCGCCGCCAGGCCCACGAAGCTGTGCAGAATCGCCACCAGCTCCGGCATTTCGGTCATTTCAACTTTCTTCGCCAGCCGAATACCGATAGCGCCGCCGATAACCATCGCCAGCAGGATCCACGCGACGTTGCTGCTGTCCGGCCCCAGAATGGTCGCCACCAGGGCAATCGCCATCCCGGCAATACCGTAGTAGTTGCCCTGTTGCGAGGTTTCGTGTTTAGAAAGCCCCGCCAGGCTAAAAATAAATAGAATCGCGGCAACAATGTATGCAGCTGTAACTAATCCACCAGACATTTGTTACCCCTTATCCTTTGCGGAACATTTTCAGCATGCGCTGAGTGACGGTGAAACCACCAAAAATATTAATGCTGGCGATCAGCACCGCGATAAAGCTCAGGAAGCTGACCCAGCCGCCGTGGCCTATCTGTAACAATGCCCCGACCACAATAATGCCGGAAATGGCGTTAGTGACCGACATCAGCGGCGTATGCAGCGCGTGGGATACGTTCCAGACGACGTAGTAACCGACCACGCAGGAGAGCGCAAAGACGGTAAAGTGGCCGAGGAACTCTTTTGGCGCCACGCTGGCCAGCCAGCCAAACAGAATAATCGCCAGCGCCATCAGCGCATACTTGCGCAGCGGCGAGCTCGGTTTCGCCTCTGCTTTTGGCGCTTCAACCTTTTTCGCTGCCGCCTGCGGCTGAGCAGATACCTGAATGGGTGGCGCGGGCCAGGTGATTTCACCTTCGCGAACCACGGTAACGCCGCGGATAACGACATCATCAAAATCGATAACGACATTGCCGTCTTTCTCTTTGCACAGCAGCTTGAGCAGGTTGACCAGATTGGTACCGTACAGCTGCGAAGACTGCGTTGGCAGACGACCAGGGAGATCGGTATAACCGATAATCTTCACGCCGTTGGCGGTGGTAATTACCTGACCCGGCACGGTGTATTCACAGTTGCCGCCGTTTTGCGACGCCAGATCAACCACCACGCTGCCGGGCTTCATGGAGTCGACCATTTCGCGGGTAATCAGCTTCGGCGCCGGTTTACCCGGAATCAGCGCGGTGGTGACGATGATGTCGACATCTTTCGCCTGGGCGGCAAAGAGCGCCATCTCGGCTTTAATAAAGGCTTCAGACATGACTTTGGCATAGCCGTCGCCGCTGCCCGCTTCCTCTTTAAAATCCAGCTCAAGGAACTCGGCGCCCATACTCTGCACCTGTTCTTTCACTTCCGGACGGGTATCAAACGCGCGGACGATTGCCCCGAGGCTATTGGCCGCGCCGATGGCCGCCAGACCAGCAACCCCGGCGCCGATCACCATCACCTTCGCGGGCGGTACCTTACCTGCCGCGGTGATCTGCCCGGTGAAGAAACGGCCAAACTCGTGGGCGGCTTCCACGATCGCGCGGTAGCCGGCGATGTTAGCCATTGAACTTAACGCATCCAGCGACTGCGCGCGCGAAATACGCGGCACCGAATCCATCGCCATCACATTGATGTTGCGCGCCGCCAGTTTTTCCATCAGCTGCGGGTTTTGCGCCGGCCAGATAAAGCTGATAAGCGTCGTGCCGGGATTAAGCAGCAGGATTTCATCGTCATCGGGCGCGTTCACTTTCAGAATGACGTCAGACTGCCATACGTCATCACCGCTCACGATCTCCGCTCCAGCCTGAACGAAGGCTTCATCGTCGAAACTGGCCAACTTACCGGCACCGCTTTCTACCGCGACGCTGAACCCAAGCTTTAGCAGCTGCTCCACCGTTTTCGGCGTGGCGGCGGCCCGGGTTTCCTGGGCGAGTCTCTCTTTTGGTACACCAATACGCATAGTTTTCCCTTCCATCGGTTTTTGATGATGGTTTACTTTTCTTACAAGCGACCGTCGCAAAGGCGGATGAACGCGCCCCCCAACATATGTCTGAAAAAATAAAACAGTAACAAACTTTTTATAACCTACTGAAAATACCGATTGTGATCTACAGCAATAAAACAGAAATTTTGATTTTATTGGTAAAACGCCCGGCTTACCGTGTCAGGCAGCAATATTTACCTTATTTTTATGCCAGCGCCTGATAATCCGCTTGGCAGAAGGGTTAATTCACCATTTATCGCCGTCTGGATCAGCGTGTTAACATTATGTTAACTTATGAAAGTGATATCGATTATCGATTTTGCTGGTCAAGCGGCTGTTTTTTCAACATATCGAAAAATGTTATATTTCTGCAGTATACGTTTAGAGCGGCAAGTGAAAATTGACGCAGACAGTCACTCACGATAAATGCAATAATCAAATGTTTTCAGTCAACAACAATACCCGTACATGGTTTGCGCAAGGCAAAGGATTATTTTTATGAAGCTTAAGAACTCACTCCTGGCGTCTGCTCTTCTGGCTACCACCGCGTTGTCTGCCCATGCAGCGACCGAGCTGACTCCGGAGCAGGCGGCAGCGCTGAAGCCCTACGATCGCGTTGTGGTGACCGGTCGTTTTAACGCCATTGGCGATGCGGTGCAGGCAGTTTCCCGTAAAGCGGACAAAGAAGGCGCAGCTTCCTTTTATGTTGTCGACACCTCCGATTTTGGCAGCGGCGGCAACCTGCGCGTAACGGCCGATTTTTATAAAGAAAATGCCCCGCAGGCCGACGCGCCAAAAAACCGCATTATCAACGGCATAATGGAATTACCGAAGGATCAGGCCGTTGAGCTGGAGCCGTTTGATACCGTCACCGTACAGGGCTTCTACCGCAGCCAGCCGGAAGTCAACGACGCCATTACCAAAGCCGCGAAAGCCAAGGGCGCAGCCTCTTTCTTTATCGTACGCCAGGTTGATGCCAACCAGGGCGGCAACCAGCGCATCACCGCCTATATCTACAAAGCGGATGCCAAAAAACGCGTTCTGCAAAGCCCGGATGCGATCCCGGCAGATTCAGAAGCCGGTCGCGCAGCGCTGGCCGAAGGCGGAGAGGCTGCTAAGAAAGTTGAAATTCCTGGCGTGGCAACGACCGCAGCGGTCGGTTCCGGCACCGGCGTAGGCCGTTTCTTTGAAACGCAATCGTCTAAAGGCGGGCGTTACACCGTCACGCTGCCGGACGGCACCAGGGTCGAGGAAGTGAATAAAATCACCGCCGCGCAGATGGTTCCTTACGACAGCATCAAGTTCACCGGTAACTACGGTAACATGACGGAAATCTCCTACCAGACGGCTAAGCGCGCCGCGAAGAAAGGCGCGAAGTACTACCACATTACCCGTCAGTGGCAGGAACGAGGCGGCAACATCACCATCAGCGCCGACCTGTATAAATAACGGTAGCTGAGCTGAACAAAAAGGCGGCGATTAGTCGCCTTTTTTCTTTTTTTCATTTCTCTCCATTGCATGCATACAAAACACTCCGTAAAATCCCGCGCCTTAGCGCAATCCTCCATTTTTATGCGATTTCGCCAAATAAATATTCTTAGCTTGATGATTATCACCTCGGGAATGCAATGGAAAAGAAACTGGGCCTTAGCGCCCTGACCGCGCTGGTACTTAGCTCGATGCTGGGGGCGGGTGTATTCAGTCTGCCGC
The DNA here is from genome assembly GCF_009905335.1 of Klebsiella sp. MPUS7. Taxonomy (NCBI): domain Bacteria; kingdom Pseudomonadati; phylum Pseudomonadota; class Gammaproteobacteria; order Enterobacterales; family Enterobacteriaceae; genus Klebsiella; species Klebsiella sp. MPUS7. The sequence continues at coordinate 2,490,053 of NZ_CP047604.1, read as the reverse complement.
AGAACATGGCAGCCGTTGCCAGCCCTTCCGCGCTGCTTATCGGCTGGGGCATCACCGGCGTGGGGATCCTGTTCCTCGCCTTTGCCATGCTGCTGCTCACGCGGATTCGCCCCGACCTCGACGGCGGTATTTTCACCTACGCCCGGGAAGGTTTCGGCGAGCTGATTGGCTTCTGCTCCGCCTGGGGCTACTGGCTGTGCGCGGTTGTCGCCAACGTCTCCTACCTGGTTATCGTCTTCTCGGCGCTCAGCTTCTTTACCGATACGCCCGAACTGCGCCTGTTCGGCGATGGCAATACCTGGCAATCCATCATCGGCGCCTCGGTCCTGCTGTGGATTGTCCATTTCCTGGTTCTGCGCGGCGTTCAAACGGCGGCCGGTATCAACCTGGCCGCGACGCTGGCCAAGCTGCTGCCTCTCGGGGCGTTTATCGCGCTGGCCGCTATGGCGTTTCGTATGGAGACATTTCGCCTCGATTTTAGCGGCCTGGCGCTGGGCGTACCGGTATGGGAGCAGGTGAAAAACACCATGCTGATCACCCTGTGGGTGTTTATCGGCGTCGAAGGCGCGGTCGTGGTTTCCGCCCGCGCGCGTAATAAACAGGATGTCGGGCGCGCGACGCTGCTGGCGGTACTCTCCGCGCTGGCGGTCTATTTGCTGGTGACGCTTCTCTCGTTAGGGGTTGTGCCGCGTAGCGAACTGGCGGAAATCCGCAACCCGTCAATGGCCGGCCTGATGGTCAACATGATGGGCTCCTGGGGCGAAATTGTGATCGCTGCCGGGCTGATTATCTCCGTCTGCGGCGCGTATCTGAGCTGGACGATTATGGCGGCGGAGGTGCCCTATCTGGCAGCGAAGCATAAAGCATTCCCGCGCCTGTTTGCCCGAACCAATAAAAACAACGCGCCGTCGTCTTCGCTGTGGCTCACCAATATCAGCGTACAGGCTTCGCTGGTGTTGATTTGGCTTACCGGCTCAGATTACAGCACGCTGCTAACCATCGCCTCAGAGATGATCCTGGTCCCCTACTTTCTCGTCGGCGCCTTTCTGCTGAAGATTGCCCGGCGCCCGCTGCACAAGGCGGTCGGTGTCGGCGCCTGCATTTATGGCTTATGGTTATTATATGCGTCCGGCCCTGTGCATTTATTGTTGTCGGTGATACTTTACGCTCCGGGTCTTCTGGTTTTCCTGTATGCCCGTCGTACACACCAGCACGATCGCCCGCTCAAACGCCGTGACCTGGCATTAATTGGTTTTTTGCTGGTTGCCGCCGTACCGGCAACGTGGATGTTGGTAGGGTAAGCGGTTACCCTGCCGCTGAACTCAAAGGAGATCTCCATGGCTGACATCCAGCCTCGCCCGATCCTGATTACCGGCGGGGGCCGTCGCATCGGCCTCGCCCTGGCCCGCCATTTTGTGGCCCGCCAGCAGCCCGTTATCATCAGCTATCGCACCTGGTATCCGGCCATCGACGCGCTGCGTGAAGCGGGAGCCGTTTGCCTGCACGCGGATTTCAGCACGGATGAAAGCATTCTGGCGTTCGCCGCAGAGGTGGAAGCGCACGCCAGCGGCGGTCTGCGCGCCATCATTCATAACGCCAGCGGCTGGATGGCGGAAAAGCCCGGGATCCCGTTAACCACGGTGCTCGCCAGCATGATGCAAATTCACGTCAACGCCCCCTACCTGCTCAACCATGCCCTGGAGAGCCTGCTGCGCGGCCACGGTCATGCCGCCAGTGATATTATCCATATCACCGACTACGTCGTGGAGCGCGGCAGCGACAAACATATCGCCTACGCCGCCAGCAAAGCGGCGCTGGATAATATGAGCCGCTCGTTCGCCCGCAAGCTGGCGCCGGAAATTAAGGTTAACGCCATCGCCCCCTCGCTGATTTTATTTAATGAAGGGGATGACGCGGAGTACCGCAGGCAGGCGCTCGATAAATCGCTGATGAAAATCGCCCCAGGCGAAAAAGAGATCATTGACCTGACTGAATACCTGTTCAGCAGTAGCTACGTGACCGGGCGCTCATTTGCCGTCGACGGCGGCCGCCATCTGCGCTAGTGGAAACGGCTCCAGCCAATAATGAGTAGCCACGCGCATAAGCTCCAGCACACCACTGCGCCTGCCAGGGCAAACGGCAGGCGCATAACGCCGGTGAAATACCATAGCGAAAGCAAGTAGATAAAGTACGGAATGATAGACCACATCCCAAAGACGATGGTGGTGCGCAGCGCTTCGATACCCCGCTCGCTGGCGACGATGTAGTGCGCAATCAGGGCGAAAGTGGGAAAAAGCGGAATTAACCCGGCGATATAGTAATTTTTCGTTTTGGACAGCACGCCAATCAGGACGACAACCAGTGCCCCGAGCAGCGCTTTTATCAACAGCCCCATTCCTTTTGCCTTAACATTTAAACAACATGTATTCGCAGCATAACGGAAGCGCGGGAATTTATAAATGCGCAAAAGCGGCGAGCAGACTGAACAGGCGAAAGACCTATTTGACTACTCCATAACGGTGGTTATGGCAGGTGATGATATCCCCTGACAAAGACCGTGCTATTTGAAATCAATTAACCCTATTTTGAACATCTTTTGCACAAACGCATTTGTTTTTACTGCGAAAAGCATCTGCATGCTCTAATTACCTGGTTATACGTATAACATTTTTTATATCGTTATTTTTGAAATTATCACCACGGTATATTTTTCCTGCACATCACCTTTAAGGGTTTACACATATTTTAAAGCGCAACATGAACGCCTGAATGATATTTAGCAGATGTTAACTCAATAATCTCATCAGTTTACTCGCACCATTAATCCGCAGTAAGTGATGCAAATCAATACTGATAAAATAGCCTGACAACGGTTAATTGATATAGGCGGTTTTTAGCATAACTGATGACTTTAAATCTATTCTTTCTGCACTCATTAGCAATAAGCGCGCGTAGACACTTTTTAGAAAAACAGCAGAATAAAGTCCGTTATATTGATTTATATCAAAATAAAACCGATTTCATAAAGAAGCATACTTTGCCATTAATGACATGCAGCGTAGTAGATATGATCGTAATTATATGATTTTACGATCTTTCGATCTAATCTTGATATCCAGTGCGGAATTTTATTCTATTCACAACCAACAATGCAGCTTATTAGTTCATCTCCGGTCGGTTTTTCGAATCTTTTACTTGTTTCTATTATCAATATCAGTATTAGACACTCATGTAAGTGCAATTATTCCATATTAAACTAAGTCAGCGTCAGCTAAAGGAACCTCCATGTTTGGATCCGCTTCAGGCACAATAAAAAGCCCCTTAAACCTTATCAAACTATATACATCAACGCGAAAATGCTCATAAATTACTGGAGCGCATTAAGCATGCAGTGGAATATTGAAAATAGCCTTGTATGTCCTGTAACCGGAACAGGATTTTCAGTTGCGGCAAGTGCTAAAAATCTCAAATTAATCATATGGTATAATGGTGATTATTTTTTGAACACTGGTTCGGTTATTAACATCACTCAAAATGAAGTGCTCATTAACGGCGAGCCCGGCGATTTACAGGTTATTCACGCTTTCCCCTATACGGAAATCCTGTGGTCAACGTTTGCCCGGTATATCGATTGTCCGGGCAATGAGGATCCTATGTTGCTCATCTGCCATCGAAGAAGTCTCTGCAAATTCGCCTTGTGCCCCTACGGTGCGAGGCAAAAGAGGCCAGAATAAGGCTCTCTCCTGGCTCAAGCTCAGCCTATTTCTCTACGGGCAGAGGCTGTTCTGACAGACGCTGCCCACCTTTGCCGCACCCCGTGAGCATAATACGCAGAGCTTTCGTCATTAACGCAATCATTGTCTGGTCACGTGAAAGCATAGCTCTGAACCACAAGTCCGGGAAGCATAGCGAATTTCGTCACTAATACATAGCTCATATTAATGCCCGAATGGTTTACAATGGCGATAGCGATGAATGGGCTGCTGACCTTATGATGCCTCATGCGCCGTCTCAGCCGCGATTCTGGCAAAGCGATTCAAACGATGATAGATGAGTACAAGCATACACAATATGAATAAAATTGTTTTCGTTGAGGACGATGCCGAGGTCGGAGCACTGATTGCCGCCTACCTTGGCAAACACGATATGGACGTGGTGGTAGAACCGCGCGGCGACCGGGCGGAAGAGGTTATCGCGCGCGAAAAGCCCGATCTGGTGCTGCTGGATATCATGCTGCCGGGTAAAGACGGTATGACGCTGTGCCGCGATTTGCGCGGCCAATGGCTGGGCCCCATCGTCCTGCTCACTTCGCTGGACAGCGATATGAACCATATTCTCTCTCTCGAAATGGGCGCCAGCGATTATATCCTGAAAACCACGCCGCCCGCGGTGCTGTTAGCCCGCCTGCGCCTGCATTTGCGTCAGCACGTCGCCGTGCCGGAAGGTAGCGTCCCCTCCTCCCTCACCCCGCATAAAGCCATCACCTTTGGCTCCCTGAGCATCGATCCGGTCAATCGCCAGGTCATGCTCAGCGGCGAAAGCGTCGCGTTATCCACCGCGGATTTCGATCTGCTGTGGGAGCTGGCGACGCACGCCGGACAAATTATGGATCGCGACGCGTTATTAAAAAACCTGCGCGGCGTCAGCTACGATGGTATGGACCGCAGCGTCGACGTTGCCATTTCGCGGCTGCGCAAAAAGCTTCTCGACAATGCGACCGAGCCCTATCGCATCAAAACGGTACGCAATAAAGGCTATCTGTTCGCCCCCCACGCCTGGGACAATTAATTCACGGGTCAGCTGTGAGTGCGGGTTAAGTCGCCACAGTCACTGCACCCTCCTGTTAATGATTAACTATTCTTAAAACAAGCGTTGCGCTTAATGCAAAACTGGCGAATCCGGAACCGATCGGCGCAAAACATTCTAATGTGGTGGTAACCATGGCGATTGTGCCACTATCGATACCCGCCGCGAGTATAGAGCTTCACACCATGAGTGGGTTGGGATGACCGAAATATCTACTGTACGGGGGTATTTAAATGTTGAGCGATCTCAGCAACGATGAAAGTAAAAGACGCGCGGCGATTGACCTGTTAAAAAATCCCGACGAGGGACGGGACGAAGCATTAAAGAAGTATACGCATCTGGTCTGCCAGTTGCTGAAAATGCCGATGAGTTTTGTCTCGGTGCTGGATGATGAAAAGCAATATATCAAATCCGCTCAGAATATCGCCGCCACGGAAACCCGCCTGGGCGACGCATTTTGCGAACAGACCTTGAAACAGGGTAAAACGTTCATTTGTCGTGATACGCATCAGCACCCGGTTTTTCAGCGCGATCGCGCCGTCAGAGAAGCGCCGTTCATTCGTTTTTATGCGGGATGCCCGCTGACAACCCGGGATGGGGTGGCCGTGGGTACCTTGAGTATCCTTGATACGCAACCCAGGGAACTTTCCGACGAGCAGGTCGCTATCTTTAACACGCTGGCCGAGCTGGTATCGGACTTCTTAGCCTCCTGGCACTCGGTAGGCTATACCGACGTCGTCACGCTATTACCCAATCGTCAGCGCCTGCTGAAGGACATTGAGGTGTCGGCGGTGAGCGCCTTCCGGCTGGTCATCATTGACTGCATTGATATGCCCTTTGCCTACGAGATGGCCCGCTCATTGGGGATGATTGCCGTAGAAAACTTACTTCGCGACATGACCGCTCAGCTGCAGGCACGTCTGCCTCTCGCGGGCCAGCTTTACGCCGTGGCGGTCGGACGATTTGCTTTTTTAACGCCTGAGCCAACGGCTCTGTCGCTGGAAAACATTGCACAAAACCTTCAGGGAACCCAGGCCAGGATTGGCCCTGAAGTTCCCCTGGATTTGGATATTCACATGGGTGACTCCGGGCTGTGCGACAGCACCCTGACGCCGAATGAAATTCTGCGTCGTGCGGTGAGCGCCTTGCATGAGGCGATAAGCCAGGGGCACCGTTTTACCACCTATAATGACGCCCTGGATACCCGCAAAAAGAGGGATTTCAGCCTGCTGACCGAACTCAGACAAACGCTGCAGGTAAACCAGGGCTTATATCTGGTCTATCAGCCGAAAATCTCGCTGGCGACCGGGCGCGTGACGGGTGCTGAAGCGCTGGTCAGATGGAAGCATCCGACAAACGGCGAAATCCTGCCCGGCGAATTTATCCCGCTGGTCGAAAAGACCAGCCTGATGCGTGAGCTCACGGCCTGGGTTATCGATCGCACTATCGCGCAGCTGAGCGAGTGGCGGGACCAGGGACTGACTCTGCCGGTGTCAATTAATCTGGCCGCCAGTGATTTTTCTCGGCCCGATTTCGCTGAGGAGCTCGAACAGAAACTGCGGAATGCGTCTCTTGAGCCGGCGCTGCTGGGGTTGGAATGTCTGGAAACCGAGAAGATGCTTGAAAGTCCGGCCGCGCTTAACGGGTTGAACATGCTTAAAAAACGTGGATTTAAAATTTCTCTGGATGACTTTGGTTCGGGATACAGCAACATTAATTACCTGCGGCAAATGCCCCTGGACATCATCAAACTCGACCGGTCTATTGTGAGTCATATTGTCGACGAAAAAGCCAGCCGCATTATTGTGCGTAACGTTATCAAGCTTCTCAAGCAGCTCGATTACATCGTCCTGGCCGAAGGCGTCGAGGATCGCAAAACGGTCGAGATCTTGCGAAGCCTCGGCTGCGATGAGGTTCAGGGCTATTTCTATGCCAGGCCAATGGTTTCTGCAGATTTTGCAGCATGGTCCCGCGCCAGAAACGCAGCGCCGGAAATAACCCCCTGAAGGGCATCGCCGTTTTCGTAGCAAATGATCGGACGCATCGGCGGTTACGCAAGGTTCTTGCTGACCAAAATGCCCCACGTTCAGTCGCGCTAACCGTACCAGCCAGCTGGTTTCTAGCCGAAATTGCCATATAACCTCCAGCAGAGATGAGAAAAGGTGTTATATCAAGTTGAACCCTCCTCACCTATAACCACTTTCTTATAATGGTTTTTTGACAAGCTTACGCGACGGCGTCAGCACTCGCTTGCTATGGTCTCCTCGATTGTGCGCGATCATGATTGCCGGGTGTGTCGACTGCCCGCCGCATAACTTATGCAGAGCGGATGTTGTCAGCCGGTGCGAACCCTGCTTTCATAGCGAATCCAGCGGCGGATGAAAATGCAGAAAGGGGTTTTCACGAAGTTTCTGCCGGGGAAAATGCCCTCATGATGCCTCTGAGGGTATGAGAAAGGCATTTAACCTTTTTTAAGTGAGATTTAATGAAAAAGCTGTTTGTGCAGTTTTACCTGCTGCTGTTCGTCTGCTTCCTGGTGATGACTATGATGGTTGGCCTGGTGTACAAATTCACCGCCGAACGCGCCGGGCGTCAGTCTCTGGACGATTTAATGAAAAGCTCGCTGTATCTGATGCGCAGCGAGCTGCGGGAGATCCCGCCGCGCGACTGGAGCAAAACGCTTAAAGAGCTGGATCTCAATCTCTCTTTCGATCTGCATATCGAACCCATCAGCAAATTCAAGCTGTCGGAGAACTCGATGCAGCATCTGCGCGCCGGGGATATCGTCGCTCTCGACGATCAGTACACCTTTATCCAGCGCATCCCGCGCAGCCACTACGTGCTTTCCGTCGGCCCGGTGCCCTATCTCTATTTTTTGCACGAGATGCGCCTGCTCGATCTGGCCCTGATGGCTTTTATCGCCATCTCGCTGGCCTTCCCGGTATTTATCTGGATGCGTCCGCACTGGCAGGACATGCTGCGTATTGAGACCGCCGCCCAGCGCTTCGGCGACGGACATCTTAGCGAACGCATTCATTTCGACAGCATGTCCAGCTTCGAACGGCTGGGCGTGGCGTTTAATCAGATGGCCGATAATATCAACGCGCTTATCGCCAGCAAAAAACAGCTGATCGATGGTATCGCCCATGAGCTGCGAACCCCGCTGGTGCGTCTGCGCTATCGTCTCGAGATGAGCGAGAACCTCACCGAAGCCGAATCTCTGGCGTTGAACCGCGACATCGGCCAGCTGGAAGCGCTGATTGAAGAGCTGCTGACCTACGCGCGGCTTGACCGGCCGCAGAACGAACTGAAGCTGACGACCCCCGATTTCCCGGCGTGGATCCGCGATCATGTGGAAGATATTCAAACGGTTAATCCCCAGCGCGAGGTTGCGCCAGGCGACATTTTGGCCGGCAATTACGGCGCGCTGGATATGCGCCTGATGGAACGGGTGCTGGATAATCTGGTGAACAACGCCCTGCGCTACAGCAATCGGCGAATTCAGGTCGGCCTGACGCTGCAGGGTTCGCGGGCGACGCTGCGGGTCGAAGATGATGGTCCCGGTATCGCGCCTGCTGAGCGCGAGAGAGTTTTCGAGCCTTTCGTACGCCTCGACCCCAGCCGCGATCGCGCCACCGGCGGCTGTGGCCTCGGTTTAGCTATCGTTCACAGTATCGCCCAGGCTATGGCCGGGGAAGTCCATTGCGAAGAGAGCGCGCTGGGCGGAGCCTGTTTTTGCTTTAGCTGGCCGGTGTATCATCAACTGCCGAGTTTTACCTCCGCCTGACGAGCCTTTGCGCAGATGCTGAGGTCTGCTATAGTTAAAAAAATGTCAAGCATGTTGTAACTAAGGTGGAAAATATGGCCAGCTATGACCTCGTTGAACGTCTGAACGGCACCTTTCGCCAGCTCGAGCGCGAACTGCAAGAGCTGAAACAGTCCCTGAGCCAATGCCGCCTGCTGGCCGCCCGCGTCTTTGAGCTGCCGCCGGTAAGCAAGGATGCGGAACACCAGCCGCTCGACAGCATCAATGTGGTTCAGCATACCGGCAAAACCGCGCTGGAGATGGCGCTCAGGCACTACAGCCATCTGTTTATCCAGCAGCAGTCGGAAACCCGCAGCAGTAAGGCCGCCGTGCGCTTGCCCGGCGCGATTTGCCTGCAAACTGACGCCAACCAACAGGCTGAGCTGGCAGGCAAAATTGCCCATATCAACGCCCTCAAAGCAACCTTTGAGAAGATTATTACCGTCGATTCCGGCCTGCCTGCCGCCGCACGGTTTGAGTGGGTCCATCGCCACCTGCCGGGGCTTATCACGCTTAGCGCCTACCGTACCCTGACCCCGCTGCTCGATCCGAGCACCATTCGCTTTGGCTGGGCCAATAAGCACGTGATTAAAAACCTTACCCGTGATCGGGTGCTGATGCAGCTGGAAAAAAGCCTGCAGTCGCCGCGAGCGGTGCCGCCGTGGACGCGCGAGCAGTGGCAAAGCAAGCTGGAGCGAGAGTATCAGGATATTGCCGCCCTGCCGCAGCGGGCAAAGCTGAAGATAAAGCGGCCGGTGAAAGTGCAGCCCATCGCCCGGGTCTGGTACAGCGGCGAACAAAAACAGGTGCAATACGCCTGTCCGGGACCGATGATTGCGCTGATATCCGGCACGAAGGGGGTCAGCGTGCCGGACCTCGGTGAGTTACTGAACTATGACGCCGAGAACGTACAGTATCGCTATAAACCGCAGGCGCAGTCGCTCAGGCTTCTGATCCCGCGGCTGCACCTGTGGCTGGCTAACGAGTAGGCAGACTGCCCACCATCTCTTGCGGGCGAACCCACCGGTCAAACTCGTCCTCCGTCAGGTAGCCGAGGGCTAGCGCGGATGCCTTCAGGGTCAACCCCTCTTTGTGCGCTTTTTTGGCAATTTCCGCCGCTTTGTCATAGCCAATATGGGTATTCAGCGCGGTGACCAGCATCAGCGACTCATTGAGCAGCTGGCTGATGCGTTCACGATTCGGTTCAATCCCCACCGCGCAGTGCTCGTTAAAGCTCTCCATCCCATCCGCCAGCAGCCGCACCGATTGCAGGAAGTTGTGGATCACCAGCGGGCGGTAGACGTTGAGCTCAAAGTTGCCCGATGCGCCGCCAATATTTACCGCGACATCGTTACCCATCACCTGGCAGCACAGCATAGTCAGGGCTTCGCACTGGGTCGGGTTGACTTTGCCGGGCATAATCGACGATCCCGGTTCATTTTCCGGGATCGCAATTTCGCCAATCCCGCAGCGCGGGCCGGAAGCCAGCCAGCGTACATCGTTGGCGATTTTCATCAGCGAGGCGGCCAGGCCTTTCAGCGCCCCGTGGGCGTGCACCAGGGCATCCACGGTCGCCAGCGCTTCAAATTTATTCGGCGCGGTGACAAACGGCTGGCCGCTTAAGGCCGCGAGCTCGGCGGCGACGCGTACCGCGTATTGCGGATGAGTGTTGAGCCCGGTTCCCACCGCCGTCCCGCCCAGCGCCAGCTCCGCCAGATGCGGCAGGCTATGGTCGATATGTTTTAAATTATGCTCCAGCATCGCTACCCAGCCGGAGATCTCCTGGCCGAGGGTCAGCGGCGTGGCGTCCTGCAGGTGGGTGCGGCCGATTTTGACGATGTCGCTGAAGGCAACGGCTTTATCGTTCAGGGTCTGCTTTAGCACGTTGAGCTGCGGAATCAGCTTCTCCCGCAGGGCAATTATCGCCGCCACGTGCATCGCCGTCGGGAAAACGTCGTTAGAGCTCTGGCTCTTGTTGACATCATCGTTCGGGTGCACCTTACGCTCCATCCCGCGCGCCCCGCCCAGCAGCTCACTCGCGCGGTTGGCCAGCACCTCATTCATATTCATATTGCTTTGCGTGCCGGAGCCGGTTTGCCAGATAGCCAGCGGAAAGGCGTCCGGATGTTGGCCTGCCAGCACTTCATCCGCGGCCTGAATAATCGCCTGCGCTTTCTCCGCGGCCAGCAGGCCGAGATCGTTATTCACCTTCGCCGCCGCGCGCTTGGTCAGCGCCAGCGCGTGGATAAGCTCGACCGGCATTTTTTCCGTCGAAATGCGGAAATGTTCCAGCGAGCGCTGGGTTTGCGCGCCCCATAGCTTGTCAGCAGGCACGTCGATGGCGCCCATTGAGTCTTTTTCACTGCGATACGTTGTCATGACTGTCTCCTTGGATTCAAAGTGCGAAATCGCGACAAAGCTCACCTGCTTAAAGCGTAAAGTATGGGTCAGATTTATATGTTGTTTTAGTCGTTCGTGCCGCTAAGCGGCATAAAAAAACCGCCCCGAAGGGCGGCTGGGATTATTTCACGCAGCGGGCGCACTGCGAGCTTTGGATTTGCTGGAAGAAATCGTTGCCCTTGTCATCCACGAGGATAAACGCCGGGAAGTCTTCCACTTCGATTTTCCAGATAGCTTCCATCCCCAGCTCCGGATACGCCACGCACTCCAGGCTACGGATACTCTGCTGCGCCAGTACCGCCGCCGGACCGCCGATGCTGCCGAGGTAGAAACCGCCGTGCTTATGGCAGGCGTCGGTGACCTGCTGGCTGCGGTTGCCTTTGGCCAGCATCACCATGCTTGCGCCGTGGGATTGCAGTAAATCGACGTAGGAGTCCATACGGCCAGCGGTGGTGGGACCAAGAGAGCCGGAAGCGTAACCGTCAGGCGTTTTCGCCGGACCCGCGTAGTAGATCGGGTGATCTTTGACGTACTGCGGCAGTTCTTCACCGCTATCGATAAGCTCTTTCAGCTTCGCGTGAGCAATATCGCGGGCCACGATAATCGTACCGCTCAGCGATAGACGCGTTGACACCGGGTACTGCGACAGCAGCGCCAGAATATCGCTCATCGGCTGGTTGAGGTTGACCTTGACCGCCTCGCCCTCACCGGCCTGACGCAGATGTTCGGGAATATACTTGCCCGGGTTGCTCTCCAGTTTCTCCAGCCAGATCCCTTCGCGGTTGATTTTGGCTTTGATATTACGATCCGCCGAGCAGGAGACGCCCATGCCCACCGGGCACGACGCGCCGTGGCGCGGCAGGCGGATAACGCGGATATCGTGGGCGAAGTATTTGCCGCCGAACTGCGCCCCAAGACCGAGGTTTTGCGCCTCCACCAGCAGTTCCTGCTCTAGCTGAATATCGCGAAAGGCCTGGCCGTGCTCGTTGCCTTCGGTCGGCAGGCCGTCGTAATACTTGGTTGAGGCCAGCTTAACGGTTTTCAGGGTGGACTCCGCCGAAGTGCCGCCAATGACGAACGCAATATGGTACGGCGGGCAGGCGGCGGTTCCCAGGGTGCGCATCTTCTCGACGAGGTAGTTTTTCAGCTTCGCCGGCGTAATTAATGCTTTGGTTTCCTGGTACAGATAGGTTTTATTCGCCGAGCCGCCACCCTTGGCGATGCAGAGAAATTTGTACTCCTCGCCGTCGGTAGCGTAGAGGTCGATTTGCGCAGGCAGGTTAGTGCCGGTGTTGACCTCTTTATACATATCCAGCGGCGCGTTCTGCGAATAGCGCAGGTTATCCTGGATATAGGTGTTATAAACGCCCTGCGCCAGCGCGGCTTCATCGCCGCCGCCGGTCCACACGCGCTGGCCTTTCTTGCCGGTAATAATCGCCGTGCCGGTATCCTGGCAGGTCGGCAGCACGCCTTTAGCGGCAATATCCGAGTTACGCAGGAACTGCAGCGCCACGTACTTATCGTTTTCGCTGGCTTCCGGGTCGTTGAGAATATCGGCGACCTGCTGCTGATGCGCCGGGCGAAGCATAAAGGAGGCGTCGTGGAAAGCGTGTTGTGCCAGTAAAGTTAGCGCCTGAGGTTCAACTTTCAGCACTTCCTGGCCGGCGAATTCGGCGACGGAGACGTAATCACTGCTGAGGAGGTAATACTCGGTATCGTCCTTTTTCAGTGGAAAAGGATCCTGATATACAAACGGTTTATTCGACATTGTGCTCTCACTTACTGCTTAGCTGATTATATTTCAGGCAGACACTCCATTTGCCCGTGGAAAAGCGAGTCGATCGATTTTACACAATTTTTTAACAAAAACTGAGACAAGGACGACTTTTTCTTCGCGCCGGTTGCTTATCGGTCGATTGCTGGTTTAATAGTGCCATGACTATTAAGTGGAAACAGGGATTGAGAATGCAAAAGCTCATTAACTCAGTGCAAAACTACGCCTGGGGAAGCCATACCGCCTTAACCGAACTTTATGGGATTGCTAATCCGAACAACCTGCCGATGGCGGAGCTGTGGATGGGCGCGCATCCGAAGAGCAGCTCGCAGATTCTGGACAATAGCGGAACTCCGCGTTCTCTGCGCGACGCGATCGACAGCGATAAAGCGACCCTGCTTGGCGAGAAAGTCGCCGGGCGTTTCGGCGAACTGCCGTTCCTGTTCAAAGTCCTGTGCGCCGCGCAGCCGCTCTCTATCCAGGTGCACCCGAACAAGCAGGCCTCGGAAATCGGTTTTGCCAAAGAGAACGCCGCCGGGATCCCGCTTGATGCCGCCGAACGTAACTATAAAGATCCGAACCACAAGCCTGAGCTGGTTTTCGCCTTAACGCCGTTCCTCGCCATGAACGCCTTCCGTGAGTTTTCCGATATCGTCAATCTGCTGCAGCCGGTCGCCGATGCCCATCCGGCAATTGCGCAATTCCTCGCGCAGCCGAACGGCGAGCATCTGAGCCAGCTGTTTGCCAGCCTGCTGAATATGAAGGGCGAAGAAAAAGCGCACGCCCTGCGCGTGCTGCAGGCGGCGCTGGACAGCGAGCAGGGTGAGCCCTGGCAGACTATCCGCCTGATCGCCGAGTTCTACCCGGACGATAGCGGACTCTTCTCTCCGCTGCTGCTCAACGTGGTCAAACTGAATCCCGGCGAGGCGATGTTCCTGTTTGCGGAAACGCCGCACGCCTACCTGCAGGGCGTGGCGCTGGAGGTGATGGCCAACTCGGACAACGTGCTCCGCGCGGGTCTGACGCCGAAGTACATCGATATTCCGGAACTGGTGGCGAACGTCAAATTTACGCCCAAACCCGCAGGCGAGCTGCTGACCCAGCCGGTCAGCCGCGGCGCGGAGCTGGACTTCCCGATCCCGGTTGATGATTTTGCCTTCTCTCTGCACGACCTGTCGGCGCAGGCGTCAACCATCGCCCAGGATAGCGCGGCGATCCTGTTCTGCGTCGAGGGCGAAGCGGTCATCACCAAAGACAAGCACAGCCTGACGCTGAAGCCGGGTGAATCCGCGTTTATCGGCTGTAATGAATCTCCGGTGCAGGTCAGCGGCTATGGCCGCGTCGCGCGCGTGTTTAATAAGCTCCAGTAAGTTACTGAACTTTTTAGCCACAGTTGCTAGACTTTCACCCATCATGACAACACAACCAGGCGGCCCGATCCGCCTGGTTTCATTTATGGACAAATGCTATGAAAAAATCGCTGGTCGCAGCAGGAGTTATCATCGCGCTGGGCGTCGTCTGGTCTGGCGGCGCGTGGTACACAGGGAAGCAGCTGGAAAGCCGCATTGCCGACATGGTGCAGCAGGCTAATGCTCAGCTGCAAAGCAGCGCGCCGCAGGCTGGCGTGGAGCTGACATATCAGGGCTATCAGCGCGGACTGTTCCGCAGCCATTTACAGCTGGTGCTGAAGCCCATTGCCGGCAAAGAGCCCCGCTGGCTCGCCGCCGGGCAATCGCTGGTGTTTGATGAAGTCGTCGATCACGGTCCTTTCCCGCTGGCTTCGCTGAAATCCTTTAACCTCGCTCCGGCGATGGCGTCCGTCAAAACCACGCTGACCAATAACGACGCCAGCAAGGCGTTGTTCGACATCGCTAAAGGCGAAACGCCGTTCACCATTGATACCCGTATCGCTTATAGCGGCGACAACCAATCCGCTATCGTGCTCAACCCGCTTGATTACGCGAAAGGCGATGAGAAAGTGACGTTTAGCGGCGGACAGTTCCAGCTGAATGCCGACCGCGAGGGGAAAACCCTCAGCCTGAGCGGCGAAGCCGGTAGCGGGCAGATTAACGCCGTCAACGAGTACAACCAGAAAGTTCAGCTCACCTTTAATAATCTGAAAACCGATGGCTCCACCGAAATGGCCAGCTTCAACGAACGTATCGGTAAACAGGCTATCTCGCTGGACAAACTGGCGATTGGCGTGGAAGGCAAAGAGCTGGCGCTGTTCGAAGGGATGAAAATTGACGGTAACTCCTCGCTGACTGCCGACGGTAAAGGCATTAACAGCCAGCTGGACTACACCGTCAACAGCCTGAAGCTGCAAAATCAGGATATCGGTAGCGGCCGGCTGACCCTGAAACTGGATAACATTGACGGCGCAGCCTTCCATCAGTTCAGTCAAAAATACAACGCCGAAGCGCAGGCGCTGATGGCGGATCCGCAGCTGGCGCAGAATCCTGAGCTCTATCAGCAGGCGCTGACGCAGACCTTCTTTAGCGCGCTGCCGATGATGCTGAAAGGCAGCCCGTCCCTGACCATTTCGCCGCTGAGCTGGCGCAATGCGAAAGGCGAAACCACCCTTAACCTGTCGATTCTGCTGAAAGACCCGTCGCTGACCACTACCCCGCCGCAGACGCTGGCGGATGAAGTGGATCGTAGCGTTAAATCTCTCGACGGCAAGCTGGTGATCCCGGTCGATATGGCGACGGCGTTTATGACCCAGATTGCCGGGCTGGAAGGTTATCAGCCCGCCGACGCCGCTAAGCTTGCGGATCAGCAGGTGAAAGGCCTGGCGGCGATGGGCCAGATGTTCCGCATCACGACCATGGAAGATAACGCGATCACCTCAAGCCTGCAGTACGCTGACGGCCAGGTCACGCTGAACGGGCAGAAAATGCCGCTGGATGAGTTTGCCGGAATGTTCGGTTTAGCGCTTCCCGCCGTCGCTGAACCCGCAGCGCCGCAGGAAACTCAGCCGCAAGATGACGCGCCGCAAGACGTAGTTCCACCCGCAGCGCCGCAGCAGTAAACGACAAATAGCCCCTTACCAGGGGCTATTTTCGGGTAATCAGTCGCGGAGAAATGATCTGGTTTCTCGCCGCGCCCTGGCCCTCTTCCATTCGGCGTAAAATGCACTCCGCCAGGCTTTGCCCCAGCTCCCGGGCGGGTGTCGTCACCCAGGTCAGCGGCAGGTCGTCCAGCGCATCCTCGGGCAGTTCCGCAAATGCCGCCAGCGCTATCCGCTGTTCAAAATAGCTTTCGACGCCAGCTTCGCCGCTCTGCCGCCCGGCGCGCATCAGCCCAAACCACGCCCCGGTGGCGATCACGCTGTTGTAGCACAGCACGGCGCTAATCGTCGGGTTTTGCCGCAGCAGCGCCGCCATCGCCTCCGCCGCCTGCTTCTGGCTCGACTCGCATTCGAGCACCCACTCGCTATGAAACGGCAGGCCATACTTCAGTAAGGTGGCGCAGTAGCCGCCCACCCGTTCGGCGCGCGTCAGGGACGAGCTCTGCCCTCCCAGCCAGGCAATGCGCTGATGGCCGCGGCGGATCAGGTGTTCGGTGACAATCTGCGCCGCCTGCATATTATCCGGGCGGATCAGGTCAACATCGTCGAGATAGCTGGCGCGGGAAGCAAACACCAGCGGCATCCCGGCCTGCGCCGCGCGATCGCGCAGCTCCGCTCCCTGGTCGATCGCTCCGGCAATCACTACGCCGTCGACCCCTTGCGCCACCAGGGTATCAAAACGCTGAAGCATTTTTTCACCGCTGTGTCCCCCCTGAGTGAGGAACACCATTCGCCCCTGCGACTCAAGCGCGTCGGTCAATCCGGCGGTCATCTCGGCGTAGAAAGGCTTCGATAGGTCGCTGACGATCAGACCGATCACCCCGCTCTGCCCGCCGCGCAGAGACGCCGCCTGACGGTTACGCACGAAGCCCAGTTGCTCAATAGCATGATTGACGCGCTCGCCGGTGGCCGAGGAAATACGCCCCTTGCCGCTCAGTACCAGCGATACCGTACTGACCGATACCCCCGCCGCCTGGGCGACATCATTAATGGTGATTTTTTTCGCGATAGCCATAACTGCAGGCTGGCTCCCTTTGGCTGTCGATAAAACGTTTTATCAAGATACTCTCTTTATAAACGTTATTATCGCCGGAATATGTGATTTTTATCGCACTAAAATTAGGTAAAACGTTTTATCTTTCCGTTGCGCTTCATCCTACCGCTAACTTTAAGAACCAGGATTCATGTTATGACGGCGAAAACAGCAAGCAAAATTACCTTATGGGAGTTTTTCCAGCAGTTAGGGAAAACCTTCATGTTACCCGTGGCGTTGCTCTCCTTTTGCGGGATCATGCTGGGGATCGGCAGCTCTCTGAGCAGCCATGATGTCCTGACGCTTCTGCCGTGGCTGGACGTGCCGCTGCTGCAGGCCGTTTTCATCTGGATGGGCAAAGTCGGCTCTTTTGCCTTCAGCTTTCTGCCGGTGATGTTTTGTATCGCCATTCCGCTGGGCCTGGCCCGGGAAAACAAGGGCGTCGCCGCGTTTGCCGGTTTTGTCGGCTACGCCGTGATGAATCTGGCGGTTAACTTCTGGCTGACGGCCAAAGGCATTCTGCCGACCACCGATGCCGCCGTCCTCAAAGCGAATAACATTCAGAATATTATCGGTATTCAGTCTATCGATACCGGGATCCTTGGCGCGGTGATCGCCGGGATCATCGTCTGGATGCTGCATGAGCGTTTTCACAATATCCGCCTGCCCGACGCGCTGGCCTTTTTTGGCGGCACCCGCTTTGTTCCAATTATTACTACCGTGGTTCTCGGCCTGGTCGGTCTGGTGATCCCGTTGATCTGGCCTGTTTTCGCCATGGGAATTAATGCCCTCGGCCAGGTCATCAATAGCGCCGGGGATTTCGGACCGATGATCTTCGGCACCGGAGAACGCCTGCTGCTGCCGTTCGGCCTGCACCATATTTTGGTGGCGCTGATCCGCTTTACCGAGGCGGGCGGCACCATGGACGTTTGCGGTCATAGCGTTAGCGGCGCGCTGACGATTTTCCAGGCCCAGCTCAGCTGTCCGACCACCCACGGCTTCTCCGAAAGCGCGACCCGTTTCCTTTCGCAGGGGAAAATGCCGGCATTTCTCGGCGGCCTGCCGGGCGCGGCGCTGGCGATGTACCACTGCGCGCGTCCGGAAAACCGGCATAAAATTAAGGGACTGCTGATTTCCGGCGTTATCGCCTGCGTGGTGGGCGGTACCACGGAACCGCTGGAGTTCTTGTTCCTGTTCGTCGCACCGGTGCTGTACGTTATCCACGCGCTGCTGACCGGGCTGGGCTTCACCATGATGGCTATCCTCGGCGTGACTATCGGCAACACCGACGGCAACGTTATCGACTTTGTGGTGTTCGGCATTCTGCACGGTCTGTCCACCAAGTGGTATCTGGTGCCGGTGGTCGCGGCTATCTGGTTCGCGGTTTACTACGGCATCTTCCGTTTCGCTATCACCCGTTTTAACCTGAAAACCCCGGGACGCGATATTGAAACTAATAGCGCTTTCGAAAAGGCCGTCACCGGCGTGACCGGAAAATCAGGCTATAACGTTCCGGCGATTCTGGCCGCGCTCGGCGGCGCCGAAAATATCGTTTCGCTCGATAACTGCATCACCCGCCTGCGTCTGTCGGTTAACGACATGAGCAAAGTCGACAGCGCCGCGCTGAAAGCGAATCGCGCCATCGGCGTGGTGCAGCTCAACCAGCACAACCTGCAGGTGGTGATTGGCCCGCAGGTGCAGTCGGTAAAAGATGAAATGGCTGTCCTGATGAATACCGTCGAGGCATAAGCTCCGCCCCCTCCCTACGGGAGGGGGTTCATAATGAAGGAAGTGCAGATGTTTGATTTTTCAACGCCGGTCGACCGTCATGGCACCTGGTGTACCCAGTGGGATTACGTCGCCGACCGCTTTGGCGCAGCCGACCTGCTGCCATTTACTATCTCCGATATGGATTTCGCCACCGCCCCCTGCATTCTTGATGCCGTCAGCAAACGCCTGGCACACGGCGTTTTTGGCTATAGCCGCTGGAAAAACGACGAGTTCCTCGGCGCGGTGAGCCACTGGTTCGCCAGCCGTTTTCATAGCTCAATCGATCGCGAAGCGCTGGTGTACGGCCCGTCGGTTATCTATATGGTCGCGGAGATGATTCGCCAGTGGTCGGCAGCGGGAGACGGCATTGTGGTCCACGCTCCGGCCTATGACGCCTTTTATAAAACTATCGAAGGCAATCAGCGGCGCGTCGCCCCCGTCCCGCTCACCCTCGACAGCGGCCAATGGCGCTGCGATATGGCGCAGCTGGAACAGGCGCTGGCCGAGCCGCGCAATACCGTTTTGCTGCTATGCAGTCCGCATAACCCCACCGGCAAGGTCTGGACCCGTGAAGAGCTGGAAACCATGGCGCGGCTGTGTGAAAAACACGGCGTGAAGGCGATCAGCGACGAGATCCATATGGATATGGCGTGGGACGGGCATCAGCACATCCCCTGGTGCGAGGTGGCGCGCAGCCCCTGGGCGCTCTTTACCTCCGGTTCGAAAAGCTTCAACATTCCGGCGTTTACCGGCGCATACGGGCTGATTGACGACGCCGCCGCACGCGAAAGCTATCTGCACGCTCTGAAGAGCCGCGATGGCCTCTCTTCCCCTTCCGTGCCGGCGCTGGTGGCGCATATCGCCGCCTATCGCGAGGGGGCGGCCTGGCTGGATGCCCTGCGCGGCTATCTGCAGGAGAATATGCGCTACATCGCCGATGAGCTGAACCAGGCGTTTCCCGAGCTTAACTGGCAGCCGCCGCAGGCGACTTACCTGGCGTGGATTGATCTGCGGCCGCTGGCGATTGACGATCGCGCCCTGCAAAAAGCGCTCATCGAGGAGCAAAAGATCGCCATTATGCCCGGCGATACCTACGGCGAAGCGGGTAAAGGCTTTGTCCGCCTGAACGCCGGCTGTCCGCGCGAGAAGCTGGAAAAAGGCGTACAGGGGTTAATCGCCGCGTTGCGCCGATCGCCAACGCGCTAGCGGCCTGTCCGCTAGCTCAGAGGTCAATATCGCCGCCGGTTTTTCGCGGCTAAAAAATTAAGCCGGAAATATCATCATCCCGCGCTATTTTTCCGCGCCGCCGGAGTACACGATCTATTTAGCACACGGCGGCGCGGCATCGCGGGATTATTTACCGCCGCTGCCTTCGCTTAATTGCCGACTCCCCGCTCGCTCATCCGTCCTCCGGACATAATTAGCCGATATTTTGACGAGACTCAAAAAAAGCCGTTTCGCAAAGGTGTATTTAAATGCCGTTTTTAATTCCCGTCAAAGCATTCATCAGGAGGAAAAAAAATGAACACCTACGATCGTAACCGTAACGCTATCTCTACCGGCAGCATGGTTATGGTGGCCGACAGCGGCGCGACGGGCGTCATCAAAGCCATCCACGCCGAGGGTAAAACGGCGGAGCAGATCCGTCGCGCCGATTGCGTGGAAATAGACGGCCATCAGGGATTATATTGCCCGTTGAATCTTATTCGCCTGGGCTTTAACTAATCGCCAAAACCGTCACCGGGAGTTGACCGCGGTTCGGCGGGCGTGAAAGGCCACTCTGGTGTGGCCTTTTGTATTCTCTTTATCGGTCAATTTGATCCCATCGAGCGTTTTCAGCGAATAAGCCGCGTATTATCGCTGCTCTTTAACCCGCTACGGGTAATATACCTTCTGAGTTCAGAGGCATCTTCATGACATGGCAACAGTTCAAACAGGCGTGGCTGATTAAATTCTGGTCGCCGGTACCCGCCGTTATCGCCGCGGGTATTCTCTCAACCTACTACTTCGGTATTACCGGCACTTTCTGGGCCGTCACCGGCGAATTCACCCGCTGGGGCGGGCAATTACTGCAGCTCGTCGGCGTGCACAGCGAAGAGTGGGGCTACTATAAACTCATTCATCTCGAGGGCACCCCGCTCACCCGTATCGACGGCATGATGATCATCGGCATGTTCGGCGGCTGTTTCGCCGCCGCGCTGTGGGCGAATAACGTGAAGCTGCGCTTCCCTCGCAGCCGGATCCGCATTCTGCAGGCCGTCGCCGGGGGAATTATTGCTGGTTTCGGTGCGCGCCTGGCGATGGGCTGCAATCTGGCCGCGTTCTTTACCGGTATCCCGCAGTTTTCTCTGCACGCCTGGTTCTTCGCCATCGCTACTGCTATCGGCACCTGGTTCGGCGCGCGCTTTACCTTACTGCCCATCTTTCGTATTCCGGTAAAAATGCAGAAAGTGTCGCAGGCGTCGCCGCTGACGCAAAAACCTGACCAGGCGCGGCGCCGGTTCCGTCTCGGGATGGTGGTCTTTTTCGCCATGATCGCCTGGGGCCTGCTCACCGCGGCGAACCAGCCGAAGCTCGGCCTGGCGCTGCTGTTTGGCGTGGGGTTTGGCCTGCTTATCGAACGGGCGCAGATCTGCTTTACCTCCGCCTTTCGCGATATGTGGATAACCGGACGCACCAATATGGCGAAGGCGATTATCTTCGGTATGGCCGCCAGCGCCATTGGCATCTTCAGCTACGTGCAGCTGGGTATGGAGCCGAAAATCATGTGGGCGGGCCCTAACGCGGTTATCGGCGGCCTGCTGTTTGGCTTTGGCATCGTCCTGGCGGGCGGCTGCGAAACCGGCTGGATGTACCGCGCGGTGGAGGGTCAGGTGCACTACTGGTGGGTCGGGCTGGGCAACGTGATCGGTTCAACGATCCTCGCATACTACTGGGACGGGCTCTCCCCGGCGCTGGCCACAAGCTGGGATAAAATCAACCTGCTGGCGACCTTCGGGCCATTCGGCGGCCTGCTGGCGACCTATCTCCTGCTGCTGCTCGCGCTGGTTCTGGTGATAGGCTGGGAAAAACGTTTCTTCCGCCGTCAATCTCTCGCCGCCTCGACCGTTAAGGAAAGCGCATGAAAACTTTCGTTCCCGATTATCGCCTCGATATGGTTGGCGAACCCTGCCCCTATCCGGCCATCGCCACGCTGGAAGCCATGCCTTCGCTGAAGAAAGGCGAGATACTTGAAGTGGTCAGCGACTGTCCGCAGTCGATTAACAATATCCCGCTGGATGCCAAAAACCACGGCTACACCGTGCTCGACATTCAGCAGGATGGGCCAACCATCCGCTATTTGATTCAAAAGTAGCCAGAAAAAAGCCGGTAGTGGGTCGCTACCGGCTGCAATGATCGTGACTGCACGCGGTCAGAGTTGGCCGAGCGTCTCTACCAGCCCTTCACCGCATCGCCTTTGTATAGCCGTTCAGCCGCCGCGGCGACCTCATCGCTCTGGTAGGCCTTCACCAGGTTTTTCACCTTCTCGCTGTCTTTGTTTTCGATACGGCTGGCAAAGATATTAACGTAAGGCGAATCTTTGCTTTCCACAAACAGGCCGTTGCGCGACGGCGACAGCCCAACCTGGCTGGAGAAAGTGGTATTGATGATCGCCATGGTTATCTGCTGGTCGTCCAGCGCGCGGGTCAGCTGCGGCGCTTCAATTTCGACGATTTTTAGCTTTTTCGGATTGTTGATAATATCCAGCGAAGTGGGCAGCAGACCCACGCCGTCCTTCAGCGTAATCAGCCCCTGTTTTTGTAACAACAGCAGAGAACGACCGAGGTTAGTTGGATCGTTGGGGACCGCCACCTGCGCGCCATCGGGCAGCTGAGCGACCGATGTGATTTTCTTTGAATAGGCCGCTATCGGATACACGAAAGTGGTGCCAACCTGAACCAGCTTATAGCCGCGCTCCTGAATCTGTTTGTCCAGATAGGGCCTGTGCTGGAAAGCATTGGCATCCAGATCGCCGTTATTCAGCGCCTCGTTAGGCAGAACGAAATCATTAAACGTCACCACCTCTACGTCGAGGTTGTATTTCTCTTTCGCCACTTTTTGCGCCACCGCCCACACTTCCTGATCGACGCCCGCGCTAATGCCCACCTTGATGTGGTTGGGGTCCTCGCCAGGTTTGCAGGCGGCCAGCAGCAGTGAACTTGCGACAATCAGCGGTACCGCGATTTTTTTTAACGTGAAAACCATATTCCCAGGGTCCTTTTAAAAATTGCCTGCCATTCATTGCAGGAAAACCAGCGCCTGAGACTATAGAAAATCTCACGGGCGAAATTAAATACTGATTGACTATGATTAATAGCGTTTTGCTATGAGCGATTTGGTCATTCCTCTATTTGACAGGGTAATCCTCCCTCCTCTCAACGTTTTCCCCTGGATTGTTCGGTATTTTTCTCCCCTTTAAACCATTTATCGTTCTGATGTACAATGACGCGCACTTTAACTAAAAAAAGAGTGCGACCATGATTGATTTAACTTTGCCATTAACCGACATCCATCGCCACCTCGATGGCAATATCCGGGCCCAAACTATTCTCGATCTTGGCCGTCAGTTTAATCTCGCACTCCCGGCAGACACCCTCGATACTTTACGTCCTCACGTGCAGGTCACCAGCAATGAGCCGGACCTGGTCAGCTTCCTCGCTAAGCTCGACTGGGGGGTAAAAGTGCTGGCCTCGCTGGAGGCCTGCCGCCGCGTCGCCTATGAAAACCTCGAAGATGCCGCGCGCAACGGCCTGCACTACGTCGAACTGCGTTTCTCTCCACGCTATATGGCGATGACTCACCAGCTGCCCGTTGCCGGCGTTGTCGAGGCGGTGATCGCCGGAGTGAAAGAAGGCAGCCGCGACTTTAACGTCGAAGCCCGCCTGATCGGCATCCTGAGCCGCACCTTCGGCGAGGCGGCCTGTGAGGAAGAGCTTGAGGCTCTGCTCGCCCACCGCGACGGCATCACCGCCCTCGACCTCGCCGGGGATGAGCTGGGCTTCCCGGGAAACCTGTTTATGGATCACTTCCGCCGCGCGCGCGATGCCGGCTGGCGCATCACCGTTCATGCGGGCGAAGCCGCTGGCCCGGAAAGCATCTGGCAGGCGATTCGCGAACTGGGTGCCGAGCGTATCGGCCACGGCGTGAAGGCGGTGCAGGATCCGGCGCTAATGGATTATCTCGCCGCGCAGCGAATCGGTATTGAGTCCTGTCTGACATCCAATATTCAGACCAGTACCGTGTCATCCCTGGCCGAGCATCCGTTGAAAACGTTCCTCGAACACGGCGTGCTGGCCTGTATCAACACCGACGACCCCGCCGTTCAGGGCGTCGATATTATCCACGAATACACCTTCGCCGCCCCGGCTGCCGGCTTAAGCCGGGAGCAAATTCGCCAGGCGCAGAAAAATGGTCTGGAGCTCGCCTTTTTAAGCGCCCAGGAGAAAGCGGCGCTGATTCAGCGCGTACAGCAGGCTTGATGTTTACCCCCGCGGCAACGCGGGGTTCTGCTACCGCCTCGTTTCGTCAGGGCGATCTAATTCAGAGACAGCGTCGCCCGATGCCTGGCCGACTCCAGCCCCAGCTCAATCAGTTCCATTATCTGAATCGCCTGGCTTGCCGGGACCGGATTAACGCCGACCCCGTTAAGCGCATCGCGAATGGCGGCATAATAGGCCGGATAGTTGCCCGGTAGCGTCAGCCACGACGCTTCGGTTATTTCCTCGCCTTCGGCCCGCGTCAGCAGCCCATCGCGCATATCATATCCCCAGTCCTCCTGCGGCAGGCGCTCGCCGCTTTTCAGCCGTTCTTCCTGCGGATCAAGGCCGTATTTCACGTAGCTTCCGCGCGAGCCGTGGATGATAAAGCGCGCCGTTTCCGCGGCGGCCACCAGGGTTCCGTGCAGTACCACCCGGCGCTGCGGCCAGGTTAATACCGCGTGAAAATAGTCAGTGGACTGCGAGCCCGGACGTAATTGCGCCAGATCGACCTGCATGCTAACCGGAAGTCCGAAGAGATTTACCACCTGGTCCAGCAGATGCGGGGCAAGATCGTACCAGATGCCGCTGCCCGGCCCGCCCTGCTCGCGCCAGCGTTGCCGCACCTGCGGTCGATAGCGGTCGAAATGTGACTCAAAATAGACTACCTCTCCCAGCAGCCCTTCATTAATCAACGATTTCACCGTCAGAAAATCGCTGTCCCAGCGGCGGTTGTGAAACACCGAAAGCAAGCGCCCCTCGCTTTTGGCAATCGCTTCAAGCTCGCGCGCCTGCGCCAGCGTCACGGTAAAAGGTTTATCCACCACCACATGCTTGCCCGCTTCCAGCGCGGCTTTGGCCAGCGGGAAATGGGTGTCGTTTGGGGTGGGGATCGCCACCAGGTCGATATTGGGATCGCTAAAGAGCGCTTGCGGCGCGGCCACCACCTGCACCGCAGGCCAGTCGGCCAGCACTTTCTTTTCATCGCTGCTCGACACCGCCGCCAGCGTCATCCCCGGCGTACCGCTGATGAGCGGCGCATGAAAGGTTTTGCTCGCATAGCCGTAACCGATTAATCCTACCCGGATAGCGTCACTCATTTTTCTGCCCTCTTAACGAGAAGATGGTGGCCGCGTTGATGCCGCGGCTTGCTCACTCTTTTAACCCGCAACGTTGCTCAGCTTTACGCCATTTGCGTCGCTAAGATCATGTAACACTTGCGTTACTTCAGTCGTTGAGTACCATTTCAGTCTGGTTTCACAATTTGCAGTAGTGTTATGGAAAACGTTTTTAACCGTATTGTAGAACTTATTGGCTGGATTGTTTTGGGCGTTTCGGCCCTGCTTTTAGTTATCGCTCATCATATTGATAACTACCAGTCCCCGCCTTCCGTTGATGTTGTTCAGACGAAGCCGCTGTCGAAATAAACAGTGACCCGCTTCGCAACTATGCAACCGGTTTCTGAAACCGGTTGCATAGTTGCACACGCATTGATTACACTCTCTTTATCAATCGATAAGGAGTTTTTTCATGTCCGGATTTCCGCAACACTTTTTATGGGGCGCCGCTACCGCAGCCTGGCAGGTTGAAGGCGGACACGATGCCGACGGCAAAGGCCCTTCTATCTGGGATACTTATTCCCATCTTCCTGGCACTACCTATCAGGGGACGACCGGTGACGTCGCCGTTGACCACTACCATCGTTTTCGCGAAGACGTGGCGCTGATGGCGGAAATGGGTTTGCAAAGCTATCGCTTCTCTATTTCCTGGCCCCGCCTGTTGCCCACTGGCCGCGGCGAGGTGAATGAAGCAGGGATGCAATTCTACAGCGACCTGATTGACGAGCTGCTGGCGCATAACATTGAACCGATGATCACCCTGTACCACTGGGATCTCCCCCAGGCGCTACAGGATGAAGGCGGCTGGGAGGCGCGCAGTACGGCGCAAGCCTTCGCTGAGTACGCGCGTCTTTGCTATCAACGCTTTGGCTCTCGCGTCAAACTGTGGGCCACCTTTAACGAGACGATCGTTTTTATTGGCCACGGTTATATTAACGGCATTCATCCCCCTGCGGTGCGGGACCCGGCGCGGGCCATTCAGGCCTGCCACCACGTCTTTATCGCCCATGCGCTGGCGGTTAAAGCGTTTCGTGAAATGGGCGTCGCGGGAGAGATAGGGTTTGTCAACGTGCTGCAGCCGCACACTGCATTAACCGACAGCGAAGCAGATAAGCAAGCGACGGAGATGGCGGACGCTATCCATACTCACTGGCTCTACGATCCGGTATTAAAAGGCGGCTATCCTGCGGAGCTGCTGCAGAAAACTCAGGCGCTGTGGGGCGTTCCGGCCTTTGAACCGGGTGACGATGCGCTGCTGCGTGACAACCGCTGTGATTTTATCGGCCTGAACTACTACCGTCGTGAAACCGTGTCGGCGCAGCCTCCTGAAGTCGCGACCGGCGGCGAGCCGGGAGTTGACGGACTCTTCTACTTCGTGCGCAACCCGCAAAGCACCTATACCGAATGGGGCTGGGAAATTTGGCCTCAGGGCTTAACCGACGGGATCATGATGATTAAAGCGCGCTACGGTGATATTCCGATCTATATCACCGAAAACGGGCTGGGGGCGGTAGACCCGATTATCAATGGCGAAATCGTCGACGACCCGCGAATTGACTACCTCAGCAGCCATATCACGGCGCTGGAAAAAGCGCTGGAGCTGGGTGCCGACGTGCGCGGTTACTACCCCTGGTCCTTTATTGATCTGCTGAGCTGGCTGAACGGTTATAAAAAACAGTACGGGTTCGTTTATGTCGATCACCAGCAAAATCTGGCGCGTAAACGGAAAAAGAGCTTTTTCTGGTATCAAAACGTTATTGCCAGCCGAGGCGAACAGCGTTAATCTTCTCTCCCAGGCGCCTTCCGGCGCCTGATTTAGTTCTGGAATACTCCTAAATTTCTTTTTACCAGGCCGGAAACATCGTCTGTTCTTGTCACAGGTATTTACAACCGAAATAACTCCATACAGTTTATCTTAAAAAGGAACTGCCGGTTGAGAACAGGTTTACTCAATATGGGTATATTCAACTTAATTTATTCCGATTATAAAATGGATACGCAAAATGACCGTTCAGGACTACTTATTAAAATTTCGTAAAATCAGTTCGCTGGAAAGTCTGGAAAAACTTTTTGATCACCTTAACTATTCTCTGACCGATAACGAAGAGATCGTCAACATGTATCGCGCGGCCGACCATCGCCGGGCGGAGCTGGTTTCCGGCGGCAAATTGTTCAACATCGGCGAAGTGCCCAAGTCCGTGTGGCGCTACGTGCAATAAAGACTGTCATCATTCACGCCAGTTGCTTATACTTCCGCCCTGCTTTTATTGATAACTGGCGTTGAATTTGGGAGTAATAATGTCCTCTGACTCTGTGGAACGTATTGGCGGATGGCTTTTGGCGCCGCTGGCATGGCTCCTGGTGGCCCTGCTTAGCGCCTCATTGTCGCTGCTGTTTTTTGCTAAGGCTTTGATGTCTTCCCAGACTTATACATTGTTGGGCAATATGAGTGCCGAACATCTCGCCCTGTGGATTGCTTCCTTAGCTTTTGCTATCGCCATGTGGTACTACACGCTGTGGTTGACCATCGCCTTTTTTAAGCGGCGGAAAGGGGTACCGAAACACTACATCATCTGGCTGCTGATCACGCTGCTGTTGGCGGTGAAAGCCTTTGCCTTTTCCCCGATTTCTGACGCGCTCGCGCTGCGCCAGCTGCTTTTCCCTCTTCTCGCCGCTGCGCTGCTTGCACCCTATTTCAGGCGTTCTGCTCGGGTTAAACGGACCTTTGTGAATCCGTAATAACCACACAGTTAACCTGTTGTCGCCGGTATCGATTTATTCGATAATAGACGGCTTTTTCTATTTCAGGTCGAATGATGGCTGATTATTTACTGCTCTTTGTTGGCACTGTCCTTGTTAACAACTTCGTGCTGGTGAAGTTTCTAGGACTGTGCCCGTTTATGGGGGTTTCCAAAAAGTTGGAAGCCGCTATGGGGATGGGGCTCGCCACCACCTTCGTGATGACGCTGGCCTCTATTTGCGCCTGGCTAATTGATACCTGGATCCTTATCCCACTGGATCTGGTCTATTTGCGCACGTTGGCCTTTATCCTGGTCATCGCCGTGGTGGTGCAGTTTACCGAGATGGTCGTGCGTAAAACCAGCCCGGCGCTGTATCGCCTGCTGGGGATTTTCCTGCCGCTGATCACCACCAACTGCGCGGTGCTCGGCGTGGCGCTGCTAAACATTAACCTTGGGCATAATTTCCTGCAATCGGCGCTGTACGGTTTTGCCGCCGCGGTCGGTTTTTCGCTGGTGATGGTGCTTTTCGCTTCTATTCGCGAGCGCCTGGTGGTCGCGGATGTGCCGGCGCCGTTTCGCGGTAACGCCATTGCGCTGGTCACCGCAGGTTTAATGTCTCTTGCCTTTATGGGCTTTAGTGGTTTGGTGAAGTTGTAATGAACGCTGTCTGGATAGCCGTGGTCGCCATTAGCCTGCTGGGGCTGATTTTCGGCTTAATTCTGGGGTACGCCTCCCGCCGCTTTGCGGTAGAAGATGACCCGGTGGTGGAAAAAATAGATGCCCTGCTTCCGCAGAGCCAGTGCGGCCAGTGCGGCTACCCCGGCTGTCGCCCCTACGCGGAAGCGGTCGGGACCCAGGGTGAGAAAATCAACTGCTGCGCCCCCGGCGGCGAAGCGGTAATGCTTAAAATCGCCGAGCTGTTGAACGTCGATCCGCAGCCGACAGACGGCGACGCGCAAGAAGCCGAACCTGCACGAATGCTGGCGACGATCGACGAAGCGAACTGCATCGGCTGCACAAAATGCATCCAGGCCTGCCCGGTCGACGCCATCATCGGCGCCACCCGCGCCATGCATACGGTGATGAGCGATCTCTGTACCGGCTGTAATCTCTGCGTCGCGCCTTGTCCAACGCAATGTATTGAACTGCGCCCGGTGGCGGCGACGACAGAAACCTGGAAATGGGATCTTCAGACCATCCCGGTACGCATTATTCCCGTGGAACAACATGTTTAAGTTATTTTCCGCTTTTCGCAAAGATAAAGTCTGGGACTTCAACGGCGGCATCCATCCGCCAGAGATGAAAACCCAGTCCAACGGTACCCCGCTGCGTCAGGTGTCGCTGCCGCAGCGTTTCGTCATCCCGCTAAAGCAGCATATCGGCGCGGAAGGTGAGCTGTGCGTGCAGCCGGGCGATCGCGTCCTGCGCGGCCAGCCGTTGACGCGCGGCTGGGGCCGAATGTTGCCGGTGCACGCCCCAACGTCCGGGATCGTGGCGGCCATCGCCCCCCACTCTACCGCCCACCCTTCCGCGCTGGCGGAAATGAGCGTCATTATTGATGCCGATGGCGAAGACCGCTGGATTGAGCGCGATGGCTGGTACGATTATCAGAATAAATCCCGCGAAGCGCTGATTGAGCGTATTCACCAGTTTGGCGTGGCCGGACTGGGCGGCGCGGGTTTCCCGACCGGCGCCAAGCTGCGCGGCGGCGGCGACAAAATCGACACACTCATTATCAACGCCGCCGAGTGCGAGCCCTACATCACCGCCGATGACCGTCTGATGCAGGATTGCGCGGCGCAGATCGTTGAGGGTATTCGTATCCTTGCCCATATTCTGCAGCCGGGTCAGGTCCTGATCGGCATCGAGGATAATAAACCGCAGGCGATTTCGATGCTGCGCGCGGTATTAGCCGACACGCACGGTATTTCCCTGCGAGTGATCCCCACCAAATATCCCTCCGGCGGCGCGAAACAGCTCACGCAGATCCTCACCGGCAAGCAGGTGCCTCACGGCGGACGCTCCTCTGACATCGGCGTGCTGATGCAGAACGTCGGCACCGCCTATGCGGTGAAACGCGCGGTAATCGACGGCGAGCCGCTGACGGAGCGCGTCGTCACCCTGACCGGCGAAGCGGTCTCGCGTCCGGGTAACGTCTGGGCGCGCCTCGGCACCCCGGTCAGCCATTTGCTAAAGGATGCCGGTTTCTGCCCGAGCGCTGACCCGATGGTGATTATGGGCGGCCCGTTGATGGGCTTCACCCTGCCGTGGCTCGACGTGCCGGTCGTGAAAATTACCAACTGCCTGCTGGCGCCGTCGGCGAGCGAAATGGGCGAGCCGGAAGAGGAAAAAGGCTGCATCCGCTGCAGCGCCTGTGCGGACGCCTGCCCGGCCGATCTTCTGCCGCAGCAGCTTTATTGGTTCAGCAAAGGCCAGCAGCACGACAAAGCCACCAGCCATAATCTCGCAGATTGCATCGAGTGCGGCGCCTGCGCCTGGGTTTGCCCAAGCAATATTCCGCTGGTGCAGTACTTCCGCCAGGAGAAAGCCGAGATCTCCGCGATCGCGCAAGAAGAGAAACGCGCCGCGGAGGCCAAAGTTCGCTTTGAGGCGCGTCAGGCTCGCCTGGAGCGCGATAAAGCGGCGCGTCTGGAGCGTCATAAGCAGGCCGCGGTCCAGCCTGCGGCGAAAGATCAGGACGCCATTAACGCCGCCCTTGCCCGGGTGCGTGAAAAACAGCGTGACGCGGCGCAGCCGATTATCGTGCTCTCCGGCGCCAAACCGGATAACAGCGAAGCCATTGCCGCCCGCGAAGCCCGCAAGGCCGAGGCGCGGGCGCGCAAAGCCGAACAGCAGACGGCTCCGGCGGTAGATGCCGCGGCCGATCCGCGCAAAGCCGCCGTTGAAGCCGCGATCGCCCGAGCGAAAGCGCGTAAAGCTGAACAGCAGATGGCTCCGGCGGTAGATGCCGCCGCCGATCCGCGCAAAGCCGCCGTTGAAGCCGTGATCGCCCGAGCGAAAGCGCGTAAAGCTGAACAGCAGACGGCTCCCGCGGTAGATGCCGCCGCCGGACAACCGGCAGCCGCCGATCCGCGCAAAGCCGCCGTTGAAGCCGCTATCGCCCGAGCGAAAGCGCGTAAAGCAGAACAGCAGACGGCTCCGGCAGTAAATGCCGCCGCCGAACAACCGATAGCCGCCGATCCGCGCAAAGCCGCCGTTGAGGCCGCTATCGCCCGAGCGAAAGCGCGTAAAGCAGAACAGCAGACGGCTCCGGCAGTAAATGCCGCCGCCGAACAACCGATAGCCGCCGATCCGCGCAGGGCCGCCGTTGAGGCCGCTATCGCCCGAGCGAAAGCGCGCAAAGCAGAACAACAGCAACAAGCAGTTCCCCCGTCGGCAGCCAATGACGACGCCCGCAAAGCGGCAGTCGCTGAAGCAATCGCCCGCGTTCAGGCCCGGAAAGCATCCCGGCAGGCAGTTAACGAGGATTAAATGGTTTTCAGAATCGCAAGTTCCCCTTATACCCACAATCAGCGCCAGACTTCGCGGATTATGCTGCTGGTGCTGCTCGCCGCGGTACCCGGCATCGTGGTGCAGACCTGGTTTTTCGGCTGGGGTACCGTGTTGCAGATTATCCTTGCCGCCCTCACGGCGTGGGGGGCCGAAGCGGCCATCCTTAGACTGCGCAAACAAAATATTCCCGCGATCCTCGCCGATAACTCAGCGCTGCTCACCGGCCTGCTGCTGGCCGTCAGTATCCCGCCTTTCGCCCCGTGGTGGATGGTCGTGTTGGGCACTGCGTTTGCGGTGATTATCGCCAAACAGCTGTACGGTGGACTGGGTCACAATCCTTTTAACCCGGCAATGATTGGCTACGTGGTGCTACTGATCTCTTTCCCGGTGCAGATGACCTCCTGGCTTCCGCCCCATGAAATAGCCGCCCATGTTCCAGGTTTTAGCGACGCGCTGCGGATGATTTTCACCGGCCATACGGCGACCGGTGGGGACATGAATAGCCTGCGAATTGGCATTGACGGTATCAGTCAGGCCACGCCGCTGGATACCTTTAAAACGTCGCTTCACGCCGGCCATCCGGTTGGCGAGATCCTGCAGTATCCAATCTACGGCGGCGAGCTCGCCGGTCTCGGCTGGCAGTGGGTGAACGTGGCCTGGCTCGCGGGCGGTCTGTTCCTGCTGTGGCAGAAGGCTATCCGCTGGCATATTCCGCTGAGCTTCCTGCTGAGCCTCGCCGTTTGCGCCACCCTGGGATGGCTGTTCTCCCCGGAAAGCCTCGCCTCGCCGCAGATGCATCTGCTTTCCGGCGCCACCATGCTCGGCGCCTTCTTTATCCTGACGGACCCGGTGACCGCCTCCACCACCAATCGCGGACGCCTGATCTTCGGCGCGCTGGCGGGATTACTGGTATGGTTGATTCGCAGCTTTGGCGGCTACCCGGATGGCGTGGCCTTTGCCGTCCTGCTGGCCAATATCACCGTTCCGTTGATCGATTACTACACGCGCCCGCGCGCGTACGGCCACCGCTGAGGACCCGAACATGTTACAAAGCATGCGCAAACACGGTATCACGCTGGCACTCTTCGCCGCAGGTTCTACCGGGCTGACGGCGGCGATTAACGAGCTGACCAAAAGTACCATTGAAGACCAGGCCGCCCAGCAGCAAAAAGCCCTATTCGACCAGGTGATGCCAGCCGCTCTCTACAATAACGATTTGCTGAAAAGCTGTTATCAGGTTAGCGCGCCGGAGCTGGGCAAGGGCCAGCACAAGGTATGGATCGCGCAGGACGGCGAGAAGCCGGTTGCTGCGGTGATGGAAGCTACCGCGCCGGACGGCTATTCCGGCGCCATTCAGCTGCTGGTAGCCGCCGATTTTAAAGGCACCGTGCTGGGTACCCGCGTTACCGAACATCATGAGACGCCGGGCCTGGGCGACAAAATCGAGCTCCGAATTTCCGACTGGATCACCCTCTTTGCCGGTAAAACGATCCATGGGCAAGACGACAGCCACTGGGCCGTGAAAAAAGACGGCGGCGATTTCGACCAGTTTACCGGGGCCACCATTACCCCTCGCGCGGTGGTCAACGCCGTCAAACGCGCGGGCCTGTACGCCCAAACGCTGCCCGCGCAGATTTCCGCATTCACTCCCTGTGGAGACTAGACCATGAGCGAAGTTAAAGACGTTATTGTTCAGGGGTTGTGGAAAAACAACTCCGCGCTGGTTCAGCTGCTGGGGATGTGTCCCCTGCTCGCCGTGACTTCTACCGCCACCAACGCTCTCGGTCTTGGGCTGGCGACGACGCTGGTTTTGACCCTGACGAACCTGACCATTTCCAGCCTGCGTCGCTGGACGCCGACGGAAATCCGTATCCCGATTTACGTGATGATCATCGCGTCGGTAGTGAGCGTCGTGCAGATGCTGATTAACGCCTACGCTTTCGGCCTTTATCAGTCTCTGGGGATTTTTATCCCGCTGATCGTCACCAACTGTATCGTGGTTGGCCGCGCGGAAGCCTTTGCGGCGAAAAAAGGCCCGGCGCTCTCGGCGCTGGATGGATTCTCCATCGGGATGGGGGCGACATGCGCAATGTTTGTGCTCGGTTCGATGCGCGAAATCCTCGGCAACGGCACCCTGTTTGACGGTGCCGATAGCCTGCTCGGCGGCTGGGCTAAAGTTCTGCGCATTGAAGTATTCCATACCGATACGCCGTTCCTGCTGGCGATGCTGCCACCGGGCGCATTTATTGGCCTCGGCATGATGTTGGCGGTAAAATACCTCATCGATGAACGTAGCAAACAGCGCAAAGCCAAAGCGGCGCAAGCCGATCTCATTGCGCCGTCTGATGTGACGGGAAAAGCATAGGATGAATAAGAGTAAACGCCTGGAGATCCTCACCAGGCTCAGGGATAACGACCCGCACCCCACCACGGAGCTGCATTTTAACTCGCCGTTTGAACTGCTGATCGCCGTTCTGCTCTCGGCGCAGGCCACCGACGTCAGCGTCAACAAAGCCACGGCAAAACTCTATCCGGTCGCCAATACGCCAGCAGCCATGCTGGCGCTGGGCGTTGAGGGCGTGAAGGCGTATATCAAAACCATCGGTCTGTTTAACAGTAAAGCCGAAAACGTTATCAAGACCTGCCGGATCCTGCTTGAACAGCACAATGGCGAAGTTCCGGAAGATCGGGCGGCCCTTGAGGCGCTTCCCGGCGTGGGACGCAAAACGGCAAACGTGGTGCTGAATACCGCCTTCGGCTGGCCGACAATCGCCGTCGATACGCATATCTTCCGCGTTTGTAATCGAACACAATTTGCGCCCGGTAAAAACGTGGAACAGGTGGAAGAAAAGCTGTTAAAGGTGGTTCCGGCGGAATTTAAAGTCGACTGCCATCACTGGTTAATCCTGCATGGTCGTTATACGTGTATTGCCCGTAAACCGCGCTGCGGCTCCTGCCTGATAGAAGATCTTTGCGAGTATAAAGAGAAGGTCTATTCCTGACGACGCGCAGAGTCATTGTCCTCCCAAAGAGATGACTCTGCCTCCCCCGGCTTTATCGACATTCACGCCATGGTTTTGCCCCGGCTGCGGGTGATTATGCGGTTATATAATCATCATCCAGGGTATTCATTTTTTTTAGAGTCAAAATTTCTATACATTTGTGATCAGGATCACCTGGTCATTTTGTTGTTGGTTAATTGTTAACGTAATTGTACCCAAACCTGCTGATTCAAATACCCTCAACTTAAATACCAACACAATAACCCATCAATTTTTAGGATTATGGGCTATATCACTGGATGCAAGCGCACTCAGCAGAACATATCGCCATTATACGAAAAATTTTCCATTGCGGCAGATAAAAACGCTCCCATTCACCAAAGCTTGAAATTTAACTCTGAATAACATTTGTGTATGCGGTGTATTATTCCGCACAAAATATGTGTAACAGATTATTGCAAAGCTATTGCCTGAAGGGACAGGATAGTGAACATTACCTGCCGTTTTCCCTCCAGAATAACTATAAAGGCGGCGGTCTGAGAAGATTGCGCCCCGAGCACCCCCCGTTAATATGGGATGTAAAAAAAGAGGTATTTGTGTCGACTGCAAACAATAAACCAACAGAAAGCGTCAGCTTGAACGCTTTCAAACAACCACGATCGTTCTATCTCATCTTCTCGATTGAGCTATGGGAGCGTTTTGGTTTCTACGGCCTGCAAGGGATCATGGCCGTTTACCTGGTTAAACAGCTGGGTATGTCAGAAGCGGATTCTATCACCCTGTTCTCCTCCTTTAGCGCCCTGGTCTACGGCCTGGTGGCGATTGGCGGCTGGCTGGGCGACAAGGTGCTGGGCACCAAGCGCGTCATTATGCTCGGTGCCATTGTTCTGGCCATCGGCTATGGCCTGGTAGCGTGGTCCGGGCACGATGCGGGCATCGTCTATATAGGTATGGCGACGATTGCCGTCGGTAACGGCCTGTTTAAGGCTAACCCCTCTTCCCTGCTCTCAACCTGCTATGAAAAGAACGACCCGCGTCTGGACGGTGCATTTACCATGTACTATATGTCCATCAACATCGGTTCCTTCTTCTCTATGCTGGCCACGCCGTGGCTGGCGGCGAAGTTCGGCTGGAGCGTCGCTTTCGCCCTGAGCTTTGTCGGCCTGGTGATCACCATTGTCAACTTCACTTTCTGCCAGCGCTGGGTTAAACAGTACGGCTCGAAGCCTGACTTCGCCCCGCTGCAGGTAGGCAAGCTGCTGGCGACAATCGTTGGCGTGGTGGTTCTCATCGCGATTGCAACCTGGCTGCTGCACAACCAGGGTGTTGCACGTATGGCGCTGGGCGTGGTTGCGCTGGGTATTATCGTTATCTTCGCTAAAGAAGCCTTCGCGATGCAGGGCGCCGCGCGGCGCAAAATGATCGTCGCGTTCATCCTGATGCTGCAGGCGATTATCTTCTTTGTTCTGTACAGCCAGATGCCGACCTCCCTTAACTTCTTTGCGATTCGCAACGTTGAACACTCTCTGCTTGGCATCGCTTTCGAGCCTGAGCAGTACCAGGCGCTGAACCCATTCTGGATCATTATCGGTAGCCCGATTCTGGCCGCTATCTACAACAAAATGGGCGATACCCTGCCGATGCCGATGAAGTTTGCTATTGGTATGGTCCTCTGTTCCGGCGCCTTCCTCGTACTGCCGCTGGGCGCTAAGTTTGCCAGCGACGCGGGTATCGTGAACGTCAGTTGGCTGGTTATCAGCTACGGCCTGCAAAGTATCGGTGAACTGATGATCTCCGGCCTGGGTCTGGCGATGGTTGCGCAACTGGTTCCTCAGCGTCTGATGGGCTTCATCATGGGCAGCTGGTTCCTGACTACCGCTGGCGCCAACCTGATCGGCGGCTACGTCGCGAACATGATGGCGGTGCCGGATAACGTGACTGACCCGCTGATGTCGCTAGAAGTTTACGGTCGCGTATTCCTGCATATTGGTGTCGCCACCGGCATTATCGCCATCCTGATGCTGCTGACGGCGCCTAAGCTGAACCGCATGACCCAGGACGATGATAAAACGGCAAAAGCCCGCGATACCGCTACGGCCTAAGCTCCCCGGGAAAACCCATAAATTTAAACCGCTAACGCGCTGTTAGCGGTTTTTTTTTGCCCCTGGGCGGACTAACATACAGAAAACCGCAGCCACGAGGAGTTACCGATGAAACTGTTCTACAAATCCGGCGCTTGTTCTCTTGCTTCGCATATCGCGCTACGCGAGAGCGGCCTGGACTTCACCCTGCAGGGCGTTGACGTGATGAAAAAACGTCTCGAAAACGGGGATGATTATCTGCTGGTAAACCCGAAAGGTCAGGTGCCGGCGCTGCTGCTGGACGATGATGTGCTGCTGACGGAAGGTGTGGCCATTATGCAATATATCGCCGATCGCGTGCCGGATCGCCAGCTGCTGGCACCGGTGGGAAGCATCGCGCGCTATCAGACGCTGGAGTGGCTAAACTACGTGGCGACGGAACTGCATAAAGGTTTTACCCCGCTGTTTCGTCCTGATACGCCGGAGGATTACAAACCTGTCGCTCGCGCGCTGCTGGACAAAAAAATGCAGTACGTTAACGAATGCCTGGAAGATAAAGAGTGGATTAACGGGCACCGTTTCACTATCGCCGATGGCTACCTGTTCACCGTGCTGCGCTGGGCGTACGCCGTGAAGCTGGATATGGCAGGCTATAGCAATATTGCGGTCTGGATGAAGCGCGTTGCCGCGCGGCCTGCCGTAGCCGCCGCCCTCGAGGCTGAAGGGCTGAAGTAACGCCGATCCTTGCCCGACGCAGGTCGGGCAAGTTGTTCTCACGCCTCTTAAAGCTGCGTGGCGCTGAAGTAGTGCTCCGGCTGGGCAATACGATCCTGAGCCGCCACAACCTGTAGCTCATACTCCTGCATATTTTTTGTCGCCAGCATGATTTCATACACCGCGGCGGTGACGTGCTCCAGCGCATCGCGCAAACTCGCGCCCTGCAGCAGCTTAACCAGCAGCAGCCCGCTGGTGACATCGCCGACGCCCACCGGCTGGCGCATGCCAAAATCCACCAGCGGACGGCTGATGTGCCAGGCCTCTTGCCCGGTGACCAGCAGCATTTCAAAACGATCCATGCTCAGCCCGGCGCGTGAGAGATGCTTCACCAGCACCACTTCCGGCCCCTGAGCAATCAGCTCGCGGGCGGCCAAAACCGCTTCGTTAACGTTTGCCACCGGGTGCCCGCAGAGGATCTCCAGCTCAACCAGGTTTGGCGCAATAATATCGCTCGCCGGCAGCGCATAGCGCACGTGAAACTCCGCGACGCCAGGCGCCACGATGCAGCCCTTTTCAGGATGCCCCATCACCGGGTCACAGAAATATTTCGCGGCCGGATTGGCGCTTTTCACCTGACGCACGATGCCAAGAATATGTTCGCCCTGCTCCGCCGACCCCAGGTATCCGCTTAATACCGCGTCGCAGCGCTGCAGCTGGTTAATATCGGCTATCCCCTGCACAATCTCCGTTAAATGCGCCGGCGGCATGACGCAGCCGGTCCACTTTCCGTATTGGGTATGGTTGGAGAATTGTACGGTGTTAAGCGGCCAGACGTTGGCGCCAAGGCGGCGCATCGGAAATTCAGCGGCGCTGTTGCCCGCATGGCCAAACACAACGTGGGACTGGATGGCGAGGATATTCTTCATCTTGATTACCTGAGAGCAAAAAATAAGGGGCGCGGTTTCCCACGCCCCTGCCTTTACGCAATTACTTCCAGCAGACCAGACAGTAATTTTTCTTACCGCGGCGCAGTAAGGTGTAGCGCCCGAAGAGGCGGTCGCCATCGACAAACACATATTCCGGGTCGGACTGTTTTTCGCCGTTAATGGTCACCGCGTTGGAGGCGATGGTTTTACGCGCCTGGCCGCGGGACGGCTGCAGCTCAGAATCCACCAGCGCCTGCATCAGATCGGCACCCTTTTCCATTTCGATCATCGGCACGCCATCCTGCGCCAGCTGCTCGAAATCGGCTTCGCTCAAATCGCTCAGGTTACCGTTGAACAGGCTCTCGGTAATGCGTTTTGCCGCCACCAGTCCTTCTTCGCCGTGCACCAGACGGGTCACCTGCTCGGCCAGCACATACTGGGCGCGCGGCGCTTTACCGCTGTTTTTGTCTTCTTCTTCCAGGGCGTTGATTTCAGCCATGTCCATAAAGGTGAAGAACTTCAGGAAGCGATAAACGTCAGCATCCGCGGTGTTGATCCAGAACTGGTAGAACTTGTACGGGCTGGTTTTCTTCGGATCCAGCCACACCGCGCCGCCTTCAGTTTTACCAAATTTGGTGCCGTCGGCTTTGGTGATCAGCGGTACGGTCAGGCCAAAGACCTGGTTCTGGTGCAAACGACGGGTCAGGTCGATACCGGAGGTAATGTTGCCCCACTGGTCAGAACCGCCGATTTGCAGCGCCACGCCGTGCAGCTTGTTCAGGCAGGCAAAGTCGTAACCCTGCAGCAGGTTGTAGGAGAACTCGGTAAAAGAGATGCCCTGGTCGTCGCGGTTGAGACGCTGCTTCACCGCTTCTTTGTTGATCATCTGGTTTACAGAGAAGTGCTTGCCGATATCACGCAGGAAGGTCAGCACGTTCATGCTGCCAAACCAGTCGTAGTTATTCGCGGCAATGGCCGAGTTATCCCCGCAATCAAAGTCGAGGAAAGGCGCGACCTGTTTGCGGATTTTATCCACCCACTCCTGCACGGTATCTTCAGTGTTCAGTTTACGCTCAGCGGCTTTAAAGCTCGGGTCGCCAATCAGCCCCGTCGCGCCGCCGACCAGCGCAACCGGCTTGTGGCCAGCCTGCTGGAAGCGTTTCAGGCATAACAATGGAACAAGATGCCCCAAGTGCAAGCTGTCGGCGGTAGGGTCGAAGCCGCAATAGAGCGCGATCGGGCCTTGCGCCAGTCGCTCTGCTAACGCTTCCTCGTCCGTCACCTGGGCTACCAGCCCCCGCTCCTGCAATTGTTTAATCAAGTTACTGCTTGCCATCAAATTCTCCATCTATAAACGACTGCACCTCTGCCGGTACACGACTTTTCGCCAGACGCGAAAAAAAACATCTACGCAAAATTATTCAAGCTGCATCGCGGCGGCAAGCATGTAAAAGCCCAGGGAACTTACTCAGGTAAGCGACAGAGCCAGACAGGCGCGGCTAACAAAGATGCAGCTTGAAAAATGAAGCGTATAGAATAAAGCGCCGGGCCACGATGCACCAGCGCTTAACACAACATTTTTGCGTGCTTTATGGCGCCAGTCGGTCGATTTGCCAGCCGCCGTTTTGCCGCTGGTAGAGAAAACGATCGTGCAGACGATGCTCGCCGCCCTGCCAGAACTCCATCTGCTCGATGCTGACGCGGAATCCGCCCCAGAAGCTCGGCAGAGGAACTTCGCCCTGCTGGAACTTTTGCTTAAGCTCGAGGAACTTACTCTCAAGGATGCCGCGCGCCGAGATACGGCTGGACTGCTGCGACACCCAGGCGCCAATCTGGCTATCGCGCGGACGGCTGTGGAAATATTTAACCACTTCCAGCGTTGAAAGGCGTTCTGCTTTGCCGATAACCATCACCTGGCGCTCCAGCATATGCCATGGGAACAGCAGGCTGATGCGGGGATTTTTTTCAATCTGGTGGGCTTTGCGGCTGCCAAGGTTGGTGTAAAACACCAGGCCTTTTTCATCATAGTGCTTAAGCAAAACGATGCGCTGGTAAGGCTGGGCGTTTTCATCAACGGTGGCGACCACCATCGCCGTTGGATCGGCGAGCTTCGCATCGCAGGCCTGACGCAGCCAGCGTTCAAATAGCGCCAGAGGTTCGGCGGGAAGGTCGTGGCGACGCAGGCCGCCACGGGTGTACTCGCGGCGCAGGTGCGCGATTTGCTGCAATTCGTCGTTATCAGACATGGCAATTGAGACAATAATCAAAGGGTAGCGTCATTGTGCGCCCCCATGACCGAAATCTCAACGTTTGGCGGTTTGCAGCTGACAGTTTTCCAGCACGATACGGTCGCGTTTATAGACCGTCGCGTTATCACCCTTCGACCAGAAGACGTAAACGCCGTCGGTATAGCGCGCTCCGGATGCGGATAACCCCTGCTGCAAGTTGAGCTGCTGGTTATCGTAGATAAAGCTGACCTGCTGGCGAGTATGATTAAGATGGACGGTCAACGGCTTCTGGTCGCACTGGTACTCCAGTGTGTCCGTATTCATCCGCTCGACAAACTGATTGTAGTAGCTACAGCCCGCGAGCATAAAAGGTACCGCAAGAATAAGTATTTTTTTCATTAATTTGCCTTCGACTTTCCCGGTCCGGGAAGGCATAACGCCCTCCCTCAACGCTGTCCAGTCTACGAAGAAACCGGCGCGGGTGATTTCAGTTAACTCTGATTTTGCGGCGGATTTGCCGGGAAAATCGCGCCAAGCACGGAAGCCTGCGACGCGCCGGTTACCGAAGGGAGATTACCGGGTAATCCGGCAAGCGTCCGCCACGCCAGCCATGCGAAAGCCAGCGCCTCCATATCATCACCGCTGATCCCCGCCTCATCGGTGGTCGACACTTCCGTTCCCGGCAGCAGCGCCGCCAGACGCGCCATCAGCAGCGGATTACGCGCGCCGCCGCCGCAGACCAGCAGACGTTCGCATCCCCCGCTGAGCAGCACCTGTTCACTGATGCTGACGGCGGTCAGCTCCGCCAGGGTGGTCTGCACGTCCTGGGCGCGAAGCCCCGGATAACGCGCCAGATGCTGCGATAGCCAGCCGTAGTTAAAGTATTCGCGACCGGTACTCTTCGGCGCCGGTAGCGCAAACCACGGATCGCTTAGCATATCCTGCAGCAGCGGCAGCACCACTTTACCCTCGCTGGCCCACTGCGCGTCTTTATCGTAGGGTTTACCACACTGTCGCCAGATCCACGCGTCCATCAGCATGTTACCAGGCCCGGTGTCGTAGCCGCGCACCGGTACCCCCAGCGCCAGCAGGGAGAGGTTGGCGATACCGCCAATATTAAGAACCATTCGACGCTCTACCGGATGCGCCAGCAGCGCGTGGTGGAACGCCGGAACCAGCGGCGCGCCCTGCCCGCCGAGCGCCATATCGCGACGACGAAAGTCGCCGACGACCGTCACGCCGGTACGCGCGGCAATCTGGTTATTGTCGCCAATCTGTAGGGTATGCGGCGCGTCGCCCGTAGGCTCATGCCAGACCGTTTGGCCATGGCAGCCGATGGCGATAATGTCCGCCGCCTGTAACTTTTCCTGCGTCATCAACGCCTGAACCGCATCGGCAAACAGCCGTCCCAGACGCGTATCAAGCCGCCCCAGCTGCGATAGCGTAAGCTGCTGGCCCTGACAGATGGCCAGAATGTCTTCTTTAATAGCAATGGGGATGGGATAGGTCAGGCTGGCCTGCTGGGCGACCATATTTTCATTAATTGCTGCGAGGACAACATCAACACCATCAAGGCTGGTGCCGGACATTACGCCGATAAAGCGGCCTGATTTCATACGCTTTCCTTCATTCCATGACTCTCGTATATCCCCACACTCCACCATAAACGAGGGGGCAATGCTATGCTGCTATAATACTTTTTAACAATACAAGCAGCGCTGTCGTTCGTAGGGTAAAGAACTTGTGTTTAGTTTAGGTTGAGACGACTCTGATTATTATTTTTTGTATAGTCACTGCATCTGCTATGCCAGCAGACGCTTAAATGCCATATAATTGGCTACAAGGAAGTTCAACAGAACGCTTCTTGGTGAACAGGAGATTCATAAATGATTTTACGTGTTTTGGCTGTCTCGATGATTGGTTTTACGCTTGCAGGCTGCGTCAGCAGCAGCGGTCTGTCCGGCGATGTTTACTCCGCATCCGAAGCCAAACAGGTCCAGAGCGTGACCTACGGCACTATTGTCCATACCCGCGCGGTGCAGATTCAGGGCGGAGATGACAGCAATGCTATCGGCGCCATCGGCGGCGCGGTTCTCGGCGGCTTCCTGGGTAACACCATTGGCGGCGGCACGGGCCGCTCACTGGCAACGGCGGCAGGCGCTGTCGCCGGCGGCGTAGCCGGTCAGGGCGTACAGGGTGCGATGAACAAAACCCAGGGCGTTGAACTGGAAATCCGCAAAGATGACGGTAACACCATCATGGTGGTGCAGAAGCAAGGCAGCACGCCGTTCTCGGTTGGCCAGCGCGTGGCCATTGCCGGCAGCGGCAGCCAGGTTACGGTATCCCCACGCTAAACCTTATCCCTGCGGCCCTGACGGGCCGCTTATTTATATAAAAGATGTATCATTTACCAACATAAATAAACGATATAAATATATTTATATTTTCCTGCCGCACCTCAACTCTTTGCGCCCGCGCAATATCCCCCCTGCTGCCATCAAGTAATCTTCAATGAGTACTATTTAAATCATTTACGACAACATCGTCGTTTATCCTCGCATTTTTCAGGGATGTTGACTATGCGCGCTAATATAAAAAGCTTACCCCAACGGATATTTCTTTACGCTGCCGTGTGTATCCTTGCGATTACCACGCTTAATTACCTCAGCGACTCGTTAATTCATCGTATACCTACAACATCATCCATGCTTTTTCCTGTACTGACGATTTCGCTGATGACTTTTCATATTATGATTGCCTGTTTTATGGGAATGAAATATCTGTGCGATAAAAAACGGCTGTACCTGGTTCCGATTACCTTCGCCTTTGCCTGCTCGGCCATGCTGATGCTGGGAACGATAGGCAGCTATCCCGACTGGTTGATTTGCGGACAGGGTCGCGCCATTAACCAAAATGACGCGCTGATTTTTTATTTTTTCCGCAACGTGATGATGGCCATTTTATTTATAACATCGATTGTTTTATACCGTTTTCGCAACATCACCCTTAGCTCAGGTAAAATTCACCGAACGGTACTGACAGGTTGCTTTGTTTTTATTGCCGCAGTGCTTATATTATCGTGGATTCATTCCAGCAACTCCCCGCTGTTGAGTATTGAATTCCTTGACAATCTGACCTACACTTTTACGCCGCTGTGGCATAATCGTATTGGCTGGTTATTAATTATCATATGGTCAGTAACGCTGATTTTACTGATTAGCCTGACTCAATTGCGTAATATATTCTGGTACAGCGGGGCCTTTTTTTGTACCGCCTATATATTTACGTTAATGGTTCTACTCTCAACCGCAGGTGATAGCAGTCACGCCTGGAACCAGGCGCGATTCTTTGAAACGCTTAGCACCCTGTTTCTGATTTTAGTCCTGCTGTGCGATGTTTTTATGCTCTATCGCGAATCGAACGAAAGATACGTCCGCTCTTACCAGAACTCGATTCGCGATCCCCTGACCCGGCTGTATAACCGCAGCTATTTTTATGACACCCTGAATCAACGATTGCCGAAGGTTTCCGCTTCACAACCGCTATCGGTGATCGTCTGCGACCTCGATCGCTTCAAGCGCATCAACGACACCTACGGTCACGTGCAGGGCGATAAGGTGATCCAATTTGCTGCCAGCGTGTTGCAGAACAACGTGCGCCAGGACGATGCCGCCGCGCGTATCGGCGGGGAAGAGTTTGCCCTGCTGCTGGTCAATATCGGCGCAAAGGAAGCGCTGGCTGTCGCCGAACGCATCCGCCTCTCCGTTAGCGAGAAGCAGGAAGGATTACCCGAAAGAATGACTATCAGCATGGGGGTTTTCACGACGCAGGATACGCGTGTTTCGGCAGAAGAGTGCGTTAAGCGCGCGGATACCGCGATGTACGAGGCGAAAAACAGCGGTCGTAACCGCGTTGTGGTATGGCATGAATAGATAAAAAAGAGGCCTTGAGTTTCTTCAAGGCCCCGTTAAGGTCAATCTTTTGCCTGGAGATCGAGGATGTTGTGTTCAAGTTTACGAATTAAATTAAGCAACGTT
The DNA here is from genome assembly GCF_009905335.1 of Klebsiella sp. MPUS7. Lineage (NCBI taxonomy): Bacteria > Pseudomonadati > Pseudomonadota > Gammaproteobacteria > Enterobacterales > Enterobacteriaceae > Klebsiella > Klebsiella sp. MPUS7. The sequence continues at coordinate 2,445,516 of NZ_CP047604.1, read as the reverse complement.
TCCACTTCTTCTCTGGAAACGCCTGCCAGAATCTCATCACGCGTTTTGCCAATAACCTCTTCCATTTCATTGATCAGAGGCTCGGCCTTTTCCGTAAGCTTGATACGTTTTGCCCGCCGATCGTTTGCACAGGTCTGGCGAGAAATAAGCCCTTTCTCCTCCAGCTGGTCGAGCGTGCGAACCAGCGACGGCTGCTCAATACCAATGGCTTTCGCCAGCTGAATCTGCGACTGTTCAGGCGGCAGCTGGTGAATGTTATGCAGCGTGACCCAGTGCGTCTGCGTTAACTCCAGAGGTTTCAGGCGATGGTCGATTAGCGCGCGCCAGACGCGTACCAAACGTGCCAGATCAGAACCAAGTGGCGATTCCAATTTCATCTCCTTATAATTAGCTTGCTAAGTTATTATACTGATTTTAGAATAGTGTGCAGCATTTAAATTACCAAAACAAATGAATTACCTGATTCACTAGAATCAGAACAATGATTTACAATGTGAATAATCGCATCACCTGAACATTCTTCCTGCAACGGCAAAGGATTTTTGCTTGTGAAACTGAGTCTTAACACTGCCGGATTGTCGCTCCAGGACCTGGTGTTCGGCGCTTCTGTCTATTTCCCTCCTGTCTTTAAAGCGGTTCTGCTGGGCTTTTTTATCTGGCTGATTGTCCATCGCCAGCTGCGGGACTGGATGTACGCAGGCGAGATCTGGCATCCCCTGTTAATGGACCTCTCCTTCTTTGCGCTTTCCGTCTGTCTGGCGCTGGTTTTACTGACTATCTGGTAATGTTCATTCCATGAAGAAACTAAAATACTTATCCACGCTGCTGGTCGCCGCGCTGGCCATTATTGCCGCCTGGCTGGTCTGGAATTACTACACGCAATCCCCGTGGACCCGCGACGGCAAGGTGCGCGCCGAACAGGTTGGCGTTACGCCGCAGGTTTCCGGCAGCATCCTGCAGCTAAACGTGCGCGATAACCAGCTGGTGAAGGCCGGAGAGGTGCTGTTCAGAATCGACGACACGCCGTATAAAATTGCCCTGCTCAACGCCCGCGCGCAGCTCGCTAAAGCCAAAGCAGAAGTCGCCCGCGCGCAGGCGGAACAGAAAAAAGCCGCCAGCGATGCTAACCGCCGGCGTCATCTTTCCCAGAATTTCATCTCAGCAGAAGATTTAGAAAACGCCAATACCGCGCTGAATACCGCGACGACCAACCTCGAAGCCGCTAAGGCGGTGGTTGGCGTGGCGCAGGCCACGCTCGATCATGCCCAATGGCAGCTCACGCAGACGGAAATCAAAGCGCCGGTTGACGGCTGGGTCACCAATCTCTCGACCCGCGTTGGCGACTACGCCGCCGTTGGCCACCCGGTTTTCGCCCTCGTCGACAGCCACTCCTTCTACGTGGTGGGTTATTTTGAAGAAACGAAACTGCGTCATATTCGTCCCGGCGATAGCGCGCAGATTATTCTTTATAGCAGCAAGCAAAAGTTACAGGGTCACGTTGGCAGCATCGGACGCGCGATAGTCGACCAGAGCGTGGAGAGCAGCGGCGGGCTAGTGGCGAATATTAAACCGAATATTCCCTGGGTCCGCCTTGCTCAGCGCGTCCCGGTACGCATTGAGTTTGACCATCTGCCGCCGGATACCACCCTGGTCTCCGGTACCACCTGTACCGTTGCCATCGGCGCGCAGTAATGAAGCTGCAGGCCCTGTCGTGGCGCGCGCTCCCGTGGATTAAGGCCAGCCGTCCGCAGTGGCGCTATGCCCTGCGCAACGGGATTGCCATGTGCCTGGCGCTGAGCGTCGCCTACTGGCTGAATCTTGACGAACCCTACTGGGCAATGACCTCCGCCGCGGTGGTCAGCTTTCCCACCGTCGGCGGCGTGATCAGCAAAAGCTTCGGGCGTATTGCCGGCAGCCTGCTCGGCGCCTGCGCGGCGCTGCTGCTGGCCGGGCACACGCTCAACGATCCGTGGCTGTTTCTCTTCAGCATTTCAGCGTGGATAGCCCTCTGTACCTGGGCCTGCGCGATGTTCACCAATAACGTCGCCTACGCTTTCCAGCTCGCGGGCTATACCTGCGCGATCATCGCTTTTCCGGTTATCAATATCACTGACGCCAACGAACTGTGGACTATCGCCCAGTCGCGCGTCTGCGAGGTTATCGTCGGTATTTTGTGCGGCGGGCTGATGATGATGATTTTACCGAGCACGTCCGATGGCGCTACGCTGCTGACGGCGCTGAAAAACATGCACGCGCGCCTGCTGGAACACGCCAGCCTGCTGTGGGTGCCGGAAACTACCGATGCGATCCGCACCGCGCACGAGAGCGTGATTGGGCAAATCCTGACCATGAATTTGCTGCGTATCCAGGCCTTCTGGAGCCACTATCGCTTTCGTCGGCAAAACCCGCTGCTGAACTATCTGCTGCATCAGCAGCTGCGAATGACCAGCGTGATTTCGAGCCTGCGGCGGATGCTGCTCAACTGGCCCACCGCGCCCGCCCGCACCCGCGAGATTCTGGAGTCACTGCTTAACGAATTAGCGTATACAAACGCCGATGCCTTGAGCGTCGCCCGCATCATCGCCCCGCTGGCGCCGCCCGCGGATGCTGATTACCGGCATATCGCCTTCTGGAAGCGTCTGCGCTACTTTTGTCGTCTCTACCTGGTGAGCAGCCGCTGGCTCACGCGCATCGAAAACGCCACCGCGGTGACTGAATTTAACGTGCCTTCCGCGCCAGCGCTGGCCCGCCATACCGACCAGGCCGAAGCCTTGTGGAACGGCGTTCGCACTTTCTGCGCGCTGGTAATGGTCGGCGCATGGGGAATTAGCACCCAGTGGCAGGCCTGCGCCGCAGCTCTGACCCTGGCGGCTATCTGCTGCGTCCTCTATTCGGTCTCTCCTTCACCGTTTAAGTCCTTAACGCTGTTGATGCGCACCCTGATCCTGCTTTCGCTCTTTAGCTTTGTTGTGAAGTTTGGCCTGATGGTGCAGATCACCGATTTATGGCAGTTTCTGTTGTTCCTGTTTCCGCTGCTGACGACCATGCAGCTGCTGAAGCTACAGATGCCTAAGCTCGCCGGACTATGGGGTCAGCTGATTGTCTTTATGGGGTCGTTTATTTCGGTCACCAACCCGCCGGTCTACGACTACGCGTCGTTTCTTAACGATAATCTGGGGAAAATCATTGGCGTAGGCCTCGCCTGGCTGGCGTTCGCCATTATCAGCCCGGGTTCGGACGCGCGTAAAAGCCGCCGCCATATCCGTGCGTTACGGCGTCACTTTGTTGACCAGCTCAGCCGCCGCCCGCAGCACAGCGAGCACGAATTTGAATCGCTGGTTTACCACCATATTAGCCAGCTCAGCAATAGCCAGGATGCGCTGGCGCGCCGCTGGCTGCTGCGCTGGGGCGTGGTGTTGCTCAACTGTTCCCACGTGGTGTGGCAGCTGCGCGAGTGGGAAACCCGTTCCGACCCGCTATCGCAGGTGCGTGATTTATGTATCAGCCTGCTGCGGGATGTAATGAGCGAGCGCGGGGTACAGCAGCGCCCGCTCGCCTCTACGCTCCAGGAGCTGCAGCGCATCTGCGACGCGCTTAATCACCACCACCAGCCGGCGGCCAAAGAGCTGGCGGCGGTTATCTGGCGGCTATGGTGCGCGCTGTCGCAGCTGGAGCAGGCGCCGATTGCCGGAACCCTGACGGAAAGAACTACTTAATCACGCCGCAGGCAAACCGCTCGCCGCCGCCGCCAAGGGGCTGCGGGCTATCGGACATATTGTCGCCCCCCACGTGAATCATCAGCGCCTTGCCTTTCACCTCATCCAGCGTTTTTAAACGCGGTGCCACCACCGGCTGGGTGGCTTTACCGTCGTTGTTGACCACCAGGAATGGCAGATCGCCGAGATGCCCGGCGCCGTCAGGACCTTCATGCTTTCCGGTTTTTTGCGGATCGTAGTGCCCGCCGGCTGCGCCAGCGGCGACGGCTTTGCCCTCTTTAATCGCGGGCTGGCAGCTGCCGTTGGCGTGGATATGGAAGCCGTGCTCGCCGGGAGGCAGCGCCTTCAGGTCTGGCGTAAACTCCAGACCTTTCTCGGTTTCGCTGATTTTAACGCTACCGATAGCCTGACCGACGCTCTGGCTGGTAACAAGATTGATATCGACGCTTTCACTGGCCGCCTGCGCGCCTGCGCACGCGGCCAGGGTAAGTATGGCGAGAATACATCGTTGCATAACACCTCCTTAATGGCTCTATCGCTACTAAGTGTAGGCCATTGCTGAGGTGTCGGTGTTTACGGAACGTCGTAGCCTAACGCCGCTTTACGAATGCGAAACCACTGCTGGCGGCTCATGTTTAGCTTTTCAGCAATCACCGCGGAGCGCACGCGCTCGATTTTGCCTGAGCCGATGATCGGCAACGGCTGCGATGGCAGACGCAGGATCCAGGCGTACACCACCTGCTCAATGCTCTCCGCATTTAGCTCCTGAGCAACGCGCGCCAGCTCATCGCGCAGCGGCTGGAAGCTGTCATCGTTAAATAAACGTCCGCCGCCGAGGCAGGACCAGGCCATCGGCCGGATACGCAGCTGCTGAAGCAGATCCAGCGTACCGTCCAGCAGCAGCGGCTGATGGACCGGGGAAATTTCCACCTGGTTGGTCGCGAGCGTAAACGGCAGGCGCGACTGCAGCAGGGTAAACTGGGCGGGAGTAAAGTTAGATACGCCGAAGTGGCGAACTTTGCCGCTATGGTGGAGGGCAAGGAACGCCTCCGCGACTTCATCCGCATCCATCAGCGGGTCCGGACGATGGATTAGCAGCAGATCAAGATGGTCGGTTGCCAGATTACGCAGCGACTGTTCGGCGCTGAGAACGATATGGTCGCGGTCGGTAATATAGTGGCCGATGGTGTTTTCCGCCCGCGCTTTAGTGGCTATCCCGCATTTGGTGACGATTTCCATCCGGCTGCGCAGATGCGGAGCCAGCTTTAGCGCTTCGCCAAACGCCGCCTCACAGCGATAGTCGCCGTAAATATCGGCGTGATCGATAGTGGTGACGCCCAGATCCAGGTGTTGCTCAACAAAGCTCACCAGCGCTTTCGCGGACATATTCCAGTCCATCAAACGCCAGTAGCCCATCACAAAACGAGAAAATTCCGGCCCCTGCGGAGCCATAGCAATACGCTGAACCATAACAGCTTCCTCAACAAAAATGTGCCCTGAGTATACGCAATTTTATGCTTAAAACAGTGAGGGTTGCTGCGGTTCTTCCGCACTATCCTGCTTAGCCGCGCGTAATTTGCGCAGCAGCCGCTGGCGACACAGACGCAGAACCTCCTGCTTTTGCGCATCGTTCATTTTCTGCCAGTTGAAACGCTCGTCGCGGCTGCGCATGCACCCCCGGCAGTAGCCACGTTCATCAGACTGACAAATCCCCCGGCACGGACTTTGCACCGGGAAGAACTCCAGTTGTTCAGCCACTTCGCCTCTCCTGCCGCTCATCTCTTTCTTTATTGAAGACGTTTCATTCGCCGTACGCAAATTTTGTTCATCGCCCTCTGCGCCAGGCGGCATTTTTAATTATGACTTGCATTAGACCAATCGGTCTATTACAGTGAGCGCTATGAACAAGCACAGTGAATGCAACACCCGCGAACATATCCTGGTCACCGGCGAGCAGCTCTGCATGCATCGGGGATTTACCGGCATGGGGCTGAGTGAACTGCTGAAAACAGCGGAAGTGCCGAAAGGCTCTTTCTATCACTACTTTCGCTCAAAAGAAGCCTTTGGCGTTGCGCTGCTCGAGCATCATTACGCCGGATACCTTCAGCGCCTGGTGGAGCATTTTGACCACGGTCAGGGAAACTACCGCGATCGCCTTTTGGCCTATTATCAGCATACGCTGACGCAATTTTGCCAGCAGGGCATTATTAGCGGCTGTCTGACGGTGAAGCTGTCGGCGGAGGTCTGCGATCTGTCGGAAGATATGCGCGCCGCGATGGATAAAGGCGCCAGCCAAATCATTATCCTGCTGGGCGATGCGCTGGAGAAAGGCCGTCAGGAAGGCAGCCTTGAGTTTGACGGCGACGCGTTCACCCTTTCCCAGGTGCTCTACTCCCTGTGGCTGGGGGCGAATCTGCAGGCCAAGATTACGCGTAGCGCAACGCCGCTGGAAAGCGCCCTTGCCCACGCTAAAAATATTATTGCTGCGCCTGGCGTTTAACAGGCGTTTTTATTTCATCAGTTTCAAGACGACCGGTCTACTCAGGAGTCACTATGTCAGAATCAAAGTTGTTTACCCCGTTGAAAGTAGGTGCGGTAACCGCGCCCAACCGCGTATTTATGGCTCCGCTGACGCGTCTGCGCAGCATTGAACCGGGCGATATCCCTACCCCGCTAATGGGTGAATACTACCGTCAGCGCGCCAGCTCCGGCCTGATTATTTCCGAAGCCACCCAGATCTCCGCTCAGGCTAAAGGCTACGCGGGCGCGCCTGGTCTGCACAGCCCGGAACAGATTGCCGCGTGGAAAAAAATCACCGCCGGCGTACACGCCGAAAACGGGCGTATTGCCGTTCAGCTGTGGCACACCGGGCGCATTTCGCACAGCAGCATCCAGCCTGGCGGCGCCGCCCCGGTGGCGCCGTCGGCCATTAGCGCGGGTACCCGTACCTCGCTGCGCGATGAAAACGGCCATGCTATTCGCGTCGACACCTCGATGCCGCGCGCGCTCAACACCGATGAGATCCCGGGGATCGTTGATGATTTCCGTCAGGCGGTAGGCAACGCCCGCGATGCCGGTTTTGATCTTGTCGAACTGCACTCCGCGCACGGCTACCTGCTGCACCAGTTCCTTTCCCCCTCTTCCAACCACCGTACTGACCAGTACGGCGGCAGCGTGGAAAACCGCGCGCGCCTGGTGCTGGAAGTGGTTGATGCGGCAAGTAAAGAGTGGAGCGCCGACCGTATCGGTATTCGCGTTTCGCCTATTGGCAGCTTCCAGAACGTCGATAACGGTGCGAATGAAGAGGCCGACGCGCTCTATCTGATCGAAGAGCTGGCCAAACGCGGCATCGCTTACCTGCACATGTCCGAGCCGGACTGGGCCGGCGGCCAGCCGTACAGCGATGAGTTCCGTCAGAAAGTGCGCGACCGTTTCCCCGGCGCCATTATCGGCGCTGGCGCCTACACGGTCGAAAAGGCAAACGATCTGATCGGTAAAGGCCTGATCGATGCCGTGGCCTTCGGTCGCGACTACATTGCCAACCCGGATCTGGTCGCGCGCCTGCAGAAAAAGGCCGCTCTGAATCCACAGCGTCCGGAAAGCTTCTACGGCGGCGGCGCGGAAGGCTATACCGATTACCCGACCCTGTAATCCCTCCATTGATAGCGGCGGGTTATCGCCGCTATACTCAACGCTCTGCTGTATCAACATAAACTGCATAGGGGACATTATGCGCTTACTTCACACCATGCTGCGCGTTGGCGACCTGCAACGTTCGATTGAGTTTTACACCAACGTGCTGGGCATGAAACTGCTGCGCACCAGCGAAAACACGGAGTATAAATACTCGCTGGCATTCGTGGGTTACGGCGAAGAGAGCGATACCGCCGTGATTGAGCTGACCTACAACTGGGGCGTTGATAAGTACGATCTCGGCAGCGCTTATGGCCATATCGCGCTGAGCGTTGAAAACGCGGCGGAAGCCTGCGAGCGTATTCGCCAGAACGGCGGCAACGTGACGCGTGAAGCCGGTCCGGTGAAAGGCGGTACCACCGTTATCGCCTTCGTCGAAGATCCGGATGGTTATAAAATCGAACTGATCGAAGAGAAAGACGCCGGTAAAGGCCTCGGCAATTAATCTGCTCGGGCACCCGCGGTGCCCGCTGTTTTATCCCCCTGCCTGCTGCAAGGCGCGGCAAAATTTGCCATAATGCGCGCTACTTTTTTCCAGCTAAGAGAATCTGATGTCCGAGAACGTTCAACTTAATGGTCTGTGCGACCGTTTTCGCGGTTTTTATCCTGTGGTAATCGATGTTGAAACCGCCGGATTTAATGCCAAAACCGACGCCCTGCTGGAGATCGCCGCTATTACGTTGAAAATGGATGAAGAAGGCTGGCTGATGCCGGACGAAACGCTGCATTTTCATGTTGAACCTTTTGAGGGCGCCAACCTGCAGCCCGAAGCCCTGGCTTTTAACGGTATTAACCCCCACGACCCCGAACGCGGCGCGGTGAGCGAATACGATGCGCTGCACGCGATTTTCAAAATGGTCCGTAAAGGGATGAAAGAGAGCGACTGCAGCCGCGCGATCATGGTTGCGCATAACGCCACGTTCGATCACAGCTTTACCATGGCGGCGGCAGAGCGCGCAGGGCTGAAACGTAATCCGTTCCACCCGTTCGTCACCTTTGATACCGCGGCCCTGAGCGGCCTGGCGCTGGGGCAAACGGTGCTGTCGAAAGCCTGTATTGCCGCAGGGATGGCGTTTGATGGTACCCAGGCGCACTCCGCGCTATACGATACCGAACAAACCGCCCAGCTGTTCTGCGAAATCGTCAACCGCTGGAAGCGTCTCGGCGGCTGGCCATTACCGGTGGCCGAAGAATAAACGATAAAAAAAAGCGACTTCATCGGAAGTCGCTTTTTTAATAGCAGCAGAATTACTCCGCTTTCGGCTCGTCAGTTTTATACTTAGCGGCCGTTTCTTTAATCAGCTGCTGCAGTTCGCCGCGCTGATACATTTCAATCACGATGTCGCAGCCGCCGACCAGTTCGCCGTCTACCCACAGCTGCGGGAAGGTTGGCCAGTTAGCGTATTTCGGCAGCTCTGCGCGGATGTCCGGGTTTTGCAGGATATCGACGTAGGCAAAACGTTCGCCACAGGCGGAGAGCGCCTGAACGGCCTGCGCGGAGAAACCGCAGCTTGGCAGTTTCGGTGATCCTTTCATGTACAGCAGGATCGGGTTTTCAGCGATTTGATGTTGGATTTTTTCTAAAGTCGTGCTCATTGTCGTGCTTCCTCAAACTTCTCTACGGCAGTAATTTGTCATTGTAGCGCCCTGAACGCAGGACCGATAATAACATTTTTTTCACTTGCCACATTTTATCTTCTGTCGGCCAAAGTTGCCTCAAAAATATCATTTTATTGCTATACGCGGCAACGCGTTGCGCGTTTTTCATGCGTCAGGGGCGCTGACGGAAGCATTTTTTTGCAAATGTTAACCAAACGAGACTTTAGATACAAAAGAGTAGTAACTCTCCACGATTTTATGCTTTAGAATCGATGCGGTTTGTCATTCATCGTCAGGCATCTGTATATGTCTGTAATTTAATCAGGGGAGTGCTCAGTGGCGCGTCTTAACAAAATCGCGATTTCGCTCTGTGCATTACTTTTCACATCTATTTCACTTACGCCGCTGGCGCATGCTTCCGGGCATACGCACGCTTCGGCCACGCCAAAAGCGCATCCGGCCAAGGGCACGACCGCGGAGCGTAAGAAAAAAGCAGTCAATTCCAAAAGTAAAACCGCCGCCAAAACCCCCAGCAAGAAAACGTCGACCGCCAGCCGCAGCAAATCAACCGCGTCACGCCAGACCGCCAGCGTCACCAAAAAATGCGTCCTGCGCAAAGGCTATAAAAAACTGTGCGCCAGCTCGACAAGGTCAATAGCGGAAAGCAAGATGGCAACGGCGAGCGTGCAGAAAAAATGCGTGGTGCGTAAAGGCTATAAAACCCGCTGCAAACCCATCGCCGATGAGCCGCAGTTGACTATCGCCGATGCGCATAAGGCGCGGGTACAAAAAGCGCAAAGCACCGCGATGTCAAAGCTGATGGATCAGATTGGTAAGCCCTATCGCTGGGGCGGTACTTCCCCGCGCACCGGGTTTGATTGTAGCGGCCTGGTCTATTACGCCTATAAAGATCTGGTTAAAATCCATATTCCACGCACCGCCAATGAGATGTATCACCTGCGCGACGCCCGTCCGGTGGATCGCGGCGAGCTGCAGAGCGGGGATCTCGTCTTTTTCCGCACCCGCGGGCGCGGGACTGCCGATCACGTCGGCGTTTACGTTGGCAACGGCAAATTTATCCAGTCTCCGCGCACCGGCCGCGATATTCAGATCACCTCATTAAGCGACGATTACTGGGTACGCCACTACGTCGGCGCGCGTCGCGTTATGACGCCGAAAACCATTCGCTAAATATGCCTTGCCGCTTGGGCGGCAGGGTAACTCTCTCTTTTGCCACATCTTTTAATTTGCTACTATTACCCTGCGTAATACATGGTTATTGCGCGTACAAACTATAAAAAGGAGAGTAGCAATGTCGTTCGAATTACCTGCATTACCATATGCAAAAGACGCCCTGGCGCCGCACATTTCCGCAGAAACCCTGGAATACCACTACGGTAAACACCACCAGGCCTACGTCACCAACCTGAATAACCTGATCAAAGGCACCGCGTTTGAAGGGAAAACCCTGGAAGAGATCGTGCGTTCTTCCGATGGCGGCGTCTTCAACAACGCCGCGCAGGTCTGGAATCACACCTTCTACTGGAACTGCCTCGCGCCAAACGCCGGCGGCGAGCCGCAAGGCGAACTGGCGGCCGCTATCGCTAAATCCTTCGGCAGCTTCGCTGATTTCAAAGCCAAATTCACCGACGCGGCGGCAAAAAACTTCGGCGCAGGCTGGACCTGGCTGGTGAAAAACGCCGACGGTAGCCTGGCCATTGTCTCCACCAGCAACGCGGGTACGCCGCTGACCAGCGACGCGACTCCGCTGCTGACCGTGGATGTCTGGGAACACGCTTATTACATCGACTACCGTAACGCCCGTCCAAACTATCTGGAACACTTCTGGGCGCTGGTAAACTGGAAGTTTGTTGCCGCTAACCTGGCAGCATAAAAGCAAACCGCAGATGCCTTTCGGCTTCTGCGGTTATTCTCTCACAGCACGCGATCTTAACGGTTGGCGAACGCCTCTTCCGGCTGCCCCCGCGCGCTGAACAGCACCAACAGCAGCGCAACGCCCGCGATAATCGCCCCCATCACCGGGACAAACGCATAGCCGAGGCCGCCGCTAATGACTGCGCCTCCCGCCGCCGCTCCCAGCGCGTTTCCAAGGTTGAAAGCCCCGATATTGACCGACGACGACAGCCCCGGCGCTTCGTGGGCCACGCGCATCACCCGCATCTGCAAAGGCGGCACCACCGCAAAGGTCGCCGCGCCCCAGACCACCATGCTGATTGCCGCGCCCACCTGCGATTGCGCCAGCAGCGGGATCGCCAGCATGATAACCATCAGCAGCAGCAGAAAGCCCTTCAGCGTCCCGGAAACGGAGCGGTCAGCAAATTTACCGCCAAGATAGTTGCCCAGCGAAAAGCCCACGCCGATCAGCACCAGCATCGCGGTGACAAACAGCGGAGAGGCGTTGGTAATGGTATGCAGAACCGGGGAAATATAGGTATAGAGCGTAAACATCGCCCCTGCCCCCAGCACGGTAGTCAGCAGCGCCGACAGCACCTGCGGGCGCATCAGCACCGAAAGCTCCTGCTTCACATTTGGGCGCTCGCCGGCGCTGCCCTTCGGTAAGGAAAACCACAGGCCGATTATCGCCACCACGCCCAGCCCCGCCGTTGCAAGGAACGACATTCGCCAGCCGATGGTTTCACCCAGCCAGGTTGCTGCGGGTACGCCGCCGATGTTGGCGATCGTCAGCCCCATAAACATCGTCGCCACCGCGCTGGCCTGCTTATGTTTTGGCACCACGCTTGCCGCCACCACCGAGCCCAGGCCAAAGAAAGCGCCATGGTTAAGGCTGGTAATGATCCGCGACAGCAGCAGCGTGGTGTAATCCGGCGCAATGGAAGAGAGCACGTTGCCGAGGGTAAAAATCGCCATCAGAAAGATCAGCGCGTTTCTGCGCGCGCGGTGGGAGAGCAGCAGCGTCATCAGCGGCGCGCCAACCATTACGCCGATGGCATAGGCGCTAATCAGCATTCCCGCCGCCGGAATCGAAACGTCAACGCCTTTAGCGATAACCGGTAATAGCCCCATCGGGGAGAACTCGGTCGTGCCGATGCCAAAGGCACCGATCGCCAGCGCGAGCAGGGGAAAGTTGATTTTCATGCAGGGACTCCATCAGGCCGCCTTCCGCGACGGCATCTCATCAGAAGTCAAAAGCATGACATCAATCACAGAAAAACAAAAGTGAACGAAATGGCAAAAGATTTTTGCGAAAATGATAATAATAGGTGGAGTAAAAGGGAGAGCGGCCCCTCCCTTATCGCAGAACTAGTGCAGTACTGCGGTCAAACCTGCGGCAACAATCAAACCCAAAACAATAATCGTTGTTGTCAGCGAAAACTTTAAATTTATATCCATCAATTTTTCCCCCTGATTATCCCCACATGAAAAGTGAGCTTGCTCATTTTTACACAGAATAGCGTAAAAATCTTCCGAGATTTAGAGTGATGCACATTTTTGCTCTTCCCCTTTGCCCCAAGATCGGACAAAATCCCACGCTAATTTGAAAGCGTATCGGCCATTGACCCCTTCCTGTCGTTCTGTGTCGTTTTCCCGACGTGATGCCATGCTCAATTTTGGCGTCAGGGTGTGTACAGGCAAACGTTTACGTACCGATAAACAGACGATCAGGTCAAGGTCTGGAGTGAGAAGTAATGGCAACTATTAAAGATGTAGCGAAGCGCGCAAACGTTTCCACTACAACAGTGTCACATGTGATTAACAAAACCCGTTTTGTTGCGGAAGAGACGCGCAATGCGGTATGGGCGGCAATAAAAGAGCTGCATTACTCCCCCAGCGCCGTTGCCCGCAGCCTGAAGGTCAATCACACCAAGTCGATTGGTCTGCTGGCGACCAGCAGCGAAGCGGCCTATTTCGCTGAGATTATCGAAGCCGTTGAGAAAAGCTGTTTCCAGAAGGGCTACACCCTGATCCTCGGCAACGCGTGGAACGACCCGGAGAAACAGCGCGCCTATTTGTCAATGATGGCGCAGAAACGCGTCGACGGCCTGCTGGTGATGTGTTCCGAGTATCCGGAATCGGTGTTAAGCATGCTGGAAGAGTATCGCCATATCCCGATGGTGGTGATGGACTGGGGCGAGGCAAAAGCCGACTTTACCGATTCGGTCGTCGATAACGCCTTCGAGGGCGGCTATATCGCCGGACGCTACCTGGTTGAACGCGGCCATCGCGACATCGGCGTGATCCCCGGCCCGCTGGAGCGTAACACCGGCGCAGGCCGGCTGGCGGGTTTTATGAAAGCGATGGAAGAGGCGCAGATTAACGTCCCGGAAAACTGGATTGTACAGGGTGATTTCGAGCCGGAATCCGGCTACCGCGCCATGCAGCAAATTCTCGCCCAGCACCCTCGCCCAACGGCCATCTTCTGCGGCGGGGATATTATGGCGATGGGCGCCATCTGCGCGGCGGATGAAATGGGCCTGCGCGTGCCGCAGGATATTTCGCTGATCGGTTATGATAACGTGCGCAACGCCCGCTACTTTAGCCCGGCACTGACCACCATTCATCAGCCTAAGGACTCTCTTGGCGAAGCGGCCTTTAATATGCTGCTGGACCGTATCGTCAATAAGCGTGAAGTCTCGCAGTCGATTGAAGTCCATCCGCGCCTGGTCGAGCGCCGTTCCGTGGCCGATGGTCCGTTTGTCGATTATCGCCGTTAGCCCTGCTTGCGGCGTCGGTTATTCCGGCGCCCGCAGCCACTCCCGGTTTAGCGTTTCGCTATCGCCAAGATAATCCAGTAACCAGAGCAGCGCCGGCGAAGCGTCGCTTTGCTGCCACGTCAGGCAGCATGCGGCATCCGGGAAGGGGTTCTCCAGCTCCAGCGCCGTCCATTCGCCGCTATCCAGCCACGGACGCGCTAAATGCCCGGGCACCATACCGACGCACAGTCCGGCGGAGAGGCAGGTTTCAGAAGCATCCCAGTCCGGCACGACTACCCTCTTCTGGTTATCGAGCAGCCACGTGGTCCGCTTCGGCAGCGAGCGTGACGTATCCTCTCTGACCAGCGACGGCCAGTTGCGCAACACGTCATCGCTCAAAGGCCCCGCCATTTTTGCCAGCGGATGGTGGCTCGCAACGACGCAGTCCCAGCTCAGCATCCCCATATCGCGGAAGGCGTAGCGTCCCCCTACCGGAATGGAGCGCGTCGCGCCGATGGCTAATTCCACGCGACCGTCGGCGAGCGCATCCCAGACGCCGTTGAACACCTCCTGAAAGACGATCAGCTCGACGTCATCAAAATGGCGATAAAAATCAACGATCATCTGCCGCATACGCGTGGGTTTAACGATGTTATCAACCGCGATGGAGAGCTGCCCGCGCCAGCCGTTGGCGATCTGCTGGCACTGCTGGCGGGTGATCTGCATTTTTTTGATAACAGATCGCCCTTCCTGTAAAAACCAGACGCCGGCCGGCGTTAATTCCACATCCCGATGGCGGCGTTCGAACAACGGTACCGCCAGCCACTCCTCCAGCTGACGTACGGTATAGCTGACGGCCGAGGGTACGCGGTGCAGTTCCTGGGCGGCGGCGCTAAAGCTGCCGTTTCGGGCGACAGCATCGACAACTTCAAGCGAGTATTCAGACCACATTTTCTGCCTGCAAAATTTTTGAACTCATCTGACAAATATTAGCGTTTCACAAGCCTTAATGCACTCCCTACACTCTGCGCCATCGTACCTGCACAATAAAAAGAGAATGTTATGCAACAACCTGGGAAAGGATTTTTAGTCTGGCTGGCTGGCCTCAGCGTACTGGGCTTTCTGGCCACCGATATGTATCTTCCGGCTTTCGCCGCCATGCAACAGGATCTGAATACTTCCGCCGCCTCAGTCAGCGCCAGCCTGAGCCTGTTCCTGGCGGGCTTTGCGCTTGGGCAGCTCTTCTGGGGCCCCATTTCCGATCGCTATGGCCGTAAGCCGGTGCTGCTGAGCGGTCTGGCTATCTTTGCTGTCGGCTGCCTGGGGATGCTGTGGGTGCGCGATGCCGGCCTGATGCTGGCGCTGCGCTTTATCCAGGCTCTGGGGGTTTGCGCCGCCGCGGTGACCTGGCAGGCAATGGTAACCGATTATTACCCTGCGCAAAGAACCAACCGTATTTTCGCCGCCATTATGCCGCTGGTTGGTTTGTCGCCGGCGCTGGCGCCGCTGCTTGGCAGCTGGCTGCTGGTCCACTTCGAATGGCAGGCCATTTTTGCCGTTCTGTTCGCCATTACCCTGCTGCTGATGCTGCCTGCCCTGCGCCTGAAGCCAGCGAATAAACCGATCGTCAGCGTCCAGCAGAAGCTCACCTTCCTCGCCCTGCTGCGCTCGCGGGAATATAGCGGTAACGTGCTGATCTACGCCGCCTGTTCCGCCAGCTTTTTCGCCTGGCTCACGGGCTCGCCGTTTATCCTCCATGACATGGGCTACGGTCCGACCGTTATTGGCCTGAGCTATGTTCCGCAGACTATCGCGTTTCTGGTGGGCGGTTATGGTTGCCGCGCGGCGCTACAAAAATGGCAGGGGCAGCAAATTCTTCCCTGGCTGCTGGCGATTTTCGCCGTCAGCGTCGCCGCCACCTGGCTGGTTGGCCTGCAGGAGAACGCGACGCTTGTTGGGTTGATGATTCCGTTCTGCGCCATGGCGGTGGTGAACGGCGGTATTTATCCTATCGTCGTCGCGCAGGCCCTGAAGCCATTCCCGCAGGCGACCGGCCGTGCCGCGGCGCTGCAAAACACTCTGCAGCTTGGCCTCTGCTTCCTGACCAGCCTGCTGGTCTCCACGCTGATTGCCACGCCGCTGCAAACGACCACCAGCGTGATGCTGGTTTCCATCGTGCTGGCCGGCATAGGCTACCGCATGCAGTATAAAGCCGCGCATCCGGCAACAGAATCGTCACATGCGTAAGCTATTCTACTGATAGTTAAAGAATCCAGTAATTAGCTTGCTAAGATATTTTTGTTGAAAGCGTGTTTTTAGCGGCCTATACTGGATCCGGCATCACATAAATAGAAAGATTAATTGATTTAACGGGAGCAGGATGCATCCCGTTTCACCATGGAAGGCCTTTCGGCAAGGGTTACCTCCCTTCCTCTGTTCTACGTCGGATAGCAGCCTCACGGATTAACCGTGAGATTTCTCACAAAGCCAAAAAAGCGTCTACGCTGTTTTAAGGTTCTGATCACTTGGGCGTGATGGAGAAGCTATGAGTTCATCGTGTATAGAAGAAGTAGTCAGTGTACCAAATGATGATTGGTACCGAATTGCAGCTGAATTATTAGGCCGTGCGGGCATCGAAATTAATGGTCCTGCGCCCTCCGATCTACGGATTAAAAACCCGCTCTTTTTTAAGCGCGTTTTGCAGGAGGGGTCGCTGGGGCTCGGCGAAAGCTATATGGACGGCTGGTGGGATTGTGAACGGCTGGATATTTTTTTCCATAAAGTTTTACGCGCCGGACTGGAAAATCAGCTTCCCCATCATTTCAAAGATACCTTGCGTATCGCCAGCGCACGCTTATTCAATCTGCAAAGTAAAAAACGGTCCTGGATTGTCGGCAAAGAGCATTATGATTTAGGCAACGATCTGTTCAGCCGCATGCTCGACCCTTATATGCAGTATTCCTGCGCGTACTGGAAAGACGCGGAAACTCTCGATGACGCGCAGCAGGCTAAACTGGATCTGATCTGCCGTAAACTTGAGCTTGAGCCCGGTATGCGGGTGCTGGATATCGGCTGCGGCTGGGGCGGGCTGGCTTACTACATGGCCAAAAATTACCAGGTCAGCGTGGTGGGCGTTACCATCTCGGCAGAGCAGCAGAAAATGGCGCAGGAGCGCTGCGCGGACCTCGACGTCACCATCCTCCTCCAGGACTATCGCGACCTGCACGAAAGCTTTGATCGTATTGTTTCAGTCGGCATGTTCGAACACGTCGGGCCTAAAAATTACGCCACCTATTTTGATGTGGTCGATCGTAATCTGAAGCCCGACGGTCGTTTCCTGCTCCACACCATCGGCTCGAAAAAAACCGACCATAGCGTTGATCCCTGGATCAACAAATATATCTTCCCTAACGGCTGTCTGCCGTCGGTACGCCATATTGCCGAAGCCAGCGAATCGCATTTTGTTATGGAAGACTGGCATAATTTCGGTGCCGACTACGACACGACGCTTATGGCCTGGTATGAACGCTTCCTTAATAGCTGGCCGGATATTGCCGACAACTATTCAGAACGCTTTAAACGCATGTTCAGCTATTACCTGAATGCCTGTGCCGGCGCTTTCCGCGCGCGCGATATCCAACTGTGGCAGGTGGTTTTTTCTCGCGGGGCCGAACACGGCCTGCGCGTGGCCCGCTAAAAATATCCCCCGCTTCGGCGGGGGGATTTTATTATTCGGCCGTCGTTTTCAGCGCCGCTTCTGCTTCTTTCGCCGCCAGCACGCGCTCAACGGTATCGATGACCGCCTGCGTCTGCGGATCGATTTCAATATTCACCCGATCGCCCAGCTTTTTCACCCCAAGCGTGGTGCGCTGCAGCGTTTCCGGAATTAAATGCACGCAGAACCGAGTTGGCGTCACTTCACCGACGGTGAGGCTAATCCCATCTACGCCGATATATCCTTTATAGAGGATATATTTCATCATCGTCGGGTCCTGAACCTTAAACCAAATCTGGCGATTATTTTCCGAGGTCAGAATTTTCACCACCTCCGCGGTGGTCATAATATGACCTGACATCAGGTGGCCGCCAATTTCATCGCTGAATTTGGCCGCGCGCTCAACGTTGACGCTGTCGCCCTCGCGGATCGCGCCCAGATTGGTTATCCGCAAGGTCTCCTTCATCAGATCAAAACTCACTCGCGGGCCATTGATATCCGTGACCGTCAAGCAGCAGCCGTTGTGCGCTACCGAAGCGCCCGTTTCGAGCCCCGCGAGCATATGCTCAGGCAGCTCCACAACGTGGGTGCGAAAGTTGGGTTTTTCATCGATAGCCACCACTTTGGCGGTCCCCTGCACAATACCGGTAAACATATTTTGCTCCTGTATAAATTCGTGACGGTATCAGTACCGTTTTAGGCTATGACGAACAATAACAGCTGGCAAAACAGGTTGCCAGCGCACAACGTGCAGAGGAATTTTTTCACTGGCTAAATGGCTAATCCTCGCTACAATAGTCTGGCAAATCCCTCTGCTTTTTCTTCTTGCTGCCCTCGATGGCGGCTTTTTTAGTCCCCCAATAACAACAATATATAGGTGTTCACGTGCAGAAGTATTTTATTGAAGCGCGTCAGTTATTAGCACTGGCTATACCCGTTATTCTTGCCCAGGTCGCCCAAACCGCCATGGGCTTTGTCGATACCGTGATGGCGGGCGGCTATAGCGCCACCGACATGGCGGCCGTTGCCATCGGCACCTCCATCTGGCTACCGGCGATCCTCTTTGGCCACGGCCTGCTGCTGGCCCTGACGCCCGTTATTGCCCAGCTGAATGGTTCTGGTCGCCGCGAGCGTATCGCCCATCAGGTGCGCCAGGGATTCTGGCTGGCCGGCTTCGTCTCCATCCTGGTAATGGTCGTGCTGTGGAACGCCGGTTACATTATCAGCTCAATGCATAACATCGACCCGGCGATGGCTGACAAAGCGGTCGGCTACCTGCGCGCGCTGCTGTGGGGCGCGCCCGGCTATCTGTTCTTTCAGGTTGCCCGTAACCAGTGTGAAGGGCTGGCGAAAACCAAGCCGGGAATGGTCATGGGATTTATCGGCCTGCTGGTCAACATTCCGGTGAACTACATTTTTATCTACGGTCACTTCGGTATGCCGGAACTCGGCGGGATTGGCTGCGGCGTGGCGACGGCATCGGTTTACTGGGTGATGTTTTTCAGCATGCTGTTCTGGGTGCGCCGCGCGCGTTCAATGCGCGATATTCATCTCCAGGAGCGCTTCAGCAAACCGGATTTCGCCGTCATCCAGCGTCTGGTACAGCTGGGCCTGCCGATTGCGCTGGCGCTGTTTTTCGAAGTCACGCTGTTTGCCGTCGTCGCGCTGCTGGTCTCGCCGTTGGGGATCGTTGACGTGGCCGGGCATCAGATTGCCCTTAACTTCAGCTCGCTGATGTTCGTGTTGCCGCTCTCGCTGGCGGCCGCGGTGACCATTCGCGTCGGCTTCCGTCTCGGGCAGGGGTCAACGCTGGAGGCGCAGACCTCGGCCAGAACCGGCGTCGGCGTTGGGGTATGCATGGCCGTTTTCACAGCGGTGTTCACCATTCTGATGCGTAAGCAAATCGCCCTGCTGTATAACGACAATCCCGAGGTCGTGGCCCTGGCGTCCCAGCTAATGCTGCTCGCGGCCATCTACCAGATTTCCGACTCCGTTCAGGTGATCGGCAGCGGGATCCTGCGCGGCTATAAAGACACGCGTTCCATCTTCTTTATTACCTTTACCGCCTACTGGGTATTGGGTCTGCCGAGCGGCTACCTGCTGGCCCTGACCGATCTGGTCGTGCCGCGCATGGGCCCCGCCGGTTTCTGGTGCGGGTTTATTATTGGTCTCACCTCCGCCGCCGTGATGATGATGCTGCGTATGCGTTTCCTGCAGCGTCAGCCTTCCAGCATCATTTTACAGCGCGCGGCGCGCTAGCCCGCGGCGAAACCAACGGCGCTGATTCGGCGCCGTTATCGCTTATTGATGAAGAAATATTCTTTTGCATCAGTAAAATATCAGCAATATGGGTAAAACTTCTGCGATCGCGAGAAAACTGGAAGAAAAGTGACGTTTGCCTCTTGCCACAACCCCTCCCTCCGGCTAATATGCGTCCCCGTTGCCGCTGCAACATTGCGTTCATAGCTCAGTTGGTTAGAGCACCACCTTGACATGGTGGGGGTCGTTGGTTCGAGTCCAATTGAACGCACCATAATGCGTTTATAGCTCAGTTGGTTAGAGCACCACCTTGACATGGTGGGGGTCGTTGGTTCGAGTCCAATTAAACGCACCATAATGCGTCCGTAGCTCAGTTGGTTAGAGCACCACCTTGACATGGTGGGGGTCGGTGGTTCGAGTCCACTCGGACGCACCATTTCACAGCCTCGTGATCTGGTGCCTGTTTTATCTCCCGCATTGAAATATCCGAAAATCACCCTTTCTCTGTAAATTCATTATTTTCTGATTTTTCTCAACTCGTCTGCTAATAACGTTCAGTATCCGCTAAGTTATTCTTCGCAGTTATGTAAAGTGACGTAAAGCCCTGCGCCGGGCCTGCCCTGCATTTATTAACGCAGCGGCCACGGATATATTCCCTCGCGGATAAAAATCTTTCGTTAGATCATAACCCGTTATGCTGATATTCATTAAAAACAAGCGAAACGGTAACCGCTGCATAATTCAGAATATTTCAAAAAAATATCACCAGTAACCGGTTTGACTGTTCGGAAATAACAGCTAAATTTAATTCCTGAACGACAACGGATACGTATCTAAATCGTATCTTCCTGACATAAACTCAATAGAGGTATGAAAATATGGCAGAACATCGTGGTGGTTCCGGTAATTTCGCTGAAGACCGTGATAAAGCATCTGAAGCTGGACGTAAAGGCGGTCAGCACAGCGGTGGGAACTTTAAAAACGATCCGCAACGTGCATCTGAAGCCGGTAAAAAAGGCGGACAAAATAGTCATGGTGGCGGACGTAAATCTGATAATTCCTGATTATTAATCGCCTCGTTCTCTTGTAAATAAAAGAGTATCCTGCGGGTCTGCGGACTCGCAGTTATTCTCCTGTGTAAAAGGTATTTCCATATGAATATGAAGAGCATAGAAGACGTATTTATTCATCTTTTATCGGATACTTACAGCGCTGAAAAACAATTAACCCGCGGACTGGCTAAATTGGCCAGAGCAGCGTCAAGCGAACAGCTCAGCGCCGCGTTCAAGGCCCACCTTGAAGAGACCCAGGGGCAGATTGAGCGTATCGATCAAATTGTCGAGCAAGAACCTGCCATCAAAATTAAACGTATGAAATGCGTGGCGATGGAGGGACTTATTGAAGAAGCTAACGAAGTGATTGAGAGCACAGAGAAAAATGAAGTGCGGGATGCTGCGTTAATTGCCGCTGCGCAAAAGGTTGAACATTATGAAATTGCCAGCTACGGCACTCTCGCCACCTTAGCACAACAGCTGGGTTATAAAAAAGCGGTTAAGCTTTTAGCGGAAACGTTAGAAGAAGAAAAATCAACCGATCTTAAATTAACTGACCTGGCGGTCGGTAATATTAATAAAGACGCACAAAATAAATAGCCAGATAATAATCCGATATTAAGGAGTTGATTATGAATCACCTTGAACATTATCACGACTGGCTACGCGATGCGCATGCAATGGAAAAGCAAGCAGAATCCATGCTGGAATCCATGGCGGGCCGCATCGATAACTACCCGGACCTGCGCAGCAGAATTGAACAGCACGTAACTGAAACCAAACGCCAAATTACCGTGCTGGAGGAGATTCTCGACCGTAATAATATATCGCGTTCGGTACTGAAGGATTCAATGAGCAAAATGGCCGCCTTCGGACAATCCATTGGCGGCATGTTCCCTTCCGATGAAATTGTTAAAGGGTCAATTAGCGGTTATGTCTTTGAGCAGTTTGAAATCGCTTGTTATACCTCCCTGCTTGCCGCTGCGAATAAAGCTGGCGACGTCGCATCGATCCCGGCCATCGAATCAATTCTGGCAGAGGAGCGGGCAATGGCCGACTGGCTGCTGAAGCATATTCCGCAAACGACGGAGGAGTTCCTTCTGCGATCTGAAGCCGAAGGCGTCGAAGCTAAAAAATAAGCAATAAGGATAAGAGCCTATGTTCCGACACGTTAAGCAACTTCAGTATACCGTAAGGGTCGCGGAGCCAAATCCGGGACTGGCGAACCTCCTTCTGGAACAATTCGGCGGCCCTCAGGGTGAGCTGGCCGCCGCATGCCGCTATTTTACTCAGGGTCTGAGCGATGACGATCCGGGTCGTAAAGATATGCTGATGGACATTGCTACCGAGGAGTTGAGCCACCTTGAAATTATCGGCTCGCTGGTTGGCATGCTCAATAAAGGGGCGAAAGGTGCCCTTGCGGAGGGAACCGAAAACGAAGCCGACCTGTACCGTTCGCTCACCGCCAACGGTAACGACAGCCATATTACCTCTTTGTTATATGGTGGAGGTACGCCGCTGACCAACTCCGCCGGAGTACCCTGGACCGCCGCCTACATTGACACCATTGGTGAGCCCACCGCGGATTTACGCTCCAACGTGGCGGCGGAGGCGCGAGCCAAAATCATCTATGAGCGCCTGATCAACGTCACTGATGACCCCGGAGTAAAGGATGCGCTGGCCTTTTTGATGACCCGGGAAGCCGCCCACCAGCTCTCTTTTGAAAAAGCGCTTCAGTCCATCAGAAACAACTATCCGCCCGGTAAATTACCGCCACTCCCCGAATACGCCAGCACCTACTACAATATGTCGGAGGGCGATGACATACGCGGTAGCTGGAATAGCGATCGGCACTTCGACTATGTCGCGGATCCGCAGCCTGCAGTAGACGGCGGAGACGGGAGCGTCAGCGTCAGGTTAACAGCCGAGCAGAAGGCTCTGGTTAAAGCCATGGCGGAACGGACCGAATCCGACCCCGAGGGCGATCCTCTTACCGGCGCTGAGCTCGGCGAAGGTAAGAAAAAGCCTTAATCATCAGCACCTGTTGTTAATCACTCCCCCCTGCTCGGTTCGGGGGGTTGTTATGTGATGGGGTCCGGATCATGTTTGAACTCGACGCGTTTAATCTGGCACGGCTGCAGTTCGCATTTACCGTCTCTTTTCATATTCTTTTCCCGGCAATTACCATTGGGCTTGCCAGCTATCTGGTGGTGCTGGAGGGGATGTGGCTGCGGACAAAAGACGACGTCTGGCGCTCGCTGTATAATTTCTGGCTGAAAATTTTTGCCGTTAATTTCGGCATGGGCGTGGTTTCAGGCCTGGTGATGGCCTATCAGTTCGGCACCAACTGGAGCGGTTTCTCTCAGTTTGCCGGGAGTATTACCGGTCCCCTGCTGCTTTACGAAGTCCTCACCGCGTTTTTCCTCGAAGCGGGCTTCCTGGGCGTCATGCTTTTTGGCTGGAACAAAGTCCCCCCAGGACTGCATTTTTTCACCACCTGCATGGTGGCGCTGGGCACGCTGATGTCAACTTTCTGGATCCTCGCGTCCAATAGCTGGATGCAGACGCCGCAGGGTTTTACCATTGAAAACGGTCACATTATTCCCCAGGACTGGCTGGCGATTATCTTCAACCCCTCTTTCCCGTATCGCCTGTCGCACATGGCGATCGCCGCTTTTCTCAGCAGCGCGATGTTTGTCGGCGCCTCCGCCGCCTGGCATCTTCTTCGCGGCAATGATACGCCGGCGATACGCAAAATGTTCTCAATGGCGATGTGGATGGCTCTGCTGGTCGCGCCGATCCAGGCGTTGGTTGGCGATATGCACGGCCTTAATACGCTTCAGCATCAGCCGGCAAAAATCGCCGCCATTGAAGGCCACTGGGAAAATAAACCCGGCGAAGCCACCCCGCTGCTGCTGTTTGGCGTGCCGGACATGGCGGAAGAGCGCACCAAATACGGTCTGGAAATCCCGGCGCTTGGCAGCCTGATCCTCACCCATAGCCTGAATAAACAGGTCCCTGCCCTGAAAGATTTCCCGAAAGAGGATCGGCCAAACTCCCTTATCGTCTTCTGGTCGTTTCGCATCATGGTGGGTATGGGCATGTTGATGATAGCCCTTGGCGTATGGAGCCTCTGGCTGCGCTATCGGCAGCGTCTTTATCACTCCCGCCCCTTTCAGTGGTCCGCGCTGGCGATGGGTCCAGCGGGGCTGCTGGCGCTGTTGGCCGGCTGGATCACGACCGAAGCGGGCCGCCAGCCCTGGGTTATCTATGGTTTTTTACGCACCCGGGACGCGGTCTCCCTGCATAGCACAGCGCAAATGATCGTCAGCCTGCTGGTCTTTATCGCGGTGTACTGTTCGGTCTTCGGCGTCGGTTATTACTATATTATCCGGCTGATTAAAAAAGGGCCGCAGCCCGTCAGCGAATTAACGTCGTCAACCTCCGGCACGCCGGCGCGCCCCCTTTCCGCCGCAGAAGCCGTGCCTGAAGAGGAGAAAAGCTAATGGGCATCGATATTCCCGTGATCTGGTTTGTCATCATTGTGTTTGCCACCCTGATGTATATCGTGATGGACGGCTTCGATCTGGGCATCGGTATGGTCTTCAGCTTTGTCCCCAACGCCAATGAGCGTGACGTGATGATGAACAGCGTCGCCCCGGTGTGGGACGGCAATGAGACCTGGCTGGTGCTGGGCGGCGCGGGGCTATTCGGCGCCTTTCCGCTGGCCTACGCCGTGATCGCCGACGCGCTGACGATTCCCCTTACTGCCATGCTAATTGGTCTGATCTTTCGCGGCGTGGCCTTTGAGTTTCGTTTTAAGGCCACCCCCTCCCACCAAAAGTTCTGGGATTACTCGTTTGTCGGCGGATCGTTGTTGGCCACCTTTAGCCAGGGGATCGTCGTGGGCGCGGTCATCAGCGGCTTTGACGTTGCCGACCGCAGGTTCATCGGCTCCGCGCTGGACTGGTTGACGCCCTTCAGCCTGTTCTGCGGCTTAGGGCTGGTGGTGGCTTATACGCTGCTTGGCACGACCTGGCTGATTATGAAAAGCGAAGGCGCGCTGCAGCAGCGTATGCGCGAGCTGACCCGCCGTACGCTGCTGGCGCTGCTGGCGGTCATCGCCGTGGTCAGCGTCTGGACGCCGCTGGGCTGGCATTCCGTTGCTGAACGCTGGTTTACCCTGCCCAATTTTTACTGGTTTGTGCCGGTCCCCATTCTGGTTCTCGTCTTTAGCCTGTGGATCTGGCGCCTGAGCGCTAACCCCAACAGCCATGCCCGTCCTTTCCTCCTGACGCTTGGGCTCATTTTTCT
This sequence comes from Klebsiella sp. MPUS7, assembly GCF_009905335.1. Lineage (NCBI taxonomy): Bacteria > Pseudomonadati > Pseudomonadota > Gammaproteobacteria > Enterobacterales > Enterobacteriaceae > Klebsiella > Klebsiella sp. MPUS7. The sequence goes on along the minus strand of NZ_CP047604.1, from coordinate 2,420,495 downwards.
CGGCTTCAGCGGTCTGGGCATCAGTTTGTGGCCCAATATCATTCCACCGCATATCACGCTGTGGGAGGCTTCCGCGCCGCCAGCCAGCCAGCTCTTTATGCTGGTAGGCACCCTGCTCATCATTCCGGTGATTTTGGTTTACACCGCATGGAGCTACTACGTATTCCGCGGCAAAGTTTCCGGAAATGAAGGCTATCACTGAGGTACGCTATGGCTGACTGGCATACACGGGCCATTATCTATCAGATTGATTCCGCCCTCTTTTATGATTTCAACGGCGATGGCTGCGGCGACATCGCCGGGATTACGGCCAAGCTGCGCTATATTCGCCGAATGGGCGCGACGGTAATCTGGATAACCCCCTTCTACCTGACGCCATTTCTGGACGAAGGTTACGATGTCAGCGACCACCTGCAGGTCGATCCGCGATTTGGTCAACTGGCGGATATCATCGCCTTTATCGAGCAGGCCCGCGAATTAGGGATGCAGGTCATTATTGAACTGCTGATTCAGCACACCTCCGACGCTCATCCGTGGTTTCAACGGGCGCGCCGCAGCCGCAGCTCGCCGTTTCGCGACTATTATCTATGGGCGGATAGCGATGATGACGATACGCCGCCGATGTTTCCCGGCGTCGAGGAGAGCATCTGGACGTGGGATGAAGAAGCCGGGCAATATTTTCGCCATATGTTTTATCGTCACGAACCCGATCTCAACCTGGCCTCGCCTGCCGTTATTAAAGAGGTCGAAAATATCATTATCTTTTGGCTGAAGCTGGGGGTTTCCGGCTTTCGTCTGGATGCCGCTGCGCATCTCACAAAGCAGGCCGGACGCGGCGAGGAGAAACGGGGGCTGTGGATCCTGGAACATCTGCGCCGGCTTGTCGAGCGGCATAACCCGCAGGCCATTCTGCTGGGCGAAGTTGACGTTGACGTCGAGCAGTACCGCGACTATTTCGGTGATAATAACCGGCTTAACATGGTGCTTAACTTCTGGTTGAACAAATACTTTTACGTCAGTCTCGCCAGCCAGAACGCGCGCCCGCTGATTAACGCAATAAAGAAAACCATCGTCCCTCCCGACGCCTGCTGCTTCGCTAACTGGTTGCGTAATCATGATGAGCTGGATCTGGAGGGTATCGGCAACAAGAACAAGCAGACCGTGCTGGAGGCCTTCGCGCCGGATGAAAAGATGAACGTTTATCAGCGCGGCATTCGCCGTCGGCTCGCGCCAATGCTAAACGGCAATCGGCAGCGGCTGGCGTTCTGTCACGCCGTGCTGTTTTCGCTGCCCGGCGTACCGATTATGCGTTATGGCGATGAAATCGGCATGGGTGACGATCTGGCGCTCGAAGAGCGGTACGCGGTACGTACGCCGATGCAGTGGGCCGGTTCAGCCGGCGGCGGCTTCTCCGCAGCCGACCCCGATACCTTTGTTGCCCCCATGATTGACCGGGGGCCGTTTCGCTATCAGAAAGTCAACGTGGCTGATTCACTGCTGCACCGCCATTCCCTCCTGCATCGCATAATGGATATCGCCAATACGCGTTCCGAGTTCCCGGAAATCGCCGTTGCCCCTTTTCGTATCATTAGCACCGATCGGCAGGCGATTCTGGCGATTTGCTACGATAACCATGAGCGTAGCGTCATCACCTTTCTTAATTTCAGTGAAAAAGCGCTGCGCTTTACCGCGAAAGGGATCGACGAGGCGGTCTGGACGCCCTGCCTGGCCGACAAAACCTACGCTGACGCGCTTATCCCCGGTAAGCGCGTTGAGCTGGAGATTAGCGCGTATGGTTACCGCTGGTTCTGGACCAATAGCAGCGCGCTGCGTTAGCGGTGTTTGCGCGAGGTCAACCATCTTGCCAGGAGCAATCCGGCCACCGCCGCGCCGCCCAGCAGCGTTTTTCCCGGCACGCCGGAGGTAATGGCGGTGGCGCGATATTTCGCCTCGGAGGAGAAACGCCCGTGGGTTTTATGTAATCCCCTGACCGGTTGTTCGAGGTAGTCCTGACGGTCATCAGCGTTCAAATGGCGTGTCATTTGCCCTTCCCATGCTTTTTTGACCATCAGCCGGTCAAGCAAGCCGGGGAAAAGAAATTGCCCCACAATGGACTGGATCGTGCTGCTCCCCACCCAAAGTTCACGTACGGGCCTGCGCGCGACGTTGAAAATAGCCTGCGCGGCCACTTCCGGCTGAAATACCGGCGGCACCGGGCGCATCGCCCAGGCGAACTTATTGCGCGCCCACTCAAACTGCGGCGTATTCAGCCCCGGCATCTGCACCATGGCAATGCTCACGCCGCTATTTTCATGCATTAGTTCAGTGCGAACCGCATCGGTAAAGCCGCGAATCGCAGCCTTCGCCCCGCAGTAGGCGGATTGTAGCGGAATTGAGCGATAGGCCAGCGCGGAGCCGACCTGGATAATCACCCCGCGATCGCGGGGCGTCATGAGCTCCAGCGCGGCGCGAGTCCCGTTGACGTAGCCCAGATAGGTGACCTCCGTGACCCGCAAAAATTCGTCGTGCGTCATCGCCCGGAAAGGCGCCAGCACCGCGCACATCGCGTTATTGACCCACACGTCGATCGCCCCGAGCCGATTTTCAATTTCGCCGGCGGCCGCCAGCAGCGCATCGGCATGAGCCACATCGGCCTCGACGGTATGAACCCGAACGCCATAGCGAAGGAGCTCCCGTTTCGTCGCTTCCAGGCTGTGATCATCGCGGGCAATAATGCCGACGTCATAGCCTGCCTGCGCAAAGCGCAGGGCCGTTGCTTTGCCGACTCCCGCAGTACCGCCAGTGATCGCCATGACTGCCATACAAACCTCCGCAATAAGGGTGTGTTATGCGCTCTGCCAGCCGGGCAGCTTTTCCATCAGCATCGCCAGCGAATAGCGCACGGCTTTTTCCACCACGTCCTGGCACTCGCCGGAAAACAGCGTCTTATGCGCGTCGATTTCGCCGCGAAAGTTCCATGCGAACCACACGGTGCCCGCAGGCGTCCCGTCATCGCCGCCGTCAGGTCCCGCGTATCCGCTAATAGCAATGCTGATATCCGCCCCGGAACGCGCCAGCGCTCCCGTCGACATCTCTTCAACGGTCTGACGGCTGACGGCGCTATATTTTTCCAGCGTCGATGCGTTGACGCCGAGAAGTTTTTGCTTCGCCCGATCGCTAAAGGTGATTAAGCCAATATCGTAAAATGCGGCCGTATCCGCTTCCGCGCACAGCGCTGCCGCCAGGCTACCGCCGGTGCAAGACTCCGCGGTGGTTAAGCGTAAACGACGGTCAATCAGCGCGCTGGCGACCTGTTTGGTCAGCTCGCCGGTGGTTTTCGCCTGGTTATAAGGGTTATTTGACATAAAAAGACCTTTTTAACTCTCAGCAGGAATAATAGAAATGTGGCCATTCCGTTCCAGTATGGCATATTTGATTTTACTTAATTCCGTAATCCCCTGATTCTGCCGGGCGGCGACCAAAATATCATCGCAGGAGACGTCCACTTTTTTCAGCTTATCGATTAACGGAACGCCATTTTCGACCAATATAACCGGGCAACCATCGAGCGCTGATTCCGCGCCCGCCGTATATTTTTTCATTAATCCGAAAAGCATATCCACCACGACCAGCGTCATTATCGTCAGCATCGCACCGGTCACCGAAAAATCGTTTCCCAGCAGCGCCTGCTGGGTGGCCTCGCTGATAATAAGCAACAGAATCAGGTCAAAGCTGGTCATTTGTAATAGCGCCCGGCGGCCGGCGATTTTAAATACCACCAGCAAAATTAAATAAATCGCTAACGCTCGCAAGACCATCTCCATCGCGTCCTCCTAAGGGTAAATAAATTGCCAGAAGCGGATTTCGGGTTCGCCGTTTAGCTGTAAAGAGTGGTTCGATTTTCCCGGACTGATCGGCGTAACGTAAAGCCATATAGAAAAATTATTCATGCTTTTCAAATCATTATACACCAAAAACAGCCGATCGTTCTGGCTGTACATCCGATCCGACCGGGGCCAGATGCTGCCTGGTTCAAAGGAAGAGGTAAAATCACCGCCGAGGCTAAAAATATATTTATCGGCGACGCGGGGCCGGGCGGTAATTTTTAGCCTGAACTCGGTTTGTAAACGGCCAAAGCGCTCATAGGTCACCGTTAAATTACCCGGCGCGTTTGTTTTTTCAGCCGTACTGAAATAGCCACCTGAAAAAATCCCCAACAGTGCCGCCAGAATTATCCCTAATAATATCCCGAGGCCATATTTGCGGGCAGCACATTCAAAATTAAGAAAAAATTCACTCTCTTTTATCCCGGGCAACCTCTCTTTTTCACTCGCCATTCTTCACCTCGCCGTTGCGCTTATTATCGGGGCGCCAGTTTAAGGAATAGCAAGCCCGATTAATATGTCAAGTTCGTCACGGTAAACCCGGATTAATAGCAAATGGTACAGCCCGCTTGTTATTCATGGTTCGTCACTTGGCCGCCATGGTTGCAACCGGAGGGGGTATATATCAGGTGAATACAAAACCCGGTGGTGCCATCCGGTTTCACTGGGACGAGCAACCCTCTGAATCCTGGCGGGAAAAATCCCCATTCGCTATGTGTTATCAACATTATCCAGCCCATTAAGTCGATAAGATTGCTGCAGAACGTGACGGACTTCTTTGAGCGCCCGGAAATCCGCTTTTTTTGCCACCTGGATGCGCTGGGACCACGCGCTGGATAACTACTGCGCAACGGACACCTTCGGCAGCGCCGGATACCACAGCGCGGGTACGCTATTCTTCGGCGCCCAGCTCGAAACCTGGTTCTGAAAACCGCGCCTCGTCGGCTAATGACAAGGAAGAGACGCGCCAGCGATTGGCCCTCTTCCTTATTTTGAACCACAATTATCCTGCCAGATTTCCGTTACCCGGAAATGATCTATCGTGGAGCTTTTCAACTGGCGGAAGGCCACCGACAACAAATGTGATAACAACAACGGCGGGTCAGTGATATGAAGAAAATTGCCATTATCGGCGCCGGTCCAACCGGGATTTATACCCTGTTTTCACTCCTTAAACGCGGTGAACCGCTGGACGTGTCCATTTACGAACAGGCTGAGGAAGCGGGCGTGGGCATGCCCTATAGCGATGAAGAAAACTCGCGTATGATGCTGGCCAATATCGCCAGTATTGAAATCCCGCCTCTGCAGAGCACCTATCTCGACTGGCTGAAGGCCCAGAGCCGGACGCACCTTGCGCGCTATGGCGTCGATTATGAGGCGTTGCACGATCGCCAGTTTTTGCCGCGCATCCTGCTGGGCGAATACTTTCGCGACCAGTTCCTTGGCCTGGTCGTCGAGGCCAGGGAACAGGGCTTTCACATCCAGGTCAATGAGTCCTGCCGGGTCAGCGACCTGCAGGCGACCACAGAAGGGGTCAGACTGTGGGTCGAGGATGGGCCGGTCGCCGAAGCCTTCGACCTCGCGGTGATTGCCACCGGCCACGTCTGGCCCGATGAAGAAGAGTCGACCCGCACCTGGTTTCCCAGCCCGTGGTCTGGCCTTATGGAAGCCAGCATTCCCCCCTGCCGGGTGGGGATTATGGGCACCTCGCTCAGCGGGATTGACGCCGCGATGGCCGTCGCCGTCCAGCACGGCTGGTTTATCGGGTCCGACGATGACGCCCTCGCCTTCAGGCTGGACGAGGCAAGCGAGGCGCTAAGCATCGTGCTGATGTCGCGCTCCGGCATTCTGCCGGAAGCGGATTTTTACTGCCCCATTCCCTGGGAGCCGCTGAACATCGTCAGCGAAAGCGCGATGGAACACGCCATCGCCGCGGGCAGCGACGGTCTGCTCGATCGCGTCTTTGAGCTGGTAGCACAGGAAATCGCGCTTGCCGACCCCCTATGGAGCGAAAATATCGCCCTTCACAGCCTGAATGCCGACAGCTTTAGCGAGGCGTGGTTCGCAAAGCGCCAGCAGCACAACCCGTTCAACTGGGCGCAGGCAAACCTTGAGGAAGTCGAACGCAACAAACGCGCGCGATACACGGTTCCCTGGCGCTACGCGATCCTGCGGCTGCATGAAGCCGTGCAGGCGATGGTCCCTCATCTTAATGACCATGACCGGGAGCGTTTCAAAAATGGCCTTGCGCGGGTCTTTATCGACTGCTATGCCGCCATTCCTTCAGAGTCTATTCGCCGGCTGCTGGCGCTGCGCGAAGCGGGCGTCATCAGTATTCTCGCCTTAGGGCATGACTATGAGATGGCGGTTGAGGAGGAAAAAACGGTGATTACCAGCGAACAAAATCGCTATACGTTTGATGTGTTTATTGATGCCAGAGGGCAAAAAGCGCTGAAAAATAAAGACCTGCCCTTTCCGCACTTAAGGGAGCAGCTGCTGGCGACCGGCGAAGATATCCCGGAAGTCGGAGACGATTATACGTTACTGGCGCCCTCCGAGGTGCGCGGACGCATCGCCTTTGCCGCCATCCCCTGGCTGATGCACGACCAGCCTTTTGTGCAGGGGATCACCGCCTGCGCGGAAATCGGCGCGGCGATAGCGAAGGCCATATCCGCGCCGGCGAGCCGCTCCCGCCGCCGCTTGTCGCCAATCGATCTTTAACCCGGGCCGCCCTCGCGGGCGGCCGTTCTAGCGCTTTCCGGGCTGCGGGTGCCAGGGATCTTTTTTATGATCTTCGCTGTCATCTCTTTTTCTTGGCACTTCACCCTGTTCGCGCGGGTCCTCTTTCGACGGATGACGGCCCCGCTTATCCGGGTCGGCTGGATTTTTTACGGACATGCATTTCTCCTGGCTACGCGATTATTTCTGGATCCGGTCCACCCGCACCACCGGCGGCGTCATTTTTTTATCGAGGCTGCCGTTGATGCTGATCATCTGATCGGGTTTCACTTCGCGGCCATCAAAAACCGCGGCGGGAATAATCAGCGCAATGGTGTCGGTTTTATCGCGAAAGCTGTAGCGATCGTCGCCGTGCTGCTCGATAAGATTGCCGCGTAATGAGATGGTTGCCCCGTCGTGCATATCCAGCGCCTGGCGCACGGTCATGATCCGGCCATCTTCAGTCCCGCGATAGCCGTCATCAATTTTATGCGGCGGTGGCGGTGCGGCATCTTTTTTAAATCCGCCTTCATCTGCGGCATACACGCCTTGCGCCATCAGCGAACAGAAAATAACAGCCAGTAATTTTTTCATCAGCACTACCTCCAGCGTATTGTTCTTTTGTCTTAATAAGTCTGGTTGCTGCTGTTCATTTTCACAAGCCGGACATGTTATGAATCATCCGAGAAATATTTTTGACGCCTTCTCAAAGCGCGTAAATATAAGCGAGGCGGAGCAATATATCTGCGCTAAATATACCGTCAGGCTTATCATAGAATAATCCTAAAATGGCCAACGCTGCCGTCGCTTCACATTTTAAAAAGTTTCCCGGCAATCAGTAAATTACCGTTCGGAGATGAATAAAAGCGCAACAATTATAAAAGCGAAGCCGTTCAAATATTCCCCGATATTCCACGGCAGGCTGACCAGGCAACTACGCTTACTCTTTTAACACGAGGAGGTCAGTATGAGCGATTACGCTAATAATACCGCGAAGTATCCCCGTCCCCCGTTTGTTGACCAGCCGCAATCGCCGCCGGGTCTTGCCGAAGAGATGAAGCCGCAGCCGGACCACGGCGAACTGAGCTATGTCGGTTCCGGTCGGCTCGCTGGTAAACGCGCCCTGATTACCGGCGGCGATTCAGGGATTGGCCGTGCGGTCGCGATCGCCTTCGCCCGAGAGGGCGCCGATGTGGCGATCAACTATCTGCCGGAAGAGGAATCCGATGCGCAAACCGTGATTGCCCTCATTGAGGCCGAAGGACGTCAGGCCGTCGCGATTCCGGGAGATGTGCGCGACGAGTCCTTCTGCGAAACCCTGGTCGAACAGGCCGCCAGCGAACTCGGCGGGCTGGATATTCTGGTCAATAACGCCGGACGCCAGCAATATTGCGAATCGCTGGAAGAATTAACCACCGCCGACTTTGAGGCCACCTTCAAAACCAACGTTTATGCGGCCTTCTGGATCACTAAAGCCGCCCTGCGTCACCTTAAAGAACACAGCGCGATCATTAATACTTCATCAGTCCAGGCCTTTAAGCCAAGCCCCATCCTGCTGGACTATGCGCAAACCAAAGCGTGCCTGGTGGCGTTCACCAAGTCGCTGGCCAAACAGCTGGGGCCGAAGGGCATTCGGGTCAACGCCGTCGCCCCCGGCCCCTACTGGACAGTGCTGCAGTCAAGCGGCGGCCAGCCGGATGAGAAAGTTCGTCAGTTCGGCGCCGATACGCCGCTGGGCCGCCCCGGCCAACCGGTAGAGATTGCGCCGCTGTACGTAACCCTGGCTTCCGACGCCTGCTCCTTCACCTCCGGCCAGGTGTGGTGCTCCGACGGCGGTGACGGCGTGGTATAAGCCGCAGGCGGCGCGCCCTCAGCGGTGCGCCGTCGTATTCAGGCAGGCGAGATATTTCTGCGCTGAATCTAAAACGATCTGCCGGGCATTTTTCGTGACGTTCTGCCCCTCGAAGGCGCCGTACAGCGCCTCAAAGGGCGTATCGCCCAGACGCTCAACGATCTTCTCAACGCTGGCTGCCGCCAGCGGCAGCAAATTGGGATAGCTCCACATAAACGAAACGGCGTGCGCCCCCGGCGTCACCTGGATAATATCGCCCGCCAGCATGATGCCGTCATCTTTTGCCCAGTGCAGAACGGTCCCACCGGCGAAATGCCCGCCCAGCCGCAGCAGCCGCACCGCAGGGAGGATCTCCAGCGCATCCCCTTCCCACAGCGTGATTGCCGGGCTATCGCGCATAATCCATTCGCGATCGCTGGCATGAAGGTAGATTCGCGCATCGAAGGCTTCCGCCCACGTCTGCATCGTGGTGTAGTAATGAGGATGAGAAATGGCGATCGCTTTTATCCCGCCCAGCGCGGCTATCAGCGTTTTTGTCGCCGCGTCCAGATTGGCGATGCAGTCCCACAGAATATTCCCCTGCGGGGTGAGCAGCAGAAACGCGCGCTGGTCGATGGCAAATTTCGGTACCGTCTTGATGCTCAACAGCTCGCCGCAATGCTGCTGCCACTTATTCACATGGGTGCGAACCAGAGTCTCTAATTCAATCCATGCCTGGCCGCTGGCCGGGACGTACTGACGTTCATCCTCACAGATACGGCACCGGCTCAGGGTGTTGTCGCCGTCGTCGTAAGAAGTGCCGCAGGTCGCGCACAGCTTGATCATGACTTCCCCTTAAAAAAAACAGACTACGCAGGAGTAATGAGTATGGCAGATAAGGCGGGAACGAGGGCTTCCGTGCCCTGCGGGAGGTTTATTCGAAATAGACGTCAGGGTTTTCCGACAGCGACACGAAGGTTTTGCTGTTTTTATCCAGCGCGCGAATATCGCCGCTTTCAATATCGTAGAACCAGCCGTGCAGACGCAGCGTGCTATCGCGCAGGCCGACGGCAACCGACGGGTGGGTTTTGATATTGTTCAACTGGGCGATGACGTTTTCCTGCACCATTGCGTTGACTTTATCGGTCTCGTTGGCCCAGGTTTTCTTCTCCACGACCGCTTTCGCCGCGTCGGAGTAGCGCAGCCAGTGGGAGACGGCAGGCATCGGGTCCAGGCACTGGCAGGTGGCGATGGCTTTCATCGCGCCGCAGTTGGAGTGGCCGCAAATGACGATATCGGTCACGCCCAGGGCAACGACGGCGTACTCGATAGTTGCGGAAACCCCGCCCGGCTCAGGACCGAAAGAGGGCACGATATTCCCGGCGTTACGGATCACAAACAGTTGCCCCGGTTCCTGCTGGGTCACCAGCTCCGGCACCAGGCGGCTATCTGAACAAGAGATAAACAGCGCTTTAGGATTTTGGCTGGAGGCCAGGCTGCGGAAGAGCTCTTTACGTTGCGGGAAGATCTCTTTCTGGAAGTTGAGGAAGCCCTCAATGATATGTTGCATAGCAGTGTCTCTTTTCTCTGTTTTAATGACGATATGACAAAGATCACATTTAGTCAGTTTATCACCGACGCGCGAAATGGGAATCGTTATTCGAACGGGCGATTAAACGTCCCCCCGTAAAGTTGGGTGACAGCGGGGTAAAGATTGTTTATTTTTTGAGAGCGAAATCCATCATGAGCCGGAGCCAGATACGACTTTAGCGCTCAACGTCAACCAGGAGCGTTTATGTTCTTATCCAGCCTGATGGCCCTTGCCGCCGTCCTCATTATGGGCGTGATTAGCCCCGGTCCGAGCTTTATTTACGTTGCCCGCAACGCCGTTGCGCGCTCAAGAACGCACGGTCTGGTCACCGCGCTGGGCACCGGCGCGGGCGCCGCCATCTTTTCGATTATGGCCATGTTGGGGTTACAAAAAGTTCTGACGGCGGTGCCGGAAATGTTTATTGGCCTGAAGGTCGCGGGCGGCCTCTATCTGCTATGGCTGGGGTATAAAATCTACCGCGGCGCGGCGCAGTCGATGGATTTTGCGGCAGGCGGCATGGCGGCGGAACATTCGCTGCTGAAGACCTTCCGCGATGGTCTGTATACCCAGCTCAGCAACCCAAAAACGGCGCTGGTGTTCGCCTCTATTTTTACCGCCCTGCTGCCGGAACGCATCCCGCTGGCCTTTTACTATATCGTGCCGCTGATGAGCTTTGTGATCGACGTCAGCTGGTATTCGCTGGTGGCCCTGGTGCTCTCTTCCGCCAGGCCGCGCGGCGTCTACCTGCGCATGAAGCGTAAGATCGATATCGTCACCGCCACGGTGCTGGGCGCCCTCGGCCTGCGCCTGATTGCCACGTCGCTGTCGAAGTAAGCCTCCGCGCTAAACGGTATAAATACGGATATCGTGTTCGCTGAACGCGTCGCGATATTCGCGACTGATGTTCTCCTCGACCACCAGCACGTCAATGGCGCTGCTTTCGACCACCACAAAGCGCGCCACCGCCGGGATCTTATCGGAGGTGAGGCCGACGATGATTTCGCTGCACTGCTTTATCACCGCTTTTTTAAATTCGCAATCGGCGTAGTCGAAGCCCGTCAGGCCGGACTCGGGCGCCATAGCGCAGCCGCCGATAAAGCCCTGATCGAACAGCATGCCCTGAATCTGCGCCACGGCAGAGGCGCCCACGCAGCCGCCGCTGGCCCGCTGGATCTGACCGCCAAGCATCACCACATCGTACAGCGGTTTCTTGAGCAGGACGGCAGCGATCTCGGGAGAATTGGTGACCACCGTTAGCGCCAGCTCCGCCGGCAGCGCTTCCGCCATCGCCAGGTTGGTGGTGCCGGTATCGATAAAAATGCAGCCGCCGGGTTTCACCAGCTTTGCGCACTTCTGCGCGATTCTGCTTTTTGTCGCCGTATTTTTCTCTTTGCGCTCGCTATAATCACCCGCCTCCGGCAGGGTCATCACCGCGCCGCCGTAAACCTTTTTACAGTACCCTTCCCGGCTAAGCTCATGTAAATCACGGCGAATAGTATGCTCGGAGACGTTAAGGCGGTCGGCAAGCTCGGCGCAAACCACTCTGCCGTTCTCCTGCAGGATCTGGCAAATAAGCGCTTGTCGTTGTTTGGGGAAAGCAGCATAATCGAGCACAAATAACTCCTGATTAAATCTTCATCGAGCAACAAAGCGCATAATCGTGCATTACGGCCCTGACTGTCAACTCACCCTATCAAGAGGTTTGCTATGAAAATTGCCCACATCGCCCTATGGACCCGCCAGCTTGAGCAACAGGCCCGTTTTTGGGTGTCGTTCTTCGACGGCGAGATCAATGAGAAGTACTGCAGCCAAACCAACCCCGGTTTTGAGTCCTTTTTTGTCAAGATTGGCGACAACATTGCTATCGAGCTGATGACCAAGCCGGGACTGGTCGCACTGACGGCGGATAATAACCATACCGGCTGGGTGCATCTGGCGATAAGCGTTGGCGGCGCGGAAAATGTCGACAGGCTGGCGAAACGCGCCGACGCCCAGGGAATACTGGTTTCCCCGCCGCGAACCACCGGTGACGGCTACTACGAAGCGGTGATCAAAGACCCCGATGGCAACCTGATCGAAATCGTCGCATAGTGAAGGAAAGTCAGCCAACAGGAGAGGCCCGTGGCCAACTATCGCATAATCGACAAACAACGCTGGCCGCGAAAAGATCATTTTGATTTTTATCGCGGTTTTGCCAACCCCAGCTTTAATCTCTGCGTTCCCGTCGAGGCGCAGCGGCTATACGAATGCGCGAAAGATCGCGGCGTCTCTTTTTTCCAGCTGGCGCTCTACGGGCTGGTGCGCGCGGCAAACGACGTGCCGCAGCTTAAACAGCGGCTGCTGGACGACGAGATTATCGAATATGACCAATTGGCGGTGATGACGCCGGTAATGACCGCGCAGGAAGGTTTTCGCCAGGTCTGGTGCGATAACGCCGCCGATTTTGCCGCCTTTAGCGCTGCCGCTACGCCGAAGATTGACGCGGCGAAACGGACCGCGCCGGCGCCGCTTATCGTCAACGGCGAGAACTTCTTCTGCGCCAGCTGCCTGCCGTGGCTGCATTTCAGCGCCATGACTCACGCCGAGTATTACGTTGGCGCGGCGGTGCCCGCCCTCACCTGGGGCAAGCTGAAAAACGGCATTATACCGGTCGCGGGCAGATTCAATCACGCCTTCGTCGACGGCCTGCACGCCAGTCGTTTTTTCGCCCGCGTCGAAGAGGGGTTTGCCGAACCGGATATCCTCTGGCATTCGCGCTAGACAAACCGGTTACGCCAGCACGGCATCACTTCCTCTTTCATCCACATCCTGCCCCGGTCTTCCGGGGCGATATGCGCTCCCTCTGATTTCCACACTGTTGCAAATCCAACACCCTGGTGAATTCAGGTTGCAATTGCAGCAGTGCATAAGCCCAGAAAAAAATCCATCTCATTGATTATTAATCTTTTAAATCTCAAAAACGTTCTGGCATAGCCTTTGCTTTAGCTGTCATATAACCCACAGGAATTATTAAGTATTTACTTAGCTATTTTTAGCATATGCCGTTTGTTTAACCATGAGAAGTGACTATGCCCGACGATAAACCAATCATTCACTACACCCGCGAGCTTCCAAAGGCGCACGTTATTCGCAGCGATGACGAAGCTATCGCTATCGCCCATGAGATTGCCGCGGTGCTGCAGCCCGACGCTGCACAACGCGATCGCAGCGGCATCGTACCGGCGGAAATTATCGACACCTATTCCAACAGCGGCCTGTGGGGTATCACCGTCCCGCGACAATGGGGCGGAGCCGAGGTATCCGCCGCCACGCTGGCCCAGGTGATAGCGATTATTTCCGCCGCTGACCCGTCGCTGGGGCAAATTCCCCAGAACCATTACTGTCTTCTCGAGGATATCCGCCTCCAGGGAAGCGAAGAGCAGCAGGCATTTTTCTTCGATCAGGTGCTGCAAGGCTATCGCTTTGCCAATGCCCTTTCTGAAACCGGCGGCAAGACGGTACTCGATATCCGCACTCGCCTGGAGGCCAGCGAACGCGGTCTGCGCATTACCGGTCGAAAAGGCTACTGCACCGGTTCGCTCTACGCCCACTGGATCGGCATTCTGGCGCTCGATGCAGAGAATAACGCGCAGCTGGCGTTTGTGCCGCGCGAATCGTCAGGGCTGACGGTCATCGACGACTGGGCCTGCCTCGGCCAGCGCACCACCGCCAGCGGAACGGTCCTGGCGGAGAATCTTGTCGTCGAGCCTTTCCACCTGTTCCCGACGTGGAAATCCTACGCGACGCCAACCCTTGCCGGGCCGTTTGCCCAGCTCACCACCGCCGCTATCGACCTGGGAATTGCCCGCGCGGCGCTTAACGACACGGTGAACTTTGTCAGCCAGTTCGCCCGCCCGTGGATCGATGCCGGCGTGGAGCGGGCCAGCGAAGACCCGCTGACTATCTACCATATTGGCCAGCTTGACAGCCGGCTGGCCGCCGCCGATGCGCTGCTGGAGCGGGCCGGTAAAGTGCTCGATCGCTATAAATACGAACTGAGCGAGGATAACGTTGCTCAGGCGTCTATCGCCGTGGCGCGCGCCAAGGTCTTTACCACCGAAGCGGCGCTGGAAGCCGCCAGCCGCCTGTTTGAGCTTAGCGGCACCCGCTCAACCAGCATCGCCCTCAATCTCGATCGCCACTGGCGCAACGGCCGCGTCCACACCCTGCACGATCCGGTGCGCTGGAAATATCAGCTGCTGGGCAACTGGGTGCTGAACGGCATTCCTCCACAACGCCATGACTGGAACTGAGATGAACGGCGCGCTGGCTTTTTTCGCTGCTATCGACTGGGGCGACGTGGCGCAGGCCAGCCTCGATACCTTGACCATGCTGGGCTGGTCGCTGGGCTTTACCGTGCTGATTGGCCTACCGCTGGGAATTGTGCTCTATCTCAGCGGCCAGCCTCGCCTGCTCCATGCTCCGCGCCTCTATCGCCTGCTGTCGCTGGGGGTCAACGTTCTGCGCTCGCTGCCCTTCATCATTTTATTGATTGTGATGATCCCGGTGACGACGCTGATTACCGGCACCTCGCTGGGCGTTGAAGGCACCATTCCGCCGCTGGTTGTCGGCTGCGCGCCCTTCTTTGCCCGGCTGGTTGAGACCGCGCTGCGCGAGGTGGAGCACGGTCTGGTGGAGGCCAGCTGGTCGATGGGCGGCAACACCTGGCAGCTAATCTGGCACACCCTGCTGCCGGAGTCGCGCGCCGGGCTTATTGCCGCCGTGACCGTGACGGCGATTTTACTGGTCGATTATACCTCCATGGCGGGGGTCATCGGCGGCGGCGGGCTAGGTGACCTGGCCATCCGCTTTGGCTATCAGCGCTTCCAGACGGACGTGATGGTAATAACCGTTCTGCTGCTGATTGCTCTGGTGCAGATAGTACAGATGAGCGGCGATCGTCTGGTGAAGGCGATGAGCCGCAAATAACAATAGCTTCAGGAATAAGACAATGAAAAAAACAACACTCGCAGCCGGGCTCCTGGCCCTCTTCGCTTTATCCGCCAGCGCCAACGAGACGCTGACCGTGGGCGCGACGCCGGTCCCCCATGCCGAAATTCTGGAGTTCGTTAAGCCCGAGCTGGCGAAACAGGGGGTCGATTTGAAAATTAAAGTCTTCAACGACTTTATCCAGCCCAACCAGCAGCTGGCGGAGAAAAATCTGGACGCCAACTACTACCAGTACCGCCCTTTCCTCGATAACTACAACCAGACCCGCCACACCCATCTGCTGCCGGTGGTCGGCGTGCATATTGAACCGTTTGGCGCTTATTCGAGCAAATATAAAACTATCAAAGAGGTACCGGATGGCGCCACCGTTGCCATCCCGAACGATCCGGTGAATACCGGGCGCGCGCTGGTGATGCTCAGCAATGCCGGGTTGATTACCCTGAAAAATCCGCGCGATCCGCAGTCGGCGACCAAAGATATCACCGCCAATCCGCACCGTTTTAAAATTCGCGAGCTGGAAGGCGCGATGCTGGCGCGGGCGGTGAATCAGGTCGATCTGGCATTTATCTTCGCCAACTATGCGCTGGAGGCTGGAATTGATACCGATAAGGCGCTGCTGGTGGAAAAAGGTAGCGATCTTTACGTCGAGTATCTGGTGGCGCGTCCCGACAACATCAACGATCCCGGCATTCAGAAGCTGGCGAAAGCCCTGAACTCAGACCGCGTGCGCAGCTTCATTCTCACCCGCTATAAAGGCAAAATCCTGCCCGGTTTTTAATCGCCGGATGTTCATCGGCAGCCTGCGGGCTGCCGCTTAATTTCGTTAACAGAGCCGCCATCGTGACGCAAAAACCCAACCCCACAACGCATATTCAGTTGAGCCAGATAAGTAAAGCCTACCCCAACGGCGTGCAGGCGCTGCGGGATATTAATCTGCAGATAGCTCAGGGAGAAATCTTCGGCATTATTGGCCGCAGCGGCGCCGGAAAATCAACCCTGCTGCGCCTGTTCAACCGTCTGGAAAACGCCGACAGCGGTGAGATTACCATTCACGGCGAACATACGCGGCACTACTCCCGCAGCCAGCTGCGCGACCTGCGCCGGCGGGTCGCGATGATCTTTCAGCACTTTAATTTAATGGCGACCAAAACGGTGGCGCAGAACGTTGAGCTGCCGCTGAAAATGGCCGGCGTACCGCGCGCGGAAAGGCAGAAACGGGTTGATGAGATCCTGGCGCTGGTCGGCCTCAGCGCCCTGCGCGACAGCTGGCCGGCCAAGCTTTCCGGCGGCCAGAAGCAACGTACCGGTATCGCCCGCGCGCTGGTCACGCAGCCGGAGATCCTGCTGTGCGACGAAGCCACATCGGCCCTCGACCCGGAAAATACCCATGCAGTGCTGAAACTGCTTAAAGAGATCAACCAGCGCCTTGGTTTGACCATCGTGCTGATCACCCATGAGATGGACGTTATTCGCACCCTCTGCGACCGGGTCGCGGTGCTTGAGCACGGAGAAATTATCGAACAGGGCGAAGTGTGGCGAGTATTTGGTCATCCCGGACATGCTGTCACGCGAAGCCTGCTCGGCACGCTCCATCATGACCGCGCGGAAGAACGACTCTCGCTGAGCGAAAACCAGCAGTTGGTCACGCTGCATTTTGACGGCAGCAGCGGGCAGGAACCGGATTTACAGCGCATCGCCGCGCTGCTGGGCGCCGATGCCCGCCTGTTATACGGCAGTTGCGAGCAGATTCAGGGACGGGTGATTGGGCAGCTGCGGATACGCCTGGCGAAGCCGCTGGCAAATCCTCATTTACAGCAGCATGCCGGCTGGGTGGCGGACCGCTTAACCCTTTCCGGCGATACGGCAGCAGAGAATGCTGACGCTTAGCACAAAAATGGCAGATTAATGCCAAATTATGGCTAATGCTAAATTGCTATAAGCCATAGCCTTTCGTTGTTAGACAGGCCGCGGTGCGCCTCTTATCTTTCGTCATGATTTGTAAATACTCTACGCAATCAATTGATGAGGGAGCACTTTTGTCCAGACTACTGCACGGGTTACAAACCAAACAAACGCGGTTCGCGCTTGCTCTGAAGATAGCGTTGCTCGGCGGCGCGGTGGCATTTTCTTCTGTCGCCATCGCCGACGACATTTTAAAAGAAGGGATCACCCCGGCCAGCGATGCCAGCCAGATCCCCGCGGCCGCGAAGCTGCGCAAAGATACCGTCGTGGCCGGCATCTCCGAGCCGCAGGGTATTTTTAACCCCTACTTCTTCGTCAACGGCTGGGATGAGAACGTCACCAACGTCATTTTCTCGCGCCTGATCGACTGGGACAGCCACGGCAAGCTGGTGCCGGGCCTCGCCGAAAGCTGGACGGTCAGTCCGGATAACAAGGTCTACACCATCAAGCTGCGTCCCAATCTGACCTTTAGCGACGGTTCGCCGCTGACCGCCGAGGATGTCGCCTTTACCCTCACCGTGCTGCTGGACCCGAAATACGATGGCGATACCGATATTACGCTCGCCAATATCGCCGGCGGCGCGGACTACAAGGCGGGCAAAGCCGATAGCGTCAGCGGCCTGAAAGTGGTTGACCCCTTAACGCTCCAGGTAACCACCACCCAACCGGGCGCGACGACGCTGGCAAAAATTGGCGGCCCGGTCCTCTCCAAAGCCTATTACGGCAAAGGCTACCAGCGCGGCAATCTCGATTATCTGCGCACCCTGCACGGCAAACCGCTGGGCAACGGTCCTTACGTTTACGACAAATACATCCCCGGCCAGGAGATTCGTTTCCACGCTAACAGCCATTTTTATCGCGGAACCCCGCCGACTCCGCGCTTTATCTATCGCGTGACCAACCCGTCGACCAATTTCCAGCTCTTCCAAACGGGCGAAACCGACTACGACGCCTTTACCTCGCGTCCTGACGATATCGAACAGCTAAAAATGCTCGGCTTTGCCAATATCAACCTCTACGGCTCCAGCGACTACAGCCAGGTGGAATTTAACGTCCGCCGCCCGGCCTTACAGGACGTCAAGGTACGCCAGGCGCTGATTTACGGCCTTGACCGCCAGAAGCTGATCGATGTGGTCTACCAGGGCTACGGTAAAGTGGCGATTGAGCCTATCGCGCCGATCTCCTGGGCTTACAACGCCGACGGGGTTAACCCGTATCACTACGACCCGGCGCAGGCGAAAAAGCTGCTTGACGAAGCCGGCTGGAAACCGGGCGCGGACGGTATCCGCGTTAAAGAGGGCAAACGCCTCGAGTTAACCCTGCTGGTCAGCAAAAAAGTGCTCAACGATGCGCTAATCCCCATCGCCAAAGAGAACTGGCAGCAGATTGGCGTGCTGTTAAAACCGCAGGTGGTCGATTTCAACGCCCTGATGGCGCAGCGTAAATCGGGTAATTACGACCTGGCGTCGTTCAGCACCAGCACCCTTAACGACCCGCACGATGGCGTCTGGGATTTTTACAGCGCGGAAGCGAAAGAGTCCGGCTATAACAACCCGCAGGTTGATAAGCTGATAACCGAAGGCAACTCGGTGCTCGATGTGGAAAAACGTAAGCCTATCTACCACCAGCTGTATCAGGTGCTGGCGCAGGACCCGCCGGTGATCCTTCTCGGCTACCGCGAAATTCTCTCGGCGAGCAGCGCCCGGGTTAGCGGCTTCAAACCGGATATCTACAACGGCCTGACCGGCAGCCTGCCGGATGTCAAAATCGTTAAGTAATCCTGAGCCGCCGGGCCTCCCGGCGGCTGACGTGAGAATGTCATGAGAAATTTCATCCTGAGACGGCTGCTGCAAACGCTGCCGATGCTGCTGCTGGCCTCCTTTATCATTTTTATGCTGTTTGCCAAAACGCCGGGCGATTTTATCGATGGCAATATCACCCTCACCGCCGCTCGCGCCGCCGAACTGAAAGCCATTTACGGCCTGGATCAGCCGCTGCTCACCCGCTATCTCCATTGGCTCGGCCAGCTGCTGCGCGGCGATCTGGGGTTCTCGCTGCAGTACCAGATCCCGGTCAGTCAGTTGCTCAACCAGTACATCTGGAACTCCTTCCTGCTGGCCAGCGTGGCGCTAGTGTTCTACTGGGGAATTGGCCTGACGGTGGGCGTGATCTCGGCGCTGAAGCCCAATTCTGCGTTCGATCATCTGGTGAGCGTCGCGGTTTTCGCCGCCATGTCGTTCCCGACCTTTTTCCTCTGCCTGCTGCTGATCAAATGGTTCGCCGTCGATCTGCACTGGCTGCCGGTGGGCGGCATGACCAATACCGGCAGCGACGACAGCGGCTGGGAGTATGTGCTGCAGGTCGCCGCCCATCTGGCGCTGCCGGTACTGGCGCTGGTGATGCTTCAGGCGGGCAGCCTGACCCGCTATTTTCGCGCCAGCATGCTCGAGGTGGTGAAAATGGATTTTATCCGCACCGCCCGCGCCAAAGGGCTGCGTGAACGCACGGTTATCCTCAAGCACGCCCTGCGTAACGCCCTGCTGCCGATCATCACCCTGCTCGGCTTCGAGCTTCCGGGACTGTTCTCCGGGGCGATCATCACCGAAAAAGTGTTTAACTGGCCGGGAGCCGGGCATATTCACATCGATTCGCTGGCCGCCCGCGACTACCCGGTATTAATGGGCTTCACCCTGTTTCTGGCGGTGCTCACCATTCTTGGCAACCTGATTGCCGATGTGCTCTACGCGTGGGCCGACCCGCGCATTCGCGTGAGGTCCTGATGCTTAGCTCTCTGTTCTCTTCCAACCGACGCCTGCGCAAGGCGGAAATCCCGGCGCTGGCCCAGGTGACCCCATCCCCCTGGCGTCAGGCCTGGCGGGCGCTGCGCCGCAACCGGCTGGCGATGCTGTGCCTGCTGCTGCTGACGGTTATGGCCCTCTGGTGCGTCCTGGGACCACTGTGGTCGCCGTGGCAAGACGACGCCACCGACGCCCTGATGATCAACAAGCCGCCCGGCGCGGCGCACTGGCTGGGCACCGACTTTCTCGGTCGCGATATCTATACCCGCCTGCTGCTGGCCGGGCGCATTTCACTGATTATTGGCCTGCTGACCATGCTGCTGTCGGTGGCCCTTGGCTATCTGCTCGGCGCGCTGTCGGGCTACGCCGGCGGCCTGACCGATAAACTCATCATGCGTTTTGCCGACCTGGTGATGACCATCCCCGGCCTGCCGCTGCTGATTGTCGCGGGCGCGATGCTCTCCGAACTCGATTTCTCGCCGGACTCACGCATCTATATGGTGGTGATTATGCTGAGCCTGCTGGAGTGGCCGAAGCTGGCGCGGCTGGTGCGCGGACAGTGCCTCTCCCTGCGCGAGCGCGACTTTATGCTGGCGACCCAGGTACTGGGGCTGTCGGCGCGACGCCGCCTGTTTGGTCATCTGCTGCCGAATACGGTACCGATTCTGGTGGTGATGGCGACCATGGCGGTGGCTAACGCCATCCTCAGCGAGTCGGCGCTTAGCTACCTCGGGCTTGGCGTGGTGCCGCCGACGCCATCGTGGGGCAATATGATGGACGCCGCCAACAGCCTGATCGACTTTCAGCGCCGTCCCTGGCTGTGGATGCCGCCAGGGATCGCCATTTTTATCACCGTTATTGCCATCAACGTGCTGGGCGACGGCCTGCGCGACGCGATGGATCCCAAAATGAAACAGAGGCTGAAATGAGTCGCCCGTTAATTACGTTTAATCAGCTTTCGGTCTCGTTTGCCGCCGACAAAAGCCGGGTACGCGCGGTGCAGGAGGTATCGTTCTCTATCCACGCCGGGCAGACCGTCGGCGTGGTCGGCGAATCCGGCTGCGGTAAAAGCGTCACCGCCCTGTCGTTGATGGGCCTGCTGCCGCCGCAGGCGGCGCGCATTGACGGCGGGGAGATCCTTTTCGCGGGACAGGACCTGCTGCGGCTGAATAAGGCCCACATGGCCGATCTCCGCGGCAATCAGCTGGCGATGATTTTTCAGGAACCGATGAGCGCCCTTAATCCGGTACTCACCGTCGGCGAGCAGCTGTGCGAGCCGCTTATTCGCCACCGCGGCGAGTCGCCGAAGCTCGCATGGCAGCACGCTATCCAGCTTCTGGCGGATGTCGGACTGGCGCGCGCGGATAGCCTGATGGCCAGCTATCCGCATCAGCTCTCCGGCGGCATGCTGCAGCGGGTGATGATCGCCATGGCGCTGAGCTGCCAGCCGAAGCTGCTGATTGCCGATGAGCCGACGACCGCGCTGGACGTCACCGTGCAGGCGCAGATCCTGCGACTGCTGCGCGACCAGGCGCGGGCCAACCGGATGGCGATGATGCTGATTACTCACGATCTCGGGGTTATCGCGCAGATGGCCGAACACGTGGTGGTGATGTACGCCGGGCGGATCGTCGAGCAGGGCGCGACTGCCGACATTCTGCGCAACCCCCAGCATCCCTATACCCAGGGGCTGATTGCCTCGCGCCCTGTGCCGGGGGAGCGGCGGCGACGCCTCTACTCAATCCCCGGTCAGGTACCGGACCTCGCCGCCCTGCCCGTCGGGTGCGCCTTCGCCGAACGCTGCGCCAACGCGACTGTACGCTGCCGCCAGGGCGTTCCGCCGCTGGTGGGTCAAACCCAACAGGCGGCCTGCTTTTACAGTGAACTCGCGGAGTCCGTGGTATGAGTCATGAATACATAATTGAAGTGGATGGGCTGAAAAAGCACTTCCCGCTGCGCGATGGGCTATTCGGTCAACAGACCGGCGAACTGCGGGCGGTGGATGGCGTGAGCTTTAAGATTCGCCGGGGCACGATTTTTGGCCTGGTGGGCGAATCCGGCAGCGGGAAAACCACCGTTGGCCGTACGCTGCTGGGGCTGTATGAGAAGACCGCCGGTAGCGTCAAGTTTCGCGGTCAGGAGCTTGCCGAACTGTCGCCGCAGGCGATGCGCGCGCTGCGCCCGAAAATCCAGCTGGTGTTTCAGGATCCCTACAGTTCGTTAAACCCGCGCATACGCATCGGTGACGCCATCGGTGAAGCGATGCTGGAGCACAAGCTGTGTCGCCGGGAGGAGCTGTATGACAAAACCATTGACGTCATGCGCATCTGCGGTCTTGCGCCGCAGCACTACCACCGCTTTCCGCACGAGTTTTCCGGCGGCCAGCGCCAGCGCATCGGCATTGCCCGGGCGCTGATCTTAAACCCGGATTTTATTATTGCCGATGAGCCCATTTCGGCCCTCGATGTATCGATTCAGGCGCAGATTATTAATCTGTTTTCCGATCTGCGCGACGACCACGGGGTGACGTTTTTGTTTATCTCCCACGACCTCGGCGTGGTAGAGCATCTGTGCGATGACGTGGCGGTGATGTACCTCGGCCAGCTGGTGGAGACCGCCGGTCGCGATGCGCTATTCAGCCGACCTTTGCATCCGTATACGCAGGCGCTGCTGGCGGCGGTCCCGACCCTCGACCCGGACAGCGAGCCGCTGGCGGTGGTGCAAGGTGAAATACCCGATCCGTCGAGGCCGCCCGCCGGCTGCCGCTTTTCCTCCCGCTGTCCGCAGGCCAGCGACCGCTGCCGGCGCGAGATCCCGCTATTAAGGGAGGTCGCCGACGGCCACCGCGTCGCCTGCCATGCGGTTTAGCATCGGCCAGGCTTCAGACCATAAAAAAGCCGCCCACAAGGGGCGGCTGCTTCGTAAGTGCAAATCGGGGTTAATTACTCCTCCAGCGCGAAGGCGATAATATCATCGCCCACGTCCGGCGAGTGGCTGGCGCCCCCGGCGGAGATCACCACGTACTCTTTACCGGTTTTCGGTGATTTATAGATCAGCGGCGCCGCCACGGCGCCTACCGGTAGACGGGCGCGCCACAGCTCTTTACCGGTGGCGGAATCCAGCGCGCGCAGGTAGTTATCCTGGGTTCCGGCGAAGAACACCAGGCCGGATGCGGTTGACGTCGGGCCGCCCAGCGTCGGCATCCCCAGCGGGATATGCATATGCGTTTTCAGCCCCAGCGGCCCGGTATCCTCCACCGATCCCATCGGTACCTGCCACATCAATTGACGGGTATTGAGATCGATGGCGCTCATGGTGCCAAACGGCGGGGTATTACAGGGGACGCCCAGCGCCGACTGCAAAATATCGATCCGCACGCCGCCGTATGGCCCGGCGATTTGCGGACGCACGGTCCCCATAAAGCCCGGCACCTCGTCGGTGGAGACTTTATATTTCGCCATGTCCTCTTTACGCACCAGCGACATTCTCAGCGGCATACGCATATCGTTGACGAACAGCGTTCCTGTACGCTCATCGATAGTGATGCCGCCCCAGTTCATGCCGCCCAGCAGGCTCGGCCATTCGATATACGGCTTCTCTGACGGCGGCGTGTACATCCCCAGATACGTCGATTCTTTGAAATCGATACGGCACATCAGCTGATCGAACGGCGTCACGCCCCACATGGATTTCTCGGTGAGCGGCTCGACGCCCAGCTGCGGCATACCGGTGGAGAACGGCTGGGTGGCGGAGAGGTGTTCGCCTTCCGCGCCGTCGTGGGCGACGGGCCGTTCTTCTACCCGGGTCACCGGCTTACCGGTGCGCCGGTCAAGCACGTAGATTTGCCCGGTTTTGGTGGTCTGGATCAGGACCGGAACCTCTTCGCCCCGCTCATTTTTCATATGGAACAGCACCGGCTGCGACGGCAGGTCGTAATCCCAGATATCATGATGCACGGTCTGGAAGACCCACTTCGTCTCGCCGGTGCTGGCGTCCACCGCCACC
This sequence comes from Klebsiella sp. MPUS7, assembly GCF_009905335.1. Classification (NCBI taxonomy): domain Bacteria; kingdom Pseudomonadati; phylum Pseudomonadota; class Gammaproteobacteria; order Enterobacterales; family Enterobacteriaceae; genus Klebsiella; species Klebsiella sp. MPUS7. Next base: position 2,396,717 of record NZ_CP047604.1, on the reverse strand, counting down.
ACGGAAGAACCGTATTTCTCTTTGGCCGCGTTGCGATCGCCGCCCCAGTAGTCCGGCGGACCGTTACCGGTCGGCAGATAAATCAGGTTCAGCTCTTTATCAAAGCCCGGCACCGTCCAGACGTTCGGCGTTTCAAGGGTGTAGACGCGGCCTTTAACCGGGTCGGTAACGTTTTCTGGCTGGCCGACGTCCCACGCCCACACCACGTTTCCGTTTCGTACGTCAAACGCCCGTACCACGCCGGAAGGTTCGCCGTGCACGATATCGCGCACCCAGCCGCCGAGGACCGCAATATGCCCCATAATCACCGGCGTCGAGGTCGGGTGGTAGCGTTTGCTGTTTTCGGTATTGTCCATCCCCTGCTTCAGATCGACGCTACCGTGATCGCCGAAGTCGTCGCACGGTTCACCGGTTTTGGCGTTCAGGGCGATCAACCGGGCGTCGACGGTCGACACCAGGATACGCTGCGGGCACTGCAGCAGCGCCGGGCTGGCCTTCTCTTCCGCGCTCAGCGAATCATCGCTTTGTACATCGTAATAGCCAACGCCGCGGCAGGTGACGTGTTCGGCGGTACCTGCGTGCGGGTCAAAACGCCAGCGCGCTTTACCGGTATCCGCATCCAGCGCGGTGACAACGTTCAGCGGCGTACAGGAGTAGAGCGTGTCGCCAATTTGTAGCGGGGTATTTTCATCGACGCCAATGCCGGCGCCGGTAAGACGGCGGCCGGTGTGGTACGTCCAGGCGACTTTCAGATTTTTGACGTTTTGCGGGGTAATCTCATCGTACGGCGCAAAACGGGTGCCGGAGGCATCGCGACCGAAAAACGCCCAGTTATCGCTTTTCGACGCGAGGGTCGGCGTTGCGTCGCCGCTCGCGTTGACTACGCCGTTATGAATGGCGCCGTGCGGGTAAAACGCCGATACCAGGGTCGCCAGCAGCACGAGGAAAATCGCCGAGGCGCTCCAGTTGGCGTAGCGCCGCCGCGCAGGCCGCATCGGCAGCGTCGCCGCCAGCCACAGGGCCAGCATCAGCATCAGCGCGGGAACCACCAGCCGCGGGATCAGGCCCCAGTAGCTGAACTGCACTTCATACAGCGCCCAGCAAAGGGTCAACAGGAAAGTCAGAATGGCAAAAGGCAGGACATAGCGGCTGCGGATGAGATAACCGACGGCGATGAGCAGATAAGCGAGACCGGCTAACAGGTACCAGGCGCTGCCGCCGAGAGAGAGGAGTTTGCCCCCCCAGAGAGTGAAAAAGAGTCCAATGCCAAAGCTGAGTAATACAAAAAGTAATCGGTAAACGGTGAAGAAAACCCCTCTCCCGCTACCTTGTCGTTCGTCCATAGTTCATTCCATACGACTTCAGTCGAAAAAACCAAAACATCTAATATAAATAGCGCCTTATCGAACAGATAAGAGCACAGACCACATATCATGTTGGTTGGACGCTCCCGGACAGAGCGAAGAACGTAAGGAATTATATTCATTTGTAAAAATAATGTAAAACTATCACGCATGAAATGTTTAAAATTTTTTAATTTATAAAAGTAAGTTGCGCGGATACCAGGCTATAACGACTGCCGCAGGGCCGCGTGGCGCCCGACGTTCAGCCTCCCTGGCGCCGGAGATATCAGCCGTGCCTGCGATGGCGAACGAGTAAAACCCAGCTAACCCAGCCTCCATCGCAAAACGATCTCTCGCTGAATACCGAAACCCTGAACGATGGCGCTGGTGAAAACCCGCCTCCGGAAACGGGGACTGTTGAATCAGCGCAACAGCAACGGCTCGCGGTGCCGTACGGCGCAACGGTTATTTAAAACGCCGAATGGCGATTCGCTGACTGGATGCATCAATATTCAGAGGCAGCATGTCTTTAAATCGCAACAACGACGGACGCGTCAGTAATGCTGAAACGGATCCTTTCATTTTTGGCATGAATAGCCAGATGCGTTTTTATCGTCATATTATCTGCGCCCCCAGGAGATCTCTACAATTGGCCTTATCTCTCTTAACTATGCCCATTGCTTTAAGGTTTCTCAGCTTTCCTGTTATGAAATTATTGTCCATCAGCGCAGGTTTACCCCGATATTGCCGGTGGGCAGCCCCCGCCCGCCGGCAAATACGCAGCGAGGGTAATTAGCCGTTACGCTTGACGCAAATATCGCGTAGCGCGGCGGCAAGATCCAGCTGTGCCAGCTCTTTCAAGCCTTCTCGCTTGATAAACTGGCTGCGGTGCTTGCTTTTAACCTCTTCCAGGCTTTTCTTTATCTCGCTCGGCGGTAATTTATACCAGCCGCGACGATGCTTCTCGCCGCCAATTTCCAGCCAAAGCTCAGAATAACTGGTTTTTACTCTCTCACTTTTAACATGATAATGGCTGTCAATCGCATAGATCTCCTTGATATTGAAATGCGACAAAAAGCCGTACAGCAGCGTGATAATTAAGTTTTTAGGGCGGATGCCGTAAAGCTCTTTGGTCAGCGCCTTCACTTCTTCATTATCAATGTCTTTCCCCCCCTGGATCCCGCCAATCCACGCCTGACCATCTGCGGTACAGGAAAAACAGATACTGTAGACGCGCCTATCGCCGAGGAACATTAACAGCATCAGCTCCCCCTCCTCCTGAAAAGGCGATGCCAGAAGCTTCACATCAATACAGGTACCGTTTTTCAGCGGAATAGCGATTAATGAACGACCGAACGCCGCCATATCGTACAGCTGCGGCAACGCCTCGGGACGGAAGGTTTTCTCTATAAAATTCAATGCGCCATGAGCAATATTGAGTTTCGCTCTTTTTGACATTTTTTTATTTAAATAGGCTTTGAAGGGTTTATCTTCAAAGTTAACCAGCCCCTCGGTTGCGCCGGTTAATTTCGCGCAAGCGTAGTTTTCACATAATGTCTGATATTCCTTATATTTCCCTCCGATTAGCGATATCTCGCGGCATTTACGCAATGCCTTTTTATAGTTGAGTTTAACGTGACAAATAAATTTATTATTTTTCCGCCATTCTTTGATAGCGGCTACTGCGGTTGTCGAAGCCATTGACCATAATCCATAGATACATCCATAAGCCCGCCAATATTAGCATAGTTTATACAAGTCAATGTTTAACTTACCGGTCGTTGTCGATTCGTTTAATAAATAATTTGCTCAGCGCTAAAATAAGCGCCGCCAGATTCTGAAATAGTCTTTCAACTATTATTATTGGTAGGTTGCCGGTTATTTCCTGCTTTAACAGAACCTACCCGCACTTACCGCTCTGTGCTGCCGGCGCGCGCGCCGGGTGCATCCCCCAGCCGTTTTGCCTATACTTGCTCACGGTCAAAACTGAACTTAAGTGGGTAACGCATGGAAATTGATCTCGATAACCTGGTCTTTAACGGACTGGAAGAAGCGCAAGAGCGCAACGCTGAACGTCTTGAAGATGCCGATAAAAAAGCGCAGGCCATTGTTGCCGATGATGACTGCGGCGACGCCTGTAAGATCTAACCGCTAAACCGGCAATCCTGCCGGTTTTTTTGCCCACCTCGCCGCCCCCCGTCGGTCTTAAAAGCGTCTTCAGCGCGTCTTTCAAAGAAAATTTTTCTCCGGATACGCCATTTTACAAATTTAACCTGCAACTTTTTTCTCTGCCGGGTGCGGTAATATCTGACTATCGTCCCTGTCGGCCATACTGCCCTCCCTCGGCCCACAGGCGTAAATCCACGTCGGGAAAGGACGCCTTCGCTCGACGGACATTTTTCTGTACCGACCCAGAGGCTCAGTCATGTCATACCGGGAAAATCATGCTCAATGGAACGCCTTTATTCACGCCCTGAAACAGGAAGTCAAACCCGCGCTGGGCTGTACCGAACCGGTCTCCGTCGCCCTCGCCTGCGCCGTGGCCGCGCGGCAGCTCTCCGGCGCGGTGGTGCGTATTGAAGCGGCGGTTTCGCCGAATTTAATGAAAAACGGCATGGGCGTGACTATCCCGGGGACGGGAATGACCGGCCTGCCTATCGCCGCGGCCCTCGGCGCCATCGCCGGCGATCCGCAGGCGAAGCTCGAGGTGCTGAAGAGAGCCACCCGGCGGGAAATGGAAGCCGCCAGGGCGCTGCTTGAGGCCGGCGCCGTGCGCGTGGTACTGCAGGAGCCCTGCGATGAGATTCTGTACGTTCGCGCTAAGGTCTACGCGGGGGATGAGCACGCGACGGTGACCATCATCGGCGACCACACCAACGTCGTGGCCATTGAAAAAATGGGCCACTCCCTGTTTATCAAGCACGAAAGCGCGGCCAGCGATCGTGGCGTCGACCCGCTGACGCTGGTTGCCCGCAGCTCACTGCGCGATATCTATGATTTCGTTTGCGAGGTTCCGCCGCACGAGATCGCGTTTATTCTCGAGGCGGGCGCGATGAACGACGCCCTGTCAAAGAAGGGCCTGGTTAAGGAGTGGGGTTTGCATATCGGCCCGACGCTGAAGCGCCAGGTCGACAACGGGCTGGTTTCCGACGATATGTTTACCGAGATCCTCTACCGCACCAGCGCCGCGTCGGATGCCCGGATGGGCGGCGCATCGCTACCGGCGATGACTAACTCCGGTTCCGGCAACCAGGGCATTACGGCGACCATGCCGGTGGTGGTGGCCGCCGAACGTCTTAACGCCAGCCGGCAGCAGCTGGCCCGCGCGCTGGCGCTCTCGCACCTGGTCGCCATCTATATCCATTGTAAACTCCCGCGCCTGTCGGCCCTGTGCGCCACCACCACCGCCGGGATGGGCGCGGCGGCGGGGATTATCTGGTTAATGAACGGCAGCTTTGACACCATCGCCATGGCGATCAACAACATGATCGGCGACGTCAGCGGCATCATTTGCGATGGCGCTTCCGGCAGCTGCGCCATGAAGGTCTCCACCAGCATCTCTTCCGCCTGGAAAGCGATTCTGCTGGCGCTGGATAACTCCGTCGTTTCCGGCAACGACGGCATCGTCGATCGCGATGTGGAAAACTCGATTGCTAATCTTTGCGCCATTGCCGGGCGGGCCATGCAGCACACCGACCGGCAAATCATCGAAATTATGGCGCACAAGCGTTATCAGGCGGTAAGCGCCGGGAACGAAGCATAACGCGGGGTGAAATATTCTACACTGGCGTTATTTACCGCGGCGCATTTTTTGGAGCAATAACTTTAGGCGTAACCCGTTCTTAACCCTATGAATTAAAGAGTAAAACCGACGATTAAATAAACCATGAGCGCCAGGCTCCCCGTCACCAGGGCATAGGGCATTTGGGTACGAATATGCTCAATATGGTCGCAGTTGGTCGCCATCGAGGCGACGATAGCATCGCTGGAGATCGGGGACGTCATATCGCCAAAAATTGAGCCGGAAATCGCGGCGCCAATCATAAAGTGCGGATCGATGCCTAATGAGACCCCCAGCTGAACGCCGATCGGGATCATAATGGCGAAGGTTCCCCATGAGGTGCCCGTCGCCAGCGACATGACCGCAGCAATCAGAAAGATAAAGCCGATCGAGAATCCGGAGGGGATCACGCCGGAGGTAATGGAAGCGATATATTGCCCGGTATTCAGTTCCGCTGAAATATGCCCCATCAGGAAAGCCAGGATCATGATTGAGCTAATTTTCACCATGCTGGCGTAGCCGATATACAGCTCTTTGAAAAAGTTCTCAACGTTCAGAATACCGCGCGCGCGGAACCAGATAAAAGAGACGACGGTACCAAACATGACGCCGGAGTAGACCGACATCGAACCGCTGCCTTTGGAGAACTGTCCATCGCCGGTGATATATAGCACCACCGGAACCATTAAGACGGTGGAAAGAATCGGAATAAAGAAGTTGAGCAGCGAGTGACAGGCCGGGTGATCGATAACCGGGTCCGCTTCGTCTGCCCCCTGCTCTTGCTCGATTTCCATCAGCGCGGTTTCAAACTTTAGCTCCGCCTTTTTCATCGGCCCCCAGCTGCAGCCGGAGAGAATATAAAACAGCACCGAGGCTAATGAAAACCAGGCCATCGTGTTCCAGATCATCGAGTTTGCCAGGACTTCAAAAGGCTCGCCGGTCAGGTAACCCTGCGCAATCTGCACCCCGATAACGCCCATCATCGCCGCCCCCCAGCCGTTGATCATCACCGACGAGCAGACCGATACGCAGGAGGTCTGGATAATATAGGACATCTTTTCCGGCGAGACTTTATAGCGCCGGGCCAGGTTTTTTGTCGAAGCGCCGGCGATCAGCTGGTTTATCGAGCTCTCGATAAAAATCAACGAGGTCACCAGCATCGCCAGCAGCTGTACCGATTTTTTATTGGTGACAAAATCGTTTTTTTCCGAGAGAAACTGCACCAGTTTACGCACCCCGCCGGTCACCACGATCAGCCGCATAATGCCGCCGATCATCACCATAAACACAATCGTTCGCGCGTTACCGGCGGAGGCGAAGGTTTCGATAATCCCGTTCAGGGTGCCGCCAATCCCCTGAATAATACTGTGGTTAATCACCGCGTAGCCGACAAAAATACCGGTCAGCAGCGAGAGGATCACCTGGCGGGTCAGGATCGCCAGAATAATCGTGACCAGCGGGGTAATAATCGTCCAGATACCGTAGTCATGCATGATGATTATCCTGTGTGATGTCCATAGCGGCGAAAGCGCTCTCCAGGTCTTGCAGCAAATCATCGATATGTTCGATGCCGACGGAGAAACGCAGCGTCGTGTCGTAAACCCCGATGGCTTCCCGCTCCTCTTTTGACATCGCCCCGTGGGACATGGAAGCCGAATGGTTGATCATGCTCTCCACTCCGCCCAGCGATTCCGCCAGCACAAAATAGTGCAGACCGCCAATAAAGCGTTTCAGGCTCTGGATATCTCCCTTCAGCGTCGCGGTCACCACCGCGCCGCCCGAACGCATTTGCTGCCTGCAAAGCTGATGCTGCGGGTGCGACGGCAGGCCCGGGTAGTAGACGCTGGCTATCGCCGGATGATTTTCCAGATATTGCGCTACCCGTAGCGCATTGCCGCACTGACGCGCCATGCGCAGATCCAGCGTTTTCATGCCGCGCAGGGCAAGATAGGCATCGAATGGCGAAGCAATAGAGCCGAGTGTGGTTTTAATGAAATCAAGACGGGACGCCAGCGCTTCATTATTAGTGATCACCGCGCCGCCAATTAAATCTGAATGCCCGCCGACATATTTACTGGTAGAGAGCATGACCATATCCGCACCCATTTCAAGCGGCTTATGGTTCCAGGCGCTGGCAAAGGTATTATCGACGCAGGTAGTAATAGCGCGTTCTTTGGCAATACGACAAACCTTCGCAATATCGACCAGTTCTAGTAAGGGATTCGTCGGCGTTTCAATCCAGATTAACGCCGTATTTTCCTGAATAGTGTTTATCAGGCATTGCTCATCATTCAGATCGATATAAGAAATCGTGACGCCGGTGGTATGCGTTTTTAATTTTTCAAACAGCCGCCAGGTTCCGCCGTAGACGCCTTTCATCGCGATAATATGGGCGTCTTTGGGTAAGAGCTCCATAACGATATTGGTCGCCGCCATTCCCGAGGCGGTGGCGGTGGCGTAAATGCCGCCTTCCAGTTCGGCGAGAGCCGATTCATAAGCTTTACGCGTTGGATTAGAGACCCGGGAATAACAAAAATCGCCACCTTCATACAGATTAGGTTGAATAAATGAGCTGGCCGTGACGATCGGGGTAAATATAGCATGGGTTACCGGATCGGATTGATTTCCAGCATGAACCGCCAGGGTAGCAATATCTTTAGTTCTGGTTTTCATAGGGTACACTCAAATTATTATCAGATATAAAATGTCATGAGCTCTTATTGTCATGGTCAGCGCAGCTGGCGAATAAAACAACCGCCAAAACTCCGTTTAATAGCCTAAAAAATATGACTAGCGCATCATTAACAGCATGATTTGCGTTGCCCGACTACCGTTAAAATATATATCAGGCGGGAAAGAAAATTTTGCCTATTTTCCCTCTAATCAGGGAAAAATGGAGAAAAACGTTCTCTGGCAACCAAAGTTCGTATCTTTTAATGCATTGATATAAAACGATTTAATTTTAGAGGGTGATGGTAATCACAAAAAAATAGGGGAAAATTCCTCTCTTGCGCGCCTGGCCAGGCCTGGGTTTGCGCGCTCTTCCGCTCGTCACCCGCGCCGCTGGCTGCCCAGAATGAGTTAGAGCTATTTGCCGCGAAATGCTGTATGGTCATACACTCATAAATCAGGAAATATCATATGTCAGAACGCAAAGACGCTAAAACTCGCCGTAATTATCTCGTTAAATGCTCCTGCCCTAACTGCTCTCAGGACTCAGAACACAGCTTCAGCCGAGTCCAAAAAGGTGCGCAACTCATTTGCCCCTACTGCCATAAACTCTTTCAGTCCTCATCACGATCCGCTGCATAATTATTCCCTTGCCAGATGCCGATTGCCGCGCGTGATTGCGCAATAATCAGCCAGCGCCGAACTCATTTGGCAAAAAAAGCCCGCCTGCGCGGGTTTTATTTTGATTTGAATAGACTTCCCGCGCGCTTACGGTATAGTCGTGCCGGTTTTCATATTTAAAAGGTATTTATTTGTTCCAAAAAATGACAGGTATTGTCAAAGCGTTTGATAATAAAACAGGCAAAGGCCTGATAATCCCCTCCGATGGTCGTAAAGACGTTCAGGTTCATATTTCCGCATTATCGCCCGGCGAACCAACCACAATCAGCCCCGGAATCCGCGTCGAATTTCGTCGAGTCAACGGACTGCGAGGCCCAACCGCCGCCAACGTCTACCTTTCTTAAACAGTTTTAAAAAGCGTTAAATATTTCCTGTCGTCGTCACCCCGCCGGTTAAAACATGGCCAAAAAACGCTTCACCGTGCGCGAGCGCTCGTAGCGCCGCCAGGCGATAGCGATATCGGTTTTCAGCGGCGTCCCCATTAGCGGATGATAGCTCACGTTGGGCAGCGTGATGCAGGTCATCGACTGCGGCACCAGCGCAAAGCCGAATCCGGCCTCCACCATGCTCAATGACGATGAAATTTGCGATGACTGATAGGCGCTTTGCATATCAATACCGGCGCGCAGATAGCTGTTATACACCAGTTCGTAGAGTCCGGGAGCCACTTCACGCGGGAAAAGAATCGGCGCCACGTCCGTCAACTGCTCCAGCGTCAGCTCGCGGTGGGACGATAGCGGGTGCGAACGCGCCAGGGCAATCACCATCGGTTCTTGATCGATAATCCGCAGATTGAACGCTTTACTGCTCTCACAGGGCAGGCGCACAAAAGCAATATCCAGCTCCGCTTCGCCAAGCGCCCCCATCAGCGTTGCCATATTGCCCTCGACCTGATGTAACGTCACCCCCGGGTAACTTTGCTGAAATTGCTGTAACAGGCTAAAGATTTGCGGATGAAAAGCGTCGGAGCTGGTAATGCCCAGCGAGAGGCGACCGTTCAGCCCGCGGGCAATTCCCTTGGTTTTTTCCAGCGCCGCGTCGCTTAACGCCAGAATCTGGCAGGCATCCTCATAGAACGACTCCCCCGCTTCCGTCAGCTCGACGCCCCGCGTTAAACGGCGGAAAAGCGGTGTGCCAATTTCTCTTTCAAGCCTTTGAATTTGCTGGCTTAGCGGGGGCTGGGAGATGCCAAGTTCTTTTGCCGCTTTAGTGAAGTGCCGCGCCTCGGCGACGGCGACGAAGTAGCGCAAATAACGAAGTTCCATATCGAAAACGTCTCAAACAATCATAGATTCTATATTGGAACTGTGAGCTGAATCGGGTCAACATTTATTTAACCTTTCTGATATTCGTTGAACGAGGAAGTGGGCAATGAACCATTCTGCTGAATGCTCTTGTGAAGAGAGCCTGTGTGAAACTCTACGAGGATTTTCCGCGCAACATCCCGATAGCGTCATCTACCAGACCTCTCTGATGAGCGCGCTGCTTAGCGGCGTTTATGAAGGTAATACGACCATCGCCGATTTGCTCACCCACGGTGATTTCGGCCTCGGGACCTTTAATGAACTGGACGGCGAGCTGATCGCGTTTAGCAGCGAAGTTTACCAGCTGCGCGCCGACGGCAGCGCCCGCAAAGCCCGTATGGAACAGCGTACGCCGTTCGCGGTGATGACCTGGTTTCAGCCGCAGTATCGCAAAACGTTCGATAAACCGGTCAGCCGCGAACAGCTGCACGACATCATCGACCAGCAAATCCCGTCGGACAATCTGTTCTGCGCCCTGCGTATTAACGGCCATTTTCGCCACGCCCATACCCGCACGGTACCGCGCCAGACGCCGCCCTATCGGGCGATGACCGACGTACTCGACGACCAGCCGGTTTTTCGCTTCAACCAGCGCGAGGGGGTCCTGGTTGGGTTCAGAACGCCGCAGCATATGCAGGGCATTAACGTGGCCGGCTACCACGAACACTTCATCACCGATGACCGCCAGGGCGGCGGCCATCTGCTCGATTATCAGCTCGACCACGGCGTGCTGACCTTTGGCGAGATCCACAAATTGATGATTGACCTTCCTGCCGATAGCGCCTTTCTGCAGGCGGATCTGCATCCAGACAATCTTGATGCCGCCATTCGCTCAGTCGAAAACTAAGGAGATTCTCGTGGATAATCAACATCAACCGCGCCAGTGGGCGCACGGCGCCGACCTCATCGTCAGCCAGCTTGAGGCCCAGGGAGTACGCCAGGTGTTCGGCATTCCGGGGGCCAAAATCGATAAAGTCTTCGATTCGCTGCTCGACTCCTCCATTCGCATTATCCCGGTGCGCCACGAAGCCAACGCCGCCTTTATGGCCGCCGCGGTTGGCCGCATCACCGGCAAAGCGGGCGTCGCGCTGGTCACGTCCGGACCGGGCTGCTCTAACCTGATTACCGGGATGGCAACGGCCAATAGCGAGGGCGACCCGGTGGTGGCGCTGGGCGGCGCGGTAAAACGCGCCGATAAGGCCAAACAGGTGCATCAGAGTATGGATACGGTGGCGATGTTTAGCCCGGTGACCAAATACTCGGTGGAAGTCACCGCGCCGGAAGCGCTGGCGGAGGTTGTCTCCAACGCGTTTCGCGCAGCCGAGCAGGGACGCCCCGGCAGCGCCTTCGTCAGCCTGCCGCAGGACGTGGTCGACGGGCCGGTCCACGCCAGGGTTCTGCCCGCCGGCGATGCGCCGCAGACCGGCGCGGCGCCGGACGAAGCCATTGCGCGAGTCGCGAAGATGATTGCCGGCGCGAAAAATCCGATATTTCTGCTCGGCCTGATGGCCAGCCAGACGGAAAACAGCGCGGCGCTGCGCGAATTACTGAAAAAAAGCCATATCCCGGTAACCAGTACCTATCAGGCCGCCGGCGCGGTCAATCAGGACCACTTTACCCGCTTCGCCGGGCGGGTTGGGCTGTTCAACAACCAGGCAGGGGATCGACTCCTGCATCTCGCCGACCTGGTCATCTGCATCGGCTATAGCCCGGTGGAGTACGAACCGGCCATGTGGAATAACGGTAACGCTACGCTGGTGCATATCGACGTGCTGCCCGCTTACGAAGAGCGTAACTATACCCCGGACGTCGAGCTGGTCGGCAATATCGCCGCCACCCTGAACAAACTGTCTCAGCGCATCGACCACCAGCTGGTGCTGTCGCCGCAGGCCGCCGAGATCCTGGTCGATCGCCAGCATCAGCGGGAGCTCCTCAACCGCCGCGGCGCGCAGCTGAACCAGTTCGCCCTGCATCCGCTGCGCATCGTTCGCGCCATGCAGGACATCGTCAATAGCGATGTCACCCTGACCGTCGATATGGGGAGCTTTCATATCTGGATCGCCCGCTATCTCTACAGCTTCCGCGCCCGTCAGGTGATGATTTCCAACGGTCAACAGACCATGGGGGTGGCGCTGCCGTGGGCGATTGGCGCCTGGCTGGTCAATCCGCAGCGCAAAGTGGTTTCCGTTTCCGGCGACGGCGGTTTCCTGCAGTCCAGCATGGAGCTGGAGACCGCCGTACGGCTGAAAGCGAACGTCCTGCATATCATCTGGGTCGATAACGGCTACAACATGGTGGCGATTCAGGAGGAGAAAAAATACCAGCGGCTCTCCGGCGTTGAGTTCGGCCCGGTGGATTTTAAAGTCTATGCCGAAGCCTTCGGCGCCAAAGGGTTTGCGGTAGAGAGCGCCGAAGCCCTTGAGCCGACGCTGCGGGCGGCGATGGACGTTGACGGCCCCGCCGTCGTGGCCATCCCCGTGGATTACCGCGATAACCCGCTGCTGATGGGCCAGCTCCATCTCAGTCAAATACTTTGAGTCACTACAGAAGGAATCTATCAATGAAAAAAGTCGCACTCGTCACCGGCGCGGGCCAGGGTATCGGTAAAGCTATCGCCCTTCGCCTGGTGAAAGATGGTTTTGCCGTGGCTATCGCCGATTATAACGACGCCACCGCACAGGCGGTCGCCGATGAAATTAACCGCAGCGGCGGCCGGGCGCTGGCGGTGAAGGTGGATGTGTCTCAACGCGATCAGGTTTTTGCCGCCGTCGAACAGGCGCGCAAGGGCCTCGGCGGTTTTGACGTGATCGTCAACAACGCCGGGGTTGCGCCCTCCACGCCAATCGAGGAGATTCGCGAGGACGTGATCGATAAAGTCTACAATATCAACGTCAAAGGCGTTATCTGGGGCATCCAGGCCGCGGTCGAGGCGTTTAAACAAGAGGGCCACGGCGGCAAAATCATCAACGCCTGCTCCCAGGCGGGCCATGTAGGTAACCCGGAGCTGGCGGTCTATAGCTCCAGTAAGTTTGCCGTGCGCGGCCTGACGCAAACCGCCGCCCGCGATCTGGCGCATCTGGGAATTACCGTTAACGGCTACTGCCCGGGGATCGTCAAAACCCCAATGTGGGCGGAGATTGACCGCCAGGTTTCCGAAGCGGCGGGTAAACCGCTGGGTTACGGAACCCAGGAGTTCGCCAAACGCATTACCCTTGGACGGCTATCCGAGCCGGAAGACGTCGCGGCCTGCGTCTCTTATCTCGCCGGTCCAGACTCCAACTATATGACCGGCCAATCGCTGCTGATCGATGGCGGCATGGTATTTAACTAATAATAAATAAGCTCTGACATGGTTTGCCCCGGCTTCACCGCCGGGGCTTTTTTTATCTCAACCTTTCGGGAAGATCCACAGGTCGCTGACGGGCAACGCCAGATGGCAACGCTCGGCATCGCGCAGCGCGCTGCCGTAGGCGCGTATGGCGAAATCATCGCCTTCGGTGCGAAACAGATACTCCCAGCGGTCGCCGAGGTACATGCTGGTCAACAGCGGCAGCGCCAGCATGTTCTCTTCAGGCGCTGAAGCGATGCGCAGGCGCTCAACGCGGATCACCGCCGTCGCCTCTTCCCCCACGCTGACCCCTTCCCCCGCCATTCCCCAGAGCGCCCAGCTGGCCCCCTCAATGCGCGCCCGACCGTTCTCCAGCGCGCTGACGGTGCCATGCAGGCGATTATTACTGCCCATAAACTCGGCGGCAAACAGCGTTTTCGGGCTGCCGTACATCTCCTGCGGGGTGCCCTGCTGCTCGATCACGCCGTTATTAAGCAGCAGAATGCGATCGGAAATCGCCATCGCCTCATTCTGATCGTGCGTGACCATCAGCGCCGACAGTCCCAGCTTGACGATCAGCTCGCGCAAAAAGACCCGCGCTTCTTCCCGCAGCTTGGCGTCCAGATTCGACAGCGGTTCATCCAGCAGGATCACCGGCGGGTTGTAAACCAGCGCCCTGCCGATGGCCACGCGCTGCTGCTGTCCTCCGGAGAGCTGATGCGGATGGCGATTGCCAAGATGCCCCAGCCCCAGCTGTTCAAGTACGGTCTGGACCCGCTGCTTGATCTCCGCGGCGGCAACCTTACGCAGCTTCAGCGGGTAAGCGACGTTTTCAAACACTGTTTTATGCGGCCACAGCGCGTAGGACTGAAACACCAGCCCCAGGTTGCGCTCCTCGGCCGGAATTTCGCTACGCGGGTTGCCGTCATAGACGCGGGATTTTCCAATGGTGATAATGCCGCCGGTCGGCTTCTCCAGCCCGGCGACCGCCCGCAGCAGCGTGGTTTTTCCGCTACCCGATGGCCCGAGCAGCGACACCACCTCTCCCCGCTTCAGTTCCATGGACACGCCCTTAAGCACCGGATTATCGCCGTAGGTCAGATGCAGGTTTTCTACCGATAATTCAATCATGTAATTTCACTCCAAAGCGCAGCGCGATACCCAGCCCCACGACCACCAGCAGGATATTGATGAAGGAGAGCGCGGCGACAATATCGATAGCCCCCGCCGCCCACAGCGAGACCAGCATCGAACCGATCGTTTCGGTTCCGGGCGAAAGCAGATAAACCCCGGTTGAGTATTCGCGCTCGAAGATAAGAAACATCAGCAGCCATGAGCCGATTAAGCCGTAGCGCGACAGCGGCACCGTGACGTGACGGGTAATCTGCCCGCGCGATGCGCCGGTACTGCGCGCGGCCTCTTCCAGCTCCGGCGCCACCTGCAGCAGCGTCGAGGAGATCAGCCGCAGGCCGTAGGCCATCCACACCACGGTATAAGCCAGCCAGACGCTAAAAATAGTATTACGCAGCGCGCGCAGCTGAACGATCAGGTGCTCGCGCAGCCAGTCCGCCACCGGCAGCGCCGAGAGCCAGCCGTTTTTCAGCGACTGATCGAGCCACATCGGCAGAAACAGAAACACCCACAGAAACGCCAGCCCGGCCAGCAGCCCCGGCACGGCGCGCGGTACCAGCACGCTGTAGTCAAGAAAGCGCGTGACGTTATCCGGTTTACGGTGCATGGCGATGCCCACGAACAGATAGCAGACCACCGCCAGCGCGCCGCCGAACACGCCAATCGCCATGGAGTTAACGATGGCGCGCAGCAGGTTCGGCTGCTGCCAGATGCTACGGAACGTCGCCAGCGAGAGCTCATCCCATAGCGAAACGCCTACGCCCCAGTTTGAAATAAAGGCCCGCAGCGCAACGCCGATCAGCGGCACGCCGATAGTGACCGTCAGCCAGGCCACCACCACAATCCCGGCGACCCAGCGCCATTTCCCCAGCGGCAGCGCGCGGGCCTGGGACGCTTTCCCCTTCATGGTGACAAAGCGGTTGGCAGTGCGCATCAGGCGGCGCTGGAGCATTACCAGCGGAATGGTGATGCAGATCAGCACCACCGCTACCGCCGCCATCAGGTGATAGGAAGGGGTGCCGAGCTTGTTGGTCAGCTTATAAAGATAGGTCGCCAGCACCATGTTGCCCTCCGGGTCCCCCAGCACCAACATCAGGCCAAACACTTCCAGACCAAGGAAAAACAGCAGCACGCAGGCGTAGAGTATCGACGGTCGCACCATGGGCAAGCTCACCGCCGTCATCACCTGCAGCGGCGATGCGCCCACCGTGCGCGCGGCCTCCTCCACGTCCGACCCGACGCTGCGCAGGGCGGAAGAGATATAGAGATAGGCATGCGGAACGTGCGTCAGTCCGGCAATCACCACGATGCTGAACATTGAGTAAATATTCCACGGTACGAAACCGATCAGCTGTTCCGCCCATTGCGAAAAGAAACCTACCGGTCCGGCCGCCACCACGTAACCAAAGCCCAGCACCATCGGCGAAACGAAAATCGGCACCAGAATCAGCGGCTCAATAAACCGCCGCCCGGGTAAATCGGTGCGCACCATTAAAAAAGCGAGGATCCCGCCGAGGGGGATGGCGATCGCCACCAGACCGAAGGCGAGAATAAAACCGGATTTTAGCGCCAGATAAAAATCCGGGTCGCTAAAGATAAACGCGAAGGCTTCGAGGCTGAACGACTTCGAGCGGGCAAAAAAAGGCGCCGAGAGAAAGCTCTGCACCACGATAAACAACAGCGGGACATAAATCGCCAGCGCCGTCATCACGACGACGATACCGCGCGGCAAACCCTGCCATTTTCGACGTAAGACATTCATAAGCGATCCCTTTAAATCTGGCGGGCATTAAGCGGGCTGCGCATCCGGAAAAGAGGCGCAGCGCCGGGGGGTTATTTCGCCGCGGCGGTACGCCACTGTTTGATAAATTCCAGACGTTGCTTCGGCTCAAGATACGCCAGCAGCGTTTCATCGACCGGAATCGGCTTCAGCGCGCTGCCAAGCATTTTGGTCATGCCGTCAATATCATTTTTACCTTCGATATCATTGCGCAGGGAGGGAATATCGGCCTGGTTCGCGAGGATGCTTTGCCCCTTTTCCGACAGCACGTAGTCAAACCACAGCTTCGCCGCATTAAGATGCTCGGCTTCTGCGGTAATAAAGGAGACCCGGGAGAGCACCAGCACGTAATCTTTCGGATATGAGATGCCAAGCGAAGGGTCGGTTTTCGCCCGCGCTTCCGCGTAGGAACCGAGAATATTGTAGCCAATCAGGTTTTCACCGGAGGAGACGCGCTCCATCATCGTACCGGTGGACGATTGCACCGTCAGGCCGCCTTTCGCAATGCCCGCCAGATCGTTAAAGTAGTTAGCATCGGCTTTGCTGTCCTGCACCGCCAGCATAAAACCCAGCCCTGATTTTTCAATATCGTACGTGGTGACCTTGCCTTTGAATTTATCGGCCTGAGCGGAGATAAGCTTCGCCAACGCGGTATGCGAGTCCGGAACATCACCCTGCGGGATCAGCCGTTTATTATAGATAAAGACCACCGGCTCGTAGGTCGTGCCGTAAGCTTTTTGTTGCCAGACCGCCCATTTTGGCAGCTTATCCCGCTCCGGCGAGGCGTACTCTTCGGCGTATTCGGTGGCAAGCTTCAGCGCCGTATCCATGGAAGAGCTCCAGACCACATCGCCGCTGCCGCCGCCCGCCGCCTGTTCGCTGATATAACGGTTGTACAATTCGGTACTGTTCATATCGTTATATTCAACTTTAATGCCGGGATATTGCGCCTCAAAGCCTTTAATTAACGGGCCTGCGGCCTTGGTATCGGTCGTTGAATAGATAACCACTTTGCCTTCTTTAATCCCGGCATCCACCACTTTTTGATAATCCGCCGGGTAGCCCTCAGGGACTGCGGCAAGAACCTGACCGGAGAATATTGCCGTCAGTGAAATCATTAACCCACTAATTTTCATATACATAAAATCAACCTTTAGGTGTCAATTATTAAGCGTAATTTTAACATATAGCGGGGCGCCAGAGCCTTGCAACGCCGGATTTTGTTTTTTTACGGCTTTTGTGACGCTGGCGTAATTTAAAGGAAGATTCGCGGGATAAAGCGAAAGCGATTAACGCTCTGCGGCGGGAATATTAAGAAAACATTAAGTCCCTCTATTTTATCGGTTATCGAATATGGCGTTTCATTAAATATCAAAATACAACCCGGGGCACATGCCCACAAAAACCATCCAGTGAATATCAGCCGGGTTAAATAATGTCGAACACCGCTTAAATTTTGTGACCTGGCTCGCAAACTACTCTTTAAATGCCACAAAAAAAAAGCAACTTAAATCAAAGAACTAAAACAAAATCGCCGCGGTGGTAAATATGACAATAGTCACAAAATCACAATCAGGTCATTTTTTTTAAGTAAAGGTGACTTTTTTACTATGTCATCGCTATAACGAACAGGGAAAGATATCAGGAGCGGTGAATAAATTGACGGGTACAGAAGCGTTCAGGAGTCGACATGCCGGTGGTTATAACCTATAAATGCGTGCTAAACGAAGGTATTCATGCCCGGCCAGCGGGTTATATCGCGCGGCTATGTAACCTCTTCCAGGCTGCGATCGACTGGGAAAACACCCGCACGGCGCTGAAAGCTAATGCGAAAAGCGCCCTTTCGTTGATTGCCAGCGACACGCTGCTCAATGATGAATGCCGAATCACCCTGAGCGGCGAAGATGAACAGCAGGCCGCGGCCCAGCTATGCGCACTGCTTTCCGATCTTCCCTCATTCACCCTTGAGCAGGAATCGGTGACAACCCAAGGCTATCTGCCCCGTTGTCTGCGCGAGCTCAATCCGCAGGTTATTCAAGGATGTCGTATTAATAAAGGCGCCGCAATTGCAAAACCGCAGGTTATTCAGGGTCTGACGTTCGACGATCTCATCGACGCCAATCCAGGTTTTATCGGCAGTATCGAATACGAAAAGGACCGTTTTCATACAGGGCTCGCATCGCTACGCGCAGAGAAAGAGGCTGCTCTTGGGCAGACCCAAGGCATTGAGCACGACCTGATGGCGGCGCATCTATCGCTGATAACCGACATGACCTTTCAGGATAACGCAGTCGGATATCTTAATGAGCGGATGAATGCCTGGTCAGCTATCGCTCGGGCGTCGCTCGACATTTGCCACCAGCTTGAGAATTCGTCCAGCCGTTATCTGCAGGAGCGCGCGCTGGATATACTCGATATCGCAGCGCAGCTTATCAGCGCGGTTTATGGTGAACAGGCTCTGGCGTCTCGTCCGATCGCGTTAAATGAACCGGTAATTGTGTTCGCCAACAACCTGACCCCCAGCCAATTTCTGGCGCTCGACCGCAGCCAGCTTGCAGGCCTGGTGCTGTCATCGATGGGTAAAACCTCCCACACGGCAATCCTGGCGCGATCGCTGGGCATTCCGACCCTGGCCGATATCGATTTTTCTAAGCTGGCGCTTGAGGATCAACAGCAGATCATTATCGATGGTGAACCGGGGATACTGATTATCCATCCGGATGAGAAGGTGCTGCGCTACTACCGTCAGGAAATTACCGTCCAGCGGGAAATGCAGCGACGGCTGCGGGCCAACGCTCTGGTGCCGGCACAAACCCGCGACGGTCATCGCATAGAGATAGCGGCAAACATCGCAAGCCTTGCCGAAGCGCAGGCCGCCTTTGAAAATGGCGCAGAGAGCATTGGCCTGTTTCGCACCGAAATGGCGTTTATGAGTCGCGATTGCCCTCCCACCTGCGACGAGCTGGCCGCGCTATATCAGCAGGTGGTCGGTCTGGCGGGCGGCAAGACCGTTATCTTTCGCACCTTCGATATCGGAGGCGATAAACCGGTCGGTTACCTGAGTATCGGCCCGGAAGACAACCCATTTCTCGGCTTTCGGGCCGTACGTACCTATCCACACCATCGCGACCTTTTTGCCACTCAACTAAAGGCTATTCTTATCGCTTCTGCGACAGGTACAGTCAAAATTATGTTGCCGATGATCGCCCGGGTGGAAGAGCTTATCTGGTGTCGGAAGGTGCTGGAATCCGTCATGCAGGAGATGCGCCACGCGGGTCTGGCGTTTGATGAGCAGATTGCGCTAGGCATCATGCTGGAGGTGCCTTCGGTACTGTTTGCTATGGCTGAAATGGCCGAACATGTCGACTTCTTCAGTCTGGGCAGTAACGATCTGACGCAGTACTTTTTCGCCGCCGACCGGGGTAATGCCCGGGTAAAAGCGCTTTATGACAGCTATGCGCCGCCATTTTTACGCGCTCTGCAATTTGCAGTCAGCGAGGCCCATCGCCTTGGTAAACCTATCGGCCTGTGCGGAGAACTCGCCGCAGACGAAGCCATTCTTCCGCTGCTTGTCGGTATCGGATTTGATGAATTGAGTATGAACTGCGCGACAATTCCGCGGGCTAAACACGCGCTGCGCGAGCTTAGCCTCGCAGATTGTCGGCCGCTGGCGCAAAATCTGGTGCAACAGAAGAACGCTCAACAGGTCAACGCCGCGCTACAAAAATCAGGCGCTAGCGCGATGAAAAAACCCTTGCTGTCGCCGGAGATGATTTTATGGGCAATTGACGCCGCTGATAAAAATGAGGCGATCAAAATACTGGTGGATAATCTGTGGCTACAGCAGCGTACCGACGCACGAGACCCGCTCTGCGACGATATCTGGGCCCGTGAAGTGCCCTTTCCTACCGTCGTCGGTTCGGGTTTTGCTATCCCTCACGCCCAAACGGACCACATCAAGGATTCTACCGTCAGTATTGCCACGCTCAGGCAACCTATTGCCTGGGGCGGCGTCATGGTGGATACCCTGTTCATGCTGACGATCGGCAAATCCGCGCAGGATAATGAGCACATGAAGTACTTCTCCACCCTGGCGCGCATGCTCATGAATGATGAATTTGTCAGCCAAATTAAAAGGGCGAAAGACCCGCAAGCCCTTTATCTGCTGATATCCAAAACGCTGGACTTCTGAGCAGCAAACGTTACGAGGCTGTCATGTTAAAACTATTAAAAAATACGAAACGACATTTTATGACCGGCGTTTCCTACATGATTCCGTTTGTGGTCGCCGGCGGCGTTCTGCTGGCGCTGGCGGTGATGTTCAACGGCGAAGCAGCGGTGCCGGACCACGGTTTTCTAAAGGCCATATCGCAAATTGGCATGGCGGGCTTAACCCTGTTTATTCCAATATTGTCGGGGTTTATCGCTTATTCGATGGTCGACAAACCAGGCATCGCGCCGGGCGCTATTGGCGGGCTGATGGCCTATCAGATGGGAGCCGGATTTTTGGGCGGCATGCTCTCGGGAATTATTGCCGGGCTGGTGGTTTATCTCCTGCTAAACCTGATAGCCTGGCTCAAAATCCCAAATTTTCTGCGCATGGTCCTGCCGATATTTATTATTCCACTGGTCGGCACATTCCTCACCGGCATGGCGGTGTATTACATTATTGGCGATCCTATTGCCGGTTTGATGAAGTGGCTTAGCGTCTGGCTGAGCAATATGCAGGGCGCCTCGTTTATTATCCTCGGCACCATTTTAGGCTGCATGATCGCCGTTGATATGGGCGGACCAATGAATAAAACCGCCTTTTTCTTTGCTGTGGCGCTGATCTCCACCAATCCTCAGCTGATGGCGGCG
The DNA here is from genome assembly GCF_009905335.1 of Klebsiella sp. MPUS7. Classification (NCBI taxonomy): domain Bacteria; kingdom Pseudomonadati; phylum Pseudomonadota; class Gammaproteobacteria; order Enterobacterales; family Enterobacteriaceae; genus Klebsiella; species Klebsiella sp. MPUS7. Next base: position 2,375,839 of record NZ_CP047604.1, on the reverse strand, counting down.
GTTGCTAGCGCCGTCTGCACGCCGCCTCTGGGTCTGAGTCTGGCGACATTTCTGTTTAAAGACGTTTTCACTGACGTGGAACGGGAAGCCGGGAAACCTGCGGTGATCATGGGGATTATGGGGATCACAGAAGGTGCGATCCCATTTGCGGCGGCCGACCCAGTACGGGTGATCCCGGCAATAATGTTCGGCAGCACGGTCGCGGCAATCCTCTCATTATGGTTTGGCGCGGCCAACGCCGCCCCGTGGGGCGGGCTTATCGTATTACCGGTGATCGGTAACCATTTTGGCTACATCGCTTCGATTATCGCCGGCACCATCGCCACCGCGGTGGCGGTGAAGGTTCTTAAAACCGTTATCAAACCGCGGACATAATATGGGCACTTTTATTCAATCTATTCTCAGCGAATTTAGCGCCGAGGGGGCAATAAACGAAAGCGTACTGGTGGCTAACGGTAACGCACAGGCCCCGGCAATGGCCTATCATCTTCACGTGCCACGCATAGAACTAACGGTAAAAGGCGCGCTCAGCATGCTGCTGCCAAAAGGGGTGGACCGCATTGTGAAATATGAACGTCCGGTCGGTACCATTACCTACATTCCCGCTAACAGCTGGAATTCGCCGCAATGGGAAAGCCCGGTTATTTGCATGTCGGTGGTCTTTTGGAAGCAGGACGTCGGTTTTAGCATCAGTAACTGGGACGGCACGCAGTTTAAAGAGGTGGAGAAGTACAATTTGCAAAATTCAAGTAGTACGGTTCGCGACCGGCTACTCGACCTGGCCGAGTCGCTGGCGTGGTCGCAGGATAACACCGACGAGACTTTCGCCCATGTGATCTATGCACTCATTAACGACCTGTTGTATCAAATTACGGATGGCCTGACTAATCAGCGAGGCCCGTTCTCTTTGCTGGACGAAATTAAGAGCCATATTGATAGTCACTACCACACGGACATTAGCCGGGAAAGCGTCGCCGAAACATTTAATATCTCGCCTGGCTATCTGTCGCGTCTGTTTTCGAAGGAGTCAGACGTGAAATTCAATGAGTATCTTAAGTTAGCCCGCATCACCCGTTCGAAAGCGCTACTAATCAATACCAATCTGAAAATTAACGAGGTTTCAGAGAAGTGCGGTTTCACTGATACCAACTATTTCTGCAAGGTATTTCGCGATATCAACGACTGTACGCCGCTTGAGTACCGGCGCAAAAATAAGGGAGTAAGCTTATGAGCACTCGTGCAGGAAGAGATGAAATCCAGCCCTTCTCCAGCGAACGGAATCTGCATATTGTGGCGGTGACCGCGTGCGCGACCGGCGTGGCGCACACTTATATGGCCGCGGAGCAACTGGAGAAACTCGCGAAGCAGTATCGCTTTGCGATCAAAATCGAGACTCAGGGCGTGCTGGGGCTTAAGAATAAGATTACCGATAAAGATATTTTCGAATCGGAGCTAGCCATCATCGCCTCTGATATTACTATCGATAATCCCTCACGCTTTGACGGTTGCCGTGTTTTGAACGTCTGTATTAACTCGCTGCTGCTTAAACCGACGGAGGTTATCGCTGCTATGCGTAAGTCTCTAAATCTGCCGCGAGGCAACGTTATTGATCTGTGAATCCGTCGCCCCGGTTAGGCGTCAGCCGCATTAAAACACGGGCAAGGCATACCCCCGATCCTTTTATAAGAGTGAGGGGGTTCAGTCCCCCAGCGCAGCAAGTTCAGGTATGTGCTTCGCTCCGCGCTGTTCCAGAAACGTCAGCACCTGTCGCACAGAGGTGTTCAGCACTCTGGATGGTGGAAAATCCGCCTCCGTTAGCACATGCTGGCAGGCGCTAAAATCTCCCAACGAAAAGGCGCTGTGCGAATCACTTCCTAACGAGAGCAGCCAGCCGCAATCACGCACGGCGGCGACAATTTTACGGCAGTTCCCCTCGCTGCCCTTTCGTGAGTGGACAAACGAGGCGTTATTGACTTCCAACGCCACATGACACGCTTTCGCCGCCGCCACAACTGCCGGTATATCAATCGGATACTCTGGGTTACCGGGATGGCTAATAATATGTACCTTTCCGCTCGCCATCACCGCAATCATCGCATCGGTATTGGTAATGATGTCCGCAGGGGTGAACACCTGTTTGTGGAACCCAGCGATCGCTAAATCCAGCGATGCGCGCATTTTATCGCTGCAATCAGTCTCGCCGCCGGGTTTGATATTGGCCTCTATACCGCGCAGAATCCCTACGCCATCGACAATGCGCGGCAGCACGCGCAAATTATTAAAGTGAAACGGATGCGGCGCATCAACCATTTCCGGGCCATGATCGGTAATCGCAATCAGGCGAATGTGGTGACGCAACGCGGCGGCAATATAATCGTGAACCGTGCTGTAAGCATGGGTGCTGGCCAGGGTATGCATATGAAGATCGACGGGATACATGTGATTCCTTCCCTGAATGAAAAGCGGCCCCTCAGGACGTAAGGGGCCGTACTGGTTAAGCCAGAAGCGCTTTTGCCTGCTGCAATACCGCTTCAAGGGTAATACCAAACGCCTGATAAAGCTGTTCCGCCGGTGCGGACTCGCCGTAGCTTCGCATACCTATAATCGCGCCGTTCAGGCCGACATATTTAAACCAGTAATCGGTTATTCCCGCTTCCACGGCGAGACGAGCGGAAACCGCCGGCGGCAATACCGCGTCGCGGTAAGCCGCATCCTGCTTATCGAAGACATCGGTTGACGGCATTGATACCACCCGCGCCTTTACGCCCTCCGCCATCAGCTTTTGCCACGCGTCTACCGCCAGCTCAGTTTCCGAACCGGTCGCGATAAGAATGAGCTGCGGTTGCCCTTCGCAATCCTTTAATATATAGCCGCCGCGCGCGATATCCTGCACCTGCTGCCAGGTTCGTTCCTGCTGGGTCAGGTTTTGCCGGGAAAAAATCAGCGCGGTAGGTCCATCCAGGCGTTCCACGCCATATTTCCACGCCACCGCCGACTCCACTTGATCGCAGGGACGCCATGTGCTGAGATTCGGCGTCAGGCGTAATGAAGCAATCTGCTCGACCGGCTGATGAGTCGGGCCATCTTCGCCCAGACCAATTGAGTCGTGGGTATAAACCATCACCTGTCGCTGCTTCATCAGCGCCGCCATGCGTACCGCGTTACGGGCGTATTCGACAAACATCAGGAACGTCGAGGTATAGGGCAGGAAGCCACCGTGCAGGGCGATGCCGTTAGCGATGGCGGTCATGCCGAATTCACGCACGCCGTAGTGAATATAGTTTCCACCGGATTGTTCGTTAATCGCCTGAGAGCCGGACCATAGGGTCAGGTTGGATGGAGCCAGATCCGCAGAGCCGCCGAGAAACTCCGGCAACAGCGGGCCAAAGGCTTCAAGGGTATTCTGCGAGGCTTTACGGCTGGCGATTTTTGCTGGTTTAGCCTGCAATTGTTCAATAAACGCCTGCGCCTTACCGGCAAACTCAGCGGGCAACTGCCCCTTAATCCGGCGGGCATATTCAGCGGCCAGCTCGGGGAACGCTTTCGCGTAGGCCGCAAACGCTTCATTCCATGCAGCTTCCTTCACCTGTCCGGCTTTGCGAGCATCCCACTGCGCAGCAATCTCCGAAGGAATAACAAATGGCGGATACGGCCAACCCAACGCGTCGCGCGTCGCCGCGACTTCAGCCTCGCCCAGCGGCGCGCCGTGTACATCATGGGTACCCGCTTTCTGCGGCGAGCCGAAGCCAATCACCGTTTTACAGATAATTAACGTCGGCATGGAAGCGATCGACTTAGCGACATCAATTGCGGCTCGTATGGATTCAGGATCGTGCCCATCGACTCCGCGCACCACGTGCCAGCCGTAGGACTCAAAGCGTTTGGCTGTGTCGTCGGTGAACCATCCTTCGACGTGGCCATCAATAGAGATACCGTTATCGTCGTAAAACGCCACCAGCTTCCCGAGCTTCAGCGTTCCGGCCAGAGAGCAAACTTCGTGCGAAATCCCTTCCATCATGCAGCCATCGCCCATGAAGACGTAGGTAAAGTGGTCGACAATTTGGTGACCTGGCCGGTTAAACTGCGCCGCGAGGGTTTTCTCGGCAATAGCCATGCCGACCGCATTGGCAATCCCCTGCCCCAAGGGACCGGTAGTGGTTTCCACGCCCGGGGTATAACCCACTTCCGGGTGACCAGGCGTTTTTGAATGCAGCTGACGGAAGTTTTTCAGTTCATCAATCGATAGATCGTAGCCGCTAAGGTGCAGCAGACTGTAAATCAGCATCGAGCCGTGACCGTTGGAGAGAACGAAACGGTCGCGGTTGGCCCACGTCGGGTTATGTGGATTGTGGTTGAGAAAATCCCGCCACAGTACTTCGGCAATATCCGCCATTCCCATTGGTGCCCCGGGATGACCAGAGTTTGCTCGCTGCACGGCATCAACGCTCAGCATACGAATAGCATTCGCCAGAATCTTTCGTGATGACATTTAAAACTCCCTCGAAATCTTAAGGAAAAAATCCGCCTCGCCCTGGCGCGTTACGCTCAGGCCAAGGTAGCGATCAATGGTTTGCCAGGTGTCGATATCATGAACGGAGGACTGACGGGTGAGGACTTCAACGACAGCACATCCCGCCTCGGTCGCGGAAAGCAGACCGGCTATTGAATCTTCAAAAGCCAAGCAGTTAGCAGGTGAAAGGTTGAGCCGGCTTGCACCAATAAGGAACGGTTCCGGGTGCGGCTTGCCCTTAACAATATCTTCGCTGGTCACCAGCACCGGCGGAGAGGGAAAACCGGCCCGGCGGATCCGCGCCGAAGCAACCTTCAGCGACCCCGACGTCACTATTGCCCAGGGCACCTGCAACTGCTCCAGTCGGCGGAGAAAATCCACCGCTCCGTCAACCGCGGTAATACCATCAGTGTTACGCGCCTCAAACGCTTCCAGCGCGGTAAACTCCTCAATAATGGTTTGTTCGCTGGCATCGGGCATAAAGTGGCGCAGCGTATTCAGGGCTGTCTTGCCATGGAGGTAATCGCATACCCCCCACACATCCAGCCCCTTTTTAGTAGCCCATAAGCTCCAGGAAGCCTCGACAAAATCCAGCGAGTTCACCAGCGTCCCGTCTAAATCCAGTAATATACCTCGAAAATTCATCGTAATTACCACGGCGAAATTAAAAGAATGTGCTTTATTTTGTACTCCATTAACCAGCAGCCAATAAATAGAAAGAAAGAGACGTTAGTAGCAATTGCGTGACCATAGACCGAATATCATTTAAAATGTGACCGCTCTCACACCGGACCCAACAATTCAATTTCACGACTGCGATCACAAAATAATAATCCGGCCCTTTTATTCAAGCAAATGTCACTTTTTTTCTATTCAAAGCCTGCCGATGCTGATGAATGATATAAAACATGAAATGCAGGCATTCATACCTACAAAGAAAATTAATTAGCCCTGGCTAAAATATTATCGGGAGCAGCAATGATGTCAGAGATAATAACCTATCAATGTGAACTTAAGGATGGTATTCACGCCCGTCCGGCGGGACACATCGAACGATTGTGCAATACTTTTCAATCAGTAGTGTGCTGGAAAAATATTCGCAACGGCCTTCAGGGTAATGGTAAAAGCGCGCTCTCGATTGTCGCTACCGATACTTTGCTCAAAGACGCCTGTGAAATTACGCTCAGCGGAAAAGATGCTGCAAAAGCGGCTCATCAGCTTAGCGAGCTGCTCAAAAAGCTGCCCTCTTTCGAGGTGAGCCATGTGCAAGAAACCGCAGCGCCCACGGGCTACCTCCCGCGTTCCCTGCGGGAAACTCAGCTCAGTTTTATTCAGGGTTCATGCATCAGCGGCGGTATTGCCATTGCCAAGCCCGTTCGAATCCAGGGCCTGTCATTAAAGGAAATGCAGGCGCGTAACCCCGGTGGTGAATATTCTTCTGAGCACCAGCAGTGTCTTTTCCTGGCTGGTTTAGAAACGCTTAAGCACGAAAAAAAGACAGCCCTGGAAATAAAAAAAGGCGTCGAGCACGATATTTTACAAGCGCACCTGTCCATTATCACCGACATAACCTTTCAAACTCGTATCGCCGCCGCCATTGCCAGCGGAGATAACGCCTGGGAGGCGGTCATTAAAGCGGCAATGGAATTTTGTGAAATCCTTAACCAATCATCAAGCAAATACATTAAAGAGCGCACGCTCGATGTTCTCGATATAACCGGACAATTACTTACTGCGATTTATGGCGCAGGCATACTGCCGCAGCGCAGCCTTGAATTAACGCAGCCATCAATTATTATCGCCGACAGTCTGACGCCGAGTCAGTTTCTCGCGATTAATAAAGAGCACCTCGCCGGAATGGTATTATCCGCGACAGGCAAAACATCACACACGGCGATCCTCGCACGTTCGCTTGGTATCCCGACCCTGACGGATATTGATTTTTCGACCCTGGCGCTGAACACCGAAAGTAACATTATTATCGATGGCAATCCGGGGATCTTGATTACGACCCCTGATGAAAAGGTCCTGCGCTATTACCACAATGAAATTGCCATCCAGCAGAGTATGCAGCAACAGATGCTGGCTAACGTCCGCCAGCCGACGATTACACACGATAATCATAATATTGAGATTGCCGCGAATATCGCCAGCCTGGCGGAAGCCGAGGCAGCCTTCAGCAATGGTGCCGAAGGCATCGGGTTGTTTCGTACCGAAATGTCATTCATGGACCGTGAAACCGCACCAGACTACCGCGAACTGGCAGAACTTTACGGGCAGATTATGCAGGTCGCTCAAGGGAAGCCGGTTATCTTCCGTACCTTCGACATTGGCGGCGATAAACCCGTCGACTACCTGAGCATCGGCGAAGAAGAAAACCCGTTTCTTGGTTTCCGGGCGGTGCGAACTTACCCTCGCTATCGTGAACTTTTCGCCATGCAACTTAAGGCCATCCTCAGCGCTTCAGCTTTAGGCGATGCCAAAATCATGATTCCGATGATCGCCAACGTTGATGAAGTGATCTGGTGTCGCGAAGTCCTCGAAGAAGTCAAAAGCGCGATGCGCGATGAAGGCCTGGCGTTCAATGATGGAATCTCGCTCGGTGTGATGCTGGAGATCCCATCCGTTATCTTCGCGATGAGCGAAATAGCAGAATACGCTGATTTCTTCAGCGTGGGCAGCAACGATCTGACGCAATACTTTTTTGCCGCTGACCGTGGAAACACCCAGGTTGCGGCAGTTTACGACAACTATGCCCCGGCATTCCTCCGCGCTATGCAGTATGCCGCCAATGAAGCCCATCGCGCGGGCAAGTGGATTGGCATCTGCGGGGAGTTGGGCGCCAGCAAAGATTTTCTGCCGCTGTTCGTCGGCATGGGCTTTGACGAGCTCAGCATGAGCGGCACTTCAATTCCAGGCGTCAAACATGCCCTGCGGGAGCTGAGTTTCGCTAAATGTCAGGCGCTGGCCCAGGAGTCAGTGACCTTAAAACGCTCAGCTGAAGTCAAAGCCGCGCTGCGTTCGCCGGAGGTAAAAGCGATCGACTCTATGCCAATTCTCGCACCGGAATTTATTCTCTGTGGCCTGGAGGCCCGCGATAAAAACGAAGTTATCAAAAAGATGACCGACAATCTTTGGCTGCACCATCGCACCGATAACCGGGATCAATTAACCGACGATATCTGGGCCCGTGAGGACTCCTTCTCCACCGCCGTGGGCTATGGTTTCGCCATTCCGCACACTAAATCGGAGCATATTCACTACTCCACTATCAGTATGGCCACTCTTGCTGCGCCAATTATGTGGGACGATCAGCAAGTCGAAACCGTATTTATGTTAACGGTCAGTAGATCGGCCGATCCGAACGAGCATATGAAATATTTCTCCACGCTTGCCCGAAAGCTAATGAAAGAGGATTTCCGCAATGAAATAAAGCAAGCCGAAAACGTTACCGTACTCTACAACCTGATGGCCAATACTTTGGCCATGTAAAAAATCATATAAAATTTAGCCAAATAATAAATCAGGAGTCACTTATGAAAATTGTCGGAGTCGCAGCATGCATTACCGGAGTTGCCCATACCTATATGGCTCAGGAAGCTATCGAGCAAGAGTGTAAAAAAAGAGGTTATGCCGTCAAAGTCGAAACACAAGGCGGCATGGGAATCGAAAATGAATTAAGTGAAGATGAGATTGCTGAAGCCGACGTGGTTATTCTGGCGATTGCCATTGGTATTGAAGGCGTCGAGCGTTTTGAAGAAAAAGAAGATGCTGGGCTAGTTATTTCACTTAACCCGGCAGAGGTAGTACGCGATCCGGCTGCAATTATCGACAAAGCCGAGAAACTGGTACAATAAATTAAATTATCTGCTGCGAGTTTATTTCGACACTCGCGACCGGTGAATAATAACGTTAACTCAATTTCTGCGAGCGCTATATTTCGTTAATGGTGCCACGGCATAACAGCACATATATATCATCGCCATCCCGATAAAAATATAGCGTTCTGGAGGATCAACAATGTCGGAAAAAGCAAAAGCGATTAAGGACGATTTAGTTAAAGCGTTCAGTACCGGCGTGTCATATATGATGCCGGTAGTGGTAGTCGGCGGTATCTGTCTCGCGCTCTCGCTGGTGGGCGGCGAACCGGTCGCCGGCAAAGGCATGGTGGTAACCAATCCATTTTTATTAAACCTCGGTGCTATCGGAAGCGCAGGCCTGGGAATGATGATCCCGGTGCTGGCCGCCTATATCTCCTACTCTATCGCCGGTAAACCTGGGCTGACGCCGGGTTTAATCACCGGATTTATGGCCAGCACACCGTTGGGCGCAGACCATGTGGTAACCGGTTTTCTCGGCGCGATGCTGCTCGGTATTCTCAGCGGCTACGTCGCTAAATGGATAAAAACATGGAAAGTCGGTAAGGCACTGATGCCGGTTATGCCGATCATGATTATTCCCATTGTTTCAAGCGTCATTGTCGGCATGCTTTATCTGTACGTACTGATTGGGCCAATTGGATTTGCCATGAACTGGCTGGTATCCATGCTCTCAAATATGCAAGGAAGCAGCGGCGTTATTTTGGGGCTGATCCTCGGCGCAATGGCGGCCTTTGATATGGGCGGCCCGGTGAATAAAACCGCAACGGCATTTACCCTCGCGCTAATGGCCGAAGGGATTTATGGCCCGAACGGCGCTTACCGTATTGCCTGTGCTATTCCACCGCTGGGCATTGCCCTTTCCACGTTTATTTCCCAACGTAAATGGGCGGAAGATGAAAGAAGAATGGGAACCTCTGCCGCATTTATGGGGTTAATCGGTATTACCGAAGGGGCTATTCCTTTCGCAGTCAAAAACCTGAAGACCGTTCTGCCTTCAATTATTATCGGCAGCGCCGTCGGTGCGGGTCTGGCCATGGTTCACGGCGTCGAGTCCATGGTTCCCCATGGTGGATTAATTGCTATTGCTGGCGTCAATAAAGCACCGATGTGGTACGTCATTGATATGGCCATTGGCGTTATTGTCACGGCAATCTGCCTGCATATTTTGCGCCCCAATATTAGCGAGCCGGTAAAAAAATCCCCGGCTAAAAAAACCATCACTTCTGATATGAATAAAGCCTGAGGAATTAACATGAAAAACACAATGAAACAGTACGTCGATTATATTGTTAACGGCGGTAAATCCACGATGTTAGGAATTGGACCAATGTCTCCGGCATTAATTCAGGCTTGTTTTGAACTGGGTAAAGAAAAAGATCTGCCGCTGATGTTTATTGCCAGCCGTAACCAGGTCGACGCCGATGAATTCGGCGCCGGATACGTTAACAACTGGGATCAATTCCGCTTTGCCGCCGATCTGAAAGCCATGGCGGAAAAAGTCGGCTTTGACGGCGATTACTTCCTCTGCCGTGACCATGGCGGTCCATGGCAGCGCGATAAAGAGCGTAAAGACCATATTCCGGAAGCCGAAGCGATGGCCCTGGCTCGTCGCTCCTATCAGATTGATATGGATGCCGGTTTTGACCTGCTGCATATCGACCCGACAAAAGACCCGTATGTCGTCGGTAAAGTTATTGATATTGAACTGGTACTGAGCCGCACCGTTGAACTGATCCGCTTCTGTGAAGAGTACCGTAAAGCCAATAACCTGAAAGAGTTCTTCTATGAAGTCGGCACCGAAGAGACCAACGGCGGCCTGACTGACATCAGCGCCTATGAAGGTTTTATCATTGAGCTGAATAAGCGCCTGGCCGCCGAATCGCTGCCGCAGCCGCTGTTTATCGTCGGTCAGACCGGTACTCTGACCCGCCTGACCAAAAACGTTGGCCATTTTAATGATAAACAGTCCGCCGAACTTTCGGCTATCAGTACCCGTCACGGCGTCGGTCTGAAAGAGCATAACGGTGACTACCTGCCGGATGAGATCCTGCTGAAGCATCCAGGTCTGGGCATCACGGCGATGAACGTCGCACCGGCCTACGGCACCATCGAAACCCGCGCCTATTTAAAACTGGCGGAAGTTGAGAAAGATCTGGCGGCAAAAGGCTTTATCAAGTCAGCGTCTCATCTAAAAACCGTTCTCACCCGCGAGTGCGTCCTAAGCCATAAATGGGAGAAATGGATGACAGATGAGCACAAGAACAAGTCGGAAGAGCAGATCTTTAACGAACCGGAATTGTTGAAAGAAATTCTTGAGCTCAGCGGCCACTACAACTACGAAAAACCGGCGGTAGTCGCAGAGATGCAGACCATGTTCGCCAATCTGAAGTCGTTTGGCATCGAGCCTGAGCGCTACGTCATCAATAAAATTAAAGATATGATCCAGAACGAAGCCGAGTGCTTCAACATGCCAGGCCTGACCACCCGCGTCGCACAGGCTAAATAATCATTTATCCAGCTTAACAACAAGGAGCGGGCACCGCCCCCTCCTTGTTGTTTCCAGCTCAACTCTTGGAAAAACAGGTCATGGCGATGAATCAACTTGAACAACTAAAGCAGCGGACAACGATTGTTGCCGACAGCGGGGACATTGACAGCATTATGGCTTACCAGCCTGAAGATGCGACCACCAACCCTTCGCTTATTTATAAAGCGGCACAGCTTCCGCAATATCAGAAAGTGGTGAAAGATGCCGTCACAACGGTGAAGTCCCGTCAGAGCGGAAAACCTGTACAGCCGTCGGATATTGCCGATTACCTGGCCGTCAGTATTGGTGCGCTGATCCTGAAAAGCGTTCCGGGACGCATTTCAACCGAAGTGGATGCCCGTCTTTCGTTTGATACCCGAGCCAGCATTGCCAAAGCACAGGAAATCATCGCCCTGTATGCAGAGAAGGGTATCGGTAAAGAACGGGTTTTGATTAAGCTTGCCGCCACATGGCAAGGGATTCGCGCAGCAGAAATGCTGGAAAAAGAGGGTATCCAGTGTAACCTGACGCTGCTTTTCTCCTTTGCCCAGGCCAGAGCGTGCGCCGACGCCAATGTTTTCCTGATTTCCCCCTTTGTGGGCCGCATCTACGACTGGTACAAGAAAAACAACCCCGATACGACCTTCACCGTCGATAACGATCCGGGCGTCGAGTCGGTACAGAAGATCTATCGCTTTTACAAAATGCACGGCTATCGCACCGTGGTGATGGGGGCGAGCTTCCGTACGCCGGAACAGGTCCTGGCGCTTAACGGCTGCGATCGTCTGACCGTGTCTCCGGCGCTACTGGCGCAGCTGCAGCAAAATCAGGGGCCGGTGCCTGCCCCGCTGACGTATGAAGGCGAAATACAGGCGAAACCCGCGGCGCTGACTGAAGCTGAGTTCTACTGGGCGCATCATCAGGATGCGATGGCGGTGGAAAAACTTGCCGAAGGTATTCGCCTGTTTGCGCTAGATCAGAACAGCCTGGAGGCGTTACTGAGCCAGTATCTGTAAGATGACAGCATCCCGGGTCGGAGACGGCACTAAGGCGCCTTGCCCGGGCTACAAAATCATCAAACTGTTCCAGGATGGGGAAGCGATTTTTCCCTGACTCGCTGAGTACCCTTGCACATTCCTCGATCTTACTTCGCCCCCGACGCCAACCCAGCGCCGTGCCGCGGCTATCTATTAACACCTGCGTCGGGATCCCCTTGATCTTCGCCGTTGCTCAGCGCAGCATGGAAATGCAAACACGCTAAAACAATAATCCGCAACCCATTCACAGGAGAGAATCAGTGCAAACAGGACATCGCTTCCAGGCCACGGATCTGCATCAATTTGTTAAAACCCTTTTCACCCATATGGGAAGCTCCCCCACCGAAGCGTCGCTTATCGCCGACCACCTTATTGCCGCCAACCTGGCCGGGCACGATTCCCACGGCGTCGGTATGATCCCAAGCTACGTACGCTCCCACGCGCAGGGCTATCTCCAGCTCAACCGCCACGCCAGCGTGATGAAGGACGCGGGCGCGGTGGTCACGCTGGACGGCAACGGCGGATTCGGCCAGGTGGTGGCCCATGAAGCCATGCAGATCGGTATTGAGAAGGCAAAACAGCACGGTTTGGCCGCCGTGGCGCTGCGCAACGCGCACCATATTGGCCGCATCGGCTACTGGGCGGAACAGTGCGCGGCCGCCGGAATGATCTCTATCCATTTCGTTAACGTCGTTGGCAACGTGATGGTCGCCCCGTTCCGTGGGAAAGACAGCCGCTTCGGCACCAACCCGCTGTGCGTGGTGTTCCCGCGCGTCGGCCATCCGCCGCTGCTGCTGGATTACGCCACCAGCGCCATCGCCTTCGGTAAAACCCGCGTTGCCTGGCATAAAGGGGTTCCGGTACCGGCAGGGTCGCTGATCGACGCTCGCGGCGTCCCCACCACCGACCCGGCGGTGATGCAGACCTCGCCGCTGGGGGCGCTGCTGACCTTTGCCGAACATAAAGGCTACGCGCTGGCGACGCTGTGCGAAGCGATCGGCGGCGCGGTATCCGGCGGCAAAACCTCGCATCAGGAGACGCTGCAGGGCAGCGTGGACGCCATCTTCAACTGCATGACCACCATTATTCTCAGCCCAGAAGCGTTCGATGCGCCGGATATGCAGCGCGAGACCGAAGCGTTTATCGACTGGTGTAAACAGTCGCCGCACGAGCCGGACGCGCCCATTCTGGCGCCGGGGGAGTGGGAAGAGGCGAACCGTCGGCAGCGTCTGGCGCAGGGCATTCCGCTGGACGCCGGAAGCTGGCAGGCGATTTGCGCCGCCGCCGAGGAGGTAGGAGTACCCGCCGACACCCTCGCGCAGCTGCGCCAGAAGCTGGCCTGATTGTCCCTTGATGACGCCCGAGCGGGCGTCATGTCATCGTCATTAGTGTCGACATCGCCGCCGCCCCGCCTGCAACTCCCGATTATTCTAAATAAATTCAATAACTTAAAATTTGGCACATCCTATGCATAACGCTCCCGTCATCTGCCGGTACGCTGGCGCATGACGCCCTGACAAGGGCGGGCCGGGCCCGGCCTGTCCATTGTTGTTTATTCTCTGTTAACAGGTCTGTTACTGATGAAAAAAATCACGAGCGTTTGCCCTTATTGCGGGGCCGGTTGCAAACTTAAGCTGGTCGTCGAAAACAATAAGATTATCCGAGCCGAAGCCGCTGATGGCGTTACCAACCAAAATCAGCTGTGCCTGAAAGGCTATTACGGCTGGGATTTTCTCAACGACACCCAGCTGCTGACGCCGCGTCTGCAGCAGCCGATGATTCGCTACCAGAAAGGCGGCAAGTTCACCCCGGTAAGCTGGGATGAAGCCATCCGCTATACGGCGAAAAAACTGCGTGAAATAAAGGAGAAGCATGGCCCGCGCGCCATTATGACGACCGGTTCATCGCGCGGTACCGGCAATGAAACCAACTACGTGATGCAGAAGTTCGCCCGCGGGGTGCTCAACACCAATAACGTCGACTGCTGCGCCCGCGTCTGCCACGGCCCGTCGGTCGCCGGCCTGCAGCTGGCGCTCGGCAACGGCGCGATGAGCAACTCGATTAGCGATATTGAGAACTCAAAATGCCTGCTGGTCTTTGGCTATAACTGCGCCGACTCCCACCCAATCGTCGCCCGCCGGGTGATTAAGGCCCGCGAAAACGGGGCAAAAATCATCGTCTGCGACCCGCGCCGTATCGAAACCGCGCGCATCGCCGATCGTCATCTGCAGCTCAATAACGGCAGCAACATGGCGCTGGTCAACGCCTTCGCTCACGTCCTGCTGGAAGAAGATCTGTATAACCACGACTACGTCGACCGCTTTACCGAGGGGCTGGATGCCTATCGTGAGATGGTGAAAGACTATTCCCCTGAAGCCGTCGAAGGCATCGTCGGCGTCCCGGCCGCTGAAATTCGCCAGGCGATGCGCATGTTTGCCGCCGCGCCTTCCGCCACCATTATGTGGGGGATGGGCGTCACCCAGTTCGGCCAGGCGGTGGACGTTGTCAGAGGGCTGGCGAGCCTCGTGCTGTTAACAGGCAACCTCGGGCGCGCCAACGTCGGCGTGGGGCCGGTACGCGGGCAAAACAACGTCCAGGGCGCCTGTGATATGGGCGTCCTGCCGAATATGTTCCCCGGCTACCAGGACGTCACCGACGCCAGCGTTCGCGCCAAATTCGCCAACGCCTGGGGGATTGATCCGGCGAGCATGGACGACCAGGTCGGTACCCGGATCACCGAAGTGCCGCACAAAGCGCTGACCGGCGAGATCAAAGCCTACTACATCATGGGTGAAGATCCGCTGCAAACCGAAGCCGATTTGGGTCTGGTGCGTAAAGGGATTGAGGCGCTCGATTTTGTGGTGGTGCAGGATATCTTTATGACCAAAACCGCCGAAATCGCCGATGTGCTGCTGCCCGCCACCTCCTGGGGGGAACACGGCGGCGTCTTTACCTGCGCCGACCGCGGCTTCCAGCGCTTTGAGCAGGCGATTATCGCCACCGGTAACGTTAAGCGCGACTGGGAAATCATCAGCCTGCTGGCCAGCGAAATGGGCTATCCGATGCATTACGATAATAACCAGCAGATCTGGGACGAAATGCGCGAACTCTGCCCGCTGTTCTACGGCGTCACTTACGAGAAAATGGGCGATATGAACCACGTCCAGTGGCCGTGCCCGACGCTGGATCATCCCGGTACTCCGTGGCTGTATAAAGATAACCTCTTCGATACGCCGACCGGTAAAGGTCAGCTGTTCGCCGCCCCGTGGCGTGCGCCTGCCGAGACGCCGGATGAAGCGTATCCGCTGGTGCTGTGTACCGTGCGCGAAGTCGGCCACTACTCGTGTCGTTCGATGACCGGCAACTGCGCGGCTCTGCAGTCGCTTGCCGATGAGCCAGGACGGGTGCAAATCAACCGCGCCGACGCGCAGCGCCTCGGGATCGCCGACCAGCAGCTGGTGTGGGTCAGCTCGCGGCGCGGCAAGGTGATTACCCGCGCCGACATCAGCGATCGCATTAATGAAGGCGCGGTGTACATGACCTATCAGTGGTGGGTCGGCGCCTGTAATGAGCTGACGCAGGATAATCTCGACCCAATCTCGAAAACGCCGGAAACCAAATACTGCGCGGTGAAGGTGGAGGCTATCGCGGATCAGCGCTGGGCCGAACAGTATGCCTGGACAAGCTATAGCGAGATGAAAGCCCGCCTGAAAGCGGCGGTTAACGTGTAAAACAACGCAGGGAGATGCGCGCGTCTCCCTGCATAGCCACTTTTGTTCCCGGGGACGGCGCTCAACGCGCCTTGCCCGGGCTACAGGTTCACCGCTTTCTGCGGACCGGTAGCCCGGACAGGTGCGCAGCGCCGCCTCCGGGATCGCCCTCTTACGCCAGCAGTTTCTCCACCAGCGCCGTCCACAGCGCCACGCCGTGAGGGAGCAGCTCATCGTTAAAATCATAGCCGGCGTTATGCAACGGCTTTGACGCCGTCTCGCCATCGGCGCCAATCCAAAAATAGGCGCCAGGACAAGCCTCCAGCATGCAGGCAAAATCTTCCGAGGCCATGGAGGGGTTCCCGTTCCAGCTCACCGCCGACTCCCCCAGCAGCGCGGTCGCTACCTCGCGCACCTTTTGCGCTTCGGCCGGATGGTTAGTGGTCACCGGATAACCGGGATACCAGGCGATTGCGCCTTCCACCTCTGACACCTGCGGCTGGGCGGCGACATAGCTCTCAATCAGCCCCCTGACCCGCGCGCGCACCTGGTTGTCCAGGCAGCGGAAGGTCCCGCGCAGCACCACTTTATCCGGCAGCACGTTGATCGCCTCTCCGCCGGCAATCTGGGTAATGCTCACCACCGTCGACTCCTGCGGCGACAGGCGGCGCGAAGGAATGGTTTGCAGCGCCATAATCAGCTGCGCCGCGGCGACAATCGGGTCCGCTCCGCGCTCCGGCATCGCCGCATGGCAGCTTTTGCCGGTCAGGGTAATTTCAAACGCGTCGAGAGAGGCCATCATCGCCCCGCTGCCGATCGCCACCTGGCCCAGCGGCATACCCGGCCAGTTGTGCAGCGCGTAAATGGCATCCATCGGGAAGCGCTCAAACAGCCCCTCCTCTACCATTTTCCGCGCGCCGCCCAGGTTCTCCTCGGCGGGCTGGAAAACAAAGTGCACGGTACCGCGAAAGCGGCGGGTCTGCGCCAGATGCGCCGCTGTCGCCAGCAGCATCGCGCTATGACCATCATGGCCGCAGGCGTGCATCACGCCAGGATTGCGCGATTTATAGCCGACATCGCTCTGCTCGGCGATCGGCAGCGCGTCCATATCGGCCCGCAGGCCAATCACCGGACCGGGGCCGTTCTCCAGGGTCGCGACCACGCCGGTACCCGCCAGCCCGCGATGCACCTGGAGGCCAAACGACGCGAGCAGTTCAGCCACCCGACGCGAGGTTTCCTGTTCCTGATACCCCAGCTCAGGGCAAGCATGAAAATCACGTCGCCAGCGAATGGCCTCGGCGATCAGTGAAGAGGATACTGCCATGTCATACTCCTTTCCTGCACAGCATCAGCGCTGAACGAGTGTATTATTCAATAAATTGGGGCTACAGGTAGTCCGCCAGCCTATTGGTTATATCCTTTCGCCTGCTCGCTGACAACTTCCGCCAAACCCTGCGCCGGCGCGCCTTTACGCGGCCCCCTCGCCAGCGCCGTCCTTTTTTGTAGTGATATCAACGGTGACATAAGGCGTGCGATTAATTATTATGCAGCTATACTGGCGTTTTACCGAATAATTCACTCTTCATACCTCCTTAACCGGAAATAAAATGTTCAACCCAGAGCAGAATCGCCTTGCCCCCACGCTGGCGATGATCATGGCGGCTTCATTAGTGGGATTTATCACCGGATACACGGTGCCCTTAATCAGTCTGGAGCTGGCGCAGCAGCAGATTGATACCGTTTACGTCGGCCTGCTGGCCGCGCTACCGCCAGCGGGGATGATGATCTCCTCCTTCCTCTCACCCGCGCTGTGCCGGCGCTTTGAGATGGGGCTTCTGCTCTCCGTCAGCCTGGTGGCGCTGGCGGCGGCAACCATCGCCTCCTGCCTGTCGTTTGATATGGTTCATCTCCTGCTGCCGCGGCTGGTTACCGGCCTGGCGTCGGGGGTGATTATCGTCATTGGCGAAAGCTGGATCACCGGCGGCGCGGCGGGGAAAAACCGGGCAACCCTGACCGGCATTTATGCCTCCGCCTTTACCGGCTGTCAGCTGGCGGGGCCGCTGCTGATCTCCGCCGGAGAAGCGTATCAATCATGGACGCTGCTGCTCGTCGGACTGGTGACCCTCGCCTGCCTGCTGATGCTCCGCCATCTGCCCTCCGGCAGCCGCGAACGGCTGGCGGAACGCGCCAGCTGGCGCAGCCTCGGCGCTTTTTTGCCGGTACTGGCTTCCGGCGTATTCTGTTTTGCCTTTTTTGATGCCAGCATTCTGGCGCTGCTGCCGTTGTACGGTATGGATAAAGGGCTAAGTGAAGTCACGGCGGTGCTGCTGGTGACGGTGGTATTGACCGGCGACGCCGTATTCCAGGCGCCGCTGGGCTGGATTGCCGACCGCTTCGGCATCCGCCGCGTACATCTGACCTGTGCGGTGGTCTTCTGCCTCGCCCTGCTGGCCCTGCCGTTTCTGCTGGCGTCGCATATCCAGCTGATTGTCGGCTGCCTGCTTCTCGGCGCCGCGGCGGGGGCGCTCTATACCCTGTCGCTGGTCCGCGCCGGGAAAACCTTCTCCGGGCAAAAGCTGATTATGATCAACGCCCTGCTGGGATTCTTTTGGTCCGCGGGCAGCGTGGCCGGGCCGGTAGTCAGCGGATTGTTAATCAGCGTCGCGGGCTATGATGGTCTGCTGATGACGCTGTTTGTCAGCGGCGCGCTGTTCCTGCTGATCCAGTGCCTGGGTAAAAGCGAAAAAGCGCTGCTGGCGGACGAACGCGAGCGCGAAGAAGAGATGGATGATATTAGCGAGGCGGCGCAGTAGCGCTTAAGGGCAGTCACGGTTCGACAAAACGAAAGCGCCCTCATCGCCCGCGCAAGATCTTCTCCCCGGCGGCGCAGCCGCGCGCCGGGGTCGTTATCGATTACAGCACTTTACTTAAAAACGCGGCGGTGCGCGGGTTAGTCGGCGCGCTAAAGATCTGCGCCGGTTTGCCCTCTTCCTGAATGATGCCCTGGTCGATAAAGATAACCCGGTCGGCCACTTCGCGGGCAAAGCCCATTTCGTGGGTCACGATAACCATGGTCATCCCTTCGCTGGCGAGGTTTTTCATCACCTCCAGCACGTCGCCCACCAGCTCAGGATCGAGCGCCGAGGTGGGCTCATCGAACAGCATAATCGACGGCTTCATCGCCAGCGCGCGGGCGATGGCCACCCGCTGCTGCTGCCCTCCGGAGAGGCTGGAGGGCCAGGCGTCGCGCTTGTCGCTCAGCCCGACCTTCGCCAGCAGCTCTTCCGCCAGACGCACCGCCTCCGCGCGCGCCATGCCGCGCAGGTTCATCGGGGCCATAATCAGGTTTTCCAGCACCGTTTTGTGCGGGAACAGATTAAAACGCTGAAACACCATGCCGACGCTTTCCCGCATCTTATTCAGATCGGTCGCGCGATCGTGGGCGGCAAAGCCGTTCACCTCCACCTCGCCTTCGCTGACGGTTTCCAGCGCGTTCATGCAGCGCAGGAAGGTGCTTTTCCCGGAGCCGGACGGGCCGATAATACAGACCACTTCCTGCGGTTTGATATCGCAGCTGATGCCGCGCAGAACGTGGCTATCGCCGAAGCGCTTGTGCAGATTGTTAATGTGAATCACTTTTGCCAAACCTCTTTTCCAGACGGTTAACCAGCTGCGCCAGCAGGAAAGTAATGACCCAGTAAACCAGGGAGATGGTCAGGTAGGGTTCCCAGTAGGTGGCGTAGGCGCCGGAAACGGTGCGCGCGGCGTAGGCCAGGTCCGCCAGACCGATGGCCGACGCCAGCGAGGAGTCCTTGACGATGGCGATGGCGTTGTTGCCCAGCGGCGGCAGAATGCGGCGAAACGCCTGCGGCAAAATCACCTGACGCATGGTTTTCCACCACGGCATTCCCAGCGCCCGGGAGGCTTCCATCTGCCCCTTATCGATCGACTGGATCCCGGCGCGGAATATTTCGGAGACGTAGGCCCCGGCGTTCAGCGTAATCGCCACGATACAGGAGAGAAACGCGCCATAGTTCGAGCGCAGCTCGCGGGCGAAATCGGCGCTCATCATGCCGCTGGTCACCAGCAGACCGTCGCGCGGGTTGATAAACAGCGGCACCAGCGCGAAGTGCACCACCATAATTTGCACGAACAGCGGCGTGCCGCGAAACGCGCTGACGTAAAAACGCACCGGAAACTGCACCAGATAACGCAGAACGTATTTCCATACCCCGTGCTCGGCTTTCGCCATCCGCCCCAGCCCGAGAGTCAGCCCCCACAGGGTGCCAAGGATCACGCAGATAATGGTACATTTAATGGTCATCAGGGCACCGTCCATAAACAGCGGACCGTACTCCTCAATGATCTCCCAACGGAATCCCGTCATAACCCTTCCCTAAAAAATACGGCTATCGCCAGAGTCGATAGCCGTGATGAAAACAAATATGCGAATTATTGCGCTGGCAGCGTCGGGACGTTGTCGTCGAACCAGGTTTTATAGATTTTGGCGTAGGTGCCGTCAGCGATGATTTTCTGTAAACCGGCGTTGATTTTCGCCTGCAGCTCGCTGTTGCCTTTCGCCACCGCGATACCGAAATACTGGCGCTCAAATTTGGCATCCGGCACCAGCTTGAACTGCTTCTCCGGGTGCTGCTTGATGTAGTATTTCACCACGCCGACGTCGCCAACCGCCGCGCTGACGCCGTCTTCAAACAGCTCCTGCAGCATCAGCGGGGTATTATCAAAACGCTTGATCGAGGTGCTGTTCTTGCCCAGCACGTCGGAGACCACGATATCGCCGGTGCTGGAGTTCACCACCCCGACTTTCTCACTTTTCAGCGCCTCAAGGGAGGTGACTTTTGAATCCGCCGGCACGACGATGGACTGCTCGGCCGGGAAATAAGGGGCGGAGAAATCCACCATCTGCTTACGCTTATCGGTGATGGTGATCCCGGAGATAATAATGTCGCGATCGCCGGTGCTCAGGGTGGCGAAGATCCCTTCCCACGGCGTATTGACCAGTTTGATATCAAAGCCTTCCGCTTTGGCGATCGCTTTAATGATATCGATATCAAAACCTTCCAGCTGTTTCTGGCTGTTCTCAAACTCAAACGGGCGATAGGTTCCGCCGGAGCCCACCACGTATGTTTGCTGAGCCGCGTGGGCGGTGCCGATCATCGCCGCGACCAGGCAGCATGCTTTCATCCAGTTCTTAACCATGACAACTCCGTTTTATGCATTAATTTTGCATAAAAATACACAGAGTCAGCATGGCATGCAACCGGAAACCTTGCCGAGGGTAAATTATCTGCCGTTTAGCTTCGTTTACCGCCGGATTTCCCGATGGCCCGATGCAATTCATTGATCCGCTTCATCGATTTCACCGTCTTCTGCGGCGCGGTGGAGGCCACCGACAGCACGATCATCTCCAGGCATACCAGCACCGTCCCGTGCAGCGGCACCCGCCCGTTATCGCCGCCGCGCGGCACCTCAATCACCACCTGCGCCTGCTGGCTAAAGCGGGAGTCCAGCGCCTGAGTCAGCAAGATCGTCGGGATCCCCAGGCGCCGGGCCTCGCGCAGGGTAGTCATCCCCTCCCGGTGCGGCGACTTTTGCCCCATCATAATCAGCACATCGCCGCGCTGCAGGCCGATCAGCTGCTCGGCGAGGCTAAAGCCGGTGCGGTTCATCACGTACGAAGGCAGGCCGATGCGGCTCAGTAGCCTGGCGGTATATTCCGCCAGTATGCCCGAGGCGCCGATCCCGAAAATGCCCACCTGGCGCGCGCCGGTCAGCAGCGCCACCGCCTGAGCCACCGCCGCGCGGTTGTCAGGTCGCGACAGCACTTCGCAGGCCCGCTGATGCCCCTCAAGGACAAAATCAATGCTCGAATGGACATCGCTGGAGAGCGCGCTCACCGTTGAAATCATCTTTTCCGACGAGGTCGCCGATGGGCCAAACCAGCGTTCCATGGTCTGCTTCAGTTCCCGCAGTCCGGCGAAGCCGAGCGCCTGGATGGCGCGTACCACTGTGGCGTCCGAGGTGTTGGTCGCGCTCGCGATTTCCATGGCCGTGCGCTCCAGCACCGCTTCCCGGTTATCGTTGATATAGCTCGCCACCACCAGCAGACGCGGCGAAAGCTGATGCGCGCGGGCGCGAAAACGTTCGCCGAACAGGTCAACCCGCCCCTTCTCTCTCTTAACCGCCATTTTCATTTCAGCCCCTCGGGTAGAGGACGCCCGGCGATGTGCGACTGCACCTGGGCGACCATCAGCGACAGCGCGGCGTAGGAGTTAGAGATAACCTCCTCGCGCGGCAGCAGAATATAGCGCCCGGTACGGCAGGCGCGCATAAAGTCGCACCAGCCCGGCATCACGCCCTCCATCGCCCGCAGCTCATCCTGCGGCTTACCGCCGGTATCGGAGCGCCAGGTGGCAAACACAAAATCGGCATCCAGCTCCGGTAGCTGCTCGGCGCTGACGTCAATGCGCTGGCCCTCGGGGATGTTGTCAATCAGCGGCGGGAAGCGGAATCCGGCATCGCGCAGCACGCGGCCCAGCGCATGATAGGAGTGATGCACGGTCACCTTGCCGTTGTTGGCCTGAATCACCGAGACAACGATGTTTTGCGTATCCACCATCGCCTTTAGCTGGGCTATCTGCGCCTGATAGCGGCGTTCGAGGATTAAGAGCCGCGGCTGGGTACCGGTGAGCTGCGCCAGCTTGCGGTAGATGCGCGGCGCGCTGCCCTGCAAATGGTCGATGCTGACCGTTGGCGCAATCTTCTCCAGCTGCTCCACCGAGACGTGGCGGCTCGGCTCGGTGATAATCAGGTCCGGTTTCGCGGCGGCCACCGCTTCGAGGTCGATATCCGCCGTGCCGATAAACTGAATCGCGCTGTTATCGAAATCAATCCCGGTCAGCTGTGCGCTGGAGCGTAAAAAGTGGCTGCCGTCCGGACGCGTCCTCCCGTGGCTGGCGACCGGCGGGACGCCAAGCTCAATCAGGGGAATGGTGATATCCAGATCGTGCATCGACACAATGCGCTGCGGGTGCAGCGGAACGGTCACCGCGCGACCTAAGTCGTCGGTGAAGGTTTGCGTATCGGCGGCCGAGGCGACGCCCGCCAGCAGCACCAGCAGAGAAACGAACCAACGCATAGCGATCCTTTTTGATTTACAGGGCGTCACGGCGACGCCAGAGCAGAACGATAAAAAACGGACAGCCGACCAAAGCAATCACGATCCCCGCAGGGATCTGCAGCGGCGCGAACGCCAGCCGGCCAATGGTATCGGTGGCTAACACCAGCAGCGCGCCGATCAACGCGCTGCCGCAGAGCAGCGCCACCTGGCCGCCGCGCAGCAGAAAACGCGCCATATGCGGCGCCATCAGGCCAACGAAGCCAAGGCTACCAACGCAGGAGACGCTGGCGGAGGTGAGCAGCACCGGCGCGAAAAAGCGCAGCAGGGTGAGCTGCTGCAGACGTACCCCGAGGCCGATGGCCGTGCGGTCGCCGAGCAGCGCCGCATCGGCGGCCCTGGCGGTCAAAAAAAGGATCATCGCCCCGGGTAGCGCCCAGCAGAAAGCGACGGCCAACAGCGGCCAGGTCGCCGCGTGCAGGCTGCCCGCCAGCCAGATCATCGCCGTCTGTACATCGCGCACGTCGGCGGTGGTCATAAAAATGCCGACCGCCGCCGCCAGCGTCCAGGAGACGCCGATGCCGATGAGAATAAAGCGCGGGCGCGAACAGTCGCGGGCCAGCGCCAGAACCAGCAGCGCCACCAGCACGCCGCCGAGCATCCCCGCCAGCGGCCGCCAGATGACGCCCACCGCCGGAAAGAACAGCACCAGCGCCAGAACCACAATGCTGGCCCCCTCCTTCACCCCGATAAGCCCAGGGTCCGCCAGACCGTTGCGGGTAATGCTCTGCATCGCCGCGCCGGCCAGGCCGAGCATCGCCCCGCACAGCAGCGCCATCAACAGCCTCGGCAGGCGGATATCAAACAGGATAAAACGCGGCTGTTCGGCGACGTTTTCCGCGCCCAGCAGCGCGCGAAACAGGGTACCGGAAGGCATCGGGAAACTGCCGTGGGTCAGGCCAAACAGCGCCAGCAGCAGAATAACGAGCAGCATGCCGGCTGCGATTTTTAACGCCGCGGGCCGCAGCAAAAAATGCCTGCCGCCGCAGGCAAGCGGCTGAAAACCGGCGCGACGGGCGGCGCTTTTCATTTAAAAAACCTCGCGGCGATAAAAATAAATACCGGTGCCCCCACCAGCGCGGTCATCGCGCCGGTTGCCAGCTCCTGGGGCGCGACCAGGGTACGCGCGGCGATATCCGCCAGCAGCAGCACCAGGGCGCCAACCGGGGCGGCCAGCGGCAGCGCCAGGCGAATATCTTCGCTAATCAGCCGACGCACCGCGTGGGGGACCACCAGCCCGACAAAGCCGATCGGCCCGGCCACCGCCACCGCGGAGCCGCACAATAGCGCAATGGCGGCCAGCCCCAGCAGGCGGGTCTGAACAATCTTCACCCCCAGCCCCAGCGCGACTTTATCGCCCAGCGCCAGCACGTTCAGACGCGGCGCGATGGCCAGCGCGACCGTCACTCCCGCCAGCGCCGGGAGCAGCGCCGCGCGCAGCGTTTGCCAGTTCAGTCCGGCAAGATCGCCCGCCAGCCAGGTACGCATCGCCAGTAGCGTTTGTTCATCGAGGATCAGAATCGCCGCCGTGACCGCCGAGGCAAACGCCGACAGCGCTACCCCACAGAGGGTAATGCGTAGCGGCGTCACGCCACCGCGCCCGGATGACGACAGCAGCATCACGCCGCCAAACAGCAGCGCCGCGCCGCAGGCGGCGGTGAGCGGTCTGGCTAACACCACGCCGCCGAGGCTGATTCCGAGCGCCGACGTCGCCACCACCGCCAGCGAAGCGCCAGCGTTAAGGCCGAGAATATGCGGCTCGCCCAGCGGATTGCGGATCACGGTTTGCAGCAGCAGCCCCGCCACGCCGAGCGCCGCGCCGGTGAGCAGCGCCGCCGCGAGACGTACCAGGCGTAAATCAACGATAATGCGGTGGTCAAAGTTGCGCGGATCGTAGTGAAACAGCGCCTGAAGCACCGTTTGCGGCGCAATCCAGCGCGCGCCGAGCCCGAGATGTACCAGCGAGCCGCCCAGCAGCAGTAAACTCAGCAGTACCAGCGCCAGCCGGGGCCGGGATTGTCGGCGCGGCAGCAGCAGCGCGGAGGCGCTCATAACGCCTTCTCCTCACGGGCGCGGAACGGCATAAAAAAGGGCTTGCCGGTCTGCGGGTTGAGCGACATCTGCACGTCCACGTCAAAAACAGTTTTGATCAGTTCCGGCGTACAGATCTCCTGTTCATTAATCACCCCGGCGATCTGTCCTTTTTTAAGAAACACCAGCAGGTCGGCGTAGTTCACCGCGAAGTTCAGGTCGTGCAGGACGGTGACCACCGTGCGGCCGTGATCGCGGGTTAAGGTTTGCAGCAGTTCGAGAATGTCGACCTGATAGCGCAGATCGAGCCAGGTAGTGGGTTCATCCAGCAGAATTGTCGCCGTTTGCTGAGCGAGGGCCATCGCGATCCAGCAGCGCTGACGCTGGCCGCCGGAGAGGCTATCAACCGCTAGATGGGCAAATTCGGCGGTGCCGGTGAGCATTAGCGCCTCTTCGACCGCCCGTTCATCGGCCTCGGACCATTGACGCATCAGACCCTGCCAGGGGTAGCGCCCGCGGGAAACCAGTTCAAACACCGTCAACCCTTCCGGCGTTAGCGGCGATTGCGGCAGAATCCCCAGCCGCCGGGAGACCTCACGGGTCGGCATCTGATGAATCACCTCGCCGTCCAGACGTACGCAGCCGCCCAGCGGCTTGAGTATCCGGGCGATGGTCGACAGCAGCGTCGATTTCCCCGAGCCGTTGGCGCCGGCCAGTACCGTCATTTTCCCGTGGGGGATGGTCAGATGAATATTATCGACAATTAGCGTCTGGCCATATCCGGCCGACAGGGAATCGAGGACGATCCCCTGCTCTGCAGGCAACACCCGCTGTGGCATAACTCGCTCCCGCGCCGCAACGGCGTGGCGCCAGGCCCGCTCGTTCCGCACTCAAACAAAAATAAATCTCATTCTCTTTTGATCATGCGGCGGATGAATGTAGTAGTCAATACCCCGCGACCGCATCGATAACGGCGGTCTACTACCGACAACCGCACCTCCAGAAAATGAATTAATAACTAATAAAAACAATAAATTCATTTATATCCACTCTGCTCGTTCAGCGCTGATTGCGTGGTTATTTGCGTCGGCGATTTTTTATCTTACATAACGTTTACTACTACATTCCTTCGTGATTGAATGATTCTCAATTACATATCTGCACGCCTTCTGGCGTTAATAACAGATAGCTTTCTTTTTCAGGGCAATGATTTTATTGGCTTTACCTCTGCGCAAAGGCGAGGTTCGTTCACGAGACACAAAAATGATTCCATTAAATGTCCCTTTTTCGGCATTAAAAGGGCGTGCGCTTTTTTCACTGATTTTTTTCACCTCACCGGGATTAGTGGCCGCGGAAAATAGCGCCACTCAGACAAAAAAAACGACTGACGAAACGATGAGGGTCGTCGCCGACGGTTCACGGCAGAGCGCTACCAACGGTTATCAGCCGGTCAATACCTCGACCGCCACGCTGACCACCATGCCGATGCTGGATATTCCGCAGGTGGTCAACACCGTCAGCGAGCAGGTGCTCGAGGATCAGCATGCGACGAACCTCGACGAAGCGCTGTATAACGTCGCCAACGTGGTACAAACCAATACCCTCGGCGGAACCCAGGACGCCTTTAGCCGCCGCGGCTTCGGCGCCAACCGCGACGGCTCGATCATGACCAACGGCCTGCGCACCGTGCTGCCGCGCAGCTTTACCGCTGCCACCGAACGCGTTGAAGTGCTCAAAGGCCCGGCCTCAACGCTGTACGGCATTCTCGACCCCGGCGGATTAATCAACGTCGTCACCAAACGCCCGGAGCGCAGCTTCGGCGGCTCCGTCTCCGCCACCTCCACCAGCTTTGGCGGCGGTAGCGGGCAGTTCGACGTCACCGGCCCCATCGACGGGACGCCGCTGGCGTATCGGGTGATTGGCGAATATCAGCATGAAGATTACTGGCGTAATTTCGGCAAACAGAAGACCAGCTTTATCAACCCTTCCCTGACCTGGTTCGGCGAGCGGGCAACGGTGAACGTCTCCTATTCGCACCGTAACTACAGTACCCCATTCGATCGCGGCACCATCTTCGATCTGAACACCGGTCATGCGGTGAATGTCGATCGCAAAACGCGTTTTGATGAACCGTTTAATATTACCGACGGTTATTCCGACCTCGCGCAGCTGAATGCCGAATACCGGCTCAGCGACGCCTGGACCGCCCGCTTCGACTACAGCTACAGCCAGGATCATTACAACGACGATCAGGCCCGGGTAATGGCCTACGATTCGGCGACCGGCAACCTGACCCGCCGCGTCGACGCCACCCACGGTTCAACCCAGAAAATGCACGCTACGCGGGCGGATTTACAGGGTAACGTGGTCATTGGCGGCTTCTACAACGAGATCCTCACCGGCCTGGCTTACGAGAACTACGATCTGCTGCGTACCGATATGATCCGCTGTAAGAACGTCAAGGGATTTAATATCTATAACCCGGTCTATGGTACGCTCGACAAATGCTCCAGCGTTTCGGCATCCGATAGCGATCAGCGTACTCAGCAGGAGAGCTATGCGGGCTACGTCCAGGACGCGCTCTATCTTAGCGATAAGTGGATCGCCATTGCCGGGGTGCGCTATCAGTATTACACCCAGTACGCCGGGAAAGGCCGCCCGTTTAACGTCAATACCGACAGCAGCGACCAGAAATGGACGCCGAAAGCGGGCCTGGTGTATAAGCTGACGCCGTCCGTCTCGCTGTTTGGTAACGTGGCGCAGTCGTTTATGCCGCAGTCCTCCATCGCCAGCTATATCGGCAATCTGCCGCCGGAAGAGTCAACCTCTTACGAGCTGGGCGCGAAGTTCGAGCTCTTCAACGGCGTTACCGCCAATATCGCGCTGTTTGATATTGATAAGCGCAACGTCCTCTATACCGAATCGGTGGGCGATGAAACCGTAGCGAAAACCGCCGGTAAGGTGCGCTCCCGCGGCGTCGAAGTGGACGTGGCCGGATCGTTGACCGATAACCTGAGCGTCATCGCCAGCTACGGCTATACCGATGCGAAAGTCACCGACGATCCGGATTACAAGGGCAAACCGCTGCCGAACGTGCCGAAACACACCGGCTCTGTGTTCCTGAGCTACGACATTCATAACGTCTACGACAGCAATACCCTGACGGTGGGCGGCGGTGGTCGCGCGGTAAGCAAACGTTCCGGTACCAACGGCGCGGATTATTATCTGCAGGGCTATGCGGTGGCGGATGTATTTGCGGCCTATAAGATGAAGCTGCAATATCCGGTGACGCTACAGGTTAACGTGAAGAATCTGTTTGATAAGACCTATTACACCTCCTCCATCGGTACCAACAACCTCGGTAACCAGATCGGCGACCCGCGGGAAGTGCAGTTTACGCTGAAGATGGATTTTTAAGCCTTATCCCTGTCCCGGATCGCGGCGCGCTGCGCCTTATCCGGGCTACAGCCCCCTTACTCCTTGCCGTCCGGGCAAGAATCAGCGCGCTCCCTGTAGCCCGGGCAAGGCGCGGCCCTACCGCGCCGCCCCCGGGAATATCCCGGCGCTCCGTCAAACGCAGGCCGTCCAGCAGCCCCCGGTTAGCGCGTTGCTTTACCAATCCTCTTCCTGTCCCAGAATGCGCAAAATATCCTGCCGATGCTGCACCAGCAGCGGATTGTCGCGATGGCGGGGAAACGCCAGCGGAAGCGCAAATTCGGCGATAATCCGCCCCGGACGCGGCGACATGACCAGCACCCGCTCGCAGAGCAGCAGCGCCTCTTCAATATCGTGGGTGACCAGCAGGCTGGTATAGCCCTGCTGCTGCCACAGGGCGATCAGCTCCCGCTGCATGCTGATGCGGGTAAGCGAATCCAGCTTGCCCAGCGGCTCATCGAGCAGCAGCAGGCGCGGTTCGTTCAGCAGCGCTCGCGCCAGCGCCGCACGCTGCGCCATGCCGCCGGAGAGCTGGCGCGGCCACGCCTCGCTAAACCCCTGCAGCCCGATGCGTGAAATCAGCGCGTCGGCCTTGGGCTCAAGCCCCTTTTTCCCCTGCGCCTGCGGCCCCAGCAGCACGTTTTGCCGTACCGTCAGCCACGGATAAAGGGTCGGATCCTGAAACACCAGTATCCGTTCGGGCCCCGGTCCGCCCATCGCCGCCTCATCAATCTGAATTTGCCCGGACTGCTGCGGCTCCAGTCCCGCCAGCAGCCGCAGCAGAGTGGATTTACCGCATCCCGAGGGGCCGAGCAGCGCGACGCTCTCTCCGGGCCGCAGCTGCAGGCTAATATTCTCCAGCACCGGCACCATCTGTTTGCCAAGGCTAAAAGCATGATGCAGGTGGCTTATCGACACCGCCGCTCCGGCCGAAACCGCCTGAGGTCTTGCGTTCGCGGTTACCATTGCATGCCTCCCCGCTGCCAGCTCAGCAGCCGGTCGCGGACCATAAACAGTCCGCTAATCAGGCCGGAGCAGAGCAGCGCCATCACCAGCAGCGCCGCGTACATATTGGGGTAGGCGGCCCAGCCCTGCGCCCACTGCAGATAAAAGCCAATACCCGATTTCACCCCGACCATTTCGGCGACGATCAGCACCGAAAACGATGCGCCCAGCCCCATAAACAGGCCGACAAAGACGTTCGGCAGCGCGGCGGGGATCGCCACGCGCAGGATCAGGAAGCGCTGGCTGGCGCCCAGGGTCCGCGCGACGTCATACCATGCCTTATCGATGCCGATCACTCCGGACCAGGTCAGCACGGTCACCGGGAACCAGGTGCTGAGCGCGATCAGGAACACGCTGGCGCCGAAGCTGGAAGGGAAAATAAACAGGCACAGCGGCAGCAGCGCGGTGGACGGCACCGGCCCCAGCAGACGCAACACCGGATGCACCCAGTAGCCGATCCGCTGGGACCAGCCGATCGCCAGCCCGCTGATAAAGCCGCAGCTGGTGCCCAGAAGCACCCCGAGCCCGAGCAGCCCCAGCGAATGCAGAAGGCTATCGAGCAGGCGCGGCCAGTCATCGTGCAGTACCTCAATCAGCGCCTGCGGCGGTGCGAAAAACGGCACCGGCAGAAAGGCCGTCTTTGCCGTCAGCCCCTCCCACAGCGCAAAGAGTACCGGCAGCAGCGCCAGCCACTTTCCGGCATGCTGCAGGCGAGCCCCGCGCTGCCGCCAGTAGCGGTAGCTCAGCGCCAGCAGCAAGAGCCCGCCGCCGAGGGTGAACTGCGCCAGCGCCCACCCTTCGCTAAACGGCCAGCGCCGCCCGGCATCGGGCCAGGCCAGCGTAAACAGGCCCCCCAGCAGCCATAGCGCGGCGGCAAGCAGGCCTTCCGTCCACAGCGGCCTGCCGCTTGTCGTACGCGCCAGCGCCCGTTCAGGCGAAAACGTTGACATAAATGCTCTCCGCAAACTGATGGGGATCGGTGCCCGGCTTAATGACCTGCACCCGCTGAAGATCCACGGCGTACTGGGTCAGCTCTTTGACAAACGCCTCGCCCACCGCGTGATGGCCGTGCCCCTGGCCGTGGAGAATGCCGCTGACCTCCGCCTCATTGGTATTCAGCGCATGGGCGAGGAAGGATTGCGCCACGCTTTCCGGATGCGCGGCGGCATAGCTGTGCGCCTCAAGAATCGCCTGAGTGAGCGCGGCGGCGGCCGGTTTATGATCGCGGGCCAGGCTACCGCTGACGCCCAGTACGCAGCAGCTCAGGTTGGCGTAATCGCCGGTCATATTGCTGGCGATAAGCTGATACTTGCCGGTTGCCAGCAGGCGATAGCTAAAGGGCTCGCTGCCGCTGATGGCGGCGATTTCGCGTTTATCCAGCGCCACGCTGAGCAGATCCGCCGGATAGACTTTCCACTGCACATCGCTTATCGGGTCGATGCCGTGGCGCTTGAGCAAGATGGCGAAGAAGTTTTTATCTGGCCCGGCCATATCGGTGACGCCGATGGTTTGCCCTTTCAGGCTCTCCAGTCCGCCGAACGGCGAGTTTTTCGCCGTCAGCAGGTTCAGGCAGCCGCCGTGGGTTCCGGCGGTGAGCTTCACGTCGAAGCCCTGCTCCAGCGCCTTCAGCCAGCGCAGCGCCATCCCGACGCCGGCGTCGGCCTTACCGGTGGCAATCGCCTCCAGCAGCACGTCCGTCGAGTTGCCGAAGTTAACGAACTCCACGTCGAGATTGTATTTACTGAAGATCTTCTGCTGCTCGGCGACGGCAACCGGCGCCAGGCACACCGCGCTTTTGTTGATCGCCAGCTTGATTTTATACGGCTGCGCCAGGCGCAGCGCCGGGTGTTCATCCCCGCTCGCCATGGCCGCCATATCGTGAGCCCAAAGCGGCAGGGATGCTCCCGCCAGCGCGAGACCGCCGGTCAAGCGTAAGAAACGACGGCGGGAAAAAGCGGCTTTCATCATGGCGCCACCTCCGCATGGGCCTGGGCGGCGGGCACGCTAAAGCCGTTATCAAAGGTCGGCGTCACGTCCAGCTTTGCGCGGATGAGTCCGTTGGCGAGGTAAAAATTCGCCGTCGACTGCTGCTGAGCGACCGTCTGCGCGTCCAGAGGCTGCCACTGCGACTGGCGATTGGCAAACTGCGCGCGGGCGATATCCGCCGGGAAACGAATAATCTCCCCCAGCGTTTTACCGTAGCTATCAAGGTTGGCGTAGGCCCAGCGCTCGGCGCCGGCCAGGCGGGTAAGGTAATCCTGCAGCGCCGCGCGTTTTTGCGGGTCTTTCAGGGCATCATCGGTTGCCGCCAGGAAGGTGTTGCCCGGCAGTAGCCCTTTACCGCTGACCAGAATCTTTCCTTCCGCGGTCTTCACCAGCTGCGTGGTATAGGGCTCCCAGGTCGCCCAGGCGTCCACCGAACCGTTGAGCAGCGCCACTTTGGCGTCCACCGGGCCGAGAAACACCCACTGCACCTCTTTCGGCGAAATTCCCGCCTGCTCCAGCGCTTTCAGCGCCACAAAGTGGCCAATCGATCCTTTACCGGTAGCGATGCGTTTGCCTTTTAAATCCGCGGCGCTCTTCAATGCGCTGTCGGGCGAGACCAGCACCGCGGTGCCGGCCGGGTTGCTTTTATCGACGGCGATGGCTTTGACCGGCGCGCCGTTAGCCAGCGCGAACAGTAGCGGCGCATCGCCGATAATCCCCGCATCCACCGCCCCGGCGTTAAGCGCTTCCGCCAGCGGCGCGGCGGCCGGAAACTCGGCCCATTTAATCTCGTAGGGGAGATCCCGCAGGGCGTTGGCGGCCTCCAGCTGCGAGCGCATGCCGCCCTTTTGATCGGCGATTCGCAGGGTGATTCGCTCCTGGGCCGCCGTATAGCCGCTCAGCGCCAGCAGCATCAGCGCCCCGGCTACACGGGTAAAATGAAGTTTGCGCATATGAATTATCCTTATTTTTGAAAAGCGTATTTGCCTGCCGCCAGCCACGCGCTGTCGTTCTGCGGGGTATGTACCCGCCCGCACAGGACGTTGCGATAGTGGCGTTCCAGAGGATTTTGCCGGCTCAGGCCATGGTTGCCGGTCAGCTCCAGCGCCAGGTTTACCGCCTGAATGGCGTTGTCGGTAATCGTCACTTTCGCCAGATTGGCCTCAATGGCGGAAAAGCCCAGCTGCGCGGCCTTTTCCAGCAGGCTGCGGTTGACCAGCAGCCATCCGTCCATCTGGCCAACTTTTTCCTGCACCCGCGGCAGGCTGGAAAGCGGTTGCCCAAGGCTGCCCGGAATACGCGTACCCAGCCACGTCACCAGCCAGTCGCGGGCCGCGCGCGCCACGCTGTCGTAGATCGCCGCCAGCAGCGCCGTATGGCGATTGGCAAACAGACGAAACTGCTCGGCGTCCGGCGCGGGAGGCGCATCGGCCGCCCACACGTCCACCGCGTACTCATCGGCCACCCGCACATTGTTGAGCACCACTTCGTGGCTGCCGGTTGCCCGCATTCCGACGTGATCCCAGCTTTTCACCACGCTGACGCCCTCGCTGTCGGCTGGAACCAGCCAGGTGCCGACCAGTGGACGAGCGTCGTCGCTGCGTCCCCAGACGGCCAGCCAGCTCAGCCCCTCAATGCCGGTGGTATAGATTTTGTGACCGTTAATTTGCCAGCCCCCGGTGCGGCGGGTCGCCACGGTTTGCGGCAGGCCGCCGCGCGCCGGTGAGCCGAGCTCCGGCTCCACCCGCAGGCTGTTGATCAGCCCGCCCCGCTCGACGGCATCGTGAAAAACCCGCTGACGCAGCGGCTCGGCCCAGCCAGCGTTTTCCGCCAGCCGCAGATGATGCAGATACTGCATGCAAACAATGAGCGCGGTCGCCGGTTCGCCCCAGGCGATGGCGGCGACCGCCTGCTGAAGTTCGGCTAAACCGGCCCCCGCTCCGCCGTACTGCTGCGGCACGGCGAGGCTCAAAAAGCCGCGCTGGCGCAGATGCGCGATATTGTGGCGGGGAAAGTCGCCGCAGGCGTCAAGGCTGGCCGCCTGCTCCGCCATCAGCTGGCGGATCTCCGTCAGCCGCCGCGTCCAGTCATCGGTGGCTTGCCCGGTCACGATGCGCGCTCCGCGACGGCGCGCAGGGCGGCTTTTTCGCGGGTTATCGGCAGCAGGGCCTTACCGTACTCCTGAGCATCGTTGAGCGGATCGAACCCACGGATCAGGAAGTTGCGCACGCCGAGGTCGTAGTAGTCGAGCAGCGCGTCGGCGACCTGTTCCGGGGTGCCCACCAGCGCGGTGGAGTTATGGCCGCCGCCCACCAGCTGCGCGATCCCGGTCCACAGGCGTTTATCCACCACCTTGCCCTGCGCCGCCGTGGCCCGCAGACGCTGCGCCCCGACGCTGTCGGGCTTAGCTTTGAAACCGCCCCCGCTCTGCGCCGCCCGCTCGGTGGCGACGTGCAGGATATGCTCGGCTTTCTCCCAGGCCTCGGCTTCGCTGGCGGCGATAATCGGCCGGAACGAGACGCTAAAGCCGATTTCACGCTGATGTTTCGCCGCCTCGGCCCGCACGCGCTGGATGGTTTCCGCGGTTTGCGCCAGCGACTCCCCCCACAAGGCGAAAACGTTGGCATGTTTACCGGCCACGGCGATGGCCGCTTCCGAGGAACCGCCGAAGTAGAGGGGAATATGCGGCTTTTGCAGCGGGCGAATCGCCGACCACGCCTGTTCAGCCTGATAAAAATCGTTGGCGATATCCACCGGCTGTTCGGCGGTCCACACCTTGCGGACGGTTTCAAGGAAGGCATCGGTTCGCGCGTAGCGCTGGTCGTGATCGAGATAATCGCCGTCGCGGCGCTGCTCGGCGTCATTGCCGCCGCTGATGATATGTACCGCCAGGCGGCCGCCCAGCAGATGTTCAAGGGTGGCGAACTTACGCGCGGCGAGGGTCGGCGAGACAAAACCGGGACGATGAGCCAGCAGGAAGCCGATATGTTGCGTCGACAGCCCCGCCAGCGCGGTCACCAGAAAGCCGTCGGGTTGATCGGACCAGTGGCCCACCAGCAGGCGGTCAAACCCGGCAGCCTCGTGGGTTTGCGCGAAACGCACGATGTAATCACGGTCAAAAATCGGGCCGACCGGGGCGATGGTTTCCGACGACAGGCGGTGGCCGATCATGCCGAGAAACTGAATGCTCATGCAGAACTCCTTGTAGCAGGATAATGAGTGGACCGCCGCGGCGGCGCGTTTTCATTACCCTATACACGGGCCCTTAATGAACAAAATGCATTTTTGTCATATCTTAATATGCGAGATAAGCATTAATAAAAATTGTATTTAGGTTTCAGTCAGATACGTTTAGCTGCTGAACGACTTTGCCGGCGAAAAAAGTCAGCGGCTGGCTCAGATTAGCCAGATTCTGCGCGTGAACCAACCACAGATGCACCGCGGGCTGGAAGTCAGCGAGGGTCAGCACGGCGACGTCATCGCGCCACGGGCTGGCGGCCAGCGCGGCGCGCGGCACCAGGCCAAGCCCCAGCCCCTGCGCCACGAGGCTGATTTGCAGCTGGGCGCCCGCGGTCTCGACATTCAGCGCTAAGCGCAGCCCCTGGGACTGCAGCTCGCGGATCAGCCCCGCCCGCAGGCCGCAGCCGTCGGGATTGAGCACCCAGCCTTTTTCCGCGCAGTCGCGCAGCGCCCCGGCGTGCAGGCGCCAGCTTTTTGCCGCTATCACCACGATATCCAGCGGGCACAGCAGCCGTCCGCCGTAGCCTTCGGCAAAGCGTTGCTGCTCAGGCCCCATCGCCAGCACCCCGTCCAGCTCGACGCTCTCGAGGCGCTTTTGCAGCAGACCGCTCCAGCAGCAGGTTACCTGAGGTTGGAGGGCGGGAAACTGCTGGCGCAGCGCGGTCAGCGCCGGCTGCAGGGCTATTTCCGCCACGCTCTGCGGCACGCCGAGACGCAGAATACCGTGCGGCTCCGCTTCGGGGTCGAGCAGGCCGTACAGCTTTTTGGTCTCCCGCTTGATGCTCAAACACTGCTCGTAAACCCGGTGCCCGGCGGCGGTCAGGGTGAGCGGCCGGGTCTGACGCTCCAGCAGCGTCACGTCGAGGGTGTGTTCCAGACGCTGCAGACGACGGGTAATCGCCGATTGGGTAATACCAAGATATTCCGCGGCCTGGTTAAGCGAGGAAAACTGCACGGTGGCCAGCAGTGCGTCGATGTCGTCAATGCGCATAGCGTCCTTAATGTGATTTTTGCATATTAATATATGCGGAAATTGCATTTTAATTATATTAACGCCTTTGCTAGCGTAAAGACCAGTCCCGACAACAGGAAGCGACCATGACCGCACCGCGAGTGGAAAAATTACGCCAGTTTATTCAAGACCTTGATGCCCTGCATCGCGAGTTTGCCGACGAGACGGCCCTGCTCGACGCCGTAGCTCTGCGCCTGGCCGCGCTGGTGAAAAAAGATGACTGGCTGCCGGAAGAGTACACCCTGCCGCATCCCCATCACTATCAGCAGTACCTGCTGCATGTTGACTCCGGACAGCGTTTCTCTATCGTCAGCTTCGTCTGGGGACCGGGGCAATCGACGCCGATTCACGACCATCGGGTGTGGGGCGCCATCGGCATGCTGCGCGGCGCGGAGGAGAATCAGCGCTACCGCCTGGACGAGCGCGGCCTGCCGGTGGTTAGCGGCGTTGCCGAACGCCTCTCCCCCGGCGAAGTGGAAAAAGTCTCTTCCCGCGACGGCGATATTCACCGGGTGAGCAACGCCCTGGCGGACCGGGTCTCGATCAGTATCCACGTTTACGGCGGCAATATCGGCGGCGTCAGGCGCGCGGTATATACCCCGGAAGGCCTCGTCAAACCTTTTGTCTCCGGTTACTCCAACCGCCACTTACCCAATATCTGGGATCTCTCAAAGGATAATTAATATGCCCACCTGTTCTTATCGTCCGGCCGCGCAGCTGCGCCAGGCTCTGCTTGACGGCGCGGAGCTGGCGCTGATCGATGTTCGCGAAGAGGCCGACTTTGCCCGCAGCCATCCGCTGTTTGCCGCCAATCTGCCGCTCAGCAAGCTGGAGCTGGACATTTTTCGGCGCGTACCGCGCCTGACGACGCCGATTACCGTCTATGACGGCGGCGAAGGCCTGGCGGAGCGGGCCGTTGAACGCCTGCAGAGCTGGGGCTACGAAGATGTCGCCCTGCTGGAAGGCGGCCTGTCGGGCTGGCAGCGCAGCGGCGGGGAACTGTTTCAGGACGTCAATTCGCCGAGCAAAGCGTTCGGCGAGCTGGTGGAGAGCGAGCGGCATACCCCTTCGCTGAGCGCCGGGGAAGTGAAAGCGCTGCTCGATAGCTCACAGGAGGTGGTGGTGGTCGATGCGCGCCGTTTCGATGAGTATCAAACCATGAATATTCCCGGCAGCATCAGCGTGCCCGGCGGGGAGTTGGCGCTGCGCATTGAGGGGCTGGTTCCATCATCGCAGGCGACGGTGATCGTCAACTGCGCCGGGCGCACGCGCAGCATTATCGGCACGCAGTCGCTGCGCAATGCCGGTTTGCCCAATCCGGTCTATGCGCTACGCAATGGCACCATCGGCTGGACCTTAGCCGGGTTTGACCTTGAGCGCGGCCAGCAGCGGCGCTATGACGCCGATTTTCGCGCCCCAGCCGAACGCGCGGCGACGGTGAGACAGGTAGCGGAGCGCGCCGGAGTCGCCTTTATCGATAGCCCCACCCTCCAGCGCTGGCTGCGGCAGCCCGCACGCACCACCTATCTGTTCGACGTCCGGAGTCCGGAAGAGTACGCCGCGGGCCATCTGCCACAGAGCGTCAGCGCGCCCGGCGGGCAGCTGGTGCAGGAGACCGACCATTTCGCCAGCGTGCGCGGGGCGCGTATTGTGCTGGTTGCCGATGACGAGATTCGCGCGCCGATAACGGCGTCCTGGCTGGCGCAGATGGGCTGGGAGGTGGCGGTCTTGCGCGATGCGCGCGCGGAAGATTTTAGCGAGCGCGGAACCCCAGCGGGCCGCGTACCGCCGGGTTCGCAGGTGGAGGAGATCTCTGCGCCGCAGCTGGCGCAACAGCTGCGAGAACCGGGGACCGTAGTGCTAGATTTCACCACCAGCGCCAACTATGTCGCCCGGCACATTCCCGGCGCTTACTGGCTAATACGTTCGCAGCTGCGCCAGGCGCTGGAGGTTATCCCTTCAGCCGAACGTTACGTTGTCACCTGCGGCAGCAGCCTGCTGGCCCGCTACGCGGCGCCTGAGGTGGCGGCGTTAACCGGTAAACCGGTGCGGCTGCTGAGCGGCGGCACCCTGGCGTGGATTGACGCCGGGCTGGCGCTGGAGCACGGCGAGACGCATCTGGCGACGCCGCGCAGCGATCGCTATCAACGCCCGTATGAAGGCACCGATAACTCCCCCGCGGCAATGCAGGCCTACCTCGACTGGGAGTTCGGCCTGGTTGAACAGCTCAAGCGCGATGACACGCACGGGTTTACGGTGTTGTAAATTCCCCCGCTCGCGCTGCGCTTAGCGGGGCTACGAGTCCACCGACATCTGCGATCCGGTCGCCTGGGCAGGTACACAGCATCGCCACCGGGAAATACCCTCACTCCCGGGGGCGGCGCAAAGCGCCTACCCGGGCTACAAGCCCACCGCCATCTACGATCCGCTAGCCCGGGCAAGTTGCGGCGTTATCGCTGACCGCCAGGTTTCCGGGGCGGTATCAATAATGCCCCAGCGCTCTTGACGCTTATCGCCGTCCATTACCTTTGCCGTTGGCGCAAAAACCGTATTCCGTTAGCGGGAGACCGAACCGCGATGGTCGCCCGCACGTAGTTTGAGACCCGCCGGGAACGCTTGCAGCGGATGCTGTTCCACTTTGCTTGTCTGATAGTAGGTTTCGCCTGTCCAGCCGGCAGCTTCAGCGACGGAGCCCAGTAGGCGGAGCTATCGGCTTTGTTATCGCAGGTGGTTTCCGGGAGGTCTGATAGCCAACGACCGCCGATGTTACACATCATCAAACATCATTTCGTCTCATCAGGCTCGCGCATGATCCATGAATACTGAAATGACTTCGGCGCCGGAAAATGCGTACGCCGGCGAAACGACCCCAGCAGTTGGGGCGTACAGTAGGTACAGCTCCCCAGCCACTCCATATTTTCATCCGGCACGCCCGCCCCGCGCAGCAGGAGACGCGCAAAGGCCCGCAGATCGAACCAAAAATTGTCGTCACCGCTCGCTTTCGCCTGTTGTCCCACGGACGCCGCCTGCTGGGGCAGGAAAAGCTGTTGCCGATGGCGTTTCGCCAGTTCGCCGGCGGGCATCGCCAGCAGCGCCGGGTAGAAGTCGCCAGTGACTTCATAGCAGCAGGCATGAATATGCGGCCCGCTCACCACCACCAGATCTTGCGGGTCGACGTGATAACGCTGAAACAGCGCAAGGCTATTTTCGATAATCCCGCTGGCCGCGCCGCGCCAGCCTGCGTGCACGCTGCAGACATAGCGCCCGTCGCGCGACGCCATCAGCAGCGGCAGGCAGTCGGCGGTCACCACGCCCACCTTCTGCCCGCTGACGGCGGTAAACATCGCATCGGCGTGGGGTCGCTCCACCTGCGGCGCGCGATACTCATGCACGATATTGCCGTGAACCAGTTTAACCGGCGCCATTTCGCTATAGGGAAAGGCGGCGGTTTCATGCACGTCGAGGAAGGCGTAGCGGATGCCGGGGATATCGCTTAATAAACGGGAGGTAAAAGACATGATGCCCGGAAGAATCAGTGGATGATGATTTAACGTATGCCAAAGTGGAGAGATGCGCAAGGCGGCTCCCCGGCTCGCGCTACGCTTAGCCGGGCTACAAGCAACAAGCTTCTGCGGGCCGGTAGCCCGGGCAAGGCGCGGGTTTACCGCGCCGCCCCCGGGAATAAACGAAAATGCTCAGGCCAGCGCGGCGCGCTTTTGGCGGTTCATCAGCCAGAACACCGCTACGCCTGCCAGCAAAATGCCGGGCGCGGAAGCTGCCATCACGCCAACCGTGCCGGTGCCCAACGCCAGCATTTTGCCCGCCAGCAGCGGGCCGCTCATCGCGCCGAGACGACCGATCGCCACCGCCGTCCCCACGCCGGTGGCGCGAATTTCGGTGCGATAGAACAGCGGAGCCAGCGCGTAAAGCACGCTCTGCCCGCCGGTGGCAAACAGCCCGGCGACGAAGCCGGAAAAGAGCATCGCGGCGAGCGAGGTCGCGGTGCCCAGCGCCAGCAGCGACGCCAGCATACCGCTGTAGATCAGCAGCGACATCCATAGCGGGCTGAGCTTATCCATCAGCGCCCCCAGCAGCAGCGTGCCGCAGGCGGCGCCAAACTGCAGGACAAACATCACCCCCGCCGCCTCGCTGGCGCTGAATCCCTGGCCGACTAACAGCATCGGCAGCCAGTTGATCAGCATATAGACCACCAGCAGCGTGAAGAAGTAGCACAGCCACAGCAGCAGCGTGGCGGTAGCGTTGCCCGGCGCGAGAAGCGCGCGTAGCGGCACGCCCTGCGCGCTGCGCTGAAAAACCGGCGATTCAGGCAGCCAGCGCAGCAGCAACGGCACCAGCAGCAGCGGAACGATACCGCCGACCCAGAATACCGTTTGCCAGGCGGCGGCGAGGCCGAAAAAGCCCAGCGCCGCCGCCAGCGCCGCGCCAATGGGCACGCCGCAGTACATCAGGCTGACCGCCCTGCCGCGAAAGCGTGGACCAGCGGCCTCGGAGGTGAGCGCAATCAGATTCGGCAGCGCCGCGCCCAGCCCGACGCCGGTCAGCAGTCGCGCCAGCAGCAGCGTCGGATAGTTCCACGCCAGCGCGGTGGCGATCGAGAACAGGCCGAAGAGCAGCACCGAGCCCAGCAGAATACGCTTGCGGCCGTAGCGATCCGCCAGCATGCCGCCCGCCAGCGCGCCGGGCAGCAGGCCGAGGATCCCGGCGCTGAAAATCCAGCCCATCTGCATTTTATCCAGCGCGAACGCCTGCGCCATGCCCACGGCGGCAATCCCCGCCGCCTGCAGATCCAGCCCTTCCATCAGGGCCACCATAAAACAGAGCCCGACGGTTACCATCTGGCGCGAATTGCTTGCAGTCGTTGTTTGGGTCATAGGGTACCTTTGCGATATCCGGACAAGCGGAGCAGGTGCATGGCGGCTGATACGTTGCCAGCCGCGCGTTGCTTTTATTTTTTACGCTTAAGCAGATCCAGCGCGACGTCGACGATCATATCTTCCTGACCGCCCACCATCCGCCGCTTGCCGAGTTCGACGAGAATATCCACCGCGCTCAGGCCGTAGCGCCCGGCGGCCGCTTCGCTGTGGCGCAGAAAGCTGGAGTAAACCCCGGCGTAGCCCAGCGCCAGGGTTTCGCGGTCAACCCGCACCGGGCGATCCTGCAGCGGGCGCACCAGCTCATCGGCGGCGTTCATCAGCGCATACAGATCGGTACCGTGATTCCAGCCGAGCTTGTCGGCGGCGGCGATAAACACCTCCAGCGGCGCGTTGCCCGCCCCGGCCCCCATTCCCGCCAGGCTGGCGTCGATACGGTCGCAGCCCTCTTCCACCGCGGCGATCGAGTTGGCGACGCCGAGGCTCAGATTATGGTGCGCGTGCATCCCGGTGGCGGTTTCCGGCTTCAGCACCGCCTTGAGGGCGCGAAAGCGATCGCGGATATCGCGCATATTCATCGCCCCCCCGGAATCGACCACGTAGATACAGGTCGCGCCGTAGGACTCCATCTTCAGCGCCTGCTGCGCCAGCTGCTCCGGGGCTGTCATATGGCTCATCATCAGAAAGCCGACGGTGTCCATGCCCAGCTCGCGGGCGAAGGCGATATGCTGCGCCGAGACATCCGCCTCGGTGCAGTGGGTCGCCACCCGCACCACCCGCGCCCCGGCCTGATAGGCGTTTTTCAGATCGTGCAACGTGCCAATGCCGGGCAACAATAAGGTGGCGATTTTCGCCTGGCTGACCGACTCCGCCGCCGCTTCAATCCACTCCAGGTCGCTGTGCGCGCCGAAGCCGTAGTTAAAGCTGGAGCCCTGCAGCCCGTCGCCGTGGGCCACTTCTATCGAATCAACGCCCGCGCTGTCCAGCGCGCGGGCAATCTGGCGCACATTGTCGAGCGAGTACTGATGGCGAATCGCGTGCATTCCGTCGCGTAGGGTCACGTCCGAGATATAGAGTTTTTTACCGTTCATGCTGCTTCTCCCGCCGCGTCGTTCATCGCCTGGGCCATTTTCTCCGCCGTCGCCAGCGCCGCCGACGTCATAATATCGAGGTTGCCCGCGTAGGCTGGCAGATAGTGCGCCGCCCCTTCGACCTCAAGGTAAACCGCCGTTTTCAGGCCGGAGAAGCGGCCGACGCCCGGCAGGTTTACCGGTTTATCTTCCGGGATCACCTCAAACTGCACCTGCTGCTTCAGGCGATACCCCGGCACATAAGCCTGCACCGCCGCCGCCATCTCGGCGATCGAAGCGGCAATGTCCTGCTGTGATGCCGCTTCGCTCAGAACATAAACGGTATCGCGCATCATCAGCGGCGGTTCCGCCGGGTTCAGCACGATAATCGCTTTGCCTTTCGCCGCCCCGCCGACTTTCTCGATGGCCTGCGAGGTGGTCTCGGTGAACTCATCTATATTGGCGCGCGTCCCCGGCCCGGCGGATTTGCTGGCAATCGAGGCGATGATCTCCGCATAGTACACTTTTGCCACCCGGGAGACCGCCGCCACCATCGGGATCGTCGCCTGGCCGCCGCAGGTGACCATATTGACGTTACCCTCCGCAAGGTTGGCCTCGAGGTTGACCACCGGCACACAGTACGGGCCGATGGCCGCCGGGGTCAGGTCGATCACCCGGATCCCCGGTTTAGCTTCGCGCAGCGCGGCGTCGTTTTTCACATGCGCCCCGGCGCTGGTGGCATCAAAAACAAAATCGATATCGGCGAATTCGGCCATCTGCATCAGGCCGCCCACCCCCTGGTGCGTGGTGGCGACGCCCATGCGCCGGGCGCGGGCCAGGCCGTCGGATTCCGGGTCGATGCCGACCATTACCGCCATTTCCAGATGCTGCCCGTGGCGCAGAATTTTGATCATTAAATCGGTGCC
Organism: Klebsiella sp. MPUS7; assembly: GCF_009905335.1. Classification (NCBI taxonomy): domain Bacteria; kingdom Pseudomonadati; phylum Pseudomonadota; class Gammaproteobacteria; order Enterobacterales; family Enterobacteriaceae; genus Klebsiella; species Klebsiella sp. MPUS7. The sequence continues at coordinate 2,333,379 of NZ_CP047604.1, read as the reverse complement.
GATATTACCGGAGCCGATAATGGCGACTTTACGTTTACTCATCACTCTCTTCCTCTTTGGCGACAAAGGTCGCCGCCACTGAACCTAAACCGTCGATATGGGCGGCAAAGCGATCGCCGGCGTTAATCGCCACCATCGGGCCTAATGCCCCGGTGAGCACGATATCGCCCGCCCGCAGCGGCTCGCCGAGGCTGGCCATTTTGCGCGCCAGCCACACCGCCGCGTTCAGCGGATGACCGAGACATTCGCTGCCCCGCCCGCTGGAGACCTCTTCCTCGTTACGGGTCATGCGCATCGCGCAGTTTTTCAGGTCCAGCCCGTCCGGGCGCCGCGCCGGGCTGCCCAGCACGTAAACGCCGCAGGAGGCGTTATCGGCGACCGTATCGACGAAGCCAATCGACCAGTCGCGAATACGGCTGCCGACCACTTCCAGCGCCGGCAGTACCCAGTCGATGGCGGCGTACAGCTCATCAAAGGTGGTATCGGCATGCGGCAGATCGCGCTTCAGCAGCAGGGCGATTTCGGCCTCCACCTTCGGCTGCAGCACCCGGGAGAACGGGACCTCGGCGTTATCGCCGTAGCACATATCGGCAAACAGGGTGCCGAAGTCCGGCTGATCAACGCCCAACTGCTGCTGCACTTTCGGGTGGGTCAGTCCCACCTTGCGCCCCACCACCCGGCGGCCGTTCGCCACGTGGTGCTGCACGTTCATCCGCTGGATGGCGTAGGCCGCTTCCGCATTGTCAACGCCGAGCGTATCGCGCAGCGGTTCAATGGCCTGGCCGCGCGTTTCGGCATCGCGCAGCCGCTGCGCCAGTTGTTCAAGAGATAAAGTTGTCATCAGGATTCCTCAGGGACGCCCCAGAAAATCGAGCACCAGCTGGTTAAAGCTCTCCGCGTGCTCCCACTGGGCCCAGTGGCCGCAGTCGCGATAGATATGCAGCTCGGAACCGTTAATGCCCGCCAGCAGGCGCAGCCCGGCGTCCATCGGTACAAAGCGATCGTTACGCCCCCAGACGATCAGGGTCTGCGCGCGGATTTCGCCGAGACGCGGGCTAAAATCCGGGAACTGCTTCGGGTTGGCTTCCAGGCTTTTGACGAAGTTATCCAGATGCTCCCGGCGCGACAGCATATTGTTGAGGCGCGCTGCAAACAGCGCGTCGGTCAAATCGCGGGTATCGAAGACAAAGATATTCATCATCTTTTTCAGGTTTTCGATGGTCGGCTCACGGTACAGGCCGTTCAGCAGCTTGATGCCTTCCGTCGGCATCGGCGTAAATAGGCTCATGCCGCCGGTTCCGCCGCCCATCAGCACCAGTTTGCCGACGCGCTCCGGCCAGGTCAGGGTGAAAGCCACCGCGCTGTGGCCGCCCATCGAGTTGCCCAGCAGATGTACTTTGCTGATATCCAGCTGGTCGACGACGCTTTTCAGCACCCGGGCATTCAGGTCGGAACGCGAGCCGCTATTGACGATTGAATCGCTTTTTCCCCAGCCGGGGCAGTCCAGCAAAATGACCCGGTAGCCCGCCTCCACCAGCGGGTCGATATTGCGGCTAAAGTTGGCCCAGCCGGTGGCGCCAGGACCTGAACCGTGCAGCAGGACCACGGTTTCATCCCCCTGCCCGCAGTCGTTAAAATGGATGCGTAATGTCTCTCCGTTCTCCTCAACGTTGAGGAAACGGCTGGTGGCGGCTTCGGTTTGCGGTTGGTAGCTCATCATCTTCTCCCGTTAATTCAGTTCTGCGCGGCGGCGCTCAGCGAGCCAAACCCGGCAATCCACTCGGGGATTGGTCGGTAATAGCGACCTTCGCAGCGCCAGCGGCCAAATGCGGATAGCGCGGCAAATGCGGCCACCCAGGTTTTAATTTCGTGCGTTGATTTCCCGGCCATCGCCGACAGCTCTTCGTTACTGATGGCGTCCAGCTCCGTCAGCCGCCCCTGCTCCAGCAGGCTCATAAAGCGGTTATCCCAGACCGGGTTGAGCGGATAGAGCGAGTGCTGGTCCTCGATAAACCGTTTCGCCGCGCTAATCACCCGCTGCTGGCGCAGTTCACGCTCGTCCGGCGGCAGCTGCCTGCCGCTGCCCAGCAGCCGGTCGCGCATAGGGGCATCGGCCTTCGCCAGCTCCGGTACCGGCGGCTGATGCGACAGGCCGCCGGAGCCGAGAATTAATACCCGCTTATTGAGGGTGGTCAGAAAGCGGCCGATGGCTTCGCCCAGCATGCGGGTACGCTGAAAGCCCGGCAGCGGCGAGGCGACGCCGTTGATAAACACCGGCAGAACCGGCAGCCTGTCGAGCCCGCCGAGCAGGAACTCCAGCGGCTGCGCAAAGCCGTGGTCCACCTGCATGCAGTAGGAAACCGCCAGATCGATACCGTCCTTGATCACCGCGTGGGCGCAGGCCTCCGCCAGCGCCGTCGGCACCGGCAAAACGCCGCTGGCGCTGCTGAAGTCGCCGATAGAGGTCGCCCCGATGCCTAAACAAAACGGTGGCATCACATCGTAGAAAAAGCCGTTGTAGTGATCGGGGGCAAACAGCACCACCAGCTCCGGGTCGAAGGCGGCAATGCGCGCCCGCGCGTCGGCGATGGTGCCGTTCACTTCGTCCAGCACCGCCTGTTCCGGGTCAACGTAGCCCACCAGCGGGGTATGCGAGAGGCAATGAAGATACGCGTTCATATCAGGCCACCTGTTCAATCGTCGTTGCCGCCTGCGCGGAGGCCGCCAGCCGCATCTTGCTTGCCAGCGCGTCGAGCTTTTTGCTCAGGGTTTGCGGGATGGCCACGGTGGCGACAAAGCGGTCCGGACGCACCACGGCGATGGCGGTATCGTGCTGCGCGAACCAGCTTTTCAGGCGGTTTTGCGTATCGCCAAGGCGGATGACGCCGGGTACGTTGTCCTGATCGCAATGAATCTGCACCTCCGGCACCACCTGGATAAACCGCACGCCGACGGCGCGCCAGCGGGCTATCTGCTCGTCGTTAAGCCCCCATAGCGGGTTGCAGCCCCAGGCGATGATGGCAAAGTTCGCGCCAATCACCTCATCCAGCAGCGTCACCTGACCGTCCTCCAGCGTGACCTTCGGCTGGATAAACATTTTGCCTACCGGGGACGTTTTGCCTTCGCCTTCCACCAGCAGCGCGCCTTCGCGATACTGCGGCATCGGCTTGAAGCGCATTTCAAGGAAGTAGCGTTTGACCGGCGGCAGATAGTTGAGCAGCCACGAAATGCCGTCGCGCACCGTGCCGTGCCAGCGTTTCGGCGGCGCCAGCACGTTGCCAGCGGTCACCGACAGGTCGATCATCGCTTTGGCGTGATCGCGCCGCTCCTGCTGGTAGCTGTCGAGCAGCGCTTCGCCAGCTTTGCCGTTCACCACCAGCGCCAGCTTCCACGCCAGGTTAAAGGCGTCGCGCATGCCGCTGTTATAGCCTTGCCCCTGCCACACCGGCATGATGTGCGCGGCGTCGCCCGCCAGCAGCACGCGATCGACGCGAAAGCGTTCGGCGATACGCGCGTTATGGGTGTAGACGCGCTGGCGGATCGGTTCGACGTTGTCCGGGTCCGGCAGCACCTTGCTCAGCAGCTGGCGCATCTTGTGCGGCTCGCTGAGCTGGGCCTCGGTTTCGCCGGGCATCACCATAAATTCAAAGCGCCGTACCCCGTGCGGCAGCGCGGCTGACACGTACGGGCGCACCGGATCGCAGCACAGATAGACGTGCGGCGTCGCCAGCGGGTCGTTGGCAATATCGATAACAATCCACTGATTCGACGCGGTTTTCCCTTCGAAGGGGATATTGAGCGTGCAGCGAATCAGGCTCGCTCCACCGTCGCAGGCCACCAGCCAGTCGGCGCGTACGGTTTCATGTTCGCCAGCGCTGCCTTTGAGATTTAACGTGACGTTGTCACCATTCTGGCTAAAAGCCTCCACTTCACGGGAAAACAGGCAACGCACGTTGGGGAAGCGGCTCAGGCCTGCGTACAGCACCCCATCAACCTGCGGCTGAATAAACGCGTTACGCCGCGACCAGCCAAACTCGTCGGTCATCGGCTGGATATCGGCAAAGCAGCGCCCTTTCGGCGTCATGAAGCGCATCGCGTGCCACGGCGTGGTGTGCGGCAACACCTTGTCTACCAGCCCCACCGCCTGCATTGCCCGCAGCGACTCATCGTCAATACCGATGGCGCGGGGATAGTCGATCAGCGACTCGAGCTTCTCAATCAGCAGGACGCTCACGCCCATTTGCCCGAGGTAGTTGGCGATCGCCAGGCCCACCGGACCGGCGCCGACAATCGCAACCTGGGCGGTGTGCTGTACGGCCGGTTGAATATCAGGATTAGATGTTGTCATTTTCAAAACCTCACGCTTCGGACGCATTACCAACATTGCAGAAAAATCAACGCGGTAATTTGTTAACTAAATGTGAATTTATTTTTATAGTGAGGTCAGTATAGGGGCGGTGATTTGCGCTACAATCAAAACATCACCTAACGTGCACCAGGTGCACATCATTGTTTAATTTGATGTTTATTGAGGCAGTATGGACCAAGATGCGTCGGCGGATTACAAAACGGTACGCGGTTTAAGCCGCGGCTTATTGTTATTAAATTTGTTAAATAAATTCGACGGAGGCGCGACGGTTGGCACCCTGGCCGAGTTTAGCGGCCTGCACCGCACCACCGTCAGGCGGCTACTGGAAACGCTACAGGATGAGGGATATGTGCGCCGCAGCCGCTCCGATGACAGCTTCCGATTGACGATTAAAGTGCGTCAGTTAAGTGAGGGATTTCGTGACGAACATTGGATTTCTGCCCTCGCCACGCCGCTGCTTGGCGAGCTGTTGCGGGAGGTTTTATGGCCTACCGATATCACGACTCTCGACGTCGATGCGATGGTCGTGCGCGAAACTACCCACCGCTTCAGCCGCCTCTCCTTCCACCGGGCGATGGTCGGCCGCCGACTGCCGCTGCTGCTGACCGCCTCCGGATTAACCTGGCTGGCCTTCGCCCCGGAGCATGAACGAAGCCCGATCGTTGAGATGCTGGCCGCCCGGCCGGAAGCGGAGTATCAGCTGGCGCGCGAGCCGGAGAAGCTGGCCGCCATCCTCGAACGCACCCGGCAAAACGGCTACGGTGAAAACTTTCGCGGCTGGCAGCAGGAGGAGAAAATCGCCTCCATTGCCGTCCCCATTCGCCGCCAGCTGCGGGTTATCGGCTGCCTGAACCTGGTGTATATGGCCCAGGCCATGACTATCGACCAGGCGGCGCAAAAGTACCTCGCCTCGTTGCAAAAGGTCGCCGGTCAGATTGAGGAACGGATGTCCGATGAAGAGGTTTTTTACGGATAGGCTGGTTCTGAAAGGAACCCAGGCCTGGCAGATATCTCCGGCAGGCCTGGCGCAGTTCCGGCTTCAGTAGCGAATTTCCGCCAGCTCGCGCAGCTGTTCCGGCGTCGCCACCGGCAGATTGAAGAAACGAAGGTAAGCGGGGATCATCTCAAACAGCATGTCGGTGCCGCGCTGTATGGGGCAGCCCGCCGCCCGCGCCGCCTGCAATAACGGGGTGAATTCCTGGGCCATGACCACTTCGCCGACAAAGGTGCCCGGCGTCAGGCGCTGCGGATCTAACGGCAGCGGATCGCCCTCTTTCATCCCCAGCGGCGTGGCGTTGACCACCAGATCGTGCCCCTGCGGATCGCGCCGCATCAGCGTAATATCCAGCCGAGGATAGTGCTGAAGCAGACGCCCGGCCAGCGCTTCAGCCGTCCGCGAACGGACGTCGTACAACGTCAGCGCGCTGACGCCCGCCGCCGCCAGCGAAGCGGCAATAGCCGAGCCGACGCCGCCGCTGCCCACCACCAGCGCCCGCGCCCCTCGCGTCTGGAAACCTTTACGTTTAATACCGAGGACAAAGCCTTCGCCGTCAAACATATCGCCGCTCAGCGTACCGTCGGCTTCGGCACGAATCGCGTTGCACGCCCCCGCTATCGCCGCCGTCGGGCTCAGACGCTGCACCAGCCCGCAGGTGGCGATTTTGTGCGGCATGGTGACCAGCGCGCCAATAATATTGGTCATCTTAAACAGCATCGGCACAAAGGCGGCATAATCCTCAGGCTTCACGCCCATCGGCACCACTTTGGCGTCAACCTGCTGATGAACCAGCCACGGGTTGTAAATCATCGGCGCTTTAAACTTCGCGGTCGGGTAGCCAAGATGCGCTATCAGCCGCGTATTTCCACTAATCACCATTTGCTGCTCCTTTTGCTACTGCGCTACTGCGCTACTGCGAAAGTTCGATACGTTTAACATCGCCGAGAATAAACAGATAGGCCGCTACGCCCAGCAGCGCGGCGCCGCCGATATAAATCAGCGCGTAAAAGAAGTTGCCGGAGGCCGCAACGATAAAACCGATAATCAGCGGCGTCAGGATCCCGGCAAGGTTAGCGCAGAAGTTAAACAGGCCGCCGGTCAGTCCGCCAAGGCCCTTCGGCGCGATATCGGAGATTAACGTCCAGCCCAGTCCAACCATCCCCTGACCAAAGAAGGCGAACGACATCACCAGGATCACCGCCAGATCGCTGGTCAGCCAGTTGGCGGCGATAATGGTGCTCGCCATCAGCAGACCGGCGATAATCGGCAGCTTACGCCCGAGGTTTGCCGAGCCGGTGGCCTTCAGCAGCTTATCCGAGACCCAGCCGCCGAACATGACGCCGCCCGCCGCCGCGAGAAACGGCATGATGGCGAAGAAGCCGACTTTGATCCACGGCATATGGCGCTCGGTGGCCAGATAGGTCGGGAACCAGGTGAGGAAGAAGACCAGCACCGTATTACCGGCGAACTGCCCGATGCTGGCGCCGAGGATCTGCCGTTTAGCCAGCAGCTGGCGAACCAGCGGCCAGCTAAAGGCGGTATGCTGCTCCGCGCCGGTGGACATTCCGCCACCGTTGATAATGTGCTCGCGCTCCAGCTGATTGAGATGTTTATCCTCATGCGGCTCGCGGTAGCAGCGCCACCACACCAGCGCAAACAACACCCCGGCGGCGCCGACGCTAATAAACAGCGCTCGCCAGCCGAAGCTGCCCATTATCCAGAACAGCAGCGGCGCAAAGCAGGCCAGCCCGAGATATTCGCCGACGGTATAGACCGCCGTCGCCTTGGCGCGCTCCTGCTGCGGAAACCAGGCGCTCACTACCCGGCTGTTTACCGGGAAACAGGGTGCTTCGCTGACGCCGAGGCCAAAGCGGCACAGCAGCAGACTTTTCAGGCCAACCGCCATGCCGTGGAACAGGGTGAATAACGACCACAGGGTCAGCGCCAGAAAATAGGTGACTTTATTACCAAAGCGGTCAAGGAAGATGCCGCCGGGGATCTGCGCCAGCGCGTAGGTCCAGGCGAAGGCGGAGAATACGATGCCCATCATCGCGGCATCAATCCCCAGCTCTGCGGTCAGCTGCGGCGCGGCGATACCCAGCACCGTGCGGTCGAGATAGTTGATCATGGTGCCGACCGCCAGCAGCGCAAGGATACCGATACGCCGCCGGGAAGGCCGCGCGCCGGACGCGGAGGCCGCCGTCGTCTGATTATGGCTATAAGAGTTCATAGTCGTTTCCTGTCATAGGGTACAGCCGGATGTTGTTATTGTGTTTGCGACGTTGGGTTGTGAACCATCTGCTACATTACTAGGTGTACTGCATTGCTGACAAGCGTACAGCTGCATTTACAGCACCATAAAGTGCGTAACCGTTGCGCCGCTCGGTCAATTCAAAGAAAAAGCGTCCGGCAGAAAATGGGCGGGTATAAAGATGCAGGAACTCCCCGCCGTCTCCATCGCGGTCATAAAGAATCTGATGATTCTTCAAAAGGTTAACCTGAGCGTCTTCGCCAAAACGGGCCAGCAGATCGTCATAATAGTTCGCCGGGATGGGCAGCGCCTCGACCGCAATCTGCGGCAGGCTGGCGAGCGTGGCGGGTAAATCGCGGCAGGCAAACGCCGCGTGCTGTAAACCGGCGCCCTGATAACAGGCGACCGAACGGGCAATTTGCGTGGCGCGGCTTTGCGAAATATTGAGCGCGAGGCGAATGTCGCCCTGCGGACTGCGTACCGCCAGGCTGCGCACCAGCCCGTACGGATCGGGTAGCGTTTGTTCATGCTCGAGGATAAAGCCGAAAACGCTGCGGAAAAAAATGATCCAGTTATCGCGGCTGTCCGCTTCCATGCCGAGAGCCAGATGATCGATACCCTGATAATCGTCGCGCGGCGTGAGGTTCGCGCGCAGATGAAAATCGCGGGTATAGATGTCATCCCCCACCTCAATCAGATAAATAAGGCTGCCGTCCGGCGCGCAAACCGCCGGGATCGGGCTTTCATTCGGCCCGGCATCGCCCTGCCAGGTGGCGTAGCCGTATGCGCGGGCGCGTTCCACGATCGCCGCGCTCTGACTGACGCGCAGCGCCATGGCGCAGAGGGAAACCCCGTGACGCTGGTGAAAATGGTCGGCCCAGCTGTGCGGCTGGGCGTTGACTACCACCCGCGCCCCGCCGTTGCGCCAGAGGGAGACCCGTTTTGAGCGATGGCTCCCCTCCTCGGCAAAGCCGAGCTGCGCCAGCCTTTGTCCGAGCTCGCCCGCCTGCGCCGGCGCGGTGGCAAACTCGATAAACTCCAGCCCGGCGTAGAGGGGCAGTTCAACGGGAGCAAAAAGCGGCGCCCGGCTTTCCGGTAGCCGCTGACGGACCTGCTCTTCCAGCCACAGCAGCGAGCGATAGCCATCTTTCGCCGTCGCGCCGTTGGGCGACGCCCGGAAGCTGTCGTTGAAAATTTCCAGCGACCAGGGACCGCGATAGCCGCAGCGGGTAAGATCGCAGGCAAAATCCACCAGCGGCAGCTGCCCCTGAGCGGGAAAGCAGCGGAAGTGCCGGCTCCACTCCAGAATATCCATTTTCATCAGCGGCGCATCGGCCATCTGCACAAAGGTGATTTTCTCCGGCGGTACTTCCCCTAGCCGCTGCAGCGTGTCGCCGCGCGCCAGCACGTGGAAGCTATCGAGCACAATGCCCAGCGCCGGACTGTTGACGCTTTTGACCCGTGACCAGGCCTGATGCCAACGGTTGACGTGGGTGCCCCAGGCCAGCGCCTCGTAGCCGATGCGGATTTGTTCCTGCTCCGCCAGTTCAGCCAGGGCGCGCAAATCCGCGATCTGCAGCTCGACGTCGGCGGAACAGTCCGGCTGAACGTTGCTGCACAGCAGCATAGTGTCGCAGCCCAACTCATGCATAAGCGCAAATTTGCGCCTGGCGCGTTCCATATTGACGGCGAACTGGCTGCGGCTGGCGCCTTCAAAATCACGAAACGGTTGAAAAAGCGTGATTTTTAGCCCTAAATCTGCCGCCAGGTGGCGGATATCAGCCGGGGTACCGGTATAATAGAGCAGATCGTTTTCGAAGATTTCGACGCCCTGATAGCCTGCCGCCGCGATGGCATGGAGCTTTTCGGGTAAGGTACCGGAGATCGAGACGGTGGCGATGGAGCGCAACATAGTGTCCTCGGGTCATTGGCTGAGGTAATGACCTGAATATGTATCATTTGGTTCAATCGCGCCATGATTGGTTGCTAAATTGTGATCAATATGTGTATTTTTTGCATCTCAAGAAAAGGAGCCGTTATGTCCGTCGTTGCTCATGATGAAGCGCAGTCTCTGAAAGAGCGGATCTTCGCCGCCGCCATTACCGTTTTCGCCGAGCATGGACTGTCGGGGGCGCGGATGGAGCAAATCGCCACCGAAGCGCAGACCACCAAACGCATGGTGGTCTATTACTTCAAGACCAAAGAGCAGCTTTATCAGGCCGTGCTGCAGCACGTCTACGCAAGGATCCGCGAAACCGAGCAGCAGCTTGGGCTGGAAAACGTGCCGCCGGTCGAGGCGCTGGTGCAGCTGGTGAAGTGGAGCGTGCGCTATCACGCCACCCACGCCGACTATATGCGGGTCATCTGTATGGAAAACATGCAGCGCGGGAAGTGGCTGAAAAGCTCGGGCCAGCTGAAACCGCTAAACCGCACCGCCCTGTCGATTCTGGAAGATATTCTTCAGCGCGGTCAGCGACAAGGCGTGTTTCAGGCGGGGCTGGAAGCGCGCGATGTGCATCGATTGATCAGCAGCTTTAGCTTCTATCAGGTGTCGAACTTTTATACCTTTAGCAGCCTGTACCTGGACGATCCGATGCCGGCGATCGATGATGAGGCCATGGTCGCCCACCACTGCGATATTGCGGTAAAAGCGGTGATCCGCTTCGTGATTTCCTGAAGCGCGCGGGTAGTGCCCGGAGGCGTCTAGCTTCCGGAAAGCGCGTGGACCACCTTCTCCATCGCTTCCTGCGTCAGGGCGGAACGTTTGACCTTTGGGTTCGCGAGGGCGGTACGCACCACGCCGGCGATAACGATATGCTTCGGCTCCTGGCCCAGGTCGCGCATCTCCAGCACGACTTTACCGACCACCCGGCACATTTCCTGATACAACGCCTCATCTTTGGCTGTGTTTCCCATCGTATTCCGCTCTCAAATTTTCATTATCAATCAAATCATTATTGATATATTTCCCGCTTAAAGCAAACCAGCGCGCCGTTTTCGCCTCAGAGACCGATTTTCCCGGCCAAACTTGTGAATAAACCCGCGTTTCCACCCTCTTTATCTTGTCAGGTGATGAAAAAATGTGTTGCGCATAAGCATAGGATTAGTTTGCATTTTGTTAAGTATGTAACTATAGAAATGAAACATGGTTTTCATTTTCTTTTTTGGATTGGGCAACGTATAATGCCCAACAAATTCTTATTGAATGGTTTCAGCGCATTGGATTGCATGACTAAACGCATAACACGTTGCCTCTTTTCATGGGCTGAACCGCCAGCACACATTCTTCTGCACGCTCTTTTGTTGTCACCTATCCTTAGAGCGTGGCATAGCAACTTTCGTAATACAGGTTTAACTCTGCGGCAGTGCGCCCACGGAGTCAGATTCCCCATCCCTATCCTTCACAACTTAAAGATTAAACTGTCATGAAAAAGACCAAAATTGTTTGCACCATCGGTCCGAAAACCGAATCCGAAGAGATGTTGACCAAAATGCTGGACGCGGGCATGAACGTTATGCGTCTGAACTTCTCTCACGGTGACTATGCGGAACACGGTCAGCGCATCCAGAATCTGCGCAATGTGATGAGTAAAACCGGTAAGAAAGCGGCAATCCTGCTGGACACCAAAGGTCCGGAAATCCGTACCATTAAGCTGGAAGGCGGCAACGACGTCTCCCTGAAAGCAGGCCAGACCTTCACCTTCACCACCGATAAATCCGTTGTCGGTAATAACGAAATCGTTGCGGTGACCTATGAAGGCTTCACCAGCGACCTGAGCGTTGGCAACACGGTACTGGTTGACGATGGTCTGATCGGTATGGAAGTGACCGCTATCGAAGGCAACAAAGTTGTTTGTAAAGTGCTGAACAACGGCGACCTCGGCGAGAACAAAGGCGTTAACCTGCCGGGCGTATCTATCGCGCTGCCGGCGCTGGCTGAAAAAGACAAACAGGACCTGATCTTCGGTTGCGAACAGGGCGTTGACTTTGTTGCGGCATCCTTTATCCGTAAGCGTTCTGACGTTGTTGAAATCCGTGAGCACCTGAAAGCCCACGGCGGCGAGAAGATCCAGATCATCTCCAAAATCGAAAACCAGGAAGGCCTGAACAACTTCGACGAAATCCTCGAAGCCTCTGACGGCATCATGGTAGCCCGTGGCGACCTGGGCGTTGAAATCCCGGTTGAAGAAGTTATCTTCGCGCAGAAGATGATGATCGAGAAATGTATCCGCGCGCGTAAAGTCGTTATCACCGCGACCCAGATGCTGGATTCCATGATCAAAAACCCGCGTCCGACCCGTGCGGAAGCAGGCGACGTGGCCAACGCCATCCTCGACGGCACCGACGCAGTTATGCTGTCCGGCGAATCCGCGAAAGGTAAATACCCGCTGGAAGCGGTCACCATCATGGCGACCATCTGCGAACGTACCGACCGCGTCATGACCAGCCGTCTTGAGTACAACAACGACAACCGTAAGCTGCGCATCACCGAAGCGGTGTGCCGCGGTGCGGTAGAAACGGCTGAAAAACTGGAAGCGCCGCTGATCGTTGTGGCAACCCAGGGCGGTAAATCCGCGCGCGCCGTACGTAAATACTTCCCGGATGCCACTATCCTGGCGCTGACCACCAACGAAACCACCGCGCGTCAGCTGGTGCTGAGCAAAGGCGTTGTGGCACAGCTGGTTGAAGATATCTCCTCTACCGATGCGTTCTACATCCAGGGTAAAGAACTGGCGCTGCAGAGCGGTCTGGCGCGTAAAGGCGACGTGGTTGTTATGGTTTCCGGCGCGTTAGTCCCGAGCGGAACCACCAATACCGCTTCCGTGCACGTGCTGTAATAATTTACAGGTTAATTAGTATTTCCTTTAAAAGCGCCTCTCGGGGCGCTTTTTTTTATTCCGGCACTAGCCGCTATTAATAAAAATGCAAATCGGAATTTACTATTTAACGCGAGATTATCTAAGATGAATCCGATGGAAGCGCGCTGTTTTCACTCGCCTTTTTAAAGTTACGTGATGATTTCGATGCTTCTTTGAGCGAACGATCAAAAATAAGCGTATTCAGGTAAAAAAATATTCTCATCACAAAAAAGTTTGTGTAATACTTGTAACGCTACATGGAGATTAACTCAATCTAGAGGGTATTAATAATGAATCGTACTAAACTGGTACTGGGCGCGGTAATCCTGGGTTCTACTCTGCTGGCTGGTTGCTCCAGCAATGCTAAAATCGATCAGCTGTCTTCTGACGTTCAGACTCTGAACGCTAAAGTTGACCAGCTGAGCAACGACGTGAACGCAATGCGTTCCGACGTTCAGGCTGCTAAAGATGACGCAGCTCGCGCTAACCAGCGTCTGGACAACGCAGCTACTAAATACCGTAAGTAATAGTATCTGTGTAATAAAAATGGCGCACATTGTGCGCCATTTTTTTTGTCTTCCGCATCCCCGCCTACTGCACGCTTTTCGCTTCATCCAGCGGCGTATTCTGTACCGACAGGCCCGACGCGGCGCTTTCACCCGCGGAGATCGCCACCGGATAGCCTGCTCGTCTGGTCAGCGCGCGTTTAAGCTGCGCCTCGTCAACCGCTTTATCCCCCGCAAACTGATGAAACTCCGCCGGAAGCGTATAGGCCATGGTCTGCGCGTTGCTGCTCTCATCCGGCGTCAGCGGGCGATGAACTTCAACATAGCGCTTACCGTCCGGCTCCACGGCGAATTTGACCGGCTGGTTGATTATCCGCACCGGGGTGCCGCTTTTCACCTGATTGAATAACGCCTGGATGTCCGCCGCGTTCATGCGCATGCAGCCGGAGCTTACGCGCAGACCGACGCTGTCCGGCGCGCTGGTGCCATGAATAAGATATTCACCGTTGCCGTACGCCAGACGCAGCGCATAGCGACCTAGCGGGTTATTCGGCCCTGCGGGCACCACCGGCGGCAGTTTAATCCCCTTCTCCAGCGAGCGGGCGCGGATGCCCGCCGTCGGCGTCCAGGTGGGGTTCGGGATTTTCTGCCCGATACGGGTGGTCATCTCCGGCGTCTCCAGCCCCTGCTGACCAATCCCCAGGGGATAAACCTGCACCTGATTCATTCCCGGCGGGAAGTAGTAGAGGCGCAGTTCCGCCAGGTTGACGACGATGCCCTCACGCGGCACGTCCGGTAGCAGCATCTGCGAGGGTATCAGCACCTGTGTACCCGGTTTAGGCTGCACCGGCGCAATGGTATCGTTCGCTTCGAGGATCAGCATCGCCGCCGTATCAAAACGACGGGCAATCGCCTGCAGGTTGCGGTCGCCCTCCTGTACCGTCCAGAACTGGTTCTCACCAATCAGACGACTATTGGCAGGAGGAAGGGGGTAATCAACGGCCCAGGCTGCGTGTGACGCGCTGAGGGCGCTCAGAAGAGCCAGGGTGATAAGAGAAGCGCGTTTCATACTGAGATTCCTTCTTTCGCTGATAAAACGCCAAGCCTGTTATGCACGACGGGAGGCTAGCCTCCCGTCGTGCATAACAGAATGAAATCTACTGTTTTATTCTAGCTAAGATTTGCAGCTTTCGCGCGAATTGCGCGGATCATGGCTTCCAGTCCTTGCGAGCGCGAGGGGGTAAGATGCTGCGTCAAGGCCATTTTTTCAAACCACGGGCGCACGTCAAAAGCGGTGATATCCTTAGCCGTCATCTGGTCATAAAGGATAAATACCACCGCGATAAGTCCTTTCACGATGGCCGCGTCGCTGTCGCCGCGAAGCGCAATAGCCCCCCCCGGCTCCTGCGCCATCACGATCCACACCTGACTCTGGCAGCCCTGAATGATGTTCTGCGCGCTGTGTTCCTCCGGGCTCAGCGGCGCCAGGCGCTGTCCCAGTTCAATAATATAGAGATATTTCTCTTCCCAGTTCGCGCAACGGCTAAAGTTGCGCAGCAGTTTGTCTCTGTCCGGTAACGCCGCCATAGTCACTTCCTTTAGCTTAATAATTTGTGGATCCGCTGCAGGCCCGCTACCAGCCGGTCCACCTCTTCCGTGGTATTGTACATCGCCAGCGATGCCCGGCACATGGCAGGGACGCCGTAGAACGCCATGAGCGGCATGGCGCAGTGGTGCCCGGTCCGCACCGCGATGCCGTAGTTATCCAGGAAGCTGCCGACATCGTAGGCATGATGTTTGCCGAGATTAAAGGCAATCACTCCCAGGCGATTTGGCGGGCCGTACAGGGTTAAATCCGCCACGCTCTCCAGCGCCTGCAGCGCGTAGCGCATCAGGGTTTGTTCATATTCCGCGATTTGCGTCAGCCCCAGCGCGCTGACGTAATCCAGCGCCGCGCCCAGTCCAATGATGCCGCCGGTATTCGGCGTTCCCGCCTCGAAGCGCCACGGCGCTTTTGCCCAGGTGGTGCCTTCCGTCAGGCTGACGGTGGCGATCATCGATCCGCCCCCTTCCCACGGCGGCATCGCCTGCAAAATGTCCTGTTTGACGTAGAGTACGCCGATCCCGGTGGGGCCATACAGCTTGTGCGCGGAGAAGGCGTAAAAATCGCAGTCCAGCGCCTGAACATCAACCGGATGGTGCATGACCGCCTGCGCGCCGTCCACCAGCACCTTCGCGCCATGCTGATGGGCTAAAGCGGCCAGGGCGGCGATCGGGTTTTCGGTTCCCAGCACGTTAGACACCTGGGTGATGGCCAGCAGGCGGGTGCGATCGTCAAACAGGCCGGGGATCGCATCCAGCTGCAGGGTACCGTCCTGATTCAGCGGGATCACCCTCAGCTGCGCGCCTACTCTGGCGCACAGCATCTGCCATGGCACAATATTAGCGTGATGTTCCATCGCGCTGACGATGATATTGTCGCCGGCGCCGACGTTGGCGTTCCCCCAGCTGTTGGCCACGAGGTTAATGCCTTCCGTGGTGCCGCGAACAAACACTACCTCTTCCGCCGAGCTGGCGTTGAGGAACGTCGCCGCCTGCTGGCGCACCTGCTCCATGCGCGCCGTGGCTTCCGCGCTGAGCGTATGAATGCCGCGATGCACCGCCGCATAGCCGTGGCGGTAAAATCCCGCCTCGGCGTTAATTACCGCTTCCGGCTTCTGCGCGCTGGCGGCGCTATCGAGATAGGCTAGCGGCTGGCCGTTCACCTCGCGGTGGAGTAGCGGAAAATCCGCGCGCACGCGTTGCACAGAAAATGTCATAGGTTACCTCCCGGCAGACGCTGGCCGATACGCGCCAGTATCTGCTGCCTGAGCGCCTCATCATCGATCGCTTCGGTGAGCTCGGCGGCAAAGGCGTAAAGAATCATCTGCTGCGCCGCCTGCTGCGTAATGCCGCGCGAGCGCAGATAAAACAGCTGTTCATCATCGATGCGCCCAATGGTCGCGCCGTGACTGCACTTCACGTCATCAGCGTAAATCTCCAGCTGCGGTTTGGTATCCACTTCCGATAAGCGGCCAAGCAGCAGGTTGTTGTTGGTCATCTGGCCATCGGTTTTGATCGCATGCGGCGCGACGTTTATCAGGCCGTTAAATACCGCCCGCCCTTTGTCGTTGACGATGGTTTTATGCAGCTGGCGGCTGTTGCAGTATCCGACTTTATGATCGAGCCAGGTGCGGCTGTCGCAGACTTCGCCGTTGACCGGCATCGCCAGCGAGTTAATCCGCAGGTTGCTGTTTTCTCCGTTCAGCCGCGTGCTGGTGTGGTGGCGGAGCACCGCGCTCCCGAGGAGAAAACTGCTGCTGAAGGCGGAGCTGTCGCGCCCGAGCGCCAGGTCGTTGTGGGCAAAGTGGTAGCTTTGCGCATTCTCAAACGCCAGCTTGATATGCTGCAGGTGGGCGTTATCCGCCACGGTCATCGTCAGCCTTGCGCCGGTAAAGTGGCGCTGGTCGTTGAGGCTCAGATAATGTTCGATGATGGTCGCCTGCGCGCCGCTCTCCAGCTCCAGATGATGGCGATAGTGGGCGGTATTCATTTCATCGCTCGCCAGCCCGCGCGTCAGGTGCATAATCAGCAGCGGTTTTTGCGGGCGCTGGTTGCGCCTGACCCGGATGTGGGTGACGGTGGTTGCCAGGCTTTCGGTCAAATGCAGAAAGACTTCGGGCTGAACGGCGTCAGGCAGATGCTGACGCTCGTTATCCACCTGCACTTCATAGCCGCTGGCGGCCAGATCGTCGCTCAGGTTGTCGCTAAACTGACCGTCGACAAACACCAGGCGCCATGCCTCCACCGTTAGCGCCTGCGCGTCTCGCTGGGCCGCCGTCAGCGCCTGCGGCTGAGCGGCGACAAAGGTCTGATTCAGTAACGCGTCCAGCGGCGTATATTTCCAGTTTTCATGTTTACGCGTCGGCAGGCCCAGCCGCAGCAGCTGTTGCAGATGCTGATGCGCCTGCGGGCTGCGCTGCCCGCTTTGCGACTCAAACAGATGGTGCCACTGCTGCAGCGCGTTACTGCTGTTCGGTAAGCCAGCCATAGCCCTGCTCCTCCAGTTGTTTGACCAGAGTAAAGTCGCCGGATTTGACGATCCGCCCCTGGTACAGCACGTGGACGTAATCCGGCTTGATATAGTCGAGAATGCGCTGATAGTGGGTGACGATAATAAACGCGCGCTTGCCGTCGCGCAGGGCGTTAACGCCGTCAGAGACAATCTTCAGCGCGTCGATATCCAGCCCGGAGTCGGACTCGTCGAGGATGCACAGCTCCGGTTCCAGTACCGCCATCTGCAGGATATCGTTGCGCTTTTTCTCGCCGCCGGAGAAGCCGACGTTAACCGAACGGGTCAGCAGATCCTCGGGCATTTTCAGCAGCTTAATTTTCTCTTCCATCAGGTCCTGGAAGTCAAAGCGGTCAAGCTGCTCCTGGCCGCGGTAGCGACGCACGGCGTTCAGCGCGGTTTGCAGGAAAAACTGATTGCTGACGCCGGGAATTTCCACCGGATACTGGAAGGCCATAAAGATGCCTTCGCCGGCGCGATCCTCCGGGGCGAGTTCCAGCAGATCTTTGCCTTTAAACTCCACGCTACCGCCGGTCACTTCATAGTCTTCGCGTCCGGCCAGGGTGGCGGAGAGCGTACTTTTCCCGGAGCCGTTCGGCCCCATAATGGCGTGCACTTCGCCGGGGCGAACGTCCAGATTCAGTCCGCGCAGGATCTCTTTGTCTTCGACGGCGACCTGCAAATTTTTAATACTTAACATCTTATTTCCTTTGTTATCAGCCGACGCTGTGTTCAAGACTAATCGCCAGTAATTTCTGCGCTTCTACGGCAAACTCCAGCGGCAGCTCTGAGAAAACGTCCTTACAGAAACCGTTGACGATCATCGAAATCGCATCATCCTCGCTGATGCCGCGCTGCAGGCAGTAAAACAGCTGATCTTCGCCGATCCGCGACGTGGTCGCTTCATGCTCCAGATGCGCGCTGTTGTTCCGGCATTCCACGTAAGGGAAGGTATGCGCCCCGCTGTCCGGACCAATCAGCATCGAATCACACTGGGTGAAGTTGCGCGCGTTGGTTGCGGTGGGCATGATTTTGACCAGCCCGCGATAGCTGTTCTGGCTGTGGCCGGCAGAAATCCCCTTCGAGATAATCGTCGAGCGGGTGTTTTTACCGATATGGATCATCTTGGTCCCCGTATCCGCCTGCTGATGGCCGCTGGTCAGCGCCACCGAGAAGAACTCGCCGATGGAGTTATCCCCGCGCAGAATACAGCTTGGATATTTCCAGGTGATCGCCGAGCCGGTTTCCGACTGGGTCCACGACATTTTGCTGTTCTCGCCCTCGCACAGCGCGCGCTTGGTGACGAAGTTAAGGATCCCGCCGGTGTTGTTGTCGCCGGGGAACCAGTTTTGCACCGTGGAGTACTTCACCTCGGCGTCCTTATGAATGATCACTTCAACCACCGCCGCGTGCAGCTGGTAGCTATCGCGTACCGGCGCCGAGCAGCCTTCAATGTAGCTTACATAGCTGCCTTCGTCGGCGACCAGAATGGTGCGCTCGAACTGGCCGGTTTTTTCCGCGTTGATGCGGAAATAGGTCGACAGCTCCATCGGGCAGCGTACGCCTTTAGGAACATAGATAAAGGTCCCGTCGGAGGCCACCGCCGCGTTGAGTGCGGCAAAGAAGTTGTCGTTGCCCGGCACCACGGTGCCGAGGTATTTCTGCACCAGTTCCGGGTGATCGTGGATCGCCTCGCCGAACGAACAGAAGATAATCCCCTGCTCCGCCAACTTTTCGCGATAGGTGGTAGCGACGGAAACCGAGTCAAAAATGGCATCGACCGCCACTTCCCGCCCCTCGCGCACCGGCACGCCGAGGAGATTGAACGCCTCTTCAACTTCATTGGTCAAAAACGCGCTGGAGCCCGTCTGCTGCAAAGCGCCAGGCTCAGAGGCGCAGCCGTCATCGCAGTTGCCGCAGGAGGGCGCCGAGTAATAGCTGTAATCCTGATAGTTCAGCTTGTCGTAGTGCGCCTTCAGCCAGTGCGGCTCTTCCATCGCCTGCCAGGCCTTAAACGCGTTCAGACGAAACTCCAGCATCCATTCCGGCTCATTGCGGCGCGCGGAAATCGCCCGAACCACCTCTTCGTTTATGCCTTTCGCCAGCTCATCGGTCTGCAGCTGCGTGAAAAAGCCTTCTTTATAGTTGAGTGGCCCGCCGCTCCAGGTTTTGACATCGTCGGTTGCTTCAGTATTACGAGACATAGTTACTCCGCCTGAACGCCAAAACTTTCGCCGCAGCCGCATTCGTGCTGGGCTTTTGGATTATGGAATTTGAAGATTTGATTTAAGCCTTCGCGAACGTAATCGAGTTCGGTGCCATCAATAAACGGCATGGCCTGCAGCGGCGCCCATAGCTTCGCGCCGTCGCGCTCAAAGAGCAGGTCGTCTTTCGCCGGTTCAGCGATTAATTCGAGAACGTAGCCAAAACCGGCGCAGCCGCTGGTTTTAACCCCCAGGCGCAGCCCCTGCATATCAGGCTGTTTGCGGACCAGATCGCGAATATGGGCGGCGGCGGCTGGAGTCATGACCAGCCCACGCCAGCTAAAATCTTCGGGATTGAAAGTTCCTGCATGTGAATTCATCGCTCTACCTCATAGGTTGACGCCATCGGGACATACCGCTATGTTAGTGATAATGATTATCACTTCAACCCATCCGAAGAAGGGGTATTCCCCCATCAGGCTCTTTTTATAAGCATAGACCCTGACAGGAGAGATATCGGAGATGGAATAAATTGTTCAATACTTTGATTAATAATGTATTTTATGGGGTGGAAGGCAGAAGTTGCTGGAAAATTAAAATATGCATCGAAAATACCTATTTTTGAGATAGATGATTTGCCTTGCATACAACCCGCCGTGGAAGGCAACAGACTTACCGTCGCCTATTACGGGTAGAAAAGTGGGAGCTTTACCGGCTATGAGGCCGAAAAGGCCTGACTAACGGCGGGAATAGAACGACGCAGCGTCACGACGATTCCATAAAAAAATACGTAACCGGCGTCGCGCTGACACGGTTGCCGGTTTAATTGTACTGTAGCGTCATGACCACAACGGCACTCACGCTGCCGGGCGTCGCGCCCCCTGACATCGATTTAACCGAGGCCTGCATGGCCAGGGTGGCGGTTCTGTCTGCCGCGATGTTGCGCATAATACTGGAACCCGTCCCCTTTAGCGCGCCGCTGCCCGCTTCGCTCATCGCGATCGCCACGTTTGTTGCGGTACCGCTATTCATATAATAGTCAGGGCCGGCAACCGGATCCGGGTTTCCGGTGAAGGAGGTCGTTACGCTGCGCGTTCCCGCCGGGCAGTTGGTAAACAGCAAATTAAAGGCCACCGGGTCGGAGGATGACCCTGGCGTAACCATATTTGTTGCCTGAATATCGCCAAGATTGACATTGAGGTTGCTATTTCCGCCATTAAATATACAGGGCGAGGCAACAATATTTCCCGTTACGCCTACGCTCACGCTGTCGGCAGAAAACGCTTTCCAGCACAGAAAAGCCAGAAGAAGCATTTTTTTGTGGAGTATTTTCATTTTTTCACCTGTTACTGGTACGTCAAATTCAGCGTGGCGGTCGCGTTTGCCGAGCCTGACTCAACGGACGTTAAGGTCTGGTAATAACGGGCCGTCAACGGCAGCGTTTCCTGGCCGCCCGCAGAGCGTTTTAAGAACAGCGGGCTATTGATAGCCAACGGAGCGCCGTTATATAAAAGCTGGACTCCCACGCCTTTTGCCGTCCCGGCGCTGCCCTGCCCCGTTAATGCCATGACGCTGGTATCGGCAACGTCCGGATGCTGTACGCCGCTCAGCGATACATTAATATTGGTTCCGGCGCTGCAGCTTAATCCCAGATTCTGCGTATTCTGCGCGCCCGCAGGCGTGGTGCCGACGGCCGAGCCGAACGTTGCCGCTGAAATATCGCCAATCGGGAAGGTCAGTTGAGACGTCGTGATATTGCAGGCCAGCGCGTTAATGGTCCCATCGGTGAGGTTGGTGGTCAGGCCGTCACGGTAGACGCCGTCGCTGCCCTGTAGCGTCACCACGCCGATCGTTCCCGGCGTTAATGCGCCCGACGACACCTGGCCGGTGACCACCAGCTCAATTTTACCGCCCCACCACTCCACGTAGGAGGACTGCGCTTCATAAGAAAAGGTATTACTCGGGTTTTCAAAGTAATTCCCGGAAGAGAAGCGAATACCAATCCCCGCGACATTGGTGGCGTAAACATGATTACCGTAGCTACTCGGCGTCGCGCTAAGGTAGCGCATGCTAAACCCAAGCATTAATGGGTTGGTGCATCCGGTTAAATAAGAGCTGGTTATCGTCGCGTTACGAGAAAAAATAACCGTTCCGACCGGCGCATCACGCTGTACGGTAAGGGTTCCCACAGACAGCGTGGAGAGCTGCGGGATAATTGTCGTGCAGGTTCCGGCACGCGCGCTATTCCATCCGGCCATTAAGCCGAGCAAAATAACAGAATAAATCAATCTCATTTTTAACGTTCCTGATGACAACTGGCGCTAACTTCGGTTATTCCAGCGTAGGTTGATTGTTGCGGCAGGCTGAAATCAGCACGGCACTGTTGGCTGGACTGGCGGCCCCATGTTGCGACTATCGCCCCCTGTTCGGGCATTCCGCTTAAAAAAACCTGGCCGCGATCGCCGACGATAAAGCTGCTTTGATTACCATCAGCAAGCGTCACCACGGCGCCAAACGGCACAAAGTGGTTATTGTCCGTTAAGGTCATGAGTACCCGGCGCCCCACTTTTGCAAGGTAATCGGCCCTCACCACCGCGCCTCGCGTCGGCGTGACCGTATCGGTGTTGATCTCCAGCTCGACATCATCAGGCATACTTTGCGGGTCGAGCGTCAGGTCGTTTTTCCGATAGACGGAAATATTGCTGACCACCGTATATCCCCGGTAGTCGGTGCGCGCGCCGGGTTGATTGCGAATATTCAGGCCGTACGCGCCGGGAGCTTTGATTAAGACGTTGGTTTCACCGAGCGGTTGAGAAAGCGTGATGCCGTCGGCGTGGGCGATAACGCCGCCCTGCAGACCATAATTAAGCCGCTCGCTATTTCTGTCGTAGCTATAGCCCGCCGTCACTTCGCCGTACGTGGCTTTATAGTCACCGTTCATATTGCCGATGTAACCCACGCCATTCGTACCGTAACCCTGCTGTACGTTCCAGTTCAGCGAGTTGTTTTCCAGCGCGACGCCGTTGATGCCGATGTTGTGCGTCGTTCCGTTATTCTTGCTGGCGTTCATGCCATAGCTGGCCCACGTTTGCGGGAGGAATTTCTCCAGCGGTACGCTGACGTTAAACGCCAACTGCTGGTCATGGTCGCTGTTTCGCCCGCGCCCGCCGTCGTATGACGCAGCGCTGCCATTTCTGCTGTATGTCCAGGTCAGGCCGTAGCTAATATTGCGCCAGTAGTTGTTGTATCCGACGCTCCAGGAAGCCATCGACCTGGCGGAATTCCAGTAGTCTTCCCGCGCCGCGCTGAGGGTAAGCGACCCCAGCTCACGACTCAGCGTCTGGCTCATCGTCAGCTCCGCGCGGTTGCGCCTGCGCTCCTGCAGCGCGCTGCTGTCGCCATATGAATCGAGGACTTCCTGCATCCCGTAATAGCCGCTGGTCGAATAGCGGTAGCCCGCAATGGAAAAGTGGGTCCCGGTCCCGGCGAAGTTTTTGCTATAACGCGCTCGCCAGGATTGGCCCTGTGATTTTTCCTTTTTATCCGGCGTTGACCAGCCCTGAGTAACGTCGGCGGAGATAGCGCCTAACGCTCCCATATTTTTGCCCACGCCAAAGGCAAGCGACTGGTATTTGCTTGACTCTTGCAGGCCGCCATAGAGGGTAATGCCGTGCTGCAGACCATAAATTGCGGTGGCTTGCCCGAAAGGGGTCTTATCCACGCTGCTGTTATAGGAGCGATATTGCCCGCCGGTGATGGCGTATTTTAAGCGCCCTTCCCGTTGCAATACCGGCAGCGAGGCGTAGGGCAGCGTGAAGTGCTGTTCGCTGCCATCGGCTTCTTTAATCGTCACGTCGAGGTCGCCCGCGCCGCCGGTGGGATACATATCCCTAATCTCAAACGCCCCCGGCGCAACGTAGCTTTGGTAGATCTGATAGCCGTTCTGGCGCACCACGACCTGCGCATTGGTTCGAGCAATACCGCGCACCACGGGCGCATAGCCCTTAAGAGAATCCGGTAACATATCGTCATCTGACGCCAGCTGGCCGCCGCGAAACGGCATACTGTCAAACACATCGGCAGGCGCGGAGCTGTCCCCGACGGTAAGCTGGCCTTTCAGCGGAATAATGGCGCGCTGTGCGTAGGTATAAACGGTATCCCATTTATCCTGGCCGGAGGATTCCCGTGACCAGGTGGTGTAGTTGCGAAAACGCCACGGCCCGATATTGATACCCGGACGCAGGTTCGCATACTGGCTGTCGCTGCTGGCGCCTTGACCCGTTTTCGCCCAATTGTTTGCTCCGCTCAGGCTGTAATTGAGCATGGCCGCAGTAATCCCCTCATCCCACATTTCCGGCGGCACATAGCCCCTTGCCGGCAGGCTGATCGCCGCCTGGGGAATGCTGATGACCAGCCGCTGGGCGCCAAACTGAAAATCGGCGCTGGCCTGCGGAATCGCCTGGAGATTGGCGCAATCACTTTCTTCTACCGCCAACTGGGGAAAAAGATCGGTTTTCACGCCCCACTGTTTTAAGAGTTCAATGCTCAAACAGGGCTGTAATGCTTCACTACCGTCAGCGGTCTTTGCCATCGCAAAAGGAATATCCCGGGTATCCATTAGCTGGTCATCAAGAATAATATCCACGTGGTATGTTCCCGGCGCCTGGGAGCCAGACTCGAAAGCCGATAAATCCGCTTTGCCCACCCCGGGGTTATCCAGTTCTACCAGCGCCGTATTAAACGAATCACTGGCATACAGCTCCTGTGAAATACCGGTAAACGCGAAGGCGATAAGCGTCGCCAGACGCGCAGGTCGCAATTTATTATTTTTTATTGTCATCGCTATTAACCTATTTAACGCAGGACGGGCCATGTGTTCAGGGGTTACAAGTTGGCTTGATGTGATGCTCCGGGGCTACCATAGTCATTAATGATTTTAAATGTCAGGGCATTACCGGCGGCCCCCTCCGGCAATGGGAACCGGGCTGTCGAAGCAGGCAAAACATACGACACCTGCGCCAGCGCTTTCCCGCCCACGCTAATTTCATTGAAGTTAATGACGTAAGGCGTTGGGTTATTCACCTGAAGTTCATCGCCGCTTCTTTGCCAGGTGAGCTTATTCGCCTGTTCTTCCGGCGTTGACCCACGAAGAGTGACGGGTCGGTAAATCAGTTTGATCCGCGTTTTCACGGCAATTTGCAGGGAGTTCATCTGCTTTGATGCCGAGGGAATTGCTTTAATATTCACCCAGAACAAGCTTTCTTGCGTTTGAGGCAGTGAACCTATCGCGACAATTCGTTCAATATTTTTTTGTCCGCTATCCAGACGGTACAGCGGAGGCGTAATAATAAAAGGCGTTTTACCAGCCCCCCCGTCTCGCTCATCTATCCATGATTGAATTAAATAAGGCGTCGTGTCAGGATTATTAACGCTGATGGAGGATTCTTTTTTCGCACCATCGAAAATGATCCGCGTGCCGCCAATAATAACTCCGGCGATAGCGCTCGCCTGCATCAGCGTTAATATTGTCATCGCCAGGCCAAATGTTCTGATAAAACGCATTGTATACCTCTTAAAACAAAGGGGCCGGGCCGGCCCCCTACTGATTACTGCAAAAAACTTAGTTATAAACTACGGAGAAGTTAGCGACCGAGTTAGCTGGACCGGCGACCACCGCCGCATTAGTCGATTGATACTGAGCATAAAAATTCAGCGTATTATCAGCGGTGCTGCTGAGAGTATAAGAATAACCGTTGCTGCCGTGCAGAGGCAGGTCGGCTTTATCCGCCGTCATTAGGTTAATTGCGACGCCGGTGGCAGCGCCAGGAACCGACGAATCAATTGCCAGCAGGCTGGAATTGCTTAAATCGGGGGTTCCATCGAAGCGCACTTTGGCATTGATAACAGTTGCCGGACAGTTTTTCAAAATAATATCGAATTTCGTCGCGGCGGTTCTGGAACCGGCTGCCGGGAATTCAGTTTTATAATAATCGCCCAACACCACGACCTGATTTTTAGACGCGACATCGATGTCGCAGGCGGCATCCAAAATATTGCCATTAAAATTAACGGTACCCGCTGCTGCGAAAGCATGACTCATAGATAATGCAGAACCTGCTGCAAGCATAGCAATAACAATTGTCTTTTTCATAACGCCATATCCTGTTTTACTTTATTGACATTCAGGCAAAACACTTAATGTCCGCATCTTGCCATTGCTTTAATATATTGCCGGGAACCAGTGGTATATCACTCACCACTGAAACGCTTTATTCAAACCGGATTACCCCTGCCGACGAGACAAAATTTATACAACTACTTTTCAGCACACAATCTATTTCGCGGTCTACCCGTAGACTCAAAGTTAACAAAAATAAAACAATTAAATTAAGGAACTCCTTAATCAAACGTCTCCCAGTCTATTTTTGGACCAAAACACGAAAACAATTAAATCAATTAGTTAAGAGAAAATTCATGATCGGTCTATTAATAGACCTAACGTAAACATTCCCTGAAATGATGTTTTTTAAGATAATTCCCAACATCGATCAAAAAACGATCGCATAAGTTAGTGAGGTATCTTATGAATACGCGAATTATTCCTGAACTCTGCAATGAGCCTGCTGAGGTTCTGAGTATAAAACCCTTTAAGCACATTGAAAGGTTAATCGATAATATTCTGCCGCATGCCGAGAGGCGAATTGTATCAAAAGGCGATATCGTCCATTATTACGATAATGAAGTTCGGCAGTGTTTTTTACTTATCCACGGCAGCGTTGCTTTGCATCGTCGTGGCGATGGTATTGTTTTAAACTCCGAGTCATCGCCCTTTCTTCTCGGCGTATGTAGCCAGTTTTCCTCCGAACGCCTGTATGTCAGAGTTCTGGAAACATCGGAAATCGCGGCCGTTTCGCTGGACTGTTTTAATCGCGTGGTGGCGCAGCAAAATCTATGGGAGCATTTTTCAAAGCTGCTGATCTATACCGCATCACGGGTCTATGAACATTGCGCCCAGATATCGCAAATGTCGGCCTACGATATCATCCGCTTTCAACTTGTTGAATTAATGCAAGAGCCCGAAGCTATCAGGAAAAATACCACCGCGGCGGCCTATATCAAAAGCCGAACCTATCTTTCCCGCAGCGGCGTGATGCGCATTCTGGCGGAGCTAAGAACGGGTAAATACATAACGATGGAACGCGGCGTACTGATCGACATCCACCACCTACCGCGGAAATACTGATTGTGCCATTAACTGCGGGGGTGGCAAGAGATAAGCGCAAGGTTATAATAAGTCCGATCCTCTTCAGGAATTTCTGACTATGTCATCGGCAAAGCAAGCATTTCGCGGCTCACCTTACGCACAGGAGTTTATTTCTCATTTACAGCCATACTGCACTCCGTACAGTACAGGGCGTGGTGAGCGATTTGACCTTCAGGTGAAGGGTCAAGGGATGTGTTATCTCATTCTTGAAGGGACAATAGCGTTATACCGCAGAAGTGACGATATGATGCTTTCCACTTCGCGCAGCCCCGCGATTTTCGGCCTCGCTAACCTGACAGACATTTACTTCAATGATTATTTTAAAACCGTCACGCCGTGCCTGATTGGCGTTCTTACCACCGATCGCGTCGAGGAAATTATTAAAGAGAAGGCGCTATGGGGATTACTTTCTAAACAGCTGATGTTTGTCTATAACCGCCTCTATCACAACGTCATGCCCCAGGGGGCGCCAACGGCCTACGAGATGATTCGCCAGCAGTTGCTCAGGCTAATGGAGGAAGAAGCGGATTATCGGCACAGCGTGACGGCTGAACGTTATATCCGGGAGAAAACCCAGCTTTCCCGTAGCGGCGTTATGCGCATTCTGGCCGATCTAAAAACCGGCGGCTTCATCGAAATGGAAGAGGGAAAACTGATAAAAATCAACAAGCTTCCTGCTAAGTACTGATTAACAGGATTGAGCATGCGCTCTTCTCTCAATCCGGTCGCCAGCCCAATGCATTCATGAAACGAATTCTATTCGTTTTCATTATAAGTATTGTCGTTTCACAAAAATAAAGATTTATTCACTGCTGGCTGGCTCATGTAGAATGCGCTGCTAAATTTCCTTCATCTTTTAACGCAATGTCGCAACGGCGACCGTTCGGGAACCTGTGTAGTACTGAATTATGGAAATAGAAACAGATGTCATGTCGATGTGTATGGTCGTATTGTTAATTATTAGCGTTTTGCTCGATTAACCTCTTCCCTCGAAAAATCCGTGAGCCTCGCCGTCGCCGGACAGATCTTTATATTGATGAAGGAACAGGCCCCGGCCGACGTCGTACCGGGCCGGTGAGCGCATATTGGGTCAAGGATTCAGAGAGGCGATATTGCCCGGACAGGCATTGGCAGGATATTAAAAAAGGCTGCCGACAATGGCGGCAGCCTCTTCACTTTATGGCATAGCTGATACGGAGCGCGAATTAGCTCCTGATCTTTCTGTAGATAAACAGGACCACCAGCGCGCCAATCACCGCCACGACAAAGCTGCCGAAATTAAAACCATCTACACGGCCAAAGCCGAAGAAAGTACTAATCCAACCCCCGACAACTGCACCGATGACACCGAGAATTACGGTAACGATAAATCCGCCGCCGTCTTTCCCCGGCATAATCCACTTGGCTAAAATACCGGCAATAAGGCCAAAAATGATCCATGAAATGATACCCATAGCTAACTCCATCCTCTCGTTACTTGTAAATCTCTGGTATATAAAAGATTAGCATAATTATTAGTGATGTTTGAGAAATTTATATTTGATATTTATATACTTGCCACCGGAGAGATAATGGTCTACGCCCTGCGAGCGTGGCGGTCAAATAAGCAGCACGCGTAGGCATCGCGCCGCGGGCTATTAAACTTGCGCGGAACGGAGATATACCAGGAATTTTCGTATGAATAGTTGAAGTGGCAACGCAATGAGGCTTAGTAAAAACGCCCGGGCGTTTCGATGATAGTTGTTCCGGGGATACAAAAGCTGTAAGGGGGGGAATCCCCCCTGGTTAACTTAGATCACGGCGGTGGTTAGCCGTGACGAACAGCAAAGGCGCCCCTGTTGATCAGAGATTTCGATTTGCCACACCTGGTGACGGGCGCCAACGTGCAGCGCCCGGCACACGCCGCGAACCCTGCCGCTGCGCACCGAACGAATGTGGTTGGCGTTCACCTCCAGCCCCACCACCTTCTGCTCGCCTTCGCTGCACAGATAGCCCGCGACCGAACCTAACGTTTCCGCTAAAACCACCGACGCGCCGCCGTGCAGCAAGCCAAACGGCTGATGGGTGCGGCTATCTACCGGCATGGTGGCAATGATGGCGTCGTCGGTTATCGCCTCGAAGCGGATATCCAGCAGACCGACCATGTTCCCCTCGCCCATCGCGTTCAGCTGTTCCAGGGTGCTGTGACGTTTCCAAATCATCCCATAATCTCCAGTAGCGCCTGCAGCGGGTGGCGTACGCCGCTGCCTTCAATACGCTTCACCTGGCTACGACAGGAGTAGCCGGTGACCAGGCAGCGATTGCGCGGCAACCGCTCCATCGCCTGCTGCCACGAGAGCGCGTAGATCGCCAGCGAGTTGGCGTGGTTCTTCACTTCATGACCGTAGGTACCTGCCATGCCGCAGCAGCCCACGCTAACGTTTTCCAGCTTCGCGCCAAAGCGGGCGAAGATATCCGCCCACTGCCGGGTGGACGCGGGAAGCGCCGTCACCTCGGTACAGTGGCCAAACAGATACCACGACTCGCCGCCTTTATCCTGGGCCGCGGTTTCCGACAGCGCCTGAGGCAGCCACTCGTGCACCAGCATGACGCGGAAATCGCCGCGCTTGTCGCCGAGGACCTGGTTATATTCATCGCGGTAGCAGAGCACCAGCGCCGGATCGACCCCCACCATCGGCATGCCGAGCTCGGCCACCCGGTTAAGGAAATCGGCGGTTTTCTGCGCGGTGCGCGCGAATCGCGTCAGGAAGCCCTTAATATGCTGCGCCTTACCGTTTGGCGAAAACGGCAGCAATACCGGCTGGTAGCCCACCTTCTCAACCAGGCGAACAAAATCGGCGACCACCTGCGCATCGTAGTAGCTGGTAAACGGATCCTGAACTACCAGCACCATTTTCGCTTTCTGCTCTGCGCTCAGTTCTTCCAACTGCTCCAGCGTGGTATTCGCCGAACGGTGGCCAACCATCTGCTGCTTCAGCGACGGCACGGAGAGCAGCGGGAGATCGACCATACCGATATGCTTTTCCGACAGCTTGCGCATCCACGGCTGGTTAATAAAGAAGTTAAAGGTCTTCGGCGCATGCGCCATCAGCGGCGCGTAGGATTCAACCGTCGCCACCAGATGGTCGCGGACCGGGCGCAAATAGCGGCTGTGGTAAAGCTGGAGGAAACGCGAACGAAACTCCGGGACGTCAATTTTAATCGGGCATTGGGTCGAGCAGGCTTTACAGGCCAAACAGCCGGACATCGCCTCCTTAACCTCATGAGAGAAATCGTACTCTCCCTTCCGCGCATGCCAGCTATTGCGGGTACGTTCCACCAGGGTACGCAGGCTGGCGCGCTTTTCCGGCAGGTCTTTTTCCAGCTGATTGGGGTCGATACCGCGGTCCGCCAGCAGCCGCAGCCATTCGCGCACCAGCGTAGCCCGGCCTTTCGGCGAGTGGATACGGTGATTGCTGACCTTCATCGACGGACACATCGGGCTTTTGGCATCAAAGTTGAAGCACAGGCCGTTGCCGTTACACTCCATCGCCCCGCGCCATGAGCTGCGCACAGCGATGGGAATCTGCCGATCGAATGTGCCGCGCTTAACCGCATCCACCTTCATCATCGGCGCGTCAACGCCTTCAGGCGGGCAGATTTTACCCGGGTTAAGGCGGTTATCCGGGTCAAAGGCGGCTTTAATCTTGCGCAACTCGCCAAATAACGCTTCGCCAAAGAACGCCGGACTATATTCGGCGCGGAAGCCTTTCCCGTGTTCCCCCCACAGCAGGCCGCCATACTTAGCGGTTAACGCTACGACGTCATCGGAGATCCGCTTCATCAGCATCTCCTGCTGCGGATCGCACATATCCAGCGCCGGACGCACGTGCAGCACGCCGGCATCCACATGGCCAAACATGCCGTAGCTCAGCCCGTGGCCGTCGAGCAGCGCGCGAAATTCCGCAATATAGTCGGCCAGATGCTCCGGCGGCACGCAGGTATCTTCGGCGAACGGTATCGGCTTGGCGGCCCCTTTGGCATTACCCAGCAGGCCGACCGCTTTTTTACGCATCGCGTAGATGCGCTCCACGCCGTCGAGATCGTGACAAACCTGCCAGCCGATGACGCCCGCTTCGTTGCGCGATATCAACTCATCCAGACGCTGGCACAGCGCCGTCACCTGGCTATCAATCAGCTCGACGTCGTCACCGGCGAATTCGACGATATTCAGCCCCAGCATCTCTTTATCCGCCACGTCGGTAATGAGCTCGCTGACCGAATGCCAGACGATATCTTCGCGCGCCAGATTAAGCACTTTCGAGTCGACGGTTTCGACCGAGAGCGCCCTGGCTTCAACCATAAACGGCGCGTTACGCAGCGCGGAGTTAAAGGAGTCGTACTTCACGTTGACCAGTCGACGCACTTTCGGCAAACGGGTGATATCCAGCCGCGCTTCGGTGATAAACGCCAGCGTCCCTTCGGAACCGGTCAGAATGCGGGTGAGATCGAATTCGCTCATCTCGTCATTAAAGACGTGGCGCAGATCGTAGCCCGTGAGGAAGCGGTTGAGTTTGGGAAATTTATCGATAACCAGCTGGCGCTGCGCTTTGCAGCGCTGATAGACAGTGCGGTAAATACGCCCGATAGCCGACTGCTGAGCGCTTAGCGTTTCCGCCAACGCTACCGGAATCGGCTGGGTATCAAGAATGTCGCCGCCGATCAGCACCGAGCGCACCCCCAGCACGTGGTCGGACGTTTTGCCGTAGACCAGCGAGCCCTGCCCGGAAGCATCGGTGTTGATCATCCCGCCAAGCGTGGCGCGGTTGCTGGTCGACAGCTCCGGCGCGAAAAAGTAACCGTATGGCTTAAGGAATTGATTAAGCTGGTCTTTAATGACCCCGGCTTCCACCCGCACCCACCCTTCTTCCGGGTTGATTTCTATAATGCGGTTCATATAGCGGGACATATCGACGATGATCCCGGCGTTCAGCGCCTGACCGTTGGTGCCGGTACCGCCCCCGCGCGGGGTAAAGATCAGTGATTTAAAACGCTCTTCCGCCGCCAGCCTGGCCAGCAGAGCCACGTCCGCCGTGGAACGAGGGAATATAATCGCATCCGGCAACAGTTGATATACACTGTTATCAGTCGCCATCGTTAGCCTGTCGGCATAGCTGGTGGCGGTATCCCCGGTAAAACCTTGTTGCTCCAGTACCTGCAAAAAATTCAGCACCAGTTGAACGACACCTGGCGCTTGAGAAATCTGTGGGATCATGACGCTCGACCCTGCCTGACTATGTTGTGTTGTAAGTGATTAAACGTTTGCGTAGTGCCCTCAACTTTTTATCACATTTTTTTCATATGCGCCCGCCAGAATTAAGGGCAAAATCAGGCGCGCGAACATATTGATATTATTATCAGTACATGGAATTACGCTGCGTCAGCCTTTTGACGCGACTGCAAAGGTAAAACTTCACTATGATTAACCCCAATCAGCCCCGGGACATACCGCAAGTTCTGCTGTCGGTGCTGTTTTTGTCCCTGATTATTATTTCCTGTCTGTGGGTCGTGCAGCCTTTTATCCTGTCATTCGCCTGGGCCGGTACCGTGGTTATCGCCACCTGGCCGGTACTTTTGCGCCTGCAGCGCCTGCTGTTCGGCAAGCGCGCCCTGGCGGTGCTGGTGATGACGCTACTGCTCTTTTTACTGTTCGTTATCCCTATTGCGCTGCTGGTCAATAGCCTGGTCGATAACAGCACGCCATTAATAAAAGTGATTACCAGCGGCAACTTTACGCCGCCGGACCTGGCGTGGCTAAATAGCGTTCCGCTAATCGGCGATAAGCTGTATACCGGCTGGCATAACTTACTGGAGATGGGGGGAACGGCGATTATGGTCAAAATTCGCCCCTATCTTGGCACCACCACCACGTGGTTTGTCGGCCAGGCGGCGCATATCGGCAAGCTGCTGGTCTATTGCGGACTGATGCTGCTGTTCAGCGCCCTGCTGTACTGGCGCGGCGAACAGGTCGCCTATGGCTTCCGTCATTTTGCCACCCGCCTGGCGTCCAAACGCGGCGACGCGGCGGTGATCCTCGCCGGACAGGCGATTCGCGCCGTAGCGCTGGGGGTGGTCGTTACCGCGCTGGCCCAGGCGGTGCTTGGCGGTATTGGCCTTGCAGTCAGCGGCGTGCCCTACGCCGCGCTGCTCACCGTGGTGATGATCTTCACCTGCCTCGTACAGCTGGGACCCCTGCTGGTCCTGGTACCGTCAATTATCTGGCTGTACTGGAGCGGCGATACCACCTGGGGCACCGTGCTGCTGGTCTGGAGCTGCGTCGTCGGCACCATGGATAACTTTATTCGTCCGCTGCTGATTCGCATGGGCGCCGACCTGCCGATGATTCTGATTCTTTCCGGCGTTATCGGCGGTCTGGTGGCGTTCGGCATGATAGGACTGTTTATCGGTCCGGTACTGCTGGCGGTCTCCTGGCGGCTGTACGATGCGTGGGTTAACGAAGCGCCGCCGCCGCCGAAAGACCCCGATCTGGTGCTTGAAGAACTGAGCGAGCTGAATACGCGAGCCTCGCAGGAGAAGTAAGCGAAAAGGCGGGGAAACCCGCCTTTCCCCATTGCGCCCGTGATAGCCATCGAGCGGGACAATCTAAAATATTAAGAAATACTAATCTATCTCTCACCGCATCCCGCATTCCTCTGCCTGCTAACCCTATTTGCTGCACAGATTCTTTACCTTAATTTAACTATTGAGAGGAATCCGATCGACGCAAAAAGCCTCAGTGCCTAGTATTAGCTCACGGTTATAAATCAACATATTGATTTATAAGCATGGAAATCCCCTGAGTGAAACAACGAATTGCTGTGT
The DNA here is from genome assembly GCF_009905335.1 of Klebsiella sp. MPUS7. Lineage (NCBI taxonomy): Bacteria > Pseudomonadati > Pseudomonadota > Gammaproteobacteria > Enterobacterales > Enterobacteriaceae > Klebsiella > Klebsiella sp. MPUS7. The sequence goes on along the minus strand of NZ_CP047604.1, from coordinate 2,299,957 downwards.
GTAGTCTTTGCCCATCTCCCACGATGGGCTTTTTTTTGTCCGTTTTCTGCTCCCCCCCCAAAAAAATCCCCGCCACTGCTGACGGGGATGGTCTTTTTAGCGAGAATCCGGCGCGAACTTACTTATTCAATTCCGCCAGGCCGAGCCAGGTTTGCACGACCGTATCCGGGTTCAGAGACAGGCTATCGATCCCCTCTTCCATCAGCCAGGCGGCAAAATCTTCGTGGTCGGACGGACCCTGCCCGCAGATACCGACATATTTGCCCTGTTTCTTCGCCGCGCGAATGGCCATCGACAGCAGCGCTTTCACCGCGTCGTTACGCTCATCGAACAGTTCGGAGACCACGCCGGAGTCACGGTCCAGGCCCAGCGCCAGCTGCGTCATATCGTTAGATCCGATAGAGAAGCCGTCGAAGTATTCGAGGAACTGTTCAGCCAGCAGCGCATTCGATGGGATTTCACACATCATAATCAGCTTCAGGCCGTTTTCGCCGCGCTTGAGGCCCTGGCGTTCCAGCTCTTCAACTACCGCTTTTGCCTGCGCGACGGTGCGGACAAACGGCACCATGATTTCGACGTTGGTCAGCCCCATGTCGTTACGCACCCGTTTAACCGCTTCACATTCCAACGCGAAGCAGTCGCGGAAGCTTTCGGACACATAGCGGCCGGCCCCGCGGAAGCCCAGCATCGGGTTCTCCTCTTCCGGCTCATAACGTTCGCCGCCGACCAGATTGGCGTATTCGTTAGATTTAAAGTCGGAAAGACGCACAATCACTCGTTTCGGGAAGAATGCCGCGCCCAGCGTCGAGATCCCTTCCGTCAGGCGACCGACGTAAAACTCTCTCGGCGAGTCGTAGCCTTTCATCAGCTCGCGGATTTCGTTCTGCAAACCCGGCTCCTGATCGTCGAACTCCAGCAACGCGCGCGGGTGGACGCCGATCATACGGTTGATGATGAACTCCAGTCGCGCCAGGCCTACGCCTTCGTTCGGCAGGCAGGCAAAGTCAAAGGCGCGGTCCGGGTTGCCGACGTTCATCATGATCTTCAGCGGCAGATCCGGCATCGTGCCAACGCTGGAGCTCTTCACGCTGAAGTCGAGGATTTCGGCATACACGTAGCCGGTATCACCTTCCGCGCAGGAGACGGTCACGTTCTGGTTTTCCTGGATGCGATCGGTGGCGTTGCCGCAGCCAACCACCGCCGGGATCCCCAGCTCACGCGCGATAATCGCCGCATGACAGGTACGCCCGCCGCGGTTGGTGACGATCGCCGCCGCTTTTTTCATGATCGGTTCCCAGTCCGGGTCGGTCATGTCGGTCACCAGCACGTCGCCGGGCTCGATGCGGTTCATTTCGCTGATATCGTGAATGACCTTTACCGGACCCGCGCCGATGCGATGGCCGATAGCGCGCCCTTCCGAAATAATCTGTCCTTGCGCATGGAGGGTATAACGCTCCATGACCTGGCCGCGCGAACGGACGGTTTCCGGACGGGCCTGCACGATAAATAGCTTACCGGTATGACCATCCTTCGCCCACTCGATATCCATTGGGCGGTTGTAGTGTTTTTCGATTTGTAGCGCCTGCTGCGCCAGCTCCTGCACTTCCGCATCGGTCAACGAGAAAACGTCGCGCTGCGCCTGCGGCACGTCTTCGATACGCACCTGCTTGCCGTGCTCCTGGGTAGGGGCGTAAACCATGCGGATCTTTTTCGACCCCATGGTGCGGCGGACGATGGCCGGACGGCCCGCTTCCAGCGTCGGTTTATGGACGTAGAACTCATCGGGGTTGACCGCCCCCTGCACCACCATTTCGCCGAGTCCCCAGGCGGAGGTGATAAACACCACCTGGTCAAAACCGGATTCGGTATCGATGGAGAACATCACGCCGGACGAGGCCAGATCGGAACGGACCATCCTCTGCACCCCGGCGGAAAGCGCCACCCCGCGATGATCGTACCCCTGATGCACGCGGTAGGAAATGGCGCGATCGTTAAACAGCGAAGCAAACACGTGCTTCACCGCGACGAGCACGGCGTCAAAGCCCTGCACGTTAAGGAATGTCTCTTGCTGACCGGCGAAGGAAGCATCCGGCATATCTTCCGCCGTCGCCGAGGAGCGCACGGCAAAAGAGGCCTCAGCGTCATCGGCGGAGAGCTGGGTATAGGCATCACGAATCGCATTTTCCAGTTCGCTCTGGAACGGCGTATCGATGATCCACTGACGGATCTGTGCGCCCGCTTTCGCTAATGCGGAAACGTCGTCAATGTCGGTTTCATCCAGCAGTTCATAAATGCGCTGGTTAACACCGCTTTGGTCCAAAAACTGATTAAAGGCATCAGCGGTGGTGGCAAACCCGTTCGGTACGGAAACGCCCATACCCGACAGATTTGTAATCATTTCACCAAGGGAGGCATTTTTGCCCCCAACCCTGTCTACATCATTCATGCCGAGTTGGTTATACCAAAGCACCAGCGGTGACGAGCCATTGTTGGACATCGAGACAATCCTTTTGTGATTTAATACCAGTGATAAATAATTCACGATCGACTACGAGATTTATCCTGACATATTTATCCAGCTGAAAGAAACGGTGAATCGTTCAAGCAAATTATTTTTTCGTTTTTAGGATTCTTTGCCAGATATAGCTAAGCTAATGATTCTTCAGAAATCTGATGAAATTTGATACAAAAGATACGCGGTTGCGAAAAATGAACTCACCTTTTCATTAAAAATAAAAATAGCGTTTCATTTTTTAAATATGAGACAAAGCCTGGAGCGTTATGCTTAAATTTAATATCAGCTTTCAGACAATTAAACTCATTATACCGGATGGTCAAAATGGAAAGTGCTGTAGATCGCCACGTCTTTTATATTTCCGACGGTACCGCTATTACGGCGGAAGTTCTGGGTCATGCGGTCATGTCGCAATTCCCGGTCGCCACCAGCAGCGTAACCCTGCCGTTTGTCGAAAATATCAGCCGCGCGCGCGCCGTGAAGGAGCAAATTGACGCGATTTTCCAGCAGACCGGCATTCGACCGCTGGTGTTCTACTCCATCGTGCTGCCGGAAATCCGCGACATCATCATACAAAGCGAAGGCTTTTGTCAGGATATCGTTCAGGCGCTGGTGGCCCCCCTGCAGCAGGAATTGCGCCTTGACCCGACGCCCATCGCTCACCGAACCCACGGCCTGACGCCGGGCAACCTCAACAAATACGACGCGCGCATCGCCGCTATCGATTATACCCTTGCCCACGATGACGGCATTTCGCTGCGCAACCTCGACCAGGCCCAGGTGATCCTCCTCGGCGTTTCGCGCTGCGGGAAAACCCCTACCAGCCTGTACCTGGCGATGCAGTACGGTATCCGCGCCGCCAACTACCCGTTTATCGCCGATGATATGGACAATCTGATTCTTCCGGCCTCCCTCAAGCCGCTACAGCACAAGCTCTTCGGCTTAACGATCAATCCAGAGCGCCTGGCGGCCATCCGCGAAGAGCGACGCGAAAACAGCCGCTATGCTTCTATGCGTCAGTGCCGGATGGAAGTGACCGAAGTCGAAGCGCTTTACCGCAAAAACAAGATACCTTGCCTGAACAGTACCAACTATTCCGTGGAAGAGATCGCCACCAAAATCATGGATATTATGGGGTTAAGCCGCAGGATGTACTAACACACTAGTACATTATTGAAAATTTGTTTATGCTATCACCCGTGGCCTATACAGGATCATGCCCTGCTCTTGCAATAAGCGGGGATTGGTTTATCGTGATGCGCATCACTTCCCGGCATTTTCGCCGCGGAAGAAACAGATTTTTGAGACCCCAATGAATAAAACAGACGAATTGCGTACCGCGCGCATTGAAAGCCTGGTAACGCCCGCGGAACTGGCGCAACGGCATCCTGTGTCTGCCGAAGTAGCAGCTCACGTCTCCGCTTCGCGCCGCCGCATTGAGAGAATCCTCAACGGTGAGGACCGTCGCCTGCTGGTGGTGATCGGTCCGTGCTCCATCCACGACATTGATGCGGCGATGGAGTATGCGCGCCGCCTGCAGGGCATGCGCGAACGTTACCAGCCGCAGCTGGAAATCGTGATGCGCACCTATTTTGAGAAGCCGCGCACGGTGGTCGGCTGGAAGGGGCTGATCTCCGACCCCGACCTCAACGGCAGCTATCGGGTGAATCACGGTCTCGAGCTGGCGCGTAGCCTGCTGCTGCAGGTCAATGAACTGGGCGTACCGACCGCCACCGAGTTTCTCGATATGGTGACCGGGCAGTTTATTGCCGACTTGATAAGCTGGGGCGCTATTGGCGCGCGTACGACCGAGAGCCAAATCCACCGCGAAATGGCCTCGGCGCTCTCTTGCCCGGTAGGCTTTAAGAACGGTACCGATGGCAATACCCGTATCGCCGTAGACGCTATCCGCGCTTCCCGCGCCAGCCATATGTTCCTGTCGCCGGATAAGCAGGGGCAAATGACGATCTATCAGACCAGCGGTAATCCGTACGGCCATATCATTATGCGCGGCGGCAAAAAACCAAATTACCACGCTGCCGATATCGCCGCAGCCGGTCAAGCGCTGGCTGAGTTCGACCTGCCGGAACAGCTGGTGGTGGATTTTAGCCACGGCAATTGCCAGAAACAGCACCGCCGTCAGCTGGAGGTGTGCGCCGATATCTGCCAGCAGATCCGCGCCGGCTCGACCGCTATCGCCGGGATCATGGCCGAGAGTTTCCTTCAGGAAGGCACGCAGAAGGTGGTCGCAGGCCAGCCGCTGGCCTGGGGGCAGTCGATTACCGATCCCTGCCTGAGCTGGGACGATAGCGAACGGCTGCTGGATGAATTAGCCGCCGCAACCGCCACTCGCCTGTAGTTCCCCCTCCCCTCCGTCTCCGCGGCGGGGTTATTTCTCGCCCTCGTCCGCTCGTTCACCGGCTAAATCGGCTATTTCGATAAATAATGCTTGCCGTGAAAAACAACATTATTGATAATGATTATCATTGTTACCTTGATTTTTATTTTTAGTGCTATGACGCGTATGGATAACACTGCCACAGCAGAAAAAACTAAAGACAATGCCCCGTACCCTGTTCCGACGGACAGAGAGATAAGCAGCCGCACATTATTAGGCAGCGAGGGACGGGTAGTGATTGAACACGGCGGTCAGCGCTACCTGCTGCGCCAGACTCATTCAGGTAAGCTGATCCTGACCAAATAATTATCCCCGCCGATTAAGGCAGGGATAATAACGACTAGCTGGAACAGCTCACCTCAAGACGCCTTCCCCAGTCAGGAGGACGATTGACATAATCATCCGTCCTGTCGATAAAAGGCTGGGATAGCGCATTATGCAGACGTTCCAGCTCGCTCATATCTCCCTGCTCCGCCAGTTCAATTGCCCGCTGCGCCAGCCAGTTTCGCAGCACCAGCGCCGGATTCACGCTGCGCATCCGCGCCTGCCTTTGCGCATCGTCAACCTGTTCATCACGCAGGCGCGCGCGATAATCGGCAAACCAGCTATCGAAGGTCTCGCGGTCGATAAACTCATCGCGTAGCGGCGAAGCGGCGCTCTCTTGCTCGCTGGCGCTGAGCATTCGGAAGGTCCGCGTATAGTCGCTGCCTTCACGCGCCATTAAGGCAAACAGACCGTCCAGCAGCTCGTTATCCCCTTTTTGCTGGGTAAACAGGCCAAGCTTGTCGCGCATGCGGCGGCCATATGCCGTGAGCAGCGCGTGCTGGTAACTATCCAGCGCGCCGTTCAATAACTCCGCGCTGATAAACGGCGACAGCGTCTGCGCCAGCCGTTGCAGATTCCATAGCCCTACCGCCGGCTGATTATCAAAGCTATAGCGCCCCTGATAATCGGAATGGTTACAGATAAATCCCGGCTGGAAATCGTCAAGGAAACCGTATGGACCGTAGTCCATCGTCAGGCCGAGGATCGACATGTTATCGGTATTCATTACCCCGTGCGCAAAGCCGACCGTTTGCCAGCTGGCAATCATTTCAGCCGTTCGGGCGACCACGTCGCTGTACCAGGCAATGTACTTATCCGCTTCATTTTGCAGATGCGGCCAGTGGTGACGGATCACGTAATCCGCCAGCTGCTGCACTTTGAGCGGCTCGCGGCGGTAGTAGAAGTGCTCAAAATGGCCAAACCGTACGTGGCTTTCCGCCAGCCGCATCAGCATCGCCCCGCGTTCAACGGTTTCACGGTATACCGGGGTGTCGCTGGCCACTATCGCCAGCGCGCGAGTGGTGGGAATGCCCAGCGCATGCATTGCTTCCGAGGCCAGCCCCTCGCGGATCGTTGAGCGCAGCACCGCCCGTCCGTCCCCCATCCGTGAATAGGGAGTGAGCCCGGCGCCTTTCAGGTGCCAGTCAAAGCGACGACCGTCCGCGAGCTGCTGTTCGCCGAGCAGAATGCCGCGCCCGTCGCCGAGCTGCCCGGCCCAGGAGCCGAACTGGTGGCCGCTGTAGACCTGCGCCAGCGGCGACATTCCCGGCAGCAGCGTTTCGCCGCCCCATACGCCAGCGCCCTTCTCCGGGCTAAATAACGACTCGGCGACGCCCAGCGATCGCGCCAGCGGCGCGTTGTGCCAGACAAGCCGCGCATTCTCCAGCGGCGTGGGGGCTAAAGCAGTGTAAAAATCCGGCAGTTCATCACGCCAGTGGGTAGTAAAAGACAGGGTCATGGTTCCTCCTGCCTTCAGTGTAGTGCTTTCAACAAATTATTAACACGGGGCGAGTACGGGGTTATTGCCATAATAAGCCGCACGGGGATTGTGCGCGCTTCTGCCATTGCCCGGTGGCGGCTGACGTTAGATCCTTCGCGCCTGCCAGAATTTTTTATGCCAGTAGACATTATCCAGCGATGAGCGCGTCACGCCCTGGCTGGTGGAGGCGTGGATAAACTGGTTGTCCGTGTCGTAAATACCGACGTGCAGACCGCTCTCTCCGGAGCCGGTCTTGAAAAAGACCAGATCGCCGGGCAGCAGTTCGCTCTTATCAATTTTGGTGCCGATCTCCGCCTGCTCGCGTGTCTCACGCGGTAGCTGCAGCGCGAACTTATCGCGAAAGGTCATTAACACAAACCCGGAGCAATCAACGCCGCGCGGCGACATGCCGCCGTAGCGATAAGGCGCTCCCCGCCAGTTCCTTAACTGCTCATTCAGGTTGGCCACAACGGTAATCGAATCAGCCAGCCGTGGATTTGGCGGCGGCGCCCGGTGACTGCTACAACCCGCCAGAAATAACGCAACACACAAAACGAGCCAGAAACGCATCTCAGACGAATCCTCTGTTCCTTATCCTGTTAGCAGAATAATTTAGCTTGTTTATCAATTCGCTGGCAAGCTGACTGCGTGCTACTGTGACGGAACGAGCATAAGATGACCAGCCACCTCGACTCTCTGGAAGTCCATGGCGTAGGCGGCGGTTAAGTTTTCTTCGTTAAGGACTTCAGCGGTACTACCGCAGGCGATGGTTTTCCCCCGGCAGATAAGCCAGGCGCGATGGGCATGCCGGAGGGTATGATTAAGGTCGTGGCTGCTCATCACAATAGCAACCCCGGATGCGCAGAGCTCATTTAATACGCGATCGAGCGCGGACTGCTGCGCCACGTCCAGGCTGTTCATTGGTTCATCCAGCAAGAGCAATTGCCCGGCCGGATTAGCCTGCCGATGAATCTGCAGTATTACCGCCGCCAGCCGCACGCGCTGCCACTCCCCACCAGAGATGTGATTCACCTGGCGCCCAAGCTTATCGCCTAAGCCCAGTTTCTCCGCGATAGCCGTCAGCAGGGCGTTTTGCGCGTCGTTATGCAGATGCAGCGACAGATAATGCCAGACCGGCATCGCGAAAGGCGGCATCTGGTGTTGGCTTAAATAGGCCCGATGACGCGCCAGCTCCTGAGCAGGCCAATCCTTCAGAGGGCGTTCATTCAGTTTGACCCGCCCCGGTCCGGTAGAAAGTCCCGCCATACGCGCCAGCAGCGTGCTTTTCCCCGAGCCGTTTGGCCCTACCAGATGGATAATCTCTCCCGGCCGGATATCCGCTGAAAACGGCGCCAGCCGCCCCGCCTCTTCTACGTCCTGTAGCTGCATCAAAAACGGCATTATTTCGCTAAAGCTCCTTTAATGGCGGCCACCAGTTGGGGGTCATCCGGCGTCATATCCGGTGAGAAACGACCGATAACCTGTCCGTCCCGGCCAATGAGGAATTTTTCAAAGTTCCATAGAATATCATCGACATACAGCGGCGCCCTGCCTTTACTGGCCATGCGCTCATAAAAACCGCTGCCTTCCGGCGCGACGGCCTGCGGGGCGGCATCAACCAGCTTCTGATACAGAGGCGCGCGATGCTCGCCGTTGACGTCAATTTTGCTGAACATCGGGAAAGTGACGCCGTAGGTGGTGCTACAGAAGGTTTTAATCTCTTCTTCGCTGCCCGGCTCCTGCCCCAGGAACTGGTTGCACGGGAAGCCCAGCACGCTAAAACCTTCGCTTTCAAACGCTTTTTGCAGCGCTTCCAGCTGCTCATACTGCGGCGTCAGGCCGCATTTTGAAGCAACGTTAACGATCAGCAGCACTTTGCCCGCCCATGGGGCAAGCGTTGTGGTTTCACCATCGATGGTGGTGACTTCAGTATTGAGAATATCGTGTTGCATAGCCTTCCCTCAGTGAATAAACCGGTTTCTGCTTCAGGTGATCCCTATCTACTGTAGCGGATTCAGACCGGGTCATTCTACTTTGAATCCCCCGGGAGTGTCTCTTGATGTAACAGGCCACACAACATGAATTCATCTCAACACCGGGAGCACGCAATTCAGTGTACAGTGATGAATGGATGTAATAGCATTTCGTTAATTGTTAATTTAAGAGAGTTTTATTGATGAAGAAGATGTTTAGCACGGTGTTAATTGCGGCCTCCGTCGCGCTGCTGGCGGCCTGCTCACCGGATGAAGATAATAAGATCAAAGTCGCCATTAATACCGGGCCGGATGAGGCTATCTGGAAAGTCGTAGAACAGGTGGCCAAAGAGAAATATAACCTCGACGTGGAGGTTATCTCATTTAATGATTACGTACTGCCGAACGAAGCGCTGAACAATAAAGACGTCGATGCTAACGCCTTCCAGACGCTGCCTTACCTTGAGGCGCAATCAAAAGAGCGCGGCTATAAGTTTGCGATTGTCGGTAAAACCTTCGTTTTCCCGATCGCCGCCTACTCGAAGAAAATCAAAAATATCAGCGAACTGCCTGACGGCGCGACGATTTCCATTTCTAACGAAACCACAACCCTGGGCCGCAGCCTGCTGCTGCTGCAGGCGCAAGGTTTAATCAAGCTAAAAGAAGGGACAGGCTATCTGCCTACAACGCTGGATATTATCGACAATCCTAAACAGCTAAAAATCGTCGAAGTCGACACGCCGCAGCTGACCCGTACCCTTGACGACCCGAATGTCGCCCTGTCGATTATTAACACCAACTTCTCTGCCCAGGCCGGCCTGTCGGCCGCCCGCGATGGTTTATTTATGGAAGGTCCGGACTCGCCGTACGTCAACGCCATCGTTTCACGCGAAGAGAATAAAGACAGCAAAAAGGTTCAGGAGCTGAAAGAGGCCTTCCAGACTCAAGCGGTTGCCGACAAGGCAGCGGAAGTCTACAAAGGCGATGCGATTAAGGGCTGGTAATTAGCCACCGCTTACGGCCGCCCGTCACTGCGGGCGGCCTGATTTTAATAATAACCAGATGAACACCGGCGCACCCAGGGTGGCGGTGACCACGCCAATCGGCAATTCCGCCGCCGAGAGCGCCAGACGCGCGACGATATCCGCCCCCAGCAGAGCGCTGGCTCCCGCTAACAGACAGGCCGGAAGCAGCGCGCGGTGATCGCTCAAACCACATAGCCGCAAAATATGCGGAATAACCAGACCGATAAAGCCAATCGCTCCCGCCAGCGCCACGCTGACGCCCACCAGCCAACCGGTAGCGACCACCAGCACTTTACGCCATAGCCATAGCGGCAACCCCAGCTGACGTGCGGAAACCTCCCCCAGCGCTAACAGATTGAGCGGCTGCGATTGCAGACACACCCAGGCCAGCACCGGCAGCAGCGCCAGCATCAGCCACAGCTGCTGCCAGTCCACGCCGCCAAAGCCGCCCATCATCCAGTACATCAGTTGGCGGAGATCGAAAGAGGTGGAGAAATAGACCGCCCAGGTCATCAGGGCGCTACAAATGATGCCGAGCGCGACCCCCGCCAGCAGCAGGCGACTGGTTGAGAGATGCCGCCGGGCAAAACGCAGTAAAATAAAGGTAATAACCAGCGCGCCAGCAATCGCGCATAGCCCGAGCGCCCAGCCTGGAAGCATGCCTTTTCCCAGCAAGACGGCAGCTATCAGGCCAACCCCAGCCCCGTTTGATACCCCTAGCAGCCCAGGCTCCGCCAGCGGATTTTCAAACAGCGCCTGCATAATCGCCCCGGACAGCGCCAGCGCGGCCCCCACCAGCAGGACGGCCAGGGTGCGCGGCAGACGAATCTGCCAGATAAACAGCTCACCTTTGGCGCTAAACCATTCTCCGGGGCCAATCCACTGGTCGCCGGCGCACAGGCTGATGGTCGACGTGACCAGCAGCAGCAACGTTAATACCGCAAGCCAGCGCCGGTTCCGGCGCCGTTGAATTTGAGCAAAGGTCAGCATAGATTTCTGAATCGAGAAAAAGGATGTGGTTGATTTTACGGTATTCGGCCAGGAAAAGAAAAAAGGCCGCATAGCGGCCTTTTTAGTTAGTTCAGATTACTTATCTCTGGGTGACGCATTTTCGACACGGCTTTTTAGCTTCTGGCCAGGTCTGAAAGTCACCACTCGCCGGGCTGTAATAGGGATATCCTCTCCCGTTTTCGGGTTACGGCCCGGGCGTTGGTTCTTATCTCGCAAATCGAAATTGCCGAACCCGGAGAGTTTTACCTGCTCTCCGTTTTCCAGAGCGCGACGGACCTCTTCGAAAAATAACTCTACCAGCTCTTTGGCATCCCGCTTGCTAAGCCCAAGCTTATCAAACAGATATTCTGACATTTCAGCTTTTGTAAGCGCCATAGGTTCAATCCCTCAATGATGCCTGGAATCGCTCTTTCAATGCCTCTACACATTTGGCGACGGTAGCGGCAATCTCCTCTTCTTCGAGTGTACGGCTGGTATCCTGGAGGATAAGGCTGATAGCGAGGCTCTTGAAACCCTCTGCTACGCCCTTGCCGCGGTACACGTCAAATAAGTTTACGCCAACTACCTGATTTACGCCAACTTTCTTACACTCGGCTAAAACATCGGCAGCGGGAACGTTTTCGGCCACAACGACGGCGATGTCGCGACGGTTCGCCGGGAAGCGAGAAACTTCACGCGCCTGAGGCACCACGCGGTCTGCAAGCTTGCTCCACTCTAGTTCAAAGACCAACGTACGACCGTTCAGATCCAGCTTACGTTCCAGCTCAGGATGAACAACCCCAATAAAACCAATACGTTCACCTTTCAGATAAATCGCCGCCGACTGACCCGGATGAAGCGCATTATTGGCTTCGATGCGGAATTCGATGTCGGACAGCTTGCCGGTGAGGTCGAGGACCGACTCCAGATCGCCTTTTAAATCATAGAAATCGACGGTTTCTTTTGCCAGGTTCCAGTGTTCTTCATAACGGTTACCGCAAATCACGCCGGCCAGCATCACATCCTGACGAATGCCCAGCGGAGCCTGAGTATCAGGAACAAAGCGTAAACCGCTCTCAAAGATGCGTACGCGGCTCTGCTGACGGTTCTGGTTGTAGACCACCGTCCCTAACAGGCCGGTCCACAATGACAGGCGCATCGCCGACATTTCGCTGGAGATCGGGCTCGGCAGAATCAGCGCTTCTTCGCCGGGGTGGATCCACTGCTGTACTTTCGGATCAACGAAGCTGTAGGTAATCACTTCCTGATAGCCTTTGTCGTTGAGCAGCGTTTTCACGCGCTTAAGCGACAGATCCGCTTCGCGGTGGGTTCCCATGATCAGGCCCGCTTGCACCGGTTCGTCAGGAATATTGTTATAACCATAGACGCGGGCGACCTCTTCGACCAGGTCCTCTTCGATGGCAATATCGAAACGCCAGCTCGGCGCGACGGCTTGCCACTCGTCCTGGCCTTCGGTGACGTCACAGCCCAGACGACGCAGAATATCGCTAACCTGCGCATCCTCAACGTGGTGACCAATCAGACGATCCAACTTGCTGCGGCGAAGCTGGATGGTCGCAGGCTTCGGCAGGGTCGCTTCGTTGGTGACGTCAATGATCGGGCCAGCTTCGCCGCCGCAAATATCCATCAGCAGGCGGGTCGCACGCTCCATCGCCTGATACTGCAACGCGGAGTCCACGCCGCGCTCGTAGCGGTGGGAAGCATCGGTATGCAGGCCATGACGGCGGGCGCGCCCGGTAATGGACAGCGGGCTGAAGAACGCGCATTCCAGCAGAACGTTTTGCGTTTCATCGTTTACGCCGGAGTGCTCGCCGCCGAAAATCCCCCCCATGGCCAGAGCTTTCTGATGGTCAGCAATCACCAGAGTATCGGTGTCCAGCTTAGCCTCGGAGCCGTCCAGCAGGACCAGGCTTTCTCCTTCATGCGCCATACGCACGACAATTCCGCCTTCAATGCGGTCTTTATCGAAGGCGTGCATCGGCTGGCCCAGCTCGAGCAGGACGTAGTTGGTCACGTCAACCACCGCATCGATGGAGCGAATACCGCAGCGGCGCAGCTTCTCTTTCATCCATAATGGGGTCGGCGCTTTGACATTAATGCCTTTTACCACGCGCCCCAGATAGCGCGGACACGCTTCCGGCGCATCGACCTGGATTGGCAGAACGTCATTGACGGTGGCGGCTACCGGGGGCATTTCCGGGACATTCAACGGCGCCTTGTTGAGCACGGCGACATCACGGGCCACGCCGATAATACCGAGACAGTCGGCACGGTTCGGCGTGACGCTGATTTCGATAGTGTTATCGTCGAGCTTCAGATATTCACGGATATCGGTACCCAACGGCGCATCGGCGGGCAGTTCAATAATGCCGCTGTGATCGTCGGAAATACCCAGTTCGGAGAAGGAGCACAGCATGCCTTCCGACGGCTCACCGCGCAGCTTTGCCGCTTTAATTTTAAAATCGCCCGGCAGGACGGCGCCGATGGTCGCCACGGCAACCTTCAGGCCCTGACGGCAGTTCGGCGCGCCGCAGACGATATCCAGCAGACGTTCGCCGCCGACGTTGATTTTTGTCACGCGCAGTTTGTCGGCATTAGGGTGCTGAGCGCACTCGACCACTTCGCCAACAACAACGCCGTTGAAGCTGCCCGCGACCGGCTCAACGCCGTCAACCTCAAGCCCGGCCATCGTTATCTGGTCCGACAGCGCTTCGCTATCGATAGCTGGGTTAACCCACTCGCGTAACCACAGTTCACTGAATTTCATTGTTCTGTCCTGCCCTTATTTAAACTGTTTGAGGAAACGCAGATCGTTTTCGAAGAACGCGCGTAAGTCGGTCACGCCGTAGCGCAGCATGGTCAGACGCTCCATGCCCATGCCGAAGGCAAAGCCGGAATAGATTTCCGGATCGATACCCACGTTGCGCAGTACGTTTGGATGCACCATACCGCAGCCGAGCACTTCCAGCCATTTGCCGTTTTTGCCCATGACGTCAACTTCCGCAGAGGGCTCGGTGAACGGGAAATAGGACGGACGAAAACGAATCTGCAGATCTTCTTCAAAGAAGTTACGCAGGAAATCGTGCAGCGTTCCCTTCAGATTGGTAAAGCTGATGTTGGTATCAACGATCAGGCCTTCCATCTGATGGAACATTGGGGTGTGGGTCTGATCGTAGTCGTTACGATACACGCGGCCTGGCGCAATAATGCGGATCGGCGGCTGCTGGTTAGCCATGGTACGGATCTGCACACCTGAAGTTTGCGTACGCAGGAGGCGCGTCGCATCGAACCAGAAAGTGTCGTGGTCAGCGCGTGCCGGATGGTGGCCAGGGATATTCAGCGCATCGAAGTTGTGGTAGTCATCTTCGATTTCCGGGCCGGTCGCGACGGTAAAGCCGAGCTCACCGAAGAAACTTTCGATACGGTCGATGGTGCGGGTAACCGGGTGCAGTCCGCCGTTCTCAATACGACGTCCCGGCAGAGAGACATCAATGGTTTCCGAGGCCAGGCGCGCGTTAAGCGCTGCGCTTTCGAGCTCGGTCTTACGCGCGTTAAGCGCCTGCTGGACCTGCTCTTTGGCTTCGTTGATAACCGCGCCGGCTGCCGGGCGCTCTTCAGCAGGCAGCTCGCGCAGGGTCGTCATCTGAAGGGTCAGAAGCCCTTTTTTACCCAGGTATTCCACGCGGACGTTGTCCAGCGCAGCAACATCTGATGCCTCGTTAATGGCTGCCTTCGCACTGGCAACCAGCTCTGCGAGATGTGACATGGTTTTCCTCATTATGTCGGTGCAGACACCGGTTATGGTTATTATTTTGCTCTCACTATTTCGAGCCGCAGACCGTAGGTAATCCTTCAGTTGACCGAATGATTCAGGTCAACCCACGCGTCTGGAGCTTGAAATAGAACGAGCCAGTTCAGATACAAAAAAAGCCTCCACAGGGGGAGGCTTTTTGGCGCTGTTTTCCGTTTCTTCTTTCACGCGCTAGCCTCCTGAGTTCAGGTGCTAAAGTAAAAAAAGAAGCGGAAAATAGCAGCATTCATGCTTGCATTACCTTGTCTGGTAAAAAACGTAAGACCGATATTGAAATGCTTACGCGGATAAAAGTCAATGTATTGATAGCCTTGAAACGAAAAGAGGGAGACAAGCTCCCTCTTTCAACTGGCTTATGCCAGAGCTGCTTTCGCTTTTTCGACCAGCGCGGTGAACGCTAATTTGTCGAATACTGCGATGTCAGCCAGGATCTTACGGTCGATTTCAACAGAGGCTTTTTTCAGGCCGTTGATGAATTTGCTGTAAGAAATACCGTTCTGACGTGCTGCTGCGTTGATACGCGCAATCCACAGTTGACGGAACTGACGCTTTTTCTGACGACGGTCACGATAAGCGTACTGACCAGCTTTGATAACAGCCTGGAAGGCAACGCGGTATACGCGAGAACGCGCACCGTAGTAGCCTTTAGCTTGTTTCAAAATTTTCTTGTGACGTGCACGGGCAACTACACCACGTTTTACGCGAGCCATATGTGCTCTCCTGTATCTATTCTAATTAAAAAGTTAAAAGGGTTAACGACTTATGCGTACGGCAGGCACGCGATGACCAGGCCCAGATCGCCTTTGGAAACCATGGCTTTCGGACGCAGGTGACGTTTACGCTTAGTAGCTTTTTTGGTCAGAATGTGACGCAGGTTAGCGTGCTTGTGCTTAAAACCACCTTTACCGGTTTTTTTGAAGCGCTTAGCAGCACCGCGTACGGTCTTAATTTTTGGCATTTTAATAACTTCCACTTCGCATTGTTAATAAACGAAACATAGGCGAACAACAGCTGCGGAACCTAAAGGCTCCACAGACATTGCTACTTGAAGGCCTTACTGTTTCTTCTTAGGAGCGAGCACCATGATCATCTGGCGGCCTTCGATCTTCGTTGGGAAGGATTCGACTACTGCCAGTTCACTCAGATCGTCACGGACGCGGGTAAGCACTTCCATCCCGATCTGCTGGTGAGCCATCTCACGGCCGCGGAAACGCAGCGTGATCTTAGCTTTATCACCCTCTTCCAGAAAGCGAACCAGGCTGCGGAGTTTTACCTGGTAGTCGCCATCATCGGTGCCAGGTCGGAATTTGATTTCCTTGACCTGAATAACTTTTTGCTTTTTCTTCTGTTCCTTAGAAGACTTGCTCTTTTCATAAAGGAACTTGCCGTAGTCCATGATACGACAAACTGGCGGTTCGGCGTTAGGGCTGATTTCAACTAAATCTACTCCAGCTTCTTCAGCTTTTTCGATAGCTTCTCTCAGACTCACAATACCCAAAGCTTCGCCTTCCAGACCTGTTAAGCGAACTTCCAGGGCGCGAATCTCGCCATTGATACGATTCGGACGTGCCGTTTGAACTCGTTTTCCGCCTTTAATACCTTATTCCTCCAGTTGTTTTAGACTGCGGCTGCGAATCTCTTGTTGCAGCTTCTCGATAACTTCATTTACGTCCAGGCTGCCCAAGTCTTTGCCACGACGGGTACGCACGGCAACTTTGCCAGCTTCTACCTCTTTGTCGCCACAGACCAACATGTAAGGGACACGACGTAAAGTGTGCTCGCGGATTTTAAAGCCTATCTTCTCATTTCTCAAGTCTGCTTTTACGCGAATGCCCGCATTTTGTAGTTTACGCGTCAATTCGTTAACGTATTCAGCCTGAGAATCAGTAATATTCATGATCACAACCTGCACCGGCGCAAGCCAGCTTGGGAAGAAGCCCGCGAACTCTTCGGTCAGGATGCCAATAAAGCGCTCCAGCGAACCAAGAATCGCACGGTGAATCATTACCGGTACCTGTCGTTCGTTATTTTCGCCAACATAGGAGGCGCTTAAACGCTGCGGCAGGGAGAAGTCCAGCTGTACAGTACCGCACTGCCATGCACGATCGAGGCAGTCATACAGGGTAAATTCAATTTTCGGACCGTAGAAGGCGCCTTCACCCAGTTGATATTCAAACGGGATATTGTTCTCTTCCAGCGCCACCGCCAGATCCGCTTCAGCACGATCCCATGTCTCATCACTACCGATGCGTTTTTCCGGGCGAGTTGACAGCTTGACGACGATTTTCTCGAAGCCGAAGGTGCTGTACATATCGTAGACCATACGAATACAGGCGTTAACTTCATCACGAACCTGATCTTCAGTACAGAAAATATGGGCATCGTCCTGAGTAAACCCGCGTACGCGCATCAGGCCATGCAGCGCGCCTGACGGCTCATTGCGATGGCAGCTACCGAATTCAGCCATACGTAATGGCAGATCGCGGTAGGATTTCAGGCCCTGGTTGAAGATCTGCACGTGACCCGGGCAGTTCATCGGCTTGATGCAGTATTCACGGTTCTCGGAAGAAGTGGTAAACATCGCATCTTTATAGTTGTCCCAGTGGCCGGTTTTTTCCCACAGCACACGGTCCATCATAAACGGGCCTTTAACTTCCTGATACTGGTACTCTTTCAGCTTAGAACGCACAAAAGTTTCCAGTTCGCGGAAGATAGTCCATCCGTCATTATGCCAGAACACCATACCCGGCGCCTCTTCCTGCATATGATACAGGTCGAGCTGCTTACCGATTTTACGGTGATCGCGCTTAGCGGCTTCTTCCAGGCGCTGCAGATAGGCATTCAGCGCTTTTTTATCTGCCCAGGCGGTACCGTAGATGCGCTGCAGCATTTTATTGTTGCTATCGCCGCGCCAGTAGGCGCCAGCGGTCTTCATCAGTTTGAAGTGATGGCAGAAACGCATATTCGGCACATGCGGCCCACGGCACATGTCGACATATTCTTCGTGATGATACAAGCCAGGCTTGTCATCATGAGCAATGTTTTCATCAAGAATAGAGACTTTATAGCTCTCGCCACGCTTCACAAAGGTTTCACGCGCTTCGTGCCAGCTGACTTTCTTCTTAATAACGTCGTAGTTTTTCTCGGCGAGCTCATGCATACGTTTTTCGAGCGCGTCGATATCTTCCTGGGTCAGGGTATGGTCCAGATCGACATCGTAGTAGAAACCATTGTCGACAACCGGGCCGATCGCCATTTTGGTATTTGGCCACAGCTGTTTAATCGCATGCCCCAAAAGGTGCGCACAGGAGTGACGAATAATCTCAAGACCATCTTCATCTTTCGCGGTGATGATAGAGAGCGTTGCGTCGTTTTCAATTAAGTCACAGGCGTCAACCAGCTCGCCGTTGACACGACCAGCGATAGTGGCTTTCGCCAGACCGGGGCCAATATCCAGAGCGACGTCCATCGGGCTCACAGCGTGATCAAAATGGCGTTGGCTGCCATCAGGAAGCGTAATTACAGGCATTTCATGTCCTTATTTGCAGTGGTGCCCCGCACGAAAGAGCACATACAAAACAATATAATCATAATTATCAACAAGTTCAGACCCAGTTCCCGCTTCACTCTGCGAAAATATGTGCACGCTCGTTCACCGACACGTCCCCACCTGCAGCCGCCTGTTGATAACACCAAGGGTTAGTTTACACATCATTAGTGCGTGATAAAAGTCACATAAGACTAAATGGTTATTGTTGATGGAAAAAAAACGGGGCGGCGTAACAAACGCTGCATAATTGCTTCAGCGATAGATCGGAAGAAACGACGACAGCGCGATATGACGCATATAGAATATTTATGATTTCACATAAATTATGACGATTTAACACCAAACGCTGAAAGCGAAACCGGTACAGCATTACCCGGTTTACTGCTTGACGAAATAATAAAAGAGAAGTTATGAATGGTGTTTAAATATCAGGACCATTCGCCGGCGACAAGTTTATGAACATCAAACGCGTCGTTCATTGACTGTCCGGTTGATTGTGAGCCCGGAGCAATGTTGGAGCCCGCTTCGACATCGGTCGCTTTGGCAATGCCCACTGGCGTACGATCGTGATTACCCGGCTGCGGTGCGGGAGCGGCGGCAAATGCGCCAAAAGACAGCGTGCACAGCATCACGGCCGCGAGTGCGATTTTGCTATTTCTCATGATAGTCATTCTCTTATTTGTTGCAGATAATAGAACGGATTCGTTATCTCCGCCTGTGTTGAACAGTATAGATCCAGATCACATTTTTGTCCGACCCAATATTTATCTTTTCGTGTCAAATTGACTGCATATTTGTCAGCAAAATAGCAATTATGAGGAAATTATGGAGACCATTTCTTTTTATAAAAAACAAAACAAGAGACCAAAAATAATAATGCCACTTATTGCTAAATTTAAAACAATCAGGCCGGAATATCCGGCCTGAAAATATTACATTTTATAACCGAGCGATAGCGTGGTGCGGCGATCGGTATGTTCCGGCGCCGATGACGGCGGTTCAGAGTTCCACGTCAGGTTATAGGCTACTTTGAGGGCAAAGTGCGCGTTAATCGCAACGTTTAACGCACTTTCAGAGTTCAGCGTCGTATCTTCAGCGCCGAATACCGAGACGCCTTGGGTAAATTTGGCGTTATCGGTCATCTGCCAGGCGTAGGTACCGGAAGCATAGCCCAACGGCTGAGTATCATTATCACCATCGGTATACTCGTCATAGCGTACGCCAGGACCAAATTCAAAACGCAGGCTGTGTACCGGGCCGTTCATGATCTGACGACCATAACCCGCGGTGAACACATCACGCTGCTGATAACCATTGTAACGATCCGTCAGCCAGCTCGCCTGACCAAAAAGATAATTCTGGTCGGTCAGGTTATAACGGCTACGTCCGCCCACCGCGTACTTTTCCGAAGAGCGCTGATCGTTTGACGACGTATTGCTGGCATTTCCCCACAGCGACCATGCGGTGGTATCGCCATACCAGGTCAACGTGGAGTCGGCGGTCATTGAGGAACTTTTCGTATTGCCGGACTGCGCCAGATAACCGGCGTTAACAGTACCTTCGAAAGGTTTTTTTGCAGAAGAAGGGTCATCCATGACAGTAAAAACGGAATCATCGGCCATTGCGCACGCAGACGCAAAGAGCCCTCCCGCCAGCATCACCGCTGCGGGTACTGTCTTCAAAAGCTTCATTTAATTTTAAGTCCGTACAACCTATAAGGAGACCAGGAGGGTCCCGGGAGCTTTCGCGAGGATCGCTAATAGCCGGTCCTAAGAAAGGGAGTAAATTATAAAAAAGCACGATTAACTTAGCAATCAATTACTCTTTCGTTTTTTGTATAAGACGCTTCGCAAAACAATTTTTATTTCATAAAGATAAAAAGGGGTACCGGGGCATAAGCTAGTCGTCGCTTCCCCTTACCTCCTTTAAGTGCCATGCTTAAAATCAGAGCAGCTAAATTCGTATTATGGAGGAAACCGGATGACCAAAATCTATACGCTCACGTTAGCCCCCTCGCTCGACAGCGCCACGCAAACCCCGCAAATTTACCCGGAAGGCAAGCTACGCTGTAGCGCCCCCGTATTTGAACCCGGAGGCGGCGGTATTAACGTGGCGCGAGCCATCACTTTTCTTGGCGGCAGCGCCACGGCTATCTTTCCCGTCGGCGGCGCAACGGGTGAACACCTGACAGCGCTGCTGACGGATGAACACGTTCCCGTCGATACGGTAGAGACTCACGACTGGACGCGGCAGAATCTTCACGTTCATGTGAACGCCAGCGGCGAGCAATATCGTTTCGTGATGCCTGGCGCCGCATTAACTGCGGATGAGCTCCGCCTCATTGAGGAAAAAGTTCTCACTATCGCCCCCGGCTCGCTGCTGGTAATTAGCGGCAGTCTGCCGCCGGGCATCAGCGTCGAAAACCTGACGCAGCTGGTGAAAAACGCGCAGCGGCATGGATTGCGCTGTATTGTTGATAGTTCCGGCGATGCTCTCGCCGCAGCGCTTGATGTCGGCAATATTGAACTGGTTAAACCGAACCAGAAAGAGCTGAGCGCGCTGGTCCAGCGGGATCTGAGCCAGCCGGATGATGTGCGGCTCGCCGCGCAAGAGTTAATTCGTTCCGGCAAAGTCCAGCGCGTCGTCGTCTCCCTGGGAGCACAGGGAGCGCTTGGTGTTGACGCCGATGGTAGCGTTCAGGTCGTACCGCCGCCGATGAAAAGCCAGAGTACCGTCGGCGCCGGTGACAGCATGGTTGGCGCGATGACCTTAAGGCTGGCGGAAAATGCCTCGCTTGAAGATATGGTTCGCTTTGGCGTCGCGGCGGGTAGCGCGGCCACCATCAATCAGGGCACCCGCCTTTGCTCGCAGGAAAATACGCAAAAAATCTACGATTATCTGCGCGGTTTATAATCTCCTTCTCTCCCTCTGGCAAAACGGAGGGAGTCGCCAAATCAGCATGATGGTCTATGCTAAAAATGCCATGGATAACAACGGGGTGAAAAATGAGTAGCGAAATTACCGCCTGGGTCGTCACGGTTCGATTCCACGAAGAGACGTTAACGGAAATTAACGAACTCAGTAATCATCTCACTCGCGCCGGATTTACCCTTGTCTTAAACGATGATGAAGGGAACGTCCACGAGCTCGGCACCAATACCTTCGGCCTGCTTTCCATGCAGAATGCCGATGAAGTTAAAGCGTTAAGCGCGGGTCTGGCCGAAACCGCGCTGGGAAGAGCCGTTGACGTCACCGTGTCAACATTCAGCGAGTGGATAAAAGCTCAATAAGTGCGATTGACGCAACGGAAAACGTTCAGTTGTGCGTCAGTTCGAATTTTACGCCGGGGTTATGCGCTAACCTTATGAAATGTTGGAAGACATGGGGAGAGACGGCATGTGGCAAGCTATCAGCAATTTGTTAAGCGATTTGCATACCAAAGCAGCTGAAATCGAACTGCGAAACGAACTACCCGGTGGAGAGATCCACGCCGCCTGGCATTTACGCTTTGGCGGACGCGATTACTTCGTAAAATGCGACGAACGTGAGCTTTTACCCATCTTCACGGCCGAGGCAGACCAGCTTGAGCTGCTGTCGCGAAGTAAAACCGTGAACGTACCGCAGGTTTTTGCCGTAGGCAGCGATCGTGATTATAGTTTTCTGGTCATGGAATATCTCCCCCCTCGCCCGCTGGATGCGCACAACGCTTTCCTGTTAGGCCAGCAAATCGCCCATTTGCATCAATGGAGCGATCAGCCGCAGTTTGGTCTGGATTTTGACAATGACCTTTCCACGACTCCCCAGCCGAACGCCTGGCAGCGTCGCTGGTCCACGTTCTTTGCCGAACAGCGCATCGGCTGGCAGCTCGAGCTCGCCGCCGAGAAAGGCCTGCATTTTGGCGATATCGATAGCCTTGTTGATATTATTCAGCAGCGGTTGAGCAATCATCAGCCGCAGCCGTCGCTGCTCCACGGTGATTTATGGTCCGGTAACTGCGCGCTTGGGCCAAACGGACCCTATATTTTCGACCCCGCTTGCTACTGGGGCGATCGTGAATGCGATCTGGCGATGCTCCCGCTGCATCCGGAACAGCCGCCGCAAATCTATGATGGCTATCAATCCGTTTCGCCGCTACCGTCCGGGTTTCTTGAGCGGCAACCCATCTACCAGCTCTATACGCTGCTGAATCGCGCAATTCTGTTTGGCGGACAACATCTGGTGACGGCGCAGAAAGCGCTTGATGACGTGTTCATGGATAAGGCCCCGTAAGGGGCCTTGCTTATGCGGATTAGCTGATTTGTACGCCTTTCAGGCGGAACTGAATGGTCATGGTAATGCCGGTTCCTGGTTTACCCGGTTCATAGCGCCATTTACGTAAAGCGTTTTTCACTTCACGCTCAAACATATTGGCCGGCTGGGCAGAGAGGATCTGCACGTTATCCACGCGCCCTTCCGCCGTGACGTCGAACTTAACCCGAACATTCCCTTCAATGCGCAGCGCCTGCGCACGAGCAGGATAGCTCGGTTCTCCACGGCTTAACGCCCGCGGTCCGGTCGGCGCCGTGACGGTCGGTTTAGCGTTCGCGGTTGAGGTGCTCGGCGCGGTGCGCGCTGGCGCCGTATTTGTATTTTCAAACGGCGAGGCCGGGCGCGTTTCCGCCGGTTTGACATCACGCTTCGGTTGCTCAACCTTTTTTTCCGGCTTCGGTTTAGGCTTTGGCTTCGGTTTAGGTTTCGGTTTATGGATAACGACCGGCACCTCTTTTGGCGGTTCAGGAATCACTTCCGGTTCCGGCTCTGGTTCCGGTTCAACGATGGGTTCAACGACCGGCTGAGCCGCCTGAGGCGGTTCCAGATCTGCCGGGGCCACCATAGTAATCTCAATGGGCTGTGAGGGTGACGGCCGTTCAATAACCTGATGTACCGAAGTATAGAGCAGCGCCGCGACAACACCGCCGTGGATAACCACAGACAGTAGCGTGGGCCACGGAAAGCGGCGAGGTAAATCAAAGGTCATTGCGCTCATAGTCGTTTCTGTTGAAAAATGATGCCCCGATTTTAAATGCAAATAGCAATCATATTCAACTAGGGTTGTTGGCTTGTATCAAAATTTGCCCTGATTTATGACAAAAAGCCGCCGGGACGTGGCATTCTGGGGATCGTGAGCATCTTTGCATTGCAGTCAACGACGGTTTCACTTAACGTGATTCGCCAATTTATTGATAAGGAGCCATGCCGTGCTTTACGTTATCTACGCTGAAGATATCGCCGACTCTCTGGAAAAACGGACGTCGGTACGTCCCGCCCACCTGGCGCGTTTGCAATTATTACATGATGAAGGTCGTTTACTGACCGCCGGCCCAATGCCCGCAGTCGACAGTAATGAACCCGGCGCGGCGGGCTTCACCGGCTCAACGGTAATTGCGGAATTTGAATCACTGGAAGCGGCGCAATCATGGGCCAATGACGATCCGTATATCGCCGCAGGGGTTTATCAGAAAGTATCTGTAAAACCGTATAAAAAAGTATTCTAAAGAACCAAATGTTGGCAAAAAACAGAGGCACCGCGAGCGGTGCCTTTTGTTTCGACTCTCAAAACTCAGAGAAGGTGAACAGCAGAGAGTGTCGTTGCCGCTTAACCAGCTCTTTTCTGATGGCGAGGATGCGCATATTACGACGCGACTGGCCTTCCAGCCAGCGTGCTTTACGGCGGCTCACCTGCCGAAGCATGCGCCAGCGCCCTACTTCCGTTCTACTACGCTTCATTACAACTACTCTACGAGTGAAAACAGCCTGCATTATAGACCGATGAATCTGGCTAACCAACGCTTTCGCTGCGTTTTTATTTGCCAGATGGATGTTGATGCGTAAACTCATGTCATCAAGTCATTCAAAAGGATTTTTCATCTATGACAACCTTTTACACGGTGGTGAACTGGCTGGTTATACTTGGTTACTGGCTACTTATCGCCGGTGTAACATTACGGATATTAATGAAAAGACGCGCGGTCCCGTCAGCGATGGCCTGGCTGCTTGTCATTTATATTCTTCCGCTGGTGGGAATTATCGCCTATCTCTCGTTTGGCGAACTGCATCTGGGTAAACGCCGCGCCGAGCGCGCGCGGGCCATGTGGCCCTCGACGGCCAAGTGGTTAAAAGATCTCAAAGCCTGCAAGCATATCTTTGCCGATGATAATAGCCCGGTCGCCGAATCGTTGTTCAAACTCTGCGAACGCCGTCAGGGAATTGGTGGCGTCAAAGGAAACCAGCTCCAGCTGCTCACCGAGTCCGATGACGTCATGCAAGCGCTCATCCGCGATATCCAGCTCGCCCGGCACAATATTGAGATGGTGTTCTATATCTGGCAGCCTGGCGGCATGGCCGACCAGGTCGCCGAATCATTAATGGCGGCGGCCAGACGCGGTGTACATTGCCGGCTGATGCTCGACTCCGCCGGGAGCGTGGCCTTTTTCCGCAGCCCCTGGGCCGCGATGATGCGTAATGCCGGCATTGAAGTCGTCGAAGCGCTGAAGGTCAACCTGATGCGCGTCTTCCTGCGCCGTATGGACCTGCGTCAGCACCGTAAAATGGTCATGATCGATAACTATATTGCCTATACTGGCAGTATGAATCTGGTTGATCCGCGTTTCTTTAAGCAGGACTCCGGCGTTGGCCAGTGGATCGATCTGATGGCGCGAATGGAAGGGCCTGTAGCGACAGCCATGGGCATTGTCTACTCCTGCGACTGGGAGATTGAAACCGGTAAACGTATTTTACCGCCGCCGCCGGACGCGAACATTATGCCGTTCGAAGAGGCCAGCGGGCACACGATTCACACTATCGCCTCGGGCCCGGGCTTTCCGGAAGATTTGATCCATCAGGCTCTGCTCACTGCCGCCTACGCGGCCAAAGAGCATTTGATCATGACGACTCCCTACTTTGTGCCCAGTGACGATCTTCTGCATGCCATCTGCACCGCCGCCCAGCGCGGCGTCGATGTCAGCATCATCCTGCCGCGCAAGAACGACTCGCTGCTGGTGGGCTGGGCCAGCCGCGCCTTCTTTACCGAACTGCTGGCTGCCGGGGTGAAGATCTACCAGTTTGAAGGCGGCCTGCTGCATACCAAGAGCGTGCTGGTTGACGGCGAGCTCAGCCTGGTGGGCACCGTTAACCTCGACATGCGCAGCCTGTGGTTGAACTTCGAGATTACGCTGGTGATTGACGATGCCGGATTTGGCAGCGATCTGGCCGCGGTGCAGGATGATTATATCTCCCGCTCGCGCCTGCTGGACGCCAGGCTATGGTTAAAACGTCCGCTGTGGCAGCGGATCGCCGAGCGACTGTTTTACTTCTTCAGTCCGTTGCTGTAAAACGTGCCAATCAGATGTTTAATGGGTAGCAATCATGGATATGGATTTAAACAATCGCCTGACCGAAGACGAAACGCTTGAACAGGCTTACGACATTTTCCTCGAGCTGGCCGTCGACAACCTCGACCCGGCGGATGTCATTCTGTTCAATCTGCAGTTTGAAGAACGCGGCGGCGCTGAGCTCTTTGACCCGGCGCCTGACTGGGAAGAGCACGTCGATTTTGACCTCAACCCTGACTTCTTCGCGGAAGTGGTCATTGGCCTGGCCGATGAAGATGGCGGCGAGATTAACGATATTTTTGCGCGCGTGCTGCTGTGCCGTGAAAAAGACCACAAGCTCTGTCATATCCTGTGGCGCGAATAAAATCTTTCTTAAGTAAATAACGATACAGAATAAGCCTGCCGGGTTTAACCAGAGCAGGCTTTTTTATTTATTCGGGTAGTTTACTGCCGCAGGCGTTGCAGTAGCGGGCGTTTTTTTCATGATTTGCATGCTGACAATTCGAACATATGCGCTGAGTACGGCGATTCTGAAAGGTCGTGGTCATATGGGTGGTAATTAAGCCGGTGGGAATCGCAATAATTGAGTAGCCGATTAAGATAAGGATGGAGGCCAGAATTCGCCCGAGCGGCGTATGCGGCGTGATGTCGCCATATCCCACCGTGGTTATCGTCACAATCGCCCAGTAAACCGACGCATTCAGCGTAGTAAACCCATATCGCGGCCCCTCAACCAGATACATCAGGGCGCCAAAAATCACCATCACGATGGCAATAAAAGAGTAGAACAGGATCAACTGGTGGCGAGCGCTGACGATGGCGGTCCAGAAAATATTCAGCGACGGCATAAAACGCAGCAGTTTAAGAATACGCAGCGCGCGAATCGCGCGCATGGCCCGCCAGGCGAACACGTACTCAATACTGATCTCAGGCCATAGCCACATTACGTAGAGCGGTAAGATAGTGGCAAGATCAATAATTCCCCAAAAGCTGAAAATATACTTTAGCGGATTCGGCCAACTGATAATGCGCAGAATATACTCGCAGGTAAAAACCGCGGTGACAATAAGCTCAAGCCAGACAAAGACATGCCATTCATCTACCGTCAGATGATATTGCGTTCCCAATCCGGACTCGATAAATATCACCAGCACGCTAAGCAGCGCAAAGAGGCCGCAGAATCCCTCAAAATGCCGGCCGGAGCGACGGTTTTGATCGAAGAGTAAATGATACAGCCGCAGACGAGCGGCATGAATATGAAAAGCCACGTTAACCTCGCTAAAAAAAGGGCTGACCTGCGTCAGCCCCAGAGATTATAACGGGTCTACCTTCAGGCAGGAAACCGCGTGTCGGAAACTGCCCTCCAGCACCGGTCGCGTCTTAGCGCACTCCGGCCCGGCAATCGGGCACCGCGTGCGAAATACGCATCCCGACGGCGGGTTAATCGGCGATGGCAATTCCCCCTCCAGCAGTTGGATAGTTTTATTCTTCTCTTTATCGGGGTCCGGCACCGGCACCGCCGACATCAGCGCTTTGGTATAAGGATGCAGCGGATTATGGTACACCTCATCGTAGGTGCCCAGTTCCACGGCATGCCCGAGATACATCACCAGTACGCGGTCAGAAATGTGCTTCACCACCGCCAGATCGTGGGCGATAAAAATCAGCGATAGTCCCATTTCACGCTGCAGCTGCTGCAGCAGATTCACTACCTGCGCCTGAATCGACACATCCAGCGCCGAAACCGGCTCATCGCAAATAATGAGCTTCGGCTCAAGAATGAGCGCACGGGCAATACCGATGCGCTGACACTGGCCGCCGGAGAACTCATGCGGGTAGCGGTTAATCAGGTTCGGCAGCAGCCCCACTTTCATCATCATCGCCTTAACGCGATCGCGAACTTCCTGACGCGGCATTTTCGGATGATAGGTACGCAGCGGCTCGGCGATAATTTCCCCGATAGTCATGCGCGGGTTTAGCGACGCCAGCGGATCCTGAAAGATCATCTGAATATCGCTACGCACGTCGCGCCATTCGTCGGCCTTCATTCCCAGCAAATCTTTACCTAGCCAGGCGACTTTACCGTCGGTGGCTTTGACCAGACCAATGATCGCGCGCGCGAAGGTCGATTTTCCGCATCCGGACTCGCCGACCACGCCCAGGGTTTCACCTTCATACAGACGCAGCGTTACGCCATCCACCGCTTTCAGCGTTTTCGACGGCTGCCAGAACCACTGTTTACCGTCTTTAATATCAAAGTGCACTTTCAGATCGGCGATTTCGAGCAGGACTTTTCTTTGTTCCGTTACGGCGTTCATAGCAAATCCCCCACCGGTTGAAAGCAGGCGCGCAGGCGGCCCGGTGCAAACTCCTCCAGAGGCGGAGCGCTATTGCAAATTTCCATCGCATGCGGACAGCGCGGCTGGAACGGACAGCCCTTCGGCAGCCGCAGCAGGTTCGGCGGATTGCCCGGAATCGTTAACAGAGCATCGCCTTCCGCATCCAGCCGCGGCACCGCATTGAGCAGACCGATAGAATAAGGGTGCGATGGTTGATAAAAGACGTCGCGCGCCTGACCATATTCCATCGTACGCCCGGCGTACATTACCAGCACCTTATCGCAGATCCCGGCGACGACGCCGAGATCGTGGGTAATCATAATGATCGCCGTATTGAACTCGCGCTTGAGCTCATTAAGCAGCGTCATGATTTGCGCCTGTACGGTCACGTCCAGCGCCGTTGTCGGCTCATCGGCAATCAGCAGCTTAGGCCGGCACAGCAGCGCCATCGCAATCATTACGCGCTGGCGCATGCCGCCGGAAAATTCGTGCGGATACATTTTCATCCGTTTACGCGCTTCGGGCATTTTGACCGCGTCCAGCATTTTCACCGACTCTTCAAAGGCTTCGGCTTTGCTCAACGCTTTATGCAGCATCAGGACTTCCATCAGCTGCTCCCCTACCCGCATATACGGATTCAGCGAGGTCATCGGGTCCTGAAAAATCATTGAGATCTGCTCGGCGCGCAGCTTATTCAGTTCGCGCTCCGGAAGGTTGAGGATCTGCTTACCGTTAAAGGTCGCAGAACCGCCGATGCGACCGTTCGCCGCCAGCAGGCCCATCAGCGCAAAAGCGGTCTGCGATTTACCGGAACCGGACTCGCCCACGATGCCTAAGGTTTCCCCTGCCCGCAGATTAAAATTGAGATCGTTGACCGCGGTCACATCACCATCGGGAGTACCAAAGGTGACGCGGAGATCTTTCACATCCAGAAGCAGTCCGGATTGTTGTGCTGCCTGCGGCGCTTTCGCCGTTTCCATCGTACTCATGTCGGCGCTCCTTAGCGGTCTTTCGGGTCGAGGGCATCACGCAGGCCATCGCCGATAAAGTTAAAACAAAACAGCGTTACCACCAGGAAACCGGCAGGAAACAGCAGTAGCCACGGCGAAACTTCCATCGAGTTGGCGCCATCGCTGAGCAGCGCGCCCCAGCTGCTTAACGGCTCCTGGGTACCCAGGCCGAGGAAGCTCAGGAAGGATTCGAACAAAATCATGCTCGGCACCAGCAGTGAGGCATACACCACGACCACGCCAAGCACGTTAGGCACGATATGGCGGATAACGATATTGCCCGTTGAAACGCCGCCAACCTGCGCAGCTTCAATAAACTCTTTACGCTTCAGGCTCAGGGTCTGGCCGCGAACGATACGCGCCATATCCAGCCAGGAGACCATCCCGATGGCAACGAAAATCAGCAGGATATTCTGACCAAAAAAGGTCACCAGCAGGATGACGAAGAACATAAACGGGAAGGAGTTGAGGATTTCCAGCAGACGCATCATTACCGAATCCACTTTGCCGCCAAGATAGCCGGAAAGCGACCCGTAAAGCGTTCCCAGAATCACCGCCACCAGCGCAGCAGCCACGCCGACCATTAATGAGATACGCCCGCCAATCGCCACCCGCACCAGCAGGTCGCGGCCGGAAGAGTCGGTACCAAAGTAGTGCCCGGACTCCATATCGGGCGCGCTGGACATCATGCCCCAATCGGTATCGTAATAGGAAAACTGCGATACCATCGGCGCGATGGTGACAAACAGCGCAATAATCACCAGCACAATCAGGCTGGCGACGGCAGCGCGGTTATGCATAAAGCGGCGGCGAGCGTCCTGCCAGAGGCTGCGTCCCTCGACTTCCAGCTTTTCACTGAAGTTTTCCAGCGCCTCGTTGTTTTTCTTACTTAACATCATGGCGAACCCCAGCGTTAGTAACGGATCTTCGGATCGATAACGGCGTACAGCACGTCAACAATCGCGTTAAACAGAATGGTCAATGCGCCCACCAGAATGGTCAGACTAAGGACCAGCGAGTAGTCGCGGTTCAGCGCGCCGTTGACGAACAGTTGACCGATTCCCGGCAGGCCATAGATGGTTTCGATAACCATTGAGCCGGTAATAATGCCGACAAAGGCGGGCCCCATATAGGAGAGCACCGGCAGCAGCGCGGGCTTTAATGCATGGCGCAGAATAATGCGCCGCATCGGTAAGCCTTTTGCCCGGGCGGTGCGAATGAAGTTAGAGTGGAGAACTTCGATCATAGAGCCACGGGTAATACGCGCGATGCTGGCGATATAGGCCAACGACAGGGCGACCATCGGCAAAATCATATATTGCAGCGCCCCGCCGTTCCATCCGCCGCCCGGCAGCCAGTGCAGGGTGATAGCAAATATCATGACCAGTAACGGCGCGACCACGAAACTCGGTATCACCACCCCGGTCATTGCCACCCCCATCACGGCAAAATCCCATTTTGTATTTTGCTTCAAAGCCGCAATCACCCCGGCGCTCACGCCAAGCACAACCGCCAGAAAAAACGCGGCGAAGCCTAATTTGGCTGACACCGGGAAGCTGGAAGCGACCAGATCGTTAACCGAGTAATCTTTATATTTAAAGGAAGGACCGAAATCACCGTGCGCCAGCTGCTTCAGGTAATTGAAGTACTGGGTCATGATGGGGTCGTTTAAATGGTATTTTGCTTCAATATTCGCCATGACTTCCGGCGGCAGCGTACGTTCACCGGTAAAAGGGCTTCCCGGTGCAAGGCGCATCATGAAGAAAGAGATAGTAATAAGAATAAATAGCGTCGGAATCGCTTCCAGACAGCGACGAAAGATGAATTTTAACATTGCCCGTACCTTCTGGCCTGTGCCTTTAATAGTGCGATGAAATAAGACACCGTGAGGCAAGCGTTAACGCCTGCCCCACGTATTGCCATTAGTGCTTCACAATGTACATATTTCTTGTATAGGTATTATCCAGCGGGTCTTTGCCGGTATAGCCACCTACCCACGGTTTAACCAAGCGGGCGTTGACATAATAGAAGACCGGTACGATGACGGAGTCTTTATCCAGCTGCTGCTCAGATTGCGCATAGAGGTCCGCGCGTTTCCCTTCGTCGCTGGTTTTCAGCGTTTCAGCGATAATCTTGTCGAAAGCCGGGCTCTTATAATGTGATGTGTTGTTTGAGCTGTCGCTCAGCATCGTATTGAGGAAGGAGGTCGGTTCGTTATAGTCCGCACACCAGCCGGCGCGCGCAATATCAAAGGTGCCCTGATGGCGGTTATCAAGGAAGGTTTTCCATTCCTGGTTTTCCAGCTTCACGTTTACGCCGAGGTTTTTCTTCCAGATGGACGCCACCGCGATAGCCAGTTTTTTGTGCAAATCGGAAGTGTTATACAGCAGATTGAATGTCAGCGGCTTATCAGCGCTATAGCCCGCTTCGGCCAGCAATTTTTTCGCTTCTTCGTTACGTTTTTCCTGCGACCACTTGAACCACTCGGGCTCAATAAGCTTCATGCCATCGGTATAAGGCGGCGTGTAGCTATAGGCTGGCAGGTCGCCCTGGTTCTTCACTTTATTGACAATAATGTCGCGATCCAGCGCCATCTTCAGAGCCGTACGCACGCGAACATCGGTAAACGGGGCTTTCTGGTTATTGATTTCGTAATAATAAGTACACAGATACGGATCGACGTGAACTTCCTTCGGGATCTCTTTTTTCAGTTTCTGGAACAGCTCGATCGGCATGTTGTTATAGGTCATATCGATTTCACCGCTGCGGTAGCGGTTAACATCGGTGACTTCTGAAGAAATCGGCAGGAAGGTGACCTGATTAATCACGGTTTTGGCGTTATCCCAGTAGTTGGTATTACGCTCCAGAACAATGCGTTCGTTCACAACCCAATCTTTTAATTTATACGCGCCATTGCTGACGATATTGGCCGGCTGGGTCCATTTGTCACCGAATTTCTCAATGGCGGATTTAGGTACCGGCGAAACGGATGGGTGAACGAGCAGTTTGTAGAAGTACGGCACCGGTTCGCTAAGGGTCACTTCAAAGGTATGATCGTCAAGCGCTTTTACGCCCAGATCGGTCGCTGGTTTTTTCCCGGCGATAATGTCGTCAATATTGGCTAAATGACCATACTGCAGATAGCTTGCATAAGGAGAAGCGGTTTTCGGATCCGCCAGGCGCTGCCAGCTATAAACGAAATCTTGTGCCGTAACCGGCGTGCCGTCGGACCACTTTGCATCTTTACGTAGATGGAAGGTCCAGACTTTAAAATCTTTGTTGTCCCATTTTTCCGCAACGCCCGCGACCGGATGACCGTCGAGGTCGCTTACCAGCAGCCCTTCAAACAAATCGCGGTTAATATTGGACTCCGGCACGCCTTCAATTTTATGCGGATCGAGGGACTGAACTTCGGAGCCGTTGTTACGTACCAGCGTTTGTTTGTCCGCCAGCTGTACCCCTGCCGGTACATCTGCCGCAACGGCGGCGTTGATGGTCATTAACGCAGAGAGTACTCCTGCGGCTACCAGGCTTTTTTTCGTGATGATGGTCATGTGTTTGTTACTCCAATCATTATAATTACTGGTTATTTAACCAGCCTGTTTTCTCTTTTCTGGATTCTGAACAGTGCAGGAGTTTATGCTGCTGTCAGAGAGTACTGCTTGCTATCACCGACTTATTTATTACGGCCGCTCAAACGGCAACCTTGACGTCGATTCTTACCCCCCTGTCCGGAGGCAATTTTAGTCCCGAGGGGCTATATAATAAAAATTCTCATTTGCGTAGGTATTCCGCCAAAGATCACGCCGGAAAGTACCAAAACGCTTTATTGTCCGCCAATGCAATTTGCAAATATGTTACCGAATTCTCTTTTGTGGCCCGCAGGCGGCGGAGTTTTATTCCCTTATTCGCACGGCCAAGTTTATTAATCTTATTACTATCAAAGGATTGTGATAAATCCCTCACGCTATGCGTCATCCCGCGCCGAACAGCTGCTTTTTTGTACGAAAATTTAACAATCGCTTATTATTTAGCACATTCATCTGCTTCATAGGGGAAATTACTAATATCATTTCGATTATCAGACGGCAAGCACCAGAGAATGATGTGAAGAAAATAACAGTAATTAATGTGGGTAAAAAGCCGCGATGGTGACGAGGGGAATGGGTAAATTCTTGATAATAAACAGTAATGACAAAGCATTAGAAAAGCGTATTGCAGGGCGGAAAATCACTTTTTTTAATATGTTTTGCCGATAATGAGCAAACGCGGAACAGATTGTCCCGCGAGTCGGACGCTGGTTAATTCACGAGGCCAGGAAAGAGCGCCTTAATCCCGGTAACGATGAACTCGATCCCAAGCGCCATCAGCAGCAGCCCCATGATACGGGTAATCACGTTAATGCCGGTTTGGCCAAGCAGGCGAACCAGCCAGGGGGCCATACGGAAAATCCCCCAGCAGCACAGCGCAAAAAGAGCAATCGCCACTGAAAATCCGACAAAATGGGCGACGCTATGGTAGCGGGTTCCCCAGACAATGGTTGAGCTGATGGCGCCGGGTCCCGCCATCAGAGGCAGCGCCAGCGGAACAACGCCGATACTTTCGCGAATGGCCGTTTCTGATTTTTCTTGTTTGTTCTGTTTATCCTCCCCAAGCTTGCCGCTGATCATCGACATGGCGATAGTGACGACCAGAATTCCGCCAGCAATACGGAATGAATCGATGGAAATCCCGAAGACCTGCAGAATCGCGTCACCTAAAAATAGCGACGTGAGCAGGATAATGGCCACCGACAGGTTGGCTGTCAGGTTGGTTTTGTTACGCACCGCAGCCGTCTGGTAGCTGGTCATGCTAATAAAGACCGGGATAATGCCTACCGGGTTGACCAGCGCAAATAATCCAATAAAAAATTTAAAGTAAGCTGAAAAATCAAACATCGACTGAATCACAGGGCGCTCCGCAGCATCATTAAAAATGGCTGTTGATAGTTACCAGCATAAAATATCCGCGAGAAGATACGCTGTTTGATGGCATAATTCATCTCTGCTGACGCATAAGCTCATAATTACGCTCGGATGTTACTTATTTGTTTCCGCAATGCTATTTAATCCTTTAATTAGCATACCTAATCATTACACTTGATCAAACAGGTCAAAAAACGACCTGCTGAAAGGTATCAGCTTGGCTGATTATTGATTTAGATCACATAAATTGTACCCAGAAGTGAGTAACCTTGTTTACATCCAGCGAGGAGGCAAAACAGCGGTACCTGAAAGAATAAAGCAAAGCTTTTTTAGTCAATCGGTGAAGTCAGAAGCACAAAATTCTTTACGTTAACATTTACATGCAAGCCGTTAACACAATGTCTATACTGTCGAATCGAGCTACTGATTGACTAAAAAAGTTTAACATTATCAGGAGAGCATTATGGCTGTTACTAATGTCGCTGAACTTAACGCACTCGTAGAGCGCGTAAAAAAAGCCCAGCGTGAATATGCCAGTTTCACTCAAGAACAAGTCGACAAAATCTTCCGCGCCGCCGCTCTGGCCGCTGCTGATGCTCGAATCCCTCTCGCGAAGATGGCCGTTGCCGAATCCGGCATGGGTATCGTCGAAGATAAAGTGATCAAAAACCACTTTGCTTCTGAATACATCTATAACGCCTATAAAGATGAAAAGACCTGCGGTGTCCTGTCTGAAGATGACACCTTCGGTACGATCACCATCGCTGAACCGATTGGTATTATCTGCGGTATCGTCCCAACCACTAACCCGACTTCAACTGCGATCTTTAAATCTCTGATCAGCCTGAAGACGCGTAACGCCATCATCTTCTCTCCGCATCCGCGTGCTAAAGATGCAACCAATAAAGCTGCTGACATCGTCCTGCAGGCTGCGATCGCTGCCGGTGCGCCGAAAGATCTGATTGGTTGGATTGACCAGCCTTCCGTAGAACTGTCGAACGCGCTGATGCACCACCCGGATATCAACCTGATCCTCGCGACCGGCGGTCCAGGCATGGTTAAAGCGGCGTACAGCTCCGGTAAACCTGCCATCGGCGTTGGTGCGGGTAACACCCCGGTTGTCATCGACGAAACGGCTGATATCAAGCGTGCTGTCGCTTCCGTACTGATGTCAAAAACCTTCGATAACGGCGTTATTTGTGCTTCTGAGCAGTCCGTTGTGGTTGTTGATTCCGTATACGATGCCGTTCGCGAACGTTTCTCCAGCCACGGCGGCTATCTGCTGCAGGGCCAGGAACTGAAGGCTGTGCAGAACATCATCCTGAAAAACGGCGCGCTGAACGCCGCGATCGTTGGTCAACCAGCGTATAAAATCGCTGAGCTGGCTGGCTTCACCGTCCCTGTTTCCACCAAAATTCTGATTGGTGAAGTTACCGACGTTGATGAAAGCGAACCGTTTGCCCACGAAAAACTGTCTCCGACGCTGGCGATGTATCGTGCGAAGAATTTCGAAGACGCAGTTGATAAAGCTGAAAAACTGGTAGCAATGGGCGGCATCGGCCACACCTCCTGCCTGTATACCGACCAGGACAACCAGCCAGAACGCGTTGCTTACTTCGGCCAGTTGATGAAAACCGCGCGTATCCTGATCAACACCCCGGCTTCTCAGGGTGGTATCGGTGACCTGTATAACTTCAAACTCGCACCTTCCCTGACTCTGGGTTGTGGTTCATGGGGTGGTAACTCCATCTCGGAAAACGTTGGTCCTAAGCACCTGATCAACAAGAAAACCGTTGCTAAGCGAGCTGAAAACATGTTGTGGCACAAACTTCCGAAATCTATCTACTTCCGTCGTGGCTCACTGCCAATCGCGCTGGATGAAGTGATTACTGATGGTCACAAACGCGCGCTGATCGTGACCGACCGCTTCCTGTTCAACAACGGCTATGCAGACCAGATCACTTCTGTGCTGAAAGCCGCTGGCGTAGAAACGGAAGTTTTCTTTGAAGTTGAAGCTGACCCGACCCTGACCATCGTACGTAAAGGCGCTGAGCTGGCCAACTCCTTCAAACCAGACGTGATTATCGCGCTGGGCGGCGGCTCCCCGATGGATGCTGCGAAAATTATGTGGGTCATGTACGAACATCCGGAAACCCACTTCGAAGAACTGGCGCTGCGCTTTATGGATATCCGTAAACGTATCTACAAGTTCCCGAAAATGGGCGTCAAAGCGAAGATGGTGGCGATCACCACGACTTCCGGCACCGGTTCTGAAGTTACGCCGTTCGCCGTGGTTACCGATGACGCAACCGGTCAGAAATATCCGCTGGCAGACTATGCGCTGACTCCGGACATGGCGATTGTTGACGCCAACCTGGTTATGGAAATGCCGAAGTCACTGTGTGCTTTCGGTGGTCTGGATGCCGTGACGCATGCCCTGGAAGCTTACGTTTCCGTACTGGCTTCCGAGTTCTCTGACGGTCAGGCTCTGCAGGCGCTTAAGCTGCTGAAAGAAAACCTGCCGGCGTCCTACCATGAAGGGTCTAAAAACCCGGTAGCGCGTGAGCGTGTACACAGTGCTGCGACCATCGCCGGTATCGCGTTTGCGAACGCCTTCCTGGGCGTATGTCACTCAATGGCGCACA
Source organism: Klebsiella sp. MPUS7 (assembly GCF_009905335.1). Classification (NCBI taxonomy): domain Bacteria; kingdom Pseudomonadati; phylum Pseudomonadota; class Gammaproteobacteria; order Enterobacterales; family Enterobacteriaceae; genus Klebsiella; species Klebsiella sp. MPUS7. The sequence continues at coordinate 2,263,542 of NZ_CP047604.1, read as the reverse complement.
AACTGGGCTCTCAGTTCCACATTCCTCACGGTCTGGCGAACGCCCTGTTGATCAGCAACGTGATTCGTTATAACGCTAACGACAACCCGACCAAACAGACGGCCTTCAGCCAGTACGACCGTCCGCAGGCTCGTCGTCGCTACGCTGAAATCGCTGACCATCTGGGTCTGACTGCTCCGGGTGACCGCACCGCAGCGAAAATCGAAAAACTGCTTGGCTGGTTGGACGAAATTAAAGCTGAACTGGGTATTCCTAAGTCTATCCGCGAAGCTGGCGTGCAGGAAGCTGACTTCCTGGCCCACGTTGATAAGCTGTCTGAAGACGCTTTTGACGACCAGTGCACCGGCGCAAACCCGCGCTACCCGCTGATCGCCGAGCTGAAACAGATTCTGCTGGATACCTTCTACGGACGTAACTACGTTGAAGGCGGTGTGGAAGAGAAAAAAGAAGCCGCACCGGCTAAAGCAGAGAAGAAAGCGAAAAAATCCGCTTAATCCAACAGCTGTAAAGTCAGTGACGCGAAGCCCCATCTTTTGATGGGGCTTTTTTTATCCGCCGTTCAGCAGCCGACAAATCGCCTCAGACAGACGAAACGTATAATCCAGGCGCTAAGCTTAGCGATGGAAAAAAAGGCGCTGTAAAAGCGCCTGAGAGGGTTTGGCGGGGAGGGTTAGCAAATGTGCTGTTTGTTCTGTACAGCGGTCAGAGAACCTTCGCTCAGCGCCTCTTTATAATGCTTACGGCATACCGAGACATAACGTTCATTACCGCCAATCACGACCTGTTCCCCTTCATTGTACGGGCGCCCTTCCTGATCGAGGCGCAAAACCATACTCGCCTTACGACCGCAGAAACAGATAGTTTTTAATTCAACCAGCTTATCGGACCACGCCAGCAAATATTGGCTGCCCGTAAAAAGTTCGCCGCGAAAATCTGTTCGCAACCCATAACACAACACCGGAATATCAAGCTGGTCCACCACCTCAGACAGGTCGCGTACCTGCTCACGGGTCAGGAACTGGCTCTCATCAACTAATACGCAGTGAATCGGCTGACGCTTATGTTCTGCCGCAATGTCTGCAAATAACGCCGTCTGAGTATTATACAACCGCGCGGGCGATGAGAGGCCAATCCTTGAACTCACTTTCCCCGAACCAAAGCGGTCATCAATCTCCGCGGTATAAACCAGCGTGCGCATCCCTCGCTCCTGGTAATTGTATGAAGACTGCAACAGAGCGGTAGACTTGCCTGCATTCATTGCTGAATAGTAGAAATAAAGTTGTGCCATCGGCCGCGTAACCCCAATCAATGTGTTTTTTTGCCGTAAAATTGTATCATATATTCACCTACTATCAGCCCTCTCCGTGTGGGTATTGCCGGTAATGTTCACGGTGTGGATACCCGAAAGATTAAGCCTCTTAATTGAATGGTAATGCCTGCTATTGGTGCGACCCAAGCGGCCACGCTGACGTCACTATTGCCCTTTTGTGCTTATCGAGCATTTTCTGATAGCTATAACCGCTGTGGACAAGTGTTTTATATTAAACATCATCGCCGCTGCTGCGCTAATACCCACAAAGATATTTATCCATACACAGTATAATTTTCCCCACCGCGCGTCGGAAAAAGCATACTATCTCAGGGTTTTAGCTAATGCCTTCCGCCATCCTATAAGCAAAAAAGATGTGAACCCGCACATAAAATTTAAGTTAAATGAATTAATTCCCGAGACAAATAACAAGTTATTTTGACTTCCTTACATTCTCCCCTATTGCACATCTGAATTTATCGCTCTATTATTAGTCCAACAAACCACCCCACAATATAAGTTTGAGATTACTACAATGAGCGAAGCACTTAAAATTTTGAACAACATCCGTACTCTTCGTGCGCAGGCAAGAGAATGCACCCTTGAAACGCTCGAAGAAATGCTGGAAAAATTAGAAGTTGTCGTTAACGAACGTCGTGAAGAAGAAAGCGCTGCGGCTGCGGAAATTGAAGAACGCACTCGTAAACTGCAGCAATACCGTGAAATGCTGATTGCAGACGGTATTGATCCTAATGAACTGCTGAGCACCATGGCTGCAGTTAAAGCAGGAACGAAAACCAAGCGCGCTGCACGTCCGGCTAAATACAGCTACGTTGACGAGAATGGCGAAACTAAAACCTGGACTGGTCAGGGTCGTACTCCGGCAGTGATCAAGAAAGCGATGGATGAGCAAGGTAAATCCCTGGACGATTTCCTGCTGTAATAAGCTATCGTATCCGTTTAAAAATCCCGCTTCGGCGGGATTTTTTTTATCCGTTATTCGGGACCGGTCCCGGTCGGGCATAAAAAAACCGGGAAACGAATTTCGCTCCCGGTTTCGCATTCTGTCACGAACGATTACTTCGCTACGGCTTTTTCCAGCCAGGCTTTAAATTCTTCGCCCAGCGACTTGTGGCGTACGCCATATTCAACAAAAGCCTGCATATAGCCCAGTTTATTACCGCAGTCGTGGCTCTTGCCTTTCATATGATAGGCTTCTACCGTTTCTTTTTCGATCAGCATATCGATGGCATCGGTCAGCTGAATCTCATCCCCGGCTCCCGGAGGCGTTTTTGCCAGAAGCGGCCAAATATCCGCGCTCAGCACGTAGCGGCCGACAACCGCCAGATTAGATGGCGCCACGTCCGCTTTCGGTTTCTCAACGACACCAACCATCGGCACGCTCTCACCCGGCTGCAGGGCCAGGCCTTTGCAATCGACAACGCCGTACGCGGTGACGTCAGCAACCGGTTCAACCATGATCTGGCTTGCGCCGGTCTCATCAAAACGAGCCATCATTTCGGCCAGGTTGTCGCGAGACAGATCGGATTCATATTCATCAAGAATAACGTCCGGTAAAATGACCGCGACCGGCTCATCACCCACAACCGGGTGCGCGCAAAGCACAGCGTGACCCAAACCTTTAGCCAGCCCCTGACGCACTTGCATAATAGTTACGTGCGGCGGACAAATAGATTGTACTTCCTCCAGCAGCTGGCGTTTTACGCGTTTTTCCAGCATCGCTTCCAGTTCAAAACTGGTATCGAAATGGTTTTCGATAGAGTTTTTCGAAGAGTGCGTAACCAGAACAATTTCAGTAATCCCGGCGGCAATACATTCGTTAACAACATATTGAATTAATGGCTTATCTACCAGCGGCAGCATTTCTTTCGGAATAGCCTTAGTAGCGGGCAACATCCTGGTGCCTAATCCCGCAACCGGGATGACAGCTTTTCTTACTTTTGAATTAAGCGCAGCCATTGAAATCTCCTGGACTGTTCGTTTTTTAAACTTCTCGTTAATAATATGGTATCGAGTATATCAGCCTGATCAGACAAACCTGTTCCGAAAAGGATTAGATATCTTCGAATTAGGAATTTTACGCATTAAACCCGGCGATAGTACCACCACAAAAGATCGCGTGGTAATCCCGCGAGCCTAAAAATAAGTACAATTGTTCACTCCGTAGTCAACATCAGGCGTAAACGTCCGCCAGCCCCCCAAATTTGGCACTGCCATGATGCACAGCGTTGACTAATTTGGTTAAGATATGCATTACCTAATGTCCCCAACGGAACGCCATTACTAATCTGAATTTGGTGCTCCCCCGTATTCAGCGTGCCATTCAAACCCGCAGAGACTAAAATTAAATTTTTCAAGCCACTGTGGTAATACCCTACCAATAATGGAAATTGCCCCGGTAAATTAGCCTGCCGCAGCAATTGGTTAACCTGTTTTAACAGGCTGCCCATCTCTGGTAAACGCTGACCCTGATGGGCAAGCTGTTCCTGCAGCAACCCATTGAACAGCGCGCGCAGCAATAAGGCTGCCAGGACCCCATTATCACCTGCTCGTGTGACATCCAGACAATAAAACGCCAGATCGTTTTCTGATAGCGGCGCAATATCCAGCACTAATCCAGGCTTATCGGCGGAGACAAGCTGCCGATAGTGAATCCGGCAACGTGACATTTCCTGTTGCACCGGCGGCTGGAGCTCCTGTAGCAGCCTTGACGCCGCGGTAGGATCGCTAACCAGCGCATCCCAGTCCTCAAACAGGCGCTCTTCTTCTTCAACACGTGAATTAAACATATTGGGATAGAGGCAGGCATAAACGGTTTCTCTCAGGCGATCGAAATCTTTTACCGGTTTGAGCAGAATATCCTGAACGCCCAGGCGCAACGCTTTGGCGATGTCCGCCATGTTTTCCGTCGCTGAAATCATCAGAATCGGCAACTGCTCGCCCTGGTTACGCACATGCTCTACCAGCTGCAGACCGTTCATTCGCGGCATTGAAATATCGCAAATCATCAAATCGGGTTTGGACTCGGCCATTTTTTGCAGCGCATCCACACCATCTTCCGCCTGGACGATGGTCGCGCCAAGTGAAGCCAACCAAGTGTGCATAAGAGAGCGGAAAACGGGTTCGTCTTCAACTATCAGAATCTGTTTTCCCGCCAATGGCTGCGTCATGATCTCTCCCCTGACTGACGATAATTTAATAGTGGCATGATATTCACACTACCGCCTGTCAGAATTTACTTAAGTATGCATCAAATGCGCTACACGGAGGTACGCACTAAAGGTAATAGTTCATCCATTTTCTTTTCCACTGCCAGATGCCCGGCGGCGATAGCTTCGCCAGCCCGATGGAAATCAAGCGTGGAGATTTGCGGGCAAAAGGGCTGAATCAGAATATCAGGCGGGTCGCCCGCCATGCGGTTTCTCTTGAGGCGATTCTCCAGAACCTGAATAGACGTCGACATGATTTCCATCGCCGTTGGCGCTCTCGTCACCCGTCGCGAAGTCATACGCGCCAGGCGAGAACGCAACCGTGAATGCCACGAGAAATCTTCTTCGCTCTCCGGATGCGGCACCTCCATGGATAACAAATCCTGCTGCATCAGATGCGCATCGTGCTGCAAATCAACGGCAATGACAATATCTGCGCCCATTGCCCGAGCCAGCGATACCGGCACCGGATTCACCACCGCGCCATCCACCAGCCAGTAGCCATTATGTATCACCGGCGCCATCAGGCCAGGCATGCTACAGGACGCACGGATCGCCAGATGCAGATCCCCTTCCGTAAACCACAGTTCGCGACCGGTGCTTAAATTCGTGGTGACCGCCGCAAACCGGCGCTCGCAGCGCTCAATCTCGCTGACGGGCATGAGTTTACGGTATTGGCTAAATACGCGCTCGCCCCGCAGCAGGCCGCCCCGCTGCCAGGAAAGATCCATTAATTTCAGGACATCCCAGTTGCTAAAGGAGCAGACCCATTTCTCCAGCGCCGGAAGTCGGTTGCAGGCGTACGCCGCCCCTACCAGTGAGCCAATTGAGCACCCTGCGATAACATCAATGTCGATACCCGTCCGCCGTAACGCATTAATCACGCCGATATGCGACCATCCCCGAGCGGCGCCAGCCCCTAGCGCCAATCCAATTTTAAGCTTTCTCATTAGTGCCGAAACATATCCTTCCACTCCGGGCATGGCATCATCGCCATACCTCAGTTAACATAATGCGCTTTGGCGGCATAGCGCCGTCTCTCTTTTACCCATGGAGGCCGTTTTGTCGCCATTATGCCCCTGTGGCAGCGCTCTGGAGTATAGCTCATGTTGTCAGCGTTATCTGGCTGGCGCGCAGCTGGCGCCCGATCCGTCACAGCTGATGCGCTCCCGCTATAGCGCGTTTGTAATGAAAGACGCCGACTATCTGATTAAAACCTGGCATCCCTCCTGCCAGGCGCAGCAGTTTCGCGCTGACCTTGAAAACGGTTTTACCCGCACGCAGTGGCATGGTCTCACCGTCTTTGCCGCCGATAAAGGCAAGAGCCCCGATGAGGGCTTCGTCAGCTTTATCGCTCGTTACGCTGACGATAACCGCTCCGGGGCCATTATTGAACGATCCCGATTCTTAAAAGAAAACGGACAGTGGTATTATATTGACGGCACGCGACCGCTAATCGGTCGTAACGATCCCTGCCCTTGCGGTTCAGGTAAAAAATTTAAAAAATGCTGCGGCCAGTAAGCCAGCAGCAGGAATAGCAAACACTACAGGATTTTCCCCGCGATGCATTCACTACAACGTAAAGTACTACGCACCATTTGCCCTGATCAGAAAGGCCTCATCGCGCGTATCACGAATATCTGCTACAAGCACGAACTTAACATCGTGCAGAACAATGAGTTCGTTGACCACCGGACCGGCCGCTTCTTTATGCGTACCGAGCTCGAGGGTATTTTCAATGATTCCATTCTCCTGGCTGACCTCGACAGCGCGCTGCCGGAAGGTTCAATTCGTGAGCTCAACCCGGCAGGACGCCGTCGGGTCGTCATTCTGGTCACCAAAGAAGCGCACTGCCTCGGCGATCTGCTGATGAAAGCCAACTATGGCGGGCTGGACGTAGAAATCGCCGCCGTCATCGGCAATCACGAAACTCTGCGCTCGCTGGTAGAACGCTTTGATATTCCCTTCCAGCTGGTGAGCCATGAGGGGTTAACCCGCGAAGAGCATGATAAAAAGATGGGCGACGCTATCGCCGCGCTTGAACCAGATTACGTCGTGCTGGCGAAATACATGCGGGTATTGACCCCCGAGTTTGTCTCTCGCTTCCCGAATAAAATTATTAATATCCACCACTCATTCTTGCCTGCTTTTATCGGCGCGCGTCCGTATCACCAGGCTTATGACCGCGGGGTGAAGATCATCGGCGCCACCGCACACTACGTGAACGATAATCTGGATGAAGGTCCAATCATTATGCAGGATGTCATTCACGTCGATCATACCTACACTGCGGAAGATATGATGCGCGCTGGACGCGACGTCGAGAAAAACGTTCTGAGCCGCGCGCTGTATCAGGTTCTTGCTCAGCGGGTATTTGTTTACGGTAACCGGACGATTATTCTTTAATCGATAATGAAATTAGCTGGTTAGCTTTGCGTCTTTACGCATAAAAATCAGGCAACCAGTTTATTTTTATCAAAGGAATACTTTACAGTGGCGCGTCATTTGATATGATGCGCCCCGCTTACCGATAAGGAAGCAGGCCAGTATTAAGCATTACCCCGTGGTGGGGTTCCCGAGCGGCCAAAGGGAGCAGACTGTAAATCTGCCGTCATCGACTTCGAAGGTTCGAATCCTTCCCCCACCACCATCTCTCAGCTTGACCTCAAAATTTAAATTACCCCTGGTGGGGTTCCCGAGCGGCCAAAGGGAGCAGACTGTAAATCTGCCGTCATCGACTTCGAAGGTTCGAATCCTTCCCCCACCACCATCACTTGTATATCGTTTTAAATTCACACTTCGCTCAGCGCCCCGTATTCATCCCATGTGGGAAGGATGAGAAGCTTCGACTAAGGTTCGATTCGAGCGAAGCGAGAAAGCGTTGCCGCAGGCAACGACCCGAAGGGCGAGGCGCAGCGCGACGAGTAATCCTTCCCCCACCACCATCATTTCTTCTGTAGCTTAATTATCCCTGAAAAATACATTGCCACCCGTTATGTCGTTGCCTTGTCGTAGGCCGGGTAAGACTCTGCCGCCACCCGGCGACGCACGGCTACATCGGCGGCAGCCGGCGCTTGACCGGCGAACTCTTCACGATAGAGGTATTGCACTGGGCATGCTCCGCCAGGCCATCGAGCAGCGTATCCAACTGCTCTATCGACCGCACCACCAGCCTGATGACAAAGCAATCCTCGCCGGTCACTTTGTCGCTTTCAATGCACTCCGGCATCGCCTGAATGTACTTATCCACTTTATGTAACAACCCAGGCAATGGGCGAACCCGCACCAGCGCCTGCAGCGTATAGCCTAACGCCGCAAGATTCACCCGCGCGCCGTAACCCTGAATCACCCCGCGCTCCTCAAGCCTTTTCAGACGCTCCGCCGTGCTGGGCGAGGTCAGGCCAATATGACCGCTCAGCACCTTCAGCGAGACGCGCGCATCCTCCACCAGACAGGCTAAAATTTGTCGGTCGATATCATCAATAAGGTTATCCATCATTTTCACCTAATTTTAAAAAGCCATTTACGTTTTCAACCTTATATCACCCCTGTAAAAGCCGACAGCAATTTTCAACAATAGCGTCATTAATCAGGAGGTGGATGATGCGTGATTTACATAAAGGCGTCTGGCAAATGAGCCTGGCGATGTTAATTTCCGGATCGATTGGCGCGTTTGTTTTACTTTCCGGCCTGCCGGTGACCGAAGTCGTATTCTGGCGCTGTCTTATCGGGGCTATTGCACTGTTTATTTTTATTCGGATGAGTCGAAAACCGTTTAGCCCACTCACCCGCATTACGCTGCTGCTGGCTATTCTCGGCGGCGTGGCCTTAGTGGTGAACTGGCTCCTGCTCTTCGCCGCCTATGAACGGATCTCTATTGGTCTTTCTACCGTGGTGTATAACACCCAGCCGTTTATGCTGGTATTGATGGGGATGCTTTTCGGTGAGCGCGTCAGCCTGGTGAAATGGGGGTGGCTGTTCCTCGCCTTTGGCGGCGTGGTCATTTTGCTCTCCACGGAGTTAACCGGCGCTCGTGGCGCCGACTGGCTCGCCGGTATCGGCCTCGCGCTGGGCGCGGCCTTCTTCTACGCGCTCACGGCAATAATTACCCGCAAGCTCAAATCCCTCGCGCCGCAGCATATTGCCTTTATTCAGGTGCTCACCGGCGTGGTAATGCTTTTACCGCTGGCGCATATGCCGTCGCTCACGCCTCCTTTCCCATGGGTGATGCTATTAACGCTGGGGATCGTGCATACCGGCGTAATGTATCAACTGCTGTACAGCGCGATACAGAAGCTTCCCACCCCTATTATCGGCTCGCTGTCATTTATCTATCCCGTCGTGGCGATCGTTGTCGATAACCGGGTATTTGGCCATTCGCTAAACCTGATCCAGTTGTTCGGCGGCGCGCTGATCCTGTTGGCTGCGGCAGGCAACAATCTTGGCTGGTGCGAAAAAAAACCCCGCCAAGGCGGGGTTGGTATCAAAACAGCGAATTAGCGACGGGCGCGAACAATCTGGTATTTGCGCGTCAGGTACTCGACCGGCGCGCTCCAGATATGCACCAGACGGGAGAACGGGAACAGCACAAACAGCGTCATGCCCAGCACCAGGTGCACGCGGAAAATAAACGCCACGCCGTCCAGATGCTGTGAAGCGCCGCCGTGGAAGGTCACCACCGACTGCGCCCAGCCCACCAGCTTCATCATTTCGCTACCGTCCATATGCTGAGCGGAGAATGGAATAGTCAGCAGGCCCAGCGCGCACTGCACCATCAGCAGGGAGAGGATCAGAATATCCGCGCCGGTGGTGGTGGCGCGAACGCGCGGGCTCAGCAGACGACGCTTGAGCAGCAGCAGGCCGCCCACCAGCGTCATCACGCCGCAGGCGCCGCCCGCAATCATCGCCATCTTCTGCTTCACGTCGATCGGCAGGAAGGATTCGTACATCCAGTGCGGCGTCAGCATACCGAGAAAGTGGCCGGCAAAGATCCCGAGAATCCCGATATGAAACAGGTTCGAAGCCAGATTCATCCCTTTACGGTCCAGCATCTGGCTGGAGGCCGCGCGCCAGGTGTACTGCCCATAGTCGTAGCGCAGCCAGCTGCCGACGAGGAACACCGTCCCGGCGATGTACGGATAAATGTCAAAGAAGAACATATTCAGGAAGTGCATTATTGCTGTCCTCCGTTAGAGATATTCAAATATTGCGGGGCAACGGCTCCGGCAAAACGACGCTGGTGAGCGGAGATCTCCGAATCATCGCAGCCCCGATCGGCAAAGAATTTCACCTGTTCTTCTTCCCAGACGGCGTCCAGCGCCTGCGGCGTATCGTCGCGGGCTTCATCGGCGATTTTTTCCGCCACTTTCCGGCTATCGACCTGCGCGTTCGCCAGCTTGAGCAGCAGCTCAAACAGCGCCGCGTAGCCGCTTTCGCGTTGTTGTAAGCGAGCGCTAAGCAGGCCGAGTATCGGCGCGATATCCTGCAATCCGCCGCGCGCCTCCGCTTCCGGCAACTGCGCCAGATACTCCAGATACAGCGGGAGATGATCCGGCAGTTCGCGGCTGTCCAGCTGCAGACCGTGGCGCTCGTACTGCGCCATCAGGTCTACCATAGCCTGGCCGCGATCGCGGGATTCGCCGTGCACGTGCTCAAACAGCAGCAGCGAGGTCGCACGGCCGCGATCGAACAGTTCGCTATAGCGAGACTGCGCGTCCAGCACGTCCTGGGCGGTCAGGTCGCGCAGGAAAATGCTCAGCTTATGGGCATCCTCCGGCGCCAGTTTTTCCGAAGCGGCGATAGCGTCAAACAGCTCCTGCTGATGCTGCCATAAGGCAGCGTCAGGGTACTCGAGAAGACGCGACACAATGACGAGTTCAATCATGGGTGCGGCTCCGTTTTGCTGGTGACGTCGATAGCATCGATACGGCGGCTGTTGAACAGATTGAACTGGCTGTCAGAACCGTGGCAGCCGTCGCCGAAGGTAAAACCGCAACCGCTTTTCTCCGGGAAGGCGTCGCGGGCCTGCTCGCGGTGGCTGCTCGGCACCACGAAACGGTCTTCGTAGTTGGCGATAGCCAGATAGCGATACATCTCCTGCGCCTGGGCTTCAGTCAGTCCAACCTCTTCCAGCGCCCGGGTATCCACGACGCCGTCCACCGTTTCCGCGCGCTTGAAGTGACGCATCGCCAGCATGCGCTTCAGCGCCAGCAGCACCGGCTGGGTATCGCCCGCGGTCAGCAGGTTGGCCAGATACTGCACCGGAATACGCAGACTTTCTACGTCTGGCAGAATGCCGTTGCTGCCCAGTTCACCCGCATCGGCGGCTGACTGAATCGGCGACAGAGGCGGCACGTACCAGACCATCGGCAGCGTGCGATATTCCGGATGCAGCGGCAGCGCCAGCTTCCAGTCCATCGCCATTTTGTAGACCGGCGACTGCTGGGCGGCCTCGATAACGCCCTGCGGCACGCCGTCTTTCAGCGCCTGCTCAATCACTTTCGGGTCGTTCGGGTTGAGGAACACGTCCAGCTGACGCTGATACAGGTCTTTCTCATTCTCCGCGCTGGCGGCATTTTCAATGGCGTCCGCGTCATACAGCAGCACGCCGAGGTAGCGAATACGCCCCACGCAGGTTTCCGAGCAGACGGTCGGCATCCCGGATTCGATACGCGGGTAGCAGAAGATGCACTTCTCGGATTTGCCGCTCTTCCAGTTGAAGTAGATTTTCTTGTACGGACAGCCGGTGATGCACATACGCCAGCCGCGGCACTTGTCCTGGTCGATCAGCACGATGCCGTCTTCTTCACGTTTATAGATGGCGCCGCTCGGGCAGGTCGCGACGCACGCCGGGTTCAGGCAGTGCTCGCACAGGCGCGGCAGATACATCATAAAGGTGTTTTCGAACTGACCGTACATCGCCTTCTGCATGTTCTCGAAGTTCTGGTCTTTGGCGCGTTTCTCGAACTCGCCGCCCAGAATCTCTTCCCAGTTCGGGCCGCTGGTGATTTTATCCATCCGCTGGCCGGTGATCAGCGAGCGCGGACGGGCGATCGGCTGATGTTTGCCCTCCGGCGCGTTGTGCAGGTTCTGGTAGTCGTAGTCAAACGGCTCGTAGTAATCGTCGATGCCCGGCAGATGCGGGTTAGCAAAGATTTTACCTAGCAGCATCGCGCGGTTGCCCATGCGCGGCTGCAGCTTGCCGTTGATCTTACGGATCCAGCCGCCCTTCCACTTTTCCTGATTCTCCCAGTCGTTCGGGAAACCGACGCCCGGTTTACTTTCAACGTTGTTAAACCACGCGTACTCCATCCCCTCGCGGCTGGTCCAGACGTTTTTACAGGTGACCGAGCAGGTATGACAGCCGATGCACTTATCGAGATTCAGCACCATGCCGACTTGTGAACGAATTTTCATTTTACGCTCTCCTGTACCTGGTCGTTACCTTCGCCATCTAACCAGTTAATATTCTTCATCTTACGTACCACCACGAACTCATCGCGGTTAGACCCTACCGTGCCGTAGTAGTTAAAGCCGTAGGCCAACTGGGCATAGCCGCCGATCATATGGGTCGGCTTCGGCGTAATACGGGTCACGGAGTTATGAATCCCGCCGCGCTGCTCGGTTACCTCTGAACCCGGCAGGTTTACGATACGTTCCTGGGCGTGATACATCATGGTCATCCCGGCCGGCACGCGCTGGCTGACCACCGCGCGGGCGGTCAGCGCGCCGTTGCTGTTGAACACTTCAATCCAGTCGTTATCCTCAATCCCCAGATCTTTGGCATCCGCCTCGCTCATCCACACAATCGGGCCGCCGCGGGACAGCGTCAGCATCAGCAGGTTGTCGCTGTAGGTGGAGTGGATCCCCCACTTCTGGTGCGGCGTCAGGAAGTTCAGCGCTTTTTCCGGGTTGCCGTTGGATTTCTTACCCATCACCGCTTTCACCGAACGGGTGTCGATTGGCGGACGATAGACCAGCAGGCTTTCGCCGAAGTCGCGCATCCACTGGTGATCCTGATACAGCTGCTGGCGGCCGGAAAGCGTGCGCCACGGGATCAGCTCATGAACGTTGGTGTAGCCGGCGTTATAGGAAACGTGCTCGTCTTCAAGCCCTGACCAGGTCGGGCTGGAGATAATTTTGCGCGGCTGGGCCTGAATATCGCGGAAGCGAATTTTCTCTTCCTCTTTATTCTTCGCCAGATGCGTATGGTCGCGACCGGTAAACTCGCTGAGCGCCGCCCAGGCTTTCACCGCCACGTGACCGTTGGTTTCCGGCGCCAGGGTCAGCACCATCTCCGCCGCGTCAATTGCTGTGTTAAGCATCGGCTGACCTTTGGCCGGACCGTCCGCTTTGGTGTAGTTGAGCTTACGCAGCAGATCCATCTCGCTCTGGGTATTCCAGGCGATGCCTTTACCGCCGTTGCCGATTTTTTCCATCAGCGGGCCGATAGAGGTGAAGCGTTCGTAAGTCGCCGGATAATCGCGTTCAACGGTCATGATATGCGGCGCGGTGACGCCTGGAATCAGGTCGCATTCACCTTTTTTCCAATCCTTAACGTCCAGCGGCTGCGCCAGTTCGGCGGCGGAGTCGTGCTGGATGGGCAGCGTCACTACGTCGGTCTCTTTGCCCAGGTGTCCTACGCAAACTTCAGAGAATTTCTTCGCGATGTCCTTGTAGATATCCCAGTCGCTCTTCGATTCCCAGGCCGGATCGACGGCGGCAGACAGCGGATGAATAAACGGATGCATATCCGAGGTATTCATGTCGTCTTTTTCATACCAGGTGGCGGTCGGCAGCACGATGTCAGAGTAGAGGCAGGTGCTCGACAAACGGAAGTCCAGCGTCACCACCAGATCCAGCTTGCCGTCGAGACCGTTGTCTTTCCACTCCACCTCTTCCGGCTTCACGCCGCCCTGCTTGCCAAGATCTTTGCCCTGAATACCGTTTTCCGTACCCAGCAGATACTTCAGCATGTACTCGTGGCCCTTACCGGAAGAGCCCAGCAGGTTGGAACGCCAGATGAACAGGTTGCGCGGATGGTTCTTACCGTTTTCCGGCTGCTCAGCGGCAAAGCGAATGGAGCCCTCTTTCAGGGATTTGACGGTGTAGTCGACCGGCGTCATGCCCGCTTTTTTCGCCTCTTGCGCAATGCGCAGCGGGTTGGTGCCCAGCTGCGGCGCCGACGGCAGCCAGCCCATACGTTCAGCGCGCACGTTGAAGTCAATCAGGTGGCCGCTGTAGCGGGATTTATCCGCTAACGGCGACAGCAGCTCCTGCGCGGTGACGGTTTCATAGCGCCACTGGCTGGAGTGGTTATAAAAGTACGACGTGCTGTTCATATGACGCGCCGGACGCTGCCAGTCGAGGGCAAACGCCAGCGGCTGCCAGCCGGTCTGCGGACGCAGTTTTTCCTGGCCCACGTAGTGCGCCCAGCCGCCGCCGCTCTGCCCGACGCAGCCGCAGAAGATCAGCATATTGATAAGGCCGCGATAGTTCATATCGAGGTGGAACCAGTGGTTCAGACCGGCGCCGACGATGATCATCGAACGGCCGTGGGTCTTATCGGCGTTATCGGCGAACTCGCGCGCGGTACGGATAATATGCGCCCGGGAAACGCCGGTGATTTTCTCCGCCCATGCCGGGGTATACGCTTTCACGTCATCATAGCTGCTGGCGCAGTTTTCATCGCCCAGACCGCGATCCAGACCGTAGTTGGCCATGGTCAGATCGTACACGGTGGCGACCAGCACGCTAGAGCCGTCGGCTTTCTGCAGGCGTTTGACCGGCAGTTTGTGCAGCAGCACGTTTTCCAGCTCGACTTTATTAAAGTGCTCGGTACCTTCGCCGCCAAAATAGGGGAAGCCGACGTTGGCGATATCGTCATGGCTACCCAGCAGGCTCAGGCGCAGCTCGACATCTTCGCCGGTTTTACCGTCGCGCTGTTCAAGGTTCCATTTGCCTTTATCGCCCCAGCGGAAGCCGATAGAACCGTTCGGTACGGTGATTTCGCCCTTCTCATCAAAAGCGACGGTTTTCCATTCCGGATTCTTTTCCTGACCTAGCGCATCGACCAGATCCGCCGCGCGCAGCATACGGCCCGCCGCGTAATAGCCATCGCGCTCTTCGAGCATCACCAGCATCGGCATGTCGGTGTAGCGACGCACGTAATCGGTGAAATACTGGCTCGGTTTATCGAGATGGAACTCGCGCAGCATCACGTGGCCCATCGCCAGCGCCATCGCCGCATCCGTACCCTGCTTCGGCGCCAGCCACAGATCGCAAAGCTTGGCGATTTCGGCGTAGTCAGGGGTGATAGCAACGGTTTTGGTGCCTTTATAGCGCACTTCGGTAAAGAAGTGGGCATCCGGGGTACGGGTCTGCGGAACGTTGGAACCCCAGGCGATGATGTAGCTGGAGTTATACCAGTCGGCCGATTCCGGCACGTCGGTTTGCTCGCCCCAGGTCTGCGGAGAGGCAGGCGGCAGGTCGCAGTACCAGTCGTAGAAGCTCAGGCAGGTGCCGCCGATCAGCGACAGATAGCGCGCGCCGGAGGCATAGGAGACCATCGACATCGCCGGAATGGGCGAGAAGCCCGCCACGCGGTCCGGGCCGTAGGTTTTGACGGTATAGACGTTAGAGGCGGCAATCAGCTCGTTCACCTCTTGCCAGGATGAACGCACGAAACCGCCGCGACCACGCGCTTGCTTGAAGCTTTTCGCTTTATCAGCGTCTTCAATAATCGAGGCCCATGCGTCAACCGGATCGCTGTGCTGCGCCTTCGCTTCACGCCACATCTTCATCAGGCGTTTGCGCATCAGCGGATACTTCAGGCGGTTGGCGCTGTAGAGGTACCAGGAGTAGCTGGCGCCGCGCGGGCAGCCGCGCGGTTCATGGTTTGGCATATCCGGACGGGTGCGCGGATAGTCAGTCTGCTGGGTTTCCCAGGTGACGAGACCATTTTTGACATAAATCTTCCAGCTGCACGAGCCGGTGCAGTTGACGCCGTGGGTGGAGCGCACAACTTTATCGTGCTGCCAACGTTGACGGTATCCATCCTCCCAGTCCCGGTTGGTTTTTAGAAGCTGGCCGTGCCCATCGGCAAAGGTTTCACCCTTCTGTTTGAAGTAGCGAAACCGGTCCAGGAATTTACTCATCGGGTTTCTCCTGTGTGGAGCCTGACGGCTCTCTGATAAATCGACATTGCTGGATTTGCAGCGAAGGTAACGCTATGAAAGAGGGCGAGAATTGATAACGATCAAGAGCATAGGGCTTATAAAAGCGAGGTAAAACGCGAATTACCACCAAAGTAGTATTTATTTCTATTTATTATTTTATTGATAAATAAAGATATTTAATGAAAAAGCCTGCAGAAACCCGGGGTTTGTTATTCCCCACGGTATTAAGGGGTAGGCGCGCCTGAAGTCATTTTTTTTGTGACTTCAGGCGGCTTTTAATATCCCCCAAAACCACTAGTATGTTGTAACTAAGTAATAACCAATAAAAAGGGCGCAAATATCGTTGCGCCCTTTGCAGAAATTCAAAAAGAAATATTATTTCTGCTTACGTCCGTAGACCGCCCAGGTAATCACCACGCAGGCGATATAGAACACCAGGAATACCTTCATGGCGCCGGCCGGCGAACCGGTCAGATCCAGCGAAATACCAAACGCCTTGGGAATAAAGAACCCGCCAATCGCGCCAATCGCCGAAATAAAGCCCAGCGCCGCCGCCGTATCGGTCGCCGCTTCACGCATGGCCTGCGCTTCGCTGCCGCCCTGGGCCTTAACGCGATCCATGGTCATTTTGCGGAAAATAACCGAGATCATCTGGAAGGTCGACGCGCTGCCCAGACCGGCGGTCAGGAACAGCACCATAAATACCGCGAAGAAGGCGATAAAGTTACCGCCCTCGCCGTGGGTCGGCAGCGTCAGGAACAGCAGGCCGCAGAAGATAGCCATCACCACGAAGTTCACCAGCGTCACGCGCGTCCCGCCGAGGCGGTCGGAGATCGCCCCGCCGGTTGAGCGCGCCAGGGCGCCGATAAACGGCCCGAAGAAGGCATAGTGCAGAATCTGCACATCCGGAAACTGGGTCTTCGACAGCATGGCGAAGCCCGCAGAGAAGCCTATAAACGATCCGAAGGTGGCAAGGTAGAGCAGCGCCATAATCCACAGATGCGCGCGCTTCAGTACCGGTAGCTGCTCGCTCAGCGAGGCCTTCGACGCCGACAGGTCGTTCATAAAGAACCACGCCGCCAGGGTGAAGATAATCAGGAACGGCACCCAGATCCACGCCGCGTTTTCCAGATACAGCATGGAGCCATCCGGCTGCTCGCTGCCGGTTCCGCCAAAGACGGCGAAAATAGACAGCGATACCACCAGAGGGGCAACCAGCTGCATTACGCTGACGCCCATATTCCCGAGGCCGCCGTTGATGCCCAGCGCGCCGCCCTGCTTCTGTTTCGGAAAGAAGAAGCTGATGTTAGCCATACTGGAAGCAAAGTTCGCCCCCGCAAAGCCGCACAGCAGAGAAATAATCACGAAAACGCTGAAGGGCGTAGCGGTATCCTGCACCGCGAAGCCTAACCAGACGCAGGGGACGATCATAATCCCGGTGCTGAACGCGGTCCAGCGACGGCCGCCGAACAGCGGCACCATAAACGCGTACGGCACGCGCAGCAGCGCGCCGGACAGCGCCGGAAGCGCGGTCAGCATAAACAACTGGTCGGTGGTAAACTGAAAGCCGACTTTATTCAGGTTGACGGCAACGGCGCTGAACAACATCCAGACGCAGAATGCCAGCAAAAGACATGGAACGGAGATCCACAGATTGCGGCTGGCGACGCGATGACCGCGCTGCTGCCAGAATTCAGGATCTTCGGGACGCCAGTCGCTAATGACTGAGCGGGTAGTCTTCTCCGGGATTGAAGAGTGACTCATAGACACCTCTGATAATTCGTATTAACCCTAGCTACCTTATGGGTTACAGGCGGCGGTAAGTTGATATAAATCAAAGGAAAAGTGGGCGCCGATTTGGCGAAAAAAAACGCATCACCCGAAGTGAGTAGCTATTTCTGCGGAAAAAAGTGTGGTTTTTCACGCCAGTGCTGGAATTCCCCGAACACCTGCCACCAGCCCACCCCGCCCTGACAATTAAGGGGTAATCCTTTAGGGGTATGGGTATACTCCGGGGGATGGCCGAGAATAAGCGCCACTCCCGGATAATTTACCGGTCAGGAGCCCCGTACCCCATGTTGAAACGTCTTTTTACGCCGCTGACGCTGGTGAATCAACTCGCGCTGATCGTTCTGCTGGCTACCCTCATCGGCGTCGCCGGAATGGCGATCTCTTCTCGCCTGGTGCACGGCGTCCAGGGCAGCGCGCACGCCATTAATAAAGCCGGTTCGCTGCGCATGCAGAGCTATCGCCTGCTGGCGGCAGTACCGCTGGGCGAAAACGATGAAAAGCTGCTGGATGAAATGACGGCAACCGTCTTTAGCCCGGAACTGCAGTACGCCGCGCGCCATGACGATCAGCAGCGGCAGCTCCAGGCGCTGCAGCACTACTGGCAGCTGGAGCTGGCGCCGGGCATGCGCAAAGCGCAAAATCAGGCCTCGGTGGCGACCGATGTCGCCGGGTTTGTCGACCGTATAGACCAGCTGGTTACCGCCTTCGATCACACAACCGAAGAGCGGATTAAACACGTTGTCTGGATCCAGCGCATCATGGCTGTGGGAATGGCGCTGCTGCTGGTGTTCACCATCGTCTGGCTGCGCGCGCGCCTGTTGCGCCCGTGGAAACAGCTGCTGGGTATGGCCCGCGCGGTGAGCCGACGCGATTTTACCCAGCGCGCGCAGATTAGCGGACGCAACGAGATGGCGACGCTCGGCATGGCGCTGAACAATATGTCTGAAGAGCTGGCGGAGAGCTATTCGGTGCTGGAACGCCGGGTGCAGGAAAAAACCGCGGGCCTGGAGCAGAAAAACGAGATCCTCGCCTTCCTGTGGCAGGCCAACCGCCGTCTGCACTCGAACGCGCCGCTCTGCGAACGCATTTCTCCGGTTCTGAACGGGTTGCAGGGGTTAACCCTGCTGCGCGATATTGAAGTTCGCGTTTACGACCTCGAAGATGAAGACAATCATCAGGAGTTTTCCTGCCACTCCGATATTCAGTGCGACGACAGAGGCTGCTACCTCTGCCCGCGCGACCTGCCGCCGCTGCCAGATACCGGCACCACCTTAAAATGGCGGCTGTCGGACGCCCATAATCAGTACGGTATTTTGCTGGCCACCCTGCCCACCGGTCGCCATCTGAGCCACGATCAGCAGCAGCTGGTGGATACGCTGGTTGAACAACTCACCGGCACCCTCGCCCTCGATCGGCATCAGGAGCGCCAGCAGCAGCTTATCGTCATGGAGGAGCGCGCCACCATCGCCCGCGAACTCCACGACTCCATCGCCCAGTCGCTCTCCTGTATGAAAATGCAGGTCAGCTGCCTGCAGATGCAGGGCGACGATCTGCCGGCAGCGAGCCGCCAGCTGCTGGGGCAAATTCGTAATGAACTCAATACCTCCTGGGCCCAGCTGCGCGAACTGCTGACGACCTTCCGGCTACAGCTCACCGAACCGGGGCTACGCCCGGCGCTGGAGGCCAGCTGCCAGGAATACAGCGCCCACTTCGGTTTTGCGGTGCGCCTGGATTACCAGCTGCCGCCGCGTTTTGTGCCGTCACACCAGGCCATTCATCTGCTGCAAATCGCCCGCGAGGCGCTAAGCAACGCGCTGAAGCACGCAAGCGCCACGGAGGTCAGCGTCAGCGTGACGCTGCGGGAGAATCAGGTCCGCCTGGTGGTCGCCGATAACGGCCGCGGCGTGCCGGACCACGCGGAACGCAGCAACCATTACGGCTTGATTATCATGCGCGATCGCGCGCAGAGCCTGCGCGGGGACTGCCAGGTCCGGCGGCGGGAAACCGGCGGAACCGAAGTGGTGGTTACTTTTATCCCTGAAAAATCGTTTTCAATTCAATAAGGAGAACTCCATGAGTCAACAGGAACGGGCAACCATCCTTCTCATCGACGACCATCCCATGCTGCGCACCGGCGTCAAACAGCTGATCAGCATGGCTCCGGACATCCAGGTGATCGGCGAAGCCAGCAACGGCGAGCAGGGTATTGCGATGGCGGAAGCCTTAGATCCGGATTTAATTCTGCTGGATCTCAATATGCCGGGCATGAACGGTCTGGAAACCCTCGACAGGCTGCGCGAGAAGTCGCTTTCCGGCCGCGTGGTGGTGTTTAGCGTCTCTAATCATGAAGAAGATGTGGTGACCGCCCTGAAACGCGGCGCCGACGGCTATCTGCTGAAGGATATGGAACCGGAAGATCTGCTGAAAGCGCTGCAGCAGGCGGCGGCGGGCGAAATGGTGCTCAGCGAAGCGTTAACCCCGGTGCTGGCGGCCAGCCTGCGCGCCAATCGCGCCACCTCGGACCGCGACATCAGCCAACTGACCCCGCGCGAGCGCGATATTCTCAAGCTGATTGCCCAGGGCCTGCCGAATAAAATGATTGCCCGCCGTCTGGATATCACCGAAAGCACCGTTAAAGTGCACGTTAAGCATATGCTCAAGAAAATGAAGCTAAAATCGCGCGTGGAAGCGGCGGTTTGGGTCCATCAGGAACGCGTATTCTAGGGCTGTTGCGGCCACGAAACGCCCTCGGCCGGTACGTGTACCAACGGCTCCGTCAGCGCCAGTGCGATCTCATTGGATGAGACGCGCTGACCCGTTTTATCCTCCACCACCAGCGAAAGATGCCAGTGGTTGCTCGCCCCGGCTTCGCTGCTCCAGCGCGGCATAATCACGGTCCAGCCGTCCGTACTGTTGGCCTCAATCGGCGAGGTCAGGCTTAGCGCCTGGGTATCCCCCTGCCAGCTCAGCGACTTAATGCCGTGCAGGCTACGAATCTGTAGTTTCAGCTGCACCGTCTCCCCCGGCTGAAGATCCCAGGGCGGCGTCGCCAGATAAACCGACAGCGTTTTGCGCTGGCGATATTCAACGACCGGCAGGTTATCCCGTTCCGGGCTGTCGTAGCGGCTGCCGCGAAGCGATCGGCTAACGGCGACTTCATCGGCCGCCAGCTGCTGCTTCAGCGGGACGCCGAAGCGATAGTTCAGCTTCAGCCCGACATCATTTTGGCTGACGCCGCTCTCGCCCTGCTTATGCTTAGCCGTCACCGTCACCAGCGGAACGGGAGTGTAATTCAGCCCCACCGACACCGCGACCGGGTTGTGGTAGCCGGTACCCGAATGGAACAGATCGACGCTATCGCCAAAATACTGCTCCACGCTGACGCTGGTATTAATGTGCTGATAAAACGGCAGCCGCGCCTGGGCGGTCACATCGTAGCCGCTCGCCATACGCTGCTGCTGGGTCAGGCTACTCCCCTGCTGCCAGCCGCCGAGCGGCTGGTAGTAGTTCGCCGACAGGCGCAGCGACTCGCCCCAGGCTTCGGCCCCGACGCTGCCGCGCGCCATGCGATCGTCCAGGGCTTTATCGTAGAAAGAGTTGTAGCCCAGCAGCCAGGAGCCCATCCGCCAGCGCTGGCCGAGACCAATATTGCCGACCAGACCCGTATCCCGCTGGGTGACCGAGTACTGATTCCAGGTAAGGTAGTCGCCGTTATCCTGCAACGGGACAAACCAGCTCCCCTTACTGCCGGTAAAATTGCCCTCTTTGTCGACCAGCAGATCGACGTTGGCGTTGCCCCACGGCGAAAGCCAGTTCTCCAGCTGGTGGCTGACCTCGTTCCCCAGCTTACCGATAGCAAATACTCGCGCCTGTTCGCTGGTTGTCAGCCCGTTATCGCTCATACTGGCTTCGCCAAATTTTTTCGCCATCTCGGCAAAGTGCTTTGCATCGTCATCCACCTGCGGCGCGAGGCCGAGGTCGGGTAAGGTCTCAGGCCCCTTAGAGAACGCCTGGTTATCCTGCAGCGCGCGGGCGGGCATGCCTGTCAGCAGCAGGAGAAGCGGTAAAAGCGGGGTTACGCGGAACGGCAGAGAGCTCAAATCGGTTACGTCTACTCACGAAGTGGTGGCGGCAAAACATGAGTTTATCGTTTTTTGCGCTCCCCCGCAGCCCTGCGGACGATTCCAGGAATATGCTGAATCTCAGGCCTGCGCCAGCTTCGCCGCCAGCAGCGCTTTCAGCTCCGGGATGCAGGAGCCGCAGTTGGTGCCGCATTTCAGTTTTCCCCCCAGCGCGCCGGGCGTACGGCAGCCGCCGACAATGGCTTCGCCTATCGCCCGTTCGCCCACGCTAAAGCAGCTGCAGATAATACGCCCGCGCGGCATCTCAACGCCGCCTTTTCTGCCGCTCAATAACGCGTGGCGCCGGGCGGCGTTCTGCGGCGGAACGCGAAACGCGGCGTGAATCCAGTCGGCATCGATAGCCGGCTCGCTGGCGTCGCTCCACCAGCCGAGCATCAGCTCTCCCGCCCGCCACGCCAGCAGGTTCCAGACCTTGCCGCCCTCGGCTACCTGCATCTGCCATCCCTGCCGCTGGCACCACTCCACCAGCCAGTCGCGGGAGCGGGTATCCCCCGCCAGCGAAAGATGGATAATGCCCTGCGCCGCCCGCCGCCGCCAGTGCAGCGAAGCGGGCAGCGGAACCGGCTGGCGCGAAAAAAGCTCGCCTTTCCACGCAGGAAGCCAGGTGGCTATCGCCACCGCCGTCTGTTTACTTTCCGGCTGCCCGGAGTGCGGGTCGGTGACCGCAGCCAGCAGGTTGTTCACCCGTCCCTGACGAGCAAACTGATTATTCCAGTGCATCGGCACAAACAGCGACCCGGGCCGTTGCCCGTCGCCGATCGTCACTTTTGCGACCATCACCCCATTCGGTGAGCGGACCCGCGCCAGTTCACCTTCCAGCAGGTGATAACGCTGCGCGTCCGCCGGCGCGACCTCCACCACCGGCTCGTTAATATGCTGCATCAGACGCGGCACCGCGCCGGTGCGGGTCATGGTGTGCCATTGATCGCGGATCCGCCCGCTGTTGAGGATCAGCGGATAGAACGCATCGGTGGTCGCCCGGGTAGGTTGCGGCGCGACCGGCACCATCCGCAGTTTACCGTCGCGATGCCAGCCCTTATGCACACTCCAGGCTGCTTCGCTGCGGCTCACCGGCCAGCGCACCGGTTCCAGCGCATCCCACGCTTCGCGGCTGAGATCCGCCAGTCCGCCGATATCAAACGCCCGCTGGCCATCGTTTTCATATCCTGAAAGCGCGGCGTGTTCGCTGAACACCTCGTGCGGATGCTGCCAGGCAAAGGCGGAGCCGAAGCCCAGCGCCTCGGCCACGCGGGCGACGATCCACCAGTCGGCCCTGGCCTCTCCCGGCGGCGGCATGAAAGCGCGCTGGCGGGAGATCCGCCGTTCGGAGTTGGTCACCGTGCCGCTCTTCTCTCCCCACGCCAGCGCGGGAAAACGGATATGGGCGAAGCGTCCGGTATCGGTATCAGCGACGACGTCGGAGACGATGACCAGCGGACACCGCGCCAGCGCTTCGCTTACCGCGTGGCTGTCCGGCAGCGACACCACCGGATTGGTGCCCATAATCCATACCGCTTTTACCTCGCCGCGGCCAATGGCGGCGAACAGCTCCACCGCCGTCAGCCCCGGCGTTTGCGCCAGACGTTCGCTGCCCCAGAATCGCGCCAGGCGCCGTAAATCGTCGGGGTCAAAGTTCATATGCGCCGCCAGCATGGTCGCCAGGCCGCCCACCTCGCGCCCGCCCATGGCGTTAGGTTGACCGGTCAGCGAAAACGGCCCGCAGCCCGGACGCCCGTATTTACCGCAGGCCAGGTGTACGTTGATGATAGCGTTGCATTTATCGCTGCCGCTGGCGGATTGGTTGATTCCCATGGTATAGAGCGTGATGGCGCGCGGGGCGGCGATAAATTCGCGGTAGAAATCGGCAATCTGCTGGCGCGGCAGGCCGCAGAACTGCGCCACTTTGTCGAGGTCCCAGTCCTGGGCGATGGTCAGCGCCCGCTGCGCATCGTTAAAATCGTCGCTGATGGCGCCGCTGGCGGCAATGGCGTTCAGCAGGCCGACAAACAGCCCGCCGTCGCTGCCGGGGGCCAGCGCCAGATGCCGGTCGGCGATATCGCAGGTGGCGGTCCGACGCGGATCAATGACCACTACCCGCATCTGAGGATTGTCGCGCTTCGCCTGCGCCAGCCGCTGATAAAGCACCGGATGCGCCCAGGCGGCGTTCGACCCGACCAGCACCACCAGATCGCTGTTTTCCACGTCCTCATAGCTGCACGGCACCACGTCCGCGCCCAGCGCCCGTTTGTAGCCGGTGACCGCTGAAGACATGCACAGCCGCGAATTGGTATCGATATTCGCCGCGCCGATAAACCCCTTCATCAGCTTATTCGCCGCATAATAGTCCTCGGTGAGCAGCTGGCCGGAGGCGTAAAACGCCACCGCCTGCGGCCCGTGCCGATCGATAATCTCCCGCAGGCGCGAACCTGCCGCCGCCAGCGCCTGCGGCCAGGTCGCGCGTTCGCCGTCGACTTCCGGGAATAACATTCGTCCCTCCAGGCCGACGGTTTCGCCCAGCGCCGCTCCTTTAACGCACAGGCGGCCAAAGTTTGCCGGGTGCTGCTCATCGCCGCGCACGCTCACCTGACCGTGAGGCGCCCTACTGGCGATAACCCCGCAGCCAACCCCGCAATAGGGGCACGTGGTTCTGGTTTCCGTCATCAGGAGGCCTCCGCGCGCGCCAGCAGCTGCTGGTTGCCAACCCACACCTTGCCGTTCTCCACTTTGACCGGCCAGGCGCGCACCGCCTGTTCGCCGCC
The DNA here is from genome assembly GCF_009905335.1 of Klebsiella sp. MPUS7. Classification (NCBI taxonomy): domain Bacteria; kingdom Pseudomonadati; phylum Pseudomonadota; class Gammaproteobacteria; order Enterobacterales; family Enterobacteriaceae; genus Klebsiella; species Klebsiella sp. MPUS7. The sequence continues at coordinate 2,239,134 of NZ_CP047604.1, read as the reverse complement.
GTCGCACTGGCGGCCATCGCGCAGGCGGATTCGCTGCTTATACAGAGGCGAAATCACGATCGGTTCGCCGCCCGCATCGCCAAGCAGACCGCGCGACAGAACGTTGGCCTCGCTGCCCGGTTCGAGGTTATCGAGGGCATACACCTGGTCGCCAAAGCGGAACAGTGCAATCTGCCGCTCGCCGAGCCGCGCGCCAATCCCCGCCTGCTGCGGAATGGCGTCGAGATCGCAAATGGCCTGCCACGGGCGCGACGGCAGCGCCGGTTCGCCCTGCGCCGCGAAGGGGGCCAGCTGCGGCTGGCCGCGCAGGGTTTGCCGCTGTACGGTTTCGTCCGGCTCATCGCTGTTCACGTAGGAGCGGAACAGCGCCAGCCGCTGCGGATCGTTAAGGGTGGTTTGCCATTCGCACTGGTAGCTCTCGACCACCCGCGCCATCTCCTGCTCCAGCTCTTCGCCGATGCCGAGGCTGTCTTCGAGGATCACCTCGCGCAGATAGTCGACCCCGCCCTCAAGGTTATCCATCCAGGTACTGGTGCGCTGCAGGCGATCGGCGGTACGAATATAGAACATCAGCAGCCGGTCAATACTGCGGATAAGCGTGGCTTCATCAAGATCGCTGGCGAACAGGTCGGCATGGCGCGGCTTCATGCCGCCGTTGCCGCAAACGTACAGGTTCCACCCCTTCTCCGTGGCGATAACCCCAATATCTTTCCCCTGGGCTTCCGCGCATTCGCGGGTACAGCCGGAGACGGCCATTTTAATTTTGTGCGGCGCGCGCAGCCCCTTGTAGCGATGTTCGAGGGTGACCGCCAGGCCGGTGGAGTCCTGGACGCCGTAGCGGCACCAGGTCGAACCGACGCAGGATTTCACCGTCCGCAGGGATTTGCCGTAGGCGTGGCCGGTTTCGAATCCCGCCTCGGCCAGCTCGCGCCAGATTGCCGGGAGCTGTTCCAGGCGCGCGCCGAACAGGTCGATACGCTGGCCGCCGGTCACCTTACTGTACAGTTGATAGCGTTTGGCGATCTGGCCGATCGCAATCAGACCGTCCGGCGTCACCTCTCCCGCCGCCATGCGCGGCACCACCGAATAGGTGCCGTCTTTCTGAATATTGGCGAAGTAGCGATCGTTGGTGTCCTGAAGCGGCAGATGCGCCGGCTTCAGCAGATATTCATTCCAGCAGGAGGCCAGTACCGAGGCGACCAGAGGTTTACAGACCTCGCAGCCGTGGCCCTGTCCATAACGGGCAATCAGCTGTTCGAAGGTGCGGATATGGTTGACGCGAACCAGGTGATAGATCTCCTGGCGCGACCACGGAAAGTGCTCGCAGATATCCTTTTTAACTTCGACGCCCTGCTCGGCAAGCTGGTACTCCATCACCTGTTTCACCAGCGCACTACAGCCGCCGCAGCCGGTCGCCGCTTTGGTGCAGCTTTTTATCGCCGCCATGTCGCCCGCGCCGGCGCTCACCGCCTGGCAGATATCGTCTTTGCTGACGTTGTGACAGGAGCAAATCTGCGCGCCGTCCGGCAGCGCCGCGACCCCGAGCGCCTTCGGCGCGCTGCCCTCCAGCGCCGGAAGGATCAGGCTTTCCGGGTGTTTGGGTAAAGCTATCCCGTTAAGCATCATCTGTAGCAGCGTGGCGTAGTCGCCGGCATCCCCGACCAGCACCCCGCCGAGCAGGTTTTTGCCATCCGCGCTGACCACGATTTTTTTGTAGATCTGCTGCGGCCCGTGCGTCCACTGATAGCTCTGACAGCCCGGGGTACGCCCCTGGGCGTCGCCGAACGAGGCGACATCAACGCCCAGCAGCTTCAGCTTAGTGCTCATATCCGCGCCGCTAAAGCTGCCCGCCTCGCCCGCCAGAGTAGCCGCTGCGGCGCGCGCCATCTGATAGCCTGGCGCCACCAGGCCATAAATTTTGTTCTCCCACAGGGCGCATTCGCCGATCGCCAGCACGTCCGGGTCGGAGGTACGGCACTGGTTGTCGATGCAGATCCCGCCGCGTTCACCTACGCTCAGTCCGCCGCTGCGCGCCAGCGCGTCCTGCGGGCGAATACCGGCGGAGAACACCAGCATATCGGTCGCCAGCGAGCTGCCGTCGGCGAAGTTCAGCTGCAGCCCCTGCTCATTGCGAACAATTTCCGTCGTCGCCTTGCTGGTGTGCACTCCGACGCCCAGCTCGCTGATTTTTTCCCGCAGCATCGCCGCGCCGCCGTTGTCCAGCTGCACCGCCATCAGGTTCGGCGCAAACTCGACAACGTGAGTTTCCAGCCCCAGTTGCTTCAACGCATTGGCCGCTTCCAGCCCGAGCAGGCCGCCGCCGATCACCACGCCCCGTCGGGCGGTTGCGGCGCGGGCGGCAATCTGGTCGAGGTCGTCCAGCGTACGGTAAACAAAACAGCCCTCAAGATTATGGCCCGGCACCGGCGGAACAAACGGGTAAGAGCCCGTCGCCAGCACCAGCTTATCCCAGTGGGTTTCGTGACCGAAGGCATCGCGCACCACCCGCGCTTCGCGGTCGATGCTGGCGACCGATTCGCTCAGGCGCAGCTCAATACCGTGCTGAGTGAAAAAATCCCCTTCCACCAGCGACAGCGATTCCGCGCTGCGTCCGGCGAAATATTCCGTCAGATGCACCCGGTCATAGGCGGCATAGCGCTCCTCGCAGAACACCACAATCCGATACTGTTGATGAAGGTCACGGCTGACGCATTGCTCAAGAAAATGGTGGCCGACCATACCGTGTCCGACCAGCACTAATACAGGTTTTGTCATCGTAGTTTGTCCCACAGCGCGCGGCTGCATCGTTGAAGAGGGGTCGAAAAGCCACTCTGCCGGCGCGGGCGCTGACGCCCCCAGCAGAGCGGTGAGGGGCGCGGCGCTGCTGCAATCCCCGAGCAGCAGTACGCCGCGCAGCTTACCGTCGCGCAGCAGCAGGCGACGGTAGTGGCGGTCCAGCGGATCCCAACTGGTATAAACGTCATCCTGCTCATCGGCCCGCAGCTCGCCGGCGCTGAACAGTTCAATGTCGGTGACCTTCAGGCGGGTGCCGCTATCCTGCCAGCGGAAATCCTCGCCAGGGATAGCGCACAGGCGGTCCGCCAGCACCTCCGCCTGGCGCAGGCACGGCGCCACCAGCCCCCAGGTCTGACCGTCGATTTCACAGCATTCGCCGAGGGCGCTGACTCCCGGCTGCGCGGTTGCCAGCCGGCGGTCGACGAGAATTCCGCGACCGCACGCCAGCCCGCTGCGCTCGGCCAGCCGTTTGTTCGGCTGTACGCCGGTCGCCAGTACTACCCGCGAGGCGGCAAACGCGCGGCCGTCCTCCAGCAGCACCTGATGTTCATCAATGGCGGCGATACGGCTCTCCATCACGCAGCCGATCCCGCGCTCGGCGAGCAGCATTTGCAGCTGTTCGCCGGCAAAGGCATCGGTCTGCAGCTCCATCAGCCAGCTTCCGCGGTGCAGTAAAGTGACACTGTCACCATGACGACGTAGCGCCGCGGCGGCCTCCACGCCGAGTACGCCGCCGCCGATGACCACCGCCGGGCCGTCGATGGCCAGAATGCCTTCGACGTCCGCCAGGGTGCGGAAAGCAAAAACGTGCGGCAGCGTGATGCCCAGCAGCGGTGGTAGAAACGGCAGCGACCCCGTGGCGAACACCAGTTCATCCCAGCCAAGTTCGCCTGCGGTGGTCTGCAGCGTACGGGCCGCCATATCCACCGCGGTAACCGTTTCACCGGCGCGTACCGTGACGTTATGTTGCGAATACCACTCTGCGGGCAGCAGTCGCGTCGCGCCTGCGGTTTTCTCCGCGCCAAGCACCGGCGACAGCTGAATGCGGTTATAGGCCTGGCGCGGTTCATCGCCGATAATGGTGATGCTAAACCGCCGCGCATCCCGCTCCACCAGCGCCTGCGCCAGGCGCGTGGCCGCCATACCGTTGCCGATAATCACCAGTTGCCGCGTCATCGCCGCCCCCTATGCCGCTTTCGGCTGTTTTTCATAGAGGAAGTGCAGGATCTGCTGGCGCAGATGGTGATAGCGGCTGTCGTCCGCCAGCTGCACGCGATTGCGCGGTCGCGGCAGATTGACGTCGAGGATCTCCCCGACCGTCGCCGCCGGTCCGTTGGTCATCATCAGCACCCGGTCGGAAAGCAGCACCGCCTCATCCACATCATGGGTAATCATGACGATGGTGGTATTCAGCGACTGCTGGATCTGCATCACCGCGTCCTGTAAATGCGCCCGCGTCAGGGCATCAAGGGCGCCAAAGGGTTCATCCAGCAGCAGCACTTTCGGTTTCATCGCCAGCGCCCTGGCAATGCCAACGCGCTGCTTCATCCCACCGGAGATCTCCCCCGGACGCTTGTGCAGGGCGTGGCCCATCTGTACCCGCTCGAGGTTGTGCTCAATCCACTCTTTGCGCTCGCCTTTGCTCATGCTGCGACGAAAGACCTGGTCCACCGCCAGCGCCACGTTGTCAAAGCAGGTCAGCCACGGCAGCAGGGAGTGGTTCTGAAACACCACCGCGCGTTCCGGCCCCGGCCCGGCGATTTCGCGGTTGTCGCACAGCAGGCCGCCCTCCGTCGGCAGGGCTATCCCGGCTATCAGATTCAGCAGGGTTGATTTACCGCAGCCGGAGTGGCCGATCAGGCTGATGGTTTCCCCTTCGTAGATGTCGAAGGAGACGTTCTGCAATGCGAGGAATTCGCCGCTGGCGGTGCTAAAACGCTGGCTGACGCCCTGGACCTGAATTAATGGTTTCATCTGCGACTCCTTATTTTTCCTGCCAGCTAAAACGGCGGGCGAGCAGCATCAGCCCCTGTTCCAGCAGCAGACCGACCACGCCGATAATGACGATGGCGATGATGATGTTTTCGACGTTGAGGTTGTTCCACTCGTTCCAGATCCAGAAGCCGATCCCTAAGCCGCCGGTGAGCATTTCGGCGGCGACAATCACCAGCCAGGCGATACCGATGGAGAGACGAACCCCGGTCAGCACCGCCGGCAATACCGCCGGAAAGAGGATCTTGCGCATCACCGTCCATTCGGAAAGCTGCAGCACCCGGGCAACGTTGAGGTAATCCTCAGGAATACGCCGCACGCCCTCGGCGGTGTTAATCACCATCGGCCAGATCGAGCAGATAAAAATGGTCCAGCTGGAGGCCGGTTCCGCTTTCTGGAACAGCAGCAGACCGATGGGCAGCCAGGCCAGCGGACTCACCGGGCGCAACAGCGCGATCAGCGGGTTAAACATGCGGGCGAAAAACAGCGAGCGGCCAATCAGGAAGCCGAGCGGAATTCCCGCCAGCGCGGCAAGGCCAAATCCCACCGCCACCCGCTGCAGCGACGCCAGCACGTTCCAACCGATGCCCATATCATTGGGCCCGTCCTGATAAAACGGATCGGCGAAAAGGGTCAGCGCCGAATCCAGCGTGGAGAGCGGCGTCGGGAAACCTTTGCTGTTCATCGCCGCCAGCTGCCAGCCCAGCAGCAGTAATCCCAGCCCGAGCAGCGGCGGCAGAAGACGCTGGGTAACATCGCGCAGCCAGCGGCTGAGCGGAGGCGTGGTTTTGCGCACCTGCAGCGGCGGCAGGGTAATAATTTCGCCGGGCGCTTTATCGGCGCTGGCCGGCGGTTGCGGTTTATATGCGTGTTTCATCTCATGCCCCCTTACGTTGGATCGCGAAACTGCGGGCGTAACCTTCCGGATCGACCCCATTCCAGACCTTGCCATCGATCAGCGTACTGCTGCGCATCGCCTGCGTCGGCGCGCTGATGCCGCCGACCGCCTGGGCGGCCTCTTTCCAGACGTCAATCCGGTTAATGCGCTGGGCCACCGCCAGATAATCCGGCGCCGACTTCAGCAATCCCCAACGGCGGAACTGGGTCAAAAACCACATGCCGTCCGAGAGCCACGGAAAACTCACTTCCCCCTGTTCATAGAAGCGCATCGGATGCGCGTCCTGCCAGCGGCGGCCGATACCGTTGTCGTATTCGCCGAGCATGCGTCCGGTGAGGTACTGCTCTTTGGTGTTCAGCCATGCGCGTCTGGCAAGGAGGCGCGCCGTTTCGCGGGTGTTGTCGGCGGAGGCTTCAATCCAGCGCTGGGCCTCCATCAGCGCCGCTACTAGCGCGCGCGCGGTGTTTGGATGACGCGTAACCCATTCGCTGCGGGTGCCGAGAATTTTTTCCGGGTGTTCCGGCCAGATATCCTGAGAAGTGGCGGCGGTGAACCCGATACGATCGTTAATGGCACGCGCGTTCCACGGCTCGCCGACGCAAAAGCCGCTCATGTTGCCGATGCGCATGTTCATCACCATCTGCGGCGGCGGCACGACGACGGTGCGAATATCGGCGAATGGGTTAATTCCGCCGCTCGCCAGCCAGTAGTAAAGCCACATCGCGTGGGTACCGGTGGGAAAGGTGTGGGCGAAGGTGTAGCTGCCCGGCGCGTGCTGGCCGATCCGTTTTTTCAGCCCGCTCAGGTCGGTGACGCCCTGTTCCTGCAGCTCGCTGGAGAGCGTAATCGCCTGGCCGTTGCGGTTAAGGGTCATCAGGTTGGCCATCGCCTGCGGTTTACTGGCGATCCCCAGCTCCAGGCCGTAGAGCATGCCGTACAAAATGTGCGCGGCGTCGAGCTCTCCGGCAACCAGCTTGTCGCGCACCGCGGCCCAGCTGGCCTCTTTGCTCGGCACGAGGGTGATACCGTACTTTTTATCGAACCCCTTCAGGGAGGCAATGGCTAAGGGAGCGCAGTCGGTTAGCGGAATAAACCCCACCCGCACGGTGGTCTGTTCCGGTTTATCCGACCCAGCCGCCCACGCCGCCTGCATTATGCCGGGGAGCAGCATCGCGCCGCCCAGCGCCGCCCCCGTCTGTAATAAACGTCGCCGTGAAATCGAAAACTTATCGCCCATAACCGCTCCAGAAACGCGCAAAAAAAAAGCGCCCGGCGGTGCTTACGCACCGCTGGACGCCTTTATCCCTGGACATACGCGCCGCCATTGGCGCGCTGCCCAAAACCTTTTATTCACTCATTTTATCTAATGCAAAGCTAATGCCAGTTTTGCCGAAGGCCATTTCACGCGCTTTGGCTCACTACCCGGGCGCGTTTAAAGCGAAAAATGCACCGTCGGCTGGCAATAAATGCCCGCTGATTGTGCATCTACTCCTTTGGGGTTACGCGCCATAGCGCCTTTACCGTCAGCAGCGCGCGGGCTATCTCAACCATGCGCTGATTCTTGTCCATCGCCATTTTACGCAGCGCCTGCCAGGCCTGCTCCTCCTGCATTCCCTGGTAGGTCATCAGCACGCTTTTGGCCTTTTCAATCAGCTTGCGCTCTTCAAGCGCATCTTTTAATGACGCAAGCTGGCCGGAGAGCTGCTGTAGCTCATGGGCCTGCTGGCGCACCAGCGGCAACAGCTGCTTATCCAGCCGCAGGGCTATACTGTCCTCCTGCCAGTCAGCGGGCGGTAGCTGAGCCTCCGGCTCTTCGCCCTCGAGCAGCGCGTCCGCAGCGTTAAGCAGATCAACGATCAGCAGTTCTTCCACGCCGCGCAGCTGCTCGAGGCGCTGAGTCTGAGCGCAAAACCAGCGCAGCGCCGTTTCTCCCTCGTCCGCCGGCGGCTGACGGGTGCAGGCAACCCGTCGTAGCTGTTCAATCTCCAGGCTGGCCTGGCACTGTTCAGCGAACAGGGCGGTTTGCGGCGGTTGGGCCAAGGCCTGAAAACTGTCGAAACAGGGCTGCTGGCCGTCAATGCGGTCCACCAGCTGCTGACGCAGCTCATCGCTGAACTGCCCGCGGGCAAAGCCCAGCGCGCCCAGCGCGCGCTCCTGTCCGGCCAGCTCTTTTCCCTGCATAAAGCTGTAAAGCGCAACCATGCGGCCGGCGATTTGCGGATCGTCGATGCTGTCGTTGAGCTGCGGTACGATATTCAACAAGTGGCGGATAATGCGGCTAAACTGCCCGGTGGCCTCTTCGGCGGCAATCTCCCGGTCGCGCACGCGTTTACGCAGCGCCGCAAGCTGGGGCAGATACCACACCGCGCAGGCAATGCGCCAGCATAGCGCGCTACTGGCGGCGTCGCGCGCGGGCTCCAGCGCCGCATAAAACCGCGTGAGCTGCTCATCGACCAGCGCCGCGCCCGCCCGGCACTCCGCCGCATACAGTCTGCCGCCCGAGCACAGCCAGATATTTGACGCGCCGCGCTCGCACTGCAGCATATGCACCAACGCGCTTATCTGGCCTGCCAGCGTCCCCTGCTGCGCCAGTTGGTGCAGCTGCTGCTTCTGTAAGCGACGCGCGCGCGCAAACCAGTCGACCACCTCAGGCGTATTGCCCGCCATATTATTCATACCCCTCTCCCGGCTTAACGCTTTATACTTCAGCCAAGCAATAACCGTGCCTTATAGAAGGAGTCCTTATGCAACGTATTGTGATTATCGCGAACGGTGCCGCCTACGGCAGCGAATCCCTGTTTAATAGCCTGCGCCTGGCGATCGCCCTGCGCGAGCAGCAGTCAGACCTCGAACTGAAGCTGTTTTTAATGTCCGATGCGGTGACCGCCGGCCTGCGCGGCCAGAAGCCTGCGGAAGGCTACAACATTCAGCAGATGCTGGAGATCCTCACCGCGCAAAACGTGCCGGTGAAGCTGTGTAAAACCTGCGCCGATGGCCGGGGGATCGGCGCGCTGCCGCTGATTGACGGCGTGGAGATTGGTACCCTCGTCGAGCTGGCGCAGTGGACGCTGGCGGCGGATAAAGTTCTGACCTTCTAAATATCTCCCGTTCAACGGGATTAAATATCAAGCTGGCGGCGTTTGGTGACCGAAAACAATGCCAGCTGAAAGCTTTCAGGAACAACGTCATTTTTGTTTAATCTTTATTCTTTTTTTTGATCAAAATCAGCATCTGCCTCCCTCCCCTTTGGTGTTATGCACAGAGCAAAGTGTGAACAATATCACGCGGGTTAATGGGCTGGCAGGATGCTGTAGACAGAAACGGGGTTAAGATTAAATGGCAATGGTAAAAGCAAGTTTAACGTTGTTTGGCGGTGATACGTTGGTGGTGCGTTGTTCCGAACGCTGCCATATTCACCTGATGAGCGCCAAAGTGCCTGGCGATAGTCATGCGGATATTCTGAGCGTACAGGACAGAGATAGCGCGTATCTGACCGTGCCTTACAGCGGCACCTGGAACGTTCTTATCGACAGCCACAGCCAGTCGCTGGAGCATTCAATAAGCTACGTTCCCGCCTGATAGCAAACGCCCGGGGAAACCCGGGCGATGTACTCTTAAGCCAGCCCGGGCTGGCTACTTTCCCCCATCAGATGACGCACCTTGCCGACTAAATCGTCGAGGCAGGCATCGTGCATACCGAGCTTCCGCAGCTCCTGATCGAGCGAGAACAGATACTGAGCGTTGGTGCCAAGCGGCCCGCTGGCGCGCGCTATCAGCGGCGCAATGACCTGCGCGCTGGTGTCCGCCTCGAACAGCGGATGACGCGGGTCCATAATAAAAACTAATGCGTTGACGGTGCGGCCATCGTCCAGGTCCAGCTTGCACCAGGTCGGCAGGTAGCAGCCGGTGATCATCTCCCGCTTCCACAGCAGGGTCAGCTCTTCTTCCAGGGTTTCATCAGGCAGACGATAGGCGACGCCGGTGGTACGCCCGCCCTCTTTTAGCGCCAGCATACGGCCAGGCTGGGTTGCGCTACCGCGCCCGGCGGTGAGCCGCAGGCAAAACGCGCGGTGCCAGCCCGGTAGGGTACCGGTACAGGATTCACGATACTCCAGCGCCGGGTTCCACATCAGCGAACCGTAGCCAAAGATCCACACCGAGCCATCGTCCGGACGACAGGCCAGGGTCGCCGCTAAAGAGGCTGCCCGCTGCTCTGCCGACCAAAGAAGCGATTCCTCAATAGCGCCAAACGCTGTTTTACAATCCGCATTCAGTAAGAAATCACGCGTTAACACTTTCTACTACCTCCGCCACTGCCCGCTTCCCGGCGATGATCTGGTGCCATCCGTGAAGTATTGCCGAATTATTATCCAGCTTTATTTGACAATAAGCAATGAACGAGCCGCGGGCAAGGGCTCAGGCAGCACATGTCGTAGCAAAAGCGATTACTTCTTCTTATGCCATTTATCATCATCGCCTTTTTGGTACTCATTTTTCACCGCCGCCCAGGCGACTTTGTGCGCGGTCTCTTCACGGCTGGCGTCGTCGCGTCGGTCTTCTTTATGCTTATACTGTTCCCAGGCGCTGTTAAAGGCTTCTTTGTAAATCTCCTGAGCATGCGCGGGCAGAACGTGCTGAACGCTGTCGGGCAATTCACTTTTGTTGCTATAGGGCATGGCAACCTCCGGTTTAAGGGTGAATAGTGAGTCTGGTAGAGGATCAACCGGCTGGCAAGGCGAGAGATAAATGAGAAAGATGTTTTAGTAATTATCTGAATAATAAATACAAAAAAATAGTAACCGCAGTTTATGGCAATCTACCACTTTTACAGAGTCAGAGTGGTAAATTTAAGTAAAAAAACAAAATAGTCCCCGCAATGTCTGTTATTTTATTAACTTACAATATCTATAATTATAACACCTGCATACCTGGAGATAATTCATGACCGATGCACATGAGGCGGTGAAGACCCGCCACAAGGAGACCTCCCTCGCCTTTCCGGTTCTGGCGCTGGCGGTGCTGTTTTTCTGGGGAAGCAGCCAGTCACTGCCAGTGGTCGTTGCCATTAATATCCTGGCGCTGGTCGGGATTCTGAGCAGCGCGTTCAGCGTTGTTCGCCACGCCGACGTTCTGGCGCACCGCCTTGGCGAACCCTATGGTTCATTAATTTTAAGCCTTTCAGTGGTTATTCTCGAAGTCAGCCTGATTTCCGCATTAATGGCCACCGGCGATGCCGCGCCGACCCTAATGCGCGATACGCTTTATTCAATCATCATGATTGTCACCGGCGGGCTGGTGGGTTTTTCTTTACTGCTGGGCGGGCGCAAATTCGCCACCCAGTATATGAATCTGTTCGGCCTTAAACAGTACCTGATCGCCCTTTTTCCGCTGGCGATTATCGTCCTGGTCTTCCCGATGGCGCTGCCCGGGGCTAACTTCACCACCGGCCAGGCGCTGCTGGTTGCGCTGATTTCCGCCGCCATGTACGGCGTATTCCTGCTGATTCAAACGAAAACGCACCAGAGCCTGTTTGTTTACGAGCACGAGGATGACGGCGACGACGATGACCCGCACCACGGCAAACCGTCGGCGCATAGCAGCAAGTGGCACACCGCCTGGCTGCTGGTACACCTGGTTGCGGTGATCGCCGTAACCAAAATGAACGCCAATCCGCTTGAGACGTTGCTGACCAGCATGAACGCCCCCGTGGCCTTTACCGGCTTCCTGGTCGCGCTGCTGATCCTCTCTCCGGAAGGCCTTGGCGCGCTGAAAGCGGTGCTGAACAATCAGGTCCAGCGGGCGATGAACCTGTTCTTCGGCTCCGTGCTGGCCACCATTTCTCTGACGGTGCCGGTGGTAACGCTTATCGCCTTCCTCACCGGTAACGAACTACGCTTTGGCCTTGGGGCACCGGAAATGGTGGTGATGGTTGCCTCCCTGCTGCTGTGCCAGATTTCGTTCTCTACCGGACGCACCAACGTGCTGAACGGCGCGGCGCACCTGGCGCTGTTCGCCGCCTACCTGATGACCATTTTTGCCTGAGCCTCCCCCGGCGGCCTCTACCTCTGCCGGGGAGATAAAAAAAGCCTGCCGGTTTTGCAACGGGCAGGCTTTTGTCATTTCAGGCGCGATTACTTGCTGGTATCCAGCTCATCGAAGCCTTTAACCAGATCGTCGATGGCTTTCATCTGCTTGAGGAATGGCTCCAGTTTATCCAGCGGCAGCGCGGATGGACCGTCGCATTTCGCATGTTCCGGATCCGGGTGCGCTTCAATAAACAGGCCCGCGATGCCTACCGCCATCCCGGCGCGCGCCAGTTCGGCAACCTGCGCGCGGCGTCCGCCGGACGCGGCGCCAAACGGGTCGCGGCACTGCAGTGCGTGGGTAACGTCGAAGATAACCGGTGAGTTATTGGAGGCTTTTTTCATCACCCCGAAGCCCAGCATGTCGACCACCAGGTTGTCGTAGCCGAAGTTCGCGCCGCGATCGCAAAGAATGACTTTGTCATTGCCGCCTTCGATGAATTTATCGACGATATTGCCCATCTGGCCCGGGCTCACGAACTGCGGTTTTTTCACGTTGATCACCGCGCCGGTTTTCGCCATCGCTTCAACCAGGTCAGTTTGGCGGGCGAGGAACGCTGGCAGTTGAATAACGTCAACCACGTCAGCCACCGGCTGAGCCTGGCTGGCTTCGTGAACGTCGGTGATGATTTTCACGCCGAACGTCTGCTTCAGCTCCTGGAAAATCTTCATCCCTTCTTCCAGCCCCGGCCCGCGATAGGAGTGGATGGAAGAACGGTTAGCTTTATCAAAAGAGGCTTTAAACACATAAGGAATGCCCAGCTTCTGCGTGACGGTCACGTAGTGTTCGCATATACGCATCGCCAGATCGCGGGATTCCAGCACGTTCATGCCACCAAACAGCACGAATGGCAGGTCGTTTGCTACGTTGATATCACCAATGCTAACCACTTTTTGTTTCATAAGTTCGCCTTATCAGGGTGTAACCGGAATGGTTTCAGACTAATGCAATGTAATTTGTTTATGCGAAATGGTGTTGATCTGCGCGCGGATCATCTCGCTGATGGGATCCTCCGGGCACTGTTCAACGAAGTAACTGAGGTCCTGCAGCGCCACGTGATCGCAATCGAGCTGGGCGTATATCAGCCCGCGATCGCGAATTTCGTACGGATCTTCCGGGTTGAACTGCAGCAGCGCCTCGCTGGTGCGTAACGCCAGCTCCATCTGCCGCTCTTCCATCAGCGCCGATTTGAGCGTGTCGAGCAGCTTGCGGATCACTTCCGCGTTATCGGCTTCGTCGAGATCTTCGTTAAACAGCTCGGCGACCGGGCTAATATTGCCCTTCAGCCACACTTCCAGCGTATGCTCGTTCAGCGTTTCGCCGTTAAACGGATTAATGAGCCACATCTCTTCGCTCTCTTGCGGATCGGCGCGCAGCAGCATCTGGGTCGGGAAAATAACCGGTACCACCGGCAGCGCCAGACGCTGTGCGATCCACAGCAGGATTGCGCCTAACGACACCGCGCTGCCCTGGCGGTTGTTGAGAACCTTATCAAGCCAGAGCACATCGGACAGACGGTAAACGCCGCGCGAATCGCTGAAGCCCCAGTCGTGATAGAACAGCTCCAGCAGACGCTCTATCTGGCGCTCCTGGTCCCAGGAAGAGGCAATCTCCTCCTGCGCCAGGGCCAGCAGCCGCTCCAGCTCATCCTGCACATAGTGCGTCGGAAAATCGTCGCGGATTAATTCAGAAATGAGGACCATGCCGTCACATAACGGCGCTTTATTAAATTCGAAATCAGCTAACGACCTCATGCCTTACCCCAATAACGGTATTCTTGTGATGGCGAGTTGAATAATGATAAACAACACCACCAGGGCCAGCAGAAAGGCGACAAACCGGCTCTGCTGACTGCGCGAGCGACGACGGCCCAGCGCGATAAATCCCAATGCGATATAAATGATAACGCCAAACAGCTTCTCAGTCAGCCATGTACCCTCTTCGGTAAACGGCAGATAGTGCGTTATTGCCATTAATCCAGCGCCGCTGAGAAACAGCAGCGTATCGCTACAGTGCGGCGCAATGCGGACCCAGCGCTGGTCGAGCAGGCGGTTCCCGCTCCAGCGCCACCAGTAGCGCAGCACGAACAGGCTGACCGAGACCACCACGCAGGCGATATGCAAATACAGTACCGCGTTAAACAGATTCATACCTCTCCCTGATAATGCCCGAGCGTCAGGCGCTCGTTGTCTCCATAATCGCGGCAGGTGGCAATATTGCCATAACCCGCCTCGCGAAAGAGTTCCCGCACCGCCTGGCCCTGCGTCCAGCCGTGTTCCAGCAACATCACGCCGCCGGCAGCCAGATAGCGGCGGCCTTCGCGGATGATATGCGCCAGATCGGCCAGACCGCCATCGGCGGCGACCAGCGCCGTTTTCGGCTCAAAGCGGACATCGCCCTGCGCCAGATGCGGGTCGGTTTCGTCGATATAGGGCGGATTGCTGACGATGATGTCGAACTGCTGTCCGGCGAGCGCGCTAAACCAGTCGCTTTGCAGTACGCTGACGTTAGGGATCGCGAGATGCTCAACGTTACGCGCGGCCAGCGCGACCGCATCGGGCATCACATCGACGGCGGTGACGCGGCAGTCCGGGCGTTCGCTGGCCAGCGCCAGGGCGATCGCGCCGGTGCCGGTGCCGAGATCGAGAATGCGACACGGCTCATCGGATAAGCGCGCCAGCGCCTGTTCAACCAGGCACTCGGTATCCGGACGCGGGATCAGCGTCGCGGGAGAGACGAACAGCGGCAGCGACCAGAATTCGCGCTGGCCCACCAGGTGAGCCACCGGTTCGCCCCGGGCGCGACGGCTCAGCAGCGTTTCCAGCTCGGCGGCCTGCGCCGCGGTCAGCGCCGTTTCGCCAAAGGCGAGGATATAGGTCCGCGCTCTGCCAGTCACGTGGCCCAGCAGGATTTCGGCATCCCGGCGCGGGCTTTCACTTTGGCTCAGGCGGGCGATAGCCTGGGTCAGCCACTGCTGAAAAGTCATCATTCCTGCTCGGAAAGGGCGGCCAGCTGATCGGCTTGATATTCCTGAACGATCGGCTCAATCAGCATATCCAGTTTGCCTTCCATCGCTTCGTCCAGACGATAAAGCGTCAGGTTGATGCGATGATCGGTCACGCGGCCCTGCGGATAGTTATAGGTGCGGTTGCGATCGCTGCGATCGCCGCTACCCAGCAGATTACGACGCTCGGAGGCTTCCGCCTGCTGGCGCCGGGACACTTCCGCGGCGCGGATGCGCGCGCCAAGCACCGACAACGCTTTCGCTTTGTTTTTGTGCTGGGAGCGTTCGTCCTGACACTCGACGACGATACCGGTCGGCAAGTGGGTAATACGGATCGCCGAATCGGTGGTGTTGACGTGCTGACCGCCCGCACCGGAGGAGCGGAAGGTATCGATGCGCAGATCGCTCGGACTGATATCCGGCATTTCGGCTTCCGGCAGCTCCGGCATCACCGCCACGGTGCAGGCGGAGGTATGGATACGCCCCTGGGATTCGGTGGCCGGTACGCGCTGCACGCGATGGCCGCCGGATTCGAACTTCAGTCGCCCATAGACGCCGTCGCCGCTGATTTTGGCGATCACTTCTTTAAAGCCGCCGTGTTCGCCTTCGTTGGCGCTCATGATTTCCACGCGCCAGCGGCGTGATTCCGCGTAACGGCTGTACATACGGAACAGATCGCCCGCGAACAGCGCCGCTTCATCGCCGCCGGTGCCGGCGCGAACTTCAACAAACGCGTTACGCTCGTCGTCCGGGTCTTTGGGCAACAGCAGAACCTGCAGCTGCTGCTCCATCTGTTCGCCCTTCTCTTTCGCTTCGCGCAGCTCTTCCTGCGCCATTTCGCGCATTTCCGGGTCATCGAGCATCATCTGCGCGGCTTCGATATCATCCTGCAGCTGGCGCCAGTCGGTGTAGCAGCGGGCGACGTCGCTCAGCTGCGCGTATTCGCGGGATAACGCGCGAAACTTATCCTGATCGGCGATGGTCGCGGCATCGCCGAGTAGCGCCTGAACTTCCTCATGGCGTTCGTAAAGGGCTTCCAGTTTGGCAACAATAGAAGGCTTCATAGGCGTGAATTCACCCTGTCCTAAAAAAAGAGAGAAAGGTGCGCTATTCCAGCCCGAGGCTGTTGCGCAGAATATGCAGGCGTTCATCATCCCCGTCACGGGCGGCCTGCTGAAGAGATTTGGTTGGCGAGTGGATCAGGCGGTTAGTCAGCTTGCGTGCCAGATCCTGCATGATTTCCTGCGCATCGCCGCCCTGATTGAGCGCCGCCAGCGCTTTAGCCGTCAGCTCCTCGCGGACCTGATCGGCCTGGGAGCGATATTCGCGGATAGTCTCGCTGGCGCTCTGGGCGCGCAGCCAGGCCATAAATTCGCTGGCTTCCTGCTCAACAATGGTTTCCGCCTGCACCGCCGCGGCTTTACGCTGCGCCAGGTTGTGCTGAATGATGTTTTGCAGATCGTCCACGCTGTAGAGATAGGCGTTCGCCAGTTTGCCAACCTCCGGTTCGACATCGCGCGGAACGGCGATATCGACCAGCAGCATCGGCTGGTTGCGGCGCGCCTTCAGCGCGCGCTCCACCATCCCTTTACCAATAATCGGCAGCGGGCTGGCGGTAGAACTAA
The DNA here is from genome assembly GCF_009905335.1 of Klebsiella sp. MPUS7. NCBI lineage: Bacteria > Pseudomonadati > Pseudomonadota > Gammaproteobacteria > Enterobacterales > Enterobacteriaceae > Klebsiella > Klebsiella sp. MPUS7. The sequence continues at coordinate 2,222,735 of NZ_CP047604.1, read as the reverse complement.
TAATGATATCCGCTTCTTTAAGCCGCTCATCGATGTCGCTCAGGGCGATCACCTCCGCGCCGACTTCATCGGCCAACGCCTGAGCGCGCTCGCGGGTGCGGTTGGCAATCACCATTTTGCGCACCTTATGCTCGCGCAGATGGCGGGCCACCAGCTCAATGGTTTCACCGGCGCCGACCAGCAGCACGGTAACGCTGGAGAGCGATTCAAAGATTTGTCGCGCCAGAGTACAGGCGGCAAACGCCACGGAGACCGCGCTGGCGCCGATATCGGTTTCGGTACGCACGCGTTTGGCCACCGAGAACGACTTCTGGAACATGCGCTCCAGCTCGCTGACGTTCAGATGTCCGCGACTGGAATCAGCAAAGGCTTTTTTCACCTGCCCGAGGATCTGCGGCTCGCCCAGCACCAGCGAATCAAGACCGCTGGCGACGCGCATCAGATGGCTGACCGCATCGTTGTCCTGATGCCAGTAGAGGCTTTTGCGCAGGTCGTCTTCATTTAAGCCGTGGTAATCGCACAGCCAGCGGATAAGAACTTCCTGAAGGTTATCCTGCTCTTCGACGCTGAGGTAGAGTTCCGTGCGGTTACAGGTCGACAGCACCACCCCGCCCTGCACCATTGGCTGGGCCAGCAAGCTCTCCAGCGCCTGGTCGAGCGTATCCGGCGAAAACGTTACGCGTTCTCGCAGCGCTACAGGAGCTGTTTTGTGGTTAATGCCAAGAGCTAAAAGCGTCATTGTGAGGGAGTAGTACCAGCGTTGCTAAGGTTAGTCTGCAGGCATCATACAGGATGCGCGTAATCAATAAAAGAGAGGCTCCCCTTTTGGAGTAATAGCTAATCTGTAATAGCCATTAACGGTAATTTTTTGATTTCAGACAACTTGAACGTAGACGCTACCGCCCGGCAACGCTAGCATTAATGGTTATTATTGTAACCCGCTACACAAATCGGCCAGCTGTTACTCTCATTTGCCGCATTTCACTGTAGACATCAAGGATTTGTCATCATTATGAATCGACTGTTCCGCCTGTTGCCGCTGGCAAGCCTCGTTCTGACCGCCTGTGCGATTAATGCTCCGAAAGGGCCGGGTAAAAGCCCGGATTCACCGCAGTGGCGTCAGCACCAGCAAGATGTCCGCAATCTTAATCAGTTCCAGACGCGCGGCGCTTTCGCTTATCTCTCGGATGAGCAAAAGGTATATGCCCGCTTCTTCTGGCAGCAAACCGGCCAGGACCGCTATCGCCTGCTGCTGACTAACCCGCTCGGCAGCACCGAGCTGTCGTTAACCGCCCAGCCAGGCAACGTGCAGCTGATTGACAATAAAGGACAAACCTACACGGCGACCGATGCCGAAGAGATGATTGGCCGCCTGACCGGCATGCCGATTCCGCTCAATAGCCTGCGCCAGTGGATTATTGGCCTGCCTGGCGACGCCACCGACTACTCGCTTGATGACCAGTACCGCCTGCGCGAACTGAACTACACGCAAAACGGCAAGACCTGGCACGTCACCTGGGGCGGCTACACCTCCGACACCAAACCGTCGCTGCCGGCCAATATGGAGCTTAACGACGGCAGCCAGCGCATCAAGCTGAAAATGGATAACTGGATTGTGAAATGATGACCCGCTGGCCCTCTCCCGCAAAGCTGAACCTGTTTTTGTACATTACCGGGCGGCGCGCCGACGGTTACCACACGCTGCAAACGCTGTTTCAGTTTCTGGATTATGGCGACACGCTGACGATTGAGCCGCGCGACGACGGCCAGCTGCGTCTGCTGACGCCGGTTGACGGCGTGCCGGATGAAGAGAACCTGATCATCCGCGCGGCCAGGCTATTAATGCAGGCCGGGACGCTTCCTGCGGGCAGCGGCGCCGATATCAGCATCAACAAAGTGCTGCCGATGGGCGGCGGCCTCGGCGGCGGCTCGTCCAACGCCGCGACCGTTCTGGTGGCGCTGAACCATTTATGGGGCTGTAATCTCTCGGAAGATGAGCTGGCGGCTTTGGGTCTGCAGCTGGGCGCCGACGTGCCGGTGTTCGTTCGCGGCCATGCGGCCTTTGCCGAAGGCATCGGGGAAATTCTGACCCCGGTCGAACCGGAGGAAAAATGGTATCTGGTGGCGCATCCGGGGGTCAGCATTCCAACGCCGATCATTTTTCGCGATCCGCAACTGCCGCGCGATACCCCGGCCAGGTCAATTAATACGTTATTAAAATGTAAATTCGGCAATGATTGCGAGGTTATCGCAAGAAAACGTTTTCGTGAGGTTGATGCGGCGCTTTCCTGGCTGTTAGAATATGCGCCGTCGCGCCTGACTGGCACCGGTGCATGTGTATTTGCTGAATTTGACACTGAATCCGCCGCTCGTCAGGTGCTTGAAAAAGCCCCGGCATGGCTGCATGGCTTCGTGGCGCGAGGTGTTAACATCTCTCCGCTCAAGCAGGCGCTGCGCTAAGTTCTGCTAAATTATTGCAAATTTGGCGAAAACGCCGGGGAAACTGAGTTACGGTGACAACGTCACCCTGTTCCAGACGTTGCATCGGGCTCTTTAATACACCGCCTGGATGAAATCGTGCCCACCCGCACAGTTTTTTGGCCCATTTCATCCACCACTGGACGCATGCCTGAGGTTCTTCTCGTGCCTGATATGAAGCTTTTTGCTGGTAACGCCACCCCGGAACTAGCACAACGTATTGCCAACCGCCTGTACACTTCTCTTGGCGACGCCGCCGTAGGTCGTTTTAGCGACGGTGAAGTCAGCGTACAAATCAATGAAAACGTACGCGGTGGTGATATTTTCATCATCCAGTCCACTTGTGCTCCCACCAACGACAACCTGATGGAACTGGTTGTTATGGTTGATGCTCTGCGTCGTGCTTCGGCAGGTCGTATCACCGCTGTTATCCCTTACTTCGGTTATGCTCGCCAGGACCGTCGTGTTCGTTCTGCTCGTGTGCCTATCACCGCGAAAGTGGTTGCTGACTTCCTGTCCAGCGTCGGCGTCGACCGCGTTCTGACCGTTGACCTGCACGCAGAACAAATTCAGGGCTTCTTTGACGTTCCGGTTGATAACGTATTCGGCAGCCCGATCCTGCTGGAAGACATGCTGCAGCTGAACCTGGACAACCCTATCGTGGTTTCTCCGGACATCGGCGGCGTGGTTCGCGCTCGCGCTATCGCCAAGCTGCTGAACGATACCGATATGGCTATCATCGACAAACGCCGTCCGCGCGCTAACGTTTCCCAGGTGATGCACATCATCGGCGACGTCGCCGGCCGCGACTGCGTAATGGTTGACGATATGATCGATACCGGCGGCACCCTGTGTAAAGCGGCTGAAGCGCTGAAAGAGCGCGGCGCTAAACGCGTCTTCGCTTACGCAACGCACCCGATCTTCTCCGGCAATGCTATCCAGAACATCAAAAACTCAGTGATTGACGAATTCGTCGTCTGCGATACCATTCCGCTGACGCCGGAAATCAAAGCGCTGGAAAAAGTCCGTACCCTGACGCTGTCTGGTATGCTGGCCGAAGCGATTCGTCGTATCAGCAACGAAGAATCTATCTCTGCTATGTTCGAACATTAATCGAGCCCGGCACAAAAACCCGCTGCGGCGGGTTTTTTTGTCTCTGAACCTTTTATTCTTCCACAAAATCATTCGGCATGCGTCAAGGCGGCAAGTGAATGAATCTCCGGCAGCGTACAGGCAGTACGGGATCGGGGTAAATGAACGCAGCCAACACAGAGGCATCCCGAAGGATGACGTGGAAATGACCGATGCCTCCTTCACCTGCCATTTAGTTGACAGATGATGCGCTCATGGATGAAACATTATTGTGAATAGATTATTTTCCTCACATGTGATGCCTTTCCGCGCCCTCATCGACGCTTGTTGGAAAGAAAAATATACCGCTTCGCGGTTTACTCGTGATGTGATTGCCGGGATTACCGTCGGGATTATCGCTATCCCGCTGGCGATGGCGCTGGCTATTGGCAGCGGGGTGGCGCCGCAGTACGGTCTCTATACCTCCGCGGTGGCGGGGATCGTCATTGCGTTAGCCGGCGGCTCGCGCTTTAGCGTTTCCGGGCCTACCGCCGCTTTCGTGGTGATCCTCTACCCGGTCTCGCAGCAGTTCGGGCTTGCCGGACTGCTGGTCGCAACCTTGATGTCGGGGATCTTCCTGATTCTTTTCGGCCTGGCGCGCTTTGGCCGCCTGATTGAGTATATTCCGCTATCGGTCACCCTCGGCTTCACCTCCGGGATCGGTATCACCATCGGTACCATGCAAATTAAAGATTTTCTCGGTCTGCAGATGGCGCACGTGCCTGAACATTATCTGCAGAAAGTCGGCGCGCTGGCGATGGCGCTGCCGACCATTAATCCCGGCGATGCCGCCATCGGCGTTGTCACGCTGGGCACGCTGATTATCTGGCCGCGTCTGGGGATTCGTCTGCCGGGCCACCTGCCGGCCCTGCTGGCGGGCTGCGCGGTGATGGGCGTGGTCAATCTGCTTGGCGGGCACGTTGCCACCATTGGCTCTCAGTTCCACTATATTCTCGCCGACGGCAGCCAGGGCAACGGTATTCCGCAGCTGCTGCCGCAGCTGGTGCTGCCGTGGGATATGCCGGGTTCAGACTTCACCCTCAGCTGGTCCTCGCTGCAGGCGCTGCTGCCGGCGGCGTTTTCCATGGCCATGCTCGGGGCGATTGAGTCCCTGCTGTGCGCCGTGGTGCTGGACGGCATGACCGGCACCAAACACAAGGCCAACAGCGAGTTGATTGGCCAGGGGCTCGGCAATATCGTGGCGCCGTTCTTCGGCGGCATTACCGCCACCGCCGCCATCGCCCGCTCGGCGGCCAACGTCCGCGCCGGGGCGACCTCGCCGGTTTCCGCCGTGATCCACGCGCTGCTGGTGATCATGGCGCTGCTGGTGCTTGCCCCTCTGCTCTCCTGGTTGCCGCTTTCCGCCATGGCGGCGCTGCTGCTGATGGTGGCATGGAATATGAGCGAAGCGCACAAGGTCGTTAACCTGCTGCGCTATGCGCCAAAAGACGACATTATCGTTATGCTGATGTGCATGTCGCTGACCGTACTGTTTGATATGGTCATCGCGATTAGCGTCGGCATCGTGCTGGCTTCCCTGTTGTTTATGCGCCGGATCGCGCGGATGACCCGCCTGGCGCCGGTCAACGTTGAGGTTCCGGATGATGTGCTGGTGCTGCGCGTCATAGGTCCGCTGTTTTTCGCCGCCGCGGAAGGATTATTTACCGATCTGGAAACGCGGGTCGCAGGCAAGCGTATCGTGGTGCTGAAATGGGATGCGGTGCCGGTGCTGGATGCCGGCGGACTGGATGCCTTCCAGCGTTTCGTGAAGAAGCTGCCGGAAGGCTGTGAGCTGCGCGTGTCGAACCTGGAATTTCAGCCGCTGCGCACCCTGGCGCGGGCAGGCGTTAAACCGATTCCGGGCCGCCTGAGCTTCTACCCGGACCGCAACGCCGCGCTGGCGGATATTTAATTACCCGGCGGCAGGCCCTGACGCCTGCCGCATCATCACGCCAATCGCCTGCTGAAGCCAGCCAAGCACCTCCGCCGTCATCCAGGTTCCCTTCATCAAATGCGGCTCCCGCGCCATGGCATAACGAAACTTCTGCTGCGTGTGGGGATCCGTTCCCGCATAAGACTGGAACAGCGCCAGCCAGCGCTGCGCCAGCTGCTGCCCCTCCGCCGATGCCGGGTCCCGCTTTTCACGACAGGCCCGATGCAGGTCGGCCACCAGCGCCGGCCACTCCATCAGGCGATCGAAATAGTGCTGCCGCGTAAACGCCAGCTCTTCGGCATTCAGATAGCGCGCCCAGATGGCCAGCTTGCTTTCCGCAAAGGCGCGGGTAATAAAATCAATCGTCTCCGGGGTCACCCCGGTTTGCTCGCGCATCTGCGGCTCGGCGGCGTGCATGTCATTCAGCCGGGTCAGAAACTCAGGCCTTCCGGCGGTATCCTGCTCCAGCTGCTCCATCCAGCGGGTTGCCAGCGCCATTGACTGCGGCGCGTCTGCCGGACAGCATTGGCGCATGAGCTGCTGCGCTTTGTTAACCAGCTCCAGCCAGATCTGATTGCGCTGCTCATCCTGCTCCGCGAACGGCAGCACCTGTAACTCCTGTTGACTAAACCAGCGATCGTACATTTTCATTAACTCCAGCGTTTGTAGCCAGGACTCCAGGTCGGGTTCGCCTCCGCTGTCCAGCTCTTCGCGCAGCAGCGCCAGGCGCTGGCGCAGCGTTGAGAGGGTTTGTAGCTGCCGGTCGAGGGTGGTTATCTGCTTAACCAGCAGATCGGACAGCGAGAAAGTGTCCCGGTCGAGATAGTCCTTGATAGTGGCGAGTTCCAGCCCGGCCTGCGCCAGCGCTTTGATCATATGCAGCCGCTTAACGGCCGCCAGATTATATAACCGGTAACCCGCCGCGCTTCTGGCCGAAGGCGTTAGCAATCCCGTTTGTTCATAGTGATGTAGCGTACGGACGGTTATTCCGGCGCGTTTCGCCAGTTCTCCCACCTGAATTAACATGATTGCTCCTTTCATCGGCCAGTGGCGCCACTCTGCAGCCTGACGTTACGTCAGGGTCAAGCGCTCAGTACCGGAATTGTATTAGGCAGACTGTGCCGATGAAAGATGAAGAGAGATAAGGAGGATTTGAGACAACAACAAGCGGGCAGCCTGAACGGACGGCGTTAAAACGCACCAGCCGTTCACAACGGCTGGTGGTATGGAATTCACTCAACTGTGGCGATGCTGATCGCGGCGGCAGCGTTTGTCGTAGTGGCGAACCCACCAGTATCTGTCGCTAACCTGTTCATGACCGCCGACGCGAGCGCCAGCCAGCCACAGTACCGCGCCGACAAAGATACTCAGGATCGCGCCGTGTGCGAAAAACTGCGGCAGGTCAAGCTGCGGAAGCTGGTTTAAAATAGAGTAACCAACGCCGACAACCATGACGACCAACCCCAACCCCATCAGCACATTACCGAGTAACGAAGCGTTTCTGCGTTTCATATGTCACCTCCGGAACCTTGGGTTGCATGGGAATATCCCCAAATCTTATAGGTGTAGTATAGACAATGAGCAATATACCGATTGCGTGAAGGATCACAGAAGCGAACATCTTGCCCACAAAAGTTTACAAATAACCCACTGAACAACATCAAATTCTAATTATTCAAACCCGTTATTACCTCTGTCAGCCGCGCTTCGCTGGCAGAACTTTGTCAACCGCGCGCGCAGACAGTACACTACGCGCCAGAGAACGACCCAAGCAGGATAAAAAAGTGAGCATAAAATTGATTGTCGGCCTGGCGAACCCCGGCGCTGAATACGCAGCGACCCGACATAACGCCGGCGCCTGGTACGTGGATTTACTGGCGGAACGCCACCGCGCGCCGCTGCGCGAAGAGAGTAAATTCTTCGGCTACACCTCGCGGATTAACCTTGCCGGCGAAGATGTCCGCCTGCTGGTGCCGACCACCTTTATGAACCTGAGCGGCAAAGCCGTCGGCGCGATGGCGACCTTCTTTCGCATTAACCCGGACGAAATCCTCGTCGCCCACGATGAGCTCGATTTACCGCCAGGCGTGGCTAAGTTCAAGCTGGGCGGCGGTCATGGCGGCCATAATGGCCTGAAAGACATCATCAGCAAGCTGGGCAATAACCCGAACTTTCACCGCTTACGCGTGGGAATCGGCCATCCGGGCGATAAAAATAAAGTTGTCGGTTTTGTGTTGGGCAAACCGCCCGCCAGCGAACAGAAGTTGATTGATGAGGCCGTTGACGAAGCGGCACGCTGCACCGAGGTGTGGCTGAAGGATGGCCTGACCAAAGCGACCAACCGTTTACACGCTTTTAAAGCGCAATAACCGGTCGGCGTGCGGAATTTTTGTCACGCACCGTGTATAATAGGCGAAGCTATTTACTTTTCTGCAATCTGTTCGCTGTAACAGGTTGATTATCCAAAGATTAAGGTGATTTAAATCATGGGATTCAAATGCGGTATCGTCGGTTTGCCCAACGTCGGCAAATCCACCCTGTTCAATGCGCTCACCAAAGCGGGTATTGAAGCGGCCAACTTCCCCTTCTGTACCATTGAGCCGAACACCGGTGTCGTGCCGATGCCCGATCCGCGTCTGGACAAACTGGCTGAAATCGTCAAACCGCAGCGTATTCTGCCGACCACGATGGAATTCGTCGATATCGCGGGCCTGGTAAAAGGCGCGTCGAAAGGTGAAGGTCTGGGCAACCAGTTTCTGACCAACATCCGCGAAACCGAAGCTATCGGCCACGTCGTGCGCTGTTTCGAAAACGACAACATCATCCACGTTAACAATAAAGTGGATCCGGCTGACGATATCGAGGTTATCAACACCGAGCTGGCGCTCTCCGACCTGGATACCTGCGAGCGCGCTATCCACCGCGTGCAGAAGAAAGCCAAAGGCGGCGATAAAGACGCGAAAGCCGAGCTGGCGGCGCTGGAAAAATGCCTGCCGCAGCTGGAAAACGCCGGTATGCTGCGTGCGCTGAAAAACCTGACCGAAGAAGACAAAGCGGCGATTAAATACCTGAGCTTCCTGACCCTGAAGCCGACCATGTATATCGCCAACGTCAACGAAGACGGCTTTGAGAACAACCCCTATCTCGATAAAGTCCGCGAAATCGCCGCCGCCGAGGGTTCGGTGGTCGTCGCCGTTTGCGCCGCCGTTGAGTCCGATATCGCCGAGCTGGACGATGCCGACCGCGATGAGTTTATGGCCGAGCTGGGTCTGGAAGAGCCGGGCCTGAACCGCGTTATCCGCGCCGGTTACGAGCTGCTGAACCTGCAGACCTACTTCACCGCAGGGGTGAAGGAAGTCCGCGCATGGACCATCCCGGTCGGCGCCACTGCCCCGCAGGCCGCGGGTAAAATCCACACCGACTTTGAAAAAGGCTTTATCCGCGCGCAGACCATCGCCTATGAAGACTTTATTACCTATAAAGGCGAACAGGGCGCCAAAGAAGCCGGGAAAATGCGCGCCGAAGGTAAAGACTACATCGTGAAAGATGGCGATGTGATGAACTTCCTGTTCAACGTCTAAGCTTTTCTTCGCAGTAACATCATCCATAAAATCCACGCGCTCGCGTGGATTTTTTTATTGCCCGCCATTGCCGTCAGTTCTGGCCCGCCGCCAGCGAATATTTCTTTATTTTGCGATACAGCGTAGCGATACCAATCCCCAGCTCGTCCGCCGCCTGTTTTTTATTACTGTAGCGCGAGAGCGCATCGCGGATCATCTGCCGCTCCATCTCTTCCAGCGCCGTCACGTTCTCCTCCTGAGCGAGGGTCGCTGCCGCGGAAGCAGAAGACGGCGGCTGACTCGCCAGCTCGCTGCTGCTCAGCAGATTGGGCGGCAGCAGCGACATATCGATGATTTCTCCCGACGGCACCACGTTGACCAGGTACTCCATCAGGTTGCTGAGTTCGCGAATATTGCCCGGCCAGCGGTAGCGTTTAAGGAAATCGATCACATCCTGCGCCACGCCGGGGTATACCAGGTTGAGCCGGCCGGTATGCAGATGCAGGAAATAGTGAATCAGCAGCTCGATATCCTCCTGCCGTTCGCGCAGCGGCGGCAGGCGCAGCGGGATCACGTTCAGACGGTAATAGAGGTCCTCGCGAAACTTTCCTTCCGCGATGTACAGTTCAAGATTTTGATTGGTCGCGGAAATAATACGAATATCGACCTGAACCGGGTGGCTGGCACCCACCGGCTGAATCTCCCGCGATTCGATGGCCCGCAGCAGCTTGGCCTGTAGCGTAAGCGGCATATCACCAATCTCGTCAAGAAACAGCGTCCCGCTATTCGCCGCCTGAATCAGGCCAGTCTTACCGTTTGCCGATGCGCCAGTAAACGCCCCCTTCACGTAGCCAAACAGTTCGCTTTCTAACAGCTGCTCGGGTATCGCGGCGCAGTTAATCGCGATAAAGGGCTTTGCGTGGCGGTCGCTGAGCTTATGGATTGCGCGGGCCACAACCTCCTTGCCGGTGCCGCTCTCGCCGGCAATCATCACGCTGGAAGGGCTCGGCGCCACGCGGCTGATCAGCTTTTTAAGCTGCCGCATGGGCCGACACTCTCCGACCATCGCCTCAATCTGCGGCCCTTCCTGCCCGCTGCTAAAATCGGCGGACGAGTGCGACTGATGGAACGCCATTAAAAATAGCCATTGATCCTGCACCGCGTGCAGCTGGCCGATAATGAGCTCCTTGCGATCGTCAAAGGAGATAATGTGCTGCATATGTCCGTGCTTGAAATTATCTTCGAAGGTCAACGGCTGAAACTGGATTGCCTTACCAATAACCTGTCCCTGCGTCACGCTCATTATTTTCAGCGCGGCCTGATTGGCAAATTTGACTATTTGATCGTTACCCACCACCAGCACGCCCTGATCCATATTTTCAATCATGGTTAAAAATATTTTATGGATATTGTCGCCGACCGCTCGTTCCTGTAAAAATCGGGAAACGAATATGGTTGATACATGGCGAACATAATCAGAAAACTCCTGGATATTCGCATTAATACGCTCCTGCTGCTCGCGCGTCAGCGCGACAAGGCTAATAACGCCGACGCAGCGGTCGTGATACATCACCGGGGTGCCAAGAAAGGCTTTCTCTTCACATTTATCTTTATTGTTACAGCCTTTGCAAAGGGGGTCGAAGCGGGAATGAGTGACGACTTTTTCGGTCTGTGTTTCAATAATGTAGCGAAGAAGCCGCGAGTTTGAATTTAATTTATAGCCAATCTGCTTACTATAAGCCCCGGTTCCGGCTACCCGGTATAATTCGTTATCGACAATTTCGACTTCCAGCTGGAGGACGCTGGAAAGCATCCGTGCAAACTTCTGAATTGTAGGCTGAATTTGCATTAAAATGGAGGGTGTTTTGGACGGTATCATGTATATCGGCCTTCTCATTATTGCGCACCTGAAGAGCGTCGAGCGCGGTGGCTTTATTTATGTTCTGCAGATGATATCACTCCCTTTGCCAGGGAGCATTGATATAGATAGGGCTAATCTCGGCACCTTATCTTAAATATGCAATAGGAATCACAATTTCTTATCATTATGATAAATTTATGGCGACTTTTATCATATTGGTGCGATGCGCAGATGATAATCCCATTATTCCTGACGCCAGCAATTGCCCATTACGCTGAAATTTATGGCGGGAGTAAAAACGTCCCCTCTCCCCGTCGCCAAATACTATCCTGAATTCGTGACAGACTTAGCATAATCCTAACCGTTCAATCCTGTCCGCCGCCCCTCCTCGAGAATTTGGCACGCTTATTGTTAGTGATAATACAGCGCTGGCAGTCGCTAATTCGGCAACTCTGCATATCCGACCGCACAGCAATCATTAAGCCGTCATTTACGACCAGGATTGAAACATGAAAACTGTTAACGAACTGATTAAGGATATCAATCAACTTAACTCGCATCTCAGTGAGAAAGACTTTCTGCTGACCTGGGAACAAACGCCGGATGAGCTAAAACAGGTGCTGGATGTCGCCGCCGCGCTGAAAACGCTGCGCGCTGAAAATATCGCCACCAAAGTGTTTAACAGCGGCCTGGGCATTTCCGTGTTTCGCGATAACTCAACCCGCACCCGCTTCTCCTATGCTTCCGCGCTCAACCTGTTAGGTCTGGCCCAGCAGGATCTGGATGAGGGAAAATCGCAGATTGCCCACGGCGAAACGGTGCGTGAAACCGCCAACATGATCTCCTTCTGCGCCGACGCCATCGGCATCCGTGATGACATGTTCCTTGGCGCGGGCAACGCCTATATGCGCGAAGTCGGCGAGGCGCTGGATGACGGCCACAAGCAGGGCGTGCTGCCGCAGCGTCCGGCGCTGATCAATTTACAGTGCGATATCGACCACCCAACGCAGTCCATGGCGGACCTCGCCTGGCTGCGCGAGCACTTCGGCTCGCTGGAGAACCTGAAAGGCAAGAAGATCGCCATGACCTGGGCCTATTCGCCGAGTTACGGGAAACCGCTTTCGGTACCGCAGGGCATTATCGGCCTGATGACCCGCTTCGGTATGGAGGTCACCCTCGCCCACCCGGAAGGCTACGACCTGATCCCGGACGTTATCGAAGTGGCGAAAAACAACGCACAGGCCTCCGGCGGCAGCTTCCGCCAGGTCAACAGCATGGAGGAAGCCTTTAAAGACGCCGATATCGTCTATCCGAAATCCTGGGCGCCGTACAAAGTGATGGAAAAACGCACCGAACTGCTGCGCGCTAACGACCACGAAGGGCTGAAGGCGCTGGAGAAAGCCTGCCTGGAACAGAACGCCGGGCATAAAGACTGGCACTGTACGGAAGAGATGATGAAGCATACCCGCGACGGCGAAGCGCTGTACATGCACTGCCTGCCGGCGGATATCACCGGCGTCTCCTGCGAGGCGGGCGAAGTCACCGAAGGGGTCTTCGAGAAGTACCGGATCCCGACCTACAAAGAGGCAAGCTGGAAGCCGTACATCATCGCCGCGATGATCGTCTGCCGCAAATACGCGAACCCGGGCAAGGTGCTGGAGCAGCTGCTCAAGGACGCGCAGAAACGCATCAAATAATCCCCCGGCTGGCCCACGGGCCAGCCCCACGACTGTCGAACTTCAAAGGATAAGGATCGAGTATGTCTGCTTTCTCATTGAAAATGGATATTGCCGAAAACCGTTTTTTTAACGCGGAGACTTCACCGCTGTTTTCACGCCAGCAGGCGCAGCAGGCTCGCCGCTTTCATCAAAAGATTGCCGGCTATAAGCCCACGCCGCTGGTGGCGCTGAACGAACTTTCCGCCCTGTTTGGCGTGCAAAAAATCCTCGTCAAAGACGAATCCCGGCGCTTTGGCCTCAACGCCTTCAAAATGCTCGGCGGCTCTTACGCCATCGCCCGGCTGCTATGTGAAAAATACGATTTAGATATCAACGACCTCTCCTTCGAAACGCTTAAATCCAGCATCAAAGAGAAGATGACTTTCGCCACCACCACCGACGGCAACCACGGCCGCGGCGTGGCGTGGGCGGCCCGCCAGTTAGGCCAGAACGCGGTCATCTATATGCCGAAAGGCTCCGCGCAGGAGCGGGTTGACGCCATTCTGCGCCTCGGCGCGGAATGCATCGTCACCGACATGAACTACGACGACACCGTCCGCTTTACCATGCAGACCGCGCAGAATAACGGCTGGGAGGTGGTGCAGGACACTGCCTGGGAAGGCTACACAAAAATTCCGACCTGGATTATGCAGGGCTACGCCACCCTCGCCGATGAAGCGGTAGAACAGCTCTCCTCAATGGGTATCGCCCGCCCTACGCACGTGCTCCTGCAGGGCGGCGTGGGCGCGATGGCCGGCGGCGTGCTGGGCTATCTTGCCGACGTCTACGGCGCAAAGCATCTCCATTCCATTATCGTCGAGCCGGAGCTGGCCGACTGTCTCTACCGCTCTGCGCTGAAGGGCCAGATGGTCAACGTCAGCGGCGATATGGCGACCATTATGGCCGGCCTTGCCTGCGGTGAGCCCAACCCGCTGGGCTGGGAAGTGCTGCGCAACTGCGCCACGCAGTTTGTCTCCTGCCAGGACGCCGTCGCCGCCCTCGGCATGCGAGTGCTGGGAAACCCGACGGGCCAGGATCCGCGCATTATTTCCGGCGAATCCGGCGCTGTCGGTCTCGGCCTGCTGGCGGCGATTCATTTCCATCCGCAGCGCGACGCGCTGATGCACAAGCTCAAGCTGGACAGCCGCTCCGTGGTGCTGGTGATTAGCACCGAAGGCGACACCGACGTTAAGCACTATCGCGAAGTCGTCTGGGAAGGCAGGCATCCGGCGGCGCAGTAGCCGACTTGGCAAAATTCCTCCCGCCGTGCGGGAAGCTCGTATTCAGAACTGGAGAACATCGTTATGGCTAAGCAAATTCCGTTCAACGCAATCCTGGAAAAATCAAAACAGTACGAAAAAGAGATGACCCGTTTCCTGCGCGATATGATCGCTATCCCCAGCGAAAGCAGCGATGAGAAGCGCGTGGTGCACCGCATTAAAGAAGAGATGGAAAAAGTCGGCTTCGATAAAGTTGAAATCGATCCGATGGGCAACGTGCTGGGCTACATCGGCCACGGCCCGCGTCTGCTGGCGATGGACGCGCACATTGATACCGTCGGTATTGGCAATATCAAAAACTGGAACTTCGACCCGTACGAAGGTATGGAAACCGATGAGCTGATCGGCGGACGCGGCGCGTCTGACCAGGAGGGCGGAATGGCCTCCATGGTATACGCCGGTAAAATTATTAAAGATCTGGGCCTGGAAGATGAGTATACCCTGCTGGTCACCGGTACCGTTCAGGAAGAGGATTGCGACGGCCTGTGCTGGCAGTACATCATCGAACAATCCGGCATACGTCCTGAATTTGTGGTCAGCACCGAGCCCACCGACTGCCAGATTTACCGCGGGCAGCGCGGGCGTATGGAGATCCGCGTGGAGGTTCAGGGCGTCAGCTGCCACGGCTCCGCCCCGGAGCGCGGCGATAACGCCATCTTCAAAATGGCGCCGATCCTGACCGAGCTGGAGCAGCTTTCGCAGAAGCTGGGCTATGACGAATTCCTCGGCAAAGGCACCCTGACCGTTTCCGAGATTTTCTTCACCTCGCCGAGCCGCTGCGCGGTGGCGGATAGCTGCGCCGTCTCCATCGACCGCCGTCTGACCTGGGGCGAAACCTGGGAAGGCGCGCTGGATGAAATCCGCGCGCTGCCGGCGGTGAAAAAAGCCGCCGCGGTGGTCTCGATGTACAACTACGAGCGTCCCTCCTGGACCGGCCTGGTCTACCCGACCGAATGCTACTTCCCGACCTGGAAAGTGGAAGAGAACCACTTCACCGTCCGCGCCCTGAGCAACGCCTATGAAGGGCTGTTCGGCAAAGTGCCGGTGGTGGATAAGTGGACCTTCTCCACCAACGGCGTCTCCATTATGGGCCGCCACGGCATTCCGGTTATCGGCTTTGGGCCAGGGAAAGAGCCGGAAGCGCATGCGCCAAATGAGAAAACCTGGAAATCGCATCTGGTGACCTGCGCCGCGATGTATGCCGCCATCCCGCTGAGCTGGCTGGCCACGGAGTAATCGTTCGTCCTGTCTGCCGCCGCGTCCTGCGGCGGCATATTGAGGTTTCTATGCGCGTACTGATTAAAAATGGCCTCGTCGTCAACGCCGACGGCCAGGTGAAGCAGGACCTGCTTATCGAAGATGGCCTCGTCAAGCGCCTTGCCGATTCAATTGAGGCCGAACAACCCTGCGAAGTGATTGACGCCGAGGGCTGCTACGTGATGCCCGGCGGCGTCGACGTTCATACCCATTTCAATATTGACGTGGGTCTCGCCCGCAGCTGCGATGATTTCTTTACCGGCACCCGGGCCGCGGCCTGCGGCGGTACCACTACCATTGTTGATCATATGGGCTTCGGGCCCGTCGGCTGCCATCTACGCCACCAGTTGGAAGTCTATCGCGGCTACGCCGCCTATAAAGCCGTTATCGACTACAGTTTTCACGGCGTTATCCAGCACGTTAACCACGGCATTCTCGACGAGATTCCGATGATGGTGGATAGCGGCATCAGCAGCTTTAAGCTCTATCTGACCTACCAGTACAAACTCAACGATGATGAGATATTGCAGGCGATGCGCCACCTCCAGCGCGCCGGCGCGCTGACTACCGTGCATCCCGAAAACGATGCCGCCATCGCCCAGCGCCGGGCTGAATTTATCAACGCCGGTAAAACCGCGCCGCGCTATCACGCCCTGAGCCGCCCGCTGGAGTGCGAGGCGGAAGCCATCGCCCGAACCATCAACCTTGCGCAGCTGGCGGGTAACGCGCCGCTGTATATCGTGCATCTTTCCAACGCCCTGGGTCTGGAATATCTACGCCTGGCCAGAAGACGCCGCCAGCCGGTGTGGGTGGAGACCTGTCCGCAGTATCTGCTGCTGGACGAGCGCTGCTACGAGCGCGAAGACGCGCTTAACTATCTGCTCAGCCCTCCTCTGCGCAACGCCAGCAACAACGATGCGCTATGGAGTGGTATCAGCAATGGCGACATTGACACGGTCGCCACCGACCACTGCGCGTTCTCAGCACAGCAGCGCAGGCAGATCTCCGGCGGCGACTTTAGCCGCTGCCCGAACGGTCTGCCGGGAGTGGAAAACCGCCTGCTGCTGCTGTTCTCGCATGGGGTCATGACCGGGCGCATCACCCCCGAGCGCTTTGTGGCGCTCACCAGCGCCAATCCGGCGAAGCTGTTTGGCCTGTGGCCGCAGAAGGGCTTGCTGGCGCCCGGCGCCGATGGCGACGTGGTGATCATCGACCCCAAACGCACCACCACCATTCGCCACGACATGCTGCACGACAACGCTGACTATTCACCCTATGAGGGCTTTATCTGCCAGGGCGCGATTCGCCAGACGCTCTCCCACGGCAGGGTGATTTTTGATAACGGCACCTTTAGCGGCACCGCCGGGCAGGGCCGTTTTTTACGCCGACAACCCTTTTCCACCGCTCACCTGGCCGTCAGCGGAACAGAAACGTAATGAGAGGATGCTATGAGTAAAAAAATTGTTCTCGCTCTCGGCGGGAATGCGCTGGGCGACGATCTCGCCGGACAGATGCAGGCCGTACGGCACACCGCGCGGACGATCGTCGATCTTATCGCCCTTGGTCATCAGGTGGTGGTGACTCACGGTAACGGCCCGCAGGTGGGCATGATCAACCAGGCCTTTGAAGCCGCGGCCAAGACCGAGGCCCACACGCCCATGCTGCCGATGTCGGTCTGCGTAGCGTTGAGCCAGGGCTACATCGGCTACGACCTGCAGAACGCGATTCGCGAAGAGCTGCTGTCGCGCCAGCTGGATATTCCAGTGGCGACCCTGATAACCCAGGTGGAAGTGGACGCTAACGATGAAGCTTTTCTTAATCCGACCAAGCCCATCGGCTCGTTCTTCAGCAAAGAAGAGGCCGAAAAGCTGAGCCAAAACGGCTACATCATGAAAGAGGACGCCGGGCGCGGCTACCGTCGCGTCGTGGCATCGCCTAAGCCGGTCGATATTATCGAGAAACAAACGGTAAAAGCGCTGATGGATGACTGCCACGTGGTGATCACCGTCGGCGGCGGCGGCATTCCAGTGATTCGCGAGGGTAACCATCTGCGCGGCGCCAGCGCGGTCATCGACAAGGACTGGGCCAGCGCGAAGCTGGCGGAGACGATCGACGCCGACCTGCTGATCATTCTCACCGCCGTGGAAAAGGTGGCGATCAACTTCGGTAAACCTGGCGAACAGTGGCTGGATAACCTCTCCCTGCGCGATGCCGAACGTTTTATCGCAGAGGGACACTTTGCCAAAGGCTCGATGCTGCCGAAAGTGGAAGCCGCCGCCGCCTTCGCCCGCTCCCGGCCGGGACGCCAGGCGCTGATCACCATGTTAAGCAAAGCCAAAGAGGGTATCGAAGGGAAAACCGGCACCATCATTAGCCAGTAAGCCACGCGTTGCCGGGCGCCTCCCGGCAACATTTCCCCTGGCAGGACCTCAGATTTCCACCGCCTCCACGGCATATTCCTGCTGGCCCGCCTGTTTCACCTGGTTCATCAGCCCCCCCGGAGCGCCGTTTTTCACCTGCAGGATCTCCGCCAGCACGCTGATGGCGATCTCGTTTGGCGTCTCGGCGCCGATGTCGTAGCCAATCGGCGCCCGCAGGCGGCTGATATCCGCCTCCGGCACGCCGTTCTCCCGCAGCTGGCGTACAAAGGCCTGCACTTTCCGCCGACTGGCCAGCAGCCCCAGCCAGGCGACCGGCTGGGTTATCAGCCTGTCCAGCGCCTCCCAATCCTGGTTGTTGGTGGCAATCAGCACGAAATCCTGCGGCCGTACCGCCATCGCCTCCACCACGTCCGTGAAGCTGGCGGCGTGCGCCAGCCGCGCCGAAGCGGGGAAAGCGTCGGGACAGAGGCTTGCGGCATAGGTATCGCCGACGCAGATATCAAAATCCAGCAGCGCCGCGGCGTGGGCAACCGCGCGGTTAACGTGCCCGGCGCCGACCAGCAGCAGGCGCGGGCGCAGGCCGTGAACGCTGATGTATACCGACATCGCGCCGCCGCAGTCGGAGCCCACGGCGTCGCTGCCGGTGCGCGCCATACGGCCGTGAAACATTCGCGATTCCCGCTCGCGCAGCGCCGCCTGCGCCGCATCGATAACTTTACGCTCTACCATCCCGCCGCCAATGGTCCCCACAATCGAACCGTCCTCTCGGATCAGCATCTGAGCGGCGTGTCGGGGGGTGGAGCCCCGGCTTTCAACAATCTGCGCGAGGGCAAAGGGGCGGTTCTGTTCTTCAAGCCGTGCTGCTTCTGCGAAAATATTCATACCAACCTCAAAGGCAATTTCTTTTACGGTTTTGGGGATTGTCTGCGATATTGCCCGGCTTCTCAGTTTGAGAGCTCACCCTCCGTTGAAAATACCGTCGCAGCGACCGATTATGGCTATGCAATATTTATACTGCCCCGCCGTTTTTTATCGCGAATTGTGAATCAGGTCATTTTTTTAGCCCTGGCGACGTTGAAATTAGGCTATCGCGCCGATTATTCCGTCAACCGCCGAGCCAAATTTCCGCCGCCCGCTGAAAACGCCGCCGGGCGGCCCGGGTAAATTATCATTCTGATATTTGCGATCTGATTTTGAGAAATCTCACCCGCTCAAAAAACGTATTGATTTGAGTTCTCATTCCCCAACGATGAAATTATTCACGCCGCGGCGTTGAGTTTCGACCTGGTTCACAAATTAATTATTCCGCCGCCGCGGTTTGAATAACTGGTGTGATTGTTGCTCCTCTTCCGTTATCCGTCGGGATGATGACCACCGGCAATGTCGATCTTACAATGATATCTAAGGAGTGGGTTATGGGAGATATAATGCGTCCCGTGCCGTTTGAGGAGCTATTAACGCGCATTTTCGATGAGTATCAGAGTCAGCGATCTATTTTTGGCATTCCTGAACAGCAGTTTTATTCGCCGCAGGCGCAGCATTCGATCGGCGTATTCGGCGAAAGCTGCGCCACGCCTCTCGGCCCGGCTGCCGGGCCGCACACCCAGCTGGCGCAGAACATTATTACCGCCTGGCTAACCGGCGGACGGTTTATAGAGCTGAAAACCGTTCAGATCCTTGACCGCCTGGAGCTGGAAAAGCCCTGTATCGATGCGGAAGATGAGTGCTTCAACACCGAATGGTCCACCGAATTTACCCTGAACAAAGCCTGGGATGAGTACCTGAAAGCCTGGTTCGCCCTGCATCTGCTGGAGCAGATCTTTCCGCTGGCGACGAATAAAGAGAGCAAGTCGTTTATTTTCAATATGAGCGTCGGCTACAACCTTGACGGTATTAAGCAGCCGCCGATGCAGGAATTTATCGACAACATGATGGACGCCTCCGCGCATCCTAAATTCGCCCAGTACCGCGACACGCTGAACCGCTGGCTGCAAAATAAACCCTTTATTGACAGCCTGCCAACATGCGCGCGCAAAGACGGGCTGGACAACCTGGCGCAGCGCGTACCGGCCAGGCTGGTCCAGGGCGTCACCCTCTCGACGATGCACGGCTGCCCGCCGGATGAGATTGAAGCCATCTGCCGCTATATGCTGACCGAGAAAAATCTCAATACCTTTGTGAAGCTCAATCCGACCCTGCTCGGCTATCCGCGCGTGCGCCAGATCCTCGACGCCTGCGGCTTCGGCTATATCGGCCTTAGCGAAGCGTCGTTTGACCACGACCTTAAGATCGACCGGGCGCTGGAGATGCTGACGCGCCTGATGGCGCTGGCGAAGGAGCGCAGCCTCGGCTTTGGCGTCAAGCTGACCAACACCCTCGGCACCGTCAACAACAAGGGGGCGCTGCCCGGGGATGAAATGTATATGTCCGGGCGCGCGCTGTTCCCGCTCTCTATCAACGTGGCCGCCCTGCTCTCGCGGGCGTTTGACGGCAAGCTGCCGATCTCCTACTCCGGCGGCGCCAGCCAGCTCAACATTCGCGAGATTTTCGACACCGGTATTCGCCCTATCACCATGGCCACCGACCTGCTGAAGCCGGGAGGATATCTGCGCCTGAGCGAGTGCATGCGCGAGCTGGAGAAAGCCGACGGCTGGAACATGACGCAGATCGATGTCGAGCGCCTCAACGCGCTGGCGGAAAAAGCGGTGCGCATGGACTACACCCAGAAACAGTGGAAGCCGGAAGAGCGCATTGATACCGGCGAGCCGCTGCCGCTGCTGGACTGCTACGTCGCCCCCTGCGTGACGGCCTGCGCCATCAAGCAGGATATTCCGGAGTATATCCGCCTGCTGGGCGAGCATCGCTACGCCGACGCGCTGGAGCTGATCTATCAGCGCAACGCTTTACCGGCCATCACCGGCCATATCTGCGATCACCAGTGCCAGTACAACTGTACGCGGCTGGATTACGACAGCGCGCTCAACATCCGCGAACTGAAAAAAGTGGCGCTGGAGAAAGGCTGGGACGCGTACCGTAGCCGCTGGCATAAGCCCGCGGGATCCGGCTCCCGGCACCCGGTAGCGGTGATCGGCGCAGGCCCTGCCGGTCTCGCCGCCGGCTACTTCCTCGCCCGCGCCGGGCATCCGGTCACGGTTTTTGAACGTGAAGCCAACGCCGGGGGCGTGGTACAGAATATCATTCCGCAGTTCCGCATTCCCGGGGAACTTATCCAGCACGATATTGATTTTGTCGTCGCCCACGGCGTCAAAATTGAATACGGTTGCGATCCGCATCTGAGCGTGGAAAAGCTGCTGGCGAAAGGTTTTCGTTACGTGCTGGTCGGCACCGGTACCGATAAAAACAGCGGCGTGAAGCTGGGCGGCGACAACCAGAACGTGCATAAGTCGCTGCAGTTCCTGCGTCAGTTTAACCGCGGCGCCGAGCTGAATCTGGGCAAACATGTGGCCGTGGTCGGCGCCGGCAATACCGCGATGGACTGCGCCCGCTCGGCGCTGCGCGTACCGGGCGTGCAGAGCGCGACCATCGTCTATCGCCGTTCTCAGCAGGAGATGCCCGCCTGGCGCGAAGAGTACGATGAGGCGCTGCTCGACGGCGTCGGCTTCGAGTGGCTATGTAACCCGGAACAGTTTAACGCCGACGGAACGCTCGTCGTACGCGTCATGAAGCTGGGCGAGCCGGATGAGAAAGGCCGCCGCCGTCCGGTAGAAACCGATGAACTTCGCACGCTGAAAGTCGACTCCCTGATTACCGCCATCGGCGAGCAGCAGGACGGCGAAGCGCTGTCGGCAATGGGGATCCCGCTCGACCCGCAGGGCTGGCCGGTGGTCAACGCCGATGGCGAGACCAGCAAGCCGAACGTCTTCCTGATCGGCGACGTTCAGCGCGGCCCCTCATCTATCGTCTCCGCTATCGGCAACGCGCGACGGGCCACGGACGTGATTCTGGCCCGGGAAAATATCGCCAGCCGCTACGGAAACAAAGTCTGGAACAATGTCGATCCGGCGAAGGTGTACCAGCGCAAAGGCGCCATCGCCGTCACCCTGGTGGATAAAAACCAGCGCGAGGCTTTTGTCGAGCAGGAAGCCAGCCGCTGCCTGGAGTGTAACTACGTGTGCAGCAAGTGCGTCGACGTCTGTCCGAACCGCGCCAATATTTCCGTGGCCGTCCCGGGCTTCCAGAATCGCTTCCAGACCCTGCATCTGGACGCTTATTGCAACGAATGCGGCAACTGCGCTCAGTTCTGCCCGTGGCAGGGAAAACCGTATAAAGACAAAATCACCGTGTTCAGCCTGGAGCAGGATTTTGTCAACAGCACCAATCCGGGCTTCTTCGTCGCGGGCGCCAGCGTCAAAGTGCGTCAGGACGACCAGACGTGGCAGCTGGAAATAAACGACCGCGGCCAGTTTAACGAGGTACCGGCCCAGTTGGATGCCATGTGCCGCATCATAAGCCATATTCATCAGCACCAAAGCTATCTTCTGGGAGGCGTTGAAGTATGAGTATCCTGATCCTGAAAAATGCCACCGCCGCGCAGATCTATCCGGCGAAAGTGTGGGAGAACGTCGATATCGCCATTGAGAATGATAAAATTCTCGCTGTCGGCCCCGGCCTGTGCCAGCGCTATCCGCAGGCGCAGGTGAAAGAGATGCGCGGGCAACTGGTGATGCCCGGCATGGTCTGCTCGCACAATCACTTTTATTCCGGCCTTTCCCGGGGGATTCAGGCCAATATCGCCCCCAGTCCGGACTTTATCTCCACGCTGAAAAACCTGTGGTGGCGCCTTGACCGGGCGCTGGACGAAGAGTCGCTCTACTACAGCGGGCTGATCTGCGCTATGGAGGCCGTACGTAGCGGCTGCACGGCGGTTATCGATCACCATGCGTCGCCCCACTATATCACGGGCTCCCTGAGCCAGCTGCGCAACGCCTTCCTCAAAATCGGGCTGCGCGGGATGACCTGCTTCGAAACCACCGACCGCAACTTTGGCAGCCGCGAGCTGCGCGACAGCGTTGAGGAGAACATTCGTTTCGCCAGAGAGATCGACGCCGCCCGCGAGAAGGGAGACCAGCCTTATCTGGTCGAGGCCCATATCGGCGCCCATGCGCCGTTCACCGTGCCGGATGAAGGTCTGGCGATACTGGGCGAAGCGCTAAAAGCCACCGGCCGCGGCCTGCATATCCACGCGGCGGAAGACCGCTACGATGTCTCTCACAGCCATCACCTTTACGGCAAGGATCTGCTGGCGCGGCTGGCGGAGTTCGGCCTTATCAACAGTAAAACGCTGATTGCTCACGGTCTGTACATCTCCGATGCTGACGTGGAGCTGCTCAATGCGCAGGACGGTTTCCTGGTGCATAACGCGCGCTCCAATATGAACAATCACGTCGGCTACAACTACCACCTGCCGCAGATCCGTAATCTGGCGCTCGGCACCGACGGCATTGGTTCCGATATGTTCGAGGAGCTGAAGTTTGCCTTCTTTAAACACCGCGACGCCGGCGGCCCGCTGTGGCCGGACAGCTTCGCGAAGGCGCTGAGTAACGGTAATGAACTGTTGAATCGCAACTTCAACGCCCACTTTGGCCGCCTTGAGGCGGGCTATAAAGCGGACCTCACCATTTGCGACTATATGGCGCCGACGCCGCTTATCGCGGAAAACATCGCCGGACATATCGCCTTCGGCCTGGGAGCAAACAGCGTGCGCAGCGTGATGGTGAACGGCGTGATGATCTACGAGGATCGCCAGTTCAGCTTCGACTGCGAGCCGATATTCCGCGAAGCGCAGAAAGTGGCGAAAAAAATGTGGGCGCGAATGGATGCGCTCCCCGCATAGCCCGTGCAAAAATGCTAAACCGGCCTGACAAGCCGGTTTTTTTTGCAGACAGCGCGCGTGAAATGACCCGGCAGCTTACGCGCCGCCGGGCGCAACGTTTATAGCGACAGCAGCGCGGCAGTAGCGATATTGCGCTGCTTTTGCAGCGCTCTGAGCTGCTCTTCGGTCATGATACTCAGCGCCGCCGTCGGGCAGACATCAACGCAGGCGGGGCCGCGCTCGCGGGTACCACAAAGGTCGCACTTGACGATAACCGGCGTCAGACCGGCCGCCACCTCGATGGTAATCGCCCCAAACGGGCAGGCGACAACGCAGCTCTGGCAGCCAATGCAGCGCCCGCCGTCGGCTTCCACCTTCTCCGCCCCCATGCTCAGCGCCCCGGTCGGGCAGGCGCCCACGCAGGGCGCATTCTCGCACTGATGACACATCACCGGTACGCTAAGATCGTCGAGGCGCATCACCTTCAGGCGGGGGTGAAACTCCGCCCCCGGCGCCACGTGTTCCAGCGCACAGGCTACCTCACAGGTCCGGCAGCCGATGCAGGCCTGCGAACTGGCAACGATAAAACGGGTCATATCTCCTCCCGGGCCGTGAATTGCGCCAACATCTCGCTGGCCGCCTGCCGCCCGGCGACCATGGCGGTGACCACCAGGTCCGCGCCGGTCACGGCGTCGCCGCCGGCAAAGATTTTGTCATGGCTGGTTTGCGTCGTTCCGCGCCCTTTGCCGCCGGTGACTATCTGCCCCCAGCGGTCCAGCTTAATGCCGTGGCCGCGCAGCCACGGCATCTCGTGAGCCTGAAAGCCAAACGCCATAATGAGCACATCGGCTTTAAGTTCAAACCCGGAGTCCGGGATCGGCTGCGGCCGGCGGCGGCCGTCCGGGCCCGGATCGCCCATCTTCGTGCGGATCATCTCCACCGCGCAGACCTGCCCCTTACGGTTGAGCTGAATGCGCTGCGGCTGCACGTTAAACTCAAATTTCACCCCCTCTTCCCGCGCGTTCACCACCTCTTTTTTCGACCCGGGCATGCTTAGCTCATCGCGACGGTAGGCGCAGGTTACGCTCTCGGCCCCGCGGCGAACGGCGGTGCGCAGGCAGTCCATCGCCGTATCGCCTCCGCCAAGCACCACCACGCGTTTCCCCTTGATGTCGGTCAGCGGATACTCGGCGCTCTCTTCGAGCCCCATCACCTCGCGGGTGCTGGCAATCAGAAACGGCAGCGCCTGAATCACGCCGGGGGCGTTCTCTCCCTCCAGACCGGCGGCCATCAGACCGTAGGTGCCCACGCCGAGGAAAACGGCGTCATAGTTTTTCAGCAGATCGGCAAAAGCCACGTCGCGTCCCACCTCCTGGTTGAGATGAAAATTGACGCCCATGGCGCTAAAAACGTCGCGCCGCCTCTCAAGCACGTTTTTATCCAGCTTGAACGGCGGAATACCGAAGGTCAGCAGGCCGCCGATTTCCGGATGGCGATCGAAGACGTCAACGTGCACGCCCGCGCGCACCAGAATATCGGCGCAGCCCAGTCCGGCGGGCCCGGCGCCAATCACCGCCACCCGCTCCGGGCGCGGGGCCACGTTGTCGATGGTCGGTCGCCAGCCCATCGCCAGCGCGGTATCGGTGATATAGCGCTCAAGATTGCCAATGGCGACCGAGCCGCCCTCGTTCTTTAAGGTGCAGGCCCCTTCGCACAGCCTGTCCTGCGGACAGACGCGGCCGCAAATCTCCGGCAGGGAACTGCTTTGATGGCACAGTTCCGCCGCCTCGATAATCTTGCCTTCGTTCACCAGGCGGATGAAATCGGGAATGTGGTTATGCAGCGGACAGGTCCAGTTGCACCACGCCTTCTGTGCGCAGTAGAGGCAGCGTTCGCTCTCATATTCCGCATCGCGCTCGCTCAGCGGCTGATAGATTTCGCCGAAATGCCGCAGGCGGTCATCGGCGGGCACTTTTTTCGCCCCAACGCGCGGAGGTTTATTGAGTATCGCGTTACGTCTCGCACCGCGAACGCCCTCCAGCGGTCTTTCCAGCGCGGAGCGGATCTGCCGCGCGGTGCGCAGCTGGTTAACGGCGGCTTCATCCATCAGGCGCAGCGCCTGGGTTGGACAGCTGGCTACGCAGGCCTGCTGGCCGGACGGGTGCTGACGGCAAAGATCGCACTTCTGCGCCAGCTGCGGCGCGTCGTCATCGTTGGCCACCATCTCAATGGCGCCAAAAGGACAGGCGATGACGCAGTTTTTACAGCCGATGCACAGCGCCTCGGTAAACTGAACGCTGTCGTTAGCCACGCTCAGCGCCTGAGTCGGGCACGAGCCGACGCAGGGGGCGTCGTTGCAGTGGCGGCAGGTCGTCGCGCTGCTGGCCTTGCGGTTGAAGAACACGCGGATGCGCGGAAGAAAGTCGCTGCGCTGCTGGGGCCAGCTGTCCTGGCGATGAGAGGTGACGCAGGCCACTTCACAGGCGTGGCAGCCAATACAGTTTGCAGAATCGGCAACGATAAATTTATTCATTTGCTTCCCTTTATTATTCCAGGACTCACCGGGGAGCAATGCAATAATCAGACGCATTTTTAAAAGCGATTAATATGCCGCTCATTTTTGCGAGCAGCCTCAAAAAAACGGCTTTATTCCCGCTTAGCGACTCGATAAATATCCCCTGCCGCGGAGCGATGATGTTTTCCTTCACCCGGGTTTAATCATGTTGATAATTCACCGTATCGATCGCGATACCAAAATGAGATTCTGCCTATCTCAATGTGATAGCGCGCGTTTATTTATCGCGGGGCGTCTTGCAGGAAATTTCAGACTGGAAGATATTCCGCCCTTTTCGCGTGAGTTATTTCACACAATTCCCCATCAATTCCCTCAGCGCTTATTTTTGGCACAGCTTACGCATATCCCTCATTGTGCGCGCAACACGCTGATGAACGTATCGGCTCAGGGAGGCAGCGGCCTTCGAATCGTAACTTCAACTTTGTCCTCGCTTATACAGAGTGAAGTCGTACAGGAGATAACAACTTCATGAAAGATATCGCCAATTCCGCCTCACGAAACGGGAGCTCGACCGCGCCGGTCGATGAAGTTTTACCCGTTACGCAAATGATTCTTTATGGGCTACAGCACGTGCTGGTGATGTACGCCGGCGCCGTCGCGGTTCCGCTGGTGGTGGGCAACGCGGTAGGGCTCCCGCCGGAACACATTATTTTACTCATCAGCGCCGACCTGTTTATCTGCGGCGCGGCCACCATCGTGCAGTCGCTGGGGGTCGGTAAGTGGCTCGGCTGTCGGCTGCCGCTTATCCAGGGCTGCACCTTCGCGGCGCTAATCCCGATGGTGCTGATCGGTAAGGAGTACGGGATCGGCGGTATTTCCGGGGCGGTGATCGTGTCCGGTATATTCATCCTCTGCTGCGCGCCGTGGATTAGTAAGCTCATCCGCTTCTTTCCCAAGGTGGTGATGGGCAGCATCGTCACGCTTATCGGCATGTCAATTATGCCGGTCGCAGGCGGATGGATTGGCGGCGGCAGCAGCGAAATGAGCGGCTTTGGCGCCCCCTTCTCGCTGCTGATGGCGGCGATTACGCTGGTGATTATTCTCAATATTTACACCTTTGCCTCCGGCGTCGTGAAAAACACGTCGGTGCTGATCGGTCTTATCATCGGCACCGTACTCTGGAGCTGCTTTAAGCCTCTCGACTTTAGCCTCGTCCACGCCACCCCCTGGCTCCATCTACCGACCCTGATGCCCTTCGCCAAACCTGAGTTTCACATTATTCCCGTCGCCCTGCTGTCGATGGTGATGGTGGTGGTAATGGTGGAAACCATGTCCTCGATGATGGCGACCGGGGATATCGTCGGGAAAAAGGTGGACGCGAAGATGCTGCGCAACGGCCTTAACACCTGCGGTATCGCGACCACTATTTGCGGCTTCTTCAATCTGTTTCCCTACGCCGCGTTCGCGCAGAACGTCGGCCTGATCGGTTTAACCGGGGTGCGCAGCCGTTTTGTGGTGTCGGTCTCCGGCATCATTCTGATTCTGATGGGCGTGTTCTCAAGGATGGCGGCGCTGGTGGTGCTGATACCGAAACCGATCCTCGGCGGCGCGGGCATCGTCATGTTCGGTATGGTGGCGGTGTCCGGTATTCGTACCCTGGGGCAGGTCAACTACCGCAACAATAATAACGGTATGGTGGTGGCATTAACGCTCGGCCTCGGCATGATGCCGGTGCTGGTGCCCAACTTATTCACCCAGTTTCCGCCGATGGTTCAGCTGTTTCTGCACAGCGGGATTACGATCGGTACCCTGACGGCTATCGTCGCCAACCTCACCCTCAACGGCAGCGTACCTTTGCGCGTTAACCACGAAACGCCGGTCCCCGATCCGGCCCCGCCAAGCTCGGCGGCGCGCAATATGGCCGTCAGAACCGTCAGAATGTGGCTCCTGCTGCGCAAAGTTCAAAAGGAGAGACAGCCGGAAGAAGCCCAGGAGGGGTAATGATGCTCACCAGACTCCTGTTCGCATTGCTAACCCTGCTGCTGCTGGCGATCCCCGTCGTGCAGCAGGGGATCGCCCAGGGCCTGAACGGCCGCTTTAGTTTTGCCCTGCTGTTCTAAGGTTAAGGACCCTTGCTATGAAGAGAATAACGACCGTCTGCCCCTACTGCGCCTCCGGCTGCAAAATGCAGCTCACGGTAGAGGAGGGAAACATTACCCGCGCCGACGCCGCGATGGGAAAAAACAATCAGGGCACCCTGTGCCTGAAGGGCTACTACGGCTGGGATTTTATTAACGATACCCAGATCCTCACGCCGCGCCTGAAAACCCCGATGATCCGCCGCCAGCGCGGCGGCAGGCTAGAATCCGTCTCCTGGCATGAGGCGCTCGACTACGTCGCCACCCGTCTGAGCGCCATTAAAGAGAAGTATGGGCCGGACGCGATTCAGACCACCGGATCTTCGCGCGCCACCGGCAATGAAACCAACTACATCATGCAAAAATTCGCGCGCGCCGTTATTGGTACCAATAACGTCGACTGCTGCGCTCGCGTCTGACACGGCCCTTCGGTTGCAGGTCTGCACCAGTCGGTCGGCAACGGCGCGATGAGTAATGCTATCACCGAGATCGATGATACCGATCTGGTGTTTATTTTCGGCTATAACCCGGCGGATTCGCACCCTATCGTGGCGAATCATATCCTCAACGCCAAACGCAACGGGGCGAAAATTATCGTCTGCGATCCGCGTAAAATCGAAACCGCGCGCATTGCCGATCTGCACCTTGCCCTGAAAAACGGCTCCAATATTGCGCTGCTCAACGCCATCGGGCACGTCATTATCGAAGAGGATCTGTACGATAAATCCTTCGTCGCCGGGCGTTCCGAAGGCTTCGACGCGTATCGCAACATCGTCGAAGGCTATACGCCGGAGTCGGTGGAAGCCATCACCGGCATCAGCGCCAGGCAGATTCGCGAATGCGCGCGGCTGTACGCCACCGCCGGAAACGCCATGATTCTATGGGGAATGGGGGTGACCCAGTTCTGGCAGGGCGTCGAAACGGTGCGCTCCCTGACTAGCCTGGCGATCCTCACCGGCAACCTGGGGAAACCGCACGTCGGCGTTAACCCGGTACGCGGCCAGAACAACGTCCAGGGGGCCTGCGACATGGGCGCGCTGCCCGACACCTTTCCGGGCTATCAGTATGTGAAATTCCCGGAAAACCGGGAGAAGTTCGCCAACGCCTGGGGCGTCGAGAGCCTGCCGGAGAACCCCGGCTACCGCATCAGCGAACTGCCGCACCGCGTGGCGCGCGGTGAAGTGCGGGCGGCGTATATCATGGGGGAAGATCCGCTGCAGACCGACGCCGAGCTTTCCGCCGTGCGTCAGGCCTTCGAAAAGATGGAACTGGTTATCGTCCAGGATATTTTCATGACCAAAACCGCCGCGGCGGCCGATGTGATTCTGCCCTCAACCTCATGGGGCGAGCATGAGGGCGTCTATACCGCTGCGGACCGCGGCTTCCAGCGTTTTTTCAAGGCGGTAGAGCCGAAGTGGGATCTGAAGACCGACTGGCAGATCATCGGCGAGATCGCCACCCGCATGGGTTATCCGATGAAGTACGACAACACGCAGCAGATCTGGGATGAGCTCCGCCAGCTGTGCCCCAACTTTTTCGGCGCGACCTACGAGAAGATGGGAGAGCTGGGCTACGTGCAGTGGCCGTGCCGCGACGAGTCGGAGGCGGACCAGGGCACTTCGTATCTGTTTGCGGAGCGCTTCTCAACGCCGAACGGGCTGGCGCAGTTCTTCACCTGTGAATGGCAGGCGCCGATCGACAAGCTGAGCGACGAGTATCCGCTGGTGCTCTCCACGGTGCGCGAAGTGGGCCACTACTCCTGCCGCTCGATGACCGGCAACTGCGCGGCGCTGGCCAAACTGGCGGACGAACCGGGATACATCCAGATCAACACCGCCGACGCCAAACAACTCGGCATTGAGGACGAAGAACTGGTGTGGGTTAACTCGCGCAAAGGCAAGGTGATTTCCCGGGCGAAGGTCAGCGACAGGCCGAATAAAGGGGCGGTCTATATGACCTACCAGTGGTGGATCGGCGCCTGCAACGAGCTGGTCACCGAGAATCTCAGCCCGATAACTAAAACCCCGGAGTATAAGTACTGCGCGGTTAACGTTGAGCGCATTGCCGATCGGCAAGCCGCCGAACGGTACGTTATTGATCAATACAACCAGCTGAAAACCCGTCTGCGCGACAGCGCCGCGGGGTAAAAAATATCGCCCCGGGGTGCGCACCCCAGGGCGATAGTATCTCTTCTCATTCCCTTCGCCAACGCTAACCGACAGCGGCCTGATCCTTACGGCAGCGACGCGCGACCTCAAGATACTGCTGCGGAGTATCAACGTCCCAGTGAATCCCCTGACTCGCCACGGGAATAACGCGCACCGCCATCTGACCGATAACGTCTCGTAGGGTGGCCCCTTGCGGGGCGCGATGAATCAGCGAGATTGCCCGCTGCGGCAGAAGAACCGGGTGGCCTTTACCGCGCTCGTAGGCGGGAATAAGACAGCTCTCGGCGTCGGGGTTGTCCCACAGCCGGCGGTAGACGCCCGGCGTCACCTCCGGCATATCGCCCAGCGCCAGAAAGAACCGGGAGTCGCGAATATGGCTGACCCCGCACTGCACAGAAGAGAACATGCCGTCCTGATATTGCGGGTTAAAGACTACCTCAACGCCCGGATGATCCTGATAGCACGCGGCCAATTCATCACCGCGAAACCCCGTCACCAGCACCACCCGATCGCAGAACGCCAGGGCGCTGGCCAGGGCGCTATCCAGAATCGTTCCTTTGCCCCACGGCAGCATCATTTTCCACTTGCCCATCCGGCTTGAGAGCCCGGCGGCCAGCATAATGCACTGCTTATCGACTTTTTTGCTCATTGTCATCCTCCTCCTGCAGCCGAAAAAGCGCCGCCGTCGACTGGCGACGGCGGCGCTTGCGGCGATCAGGATTTCAGCACCGCTTTAATCGAGGTGATGATCGGCTGATATCCCGTACAGCGGCAGATATTGCCCTCCAGCGCCTCTTTCAGCTCATCGTCGCTGGGGTTCGGGTTGGTATCCAGCAGCGCCTTGGCGCTCATCAACACGCCGGGCGTGCAGAAGCCGCACTGAACGCCGCCGTGACGAATAAAGGCGTTCTGCAGTTTTTTACCGACCGGATCGTGGTGCAGCGCTTCGACGGTGGTGACCTCCGCCCCGTTGCACTGGGCGGCCAGCAGCAGGCAGGAGCAGACAGATTTGCCGTCCATAATCACGGTGCAGGCGCCGCACTCCCCCACCGAGCAGCCCTCTTTGGTGCCGGTTAGCTTCAGCTCCTCACGGAGAAAATCGATCAGGCGGACATTGTCTTTCACATCGCGGGCAATGCGGATGCCATTCACTTTTAGCTCAATATGATTCATGTTCATGGCTCCTTATTTTTTCTGCTCTGTCATGACTTCCTGCAGCATCTGCCGGAACATATCGATAAATACCGGGACCTTATAAGGCGCTGACCAGCGTCCCCCGATGGCTTTCTCTACCCTGGCGTGAAGCACGCCGGCCGCGTAGTCAATGGTGGCGGCGTCCAGCGTCCGGCCGATGAGCGCCTGCTCAACCTCAAGCAGCCGCTGCGGTTTGGCCAGCAGCGCGCCATCCACCAGACGGCACAGGCGAACCACGCCCTTATCGACCATGAACTGCCCGGTCAAGCTCTGGCGCGTAATGTTCAACGCATTGCGCCGGCCAAGCTGCAGATAGCGATTGATCAGCGGCTGCTGGGTCGGCGCCGGCAGGATAAAGCGGATAACCAGCTCATCGGGCTCAAGAAGGGTGCGATAGCCGCCGATGACAAATTCGCTGACCGGCATCCGGCGCGTCCCACGCGCGCTGCGCAGCTCCACCTCCGCCTCGTAAATAATCAGCGGCGGCATAGAATCCGCGCACGGAGCGGCGTTGACGATGTTGCCGCCGATAGTCGCCCGATTGCGCAGTTGCAGGGAGCCGACGGTTTTACAGGCGGTAACCAGCAGCGGATAGCGCTGCTGAATCAACGGATGCTTAACCAGATCGGTAAAGCAGACGCCGGAGCCAATCGAGACGCCGCCCTCCACATCAAAGATCTCCTTCAGCTCCGCCAGCCCGGCGATATTGACAAGCGGCACCTCGCCGGACAGCATCCGGGCCTGCACCAGCACATCGGTACCGCCGGCGATGGGCATCGCCCCCTTCCCGGCCATCAGCGTCAGGGCCTGCTTCAGGGTTTGCGGGACGCTCAGCGACAGGGTATTGAGGCGATGAACCTGTTTCTTATCGCCGGACTCCAGCATCTGCTCGCTCTGGCGCTCCGGCTTTTTGAGGTTGTAACCCAGGCGAACCTGCTCGAGGGTCAGCGGCAGGGTCCGGTTAGGCCGCCCGATGGCGAAGCTCACCGCATTGTTGAGGGCCGCAGCGCCGAGCTCCAGTACCGGTTCGCCGATAACTTTCGCCCCCATCGGCCCCGCTTTATCGTAGTTTTCCACCGCAATGATATCGATGTGCGGCATATCCTTGATGGTCGGCAGCAGATAGGTATCAAAGTTTTCCGATTTCACCACCCCGTGCTCGGTGTTGAAATCCTCCAGCATGCCGTAACCGATCATCCCCTGCAGCACGCCGCCGTAAACCTGGCCGCTAAAACCAACCGGGTTAATGACTTTACCGACATCGTGGGTGGCGACGACGTTATTGACGGTGATTTTGCCGGTGCGCATATCCACCGCCACGTCGGCCAGTTGGCAGCCGTACACCCAGGTGAAATAGGGGCTGCCGCAGCCTTTCTCTTCATCCCAGTGAATATTCGGCGCCACGTGCCAGCCGTAGGCGGAGAGGTTTGCCCCGGTAGCCCGGGTCATATCGCACACCTGCTGGAAACTGAGACTCAGCTCCGGGTTGTGGCGGTTGAACACTTTGCCATTTTGCCAGGCGATATCGTCAATGCTCTGCGCTTTTAGCGTTTCCCTGACGGCGTCCGCCATGCGTTGTTTAATTTTGTTCGCCGCGCTCAGAATCGCCTGCCCGCCCATCAGGGTACCGCGCGAAGCGACCGTTGAGCCGCCGTCGGCGATCATCGCCGTGGCCGGTTCGCTGAACATCACCCGCTCGAGCCCAATCCCAAAGGCTTCCGCCGCCAGCAGCGACATGGTGGTCTGCAGCCCCTGTCCGTTCTCCGATACCGAGGTGGAGATGTTGACGCTGGCGTCGGCATTCACCTGAATCAGCGCCGAGGACGCATCCAGACCCTCGGCCCCCAGAGAGCAGCCGCGATGGCTCAGCGCGAAGCCAATCCCGTAGCGGATCGGTCCGCCTTCCGCGTTAAGCTTTTTGTAGTGCTCGCGTTTGGCCTCGTATTCCGCCTTGAGCAGCGTTTTCTCCAGCACCTCCTGCGCGGAGACGGTATGCTCGCTGAAGACCTGCCCGGCCATGCTGGTGTCGCCCTGCTTAAGTATGTTGCGCAGACGGAATTCGACGGGCGACAGGCCCAGTTCGCCCGCCACGTCATCCATCAGCGATTCGTTGGCGAAAATGACCTGCGGCGCGCCGTAGCCGCGGTAGGCCGAGGTGTAGTTGTTGTTGGTGTAAACGCCCACCAGATCGACGCGCACGTTAGGAATATTGTAGGGGCCCGCCGCCTGCACGGAACTGCGCCAGGTGACAAACACCGTCTGGCCGCAGTAGCTGCCGCCATCGGCGATAATGTCGATTTTAATCGCCTGAATACGCGCATCGTCGTCCACGCCAATGCGGTATTTCATCTTATAGGGGTGGCGCTTGTAGCTTTCGCGCATCGACTGTTCGCGGTTATAGGAGATCTTTACCGGCCGCCCGGTCAGGTGCACCAGCAGCGCCGCCCGGCAGGAGACGTTATCAATAATGTCATCCTTGCCGCCGAAAGAGCCGCCCAGCACGGAGCGCTTAATGTTCACCTTCGCCTGGGGCAGGTCAAGATATTTGGCAATCACCGCCCGGGTGCGGTGAGCGTTTTGAATCGACCCCTCGATGGTCATGATCTGTTCATTATTATCCAGATAGGCGGTAATCGATTCCGGCTCAATATAGCCGTGCTCCTGGAAACCCACCTCATACTCGCGTTCGAAAATATGGCTGGAGGCGGCGAATCCGGCGTCGATATCGCCCTTCGCCGTATGGTGGCGGTTAATGATGTTGCTATCGAGTTCGCTGTGAATAAGGCGCGCCCCGGGCTTCATCGCCTCTTCCGGGGAGGTAATTGGCTCCCACGGGGTGTAGGTGATTTTGATTTTATCGACCGCGATGCAGGCTGCCTCGTAGGTTTCCGCCGCCACCACGGCAACCACGTCGCCGCGATAGGCGATCTCCTTGTCGATAATCGGCGGATGATCGGGAACGATCGCCCCCAGCTTGCGCTGGCCGGGAATATCGTTCCAGGTGGCAATACGCACGACGCCGGGCACTTTTTCCGCCTCCGACAGGTCGAGCGCGTCGATGCGCCCGGCAGGTATATCCACGTAGCGACAGACGCCATACAGCATATTGTTCATAATAATGTCATCGCCGTAGACCGCTTTACCCGTCACCTTGGCGAGCCCATCGACGCGGGGCACCTCACTGCCAACCAGCAATGTATCCATATTTTTCAGTCTCCACTCACAAAGAAAGATAACGGAATAAAGCAATGGCTATGCCACCTATAAATAAAGGGTTATTTCAGGCTGAGTTATGTGAGGCGCCTCTAAAAATAGCGGCAGGTTAAACCAGAAAAAGCGGATGATATCGTCGGGAGGATTATCAAAAAGAGAGCGTGCGTATCACAATGATAATTGGCGCTTCTCAATGGTATTTCTCAGAGAGGGCCCGCCGCCAGGTATTGACCATAAGTATCATTACCCTCCATCAACCGGCGTCAAAAAGCACGCTGACGGCGCGATCCGTTCAACTTTTCCCTTACCGCTGCGCCCTTAAAATTTCGAATAAAAAATAAAATAAACTCAATAATGAAATTTAAATTCCATAACCAGGTGTGTTAACAAATGTGATATATATCATAATTTTAACAATTCACTTCCCTGATGTCGCCGTGAAAGGGGGTAATCAATCATAAAAATTACTTTATATATCAGTTAATTATAAAAACAACCTTTATAGACACATAGATGTTACAGATAAGCCACAACGACAAAGCGAAATAAAACTTTCAAAATGTGATCTGTTTGCACTTTTGTTTCAGTTACAGCGGTAATAATACCCTCTCACTAAACGCACCCTGACCACCTTGATGGTGCAGCAGAAATCCAAACCCCGGAGGATGCAATGAAGGAAGTGAGATCAGGAGTTATCAGAACCGTTTATGTTGGCCCTTGCCATACCATCCGTTCATACCACAACGCTGCCCGGGACATGTTGAACCTCACCCATCCCGGAGGACAAAACCCCGCGTATACCGATGATTCATCATTCATCAAAAAGAAACCTCTTTGACCGGTTTTATTTAGCGCGCTGCAATCGCGCTGGATAGGAGCACTCAGGGCAAAAAACCATTTTATGTCAGCCAGGCTTCATAAAGCGAAAAGACAGAGCGTGGTTGGGATGGGATGACACATTTTTATCTCGTGCCGTTAATCAAAACAAAAGGTATAAAAATGTCTCTTATTATGAATCTGAACCTACAGCAGAGAAAGCGACTACACCAAATAACCTTAGTAGCGACATTCGGTGGCCTGTTATTCGGTTATGACACCGGCGTTATTAATGGCGCATTTTCCTCACTGAAACAATATATGGCCTTGACCCCGACCACAGAAGGTCTGGTCATGAGCGTGTTGCTGATCGGCGCCGCGCTAGGTAGCGTTTTCGGCGGAAAATTCGCGGATTTCTTTGGCAGAAGAAAGTACCTGCTCTTTTTATCCTTCATCTTTTTCATCGGCGCCTTAATGTCCGCGCTGGCGCCGGACATTACCGTACTGCTTATTTCACGTTTCATCCTCGGCTATGCCGTCGGCGGAGCCTCGGTCACCGCGCCCACCTTTATTTCTGAAGTGGCGCCCACCGAAATGCGCGGTAAGCTGACCGGCTTAAACGAAGTCGCCATTGTTATCGGGCAGCTCGCCGCCTTTGCTATCAACGCCATTATTGGCATTCTCTGGGGCCATCTACCGGACGTCTGGCGCTATATGCTGATGGTGCAGACGATCCCCGCCATCTGCCTGTTTATCGGTATGCTGCGGTCGCCGGAAAGCCCGCGCTGGCTAATCAGTAAAAACCGTCATGAAGAAGCGCTGGAAATATTAAAACAAATCCGCCCGCTTGAACGTGCAACCAAAGAGTTCAACGATATCACCACCTTGATTAAGGCCGAGGCGGACAAAAAGCTGCATTCCCAGAACGCCTTTATCACCATTCTTCAGACGCCGTGGATTTTCAAACTCCTGCTGGTCGGCGTGATTTGGGCGGCGCTGCAGCAAACCACCGGGGTCAACGTCATCATGTACTATGGTACTGAGATCCTCAGCAGCGCCGGCTTCTCAGAAAGAACCTCCCTCATCTGCAACGTACTCAATGGCGTGTTCTCCGTCGGCGGCATGCTCTTTGGCGTGCTATTCCTCGTTGACCGTTTTAAACGTAAAACCATCATTATTTATGGTTTCGCGCTGATGGCCACCCTGCACCTTATCATTGCCGGCGTAGACTACACGCTGGTCGGTGACATCAAAGCAACGGCAATCTGGCTGCTCGGCGCGATGTTCGTTGGCGTTATGCAGGGAACCATGGGCTTTATCACCTGGGTGGTGCTGGCGGAGCTTTTCCCGCTGAAGTTTCGCGGACTGTCGATGGGCATATCGGTATTTTTCATGTGGGTGATGAACGCCATCGTCAGCTATCTGTTCCCATTATTGCAGGCCAAGCTCGGTTTAGGTCCGGTATTCCTGATTTTTGCCGCGATCAACTACCTGGCGATTGTCTTTGTGATAACGGCGCTGCCAGAAACATCGAATAAATCGCTGGAGCAGCTGGAAGAGGAGCTGTCGGCAAATAAATCTACTGCAGGATTCAATACGGCCACCAAGGAAAGCGGATTATGATCGATACTATTACGCAGGATAATCTCCATCTGTCGTGCCGGGCGAAAAATAAAGCGGAAGTGCTGGCCATGATTGGCGCGGACTTCAGGTCCAGAGGGTACGTCAGCGAAGATTGCGTGGCGTTTCTTGCCGAAAGAGAGCGCCAGGTCTCCACCTTTTTGGGTAACGGCATTACGCTGCCGCATCTGCCTAAATCAGCCACCAGCATCATTGTCAAAACGGGGGTGGAGATTTATCAGTTCCCTGACGGCGTGATCTGGGACAGAAATAACGTCATGTTTATTGCCATTGGCGTGATCGCCAAAGAGAGTGAGCATATTGATGTGCTGAGAGAAGTGGCGTCGATCTTTAGCGACGAAGTCATCGCCAGAGCGCTGTCGTTGATTGCCAATAAAGAGGATTTTTTAAGGATCCTCCAGCAGAATCACTAAGCACGGCCATCGCCTGATAAAAGCCTGCTTACGCGCAGGCTTTTTGCTTATTCAGGGTAGACGTCGCGCTTAGCTGCCTTTGTAGGTGGAGTAGCCGTACTGGCTGAGCAGCAGCGGAATATGCAGCTTTTCATTGGTACGCGTCACGGTAAACAGTACCGGGATCTCCGGGAAAAACGTCGCCAGCTTCTGTTTGCTGAAATCATCGCCGGTTTTAAAGGTCACTTTATAAACCCCCGGCTGCATATCCCCTTCTGCTGGATACAGCGATTTAATACGCCCATCGTTATCCGTGACGCCGCTCGCGAGCGCCGTCCATTTATCCGCCTGCTGTTTTTCAAGGGTAACGGTCACACCCGACGAAGGCAGCCCCGTCTGCTGATTGAGGATATGCACGCTGAGCGTCCCGACGGGGGCGCTAAACGCGGCTGGAGCGACAGAGATTGCAGATAACAGAATCAAACTGGATAATTTTTTCACGATCTTTTCCCGTTGTGAATAATAACGTTCAAACGTTAGCACCTGGGCCGCTAAAATATATTCAACTTTTTGTGATAATCGCCTTAACGAAAGCAGGACGAGGAAAATAGCGAGCACATTCGAAGTTATAGAATTATCTGAATATAATGTGCATCCCTGGGGCGTGAATAAAGGCCCGCTCGCTTGCGCTATACTTATTTTCTCCGCGTTCACAAAAGGACTTCACATGAAGATTTGGCCTGTTCTGACGGGTGTTGCTATCGCATTAACGCTCGTCGCCTGTAAATCCCCTACGCCGCCCAAGGGCGTCCAGCCGATAAATAACTTTGACGCAAGCCGTTATCTGGGGAAATGGTATGAGGTGGCCCGGCTCGAAAACCGCTTTGAACGCGGTCTGGAGCGGGTTACCGCGACCTACGGTCAACGGAAAGACGGCGGTATCAGCGTTCTCAACCGCGGTTACGATCCGCGGAAACAGAAATGGAGCGAGAGCGAAGGTAAAGCGTATTTCACCGGCGCGCCGACCACCGCCGCGCTGAAAGTCTCCTTTTTTGGCCCGTTTTACGGCGGCTACAACGTGATTGCGCTGGATAGCCAGTATCAATATGCGCTGGTCAGCGGCCCCGATCGCGGCTATTTATGGATCCTGTCGCGCACGCCGACCATCCCGGAATCCGTGAGGCAGGAGTATCTCGGCATTGCGCGGGAGCTCGGTTTCCCGGTCGAAAAGCTCGTCTGGGTGAATCATCGATAGCGCCGGGGATAGTTCGCGGGCCTCTTTTACCAACATTATCTTCAGCCAACCTGAGGTCTGAAGATAATGTCGTAAAAGGGGGTGATAATGACAGAGTTATTGCTGGGGAGCCGCAGCCGCATCGTCAGCGCTTTTCGCGGGAGCGATACTCTCTTTAATCTCTTTGGTTTTATTCGCGGCATCGCTGGCAAGGTTATTCGCGTCAACAATCGCGTTGTCTTTAATTTTTCCCGCTTCCTGGACAATTTGATCGCTTTTCTGTCGGGCATCCTGCTTAACGGCATCGGCCTGAGCTTGCGCC
This sequence comes from Klebsiella sp. MPUS7, assembly GCF_009905335.1. Classification (NCBI taxonomy): domain Bacteria; kingdom Pseudomonadati; phylum Pseudomonadota; class Gammaproteobacteria; order Enterobacterales; family Enterobacteriaceae; genus Klebsiella; species Klebsiella sp. MPUS7. The sequence continues at coordinate 2,183,670 of NZ_CP047604.1, read as the reverse complement.
TGCTGGGCAATAGCTTCCGCTTTTTTATCCGCTTCCGCCTTGATGCTGGAGGCCTGGCTGCTGAGGCTGTTGGCCTCGTCCGCCGCCTGTTTTTTTATCGCGTCGATGTGTTTATCGGCTTGATCCTTAATTGCCTCGGCTTTATCGGACGCCGCCTCTTTAATTTGTTGCGCATTGTCTTTAGCTTTATCCAGATTGGCATCCACTTTTGATGAATCATCACAGCCGGCAAGAAATAAGCATACGGCAGAAGCGATCAGCGTTTTACTCCAGAGTTTCATAGTCATTCCTTTATTTATCCATATCCCCGTAGCGGGAAGAGCATTGCAGCAGGGTTACCAGGATAATTCTCATGACAATTGTGCCACGAAGTTATTTAGCCCCAATACTTAACCCCGCATCCCTTTATTTATAATCGCTAACCAGGCAGAGTCAAGTTCCTGGCCCAGGAACGCTGCGGATATAAAAAAACCCGGGCGGGTGCCCGGGCTTGTCGCTGAAAAAATAGCTTATGCCGTGACGGCGGATTTGGCCAGCGTCGGGCCGGCTAGCGCCAGCCGGGCCCCGGCGTCGGTATCGCTGTATTGCTTAAAGTTATCCATAAACAGCTGCGCCAGGCTCTCGGCCTTCTCCTGCCATTTGTCGGCAGAAGGCCAGCCGCTACGCGGGTCAAGCAGCGCGCTGTCGACGCCGGGCACGCTCTGCGGGATAGCGAGACCGAACACCGGCACGGTTTCTTCACGCAGCTCGCCGGTGGTACCGTTTAAAATCGCGCTGATGATATTGCGCGTATCGCGCAGCGAAAGGCGCTTGCCTTCGCCGTTCCAGCCGGTATTAACCAGCCAGGCCTCGGCGCCGGCCTCCGCCATTTTGGCCGCCAGAACGCTGGCGTACTGCGTCGGGTGCAGCAGCAGGAACGCCGCGCCGTAGCAGGCGGAAAACGTCGGCGTCGGTTGAGTAATGCCGCGCTCGGTGCCGGCCAGCTTCGAGGTGAAACCGGACAGGAAGTGATACTGCATCTGCTCGGTCGTCAGGCGGGATACCGGCGGCAGCACGCCAAACGCATCGGCGGCGAGGAAAATCACCTTCGACGGATGGCCCGCGCGCGACACCGGTTTCACGATGTTTTCAATATGCGATAACGGATAAGAGACGCGGGTATTTTCAGTCTTACTGCCGTCGGCGTAATCCACGCTGCCATCGGCTCTGACCACCACGTTTTCCAGCAGCGCGTTACGGCGAATCGCGCGATAGATTTCCGGCTCGGCCTGCGGGTCAAGATTAATGGTCTTGGCATAGCAGCCGCCTTCGAAGTTGAACACGCCGTCATCATCCCAGCCGTGCTCGTCATCGCCGATCAGCTGACGCAGCGGATCGGTGGAAAGCGTGGTCTTACCGGTGCCGGAAAGGCCGAAGAACAGCGCCACGTCGCCCGCTTCGCCGCGGTTCGCCGAGCAGTGCATCGAGGCAATTCCCCGCTGCGGGAGCAGATAGTTCATCACCGAGAAGAGGCCTTTCTTCATCTCGCCGCCGTACCAGGTGCCGCCGATCAGCTGAATTTTTTCGCTGAGGTTAAACGCGACAAAGTTCTCGGAGTTAAGCCCCTGCTCTTGCCATTTATCGTTGGTGCAGCCCGCGCCGTTGAGGACAACGAAGTCCGGCGTAAATTCCGCCAGTTCCTCGGCGCTCGGCGCAATAAACATGTTTTTCACAAAGTGCGCCTGCCAGGCCACCTCGGTGACAAAGCGGACGCCGAGGCGCGTCGCCGGGCTGGCGCCGCACCAGGCATCAACAACATACAGTTTCTTGCCGCTCAGCTGCCCGGCGACCAGCGCCTTCAGGTCAGCCCAGATTTCGCTGCTCAGCGGCTTATTATCGTTGCGGCCCAGGCCGGAATCGGCCCACCAGACGGTGTCACGCGTCAGCTCGTCCCTGACGATATATTTGTCGCGCGGCGAGCGCCCGGTAAAGATCCCGGTATCCACGGCAACCGCCCCGGACTCGGTCATGACGCCGCGCGCCGCGCCGGTTAATTCCGGGCTGGTTTCATGCGCAATCAGCAAGTCGTAATCGGGGTTATAAAACAGCTCGCTGCTCTCCTGAATACCGAGCGAAAGAAGAGCGTCTTTTACTGATTCAATACGTGACATGGCACTCCTGACAAACTATTGGCTGGATAAGATGCTATTAGGCTATTTCAACCTGTCAGTGAAACGGATGGATTTATTTTAATAAAAAACCATCGGGTAATTAAATAAACAGGATGAGCAGACCAGAGCCGGCGATTTAAAATCGTGCTCGTGTAGGGTTTCGCCTGTACTTTAGACATATCGCTTACACGAATAAGTCATAAGCTAACTCTGCAAAAAATGTTAACACCTGTAGATAATTATGTTAATTGCATAGTTTCTATGCGTTATGCTAAAATTGCATAGCTATTATTGCAGGGGTGGGGAAAGAGTCTGTGCTGGCGAATCTGGAAGTAAAATGGCTTTACGATGTGATTGCCCTTGAGGAGTCCAGAAGCTTTACGCTGGCGGCAAAAAGCCGGAATATCTCACAATCCTCGTTCAGCCGCCGGATTCAGGCGCTTGAGGCCTCGCTGGGCTTCAGCATCTTCGACCGCTCGGCGAACCCGCTCCAGCTCACCAACCGCGGAAAGATTTTTATCGGCTATGCGCGTAATATGCTCGACGATATGGACTTCCAGATCAGCCGAATTAAAGGGCTGAACAACACGACTCAGAAAATAAGAATCGACGCGGCGCCTTCGCTTTCCGTTTTATTGCTCCCCGAAATTATCGCCGGTTATACCGACAGAAAGAATAAAACTTTTCATGTTGAATCGATTAACGTCAACGACGCCGTGTTCAATCTGAAAGAAGGCAAGAGTGATTTTATCCTGTCGTTTTATAATGAAGAGCTGATGAACTATCCGTTTATCAATCACAAAATATTCGACTCGGCGCTGCATCTCGTCTCCCCCTGCGATAAACACGGCAGGCCGCTTTTTAATTTGCACCGCGGGGTGCTGCCGCTGATGAAATACGCCAACGACAGCTATATGGGTCGCCAGGTGAACCAGGTTATCGACCGCAAGCCGGAGATTACCTTCTCGTTAACCTTCGTATCTTCCATGAGCGAGCTATTAAAACGCATGATCCTCAACGGCGACGGGGTGGGTTGGCTGCCGCAGTACTCGATCAAGCGCGAGCTTGAGGAAGGCCGCCTGGCGATTATGGATGCGAGCCTGTCGCTGCCCATCGGCGCCTACATCTATCGCTCCGGCGCGCGGCTCAATCAGTCCGCCGAGCGTTTCTGGCAGCATATTAAGTCGACGAGCGCCGTGAGCGCATAATTCGCCTGGCGGCGGAAAATTCGCTATCATCCGCATCCACTCCTTATTCGCGCAGCCTGATGTCTACGATTATCGATACCTTTATCGCCCCGCCGTGCCACGCTGAAATCGACATACTCTATCAGGATGAGCATCTGCTGCTGATCGATAAACCCGCAGGCTTGCTCAGTCTGTCAGGGAAAAATCCGCGCAATCTCGACTCGGTACATTATCGGCTGGTACAGCAGTTTCCCGGCTGCGCTCTGGCGCATCGTCTTGATTTCGGCACCTCCGGGCTGATGGTGATTGCGCGCAACAAGGTCATCAACGCCGCCCTCTGCCAGCAGTTCAGCCAGCGTGCGGTGAGCAAAGTCTACAGCGCGCTGCTGTGCGGGCATCTGGCGGACGATGAAGGTACCATTGACGCCCCGATAGCCAAAGATCCGGCGCTGTTTCCGCTGATGACGATTTGCCCGCGCCGCGGCAAGCCAGCCCGTTCCGGCTATCGGGTGGTTGAGCGCCTGCGTTATCAAGATAGCGTGCCGGTGACGCGGGTCCAGCTGACGCCGGAAACCGGCCGCACCCACCAGCTGCGTATTCACTGCCAGCAGCTTGGTCACCCTATTCTGGGCTGCGACCTCTACGGCGGTCTGCTACTTCCGGGAACAGAACAGGCGCCGCGCCTGATGCTGCACGCCAGCGAACTGCATTTCATGCATCCGGTTAGCGGAGAGCGGATCGATGCGATAAGTCCCTGCGGATTTTAACTCGCCCCACTCGCCAGCCCCTGTACCGAATCTCTCCCGCACGCTGATTGACGTCGACGCTTTAATTCGAATCGCGGCATTGCAAATGCAAATATCATATTTGCTCGTTAATCACCGCCTCTGTAGCTTGTGCTCTATTCATGCTTTTCATGAAAGAACATTCAGGGCGCAACGGCTTTATGATTAAACTCGATAATATTCGCAAGACCTACCCCGGCAGCGCGCATGCGGCTATTCGCGGCCTTAGTCTGGTGATTAATAGCGGCGAACTGTGCACTTTCGTTGGCCCCAGCGGGTGCGGAAAAACAACCATACTGCGGATGATTAATCAGCTGGATGTTCCTGATGCCGGTGACGTATACGTTCAGGGCGTTAAGCTTGCCGCTGCCGATATTATTCAGGTGCGCCGCCAAATTGGCTTTGTCATGCAAAGCGCCGCCCTCTTTCCACATCGTACGGTCGCGCAAAATATAGCCACGGTTCCGCGCCTTCTCGGCTGGAGCAAAAAGCATATCCAGGCGCGCATCGACGAATTAGTGGATTTGATGTCTCTCGACCGCAACGTCCTGCCCCGCTATCCGCACCAGCTTTCCGGCGGCCAGCAGGGGCGCGTGGCGATCGCCAGAGCGCTGGCCGCCGATCCGCCTGTTCTCCTGATGGACGAACCTTTTGCCGCTATCGACCCGGTCGTTCGCGAGCGCCTGCAGGACGAGCTGCTGTTGCTGCAACAGCGCCTGCGCAAAACGATCGTCCTGGTGACCCATGATATCAATGAAGCTATCCGCCTTGGCGATAGAATCGCTATCTTCCAGGAGGGCGGCGAGCTGGCGCAGTTCGCTACGCCTGACCATATTTTGTCGCATCCGGCCAGCGACTTTGTGCGCCGCTTTATCGGCCCCGAACCGAATCTGCAACGGCTGGGGAGAATTCAGGTCGGACAGCTCCCGCGCCATGACGTGCCGCTTATTGATGAGAGCCTCTCCCCCATCGCCAGCCCGCATCCGCCGGTCGCCAGTCCGCTGCGCCTGGTGCTGGACAAAAAACGGCGTCCGCTAAACTGGTTCGATCCGGTTAAGCGCCGGACGCTGCCGGTCGACGCGCCGCTGGCGGCCATCAACACGCTGCGCTTTGCCTACAGCGCGCTGCTGGATGCCCCCGGCGGCGTAGTGGTTCATGTCGATGCCGACGGTGAATATCAGGGCAGCATCTCCCACGCTCTGCTGCAGAACGTGCTGGAAGGCCACGTGGATCTTCGCCGCTATGATTGACTGGCTGTGGATCCTCGACAACAAAATCATGATCGGTGAACTGCTCTGGCAGCATGTACAGCTGGTGATCGTTTCGCTGTTTTTCGGCACCCTCTTCACCGGCGTATTGATTAGCCTGACGCTGCGCTGGCCCGCGACCGCCCAGCCGCTGATCTACCTGTGCGGGATCCTGTTCACTATCCCGTCTCTGGCGCTGTTTATTCTCTTACTGCCGTTTACCGGACTGTCGCTGATGACCTCAATTATTGGCCTGACGCTCTACTCGCTGCTGATCCTGCTGCGCAACGTTATCGCCGGAATAGAGAAACTCCCGGCGACGGTGCTGGAGTCGGCGCGCGCGCTGGGCTATACCCGCTGGTTTCGTTTTGTCGATATAGAGCTGCATCTGCTGCTGCCCTCGCTGTTCGCCGGGTTACGCATCGCTTCGGTGACGCTGGTCGGACTGGTGACGGTCACCGCCTTAATTGGCCAGGGCGGTCTCGGGCAGCTTCTGTTAGCCGGGTTTAACCAGAACTTTGTCACGCCTATCGCGGTCAGCCTGGCGCTCAGCGTTGTGCTATCTCTGCTGTTGGATTCGCTGATTGCCCGCGTCGGCTATTGGCTAACGCCGTGGGCCCGCTAATGGATATCCTGCAAGCAACGTTTCACTGGTTATTACAACCGCAGCACTGGACAGGCGATGCGGGAATATTACTTCGCCTACGTGAACATCTTTATTATGTGCTGATCAGCATAGTCGTTGCCTCGGCGATTGCGCTGCCGCTGGGGATTATTCTCGGCTACTGGCGCAAGGGCGCGTTTGTGATTATTAATCTGTTTAATATTGGTCGCGCCATTCCCTCTTTAGGTTTAATCCTGTTATGCATTATTGTGTTTGGCTTTAATGATATTCCGGTATTTACCGCGCTGGTGGCGATGTCGATTCCGCCGATCCTCACCAACGCCTGGGTTGGCATTTATCATGCCGACCGTCAGCTGTGCGATGCGGCAAAAGCGCTGGGCATGACGCCGCTCCAGAGCCTGTGGCAGCTGCGGATACCGCTTGCCGCGCCGCTGATACTCGCCGGCCTGCGGACCGCGCTGGTACAGCTGATCGCGACCGCCGTCGTCGCCGCCTACGCCGGCCTTGGCGGCCTCGGGCGCTTTCTGATCGACGGACTTGGCCAGCGCGATATTCCCCAGGTTATTGCCGGTTCGCTAGTGGTATCGCTGCTGGCCATCGGCTGCGAACTGCTTTTTTCATTACTCTCCCGGCGCATCGTCCCGGCGCCGGTCGCGCAAATAAATTAATTCCCCAACAACAAAAAACCACCTGCAGGTAAAGAGGTATTATGAAGCAGCTATTTGGCATTTCCGCGCATCGTCGCCGCTTGCGTCTTTCGGTATTCACCGCGGGATTATTAAGCTTAAGTTTTAACGCCCTGGCGCAGAACGTCACCATTGGCGGAGCGAATTTCACCGAAAGTTCAATCCTTGCCAATATTTACGCCAGCGCACTAAAGAAAAACGATATTGCGGTGAAAACCCGCCTTAATCTCGGCAATCGCGAGATTATTATTCCGGCGCTGCAGAGCGGCGAAATTGATATTGTTCCGGAATATCTCGGTGCCCTGCTGAACTATTATGACGGCAAAACGCTGGCCACCAGCCAGAGCGACGTTAGCGCTGAGTTAGCCAAAGCGCTGCCGGCGGACTTTACGCTGCTCACCCCCTCCCCGGCCTCGTCCATTACCGCCTGGGCCGTGCGCGCGGAAACGGCAAAAAAATATCACCTCAGCAAGCTTTCCGACCTGCAGCCCGTGGCCCATCAGCTGACTATCGGCGGCCCGCCGGAATTCCCGGTACGCGCCCTGGGCCTGCCGGGCCTTAAGCGCGTCTACGGGCTTGAATTTAAGGCGGTGAAATCTCTGGATATGGGCGGTCCGCTGACCCGTCTGGCGCTTAACTCCGGCAAAATCGACGTCGCCACGGTCGTCTCCACTCAGGGCAACCTCGCAAAAGAGGATTGGGTAGTCCTGGAGGATGATAAGCATGAACAGCCAAGCCAGAACGTGGTGCCGCTGGTGCGCAAAGCCAGCCTGACGCCGAAAATCAGCGAAGTGCTCAATGAGGTCTCCGGCAAGCTGAACAACGCCGCGCTGATCGAACTTAACCAGCAGGTCGATCTGCAGCATAAAGATCCGGCAGCGGTGGCCGAACAGTGGGTCAAAACGCACCTCAACGGCAACTGATCGCCGCCATGCCAGGGAAGGCATCACCTCCAAATGAGCCGAGAAAATGCCAAATAATCCTATGATCCTGAACCTTTTCTTCTTCAATCCCCAGGGTGACTACCGCTTTTCCTGGCGTCACCCGCAGGCGCCGGAGAAGGAAATTTTCAGCCTCAAGTACTATGCCGATCTGGCCCGTAAAGCGGAGGCCGCGACGCTCGACGCCATTTTTGTCGCCGACCATATCGCTATCTGGGACACGGTGCCCAGCGGCTTAACCCATTACGCCAACGCCCGGCTTGAGCCCATCACTCTTCTCTCGGCGCTGGCGGCGGTAACAGAACATATCGGCCTGATGGGCACGGCGTCCACCTCTTATAACGAGCCCTATAATCTCGCCCGCTATTTCGCCTCCCTTGATTTTCTCAGCAACGGGCGGGCCAGCTGGAATATCGTGACCTCATGGCTGGAGGAGGAAGCGGCCAACTTCGGCCTTGACCACCTGCCGCAGCACGGCAGGCGCTACCAGCGCGCCGGTGAGTTTATTGATGTGGTCACTCAGCTGTGGGACTCGTGGGAAGACGGCGCGGTGCGCTATGACAAAGCCAGCGGGCTGTTTGCCGATTCCAGTAAGGTGCATCATCTTGATTTCGCGGGCGAGTTCTTCCGCGTGCGCGGGCCGCTGAACGTCCCTCGCCCGCCGCAGGGGCATCCGGTCCTGGTGCAGGCCGGCTCGTCTGAGGCGGGTAAAAATCTCGCCGCCGCCTGGTCAGATATGCATTTTGTGTTTATCAAATCTATCGCTGAGGGGCTGACCTACCGCGAAGAGATGAACCAGCGTTTGCGCAGCCACGGCCGCGATCCGGCGCATTTCAAAATCATCGCCGGCGTTTTACCGGTGGTGGTGAATTCAAACGCGGAAAAGGAGGAACGCCAGCGTCTTAACGAGCAGCTAATGAGCGACCAGATGGCCATCGACCTGCTCTCTTCCTATCTGCGCATGGATTTATCCGCTTATCCCGTCGACCAACCGCTGCCGCCGCTGCCGGAGGAAGAGACCTTTGATGGGATCCGCACCGCCCTCAGGCTGATTCGTGATTACGATCCGCGATTGACGATCCTGGCGTTGGGCAAGCTGCTGTTGCAAAGCTCCGATAGCTGGCTGCTAATCGGCAGCGCCGAGGAGATCGCCAGCGCGCTGACGGAAACCTGGCGCGCCGGCGCCGCCGACGGTTATAACCTGATGTTCCCGCTGCTGCCGGGGGACTTCGACCGCTTCGTTGAGCAGGTGGTGCCGATTCTGCAGCGCAGCGGCGCGATGCGGGATCGCTATCCGACCGGCACGCTGCGCGAGAAGCTGGGCCTGCCGGTCGTCGAAAACCGCTTCGCCCGCCGGGATGGCAAACCGCAGGCGTCATAGCGGGGCTTCTGCTTATTTCCCCGGTGGCGGCTGGCGCCTTACCGGGGCTACGGGTTCCCAGCCGCCCGCGGATCGGTAGCCCGGACAGATGCGCAAGCATCGCCTCCGGGAAATTCAGCCACTCTGCGCTCTGCTCCCGGGGGCGGCGCTCAACGCGCCTTGCCCTGGCTACGGGTTCGCAGCCGCCCGAGGGCCGGTAGCCCGGACAGATGCGCAAGCATCGCCTCCGGGAAATTCAGCCACTCTGCGCTCTGCTCCCGGGGGCGGCGCTCAACGCGCCTTGCCCGGGCTACGGGTTCACTGCCGCCCGCGATCGGGTAGCCCGGGAAAATTGCCGCCTACAGCCGCACGACGCCTCTGGCCGCCGCCTCATCACGCCACGCCAGCAGCGGCTGATAGTCCGCGCGCCGCATATCGCTGTAGCCGCAGATAAACAGCGCTTCGCAAAGCGGCCGGTAGCGTTCATCGCTCACCAACTGCTGCAATGCCTCTCTCAGCAGCCCCAGCGTCGCCGCGGACGTCGTCGCCGACGTAATCAGCGGCAGACCCGGGGCGAGCGGGCTATGTGCAATCACCACCAGCCCCGCTAGCGCCTCCGGCTGATGGCGCTGCAGCAGCGCCCAGCTCACGCAATCAATGGCGGCGATATCCGCTGTCCCCTGCTGAAGTTCACGCAGCGACTGACGATGGCTGCCGCTAAACGCTACCGCCGAGAAGAAACGCCCATCGCGCGACAGCGGCGCGACCATTTTTAACAGCACGTTATAGCCGGACTGGGAATCCGGCGAATTGCACGCGACCCGACGCCCGCGAAAATCCGCCAGCGTCTGCCGGCTCTCCGCCTCACGCACCACCAGCAGGCTGCGGTAGTTCCGCCCTTCGCACCCCGGCGCCGAATAGTGAAAACAGCCCACCGTTTGCGCTGCCGGCAGCCGCGTCATCAGCGGATAACCGCAGGTCTGGCTCAGCAGCAGCGCCGGATGGCGCCAGTGGGTCAGCAGATCCTCAGGTACCTGATATGACAGCGTATCCTCATCCACCACGCCACGGGCCGCCAGCAGCTGCCGCACCGCCCGCCAGAGCGCCTGAGTATCCTCGTCATTCACCGCGTACATCGGAAACGCCAGCCTTTCACTCATGGTCTTTATCCGCCTTACCCTGCTGGTTGAACCCGGGATGAGCATTCACCGCCACCGATCTGGCAAAAAAATGCCGTAGCCATTCACCGTAACCGCGCACCACAAACCCGGCGTTGCGCCGCTGGTAGTCCGCCTGATTAAACAGATAGATTTTTCGCAGCCCGTACCACGGCACGCCCGGCAAATCGTGATGCACTGAATGGTAGTTGAGATTGAGAAACAGCACCCGCCAGACCAGCCCCGCTTCGTTAATCACCGAACGGGCCAGCGGATCGTCCGCGGCGCGGTGTTCAAGGAAAGAGCGCACTTTGGTCAACGCCAGCGCCGGGTAGCTGATAGCCAGCACGAAATAAAGCGGCGAAAAGCCGAGGTGATTCATCCACGCGAACAGCGCCGCCAGCAGCAGGCCGTGAACCAGCCACATCGCTATCACGTTCACCCGCCGGTGACGAAATGCCGCCAGCGCGCTGGCGAGCGTCTGGGCAATATCCAGCAGCGGCGCCACCAGCAGCCTGCCGAGAAACGTATTGCGCAGATGAATAAGGCTGCGCTGCCAGGGGGCAAAACGTCGCCAGCTCTGCGGCGTAAAATAGTAGGATTCCGGATCGTCAACGGGCTGCGTCAGCAGCTGATGATTATGATGCGCCAGGTGCGAGTCGCGATACAGCCCGTAGGGATACCAGACCGCCAGCGGTAGCGTCCCCAGCAGCTGATTAAACCATGGCCGCGACGTGGGGTGACCGTGAATAAGCTCATGCTGCAATGACATATACCAGGCGGTGAACCAGATGAGCAGCAGCGTGGCGGGGAAAATCCCCAGCTCGCGCCACCAGGCCAGCGAGGCAAACCAGCCGCCGTAGACGGCAACGATCAGCAGCCAGGTGGGCAGCTCGCTGCGCCACAACCAGCTACGGGAAAACTGATGAATCCGCTCACGCTGCTGCGGATGCAGATAGACCGACCTGCTTTTTGCCATTCCTGCCGCTACCTTTTCGCGTTATCTTTTGTCCCCCGAAGATGTGAGATAACGCGTTAAATAACAAAGAAGTTAAATCACTTAGCTTTGCCAAAAAATGACCTTACCCTCTGTCGAACACGGTGATATAGCGCCACCCGGCAAAAATGCTCACGCCTGCGCAAACCAGCAGCGACGCTCCCAGCGATTGCCCCCACCCGGCCGCGAGCAGACCGGCGCCAATCAGCACATAATAAAACAGGCCGAAAAAGGCGCCGGCGGTGCCCCGACAGTCGCCGTAGGCGCTCAGCGCCGACCCCAGCACCAGCGGGATCGCCATGGCCCAGGCAAGGGTGACCAGCGCCACCGGCGCCACAAACCAGATCGATTCCCGCAGCACGTACACCGCGACGCCGCCGACGAAGTGCAGAATGCAGGCGATGGCGAGTATCCGCCCCAGCGGGACATGCTGACGCAGCAGCACGCGGTTAAGCAGCGCGCCGAGCAGCGAACCGGCGGCAAGCGCCATGCCGCTGTAGCCAAAGGTCAGGGTATCAAGATCGAATCGGGCGAACAGAAAGGGGGCCAGGCTGTAGTAGCTGAACAGGCTGACGTTAAATGCCGCCACCAGTATTGCCGCCAGCGCAATATATTTATCCCCCGCCATCCGCCGCAGCACGCGAAGAAACGGCTCCCCAGCGCGATTTTGCGGACGCGTTTCCGGCATCAGCCGCAGGCAGCCCAGCAGGAGCGCGGCGGCCAGAAGCGCCAGCGCGCTGAAGACGCCGCGCATCCCCCAGATGGCGGTCAGTCCGCCGCCAATATAGACCCCGACGGCCGGACTCACCGCCAGCGCCAGGCCGATAAACGAAAAAATCTCCGCCAGCTGCCGCCCGCTATAGCAGTCCCGCAGGACCGTCTGCGTCACTACGGAGCCGGTTGCCGCGCCAATAGCCGTCACTATCCGCGCCGCCAGCAGCAGCGAAAAATCCGCGGCCCACAGCGCCATCAGACATCCCATCGCATAAACGCCCAGTCCGGCCAGCAGAGCCGGACGCCGACCGTAGCGATCGCTGAATCCGCCCCACAGCAGTACGCCGACGGCAAAACCGATAAAGTAGACGGAGAGGGTTTGCGCCGCCTGCGGCGCGCTCACGGAAAATTGGGCGCTGATATCGGTCAGCGCCGGGCTATAAATCGTTTCCGCTATTTGCGGAAACATCAGTAGCGCGGTCACCAGCACCCGCGCGGCACGTCCCAACATATCCACCTCCTGATAAACAAGAGGCGCTATTGTAGGCAGGCCGTTTTTCGAACATTATAAACATAATGACTTTAAATATCGGAAATCAGACATTATGGCCTGGCTTGACGCTGATGCGGCATTCGATCCAGATACCTTAAAAACTCACCTGATTGGCGTGCAGTCGGCGTTAGGGGATCACGATTCCGGTAGCCACCAGCATAAGATGGCGCAGATTCTGTTTACCCGTCAGGGATGCGTCCGTTTGACCCTTAACGATGGCGCCCTGCTGTGCCTGCTTCCGCCGGGGCGCGCGGCCTGGATCCCCGCCGAAGTCCGCCATCGCGCGGAGATGAAAAACATTGTCGACTATCGTTCCGTCTGGTTTCAGCCGCAGCGTTACCCTCAGTTGCCAACGCAGTCGGCGATACTCAACGTGGTGCCGCTGCTGCGCGAGCTATTAGAACGCATCAGCGCCAGCCCCTGGGATACCGACTGGGAAGCCGAACCGGCGCGGCATCTTGCCGCCCTGTGCCAGGCGGAAATTCGCCTCGCGGCCCGGGAGCCGATGATGCTCGCGCTGCCGCAGGATAAACGGCTGGCGATGGTTTGCGGCGACGCGCTGCCGCCGGCGCTTGGGGCGCTCGCTGCCCGCTGCGGCGCCAGCGAAAAAACCATCAGCCGCCTGTTCCGCCGCGATACCGGGATGACCTACCAGCAGTGGCGACAACAGTGGCGATTAATGAAAGCGGTCGAGATGCTGGCAACCGGGGAGCGCATCACCGATACGGCACAGGCGCTCGACTTCGCCAGCGATAGCGCTTTTATCTACTTTTTCCGCACCATGACCGGCATGACCCCGGGGCGCTATTTTTCCGCCTGATTCTGGCCGCCCGGCGTAAACGGCGGCAGCTTGAGAAAGGTGCTTTGCAGCCCCTCGGACCACGCTTTGCGAATGGTATTGAAATAGGGATCGCTTTCGGTGATCCGATGCTGTTCGGCGCTGCTCAGGCTCCCGCTGCGGTACAGCAGCGTGTCCAGCGGCAGCCCCACCGAAAGATTACTGCGCAGGGTGGAGTCGATCGAGATCAGCGCGCAGCACATCGCCTGCTCCAGCGGAGTATCGATGGTCAACACCCGGTCGATGATCGGCTTGCCGTATTTGCTCTCGCCAATCTGGAAATAGGGCGTGTCGCGCGTGGCTTCGATAAAGTTGCCTTCCGGGTAGATATGAAACAGCCGGTGCGTTTCCCCGGCGATCTGCCCGCCGAGCAGCAGGTTGCAGTTGAAGTTGGTATTGCCGCAGTTCTGCTGATTGCTGCTGTCGCGCTGAATCACCTCCTGCAAGGTTTTACCGATCAGCATCGCCGCGTCGTATAACGAGGTCACCTGCATCAGATTAGGCTCCTGCTGGGTACGAATGCGGCCGCTGAGCAGGCTAATCACGCTTTGCGTGGTGGCCAGGTTGCCCGCCGACTGCAGCACCATGACCCGTTCGCCATCCTGATGGAAAACGTGCAGTTTTTTAAACGTTGCAATATGGTCTACTCCCGCGTTGGTGCGGGAGTCTGAGGCAAATACCAGTCCATCTGACAAACACATAGCCACACAGTAGGTCATCGTTTTTCGTTCCTGCCGTTATTGCTGCTGCGCCTGCTGCGAATGTTCGCGCACTTCAGCGTTAGTTAACATGATTTCTCCCCCGCCGCCGAGGCGGGTGCCGCGAACCGGGCACGCATCAAGATAGTCCAGCCCGGTCGCCAGCCGCAAATGTTGATTGAGGCTGCGCGTGTTATTGGTGATATCAAACGACTGCCAGCGCTCGTTGAGCCACACTTCGGCCCACGCGTGCATGGCGACGTGCTCGGCATTATCGCTGTAGACGTAGCCGCTGACGTAGCGCGCCGGGATCTCCAGCGCCCGGCAGCAGGCGAGAAACACGTGGGTGTGATCCTGGCAAACGCCCTTCGCGCGCGCAAAGGCATCGGCGGCGGAATCCTGCACCTGCGTGGCGCCCGGCGAATAGGGCATTCTCAGCAGTAGTTCGCCCATTAACTGGTTCAGGCTCTCTTCCTGCGCCTCGGGCTGATACCAGCGCTGGGCGAATTCGCGGATCGGGCCGTCAGCGCGCGTAAGCGGCGTACAGCGCAAGAAAACCAGCGGCGACAGCAGCTCCTGCGGCTCCGCGCCGATATCGTCCCCCTCTTCCGCAATATCGACGATCCCGCTGGCGCGAATGGTTATCTCTTTATGCGGATTATCCAGCGTCAGCACGTGCAGCACGTTGCCCCACGCGTCGGTGGTGGCGACGGCGGAACCGTCCGGCAAGGTCAATGACCAGGCGGTGATCTTCTGGCGACCGGTGCTGCGCGGCGTCAGGCGCAGATACTGGGTCGAAAACTTCACTTCTTCATCGTAGCCGTAGCGGGTCAGGTGATCGATAACCAGTTTCATAACGCCTCCAGATAGGTTTGTCTGATGCTGTCAGAAAGCGCGTTAATCCGCGCCAGCAGTGCATTAAGGGTGATCTGTAAATCGGCCTGCGCCAGATCGTCGCGGGTGCTGAAGCGCAGGTCGACGTTCAGCTGGTGCGCCAGGCGCAGCGGCAGGTGCGAGCGATCGTTGGCAATCTGCTCCAGCTGCCCGACGAGGTCGGAGATGCTCGCTCTTAGCGATCTCGGTACATCGTCGCGCAGGATCAGCAGTTCCATTACCGTCTCGCGGCTTACCGGCTGGCGGTAGATGCTGTTATAGGCCTCGCGGGCGCTGACCGCGTTGAGCAGCGTATCCAGCCGGTAGTACTCGCGTACCGGGTCGGGATCGCTGGTCAACTGCTGATCCTTAATCAACAGCAACTGCGCGGTGGCGGACGCCCGTTCGATCAGCGTCCCGATGCCGATAAAGCTCAGGGCGTCATTGCGCAGCAGCGTGCCGAGAATCGCACCGCGAAACAGATGCACCCGCTCTTTGACCCATTCAAAAAAAGCGTCATTGCCCAGCTCGCCGATCCCCTGCTGGCGCAGTTTTCGCAGCTCAATGCGCGTGGCGTTGATGCTTTCCCACACCTCCGCCGACAGGCTGCCGCGCACCGCGTGGGCGTTGTTCCACGCCATCTCGACGCAGCTGAAAATGCTGTACGGGTTGTTGCCGTCGAGGGCGAAAAAATTGAGCAGATTGCTCATGGTGAAACGCGCGTGGCGCGCCTGAAACAGCTCATGAGTCAGCGACAGATTGAGCGGCAAGGCTAGATCCCGCGACTGCTGGCTATGGCGGGGGATCATCGACAGCTTCCAGGTTACGTCCAGCACCCGGGCATAGCTTTCCGCGCGCTCAAGGTAGCGCGCCATCCAGAAGAGTTCACTCGCTGTGCGGCTTAACATGATTCATCATCCTCCATCACCCAGGTATCCTTGGTGCCGCCGCCCTGCGACGAGTTCACCACCAGCGAGCCTTCGGTTAGCGCCACCCGGGTCAGGCCGCCGGGAACCAGGCGGATCTCCTGGCCGGAGAGCACGAAGGGACGTAAATCGATATGGCGCGGCGCTAGCCCCTCGTCAATAAAGGTTGGGCAGGTCGACAGCGCCAGGGTGTCCTGGGCGATATAGTTGGCCGGATTCGCCAGCAGGCGCTGGCGGAACGCTTCGCGCTCCTCTTTAGTCGAGCGCGGACCGACCAGCATGCCGTAGCCGCCCGCGCCGTGAACCTCCTTCACCACCATCAGTTCAAGATTGCTCAGCACGTAGCTGAGATCCTCCGCTTTACGGCACTGCCAGGTGGGGATATTGCTCAGGATCGGCTGCTCGCCCAGATAGAAGCGGATCATCTCCGGCACGAAGGGGTAGATCGATTTATCGTCGGCGACGCCGGTGCCGATGGCGTTCGCCAGCACCACGCCCCCGGCGCGATACACCGACAGCAGCCCCGGAACGCCCAGCATCGAGTCGGCGTGGAAGGCCAGCGGGTCAAGATACGCGTCGTCGATACGCCGGTAAATGACGTCCACCCGCCGCGGCCCCTCGGTGGTACGCATGTACACCGCCCCGGTTTTAATAAACAGATCCGCGCTTTCCACCAGCTCAACGCCCATCTGCTGGGCCAAAAAGCTGTGTTCAAAATAGGCGCTGTTAAACCGTCCGGGCGTCATCACCACCACGCACGGATCGTCCACCAGCGAGCTTTCACGCAGCGTTTGCAGCAGATAGCTGGGGTAGCGTTCGACCGGCGCAATGTGGTGCTGTTCGAACATTTCAGGATACAGCCGCATCATCATTTTGCGGTTTTCCAGCATATAAGAGACGCCGGAAGGCGTGCGCAGATTATCCTCCAGCACGTAATACTGGCCGTCGCTGTTGCGCACCATATCGACCCCGGTGATATGGGCATAGGTGTTATTGGGTAAATTTATCCCCTGCATACAGGGCTGATACTGTTCGTTCGCCAGCACCTGCTCGGCCGGGATCAGCCCGGCGCGGAGGATGTTTTGATCGTGGTAAATATCGTAAAGGAAAGCGTTGAGCGCTTTCACCCGCTGGCGGATGCCGCGGTCAATCCGCTGCCACTCGCCGGCGGGAATAATGCGCGGCACGCTGTCAAATGGGATCAGTCGTTCGGTGCCCTCATCCTCACCGTAAACGTTAAAGGTGATGCCGATACGGTGAAAGAGCAGCTCCGCCTGCGCTTTTTTCTGCCGGATAGAGAATTGATCGGTACTGCGAAACCATTGCCACCAGGCGTTATAGTGCTGACGCTGCTCTCCCTGTGCGGTAAGCATCTCATCATAATAATGCCCGTCAGGAAGCGTTATTTTTATCATGGCCGTCTCCTCCGGTTGTACTCACTTTGAGGTAATCCCGGTAAGAGATAAGCATTAATTATGCCAGGTAGCGCAGCGCGGCTGCTGGGGGTAACGTTATCGTGCCGCCGCGCCCAATTGAATAAAAAACAACCAGACGCTTTGCTTATTTATGGTTTGTTGGACGCCCGAAATGCACCAATATGGGGCGTCCGTTTCCGCTTTGCCGCCTGCGCCCGTCCCACATCGCCGAGGGTACCCAACCCGTCGGGCCATTCGGTAAAAGGCGCTCCTCTGGCCAAACATCAGCAGCGGTCAGTCGTTAACGTGCCTTAGCTCCAGCCAGTCCACCACCAGACCCGGTTTGATAAAATCAAAGCCCACCCGATATTTCCCCGGCTGCAGCTCGATCCGGCACAGCTTCTGCACGCTCTCCCGGCCAAGAGTGCCGTTGGTCTGGATGGTCGCCACGAACTGGTCATTGAGCAGCAGATTGCAGGCGGTTTGCGCCAGCGGCGCGCCGTTGGCGTGTACATTGACCAGAACATCGTAGCGCGCGGCCTGCTCAACGCTCAGCACCAGCTCCTCGTCGCAGCGCAGACGCGATTGCTCGGCGATTTTTATCGCTCCCTCGCAGTCCGCGGCGCAGCCCGGTTCCGCCGCCAGACGAACGATATCCGCCCGCGGCTTCTCCCCGCACTTAAACACCTGGGTCTGCAGCATAAAATGGAGGATATTTGCCGCGCTACGCTGCAGTTCGCCGAGCGTCAGTTCACCTTTCGCCAGCGCCGCAAGGGTATTATCCCCGGCCGCGTTAATCTCCGCGCCGTTATTGTTGACCACCATATAGAGATCGTTTTGCGCGCGGATCATCGCCGCGGTGTTGTGGGTGCTCGCAGCGCCGCCATCGATGGGGTCGTTCATCATAGCCCACCAGTCGGTCATGACGATCCCGCGAAAGCCCCACTCCTCGCGCAGTACGGTGGTGGTGAGATCGTAGTTGGATGCGGCATGGTAGCCGTTGAGCGGGTTATAGGCGGTCATCACCGCGCTGGCGCCGCCGGTTTTCACCGCGTATTCGAAACCTTTCAGATAGATTTCGCGCAGCGCGCGCTCCGACACCACCGAGTCCGCCCTGGCTCTGGCGAATTCCTGATTATTACAGGCGAAGTGCTTGAGGGTCGCTATCCCGCCGCCGCTGCGAATGCCGCGAACCACCGCCGCCGCCATCATTCCGCTAAGCAGCGGGTCTTCAGAAAAGTATTCGAAATTACGCCCGTTGAGCGGATGGCGCTGGATGTTCATCCCCGGCCCCAGCAGCAGGTCAATACCGTTGCGCAGCAGCTCTTTTCCCTCCATCACGTATAAGCGCTCAACGAGGATCGGATCCCAACTGGAGGCCAGCAGCGTCCCGCTGGGGAGCAGTGTGGCCTTCGCGCCGTTATCCATACGGATGCCGGAAGGCCCATCGGCGGTGGATGCCAGCGGGATCCCTTTTTCCAGCAGGCTATCGGCCACTCCGCCAAAGGCCGACGCGACGCCGGGGGTGACTTTATGGCTGCACATGCCTTCTCCGCGCGCCAGGCAGGCCAGCTCCTCCACCGACAGCTGGGCAATAAAGGCGTTCATCGTGGCGCGCCCTTCAGCAACGTCGCTGAGAGTAAGCCCCTGGTTGCCGGTGAGGGTAATCGTCTCCGGCAGGCGCGCCTCAATCCTCGAGCGCAGATTAATCTCCCGGCGCGGCACGTCTTCCCATTCGATCTGATAGCGGCCATCGTCGCCGTCGGCAACCGGTTTAATACGGACAAAAGGCACCGTCGGGGCCAGTACCTGCTGGTGACGGGACAGGACCCGCAGCGTCTTCTGCGAATACCCCGCCTCTCCGTCAACCGGTAACGGCTGCAGATCGCGTACGCTGTTGCCGATCAGCACGCGGTAAAGACCGGGTTCCATCACGTAGCAATGCGGGTGACCTGTCGCCCCGCTATCGTCCAAAGACGCAAAACGCTCCAGCGGGATCGATAGCGTTAAGGTTTCGCTTTCACCCGGCCGCAGCAGGTGGGTTTTAGCGAAGGCCATCAGCGCCCGGGCCGGTTTGCCGAGCGATCCCTGCGGCGCCTGGAGGTAGATTTGCACCACTTCTTTGCCGGCAAAGCGGTCGCCGCGGTTAGTTACGGTAACGGTCGCCTTGATCTGGTCGCCGAAGGCCTGCGCCCGCGCCGATGACAGGGTGAAGCGGGTGTATGAGAGACCAAACCCGAAAGGAAACTGCAGGCGCTGGGGACAAAAGGTTTCGAAGTAGCGATAGCCGACGTAAATATCTTCCTGATAAAGGTTTTGCGCTTGTGCTCCCCAGCAGGGCGATGCCGGATGGTCATCCAGAGAGGCGACGATGCTGCCTACCAGCTTACCGGAGGGCGTTACATCGCCGTACAGCAGCGACGCAGCCGCCCGGGCGCCGTCGGCGCCCCCGTGCCAGACGTACAGCAGCGCACGAACGCGTTTACGCAGCAGAGGATCGTCAGCCCACGAGAGATCGATAAGCCCGGCGGTATTCAGCACCACCGCCACGTCATCAAACTCGCGGCAGACCTGGCGCAGCAGAGTTATCTCGTCGCCGGTTAGCCGATAGCCGCCTTCTACATCGCCGTTGTCCTGGTCCTCCCCCGCGGTACGGCCAAGCACAATCACCGCCTGGCTGGAGACGGCGCGCGCCTGGCGAATCTGCTGGTCGCTAAGCGGCATCTCGTGCTGATGCCAGGGCTCGGCGGCCCAGGCTCCTCCGCCGTTGTCAAAGGGATGCTGCGCAATCCAGCGTTCATAGAGCCCGGCCAGTTGCTCATTCAGCCTCTCCCCGTTTCGCGCGCGCATCGCCTGCAGCAAGGTTGTCCGGCTCACCACGTTAACCGCCCCGCCTGACCCGGTGCCGCTGCAATAGTAGTCAATCTGCGTACGGCCAAACAACGAAACCGGCTGCCCGGGATCGAGCGGCAGCATTTGGCGATCGTTTCTCAGCAACACCGCGCCTTCGGCGGCAGCGGCGGCGGCAAATTCGGCAAACCCTTCCAGCGGGGTCCCCGCTTTACTGTCAAACATGGCGTTGTCCTGTTAACTCATGCCTCCGCGGGAGGCTTAATCACGTAATGAACAGAGCCCGCACGATGCGGGCTCTGCATTGATCAGAAGAAATATTTGAAGCGTAGACGACCGCCATAGCGTGAGTCTTGCTGGCCGTCGCCGCTGGTCGGGTTGGATTCAATCCACGAGGCGTAGGCGCCAAGATAGATGTTGAAGTTCTTCATATTCATGACGTTCGGGAACAGGTAAGACGCATGAATCGTGTGGATATCGTATTTGCCCGGATCGGCAATCCAGCAGCTATCGTCGCAGTTAGCGACAAAATTAGCGGTGTTAAAGCGGTCGATCTTGTTATGTGCGTAAATGTAGCCAAGCTCGAAGCCGCGCCACAGGGAGTTCACCCCCGCGGTGAAGTCGGTTTCATCCTCGGCGTCCATCCAGGCGAGGTTAAGATTGGTCACCACGCCATCCAGCGGATCGGTTTTTTGCCCGTTCCACGTCATCGTATAGCCATAGCCGGTACGGCTGGACTGATCGACCCAGTGCCCTTTCGCATCGTGATAGCCATAGGCGTTATTGACCACGTTGCTTTCCATCGCGATGGCGGTGGAGAAGCGCCCGCTGTTCCACGCGACGACCGGGCGCAAATAGGCCACATTTTTCTCATTTTCCAGGTCAGTCCCGTGATACTGCTTATCCTGGAACAGCGTGCTGCCGTCTTCCAGCAGGGTATTGAGTTCGAAATACCAGTTATCAAAGGTTTTGCTGACCAGGAAGTTGCCGCCGCTGCTGCTACGGCCGCGCCCTTCCTTCATCATGTAGATATAGCCGTAGCCGTCGCTGTAAAGATCGTTGGCGGTGTTGCCGGAGTATTCCACGAACGTATCCTGGTTCAGCGGGAACATATCGTAAGCCTCAAAGCGCCCAACCTTCACCTTCCAGTCTTTTTCCTGACCAAAGAAGAACACCGCATCATCAAGGTTCATTTTGCCGTTCAGGTCCGCCAGCGGTTGGACGGAAAAACCGGCGAAATTGCCGTTATCCATTTTGCGCATGCCGTCAAAACCTAACAGCAGTCGGCCGTTAATATCCCAGCGTTCGTTATTGCCCGGCGCCCAGTCTTTATTCGCCGTGGTTTTTACCGAGGTCAGGCTGCCGCTGCTGCTGGCGCCGTCCATGTTGAATTCGACATCGCCATAAAACTTGATATCGCCGTAGCCGGAGAGCGTCAGTTTCGTCGGCTCAGCGCCCGGTGCGACAGGCTCCGCGGACTGCACCTTCACCGTTGGCGCGCTTTTCGCCGCGACGGCCTGCTGCCGGGTTAACGTCTGGATCTTCGCTTCCGCATCGGCCGCCCGTTGCTCAGCGTTCATTAAACGCTGTTCCAGCTGGGCTAACCGTTTTTCAATATCCGCAGATTGATTATTTGTCGCGGCCAAAAGACCAGAGGAGAATACGCCACTAATAACCAGAGCTATATATTTCACTTTCATTATTAACGTCCCTAATTACATTATTATTTGTTTCATCCAGGTTTTCACCGGGGCTATTCAGGGAAATAACCTGCATAGCCCTTTTAATACAGCGTTGAATTATCAGGATTCGGCGAAGGTTCCGTGGTTCAAGTCATCGACGATGCCGTTCATTCTATTTTCTGTTAAGCCATAAAATTTAATAGAGATAGCGGTAAGAACATAAAAAATGGAAGGAACTAACGTGAACAGCAGCACCACGCCCTGGACGGCTGAAGCCGGCTGCACCGCGGTGTTAGCGGCGTAATGGTAATAGGCCAGCACCCAGCCAAGAATCGCCCCGCCGACCGCCACGCCCAGCTTAATGACAAAGATATTTGCCGCGACGTTCATACCGGTTATACGCCGCTGGGTTTTCCATTCGCCATAGTTATTGACGTCGGTAATCATCGACCACTGCAGCGCGCCGTTGCCGCCCTGAATGATGGAAATCAGAATATGCACGCCGAGTACCGCAATCCAGTATTGCACCGGTAGCATAAAGCATACGACGCCCAGCGCAGCGGTGAGCAGATTAATCCAGAACGAAAATCTGACCTTACAGAAACGGGTGCCGAATGGTTTGGCCAGCACCGACCCCAGCATTGAGGCAAACATGCCGCCGAGCATGAATATCGTAATAACGTCCGAGCCTTTATTCAGCACGTTATTCACGTAATACACCACCGCACCGCCACGAATAACCACGGCAACCAGCATCATAAAGTTGTAAACGGAAAGAATACGCCACTGATCGTTACGAAAAAGAATTTTCACATCGCGAGCGATATTCAGGTTCTCTTCTTTGATCGGCTGCACGCGTTCTTTGGTGGTGGCAAAACAGATAACAAACATCAGGCAGCCAATCACGCCGAATAACGCCATGGAGACCTGAATACCGGTAGCGCGGTCGCCAGGATAGAGAAAATCAGCCAGCGGCAAAATAAACGCGGTACCGAGCGCGCCGCCAATCGGAGTGATGGCAAAACGCCAGGATTGCAGGGAGAGGCTCTCGCGCGGATCGGAGGTCAGGGCCGCCCCCAGCGAGCAATAAGGAATATTAATCGCCGTATACATCAACGTCATGAATATATAAGCCGCAACGGCGTAGACAATTTTCCCCGAGTCGGAAAAGGACGGAATGGAATACACCAGCACGCAGCTCACCGCAAAGGGCACGCAGATCGCCAGCAGCCACGGACGGAAGCGGCCCCAGCGGGTAGAGGTGGCATCAGCAATCGCCCCCATGATCGGATCGGTAATCGCATCCAGCAGACGAACCAGCAAAAACATCGTCCCCATCACGGCGGGCGGCAGGCCATAAATATCGGTATAAAAGTAAGCGAGGATTGCCACGGACGAGTCAAACACGATGTGACTTGCCGCGTCCCCGAGGCTATAGCCTACTTTTTCTCTGACTGAAATTTTGTCGCCAGCGGACATACACCACTCCTTTATGCAAAATGAAACCGGTTTCGGTAATGTCTGCATTTTTTACTTATCCGCTATGCTGGCGCCATTATGTTTTTTTATTAATTATTTATGTTTTTTAATTTATGTGATCCTGTCAGCTTTCAGCCGTATTAATCCGAGACTTTTTGCATGACAGATCACAGCTTTTAATCCTTTGCGTATTTTTTAATACGCGATAAGCGAAAACAGCACCCGCATATATAAATAGCAGCTAGTTTTCTATTTTCTTACCTGAGGCTCGTACGGCGTTTTTAATTTATACAAAAACATTCACACTAGAAATATAAATAGCCCGGTTTTATATAATTAAGATTATAATATTGTACTGTTCAGGAGGTGGCCGGCCGGGGGTCTTCTGAGGCAGGTAATTTCTCTGTTTTGCTGCAAAATGTTAGCTTCGACACGCGCAGCGGCGGATATTCGTCTAAGGTTTTCTGATGGCCGAATGCAGTGGCACATAGTCTGCAATGATAAGGAGAACAACCTATGACGAGTCCCGTTTCCCGTCGCCCCGCCACCCTGCCCTATGCTCTTCGTCTCGCGCTCGGGGGCGCGTTTGTCGCCCTGGCGACGCTGACGGCTCAGGCTGAAGAAACCCGCCCAATCCCGCAATCACCCGATATTCTGCTCGGTCCGCTATTTAACGATGTGCAAAGCGCAAAACTTTTTTCCGACCAGAAAACGTTTGCCGACGCCATCCCGAACGGCGACCCGCTGATGATCCTGGCCGATTATCGTATGCAGAAAAGTCAGACCAGTTTTGATTTGCGGCACTTCGTCGAGCTCAACTTTACCCTGCCTCGCGAAAACGACCAGTACGTTCCGCCAAAAGGACAAACGCTGCGCCAGCATATCAACGGTTTATGGCCGGTGCTGACCCGCAGCACCGTCGAGGTGGAAAAGTGGGATTCACTGTTGCCGCTGCCAAAACCCTACGTGGTGCCCGGCGGACGCTTTCGTGAAGTCTATTACTGGGATAGCTACTTCACAATGCTAGGACTCGCGGAGAGCGGCCACTGGGATAAAATTGAAGATATGGTGACCAACTTTGCCGCAGAAATCGACGCCTGGGGGCATATTCCCAACGGCAACCGCACCTACTATCTGAGCCGCTCGCAGCCGCCGTTCTTCCCGTTTATGGTCGAACTGCTGGCCACGCACGATGGCGATGAGGCGCTCAAAAAATGGCTGCC
This sequence comes from Klebsiella sp. MPUS7, assembly GCF_009905335.1. Classification (NCBI taxonomy): domain Bacteria; kingdom Pseudomonadati; phylum Pseudomonadota; class Gammaproteobacteria; order Enterobacterales; family Enterobacteriaceae; genus Klebsiella; species Klebsiella sp. MPUS7. Next base: position 2,159,284 of record NZ_CP047604.1, on the reverse strand, counting down.
GCAGATGGAGAAAGAGTACCAGTACTGGATGGATGGCGCCGAAGCGCTTGAGCCCGGCGGCGCCAGTAAGCGCGTGGTGCGTATGGCCGATGGCTCGCTGCTGAACCGCTACTGGGACGATAACGACACGCCGCGTCCGGAATCCTGGCTGGACGATGTCACCACCGCCAAAAACAATCCCAACCGCCCGGCCACTGAAATCTACCGCGATCTGCGCTCCGCCGCGGCATCCGGCTGGGACTTCAGCTCCCGCTGGATGGATAACCCGCAGCAGCTCGGCACCATCCGCACCACCTCGATTGTTCCGGTCGACCTCAACTCGCTGATGTTCCACATGGAAAAAGCCATCGCCCGCGCCAGTAAAGCCGCTGGCGATAGCGCGAAAGCCGCGCAGTATGACGCGTTGGCCAACGCCCGACAGAAAGCGCTGGAGAAATACCTGTGGAACGATAAAGAGGGCTGGTACGCCGATTACGATCTGAAAAGTCATAAGGTGCGCAATCAGCTGACCGCCGCGGCGCTGTTCCCGCTGTACGTCAACGCCGCCTCCAGCGAGCGCGCCGCTAAAGTCGCCGCCGCGACCGAAGCGCGCCTGCTCAAACCGGGGGGCCTGACCACCACGACCGTCAATAGCGGCCAGCAGTGGGATGCGCCAAACGGCTGGGCGCCGCTGCAGTGGGTCGCCGCGGAAGGCCTGCAAAAATATGGTCAACAGAAAATAGCGATGGAGGTGAGCTGGCGTTTCCTCAGCAATGTTCAGCATACCTACAACAGCGAACAGAAGCTGGTGGAAAAATATGACGTCAGCTCGACGGGAACCGGTGGCGGCGGCGGCGAGTATCCGTTACAGGACGGATTTGGCTGGACTAACGGGGTCACCCTGAAGATGCTGGACCTGGTGTGTCCGAAAGAGAAACCCTGTGATTCGGTTCCGGCCACCCGCCCGGCGGCGAATGACGATACCAGTAAGGCGACAGATAACGCGGCTCAACCCGCGGCCAATAATTCTATTGCGCCAGGGGATAAAAAAGTCGCGCAGTAAACCTTCGCGCGGCGGGTCTCCGCCGCGCATCTATTTTCTCCATATGGTTATATTTTTACGCTTATCTTGAGTCGGCTAATTAAAAATACTACTCTGGCACTCGGGAAGACCTCTCCCGGGAAACGCCTGTTATGACTGGCACAAGGAATAAAAAGTGAATGCAGTCGTCAGTTTTATCTCCGATTTACATCCATTATCCTTTATGGGCTATCACGTTTTATCCACCACGGTTATATATATCGTGGCCAATATCATTATATCGATGACTCGCCCTACTGAGAAAGGCACGCCGATACCGCCCCCCTATTCCATCCCCCCCTCATTTTTAGCCTGGCTGCATGATAAAGCGACCGGTATTATTCAGTTGGCTACGTTTAGACTATTAAGGAAAAATTACGTCACCATCATTCATTCAGCCCAGGGTATCGAGCTGCGCGCGAATCAGCAGTACGCGGAGTGTAAAATGACGTGCGTAGAAAAAATCCTCTTTAACCACTTTTCTTCACCAAAACCCGGCAACCAGAATTTACCCCTTGAACTTTACGTCGCCCAGAAAAATCACTGGTCTACGGATACCCGCTGCGCGGGCCTGATGCTAAGCCCTACGCAACAAACGTGGAACATGATATTAGTTGCCGTTCCTTCATTGTTTTTAATCGCCATATTAGGCTGGAAAACGTTATTCGCTAATAACGCTCTGCTTAATTTCAGCGTATTTAGCTGGCTTGCGATGTTTGTCGTTTCCGGTCTGTGGTGGCTGTTAATGTTACTCATCACCTTAAATGTTACCCGGCTGGACCGGGAAGGTATCTCGATTAATATTCTTCGTAGTTATGTTGATAAATTAAAGAATACTCTTGTCGCCGATAAGGAACAGATAACCGATGAAACGGCTGATTATTGCGTCGCTATCGGCAAAACCAGCCTGCTCCCCGAGCGCTATCGCGAATACCGGGAAATCATCAAATCGATAAATTATCCATTTTCTGTGCAACGGCTTGATTAACCATCGGGTGAGACGCTATAAGCAAAATGCTTCGACTGGATAACAACGATATCTCGTATAACGGCGCCCATGCCTGCATCGATTTCTTGCGAGGGGCACTGGCGCTAAATAGCGATAAAATGGATGGCGCCACGGCCATGCTCTGTCTTACGGTAAACGGTGTCGATTCTCTCCCGGAAAGCTATCGGGAATATAAAGATTTGATTGCTCCGGTAAGCTATATCTCTTCGCTTCGCACGGAGGATTAGGAATACCTGAAGAGTTTACCCCGCACAACGCCTGGTCCGCGGGGTAAAATGATGCCCTACATCGCGTCCAGCGCTTTTTGCAGCTTCCAGATATAGCGCGGCGCCTGCGGAGCCGGGTGTTTCTTCACTACATGCTCAAAGAAATCATCGGCGTCCATATCGTTAATCTCCTCGATCGCATCCTGGCGATTGGACGAGAACGTCCGCAGCAGCGCGCCTGCGCCGTTAGCATAGGAGACCACCACCGCGTAGCGCATCACCTGCGGGTCTTTAATTCCCGCCAGCGGACCGTTTTCGAGAATGCTTAAATAAGCGGCCCCCATGGATATATTACGCTCGGGATTTTTCAGCTCGCTCACCGAAGGATCTCCGCTCCAGCCCATCCGCCGGTAAACATCGCGACCGGAGGTCGAGGGTTTCAGCTGCATCAGGCCAACCGCGCCGGATTTGCTGACCACCGTCGGGTTGCCGCCGGATTCAATGGCGATGATCGCGGTAATCAGCTGCGGGTCAACGCCCCATGCCGCACCGGCTTTTTCGCTGATTGGCATCCACTGCATCGCCCGCTTAACCGGGACTTCCGGATTCCACTGCGGGTTACGATAATCGTGTTTTGAACTACAACCGGCCAACAATACACATAAAAAAACACACCATCTCAATTTCACACATCTATCCTTATTGGCTGAAGTTTGCCGCACGGAGATGACAATAAACGCTCCAGGCGGCATGATAACCCTTTCATTCTTAGCAAGGAATTGTCATGTCTCAGTTTTATCTCATCGCCCCTTCCGGTTACTGCATCAACCAGGAGGCGGCGTACCGCGGCGTACAGCGTCTGCAGGAGGCCGGGCATCAGGTCGCGCACCAGCAGGTCATTCCCCGCCGGGCGCTGCGGTTTGCCGGAACTGAGAATGAACGCCTTGGCGACATCAACCAGCTCGCCGCCCTCGACGGCAAAAACCGTATCGTGCTGGCGGTACGCGGCGGCTACGGCGCGACTCGCCTACTGCCGCACATTGACTGGCAGGCGCTGATCGCCCGCCAGCAGCAGGATCCGCTGCTTATTTGCGGCCACAGCGATTTCACCGCCGTTCAGATGGGCCTGCTGGCAAAGGGTAGCATAATCACTTTTAGCGGACCGATGCTGGCGGGAAACTTCGGCGCGGAAACGCTGAACGAATTTACTGAACACCATTTCTGGCAGGCGCTGCGCGACCCGGCGTTTACCCTCGAATGGCACGGCGAAGGCCCGGACTGCCGCGCCGACGGCAAGCTGTGGGGCGGCAACCTGGCGATGCTGACCTCGCTTATCGGCACCCCGTGGATGCCGCAGATTAGCGACGGAATTCTGGTGGTGGAAGATATTAACGAACACCCGTTCCGCGTTGAACGAATGCTATTGCAGCTGCTTAACAGCGGTATTCTGGCGCGCCAGCGGGCAATTATCCTCGGCAGTTTTACCGGCGCAAACGCCAACGACTACGATGCCGGTTACGATCTGCCGATGGTATACGACTACCTTCGCCAGCAGCTTAACATTCCGGTCATCAGCGGTCTGGATTTTGGTCACGAACAGCGCACGGTCACCCTGCCGTTTGGCGCCAGAGCATTGCTGGTCAACAACGCGTCCATCACCACGTTAAGCATCAGCGGCCACCCGGTTCTGGCAGAATAAAAATTCCTCTAACGCATATCCCGATCGGCGTCAGATTGTTAAAATGGTGTAGTTTTTAATTTATCTTCACGCCGGTAAGGAGTACGTCAACATTGGACGCCGCTGCGGTCATCAGTCTGTTTATCCTGGGTTCTGTTTTAGTAACCTGTAGTATTTTATTAAGTTCCTTTTCCTCACGCCTCGGCATCCCGATCCTGGTTATCTTCCTCGCCATTGGGATGCTAGCGGGGATTGACGGTATCGGCGGCATTCCGTTTGACAATTACCCTTTCGCCTACATGGTGAGCAACCTGGCGCTGGCGGTTATCCTGCTTGACGGCGGGATGCGCACTCAGGCCAGCTCCTTTCGCGTGGCGCTGTGGCCCGCGCTGTCGCTCGCCACGGTCGGGGTGCTGATCACCTCGGCCCTGACCGGACTGATGGCGGCCTGGCTGTTTCATCTCAACCTGATTGAAGGGCTGCTGATCGGCGCTATCGTCGGCTCGACTGATGCCGCGGCGGTGTTCTCTCTGCTCGGCGGTAAAGGACTGAATGAACGCGTCGGCTCGACGCTGGAAATTGAATCCGGCAGCAACGACCCGATGGCGGTGTTCCTGACCATCACCCTTATCGAGATGATTCAGCAACATGAGACCGGCCTGAGCTGGATGTTTGCGGTGCATATCGTGCAGCAATTCGGCCTGGGTATCGCTATCGGTCTCGGCGGCGGCTATCTGCTGCTGCAGATGATTAATCGCATTGTGTTGCCGGCCGGGCTTTACCCGCTGCTGGCGCTGAGCGGCGGGATCATGATTTTTGCCGCGACCACTTCGCTGGACGGCAGCGGCATCCTCGCGGTCTACCTGTGCGGTTTCCTGCTCGGCAACCGGCCGATTCGCAACCGCCACGGTATTCTGCAAAACTTCGACGGCCTGGCGTGGCTGGCGCAGATCGCCATGTTCCTGGTGCTCGGCCTGCTGGTCACGCCGTCAGACCTGTGGCCTATCGCTATCCCGGCGCTCATTCTGTCGATGTGGATGATCTTTATCGCCCGTCCGCTGTCGGTATTTGCCGGTCTGCTGCCGTTTCGCGGCTTTAACCTGCGCGAACGGATATTTATCAGCTGGGTTGGCCTGCGCGGCGCGGTACCGATTATTCTCGCCGTATTTCCGATGATGGCCGGTCTGGACAATGCGCGGTTGTTCTTTAACGTGGCCTTCTTCGTGGTGCTGGTGTCGCTGCTGTTGCAGGGAACGTCGCTCTCCTGGGCGGCGAAGAAAGCCAAAGTGGTGGTGCCGCCGATCGGATCGCCCATCTCCCGCGTCGGGCTGGATATTCACCCGGAAAACCCGTGGGAGCAGTTCGTTTACCAGCTTAGCGCCGAAAAATGGTGCGTCGGCGCGGCGCTGCGCGACCTGCATATGCCGCCGGAAACGCGGATTGCCGCGCTGTTTCGCGACAACGTTCTGCTGCACCCTACCGGCAGCACCCGACTGCTGGAGGGCGATATTCTCTGCGTTATCGGCCGCGAGCGCGATTTACCCGCGCTGGGTAAACTGTTCAGCCAGTCGCCGCCGGTCGCGCTCGATCAGCGCTTCTTTGGTGATTTTATCCTCGACGCCAATGCCAAGTTCGCCGACGTCGCGCAGATTTACGGCATCGATGGCGGTGAGGAGTTCCGCGATCGCCAGCAGTCGCTGGGTGATGTCGTGCAGCAGCTGTTGGGCGCCGCGCCGGTCGTCGGCGACCAGGTGGAATTTGCCGGCATGGTGTGGACGGTGGCGGAAAAAGAAGAGGATCATGTCCTGAGGGTGGGCGTACGTATGGCGGGAGATGAGGCGGAGTAACCCGCCTCACGACAAGTTACACCGTCACAACCGGTACGCGCGGCGCCAGCGCGCACATTAACTCATACCCGACTGTGCCGCAGGCGGATGCGACATCGTCGATTTTAATCTCTTTGCCCCACAGCTCGACCGGCGCGCCGATCCCTGCCTGCGGGCAGGGAGTCAAATCCACCGCCAGCATATCCATCGAGATGCGCCCTACCGTCGCGGTGCGAACGCCGTCAACCAGCACCGGCGTACCGCTCGGCGCCAGACGCGGGTAACCATCGGCGTAGCCGCAGGCAACGATGCCGATGCGCCGCTCCTCCGCCGTACGCCAGGTCGCGCCGTAGCCGACCGCTTCCCCGGCTTTCAGGTTCTGCACGGCAATAATTTCGCTGCTTAACGTCATCACCGGTTTCAGTCCGGTGTTGGCCACATCCTGCCACAGGCCGGAAGGCGAAGCGCCGTACAGCACGATCCCTGGCCTCACCCAGTTAAAATGCGACTCCGGATGCCACAGGGTGGCCGCCGAATTCGCCAGCGAGCGCGGGCAATCCAGCCCTTCCGCCGCCTGCTCAATACGCCGCATCGGCTCCACGATGCCGTCCGGGTTTTCCGCTTCGGCAAAATGCGACATTAACGTCATTTCACTGACGTTATGCAGCGATCGCAGCTGCTGCCAGACGATGTGCAGACGATCCGGCATAAAACCCAGCCGATTCATCCCGCTATTCACCTTGACGTAGATATCGAGCGGCGCGTGCAGCTTCGCCTGCTGGAGCGCCTTGATTTGCCAGTTACTGTGCACGCTGGTGGTCAAACGGTACTTATCAAACAGGGCCAGCTCATCGGCGTGGAAAAAGCCTTCCAGCATCAGTATCGGCCCTTTCCAGCCCAGCTCGCGCAGCAGGATCGCCTCTTCAAGATTGAGCATCGCGAAACCGTCCGCGGCGCTAAGCGCGTTCCAGACTCTCGCCAGGCCGTGGCCATAAGCATTGGCTTTGACCACCGCCCACAGGCGCGAAGCGGGCGCCGCGCGGCGAACAATTTGTTGATTCTGGCGTAAGGCTGACATATCAATGCTGGCCTTTACAGAACGAGACATGAAAGCTCCTTGTTAATTGTGAACGCCATGCAGATGCTGAGCGCGGGCCGGCGTAAAGCCGCGACCGTAGCGGGCGACGGCAAGATCGTCATACGGGATCGCCGGCGTGCGTCCGGAGATCAGGTCGCTAATCAGCTGCCCTGAACCGCAGGCCATGGTCCATCCCAGCGTACCGTGGCCGGTATTCAGCCACAGATTTTTATACGCCGTGCGGCCCACCACCGGCGTACCGTCCGGGGTCATTGGGCGCAGTCCGGTCCAGAAGGTCGCCTGTTCAACGTGGCCGCCGCGCGGGAACAGATCGTGCACCACCATCTCCAGGGTTTCACGCCGCGGCTGCAGCAGTTCTTTATTAAAACCGACAATTTCCGCCATTCCGCCAACGCGAATCCGACGATCAAAGCGGGTGATGGCGATTTTGTACGTTTCATCAAGGATAGTCGATACCGGCGCGCCGTCCTCTTCCGCAATCGGAATGGTCAGCGAATAGCCTTTCAGAGGGTAGACCGGAATGTCCACCAGCCCTTTCAGCATGGCCGTCGAATAGGAACCGAATGCCATCACGTACGCGTCCGCTTTAATGATTTCAGCGCCGCACTTCACGCCGGAGATGAGATCCCCTTCATAGAGCAGTTCATCGACGGGGGTATTAAAACGGAAGGTCACGCCCGCCTGTTCCGCCATGCGGGCCAGACGGGTGGTGAAGAGCTGACAGTCGCCGGTTTCATCATTGGGTAAACGTAAACCGCCCGTCAGCTTGTGGCTCACTTCAGCCAGCGCCGGTTCAACTTCCAGCAGGCGATTCGCCTCCAGCAGTTGGTAAGGCACGCCCGCCTCCTGCAGCACCGCGATATCGCGGGTGGCGTTTTCGAACTGCTTGTCGGTGCGGAAAAGCTGCAGCGTGCCGCCCTGCCGACCTTCATATTGGATACCGGTACTCTCGCGCAGCGCCTTCAGGCAGTCGCGGCTGTACTCCGCCAGGCGCACCATGCGTCCTTTATTTTCCATATAGTGGCGAGTGTCGCAGTTGCGCAGCATCTGCCACATCCATTTCAGCTGGAACGGGGTGCCATCCAGCCCGATGGCCAGCGGCGCGTGGCGCTGGAACATCCACTTAATCGCCTTCAAGGGTACGCCCGGCGCCGCCCACGGCGCGGCATAGCCGGGAGAGATCTGCCCGGCGTTAGCGGCGCTGGTCTCTTCGGCCGGCCCCGGCTGACGATCGATAACCGTCACTTCATGTCCTGCCTGGCTTAAGTACCAGGCGCTAGCGACTCCTACTACCCCACTTCCCAGTATGACGACGCGCATAGCGGCTCCGTAATCGTTAAAGAACAATCATCTGATTACAAATTGATAACTCAGATGAAAATATTATTCAACATACGCTTTATTTATGGTGACTTATCTCACAGGGTTCTGCGCCAGCGCAGCCCCCGTCGGTTTACCATCTCCTGCTGCGCCTCATTTTTAAACAGAATAAAATTCTGTTTAAATCGTGGAATATCGCGTTTCAGATGGTGAAATCGCGAAGAAAAGAAAATGCGGATGGACGCAGTTTGCGACGCCGTGTTCTATGCTTGTTAAGAGGTTTTCCGTACAGAGAGAACCATCAACAACGAGGGCGCGCTAATGGCTACGATTGATTCCATGAACAAGGACACAACCCGTTTAAGCGATGGACCCGACTGGACTTTTGAGCTGCTGGAGACCTATCTGGCAGAAGTCGACCGGGTGGCGAAGCTGTATCGTCTTGACACCTATCCGCACCAAATCGAAGTCATTACATCCGAACAGATGATGGATGCCTACTCCAGCGTCGGGATGCCGATTAACTATCCGCACTGGTCGTTCGGTAAAAAATTCATTGAGACCGAACAGGCCTATAAGCACGGTCAACAGGGGCTGGCTTATGAAATCGTCATTAACTCCAACCCCTGTATCGCCTATTTGATGGAAGAGAACACCATCACCATGCAGGCGCTGGTCATGGCGCACGCCTGCTACGGGCATAACTCGTTTTTCAAAAATAACTACCTCTTTCGCAGCTGGACCGACGCCAGTTCAATCATCGACTATCTCATCTTCGCGCGGAAATACATCACCGAATGTGAAGAGCGCTATGGCGTAGATGAAGTCGAGAAGCTGCTCGACTCCTGCCACGCCTTGATGAACTACGGCGTTGACCGCTATAAACGTCCGCAGAAAATCTCCCTGCAGGAGGAGAAGGCGCGGCAAAAAAGCCGGGAAGAGTATCTCCAGAGTCAGGTGAATATGCTGTGGCGCACCCTGCCGAAGCGCGAAGAGGAAAAGACGATTGAAGCGGCGCGCCGCTATCCTTCAGAGCCGCAGGAAAATCTGCTCTATTTTATGGAGAAAAACGCGCCGCTGCTGGAACCCTGGCAGCGTGAAATCCTGCGTATCGTGCGCAAGGTCAGCCAGTATTTTTATCCGCAGAAGCAGACTCAGGTCATGAACGAAGGCTGGGCGACCTTCTGGCATTACACCATCCTTAATCATCTTTATGACGAAGGAAAAGTGACCGAGCGCTTTATGCTGGAGTTTCTGCACAGCCACACCAACGTGGTGTTCCAGCCGCCCTATAACAGCCAGTGGTACAGCGGCATTAACCCCTACGCTCTGGGTTTCGCCATGTTCCAGGATATTAAACGTATTTGTCAGTCGCCGACGGAAGAGGATAGATACTGGTTCCCGGATATTGCCGGTTCAGACTGGCTCGAAACGCTGCACTTCGCGATGCGCGACTTCAAAGATGAGAGCTTTATCAGCCAGTTCCTGTCGCCGAAAATCATGCGCGATTTCCGCTTCTTTACCGTGCTCGATGACGATCACAATAACTATCTGGAAATATCCGCTATTCATAATGAAGAAGGATATCGTGAGATTCGTTCGAAGCTTTCAGCGCAGTACAACCTGAGCAACCTCGAGCCGAATATTCAGGTATGGAACGTTGACCTGCGCGGCGACCGCTCGCTCACCCTGCGCTACGTTCCGCATAACCGTGTGCCGCTGGATAAAGGCCGTCGCGAGGTGCTTAAGCACGTCCACCGCCTGTGGGGGTTTGACGTTCTTCTTGAGCAGCAAAACGCCGATGGTAGCGTTGAGCTGCTGGAACGTACGCCGCCGCGGCCCAATCCGCTATAGCGCGTGAAAAGCAAAACGCCCGGTGATAGCACCGGGCGTTTTTTATTCGTTGGCGGGGTCTAGCGCATATTAATCGCCAGGTCACCCGGCAAATTCTTCTGCATACGGTGCCAAATCTCACCGCTGTCATGCCCGTAGCGGCGCACGATTTCATAAACCTGTTCATGAAGCTTTTCTTCACATACCTTCGCCAGCTGGTGATAGAAGCCGAGCGCCAGGCTACGCGCTTCCGGGTTGGCAAAATAGTGACGGCCAATCCGGGTGTATAAGCCTTTCATTCCATTGAGGATCAGGCCGTAGATGGGATTACCTGAAGCAAAGGCCAGACCGCGGAAAATGTTATAATCGAGTTCGGCAAAAGCGTCGGCGTGGTCTTCAATTTCACGCGCGCTCGCCAGAACTTCCAGCGCCTTGTCAGGATGCTGGCGGAAAGCGGTACGGATAAAAATCGTCGAAATATTGGTACGTACGGACAGCAGATTATCAATCAGCTGCGGTACGCTGTCATGATCGAGACGCGCCAGGGTTTCGAGAATATTCAGGCCTGAAGTTTCCCAGAAGTTGTTCACCTTGGTAGGCTTACCGTGCTGAATGGTTAACCAGCCATCGCGCGCCAGACGCTGCAACACTTCACGTAAGGTTGTACGGGTAACACCAATCAGTTCAGAAAGTTCACGTTCAGCGGGAAGAATTGAACCAGGAGGAAAGCGGTTATTCCAGATACTTTCAATGATGTACTCTTCAGCGAAACCCGCAGGGCTTTGCGCCTTAATGACCATAATAAGATTTCCATTACACAGCGTTGCTATTCGACTCATCATACCAGAGCGGCCAAAAGGCAGATAGCGCCAGAAAGTAATTAAAAAGGGATCGCCGTTTCATTTTCAACTTTTCATTTCACACTTTCTGTTGCTAAAGAATGTGATGCGAAGAAAGTTGCGCCCCATTTTGCGCAACTGGTAATCTTGCGTATAGTTACGCATAAAATCATGTTTCAGAATTTGGCGGAGAAAGGATGTCTGTCGTGGAAATGTCGTATGGCCGCGCCCTGTGGCGCAACTTTCTTGGTCAGTCCCCGGACTGGTACAAACTCACTCTCATCATTTTCTTAATCGTTAATCCGCTGGTATTTTATCTTCATCCGTTTATTGCCGGGTGGCTGCTGGTTATCGAATTTATTTTCACCCTGGCGATGGCGCTCAAATGTTATCCGCTGCTGCCGGGCGGTCTGCTGGCGATCGAAGCGGTGTTTATCGGGATGACCACGCCCGGGCATATCCGGGCGGAAGTTGCCGCTAACCTTGAAGTCCTGCTGCTGCTGATGTTTATGGTGGCGGGGATCTATTTCATGAAGCAGCTGCTGCTGTTCATCTTCACCCGTTTGCTGCTCGGCATCCGCAGCAAGATGCTGCTGTCGCTGGCGTTTTGCGTCGCTTCCGCCTTTCTTTCCGCATTTCTTGACGCGCTGACCGTTGTCGCGGTCGTGATTAGCGTCGCCGTGGGTTTCTACGGTATTTATCACAAAGTCGCTTCGGCGCGGCCGGACGATGACGATATGCTCGACGACAGCCATATCGAGCAGCACTATCGCGATGTCCTGGAGCAGTTTCGCGGCTTCTTGCGCAGCCTGATGATGCACGCCGGGGTCGGCACCGCGCTCGGCGGCGTGATGACGATGGTTGGCGAACCGCAGAACCTGATTATCGCCAAAGCCGCGGGCTGGCACTTCGGCGAATTCTTCATGCGCATGCTGCCGGTAAGCTTGCCGGTGCTGGTCTGCGGCCTGCTCACCTGCCTGCTGCTGGAGAAATTCCGCCTGTTTGGCTACGGCGAACCGCTGCCGCCAACCGTGCGTAAAGTGCTGCAGGATTTTGACGATCGTAGCCGTCAGAGCCGCAGCCGACAGGATCGCCTGCGTCTTATCGCCCAGGGGATTATCGGCGTTTGGCTAATCATCGCCCTGGCGCTGCACCTTGCGGAAGTCGGTCTGATTGGCCTGTCGGTCATCATTCTGGCGACCACGTTTTCCGGGGTCACCGATGAACACGCCATCGGCAAAGCGTTTACCGAAGCGCTGCCGTTTACCGCGCTGCTGACGGTCTTTTTCGCCGTTGTGGCGGTGATTATCGATCAGCACCTGTTTGCGCCGGTGATCGAATTCGTTCTCCAGGCCTCGCCGCACGCCCAGCTGTCGCTGTTTTACCTGTTTAACGGCCTGCTGTCGTCGATTTCGGATAACGTCTTCGTCGGCACCGTCTATATCAACGAGGTTAAGTCCGCTCTGGAGCAGGGAACCATCAGTTTGCCGCAGTTCGAGCTGCTGGCGGTGGCGATCAATACCGGCACCAACTTGCCATCGGTCGCCACGCCGAACGGCCAGGCCGCGTTTCTGTTCCTGCTGACTTCCGCGCTGGCTCCGCTAATTCGCCTCTCCTATGGCCGGATGGTGTGGATGGCGCTGCCGTATACCCTCGTCCTGACCCTCGTCGGCCTGGCCTGCGTCGAGTTTACCCTGATGCCGGCTACCCAGTGGATGCTGGAGCACGGTTGGCTGGTGACGCCGCAGCTGCTGAAATAAAATCATCCATGCCCGGCTCAAAACGCCGGGCATTCCATATTCGTTTACGTAATATTTTCAGACTAGCTGCTGGCGTCGCTACGGTTTTCGTTTACACTGCCATGATTTAGCATGTTCCAGGGAAATGATTATGTTGCGATATTTAAACCAGTGCTCAAGGGGACGCGGTGCCTGGCTCCTGATGGCGCTAACCGCGTTTATTCTTGAATTGGTGGCGTTATGGTTCCAGCACGTGATGCTGCTGCAGCCGTGCGTACTGTGTATTTACGAGCGCTGCGCGCTATTTGGCGTGATGGGCGCCGGTATCGTCGGCGCCATTGCGCCAAAAACCCCTCTGCGCTATGTCGCGATTGTGATTTGGCTCTACAGCGCCCTACGCGGGCTGCAGCTGTCATGGGAACACACCATGATTCAGCTTCACCCTTCCCCTTTCCAGACCTGCGATTTCGCCGCTCGTTTCCCAACGTGGCTGCCGCTGGATAAATGGCTGCCTCAGGTGTTTGTCGCTACCGGTGACTGCTCCGTACGCCAGTGGGAATTCCTGACGCTGGAAATGCCGCAGTGGCTGGTTGGCATCTTCGCCGCCTATCTGGTGGTCGGTGTACTGGTGCTTATCGCTCAGCCGTTTAAACCTAAAAAGCGCGATCTGTTTGGTCGCTAAGAACCATTGCTGATAATGCGCTCCTCCGGGAGCGTTTTTTTTTGCCTGCGCGTTGACGTTGTTGCCATAAAGATGCATATTAAATGCATCTTATAAATGTTAACTGAGGAGCACATGATGTCTCATTTGCGTATTCCCGCTAGCTGGAAGGTAAAACGCTCCACCCCATTCTTTACCAAACAGAACGTCCCTGCCGCTCTACTGACGCACCACAACACCGCTGCGGGTGTTTTCGGCCAGCTTTGCGTGATGGAAGGCACGGTAACCTACTATGGTTTCGCCGATGAACAGGCGACAGAACCTGAGGCAAAGGTTGTTATCAACGCCGGGCAGTTCGCGACCAGCCCGCCGCAGTACTGGCACCGCATTGAGCTCAGCGACGACGCGCAGTTCAATATTAACTTTTGGGTTGCGGACGACGCCGACGGTGAAAGCGGGCTGTTCCACGCGAAGAAAAGCTAACTGAGCGCCTACTGCGCCCAGTCTGGTTTATTCAGGATATGATCCTGCCACTCAACCACGGTGGCTTCTTTCACCGCAATATGGCGAACCGAGATGCGTTCGCCATGCATCGCCGCCTTCGAACCGGTTAACAGCGGATGCCAGTGCGGCAGCGGCTGGCCTTCCGCCAGCAGACGATAGGCGCAGGTCGGCGGCAGCCATTCAAACGTAGGCAGATTGTCGCGGGTTAGCTTAATGCAGTCCGGCTCATATTCGAAGCGGCGCTCATAGTTACGGCACTGGCAGGTTTTGATATTGAGCTGACGGCAGGCGACGTTGGTAAAATAGATTTCGTCGGTATCCTCATCCATCAGCTTATGCAGGCAGCACTGTCCGCAGCCGTCGCAAAGTGATTCCCACTCCGCATCGCTCATTTCATCCAGTGTTTTTTGTTGCCAGAAAGGTTGTTCGCTCATTGGGATGTCCGTCATTGCAATTCAGGGTGCACCTTATAACCAGTCTGGCACGCCGTTGCAAGTTTTGCCGCCCGGAGATGGCGGCAAGAGGTCGTTACAGCACGCGGGTGGTCAGCGATAAGCCGTTAAACCCCACTTCCAGCTCGTCGCCGCTGGCGAGCGGCCCCACGCCTTCCGGGGTACCGGTCAGCACCACGTCACCGGCTTTCAGGGTGAAGAAGCGCGACATATAGGCGATCAGCGGCACAATTTTATGGATCATGTCGGCCGTGGTGCCATGCTGGCGCACTTCGCCGTTCACCTTCAGGCTCAGCGGCGTATTCTGCGCGTCGCCGTGAAATTCGGCGGCGGGAATAAACCCGGAAATCGGACAGGCGTTATCAAATCCTTTCGCCTTTTCCCACGGCTGACCGGCCTTTTTCAGTTTACCCTGCAGATCGCGCAGAGTGAGGTCCAGCGCCACGCCATAGCCGGCGATGGCTTTAAGCACGTGATCTTCGGTCGCCTGACGCAGCGTGCCGCCAATCAGCACCGCCAGCTCAACTTCATGGTGCACCGAACCCAGGCCCTCAGGCAGCACCAACGGCTGGCGGATGTCGCATAGCGCCGTCTCAGGTTTAATAAACAGCACCGGCTCTTCCGGCGTCGCACTGCCCATCTCCTTAATGTGTTTTGCATAGTTGCTGCCCACGCAAACCACTTTGCTTACCGGATAATCCAGTAGCGCACCCTGCCAGTTATGATGTTGGTACATTTTTTACCTCTGTGGGTTAATCAGATTTATTCCCCTGTTCCGCCAGGTGTTTCTTGAGTAAATTTTCAGACGGCGGAGGGAGTTGAAGGTAATAGCCCTGATCGGCCAGCGCCTGCTTCACTTTATCCAAATCGGCGTGAATGAGTTTTTTTCGTCCATCAAGCGGCAGAATCATTGCCAGTTTAGGCGTACCGAAGCTATACATTAATTCATCAGGAACGCGGGAGAAATCGTCCTTTTTTTCGACATATAAATAGGTTTGCTCACGTTTAGTACTTCGATAGATCACACAAAACATAGTTTTACTCGGAATTAGACCTGCGGTCACTTGCCTCTATATATGAGTGACTATAACATGCCTTTTAGTCTTCGGAATATCACCGCACTTCAGCGAGTGATAAACAGCAAATTGAGTAAGGCCAGGATGTCAAATACGCCAATCGAACTTAAGGGCAGTAGCTTCACCTTATCTGTGGTTCATTTGCACGATGCAAATCCCGAGGTTATTCGTCAGGCGTTAGAAGACAAAATCGCCCAGGCTCCCGCCTTTTTACGTCATGCCCCCGTGGTAGTGAATATCAGCAGCATTGAAGATGACGTCGACTGGCGCCCTCTCCATGAAGCTATTGCGGCCACCGGACTGCGTATTATGGGCGTAAGCGGATGTAAACTTCCTCGGCTGAAAACCGAAATTGACCGCGCCGGGATCCCGTTATTAACCGAAGGGAAAGAAAAAACCACCCGTCAGGCCCCGCCAGAACCCGTCGCGCCGCCACCAGTTGTTAATCAGATCACAAAAACGCGTTTGATTGATCAGCCGGTACGTTCCGGTCAGCGTATTTATGCGCCACACTGTGATCTAATTGTTACAAACCATGTGAGTGCCGGGGCTGAACTTATTGCCGATGGTAATATCCATGTATATGGCATGATGCGGGGACGTGCGCTTGCCGGCGCTGGCGGCGACAGAGACGCCCAAATATTTTGTACCAACCTCTCGGCGGAACTGGTTTCCATCGCCGGGGAATACTGGCTGAGTGATAACATTCCGGCCGAATTTTATGGCAAAGCGGCGCGTCTACGTTTAGACGACAGCGCTTTGACGATTCAATCGTTGAATTAATCCCTTTTTAACAAGGAATTTCTATGGCACGCATTATTGTTGTGACTTCGGGTAAAGGAGGCGTTGGCAAGACCACCTCCAGCGCGGCCATCGCTACTGGTTTGGCCCAGAAGGGAAAGAAAACGGTCGTTATCGACTTCGACATCGGCCTGCGTAACCTTGACCTGATCATGGGCTGTGAACGCCGGGTCGTTTATGACTTCGTCAACGTCATCCAGGGCGATGCCACGCTGAACCAGGCGCTTATCAAAGACAAGCGCACGGAGAACCTCTATATCCTCCCGGCCTCCCAGACGCGTGACAAAGACGCCCTGACCCGCGAAGGCGTAGACAAAGTTCTCGAAGAACTGAAAAAGATGGATTTTGATTTTATCGTCTGTGACTCCCCTGCAGGCATCGAAACCGGTGCGCTGATGGCGTTATACTTCGCTGATGAAGCCATCATCACCACTAACCCGGAAGTCTCCTCCGTTCGCGACTCCGACCGTATCCTCGGCATCCTGGCCTCTAAATCCCGCCGTGCGGAAAAAGGTGAAGATCCGATTAAAGAGCATCTGCTGCTGACCCGCTATAACCCAGGCCGCGTCAACAAAGGCGACATGCTGAGCATGGAAGACGTGCTGGAAATTCTGCGCATCAATCTGGTGGGCGTGATTCCGGAAGATCAGTCCGTGCTGCGCGCGTCTAACCAGGGCGAACCGGTTATTCTGGATGATACCTCGGACGCGGGCAAAGCCTATGCCGATACCGTTGAACGTCTGCTCGGAGAAGAACGTCCTTTCCGCTTCGTAGAAGAAGAGAAGAAAGGTTTCCTCAAACGCCTGTTCGGAGGATAAATTATGGCATTACTCGACTTTTTTCTCTCGCGGAAAAAGAACACGGCCAATATTGCGAAAGAGCGCCTGCAAATCATCGTCGCGGAGCGCCGTCGCGGCGACGCGGAGCCGCACTATCTTCCGCAGCTGCGTAAAGACATTCTTGAAGTGATTTGCAAATATGTGCAAATCGACCCGGAAATGGTCAGCGTGCAGCTTGAGCAGAGAGACGGTGATATTTCGATTCTGGAGCTGAACGTGACCCTGCCGGAAACTGAAGAGTCGAAATCCTGAGCCTGAAGGTATAAAAAAAACCGGCGACGCGATGCGAAGCCGGTTTTTGTTACTTTGCAGACCAAACGTTAGCGCGGGTATTCGCTTAATAGCGCATTCAGGCGATCGGCCATCAATGCGCCTCGCCAGCCGGATACCAGCTCAGGCTGTCCGTTGCCGCTTTTTAATCCCCAGTGCCAGTTCAGCAGCTGGTTAATCTGCCTTCTTGAGGCCAGCAGCTCGGCGCTGACGCCTTTCTCGGCGCTCACGGTCTGCACAAGCGCTTTAATATCTTTAAACAGCTTGCGGTAGCCCGGCATATCGATCAGATTCTGCAGCGGCTCAGGCAGCGCCTCTTCCGGCAGCGCCTGCGCTTTCTCGACGAGGCCGATCAGCGTCTTGCCGTGGAAACGAATTTCGCTGCCCGACAGTCCCAGGCTATCAAGTTCACCCAGGCTGGTGGGCATATAGCGCGCCACGTTCCACAAATGTTCTTCGCGAATGACAAAGTTGACGGCCAGGTCGCGCTCGCGCGCTTTACGCAAACGCCAGTCCGCCAGCAGCTGCAGGCAGCCCAGTTGGCGAGTGCGCAGCTGCCAGGCGTTACCGATATCGCGCCACGCCTCGGCAGGATCCTGCACCTCCTGGCGGCGCTGCTGCATCAGCTGACACTCATCCAGCGCAGCGGAGAGCCAGCCTGCGCTGTCGGTTTCAGCCATCAGCTTTCCGGCAATCGGCAGCAGGTACCAGACATCGGCGGCGGCATAAATGCACTGGCGTTCGGTTAGCGGACGCGCCAGCCAGTCGGTACGGGATTCACTTTTATCCAGCGCCACGCCGGTAAACTCTTCCACCATCGACGCAAAGCCCCAGGACATCGGGCGACCGCAAAAGGCGGCCAGAATTTGCGTATCGATCAGCGGCTGCGGCATCAGATGAAAGGCATTAAGGAATACTTCCAAATCCTCGCTACCGGCGTGCAGAAATTTGGTCACGTCTTTATTCAGCAGCAGTTCGCGCATCGGTTGCCAGTCGGTGATGACCAGCGGGTCGATCAGCGAAACCTGGTTGCCGTCGAACAGCTGGAGCAAACCGAGCTGCGGGTAGTAGGTGCGAGTACGGACAAACTCCGTATCCAGCGCAATGGCGGAAACCGCGCTTGCCGCGTCACAGACGGCGCGCAGGCCATCGTTGGTGGTGATCATCTGATAGTTCAAATCATACTCTCTTAACTTGCGCCCATAAAAAACGCCGGCTTAGCCGGCGTCTGGCGATTCACTCTTAGCTCAGGCTTTATTGTCTACTTTAGCGCGGGCTTCGTCACGCAGTTCTCGACGTAAAATTTTCCCAACGTTGGATTTCGGCAGCTCATCGCGAAACTCAACGTGCTTCGGAACCTTGTAGCCGGTTAGCTGGCGACGGCAAAAGGTAATCAGCATCTCTTCCGTCAGCGTCGGGTCTTTCTTGACCACGAAAATTTTCACCGCTTCACCGCTGCTGCCGGACGGCACGCCGACCGCGGCCACTTCCTGAACCCCGGCGTGCTGCATCACCACATCTTCGATTTCATTCGGATAGACGTTGAAGCCCGAGACAAGAATCATATCTTTTTTGCGGTCGACGATGCGCAGGAAGCCCTCTTCATCCATCACCGCGATGTCGCCAGTATGCAGCCAGCCGTCCTTAATAATTTCCGCGGTGGCATCAGGACGCTGCCAGTATCCCAGCATCACCTGCGGCCCTTTCACGCACAGCTCCCCCGGCTCCCCCGGCGGTACTTCATTATCGTCGTCATCCACCAGCTTCGCTTCGGTGGAGGGCACCGGCAGGCCAATGCTGCCGCTATGATAATCAATATCGTGCGGGTTGACGCTCACCAGCGGCGCGCACTCGGTCAGGCCATAGCCTTCCAGCAGATACTGCCCGGTCAGCTTAACCCAGCGTTCGGCTACCACCTGCTGCACCGGCATGCCGCCGCCGGCGGAGAGATGCAGGGAGGAGAAGTCGAGCTGCTGAAACTCTTTGTTATTGAGCAGCGCGTTAAACAGGGTGTTAACCCCGGTCATCGCGGTGAAGGGATATTTCGCCAGCTCTTTGACCAGGCCTGGAATATCGCGCGGGTTGGTGATCAGCAGATTCTGCCCGCCCAGCTCGATAAACAGCAGGCAGTTCATGGTCAGCGCAAAAATGTGGTACAGCGGGAGCGCGGTAACGACCAACTCTTTGCCGCGATGCAGCAGCGGCCCGTAGGTGCCGTTGACCTGCTCAAGGTTCGCCAGCATATTGCGATGCGTCAGCATCGCTCCCTTCGCCACGCCGGTTGTTCCGCCGGTGTACTGGAGAAAAGCGAGATCCTGAGGGACGATTTCCGGCTTGATGTACTGCATACGGTAGCCGTACTGCAGCGCGCTGCGAAACGAGATGGCGTCCGGCAGATGGTATTTTGGCACCAGCCGTTTGATGTACTTCACCACAAAGTTAACCACGGTGCCTTTCGCCGGGGAAAGCTGATCGCCCATACGGGTTAAAATCACGTGCTTAACCTGGGTTTTATCAACCACCTTTTCCAGGGTATGCGCGAAGTTGGAGACAATCACGATGGCGGCGGCGCCGCTGTCGTTGAGCTGGTGCTCCAGCTCGCGCGGGGTGTAGAGCGGATTGACGTTCACCACGATCATCCCCGCGCGCAGGATACCAAACAGCGCTACCGGATATTGCAGCAGATTCGGCATCATCAGGGCGACGCGGTCGCCTTTTTGCAGACCCAAACCTTCCTGAAGGTAAGCGGCAAACGCCCGGCTGCGCTCCTCCAGCTTACGGTAGGTCATCACCTCGCCCATATTGATAAATGCCGGTTGGTCGGCATAGCGGCGGACGGCATGTTCAAACAGTTCAACCAGGGATTGATAGCGGTCAGGGTTTATCTCCGCAGGAACGTCCGCGGGATAACGGTTTAGCCAAACCTTTTTCACTGCATCACCTCTGAAATAGTTATTCGTCGTCATCACAGCCCCTGATCAACAAACATTCTGTTAACATTATATTAACTCAGCGTACCAGTTTATTAATTAGGCGTTGTACAGGTTGCGAAGCGCGTCACTATTTATTTTTCTTATTTGACTGAAAACGAAGAAACAGCGGACCAGCCGCTGTTTCTTTTTGCTTACAATAGCTACAAAATCATTCAGTTACGACGTTTCTAACTTCGGCAGGGCCCGGGTTATACCAGCCCCAGCCGCCGTAACCGTAGCCCCACGGGCGCGGGCCGAACATCCACGGGTCCATCATTGGCTGCGGGGGCATCACCACCTGCTGCACAACGTTCCAGCGCTTGTAGCCGATGGCATTCATCAACATGAATTTATACGGCGTATTCCCCACTTTGCCGTCGACGACGCCGACGATCGGGCCAACCACGGTGACCAGCTGCCCGCGAAAATCCACCGGGTCGATAAAGCCGTTTACGTCGGCAAAAATACGCCCGCGCGACGGTTCGCCCAGCGCCGGACGCGCGGCGCCGTCGAGCGGAACGGTGGCAATTTCCAGGCGGGTTTTACCCTGCTGGTTCTGTACGCTAACCACCTTGCCGCCAAAACGCGCTTCCTGACCGACATACAGCTGCGGCGCGTTCATTACCCGGACTAGATCCTGCTGCGGCGTCGGGGTGGTGCCCTTTATGGCATCCGGCACCGAAGCGCACCCGCTCAGCGCAGCAACGACTGCCGCCGCGACTAACCAACGCACTACCCTTTTTTGACCCGCCATGACGCGACTCCTTCCTTCTTCTCAGACATATAGTTACTGAGATTCACTCGCGGCCAGGAAGTTTCTTCCACGCCACTTCATTACGTAAATAAACCGGTTCAGCGTGTTCGACGGCCACGGTTTTTCCCGCCGTCAGCAGATAGCAGGCCAGCGGCAGCATATCCTGCGCTTCTGGCAGCTGAATGTCGCCATCGACGAGCGTTAAACCACAGCCGTTAGCCAGATCGGGCCACGCCTGCCAGCCGGTGCCAACGGTGGCCCACTCGCCTTCCAGCCGCTGAAGCCGCTCGCGAACCGCTTCCGGCTTCAGCACCGCCTCGCTCTCTTCGCCGTGCCAGACGCCCTGCTCATCGCGCTGATATTCCGCCCAGTAGACCTCGCCCATTCTGGCGTCGATGGCCGCCAGCACGCGGGTTGCGCCGGTTTTGCGCCACGCGCCCTGCGCCATGGTTGCCAACGTGGACACACCGATCATCGGCAGCTCGGCCCCCAGCGCCAGCCCCTGGGCGATACCGATACCGATACGCACGCCGGTGAAGCTCCCCGGCCCGCAGCCAAAGGCCAGCGCGTCAAGGTCGGTTAATTGCGTGCCACTCTCATTGAGGACCTCCTGCACCAGGGGCAGGATACGTTGGGTATGTTCACGGGGGCAGATTTCAAAATGAGCACTGAGGGTGCCATCATTCCACAGCGCCGCGGAGCAGGCCTCCGTGGCGGTATCGATAGCTAAAATTCGCATGGGTTGTCGCGCTCTCGCTCTAGCAGATTGACAAAATGGCGCGCAGCTTACCACATTTTGCGCCGGATTACCTCGCCGGCGGCACCGCAAGAAAGCGTACCGCCCGGCGGATGTCGCGCGTGCGCGGCGCGGGCGGCAGGCTGGCGAGGAAGGTCGCGCCGTAGGGACGCATCACCAAACGGTTGTCGCAGATAACCAGTACCCCACGATCGGTAACATCGCGGATCAGACGCCCCACGCCCTGTTTAAGAGTAATCACCGCGTCCGGCAGCTGCACCTCATCAAAGGGATCGCCGCCGCGCAGACGGCAATCTTCCATCCGCGCTTTGAGTAGCGGATCTTCCGGCGAGGTGAACGGCAGTTTGTCGATAATCACCAGCGAGAGGGCATCGCCGCGCACGTCCACGCCTTCCCAGAAGCTGCTGGTCGCCACCAGCAGCGCATTCCCGGCGCTGACGAACTGCTGTAAAAGCTGGCCTTTACTGGTTTCCCCCTGCAGCAACACCGGCAGGGTCATGGTGGCGCGGAACTGCTCCGCCAGATCGCGCATCATGGCGTGGGAAGTGCACAGCATAAAGCAGCGCCCGTCGTTAGCCTCAATCAGCGGTTTGAGCATCGCCGCCAGATGCCGCGCCGCGCCGGGCTGGTTGGGTAACGGCAAATTACGCGGCACGCACAGCAGCGCCTGATGGGCGTAATCAAAGGGGCTGGGCAGCAGCAGCGTTTGCGCTTCACCGATGCCCAGGCGATCGGTGAAATGATGTAAATCGTCATTGACCGAGAGCGTGGCCGAGGTAAAGATCCAGCTCCCCGATTTTTGCGCCATCACCTCTTTAAATTTATCCGCCACCGTCAGCGGGGTCAGCGCCAGGGTGAAGGTGCGGGAAGTACACTCATACCAGTAGCTAAATCCCGGCTGGCTGGTCTCTTTCAGCCGCTTCAGGCGGCCACGATAAAGGGTTGCCCGCTCAAAGGCGGCATCAAGCAGCGCCGAGCGGCCCAGCGACAGCTTTGCCACGTCGTAACAGAGTTCGAGCGCATCATCAAGCAGCAGCAGCGCGCGCTGAATGTTGTGGTCAGCCAGCAGCTCTCGCAGGTTGCCGCGATAGCCCGGTTCCCCCAGCTGCAGGCGAAAATCCTGCGCGCTCTGGGCCAGCCGGTCGGCGCACTTCTGCAGCTGCTGAGTGTCTTTGAGCTCGGTACGATAAGCAATAGTAATGTCTTTTGCCAGGTCCAGCAGCTGGCGGCTGGAGAGCGATTGTCCAAAGTACTGGCTGGCGATGTCCGGTAGCTGATGCGCTTCGTCGAAGATCATCACTTCCGCTTCGGGGATCAGCTCGGCAAAGCCGCTCTCTTTGACCACCATATCGGCGAGGAACAGATGATGGTTGACGACGACCACGTCGGCATCCATCGCCTTTTTCCGCGCCTTCACCACAAAACAGTCTTTATATAACGGGCAGTCGCTGCCGAGGCAGTTGTCGTTGGTGCTGGTGACCAGCGGCCAGGCCTGGGAATCTTCGGCGACGCTAACGCAGGTGCTGATATCGCCATCGACGGTTTGATTAGACCATGAACGCAGCAGAATAACGTCGCTGAGGGTTTGTACCGGCAGGTCTCCCCCGGCAAGGGCCTGCTGCTCCAGACGCTCAAGGCACAGGTAGTTCGACCGCCCTTTCAGCAGGGCCAGCTTACCGGTGTACTTCAGCGCTTTGGCGACGGTAGGCAAATCGCGACTGTAGAGCTGATCCTGTAGCGCTTTCGAGCCGGTGGAGATAATGACTTTTTTGTTGGCGCGCAGCGCAGGCGCCAGATAAGCGTAGGTTTTCCCGGTCCCGGTACCCGCTTCAACCACCAGCGGACGGGTTTCTTCAATCGCGCTGGCGACGGCGAAAGCCATCTGGCGCTGCGGCTCGCGTGGTTTAAATCCCGCAATCGCGCTGGCCAGCTGGCCGTCTGCTGCAAAATCGTCGATCACATTACCCCCTGGTTATTTGGACAGTGATTATGTCAGGGTGGAGGGGTTTTCGCCAGTGCGGGTAGTGACGCAGGTGCAACATTGTGGCAGTCTTGCCGCAGCTTAATGAACCGGAACAAAGAGGAAATAAACATGACCATTACGCGTATTGATGCCGAAGCCCGCTGGTCTGATGTGGTGATTCACAACCAGACGCTGTACTACACCGGCGTGCCGTCCAACCTGGATGCCGACGCCTGCGCGCAAACCGCCGATACCCTGGCGCAGATTGACGCGGTGCTGGAGAAACAGGGCAGCAGCAAGTCGCGTATTCTTGATGCGACGATTTTCCTTGCCGACGGCGCAGATTTTGCAGCGATGAACCAGGCCTGGGATGCATGGGTCGTCGCCGGTCATGCCCCGGTACGCTGTACGGTACAGGCGAAGCTGATGAATCCGAAATACAAAGTCGAGATTAAAATCATCGCCGCAGTGTAAGACAGCCGTGGCCCCGTAGCCCGGGCAAGCGTAGCGCCGCCCGGGAAGACAAAGCCTCAATCCCTGCGCATTCCCCGGATAGCGGCGTAAACGCCTTATCTGGACTACATATCAGCCAGGCCGACCAGGCGCAGCGCCGTCGGGAGGCAAGAAGCATTGTTGTATCAGCCCGGGCACCACATGAGCTGTTCCTTCAGCTGCAGCGTCTCCTGCGGCACGCATTTCAGCGCTTCACGATAGCTGCCGGCTTGTTTTGCATACCCCCGCACAGACTGCAGCAGCACGCGCAGCGCGCTATCCCACACAATCCCCTGCAGGTCGCTATAGGGCCAGAGATCCGGTTCCCGAATAAACGGCACCAGGTAATCAATCCCCTGCTTCACGCCTCGCCCATCGCGGATGGCGTTCCAGCGGTCAAACTCGACGTGCTCGGCATAGCGGTTGAGCAGCAGATGCGCTTCCAGGTTAAACAGCGAGTAGTGGAAAGGGATGGTACGTTCGAGCTCCATGGTCTGCTTGCCATCCTGGTCAATCTGCGCCGCCATCCGCTGGGTGATCCCCTGCTCGATGATCCGCGCCGCCAGCCCTTTATCGCCATAGAACAGCGCGTTAACCGTCCGCTGGGCGTCGTACCAGGTGCCGTGGTTGTTGTGCCAGACGTACTCTGAGTGGCCAATTTCGCTGTAGTACATCCAGTGGTTAAAATCGCGGAACCACTGGTGCAGGCCGATAATATCGTCGGTATCCAGCACGTTCGCCGCACTCACCAAGCCGATGGTATCCACCACCATCCACATTAAGCGGGTGTCAATCAGCCCTGTGCCGCGGCCGGAAACAATCCCCGGGATCGCCTGGCCATAGTTCAGATGCGGATTCATTCGCGTGTCGGCATCGAGGAACCAGCAGCGGATCTGCACGGCCGCCGCCTGCGCGTACTGGCGCTGGCCGGTGAAGTACCACGCCAGTCCCAGTGTCAGACAGCGTTCGCACATGCGGATAATGCGCGAGGTGTCGGTATCGTTATTTTCACACTGCGGGTTGATATGCCCATCGCGGCGAATGTAGGGCAGCCCGTTGGGACGCCGCGGGTTTGGCCACCAGTAGGTCCCCAGACTGTAGTAATCGTGCGCATCGCCGCTCGCCGGGCGCAGTTTTTTGTGCACCACGCTTTCCGGCGCTTCGCGGCGCAGAATGTCGGCCTCTGACACCAGCTTGCTCAGCGCCAGCTGCAGCGGCGAGAACGGCTGTTTTAAGCCCGCCCGGGCGTTTTCCAGGCAGGTTTCATCAAGGGTGTACAGCTTCATCGCCACCTTAAACTTCCTCCCGGCACGCTATGCGTTGACCGCTTTGCGCATCAAAGAGGTGCACGCCCGAGAGTTTCGGCTGTAGCCATATCTTATCCCCCTCTTTTACTGCCAGACGCTGTTTGAACACCGATGTAAACGCCCCGCCGCCGGTATCGCAGAAGAGCTGCATATCCGAGCCGGTGTTCTCCACCGCCGTCACCTTCGCCGCCAGCGCATCGTCGCGCGCTTCATGGACCACGTTGACCTGCTCGGGGCGAATGGCGTACACCACCTGCTGGCCGTCGGTCACCCGTAACCCCGCGGGCAACGCCAGCAGCGAGCCATCTTTCAGACGCAGGCTGGTCGCGTTGCCGTTCAGCACAACCTCGCCGGGAAGCTGGTTAATTTCCGGCGAACCGATAAATCCGGCCACGAACAGATTCGCCGGCCGGTCGTACAGCTCCAGCGGGGTACCCGCCTGTTCAATTCGCCCATCGCGCAGGACGACGATCATCTGTCCCATGGTCATGGCCTCAATCTGATCGTGGGTGACGTATACCGAGGTGGTTTTCAGCCGACGATGCAGTTCGCGGATCTCGCCGCGCACCTGGGTTCGCAGCTTGGCGTCAAGGTTGGAGAGCGGTTCATCGAATAAGAATACTTGCGGCTTACGCACGATCGCCCGCCCCATCGCCACGCGCTGGCGCTGGCCGCCGGAGAGATCTTTGGGCAGGCGTTCCAGCAGCGGCTCCAACCCCAGTAGCGCCGCCGCTTCATTGACCTTCTGATTGATCTCCGCTTTCGGCAGTTTAGCCATCTTTAGGGCAAAGCCCATATTTTCACGCACCGTCATCTGCGGGTAGAGCGCGTAGCTCTGGAACACCATCGCGATATCGCGCAGCTTCGGTTCTACCTCGGTGACGTTGCGTTCGTTGATATGCACCTCGCCACCGGAAATCTCTTCCAGCCCGGCAATCATGCGCAGCAGCGTGGACTTGCCGCAGCCGCTGGGGCCCACAAGGACGCAGAATTCACCGTCCGGGATAGTCAACGACACGTCTTTAATCACGTGCGCGTCACCATACGATTTACGCACGCTATTCAGTACAACAGATCCCATTGATAACTCCTTATCCTTTGACCGCGCCGGACATAATCCCGCGATTAAAATGTTTTTGCAGACCCAGGTAGACGATGATGCTGGGCAGCATCGCCAGCAGCGTTATGGCGATAAAAATGTTCGGCGTGATGCTCTCATCGGTACGCAGCGTGCCGAGGATCACCGGAATGGTATTCAGGCTGTCCTGGTTGACCACGATCAGCGGCAGCAGGTACTGGTCCCAAATCATAATAAAGCCGAAGGTCACCACCGTGCCGAGCGCCGGTTTCACCAGCGGCAGGATGACGTGGAAGAAAATCTGCCACTCGTTAGCGCCATCAATCCGCGCCGCCTCCTCCAGCTCTTTCGGAATCGCCGACATAAATTCAGTCAGGACAAAGATAGAGAACGCCCAGCCGACAACCGGTAAAATCATCCCGAGGTAGCTGTTGTAGAGCGAGGCATCGATAAACGGCAGTCGCCAGTTAATAATCATGTACAGCGGAATGGCGATGACCTCTTCCGGCAGCATCATGGTGGACAAAATCACCAGGCTCACCAGCGCCACGCCGCGAAACTTCTTCCGCGCCAGCGCATAGGCCGCCAGCGCGCTGACCGACACCTGCAGAACGGTGCCGAAGAACACCACCAGAATGGAGTTCAGCAGATACTGCCAGACGCCAATATCCATCCACGCAAAGATGAAGTTTTCAAATGAGAACTGATTCGGCCAGGCCAGCAGTTCGCCCGGTTTCACCGGCGCACCGCTGAATGCCGTGGCGACGATGCCCCAGAACGGACCGACAAAGACAATCAGCAGCAGCGCGTAGATGCACCAGCGTCCTGCTGTATCCCAACGTTTACTTAACATCGCGGCTCCTTAGTAACGGGCGATACGTTTTTTCAGCGTCAGATGACAAATGGTTAACAAAACCGTGAAGGTGAACAGCAGAAACGACACCGCCGAAGCGTAGCCATAGTCAAACTGCTCAAAACCCAATTTATAGATGTGGGTCATGACCATTTCCGTGGCGTTAGACGGCCCCCCGCCGGTGGTGGCATACACCTCGGCAAACACCCGAAAACCACGAATGAAGGAGAGCATCAGCACCACCGAGAGCGCCGGGATCATGCCGGGCAGCGTGACGTAGCGCAGGCGGTTCCACCAGCTGGCGCCGTCAACGTTCGCCGCATCGTATAAATCGCGGCTGATCCCCGCCAGGCCGGCAATAAAAATCACCATGTTGTAAGGCACCGCCTTCCAGATATGCAGCAGCATGATGACCCCCAGCGCCTGATCGGAGCTGGCAAGAAAGCCCTGGTCGGCGACGCCAAACCAGCTCAGGATGTGGTTAACCACGCCGTTGGGCGTTGGGTTGAATAAAATTCGCCACATTTCGGCGACGATCGCCGCGCTGGTGACCGCGGGTAAAAAGATGGCGGTGCGAATAAAACGCAGATGGCGCGCCGGACCTTCCAGCAGCATGGCGAGAAAGAAGGCCAGGATAGCCGCGGCGAACATCGTTACCACCACGTACAGCAGCGTGTTCACTACCGCCGCGTGCAGCTCGGCGTCGGCAAAAGCGCGGGTGAAGTTATCCAGCCCTACCCACTCGTTGGGCTGATTAAAGTTGACCTTGTAAAAGCTCATCACCAGACCCTGAATCATGGGGATAAACTTAAACCAGCTGAAAATAATTAGCGCAGGCGCTAAAAACAGCCACGGGATCAGCGCCCGCTTACGCTTTGCGCTCAGCCATCCGGCCGAGTCAGGCGAAGCGGCCTGCTTTATCGGCGAGGACTTCGTCTCATGCAGCGTCATAACCTATGTCCTCAGTTAGCCAGCACATTTTGTTTTTTCAGCTCAGCGTTCACCTTGCCGTCGAGCGTCTTCAGCTCGCCGGGAATATCGCTGCTGCAGTCGGCAAAAATGCGGTTAAAGCCTTCGGCTGCCACCTGACGCACCGGCGTCCAGTTGGGAATTTGCGGCACATAGCGCCCCTGTTCATTGTAAAGTCGGGCGAAAGTCTCCCAGCGCGCGTCCTGATAAACGGCTTTGACGTCGACGTTCTTATTCACCGGCAGGCGCACCACCGGTATATGCTGGCTGCCTTTACCCATGCCGATTTCCTGACCTTCCGGGGAAATCATAAATTCGATAAATTGACGCGCCGCCTCTTTCTGCACACTGCTCTTCATCATAAAGACCGTGGTGCCCTCGGCGAGGGTGGCCTCACCTTTAGGCCCCACCACCGGAATCACTTCAAAGTTGTCTTTACCCGGGTCTTTATCGAACAGCGCGATATGGTACGGGCCGCTGAAGAACATGCCGCTTTGCCCGGAACGGAAGGAGGGAATAACGTCGGCGGTGGTGGCGTTAATCGCCCCCGGCTGCGTGACTTTGTCGCACATCATGGCGCGCATAAAGGTCATCGCCTGAGCCACTTCCGGCGTATTGAGCGAAGCGCTGAATTTTCCGCTCTCTTCTTTAACGAAATCGCCGCCCGCCTGCCAGATAAAGCTACTCATAAACCAGCTGGCGTAGCCGCGCGTCGTGGAGGCGGGAACGATAAATCCGTAGGTATCATTTTTGCCGTTGCCATCGGGATCCTGGATGGTGAAGGCTTTTGCCAGGGCCTGAATATCATCCCAGCTCTTCGGCTGCGGCAGCCCCAGTTTTTCCCGCCAGTCTTTGCGCACAAACAGGGCGAAAGTTTGCGCGGAGGTCGGTACGCCATAGTATTTACCGTCGATATAGCGGGTGCTCTTCCATGCCGTCTGGAATAGCTGGTCGCCGCCCGCGATCGCCTGCGGGTCAATTTCTTCGGCAATACCCAACTGGATAAACTGCCCCAGCGACGCCGCATCGTTAAAAATCAGATCGGGTAAGGCGTTGCCCGCCGTGGCGCGCGCCAGCCGCTGTTCAAAGTCGGTGGTGGCGTTGAAATACTCAATTTTGATACCGGTTTTTTCTTCAAACTTTTCCGCCTCTTGTTTGTAGATATTCTTCGAGTCATTGCTGGCGCGGATCCAGACGTTGAGGGTAGTCGCGGCGTAGCTTTGGCTAACGCCGAGCCCGAGCGCGGTAAGAAGTAACAATGAACGTAATTTATTGGCAGACATGATGGCATATCCTTTATTGTAGGGCACCAAGGTAATTAAATTCTCAATTAATACATAAAAAGAAATGTGAATATCGCTCAGGCGTTAATACAGCTGACGCAAGAAATATTTCCATTCATTAGATAGAAATGTATTTCCCAATACAACCATGCAAAAAAGAAATTGCGTTTCAAAAACCAGAAAATTGAGATAGATCACACCAAAAAGTGACAAGAAAAGTGACGAAAAATAAATAACATTTAAAATCAATATATTATAAATTTACTAATTTTGTTAAAAGATTCAAAAAATAGAGAAAAACGGCAAAATACGTGATGTACACTGCATTAATAGCGTCATTATTTATCCAGGCCGTTAAACTTGAAGGACGTCACAAAAAAAATCACTTTGTCTTTTACACTGCTCGCCATCGAATATTTAAATATATTTTTTTTAATTACACCGCCTGTTTTTCGCGTCCTTTAAATACGCGTCAGGTATAATTCTGTTGTTATCTTTTCTCATATTTGCAGAAGGGTTATCACGATGAACTCAATACCTCGCCGAGGTTTGTTATGCATTGCGCTGTTTTGTTCCGGCCTGAGCGCCGCCTCGTATGCCGCTGAGCCGTACACGCTAGACGGAAAGGATTTAGCCTTTAGCCGCCAGCAGATCGCCGCGAAAGATCCGCTATTTGTTCAGGCGCAAGCGGCGCTGCTAAAGAAAGCCGATCTGGCGCTCAATCATCCGCTGTTCTCGGTGATGGATAAAACGTTGGTCGCCGCCAGCGGCAATAAGCACGACTACTACAGCTTTCCGCCTTACTGGTGGCCAAACCCTGATACCCAGGACGGGCTTCCCTATATCCGCAAAGATGGGCAAACCAACCCTGACGCCAATAGTGACGCCACCGATAAGAACCGGCTGGTGAAGATGAGTAACGACGTGTCAACGCTGGCGCTGGCGTGGTACTTCTCTCACGACGATCGCTACGCGCAAAAAGCGGCTGCGCAGTTAAAGACCTGGTTCCTCGATCCCAAAACGCGAATGACCCCCAACCTGCAGCATGCCCAGGCCATTCCCGGCATTAATACCGGACGCGGTATCGGCATTATTGATAGCCGCGCGCTGGTTGATGTCGTTGACGCGATCGCCCTGCTGCAATCCTCAGCTGCGCTGAGCGATAACGACGTTAGCGCATTAAGGCAGTGGTTTGGCGACTATTACCACTGGATGACCACCAGCCAGAACGGCTTTGAAGAAGAGAACTGGCATAACAATCACGGCAGCTATTTTGATATGCAGGCCGCCGCCTTCGCCCTGTTCAGCGGTAAAATCGACGAGGCGAAAAAGCGCCTGTACATCACCCAGCTGCGGCGTATTGCGGGACAATTTGATATTGAAGGCCGCCAGATGGCCGAGCTGGAGCGCACGCGTCCGTGGCACTACAGCAATTTCAACCTCGAAGCCTACAACCGCCTCGGGCGACTGGGCGAGAAGGCGGGCGTCGATATCTGGAACTTCACCCTCGACGACCATAGCCTGCGCAAAGGCTATCAGTACATCGCCGGGTTTATTAACAGCGATACGCCATGGCCCTGGAAAGATATCGATAAAATGGATGACAAGAAAGCGCTGCGCAATATCGCCACCGCCGCACACGCCTGGCCGGAAGATCCGCTGTTCCGTGACAAAGCGCAGTGGCTGCGGGCGAAATATCCCGACGATATCACGACGCTTATCGCCCCGCTTTCCGCATCGTCAGAGGTCAGGGATAACCGCTAATGAAACAATTTTCTGGGCTCTGGCCCGACATTGTCGGACGCGCAGCCGCGAATAGCGGACTGCTTGAACGGCTGGTGAAGGATGCGCAGCCGGTACTTCAGGCAGCGGTTCGCATTCCGCAGTCAGGCATCGCCAGCTGGAATCTCTATTACTTTTGTCCGCGCCACGGCGTACGCCTGACGTGGCGGGCGGATACGCCCTACCAGCATGCCTGCCCGGTCGATGGGGAAATATTTAGCGGCGAACCGTGGGACGGCGCCTGGTGGCGCGAGATGAATGGCCGAAACGCCAGCGCCTGTCAGCAGCTTGGCCTGCTATGGCGGCTGACCGGCGATACGGCGTATCGCGATAAAGTTCGCACGCTGCTGATGGGTTACGCGGATGTCTATCCCGGCTATGCGATTCACGGCGATATTCCCAACAACGGGCCGGGAAAGATGAACGCCCAGACGCTGTGCGAAGCCAACTGCATTCTGGAAATGGCGCTGGGTTATGACTTTATTCGCGACAGCCTGCCCCCCGGCGAGCAGCGGCACATCAGTGAAAACCTGCTGCGCTGTGCGGCCACGTTTTTGCGCGACCATCGTAGTCCGCAGATTCACAACCATGAAGTCAAAATCAGCGCGGCGCTTGGCGTACTGGGTTTCGTCCTCGAAGATGAAGCGCTGCTGGAGTTTGCCGTTAACCAGCCGTACGGCCTGCGCTGGCAGCTGGAAAACGGCCTGCTGGCGGAAGGGCTTTGGTTCGAAGGTTCGATTCACTACCACTATTATGCGCTGCAGGGCTTTTTCGCCTTCGAGAAGCTGGCGCGCGGCACCCGCTGGAGCCTGCTGGACGGCCCCTGGTATCAGGCGATGCTGAAGTTCCCGCTGGCGCTGCTGCTGCCGGACGGCACTTTCCCCCGCCTTAATGACTGCCTCGCCGGGCAGGAAAAGCTCCATCACCGGGATCTGTACGAGTTCGCCTGGTTTATCTGGCGTGACCCGCAGTACGCCGCGGTCCTGCAGTTTACCGAAACGGCGCCCGATGAGCGTGAAACCCTGCTATGGCGCGAACGGTCTCTGCCGGAATCCCCCCTGGCGCTCATCCCGCAGCAGTCGCTGTTTGCGCCGGGCGCGGGTCTGACGCTATGGCGACGGCCGCAGCAGGCGCTGCTGATTAAGCACAGTCCCTGGGGCGGCGAACACGACCATTACGACCGGCTGGGGCTGATGCTCTGGCATCGCGACGGCTGGCTGCTCACGGATATGGGCACCACCGGCTACGGCGCGAAAATGCACTACGACTACTACAAAAACAGCGCCACCCACAATACGCTTTGCGTTAATCAGAGCAACCAGCCTCCGGCCAATCCGCAGGTGCTGGGCCGGCATATGGATGACGACTTTCTGTGGCTGGATAGCGAGGTTGATTGGGGCAAACCGCCGCCGGAGCTCAACAGCCATAGCCGCGTCGAATGGGACGCTACGGCCTGGCGGGACGTGCGCTTCCGCCGTCGCCTGCTGTGGCTTGAAGATGTGCTGATCGATCTGTCCTCCGTGGAGAACCCGCATCGCCAGCAGCTCGACTGGACGCTGCATCTGGCGGCACAGGCGCTGGAC
Organism: Klebsiella sp. MPUS7; assembly: GCF_009905335.1. NCBI lineage: Bacteria > Pseudomonadati > Pseudomonadota > Gammaproteobacteria > Enterobacterales > Enterobacteriaceae > Klebsiella > Klebsiella sp. MPUS7. Next base: position 2,126,279 of record NZ_CP047604.1, on the reverse strand, counting down.
CAGAGCGGCACGGCCCGGCCCTTTTCGCTCAGCGGCCCGCTGCGGCGAATGACCGAAGCAACCGTGACGCCGCTGAACGGCTGTCAGCCGCGCCACTTTGCGCGCGGCGGCGATACCGTTGCGCTCTGGCTGTCCGGTGATGGTGAACTCTGGCAAGGGCTGGCGCCCGATAACCCGGCGATTCGCAATCTTAGCTATCTGGTCATACGCAATCACCTGCCGCAGGCGCGTTTTGTGTGTCTGTGGGATCTGGCAAACAGCGCGCCGCTGACGGAAGTGAACGTGCACCATACGCCAGTCGGTACGCAAATTACCTTCTGGCGCGGCGATCGCGTGACGCACGTGACGTTGTACGACGAGCCAGGTAAACGACCTGATGCGATCCTTCCGCTCGCGGAAAGCGGCGTCTCACCTCAGTACGCAGAGTAATTTACTCGTCTTCATCCTCAAAGCGCGCCACAATCCGATCTCCGGTATGCGAGGCGCGCAGTTCATCCGCCACCAAAGCGATGGCCTGGCCGCTGCTCATGCCCTGCGACATCAGCTCCTGAATTCGTTCCACTGCTTTTTGCTGTTGCTCGTGGCTCAGCGAAGGTAAACCTGCAAACATCACTTACTCCTGCTACATTGTGGGGCGTAATTATTTCACGCCGTCCTCTCTTATACCAGCGGGCGGTCACGATCAGGATTAAAGAAGACCATGTTGTCCCCCGCTATGCTTTCCCTGCCCTGGCGTCCGGATGCCGCTGAAGACTATTTTAGCCCATTAAGTTCACAGCCCTGGGCGATGCTGCTGCACTCGGGTTTTGCCGAACATCCGCATAATCGTTTTGACATTGTTGTCGCCCAGCCGCGCGCAACGCTGGTGACTCGCGGCAATATGACCGTCATAAACGATGGGGAAACCGTCTCAACCTCTGCCGCCGATCCGCTCACTCTCGTGCATCAACAGCTGGCGCGCTTTAACCTGCAGCCGCAGGCTCATCCGCAGCTGCCGTTTCTCGGCGGGGCGCTGGGGCTGTTCGGCTACGATCTGGGTCGTCGCTTTGAAAATCTGCCGGCGCAGGCCGAGGCGGATATCGATCTGCCGGATATGGCGGTAGGCATTTATGATTGGGCGTTAATCGTCGATCATCAGCGCCGGGAAGTGTCGTTATTCAGCTATGGCGATCCGCAGGCGCGGCTGGCGTGGCTGGAAGCGCAGGCCGAGCCTGCCGCGGCCCCCTTTGCCCTCACCTCAGGGTGGCGCTCAAATATGAGCCGCGCGGAGTATGGCGAAAAGTTTCGCCAGGTTCAGGCTTATCTGCACAGCGGCGACTGCTATCAGGTTAACCTGGCGCAGCGGTTTACGGCGAGCTATCGCGGGGATGAGTGGCTGGCCTTCCGTCAGCTAAACCGTGTTAATCGCGCGCCGTTCAGCGCCTTTATTCGCCTCCAGGAGGGCGCCATATTAAGCCTGTCGCCCGAGCGTTTTATTCAGCTCCGGCAAGGCGAAATTCAGACCCGGCCCATCAAGGGGACGTTGCCCAGGCTGGCCGATCCTGAGCAGGACGCGCTGCAGGCGCAAAAGCTGGCGAACTCGGTAAAAGACCGCGCCGAAAACCTGATGATCGTCGATTTAATGCGTAACGATATTGGCCGGGTTGCTGTCCCCGGTAGCGTTCGCGTTCCTGAGCTGTTTGTGGTGGAGCCCTTCCCCGCCGTGCATCATCTGGTGAGCACCGTGACCGCCAGACTGCCCGCGCATCTGCACGCCGCCGACCTGCTGCGCGCGGCCTTTCCCGGCGGCTCAATCACCGGCGCGCCGAAGGTCAGAGCGATGGAGATCATCGATGAACTGGAGCCGCAGCGGCGCAACGCGTGGTGCGGCAGCATCGGATATCTCAGCTTCTGCGGCAATATGGATACCAGCATTGCCATCCGTACGCTGACGGCCTGCCGGGGGCGGATCTACTGCTCCGCCGGCGGCGGAATTGTGGCCGATAGCGAAGAGGCGGCGGAATATCAGGAAACTTTTGATAAAGTTAATCGTATCCTGCATCAACTGGAGAGCTAGCACATGGCGGACAGCGCCCTCGAACTTGACGATTTCCTTTCGCGTTTTCAGCTTCTGCGCCCGCAGCCGACGCGCCACGCGCTCAACCAGCGTCAGGCTGCGGTGCTGGTACCGATTGTGCGCCGCCCGCAGCCGGGGCTGCTGCTGACCCAGCGTTCGCCGCTGATGCGCAAGCACGCGGGCCAGGTCGCCTTCCCCGGCGGCGCGGTGGATAACAGCGATGCGACCCTGATCGCCGCCGCGCTGCGCGAGGCCCACGAAGAGGTGGCGATCCCGCCGGAGTCGGTCGAGGTGATCGGCGTTCTGCCGCCGGTCGATAGCGTAACCGGTTTTCAGGTCACCCCGGTGGTGGGCATTATTCCGCCTGACCTGCACTATCACGCCAGCCAGGATGAAGTCGCCGCGGTCTTCGAAATGCCGCTGGCCGAAGCGCTGCGCCTGGGGCGCTATCACCCGCTGGATATCCATCGCCGCGGCAATTCGCATCGCGTCTGGCTATCCTGGTATCAGCATTATTTTGTCTGGGGAATGACCGCCGGCATTATCCGTGAACTGGCGCTACAGATAGGCTCCCGCCCTTAGCTATACTAAAACTGAGACGGCGTTCTCAGCATTAGTAAATCCATGGTTACTCATTAGTTTAATTCATGTGAATACTTAAGCTGATGGCCCGGTTCCCTCTTACACTATGCGCAGTTATTACATCGTTGCCGCACCCGCGGCAACCCTGTCAGGAGTGTTAGCGTGATTAGTATATTCGACATGTTTAAGGTGGGGATCGGTCCCTCATCTTCCCATACTGTAGGCCCGATGAAGGCCGGTAAACAGTTCGTCGATGACCTGGTCGAAAAGGGATTGCTTAATGAAGTGACTCGCCTGGCGGTCGACGTCTACGGCTCACTGTCATTAACCGGCAAAGGCCACCACACGGATATCGCCATTATTATGGGGCTGGCGGGCAATCAGCCCGATACGGTCGATATCGACGCGATTCCGGCGTTTATCCGCGACGTTGAAGAGCGCGGACGCCTGCTGCTGGCCCAGGGGCAGCATGAAGTCGACTTCCCGAAAAATGACGGCATGCGTTTTCGTAGCGACAACCTGCCGCTGCATGAAAACGGCATGACCATTCACGCCTGGTCTGGCGAGAAAGAGATCTACAGTAAAACGTATTATTCCATCGGCGGCGGTTTTATCGTCGATGAAGAACATTTCGGCAAAGAGAGCGCCAGCGAACTCGCCGTTCCGTATCCGTTTAAATCCGCTCAGGAGATGCTGGGCTACTGCAAACAGACCGGCATGTCGCTCTCCGGCATGGTGATGCAGAATGAGCTGGCGCTGCACAGCAAAAAAGAGATTGAAGACTATTTCGCCAATATCTGGCAGACCATGCGCGCCTGTATCGATCGCGGGATGAATACCGAAGGCGTCCTGCCCGGTCCGCTGCGCGTTCCTCGTCGCGCCTCGGCGCTGCGACGGATGCTGGTTGCCAGCGATAAGCTCTCTAACGACCCGATGAACGTGGTGGACTGGGTCAATATGTTTGCGCTGGCGGTCAACGAAGAAAACGCCGCCGGTGGCCGGGTGGTAACGGCCCCGACCAACGGCGCCTGCGGCATCGTTCCGGCGGTGCTGGCCTACTATGACCACTTTATCGAGCCCGTCAGTCCGGATATCTATATTCGTTATTTCCTGGCGTCAGGGGCTATCGGCACGCTGTACAAAATGAACGCCTCCATTTCCGGCGCGGAAGTGGGCTGTCAGGGCGAAGTGGGCGTGGCCTGCTCGATGGCGGCCGCGGGCCTGGCTGAAATCCTTGGCGCCAGCCCGGAGCAGGTCTGCGTGGCGGCGGAAATCGGCATGGAACATAACCTGGGACTGACCTGCGACCCGGTGGCCGGACAGGTACAGGTTCCGTGCATTGAACGCAACGCGATTGCCTCCGTCAAAGCGATTAACGCCAGCCGGATGGCAATGCGCCGCACCAGCGAGCCGCGCGTCTCGCTGGATAAGGTCATTGAGACCATGTATGAAACCGGTAAAGACATGAACGCCAAATACCGGGAAACGTCGCGCGGCGGCCTGGCTATCAAAGTTCAGTGCGACTAATCATTGCTCAACAGAATGCGCCCAAGGGCGCATTCTTCTTTTTCCGCTCTATATTATTATCTGCGCCCACTACACTTGCTCTATAACGGCTGTTACTCTCATTAACACTTTTAGCCGACAGGGCGTCGCGCATGCAGACTGCACAAAAAGTCATCACAACCTATCGCCGGAAACGCATTCTGGTTTGCCTGCTGGTCGCGCTACTGACGCTGACAACAACCTTAGTAATACGATTTATTTCACAGCGTAGCTTAAATCAGCAACGCGTCCAGATGAGCACCAACAAGATAGTGGCCGCTATGGATAATATTCTGCGGCCTCTGGCGGCCCAGCACGTCGCGCTACTGCATCTTGTCAATAAGCCCTGTCAGGACGTGCACCTCACGTTACGTAAGCTGGCGGCGTCGCTGCAAACGGTGCGCTCCATCGCGCTGGTCCAGTCGAACCTGCTGTACTGCTCGAGTATTTTTGGCCAACGCAACATTCCGATACACCAGCTACAGCCGGCATTACCCACTCATCACCCCCTGCTCACCTTCAGCTACGACGCCTCGCTGCTCAAAGGAACGCCGGTGCTTATCCAGTGGTATCCCGCTTCGCTTAGCGGCGCCGACGGCGTGCTGCTGGTGATCAATATCGAGCTGCTGGGCGAGTTAATTTTCAACGCAAAATCAGCGCTAATCAGCGGAATTGGCCTTAACGTCGGCGAAAGAAGCTTTATTAGCGGTTCGGGGCTGAGTAAACAGGAAGCCCTGCCGGGCGAGCAAATCATCTACCGCCAGCCGTCGACCGAGTTCCCCTTTACCATTAGCGTCAGCGGGCCAGGAGCCTCGGCGGTCGCCCTTAACGAACTGCCGGCCGAGCTTCCGCTGGCGCTGGTAATCAGCCTGTTAATGACCGGCATCGCCTGGCTGGCGACCGCCGGAAGAATGAGCTTTTCCCGCGAAATTAATCTCGGTATTGCCGCGCACGAGTTCGCCCTCTGGTGCCAGCCCCTGCAGAACTTGCGCACTCGGCAGTGCTGCGGCGTTGAGATACTACTGCGCTGGAATAACCCGCGCAGAGGCGAAATCTCGCCGGACGTGTTTATTCCGATAGCCGAAGGATATAACCTGATCGTCCCCCTCACCCGCTATGTGATCTCCCAGACGGCCCACAAATTAGCCTGCTTTCCGCAGGACAAACATTTTCACATCAGCATTAACGTCGCCGCCCGCCATTTCGCCAACGGCGAGCTGCTGCGCGATCTGCATCACTACTGGTTTAGCGCCCATCCCATTCAGCAGCTGGTCGTTGAGCTCACCGAGCGTGACGTCCTGCAGGATGGCGACCACCATATGGCCGAGCATCTTCATTTCAAAGGGGTCCAGCTGGCTATCGATGATTTCGGCACCGGCAACAGCTCCCTTTCGTGGCTGGAAAAGCTGCGCCCTGATGTCCTGAAAATTGATAAATCGTTTACCAGCGCCATTGGGATTGATAGCGTTAACGCGACGGTGACCGATATGATCATTGCTCTCGCCCATCGGCTGAAAATTGTGACGGTCGCGGAAGGCGTCGAGACCCAGGATCAGGAAGCGTACCTGCGCGGCAACGGCGTCGATTTATTGCAGGGGTTTTATTACGCCCGGCCAATGCCGGTAGAGGACTTTCCGCAGTGGCTGGCGGCGGAAAAGCGTCGGGAAATGAACGCCTAAAAATGCCCGCCTGCCTGAGGCCGACGGGCATCAACGTTACTCTTCTTCGTCGTTGTACTGACGCAGCTTGACGACGCGCACCAGGTCGACGCGATAGTCGTTGGCTTCAATGATGGTGAACTGCAGAGGCGACAGCTCAAGCACGTCGCCAGGGCGCGGAATATGGCCGTTGACGGCAATCACCAGGCCGGCAACGGTGGCGATATCTTCATCCTCATCGACCAGATCGTCTACGCCCAACGCCTGCTGCAACGCATGCACGTCGGTTGAACCTTTCACCAGCCAGCCGTCGCCATCGATGACAATTTCCGGCGTTTCGTCAGCGTCCGGGAACTCACCGGCAATCGCCTCCAGTACGTCCAGCGGCGTAACCAGCCCCTGTACGACGCCAAACTCGTTAGTCACGATGACAAAGCTACCGCGGGCGCGGCGCAGCACGCCGAGCAGGTTGATCGGGTCCAGCGTTTCCGGGACCACAATCGCCGGAGAGGCGGAAGCCAGCGAGGCCACGTTGTCACCCGCTTCCAGCGCCACCAGCATCTCTTTCGCCCGCACGATACCGATGATTTCATCCAGCTCGCCGCGACAGACCGGGAACAGGCTGTGCGGGGAAGAGAGCAGCTGGCGGCGAATTTCATCTTCGCTTTGCTCGGCGTTCACCCAGCTAATTTCCCCGCGCGGGGTCATAATACTGCGCAACGAACGCTGGGCCAGGGTCAGTACGCCATTAATCATATAGCGCTCTTCTTCCGCAAACGCGCCTTCCGGTATCGGCACCACGGACGAGCTGTCGCTATCGTGCGCCGGAGCGCTCTGCTTACGCCCGCCCATCAGGCGCAGGATCGCATCGGCAGTACGCGCGCGCAGAGGCAGGGTCGATTGATGGCGAATAAAGTTACGGCGCGCAATCTGGTTAAAGAACTCGATGGTTATCGAGAAGCCAATCGCGGCGTACAGGTAACCTTTCGGTATATGGAAACCAAACCCTTCCGCCACCAGGCTCAGGCCGATCATCAGCAGGAAGCTCAGGCAGAGCACCACCACCGTCGGATGCTGGTTGACGAAATTAGTCAACGGCTTCGAAGCCAGCAGCATCACCGCCATCGCAATCACCACCGCCGCCATCATCACCGGCAGGTGGTTAACCATTCCGACCGCAGTAATCACGGCATCCAGCGAGAACACGGCGTCAAGTACGACGATTTGCAGTACCACCACCCAGAAACTGGCATATCCTTTACCATGACCGGAGTCATGCTGGCGGTTCTCCAGCCGTTCATGCAGTTCGGTGGTCGCCTTAAACAACAAGAATATCCCGCCGAGCAGCATAATAAGATCGCGTCCGGAGAACGAAAAATCGGCAACGCTGAAAAGCGGTTTCGTCAGGGTCACCATCCACGAAATGACCGACAGCAGCCCCAGACGCATAAACAGCGCCAGCGAAAGGCCGATCAGGCGCGCCTTATCGCGCTGCTTAGGCGGCAGCTTGTCGGCAAGGATGGCGATAAACACCAGGTTGTCGATACCCAGTACGATTTCAAGGACGACAAGCGTCAGCAAACCGGCCCAAATAGAGGGATCCATTAAGAATTCCATGAGCAGCTCCAGTTAACGACAGGCATAGTCATCGCTGTGTCATGCACAGACGAGACACTTGTTGCTGGTGAAAAGACGTAGCAGGTGACGGCGGCACGCGCGTGCCGGAAGGTGAAATGACGTCGGTGACGGTCCATATAGCGGGCTATGCCCTATACTCCTGAGTAATTAAACGGAACGTAAACATAGCAAAATATAGAGCAATATTGGAAAAAATTTACCTGTCTTTGCAATAGCTAAGACTATTTTTTGCGCTGCAAAATAATTACCAACCGATGCAAAATTAGCGGAGCTTCATCACATTAATTATTTTTTCACTGTCTAAAATAATTCGCTGTAGTAATTACTTTATATCTTACACCCTTACTGAATCGATTTTGTTCGCAAGAGTGATTCAGGATGTATCACAACAGATGATGCATTCACGATTATAAAGGAGGTAGCAAGTGACGATTGCTATTGTAATAGGCACACATGGTTGGGCTGCAGAACAGCTGTTAAAAACGGCAGAAATGCTGCTGGGCGAACAGGAAAACGTTGGCTGGATCGATTTCGTTCCTGGCGAAAACGCAGAAACGTTGATTGAGAAGTACAACGCCCAGTTGGCAAAGCTGGATACGGCTAAAGGCGTGTTATTTCTCGTCGATACATGGGGAGGCAGCCCGTTTAACGCGGCCAGCCGCATTGTCGTCGATAAAGAACATTATGAAGTCATCGCGGGCGTCAATATCCCGATGCTGGTCGAAACGCTGATGGCGCGCGACGACAACCCCTCGTTTGATGAACTGGTCGCCCTGGCGGTGGAAACCGGTCGTGAAGGCGTGAAAGCACTGAAAGCGAAGCCGGTGGAAAAGGCCGCCCCTGCTCCGGTTCAGGCTGCAGCGCCGAAAGCGGCAGCGCCATTGAAGCCAATGGGTCCAAACGACTACATGGTTATTGGGCTGGCGCGTATCGATGACCGTTTAATCCACGGCCAGGTCGCCACTCGCTGGACCAAAGAAACTAACGTTTCGCGCATTATCGTCGTCAGCGACGAAGTGGCGGCGGATACCGTACGTAAAACGCTGCTGACCCAGGTTGCTCCTCCGGGCGTTACCGCCCACGTAGTAGACGTGGCGAAGATGATTCGCGTCTATAACAACCCCAAATACGCAGGCGAGCGCATTATGCTGCTGTTCACTAACCCAACGGACGTTGAACGTGTTGTTGAAGGCGGTGTGAAAATCACCAGCGTCAACATCGGCGGCATGGCTTTCCGTCAGGGCAAAACGCAGGTGAATAACGCCATTTCGGTCGATGAAAAAGATATTGAAGCGTTCAAGAAGCTGAACGCCCGCGGTATCGAACTGGAAGCCCGCAAAGTTTCCACCGACCAGAAACTGAAAATGATGGATCTGATCGGCAAGGTGAAATAAGCCTCTCTGCGGATCGCAACTCAATTTTCAACTTAAGACTTAATCAACAGGAGAAGTACAATGGAGATTACCCTTCTTCAGATTGTGCTGGTGTTCATCGTCGCGTGTATTGCGGGTATGGAGTCGGTACTTGATGAATTTCAGTTCCACCGTCCTCTGGTGGCCTGTACACTGATTGGCGCCGTTCTCGGGGATATGAAAACCGGTATTATCATCGGTGGTACCCTGGAAATGATCGCCCTCGGGTGGATGAACATCGGCGCCGCCGTTGCGCCTGATGCTGCGCTTGCATCCATCATCTCAACCGTTCTGGTTATCGCGGGCCACCAAAGCATCGGTGCCGGTATCGCGCTGGCAATTCCGCTGGCGGCAGCGGGCCAGGTGCTGACCATTATCGTCCGTACCATTACCGTTGCCTTCCAGCACGCTGCGGATAAAGCGGCGGAAAATGGTAACCTGACGGCCATCTCCTGGCTGCACGTTTCGTCGCTGTTCCTGCAGGCGATGCGTATCGCTATTCCTGCGGTTATCGTGGCGATTTCCGTCGGTACCAGCGAAGTACAGGGTCTGCTGAACGCCATTCCTGAAGTGGTTACCGGCGGTCTGAACATCGCGGGCGGCATGATCGTGGTAGTGGGTTACGCGATGGTCATTAATATGATGCGCGCCGGCTACCTGATGCCGTTCTTCTACCTGGGCTTTGTTACCGCCGCGTTCACCGATTTCAACCTGGTTGCTCTGGGTGTGATTGGTACGGTAATGGCTGTCCTCTACATTCAGCTGAGCCCGAAATATAACCGCGTCGCGGGTGCGCCTGCGCAGGCTGCTGGTAATAACGATCTCGACAACGAACTGGACTAACAGGTGAGCGAAATGGTTGATATGACTAAAAATACCACCGAGAAAAAACTCACTCAGAGTGATATTCGTGGCGTGTTCATTCGTTCTAACCTGTTCCAGGGTTCATGGAACTTCGAACGTATGCAGGCGCTGGGCTTCTGCTTCTCCATGGTACCGGCTATTCGTCGCCTGTATCCGGAGAACAACGATGCGCGCAAACAGGCGATTAAGCGTCACCTTGAGTTCTTTAACACCCATCCCTACGTTGCGGCGCCGGTACTTGGCGTAACGCTGGCGATGGAAGAACAGCGTGCTAACGGCGCAGAAATCGACGATGGCGCCATCAACGGTATCAAAGTTGGCCTGATGGGCCCGCTGGCCGGCGTGGGCGACCCGATCTTCTGGGGTACCGTTCGTCCGGTATTCGCCGCGCTGGGCGCAGGTATCGCCATGAGCGGCAGCCTGCTCGGCCCTCTGCTGTTCTTTATCCTGTTTAACGCGGTGCGTCTGCTGACCCGTTATTACGGCGTTGCTTACGGTTACCGTAAAGGTATCGACATCGTTAAAGATATGGGCGGCGGCTTCCTGCAGAAACTGACCGAGGGGGCGTCAATTCTCGGCCTGTTTGTCATGGGGGCGCTGGTTAACAAGTGGACGCACGTGAACATCCCGCTGGTGGTTTCCACCATCACCGGTCAGGATGGCCAGACTCGCGTCACCACCGTGCAGACGATCCTTGACCAGCTGATGCCGGGCCTGGTGCCGCTGCTGCTGACCTTCGCCTGTATGTGGCTGCTGCGTAAGAAAGTTAACGCCCTGTGGATCATCGTGGGCTTCTTCGTCATCGGTATCGCCGGTTACGCTGTCGGACTGCTGGGCCAGTAATCAACACGTTGTGCGCCGGGGGCTTGCCCCCGGCTTTTTTATTTGGAGGATGGATGACAATCACGGACCTGGTGTTAATCCTGTTTATTCTCGTTTTGCTCGCGTTTGCGGTTTACGACCAGTTCATCATGCCGCGCCGTAATGGCCCCGTTTTGCTGGCTATCCCCCTGCTCCGCCGCAACCGCGTCGATGGCATTATCTTCGTCGGCCTCATTGCTATCCTGATTTATAACAATATTGCTAACCACGGCGAACTTATCACCACTTGGTTATTATCTGCCCTGGCCTTAATGGGGTTATATCTGTTCTGGATCCGCTCTCCCAAAATCATCTTCAAGCAGCAGGGCTTTTTTTTCGCCAATATCTGGATCGAATATCAGCGCATTAAAGAGATGAATTTATCGGAAGATGGCGTACTGGTTATGCAATTAGAACAACGGCGCCTGCTTATTCGCGTACGAAATATCGACGATCTGGAAAAGATATACAAACTTCTCGTTTCCACTCAATAGATTAAGAATATAGCCTACGCTATATTTACCCTTTCCCCCCGCGCCGGGAATATAGCCGCGGCTATATTCCCGGCGTTAACTTCAGCGATATTTATTAACTAATCATTTACCTACAGATTGAAATGAAAATCGTTATCATTTGGTTGGGAAAATAACCGATTTCTGTTATTGTTTTATATTCTAAAATTATGTTAAGGTTGCGCCCGTCGTTGGGGAGTAGCCAATTTTCTGCCTGGCAGAAAATGTCCGTGTCAACATACTCGTTGCAAAACGTGGCACGTGCGGGTTGAAGCAGAACGTATTCAATCAGGCGAGACCATAGACGCATCACTGCTGTACGCGGCGCTTTATCATCAGGCGAGCTGCGTATTTTTACTGGGGGCAGCGATGTGTCATATGGATTATCCCCGGTCAGGACGCTCTCATGAATGTATCTGCTACAATTCTTCTTGCCTTCGGCATGTCCATGGACGCCTTCGCGGCCTCTATTGGAAAAGGCGCGACCCTCCATAAACCTAAATTTTCTGAAGCCCTGCGGACGGGTCTGATCTTTGGCGCTATCGAAACGCTCACCCCGCTTGTCGGCTGGGGTTTGGGGATGCTCGCCAGCCAGTTCGTCCTCGAATGGAACCACTGGATTGCCTTTGTGCTGCTGGTTTTTCTCGGCGGTCGAATGGTTATCGAAGGGTTACGCGGCGGCGATAGCGATGAGTGCGAAGCTCCGCGCCGTCACGGTTTCTGGCTACTGGTCACCACCGCTTTCGCCACCAGCCTGGATGCGATGGCCGTCGGCGTTGGCCTGGCGTTTTTGCAGGTCAATATTATCGCCACCGCGCTGGCTATCGGCTGCGCCACGTTGATGATGTCGACGCTGGGCATAATGGTAGGACGTTTTATCGGCCCGCTGCTCGGCAAACGGGCGGAAATCCTTGGCGGTATCGTGCTGATCGGCATTGGCGCCCAGATCCTCTGGAGCCATTTCGCAGGCTAATCCTCAGGCATCGCGCTGCCAGCAGTGAATAGCAAAATCGGTCTGGCAGTCAAACAGCGCCTGCTGGCGCAGCGCCTCCCTCACCGGCGGCTTCGCCCGCCACGCAAACGGCGTCATTTGCAGTAAAGCTTCCGCCTCGCTGCCGTTAAGCTGCATCGGATAGGCCAGCTGCTGCTGGTGACGTAAGGTAAATCCTGCCATCTCTTCCCTGCTCTGCGCGTGCAAACGCACGTCGTCGTAGATCAACCCTTTCAGCTCCATCAGGTGGCGAGGTCCCGGCGTCGCGGTGATAACCCAGCCGCCGGGCCTGACAACGCGCGCCAGCTCAAGGGCATTGCAGGGAGCATAAATACGTACTATCGCGTCCAGGCTCGCATTCTCAAACGGCAAACGCTGGCTGGAAGCGACGCAAAAGCTGACCTGCGGATAACGTTTCGCCGCCGCGCGGATAGCCGATTTCGACACATCCAGGCCCCAGCTATGGGCCGCAATGGCGGCAAAAGCGTGCGTGTAGTAGCCTTCCCCGCAGCCAATATCCAGTAAATCCGTCGGTGCGAAGGTTTGTAGATAAGCGCAGATAGCGTCGCGAAGCGGCTGATAGTGCCCCGCGTCGAGGAACGCGCGCCGGGCCTGCATCATTTCAGCGCTGTCGCCCGGATCGCGGGAGCGCTTAAACTGCACCGGCAGCAAATTGACGTACCCTTCCTTCGCCAGATCGAACTGATGCCGCTGCAGGCAGATATAGCTATTATCGCGGCGCTCAAGCGGCGCGTGGCAAAGTGGGCAACTGTAAGACATGACAACTCCGGTGTGCTGAAAGGGCGAAAGTGTAGCGCTATTCGCCCCTCCAGGCCACCGTTACAGCGCAGGCGACAGGGCTCCGTCGCGATGCATCACGATAAGATTTTCCGCCCCCTGCGGCATCCCATCGGGCATAACGTTCTCCAGGCGCAGCACATCCCCCATAATCTGGCTGAATACCGGCGCCGAAACCGCCCCGCCGTAATACGAACCGTTGCTGGGATCGTTCATCACGACCACCAGCGCGAATTTCGGATTACTGGCGGGCGCAACGCCGGCGGTATAGGCAACGTACTTATCGATATATTTACCATCCGGCCCGATTTTTTTGGCGGTACCGGTTTTTACCGCCACCCGATAGTCGCGTACCGCCGCTTTGGTCCCGCCGCCGCCCGGTAAAGCGACGCTCTCCATCATATGTTCGACTTCATGCACGATTCGCTCCGGCATCACCCGGGTACCCATCACCGGCGGATCAATACGGGTTATCGATAGCGGACGCTCGATACCGTAACTGCCGATAGTGGCATACACGTGCGCCAGCTGGAGCGGCGTGACCATCAGACCGTAGCCGAAGGCGAATGTCGCCCGGTCCAGCTGACCCCAATAGCGGCGCTGCGGCATCAGCCCGGCGCTCTCGCCGGTCAAACCCAGGCCGGTAGAGTCGCCAAAACCGAACGCTTTATAGGTATCGATAAGATGCTGAATCGGCATCGCCAGCGACAAATGCGAAACCCCGGTATCGCTGGATTTTTGCAGAATACCGGTGAGGGAGAGTTCAGGATAGTAACCCACGTCGCGAATACGATGACCATCGAGGACAAACGGATGAGTATCCACCACGCTATCTGGCTGAACAATGCCCTGCTGGAGCGCGGTCATCAGCACCAGCGGTTTAACCGTCGACCCCGGCTCGAAAGTATCGCTGATGGCGCGATTGCGAAAATCATCCAGCTTCGCATCATCGCGATTGTTCGGGTTGAAGTCCGGGTAGCTGGCCATCGACAGAATCTCCCCGGTATCGATTTTAATTAATACCGCCGCCCCTGAATCCGCTTTGTTCCAGCGCACGGCGTTATCCAGCGCGTCCTCGGTCACCGTTTGCAGACGTTCATCGATACTGAGCTGCAAATTGTGGGCCGGAACCGCCGGGACTTCGGTGATATTTTCGATGACGTTGCCGTGCCGGTCTTTACGCACCAGACGACGACCGGGCTGACCGGTCAACTGGGCGTTAAAGCTTTTCTCTACGCCTTCGATACCCTGGTTATCAATATTGGTAAAACCCAGCAGATTAGCGGCAACGTGCCCCGCCGGATAAAAGCGGCGCGACTCATCGCGCAGATTGATCCCCGGCAGGTGAAGCTTATCAATCCACTCCGCCTGCTCCGGATTGATCTGGCGCGCCAGGTAGAGAAACCGCGCGTGAGGATGCGCTTCGACGCGGTGGGCCAGCTCGCTAAGGTTGAGATGTAAAGCTTGCGCCATTGCCTGCCAGCGCGGACCGTAGCCGACGCCCCCCTTTTCGAGCGTGGTTTGCGGATCGACCCAGACGGCGCTCACCGGCACGCTGACCGCCAGCGGTCGGCCCTCGCGGTCGCTAATCATGCCGCGCTGCACATCAATAGGCTCCTCGCGCAGCGATCGCATGTCCTCTTGTTTAACCAGATTGTCAGGGGAGACAATTTGTAGCCAGCCGACCCGGACCAACAGCAGTCCCATACAGCAAAGAATCGCCACGCACAACAACCCAAACCTTAGCGGGGTAAAGTTGGCGGCTGACTTAAGTTTGTTCTTTTGCACCTTAGCTCCATCATTATTTTGCAAGCATCTGATTTAACAGAAATAGACAAAACAGATTGCTAAACAGTGCTAATAACGATGTTGATTTGCAACAAAGCGCAACGGAGGGTGGTAAATGGACATGTTTTGCAATAAATGCTAAAAAGCCCCGCAGTTGCGAGGCTTTCTTACAAGATTCAGTGGTCTTAAATCAGATAGCAGTTACGTTAACTGCAGCTGGACCTTTCTGGCCGTCCTGAATTTCGAACTCAACGTTCTGGCCTTCAGCCAGAGTTTTGAAACCGTTACCCTGGATAGCGGAGAAGTGTACAAACACATCTTTGCTGCCATCAGCCGGAGTAATGAAGCCAAAACCTTTAGACTCGTTGAACCACTTAACTTGACCTTTAATCTTTGCCATTTGCAAAATTCCTTAGACTGTTTTCTTCGCCCGTGGGGCGCTTACATAGATAAAACTGACACATGACTGCATGAGGCACTAATATAAGGTTCGGCAGAGAAGCGGTATTCAACGACAACGTGTTTACTCAGGACTTCTTTACTGAAAATGCCACACATAAACAGAACTGTACCTCGTTTAACCCGAAACGTGTTATCACATACTACGTAAATAATGGCAAGCCATTTTTAGACGGGTCTCGATCGCTCGCACAGATTATAAGGGAATCATTTGATCGCCTGCACATTTATGCGACTTTGCTCGCTCCGACTTATCCTTATCGCGTCCTGCTTGCGCCCCCGGGATATCCTCTCTTGCGGCCACTTATCCGTCGTAGCTCAACGACTTCAGAGCCCCCGTCCCCGGCTGCAGTGAAACCGCCAATTTTAGGGGGAGACAAAAGTCACTGCATAAAGATGCATATAAAAGCTCATAACGATAGATGAAAAATTGCTTTAACGCAGTCATTTCATAATATCGAAACGCGTAAATTGAAGAGCTTAAAATATTGTCTATACTAATATTCCACGACAATAATGAAGAGCTGATGACAGCGAAGTCCGACTATTCTTTTATTTGATTAATTAAACAAAGCAATATAAGGCGGAGTGGGAAAGCCGCTTCCGCTGGCCCGTGCGTGCGAAAAAAAGCTGAAGAGGTTTTATAGATAAGAATAAGTTATACAACCGGGTGAGATACAGGCGCACACCGCAAACGTGCGCACCTGTCGGTCGGATCAGCGCTCTGCAACAAGACGGATGAAATCGTCGTCGCCTTTTCCCTTTTCGGCTACTGAAGGTTCAGCGGCGATCTCCTTCTCAGGCGCATTGGCCTCACAGAGACGGCGCAGCAGCGCGTTTTGCCGCTTTTGCTGATCCAGCAGCGCCTGCAGCAGCGCTATCTGCTCATTGGCGCGCGAACTGGCACGATTAACAAAAAACCATAACAACAGGCCGACAAGCAGCAGCACAACAGAAAGCGCCACGGATGCCAGGCTTACAATCCCAGGATTTAGTAACTCACTCATTTCACCACCTCAAAGAGAAGGCGCTCATTCTACCACCCGCGCAGCAGAAGAAAATCAATCATATTAAAAATGTCTTACCAGGGAATAAATTTATTGATAGTGCAGATGCCGCTGAAGAACTGTACATCCTGATCGCACATTACGTTAAGCATCTGAGTCCATAGCAGTAAGCAACCTGCAATGATGACTGTCAGCAAAACCCACCGTAATTTTTTCACTCCACACTCCGCATCAGTATCAGATGTCGCCAGGATAACATGACCTTCTTAAACCGCGGCTAACTGTAATACGAAAGGCAAGTTTAGGAATCATAGACTTGTTTCAACTGGTGTTCATGCCAGAATGGACGCAAGGATAATACAAATAATGAGGCAACAATGCGATTGATCATTCGTACCATTGTGGTGCTGGCTATCTTGTGGATTGGCGTGTTATTAAGCGGTTACGGCGTATTAATGGGCAGCAGTGAGAACGCCGGGGGGCTGGGATTGCAGTGTAAATATCTCACGGCTCGCGGCATCAGTACCGCACAGTATGTTCATTCCAGCAGCGGTATTATCGGCATCACCGATTGCCCTATTCTGCGTAAAAGCGCCACGGTGGTTGATAACGGCTAGTCGCGAGCGGGCTACAGATTCTGTAGCCCGATTCACGCACAAATCAGAACGGATAATCGTTATAGCCCATCTGTTCGGAAATTTTACGCGCCGCCGTATGCAGCATCGCGACATACTCGTTCAGGCGCTCTTCCGAGAAACGCAGCGTCGGGAAAGAGATACTCAGACCGGCGATAACCACGCCGAAGCGGTCGAAAACCGGCACCCCGATGCAGCGCAGCCCTTCTTCCTGCTCTTCGTTATCTTCGCCATATCCCTGCTCGCGGACCTTATCCAGAACCGCCAGCAGCTCTTCGGTGCTGGTGATGGTCCGATCGGTGCTGCGTTTGTACTCCACGCCTTCCAGAATCTGCTCAACCTCGGAACGATCGCGCCAGGCCAGCAGCACTTTACCGATCGCGGTGCTGTACAGCGGGTTACGACGCCCAATGCGCGAGTACATGCGCAAATTGTACATTGAGTCGATTTTGTGGATGTAAACGATGCTGTCTTCATCCAGGGCGCCCAGGTGGACGGTCTCTTTCGTCAGGCGTGAAAGCTCGCGCATCTGAATATCAGCGCTACGTACCAAATCAACGTTCTGCAAAGCCCGCGCGCCAAGTTCAAAGAGTTTCAGGGTCAGAGAATATTTCTCGGATTCGCCTTCCTGAGCCACGTACCCCAGCGATTTCATGGTCTGCAAAAAGCGATAAACGGTGCTTTTTGACATCATGACGCGCTGGGACAGTTCGGTAATGCCAATTTCACGCTCTTCGCCAAGCGCCTGCAGGATGCCAAAAACCTTCAATACCGAAGAGACAGAATCTGGCTGTTTATCCAAATCTGCAACTGCCATTTATCACCTCATCGCAACTGTTTTATAAAAATTAGAACCGGTTTTTATTATAAATTCGCATCCCGCGAGCCGCAATCGTTCTTCTGCCTATTCGTTACAAATCTGCGACATGCCGCTGAATAATCAATGCTAAAATTATTACCCAGTTAATAGTCCCCGATAAGATACAGACCTCACATGGATAAAAAACTCTCCGATGGGCTGCCTTTACCGCAGCGTTACGGTGCCATTCTGACCATTGTATTAGGCCTGTCGATGGCGGTGCTGGATGGCGCGATCGCCAACGTCGCCCTGCCGACCATCGCCAGCGATTTAAACGCGTCCCCGGCATCCTCTATCTGGATAGTGAATGCCTACCAAATCGCCATTGTTATCGCGCTGCTGCCGCTCTCTTTCCTCGGCGATATGGTCGGCTATCGGCGTATTTATAAAATCGGCCTGGCGCTTTTTACCTTCACGTCGCTGGCCTGCGCCCTCTCCACAAGCCTGGAAATGCTGACCCTGGCGCGCGTGGCGCAGGGCCTCGGCGGCGCGGCGCTGATGAGCGTTAACACCGCCCTTATTCGCCTGATTTATCCCCAGCGTTTTCTCGGCCGCGGAATGGGGATCAACTCTTTCGTGGTGGCGGTCTCCTCCGCGGCGGGACCGACCATCGCCGCCGCGATTCTCTCGATGGCTTCATGGCAATGGCTGTTTTTGATTAACGTTCCGCTGGGCATTATTTCCCTGCTCCTCGCGATTCGCTATCTGCCCGCCAACGCGGGCCGCAGCAAGGTCACCCGCTTCGACCTGCCGAGCGCGATCATGAATGCCCTCACCTTTGGTTTACTGATTACCGCGCTCGGCGGTTTCGCCCAGGGCCAGTCCGGCGAACTGGTTGCGGCGGAGATCGTTGCCATGCTGGTCGTCGGATTCTTTTTTGTCCGCCGTCAGCTCAGGATGCCGGTCCCCCTGCTGCCGATTGACCTGCTGCGTATCTCGCTATTCTCTCTGTCAATTTGTACCTCGATATGCTCCTTCTGCGCCCAGATGCTGGCCATGGTTTCACTGCCGTTCTTCCTGCAGTCAATGATGGGACGCAGCGAGGTGGAAACCGGTCTGCTGCTGACGCCGTGGCCGCTGGCCACCATGGTGATGGCGCCGCTGGCAGGCTATTTGATTGAGAAAGTTCACGCCGGGCTGCTGGGCGCGATTGGCCTTCTCGTCATGGCCTGCGGCCTGTTCGGCCTGGCTTTACTGCCCTCCGCCCCCACGGATCTGGATATTATCTGGCGCATGGCGCTCTGCGGCGCGGGCTTTGGTCTGTTCCAGTCGCCCAACAATCACACCATCGTCTCTTCAGCGCCGGCTCATCGTAGCGGCGGCGCAAGCGGCATGCTGGGGACCGCGCGCCTGCTTGGGCAGAGTACCGGCGCCGCGCTGGTGGCGCTGCTGTTTAATCTGTCAGGAAATAGCGGAACCCACACCGCTCTTATGCTGGCCGGGATCCTTGCCGTTGTCGCCGCGGCCGTCAGCGGGCTGCGCGTCACGCAGCCGCGCGCCAGGCTGTAGCCCTTAATCGACATAAAAAAATCCGCAGCCCGAAGGTTGCGGATTTTTGTTTTATTACAGCCGGGAACAGAGCGTTACTTCAGATATTCGCCGCTGCGCAGGGCTTCAATACGCTTATCCAGAGGCGGGTGAGTCATAAACAGCTCGCTCATGGATTTCGCTTTACCGTTAATGCAGAACGCCATCATGCTGCTGGCTTCCTGCGGCTCATAGCTGGTTTTCAGGCGCTGCAGCGCGGCGATCATTTTCTCACGCCCGACCAGTTTTGCTGAACCGGCGTCGGCATGGAACTCGCGGTAGCGGGAGAACCACATGGTGATGATGCTCGCCAGAATACCAAATACCAGCTCCAGCACCGTAGCGACCGCAAAATAGATCAGCGGGTTGCCGTTGCTGTTTTCACCTTCATCCCGGTTGCCGCCGAGAAAGCCCGCCGCAATCTGCGCGATAACGCGCGAGATAAAGATAACGAAGGTGTTCACCACCCCCTGAATCAACGTCATGGTAACCATGTCACCGTTGGCAATATGGCTAATCTCATGCGCAATGACCGCTTCCGCTTCATCACGGCTCATGTTCTGCAGCAGCCCGGTACTGACGGCCACCAGCGACGCGTCGCGGCGCGCGCCGGTCGCAAAGGCGTTAATATCCGGCGCATGGTAGATAGCCACCTGCGGCATACCAATGCCCGCCTGCCGCGCCTGCTGCGCGACGGTATTCATTAGCCAGCGCTCGGTTTCATTACGCGGCTGCTCAATGACTTCCCCACCCACCGATTTCAGCGCCATCCATTTCGACATCAGCAGCGAAACGATTGAACCGCCGAAACCAAACAACAGCGCCATGATCAGCAGCCCGGTCATGCTGCTTGACTGAATTCCCGTCAGGCTTAGCACCAGCCCGAACACCACCATCACTGCCAGGTTGGTCAGCAGGAAAAGCGCGATTCGCATCATAATTTTCTTTTAACCTCGATTTAACAAAACGCACTATGCGATTACCCACATGGTATGGGTAGGACGCCAATTTTCAACCATCAGGCCCCGCTAAGTCACGAGAAAGACACAACTTTACATTTTGTAGCATATTGCTGACGCTGGGCAAAAGCGTTGACATTTTGTTGAATTCAGGCCGTCAGAGTTGGCAAGGACGGAAAAGAAAACGGGCACAAATTATTGTGCCCGTTGGGGATTTATTTACTGGCCGGGGGCTCTACCGCGGGCCGATCCTTTTCCTCATGGGCCAGGTCGAGCGCAATGTGAACCGTTTCATCAAGATACGGATCGGGCTCCTGGTAATCCTTCGGCAGATCTTCCAACTTCTTCAGTAACGGCTTGCCTTCGCGTTTCAGGCGATCGTTAACGCGGGCCAGACGAATCGCATCATCTTCTTCGTTCTCCTTTTCACGCTGCGCGTAGTTCAGGGAGACGATGTTGCGTTTGTCTTTCATCGCGTTATAGCGAGCAATGTCCTTCATGATGTACTGGAATTCAGGATCTTTAGCGATACGCGCATCGTGACGTTTGAGCAGCTCCGGCCCAAACGGCGTCAGGTCACCGTATTTCACGTAGGTTGCCGCATTGACGCTGTCCCACGGTAGCGCGTTATCTTCATACTGCTCACCGGTTTCACGCTCTTCCGTTCCGGTCGGCATCATGATGTCCGGCGTCACACCCTTACGCTGAGTACTACCGCCATTGATGCGATAGAATTTCTGAATGGTGTACTGTACGGAGCCCAGCGCCGGCCAGTCAGGACGCAGCATCTGATCGTAGATACGGTTCAGCGAACGGTACTGCTGGACGGTCCCCTTGCCAAAGGTCGGCTCCCCGACGATCAGCGCGCGACCGTAGTCCTGCATCGCGGCGGCGAAAATTTCAGAAGCCGAGGCGCTGAAACGGTCGACCAGCACCACCAGCGGGCCTTTGTAGTACACCACGCCGTCGGTATCGCTGTCTTCGCGCACTTTACCGTTATTATCGCGCACCTGAACAACCGGACCGGATGGAATAAACAGACCAGAAAGCGAAACCGCTTCGGTCAGCGCTCCGCCGCCGTTGCTGCGCAGGTCGATAACGATGCTGCTGACGTTCTGTTTCTCCAGCTTCTGCAGCTGAACCTTCACGTCATCCGTCAGGCCAACATAGAAACCCGGGATATCCAGCACGCCAACTTTTTCTTTGCCGACGGTTTTGACGGTCATTTTAACCGCGCGGTCTTCAAGACGGATGCGTTCGCGCGTGAGGGTAACAATCCGCGTTTTCGCGCCTTTACCCGCAGGCAGGATCTCCAGGCGAACCTTGCTGCCCTTTGGACCTTTGATTAACGCGACCACGTCATCAAGACGCCAGCCGATCACATCAACCATGCCTTTACCCGGCTGGCCGACGCCAACGATACGGTCACCCACGCTGATGGCTTTACTCTTCGCCGCAGGACCGCCGGCCACCAGCGAATTGATCACCGTGTAGTCGTCATCCATCTGCAATACCGCGCCGATACCTTCGAGAGACAGGCTCATTTCGGTATTGAACTGCTCGGTATTGCGCGGTGAGAGATAGTTGGTATGCGGGTCGATTTCACGCGCAAAGGCGGTCATCGCCAGTGAGAAAACATCTTCGCTGTTGGTTTGCGCCAGACGGCGAATGGCAAACTTGTAGCGGCGGGTTAAGGTTTCGCGAATCTCTTTATCATCTTTGCCCGCCAGCTTCAGGCTGAGCTGATCGAACTTCACCTTGGCATCCCACAGCGCATTCAGCTCGGCTTCATCTTTCGGCCAGGGCGACTTGCTGCGGTCAAGGTTAAAGTTATCATTGCCGGCAAAGTCCATCGGACGTTCCAGCACTTTCAATGCATATTGATAACGCTCGAAACGACGTTTCTGCGCCAGGTTATACAGGTCGTAAAAAACGTCCAGCTTCCCGCTGCGCAGCTCATCGCCGATTTGATTCTTTTTCGCGGCAAACTGCGCCACGTCGCTGGCCAACAGCACGTTATGGCTGTAATCCAGCAGGTTCAGATAACGATCGAAAATTTTTGCCGAAAAGGCATTGTCGAGATCGAACTGACGGTAGTGGGAACGGGTAAAGCGCGATGTCACGCGCTCGCTCACCGTTGCGTGCTGCGGCTCTTCTTTCAGCACGGGGATTTGATCAATCCGGGTTATATCGTCCACGGCGAACGACTGGCCTGCGATTACCAGCAGGCCCGCCAACGCGGTGAGCTTAAAGAATTTGTTCATGCCTGGCCCGGCCTCCGTTTCAGAACACCAGGTGTTCTGCGCGTACAATCATTGACATACCAGAAGTCAGCTGTACACGAACGCCATCTTTGGTGATTTCCAGGACGGTGGCGTCCATTGCATTATTACCTGCTTTCACCTTCAGTGCCTGGCCAACGGTCAATACAGACACATCTGATACAGGGGTATGACGCTCTTCGCGCGGCGCTTTAGCTGCTGGTGCCGGGCGCGGTTTACGCTGCTCAGCGCCTTCTTTACGACGCGCCTGAGCCTGAGGACGAGGTTTACGCTCGCGACGAGCCCCCTCTTCCGGCTGGCCAGCGGCGGCGGCTTCGCGTTTTTTCGCTTGCTGCGCTTCACGTTGCGCCTGGACGCGGGCTTTTGCTTCTTCAAGCTGCTGGCGGGCGTGAGCGACATGCTGCTCTTCCAGTTCGCCGCACGGGTTGCCGTCGAGGTCAACGCGGACTGCGCCAGGCTTAACGCCGTACAGGTAGCGCCAGCTCGAAGTATAAAGACGCAGTGCAGCGCGAAGTTGGGTTTTGCTGAGATTCATCTCTCCGCCAACGCGCTCAACGAGATCCTGAAAAATACCGACTTTCAGGGGGCGAGCTTCGCCTTCAGCGCTAAAACACTGAGGGAAGCGTTCGGCCAGAAACGCAATGACTTCTTTACTGCTATTCAACTTAGGTTGATTTTCCATGAAATTTCCTGATTACAACGGACGTAGCCAACAAGCCGCAGGCATGAACAGGCGTCATTATAATGACGTCATCGGTAAATGCTACGTTATCCGTTGATTATCCTGCGACGCGGGTGAATATTTTTTGATAATCAGTCGCAGAAATGAGTTTTTCCAGATGCGCGACCAGTTCTGCCAGCCCCTGCTCATCTTCAGCGGTGAAGCGGGAATGGGCCGTGCTATCGATATCCAGCACGCCGATAGTCCGATCGTTCACCCGTAACGGGAAGACTATTTCCGAATTACTGGCGGCGTCGCAGGCGATGTGACCATCAAAGGCGTGAACGTCTTCTACCCGCTGCACGCGATTCTGCGCAACGGCAGCGCCGCATACGCCGCGCCCTACCGGAATCCGCACGCAGGCCAGCTTGCCCTGGAACGGGCCAAGGACCAGCGTATCGCCTTCCAGGAGATAAAAACCGGCCCAGTTCACTTCAGCCAGCCGCTCGAACAGCAGCGCGCTGGTATTTGAAATCATGGCCAGAAAACTGGTTTCGCCTGCCATTAACGCCTGAAAATCGCGGTTCAGATCCGCGTAGAATTCTTGTTTGTTCATTATTTATTCGCTTAGTTGTCTTACTACCTTACACTTACAGCCTAATAAAATAAGCTTTAAATGCATTCATGCTCAAGATGAATTCATTCCTGAGTTAAGATAGAGAGATACACTCATTTCTGTAAGCTATAAATGCCACTAAAAACACCCAGGATTACGCCAGCAAAAAAAATGATCGTCTACTCGGTCAGCGCGCCTGTTGAGCACGCACACTATCAGCGCTGCCCGCAGTGCGATCTGCTGTTTCGTTTACCGGTCCTCAAAAAGAATCAAAGCGCCTGGTGTCCTCGCTGCAACGCCAAAGTGCGCGATGGCCGCGACTGGTCGCTTACCCGGCTGGGCAGCATGGCGATCGCGATGCTGCTGCTGATGCCTTTTGCCTGGAGCGAACCGCTTCTGCGCTTACATCTCTTAGGCGTGCGCATCGACGCTAACGTCCTTCAGGGCATCTGGCAAATGACCGGCCAGGGCGATCCGCTCACGGCGGCGATGGTGCTGTTTTGCGCGGTCGTCGCGCCGGTGCTGCTGGTCGTCTCAATCGCCTACCTGTGGCTGGGTAACGTGCTGGGCATGAATCTGCGCCCGATACTGCTGATGCTGGAGCGGCTCAAAGAGTGGGTGATGCTGGATATTTACCTGGTCGGTATCGGCGTCGCCTCAATCAAAGTACAAGATTACGCCTTTCTGCAGCCCGGCATCGGGCTTATCGCCTATATCGCGCTCACCCTGCTCAGCATCCTGACGCTTATTCATATGAACGTTGAGGAGCTGTGGGAGCGTTTTTATCCCCAGCGCCCGGCGCTGCGGCCGGACAATAATCTCCAGGTTTGTCTCGGCTGTCATTATACCGGACATCGTGATTCCCGCGGGCGCTGCCGCCGCTGTCACACGCCCCTGCGCCACAGGCGCCGCCAAAGCCTGCAAAAGAGCTGGGCCGCGCTGATCGCGTCGATGGTTTTCCTGCTGCCTGCCAACCTGCTGCCGATCTCGATTATCTACGTCAACGGCGCGCGCCAGGACGACACCATTCTTTCCGGCATTATGTCGCTGGCCAGCAGCAACGTGGCCATCGCCGGAGTGGTGTTCATCGCCAGTATTCTGGTCCCATTCACCAAAGTTATTGTATTGTTTACCCTGCTGGTCAGCATACAATTCAAGTGTGAACAGGGGTTACGTACCCGCATCCTGCTGCTGCGGCTGATTACCTGGATCGGCCGCTGGTCTATGTTGGATCTTTTTGTCATCGCATTAACCATGTCGCTGATCAACCGCGATCAGCTCCTCGCGTTTACGATGGGGCCCGCCGCGGTCTATTTTGGCGCCGCGGTAATATTAACTATCCTTGCTGTTGAATGGCTGGACAGCCGCTTACTTTGGGACGCACATGAGTCAGGAAACGCCCGCTTCGCCGACTGAAGCCAAAATTAAAACTAAACGCCGCATTTCGCCCTTCTGGCTGCTGCCGGTCATTGCGCTACTGATTGCCGGTTGGCTGATATGGACCAGCTATCAGGATCGCGGTACGACGATCGTTATCGACTTCCAGTCGGCCAACGGTATCGTTCCTGGGCGCACGCCTATCCGCTATCAGGGGGTAGAAGTCGGTACGGTCGAGAATATCTCGCTGAGTAAAGATCTGAGTAAAATTGAGGTTTCAGCCAGCGTCAAAGGCGATATGAAAGATGCGCTGCGCAAGGAGACGCAGTTCTGGCTGGTGACGCCGAAAGCTTCTCTTGCCGGCGTGTCGGGCCTCGATGCGCTGGTTGGCGGCAACTATATCGGCATGATGCCCGGCCAGGGCGAGCCTGAGGATCACTTTGTCGCTCTCGACACCCAGCCGAAGTATCACATCAATAACGGCGAGCTGATGATTCATCTCAAGTCAGCGGATTTGGGCTCGTTAACCAGCGGCTCGCTGGTCTATTTCCGCAAAATTCCGGTCGGCCGAGTGTATGACTACGCTATTAACCCGAACAATCAGGGCGTCACGATTGACGTACTGATCGAGCGCCGTTTCACGAACCTGGTGAAAAAAGAGAGCCGTTTCTGGAACGTCTCCGGCGTGAAAGCAGATGTCAGCCTGAGCGGCGCGAAGGTCCAGCTGGATAGCCTCTCGGCGCTGGTGAACGGCGCCATCGCCTTTGATTCCCCCGATGACTCTGCGCAGGCTCAGCAGAACACGGATTATCATTTATATGAAGACCTGGCGCACAGCCAGCGTGGGGTGGTGGTCAAACTGGATCTTCCCGACGGCGCGGGCTTAAAAGCCGGCTCTACGCCGCTGATGTACCAGGGTCTCGAGGTTGGCCAGCTCAGCAAGATGAATCTCAATTCCGACGGGAAAGTGACCGGCGAAATGACCGTCGATCCGAGCGTTGTCAGCCTGCTGCGCGAGAAGACGCTGATTCAGATGAAGAAGCCGAAAATCTCTCTGGATAACCCCAGCGTCAGCGCCCTGCTGACTGGCACTACCTTTGAACTGGTCCCCGGTGAAGGTGAGCCGCGTAACCAGTTTGCGGTACTGCCTGCCGATAAATCCATTCTGGAAGAACCGGATGTCACGACCGTCACGCTCACCGCGCCGGAGAGCTACGGTATCGACGCCGGGCAGCCGCTCATTCTGCACGGCGTACAGATTGGTCAGGTTCTGGAGCGCAAGCTGAACGCCGATGGCGTCACGTTCCAGGTGGCGATTATGCCGGAGTACCGTTCACTGGTTCGCGGCGATAGCAAATTCGTGGTCAACAGCCGGATTGACGTCAAAGTCGGCATTGACGGCGTGCAGTTCCTCGGCGCCAGCGCCAGCGAATGGGTCAACGGCGGGATCCGCATTATTCCGGGCGACAAGGGGGCGATGCAAAGCCGCTATCCGCTGTATGCAAACCAGGAAAAGGCGCTGGAAAACAGCATGAGCGATCTGCCAACCACCACGCTTACGCTCTCAGCCGAGACGCTGCCGGACGTGCAGGCCGGCTCCGTGGTGCTGTACCGTAAATTTGCGGTCGGGGAGATCATCACCGTTCAGCCGCGCAAAAACGCCTTTGAGATCAATATCCATATCAAACCGGAGTATCGCCATCTGCTGACCAGCAACAGCGTGTTCTGGGCCGAAGGCGGCGCCAAAGTGCAGCTTAACGGCAGCGGTCTGACGGTGCAGGCTTCCCCGCTCTCCCGCGCGCTGAAGGGCGCGATTAGCTTTGATAACCTCAGCGGCGCCAGCGCCAGCGCGCGGATCGATAACAAACGGGTGCTGTATGCGTCGGAAACCGCCGCTCGCGCGGTGGGTGGGCAGATAACCCTGCACGCCTTCGACGCCGGTAAAATCGCCGAAGGGATGCCGATTCGCTATCTGGGGATCGATATTGGTCAGATCCAGTCGCTGAATTTAATTACCGCGAAAAACGAAGTGCAGGCGAAAGCGGTGCTCTACCCGGAATACGTCAACACCTTTGCCCGCGCCGGAACGCGTTTCTCGGTGATTACGCCGCAGATTTCCGCGGCGGGCGTTGAACATCTGGATACCCTTTTCCAGGCCTATATCAACGTCGAGCCTGGCCGCGGTTCACCGCGTCGTGATTTCGAAATTCAGGAAACCACGATCAGTGATTCACGCTATATCGACGGCCTGAGCATTATCGTCGAAGTACCGGAAGCGGGTTCGCTGGGTATCGGCACGCCGGTACTGTTCCGCGGGCTCGAAGTGGGCACGGTGACCGGCCTGATGCTCGGTTCGATGTCGGATCGCGTGATGGTACAGCTGCGAATCAGCAAGCGTTATCAGTATCTGGTGCGCAACAACTCGGTGTTCTGGCTGGCTTCCGGCTATAGCCTCGACTTTGGCCTGATTGGCGGGGTGGTGAAAACCGGTACCTTTAATCAGTTCATTCGCGGCGGTATCGCGTTTGCCACGCCTCCGGGTACGCCGCTGGCGCCGAAAGCGCAGGATGGCAAACACTTCCTGCTGCTGGAGAGCGAACCGAAAGAGTGGCGCGAATGGGGCACCGCCCTGCCGCGCTAAGCATAACAGGCTCCGGTGTCCGCCGCCGGAGCCTTTATGGTAAACTACGCCCCCTTTTTTCCTTGTGGTGCGCTCCCCGTGGCTCAAAACGCTGTCTATCTTCCTGAAGAATTCCTCGCTCAAATGCGTGCGGCCATGCCGACGCATCTCTCTTTTGACGACTTTATCGCCGCCTGCCAGCGCCCGCTGCGGCGGAGCATTCGCGTCAATACGCTGAAAATCACGGTGGCTGATTTTTTGCAGCTGGTAGCCCCCTATCGCTGGCAGCTCACGCCGGTTCCGTGGTGCGAAGAGGGTTTCTGGATCGAGCGTGAAGACGAAGACGACCTGCCGCTGGGCAGCACGGCCGAGCATCTTAGCGGGCTGTTTTATATCCAGGAAGCCAGCTCCATGCTGCCGGTCGCCGCGCTGTTTGCCGATGGTGAAACGCCGCAGCGGGTGATGGATGTCGCCGCCGCGCCGGGCTCTAAAACCACGCAAATCGCCGCGCGCATGGGCAATGAAGGCGGCATTCTGGCCAATGAGTATTCCGCCAGCCGGGTTAAAGTCCTGCACGCCAATATCAGCCGCTGCGGAATTAGCAACGTGGCGCTGACCCATTTCGATGGTCGGGTATTCGGCGCCGCGCTGCCGGAATGCTTTGACGCGATCCTGCTCGACGCCCCCTGCTCCGGCGAAGGGGTAGTACGTAAAGACCCCGATGCGCTGAAAAACTGGTCACCGGAAAGCAACGCGGAGATCGCGCTAACCCAGCGAGAACTTATCGACAGCGCGTTTCACGCCCTTCGCCCCGGCGGGACGCTGGTTTACTCCACCTGCACCCTGAACCGGCAAGAAAACGAAGAGGTGGTCAACGGGCTGCTAGCGCGTTATCCGCAGGCGGTGCAAGTTCTGCCGCTCGGCTCGCTGTTCCCCCAGGCCAGCGAAGCGCTGACCGACGAGGGTTTCCTGCACGTCTTTCCGCAGATTTTTGACTGCGAAGGGTTCTTCGTCGCCCGCTTACGCAAAACCGCCGCCATTGAGCCGCTCCCGGCGCCGGGCTATAAAGTCGGGAAATTCCCCTTCACGCCGCTTAAAACCCGCGAATCCGCCGCCGTTATTGCCGCCGCCGCCACGGTCGGTCTGCAGTGGAGCGCCGAGCATACGCTCTGGCAGCGTGATAAAGAAATCTGGCTCTTCCCGCAGGCGCTCGAAGCGCTGTTCGGTAAAGTGCGCTTTTCCCGCATCGGGATCCGGCTCGCCGAAACCCACAACAAAGGCTACCGCTGGCAGCACGAAGCGGTGATTGCGCTTGCCGCGCCGGCCGCGCCCTTTGCGCTAACTCAGGCCGAAGCGGAAGAGTGGTACCGCGGTCGCGACGTCTATCCGGAAACGCTCCCGGAGAAGGATGATGCGATTGTCACCTATCAGGGCGCGCCGCTCGGGCTGGCGAAAAAAGTCGGGTCGCGTTTAAAAAACAGCTATCCCCGCGAACTGGTGCGCGACGGTAAGCTTTTTAGCAAAAAAGCGTGATGGCGCCTCGAAAAACAGCACTTTTTCACTGGCGCTTTACGCCCGTTTGTCTACGCTGAAAAATGTCGGCCTCAACTGGTCGTACCACAAATTAGCAGACAAACGGGGTGAATTTATGAGTAAAACCAGCGTACGTATCGGCGCGTTTGAAATAGACGACGCCGAACTGCACGGCGAACAGCAGGGAGAGCGAACGTTAAGCATTCCCTGCAAATCCGATCCGGATTTATGCATGCAGCTTGATGCATGGGACGCGGACACCAGCGTGCCCGCCATACTTGATGGTGAACATTCCGTCCTCTACCGTAAGCACTACGATCGCCAGTCCGATGCCTGGATCATGCGCCTCGCCTGATTCAAATGAACCCGTCGCCTGAGACGGGTTATTTATTTCCCCGCTTTTCCGACATCTCCTACACTTAACAATATGTTTTTCAGGATATGAGGCCAGGATGTTTGCCTTAGTACTGTTTATTTGTTACCTGGACGGCGGCTGTGAAGATATCGTTGTTGATGTTTACGATAACGAGCGGCAGTGCATAACCGCCATGGACGATCAGCGGATACGCCACGGCGGCTGCTTTCCGGTAGAAGATTTTATCGACAGTTTCTGGCTCCCCGCCCGAGAATACAGCGATTTTTAGCCCGCCAGCTGTAGCGCCACCAGGGTTAGCTCTCCACCAAATACGGCCCCTGTATCGATATAATGCTGGTTATCGCTGTCGTAGCGCCGTTGGAGCGGCGTATGGCCGAACCAGAAATGATCGGCGCCGGCAATCGCGCCGTGTCGCCCGGCGAAATGGTCGGTAAGCCGCTGCCGACGCCACAACACCTGATGCTCATCGACGGCGCACTGCCAGCGATATACCGCGGCGGGGTAATCAGCATGGGCAATCACGTGCACCTGCCCACCGCTGTGGAGTTCGATAATCAGCGGTAGGTCGCGGCAGGAGGCGATAAGCTCCGCAAGGCGCCGCCTCTGGTTCTGCGGAGATTGCGTATACCAGCCGCCTCCGTTCATCTCCCAGAGCCGCATGTCGCCGCCCGCAAGCGCCTCCAGCGCCATCTGCTCATGGTTTCCACGCACCGCGCAAACCCAGCGATAGCGCAGTAAATCCAGGCATTGCGCGCTTTGTGGCCCACGATCGATCAGATCGCCCACCGAGAGAAGCAGGTCCTGATAAGGGTCAAACCTGCGCTCGCGAAGGGCCGCCATCAGACATGCGAAACAGCCGTGCAGGTCGCCCACCAGCCAGATATTACGCCAGGCGGAACCGTTAATGCGCTGATACATATTATGTCCTCCTGCCATAATTATAGGAAAAATCCGTCACTTCAACGCCCTTAATATTGGCACCTCAATCGACTTTAAACGAAAGGCAAATATAGTCCGGCGAGGTATTAAGCTCCCCGAGATATATCCATAGAATAGAGGCTAAATAACTCCGAGGTATTCATCGTGACGGATAACAGCCTGCATTCAGCCAGCGTAGTTGAACGACGCCCAAATCTTATTGCCGATCTGGTGATGGGTCGGCTAACCCCTGCCCCCATCTGGCAACAACGCCATTACCGGCTTAAGTTTTTGCTGCGCACGGCATTATTTTATGCGCCAACGCACAGCATGCTGGAGAGCCTGGCGGCGCGTGCGGACTTCAATCAGCTGCTGGCCGCTCAGGTGACGCTGCCGGGCAAAGTTCATCGCCAGTATTTGACCCGCGGATTAAACGCCAGCCAGCGCGCGCAGGCCATTATCAGCCACTACCAGTTCGTCGATTCCCTGGGAGGCTCGCGCCTTGCGGGCGCCATGACCGCCGCGAAAGAGACGCCGCTGCTTGAGCTAACGGGCAAAGACGACAGCCGGTTTACGCTCTCCGCCTCCTCGGCGGGTAAAGCCGAACGCGAGGGCGAGACGACGCTATGGCTGCGCGATAGCGATGAGACCGTGCTGGCCAGCGCGACCTTTAGCGTCACCCGCCAGCAGGAGCAATGGCAGCTCACCATCGGCGGTCTGCAGGGGCCGCGCAGCAATATCCCGCATGACGTAATTAAGCGGGCGACGCGCGCCTGTTACGGCCTGTTCCCAAAACGCCTGCTGCTGGAGTTTATCTGGTTGATGGCGGCGCGCTGCCACGTTCATCATATTTACGGGGTCAGCGATAACGGTCACGTCTTCCGCGCGCTGCGCTATCGGCTGAGTAAAGGACGTCATTTTCACGCCAGCTACGATGAGTTCTGGCAATCTATCGATGGCGTCGCCGACGGCGCCTGGCGCTGGCGCTTACCGCTGCAGCTGGAAAGAAAGACGCTTGAGAGCATCGCCAGCAAGAAGCGCGCTGAATATCGTCGCCGCTTTCAACTGCTGGATGATATGGCCGCTCAGATGGCGATACTCATGGATTAGATCTCCAGCCGTTTCACCAACGCCGTTTAGCACGACGGCGTTTGCATCTTCTACGGCGCTTTAGTTACTATCATAACTTCGTTGTATTCCTTACGGACGGCTAGTGAAGTTATGAGCAAAACTGAAATACTCCTGCTGGCTATCCTGCTGATTATTTTGGCCGCTGCTTTGTGGTTTATTTTTAGCGGGAAAATATGGTTCCTGGTGAGCTTTCTGGAAACATGGCTGTATCCCTCCTTCGTCGCGCCGGAATAAATTCTTACCGATTATTTTTATCCCGTAAGTTACGGTCTTCCTTTCATCCGGAAATAACCCGTCAAGCGCTCAGAAAAATAACCGCTAAAAAAGTTAACGCCGTTTCTTGTCTATTATTTCATTTGTCATACAAATGTGTATACTGGGTCTCTTCCGATGTTGGCCCGTACATTTCACCTGCACTATGGGCCTGATTTCGTGCAGGTGTTTTCTCCTCTCCCTCACTGAACGGTGCCCAGTGTCTACGCCCGGCTTTTTGTCCAGATTTTTTGTTGCAAAGTTTGCGCCAGATTGTGATTTAAAAAAAATCACCTTATTTTTACGCCCCCTTGAAAACACAAATAAAAAACATAACACCAACAATTAATTAACATAAAGCATTTAGTTCCATACAAATAACAATAACACAGCATAACAAACTAATAAAAAACACATTGTCAGCAATTAATACAAAATTACACATATTCCGCAGGAGTAGTTATACGTTAACCAACAAAACCGCGGCAGTTACCCGGTGACCAACGTCTATCACTATATTGTTGTTTTTCTTCAGCGGCTTTCCACTAAGAGGTTCTCTATGAACGTCAAAACCATCTCGCGCAGTGTGCTGGGCGGCTTACTGAGCGCCATCGTTATTAGTCAACCGGCTTTCGCAGCGGGATCCTTAAGCGGCCAGATTGGCGTCCAGGTGACGCTCGGCAGCGGATGCAGCGTATCGAACGTCCGCAATGGCGAGAATAACCGCTGGGGCAACATTAATTTCGGCGCCTATGGCGATCTCGCCAACTCCATTGATGCGGAAGTCACCGGCAGCGGCGGCGGAAACGCGCTAACCGTGACCTGCACCGAGGACCTCGACTCGACCCTGACGCTTGACGGCGGCCAGTTTGGCGATGCAGCGCTGCGCTATATGAAAAACGCCGGCGGTACCCAGCAGATTGCCTATCGGCTCTATTCAGATGCCGCCCGCAGTAATGAAATTTTGCCCGGCGGCACGATACCTATCGTTGGCACCGGCAATCCTCAGGCAATTCCTGTTTTTGCCCGCATCCGCCCCGAAGACCAGAGCGTCAATGCGCCGACGGCCGATGTGTATGACGACATCGTCACCGCGACGTTAACCTGGTAATCGCATAAGGAAAATGGGCGTCATGCTTCGACCCGAGTGGCTTACATTAATTCTGCTTTTTATCTCAGGCACCCATGCCGCCGTTGTCCAGAAGACGTTTAAAGTCTCCGCGCAGATCGCCGCAGGCTGCGCGCTTGGCGCCGGAGACGGCTCCCAAACAACAGATTTCGGCACCCTGAGTTTTGGCACCCTGTCATCGCTATACAGCAACGTTGATGTCGCCAGTACCTCTGGCGCAGGCTCAATCATCGTCACCTGCACGCCCGGCACCGCTATTTCAATCGCCCTCGACTATGG
This sequence comes from Klebsiella sp. MPUS7, assembly GCF_009905335.1. Lineage (NCBI taxonomy): Bacteria > Pseudomonadati > Pseudomonadota > Gammaproteobacteria > Enterobacterales > Enterobacteriaceae > Klebsiella > Klebsiella sp. MPUS7. Next base: position 2,092,954 of record NZ_CP047604.1, on the reverse strand, counting down.
CGTCAACGGCGGCTCAGCCAGCCAGCGCTACATGTCGAACGGCAACAACAACACCCTGGCGTATCAGCTTTATCAGGACGCCAACCGCGCTAACGTTTGGGGCAACAGTACGCAAGCCTTGAGCGTCGCATCATTTCCGAGCACCACGCAAACCTACACGGTTTATGGCCGCCTTTTTGCCACGAATGGCTTCCCGGCGGTGGGCTCCTATACCGACACGGTCACCGTCACGCTGACCTATTAGATAATTCACAGGTTAACTATGATTCGCTGTAGATTTGCGCCGTTTATATTCGCTTTATCTCTTCCCTCATCGGTTCTGGCCGCAAGCTCCGTCCTGGTATGGCCGATCTTTCAAACTATCGAAAGCCATGAGAAAGGTTCTGAACTGTGGCTGGAGAATCGCGGCAGTTCGCCGGTTAATTTGCAGCTGCGCGTTTTTGCCTGGGATCAAAAAGCGTCAGCGGACGTCTACGCCGACCAGCGCGATGTTGTCGCCAGCCCCCCTTTTACCACGGTAGCGCCGGGGCAGCGCCAGCTGGTGCGGCTCATGCGCGTCGCCCCCATCGCCAACGGCAAAGAGCAGTCCTACCGCATTGTTATCGATGAGATCCCAGCCGCGCAGCCGGTAGCACAGACGGAACAGAACTCTGCAGGGCTGAAAATGCGCATGCGCTATGTCCTGCCGCTGTTTACCTATGGGCAAGGCCTCGCGCCGCTAAAGAACGCGGGTTCAGTCGAATCGGTAAGGACGACGCTGCGTTGGTCGCTCGCGCAGCAAAATAACCGCCAGACGCTGTGCATCGAGAATAGAGGCAGTCAACACGCCAGGCTCAGTACGGTTTACTGGGCGAACGCGAGCGGCAAAGGCCAAATTTCCCAGGCTAATGGCCTTCTCGGCTACGTTCTGGCGCAGAAAAAGGCCTGTTTCCCGAGCGGCGGAAAGTCTTCCGTGCCATCAGGCATGCATCTGTTCGCGAAATTAACGGATAACGGTCAGGCGGTGGAAATTCCGGCGAATCGTTGAAAATGAGAGACCTGAAAAGGACGGCGTCCGGAGGGCTGCTGGCGATGGCATCGGTGACGGCCTGCGCCGCGACCTATGATTCACTGCCCGCCCCTGCGGCATCCTACGGCGAAAAGCAGGAGTATGAGCTGTACCTCAGCTTATCGGTCAACGGCAATATCCTTGCCAACGCCGTTCCGGTAAAGGTCAACGCTGGTCACTACTGGGTCGCGGCCAGCGTTCTAAGGCAAGCGCATATTCCTCTGCAAACCCACGATGCGCTGGTGGATGTCACGACGCTCCCCTCGGTTAAGGTGGAATACGACCAGCCGGGGCAAGTGCTTAAGCTTCAGGTTCCGGACCAGTGGCTCCCCGAACAGCGCATCGGGGAGACCATGGGACAACAATACCAGGCCGCGATCGGCAGTCCGGGGATTTTATTTAACTACGACGCTTACAGCCTCTTTTCATCCGGCGGCACGCAAACCACCAGCACCTTCACCGAAACGCGTCTTTTTGGTCCGCCGGGCGTCCTTTCCAATAACGCCGCGATCCGGCAAAACTGGTCTGCAACGGGCTATCAACAGCAGGGCTATATGCGCTACGACACCCTGTGGAAATACAGCGATAGCGAGCAGATGATAAGCTACCAGGCCGGCGACGTGGTCAGTAACGCCCTGACCTGGAGCAGTTCCGTGCGCATGGGGGGGCTACGCATAAGCCGCAACTTCAGCGTTCGCCCGGATCTGGTGACATATCCGCTGCTTAACTTATCCGGCAGCGCGGCGGTCCCTTCAAGCGTCGACCTGTTTATTAACGGTTATAAAACCAGCTCGTCGCAGGTTAATGGCGGCCCCTATACGCTGACCAACGTGCCGTGGATCAGCGGCGCCGGCGAAGCGACGGTAGTGACCACCGACGCCCTTGGCCGTCAGGTCTCCACCAGCGTTCCTTTTTATGTCTCCAATACCCTCCTGCGGGAAGGCCTGAGCGATTTTGATTTCACCCTTGGTGCCCTGCGCAACAACTACGGCATCAAGAATGCCGATTATGGCGCCAGCGCGGTGAGCGCGATTTATCGCTATGGATTAACCCACTGGCTTACGCTCTCGGCGCATACCGAAGACCGTCAGGGATTAACCAATGCCGGGCTAGGCGGCGATATTGGGGTAGGAAATCTGGGTACCCTCAGCCTGTCGGGCAGCGCCAGCCGCGGCGAAGGAGACGGAAACCAGTTCACCTCGGGTTACTCCTACTACGGCAACAGCTGGGGAGTGAACTATCAGCATATCCGCCGCAGCGCCAGCTACGACAACCTCAGCACCTATGGCTCTAGCGCCACGCTCAGCCGCCAGTCAGACCAGGCCACGCTGAGCCTGAGTCCGTGGGGAAGCGCCCTCGGTTCTTTTAGCATTGGCTACTTTGATATCCAGGCCGAGGATCGTTCGCGCACCCGCCTGCTGAACCTCTCCTGGAGCCGTAGCCTGTGGCTTAGCAGCAGCCTCAACCTGAGCGTAAACCGCGATCTGCAAGAAGGTAGTTACTCCAGCATGCTGCAGATCATCATCCCTTTCGATTCGCAAAGCTCTATGCAGTTAAGCGGCCAGCGCGCCAGCTCCGGTCAATGGGGCGAAAATATCAGCCTCAACCGCTCCGCCCCGGCAGAAGGCGGGCTTGGCTGGAACCTCGCCCATTCGGTGGGCGGCGATAATTATAGCCAGGCGGATCTCACCTGGATCAACCGCGTGTCAACGTTGAGCGGAGGCTACTACGGCTCGCGCAACGATCGTCACAGCTGGTTTGAAGCCACGGGATCGGTGGTGCTGATGGATAACAGTCTGTTCTTCACCCGGCAGATTAACGACGCGTTTATCGTTGTCTCCACCGGTAACTACCCGAATATTGCGGTGAACTATGAAAACCGCAAAGTCGGCGTGACGGATAAAAACGGCCATTTGCTGATCCCATGGGCGACGGCGTGGTATCCGGGAAAAATCACCCTCGATACGCTGCCATTGCCAACGGACACCGAAGCGCTGACGGTGGAGAAGCGCATCGCCGTGCGTGAAGGCAGCGGCGCGCTGGTTGAATTCCCGGTTAACCGCGTGCGTTCGGCAACCATTGTCTTCGTCGATGCTCAGGGACAGCCGCTACCGGTCGGTACGCCCGTCGAGGAAGTGAACAGCAAACAGCGCGGTCTGGTGGGCTACGACGGCGTCGCCTGGTTCTCGCATCTCACGCGCGACAATGAAGTCATAGTCAACGCCGGGGCGTTTCCATGCCGCGTGCGCTTTGCGCTCCCGGAAACAACGCCGGTTCCGCAACGGATAGGTCCGGTTAGCTGTCATCCATAACAGTGGAGATCAAGTTGAAAAGTATCCTCCCGATCTGCGCGCTGCTCTTTCTCCTTGGGCTAACGAGCAACGCGCTGGCCGCTTGCAGCATCAAAACCAGCGCGCCGGTTATCGGACCGGTGGATTCCTTTGCCCTCAACAGCGCGCCTCAGGGCGTGATGGCTGGCGCAGGGTTTTACTGTACCCCGGAACTGGTGGCGCTGAACTCAACCAACACATTAAGCGCCACCCTGTCGTCGGCCAACAAGAGCAACGGCGTTCCGCGGTTGCTTAATGGCGCGGGCGACGCCATCCCTTACAGCGTCTGTTCTGACGCTTCGTGCTCGCCGGCCTATCAGGACGGGGGCGTTATTAGCTGGTCCAGAACAACGCTGCTCGAACTGCTGGGTTTATTTAACTCAAGCGACGGCACCATGCCGCTCTACTTCAGAACCACCCCGGGAGCCAACGTCCCCGCCGGTACCTATAGCGATGTGTTAACCATCACCTGGGTGTACCGGTTCTGCTACGTCGGGCTCGACCTACTGGGCATTAAGATATGTATTCCGAATAACGGCACCCTGACCTCAACGGTCAATGTGTCGGTGAAGGTGACCAATGTTTGCTATATCGACAGCGCGCCGGACGTCGAATTTGCCTCTGCCGCCCTTCCGTCCGGTTTTAGCAACTACAGCGGCCAGCTTGCCATCCGCTGCACGAAAAACGCGGCCTATACCGTCAACCTCGCCAGCACCAACGCCAGCGTCGGCGACTGGCGGCAGATGAGCCAGCCTATCGCGAACCAGGCTACCGCCTGGCTGCAGTATCAGTTTTACCAGCCCAACGGCAGCGCATGGACGGAAAATAACAATCTCAGCGTGACCGGCTCCGGCGCCGCGCAGCCCGCAAACTATATCCTAAAGATAAACCCGACCCAGAGTAACCAGCCTGCCGGAACCTATACCGATACCGTACTGGTGACCGTTAGCTACTAAAACGTTAGCAGACGATTTTTTGTAAAAGAAATGTTTAGGAAATTATTGTTGTGGTATAAGAAAAAAGCCCCGAAAAAAGCGAGTGGGGTTTTGCAAGGGAATCTGCGATTTGTGAAAAATAGATAAAAAGAGACCGAACACGATTCCTGTATTCGGTCCAGGGAAATGGCTCTTGGGAGAGAGCCGTGCGCTAAAAGTTGGCATTAATGCAGGCTAAGTCGCCTTGCCTTATAAGAATAGTTTACCGTGTCAGGTTTTCCAGTCCGTGACAAAAGTGGACGAATAATTCGTATCAAAATTGCTGATGCCAACAAAAAACCGCCACGCCCGATATCGGGGGATGGCGGTTTTTTTCATGTAAATACAGCGGGATGCAGGCAGCGATCAGCAGAGCTTCTGCGCGCGCTCAATAAAGGGCGCCAGGCTCATTTTTTGTCCCGGCTGCTGCGGATCGTCAATCTGGATCACGGAAATCGGCTGCGCGTTAGTTTTACCGTCTTTCATCTGCTGCTCGGCGATGTCGTTTAGCGGGTACTGCACCAGCGTGCTGGGATTGATGGCGAACAGCGCATTGCCCGGACGGCAGGTCAGCATCACCTCTTCACGGTTAAACGCCCAGCTCTCCTTACCCACCTCAAAGCGGCTGACGGTAATCACCTGCGGCGCCGCCAGCGCAGCGCCAGAACTTGCCAATAACAACATTGTCAGAACGATTTTTTTCATGATTTAACCAGTTTATTCAGAAAGGTTCCCAGGTGGCAAACAGGCTGACGGCAAACAGCGCCAGCGCCCCCAGCGCAATCTCTATCTGCGTGGTGCGCACGATGAGCTGCTCCGCTCGCGTTCCGCCTGCCGACATGCGTGGCACCAGAACATACCGGTTCACCAGCGCAATTGCCACCATTGCCGCCACCAGCGCACATTTGAACAACAGCATACGCCCCCAGGGCGAGGCGCTAATCAACCCGCCCTGGATCAGCAGCGCATTTACCGCGCCGCTGGCGATGGCGCCGGCAACCGCCAGATGCCCGTAGCGCGAAAACCGCATCATGGTGCATATGGCGGCCTGCCGCCAGCGGCCGTGCGCCAGGCGAAGGCAGTAGATAAACGGCAGCAGACCGCCAAACCAGCTGGCCACGCAAAACAGATGCAGCGCATGATTGGTCCGCTGCACTATCCCCAGCCAGCCATCGTTCATCGCGGCATGTCCGACGCCCGCCAGCAGCAGCAACTGGGCGCAAAACAGCACCAGCAGTAAACGTCCCGGGCGTCGGGGCTTCAGCCAGACCACCGCCAACGCCACAAAGGCGAGTAAAATTTGCCATACCCACACGCCGCCAAACTGCGTCCCGGCCACCGCCTGCCAGATGGCCGGCTGCCAGACATCAGGCCAGCCGTTACCCATCAGGCCGCCCTGCGCCATCAGCATCAGCAGCGCCGACAGCGCGCTAGCCAACAGTAAATGGCGCATTAGCGGATAAAAGCGCTGCATCATCAGACGGCGCAAGGCCGCTGGCGCCCACCACGCGCCGTAAAGCAGGCAGCCGAAAGCGACCATCAGCGTGATGAAATGGATAAAGCGCAGGCTGACATAGACGGCACTGAGCATCGGCTTACTTCACGGTAAAGGTGTATTGTCCTTTCGTCTTATGGCCATCTACGGAGACCACGTGCCAGTCAACGGTATATGCGCCCGGCGTCAACGCCTGCTCGACGGGTACCGTGAGCTGGGCCTTATTGTTGTCGCTGCGGACGGGTTTGCCGAGGGGGATCGCTTTCTGCTGCGGCCCGGTGAGGGTGACGCCGCTAAACTGCGTTTCGATGCCTTCGGAGAAGCTCAGGGTCAGCGCCTGCGGTGACGCGTCCACCTCACTACCGGCGGCCGGCAGCGGTTGTTGCAAATGGGCGTGGGCAAATGCGCCTGCGGAGGTCAGGCAACCGGCGAGAAACAGAGACAGACGCAGGGCGCGTCCGGCGATGATTGGCATAGTTGTCATTCCTTTTTGTTATGTATGTAGCACAGAGAATAACCCTGTATAATGGCGCAGTCGAGCTAAGCGTCTGAGACTTGCCTTTTTGCCGCGTGCTTAGTACTTTTTGCGGCATTATCAGAGGAGAAACCGATGGAAAAGAACCTGGCTAAATTATCCCAGGAGGAGATGGACAAAGTGAACGTCGATCTCGCTGCGGCGGGGGTCGCCTTTAAAGAGCGCTACAATATGCCGGTGGTCGCCGATCTTGTCGAAAGAGAGCAGCCCGAACACCTGCGCGGCTGGTTTCGCGAGCGTCTGATTGCCCATCGGCTGGCCTCCGTTTCGCTCTCTCGCCTGCCCTATGAACCGAAACAGAAATAATTCCCGTCCTCTGCGGACATCCGAGTTGGCAAGACCTGCGCATTGCATTACGCTGGTTTCTTTGGCCTGGAGCGAGCCATGCTGCGCGTAATCGATACAGAAACCTGCGGATTGCAGGGAGGCATTGTTGAAATCGCCTCGGTAGATATCATCGACGGACAAATTACCAATCCCATGAGCCACCTGGTTCGCCCCGATCGTCCTATCAGCCCGCAGGCGATGGCGATTCACCGTATCACCGAAGAGATGGTCGCCGATAAGCCGTGGATCGAGGAGATTGTGCCGCTGTATATGGGCAGCCCGTGGTATGTCGCCCATAACGCCAGCTTTGATCGCCGGGTGTTGCCGGAAATGCAGGGCGAGTGGATCTGCACGATGAAGCTGGCGCGCCGCCTGTGGCCAGGCATCAAGTACAGCAATATGGGGCTGTATAAATCGCGCAAGCTCAGCGTCGCGACGCCACCGGGACTGCATCATCACCGGGCGCTTTATGATTGCTATATCACCGCCGCCCTGCTGCTCGATATCATCAACACCTCCGGCTGGACGCCTGAGGAGATGGCGACCATTACCGGCCGCCCGGCGCTGCTCTCCACCTTTACCTTCGGCAAATATCGCGGTAAGCCGGTCTCGGAAGTGGCGGAAAACGATCCTGGCTATTTGCGCTGGCTGTTCAATAACCTGGATCGCATGAGCCCCGAGCTGCGCCTGACGCTGAAGCACTATCTCGGGGAGTAATCGGCGCTATACCTCCGCCTGGCCCGGCAGCGTCCCCTGCGCCAGGCCAATCAGAAACGCGAACTCCAGCGCCACGCCCTCATAGCTTTTAAAACGGCCGGATTTACCGCCGTGGCCGGAATCCATATCGGTACACAACAGCAGCAGGTTATCGTCGGTTTTCAGCGCGCGCAGTTTCGCCACCCATTTTGCCGGCTCCCAGTATTGTACCTGCGAATCATGCAGGCCCGTGGTGACCAGCAGATGCGGATACGTCTGTGCCTGAACGCCGTCGTACGGGCTGTAGCTTTTCATATAGCGATAGTATTCTTCATCCTGGGGATTCCCCCACTCTTCAAACTCGCCGGTGGTCAGCGGGATCGACTCATCGAGCATCGTCGTAAGAACATCCACAAAGGGAACCTGGGCCACCACGCCGTGGAAAAGCTCCGGCCGCTGGTTTACCGCCACGCCCATCAGCATACCGCCGGCGCTGCCGCCCATGCCGTAGCAAAACCGCGGATCGCCGTAGCCCTGCGCCAGCAGCGCATCGCAGACGTCGAGATAATCGTTGAAGGTATTTTTCTTGCACAAAAACTTGCCGTCTTCGTACCACTGCTGGCCCAGCTCGCCGCCGCCGCGAATATGGGCGATAGCGAATACAAAGCCGCGGTCGAGCAGGCTCAGGCGGCTGGCGCTGAAATCCGCGTCCATGCTGGCGCCATAGGAGCCGTAGCCGTACACCAGCAGCGGACTGGCGCCCTTGCGGAAATGTTCATCACGGTAAACCAACGAGACCGGGACTTCAACGCCGTCGCGGGCGATGATCCACAGGTGCTCGCTGCGGTAGTGGCTGGCATCAAATCCTTTGACTTCCTGTTGTTTCAGCACCCGCCGCTCGCCGGTATTCATATCCAGCTCGAACAGCGTATCCGGGGTTGTCATGGAGGAGTAGCCGTAGCGCAGGCGCGAGGTTTCCGGCTCCGGGTTATAGGCAAGCCAGGTCACATAGGCCGGATCGTCAAAGGCAATGCCCTGGGACTCTCTTGTCTTACGGTTGATCTGGCGCAGGCTGGTTAGCCCGCGCTGGCGCTCTTCCACCACCAGCCAATCGGTAAACAGGGTAAAACCTTCCAGCATCACTTCGTGACGCGGCGCGATCAGGGTCTCCCACTGCTGCTCATCGCGCAGAGTGCTGCGATAAAGACCGAAGTTCTTGCCTTCGCGATTGGAGCGCAGATAAAAAGCGTGCTGATAGTGATCGAGGCTATATTCATGATCTTTACGCCGCGGTAGAAAACAGACCGGCTCGGCGTCGGTCATTTCCGCATTGAGCAGCAGCACTTCGCTGGTGGTCGCGCTGGCCAGATAAATCACCACAAACTGCTGGGAAGTCGTCTTGTGCACGCTGACGTAAAAAGTATCGTCCTGCTCTTCATACACCAGAACATCCGCACTGGCCGGCGTCCCCAGACGGTGGCGCCAGACCTGATACGGTAGCAGCGTGGTGGGATGTTTACGCACGTACCATAGGGTCTGCGAATCATTACTCCAGGCAAAATCAGGCGACACGTTCTCCAGCACTTCCGCAAATTGCCGGTCGTCGTTTAAGGGAAAGAAGCGCAAGCTATACTGCCGCCGGGAGAGATAGTCTTCCGCCACCGCCATCAGGCTATTGTCGGGCGAAACGCCTAATCCGCCGAGGGTATAGAATTCGCTACCGGCCGCACGCTGGTTGCCGTCAAGCAGGACGTCCCATTCATCCCACTCCTCTTTGACTACCGGCTGGCGTTGATAAATCGCGTACTCGCAGCCCGGTTCATAGACCTGACGGTAGCGATAGCCATTTTTGCTGTAGGGGGCCGACACTTCGCGCTGTGGAATACGGTCGATAATCTCCTTAAGCACCCTATCCTGCAGGTTACTTTGCGAAGACATCACTTTTTTGCCGTACTCATTTTCCTGGCGCAGATAATCAAGCACTTCCGGCTGCGAGCGATCGTCGTCGCGTAGCCAGTAGTAATTATCGATTCGCGTGTCGCCATGTAAGGTCATGGCATGGGGGATCCGTTTCGCTTTTGGTGGCATCTGCTTATTCTTCTGCGGCTTGTATTGGGTAGTAAAATTTTCAGGCTGCCTCAAAGCAGCCTGAAGGGTAACGTGACTACACAATATATAAGGGTGGCAAAAGTCGCCAGCGATGCAAGCGAAACGTACGGATTTAAGCCGTTATGGCCTGTTTTTGCGCCTGTATATCCCGTTCTATCTCTTTGCGCACGTCCTGCGGTAGCTTCAGCGCTTCACCGAGGGCATTGAGGTAGCTGCGTTCCATAAAGTGGTCAATATCGATGACCGCGCAGCTAATATAGTAAACTTCAAGCGCCTCTTGCTCGCTGCTGATGCCGTGGACCAGGCTCTGCGGGTCAAGCGGCTGCGCCAGCGCCCGGTCAATTAACACCCGGCCCTGGACGTCGACGTTTGCCGCGCGCAGCTGCTCTTCAATATTTGCCCGCTCGCGGTCGTCGATATGTCCATCGCTTTTGGCGGCGAAGACCAGCGCCATAATCAGCCGTTCGCTGCGGGCGTCGAGTTCGGCCGGTGCAGGAGATGGCGCCTGTGCGGGCGCGACATCAGCCGATGTCTGCTGCGCGCTGGCGCGCATCTTCTGCTGATATTTATTCCACAACACGCTGCCCGCAACCGCGCCGCCGCCCACCAGCAGCGCGCCGGTGCCGTATTTGGCCAACAGCTTGCGCGATGATTTACTGGCAACCAGCAGACCTGCCAGCCCGCCGAGCGCGCCCGGCAGGAGTAAATTTTTGTCGCTTGGTTGATCGTCAGATGAAGAAGACCGCCCCTGCTGACCCAGCAGAGACTGTAGTTGATTAAGCCAGTTAGCCATACATTTCCTCGTTGCGCGATAAGCGATACCACCAGCCTAAACGACGCGACGTCAGGAAACGTTATCGGCAGCTAAAGATGAGCAAATGTCGCGCCGGGAAGCGCGGGAGCCTGCCGCCAGAAGCGCTGGCGGCGGCAGCGTAACTCAGGCCGCTTTCGCTTTACGCGGCTTCGCCGGCGCCGGGGCTTCAGATTCGACGACGTCGTCGGTCTTGTCGCCCTCTTCTGCTGCTTCTGCGCGATCGGCTGGCGCCTCGGCGGCGCCGTCGGCTTCCGGCAGCTTACCGGAGCGCAGAATATGGTTGAGGGTATCTTTGCGTTCGGCCAGCCACATCGCCATGCTATCGCGCTGCTCTTCGTCAAGCGTTAGCGGGCATTCAACCAGCCAGTCGTTCAGTACTTCCGCCAGATCGAGCATTTTGTCATAAGCATCGGCCTCTTTTTTGCTGGCAAAAGACATTTTTTCCTCACCTTCACGAATCACTACATATTTAATTTCAACCGCCATGATGCAGCCTCTCAATACTGTATTTTTATACAGTATATCAAATTTTCCCGCCGAACTCAAATGACGCGCATAAAGACATGCGCAAACGTTTTCGTTTATAATGCGGCGCATGTTTTTTTACTGCGGAAGAGAGTTATGACTGTATTAGGTACGGCGCTGCGCCCTGCGGCAACAAAGGTAATGCTGTTGGGTTCCGGCGAACTGGGTAAAGAAGTGGCCATCGAATGCCAGCGCCTGGGAATTGAGACCATCGCCGTCGATCGTTACCCTGACGCCCCGGCCATGCAGGTCGCACACCGTTCGCACGTCATCAATATGCTGCACGGCGAAGCGCTGCAGGCGCTGATTGAACAGGAAAAACCTGACTTTATCGTGCCGGAAATCGAGGCTATCGCCACCGACACCCTGGTCGCGCTGGAGCAGACCGGGCAGAAAGTCGTCCCCACCGCCCGTGCGGCAAAGCTCACCATGAATCGCGAAGGGATCCGTCGCCTGGCCGCTGAAGAGCTGAAGCTGCCCACCTCCGCCTACCGTTTTGCCGACAGCGAACCCGCCTTCCGCGAAGCCGTCGCCGAGATTGGCCTGCCGTGCATCGTCAAGCCGGTAATGAGCTCATCGGGTAAAGGCCAGAGCTTTATTCGTTCCAGCGAGCAGCTGGCTGACGCCTGGCAGTATGCGCAGCAGGGCGGCCGCGCCGGAGCCGGACGCGTTATCGTTGAAGGCGTGGTGAACTTTGATTTCGAGATTACCCTTCTCACCGTCAGCGCCGCGGACGGCGTACACTTCTGCGCGCCGGTCGGTCACCGTCAGGAGGATGGCGACTATCGTGAATCCTGGCAGCCGCAGCAGATGAGCGCGCTGGCGCTGGAACGCGCGCAGGAAATCGCCCGTCAAGTGGTGCTGGCACTGGGCGGCTACGGCCTGTTCGGCGTCGAACTGTTCGTCTGCGGCGACGAGGTGATTTTTAGCGAAGTCTCGCCGCGCCCGCACGACACCGGTATGGTCACGCTGATTTCGCAGGATTTATCGGAGTTCGCCCTGCACGTTCGCGCCTTCCTCGGACTGCCGATTGGCGCGATTCGCCAGTACGGCCCGGCGGCCTCTGCGGTGATCCTGCCGCAGCTGACCAGCCAGAACGTCACCTTCAGCAATATTCAGGCCGCGGTCGGCGCGGGGCTGCAGTTACGTTTGTTCGGTAAACCGGAAATCGACGGTTCGCGTCGGCTGGGCGTGACGCTGGCGATCGCCGATAACGTTGAGGAAGCGGTGACGCGCGCCAAAGCGGCGGCTTCGGCAGTCATTGTTGCGGGATAAAAAAAAGCCCGGTCGCGGACCGGGCCTCTGGTGAGCGCGCGAAAATTACTTCGCGCCTTCTACCGCTTCACGAGCCAGTTTGGTGATACGGTCGTAATCACCGGCTTCCAGCGCATCCGCCGGAACCAACCAGGAGCCGCCGATGCACAGCACGCTGTTCAGCGCCAGATAATCACGATAGTTCGCCGGAGAGATGCCGCCAGTCGGGCAGAAGCGAATATGCGCGAACGGGCCGCCAATCGCCTGCAGCGCTTTCACGCCGCCGTTAGCTTCCGCCGGGAAAAATTTGAACTCTTTCAGACCATACTGCATACCCAGCATCAGCTCGGATACGGTGCTGATCCCCGGGATCAGCGGGATGGTGCCTTCGCCGGTCGCCGCTTTCAGCAGGGATTCGGTCAGGCCCGGGCTGATAGCAAACTGCGCGCCCGCTTCGGTCACTTCTTTCAGCTGCTCAACGTTGGTGACGGTACCGGCACCGACAATCGCTTCCGGGACCTCTTTGGCGATCGCGCGGATAGCGTCCATCGCGCACTCGGTACGCAGAGTCACTTCCAGTACGCGTACGCCGCCTGCAACCAGCGCTTTCGCCATTGGCACAGCGTGTTCCAGCTTTTTCACCACGATCACCGGTACAACCGGGCCGGAGGTGAGGATTGCTTCTGCAGTTGTTTTCCAGTTTTTCATCAGATTTTCTCTCGCCAGATCTACAAATCGAATCGTCTTAAAATGTGATGCAGGTTGCGCCCTGTTCTGCTCCGGAGAGTTTCTCACGCAGCGCACCGAACATTTCCCGGCCGGTTCCCACGCGCGAACCGCTCAGGTCAGGAATATGCGGCTGACGCGCGGCCAGCTCGGCGTCATCGACCCGCAGCGTCAGCTCGCCCGTCTGGCCGTTGACGCGAATAATGTCGCCATCGCGTACCTTCGCCAGCAGACCACCATCGTACGCTTCGGGCGTCACGTGGATAGCCGACGGCACTTTGCCTGATGCGCCGGAGAGTCGACCATCGGTCACCAGCGCAATTTTGAAACGGCGGTCCAATAATACACCAAGTGGCGGCATAAGTTTATGTAATTCTGGCATGCCGTTCGCTTTTGGTCCCTGATGACGGACCACAACCACGCAATCTTTGTCGAGCAGTCCCGCCTCAAAGGCGGGCAGCACGTCATGCTGGCTCTCGAAAACCACCGCCGGCGCTTCAATAATCTGGTTCTCAACCGGCACGGCGGAGGTTTTCATCACCGCGCGGCCGAGATTGCCGCTCAGCACTTTAGTGCCGCCGTGGCGAGAGAACGGCTTGTCAAAGGTGGCGATAACCGCTTCATCAAGCGGAGCGGCCGCCCCTTCGCGCCAGTCAAGTTCACCGTTATTAAGCCAGGGCTCCATGGTGTAGCGAGAGAGGCCGAAACCGGCAACGGTATGGACATCTTCATGCAGCAGGCCGCCTTTCAGCAGCTCGCGCACCAGCACCGGCACGCCGCCAGCCGCCTGGAAGTGGTTAATATCCGCCGGGCCGTTCGGGTAGAGGCGCGCCAGCAGCGGCACCACGTCTGAGAGATCGGAGAAATCATCCCAGTTAATGATAATCCCTGCCGCCCGCGCCATCGCCACCAGGTGCATGGTATGGTTGGTGGAGCCGCCGGTTGCCAGCAGCGCGACAATCCCGTTGACCACCACTTTTTCATCAAACATTTTGCCCAGCGGCATCCACTCGTTACCGTTGCCGGTCAGGCGGGTCACCTGACGGGCGGCGGCGGCGGTCAGCGCTTCGCGCAGCGGCGCATCCGGATGCACGAATGACGAGCCGGGCAGCTGCATCCCCATAAACTCAACCACCATCTGGTTGGTATTGGCGGTACCGTAGAAGGTACAGGTGCCAGGCGCATGGTAAGACGCGGCCTCGGACTCCAGCAGCGCCATACGATCCACTTTGCCTTCCGCATAGAGCTGACGAATGCGCACTTTTTCTTTATTCGCCAGGCCGCTGGCCATCGGCCCGGAAGGAATAAAGATCGACGGCAGATGGCCGAACGATAGCGCAGCCATCGCCAGGCCGGGGACGATTTTATCGCAGACGCCAAGGTAGAGCGCCCCGTCAAACATATTGTGCGACAGGCCAATCGCGGCGGACATGGCAATCACTTCGCGACTCAGCAGCGATAGCTCCATCCCATCCTGCCCCTGCGTCACGCCATCGCACATCGCCGGAACGCCGCCGGCGACCTGGCCTACCGCGTTGGCGGAGTGCAGCGCTTTGCGGATAATGTCCGGATAGCGCTCATAGGGCTGGTGAGCGGAGAGCATATCGTTGTAGGAGGTAATGATGGCGATGTTATTGCGCAGCATGCTTTTCAGCGAGGCTTTGTCATCCGCCTGGCAGGCGGCAAAGCCGTGGGCCAGGTTACCGCACGCCAGCTGGGCGCGATGAACGGTATCGGTTTTGGCCTGGTTAATCCGGGCGAGGTAGGCTTCGCGGGTATCGCGCGAGCGTTCGATGATGCGATTTGTTACCCGTAACATTTCTGAATTCATAAAGGCTCCTCAAATTTTATCTGTCCGGCCGCAGCGCTTTAACGATACTTTTCGGTGCTTAAGGCACCTGTACTGGGGCTCAGGGGCAAAATATCTGTAGGCAGTGTAATAAAAAAAGCCCCGGGGGTGAATCCTCCGGGGCTTAAAAGATTAAAAATTACACGACTTGCTGCGTCAGATCATGTTACCGGTAAAATAACCCTGACGGAGGAGTTGGCGATTACTCAAACTCGTTCCACGAACGACCATCGCGGGTGATCATCGCCACGGAGGCAACTGGCCCCCAGGTGCCCGCCTGGTAAGGTTTCGGCGAATCGCGATCGGCGGCCCAGGCTTCCGTGATGGAGTCGACCCACTTCCACGCCTCCTCCACTTCGTCGCGACGCACGAACAGCGCCTGGATACCGCGCATCGTTTCCAGCAGCAGACGCTCGTAGGCATCCGCCAGATGGGTTTGATTAAAGGTTTCCGAGTAGCTCAGGTCCAGCTTGGTGATCTGCAGGTTATGCTTGTGGTCTAGTCCCGGGACTTTGTTCAGCACCTGGATATCCACCCCTTCATCCGGCTGCAGACGAATGGTCAGCTTATTCTGCGGCAGCTCTTGCCAGGTCTCTTTGAACAGGTTCAGTTCCGGCGTCTTAAAGTAAACCACGACTTCGGAACATTTGGTCGGCAGTCGCTTACCGGTACGCAGGTAGAACGGTACGCCCGCCCAGCGCCAGTTGTCGATATCTACGCGGATGGCCACGAAGGTTTCAGTATGGCTGGACTTGTTGGCACCCTCTTCTTCGAGGTAGCCCGGCACTTTTTTACCCTGCGCGAAGCCGGCGGTGTACTGGCCGCGCACCGTTTTTTCACGCACGTTGGTGCGGTCAATGCGGCGCAGCGATTTCAGCACCTTCACTTTTTCATCGCGGATGCTATCGGCAGTCAAATCAGACGGCGGAGACATGGCGATCATGCACAGAATTTGCAGCAGGTGGTTCTGGATCATGTCGCGCATCTGCCCGGCCTGGTCGAAGTAGCCCCAGCGGCCCTCAATGCCCACCTCTTCCGCCACGGTGATCTCAACGTGATCGATGGTGCGGCTGTCCCAGTTATTGACGAACAGGGAGTTGGCAAAGCGCAGCGCCAGCAGGTTCAGCACCGTCTCTTTACCCAGATAGTGGTCGATGCGGTAGACCTGGCACTCTTCAAAGAACTCGCCTACCCGATCGTTGATCTCGCGGGAGGTTTCCAGGGAAGTCCCCAGCGGTTTTTCCATCACCACGCGCGCCGGTTTCGCGTTCAGCTTCGCTTCGCCCAGACCTTTGCAAATCGCGCCAAAGGTGCTTGGCGGCATGGCGAAATAGTTAATGGTCACCCGCTCTTTCTGATCGAGCATTTTGCCCAGGCGGGTAAACGCTTTGGTATCGTTGACATCAAGGTTACAGAAATCCAGACGCCCGCTCAGGGTCTCCCACAAACCTTCATCGATTTTTTCCTTCATGAAGGTTTCCATCGCTTCACGCACAACTTTGGTGTAAGCGTCTTTATCCCAGTCGGCACGGCCGACGCCGATGATGCGGGTGTCAGGATGGATCTGACCAGCTTTTTCGAGCTGATACAGGGAAGGCAGCAATTTACGTCGCGCCAGGTCACCCTTCGCGCCGAAAATGACCAGATCGCATGCCTGGGCCGTTTGCGTTACCGCCATGTCATTCTCCTTAGTTGATAGACTGGTGCTTGTGCCAGGCTATATTTGTAATTTTCTTTCACTGCATCGTACTGTGTTTACGAATTTCCCGAAACCCTCAGCGCCGGTTCCCGCTGCTAAATCGCACAGGGTGGAAAACAGGCGCTGAGATTTTGGGCATGCGGCTAATATTGTTCGTTGTTTCGACCGATTCTCAGTTAGTAAAATACGACTCTGATCATGTAATGAAAAAAAACAACATATTTTAAGGTCATTCCTCACCGTTTCCGACAACGGAGGGGTATATTCTTGCTAAAACGCCTGATGATTTCACCCATTAATGAAATCGCTTCCATTGATGAGCGCCCGATTACCCATGAACATGCTGGAAAAAATCCAGTCCCGGCTGGAACACCTTAGCAAATCTGAACGCAAAGTGGCGGAAGTCATCCTTGCAACCCCCGCACAGGCCATCCATTCAAGTATTGCCGCCCTGGCGCTGGAAGCCGGCGTCAGCGAGCCCACGGTTAACCGTTTCTGCCGCAGTCTGGAAACCCGCGGTTTCCCGGATTTTAAACTGCATCTGGCCCAAAGCCTGGCGCACGGTACCCTCTATGTTAACCGCAACGTCGATGAAGACGACAGCGTCGAGTCCTATACGGGAAAGATATTTGAATCCGCCATGGCCAGTTTAGATCAGGTCCATCATTCTCTCGATATGTCGGCGATTAATCGGGCGGTTGACCTGCTCACGCAGGCGAAGAAAATCGCCTTTTTTGGCCTCGGCTCTTCGGCCGCCGTCGCCCACGACGCAATGAACAAGTTTTTCCGCTTTAATGTACCGGTGATCTATTCCGACGACATCGTCCTGCAACGCATGAGCTGTATGAACTGTAATGACGATGACGTAGTGGTGATCATCTCGCACACCGGCAGGACCAAAAGCCTGGTGGAGCTGGCGCAGCTGGCCCGTGAAAACGATGCGATGGTGATCGCCATTACCTCCCCCGGTACGCCGCTTTCCCGTGAGGCAACGCTGGCTATTACCCTGGATGTGCCGGAAGATACCGATATCTATATGCCGATGGTTTCCCGCTTAGCGCAGCTGACGGTGATTGACGTACTGGCGACCGGCTTCACCCTGCGGCGGGGCGCAAAATTCAGAGATAACTTGAAGAGGGTCAAGGAAGCGCTCAAGGAATCGCGGTTTGATAAAGAGCTCAGCGTACACAGCAATAACCAATAAAAGTAGAAACAAAGCACTATCCTATTACACCGTCGGTATCGTTCCGGTATAGCGACTTTGCTCATCGGCGCTACCGAATCCATGTTCACGCAACACCAAAGATGTTTCAGTCAACGGAGTATTACATGTCCAGAAGGCTTCGCAGAACCAAAATCGTCACTACCTTAGGCCCGGCTACCGACCGCGATAACAACCTTGAGAAGGTTATTGCCGCAGGCGCTAACGTGGTGCGTATGAACTTCTCTCATGGCACCGCGGAAGATCATCAGATTCGCGCGGATAAAGTCCGTGAGATTGCGGCAAAACTGGGCCGTCATGTCGCGATTCTCGGTGACCTACAGGGGCCGAAAATCCGCGTCTCCACCTTCAAAGAAGGGAAAATTTTCCTCAATATCGGTGACAAATTCCTCCTCGACGCGAACCTGGGTAAAGGCGAAGGCGACAAAGAGAAAGTCGGCATCGACTATAAAGGACTCCCGGCTGACGTGGTTCCGGGCGATATCCTGCTGCTGGACGATGGCCGCGTGCAGCTGAAGGTCCTCGAAGTTCAGGGCATGAAGGTGTTCACCGAAGTCACCGTCGGCGGACCGTTGTCCAACAATAAGGGTATCAACAAACTCGGCGGCGGCCTCTCTGCAGAAGCGCTGACGGAAAAAGACAAAGCGGACATCGTCACCGCCGCCAAAATTGGCGTCGACTATCTGGCCGTCTCCTTCCCGCGCTGCGGCGAAGATCTGAACTACGCCCGTCGCCTGGCGCGCGATGCCGGCTGCGATGCCAAAATCGTCGCCAAGGTCGAGCGTGCCGAGGCGGTATGCGATCAGGACGCGATGGATGATGTGATCCTCGCCTCCGACGTTGTTATGGTGGCCCGCGGCGACCTCGGCGTAGAAATCGGCGATCCGGAGCTGGTCGGCATCCAGAAGGCGCTGATCCGCCGCGCCCGTCAGCTGAACCGCTCGGTCATCACCGCGACGCAGATGATGGAGTCGATGATCACCAACCCGATGCCAACCCGCGCTGAAGTCATGGACGTGGCGAACGCCGTGCTGGATGGAACCGACGCCGTGATGCTGTCGGCCGAAACCGCCGCTGGTCAGTATCCGTCTGAAACCGTTGCCGCGATGGCGCGCGTCTGCCTCGGTGCGGAAAAAATCCCTAGCCTCAACGTCTCCAAGCACCGTCTGGACATTCAGTTCGATAACGTGGAAGAAGCCATTGCTATGTCGGCCATGTACGCGGCGAACCACCTCAAGGGCGTCACCGCGATCATTACCATGACCGAATCCGGCCGCACCGCGCTGATGACTTCGCGCATCAGCTCCGGCCTGCCGATTTTCGCCTTGTCTCGCCACGAGCGCACGCTGAACCTGACTGCGCTGTATCGCGGCGTGACGCCGGTTCATTTCGATAGCGTCAATGATGGCGTAGCCGCTGCGCACGACGCGGTAACGCTGCTGCGTGACAAAGGCTATCTGGTGACCGGCGACCTGGTTATCGTCACTCAGGGCGATGTCATGAGCACCATCGGTAGCACCAACACCACCCGTATTCTGACCGTCGAGTAATTTTCTCCGCCATAAAAAAACCTGCCGGCAAATGCTGGCAGGTTTTTTTTCGCCGCTGACACCGATTATTTCTTTCGCGGGTACAGCTCTTTACGCTTATACGGCTCGATTTCACCCGGCTTGCGCGTTTTCAGCAATTTGAGGATCCAGGTGTACTGCTCGGTATGCGGCTTCACGAACACTTCCACTTCTTCGTTCATCCGCCGGGCGATAGTGGTATCGTCCGCCTCCAGCAGATCGTCCATCGGCGGGCGCACCAGCACCGTCAGACGATGCGTTTCGCCATCATAGACCGGGAATAGCGGTACGACGCGGGCACGGCACACTTTCATTAAACGGCCGATCGCCGGCAGCGTCGCTTTATAGGTGGCGAAGAAATCAACGAATTCGCTGTGCTCGGCGCCGTGATCCTGATCCGGCAGATAGTAGCCCCAGTAGCCCTGACGCACCGACTGAATAAACGGTTTGATCCCGTCGTTGCGCGCGTGCATACGTCCGCCGAAACGTCGGCGGACGGTATTCCAGACGTAATCAAAGACCGGGTTGCCCTGATTATGGAACATCGCCGCCATTTTTTGCCCGCCGGACGCCATCAGCATCGCCGGAATGTCCACTCCCCAGGCATGAGGAACCAGAAAGATCACTTTCTCGTTGTTCCTCTGCATCTCATCGATGATCTCTTTGCCCTGCCAGTCGACGCGGGAAAGAATGCGCTGCGGGTCGCGCAGGCCTAGTTCCGCCATCATGACCATCGCCTGCGGCGCGGAAGCGTACATGGCATCAATAATGTCTTCTCGTTCCTGCTCACTCTTTTCCGGGAAACAGTACAGCAGGTTAATCTGCGCGCGACGGCGCGAACTCTTTGCCAGGCGGCCCACAAAACGCCCCAGTTTGCCGAGAATAGGATCGCGGAAAGACGCTGGCGTCAGAGCGATACCGGCGAAGGCAAAAACCCCTAACCACGCGCCCCAGTAGCGCGGCAATAAAAAGGATTTTTCAAATTTTGGAATAAATTCAATATTATTTTTTTTCGTTTCCATGCCCAATCCGCAGACGTTCCGCTCAATAAAGATAATGAGTTAGTTTAGCGATACGTTGAGTAACGTACAAAAGAAAAAGCCGGCGCACAGCTGGCGCCGGCTTTAACTGACGGAAGGTTAGTCAAACCGCAGCTGCGGAATAACCTGTTTTGCCTGCGCCAGATAATCGGTACGGTCGGAACCGCTGAGCCCTTCCGTACGCGGCAGTTTCGCCGTCAGCGGGTTGACCGCCTGCTGGTTAATCCACACTTCATAATGCAGATGCGGGCCGGTAGAGCGGCCGGTGTTGCCCGACAGCGCAATGCGATCGCCGCGTTTGACCTTCTGCCCGGGTTTGACCAGCAGCTTACGCAGGTGCATATAGCGGGTGGTATAGGTGCGGCCATGGCGGACGGCGACGTAATAACCGGCCGCACCGCTACGTTTAGCCACCACCACTTCGCCATCCCCTACCGACAGCACCGGCGTGCCCTGCGGCATCGCAAAATCGACGCCGCGATGCGGGGCGACGCGGCCGGTCACCGGGTTCAGACGACGCGGGTTAAAGTTCGAAGAGACGCGGAACTGACGTGCGGTCGGAAAGCGCAGGAAACCCTTCGCCAGGCCGGTACCGTTGCGATCGTAGAATTTGCCATCCTCGGCGCGGATCGCGTAGTAGTCTTTGCCATCCGAGCGCAGGCGAACGCCAAGCAGCTGGCTTTGCTCGCGCTTACCGTCGAGCATTTCACGCGACATCAGTACGGAAAACTCATCGCCTTTTTTCAGCTTACGGAAGTCCATCTGCCACTGCATAGCTTTGATTACCGCGCTGATTTCGGTACTGGTCAGGCCGGCGTCCCGAGCGCTGGCGACGAAGCTGCCGCCCACGGTACCTTTCAGTACGCTGTTGACCCAGTCGCCTTTTTGCAGCTCGCTGCTCATTTTGAAACCGTTAGCAACCCGGTCATAGGTACGGGTTTCGCGGCGTGACATCTCCCAGGTCAGGCTTTGCAAATCGCCATCCGCCGTCAGCGTCCAGGAGAGCTGTTGGCCTATTTTCAGATTACGCAGCTCTTTATCTACCGAAGAGAGCCGGGCGATATCGCCCATATCAATACCGTACTGATTAAGAATGCTGCTAAGCGTATCGCCGGTCGAGACCACATATTCATGGCCGCCGGAATCGCTGTCCGCTTTATCATCCAGCTCATCCTGAGGGATGGCCTCCTCTTCCTGAGGCGCCTGATCGATAGGTTCTGAGGCCTCTGGCAGCAGAGAACGAATTTCGCTTTGTTCCAGCTCGATGGTTCTGGAGATGGGGGCCGTTTCGGGATGGTGGTAGATGTAGGGTCGCCAGACGGCGACCGCTAAGGTAAGAACGCTAAGCGACCCCAGCATAACGCGGTGAGGTCGTGGCAGATTGTTAAATGCCTGAGTGACAGCGCGGGCTATCTGTTGCACGTATTCACTTCCTCGTTATTCTCCTTTCAGGCAGCTTGAATACTGATTCGCCATCTGGCTCAGGAATTGCGGATAACTCTCTTTACCCAGCTTAATTCCGATTCCAAGTGGATCCAGGGTTCCCATGCGCACGGACGTTCCCCTGGCAACAGCTTCTATAACCGCTGGCCTGAACTGTGGCTCAGCAAAAACGCAAGTTGCTTTTTGCTCAACCAGCTGTGTTCTGATTTCGTGTAAACGCTGCGCACCAGGCTGGATTTCAGGGTTGACAGTAAAATGACCTAAAGAGGTCAAACCGTAGTGTTTTTCAAAGTAGCCGTAGGCGTCATGAAAAACGAAATATCCCTTCCCTTTCAGCGGTGCCAGCTCGGTCCCAACCTGCTTGTCGGTTGCGGCTAATTTTGCCTCAAAATCCTTCAGGTTGGCGTCAAGTTTGGCTCGACTCTGCGGCATAAGTTCCAATAATTTATCGTGGATTGCAACCGCCGAAAGGCGCGCTATCTCTGGGGAAAGCCATAGATGCATGTTATAGATGCCGTGATGGTGATCGTCGTCACTATTTTCCCCAGCGCCATGATCGTGACCGTGGTGGTCATCGTCGTCGTCGGTGCCTTTCATGAGTAACGGTTTCACGCCGTCAAGCTCGGCAATCGTCACCTTTTTGTTCGGCGCAATGCTTTGCGTTGACTTATCCATAAACGCCTCCATCTCCGGACCAATCCAGACGACTAAGTCTGCGTTCTGTAAGCGTTTTGCATCCGACGGGCGCAGTGAATAATCGTGCTCCGACGCCCCGTCTGGCAGCAGTACCTGGGTCTCCGTTACCCCATCAGCAATAGCTGATGCGATAAAGCCAAGCGGTTTAAGGGAGGTGACAACCGCGGCGCTTGCCAGCGGTGCATGTGCGAACAAAAAAGCGGCGCTAAGTCCAGCGCAAAGAAGCGTATTTTTATGTAACATAATGCGTCTAATCATCGTAATGAATGAGAAAGATGTGATATTATAACATTCACTAGCTTGTGCAACCTCTAATTTGATATGACAAATCTTGTAACGCTGGAAAACGTCGCGGTCGTGTATGGCCAAAGGCGCGTGCTGTCTGACATTTCGCTAACGCTAAAGCCGGGCAAAATTTTAACCCTACTGGGCCCCAACGGCGCCGGTAAATCAACCCTTGTCAGAGTCGTTCTTGGGCTGGTAGCACCTACGGAAGGGGTTATCAAACGCGAGGGACATCTGCGGATCGGCTATGTCCCGCAAAAGCTGCACCTTGATGCCACGATGCCGCTGACCGTAAGCCGCTTTATGCTTTTACGTCCGGGAACCCACAAGCGCGATATTTTACCGGCGCTGAAGCGCGTACAGGCCGGACATCTGATCGACGCCCCCATGCAGAAGCTTTCCGGCGGCGAGACCCAGCGGGTACTTCTGGCGCGGGCGCTGCTCAATCAGCCGCAGCTGCTGGTGCTCGACGAGCCAACGCAGGGCGTTGACGTCAACGGCCAGGTGGCGCTTTACGATCTGATTAACCAGCTGCGCCAGGAGCTTAATTGCGCCGTGCTGATGGTTTCTCATGACCTGCACCTGGTGATGGCCAAAACCGACGAAGTGCTGTGTCTCAATCAGCATATTTGCTGCTCTGGCGCGCCGGAAGTGGTTTCTATGCATCCGGAATTTATCTCGATGTTCGGCCAGCGCGGCGCGGAGCAACTGGGTATTTATCGCCATCATCATAATCACCGCCACGACCTGCAGGGGCGGATTGTACTGCGTCGGGGAAATGACCGTTAATGATTGAATTACTGCTCCCCGGCTGGCTGGCCGGAATGATGCTCGCCTGTGCGGCGGGTCCGCTGGGATCGTTTGTCGTCTGGCGCCGGATGTCCTACTTCGGTGATACCCTGGCCCACGCATCTCTGCTCGGCGTCGCTTTTGGTTTACTGCTCAACGTCAATCCGTTCTATGCGGTCATCGCGGTGACGCTGCTGCTGGCGGGCGGGCTGGTATGGCTGGAAAAACGTCCCCATCTGGCGGTAGATACGCTACTCGGCATCATGGCCCACAGCGCGCTGTCTCTGGGCCTGGTGGTGGTCAGCCTGATGTCAAACGTGCGCGTCGACCTGATGGCCTATCTGTTTGGCGATCTGCTGGCGGTGACGCCGGAAGATTTGATATCTATCGCTATTGGCGTGGTTATCGTGCTGGCGATCCTGCTCTGGCAGTGGCGCAACCTGCTGTCGATGACCATCAGTCCGGATCTGGCGTTTGTTGACGGCGTTAAGCTCCAGCGGGTGAAACTGCTTCTGATGCTGGTCACCGCGCTGACCATCGGCGTGGCGATGAAGTTCGTCGGAGCGCTGATTATCACATCGCTGCTGATCATTCCCGCCGCAACGGCCCGTCGCTTTGCCCGTACGCCAGAGCAAATGGCGGGAGTGGCGGTTGGCGTTGGGATGATTGCGGTGACCGGCGGTTTGACCTTCTCGGCGTTCTACGACACGCCAGCGGGGCCTTCCGTGGTGCTGTGCGCCGCGCTGCTGTTTATTATCAGCATGAGCAAGAAAGCGGCCGCCTGACGCTTATGCGCCCGCGTCAGCCGCCGTCAAAACTCGGCAGATTGCGATGGGATCGCCGCCGTCTGCGGACGTTGTAGCCCGGCGAAGGCGTTCACGCCGCAAGCCGGGACATCAACCACTCAGCTATTTTCCCGGCTTGCGCTCCGCTTGGCCGGGCTACCGGCCCCTGCGGTCTGCTGTTTTATCGCCGGACAACGATTAAGGCATTTCCGGCGGCGTAATGCCGAAGTGGGTCCAGGCCCGCACCGTCGCCATTCGCCCGCGCGGAGTACGCTGTAAAAAGCCCTGCTGGATCAGATACGGCTCGAGCACATCTTCAATCGTTTCCCGCTCTTCGCCGATGGCCGCCGCCAGGTTATCCAGCCCGACCGGCCCGCCAAAGAATTTATCGATGACCGCCAGCAGCAGCTTACGGTCCATATAATCGAAGCCTTCCGCATCCACGTTGAGCATATCCAGCGCCTGAGCGGCAATATCCTCAGAGATACGCCCGTCGTAGCGAACCTCGGCAAAATCGCGCACCCGGCGCAGCAGGCGGTTGGCGATTCGCGGCGTGCCGCGCGCGCGACGCGCGACCTCCAGAGCCCCCTCTTCGCTCATCTCCAGCCCCATATAGCGGGCGCTGCGGCTGACAATATGCTGCAGGTCCGGGATCTGATAGAACTCCAGGCGCTGAACGATGCCAAAACGGTCGCGCAGCGGCGAAGTCAATGAACCTGCGCGAGTCGTCGCGCCAATCAGGGTAAACGGCGGCAGATCGATTTTTATCGAACGCGCCGCGGGCCCTTCGCCAATCATGATATCCAGCTGATAATCTTCCATTGCCGGATAGAGAACTTCTTCAACAACCGGTGACAGACGGTGGATCTCGTCGATAAACAGAACGTCGTGGGGCTCAAGATTGGTCAACATCGCCGCCAGATCGCCCGCCTTTTCCAGCACCGGGCCGGAGGTGGTGCGCAGGTTCACGCCCATCTCGTTGGCGACGATGTTTGCCAGGGTGGTTTTCCCCAGCCCCGGCGGGCCAAAAATCAGCAGGTGATCGAGCGCGTCGCCGCGCAGCTTCGCCGCCTGGATAAAAATTTCCATCTGCGAACGGACGTGCGGCTGGCCCACGTACTCTTGCAGCAATTTAGGGCGAATGGCGCGATCGGCTGCCTCTTCAAAACCGCTGCTGTCCGCCGATACCAGCCTGTCTGCTTCAATCATCCCTTACCTCACAACGCGGCGCGGAGCGCTTCGCGAATTAGCGTTTCACTGTTGGCATCCGGGCGCACGATTTTGCTGACCATCCGGCTGGCCTCCTGAGGTTTATAGCCCAGCGCCACCAGCGCGGCAACCGCTTCCTGTTCAGCATCATCATCAGAAGGACCGGCTGGAGACGTCAGCACCAGATCCGCCGCCGGCGTAAACAGATCGCCGTGCAGCCCTTTAAAGCGGTCTTTCATTTCGACAATCAGGCGTTCCGCGGTTTTCTTGCCGATTCCCGGCAGCTTCACCAGCGCCGCCAGCTCCTCACGCTCAACGGCATTCACAAACTGCTGCGCCGACATGCCGGAAAGGATCGCCAGTGCCAGCTTCGGACCGACGCCGTTGGTTTTAATCAGCTCTTTAAACAGCGTGCGCTCCTGCTTGTTGTTAAAGCCATACAGCAGCTGAGCGTCTTCGCGGACGATAAAGTGGGTAAAAATGATCGCCTCTTTGCCCACGTCCGGCAGCTCGTAGAAACAGGTCATCGGCAGATGAACCTCATAGCCTACGCCTCCCGTTTCGAGTAAAACCAGCGGGGGTTGTTTTTCGAGAATGATGCCTCTGAGTCTGCCTATCACGTGGAGCTCCTGGATTAAGGGCTGAAAGTCTAATGCGGTATCATAAAAAAAGGCTGGATAGATATCCAGCCTGATTTCAGGTTATCGTAAGCGTCCGCGCGCCAGATTCAGGCGGCTTTCGCTGATCTGGGCGGCGTTCTGGCTGACGTGGCAGTGGGTGATGGCGATGGCTAAAGCATCCGCCGCATCCGCCTGCGGGTTGGCCGGCAGCTTGAGCAAGGTGCGCACCATATGCTGCACCTGGCTCTTTTCCGCGCTGCCGATGCCGACAACGGTCTGCTTCACCTGCCTGGCGGCGTACTCAAAGACCGGCAGGTCCTGATTCGTCGCCGCGACAATCGCCACGCCGCGCGCCTGGCCGAGCTTCAGCGCCGAGTCGGCGTTCTTGGCCATAAACACTTGTTCGATGGCGAAATAGTCCGGCTGGAACTGGGTAATAATTTCCGTGACGCCCGCATAGATGAGCTTCAGGCGAGACGGTAAATCATCCACTTTCGTGCGAATACAGCCGCTGCCCAGATAGCTGAGCTGGCGTCCAACCTGGCGGATGACGCCATAACCAGTGACGCGCGACCCCGGGTCAATGCCGAGAATAATGGCCATCACGCGCCTCCGGTTAGTGGTTTAACGGTCGGCAACATTAGAGCGTTGCGGCGACCTCATCAGAGATCTCGCCGTTGTGATAAACTTCCTGCACGTCGTCGCAATCTTCCAGCATATCGATCAGACGCAGCAGTTTCGGCGCAGTTTCCGCGTCCATGTCCGCTTTGGTAGACGGGATCATCGAGACTTCAGCGGCGTCCGCTTTCAGGCCGGCGGCTTCCAGAGCATCGCGTACCGCGCCCATCTCTTCCCACGCGGTATAAACGTCAATCGCGCCGTCGTCATAGGTCACAACGTCTTCCGCGCCCGCTTCCAGCGCCGCTTCCATGATCGCATCTTCGTCGCCTTTCTCGAAGGAGATAACGCCTTTTTTGCTGAACAGGTAGGAAACGGAACCGTCGGTCCCCAGGTTACCGCCGGTTTTGGTGAAGGCATGACGGACTTCCGCAACGGTACGGTTACGGTTGTCGGACAGACATTCAACCATCACCGCCGTGCCGCCAGGACCGTAACCTTCATAGATGATGGTTTCCATGTTCGCATCATCATCGCCGCCCACGCCGCGGGCAATAGCGCGGTTCAGGGTGTCGCGGGTCATGTTGTTGCTCAGCGCTTTGTCGATTGCCGCGCGCAGACGCGGGTTAGATCCCGCATCGCCGCCGCCCAGACGCGCGGCGGTGACCAGCTCGCGAATAATTTTCGTAAAGATCTTACCGCGCTTGGCATCCTGTGCCGCTTTGCGGTGCTTGGTGTTGGCCCATTTACTATGACCTGCCATAAAAAACTCTCCAAAAAAGCGCGCCCTTTCAGGCGGCGTTAATTACAAATTCTTCAATCGCCTGCCGGTTGCTCCAGGACTTGGTCAACGTGGCGGCTTCCGCCGCATCAACCCAGCGATAGTCCAGATGTTCCGTAAAGACAATCTGGCGTTCATAGGGGAGCGCAAGACGGAACCAAAATTCCGTATTACGCTCAACGCCCGGCGCATAGCGATGACGTAAATGAGAAAATATCTCGAACTCTACCGTGCGCTGACAGTCAACCAACGCCAGTTGCTCGCTGGCGACATCAATGGCGACTTCTTCCATAACTTCACGCGCGGCAGCCTGCGGCGCGGTCTCTCCCTCTTCCAGGCTGCCGGTAACCGACTGCCAGAACGCGGGATCGTCGCGCCGCTGTAACATCAGCACCCGCTTCGTATCTTTGGCGTAAATCACCACCAGCACGGAAACGGGGAGCTTGAATGACATCTTACTTATTCTCCAGAGACTCTTTTGCCTCTTTCGCCACCACCTGAATACCCAGCTCGCTCAGCGATGCCGGGTTAGCGAAGCTTGGCGCTTCGGTCATCAGGCAAGCGGCGGCGGTGGTTTTCGGGAAGGCGATAACGTCACGGATATTATCGGTACCGGTCAGCAGCATGGTCAAACGGTCAAGACCGAAAGCCAGGCCCGCGTGCGGCGGAGTACCGTATTTCAGCGCGTCCAGCAGGAAGCCAAACTTCTCGCGCTGCTCTTGCTCGTTAATGCCGAGAATGCCGAACACGGTCTGCTGCATTTCACCGCTGTGAATACGTACCGAACCGCCGCCGACTTCATAGCCGTTGATGACCATATCGTAGGCGTTGGCCACCGCGTCTTCCGGCGCGGCCTTCAGCTCGGCGGCGGACATATCTTTCGGCGAGGTGAACGGATGGTGCATCGCGGTCAGGCCGCCTTCACCGTCGTCTTCAAACATCGGGAAGTCGATAACCCACAGCGGCGCCCATTTGTCCTCGTCGGTCAGGTTCAGGTCTTTGCCCAGCTTCAGACGCAGCGCGCCGAGCGCGTCGGCGACAACTTTTTTGTTATCCGCGCCGAAGAAGATCATGTCGCCATCCTGCGCGCCGGTGCGCTCAAGGATCGCTTCAACGATGTCGGCGTTAAGGAATTTCGCTACCGGGCTGTTGATGCCTTCAAGGCCTTTCGCCCGCTCGGTGACTTTAATGTAGGCCAGGCCTTTTGCGCCGTAGATCTGGACAAACTTACCGTACTCGTCGATTTGCTTACGGGTCAGCGCAGCGCCGCCCGGTACGCGCAGCGCGGCTACGCGGCCTTTGGCGTCGTTAGCCGGACCTGCGAAGACGGCGAATTCCACCGCTTTGACCAGATCGGCAACGTCCACCAGCTCCATCGGGTTACGCAGGTCTGGTTTATCGGAACCGTAGCGGCGCTCGGCTTCGGCGAAGGTCATGATCGGGAAATCGCCCAGATCCACGCCCTTCACTTCCTGCCACAGATTACGCACCAGCGCTTCCATCACTTCACGCACCTGCTCGGCGGTCATAAAGGAGGTCTCGACGTCGATCTGGGTGAATTCCGGCTGGCGGTCGGCGCGCAGGTCTTCGTCGCGGAAACATTTAACAATCTGATAGTAGCGGTCAAAACCGGACATCATCAGCAGCTGTTTGAACAGCTGGGGAGACTGCGGCAGCGCGTAGAATTTGCCTTTATGCACACGAGAAGGCACCAGATAGTCGCGCGCGCCTTCCGGGGTAGCTTTGGTCAGCATCGGGGTTTCGATATCGAGGAAACCGTGGTCGTCCATAAAACGGCGAACGAGGCTGGTAATCTTCGCGCGGGTTTTCAGGCGCTGCGCCATTTCCGGACGACGCAGGTCCAGGTAACGGTATTTCAGACGCGCTTCTTCGGTGTTGACGTGGTTGGAGTCCAGCGGCAGCGCTTCCGCGCGGTTGATAATGGTCAGGTCGGATGCCAGCACTTCGATGGCGCCGGTGGCCATATCGCTATTCACGTTTTTTTCGTCACGCGCACGCACGGTGCCGGTGACCTGGATGCAGAACTCATTACGCAGTTCAGAGGCCAGCTTTAATGCGTCGGCGCGATCCGGATCGAAAAACACCTGCACGATGCCTTCGCGGTCACGCATATCGATAAAGATAAGGCTACCAAGATCACGACGACGGTTGACCCAACCACACAGAGTCACTTGCTGCCCTACGTGGGACAGACGAAGCTGCCCGCAATATTCTGTACGCATGAGATATCCCTTAACTTAGCCGCAGGCGGATTGTTGCCTGCCTTGCAGGCGACGAGGTCGCAGCTTTAGCTGATGTCACAACTGAATGAAAAAAGGCGGCTATTATACTGGAAATTATGCCGCACGATAAGTCCGGCGCAGCGCGCTGCGTTGCTTTGCTGCACGCTTATTGCTTGTACTCACAAAAATTAACAAAATTTGTTACCCTCGGGCGAGATCGGCAACGGTATTGTAGCGGCCTGACAACAAAAGAAGATACGGGGATATCATGTTAGAACTCAATGCAAAAAAGACCGCGCTGGTCGTTATTGACCTGCAGGAAGGCATTTTACCGTTTGCCGGCGGCCCGCATCGCGCTGACGAAGTGGTTGAGCGCGCCGCGAGTCTGGCGAAAAAGTGCCGCCAGCAGGGTTCCCCGGTGGTCATGGTTAGCGTTGGCTGGTCGGCGGATTTCGCGGAAGCGCTGAAGCAGCCGGTCGATGCTCAGGCAGGCGCGCCAACGCTACCGGAAAACTGGTGGGCCTATCCGCTCGCGCTGGAAAAACAGGCGAGCGATATCGAAGTCACCAAACGCCAGTGGGGGGCCTTTTACGGCACCGACCTGGAGCTGCAGCTTCGCCGTCGCGGTATCGATACGATTATCCTGTGCGGTATCTCCACGAATATCGGCGTCGAATCTACGGCGCGCAACGCCTGGGAGCTGGGTTTTAACCTCATTCTTGTCGAAGACGCCTGCAGCGCGGCGACGGCGGAACAGCATCTTAGCAGCATGACGCATATCTTCCCGCGGATTGCCCGCGTGCGTAGTACCGAGGAGGTGCTTGCCGCATTATGATTTATATAGGGCTTCCCCAGTGGGCGCACCCGAAGTGGGTGCGGCTGGGTATCACCAGCCTTGAAGAGTATGCCCGCCACTTCAACTGCGTGGAGGGCAACACCACCCTGTACGCGTTACCAAAAGCGGAGATTGTCAGCCGCTGGTATGAACAAACCCACGACGATTTTCGCTTCTGCTTCAAATTTCCGGCCACCATTTCGCACCAGGCGGCGCTGCGCAACTGCGACGACTTAAGCCATGAGTTTTTTACCCGTCTGGCGCCGCTGTCTTCGCGCATCGGCCAGTACTGGCTCCAGTTGCCGGCGACGTTCGGCCCTCGGGACCTCACCGCCCTCTGGCCGTTCCTCGACAGCCTGCCGCGCGAATTCCGCTACGGCGTTGAGGTAAGGCATCCGGAATTTTTCGCCAAAGGGGAAGCGGAACAGCAGCTCAATCGCGGCCTGCATCAGCGTAACGTCAATCGCGTGATCCTTGATAGCCGTCCGGTTCATAGCGCCGTCGCCCGCAGCCCGGCGATGATCGAGGCGCAGAAGAAGAAGCCTAAAGTCCCCGTCCATGCGCTGGTGACGGCCCATAATCCAATGGTGCGTTTTATCGGCAGCGATGATATGACGCAAAATCGCGAGCTTTTTAGCGTGTGGATACGCACGCTGCCAAAATGGACGCCGACCGCCACGCCGTACCTGTTCCTCCATACTCCGGATATCGCCCAGGCGCCGGAACTGGTCGACACCCTGTGGGGCGATCTGCGTACTGCCCTACCGGAAATAGGGAATGCGCCGTCAATTCCGCAGCAAACCTCTCTTTTCTGATATCCTGCTATCCTCAATTGAGCCACCGGAAGCGATAAAAGGGAGTTTTGAGTATGGTCAGCGCGCTGTATGCGGTCTTAGGTGCGTTATTGCTTATTAAGTTTTCCTGGGACGTCGTACGCCTGAGGACGCAATATCGCGTAGGCTACGGCGACGGTGGTTTTAGCGAGCTGCAGGTCGCTATTCGCGTGCACGGGAACGCGGTGGAGTATGTTCCCATTGGCCTGATCTTACTGCTGTTTATGGAGATGAACGGCGCCCAGACCTGGATGGTCCACGTCTGCGGTATCTTGCTGATCGCCGGGCGCCTGATGCACTCGTATGGCTTTCATCATCGTCTCTACCGCTGGCGCCGTTCCGGCATGAGCGCGACGTGGTGTTCGTTGTTGCTGATGGTGCTGGCGAACTTCTGGTATATGCCCTGGGAGTTGGTTTTCTCCGTCCGTTAGCGCACAATACGCCGTTTTCGATTTTTCGGGTTTAACGTTATGTCTCACCGCGATACGCTTTTTTCCGCGCCGATTGCCAGTCTCGGCGACTGGACCTTTGATGAACGGGTTGCTGAAGTCTTCCCGGATATGATCCAGCGCTCTGTTCCCGGCTATTCCAATATCATTTCGATGATCGGCATGCTGGCGGAACGTTTCGTTCAGCCGGATACCCAGGTTTACGATCTCGGCTGCTCGCTTGGCGCAGCCACACTGTCCGTGCGCCGCAATATTGCGCATTCTGGCTGCAAAATCATCGCCATCGATAACTCGCCGGCGATGGTCGAACGCTGCCGTCGCCATATTGACGCCTATAAAGCGCCGACGCCGGTCGAGGTAATTGAAGGCGATATTCGCCACGTCACGATAGAAAACGCCTCAATGGTGGTGCTCAATTTCACCATTCAGTTTCTCGAGCCGGGCGAACGTCAGGCCATTCTGGACAAAGTCTATCAGGGGCTGAACCCGGGCGGCGCGCTGGTGCTGTCGGAAAAATTCAGCTTCGAAGATGACAACGTCGGCGAACTCTTGTTCAACATGCATCACGACTTCAAACGCGCTAACGGCTACAGCGAGCTGGAAATCAGCCAAAAGCGCAGCATGCTGGAAAACGTGATGCTCACCGATTCCGTGGAAACCCACAAAGCGCGCCTGCGTAAGGCCGGTTTCGAACATGCCGAGCTGTGGTTCCAGTGCTTTAACTTCGGATCGTTAATCGCCGTAAAATCCGGGGACCCGGCATGATTGATTTCAGCAACTTTTATCAATTGATTGCCAAAAGCCCGCTTTCGCACTGGCTGGAGACGCTGCCGGCCCAGGTGGCGGCCTGGCAGCGCGACGCGCTGCACGGCAAATACCGGGAATGGGAACGGGCCGTCGAGTTTCTGCCCGAGTTTGCGCCCTACCGTCTGGATCTGCTGCACAGCGTCACCGCCGAGAGCGAAACGCCGCTCGGCGAAGGCCAGCGCCTGCGGATTGAAAACCTGCTGAAGAATCTGATGCCGTGGCGTAAAGGGCCCTTCTCCCTTTACGGCGTGAATATCGATACCGAATGGCGTTCCGACTGGAAGTGGGAGCGCGTACTGCCGCACCTTTCCGATCTGACCGGGCGTACCATCCTTGATGTCGGCTGCGGCAGCGGATACCACATGTGGCGCATGATTGGCGCCGGCGCTCATCTGGCGGTGGGCATCGACCCCACCCAGCTGTTTCTTTGCCAGTTTGAAGCGGTGCGAAAACTGTTGGGCAACGACCAGCGCGCGCATCTGCTGCCGCTGGGCATTGAGCAGCTTCCGGCGCTCAACGCCTTTGATACCGTCTTTTCGATGGGCGTGCTGTATCACCGCCGCTCTCCGCTCGATCACCTGTGGCAGCTCAAAGATCAGCTGGTTCCCGGCGGCGAGCTGGTGCTGGAGACGCTGGTCGTTGAAGGCGACGAAAATACCGTACTGGTGCCGGGCGACCGCTATGCCCAAATGCGCAACGTCTACTTTATCCCGTCCGCCGCCGCGCTGAAGCAGTGGCTGGAGAAGTGCGGATTTGTCGATGTGCGTATTGTCGATGCGTGCGTCACTTCGACCGACGAGCAGCGCCGCACCGAGTGGATGACCACCGAGTCGCTGGCCGATTTCCTCGATCCGCGCGATAGCAGCAAAACGGTCGAAGGCTATCCGGCCCCGCTGCGCGCGGTGATTATTGCCAGTAAACCGGAAACGCAGCAGTCGTTAGCGGCGAAAAAAAACCGTAGCCAGGGCTAATTCTGGATAAAAAAAGGCCCCTGTTTAATGGGCAGGGGCCTGGTACGGGCAATCATCATATTGGGCGACATGATGTGCAGCAAAAAACGGTTTACTCTCTCTACGCGGTAATTATCTTCTTCATTTCCGCTACCGCTTCGCCATTGACGGCGTAGCGTAAGTATTCATCTGCTTCGGCATCCGTAGACATCGACAATCCGGGATTGCGAAAGCGCATCGGGGACGGTAACCACTGGCCTGCCGAGGTATGCACCTCTTTTACCCCCGCCTGTAAAAACAGCGCCAGGTTGGCGGCGCGCACTCCTGCACCGGCCATAATAATAGGAGTATCGTTTTGGGAAATAAGTTCCCTGATTAATGAAATTCCTTTTTCGGCAGACGCCTGCTGGCCCGAAGTCAGGATACGCTGAACGCCGAGTTCAGCCAGCTCAACGCTGGCCTGGCGCGGGTTGGCGCACATATCAAAGGCCCGGTGAAAGGTGACGGCCAGGGTTCCCGCCGCCGCCATTATTTTTTTCATTCGCGCCCTATCCACCCGACCGTCGGCGTCAAGAATACCGATTACCAGGCCGGGAAAACCGAGATCTTTCACCGCGGCGACATCATCCAGCATCGCGGCAAACTCGCCCGCGGTATAGCAAAAATCACCGCCGCGCGGGCGAATAATCGGATGCACGGGAATAGTCACCGCTTCACGCACCGATTTCAGTACGCCCAGCGAAGGCGTCAGCCCCCCCTCCTGCGGCGCGGCGCATAGCTCGATGCGATCGGCGCCGCGGCGCTGGGCCTCCAGCGCGCACTCCATGCTGTAACAGCAGACTTCCAGTAAGGTCATTCTTCTCTCCGTAGATTGAGCAGGCACGCCAGAATGGCACGATTTCTCCCGGCAGACGCCGCGTAACGTCACACTGTCATCGTTCAGCGTGTTCACTGGCGACAATTTGCTCAATCGACCACGGGTGAAATTTGATCGTCACTTTGCCATCGGTTACCGCCAGGGTTGGATTCGGTAAACGCTCACGCGCACCTTTCGGCGCGCTGGTCTTGACAAAAATACCCGGTTGGCTCAGCCCGTCATCGGACAGCAGCGCCAGCGCGCGGGTATTGAGCGTTTCAGGTTCGCCAGGCAGCACGATTTCAATATGCTCCCAGCCTTCATGCGGATAGCGCTTTTCGCCCGGCCACGGCAGCTCAACGATGCGAAAACGCCAGTGCGCCACGACCACCGGCTCATCCAGGCGGAATAAACAGATGGGCCGGCCGTTAATCACGTTTTCCGACAGCAGCGTGCCGCATTGTTCAAAGCCGCGACGCCAGCGTTCCGCCGTGGTGTTCTGATGACAGCGCAGGGAAATATGGTCGGCATCAAGTGACGTAATATCGAGACCAAGCCGATGAGCTAGCGCGTTTAGCGCCTCGGTAAAGCGCGGCAGGTCCGCGGAAATATCGTTTAATTCATTAATCTGCTGCCAGTTCGCCATCGTAAGCCTCGGTACTCGCTAAAAAGAGCTAATTTATCGCGTTTCCCGCGCCCTACCAACCGACAATCGTCGGCGGCCCCCCGTGAACGGTTATTCGTTGAGCGCGAGGCTTAGCAACCTCTGCGCGGTGCTGACGCGTGGGCGCAAATGCAGTATACTCCCGCCCTAATTTGTCCACATTCCTGCGCCGCCCCCTCTGGGTGACGGCGTGTTAAACGTAAGGTATTTCGGTGAATATTCAGGCTCTTCTCTCAGAAAAAGTCAGTCAGGCCCTGATCGCGGCAGGCGCGTCTGCCGATTGCGAACCTCAGGTCCGCCAGTCAGCAAAAGTCCAGTTCGGCGATTATCAGGCCAACGGCGTGATGGCCGTAGCCAAAAAACTGGGCATGGCGCCGCGACAACTTGCAGAGCAGGTCCTGTCTCATCTCGACCTGAGCGGCATTGCCAGTAAGGTCGAAATCGCCGGTCCCGGCTTTATTAATATTTTCCTCGACCCGGCTTTCCTCGCGGAAAACGTCAGCAGCGCGCTGAAATCCGAACGCCTGGGCGTGGCTCAGCCGCAGGCGCAGACGGTGGTGGTCGATTACTCCGCGCCGAACGTGGCGAAAGAGATGCACGTAGGCCATCTGCGCTCCACGATTATTGGCGATGCCGCGGTGCGTACGCTGGAGTTTCTCGGGCATAAAGTGATCCGCGCGAACCACGTAGGCGACTGGGGCACCCAGTTTGGCATGCTGATCGCGTACCTGGAAAAGCAGCAGCAGGAAAACGCCGGCGAGATGGCGCTGGCCGACCTGGAAGGTTTCTATCGCGAAGCGAAAAAACACTACGACGAAGATGAAGCCTTCGCCGAGCGCGCGCGCAGCTACGTCGTTAAGCTGCAGGGCGGCGACGAGTACTTCCGTGAAATGTGGCGCAAGCTGGTCGATATCACCATGTCGCAAAACCAGCTTACCTATAACCGCCTGAACGTCACTCTGACCCGCGACGACGTGATGGGTGAAAGCCTCTATAACCCGATGCTGCCGGGTATCGTTGCCGATCTGAAAGCCCAAGGTCTGGCGGTAGAAAGCGAAGGCGCGACCGTGGTGTTCCTTGACGAATACAAAAACAAGGAAGGCGAACCGATGGGCGTGATTATCCAGAAGAAGGATGGCGGCTATCTCTACACCACTACCGATATCGCCTGCGCAAAATACCGTTACGAAAACCTGCATGCGGATCGCGTGCTTTACTACATCGACTCTCGGCAGCACCAGCACCTGATGCAGGCGTGGACCATCGTGCGTAAAGCCGGCTACGTGCCGGATTCCGTCCCGCTGGAGCACCACATGTTCGGCATGATGCTCGGCAAGGACGGCAAACCGTTTAAAACCCGCGCCGGCGGCACCGTGAAGCTCGCCGACCTGCTGGACGAAGCGCTGGAACGCGCCCGCCGTCTGGTGGCGGAGAAAAACCCGGATATGCCCGCCGATGAGCTGGAAAAACTGGCGAACGCGGTCGGAATTGGCGCGGTGAAATACGCCGATTTGTCTAAAAACCGCACCACCGACTACATCTTTGACTGGGACAACATGCTGGCCTTTGAGGGCAATACCGCGCCTTATATGCAGTATGCCTATACCCGCGTGCTCTCCGTGTTCCGCAAAGCGGATATTGATGAAAGCACGCTGGCGGCTGCGCCGGTGGTGATCACCGAAGACCGTGAAGCCCAGCTGGCGGCCCGTCTGCTGCAGTTTGAAGAAACCCTGACCGTCGTCGCGCGTGAAGGCACGCCGCACGTCATGTGCTCTTATCTGTACGATCTGGCTGGCCTGTTCTCCGGCTTCTACGAGCACTGCCCGATCCTGAGCGCCGAAAGCGAAGAGACGCGCAACAGCCGCCTGAAGCTGGCACTGCTGACCGCAAAAACGCTGAAGCTGGGTCTGGATACCCTGGGTATCGAAACTGTAGAACGGATGTAAAAACAAACCCGGCGAAAGCCGGGTTTGTTTTATAACGCCTGATGGCGCCGCGCTCATCAGATCTGCAACATCCTTGTAGCCCCGGTAAGCGTAAGCGCCACCGGGGAAATTCCGCCCTTCTCAGAAATACTTCCGCAGATACTCCGTCAGGCACAGGATCGCCATCGCCTGGCCATACGGCATCGACGTCAGCGGAATGTCGCGATAAAAATCAAGATTCGAACCCATTCCGGTACCGAACGACGTTTGCAGCAGCTCCCCTTGCGGTGAGATATTCTGCACGATGCCGCGAATCGCTTTTTCCGCCACCTCCGCATACGCCTGACTCACGTAGCGCTTGCGCACCGCTTTGAGGATCCCATAAGCAAAACCGGCGGTCGCCGACGCTTCCAGATAGGAGTCGGGATCGTCAAGCAGCGTATGCCACAGGCCGCTATCGTCCTGACAGCGGGCCAGCGCCGCAATCTGCGCATTCAGCACCTGCACCAGATAACGCCGTACCGCGCTGTTTTCGGGTAAATCCACCAGCTCCAGAAAATCCGGAATAACGATAGTCAGCCAGCTATTGCCGCGCGCCCAGCGGGCTTGGGCGAAATTATGCCGCCCCTCATAGTTCCAGCCGTGGAACCACAGGCCGGTCTCGCGGTCCAGCAGATTCTGCACGTGCAGCAAAAACTGATATACCGCCTCCTCTACGTATTCCGGACGATTAAGCAGCTTGCCGATTTTCGCCAGCGGCAGAACCGTCATCATCAACGTGTCGTCCCACATCTGCTGATGATTCTCTTCCGCCAGGGTGATGTGCTGCATGCCGCCAGATTCAGTGCGCGGCATTTCGTTCATCGCCCACTCCGCCCAGCTATCGAGCCAGGGCAGATACGCGGAGTTACCCGTCTCTTCGTAGCGGTATGCCAGGGTGAGAAACGGCGCCATGGTGTTGACGTTTTTGGTGGTCGCGCCCTCGGCAAAGCGATCGGCAAACCAGCTATCGATAATGTCGCGCATCGCGGTATCGCCGGTCTGCTGGTAGTACTGATAAATACCGTACAGGCCGACGCCGTGAGTCCACTCCCAGCCGTTCCACCCTTTGGTGTCAATAACGCGTCCGTCGTCCAGCCGCAGTAAAAATTGCCCGCTTTCGTCCTTAATGTTGACCAGATTGCGCGTCACCTTCTGAATCAGCGCCTGCAGTTCATTGCGGGCGATAAAACGCTCCGGCTGGCGCAGTAGTGGGCTATGTTTGACAGGCCAAATTTTCATATCCTTAACCTCTGTTATATGTCGAATTCATGGCTGAACGCTGCTTCAGCGCTGGCGCGGCGGGTTTATTCCGATTCAGATAACCAATATTGTTGTTTCCCCACAGGGCGTCGTACGGCATCCCGGCCAGCATCTCCACCACTTCACGATCCTCGGCGCTTGCCAGTTCCGGCTGAGCGCGGCCTGATTCACGCATTTTCAGCGTTTCCGCACGCAGGACGCTGTGGGTTTGCAGATTGAGCTTAAAGCGCAGGGACACGAGGAAACCGCAGGCCAGCACCACTAAAGTACCGACGCTGAGGATCAGCAGAATGGTATGGCTCACTTCATAGGGCTGCGTTTTCTGCCCGGAGACAAAGCCCGACATCTGCATGATGATCCCCACCAGCATCACCGCGCCGGCCTGGGACGCCTTACGCGTCAGGGTCATAATCCCGGCGAAGATGCCTTCGCGGCGCTGGCCGGTGATCACTTCGTCCACGTCGGCAATATAGGTGTAGGTGTTCCACGGAACATAGTTGATGCCGCCGCGCCCCAGGCCAGCCACCGCGGATATCAGCAGCAGTAGCGAATAAACATCGCTAAGGCCAGCGTAGTACAGCACCGCGTAGGAGAGCGAACTCAGGCCGAACAGCACCACCACCATACGGTACGATGGCGCCGGCCCGAAGCGAATGCACAGCGGGATCATGGCGATAACCGCGATAAACTGGAAGATTGCCATGGTACCGAGCAGGT
This sequence comes from Klebsiella sp. MPUS7, assembly GCF_009905335.1. Classification (NCBI taxonomy): domain Bacteria; kingdom Pseudomonadati; phylum Pseudomonadota; class Gammaproteobacteria; order Enterobacterales; family Enterobacteriaceae; genus Klebsiella; species Klebsiella sp. MPUS7. The sequence goes on along the minus strand of NZ_CP047604.1, from coordinate 2,053,936 downwards.
TGGAGGCCATCGAGGCTTCCTGCATCAACACAAACACCACGTAGTAGGTAAAGACCGCATTGAACACATCCTGGGCGATATAGCCTCCCAGATACATGCCCAGATGCTGACGAAAAATTTTAATTCGCAGGGTCGAACTTAACTCAATAAACAGGCGGTTAAGGCTCTGAGACAGCGTCAGGTTTTGTTTCTCCTCTTCAGCGCGTAGCGCGGCTTCCGTCCACTCTTCACGCGGGCGTTCCCAGGTAAAGAACCAGACAAATGTCAGCATCATCGCGCACAGTACCGAGAACACCAGGCTGGCGTAAAAGAAAGAAACGGCGTTGTCTTTGCCGAAGATAGTCAGCAGCACGCCCGGCAGGAACGAAGCCAGAATCGCTGACATCTGGGCCATTGAAATACGCGCGCCGGAGAATTTTGTTTTCTGTTTAAAATCATCGGTCATTTCCGGCACCAGCGTTTCATACGGCACCAGAATCATGGTGTAGACAATATCAAACAGCAGATAGGTCAGCAGGTAGTACCAGAACCCCATATCCCCTACCCACATGATGGAGTAGCTAAATACGCAGGGGATGCCGAGCAGGATGAAGAACTTGCGTCTGCCAAAACGTTTCCCCAGCCAGGTCGAGCCAAAGTTATCCGTCAGGAAGCCCATCAGCGGACTGATCACCGCATCCAGCACCCTGGCGGTGGCAAAAATAAGCGTCGCTTCGATAGGGGAAAGACCGCAAAAGGTGGTGTAGAAGTAGAGCAGCCATGCTGCTGTAAGTGCGGTTGTCCCCGCACCAAGGAAATCGCCCGATCCATAGGCAAGGTAGTTAACCAAACCGATTTTACGTGTTTTCATCGCCGTAAATCCTGTGTCTTTTTTTAGAGAACTCCGAACCGCTTTTTGGCCCATTCAGCCAAAAGGGGTTGATACATGGCTACATTAAGAACATGGGAACGGCGTTACCTTTTCATTTTTGCCAGCCAAAAGCGTTCACTGGCAAAAACACAAAGAGTCGATGAACGCGCCTCACTGATTTATAAAACAGCGTTTCTTTTAATACAAAAGATCGGACCAAAAGTTGCGAGGTGACAGCCAAAAAGACCTTGCGTCGAGGAGAATCTGCGCCTGGTTTTTCGCCGTGGATAAACCTTGCGAAAGCTAAGGAATCGGAGTAAAGACAATAGAAAGGGTTATTTCGCGTATCTCAAGGAGGCTTGATGCCCTACTCACATCTATTGGTCGCCGTGGCGCCAACCCCGGAAAGCCGGGTCCTCATTCAGAAAGCCGTCTCAATCGCCCGTCCGGTTAATGCGAAAGTCAGCCTGATCACGCTGGCAACCGATCCGGAGTTGTACAACCAGTTTGCGGCGCCGATGATGGAAAATTTACGCGAAGTCATGCAGGAAGAGACGCGCGGCTTTCTGGCCGAACTCGCCCGCCACGCCGACTACCCTATCGAAAAAATGACCATCGCCAGCGGCGGGATTGCTCATCACGTGAAGGATTTTTGTCGGCAGCATCGCGTTGACCTGGTGATTTGCGGTAACCATAACCAGAGCCTGTTTTCTCGCGCAACCTGTTCGGCGAAAGATATCGTTGGCAGCAGCGGCGTTGACGTGCTGCTGGTGTGTCTGGAAAAAGGTTAGCGCCGGGGAAGCGCTAACCGTCGTTGCCTCAGGCAAGTTTGGGGAAAGTTGCGACCTTACGCGCTAAGTGACTCTCCTCACTGCCTGGCTCAATCTCCTTTAGATCGGCAATAAACCGCTCCTGCCAGCGATGGATATCGTTATCCTTAATCACCGCCAGCATGGCCGAATGGCGGGCTATACGCTCGGCCAGCGGCATGGTTAGCGCCTGATCCAGCGCTGCGGCGACCTCGTCGCGATCGTAAGGATTGACGATTAAGGCCGTCGGCAGCTCGTTCGCCGCGCCGGCAAACTGCGACAGCACCAGCACGCCCGGATTTTGCGGGTCCTGCGCGGCAACATACTCTTTCGCCACCAGATTCATCCCATCGCGCAGCGGCGTAACCAGCCCGACGTCCGAGTAGCGGAAGATTTTCATCAGCAGCTTGCGTTCAAAGTGCTGGTTCAGGTAGTAAAGCGGAGTCCAGCCCAGCTGGCCATACCGGCCGTTAATGCGTCCGGCTGCGGTTTCCAGCTGGTGACGAATATCCTGATAGGCCTGAACATCGCCGCGCGACGTCGGCGCAATCTGGGTATAGCGAATCTTACCGTGATGATGCGGATAGTTTTCAAGCAGCGCCTCGTAGGCGAGAAAACGCTCCGGCAGCCCCTTCGAATAATCCAGCCGCTCGACGGAAAAGATATTCTGCACGCTTTTCAGTTCGCTTTTCAGCTGCGCCAGCTTGGGCGGCAGCGGCCCTTTTGCGCTGCGCGCTATCTCTTCCGGATCGATACCGATTGGGTAGACTTCGGTCTGGAAAGGTTTGCCCCAGGCCACATGTTTTTTTCCGCCGCGCGTCGTCAGACGGGTCTGCATCGATACGCAGTCCAGAAACGCCAGTCGGTCGCTCTCGGTCTGAAAGCCCAGTAAATCGTAATCGCAAAGCTGTTCCAGCAGCTCCGCGTGCGGCGGCAGCGCGTTAAAGACTTCCGGCGTCGGGAACGGAATATGTAAAAAGAAGCCGATGCGGTTATTGACGCCGCGCTGGCGCAGTTCGCTGGCCAACGGCAGCAGGTGGTAATCGTGGATCCAGACAATATCGTCAGCTTCGATCAGCGGCAGCAGCTTATCGGCCAGCTTCGCGTTGACACGCTGATAGCCCTCCCAGGCTTCACGCTGAAAATCGACCAGATCAAGACGATAATGGAACGCGGGCCATAGCACGGCGTTGGAAAAGCGGTTGTAATATTCGTCGTGATCCTGCTCGCTAAGGTTGAAAGAGGCCCAGGTTATATTTCCCTGAGTCACTTTTTTTAGCGGCTGCTGGTCATCACCGATTTCCCCACTCCAGCCGAACCACAATCCTCCGGCTGCTTTTAATGCCCCCATAATCCCCACGGCAAGGCCACCGGCGCTGGCCTTTTTATCATCCGGCGGGGCAATACGATTAGATACTACGACTAAGCGACTCATAGCCATCTCTCCTGTCGGTTAGCGCATCTGGTTGTTGCCCATGATTCGCGATGTTACTAATCCAAAGATGAACAGCGGCGACATCCGGCAGGCGCCAACGCGCCTGGGTCTCGCCGCCGCCCACTTTGACCGATACGCCACTCAGTTGATTGACGACGCTAAAACCCGCTTCATCGGTTAAATCATCACCGACAAATACCGGTTTGCGCCCTCTGAATGGAGCTTCCTGCATAAAAGCGGCTATCGCTTCACCCTTATTCACTCCGCGCGGTTTGATCTCCACCACGCACTTGCCCGGCTGTAAAGCCAGAATGGGATGGCGCTGCACGACGGCTTGCGCCAGCGCCAGCACCGCGTGCTGATGCTCCGGCGCCTGACGGTAGTGCAGCGCAAAAGCCATCCCCTTACTTTCCAGTTCGCATCCCGGCAACGCATCCAGCGCCGCGGTCAGTTCCGCCGACAGCGCCTTCAGGAGGGAATCAGGTAAAGAGACAATATGCGTTTTACCATTGATGTCACGGCGTTCAGCCCCGTGGACACCGGCAAGCGGCAGCCGGTAAGGACGGGTAAGCTCATCCAGCTCAACCATTGAGCGCCCTGAAATCAATGCCACCGCGCCGTTATGCTGCTGCACGAGCTGGCGCAGCGTCTGCAGAACATCGGCAGGAATGACCACCTGATCGGGATGGGGTTTGATACCGGCAAGGGTACCGTCGAGGTCAAAGAAAAAAGCGCAGTTTCCGGTTAACGCAGGCGGTACATAAATCTGGTCAGCCACCCTGTTTCCTCCTTATCATGGCCAGCAACATGCTGGGTGTTAATTTATTGTAGCCATGTAAGTATAGACAGTGTGACCAGCCTCGCCATTTTTGATAGTCATTGCCAGCGCAACGAGCGCTGGCAATGGATTAGGATTAAACTGAAAAGTTGACCTGGATTAAACGGCGCGCTTCGCTTTCTGTTTGTAGCGGTCAAAGATAACCGCCGCCAGCAAAATCACGCCGCGAACGACGTACTGCGAGAACGGCGAGATGTTCAGCAGGTTCATCGCGTTCTCCACCGTCCCCAGGATCAGGATCCCGGCCACCACGTAGGAGATCTTACCGATCCCGCCCTTCAGCGATACGCCCCCCAGCACGCAGGCCGAGATAACAATCAGCTCATAGCCAATCGAGGTCATCGGCTGACCGCTGGTCATACGGGAAGCCAGGATAATGCCTGCCGCGGCAGAAACCAGGCCGGAAAGGACGAAAATAATGATCTTGGTCCGCACCACCGGCACGCCCGCCAGACGCGCAGCTTCTTCGTTGCCGCCAATCGCCAGGGTATTACGGCCGAAGGTGGTTTTATTGAGCAACAGGCCGAAGACAATCAGGCAGGCTACGGTCAGCCAGATAGGCGCTGGCAGACCAAACCAGTTGGCGTATCCGAGAGTAAAGAAGCGCTCGTCTTCAATCCCTACCGCCTTACCGTCAGAGATGATATAGGCCAGACCGCGAACGATCTGCATGGTCGCCAGGGTGGTGATCAGGGCGTTAATCTTCAGGCGGGCAATCACAAAACCGTTTACCAGACCGCTCAGCGCCCCGAGCAGCAGACCGGCGCCGATGCCAATCCACATGCTCTCTGTCAGGTTAATCACCACCGCCGTGGTCACCCCGGCGCAGGCGATAACCGAGGCGACCGACAGGTCAAAGTCGCCGGATGCCAGGCAAAACAGCATCCCGCAGGCCACCATTCCGGACATAGAAATAGCCAACCCCAGGCCTTTCATATTGATAAATGAGGCAAAATTAGGCACAAAAATGACGCAGCCAATAAACAGCACCGCAAAAACAACCAGCATGCCGAACTGATCCCAGACGCGGGAGAAGCTAAAAGCCGACCGGGTAGTACCTGAAGTAGTAACTGATGACATCATAGACTCCTTACTCAGGCGACCGCCTGGCTCACTTTTGGCATCGCAAGGCTCAATGCCTGCTGTTCATTCGCATGTTCATGCAGCAGTTCTCCGGCAATCTCACCCTCACGCATAACCACGATGCGATCGGCAACGCCGAGAACTTCCGGTAAATCGCTGGAGGCAAAAACCACCGCGACGCCAGATGCCGCTAATGCATAGATAACGTTGTAGATTTCGTGCTTAGCGCCCACGTCAATACCGCGCGTTGGCTCATCAAGCAGGATGACTTTCATCTCTTCCGACAGCCAGCGGCCAAGGATCGCCTTCTGCTGATTGCCGCCGGAGAGGTTCATAATCAGCTGCTCGGCGCCAGGCGTTTTGATATTCAGCGATTTAATGTGCTGGTCGGCGTTCTGCGCTTCCCAGGCGTTGTTGATAACGCAGCCGGCGAGAATATGCTTGCGCCGAGCGCTGATATTGATGTTGTCGCGCACCGAATGGACCGGAATTATGCCCTCCGCTTTACGGTCTTCCGGGCAGAGCATCATCCCGGCCTGAATCGCCTGGGCTGGCTTACGAATATCAATGGCCTCGCCGTCGATATAAACCTGACCGCCGGTTATTCTGCTGCCACCGAATAAGCCTTTCATCAGCTCGCTGCGCCCGGCGCCGACCAGCCCAAACAGGCCGACGATTTCTCCGCTGCGCACCGACAGACTGACGGGCTGGCGCACGCCGGGCGCCTTCACCTGCTCAAGACGCAAACGCTCTTTGCCATATTCACGCGGCTGCCAGCCGTAGATATCGCCCAGTTCGCGCCCCACCATCGCCTGGACCAGCGCGTCGTGGTTAACCTCCTGCATATTGTCAAAGGTGCGCACGTAGCGGCCATCTTTGAATACCGTAATGGCGTCGCTTAACGCAAAGATCTCCTCCATACGGTGGGAAACGTAAATAATGACCCGTCCTTCCTGGCGCAGCTCGCGGATCACCCGAAACAGGTTTTCAATTTCTCGCGCCGAAAGGGAGCTGGTCGGCTCATCAAAGGCGATAATTTTGGCGTTACGCGCCAGCGCTTTGGCGATCTCCACCATTTGCCACTGGCCGATAGAGAGATATTTGAGCGGCGTTTCCGGGTCGATATCGAGCCCCAGATGTTTAAGCTGCAGGCCTGCTTCATAATTCAGCAGCGACCGATTCACAATCCCGCCTTTATGCGGCAGCTGACCGAGGTAGATATTTTCCGCCACGGTCATTTCCGGAATCAGATGCAGCTCCTGATAGATAATCGCCACCCCGGCGTTCAGCGCCTCGGTGGTGTGATTGAACGTCATCTGCTGACCGCGGATCTGCAGGCTGCCGGCCGTCGGTATGTAGTTGCCGCTGAGAATTTTCAGCAGCGTGGATTTCCCGGCGCCGTTTTCTCCCATCAGGGCGTGAACCTGTCCGGCATAGCAGCCAAAGCTAATGTCGGACAGCGCTTTAACGCCCGGGAAGGTCATGGTGATGCCGTGAAATGAGAGATAAGGGGTAGACTGTTGCATAACGACTCCGCTTTTCTGTACGGAGCCCCTCGCGCACTGCGAGAGGCCCGGTCAACCGGCCTTACAGCCCTTTTTTCGCCAGCTCTTCTTTAAAGTTGTCACGGGTAATTAGCACCACGTCGGTTACCGCGGTGAATTTCGGCGGCTCAACGTCTTTCGTTACCCAGTTGTAAAGCATCTCGCTGGTTTTATAGCCGTGAATATCCGGGCTTGGCAGCAGAGAGCCGTAGAAGCCGGTGGCCTGGGCTTTAGAAAGCTCGTTCACCGCATCAACGCCGTTAATACCGATACCGATAACGTCAGGCGCTTTAAAGCCCTGGCCTTCGGTCGCGCGCACGCCGCCCAGCACGGTATTGTCGTTCATGCCGACGATCAGCCAGTGCTTAACATTCGGATGTTGAACCAGCATGGAGTTACCGGCGTCAAACGCGCCGGGGATGTCGTTAGATTTGGTTGGCACGCGATAGATTTGTTGCTCCGGGAAGCCGGCGGCTTTCAGCGCGTCGATAGATCCGGTGGTACGGCGGCGGGCGGTATCCAGCTCATCGGCAGTGATAGCCATAACCGCGGTGTCTTTTACATCCCAACCGCGTTTTTGCATCTCTTTATACAGTTCCTGCCCCTGACGCGCGCCGATTTCGCTGGCCGCCATCATCACCAGCGGTACGCTGTCCATCGGTTTGCCTTTGGCGTTGACGAACTGGTCATCGACGGTAATCACTTTCATATCATAGCCGCGCGCTTTGGCGACAATAGCCGCCCCGAGTTTTGGGTCCGGGGTGCAAATGACGAAGCCCTTGGCTCCGCTGGCCGCCAGGCTATCAATCGCGTTAAGGGTTTTCTCGCCGTCGGGAACAGCGATTTTAATCACATCGAAACCTAAATCTTTACCGGCCTTATCGGCAAATTTCCACTCTGTTTGAAACCATGGCTCTTCAGGCTGTTTCACCAGAAAACCCAGCTTCAGCGTCTCAGCCATAGCTGATTGTGACATAACTGCGGCAAGACCAATCGCCGCCAGCGCTTTAGTAAATTTGTGCATGGTAAACTCCAGCTTTAATTCGCTTTTATGTAGGGAAAAATAAGACTTAAATTTTTTATCGGACGAAAAACAAGGCATTAGGAAAATCTCAATCATGAGTGCCGTTGTTTAAATAGTATTAACCGGAAATTATTTCTCCATACGAGAGCCCAATCACATCGCGGAATTACAGTAATTGCGTACATATAAACAGCGAAAAAAGACATAAAAAAAGCGCTAATTGTCAGACAATTAGCGCGGGCCGTAGCAATATTCTCTATATCATCAGCAGAGTTATCCCTGGAGAGATCGCCATTGGCAATAAATGTGCTCCGCATGATCGCGAACAGGTGCCTCGTCCCCCAATAAACGGGCGGCGACGGTGAACGAAAAATCAAAAACGTGCCCTAACCCTTTACCGCTGATCAAATTCCCGTCTTCCACCACCGCCTGGTCAACGTACTCGCCGTCGGAGACGTCTTGCCATAGCTCTCCCGAACAGACGTAGCGACGCCCCTTCAGCAGGCCGTTGCCGCCAAGGACTCTCGCGGCTGCCGAACAGATTGGGCAGATCAGCTTTCCTGCTTCATCGTGGGCCGAGATAAACGCCACGACGGCCTGACTGGCGGCCAAATTCACGCTTCCCTGCGGACCGCCAGGCAGAACCACCGCGTCGTATAGCGCGCCGGCGCGTTCCGTTAGCGTGCTGTCCGCCACCATGGGGATATCATGGTAGCTCACTACCGCGCGCGACTCGGCGCAGGCGAGCAGTTCAACATTGAGATGCAAGCGACGAAGAATATCAATAACCACAATCGCTTCGCCTTCCTCAAAACCCGGCGCCAGCAGCACCGCAACTTTTTTCATTTCCGTCTCCTTCAGATAGCCAGGTAGCAATAATGTGTTTACAAACACAGCATTTTTTTAAATTAACGTCATCATCTGCTTTTTGTTACATGAGCCAGGACGACCCCGCTGATTTTCTTACTCGCAGGCTATCACAAAAAAAGAACTATGAATCACTATTTTTAAAACGAAATTTCACTAACATTACTAGCACTACTATTAATTAGTGAGAGCTCGAAATAAAAATACATAAAATCATCCAGATAAATTTAAATCCGATGCTAAATCTCAGCATTTTCTCTAACAAAAAACCATTATATAAAGATATCTACCGATGCTGTAACCAAATGTAAATATCAGACATTGAGAGTTTTCTTAATTGAAATATAGCGCTATTCTATATCCGTTGAGATAAGAAATTTAATACACAGGCATACGTAGAAGCTCTGAATATTATTATTCAGAGCTATCTTCCTGTGCCCCATAATTTCTACGCAGCCCTGCTATAGATGCGTCAGGATATGACGCCAGCCCCTCCAAAGAGAATAAGGATATTTTTATGGTCGTTCCACGAATGGTCCAAAAGCTAAATAACCAGATGAATCTTGAATTCCATACCTCAAATTTATATCTGCATTTAAGCGAATGGTGTACTCAGCACCGGTTGAACGGTACCGCCACTTTTCTCCGTAACCGAGCGCAAGCCAGCATAACGCAGACGATGCGGGTCTTTGATTTTATGAAAAAATCAGGCGCCTGGCCCGTGGTCAAAGCGCAAGATACCTATAGCGCTGAATGCACATCGCTTGAAGACCTCTTTAGCAAAACCGTTGAGGATTATCAGCAGCGCAGCAGCATACTCTCCAGCCTGGCGGAAGAGGCGAAGGCGCAAAGCGATGCGCCAACCCTGCGCTTTCTGACGCTGCTTGCGGAACAACAGGATCGGGATGGCATGCTGCTGGAGACGATTCTTGACGAAGTACGCCATGCGGAAAAAGCCGGGACCAGCGAACAACAAACCGATCGTTACCTGCTCGATCTGGTCAGCAACCAGCGCGGCTAACCCCATACTGGCGGGGATACGTCGCCTGTTCGCGCCCGCACTCGCTTTATCCTACCTCCCCTGCTCACCCTCTTTTTCGGCGCTTCGGCGCCGTTTTTTATTCCTGAAAAGCATTAAAAAGTTTTAACCAGATCTCATTCCCGCTCAGCCGGAGGAATTAGCAGGGTATTGGTGATCTGGATCACGTTTAAAACCATGAGTTAATAATATAAAAACAGTGTTTCAAAAATTTAAAACACGGAGTTTATTTTAATGGCAAGATATACGGCTTCAGCCTCACAGGGGCTGCAGGGAAGACCGATTTTGTTACGCCATCAGTTAGCCTACGGCGGCGGGAATTTGCTGGGAAGCGGCGCACTGGCGATCAGCGGCGCATGGCTGCTCTATTTTTATACAACCTTCTGCGGGCTGACGCTGATCGAAGCCTCCTTTATCTTTTCCGTCGCCAGTATTATTGACGCGATTAGTAACCCGCTTATGGGTTATCTCACCGATAACTTTGGCAAAACGCGGCTTGGTAAACGCTTCGGTCGTCGCCGCTTCTTTTTATTGATTGGCATTCCGCTGATGATGTTCTACCCGCTGCTGTGGGTAGAAGGCCTCGGCTTCTGGTACTACCTGTGCACCTACGTCGTCTTTGAAATCATTTATACCTCGATTATGGTCCCCTATGAAACATTGGCGACCGAAATGACAGACGATTTCTCACTGCGTTCGAAACTGACCGGTTACAAAGCGATTTTCGGCAAACTGGCCAACTTCCTGGCGGCCTTTATCCCGGGACAGTTTATCCTGCTCTATGGGAAAGAATCCGCGACCCCGTTCTTCCTGACCGGGCTCACCTACGGCGTCATTCTCATCGTGGCCATCTCCTGCCTGTGGTACTGCAGCTGGGAGCGTCCGCGAGAAGAGGAAATGAGCAAGGGAAAGAAAAAGGGGCTGCTCAGTACGCTGCTGATGCTGGCGAAAGATATGCGCTCCACGTTTTATCTGCGCGTATTCCGTAAACACCTTGGTATGTATCTCTGCGGCTTCGGCGCCGAGTGGCTGTTTGCGTCGATCTTCACTTACTTCGTTATCTTCGTGCTGCAGCACGATCCGGCGATGGTAGCCGGCCTCAACAGTCTGAACTCCATCCTGCAGCTGGTATCAACCGCCCTGTTTATCGGCCTGTGTGTGAAGAAAGGCTTCAGTAAACCTTATATTCTGGCGCTGAGCGTGGTTATCTTTGCCGTACTGCTCTACACCTCGCTGTGGTTCTTCCATCTGCCAGCACACCTGGCAACCATTCTTATGTTTGGCATTACCGTACTGTTCGGCCTGGGCACCGGCGGCGTGTACTACATTCCGTGGACCGTTTACACCTTTTTGGCGGATGTCGATGAAATCTATACCGGCCGTCGCCGCGAAGGGATCTATGCGGGAGCAATGACCTTCTCCGGTAAAATTTTGCGCTCTATCATCGTCTTTTCCATGGGGGCGATCCTCAGCTTCTACGGATTCCAGTCGAAGGCGCATACGCAGCCTGAAAGCGCGGTCACCGCGATTGCGGTTGTGTTCTGCGCGGGGGTGATTCTGCTGGCTCTGGCAGCCATTGTGTTCAGTAAGCAGATGAAGCTCGATCGCAAGGCGCACCTGGTGGTGTTGCAGGAGGTCGCGCGCATTAAGGCAGGTGGTAAGATCGGCGATATCGCGCCGGAGGTTCGCCTTATCGTGGAAGATTTAGTCGGCCACCGCTACGAAGAGTGCTGGGGCAACAGCAAGCTGTTTAAAAATACCCAGAAAGGCGCCATTCAAACCGCCGTATCCCACTAATCGGTTAAAACGCCCCGCGATCGCAATGATGACGGGGCTAACGCAGCTAGTGCGCTTCTTCCTGCGGGGTGAATTTCAGTTCAATCAGCGCGATGGCCTTTTGTACCGCCCGCAGGGTCACCGGGTCAGCCGACGCCGGGTGGCTGGCGAAATCGATAGCTTTCAGCTGGGTGGTCATTTTTTCGCGTACCTCGACAGGGGCGATAATATCAATGACATCGAGGATCTGTTTGATGACTAACTGGCAGGCAACCACGTCAGAAACCAGTTCGTCGTGTTCGGTAAGATGTTGAGACATGTTTCACTCCTTTTTTCAGGAGCGTAATAGTAACCTAAATCGTGGAATATAAAAAAACCTGCCGCAGCAGGTTTTTTATCAGAACATACCGCCAGGCGGTACGTCTTTGAAGGTTTTGCAGTAGTTTTCGAACATGCTCTTCAGGATTTTGCGCAGTTTCATGGTTGACTCCATTTTTTGTTATGCAGGTGTTAATGTCTTTACGGCTATAATATGACTTACATCACAAAAATCAATCAAAACGTGCGCAAAATCACCTATTTTTTACAAAAATAATTTAATTATTAAACAACAGTGAGCGAAACCGGAGATTTAAGCACTGAACGCTCCGGACAACTCTGCGCTCTCTTTGCTATGGCAGCGACACAATAATGAGTACAAACACCTCTTCCAGGGATGACCGTTCTTTTTCAGGGCCTGCGCTGCTGGTGGCTGGCGCCTTTTTTATGGAGTTTCTCGACGGCACGGTGATTGCCACCGCCCTGCCCGACATGGCGAAAGATTTTGGCGTGACGGCGGTCGATCTCAATATCGGGATTAGCGCCTATCTTATTACCCTTGCGGTCCTGATACCGGCCAGCGGCTGGATCGCCGATCGTTTCGGCGCCCGGAAAATCTTTACTCTGGCGCTGGCGATTTTTACCCTGGCTTCGGTGTTTTGCGGGCTGTCGACCCATGTTGATGTGTTCGTCGCGATGCGCATTCTTCAGGGGATAGGCGGCGCGCTGATGGTACCCGTTGGCCGGCTGGCGGTGCTGCGAACCACACCGAAACATCAGCTGATTAAGGCGATTGCTACCCTGACCTGGCCGGCGCTGGTCGCGCCAATTATTGGCCCGCCGCTGGGCGGATTTATTACCCGCTACGCCAGCTGGCACTGGATATTCTTTATTAACGTTCCGCTCGGGCTTATCGCTATCGCCCTGTCGCTGCGCATCATTTCCAATATTCGCGAAGATGAGCGCCGTCCTTTCGATCTGCCCGGCTTTCTTGCCACCTCGGTGGCGATGATTAGCCTGGTTGCCGCCATGGAGCTTCTCGGCGAGCGCCAGCCTCTGGGTTGGCACACCCTGGCGCTGCTGGCGTTAGGCCTTGGCTGTATGCTCTTCTCGCTGCGGCATTTCCGTCGAACCGCGTGGCCGATGGTGCGCCTTGATGCGCTACAGATCCCCACCTTCAGGGTCACCATGTACGGCGGTTCCCTGTTCCGCGCCTCGATTAGCGCCGTGCCGTTTCTGCTGCCGCTGCTGTTCCAGGTCGGATTTGGTATGGACCCCTTCCACTCGGGGCTGCTGGTGCTGGCCGTGTTTGTCGGCAACTTAACCATCAAGCCCCTCACAACGCCGCTGATCCGCTGGTTGGGCTTTCGCCGCCTGCTGCTGATTAACGGCGCATTAAACGTTTTCTCGCTGTTGGCCTGCGCTTTTTTAACCCCGCAAACGCCAGTTTGGCTGATCCTGGTGATTCTGTATCTTGGCGGCGTTTTCCGTTCTATCCAATTTACCGGCATCAGCACGCTCGCGTTTGCCGATGTACCTGCCACGCAAATGAGCTATGCCAATACCCTGTTCAGTACCGCTTCACAGCTGGCCGTTGGGCTTGGGATCACGCTCGGCGCGATTGGTATTCGTCTTGGGGAAGCGTTCAGCGACTGGTTTACGCTTTCTCACCTGCCGGGCATCAGCTTCCGCCTGTCGTTTATTTTTATTGCGTTGATTTGCCTGGTAGGAATGATTGATAGCCTGCATTTGAGCAGAGAAGCGGGTAGCAGCGTATCGAACAAAACAAGTAGATAAAGAAAAGGCCAGCAGCGCTGGCCTGGAAAATTCATACTGATCGGATATTAACCGACGATCTGGCGAACGAACGCTTCGATCTCTTTATTCTGGCAATTCTCAAAGAAACACTGCTGGAAACGAGGGCCAGAAACGGCGGTTTTTACCAGCTCCGGATCGATGGCGCGCAGCGTATCCAGGTAGTTCTCCTTAACAACCGCAGCTTTCACCGTGTTCAGGATCCCGGCATTACGTACCTGAGGCTCTTTACGCTCCGGCGGATAACCTTCGCCGTTGCGACCGGTGAAGGCTTTTTCAAAGATAAAGCGGACGTTCAGCTCCGCGCCCCAGCCAAACCCTTTCGCAAACGGCAGAGAAAGCGCGTTACCGTTGTTGATCTGCGCAAACAGGAAGGCATCCGCAGGATCGATGCAGTAGCCGCAAACCACGCCCGGGTGAATATTCAGCGACATCAGCGCGCCCTGGCCCGTGCCGCAGCCGGTCACGACAAAATCGACCGCTTTCGAATTCAGCAGGATGCTGGCCATGATCCCCAGATGGATATAGGTCAGGTGATGGTCGTTTTCATCGCTCATCCCGACGTTATAAACCGGGAAACCTTTCTCGTCAGCAACGGCGTTTAACTCATTGAGGATGATGGCGTTTTTGTTCGCCTGGCTGTTTTCCATCATCAGTGCGATTTTCATGCTTTACTCTCCTGAATGCTGTGCGGGCACTCCCGCGATAGTTCGTTAGCGTTGCTAAGAACAATACTACCTTACGAACATACTTTCAAATTTTATGAAAAGTTGTTTTATAAATTGCATCTCGCCTCACACTTTTGACTTCCGTCCCCTGCCGGTAAGGCGTCGTCCCCCGCGCCCGTCTCAGGCTCATCCAGTTACGGTTGCCTGGCAGGTCAATTCTCGCCGCTAAAATTGATCTGCCGATTAATGGCTTAAAATATTAAATTAAAACCATTCTCATTATTTTTAAATCGCCAATGCGTGTTATTCCCATTTGCATTATTAATAAATGATTTTATTAATTTACTTTTTGCAAATAAATTAATAACAAATTATAGTGAGCGCACAATAATCCTTAATTCTATTTTCCCGGAGCGGCCTGATGCTAAAAAATGAAATGATCGAAAAGCTGAATGCGCAGATGAACCTCGAACTTTATTCTTCTCTGCTTTATCAGCAAATGAGCGCCTGGTGCAGCTATCACAGTTTTGAAGGCGCCGCCGCGTTTCTGCGCCGCCACGCGCAGGAAGAGATGACCCATATGCAGCGCCTGTTCGACTATCTGACCGATACCGGTAGCCTGCCCAGCATCACCGCTATCGCTTCGCCGGTTGCCGAATATACCTCTCTGGATGAGCTGTTTCGCGCGACCTATGAACATGAACAGTTGATTACGCAGAAAATTAACGAACTGGCCCATGCGGCGATGACCAGCCAGGATTATCCAACATTTAATTTCCTGCAGTGGTACGTTGCTGAACAGCACGAAGAAGAGAAACTGTTTAAATCCGTTATTGATAAACTGTCCCTCGCCGGCAAAAGCGGCGAAGGCCTGTATTTTATTGATAAAGAGCTGGCAACGCTCGATACGCAAAATTAATAAAGACGGCAGCGAGGCTCAGCGCTCGCTGCCAAATTAATGGCGGCAAATTTTACTTTCGTGCGTATTAAACCCTTCATCAGCGGCAATAAACTTGCCTTTTTTCTGCAAAAACGCCACCAGCTCCGCCGCGCTCAGATTTTCCGCCGAGCAGGTATGGAATCGAGCCTCTTTCCCGAAACGGGCGATAATCGCCGCTTCCAGCGTAGCAACAGTGTAAGACTCGTCTGATGAAATCATCATTTGCAGCACTTCGTGACCATGAATTGATGGCATAACCCCTCCCGTAAACCCCGAAGAGTAAACCAGCCGCAGCGGCAGGTTATTGCGCCAGCGCAGCTTTAGCGCAACCCTTTGTGGTGTAAATTTTTCATTACGCTATCTGTAACCCTCATTTGACGAACTCACTGATTTCACATACTCTGCGCGGCATAATTAATTGTGTAATCCGTGATGGATAGAGAAAAGCGTGAAGAACCGCACTCTGGGTAGTATTTTAATCGTTGCCGGCACCACCATCGGCGCCGGGATGTTAGCGATGCCGCTGGCGTCGGCGGGCGTCGGTTTCGGCGTCACCTTAGGTTTGCTGATAACGCTGTGGGCGCTGATGTGTTACACCGCCTTACTGCTGCTGGAAGTGTATCAACACGTGCCGGCGGATATGGGGCTGGGTTCGCTGGCGGCTCGCTATCTGGGCCGTTACGGGCAGTGGGCTACCGGTTTTTGCATGCTGTTTCTGCTGTACGCGCTCACCGCCGCCTATATCAGCGGCGCCGGCGAGCTGCTGGCTTCCAGCCTCAATCAGTGGCTGGACTGGCGCCTGCCTCCCGCGGCAGGTGTCCTGATTTTTACCGGGATCGGTGGAACGGTAGTGTGCATCGGGACCTCGCTGGTCGATCTTTTCAACCGCTTTTTATTCAGCGCCAAAATTATCTTTCTCGCCATTATGCTGGCTCTTCTGCTGCCGCATATTCACCAGATAAATCTGCTGACTCTGCCGCTACAGCAGGGACTGGCGCTGTCGGCCATTCCGGTGATTTTTACTTCCTTTGGTTTTCACGGCAGCATACCCAGTATTGTGAGTTATCTGGGCGGAGATATTCGCAAGCTGCGCCGGGTATTTGTCATCGGGAGCTTTATTCCCCTGGTCGCCTATATTTTCTGGCAGCTGGCGACGCTTGGCAGTATTGACTCCCCGGTATTTACCGCGCTGCTGGCAAAAAATGCCGGGCTTAATGGCCTGCTGGAAGCGATCCGTGAAGTGGTTGCCTCGGCGCATGTTGAGCTGGCGGTACACTTGTTTGCCGATCTGGCGCTGGCGACATCGTTCCTCGGCGTGGCGCTTGGGTTGTTCGACTATCTGGCCGATCTGTTTCAACGCCAGAACAGCGCCGCAGGACGGTTACAGAGCGGTCTGATTACCTTTTTGCCTCCGCTGGCCTTCGCGCTATTTTATCCACGCGGCTTCGTGATGGCGTTAGGCTACGCGGGCGTCGCGCTGGCCGTGCTCGCGCTCATGCTGCCTTCGCTGCTGGTCATGAAGAGCCGTCAGCAGCATCCCGACGCGGCATGGCGGGTGGCGGGCGGTTCTCCCGCGCTATGGCTTGTTCTGCTATGCGGAATCGGCATTGTCGCGATCCAGTTTGCGATTGTCGCAGGCCTGCTGCCCGCGGTGGGGTAAAAAAGAGGGGGCCGATTTGGCCCCCTTCTTTTATTTCACTAAACAGCACTGCTTGTATTTCTTACCGCTGCCGCACGGGCAGGGATCGTTGCGCCCAATCTTCGCCTCATTTCTGATGGGCTGCTGAACTTCCGCCGGTTGCGCGTGCTCAGTCCAGTAGTTGTATAGCGCGAGGGCCGCAGGACGAATTCGCTCAACGCTGGCGATAAACGCTTCGGCGGATAATTCATCGAGCGCCTCGAATCGCTCCTCGGTACCGTGCAGGGCGATGGCGTCCAGCTCCGCCTGCAGCTCAGACGGCAGCGCGGACCAGTCGCTCAATCCCACTCCGCGCATATAGCCGAAACACCACTCTTCGACAATCGTGAGTTCCTGCCCTTCCTCTTCCCGGCTGCCAAACATCGGCTCAAACTGATCGGGATAATCGCTTAAACGCTCGGCAATATCGCTCATTTGCTGCAGCGTCAGGTTCACAAAACGATCCCGTTCGCGATCGTTGGCCCAGCGCGGCACGTTATCCGCTCCTCCCCAGATAGCAATCAGCCACTGCGCGGGCTCAATCTCCGTCGGCCCGGAGAGAATGGCCGTCAGCAGCCCATCAAGCTCGGCAACGTCCATGATGGTGCCTTCTACCGCGTATTTCGACAGGATATCATCCAGCCATTCAACTTCGCTTTCGTTCAGGGGTCCAGTTTTCATAAACAGGCTCATCGTCGTAAAAAATGGCGCTTACAGTAGCGGAAATAGCGAGAGAAAACCACCCGGCTACTCAAGGTTCAGACGGCGCAGCGTCTCAGCAATCTCGCTAAAGGCCTCCGGCGAGAGCGGTAACAGCGGGCGCGGTAAGCAATCCTCAGCGCACATACCGAGGATCGTCGCCGCGGCGGCAGTGACCCGCAGGCTTCCGCCATACTTGCGGAACAGCATCCACAGCGGCTCCAGCCTGGCGCTTATCGCCGTCGCCCGCTGGGCCTCGCCCCGCCTCGCGGCAGCCACTATCTCTTGGGCAACGTTCGGGAAAAGTCCGCCGCACACGGAATACCATACCGCACAGCCGGCGTTCAGCCCATCGGCCGCGCTGGCGTCTCCGCTAATCCCAATAGACACCCCGGCCGGGAGCTGTCGCCGCAGGCTCTGCACGCGTTGCGCGACTTCATGGCTGGCGGGTCCGGGTATTTTCATTGAGGCAATACCCGGCAGCGCGGCTAACGCGCTTTTGAGCTCATCGGACAGAGAAATATGGGTAGTAACCGGATTGTCGTAAACGCAAACGGGTACAGAGACATGGCGACAAACGGTCTGGTAAAAAGTCAAAATTTCCTCATCTGACAGGGGCTGATAAGCCATCACCGGCAGGAGTAGCGCGTTCGCACCCGCCCGCTGGGCATCGTCTGCCAGACGAAGAACCTGATCGGTTCCCACCGCCCCGATCCCCACCATCATCGGCACCGAGCCGGCATGCGATTTTGCCTGTCGGACAACCTGCATTCTCTGCTCACGGCTGAGGTATGCGTAACTTCCCGTGGAGCCGAGCACGCCGAGAGAATTGACAGCTGCGTCAACGAGACGAGTAACAATGCGAGCAAAAGCGGTTTCATCAACGCCGTGATGATTGAACGGAGTCAGAGGAAAAGCGCAGAGGCCAGTAAACATTTCATCCCCACTTATTGAGATAATGATCGAGTGCTGGCAGATAGTAGCAACAGAAGCTTGTTTTGTCCTATGACAAAATAGAGTGAGGTGACGTTGAGGGGCAAAAGAGACGTTGTAGAAAAACAAAAAAACCACCCGTAGGTGGTTTCACGACACTGCTTATTGCTTTGATTATTCTGCTTTATCCCAATGGTACCCGGAGCGGGACTTGAACCCGCACAGCGCGAACGCCGAGGGATTTTAAATCCCTTGTGTCTACCGATTCCACCATCCGGGCTCGGGATAGAAATTGGAGGCGCGTTCCGGAGTCGAACCGGACTAGACGGATTTGCAATCCGCTACATAACCGCTTTGCTAACGCGCCTTAATGCTTTAACACCCGCAGCTGCCGATGTTCTAAACTGGAGCGGGAAACGAGACTCGAACTCGCGACCCCGACCTTGGCAAGGTCGTGCTCTACCAACTGAGCTATTCCCGCATCATCAAGCTAATTTGCTAATTACTTGATTTTGTTATCGTCTGCCAGACTGTGCTGCCGTTCGATGCGATGCATTCTACTTACCTGGCGCAATGAGTCAACGATATTTTTTAAAACCTTGTGTTGTTTGCTGAAAATTGCGTCGAAACGATCACTGATCAAGCAAATCGCCGCGCGCCGCGTTCAAATATTGCAGCATAGACCATAGCGTCAGCACAGCCGCGACGAGAAACAGACCAATCCCCGCCCATTCAACCCAGATATTTGGCCGCCACAGCATCCACACCAGCGCCGCCATTTGCGCCGTGGTTTTCACTTTGCCTATCCAGGATACCGCGACGCTGCTGCGCTTGCCCAGTTCAGCCATCCACTCGCGCAGTGCGGAGATAATAATTTCACGCGCGATCATCGTGGCGGCCGGTAACGTCACCCACCAGGTATGATAATGCTCGGCAACCAGCACCATGGCAATGGCAACCATAACTTTATCGGCAACCGGATCGAGAAAGGCGCCGAAACGGGTGCTCTGATTCCAACGACGCGCCAGGTAACCATCAAACCAGTCGGTCACGGCGGCAACAAAGAAAATTAGCGCGCAGGCAAAAGGCGCCCAGGTAAACGGCAGGTAAAACGCCAGTACAAAGAAAGGAATAAGAATGACGCGAAACAGGGTAAGCAATGTAGGGATATTAAATTGCATAGTAACGGGTAACTATCTGTTGTAAGTAAAAATTAGCCCTATGTTGCTACAGAGCCCCTAATGTTTCAACGAGTAGAAGATCTTTTCTGCCAGACCGTGAGATATACCCGGTACTTTAGCAATTTCTTCCACGCTGGCTTTCTGCAACCCCTGCAGACCGCCCATATATTTCAGCAGCATCTGTCGGCGTTTTGGTCCGACCCCTTCAATGGTTTCCAGCGTGCTGGTGCTTTTTACTTTTGCCCGTTTTTTACGGTGGCCGGTAATGGCGTGATCGTGCGACTCGTCGCGAATATGCTGAATCACATGCAGCGCGGGGGAATCCGGCGGCAGGCTAAAGCCCTCGCCTTCCGGTTCGAAGAATAACGTCTCCAGCCCCGCTTTACGATCGCTGCCTTTTGCCACGCCCAATAGCAGAGGATGATTTTTATCCCACGGCACATCCAGCTCGGCAAAAACCGCTTTCGCCTGCCCAAGCTGGCCTTTACCGCCGTCGATCAGTATGACATCGGGGATTTTATTCTCTTCTATTGCCTTGCCGTAACGACGACGCAGAACCTGGTTCATCGCCGCATAATCATCTCCCGGCGTGATGCCGGTGATATTGTAGCGGCGATACTCCGCTCGCAGCGGCCCGTTGCTATCAAAAACCACGCACGACGCAACCGTCTGTTCACCCATCGTATGGCTGATATCAAAGCATTCCATCCGGTTGACGGCGGGAAGCTTGAGCAATGTCGCCAGCGCCCGCAGGCGTTGGGTAATCGTCGAATGCTGGGAAATTTTGGTGGTCAGCGCCGTCGCGGCGTTAGTCCGCGCCAGCTTCAGGTAGCGCGCGCGATCGCCGCGGGGTTTAGTCTGTACGTTAACCCGGCGCCCGGCCAGTTCAGAGAGTGAATCCGCCAGCAGGGTTTTGTCGCCGAGGTTGAAATCCAGCAGGATCTCGCCCGGCAGCGTACGCATCTGGCTGCCCTGTAAATAGAACTGCCCGACAAACGTTTCCACCACTTCACCCAGCTCGGTGCCATTGGGCACTTTGGGGAAATAGCTGCGGCTACCAAGAACTTTCCCCTGGCGTATGAAAAGCACGTGGACGCACGCCATTCCGGCATCAAACGCCACGCCGATAACGTCCAGATCGTCCCCGGTATTGGAGACGAACTGCTTCTCCGTAACCCGGCGTACGGCCTGAATCTGGTCGCGGATCCGCGCCGCCTCTTCAAACTCCAGCGCCTGGCTGGCTTTTTCCATGCGGGCAATCAGTTGGGTCAGCACCTGATCGTCTTTACCTGCAAGGAACAGGCGTACGTAGTCGACCTGCTGGGCATACTCTTCCTCGCTCACCAGTCCCGCGACGCACGGCCCCAGACAGCGGCCAATTTGATACTGCAGGCACGGCCGCGAGCGGTTGCGATAAACGCTATTCTCACATTGGCGGATGGGGAAGATTTTTTGCAGCAGCGCTAAGGTTTCGCGAACCGCGTAACCGTTAGGGAACGGGCCAAAATATTCACCTTTAGCGTGCTTCGCCCCGCGATGCGTCGCCAGGCGAGGATGCGTATCACCGCTAAGGAAAATAAAGGGATAGGATTTATCATCGCGCAGCAGCACGTTGTAACGCGGCTGGTATAGCTTGATGTAGTTGTGCTCAAGCAGCAGCGCTTCCGTTTCGGTGTGGGTCACCGTGACGTCTATCTGGGCGATAAGCGCCACCAGCGCTTCGGTTTTACGCGAAGCCAGGTTGCTACGGAAATAGCTGCTAAGCCGCTTTTTCAGATCTTTTGCTTTGCCTACATAGATGACAGTACCGCCAGCATCATACATCCGATAGACGCCCGGCTGGCTGGTCACTGTTTTCAGGAAAGCTTTTGCGTCAAAAACATCACTCACTGACTTGCTAACGACTCCGCATTGCACAGGCCATGGCGAATTGCCAGGTGCGTCAGCTCCACATCACCATGAATATTCAATTTACTGAACATGCGGTAACGATAGCTATTCACGGTCTTCGGACTCAGATTCAGCTGCTCTGAGATCTCATTGACCTTCTGACCTTTGGTAATCATTAGCATAATCTGCAATTCTCGCTCAGACAAACTGGCAAACGGCGACTCCGCCTTTTCTGGTTCGATCTGGCTAAGCGCCATCTGCTGGGCGATATCAGAGGCGATGTAACGCTGGCCTGACGCCACGCAGCGAATCGCATTCACGACCTCTTGCGGCGCGGCGCCTTTACTAAGGTAACCTGCGGCGCCAGCCTGCATCACTTTTGCCGGCAGCGGATTTTCCGTATGGACGGTAAGCATAATGACTTTAGCATCGGCAACGGAACGGGCAATTTTTCGCGTGGCCTCAAGGCCCCCGATACCCGGCATGTTCATATCCATCAGGACAACATCTACGGGATTCGCGCGGCACCATTTCACGGCATCTTCACCGCAGCAGGCCTCGCCGGCAACTTTAATCCCTTTTATATCTTCCAGAATGCGTCGTATCCCTGCGCGCACCAGTTCGTGGTCATCAACAAGAAGGACGTTGATCAAAGGAATATTCTCCAGAATTAGGGATAACGCTACTGATAGCTTATCTCCCACATATTACCGGGTTTTAACCTAATTTTAAAAGCCAAAAAATGTTGTTGGAAAGATTTCTTCCGCCGCGATGGAAATTTGTCTGCACACCTGCTGGAAAGCCATACATAACATAGAGTTGTGCAATAGTTATTTTTTAACATTCATCATACAGATTACGTAAAAACACAACACATTGCGTAGGTGATAAATAAGCGCCTGAATATGTAACAATTATTAACACGAAAACAGCGCCACGAAAAAATTAGCCCGCTTAGACCTCATGAATACGTATTATTCAGTGAATTAAATCATTCACCATTCGGATGAGAGAACGGAAATCCAGCACTCCTTTTTTTTCCTTTGCTTGTGGTATACTGCGCCGCCTTCACTTTTAGTCATGCGCATTTGCGCAGAAAGCAACCGAGGATATCG
Source organism: Klebsiella sp. MPUS7 (assembly GCF_009905335.1). Classification (NCBI taxonomy): domain Bacteria; kingdom Pseudomonadati; phylum Pseudomonadota; class Gammaproteobacteria; order Enterobacterales; family Enterobacteriaceae; genus Klebsiella; species Klebsiella sp. MPUS7. The sequence continues at coordinate 2,031,434 of NZ_CP047604.1, read as the reverse complement.
ATGAGCACACCAGATTTTTCCACTGCGGAAAATAATCAAGAACTGGCACAGGAAGTTTCGTGCCTGAAAGCAATGATAACGCTGATGCTGCAGGCCATGGGTCAGGCTGATGCAGGCCGCGTGATTATTAAAATGGAAAAGCAAATCGCGCAGATGGAAGATGAGGCTCAGGCTGCCGTATTCTCCAGCACCGTTAAGCAAATTAAACAGGCATATCGTCAGTAATCATTTACCGGCTGAAGGTATTACTAACAGCCGGTCTTACGTCTGGCACGCAGAACAACCAATTAAATCAAATTAAGCCCGTCGCTACGGCGTAGCAGGCAATTTGGGTTTTGTTTGGCGCATTGAATTTTCGCTGCATATTCTTCTGGTGGAAATTGACGGTATTTTCAGAGATAGACAGAATCATTGCGACCTCAGCCGAGGTTTTCCCTTCTGCTGTCCATTTCAAAATTTCCAGTTCACGTCGACTAAATTTCATTTCCGGCGGCATAACCATCTCGTCCTCCAGGCGCAATAGCGTCAGCAGGCTCAATTCGGTTAGGGTTCTTAAGCGCATCTCCAGTTCGTCTTCCGCAAAAGGGCCCTGGCTATGGCTTGCGCCTGAAACCGACAGGAATCCCTGAGCATGGTTAGGCAGCGTCAGACACTGCGTCACGCCCTTGCGTAATCCGTGGTCGCGCGCGCCGTTCCATAATTCAGGCGTATCATTGAATAGCTTATCGTTCCAGGGCAAATGCCCACGAAGAAAATTCTCCTTACGCAGTACCGGGTCGATCGCAAAATAATTCTCGGCTTGATAATGCGCCATCCAGGCCTGCGGATAGGTTGATTGCAGCGTCACCCTGGGGCGAGTAAAAGGCACGGGATGCCGTACGCAGAGTGCGAAGTAGTCATATTCCAGCCCTTTTGCCTGCTGCTGGAGAAGATGAAAAACCCCCTCGCCTGCAGAAACTGACTGAAATTGTTGCAGCATTTCCCGCCGCCAGCTGAAAAAATCATTGTCCCTCATAACTGACCAAATAACTCCTGAGTGATAATCATTATTATAAATACATAAAACTAACACATAAATCCTGCTTATATGTATAAAAAATGGTAGCCACCGCATTTATTAGACTGCGGTTGGCAAAAGCGCCAGACGCGTTAAAAAATTATGCCAATTGACGTGGCACAAAACCTTGACAGATGTATCGCCGTTGATGAGCGCCAATATCTGGGGAGGCTTTTTTTGCTGATAAAGCGGAAATTCTTCGCGGCCTGCCGCATCCGCCTGAGCGAATGCGGCCAGCGCAAAGAAATTATTGCATCAGGAATTTTTCGAGGAACTGCCGGGTACGCGCCTGCTGAGGGTTAGCAAACAGGGATTTCGCTTCTCCCTGTTCAACGATGCGCCCCTGATCCATAAAAATAGCACGGTCCGCAACGTCACGGGCAAAGCTCATTTCATGGGTCACGATAACCATCGTGCGCCTCTCCTGAGCCAGTTGGCGAATGGTATTGAGGACCTCACCGACCAGCTCCGGATCTAACGCCGACGTTGGCTCATCAAATAGAATGACATCGGGACGCATCGCCAGCGCGCGAGCTATCGCCACGCGCTGCTGCTGTCCGCCGGACAAACGGCGCGGGTAGCTATTCTCTTTACCGGTAAGCCCAACTTTCGTGAGCAGTTCACGCGCCCGGGCGATGGATTCATTTTTATCCTCCCCTTTGACGATGACTGGCCCTTCGATAATGTTTTCCAACACTGTACGATGGGGGAACAGATTAAAATTCTGAAACACAAAGCCCACATGCTGACGCAGACGACGAATCGCCGCTTTTTGCTGGTTAATGCTGCGCGCGGCATCGATCGTCACGTCGCCAACGCGAATCGTGCCGCTTTCCGGCTGCTCCAGGAGATTAATGCTGCGCAGCAGCGTCGTTTTCCCCGACCCGCTGGGACCGATGATCGCCACCACTTCACCCTGTTGAACCTCAAGGTCGATACCGTGGAGCACCGTTTGGCCATGGAATTTTTTCACCAGGTTTTTGACTTCAATCGCACTCATTTTGGATCTCGCTCCTGGCGGTTCAGCTGATTTTCAAAATAGTTCTGCAGCGTAGAAAGCACCGTTGCCATTACCCAGTAGATAAGCGAAGCGGCCAGGTACATGGTGAAAACCTCCAGCGTCCGGGAAGTGATCAACTGGGCCTGGCGGAACAGTTCCGGCACCTGGATCGTCGCCGCCAGCGACGTATCTTTCACCAGGCTGATAAAACTGTTGGACAGCGGCGGTAGCGCCACGCGCGCCGCCTGGGGAAGAATAGCGCGGCGCATCGCCTGCCAGCGCGTCATCCCGATACTCGCTGCCGCCTCCCATTGCCCTTTATCAATCGAGGCAATCGCTGCGCGCAGCGTTTCCGCAGCGTAGGCCGCCGTATTGAGCGACAGGCCGATCATCGCCGCGGGAATAGGATCCAGCTCAATGCCAAACTGCGGCAAGCCGTAATAGATCATGAACAGCTGCGCTATCAGCGGCGTTCCGCGAAAGATGGAAATGTACATCCGCGCCAGCCACTTAATCGGCCAGACGGGCGACATACGCATCAGCGCCAGAATAAACCCCAGCACCAGGCCAAAAAACATGCCGCCGATGCTGAGCTGTAGGGTAAATACCGCGCCTTTCAGCAGAAAAGGCGCAGAATCGATCACCAGTTGGATACTCTCTTGCATTCTATGTGTTCTGCATTAGATATGAGGATGATAGGCGAACAGCGCGGGGGCGCCGCCGGTGTGAACAAACAGTATTGGGCCTTCATCCTTAAAGCGTTTCTGGCTGATGCCATCAATCAGTCCAGCCATCGCCTTCCCGGTATAAACCGGATCCAGCAGGATACCTTCCAGCTGCGCCAGTAGCTTCACAGCGGCCATCCCTTCGTCGTTCGGCGTCCCGTAACCCGGCGCAAAGTAGTCATCCCAGAGCTGAATCCCAGCCTTTGCCTCCAGCTCCAGGCTATTGGCCACCGCCTGCTGCAGCGCAGCCACTTTCGGCAGCTGGTCGGCCACCTTGCGCGACACGGTCACGCCGATAAGCTCGGCATTGGGCATCAGTTGCTCAAGCCCCACGGCGAGGCCCGCATGCGTACCGGCGCTGCCGGACGCGACGACCACGGAGGAGAGCTCAACCGCTCCTTCGCACTGCTGGGCAATTTCCAGCGCGCTCTCAACGTAGCCCAGCGCGCCCAGCGCGTTCGAACCGCCAACCGGGATCGTGTACGGACGGTAGCCCTGAGCCTCGATACGGGTCGCCAGCTCTTCCAGCTGCGCATTCGGATCGGTCAACGCGTCGCACATTTCGACCTGAGTATTAAACAGGTCAAGCAGCAGACGGTTACCGTTAGTCAGGTAGTTCTCGGCCCGGGTGCCGATTGGGTTTTCCAGTAGCGCCACGCAGTGCAGGCCCAGTTTTGCCGCCACGGCCGCCGTCTGGCGCACGTGGTTGGACTGGATGGCCCCTGCGGTAATCAGCGTATCCGCCCCCTCCCGCAGCGCATCAGCCGCCAGGAACTCAAGCTTACGCAGTTTGTTGCCGCCCATCGCAAGCGGGGTCACATCATCACGCTTGATAAAGATTTCGCGGCCAAGGTAATCGGACAAGCGCGGCAGGTATTCAAGCGGCGTCGGCGCGCCAATCAGTTCCAGACGCGGGAAAAGGGTTAAATTTTGCAGTGACATAATACCTCCTGACTGAGTTATCCTTGATTATGCACGCTATGGCGCACGAAATAAAAAAAGGCGCTATCAAGAGCGCCTTTTTTCATCGCCGGTCGTTACTTCGTCACGTCAGCGCCAAACCATTTTTCCGACAGCGCCTTCAGGGTGCCGTCTTTTTGCATATCCGCAATGGCGCCATCAACCGCTTTCAGCAGGTCTTCATTACCTTTACGCAGCGCAACGCCGGACTCCTGGCGGGAGAAAGCTTCCCCGGTTACAGCCAGGGTATTGCCGGTTTTCTTCACCAGATCCAGCGCCGCCAGGCGGTCAACCAGGATAGCGTCGATACGGCCTACGCGCAGATCCTGATATTTCGTCGGGTCATCATCATAAGTACGAATGTCGACGCCCTGTACGTTCTGGCGCAGCCACTCTTCATAGTTGGTGCCCAGGCCAACGCCAACTTTCTTACCTTTCAGGTCGGCAGCGGTTTTGATCACGCCTTCGTTACCTTTCTTCACCAGCGCCTGAATCCCGGAGATGGTGTACGGCGTAGAGAAGTCATATTTTTTCTTACGCTGATCGGAAATAGTGACCTGGTTGATCACCACATCGATACGTTTAGAATCCAGCGAAGCCAGCATGCCGTCCCACTTAGTGGGTTTAAGGTCAGCTTTCACCCCAAGGTGTTTTGCCAGCTCGTTAGCAAAATCCACCTCGAAACCGGTCAGCTTACCGTCATCTCCCTGGTAGCTGAATGGCGGATAAGTCCCTTCCAGGCCAACGCGTAACGTGCCGCGCTCTTTAACCTGATTGAGCAGATTTTCAGCCGCAAAGGTTTTTGCGCTGACGCCAGCCATTAATACAACGGCCATTGCGCCCATCAGCGCCTGACGACCCAGAAGTGCTAATTTCATAGATACCCCTAACAGAGTGATATTTTGCAATAGTGTAAGGCGTTTAGCCCCGGTCACCAACATCGATACGCTACATCTTATTCCAAATTATTATATATGATGCCTTTTAGGGCATAGGGAAAACGTAGGCGAAACGTCTGCATTTTGCTGGATATCTCTCATACTGCAATAGTCAGCTTGATGACGTCTGGAGCATGGAAGATGAAAAACCCCACGTTACTGCAGTGCTTTCACTGGTACTACCCCACCGGCGGCGAATTATGGCGTGAAGTCGAGGCCCTGGCGCCGAACCTCAATGAAATCGGTATCAATATGATTTGGCTGCCCCCAGCTTATAAGGGAGCCTCCGGAGGATATTCGGTCGGTTATGACTGCTACGATCTGTTTGATCTCGGCGAGTTCGATCAAAAGGGGTCTGTCGCCACTAAATACGGCGATAAAACCCAGCTACTGGCCGCTATCGCCGCGCTGCGCCAGCACGATATCGCCGTGCTGCTCGACGTGGTGGTCAACCATAAAATGGGCGCGGATGAGAAAGAGCCGGTACGCATTCAGCGTGTTGATCAAAACGACCGCACGCAGATCGCCGATAAGATTGTTGAGTGTGAAGCCTGGACGCGCTACACCTTCCCGGTACGGGCCGGCCAATACTCTGAATTCATCTGGGATTATAAGTGCTTCAGCGGCATCGATCATATCGAGAATCCCGACGAAGATGGCGTGTTTAAAATCGTCAACGACTATACCGGGGAGGGATGGAACGATCAGGTCGATGATGAGATGGGTAACTTCGACTATCTGATGGGCGAAAATATCGACTTTCGTAATCGGGCGGTGACCGAGGAGATTAAGTACTGGGCGCGCTGGGTGATGGAACAAACCGGCTGCGACGGCTTCCGTCTCGATGCGGTTAAGCATATCCCCGCCTGGTTTTATAAAGAGTGGATCGACCACGTCCAGGAGGTCGCGACAAAACCGCTGTTTATCGTCGCGGAATACTGGTCGCATGAAGTCGATAAGCTCCAGCAGTATATCGCCATGGTTGACGGCAAGACGATGCTCTTCGACGCCCCCCTGCAGATGAAATTCCATGAAGCCTCGCGGCAGGGTCGCGATTACGACATGAGCCAGATTTTTAGCGGCACGCTGGTGGAAGCCGACCCGTTCCACGCTGTGACTCTGGTGACTAACCACGACACCCAGCCGCTGCAGGCGCTGGAGGCGCCGGTTGAGGCCTGGTTCAAGCCGCTGGCCTATGCGCTGATTTTGTTACGTGAGAACGGCGTTCCGTCAGTCTTTTATGCCGATCTGTTCGGCGCCAGCTATGAGGATACCGGCGGCGACGGCGAGACCTACGCCATTGAGATGCCGGTGATCGAGCAATTACATGAGCTGATCGATGCCCGTCAGCGTTTTGCTCACGGCGTACAAACGCTGTGGTTCGACCATCCGAACTGTATCGCCTTCAGCCGAAGCGGCACCGAGGAAGATCCGGGCTGCGTGGTGGTGCTTTCCAACGGCGACGACGGCGAAAAAACGCTGCCTCTGGGCGAAAACTACCGTAATAAACGCTGGCGGGATTTTCTCGGCAATCGTGAGGAGGTCATTGAAACCGACGATGAAGGAAACGGCATCTTTACCTGTAACGGCGGCAGCGTCAGCGTCTGGGTTATTGAAGAGGTGCTGTAAAATACGGGGAAACACCGCGGGCTGAGAAGGTTTTCAGCCCGCAAAAAGCTTATTGTCCGTTTTTATCCGCCGACGCTTTTTTCCGTGCCAGTTCACACTCCGGGGTGAGACGATCCACCCTTTTAAGCGTCATCCGATCGTAGCTCAGGGTATCGCCTTCGCGCTCAATCGGATAGACGTCCAAAGCGGAGGTGACGTTATAAACCGCGTCATCACGCTTCATTAATTTCCCCGGCAGGACGATGACCCGCTGCCACTGACGACAGTCAAGCGTGTCACCCTGTTTAGTCACTATCAGGCTGGCGATCGCCTCCGGGCTCATCATCTCGCTCTGCGGGCCTGCCGATTGCCAGTATCCTTCCAGCCCTGTCGGCGCTGGAGCTTTAACAACATCGCTGTAGCTATCAACCTGAACGCACCCGGCGAGGGTCAGCAGAGCACCAGCAAACACTATCTTTTTCATCATCCATCCCACAAACCGATAAAAAAACATTGTGGCATTAAAGCGTTAAGCTCGCCACCCTTCCCGGATCGGGGAGCGGCGCAGCAAGACGCGGCCGGCTCAGCCAATATGGCTAAAAATTGCCTTCGAATGTTAAGTTATTCTTACTCATCTTATAAAACCGATAAATCAGAAGATGTTATTTTAACCATTCAATATAAGGATAATCCTATTTTAAAATACCGCCATAATGGCCATCCTATATATGACGGGTATTTAATGTTTTTATTTCCTCCACATAGCGATTTGTAGCCTTTACTTTGAGAATATTCCTGGCAAATTATGGGGCTTATACGAAATAGTTCAGGCTGCCTAATGGTTCCATGGCATCAGTCGTTTTAATTGCTAACTAAATGGACTTCATCGCTTGTCGGCGAGGAATAAATTATCGTTACGTGTTGATTGAGGATGGGTCATGTCAACGATTATTATGGATTTGTGCAGCTTCACCCGGCTGGGATTAACCGGGTACCTCACTGGCAGGGGGGTAAGGAAGCGAGATATCACTGAAGTACACAGTGCGCCAAGCCTGAAAGCCCTCTGTGAGACCAGCCGACCTTCAGTGGTATTTATCAACGAAGATTGCTTTATTCATCATGAAGACAGCAACCAGCTAATCCGGCAAATCATTAGCCAGTATCCTGCGACGCTATTTGTGATCTTTATGTCGCTGGCGAATATTCATTTCAACCACTACCTGCTGGTGCGCAAAAACTTACTTATTTGCTCTAAATCTCTGACCGAAAAAGACCTCGATGACATTCTCGCCATCCGCCTGAAATATGAGAACTATCGTGCCGCCCGGCTTAATATCCCCACGCTGTCTTTAAGCCAGACCGAGTCAAATATGCTGCAGATGTGGATGGCTGGTCACGGAACCTCGCACATATCAGCGCAGATGAACATTAAGGCGAAGACCGTCTCATCGCACAAGGGCAATATTAAAAAGAAAATTCACACCCACAATAAACAGGTGATTTATCACATCGTACGACTGACTGAAAACATCACGTCCGGAATTCATGTCAACCTGCGTTGAAAGACGCTGGCGGCCGCTGCCGCCAGTTCACTTACGGCAAGTCACTCGTCCCGCTCAACGAAAATACCGTCGGGATGCCCGTTCTCGTTAAAAAACCAGATGCCGAGCGGATAATCTTCCAGCGAAACCAGATACATCACCCCTTCGCTAAACGACTCTATCGCCAGCACAACACCCGATCGACGTGGGCCGCCATCGGTCTTCACCGTGACACGATCGTTTACCTGCATAACTCATCTCCTCTATTTTTGAGCCAGTGTAGAACAAAACAGCCGATCGCGCAGTGTCCGGCCCGGTAACTGCTGTTTTTGTAGACCGTCTATACTTAAGAGGCCCTATCTGAGTTAAGCGAGGTAGCCGAAATGAAAACCGCCAAAGAAAATAATGGCGCAGGCGGCGTTGATGTTGACGCCCTGCTGGCGGCGATTAATGAAATCAGCGAAAGTGAAGTGCAGCGTACGCAAGACGATCCCCACCGCGTCAGTATTGATGGCCGGGATTACCATACCTGGCGCGAGCTGGCTGAGGCCTTTGAACTCGATATCCATGACTTCAGCGTCACCGAAGCCAACCGCTGAATTCTGCGCGAAAAAAATCCCGACTCGCAGGAGTCGGGATGAAGCTTGCTAATGCAAGAAGCACTTGAAAATTCGTTACACCAGGATTTCCGATGCGCTACAAACATTACCCTCAATTATTTTGCATGACAACAAACATTCATGAAGCAAATTATTGAAAAATGTGGCTTAGCATTACCGCCACGCTGGCAAAGCTCGCCAGGCAAGGACTGCAACCCTTCGTTCTTCTACGAACGTCCGATTGCCGCTAAACGATTTTTAAGAATAATCTCACTAAAATAACCATAGTGGATGATTTCAATTCAATTTATTCACAAGAGAAATTTCTTTCACCCTTCGGCACAGACCCGATCGCGCCCGTTCTGCTTGGCCAGATACAAGCGATGATCGGCGACTGACTGCAAATTTTCGAAGTTATATTCGCCGGTATCATCGCTACCGCTCACCCCAAGCGAAGCGGTAATACGCAAAGAAATGCTGTTACCCAGCAAAATTTCGCGGCTATTGATCCGGATACGGATCCGTTCAGCAATCACCTGCGCTTCTTTTAACGGGGTATTGGGCAGCACAATACAAAACTCCTCCCCGCCAACCCTCCCCGCCAGATCGCCTTGCCGAATATGGCTGGCGATAGTGCTGGCCACCAGCGACAGCACGCGATCCCCCGCGTGATGACCGAAGCGATCGTTAACGCTTTTAAAGTAATCCAGATCGAGCTGAATTACCGCCACAGGCCGCTTCAGACGCTCGCTCAGGCGAGTTTCCGCAATGGCGCGTTCAAACAGCGCGCCGCGGTTTAATAAACGGGTCAGCGCATCATGCCAGGCCTGCCATTCCAGCGAGGTCTGCAGCACGCTCATGTTGCGCACCATTCGACGAATGACCAGCCAGGAGATCAGCAGCATCAAAGTGAACATTAACCACATCAGCATCAGCGCAATGGTGATGCTGCCAAAATCACCGCGGACCCCTTCCTGGATAGTATGGATACGGATCAGCACCCCATCAAAATTGCGTAAATTTTCCCAGCTGATATAGCGCGTGACCAGGCGAATCCCGCCCTGATTCTCATGGGAAGAGGCGCGGCTTAGCATCTCCTGTTCACGCGGCGACAGCAGCGTCAGCACGTTGCCCGGCGCGGAGGAGGCAATTAAATTGAGTCGATTATCATAAAGCTGGTACTCACCTTCCTCGCCCGTTTTGATCGCATTGACCAGAAATGTTTTCATCTCCTGTACCGAGAAATCCATCGCCAGAACGCCGAGCCAGTAGCGCTGGAAATCAAGCGGAATAGACGCCGTCACCACCTGCATTTCGCGCTGCGATTCATTATCGGGAAACGTTTGCCACACAATACCGCGAGCAGGATTATTCCGCTGCGTTTGTCGGGTAAACCAGGCGGCGCCTGTTGCCCGCGAATAGAGAGCCAGCGCCTGCGTCGAATTTTTCGGCAGCTCGGTCGTCGTAAAAAAACCGCTGCGCGACACGTACAGCATGCGTTTCGCAAATCCACGGTTGTTATTGGCCAGACGCAGCATATAACCCAGCTCCAGTGTGGCCATGAGCTCATTTCCGGAAAAGGGATTATCACGGGAAAGCAGCGCGTCGCTGTCGACAAAGGCATCCGCGACGCCGTAGATCGGCAGCGTCCGGCGGTTATGGATCTCAACCGACCATATGGGATCGTGCCGCTTTGTTAAGTAATCCTCTTCGGCCTTGCGCAGCGCGGCAAAATCCAACGGCGTACCCAACGCCGACCGCATACCGTTGCGAAAAAAAATCATTCTGTCGATATTAAACTGCAGCAAACTGTCGAACTCATGGGCCACGTTTTCAAGATTATTGCGCTGGTTTGCAACGTAGGCTTCTTCCAGGACCTTGATCTCACGCCATATCAGCAGCGTGGAGAAGCAGAAGACGATAAAAAAACAGAGGTTAACCACATATCCGGGGCTTAAAATCTGACGCAATTTTTCCACCCACATCAGCTTATCCATCGTTTTCTCGCAGCACAGTTAAAGAAGCAAACGTCATCCACGCTCCCTGTTTGTAAAATAATCACTATTATGAAAACGCCCGACGAATGCCGGGCGCTGATAAAGGGTCAGGTGCGATTCGACTTCCCTCCCCCTCCGCGAATAAGTTCATCCTCACGAAACGCCTCGCGCTTAACGCCGTAACCGTCATACCAGCGGCACTCCACCATGCCGCTGGCGAACCCGGTAACGACCATGCGGGGGCCACCGTTTTTTCGCCTCACTTCATCACTGACCAACAAGACCATTTTTGCCTCCGGTATCAGGAAGAAACAGATTTACCTTAGACGAAGCTGAACCACTTTGCATGAGTAGGAGCACATTTACTTCGCCGGACGACGAAGAGCGCCAATCGCTTTCACACCGGCCAACACAATAGCGCCAATGATGAATCCCAGCACCAGGTTGGCGACCGTTGGCAGCAGCGAGGCAATCACCGCATTCTGCCCATGGGCGAGATTTTCAATGGCATGGTGCAGCGGCGTAATACCGTGCACCACAATGCCGCCGCCGACCAGGAACATCGCCAGCGTGCCAACGATGGACAACACTTTCATCAGGCGGGGCGCAATCGCCAACAAAGCCTTGCCTGACCACTGCGCCAACGAGCTGGTTTTCTCCACCAGCCAGTAGCCCATATCATCAAGCTTGACTATGATCCCCACCAGACCGTAAACCCCCACCGTCACCAGCAGCGCGATGCCGGACAAAATCAGGATCTGATTTAATAACGGCGCTTCAGCCACAATCCCCAGCGTAATCGCGACAATTTCAGCCGACAGAATAAAATCGGTACGTATTGCCCCTTTCACTTTATCCCGTTCAAAAGCCATGGGGTCCTGGCTCGCCAGGGCCTCAAGCCGCTGCCGGCGAACCTGCGGATCCTCTTTATGCTTCCGGGCCTGCAGACTGTGCAGCACCTTCTCGACGCCTTCGAAGCAGAGAAACGCCCCCCCCAGCATCAGCAGCGGGGTAATCGCCCACGGGATAAAAGCGCTGATCAACAATGCCAGCGGTACCAGGATCACTTTATTGATCAGTGAGCCTTTGGCTACGCCCCAAACGACCGGCAATTCGCGGTTGGCCCGCACGCCGGTGACCTGTTGAGCATTAAGCGATAAATCGTCTCCCAATACGCCTGCCGTTTTTTTTGCTGCCAGTTTCCCCATGACCGAAATATCATCGAGTAAAGTGGCAATATCATCCAATAAGGTTAATAGACTACTTCCCGCCAAAATTACATTCCTTCATTTATGGTTGTTCCTCCTGAAGTATGAAGCAAAAGCGCTTTTTCGCCCACCAGTGTCCATAGTCAACAAAAATTTAACCATAGCAGGCGAATTAAAGCGCTCGCCAGCACGCGAGTTTTCACGTTTACTATATCTCCCCTTTCTGTCTCTGCACCGTCGTGAGGAAGTATGTCTACCCGTCAGCTGTTGCCGCTCATCGGGGCGTTGTTTGCGCTGTATATCATCTGGGGTTCCACCTATTTCGCTATCGCCGTCGGCGTCGCCAGCTGGCCCCCGCTAATGATGGCTGGCGTGCGCTTTCTTTCCGCAGGCGCGGTGCTGACCGCCTGGCTACTGGCAACCGGCCATAAGCTCCCTGCGCGAAAGCCCCTGCTCAACGCGGCGCTGATTGGCGTGTTACTACTGGCCGTGGGGAATGGTTTTGTCACTCTCGCCGAGCACCAGCACGTACCTTCCGGTATTGCGGCGGTCATGGTCGCGACGGTGCCGCTGTTCACCCTGTGCTTTAGCCGTTTTTTTGGTATTGCGACCCGCAAACTTGAATGGCTGGGTATCGCTATTGGTCTCGCGGGGATAGTACTGCTCAACAGCGGCGGCAACCTGAACGGTAACCCCTGGGGCGCGCTGCTAATACTTATCGGTTCAATGAGCTGGGCGTTTGGTTCCGTCTACGGCTCGCGAATCGAGCTACCGACGGGGATGATGGCGGGCGCCATTGAGATGCTGGCGGCAGGCGTCGTGCTGATGATCGCCTCCACGCTAACCGGAGAAAAATTAACCCAAATGCCGTCGTGGTCCGGCATTTTTGCCGTCGCCTATCTGGCGATCTTTGGTTCGCTTATCGCCATCAACGCCTATATGTATCTGATTCGCAACGTTACACCTGCCGTGGCGACCAGCTACGCCTACGTTAACCCGGTGGTCGCCGTGCTGTTGGGCACCGGTTTTGCCGGCGAAAGCTTATCCGCCGTAGAGTGGCTGGCGCTGGGAATCATCATCTTCGCCGTCGTTCTGGTCACGCTCGGCAAGTACCTGCTTCCGGCTCGCCGCGACATCACCTCCTGTAAGGCGCAGAAGTAACGTCTAACAGACCTATACCTTGCGTATCGATCTGCGCGCAGTTCCCTCCGCCGCAGATCCACTCCTCCAGCCGTTCCCCCAGCGCTTCGTCGCTGAGCTTCTGGCGCCCTCGCAGCGCGCACTCCCAGACCACCAGCACTCGCCATCCCTGCTCCGCCAGAAGGCCGATATCACGGCGATCGCGCGCCACGTTTTTGGCTATTTTATCCAGCCAGAACTCAGTTCGCGTCGCGGGGACCTTAAACAGGTAGCAATTATGATGATGCCAGAAGCAGCCGTGGGTAAAGATAACGCACTGATACTCGGCCACCACAAAATCCGGGCGGCCGGGCAGCGCGGCATCCTGCACGGTAAAGGAAAATCCTGCACGCGCCAGCAGTCCCGCCAGCCGTTTTTCAATCGCCGTATCGCGGGTGCCGATCGCGCGCATGTTTTTACTGCGGGTGGCTTTATCGTGGACATCGGCCATGGTCAATCTCTTGCTCACGGCAAGCCACCGCTCTTGCTATACGCGGCGCCAGCAGCTTCGCTACCGCCGCAAAGACCGGCACGACAACCGAATTGCCAAACTGGCGATAGGCCTGGGTATCCGATACCGGAATACGAAAATGGTATCCCTGCGGCGCTTCAAATCCCATCAGACGCGCGCACTCGCGGGGAGTCAACCGACGCGGACGCCGAAGCTGGTTCTCCGCATCGTCAAAAGACTTTTCGCCTAAAGGCCGATCCCAACCGCGATCGATAAGGATCTCCGCGCCATCTTTGTAGTAGCGGGCAGACAGCGTACGCGCCACGCTGCGCGGATTCTTGGGGTCAACGAGCCCGTAGCCAAAACCGTTCCCTCGCTCCTGATGCTTGCGCGCATAGCGATAGAGATATTTCCACAGCACTCTGGTGAGGATAAATTTGTCGTCAACCACGGGTTCCAGCAGCTCGCCGAAAGTTGGGCGAACGGAGGGATAGAGAGTGGCGATATCGCGCAGGGTGAATCCCTCATGCAGCTTGAGGTCGCGCCGAAAACCCACCAGCACAATGCGTTCCCGGTGCTGAGGTAAAAAATGACGCCCGTCGATCACTTTCGGATCATCCGCTCCGGTATGAGCCGCATCAGCAACCTCATAACCCAGCTCATCCAGCGTCTGCATAATGATACGAAACGTCCGCCCCTTATCGTGGCTCTTCAGGTTTTTGACGTTCTCCAGAACAAATATCGGCGGCTGCCGGGCGGCGATAATCCTGACTACGTCAAAGAACAGCGTCCCCTGCGTTTCGCAGGCAAAGCCGTGGGCGCGGCCAAGGGCATTCTTCTTCGATACGCCGGCGAGCGAAAAAGGCTGGCAGGGAAAGCCGGCCAGCAGAACATCATGCTGCGGGATTGTCTGGCGAATGTGCTGCGCCGCGTCTTCATCGCTCACCTCGGGGAGATGGCTCAACGTGACGTCGCGGATATCTTCATTGAAACAATGCTGCTCAGGATCGCAGTACCAGTTGGCTTTATAGGTGCGCACCGCATGTTTATTCCACTCGCTGGTAAACACGCATTGCCCGCCAATCGCCTCGAAACCATGACGAATGCCGCCGATACCGGCAAACAGATCGACGAAGCGGAATCCATAATGCGGATGATGCGCAGGCGGCTGCGGCAAGAGCGTGCGCAGGTGGGCCTGCTCCTGCGCAGTTATACGACCTGCCGCGCGCGTTACCGTCGCAACGCGCTTCAGTATAGCCGGGCTCCAGTGCTGCTCGCCGACGGCAACCAGTTGCGCGACCAGCGTTTTGACATCATATATCGCCATCAGCTGGCGCAATAGCGCCTGCGCATCTTCTCCGGTATGTTCAACCTTCAAAGACGGGGGATTTTCCTTGGATAAATTTTGCGCCATAACCTCAACCAGCCCGACTATTTTTGCAGAGGTTACCATAAATAGCGCAGCCAGTTTTACGCGAGTGGGTTAAAGCGCTGCAAAACCTCGTCATCAATAGCCATCGGGTCTCCACGAAGCTCCGCGCTGAGCTTGGCCATAAACTGCACCAGAAAGCGCGCATTGTGTATCGCCATTGCCCGGCCCTTTTCAGTCTGCATCGTTTGCGGTAAACGCAACAGCTTGCACTGGAAGTGATCCAGCGCGTAGGTTTTATCATTCAATTCCCGCCGGTCGGCAAAGGGATCGCTGGCATCAAACAAGATATTGTTCAGCGCGCCGGACACGGCAAAAACGCGCGCCAGGCCAATCGCCCCCAACGCCTCGAGTCGATCGGCGTCCTGAACGATTTTCGCTTCTTCGCTTCGCGGAGCAATCGCCGCGCTAAAACTGTGCGCTTCAATAGCGTGTAAAACCGCCGCGTAGCGTTCAGCGGGGAAATCAGGAAAAGCTGACTGGAGGATAGCCAGCGTTTTTTCCGCCGCCATCGCAGAAGAGCGGCTACGCTCAGGATGGTTTTTCGCCAGGCTGACGATGTCATGAAAATAGCAGGCGGTCAGGATCACCAGACGGTCAGCATCCGTATCTTCGGCCAACCGCTGCGCTGTAGCCCATACCCGGCGGAAATGCGAAATATCATGAGCCGCATCCCCTTGCGCGTGATGTTCGGTTAGCCAGGTTTCAAATCGTTGCTGCCAGTGAAAAAGGTCCATGCACGTTCCTTAGGTAACAGGCCAGCAACGAGCATAGCAACTTTATTCGTGATGTTCATAGATCTGCGCATTAGGGCGCGTGTACCAGGCAATTGCGCCAAGAATGGCCCCCACGATGCCTAACACCAGAAATCCCAACAGAGCGCCAATCCATTTCCCTGCCGTTGAACCAAGTTCGCCATCAATCGTAGCGCCGGGCACGCTTTGAATCTGCCCGACAACCCACCAGTAACGCGCCATCGCCCAGAGGAAATAACCACAAAAAGCATAAAATGCCCACAGCGCCAGTTTCCCACCAGGACTTCTTTTCGCTTTATCTTCCATTCATTTGCTCTCCGTGAACTCAACAAGCAACATCACTTGCCAGTCAAAAATAGTGATATCCATCACATTATATAGCGAAAATTCTTGCAAGGCAGCAGATCTCTCTACCCGATGCATTTTTGTGCATCATCCAGCTTCTTTGTCATAATGCCGGCTATATATTCAATGAATTTATTCCATTTTTAAATAATACAAATTTATGAATGGCATTTAATTTCTGGCTCTTTTTCACTCACCCTCCTTCGATCCTCATTTCACCAGTCATTACTCTTACTCAGATCATCCTCTGAAAGATAAACCTACGTTTAAAGACGTGCAAAACAATTATTCGTAAAATAAATATTAAATAACAACATATAGGATGCATGAAACTTATCTACAACAAAATCCAATCAACGAAGAAGCATAAGTCCATGTTATTAAAAGCCATAAATGCAGGAAATAAATTATCACAAAACAATATAATTTTAATATAATGAATATAACGGAAACATTTTGTAATATTAGATATAATTTAGTTACATATTTAATTTAAAGAAAAATGAACTTAATCGCTAGTATCAAATAGTCACCCCGGAAGGAATGACACAATTCATATTAATTATGATTAAAAGGGAATATATAATGAAAAGAAAAGTACTGGCAATTCTGGTTCCAGCTTTATTAGTCGCTGGCGCGGCTAATGCAGCAGAAATCTATAATAAGAACGGCAACAAACTGGATTTCTACGGCAAAATGGTTGGCGAACACATCATGACCCATGATGGCGACAACAACAATTCTGACGATACCTCCTATGCGCGTTTCGGCATTAAAGGCGAAACCCAGATTAGCAGCGAATTGACCGGTTATGGCCAGTTTGAATACAACATCAAAGCGGACAAACCGGAAGGTCAGCAGGGCAGCGCTACCCGTTTAGCATTCGCCGGTCTGAAATTCAGCGACTACGGTTCATTCGATTATGGTCGTAACTACGGCGTGGTTTATGACGCGGCAGGTTATACCGATATGCTGGTTGAGTGGGGCGGCGACGGCCTGGTTTACACCGACAACTTCATGACCGGTCGTACCAACGGTGTTGCAACCTACCGTAATACCGACTTCTTCGGCATGGTTGATGGCCTTAACTTTGCTCTGCAGTATCAGGGTAAAAATAACGACACCACCGCGAAAAAATCAAACGGCGACGGTTTCGGTTTCTCCGTTAACTACAACATCGACGGCTTCGGTTTCGTTGGCGCCTACAGCAACTCCGATCGTACTGATGAGCAAGCTGCGGACAAGCGGGGCGAAACAGCTGAAGTCTGGAACCTGGCGGCTAAATACGATGCAAATAATCTGTATGCATCAGTCATGTATGGCGAATCCCGTAACATGACTCCGCTGGAGAAAACGACTTTTGGCAGTTTTGCCAATCACACCCAGAACATCGAAGCCGTTGTTCAATATCAATTTGATTTCGGCCTGCGTCCGTCCCTGGGCTATGTCTACGCGAAAGGTAAAGACCTTGGCGCCAAAGAAGACACCAATGCGGATATCATGAACTACGTTGAATTGGGTACCTGGTACTACTTCAACAAAAACTTCAACGTTTACACCGCATACAAATTCAATCTGATCGATGATGAAGACGCGGCGGTAAGTGGCGCAGCCACTGACGATCAGTTCGCTGTAGGTATCACCTACCAGTTCTAAGATTGTCTCATTAACCTAAAGCCCGCTTAATGCGGGCTTTTTTCGTTGTCACCCCTAAACCACCTCCTGGGGAGGTGGTGATTGATCCTGTAAGTCTTTAGTCTGAAGAATGCCCATGCCGGAAAATCATTTGATGCTAAATTCAGTCCTGAAAATTTCAGTTACAAGGAGGTGACTAAGCAGGGAAGAGTAGCAAATTAACAAACACCGCAGGGCTGCCTGGTAATCGCCGCACCAGAACTCACGCCTCCGATAGCTCTCCGGCTTTTATATCCTCGCCATTCGGCATAATCATGTCCAAACAAACTCGGATGGAGAAGCGTAAAACAATACCCACAGAGGAATATGTCTACTGTAATAAAAACCCTGGTTGACACAGACCACGAGTTGGCGTCAAATACTTATATTCCAGGAGCTCATTGCTTATCTCAATTGCGCATTCAGTCTCTTAACTGCCCCTTTAAAAATTGATGTAAATCAATAAATGATTAATCATACCTTGAAAAAAAACACATCCAGAGAAGCGGTCAGGTACATTATCGTTGGCCTGGCAAATACAGCAATTACGGCAGTTGCTATATTTGGCCTGATGCAGGCCGGCGTGGGAGTCTACCCTTCAAACGCAACAGGATATGTCGTTGGCATTATTTTCAGTTTTGTTATGAATGCGAAGTTCACTTTCTCAAAGACATTGAGCCCCCTGAGGTTTATCAAATTCGTATCCACATGCGCTTTTTGTTATATTTTAAATTTAATAGCAATAAAAGTTTTTTTCATCGTCATACCTAATGCTATCTATACAGCACAAGTTGTAGGTATGATTATTTACACTACAGCTGGTTTTATTCTAAACAAATACTGGTCAATGAAATGAAAGAAATTAATATAAACAACGCGAGGAGTCAAATACCTTCGTTAGCAATCGTTGTTCCTTGTTATAATGAAAAAGACGCCTTCCCATACTGTCTGGAGGGGCTCACCACTGTATTAAAAAACCTCCTGGCAAAAGAAAAAATCGCTCGAAATAGTTATATCCTCTTTGTCGATGATGGCAGTAAAGACAACACCTGGGAACAAATCAAATCCACATCACAGGAAAAGTCATTCATCCGCGGCCTGAAATTATCAAGGAACCGGGGCCATCAGATAGCCCTGCTGGCGGGGTTGGCAAACGCGGATACGGACGTTACCGTAAGTATCGATGCAGACTTACAGGATGATATAGGTTGCATTGAGAAAATGATAGACAAATATAATGAAGGGTTTGAGATTGTTTATGGCGTACGCGACAACAGGAGTAGTGACTCAGTATTCAAAAGGGCAACAGCCAATAAATTCTATTCTCTGATGTCAGGGCTCGGTGTCAATCAGGTTCCTAACCATGCGGACTTTAGGCTTCTTAGCCGTACCGCACTGACAGCATTAAAGGATTTTAAAGAACAAAATTTATATTTAAGAGGGCTAATTCCGCTGTTGGGTTATAAGTCTAGCAGTGTTTATTATAGCAGAGATGAAAGGGTTGCAGGCGAATCAAAATACCCCTTGAAAAAGATGGTAGCACTGGCGTTAGAAGGAATAACATCTCTGACAATTACCCCGTTACGTATGATCGCCGCCGCTGGGGTTATCACATGCCTTCTATCTTCACTAGCTGCAATCTATGCCTTCATTGAGAAGATTTTGGGAAATACCGTTGCGGGTTGGACATCTGTAATGATTGCGATTTTCTTCCTTGGCGGTGTCCAGATGCTTTCTTTGGGGATAATTGGCGAATACGTTGGGAAAATATATATGGAATCCAAAAATCGGCCAAAATATTTTATCGAAGAGGTAGCAAAGCACGAAATGAGAGGCGAGCAATGAACACTGAGGACGAACGGATGTCTCCTTGCACTAAAAAAGTTATTGCCATGCTTTACCTTGCAGCAATTTTCTTAGTTTATAGCCCAACTATTATATTTAGTTACGCATTTTCAGACGATTGGTCGACACTATCCGATGTTTTTTCAGGGAAAGGTTCTCCGTTTCAATGGGATATGCAATCCGGCAGACCCTTGTATGCCGTTGCCAGGCGACTTGGCTTTACGCTAGTTCACAATATCAATGACCTTGCCTATCTTAGATTTTTTACCATAATAACGGTATTTGCGCTTTGCTTTTTCCTCTTTTTATTTATAGAAAAAAGAAACATATTCGAGCGTAACATCACAACAATTACCCTCCCTTTATTAATAGGCCTGACGCCGGCAATACAGGTATATAGTGCATGGGCGACATGCTTCCCGTTTGTACTCTCTATACTCCTTGCCGGAACAAGTTACGCTACATTAAAACCCGTAAACAAGAACACGACAATTATAAGATTTGCAGCATCCATCATTATTCTATGGTTTGCATTTGCTATATATCAACCAACGGCGATGGCATTTTTATTTTTCGTCATGCTTGATAACTGCCTGAAAAAAGACAAGCCATTTTCCATGAATATTGTTTTAATCAGTGGCGCTGTTTTATTTATCGGCATGCTTGGCAGTCTGCTGTTTTCAAAATTTGTACCTGTATGGTTATATGGCAGTTCAATTGCACGTGCCGAGTTAACTAATAATCCACTTGAGAAATTACAATGGTTTATAAAAGAACCATTGATTAACGCCATCAACAACTTTAATATAACCCCAGGCCCCTTATTCACAACTCTCTCATTAATAATTTGCGCAATAGGTTTACTTTCAATAATAAAAGGCAAATCAGGGCCTATGAAAGTTCTCATGTTCATTATCATGGGGATTGGTGCCTACTCTCCAAACTTACTAGTCAAGGAAAACTGGGCTGCATATAGGTCGCTGATAGCACTGGAATTTTTCATATGCGCTCTTATAATTATTGGTGTAGATGCCTTGACAAGCAAACTCAATATAGCAAAAAAAGCGCTACCCATATTGACGGTATTCGCGATGATCGCTGCATCATACAATATCTTTAATGGTTTCATTATCCCACAAAAATCGGAGTTAAACGCATTAGCAAGCGCGCTTTCCTACAAGGTGGGAAAAACATTTACGGGGGATGTTCTTTTTGACATTCAAGACCCCGCCTATAATGCCTTTACTAAAACACAACGTTATGACGAGTTTGGCAATATTTCCCTTGCGGCCCCCTGGGCTATCAAGGGGATGGCGGAGCAAATCTTAATGAGCAAGTCAATGCATTTCAGGCTTCCAGAAAATGTTATTCTGACGGCAAAGGAGCAATGCACCACTGATTGCATCATTATAAAAACGGGCGATGCCATGAGGAGTTCAACCACTCACTATTGAAACTTTTCATCATTCCCGTATACAGGCACATGATCCCGCGCCAGATCCGCGCGGGATAGTTTTTATCAAGGCAGCTCCGGCCAGGGTCATAAGTTTCTCTATCGCCTCATAGCGCTCACTCGACAACAAACCATGCTTTTACTGCTTTCCTGAGTTCGCTCCTTTTCATCCATCATCCATTCTCTTTAAGATACTCTTACAGAATCCGTGTGTAGCAAGGGCAGTTAACTGCTTTGTTATCAGGGATGCGCAACGGGCTAAGTTATTGTTAAGAGTGTGAGCTTGTGAGCTAAAGAGGATAAAAGTGGATGCCCAACAAGAGGCAACATGGTAAAAAAGACAGCGTTAGAGGCGAGAAAACAGAGCGATAGAAAGAAATTTTAATGCAGGGATTCATGCAGGGCAAAATCAAAAGCGCTTTGCGACTGATTGATTTTGTTGAAAAGTGGCGGAGAGAGGGGGATTTGAACCCCCGGTAGAGTTGCCCCTACTCCGGTTTTCGAGACCGGTCCGTTCAGCCGCTCCGGCATCTCTCCGCTGTTGAGGTTGCTATAATGCCAGGTTCTTTGGCATTTTAATAGTTCCTGTCTCTTTAATTCAGTTCAAGTGACGACTTTGCGAGCAATATGATATTTAAATGGCCCTGGAAAGCAGATGAAGAGTCCGGCAACGCGGAAATCCCCTGGGAAAAGGCGCTTGCCATTCCCGTATTAGCCAACCTCTCCGAACATGAGCAGCAGCAGCTGGTGCAGATGGCTTCCCGCTTTTTGCAACAAAAGCGTCTGGTTGCCTTACAGGGGCTCGAGCTTACTCCCCTGCACAGCGCTCGTATCGCGCTACTGTTTTGCCTGCCGGTTCTCGAGCTGGGTATCGAATGGTTAGATGGTTTTCACGAAGTGCTTATCTACCCTGCCCCGTTCGTCGTCGATGACGAATGGGAAGATGATATCGGCCTGGTGCATAACCAGCGAATCGTACAATCAGGTCAAAGCTGGCAGCAGGGGCCGATTGTTCTCAACTGGCTGGATATTCAGGACTCCTTCGATGCGTCCGGTTTCAATCTGATAGTCCATGAAGTGGCGCATAAGCTGGATACCCGCAATGGCGATCGCGCAAGCGGCGTACCCTTCATCCCCCTGCGCGAGGTGGCGGGCTGGGAACACGATCTCCATGCCGCTATGAACAATATTCAGGATGAGATAGACCTGGTCGGTGAAAGCGCCGCGAGTATCGATGCGTATGCGGCCACCGACCCTGCCGAATGTTTCGCCGTGCTCTCTGAATATTTCTTCAGCGCGCCAGAGCTATTTGCTCCCCGCTTTCCCGCGCTTTGGCAGCGTTTCTGCCTTTTTTATCGTCAGGATCCGCTGAAGAGATTACGTGAGAATAGCCCGCCAGATGATAGCGATAACCCGGTAGTACACTAAAACAACGACCTGCGCTAAATTTAGCCATTTGAATCAGCAAGTTAAATTTGGTGTTGACACAAAAATACGAGACCAGTAGTATTCGCCTCGTTCACACGATTCCTCTGTAGTTCAGTCGGTAGAACGGCGGACTGTTAATCCGTATGTCACTGGTTCGAGTCCAGTCAGAGGAGCCAAATTTGAAAAGCCTGCTTTTGAAGCAGGCTTTTTTTATTTTCATTTCCTCCTCCACAGCGGAAGAATTTTGGGATCAAGTGGGTTCGATGACGGAGTACCCCAAATGTCCCTTAACGCCTCAAAAACAGAAAGTGAGTACCATTACAAAACTCTTCTAAGACAGTCTTACCGCCACTCGCTCATACTGGTCAAACCCGCCTCATGGTTTCATAACGATGCGGCCAAGCGATTTCGCTGTCTCAGCGAATTTATGGGCCGCGGCAGCGTTAGCCTGGGGGAAGATGCGGTCAATGACAACCCTGATGCGCCCTGCAGCTACAGCCTGCAACATGTCGTCCACACGTGTCCGAACTCCGTGCCTTTCAAAAAGGGGTCCTATGAATACCCCCATGAGTGTCTGGTTAGACTGCATTGGCGACCACAGATCGACAGTCAGACTGCCCGCGGCCGCTTAGCCGACGACCCATGAAGGACAAGGAGGCGGCGTTGAACGGCGGTTGATCAGATCCCCCCTTCAATTGAGATAGCCTCGACAGAAATCAGAACGTCGTCAGGTTCCGCGACCGGATCGGGAATATCGACATATTTCAGGACGCCGGGAGCGCCTGCACGTCATAACCCGCTGCTTTCACAAGTATTCCTCCGTCTCTCTGACCGCTCGGCAGTCACCACCATCGCCCGCTGCCACACGGCTCCGTAACGCTTAGGGCAGCCTGGCAATCACCTTAATCTCAAACTTGAATCCATACAGCCACGTCACGCCGATCCCGGTCAACGTAGGGTAAGGCGCTTCCCCCCAATATTCTGGCAGGATACTCCAGATAGCGTCGAGGTTTGTCTCGGGATCGACGACAAAGAGGGTAACGTCAACCACGTCACCAAACGTGCAGCCCGCAGCCGCGAGAACAGCATTAAGATTATTGAATGCCAGCCTGACCTGCGCTTTTAGATCGTGCTCAGGCGAACCATCCTCGCGGCTACCAACCTGCCCCGAAACGAACAAGAAACCGTTAGATTTGATGGCCGGTGAATAGCGATTGCGCTCATAGAGCGCCTGCCGACCAAATGGAAAAACTGCTTCACGTGCTGTCATGTTTGTACCTTTGTAATGGGGCAAAATCAGCCCGGTGAATATAAAGACACTTTACAGGTGCAGGATCGGGTGGATAAACAAGCGACTTTGTCCATCATTGTTTGTAATATCCAAACAATCGGTGAAAATGAGGACCAGGAATGGATCGTTTCGATGCGATGCGCGCCTTTGCTCGCGTGGTGGAGGCAGGTAGCTTCACAAAGGCTGCCCAAACGCTTCATATGAGCAAAACCACGGTGACGCAACTCATTCAGCAGCTAGAAGCGCGCCTGCGCGTCAAATTGCTCCATCGCACCACCCGCAGGCTCGGTGTGACTCCCGATGGCGCGATCTACTACGAGCGCGTCATTCGCCTGTTGGCGGACATGGAAGATGCTGAGAACAGCCTGTCCAGTGCGGCGATGACGCCCAGGGGACGGCTACGGGTGGATGTGCCCAGTCCACTGGCCCGCCTCATCCTGGTGCCGGCGCTACCGGTTTTCCACGCACGTTACCCTGATATCCAGTTCGACATGGGCGTGAGCGACCGGGTGGTGGATCTGATCGGCGACAACGTGGATTGCGTCCTGCGCGGTGGCGAAATCAACGACCAGTCCCTGATCGCACGCCATGTCGGCGATTTGCAAATCGGCGTCTACGTCGCCCCCAGTTACGTGAAACGCCTTGGCGCCCCTGCGCACCCGCGAGAGCTGGAAAACACCGACCATCGCATAGTGGGATTCTTATCCTCACGCACCAGCAAGATTGATCCTCTGGTATTGCGCAGTGAGAGTGAACATATTGAAATCACGGGCAGTTATGTACTTGCCGTGGATGACGGCAATGCTTACCTCGAAGCTGGCTTAGCCGGGTTAGGTGTGATTGCGCTGCCGGTCTATATGGCGGCAGCGCATCAGGCTGCTGGCTCTTTGATTCCGTTATTTACACAATGGCGTATCAGTCCAATGCCTCTGCACCTGGCGTTTCCGCCGAACCGCCATGTCAACGCCAAACTGCGCGTTTTTATTGATTGGATCGTTGAATTGATGCAGCAGCATGTCCCCAATTCCAACTATAAGTAACGACATCCCAGCCCCCTGATTCTCTCATCAGCGTCGATTGGCGATCATTCTGATGGTCTTGACAGAGGGAATGCTGATTTAGCGTATTTATTTGCCGGTTACTGGCAACGTCGACCCCGGTCAGTTTAAGAAGCCCGCAACCATAGCGCTGCCGACATCACTCCCTGCGGTGCCAACGCAGCGCGTCAACCACCAGCGTAAACGCCGCCGGAAGATGCTGTCGGCCCGGGTAATACAGGTAATATCCCGGAAAATTAGGACACCACTCGGCGAGCAGCGGCACCAGTGCTTGCGTGGCAATATGTTGCGCCGCTAAGTCGCGGGGAACATAGGCAATCCCTGCCCCGTCCAGCGCGGCCTGCATCATCAGAAAGGTATTGTTGAACACGGTTTGTCCTTCGACACGAACGCTGGTTTTCTGGTCCCCCTTTTCGAACTCCCAGGCGTACAGCGCGCCGTGGGTGGGCAAACGCAAATTAATGCAGTTATGCGCCATCAGATCCTCAGGACGTTTTACCGTCGCCCTGCCGGAGAGATAGCCGGGGGCGGCGACCACCGCCATCTGCACATCGGGCGTTATGCGCACCGCAATCATATCCTTATCCACCTGATCGCCCATACGCACGCCGGCATCAAAGCGTTGGGCGGCAATATCGGTGAGTTCATACCCGACGCTGAATTCGATATTGATATCCGGATGTTGATTTAACAAGGGCCGCAGGCGAGGCCAGAGCACGGTGACGATGGCGTGATCGTTCGCGGTAATACGCACCGTTCCGGCGGGTTTATCTCGTGAAGCGCGCAGTGAAGCCAGTTCACTCTCAATTTCATTCAGCCGCGGCGCAAGCACCGCAAGCAGGCGGGTCCCGGCATCGGTGGGCGAAACGCTGCGCGTGGTGCGGATTAATAACCTCACCCCGAGGCGCTCTTCCAGCCCGAGCAGCGTATGGCTCAGCGCTGAACGGGATACGCCCAGGATGGCTGCGGCCCGGGTGAAGCTTCGCTCCTGGGCCACCGTGGCAAAGGCCTGCAAATCGTTAAGTTTTTCTTTGCTCATCATTGGTGAATTATGTGCACCAGTGTATTCATATTTGAGCATCTTATCATTTAATCGAACCTTCTCTACACTTTGTTCCGAGAGCCGTAATGGCTAGCTTGAAGCCCGAAACTGAACTGTGGAGACACCATGAACCAACAATTTGACGGTAACGGTATCTTCCCCAAGGGGAAGAAAAACGAGGCTTATGCGCAGTATTTTCAGGGCACCAGCTACCTGAATATGCTCTCCACGGAAGGCGTCAATATCGGCAATGTGGTGTTTGAGCCCGGCTGTCGAAACCACTGGCATATCCACCATAAAGGCGGACAAATCCTGCTGGTAACCGGCGGACGCGGCTGGTATCAGGAGTGGAATCAACCGGCGCGTGAGCTTACCGCCGGGGATGTGGTGAATATTCCTGCGGGGGTCAAACACTGGCACGGTGCGGCCGCCGATAGCTGGTTTGCGCATCTTGCCGTTGCCGTCCCTGCAGAAGGGGCGTCTAACGAATGGCTGGAGCCGGTCGCCGACGAAGCGTACCGTCTGCTACCTTAAGCAGCGCGCTTTGCAACGAGGCGTTAAACATCTCCCCGTGAGACAGCCCGGGATAAGGCCACCAGTTGACCGCCACGCCCTTTTTCTTAAGCAGAGAAACCGTCTGCAGGACGTTGCCCCGGGTCTCTTCTGCCCCTGCGGAAGAGACCCGCTGCGTCGCAACCGCCCCTTCCATCAGGTACAGGGACTTCTGGCTAAACGCATCGGCTTTTGCCTCAGCCATCTTATCTAACAGCGAGGCATTGCCTCGTCCCAGGGAAGGACTGGCAGAAAAATAGATCCGGAAGCGGGATGACGCCAGCCAGGAATCAATAATAAATAATCCGCCGTAGGAGTGCCCCCAGATCGCCCGTCGCCGCGGGTCAATCTTCATCCCGCGCTCAACGTTTTCCACGATAGTATTCTGTAATAGCTGGCGAAATGCCTCGCTACCGCCGCTTTTGCGCGAGTCCCACCCGCTATCGGCAGAATTCTCTTTGACGGTCGGCCGGTAGTCATAGGCTCTGGCGTTCTGATCAAAGGGCAATGTCGTTTGATAGCCCACGGCCACAATAACGGGCGGCGTTTTTTGCGTAAGCTGCGCAAGCAGCGAGTCGGACACCCGGTCCATCACCGCGTTGCCGTCCAGAGCGTAGAGAATGGGATACCCCTCTGCTGGCGGCGCCGCGTTCGGTATCGCGGTCCAGACCTTATAATGCCGTTCGCCGTCAAGCGAATCGAAATAAGCAACGTTGAAGTGATAATACGCTGAGCCGCGGTCGGCGATATTCGGCCCTAACGGTCTCATATCCGGTTTGGCGTCAGCGTTAATGCCGTAGAACGCGCAGACCAGCGCGGCGATAAAAATCCGCCCTTTAGGCGGATAAGCAGAATAAAACTTACGGATTAACATCGATTGATTTTTCCAGCACGCCATCATTAATGATAATGATTGCCAATATCAATCTCAATTGCAAGTGAAGGGGAGATTCCCTGGGCGGCGCGTTGCACCTGTCCGGCTATCCAATCATCATCGTACGGGTAGCCAGGAGAGGTGCGCAGCAACGCCTCCGGGTGAGGTTCAGGCCGTGCGCCATCTCCGGGTCAGCGGTTTCTCAACCTCTACAATAAGGAACATGACAAAACCGATAATAAAGGTGATCACCCAGTAGCGGAACGGCAGCGCTTCGGTACCAAACAGCATCTGCATAAACGGCGCGTAGATAATCAGCAGCTGCAGCACCAGCAGCACCCCGCTGACAATCCAGATCCCGCGGTTCGCCAGCAGCCCTTTACTCAATGAGAAGCCATCCGCAACCCGGCAGTTAAGCATATAGAACCACTGGGCGGTGACCAGCGTCTGCAACAGCACCGTGCGAATAAACTCAGGCGAATAGCCGCGCGGCTGCAGCCAGGCCTCAAGCACAAAGGCGCTAACGGCAATCATCGAACCGACAAAAATCACCCGCCAGATAGCAAAGCCGTCCATTACGTGCAGCTTAGGATCGCGCGGCGGACGGCGCATGATGTTCTTCTCACCGGCTTCAAACGCCAGGCCAAACGACAGCGTGGCGGAGGTCGCCATGTTCATCCACAGGATCAGCACCGGCGTCAGCGGTATTAAATTCCCCGCCAGCAGCGCGATAATAATTAACAGCCCCTGCGCCAGGTTAGTCGGCATGATAAACAGGATGGTTTTCTTCAGGTTATCGTAGACCCGGCGCCCTTCTCTGACGGCGCTGGCAATGGTGGCGAAGTTATCATCGGTGAGCACCATATCAGCGGCCTCCTTGGTCACTTCGGTACCCTTAATCCCCATGGCGATCCCGACATCGGCCTGCTTCAGCGCCGGGGCGTCGTTCACGCCATCGCCGGTCATCCCGACCACCTCTTTCCTGCTTTGCAGCGCCTGGACCAGGCGGAATTTATCTTCCGGGCTGGTACGCGCGAAAATATCAAATTTCTGCGCCGCTTCGCTAAGCTGAATATCGTCCATCACCTCCAGCTCGCGCCCGGTAATGGCGTTTTCCGCATTGCCGATCCCCAGCATCTTGCCGATACTCATGGCGGTTTGCGGGTGGTCGCCGGTGATCATCTTCACGCGGATCCCGGCCTGCAGGCAGTCGCCGATCGCCGTAATCGCCTCCGGTCGCGGCGGATCCATCATCCCGGCGATCCCCAGCAGAATGACGCCCTGCTGCAAATCCTGATGGCCAAGCTCCGTTTGCCCGTCGGCTGCCGGTTTCCACGCCGCCGCCACCATCCGCAGCCCTTCCCGCGCGTACTCTTCGATTTTCGCTTCCCAGTAAGGCTGGTCGAGCGGCTCCAGGCCATGATCGGTTTGCTGATGCTGGCACAGGCGAAACAGGACATCGGGCGCGCCGGTAATCAAAATCATCTCTTCATCGCCGATGCGGTACAGCGTCGACATATATTTGTACTGTGAATCGAAAGGTATTTTACTGCGCAGCTCGGTGTTGACCGCCGGGAGCGGGACTTTCGCCGCCAGCACCTTCAGAGCCCCTTCGGTCGGGCCGCCGGTAATTTTCCACAGCCCGCTTTCATCTTTGATAAGCTGGCTGTCATTACACAGGTCGATGGTGCGCAGATAGCGTTCCAGCAGCGTGCCCGGCGCAACGGTTATCGGGGCGGGTTCATCGATCGGATGAATATTCCCTACCGGCTCGTAGCTGTCGCCTTCCACCCGATAAACCTTATCGGCGGTGATAACGGCCTTGACCGTCATCTCGTTCATGGTCAGCGTCCCGGTTTTATCCGAGCAGATCACCGTCATCGCGCCGAGGGTTTCCACGGTCGGCAGCTTGCGGATAATCGCCTTCTGCCGGGCCATGGTTTGTACGCCGAGCGAGAGGATAATCGAGATAATCGCCGGTAGCCCTTCCGGCACCGACGCCACCGCGAGGCTAATCAACGACAGCATCAGTTCAGAAACCGGCATATCGCGGAACAGCAGGCTGAAGACAAATAACGCGGCCATCATCACCAGAATGATGATAAAGATGGCTTTACCGAGCTTATCCATCTGCACCAGCAGCGGCGTACGGTGCTTTTCGATATCCGACATCATCTGGTTAATGTGGCCCAGCTCGGTATCGCCGCCGGTCGCCACCACCAGGCCTTTTCCGCCGCCCGAACTCACCGTAGTGCCGGAAAACAGCAGGTTCGTCCGATCGCCAAGCGGCAGTTCACCGCTGAGCGCCTCGGTGCTTTTCTCCACCACCGTCGATTCACCGGTCAGAATCGCCTCTTCCACCCGCAGATTATGCGCTTCGATCACCCGCAGGTCGGCGGGAATACGATCGCCTGCGCGGATCACCACGATATCGCCGGGAACCAGAGCGGTGGTCGGAATCGTTTCATGATTACCCTGACGAATCACCACTGCCTCGCTGGAGAGCATATTGCGAATGCTCTGGAGCGATTTTTCCGCGTTGCTCTCCTGGATATGGCCGATCAGCGCGTTAATCACCGCCACGCCCAGAATTACCAGGGTATCTACCCAGTGGCCCATGACCGCCGTCAGCAGCGCCGCCGCCAGCAGGACGTAAATCAACACATCATTAAAATGCGCCAGAAAGCGCAGCCACGCCGGCTTTCCGGCTTTTTGCGGCAGCGCATTTTCACCATATTGCTGCAAGCGCGCCGATGCCTCGGCGCCGCTGATGCCTTCCGGGGTGCTGTTGGTGCTGGTCAGCGTTTCTTCTACGGAGAGCTGATAAAACGGGCCGCCCGGTTTTTCTGTACTCATAGTTATCTCCTCACTCCTGTAACGGAAATCAGGACAGCCTCAGGCCACCCTCAACGCACCACAAAAACCGGAACATGGGCATAACGAACAATACCTGCCGCCTCCGACCCCAGCAGATGGGTCTGAATATTGGGATTGCGCGAACCGACGATCACCACATCCGCCTTCAGCTCATCGGCCAGTTTGGTCACTTCATCGCGAATGTTGCCGCTGCGTATGTGAATCTGGATTTCGTTTTCCGCCAGCGAGAGTTTTTTACTGAGCTCGTCCAGCTTTTCTTTAGATGTATTAACCAGATAGTCTTCCATTTTCCGTGCATCGGAAATAAAACCGCGCGTCAGCACCGGGGAAAAAGCGGGAATGACGTGCAGGAGATGAATCTTTCCGGCAGAGCTTTGCGCAAGGAATCGGGCATGGGATAAGGCCTTGTCGGCAAGACCGATTTCAAACACATCAACCGGCACGAGGATATTTTTATACATAGAGACAATCCTTTTATTACCTATAAAAAAAGGTGGTGAAAACAGCCCAGGCAATGGTGCTGAGGAAGCAATCTCAAGAACAAAATCTGTTAGACGCGTGGCTATAATTAAACGTAGCACACCACGGTTAACATTATTAAGCAGCCAATTAATATATTGAAAAATATCACAGAGCCAGGCACAGCCAGACAATTCGACTGCAAACCCGGTAAAATCGTCGACATCACCATAATTTTCGCTCTTTTTAACATTTCCGTTTTACTACGACTATCCTCATTATCAGTGGCTTGCTCGCTTTCTGGCGCCCCACAACAATTATTAAGATAAGAATTTACTTAGCCAGCTATTTAAGCTAAAGGAGGAACGATGTTCGGTTACAGTCTGTTTCGCCTGAGCCTGTTTATTGCCCTGGCAATAATCGCCTGTACGGCTACCGGGTTAATTACCTATTTCGTTGTCTCGGCACTCGCTGAATAAAATCAGCGATTGTGAACAATATGTAAAACATAGCCTTTAACTCCGAGGGGAATACAGTGAATCGTTATTTTTCTCTCATTCCGCTTGTTATTTTAATAACAACGGCTTGCGATCGGAAAGCACCTCAAATTACCCCGCTGCCGCGGATGGTCAAAGTCGCCGAGGTGGTTGCCATCGGTGATTCACAGCAGCGCGTATTCCCCGCCCGCATTGAGTCCGGGGATTCCACCGATTTATCTTTTAAACGCGGCGGGCAGATTGAATCGCTTGATGTACGTCAGGGGGCCGCTATTACTCAGGGGCAGCCCCTTGCCCGCCTCAGCGCACGGGAAGCGCAGCAGCGCGTGAATGAACGGCAGACTGCCGCCACCCTCGCCCAGCGGCAGTTCGATCGTTTCCAGACGCTGGCCGGTCGCCAGGCGATTTCAAAGGCGGAAATGGATATCCAGCGGGCCAACCGCGACGCGGCCAACGCCGCGCTGAAAATCGCCCGCGAAGAGCTGTCGCAAATGACGTTGACCGCCCCGTTCAGCGGCGTTGCCGCTTACGTCCCGGTACGTAACCATCAGGTGGTTGCCGCCGGGCAGCCGATTGTGACCCTGACGCGAACCGATCTGCTCGACGTGGTGTTTAGCGTTCCGGAAAATCTCTTTACCGCGCTCGATATTCGCAACGCGCAGTATCGTCCGGTCGTCAAAATTAACGCCATGCCGGACCGCCAGTTTACCGCCGAATATAAAGAGCACACCGGCAGCAGCGACAGCAGCACGCTCACCTGGCAAATCATCCTGACCATGCCGCGACCGGCCGACTTTCCAGCGGTGGGAGGCGTGAGCGGAACGGTGACAATCAACCTGGCGAACCTGCCCGCCAGCGCCGGTAAAAATGCGGTGGTGGTGCCGGTCGAAGCGGTGTTTAACCCGGATAATCGCCCGCGCAATGACCCCCACGTCTGGGTCGTTCAGGGCAGCGGCGACCAGCTTAAGCTGGAAGAGAGACAAGTCGGCGTTGGTCAGGTCACCACTCAGGGCGTGGTGATCACCGAAGGGCTCAGCGTCGGCGAGCGTGTAGTGGCGGCAGGCGTCAGCGAATTGCATGCGCAACAGCCGGTTCGTATCTGGACGCGTGAACGAGGTTTGTAATGGATATCTCCCGCCAGTTTATTAACAACCCGATCCGCGTCTGGCTGACTATTTTGCTGCTGGGCATCGGGGGGATCTTCGCCCTGCTGAATATTGGCCGTCTGGAAGACCCGGCGTTTACCATCAAAACCGCCGTGGTGATCACCCATTATCCCGGCGCGTCGGCACAGCAGGTTGAAGAAGAAGTCACCCTGCCGCTCGAAAACGCGCTGCAGCAGCTGCCGTATCTCGACAACGTCAGTTCGATCTCCTCCAACGGCCTGTCGCAAATCACCGTCAATATCGCCTCGCACTACCACTCCAGCGAGCTGCCGCAAATCTGGGATGAACTGCGCCGCCGGGTGGGCGACGCCGCCCGTCAATTTCCTCCCGGCGTCGCCTCCCCGTTTGTAAATGATGATTTTGGCGATGTCTTTGGCTTCTTCTTTGCTATCTCCGGCGATAGCTTTACCAATCCTGAACTGGTTCGCTACGCCGAGCAGCTGCGCCGCGAACTGGTGCTGGTTCCCGGCGTCGGCAAAGTCGCCATTGGCGGGGCGATCCCTCAGCAAATCAACATCGATATCTCGCTGGCGAAAATGGCCGCCCGCGGCATCACGCTCAACCAGCTGGCGGCTATCCTCAGCCGGTTGAATGTGGTATCTAACGCCGGCGAGATTAAATCCGGCAGCGAGTCGATCCGCCTGCACCCGACGGGGGAATTTGCCAACCTCGATGAGCTCGGCGACCTGTTAATCAGCCCGCACGGTTCGGGAACGGCGACGCGGCTGCGCGATATCGCCACGCTATCGCGCGGGCTGAGCGAAACGCCCGCCAGCATCTACCATGCCAACGGCCGCCAGGCAGTCACCATGGGGGTATCGTTTATTCCCGGGGTTAACGTGATTGATGTTGGCCGCGCGCTGGAGAGCAAGCTGGAGCAGATGTCGGCGGAAAAACCGGCCGGGATCAGCATTGACCTGTTCTACGATCAGGCGGCGGAAGTCGCTCACTCGGTCAACGGTTTTATCACTAACTTCCTGATGGCGCTGGCGATTGTCGTTGGGGTCCTGCTGATCTTTATGGGCGTGCGCAGCGGCATTATTATCGCCCTGTCGCTGGCGCTCAACGTGCTCGGCACGCTGCTGATCATGTATTTGTGGGGCATCGAGCTGCAGCGCATTTCGCTGGGGGCACTGATTATCGCCCTCAGTATGCTGGTCGATAACGCCATCGTCATCGTCGAAGGGGTGCTGATCGCCCGCCAGCAGGGGTCTACGCTGCTTACGGCGATAAATTATGTGATCCGCCGTTCGGCGCTGCCGCTGCTGGGGGCCACGGTAATTGCCATTCTCGCCTTTGCGCCGATTGGCCTGTCGCAGGACTCGACCGGAGAATACTGTAAATCGCTGTTCCAGGTACTGCTGATTTCGCTCATGCTGAGCTGGTTCTCGGCGCTGACCATTACCCCGGTGCTGATTAAATGGTGGCTATTTAAAAATCAATCGCAGCCGGTAGCGCAGGCCAACGCCAACCCGTACGGCGGGCGCTTTTACCGCCTGTATCAGCAGGCTCTGCAAGCCCTTCTGCTGCGCAAAACCCTCACCCTGACCATCATGGCGGCGCTATTGGCCGCCGCTATCTGGGGGTTCGGATCGGTGCGGCAAAACTTTTTCCCCTCGTCAAATACGCCGATTTTCTTTGTCGATCTCTGGCTCCCGTACGGTACCGATATCGCGACCACCGAAAAGATGACCAGCGATATTGAGACCACCATTAACGGCCAGCCCGGGGTGGTCACCACCGTGGCCACCGTCGGTCAGGGCAGCATGCGGTTTATCCTCACCTACAGCGGTCAGCGGCAGTACAGCAACTATGCGCAGATCATGGTGCGTATGGACGACCAGCGCAATATTAACGCACTGACGCAGCATGTTGATCGCTATATTGCGCGCAACTACCCGCAGGTCAACGCCAGCACGAAACGCGTGATGTTCGGCCCTTCCGGCGACAGCGCCATTGAGGTGCGGATTAAAGGTCCGGACCCAGACCGCCTGCGCCTGCTCGCCAGCCAGGTTGGCGATATTCTCTCCGCAGATCCGGCTACCGATGGCGTGCGGAACGACTGGCAAAACCGCAGCAAAGTTATCCGCCCGCAGTACTCCACCGCGCTTGGCCGCGAGCTGGGGGTAGATAAACAGGATATTGATAACGCGCTTGAGATGAACTTCTCCGGCAGCCGCGCGGGCTTGTACCGCGAGGGAGCCGACCTGCTGCCGGTGGTCGTCCGCCCCCCGGCCGCTGAGCGCCAGGACGCGAATCACCTGAATAACGTGCTGGTCTGGAGCCAGAGCCGCCAGCAGTATATTCCGCTCAGTAACGTGGTCAGCGGCTTTCACCTCGAATGGGAAGATCCGCTAATCCTGCGCCGCGACCGCAGCCGCGTGCTGACGGTGCAGACCGATCCCGATCCGCTGAGTAACCAGACGTCGGGGGATATCCTGTCCCGCGTGAAGCCGCAGATTGATGCGATCGCGTTGCCGCACGGCTACAGTATCGAGTGGGGCGGCGATGCGGAGAACTCCAGCGAGGCGCAGCAGGGTCTGTTCACTACCCTGCCGCTGGGCTACCTGGTGATGTTTGTGATTACCGTGCTGATGTTCAGTTCGCTGAAAAACGCGGTGGCTATCTGGCTGACCGTACCGCTGGCGCTGATTGGCGTAACGCCAGGCTTCTTGCTTACCGGCATCCCCTTTGGCTTTATGGCGTTAATCGGCTTGCTGAGCCTGAGCGGCATGCTGATCCGTAACGGCATCGTGCTGGTAGAAGAGATTGAACAGCAGAAGCAGGAGAAAGGACAACAGGAGGCCATTATCTATGCCGCCACGTCGCGTCTGCGCCCGATCCTGCTGACGGCGTTTACCACCGTGCTCGGCCTGGCGCCGCTATTACTGGACGTTTTCTTCCAGAGCATGGCGGTTGTTATCATGTTTGGTCTGGGTTTTGCTACTAT
This sequence comes from Klebsiella sp. MPUS7, assembly GCF_009905335.1. Classification (NCBI taxonomy): domain Bacteria; kingdom Pseudomonadati; phylum Pseudomonadota; class Gammaproteobacteria; order Enterobacterales; family Enterobacteriaceae; genus Klebsiella; species Klebsiella sp. MPUS7. The sequence goes on along the minus strand of NZ_CP047604.1, from coordinate 1,996,476 downwards.
TCTGACGCTGCTGGTTCTGCCGGTAATCTACGCCTGTTTCCACAATAAGGACATGAAGCGACAACCATGAATAGTACCGGGTTAAATATTATTAAAACGCTGGGATGCATGACGGCGGTGACTTTCTTCACCATTTATAACACCTGGGATAGCTATGATTATGACTATCACTGGATCCTCGGGTTTTTGACGTTTATTTCGACTATCGCCACGCCGCTGTTTTTTGTGGTGGCGGGCTATCTGGATTCGCAGTCTCGCCACGATTCACAATGGCAGTTGGGCAAAATCAAGAGCGTGGTAATCGTCTTTCTGTTCTGGATGACGGTGTACTATCTCTGGGAGCCCTACCAGCGCGGCTATCTTATCCAGCCATGGTTTGTGTTTGCGTTTATCGTCATTTACACCTTTCACCCGGTTATCGAGTGGCTCAGCCAAAGGCGCACAGCGTTCTTTGCCACGGTGTTCTCCCTGCTGCTGCTCTCGTATGGTTACGATCTTCTCTCCGCGCTGTATCCTGATATTCATGCGCTAAGCCTGGCGCCGCAGTACCGCCTGTGGACCTGGCTGCTATTTTATCTGACCGGTCAGCTGTTCAGCGACCCGCTGGTCGCCGACTGGCTCAGGCGTGAAAAAGTGGTCAAAGGCGCGATGATCGCCATTCCGTTTATTTATCTTTTCACCTGGTTTTACGAGCGGCATTTCTTTTTCGCCCTGTTTAAGGCCGACAGAAATGCGTTCATTCTGACCGGTTCACAAATTTATATTCTGGTTGTTGCGCTGGTTATTGCGGCCAACGGCGTGCGTTTTCGTAAAAACAGCGAGTTTAAAGAGACCCTTCTCGCCACCATTAGCAAAACGATGACCGGCGTTTATATTCTCCACTACTCCGTTTTTCACCTGCTCACCGCATTTATCCCGATTAACTCGCTGGGGACAAAGTTAATGCTGATTGTCCTCACGTTTATTACTTCGGTGCTGATTTCGATGCTGGCGCTGTCCAATTCGCTAATCAAAAAAGTGATTACGATTTGACGATCTGTGATTCCTGGCCGCGTGGACGCCGCCTTACCGGGCCCGGGGAAAGGATTCAGGTTCTGGTTGGGGCTCATTTTGTCGGTCGGGTAAGGCGCCAGCCGCCGCCCGCGCATGGCTAAAAACCGTAGCGTAGCCACGCGAACAGCACGTTACCGTTGTTATAGGTGCCGGGAATATAGGTGAACTGCACGCTCAGACGACGATAGCTGGCGGAGAAAAGCGGCAAAATAATCGGCAGCGGCACGTAGTTGGCGAAGTCATCGCGGGCGGTGATGCCGGCGGTGACGCCAAGGCCAAGGCGAAAATCGCGGCGACTATCAAGATACCAGCCCTTCTCCCAGCCGTAGCCGATAATCGGCTGCCACTCGTTGTGCGAATCCTTGAACATCATGGCATAGAGCGAACTCCAGTTCCCCTCCTGGTTATATCTGGACACGCCAAATCCTCCGCCCCACGGCATTTCATTATAGTTATCGGTCTTTTCTTTATCGTACATAAAGCGGTTGTGCCAGCTGAGAAACGGCAGATAAAGGTCGTAGTTTTGCGGCTCATTCCAGGTCTGCGAGACATCGTTTTTTAGCCAGTTCCACCAGCCGCTGACGCGCTGCTCGCCGTATATTTTAGTTTCAGCCTGTACTGAAAAGGTGAAAATAAACACAATTCCCCACGCTACCCGCAGACAACGTTGCATAGTTTTATCCTTAAAGAAAGTCGCCCGGTGTTCATTCAGTTTGGGAACAAAAAACAGGCTTTGCAAATATCGACAGACAAATTTTCTGCACCGGCCAGGGGCTAATTGCAAGTCCAGTTAAGCGCCCATTTCAGGACAGTGAGAACCGCCACGGCGATTTCAATTCCTTGCCGCTGGGATTATGATGGCGCTAATTATCCTTTCTGTCCGTAGTGATTGAGAAATAGATGGACTTCATCAGCATTATTATGTCGGCGGGGAAAACGTCCGTCGATGTGGCGCTTTATACGCTGTTGCCAATCATGGTCGTCATGCTCATCGTGATGAAATATCTCGAGGTACGCGGGGTACTGGACGTTATCGTTCGCTGGCTCGCCCCGCTGCTTAAGCCGTTCGGCTTAACCGGGATGAGCGCGTTTGCCCTGATTCAGATGAATTTTGTCAGCTTCGCCGCCCCGCTTGCGACCCTCGCGATTATGGATAAACGCGGCGCTTCGGACCGGCAGATGGCCGCCACGCTGGCGATGCTTTTCGCCATGGGTCAAGGCAACGTGTTTTATCCGTTAACGCCCTTCGGCCTGCACTGGCTGGCCTCTATCGTTATCTCGATTGTCGGCGGACTGTGCGCCGCCGCGGTCACCTGGCATATCACCGGCCGCAGGCTGTCAATGGTTGAAAACGCGCGGGCCGAAGCGCTGCCTGAGGCCGAACAAAATAGCCAGGGCATAATCGCCGTTATCAACAGCGCCGGCGCCGACGCCATTCGCCTGGCCCTCGGCGCGGTGCCCATGCTGATCCTGTCGCTGGCTATCGTCGGTTTTATGCAGGCGGCGGGCCTGATTGAGATGCTCCAGCGCCTGCTGATGCCGCTGCTGCTGTGGCTGAATATCCCGGTTAACTTCGTGCTGCCGGCGCTGGTCAAATGCGTGGCCGGCGGTACGGCCTACTTCGGCGTGGTCTCCGAGCTCGTTCAGCAGGGTAAAGTAACCGTAAGCCAGATCAACGCCTCGGCAGGCCTGTTGGTGCAGACCTTCGACCTCCCCGGCATCGGCATCTTTCTGGGCGTCAGCTCGCGCTTCGTACGCCTGTTCCGCTTCGCCGCGACCGGCGCAATCGCCGGGATCGCCATCCGTACCGTGATGCACCTTACGCTATTCTGACGCCGCCGACTCAGGACGGAGACAGGCAGCGATATCAGCCCGATCGCTACAGGCGATATGATGGTTAATTCTCACCATCATCCACGGGAAAAACGGGTTGGACGTGACGCGCATCAGCGTATCCAGCCCGACGCTCAGCGTAGCGGTTTCTCCGCGCAACGAGATCGTCCCGATGCTGATCCCGTAGCGATTTTTCTCCGCCGGTTCCCGGCCATAGAGCGAATCGCTCAGCGGGAACGGCACCGCCACGTGCGACAGGGAGTACATATCCTGCGGCCAGGCGATATGCAGCGGCGTCACGGTTTCGCTTCGCGTTCCAGCAAGCGTGGTGCGGGCTACCGTCTCATAGGTGTCGGGCGCGGCGTTGGTAATCACCGTGGTGCCGTAGGGCCGCGGCGCCGGCGGCAATAACGTATTGACCGCCGAATAGAGCGACGGGCGGAATAGCGCGCGCAAATTCGCCGCCTGGTTAATATCGAAAATCACCAGTTCGCTACCGTTATCCGGCAGATAGCGATAGAGCGAATCCACCACCGCCCGGGTGCTGACCGTGGAATCCATCACCGACTGGAAAGTTAACACCGGCGCCAGTTCAGAAAGCCGCTTACTCTGTGCTTCCTGCACGATTTGCTGCTGCAGCGCCTGCGACAATAGCCACGACTGCCTTGCCGCCTTCACCGGGAACGAATTGTATTTATAGGGGTTAAATTCCGGCACGATGTTCAGCCACGCCGCGCGGGCGAAGGCCGGAAACACAGAGGGTAAACCGGCCAGCCCGGCGAAACGGGCAAATGCGGTCACGCCAATCATCGGCGACAGCAGGATGACCTGCTGCGGCCGGCGCAGCGATTTATCCTCAAGGCTATCGAGGGCGTACTTCAGCGCCAGCGCCCCGCCGTTGGAGTAACCAACCACGTGCAGCGGCGCGTCATCCCCCGCCAGCCGCGTCGCTTCGCGCACCGCAAGCCGGGTTGTCGCTATCCACTCTTCGCGATCCACCCCGGTGAGCGCGCCGGGGGCGGTCCCATGTCCGGGCAGCCGCGGCGCGACGGCGACAAATCCCTGCTGCTGATAGCGCTGCGCCAGATAATGCACGCTGTAGGGCGAATCCGTCAGGCCGTGGAGCAGCACCGCCGCGCCGCGCGGTTTGCCCTGCGGCAGCAGAATAAAGGAGCGGTTCCAGTCGGGATGAAACTTATCCGGATAGACCAGGCTTTGCGCGTAAAAGCGGTTAATGGCTGTTTTTTCATCGTCGCTCAGCGTGTCGGTAATTTTGCTTTTCATATCGCGAAAGATCGCCGCTTCCCGCGTCTGGTATTCAGCAAAAGTGGCGTGGTCAATCTCGCTGGCGGTCATTTCATTCGCCGTCCAGGTATGCCAGCGGTGCAGCGCCGGGCCGCGCTGCGACTCGTAAATACGGCCAATAAAAAAGACGATCACGACCACCAGCAGCCCAATAATGGCTTTTTTCACCACCGAGACCATTCTTAAGCCCGACTTATTCAGCAGGCGGGTAAAACGCATCATTGCCATATTTCTGTCCGAATTATCTCTTTAGCTGCGAGGGCGTGGGTAATACTCAAAGCGGATCCGATCCTGCGATTCACTTATTAAACATAGACTAAACCAACCGCCTGTTCTTATTGTCAGATGAGAAGCAAACATGAATTATCGCCGGAGTGTAACAGGTCAGGAATAAACAAATGGAATGGTGGATTAATAAACTACACGAGAACTCGACGTCTACACCTACCCACGCGGTTCTGCAAAGCGGCCAGTTAACGATCATTGCCGAACTCACGCCCTGCGGCCGACGTTTACAGGAAGGCGATAAGCTCACGCCGTTGGCTAACGCGTTGTACTGCATCAACGGCGATAAGTCGATCACGATTAAAGTGCTCAACGCTACGCATTTTAGCGCTGAACGCTGGGGCGCCATCGTGAATATCACCGCGCATTAAGCGACGTACCCTGGCATCAACCGGTTCTAATCTCAGTACTTTCTCAACTCAGCGGGTGAAATTGTCCTACGCCTGGTTCAGCCTGTGACATACTAAGCAAAACGTCAGCAGAGCAGAAACAAGGAGTAAGTCATGAACCAGAAAGCCGCCAGGCTGACCCCAGAACAGGCGCTTACGCAACTCGAAGCGCTCTATGAAAAATCGGTCAATGCGCTGCGTAAAGCCATCGGCGACTATATTCACCATAATATCCTCCCCGAGAATAGCGCCCGTGCGGAAGGGCTGTTCGTTTACCCGCAGCTGTCGGTATCGTGGGACGGAGCGGAACATAAAGCGTTAAAAACCCGGGCCTGGGGTCGTTTTACCCATAGCGGTTGCTATACCACCACTATTACTAACCCTAAACTGTTTCGCGCCTATCTGCTGGAACAGCTCACCATGCTGTATCAGGATTACGATGCCGCGATTACCGTCGGGCTATCGCAGCATGAGATCCCCTATCCGTACGTCATTGATGGCTCAGAGCTTACGCTCGATCGTTCAATGAGCGCCGGCCTGACGCGTTTTTTCCCCACCACCGAGCTGTCGCAAATTGGCGATGAAACCGCCGATGGCCTGTTTCATTCGACGGAATACTATCCGCTTTCGCACTTCGACGCCCGCCGCGTCGATTTCTCGCTGGCGCGCCTGCGTCACTATACCGGCACGCCGGTTGATCATTTCCAGCCGTATATGCTTTTTACCAACTACACCCGCTACGTCGATGAGTTCGTGCGCTGGGGCTGTAGCCAAATTCTCGATCCCGAGAGTCCCTATATCGCCCTCTCCTGCGCGGGCGGGATCTGGATAACGGCGGACACGGAGGCGCCGGAAGAGGCGATTTCCGATCTGGCGTGGAAAAAGCACCAGATGCCCGCCTGGCACCTGATCACCAAAGACGGCCAGGGGATCACGCTGATTAATATTGGCGTCGGTCCGGCGAATGCCAAAAATATCTGCGACCATCTGGCGGTGCTGCGTCCGGACGTCTGGCTGATGATTGGCCACTGCGGCGGCCTGCGTGAAAGCCAGAATATCGGCGACTACGTGCTGGCCCACGCCTATCTGCGCGACGACCATGTGCTGGATGCGGTGCTGCCGCCGGATATCCCGATTCCGAGCATTGCCGAAGTTCAGCGCGCGCTCTACGACGCCACGAAGCAGGTCAGCGGCATGCCCGGTGAAGAAGTGAAACAGCGGCTGCGTACCGGAACGGTGGTCACCACCGACGATCGTAACTGGGAGCTGCGCTACTCGGCCTCGGCGCTGCGTTTTAACCTCAGCCGCGCGGTGGCTATCGATATGGAAAGCGCGACCATTGCCGCCCAGGGCTATCGCTTCCGCGTCCCCTACGGCACCCTGCTGTGCGTCTCCGATAAACCGCTGCACGGCGAAATTAAGCTGCCGGGCCAGGCGAACCGCTTCTATGAAGGAGCTATCTCCGAACATTTGCAGATTGGTATCCGGGCGATTGACCTGTTGCGCGCCGAAGGCGACCACATGCATTCGCGCAAGCTGAGAACCTTCAACGAACCGCCGTTCCGCTAAGCGCGGATATCATACGCGCAGAATAAACTCAGTCCGGGTGGCGTGAAATATTTATGCCCTCCGGACTAAGCGTTAGCGAAGGAGAATCGTTCGGCCAGAGAGCCAATAACCACTCTTCTGCCGTAATACAATAAAGTTTTTATTTTCTTTAATGGTAAAAATTCCTCCGAAAATGGCCATACCGCCTATCCGAGAAATATTATTGCTAAACTGCCGAGATTAAAAAAATAACTGCATCGATTAAAAAAACACACCATTAACATATTAACAACATTTGTCACATGATCATAAAACGTCCCACTGTGGCTTGATTAACACTTGAATGGGGTCTCGTAACCTATTAAATTAATTACATAAATTCACAAGCAACCAAAAAGCGGTACAAGATAGACAGCGCCATTGAGAGATCAAAATAATCAAAGAGTTACCTATGGGCGTTACTCTCCCCCTGGAATCATCCTTTAATAGCGACAGGTTATTTGCAACAAATATCTTGTTACTACATTACCAGAGTTAAATTGCGCATGTCGACGGTAAGCAACCATGGATATGCTTATCTATCGCGATCGGCAATGGACTATTTTCGTAAAAGTAGGGAAGACAGCTTTATGAAATTAACCATAGGGAATATCCGCCTGTTTATTTTATTAGCAACGTTTTTTTTCTGGACAGTCGCGATCGGGCTAATTTCCCTAATTGTATCCTGGTTTTAAAAACCTGATGGTACGCAGGGTATGTTCTTCTGTGCCCCGACGTTGCCGCCATCGTGTCTATGGAATAGAAAGCAAAAAGCCCGCTTAAGTTTCCTTAAGCGGGCTTCTTAAATTTGGCTCCTCTGACTGGACTCGAACCAGTGACATACGGATTAACAGTCCGCCGTTCTACCGACTGAACTACAGAGGAATCGTGTGAACGGGGCGCATATTATCGATGGCGCCCCACCTTGTCAAAGGCTGTTTTCACATTTCAAACCGTTTGCCGAATAATTCTCCACTTTGGGCGAAAAGTCCCGCTTCGCTCTGTGAAATTAGCTCTCTTTGGCCGGCGCACTGGTCTCTTCCCTCTGCGCTTTCGTTCGCGGATACTTCCACAGCCAGCGCCCGCTGACCATTCGGCAGTAAAACAGAACGCCGCGCACCGCCCAGTCAAGCACCATCCCGAGCCAAACGCCGATAACCCCCATCCCCAGTACAATCCCCAGCGTATAGCCCGCCACCACGCGGCAGCCCCACATGCCAAGCATTGAGACCCACATGGTGTAGCGCACGTCACGCGCCCCTTTAAAGGCGCACGGCAGCGTCCAGGCCATTGCCCAGATCGGCATAAAGAAGGCGTTCAGCCACAGCAGCTCTTTTACCACCACTTTGACATCTTCTTCACTGGTATAGAACGAGGCGATCAGACCGGCAAGCGGCGCGGTTCCCCAGGCAATCACCGTCAAAATGATGGTCGACAGCCAGAAGACATGCCACGCCTGACGCTCTGCCTGGCCGATCTGCCCTTTTCCGAGACGTCGGCCGGTGATAATGGTCGATGCTGAACCGAGGGCGTTCCCCGGCAGGTTGATCAGCGCGGCAACCGAGAAGGCGATAAAGTTGCCGGCAATCACGTTAGTGCCCATCCCAGCGACAAACATTTGCGTCAGCAGCTTGCCGCCGTTGAACAAGACCGATTCAATGCTGGCGGGAATACCGATACCCATCACTTCCCAGATAATGGCGAAGTTAAACGGCTTAAAATAGCTCTTCAGCGAAATGCGCAGCGCCGGGTTAAAACCGATCATTAGCACCCAAATCGTGGCCACCGCACCAATGTAGCGGGCAATTGTCAATCCAAGACCGGCGCCGACGAACCCCATACCGGGCCACGAGAAAATGCCGTAAATCAGGATGCTGCTGATGATAATGTTGAGGATATTCATCCCGCCGTTGATCAACAGCGGAATTTTAGTGGTTCCGGCGCCGCGTAGCGCACCGCTGCCGATCAGGGCGATTGCCGCCGCCGGGTAGCTCAATACCGTCAGTTCAAGGTAGGTGAGCGCCAGGCCTTTCACCTCTTCTGTCGCATCGCCGGCGACAAAATTGATAATTTCCGCCCCAAAAGCATGGATAACGGCTGCGAGAATAATCGAAAACAGGGTCATTATCGCCAGCGACTGGCGCGCTGCCGCCCTTGCCCGCCGCCGGTCACGTTTGCCCAGGCTAAACGCCACCACCACGGTCGTACCGAGGTCGATGGCGGCAAAAAAGGACATAATCACCATGTTGAAGCTATCGGCCAGGCCAACGCCCGCCATGGCCTCTTTACCGAGCCAGCTAACCAAAAAAGTACTCAACACGCCCATCAGCAGTACGCAGGCGTTTTCCAGCAAAATCGGGACCGCAAGCGGGCTGATTTCACGCCAGTAAAGGACGCGATAGCTCTTGCGTTTTTTAAACCAGGACGTGCGTTCGACGGACTGGCGTAAGGCGGCGGTGACGTTCAAGGGAGACCTTAGTGAGAAAAGTTGAAACTACATTTCAAATGATGATAGAGAAAAGCTAATCCTGCAAAGCATTTTTCCCGATAAATTGTCGATAATGGCGACAATTTGTTGATGGATGCGCCAGTTGAGCAACGGACGGCGAATAGATGTTTGACAAAAGTTTTTTCGCCGCTAAGATACGACTCCACAACGATTCCTCTGTAGTTCAGTCGGTAGAACGGCGGACTGTTAATCCGTATGTCACTGGTTCGAGTCCAGTCAGAGGAGCCAATTTCCTGTTTGCATGCATCTTTGCGAATCCTTATCTGATATTGATTCAAGAGGTTAGCGTGAAAACTCTTCCCGGTGCATTTTGATTTTACCCTTCGCATCGGGAAAAATTGGTGGTCAAATCTGGGGTCAGGTTAGTTCGATAATGGAGTGACCCCCATATGTCCCTTACCGACGCGAAGATTCGCACTCTCAAAGCCACCGATAAACCCTATAAAGTCTCCGATTCCCACGGTCTGTATCTGCTGGTCAAACCTAGCGGTTCCCGTCACTGGTATCTCAAGTACCGTATTAACGGTAAAGAATCCCGCATTGCACTGGGTGCCTATCCTGCCGTCTCACTGTCTGATGCCCGCCAGCAGCGCGAAGGTATCCGTAAGATGCTGGCGCTGAACATCAACCCGGTAATGCAGCGGGCCGCAGAACGCGGTGCCTGCCCAACTGAGAAGGTGTTTAAAACCGTGGCGCTGGCCTGGCATAAAAGCAATAAAAAATGGTCGCAGAATACCGCTGACCGCCTGCTCGCAAGCCTGAACAATCATGTCTTTCCGGTTATCGGATATCTGTCAGTTACCGAACTTAAACCCCGGCATTTCATTAATTTGCTGAAAGGAATTGAAGAAAAAGGCCTGCTGGAAGTCGCGTCCCGCACGCGGCAGCACGTCAGTAACATCATGCGCCATGCGCTCCACCAGGGATTAATCGATAACAATCCGGCTGCAAACCTTGAAGGCGTGACAACACCTCCTGCCAGACGGCATTACCCCGCCCTACCGCTGGAGCGGCTGCCTGAACTGCTCGAACGCATTGAGGCATATCATCAGGGCCGTGAACTGACGCGGCTGGCCGTCCTGCTGACGCTGCATGTGTTCATCCGCTCCAGTGAACTGCGCTTTGCCCGCTGGTCAGAGATTGATTTCAGAAACCGGGTCTGGACAATACCCGCGACGCGAGAACCCATTCCAGATGTGCGTTATTCCGGGCGTGGTGCCAAAATGCGCACTGCTCATATCGTGCCCCTCTCACAGCAGGCTATAGCTATTCTGAAACGGATTAAGGAAATATCCGGGGTTTATGAACTGGTATTCCCCGGCGACCACAACCCGTACAAGCCGATGTGTGAAAACACGGTCAATAAAGCACTGCGCCTGATGGGATTCGACACGAAAAAAGACATCTGTGGTCATGGCTTTCGGGCGATGGCATGCAGTGCCCTGATGGAGTCTGGTCTATGGTCGCAAGATGCAGTGGAACGCCAGATGAGTCACCAGGAGCGCAACACCGTGCGTCTGGCTTACATTCATAAGGCTGAGCATCTGGAAGCCCGCAAGGCGATGATGCAGTGGTGGTCGGATTATCTTGATATATGCCGGGTCGCATACGTACCTCCTTTTAACACAGGACGGGATAAAAACAACGAAGCGGCATGACCCATAACAAAAAGCTGTATCAGCATACCCTGGTACGGCTTTGTTCATTTCTAATAGCTTGTCAGACCCATCATCCCACCCCGTCGCTGCCTGTAGAAAGCTGTTATACGATAACAACACGCTTGCCCCGTCAGCCCTGGCGTGCCATTTCATTTAAGAGCAAGGATCATCCCTACTGCCCCAGCTACGAGAACGGCATCAATGAGAAGCTCGAACGTGTGCGTCTGGAGTTTCTGGACGAGACGTTTCGCAATCATCGAACCGACGAACAATGCGATGCCGATGGCAAGTCCATGTGTGAGGACAGGCTGTGCGAGTGCGCCCGATATACCGAACGTAGCTAACTTGCCAGCGTAGAGCAGGATTGCGCTTGCCGCCTCTGATCCCAGAAATACGCCGCCACTCATTCCGTAGCCGGTGAATACTGGCACACTGAGCGGCCCTGTAGAGAGCACGAATCCTGTCAGAAACCCGACAATCGCCCCGGCAAAACTCATGTGCCAGAGATTCAAGTGGAGGTTCGATCGTCTGATGAGACGGCGCAGCGGGATCATCGCAAGGAAGAAAGCTGCCAGGAATACCTCCACTGTGCCAGGAGAAATCGTAAGTAACGTGTGCGCCCCGAGAACAGCCGCAGGAACTCCCGCGAACGAATAGGCAAACACCGGTCGCCAACGAATCTCATGCCACCAGACAATCACCCGTCCGATGTTGCCGAAAAGGGAGGCGATCGCCATAACAGGCACTGCAATCCTTGGCCCGTATATGGTGACGAGGACGGGGAGCATGATTAGCGACGAACCAGTGCCGACGACACCGCTGAGCACACCGGCACCGAGGGCCAGGCAGAAGAGAAGTAATAGCGCGATCATCTGCCTGGGATCAACCTGGGCCATCGCTAGCAGCCGCAAGAAGCGGCACCAGGATGTCGCTGACAGGCGTTGGAATGCTGTGAACCCGGCCGCGACGCGCAATGACACCGTTGCGGATATCCCATTCGAGCAGTCGGCCTGCTTCTCGATCCGTAAGGATGGAAGTGCTCATGTCTGCGGGAGCCGCCCGGAACTTGTCGAGGATCTCCTGCGGCACTTCGTCGCCGAGTTCTGCTCCTTCTGCCCGTGCCACGGACAGACATTCCTGTAAATAAGCCAGCGTAAGCCTGGCGATGTCAGCGCGGGCGAACATGCCCGAGCGGCGGTGCGTGAGCGCCATGAGTCCAGCCACCGCGTTCTGCATCAGTTTGCGCCAGGCCAGGGAGCTGAAGTTTGCGGCCAAATCTACGGAGCACCGCGTGCCTTGTAGCGCTTTTGCCACTAAGAAGGAAGCTGACGTGTCTGGAAGGCTCAGGCGCGCGTCGCCACGCAAGCGTACTGAGCCATCTGACTGCGCCTGTGCGGGAAACCACACGACTGCGGGGACGATCTGTCCGGGCAGAGAGTACGTCGCGAGCCTGTCCAGCTGTTCGACCCCGTTCTGAAGCACGCATACAACCGTCTCCGGGCCGGTCAACGCCCTGAGCCATTCTGCTGCCGCGTCGATTTGTGTGGACTTGACTGCCAGAAAGACAAGATCGGCTGTGCGAGTAATTTGCGCCGGATTCGTCTGTACCGGACCGGGTACGGTGATAAAGCGGTCGCCGTCTTGCAGGGTCAGGTGATCGCGGGGAGTACGTCCACACAGCAATGGTGTGCGGCCGACTTCGTGTAACGCCGCCGCGACTGTGGTGCCGATGGCACCCGGACCAACAACAGCGACAACCGTCTTGATTTCAGTGTTCATGATGCGGACTCCTTTTAACAGAATCTACTTACGTGATGGTTGTGCCCTTCGCAAAGGGAATGTAATATATTACACATGAAAAATGAAAATGGTAACAGAGTTTCAGAAAGCGAGCAGCGGTTACAGCAATGGCTTGGCAGCATTCACGCCCGAAGCGGCGACCTCGCTGCAAGTGAGGCTAAAGTTGTCGATCTCCTGCTTGTCGATCCTTTGTTTGTCGGTACAAGCACGACAGCACAGGTTGCCACCCGCGCAGGTGTATCACCGCCGACAGTAATACGCGCTGCACGAGCGATTGGGTTCACCGGGTTCACTGAACTTAAGATAGAGATTGCCCGGGCTCGTGGTACTGCCCGGTTCTTTGCACCGCCTGAAGTTCTCACAGCGGATGCGACGTTGGCATCGGTGCTGGAAACATCAGTTCGTGCTGGTGCAGACGCGCTGACTGCGCTCAGTGGTGCTATTGAAATCTCCGCCCTTGATGAGGCGGTCGATTTAATCCAGAGCGCACGCCAGGTATTTGCATTTGGTGCCGGCCCCTCTGCGACGGTTGCCGCTGATGCTGTATTTCGTCTGCGGACGGCTGGTGTGATAACCATCAGTATCCAGGATTATTTATCAGCGATGATTGCTGCCCGCCTACTCGGTTCAGGCGACGTGATGATCGTCGTCAGCTCGACAGGTCGCACATCATCCACACTCGCCGTTGCTGATGCCGCATCCTCGGCCGGAGCATCGCTTATCGCAATAACTAACCAGTACGATACACCACTGGCGACACTCGCCAACGTTTCGCTCGTGGTTGGCGGAGCGCCATTACCGGCACAGATGGCCGCTGCCGGCAGTAGACTGGCCCAGCTAGTCGTTATTGATACGCTGGTCGCTGCCCTCACTCTGCGGGATAAAGAACAAAGTCGCCGGGCTGAACGAGCGGGTATTGATTTGCCGGATATGTCCTGATGCAGTTCAGCACGGTTGCGATGATTCTTACTGCTTCAGTAGCTCATGCAGTATGGAATATAGCCTCAAAATACAAGAAGGAAGACACACTTTTGTTCGTCTGGGCCTACAGCTGTGCCTCAGCATTGTTGTGGGTTCCGATCAGCCTCATTCTGACAGTTGAGGGACAACAGGAGCTCGACTGGCGACTCGCAGTCGGGGCAGTTATCTCATCTGCGCTTCATATCGCTTATTCTCTAATCTTGCAGGCTGGCTACGAGCGCGCCGAACTTGGTGTTGTTTATCCGATTGCCCGGGGGAGCGGACCGGTTCTGACGATACTGTTTGCAACCCTTCTGATGGGGGAACGGATTTCACCAGGCGCTTTACTCGGCGCTTTTATCGTTATCGCTGGTATTTTCGTTGTCACCGGCAATCCGTTCAGGAGCGGAAGCCGACCACTACAGGGAATGCTTTGGGGGGCAGCGATAGGCACCGCCATCGCTGGCTATACACTCTGGGACGGTTATTCGGTAATCTCTCTGCACCTGGATCCAGTGCGCTACTACGCCAGCACACTCCTGCTACAGAGTCTGATTCTTACCCCTGGTGCGATGCGGCGACGAAATCGCATTCCAACTGCTGTACGTGTGGATATCATCCCAATCCTTATCATTGCTGTATGCTCTCCCCTTGCCTATATCCTTGTACTGACAGCCATGCAGAGCATGCCACTGGCACTCGTCGCTCCTCTCAGGGAAACATCCATTATTGTCGGCTCCCTTCTTTCGTACTGGCTTTTTCGTGAAAATCATCTGGCACGCCGGATTGCCGGTGCAGTGGTGGTGCTGACCGGCATCGCAATAATTAGCCTTTGATCGCTTCGTTGGATGCCAATCGTCGTCTTATTGTCAGCGTGGATCGTTCGTCGAAGTTCAGTTTTCATCACCAGCTTGATCGCAAAGCTATGCCACATAGCACTATTGGCTTTATAATCATTAACGGTAAAAGTGGTATTGAATAGTTATACGCCGATGCAGCACATTCAACATGTAGCCTGATTCTGATGACCACTTTCGTTAGAAATGGCTTACTCCATACCGAGAGTTCGTGATGCTCAAAACAGAAGATCTCAACACCATGATATCAATTGATGAGATTCACTTTGCTGACTGGCAAATCTGGCCACAGCTAAGGATTCTGTTACATCGGGGTAAGCCAGTAAGAATTTCTGCCAGAGCTTTTGATGTTCTGGTTGTTCTGGTGAGTGCTGGAGGTAAAGCGGTAAGTAAAGAATCTTTACTTACTCAAGTGTGGGGAAATGAAATCGTCGAAGAAAATAATCTTCAGGCACAAATTTCTGCTATACGCCGCATACTGGGACATGACCGCCATCTACTGATTACTGAATTTGGTTGTGGTTATCGCTTTAATATCAACAAATTGCCAACTGAACCGCTCTCTAAATCAGAAATACCTGAGCCCGCTGTTACCCCTTTTCTCGCATCGATTCTGGGGCGTGATAACGCTGTGCAGGAATTATGCACCTTATTGGATCAATACCGTCTGGTGACGGTTACAGGCTCAGGGGGCGTGGGTAAGACTCGTTTGGCATGGGAAGTCGTCAGCCTTACACACTCGCATTTTCCTGATGGAATATGTGTGGCTGAACTGGCGCATATCACCGAAGCATCCAGCTTGCTATCTGTTATTTCACAAGCGCTCCATCTTCCATTAGCTGCCATTCATAATGATGCCGATTTACGGCAACAGCTTGCACGGCGTCGATGTTTACTGCTGATTGATAACTGTGAACATGTAATTAGTGAACTGGAACCAGTGATTACGTTGCTCC
This sequence comes from Klebsiella sp. MPUS7, assembly GCF_009905335.1. Classification (NCBI taxonomy): domain Bacteria; kingdom Pseudomonadati; phylum Pseudomonadota; class Gammaproteobacteria; order Enterobacterales; family Enterobacteriaceae; genus Klebsiella; species Klebsiella sp. MPUS7. Next base: position 1,981,284 of record NZ_CP047604.1, on the reverse strand, counting down.
TGCGCCTGGCTCCCCATATAAAACTGTTGTTGACCAGCCAGGTAGCGTTACAGGTTGCCGGCGAGCAACAATATCTACTACCGCCATTACAAGTTCCTGAGAGCGAAGAGGCTGATACCCACGAGTTACTGACTTTTGACAGTGTCCGCCTCTTTATCGAACGTGGGCAGGCCAACCGACATAATTTCCATCCATCAGCCAGCGAACTGTCGTTGATTGGCGAGTTATGCCGTCATCTTGACGGTCTGCCGTTGGCGATTGAACTTGCGGCCTCCCGTCTGCCAGTCATGAGTGTCAAAGAGATCTATAGCCGACTGGAAGACCGTTTCCAGCTATTGAGCAATACGCACAGCTCTCTGGTGCCCAGACATCAGAAAATACTGACCACGCTGGAGTGGACTTATCAGTTACTCAACACTCGTGAACAAAGATTATTTTGCTCTCTGGGGATCTATACCGATATGTTCAGTGTGAAATCAGTAAGTGACCTTCTGCTGATTAAAGACAAGCATCGCTGGCAGGTTGTTGACGATCTGCAAAGATTGCTGTCTTTATCCCTGATTCAGGTCAGTACTCAGGTACCAGAGACCCGTTTCCGCCTGCTGGAAACCATGCGCCAGTTCGCATGCGATAAACTCAGGCAACAGGGTGAATATACTGTTCTTGAAGCCCGTTTTACCGGTTATTATAAAGTTCTGGTAGAAGAGGCCCAAGGTGATTGGTTTATGCTGCCAACGGGACAGTGGCGTGAACGTTATAGCCATATGCTTAATGATTTGCGGAGCATATTACAGCAAACGTTGGCTGAAGGGGCCGCTCCCTCTAAGGGGCTTGAGATCTTACAAGCGATGACCCCTTTTTGGATTGAATATTCACTCTACGATGAATGTCAGCGCCATATCTATCCTTTGCTTTATGAAAATACTTCTCGGGTAGTATTAACGCTACGCCAGAGAATGAATCTCAGCGCTGTAGCAGGTAAGGCGTCAACCTGGGCAAAAGGCCCTACGCCTGAAACACATTCAGCCTGGAAAACCGCGCTTGCACTTGCAGAAAAGCTCGACGACAAAGAAATACGTTTACAGGCTCATTACGGATTATGGTTGTATTATCTGCGTACTGGCGAGTTGGATAAAGCGCTTGAGCATGCGCAATCTATGTGCGAGCTGGCACGGTCCATTAGTGACGAGGAGGCGATGGCAACCGGGCTGCGTATTCTCGGTGTATCCCTGCATTTTTTGGGGCGTCATTATGTCGGGCGTGATTATCTCCAGCAATCTCTTGACTGGTATGAACATGGCGAATTAAGTCACTCTTTCCGTTTTGGTCTTGATCAAGAGAGCGCCGGTCAGGCCTTTCTGTCTCGTTTACTCTGGTTACAGGGTGAGTATAAGGCCGCGAAACAGATGGCATGGCGCGGTGTTAAAAAAGCCGCTCGTTTGCAGCATGTCTGTTCTCTTTGCTGTGCACTGGCTGAAGGCGCTTGTATGACAGCAGCACTGGATCGTAATCCGCGTTGGGTTATAAAGGCCGCAAACTGGCTTATTCATCTGGCAAAAAGGCATGATTTATATTTCTGGAAGACATACGGCGAGCTGTTTCTTGTTTGGGCCAAACAGTTCAGTCATACCGATGTTAGTCAAACCACACTGTTTAGCTCGTTGCGGGCGATGGGATTAGATTGGCAATATTCCCCCTTGTTGTCAGAAATTGATACCGGGTTATCGCTGAGAGCCACCCGCCAGGATCATGAAAACTGGTGCACGCCTGAGCTGATGCGTCTTTCTGCCACTCAATTACCTCCTCAGAAGCAACGCCTGCTGTTGGAGAAGGCCCTGGACAAAGCGCGTCAGCAACAGGCTCATGGCTGGGCCCTCCGTATTGCTTATTCATTGGCGACATTGCAGGCTGAAGCCGGGGAAAAATGGGCTGCTAAACAATTGATACAGGACGCTTTACATGATGTTGATGACTCAGACAATGCGACGGATGTAAGAAGTGCTATTGCGCTATGTGCCCGAATAGGGGCCTGAATATTTACGTTTTACGGCTATCAACATCCCCATGATCACGAGTCCGCCCCCTGCTGAAGAAATCAGCGCCCAGCTATGAGTTGTCTCCCATAACCAGGTGGCAGTCAGTGAGCCACATGCTCCGCCAATAAACATAACGCACATAAATAATGTATTAAGACGGTTTCTGGCATCCGGACGCAAAGAATAAATCGTGTGCTGATTAGCTATCAGTACACATTGCTCACCCGCATCCAGTAGTAGAATGCCCACCACCATACCCACAATACTGTTCCATCTCCAAAAAACAGTCCAGGCTAGCAGCATGAGTATCACACCAAAAACAACCATTCGGAATGGTCCCTGACGATCGCTGAAACTTCCCGCCAGAGGCGCACACAGAATACCGATTAACCCCAAAGCAGCTAGGGCGCCGGTTATCCCTGCACCGTAATCGTAGCGATGAGCTAACCAGAAAGGGAGCACGGTCCACAGCACGCTGAAGGAGGCAAACAGCATTGCTTGTGTAAGAGTTGCACCACGCACCTGCGGCTCGTTTTTCCACAGCAGTCCTAATGAACGTAATACCGCCAGATAGTTAAACTTTGGCGTTGACAACGACTGAGTAGGCAAAATGCGTAAGATGAAAAATATAGCCAGCAATGTCATGATCGCGCCGGATAAAAAGACGCCACGCCAGCCGAAATACTGACCAATAAGGCCTCCGATAGCCCGGCCAGCAAGGATACCTGCCAGGACACCGCTCATCACCGTACCAACGGTTTTACCTCGTGCAGAAGTTCTTGAGAGCGAGGCGGCAAGCGGCACTATCTGTTGAGCTACTGTTGCAGCCATCCCGGTAAGGAAGGAGAAGAACACCAACACTGTCGCCGTTGGGGATAACATCATGCCGATCATTGCCAGGAAAAGCACCTGCGCTTGACGCAGGATAAGCCGCTGACGTTCAATATAATCGCCAAGGGGGATCAGAAAGAATAAGCCCACCGCATAGCCTACCTGGGTGACCATGGGGATCAAAGAAACAGCTCCCCATTCATTGGGAAAGGATCCGGCAATTAAATTCAGGACAGATTGATTAAAATAAATATTAGCCACAACAATACAACAAATAATCCCCAGCATAAGAATCCTGGTAGAAGAAAGCTCGTGATTGTCCGAACGCATTGACCACTCCTGGCACTAAACTCAATATTGTCTGGAGTATAAGCAAAGGCGACACCCAACTCTTTGACCGCTTTTTTCAGACATCTGAATTCTGATGCACAAGCTCCTGAAAAAGAGATTTGTTACTAATACTGCTCATGTTATTGACTGTGCTTAACTTGAGGAGCAACAAATGGATTTAAAACTGACTGGAAAAGTGGCTCTGGTAACTGGAGCCCATACCGGAATTGGTTTCAGCATTTGTGAAGAATTGGCCGTGAATGGTGTGCATTTAGTCATGGTGGCCAGACGAGAACCTGAGCTGATTCTTGCTGCGAAAAAAATTTCAGAGAAATACGGTGTTTCGGTGCTGCCTATTGCCGGGGATGTGACTGATCCCAAACTACCTTCTTTAGTGGTTGAACAAGCGGAAAAAGTTTTTCAGCGTATTGATTTACTGGTGAACAATGCCGGAAGAGCCCATGCGGGCACGCTGTTAACCACTTCGGAAGAAGACTGGCAGATAATGACTGAGACCAAATTCTCCGCCATGCGACGTTTTTGTAAGGTAATCATCCCCGGGATGCAGAGACGAAACTGGGGGCGTATTGTCAATATCTCATCCATTGGCGGTATCTACCCTAATCCGCAACTTACCGTCTCACACGCACTGAGCGCCGCTATCAACAACCTGACCCGTAGTTTAGCACTTAGCGTGGCTCCGGATGGCATTCTGGTCAATGCGATCGGAGTGGGTGCTGTCGCGACGGATAACTGGGCGCAGAACATGCTACCGAATGTTCGCAATCGTCGTCCTGAACTGGCTGACAGAACAGACGAAGAGGTAATGGCATTACTGGGTAAAGAGAAAACGCCTGTGGGCCGCTTTGGACTTCCTGAAGATATTGCTGCAATTGCTACGTTCCTACTTTCTGGGAGGAATCAGTTTGTTACTGGACAGACAATTGAAGCATCAGGCGGAGCAGACAGATTTATGTAATGTCTTCCATTCAACTTAAATAATGTTTGAGAATTGAATTAGTTTAACCTGATATTTGTTCTTCTTTTCAATCACTGCGAAATATGAGGCCGGATATGGGGGACTGAAACGCTAAGAAGCCCCCATATCAATATAATCCAAATATTATAACGTAATAGATCCCGCACCATGAAATTAATTTCACTGGAAAATTCATGGTATTTTTTTTAAAAAACAGAAATAGAGGAAAACCACTATGTCAAAAAAACAAACACTATCAAATACAAACTATAGTTCGCCTGACTGGCTGACTATCCGTGAAGCAGTCGAAGTGATAAATAAAAAAGGACTGAAAATTAAAAAAAAGTGACATTTACAGGCATGCATTACATGGCAGCATTCATCTCTCTATTTACTTTCAGTCGCCAATTACATTACGAAAAATACAGAGATCGAGCTACAAAGTAAGGCTCAGACCATGTGATATGTCATCAATAAATCGTTTATGCCTTCTTGACAAAAAAGCGTTTATTGAAGGACATAATTTTATTGTTAGCACTACTGGCAAATATATCATTCCCACAGAGAGAGTGATTGACACTCTATTGATTGGATATGAATATGTTCTAGTGCAAAAATTACTTTCCCAATCTCTTAAAATACCATTACCTGTAACAGGAGCTATTGATTTTAATCATGGCATAACAGTTAGCTTACAAGGAGAACCATTTCAACTATTCGATAAAATGACATGGGAAGAAAGAATAACACAAAAAATTATGCAACTCCCTAAAAACATTTCACCATATGTACATAAAGAGATATTCTCAAAGAGGATAAATAATTACCTGGGGAAAGAGTATTTCCCGGCTCATATTTTACCTCGGGATGCCTGGTTTGTTATTCGACATGCTGAACTTGATAAAGTCATTGACATCATAACCAATAGCAGAGTGCCCTCATTATCTGCAACGCGAATATCAACACCACTATCTCGTTTTTTCTGGCTGGCCTGTAAAAACAATGAAGTCATCCGTCCATTAATTAGTAAACCGTACAAACTACTATCTATTTTCGAACAATGGGCATCTGACGAAGGCATTACCGACAGGCTCAGTGGTGATACGTTAAAAACTGCACTCGTACGCGGTTCCCCCACATCAATGTCGGATTGACGCAAGTGAATTTTACCAAACCCAAATGTCCGTATTAAGGACTCTAAAATCAGTAATACGGACATAATTAGTTTTTTTGACTCTTTTTTCCTTGTCACCTCAAGGGACATTGTATTTCTGTACTACTGGTATCAATACATATCATCAATTATCAAGCATTAGAAAAGTAAAAGCAAAACAGTACTTAAATGCTCGCAACCACGCATATACATTAAAGCCACTCCTTATTAAAGGAGGGTTTAGTCGAATTGCATAGGTTCGATCGAATCCAAAATGCACGAAATAGATTAACCTTAATTTATCCAATCATTAAATACATACATGGGCTCGTAATTATATTCCAATTAATGAATACGAATTTACTTACCAATACATTACACATGCAAAAACACGAAAGCATACATTGCACAGGAAGACTTAGATTCTTTTCAATGAAATAAATGAGTGATTTCATTTCGTTCAATAAATCTATAACTGAGGTACTAAGACCATGATTACCAGATGAACCCCGTCCATAATCCAGATAGTTACTAAAGATTTAAAAGCTCACCTTATGATACGAGTAATTACCTTACTCCAAAGAAGACTTGCTTTTAATATTTACGGCATTTTTTCTATACCGGTGTGGTGGGACATTATATCTTTTTCGAAATGCCCTGGTTAATGATTGCTGAGAGTCAAAGCCAAATCGCATCGCGATGTTTATCAAAGATTCATTTGTTGTGATAACAGCTTCTAAAATAAGACATAATTTTTTCTCTCTGATAAAACCTCCTAGACTCTGCCCTGTTTCAGAAAAAAACAATCTCTGCAAATGCCATTTTGAATATCCGGACTTGATAGCCACATCATCAATTTTTAGTGGCATCTCTATATTTTTGTTTATCCAAACAATTAAGTCATTTACAAAATCTTTCCTGTTTTTCATAACCGAAACCTCAGAATTACTCTAACAGAAACACATTCTCATCAGGCATATAGATCAAGAGCTGACAATCCCTAAGTTCTGCATAAATCCTCAATAGAGACCATACTTTTTATTATGGTGTGATGGATATACTCGCAGACAGTCCAGCCACCAATTCAATTCCCTCCGGCAATCTGTCAATATGAATCCGAACCGGGATACGCTGCGCGAGCCGCACCCAGCTAAAGGTTGGCTCGACATTAGGCAGGCCAAGCCCCCCGGTCTCGTCATTGTTATCATCTATTCCGCGTCCGATGCTCTCAACATGACCCGTGATCACCGGCTTAAATCCCATCAGCGTAATGTGTGCAGTATTTCCCGTGCGGATATGTTGCAACTTAGTCTCTTCAAAATAGCCAACCACCCAAAAACTATGGGCATCAATGATGGAAACTTTAGTTTCTCCCGCTGTGGCATAGTCACCAGGGCGAAGCCGCAAATGTGTGACATAGCCCGTAACCGGAGACCGAACAATAGCATGCGATAAGTTAAGCTCTGCAAGGTCCAGCGCAGCCAGTGCACCGTGGTAATTAGCCGCAGCGACGCTGGCTGCGCTGGCTGTTTGTTGTAAATCCTCGCTGGAAATTACCCCTTTAATCTGAGAGCGTCGTCTCGCCGCATCCTGGCGCATCAGCATTTCATGACGTTTCGCCTCAACATCAGCCTGTGCGCTGACCACGGCCAACCTCAACCAGTGCGGGTCAATGGAATAGAGCACATCGCCCCGATTAACCCACTGATTATCGCGGACGGCCACATTCAGCACCGGTCCGGAGACATCCGGCGCAATCTGTACCACATCCGCACGAACTCGACCATCGCGGGTCCAGGGGGTTTGCGCATAATGTTTCCAGAGAATAAAAGCCAAAAGCGTAGCCACCGCCACAGCGCTGAGCGTCAGCACGTAGCGGCCCAGTAGAGAAAGTAACGATTTCATTTAAAAAACCCCAGTTCGGTCAGCCCCTGCAGCAGCAGGTAAAAAGTAATAATGAAGACGGAAAAATCGATCATCGGTCTAAAGGGCAAGCGGCGGTAACCCTTGCTGAATGACAAGATATGTACGATAAATAGCGTACATGTCAGTGCAATGAGGGCAATTACCAACAGACCGGGTACAAAAACGCCCTCAATATTGAAATCATTGATCATTAGCAGGCTCCATTTTCTGAACGCTTAATGCGCAGTAAAGATCAACCAGTTGATCGACATAATGTCGCGATAGTTCATCTGTTACGCTCAAGCTGCGCTCAGTCAGAATGGCGATCCGTTGAAGTAAGGTGTCAATATCTGTCGAGTGTGTAAGAAGGGTGAGTACTTCTTTTATTTCTTTGTTCGCATGCGCATCACATCGGCGTAATCGCATTACACACAGCCCTATACGCAGGGCGTACAACAAATGATGTGCCCGTTCCGGTGACTGTCCGCTGCGCTGCAAACGCGGCAGTATCAACGCAGCCCGATCGATCATCAGGTTGATCCAGAGAGTTTCATCAGTATTCAGCACACCTTTCACGCTGCGGTTAATATCGCGCTGACATAATTGAAGCAGGCGATTTATTGCCGCATCTGCCTGTACAGTTTGCAGAAAGCCCATGCTGAATACCGCAAAGCCAGTTGCAGAAAATAGTGCGATTGCGGTATTCACCGCCACGGCAAAATCCCCGCTGTAGTGGGCACCCAGCTCGCACAAAATAGGCAGCGTCAGTGTGATCCCCATCGCCATAAACGTGGTAGGCGGTCTGGCCTGGAGCGATCCAGCCAGCAGATAGATCGGAGCTAAAACCGTTACCAGCACGATAAAATCACTGACTTGTGGTAGTAGAACGAAACTGTAGATCAGGCTTATCACAACGCCCCAGAAGGAGCCGATAATGTATTTCACAATATGCGGGGCAGGCGTATCGAAGCCGCCAAACAGTGTGCAACAAACGCCAAGGATAGAAACCGCCGTACCGCCATCAGGCCATGCCGAGAAAATCCACACCATGCAGCCGCTCAGAATGATGGTGAAAGCGCCCAGAGCGGTGCGGGCAGCAGTGAGAGAATCGCGGTGGAATACATACCCTCTCACGGTATTCTTTTCCGATTGCGCAGGCGTCTGCTTCGCGTGATGAATGGCGTCCGAAAGACGATAGCACTGCTGCACAAGGACAATGGCCTCTAACAGGTAGCGCATAAAACTTACACGCAGCGCTTCTTCAAGCGTCAGCTCATACACTGAATAGCGCTGCAGTAATTTTTCACTGCTTTTTTTGAGCGCTTCACCCTCGCTTTTGAATTTTCCTTCATCTTTGCAGGCCAACCAGACCTCAACATCACCCAGCAGAATTTGCACATCGACAGGTATCGTCGCTATCAGCGCTAAACGGTCGCGTAACTCACAGTTAACAATGACTAATCGCGCAAGCCTGTCATGAAGCCTTTTTCTCGCTTGCCGGACCGGTACAGAGAACGCAAAATCATAAGGGACATGATGGCTGATACCCTGCAGGAACTGTAATGCCAGTGCCATATGCAGCGGCCCGGAAGCAGCGTCGGGTTTGCCTGCTAAAGTCTCTGCGATACGCTGTCGCGCCGCGAGTAGCGTCTGCGACAATTTACTGTTGAACTGGCCTGAGATGCGCGCGGGCAATACATAGCGATGAATAAGTGCCGCGCAGAAGATACCGATCATGATTTCCTGTATCCGAGTGATAGCGATGTCAAAAATCGCGCCAGGATCGGATACCGCAGGGAAGCCAATCAGACTCGCAGTGTAACCAGCCAGGACAAAACCATAGGCCCGGGGCGTGCGTTCCAGCAAGGATAAATAGAGGCAGAAGGTAATCCAGCCTGTCAATATCACGCTGCAAAATACGGAGGAATTCGCGAACGTAGGTACAATTAATACCGTTATGCCCGCGCCGACTACCGTTCCCACCAGACGATACAGACTTCTGCTCAGCGATGCTCCGACGGAGGTTTGGGAAACAATATACACGGTGATAATTGCCCAGGAAGGCCGCTCCAGGCCAATTGACAGTGCAATGTAGTATGCGAGCATCGCTGCGGCAAAACTCTTCGCGGAATAGAGCAGAGCGTTCGCATCATTCAGTAGTGAAGGAGAAGCCATACCGCGAAGACGTTGGCATATCGTGTGTAAAAAATGAAAGTAACTCGCGTTAATTTTTTTCATGCCGGAAATTATTACCGGCTTGCATATCCACTTAAATACTCTATTCTGTCAAAAAACACCTAAATGTTGCCAATCTATGTTACCCCCACTCGCCAATACGCTGTTTGATCCGGATGCCACCCCCTGTCCCGCAGTCGCGCGTCATCTGGATTTTGTCGATTACGCGGCCGAAGTGCCTGTGCATACGCACCGCAAAGGGCAATTGATTATTGCCCTCTATGGGGCGGTCATTTGTCGCGCCGAAAATGATATCTGGATCGTGCCGCCTGATTGTGCCGTCTGGATCCCTGGGGGAGTGCCGCACAGCGCCAAAGCTACCTGGAATGCGCATCTCAACTATCTGTTTATCGAACCCGGAGCCGCCGCGTTGCCGGAGCGATGCTGTACTCTGGCAATTTCCAGTCTGATTAAAGAACTTGTTGCCCGTTTAACCCGCGAGGGCGTCGGATACCCACCAGAAAGCCATCTCGCCAGACTGACCAGAGTAACACTTGATGAATTAGCCACCATGCCTCAGCAGAAACTGAGCCTCCCTGTGTCGTCGCATCCTAAAATCCGCGCCATGGCCGATGCTCTGGTCAGTCAACCTGATGACCGAAGCACATTCAAAACATGGGCAAAAAGACTGGCGCTTAGCGAGCGTTCTCTCGCGCGTTTAATGCTGCGCGAAACCGGGTTGACGTTCGGACGCTGGCGTCAGCAACTGCAACTGATAATTGCTCTCCGGGAACTGGCTAGCGGCGTTTCGGTTCAGAATGTTGCAGCTAATCTGGGGTATGAATCGGTTAATGCGTTTATCACCATGTTCAAAAAAACAATGGGAAGTACACCCGCGCACTATTTTGCCGAACGGAAAACAAGCGCACACTTAACCGATATTTAGCGACATCAGGTTATCCAAAAAACCATAGGTGAGTCATAGAGCTGCCATATCCGTCTCCCTGTGCGGGGGATCACACTACAGAATCTTTACGGCATGGAACCTCCAGCCAAGACTATATTGCCTCAGCCGCCTTAACGATAACAAGAATCAAAGGACTTTATTATATCTGTTGGATCGGTCTATACATGATCGGGAAGCACAATCAATTCAGCATTGTGTTAAGGAAGTAGTTGAGCATATATGTTTCGACCACACAGAACACTTCTATGGCGATGCTTCATAGCGCATTACCGCCAGAGTGGTAACGCCCCCCCTGACTGAAATTCACAATGAATGTATTTAACCGCATCTTTTTATTGTCCTCATTATCACGCTAAGTCATGACACCATTGCACCAGCGAAACGCTGAAAACTACACAGCAGCACAACTATCCTTCTCCACATCCTTATACAACTAATAACTTATTATTTATTCACTACAAAACCGTACTAAGGATCTTCCCATCAGTAATAAGGTGCTATCGGCTTTTCCTAAGCTTACTGCTGTGTTCTTTTATTTTCTCTGGACATGCACCAGTCATTCCACAATAGGAGAATACAATGACATCACATCAGTTATTACGTTTAAAACAGGTCGAAGAAAAAACCGGTTTGAAACGCTCTCAAATTTACCTGTATATGAAAAATGGAACCTTTCCACGTTCAATAAAAATTGGCCCGGCCAGTGTGGCCTGGCTCGAATCGGAAATTGATGAATGGATCAGCCTTAAATTGGCCGGACGTTCAAACAGTTAAAAATGTCCGTTTATTTGCTCAACTTTTCCATATAGATTGAGGAGATAACAGAATGATTCCATTAATTAATTACACCATCTTAACTGATGCGTTGCACGCTCTGAAAGTTGGGGATATTCGTCACTGCGAGTCCCTCGGATTCACTTTCGACGAAATGAATGCTCTTAATCAGTTATCACTCGATGAACTGTTTGCTGTCAGCCGGGCGACGGCTCCCTTTGTTTCGGTCAGTGTCCGCCATGATGTCCTGCATCATTTACTGGCGCAGGCCCGACAGGAATACCGACAACAGCAGCAGATTAACCGGGCTATCCGGCTGGGCGGTTCTATCGCGTTGCTCAACCACTACTTTGGCTTGACGTCTAATGATGTCTGCCTTCGCCGACGGCTGCTTGGTGTCAGCGTGCCATATGGACGTACACCTGAGCCGGATGAAGAGACAGATGCCGAGATCTGGCGGCAATGGCAGAAGTGCCGGGTGGAAAGCCTTGAATCCCCCGACGCGCTGATGGCCATGATGCAGGTTACTGAACTCCTGCTACCAAGTTCCCTGGGACTATCACTCACCATGGTATGGAGACGTATCACGCTTTGTGAAAAGGAAGTTGCCGCTAACAGGAGGGCACCACATGCCGGATGAGATCGATCGCGATCAGGAATTTAATGAGCAGCGCCTGGAGGAGATGATTGAACAGAGTCGTTTTAAGCCGGGGTCGACACCATCATTATTTCACTGTCGTGTATGTGGTAAACCCATTCCAGAAAAGCGACGGCAAGCACTGCCGGGTGTAACCACCTGTACGGAATGTCAGGAAAAACTTGAACGTAGTAGCCGCTGACAGGATAAAAAGGACGTGTAGAGATGTTATATCTCTGCATGTCTTTATTATTCACGGTGAATGTTAATACCACTCTCTCGTGTTTTTTAAATCCTCATTATTCTCACTGCATCTTAAATACTCCACTATTTTTCTCTCTTCTTTTTGTTTTGAGTTTCTCATTTATATCCCTCACCAGATATTCGAATCTGAGAACGCCATTACAGCATTAGTCGCCCCTATGGACATTAATTCGTCCTGACAGGGTATTGCTCTTTAACAAAATGGATCGGGCTGTCACGTAACCACAATTCAGGGTGCCGCTGAATGTTCTCGCTGACCCGTTAAAACCGGAATGCAGAACCGGGATGTGACTGGTTTATTTCATTTACTGTTTTTGATCAAAGGAAATTCCATGAGAAAACCCGTTTATCACGTGTTTGTCACCCAGGAAAGTCAGCCCGATGCTCAGGGTGACAAAAACACGTACTGGACAAAGGTTGGTGTGGCCTTCGCGCACAACGGCAAACCCGGTCTGAATATCGTGCTGATACCTGGTATTGCGGTTTCCGGCAGGCTGGTACTGCTCGAACCGAGAGAAGAAAGCGACATTTCACAGGATGCCGCTGCCACTTAATCCATTTTCTCTTCTTCTCACCCGGCGGCGTACTTTTCTGTAAGCCGCCGGTCTCTCTGTTGCGAGGCCAGCATGCTTTCCACCACTGCCTTTCTGGCACTGGCGGTGCAGTGCGCCGCCAGTATTCACCCGTCCACGTCACTTGATGTCGCACGGGTCGAATCCGGCTTCCACCCCTACGCCATTGCTGAAATCCTGCCAGACAGCCGGGGCGTGATTTCACATTTCCCCTCGAGCCTGCCGGAGGCGATCCTCCTTACCAGACAGCTGGCTGCACAGGGCCGACGCTATTCGGTCGGCCTGATGCAAATCACCAGCATCAATTTCCGCCATTACGGCGTCACGGCCAGCGACCTGCTTAACCCTTGCATCAATCTGTCGGTATTTGAGCGCATTCTCGCCGACTGTTACCGGCGCGGCGGAACACTGAAACGGGCGCTCAGTTGTTACTACTCCGGCAACTTTGAAACCGGCCAGCGGCCGGAATCCGCCTTTAACCAGACCAGCTACGTGCAGCGCATTGGCTATGTCGTCCCGTCCACGCGGAAAGACCGGCAGCGTGCCCCTGACCGGAACGCACAGCCGTCTGTCCGTTATCCCGCCGTTGTGCTGCGCGGCGAGCCTGCCGGTGCCACTGCGCCGATCATGACTTCCCTGCATTATCCCGGTTCCGTCATTCGCGGCGCTATCCCTGTTATCCCTGATGAGGAGAAATGATCATGCGTAAACGCCGTTACTCCGCTGTTGTTTCCGTGCTGCTGTCTTCCCCGGTGCTGGCGGCGGACAGTGGTTTTAACAAGGCCAATGAAACACTGAGCAATACCTCGACCGGCCTGCTGGGACTGGCCGCCGTCACCATCACGCTGGCGACCATGTGGGTGGGCTACAAGGTGCTGTTCGACGGCAAGAGCCTGCACGACATGCGTAACGTCATCATCGGCGCGATCCTGATTGTCGGTGCATCCGGCTTCGGTGCCTACTGGGCGTCATAAGGGAGGCAACGATGGCTACGCTGAATAAAGCGCTTACGCGGCCTGCCGCCATTATGGGTATTCCTCTTGTGCCGTTCGTTCTTGTCAGCGGGGCCATCGTCCTGCTGGCGGTCTATGTCAGCTATTACCTGGCGGTTCTGCTCATTCCTGCCTGGGCGGAAATGAAAAATAAAGCCCGAAAGGATATTCATTATTTCAGCCTGCTCTGGCTGGCGTTTAAAACCCGTGGACGGCTTTTCACCAATACCCATTTTGGCGCGAATGCCCTTCTGGCAAACCAGTACGATAATGTTGATGTCTCGGAGTTTATTCAGAAAATGAAATTAAACGAGCGTATTACGCTGGATAAATATATTCCGTATTCCTCCCATATTCACCCCTACGTCATCAGAAATCGTCACCGTGATTTTGTTGCCACCTGGGAGCTGGGCGGCACAGTCTTTGAATGTGAAGACGAACATCACCTGACCCTGATGGCCACGCACCTGAATAACGTTATTCGTTCGTATGAGGGGCTGCCGGTAACATTCTATATTCACCGGCTCCGTGAAAAATACCATGATACTTTTGAAGCCCGTTCGGGTATTCCCTTTTCCGATGAGGTAACACGGCGGTATTACCAGCCGGTAAAAGAAAAACCGTTCTGGCGGCACCGGCTGTTTTTTACCGTCTGCTACGCGCCGTTCTCTGCGATTGAGAAAAAAACCATGAAAGCGCAGCCGCCCGGTAAACGCCAGCCAGCACTGGAGGACGCGCTCAAAATCATGCTGGAATACCGCGACGCGCTGGAGTCTGCGTTATCCCGCTATATGGCAATGCCGCTGGGGATATATGAAGAAAACGAGCGGGTGTATTCCTCACAACTGGCGTTCTTTCATCGTCTGCTTACCGGCCAGTGGCAGAAAGTGGCCGTAACGCGCTCACCATTTTATGAAACGTTAAGCACGCCGGACGTGTTTTTCACCACCGACACTGGTGAATGCCAGACGGTCAGCGGTTCCCGCTTCTTCCGCAGCCTTGAGATTAAGGATTATTCCCCGGAAACCCATACTGGTATGCTGGATGCGCTGCTGTACGCCGAAAGCGAGTATGTTCTGACGCAGTCCTTTACCTGCATGGCACGGGATGAAGCGCAGGATCATATCCGGCTGGCGGAAAAACGGCTGAACTCAGCGGACGACGACGCGATTTCCCAGCGCGAAGAGCTGATTGTCCTGCGCGACCTGCTCCAGTCCGGGCATGTGTCGTGCGGTAAATTCCACTTTTCCCTGCTGATCTCCTCAGACAGTGCCGGGCAGGTGGTGAAGGACACTAACGTTCTGGCCCAGCCCTTCGCCGATCTGGGTATTATGACGACGCTCTCCACCCTGTCACTGCCCGCCGCATATCTGGCGCAACTGCCGGGCGTCTATACGCTGCGTCCCCGACTGGTGGCCGTCAGCAGCCAGAATTTTGCCGATATGGCCTGCCTGCATAACTTCCATCCCCACAAACGCAGCGGCAATCCGTGGGGGGAAGCCATCGCCATCCTCACATCGCCCGGCGGTGGCGGGTATTACCTGAACCTTCACGACAGCCAGGCCGGACGGGATGACACCGGTGAGAAAACGCCGGGAAATACGGCGATTATCGGGAAAACCGGCTCCGGCAAAACCCTGCTGATGACCATCCTGCAACAACTGATGCAGAAGTACCGTAACCCGGCGTCGTTTGCGCCTTCTGCCACCCTCAAACGGCTGACCACGGTGTATTTCGATAAGGACCGGGCGGCGGAGATGGCGATCCGCCAGGCGGGCGGGCGTTATTTCCGCATCCGTACCGGCGAGCCCACCGGCTTCAACCCGTTTGCGCTGGAGCCAACCCGCCGGAACATCAGTTTCATCAAACGGCTGGTGCGCATGCTGTGCCGCCGCAACGGTAAGCCGCTCGATCCGCGCGATGAGGAGCGGATCAGTGCCGCCGTTGACACCATCATGCTGGACTATCCGCCGGAGTACCGCCGGTTCGGGATCACCCGGCTGCTGGAAGTGCTGCCGGAGCCGCCGACCACAGACGCCCGCACCAACGGGCTGCGTATCCGCCTGAAACAGTGGGCACAGGGGGGCGAGTTCGGCTGGGTGTTTGATAACGAGGCTGATACTTTCACCATCAGCGATGTCGATAACGTTGGTATCGACGGCACCGAATTTCTGGATGATGACGATATTCGCGGCCCCGTGACCTTTTACCTGCTGTATCGCGTGACCAGCCTGCTGGACGGTCGCCGCCTGGTGATGTTTATGGATGAGTTCTGGCGCTGGCTGTCCGATGTCGAATTTTCCCGCTTCTCACTCAATATGCTGAAAGTCATCCGCAAGCTGAACGGTATCTTCATCCCGGCAACACAGTCACCGGATGAAATCGTCAGACACCCCATCGCCCCGGCGATTATTGAGCAGTGCGGTACCCAGATTTTCCTCGCCAATCCGAAAGCCAGCTATGCGAATTACGTGGAGAAAATGAAAGTGCCGGACAGCGTTTATGAGACGGTCCGAAACCTTGATCCGGGCGAGCATTATATGGTCATCCTGAAAACACCGTTGCAGGCCGGAGAAACCCGCCCGTTTGTGGCAATGGCGAAAATGGATTTGTCCGGACTGGGTAAACTCACCCGGCTTCTCAGCGGCAGTGAGGACAACCTGAAAATATTCGATGCCATTTATCAGGACGGTATGCGACCTGATGAATGGAAAGACGCTTTCCTTGAGCGGGCCATCTGACAGTAGACCGGAGGTAATATTAATGCGTACCCGGGATCACCTTCTGGCATTATCGTTATTTTTCTCGACGCAGGCGTTCAGTGCCGGAATACCGGTTTTCGACGCCGTGCAGAATACCGAATCCATTAACCAGTGGATGCAGAAATTACAGCAATGGGAGGATACGGTTACCCATTATAAAAGTGAACTTGATGCGTATAAAAAACAGTTAGCCACTGCAACCGGCGTACGGGATATTCAGGGTTTTCTCAGTGATGCCCGGAGCCTGAAAACCGATATTGATAATCTCCGTAAGAGCGGTATTTCACTGGATGATCTGCTGACCACGAAAAACAGTTCATATTCTGCTGAACTGCAAAACCTTTACAGCAAATACAAATCGTTCAGCGTATGCAGCGAGGAACAGGAAGGAATAAAGTCTCAGGCCCTGGCCGAAAGTTGCAAACAGATAATCCTTAATCAGGCAATGGCGATTGAGAATACCACTGACGTTGAAAACAGGATCAACAGCACACTCAGCGATATATCAGACTTATCTGACCGTATATCGAATGCGCAGGACTCGAAAGAGTCTCAGGATCTGGCTAACGCCATTGCGGCGAAAAGCGTACAGTTAAATGCGCTGACGAATCAGTGGGAGATGTCTGTCAGACAGGCTGAACAGCGAACGACATTGCTGGAACAGCAAAGACAGAAAGCCTTTGAACAGCAGCAGCTAACGGCACCTGTTGCTGACCTTAATAATTTATAAGGAGGTTATTCGTGCTCAGATCCTTATTCACCTTATGCACACTCTCAGGCGTGATATTACTGTCCGGCTGCAAGGAAACCAAATCCGAAGCCTGGTATAAGCAGCATCCTGACGAAACTTATGCGGTTTATATGCAATGCCTGAAGGATGGCGAGGCAAGCGATAACTGCGAATTTGCCCACCGGGCAGCACTTATGTTTGCACAGGAAGGCCAGACCGGGGTTAAGGAGAAATTCGGGGCGATATTTCAGCAGGAAGCTGAAAAACGAAATGCAGTGACACAGTAATTTCTCCTCCAGCAAAACAGGGAATCCTCCCTGTTTTCTATTTCCTTTCTTTATATATCAGGTGAGGCACCATGTCCGGTGGTATTTTTGTGGGTATGGACAAAAACATCATGGATGGACTGAATGCCGTACTGGAAGGCCAGTCTTCCACTTACGGCACGATGATCAGCGTCATCATCGTCAGCTCTTTTACCTTATTTATTCTCTATCGCGGTTATCAGACGTTGGCTGGCAAACTCCGGACCCCGGTAGAAGATGTCGCCTGGGATGTGGGGCGAATGTTGCTGATCACCACCTTTGCATTAAACCGGGATGGCTGGCTGGATTTGGCGGTAGCGGCTATCCAGGGACTCAAAGACGGTATCAGCGGCGATCATAACGTCTGGGCCCTGCTCGATACCGTCTGGGAAAAGGCACAGGCGCTGGGGCAAAAGTTATTTAATATGGACACCTCAACTTACGTCAAACTGAATGGCGGCCTTGCTGAAGTCCTAGTATGGGGTGGCGCAATCGTCTTGCTACTGGCTGCAACCTTTGCCAACCTGCTCGCCGAAATCACCATCCTGTTAATGACGACCACCGCGCCGCTCTTTATTTTCTGCCTACTGTACGGTTTTCTTAAGCCGATGTTTGATAACTGGCTGAAAACGATTTTCGCGGCAATATTAACGATCATGTTTTCTGCCTTATCCATCCGTATCGCCATTAATTACCTGAATAAAATACTGGATGCTGCAACAAAAACATCCGCTGAAACCAATATGGTCACGCTGGCGGCACAGTGCCTGCTGGCCGGGATTGCGGCAGGTGTGGTGGTCTGGTTCTCCGCGAAGCTGGCCAGCGCACTCAGCGGGGCCGCCGTACAGGCGGTGCTGCAGGGGGCAGCCATGAGTGGTCTGAGCGGACTGGCGAATAAATCCGCCGACCTTACCGGTCCGGGTGTAAAGGGTGGTGCCCGCCTGGCTGTGAAAGGCGGCATGGCCGTCGCCGCGGCGACCGGCGCAGGCGCGGGTAAAACCGTGAGCGCCTGGCAGAAACGCGCCGCCGCCATCGAAAGCATGAAACGCCTGCACCGGCAGCGTCACCGTTAATCCTCCCGACCCTTAATTTCCTTTCCCCGTCACGCGGTGGCCTGCGCCACCGGTACGGCATTCCTGCATCCATTCGATAAGGGGCTTCCATGAAATTCAGCATCTTCCTTCTGATGCTGTGCGCGCTCACGGGCTGCGCACAGCATCAGGGCGACCTACCGCCGGTATCCGGCGAACCCGAGCCGGTGAATTCCCCCGCCATCATTCAGGAGCTGGCTCACCATGTCTAATATTCAGAACATTGTTAATGTTTCCCGCTCTTTTGAATCCATCCTGCTGGAAAAGGAAGAGCGGTCCCGAAAAACCGCCTGGCGGGTGGCCGCTGCCGGACTGGTTCTGGCCGCAATGGCGATTGCGGCCATTATTATTCTGCTGCCGCTGAAAACCACCGACACTGAATTATGGTCAGTGGATAAACAGACCGGTCGCTATGAATATATGACCCGCGTGAAGGAGCGGGATATTGCTGCTGAAAAAGCGCTGGCACATTCACTGGCAGCACACTATGTCAGACTTCGCGAAGGATATAATTATTTCTCCCTCCAGCGTGATTATGACGACGTGCAGTTATTTAACAGCGACAGCGTGAACCGGGACTATCTGGACGGGTTTAACGGCGACCAGGCACCGGACGTGATTTTTAACAAGGCGGAATATATTGTTGATATCGACATTATTTCCAATGTGCATGCGCCTGCCACCGGGCCGGATAATCTGGCAACCCTGCGTATCAAGCGCACTATCCGCCGTATTGCTGATAATTCCGTGAAAACGGATGTCTGGAATATCCGCCTCACATACCGCTACGTCCCGCACCGGCAACTGACCGACAGCCAGCGCGAAGTGAACCCGCTGGGCTTTATCGTCACCAGCTACCAGCGCGACAAAGAGCTGAGGGGGGAATGATGCTGAAACACATTCTGCTCCTCACGGGTTTACTGGCGTCATGCGTGGCATGGAGCTCGGCGACACCGCGCGGCAGCGCGTATGACAGCCGGATGCAGAACGTCACGTACAACAGCCAGAACGTCACGGTCGTCAGTACCCGACCCGGCTACGTCACCATGCTGGTATTTGATGACGATGAAACAGTCATCGATGCGCAGGCGGGTTTTCCCAGAGGCTGGACCGTGACGAAAAGCGATAACCGGGTGGGTGTCAGCCCGAATCCCATCGCCCAGCCAGTCACGGATGCCAGCGGCAACAACATCAGCCAGGTCTTTCTGCCGACGGCAAAAGACTGGAAAACCAATCTGTTCGTGGTGACCTCGAAGCGCGATTACAGCCTGGAGCTGAACGTGCTGGACCGCGACTCGCCCGCTCAGGCCTTTGTTATCCGCTACCGCTATCCCGACGAACTGCGAAAAAAGACTGCAGTTGCCAGCGCCGCCCGTCAGCAACATCAGCAGGAAGCACTGGACCGGCAGCGGATATCGGCGGCATTCGGGAAGGCCACCACGCCGCGCAACTGGCGCTATACAAAACGGGTGGCAGCTGGCTCAGCCTTCATCGCCCCGGACTTTACCTGGGATGACGGTCGTTTCGCGTATATCGGTTTTTCCCCCACGAAAACCCTGCCTTCTGTCTTCCGGGTGATTAACGGCCAGGAGCAGGCGGTCACGCCCGGAACGGTTAAACGGGGCAACCACACCGTGATGGTGGTTCCGGCATCACCGCAGCTGGTTCTGCGTTACGGCACCTCGGTGGTGGGGATCGAAAACGACGGATTCGGGCGTATCCCGCTGACCAACAGTGGCACCGTTTCGCCGTCCGTTACGCTGGAGGCAAAATGACCGAAAAATCTTTCCCGGACGAACCGGAAAAAACCACCGCAGAGCGGGAAGCGGAAGCCCGTGAACGCGCCCGCGCGGCAATGACATATCAGGAGCCGGAGCAGAAAAAGCCGCCCGGCCAGCCGGAAGTGACCCGTTTCCGTAAGGCGTCCGGTCGCCGCACACTGATCGTCAGCCTGCTGAGTCTGGTCCTGGTCATCGCGCTGGCATCCGGTGGCGATCGTCTTCTCAGCGCCCTGAAAAGGGATGGTGAGAAAAAATCTGACACCGCGCCGCCGCCCTCTTCCGGGGCGGTGCA
Organism: Klebsiella sp. MPUS7; assembly: GCF_009905335.1. Lineage (NCBI taxonomy): Bacteria > Pseudomonadati > Pseudomonadota > Gammaproteobacteria > Enterobacterales > Enterobacteriaceae > Klebsiella > Klebsiella sp. MPUS7. The sequence goes on along the minus strand of NZ_CP047604.1, from coordinate 1,960,708 downwards.
GCAGGAGCGTAAGAATCTGGGCATGGACAGTAACCCGTTTGGCCTGTTCGGGCCAGGGAGGCAGGAAAGCGCAGGCCCTGCCAGTCAGAGCGCCCCGGCCACTCCAGCTCTGCCGCCTGGACCACCCGCCCTGAACAAGGCGGCAGCACTGACAGACGGGCTGAACAGCGGCAGTACAGGGTCAGGCGACAATACACGCTCGTCCCGAAGCGGTTTGCGCAGCAACACGGAAACGTCGGGCAGCCAGTCAGCCTCCACGGCGTACACATCCTGTCAGTCGGTACTGGTCAGTGGCGAAGATGGACGCCTGCGCTGCCCGGAAACGACAGCACCGGCAGGCAGCAATAACAACGACAATCCGGGCGTTGCCCGCGTCACCGGTGTCAGGCGGCTGGGCCTTGATCCCGATCTCTATATCCCGGTAGATCACTATATTCCGTGTTCGATGATGCGGCGCTTCGTATCCGATGTTGGCGGTCATATCTCCTGCCTGATCGGTGAGAATGTCTGGAGCGCCAGTAACCATGTGAAGCTGATCCCGGCAGGAACGGTCGCCCGTGGCGTCTACCGCACCGGCGCACTGCAACACGGGCGCAGCCGGATGTTTGTGCTGTGGACGGAGCTGCGCACACCGGAGCCCGGCAGCCTGCAAATCCCGCTCACCGATACGCAGGCCACCGGCCCGCTTGGTGAGGCAGGGATCGCAGGCTGGATCGACAGCCATTTCTGGGAGCGTTTCGGCAACGCCCTGATGCTGAGTACCGTACAGGACGTGGCAGCAGCGGCATCAGATGCCGCGCCGGGTAAAGACCGCAATACCGACTATACCGAAAATACCCGCGCCGCCACGGCGGAAATGGCGAAAACGACGCTGGAAAACAGCATCAGTATCCCGCCCACGATGTACCTGAACCAGGGCGATGTGATCGGCATCATGACCGGCACGGATATTGATTTTTCCTCTGTTTATCAACTACGGCTGAAAAAGAAATGGTATGAACGCTGAAAACCTGTCACTGGACTTTATGAAAAACCGGCTCTTTGGTGATTTTCTTGCGCAGGATGGCCTGACAGAAATTGCCGTTAACCGACCGGGCGAACTGCATACGAAAATCCGGGGGAATTGGCAAAAACAGGCATCCCCGATCACGCTGCGTCAGTGTCATGCCTTTGCCAGGGCGCTGGCATCCTGGCAAGACGACAATATTGACGATACATCACCCATCCTTTCTGCAACATTAAGATCCGGCGAACGTATTCAGGCGATTATTCCCCCGGCCTGTGAGCGTAATACGGTATCCATTACGCTGCGCAAGCCTTCGTTTGAGCAGAAAACACATCAGTCATGGATTGATGCAGGATTTTATCAGCGTGTGGCTGGTCAGGAGAAAACGGAAAGCCAGGATGATGCACTGGTTCAGTTATATCACAGCGGGAATATCCCCCGTTTTATGGAAAAGGCCGTGGAATATGGCAAAACGATTTTTATTGTGGGTGAAACCGGCTCCGGTAAAACCACCTATATGAAAACGCTGCTGCATTATATTCCACTGCATCTTCGGCTGACCACAATCGAAGATAATCCCGAAATCCATTTTTATCACCACGCCAATTATGTGCATCTTTTTTACCCGGCGGATGGCGGGGATAATGCCATTGTCACCCCCGGCAGGCTGATCCGTGCTAATTATCGGATGAACCCTGACCGGATATTACTGGCGGAAATTCGTGGGCGGGAGGCATGGGACGCGCTTAAAATTATTGGTTCCGGGCATGAGGGATTAATCACCTCCCTGCATGCAGGCAGCCCGGAAGAATGTATTGAAGGGATCATTGACCGCTGCTATGAAAACCCCGACTGCCGGAATATTCCTTTTGATGTGCTGTTACGCAAGGTACTTAAAAGCATTGATGTCATCGTCAGTATTGACATACACGGCGATGTGCGCCGGATGAGTGATATTTACTTTAAGCCAGTTCATTTAAAAAGCATGAAAGAGGCATTCAGACAATAACTCTGGCAAATAACATTACCCTAAATACGCAACCTTTCATTAATCATACCGGTGACTGAAATGAAGAAAGTCATACTCTCCTTATTATTTCTCGGCGTTATGGCGTCATGTTCAACATCCGCAACGACCGCTGAAGCCTGCGAAGTGGTTTTATGCATGTACGGTAAAACAACGGGAAACAGCGGCAGCAGTGAATGTCATTCCGCTGAACGGGCATTCTTTAATATCGTGAAAGAGAATAAACACGGTTTTCTTCCTGACCATACGGCCGATGCCAGAAAATCGTTTTTACTTGAATGTGTTTCGGCAGACCCGGCGGCTATCAGTCAGGTCATCAGTAAATATGGCCGCGTTCGTGGTTAATACTGGCGAGACGGGCGGAGAGCGTGACGGTTTTCAGGTTTTTATGGCTTCTGTTTTTCGCGGATTAAGGAGCGAAGAAACAGGGGCCGTAAAAATGAGGCAGCGGACAGAAATATTTTCACGGGTTAAGGAGCGAAAATAATTCAGGCACCGCGCCTCACCTGCAAACAGCCGCGCCCACGCGGATTTTGCAGGCCGGGGGGAGCCGGATAAATTTCGCCGCCCCAGCGAGCGAAAAGCTGTCGCCCACGACAGCGGTTTATTTGGGGGGCATCGCCCCGCACACCGTCGCAGATAAGTCTCCGGCCAAAAGCCGGTAGCGTGGCGCGACCACCCTCTTTAAAGGTCAGCTTCCCTTTTATTCCCGCTACGAGGAACGAGTAAAGGGAAGAAAAAGGCGAAAGCGACCGTCTTAAAGGGGGTGGTCGCGCGTAGCGTGCGACGGTGTGCCGCCGTTGACCCTGGGGGTTTTGGCGCGGCGTCCAGATGCGACATTACCCCCATGTGACATGCAGTGAGAGCGTCCAGCCCGAGCGTAATGTCACACGCCGTTGCCCGTCATTCGGGCGTTTCAGGAGACGGACGACCACTGGTCGGCTGTTTTCTGAAAGCGCGGATCACGGGCATGAGCGTCGGAGACGTTCAATGCTTTTCATTCTTTTATGGGCGTCATCAATAGGCGTCGCGTATGGGCGTGGGGTGTGACGTCCATTGGTGACGCCCATGTGATGCGCCGTCACACCGAAATCAGACCGGAGATCACTGCAATGGGAACTCATCTGATGCAAAGGCTGAATGCCTTTTCGGATGCCTTTTCTTTTTTTCTGCTGTGGCTGCAACACAACCCGGTAATATTATCCATATTTGCCGGGCTGACGCTGCCATTCATCTTTCATCTGCCACGTGAAGAAAGAAAAAACGCCCCCTTCTGGTTAAAATCGGTGGCGGGTATATCCACCTTCTTTTTCATATTTGGCACCCTGTCACCGCTGACCATTCAGGGGCTGAGTTTTTTCTTTAAAGTACTCGACAATAACATTCTGCTCAGATTATCACTCTGGATACTGACTGTCGGATTTACCCTTGCTGGTCTGGCTTTTCATATTACTGCCCGAAGGCTTCTGGTCGGAGAAGTCGACAGTCTGAAACATCGGATGATTAAAAAAAGCAAGCTGGAAAGAAATGTCAGAACGGATGTTCGTGAAGTCAGAGACATGTTACCTGACAGCATTGCATATAATCCGCTGGATTATATTGACCTCAATAACGGTATCTTTATCGGACTGGATAAAGATAATCAGCCGCAATATATCACCCCCGAAGAATTTCAGACCCAACATGCCGACCTTATCGGCACCACAGGCTCCGGTAAAGGGGTGAGCGTCTGTGTTCTGCTTTATCAGGCAATACTTGCAGGTGAAGGCGTGTTTGTCGAAGATCCCAAAAATGATGAGTGGGCACCACATGTTATGCGGGAAGCCTGTCAGAAAGCTGGAAAAAAATTTGTTCTTATTAACCTGAACGACCTTAATTTCCAGCTTGATTTACTGGCTGATATTTCTCATGAACAACTGGAAGAACTGTTTAATGCCGGTTTCAGCCTGGGTAAAAAAGGCGAAGGTGCTGACTTTTATCGTATTGCCGATCGCCGTGCAGCGAGAAACACGGCTGCTATTTATGAAAATGGCATGACATTACGTGATTTATTCAACACTGACTTTGTGAAATCTCTCAGTGAAGATGTGCCTGCTTTTTATGGCGAGCTTGAGGAAATCGCTTTAGTGAATTCCATTAATGCCCGCAACGGATTTTCCTTAAAGACCATTTTTGATGAAGGCGGATGCTGCTACATCATCGGCTCGATGCGTAACCAGAAAATCATATCGGCTCAGCGAATGATTTTAACTCGCCTGATTCAGATAGCCGAAACGCGTGATCGGATAAAAGGCAAACCTCGTCCTGTCGCTATTTTCCTTGATGAACTCAAGTATCACCTGTCCCGCCCTGCGCTTGAAGGACTTGGCGCAGCGAGGGATAAAGGTGTGCATATCATCATGGCTCACCAGTCGGTAAAAGATTTATATGACTGTCCGGCAGATCTGGAGGGTGATGCCGTTGCCGGTTCGGTGATTGAGAATTGCAAGTTTATGCTGGTTTATCGCCTTCGCGATCCGGATACTGCCGACTGGGTCGCCAGAATGACAGGCTCTATACTGGTTGACGATGAAATGAGGAAAGTTAAAACGGATATTTCCCTGACGGAGAAAATGGAAACAGACAGGATGATCCGCCAGGCTGAACGATATTATATAGACAGCAATATGTTGCTTAACCTCCCCCAATTTGTTGGTTTTGTTTTTACCCAGAATGACCTAGCGAAGGCAACCAAACTATCCCACATACCTGTGAAAAAGAAATATATCGACCTGTTTTCATTTGAGCATAAAAACCCTTCGCACACCGAAAAAGAAAGCCAGAACCACAAACCCTCCATTAACCTGTGAGGCTATCTATGCTTATTCATAACGTTGCTGAAAGAAATGAAACCGCAAAAAAGAGAATGCGGGCATTGTTGTATTTTCTCAAAGAAGAAACATTTTCTGATTTCCGGACCTTAAAAAAAGTTGTCGGCTATAAAGGGAAACATAACCATGCGATGTATAACCTGCTTAATAAAGCGGTTGCGATGGGCTTCTTGAATAAACATAAATACCCGGTATTGACCGGAAAAAAATCATTGTGGGGGATCACCATGCAGGGACTGGCAATGGTGGTTAGCGCTAATGACAAGGTTTTCCCTGCCTATTTTGAGCCGGGCAAACTCAGACACTGGACGCTGGAGCATCGCCTGTTAAACCAGCGGGTCAGGATCGCACTAGAGGAAAAAGGCGGTACGGGCTGGCTTAACGGCGATCGGGGAGAGTTTATAGCGCGATATCCGGGTGTCCGACACCGACCAGACGGCATTATTACCTTAAGCAGCGGCGCCATCGTTGCGGTGGAAACAGAGCGAACGATGAAAACACGTGCCCGTTACCTCAGCATCATTAACAGTCATCTGGCCGCCAGCGACGCCGGGCGCTGGCACTATGCGATGTATGTGATGCCGGATGATAAAACCAAGGAGTCGCTGATCAGGCTGTTTGCCAGCATCAGGACGGTGATGAGAAACATTGTGCCCGTTCCGTTTGATGCGAAAAACCGCGAGATGTTTCTGTTCCGCACAATTGATGAACTGGAAGAGAGTATCAATGATAAACAGGAAGCCCCTTCTTCATCAGCTCATGGCGATGACGGGAGGGAATACCATGCATGACGTTCTGACCCATGGCGACTGCCTTGACGTACTGCGCAGTATGCCGGGCAACTCGGTGGACAGCATCGTGACCGACCCGCCCTATGGTATTAAATTCATGGGTAAGGCATGGGACTATGATGTTCCTTCACAAGCCATCTGGGAAGAATGTCTGCGCTTACTTAAACCCGGTGGTCATCTGCTGTCCTTCGCGGGATCCCGTACTCAACACAGGATGGCAGCGCGTATTGAGGATGCAGGATTTGAAATACGTGACATGATCGTATTTCTCTACGAGACCAGCACTGCTGCTCAGGTCCTCATTGAAAGTTTATCGTCGGATCAGCTCAAATTGCTGGATGCGGCATTCGGACATGACGGAATGCTGGGATGGGTATACGGCTCGGGTTTTCCTAAATCTCATAACGCGTTGAAACCGGCTCTGGAGCCTATTACCCTTGCCCGTAAGCCATTCAGGGGATCCATGGCATCGAACGTTCTCGTTTATGGTACCGGCGTTCTGAATGTCAGAGAATGCAGGATCCCTCTGGCAGAGGGGGAATCCCCCTATGATTATCCAAATGGACCGGGAGGTTCCGATCCTAACCACATGTGGCGAGGCAGAAATAAAGGTGACGGGGGTATCGCCAGGCAAGGAAACCCCGATGGCCGATGGCCTGCCAATCTTATCCATGATGGCAGTGATGAAGTACTTGCTATGTTCCCGGATACTCCTCAACAGGCAGAAATTAGCAGCGCCAGTCGGTTTTTTTATTGTGCGAAAGCCAGCAAAAAAGATCGTGGTGAGCGTAACAATCATATGTGTGTAAAGCCCACCGAACTGATGCGTTACCTCTGCCGCCTGGTTACCCCTCCAGGCGGCACTGTACTTGATCCCTTTATGGGGAGTGGAAGCACCGGCAAAGCTGCGGCGATGGAAGGTTTCTGTTTCATCGGTATTGAGCGGGAAGCGGATTATGTGGAAATTGCTCACGGGCGTATTGCGGCAGCACGGAGTACCGCAGCTCGTTCTGGTGATGCAGGAATACACATTGACAATTGAATTCGGGTAAAATGCCTCTAAAAATGTTAGCGAAGATTTGAGCTAACATTTTTATGGCTCAAGGCCATAACCTAACCTGACAGACAGCTTTGTGCCAAAAGCGGACGTTGCTACCAAACAGTCTGAGTGATTCAGCAAAGCGTCAGTCGTCATATATTTTCAGGACAAAGATGCACGCGGAACCAGTCAACAACCCTATTTATGACAACGGGTTGATACCAGTGATCATCACCGTGTTCTGCGCCTTCGATAAGGACGTAGTCCGCTTTGTTTCCCGATTCCAAAAGGGCTTTGTAAAGCGTTGCGCTCTGTTTAGGTGATACTAATGTATCCTTACTTCCATGCATTATTAGGAACGGAGGTTTACATCCCTTGAGACGCCCTATGGGGCTTGCATTTATCGCTTTTTCAGGTACAGAACTGATTGAGGCACCTGCAAAATTCTTGAAAGCCACACCATTAATTAGCAGTGACTCCGTGACTGCAGGAGACTGATGCACTTTTTGTCGGAGATCCGGAAAACCGTCACCTATGTTACGCAGATCTGATATTCCGTAAAGCGTAGCGACAGCCTGCACATCAGCGGACTGGCTGAGAAAATCGCCGTGATCGAATGACTTATCGCCATTAGTGGTACCAAGCATCTGCGCCAGCCAGCCTCCAGCAGAATCGCCAATTACACCAATTCGTGAGGGGTCAATGCCATAATCATGGGCATGTTGACGAAGGTATCTTACTGCTGCTTTAGCATCTATCACTGGCGCAGGGAAAGTATCAGGAATTGTCCTGTATTCTGCCGCTGCAACAACAAAGCCAGCCTCCGCTAAAGCCATGCGCATCTCCACAAATTTGTTGTGTTCAGCGGTCATAAACCCACCCCCAGGAAAATAAATGATACCTGGTTTCAAAATGTTGGTACGAGGAACAAGAAAAGACATATGCAATTGCCTGACAGAACGAGTTTTTTTTACTGTCTCATAAACCACATCACTAATATTATCTATAGGGGTTTTAGTCAAGGCGACTTGGATAATTTTCGCCCCATGAACATAACCAGGAAGATCATGATAATTAGAAGATATTTCATTGTTTTCTTTAGAAATCATAAAAAAACACCAGTTTTTAAATATTGTTTCACCAGCCCATCTATAATTCTGAAAGGGTAGGCCATCCTGTCAGATAATTTTCAAGGCCGAATTAATGGTAGCAAAAAATAAAATTCGCTTTAACACCCATTTGAAATATGTACAGACTAACATTGATGTCAGACATACGTAAAATATAATCCTCTGTAATTACACCATCCCGACCAAGCTTGGTGAAATCGGTTCTGTCTCCGGATGACTACTGTATACATACATATCGAAAGGCTCATCAATTCAAACACTTGTATTATCTACAAATCACAAAAAGTGATATTTATATTCATAGCCAGTTACGCCCTTGGGTTATTGTTATTTTTTTCATATCTCAACCGGTCTTCACGAAAGCGATCAGCATTATCGACAATCCAGGTCCACAGCGGGATCATTCGCACAAGTAACTCCATACCTGTATCGGACAGCTCGTATTCGACTCGTGGCGGGATTTCACTGAAATCATGGCGAATAACCAGTCCGTCGCGCTCAAGCTGTCGTAATGTACGTGTCAGCATGCGCTGAGTCACTCCGTGCATACGCCTGCCAATTTCGGCGTGACGTAGTCTGCCATAAACGCCAAGCGTGTTGACGATACCCAGTGACCATCGACTGCCTGCATGAGCCAGTACCTCCCGCCGCAAGCCATCATCATCGTCTCTCAGACCCTTACAAACAGCCTGCGAATACTGAAGAATTTCGTCCCGATCCATTTCACAGATTCCCGGTATCATACGTGTACCTTCTTTTTTAGCCTGTTATGAATTGCTAGAGTGGCGCAACAATTCATGTAAGGCCAGATTATGAACAAAACTGATCTTAACGCTACGTCTGAGAAAATCCTCGTGCTCGGTGCCGGTGAGCTGGGCCTCCCCGTTCTGCGAAATCTTGCCCTTCGGGCAAAAGATGTGGAGGGAACGAAAATCAGCGTACTGCTGCGCGAAAGTACCGTAACGTCAGATGAACCTGTAAAAAAATTAGTTATCACGGAAATCAGAAACCTCGGTATTAATATAGTCACGGGCGATCTCGTCATGAGTTCTGTCGACGATTTGGCCAGCCTCTTTGCGCAATTTGACACAGTCGTTGGCTGCACGGGGTACGCGGCCGGAATAAATACACCAATGAAACTGGCGCAGGCGGCCCTGCAGGCGCGAATTCCACGCTATTTTCCATGGCAGTTTGGTGCCGATTTTGATGCCATCGGACGTGGCAGTCCACAAGACATCTTCGACGCGCAGATTGACGTGCGTGATTTACTACGCAGCCAGCATGAAACTGAGTGGGTCATCATTTCGACCGGCATCTTCATGAGCTATTTGTTCGAACCAGACTTCGGTGTGGTCGATCTGCAGAACGATACTGTTCACGCACTCGGCAGCATTGACAACACCATGACGCTGACAACACCTGATGATATCGGGGTGCTGACGGCAGCGATCGTATTTACAACTCCTCGCATCCGTAATGAAATTGTGTATATCGCCGGTGATACACTGACCTACGCAGAGGTTGCAGATAAGCTGCAATCAGCGCTTGGCCACCCTTTCGACTGCACGGTATGGAGCGAAGAATATCTGATAGATAAACTGGCGCTCAACCCACAAGACATGATGTCTAAGTATCGTGCCGTTTTTGCGCAGGGGCGGGGAGTTGCATGGGATAAAAAGCAGACATTCAATGAACGCCATAACATTCGGGTCACCGATGTGGCAGCCTGGATTAATGCAAACCTGGCCCCGGGCAGCTCGCTATAAACGTATTTAAGCTGCTGTAATAAATACCAGAGTCTTTCTCCTGCCTATCCGAATACGGTGATGAGAAAGACTCTGTTCCCCCTGTTGGCACTGATAGCAAAGCGGTTATGCTGTGTGCGCTGAAAACCGGCTCTCCGGTAAACCGGGGAATACGGCTGATTTCGCTCTCAGCAGCGCTCCATCATGCCTTGACGGCACAGAAAGACCCACGCTGGCACTGGTACAATACAGCGTTGTGAATGCTTCTCCCGCGAGTGTCGGACAAGTGCTCTGAATTCCTGGAGAGGGCAGTATACGGTCCGTCGTTCCGTCCGGACGATAACGTACAACACGGCTTCCTCCCCATTCGGCATTCCAGATATAGCCCATTGCGTCCACGCAGGAGCCGTCAGGCGCCCCCTTTCCTTCTGTTACAGTGAACACGCGCTGGTTATTCATAGAGGGGTAATCACAGCACATTATACGGCCCTGCATCGAGTCACAGTAATACATCGTGCTGCCGTCCGGACTGAAGCAGATGCTGTTCGGGATGGCCACCTCAGGCAGGGGTAGAGTCTCAATGCTGAGTGTCGCTGCATTTAGCCTGTGAAATCTTCCTATGACTTTCGCGGGGTACCCGTCATCCATGGTCCCGAAGACGAAATTACCCTCACGGTCGCACCGACCATCCCCTGTCCGTGTTCCCGGTCCTCCTGGTGACGCCACTATCGGCATAAAGGTACCTGTATTCAGATCGCAGAAGGCGAATCTGGATGCCAGCCCCATCAGTAAAACGTCAGGATTTTCAGTAAGTGCAAACGAACCGAGGCGCTCCGGCAGGGACCAGCGCATCACAACACTGGTGTCTTCTTCAAGGGCAAGCAGTTCGCTGCCTTCAATGTCAGTCCAGTAAATCCTGCGTGTCCTCTCGCACCAGATTGGGCACTCTCCCAGCAAATTTCTGGCATCAGCAGCCACTGAAAACATGTTATTTCTCCCGCATATAAAAGTTTCGCATCGCCTGACCAAAAACTTACGGCCATCTGCACTATGGCAGAGCGCCGTAAGGAGTAATTCTCACCCTGTCAGGGCAAAAAACGCGCTGAAAGTTTGTCACCAAAAAGCATGATGGCGAGACCTGCCAGCATGACCAGCATGCCCCCCAGTTTGAGCAGCGAAACCGGTCGCCTAACAGCACCCAGCAGACCGAAATGGTCAATCATTTGCGACGAGAGTAATTGCCCAACGATTGCCAGCCCTAGCAGAGCTGAAAAACCGATTTTCGGTGCCAGCACCACGTAGCTGAACAACGCACAGGCACCGATCAGGCCGCCCGCCAGACTCCACGCAGGCTGCGAAGGAATAGCAGCGAGAGAGGTAAATAACCCTCCACGTAGCAGCGAGTAAATCCCGAGGCTCAACGCCCCGGCCGTAAAGGAAAAGAACGCGGCGGTGACCGGATCTCCGCCGAGCCCTTTTGCGAGCTGACTGTTCAGTGTCGTCTGAAGGGTAATACCCAGGCCCGCTGCAAAAGCTATTACGTAATAAATCGCGCTCATGCTGTTATTCCCTGTCAGTTTGCCTGGACCAGCGGCAGGAATTTTTCCGCAAAGATGTCTGGCTCATACCCTGCTGCCGCAAATAGATGCTCGCGTGACTCATCAATGGCGGCGCGAAGGCGCTCACTGTCCACACCCAGCACTTTGCCGTTCTGCTTGACGATGCGCCCGCCGATCATCACGGTATCGATGTTGCTGCGTTCAGCTGCATGTACCACCGTTCCGAATGCATTTCCGTTCGGGTAAAGGTTGAGGTCAGCCGCGTTAATCAGGATCAGATCGGCCTGTTTGCCCGGCGTCAGGCTGCCTACTTTATCCTGCAGACCGGCACAAAATGCACCATCGACCGTTGCCGATTTAAGCAGCTGCGCTGCCGGGATCGTTGTCAAAGAATGATCTGAATCACAGCAGTGCTGCTTATGCATACCCATTACGCGCTGCAGATAAAACGCCACGCGCATTTCCATAAACATGTCGGTGCTGTAAGACGTTTCGTTATCCACGCTCAGACCCGGTGTAATGCCATGACGCTGCGCAGCCTCAATAGCAAACATCCCGCTTTCAATACCGTAGTGCGAATCTGAGCGCGGGCAGACGTTTACCCGCACGCCGGCTTCACGCAGGATTTCCCAGCCCTCATCAGGCAGCGCGGTACAGTGGTTAAAGATATTGTCCGGACCCAACAGGCCCTGCTGATGCAGCGATTCAAGCTCGGAGGCCATCTCAGCACCAAAGAACTCGGTCACGATTGGCAGCCCCAGCCTGCGGGCCTCGGCCCACAATTCCGGCTCCAGCTGGGCCATGACGCCGAGCGTCACAAGACTATCAGGATTATCCCTGAAATATTTTTCCTGCAGACGCTGCCAGTTGCCAGGCCAGTGCGCTTTATCCCATTCGCCTGCTACCGGCGCACCGGACGCATGAATAGCGCGAATACCGGCATCAAGCAGGGCTTCAACGGCGGCGTCTGAATGCGCTGCGGTACGGCTGTTGTGCGAGTTATCGATCATGGTAGTGATACCCGCATCAATCGCGCCCAGCGCCGTCAGCAGGTTGCCAACATAGATATCGGCAGGCCGGTAATATTTCGCGAACGAGAAATGCGTGGCATTGCTGTAGTCGTCCAGACAGGTGGCGTTGGGGTTGATGCGGCGCAGCTGACCTTCCCAGGCGTGACGATGAGAATCGACCATCCCCGGCATGGCAATCATATTTGTGGCATCAATGACTTGAGCACCCTCGGCGTTCAGGTCCTTGCCGATTGCGGTGATGGTTGAACCTGTGACAAGAATATCGCCACGTTCATGGTTACCAACATTCTCATCCATACTCAGTATGGTTGCACCGCGGATCAGGGTTACCGGCGCATTTTCCGTCTGATTATTAACAATATTTCTGATGTAATCGGTCATTTTAAGTGTCTCTTTCAGGTTCAGAATGGAAACAATACGCCTCCTTTTTAAACTGAAAAAGATGACTAACTTGTTTTCATCATTCAGAATTTACGAATAATGAGCATTATCACCGTTACATGCTATTCAGGAGTGCAGTCAGGTGGATCGTATTCAGGCTATGCAGGTTTTTATAAGGGTGGCTGAGGCCGGAAGCTTCGTCCGGGCCGCGGAAACACTTTCCCTGCCTTCTTCTACTGTTACCAGCACCATCAAAAACCTGGAGAAATATCTGCAGGTGCGTCTGCTGAACCGGACCACAAGACGTGTCAGCCTTACTCCGGAAGGTCTGCAGTATCTGGCGCAGTGCCGGGAAATTCTGGCCTTAGTTGAACATACGGAAGCCAGTCTGGCCGATTTGAACAGGCGCCCCCGTGGCCGTTTACGCGTTGATATGCCCGGCGGTATAGCGCACTTCATCGTCATGCCAAACCTGAAAGAGTTCTACAGCCGTTATCCTGACATTTACCTGATGACCGGCGTCAGCGACCGGCAGGTTGACCTGGTTCAGGAGGGTGTAGACTGCGTGATCAGAACCGGAGAGTTACTTAACTCCACGCTTGTAGCTCGTCCGCTCGGAGAATTTCGCTGGATAACCTGCGCCTCTCCCGACTATCTCAGGGAGTACGGTATTCCGCAGTCACCTGAAGATCTGTCTCATCATCGGGCTATTCATTATTTTTCCGGACAAAGCCGGCGTACAGACGAATTGCGTTTTGTAAAGGGAACAGAAACGCTGTCCGTATCCGTCAGTGGGCAGGCAGCCGTCAACGAGACGGGGCTTTATATAAAAATGTGCCTTGAAGGGTTCGGACTGGCGCAGCTTGCTGAAAATGTTGTAGCAGAACACCTGGAGAAAGGAACGTTGGTTGAAGTTCTGGCCGACTGGCAGCCGCCGTCTGTTCCTGTCACGCTACTTTATCCTCATCAACGTTTTCTTTCCCCTGCTGTACGTGCATTTGCAGACTGGATAGGTGAAATATTCAGTTGATACGCCTGTCACAGCTCCCCGTTGCACATTAAAAGTCGCCAGTATTCAGGGCCCCTGAACGAGCGGCAGACTTTGTTTCTGCGGGTAAGATCCTCCCGGAGCAGCGACTTCCCGGAGAAAGGCACTACTCAATAATTCACATCTCCGGTTTATGGAGGATGCCAGCTAAGAGCGCCAGCAATATCCGGGCCCGCTTTCAACTGAAGTGTCTGAGTAAAATACTTTCAAGGATGTGAAAAACGGTCCTGATGCGCTGCGGTACCAGGGTCTGATAGGGCCTGTAAAGATAAAGCTGCCAGGTTTCCAGTTTCAGTTCGGGCAGGACATTGACCAGCCTGCCGTCTTCAAGGTATTCCCTGCAGGCCAGATTACTCGACTGAATGACAGCTTTACCGGCTAACGCAGCCTGGATCTCCGACTGGGAGTCGGTGGTAAAAAACTCCAGATGGCGCGGTACAAAAGTATCAACGCCATCGAGCATATATTCGAATACTTTTCCGGTTTCAGGATTCAGCAGGCCACTGAAAGGGTAGCGCTGGCGCAGATCGTCGAAATTTTTCGGCGCGCCCAGCTTCTCAATGAGCCCGGGTGATGTCATCAGCGCGTGATGAACCAGCGTAATGGGCCTGACGATAAAATTCGGGTTTGGCTCCCGCTCTATACGGATCCCCATGTCAATGCGGTTCTGAACAGTATCCAGCTTCATCATGTCTAACCGCCAGTCTATAAACAGCTCAGGATAAGGATCGAGGGAGGTAAGAAGCTCATATAACACCTGCTCGTGGCCGGGAAACCGGAATAACGTGATCCTCACAACGCCCTTCATGTCATTGTCATCTCGGGCCGTCTGAAAAAGGGCCTCTGAATCTTCAAGTAGCCGCATGGCCTTCGGCAGGAAAAGCTCACCAAAGCTGGTCAGCACAATTGATCGGGTATTCCGCTTAAAAAGTGGCTCGCCGAGCTGATTTTCCAGTTCGGCAATAGTCCGCGTCACCACTGAAGGGGAAATGGCCAGTCTGACTGCTGCTTCACGAAAGTTCATCGTTTCTGCAGCGGCAACAAAAAATTTCAGCGCATCAAGTTTATTCATCATTATTGTGATTTTAGCAATTCTGACTTTCTAAATTAACAATTTTTCAGCAACAAATCCAGCCGTATACTTAACGTCTCAGAATCAGAAATGCTTTAAAAAAGGGTTAGATAATCATGAAAATGAGAAGGTTAGGTAGCCAGGGACTTCATGTCTCGGAAATGGGGCTGGGGTGTATGGGCATGGACCATGGCTACGGCTATTCAGTTGAAATCCGTGAGCGAACAAAGCTGATAGACAAGGCTGTAGAACTGGGCTGCAACCTTTTCGACACTGCCCCCATTTACGGATTTGAAAACGAAGAACTGCTGGGTGTTGCGCTCAGCAAACACAGGGACAACGTTATCATCGCGACCAAATTCGGCGTGACCGGAATGGAAAACATTGATGGACAGCTGGTGCCGGTATTAGACAGCCGTCCGGCGTCTGTCAGAGAGCAACTGGAAGGTTCACTCAGTCGTCTGCAAACCGACCATATCGACCTGTTTTATCAGCATCGTGTCGATCCAAAAGTTGAGCCGGAAGTGGTGGCGGGATTAATGAAAGAGCTAATCGCGGAGGGGAAAATTAAGTACTGGGGCTTATCCAATGCGCCCGTATCTTACATACGCCGGGCTCATGCGATCTGCCCGGTCACCGCGGTCGAAGACCAGTATTCAATGATGTGGCGTAAACCTGAGCAGGATTTGTTCAAAGTCTGCGATGAACTTGATATTGGCTTTATGGCCTACAGCCCGCTGGGTAATGGATTCCTGAGTGGTCAGGTTACCGCTGATACAACTTACGGGGAAGGCGATTACCGGGGCATGATGGGGCGCTTCAAACCTGAAGTAATGGAAAATAACCAGGCGCTACTGGATTTGATTGCTCAAATCGCGGAAAGAAACAACGCAACTTCAGCACAGATTGTTCTTGCCTGGGAGCTGGCTCAGAAGCCTTACATCGTACCGATCCCGGGAACAACGAAATTACACCGGCTCGAAGAGAATTTTCACGCCGCAAATATTCAGCTCAGTGACGCTGAATTAAATGATATCAATGAAGCTTTATCCCGGCTTGAAATTGACGAAACATTCTTCTGAAGAATAAGAGATCGACATGAAAACAACTGTATTTGTTACCCACCCCAACATTAATCAGTCACGGGTAAACTCAGCCCTGGCAAAAGGTGCAGCATCACTGACCGACGTTGAAGTGCGTTATCTGTATGACCTGTATCCGGATGGCAAAATCGACGTGGCCGCTGAACAGGCTGCACTGGAAAAGACGGATCGTATCGTGCTGCAATTTCCTATGCAGTGGTACAGCACGCCGCCACTTCTTAAACAGTGGCTTGACGATGTACTGACGTACGGCTGGTCACATGGTGGAGAAACACAGGCGCTGCGCGGTAAGCAACTCATGCTGGCCGTTTCGCTGGGTGGTGCAGAGTCTGCCTATCAGCCTGATGGCGCTGCCGGACATACGGTAGGCGAGTACCTGCTGTCTTTTGAAACCATCTCCGGGTATCTGGGTATGAACTACATCAAGCCGTTTATTACAGGCGGAAGCGCGACGATAACTGACGAAGAAATCGCAGCTCAGGTCGAACAATATAAAACGGTATTAGCCTGATTACTTTCGGGCGACCATCAGTGTTTTAAAACGCCCTCAAATGTGCCGTTGCCGTTAACGGCACATTTTTATCTATGGGAAGGAGAAATCCTGTGTCTTTACAGCCAGTTGAACTGAATAAAGCATACCGATTATTGCAAGTCGGCCCAACTACAATGATTTCCGCTAAACATAATGGTAATGCCAATGTAATGGCCGCCGCATGGGTGAGTCTGGTGGGGATCAATAAAGTCATGGCGTATATCAGTCCGCAGGCTTACACCCGTGGATTGGTGGAAGAAAGTGGTCTGTTTGCCGTACAGATACCCGTAGTCAGCCAGATGGAAACCGTTTTGTACGCAGGTGAGCACAGCTACCGTGACAGGCCTGAAAAGAATCATAAAATACCGATGTTCTACATGAAAGAGTTCGATATTCCGCTGGTAGAGGGCTGTGCTGGCTGGCTTGTATGTAAGGTAATGCCAAATGCGGAATACGAGCTGGAACATAATCTGTTCATGGGAGAAATTGCCGGGGCGTGGAGTGACGATCGGGTTTTTCGCAATGGGCACTGGATATTTGATGAAGCACCAGACGAATTACGAACCATACACTATGTCGCCGGGGGGCAGTTTTATGCCATCGGCAAAGGAACCCGCTTTGACCATGGTCCGGGCAAAGACTGATACACGAGTGCTTTTTGTACTGGTACAACAAACTGCAGGGGCTGGTTGTTAAAATGCTTTTCTTTTCTCTCATGACCAGCAGCAGGCGATGTTGCCTCTGAGCCAGAAGGGGAAGCCGCTTTTCGACGCCTGCAGCCTGCCTTCCTATATGCTCCTGTCAGCCCGCAGCACTCATCAATGAACAATGGCATATCAAAGAGAAGGATCTGTGTCTTTAACCAGAAAGTGACAGTTTTGTTCTACCCACCGGTTGAGTTCATTTGCTGCCTGCCAGAGGGACGTTCCCAGCTCCGTGAGTGCATATTCGACTTTGGGCGGTACTTCACGAAAGACAGTGCGCGTAACAAGATGCCTGCTTTCAAGTTCCTTTAGAACGTTTCTCCGGCACCTCAGATAAAATAGACGGGTTTGCAGCGGCTGCCGGCTCAATACTTTTTTCGAGGATCAGTATGTTGTCAAGTCACTACAGGAGCAGTTTGCGGCCTATGCGGACATTTTCCCGGCACAGCACAGCTATCGCTCAGTATGCGGTCTGGCTGGCGCTGGCTGAAAAAGGAATTGGTGCCAATCTGCAGCATTATAATCCTCTGATCGATGAAGATATTCGCACTGAGTGGAATGTTCCTCCATCATTGAAACTCCGCGCGCACATGAATTTCGGTGCTATCCTTTCACCCGCCAGTGAAAAAGCCTTTATGGGTGATGAAAAGCGATTCATCGTTGCCAAACAGTCCTGAGGCTTGCTTATTATATTATTACTGACAGCGCTCGCCCTGAACGGCCTTTTCACCGAAAAATCCGCTCATCGGGATAGTACAGATGGCTCCGGTACTATTAAGACGCTTCAGAACCTCAATGGAAAGCATCCGCTTTAGAAGTTCAGCTGGTACCCTCCTGTGTAAGCCCATTCAGCCCGGCTGCTGTAAAGGTTCCAGGTGTACATCTCGTCCGGCAGCCATTCCGGTGCAGGCTCCTGCAACTGAGATTGCTGTGGTCATCAGTAATGGTACGGTCCAGCCTCCGGACAACTCCTGTACTTTTCCCAGCAATAGCGGTCCCATCGCCGCCATCAGATAACCGATACTCTGCGCCATGCCTGACAGCGCGGCAGCATCACCAGCGTTTGTAGTGCGCAACCCGATGAAGGTCAGACCCAGCATCATGCTGGCACCCGAGCCGAAGCCGAGGAGTGCAGCCCACAGCATCGCCAGATTTGGCAAATAAAGGATGCCAATAAAGGATACTGCGGTTAAAAGGCTGACACCAGCAGCGGCTAATTTCTGATCGTTAAGACGACGCAGCGTGGCTGCCAGAATTAAGCCGGGAATAGCGGTGGTGAGCTGAAGGATGCCATGTACCTCACCAGCCTGAGCTGAGGATAGCCCACTGCCTGTCAGAATGACTGGCAGCCAGCCGACCGCAACATAAAAGGGCATCGCATTCAAGCCCATAAACATGGTGACCTGCCACGCCAGAGACGAGCGCCAGACCGCAACGGTCGCTGCTTTTTTCTCACCTGCTACTGGCAATTGATGCTTTTTCTTCAACTGCGGCAACCATAAAAGCATCGCAAGGAGCGGTGCAATAACCAACATGGCTAACGCGATGTTCCAGCCCCAGCTCTGCGTCAGAGGAATGACAATGGTAGAGCCGATGGCGCCAGCGGTGCCCATGGTGATGGAATATGCTCCCGTCACGGAAGCCACGTTTCCGGAAAAGTCACGTTTAATCAGGCCAGGCAGCAGGACATTGCCCAGGGCAATCCCGATACCAATTAATACTGTTCCGCCATAAAGCGCCCAGACGCTGTCTGTTGAGCGAAGCACAATCCCCGCTGAAATCACGACCAGGGCACCAAAAAGGGTGCGTTCCAGGCCATACTTGCGGGAAATCGATGCGCTCAGTGGAGAAAAGGCGGCAAAGGCCAGTAAAGGCAGCGAGTTAAGCAACCCAACGGCTGTGATACTCAGCCCAAAATCATGGCGAATGGACTCTAAAACGGGTGCGATAGCGGTAAAAGGAACACGCAGGTTAATGGCAATAAAAAGAATGCCGATCACAAGTATGATTGAAGACCACTTGTTCGTCGTGTGGGACATAAGTTTTGCTTTCTCTGAAAAAAAGAAAGACTTTAAAGGACGCATGAGTTACAGAATATAGATAATCTGACAACATATAGCTAAATCATGCCAGTTAATAAAAAACCGGTGACCTCACCGGAAGAGTTTAATGCCGATGATTTCAGTCAGGCCGCTATCGCCCTGCATGTATCATCGTCAGGCGAGTATGCCGGGCAGCGTCCGCACGCTCATCGCAAGGGGCAACTTATTCTCTCTATGCGCGGTGCAGTGCGCTGTGAGGTTGACGATGCGCTGTGGCTTGTTCCACCGGGGCATGCCGTCTGGGTTCCGGGAGAGATCCCGCACCGTTGCCGGATCACGAAGAATGCAGATACGTGCTTTTTATTCATCGAGCCCGGCGCAGCAGCGATGCCGGAAATTTGCTGTACCATAGCGGTTACACCTCTGGTCCGCGAGCTTGTTCTGTATCTTGCAGAGCAGGAACATACTTATTCTCCTGACAGTAAAACCGCCAGGCTTGCAGCGGTGCTGCTGGAGCATATTCCGGATGTGCCGGTCGAAGCACTCCATCTTCCTGTATCAGATCATCCTAAAATCCGGATTATGGCTGAGGCACTCTTTAATGAGCCAGATGACCGGCGAACGTTAAAGCAATGGGCTGCTCATCTGGCCATCAGCGAGCGATCTCTGGCTAGGCTGATAAAAGAGGCGACAGGAATGAGCTTTGGCCGCTGGCGTCAGCAGCTGCATTTGATGATTGCACTAAGCCATCTGTCTGAAGGTCAGCCCGTGCAGCGCGTAGCCGGAACTCTAGGGTATGATTCGGTAAGTGCGTTTATTACGATGTTCAGAAAAGCGCTGGGTAAATCACCGACGCAATATTTCTCTTCCCTGGATTAGTGCACAAGCACAGAAGTCGAATTTATCTAAATAACACCAGCGTCCGCTTTTCGCTCATAAGGGACAACCATACTCAAATCTCCCACATTGCAGGAGATTTGAGTATGAACACGTCACCGTGGAACAAAGACCGTATCATCGGCCAAAAAAGACCACTTCAGATATCTCATATCTGGGGTATCCGAATCCGACTTGAACTGGAAGGTAAAACGCGCGATTTAGCTCTGTTCAACATGGCCCTGGACAGTAAGCTTCGAGGCTGTGATCTGGTCAAACTCAAAGTATCTGATGTTGCATATGGTAGCTCTGTTTCAAGCAGAGCAACGGTGTTGCAACAGAAAACCGGTAGCCCTGTGCAATTTGAGATAACCAAAGGGACAAGAGAAGCTGTTGCTGCATTGATACAGCTTAGCAATTTGCACAGTAAAGACTGCTTGTTTCGGTCTAGGGTCGGAACTAACCAGCACATTTCAACCCGGCAATACAACCGAATCTTTCATGGGTGGGTAGAAAAGCTTGGTCTCGAAGATTCGCTTTACAGCACACATTCCATGAGAAGAACAAAACCTTACCTGATCTACAAGAAAACCAAGAATCTCCGGGTGATCCAACTTCTGTTGGGTCATAAGAAACTGGAAAGCACAGTCCGTTATCTGGGCATTGAAGTCGATGATGCGTTAGAGATCTCTGAATCGATTGAAGTCTAAGGTTGTCAGGGCTGCAACAGCAGCCCTGTGCCAAAAGTGGAAGTTTGTATTTCAAAATTCTGCAAACAAAACGGGGATTCTTAAAGTTACACAACCAGTGAATCCAGTGTCACTAAATGGCTAAGGGATACACATTTTTGCTTTACAATAAAATCGGTTTCTTCCGCCTCTTTTGGAAGCATGTATAAAATATCCAACGGCAATTCAGCCCCTGCAATCTTCAGCTCTGCTTTGAGCTGGATTAATGCTTCTCCTGCAGGGCCTATAACCAAAATATCGTAATCAGTGCCAACCCCCAAAAGCGACGAACCAAACATAAAACATTCAAAAAACTTCAATGAATTGCACGTTTTTAAAAGGTGGCGTGCCACATCGTTTACCGACATCAACGACGAAGAATTAATTCCTTGAATTCTGACCATTTCATGATTCCGCAACCAAGTTCACGCCCTGCTACAACGGCATTATTAGTAGGATCTCCGTTAGGATTAATGTTCCACATGACATCAACCGGACCAAACTTTTCCCAAAATGATCGCACGGCATCAGCTGTAGGCTCGTATTCAAGTAGCATTCCCACCCTCAGCTTGCGACCATTGGCTAAATGAATATTGAATACGCGATCAAATTCCCTCTCTATACTTTTTACAACTCCCATTTGAGTTATAAGCCGATATGAGAAAAAATAATCTTTGTGAGAAGCAATATTAACATTATTGTCTGAAAGGGCAGAATATAAGGTACCTGCATTACCCCATCCTACTTTTGCGTTACTTAAGTAGTTGATAGCCTCACCTGTCCACACACACTCTTTCCTGTAACCACATAGAAAATCCAAATCAGGGAATTTTTCATGATACTGCTTAGCTATCTCAAGAGTGATCTCATATGATGCGGAAATAATAACTAATGTGTCAGGTCTGTCGTGGATAGAAATTCTGATAGCATCGTCAGCAACGTGTTCTGCAGAACCTGTTCTTTTAAAGTGGTTATTTATATTTTCAAGTGCATATTTAACTTGCCAGTTCATGCAAATATCCCATCCATATCTTGAGGGTAACGAATGGCCCTTCCAGAAACACCACAAACATGTCGCTCAGAAAGCCCGCGAACATGTTCTTTGTATTGTGCAAAGGTTTCCCGCTCTTCGGCTGTCAGATGGCATAAATTCATGCTTATGATCGCCTGAATGCGGAAGTGATTAGGTAAAATGACACTTTTCATCCTTTGCGACCATATTTGGGCCGTTTCAGACTCAGGATTGAAGTCAGACCTTGCCCCTTCAACAGGAGCGAACTCTTTCCATATAGCCTTATTTTCATCCATAGCTGCTACGACAGCCTCTCTCGCTTGTCTTCTATCTTCATAACGAATATTACCTTGCTTGTGCGCTAAGGCTGCAAGATGGTTGCTCTTCCACTCTAAAATCATGCTTCTTGAAAAGGACTCAGGCGCTTTATCGATAATGGTGTGGCAAGTTGGACATAGCAGTATGAGGTTTTCAAATGAGTCTGCTTCAAACTCCTCAGCAGGTCTCTCTTCGTGGCGGGGCCCAGTATCACCATGAGGAATGACATGTGCCATTTCAGCAATATGCTTATCACCGCCTATCTCTGCTGGGAAAAGCGGCTTAAGGCAGTCTGGTTTCTGACAATGACCTGCGGACGCCGAAAACAGCCGCAATTTGGTTTCGTTTGGGATACTTTTCCGAATAGCCATATTAGATTCCAAGCACTTGATTGTACGAGTAAAAATCTACCGCACTACAGTTGAAATAGTATACAGCTGACCAGCCTTATATTGCACTGAGTTTTTCATCATGCGTTATTCCATTTTGATAACAATATCGAACTTCCGCTCCTCGCTCGTTGCCGACTGTCACGCTGAATCGTGTTCTAATAAAGAACACGGCCAGATCAAGTCTGAGCCAATACACCTAAAGTTATGAGCGGGCTCTTTGCCGCCCGCCCCCGCAGCCTGCGAATTTTTCCTGACACACTGTGCCACGAAAAATTCGTAGGGAGGTTATACCTTTAACACCACCACGACTCTGCCCACAAGAATATATTGTCAAAGCCACATTCCTTTGCGACTTCTTGCCCCTGCCCTCAGGCTTTATCCATTAAATAACGATGCGCTTTTGATGCCTCACTAGCAGCTTTGAAAACATAGCGCTTATCGTTTTTCAGTGCTTTCAGCCAAGAAGCAATATAGCTTTCGTGCTGCACCTCTCCAACAATACCCAAATCCGCCATCAGAAAAGCACTTCCCAGCTCAGCCACTAATTCCTCCTCCGCATAATCTGCGCTGCCAAATTTCCCTTTCATTTCACGGTTAAGCCTTTTTTTACCACCGCTCCAGTGAACCAGCTCATGCAGGCCAGTAGCGTAGAAATTAGCAGCAGCGGAAAAAAGGTGACGCTCTGGTAGCCAGACCTCATCAGTTGAGGGTTGGAAAAAGGCATTTTGTCCTTTCTCAATGATGTTTGCGCCACTCTTTTGGAACAGATTTTCAGCCTCCGGCAACGGGTCAAAGATTGCTTCTGGGCTGACTATTTCAGTTGTCAGAGGAAGGCCATCAATTTGTTCAACGTTGAACACATTGAAGGTTTTCAGCATTGGGATCTGGTCGATGTCACCGTCTTCGTTTTCTTTCTCTAAGGTTTTATAGAAAATGGCTGCCGTACCGTGTTCACCTTTTCGAACCTGCCCGCCTATTGCCTGCGCCTGTTTGTAGGTCATCCAGCGTGAATCACCAAAGCCCTGTTTTGACGCGCTGCACCACAACAGCATGATATTCATTCCGCTATACGCGATACCGGTTGCGAAGTTGGAAGGCAACCCAGACATGCCCGGCACTCGTTTCCACGGGCAAGACCACGGTTTTACACCGGCTTCAAGCGTTGCAATGATGTTGTTGGTGACAGTCTGATAAATATCGGTTTTGGCTTTAGAAAATTTCGTTTTTGAGGAGCCTGACTGCTCCAGCGGGGATACGCTGGTCGCCGCTGCGGTGTTAGGGGCGCTAGTCTGGGTATGCAGGGAAATGGTCATGTTTTTTCTCCGTCAGTGGTGTGATTTTCGTCTTCGTATCGCCTGACGGTTCGCTTTCCCGACATCATTCCGGCCAGCAAGGGCGCAGAATGCGTGCCATTTACCCTTGCGGGATGGGTTGTGTTGGGAAACGATTAACCGGAAGCTGATACGAGAACGGAAGTCACACGGAGAAAAAACTGACACAGCATAGGCGGGCGTAGCGCCCCTTAGACCGCAGCAGTGAAAGGGGGTTGGGAAGTACGTTCATATAGCTATTTAAGGTGCTGCACACAGCCAAACTCGCTACATTTCGGACACAGCCCAACGCATTAAGCTTTTCTCAAAGCCAGTCAGTTGAAGGTGCTCTACTCTGGGTGCTAGGGTCCGAAGTTTCGCCAGCAGATCGTTCAGATGTTCCGATGGCAAGATGAGGTTCTTGATCTGAGTCGAGATCTGAGTGGGAATTCCGTATTCGTCCAACGCAGTAAGTAGCGGGTCGAGGAACATATTTTCAAGCGGCTCAGCAAAGAAGCTGAAATCTCCCGGCTCGCTCCCTTCTTTCGCCAGCACATCGGCCTGAATTTTATTTACGGCCATGATGTCCCGAGGCAATCGGAAACACACCATGTTTCTAATGAATTTCAGGCGCAGATTGATCGCTTCGCTGGATGTGTGTTCCGGTCGTCGATTCTCCACCGCGTCTCTTAGGTAAGCAGGCAGGTTTTTCTGAGTTCGGAGCTCATTGATGTGCCACACCAATTGCGAGCTGGACGAGATACCATAATCCATAAGGTTACCGCCCTCCAGAATGTAAACCAGCTCACATAAGTAATTTAGTTGGTTCGGCTCAGGAATGCCTTTCCAGTCCAGAAGCTTGCTGCTGAGCAGTAAGTCACGAATGATCGCTTCTGCTACCTCGATTTGCCGCTCAATCGGAACGTGCCGATTCTCTATCAGGGTTGTCGGCGACAATACCGGGTTGGCGTATGCATCTTGCAGCCGGCCACGTGAAATATCGGTAAGGTATTCGTTCTCCAGTTGCATGAGGAGTCCCATTGGGGAGTTTTCATCCTGATGGCCGATGGGGTATTCGACTGTGAGGCCCTGCTCAAGGGGAGGCGCTTCGAGCATGAAGACTTTTCCAATGAAGTACTTATTCATGCGGCCTGCGCGACCGGAAATATTCTTGTAGGTGAAGTAATCGAACGTTGAATTCTTCAGGCGGCGGTCGTAAATGATCACGTTCTCTGCCGATGTGTTGACACCTTCAATCATCGTAGATGTACAGATGATTCGCTTGATGATGCCCTCGTTGAACAACTTGACGATGTACTGCTGCAATGCACGTGGCACTCCGCCATGGTGAATCCCGATACCCAGAGATATTGCCTTAGCAACGTTCCATTCAGGGTGGTAGTGTTTAGAGATCCATGCTGCTATTTCCTGCGTCTCTGGTACTGGTGTCAGCCCAGCTTCCTGAATCAAATACTCTGCGACCCTTTTCGCACTAGGTGGTGCCTGACAGTATATTAAGGTAGGCGAGTCTAGGGTTGTGACCAACTCGAGCAATTTTTCCTTTCGCTCTTCGGATCGCATCTCCAGATTGAAATTCTGGATGTCGACCGCGACAGTGCTGTAGTCGGATGGGATGAAGTGGTACTCATAGTCATCCAAACCAGAGATCTTCTGAATGTGAGGCCCGAGCATGTAGAACTGAGCACCAGTCTTTGCGAGCTTGTGAAAGGCCAAGCTCAGGTCAACAGCGCGCGTGCTTTCGTCTGTGGCATTCCCCAGATCGATTTTGTAGAACTCGTCCAAGACGAAGAACTCCACATCAGCAAGATCAGGACGCTGGATGACACGCTCTTGGGTGAGCAAGTAGACATTGGTTGTCTCGCTCACAGATTCCTGGCTCGGATGCGTAATCAGGTTGAAGTCCTTAAAGCGTTTGACCAGACGACGGCGGGTTTCGTCGATCAGCGCAATGGTCGGAACGATCACCACCACCTTTTTGAATCGTCTCTGTGCCAGCACAGCGTCAATTACTAGACTTTTTCCGACGCTTGTAGAAGCACTGAGTACAACGTTTCGGCCTTGCATGATCAAGCTGAAAACATGAGCCTGCAGGTGATGAAACACCATGCCCTGTTCTACTCCCTCGACCCTGTGAGCTTCATAAGCCAAGCGATCAGAAATCGCCATGCTGCTGAGGTGAGGAGTGATATAGGGGAATAGTCCGACAGCTCGTACCATGTTTAGCAGGAGCGACTGTTCGACAGAGTCAAAAAGCTTAAATTTGTCGAGTGCTCGGATCACCAAATCGCGGCCCTCCCACTCTGAATTGCTTCTGTTGACAATGGTGTTGATGGCGAGAAGCACATCGACCGTCGATGCGCTTTCTTCACCCAGTTTCGCCAGGATGTTCTTGATTTTTTCGTAATTCATAGCCGCTTTGTTCCTTGAGACATCTGCGGCAGAGTGACCTGCCCGGGATATCTTCATCCTCGTATACCTTCTGCTCCGTAATCCGGAGAGCATGTATCAGTTATGCCTATAATTCTTCCAGCTTTTCGCAGTAAGAGTTGAAAGCCTTGGTCAGATGTTCAATGCTTTCCATAGGCACCAAAAAGATGTGCACCTTCACTTGTTTGATGTTCTCCGGCAGTTCCGAGGTGAACGTTCTGAAGTGGGTTTCGATCTCTATCTTGAGGTTGTCTACGTAATCAGTGAGCCAGCCTGACGAAAGCGCTGCACTATCGTAGGTCAACAAGATAGGGAAGCAGAGAATATTCAGCATGTCATCGACAGGAGAATTTCGATGCAGAGCTTGGTTGAAGGAATCTGCTTTTGGCTGGTGATGTAAAGGTTCGCGTAAAGAAATAATGATTTCTCGCTCTGCCGACAGCACGGTTTCTGAGATCGTTTCGTCAAGAATTTCGCGAATTTGCTCTAGGGTTGTATCCATATCATTTGCTTTGATCAAGCGGGCAAGACCTAGCCACAACTGATCATCCTGATCAGGCATCTGAACGATGTGAGCATTGCCAAATTCTGAAAGCTTGTCAGCAGATTTGTAGAATACTTTGCACGCAACGGGCTCGCTGTCTTGGCGACTGCGCAGGATGGAGTGCAGAATTAGTTCTGCAATGAGCCTATCGCGCGGAAGCTCACTGTCGCTGAAGGTACTGATTGACCTAGCCAGGATCGCTTTGGCGTTATGCGCGAGGATGTTTACGATTTCACTGGCCTTTAGGGAAAACTCAGGTAGCCATTCGATGAGATGCTTTGCGTAATTTTCGTGCCGCCATTTCTTAAGTGCATAGCGCACGTCAAAACCAGAAAATGAGTGCAATAAGCCCTCTTTAGTGTTGGCGTGAAACTCGACCAAGAACGGATCCGGACGCTTTTTATATGGTTTGGATGTGGCTGTTGACTTGTCATCAGCCTCGTCTAATAATTTTCTGAGGTAAGCCAGCGTCGGATCTCGAAGGATGATCTTAGATGCTGCAGCTGTCTTCACGCTAGCCGTGGCCGCTTTGTCAGCAATCTCTAAAAATTCTTCGTAAATTGCCTTTAGTTGCGTGAAGTTGGGACGATTTCCAAGCACCTCCGCAAGCTGGGACAAAGCCTTTATATTGACGGCCTCCAACGCCTCAACATCACCGTACACCTGCCAGACAAAGTTTTCCGCCCAGTACAAAAAGTTCCTTTTTTGAGGTGAGACAAAAGTTTTAAACGTCTTGCACAGTGCCATACCTCGGGTCGTGGTTATGTCAGGCAGAACACGCTTATCTATCTCTTTCTTGAATCCTTCAAGAATTTTTGCGACGTCGCGCTTGGTCACGATTCGGAAACGGGCAATACCTGGACGTACATCGCATTTCAGCGATTTATGCAGAAGCGAAGAATTAGCCTTGCTGCCATCTAACGCCGTTATCTCTTTCAAGTTCCATTTGCCATCACTTTCGGTTGTTTTGACCTGAATGTATTCATTTAGAATCTGGCCCTCGCATTGGAATACAGCCACGATATCATCCGCTGTCTCGCATTCCACTTGAGAGTAGTTGCTGTCTCGGAGCATCTTGAAGATGAAACTAACAGCTACGCGATCCTGATACTTGAAGCCTTGCCTTGCCGCAGGCCCACCTGCATCAGATAGGCTAGTAATACTCATCATGACATCCTTGCATTGCGAGAAGATTTGCAGAAATCGGACATCAGCTCAGCCAATCAAGACAACACATGCAAAACCTGCTAATACTACAGCGCTATTCCTAATAGAAGTCATTGGCAGGTCATCTGCAATATTTATTGTCACTTTATGCTGCTCTCAATAGTCCAGGTAAAAGCAATATTTCGATTGAATCACCCAGCAGTCGTGAACACAAGTTAACCGCTTTTTGCCGAATGCAGTCATTTATACAAATGGATAATAGACGAAATAAATCATTGCGTCTCAGCTTTGCAGATCGCGCAGCTCTAAGTTCGCTGTTTGCTCATCCATAATAGGATTGGCTATCGCCATACTTCTGTATCCCGACGCCTACCGACCGCCTTCCAGATCCGGGTCTGCACGCTAGTACTTGCCATGGAGCTCAATACACAGGAACGACCAATGACATGTCCAGTCTTCTTTCCTGACGCCTTCACCTCCGTGGTTGTAACCCGTGGTTACGTAACTGGGGCATGGTGAGCCCCTTGCTCAAAAAAAGTGCTGTACAATGTGGATAGAGCGAAGTGATAGTGAACAACTGCCCCATCATCTTAACAAAACAGGTATGGCGGTTAGCCTACTAGCAGGATAACCGCCTTTGTTTTCAATTTCAGCGAGCCTTTTTCTATATGTCCCTTCCGCAAGACACCAGTAATACACCAGACATTTCAGATACTCTTAAAGGTCAAAATGCCGCCCGGCTTATCATTGATAATGATCCCGCAGCAGTTCATATCCATGATCCCAGAACCATCGAGTTTGCAGATGCCATGATCGACACTGCTGCAGGCGAACTTAAAAACGCCGCCGGTATACTCAAAAAAATGGTTAAGGGTGCGGCTGCAAGCGCAGAAGATCTAGCGGTGGCAACCTTCCAGGGTATCATCGAAATTATTCAGAACGCAGATGATGTAAGGGCGACTAAGGTATGGTTTGGACTAAGATCAACTGAAGCAGGTAAACAGCTACTGCTTGTCCACAATGGCACTCCAGTAACCTGCCTCAACGTTCTTGGGATGGTTCTTCCTTACCAAACTTCCAAGACCAATAGAATAGACCAACGTGGCCGATTTGGGATCGGGATGAAAACTCTTTTGCGCATTGCCGACTCAATTTCCGTACACTCTGCGCCTTACCATTTTTCATGTAATCAACTAGATTTTAACCGCTTGCCACCTGAACCAGCTCTTCCTGGTTTTTATGACCCGGGACACCATACGCTGATTGTCGCAGATCTTAATTCAGCCTTTGATGATGCTGAGCTCATTGAATGGTTTGATTCATGGCGCCATGAAGGATTACTGTTTCTAAGTTCGGTAAGCCAATTAAAATGGTGTGAACTGGATGGCAGTATAAAAAGCGAACGCTCGCTGGATTTTTCAAGCTGGAAGGATACTGGTTATGAGCTGCAACACCCGGGAATCAGAAAGCTGCAATATCGATACGCTAAAAGTAAAGAAGATGACTGGACTGTCTGGCGAGCATCGGTAGCCGTTCCTGAACATTTACACCCAGCTCATAAAACACGTAGTGAAGAAACAGATATTTCAATCGCCATTTCGTCACAGCCGGTTAACTCAGGAATCTTCATTGGCTTTCGTACCGATATTCCCTCAACGCTCCCTTTTTCATTAGATGCACAATTCGATCCTAGTACGTCACGTGAGTCCATTATAGAAAATGACTGGAATCGATGGTTAATAGATCGAACTGCAGAAGTCGTTGGAAATATAGCCGCTGGGATGCTAATTACCAGCCCCAAAACGGCATGGAATCTCATTCCACTCTCTATTGAGGGCGTAGATCCAGGCCGTAGCTCAATTCTTAACAAGCGTTTTTTAGCCGCGCTAAAAACAACCAGAACATGGTTATCTCAGCATGCCCTGATACAACTACCTTTAGGTAATTATCCTTTTTCTGATCTCAGTTACGAAGAAGACATACTAACTGGTTTTCTGACCGAAGAGGATGTCGAACTCATTCATAAAGGTTTGCATGCTTTACATAGAAGTACCCGGGATAGCCAGGATCGCTGGCGTAGTGTTATGGATGAACTCAATGTGTCAAGACTTGTCGATACAGGTGAATTACTTGATGCCATGGAAAACCGGATATTCAATTTTAAACCTGCGGCATGGTGGGTCAATGCAGGGGCATGCCTTGTTGAGAATCATGAAAATACCGAATTATTTGAACGTCCCTTCCTGCTTTCTCATCTTAATGAACCAGTTTCCTGCAAACCGAAAGCGCAAACTTCAATCCCTCTGGTTTTGAACAGCCCTTCTGATTTTTCTTTACACTGGGGGCTGATGGAACGACTGCATTCAGATTATGCTGATAAGAGTACTGGCGAACCAGTCATTGCATGGCTGGATAACCACGCCGCTTTTGTCAGCCAAACCGACACAGCTATCGAACTGAATGCCTTTGCAGAGAAATTCGAAAAAAGCAGCATTGAAATATCTGAAGATGAGCTCCGCTTACTTCGGGACAAATTTGATTATCTACGGGACACCGAAGCAAAGGTTATAGGGACTAAAATTGGCACTATTCTCAAACTGGATGGATATGTCTATGATGGTGTTCGGATGCTCCGACAAAAAGTGCGCCTCTCAGAAAGCTATCTGTGTAAAACCCTAGATGGTGAAAACTCAACGTGGCCTGATGCCGCCGGGAAAACAGATGGTATTCAATGGGTTGGAGCCAAATATGAAGCCATTTTGAAAACTAACATCACCAAAGGAGCAAAACGCAAACGCGAGGATGGAACACAATCTCGGGGAGCCAGAAAGTTTCTATTCCTGCTTGGGGTTGAATCATCACCTCGTATAGAGAAAGTGAATGAAAACCTCTATTGGGGAACAGAGCTCCGTAAAAAAGAACTCAGGGAACATGGAGCTGAGCTGGTTGATTACGACTATGAATCACCAGATCTTGAGCATGTCATTCAAAATATCAAGGAAGCCACTAAGCAGCACGCGAAACAGCGAAGTCCTGCGCTGGTCCATACCCTTTCCAAAAACTGGCATCGCCTGTATGCCCATGTCTCAATGGTCCCCTCCCTTCACAAAGCGATTAAGTACTTTTATAAAAAGGGAAATGTCACAGCTGCGTGGCTGAATACACTAAGAAGTGTCGATTGGGTTGCGGTCGGTAAAGGAGAAACTGTTTTTTCTAATATTGCTGTGTTGAAGACCCCAGAGACTCAAACGCTTTACCAGACCTTCATCTGCGGGGTAAATGCCAAGGATATTGATCTCGATTTTTTAACCGCATTAGGCATCATTACTGATGTCAGAATCAGTGACCTACTAACTCAACTTAAGGCCTTACGTGACAGCCCGAGAATGGTAGATCAGACTCAAACACAGTCGATTTACCGTGCAATTGCAAAACGCTGTCCTTCTTCCGAGTCATATTTTTCATCGAAAGTGGGCGAACTCACTATCCAGGAGCTCAGGAGTCGCTTTCTAGAGGGAAAAGGACTCGTTTATGTGCCCTCAAAAGGATGGGCTAAACCAAACGAATTACTTAGAGGGCTAGATATTTTCCATGGCCAGCGACTTTTTGTGCCTGGAGGCTCGTCGTCAAATTGCCAAAACCTTTGGCGTACACTGAATATCCCCGAACCAGGCATTGATGACTGTATCCAATGCTGTCGGGAACTGACTCGTGAACAGTATGATTCAAGAATAGAATCTCAGCTTATGGATGTTTATCGTTACATGGAGAAATTGCTGGAGCATGCAGAGCGCTACCATAAAGATAAGTTACGGGTACTACCACTGTTCTGCTCGACTGGCTGGGTAACTCAACGCCCAATTCACTACGTGGACAATCCAGAGCTTCGGCAGCAATTAAGTAAGAGGCTTCCTACCCTTCATTGCTGGATACCGCCTTGTGATATACAGGATTTCCCTAGACTGGTTAAAGCACTTAGAGTAAAAGAACTGAATCCTGAACTTCAGATTCTCGGTAATAATTCCTACGCTAAAGAGCGTGGTGACCAGGAAAGATTACGTTTTGGGCATGCTGTTGAACACCTGTCAAATGAGCTTGCCAGAAGTACCCCTGAATTACGTGAAAAACTCGTTATAAGCTGGGATACTCTTAGGAATACTCAGCTCTATATTTACGAGCACCCCATCACAGTGCGTGCATTGTCTTCAGAGTTCCCTGCTGGATTTATTGAAGTTGCTCTTAATGCCGTGAGTTTGAACCAATCCGAAGTCTTCCATTTTTATAATGACGCAATCGGCAATCGTGATTCTGGAGGATGGCTTATTGCTTCTCTGTTTCCTGCAAAAGAACGTCGGCGAATTGATGGCGAATGGGTTCTTGCTTGGCAAAAAAGCTGTCACTCAGCGGCAGAAGCAATCCGCCTTGCGAGTGACGAGGCTCGTACTGAAGCCATGGAAGATATAATCACCAATATTAACGGTTCGGTAAAACACAAAATTAACGTTACTCCACCGAAGAGCCGATCAGTTGGAGCGAAGCCAAGAACACTGAAGCCATCGGTAGGTGCTATGGTCGGAGCTTCGCTGCAGACCAAGGCTGCACCCTCAAAATCTACAGCCACCCGTGGAGGATCCCGAGGACTGAAAAATACCCCGCCAGTGCCCCAACGAGGTCCAAGTTCATCAGTTCCCGCACCGGTTGCCTATACCAACGCAGATCTTGAGCAGAGAGCTTGGGAGCTACTTTCCCAAGCTCTGGACACAACCGACGATCAGAGGATTATTGATTTCAGACGCAATCATGGTGTGGGTGCCGATGCCGTTATTGACTGGAAACAGTTTATCGAAATGAAAGCCACTGGCCGTGGTCCCCAGAACCAGATAGAGATGTCTAACAATGAGTACTTACGCGCTAAGGAACGTGGAAGCAACTTTATTCTGGCTCTTGTGTCAGGACTTGAAACAGGTCAGTCGGATGAAATCAGGCTCATAATTGATCCTGTTAATTGTGCCAACGTAATCCCTACTAATGGGGTCAGATTAGGTGGGTTACTTGATGCCCCCTCCGTTGTTATTGAGTTTGAGAGCAGTAATGATGAATAGATAATCCTTGGCGATTCACCACATTCAGAGTGGGGAACTCAAACTAGTTTTATGTCACCTGTGTCATTGGTGGTCACTCTGGTGGTCTTGACAGAAGGGGATTTCTGATTTAGCTTAATAATTAGCCAGTTACTGGCAAAGGCGATCCCAGTCAGAGGAGCCAAATTTGAAAAGCCTGCTTTTGAAGCAGGCTTTTTGCTTTTCTGCATCCTGGCGTTAACTCAAAATAGCATCCAGCCTGGCAAGCACTTCATTTACCATAGCGTCTGGTATGCTTTCCAGCCGCATGCCATTCCGGGCAGCCATATCAATGGTTCTGGGCTGGTCGCAGCGAATAACGCCAATCGTTTTTGTCCCTGCCCCTGCCAGTGAAACTGGTGAAACCTGCCGTGCGAGCAAAGTTTCCACCGCTGGTGATGGGAACAACAACGGGTAGCCGGGTCAGCTTGTTAAACGATGCCTTCGATACGATAAGCACGGGACGTTTTCCGCTTTGCTCGTAGCCTGCAATCGGATCCAGTGAAACGAGCCAGATTTCTCCTCTGTCCATTTACAGGATCTCCTTGCCCACCGCAGGCGCATCAATCCATTCCCGATCCTCTTCGCTCATTTCGGCGTGCGGATCGCACTGCGCCAGCAGTTCCTCAAGCGAATAATGGGGCCGTTTCTGGGGTTCAATAATCAGGCAGCCATTATTAATGGTCATGCCGACTTCGCTGTCCGTCGACAGTTCCAGCGTTTTCAGAACGGCGGGAGCTTAGTGCGTAACAAAGAAGGCCGATAATAGAAAACTGTTTTGGTGGTTCAAAGAATTACCGCGGATTGGATAAACGAAATGCGGTGCAGCTTCCGTATCCGGGCTGCGCCGGAGGGGCATCAGCAAAAGCGTGAAGGCCACCTTGTCGAGCTTTTCATGCTGACCGTTCCGCTGCTCAACCGCTCACGGTTTACAGTTCAAATCCGTAGTGAGAACCATCCGGCAACTCAACATCAAGACGTAGCTTGCCGCCGGTGGCTTCAACGTAGCGTTTAAGCGTGGAAAGCTTCAGGTCACGGCCTGGTTTTTCCATGCCTGCAACGGTAGGTTGCCTGATGCCCAGCGCCTGCGCCATTTCGACCTGCGTTTTCTGTACTTTCTCACGCAGTTCTGCAAGGTGAATGTTGAGCAGGATGTCCGCCGCCATAGCCCGGGCGTCAGCCACGACTTCCGGTTTTTCATCCGCCATCAGCTGTTCCAACGTTCTGCCCATCGCGTTACTCCTTCTCTTTGAATGTCTTCAGCCAGTTCGTGAATTCCCGCTCAGCAACAGGGAGCATCTCATCGTAAAAACGTTTTTCATTGCCAACCTTATTACCGGCACAAAGCACAATGCCGGTACGGGCCGGGTCAAAAGCGAAAAATGCCCGTATCGGCTCGCCCCGGCTCTGAATACGCAACTCTTTCATGTCGCTGTAGCGGGAGCCTCTCAGCGTATCGGCATAAGGTCTGGACAAACCCGGCCCCTTTTCTCGCAGGACCAACAACGCTGCAAGCACCCTGGCCCTATCGGTATCGTTGAGCGAGGTAAACCAGCGCTCAAACGTATCCGTTGTTTTAATCATCCACACGGGACCTCCAAATCAATATAGGTCAAATGCTATATAGGTGTAAACCTATAAAATTGATTATGGAGAGATGGGACACGAGATTCATGCGTCGTTACTGCAAAGCTGAAGACGCATTCGGCTATTTCAGTGAATAACATGCAAGGGATTCACCGTTTTACGACCTGTCCCGAAAAAGCCGTTCAGGTATTGGCACAGTGCATGCTGAGCTGTCGCGCGTCACTGGCGTTCTCTCGGTCTCCCGCCTGCAACTCAGAGAGTCTCGACAACCCTAATTTCGGGATGTAGCTTTTCAATCAGCCCGTTAATGGCAAAGGCGCTCCCAGTCAGAGGAGCTATATTTAAGAAGCCCGCTTATGGAAACTAAGCGGGATTTTTGTTTACCGCTACGCTGAGCGTTTCGGGAAAATCAGGCTGAAAACAATTTGCGCGCCCGGCTGCTGCGACAGGCACTGAGCGCGAGCCTCACCGCCGTGCAGAGTCATAATTGCGCGTACGATCGACAATCCCAGCCCGCTGGCATGGCTACTGCGCGCGGCGTCTGCGCGATAGAAACGCTCAAACAGCTTTTCCAGATGTACCTGCGAAATCGGCGGGCCCTGATTAATCACCTGGATGACCTGTCGGTTTTCTTCCATGCCGGCTCGTAAGATGATTTGGCTCGCTTCATCGGCATAGCGAACCGCGTTGGCCACCAGATTGCTTAACGCCCTCTGGAACAGCATCGCATCGGCCCACAGCTGCCCTTCGCCTTCGCAAATCAGCTGAATATCGCGCTCCTCCGCCAGCCCCTCGAAATAATCCGCGACACGCTGTAGCTCCTGAGCAATATCCAGTTCCCGGCAGTTCAGCACCGACTGCGCATGGCTGGCGCGCGCCAGAAACAGAATATTTTCCACCATGCGTGAAATGCGTTCCAACTCCTCCATGTTGCTGGAGAGCAACGTTTCATACTCCTCCACGCTGCGAGGCTGATACAGCGCCACCTGACACTGGCCCATTAGCGCCCCTACCGGTGTGCGGATCTCGTGGGCCAGATCGGCGGAAAACCGCGTCAGGCGCTGATAGCCTTCGTTGAGCCTGTCGAGCATGGCGTTGAAGGAGACAATCAGCTGCTGCAGTTCCTGCGGCGCGTCCTGTTCGCTCAGGCGAGTCGCCAGCGTACTGGGCGTGATGATCGCCGCCTCTGCGGCCATACGCCTTAATGGCCGCAGCTCGCGACGCATCACCCAGTAGCCCAGCAGCGCAATCGCCAGAAAGGCCACCGCCACCGCCGCGATGACGCGCCACAGGTAGCGCGCCAGCATTTTCTGTTCATTTACCATCACATGCGCGACAGAAATTTGCAGTACCCTGCCATCTTCCAGCGTCACCAGCCCCGACGCCACACGCAGCGGAACCCCCTGCCCGGTCATTCCGCTCTGTACCTCATTCAGGCGCTGCGGACGATCCGCCGGCGTCGGCGTCACCGACGGTAATTGAACCCTGGCAGGATTCACATTAATTAACGGCGCCTGTCCCGGAATACGAAAGATTAAAACGTCCTGCTCGTTGCCCAACATGTTTTCGAACATCCCAGTGTTCGCCACCAGCCGCTCCAGCGGAAAGCGTTTACTGAGTACGTTTCGGTAATATTCTATGCGCCCGGTCACCTGCAGATCGCTACGGTGAATCATCTCCTGACGCATGGCGTGATATAAGTATCCGCCAGCGGCGCTGACCACCAGCGCTGCAACCAGGGCAAACAGAACGGCGCTTCGCAACGTCAGCGATGTCGCCTGCCAACGGCGAGCCAGCACGTTCATCAACGAACCTCGCAAACGTAGCCGATGCCGCGGACGGTATGAATAAGTTTGATATCGAACGGCCGGTCGATTTTGGCGCGCAGGCGTTTGATCGCCACATCCACCACGTTGGTGTCGCTGTCGAAATTCATATCCCATACCTGCGAGGCGATCATGGTGCGCGACAGCACCTCTCCTTCACGCCGGACCAGCAGATGCAGCAGCATAAACTCTTTGTTGGTCAGCGGTATCACGGTGTCCTGACGGGTGGCTCTGCGCCGCAGCACATCAATATGCAGGTCGGCAATTTCATAGCGATCGGATTCCCGTACGGTTCCGCGGCGCAACAGCGTACGCAACCTGAGCACCAGTTCGGTAAAGGAGAAAGGTTTGACCAGGTAATCGTCCGCCCCCAGCTCCAGGCCATGAATACGGTCCTGCACCTCGTCGCGGGCGGTAAGAAACAGTATCGGCACATCGCTTTTCTTGCGTAAAACATCAATAATCTGCCAGCCGTCAAGCCCGGGCAGCATGACGTCGAGCACTATCGCATCGTAACCATACTCCAGCGCCCGAAATAAGCCGTCGGTACCGTCGCGCGCCAAATCAACGCCGTATCCGGCCTCCGTTAACCCCTTTTTCAGGTAATTACCGGTCCCGATATCATCTTCCACCACTAATATGCGCATGCTTACCACCTCTTCACGTCTGCGGACAGATTAACAGTTTCTGCGCCGCGGCTTGATGACATTAATGTCATCAAACGGACATGGTGTTGTCCCGATCCCCTGGCCATGCTTAACCGGCAAACCATCACAGGAGAATGTCATGCATACACGCCATCGTATTGCCGGTTTACTGTTGTCTACCCTGATGCTCTGCAGCGGCATAGCCACTGCGGCGCAGACGCCGGCTAAAGCTATCACGCCGCTGCGCGGCACCATCGATCAGGTCTCGGATACCGCTCTGCAAATCAGCAACCGTCAAGGGGAAAAGGTCGACGTAAAGCTCAACGACAAAACGCAGGTTTTTAGCGTCGCCAAAGGTTCGATCGACGATATCAAGCCGGACAGCTTTATCGGCACCGCAGCGGTCCCCCAGGCCGACGGTAGCCTGAAGGCGCTGGAAGTACACGTGTTTGCCGCCAGCCTCCGCGGCACGGGCGAAGGGCATTCTCCGTGGGAGTCCGCGGACGGTAAAATCAACACCATGACCAACGGCACCATCGGCAAGCTGGTAAACGCCAACGGCCGCACGCTAACCGTTAAATACGGCGATCGGCAAAAAAACGTCATCGTCCCTGACGATACGCCGGTAGTGACCATCAATCCCGGCGATCGCGGCCTGCTGAAGCCCGGTACGCATATCGTGCTGTTCTCCGCCACTAACGATAAAGGCGAACGCGTCGCCACCCGCATTTCCGCCGGAAAAGACGGCACCGTACCGCCGATGTAATCCAGGAGACGTGCATGAAAACCAACGCGTCGCGGCCAGTACATCGCTGGCCGGTCAGGCTCACCCACTGGGTGAATCTGGTCGCCATGATCGGTATGTTCATGAGCGGCTGGGAAATCTACAACGCTTCGCCGCTGTTCGACTTCCGCTTTCCGCCCTCCCTCACCCTGGGCGGCTGGCTGGGCGGCGCGATTGGCTGGCACCTGGCGGTGATGTGGCTGCTGGTCGTTAACGCTGTTTGCTACCTGCTGTGGAGTCTGTTCAGCGGCCATCTACGCCGCGACCTGCTGCCGCTACGTCTGGCCGCGCTCCGGCAGGATATCTGGCTGACCTTAACGCTGCGGCTGAACCACCGCCTCGGCCATTACAATGCGATTCAAAAGCTTATGTACCTCGGCGTTATGGCGCTCGGCCTGCTGCTGGTGCTCTCCGGGCTGGCTATCTGGAAACCGGTACAGCTCTACTGGCTGGTGGCGCTGTTTGGCGGTTTTCCTGTCGCGCGCTATGTCCACTTCTGCGCCATGGCGGGCATCGGACTGTTCGTCGTTATCCATGTGCTGATGGTGTTAATCGTACCTTCCACCCTGTGGGCCATGCTGTCAGGAGGCAAACATGAAGGGTAAAGCGCCAACCCGCCGGGCGCCCGCGCTCGAGCCGGATCAGAAAAAACAGCTGGTAAATGTGCAGCGCCGATTACTCCTGCGATCCGGGCTGACGCTGGGAGGCGTGGCGATGCTGACCGGATGCAACATGCAGGATGGCGATCAAGTCGACAAAGTGCTGTGGGCTATGTCGCGCTGGAACGATCGGGTCCAGTCCTGGCTGTTCAGCGGCCAGCGCCTGGCCCAGACTTACCGTCCGGATCAAATTACCCACCCCTTTCCGTTTAACGCTTTTTATCCGCAATATAACGCGCCGGAAGTCGATCTGTTCGACTATCGTCTGGAAGTCTCCGGTAAGGTGGAGAAAAAAGCGCCGTGGACGCTGGAACAGCTACAGCGTCTGCCGCAACAGAGCCAGATCACCCGGCTGATCTGCATTGAAGGCTGGAGCGCAATTGGTCAATGGGGCGGCGTACCGCTAAAGCTATTCCTGCAACATGTCGGCGCCGACCTCAACGCGCGCTATGTCGGCTTTAAGTGCGCGGATCGCTATTATTCCAGTATTGATATGGCCACCGCGCTGCACCCGCAAACCATTTTGGCGCTGGATTTTGCCGGTAAGTCGCTGCCGGCGGAGTATGGTTTTCCGCTACGACTGCGGGTGCCGACCAAGCTGGGGTTCAAAAACGCCAAGCATATCGCCGCCATTTTCGTCAGCGATACCAACCCCGGCGGCTACTGGGAGGATCAGGGCTATAACTGGTTTAGCGGTATTTAGCGCCCGCGCTGCGCCGGTAAAACGGAACCGGGCAGCGTTAATGGCGCGGGATCGCGACCGGACGACAAAACCGAAGAGGCATCAGGCGTATCGACAAGACAAAAGCGCGTTATAAGGTCGGTTTTTAAGCCAGATTATTTTCACTCGCCTTTTCAAATTCTATTGCTGGAGAATATTTTTATTCATCGACATCACCCATGTTATGAATGTTCTCAGGGTATCCCGCCTCCGGGCGGGAGCGACGGTTTCCGTCTCGCGGATGTTTCTTTTCCAGCGCGTCAGTTTGTTGACCCCATGCAGCAACCTCCTCATCAAGCCAGGCCTTAAACAGAACGGCTTCGGTTTTCTGTTCAGCGGCCTGTGGCGACACCAGCCAGTAAGGCCACGGATATGGGGCGGTGAAAGGCGTAAGCTGGACCAGTTCGCCTCTGCAGAGCGCTTCCTGGACTAACGAGCGGCGTTCCAGCGCGATACCTTTACCAAGCCGGACGGCCTCCAGAACCAGGTTCGAGTCGTTGATGCACAAACCGCCGGGCACAATCTCTCTTTCAAGTCCCGCATTAACGCACCATGTTTTCCACGACTCCATCGAGAAGATAATTTTACTCTTCGCTATCTCTGATGGTGTTCGGGGAAGCGCGCCGTCGTTATAGGATGGCGCGGCCACGACGATAAGCTCATCGGCGAAAAGATAATGGCTTTCCATTCCTTCCCAGTCGCCTTTGCCCATTCGGATCGCCATATCAATCCCTTCCTGCTGCATGTCGGCGATCGCCAGACTCGCCTGTATGCGCAGCGAGATATGGGGATATGTCGCCCGAAACCGCTCCAGTCGCGGCACTAACCAGTGACTACCAAAGGAGGGTACCATCGCCAGCGTCAGCTCCTGCCTTCTCGGTTTGACCTGCACCAGCCGGGTGGCATCAGCGATATGATGCAACGCCTCGCGGACCTGTAAGGCATAGAGCCGCCCGTCTTCATTAATCTGCACGCCGCGACCGTGACGGATAAACAGCTTTAAGCCGACCATCTCCTCCAGCACTTTAATCTGCTGGCTGATGGCTGAATGCGTAACGTGAAGTTCTTTCGCCGCCAGCGTCACGCTGCCAAGCCGGGCCACGGCTTCAAAACTACGCAAACTGGCAATAGGTGGAAAATCCGACATGCTTCACTCCCGCAGCTTAACTCAATATACGTGACCAACAACCTGTCAGTAATACTAACCCGATCCGTTAGATACCGATGATATTCGCTATGCACAATTTATTGTAATGTCTGTTCACCACCGGTGATGAAGCGTTAACCCGCCGCTACTGAGTCCCCATTCGTATTAATGAATTGAGATGCGTCATTTCACAGAGACAGGAAAACAGGAATCATGATTAAACTTATCGGCATGATGGATTCGCCTTATGTCAGGCGCGTGGCGATTTCTCTTGAACTCTACGGCGTCGAGTTTGAAAGTCACCCGCTGTCGGTATTCAGCAGCTTTGACGCGTTTTCCCGCATCAATCCCGCGGTAAAAGCGCCGACGCTTTTGCTGGATAACGGAATTCGCCTGATGGACTCGTCGCTGATACTGGCCTATTTTGAAGGCCAGGCCTCCCCGGCGCGCAAGCTGCTGCCGGTCGATCCACTGGCGCAGGCAAGCGATCTGCAAACGCTGGGCTTTATTCTCGCCGCGGGTGAAAAGGCGGTGCAGAACGTGTATGAACACAACCTGCGCCCGGCGGAAAAGCAGCATAATCCGTGGATAGAGCGCATCACGATTCAGCTGCTGGCGGCCTGCAGGGAGTGGAATACCCTGCTGGAAAACCGTTCGGCGGCCGCGGTCCCCGATCAGGTGGCAGTAACGAGTACGGTAATCTGGACATTTATTCAGTCGATGATCCCCCACGTGGTTTATGCGGGAGACTTTAATCATATTCAATCCGCTGCTGAATTATATGAAGCCCATAGCGCATTTAAAAAACATCCCTTTGGTTAAGCTCAAAGAGATGAAGCTAAATACCCAACATGAATCTCCACGACGACCAATAGCGCCCGGCACCCGCGGGCGCGCAGAAACCGTTCAGCGTGGCGGAAAAGGTTAAAATCCGCTACCTGCCGGCATAGCTGAATGCCCAATCGCCACCGGCATACCGGAGCGGCGTTCAAGCGCTTGCTCCGCGCGATTCACATCCACGCCCTCCCCCTTCACAAAGGCCTGAAGCGCCGGCGTGACCGGGAGCGGCACCTTACGGTCCGATTCATACTCCGCGCGGTTGCGCGACAACGGTTCGTGGACTTCAACCCAGCGGCTGCCGTCCGGCTCGACGGTATATTTCACCGGCTGATCGATGATTTGCACACGCGTTCCGACCGGAACGGTATCAAACAGGTATTTGATATCGTCGTTACGCAGGCGGATGCAGCCCTGGCTCACGCGCAGGCCGATACCGAAATTGGCGTTGGTGCCATGAATCGCGTAGAGCCTGCCGATGTAAATCGCATACAGCCCCATTGGGTTATCCGGCCCGGCCGGCACAAACGCGGGCAGGCTTTCGCCCCGACTGGCGTATTCACGACGGGTATTGGCGGTTGGCGTCCAGGTTGGCGCCTCTTGCTTACGCTCCACGGCGGTGACCCAGTTACGCGGGGTTTCGCGTCCTGCCTGACCAATGCCAATCGGCAGAACATCAACGGTTGTGCCTTCAGGTGGATAGTAGTAGAGACGCATTTCTGCAACGTTGATCACAATGCCCTGGCGTACCGTGGCGGGCAGAATAAGCTGCTGCGGCACCACCAGCGTGGAACCCGATTTCGGCAGGTATACGTCGACGCCGGGGTTGGCCTCAAGCATGTTGCTCAGACCCTGGCCGTACTGAGCGGCGAAGGCCTCCAGCGGCTGGGTATTATGTTGCGGAATAGTGATGGTCAGCGGACTGCCCACCAGGCGGCTTCCTTCCGGCGGCAACGGGTAGCTCACCGCCAGAGCGCTCTGGCTGGTGAGGATCATAATAAGAGAACAAAGCAGTTTCACACGCCGCACAATTTCCCTTCCTTTGTGGCGATAATCGTGAATAAATTATAGCTTCGTTTGCTATCTCATATCTGATTTATCATCCTGCTAAATCTGATAATCAATCGCCGCTTCTTCCGGCTCCATCGCCTGGCGTTTAATTTCCTCCAGCGACAGCCCAGCGTTGCACAGTTCAATAAAGCGCCAGACGTAGTTTCGCTGCAGCTGCCCGCGCTTCAGGCCCAGCCAGACGGTATTGGCGTCAAACAAATGGCGGGTATCGAGACGCGTAAAGGTATCAGACTCGCGCGCGTCGCCTGACTGTTCCGCTACCAGCCCAACTCCCAGCCCCAGTTCGACGTAAGTTTTGATGACGTCGGAGTCCTGAGCGCTTAATACGATATCCGGCATCAGTCCTTTACGGTTAAAGGCTTCGTCAATACGCGAGCGGCCGGTAATTCCCTGACGATAGGTAATGAGCGGCCAGCGGGCGATGGCATCGAGGGTTAACGGCGTCACCTGGGTCAGCGGGTGATCTTTGGGGACCAGCAGGCTGTGGTGCCAGCGGAACCAGGGAAAAGCCACCAGCGTCGGATCGTTGCTCAGACGCTCGCTGGCGATACCAATATCCGCGCCGCCGTTGTGCAGCAGCGCTTCAATTTCCTGCGGCGTCCCCTGAACTAACTCAAGACGCACGTCGGAAAAGAGTTCACGGAAGGCTTTAATCACCGGCGGCAGGCTATAGCGCGCCTGGGTATGGGTGGTGGCGATGGTTAAGACGCCGGAGGCATCGTTAGTAAACAGGTCAGCCAGGCGGCGAACGTTGCTGGCTTCATTAAGAATACGCTCGGCAATCAGCAGTAACGCTTTGCCCGGCTCCGTCATCCCCAGCAGACGTTTGCCGCGGCGGATAAAGATTTCGATCCCCAGTTCTTCTTCCAGTTCACGAATATGGCGGCTGACGCCCGATTGCGATGTATAGAGCATATTGGCGACTTCCGTCAGGTTGTAATCCTGACGGGCCGCTTCACGAATAATTTTGAGTTGCTGGAAGTTCACCCTTTCCTCCGGGCTATCAGACATAACATAGGCGCTATTGTTAAAGTCTGTTGTCCCTGCTAACAAATAATAAAAACCAGCAACTTATTCCATCCAGGAATATAGCCTAACTGACTAACAATAATTCACGGTTTTCCAGCGACGGGCGACTCACCAGCGACATCAAAATTTCCTTCACCGCCTGCGCCTGCGGAGATAGGCTGCCGCGAGCCGACATATTAAGCGACAGCGACAGGCTCATTGACGGCGTGCTGATGCGCGCCATCCAGCCATTAGCCGCGCCGCACAGCGAACGGGCGGCGGATTCCGGGAGTACGGTGACGCCCATGCCGCTGGCAATGGCCGCCGTCAGGGTGGTGATGGATTCAATTTCGCCGATAATTTTTGCCGACAGGCGACGCAGGGTGAAAGCTTCGGTGACCCGCGCGCGGACGGCGCTATAATCGCGCGGCAGGAACAGATTCATCTCCGCAACCGCCGTCAAATCCACGCTCTGCCCCGGACAATCCCGGGTGCCGACCAGGTAGAGATCTTCTTTCAGCAGCGGCTGGCTGACGATCCCGGCGACCGGCGAGCGTTCGTAGAGCACGGCCATATCCAGCTGACCGTCGATAAGCTTGTCGTTGAGGATCGTTCCGCTGCTTTCCTGCAAATAGACCATCACTTCCGGCAGCTCATTACGCACCGTTTGCAGCAGCGGCATGGTAATGGCCGAAGCCGCCGTCCCCGGCGCCAGACCGATTGACACCTGGCCGCTTAGCGTCTGACCGACGTTGTTGACCGCCAGTTGCGCCTGCTCGCACTGGCGCAGGATAGTGCGAGCGTGGGTGTAAAGGATCTTGCCCGCTTCGGTCGGCGTGACGCCGCGCTTGGTGCGGATCAACAGCTGCTGGTCCAGCTCGCCTTCCAGGGTCGCAACCTGTTGGCTTAACGCCGGTTGTGCGATGTGCAAGACTTCAGCGGCCTGGGT
Source organism: Klebsiella sp. MPUS7 (assembly GCF_009905335.1). Lineage (NCBI taxonomy): Bacteria > Pseudomonadati > Pseudomonadota > Gammaproteobacteria > Enterobacterales > Enterobacteriaceae > Klebsiella > Klebsiella sp. MPUS7. The sequence continues at coordinate 1,916,477 of NZ_CP047604.1, read as the reverse complement.
CAGACTGCCGATATCGACGATTTTCACGAAATACTTCAGTCGTCTTAAGTTCATTTTGCCTCCTGTAAGGAACACCAGTACCAACACTGGCCGTTTAGATACAGAAGGTTTTGCAATTTGCTTGCCAGCTTTTTACCACAGACGCAAATGCCGCTGCAGGCCGCGTAATAAGGGATACTGATAGCAAACTGCGATTTTGTTGCTCGGTAAGCGGATTGCGGTATGCCCCATTAGGGGTATAAATGCACTGCAACGGTGCACCTGGCCGGCCAATGCCGGAAAAACAGGCACACTGTTGAAATTGTCAGCAAACGAACAAGCGCAGGTGATTCAGGCTTTGACAAGGGGGATGGTCATCGTTAATATGCGCCCCGTTCACACGATTCCTCTGTAGTTCAGTCGGTAGAACGGCGGACTGTTAATCCGTATGTCACTGGTTCGAGTCCAGTCAGAGGAGCCAAATTTAAGAAGCCTGCTTTCGAGCGGGCTTTTTGCTTTTCCACTCTCTCATGGCAGCCGTACCGCCTTCTTTAATACCCCCAAATGCGTTCTGCAACGGCGTCTCCTCCAGGCGATAGCAGAGAAAAAACTCCCTGGCACATTAATATCCATTCATTACACTGACAAACGAGGGTGAAGACAGGCTGCGAACGAACCCCATGCTTTTCAGCCCGTGTATCTTAATATCACGCTCCGAATCCCAGCCCGGCTATAAAAGACTTTTGCATCATCGCCTCAATTATACTGCCGGCCATCGCTTCAGCACGGCAGTTTGGGTTCCGTAGTCAATCCGTCATCGCTTCTGAATAAATACGATGCTATTTTCCCCTGCAGAATTAGCGTTCTGATGCGAGCGGAAAAGGTATACTCGGGTCACCTCTATAGGGCTCTTCAGAAGCTCTTAAAAATTTTTGCTGCACTAAGATAGAAAATCCCACGCCTTTAACAAGGAATATTCCCTAAGAAAATTCCAATACAAAGAGCAGGGCTATTGTTGAGGCTTTAATGATAACCTCTCCCTATCATCTTTGCTTTATAAAAAACTACAAATAAATATAATAACAAAATTTAACACCAATAAAAAATATAAATACAAACAAAAACACCACACAAAAACAGCTTAATGGCCGTTATATCTTTTAGAGCGTCAGCGACATGTCTCATTGAGGCGGGCAATGTTAGATTACCCTCAATTCGCTGAATGGTGTTATTAACGCTGAGTTAAAGGTCAACCCAAGGATGAGATCGCGTTCAGATATGAATCTATCAACTAATATTTTATCTAAGGATAAATATTTTACTCTGGGCCTGATTGAATTGCTTGGAGAAGAGTTTATTGACAATTTCTTTTTGATTATAGATTTGGACTCTAACGACCTTCCCGGTGCGGAGTGGATTTATTTTTCGAATAAAAACATTGTCGCCTTTGCATCCAGCGACTTAGCGTTCTATAAGTCCGAACTCTTTGGCAAAGTAACGGTACTAGACAAAAAGAGTAACACCAGAAGTATTCTGAATTTCTTTTTAAAGAAAGAAACTGCAGGAAATTATCATACTAAGTTCCAGCTGAGTCTGCGTGAAAAGCAGATATTAAGCATGTTGAGCAGAGGGGAAAGCAACCAGGAGATCGCAGAAGAGTTTGGCGTGAAACTTAAGACTATTTATACCCACCGTCGCAACCTGATGAATAAATTAGGCTGTAAAAATAGGATTACGTTTCAAAATTTATTTTTCAACAATAAATGTCTTTTTAAGTGAAGCATCGCTTCAGGATTATTCATACACAGGAGTTTTACCATGAACAAATTAGCCGTTATCGTTTTTTCAGCACTGTCCCTGAGCGCTACTGCAGCCCTGGCAGCCGATCCCGTTACGGTGAACGGCGGCACGGTACATTTTAAAGGTGAAGTGGTGAATGCGGCCTGCGCAGTGGATGCCGGTTCTCTCGATCAGACCGTTCAGTTAGGCCAGGTTCGTTCAGCGAAACTCGCCACCGCAGGCAGCACCAGCTCTCCCGTGGGCTTCAACATCCAGTTGAATGATTGCGATATCACCGTTTCCGAGAAGGCCGCCATTGCTTTTGCTGGCACGGCGATTAACAGTACCAACCCAACCGTTCTGGCCCTGCAGGGTTCTGCCGCGGGCGGCGCGACTAACGTCGGCGTACAGATCCTTGACCGTACCGGTACCCCGCTGGCGCTGGATGGCGCGACTTTCGGCGCGCAAACCACCCTCAGCAATGGTACCAACGTCATCCCGTTCCAGGCTCGCTACTTTGCGACCGGTGTCGCGACGGCCGGTACTGCTAACGCGGACGCCACCTTTAAAGTGCAATACGAGTAATTTCTTCATCAGGCAAGGAGGCGCATCGGGCCAGGATGGCCCGTTATCCAAATAAGACTGGGGTGATAACGATGCAAAAGATGAAGTCGGGTCTGTTGATATTTTTGCTACCACCGATGGCGCTGGCCGGTAACTGGGAGGTGATGTTGCCCGGCGGGAACATGCGCTTCCAGGGGATCGTCATTGCCGAGTCCTGCCGCGTTGAAGCGGGAGACCGGCAGATGACGGTCAAGATGGGGCAAATCAGCAGCAATCGGTTTCATTCGGCCGGGGAAGACACCAATCCCGTCCCTTTCGATATTCACCTACAGGAGTGCAGTACCGCCGTGAGCCAGCGCGTTGGCGTGGCGTTTCACGGCGTCGCCGATGGTAAAAATCCGGATGTCCTCTCGGTTGGCGAGGGGCCGGGGATCGCTACCGGCATTGGCGTTGCCCTGTTTGATAAAACCGGCAGCCAGATCCCGCTCAACGCGCCAGCAGGGGCATGGGCGCAGCTGCACACCGGGCCAACCACGCTGCATTTTGTCGCTAAATATCGTTCCACCGGGAGTCAGGTCACCGGAGGAGCCGCGAATGCTCAGGCCTGGTTCTCCCTGACCTACCAGTAATCAGCGCCGGTAACAGGAAATCACCGTGAGAAAGAAAGAGATAAATATGAAAAATAGACTGGCTACCACGCGCGGGATGCGCGGTTTACTGGCGGGACTTTTACTGATCGCCACCGCCGGTTTTTCGACTCAGTCGCAGGCCGGCGTGGCGCTGGGTGCTACCCGCGTAATTTATCCGGCGGGGCAGAAACAGGCGCAGCTGGCGGTAACGAATAACGATGACAATACCTATCTGATCCAGTCCTGGGTGGAAAATGCCGACGGCGCGAAGGACGGAAGCTTTGTTATCACCCCGCCGCTGTTCGCCATGCAGGGGAAGAAAGAGAATACCCTGCGCATCCTTGATGCCACCAACAACCAGCTGCCGCAGGATCGGGAAACGCTGTTCTGGATGAACGTCAAGGCGATCCCGTCGATGGACAAATCAAAGCTCAGCGATAACACCCTGCAGCTGGCGATCATCAGCCGCATTAAGCTCTATTACCGCCCGGCTAAACTGGCGCTGCCGCCGGATCAGGCCGCGGAAAAGCTGACGTTTCGCCGCAGCGGGAATGCGCTCACGCTGATTAACCCCACCCCTTATTACCTGACGGTCACCGAACTCAACGCCGGCACCCGGGTGCTGAAAAATGCGCTGGTCCCGCCGATGGACGAAGCCAGCGTCAGTTTACCGTCCGATGCAGGTCGCGAGATTACCTACCGGACGATTAACGACTACGGCGCACTCACCCCGCGCATGAAAGGCGTCATGCAGTAACCGATCGGGGAGCAGCGCTCTCCCCCCTGAACGAAAAAAATAACGATGGCCGGGCGACTTTGGACCGGAGGGACTATGTCACATCTGAAATATGGACTCGACCACGTGGGCTCCCGGCGTATGACTCCAGGATCTGCGCGCGCATTCGCGCAGATTCCCTTAGCTCTTTTACTCGCCTCGCCGGCTTTTTACGCCCAGGCGGAGCTCTATTTCAACCCACGCTTTCTGGCGGACGATCCCGCCGCCGTGGCGGATCTGTCCGGCTTTGAAAAGGGCCAGGAGCTGCCGCCGGGCACCTACCGCGCCGATATCTATCTGAATGACGGATATATGACCACCCGCGATGTCACGTTTAATGCCGGTGAAAAAGGCCACGGTCTGGCCCCCTGCCTGACGCGCGGACAGCTGGCCGGGATGGGCGTGAATACCTCAGCGATCGCCGGAATCGACGTCCTGGCGGCGGATGCCTGCGTACCGTTAACCGAGATGATTAAAGACGCGACGACCCGCTTTGATGCCGGGCAGCAGCGGCTGTATCTGACCGTACCCCAGGCGTTTATGGGCAACCGCGCCCGCGGCTATATTCCGCCCGAGCTCTGGGACCACGGGATTAACGCCGGCCTGCTGAACTACAACTTCACCGGCAACAACGTGCACAACGACGTTGGCGGCAGCAGCAATTACGCGTACCTGAACCTGCAGAGCGGGCTGAACCTTGGCGCCTGGCGCCTGCGCGACAACACCACCTGGAGCTACAGCAGCGGCGGCAGCTCGTCGACCAGTGAAAACAAGTGGCAGCACATCAATACCTGGCTTGAACGTGATATTACGCTGCTGCGCTCGCGCCTGACCCTCGGCGACAGCTACACCAACGGCGACGTCTTCGACGGCATCAACTTCCGCGGCGCGCAGCTTGCCTCCGACGACAATATGCTGCCGGACAGCCAGAAGGGGTTTGCCCCGGTGATCCACGGCATTGCCCGCGGCACCGCTCAGGTATCGGTGAAGCAGAACGGCTATGAGATTTACCAGAGCACGGTGCCGCCCGGCCCGTTCACCATCAACGATCTCTACTCCGCCGGCAATGGCGGCGATCTGCAGGTGACCATCAAAGAGGCCGACGGCAGCAGCCAGGTCTTCACCGTCCCTTACTCGTCCGTTCCGGTGCTCCAGCGCGAGGGCCATACCCGCTATGCCGTCACCGCCGGGGAGTATCGCAGCGGCAGCAATCAGCAGGAAAAACCGACGTTCTTCCAGGGGACTCTGCTGCGTGGTCTCCCGGCGGGCTGGACGCTGTACGGCGGCACCCAGCTGGCGGACCGCTACCGCGCCTTTAACCTCGGCGTCGGCAAAAATATGGGGGAGCTGGGGGCGCTGTCGCTGGATATCACCCAGGCCAACGCCACCCTGCCCGATGACAGCGAGCGTCAGGGGCAGTCGGTACGTTTCCTCTATAACAAGTCGCTGACGGATACCGGCACCAATATTCAACTGGTGGGCTACCGCTACTCGACGCGCGGCTATTTCAGCTTCGCCGACACCACCTACAGCCGGATGAGCGGCTACAACGTCGAGACCCAGGACGGGGTGATTGAGGTAAAGCCGAAGTTCACCGATTACTACAACCTCGCGTACAACAAGCGCGGCAAAGTGCAGCTCAGCGTTACCCAGCAGTTGGGGCGTACCGCCACGCTTTACCTGAGCGGCAGCCACCAGACCTATTGGGAGACCAACAAGTCCGACCGGCAGCTCCAGGCCGGGCTTAACGCCGCCGTCGACGATATCAACTGGACCCTGAGCTACAGCCTGACCAAAAACGCCTGGCAGCAGGGTCGTGACCAGATGCTGGCCGTCAACGTCAATATTCCGTTCAGCCACTGGATGCGATCCGACAGCAAGTCGGCCTGGCGACACGCCAGCGCCAGCTACAGCATGTCCAACGATCTGAACGGCAGGACCACCAGCCTGGCGGGGCTGTACGGCACGCTGCTGGAGGACAACAACCTGAGCTACAGCATGCAGACCGGCTACGCCGGCGGCGGTGAGGGCAACAGCGGCGGCACCGGCTACGCGGCGCTGAACTACCGCGGCGGCTACGGCAATGCCAACGTCGGCTACAGCCGCAGCGACGGCATCAAACAGCTGTACTACGGCCTGAGCGGCGGCGTGCTGGCCCACGCCGACGGCGTCACCCTGAGCCAGCCGATGAACGACACGGTGGTGCTGATCAAAGCCCCCGGCGCAGACAATGTAAAAGTAGAAAACCAGACCGGGGTCCAGACCGACTGGCGCGGCTACGCCGTTCTGCCCTACGCCACCGAATACCGGGAAAACCGGGTGGCGCTGAACACCAACAGCCTGGCCGATAACGTCGACCTGGACGACGCGGTGGCCAGCGTAGTGCCAACCCACGGCGCGATAGTTCGCGCGGAGTTTAAGGCCCACGTCGGACTCAAGCTGCTGATGTCGCTCATCTATAACGGTAAGCCGGTTCCCTTCGGCGCGCTGGTCACCTCTGTCGGCAGCCAGGGCAGCAGCATCGTCGCCGATAACGGCCAGGTTTATCTGAGCGGGATGCCGCTGGTCGGCAAAGTACAGGCGAAATGGGGTGAAGGCCCGAATGCCAGCTGCGAGGCGAACTACAGCCTGCCGCCGGAAAAACAGAGCCAGATGCTGATCTCGCTGTCCGCCGAGTGCCGCTAAGGAAACCATGATGAGAAAAAACTTCTACCTGCTGAGCGCCCTCGTATCACTGGCGGTCAACAACGCCAGCGCGGCGGACAGCACCATCACCATCAGCGGCTACGTCCGCGATAACGCCTGCGCCGTGGCGGGTGAATCGAAAGATTTTACCGTCGATCTGATGAATAACGCCGCCAGGCAGCTTCATGCGGTTGGGGCAACCACGCCGCTGGTGCCGTTTCGCATCGTGCTGTCGCCCTGCGGCAGCTCGGTCACCGCCGTCAAGGTCGGCTTTGTTGGCGTTGCCGATAGCAGCAATACCGAACTGTTAAAGCTCGACGGCGGGGCTTCAGCGGCGGCAGGCATGGGCGTGCAGATCCTTGACGCGCGGCAAACGGCGCTGCCGCTCAACGCCGCTTCGTCAGCGATCGCCTGGACCACGCTGACCCCCAGCCAGGCCAACACGCTGAACTTTTACGCCCGGCTGATGGCCACCCAGGTGCCGGTGACCGCCGGACACGTTAATGCAACCGCAACCTTCACGCTTGAATTTCAGTAACCGGAGGCGCTGATGAACCCGACCTATTCCGGATGGCTGCTGGCCGCGATGCTGGCGGCGTCCTCCCCGACGCTACAGGCCGCCGACGTCACCATTACCGTTAACGGCAAAGTGGTGGCCAAACCCTGTACGGTTTCCACCGTTAACGCCACCGTCGATCTCGGCGATCTCTATACCTTTAGCCTGGTGTCCGCCGGCTCTTCGTCGCCCTGGCATAGCGTGGCGCTCAACCTGAGCAACTGCCCGGTCGGCACATCGCGGGTCACCGCCAGCTTCAGCGGCACGGCGGATGCCACCGGCTATTACAAAAACCAGGGTACCGCCGGCAATATCCAGCTTGAGCTCCAGGATGCGGGCGGCACCACGCTGAATACCGGCGCGAGAAAAGAGGTGCAGGTGGATGACGCCACCCAGACCGCCAGCTTCCCGCTCCAGGTCAGAGCGCTAACGGTCAACGGCGGCGCTACCCAGGGAACGATCCAGGCGGTGATTAACGTCACCTATACCTACGCCTGAGCCAGGAGAAAAGAGGAATGAAAAAAATAGTCACCCTGTTGTTAACGCTGCTGCTGGCGGGCTGGTCGCTCAACGCCTGGTCGTTCGCCTGTAAAACCGCCGCCGGGGTGACAATCCCCATCGGCGGCGGCTCGGCGAACGTTTACGTGAACCTCGCGCCGGCGGTCAGCGTCGGGCAGAATCTGGTGGTGGATCTCTCGACGCAAATTTTTTGCCATAACGATTTCCCGGAAACCATGATCGACTACGTGACGCTGCAGCGCGGTTCAGCCTACGGCGGCTTACTGTCGAGTTTTTCCGGCACCGTCAGGTATAACGGCGTCAGCTATCCGTTCCCGACCACCAGCGAAACAGCGCGTATGACCTACAATTCCATTGTTGATAGCCCCTGGCCCACCGTCCTCTATCTGACGCCCATCAGCAGCGCGGGCGGCGTCGCGATTTCCGCCGGTTCATTAATCGCGGTCCTGATCCTGCGCCAGACCAACAACAAGGATAATGACGACTTCCAGTTCGTATGGAACATTTACGCCAACAACAGCGTCGTGGTGCCAACCGGCGGCTGCGACGTTTCCGCTCGCGATGTGACGGTGACGCTGCCGGAATATCCCGCGTCCGCCGCCATTCCGCTGACGGTTTACTGCGCGCAAAACCAGAATCTGGGCTACTACCTCTCCGGTACCACGGAGAACGCGGCCAATTCGATATTTACCAATACCGCCTCGGTCTCCCCTGCCCGGGGGGTGGGCGTTCAGCTAACCCGTAACGGCAGCGTCGTTCCCGCCAACACCACGGTGTCGTTAGGCAACGTCGGAACCTCGGCGGTCAGCCTCGGATTAACCGCCAACTACGCGCGCACCAGCGGCCAGGTGACCGCGGGTAACGTGCAGTCAATTATCGGAGTGACCTTTGTTTACGAATAACCCCCCGCCCCCTGCCGGCAGGCGGCAGGTCGACTGCATCCTGTCGCCCTGTTCGCTGGCCGCCGAGGGGCTGGTGCGGATAATAGAGGAAGGGGGAACCCGGCCCGTCGTGCTGCCGTCAGAGTCGCCGGCCCTACCGGCTGGCGTTCGCCGCGTGGTGGTCTTTCTCCCAGAAGCTCCCGCCCGGCTTCTCGCCACCCTGAAGCGGGCCGCCGCGCTGCTGGCTCGGTCCGCCACGCCGCTTCCCATGCTGTTTCTCAGCCGCAGCCCGGCGAGCTGGCTGTGGTCCACCCTGCTGCATCAGGTCGCCGACCGTCGCCTGCTTTCAGCCGTGCGAGCCGCCGCATCCGATCTGCCGGTCCCCAGCCTGGCGGCGCTGCTGCGCGACGCCATACTCGACGGCTATCCTTCCCTTGAACAGCTGGCAGAGGAAGAGATGCGAGCTTTCGGCAAGCGCCCCGCCGGGCTCACCAGGCCGGAGCTGGACGCCATCCTCGGTTTACTCTGCGGCTACAGCGCCAGCGCTCAGGCGAAACGCCGCGGCATCAGCCACAAAACGCTCTACAATCAAAGAACCGCAGGATTAAAAAAAATGGTGGAACACCATCCTGAAATGGCCCCCGGTTTTCCCGGCAGCCAGATACGAGAACAGAAAAGCGAGCCCATCGCCGCCCTTTCCGCTTTCGAGCGCGAACTCGTCCATGCGATCCACACCCGACATATCTTCCCGGTTTTCCAGGCCATTGCCGATGAACGCCGGCAATTAAAGGGGATGGAGATCCTCTCCCGCTGGAACCGAAACGGCAGCGTGCTGCTTGCCGATGAGTTTTTACCGCAAATAGGCTCGGAATATGCCTGGCTGGTGCTCACCGCTTTTGTGCTTCAGGAGGCGGTACAGAATATCAACCGGCATTCTGGCGAATGCTATTTCGCCGTGAATATTCCCGCCGCCGTCGCCAGTAATGATAACCTGCTTCGCATGATGGAAACCGCGCGCCAGCAGCTGCGTCAGCCGCAGCGGTCGCAGAGGCTGGTGCTCGAGTTCGCTGAAAACAGCGACCTCAACCGCCACGGCAAAACAGCCGACAATATCGCCCGCCTGCAAAAGCGCGGCTTTCGTATCATGCTCGATGGCTGCTTCTCGCAAAGCAGCGTGATGTTTCCGGTACGTACGGTGAGATTCAACGCCTACAAGCTGGATATGAGCATCGTCAATGATATGCAGCGCGATCCGCACGCGCTCGCCCTGATTAAAAGCCTCATCCACTACTGCCAGTTGACCGACAGCCGCTGTCTGGCGGAAGGCGTGGACAGCCGGGATAAATTTAACAAACTCAAAGCGCTGGGCGTCGACTCTTTTCAGGGGGACGCCATCGCTGCGCCGGTAGGCAGGGAAAACGTGGCGGAGATGATGGCGGAGCTCTCAGGCGAAGCGGAGCCGCAGTCCGGCGTCGCAGTGTAGTCAGCGCCCGACGGGAGACATCGGGCGTTGACAGCGCATTAGCGCAGTTCCGGCCAGTAGCCGCGGTTGGCCACAATCAGTTCATCAAGGATCGCTTTTGCCACCGAAGCGCTCGGTACGGTTTTGGACAGGGTCATCGCCTGCCACAGCTTCTGATAGCTTCCTTCAACCCAGGCATCCACCACCAGTTTTTCAACCGCCACCTGCTGCTCCATCATCCCCTTTTGAAACAGCGGGATCTTACCCATCGCCAGCGGCTCGGGGCCATTAACGCCCACCAGGCAAGGCACTTCGACCATCGCGGTATCGTCAAAATTCGCGATAGCGCCGTTGTTTTCCACAATCAGCAACATTCTCTCCTGAGTGTTAAAGGCGATGGCGCAGGCGAGGTCGACGATAAAGGTCGCATGCGCCCCGGCATGGAAATGCGCCGCTTTGCCGCTCTGCCGGGCGACGATTTCTCTGGCCATATCAAACACCTCCTTCTCTCTCCCCGCCATCACCTCGTTGGCGCGAGTAAAGTCAGGGTCCGAATGGGCCACCTCATAATCGGCATAAAAATAGTATTTCAGATAGGTATTGGGCAAGGTGTCGGTATCCAGCGCAAAGACGTCCTTCACCTTTTTGAAAGTCTCAATCCAGCTCGGCGCTTTATGCTGAAAATCCTCTTTCGGACTGCAATAGCCCAGTTCGGCAACGTGGTTTTTTAAGGCCGGCATGAGATCGTTACCGGCCTTGTCGGTAATGCTGGTCCACCAGCCAAAATGGTTCAGGCCGAAATAACGCACGTTCATCTCTTTACGCGATTTAAGTCCGAGAATATCGGCAAATAACCCTTCGATGGCCACCGGCATATCGCAAATATTAATAATTTTGGCCGTTGGGCGTAGCCGACGCGTGGCCTCGGCCACGATAGCCGCCGGATTGGAATAGTTAAGCATCCACGCGCCGGGTGAATACGTTTCCATATAATCAACCAGTTCAAGGACGCCGGCGATAGAGCGCATACCATAAGCGATACCGCCCGGTCCGCAGGTTTCCTGGCCAATCACGCCATGCTTAAGCGGGATTTTCTCGTCTTTTTCGCGCATCTCATAAAGGCCTACGCGAATATGGGCCATCACAAAATCGACGCCGGTAAAGGCTTCCTGCGGATCGGTGGTGAAGCTAAATGCGACTTGCGGATAGCGTTCAGCCACCAGAATCGCACAGGCTTCACCGATAACGCTTTGCCGATCGCGATGATTATCATAGAGACGAATTTCGCTCAGCGGAAACCTGTCCATATTTTCCAGCAGCATCATCACAATTCCCGGCGTGTAGGTACTGCCGCCGCCTGCAATAGTCACAACAAATTTATTTTTCATCTTCCACCTCATTATTCATGCACATCTAAATAGCGATTCACAGCGTTACGGATTTTATTAACCCCTAAACCATAAATAACCTGAACGTGATGACCTTTAATAATGACGCTGGTACCGCCGCTGGTCTTCAGAATATGTTCCTGAATCAATGCAGGGTCCCGCACGTCAACCCGAAGTCGCGTAAAACAATTATCGACAGAACAGACATTTTCTTTGCCGCCAAGGCCGAGGATGACCTGCTCCCCTGACGCCGCGTCAGGCGAACCTGCGCTTGGCGGTTGATTAACCACGGCGACCTCTTGTTCCTGGCCGGGCGTTCGCATTTTGAAATGGATAATCATAAACTTACCGACATAATACATTGCCGCTGTTTCCATTAGCCCCAGCGCGACAAACACGGGCCAGCGCGTGAGATGCGCTCCCGCCGGAATGTTGTAAACAATAAAGTCGATAATGCCGTTGGTGGCGCAGACCCGTACATCAAGCAGCCACGCCAGCATCTGGAAAAACCCGTCTAACAGCGAATAAACCAGCCACAGCAGCGGTGCGGTAAAGATAAATAAAAACTCAAAAGGTTCGGTTATGCCCACCAGGAACGAGGTCACAATCAAAGGAATCAGCGTGATTTTTAACTTTTGCTTATTTTCGGGCCGGGCGGTTTTATAAAAGGCCAGCGCCATTCCGGCGGTACCGAATATTTTCACCATCCCGTAGGTGAGAAATCGCGCCGAATCGCTTAACGCGGCCCCGGTGTTATTGGCGATTTCGGCGAGGAAAATGGGTTTTGCCCCCACCACCGTCTGTCCATCAATCAACAGCTGTCCGCCAATGGAGGTAAACACAAACGGCGACCAAATCAGGTGGTGTAATCCGGTCGGAATAAGAAAACGATTGAGAAAACCATACAGAAAAACGCCCGCGGCCCCGAAGGTTTTCATTACCCCGGTCAGCGCCGAGATGCCGTGTTCCACGATCGGCCAGACATACACCGTGGCGATGGCAAATACGCCGACCAGCGGGATCATGATAATCAGGACCAGCTTGCTATTGCCATAAATAGAGAATGCGCCGCGAAACTCAATTTCGACAAACCGGTTATGAATAAAAGCGACCGCGCAGCCAAGAATGATGCCAAGAAATACGCCCATATCAATGACCTGGAAACCAAAAATATAGGTTTGTCCGCTGCCGTAAAGCTGCGCGTTACTGGCGCCGGCGGCGAGGCGCTGGGTCAAGGTTAGCCAACTATTATTCGCCGCCAGGTACATAAACCAGGTCATTGCGGCAACAAAAGCCGCTTCCGCTTTGCGGGTTTTAGCCAGCCCCCCCGCCAGCCCGAGGCAAAAGAAGAAGCCAAGGTTGTTCATCACTGCCCACAGCATGCTGGAAACGTATTTCCCCAGCAGATAAAGCGAGCTGTCTTCCGCTAGCCAAATTTTATTGGTTGTCATACTGAGCAACGCAATCAACAGACCAATCACCGGCAAATACAACACAGGCCCAATCATGGCCTTCGAAAAATCCTGTAATTTTTTTACCCCGATCATTCTCCCCCCCGTACTGCTTATCGACCGTCAGCGCTCGAAACATGCGATTCAGCCTATGCGTCGACGGAAATAAATCAGAGGAGTTAAATCGTCATCTGTGATGAAAGTCATATATCTCTTGAAGTAATAGATATATAAATAAAATCAAATAAATAGATGATAGCTAAGACACGAAAATCTATAAAAATAAATATAATTTTAAAATCAATCAGATAGAAACAAAATTCAATAAACAGCGCCGCCAGGAGACATCTATAAGTGATATACAAATTAATCGCCGACAGGCTAAAAAATCGCATCAATAGCGATGAGTTTGAGGTCGGAGATGCGCTCCCGAGTGAAAAAGCGCTGGCCGGGGAGCTGGAGGTCTCAGTGATGACCATCCGTAAGGCGCTCACGCTGCTGGAGAGTGAGAAACTGATCGTCAAGCGTCACGGCAGCGGTTCATACGTGGCGCGCAAGAGTAATTATCACGGTGGGGAGCTTGACGGGTTCAACTACCAGATGCACATCGGCGGCGTCACCAACTATCATAACAAGGTTATTGAGTTCACGATGATCGATGCGCCTCTGGCGATCGCACAACAGTTGAAAATTGAGCCGGGTGAAAAGGTCTATTACGTCAGACGCATCCGGATGATTGACGACTCGCCTATTCTGATTGAAAACAGCTATATACCGGTGGCGATTTTTCCCTGGTTAAGCGTCGGAAATCTGGAAAGATCGAAATTTAACTATTTCAAGAAAGAGTGCAATATCACCATTCTGGAGAGCCACCGCAGCTATACCCCGGTTCTCGCCACCCGCGAACAGGCAGAGCTCTTGCAGGTTCCACAAAACAGCCTTTTGCTACGGGTGCAGTCAATCAGCTATGCGCATAACAATACCATTGTCGATTTATCCGATATTTACCAAAATACCAACAAATACAATGTCAAACACATCACTCGCCGCTAAAAACCGCTGGCTACCGCTGACGCGAATGGCGCTGGTCAACGCGGGGCGACCAGCGTCAGCTGACGGTTTGCCTTCGGCACACGACTACCAGCCGCAGACGTTAGTCTCTTCGTCGGACTCGTAGCCGCGGACAATATTAATCAGGTCTTTTACCGCGTCGGCCGCCGTCTGCGGATCCTGTAGCCCGGCCAGGGTCGCAAATTCACTATCGACCGACACGCCGTTATTATTATTGGTCACCGTTAATATAAATCCTTTTCCTCCGGCGTTATCCGTCGACAGCGTAGAAATAAGTTCAGACACGGCCTGGGCGGCGATATCAGGTACATAAAGAGCCATCGGCTTAAGATAGACTTTTTCTTTTTTCTCTTTATTGTTGCCGTTGATAACCGCTAACGCATAGCCTTTATTTTCACTGTTCATCATAATGCCTATCCCTCGATCAGAATTTTAGGGTCAACGTAAAAATCGACATTAAAAACGGTATCCTCCGTTAACGCCTCGATGCGATGCCATTTCTCAGGGGGAAAAACGCCAAATTCGCCTTCGGCAATGGTTAGGGTTTCCAGCGGATCCGCACTGGTCTCATTAGCATATCCAAAATAGCGGATCGCTCCGCGCATGACCGACAGACGCGGATAGACGCCCTGGCGGGTACCGGCATCCAGGTGCCGCTTCCAGATTGAGGCCGGCGCCGTCTGTTTGGTCCACAGCGGCGTGCTCCGGGTATGCACATAGTGGGTAGGAATAATGATTCGCTGCATGATTTTGCCTCTCTTAACGCGCCGCATATACGGTCGGAACCAGGAAAATATGTTGCATATGATATACCCCTTTCAATCGCTAAGGGTATTATTTTTTAACGACACGAATCTCTACCCCTATTTATACCTATTAGGGATTACAGCGATTTAAAATAAATAAGGGCAATGTTCAGCTAAATTAACATTGCCCTTATTAAGAGATGAACTACCTGTTTTCGGGTGAATTAAGCGGCCCCGGCTTACCGATTAAATAGCCCTGTACCAGGTCACAGCCTAATTTGCGTAACGACTGCAGCTGCTCTTCTGTTTCGACCCCTTCAGCCACGATACGCATATGCAGGCTTTTGCCCATGCTGATAATCAGCCTGACGATATCGAGGTCATCTTTCTGGTCAGGAATATTAATGACAAAAGAGCGGTCGATTTTTATCTTATCAAAGGGGAAGTAGCTTAAACGCGATAACGAAGAGTAGCCGGTACCAAAATCATCAATGGAGATCTGCACCCCGAGCTCGCGCAGCTGGCTGAGGATCTCTAAAGAGCGGGTATTTTCGTTAAAGACGTCAGATTCGGTAATCTCCAGATCCAGACGATGCGGGTCAAGCCCGGTGCTTCTCAATATGGCCACCACGGTATCGGTCAGTGAGCTATTAATCAGCTGAATGGGCGACACGTTAACCGACACTTTTAGCGGCGACGACCAGCTGGCGGCCGCTTCGCAGGCGGTTCTCAACACCCACTCGCCCAGCTGATTAATCAGGCCAATCTTCTCCGCGACCGGGATAAATTCGGTCGGCGGAACGCTGCCGCGCAGCGGATGGAACCAGCGCACCAGCGCTTCGTAGCCGTAGATTTCACCGTTCAGGGTGTCAGCTATCGGCTGATAGTAAACCCTTAACTCACCTTTGTTCAGCGCCTGCATGAGATCATCTTCGAAGGATTTGTTTTCCTGCTGGCGCTGAAGCAACCCAGGGCGGTATACCTGGACTTTACCGGACCCCGCTTTTTTCGCTTCATACAGCGCCAGATCGGCGCATTTATATAAATAGTCGGTGCGGCTTTCGCCGTCAGAGATAACAATCCCGATACAGGCGCCAATCTGGATCAGCGTATCGTAAATCTGATACGGCTGACTGATCTTTTCCCGGATCGCCTCCGCCCGCTCCAGCGCCATTTCCTCGTTGAGATCGTGCGAAACCAGGGCAAACTCGTCCCCTCCCAGCCGGTAGAGCGTTTCTGACGTTTTGCGAAAAAAGGAGAGACGGCTGGCCAAATCCTGCAGCAGCTTATCCCCGGCATCGTGCCCCTGGGTATCGTTGACGTCCTTGAAATTATCCAGGTCAAACAGCATGACGACCGCCGAGCCGTTATAAGGCCGCACCTGATTAACGACCTCCTGCAGACGTTGCCAGAAAGAGAGCCGGTTGGGCATACCCGTCAGCGAATCATGATAGGCATCGTACTGCAGCCGACGGTTCTGCACCTGAAGCTTCTCTTTTGAAGCCTGCAGATCGGTTGCCAGTAATTTCATCCGCACGTGGGCGCGACGCAGGGTGTTATTCTGCTTCAGCATCAACAGCCCAAGAGTGATACACAGAATAATCAGCAGAATAGAAATAGCCGAATAGATGTAATACAGGTTCTGTATTTTATCGTGGGTCAGATTAACAAGATTAAAATCCTGGGCGAGTGAAGTAGACGCAAGCGAGGTCAACGGCCCGTCGAGAGTGCTCATCTCCTGCAGCATCAGCTTCAGCTGCGCTGTCGACATGGTATCCAGCTGCTTATCCAGCCGGCCCAGAAGACCAATCAGGCTGTCAACTATCGCCTTACGGTGAGGATCTTTGCCGATAAACTTTCCCAAATCACCTTGCTGCAGCAGCGCGATCTGGCTCATCATAATTTCCAGGCGCAGGCGTACCTCATCGTGGTCGCTTCCCTTCACCTCCAGCCCCATCGCGCTTAGCCGCGCCTCGAGGCGCATGTACTCGGAGACTATCTGGGAAACGGACCACGAATCGGTATAACGCGTTAATTTTTGCAGCTCACTTTGCCGCTCATGCACCAGATAAGTAATGTAACCGGTCACAAGGAAGAGCAACAAAATAATGGCAGTGAGTATTCGATTCAAGATCAAACCCTTACTCAATTATAATCTTCGAAACCTGCCATGCCGAACGGGAATAATAAATCTGATTCTGCAATTCCGGGCTACTGTCGTAGGGATAAACAATAAATAAAGGCCCTTTATCGCGAATGCGCATATATTCGCCGTTCATTTTTAAAGCCAAAATTACCGGAAATTTATGAAAATCATCGATGGGTACGATGGTGGTGTAATCGTTTAGCGCCAGCACCCGCGCCGACTTACCTTTGGCACCGACTAAATCCATGAGTTTACTGAGGGAAATGCCGTCAAAGCGCACCTTTCCCGAGTACCACGGCGTGGTTGTGATCACCGTTTGCATCCCCAGCTTTTCTAATGCCGCGACATCAAAAACGGCGGTATCACCCTCATTCGTATTACTAATCAGGCCGGAAATAGTTAAAACGGGTTGGCCCACCGGCGCTGGCAGTTTTTCTGCAAAAGCGGAAGGGGAAACCATAACACAAAATAAAGCTGCAAAAATTAAACGCATTTAACTCACCCTTCCGAAATTGGAGACTTGTTAATTGTAAACCATTTAAGTCATTTCTTAAAAGGTGTCCCCATTGAGTTCAAAAATTAAAATTAAAAACAATAAGCGGACTCCGAAGCTCACATTCTGAACGCGTCGCAAAGACGTCCCGCGCCCGGTTAAGCAAACCCTTTATGCCTTTAAACGCCCAGAGCAGGTAAAAATCTTTTCTCTTAACCATCCGCGCGGTAGTCTCAAGGCTGGCGCGGATCCGAAAAGCGTCTCATTCCAATAATTAAAAACTCAGCAACAGACAGGACAGGTATGGACTCAACGTTAATTTCTCAACGCCCCGGCAAGGAGGCATGCTCACTCAACCGCGCCCGCAGAGCGGCCTGGGGCAGCTTCGCCGGGGCCGTGGTCGACTGGTACGACTTTCTTCTTTATGGCATCACCGCCGCGCTGGTATTTAACCGGGAGTTTTTCCCGCAAATCAGCCCGGCAATGGGCACCCTCGCCGCGTTTGCCACCTTCGGCGTCGGCTTCCTCTTCCGCCCTCTCGGCGGCATTATCTTTGGCCATTTCGGCGATCGCCTCGGCCGTAAACGCATGCTGATGCTGACGGTGTGGATGATGGGGATCGCCACCGCCTGTATCGGTCTGCTTCCCTCCTTCAGCCAGATTGGCTGGTGGGCGCCGGTTCTGCTGGTCCTCCTGCGCGCCGTCCAGGGTTTTGCGGTGGGCGGTGAATGGGGCGGCGCGGCGCTGCTGGCGGTAGAGAGCGCGCCGAAAAATAAGAAAGCGTTTTACAGCAGCGGCGTACAGGTGGGCTACGGCGTCGGACTGCTGCTCTCTACCGGGCTGGTATCGCTGATAAGCGCCAGCACCACCGATGAACAGTTCCTCAGCTGGGGCTGGCGCCTGCCGTTCCTGTTTAGCGTCGTGCTGGTGCTGGCGGCGCTCTGGATCCGCAACGGCATGGCGGAATCCGCCGAATTTGAACAGCAGCAGCGCGAACAGCAGGGGCAGCCAAAGAAAAAGCGTCTGCCGGTCGTGGAAGCGCTATTCCGCCATCCGGGCGCGTTCTTAATGATTATCGGTCTGCGTCTGTGCGAACTGCTGACCATGTATATCGTCACCGCTTTTGCGCTCAACTATTCGACGCAAAACCTCGGTCTGCCGCGCGAGCTGTTCCTGAATATTGGCCTGCTCGTCGGCGCCATCAGCTGCCTGACCATCCCCTGCTTCGCCTGGCTGGCGGACCGCTTCGGTCGACGCCGCGTCTATATCACCGGCGCGCTGATCGGTACCCTCAGCGGCTTCCCGTTCTTTATGGCGCTCGAAAGCCAGTCTTACTTCTGGATCCTGTTTTTCGCGCTCATGCTGGCGAATATTGCGCACGACATGGTGGTTTGCGTACAGCAGCCGATGTTTACCGAAATGTTCGGCGCCAGCTATCGCTACAGCGGGGCCGGGGTGGGATATCAGGTCGCCAGCGTCGTCGGCGGCGGTTTTACGCCGTTTATCGCCGCCGCCCTGGTCACCTTATCCGGCGGCGCCTGGCATAGCGTCGCTATCTACTTGACCGCGGGCTGCCTGCTCTCCGCCCTCACGGCGATGCTGATGAAACCCAGCCGCCATGACGAAGAACCTCAGTAAGGAGAAATGATGACTCAGGATCCCTGCTGGCCGCTGCGCTTTAACCACCAGCAGCTGCCGGTTCGCTACTGCGCCGACCCAACGCTGGCCGAGCAACCGCTGTTTGACCGGGCTCGCGACGGGGAAGCGGTGGCTCAGCTCTGGCAGGCCCCGCAGGGGTTTGTGGTGCCGGGAAGCTATCGGAAATTTGCTGAACTCCCGGCGACGAGCGAGCAGTTCGCCAGCCGGGGATGGCCGGTCTGGCTGCGCCGCTCCGGCGGCGGGCTGGTGCCGCAGGGGCCGGGAATTGTCAATCTCAGCCTGGCCTGGCCGGTTTATCACTCGCTGGGCGAAGCCGCAGAGCCGATTTATCTTTCCCTCTGCGCGCTGCTGCAGCGCACGCTGGCGACTTTCGGCGTGGCCAGCCACTTCCAGGCGGTCAACGGTTCTTTTTGCGATGGTCGCTATAATCTGGCCTGCGGCGAGGGCGAGAATGCGCGAAAAATAGCCGGCACGGCCCAGTACTGGCGACCGATGGCGGAAGGTCAAGGCCATGTGGTTCTCGCGCACGCGGTGGTGTTGCTGGATGCCGACCTGGCAGCGGCTCACCGGGCAGCCAATGATTTTGAAGCCCGGCTCGGCAGTGGGCGGGTTTACCGCGCCGGTAAAACCGTGACCCTGGCGGAGCTGATTTCAGACGGGGCCGATTTGCTGCCGCGCTTTCGCGAGGCGCTGGCGCAGCAGCTCGATAATATCAGCTGAAGGTCGCCTTCAGATAGCGGCTAAAGGCCTCTACCGCCCGCGATACGCGTGGCGTGTAGGGGCGAATGACGTAGAGACTTTCCGCAAACACATCCACCGGCCGCCATCCCGGCAGCAGCTCCTGTACCAGCCCGCGGCCAATCGCCTCCCTGGCGCTAAAATCCGGCAGTAAGGCAACACCCAGCCCCGCCAGCACCGCGTCGCGCAGGGATTCGCTGTTATTGGTGGCAAACGGCCCCTGCACCTTAACGCTCACCCGCTCGTCGTTGCGCTCAAAGGTCCAGTGCGGGCTTTGCGGCCCGCGCGGGTAGGTCAGGCATTGATGCTGACGCAACGCGTCTGGCGAATCGGGACGGCCAAAGCGGCGAATATAGTCCGCCGAGGCGACCACCAGGGTAGCCGTACGGCACAGCGGCCAGGCCACGTGGGTCTCCGGCAGCAGCTCGCGACGACAGTGGCGAATGGCGAGATCGAACCCCTCGCTGGCGAGCGACACCAGCCGGTCGGTCACCTCCAGCTGGAGATGAAGCTGCGGATGCTGATGCAGAAAAGGGGTAATGGCCGGGACTAGCTGTTGGCGTGAGAACGCCACCGGCGCGGTCAGGCGCAGCGTACCGCGTAGCGGGCCGCCTTCCTCATCGCAGGTGCCGGTAAAGATCTCGCGGATCTGCCCAAACGGCTCGTTCAGTTCCGCCACCAGCCGCAGGCCATCTTCGCTTAGGGTCACGCTACGGGTGGTGCGGTGCACCAGGGTTTTCCCGGTGACCCGCTCCAGTTCGCTAATTTTCTGGCTGATGGCGGATTTGCTGACCGCCAGCTTTTCCGCAGCGCGGGTATAGCTTTTTTGCTCCTCCAGCACCGTAAGCCAGTACAAATGGGTCCAGTAAATTTCCGGGCGTATCTCGCGCATATCGATTGTTCACAGAGAAAAACAATGCGTTCAAATATAGCGGTTTTTGCCGTCGTCAGCATTGGTTAGCATCACATTCACAGACCGTTAACCCGACAATAAGGATCATCTGCTATGCCATTACTGACGTTTGATATCATTGAAGGACGCAGCGAAAGCGAGATCAAAACCCTGCTGGATGCGGCACATCGCGCCGTCGTGCAGGCGTTCAAGGTGCCAGAGCGCGACCGCTACCAGATTGTTCATGAAAACAAAGCCTACCATATGATCGTTGAAGACACCGGGCTAGGGCTGACGCGCAGCCGGGAGGTGGTGGTGGTGAGGGTATATACCAGCCCGCGCAGCGAAGAGCAGAAGCAGCTTTTTTATGCCATCCTGCAAGCTGAGCTCCAGGAGTACTGCGGGCTGAGCGGCGACGACCTGATGATCTCGGTAATCAGCAACCACAAAGGGGACTGGAGCTTTGGCCGCGGCGTGGCGCAGTACGTTACCGGCGAACTGTAGCCCTGGCGGCGATGCGGAGCGCCGCATCGCCCTGCGGTGGGCGGGAAAATCAGGATCGGCGGGCGCCGGCGATACGCTGTCTGGCCTTTTGTTCTATATTTTCCAGCAGCTCCTGCACATCGTCTTCATCGATGTCGAGAAACTGGCCGTCCAGCAGGGCCGCGTGAATATCATCGCGGGTTACCGACAGGCCCAGCGGCACCGCTTTAGCCTTCACCTCTTCCGCGGCCAGCGGGTGTGGGTAGCGACGTCCGACCAGGTTGTTGAAGACGATGGCCAGCAGCGCCAGCATCAGGGAATTGAGTAATACCGGGGTCAGAACAAAGTGGTAGCCCTCGCTCTGTACTCCCGCCCCGCCGAGGATCGCCGTTAACGCCACCGCTCCGCCCGGCGGATGCAGGCAGCGCAGGAAGTACATGCCGGCGATCGCCAGCCCTGCCGCCACGCCGCAGGCCAGCGCCAGGTTCGGGATCGCTATGCCCACGGTCACGCCGATCAGCGCCGAGAGCACGTTGCCGCCGACAATCGACCAAGGCTGGGCCAGCGGGCTGCTCGGGACGCCAAACAGCAGTACCGCCGAGGCGCCCATAGGGGCGATAAACCAGATATTAACCTCGCCTAACAGCCAGTGGCTGAACAAGCTGGTCACCGCCAGGCCCGTCCCGGCGCCGATCGAGGCCAGAACAATATGTTTTCTGGCGACCGGTAAGGCGTGTGGCTTCAGGCGACCGAGAAAAATGCGGATCCGCGAAAAGAGCGATCCGGGTAATACGCTTAACATCCTGCTGCTCGCTTACGTCATCGTAAAAACTTATGCTTTATTTTCTTTTTTTAACCTTATTTTAACAACCATGTCTTTATCGTGGCTTTTTGCCATTCATTTTGTGAATGTAAAAACGGCGCGCGCTACGTTAAAATCCCCTCACCTCTGGGTATCAGCATTCTATGGATTGAAGGTCAAACACGTTGAATAACAAAATAAAATTAGAGAAAGAAATCGCATGGGCCAGTCAGAATATGCCGCGCACCCTGCGTCAGGTCGCCGCCCTGCCCGATCTCAGCGAGGTGCGTCTGGCCTGCTGTATGCATCTCGATATGAAAATGATCCCGCTGGTGCAGGGAATTCTGGAAAAAGGCGCGAAGGTTTTTCTCACCACCTGTAACCCAACCACGGTACAGGATGAGGTGGTCGCCTGGCTGGTGGAGCGCGGCGCGGAGGCCTGCGCCTGGCGCGATATGAGCGATGCCGACTGGCAGCAATCGTGGGAAAAAGCGATTGCCTGGCAGCCGACGCATCTGTGCGAAATGGGCGCGGATATTACGACCCTACTGCATCAGCGCGGGGAGTTCGGCAACGTTGTCGCCGGGCTTGAAGCGACAGGTTCGGGCGTGAGCCGTCTGGGCGATATTCGTCCTGGCTATCCGATTTTTAACTGGGATGATTTGCCGGTTAAGGAAGGACTGCACAACCGTCATATGGTCGGCCTGACCGCGTGGCATACCTTTTTCCAGACAACCCACCTGACCCTGCATGAGAAAAAAGTGCTGGTCATCGGCTATGGTCTGGTCGGCCAGGGCGTCGCGGCGGCAGCGAAGGCCTTCGGCGGCCAGGTGATGGTGGCGGAAATCGACCCGGCACGGAGATTACAGGCGGCCTATGATGGCTGGCACGTCGTTGAATTACAGGAGGCTATCGCCTCGGCGGACGTGGTGGCCACAGCGACCGGCGGCAAAAAAGTCGTTAACCGCCAGGCGCTGGATAAGTCCAAAGATGGGGTGTTTATCCTCAACGTGGGTCACGTGGCGGAAGAGATTGACTGCGAGTACCTGCGTCAGTTTGCGCAGGAAGAGGTCATGCCCTATATCAACGCTTACCGGATGGGCGATAAAACCGTTTATCTGCTGGCGAACGGTTCGATGCTCAACCTGACCGCCGGTTTTGGCGATAGCCTGAACGCCTTTGACGTCACCCTGGCGGTGATGGCCAGCGGCATTCAGCATATTGTGACCGATGGCATGAACGCGCCAGCGGACGTTTATCTGCTGCCGCAGAGCGTATGGCAAAAAGCGCTATAGCCATAGGTGCCGGATAATATCCCGGCACATATCCCGGAGGCGGCGCGATGCGCCTGTCCGGGCTACCGCCCCGCAGAGCGCTGTTAACCCGTAGCCCGGTCAGCGCAGCGCCACCGGGAAGAAAGCCAATCCTACAGCAGGGCCAGCAGAAATATGACTTCGCCCAGCTCAATCGCCGCGCCTAACGTGTCGCCGGTTTGCCCGCCCAGAGTACGCTTCAGCGCCTGACCCAGCGCCCAGACCAGCACCAGCGTGATAAGCGCCGCGCGCAGACCGTTAACTCCGAGCAGCACTGTCGCCAGCGCCAGTGCGATCCCCATGGTAATCAGCGTCTGACGCAGCGTGATTTTGCCGATAAACAGGTTGCCCAGCCCCTCTTCGCGGGCGTAGCGCTGGCGATACATCAGCAGCACCGCCATACCGCGGCCGACGGCGCAGGCGGCTGCCAGCGCGGCAAGCGCCGACGTGCCGCGCAGCGCCACCTCGCTGACCACCAGCACTTTCGCCATTAGCACGAAAATCAGCGCCAGCCCGCCGTGAGTGCCCAGCCGACTGTCGCGCATAATTTCCAGCATCCGTTCGCGCCGGCGGGCGGAGAAGATGCCATCGCAGGTATCCGCCAGCCCATCAAGATGGAAGCCGCCGGTCAACAGCGCCAGCGCCAGCACGCCGAGCAGCGCGGCAAGCGGGCCGCCGCACCACGGCTGGAGCAGCATCACGACGGCGCCGGCAATCGCCCCGAGCAGCAATCCGACCAAGGGGAATGTGACTATACTGCGTTGATATTGTTCAATTTCCAGCCCCTGGGATAAACTCGCCGGGACCGGCAGGCGGCTGATAAACGATAATGCGGCAAAAAAAGACTTAATCATTGAGAGAGGACTCCTGTCGATAAACCCCGCGGCCAGCGGTTATTCATCTCCGCCGCCGGCCGTAACCTGACTTGTGCGCGCGGCTTGAGCACGGCCGCATTCTTCCAGCCGCCAGTGGGCAAGCCGGGTATCACGGTGGTGTTGAATGCGCGCGGCGATTTGATTGTCGGATATCCGGGAGGTAGCGATGTAGATCGCCGAAACGAAAGAGTTGAGTAAAGATTCGGCGTCGCGGCGTTGGCCGCTATGGGCGTCGCCGGTAATCAGTATCATCGCGGCGGCACCTGTTGCAGGGACAGCATGAGATAAACCCTTCCGATATCAATATGTTTACCGCGGAAGTATACCAAATTCCTCGGGAAAGATTCAGCGTTGCATGGGGTGTTTTGCGAAGGATTTGCGAGATGGCGCAAGAGAAAGAAGAGGAACTCCGGCAGCGAGCGCCGCCGGAGCGCTTAAACGGGAATTACTCGGCAGATTTATCTTCTACTTTCGCTTCGCCCATTGCTTTCAGCTTTTTAGAGATGTCGCGACGTTCTTTGGAGATCTCGGCGTTTTTGATGATGTAGTCGTCAACGCGATCTTCGTAATCGCTCTTCATGCTGGCAATGATGCCCTGAATAGCTTCAACGCTCATGCCCGGCTTGATGTAGTCGCTCAGGTTGTCCAGCAGCAGGACGCGCTTCTGGTTATCACGGATCTTTTTCTCAACGTCCTGAATTTCACGCTGCAGTTTGTTCTTACGACGATACAGGCGAACAAACTCCAGTACGTCCTGGAAAGAAGGCTTAGTTGTTTCCATTTTTATACCCCTAATATTTGAGATTCGGATTCGCTAAAGCGACTGCTACATAGGGCTAACATAACTGTTAGCAGCCGCTGATGACAATGTTTTTTCCTTTGCCGTTATCATAACCCTAAACGCTGCTGAATCGAAGCAAGCGATGGAAAAACCACGCGAGTCTGGTCTTTATTTACGCAATGCCCGGCAGATCAAATGCGACAGCAGTTCGAGCTGGCGCGCCAGCTCGATAGTTAACCAGACATAACCATGAATGGGCGTTTCGGAGAAATTGTCGTCCTGCTGCTCTTTGATGAGCTGGCGCAGTTCGGCAACGATTTCGTTGAGCTTTTCATTGTTGGCCAGGATCGGCTGCGGGTTGCCCTCATACAGGGCGTGGGCGATAGTCAACAGCGTTTGCTGAGTCATCTGCTGAGTTTCGCGCAGCGTATGGGCATTAAGCATCACGAAGTGGCCGGGACGCGATGCCCAGTAAGCGTTGATTTGCAGCTCCAGCATGCACACCAGGTTACGGCTGACGGTCTGGATCGCCTCAAAGATGGCTTTCTGGATATGCGTCTCTTTGCTGGCGGGCGTAATCAATCCGCGCATTTTCACCACGTCGTTGAGGACCTTTTGCAGGTGCTTTTCCAGACGCGGACGCTCTACCAGGTTCGGCGAGAAGCCGGCTTGATAAAGCCGGTTGAAGGCGGTGACGTAGCTGGCCATCTGGATGCGCCAGTGCAGAAAGGCCCGCTGCGGCCAGATACCGGTGAACAGCATCGCCAGCAGGGAACCGAAGATAACGTCGCCGCTTCGCCACAGCGCGGTCGTCATATCGCCCGGCGGCGCGCCGACAACCACCGCCAGGGTGATGCCGATCAGCAGCGCCTGGTAAGGCTTTTTGCCCAGCGCCAGCCAGCCGCAGAGGAACATCGCCACCGCGCACCACAGCAGCATGATAGGCAGCGAGATGAGCTCCAGCTTAAGCGCCACCAGCCCGAGCGCCGAGCCGAGGATCGTGCCGCCGATGCGCTCAAACGCGCGCGGTACGACGTTTCCCCAGAAGGAGATTGGCCCCATCACCACCACCAGGGTGATGAGAGGCCAGGTGCCTTCAGGAACGTTAAGCAGGCGCACCAGCACAAAGGTGAGCACAAAGGCCAATGCTATTCGCACGCCATGGACGATGCGGTAATGGCGATACAGCCGAATTTCAAATGGCTTAAGTGATTTATCCGCGCGCACAACCTACTCCGACACAACGAAAAGGCCAATTGTAACTGCTTTTTCGCCGCAAGCATCACGCGAATGTAATAAACCTTGTCCAGCGAAGGGACAATGTTCGATTTACTTCACCGCAGGCTCGACCGCGATGTACATATCAATATCCCAGTAGCCGTCCTGGTTACCATCGTTAAGATAGACTTCAAAGCAGGGTTTCATCGCCATCTGGTGCGTTTTGCTTTGCATCAGGCTCTCGAAGAACTGATACCACGGCGTTGCAAAGTCATAATTCTCGACTCTGGCACGGGCAACCGCGTACTCTCCGCCGGCGATATCGGTCATCATCACGCCTTCGCTGTTGGCGGGGATTGAGTAGTCCTCCGCCACCGTGACGGCGGTCGCGCAGCGCAGCTTTTCCGCCGGGACCTCATCAGGATTGTCGTAGTAAACGGCCACCCACTCCTGCGCTGGAACCTGGCTGTTATCAACCCACATCATTAGCTGTTCAAACCCCTGTTTAACCGTCTGCTCCCAGGGACCGACCAGATGAAACCCGGCAATTTTCTTCTTGCCCACGGACTTAACGTTATATTCCATGCTGCCTCCACCGTTGATAAAATACTGTATATATATACACATAAATTAGCAGTACTATCAGCCATAGTATGTGCGGCAATTCACAAATCCGCGCGGCAAGAAGAGTAAAAAAACCGGCGCCATCCGGTTATAAAATGAACGGCAGCTCGACGCCGATGCTGGCCCCGACATCGTCGCTGGCGCTGTGGTTGGCGTCGGTGTACCACACGGAGGTATTCAGACGTACCGTCGGCATCACATCGCCGCTCCAGCCCAACTGCACGCCCTTCAGCGTATCGGCGCGCGGGAAGGCTTTATTGATTCGCTGGTTCTTCGGATTGACCTCTGCGTAGACCAGCCGCGCGCTCCAGCGCTGGTTCTCTTCGGTTACCAGCTCTACCTTACCGGCATACAGACGCCCGTCGCCGCCCATCGCGTCGCCCAGCGGATAGCCCTGCTGGTAGTAGCCGTCTTTATAGATGAAGTGGTTATAGATGTAGTTGGTGCGCCCCATGTTCGAACGGGTATCGTGGGCTTCCAGATACCAGTTAACCGCATTGCTATTCCATTGGTGATGCCCTTCCACGCCGCCAAGATAGAGGTGCGCCGAGGGTAAATATCCGGCTTCGTCCTCGCCGATCATCTGGCCGTAAATGCTCACCGGCCAGCCCAGAGCGGGCGCCAGCTTCAGCTTGAAATCAAAACCGGCCAGCTGGTTGCCGGGATCGTCGGCCGATTCGCCGGTGTTGTCATTGCCGGTCAGACCGTCCCAGAAGCTGCTGAATGATGAAGGTCGCCCTTCGCCGCCCCACTGCATGATGCGTGAGGCCCCCAGCTCCAGCGAGGAGATTGGCGAAAACGTCAGGCGGCCGCCGAAGATTTTGGTATGCGGTACGGCGGCATACTGGCTCATCTGACTGGCGGAAAGCTGATACTGCCAGGGGCCAATCCAGCTCAGCCACGAGGATTCCGGCGCGCGCTGTTCGGCGCGCTGCAGCAGAAAACCGGTCATCGGCCGCGCGGCATCGGAGCGAATCAGGCTGCCCTCGTAGCCCGGCCCCCACCACTGCGGAATTTGCCCGAACGCAAGCCACTGATTCCACAGCTTTACCGCGCCGTATGCGCCGTTGGCGTTCACGCTCGAACCGTTGCTGATGCGCTTGTCGCCTTCAACATTGCCCTGTAGATGCAGATCCCACCATTCGCCGCTGTTGTTCAGGGCGAGAGAAAGCGACTGGTCGGCGGGATAGGACTGGGCAAACCCCTGCGGGGTTCCCGGCTTATCAGTGGAACTGTAACCGGTAACGCGCACGTCGGCTTTCAGCGCCCTTAAACGCTGATTTACACGACTCAGAACCCCCCGCTCTGCGGAGGTTGTCGGATGCGCGTTGGCCAACGCGCGGTTAATCTCCTCCTCGCTCAGAGGCCAGGTCGACAGGCTTAACGCGAGGGTTCCGCGGTCGGATAACCAGGCTAAATCATTGCGAAATTCGTTATCGGCCAGAACGAGGCCAGAGGCAAAACTGGCGGTGCTAAAAACGGCGAAAAGTCCCAGAGAAAGCGCACTACGCGCAAAGTATTTCATCTTCCCAGCTCCATTTATGGCGCACAAACGCCAGGCTTTTTCCTGAAGGGTGACCGGGTAAGGTAATGGAGTGAAAGTAAACGAAGCGCCAACCGAAGCGGCATAATAATCAAACAGCTACGAGATGCCGCTCCGGGCGGAGCGGCGCGACAGTTACAGTTTTTGATGCAGATAATCGCTAAAGCGCGACAGCATGCCGCCCTTGCCAACGCTTTCCAGCGTCACCAGCGGCCAGTGGGCCACCACTTTATCACCATCGTAAAGGGAGATTTCTCCCACCCGCTGATGGGCGGCAATCGGCGCTTCCAGCACTTTGTTATCCAGCACGTATTTGGCCTTAATGCGCGCGACCTCCGACTTCGGCAGCGCTAGCCAGAAATCCTGATCGGTCCCCAGCTTAATCTGCTCTTTATCGCCATACCAGATTCGCTCAACGCCGACCTGCTTGCCATCCTGCAGGACCTGGACGGTATCGAAGTTTTGCTGGCCCCAGTGCAGCAGCTTCGCCGCCTGCTGTTCGCGCCCTTTCGGGCTGTCGGCTCCCATCACCACCGCAATCAGCCGACGCTGGCCGTCCACCGCGGAGGCAATCAGGTTGAAGCCGGCGCCGGAAGTGTGGCCGGTCTTCAGACCATCGACGTTCATGGTCTTATCCCACAGCAGGCCGTTGCGGTTCTGCTGGGTAATGCCGTTCCACGTCAGGCTCTTCTGACTGTACATATGGTAGACGTCCGGCTCGCCGTGAATAATCGCCCGCGAGAGCACAGCGAGATCGTAGGCCGAACTGTGCTGCCCCGGCGCGTCCAGGCCGTGGACGGTTTCAAAATGGGTATCCTGCAAATGCAGTTTTTCCACGTAGCTGTTCATCAGCGCGACGAACTGCGGCTGGCCGCCGGCGACGTAGTCCGCCAGCGCCACGCAGGCATCGTTGCCGGAGTCAACGATCAGCCCGCGGCTTAAGTCGCGTACGCTGACCCGATCGCCGGGCTTAAGGAACATCAGCGAAGAGCCGTTAAAGACCGGGTTACCCTGCGCCCAGGCGTCTTTACCGACGGTGACGATGTCGTCAAAGGTGATGCGGTGGCTGTCGATGGCGCGATCGACCACGTAGCCGGTCATCAGTTTGGTCAGGCTGGCGGGATTGCGCTGCTGATGCTCGTTACCGGCGGTCAGGATCTGGCCGGTGGTGTAATCCATCAGCACCCAGGAACCGGCCTGAATAGAAGGAGGCGTCACGTTGACGGGAAAATCATTGGCGGCAAATGCGCAGGAAACGCTCGCAGCGAGCAAAGATACAGCAATAAACAAACGGCCTTTCAACGGCATATCCTCTAAATTGACAGATTCGCCGTCCTTTTTACGGAACTTCTCGTTTCAAATCAGGGTTTAATTGCAAGAAAATATGACACCGCCGGCAAGGGGCAAAGGCGATACCCTTCTGATGGCCCGGCAAATCGTTTACCATGATGGCTGCTCGCCACCAGGGATAATGAACAGATTATGCAAGATAGCGCCAACCAGCCCGGATTTTTGTTTCACGATTACGAGACCTTCGGCACCAGTCCTTCGCTCGACCGACCGTCGCAGTTTGCCGCCATCCGCACCGATGAAGACCTCAATATCGTCGGCGAACCCGAAGTCTTCTATTGCAGGATCGCCGATGACTATCTGCCGCAGCCGCAGGCGGTTATGGTTACCGGGATCACGCCGCAGGAGGCGAACGCCAAGGGCGACAGCGAAGCCGCCTTTGCCCGCCGCGTTCACGATCTGTTCACGGTGCCAAAAACCTGCATCGTCGGCTACAACAACGTGCGCTTCGATGACGAAGTGACGCGCAATATCTTTTATCGCAATTTTTACGATCCTTACGCCTGGAGCTGGCAGCACGACAACTCCCGTTGGGATCTGCTGGACGTGATGCGCGCCTGCTACGCGCTGCGCCCGGAAGGGCTCAACTGGCCGGAAAACGAAGAGGGCTTACCGAGTTTCCGCCTCGAGCATCTGACCGTCGCCAACGGCATTGAGCACAGCAACGCCCACGACGCGATGGCCGATGTTTACGCCACCATCGCGATGGCAAAGCTGGTGAAAACCCAGCAGCCGCGCCTGTTTGACTATCTCTACGCCCACCGCAATAAGCGCAAGCTGGCGACGCTGATCGACGTGCCGCAAATCAAGCCGCTGGTGCATGTTTCCGGCATGTTCGGCGCAGCGCGCGGTAACACCAGCCTGGTGGCCCCGCTGGCGTGGCACCCGGACAACCGTAACGCGGTGATTATGGTCGACCTGGCCGGAGATATCGCTCCCCTGCTGGAGCTGGATGCCGACACCCTGCGCGAGCGGCTGTATACGCCGAAAAGCGAGCTGGGCGACCTGCCCGCGGTGCCGATTAAGCTGGTCCACCTCAATAAATGCCCGGTGCTGGCGCAGCAAAACACCCTGCGTCCGCAGGATGCCGACCGGCTGGGCATCAATATCCAGCGCTGTCTGGATAACGCTCAGCTGCTGCGGGCCAATCCGCAGGTGCGTGAGAAAGTGGTGGCGATTTTTGCCGAAGCGGAGCCGTTTGTGCCTTCCGATAACGTCGATGCGCAGTTGTATAACGGCTTTTTCAGCGATGCCGACCGCGCGGCGATGAAAATCGTGCTCGAAACCGAGCCGCGCAACCTGCCGGCGCTGGATATTACCTTCGCCGATAAGCGTATTGAGCGCCTGCTGTTCAACTATCGCGCGCGCAACTACCCCGGCACGCTCGATGAAGCCGAGCAGCAGCGCTGGTTAGAGCACCGTCGCCAGGTATTTACGCCTGAGTTTTTGCAGGCCTACGCCGATGAGCTGCAGATGCTGTATCAGCAGTATGCGGATGATAAAGAGAAGCTGGCGCAGCTGAAGGCGCTGTGGCAGTACGCGCAGGATATTGTTTGATTGGCAGAAATTCCCGGAGGCGGCGCGTTGCGCCTGTCCGGGCTACAAGCCCGCAGGTTTTGTAGCCCGGACAGATGCGCAGCATCGCCTCCGGGAAACGTTGCTTAGCCTTTAGCGCGGCTGGCGATAATCGCCTCTGCTACGTTGCGCGGGGCTTCCGCGTAATGGTGGAACTCCATACTGTAGGTCGCCCGGCCCTGGGACATTGAACGCAGCGTGGTGGAATAGCCAAACATCTCGGCCAGCGGCACGTCGGCGCGGATAATCTGGCTGCCGAACCGCTCCTCCATCCCCTGCACCATTCCGCGACGGGAAGAGAGATCGCCCATGATATTCCCGGCGTACTCTTCCGGGGTCTCCACTTCCACGTGCATCACCGGTTCAAGAATAACCGGGTCGGCCCTGCGCGCCCCTTCCTTGAAGCCAAATATCGCCGCCATGCGGAAAGCCATCTCCGACGAGTCGACGTCATGATACGAACCAAACGTCAGTGTCGCCTTGATATCCACCACCGGATAGCCCGCCAGCACGCCAGTGCCCATCGCTTCGCGCAGCCCTTTTTCCACCGAAGGGATGTACTCGCGCGGCACCACGCCGCCTTTGGTCGCGTCTTCAAACACGAAACCGCTCCCCGGCTCCAGCGGTTCAAGGGTCAGCACCACGTGGCCGTACTGCCCTTTACCGCCGGACTGGCGGACAAACTTGCCTTCCACCTCTTTGACCGTTTTGCGGATCGTCTCGCGATAGGTCACCTGCGGACGCCCGATATTCGCCTCAACGCCAAACTCTCGTTTCATGCGGTCGACGATAATCTCCAGATGCAGCTCGCCCATCCCGGAAATGATCGTCTGGCCGGACTCCTCGTCAGTATGCAGACGAAACGACGGATCTTCCGCCGCCAGCCGCTGCAAGGCGATACCCATTTTCTCCTGATCGGCTTTGGTTTTCGGTTCAATCGCCAGCGAAATCACCGGCTCCGGAAACTCCATCCGTTCGAGGGTAATCACCGCATCCGGGGCGCACAGCGTGTCGCCGGTAGTGACATCCTTCAGGCCGACGCAGGCGGCAATATCCCCGGCGTGCAGTTCGTCCACCTCATGGCGATCGTTGGCCTGCATCAGCACGATGCGTCCGATGCGTTCTTTCTTGCCTTTCACCGGATTCCACACCGCATCGCCTTTTTTCAACGTCCCGGAATAGACGCGGATAAAGGTCAGCTGTCCGACATAGGGGTCGGTCATCAGCTTGAAGGCCAGCGCCGAGAACGGTTCGTCGTCGTTC
The DNA here is from genome assembly GCF_009905335.1 of Klebsiella sp. MPUS7. Taxonomy (NCBI): domain Bacteria; kingdom Pseudomonadati; phylum Pseudomonadota; class Gammaproteobacteria; order Enterobacterales; family Enterobacteriaceae; genus Klebsiella; species Klebsiella sp. MPUS7. Next base: position 1,884,237 of record NZ_CP047604.1, on the reverse strand, counting down.
GGGTGACGTTCAGCAGGTTGCCCTTTCTCATCCACGCCCTGAATCGCCGGGATATCCAGCGGCGACGGCATCAGCTCAACCACCGCATCGAGCATCCGCTGCACGCCTTTGTTTTTAAACGCGCTGCCGCACAGCACCGCCTGGATTTCGCCCTTCACCGTACGCTGGCGCAGTCCGGCAACGATTTCCGCCTCGCTCAACTCGCCGGTTTCGAGATACTTATCCATCAGTTCGTCGCTGGCTTCCGCCGCCGCCGAGACCATTTTCTCCCGCCACAGCCGGGCGGTTTCCACGAGATCGTCAGGCACCGGCGCATAGCTGAAGGTCATCCCCTGGGTGGCGTCGTCCCACAAAATGGCGCGCATTTTGATGAGATCCACCACCCCGGTAAAGTGCTCTTCGGCGCCAACCGGGATCACAATCGGTACCGGATTGGCCTTCAGGCGATCGGTCATCATCTGCACCACGCGGAAAAAATCCGCGCCGGGACGGTCCATCTTGTTGACGAAGGCCAGCCGCGGGACGTGGTATTTATTCGCCTGCCGCCAGACCGTTTCCGACTGCGGCTGCACGCCGCCGACGGAGTCGTAAACCATCACCGCGCCGTCCAGGACGCGCATGGAGCGTTCCACTTCGATGGTAAAATCCACGTGCCCTGGGGTATCGATGATGTTAATCCTGTGCGGCTCGAAGCTGCGGTCCATACCGGGCCAGAAGCAGCTCACCGCCGCGGAGGTAATGGTGATCCCGCGCTCCTGCTCCTGCGCCATCCAGTCGGTGGTTGCCGCGCCATCGTGTACTTCCCCCAGCTTGTGACTCATCCCGGTATAAAACAGGATGCGCTCGGTGGTGGTGGTTTTGCCGGCATCGATATGCGCGGAGATACCGATGTTGCGATAACGTTCGAGGGGGATGGGTCGGGGCATGATGCGTCCTTAGTCATTTTGACTGTCAGCTGGCGGCCGGAATTGGCCGCCGTTCATATAACGGCATCTATCATAGTACAACTGTACGAGTATATTCGAACTATTTTTGCTATCGTTACTATTGGTGAAGCTGCGACGACGCGCGTGGCTTTAGAAAAGCAGTTTGGGTATATTACCGGCCAGCCGCCGATACGGGCCGCTGCTCGTAAGGCAGCGCAACCGCCGACACAGGAATAGTATGATCGCCAATCACCCCGAACGTGAACAAATTCGCCTCGAAAATGTCCTTTTCGCCCTCGGTAACCCGCTACGGCTTGAGATTATCCGCATCCTTGCCGACGGAAGCGAGCAGAGCTGTAACGCCCTGCGTCACGAAGATGTGGCGAAGTCGACCATGACCCACCACTGGCGCGTCCTGCGCGACAGCGGTGTGATCTGGCAGCGCCCACAGGGGCGGGAGAACTTGATTTCGCTGCGCCGGGAAGATTTAGACGCGCGCTTTCCCGGCCTGCTGGATACGCTGCTTAAGGTCATGCAGCAGGAGAACTAAAGGCCCGCTACTCCTCGCCGGCCAGCCGCCGATACTGGGCAAAGCGGGCCCGCGCGTCCTCCTCGGTTCGGCTAAAGAGCGCATCCGCCAGATGCGGCGTCGTTTTGTGCAGCGAGGCGTAGCGCACTTCGCCAAGCAAAAAGTCGCGGAAGCTCTCCTCCGGCTCTTCGGAATCGAGCATAAACGGCGTCTTACCTTCCGCTTCCCGCTGCGGATGATAGCGCCACAGGTGCCAGTATCCCGCCTCAACCGCCCGTTTCGCCTCGCGCTGGCTGCAGCGCATGCCGGCTTTCAGCCCGTGGTTAATGCAGGCGGCGTAGGCAATCACCAGCGACGGTCCCGGCCAGGCTTCGGCCTCGGCGATCGCCCGTAGGGTCTGATCTTTATCAGCGCCCATCGCGACCTGGGCCACGTACACATTGCCGTAGCTCATCGCCATCATGCCGAGATCTTTTTTCCGCGTGCGTTTGCCCTGCGCGGCAAACTTCGCGATGGCCGCCACCGGGGTCGATTTAGACGACTGGCCGCCGGTATTGGAGTAAACCTCGGTGTCAAATACCAGAATATTGACGTCTTCCCCGCTCGCCAGCACGTGATCGAGACCGCCGAAGCCAATATCGTAGGCCCAGCCGTCGCCGCCGAAAATCCACTGCGAACGACGAACAAAATAGTCGCGGTTCTGCCACAGCTGCTCCAGCAGCGGCACGCCCTCTTTTTCCGCCGCCAGCCGTTCGCTGAGCCGGTCCGCGCGCTCGCGGGTGCCCTCGCCTTCATCCTGCTTCGCCAGCCACTGGCGCATTGCGTCGCTAAGTTCGTCGCTGACAGGTAGCGCCAGCGCGGCGGTCATATCATCGGCGATTTGTTGACGCACCGCCTGACCGCCGAGCATCATGCCGAGGCCAAACTCCGCATTATCCTCAAACAGCGAGTTCGCCCATGCCGGGCCGTGGCCGCGGTGGTTGGTGGTATAGGGAATCGACGGCGCGCTGGCTCCCCAGATAGAAGAGCAGCCGGTGGCGTTAGCGATCAGCATCCGGTCGCCAAACAGCTGGGTTATCAGGCGGGCATAAGGCGTTTCACCGCATCCCGCGCAGGCGCCGGAAAACTCCAGCAGCGGGGTTTCAAACTGGCTGCCTTTGACCGTCGTCTTACGAAACGGATTGCTCTTCGGCGTCAGCGCCAGCGCATAGTCCCAGACCGGCGCCATCTGACGCTGGCTATCGAGAGACTGCATTTTTAACGCCTTGCCGCGCGCGGGACAGATATCCACGCAGTTGCCGCAGCCGGAACAATCCAACGGCGAGATAGCCAGATGGTAGTGATACTCCTTCGCTCCCTGCGCGGGTTTGCTCAGCAGCCCAACCGGCGCGGCGTCATGCTCTTCGCCGTTGAGCAGCGCCGGGCGGATCGCCGCATGCGGGCAGATAAAGGCGCACTGGTTACACTGCGTGCAGCCCTCCGGCTGCCAGACCGGCACTTCCAGCGCGATCCCGCGTTTCTCCCACGCGGCGGTGCCCGAAGGAAACGTCCCGTCCTCCATACCGACAAACGCGCTCACCGGCAGCTGGTCGCCGCACTGGCGGTTCATCGGCTGCAGAATATCGCGGATGAAATCCGGCATCATGGCTGATGCTTGCGCCGCGGGTTCATCCAGCGTCACCCAGTGCGCCGGAATCGTCACCTGATGCAGCGAGGCCATGCCCAGCTCGATCGCCCGCTGGTTCATCTCAATCACCGCCGCCCCTTTGCTGCCGTAGCTTTTTTCAACCGCCTGCTTGAGGTAATCCGCCGCGGTCTGCGGGTCGATAATCGCCGCCAGCTTAAAGAACGCCGCCTGCATCAGCATATTAAAGCGCCCGCCCAGCCCGAGCTCGCGGGCGATATCCACGGCGTTCAGGGTATAAAAATGGATATTTTCCCGCGCCAGATAGCGTTTAAAGCCGACCGGCAGATGCTGCTCCAGCTCCGCATCGGACCAGCTGCAGTTGAGTAAAAAGGTCCCGCCCGGCTTTAATCCGTCCAGCAGATCGTAGCGCTCAACGTAGGACTGCTGCGAACAGGAGATAAAATCGGCCCGATGGATCAGGTAGGGCGAATTGATCGGCCGGTCGCCGAAGCGTAAATGTGAAACGGTAATGCCGCCGGATTTTTTCGAGTCATAAGAAAAGTAGGCCTGCGCGTAGAGCGGCGTTTTATCGCCGATAATTTTGATCGCGCTTTTATTGGCCCCGACGGTGCCGTCCGAGCCCATGCCCCAAAATTTACAGGCGGTGATGCCGTCATGCGAGACCGCCAGCGTCTGCTGGCGCGGCGGTAACGAAGTAAAGGTTACATCATCGACAATCCCGAGGGTAAACCCGTCCATCGGCAGCGGTTTATTGAGGTTATCAAAGACGGCCGCGATATCGTTGGGCAGAACATCCTTCCCGCCAAGCGCATAGCGGCCGCCGACGATTAGCGGCGCATCGTCGTGGTGGTAGAAGGCGTTTTTCACATCCAGGCACAGCGGTTCAGCCTGAGCGCCGGGCTCTTTGGTACGGTCAAGGACGGCAATCCGCTGCACGGTTTTCGGCAGCTGGGCGAAGAAGTGGGCCAGCGAAAAAGGGCGAAACAGATGCACGCTGAGCAGCCCGACCTTCTCTCCCGCCGCGTTCAGCGTATCCACCACTTCCTGAACGGTATCGCAGACCGATCCCATCGCAATAATCACCCGTTCGGCATCCGCCGCGCCGGTATAGTTAAACAGATGATACTCCCGGCCGGTGAGCGCGCTGATTTGCGCCATATAGCTTTCGACAATGTCGGGCAGCGCCTGATAAAAACGGTTGCCCGCCTCCCGCTCCTGGAAGTAGATATCCGGGTTCTGCGCCGTTCCGCGAATGACCGGATGATCCGGATGCAGCGCGTTACGGCGGAAGCTGTCGAGCGCGGGCCGGTCCAGCAGCGTCGCCAGCTGCTCATATTCCAACACCTCGATTTTTTGAATTTCGTGCGAGGTGCGAAAACCGTCGAAGAAGTTAACAAACGGGATGCGTCCCTTAATCGCCGCCAGATGCGCCACCGCCGACAAATCCATCACCTGCTGCACGTTGTTCTCCGCCAGCATCGCGCAGCCGGTCTGGCGGACCGCCATCACATCCTGGTGATCGCCAAAAATATTCAGCGAATTGGTCGCCAGCGCCCGGGCGCTGACGTGAAAGACGCCCGGCAGCAGTTCACCGGCGATTTTGTACATGTTGGGGATCATCAGCAGCAGCCCCTGGGAGGCCGTATAGGTGGTGGTGAGCGCCCCGGCCTGCAGCGCGCCGTGGACCGCGCCTGCCGCGCCGGCCTCCGACTGCATCTCCATTAAGCGCACCGGCTGGCCAAAAAGGTTCTTTTTCCCCTGCGCCGCCCACTCGTCGACGTTTTCCGCCATCGGCGTGGAGGGGGTTATGGGGTAAATCGCCGCGACCTCGGTAAAGGCATAAGAGATCCAGGCCGCCGCGGCGTTGCCATCCATTGTTTTCATTTTTCCGGACATTGTTCAATCCTCGAAGGTGAGAGGCATCTTCGCCGCCTCAAATAAGCGGCAAACCCAGTTGTTGCCTCAAGCACAGCCTGTGCCAGCTCGCGGATGACAGAAGAGTTAGCGCGAATTCAACGCGTTATGAAGAGAGTCGCCGCGCAGCGCGCCAAGAGATTGCGTGGAATAAGACACAGGGGGCGACAAGCTGTTGAACAGGCGACAAACCGCCACCATGGCCCCGGCAGGCGCAATTGTTCTGTTTCCCACATTTGGTCGCCTTATTGTGCCGTTTTGTTTTACGCCCTGCGCGACAATGAATTAATAAATACATAAAAATCAAACAAATAAATAAACAGGCACGGCTGGTATGTTCCCTGCACTTCTCTGCTGGCAAACACTCAACAACAGGAGAAGTCACCATGACCATGCGTCAATGCGCTATTTACGGTAAAGGCGGTATCGGTAAATCCACCACCACGCAGAACCTCGTCGCCGCGCTGGCGGAGATGGGTAAGAAAGTGATGATCGTCGGCTGCGATCCGAAGGCGGACTCCACCCGTCTGATCCTGCACGCCAAAGCACAGAACACCATTATGGAGATGGCCGCGGAAGTCGGCTCGGTCGAGGACCTCGAACTCGAAGACGTTCTGCAAATTGGCTACGGCGACGTGCGCTGTGCGGAATCCGGCGGCCCGGAACCAGGCGTCGGCTGCGCGGGACGCGGCGTGATCACGGCGATCAACTTTCTTGAAGAAGAAGGCGCCTACGAGGACGATCTCGATTTCGTGTTCTATGACGTGCTCGGCGACGTGGTCTGCGGCGGCTTCGCCATGCCGATCCGCGAAAACAAAGCCCAGGAGATCTACATCGTCTGCTCCGGCGAAATGATGGCGATGTACGCGGCCAACAATATCTCCAAAGGGATCGTTAAATACGCCAAATCCGGCAAGGTGCGCCTCGGCGGCCTGATCTGTAACTCACGTCAGACCGACCGTGAAGACGAACTGATTATTGCCCTGGCGGAAAAGCTCGGTACCCAGATGATCCACTTTGTGCCCCGCGACAACATCGTGCAGCGCGCGGAGATCCGCCGCATGACGGTTATCGAGTACGACCCCGCCTGCAAACAGGCCAACGAATACCGCACCCTGGCGCAGAAGATCGTCAACAACACCATGAAAGTGGTGCCGACGCCCTGCACCATGGATGAGCTGGAATCGCTGCTGATGGAGTTCGGCATCATGGAAGAGGAAGACACCAGCATCATTGGCAAAACCGCCGCCGAAGAAAACGCGGCCTGAGCACAGGACAATTATGATGACCAACGCAACGGGCGAACGTAATCTGGCGCTGATCCAGGAAGTCCTGGAGGTGTTCCCGGAAACCGCGCGAAAAGAGCGCAGAAAGCACATGATGGTCAGCGATCCGGAAATGGAGAGCGTCGGCAAGTGCATTATCTCTAACCGCAAATCACAACCCGGCGTAATGACCGTACGCGGCTGCGCCTACGCCGGTTCCAAAGGGGTGGTATTTGGGCCGATCAAGGATATGGCCCACATTTCGCACGGACCGGTCGGCTGCGGCCAGTATTCCCGCGCCGGACGACGCAACTATTACACCGGAGTCAGCGGCGTCGATAGCTTCGGCACGCTGAACTTCACCTCTGATTTTCAGGAGCGCGACATCGTCTTCGGCGGCGATAAAAAGCTCAGCAAGCTGATAGAAGAGATGGAGCTGCTGTTCCCGCTCACCAAAGGGATCACCATTCAGTCGGAATGCCCGGTGGGGCTGATCGGTGATGATATCAGCGCGGTGGCCAACGCCAGCAGCAAGGCGCTGGATAAACCGGTGATCCCGGTACGCTGCGAAGGCTTTCGCGGCGTGTCGCAGTCTCTGGGGCACCATATCGCCAACGACGTGGTGCGCGACTGGATCCTGAACAATCGCGAAGGACAGCCGTTTGAAACCACCCCTTACGATGTGGCGATCATCGGCGACTACAACATCGGCGGCGACGCCTGGGCCTCGCGCATTCTGCTGGAAGAGATGGGGCTACGGGTAGTCGCGCAGTGGTCCGGCGACGGCACGCTGGTGGAGATGGAGAATACCCCATTCGTCAAGCTGAACCTGGTTCACTGCTACCGTTCGATGAACTATATCGCCCGCCATATGGAGGAGAAACATCAGATTCCGTGGATGGAGTACAACTTCTTCGGGCCGACCAAAATCGCCGAATCGCTGCGCAAAATCGCCGACCAGTTCGACGATACGATTCGCGCGAACGCCGAAGCGGTGATCGCCCGGTATGAGGGGCAGATGGCGGCGATTATCGCCAAATATCGCCCGCGCCTGGAGGGGCGTAAGGTGCTGCTCTATATGGGCGGCCTGCGGCCGCGCCACGTTATTGGCGCCTATGAGGATCTCGGGATGGAGATCATCGCCGCCGGCTACGAGTTTGCCCATAACGATGATTACGACCGCACCCTGCCGGATCTGAAAGAGGGCACGCTGCTGTTCGATGACGCCAGCAGCTACGAGCTGGAAGCGTTCGTCAAAGCGCTGAAGCCCGACCTTATCGGCTCCGGCATCAAGGAAAAATATATCTTCCAGAAAATGGGCGTGCCGTTCCGCCAGATGCACTCGTGGGACTATTCCGGCCCGTACCACGGCTACGATGGTTTCGCCATTTTCGCCCGCGATATGGATATGACCCTGAACAACCCGGCGTGGAACGAACTGACCGCTCCGTGGCTGAAGTCTGCGTGATTGCCCACTCACTGTCCCGTCTGTTCACCGATTTGTGGCGCGGGAGGAGAACACCATGAGCCAAACGATTGATAAAATTAATAGCTGTTATCCGCTATTCGAACAGGATGAATACCAGGAGCTGTTCCGCAATAAGCGGCAGCTGGAAGAGGCGCACGATGCGCAGCGCGTGCAGGAGGTCTTTGCCTGGACCACCACCGCCGAGTATGAAGCGCTGAACTTCCAGCGCGAGGCGCTGACCGTTGACCCGGCGAAAGCCTGCCAGCCGCTTGGCGCGGTGCTTTGCTCGCTGGGATTTGCCAACACCCTGCCGTATGTGCACGGCTCTCAGGGGTGCGTGGCCTACTTTCGCACCTATTTTAACCGCCATTTCAAAGAGCCGATCGCCTGCGTCTCCGACTCGATGACCGAAGACGCGGCGGTCTTCGGCGGCAACAACAATATGAACCTGGGCCTGCAGAACGCCAGCGCGCTGTACAAACCGGAGATCATTGCGGTGTCCACCACCTGCATGGCGGAAGTTATCGGCGATGACCTGCAGGCGTTTATCGCCAACGCCAAAAAAGATGGCTTCGTCGACAGCAGCATCGCGGTGCCCCACGCCCATACGCCAAGCTTTATCGGCAGCCACGTCACCGGCTGGGATAACATGTTTGAAGGCTTCGCCAAAACCTTCACTGCGGACTACCAGGGGCAGCCGGGCAAACTGCCGAAGCTCAATCTGGTGACCGGCTTTGAAACCTATCTCGGCAACTTCCGCGTATTAAAGCGGATGATGGAACAGATGGCGGTGCCGTGCAGCCTGCTCTCCGATCCGTCGGAAGTTCTCGACACGCCCGCCGACGGCCACTATCGGATGTATTCCGGCGGCACCACGCAGCAGGAGATGAAAGAGGCCCCTGACGCCATCGATACGCTGCTCCTGCAGCCGTGGCAGCTGCTGAAGAGCAAAAAAGTGGTGCAGGAGATGTGGAACCAGCCCGCCACCGAGGTCGCCATTCCGCTGGGGTTGGCCGCCACCGATGAACTGCTGATGACCGTCAGCCAGCTTAGCGGCAAGCCGATTGCCGACGCCCTCACCCTTGAGCGCGGCCGGCTGGTTGACATGATGCTCGACTCCCACACCTGGCTGCACGGCAAGAAGTTTGGCCTGTACGGCGATCCGGACTTCGTGATGGGCCTCACCCGCTTCCTGCTGGAGCTGGGCTGCGAGCCAACGGTGATCCTGAGCCATAACGCCAACAAACGCTGGCAAAAAGCGATGAACAAAATGCTCGATGCCTCGCCGTACGGGCGCGATAGCGAAGTGTTTATCAACTGCGATTTGTGGCACTTCCGTTCGCTGATGTTCACCCGTCAGCCGGACTTTATGATCGGCAACTCCTACGGCAAGTTTATCCAGCGCGATACCCTGGCGAAGGGTAAAGCCTTTGAAGTGCCGCTTATCCGCCTCGGCTTTCCGCTGTTCGACCGCCACCATCTGCACCGCCAGACAACCTGGGGTTATGAAGGGGCGATGAACATTGTGACGACGCTGGTGAACGCCGTGCTGGAGAAACTGGATAGCGATACCAGCCAGCTGGGCAAAACCGATTACAGCTTCGATCTCGTCCGTTAACCATCAGGTGCCCCGCGTCATGCGGGGCCAGGAGGGAGTATGCCCATCGTGATTTTCCGTGAGCGCGGCGCGGACCTGTACGCCTATATCGCGAAACAGGATCTGGAAGCGCGAGTGATCCAGATTGAGCATAACGACGCTGAACGCTGGGGCGGCGCGATTTCGCTGGAGGGGGGACGCCGCTACTACGTGCATCCGCAGCCGGGGCGTCCCGTCTTTCCGATAAGCCTGCGCGCGACGCGCAATACCTTGATATAAGGAGCTGGTGATGTCCGACAACGATACCCTATTCTGGCGTATGCTGGCGCTGTTTCAGTCTCTGCCGGACCTACAGCCGGCGCAAATCGTCGACTGGCTGGCGCAGGAGAGCGGCGAGACGCTGACGCCAGAGCGTCTGGCGACCCTGACCCAGCCGCAGCTGGCCGCCAGCTTTCCCTCCGCGACGGCGGTGATGTCCCCCGCTCGCTGGTCGCGGGTGATGGCGAGCCTGCAGGGCGCGCTGCCCGCCCATTTACGCATCGTTCGCCCTGCCCAGCGCACGCCGCAGCTGCTGGCGGCATTTTGCTCCCAGGATGGGCTGGTGATTAACGGCCATTTCGGCCAGGGACGACTGTTTTTTATCTACGCGTTCGATGAACAAGGCGGCTGGCTGTACGATCTGCGCCGCTATCCCTCCGCCCCCCACCAGCAGGAGGCCAACGAAGTGCGCGCCCGGCTTATTGAGGACTGTCAGCTGCTGTTTTGCCAGGAGATCGGCGGGCCCGCCGCCGCGCGGCTGATCCGCCATCGCATCCACCCGATGAAAGCGCAGCCCGGGACGACGATTCAGGCACAGTGCGAGGCGATCAATACGCTGCTGGCCGGCCGTTTGCCGCCGTGGCTGGCGAAGCGGCTTAACAGGGATAACCCTCTGGAAGAACGCGTTTTTTAATCCCTGTTTTGTGCTTGTTGCCCGCTGACCCCGCGGGCTTTTTTTCGCGTATGGACGCTCTTCCCCACGTTACGCTCAGGGGAATATTCCGTTCACGGTTGTTCCGGGCTTCTTGATGCGCCTAACCCCCTCGCTGCCAGCCTTTCATCAACAAATAGCCATGCCAGCGCGATAGGTCATAAAGCATCACATGCCGCCATCCCTTGTCCGATTGTTGGCTTTGTCGCAAAGCCAACAACCTCTTTTCTTTAAAAATCAAGGCTCCGCTTCTGGAGCGCGAATTGCATCTTCCCCCTCATCCCCCACCGTCAACGAGGTCACTATGAAGGAAAATGAAATTCTGGCGCTGCTGGATGAACCGGCCTGTGAACACAACCATAAACAAAAATCCGGCTGCAGCGCGCCCAAACCCGGCGCCACCGCCGGCGGCTGCGCGTTCGACGGCGCGCAGATAACCCTGCTGCCCATCGCCGACGTGGCGCATCTGGTCCACGGCCCCATCGGCTGCGCCGGAAGCTCATGGGATAACCGCGGCAGCGCCAGCTCCGGCCCCACCCTTAATCGGCTCGGGTTCACCACCGATCTCAACGAACAGGACGTGATTATGGGCCGCGGCGAACGCCGCCTGTTTCACGCCGTGCGCCATATCGTCACCCGCTATCATCCGGCGGCGGTCTTTATCTACAACACCTGCGTACCGGCCATGGAGGGCGATGACCTGGAAGCGGTATGCCAGGCCGCGCAGACCGCCACCGGCGTACCGGTTATCGCTATTGACGCCGCCGGTTTCTACGGCAGTAAAAATCTCGGTAACCGGCTGGCGGGCGACGTCATGGTCAAACGGGTCATCGGCCAGCGCGAGCCCGCCCCCTGGCCGGAGAGCACGCTCTTTGCCCCGGAGCAGCGTCACGATATTGGCCTGATTGGCGAATTCAATATTGCCGGCGAGTTCTGGCATATTCAGCCGCTGCTCGACGAACTGGGGATCCGCGTGCTCGGCAGCCTCTCCGGCGATGGCCGCTTCGCCGAGATCCAGACCATGCACCGGGCGCAGGCCAATATGCTGGTCTGCTCGCGGGCGTTAATTAACGTCGCCAGAGCCCTGGAGCAGCGCTACGGCACGCCGTGGTTCGAAGGCAGCTTTTATGGGATCCGCGCCACCTCTGACGCCCTGCGCCAGCTGGCGGCGCTGCTGGGCGACGACGACCTTCGCCAGCGTACCGAAGCGCTGATTGCGCGGGAGGAACAGGCGGCGGAACTGGCGCTACAGCCGTGGCGCGAACAGCTGCGCGGCCGCAAAGCGCTGCTCTATACCGGCGGGGTGAAATCCTGGTCGGTGGTATCGGCGCTGCAGGATTTGGGCATGACCGTGGTGGCAACCGGCACGCGTAAATCCACCGAAGAGGATAAACAGCGGATCCGCGAGCTGATGGGCGAAGAGGCGGTAATGCTGGAAGAGGGCAACGCCCGCACGCTGCTGGATGTGGTCTATCGCTATCAGGCCGACCTGATGATTGCCGGCGGACGCAATATGTACACCGCCTATAAAGCCAGGCTGCCGTTTCTCGATATCAATCAGGAGCGCGAACACGCCTTCGCTGGCTATCAGGGGATCGTCACCCTCGCCCGCCAGCTGTGTCAGACCATCAACAGCCCCATCTGGCCGCAAACCCATTCTCGCGCCCCGTGGCGCTAAGGAGCTCACCATGGCAGACATTTTCCGCACCGATAAGCCGCTGGCGGTCAGCCCCATCAAAACCGGCCAGCCGCTCGGCGCAATCCTCGCCAGCCTCGGGATCGAACACAGCATCCCTCTGGTCCACGGCGCGCAGGGGTGCAGCGCCTTCGCCAAAGTCTTTTTTATTCAACATTTCCACGACCCGGTTCCCCTGCAGTCGACGGCGATGGATCCCACGTCGACGATTATGGGCGCGGACGGCAATATTTTTACCGCCCTGGATACCCTCTGCCAGCGCAACAATCCGCAGGCTATCGTACTGCTCAGCACCGGGCTGTCGGAGGCCCAGGGCAGCGATATTTCCCGCGTGGTTCGCCAGTTTCGCGAAGAGTATCCCCGTCACAAGGGGGTGGCGATATTGACGGTTAACACGCCGGATTTTTATGGCTCCATGGAGAACGGCTTCAGCGCGGTGCTAGAGAGCGTCATTGAGCAGTGGGTGCCGCCGGCGCCGCGCCCGGCTCAGCGCAATCGCCGGGTCAATCTGCTGATCAGCCACCTCTGTTCGCCGGGTGATATTGAGTGGCTGCGCCGATGCGTCGAAGCGTTCGGCCTGCAGCCGGTAATCCTGCCGGACCTGGCGCAATCGATGGACGGCCACCTGGCGCAGGGCGATTTCTCGCCGCTGACCCAGGGCGGGACGCCGCTGCGCCAGATAGAGCAGATGGGGCAAAGCCTGTGCAGCTTCGCCATTGGCGTCTCCCTTCATCGCGCCTCATCGCTGCTGGCCCCGCGCTGCCGCGGCGAGGTTATCGCCCTGCCGCACCTGATGACCCTCGAACGCTGCGACGCCTTTATTCATCAACTGGCGAAAATTTCCGGACGCGCCGTTCCCGAGTGGCTGGAACGCCAGCGCGGCCAGCTACAGGATGCGATGATCGACTGCCATATGTGGCTCCAGGGCCAGCGCATGGCGATAGCGGCGGAAGGCGATTTGCTGGCGGCGTGGTGTGATTTCGCCAACAGCCAGGGGATGCAGCCCGGCCCGCTGGTGGCCCCTACCGGTCATCCCAGCCTGCGCCAGCTGCCGGTGGAACGGGTGGTGCCGGGGGATCTGGAGGATCTGCAAACCCTGCTGTGCGCGCATCCCGCCGACCTGCTGGTGGCGAACTCGCACGCCCGCGACCTGGCGGAGCAGTTTGCGCTGCCGCTGGTGCGCGCGGGTTTTCCGCTCTTTGATAAGCTCGGCGAATTCCGCCGGGTACGACAGGGGTATAGCGGGATGCGCGATACGCTGTTTGAGCTGGCAAACCTGATGCGCGAGCGTCACCACCACCTCGCCCACTACCGATCGCCGCTGCGCCAGAACCCCGAATCGTCACTCTCCACAGGAGGGGCTTATGCCGCCGATTAACCGTCAGTTTGATATGGTCCACTCCGATGAGTGGTCTATGAAGGTCGCCTTCGCCAGCTCCGACTATCGTCACGTCGATCAGCACTTCGGCGCTACCCCGCGGCTGGTGGTGTACGGCGTCAAGGCGGATCGGGTCACTCTCATCCGGGTGGTTGATTTCTCGGTCGAGAACGGCCACCAGACGGAGAAGATCGCCAGGCGGATCCACGCCCTGGAGGATTGCGTCACGCTGTTCTGCGTGGCGATTGGCGACGCGGTTTTTCGCCAGCTGTTGCAGGTGGGCGTGCGCGCCGAACGCGTTCCCGCCGACACCACCATCGTCGGCTTACTGCAGGAGATTCAGCTCTACTGGTACGACAAAGGGCAGCGCAAAAATACGCGCCAGCGCGACCCGGAGCGCTTTACCCGTCTGCTGCAGGAGCAGGAGTGGCATGGGGATCCGGACCCGCGCCGCTAGCCGTGTCGTTTCTGTGACAAAGCCCACAAAACATCGCGACACTGTAGGACGAACCTTGTCAGGACTAATACACAACCATTTGAAAAATATTAATTTTATTCTCTGGTATCGCAATTGCTAGTTCGTTATCGCCACCGCGCTTCCGCGGTGAACCGCGCCCCGGCGTTTTCCGTCATCATCCCTGGAGCTGACAGCATGTGGAATTACTCCGAGAAAGTGAAAGACCATTTTTTTAACCCCCGCAACGCGCGCGTGGTGGACAACGCCAACGCGGTAGGCGACGTCGGTTCGTTAAGCTGCGGCGACGCCCTGCGCCTGATGCTGCGCGTCGACCCGCAAAGCGAAATCATTGAGGAGGCGGGCTTCCAGACCTTCGGCTGCGGCAGCGCCATCGCCTCCTCCTCCGCGCTGACGGAGCTGATTATCGGCCATACCCTCGCCGAAGCCGGGCAGATAACCAATCAGCAGATTGCCGATTATCTCGACGGACTGCCGCCGGAGAAAATGCACTGCTCGGTGATGGGCCAGGAGGCCCTGCGCGCGGCCATCGCCAACTTTCGCGGCGAAAGCCTTGAAGAGGAGCACGACGAGGGCAAGCTGATCTGCAAATGCTTCGGCGTCGATGAAGGGCATATTCGCCGCGCGGTACAGAACAACGGGCTGACCACCCTTGCCGAGGTGATCAACTACACCAAAGCGGGCGGCGGCTGCACCTCTTGCCACGAAAAAATCGAGCTGGCGCTGGCGGAGATCCTCGCCCAGCAGCCGCAGACGACGCCAGCCGTGGCCAGCGGCAAAGATCCGCACTGGCAGAGCGTCGTCGATACCATCGCAGAACTGCGGCCGCATATTCAGGCCGACGGCGGCGATATGGCGCTACTCAGCGTCGCCAACCACCAGGTGACCGTCAGCCTCTCCGGCAGCTGTAGCGGCTGCATGATGACCGATATGACCCTGGCCTGGCTGCAGCAAAAACTGATGGAACGTACCGGCTGTTATATGGAAGTGGTGGCGGCCTGAGCCGCGGTTAACTGACCCAAGGGGGACAAGATGAAACAGGTTTATCTCGATAACAACGCCACCACCCGCCTGGACCCGATGGTTCTGGAAGCGATGATGCCCTTTTTGACCGATTTTTACGGCAACCCCTCGTCGATACACGATTTTGGCATTCCGGCCCAGGCGGCTCTGGAACGCGCGCATCAGCAGGCTGCGGCGCTGCTGGGCGCGGAGTATCCCAGCGAGATCATCTTTACCTCCTGCGCCACCGAAGCCACCGCCACCGCCATCGCCTCGGCGATCGCCCTGCTGCCGGAGCGTCGCGAAATCATCACCAGCGCGGTCGAACATCCGGCGACGCTGGCGGCCTGCGAGCACCTGGAGCGCCAGGGCTACCGGATTCATCGCATCGCGGTGGATAGCGAGGGGGCGCTGGACATGGCGCAGTTCCGCGCGGCGCTCAGCCCGCGCGTCGCGTTGGTCAGCGTGATGTGGGCGAATAACGAAACCGGGGTGCTTTTCCCGATCGGCGAAATGGCGGAGCTGGCCCATGAACAAGGGGCGCTGTTTCACTGCGATGCGGTGCAGGTGGTCGGGAAAATACCGATCGCCGTGGGCCAGACCCGCATAGATATGCTCTCCTGCTCGGCGCATAAGTTCCACGGGCCAAAAGGCGTAGGCTGTCTTTATCTGCGGCGGGGAACGCGCTTTCGCCCGCTGCTGCGCGGCGGTCACCAGGAGTACGGTCGGCGAGCCGGGACAGAAAATATCTGCGGAATCGTCGGCATGGGCGCGGCCTGCGAGCTGGCGAATATTCATCTGCCGGGAATGACGCATATCGGCCAATTGCGCGACAGGCTGGAGCATCGCCTGCTGGCCAGCGTGCCGTCGGTCATGGTAATGGGCGGCGGCCAGCCGCGGGTGCCCGGCACGGTAAATCTGGCCTTTGAGTTTATTGAAGGTGAAGCCATTCTGCTGCTGTTAAACCAGGCCGGGATCGCCGCCTCCAGCGGCAGCGCCTGCACCTCAGGCTCGCTGGAACCCTCCCACGTGATGCGGGCGATGAATATCCCCTACACCGCCGCCCACGGCACCATCCGCTTTTCTCTCTCGCGCTACACCCGGGAGAAAGAGATCGATTACGTCGTCGCCACGCTGCCGCCGATTATCGACCGGCTGCGCGCGCTGTCGCCCTACTGGCAGAACGGCAAGCCGCGCCCGGCGGACGCCGTATTCACGCCGGTTTACGGCTAAGGCGGAGGTGGCTGATGGAACGCGTGCTGATTAACGATACCACCCTGCGCGACGGCGAGCAGAGCCCCGGCGTCGCCTTTCGCACCAGCGAAAAGGTCGCCATTGCCGAGGCGCTTTACGCCGCAGGAATAACGACGATGGAGGTCGGCACCCCGGCGATGGGCGACGAGGAGATCGCGCGGATCCAGCTGGTGCGTCGCCAGCTGCCCGACGCGACCCTGATGACCTGGTGTCGGATGAACGCGCTGGAGATCCGCCAGAGCGCCGATCTGGGCATCGACTGGGTGGATATCTCGATTCCGGCTTCGGATAAGCTGCGGCAGTACAAACTGCGCGAGCCGCTGGCGGTGCTGCTGGAGCGGCTGGCGATGTTTATCCATCTTGCGCATACCCTCGGCCTGAAGGTATGCATCGGCTGCGAGGACGCCTCGCGGGCCAGCGGCCAGACCCTGCGCGCTATCGCCGAGGTCGCGCAGCAATGCGCCGCCGCCCGCCTGCGCTATGCCGATACGGTCGGCCTGCTCGACCCTTTTACCACCGCGGCGCAAATCTCGGCCCTGCGCGACGTCTGGTCCGGCGAGATCGAAATGCATGCCCATAACGATCTGGGTATGGCGACCGCCAATACGCTGGCGGCGGTAAGCGCCGGGGCCACCAGCGTGAATACGACGGTCCTCGGTCTCGGCGAGCGGGCGGGCAATGCGGCGCTGGAAACCGTCGCGCTGGGCCTTGAACGCTGCCTGGGCGTGGAGACCGGCGTGCATTTTTCGGCGCTGCCCGCGCTCTGTCAGAGGGTCGCGGAAGCCGCTCAGCGCGCCATCGACCCGCAGCAGCCGCTGGTCGGCGAGCTGGTGTTTACCCATGAGTCAGGTGTCCACGTGGCGGCGCTGCTGCGCGACAGCGAGAGCTACCAGTCCATCGCCCCTTCCCTGATGGGCCGCAGCTACCGGCTGGTGCTGGGCAAACACTCCGGGCGTCAGGCGGTCAACGGCATTTTTGACCAGATGGGCTATCACCTCAACGCCGCGCAGATTAACCAGCTGCTGCCCGCCATCCGCCGCTTCGCCGAGAACTGGAAGCGCAGCCCGAAAGATTACGAGCTGGTGGCTATCTACGACGAGCTGTGCGGTGAATCCGCCCTGCGGGCGAGGGGGTAATGATGGAGTGGTTTTATCAAATTCCCGGCGTGGACGAACTTCGCTCCGCCGAATCTTTTTTTCAGTTTTTCGCCGTCCCCTATCAGCCCGAGCTGCTTGGCCGCTGCAGCCTGCCGGTGCTGGCAACGTTTCATCGCAAACTCCGCGCGGAGGTGCCGCTGCAAAACCGGCTCGAGGATAACGACCGCGCGCCCTGGCTGCTGGCGCGAAGACTGCTCGCGGAGAGCTATCAGCAACAGTTTCAGGAGAGCGGAACATGAGACCGAAATTCACCTTTAGCGAAGAGGTCCGCGTCGTACGCGCGATTCGTAACGACGGCACCGTGGCGGGCTTCGCGCCCGGCGCGCTGCTGGTCAGGCGCGGCAGCACCGGCTTTGTGCGCGACTGGGGCGTTTTTTTGCAAGATCAGATTATCTACCAGATCCACTTTCCGGAAACCGATCGGATCATCGGCTGCCGCGAGCAGGAGCTGATCCCCATCACCCAGCCGTGGCTGGCCGGAAATTTGCAATACGGGGATAGCGTGACCTGCCAGATGGCGCTCGCGGTCAACGGCGATGTGGTCGTGAGCGCCGGCCAGCGGGGACGCGTTGAGGCTACCGATCGGGGAGAGCTCGGCGACAGCTACACCGTCGACTTTAGCGGCCGCTGGTTCAGGGTCCCGGCGCAGGCCATCGCCCTTATAGAGGAAAGAGAAGAATGAACGCATGGCAACGTTTTGCCCGGCAGCGGCTAGCGCGCAGCCGCTGGAATCGCGATCCGGCGGCCCTGGATCCGGCCGATACGCCGGTTTTTGAACAGGCCTGGCAACGCCAGTGCCATATGGAGCAGACGATCGTCGCGCGGGTCCCTGAAGGCGATATTCCGGCGGCGTTGCTGGAGAATATCGCCGCCTCCCTTGCCATCTGGCTCGACGAGGGGGATTTTACGCCGCCCGAGCGCGCTGCCATCGTGCGCCATCACGCCCGGCTGGAACTCGCCTTTGCCGATATCGCCCGCCAGGCGCCGCAGCCGGATCTCTCTACGGTACAGGCATGGTATCTGCGCCACCAGACGCAGTTTATGCGCCCGGAACAGCGTCTGACCCGCCATTTACTGCTGACGGTCGATAACGACCGCGAAGCCGTGCACCAGCGGATCCTCGGCCTGTATCGGCAAATCAACGCCTCGCGGGACGCTTTCGCGCCGCTGGCCCAGCGCTATTCCCACTGCCCGAGCGCGCTGGAAGAGGGTCGTTTAGGCTGGATTAGCCGCGGCCTGCTCTATCCGCAGCTCGAGACCGCGCTGTTTTCACTGGCGGAAAACGCGCTAAGCCTTCCCATCGCCAGCGAACTGGGCTGGCATCTTTTATGGTGCGAAGCAATTCGCCCCGCCGCGCCCATGGAGCCGCAGCAGGCGCTGGAGAGCGCGCGCGATTATCTTTGGCAGCAGAGCCAGCAGCGCCATCAGCGCCAGTGGCTGGAACAGATGATTTCCCGTCAGCCGGGACTGTGCGGGTAGCCTCGGCGGCTACCCGTTAACGCCTACAGCACGGTGCGTTTAATCTCCTCAAGCCAGCTCGCCAGACGCGCTTCGGTCTGGTCGAACTGGTTATCCTGATCCAGCACCAGCCCAACAAAGCGGTCGCCTTCCAGCGCCGAGGACGCGCTGAATTCATAACCCTCATTTGGCCAGCTGCCAATCATCTGCGCGCCGCGCGCGCTCAGGGCGTCGAACAGCGGGCGCATCCCGCTGACGAAGTTGTCCGGATAGCCTCTCTGATCGCCGAGGCCGAACAGCGCCACGGTTTTCCCTTTCAGGCTGGCGTCGTCGAGGCCGCTGATAAATTCGCTCCATGACTCGCTTTCGCATCCGGCCTCCAGCCCCGGCAGCTGGCCGTCGCCGAGCGTCGGCGTGCCCAGCAGCAGCACCGGATAGGCCATAAAGTCGTCCAGCGTCGTGCGGTTAATGTTGACCGGGGCATCCGCCAGCTCGCCCAGCTGCTTGTGGATCATTTTCGCGATTTTGCGGGTTTTACCGGTATCGGTGCCAAAGAAAATACCAATGTTCGCCATGTTGCGCTCCTGTCGGAAAAGGGGGTTGAAAATACGCGTTCTCGCAGGGGTATTGCGAAGGCTGTGCCAGGTTGCTTTGCACTACCGCGGCCCATCCCTGCCCCAAAACGATCGCTTCAGCCCCCTCCCGCCGCGCGCGGCGGGGCTGGCGGGGCGCTTAAAATGCAAAAAGCGCCTGCTTTTCCCCTACCGGATCAATGTTTCTGCACATCACGCCGATAAGGGCGCACGGTTTGCATGGTTATCACCGTTCGGAAAACACCGCGGCGTCCCTGTCACGGTGTCGGACAAATTGTCATAACTGCGACACAGGAGTTTGCGATGACCCTGAATATGATGCTCGATAACGCCGTACCCGAGGCGATTGCCGGTGCGCTGACTCAACAACATCCGGGGCTGTTTTTTACAATGGTCGAACAGGCATCGGTAGCGATTTCCCTCACCGATGCCCGGGCGAATATTATCTACGCCAACCCGGCGTTTTGCCGCCAGACTGGATACTCGCTGGCGCAATTGCTCAATCAGAACCCGCGCCTGCTGGCCAGCAGCCAGACGCCGCGCGAGATCTACCAGGAGATGTGGCAAACCCTGCTCCAGCGCCAGCCGTGGCGCGGTCAGCTAATTAATCAGCGCCGCGACGGCGGCCTGTATCTGGTTGATATCGATATCACGCCGGTGCTGAATCCGCAGGGCGAGCTGGAGCATTATCTGGCGATGCAGCGGGATATCAGCGTCAGCTATACCCTGGAACAGCGGCTGCGCAATCATATGACGCTAATGGAAGCGGTGCTCAATAACATCCCCGCCGCCGTGGTCGTGGTCGATGAGCAGGATCGGGTGGTGATGGATAATCTCGCCTACAAAACGTTCTGCGCGGACTGCGGCGGGAAAGAGCTGCTGGTCGAGCTCCAGGTTTCCCCGCGCAAAATGGGGCCCGGCGCGGAGCAAATCCTGCCGGTGGTGGTTCGCGGCGCGGTCCGCTGGCTGTCGGTGACCTGCTGGGCGCTGCCCGGCGTGAGTGAAGAAGCCAGCCGCTACTTCGTCGACAGCGCCCCGGCGCGCACGCTGGTGGTGATCGCCGACTGTACCCAGCAGCGCCAGCAGCAGGAGCAGGGCCGGCTCGACCGTCTGAAACAGCAAATGACCGCCGGTAAGCTGCTGGCCGCGATTCGCGAGTCGCTGGACGCGGCGCTGATTCAGCTTAATTGCCCAATCAATATGCTGGCGGCGGCCCGCCGGCTGAACGGCGAAGGCAGCGGCAACGTGGCGCTGGACGCGGCGTGGCGCGAAGGTGAAGAGGCCATGGCGCGCCTGCAGCGCTGCCGCCCTTCTCTTGAGCTGGAAAGCAATGCCGTCTGGCCGCTTCAGCCCTTTTTTGACGACCTGTACGCCCTCTACCGCACCCGCTTTGACGATCGCGCGCGGCTGCAGGTGGACATGGCATCGCCGCATCTGGTCGGCTTCGGCCAGCGTACCCAGCTGCTGGCCTGCTTGAGTTTATGGCTCGACCGGACGCTGGCCCTCGCCGCCGAGCTGCCCTCCGTACCGCTGGAGATCGAACTTTACGCCGAAGAGGACGAGGGCTGGCTCTCTTTGTATCTCAACGACAATGTCCCGCTGCTGCAGGTGCGCTACGCCCACTCCCCCGATGCCCTAAACTCTCCCGGCAAAGGGATGGAGCTGCGGCTGATCCAAACGCTGGTCGCCTACCACCGCGGCGCGATTGAACTGGCTTCGCGACCGCAGGGAGGCACCAGCCTGGTTCTGCGTTTTCCGCTCTTTAATACCCTGACCGGAGGTGAACAATGATCCATAAATCCGATTCGGACACCACCGTCAGACGTTTCGATCTCTCCCAGCAGTTTACCGCCATGCAGCGGATAAGCGTGGTCCTGAGTCGCGCCACCGAAGCGAGCAAAACCCTGCAGGAGGTCCTGAGCGTGCTACATAACGATGCGTTTATGCAGCACGGGATGATTTGCCTGTACGACAGCCAGCAGGAGATCCTGAGCATCGAAGCGCTGCAGCAAACGGAAGACCAGACGCTGCCCGGCAGTACGCAAATTCGCTACCGGCCGGGGGAAGGATTAGTCGGTACCGTGCTGGCGCAGGGCCAGTCGCTGGTGCTGCCGCGCGTCGCCGACGACCAGCGTTTTCTCGATCGTCTGAGCCTGTACGACTATGACCTGCCGTTTATCGCCGTTCCGCTGATGGGCCCCCACTCCCGGCCCATCGGCGTACTGGCGGCGCAGCCGATGGCGCGTCAGGAAGAGCGGCTGCCCGCCTGCACGCGCTTTCTCGAAACCGTCGCCAATCTGATCGCCCAGACGATTCGCCTGATGATCCTGCCAACCTCCGCCGCGCAGGCGCCGCAGCAGAGCCCCAGAATAGAGCGCCCGCGCGCCTGTACCCCTTCGCGCGGTTTTGGCCTGGAGAATATGGTCGGTAAAAGCCCGGCGATGCGGCAGATTATGGATATTATTCGTCAGGTTTCCCGCTGGGATACCACGGTGCTGGTACGCGGCGAGAGCGGCACCGGGAAAGAGCTCATCGCCAACGCCATCCACCATAATTCTCCGCGCGCCGCCGCGGCGTTCGTCAAATTTAACTGCGCGGCGCTGCCGGACAACCTGCTGGAGAGCGAGCTGTTTGGTCATGAGAAAGGCGCGTTTACCGGCGCGGTGCGCCAGCGGAAAGGCCGCTTTGAGCTAGCGGACGGCGGCACCTTATTCCTCGATGAGATCGGCGAAAGCAGCGCCTCGTTTCAGGCTAAGCTACTGCGTATTCTGCAAGAGGGGGAGATGGAGCGCGTCGGCGGCGACGAAACCCTGCGGGTCAACGTGCGCATTATCGCGGCGACCAACCGCTATCTGGAAGAGGAGGTGCGGCTGGGTCATTTCCGCGAGGATCTATACTACCGCCTGAACGTAATGCCTATCGCGCTGCCGCCGCTGCGCGAGCGCCAGGAGGATATCGCCGAGCTGGCGCACTTTCTGGTGCGAAAAATCGCCCACAGCCAGGGGCGAACGCTGCGCATCAGCGATGGGGCGATTCGCCTGCTGATGGAGTACAGCTGGCCGGGAAACGTGCGCGAACTGGAAAACTGTCTCGAACGTTCGGCGGTGCTGTCGGAAAGCGGCCTGATAGACCGGGACGTGATTCTGTTCAACCATCGCGATAACCCGCCGAAAGCGCTCGCCAGCAGCGGCCCGGCGGAGGACGGCTGGCTCGATAACAGCCTCGACGAGCGCCAGCGGCTGATCGCCGCCCTGGAAAAAGCGGGCTGGGTGCAGGCCAAAGCGGCGCGGCTGCTCGGCATGACCCCGCGCCAGGTGGCGTATCGCATTCAGATTATGGATATCACCATGCCGCGACTGTGAAGCCTTATGTGAGATTCAGGACATTGTCGCCAGCGCGGCGGAATTGCGACAATTCAGGGACGCGGGTTGCCGGTTAAAAAGTCTACTTTTCATGCGGTTGCGAAATTAACCTCTGGTACAGCATTTGCAGCAGGAAGGTATCGCCCAACCATGAAGGTACGACCATGACTTCCTGCTCCTCTTTTTCTGGCGGCAAAGCCTGCCGCCCGGCGGATGACAGCGCATTGACGCCGCTTGTGGCCGATAAAGCTGCCGCGCACCCCTGCTACTCTCGCCATGGGCATCACCGTTTCGCGCGGATGCATCTGCCCGTCGCGCCCGCCTGCAATTTGCAGTGCAACTACTGTAATCGCAAATTCGATTGCAGCAACGAGTCCCGCCCCGGGGTATCGTCAACGCTGCTGACGCCTGAACAGGCGGTCGTGAAAGTGCGTCAGGTCGCGCAGGCGATCCCGCAGCTTTCGGTGGTGGGCATCGCCGGGCCCGGCGATCCGCTCGCCAATATCGCCCGCACCTTTCGCACCCTGGAGCTGATCCGCGAACAGCTGCCGGACCTGAAATTATGCCTGTCGACCAACGGACTGATGCTGCCTGACGCGGTGGACCGCCTGCTGGATGTCGGCGTTGACCACGTCACGGTCACCATTAATACCCTCGACGCGGAGATTGCCGCGCAAATCTACGCCTGGCTATGGCTGGACGGCGAACGCTACAGCGGGCGCGAAGCGGGAGAGATCCTGATTGCCCGTCAGCTTGAGGGCGTACGCAGGCTGACCGCCAAAGGCGTGCTGGTGAAAATAAATTCGGTGCTGATCCCCGGTATCAACGATAGCGGCATGGCCGACGTGAGCCGCGCGCTGCGGGCCAGCGGCGCGTTTATCCATAATATTATGCCGCTGATCGCCAGGCCGGAGCACGGCACGGTGTTTGGCCTCAACGGCCAGCCGGAGCCGGACGCCGAGACGCTCGCCGCCACCCGCGGCCGGTGCGGCGAAGTGATGCCGCAGATGACCCACTGCCACCAGTGTCGCGCCGACGCCATTGGGATGCTCGGCGAAGACCGCAGCCAGCAGTTTACCCAGCTTCCGGCGCCAGAGAGTCTCCCGGCCTGGCTGCCGATCCTCCACCAGCGCGCGCAGCTGCACGCCAGCATTGCGACCCGCGGCGAATCTGAAGCCGATGACGCCAGCCTGGTCGCCGTGGCGTCAAGCCGCGGGGACGTCATTGATTGTCACTTTGGTCACGCCGACCGGTTCTACATTTACAGCCTCTCGGCCGCCGGTATGGTGCTGGTCAACGAGCGCTTTACGCCCAAATATTGTCAGGGGCGCGATGACTGCGAGCCGCAGGATAACGCAGCCCGGTTTGCGGCGATCCTCGAACTGCTGGCGGACGTTAAAGCCGTATTCTGCGTGCGTATCGGCCATACGCCGTGGCAACAGCTGGAACAGGAAGGCATTGAACCCTGCGTTGACGGCGCGTGGCGGCCGGTCTCCGAAGTGCTGCCCGCGTGGTGGCAACAGCGTCGGGGGAGCTGGCCTGCCGCGTTGCCGCATAAGGGGGTCGCCTGATGCCGCCGCTCGACTGGTTGCGGCGCTTATGGCTGCTGTACCACGCGGGGAAAGGCAGCTTTCCGCTGCGCATGGGGCTTAGCCCGCGCGATTGGCAGGCGCTGCGCCGGCGCCTGGGCGAGGTGGAAACGCCGCTCGACGGCGAGACGCTCACCCGTCGCCGCCTGATGGCGGAGCTCAACGCCACCCGCGAAGAGGAGCGCCAGCAGCTGGGCGCCTGGCTGGCGGGCTGGATGCAGCAAGATGCCGGGCCGATGGCGCAGATTATCGCCGAGGTTTCGCTGGCGTTTAACCATCTCTGGCAGGATCTTGGTCTGGCATCGCGCGCCGAATTGCGCCTGCTGATGAGCGACTGCTTTCCACAGCTGGTGGTGATGAACGAACACAATATGCGCTGGAAAAAGTTCTTTTATCGTCAGCGCTGTTTGCTGCAGCAGGGGGAAGTTATCTGCCGTTCGCCAAGCTGCGACGAGTGCTGGGAACGCAGCGCCTGTTTTGAGTAGCCGTTTCCCGAAGGGGGCGCTGCAAACAAAAAAGCCGGAGGTTTCCCTCCGGCTTTTCACATCATCAAATGTGATTATGCGACGTCTTCGTACTGCGGCACCGGGTTGCGGAAGCTTTTGGTCACGCAGGCCAGGTAGACCAGACCAATACCGCCCCAGATCAGGCCGAGAACCATGGAGCTCTCTTCGAGGTTAATCCACAGTGCGCCGACGGTCAGCGCGCCGCAGACCGGCAGAATCAGATAGTTGAAGTGGTCTTTCAGCGTTTTGTTGCGCTTTTCACGGATCCAGAACTGGGAGATCACCGACAGGTTAACGAAGGTGAACGCCACCAGCGCGCCGAAGTTAATCAGCGCCGTCGCCGTGACGAGGTCGAATTTAATCGCCAGCAGCGCGATCGCGCCAACCAGCAGCACGTTCCATGCCGGAGTACGCCATTTCGGATGCACGTAGCCGAAGAAACGCGTCGGGAACACGCCGTCGCGGCCCATCACGTACATCAGACGGGAAACGCCCGCATGCGCGGCCATGCCGGATGCCAGTACGGTAACGCTGGAGAAAATCAGCACGCCCCACTGGAAGGTTTTGCCCGCCACGTACAGCATGATTTCAGGCTGCGAGGCGTCCGGATCTTTAAAGCGCGAGATGTCCGGGAAGTACAGCTGCAGGAAGTAGGAAGCGCCGATAAAGATCAGGCCGCCAATCAGCGCGGTCAGGAAGATAGCCTTCGGGATCACGCGCTCCGCGTCTTTGGTCTCTTCAGACAGCGAAGAGATGCCGTCGAAGCCGAGGAACGAGAAGCACAGGATGGTCGCGCCGGTAATCATCGGCACCACGTGCGCGCCTTCAGACCAGAATGGACGGGTGCTGGTCAGCGTGCCCGCGCCTTCGCCGTGCATAACGCCGTAGATAATCAGGCCAACAATCACCGCCACGATACCCATCTGCAGGATAACGATCAGGGTATTGAAGTTCGCCACGGTCTTGATGCTGCGCAGGTTGGAGATGGTCATAAAGGCCACCAGCGCGACAACGAAGATCCACGAAGGAATAGAAGGCACCAGCGCTTCAAAATAAATTTTGGCCAGCAGAATGTTGATCATCGGCATGAACAGGTAGTCCAGCAGCGATGACCAGCCCACCATAAAGCCGACGGCCGGGCTAATGGATTTCTGCGCGTAGGTATAGGCGGAACCCGCCGACGGGAAACGGCGAACCAGTTTACCGTAGCTCAGCGCCGTGAAGAGAATGGCGATCAGCGCGAAGGCGTAAGCCGTCGCTACGTGACCATCAGTCAATCCAGAGACGATACCAAACGTATCGAACAGCGTCATCGGCTGCATATAGGCCAGGCCCATCATGACAACCGGAATCAACGTAAGCGTTTTACGTAATTCCACGCGAGAGGTTTTTGGAGTAGCGTTATGCGACATAGTTATCCCCTTTTACGGTGAACGCCAGCGCGTAAGCAAAAAATTGCCCCATTTCTTTGTATTCCTCAGCGACAACCACTGTCGGTTTTTAGTAAATATCTATCCGGTACGAAGCCCGGCCTCTTGGTATTGAATGATGTGTCTTTCAACCAAAAAAATAACCGACACTTTAAAAAAGCGTCGGCCAGTTTCTGATTTTCAGGACGCGTATTTTGCAACAACTGCTGGCCCGATGACAAGATGTTACAAGGCTTAATAATCTTGGTAATTCTCTAACAGATTAATATTCATACGATTTTAGTATTATAGACCTGATGGATAGCACTATTTGCTAATATCTCCTTTCGCCACCACTCGCCCGCCTGCCCGCAAACGTCTTCATTCCAGCCTATCCATGCGCGATTGACCGGTTCGGGGACCGTCGTTTTTATTATCAGTAGCTCGCCGCGGGCGATTAAAGGCTGCACCTGAAATAGCGGTAAATAACTCCAGCCCAGTCCGGCGCACAGCAGCATCAGCTGGGCGGAAAGATCGAATACCGTCAGGCTCTCCTGACCGTCGGCCTGCGGCCACGCGCCGTCGGTGGTAATCGCGCGATGGCGGCGCAGCGTCCGCCAGCCCACAGGACCGGCAATCTGCGCAAGCGGATGCTGGGGCGCAACGACAAACGCCTGCGCCACCTCCCCCAGTAGAACAGAGCCGTAGCCGCTGAGCGCCGGGGGGTCGCCCAGCGCGCCGAGCAGAAGATCCGCCCGCCCTTCCACCAGCGTCTGCCAGTTTGCGCCGAGGGTATCGCGGCGGAATTCAAGACGGGTGGCGTGATGCTGGCGATAAAACGCCGCGATCGACGGGGCCAGCAGCGAGAACGGAAAGGTAGCGTCGACGTTGAGTATCAGCGCATTTTCCCAGCCCTGATGCAGCCTGACGGCCTGCTTTTCCAGTTCGCGGGCGGTGTGCAGCACGTCGCGCCCCTTTTCCAGCAGCATCTGCCCGGTACGGGTGAAGCGCGCCCGGTGGCCACTACGGTCGAGAAGTTGAATATTGAGATCGCTTTCCAGCTTATGAATGGTATAGCTCAGCGCCGACGGCGTTTTATAGAGCTTCGCCGAGGCGGCGGCAAAGCTGCCCTCTTTGTCGAGGGCATCAAGAATGACGAGCACATCCAGCAGTGGTTTCATCGCTACCCCCTTTCGGTACGCGATTCACCGCTGGCGCATTACTCCATCGGCATCACCAGCGGATCGGGGTACTGGTACTCAAACCCCAGTTCGTTGCAAATACGGCTGCCATCCACAATCTTGCCGCTACCGTTCTCCGGGTTATCAGAGAATACGGGGACGGGAAGCCCAAGCTCGCGGGCCATCTGCGGATAAAAGACGCCGCGCGCGGGATGCTTAGGCGCACATATATTATAGATGCGCCCGCCTTTCGGAGCCTGCAATAACAGTTCGATCGCGGCGATCACATCCTGGAGATGCACCAGATTGACGCCGTGCTGGCCGTCCGGCGCGGATTTCCCGGCAAAGAAGCGCCCCGGATGACGGGACGGCCCCACCAGCCCGGCGAGGCGCAGAATGTCCACCGAGGTGCCGGGAAGGTTATGCAGCCAGTCCTCCAACTCTTTCAGCACCCGTCCGCTGGCGGTTTGCGGGTTACGGGGGGAGTTCTCCTTTAGCGTGCCGCTGGCGTTGCCGTAAACCGACGTTGAGCTGGTGAATATGATGCGCGGCACGTGATGCGCCAGCGCGGTATCAACGATTTCCTGTACCGCCTGAAGGTAAAAGTCCTCTCCGGGACCGGTCCGCCGCGCCGGTAAAGTAATCACCAGCGCGTCGACGTTCATTAAGGTATCCAGATCCTCGGTGTCGCAGACCAGCTGCGGCTCCAGACGCAGCGGATAGCTGTCGATGCCGCACATCCGCGCCGCCTCCACGCCATCCTGCGTGGTCTTACTGCCGGTCACCTGCCATCCCCGCGACATCAACGACAGCGCAAGCGGCATACCCAGCCATCCTAAACCTACAATCGCGACCTTCTTCATCCCCTTGCTCCTGACTTTTCGCTGTGCTGACTTAAGGCTACGCCAGCCGGCGGCAACTGACAATTTCTTCGGTCAATATGAAATGAATTAATGATAGAAAAAAGCCCTTGCTTTATGCGAGTAAAGTGGTTTAGGTTAAAAGGCATCAAATGCATAGTCATTCACAGAGAATTTTATGAACAGCGTTCAATTTAAAAACCACCATCATCACCATCATCCTGACTAGTCTTTCAGGCGATGTGTGCTGGAAGACGTTTGGATCTTCCAGTGGTGCATGAACGCAAAGAGAGCCCCCGGAAGATTCGCTTCCGGGGGCTTTTTTTTGGACCGAATTCGGACAGATTCAGACAGGGTTACAGAGGAAAATAAGAATGTTAGACAACAGCCGTTTACGCATAGCTATTCAGAAATCAGGGCGTTTAAGCGAAGATTCACGCGAATTACTCAGCCGCTGCGGCATCAAAGTGAATCTGCACACCCAGCGTCTGATCGCGCTGGCGGAAAATATGCCTATCGATATTCTGCGCGTGCGAGATGACGATATTCCGGGCCTTATCATGGACGGCGTGGTCGATTTGGGGATTATCGGCGAAAACGTGCTGGAAGAAGAACTGCTGAGCCGCCGCGCTCAGGGCGAAGATCCGCGCTACTTCACCCTGCGCCGTCTCGACTTCGGCGGCTGCCGCCTGTCGCTGGCGACCCCGGCGGATGAACCCTGGGACGGCCCGGCGATGCTTAACGGCAAACGCATCGCCACCTCCTACCCGCACCTGCTGAAGCGCTACCTTGACCAGAAAGGCATCTCGTTCAAATCCTGCCTGCTGAACGGCTCGGTTGAAGTGGCCCCGCGCGCCGGTCTGGCTGACGCGATCTGCGACCTGGTCTCAACCGGCGCGACACTCGAAGCGAACGGCCTGCGCGAAGTGGAAGTGATGTTCCGCTCCAAAGCCTGCCTGATCCAGCGCGACGGCGAGATGGCCGATAGCAAACAGCAGCTGATTGACCGCCTGCTGACCCGTATTCAGGGCGTGATTCAGGCCCGCGAATCAAAATACATCATGATGCACGCGCCGACCGAACGCCTGGAAGAAGTCATCGCCCTGCTGCCCGGCGCCGAGCGCCCGACTATTCTGCCGCTGGCCGGCGACAAGCAGCGCGTGGCGATGCACATGGTGAGCAGCGAAACCCTGTTCTGGGAAACCATGGAAAAACTGAAAGCGCTGGGCGCCAGCTCCATTCTGGTCCTGCCGATTGAGAAGATGATGGAGTAATCCGGCGGGTCGGTCACGGGATAAACAGGGGAAACAACCATGAGCTTCAACACAATTATCGACTGGAACGGCTGTAGCGCAGAACAACAGCAACAACTCTTAACGCGCCCGGCCATTTCCGCCTCCGGGAGCATCAGCAAGACGGTGTCGGAGATCCTCACTAACGTCAAAGACAACGGCGATGCGGCCCTGCGTGAATACAGCGCGAAGTTCGACAAAACCGACGTCAAGGCGCTGAAGGTTAGCGACGAAGAGATTGCCGCCGCCGGCGCGCGCCTGAGCGACGAGCTCAAGCAGGCGATGGCCGTGGCGGTCAAAAATATCGAAACCTTCCACAACGCGCAGCAGCTGCAGGCCGTGGATGTTGAAACCCTGCCGGGCGTGCGCTGCCAGCAGGTGACCCGCCCTATCGCCTCCGTCGGCTTATATATTCCCGGCGGCTCGGCGCCGCTGTTCTCAACGGTGCTGATGCTCGCAACGCCGGCGCGCATCGCCGGCTGCCAGCAGGTGGTGCTGTGCTCGCCGCCGCCGATTGCTGATGAAATCCTCTATGCCGCCCAGCTGTGCGGCGTGCGCAATATCTTTAACGTCGGCGGCGCGCAGGCGATTGCCGCCCTGGCGTTCGGCACCGAATCGGTGGCGAAGGTCGATAAAATCTTTGGCCCTGGCAACGCCTTCGTGACCGAAGCCAAGCGCCAGGTGAGCCAGCGTCTTGACGGCGCGGCTATCGATATGCCCGCCGGGCCGTCGGAAGTGCTGGTGATCGCCGACAGCGGCGCCACCCCGGATTTCGTCGCGTCCGACCTGCTTTCCCAGGCCGAGCACGGCCCGGATTCGCAGGTGATCCTGCTGACGCCGGATAGCGAGATGGCCACCCGCGTCGCGCAAGCCGTTGAGCGCCAGCTGGCCGCGCTGTCCCGGGCGGAAACCGCCCGCGGCGCGCTTTCCGCCAGCCGCATCATTGTGGCGCGCGATATCGCCCAGTGCGTGGCGATTTCCAACCAGTACGGCCCGGAGCACCTGATTATTCAGACCCGTAACGCCCGCGAGCTGGTCGACGGCATCACCAGCGCCGGTTCGGTATTCCTCGGCGACTGGTCGCCGGAATCCGCCGGCGATTACGCCTCCGGCACCAACCACGTGCTGCCGACCTATGGCTACACCGCGACCTGCTCCAGCCTCGGCCTGGCGGATTTCCAGAAACGTATGACCGTGCAGGAGCTGTCGCGCGACGGGTTTGCCGCCCTCGCCTCAACGATTGAAATTCTGGCCGCCGCCGAGCGCCTGGACGCCCACAAAAACGCCGTTACGCTGCGCGTCGCAGCCCTTAAGGAGCAAGCATGAGCATTGAAGATTTAGCCCGCGCCAACGTCCGCGCGCTGACGCCGTATCAATCAGCTCGCCGTCTCGGGGGTAAAGGCGACGTCTGGCTGAACGCCAACGAATTTCCTACCGCGGTAGAGTTCCAGCTGACCGAGCAGACGATGAACCGCTACCCGGAACCGCAGCCGAAAGCGGTCATTGAACGCTACGCGCAGTATGCGGGCGTCAAGCCGGAGCAGGTGCTGGTCAGCCGCGGCGCCGACGAAGGCATTGAACTGCTGATCCGCGCCTTCTGCGAGCCGGGCCAGGACGCGGTGCTCTATTGCCCGCCGACCTACGGCATGTACAGCGTCAGCGCCGAAACCATCGGCGTGACCTGCCGTACGGTGCCGACGCTCGCCGACTGGCAGCTGGATCTGCCGGGCATCGCGGCCAATCTCGACGGCGTGAAAGTGGTTTTCGTTTGTAGCCCGAATAACCCGACCGGGCAGATTATCAACCCGAAAGATTTTCGCACCCTGCTGGAGATGACGCGCGGCAAAGCCATCGTGGTCGCGGATGAAGCCTATATCGAATTCTGCCCGCAGGCGACGCTGGCGACCTGGCTGAACGAGTATCCGCACCTGGCGATTCTGCGTACCCTCTCCAAGGCCTTCGCCCTGGCTGGTCTGCGCTGCGGTTTCACCCTCGCCAACGCCGAGGTGATTAACGTGCTGATGAAGGTTATCGCGCCTTATCCGCTCTCCACGCCGGTGGCCGATATCGCCGCCCAGGCGCTCAGCGCGGAAGGCATTGCCGCCATGCGGGCGCGCGTGGCGCAGATCCTCGCCGAACGCGATTATCTGGTAACCCAGCTGCGCGGCATTGCCTGCGTTGAAGAGGTGTTCGATTCCGAGAGCAACTACGTTCTGGCGCGGATCGTCGCCTCCAGCGCGGTGTTTAAATCTTTGTGGGATCAGGGCATTATCTTACGTGACCAGAATAAACAACCTTCATTAAGCGGCTGTTTGCGTATCACTATCGGTACCCGTGCAGAGAGCCAGCGCGTCATTGACGCTTTGACTGCGGAGAATGTATGACCCAGAAGTTTCTCTTTATTGACCGTGACGGTACGCTGATTTCCGAGCCACCGGTTGATTTTCAGGTAGACCGCTTCGATAAGCTGGCGTTTGAGCCGCAGGTGATCCCGGCCCTGCTCAAGCTGCAGCAGGAAGGGTACAAGCTGGTGATGATCACCAACCAGGATGGGTTGGGAACCGCCAGCCTGCCGCAGGACGAGTTCGACGGCCCGCACAACCTGATGATGCAGATTTTCGCCTCCCAGGGCGTCAACTTTGACGAAGTGCTGATTTGCCCGCATCTCCCGGCGGATAACTGCGACTGCCGCAAACCGAAAACCAGGCTGGTGCTGCCGTGGCTGGAACAAGGGGTGATGGACACCGCCCACAGCTACGTGATTGGCGACCGCGCGACCGATATTCAGCTGGCGGATAACATGGGCATTACCGGCCTGCGCTATGACCGCGAACAGCTGGACTGGCCGACCATTTGCGAACAGCTGACCCGCCGCGACCGCTACGCCCACGTTGAGCGCATCACCAAAGAGACCCAGGTGGATGTGAAAGTGTGGCTGGACCGCGAAGGCGGCAGCAAAATCTCTACCGGCGTCGGTTTCTTCGATCATATGCTTGACCAAATCGCTACCCACGGCGGCTTCCGCCTGGAGGTTAACGTTGGCGGCGATCTGTATATCGACGATCACCACACCGTGGAAGATACCGGGCTGGCGCTGGGCGAAGCGCTGAAGCTGGCGCTCGGCGATAAGCGCGGCATCGGCCGTTTCGGCTTTGTGCTGCCGATGGACGAATGTCTGGCCCGCTGCGCGCTGGATATCTCCGGCCGCCCGCACCTTGAATATAAAGCCGACTTTACCTATCAGCGCGTTGGCGATCTGAGCACCGAGATGGTGGAACACTTCTTCCGCTCGCTCTCCTATACCATGGCGGTCACTCTGCACCTGAAAACCAAGGGCAAAAACGACCACCACCGCGTAGAGAGCCTGTTTAAGGCCTTCGGCCGCACGCTACGCCAGGCGATTCGTGTCCAGGGCGACACGCTGCCGTCTTCGAAAGGGGTACTTTGATGAACGTGGTGATCCTCGATACCGGCTGCGCCAACCTCAATTCGGTGAAATCCGCGGTGAGTCGCCACGGCTACGAGCCACAGGTCAGCCGCGACCCGGATGTGGTGCTGCGCGCCGATAAGCTGTTTCTACCGGGCGTGGGGACGGCTCAGGCGGCGATGGACCAGCTGCGCGAGCGCGAGTTAATCGAACTGATTAAAGCCTGTACCCAGCCGGTGCTGGGCATTTGCCTCGGCATGCAGCTGCTGGGAAAACGCAGCGAAGAGAACAACGGCGTCGACCTACTGGGCATTATCGAGCAGGACGTGCCGAAAATGACCGACCACGGCCTGCCGCTGCCGCATATGGGCTGGAACCAGGTGTATGCCAAAGCGGGCGATCGTCTGTTTCGCGGTATTGAAGACGGGGCGTATTTTTACTTCGTCCACAGCTACGCGATGCCGGTCAACGTCAATACCATCGCCCAGTGCAGCTACGGCGAGGCCTTCACCGCGGCGGTACAGAAAGATAACTTCTTTGGCGTCCAGTTCCACCCTGAACGCTCCGGCAGCGCCGGGGCGCAGCTGCTGAAAAACTTCCTGGAGATGTGATGATCATTCCTGCTTTAGATTTAATTGACGGCACGGTCGTCCGTCTCCATCAGGGCGATTATGGCCAGCAGCGAGACTACGGCAACGATCCGCTGCCGCGCCTGCAATCCTATGCCGCGCAAGGGGCCGAAGTGCTGCATCTCGTCGATCTGACCGGGGCGAAAGATCCGGCGAAGCGCCAGATCCCGCTGCTGAAAAAGCTGGTTGCCGGCGTAAATGTGCCGGTGCAGGTTGGCGGCGGCGTGCGGACGGAACAAGACGTGGCCGCCCTGCTTGAAGCGGGCGTGGCGCGCGTGGTGGTGGGTTCGACGGCGGTGAAGTCGCCGGAAGTGGTGAAAGGCTGGTTTAAACGTTTTGGCCCGCAGCATCTGGTGCTGGCGCTTGATGTGCGGATCGACGCGGAAGGCCGCAAGCAGGTGGCGGTCAGCGGCTGGCAGGAGAACTCCGGCGTGACCCTGGAAGAACTGGTGGAGAGCTATCAGTCCGTCGGCCTGCAGCACGTGCTGTGCACCGATATTTCCCGCGACGGGACGCTGGCTGGGTCGAACATCTCGCTGTATGAAGAAGTCTGCGCCCGCTATCCGCAGGTGGCGTTTCAGTCTTCCGGCGGTATTGGCGATCTCAATGATATCGCCGCGCTGCGCGAAACCGGAGTGCGCGGGGTGATTGTCGGCCGGGCGCTGCTGGAAGGTAAATTTAACGTAACGGAGGCCATTCAATGCTGGCAAAACGGATAATCCCCTGTCTTGACGTTCGCGACGGCCAGGTAGTGAAAGGCGTGCAGTTCCGTAATCACGAAATCATTGGCGATATCGTCCCGCTGGCTAAACGCTATGCCGACGAAGGCGCGGATGAGCTGGTGTTCTACGATATCACCGCCTCCAGCGACGGCCGCGTGGTGGATAAAAGCTGGGTGTCGCGGGTCGCGGAAGTGATCGACATTCCGTTCTGCGTCGCCGGCGGCATTAAGTCGCTGGACGATGCGGCGCAAATCCTCTCCTTCGGCGCGGATAAAATCTCCATCAACTCCCCTGCCCTGGCGGATCCGACGTTGATTACCCGCCTGGCCGATCGGTTCGGCGTGCAGTGTATTGTGGTGGGCATTGATACCTGGTTTGACGCCGCGAGCGGCAAGTATCACGTCAACCAGTATACCGGCGATGAGAGCCGGACGCGGGTGACGCAGTGGGAAACCCTGGACTGGGTGCAGGAAGTGCAAAAGCGCGGGGCCGGCGAGATCGTCCTCAATATGATGAATCAAGATGGCGTGCGTAACGGCTACGATCTGGAACAGTTAAGCAAGGTGCGCGCCGTGTGCCGCGTGCCGCTGATTGCCTCCGGCGGCGCGGGCACCATGGAGCACTTCCTGGAAGCCTTCCGCGACGCCAACGTCGACGGCGCGCTGGCCGCCTCGGTGTTCCACAAGCAAATTATCAACATTGGCGAACTGAAAACGTACCTGGCAGCACAGGGCGTGGAGATTAGGGTATGTTAAGTGAACAGCTGGATTGGCAAAAAACCGACGGTCTGATGCCGGTCATCGTGCAGCACGCCGTCTCTGGTGAAGTGCTGATGCTGGGCTATATGAATCAGGATGCGCTGGCGAAAACCGAAGAAACCGGCAAAGTGACCTTTTATTCGCGGACCAAACAGCGTCTGTGGACCAAGGGGGAAACGTCGGGCAATTTCCTCAACGTGGTGAGCATCACCCCGGATTGCGATAACGATACCCTGCTGGCGCTGGTCAATCCGATTGGCCCAACCTGCCATAAAGGCACCTCAAGCTGCTTTGGCGAAACCGGCCATCAGTGGCTGTTCTTATATCAGCTGGAGCAGCTGCTGGCGGAACGCAAGCACGCCGACCCGGAGAGTTCGTATACCGCGAAGCTGTACGCCAGCGGAACCAAGCGGATAGCGCAGAAGGTGGGAGAAGAAGGCGTGGAGACCGCGCTGGCCGCAACGGTGCATGACCAGTTCGAGCTGAAGAATGAAGCGTCGGATTTGATGTATCACCTGCTGGTGCTGCTGCAGGATCAGGGGCTGAATTTGACGGATGTGGTGGAAAACCTGCGGAGCAGGCATAAGTAGGCCATCAAAGGGAGGCGGCATAACGCCTCCCTTGCAATATAACCCTCGCCAGCGCGCTGGTTGATATCACCTGTTTAGCGTCGTCATGGCTTTTTTCGTGCCGCTATCGCTTTGACGACCCTTAATGGTTTCGTCATTTTCCATGACAAAGATGAAACCAAATCGCTATAGCGCTGAGTCAGCTCCTGGAGCTCATTGTGGACGCTGAGTAATTTCTGCTGTTGCGTGTGATGCTCGTTCTCTAAACGCGTTTTTAGCTGTTCAAATTCGTGGATAAGCGTGGTTTTATCGCTCACTTGCGCCTTCAGGACATCAATTTCACTTCGCTGAGATAAAGTTGACTGTTTAAGCGAAGTGATTTCTTCCTGCAGCGTTGAATTCAACATATGTGCATGTTCAAGCTCGCGCAACACTCTGTCTTTCAGAGAAAAAATATACTCTTCCGCTGACTGATTAACGATCCGGCCATGCGCAGCTCTAATAAAGTCATCATAAAAGTCATCACGATCGATTTCTAAAGATAGGATGAACGACTTCACATCGTTGAAGAGCAGCTTAAAGGAAGGGCCCGAGATCGTATTTAAGTTCCACTCCAGAAAAACAACGGCGTAATTATTAAAATCACGACTTCTGGACGGCAGTAAATCACGATCTTTCATAAACGAACGTAGCGAAGTTAATGCCTCCAGCGCGCAGTGCCACGAGTGTGCCCTGGTGGCAGAAAGCGACTTCGCACGGTTGATCGTATGAGAGATTAAGATTTCATCAACCAGCGAGATGCGGTTTGCTAACAGCATGAAACCACTCACAAAGTACAGGTCGTTTGTGGTTCTCAGCGGTTGAAACTCCAGGCCCATTGCCAGAATAGCTTCGCGTCTGAAGAGCTTATCCCATGGCCACCATATAAAGGCTCTGAAAAAATCGTCAGCAATATCCCGTGAAGAGAAGACCTCTTTTTCAGGCAGTAAATCCTCCCGCGCGGACAAAGGCATGGGAGAATGAGTATTGGTTTGCAGATCGATTGACTGGCACCGACAGATAACAACATCCGTTTGCAGGGCCGTAGCCCGATCGGACATTCTCTTTAACATCTCTTTATCGGCGTAATCATCATCGTCGAGGAAAATAATGTATTCGCCGGTCGCTATACGTAAGCCGATATTTCGCGATTCGCCACCGCCGACGTTGCTCGGGTTGGTTATCACCCGGACTCGCGAATCCTCATCGGCTATTTTAGCGACAATATCCAGAGTATTATCGGTGGAATTATCGTTAACAATGATAATCTCAATCTCTTTTAAAGACTGGGTTAATACCGTATTAAGCGTTTCGGAAATATATTCCGCGGCGTTATGAACGGGGATGATAACGGAAACAATAACGTTACTTGATTCATCAGACATTCAATCACCTTCAAAATAAGAGGCACGCAATCATTAAACATAAATAATGCGTTTGCAGAGCAGTTACATAGCATAAAATATAACTGCTTCGGAGGTGTTTGATTTACATGAAGCTGTAATCTCTTGCGTTACATCATCCCTGAACCACATCATGATAAGTCTTTAAGGTCTTACTGATTATCATACCGCTAGAAAACTTATCCTGAACGCGTTGCCGTCCTTTGATGCCCATCTCTACTCGTGCTTTGGGATTGGCTAACAAGAATTCAAGCTTATCGGCCAGCTCCTGTGGCGAGTTACTTTTCACGATAATGCCGTTATCGTTATTAATGATCAGGCTATCGCAGCCGCCAACATCGTAGGCAATGCAGGCCCGGCCAACCGAGGAAGCCTCAAGCAGAATACGCGGGACGCCTTCTGAATAGATCGAAGGCAGTGCCACGATGTTCGACTCCTCGATCAAGTCACAGACGTTTGAACTGTGACCTAACCAGTTAATCAGCCCTTCTTTATGCCATTGCTGAATGACCGCAAGGGAAATGGCATCCTTATCGTTTTCAACAAGTATCCCGGCAACGTTTAGCGTAAAATGAATATTTCTGGATTCGAGGATTTTCTTGGCTTCAATTAAATCCCCGAGCCCTTTGCTCCACAGCATTCTGCTGGCAAACAGCACCACCGGAACATCACGCTCCTGCTCCAGAGAATATTTATAGATATCCGGGTTGATACCTGCGCCATCAATGACAATAGTCTGCTGATAGTCAATCCCAACAAAACCCGCAAGTTTTTTACGATCTTTATCATGTTCGAACATAAATATACTGCGCTTATTACTGGCAATATACTTATATGCCATGATAGTGATATTGCGCAATAGCTTAAGCAAGCCCGTATCACAAGAAAATACACGCCCGAGGCCGACAAAACTCACGATGACCGGGCGATTATTTGCCCTCGAAAGAAGCCCACCGATCAGACATGGCTTGATTGTAATACAGTGTAAAAGGTCGGGATTAATCTCTTTGATGATCCTTCGGGAGGCAAAAAAGGCCCGAAAGAAAGTTAATGCATTAAATGATTGAGCATCAAGTGGGACGTTATGACACTTAAAACCAAATGTTTTAAATTTATTCAGCACTTTACCATCGACAAAATGACTGATGATGTGAATCTCATAACCAGCATCTCGGGCGGCGATTGCACGATCTATCCAGTGCAAATCAAAATACCAATCCGAGTTTATGAAATAACACAGTTTTTTCATTGCTATATCCACTTAATGATTCTTACCGCTGATTCCTTTTACACCATGGATAACTCCACGACGCAAGTATTTAAAATATAACAATTTATTGCGTTGCCATGGCAATATTGACACATATTTAATCAACCGCAAAAGGATTGAGAGACGGCTAAAAATGGCAACTCGCGGAAAAATTCTCTTCGCCAGAATAAGATTTCGACAAAGGTAATAAACCTTCCATTCGGGAAAGACGCACTTCCCCTGGAAACTTACATCGTGCGAGAAGACAACCTCAGGCGAATAACGAATCTCTTCGCCATCGAGCGTCAACTGATAGCCAAAGTAGAGATCGTCAAAATATAAAAACAACTCATCGTGAATATTGTGTATATTCTTTCGCAGCAAATCTCGCTGAATAATCATCCCGACAAAGGATACCGTTTGTACCGCGGTCGAACGGGAAATCAACGGTAGAAACTCGGCCGGTTTTTTGATGTAGCGTAATGTGTCGATAAACGATGACGGTACTTTAGCAAAAGGGATGTTCATCGAACAAGGTTGTCCCCGGAGATCTTTTACCAAAGCGGTGAACACCCGACAGTTAGCCTTATCCAGATGGGCAAATTTTTCCAACGCATCGCTCTCGGGCCAGGCGTCATCATCGTAAAAGAAAACCCAGTCGCTATCGACGTTGTCGCATAAATATTGACTCCCGGCCTTAAAACCACCCGCCCCACCGGTATTAGAGGGTAGATTGAGGACAATCACGCGGGGGTCGCTAAGGGTGGCTAACCACTCCTGGGTCCCATCCGTGGACCCGTTATTG
The DNA here is from genome assembly GCF_009905335.1 of Klebsiella sp. MPUS7. Classification (NCBI taxonomy): domain Bacteria; kingdom Pseudomonadati; phylum Pseudomonadota; class Gammaproteobacteria; order Enterobacterales; family Enterobacteriaceae; genus Klebsiella; species Klebsiella sp. MPUS7. The sequence goes on along the minus strand of NZ_CP047604.1, from coordinate 1,845,107 downwards.
ACAACCATTATCGCTGTAAAATTTAATTTCACAGTGTTGGCAATAGTTACTTTTAACTTCTCTAAACGATTATAAGTGACTATTAATGCGGAGCAATTCATCGCACAGAAACCGTGAACACTGGCATAGCTTCATGATTATCAAGGGAAGATAAGTACTTCTCGGCTGTATTTAATGCTTCTGCGATAGTGACATCCATATCCAGATATCGATAGGTTCCAAGGCGGCCAACAAAGGTAATGTTCTTTTCACTTTCCGCGAGGGACAAATACTTATCGAGTAAAGCCATCTCCCCCATCTGACGAATCGGATAATAAGGAATATCATTTTCTCCGCACTCGCGGCTGTACTCCTTATAGCATACCGACCCTTCATGGGTTTCCCATGGCGAAAAGTACTTATGCTCAGTGATACGGGTGTAAGGAACATCCAGTGAGCAGTAATTCATCACCGCGCAGCCCTGATAATCGCCCTGCCGGGTGAATTTTTCAAAATCCAAAGTACGATAGCCCAGGCGGCCATATTGATAGGAATAGAAGGCATCCAGCGGCCCGCTATAGAACACATGATCGTACTTTTCTCTCTCTTCAGCGTTAAACGACTGCTGAAGTTCGATAGTGATATTTTCATGATTGGCAATTGACTCAATCATTTTCGTATAACCCAGTTTCGGCATGCCCTGAAATCTGTGGTTAAAGTAATTATCATCGTAGTTAAAACGAACCGGCAGGCGCTTAAGAATCGACGCAGGAAGCTGTGATGGCTCCATCCCCCACTGCTTGATGGTGTAGCCTTTGAAGAACGCCTCATACAGCTCTTTACCAATAAAACGCAGGGCCTGTTCTTCAAACGTCTTCGGTTCCTGGATCGAACTGTCCCCTTTTTCTGCAATAAGCGCCCGGGCTTCATCTGGCGAACAGGTTTTGGCAAAAAACTGGTTAATGGTATGCAGGTTGATCGGCAGAGAGAACACTTGCCCATTAACGGTTGCTTTGACGCGGTTCACATACGGCATCATCTCAGCGTGCTGAGTCACATAGTTCCACACTGTTTCATTATCGGTATGAAAGATATGCGGACCATAGACGTGGACCATAACGTCCGTTTGCGGATCGCGCGCGTCGTAGGAGTTACCGCCAATGTGGTCCCGCTGGTCGATAATTCTGATACGATGGCCTTGTTCAGCAAGCTGGCGGGCGATAACCGCACCAGAAAAACCAGCGCCGACAATTAAAATATTTTTACTGTTCATAATATTACTCCAGCAGCCTTAACCAAGAATTGAGCGTCTAACTTTATAATAGTATTTTGTTATCGTATTTCGCCTCGGTGAACCGACAGGAGCATATTTATTAAGGAAAGGCATCAACGCTTTTTTGATCCTGGTCTGAAGCAGAACAGGCGTTTGCCCTTCATTATGCGCAGGATTTGATGAATTAATCAAAGATAGCTGACGGAAATAGGCCTCTTTTTCCCATGGCGTGTTGATGACGTTTTCCAGGAAATCGTCATAAAAGTCAACCTTGTCCGTATTCCACGGTTTATTCTCCCCGGCATAGTGAATCATATTCGGGTTCATTCTGGCTTCTAAAAAGCGCATATATGTTGCGAACTGGAGATTGGGGAAAAAGTCATCGGTATTGCCATTACCATGATAGACATTCCACTCCAGCGGTAAAAATTCAACCCGGCCGTAGAAAACTTTGTTCATAATGTCCTGGTCAAGGAACCAGTACTTTTTCTCTTTCAGGGTTTTAATCAGCTCGGAGAAGGTATCTTCCTGCACCATTTGCGAAACGTTGAAAATGATAATCCCCGCCTGGAAATACTCATCAGGATTGGTCATTTTAAGCGTTTTTTGCAGATACTCGCCGGCGGGCATCACGCCATCAGCTGACTCCGACATCGCGCCAAACTTGACGAAGCCTTCCATGACGATATCTTTAACGGCGGCAACAAGGTTTGTGCCGAGTTCGACATTAAGCAAAGTCGCCAGATCGGCCTTCACCACAGTATCGGAATCGATAAAAATAACCTTCTCATATTCACGGAAAAGCTGCGGAATAAACAAGCGAGCATAGGTTGATGCACTAAAGTGCGCACGGGTATGTACGCCATCCAATTCAGTGAAGGCATTCACATCAAAAAATCGAAGTGAAAAGTTTGTATGGGCCGAAACCAGCCTGGTTAAGCGCTGCTTGTTAAGATTGCTAACCTTGTTTTCCAGCACAACAATATCGTAATGGGTGTTTTTATCAGAATGGCGAACGATAGAGTTGATTAAAGCCCCGCCGCTGATGGCGTAGTTATCATCAAAACTGATGACGATTGGCGCAGCGTGAGGAAAGACCGGCATCAGCTTGCCGTTGAAGGTCTCATTCGTCACGAAAGTGCGCTGTAGTTCCTTAACTTTCAGGGCACGATCTTGCTGCTGTTTTATAATGTAAATATTAAACAGGCGCTCTGCGATATGGCCGATAACACGCTTTTCCTGAGCGTTATAATTATTCATCGAGATACGACTTTCAAGATGAGTCAAAATCGCGAAAAGCCACTCAGAATAGTCTACGAACATATCTTTGTGCATCACAAACATATTCGTGTAATAGCCATCAGTTGCATTATTAAACTGCTGAATAGCCGTTTTATAATCCGGATAAAGCTCTTCGACAATCTCCAGGGCAGCCAGATAGTCCTTAATATGTAAAAACTCCCCTTTCTCATAATGATCGAGGTTATTTTTACTTCCAGCAGAGGTCACTGACCACTTCTTCGGTAACAGCAGGTCAAACCCTGAAATACAATCCTGGATTGCCGTGTCGGTTAAACCAAACTGCTTTTCATAATCTGCATCAATAACGGGTGAATTAACTACGCCCCAATTATCTTCGGGAAAGCTCTGTTCTGAAGAAAAATTCAGATGTCGGCGATAATGCATAAAGCCGACATAATCAGAAAGAGATTCATTTTTCCAAACCCAATAATGTGCGGTTAACTCACAGTAAAAGGGGTTTTTAAACGAAATATTATCTCCTGTATCATCGCCAATACAGCCGATATCATTATAGGAGTTAGCTTTACCTACATGCAATGGTTTTATAATCGATGCATTAAGGAATGCGCTCGGCTTATGATGACAGGTATAGATCTTAATACTATTCATTTAATTACCAGATTTAGGCCATTGCTTGTTTATAAAGTTCGATGATTCTTTCAGCAGAACCGATTTCCCGGAGACGGTGATTTTCGATCCAGACAACCCGATCGCATATTTTTTCCACATCACTCATGTTGTGACTAACGAACAGTATTGTCACACCACGATTTTTGAACTCTTTAATCGTCTTAATACATTTGGCCTGAAATGAAATATCGCCGACGGCCAGCACTTCATCAATAATCAGAATATCAGGCTCAACTTGACTAATAACCGAGAAGCCAAGCTTCGCTAGCATACCGCTAGAATAGACGCGGATCGGCTCATCAATAAACTCCCCTAATTCGGAAAATTCAATGATGCGATCCATTCGCTGTTGAACCTCTTTACGCCGTAGCCCAAGAAGGGTGGCATTAAGATAAATATTCTCACGGCCAGTCAATTCTGGATGAAAACCACCACCTAGCTCAAGCATTGAGGCCACTCGCCCACGAGTTGTGACCGACCCTTTCGTTGGCTTGATAACACCGGCAACCAGCCCCAAAGAAGTGCTTTTGCCTGCGCCGTTTCGCCCAATGAGCGCAACAGCCTCTCCTTTACCTACCGTAAAAGAGACATCCTGAATAGCAAGATATTTACGGCCCTTCAGTAATTGAAAGGCTCTTTTAGGATGAAATATTAAATCTTTAATACCTGAGCCAATATGATGGTAAAGCGGATATTCTTTTGTCACATTATTAAAATCAATTACTGGTTCCATCACAAGATCTCTGCAAATCGATATTTTAATTTATTAAAAATACTTAATCCGATAACTGTCAGCACAATACCAGTCAAATATAACACTGAGATATGCTCGTAGTTTAAAACGCCATCCATAAATAAATTACGCCAGCTTAAAATCATACTCGCCAGAGGGTTATAGTCAATAACCCAGCTATATTTCGCTGGAATCATATCCGACGCGTATAAAATGGGAGTGCAGTAAAACATCAGCATAATACCGAGAGTCACAAATCTTTCTAAGTCTCTGAAGAAAAGATTCAAAGTAGAAAAAATAATTGATATGCCAAAGGTAAAAATCACCTGTCCGATAGCAATGAGCGGTATTCCCCAAAGCCATGAAAGCGAAGGACGCATACCGTACACAAAAAGAAAAGCGACAATGACAGGAATAGTGCATAAGAAGTGCAATCCTTCCATCATCACATTACTAAGTGGAATAACCGAACGCGGAAATACGGTTTTTTTGATAATTTGCGCATTAGCAATAAATGAGAAAAGCGAATTCGTCGCAGAGCTTGCAAACCACTGCCAGGGGAAGAGACCCGTTATTAAGAAAAGGGTATAATTTGGAATCTGGACTCGCATGATCAATTTAAAGATAAAATAGTAGATCATCGCAAAAAGTAGGGGGTTGGCAATTGACCATAAATAACCAAATACACTACTCTTATAGCGTACTTTTAGATCTTTATTGGTGATAACAACAAGCAGGTCAAATAAATACCCTAGATTATACTTCATTTTTATACTCATAAATTATTCTACGAAATTTTAAGCATTGGGTTATGCACTTTAGAATTGCGAGTTGTCGCTGACTGACTAAATCAACTGCGATAGCTCTAACGCCCTGACTGATACACTGCCGATAGACGCCGTGGCTTTGGACATACAACGTGAAAACTTAAGTGCATAGGTTAAAGCAAGATTTTCCCAATTTTTCTGTACGCTTTAATTCATTGGCAGCAGCCGACCATGGTAGCTCATCCAGGCTAAACGGAGACAAGTGAGAGGCTGACATGAAGATCGCCAGTTAAGACGCCGTTTCTGGACGTAAAGTAAAAACTGTTATTTTTCAGTCAGATACTCCTCCCCCATAGTATTACATGATAGCTTTCAATCACGCTACCGCCCTTGGCTATCGCAACCAAACTGCGTAATGATTCAACAACCCTATCTGTAAACATCTCTAGCGACTGCTTTTACGACAGCAGTAAACTGACACACCCTGTTCTTACGTCAAACGGCTCTCGCAGCGGCTATCGGGTAAGATTACTGCCCGTGACGCTGGGTGCTGCTCACTTGAAATTTAAAAAGATTCAAGCAGGCCCACACTCTCGCTGTTTGCTTAACCCCCATCCATCAGGAATTTCTCAATTAGCACGTTTAGCAAGCCCATTTTTTGAACTCCTGACGAGACTCTTCTCGGTTATCGCCCTATCCATCTTCTGTGAACCGGCGTAAACCGTACGCAATATTGATTGAAATGACACCAACAATCAGTCTGGTGTCATATTTAACGCTGCGCACAGGATAGCTGATTAAACTGACAACACAATGGTCATGCAAATGAGTTGCCGCATTATAGCGCTGGTCCATGGGAATAAAAATGAAAATACGTTGCCAATCAATTCATATTGCAAATGATTCAGGTCATAAACATTATGTAAAGCAAATACAACAAAAAAACTAACCCCTTGATTTTAAACCATAAAAAAAGACACGCCACTATCAATGTGAAAGAATTGTAAATTCATACATAAAATCAATTTTTATCTACGTTAACTTTCGAGGACTTAACGAGTCGAAAACGCGAGATTATGACAAGACCTCACGCAATTGTTATCTTGCTAATCATCAAGCATCGATAATGAATCTCATCTCCACCTCAGAATGCCAATGCAAAAGCTCTGATATGGGCGACATCGCTTAGCCATCTAATGCGTGAACATAATCAGCAACGGTAAAGCAGGTGATCCACACGGCAAGCCAGTGTAAAATCGACGAATATATAGCGGGATACAGTCACCCCAGAGGATGAATATGAAATTTTTAGTAACTGGAGCCGCAGGATTCATCGGCTTTCATACCTGCAAGCGCCTTCTGGAGGCGGGTCATGAGGTTGTCGGTCTCGACAACATGAACGACTACTATGACGTCAATCTTAAGCAGGCCCGTCTGGATTTACTGCAGTCTCCCCTGTTCAGTTTTCACAAAATCGATCTGGCGGATCGTGAAGGTATTGCCCGACTTTTTGCTAATGAGAAATTTAACCGGGTGATCCATCTTGCCGCTCAGGCTGGCGTTCGCTACTCCCTGGAAAACCCGTTCGCTTATGCCGACGCTAACCTGATTGGTTATCTGAACATTCTTGAAGGCTGCAGACACAATAATGTTGAGCATTTGCTTTATGCCTCATCCAGTTCGGTCTATGGCCTGAACCGTAAAATGCCGTTCTCTACCGATGATTCGGTTGATCATCCGGTTTCGCTGTATGCCGCCACCAAGAAGGCAAACGAGCTGATGGCGCATACCTACTCTCACCTTTATGGTATTCCGACCACTGGACTCAGATTCTTTACCGTCTATGGCCCATGGGGCCGTCCGGATATGGCGCTGTTCAAGTTCACAAAAGCCATGCTGGAAGGAAAGCCTATTGATGTCTACAACTATGGCAAGATGAAGCGCGACTTCACTTACATTGACGATATCGTTGAGGCGATTGTTCGGATGCAGGATATTATCCCGCAGCCCAATCCCGAATGGACTGTTGAGACAGGATCACCGGCAGATAGCTCTGCGCCATACCGGGTGTATAACATCGGTAATAGCTCACCGGTTGAACTGATGGATTACATCACGGCGCTTGAGGAAGCTATGGGGATGGTTGCGGAGAAAAATATGATGCCAATACAGCCGGGCGATGTACTGGAAACCAGCGCAGATACCAAGCCGCTGTACGATGCGGTGGGTTTCAGACCGCAGACGACGGTCAGGCAGGGAGTGAAGAACTTCGTTGACTGGTATAAGGCGTACTATAAGGTCTAATCAACCCAGCATGGCGCAGGGTATTTAGCCGCAGTGGGATACGACTGCGGCTTTTTTATATCGAGAATTGTCATTCGGCAATCTTATCCATTCAGATGCTCGTAAAAACACTCTGTTAATACCTATCTCAGCGCAAAGCCCGCGCACCACACAATAACGAAACACAGAATTAACATAAACCAAACAAAATCATCAACAAACTCTGATATAAGCCACTTTCAATACAATCACTGAAGAGCATTCTCGTGCGAAGGAAACAATCACCAGCTAATCGAACTGGCACTAAAGTCAGCTACAGCGCTATTGTTCAAACTACTGGTCGCGAAAAAGGGTTTTCCACTTTCCTCAAAAAAAACCACAAACACCATATAGGAATTTTCTTAAATTCAGGATATGTTAAGCAGGCAAAGGCATGCTTTTGCAGAGATATTAGTTCGCAGGCAAATGGATTTATAACATTCCTTTCATTCTGGTACGCATTATGGCAAACATAATTTTCTTAGCAGTTGCTGCCATCCTGTTGATTGTTTCAGTTTATTTTCTGATTTCTTATATTAAAGATCAGAAAAAGACCAAGCTGACTTTTAACAAACGAAAGTGGTGAAAAGAAAACTTAATATAATTATAATACAGGCATAGGAAATAATAATATAAGAATAAAACACTGCCAGCGGTGGGGATGTGTATTGTCTTTTCAGCTGGCATTGGTCGCCACGTCAAACTTAAAAGTTATGCTAATCGGGTACTAAAGCCTTAGCATTAACATTATATCCTGATGAGTGTAAATGACTTGTGCTTGCTATGTCTGCGCCCTTCCCTTGAAAGCTCCCCCCCCTCACCCGTGTCAATTTCAATCAGAACCTTAACTCGCCGCAAGGCAGCTCTCCTGAAAACCAGGGTTCCAGAAACAACAAAAGCCTGCAAGCAGGCTCTGTTTTACCTTCCGGCGCTTATCTCCAGCGTCTACATCACAGTGACGGTAGCTCTTCACAAGGTGAATTAAACATATCCGACCTCGATGGTTGGGACAAGATGATCGATTGAAGAATCTAAGCGAGGTCACGTTTTTTAGGGGGGTTGATCGGGTAAGAGGAGTAAGACGATTTGCCAGGCGAATAGCTGAAGAATTCAGGAGAGGGGAAAATTCTGGCCGACAGCTTATCTCCCGGCCAGAGGGGGTATTTAGTCACTGCCGAACAAATCGCGGGTATACACTTTGTCAGCGACATCCGACAGCTCTTCAGCCATTCGATTTGAGACAATCACGTCAGCTTCTTGTTTGAATGCGTCGAAATCGCGAACCACGCGGGAATTGAAGAACTCATCTTCCTGCATAACTGGTTCGTAGATAATGACCGGAATACCTTTGGCCTTGATACGCTTCATGATGCCCTGAATAGAAGAAGCGCGGAAGTTATCGGAGCCACTCTTCATGATCAGGCGATAGATACCTACGACTTTAGGCTTGCGCGCCAGGATTGAGTCAGCGATAAAATCTTTACGCGTGCGGTTAGCATCAACGATGGCACCGATGATGTTATTCGGTACAGATTCATAGTTTGCCAGAAGCTGCTTGGTATCTTTCGGCAGGCAGTAGCCGCCGTAGCCAAAGGAAGGGTTGTTATAGTGATTACCAATTCGCGGATCGAGGCACACGCCTTCAATGATCTGCTTACTGTTCAGACCCTGGCTTTCAGCATAGCTGTCCAGTTCATTAAAGTAGGCTACGCGCAACGCCAGGTAGGTATTGGCAAATAGCTTAATCGCCTCAGCTTCGGTGGAGTCAGTAAACAGCGTCGGGATATCCTGCTTAATCGCGCCTTCTTTCAGCAAATTAGCGAAACGCTCTGCGCGTTCTGAACGTTCACCAATGACGATCCGAGACGGGTGCAGGTTGTCATAGAGCGCGCGGCCTTCACGAAGAAACTCAGGAGAGAAAATGACGTTATCAATGCCCAGGCGCTCTTTAATATCACGCGTGAAGCCAACGGGAATGGTGGATTTAATTATCATTACCGCGTCTGGGTTAATCTCGGTGACATCACGAATAACGGCTTCAACGGTCGAAGTATTGAAGTAGTTCGTTTTCGGATCGTAGTCAGTCGGCGTGGCGATAATGACATAATCTGCATTACGATAGGCATCATGCTTATCAGTTGTCGCGCGAAAATTCAACGGCTTTTCCGCCAGATATTCCTGGATCTCCTTATCGACAATCGGAGAAATCTTTTGGTTAATCATATCAACTTTGGATTGAATGATATCCAGCGCCACCACTTCGTGGTTTTGCGCAATAAGGATGCCATTCGATAAACCAACATAACCGGTACCGGAAATAGTAATTTTCATTCGATCACACTTTAATCAGTTAACTGGACGGCGGCAAATTAGCCACCCTGGTAATCAACACTTGTGGCGGTTTTACTCCGTGGCTGGATGTATGTCAAGGAGAGACCTTACCAGTGGCGGGGTAATAGCCTAAACTCGAAAGACGAAGTGCACACTCGTTACATAATTGCGAGTGTCTGGAGAAACGTACAAAAAATCCCGGTTAAAAACTAACCGGGATTTTGCTTTGAATTAGGTGATGGAAATTAATCCATCCACTCAGTATGGAACACACCTTCTTTATCGGTACGCTTATAGGTATGCGCGCCAAAATAGTCACGCTGCGCCTGAATCAGGTTAGCAGGCAAGACTGCGGAACGATAACTGTCGTAGTACGCAATGGCCGCAGAGAACGTCGGAACCGGAATACCATTCTGCACAGCATATGCAACTACATCGCGCAGGGCTTGCTGATAGTCATCAGCAATCTGCTTGAAGTACGGTGCCAAAAGCAGGTTAGCGATGCCAGCATTCTGCTCATATGCATCCGTAATCTTTTGCAGGAACTGGGCACGAATGATACAGCCGGCACGGAAGATTTTCGCGATCTCACCGTAGTTAAGATCCCAATGGTATTCATCAGAAGCCGCGCGCAGCTGGGAGAAGCCTTGAGCGTAAGAGACGATTTTGCCCAGATACAGAGCCCGGCGAACTTTCTCAACGAACTCCGCTTTATCGCCTACACTCTTAGCCTGCGGTCCGGTAAGGACTTTCGAAGCAGCCACACGCTGGTCTTTAAGAGAAGAGATGTAACGGGCGAATACAGACTCGGTAATAAGTGACAGCGGTTCGCCGAGGTCAAGAGAGCTCTGGCTGGTCCATTTACCGGTACCTTTGTTTGCTGCCTCATCGAGGATCACATCAACCAGGTATTTACCCTCTTCATCTTTTTTGGTGAAGATGTCTTTGGTGATGTCAATGAGATAGCTGCTGAGCTCACCTTCATTCCATTCGGTAAAGGTTTGGGCCAGTTCTTCATTAGAAAGCGCGAGACCACCTTTCAGTAAAGCATAGGCTTCTGCAATAAGTTGCATATCGCCGTATTCAATACCGTTGTGAACCATTTTGACATAATGTCCAGCACCATCCGCACCGATATAGGTTACGCACGGCTCACCGTCTTCGGCGACTGCAGCAATCTGCTTGAGAATTGGAGCAACCAGTTCATAAGCTTCTTTCTGACCACCAGGCATGATCGAAGGACCTTTAAGAGCCCCTTCTTCACCACCGGATACACCGGTGCCAATGAAGTTAAAACCTTCAGCAGAAAGCTCACGATTACGACGAATCGTATCCTGGAAGAAGGTATTACCACCATCGATGATGATGTCACCCTTGTCCAGGTAGGGCTTCAGAGAGTCAATGGCACTATCAGTGCCAGCGCCCGCCTTCACCATTAACAGGATACGTCGTGGAGTTTCGAGCGACTCAACAAACTCTTGCACTGTATAATGTGGGACCAGCTTCTTGCCCGGATTCTCGGCAATCACTTCTTCGGTCTTTTCACGGGAGCGGTTGAAAACGGAGACGGTATAACCACGGCTTTCGATGTTGAGCGCAAGGTTACGCCCCATCACAGCCATACCGACAACCCCGATCTGTTGCTTGGACATTACATACTCCTGTCTGGTGTGGTCACTGCGACTGTACGCAGCTTAAATGTGATGATTATGTTAGCGCAAAGGAAGTTAGTAGCATAGGGTAAAAATGACAATTAATGCATTTAACCTATATAAAAAATAAGGAAAATTCTCACTTAGATAAAGAGTCCTTTAAAAAGGTAATTGCGTGTTTTCTCATCTCATACAGCTTCGAATTAACCATATCGAAATCAATAGGGGCATTAACCAATTCTGGATTAATTTCGCTTGCATGACTTACAAGTCTATTTTCAAGGTTAAACATACTGAGTAAAGAAGTAAACCGGGCTTTCCCGCGACTTTCATTACCTATTGAAATAAATGGCTTATTAAAAATTATAGAAAAGACGGTACCATGGAAAGAATCAGTGATAACAAAATCCGCATCGTAGAATGAACGGATCCATTCTTCAATTGGCGGATAAGTATATTCAGTATAATCTTTAATCTTGCGAACTTCTTTTTCTGAATATTCAGGATAAGTTGCGAAGAAATCCTTATCAAGTAATTTGCACGTGCTTTGAATGATCTCTTTTTTCTCCTTGCTTTTATCAAGAACATAGTTAAAAACATTCCCACTGCCTTTTGAGGAAACATTCTTAATAAGCTCAATATAGATACTTCTATCGAGCAAAAGTGTAGGATCTAAAACGTGTTGTGGTGAAACACCAAAATGTTCCACACACATTTGTACAGCAGAGTTTTCACGCACAGAAACAGAATGAAACTCTTTTAATAACTTGGAAAACTTGACTGTCTGTTCTTCTGAAAATTCCCAGTCATCTGTGCCAAACGAAGAAGCATAAGCTATTTTCTTAATCTTTTTATTTGCACTTAAAAAATCGAGAAAAAAACTATCGATACGTGGTGAGTATCGAGGTCTCCATGTCTGGTCACTTCCAACAATGATGGCATTGAAGTTCTCTGAAAGAATAATGTTGTTTAACTCATCTACGCTATATATAGCATCTGTATATTTAATGTTCTTACTTATGAATTCATTATGGTACTTTGATATTTGTGTAACATCCTCATCAGAAAAAGAATATATAATCTTACCTCTGATTAATTTTTGCTTTATCCTGGACAGAGTGAGTCGAACAGGGTTAACAACCGGTTTTATTTTACGATAGTTAATTGTTACAGGTTCATGCCCGAACTCGCGTAGAATGTATTGAAGAGCAAATGCCTGAAGCGTGCCACCATAATTAGTATGTAAAGGCTGGGTCAAAATAGCAACTTTCATAAATCACATCCAATTTATTTTAAAATATTTTTTATACTTCCCAATTTATGATTAAGTCTTGTGGCACGTTTTAAAATTAATAAATGAGGTTTCATTTTGGCATTAAAATCATCCACATTACGTACCTTTGTCCATATTTCAAGACTTTGGGCCCTAACTTTCATTCTGAGATATTGAATTATATTAAGCAGCAAGTGTTGTCTGCGAAGAAATCGTTTTCGCTTCCTGGGAACAGGAATTCCTTTTTTTTGAGCTCGATTAATCCTATAAAGCAAACCTTTATGCCGATGGTTAAAACTGCCCTGCTGCGAGGACTTTAATCTTGACAGTTCCAAAACATCTAATTTTAAATCACCTGATTCAATACCTTTTCTAATTATACTTTCAGCCAGTGCACTTCTAGTAATTACAACGCTATTACCTAATCCATCTTTGTTATAAGGTGGTATCCAGGCATCACCAAGTGAAACATCAGCTAGTTCAGTTGTAACGTCATCGCAAAAATCGCATGCATTAGATTTGAAGAGTCCAGTACCCCACATGTCTCCTAGACTTTGCATGTCAACTACATGAATTCTATTATCACGTTCGCCATAACATGAGAACTTATAATCTAACGCAACACTTTTGGAGTTTTTAACTCTGTACTCAACATCTTTATAAGAATCCATACACCCTGAAGATTGGGCTAAAAAATCTGTATAATACTTGCTTTTTAACCCACCACATATTATTCCTATAAGAAAGGGGATTTTTTCTTTCAATCCTGGAGTAAAGTGTTGTTTTAAACGTATAGCCTTAATAAAGCAAGCCACCCCGGAAACAGCTACCTTTCCATGAAGATTATTAAGGCAATCGAATAAAGAAGCCAAAGTTACAGGATAGTAACGTGTTTTTGACATTTCTTTAATTTTATCAGCGTCACTGAAAAGCTGATAAGCGTAACGCCCCTCAAATTCCCGGACAATAAAAAGATAGTCAACATATTTTTGTCTTAATAATTGTTCAAAAATATAGGTCGCCAAACCACCCGATGACGAGGTTTCTCTATGCTCTCTTGAATAACCAGCGTAGAGGGCAGTATATAATCCAATTTGCGAATCAGAATACGCCGGGTTAATTAAAAACTCTTTAGCTAATTGATCCTCATCGAGATGGTTATCTTTTTGAAGACTGAAAGGACAAACTCTTTCCATATTGCTAGCATCAGTGTCCTCATTTATATCCGGTATATAGAACCCTTGGTCATTCCAAATCATCTTAGTGGCTTTATTTTTATCTTCAGAAACACATACTCCACAACCTGTACAAAGATTGTTTTCTACAATTTTTTTTAGCGTCATTTACGCTTACTCCCAATATATTTAACTATTAATTTCTTCTCTTCTTTACTAACAACGAAGATAAAAACAGTTACAAGTGATATTAAGGAATATAAAGCGCTAAAGCATAGCAACTCAATTACTCCTTCATATGGAACATGCATGTTAATATAGTACCCTGAGCCCAAAGAAATTAAAGCAGAGAAGACACAAGGTATCAAAACGCTTTTGTAAAAGCAGGCTGATTTAAAACTTGAAAGAGAAGAAACAAAATAAATCCGAAGAAACATATTCAGCAATGAGGTTGCGATTAGTGGAATAAATGCTGAATAAATAGGAGCGCCTGAACGATAAAGTAAATATGTAACAGGCAAACTAATAAAAACAAAAAAACCAACAACCATCTGATACTTCTTTATTTTCCCGGTAGCCTGAATACCAGTTATTACACTTGAAGAAAAACTATCAATTAGTGCAACAAGAATAATAAACCTGACGAACCCAACAGTATAAACAGGAATATTAACGAGCCAAAGAGACAATAACTGTTTAGTACAAAGCAATACTGGGCAGCTTAGAATGAACAGGAGTGAAAAGGTATACTTAGAGCCGCTATTAATCAAAATATTATATCGATCAATATTTTTTTCAGCGTATGCTTTAAAGATTTGAGGTCTAATCGCAGTGATGAAAGATTGAGTCAATGAATTAATTGCATTTAAAACAGTATTTGATAGTGCATATGCTGCATTTGCTGCTGTTGCAAAGAAAACATTTATAACAACATTGATTCCTTGCGTTCTGCATACATACGCAAAATTACCAAACACATTCCAGAAGGAAAACACTGTAATTTCCTTAATTATTGCAACGTTAATTTTTCCGCCCAAAAAAGAGGCTTTAAATTTAGTGTAACAATAAGCAAGATAAATACAAAAAACTAAAAATGTTGACGTCAGCAACAATAATGAATATATAACCACCTTTTGATAGGGAATAACAACAATCAAAAAAGAAACTGCCAATTTTGAACATGCATCAAAGATAGTCATATAAGCATAGAACGACATTCTTTCATTTGCTAATACTAAAGCATTAAAAGGTGTCTGAAGCACTGATATAAAAATAGAAAATAATGCGACAATATAGAGTTTTTTGGCTACATCTAAAGATGCTGTATCTATGTTTAAAAAGTCATAAATGATATATGTTCTAACCGATAAAAGGAGACTAACTAAACATATACCAGCTAAAAAATAGACTACGATGCTATTCTTCACAGTATCCCGGACACTATCAACATCTCGAAGTCCAAGATTTATTGATATAAATCGTTGAACAGAATCATTCATAGCCGACACAATGAACACAAAAAATGCAACGACGCCATAGATTACACTAAATAAGCCATAGTCTGATACACCAAGTTGATGTAATACAATCCTGGTAGTATAAAACGATATGGCCAACGAAAAAATCGTCCTGGTTGCCAAAAAAAGAGTATTTTTAACGATAAGTTTATTTTTAGACATTTTTATGGTTATCTCTTTTCTCAAAAAAAGCATCCGTGTTACGAATAGCTTTATCATTATTTGACAATGAAAAACCTAAATAACCAAAGATTTTATTTCTTATTTTAGATAAAACTTTCCTTAATAACCCTCCTCCAGGAATAACATTATTTGATTGATTTAAGGCATTATTTGAGTGAGTAATTTCTTGGATATATTTTAAAGATGAAGCACAGCAATATACAGAAGCACCAGAAATTTCGAAAATCTTGCTTAACCAAATATCATCTGTGCGCGGCACTACACTAATGAAATCATCAAGAAATATCAGATCGTCTCTAATATGTGCTTTCGTTAACATACAGCCACCAACACCAGTGACTATGTAACGGTTATCAAGCGTTATATCTCTATTGCAAACATTGAACATATTATAACTCTGCAAACGACCAAATACATTTATCTTTTTTAATCGAACCCTAGAAGCAACAATATATTTAGCCTTATGTTCATTGAAAGACAAAAGCAGAGACTCATACCACTCACGACCATAGATCACATCGTCATCAGCATATGTTAGAATATCATCATCAGTGGCTATTCTCAGTGCAGGAATTATTTTACGATACGGCCCAATATTTTTTACAAAATGAATTCGCAAAATGTCATTAATGTTATTTAACTCATAATACCAGTTCGGAATGTCACGAATTCCTTGATCTGCCATATAAGGCTCTTGAGAGACCCACAGATTAATTGTATCAGGTAAAACACTTTGATGCATTAATGACCATATGGTTGCAGAGCATAAATCGAGGCGGCTATGAGTTGTTGTAATATTGATACTTTTCATATGAGCCTCTTGATTTTTTTGTTAATTAATGATGCGAATATTTCAAAAATAACTGAATGATATTTCCATAAATTATAGTAAAATTTAGGTTGTAACAGCCATATCACTACAATTTTTATATTTTCGAAGCATAAATGAATGAAAGAGAAGATTGACCATCTCTCATATAAGGAGATTGATTTTTTAGAATACAACCTTTTCATATCATCTCTCGACTCTTCAAAAGCTCGAAAGCGTTCTAATATATATTGGCGGCTTTTCTTTGAAGTTGTTAAAGAGCCAGCAGTTCGTTTCTGCAAGTAAAGGATATCTTTTAAGACTTGAATTTTCTCAGAGTGTCCAACCAGTCTCAGAGTAAATATATGATCTTCATGAGCAGCCCTGTCTGTGAAATAAGCATTAGAATTAGCTGCTAATTCACGGCGAAAAACATATGACCAAACAGCTGAAGTCCAATTTTTATTTTCGAACATCATGCAAATAAATTCATCAGGATTACAGTAGAGCTCATCTTTAACAAAAGTTATTTTATCAGATATTTTCATTTCAGGGTCATCTGAAGAAACAATGATCGAGCTAAAATAAATCATATCTGGATTTTTTTGTATACAACTAAAAATATTATTTATGAAATCTTTGCTTATAATGTCATCTGAATCGAGAAAAAATACATATTCTCCGTTTGATAGTTCAAGACCTCTTGATCTAGCTTTGGCTGCACCAGAATTCTCAAAGCTATAAAGATGAAAAAAAACTAAATTTCTTTTTTCAATACTGTCAGAGATTATTTGAGCTGTGTTATCAGTGGAACCATCATTAATAAATAGAACTTCTACAGAAGAGTTTACTTGTTGTTCAAGTAAATCAATAATATTTATAATGTTATTACTACAATTGAAACATGGTATAACTATTGACAATTTCATAAAATGCTCTCGAACTATTTATCGATTAGCTGTTAAAATTAACGTCACCGCATAAATAATTTAATAAGCTCCATCTTTACGTAAGACTACACCAATTGTTTTGAACAGAATTGCAATATCATTCCACATTGACCAATTTTTAACATACCAGGCATCGAGATATACACGAGTCTCATAGTCAACATCACTACGACCACTAACTTGCCATAATCCCGTCATACCTGGTTTACTTAAAAGATAATAATCAACCTCATCAGAATACCTTTCCAGTTCAGCCGTGATTATAGGTCGTGGTCCAACAAGACTCATTTCACCTTTTAAGACATTGAAAAGTTGCGGAAGCTCGTCCAGGCTAGTTTTACGCAAAAACTTACCAATATCAGTAATCCTTGGGTCATCTTTCAATTTAAACGTTTCATTCCACTCTTTATTTGCTTCAGGGTTAGACCTTAACAGGTCTTCTAATACTTCTTTTGAATTAGTTACCATTGAACGAAACTTCAAGCATTTAAAAGAACGCCCTCCCTTTCCGATGCGTTCATGCCCATATATCGCAGGTCCATTATCCTTTTTAACCTTGAGAGCGATATATATTAATAGTGGCGAACTGAGAGTAATTATTGCAAGTGAACCAATGATATCGAATACTCGTTTAATTATCCGTGAAGATATTTTTGCTAAGTTTTGATGAACGCGGAAGATCATTACCTCATGGCTAAAGATGAAGGACATATCTGTACTATCTAGCGGCATGCCACGTAAAGTTGGTATTACAGAAACGTAGCGATAACCATTAATCATAAATACTCTCAACCAATCATTTCTTAACGTACTTTCATGTGATTCCAGCGCAACTATGAATTGAGTTCGCTTATCGAAATTTTCCATAAGCTCTCTAGGGCCAAGCTCTATTATAGAAATATTATCTACATCATTTATTGTTATTTTCTCACGATCACTAGTAATAAAGCTAATTACGCGGAAACCTAAATTCTTCTCACTATCAATAGCTTTCCATGCCTCGATAGCATTATTACCAGATCCGATAATGACAGTTTCGCGGCGCCATAAGCCCATCAAATCTAGACATTTTTTCGATAACATCCGTAGAGATGGTACTAGCAAAAGAACAAATAACCAAGTAAAACTCCAAATATAACGTGAAAAATACCAGTTAGCAAAAGCCATTACAGCTATTTCTATGACAGCAAAAATTACTAATGTTCTTAATATTTCTTTTAGTTCAAACCAAAAAGTTTTTCTATAAAAATAGTGGCGCAGGCGTACCGAGTACCAAGCAACACAGCACCCCCCCAAACAGATATGGAAAGCCATCCAGTCAGTGACGTGAGCGTCAAGAACTAACTTCTCTCCATCTTCTATGAATAACTTTACGGTTTCTATAGCAATATACATAGCTATAGTAAAACCAATGAAATCAGAAAAAGCCAGCGAAATACTGGTCCAAAAGTTTCTAGCCAGACGACTCATAAGTCCTCACCAAACATTATCATTTATTGTTGTAAATGAATTTTGATCCGATTAACCACTCAAAAATAAGTAATTAAATCACAATACAATAAGAAGTAACTGCATCGTTTATTTAAAGCCAACCATGATGAAATACATTAATATGTAATCTTCTTTTTGTCTTGAAATTGTTCCCATTTGATTTCTACAAAATTTTTAATTTCGCTTTGAAAGCGCTGTATAGAGAAACGAAGGGCATTTTCTCGGCAATTTGTAGGCAAAAACTCTTCACTTTTAGCATCAAAAAGTGATACTGCGTCCTTTAAAGAAGTCACATCTTGTTTATCAAAGAATATCCCTGTAGGCTTTTCTACGCCATAAGGGCGGATTGTTTCCAATGCTCCTCCCTTTCCAAAGGCGATAACAGGAGTTCCACACGCCTGAGCCTCAACGGGGGTAATCCCAAAATCTTCTTCTGCAGCAAAAACGAAAGCTTTAGCATTTCTCATGTGTTCTTCCATCACAGAATTAGGCTGATAGCCTAAAATCTCAATATTGCTCGTAGCTTTTGCTTTAATTTTCGACATTTCAGAACCATCACCAACCACAACTAATTTTTTTTCAGGCATGCGGCTGAAAGCTTCTACAATAAGATCCATTTTTTTGTAGGGTACCATTCTTGATGCAGTAAAATAATAATCTTGCTTTTGTTCACATAATGAGAATCGTTCTACATCAACCGGAGGGTAAATTACAACAGCTTTACGTCCATATACTTTATGTATTCGACGTGCGATAAAATGTGAGTTAGCAATGAAATGATCCACACCATTTGCGGTACGGTAGTCCCAAAGTCGTATTCTATGCAGTAGCCATTTAGCAATAATACCTTTCACGCCTTTATCTAAGCCCGCTTCCCGTAAATACTGGTGCTGTAAATCCCAGGCATAGCGAACTGGCGAATGTACATAACATATATGTAATTGGTCAGGACCTGTGATGACACCTTTCGAAACAGCATGGCTACTTGAGATAATAATATCATGCTGAGATACATCAAGTTGCTCGATTGCCATTGGCATGAAAGGCAGGTATTTTTGATATTTAGATTTTGCCTTAGGAAATCGCTGAATATATGTTGTAGTAGCCTTTTTCCCTTTGAAAAACTGGCGATCTTTATCTGATAAAAAATCCACAACAGAATATAGTTCAGATTCAGGATAAATCTCAATAAATTCCTTAATTACTTTTTCAGAGCCAGCATATGTAACTAACCAATCAGCTACTATTCCAACATCTATATTCCGCATACTTAAACCTTTAAATTACTAAAGAACTAATAAAGGATGGATTATATAATTGTCTATCCATCCTGTACAATAGACTATGAACGGAGAATGTTCAGTATTTCATCAGTTTTGCTTTTCATTAGCAGCGTATCATTTTTTGACTCAACGTTAAGTCTTACAACAGGCTCTGTATTAGAACTTCTTAAGTTGAAACGCCAGTCATCAAATTCAAGACTAATACCATCAGTATGATCAATATTGAGAGCTGCAGACTCGAAATTCTCAAGTACCTTACTGATAGCTTTCTGAGGATCAGATAATGAACTGTTAATTTCTCCTGAAGCAGGGTACGCCATCATTCGTTCTTCTACTAAATCATTGAGATTCAATTTTTTTACACATAGCAATTCAGCAACTAACAGCCATGGGATCATGCCGCTATCGCAATAGTAAAAATCCCGGAAATAATGATGAGCACTCATTTCACCACCATAGACAGCATCTTCGAACCTCATTCTCTCTTTGATGAAGGCATGGCCTGTTTTAGACATAACTGGTACGCCGCCAGCATGCTTGACTATATCAATAGTATTCCAACTCAATCTAGGGTCATGAATTATTTTAGCACCATGATTTTTTTCAAGAAAAGCAGCTGCCAACAGCCCAACTATATAATAGCCTTCTATAAATTTTCCTTTATTATCAAAAAGAAAACATCTATCGAAATCACCATCAAATGCAATTCCCATATCAGCCTTTGTAGATAATACGGCATCGGTCGTATCCTGGCGACATTCCGGAAGTAAGGGGTTAGGTATTCCATTAGGAAAATTGCCATCTGGAGTATGATGCACTTTCACAAATTCGATATCGATATTAGCCGCTTTAAACCGTTTCTCAATAGCATCAATAACATGACCAGCTGCCCCATTACCCGAATTAACTACTAAACGCAGAGGCCTGTTAAACTTTTTGAAATCAACAAAACTCAAAAGCTTATCAACGTAATCATTTAAAATGGAAACCTTCTCATATGTTCCTCTCAAAGACTCATCTACTTTTCTGAATTGATTACTTTCTGCTAAAGCCTTAATTTCATGTAATCCAGTATCACCACTAATTGGTTTTGAATTCTCTCGAACCAGTTTCATTCCGTTATAATCCATTGGATTATGGCTAGCCGTGACCTCCACACCACCATCTACATTTAGGAAAGAGGTCGCAAAATAAATTTCTTCAGTACCTGCCAGGCCAATGTCAATAACATTAGTACCAGAATCTCTTAAGCCCCTTGCAAGTGCATTTTTTAAAGATTCACTGGTCAGGCGTACATCCCCGCCAACAACCATGGTTTTAGGTTTTAGAAACTCTCCATAGGCGCGACCTATACGATAGGCAATATCTTCATTCAACTCGTCACCAAGTTTCCCACGAATATCATAAGCTTTAAAACATTTCAAATTTTGTGCCATAATAGTTTCCTTTCAATTAAAAATGGCCGTAATGATCTTTAATTCTAATTATGTCATCTTCAGCAAGATAGGAGCCTGACTCAATTTCTAGCAATTCAAGAGGGATTTTTCCAGGATTAACCAGCATATGGGTTGCACCAACAGGGATGAATGTCGATTGATTTTCAGTAAGCAGAAAAACTTTATCTTCCAAAGTGACTTCTGCTGTGCCCGAAAGTACAACCCAATGCTCAGCCCTATGAAGATGTTTTTGTAAAGAGAATTTACCGCCGGGCTTAACTGTAACTCGATTTACGTGATATCTTGGCTTTTCAACAATTTTATCGTGGCGTCCCCATGGACGATAAGACTCGCGATGTTTTCGATATTCAGTGCGAGACTGTGTTTTTAAGAATTCTACAACTTTTTTCACATCTTGTACTTTCGACTTATTAATAATCAAGACAGCATCTTTAGTATTAACAATAACTAAATTATCAACTCCAACTGCCGCAACGAGAGTATCATCAGTATTAATATAACAATTAGAGCTGTCATGAACGAAAACATCACCATTCAGGGCATTACCATTATTATCATGCTGGTTAACATCCCATAATGCGGACCAAGAGCCCACATCATTCCAGCCCGCATCGAGCGGAATAACAATTGCATCTTCAGTATTTTCCATTACAGCATAATCGATAGATTCATCCGGACAACATGAAAAAGCTTCAGTGTCAACCCTGATAAAATCTTGTATAGAATCATGTTTAAAGCCCGAAATAGCACTCTGACAGGAACTATATATATCTGGCCTATATTTTTCTAATTCGCTTAGATATTTCTTCGCCTTGAATAAAAACATTCCGCTATTCCAGTAATACTCACCTGTTTCAATATATTTTTGAGCTGTAATAGAATCAGGTTTTTCTACAAATCTTTTAACTTTAAAGGCGAAACTGTCATTTTCAATATATTCTCCACGTTGAATGTATCCATAGCCTGTCTCAGGAAACTTAGCAACGATGCCAAATGTAACTAGCCTGCCATTCTCTGCATATGATACAGCATTTTTTACGGCTTTATGGAAGGACTCAATGTTTTCAATAACATGATCAGCAGCCAATACGAGTAATAAAGGATCTTCATCGCCACTATTTATAGCACTTAACGCAGCCAGCGCTACTGCAGGAGCTGTATTTCGCCCAAACGGCTCTAGAATAATATTCTTTGAAAATAGCTCAAGTTGCCGCAATTGTTCTGCTGCAAGAAATCTATGCTGCTCATTACAGATGAGCAAAGGCGGTGCAATGTCTAGCCCCTGTAATCGCAAGATTGTTTCCTGCAGCATCGAATTTTCGCCTGTTAAACGTAGGAACTGTTTCGGATACTGTTCTCTCGACATAGGCCATAAACGACTTCCTGTACCCCCAGCCATAATCACAGGAATAATCATGTAATATCCTCTATTTAATTTATTGATAATAAGAGCCAGAAATAATATTAATGCATTAGATGATTTTAATGATAAAAAGTTGAAATAAAAATTCTATCTCAAACCTTTTATCTCATATGCTGCTTGCTTAGGTGTTAAATCTTGCATAAAAAAGCCAAAGTTATGTTCTTTATTGTTAATATTAGCTCCATCATTGACAAGGTCATACCACCATAATCCTTTTATATAAGGTCTCTTTCTTACACCTTCGGTGTAAGTTTTAATGTAATTTGCAGAATCTGTTAAACTCATCCCACCAGGACCGTTATAATTAGTAACCCCAGTCTCTGTTATATATATATAGACATCTTTCCCTGCTTTTTCCGAAAAATAACGATGAAAGTAATCAATGAATTCTAAATTTCCTTCCGGGGTTCTAAGAGTTCTATTTCCGTTCATGAAGGCGTAAGTATGTAATGATACACCATCAATATAATTCATAATTCCAAGCTGCACTAATTCATCGAACCATTGCCAGTCATTTTTATCGATATATCTCGCGCGCCGGTCTAAAGGATTTAATGATCCAGCAATAATTATTGCATTTGGGTCAACTTTATGGATTGCCTCGCTAACACTCCTAACTAACTTATAATAGACTTGTGCTGATGGGATAGTTTTTCTAAACTTCACCATTCCAGTACCAATTGTCCATTCATTCCATATTTCGTAATATTTAACATTCCCTTTAAATCTTTGGGCAGTCCAGGAAGCATATCTCGAAAAGGCTAGAATTTCTTTATCTGTACTCGGATAACCACCATCATTATGAAACTTATTACCATAATCCAATATTAATATTGGGCTTAGTCCATTCTTTTTTGCATTTAAAAAAGCATAATCTACATTTTTTACATATCTGGATGCTTGATAATTATTGGGTTGTAACTCAACCTTGCTCCAAGGATAGTCATCTCTAAACGAAGTAAACCCATAGCTCTTAAGCAGTTCAATATATACACTTGGAGCTTCTTTGTATGATTGAAAATGAGTTCCAACTCCTAGCTCTAATGCAGAAATTGTTGTTGAAAAACTGCTAATGCAGAGAAGCACACAGTAATAAATAAATTTATATACAGTATCACTCATTTTTACCATCTCACCATTTATTAAAGGAGTTTCTTTAACTCATTATCTATAATCTTTACAGTTTTTTCCCACGAATAGTTAGAAACTTGTTTATAGCCTTTTTGAATGAGTCTTTCCCTTAATTCTATATCATAATAAATACTTTTTATTGCAGCGCTAATATTATGGACGTCTAACGGATCTACTAATAATGCAGCATCACCAGAAACTTCTGGTAAAGATGTTGAATTAGATGTGATGACGGGAGTACCGCAAGCCATAGATTCTATTACAGGTAAACCAAAACCCTCATATAACGAAGGGAATAATAAAGCTATTGCTCCTTTGTAAAGAGAAGCAAGGCTATTATTATCAAGCTTGCCTAAAAATTTAACTTTTTTTGTAAGTCCCAATCTATTGACTGCTTTTACTAGATCTTCCGATTCGCTACCTGTGAATAATATATTAACATCATCCGGTAAGTTTGCATTAAAGAAGGCTTCCAAAGCAACAGCTTCATTTTTATGTTTTTTTCTATTTCCTACAACTAAGAAATATTTTCCTGAATAGTGGCTAACATTATTATTAAACTCTTTTGAAACACCATTACCCACAACGATAATTTTTGAAGAGTCTATTTTTGCCCAATCACAGATTCGACCTTTTGAAAATTCAGATACAGTAAATATCTTAAGAGCTCTTCTACATGCCCTTTTAAGCACAATCTCATAATAGATTTTTTTAAAATGTTAGTATTATGTTCGGTATCTATATGATTTAGATCATGAATGGTAATAATACAACGATTTAGAAATAATAAAGGAGCATTATATCCAGGAGAAAAATATAGCCCCTTATGCCTGAAGAGGTACCATGTTATTTGTAAAACATCAAAAGGATTGCTTGGTTTAGATTTTAAAATTATTTTGGTTAAACCCGGTAGCCTATCATATATTTCACTAGCGAACCGTCCTATACCATGTTCACCAATCCATCGTGAATCAAAGATAATTTTATTTGTTCTTGACATATAAATTTAATTCTCTCTAAGTTTATTATAGACTCTAGCGTTGAATACCATTCCTAATGCAAAACCCATCAATGGATATTCAGGAGTAGTCATGGAAATACCAAAAAGGCAAAGAACTATCAGAGTCATGGATATAAATCTCGATATAGGTGAGTTATCCAGTACAATTGCTTGATAATTTGCCCAAAATAATAATAGTAATGCTAAGATATATCCACCAGTACCAATAATGTATAAATACATACTGTCACCGGGGTTGTATTCACCCATACCTAACTTCGAACCTACACCAATGGTACCTAAACCACCACCGAATATCAGATTCCCGCTATTCATTATTGCATTGACACCGTCAGGCCAAGTAGTTGTCAGGCGAGCATTTAATGAACCTAACAACATGATACTAATTGAGTCATCACTCATTTCAAACGAATAATTAGTTGATAGGATAGTAAAAACGGAAATAAGTATACCCACAAGGAGAGTACCTCTCCAAAGCAACTTCACAGGTAAAGCTTTAACAAATACGTATAATAAAAGAATCAAATGTAATGCAAAGGTTGTTTTTGATATAGTTATTAGTGATACTAAAAGACTTAAAAGAAAGCATATTAATATATGTAGCTTATTTTTTGTTGATGCCACTATATATAGTAATACTATGAATATGTTTGATGATGCTTGTAAAGAACTTTTAAAAAATCCTGCATAGCGTGTATATCCCCCGGTTGTACCTATTTGAGCCGAAGATACATCCATGCCAGCAATTTGATATGAAACATCATACCAAGGGTAATTAACCAGTATATTGAGAAAAACCCCTAAGCATGATAAGTAAAACACAGCATATACAATATTATTTGTTTTACGCTCCTTCACACTTTCAAATATTATCCTTGCAGAATGATAACCGAGAAATATTGGGATAATCCCCCACAAACCAACCAAACTTGCAACTATATTTGAATCTATCAAACTAATAACAAATATATATAACAAGGTAATAACAGCAATAAATCCATTTCTAGTGATCTTTTTACTATATATTATATTAACTATAGAAACGATCTGTGTGACTATAATAAGTAATTTTGGTACTGAAAATAATATCTCCGCCCCGGCCATGTGAAATATCCACCTTAACGGCCCCGCAAAGAATTCGAAGAACAAAAAAAGCAGTAGAGAGAGATTAATTAACCGTATCTCAAACGATTTCAGAGTCATATAGAAATCTCAATTCATTTATATATATCTAAATATTGGTTCGCAATTTTATTTGGGCTAAACATGTTTGTATTTAGTAGCGTTGTTGTCAACGCAATTTTACCGTCAATAACTTTTTTAAACTCATCTTCCATTGAGGTTGTGACAATCACATTTGGCAAAAGATCACACAGTTCTGGCATTGAACCCATAGGAGAAGTTATTACTATTTTCCCAGCCATGGCACACTCAACGACAGTGCGTCCGAATGGTTCATTCCATTTTAGGGGTAAGATAATAACATCCACTTGTTCAAGAAAGGAATCTAAGCTTATATACCCCAGTAACTTAATCGAGCTTTTTTGCGCCATTAATTTTAAAGCTTCTCCTTCATTATTATTCTGGAAATTACCTGCAGCGGAAAATGAAATGCCTTCTACATCTTTATAATTTGATGCTAGTTGGCAAAATACATCAAATCCTTTTTCTATCGAAAGTCTCCCAATGAAGCCAATACGCTTGAAACAACCAACATCACTAACTGATGGTTTTCTATCGACTGAATTATATACTACTTCTCTTTCAGCTTTCTTAAAGTAACCAGAAGCTGTATGCAGGTCTGTTATATATTTACTAATACCCACATAATCATCTACTTTTTTGCTTTTATATTTCTTTATTAACGACCATACTTTCACACTCCAGTCATTTGGGGACATACACTCTCCATTTTTAAATAATGTACTATTTGGATGAAACAAATAGTAATCTCTTGAGGTATGTACTAATTTTATATCCATTTTTTTAACAGCATCCCAAACTGATATTGAAAAACCACAGATATTATTCGTATGAACAACATCTGGCTTGAAGCTTTCTAATTCAGCTAATGCTTGTTTTTTCATTCCAAAATTGTAGCAATCACGCATATGCCATATTAATTTTTTAATTTTAGACTTTGTTTTATTTGGAAAACCCCAATAGATATTTTTTAAAGGTAAATAAACTACTTTAACGCCATTTAACACATCTTCAAGCCTAGACTTCTGTTCATGTAAAGTAATAACTTTCACATCATGCCCGATACGTACCAGCTCTTCAGCTAACAACTGGACTGATATTTCAGCTCCTCCTACACGATAAGGATAGTATAGTGAATTGAAAATCATTATTTTCATGGACTTTCCTAAATATGTTTTCGACTTATAGCAATTTTTATACTAACCACCAGCAGAATTCACAAGTGGTTAGTACTGATTATTTTCTATTCCTTATCAGAATAGGAATATCCATAATGGCTGTAACCATAACCGTAATAGCTACTAGCTTTTTTAACTACTCCATTTAGAATACTACCTTTGACAACAACACCACTTTGTTCAAAACGTTTAATACTTACTTCTATTTCCTTGACAGTGTTTTGTTCAAATCTCGCGACAAGTAATGTTGTTCCGGCATAATTACCAATTATAGCAGCATCTGTTACTGCAAGTATCGGAGGTGTATCCATTATAACTAAGTCGTAATGTTGACTTGCCCACTGAACTAAATCACTAAAGCGCGAATGCATCAAGAGCTCCGCTGGATTAGGTGGAACCATTCCCCTAGAGATATAATCGAATCCAGTGTCTACCAATTTTTTGACACAATAATCAATTTCATATTTCCCCGCCAAAAAATCTGACAGCCCATGATCGTTATTTGTTTTAAATAACTTATGGGTATATCCTTTCCTTAAATCCGCATCAATAAATAGAACTTTTTTACCGGTCTGCGCTATAATCGCAGCAAGGTTAGAGCTTACAAATGTCTTTCCCGCATTAGGACTTGCACCGGAAATCATGAGGATATTGTTTCTGGCTTCCATCATTGCAAAATGTAAGCTAGTCCGTAGACCACGGATAGATTCGATAGCCAAATCCGCCGGATTAGCAATAGCCAAGAACTCATCATATTCTTTTGCTTTCTTTTTACTTCCTCTAATCCCCTGAACTATATTTTTTGCATATACTTCTGACACAGGAATACTTGCATAAACGTTGATACCCAAATCCTCTAATTGCTCGGGAGACTCAATACCTCTGCGTAAGAATATACGTATAAACACTAAACCAAAGGCTACAATACCTCCAAGTATAATACCCAGTAACACTATGAGGATTTTTTTAGGTTGTACAGGCTTCGGCTGCGTCACAGCTTCATCAATAACTCGAACATTACCTATAGCACTCGATTTCGCTATATTTAACTCTTGCTGACGATTTAACAATTGCATAAACACGGCCCTACCTGAGTCTACGTCGCGACTCAACCTTAACACCTCTTGCTGTGTTTCAGGCATGGCAGATACTTTTTTATTTAATTTGGCCTTTTCCTCCTGGAGGGTTACTCTTTTCTCCATCAAGGCTTTATATGTTGGATGCTCTTTAGTAAAATGCTGAGATACCTCTGATTCTCTAATAGTAAGTTCATTGAGTTGATTATCAACATTGACTATTTGGTCTAAAACAGATTTAGCTTCTAGTGATAAATCTACAGAATCTTTTTGCTGACGATATTTATTAAGCTTTTCTTCTGCCACATCCAAGTCATGACGAACTTCTGGCAATTGTTTGTTTAAGAATTCCAGGCTTTTTGCATCTTGAGCAGCTTGTCGATCAATATTTTGCATCAAGTAATTGTTGCTAATGCTATCGAGAATTTCCTTGATCAGACTCGGATTATCGCCAATTAAAGATAAAGTTAACATACCAGTATCTTTGCCTTGATCACTTACTGTCATTGCATCCCGCAAATCATTTATGGCTTTCAACCGGGTAATATATGATATTATAAAAACTGTACCTGGCTCAGCATCAAGGCTCGCGACATTTAAAACAACGTTTTTATTTTCAAATAAATTGCCAACTGTTCCTTCACCTTCAAAGCCATCACCAGAAATAATAAATCTATTGTTTCCTAAGACTGTTAATTTAATTTCAGGAGTGTCCGCATCATCAACCGATTTTGGCAAATAAAGTCGAGAAATTGAAATCTTACCAGGCTTATCCCCTAGTATTCTTGCTAAGCCTCGACCGAACAACGGAAAATAGTCTTGTTTTACCCTAGCTTGTAAATTGAGATCATCAACTGTTTTCCCTAAGATCATTCGTGACTGTAAAAGAGTAATCTCTGGCGCTGATTGAGGTTGACTATCTGGCAACATCTGACTTAAATTACTCAGTATTGCATTAGCCTGTTTTTGCTCGACTTGAATCAGTGAATCAGCTTGATAAATTGGTGTTGCAAATAATGAGTAAATCAACGCAAGCAATGTGAAAAATGCTGTAACTGAAATGATAAGTTTCCGATGATCGATTAACTCACCAAATAATCTACTTAAATCAATTTCATCTGCATCTTTAACGGCTGGTTTATTTTTAACTGATGACATGCATTAATTCCTGAATATTAATCACTCAACTTTTTAGCCCAGCTATCACCGGCCCGCTTTATTAACTCATACACCGAGGCGAAGGCTTCTTCACTTTTCCGATAAGGATCCGGTATTTCTTTTTGGTCCTGCCAATGTCCGAAAAGCATAGTTTTACCTCTAGCCTCAGGTGCAATTCGTCCTATCTGCTCTAAATGGGTACGTTCCATAACAAGAATCAAATCATACTGGCGTCCTAATGATGCAGTAAATTGTTTTCCTGAATGAGCATCTAAAGATAAGCCATGTATCTCTGCTATTCGCTTAGCGCTTGCATCAGCTTCATGACCTACAAGTGCTCCTGTTCCAGCGGAATCAATTTTTTTTCCCGGTAGAACAGATCGCAGATAACGTTCTCCAATTGGAGAACGACAAATATTCCCAGTACAAACAACGAGAATCGAATCAAACATAATCAATTCCAATTTTTAATAAATCTTACGGTTTCAGTCATATCATGAACTCCTGAAATCGTCGGTACCAACTGAGCTACTACACGATTCCAGCGAGCAATTGGTGTAGCGGTGACATAGACAATATCATATGGCTTCAACTGAAATTCAGTACCCAAAACCATAGCCGAAGCATCTTGCGCATTCAATTGGTACACATTTGCAATCTTGCCCTCTTTATCACCTTTAAGCTGCCTAATTACAAAGATTCCTGTGGCATCACTTACGGATTGTGATAAGCCTTCAGTGTTACCCAATGCTTCTGCAAGGGTCATACCACTACGATCCATTTTAAGAGTACTTTGCTTGCCAACCTCGCCCATAACGAATACTTTTAGATCATCATTTCTCGGAACAAATAGAATATCGCCAGGATAAAGCAATCGGTTCTGTGTTAAATCGCCCTTTTGCATCAATGCATATAAAGAAAGCTTAGTATCTTTTCCATTATGAGTTAGGACAACATTTCGCCAATCTGCATCTGGAGCAAGTCCACCAGCCGCATTTATCGCATCCATTACTGTCAGAGGAATATTTGTTATCGGTTGCTGACCAGATTTGACAATTTCACCGGTTACATAGGCTTTCTGAGAACGGAATGCCGCGATACTTACATCCACTTGCGGACTTTCGATATAAGTTGTTAGCCGGCTAGCAATATCTTGCCTCACCTGACTTAAAGTTTTGCCAACAACTTGAACTTTTCCAATATAAGGATAGAAAATCGTCCCATCAGAATTTACCCAGTTACCCGTATCACTTGCGCTACGATATTGACCGGCAGGAGTAGTTAACTCTGGATGATCCCAAACCGTCACCATAAGTACATCGCCTACGCCGATACGGTACTCATAATTTTTTAGTAAGTTGTCTAACTGCGGATTTGGGCGAGCCAATATGGTTTCAGGGCGAAGCTGATCCACTAACCCCGGCGTCATTGGATAGACATTCACCAGTTTATCCAGGTCGTAATCGCTATCCGGCAACTCAACCACATTCTTACGAAGGCTATTTAACCCCTGTCCCGGCAAAATAGTACAGCCCGATAAAAACCCTATTGCTAATGCCAATGCCGAAAATCTAACAATTTTTTTCTTCATAATGTCACATCATCAGTAAACCAAAAGTTTCTAATCCCCAAACAACAGTCTATTTCCAGAAGCTGTGTTAAGGCTATAAATTAAATGGGATTTCTATCCCCGCGCTCGCACCCACATCATCACTATCGCTATTGTCTGCGTCTGTGTACCAGAGAGAGGTATTCAGCCTTACCGATTTATAGATATCCCCGCTCCATCCCAATTGCACACCTTTCAAGGTATCCGAACGAGGAAACGCCTTATTAATTGACTGGTTTTCAGGGTTAACCTTCGCATACGCTAAACGCGCGCTCCAACGTTGATTATTCTCGGTCACCAGCTCGACTTTTCCTGCAAACAGTTGGCCATCGCCTCCCATTGCATCCCCGAGTGAGTACCCCTGTTGGTAGTAACCATTTTTGTAGATGTGGTGCGTATAGCTATAATTGGTTCGGCTCATATTCGTCCGGGTATCATGAGCTTCAAGATACCAGTTGACTGCATCTTTACCCCAACCGTGGTGTCCTTCGATACCCCCAAGGAACATATTCGCTGAAGGTAAGAAACCAGATTCATCTTCACCAATCATCTGCCCATAGACACTAACCGGCCAGCCAAGCGTGGGTTCCAGTTTCAACTTAAAGTCGAAACCAGCAAGCTGATTGCCTGGTTCATTGGGATCGTTTGCTTCGGTATTATCTTTACCCGTCAGGCCATCCCAAAAATTACTAAACGACTCCGGTCTCCCCTCCCCTCCCCACTGCATAATGCGTGATGCGCCAAGCTCAAGGGACTGGAAAGGAGAAAACGTCAGACGACCGCCGATAATTTTGGTATGCGGTACAGCGGTATATTGATTCATCTGGCTGGCGGAAATCTGATACTGCCACGGGCCAATCCAGCGCAGCCACCAGGTTTCAGGTGCGGCCTGTTCAGCACGCTGCATTAAAACGCCGGTCATCGGGCGCATCGCATCACCGCGGATCAGGCTGCCCTCGTAACCCGGTCCCCACCACTGCGGCATCTGGCCGAACGAGAGCCACTGGTTCCAGAACTTAACCGCGCCGTAGGCGCCGTTAGCATTAAAACGGGAACCGTTGCTGATGCGTTCGTCACCTTCAACGTTGCCCTGCAGGTGCACATCCCACCATTCGCCGCTGTTATTAAAGGCTAATGATAAAGAGCTATCCGCAGGCTGATTCTGACCAAACCCCTGCGGCGTTCCGGGTTTATCCGTTGAGGTATAGCCACTCACCCGGAAATCAGATTTTAAGGAATCGAGGCGTTGGTTGATTCGAGCAAGAACAACCTGTTCAGAAGAGTAAGAGGGTTTTGCTTTCTTAAGTGCCCGATTAATCTCTTCCTGGCTCAGAGGCCAGGTCGACAGGCTGAGATGAATAACGCCGCGATCGGAAAGCCACGCCAGATCGTTGCGCAGTTCGTTGTCATTCATCACTAACCCTGAGGCATAGGCAAGTGAGCTGGCAGAAGTAAGCAGCCCTAATGCGAGTGCGATTCGCGCAATTTTTATCATTGTACAAGATCCATTTAAAGCCCCGTTTCCGCAAGCTGGCGCGACAAGGGGAACACAGATAGATGCAGCGCCCTCTGACGCCAACCTTTGCTATTTTTGGTCTACAGGTTTGAGCAAAGAAAACGAAAGCATGTTATCGGATTCTCAGGTCAACGCCCGCTTTTGATTCACAGGCTATCTGCAGTACACAATGTATGCGAAATTGTTATTGAAGGCCATTCCTTACGCTTTACACCCGCAGTTTCTCCTGCCCGCCCCCAAACGGAACGCTCTGAGCTGGCGACAACACGTAAGTATATACTGGTTGTGAAGATAATCACCTGTATGAAGGCCACTTTAGGAATTTCGGTCGCATGAAATGAGATGTGATATAGAGAAAACGTCCGTCCGCAGGTACGCTACCGCCCTTGGCTTAACAGCTACCAATGCACTGCACTTCTTTCCCTTTAAATTCAATCGCAGATTTCGATAAATCGGCGATTAATCCATCAAAACAAACAATTTCGCGGCCATAAGTTTACGAGATTCTGCCCTCAATTGGGAGCGTAATCTTAAATTATCAGATACGCTGGCAGCGCTATGAACTGCTCGTCGATAAGGTTATTGTTTTCAGTCCAACGCATACAAACGCCAACAGTACCGTACAGCCAAATAATCTCAACCCTATGATTTTATTGTTTTTTCACCACAAAAAGTGTGTTGACTTAGTTTCAAATTAATTATAGTTAGTCAACTACAAAAATTAATAGTGAAAAGAATTATGCCAGCATGCTGTTATCATTAATAAATTCGATATATAGCCAGAAAACTTATTTAGGAAACATCCTGGCTGGTTATCGTTATGCTAATTATTGTGCAGAATTGCCCATCACAGATTTATTTCATGGATATGAAATATCGCAGCGGCAGACCATTTCACCTTAAATTTCATCTAGCATACAATGTGAACAGCACATGAATCACTCTGAATCCTTCAACTCGCCCACGCACCCCTGAGTCAGTAAAATTCCTTATGCAGGTCGGCACGGGTAAAAGGTTTCTCCAGTGGACCAATTTTCACCGCTATCTCGCCCAACAGCGACTGGGTTGGCGCCTTCGCCCCGGTATTCAGCAGAAGCGCCGGGATAATGACCATGCTCGCCAGGCTGCCAAATGATAACTGCGCTGTATGAGTATCGCGAACGCGCGACTGCAGCAGCAGAAAGGCTGCACTCCCTGCGGCGCCCAGCAGTAAGCCGGTAATAACTTCCGAAGTTGAATGTGCATGAACCATCAAACGGGAATAGCCTACCAGCCCGGCTAGTGCATATCCGAATACGACGGCAGTAAAACGAAGAGCTGGTGTGGCACGCGCGCACAGCAGCCATAAGAGGATTGGCCAGAAAGCGGAAGAGAGTGCGGTGTGCCCGCTAAAGCCAGTGAAGTCCAGCTCGCGAATCCCGATACCCCAGCCCATAAATGCCAGTTTTGATGCGCAGACAATTGCGCCAGTTATGCCGAACAGCAGAGCCCAGTGCCAGGCCAGCTGCTTTGAGTCTTTTCGCAGAAAAAGAACGATAAACAGTACGGCCGCACTGGGTAACAGTACGGTGCTATCGCCAAAAAAAGTGACAACCTGCCAGTTCATTTCTTTTTCATCCTTTGACGATCTCTCCAGTCCGTAACGTCTTTTCCGCGACATTGGTGTGGGCATACACAATCAGTAACTTCACATTATTATGCATGCGTTACCGTTGTTTAATGCGCAAACATGATCTCAGTCAAGTTTTATTTTCGTCTCACGCCTTGACTAAGGGCCACTTACTTAAGAAAACTCTTAGTAAGTAATTATCAGCAAAGAGTAAATTTAGCTAGTCCGACCATTTCAGCATGATACGTGTTCTTCTACTACCAGAAGTCTCCGAACATTGCCTCATGTTCGCAAACGCTACAATATAACAAGAAAACCGCTAACTCATTGTATTAAAATGGATACTAATCAGTGATACCTGCTGTACTTAACGGTGTGAACGGTCACGAATTGTCTGTTCTTCATCAGAAAACTCGGACCGCTCACTCTCATCCGCTAAAAAACTATGCGCTTAAACTATGCCAGCAGCTTCTTAATGCTCTCGCGGAATTTTGCCCCTTCTTTATGGTTACGCAGACCGTAGCTTACAAAAGCCTGCATGTAGCCCATTTTTTTACCGCAGTCATAGCTATCGCCAGTCATTAACATCGCATCGACCGACTGCTTTTTCGCCAGCTCGGCGATGGCATCGGTTAACTGGATGCGTCCCCAGGCGCCCGGCTCGGTACGCTCCAGTTCGGACCATACATCGGCAGAGAGCACATAACGCCCTACCGCCATCAGGTCGGAATCCAGCGTTTGCGGTTCATCAGGTTTTTCGATGAATTCAACGATTCGGGCCACCTGCCCTGCCGATTCCAGCGGATCTTTAGTCTGAATAACAGAGTACTCGGAGAGGTCGCCTTCCATTCGTTTGGCCAGAACCTGGCTACGGCCCGTTTCATTGAAACGCGCTACCATCGCGGCAAGGTTATAGCGCAGAGGATCGGCGCTGGCGTCGTCCAGAATGATATCCGGGAGCACAACCACAAAGGGGTTATCGCCAATCAGCGGGCGCGCGCAAAGAATGGAGTGGCCTAACCCCAACTGCTGGCCCTGACGTACGTTCATAATGGTTACGCCAGGAGGACAGATAGCCTGCACCTCCGCCAGAAGCTGACGTTTTACGCGTTGTTCGAGCAATGCTTCCAGTTCATAGGAGGTGTCGAAATGGTTTTCTACCGCATTCTTGGATGAATGCGTTACCAGCACGATTTCCTTGATTCCCGCAGCTACGATTTCATCAACAATATACTGCACCATAGGCTTGTCGACGATCGGCAACATCTCTTTCGGAATGGCCTTAGTGGCGGGCAACATATGCATCCCTAATCCTGCTACCGGTATAACTGCTTTCAAACTCACCATTTTCATATCCACCCGTATGGTTATAAACCTTTTGATCCTGTCAGTTTGTATCTATCACTGGCATTTATCAGTGATGATACACGGTTGATCCCTGCCATACTGTCCGTCAAATTCTGAAATTACACGTATAATTTAAGAATACACGTAAAGTCTACATACCAATAGACAGATTTAAGAAAATTCTTATACGCAATATTTCGAAGTAAATACCCAATATTTACAATATGTTAGGCAAAAAAACCGTTCCATTCAATTCATAAGATTGAGTAATGACGTTCATCGTTCCTCCATCATTCCTCTTTTAATACCTTGTTATCTTTCACAATGAGTTGATACAGAACAAGTGACTGCAAAAAAATAAAAATCCAGACCATATAATCAATTATAGTGATAATAAAATTATTTAACGCACAAAACCGTCTGAACGGCAGCAAATTACTCGTCACAACGGGTTTCAGCAGCAGCGACGTCTTCCCCGCTAACCCCTGGTGCCTTTTACTGGCAACAAATTATTCCCACTGCTGTTTTTGCCGCTCTGCGTCCCCCGATAACGCGCATCACATCCTCCGGGAAAAATTGATCTCCGACAAGCCACGACATTAAGTAGTATAAATATCTAAATTCCAGGAAATTGTTGTTATATACATCAAATCTATTGATAGACTTTACCGTTTGCCGGAGACCGCCCTGGTATAGCCATTCAGCGCCTGCGCGGAATCCGGCATAAAATCAGGCGGGCCATTTCAGCCTATATCGATGAAAATTCGCACGATGACAAATAATAACCAGCCGATATGCTTGTGGTTGAATACGGTTATATCCTGTGCAAGTGGCTATTTTATTTACAGGTATTACGAGGCCCCGTTTGGCGCCCGAGGTAATTAACAGCAGAAAATATTGCATTTTATCTATGGCTTATCCATGATCGGTACATGGCACTCTTAGGTTGTAAAGGTTTTAACTGAATATGGAATGGATTGCCGACCCCTCGATCTGGGCCGGGCTCATCACGCTTGTCGTTATTGAGCTGGTACTCGGTATTGATAATCTGGTCTTTATCGCCATTCTCGCGGAAAAACTCCCTCCCGCGCAGCGCGACAGGGCGCGCGTGACCGGTCTGCTGCTCGCAATGGTGATGCGCCTGCTGCTGCTGGCGTCGATCTCATGGCTGGTTACTCTCACCAGGCCGCTGATTACGTGGCACGATCTGAGCTTTAGCGCTCGCGATCTCATTATGCTGTTTGGCGGGTTGTTCCTTCTCTTTAAAGCCACCGTTGAGCTCAACGAACGGCTGGAAGGTAAAGATAGCGATAACCCGACCCAGCGCAAAGGCGCCAGGTTCTGGGGAGTGGTTGCGCAAATCGTGGTGCTTGATGCCATCTTCTCTCTCGATTCGGTGATAACCGCGGTCGGCATGGTTGACCACCTGGCGGTAATGATGGCTGCGGTGATTATTGCCATTAGCCTGATGCTGATGGCCAGCAAGGCCCTGACCCGCTTTGTTAACAGCCATCCGACAATTGTTATTCTCTGCCTGAGCTTCCTGTTAATGATCGGTTTTAGCCTGATTGCCGAAGGCTTTGGCTTCCCTATTCCCAAAGGATACCTGTACGCTGCCATCGGCTTCTCGGTCATGATTGAATCCTTCAATCAGCTGGCGATCTTTAACCGTCATCGCTTTCTCTCGGCCAACCTGACGTTACGCCAGCGAACCACTGAAGCGGTAATGAATCTGTTGAGCGGCCACAAAGAGAATAGCGAGCTGGATAGCGATACCGCTTCGCTGGTTGCCGATCGCGACGATAACCCGCTGTTTAATCCACAGGAGCGGCGGATGATTGAGCGGGTACTGAATCTCAATCAGCGCACCGTCAGCAGCATCATGACCTCGCGTCATGATATTGAACATATTGATCTCAGCGCTCCGGAAGAGGAGATCCGCGCCTTACTCGACAAGAATCAGCATACCCGCCTGGTGGTTACCGGCGGCGATGATGACGAAGATATGCTTGGCGTCGTGCACGTGATCGATCTGCTGCAGCAATCGTTACGACATGAACCGCTCAACCTGCAGGCCTTGATTCGTCAGCCGCTGGTGTTCCCGGAGACGCTACCGCTGCTTCCGGCGCTGGAGCAGTTCCGCAAAGCCAGAACCCACTTTGCCTTTGTGGTTGATGAGTTTGGCTCCGTCGAGGGCATTGTCACGCTCAGCGACGTTATGGAAACTATCGCCGGTAATTTGCCTAATGAAGTAGAAGAGATTGACGCTCGCCACGATATTCACAAAAACGGCGACGGTAGCTGGACGGTCAACGGGCATATGCCGCTGGCAGACCTGGTCCAGTATGTCCCCCTGCCGCTGGATGAGAAACGTGAATACCATACGGTCGCCGGTCTGCTGATGGAGTACCTGCAGCATGTGCCGCAGGAAGGTGAAGAAGTGAACCTTGACGGCTACGTTCTGCGCACGCTGCAGGTGGAGAGCCATCGGGTGCAAAAAGTACAAATAGTGCCGCCGGCGCATAATGAAGATGAACTGGACTATGAAGTGTAATGCTCACTTCAATGAATATTCTAAAGCCGCATGAACAATGGCAAACCGGTTTTTGAGGAGCCGTTGACATTACTGCCGGGTGGCGGCTGACGCCTTACCCGGCCTACAAATCCACGCCCGCAACACATAACGCCTCCCCGTAGGCCCGCGCAAGCAAAGCGCCGCCAGGCAATGCCACATGTCGCACTTTGTCAGCAAAGACGCCGGCCATGGATTATCATCCGCCGACAACAACCGCCAGACTCACAGCTTATCCAGCAGCTTCTTCACATCCTTGCCATCCTGAGTGTTTTTATTGCGTTCGGCCCATTCACTAAGCCGTTTTTTCGCTTCATCCTGCAGCTGCTTGCGGAGTATCTGGTCCACCTGCAGACTGTAGCTCAGCGTCTGCCAGTTTCCATAAATTCGCAATGGGATCGCCGTCTGCTTGAGCCTATCGATGAGTTTGCTCTCGCCCTTCCAGCCGCCCAGTACCCGGACGTTGAAGCGCATATCGCAGTCTTCTTTCAGCAGATTGAGTTCACCCTGCCCGGTTAACGCCATCAGTTCAGATTGCCCCTGCATACCCTTTAAGGTCACCTGTCCATTATCCAGCGCAAACTCGGTGCTGACGGAGTCCAGCCTGGTCGCATTATCGTAGTTTTCCTGCGCCTGAACGTTGGTGCTGCGCTCGACGGCCTGCTGGACTAGCTGCTGGAAATTAAGCCCTTCAGTGCGCGTATCCGTCATCTGAATTTGCGCCTGCCCCTGCCAGCTGCGGCGGAACTCGTCGGCATCAATCTTGCCGCCGGAGAACTCGCCGGTCAGCGAGAGCTTGCCGGTCAGGTTTATCGAATAATTGAACGCTTTCAGAATCGAGCCGATCTCAACGTTGTCGAGCTGCGGCTCGAAGGAGGCTCGCGGCGTTTCACCTCGCGCGTCCAGCGAGCCGGGGAGCGAGAGTCGCCCGCCGTCCAGGTTCCCCTGCATCTGATGAATCGTCAGCAGCCCCTGCTGGTTGCTGATATCGCTTTTCACTTGGGTAAAATGCATGCCTCGCCACTGCAGCTGCTCG
This sequence comes from Klebsiella sp. MPUS7, assembly GCF_009905335.1. Classification (NCBI taxonomy): domain Bacteria; kingdom Pseudomonadati; phylum Pseudomonadota; class Gammaproteobacteria; order Enterobacterales; family Enterobacteriaceae; genus Klebsiella; species Klebsiella sp. MPUS7. Next base: position 1,806,102 of record NZ_CP047604.1, on the reverse strand, counting down.
GCCGTGATGCTCAGCCGGGCGTTAAAACCGCGCAGCGAGTTGTAATCCTGCTGAATACCGTTATCCGCAATAACCGGGCGTAGCTGCCTGGCCTGGCTTTGCCCCTGCTGGTTAACGCCATTATTGTCAGATGCTGAGGGATGAGACAGCAGGCTATCGAGGTTGAGCGTGCCCGCCTGAAGATTCAGCGTCCAGTCAGGCTGTTGGCCCAGCACCACGCTGCCGTTGCCGGCAACGGTACTCCCGTTAGCCGTTAAGTTCAGCTTATCGAAGCTGAGCTTTTTCGCATCCTCGAACCAGCTGGCCTGCATGCTGGCCTGGCCGCTAATCCCTTCAGGGGGAAGCTCCGCGCCGCGAAGCTGCCAGTTCAGTTGTGAAATATCCGCCTTCAGAGAATGAGGATAATCACCGCCCTGCACCTGGGCGGTGAAGGAAAGCGCCAGATCGCGCTGATCGCGGTTCACCCGGCCAGAGAAATCGACCGTTGCGCGATGGCTGCTGTCCTGCTCCATCTGCAGGCGGATATCGCGCACCGTCACCTGCTCGCCATCTTCATGCTGAAAAAACAGCACGCTATCGGCAATCTGCAGCTTCTGGACATCATACGACCAGCCGCGATCCTCCGGAACCTGAGGCAGCGTGTTGTCGTGCGGAACGACCGGCGCTCCTTTGCTGCGCACGGCTTCGGTTTTGGGAGTCAGTTGGATCACCGCCCCCTTCAACATCACCTGCTTAACCTGCAGCTGATGCGAGATCAGCGGCAGCAGCCCGACGTCAAGGCGCATATTATCCGCGCGAATGACCGGTTCTGCCGCGCCGGGCGCGGTCAGGGTCATGCGGCCTGAGAGAATGCTGAGCTGCGGCCAGACGTGCCAGCGCAACGGCCCATTGAGTTCAAGCTGATAGCCGCTACGATCCGCCACCTCTTTAACCATATAGGCGCGAAAATCGTTGGGGTTGACCAGCAATACCAGCGCGGTAAGACCGGCGACAACTACCGCCAGTAAGATCATCAGCGTGGTCAGAATTCGTCTCATGGCATCCTCAGCAAACCGCTAAAATTATCAATCCTTGTCGATTCGACTCGCTACCGCGCCCTGCTGGTCGCGATATTTCGCATCTTCGCGGCGGTTATAAGGACGCACCGCCGGGCCGGATAAGGGTTCAAAACTTAACGCGCCGATCAGCATCCCTGGACGCAGCGCCAGCGGCAGCTTACCCGAGTTATAGAATTCCAGAACGATACAGCCGGACCAGCCCGGATCGATGCGGTGCGCGGTAACGTGCACCATCAAGCCCAGACGCGCTAGCGAAGAACGGCCATCCAGCCAGCCGACGAGATCCGGCGGCAGGGTAACCGATTCAAAGGTCACCGCCAGCGCCAGCTCGCCCGGATGCAGGAAGAACGCCTCACCATCCGGCAGAACAATCTCTTCGCTCATCACCCGATCCAGCGCCGCGCTGACTTCCGCCTTCGGCCCGCTCAGGTCAATAAAGCCCGCCGTGTGCCCGCGGAAAGTCCGAAACTTATTCCCCAGCCGAACATCGACCGTCGCGCCGTTAATGCGCTCAACGGGCGGGCGCGGATTAATGGCCAGTCGCCCCTCATCCAACCAGGCTTCTATATCTCGGTCGCACAGACGCATGAACGTTCTCCTTTAAGGCATTGCGCCCCTACGCCTTCCGGGGATAAGGGCAAATTGGCTTCTCTTTGCACGTTACACAATTCGTTCGTGTTATTCAAAGAACTGACTGATTTTGGCCTTCAGAATATCGATGGCGATACGGTTCTTACCGCCGCGAGGCACAATAATATCGGCATACTGCTTGGAAGGGTCGATAAACTGCAGGAACATCGGGCGCACCGTTTTCTGGTACTGCGCCATCACTGAATCCATCGAACGTCCGCGCTCGTTGACGTCTCGCTTGATGCGGCGCATCAGACAAATGTCCAGCGGGGTGTCGACAAAAATGGAGAAGCTGAGTTCGTTGCGCAGGCGAGCGTCGGTCAGCAGCAGAATCCCTTCAAGAATGATGACTTTCTTCGGTTCGATATGGATAGTTTCCGGCATACGGGTATGTTCAACGTAGCTGTATACCGGCAACTCTATCGGCTGGCCGCTTCTCAGCATCTGCAGATGCTGAAACAGCAGACTATGATCCATGGAGCTTGGATGGTCATAGTTGGTTTTTACACGCTCTTCCATCGACAGATGACCTTGATCCTTGTAATAGCTGTCTTCCGGAATAACGCCGATATGTTCATCGCCGACCTGTTCACGTAATTCACGATATAGCGTACTGGCGATAAGGCTTTTGCCCGAAGCCGATGCGCCGGCGATGCCTATAATGACGCACTGATGAGACGTATCAGTCATAAATTTTTGCGACCTGATTAACCTGGGAATGTAGGAAGGGTGGCGGTTGACCGCCAAACGCCGCAATTATAGGGATTTCAGCGCGTCGATACCAGTGCTAAGCGCCTCTCGGGTCTATTCCTCCTCCGGCGACCAGCCTTGCGTATACCAGATATGCAATAAAGCGTACGAGCGCCAGGGGTGCCAGCGGCTGGCGTAGCGCGCAATCCGGCTCGGCGTCATGCCGGGAAAACGCTGTTTAATCAGATAATCATCCGCCAGAAAGATATCCGGCGCCTGCCAGCCGCGCAGCGCGAAATAGTTCGCCGTCCAGCGGCCAATGCCGGGCAGCGTCTGCAGCTGCTTTATTCCAGCGTCGATATTATCCGGCGCCCGGAGGGGAAGTTCGCCGCTGATGGCCGCCCGCGCCAGGTGAATCAGCGCCTCCGCCCGCCGCAGGGGCATACCCAGCGCCTTCAGCGCCAGCGGATCGGCCTGCGCCAGCCGCTGCGCGCTCGGGAACAGATAAAAGCCCGGCGCATCGGTCAACGGTTCCCCGAAGGCAGCCACCACTTTCCCGGTCAGCTTTGCCGCCATGGCCACGCTCACCAGTTGGCCGGGCACCGCGCGTACCGCTTGTTCAAACGCATCCAGGGATCCCGGCAGGCGCAGCCCCGGCCTTGGCAGCGCGAGGTTTCCCAGCGTCAGGGCGATCCGCTGCGGGTCGCAGGACAAATCAAATAAGCGCGCAACCCGCGCCAGGCACTCTTCCGCGACCGGCTGTAGCCCGGCGGAAAGCGTCACCCGCATGCCCTGCGCGGCGTCATCCGGCGTCACCGCGATCAGCCCGGCGTGGCCATTGAGGGCAAAGCTGCGGCAGTAGCTGTTGTCGACAAAAGTTTCAATCCCCTGCACGGTACGCGCCTCAAGAAAATGAAACATCCATTGCCAGTCGTAGGGGGGATGCCAGGGTAGCAGCGTCATCATTTCTCCTTTTTTAGCGCTTCAATCATAGCGGCTCTGCGCCGCGGGCGCCTTGCTTTTAAATTCCAGTTGTCGCAGTGCCGTCAATCCGCTAAAGTCGCCCCCCTTCTTCACCGGCATGGGGATTTTGCAGGCTATGTTTATTGGTTTTGACTACGGTACCGCTAACTGTTCGGTGGCGGTAATGCGCGAGAATACGCCGCAGCTGTTAACGCTGGAAAACGGCAGTTCACTGCTGCCATCCATGCTTTGCGCGCCGACCCGCGAAGCGGTCAGCGAGTGGCTCTACCGCCATCACGATGTCCCGCCCAACGGGGATGAAAACCAGGCGCTGCTGCGTCGCGCCATTAGCTTCAACCGCGAGGAAGATATCGACGTACTCGGCAACAGCGTGCAGTTTGGTCTCGCTTCGCTGCATCAATACGTTGAAGATCCGGAAGAAGTCTACTTTGTGAAGTCGCCGAAATCCTTTCTCGGCGCCAGCGGGCTCAAGCCGCAGCAGGTGGCGCTGTTTGAAGACTTAGTGTGCGCCATGATGCTGCATATCAAACTCCAGGCGCAAACGCAGCTGCCGGAAACCATCGACCAGGCGGTTATCGGCCGGCCGATTAACTTCCAGGGACTGGGCGGCGATGACGCCAACGCCCAGGCGCAGGGCATTCTCGAACGTGCGGCAAAGCGCGCGGGCTTCCGCGACGTGGTGTTTCAGTTTGAACCGGTCGCCGCCGGTCTGGATTTCGAAGCGACGCTGAGCGAGGAAAAACGCGTGCTGGTCGTCGATATCGGCGGCGGTACCACCGACTGTTCACTGCTATTGATGGGGCCGCAGTGGCGGGAAAAAGCCGATCGCCAGCAAAGCCTGCTTGGCCACAGCGGCTGCCGGGTCGGCGGTAACGACCTTGATATCGCCCTGGCCTTTAAATGCCTGATGCCGCTGCTGGGTATGGGCGGCGATACCGAAAAAGGCATCGCGCTGCCGATTCTGCCGTGGTGGAATGCGGTGGCGATTAACGACGTCCCGGCGCAAACCGATTTTTACAGCGCCGCCAACGGTCGCCTGCTTAACGATTTGCTGCGCAGCGCCCGCGATAGCGAAAAAGTCGCGCTGCTGCTGAAGGTCTGGCGTCAGCGTCTGAGCTATCGTCTGGTGCGTAGCGCGGAAGAGAGCAAAATCGCCCTGTCCGCGCAGCCGAGCGTCACCGCCGGGCTGCCGTTTATCAGCGACGAGCTGGCGACAGCCATCAGCCAGCAGGGTCTGGAAGCGGCGCTGGATCAGCCGCTGGCCCGCATAATGGAGCAGGTTCAGCTGGCGCTGGATAACAGCAATGACAAGCCGGACGTGATTTACCTGACCGGCGGCAGCGCTCGCTCGCCGTTGATCAAAAAAGCGCTGGCGGCACACCTGCCGGGCATTCCGGTGGCCGGCGGCGATGATTTTGGCTCGGTCACCGCCGGGCTGGCCCGCTGGGCGCAGGTGGTGTTTCGTTAATCAAACGGTACGATCCCGGATTGCGGCTGACGCCTTATCCGGGCTACCGACCAGGGTTTGGTAGGCCGGGCAAGGCGACAGCTGCCGCCCGGCAACAATACGAACACAATATCAAAACCGCGCTCTGTTATTTCCCTTCACGCCGTGAAACGTAATCCCGCCGCTGTTCGCCGGTATAAATCTGCCGCGGACGATAAATCGTCAGCGGCGCTTCGTGCATTTCGTTCCAGTGCGCCACCCAGCCAAGCGTTCTGCCCACGGCGGTAATCACCACAAACATCGATGAAGGCAGCCCCATCGCCTTGAGGATCACCGCAGTATAGAAATCCACGCTCGGCGACAGGCCATTTTCAACAAAGTACGGGTCGGTCAGCGCCACCTCTTCGAGGGCCATCGCCACCTGCAACGGCATGTCGGACATCCCCAGCTCTTCCAGTACCCGATGACAGGTCTCGCGCAAAATGGCGGCGCGCGGGTCAAGATGACGGTAGCGAGAGTTACCGAATCCCAGACGACGGAACGTCTGCGGGTCGCGTTTCGCTTTGCTCAGGAACGCCGGAATTTGATCGACGGTGTTGATCTCCTCCAGCATCCGCATACTGGCTTCGTTCGCCCCACCGTGGGCCGGTCCCCACAGAGACGCGAGCCCGGCGGCGACGCAGGCAAAGAGATTCGCCCCGGAGGAGCCCGCCGCCCGGACGGTGGTCGTCGATGCGCACTGGCCATGGTCGGCGTGCAGCACCAGGATCTGGTTCATCGCCTGCTCAATCACCGGATTCAGCTGATATTGTTCCGCCGGAATAGCAAACAGCATATGCAGGAAATTCCCCGCATAGGAAAGATCGTTGCGCGGATACTGCGCCGGTTGCTCAATTGAAAACTTATAGCTCATCGCCGCGAGCGTTGGCATTTTCGACAGCAGGCGGGTGGCGGCCAGCGCGCGGTGCTCAGGATTTTCAACGTCCAGCACATCGTGATAGAACGCCGCCAGGGTGCCTACCAGGGCGCACATTAAGGCCATCGGATGCGAGTCGCGACGAAAGCTGCTGCACATGCGGGCAATCTGCTCATGCACCAGGCTATGGCGGGTAATCGTGTTTTTGAAGTCCTGATAGCTGGCTTCGTCAGGCGCATCTCCGCGCAGCAGAATCCACGCCACTTCCAGGAAGTCGCACTGGCGCGCCAGCTGATCGACCGGATAGCCGCGGTGCAGCAGAATGCTCTTTTCGGTATCGATCCACGAGATGGCCGACTTACAGCCTGCGGTGTTAGCAAAGCCGGGGTCGAAACTGCATATCCCGGCGGAAGCCAGCGGACGAATATCCATGCCGAGGTAGCCCAGGGTCCCCGAGACCGTACTCAAAGGAATTGACTGTTGTTCATCCAAAGAAAGCGTTAGCGATTTCGTCGTCATCCTGTCAGGTCCCCTTCCACAACGAGTGATGAATTAACCCGGGCGTTTCTCCGGGCGCAACGGCCAACATAACCAGAGTCGTCCGGCGATTCTTTGATATGGATAACCAAAACATTCATAAAACAGCGTTATTATCAGCGGTTTTATGTTGATTACCCTCTAATAATTACCGATAAAAATAGCGCGTAATCGCTTGTTCACCTTGCGGTTTACCTGCCATTACGCGCGCTCGCTACGATAATATCCGCTGCATGGCAGCAAATTTATCGTATTTGTTTTATCAATCCTTCGTCCGTTTCGCTTTCACTTCACGGTACCAGCGCGGATGATGCTTCTTCGCCCAGGTCTTCGTCACCCAGCCTTCCACCATCGCGGTAATGGTGCCCTTCACCCACAGCGCGGCGTAAATATGCACCATGATCACCACGATCAGCGCGACCGCCGAGAAGGAGTGCAGCATCAGCGCGACGCGGATAACCGGGATGGAGAAGGCCGGCGCAAAGTACGGACGCCAGATAATCCCCCCGCTCACCAGCAGCAGCACCAGGAAGATAATCGCCGCCCAGAACACGCACTTCTGGCCGAAGTTATAGCGCCCGGTGTCGCCCACTTCCTCGTTGACCACAATCTTGCGAATGTTCTTCGCCCAGAAAATATCGTCCCGGTTGATCAGGTTATGGTGCCAGTAGCGGAAGAACATGATGATGAACGAGGCAAACATAATCACGCCCACGAACGGGTGCAGAATACGCGCCAGCTGCGGGGTGCCCATGATGTGCATCAGCCAGTTGAAGGACGGGAAGAAAAAGCCCAGCCCGCTCACCGCCGCCAGCACGAAGCAGAAGGCGGTGACCCAGTGGTTGATGCGTTCCGGCGCGGTGTAGCGCACGATGGTGTCACGTCTTTTCATTTGCGCACCTCGTCTTTCTCTTCATCCAGATTGTCCTCTTCCTCTTCCGCGCGGTTCGGACCGACGCCGACGTAGTGGAAGATGCTGGCGGCGAAAGTGGCCGCAAAGCCGACCGCCGCGAGAGGCTTCCAGATCCCTTTCCAGAACTTAACCGTGGCGCTGATTTCCGGGTTCTCCGGCAGGCCGTGGTACAGGTTCGGCTTGTCGGCGTGGTGCAGCACGTACATCACGTGCGTGCCGCCAACGCCGGCCGGATCGTACAGCCCCGCGTTGTCGTAACCGCGGGTTTTCAGCTCGGCGACGCGCTCGCCAGCCAGCGTTTTCATCTCCTCTTTGGAGCCGAAGTGGATAGCGCCGGTCGGGCAGGTTTTCACGCACGCCGGCTCCTGGCCAACGTTAACGCGGTCGACGCACAGCGTACATTTGTAGACGCGGTTATCTTCCGGGTTCAGACGCGGCACGTTGAACGGGCAGCCGGCGATGCAGTAGCCGCAGCCGATGCACTGCTCGGACTGGAAGTCGACGATGCCGTTGGCGTACTGAATGATCGCCCCTTCCGCCGGGCAGGCCTTCAGGCAGCCCGGGTCGGCGCAGTGCATACAGCCATCCTTGCGGATGAGCCACTCCAGTTTGTCGTTCTGCTCCACTTCCGAGAAGCGCATCACGGTCCAGGATTTGGCGGTCAGGTCGGCGGGGTTATCGTACACCCCGACGTTGTGACCGACTTCATCCCGGATGTCGTTCCACTCGGAACAGGCCACCTGACAGGCTTTACAGCCGATACAGGTGGTGACGTCGATAAGCTTCGCCACCTCTTCCTGGTGGTCCCGCGCGCGGGGCGCGGGGGTGAAGCCGTTAGTCGCGGAACGACGGATAATGTCTTGCGATTGATAGGCCATAATTCGTCTCCGTTACGCCTTTTCCACGTTCACGAGGAAAGCTTTATATTCAGGCGTCTGCGAGTTCGCGTCCCCCACCGATGGCGTCAGCGTATTGGCCAGGAATCCTTTCCGCGTCGCCCCCTCAAAACCCCAGTGGCACGGAATACCGATGGTATTCACCGTACGGCCATCAATAGTCAGCGCCTGTATTCGCTTAGTCACTACCGCTTTGGCTTTAATAAACCCGCGCTTCGACATCACTTTTACCGTGTCCCCCGCGACGATGCCCTTCTCCTTCGCCAACGCCTCGCCAATTTCAACAAACTGCTCGGGCTGAACGATGGCGTTCAGCCGCGCATGCTTGGTCCAGTGACGGAACAGTTCGGTGATCGAGTAGGTTGTCGCCACGTAGGGGAACTCATCCGCTTTGCCCATATTCGCCAGGTCATCGTGATAGATGCGCGCTACCGGGCTGGAGACCACCTTCGGGTGCAGTGGGTTGGTGCCAATCGGCGATTCGACAGGCTCATAGTGTTCCGGGAACGGGCCATCGTTTAGTTTGTCCAGCGAGAACAGGCGCGCCACGCCTTCCGGATTCATGATAAACGGCCCGACGTTGGTGTTCGGCGCCGCCTGGCTATAGTCGGCGACGTCCATACCGGTCCAGCGTTTGCCGTCCCAGTTCAGCAGCGAGCGCTGCGGATCCCAGGGTTTACCCGCCGGGTCCGCGGAGGCGCGGTTGTAGAGGATGCGGCGGTTCGCCGGCCAGGACCATGCCCAGCCGGGCGTACAGCCTAAACCATACGGGTCGCTATTATCGCGGTTCGCCATCTGATTGCCCTGCTCGGTCCAGCAGCCGCAGTAAACCCAGCAGTAGCTGCTGGTTGAACCGTCATCTTTTAGCTGCGCGAAGCTGCTCAGCTGCTGGCCTTTTTTGACAACTACCCGGCCCTGCTCGTCAACGATATCGCGCAGCGCCTTGCCGTTGGCCTCCCTGGCGACCTCTTCCGGCTGCGGGTCGAGGGGATCGTGATAATCCCAGGACATATTCAGCACCGGCGCCGGGTTTGCGCCGCCCTCTTGCCGATACAGATCGCGCAGGCGCATAAACAGGCGTCCGAGAATTTTGCCATCGTGGAGCGCTTCGCCCGGCGGTTCGGCCGCCGCCCAGTGCCACTGTAGCCAGCGGCCCGAGTTGGCGATCGAACCGTTCTCTTCGGCGAAGCAGGAGGACGGCAGGCGGAAGACTTCGGTCTGGATATCTGCAGGACGCACGTCGTTCATTTCGCCGTGGTTCTGCCAGAAATTCGACGACTCGGTCACCAGCGGATCGATCACCACCAGATATTTGAGCTTCGCCAGCGCGCGGGCGGATTTGTTTTTATCCGGGAACGCCGCCAGCGGGTTAAATCCCTGTACCACGTAGCCGTTGATTTTGCCCTGGGCCATTAGCTCGGCCTGGGTCATGACATCGTATAAACGATCCCATTTCGGCAGCCAGTCATAGCCCCAGCTGTTTTCCGCGGTTGCGGCATCGCCCCAGAAGCTTTTCATCATGCTGACGAAAAACTTCGGCGTATTTTGCCAGTAGTTCACTTCGTTCACGCCCAGCGCCGCGGGGGTGATTTGTGAAATATAGCTCTGATAATCAACCTGTTTTTCCGACGGTAGCGGCATATATCCCGGCAGATTAGTCGAAAGCAGCCCCAGGTCGGTATAGCCCTGAATATTGGAGTGCCCGCGCAGCGCGTTAACGCCGCCGCCGGCCATGCCGATATTGCCCAGCAGCAGCTGCAGCATCGCGGCCGCGCGGATGGTCTGCGCTCCGGTGGTGTGGTGGGTCCAGCCGAGGGCATACAGGATTGTCGCGGTTCGATTCGCAGCGCTGGTGCTGGCTAACAGTTCGCAAATGCGCTGAAAATCGTGTAACGAGGTGCCGCACAGGCGGTTGACCAGCTCTGGCGTATAGCGCTCAACGTGCTGCTTCAATAGATTCCAGACGCAGCACGGATGGTTCCACGTATCATCGCGCCTGGCGAAGCCGTTCGCGTCGAGTTCATAGTTCCAGCTGGTTTTATCGTACTGACGCTTCTGCGGATCAAAACCGCTAAACAGCCCCTCGTCGAAATCATAATCTTCCCGCACGATCATGCTGGCGTTGGTGTAGTGACGCACGTACTCATGCTGTATCCGATCGTGTTCGATAAGATAGCGGATCGCGCCGAGCAGGAAAGCGCTGTCGGAGCCGGCGCGAATGGGCGCGTACAGGTCAGCCACCGCCGCGCTGCGGTTAAAGCGCGGATCGACGACGATCACCGTCGCATTATTTTTAATTTTGGCTTCGATAACCCATTTGAACCCTACCGGATGCGCTTCCGCCGCGTTGCCGCCCATAATCAGCACCACGTTGGCGTTTTTAATATCCACCCAGTTGTTGGTCATCGCCCCACGACCAAAGGTTGGCGCCAGCGCCGATACCGTCGGGCCGTGGCAAAGGCGCGCCTGGCAGTCAATCGATACCATCCCCAGCGCGCGGGTAAATTTACCGTCAAGGATCCCGGTTTCATTGCTCGCCGCCGAAGAGCACAGCATGCTGGTTGAGGTCCAGCGGTTGACGGTGACGCCCAGGGCATTCTTTTCGATAAAGTTGGCGTCGCGATCATCTTTCATCAATCGCGCGATACGATCGATGGCCTCATCCCAGCTCATACGCGTCCACTTGTCCGAGCCCGGCGCGCGGTACTCCGGATAGCGTAAACGGTTATCGCTGTGAATATAGTCCAGTACGCCTGCGCCTTTTGGGCACAGCGATCCGCGGCTCACGGGATGATCGGGGTCGCCTTCGACGTGATAAATGCGTTCACGCACGTTTTTGGCGTTATCTCCGAAGCTGTACATGAGGATCCCGCAGCCGACTGAACAGTAGGTGCAGTTATTACGGGTTTCTTTAGCTTTTAAGAGTTTATATTGACGCGTCTCTGCGTGAGCGGAAAACGAGGGAAGAAAACCAAGCGATGCTACGGTCGTCCCTGCCATACCACCCGCGCAGATGCGAAAGAACTGCCTGCGACTGAGCTCCATTGTGCCTCCAGCTTAAACTTAAGACAGGAAAAGGGACAATGATTATACGGGTATTTTTGGCTTTTGCATCTGCTGTTAACATTTACGACAAAAAACAAACAATTAATCCATTTCATTTCAAATAGTTAAAATCCATCGCCTTAAAACAGGGGCCGGGAATGTTAACGCCATGCTAATCATTGTCATCCCCTGCCGTCTACAAACCTTCGGACCGTACCCAACTTCGTTTGATGAGGTGGGCGATGTGCCGCCGTTATCCGGCCATCAATAACAACGGTAATTAACGTTTAATATAACTATCGGGTTTTATATGCGCTGATTAAATAATTTATTGCCGCTTTTTATATAACTATCGCGTGAATTCATGGCATAACATCGTAAATCCGTATGTCGTGACTGAACTTTCCGCTTGCTTATTATGCATCTCCCCCATACGTTAACTTTGATTAAGGATCTTCTTGCAGCAGGTCTGGCCAGTTCCCCGGCGCGTAGATAACGCTGGAATAATATCTTCGGCACCAGCAGAATGCTGCGTTGTCCAGCCCTACACGTATATTTCCCGAATGGCGGAGGGTTATCTGTGCCAGTAGCAGAGTCCCTGTTCGTTTATACCGTACTGATTTATTAATCCATGCCGCAAGGGGGCGTGATTGAATCGTTCGTGCGCTTTTTTTGATCTTATTCGCAGGAGCCACAGCGCGTATTTCTGGGCAATGTGCGGCGTCATTATTTCCCTGCAGTGGTGGACGCCGGCGCGCGCGGAAGTCCGCCAGTTGGGTATCGATATCCCGGTCTACTGGTACGCCGACGCCAGCGACACGATGCCCCTCGACGCCTTTCTTTCGCTGCCACAGGAGGCGCTAAAAACGGCGCCGCTTATCCCGTCGTTCGGTTATTCGTCAAAGACCTACTGGCTACGTACTTCGCTCCCGGCGGCCTGGTTTGCAGGCGAGCAGCGCTGGCTGCAGCTCGGTCCGTCGTTTGTCGATCGCTTGAGCGTATTTTATCGCCCCTGCGGCAGCGATGCCCCCTGGAAACAAAAAGAGTTTGGCGACCACGCTTCCGCCCGCGATAACGATCTCGACTACCGCGAAAGCGTGCTGATTTTACCGCCCCCGCCCACGGCGGCTGGCTACGAGATGGTCTTCCGTCTCCAGAGCACCAGCACCCTGATCCTGCTGGCGACGCTCTCGTCGCCGCAGGAGTTCGTGCGTTCGGCCACCCTCGATACCGCCTTCTGGAGTTTCTATTTTGGCCTGGCGGTGATTGCCAGCGGTATCGCCCTGTGGCTTGCCGTCGCGCTGCGCCGACGCCTGCTGTGGGGGATCTGCCTGTTCTCGCTCAACTATCCGCTCGTCGCGGCCCTTCATGGCTACCCGGAATGGCTCTTTGGCGACGCCCTGCTGCCGGTGCAGGATTACATGATTAGCTGCCTGTCGCTGGTGAGCTACGCCACCGCGCTGTGGTTGCATAGCGAAGTTTTCGATTTGAAGAAAAACATGCCGCGGCTGCATCAACTGCTGCTGGCGGCGATCGCCTTAAACATTGTTCTGCAGATCAGTATCCCGCTAGGGTTTTACGGCCAGGCGATGCAGATTGAAGCGGGGATATTCTTCATCGCCGCGCCGATTCTGTTGATCACCTCATGGATGCTGTGGCGGCGCAAAGCGGTTGATATCAACACCCTGCTGTTGGGGCTGCTGCCGCCGGTATACGTCGTCTCCGCCGGGCTGGCGCTGCTCTCTATCCACGGCGTCATTCCGTTTCATAACATGGTTTATTCCACCTGGCAGTACGCGCTGATTATCCATATCGTCACCGTCCTGATCATCGCGGTACTGCGGGTGCGGGCGGAAAACCGTACCCTGGTGCGCAAGCAGCAGCTGGCGCGGGAACTGCAGATTGAACGCGAGGCCAGCTTCCACCAGCGCCAGTTTATGGGAATGGTGGCGCATGAGTTCAGAACGCCGCTGGCGATCCTCCAGGCGGCGCTGGAAAACCTGCGCCTGAGTCCCGCAACCGTCACCCAGAGCTTGCGCCTCGATCGCATGCAGCGCGCGACAACCCGCCTGGTGCAGCTTACCGATAATTGCCTGGCCGATGCCCGCCTCTCCTCCCGAGACCTGCACGCCGACAAGCAGGATGCCGAACTGCTGCCGGTCATCCATATGGCGGCGACCGTCGTGGATCTTTCGCTTAATCATTATTTGAATGTCACCCTTGAGGGGCAAACTGTCGGCCCGCAATCCCCTTCGCCGGTGCTGTTTATTGATAGCGGGCTGCTGTGTATTGCGATCGCCAACCTGCTCGATAACGCGGTTAAATATGCTGCAGCAGGCGAAATAAGAATCGAGATTTATCAGCAGGAAAAGCACGTTGAATTACGCATTGGCGATCGCGGTCCCGGCATCCCGCCGGAACAGGTCGAGCATATTTACGAGCGCTATCGACGCGGCGAAACGCATACCTCAACGCCGGCCGGGACCGGTCTTGGGCTGTACGTCGCCCGACAAATCATCCAGGCCCACGGCGGGGACCTGTGGCTGGCAGAAAATAGCTCAGCCGGATGCGAATTTGCGCTCACTCTCCCGCTGACGGGACAGCAGAAGGACAAACCATGACACTACGCGTAGCTATCATTGAAGATAGCGCAGATCTACTCGACGAGCTGCTGGCTTTTCTGCGCCATCGCGGCTTTGACGCCTGGGGCGTCGGCAGCGCCGAGGCCTTCTGGCGGCAGCTGCATCGCGATCCGGTTGATATCGTTCTTATCGATATTGGCCTGCCGGGCGAAGACGGGTTTAGCGTGCTGGACTATCTGCACGAGATTGGCCAGTTCGGCCTGGTCGTCATTACCGCCAGAGGGCATGAGCAGGATCGGCTCCAGGCCTTAAACGCCGGCGCCGACCTCTATCTCATCAAGCCGGTCAACTTTTCCGACCTCGCGGAGAGCATCCACGCGCTGGGCTCCCGGCTTCGCCAGCAACAACCGGCGGAAGGCGTCAATCCGGCGCCATCAGCGGAGCGGTCAGCCCCTTCCCACTGGATTCTCCAGAGCGAGCGCCTGGTGGCGCCATCGGGGCGGATCCTGCCGCTAACGCAGCAAGAGTACCGTCTGCTGGAAGTCTTAATGCGTAATCGCAATGAAGTGTGCAGCAAAGTTGACCTGCACACTTCGCTGTTTACCGATGAGGGCGAGCCGGAACTGCACCGCATCGACGTGGTGATCAGCCGCCTGCGCCACAAGGCCCGCCTACAGGGCATCACCCTGCCGATTCGCGCGATTTTTGGCAAAGGGCTGGCGTTTCTCTCCTGACCTTTCCCCAGCCGGCAGCGGCGACGCCGCCGGCCACCGTTCCGCCACCCGCGCGAGGTCATGGCGAATATGTTTTCAGCCTGGCGTTTCTTGTTAATTTTTTTTCAGTTTTTGAGAGGAATGAGAGAAATGAGACTGACAGCACATTAAGAATTTTCTTACATTGACCGGGCGTCGTGAGCGTTTCGACCCAAAGCGACCTGAGCTATCAGGCTATTGCTGAATTCAGCGCGAGCCGAATGCAGGCCGCTTGTCATGCGCATTTCGTCCGCGCATCGCGAGCACGGTTTAACGAAGAGTATAAAAATATTCACGTGCCTGCGAGGTACATTTTTAACACCAAAAATTAAGTTAAAGGATCTCAATTATGGCCATGCAAACATGGTTAGCCTTATTGCTGTGCATATTTTGCCTTTGCGTATCTGTTTATAGTCTTGTGTCGTATATCCGCGACAGGCGAAAACAGAAATTTCCGTTTTCAGCAAAGAACTCTATGCGCAGAAAATAACTAAAGTCACATTAATAATAACGAAATCTGCATAGCAACAATCACCGCATACGCCCGGAGGATTGATCACAACATGGCGTTATGTTGATATATCAGGGAAATAACGCCATGAAAAAAGTAAACATCGCCATCAACACCAGAAATACCTTTCTCAGAGAATCATTGGTTTCCGTCGTCAATGAGCTCATCAGCCGCAGCGGGAATCTTAAAGTCGCTTTTTCTTATAAGCATAATGATTTTTTAGATAAAGATATCATCATCGCTGAAGTTCTCCCCGGCGAGATCTATCTGTGCAATACCAGCATAAAGAACCGTAAAAAAAACAGTTCGGTGATTATCCTGCACAGCTATGACAAGCTGCCGGAAAAAGAGCTGATCGTTAACTGTCTCAAGGGCGTTATCTTTGTTTCTATCAAATCGGTCAATATCGATGAGATGTTCGAAATTATTGCCCAGGAGATAAAAAGGAGCGAAATTCTCCCCGGCGCGCAGAGCAGCAATTCCACGCTCGTTTGCACCCATTGCCCGCATAAAATGCTCTCCAAATCGCAGGCTGCCGTCGCCACCGGCATCATCGATGGCTTTGATATCATTAAAATTTCCGCCCTCAACAAAGTCACCCCCAAAACCATCACCTGGCACAAAAGCAAAATCATGGAAAAATACCGTCTTAATAACAATCATGACTTTTTTCAGTTCATTAACTTGTTAAAAGAGCGCTGGTAAACTCGCGCTGTGCCCGCCAGTGAGCGCATTCTGTACGTTAAAATTAGGAATTTGACGGCTTGTTAGCGACGGGATTCCGAAAAAGATCGGTAACCTCAAAAACATCTACTCAGGGGTAACTGGCTGCGGGTACCATTACCCGGTTCCTCAATGTGAAAATACCGGAGCGTATTTTTATATAATAAGAACAACGTCTTTATCGAGGAATCTGTTACTTCGTCACATTGCCCCTTGCGTGCCTGTTAGGGGCCTCTTTTTCTCTGCGGAACGCGCCCCCGTCAGAGAGGGCGCGCGACGATCAGGCTTCGGCCTGCTGAGGCGCGGCTTCAGCCTCCGGGGCCTCTTCCTGCAGTTGACCTTCATTTTTTGACAGCATCGCCGTCGCAATCCCGTTACCCAGCACGTTAATCGCTGAGCGCCCCATATCGAGGAAATGGTCAATGCCCATCAGCAGCAAAATACCCGCCACCGGAATATTGAAGCTCGGGATGGTCGCGGCCAGCACCACCAGCGCCGAACGCGGTACCCCGGCAATCCCTTTCGAGGCCAGCATCAGCGTCAGCATCATCACGGTAATTTCGCTAAAGCTCAGCTGAACATTATAGGCCTGAGCGATGAACATGGCGGCAAAAGAGCAGTACACCATTGAGCCGACCAGGTTGAAGGAGTAGCCGATAGGCAGCACAAACGACGCGATATTTCGCGAACAGCCAAATTCCACCAGGCGCTCCAGGGTCTTCGGATAGGCCGCTTCGGAACTGCTGGTGGTGAACGCCACCAGCACCGGGTCTTTCAGCATATTCAGCAGGCGAAAAACCTCTTTTTTGAGCACCATATACCCCACCGCCAGCAGCACCGCGCTGGTCAGCAGGATCGCGACATAGTATCCGCCGATAAACGAGGCGTAGTTAAGCAGGATCCCCAGCCCCTGCGAGGCGATAACCGAAGAGATAGCGGCGAAAATCGCCAGCGGCGCGACGTACATCACGTACCCGGTCACCTTCAGCATAATGTGGGAAACCACGTTGAGCGCCGCCACCAGCGGAGCATTGAATTTCTCCCCCAGCGACGCCCCGGCAATACCGAAGAACATCGAGAACACCACGATTTGCAGAATCTCGTTGCTGGCCATCGCTTCGGTAATGCTGGTCGGGATGGTATGGGTCAGAAAGCCTTTCAGGCTCATCCCGCTCACCGCCAGCCCGGTATCCACGGACTCTTTCGGGATCGCCAGGTTCAGACCGGCGCCGGGATGCTCAAGGGTGACGATCACCAGCCCGACCAGAATGGAGAGAATTGACGAGGTAATAAACCACACCATGGCTTTACCGCCGACCCGGCCAATAGTCGCCGTTTCGCCAAGGCGCATAATGCCGACCGTCAGGGTACTGAAGACTAATGGCGCTATCACCATTTTAATCAGGCGCAGGAACACATCGGTTAGCAGCGTAATGTTTTCCGACCATGCGGTAATGGTCGTTTGCCCGGCGTAAGCGTGGATGGCCGCGCCGGAGAGGATCCCCAGCAGCATGAAGATGACGATGAACAGCGTGAGTTTGTTTGCACTTGCCACAAAAATTAACCCCTGATTTATTTAACGTGTTGTTTTTTAATGTATATATGCTTTATTTATTGGAATACATTAAACATTCACCACATAAATTGAATAAAAGCACGCGGGGTTACAACTCTTTTTTAGTTTTTATAGTAAAAGTTAATGTGCTCGTTGATATGCATCAAACCGCGTCGCGCCGCCGGTAAGATGAAAAAGGCGCCGGCGTCAGAGGACAACCGGCGCAAAGAGGCACTAGCGTTTTACGGTATCCTCCAGGAAGAAACGTCCCAGCGGATTCTGATAAAAACCGTCGATATTTTTGCGGCTGACGTTGCGGTACGGGCTGTAATACAGATCGACCCAGTTCACATCGGCCTTGGCCATTTTTTGCAGGTCGATATACATCTGCTCGCGCTTTTTACCGTCCATTTCGACGCGCGCGGCAGCCACCAGCGCTTTTACCTGCTCGTTATGATAGCGGGTCATATAGTTCATATTGGCATCGTGACCCAGCACGAAGGTGGTTTTCTGATCGGGGTCAAGAATATCGTTGGTCCAGTACATCACCGAAATATCGTACTCTCCGGCCACCAGCATATCCCAGCTCTGGCTCGGGTCGACTTTTTGCAAATTCACCGTCACCCCGGCTTTCGCCAGCTGCTGTTGCAGCAAAATGGCAATCTGCTCATCGACTTCATCCCCGGCGTTGACCACGTAGTTCAGCTTCAGATCGGCAGCGCCCGCCGCTTTTAGCATCGCTTTGGCCTTCTGCGGATCGTACGGCCGGCGAAGATTATCCTGGTAGTGGTAAAGCGCCCCGGCGGGAATATAGGAGTTGGCCACCTGGCCGTAGCCAAAGGTCACGGTCTTCACGATTGCGTCTTTATCAATCGCGAAGTCCAGCGCCTGGCGCACCTCCACCTTGCCCAGCGCGCCGTGAGAATGGTTGATCAGCAGATGGTCCTCGCGCGTGGAGGGGTCCAGCTCCACCTTCAGATTGGCATCCTTTTGTAACGATGCAATGCGCGAGAAAGGCACGGTCAGCGCGGCGTCGAGCTCGCCGGCCTGCACCTTCAGCATGCGGGTATTATCGTCCGGAATGGTTAACCACTCCACGCCATCGAGGCTGACGTTTTTCGCCTGCCAGAAGTGCGGGTTCTTCACCAGCACGATCTTTTCCCCGCGCAGCCACTCTTTCACGCTAAACGCGCCGGAGCCCACGGGTTTTTCGGCAAACGCCTCTTCGCCTTCCGCTTTCATCGCCTTCTGCGAAATCACCGAGGCGTTCGGCAGGGCCAGCTGCGACAAGAACGGCGCTGACGGCGATTTCAGCGTCACTACCAGCGTGCGCGGGTCCGGGGCTTCCGCTTTGGCAATAATGCTATAGGAGTCGCGCCACAGCGAGCCTTCATCATCGCGGATACGCATCAAGCTAAACGCCGCATCGCTGGCGGTTAGCGGTGTGCCGTCAGAGAAGGTCGTGTCGCGAATTTTAAAAGTGTAGACCTTGCCATCCGGAGAAATCGTCCAGCTCTCAGCCACGCCCGGCTCCAGCTTCGTCCCGCTCTTATCCACCCGCACCAGCGGGTCAAAGACGTTGGAAAAGACCCAGTTATCCGCGTTTTGCGCCGATTTTATCGGGTCAAACGTGGTGCTGTCCTCCCGGCGGCCAATGGTCAATACCCCCGCCGCCTGGGCCATTTCGCTCACCACGCTAAGCGCCAGAAAAACGCTCGCCGCCAGTAATTTAACTTGCCTGTGCTTCATCAAAAGATCCCCCTGTTAAAGGAAAAACGGTCTCATCGCCCGCGAGGTTGAGCACGCAGGCATAAGCGCGATCGGCAATCTGCCGGGTTGGTGGTGGTGCTCCGGTGCGGCACTGCACCTGCGCATAAGGGCAGCGCGGATGAAATGCACAGCCTTGTGGAACGGCAACGGGACTGGGCGGCTCGCCCCCCAGCAAATTTTTCGGTAGGGGTTTATCCGGGTCGATTTCCGGGATCGCCGAGACCAGCGCGGCGGTATAGGGATGCAGCGGACGGGTGAAGACCGCCTCTGCCGGCCCCTCTTCCACAATCCGCCCAAGGTACATTACCGCCACCCGATCGCAGAGCCGCCGCACAATCGCCAGATCGTGAGCGATAAACAGAATCGCCAGCCCCATCTTCTCCCGCAGATCCATCAGCAGGTTGACGATCTGTCCCTGAATAGAGACGTCCAGCGCCGCGACGCACTCATCGGCCACGATCAGCCGCGGCTCCATGGCCAGCGCTCTGGCAATACCGACGCGCTGGCACTGGCCGCCGCTAAGCTGGGCCGGTTTCGCGCTGGCCTGCTGCGGGCGCAGGCCCACCAGGGTGAGCAGTTCTGCTACCCGCAGCGCCTCCTGCCCGCGGGGCACTTTTTGATGCACGCGCAGCACCTCGGCGATGCTCTCTCCCACGCTCTGCCGCGGGTTCAACGAGGCAAAGGGATCCTGGAAAATCATCGCGCTTTGCTGGCGCAGACGGGCGATATCGCTGGTTAAGCCATGGGTAATACGCTGCCCCTCGAACCGCACCTCGCCATCGGCTACCCGTTCAAGCTGTAACAACGCTCGGCCAAGCGTGCTCTTGCCGCTTCCGGATTCGCCGACCAGACCGAGCGTTTCGCCGGGAAAGATCTGCATCGTGACCTGGTTCACCGCGTGCACGACCCGCTTCGGCTGCCAAAGACCGCCCGACACCGGGAAGGTGACGCAAAGATTATCGGCCTCAAGCAGCGGCCAGTGAGCGTTAGCCATTATCCCTCCTGTCGGGTCAGCGTGGGTAAGCGGTGATGACAAGCCACCGCGTGGCTATGGCGATCCTGCCCGTAATGCAGCGGCGGCTGCTGCAGGCACGCCTCATCGGCGCGGCGGCAGCGCGGATGAAAGCGACAGCCTGATGGAAAGTGGTCGGCGCTCGGCGGCTGGCCGTCGATGATTGTCAGCCTCCCCCGTCCGCCTTCGCTGGCCGGCTGACAATCAATAAGCCCGCGGGTATAGGGGTGCAGCGGCCCGGCGAGCACTTCGCGTTTGTCGCCCACCTCGCAGAGCCTGCCGCCGTACATCACCGCGATCCGGTCGCAGGTTTGCGCCACCACCCCGAGATCGTGGGTGATCATAATGACCGCCAGCCCCAGCTCGGCACGCAGGTCGCTGAGCAGGCGCAAAATCTGCATCTGCACGGTGACGTCCAGCGCGGTCGTCGGTTCGTCGGCAATCAGCAGCCGCGGTTCCGGCGCAAGGGCGACGGCGATCATCGCCCGCTGGCGCATACCGCCGGAAAATTCGTGCGGATAGCTATTGAGCCGATTCTGCGGGTCCGGGATGCCGACCTGGCGCAGCAGGGCCAGCGCATCTTCCCGCGCCTGACGGCGGTTTGCCGCAAAATGGAGGCGCCGGCTTTCCGCGATCTGCTCCCCAATGGTCATCACCGGATTGAGATGGCTGGTCGGGTTCTGGAAAATCATACCGATTTCCCGCCCGCGCACCGCCGACATTTGCCCTTCGCTGAGGGGTAAGATATCCCGGCCGTCGAGCACAACCTCACCGCCGCTAATCCGCAGCCCGTCCCCCGGCAGCAGGCGCATCAGCGCCCGGCAGGTCACGGTTTTTCCCGACCCGCTTTCGCCAACCAGCCCCAGCATCTCCCCGGCTTCAAGCGTGAATGAGACGTTATCGACCAGCGCGATATCCTCGCCGCCCGTGACCATCAGGCGATTCACCTTCAGCAAACTCATCCCCGTCCTCCTAACTTGTCGCCGAGCCCATCAGCCAGCAGGCTAAAGCCCATCGCCAGCAGCACGATGGCGAGCCCTGGAAAGGTGGTTATCCACCACGCGGTAGTGATAAAGCTCTGCCCTTCGGCCACCATAACGCCCCATTCGGCGGTTGGTGGCTGCACGCCGAGCCCGAGATAGCTCACCGCGGCTCCGTTCAGCAGCACCAGTACGCAGTCGGACATCGAAAAAACGATCGCTCCGGTTAGCGCGTTCGGCAGCAGATGACGGAACAAAATCCGCGGATGGCCGTAGCCCAGACTGCGGGCCGCCAGAATAAAATCGCGCTGTTTCAGCGTCAGTACCTGAGCGCGCACCAGCCGGGCGTAGGAGACCCAGCCCACCATCGCCATGGCGATGTAAAAGCTGCTCAGTCCCGGCCCGAGAATGGCGATGATTGCCAGCATCAGCACCAGAAACGGAAAGGCCAGCACGATATCAATAACCCGCATCACCAGGGCATCGACCACGCTGCCAGAATAGCCGGCAAGCGCCCCCAGCGCGGTACCGAGCATAAAGGGGAACAGCACCCCCAGCAGGCAGATTTGGAGATCGACCCGCGCGCCCCACAGCACGCGGGAAAAAACGTCGCGGCCAAAGTTGTCGGTACCGAAGAGATGCGCGCCGCCCGGCGGCAGCAGGCTGGAAGAGGCGTCCTGGGCAATCGGATCGAACGGCGCGATCCACGGCGCCAGACAGGCGACCAGCAGCCATAGTCCGACGATCGCCAGCCCGGCGTAGAGCGCCTGCTGACGCGGGATAGCCCGCTGACGCAGACGGGAAAACGTCGCTATCGCCTTCATAGTTTTATCCTCGGGTCGAGGGCCACGGTCAGAATATCCGCCAGCAGGCTGACCGCTACGGTAGCAAGGGCAAAGACCATCACCACGCCCTGCACCACCATGTAGTCGCGGCTAAAAATCGCCTTAACCAACAGCTGTCCGAGGCCGGGGATGGCAAACACGCTTTCGATAACCACCGTACTGCCGATGAGCCAGCCAATATTCACCGCCAGCAGATTGATGGTCGGCACCAGAGAGTTCGGCAGCACGTGCCGCCAGAAGATACGTCTTTCCTGCTGTCCCCGCGCCCGGGCCGCCACCACATAGTCGCTATTCATCTCCATCAGCAGGCTGGCGCGCAGGTTGCGAATCAATACCGCCGACAGCGCCAGCGCCACGGTCAGGCACGGCAGAACCATATGGTGCAGCTGGTCTACAAAATCGCTGCCGTAGCCGGAGACCGGAAACCAGCCGAGCGCGATACTGAACAGCAGAATCAACATGATGCCGAGCCAGAACGCCGGAAACCCGAGCCCGGCGGTCGTAAACAGACGAATCAGCCGATCGGCGAGGCGCCCGCGCTGGCGTGCGGCCATCGCCGCCAGCGGTACCGTCAACGCTATCGCTAGCAGAACGCTGCCGAGCACCAGCCACAGCGTCGGTTCCAGACGCGAAGCAATCAGCTTCAGGGTATCGACCCGGTAAACAATGGACTTACCCAGCTCGCCCTGCAGCAGATTGCGCAGAAAATAGCCGTACTGAACCCACAGCGGTTCGTCGAGGCCAAACTGCGCGCGGAGGCGGGCCAGCGCCGCCGGCGTGCTGCGCACCCCGAGCAGAATACGCGCCGGATCGCCGGGGATCGCGCGCACCATCATGAAGGTGATCAGGCTGATACCCAGCAGAACCGGCAGCAGCTGTAGCGGGCGAAGAAGCAGAAAGCGGTAACGGTGCATCAACAGCCTCCCGCGTCGCGCTGGCGCGCCAGAAAATCGAGCAGCACCGGGTAGTAAGCCTGCGGCTCTTCGTAAAATGGCATATGGCTGCTGTTGGCAAAAATGGCTATTTCGGCGTTCGCCAGGCCCTGCTTCATTTTCAGGGCGCAGGCGGGCGTCAGCTCATCGTGCTGGCCGCTGGTGATCAGACAGGGCGCGCGGATTGACGCCAGCTCAGCGCTGCGGTTCCAGTTTTTTAAATTACCGGTGTAGAGGAATTCGTTCGGCCCCTGCATGGTGATATACGGGCCCATATTCCAGTCCCCAAGCGAGCGGGTAACCGGCTCCGGCCAGACGTCAAGACGGCACACATGACGGTAATTCAGCAGCGTAATCGCTGCCTGATAGGCCGGATGGTCTAGCCAGCCGAGCGCTTCGTAGCGCTGCATCATCGCGACGGTTTCTGGCCCCAGCGCCCCGCGCAGACGGTTCAGCTCCTGCACCAGATGCGGCATATCGGCGACGGTGTTTTCCAGAATCAGCGAGCGAATTGCGCCAGGATGGTGCAACGCCACTTCAATCGCCAGCCATCCGCCCCACGAGTGACCAAGCAGATGCACCTGACCGAGCCCCAGCGCCTGACGCACGGTCTCCACTTCACGCACGTAGCGCGCCATCGTCCACAGGCTGGCATCATCCGGCCGGTCGGACTTGCCGGTACCCAGCTGGTCAAAAGCGATCACCCGATAACCGTGCTGCTTCAGGCAGGAGTGGGCTTCGCGCAGATAATCGCAGGGCAGCCCCGGCCCGCCGTTGAGGCAGAGAACGGTCTCCTCGCCGTCGCCAAACTGATAGGCCACGACGTTATATCCCTCCACCGCAATGTTATGGTACTGATCGGGCGCTATTTCGCTCCACATGGTGTACTCCTCATCGTCGATGGCCCGGTTCTGGCGTTGCGTTAACGCTAACGGCAACCCCGGAGGCTGAACAGTTAGCAAAAATACTAGTTTTGCGCGGCGCCGGTGCGGCACCGGAATTGCATGCCTTTTGCGCTAACTATTGACGGATTTGCACAAATCGTGCCCGTCGCAGGTCTCGTTTTAGATGAAGGGGGTTATATGCGACTGGAATTTGAACGCCCCGGCAGCGCGCGGGCGGCTAGCCTGGATGAGGCATTCAGCGGACTTTTTCAGGCCACCCGGAAGTTAGGATTTGACGCGGTCATTTACGACTACACGCCGGTCCCGCGTTCTCTGGAAGGGGAGCTGATTACGCCTTCGCTGCTGAAAACGTGCAATGTGCCGGAAGATATGCGCCAGCTATGGTGCGAGCGCGGATATTACCAGCTTGATCCGGTGCAGCACTGCGCGCTCGAAAGCTGCGCGCCTTTTGTCTGGTCCTATCAACGACCGGACAACAGCATGCTGCGCGGGAGGCTGAACAATCACGCCACCGCGGTCACCGACTATATGCGCGAACATAATATGCCCTGCGGGGCGACGGTTCCCCTGCATCTCCCCAACGGCAGTTTCGTCACTCTCACCGGCATCCATACCGGCCAGCGTCAGGAACGGGAAATCAGCGCCACCCTGGCGCAGCTGATGCTGCTCGCCCACCAGTTTCAGGAGTCGGCGTTTCCGCTGTTTGACAGCACCCTGCTTACCTGCCGCCATGTGAAGCTAAGCAACCGCGAGCGCGAATGCCTGGCGTGGTCCGCCGAAGGACTTACCGCTAAAGAGATCGCCCGCAAGCTGCACCGCTCGGTGGCGACGGTGACGCTGCATCTTAATACCGCGGCCAAAAAGCTCGGCGCCAGCAACCGCGTACAGGCGGTAGTCCGCGCCCTGCACTACCGCCTGCTCGACAGCTAAGAACTAGCATTTTTGCTAGTGTTCAGCCGCGGTTGCCACCCTTTACCCTGAAAGCCGGTCCACTTAGCAGGGTAAAGATGATTCATGTATACCATCAGCGAAGGTTACGCCCCGTTTCGGCGCTATCAAACCTGGTTTCGCGTTTGCGGCGATATCGATAGCGGGCTCACGCCGCTGGTCATCGCCCACGGCGGGCCGGGGTGCACGCATGATTATGTTGATGCGTTCCGCGATATCGCCCTCAGCGGGCGGGCGGTGATCCACTACGATCAGTTAGGCAACGGACGCTCAACCCATCTCCCGCAGCAGCCCGCCGATTTCTGGCAACCGGCGCTGTTCCTCGACGAACTGGCCAACCTGCTGCAGCATCTCAATATTGCCGATCATTACGCCCTGCTCGGCCAATCGTGGGGAGGTATGCTCGGCGCGGAGCACGCCGTGACGCGGCCAAAGGGGTTAAAGGCGCTGATTATCGCCAACTCCCCGGCGTCGATGGCCCTGTGGCTACAGGGAGCGGCCAGGCTGCGGGCGCAGTTGCCCGCCGACGTCCAGCAGACGCTGCTGGCCCATGAGGCGGCAGGAACGCTGGACAGCGCGGAATATAAGGCGGCAAGCCAGGTATTTTATCAACGCCACGTCTGTCGCCTCGATCCCTGGCCGGCGGAAGTGCGGCGCACCTTCGACGCCATGGATGCCGACCCGACGGTTTATCACGCCATGAATGGCCCCACCGAATTCCACGTCATCGGCAGCATGAAAGCGTGGACGATTATCGACCGCCTCGCGCGCATTGACGTTCCGGTCCTGCTGATTTCCGGGCGCTACGATGAAGCCACCCCGGAGGTGGTACAACCCTTTATGGACCACATCCCCGACGCGCGGTGGGTCATTTTCGAAGCCTCAAGCCATATGCCGCACGTCGAAGAGCGCGAGCTGTGCATGAAGACGGTAAACGACTTTTTAAGCCGCGCGATAAACGAAAAGCCGCTTACAGCGCCAGCCCGCCTCCGCCGCTGAACGGCCGCTCGCCGGCGATTTTCATTACTTCGGCCCCCAGGGTGACAAACGGCGCCCGACGGCTGGCATAAATCAGCCCGCCCGATGTCGGGCGCACCGCTTTGACCATATCGGTCAGCGGATCGATGATTTCCGCGACCACATCGTCGGCGCTGACCCACTCGCCGGGCTGTTTTAACAGCACCAGGATGCCGGTCGCCGGGGCGGTAACAATCTCCCCGGCGGCAAACGGCAGCATTACCGTTTCCTGCTGCGGAATCTCAGGCTTCGCGCCGGCCAGTACGCCGCGGTACTGCAGATAGCGATAAAGACGTTCGGCATCGTCACAGGCGGTGGCGTGATCCACCTCCTGCTGGCCGCGCAGTTCGACGGTCACCGCCATACAGCCGGGCTGCTGCTGCGAGCGCGATGAATCACGCGCCGCCAGGCGCTGCCACGGCAGGCCGCAGGCCTCATCAAACGAATGACCGCCGCTCTCCTGCGACAGCAGCACGGCGCCAATACCGAGGAAAGCCGCCAGAACTTTCGCCTCGCGTTGCCAGGCCGGGTCGGCGTAGAGATGCAAAATCGCCTGGTCATCGCAGTGCAGATCGAGTACCAAATCGGCATCGCAGGCGAGGCCCAGCAGATGATGGCGCAGGGCCTGAACTTCGCTGACCACGGGCAGCGCCGCCAGCGCATCCCGCATCGCCGCGCGCACCTGCTGCAGGTACTCGCGGCGCGAACCGGGCGATGGCGCACGCAGATAGGGCTGCGCCAGGGCAGCCAGATCGGGGAAGTCGCGGTTAAAATTACGCCCGCTTGCCAGATCGAAACGACCTACGCCGCCGCTGAGCAGCACCTGGGCCAGCCCCGGCGGGTTGGCCACCGGCACGAGAATGATTTCGCCGCGCAGCTCGCCGCGCCGTTCCGCCTGACTGAGTAATCTTTTAAGATAATGCAGAACCAGCATGCCCGGAATTTCATCGGCGTGCAGCCCCGCCTGCAGATAGACCTTCTCTCCTGTGCCGGGCGCGCCGAAATGAAAATGGCTTAATTGCCGCTGCCCACCGAGTGCATGTTCAGGTAATGTATAGTGTTTAATTTTCATTGGACGTCCTGGTTGTGGAAAAGAAAATCCGGCTTGACCGTATCGATCACAAGATCCTTGAAATCCTGCGCCGGGATGGCCGCATTTCTTATCAAAAGCTCTCGGAGCAGGTAAACCTTACCGCCCGTCCGTGCCTGGAACGGGTGCGCAGCCTCGAGCGCGACGGCATTATTCGCGGCTACAGCGCCATTGTAGAACTGCCCGAGCCGGAGCACGCGTTTGTGGTGCAGGCGCAAATCGCGCTGGCCGACCACGGGCGATCGCAGCCAGTGTTTGAACAGGAGATGCGCCAGACGCCCGAAGTGCTGGACTGCTGGCTGGTCAGCGGCAGCTTCGACTTTCTGGTGCGTATCGGCTGCCGCAGCATGGCGCACTACTGCCAGCTGGCGGATAGCTGGCTGACCAGTAAAAAGTTTCACGTCGATAAAATCGTCACCCTCACCGAACTGCAGGCCATTAAGCGCTCCTGATTAGCCGCGACGGATAAACGCCAGCCAGCGCCGCTCGGCGCGCGCGAAGGTGAAAATCAGCAAAAAGGTGCAGAGCAGATACAGCGCCGCGGCCATCAGAAACGGAATAAACGGCGAATAGGTCATGGCGTAGAACGCGCGGGCCACGCCGGTAATATCCAGCAGGGTCACGGTGCTGGCCAGCGACGTGGCGTGCAGCAAAAAGACCATTTCATTATTCAGCGCCGGGATCCCACGCCTCAGGGTCGCGGGCAGAACCAGACGGCGAATAATTTGCCATTTCCCCATCCCGTAGGCTTCTCCGGCGATCCACTCCTGGCGCGGGAAAGTCACCATCATCCCCGCCAGCAGCTCCGCAACGTACGCGGCAGTGTTGAGAACCAGCGCCAGGGTGGCGCAGAAGGTCGCATCGCGAAACAGCAGCCAGAACGGCTGGTCGTTCATCCAGCCCGTCTGTACGATATCGAACTGCGACAGGCCGTAGTAAATCAGCATCAGCTGGAGATAGAGCGGCGTGCTGCGAAAAAAATATGTAAACGCGCGAATGGGCAGCGCCAGCCCGCGCGGACCGTACACCTGCCCCACCGCCATCGCTATCGCCAGCGCCATTCCGGGAACGATGGAGAGTAAAAACAGCTCCGCCGTGACCGCCAGTCCGCTGGCGGCGCCGTTGCCGTCGCTCCACAAAAAGCTCGGAATCGCATCGATAAAGGTTTGCAGATTCATAAGGCCGCCCCCGCCGTGGAAGAGCGCAGCGCGTAACGCTTCGCCAGGCGGCTGAACAGCCAGCTGGAGAGCGCGGTAATCACCATGTAAATCAGCGAGACCAGAAAATAGAAGAGGAACGGCTTTTGCGTGGCGCGCCCAGCCTGTTCGGCCAGCCAGACCATATCCTCAAGGCCGAGGATCGACACCAGCGCTGACGCTTTCATCAGCCCCAGCCAGTTGTTGTTGATGCCCGGGATCGCGAAGCTCAGCATCTGCGGCAGCATCACCCGGCGGAATACCGTCCAGGGTCGCATCCCGTAGGCCTGCGCGGCTTCGGTTTGCCCGCTATCGACGGTCAGAAACGCGCCGCGAAAAGTCTCGGTGTAATAGGCGCCGAAAACAAAGCCAATCGCCAGCACGCCGGAGATAAAAGTATTGAAGCGCACCGGCCCCAGCCCCACCAGACCCAGCAGCAGGTTAACCAGCATCTCGCCGCCGAAAAACAGCAGCAGCATAATCACCAGCTCCGGGATCCCGCGTACCAGCGTGGTGTAGGCGGTGGAAAACAGGCGCAGCCACGGCGGGCCGAAGAGCTTAATCAGCGAGTTAATCAGCCCCAGCAGCAGAGCAACCAGTAATGAAGAGAGCATCACGCACAGCGAAAGCGCCGCGCCGCGTAACAACAGGGGTAAATAGTCTGCGACCATATTCAGCCTTCCGCGGAGGTCGTAAAGGGGCGCAGGCCAGCGCCCACGCCCGCTCCTTTACGACTTATTTGCCATAAATATCAAAGCTAAAGTATTTTTTCTGAATGGCGTCATAGGTCCCGTCGGCGCGGATTGCCTTAATGGCCCCGTTCAGCGCATCGCGCAGCGCCGGATTGTCTTTATTGACCGCAATCCCGACGTCGGAGGAGATGCCGCCGTCCTGGATAACCGGGCCGGCAAAGGCGAATTTCTGCCCGCGTGGGGTATCAATAAAGCCGGTCGCCGCCTGGATATTATCCTGCAACGCGGCGTCGATGCGCCCGGAGAGCAGGTCGAGGTAGACGTTATCCTGGTTAGCGTAACCGACAATCTTCACGCCATGATTGGCCCAGTTGGCCTTTGCAAACGCTTCATGGGTAGAGCCGGTCTGAACGCCGACGGTTTTGCCTTTCAGGCTGGCGGCATCCGGCAGCAACGGGCTGCCTTTGCGCGCCACCAGCTGCGCCGCGCTGCGGTAGTAGCGGTCGGTGAAATCCACTTCCTTTTTACGTTCATCGGTAATATTGAGCGAGGCGATAATGGCATCGAACTTATGCGCGTTGAGGGCGGCGATCATGCTCTCAAACGGCTGCTTCACGAAAACGCATTTGGCTTTTAGCTGGGTGCACAGCGCGTTGGCGATATCAATATCAAAGCCGGTGATTTCGCCGCTGGGCGCCAGCACGTCAAAAGGCGGATAGCCGCCATCGACGCCAAAGCTGATGGTGTCAAACTGCTGGGCGGCCAGCGGCGCGCTCAGCGCCATACAGGCCAGTAATGCGGCAAGGCGTATTTTCATTTTGATTCCCCGGTGTTGGCGCGATGATTAAAAACGCAGTGAGAGGCAGGTCAGGCCGCCATCCATTTTCTTAAATTCGCTGGTGTCGAGCTGCACGATAGGCATTCCCAGCTTGCTGATTTCGCCGAGGGTATGGGGATAGCCCTGCGGCGTAATTAAGGTATCGTTGATCCACAGCGTATTTCCGGCGTAGGCCTCCTCCTCCGGGATCACGATGCTGTTGAAACCGCTAAACGCCGGATGGTTAACGTAGCCTTCCGTCAGCAGCAGCGTATTGCGGCCCACATAGTTGACGATTGATTTCAGATGCAGACCGGCGCTGACTTCGATCGCCGCGACCTGATAGCCGTGCGGCTCAACGGCGGCGGCAAACTCGCGGATCCCCTGCTCATCGGTGCGCGCCGTCAGGCCGATAAAAAACTGCTTATCCACTAACAGCACGTCGCCGCCGTCCATATGCCCGCGCTCGCTCATCCGCGCCAGCGGACGAAACCCCGCCAGCACCGGCGCAATGGTATCGACTTCGCCCTGACGGCTCGGCGCGCCCGGATGGGTAATCACCGCCAGTTCCGGCATGACCACGGCGGTATCTTCAACAAAGTGCGCATCAGGATAATCCGCCGCCGGGGGCAGCACCGTGACCTTCAGGCCAAGCTGCAGCAGGGTTTCCACATAGGCGAGAAACTGGCGGGTGGTGGCGGCGATATCCGGCGCGCCCAGTTGGGCGGTAGTTTGTCCCGCGCCGCAGGTGGCGGCCGGTAGGCGGGCGATAGCCTGGGTAAAATGCATAAAGAACCCTCTGGTATTGGTCGCATTGTTTAATGCAAAACGGTGAGTGAATTTGATTATTAATCAGATGCCGCCGCCAATCAGGCTGAATCACTTCCCCGGGCCGCTTATTCACGCTGTATATCAGTTCAGGTTCGACGTATTCCGCTGTTGGCCCCCTGAAAGCGCCGAATGAGGGTAATAAGCAGCCCTGTTCGCCAGGCCGGTAGTCGAAAATGACTAAGCGTAAATTGCGCGTAAATATTCACCGTAAACGGCTCAGCGAAAAGCCTTTTTTACAGACATATCTGGACAGTCTTTTCATAATTCCTCCATTTTTAAGCAGCGTTCGCTGGCTAAACTAGTATCATTCCGTGAAACGTTTCAGGATGAGATAGCAAATTAATGAAAGGTAGCAATAAAAGCCGTTGGGCAGCCGTGCTGGTGGTGGCAATCATCGCGGGTGCCGCGTACTGGTTTTGGCAGGGTCGCGAAGCGGCAAACGCGCCGTCGGCAACGGCGGCAGGTCCGGGGCCCGGCGGCGGGCGTGCTGGCCGTTTTGGCGCCGCCCTCGCGCCGGTGCAGGCGGCAACCGCCGCCAGCGAAGCGGTGCCCCGCTATCTTTCCGGCCTCGGTACGGTAACGGCGGCGAATACCGTCACCGTTCGCAGCCGCGTCGACGGTCAGCTGCTGGCTATCCACTTTACCGAAGGCCAGCAGGTTAAAGCGGGCGATCTGCTCGCGGAAATCGACCCCAGCCAGTTTAAGGTCGCCCTCGCCCAGGCCGAAGGCCAGCTGGCGAAAGATCGGGCAACCCTGGCCAACGCCCGCCGCGATCTGGCGCGCTACCAGCAGTTGGTGAAAACCAATCTGGTTTCCCGTCAGGAGCTGGATACCCAGCAGTCGCTGGTCAGCGAAACCCAGGGCACGATCAAAGCGGACGAAGCCGCCGTCGCCAGCGCCCAGCTGCAGCTGAACTGGAGCCGCATCACCGCGCCGATCGACGGCCGGGTCGGCTTAAAGCAGGTGGATATCGGCAACCAAATCTCCAGCGGTGATACCACCGGGATCGTGGTGCTGACGCAAACGCACCCGATCGACGTCGTGTTTACGCTGCCGGAAAACCAAATCGCCACGGTGGTACAGGCGCAAAAGGCGGGGAAAAAGCTGGTCGTCGAAGCCTGGGACCGCACCAATAAACAGAAAATCAGCGAAGGCTCACTGCTGAGCCTCGATAATCAGATTGACGCCACCACCGGCACCATCAAGCTGAAAGCGCGCTTTACTAACCTGGACGATGCCCTGTTCCCGAATCAGTTCGTTAACGCCCGGATGCTGGTCGATACCGAGCAGAACGCGGTGGTGATCCCAACCGCCGCGCTGCAAATGGGTAACGAAGGCCATTTTGTCTGGGTTCTGAACGATGAGAACAAAGTCAGCAAGCACACCGTCACGCCGGGTATTCAGGACAGCCTGAAAGTGGTGATTAACGCCGGGCTTTCCGCCGGCGATCGCGTAGTGACCGACGGTATCGACCGTCTGACCGAAGGCGCGAAGGTTGAAGTGGTGGAAGCCCAGAATGCGGCTAGCGCCGCCGAACCGGCGAAAGCCACCAGCCGCGAATACGGTAAAAAAGGAGCGCGCTCCTGATGCAAGTGCTACCGCCGAGCAGTACGGGCGGCCCATCCCGTCTGTTTATCATGCGCCCGGTCGCCACCACGCTGTTCATGGTGGCCATTATGCTGGCCGGGATTATCGGCTATCGTTTCCTACCGGTTTCGGCGCTGCCGGAAGTGGACTACCCGACGATTCAGGTGGTAACGCTCTATCCCGGCGCCAGCCCGGACGTGATGACCTCGTCGGTGACCGCCCCGCTGGAGCGGCAGTTTGGCCAGATGTCCGGCCTTAAGCAGATGTCCTCCCAGAGCTCCGGCGGCGCGTCGGTGGTCACGCTCCAGTTCCAGCTCACGCTGCCGCTGGACGTCGCTGAGCAGGAAGTTCAGGCGGCCATCAACGCCGCCACCAACCTGCTGCCCTCGGACCTGCCTAACCCGCCGGTCTACAGCAAAGTGAACCCTGCCGATCCGCCAATTATGACCCTCGCGGTCACCTCTTCCGCCGTGCCGATGACCCAGGTCGAAGATATGGTCGAGACCCGCGTGGCGCAAAAAATCTCCCAGGTTTCCGGCGTCGGACTGGTGACTCTGGCGGGCGGGCAGCGCCCGGCGGTACGCGTCAAGCTCAACGCCCAGGCCATCGCCGCCCTCGGCTTGACCAGCGAAACGGTACGCACCGCGATTACCAGCGCTAACGTCAATTCGGCGAAGGGTAGCCTCGACGGCCCGTCGCGGGCGGTTACCCTCTCCGCCAACGATCAGATGCAGTCGGCGGAGGATTACCGCCGGCTGATTATCGCCTACCAGAACGGCGCGCCGATTCGCCTCGGCGACGTCGCTACCGTGGAACAGGGCGCGGAAAACAGCTGGCTCGGAGCATGGGCCAACAATCAGCGGGCGATCGTCATGAACGTCCAGCGCCAGCCGGGGGCGAATATTATCTCGACCGCCGACAGCATCCGCCAGATGCTGCCGCAGCTGACCGAAAGCCTGCCGAAATCAGTCAAAGTACAGGTGCTTTCCGACCGCACTACCAACATCCGGGCGTCGGTTAGCGACACCCAGTTCGAGCTGATGCTGGCTATCGCCCTGGTGGTGATGATTATTTACGTCTTTCTGCGCAACGTCCCGGCGACAATTATTCCCGGCATCGCCGTGCCGCTATCGCTGGTCGGCACCTTTGCGGTAATGGTGTTTCTCGATTTCTCGATTAACAACCTGACGCTGATGGCCCTGACCATCGCCACCGGCTTTGTGGTCGATGACGCCATCGTGGTGATCGAAAACATCTCGCGCTATATCGAGAAAGGCGAAAAGCCGCTGGCCGCCGCCCTGAAAGGGGCCGGAGAGATTGGCTTTACCATTATCTCGTTGACCTTCTCGCTGATTGCGGTGCTGATCCCGCTGCTGTTTATGGGCGATATCGTGGGTCGTCTGTTCCGCGAGTTCGCCATCACCCTAGCGGTGGCGATTCTGATTTCCGCGGTGGTGTCGCTGACCCTGACGCCGATGATGTGCGCCCGCATGCTCAGCCATGAATCGCTGCGCAAGCAGAACCGCTTCTCGCGCGCCAGCGAACGCTTTTTTGAGCGGGTGATTGCCGTCTACGGCCGCTGGCTGAGCCGGGTGCTGAATCATCCGTGGCTGACCCTGAGCGTAGCCCTCAGCACCCTGGCGCTGTCGATTATGCTGTGGGTGTTTATTCCGAAAGGCTTCTTCCCGATTCAGGACAACGGTATTATCCAGGGCACGCTACAGGCGCCGCAGTCGGCGTCGTTCGCCAATATGGCCGAGCGCCAGCAGCAGGTGTCGGCGGCGATACTCAAAGATCCGGCGGTGGAAAGCCTGACCTCTTTCGTCGGCGTCGACGGCACCAACCCGGCGCTGAACAGCGCCCGCCTGCAGATTAACCTCAAGCCGCTGGATGAACGCGACGATCGTGTGCAGACGGTGATCGGCCGTCTGCAAAACGCGGTGAGCGGCATCCCCGGCGTCGAGCTCTATCTCCAGCCGACCCAGGATCTGACCATTGACACCACCGTCAGCCGGACCCAGTACCAGTTCACCCTGCAGGCGAATTCGCTGGATGCGCTGAGCAACTGGGTCCCGCAGCTGCTGGCCCGGCTGCAGGCGCTGCCGCAGCTCTCCGACGTCAGCAGCGACTGGCAGGATAAGGGGCTGGCGGCGTATATCAACGTTGATCGCGACAGCGCCAGCCGCCTCGGCATCAGCATGGCGGACGTCGATAACGCCCTGTATAACGCCTTTGGTCAGCGTCTGATTTCCACCATCTATACCCAGGCGAACCAGTACCGCGTGGTGCTGGAGCATGATACCCAGGCCACGCCGGGGCTGGCGGCGCTGGACAATATCCGCCTCACCAGCAGCGACGGCGGGATCGTGCCGCTCACCGCGATCGCCAAAGTCGAGCAGCGCTTTGCTCCGCTGTCGATTAACCATCTCGATCAGTTCCCGGTCACCACCATTTCGTTTAACGTGCCGGACAACTATTCGCTGGGCGATGCGGTCGAGGCGATTCTTAGCGCCGAGCAGGCGCTGGACTTCCCGAGCGACATCCGCACCCAGTTCCAGGGCAGCTCGCTGGCCTTCCAGTCGGCGCTCGGCAGTACCGTCTGGCTGGTGGTCGCCGCGGTGGTGGCGATGTATATCGTCCTCGGCGTGCTGTATGAGAGCTTTATTCACCCGATCACCATTCTCTCCACCCTGCCGACGGCGGGCGTCGGCGCGCTGCTGGCGCTATGGCTGGCCGGGAGCGAGCTGGACGTTATCGCCATTATCGGCATCATCTTGCTGATCGGCATCGTCAAGAAAAACGCCATCATGATGATCGACTTCGCGCTGGCCGCCGAACGCGAACAGGGTATGCCGCCGCGCGAGGCGATTTATCAGGCCTGTCTGCTGCGTTTTCGCCCGATCCTGATGACCACCCTCGCCGCCCTGTTCGGCGCGCTGCCGCTGATGCTCAGTACCGGCGTCGGCGCGGAGCTGCGGCGACCGCTGGGGATTGGCATGGTCGGCGGCCTGATGCTCAGCCAGGTGCTAACGCTGTTCACCACGCCGGTTATCTATCTGCTGTTCGACCGCCTGTCGCTGTATATGAAGAGCCGCTTCCCGCGGCGTGAGGAGGAG
Source organism: Klebsiella sp. MPUS7 (assembly GCF_009905335.1). Lineage (NCBI taxonomy): Bacteria > Pseudomonadati > Pseudomonadota > Gammaproteobacteria > Enterobacterales > Enterobacteriaceae > Klebsiella > Klebsiella sp. MPUS7. The sequence goes on along the minus strand of NZ_CP047604.1, from coordinate 1,771,125 downwards.
GCGTAGGTGAAGTTTTTCGCCCTCTTCATTTATCGTCCGGTGGCGACGATTCTGCTTTCGCTCGCCATTACGCTGTGCGGCATCCTCGGCTTCCGCCTGCTGCCGGTGGCGCCGCTGCCGCAGGTGGATTTCCCGGTGATCATGATCAGCGCCTCGCTGCCCGGCGCGTCGCCGGAGACCATGGCCTCGTCGGTGGCGACCCCGCTGGAGCGCTCTTTGGGGCGGATTGCCGGGGTCAATGAGATGACCTCCTCCAGCTCGCTCGGCAGTACGCGAATCATTCTCGAGTTCAACTTTGACCGCGATATCAACGGCGCGGCCCGTGACGTGCAGGCGGCGATTAACGCCGCGCAAAGCCTGCTGCCGAGCGGCATGCCGAGCCGTCCGACCTACCGCAAAGCCAACCCGTCCGACGCGCCGATCATGATCCTCACCCTCACCTCGGATACCTGGTCCCAGGGTGAGCTGTACGACTTCGCCTCTACCCAGCTGGCGCAGACCCTTGCCCAGATTGACGGCGTCGGCGACGTTGACGTCGGCGGCAGTTCGCTGCCCGCGGTGCGCGTCGACCTCAACCCGCAGGCGCTGTTTAACCAGGGCGTGTCGCTGGACGCGGTGCGAACCGCCATCAGCAACGCCAACGTGCGTAGACCGCAGGGGGCGCTGGAAGACGCGACCCACCGCTGGCAGGTAGCGACCAACGACGAGCTGAAGACCGCCGCCGAATACCAGCCGCTGATCGTGCACTACAATAACGGCGCGGCGGTGCGCCTCGGCGACGTCGCCAACGTCACCGATTCGGTGCAGGACGTGCGCAACGCCGGGATGACTAACGCCAAACCGGCGATTTTGCTGATGATCCGCAAGCTGCCGGAAGCCAATATCATTGAGACGGTGGACAGCATTCGCGCCCGCCTGCCGGAGCTGCAGCGCACCATCCCGGCCTCAGTCGATCTGCAGATCGCCCAGGACCGTTCGCCGACCATCCGCGCCTCGCTGGAGGAAGTCGAGCAAACGCTGGTGATTTCGGTGGCGCTGGTGATCCTCGTGGTCTTCCTGTTCCTGCGCTCAGGGCGCGCGACGCTGATCCCGGCGGTGGCCGTTCCGGTATCGCTGATCGGCACCTTCGCCGCTATGTACCTGTGCGGTTTCAGCCTCAACAACCTGTCGCTGATGGCGCTGACCATCGCCACCGGCTTCGTGGTCGATGACGCCATCGTGGTGCTGGAGAATATTTCCCGCCATCTCGAAGCCGGCATGAAGCCGCTGCAGGCCGCGCTGCAGGGGAGCCGGGAAGTCGGCTTTACCGTCCTGTCGATGAGCCTGTCGCTGGTGGCGGTGTTCCTGCCGCTGCTGCTGATGGGCGGCCTGCCGGGAAGGCTGCTGCGCGAATTCGCCGTCACCCTGTCGGTGGCGATCGGCATCTCGCTGGCGGTCTCTTTGACCCTGACGCCGATGATGTGCGGCTGGCTGCTGAAAAGCGGCAAGCCCCACCAGCCGACGCGCAAGCGCGGGTTTGGCCGCCTGCTGGTGGCGATTCAGGGCGGCTACGGTAAGTCGCTGAAGTGGGTGCTGAAGCACAGCCGCTTAACCGGCCTGGTGCTGCTCGGCACCATCGCGCTAAGCGTCTGGCTCTATATCTCGATTCCCAAAACCTTCTTCCCCGAGCAGGACACCGGGGTGCTGATGGGCGGCATCCAGGCGGACCAGAGCATCTCGTTCCAGGCGATGCGCGGCAAGCTGGAGGACTTTATGAAGATCATTCGTGAAGATCCGGCGGTAGACAACGTCACCGGTTTTACCGGCGGCTCGCGGGTCAACAGCGGGATGATGTTTATCACCCTGAAGCCGCGCGATGAGCGCCATGAGACGGCGCAGCAGATTATCGATCGACTGCGCAAAAAGCTGGCGAAGGAGCCGGGGGCCAACCTGTTCCTGATGGCGGTACAGGATATCCGCGTCGGCGGTCGTCAGGCCAACGCCAGCTATCAGTACACCCTGCTGTCAGACGACCTCGCGGCGCTGCGGGAATGGGAGCCGAAAATCCGCAAAACGCTGGCGGCGCTGCCGGAGCTGGCGGACGTTAACTCCGACAGTCAGAATAACGGCGCGGAGATGGACCTGATCTACGATCGCGATACCATGTCGCGGCTCGGCATCAGCGTGCAGGACGCCAACAATCTGCTGAACAACGCCTTCGGCCAGCGGCAGATCTCCACCATCTACCAGCCGCTGAACCAGTATAAAGTGGTGATGCAGGTCGACCCGGTCTACACCCAGGACGTCAGCGCCCTCGATAAGATGTTTGTGATCAACAGCGAAGACAAGCCGATTCCGCTTGCTTATTTCGCGAAATGGCAGCCGGCCAACGCGCCGCTGTCGGTGAATCACCAGGGACTCTCGGCGGCGTCGACCATCTCCTTTAACCTGCCTACCGGCAAGTCGCTGTCGGAAGCCAGTGACGCCATCAACCGGGCGATGACCCAGATTGGCGTGCCGTCCAGCGTACGCGGGTCGTTCGCCGGGACCGCGCAGGTGTTCCAGGAGACCATGAACTCGCAGGTGATCCTGATCCTTGCGGCCATCGCCACGGTCTATATCGTGCTGGGGATCCTCTATGAGAGCTACGTTCATCCGCTGACCATTCTGTCGACCATTCCGTCCGCCGGCGTCGGCGCGCTGCTGGCGCTGGAGCTTTTCGATGCCCCGTTCAGCCTAATCGCGCTCATCGGGATTATGCTATTAATTGGTATCGTGAAGAAAAACGCCATCATGATGGTCGATTTCGCCCTTGAGGCGCAGCGCAACGGCAACCTGCCGCCGGAAGAGGCCATCTTCCAGGCCTGTCTGCTGCGTTTCCGGCCGATAATGATGACCACCCTGGCGGCGCTGTTCGGCGCGCTGCCGCTGGTGCTCTCCGGCGGCGATGGATCCGAGCTGCGCCAGCCGCTGGGGATTACCATTGTCGGCGGTCTGGTGATGAGTCAGCTGTTGACCCTGTACACCACGCCGGTGGTCTATCTGTTCTTCGACCGTCTGCGGCTGCGTTTTTCGCGAAAAGTCCATCAACCGGTAAGCGAATAACATGACAGACCTCCCCTCCAGCGTGCGCTGGCAGCTATGGATAGTGGCCTTCGGCTTCTTTATGCAGGCGCTGGATACCACTATCGTTAACACCGCTCTCCCCTCGATGGCGAAAAGCCTTGGGGAGAGCCCGCTGCATATGCATATGGTTATCGTCTCCTATGTCCTGACGGTAGCGGTGATGCTGCCCGCCAGCGGCTGGCTGGCGGACCGCGTTGGGGTACGCAATATCTTTTTCTGCGCCATCGTGCTGTTTACCGCCGGCTCCCTGTTCTGCGCCCAGGCCGCTACTCTTGATGGGTTAATACTCGCCCGCGTGCTGCAGGGCGTCGGCGGCGCGATGATGGTTCCCGTGGGCCGCCTGACGGTGATGAAAATCGTCCCGCGCAGCCAATATATGGCGGCGATGACCTTCGTCACCCTACCCGGCCAGGTGGGCCCGCTGCTCGGCCCGGCTCTCGGCGGAATGCTGGTGGAGTACGCCTCGTGGCACTGGATCTTTCTGATCAACATTCCGGTCGGTATTGTCGGCGCCATCGCCACGCTGTGCCTGATGCCCAACTACACCCTGCAAACCCGCCGCTTCGATCTCTTCGGCTTTGTTTTGCTGGCCGCCGGGATGGCGACGCTGACCCTGGCGCTGGACGGCAACAAAGGGCTCGGGATCTCTCCCCTGTGGCTGGCGGGGCTGGTGGCGGTCGGCGTGGCGTCCATTCTGTACTATTTACGGCACGCGCGCGGCAACCGCAACGCGCTGTTTAGCCTTAAGTTATTCAACAACCGCACCTTTTCGCTCGGCCTTGGCGGCAGCTTCGCCGGGCGCATCGGCAGCGGTATGCTGCCGTTTATGACCCCGGTGTTTTTACAGATTGGCCTCGGCTTTACGCCGTTCCACGCCGGTCTGATGATGATCCCGATGGTGCTCGGCAGCATGGGGATGAAGCGCATCGTAGTCCAGGTGGTCAACCGCTTCGGCTACCGTCGGGTGCTGGTGGCCTCGACGATCGGCCTCGCGCTGGTCAGCCTGCTGTTCATGGCCGTCGCCCTCGCGGGCTGGTACTGGCTGCTGCCGGTGGTGCTGTTTATGCAGGGGATGATCAACGCCAGCCGCTTTTCCTCTATGAATACGCTGACCCTGAAAGACCTGCCCGACGATCTGGCCAGCAGCGGCAACAGCCTGCTGTCGATGGTCATGCAGCTGTCGATGAGTATCGGCGTGACCGTCGCCGGCATGCTGCTGGGTTTCTACGGCCAGCAGCATATCAGCGCCGATGCGCCGACCACGCACCAGGTCTTTCTCTATACCTACTTAAGCATGGCGGTGGTTATCGCGCTGCCCGCGCTGATTTTTGCCCGCGTCCCGGACGACACCACGGTCAATACGGTGATTCGTCGCCGTAAAAGGAGTGAGTCTTGAAGTTCTGGCGTCCCGGCATTACCGGCAAGCTGTTTATCGCGATCCTCGCCACCTGCATCGTGTTGCTGATCAGCATGCACTGGGCGGTGCGCATCAGCTTTGAACGCGGGTTTATCGACTATATCAAACGCGGCAATGAACAGCGGCTGACGATGCTCGGCGATGCCCTGAGCGAGCAGTATGCCCAGCACGGCAGCTGGACGTTCCTGCGCAACAACGACCGCTTTATTTTCCAGCTGCTGAAAACCTTTGAACGCGACAACGACGACCGCTCGCCGCCGGGCCGCGGTATGGGTCATGGTCCGAGAGATGAGCCGCACGGTGGCCCCGGCCCCGAAGAGATGCCGCCGGATGCCGCGCCGGACCGGCCGCTCGACGGTCCGCGCGGCGATCGTGGCGATCGCGGTCCCGGCCCCGATATGCCTCCCCACGGCTGGCGCACCATGTTCTGGGTGGTCGATCAAAAAGGGCGCGTGCTGGTGGGCCCGCGCGAGCGCGTGCCGCAGGACGGGACCCGGCGCAGTATTATGGTCGACGGCGTTGAGGTTGGCGCGGTCATCGCCTCGCCGGTTGAACGCCTGACGCGCAATACCGATATCAACTTCGACCGCCAGCAGAAGCGCACCAGCTGGCTGATTGTCGCCCTCGCCACGCTGCTGGCGGCGCTGGCCACCTTCCCGCTGGCGCGCGGCCTGCTCGCGCCGGTCAAACGACTGGTTGATGGGACGCACCGTCTGGCGGCCGGGGATTTTTCCACCCGCGTCGCCGCCACCAGCAGCGATGAGCTAGGGCGTCTGGCCAAAGATTTTAACCAGCTGGCCAGCACCCTTGAGCGCAACCAGCAGATGCGCCGGGACCTGATGGCCGATATCTCCCACGAGCTGCGCACGCCGCTGGCGGTGCTGCGCGGCGAGCTGGAGGCGATTCAGGATGGGATCAGGAAATTCACCCCGGATTCCATCGCCTCCCTGCAGGCGGAGGTCGCCACCCTGACCAAACTGGTCGATGATTTGCACCAGCTGTCGATGTCCGATGAAGGCGCCCTCTCCTATCAGAAAAGCGCGGTGGATATCATCAACCTGCTGGAGGTCGCCGCCGGCGCGTTTCGCGAACGCTTCGCCAGCCGCGGACTGTCGATCGGCGTTTCGCTGCCGGAAAGCGCGACGGTTTTCGGCGACCGGGATCGCCTGATGCAGCTTTTTAATAACCTGCTGGAAAACAGCCTGCGCTATACCGATAGCGGCGGCGGCCTGCAGATTAGCGCCAGCCAGAGCGGCGATAGGCTAATTCTCGATTTCGCCGATAGCGCCCCCGGCGTCACCGATGAACAGCTGGAGCGGCTGGTTGAGCGTTTTTACCGTACTGAGGGGTCGCGCAATCGTGCCAGCGGCGGCTCTGGTTTAGGACTGGCGATTTGCCTTAACATCGTCGCGGCCCACGGCGGCACTTTACGTGTCGGCCATTCGCCTTTGGGCGGGGTTAGCATTAAAGTAGAGCTACCTCTGGAACGTAATTTATCGAGAGACGTATGACTGAATTACCTGTTGATGAAAACACGCCACGCATTCTTATCGTGGAAGATGAGCCCAAGCTGGGTCAGCTGCTGATTGATTATCTTCAGGCGGCGGGCTATGCGCCGACGCTGATTAATCACGGCGATCGGGTTCTGCCGTACGTTCGCCAGACGCCGCCGCACCTGATCCTGCTGGATCTGATGCTGCACGGCGCCGACGGGCTCACCCTGTGCCGGGAAATCCGCCGTTTTTCTGAGGTTCCGGTGGTGATGGTGACCGCCAAAATCGAAGAGATCGACCGCCTGCTGGGGTTAGAGATCGGCGCCGATGACTATATCTGTAAGCCCTACAGCCCGCGCGAGGTGGTGGCCCGTGTGAAGACCATTCTTCGCCGCTGCAAACCGCAGCGCGATCTGCAGGCGCTGGATGCGCAAAGCCCGCTGATTGTCGACGAGGGGCGCTTTCAGGCCTCCTGGCGCGATAAGCTGCTGGACCTCACTCCCGCCGAGTTCCGCCTGCTGAAAACCCTCTCCCAGGAGCCGGGTAAAGTCTTCTCGCGCGAGCAGCTGCTGAATCATCTGTACGATGATTACCGCGTGGTCACCGACCGAACGATCGACAGCCATATCAAGAACCTGCGGCGTAAGCTGGAGTCGCTGGACGCCGATCAGTCGTTTATCCGCGCGGTGTACGGCGTTGGATACCGCTGGGAAGCCGACGCCTGCCGGCTGGCGTAGTTAGCCCCGGCTCGCGCTGCGCTTACAGGTTCACCGCCGTCCGCGGGCCGGGTAGCCCGGACAGGCGCGTCAAGCGCCGTCTCCGGGGAAAAGCAGCGGCTGAAACCAGCAGAGAGCGGCCGCGCGATTCATGCCCTGTAAAGATTTGCCGCCCGCTGATCGCCAAAGATACCCGGCTGATATTTACTCCCCTCCCCCACGGCGCTACAATGCCCGCCCTTAATGTGGGGGCACTCCCCAACTCGCCGCACCGGGTGCGGCGAATCTGACCTGTCATCAGAACGAGAAAATCATGTTTAAACCGGAACTCCTTTCCCCGGCGGGAACGCTGAAAAATATGCGTTACGCTTTCGCTTATGGCGCAGACGCCGTGTATGCGGGCCAACCGCGCTACTCGCTGCGCGTGCGTAATAACGAATTCAATCACGAAAATCTGCAGCTCGGCATCAACGAAGCCCACGCGTTGGGTAAAAAGTTCTATGTGGTAGTCAATATCGCGCCGCATAACGCCAAGCTGAAAACGTTTATTCGCGATCTGAAGCCGGTAGTGGAAATGGGGCCGGATGCGCTGATCATGTCCGATCCGGGGTTAATTATGCTGGTGCGCGAGAATTTCCCCGACATGGATATTCACCTCTCGGTACAGGCTAACGCCGTCAACTGGGCGACGGTCAAGTTCTGGCAGCAAATGGGGCTGACCCGCGTGATTCTCTCCCGCGAGCTGTCGCTGGATGAGATCGCCGAAATTCGCAGCCAGGTGCCGGAGATGGAAATTGAAATCTTCGTTCACGGCGCGCTGTGCATGGCCTACTCTGGCCGCTGCCTGCTCTCGGGCTATATCAACAAACGCGATCCCAACCAGGGCACCTGCACCAACGCCTGCCGCTGGGAGTACAACGTTCAGGAAGGCAAAGAAGACGACGTCGGCAATATCGTTCACAAGCACGAACCGATCCCGGTGCAGAACGTCGAGCCGACGCTGGGCATCGGCGCGCCCACGGACCAGGTGTTTATGATTGAAGAAGCCAAGCGTCCGGGCGAATATATGACCGCGTTCGAAGATGAACACGGCACCTACATCATGAACTCGAAAGATCTGCGCGCGATTGCCCACGTTGAGCGCCTGACCCAGATGGGCGTCCACTCGCTGAAAATCGAAGGCCGCACCAAATCACATTACTACTGCGCCCGTACCGCTCAGGTCTACCGCAAGGCCATTGACGACGCTGCCGCAGGCAAACCGTTCGACGCCAGCCTGCTGGATACTCTGGAAAACCTCGCTCACCGTGGCTATACCGAAGGCTTTCTACGCCGCCATACCCACGATGACTACCAGAACTACGAGCACGGCTACTCCGTGTCCGAACGCCAGCAGTTCGTCGGCGAATTTACCGGCGAGCGCAAAGGCCAGCTGGCCGCGGTGGCGGTGAAAAACAAATTTTCCGTCGGTGACAGCCTGGAGCTGATGACCCCGCAGGGCAACGTCAACTTTACCCTTGAGCATATGGAAAACGGCAAAGGCGAAATCATGCCGGTCGCGCCAGGCGATGGCCACACGGTATGGCTGCCCGTTCCGGAAGATATGGCGCTGCAGTATGCGCTGCTGATGCGCAATTTTGCGGGTCAGACGACCAGAAACCCACACGGAAACTAGTTAATCGGGGTTATTTTTTCACGATGTAAAGATATTAGAAACGGATCACATACCGTTTCGTTCAAAGCAGATATCATCCATTTCGCTGAAAAACATAACCCATAAATGCTAGCTGTACCAGGAACCACCTCCTTAGCCTGCGTAATCTCCCTTACGCGGGCTTATTTTTTTATCTCTCCCCCCATCCTTCCCTTTCTTCATGCGGTACACTTTATGCATTACTGAGCAACAAAGGTCCCCTGATAATGTCCACGTTTCCAGCCAGCTTACTGATTCTGAATGGCAAAGGCGCCAATGAACCGTCGCTACGAGAGGCGGTTAAATTGTTACGCGACGAAGGAATTGATATTCACGTCCGCGTGACCTGGGAAAAAGGCGATGCCGCTCGGTTTATCGATGAGGCCCTGAAGCTGAATGTCGAAACGGTGATTGCCGGCGGCGGCGATGGCACCATCAATGAGGTGGCGACGGCGCTGGTCGAGCGCGACGGCGATATGGCGCTGGGAATTTTACCGCTGGGCACGGCGAACGACTTCGCTACCAGCGTCGGTATCCCCCAGGAATTGGCCAGCGCCCTGAAGCTGGCCATTGTTGGCCGCGACGTGGCGATAGATATTGCGCGGGTTAATGATAAGACCGGTTTTATTAATATGGCCACCGGCGGCTTTGGCACCCGAATCACGACCGAAACCCCGGAGAAACTCAAGGCCGCGCTCGGCGGCGTCTCTTATTTAATCCACGGCCTGATGCGTATGGACGCGCTCAAACCGGACCGCTGCGAAATCCGCGGCGAGAACTTTTACTGGCACGGCGATGCGCTGGTCATCGGCATCGGCAACGGACGCCAGGCCGGAGGCGGCCAGCAGCTGTGCCCGGAAGCGTTAATTAACGACGGCCTGCTGCACCTGCGCATCTTCACCGGCGAAGAGCTGATCCCTACGCTGTTCAGCACCCTCGCCAATCCGGAAAACTCACCGAATATTATCGACGGCGTCTCATCGTGGTTTGAGATAACCGCTCCCCATGAGATGACGTTTAACCTCGACGGCGAACCGCTAACCGGTAAAACCTTCCGGATGGAGCTCTTACCGGCCGCGCTGCGCTGCCGACTGCCGCCCGACTGCCCGCTGTTACGCTAATCAGGCTTCGCAAAGTAAAGACGGCGCCCGGCTGGTATACAGCAGCCGGGTACGCTCGTTAAGCCGCTGGATGTTCAGGTAAAACGGCACCTGCGGCTGCAGGAAAAACGAGGGCAGGATGCGCTTTATGTGCTCCTCCTGCTCGGTCTCGCCGATGCTGGCCGAGACGGTTTCTGAACGCAGGAAGTAGTGCCGGCCGTCGCGGGTAAAGCTAAACCAGATGTTCTGATTAATAGTAAACGACTCGCCCTGCGGCGGCGTAATTTCCCCGCGAACAATCACCAGCCCGCGGCTGCTATCAAATACATAGCGTAACGAAATATCGCCCTGGTAACCTGCGCTAAATAGCCGCAGCTCCCCGCTACACTGAAAATGGTTGCGCTGCCAGTATTGCCAGGATTTTATTGCTACCCCAGTTAATATGCCGATAAATACGATAGTGATTAACCAGTTAATTTCACGCCGGCGCATTGACTACCTCCTTAATGTAATATTTGGTGAGGCATTGATTATCACGCCATTGACTAAATTTTTGCTGACAGCTAATCACCGAAACGCGGGCTCCCCCAGGATAAAGCGTCAAATAAATCCACGAATATTTTTCACAATCAAATTTGCTACGATTGATAAAAGTCGTATGCCGAACGTGATCTACCACATCATTATTGGCAAAAAAATGACATTGTTGCGAAAATTTAGCATTAATGGGCACATAACTTTGCAAATAAGAGTCGAATTCTGTGTACCACGCAACAAAACCGCCCACCAGACAGCTCAGCAGCGCCGCAAGCCCCCACAGAAGAGAGCTTCGCGGCCTTAACCGCTTTTTTCCCGGCACACTCGCAGCAGCGACCTCCTTATGCCCAGGCTCGTCAACGTGCGGGCGTTGTTCCTCCGCGACCGGCGTCTTTTCCGCCTCGTCCGGCTGAAATTCCGTCATCGTTAATGTCGCCTCCAGCCTGACGCCCACTCTCGGCACCGTAATAATAATATCTTCCTCGACGCCCAGTTCCTTAAATGCGCGGCGCAGCAGGGAAATATTCTGATAGAAACCGTTGCTGGTCACCTGGGCACCATGCTTTATCCACACTTCCTCGAAAAAGGTTTCACGGGCTACGTTTTTGCCATCCTGCTGAATAAGCAGCAACAGACAGCGGCTGGCCGGCATATTTAATGATACCGCTTTCGTCTCGTCAGCAATGAGTATTAAAACGCTACGTTGCGGAGTAAATTCCACTATTCCATTAATCGTATATTTTTCCATCCTGTTCCCTGAGCGTGGTAATCATGTGGATGAGCGGCATGGGTACCGTATTTTAAATACGATAATCCTCCATGACGGAGATGACAGCTTAAGATTTTTCGCAAGCGAGTTTACTCTATTACTCAGCGGATCTGGAGGCACAATACGCAGTTTTTCCTTGCTATTAACAAGGTTTAAGCGAATTTACAGAAGGGATGATTTTGCACTTTAAACAGAAAATGGTCGTTTATGTCATTAAAAACCATAAATATAAATTATAGTTTCATATAATTTCATTTATACGAAAGATATAATCATTTTAGATCTAAACACCACTTTTACATTAATATACGATATTTATAACTATAAATACATATAATTTCAATCTTTTATCTAAAAAATGGCGCACACTCCGGTAGAGAATGCGCCATATTGCCTAATAGGCAGCCACCGCCCGCGCCATTTCGCGCGTATATTGCTGGCTGGCGTTAACCAGCATCTGCGTATAGGCCGTTTGCGCTTCGCCGTTGACCAGCGCGTCCACCGTCAAAGTTTCGAGGATCTTGCCGTACTGCATCACCGCTACTTTCTGGCATAAGTGGGCAATAACGCCCAGATCGTGGGTCACCATCAGGTAAGTGAGCTTCGCCTCCTGCTGCAGCTCCGCCAGCAGGTTGAGGATCTCGGCCTGCACCGACACATCCAGGGCCGATGTCGGCTCATCCAACAGCAGCACCCGTGGCTCAAGGATCAGCGCTCTGGCAATCGCCACGCGCTGCCGCTGGCCGCCGGAGAGCTGGTGCGGATAGCGTTCGCGAAAGGCGCGATTGAGGCCCACTTTGTCCAGCAGCGCATTGATCCGCCGGTCGCGATCGCGAATGCGATGAATCTGTAACGGCTCTTCGAGGATGTCGCCAATGGTGTGACGAGGATGCAGCGAACCGTACGGATCCTGAAAAACCATCTGCACCTGCCGGCAGCGCTCGCGGTTAATCTCGTGGCCTAAACGCTGACCATCGATTGCCAGCTCCCCCTGCCAGTGGGTAAACAGCCCCGCCAGACACTTCAGCACCGTGGTTTTACCGGAGCCGGACTCGCCCACCAGACCGTAGATCTCACCGGGCTTAACGTGGAAACTGACGTCATACAGCACCTGATTGCGCTTCTCCCCTTCGCCGAACGCGAGGTTGAGATGTTGAACTTCAATCATCATCCGCTCCTTATTCCGTTAACCAGCTGGCCTGACGCTGCAGCACCGGCAGTATCGGGCGACGATGCTGCATATCCGGCAGCGAGTTAATCAATCCCTGAGTATAGGGATGGCGCGCGTTATCGAGATCCCTAGCGGCGATGGACTCCACCACCCGTCCGGCGTACATCACCAGCACGCGGTCGCAGAAGCTGCGCACCAGGTTGATATCGTGGCTAATAAAAATCAGCCCCAGCCCGCGCGACTGAACCAGGTCATCCAGCAGGCCCAGCACCTGCAGGCGCACCGACACGTCCAGCGCGGAAGTGGGTTCATCGGCGATCACCAGCTCCGGGTCGGTAATCAGCATCATGGCGATCATGATGCGCTGCCCCTGCCCGCCGGATATTTCATGCGGATAAAGCTGGTAAACGCGCTCCGGCTGGCGAATACGCACCACCTCTAGCATCTCCAGCGCCTTTGCTTTGGCCTCATCTTTACGCCCCGGATGATGGGTAAGCCAGGCCTCGGCGATTTGCTTGCCGACGCAGACCACCGGATTGAGCGAATATTTCGGGTCCTGCATAATCATGGAGATACGCTTACCGCGTACGCCGCGCATCTGCGCTTCGCTAAGATGCCGCAGGTCGAGGTCGGCAAACTGCATCCGGGCGGCGGTGACGCGGGCTTTTTTCGGATGCAGCTGCAGCAGCGCGCGCCCAACGGTGGACTTACCCGAACCGGACTCGCCGACAATTGCCAGCTTTTCGCGCCCCAGCTGGAAGGAGACGCCGCGCACGGCATGGGTCACCGCGCTGCCGTTAACAAAGTCGACGCACAGATCGCGTACGTCGAGCAGCGGAGCATTACTCGCTGCGAGGATCGAGGATGTCACGTAGGCCATCTCCTAAAAAGTTGAACGCTAAGCTGTTGATCAGAATCGCCAGCCCCGGAATCGTAACCACCCACCAGCACTCCATCATATAAGTGCGCCCGCTGGAGATCATCGCCCCCCACTCCGGCTCCGGCGGCTGCGCGCCGAGGCCGAGAAAGCCCAGACCGGCCGCGGTCAAAATGATCCCCGCCATATTCATGGTGATGCGGATAATCACCGACGGCAGACACAGCGGCACGATATGTCGCCAGAGGACGCGGGCCGATGACGCGCCGTGCAGACGTACGGCGGAGATAAAATCGGCCTGGCGCAGAGAGAGGGTTTCGGCGCGCGCCAGACGGGCAATCGGCGGCCAGGCGGTAAGCGTGATGGCGATAACCACGTGCTCCAGCCCGGGACCTAAGGCGGCGACGAACGCCAGCGCCAGAACCAGACTCGGGAAGGAGATGAAAATATCGGTAACGCGCATCAGCACCATATCGACTTTGCCGCCGAAATAGCCGGCGCTGACGCCGAGCAGCAGCCCGAGCGGACCGACGGTCACCGAGACCAGCAGCACGATGTAAAGCGTGATGCGCGAGCCGTACACCAGGCGGCTAAAGATATCCCGGCCAAACTCATCGGTGCCGAACCAGTGCTGCGCGTTCGGCGCGACCAGCGCGCTGTTCAGGTCCTGCACCAGCGGGTTATAAGGCGCAATCAGCGGCGCGAAAATCGCCACCACCAGCAGAAGAAAGATAATTCCGCCGCCGATCGCCGTTAGCGGGTTGCGCGCCATTTTGCCGATAAACCCGGCCGTCCGCGACGCCGCGCGCCGCAGCCGCTGGCGGCCTTCACCCGTGCCGTCGGAAAGCGGCGAATCCAGAGAAACGGTCATGATTTTGTCCTCGGGTCAAAGAATTGATACAGCATGTCGGAGAGCAGGTTGAGCATCACGAAGATCACCCCCACCAGCAGCACGCAGCCCATCACCGCATTCATATCGCCCAGCAGCAGGCTGCCGGTGAGATAGGAGCCAAAGCCCGGCCAGGAGAAGACGGTTTCAATCAGTACCGCGCCTTCCAGCAGCGCGCCGTAGGCCAGCGCCACCACCGTCAGCAGCTGCACGAGAATGTTGCGAAACGCGTGGTTCCAGATGACCTGACGCTCGGTCAGCCCCTTCACCCGCGCGGTAATAATGAACTCCTGCGACAGCTGGGCCAGCATAAAGCTGCGGGTCATGCGGCTGATGTAGGCCAGCGAGTGAAAGCCGAGCAGCGAGGCGGGGAGAATCAGGTGGTTAATCGCATTCCAGAACACCTGCCCGTTGCCCGCCAGCAGCGCATCGACGGTCATTAAACCGGTACGCCGCGGCACGATACCGTCCAGCCCGAGGTCTACCCGACCGGCGCCGCCCACCCAGCCAAGCCAGGCGTAGAACAGCAGCAGCCCCATCATCCCCACCCAGAAGATCGGCGTTGAGTAGCCCGCCAGGCTGATAATGCGCACCACATAGTCGGAAATACTGTTGCGTCGCGCCGCCGCCAGCACGCCCAGCGGGATACCCAGCCCGGCGCCGACGAGAATCGCCATCGTCGCCAGCTCCATGGTGGCCGGGAAGACGCGGATAATATCGTCCACCACCGGTTTCCCGGTCAGCAGCGCGTTGCCCAGATCGCCGTGCAGCAGGTTGACGAAATAGATCCCAAACTGGGTGGTCAGCGATTTATCAAACCCCAGCTGCTGGTAAACCTGCTGATAGGTACTCTGATCAGCGTCCGGGCCGACAATCGCCAGCACCGGGTCGATGGGCATAACGCGGCCGATGGTGAAGGTCAGCAGCAGCAGGCCGAACAGGGTAATCACCACCTGCAGCAGCCGTTTTGATAAGCGCCGGCCGCGTGAGCCGGGCGCAAGGATTGCGGTGCTCATCCTTTCTCTCCTTCGCGGGTTTTGTAGACGTCACGCAGAAAAGTGGTGGCGGAGGGGTGCGGCTGATACTCCCGCACCTCGTTGCGCACCACCACCGAATCGACCATCTGCGAAAGCGGAATTAACGCCGGGATCAGCTGGTCGTAGCGCGCCTGAATGGCCTGGTAATCGGCGACCTGCTTTTGCGCATCGCGTTCCAGCAGGGCGTGGTCAATCATCGAATTGAGCTGCGGGTCGTAAAAGCCGGTGCGCCAGCCCTGGAAGTTGGTCAGGCGCGCCTCATCGCTGTTATCCGGGTTATAGACCAGCGCGCGCAGGCTGGAGTGCGGGTGCGGCTCCATGCCGCTGCCGCCGCGCCCCACCAGCAGGTCAAATTTACGCTCGCGCATCGCGCCATAAATCTGGTTACCGGTGCCGGTGATGATTTTGGCGTTAATCCCCGCCTGCATCAGCGTCGACTGCACGGCGATGGCGATATTGAGAAACGGCTGATCCGCGAGCACCCGCAGCGTGGTATCAAACCCGTTGGGATAGCCCGCTTCCGCCAGCAGCTTTTTCGCCCGCGCCACGTCCAGCCTGTAGCCAGGATCGGGCAGCGTTGACGGCATACCCGCCTTAATCGGCCGCTGATGCAGCACCCCGTAGCCCGGCATCAGCGCTTTATTGATGCCCTGATAATCAATCAGATAGCGCACCGCTTCGCGCACTTTCGGGTTAGCGAAGTGCGCCTCTTTCATGCTCATCGCCACGTAGTACATGGTGCCGCGCTGCACCGCGTCGACGGTCAGCTGAGGGTCGCCGCGCAGGGCGTTGATGTCGGAAACCGCCATATTGTTGGCAATATCGAGGTCGCCTTTTTCGATCATCAGGCGCAGGGTTTGCGACTCCTGGAAGTGGCGCAGCACCACGCGGCTCATTTTCGCCTCGCCGCGCCAGTAGTCAGGATTGCGCTTCATGCGCAGCACATCTTTTGCCTGCCAGGTTTCCAGCGTGAACGGCCCGGAACCGGCTTCATGGGTGGTCAGCCAGCGGTTGCCCCAGTCATTATCCTGCTGGCGGCTTTGCACCGTTTTGCTGTCCAGCACCCCGAGGTTGCCCAGCGCCGCCAGCGAGTAGATAACCAGCTGCGGGTCGTTATCTTTCGGCAGCACGATCTGCACCGTGAAGCTGTCCGGCGCGCTGACCTGGCCGTCGATATTTTTCTTACTAAAGCCGTAAGACTTCCACACCGAGGCCTGCGCGAGGTTGAGATGCAAAATACGCCGCATCGACCACACCACGTCGGCGGCGGTCAGCGGGTTGCCGGAGTGAAACTTCACGTCGTCGCGCAGATGAAAGGTCAGGGTTTTACCGTCCGGGCTGATGTCCCAGGATTTCGCCAGCGCGGGCCTGACGTTGGTGAGCTGCTCAGGATCAAGCTCCACCAGCGAGTCGTAGAGGTTAACCACGATCCCCACCACTTCGTTCCCGGTCATCGCCGCCGGGTCAAGGGTGAGCAGGTTATTCATATTCATGCCGATGATGAGCTGATCCGGCGGCGTTTTCGCCAACGCCGCCCCGCTCCCCATCGACACGGCGAGCGCGAGTAAGCACGCTGCCAGTAAGGAGTTTTTTTTCATATCTATCGCCTGTAGGGTACTCAGGCGTCGCGACTCAGCACGCGCCTGTTTTTTTAGTTATTCATCAGTCGTGGCTAACGGTATTGGCTTCGATCCAGGCAAAATTAATGTCTTCGCCGAGACCCGGACGCTGGGACAAATGCACAAAGCCCTGGTCATCCATAGGATCGACAATGCTGTTGAGATAGGCCGCCGGCTCATCGTAGTCGAGGAATGGATGCAGCAGTCCGCGCTCGTACCAGCGGCAGTTGCGGATCGCGCCGACCACCGCCAGGCTTGCCGCGCCGTTGCCGTGGACTTCGCAGTCCATACCGAAGGATTCCGCCAGCGCCGCCACCTTCATGGTGGGGGTAATGCCGCCCACGCCGTTGGCCCCGGCGCGCAGGATGTCGCAGGCTCCGGCTTTCACCCACTCGGCGCGCATATGGTGCTTGCCGCCGAAGCTCTCCGGTCCGACGATGGGAATCGACAGGTTTTCCGCCAGCCACGCGTAGGAGGACATCGAATCCTCCTCCATCGGCTCTTCAAACCAGGCGAAGTTGAGTTTTTCCAGTTCTTTGCCAATCCACAGCGCCTCGGCGCGGCTGTACCAGTGATAGCCGTCAATCATCAGGTCGATATCCGGCCCTACCGCTTCGCGCACCGCCGCGCAGGCTTTAATGTCCATCTTCGGATTGGGCGCAAAAGCGATCGGCGGCATCCAGGTGTGCAGCTTGATGGCCTTATAGCCGCGGGCGACCAGCTTTTCGGCAAAGGCTGCATACTCCTCCGGGGTCGACAGACCGCCCGGCAGATCGTCGCCGCACATGGTGCTGCCGTAGGCGGGGACGGTATCGCGATAGCCGCCGAGCAGTTTGTACACCGGCATATTAAGCTTGCGGCCAATCAGGTCCCACAGCGCCTGTTCAACAAACGACAGCGCGCGCTCGGTCAGCTGATGGGCGCTGCCGCGCTGCCAGTGGTTAAGATCCTGCCAGATACGCTCGCGGTTAAACGGGTCCTGCCCCACCATCACCTTGCGAAAAAAGGTGTTCACCACGAACGGGCGTACCACTTCCGGCGGCGCAAACGAAAAACCCCGGGTGCCATCATCGGCGGTAATGGTCAGCATCGCCATTTTCGCCATGCTTTCCGCTCCCGGATGGGAGTGCCCGGCGCTGTCGGAAACCCGACGCGTGGGATACTGGAAAACGGTGACATTTACAGATTCAATTTTCATGCTCGGTCCTTATCACGGCCAAATCCGATCTATAGAGGCAAATCGGTAAAGTGGTTTCACATTATTGAAAAAACGTTTCAATATCTAATCTAAGCACAATTACGTAGCAGTGCCTCGGACAAACACCGCTAAGCAAGGCAATAAATTTGGGCATTGGCACAACAGGACGTGACTGTTTTCACAAAAGATGGGCGATATGTGAGAAGGATCGTCATGGTGAAAAAGGGGGCGTGAGCGCAGAAAAGAGAGTGACCGACCGGGTACATCCCGAGATGTTCTGCGCCCACGAAAGAGTCAGTTATTCGACCGCTTCCGCCGCTGCGGTGAGGTTTTCCAGCAGCTCAGGTAAAGCCTGATAGCGGCCAGCGGCGGCCTGGAAGCGCGCATGCTGGCTATCTTCGGCAATAATCACCGTGGCGATCCCTGCGGCCCGGGCCGCGCTAAAGCCGTTGAAACTATCTTCAATCACCAGGCACCGGCTGGCGTCGAGATTGAGCTTACGCAACGTCGTCAGATACACCGCCGGATGCGGCTTGCCCTGCGCTTCATCATCCGCGCTGGAGATAACGTCAAAATAGTGCCAGAGCGAGAGCTTGTTCAGCACCGCGGAGATAACCTGCCGGGATGAAGACGTGGCGAGCGCAATCTTATAGCCCGCGTGGCGAAAATAGCGTAACGCCTCATGCACTCCGCGCATCGCCTCGCCTTCGGCGGCGATCAGGCCGGTGATACGCTGCAGTATGGCCTCTTCAAGCCGCTGCGGGGCGAGGTCAAGCTGGCAATACTGACACCAGGTGCGGGCAATGTCGTCGAGGCGTTTACCTTTGGTCAGCCTTTCGCACTCCTCATCGCTCGCCGTTGCCCCCCAGCGGGCGAGGGCTTCGATTTGCGCCCGTCGCCACAGGGATTCGGAATCAATAATGACGCCATCCATGTCAAAAATTACTGCCTGAATACTCATCATCCACCTCGTTAAGGCTGGCATGCCGGGCATGCCAGCCGCATTACCTTAAGAGAACTCCACCTGCTCGCCGGCCGGCGCTTCCTTGCGGGTAAAACCCGGCTGCTCGACGCGAATAAACGCGCAGAGGAAAAAGGCCGTCACGTACAGCGCGGTATAGGCGATCACCACCCCGATAGTGCTGAAGAACGGCAGCAAAATCACCGCAATGGCCGGCGCGAGAAAGTTCGACATCCCCGCCGACAGGTTGTAAACCGAAATGGCCGCCCCTTTGTGCTTCGGCTCCAGCGCCGGGAAGACCGCCGCCAGCGGTACGAACGCGGCGACAAAGATCCCGAGGGCAATGGCCGGAATCATCGCCATCGCGAAGTTATGTCCGAAATGCTGCGGAATGTAGTAAAACGCCAGGCTGGAGAGCGCCATGCCGATGCAGCCAAACCAGCGCACCACCTTCATCCAGCCCAGTTTTTCCCCCAGAATGCCCCACAGCACGTTAGAGAAAATGGTGGTGAAGAAGAACACCGCCCACACCTGCAGCCACTCGGAGGTGGTAAAGCCCAGCTCATCGACAAACATCATCGGCATAATCACTGCAAAGCCGAACAGCGAGAGGGTATTGATAATCCGCACCATGCTCGACAGCAGAATATTGCGGTTGGTATAGAGCAGCGTCGCCGCGCGCCCCAGTTCGGAAAACTTCTCGCGGGTGGTCAGGTTCTGCATATGGCGCGGCGTTTGAATATGGCGCAGGGAAGCCAGCGCGATGATGCCGCCGGTGACGCAAAAAGCCAGCGCCAGCCATAGCGTCCCCAGCTCGCCGATATGCGGAATGGTAAAGCTCGGAATATAGCTGCCGAAAACGCCGATGCCGATCGAGTAAACCGCCCAGAACCAGCCGATCGCCGAGCTGGCGTTATCGCTTTTCACGTTGTGGATAATGGCCACGATAAACGAGTAGAGGAACAGCGGATACGCGAAGCCGCGAATACCGTAAAAAACGAGGATCAGCGCATAGTTCGCATGGCCGAGGCCGAAGACGAGAAACAGCACGTGGAACACGCACCACAGCACGAAGCCAATCATCATGGTTTTCAGCGGGGTAATAATTTCCGCCACCACGCCGGAGATCCACGCCGACAGCGCCGCGGCCAGGCCGTAGAGGGTAAAGGCAAATGAAGCCTGCGCCGGAGAGAAGCCGAGCTCTTTGATGTAATGCGAGAGAAATGCCAGTTCAAAACCGTCGCCGGTCATGAATACGGCAATGGCGATGTATCCCCAGAGCAGGTTCAGGGGTAAGCCGAGCCACTGTTTATTATTGATAGACATAATGACCTCGTTTTAGGGTACAGGAGGCCGTTCCGGTCAGTTCACCGGAACGGTTATCGTGATAAAAATTAGTGCTGCCGGTAGTTCAGATCATTTAAATACAAGGAGTTAAACTGCGCGTAGCGGCGCATCAGGGTCTGATGGCGTACCGGGTCAGCGCGCCAGGTCTGCCAGACCTCCGGTTTTTCACACACGGCGGCAAGCGGTTTGCCCGCCGCCAGGCAGGCCAGCCGCGCCGCGCCCAACGCGCCGCCGGTTTCTCCCCCTTTGTGGGTCACCACCGGCATATCGAGAATATCGGCCAACAGCTGCGCCCAGAACGGGCTGCGGGCGCCGCCGCCAACCAGTGAACATTGTTCGATCCGCGTCCCGCTCTCTTTCAGCACCCGCAGGCCGTCGTTGATGCCGAAGCTCACGCCTTCCAGCACCGCATAGCCGAGCTGGGCGCGCAGGCTGGAGTGGGTCATGCCCCAGAACATGCCGCGCGCGTCAGGATCGTTGTGCGGAGTACGTTCGCCGGAGAGATAGGGTAAGAAGAACGGCGCATGGGCCTTCTCCTCCTCGCTAAGTTGGGCAATCTCCTCCAGCAGCGCCACCTCCGTGGTGCCGGTCAGGCGGCAGAACCACTGCAAACAGCCGGCGGCGCTGAGCATGACGCTCATCTGATGCCACAGATTCGGCAGAACGTGACAAAAGGCGTGTACCGCCGACTGCGGCGCCGGACGATAGGCGTCGGTCACCACAAACAGCACCCCGGAGGTGCCAAGCGAAATAAACGCGTCTCCCGGCGAGACCGCGCCGACGCCGATGGCGCTGACCGCGTTATCGCCGCCGCCTCCGGCAACCGCTACCGAGGCGTTCAGCCCCCAGCGCTCGGCCACCTGCGGGTCAAGCGTGGCGGACACCTCGCAGCCTTCGACCAGGGTCGGCATCTGGCTGCGCGACAGGCCGCACTTATCCAGCAGAGAATCGGACCAGTCGCGCTTCGCCACGTCCAGCCACAGCGTCCCGGCGGCGTCAGACATATCGGAGACTTTCTTACCCGTCATCCGGTAGCGCAGATAGTCTTTCGGCAGCAGCACCGTGGCGGTGCGCTGAAAGTATTGCGGCTCGTGGCGGCGTACCCACAGCAGCTTCGGCGCGGTAAAGCCCGGCATCGCCAGGTTTCCCGCCACCTGATGCAGCTCCGGCGCCATCTCTTCCAGCTCCGCGCACTCCGCGGCGCAGCGGGTGTCGTTCCACAGAATGGCCGGGCGAATCACCTCCCCCTCGGCATCCAGCAGGACCGCGCCGTGCATCTGCCCGGAAAGGCCGATCGCTTTAATAGCCGGCCAGTGCTGGGCGCATTTTTCCCGCAGCGTGGCCATCAAATACTCCGTCGCCTCCCACCATGACTGCGGCGACTGTTCTGACCAGTGCGGATGGGGACGCTGAATACTCAGCGGCGCGCTATGGCTGGCGATAACCTCATTGTTCTCATCAATGACCAGCGCTTTGACTTCCGATGTGCCGAGATCGATACCCAGATACATAGCCACCTCTTATTTAATCAGCGTATAAACGGCGGCGATCTTCTCGCGCATCAGCGCCAGGAAATCGGCATTGTCGGCAAGCGTGCCAAACAGCGCTGTATTGCGGGCGTACAGGGCCACCGGATCCTGAGCTTCAAACATTTCATGTACCGCCTGAGCGTCGAGGATACCGTCCTGGTACTGATACGGCAGGGTTCCTTTATGCCACTGTTCCATAAAGACGAAGAAC
Organism: Klebsiella sp. MPUS7; assembly: GCF_009905335.1. Taxonomy (NCBI): domain Bacteria; kingdom Pseudomonadati; phylum Pseudomonadota; class Gammaproteobacteria; order Enterobacterales; family Enterobacteriaceae; genus Klebsiella; species Klebsiella sp. MPUS7. Next base: position 1,749,456 of record NZ_CP047604.1, on the reverse strand, counting down.
AGCGCGGGCAGCATGGCGGTCGCTTCCGGGCGGACGCCGCGCTGGTAGCACTCCTGGAGGGTTGGCGCGATCATCGCCGGAATTTTCGAGAAGCCATCGGCGGCGACGCGCTGGTTGGTGTCCTGGATATACGGGTTGGTAAAGCGCTTGAGCACCACGTCACGATAGGTCGGCAGGTCAATGCCGTTATCGCCGAGGCACGGAATCACATCCTCGGTGACGTAGCGGTCGGCAATGGCGTAGATGAAGTCGGTCAGCGTACTTTCATGAATATACTGCTGGCCGATTAACGTCCCCGCCCACGCGATGCAGCTATGCGAAGCGTTGAGAATGCGGATTTTCGCCTCTTCATAAGGGATCACCGACGCAACCATCTCCACGCCGACTGCTTCCAGCTTCGGGCGCTCATCGCGGAAGTTGTTTTCCACTACCCACTGGATAAAGGTCTCGCCCATCACCGGCGCTTTATCGTCAATACCGGTTTGCGCTTTGATGCGCGCGGGCAGGTCCGCCGCCGGACGCGGTGTAATGCGGTCGACCATGGTATTCGGACAGGTGGTGTTGACGGCCATCCAGTCAATCACCGCCTGCTTGCCGGTTAGCTGCAGAAACTCAACCATACCGTCGTGGAAGCGTTCGCCGTTATGGCGCACGTTATCGCAGTTCAGCAGGGTCAGCGGCCCGGCGTTGTCGGCCATGCGCTTTTCCAGAATCCGCGCGAGGGTGCCGTAAATGGTTTTGCACTCCCCTGCCAGATCGGCCTGCAAATCGGGATTGCTGGTTTCCAGCTGATGGCGGGTATTCAGGTAGTAGCCCCCCTCCGTCACGGTAAAGGCGATAACTTTGGTCTGCGGGTTTGCCCCTTCGTTAATCAGCGGCTGCAGCCCGGCCTGCCACGGCAGCAGTTTTTGAATGGAGGTGATTTCTTCATATTCGCGCTCCCCTTCCGGGCTGACGGTTTCCAGCACGTAACGCCCCCCCTGCGCCGCCAGCGCCTGGACCACCTGCTCGGCGTCGTTGCGGATATTCCCCGCCGCGATATGCCAGCGCTTATCTCCGGAAGCGATCAAACGATGCAGATACCACGCCTGGTGAGCGCGATGAAAAGAACCCAGACCAATGTGAAGCCATGTGAATTGATTGTTCATGTTCTGCTCTCCTTGAGTTGATGGGCTCACTGTAATTGATCATTTGACCGAAATAAGAGCCATGGATCACAAAAGAACAATTACCCAATAAAATTACAAATGACCAGAAAAGAGCAAAAGCTTGCCAGTTATCCCGACCACGGCCAGAATGCGGGTATTCGCCGGGTGAAATTATCGCCGCGGCCAGCAACTTAGGGCGGGAAACCATGAGCAAAGAAGACGATATCCGGCTGGATCAGAAGGTCCGCGCCGCGTGGATGTACTACATCGCCGGGCAGAATCAGAGCGAAATCGCCAGCCAGCTTGGCACCTCGAGGCCGGTGGTGCAGCGGCTGATCGCCGCCGCGAAAGAAGAAGGGATCGTGTCGATTAGCCTGCACCATCCGGTGGCTAACTGCCTCGATTACGCGCAGCTGCTGCAGGAGAAGTACCGGCTTATCGAGTGCAATATCGTGCCCGCCTTTAACGAAGAAAGCACCCTCGATAGCGTGTCGTTCGGCTGCTATCAGCTGATGGCCCGCTATCTGCAGGATGATAAAGAGAAAATCATCGGCCTGGGTTCCGGCCTGACCCTGAAAAAAGCGCTGCAGCGCATCGATTTCGATAGCCAGAATACCCGCTGCGTGGCGCTGATCAGCGCCATGGACGCCGACGGCCAGTGCAACTATTACGATGACGTCCCGCTGCTGCTGACCAGCAAAATTAAGGCCAAGTACTATCAGTGGCCCGCGCCGCGCTACGCGCAGACCCAGGAGGAGTACGACATGTGGTGCACCAGCCGGCTGTTTTGCAGCGTTTCCGCCGTCGCCCGCCGGGCGGACGTTATTTTTGTCGGCATTGGGCCATTAGGTACCCAAAGCCCGATTTTCAAAGACGGCTTTATCAATCAGGCGCAGATGGATGAGCTGACCGCCCGCGGCGGCATCGGCGAGATCATGGGGCGCTTTATCGATGCCGAAGGCGGCGTGGTTGACAGCGAAATCAACAGAATGATTACCAGCTATGACATTCGCCAGAACCAGTGTCCGCGTATCGCGGTGGCGTGCGGCGAGTACAAACGTCCGGCGATTCTGGCGGCGCTTAAAGGCGGCTGGATCAATGGCCTGGTGACCGATGAACATACCGCCCGCTGGCTGCTGACGCGCTAACGTCAACCGCCAGCAAGCGGCTCAGCGGCTGCTCATCAACAGCGGCGGGATTTCAATCCGCTGCTGGCTGGCATCGCCGGAATCGATAATCTGAAACACCGCTTCCAGCATCGCCGGCACGTCCTGCTGCACCATGTCGATATCGTGCCCCAGCAGATAGACAAACGGGTCCCAGTCAAAGCAGCCCATCGGCGGCTGCTCGCTGCCGGTCAATCCCGCCTGCGATAGCCAACGCACCACTCCTTCCAGCGATATCGTCGAGTTGACAAATATCCCCGGCAATGAGGTCTTCGCGGCGCCAAACCGCGCTTGTAGGCAGGCCTCGACTTTACCTTTCGAATAACCGGGCGCCAGGATGTTCTCCTGCGGCACGCTCAGCCCCTGCTCCCGGTGCGCATCGTGAAAGCCGCGTAAACGCTCGCTGGTATTATGGTCGCCGCTGCGTCCGCCGATAAAGGTCAGCGGCGCCAGCGTCCCACGACGCCCGGCGCTGTTGGCGAGGATCTTATGCGTCAGCGCCTTCGCGCCGCCGTAGTTATCCGAAATCACCGATGGCGCAAGAGAACCCGGCAGGTCGAGATTAACCACCGGAACCCCCGCCTGCTGGCATAAGGCGGTAATTTTATCCGGGTTGGTCGCCCCGGTCGCCACCACCCAGTCAACCTGCCAGGAGAGCATCGCTTTTACCGCTTCAATTTCCAGCTCCGGGCTACGGCGCGTACAGGTAATGATCGGCAGCAGGCCGCGCTCGCGGGCCATCTCCTCAAAACGCTCAGCGACTGAACCGAAATAGCGGTTATCGTATTTGGGGACAATCATGCCAATGACGTGCGATTTTTTACTGCGCAGCATGCTGGCCTGGCGGTTGATGGCATATCCCTGCTCTTCGGCAATCCGCGTGACCTTTTCGGCAAGCTTCGCGCTGATGCGGCGCTTTTTCCAGTTGCCGTTAAGAATGGCGCTGACCGCGCTCGCCGAAACGCCGGAGAGTTCCGCCAGGTCGTAAATCGTGATTTTCTTCATTTTTCCAACTTGCGTCACAAAATCATTTCGCTGTTAATTTCCCCACTTGCTCAATCGATGAAGCTGGAGCAACATGAGCTTCATCGATTGAGCTTGCATTTTACCCGCCGGAGCCTTCACGCATTGAGCGTTAATATTCCAGCGAACATCAAATAATGAGGCTCATATTCAATACCTTAACAAGTTTTCGCCCCTGGCGTCGAACGTGATGCCCTCGTGTTCGTTAGCGCCAACTGACTCTGTAAAGGATTATAAAATGAACCACTCTGTCTCCTCTATGAATACTTCCCTCAGCGGTAAAGTCGCCGCTATCACCGGCGCGGCATCCGGTATCGGCCTCGAATGCGCGAAAACCCTGCTCGGGGCTGGCGCTAAAGTGGTGCTTATCGACCGCGAAGGCGAGAAGCTCAACAAAATCGTCGCTGAACTAGGCGAAAACGCCTTCGCCCTGCAGGTTGACCTGATGCAGGCGGAACAGGTTGATAACCTGCTGCAGGGCATTTTACGCCTTGCCGGACGTCTCGATATTTTCCACGCCAACGCCGGAGCCTATATCGGCGGGCCGGTGGCTGAAGGCGACCCGGACGTATGGGACCGCGTGCTGCATCTCAACATCAACGCCGCCTTCCGCTGCGTGCGCAGCGTCCTGCCGCATCTTATCGCGCAAAAATCCGGCGACATTATCTTCACCAGCTCTATCGCGGGCGTGGTGCCGGTGATCTGGGAACCTATCTATACCGCGTCGAAATTTGCCGTCCAGGCGTTTGTGCATACCACCCGTCGCCAGGTTTCCCAGTACGGCGTGCGCGTCGGCGCCGTGCTGCCGGGTCCGGTGGTCACCGCCCTGCTGGACGACTGGCCAAAAGCAAAAATGGACGAAGCGCTGGCCAACGGCAGCCTGATGCAGCCGATTGAAGTGGCCGAGTCGATACTGTTTATGGTCACGCGCTCGAAAAACGTCACCGTACGCGACATCGTGATTCTGCCTAACAGCGTCGATCTCTGACCGTTCAACCAGCCTGTGTGAGAGGATTTTATGCAAAGCGATACGCAACATATTATTGGCGTCGATGTCGGTTCGGGCAGCGTTCGCGCTGGGGTGTTCAATCTGCGGGGCGACCTTGTCGCCCACGCGACCCGGGAAATTACCCTGTTTCGCAGTGCCGGAAATGTGGTGGAACAGTCGAGCCGCGAGATCTGGCAGGCGGTGTGCTACTGCATTAAAACGGCGGTGGCCAGCGCCGGGGTCGCTCCATCGTCAATTGCCGGTATCGGCTTCGATGCCACCTGCTCGCTGGTGGTGATCGGCGAAAACGACGCGCCGCTGGCGGTCGGGCCTTCGGAAGATGCGGACCGTAACATTATCGTCTGGATGGATCATCGCGCCACTGGCCAGGCGGAAAAAATTAACGCCACGGGCCACCCGGTGCTGCAGTACGTTGGCGGCAAAATCTCGCCGGAGATGGAAACGCCGAAAATTCTCTGGCTGAAGGAGAACCGCCCGCACATTTACCAGCAGGCGCGCCACTTTTTCGATCTGGCGGATTATCTGACCTGGCGCTCAAGCGGCGATTTAGCCCGCTCGGCGTGTACCGTGACCTGTAAATGGACCTACCTGGCGCATGAACAACGCTGGGACGCCGGGTACTTCCGCCAGATTGGCCTCGAAGAGCTGGCGGATGAAGATTTTGTCCGCATCGGCCAGCGGATTGTCGATCCGGGAACCCCCTGCGGCGACGGCCTCTGCGCCACGGCGGCAGAGGAGATGGGCCTGCCGGTCGGTACCCCGGTGGCGGTCGGTATGATCGACGCCCACGCGGGCGGCATCGGCACCGTCGGCGTGCTGAACGGCGCGGTCAACAATATGGCCTACGTCTTCGGCACCTCCTCCTGCACCATGACTTCCACTCAGGAAGCGGTGTTCGTGCCCGGCGTCTGGGGTCCTTACTATTCGGCGATGGTACCGGGATTGTGGCTGAGCGAAGGCGGACAGAGCGCGGCCGGGGCGGCCATCGACCAGTTGCTGAGCTTCCATCCGGCTGCGGCGGAGGCTCGCGACCGGGCGAAATCCGCAGGCCTCCCGCTGCCGGTCTGGCTGGCGGATCGCGTGCTGGCGCAGGTGGAAACTCCTTCTGCGGCGGTTAACCTCGCCGCCGGGCTGCACGTGGTGCCTGAATTTTTAGGTAATCGGGCGCCGCTGGCCGACCCGCATGCGAAAGCGATTATCGCCGGACTGGGGATGGAACGGGATTTGGACAACCTGATGGCGCTCTACGTCGCCGGGCTGTGCGGGATCGGTTACGGCCTGCGGCAGATTATTGACGCGCAGAAGACGTGCGGCATCCGCAGCGAGAATATCATCATTAGCGGCGGTGCCGGGCAGCATCCGCTGGTGCGCCAGCTATTAGCCGATGCCTGCGGCGTTACCGTAGTTAGCACCGCCAGCAGCGAGCCGGTGCTGTTAGGTTCGGCCATCCTCGGCGCGGTAGCAGGTAAAGTCGCCCCTTCACTGCCGGAAGCGATGAAGCAGTTTACGCGGGTGGATAAAACCTATCGCTGCGTTGCGCAGTATAGCGCCGAGCATCAGCGGCGCTATGAAGCGTATAAAACGCTACAGCACACGGCGCGGCTGATTCGCGAATAAGCGGGATCCCGGAGGCGGCGCTTGACGCGCCTGTCCGGGCTACCGGCCCGCAGACGGCGGTGAACCGGTCACCCTGCTCTGCATAGCTTCCCGGAGGCGGCGCTGACGCGCCTGTCCGGGCTCCGATCCTCAGACGGCGGTGAACCGGTAGCCCGGCCAAGCGCAGCGCCGCCGGGGAAGGCAGACGACGCGAGTGCTTAAGCGATAGTGACTTTGCCGTCCAGATAGACATCCTGCACGGCATTGATCAGCTTCACGCCGTCGGCCATCGATTTTTTAAACGCCTTACGTCCCAGGATCAGCCCCATGCCGCCCGCGCGCTTATTGATAACCGCCGTGCGCACCGCGTCGGAAAGATCGGTTTCGCCACCCGCCGCGCCGCCGGAGTTAATCAGCCCGGCGCGGCCCATATAGCAGTTCGCCAGTTGGTAACGCACCAGATCGATCGGATTATCGCTGGTGAGCTTGCTGTAAACCCGGTCATCGGTATAGCCGAAGTTCACCGCTTTATAGCCGCCGTTATTTTCCGCCATTTTCTGCTTCACGATATCCGCGCCGATGGTCGCCGCCAGGTGGTTGGCCTGGCCGGTTAAGTCAGCGGAAACATGGTAGTCGACGCCATCTTTCTTAAATGCCGAATTACGCAGATAGGCCCACAGCACGGTCACCAGGCCCAGCTCGTGCGCGCGTTCAAACGCAGCGGAGATTTCTTCGATTTGCCGACGAGACTGCTCGGAACCGAAATAGATCGTCGCCCCGACCGCCACGGCGCCCATATTGAATGCCTGCTCAACGCTGGCGTACAGCGTCTGATCGTATTCGGTCGGGTAGCTCAGCGTCTCGTTATGGTTCAGTTTGACCAGGAAGGGGATGCGGTGCGCATAGCGGCGCGACACCGAGGCCAGCACGCCATAGGTGGAGGCCACGCAGTTACAACCGGCCTCAATGGCCAGTTCGACGATATTTTTCGGATCAAAGTACAGCGGGTTGGCGGCAAAAGAGGCGCCAGCAGAATGCTCTACGCCCTGGTCGACCGGCAGGATCGACAGATACCCGGTTCCCGCCAGGCGGCCGGTGTTATACAGGGTTTGCATATTACGCAGCACCGCCGGCGGACGATTGTTATCCACCATCACCCGATCGACATAATCCGCCCCCGGTAAATAGAGCTGGTCGGCTGGAATCGTCATACAGCGGTGCTGTAAAAGCGTGTCGGCATCTTTGCCAAGCAACTGCGTAATATCAGTCATAGCTATCTCCCGTAAGTGCCGGTCGAAACCGGCATGCGTTTTCCCAACCCAATTATTTTGGGCAGGTTAAGCCTGGTACCGACTCAGCATATTTTCCAGCCGGGAGCCTATTTTTTCAGCATAGTCTGCTGACACGTTGTCTTGCCGGTTACCACCAGGCGTGGAAATGGTGGACCGGACCGATGCCGTGCCCCACTTCCAGCGAATCGGCCTGCGCCAGCGCCGCAGAGAGCCAGCCCTTGGCTTCCTCCACGGTTCGCCCCCAATCATCGTAACGCGGACGCAGCGCCGCCAGCGCCGCCGACAGCGTACAGCCGGTACCGTGGGTGTTTTTGGTCTGGACTCTCGGCGCGGTAAAGCGCTGCTCCCCGTCGCGGGTAAAGAGCCAGTCAGGGCTTTCCGCATCATCAAGATGGCCGCCCTTCATTAATACCGCTCCGCAGCCCATTCCCAGCAGCGCTCTGCCCTGCTCCAGCATCTCCTTTTCCGTTCGGGCATGTGGCGCATCCAGCAGCGCCGCCGCCTCCGGCAGGTTCGGGGTGATCAGCGACACCTGCGGCAGCAGGCGCTGGCGCAGCGTCTCCACCGCCGAGGCTGAGAGCAGCGGATCGCCGCTTTTTGCCAGCATGACGGTATCCAGCACCACGTTGGTTATCCGGTAGCGCGCCAGCCGTTCCGCCACCGCCTCGACGATATCGGTTTCCGCCAGCATCCCGATTTTGGTGGTATCGATGCGCACATCGCTGAAGACCGAATCGAGCTGCGCGGCGACAAAATCAGGCTCTATACGGTACACCGACTGGACGCCGCGGGTGTTTTGCGCCACCAGCGCGGTGATGACCGAGCAGCCGTAAGCGCCCAGCGCCGAGAAGGTTTTGAGATCCGCCTGGATCCCAGCGCCGCCGCTCGGGTCGGTGCCGGCGATGGTTAACGCGTTAATTCGTTTCACAGGTCACCTCCCGCGTAGAGCGCATCGAGAAAGGCGGGAGTAAAGCTGCCGGGGCCGCCTTGCCGCGCCGCTTTTCCCCCCGCCAGCTTCATCAGACCGCAGGCCGCGGCCACGTTCTCCAGCCGATCGCCGGGCATCGCCGCAGCGGCGGCAACCACCGCCGATAGCGCGCAGCCGGTGCCGACTACCCGGGTCATTAGCGGATCGCCGCCGGTGACCGCGCGCGTGCGCTGGCCATCGGTGATGTAATCGACCTCGCCGGTGACCGCGACCACGGTATTCAACTGGCGGGCCAGCGCCTGCGCCGCGGGCAGCGCTGCGGCGGCGGTATCGGTGGTATCGACACCGCGCCCGCCGCCGCTCATTCCGGCCAGGGCCATAATTTCCGAGGCATTACCGCGAACAGCGGCAGGCTGCAGCGCCAGCAGCTCCCGGCAAAATTCTGTCCGTAAGGTCAGCGCGCCGACCGCCACCGGGTCCAGCGCCCAGGGCTTGCCCGCCTGCGTTGCGCTATGCGCCGCCGCACGCATCGCCGCCGCGCGTTCGACGGTCAGCGTACCGACATTAATCAGCAGCGCATCGGCAATAGCGGCAAACTGGCTGGCTTCGTCCGGGTCGATAACCATCGCCGGGGATGCGCCAATCGCTAACAGGACGTTGGCGGTAAAGGTCTGCACCACGTCGTTCGTCATGCAGTGCACAAGAGGGGAATGACGGTGAAAAAGGTGCCGCAGATGGGCGATATGCGCGGGGTTCAGCAGGTCAGACATCGTTTGCTCCCGCCAGGCGATGAAGAAGCGACGACCCTGCGGTCTCTGACTTCCCTACGCTGGCATTATCCAGATCAGGTGGTACGGGTTTTTCTCAGCCTTCACAAAGAAGGGCACCCCGAGTCATTGAGAGATAAAAACGTTCTCAGCGGGCAGGTTACGGTAAGTCGCGGGACAACGCAAGCTGGCCTGGCGCGGTTAGAGGAGCGCACGCCGATCTGAATTTAACAATAAGAAATCAAATAATTAACAAAATAAACACTTTTTCAGATACGTGTTTATAGTTTAGGAGGCGTTACAGGATGTAACCCGGCGTCATATCGAAATTAACGAGTGAATCAGCGTAAACCCATGAGGATTCCGATGAAATTAACACCGATTATGATAAGTCTGGCTCTGGCAGGAATCATTTCGACCCTCCCCATGACCAGTTGGGCCGAAACGTCTCCCAAAGCAGCCGCCGCGGCAACCAAACAGGCAAACGACGCGCTGTACAAACAGCTTCCCTTCTCCGATAACACCGACTTTACCAACGCGCATAAAGGCTTTATCGCCGCGCTCCCTACGGAGGTGATTAAAGGCGAACAGGGCAACGTTATCTGGAACCCGCAGCAGTACAACTTTGTTAAAGAGGGTGAAAAGGCGCCGGATACGGTCAACCCCAGCCTCTGGCGTCAATCCCAGTTGATCAATATTAGCGGCCTGTTTGAAGTGACCGAAGGCGTTTACCAGATCCGCAACCTCGATCTCTCCAACATGACCATTATCGAAGGCAAAGAAGGCATCACCGTTGTCGATCCGCTGGTATCGGCGGAGACCGCAAAGGTCGGAATGGATCTGTATTACAAAAATCGCGGCAATAAGCCGGTCGTTGCGGTGATCTACACCCACAGCCACGTCGATCATTACGGCGGCGTTCGCGGCGTGGTCGATGAAGCCGATGTGAAATCCGGTAAAGTCAAAATCTACGCGCCTTCCGGTTTTATGGAAGCCGCCGTTGCTGAAAACATTATGGCCGGGAACGTAATGAGCCGCCGCGCCAGCTATATGTACGGCAACCTGCTGAAACCGGATGCCACCGGCCAGGTTGGCGCAGGCCTCGGCACCACGACCTCCGCCGGCACCGTCACGTTGATTGCTCCCACCAATATCATCGAGAAAGATGGTCAGAAAGAGACCATCGACGGGCTGACCTACGATTTTATGCTGGCGCCGGGCTCAGAAGCACCGTCGGAAATGCTGTGGTATATCGAAGAGAAGAAGCTGATTGAATCCGCAGAAGACGTCACCCACACCCTGCATAACACCTACTCGCTGCGCGGAGCGAAAATTCGTGAACCGCTGCCGTGGTCGAAATATATCAACGCCGCCATCGTACGCTGGGGCGACAAGGCCGAAATCATTATGGCCCAGCACCACTGGCCGACCTGGGGCAATGAGAACGTGGTTAACCTGCTGAAGAGCCAGCGCGATCTGTATCGATACATCAATGACCAGACCCTGCGCATGGCCAACGAGGGCCTGACCCGCGATGAGATCGCCGCCAAATTCAAGCTGCCGGACAGCCTGGCCAACACCTGGGCCAACCGCGGCTACTACGGTTCCGTCAGCCATGACGTAAAAGCGACTTACGTCCTCTACCTCGGCTGGTTCGACGGCAACCCGGCTACGCTGGATGAACTGCCGCCGGAAGAAGCGGCGAAGAAATTCGTTGATTATATGGGCGGCGCCGACGCTATCCTCAAGAAAGCCAAAGAGGACTACAACCAGGGCAACTATCGCTGGGTAGCGCAGGTCGTGAGTAAAATTGTCTTCGCCGATCCTGGTAATCTGGAGGCGCGCAATCTGGAAGCCGATGCCCTGGAGCAGCTGGGCTATCAGGCGGAATCAGGACCGTGGCGTAATTTCTACCTGACCGGCGCTCAGGAGCTACGCAACGGCGTAGTGAAAGGCCCGACGCCGAACACCGCCAGCCCGGATACCGTACGGGCGATGACCCCGGAAATGTTCTTCGATTACCTTGCGGTGCATATTAATGGTGAGAAAGCCGGAACCGCCAAAGCGGTGTTCAATATCGACCTGGGTAACGATGGCGGTAAATATAAGCTGGAGCTGGAAAACGGCGTGCTCAACCACACCGCCGATGCCGAAGCCAAGGACGCGGATGCTACCATTGCGTTGGAACGCGCCACGCTGAACAAAATCATCCTGAAAGAGGAAACGCTAAAACAGGCGCAAGATAAGGGTGAAGTGAAAGTGACCGGCGATGGCGCGAAGCTGGATGAGATGCTGGGCTATATGGATAAATTTGAGTTCTGGTTCAATATCGTGACGCCGTAAATCAGCCCCCGCGGCGGCCAGCTGCGGGGGAACACTCTTTAGAACCATGTTCGGGAAACATTGACTGTGGTTTATCCCCGCTAGCGCGGGGAACACGCGGCTCCATGCAAAAAGTTTTGTGGGCTGTTCGGTTTATCCCCGCTAGCGCGGGGAACACTCATTATTGGAAAGGACGACTACCGGCCGCCCCGGTTTATCCCCGCTGGCGCGGGGAACACCCAAAGGAGCGGATGAAGAAGAAGCGCGCGCACGGTTTATCCCCGCTGGCGCGGGGAACACCAACTTTTTGAAGCCTGGGTAAGGGATATAACCGGTTTATCCCCGCTGGCGCGGGGAACACACACGCGAACGACTTCGCGGCGGCTGCGGATTTCGGTTTATCCCCGCTGGCGCGGGGAACACGGCGCGTGCAGCAGCAGATTTTTAAATGCTCCCGGTTTATCCCCGCTGGCGCGGGGAACACCCTTACGGTTCAGGTAGTATTGCTCAAAAGAACGGTTTATCCCCGCTGGCGCGGGGAACACGTATCGATCGCCTCCTGCTCAGATGGCGCTGTCGGTTTATCCCCGCTGGCGCGGGGAACACTCATTGGTCTGGCTGAGGACTCAAATATCGAGCGGTTTATCCCCGCTGGCGCGGGGAACACACTAACCATATCTTATTGTTTTATAATAAATTTATCCACCAAGAACAATCTACCGACATTTTTGCAACAAATTGATGTTTTTAAAGAGCCATAACTATTTGATTTTAAAAGGCACAAGAAACTATTCCGTTACCTCTCTCGCATTTCACCACAACAAGCTGAGAGAGCAACGGCCTCTACAGATTCACTTCCCGCAGCGAACTCAGTAATAATGTAAAACACGCTTCTATCAGCGGCGGCAGAGGCTGCGGCCCGCGCATCAGCGCCACGGTTCGCGTCAGCGCCGGCTGCTGAAGTTGCGCCACCTTTAACGCCGGATCCTGAAGGTGGGTGGTATAAAGCTCAGGCAGAATCGCCACCGCCAGCCGGGAACGCACCAGGCCGTAAAGCGTTTCAATATAGTCAACCTGATAACGCGTTTGCAGCGTGAGGCGATGGCTCTCCGCCAGCGCGCCGACCAGGCGCTGAATATTGCCCTTTGAGAACACCGCGATATCGCGCCCCGCGAGCAGCTTCCACGGCAGATGCGGCTGCCCGGCCAGCGGATCGTCGCAGTGCAGCACCGCCACAAACGGATCTTCGCGCAGAGGATAAACCTGCAGCTCAGGCGGTAACGAACGGTCTATTGCGCCTACGGCAAAATCTATCTTTCCCGACTGCAGCTCGCAAAACAGGGCGTCGTTAGTCTGATCGTGAAACTCCACTCTCAGGCGCGGAAACGCCTGAGCCAGCGTTTGCGGCAGCAGAGGAAATAGCAGCGAGCTCACCGAGGGCACCAGACCGATACGCACCGTACCGTCGCCGCCGGCCTCGACTATCTGCTGCATATCCTGAAACGCCAGCTGCGCCACGCTCAGCACCCGCCGGGCGTGGGGCAAAATCGCCGCCCCCAGTTCGGTTAAGGTGACCGCCGAGGCGGTGCGGTTGACCAGCTTACCACCCAGCACCGTCTCGATTTGCCGCAGCGCGCTGCTTAGCGCCGGCTGACTGATAGCCAACCGGTTAGCGGTGTCGGTGAAGTGACGCAGCTGGGCCAGGGTCACAAAGTACTGAATCTGCTTGAGAGAGAGCGCGGGCAGACGTTGCCAGGGTTCGGTCATCATGTTTTCGTCAACGGTGAGCATGCAGAATAACCCGAGGTTATCGGGCGATAAATTTATTCATCTGGGCAAACGTTTGCTCTGCCCCTAGAGTATCCCCATTATCCTTGTGCCGGAGTTGTTATGTCCAGCAGTGCTGAAACTCGCCGCCGCGCCGTGCAGGCCGCGCGCGGAGAATCCCCTTTCGATCTCTTATTAACCGACGCGCAGATTGTCGACATGGCCACCGGCGAAATTCGCGAGGCCGATGTCGGGATCGTCGGCGATAGGATCGCCAGCGTGCACCCGCGCGGCAGCCGCTCCGATGCCCGCGAACGCCGCTCGCTGGCGGGGTGTTTCCTGTCTCCGGGGCTGATGGATACCCACGTCCATCTTGAAAGCTCTCACCTGCCGCCTGAACGCTATGCCGAAATCGTCCTGGCTCAGGGCACGACGGCGGTATTCTGGGACCCGCACGAGCTGGCCAACGTGCTGGGCGTTGAGGGCGTGCGCTACGCCGTCGCCGCCAGCCGCCATCTGCCGCTACAGGTGATGGTCGCCGCCCCCTCCAGCGTGCCGTCCACGCCGGGGCTGGAGATGTCCGGTGCCGATTTCGCCGGCGCGGAAATGGCCACCATGCTGGCCTGGCCGGAAGTTTGCGGCGTCGCCGAAGTGATGGACATGCATGGCGTGCTGCACGGCAGCGAGAGGATGCAGGAGATTATCCAGGCCGGCCTGGACAGCGGCAAGCTGATTGAAGGCCACGCGCGCGGCCTGAGCGGCGCGGATCTGCAGGCCTATCTCGCCGCCGGGGTCACCTCCGATCACGAACTCACCTCGGCGGAAGATGCGCTGGAAAAACTGCGCGCCGGGCTGACGGTAGAGATCCGCGGTTCGCACCCTTACCTGCTGCCGGATATCGTTAACGCATTGAAATCGTTGCCGCATCTCTCCTCGCAAATCACCGTCTGCACCGACGATGTGCCGCCGGATATGCTGCTGGAAAAAGGCGGCATTATCGCCCTGCTCAACCTCCTGATTGAGCACGGATTGCCGGCAACAGACGTCCTGCGTTTCGCCACCTTAAACGCGGCGATCCGGCTGCAACGTAACGATCTGGGGCTGATTGCCGCCGGACGCCGTGCCGATCTGGTAGTTTTCGATTCATTAGAAAAGCTCGCCGCGCGGGAAGTTTACGTCGCCGGTAAGCTGATTGCCCGCGCGGGCGCCCTGCTGGAGCCGATTCCGTCGGCGAGCGGCGTGACCCCGCCGCGCGATACCCTACAGATGCCGCCGCTCAGCCCAGCCGATTTTATCCTTCGCGTCGGCGCTATTCGCCACGGCGTCGCCCGCCTGCGGCATATCCGCGGCGCACGCTTCACCCAGTGGGGAGAGGTTGAGGTACAGGTCCGCGATGGCAAAGTGCAAATCCCGGACGGATTTAGCCTGATTTGGGTTAAGCATCGCCACGGCCGCCACGAAGCAAAACCGCAAATTGCGCTATTAGAGGGCTGGGGCGAACTGCGCGGCGCTATCGCCACCAGCTACTCCCACGATTCCCACAACCTGGTGGTGCTCGGCCGCGATCCTGACGATATGGCGCTGGCGGCAAACCGGCTGATCGAATCCGGCGGCGGCATGGCGCTGTCGCAGCAGGGAAAAATCCTCGCCCACGTAGCGATGCCGATTGCCGGGATGCTCTCCGACTTACCCGCCACGGAGCTGGCGCGGCAGTTCCGCGAGCTTCGCGACCTGAGCGCGGAAATCGCCGACTGGGAGCCGCCCTACCGCGTATTTAAGGCGATTGAGGGTACCTGCCTGGCCTGTAATGCCGGTCCGCATTTGACGGATTTAGGTTTGACCGATGGCGGCACTCGCCAGATAGTCGAGCCGCTGATAGAGAGCCGGGAAATCCCGGAACGCCCAGAACACAACAATAATCATCAGGGAGCCTGAGCATGGCCGACAATACCCTTAACTCATCCGCGCAAGGTAGCTGGCTGGAGCGCCGTTTTGCCTTGTATTCCCGCGGCAGTACGCTGCGCACCGAATGCCTCGCGGGCATCACCGGCTTTCTCGCCGCCGCCTATCTGCTGGTGGTTATCCCCGGCCTGCTGGCGGTTGG
Source organism: Klebsiella sp. MPUS7 (assembly GCF_009905335.1). Lineage (NCBI taxonomy): Bacteria > Pseudomonadati > Pseudomonadota > Gammaproteobacteria > Enterobacterales > Enterobacteriaceae > Klebsiella > Klebsiella sp. MPUS7. Next base: position 1,734,334 of record NZ_CP047604.1, on the reverse strand, counting down.
CGGGATGGATAAAGGCGCGGCAACCACCGGCACGATCCTGGTGTTCGTCGGCGGTACGCTGCTGATGGCGTTTTATGCCAACCTGCCGTTTATCGTCGGGCCGGGCATCGGCGGCTCGGTGCTGGTCGGCGTCACGCTGGCGGGCAGCGAAGGCATTGGCTGGCAGGTCGGTCTCGGTATCGCCTGCTGGTCGGGGATTCTGTTTTTCCTGCTAACGAAGTTCGGCCTGCGTGAAGTGGTGACCCGTTCGGTGCCGCAGTCGATCAAGCTCGGCCTGACGGCGTCCATCGGGCTGTTCGTCGCGGTGCTGGGCTTCCGTAACGCCGGGCTGGTGCTGGCCAACGCCAAAACCAACGCCCTGATGCTCGGCGATTTTCTCTCGCCGGGGGCGCTGGTGGCGCTCTGCGGGCTGTTTCTGGCCATCGCCCTGCAGGCGAGAAAAATTCCTGGGTCGATTCTGTGGGCGATTCTCTTTGCCACCCTGGTCGGGATTCCGATGGGCGTTACCAGGCTGCCGGGCAGCTTTATCGATATGCCGCATTCGCTGACGCCGGTGCTGGGGCAAATCGATATGCTGGGCGCGCTGAATATCGCCTTCCTGCCGTTCCTGTTTGTGTTCTTCGCTTCAGAGTTCTTTTCCACCATGGGCACTACCCTGGCTGTGGGCGGCGAAGCGGGTCTGCTGGATGAAGAAGGCAATATGCCGCATATCAATCGCCCGTTTATGGTTGACTCGATCGCCGCGGCCGTTGGCCCCTGGCTGGGCATTCCGGCGGCGACCGCGCTGATTGAATCCTCGGCGGCCGCGGAAGCCGGCGGCAAAACCGGGTTAACCGCGCTATCGGCGGCGGTGATGTTCCTGCTGATGCTGCTGTTTACTCCGGTGGCGCTGATGATTCCGAAAGAGGCGACCGCGCCGGCGCTGATCCTGATCGGCCTGAATATGTTCAGCGGCCTGCGCAAAGTGGATCTGGCAAACTTCACCGACGGCCTGCCGGTGCTGATGATGGTGATGATTACGCTGATTGCCAATAGCTTCGGCACCGGAATTGCCGGCGGGCTGCTGTTTTATGTGGTGATCAAAACCATCGCCGGGAAGTGGCGAGAAATCCCGATTGGCCTGTGGATCCTGGCAATTCCGCTGGTGTACTACTTTGCCACGCTGGTGAAGCATTAAGGTTAGTGCCAATCGTGTTCCCGGAGGCGGCGCTGGCGCGCCTTGTCCGGGCTCCCGGCCCGCAGACAGCTGTGAACCCGTAGCCCGGTCAGCGCAGCGCCACCGGGAAAAAGCCACGCCGATTTATCACCCCGACACCGTTCCCGCAGGCGGTGCTACCGGCCCGCAGAGGGCGCGCGGGAATTAACCGCTTCGCACGCTTCTTTCACTGCGTCATACAGCAGCCGTACCGCGGGAGAAAGCTGTTTACGGTGCGGGCAAATCATATTCAGCGGCACCACGTCTCCTTGATAGTGCGGCAACAGCACCCGCAGCCGCCCTTCGCGGATATCATCGCCGACGTCGAGTTCAGACTTGAAGGCGATGCCCTCCCCGGCAACCGCCAGGCGGCGTATCACCTCGGCGTCATCGCTCACGATAGTGCCGGAAACCTGCACGTGATGGACTTTCCCCTCCAGGCTCAACGGCCAGCGGTCGAACGCTCTGCCGCGCAGCACGTAGGTCAGCGCGTTGTGTCGGGCCAAATCTTCCAGCGTCTGCGGTTCGCCGTTTTCGGCTATCCAGCCGGGCGAGGCTACCAGCACCCGGCGATTATCCGGCGCAACGGGCAGAGAAATAAACGAGGCATCGTCGTTATCGCCGTAGCGAAACGCGACGTCCACCGGGTCTTTAAACACGTCGGTCCGATGATCGGAAAACAGTATCCGCAGGCGCAGCGCAGGATGCCGCTGGCGAAAATCGCGAAACACGCGCAGAAGCAAATTGCGCCCAAGGTCAGACGGCACGGCGATTTGTAACGTTCCGCGGACTTCGTCATCCGGCGTGTGGATTTTTTGCAGCCCGGCGTGCAGCGTATCGATCATCTGCGTGGCATAAGGCAGCCAGGTTTCGCCCTCCGGCGTCAGGCGTAAGCTTCGCGTCGAACGAGCGAAAAGACGGATATTCAGCGTCGTTTCAAGACGCTTTATCGCCGCGCTGACCTGCGAGGGCTGCAGCCCGGCCTCCCGCGCCGCATCGCTGAAGCTGCTTAACGCCGCTGCGCGGACAAACAATGCCAGATCTTCCAGCCTGAACATACCCACTCCCCACCCCGGATTATTCTCAAAACAGACGCGCCCCGATGAAAAACGTCGCCGTATCACCGTTTGCTTACACTTTTAACCAAACCAATGCTTGCCATTTCCTTGACCTATCAGGAATCATACGAGGCTGCGATTTTGTGTCCAGGATAATAATGGGGAAATTATGCGTAAAACAAAAATGATGCTTCTGGGCGTACTGTTGGCCTGCTCCAGCGGAGCGTGGGCGGCGTCCGGCGAAGGTATACAGAAATATGAGCTGGATGGGGTGACCGCAGACTTCAAACAATTCCACATCGGCGACACCGTACCGCCGCTGTACCTCACGCCAGAATACAACATCAAGCAGTGGCAGCAGCGCAATTTGCCTGCCCCGGATGCCGGGACCCGCTGGACCTATATGGGCGGAAGCTACGTTCTGATTACCGAAACCGAGGGAAAAATCCTCAAAATCTATGATGGCGAGATTTTCTACCATCGCTAAAAGCCGAACGCCAGCGCGCTATCCCTGCCGCTGGCGTTTTGTTTTTCGATGCGATAATGCTATCCGTTAAAGCGGTTTTGTTTATGCATAAATTCCTCGACGGCAATACCGGAAGCCACGTGCTCATAGAGCATTAAAATACTTAATATCAAATCGCCGCCGCTACGCAATAAATCATCCGGGGCAGTACGACTCTTTTCATCCGATAAAAAAACAAGCTGTTCAAAAATATCACTGTATTCACCATAAGCACCAATCGGAATTTCAGCCATCGGGAGATGCTCCTGGCAATAGCGTAACGCGTCTGCGGCTTTCTCCGGCAGCGTGCGCGTATGCATAAAAATAACCAGCAGTTCTCGTAACTTAACGATTAGAGCAATATTGTTCATCATGCACTCCGGAAATGTATTACGGCTATACTTTCCTTCCATCGTTTTTATTGACGTAGTACTGATAACTTCCACGTTTCGCCAAATCACACAGCCAAAATTAAACATCGTCACGGCGAATTAAAATACTTCACTTCTATGCTAATCAAGCTCGCACAACCGCCAGCGGAAAACAATGTTAACAATATGTTTTATTGACAAATCTCAACATCGCTAAATGTGAATAAAAACAAGTAATATTTAACGCTTATATCATTCACGCGGTGATTATTTTGGAAAGAGAAAACGGGGCGGATACGATAACAAACCGTACGGCGCAACGTGCCGTACGGTTCAGAAGGGAGGGAAAATCAGACCGCGCGGAAAGCTATTTCACCGGGGATAACTTCGCCCTGCCAGTACAACTGCGCCGCGACGCGGTCTGCCAGCTGGCGGTAGGTTTCGGTAAACTCGCTTTCCGGGCGCGCCACCACCGTCGGCGTTCCCTTGTCGAGGTCTTCGCGCAGGGTGATATGCAGCGGCAGCTGGCCCAGCAGCTGGGTATGGTATTTCTCGGCCAGCTTTTGCGCGCCGCCGGTACCGAAGATAGGCTCGTGGTGTCCGCAGTTGCTGCAAATATGCATGCTCATGTTTTCCACAATCCCCAGCACCGGCACTTCGACTTTCTCAAACATCACGATACCTTTTTTGGCGTCGATCAGGGCGATATCCTGCGGCGTAGTCACCACCACCGCGCCGGTGACCGGAATGTTTTGCGCCAGCGTCAGCTGAATATCACCGGTGCCCGGCGGCATATCCAGCACCAGGTAATCGAGATCCGGCCACAGGGTTTCCTGCAGCATCTGCATTAACGCTTTGCTGGCCATCGGGCCGCGCCAGACCATGGCGTTGTCGTCGGTGACCAGATAGCCGATGGAGTTGGTGGCGAGACCAAATTTCATAATCGGCGCCATATGGGTGCCGTCCGGCGAAGTGGGACGCTGATCTTCCGCGCCGAGCATGGTCGGAATCGACGGGCCGTAAATATCGGCATCCAGAATGCCGACTTTCGCCCCTTCCGCCGCCAGCGCCAGCGCGAGGTTGACCGCGGTAGACGATTTACCCACCCCGCCCTTGCCGGAGCTGATGGCGATGATGTTTTTCACGCCGTTGATGCCGGGCTGATTTTTTACCCGCTGCAGCGTGGCGATGCTGTGCGTCAGCTTCCAGTCAATAGCTTTAGCGCCGGTAATGCGCAGCAGCTCGGCGCTGCACTGCTCCTTGAGCACCTCAAACGCGCTATGCCAGACGAACGGCATCTGAATTTCAATGTGCACGGTCTCGTCCAGCCAGGCGACGTGATGCAGCGCCTTCAGCGTAGTGAGGTTATGTTTCAGGGTTGGGTGCTGGAAATTAGCCAGGGTCCCGGCGACCATCGCGCGCAGACGCTCGGGGGATTTGGCCTGGGATTGCGAACTCATCCCGACTCCTTTGTTATTGTGAGTTGAATCTTGTGCGTTAAGTTTACCTTAAAGGGAATAATTCCCCCACAATAAGCTTTGGGCTTACCAAATTATTGCCTTTGCGGTAACATCGAAACCCCTTTTTACAATAGAAGATGTAATGCCCACTATGACTCAAGTCGCGAAGAAAATTCTGGTAACGTGCGCGCTGCCGTACGCAAACGGCTCAATCCACCTCGGCCACATGCTGGAGCACATCCAGGCTGATGTCTGGGTCCGTTACCAGCGAATGCGCGGCCACGAGGTCAACTTCATCTGCGCCGACGACGCCCACGGCACCCCGATCATGCTGAAAGCGCAGCAGCTCGGTATCACCCCGGAACAGATGATTGGCGAAATGAGTCAGGAGCATCAGACCGATTTTGCTGGCTTCGACATCAGCTATGACAACTATCACTCCACGCACAGCGACGAGAACCGCGAGCTGTCGGAGCTTATCTATACGCGTCTGAAAGAGAACGGTTTTATCAAAAACCGCACCATCTCTCAGCTCTACGATCCGGAAAAAGGCATGTTCCTGCCGGACCGTTTTGTAAAAGGCACCTGTCCGAAGTGCAAATCACCGGATCAGTACGGCGATAACTGCGAAGTGTGCGGCGCGACCTACAGCCCGACCGAGCTTATCGAGCCGAAATCGGTTGTCTCCGGCGCGACGCCGGTGATGCGCGAGTCCGAGCACTTCTTCTTCGACCTGCCGTCGTTCAGCGAAATGCTGCAGGCGTGGACCCGCAGCGGCGCGCTGCAGGAGCAGGTGGCGAATAAAATGCAGGAGTGGTTCGAGTCCGGACTGCAGCAGTGGGATATCTCCCGCGATGCGCCGTACTTCGGCTTCGAAATCCCGAACGCGCCGGGCAAATACTTCTACGTCTGGCTGGACGCGCCGATCGGCTACATGGGCTCCTTCAAGAACCTGTGCGACAAGCGCGGCGATACCACCAGCTTCGACGAATACTGGAAGAAAGACTCCACCGCCGAGCTGTATCACTTTATCGGTAAAGATATCGTCTACTTCCACAGCCTGTTCTGGCCGGCGATGCTGGAAGGCAGCAGCTTCCGCAAACCGACCAACCTGTTCGTTCACGGCTACGTGACGGTCAACGGCGCCAAGATGTCCAAGTCGCGCGGCACCTTTATTAAGGCCAGCACCTGGCTGAATCATTTTGACGCAGACAGCCTGCGCTACTACTACACCGCCAAGCTCTCGTCGCGTATCGATGACATCGACCTGAACCTGGAAGACTTCGTGCAGCGCGTTAACGCCGATATCGTCAACAAGGTGGTGAACCTCGCCTCGCGCAACGCCGGTTTCATCAACAAGCGTTTCGACGGCATGCTGTCCGCCGAACTGGCCGATCCTCAGCTGTATAAAACCTTTACCGATGCGGCAACAAGCATTGGCGAAGCGTGGGACAGCCGGGAGTTCGGTAAAGCTATCCGCGAAATCATGGCGCTGGCCGACGTGGCGAACCGCTACGTTGACGAGCAGGCGCCGTGGGTGGTGGCTAAACAGGAAGGGCGCGACGCCGACCTGCAGGCCATCTGCACCATGGGCCTGAATATGTTCCGCGTGCTGATGACCTGGCTGAAGCCGGTCCTGCCGCAGCTGGCCGCCCGCGCCGAAGCGTTCCTCAACGGCGAACTGAGCTGGGATGCTATCCAGCAGCCGCTGCTCGGTCACAAGGTTAACGCTTTCAAAGCGCTCTACAACCGCATTGAGATGAAGCAGGTTGACGCGCTGGTCGAAGCGTCGAAAGAAGAAGTCAAAGCGCTGTCAGCGCCGGTCACCGGCCCGCTGGCGGACGATCCGATTCAGGAAACCATCACCTTTGACGATTTCGCCAAAGTCGATATGCGCATCGCGCTGATTGAAAACGCCGAGTTCGTGGACGGTTCCGACAAGCTGCTGCGCCTGACGCTGGATCTCGGCGGCGAGAAGCGCAACGTCTTCTCCGGCATCCGTTCCGCCTACCCGGACCCGCAGGTGCTGATTGGCCGCCTGACGGTGATGGTCGCCAACCTGGCGCCGCGCAAAATGCGCTTCGGCGTTTCTGAAGGCATGGTGATGGCCGCGGGTCCTGGCGGGAAAGATATCTTCCTGCTCAGCCCGGACAGCGGCGCCCAGCCGGGCCAGCAGGTCAAGTAATGACGCATAAAGCGCTGCTCCGGCAGCGCTTTTTTTATTTTATAAATTCTGAAAATTGTATTCTTGCTACCCCCACCCTCGGTGTTCCTGTCAATAGCTGTTAGCATCAACGCCAGGCTGGATAAAAACACAGGGACGTTGATGAAAACCTTTATTTATCAGGACGAAAAATCACATAAATTCTGGGCGATTGAGCAGCAGGGCCACGAGCTGCATCTACGCTGGGGCAAGGTTGGCACACACGGGCAGAGCCAGATCAAAACCTTTGCCGACGCGGCGGCGGCCAGCAAGGCTGAAGTCAAATTGATTAACGAAAAAACCCGCAAAGGCTACGTTGAAGATACTCGCACCGAGCAGCCTGCCTTACCCGCATCGCCACCAGCCGCCCCACAGCCCGAATACGCCTCAACGCCCGCAGACATCACCCGTCCGTGGCTGGCGGACGATGGCGAACTGCTTTTATCGGATGAGCTGCTTGAAGAGGTGCTCCCTTCTCGCCTCTTTCCCGGTAAACCGATCGCCGCGCCTGAAAATAGCAAACTGATGGACCTCGGCAACGAGATCCACAAACAATCAGTGAATATCGTCACCTTTAACTCTGCCGACTGCTCCGCGTACTGGCAGCAAATCATCAACCAGGCCCTGACCGATGGCCCGCTTTCACCCGCGGCGCTGGCGGTTCAGGTGGCGGTAGCCACGCGCCGCGGCTGGCGCAGCGCTGATAATGCCTGTCTGATGGACGAGATTGTTTACGTTTACGGTCTGGAATATGCCATCGAGATGTTTATCGCCCTGCAGCACATTGAGTTTGATTATAATTATCAAACCCTTCAGGTGACTTTCCGCGCCGAGCCCACCCGCGCGCGCGGGCCGGCGCTGCTCGACGTGCGCCTGCGCGCCCATCTGGCTCATGCGGATGAGGCGCTCTGGCGGCGCTGCGTGGATAAACTGATCGCCGCGTTGCCGGATATGCCCATCGGGCAACAGCCGCTGGTGGCGCTCTTGCTGCCGGAACGCCAGGATATCGTGAACGATATCGCCCGTCGGGTACTGGCGCACAAAAATGTGAAGACGGCGGAATGGCTGAAGGTCGTCGCCCGCGACCCGCAGGTGGTCAAAGCGCTGGAGCCTTACCAGACGGAAAATCTGTTTAACGATTATTACCACGGCAGCGTCTGGAACGCGACGGTGATGCGCGAACAGGGCGTCGCCGGTATCGCCCGCTTTGCGCCCTACGTTCACGATGACCTGTGCGGAGAGCGGGTAAGCGGCGTGAACCATCCCCAGGCGCTGATGCAGCTGATACGGGTGAGCGAACAAGGCAAACGCTGCCACGAGCGGATGGCCCGCGCCAGCGCCCGCTTCCCGCACGCGGCGCTGGCGGCGCTGGCCGAACTGCTGGCGCAGAAAGAAGAGAAGCGCTGGCGCATTATGCTGATGACCCTGCTGAGCGCGCAGCCGGAGCTGGCGGCGCAAATTTCGCCGTGGCTCTCGTCGCAGGCCGCAACGCTGCTGGCAGCCTGCCAACGGCAGTTAAGCCAGCGGGTCGACTGCGCCGGGGCCGATATTCTGCCGCCGGTGCTGGTTTCGCCCCCGTGGACGGCGAAAAAGAAAAAATCACCGATCCCTCAGCTAATCTTAACGCCGCTGGCTTTAGAACCGGCCTGTATGCTGACGGAAGAGGCGGCCAACGCGCTTCTCGCCCAGCGGAGCTGGTACGCGCAGCAGGTGGAGATGAGCCAACAGGAGAGTGAGAAAGCGTACCTTACGCGCCTGGGTTTCAGGGTCTGGAGCCGTCAAAACAATCGCTATGAACACGCCTCCGACGCCGCAGCAGATGCCTGGCGGCGGCAGAATTATCCCGCGCTGATCGCCGAATTCCACGCTTACCACGCCCCTTATCCGGGGGAGTGGAATCTTTATATGCTCACCGCGCTGCCCGCCGGCCGGGCAGCCGATGCCTGGAGCTCGCTGAGTAAAGAGCCCCATACCGGCGGGGAATATGTGATGGCCTATCTGCGTCTTGCCGGGCTACCGGGTTTTATTCACGCCCTGTCCCGCTATCCGCAGGAGAATTTACCGGTCGCTATCTGGTTTGCCGCCAGCGAACTGGCCCCCATCGTCGCCCGCGCCTTTCACAAGCTGAAAACGCTGCGCGAAGAGGCGCGCGAGTGGCTGCTGGCCTATCCGGAGCACGCCATTGCCGGCCTGCTGCCCGCCGCTCTCGGCAAAGCGGGCGAAGCGCAGGACAGTGCGCGCCTGGCCATACGCATGCTGATGGATAACGGTCATCAGCCGCTGCTTGAACAGGTTGCCCGCCGCTACGATCGGCCGGAGGTGATGGCGGCGGTCGGCGCGCTACTGGCGCTCGATCCGCTGGATAACCATCCGACGAAAATTCCGCCGCTGCCCGCGTTTTATCAGCCCGCGCTGTGGGCGCGACCGCTGCTGCGGGAAAATGGCCTTGCCTTGCCGGACGACGCATTAAAAACGCTCGGCGAAATGCTGCGCTTCCCGTCAGAGGAAGGTATTTACCCCGGCCTGCAGCAGGTAAAAGATCTCTGTACCGTGGCATCACTCGCCGCCTTCGCCTGGGATCTGTTCAGCGCCTGGCAAACCGCCGGCGCGCCGTCGAAAGAGAGCTGGGCCTTTACCGCGCTCGGCATCTTCGGTAACGACGATACCGCCCGCGCGCTCACCCCGCTGATCCGCGCCTGGCCGGGAGAATCCCAACATAAACGCGCTACCGTCGGGCTGGATATTCTCGCCGCCATCGGCACCGATATCGCCCTGATGCAGCTGAACGGCATCGCCGGGAAACTCAAGTTCAAAGCCCTGCAGGAGCGCGCCAGAGAGAAAATCGGCCATATCGCCGCAAGCCGCGCGCTGACCGTGGAAGAGCTGGAGGACCGCCTCGCGCCGGATCTGGGACTCAACGCCGACGGAACCTTGACCCTCGATTTCGGCCCGCGGCGCTTTATCATTAGCTTTGATGAAGCCCTCAGGCCGTACGTGCGCGATGAAAACGGCAGCCGCCTTAAGGACCTGCCGAAGCCGAATAAAAGCGATGATAAGGCGCTGGCTACCGAGGCCGTTAATCGCTACAAAGCCCTGAAAAAAGACGCCCGCACGATTGCCGCCCAGCAAATCGCGCGCATGGAGTCCGCCATGTGCCAGCGTCGCCGCTGGACGGTGGAAAACTTCCGGCAGTTTCTGGTTAATCATCCCCTGGTCTGCCACCTCACCCGCCGCCTGGTATGGGGAGTCTACGACGCCGAAAACAGGCTGCTGGCCTGCTTCCGCGTGGCGGAAGACAACAGCTACGGTAACGCCGATGACGATCTGTTCACCCTGCCGCAAGGCGCGGTCCAAATCGGTCTTCCGCATCTGCTGGAAATGCCCGCGGAAGACGCCGCCGCCTTCGGTCAGCTGTTCGCCGATTATGAGCTGCTGCCGCCGTTCCACCAGCTTGACCGCAGCTGCTACACCCTGACGACCGCCGAACTGGCGGCCACCGAGCTGACCCGCTGGGCCGGGCGCAAATGCCCGAGCGGGCGGGTAATAGGGCTGGCGAATAAAGGCTGGCTGCGCGGCGAACCGCAGGATGCAGGCTGGATTGGCTGGATGCTTAAACCGCTGGGCCAGTGGACGCTGGTGATGGAAATCGACGAAGGCTTTGCCGTCGGGTTGCTGCCGGATGAACTCAGCGCCGAGCAGCTGCTGAGCAAAATATGGCTGTGTGCCGAAAATGCGCACCAGTACGGCTGGGGCGGCAACGGCAAACAGCAGGCCACGTTTTCGGTGCTGGATAACGTCACCCTCAGCGAATTGATTAACGATATCGACGGGCTGTTTGAGTAACACAAGGAACGTTTATGCACAACACAGCACTCCCGCCATGGCTGGCGGATGACGCGCAGCTGGAGCTATCCTTTAAAAAGGGCAAACAACCGTTAAGCCATCGCCGCTGGCCTGGCGACCCGGTACCGCCGATCGAAGAGGGACGCCTGCAACGACTGGCGAACGATATTCTCTCGCGCTATCAGCATATTCAGGCCCTTACGTGGGACTATGAAACATGCACTGCCGAATGGCGGCAGGCTATTGCGCAGGCGGTCGGCTATGTGGGCGAAGCCAAACCGGCAATGCCCCCCCGCGCGCTGGCGGCGCTTACCCGGCTGGCAGAAGATGACAGTCCCGAGCTACTCGATGAAATCGTCCAGCTAAGGGGCGTGGAATATGCCACCGAAGTGGTGATTGAACGGCAATTTATCACCGTGACCCACAGCAATCTTCAGCCACCCAGCATCGTTTTTTCTCATCCGAAAAAAGCGTACCAGTACGGTTTTCGCTGCGATACTTACCACGAATTCGATCTGCGTCTGCGAAAACACCTTTCGCTGGCTGAAGAGGCGATCTGGCTACGCTGCGCTGACAAACTTATCCGCGCGCTCCCTGATATCGAGCTTAATCGTAAACCGTTTATTGCCCTGCTGTTGCCGGAACGACCGGACGTTGCGAATAGCCTGCTCGACGCTGATAAATACGCCAGCCGTTCATCAAGCGAGTGGTTGAAAGCGGTAGCGACAGATCCTGCTAAGCTGGCAGTACTGGAGCAATCCTGCTGGCTTGATGTCTTTACCGATTGTCAGGCCAGCGAGATGTGCGACGAAAACCGCTACGGTTACTCCGCCTGCGCGGCCCTGCTGCGCGAGCAGGGGCTGGCGGCGATCCCCAGGCTGGCGATATATGCGCACCGGGATGACTGCGGCAGCCTGCTGGCGCAAATTAACCATCCGCAGGCTATCCGGCTGCTGCTGCTGGTGGCGGATAAAAACAAACCCAGCCAGCAGCGCGTGTCAACATTCGCCAAAAAATATCCCCATGCCGCTCTGGCCGCTGTAGCGGAATTGCTGGCGCTGCCGGAACCGCCCGCTCGTCCGGGCTATCCTGAGATCGCAGAGAAAAAGCGTCCGCAGCAGCAGAAAAAGCGTGAAGAAAGCTGGAGAATGCTGCTGCGGACGCTGCTCAATACGCATCCTCAGCTGGCTGAGCAGGTTACTCCCTGGCTAAGCACGAAGGCACAGGAACTTCTGGCGGCCAGCCGACCATCGATGCCTTCAGACGTTACGCTGGCAACCGATCGCTCCTGCCTGCCGGAGATCCTGCGCTCGCCGCCGTGGCGCAGCAAAAAGAAAAAAGTCGCGCCCCCGCGTTTTGCGCTAACGTCGCTGACCGTTGCGCCTCAGGAGCACTGGCAGCCAGGAGAGCGGGAAGCGCTGGCTGCCAGCAAACCCGCCTGTTTCTTTAATAACCTTCCGCTCGATGAACGTCTCGCCAGCATAGGTTGCACCATCGTCATGCAGGAGCTGGGCTTTCAGAGTATTGAATACCTGTTCCACCAGTACACGTTATGCGGCAAGCGGGACCATTTCGATACGGAGAAATATTTTCATCGCTATGTCTGGTGGGGCAACGCCTGCCACGCACTGCAAAACTTCGATATCGGTACGCTACTGGAGGCATGGGGGGATTACCTGGTAAAGGCCTACAACCCTAACGACTGCTGGAATCTTTATCTGCTTATGCAGCTGCCTCGCGAGCGGGCGCTGGTGGCCTGGCAGGGCATCAATGCCGCTAACTTTAGATTTGTCGGCGCCGAATATGCGCTGAGCATTCTCGGGACCGATGCCCTACCCGGCCTGCTGCTGGCGCTGCAGCATCGGCCAAAGGAGATCTTCCCCCTGCTGACGCATCTCGGCGCAACGGAGCTGGCGCTACCGATGGCCCGCGTCTGGCGACGCTTGCAGGCGCACAGCCAACTGGCTCGTCAGTGGCTCCTGCAGTGGCCGGAGCACGCAGCCGCCGCGTTAATCCCACTGGCGTTCGATAAAGCGGGCGATAGCCGCGAGGCGGCTATTAACGCGCTGCGTCTGCTGTACCAGGAAGGCCACCATGAACGGCTGAAAGCGGTAGCACAACGCTGGAACGAACCGGCACTGTGGACGAAGCTGGAACAGCTGCTGACGCAGGATCCGCTGGACAACTACCCTGTCCGCATTCCAAAAGTGCCTGACTTCTGGCAACCGACGCTCTGGCGCAGGCCGCGGCTTATCGGCACCGACCAGCCGTTGACCGACGATGCGCTGGAGATCTTTGGCGAAATGCTGCGCTTCGCCCAGGGCGGCCATCATTACGGCGGGCTGGATTTAGCCAAAGCCGCCTGCCAGCCCCAATCGCTGGCCGCTTTCGTCTGGGATTTATTTAACGCATGGCAGACTGCCGGAGCCCCAGCCAAAGATAACTGGGCGTTTCAGGCGCTGGGGATTTTTGGCGATGAAGCGACAGTGCGTGATTTAACCCAGCTTATCCTGGCCTGGCCGCAGGAAGGGAAATCCGCCCGCGCCGCCAGCGGGCTGCATCTTCTCACCCGCATCGGCAGCGATATGGCGCTGCTGCAGCTGCACCACATCGCGCAGGGCGCCAAATCCCGCCCGCTGCGCGAAAGCGCCAGGCAGTCTCTTAAAGAGGTCGCCGAAGCCCGCGATCTCAGCGAAGAGCAGCTGCAGGATCGGCTAACGCCTACGCTGGGGCAGGACGATCCCCAAACGCTGGCTTTTGATTTTGGTTCCCGCGGCTTTTATGTCCGTTTTGATGAAAATCTGCTGCCGGTGATTTACGACCAGCAGGGAGCGCGGCAAAAGAGCCTGCCGCGCCTGCGCGCCGAAGATGACCAGGTAAAAGCCGCGGAAGCGCTGGCCAGGCTGAAAGGCCTGAAAAAAGACGCAGCCCAGGTGGCCAAACGCCTGCTGCCGCATCTGGAAAATGCCCTGCGGCTGGCGCGGCGCTGGACGCGAACGGAGTTTCAATCGCTGTTTGTCGATCATCCGCTAACCAACAATCTTACCCGGCGCCTGGTATGGGGAATCTACGCCGCCAGTGAACCCCGTCGCCTGCTCAACGCCTTTCGCGTCGCCGCGGAAGAGGAATTCTGCGATGGCCAGGATGACCCTATCGCTCTACCGGAAGAGGCGCTGTTCGGCCTTGTTCATCCGCTGGAAATGGATGACGCGACGCGGGCAGCATTTAGCCAAATTTTTGCCGATTATCAGCTATTGCCACCGTTCCGCCAGCTGACGCGCCAGACGGTGCAGCTGCTGGCGGAAGAAACCGCCCGCAGCGAGCTTACGCGCTGGCAGGGAAAATCAACAACCTGCGGGCAATTATTGGGCATCCGCAGTCGCGGCTGGTGGCAGGGCGCTGAAAACCGTTTCTGCTACGATGTCGGGCGGCATCGACTGATTCTGGAAATCACGCCAGGGTTCGTGCACTACAACATGGATGCGAAGGCTCCTCAGCGGTTTGCCGCCATCAGACTCTATGATGGCGAACGGCCCGCTGCGTTCTCACAGCTCGATCCACAGGATCTCAGCGAGGCGCTAAGCACGATTGAGGTCATTTTCCGTGGATAAGCAAAGCGCGTTTACGCTATTCGCTGCACATAGGATAAAAATGCTCCCATTACCGCGGTCTCTTTAAGGAAGAAACGATGATACAACAGGAACCACATCTTCAGCGCCCCCCTGCCGCCATACTTTACGCCGATGAGCTCGCCCGGCTGCAGCAGAACGACTGTTTCCCCTGCCCGCCCGGCTGGCAGCTAAGCCTGCCTGCGGCGCGCGCGTTTATCCTTGGCGATAGCGCTCGCGACATTAGCCGCAAGGTGGTCATGAGTCCGGCCGCCGTCGAGCGGATGCTGGTCACGCTGGCGACCGGGCGCGGCCTGATGCTGGTCGGCGAGCCGGGTACGGCTAAATCGCTGCTCTCGGAGCTGCTGGCCACCGCCATCTGCGGCGACGCCGGGCTCACCATTCAGGGCGGCGCGGCGATTACCGAAGATCAAATCAAATATGCCTGGAACTATGCGCTGCTGATAAACCAAGGCCCGTCGACGCAGGCGCTGGTGCCCGCCCCGCTGTATCAGGGCATGCGTGACGGTAAAATCGTCCGCTTTGAAGAGATTACCCGCACGCCGCTGGAGGTTCAGGACTGCCTGCTGGGGATGCTATCCGACCGCGTCATGGCGATCCCGGAGCTAACCGGCGACGATAGCCAGCTCTATGCCCGCGCCGGATTTAATATTATTGCCACCGCCAATACCCGCGATCGCGGGGTTAACGAAATGAGCGCGGCGCTAAAACGCCGCTTCGACTTCGAAACCGTCTTTCCGATTATGGATTTTCAGCAGGAGCTGGAACTGGTGGCTAACGCGTCGGCCCGCCTGCTGGAGCATAGCGGCATCCCGCATAAAGTCCCCGATGTCGTACTGGAACTGCTGATCCAGACCTTCCGCGATCTGCGCGCCGACGGGGGTAAGAAAACCGCGATGGATACCCTCAGCGCGGTGATGTCCACCGCCGAAGCGGTCAACGTCGCCCACGCCGTCGGCGTGCGGGCATGGTTCCTCGCCGGTCGCGCCGGCGAACCCGCCGACCTGGTAGACTGCATCGCCGGTACCATCGTGAAAGACAATGAAGATGACCGCGCCCGCCTGCGCCGCTATTTTGAACAACGCGTCGGCACGCATAAAGAAGCCCACTGGCAGGCCTATTATCAGGCCCGCCACCGCCTGCCGTGAGGGAACACGCATGCCAGAACAGCCGTTAATCATCGGCGTTCGTCACCACAGCCCGGCCTGCGCCAGCCTGGTGAAAGAACGAATAGAACGCGTGTGCCCGCGCTACGTTCTGATTGAAGGTCCGGCGGATTTTAACCATCGCCTGGACGAGCTTTTTTTACCCCATCAGCTGCCCATCGCCGTCTACAGCTACTGCCAGCAGCAGCATGGCGGCGCGGCAGGACGCAGCGCCTGGACGCCGTTCGCCGAATTCTCGCCGGAGTGGCAGGCGCTGCTGGCCGCGCGGGCAACGGGGGCGCATATCCGCTTTATCGATTTACCCGTCTGGGCGCAGGACGACAACGACAGCGATCCCTCTGACGCCCGCCGCGCCGATGACCATCAGCGCCTGCTCGAGGTCAGCGGCATGGAGAATACCGACGCGCTGTGGGACCATCTGTTCGAAGATGAAAACCAGCGCGCCGGGCTGAAACAGGCGCTGGAGACCTGGTTTGTCCAGCTACGCGGCGACAGCGGCGGCGGCGAAAACAGCCGGCGACGGGAAGCTTATATGGCCCGCTGGCTGGCATGGGCGATGCGGCAAAATAACGGCCCGGTGGTGGTGGTCTGCGGCGGCTGGCACGCTCCGGCGCTGGCTACCCTGTGGCGGAACTGCCCGGCGCAGGAGCAGGAGCCGGCATTACCGCCTCCGCCGACGCCCGATGCCGTCACCGGCTGCTATCTGACGCCGTACAGCGAAAAGCGGCTGGACGTACTGGCGGGCTATCTTTCCGGGATGCCGGCGCCGGTCTGGCAGCGCTGGTGCTGGCAGCTCGGTCAGCGGCAGGCCGGGGAACAGCTGCTGAAAACCCTGCTCGCCCGCCTGCGTCAGCATCGCCTTCCGGCCTCAACCGCCGATTTGGCAGCCGCCCATCTGCGCGCCATGGCGCTGGCCCGGATGCGCGGCCATACCCAGCCCCTGCGCTGCGACTGGCTTGACGCGCTGGCGGGCTCGTTAATCAAAGAAGCGCTAAACGCCCCGCTGCCGTGGAGCTATCGCGGCGCCATCCATCCGCAAACCGATCCTATTCTGCTGACCATCGTGGATGCGCTGGCGGGGGCGGATTTCGGCAAGCTCGCGCCGGGAACGCCGCTGCCGCCGCTGCCGCAGGACGTCGAACGCGAGCTGGCGCGCGTCGGGATTGCCCCGCCGGCGAATCTGAACCTCAACCGCTTTGCGCCCGACGGATTAGCGAAAAGTCAGGTATTACACCGGCTGGCCATTCTTGAGATCCCCGGGTTCCAGCAGCGAACCGGCAGCGCGGTAGCCCTTTCCGGCGATGGCGAAGAGCGCTGGGGAGTGTTTCGCACCATGGAACAGCATGCCGTCCTGATTGAATCCGCCCGCTACGGCGCCTCCCTCGCGGATGCCGCGCGACGGCGGCTGGAAGGGAATATTCTCTCCTCCTTTGGCATCAAAAGCCTCGCCGCCAGCCTCAATCAGGCGGCGCTGGCGGGGCTCGCCACCTTTAGCCAGCAGATGCTGGAACAGCTGGCGCAGCTGATTGCCGAAGAGAGCCAGTTTGCCGAAATGGGGCCGGCGCTGGAGGTGCTGTATGCCCTCTGGCAGCGGGATGACATCGGCGGCATGCAGAACGCCGCCGTGCTGGAAATCACGCTCAGCGCGGCGCTTGACCGGACGCTGTGGCTCTGCGAATCCAGCGGCGTCGCCGACGAGAAGCAGTTTCACGCCCATCTGCATAGCTGGCAGACCCTGTGCCACATCCTGCGCGATCTCCACAGCGGCAGCGTTTTACCGGGCGTTTCGCTCAGCGCCGCTCTCGCGCTGCTTGAACGGCGAATTCACGCAGCCGATGCCGCACCGCTCGACCGCGGCGCGGCGCTTGGCGCGCTGATGCGTCTCGAGCACCCCGCCGCTACCGCTGAAACGGCGCTGGCCCTGCTGACGCGGCTGCCCGCGCAGCGTCTGGGAGAGGCGGTACATGGCATGCTGGCGTTGGCCCGCCATCAGCTTGCCTGTCAGCCCGCCTTTATCGCTGGCTTCAGCGAGCGTCTCACCCGTCTGGCGGAAGAGGAGTTTATTCTCGCGCTGCCGGATTTACGCGCGGCGATGGCCTGGCTGCCGCCCCGCGAACGCGGCGCGCTGGCCCGCCAGGTGCTCGATCACTATCACATGACCATGCTGCCGACCCATGCGCTACAGGCGCCGGTTTCCTGCTCGCCGCAGCGGTTAATCCATCACCAGCTGTTGGAGCAGCAGGCGCTGGCGGCGCTTCGCCACTGGGGAGGACGCTAATGCATCCGCTATCCGATATTTTGACAACCCGTGAACTCCAGCGCTGGCGGCTGATTCTGGGCCCGGCCGCCGACAATAGCCTCGGCGGTCTCGACGAGCGTGCCCGCCAGGTAGACCGGGCCCTGGAGTGGCTTTACGGCCGCGATCCGCAACGGCTGCAGCGGGGCGAACGGCTGGGCGGGCTGGAAGAGTCCGACCTGACGACGCCGGAGTGGATCAACGCCATTCATACGCTGTTTCCGCAGCCGGTTATCGAGCGGCTGGAGAGCGATGCGGTGCTGCGCTACGGCATTGACGAGGTGGTGACGAATCTGGAAGTGCTGGAACGAATTCAACCCTCCGAAAGCCTGCTGCGCGCGGTGCTGCATACCAAACATCTGATGAATCCTGACGTGCTGAACGCCGCCCGACAGCTGGTGCGCCAGGTGGTGGAGCAAATTATGGCCCAGCTGGCAAAAGAGGTTCGTCAGGCGTTTTCCGGCGCGCGCGACCGGCAGCGGCCTTCGCGCATCCCGCTGGCGCGCAACTTTGATTTCAAAGGCACCCTGCGCGCCAACCTCCAGCACTGGGACCCGCAGCGCGGCAAGCTGTACATTGAATCGCCAAAGTTTATCAGCCGCGTGAAGCGCCACAGCGAAAAATGGCAGCTGATTTTGCTGGTCGATCAGAGCGGTTCAATGGTGGATTCCGTGATTCATTCCGCGGTCATGGCGGCCTGCTTATGGCAGCTGCCCGGCATTCGCACGCACCTCGTGGCGTTCGACACCAGCGTGGTGGATCTCACGGCGGATGTCGCCGACCCGGTCGAGCTGCTGATGAAAGTTCAGCTCGGCGGCGGCACCCATATCGCCCAGGCCGTAGAGTATGCGCGGCAGCTGATTGAGCAACCGCACAAGAGCGTGATTGTGCTGGTGAGCGACTTTTTTGAAGGCGGAGCGAACTCGCTGTTGATTAACCAGGTCAAGCAGAGCGTACAAAGCGGCATCAAAGTCCTCGGCCTGGCGGCGCTGGACGACGCGGCATCCCCCTGTTATGACCATGAAATGGCCCAGTCGCTGGTCAACGTCGGGGCGCAAATCGCCGCCATGACGCCCGGCGAGCTCGCCTCCTGGCTGGCGGAGAATTTACAATCATGATGCCTTTACGCCCTGAATTACTGGAGCTCACGCCGCAGGCGCTCACCGCGCTGAGCAACGCCGGGTTTGTGAAACGCGCTCAAAAAGAGCTGGATAACGGCAATATCCCCGCGCTGGAGCAGGATGAGGCCGGTACGCTGACCGCCGTTTTTCGCGATGGTACCCGTACCCGGCTGGAAAAAGATCGGGCCCTCAAAGAGTCCAGCTGTACCTGCGGCGCTAGCGGCATGTGCCGCCATCGCGTGATGCTTATCCTGAGCTATCAGCGCGCCAACGCCGGTCACGCGGCTCCTGAAGGGGAGCCAAACGCTGACGAGCGCTGGCATCCCGGCCTGTGGCAGGAGGAGCTGGCCACCCTGCCCGAGTCGATTCTCAAGCGGGCGCAGCAGCTGGCGGATAAAGGGCTGACGGTGGAATTGTTCTGCCGACCCAACGAAACGCCGTCGGCAAAGCTGCCGATGAGCGATGTGCGTTTTTATTCCCGCAGCAGTATCCGCTTTGCCCGCTGCGACTGCATCGAAGGCTCCCTGTGCGAGCATATCGCGCTGGCGGTGCAGGCCTTTAACGACGCCGAAGCCCAACAGCCGGGCTTTACGCATCTGGTCTGGCAAACCCACAGCCGCAGGGTCGCCGCCCGCGGCGGACCTTGTGCTACGCCCGAGGGCGAAGCCTGTCGACAAAGCCTCCGTCAGCTAAGCCAACTGCTGTGGCAAAACGGCGTCAGCCAGCCGCCAATCAGCTTCGAAGCCGCGTTCACCCGCGCGCAGCGCGCAGCGCATGCGGCCAACTGGCGCTGGGTCATCGGCGCGCTTGCCGAGCTGCGCGAAGGCGTCGATGCCTGCCAGCAGCGCGCCAGCCACTACGTGCCTGAGCAACTGCTGGCCCAGCTCGCGGGCCTTAATGCCCGTCTTGAGAGCGCCGACCGAATGGCGCAGCTTGCCGATGCCGGCCAGACGCCGCCCCTGCCGTGGCGCACCGTCGTCGGTCAGGGTATTGCCGGTGAAGCGCAGCTCGATCATCTGCGGCTGATTTCCCTTGGCATGCGCGGCTGGCAGGATAACCAGCAGTACGGCTTACGTCTCTGGTTTAGCGATCCGGATACCGGCAGCATTTTGCATCTGTCGCACAGCTGGCCGCTGGCTGAACGGGCGCAAAATCCGCTATGGCAGCGCCGCCTGTTTACCTTTCAGGCCGGCATACTGGCGGGCGGGCAAATCATTACCCGGTCAGCGCGCCGCACAGCCGGCGGCGAGCTGCTGCTGGGCGCCCGTCAGCGTCTGAGCAGCAGCCTTCCGCTCACCGAAGATGCCTGGCTTTTGCTCAGCGCGCCGCTGCGGCAGCCGGGCGCCGCGGCCCTGCGTGAGTATCTGCGCCAGCGCCCCCCGGCCTGGGTGCGCCCGCTCAATCAGGTTGATAACCTGTTTATTCTGCCGGTGGAGGCCTGCCTTGCCGTCGGATGGGACGCCGCCCGGCAAACGTTGGATGCGCAGGTCCTCAGCGGCGAGGGGGAAAACAACGTTTTGTACTTGTCCCTTCCCGCCTCCGCCAGCGCGCCGTATGCCGTTGAGCGGATGGCGGCGCTGCTCAGACAAGAGGACGATCCGGTGGTGATGGTTTCCGGGTTGGTCAGCTTTCATCACGGGCAGCTTAGCCTGGAGCCGCTGGTCATGATGACCCGTACCCGCGCCTGGGCGCTGAACGCCGAGCCGCTTCCCGTCGCGCCGTTGCCTGTTGGCGATGTACTGCCGCCGCGCTCGCCGGCCCTGAGCCTGTTGCAGCGCGCCCGGACGCTACTGATCCAGATAGCGCACAACGGCCTGCGCTATCAGCAAAAGAGCCTGTTTCGCGAGGCCGCCACGCTGGGCGGCGAGTCGACGAACCAGGGTTTTAGCCATCTTGCGCGTCTGCTTCAGCAACTGGGCGAGAGCGAAACGGCCACCGCCGAGGATACGCTCAGCGCCATCGCGCAACTCTGTATACAATTAGAGATGATGATTGATTAACAAGGAATGATAATGAAATTTAACCGCAGGATCACCGTCGCTCTGGGCGCAACGCTATTGATGGCCACGCTTGTCGGCTGCGATAACAACAAAGATGAGGTCAAAACGTTCAACAACACGATCAACGGCGTTGACCTGACCTACACCTATCACTACAAAGACGATGTCGTTACCCGCCAGGACGCGGATAACACTATCCCCTATAAATCGCTCGGCGTGAGCAACGAAGAGCAGGCGCGCAAGGTCATCGACCCCATCGGCGCGGCCTACAGCAAAATCAAAGGCGTCACCCACAGCGTCGACTATAAAGAGAACGTCGCGCAGGAACACCTCTCCATCGACTTTAATCAGGCTAAAATCAGCGAGCTATGTCACCTGCCGGGGGCCAGCTTTTCCGACTGTTCACAAAAGTTTATTTCGCTGAGCGAGTCGGAGAAATTGCTGAAATCGCAGGGTTTTAAAGAAGTGAAATAGCCTTGCCTGGTCTGGAGAATTCCCGGCTGGCGCTACGCAAGCCGGGTTACGGGGCCGTGCCTTCGGGTAGCCCGGTTCAGGCGTTTACGCCGCAAGCCGGGGGAGGCATATCAGGATTTCTCGTGTTCACGCTCGGTCAGCCCGCGCAGGAAGTAGCGCAGGAACTGGTCGCCGCATTCGCGGAAGTTTTTATGCTCCGGGGCGCGCATCATGGCGGTGATTTCCGGCATGGAGACGCGGAATTTCTGCTGGGTGAGGATAGCGAGAATATCATCCGTCTTCAGGGAGAAGGCGATTCGCAGCTTTTTCAGCACGATGTTGTTGTTGACCCGGCGCTCGACAGCGAGCGGCGGCGCGGATTCATCTTTACCGCGCTTCGCGTAAATCAGGCCGTTAAGGAAATTGGACAGCACAATATCCGGGCAGCGCGCAAACCCCTCTTCGTCTTCTTTTTTCAGCCAGGGAACCAGCTGTTCCGCGCTCACCGGCGCATCCGCCAGCGCAAAAATACTTACCAGGCCGTTGTTGTTGGTTTTCAGGGTGTAGCGCAGGCTACGTAAGATATCGTTACTGATCATATTGCCTTCATGATGAAAAATTCTGCCGCTCAGTCTATCACGATTCCGCCATTTTACAGCCCAATCGCCTCTTTCAGGCTCTTCAGATAGCGGCGGCTGACCGGTACCGTTTGCCCGGCGCGCATCAGCAGCTCCGCCTGGCCGTTCTCCTCAAAGCGGATCTCCTTGAGATGGGACATGTTGACCAGGTACTGGCGATGGCAGCGCAGCAGCGGCGTGCGGCTCTCCAGGGTGCGCAGGGTCAGCTCGGTAAAGCCCTCCTTTCCTTCGCAGTCGGTGACGTAAATCCCGCTCATCCGGCTGCTGACGAAGGCCACGTCTTCCATCTGCAGCAGCCAGATCCGGCTGTGTCCGGTGCAGGGAATGTACTTCAGCGCCTGCTGAGTATCGTCGAGGACGGTCATATCCTGCAGGCTGCGCTCCTGGCGCAGACGAACCAGCGTTTTTTCCAGCCGGGCGGATTCAATCGGCTTCAGTAAATAATCAAACGCGTGCTCTTCAAAGGCCTTCACCGCGTACTCGTCAAACGCGGTGAGGAAGACGATATAGGGGCGATGCTCGGGATCGAGCATGCCGACCATCTCCAGGCCGCTGATGCGCGGCATCTGGATATCCAGAAACAGCACGTCCGGGCGCAGCTTGTGCACCGCGCCAATCGCTTCGACGGCATTCCCGCATTCGCCGACGATCTCAATATCAGGCTGGGCCTCCAGCAAAATACGCAGGTTTTCACGCGCCAGCGGCTCGTCGTCGACAATTAATACTTTTAACATGCGTTGTCCTCCACAGGCAGTCTCAGCGTAACGCGGGTAAAACATTCCGGCTCGCAGGTTACGGTGATCCCGCAGTCGGCGCCGAAGCGCGCCCGCAGCCGGCGGTCGACCAGGTTCATGCCCAGCCCGCTGGCGCTGGGTTTGTCCTGGTACAGCCCGGCATTATCTTCAATATCCAGCTGCAGCCAGCGTTCGTGTTGACTGGCGCGGATGGTGATCTCGCCCACCCCGAGGTGCTGCGAAGTCCCGTGTTTAATGGCGTTTTCGACGATTGGCTGCAGGGTAAACGCCGGAAGCTGATGCTGTCCCAGCGCTTCGGGCACCAGCATCTGAATCTGTAAATTGGCCTGAAAACGCGCTTTCTCAATCTGCAGATAGGCGTTCACATGCTCAATTTCATCCGCCAGGGTGACGATTTCCGCAGGCCGCTTCAGGTTTTTGCGAAAAAAGGTCGACAGATACTGCACCAGCTGTCCGGCCTGGTCGCTATCGCGGCGAATCACCGCTTTTAGCGTATTCAGCGCGTTGAACAGGAAATGCGGGTTCACCTGGGCGTGCAGCAGTTTGATTTCCGATTGCGTCAGCAGCGCTTTTTGCCGTTCATACTGACCGGCCAGGATCTGCGCCGACAGCAGCTGCGCAATCCCCTCTCCCAGCGTACGGTTGATCGAGCTGAACAGGCGGTTTTTCGCTTCATAGAGCTTAATGGTGCCGATCACCCGCTGATTTTCGCCGCGCAGCGGGATAACCAGCGTCGATCCTAGCTTACAGTTGGGATGAATCGAGCAGCGGTAAGGCACTTCGTTGCCGTCGGCGTAAACGACTTCGCCGGAATCTATCGCCTTTTGGGTATACAGCGAAGAGATGGGTTTACCGGGAAGGTGGTGATCGTCGCCGATCCCGGTAAACGCCAGCAGCTTATCGCGATCGGTTATCGCCACCGCGCCGATATCCAGCTCCTGGATCAGCACCTGCGCGACCTTCATGCTGTTCTCTTCGTTAAATCCCTGACGCAGGATCCCTTCCGTCGACGCGGCAACCTTCAGCGCCGTGGCTGAGAAAGCCGAGGTATATTTTTCAAACATCGCCCGCTTATCCAGCAGGATGCGCATAAACAGCGCCGCCCCGACTGTGTTGGTAACCATCATGGGCGCGGCGATGCTCTGTACCAGATGCAGCGCATCTTCGAACGGGCGAGCGATAAGTAGAATAATCAGCATCTGCACCATTTCGGCGAAAAAGGTGATCGCGCCGGCGGTAAGCGGGCTAAAGACTTTATCCGGCCGCCCGCGTTTGACCAGAATGCTGTGCACCAGGCCGCCGAGTAGACCCTCGACGATGGTGGACACCATGCAGCTCAGCGCCGTCATGCCGCCCAGCGAGTAGCGGTGAAGGCCGCCGGTCAGCCCCACCAGACCGCCGACTACCGGGCCGCCCAGCAGGCCGCCCATTACCGCGCCGATGGCCCGCGTATTGGCGATCGAGTCTTCGATATGCAGGCCGAAGTATGTGCCGAGGATGCAGAAAATGGAAAAGGTCACGTAGCACAGCAGCTTGTGCGGTAATCGGACGGTGACCTGCATTAACGGGATGAACAGCCGCGTTTTGCTCATCAGCCACGCGATGACCAAAAACACGCACATCTGCTGAAGCAGCAGCAACACCAGATCGAACTCGTACATACCCGCAGACCACACTTCATTTGAAAGCGCGTAACATACACTGCTTGCTTATAACTTTCTTTGAAGCAATACATGAAAATGATAATTCATGGTTAAGATCACACTTCTCCGCGTCTCGACGGTCCATTTTTGTACAAAAAACAGACAAAAATTCCCGCTTCGGCAAACAGCTTCTACAGTTAATGGAGGAGAACACAGCGGGAGGAGAAAATGGCGCTTTATACAATCGGCGAAGTTGCCCAGCTTTGCGATATCAATCCCGTGACGTTACGCGCCTGGCAGCGGCGCTACGGATTACTGAAACCCCAGCGTACCGACGGCGGTCATCGCCTGTTCAACGAATATGAAATAGACCGCATTCGCGAAATTAAGCGCTGGATTGAGTCCGGCGTGCAGGTCGGGAAAGTGAAAACGCTGCTGATGGATAACGAGCAGGAGGTGGCCGACGGCTGGCGCGCTCAGCAGGAGATCCTGCTCGACTATTTGCAAACCGGTAGCTATCATCGCCTGCGCATGTGGCTTAAGGAGCGCAACCACAGCGACTCTGCGCAAATTCTGGTCAAGCACCTGATTAACCCTTTACGCCAGCGCCTGCTTAGCCCGCAGCCGACGTTGCTGGCGCTGCGTGGCATCCTTGACGGTATTTTGATTAATCATATCGCCCGCAGTCTGTCATCCACGGCAAAATATCCCGGTAACCATGCGCTGGTTGTGGGCTGGAACGTTAGCGATATTACCCGGCTATGGCTGGAGGGATGGATAGCCAGTGAGCAGGGCTGGCGGGTGGATATTCTCGCCCATTCGCTAAACCAGCTCCGGCCGGAACTTTTCCCCGAGAGTACGTTGATGGTCTGGTGCGGAGAGACGCCCTGCAGCGCCCAGGTCAACCAAATGCGTCTCTGGGAGCAGCAGGGGCAGATTATCTGGCTCAATCACGCCACCGCCGCGTCTCCCGGAGGCGGCGCCTGAGGCGCCTGTCCGGGCTACCGGATCGCAGATTGCTGTGGGTCCGTAGCCCGGCTAAGCGCAGCGCGAGCCGGGGATATTGTCGTCGCTAAAAAGCAATTAATGTTTTATTAACACCTGCGCTTCACCGTATAATCCCTGCGTTAACATCAGGAGCCTATTATGAAGCCAGCGAAAATTGCGGTGATTACCCTGTTCTTATTTATGGCCATCAGCGGCATCGGCGGCGTGATGCTGGCCGGTTATTCGTTTATTGTTCGCGGCGGTGTCGGCTGATTCGCCGGTTCAGCCGTTCAAAACCGCGGTCGACGATAATCGCCGCCAGCGCCACCAGCAGCGCCCCCTGAATGACATAAGCGGTATTAAATCCGCTGAGGCCGATAACAATCGGCGTACCGAGCGTATTCGCGCCAACGGTTGAAGCAATGGTCGCCGTACCGATATTGACGATAGTCGAGGTACGAATTCCGGCGAGCATCACCGGCGCCGCCAGCGGCAGCTCAACCTTCATCAGTCTCTGCCAGCCGCTCATCCCCATCCCCTGAGCGATGGTTAATACCCCGGACGGTACCGCCCCAATTCCGGCCAGCGTGCCCTGCAAAACCGGTAATATGCCATACAGCGCCAGCGCGATCAGCGCGGGCTGCCAGCCAAATCCCATCACCGGAACCGCAATCGCCAGCACCGCGACCGGCGGAAACGTCTGCCCCATTGCGGCGATGGTCTCTACCAGCGGACGAAACTCATGTCCTCCTGGACGGGTGACCGCAATCCCGGCCCCGACGCCCACGATCGTCGCCGCCAGGCTGGAGAGCGCCACCAGCCAAAAGTGCGCCAGGGTGAGAGAGACAAAACTCTCCTGCTGATAAACCGGACGCGGCAGCTCGGGAAACAGTGCGCTGAACAGCGGCGCGCTGTAGGGCAACGCCAGCAGCAGCGCGATAAACATGGCGCTGAGCCACAGCAGCGGATCACGCAGCGCCTTCACGCCGGGCCTCCTCGCGCAGCAGGTCGGCAAAATGCAGCGTCCCGCAGGCCTCTCCCTGCTCATCGACCACCGGCAGCACCTCGCGGCGATGGGCAACGAACTGCGACAGCGCCTCGCGCAGGGTCATCGCCACGTTTAACGCATCCCCCGCCAGGCGCTCGTCGCGGCGCAGATAATCGCCGACGCCGCGCAGCGATAGCAGGCGCACGCCCAGTTCGCTGCGGCCAAAGAAGGTCTGCACAAACGCATTTTTCGGCTCAAGCAGCATCTGCAGCGGCTCCCCCTGCTGTACCACTTCGCCGCCATTCATCAACACCAGATGGTCCGCCAGCCGCAGCGCCTCATCGATATCGTGGGTTACCAGCACTATCGTGCGACCCAGCAGGCGATGAATGCGGATCATCTCCTGCTGCAAGGCTTCGCGCGTCACCGGATCGAGCGCGCCGAAGGGCTCATCCATCAGCAGCACTTCCGGGTTGGCCGCCAGCGCGCGCGCCACGCCGACGCGCTGCTGCTGCCCGCCGGAAAGCTGATGCGGGTAGCGTTCGCGCAGGCCGGGCTCCAGCCCCAGCAAGGCCATCAGTTCATCGATTCGCGCCTGGGTTTTCTGTCGCGACCACTTCAGCAGCTGCGGGACGGTGGCAATGTTCTGCGCCACCGTCCAGTGGGGAAACAGGCCGATGGACTGGATGGCGTAGCCCATTTTGCGGCGCAGTTCGAGCACCGGCTGCTGGCGGATATCCTGCCCGGCGAAACGGATCGTCCCGCTATCGTGCTCCACCAGACGATTAATCATCTTCAGCGTGGTCGACTTCCCCGAACCGGAGGTGCCGATCAGCACCGAAAATGCCCCCTCGCGCAGATGCAGATTGAGGTCTTTCACCGCAGGCTGTCCGGCAAAGGCTTTATTGACGCCGTCAAACTCAATCACCGGCCTCTCCTTTCAGTAATGCGCCCCACAGCGCGAATAACGCATCCACCACCACCGCCAGCGCGATGGTCGGGATTACCCCCAGCAGCACCAGATCCAGCGCGCTGCTGAGCAGCCCCTGGAAAACCAGCGCGCCGAAACCGCCCGCGCCGATCAGAGCCGCCACCACCGCCATACCGACGGTTTGCACGCTAACCACCCGCAGGCTGCGCAACAGTACGGGCAAGGCCAGCGGTAGCTGTATCTGGCGAAAGCGCTGCCCGCCGCTCATCCCCATCGCCGCCGCGCTCTCCAGCGCTTCACGCGGCACCTGCTGCAGGCCGGTCGTCACCCCGCGCACCAGCGGCAATAGCGCATACAGCACTAGTGCGATCAGCGCTGGCGTCATGCCGGTCCCGGAAACGCCGATCTGCGCCAGCGAGGGAAACTCCCGCGCCAGCCCGGCCAGCGGCGCGATAAGCAGGCCAAATAACGCGACGGATGGAACGGTCTGAATCACGTTGAGAACCGCAAAAACCGGCGATTGCCAGCGGGGATACCGCCAGAGCCAAACGCCAACGGGTAGCCCAATCAGCAGCCCCGGCAGCAGGGTGCCGAACAGCAGGAGCAGATGCTGAGACAGGGCATCGTCAAAAACATCGCGGCGATTGAAATACTCTTTCAGCAAAGAGAGGTCATTGAGCGCGCCGAGTCCCAGCAGCAGCGCGGGCAGCAGCCAGATTTGCGCATTTAGCAGCCAGCGCCACAGGGCGCGGGAGGTCAGGCGACGAACCGCATCGCTGGCAATAAGCAGGCAAAGCGCCAGCGCCAGCCACAGACCGCTGCCCGGCGAGGTGCGGGCTAAAAGAGAACCGCTCTGGGCCAGCTGCACCGCCGCCCTGCCGGCCCCCCACAGCAATAAAGGCAGCAGCAGATCCGCTAGCAGGAAGATAAGCAGCAGCGGGAGGCGCCCTGAACGCCAGCTCAGCAGCGCTATCAGCAGCGCGACCGCCGCCTGCCCCCCCGCCAGCCACGGCCAGACCTGCCATAGCCAACGCCCCTCGCCGGATAACAGCCGGTTAGGGGCATAATTGATAAACGGCAGCGCCATCGCCAGCAGCAGTAGCAACGCCAGCAGCAGCGCAACCCGGTTACCGCAACGAATCGTCACGCGCGCGCTACTTCAGCAGCCCTTTTTGTTGCAGATAGTCGGCGGCGACTTTCTTCGCATCCAGCCCCTCTACCGCAATGCTGGCGTTCAGCTTTTGCAGCGTCTTTTCATCCAGGCTGGCAAATACCGGCTGTAGCCAGTCGGCTATCTGCGGATAGGCTTTTAACACCGCTTCACGCACTACCGGGGTGGGCGCATAAATCGGCTGCACGCCCTTCGGGTCGCTCAGGGTTTGCAGACCCAGCGCGGCGACCGGGCCATCGGTACCGTAGGCCATCGCCGCATTCACGCCGGAGGTTTGCTGCGCCGCCGCTTTGATGGTGACCGCCGTATCGCCGCCCGCCAGCGACAGCAGTTGATCTTGCTTGAGCGTAAAGCCGTAGGCTTTTTCAAACGCCGGCAGCGCGTCCGGGCGTTCAATAAACTCCGCCGAGGCGGCCAGCTTAAAGTCGCCGCCCTTTTGCAGATAGCCGGCGAGGTCGCTTAATGAGGCGAGGTGGTTTTTCTCCGCCAGATCCTGACGGACGGCGATAGTCCAGGTATTGTTGGCCGGAGCCGGGGTGAGCCAGATGAGCTTATTCTTTTCCGCGTCCAACTTTTTGACTTTTTCGTATCCCTGCTGCGCGTTTTTCCACGCCGGGTCGTTCTCCTCTTTGAAGAAGAACGCGCCGTTGCCGGTATATTCCGGGTAAATATCCAGCTCACCGGCGGTTATCGCCCCGCGCACCACCGGGGTGGTGCCGAGCTGGATTTTATTGACGGTTTTCACCCCATGACTTTCCAGCACCTGCAAAATAATATTGCCGAGCAGCGCCCCTTCGGTGTCAATTTTTGAGCCGACCTTAACCGGCTCGGCCGCCTGCAGCGGCAGGCTAATCAGGGCCGCCAGCGCCAGCGCGCCTGACCAAACACTTGCCTTTATCATCCTCGCGTCCCTCTTTAATTTGCGCTCCATTAACAGGAGCTTAAGAGAAAAGCGTAGTTCATTTAGGGCGGAGCGGAAAAAGAAAAGGCCGATTAATCGGCCTTTAGGATAACGGAAAGCGTGTTCCCGGGCTGCGACTGGCGCCTTACCCGGGCGACAAATCGCCATTACAGCAGTTCAAACTCGCTCTGCTTCACGCGGGCGGAATCGACGCCGATAAAGACGTTGAATTTACCCGGCTCGGCGTCGTACTTCATCTGCTGGTTCCAGAACTTCAGCGCCTCAACGTCAATCGGGAAGCTGACGGTTTGCGTCTCGCCCGGCTTAAGGGTCACCTTTTTAAAGCCGCGCAGCATTTTCACCGGACGGCTCATGGAAGCGGTAACGTCCTGCAGATAAAGCTGAATCACCGTCGCCCCTTCGCGCTTGCCGGTATTGGTCACCTGCACGCTGGCGGTCACTTTGCCGTCACGTTGCAGGGTCGGCGCCGACATTTTCACGTCGGAAACGCTAAAGGTGGTGTAGCTGAGGCCGTAGCCAAACGGATAGAGCGGACCGTTGGCCTCGTCAAAGTAGCGCGAGGTGTACTTGTTCGGCTTATCCGCATTGTACGGACGACCGGTGTTGAGATGGCTGTAGTAGGTGGGGATCTGCCCAACCGAGCGCGGGAAGGACATCGGCAGCTTGCCCGACGGGTTGTAGTCGCCGAACAGCACATCGGCAATCGCGTTACCGCCTTCGGTACCGGCAAACCAGGTTTCGAGGATCGCATCGGCCTGCTGATCTTCTTTCACCAGCGCCAGCGGACGGCCGTTCATCAGCACCAGCACCAACGGCTTGCCGGTCGCTTTCAGGGCGCTAATCAGGGCGCGCTGGCTCGGCGGCAGGGTGATGTCGGTGCGGCTGGAGGCTTCGTGGGCCATGCCCTGCGCCTCACCCACCACGGCAACCACCACGTCAGACTGCTTCGCCGCCGCCACCGCTTCGTCAATCATCTCCTGCGGCGAGCGCGAGTCAACCTGCACCGCTTTCTCATACAGATTGAGGAAGTCGACGATGCCTTTATCGTCGGTCACGTTGGCGCCTTTGGCATAGATAATCTTGCCTTTGTCGCCCAGCGCGTTCTGCATACCGGTCAGCACGGTCACCGACTGATCGGCAACGCCCGCCGCCGACCAGCTGCCCATCATGTCGCGCTTGCTGTCGGCCAGGGCGCCGATCACCGCGATAGTGCCCGATTTTTTCAGCGGCAGCGTATCGAGACGGTTTTTCAGCAGCACCAGGCTTTCGCGCGCCACTTCGCGCGCGTCTTTGCGATGCAGGCGGCTTTCGGCATTGGTATCCTGCGGGTCGGAATCTTTCGGCCCCAGGTGGCTGTAGGGGTCGTTAAACAGGCCCATATCGTATTTGACGTTCAGCACGTGGCGGGTCGCGTCATCCAGCTCCGCCATCGTCACCTTCCCGGACTTCACCAGCCCGGGCAGATACTTGCTGTAGTACTCGTCGCTCATGCTCATGTTGATGCCGGACTTCAGCGCCACGCGCACCGCGTCTTCCGGGTCCGACGCCACGCCGTGTTTAATCAGCTCCTTGATGGCCCCATGGTCGGAGACGGTGATGCCTTTAAAGCCCCACTGGTCGCGCAGCACGTCCTTGAGCAGCCAGGCGTCGGAGGTCGCCGGGGTGCCGTTAAGCGAGTTAAGGGCCACCATGACCGCGCCGCTGCCGGCATCCAACCCCGCTTTGTACGGCGGCATATAGTCGTTGAACAGGCGCTGCGGACTCATATCAACGGTGTTGTATTCTTTGCCGCCTTCGACCGCGCCGTAGGCCGCAAAGTGCTTGACGCTGGTCATCACCGAGTAGCGATCGGCCGGGCTTTTCCCCTGCATCGACTCCACCATCGCCCTGCCCATCTCGGTAGTCAGGTAGGTATCTTCCCCGAATCCTTCCGAGGCGCGGCCCCAGCGCGGGTCACGGGAGACGTCGACCATCGGCGCCCAGGTCATGTTCAGGCCATCATCGGCCGCTTCGTACGCCGATACTCGCCCGACGGTATTCACCGCGTCGAGGTTAAAAGAGGAGGCCAGACCAAGGCTAATCGGGAAAACGGTGCGCTGACCGTGGAGCACGTCATAGGCGAAAAACAGCGGAATTTTCAGGCGGCTGAGTTCCATCACCTGATCCTGCATAGTGCGGATATCATGGCGGGTCACGGTGTTAAAAATAGCCCCCACCTGACCTTCTTTGATCATTTCGCGGATGGCCTCTTTCGGGTTATCCGGGCCGACGCTAATTAAGCGCAGCTGACCGATTTTTTCATCCACCGTCATTTTCGTCAGCAGTTCCGTCACAAACGCATCCCGCGCCTGCGGCGTTAGGGGATGATTGCCGAACAATTCATCCGCCAGCGCGGGTTGCAGCGCCAGGCTCACAGCGACGCCTACAGTACAAAGCCATTTCATTTTTATCCCTCATTGTTCCAGTCGACCAGATCGGCGAAAAGATAGCAAAAGTCGAAGTCTGCCATAAACATAAACGAGACGCCTGAATAAAGCGCGCGTTGTTCTCTGATTTTTCGAAACATTGATGCATCAAATTGTCATACAAAGCGCTATTCTTATTTTTGATAATTTTGTACCACCACAAGGAGTGGAACATGTCATCTGCAACAACCAATAACAACGCTTTTCTGGCTGAACTCACCCGTCTGGTCGGCTCGTCCCATCTGCTCACCGACCCGGCTAAAACCCAGCGCTACCGTAAAGGCTTTCGCTCCGGCCAGGGCGACGCGCTGGCGGTGGTCTTTCCCGGTACGCTGCTGGAGCTGTGGCGCGTGCTGAACGCCTGCGTCAACGCCGACAAAATCATTCTGATGCAGGCGGCCAACACCGGCCTGACCGAAGGCTCAACGCCGAACGGCAACGATTATGACCGCGATATCGTGATTATCAGCACTCTGCGCCTGGATAAACTGCATCTGCTGGATAAAGGCGAGCAGGTGCTGGCTTATCCCGGCACGACGCTCTATTCGCTGGAAAAAGCGCTGAAGCCGCTGGGCCGCGAGCCGCACTCGGTCATTGGTTCATCCTGCATCGGGGCATCGGTGGTCGGCGGGATCTGCAACAACTCCGGCGGCTCGCTGGTCCAGCGCGGCCCGGCGTACACCGAAATGTCGCTGTATGCGCAAATCGATGAAAACGGCAAGCTCAGCCTGGTGAACCACCTCGGCATCGACCTCGGCACGACGCCGGAGCAAATTCTTAGCCGCCTCGACGACGAGCGGGTTAAAGATGAAGATGTCCGCCACGACGGTCGCCACGCCCACGATCATGATTACGTCACCCGCGTGCGCGACGTGAATGCCGATACCCCAGCGCGCTACAACGCCGACCCGGACCGCCTGTTTGAATCCTCGGGCTGCGCCGGCAAGCTGGCGGTGTTCGCCGTGCGCCTCGATACCTTCCCGGCGGCAAAACGCCAGCAGGTCTTCTACATCGGCACCAACCGCCCGGAAGTGCTGACCGAAATTCGCCGCCATATTCTCGCCGAATTCAACCATCTGCCGGTGGCGGGCGAGTACATGCATCGCGATATTTACGATATCGCCGAGCAGTACGGGAAAGATACCTTCCTGATGATCGACAAGCTCGGCACCGATAAAATGCCGTTCTTCTTTACCATGAAGGGCCGCACCGACGCGATGCTGGAGAAAGTGTCGCTGTTTAAGCCGCACTTCACCGACCGCTTTATGCAAAAGCTGGGTCACGTCTTCCCGGCGCATCTGCCGGAGCGAATGAAAACCTGGCGCGATAAATACGAACACCATCTGCTGCTGAAGATGGCGGGCGACGGCATTGAAGAAGCCCAGGCCTGGCTCGGGGAGTATTTTAAGAACGCCGAAGGCGATTTCTTCGTCTGCACCGCGGAAGAAGGCAGCAAAGCCTTTCTGCACCGCTTTGCCGCCGCGGGCGCGGCGATCCGCTACCAGGCGGTTCACGCCGATGAAGTGGAAGATATTCTGGCGCTGGACATCGCCCTGCGCCGTAACGATACCGACTGGTTTGAGCATCTTCCCGCCGATATCGATAGCCAGCTGGTGCATAAGCTCTATTACGGCCACTTTATGTGCCACGTTTTCCATCAGGATTACATCGTGAAAAAAGGCGTCGATGCCCACGAACTGAAAGAGAAAATGCTGGTGCTGCTGAAGGAGCGCGGCGCTCAGTATCCGGCCGAGCATAACGTCGGCCATCTGTATGAAGCGCCGGAAAGCTTAAAACGCTTTTATCGCGAAAACGATCCCACCAACAGCATGAATCCGGGGATCGGTAAAACCAGTAAGCAAAAATACTGGGGCGAAGCGCCGGATAAAACGACAAGCGCCGCCGACCCGCAATAATCCGCACGGGGGACTGTTCAGCCCCGGGGCTTCTGTATTACGCTGCACGCCGGAGAATTCTCCTCTCCGGCAAACCCGTTTAAGGAACCCACCCATCATGTCCGCAGTGGATAAGCTACATGACGCTGACTTAGAGATCCGCGAAGCGCTGCCCGATGACGCCCACGCCATCGCTGCGCTGTACGTCTGGCACGTGCTCAATGGACGCGCCTCGTTTGAAGAGATCCCGCCAACCGTCGATGAGATGCGTAAACGTATCAAAACCGTGCGCGATAGCGGTCTGCCGTGGCTGGTTGCCCTGTGGCGCGGCACCATCGTCGGCTACTGCTACGCCACCTTTTACCGCCCGCGTCCGGCCTATCGCTACACGCTTGAAGAGTCGATTTACGTTGAGGCGGGAATGGGCGGACGCGGTATTGGCAGCGCCCTGCTCTCGCGGCTAATTGAGAAATGCGAACAGGGACCGTGGCGGCAGATGCTGGCGATTATCGGCGACGGGCATAGCAACGCCGGGTCGATTGCGATTCATAAAAAGTTCGGTTTTAGCGTGGCGGGACAGCTGCGCAGCGTCGGCTATAAGATGGGCGACTGGCGGGATACCCTGATTATACAGCGCCCGCTCGGCGATGGCGACTGGACGCTGCCGGAGTAGCCTCTCGGCGTAGTGGGTAAGCGGTAGCCCGGACAGGCGCGCCGGCGCCGCCTCCGGGAAAATCCCCCGGCTCGCGCTGCGCTTAGCCGGGCTACAGGTATCCAGCGTTCTGCGCGCCGCAATCCGGGGAAATGGGGGTTAATCGTTCTGCGCGGTCTGCGCGCCGCCTTTCAGCATCGCATCGGCCATCTGCGCTTCACGCTGCTTTTTATAGCTGAGCGCGGAAGCCGGAACCGGCATCACTTTTCCCGTTTCAATCCACGTTCTCAGACGGCTGGCGTCGGCAAAGTGGGTATATTTGCCAAACGCATCCATCACCACCAGCGCCACCGGGCGCTGATTAATCACCGTCCGCATAATCAGGCAGTGGCCCGCCGCGTTAGTAAAGCCGGTCTTGGTCAGCTGAATATTCCAGTTGTCGCGGTAGACCAGATGGTTGGTATTGCGGAACGGCAGCGTATAGGCCGGATGGGCGAACGTCGCCATATCCTCTTTGGTGGTGCTCAGTTGGCCAATCAGCGGATACTGTTCGCTGGCGATCAGCAGCTTAGTCAGATCGCGGGCGGTAGAGACGTTATGAATCGACAGGCCGGTAGGCTCGACGTAACGGGTACGGGTCATCCCCAGCGCCTGCGCCTTGGCGTTCATCGCGCGGATAAACGCGTCGTAGCCGCCCGGATAATGGTGCGCCAGGCTGGCGGCGGCGCGGTTTTCCGACGACATCAGCGCCAGCAGCAGCATATTGCGGCGGCTGATTTGGCTGTTCAGGCGCACGCGCGAATAGATCCCTTTCATCTCAGGCGTCTGGCTGATATCAACGGTCAGCATTTCATCAAGAGGCAGATGGGCGTCAAGCACCACCATCGCGGTCATCACCTTAGTGATCGACGCCATCGGGCGAACCAGATCCGGCTGGCTGGCATAGATGATTTTTTTGCTGGCAAGATCGACGATCATCGCGCTGCCGGAAGCGATATCCGGCTGGGAGGCGGTCACCGCCGTGGAAGTTTTAGCCATCGCCTGGGGCGCAAAAGGCACAGCCAGCAGCAACGTCAGGCTGAGCAAAGAAACTCGAAATTTGGTCATCGTGAACATTCTGAAAAGTATTTTTGCACGTTATAAACGTACGCCGCGGCGCTGGGGATAACACCGCTGGCAAAAATCATCATACCCTGTCAGAACGCGAGCTGGCTAATAAGAATCGTGAACAAATGCTGCATTGCCGACATAAAAATCTATTTATGCCGGCAATGAGTTAAATCAGAAGAGTCGGTAGCCGTATCCCCAGAGAATGACGGTGATAGCCAGCAGCACTTCCAGCACCAGCACCCCGATCGCCAGGGTCGAGCTGGCGAAGCTCAGCCCCTCTTCTTTATTGATGCCAAGGAAAGTCGGAATACCGAGATACAGCAGATAGCCGGTATAAAGCAGCGCAACGGTTCCCACCAGCGCGCACAGCCACACCAGCGGATAGAGCGCCACGAGCCCGCTAAGGAAAAGCGGCGTGGCGACATAGCCGGCGAAAACCATACAGCGCTTAAGCGATGGCCGCTGCGGATAGCTTCGTGCCATCCAGCAGATAACCCGCCCCATCACCGCCACCCCGGCGAGCATCACGGCATAAAACAGCACCGCCAGGGCCAGCCCGGTCATCAGCGACAGTTTTACCACCGTGCCGTCGCCGAAATTCCAGCCCAGCTGCGTGGTGCCAATAAAGGCGCAGATAACCGGAACCGCCGCCATGACCAGCACATGGTGCGTATAGTGATGCGAAACGGTTTCGTTTTCGCTTTTAATAACGCTCATCTCTTGATTAGGATGAGAGAAGAGCCCCCAGACATGGTTCATAGCGTCCCCCTTGTCACGGCGTGGTACAGCACTGATCCAAGTATAATTCACCTTGTAGATTATTTTGTGTACAGCGATAAAAATGCGCTTCCCCCGCATTTTTAGCATCAGGGTGTATGATTAAGGGACTGACGTTTTATGGAGTTAATCTTTATATGGATATCAATAACCTGATTTCCCAGTACGGCTACGCGGCGCTGGTCATTGGCAGCATGGCGGAAGGCGAAACCATCACGCTGCTCGGCGGCGTGGCGGCACATCAGGGATTATTGAAGTTCTGGCTGGTGGTTATTTCGGTCGCCCTCGGGGGCATGATTGGCGATCAGCTGCTTTATTTGCTCGGCAGGCGCTTTGGCGGACGGATCCTGCGGCGGTTTGCGCGCCAGAAAAAACGGATCCAGAAGGCCCAGCGGATGATCCAACGGCGTCCTTATCTGTTCGTCATCGGTACCCGCTTTATGTACGGCTTTCGGGTTATCGGCCCGCTGTTAATTGGCGCCAGCCGCCTGCCGCCGAAGGTGTTTCTGCCGCTGAATATTGTCGGCGCGATTATCTGGGCGTTAATTTTTACCACGCTCGGCTATCTCGGCGGCGAAGCGATCGGCCCGTGGCTGCATCATCTGGACGCGCATCTGAAACACTGGATCTGGCTGATTCTGGCGGTGGCGCTGGTGGTTGCGGCGCACTGGTGGCTAAAACACCGCGAGGCAAAGAAGAAAGAGTGACGAGAGTTCCCGGATGGCGGCGTAAACGCCATATCCGGGCTACAAACTCCACAGACCACGTAATCTGTAGCCCGGCTAAGCGCAGCGCGAGCCGGGGAAACAGGACTACTTCGCCGCCTGATGATACCCGCCGCCCAGCGCGGAGGTCAGCTGAATGCTGGCATCAAGCCACTGGCCGCGCAGGCGCAGCGCGGTGACGCGCTCCTGCAGCGCCGGCAGCTTCGCCAGGCTGACGCGCGAGCCGGAAATAATCCCGGCATTCATCCGCGCCTGGGCCAGCGCGACCATCCGCTGAGCATCTTTTTCAACCTGCTGCTGCTGCTGATTTTTCGCCATCAGCGTTTCCATCTGGCTGGCGGTTTTCGCCACCTGATTCACCGCATCGACCACCGCTTTGTTGTACTTCGCTATCGACAGGGCATTTTGCGCGCTGGCGATATCCAGATTCGCGTTCAGGCGGCCGCTATCAAAGATCGGCAGGGTCAGCCCGGCGGTGACGCCCATCTGCTGGGCAGAGTGGCGGAACAGATCGCTGAGATGCAGGGCATCCTGCTGCAAGAAGGCCATCAAGTTGATATCCGGATAAAACGCGGCTTTCGCGGCATCCACTTCGCTTAATGAAGCTTCGATATACCAGTGCGCGACCTGCAGGTCCGGGCGTCGCGCCAGCAGCTCATAGCCCAGTTGGTTGGGCATTTGCGCGCTGACGGCGGGTAAATCCGCCGGATGAAGATTCAGCGCCCGGCTCTGGCTGTTGGTCAGCGCCATCAGCCGCGCTTCGATCTCTTTCATATTGCCCGCTACGTCGGCGAGCTGCTGATCGGTTTTACTGACGTTAATATCGTTCTCTGCCCCTTCGGCCGAGTTGGTGATCCCGCGCTGGTACAGCGCAGTATCCACGGTAACGACATTATTCTGTTCGCGCTTCACCTGCGTCAGCACGTTTTTAATGGCCGCTTCGGTCTGCCACTGCCAGTAAAGGCGAGCGACGCTGCCGGCCAGCAGTTCGCGGGTCTGGGCTTCTTCGGCGACCTGGGCTTTGACTTCACCGATGCGCGCTTTCAGCAGCGCGCGGTTTTTACCCCACAGGTCCAGATCCCATCCGGCGGTCAGTCCGAAGGTGCCGTTGGTGTACCACGGCCCGGTGTTGCCGTCGGTATCGGTGGCAAACGGCCCCATCAGCCCCTCGGAGGACATTTTCTGTCGTTCGATATCGGCGGAAAAATCCAGGTTCGGCCCCAGGCTGGATTGCGACATCCGCGCCTGCGCTTCCGCCAGCCTGATGCGTTGTTCGGCAATCTGCATGTCCGGCGCATTGGCTAAGGCACGCTGAATCAGGCTATTGAGCTGCGGGTCATGGTAATCCTGCCACCAGTTGCTCTGCGGCCAGCCGTTTTTTACGGCGGCGGGCAATTCCATTGCGACGTGGGATGCCGGGGTCTGCTGCTGGAGCGGCTTGCCAGTATCGTGCGATGGCGCGCAGCCCGCCAGCGCGATAACCAGTGGCAGGCCAGCCAACGCGCGTTTGCTCAAAGTCAGGTTCATGAAATCGGTCAGGTGATTAAATAAGGTCGGGTATATTAAGCTACTTGCATCATTGCCGTTTAGTAAAGCGTGTGCCGTAACTATTAGCAGGCTAAAAATAAACTTCTCATGGAGTGATAATGAGTCAGAACATCTATGACGATCCCGCTTTTTTTGCCGGATACGCCACCCTCGATCGTTCGGTAAAAGGGCTGGAGGGTGCGCCGGAGTGGCCAACCCTTCAGCAAATGCTTCCACCGTTATCCGGTTTACGCGTCGTCGATCTTGGCTGCGGCTACGGCTGGTTTTGCCGCTGGGCCCGGGATCAGGGCGCCGCGCAGGTGGACGGGCTGGATCTCTCCAGCCGAATGCTGGAGCGCGCCCGCGAAATGACGGAGGGCGAAGGTATTCGCTATCGCTGCGAAGATCTCCAGACGCTTACCCTGCCCGCCGATAGCTGCGAGCTGGTCTATAGCTCGCTGGCGCTGCACTATCTGCCCGACGTCGCGCCCCTGTTCGCCACCGTTTACCGGGCGCTGACGCCTGGCGGCACGCTGCTGTTCTCCGCCGAACATCCCATCTACACCGCCCCGCCTCAGCAGGGCTGGCAGGTGGATGAGAACGGGCAGAAAAGTTGGCCGGTGAGCCACTACCAGCAGGAGGGCGAGCGCATCAGCAACTGGTTTGCCGACGGAGTGAAAAAACAGCACCGCAAGCTGTCCAGCTGGATAAACCTGCTGGTGGCCGCCGGTTTTATCATTGAGCATCTGGATGAGTGGGGACCGACGGCGGAGCAGATTGCCGCTCAGCCGGCGCTGGATGAAGAAAAAGAGCGGCCGATGATTTTTCTGCTGCGCGCGCGTAAGCCGGCGTAATACGCAAAATGGCCCGGAGGTTATCCGGGCCGAGGGTTTTAGCTACTGTCGCGCATTTCTGCCGGGTGGCGGTTAGCCGACGCAACCTCCAGACGATTACTCTTTTAAGCTGCCGCCGTTAGTGGCAATGACCTCTTTATACCACCAGAAGCTCTTCTTGCGACTGCGCGCCAGGGTGCCGTTGCCGTCATCGTCGCGATCGACATAGATAAAGCCATAGCGTTTGGACATCTCCGCCTTCGACGCGCTCACCAGGTCAATAGGCCCCCAGCTGGTGTAGCCCATCAGCTCAACGCCGTCCTCGATTGCCTCACGAACCTGCACCAGATGGTCGTTAAGATAGCTGATCCGGTAATCGTCGTTGATGCTGCCGTCGGCTTCCACCTTATCCTTGGCGCCCAGGCCGTTTTCCACGATAAACAGCGGCTTCTGATAGCGATCCCACAGCACGTTCAGCAGCGTGCGCAGACCGAGCGGGTCAATCTGCCAGCCCCATTCCGAGCTTGCCAGGTGCGGGTTCGGCACCATGCTGAGAATATTGCCGCGCGCTTTTTTGTTCAGCTCTTCGTCGGCGGTCACGCAGCCGGTCATATAGTAGCTGAAGGAGATAAAGTCGACGGTCTCTTTCAGGGCGGCGCGGTCGGCATCGGTGATGTCGAGGTTAATGCCGTTGTCGCGGAAATAGCGCAGCATATAGCCCGGGTAAGCGCCGCGGCACTGGACATCGCCAAAGAACTGCCAGCTACGGTTCTGCTGCAGGGTTTCAAAAATATCGTCCGGTTTGCAGCTGAGCGGATACATCAGGCCGCCGAGCAGCATATTGCCGATTTTGCCCTCAGGCACGATGTCATGGCAGGCCTTAGCCGCCAGCGCGCTCGCCACCAGCTGATGGTGAATAGCCTGGTAGACTTCCGCTTTGCTGCTGTCGGCCGGCAGACCGACGCCGGTCATCGGCGCGTGCAGGGACATATTGAT
The DNA here is from genome assembly GCF_009905335.1 of Klebsiella sp. MPUS7. Lineage (NCBI taxonomy): Bacteria > Pseudomonadati > Pseudomonadota > Gammaproteobacteria > Enterobacterales > Enterobacteriaceae > Klebsiella > Klebsiella sp. MPUS7. The sequence continues at coordinate 1,694,019 of NZ_CP047604.1, read as the reverse complement.
TTCATTGAAGGTCAGCCACAGTTTGACCTTCGCCTGGTAGCGCTCGAACACCGTACGGGCGTAGCGCTCGAAGAAGCCAATCACTTTGCGATTGCCCCAGCCGCCGTAGTTTTTCACCAGCGCCCACGGCATCTCATAGTGGGACAGGGTTACCAGCGGAGTAATATTGTGCTTCGCCATTTCATCAAACAGCTTATCGTAGAAGGCCAGCCCGGCTTCGTTTGGCTGCGCCTCATCGCCGTGGGGGAAAATACGCGCCCAGGCAATCGATACGCGCAGGCAGTTAAAGCCCATCTCGGCAAAGAGGCTGATATCTTCCGGATAACGGTGGTAAAAATCGATGGCGATATCCTTAATGCCGCTATCGCCGGGCACGCGTTCTACCACATCGCCAAATACGCCGCGCGGCTGGACGTCAGAAGTGGTTAATCCCTTCCCGTCTTCCAGATAAGCGCCTTCAACCTGGTTTGCCGCGGTCGCGCCGCCCCATAAAAACGCCTGTGGGAATGTCTTCATTCATCTCTCTCCTGTGATTAACGGCTTACGGACAACAGCGGCTGACCGGCATCCACCGCGCTGGCGGAGACCATGTCGAGAGTACGAAAATCGTCGCTGTTGCTGATAATAATGGGCGTCGCCAGATCATAGCCGGCGTCCAGAATCGCCTGGCGGTCAAACTCCAGCAGCAGGTCGCCCGCTTTGATTTTGTCACCCTCTTTTACATGGGCGGTGAACGGCGCGCCATCGAGCTTAACGGTGTCGATGCCAACGTGGATGAGCAGCTCAATGCCGCTGTCGCTCAGCAGACCGATGGCGTGTTTGGTTTGAAAAATGGAGGCGACTTCGCCCGAGAACGGCGCGATAACCTTGCCCACTGAGGGAATAATCGCCACGCCCTGGCCCAACAGGCCGCTGGCGAAGGTACTGTCAGGCACCTGATCCAGCGCCAGCACGCTGCCGGTCATCGGCGCCAGGATGTCGTTTTCCGAGGCCGGCGCCACGACAACCGCAGCCTGCTCAGCGCTGCTGCGCGGCAGCCCGGCGACGAGGGTAAGCACGCAGGCGATGATTAACGAGGCAAACATCCCCGCCGCGCCGCCCCACACCGTAGCGTCAATGCCCTCCGGCGGGATCATTTGCGCCAGGGTGAAAATGTTACCGAAACCAAAAGAGTAGACGTGGCTGTCGCTAAAACCAACCATCGCGCCGCCGATGGCGCCAGCAACGCAGCCGAAGATAAAGGGACGGCGTAAAGGCAGGTTCAGACCATAAATCGCCGGCTCGGTCACGCCAAAGATCCCGGCGGAAACCGCAGAACCCGCCAGCACTTTTTGCCGCGCATCGCGAGTGCGCAGGAAAATCCCCAGCGCGGCGCCCACCTGGCCCATCACCGCAGGCAGCAGCATCGGCATCATCGAATCATGGCCCAGCACGGCGAGGTTGTTAATCATTAACGGTATCAGGCCCCAGTGCAGCCCGAAGATAACGCATACCTGCCACAGCGCTCCCATCGCCGCTCCGGCAAGCCAGGGCGCAACCTGATAGATAAGCTGATAACCATTGGCCAGCAGCTGGCTCAGCCAGGTGGCTACGGGGCCGATAATCAGAAACGTGAGCGGTACGACGACGGCCAGGCAAATCGCCGGCGTGAAGAAGTTCTTCATCGAGGAAGGCAGTATCGCGTTGCTGCGTTTTTCAATCCAGCAGCTGACCCACGAGGCGAGGATAATCGGAATGACCGAGGAGCTGTAATTGATAAAGGTCACCGGAATACCGAGGAAATACTCCGTCGCGGCGCCGGGAGCCATGCTGGCGTCAAACGCTTGAATCATCAGCGGATGAGTTAACGCGCCGCCGATCACCATGGTAATAAAGGGGTTGCCGCCAAATTTCTTGCCTGCGGTATAGCCGAGAAACAGCGGGAAAAAGAAGAACAGCGCATCGCTGGCGGCAAACCAGATTTTATAGGTCGCCTGCTGCGTCGTTAACCAGCCGCAAACCACCGCCAGCGCCAGCAAGCCTTTGAGGATCCCCGAGGCCGCCAGGACGCCGATAAACGGGGTGAAAATACCGGAAACAATGTCGATAAGCTGGCCGATAAGCGACACTTTTTCGCCTTTTACCGCCACCGGCTCACTGTCATCCGTCAGGCCGGCTTCGCTGCGCACCGCCAGCCAGACATCGTGCACGTGATTACCGATAACCACCTGAAACTGGCCGCCGCTTTCGACGACCATAATGACGCCAGGGTTCGCCTTCAGTCCTTCGGCATCCGCCTTCTTGCTATCTTTGAGCTTAAAACGCAGCCGTGTAGCGCAGTGAACCAGACTCACAATATTCTCTCTGCCGCCTACCCGAGTGAGAATATCCTGCGCGAGTGCTTTATATTCCATGCTGTTTTTCCTTACTTCCGCTGCCCGCAGGCATCGTTAACTGAGTATTAAAAATAAAAAAACCCGAGAACAACGCCGTGTAGGCGTTGCGCTCAGGTTTTGCCTGCGTAATGCAGTAACAATCCAGTTGTAGCGCGGGAGCTATGCGCCAGGCCCTATCGGCGCTTAGCGTCCCTCTTTTCTCACCCGCTCAATATGAATGGCGAGAAACATAATCTCTTCCGTCGTCAGTGGCCGCTGGTAGCTCTTTTGCAGGTGCCGGGCGACGGTTTCCGCACACTTCCACGCTTTAGGGTAGTTATCCTTTACCGCGCTGTGCAGCGTCACATCATCATCTTCGACCACCGTTCGCGTCAGCATGCGCTGGGCGAAAAACTTGAGGTGGGTGACAAAGCGCTGGTAGCTCAGCGACTCTTCGTCGTAGTTCAGCGTCAGCTGATACTTCACCAGTTGCAGGATCTCCTGCATGACCCGGGTCACGTGCATCACTTCCGGCATTTCGCTGTTGAGCTGCGCCGTGACCAGATGCAGGGCGATAAAACCCGCTTCATCTTCGGCCAGTTCAACCCCGAGCCTTTTGCTGACGATCGCCCGCGCCTCCTGCCCTAACTCAAACTCCTTCGGATACAGCCGCTTTATTTCCCACAGCAGCACATTCCGAATGGCGATGCCCTTCTTCTGCCGCTCAATCGCAAAGTGGCAGTGGTCGGTCAGGGTAATGTACAAACTATCCTGTAACTTACCGAGACGACCGCGCGCCAGATCGATGATCCGATCGCAGGTGGTCATCACTTCTAACGGTATCTGACTGAGTAATTCACCTAAACGGCCAACCAGTTCATCGCTCTGCAGCGCGAAGACCTTTTCAATTTTACTTTCATCAAGAGAGTCACCAACGCGTTTTTGAAAGGCAAGTCCTCGGCCCATGACTACCTGTTCACGCTGCTGCTCATCAACAACCACCACTACATTATTATTAAGTACTTTGGCGATTTGCATATGAACCCCAAAAACAAAAAAACCTGACCCCGACGGATGCCAGGAAATCAGGTTTTGCCTGCCGGAGCAGTAACAATCGGTAGTGAGTATTTCACTGTCCGCCGGGTAATCTCAATGGGACAAGCCAAAAATTGTGATGTAGGTCAGATAGTTTAGCTACGCCAGTCGTTAATCGTGCGCGCAATGCTGGTTGAATCCTGTAGGGTGCGCACCGCGCTGAACAGCTCAGCAGCCTCAAGGTATTCTTTACGCAAATAGCTCAGCCACTGTTTGATACGCGCGACGTGATAAAGACCGGTGTCGCCCTGCTTTTCCAGGCGGGTATATTTTTGCAGCAGTTCGACCACCTGCGGCCAGGGCATACGTGGTTCGTTATATTTTATCACCCGGCTCAGGTTTGGAACGTTCAGGGCGCCGCGGCCAATCATCACCGAGTCGCAGCCGGTCGCGGCCAGGCAATCCTGGGCGCTTTGCCAGTCCCAGATTTCACCGTTGGCCACCACCGGAATAGTCAGGCGCTGACGGATTTCGCCGATGGCCTGCCAGTCGATGCGCTCCGCTTTATAGCCGTCCTCTTTGGTGCGGCCGTGCACCACCAGCTCGCTGGCGCCCGCCTGCTGGACCGCATCGGCAATTTCAAATCGCCGCTCGCCGCTGTCCCAGCCAAGCCGTACTTTTACCGTGACCGGCAGATGGGTGGGAACCGCCTCGCGCATCGCTTTCGCGCCGCGATAGATAAGCTCAGGGTCTTTCAGCAGCGTCGCCCCGCCGCCGCTGCCGTTCACCAGCTTTGACGGGCAGCCGCAGTTGAGGTCAACGCCCCAGGAACCGAGCTCGACCGCGCGAGCGGCGTTTTCCGCCAGCCACTGCGGATACTGCCCGAGCAGTTGCACGCGCACGCGGGTGCCGGACGGCGTCAGGCTGTTGTTATGCAGTTCCGGACACAGCCTGTAGAACGATTTTACCGGCAGGAGCTGATCCACCACGCGCAAGAATTCGGTGATGCAGAGATCGTAATCATTCACTTCGGTCAGCAGCTCGCGCACCAGCGAATCGAGCACGCCTTCCATCGGCGCCAGTAATACACGCATATTGTTTATCATTGCCCGGAAAAAAGAGGCGCTATGTTAGCGCCTCTGGATGCGGGTTGAAAGGGGCCAATATCGGTTTTCCCGGCGGCGGCGCTGCTTCCCGGCTGGCGCTGCGTTTAGCCAGGCTACGCGACCACCGCTATCTGCGGGCCGGTAGCCCGGGTAAGGCGCCAGCCGCGCCCCGGGAAGTGCGCAGCCGCTTAACGCGCTTCCAGGCAGTTATCCTCTTTCCAGCCGTACAGCCACTCGATGCCGCGATAAAACTCGCTCTGGGTTTTGCCTTTCCACAGCAGATTGCGCACCTGACGCTCAACGCCGGCGGCGTGATAGACCCGCCCCATTTCCCGCGTCGACCAGACGATGCGCGCGGTACGCGGAATACGTACCGATTCATACAGCGCGAAAGCGCGGGCGGCGTCGCCGTCGCATTGCGCCAGCGCTTTACCCAGCGTCACCGCATCTTCCAGCGCCATACAGGCGCCCTGGGCCATATACTGCGCCACCGGATGCGCGGCATCGCCAACCAGCGTGATGCGGTCGTTGCCCCACTTCTCTACCGGCTCGCGGTCGGCGGTGGACCAGCGACGCCAGGAGGTCGGTTTGTCCAGCATCTGCCGGGGACGCGGGTGGATGCCTTTAAAGTAGGAGAGCACCTCTTCTTTACTGCCGTCGCGCACGCCCCACTCTTCCTGCTGCCGACTATGGAAGGTCACCACCAGGTTGTACTGCTTGCCGCCGCGCAGCGGATAATGCACCAGGTGGCAGTGCGGACCGGCCCACAGCACCGGCGCGTTGATGCGTAAATCGTCCGGCATATCGGCGGCGTCAACCACCGCGCGATAAACGACATGGCCGGTTACCCGCGGCGAATCGCCCAGCAGACTTTGGCGCACCACCGACTTACCGCCGTCGCAGCCGATCAGAATATCCGCCGTCCAGCTGTTGCCTTTATCATCAAACACCGTCACGTCATCGGCGGTCTGGCGGATATCCACTACCTGCGTCGAAGTACGGTACTCGACGGCCGGATGGGTCAGCGCCGCCTCCCAGACGGTGGCGTGGATATCCACCCGATGGATCACCGCATAGGGTCCGCCAAAATGGTCGCGGAAGGCCTGTCCGGTCTCAATATGCACCACCTCTTCGCCGTTGACCGCATCCATCATGGTGATATGGTCGGTAAACACCGCGCGCTGGCGGGCGACTTCGCCGACGCCGAGGCTGTCGAGCGCCGAGAATGCGTTTGGACCCAACTGGATCCCGGCGCCGATTTCGCCGATTTCATGCGCCTTTTCCAGCAGCATCACTTTGATGCCCTGGCGCGCCAGAGAGAGCGCCGTGGCCGCTCCGCCAATACCGCCGCCGACAATAATTGCTCGCATCACTTTTGCCATGTTGCCTCCTAAGCCGGGATCTTATCTTGTTGGTTTTCCGGCGCGGCGGCGATAAATGCCGGCAGCCGGGTACAGGCGTCATAAACCGCCTGGCAGCGCGGATAGTGGCTGAGATCGCAGCCCATCCTCAGGGCGTTGGCCCACTGCGGCACCAGGCAGCAGTCCGCCAGGGTAGGCGCATCGCCCACGCAAAAATCGCCGGATTTCGCGTGGCGCAATAGCTGCTCGACGGCGCTGAATCCCTGCTGGATCCAGTGCGCATACCAGCGTTTTTTCTCCTCTTCGCTTACCTTTAGCTCGTCGCCAAGGTAGCGTAAAACGCGCATGTTATTAATGGGATGAATATCGCAGGCGATGGCGTAAACGATCTCCAGTACCCGCATCCGCGCGCTGTCCGCCTGGGGCAGCAGCAGCGGCTGCGGATAGTGCCGGTCCAGCCAGTCGGCAATCGCCAGCGACTGGCCGAGAGATTCGCCTTTGTCGGTAATGAGCGTCGGCACCAGACCGACCGGGTTCAGCCGCCGGTACTCCAGCGCGTTCTGCTGGCCGATGCGGATGTTAACGCCGACGCTCTGGTAGTCGATGCCTTTCAGCGCCAGCGCAATCCGCACGCGGTAGGACGCTGAGCTATTAAAAAAACTGTACAGCTTCATCATTCACCTCACACCACGCGCACGGCGATTGGCGTCAGTCCATCGACGTTGCCGGTGATGACATCGCCTTTCACCACCGCGCCGACGCCTTCCGGCGTGCCGGTGAAAATCAGATCGCCGGGCTGCAGCTCAAAGAAACCGGAAAGATAGCTGATGGTTTCGTTAACCGACCAGATCAGGTGGCGAATATCGCTGCGCTGATGATCTTCCCCGTTTACCTGCAGCCAGATTCCGGCCTGGCTCACGTCCGCCGTATCCGCTTTATGCAGCGGCGCAATCGGCGCGGAAAGGTCAAAAGCTTTACCAATCTCCCACGGACGGCCCATCTGGCGCATCTCCATCTGGCGATCGCGGCGGGTCATATCCAGCCCCGTGGCATAGCCCCAGATATACTCATGGGCCTGCTCCAGCGGGATATCGCTTCCCCGCTTGCCAATCGCCACCACCAGCTCAATTTCGTAGTGATAGTTATCGGTTTGCGTCGGATACGGCAGGTTCAGCGTTTCTCCCGCGGCGACGGGCACCACCGCATCGGCAGGCTTGCAGAAGAAGAACGGCGGTTCGCGATCCGGGTCAAAGCCCATTTCACGCGCGTGAGCGGCGTAGTTGCGGCCCACGCAGTAAACGCGGCGCACCGGGAACTGCTCATCGCTGCCGACAACCGGAACGCTAATCGGAGCCTGGGGTGCAAAAACGTATTGAGTCATGATTCGATTCCTTATTCTTAATTTTTAATAACGCGCTTCGCGGAACAGGCCGAGCGCTTCCTGCACGGGACGGTCCGAAAAGCTGAATAACACGCTATCTTCGGCGGAGATAAAAGAGACGGCGTGCCAGGTCGGCACCACGAAGATATCTTTTGCCTGAAAAGCGAAGGTCTGTTCGCCAATGGTGACCTGGCCGCTGCCTTCCACCACGTGATAGACGGTACTGTCGGTGGTTTTCGCCGCTCGCGAGGTAAACCCTTTCGGTAACAGCTGCAGGAAGGCGCCCATCGACGGCATCGGGTAGCCGCCGGTGACCGGGTTGACGTAGCGCATCTTATAGCCATCCCACTCATCGGCATCGCCCATCCGCGTCAGATCGTGCAGCGCTTCGCGGCTGCGGTCGTAGCAATAGTTAAAGATGGGCGAAGAGTTACCGGACTGATGGCGCAGCGGCAGCATGTTGGCGGCGTAGCGCGGCAGATAATCCCCCTCTTTGCGGGTCACCGGCTGCTGATCTTGCGGATAGTCCTCCGCGAAGCCGCAGCCCAGATAGTTCACCAGCGGCAGATCGAGGCCGTCGAGCCAGATAACCGGTTCGTTGCCGGGGTTGCCGTGATCGTGCCAGCGCCACTGCGGCGTCAGAATAAAGTCGCCGGCGCGCATGGCAGTACGTTCGCCGTCAACGGCGGTAAACGCCCCTTCGCCTTCCACGACAAAGCGCAGCGCCGACTGGTTGTGCCGATGGCTCGGCGCCACTTCGCCGGGCATAATCAGCTGCAAACCCGCGTACAGCGAGGAGGTAATCGACGACTGCCCGCGCAGCGCCGGGTTTTCCAGCACCAGCACGCGGCGTATCGCCTCTTTCGCGCCAATCAGCTTGCCGCTTTCCAGCAGCAGCGGGCGAATCTCCTGATAATTCCAGTAAGCCGGCGCGCAGGTGGCGTTCGGCGTTTTCGGCACCAGATGGTGCAGCGATTCCCAAAGCGGCGTCAGGTTTTGCCCGGAAATATGCTGGTAAAACTGCTGACGGCCGTTATTTGCTTCCGTGGTGGACTGGGACATAAGCGTTCTCCTTATTTATTCACAATGCCTGCGGAAGGCAGCGCGGCGGGTACAGAAGTCGGGTTGCGGACGGCAAGCGTCAGCAGGATAAGCATCACGGCGCTCACAACGGCCGGGACGGCGATAACAAAAAACAGGGTATCGAATGAGAAATTCATCGCCATCATCACACCGCCGGAAAGGGAGCCAACGATGGCCCCGCAGCGGCCAACCGCGTTTGACCAGCTCACGCCGGTCGCGCGGCTTTGCGTGGGATACAGCGTTGCGGTTAGCGCATTCAGCCCCACCTGCGAGCCGCTGATGCCGATGCCGGTGCCGAAAATCGCCAGCGCCATCAGCCACAGGCCGTTCTCGCTCAGGCCAATCATGACGATACACACCGCCCCGAGGCCGTAGCTCAGCGCCAGCACCCGATAGGGATTGAAGCGATCCATCAGCACGCCGAGCAGCAGCGCGCCAAAGGTGCCGCCAATCTGGAAGGCGGCGGTGACCCACGAAGCGTGCTGTAAATCAATGCCCCGATGGTTTAGCAACGTCGGCATCCAGCTGGAGAGCAGATAGATAATCAGCAGGCTCATAAAGAACACCACCCATAGCATTAAGGTGATGGCCAACTGACGCCCGGCGAACAGCTGGCTGATACTGCCCTTCGCCCCTGCGGCAGGTTCATCAAGCCAGAAATGCGTGTCGTTATAGCGCTCGCCGGTAATGGCGCCGACGGTTCTGGCGATCGTCGCCTGCGGCAGCTGGCGACGGATCTGCCAGCGCGGAGACTCGGGAAGCAGAGGCACCAGCGCCACCGCCAGTATCAACGGTAAAACGCCGCCGAGCACCAGAATGCCGTGCCAGCCGATCAGCGGCACCAGCTGTGCGCTGACCACGCCGCCGAAGGCGGAACCGAGGGTGAACCCGCAAAACATCAGGGTTACCAGCGCCCCGCGCCGCCGGGCAGGCAAATATTCCGAGGTCATGGTGATGGTATTAGGCATTGCGCCGCCGAGGCCGAGGCCGGTCAGAAAACGCAGGAACACCAGCATTTGCAGATCGGGGGCAAACGCGGAAAGCAGGCTGAACAGGCCGAACAGGGCGACGCAAAACTCAATCACCCGTTTGCGGCCAAAGCGGTCGGAGAGCGGGCCGCAGAGCAGCGCCCCGGCGGTCAGGCCCAGCAATCCCGCGCCAAATAACGGCGCGAGGTCGCCGGCGGTGAGCTGCCAGTGGCTGCGGATATCCGGCGCGATAAAACCAATCGCGGCGGTATCAAAGCCATCGAGCATCACCACCAGGAAACAGCAGATAATCACGCGCCACTGTCGGGCGCCGACCGGCGCGGCGTTGAGCAGCTTCTGTAATTCAAGTCGTTGAGTCATCGTTATGCCTCAGTGCAGGTAGGGGTAGGTGTTGTATTTATTTCTTTTATGTTGCGAGTTTGTAACTCAGGCAATGAAATGTACAATGGTATTTCGGGCATAGACATAACCTGGAGGTTATCGCTAATGGCGGACTGGACGCAGAAACTGAAGCTGCACCATTTACAGATGCTGGTGGCGCTGGGGGAGCAAGGCAATCTCACGCAGGTGGCGAAAATGATGAACATTACTCAGCCCGCGCTCTCCAAATGGCTCAGCCAGTTTGAAGACGAAGTCGGCATGGTTTTGTTCGAACGCCATAGCAAAGGCCTGCGCCCGACCGAAGGCGGGAAGCTGCTGCTTCAGCACGCCCAGCGGCTGATTAACGATATGTCGCGTTCGCAGTATGAGATCGAGCGTTTTAAGCAGGGCGGACAGGTGGGCAGCCTGATGATTGGCTGTTCGCCGGTGGCGACCGACTGCGTCTCGCAGGCGATCCTCGAACTGCTCAAAGAGATGCCGACCCTGCACCTGAATATCGAAGAGAAGGTCATGACGCCGCTGCTTAACGATCTGCTCGCCGGCGTGGTGGATGTGGTTGTCGGACGCGTCGGCGGACGGGCGCTGGAGCTGCCGCTGAGCTACCGGGTGCTCTACACCGAACCGGTCTGCTTTGTCGCCCGTCCCGATCACCCGCTGGCCCAAAAATCGCGGTTAAGCTGGGCCGATCTCTCCCCCTGGCGCTGGATCGTCTGGCCCACCGGCACGCCAATTCGCCTGAGCATCGACAACGCGCTGGTGGATAACGGCGTGATGCTGCCGGAAAACACCATTGAGTCCGCCTCGATGAACGTCACCAGCAACCTGCTGCAGAGCAGCGATATGGTCTCAATTCTCTCCTTGCGTCTGGCGCAGCGCTACGCCGCCCAGCACCAGCTGGCGATTCTTAATTTGCCGCGCATTGAACAAAAAGGTAGCGTTGGGGTGTTCTGGCGAAAAAGTGAAACGCCGTCGCTGGCGCTGAGCCGGTTTCTGCACTGCCTGTCGCTGCAATCTACGCTCTGATAGCCGTCCGTTTTGCTGTTCCCCCTCTCTATTGCAGGTATGCGTAGAATTCATGATGTGATCGGTAGCACATTTTTGGCTTTAATTGTATGATGAATGCGGTTCATCAAGGGTTATTACCATGAGTAAATCACTGATTATTGTCTGGCAGTATCTGCGCGCTTTCGTGCTCATCTACGCCTGCTTGTATGCGGGCATTTTTCTCTCTTCGCTCCTGCCGATCGCCATTCCCGGCAGCATTATTGGCATGCTGATTCTGTTTTTTCTGCTGGCGCTGCAGATCATGCCGCCACAGTGGGTTAACCCCGGCTGCAACATCCTGATTCGCTATATGGCGCTGCTGTTTGTGCCTATCGGCGTCGGCGTCATGCAGTACTGGGATTTACTGCGCGCGCAGTTTGGCCCGGTGGTGGTGTCCTGCGCGATAAGCACGCTGGTGGTCTTTTTAGTGGTCAGCTGGAGTTCACACCTGGTTCACGGTGAGCGCAAAGTGGTTGGACAAAAAGGAAGTGAAGAATGATCCATGAAATCTGGTGGTCGCTGCCGCTCACTCTTGTCGTCTTTTTCCTTGCCCGCAGGCTGGCGGCGCGGTTTAAATTTCCGCTGCTTAACCCGCTGCTGGTGGCGATGGTGGTGCTCATTCCTTTTCTGCTGATAACCGGCATCTCCTACGAGCGCTATTTCCTCGGCAGCAAAATTCTTAACGATCTGCTGCAGCCGGCGGTGGTGGCGTTGGCCTTTCCTTTGTATGAGCAGCTGCACCAAATCCGCGCCCGCTGGAAGTCAATCATCACCATCTGCTTTATCGGCAGCGTAGTGGCGATGGTCACCGGCACCACCGTTGCCCTGTTGATGGGCGCAACCCCGCAGATTGCCGCCTCTATTTTGCCGAAATCGGTGACGACGCCGATTGCCATGGCGGTGAGCAGCAGCATTGGCGGGATTCCGGCGATCAGCGCGGTGTGCGTGATTTTCGTCGGCATTCTCGGCGCGGTCTTTGGTCACACCCTGCTGAACGTGATGCGCATCCGCACCAAGGCCTCGCGCGGCCTGTCGATGGGGACCGCATCCCACGCCCTGGGGACCGCCCGTTGCGCTGAGCTCGACTATCAGGAAGGGGCGTTCAGCTCGCTGGCGCTGGTGCTTTGCGGGATAATTACCTCGCTGGTCGCGCCGTTCTTATTTCCGCTTATTTTAGCGGTGGTTGGATAAATGTGATTTTAATCACATTTTTAAATGCAACACGAATTAGTTGCAGTAACAATGAGATGTTTATCACATATCCAGGCTGTCGCCCCCCGTACACTAGATTTCCATTACATTGTTATGAGGCAACGCCATGCACCCACGTTTTCAAGCTGTTCTTCCCCAACTGGCGGCGGACCTGCAAGCGGCCATCGCCCCGATGCTGACCGATCGGCATTTCCCGGCCCTGCTGAATGCAGACCAGGTTGCGGCGCTGCAAAGCGCAACGGGACTGGATGAAGACGCGCTGGCCTTTGCTTTGCTGCCGCTGGCGGCGGCCTGCGCGCGGGCCGATCTTTCCCATTTTAACGTCGGCGCGATTGCCCGCGGCATCAGCGGTACCTGGTACTTCGGCGGCAATATGGAATTTCTCGGCGCCACTATGCAGCAAACCGTGCACGCCGAACAAAGCGCCATCAGCCATGCCTGGCTGCGCGGCGAAAAATCCCTGCGGGCGATTACCGTTAACTATACTCCCTGCGGCCACTGCCGACAGTTTATGAACGAGCTGAACAGCGGCCTGGCGCTGCGCATCCACCTCCCCGGTCGCGAGGCGCATTCGCTGCAGCACTATTTGCCGGACGCTTTCGGCCCGAAAGATCTGGACATTAAAACCCTGCTGATGGACGAGCAGGACCACGGCTTCCCGCTCAGCGGCGACGCGCTGGCTCAGGCGGCGATTCAGGCGGCCAACCGTTGCCATACGCCTTACAGCAATTCGCCCTCCGGCGTAGCGCTGGAGCTGAAAGACGGCACCCTTTTCACCGGCAGCTACGCCGAGAACGCCGCCTTTAACCCGACGCTGCCTCCGCTGCAGGGCGCGCTGAATCTGCTGAGCCTCAACGGATACGATTACCCGGATATCCAGCGCGCAATTCTGGCCGAAAAGGCCGATGCAGCGCTTATCCAGTGGGACGCCACCGCGGCGACGCTGAAGGCGCTGGGCTGCCATAATATCGATCGCGTACTGTTAGGTTAGTCACATTCTGCGGGCCAAACGGCCCGCACTGTTGAAAATCCCCGCAATTAAACGACGGTTTCTTGCGCTTGCCCGACGGGTAAAGTAGCCTGAAGCTTCCCTCATCCACTATTGAGCCAGGTTCATGTTAAAGCGTGTGTTATACAGCCTGTTAGTCCTGTTCGGCTTGCTGCTGTTAACCGTGCTGGGTCTTGACCGCTGGATGAGCTGGAAAACCTCTCCCTATATTTACGACGAGCTGCAGGACCTGCCCTACCGCCAGGTCGGCGTCGTGCTCGGTACCGCTAAGTACTACCGTACCGGGGTTATCAACCAATATTATCGTTACCGGATTCAGGGCGCGCTGAACGCCTACAACAGCGGCAAGGTGAACTATCTGCTGCTCAGCGGCGATAACGCGCTGCAAAGCTATAACGAGCCGATGACCATGCGCCGCGATTTGATTAAAGCCGGCGTCGATCCGGCGGATATCGTGCTGGACTATGCGGGTTTTCGTACGCTCGATTCGATTGTTCGCACCCGTAAGGTCTTCGATACGAACGACTTTATTATCATTACCCAACGCTTCCACTGCGAGCGGGCGCTGTTTATTGCCCTGCATATGGGGATTCAGGCGCAGTGCTACGCGGTACCATCGCCAAAGGATATGTGGAGCGTTCGCCTGCGCGAGTTCGGCGCCCGCTTCGGCGCGCTGGCGGATCTCTATATTTTTAAACGCGAGCCGCGCTTTTTAGGCCCGCTGATCCCCATCCCCGCGCAGCAGGAAGTTCCCGACGGCGCGCAGTCCTATCCGGCGGTCACGCCCCAGCAGCTGCTGGAGCTGCAGAAAAAAGAGAAGTAGCCTCGTTATCTGGCAAAGAGGGGTTCATGATAAGCAATAAATGGCCGATGCAAAGGCGCGCATCGGCCATCTATTGAGGACGCTATTGCAAATCTTTACCGTATTTAGGAGAGCGAGGGCCGTACAGCATCCCTGCTGGCGCGGCAGGCGTGAGCAGTCGCGCATCGGCAATACCCGCGACCTTATAGCTTCTGTCGGTCATGGTGTTGACTATCTGGTCAACGGCCGCCTGGATAAGCATGCCTAAAAGCGAACCGCCGCTACCGTCACTTTCGCTGCTGGAAGCCACCGCGCTGCCTTTCCATAATAGTTTTCCGTTACGAATATCCACCAGCTCACCGGAAACGGCGACGCGGGTATCGCTGTTGATAACCTGATACGATGTCCCATATTCCGTGACCTTAAGATAGAGCACAGCGTCAGCGCCAAAAATTTCTCTTAGCTTTTGATGGCTGACACCGTGCATTTCTTCACCATTCACGACGCCATTTTGTTTAAAGGTGTTATCAACGACGGCAACAGGGAAAACATAATATCCCGCCTCGGCAAGCGGCAGCGTGACCTGCGAAAGGACCCCATAGCCCGCTTTAACGTCCGGTGATTCGTTTTTCGGCAGCAGGACCAGAATACTCTTCGGTTTACTCTGCCTGAATGCCGTGTAGTCATAGGATTTTTTCGGCGCGCAACCGCTCAACAGTAGGGTCAGTAATAAACCCGCGCATATTACATATAACTTTTTCATGCTTTGCCTCCCTGCATTTTCTTCAACAGAAAATCCATAAACTGGCTGGATTCAGGAAACAGCCGTTTCTCCTGTTCAAATTCTGTTTTTGCCAGCTCCGGATGACCGGTATCGATATATAACATCCCAAGATGCGCATGCAGTCCCGGAGGAACAGGAAGCGCCTGCGCCCGCGCTTTTTCAATATCTTTTTTTAATGTTTCGATTTGCTCTTGTGGCCCCATATCCAGCGCGTAATACTCATAAACCACAGGCTGATATTCATTCCAGCTATAGAGGGGTTTGGGGCTTGTCGCACAACCGCTTATCACCGCCACGGCGAGCAGAATTAAAACAGAACGGATAATATTCATTTTTAACATCCATATTATGATTTAAAGCGACATTTCACCGTACGCACACGGGAAATGTCGAAATCAGAACGATTATTTAGCCGGTGTCCACGCACCGCTTTCGATACCTGCAACCAGATTATTTACGGCTTCGCGGATAGCGAGATCCAACACTTTTCCGTTTAGCGTGGAGTCATAGCTGGCGGTACCGCCGAATCCGATCACTTCGCGGTTAGAAAGCTCAAATTCCCCGGCACCCTGCGACGAAAAAACGACTTCGGATGTCTGGACATTCACGATATTAAGATTGACTTTGGCATAGGCAATTTGGCTCTTCCCTCTTCCCAGGATGCCAAATAATTGATGGTCGCCGACTTCCTTGCGCCCAAATTCGGTCACGTCCCCCGTCACCACGTAGTCAGCGCCCTTCAGCGTCTGGCTGGTCCCTTTTATACTGGCTTCATTCTGCAACTCGGCCATATTACTCCGATCGAGAACATTGAATCGCCCGGTTTGTTGCAAATGTGTTATGAGAATTGTTTTTGACTGATTACCCAAACGATCGACGCCATCAGAGAATACGCCATTCATATAGCTGGAGCGGTTATCAAACTTACCCACTGAAATTGGGCTGCGAGCGCCGTGGTAAGGCGTATTCCAGGTCGTCACCTTAGCGACTTCGAGTGAGCGGGATGATTCTTTTGCACAACCGCTTAATAATACGAGGCTTCCGAAGCCTATCACAGCTATCATTTTCTTTAACATTCGAGGGTTCCTTTCCATTATCAAAACAGCAAATGAGCATAATATCCTTAGTTTGCGGAAAAATACATAAACACATGTTTACATTTTGCCAAAAATAGTAACGTATTCCAGATATGAAAAAACCAACGGCTATTGGCACCGCAATATTAATTTTCGTGATCCCGTCCCGCGCAAATAAAAAAAGCTGCCCGCAGGCAGCTTTTTCCGAGAGAGAAACTTACTTCTTCCGCGCGTACTTCAGCGAATCCAATGCTACAGCGAAGATAATAATCGCCCCTTTGATAATGTACTGCCAGTACGGGTTCACGCCGATATAGGTCAGACCGTAGTTGATGACGGTGAAGATAATCACCCCGGTCACCACGCCGAACACGGTGCCGACCCCGCCGCTGAACGATACGCCGCCGACCACGCAGGCGGCAATCGCATCCAGTTCATACATAAAGCCAAGGTTGTTGGTCGCCGAACCGATGCGTCCGGCTTCCAGCAGGCCGCCGAAGGCGTAGAACACGCCGGAGAGCGCATAAATCATCAGCAGGTTCAGAGCGACGTTGACGCCGGAAACCTTCGCCGCTTCCGGGTTGCCGCCGATAGCAAAAATGTTTTTGCCAAAGCGGGTCTTGTTCCACAGGATCCATACGAAGAACACGGCAATCAGCGCATAGAAGGTGATATACGACAGGCGGAATGAACCCAGCGCCACAAACCCCTGGGCAAACTGCGAGAAGTGGCTATCGAAGCCGGAGATCGGCGACGCGCCCACAAAGTCGTAATACAGGGAGTTGATACCGTACACGATGATCATCGTGCCGAGGGTGGTGATAAACGGCGTCACGTTCAGGTAAGCAATGATAATGCCGTTGATAAGGCCAATCACCGCGCCGATCGCGCACACCAGCAGGATAACCAGCGGAATCGGCATCGTGGCCATTTCCGGGAAGACCTTATTGGCGTTGTCCACCGCCTGCAGCATGGTGGCGGCGATAACCGCCGCGAGGCCGACCTGACGTCCGGCTGAAAGGTCGGTACCCTGAGTGACAATCAGTCCGGCCACGCCGAGCGCGATAATAATACGCACCGAAGACTGGGTCAGAATATTACTTAAGTTCAGCAAGCTTAAGAAAGTCGGATCCTGGAAAATAATAATAGCCAGTAATACTAAAAGAACCACGTAAATCCCACCTTCTTTCAAATAGGTGAGAAAACTCTTTTTATTTAACGCACTCATGAGGAGCCCCTGATCTTAAAGGTGCAACGACGCAAGACGGAGAATTTCGTTTTGCGTGGTGGTTTTAGTCTCAACAATTCCGGCAACGAGACCATTGCTCATTACCAGAATACGGTCAGTAATACCCAGTAGCTCCGGCATCTCGGAGGAAATAATAATGATCCCTTTGTCTTTTTTTGCCAGCTCGGCGATCAGCTGGTAAATTTCGAACTTCGCCCCAACGTCAATCCCACGCGTGGGTTCATCGAGCATCAGTATTTCCGGCTGGGTTAATAGCCAGCGACCGATAATAACTTTCTGCTGGTTGCCACCGGACAACGAACCAATTTGCGTGTGCTGCCCCGGGGTTTTCACGCGCATCGAATCAATCACCCATTGGGTATCGCTTTTCATGCGTGAATTATCCAGCAATCCGACCTTATTCTTGTATTTTTTAATATTGGAGATCAGCGAGTTAAAACCGATATCCAGGTAGGCATAAATTCCCGTCGAGCGGCGCTCTTCGGTCACCAGCGCAAAGCCGTGGTTGATGGCTTCATTGGCGCTATGGTTGTTAATCTTCTTACCGTGCAGCCTGATCGTCCCGCCGGCCTTCTCGCGAATGCCGAATAACGTCTCGACGATATCGGTACGTTTCGCTCCGACCAGCCCGGCAATCCCCAGAATTTCGCCTTTGTGCAGATCGAAAGAGATATCGCGAATCGACGGCTGGCGCAGCGAGGTTAAATTGCGCACCTCAAGAATCACCTCGCCCGGCTTATTTTCCTTGTTCGGGAAGCGCTGATTGAGGGAGCGGCCTACCATCATCGCGATGATCTTATCCATATCCAGCCCTTCCAGCGGCTGGGTGGCGATCCACTGGCCGTCGCGCAGGATAGTAATTTCATCGCACAGCTGGAAGATCTCTTCCATTTTGTGGGAAATATAGACAATGCCGCAGCCGCGCTCTTTCAGCTTGCGGATAATTTTAAACAGATGATTGACCTCTTTTTCAGTTAACGAAGAGGTCGGCTCATCCATAATGACAATTTTGGCGTTATAGGAAAATGCCTTCGCAATTTCAATCATCTGCATTTGCGATACCGATAGCGTACCGACGCGAGCGCGCGGGTCGATATCAATATCCAGCTCATCGAAAATCGCTTTGGTATCACGATACATTTTGTCCTGATCGACAAACACGCCTTTGGTGGGATAACGTCCCAGCCACATGTTGTCCATCACCGAACGCTGTAAGACCAGGTTTAATTCCTGATGAACCATTGAAATACCGTTTTCCAGGGCTTCTTTAGCCGAATGGAAATCGATCTCTTGTCCCTGAAAAAGAATACTGCCGGAATCTTTTTGATAGATCCCAAATAGGCATTTTAATAATGTTGATTTGCCCGCGCCGTTCTCCCCCATTAAGGCATGAATAGAGTGGGGACGAACCTTGAGGTTCACATTATCGAGAGCCTTGACGCCAGGAAACGATTTGTTGATGTTGGTCATTTCCAACAAATATTCGCCTGACCGTTCGCTATTATTGCTGACCATAGTTATACCTGGCTGCGTGCGTGCATACCCCTGCCGACGAATTAACGACGAACAGGGACGGGTTCTGTATCAGGAATAATCGGGCGTACAGCGCGCACGCCCGCAGCTTATTAAGCTATTACTTACCGATAAATTCGCTCAGATTGTCTTTATCAACGCCCACGTACGGTACGCGGACAATCTTATTTTCAATTTTCCAGTTAGTGCCGGCAGCCGGTTCTTTCCCATCGGCGAGATTTTTCGCCAGATCGAAGGTGGCTTTCGCCTGGTTGTTGGCATCGTTCAGCACGGTACCCGCCATAGCGCCGGATTTAACCAACGCTAACGCTTCCGGCAACGCATCGACGCCGAACACCGGGATGCTGCTCTTATTGTGGGCCTTCAGCGCTTCTACCGCGCCCATGGCCATTGCATCGTTGTTGGCGATCACGACTTCAATTTTGTTGGCGTTCGGGCCAGACAGCCAGGCATCCATCTTATCTTTCGCCTGTGCGGTGTCCCACATGGCAGTGTCTAAGGCCAGCTGCTGGGTTTTGAAGCCCTTGTCGTTCAGCTCTTTAATCACGTAGGTGGTACGCGCTTCCGCATCCGGATGACCCGGTTCGCCTTTCAGCAGGACAAACTGAATCTGGCCGTCTTTATTCAGATCCCAGTTCGGGTTCGCTTTCCAGTGTTTGGCAATCAGGTCACCCTGAATCACGCCGGACTCTTTTGAATCGGTACCGACATAGTACGCTTTATCGTAGCTATCCAGCGCCTTACGGGATGGCTCTTTGTTAAAGAACACCACCGGCACGTTCTGGCCACGGGCTTTATCGATGACCGTCCCCGCCGCCGCCGGGTCAACCAGGTTAATCGCCAGCGCCTTCACGCCTTTTGCCAACAGGACGTCAATCTGATCGTTCTGCTTGGACTGGTCGTTTTGCGAGTCATTCATGAGCAGCTGAACATCCGGCGCCGATTTGCCGTCTTTCTCAATTGCCTTGCGCACCACCGACATAAAGTTGTCGTCGTATTTATAAATCGTCACGCCGATACGCGTATCTGCTGCGTGCGCCGCGGCGCCGAATAACATGCTGGCCATTACAGCAGACAGGGTTAACACCTTCTTATTCATGGAATCTCCGGTTTTATTATGCAGGGTCTTTGGTGTGAAAATGGCTGGCGAGCGTTACATTAATGTTACTGCACAGCGACATTCACGACTGTAATTCTGTCTTCCGTGTAGGGTAACGCTCCTGAAAAACGGCTTTATTCATCGTTTAACGCCGATTACTGCTGTAAAAGTGATTAATCACCGTGACATAGTATGTTCAGACTTGTAAACGCAGCAATCATAGTCAGCTTAATGTTAACAAACTGTGAAATCACTCACATATTGAAAGCGGTTACATCAGGCAGATAATTAGTTAGTGATCGGCCCCACAATTTGCCTCTGCGCCACCGAATGTCGGCGCACCAGCGTCGGCATAAAACAGTGGCTGGCCTCACGATCCAGCTTCCCCGCCGCCCCCTGTAGCGCCAGCTCGGTCGCCAGTTTCGCCATCGACATAATCGGGTAGCGCACCGTCGTCAGCTGCGGATCGGTGTAACGGGAAATGGGGATATCATCAAAACCGATCAGCGAAAGATGCTGCGGTACGGCAATGCCGTTATCTTTAAGCGTCGTGAGCGCGCCGGCCGCCATGCTGTCGTTATAGGCGAAGACCGCGGTCAGACCGAGGTTGCGCCCCAGCAGCTCGACCATCGCCGCCTCGCCGCCCTGCATATCAGGCGACCCGGAACCCACCCAGCTTTCGGGAGCGACAATGCCGTGCTCATGTAACGCTCTGAACCACCCTTCCCGCCGTAAATCATCATCTTCGATACCGTGATTGGAAGAGAGATAGCCGATGCGCTGGTGGCCATGATTGAGCAGCATGCGGGTCGCCATCAGCGCGCCGCTGACGTTATCCAGCCCAACGCAGCGGTGGGCGTACCCCGGCACGATGCGGTTAATCAGCACCATTCCCGGCATATGCTCCATAAAATCCCCCAGCTCCGCGTCGCTCAGCGCTTTAGAGTGGACGATCAGCGCCGAACAGCGCTGGCGAATCAGCACCTCGATGGCGTTGCGCTCTTTTTCCGCTTCATGATAGCTATTGCCGATAAGCACATATTTATGATGCTGCTGGGCGACGGTATCAACCGCTTTCACCAGCGCGCCAAAAAAGGCGTCCGACACGTCCATCACCACCACGCCGATGGTATCGCTGACCTGCGTCGCCAGCGCCTGCGCGTTGGCGTTCGGCCGATAGCCCAGCAGCGACACCGCCTTCATTACCGCTTCTCGCGTATCCGGGCTCACCAGCGCGCTGTTATTCAGCACGCGCGAAACCGTCGCGACGGAAACACCCGCCTGGCGGGCGACATCACGAATGGTGATCATACTCACCGACCTGTAGAGCATTGCAGTACGTCACACTCACCTCCTGTGTTCAGCAAGGAGGCTATTCTGGCAGCGACGTGCCGCACGCTACGTGAGTGAGGTCACAGGGATGGAAACGGTTACATCCATTTTGTTAATGATTGTGATCCAGATCGTTATCTGGATGTATCTTTTAATGATGTCCCCGATGCACGCAGGGTTAATTGACGCCATAGCCACTCAACGGGGCCTTGACGGAAATGACGTAGCCAAAACCACGAGAAGAGGAGATTGACCGCCCATACGGGCGGCACGAAGGCTAACAGCTGTAAGCGGTCATACTTCATAAACAGGCCGAAGCGGTAAAACAGGGTGGTGCAAATCAGGGTCTGCAGCAGATAGTTGGTCAGCGCCATACGCCCGACGCAGGCAATCGCCCCTACCAGACGAAACTTACACAGCTGCGGCCAGAAGCCCCAGGCCAGCGCCGCGTAGCCGATGGTTTGCAGCGGCGCGCTCAGCTCGCGCGGCGCCTGTAGCAAAAATGCGCACCAGCGATAGTCCCAGCCGAGATGCCACTGGGCGACGATAGAGGGCAAATTGACCGCCATTCCGGCGGCAATCAGCAGCCCGCCGGTACGCCGGTAGTGGCGAAGGCTGAACTGCCCTTTGAGCCAGCCGCTGCGCATCAGCGCGGCGCCCATCAGCATCATACCGGCCAGCTGCCAGCCGTACTGCGCGCCCAGCGCCAGCAGATTATCCGACAACATATCTGCGCGATTGCTTACCGCCTCAAAGCCGCCTTTTAGCTTCCAGTACTGCTCGTACTGCAAATTTGCCGCGTCCGGCAGCCACGAACGATTGGGCGCATTGCCGGAAATCAATCCCAGCAATAGCAGGACCGCCACGCCGATGATGTATAGCACCACGCCGGTATTAAACAGCGATTTGACATCGTGGGCGTCGCGCACCATTCGCCAGCCCACCAGCCCTACCAGCGCATAGGCCAGCAGAATATCGCCGTCCCAGAAAAACAGACCGTGAACAAAGCCAAGCAGCGCCAGCAGCGTCAGGCGCGACTGGATCCAGCGCTTGCCGCGCGGCAGCAGCAGCTGAAGTCCGGCGCCAAACAGCAGGGCGAAGAGGGTCAGGAATTTGACCTGCGCCAGCAGATCGAGAATCGCCCAGGTCCAGGCGTCACTGGCGGAAATGTTCCCGGACCACGCGGGGTTGAGGTAAGCGGCCTTCGGTAAACCGAAGGCGCTGATATTCAGTAGCAGGATACCGAGGATGGCGACGCCGCGGACAAAGTCCAGCGTGACATTTCTCTCCATGTACCCTGCTCCGTTTTAGTTGTGGTGACGTACGGCGCGCAGGAACTCCTGGCGGGTATTCTGGCTGGATTTAAACAGGCCGCCCAACGACGTGGTGGTGGTGGCGCTGGTCGCATCGCGAATGCCGCGCGCTTTCACGCAGTAGTGTACCGCATCGATGGAAACCGCGACGTTGCTGGTTCCCAGCAGCGTTTGCAGCGCGGTGAGGATCTGCTGCGTCAGTCGCTCCTGCACCTGAGGGCGCTGGGAGAAGAACTGCACGATGCGGTTAATTTTCGACAGGCCAATCACCGAATCTTTCGGGATATAGGCCACCGTCGCTTTGCCGTCGATCGTGACGAAATGGTGTTCGCAGGTGCTGGTCAGGGTGATATCGCGCACGGTCACCATTTCATCAACCTGCATCTTATTTTCGATGACGGTGATTTTAGGGAACCGGGCGTAGTCCAGGCCGGAGAAAATCTCATCGACGTACATTTTGGCGATGCGATGCGGAGTCTCCATCAGGCTGTCATCACTTAGATCAAGGTTTAACAGCTGCATAATCTCGGTCATGTGTCCGGCGATCAGACGCTTGCGAGTTTCATTATCAATTTCTTGTACTGGCGGACGCAGCGGCGTCTCCAGCCCACGAGCGACCAGCGCTTCATGAACGAGTATGGCTTCTTTACTCAGTGATGACATTTTTGTTCTCCTGCAGGTGTGGCGCTCTTTGCTCTTCTGAGGGCAAAGTTTGTATTCATTGTGCGTGAGGTGACGCACAGAATCCAGTAGCCGCATCGATAATTGTTGAAATTGGCGTCACCTCTCGTTCCACGCCGCCAGACCAGCGCACTACGATGCGTCACGCAACGCCCTGCTCACCTTGCCGCAACCAACCCAATCGCCGGCCGATAGCGCGATTCCAGCGCTACGACAACGTCAGCATGTTGGTTAAAAGTTGCATTAATGATGCAATACGTTCCGAAAAGGAGGAAGTGAAAGTTACTCACGAGGCCATGAAATATCTGTATTATGGAAAATTACGTCTGAGACACTTAAGGAGCCCTGCATGGAACTGCTCGAAGAGCACCGCTGTTTTGAAGGTCGGCAGCAACGCTGGCGGCACGACTCCGCAACGCTGAACTGCGCAATGACCTTCAGCATCTTTTTACCACCCGCCAACGCGGACGCGCCGCCGCCGGTTCTCTACTGGCTCTCCGGCCTGACCTGCAATGATGAAAACTTCACTACCAAAGCGGGCGCTCAGCGCGTCGCCGCCGAACTGGGCATTGCGCTGGTGATGCCGGACACCAGCCCGCGCGGTGATAATGTTGCCGACGATAGCGCTTACGATCTGGGTAAAGGCGCGGGCTTTTACCTCAATGCCACCCAGGCGCCGTGGTCCGCACATTTCCGCATGTACGATTACCTTCGCGACGAGCTGCCGCAGCTGATTGCCCGCGAGTTTACTCTCAGCAGTCGCTGCGCCATCAGCGGACACTCCATGGGCGGCCACGGCGCGCTGGTGATGGCGCTGAAGAATCCGGGCCGCTTCGTCAGCGTTTCCGCGTTCGCGCCTATCGTTAACCCGACCCAGGTTCCCTGGGGTCAAAAAGCGTTTACCGCCTATCTGGGAGCGGATGAAGCGGCCTGGCAGGCCTGGGACAGCTGCGCGTTAATGCAGGCCAGCAGCGAATCTGACGCGATTCCAACCCTGATTGATCAGGGTGACAGCGATGCATTTCTTGCCGAGCAGCTGCAGCCGGCGGTACTGGCGGAAACCGCGCGTCAGAAAAGCTGGCCGTTAACCCTGCGCATTCAGCCCGGTTACGATCACAGCTACTCCTTTATCGCCTCATTTATTGAGGACCACCTGCGCTTCCACGCCCGGTACCTCTTCGCCTGATCATCTCAATGCGTCGTGAAGCCCCTTCCCGGCGCATTGATACGCAAAACACCTCACCAACAAATCGTCATAAAAACTAATACATACAGCGAGATAGTGTATTTCCGTCATCGGGGGGTATGATTTTGGCGGCGCTTGAGGCTTTCGTCTCAGGGCAGGATTGAGTTTTACCGTTGTGCTGAGGCAGAAAGAAGAGGGCTGGCAGGTTTCCCCGCCAGCCCTCTTTTATTGCCCGGTTAGAAGCGGTAATCGACGGCCATAAAGTAGCGGCGACCTTCTTCTGTATAGCTATAGTCGTCGCGGCTTAGATCCTTATCGCCGACGTTAAGCACTCCGGAGCGCAGCTTGACATTTTTGGTGACGTTCCAGGCCGCGCCGATATCAAACATGGTGTAGCCGCCGGGCGTTTTGCCCGTCGCGCTGACCGATCGCTGTTCGCCGGTATAGTTGGCGGTGACGTAGAAGGACCAGTCGTCCAGCGGTTTCCAGTCGAGGGTACCGTTAGCGGTATGGAACGGCAGCGTTTGCAGCGGTTTATCGCCGCCGTTGCTCAGGTCACGGCCATCGTTATAGGTGTAATTAACCGTCAGCTTCCATTCGTCGCCGAACGGCACTTTCAATTCCGTTTCTACCCCTTTGATACGCGCCTTATTGACGTTGAAGTAGCGGAAGATCGGCACGCGTTTCCCGTTCACCGTTTTCCAGCCGACAAAGTTCGGGTAGCCCGGCGCTTCGCTGGCGCTGGAGGTACGCAGGATATCAATCATATCGTCAACGTTGTTCTGGAAGGTGGTGACGCTTCCTTCCACGCCTTCAAGCCAGCCTTCTTCGCCGCGGTAGTAAAGGCCCAGCTCGAAGCTTTCGCTGGTTTCCGGTTTCAGATCCGGGTTACCGATAATGCTGCACGAGCCGCGGCAGGAGTTGGTGGTCCAGTCTGGGTTCAGCTGCAGCAGGGATGGCGCTTTAAATGCCGTCGCCCAGCCGCCCTTCACGGTCACGGTATCGGTGGCGTTATACACCAGATAAGCGCGCGGGCTCCAGTGATCGCCATAGGTCTGGTGATCGTCCATGCGAATGCCGGTGGTCAAGGCCAGAGGTTCGATGATCCGCCATTCATCTTCAAGGAACAGCGCGTACTGGCTGGCGGAGGTGGATTGACTGCCGCTGCTCAGATTGACCGGGTCTTTCAGCTTATCGTGACGCCATTCGCCGCCGAAGGTCAGCAACTGGTTAATCATTCCCAACGGCAGAACGTATTTGCCGTCCACCGAGTTACTCTCAGAAGTGATGGTCCCGGCCTGACCCGGATTTTTATTATCCACTTTCTCGCCGTAGAATTTCAGCTCGCTATTGCCGACATCCCAGCGGCCGTTGTGGCTCAGGGAGTAGTTCTGGCGCTCGAGGCGGTTGCGATCAAGCGAGTCGGAATCCCGATCCTGGCGATCAAACCCGTAGCCTGCGGTCATGTCCTGATTATCGGTTGGCGTCCAGGCGAATTCGACGTTGCCGTCGCGGCTGGTGAAACCTTCAATACGCGGCGTTTCGCCCGCTGCGTTGCTGGAAGCCTGCTGATCGTCCTTGGCGCGCTTTGCCAGGCTACCGTAGGCCTTCATCCCCAGCACGCCGTCAATCAGCGGGCCGCTGGTAAAGAACTGACCGTTGTACGTATCGCCGCGATCGCGATGTTCCTGAATGGTGGTGTCCGCGCTGAGGGTGCCGGTCCACTGCTGGCCGACTTTTTTGGTGATGATATTCACCACGCCGCCGAGGGCGTCGGAACCATAGAGTGAGGACATCGGCCCGCGCACGACTTCGATACGCTCAATGGCATCAACCGGGATCCAGTTAAGGTCAAAATCGTTGTGGCGAAAAACGGCGTTGCGCGAGTTAACGCGTTTACCGTCAACGAGGATCAGCGTATAGCCGCTGCTGAGGCCGCGAATGCTCACCCCTTTGCGGTTATCCCCTTCGTTGGTGAGCTGCACGCCCGGCACTTCCCGCAGGACATCCTTCAGGTTTTGTACCGGTCTACGCTGCAGATCCTGCTGGGTGATAACGCTAATACTGGCGGGCGCATCTTTGACGCTCTGTTCAGTTGCCGCCGCGGTGACGACCAGCGTTTCTTCGTTAACGTCGGCGAGCGCCGGAAACGCCAGGGATACGACGGACGCGCATAATCCGGCCCGGACAAAAGGGTTTAGCCTGAACATTCCATATCTCCATGAGGTGTACAACAAAACAAACAAAAAAGGTCCTGCTCACAGGTACTGTCGGCATAGCGCTCTAACGGCGTATGCACGCAATTTTTTACAGTAGATGTGGCTGGTCACCCCTTGTCAGTCTGACCCTCTGCAAGATATGGGGATTGGCTTCATCCTGAATTTGATGGAAATGATAAAGATAATGATTACAATTATCAATAAAATTGTGGAGAAATGTGTCAATTTGTAAGGGCTGGGGGCATAAAAAAACCCTCTGCGTGAGAGGGTTTTATCTGACTGCGCCAGCGCGGTTTAGCCTTTAAAGCGCTCCGGGAACTTCATTTCGCTGTAGCGTACAAAACGCGTCCCTTTCGCCAGCTTGTAACCAAACCAGATAACCAGGAATAGCGGAATACCGATATAGGTTGCCGCCACGCCGCCCCAGTCGATGGTATCTTTGAGGAACGCTTCGTAGTTCTGGCCCAGGGTAATGATCAGGCACAGCACGAAAGCGAAGATCGGCCCCAGCGGGAAGAAGCCTGAACGATACGGCAGGTCGTTGAGATCGTTCCCTTGCAGCACGTAGCCGCGACGGAAGCGATAGTGGCTGATGGCAATCCCCAGCCAGGCGATAAAGCCGGTCATGCCGGAGGTGTTCAGCAGCCACAGGTAAACGGTCTGATTACCGAACATCGAGCTCAGGAAGCACAGCCCTGCAATCACCGTGGTGGCATACAGCGCATTCCGCGGCACGCCGCCTTTGGACAGCTTAGAGAAAATACGCGGCGCTTTGCCATCGCAGGCCAGGGTGTAGAGCATGCGGGTGGACGCGTACATCCCGGAGTTACCCGCCGACAGCACCGCGGTCAGGATAACCGCGTTCATAATCGCCGCCGCCGACAGCAGCCCCGCGTGCTGGAAGACCAGCGTGAACGGGCTAACGGAAATATCTTTTACGTCGTTACGCAGCAGGCTCGGATCGGTATACGGAATGATCAGGCTGATAATCAGAATCGCGAACACATAGAACAGCAGGATACGCCAGAACACCTGCCGTACGGCGCGCGGAATATTCTTTTCCGGGTTTTCCGACTCGCCGGCCGCGATGCCGATAAGCTCGGTTCCCTGGAACGAGAAGCCGACAATCATCGCTACGCCAATCATTGCCGCAAAACCGCCGGCAAACGGCGCATCGTCGATAACCCAGTTGCTCCAGCCCGCAGGCTGCGCGCCTTTAAAGATACCGAAGATCATCATCACGCCGACAATAATAAAGATGATGACGGTGGCAACTTTGATCAGCGAGAACCAGTACTCCGCTTCGCCAAAGCCTTTTACCGAGATCCAGTTCAGCAGGAACATGATGCCGAGGAACAGCGCGCTCCAGACCCAACCGGGCGCATCGGGGAACCAGTAGGTCATCACCAGCTGAGCGGCAACGAGGTCAACGGCGATGGTTACCGCCCAGTTGTACCAGTAGTTCCAGCCCAGCGCGAAACCAAAGCCTTCCTCAACGTAATTTTGCCCATAGGTTGCAAAAGAGCCGGATACCGGCATAAACGCCGCCAGCTCGCCGAGGCTGGTCATCAGGAAATAAACCATCAGGCCGATGAGAATATAAGAGAGCAGGGCCCCGCCAGGGCCCGCCTGAGAAATTGTTGCGCCAGAGGCAACAAAAAGACCTGTACCTATGGAACCGCCAATCGCGATCATGGTCAAGTGGCGCGCCTTCAGTTCACGACGTAAACCGGGTGCTTCTGTGGTTTTAGTATCCGAAACCATGTGAAAATGCTATCCATCCAAAAAACGAGGCGAGATTGTACCAGAGTGTCTGTGATCCATCCGATACAATTGCAAAGTTATAAGAGAGCTTCATGATCGAGCATGGATTATTAGTAAAGCATGAAATCCCGGAAACGCCAGCGCGCATTGCGTCGCTTTTACACGTCGCAATAATGCAGAAATCGCTGTAATGCCTTGGAAATATGCTTCTGCCGGTGATGAATGCGCCACAAGGTGCGAGTTAAACGCGGCAGCGGAATCGTCAGCTCTACCAGCGACCCCACGTCAAGCTGCTCCGCCACCACGCGTCGCGACAGGCAGCTAATGCCTAAACCATGGCGCACCGCGTGCTTAATGGCTTCCGAGTTGCCCAGCTCCATCCCCAGATGAAACGCCGGTAAATGTGAGAGTAATAAATAGTCGACGATTTCCCGGGTCCCGGAGCCGTGCTCGCGTAAAATCCACGGCGCTTCCGCCAGCCGTTGCAGCGTCACCTCCCCTTCGAGGAGCGGCGAATCCGGCGCGGCAAAGACAACCAGTTCATCTTCCAGCCAGGGTTCGGCAATAATATCCGCGGCGTGACAGGGGCCTTCAATCAGCCCGATATCCACGCGCAGATCGGCCACCGCATTGATCACGTCCTGGCTATTGCCTACGCTCAGCTCCAGCGGTAAATCCGGCAGATCGCGTCGATAGCGCGCAATAATTTCCGGCAGAATATAGTTGCCGATGGTGCTGCTGGCGTAGACGCGGATCGCGCCGTTGTCGCCGCGAAACAGCTGTTCTATCTCCAGCGCCCGCTCCAGCAGCGCCAGCGCCCGCGGATAAAGCAGCCTGCCGTGCTCGTTGACCACCAGCCTTTTCCCTACGCGGTCAAATAGCTGCACGCCCAGCTGCCCTTCGAGATCGGTCAGCGCCGCGCTGACCGCCGATTGGGAAAGCGCCAGCATTTGCGATGCCTGCGTCGTCGAACCGCTTTTTAATACTTCAGCAAACACTTCCAGCTGCCGTAGCGTGATATGCATGATTTTTCCTGCCTTTATAGACGACTCGCGATCCGCGGCGTAAGACTGATGCCCGTCGTTGTCAAACCGCGAAACCGCGTATTTACCACTTATTTCGATTAATTATAAATATATAATCAATTTTATATTTAAGCCAGCGGGTCGTATGCTTTTCCCAGACAAAGGAGAAGGTTATGACAGCACTCACTTTACCGACTAAACATCGCCCATTGCGGCACTTTGCACCTGGACTGGCGCTGACCGCCGTGCTCACCGGCGCAGCGCTGTGGGCCGGTAGTTTTCCGGCTATCGCCGGCGCGGGCTTCAGCGCCCTCACGCTGGCCATTTTATTCGGCATGGTTATCGGGAACACGGTTTACCCGAAAATCTGGCAGCCCTGCGACGGCGGCGTGATTTTTGCCAAGCAGCACCTGCTGCGTCTCGGCATCATTTTATACGGCTTTCGCCTGACGTTCGCCCAGATTGCCGACGTCGGCGTAGGCGGTATCGTCATTGACGTGCTGACGCTTTCCAGCACCTTTTTTATCGCCTGCTTTCTTGGGCAAAAGGTTTTCGGCCTGGATAAACATACCAGTTGGCTGATTGGCGCCGGCAGCAGCATCTGCGGCGCGGCAGCGGTACTGGCGACCGAACCGGTCGTCAAAGCGGAAGCCAGCAAAGTGACGGTCGCCGTCGCCACGGTGGTCATTTTCGGCACCATTGCCATCTTCCTGTACCCGGCGATTTACCCCTTCCTGGCGCACTGGTTTACGCCGGAAGCCTACGGCATTTATATGGGGTCGACGATGCATGAGGTTGCTCAGGTTGTCGCGGCAGGCCACGCGGTGGGTCCGGACGCGGAAAACGCGGCGGTGATTGCAAAAATGCTGCGCGTGATGATGCTGGCGCCGTTCCTGCTGTTCCTCGCCGCGCGCGTGAAGCAATTATCCCCGGCCAACGGCGGGGAAAAAAGTAAAATCACCATTCCATGGTTTGCGATCCTGTTTATTCTGGTGGCGGTGTTTAACTCCTTCCACCTGCTGCCGAAAGCGGTTGTCGAAATGCTGGTCACGCTGGATACCGTACTGCTGGCGATGGCGATGGCCGCCCTCGGCCTGACCACCCACGTCAGCGCGCTGAAAAAAGCCGGCGCCAAACCGCTGCTGATGGCGCTGATGCTCTTCGTCTGGCTGATTGTCGGCGGCGGCGCGATTAACCTGGCCATTCATAGCCTGATGGCCTGAAGCCCCTCGCGACTCAGGTTGTATTAAGGATGATGTAACTCTCCGGCTAAGCCGCTATCATTACCCTCCCCCAGCGGCTTATCTGGAGTTTTTTTATGAAATATATTGGAGCGCACGTCAGCGCCTCCGGCGGTGTAGCCAATGCCGCCATTCGCGCAGCCGAAATCGGCGCGACCGCATTTGCCCTCTTTACCAAAAACCAGCGCCAGTGGCGCGCCGCGCCTCTGAGCGACGAAACCATTGCTGAATTTAAAGCCGCCTGCGAAAAGCACCATTTCGGTCCGGGGCAAATTCTGCCGCACGACAGCTATCTGATAAACCTCGGCCATCCGGTTGAGGACGCGCTGGAAAAATCCCGCGATGCGTTTATTGATGAACTTTCCCGCTGCCAGCAGCTCGGCCTGACGCTGCTGAATTTCCATCCGGGTAGCCATCTGCAGCAAATCCCGGAAGACGAATGTCTGGCGCGTATCGCCGAATCGATCAATATCGCGCTGGCAAAAACCGAAGGCGTTACGGCGGTGATTGAAAACACTGCCGGCCAGGGCAGTAACCTGGGCTTTAAGTTTGAGCATCTGGCGGCCATCATCGACGGCGTAGAAGATAAATCACGCGTCGGCGTATGCATTGATACCTGCCATGCCTTCGCCGCAGGCTACGATCTGCGCAGCGCCGAAGAGTGTGAAAAAACCTTCGCTGATTTCGAACGGATTGTCGGTTTTCAGTATCTGCGCGGTATGCACCTGAACGATGCGAAAAGCGCGTTCGCCAGCCGCGTTGACCGTCACCACAGCCTGGGTGAAGGCAATATCGGCCATGACGCTTTCCGCTGGATTATGCAGGACAGCCGCTTTGACGGTATCCCGCTGATTCTGGAAACAATCAATCCTGATATCTGGGCGGAAGAGATCGCCTGGCTGCGGGCTCAGCAAACGGAAGAGGCTAGGGTCTGATATGAACGACAGGGAAAAGCAGATCCTCAAAATTTTGCGGCGCAATCCGCTGATTCAGCAGCATGAGATTGCCGATATTCTGCAGATTAGCCGCTCCCGCGTAGCCGCGCATATTATGGACCTCACGCGTAAGGGGGCCATCAAGGGCAAAGGCTACATCCTTACCGAGCAGGAGTATTGCGTCTCGCTGGGCGCGGTGAATATGGATATCCGCGGAATTGCCGATATCCATTATCCTCAACCGGTGTCAAACCCGGGTAATATCCAGTGCTCCGCGGGCGGCGTGGCGCGAAATATCGCGCATAACCTGGCGCTGCTGGGCCGCGATGTGCATTTGATTTCCGCCGTCGGCAGTGATTTTTACGGCGAAACGCTGCTGGAGCAAACCCGCCAGGCCGGCGTAAACGTACAGAGCTGTATCCGCCTGCACGGCCATAATACCGCCACCTATCTCTCCATCGCCAATCCGCAGGAAGAGACGGTACTGGCGATTAACGATACGCATATTTTACAGTCGCTCACGCCGCAGCTGCTGAATCAGTATCGGGATCTGCTGACGCATGCAGGCGTCGTTCTGGTCGATTGTAATTTAACGGAACAGTCGCTGGAGTGGGTGTTTACCCTGACCAACGCCATTCCGGTATTTGTTGATACCGTGTCCGAGTTTAAAGCGCACCGCATTCGCCCGTGGCTGGGAAAGATCCACACGCTGAAGCCCACGCTGCGCGAACTGCAGATCCTCTGGGGCGAGCCCATTGAAAACGAGGCCGATCGCGATCGGGCGTTAGCATGGCTGCACGAAAGAGGCACTCAGCGGGTGGTGATTTGCTCGGAAGATGACACGATTTTCTGTAGCGAAGCCGGTGGTGAACGCTTCCGGATGAGTCTGCCGGGCCATACGACGATAGACAGCTTTGGCGCCGACGATGCGCTGATGGCCGGGCTGCTTTATAGCTATCTCGACGGCAGCGACTTTAAAGAGAGCGCCGCTTTCGCCATGGCCTGTACCGCCATCACCCGCGCCAGCCACAGCATCAACAACCCCTCGTTGTCCGTTGATAACGCGCTCAATTTACTTGCCAACGGATAGCAGCGCACCGCTGACGCGGCGCGCGCATCACGTTATGCCAGCCCAATAAAGAACCCGGCGATGGTGGCGCTCATCAGGTTAGAGAGCGTGGCCGCCGCCAGGGCGCGCAGCCCAAGCTGGGCAATTTCCGGCGCGCGCTGCGGTGAAATAGCCGAAAACGCCCCGACAACCACGCCGATCGAGCCAAAGTTGGCGAAACCGCACAGCGCAAACGAGATAATCGCAACGGTTTTCACGTCCAGGTTCCCGCCGCTTTGCAGGTAGGGCGAGAAGTTGAGATAGGCAACGAATTCGTTGATCGCCAGCTTTTGTCCAATCAGGCTGCCCGCCAGCGTCGCATCGTTCCAGTCAACGCCCATGATCCACGCCAGCGGCGCGAGCAGAAAGCCGAAAATCCCCTCCAGCGTGGCGTGACCGAAGCCAAACCAGCCGCCAATGCCGCCGATAATACCGTTCAGCAGCGCGATAATCGCCACAAACGCCATCACCACGGTTGCCACCCCGGCGGCAATTTTCAGGCCGGTCATCGCCCCTGACGCCGCCGCCTCGATCACGCTTTTCGGCGGCGTCTCGCTGAAAGAGAGATTGTCGAAAGTGACCTGGGATGCTTCAGTTGCCGGGCTCAGCATACGGGCAAACAGAATCCCGCCAGGAATAGCCATAAGCGAAGCGGCCAGCAGATAATCAATCGGCACGCCCATACCGGCATAGCCGATCATCATCGACCCGGCGATCGACGCCATCCCGCTGCAAATCGCGGTAAACAGCTCATTGCGGTTGAGCTTGTTGATAAACGGTTTGACGATCGCCGGGATCTCGTTTTGCCCAAGGAAAATGGTGGTCACGGCGACGAAAGACTCAATCTTGCTGATACTCAGCGCTTTCTGGAAGATCCCGCCGAGGATACGGATCAGCAGCCCCATCACGCCGAGGTAGTAAAGCAGACTGATCAACGCGGTAACAAAAATGATGGCGGGCAAAACGCGGAAGGCGAAGATAAAGCCGGCGCCGTCAAACAGCACATCCATCTTCGGACCGACCAGTGAACCAAAAATAAACGCGCTTCCGGCGTCGCTATAGGACATGACTTTGTGTACCCCAAGCGCGGCCTGCTCGAGCAGCCACTTGCCCGGCGGAAAATAGAGCATCACCCCGCCAATCACGATTTGCAGCAGCAGCGCTGCCCCTACCGTTCTGATGCTGATGCGTTTTTTATTAACTGACAGCGCAAAGGCAATGGCCAGCAACACCACCATCCCCAGAAGACTTCTCATGATGTCCATAATGATATCCTTACCTGGTGGAAAACCCGGCGCAGGCCAGGCTTTCGGTATCGTTGATATCGGGGCGGGCAACCGCAAACGGCCCGCGACTGTCGTCAGGCGATCTGCTGATACTCTTTGGCAATCTCGCAGGCCAGAATGGCGTTGTTGAAGACCAGCTGAATGTTGGATTTCAGGCTATCGCCGCCGGTCAGCTCCGCAACGCGCGCCAGCAGGAACGGCGTGCTCGCTTTACCCACTACGCCCTGCTCTTCCGCCTCCTTCACCGCCTGATTGATGGCGGCATTGATTTTCTCTTCCGGCATCGCGAACGCTTCAGGAATAGGATTTGCTACCACCATGCCGCCATTCAGACCCGATTGCCATTTCACCGCCATCGCTTTGGCGATGTCTTTGGCGCTATTGAGGCGAATGCTGACGTCAAACGGGCTGGTTCGGCAGAAGAATGCCGGCAGCGCCGAAGTTTGATAACCAATAAGAGGAACGCCAAACGTTTCTAAATACTCGGTGGTTAAACCGAGATCGAGAATAGATTTCGCACCGGCACAGACCACGGTAACGTTGGTATTAGCGAGCTCCTGTAAATCGGCGGAAATATCAAATGTGTGCTCGGCGCCACGATGTACCCCGCCAATACCGCCGGTCGCAAAGACTTTAATTCCGGCCATCGCCGCAATAATCATGGTAGACGCCACGGTGGTCGCGCCATTTAATCCTGCGGCGACAATAAAGGGTAAATCACGACGACTGACTTTGGCGACGTTATGACCTTCGCGACCCAGAAGTTCAATTTCTTCACGGCTTAAGCCCACTTTCATTACGCCATGAATAATTGCAATGGTTGCCGGCACCGCTCCCTGGCGACGAATAGTTTCTTCTACTTCCAGCGCCGTTTGCGCATTTTCCGGAAACGGCATGCCGTGAGAAATAATGGTCGATTCCAACGCCACTATCGGCTGATTGTTTTTTAATGCCTGCTGAACTTCCGCAGAGACCTGTAATAATTCAGAGGAAATATTTAATTCAGACATATTCTTTCTCCACTACCTTTTTTACGTTGGCGTAAGATAATTCAGGGTTATTGGTGAATTCCGATGAAAGCGCCAAAGAAGAGCATCCCTGAGCAAACTTCACCGCTTGCGAAAATGAGCAGCCGTCGAGCCAGCAGCAGGCAAGACCGGCCATCATCGCGTCACCGGCGCCGGTGACATTGACAACCTGGGTTTTCAGCGGCGCGGACCAGCCGCGTTCCCCATCTCTCTCGCTGTAGTAAACGCCATCGCCGCCCATGCTCAACACCAGGCGTTTCAGGCCATGATGGTGAAACCAGTCGGCTACGCGAGCCACATCGTCAGTGCCGGACAGCGCGATGCCGCTCAGCGTTTCTGCCTCAATCCGGTTCGGTTTCAGGGTGTGAATACGCCCCAGGTGCTGGCTGATTTTCACGCATTTCCAGGCTGAAACCGGGTCAACAAAAATGGGCGTTGAGCCGCTATTTTCCATCAACCAGGCCAGCGCCGACTCGCTAATATTACAGTCAACGACAATCACCGCGGCACCGCAGATAAAATCTTGATGCTGCCTTAAAAAGGCCGGCGTAATATGCTCAGTGATGCTCATATCATTAATCGCCACCAGCATTTCACCGGTATTATCAAGCAGCGACAAATAGCTTGATGTGCCTTCACCCGGGATTATCTGACATTTATCGACGTGAACCCCGGACTGGGCCGTTTGTTTTAATAATGAATGACCATAAAAATCGTCACCAACAACGGATAATAGCCACGCCGTTTTATTCAACAAGGCAATATTTTGCGCAATGTTGCGCCCCACGCCGCCGGGAGTATATTTTATTTTCCCAGGATTAGAATCAGCGTAGTTTAGCGACACATTGGAATAGCCAGCCACATCCATGTTTGCCGATCCAATAATCACAACGTAATCATTTTCAGGCATAAAAATACCCTCCAGCATAAAAAACGCTATGGCAGTAGAATTATTTAATATCAGGAAATAAACACCTCACGATTCACAGCCCTTCATTTAAACACATGTTTGAATGTGAACATGTGTTTATGGTAAGCGGAATAATTTTAAAGTAAAGAGAGGCAAAATAGGATTTTCATATGAACATGAACACAATCACAAAATTTGGCCAGTATGGTTTTTAAACAGTTTAAAAATGCGAAGGAGAGCACATACGGTGGGATGGGAGGAGGAAGAATGCGGCATAAAAAAAAGGGCAGAGAAGACTCTGCCCTTGAGAAGCGTTTGCTACGTCGATCAGGCGGCTTGAACTTCAGGACGTTTCAGCACCGCGTAGGAGAGACCTGCGACCAGCGTACCGACCACAATCGCCATCAGGTAGCCAAGCACCGGCGTAATCGCACCAGGGATCAGCAGGACGAACAGACCGCCGTGCGGCGCCATCAGCTTCGCGCCAACCCACATGGACATCGCGCCGGTCACCGCGCCGCCAACGATACAGCAAGGCAGGACGCGCATCGGGTCACGGGCGGCGAATGGAATAGCCCCTTCGGTGATAAAGCACAGACCGAGAACCAGCGCGGCCTTTCCGCCTTCCTGCTGCGCTTTGTCGAACTTTTTACGCGCAATCAGCGTCGCCAGGCCCAGGGCCAGCGGTGGAACCATACCCGCCGCCATGATGGCCGCCATCGGCGCATAAGTCTGGGTACTCAGCAGGCCAACACCAAACGCGTAGGCCGCTTTGTTCACCGGACCGCCCATATCGGTACACATCATACCGCCGAGGATCGCACCGAGCAGAACCGCGTTCGCCGTGCCCATGGTTTGCAGCCAGTGGGTCAGACCTTCGAGGATCCCGGCAACGGGTTTACCAATCAGGTAAATCATCGCCAGACCGACGATCAGGCTGGAAACCAGCGGAATGATCAGGATCGGTTTCAGCGCTTCCATACTTTGCGGCAGCTTCAGCTTCGTACTGATCGCTTTCGCCACATAACCGGCAAGGAAACCGGCGATAATACCGCCGATAAAGCCAGAACCGGTGCTCACCGCCAGCATACCGCCGATAAGACCCGGCGTCAGGCCAGGACGGTCAGCGATAGAGAAGGCAATAAAGCCCGCCAGAACCGGTACCATCAGCGCGAAGGCTGAGCCACCGCCGATTTGCATCAGCGCCGCGGCCAGGGTGTCTTTCACCTCAAAGGCTTTAATACCAAAAGCGAAGGAGAGCGCGATACACAGACCGCCCGCCACCACCATCGGCAGCATGTACGACACGCCGGTCAGCAGGTGGCGATAGGCGCCCGCAGACTCTTTTTTGCCTTCCGCCGCGGCCTGGGATTTACCCGCAGGCTGATACGGTTTCGCTTCAACCACGGCTTTATCCAGCTCCTGCGCGGTTTTCTTCAGCGCCAGACCGGTGGTGGTGCGATACATCGGCTTACCGGCGAATTTCGCCAGATCCACTTCGATATCGGCAGCGACGACCACCAGATCCGCCTGTTCAACCTCTTCCGGGGTGATTGCATTGCCCGCGCCTACGGAGCCGCGCGTTTCAACCTTCACCCACCAGCCGCGTTTTTTAGCTTCGGTTTCAATCGCTTCCGCCGCCATAAAGGTGTGCGCGACGCCGGTCGGGCAAGCGGTGACCGCCACAATGCGTTTTGGGCCGTTAGCCGCAGTCGGCAACGCAGCAGCGGCCGGAGCGGCGTAAGGCGTCGCGTGGCTTTTGGCCTCACCGAGGAACAGCTCCGGGTGAGCCACGGCGCGGTTGATATCGCCGAGATACACCTTTTTGCCGTTCAGCGCGCTGTCGGCCGGCAGCGCCGTGCCCAGCACAATCGCCAGCTCAGCGTCGTTTGGGTTATCAATCAGTTCGAGTTGCGCTTTTTGCGCCGCGGTGCTTAACAGGGTCTTCGCCATATAGGCGCGGGCCTGTCCAAGCCCGGCATCAATAATCAGCAGCGTTTTCATTATGCCTCTCCTGCTGTTAATTAAAGGGTTGTAAGTCGACGCGCGCCATCATTGCGGCCAACTGGGTACGATCGGTAATACCGACATTGCTCTGACTCACCGCCAGCGCGGCGACTGCCGTTGCCAGGCGCAGCGTATGTTCGCTGGACTCACGCATCAGCAGGCCATAAATCAGGCCGCCAACCATAGAGTCGCCGGCGCCAACGGTGCTAACCACTTCAACGGAAGGCGGTTTGGCAATCCATTCTCCGGATGCGTTGACCCACAGGGCGCCTTCTTCGCCAAGAGAGATAACCACGTGGGCGATCCCCTGCTCACGCAGCGCATGAGCGGCTTCAATGACATCTTTCATCTCAGGCAGCTTGCGGCCAGCCCAGATTTCCAGCTCGCGACGGTTAGGTTTCACCAACCACGGCGCCGCTTTCAGCCCCGCAACCAGCGCTTCTCGGCTGCTATCAAAAATGATGCACGGGCACTGGCTACGCAGACGGGTCATCCAGTCTGTGAACGCTTCCGGGCTCACGCCGGACGGCAGGCTACCGCTTACGCAGACCATATCGAACTGGCCCAGCCAGCTCAGAGAATCGTTAACAAAACGCTCCCAGTCGCCCGGCGTCACTTCAAAGCCGGAGAAGTTGAAGTCGGTGACTTCGCCATCTTTCTCAGTCAGCTTGACGTTGATACGGGTACGGCCCTGAACGACCTGAAAACGGTTTGCGATGCCCAATTCACTGAACAGCTGCTGAAAACCATCCTGATTGTCTTTACCGAGGAAACCGCCAACGGTGACGTCGATACCGAGATCTTTCAGCACTTTTGCAACGTTGATCCCCTTCCCTGCGGCGTGCAAACCGGTGGTGCGAACGAGGTTAACCTCGCCGCGTTCAATTTCCGGGGTAAAACCCACCAGGTCATAGGCCGGGTTTAAAGTAATCGTTGCGACACGTCTGCTCATTTATGCGCCCTCCCCAAGGCCTGCGGCGATCGCTTCGCCAATCGCATCCAGCGCCTGCTGCGCATCTTCACCCTGCGCGGTAAAGCGCAAGCGGTGACCTTTCTTCACGCCCAGCGCCACGACTTTCATCAGGCTGCGGCCGTTTGCCGGTTTGCCCGAACCATCAAGGTTGGTGACGGTAATGTCGCTGGAGAATTGTTTAATGGTATTAACCAGCATCGTGCCGGGACGCGCGTGCAGCCCGTGCTCGTTGCGGATAACGTATTCCGCGCTGAGAACATCTTCGGCAATCGCATCGTCGCTGGTCAGGAGAGCCAGCAGCGTGGCGCCATCAGCCTTCATCAAGCGGTCAGCTTTTTTATCCAGGAGCAGATTGCTCAGGCGATTAAGCACCGCCGTCGGCTGGTCATCGGCCATCGCGACGGTGATCAGCAGAGAAACCGGCTGCTCATCGCTGGTGAAGGCGTTGGCCGCGCGGCTGACGGCAACGGCGCTGCGCAGGTTGCCTTCGGTGCTGTCGTTCAGCCAGATGCCCTGACCAAGGTTCAGCGGTTTATCATTAATCGTACGGCTAACAAAGGAAGCATCAACGGCGCCGGCTTCTTTCAGCCGCGCGGCGTTCAGCGCCTGCAGGGTCAGCAAATCGCTGGCCGCAACGTCCAGGGTCAGCGTCTCGTTATCCAGCTTCAGCGCTTCGCTCTGCTTTTCGCCCATCAGCAGGGCGCGCAGCTCTTCGGCGGTCGTCGCGGACTTAAGCTGTTCAGCCACGGAGTCGTCGCTCAGCACGTGGGTCAGCTGACGCAGCAGCCCAAGGTGTTCATCCGAGCTGGCGGCGATACCGATGGCGACGTAGGCGGTTTGCCCTTCGCCCCAGGTCACGCCCTGAGGGAACTGGTAAACCTGAACGCCAGTTTTCAGCACCTGGTCGCGGGTGTCGGTGGTACCGTGCGGAATCGCAATACCGTTACCCAGAAAAGTGGAGGTTTGCTGCTCGCGAGCCAGCATCCCGTTGACG
Organism: Klebsiella sp. MPUS7; assembly: GCF_009905335.1. Lineage (NCBI taxonomy): Bacteria > Pseudomonadati > Pseudomonadota > Gammaproteobacteria > Enterobacterales > Enterobacteriaceae > Klebsiella > Klebsiella sp. MPUS7. Next base: position 1,654,519 of record NZ_CP047604.1, on the reverse strand, counting down.
TAGCCGTCTACCACGTTGCCCGCGCTGACCAGCGCGGAGGCAACCTGACGAATAGCCTCTTCTTTATTACCGGCCTGCTGACCGGGATGAATATCCTGCACAGATAACTGGAACATGGTTCTCCTCTCCTGCTGAATTGAATCGTTTCAGCTACTTTGAGAAAAAATGCGTCATCTACCTGCCGGAGAATCTCCCGATGACGCTGAAACGTTTCAAGAAGTCTGTACCTTTATTAGCCATCAGGCAAGGAAAGTTGGAATCCTGATAACAGAAGTTAGAGATACAGCACACTTTTGCTGAAGCGGGAGCGCCGAGACCGGTAAAACTTCAGCTTTCTGCTGAAGTTTGATTTTGAAACGTCTTTTTGATTTATTCGTGCCCTGGTACTGTTCATTTTCTGAGTGACGGCGTAAACTCCGCGACTCCTGAAAACCGATGAACGCCGACATGCAAAACAGTAGCGCCGCCCTGCCACGACGCGGGTTTGATCTCACCTCTTCCGCCTTTCTGATCGTCGCCTTCCTGACGGGTATCGCCGGGGCACTCCAGACGCCGACGTTGAGCCTGTTTCTGACTAACGAGGTTCACGTCCGACCGGCGATGGTCGGCTTCTTTTTTACCGGCAGCGCGGTGATCGGCATTCTGGTAAGCCAGTTCCTCGCCGGGCGTTCGGATCGCAAAGGCGACCGCAAGCGGCTGATCGTCTTCTGCTGCCTGATGGGCGTGCTGGCCTGCGTGCTCTTCGCCTGGAACCGTAACTACTTTATTTTGCTGTTCGTCGGCGTATTTCTCAGCAGCTTCGGCTCCACCGCGAACCCACAGATGTTTGCCCTCGCCCGCGAGCATGCGGACAAAACGGGCCGCGAGGCGGTCATGTTTAGCTCGATTCTGCGCGCTCAGGTGTCGCTGGCATGGGTTATTGGGCCGCCGCTGGCCTACGCGCTGGCGATGGGTTTCGGCTTTACCGTGATGTATCTCAGCGCGGCAGTCGCCTTTGTGGTCTGCGGCGCGATGGTCTGGTTTTTTCTTCCCAGCATGCGTAAAGAGCCGAAGATCGCTACGGGCCATCTCGAAGCGCCGCGCACCAACCGCCGCGACGCGCTGCTGCTGTTTATCATCTGTACGCTGATGTGGGGAATCAACAGCCTGTACATCATTAATATGCCGCTGTTTATCATCAATGAGCTGCATTTATCGGAAAAGCTGGCGGGAGTCATGATGGGCACCGCCGCCGGGCTGGAGATCCCGACCATGCTGATTGCGGGCTACTATGCCAAACGCTTCGGCAAACGCTTCCTGATGCGCATTTCGGCGGTGGCCGGCGTGCTGTTTTACGTTGGCATGCTAACCGTGCATACCCCCGGACTGCTGCTGGCCCTGCAGGCGCTGAACGCCATTTTCATCGGCATTCTCGCCGGTATCGGCATGCTCTATTTTCAGGATCTGATGCCCGGACAGGCGGGTGCGGCCACTACGCTTTATACCAATACCACGCGCGTTGGCTGGATTATCGCCGGTTCGCTGGCGGGCGTCGTCGCGGAAATCTGGAGCTATCACGCCGTCTTCTGGATTGCGCTGGTGATGGGCATCGCTACTCAGGCCTGCCTGTGGCGTATTAAAGACGTTTAAAGGATGTTCGCGCCGGCTTGCGTCGTCACGATGAAGTGCTCAGTTCAAGATGAAGCAGCCAGATCATGGCGTCATCGCGATTGGTGGCGCACATTTCCGCTTCCGGCTTCAGGCTGGCGCATACTTTCGGCCTTAACGGCGAGCCAAAAATATGACACAGGTTATTTTCCGATAGCTGTACGCAGCGGGTGTTTGCCGGCTTGCCCTGCGGCATGCCCGGGATAGGGCTGGAGATAGAAGGAGCGATACAGCAAGCTCCGCATTCAGGGCGGCATTCCATAATCGACTCTTCCGATAACGCGTTTAGCAGCCCAGCCTAAACGTTTTGCCTGAAGATAGCAAAACAGGCGAATTCCACTTGCCTGAAAGGCCCGGCGCGAGTAGTTTTACGCGATATTTTCGACCCTTTAAGTGACAGGATGACTGCAATGCCAAGAGCGAATGAAATTAAAAAAGGTATGGTGCTGAATTACAACGGCAAACTGCTGATTGTTAAAAATATTGATATTCAGTCACCGAGCGCCCGCGGCGCAGCGACGCTGTACAAAATGCGTTTCTCCGATGTGCGCACCGGCCTGAAAGTGGAAGAACGCTTTAAAGGCGACGACATCGTCGATACCGTCACCCTGACCCGCCGCTTCGTTGACTTCTCCTATATCGATGGCAACGAATACGTCTTTATGGATAAAGAAGATTACACCCCGTATATCTTCACCAAAGAGCAGATCGAAGAAGAGCTGCTGTTTATGCCGGAAGGCGGCATGCCGGATATGCAGGTTCTGACCTGGGACGGCCAGCTGCTGGCGCTGGAGCTGCCGCAGACCGTGGATCTGGAAATCGTAGAGACGGCGCCGGGTATCAAAGGCGCATCCGCAAGCGCCCGTAACAAACCGGCGACGCTGAGCACCGGCCTGGTCGTTCAGGTGCCTGAATACCTGAGCGCGGGCGAGCGCATTCGTATCCATATCGAAGAGAGCCGCTACATGGGCCGCGCGGACTAAACTCTGCGTTTGCAACATCATAAAGGGCAGCCAGCGGCTGTCCTTTTTTTCGCACCTTATCCGCAGCGCCTGGCCCTCTCTCTGCTGGCAACGTTGCTCTCCCTTCACTCGCCGCAAAGTTGTTATACCAAAAATAATTAAACTGTCGCTCCTTTCCGCCATTAAGCGCGCCCGCTTTTCAAGCCAGCCGGGTAGCCAGCCAAAAAATGATGACCGAGCTCACATTAAGCGGATAAACAAGGCTCACCAATTTAATTTGTTGTCATATAACTTTACACTGGGAATGTTAATTATCCGTTAATCAGGTGTGTTAAGAATGACTACCATAGCTACGGCTACGCTGCCGGAAGGCGTACAGCTCCCTCAATATGACCGCAGCCAGCTGCGTTCGCGTATTGTGCATTTTGGTTTCGGCGCGTTTCATCGCGCGCACCAGGCGCTCCTCACCGATCGGGTGCTTAACGCCGGCGGCGGGGACTGGGGGATTTGTGAGATCAGCCTGTTCAGCGGCGATCGGCTGATGAGCCAGCTTCGCCAGCAGGACCACCTGTTTACCGTGCTGGAAAAAGGCGCCGAGGGCAATCAGCCAATCGTGGTCGGCGCCGTCCATGAATGCCTGAACGCAAAACTGGATTCGCTGGCCGCGATTATTGAGAAATTTTGCGAACCGCAGGTCGCCATCGTCTCTCTGACCATCACCGAAAAAGGCTACTGCATCGATCCGGCCAGCGGCCTGCTGGACATGACGCAGCCGCGCATTATCCACGATCTGCAAAACCCGACGCTGCCGCAATCGGTTCCCGGCATTCTGGTCGAAGCCTTATCGCGCCGCCGTCAGCGTGAACTACCGCCGTTTACCGTCCTCTCCTGCGATAACATCCCCAACAACGGGCATGTGGTGAAAAACGCCGTGCTGGGAATGGCCGAAAAACGGAGCCCGGAGCTGGCGCAGTGGATCGCCGAGCGCGTCAGCTTTCCCGGCACCATGGTTGACCGCATTGTGCCAGCCGCCACCGATGAATCGCTGGCGGAAATTAGCGCCGCGTTGGGCGTAGAAGACCCCTGCGCTATCAGCTGCGAACCCTTTATTCAGTGGGTTATCGAAGATAACTTCGTTGCCGGACGCCCGGCGTGGGAAATCGCGGGCGTTCAGATGACCGATGACGTACTGCCGTGGGAACAGATGAAGCTGCGGATGCTCAACGGCAGCCACTCGTTCCTCGCCTGGCTTGGCTATCTGGCGGGTCATGCGCATATTAGCGACTGCATGCAGGATCCGATTTTCCGCAGCGCCGCCTACCGCCTGATGCTTGACGAACAGGCGCCGACCTTATCTATCCAGGGCGTGGATCTGACGGCGTATGCTGACAGCCTGATCGAACGCTTCAGCAATCCGGCGCTGAAGCATCGCACCTGGCAAATCGCCATGGACGGCAGCCAGAAGCTGCCGCAACGTATGCTTGACGGTATTCGCGTCCACCTTGCGCAAGGCAGCCACTGGCCGCTGCTGGCGCTCGGCGTCGCGGGCTGGATGCGCTACGTCAGCGGTATTGACGATGGCGGAAATGCGATTGATATTCGCGATCCGCTGGCCGATAAGATACAGAAACTGGTCTCCGCCAGCGATGAACACCAGCGCGTGGCGGCCCTGCTTACGCTTGAGGAGATCTTCGGCCGCGACCTGCCGCAGGATCCGCAGTTTGTCGCTTACATCACCGCCGCATGGCATCAGCTTGCCGCCTTTGGCGCGCGTCAGGCGATTGCCGGCACGCTGAACGCTTAACAATAACTGCCTTTTAGCGGACAGAATCCCCTTCTGTCCGCGCTAAGTCTTCTCTTTCTCCCTTTTTTTCGTCAGGATAGGCGTAACTGTTACAACATTACATTTATCCTGGAGAAAAAGTGACCAAAACCAACTTGATCACGGGGTTTCTCGGCAGCGGCAAAACCACGACGATTCTGCATCTGCTGGCCAATAAGCCCGCGGATGAAAAATGGGCCGTGCTGGTCAACGAGTTTGGTGAAGTGGGTATTGACGGCGCGCTGCTGGCGGAAAGCGGCGCGCTGCTCAAAGAGATCCCCGGCGGCTGTATGTGCTGCGTAAACGGCCTGCCAATGCAGGTCGGGCTCAATACCCTGCTACGCCAGGGCAAACCCGATCGCCTGCTGATAGAACCCACCGGGCTGGGCCATCCTAAACAGATCCTCGATATGCTGACCGCCGCGGTATACGAGCCGTGGATCGACCTGCGCGCTACCCTGTGCGTGCTGGACCCGCGCCAGCTGCTGGACGAAAAAGCGGTGACCAACGACAACTTTCGTGACCAGCTGGCGGCCGCTGACGTTATTATCAGCAATAAAGCCGACCGCTCGACGGAGGAGAGTCAACGCGCCTTTGCCGCATGGTGGCAAGCCTACGCAGGCGATCGCCGATTCGTCAGCGCTACGCGGGGTAATATCGACCCGGCGCTGCTTGATTTACCGCGCCGCAACCTTGCGCCGCTCCCCGCCAGCGCCGAACACGCCCACGGCCACGAGCAGAAACAAGGCCTTGCGGCACTGAGCCTCCCCGCCCATCAGCGCTGGCGCCGCAGCCTCAATAGCGGTCAGGGCTATCACGCCTGCGGCTGGATTTTTGACGCTGAAACCGTTTTCGACACCGTTGCCCTGCTCGAATGGGCGCGCCTGGCGCCGGTCGGGCGCGTCAAAGGCGTTATGCGCATTGCGGAGGGGCTGGTACGGATCAATCGTCAACAGCTTGATCTGCATATTGAGACGCAGAACGTCTCCCCACCCGACAGCCGCATCGAGCTGATTGCCGATACTGAGACGGACTGGAACGCACTGCAGGCCTCCTTGTTGAGGATTCGTTTAAGTTAAGACGGCTATGGTTGCCGTCGTTTACCCAATACATGATAGTTATGATTAAAAATCGAATTCCCCTTATCCTGCTGCTGAACGCGGCGGGTATAGCGCTTTTTTGTTCATGGTACCTTCCCGTTAACCATGGTTTCTGGAATCCGCTGGACTCAGCGATCTTCTATTTCTTTAATCACCTGGTTGGCGTGAGCACCGCCTATACCTGGCTGCTGGCGATTATCAATAACCGCGCCTTTGACGCCTGCTCGCTACTGGCGATGGGCAGCCTGATGCTGAGCTTCTGGTTCAAAGAGCAGAGCGCCGGACGCCGCCGGGTGATTATCATCGGCCTGGTGATGCTGCTAGCTGCCGTCATTATCAATCAGCTGGCCCAGCACCTGATGCCGGTTAAGCGCGCCAGCCCTTCGCTCTCTTTTACCGACATCACCAAAGTGAGCGATGTGATCTCATTCCCCACCAAAGACGCTTCAAAAGATAGCTTCCCGGGCGATCACGGGATGATGCTGCTGATATTTGCGTCATTTATGTGGCGTTATTTTGGTCGCCGGGCGTTTGCTATCGCGCTGGTGATATTCGTGGTGTTCGCTTTCCCACGCGTGATGATTGGCGCCCACTGGTTTACCGATATTGCAGTCGGCTCATTAACGGCGGTGCTCATTGGCGCCCCCTGGGTATTGATGACCTCATTGAGCGATAAGGTTATTGCCTTATTTGAGCGCCACCTTCCGGGTAGAAAAGCAAAAAATTAAATCTATCTTTACAATTAATTAATATCATTCATAAGGGATCGTTCTGGGTCCCTTTTTTTGCCCGCGCCTGTTTTCTCATCACGTATCATCTTCCTGTCATATTAATCATCTTAAAAATGAGTAAATTGCGTATTTTTTACCCACCACTGCCGCTATTTTGTCCTTTGCCGATGATTCACTTTTTGTCGCAAAAATACTTATAAGAAAATGCGTAAAACCGCTCGCCATCCCCCGGTTGATCGGGTAACCTCAATCTCGTTTTGCCTCGTCAGCAACATCAATTCATAGAATGAATAAATTTGTGCGTGACTCCACAGTTTTATGCTTACGGAATTGTCTCATTGCGACCAGGTAATTAGGCTCTAACACGTTTGGCATTTTTTATAACGACATTGTCGTTAAGGACAACAAGGGATAACACACAGCATGGTCAAATCTCAGCCGATTTTGAGATATATCTTGCGGGTCGCCCCCGCGATTGCAGTTGCGGTTCTGCTTTCCGCGTGTAGTTCAAATAGTACCGCCAGAAATATGCATTCTGAGACGCTTGCTGTGGGTAGTGGCGATTTATCATCACTGCAAGCCTCTCAGGATGAATTTGAAACGATGGTCCGCAACCTGGACGTGAAGTCCCGCTTGATGGATCAGTATGCCAGCTGGAAGGGCGTGCGTTACCGCCTCGGCGGCAGCACCCGTAAAGGCATCGATTGTTCCGCCTTTGTGCAACGGACTTTCCGTGAACAGTTTGGCCTGGAACTGCCGCGCTCCACTTCAGAGCAGCAGGATTCCGGAAAATCGATCAGCCGCGCCCAGCTGCGTACCGGTGATTTAGTTCTGTTCCGCGCCGGCTCCACGGGCCGCCACGTTGGTATCTATATCGGCAACAATCAGTTTGTTCATGCATCCACCAGCAGCGGTGTGACCATTTCAAGCATGGATGAGCCATACTGGAAAAAGCGCTATAACGAAGCGCGACGCGTTCTGAGCCGTTCGTAATCGTCTTCTGCCGTTGGTTAATCCCTTGGCCAACGGAAGAAACAAAAAAACACTGCCGAGGCGGTGTTTTTTTTTGCTCGCCAGCCAATAAACTTCGTAAAATAAGCTATGTCTTTAAGCAGGGATAGAAAAAGCGTTTTTCTATCAGCCCTTTGGCGCACATCAACAATACGGACTGACTATATAGCCTATGCCTACCCGTCACCTCGCTCCCCGGCGAAAAAACTGGCTGACCAGTATATGTATTGGAATAGCCGTCGCCCTGCTGGCCGGTAGCATCCAGTTTATGGTGATTTATCACAACCGGGCGGAGCGTTTTGACGTCATTATTAACAACGTCCATACCTATCTGCAGGACTATTTTCACGATTTAAATCAGACTATCCACGGCCTGCAGCCGCTGGTCGATGAGCCATGTGAGAACGTTGCCTCAGGCTTAACCGCCCATGCGGCCTTCAGCCCAAACGTACGCGCCGTCCTGCTGGTCAAAAATGGCCTCGCGTTTTGTTCCTCCGCTACAGGCGCGATGAGTACGCCCTTAACCCAGCTCATACCGCAGCTTGATGTTACTCAAGCGGTCGATATGGCGATTCTGCCCGGGACGCCAATGATGCCCAAAAGCGCCGCGCTGGCGTTGTGGGTTCGTAGCCCCCACGGCGGGAAAGACGGTATTTTTGTCTCGATTAATGCCAACCTGACGCCCTATATCCTCTATTCAGCGCGACAGAATGATTTCAGCGGCCTGGCGCTGGCCATTAAGGACGTCGCCATCTCTACCTTCAGTAACCAACTCATCGACCCGCAGACCCTGCTCTCGCCGCCCATTCGCCAGACGCAAATTGACGGCTTGCCGCTGAAAGTCTATCTCTACGCCAACAGCTGGCTGGCGGAGAATACGCAGTTCGCTCTGCTACTGGGTGTCGTGTGCGGACTGCTGGCCGGGCTTTTAAGCTACTACGTCCTCACCATTAAGTCGGACCCGCGTAAAGAGCTTCTGCTGGCCATCAAAAACGATCAGTTTTACGTGGTCTATCAACCGGTGGTGAGGTCAGAGACGCTACAAATCAGCGGCGTTGAGGTGCTGATGCGCTGGCGGCATCCGGTGGCCGGCGAGATCCCTCCCGATGTCTTTATCAACCTTGCAGAAACCCAGCAGATCATCGTTCCGCTTACCCGCCATCTCTTAACGTTGATTGCGCAGGATGCGCCTGTTCTGCAAACGCTCCTGCCCGCCGGAAGCAAGCTGGGGATCAATATTTCCCCCATTCACCTACACGCCGGGAGCTTTCAGCAGGATCTGCAGCGATTTACCGCCGCTATGCCGACCGACCATTTTAGCGTGGTGCTGGAAATCACCGAGCGCGCGATGATCGATAAAAATCGTTCCTTAGAAAACTTCGACTGGCTGCACGAGCAGGGTTTTGAAATTGCGATAGATGATTTCGGTACTGGCCATAGCGCGCTAATTTATCTGGAACGCTATAACTTTGATTACCTGAAGATAGACCGCGGCTTCGTACAGGCTATCGGCACGGAGACCGTGACCTCGCCGGTGCTGGACGCGGTTATCACCCTAAGCCGCCGGCTGAAGCTCACCACCGTCGCCGAAGGCGTGGAAACGCAGGAGCAGGCGGAATGGCTGCGCGATCATGGGGTAAATTATTTGCAGGGATACTGGCTAAGCCGGCCGCTGACGCTGGAAGCGCTGATCGCCGCCCATGATGAACCGGCGAAATATTTCCCAACCCGCTAAGGGTCCTTTATTATTTGCTATCAGAGGCCGGGCCGTTTCAGGCCCGGCATGGGAGGACGAGATCCTGGTTATTTTTGCGCGCATCAGCCTGATACTGCTGGCCTTATTTAGCCTGCAGAGCCAGGCGCAAACCATTAAAGAGAGCGACAGGTTCGCGATTATCGGCGAGCCGAAATACGCCGCAGGCTTTACCCATTACGATTATGCCAATCCCGCCGCGCCTAAAGGCGGCGCAATTACCCTCGCCGCCATCGGTACCTTTGATAATTTCAACCGCTACGCCCTGCGCGGCAACCCGGGTATTCGTACCGAAAGCTTATACGATACGCTCTTCACCACCTCTGACGATGAGCCCGGCAGCTACTATCCGCTGATTGCCGAGCATACGCGCTACGCCGATGATTTTTCGTGGATGGAGATTACGCTCAATCCGCGCGCCCGCTACCACGACGGCAGCCCCATCACCGCCAGCGATGTCGCGTTTACCTTCCAGAAGTTTATGACCGAAGGGGTACCGCAGTTTCGCCTCTATTATAAAGGCACCCGCGTAAAAGCCATCGCTCCGCTCACCGTGCGCATTGATTTAGCCGCCCCGGGCAAAGAGAACATGCTTAGCCTGATGACGCTGCCCGTTATGCCGGAAAAATACTGGAGGAATCATAAGCTCAGCGACCCGCTCTCTGCGCCGCCGCTGGCCAGCGGCCCGTATCGCATCACCGCCTGGCGCATGGGCCAGTACATTACCTACTCGCGGGTAAAGGACTACTGGGCTGCCGATTTGCCGGTCAACCGCGGGCGCTGGAATTTCGACTCGCTGCGCTACGACTATTATCTGGATGACAACGTTGCTTTCGAAGCCTTTAAGGCCGGCGCCGTCGACCGCCGCGAAGAGAACGTTGCCAAAAACTGGGCGACCCGCTACGTTGGACGCAACTTTACCCACGGCTATATCGTCAAAGACGAATACACCAACACTTCGGCGCAGAACACGCAGTGGCTGGCGTTTAATATTCAGCGCCCGGTATTTTCCGACCGCCGGGTGCGCGAAGCCATCACCCTCGCCTTTGATTTTGAATGGATGAATAAGGCGCTGTTCTATGGCTCCTACAGCCGCGCCAACAGCTTCTTTCAGAATACCGAATACGCGGCGCGCGATTATCCGGATGCCGACGAGCTGGCGCTGCTGACGCCGCTGAAAAAAGAGATCCCGGCCGAAGTCTTCACGCAGATATACCGGCCGCCAATTTCCAGCGGCGATGGTTTCGCTCGCGCAAACCTGCTGAAAGCGGATGCCATCCTTAACCAGGCGGGGTGGATAGTGAAAAACCAGCGCCGGGTGAATGCGAAGAGCGGCAAACCGTTACGCTTTGAGCTGCTGCTTCCCTCCGGCAGCAGCGATCGCTGGGTCCTGCCCTTTCAGCACAATCTTCAGCGGCTCGGCATCGTTATGGATATCCGCCAGGTCGACAACTCCCAGTACAGCAATCGCAAGCGCAGTCGGGATTACGACATGATGCCAAACGTCTGGCGCGCCACGCCCTGGCCCGACACCGGCCTGCAAGTCTCCTGGGACTCCCAATATATTAACTCCAGCTACAACGCCTCTGGGGTCCAAAGCCCGGCCGTCGACCAGCTCATCGCGCAGATTATTCGCTGGCAGGGTAATAAAGAAAAGCTGCTGCCGCTGGGCCGGGCTCTCGACCGCGTGCTGACGTGGAACTATTACATGCTGCCGATGTGGTATATGGCCCAGGACCGAACCGCATACTGGGACAAATTCTCCTTCCCGCAGACCCGCGCGATCTACTCCTCCGGTTTCGAAAACGGGTGGTACGACGCAAGCAAAGCGGCCAGACTCCCCGCGGACAGACGCTAAGGAATTAAGATGGGTGCATATCTGCTCCGCCGACTACTGCTCATCATCCCCACCCTGTGGGCGATTATCACCATTAACTTTTTTATTGTGCAGATTGCGCCCGGCGGCCCGGTCGATCAGGCGATTGCGGCGATTGAGTTCGGCGATCGCGGCGGCTTGCCCGGCGCCGGTGACGGCGGGATGGCCGCCAGCCATGCGCGTACCGGCGTCAGCAACATCAGCGATGGGCACTATCGCGGCGGGCGCGGGCTGGACCCGGAAGTGATTGCCGAGATAACCCACCGCTACGGCTTTGATAAGCCTCTGCACGAGCGCTATTTTAAAATGCTCGGAGATTACCTGCGCTTTGATTTTGGCGATAGCCTGTTTCGTAGCTCATCGGTGCTGCAGCTGATTAAAGACAGCCTGCCGGTCTCTATCACCCTGGGCTTATGGAGTACGCTCATTATCTATCTGGTGTCGATTCCGCTGGGGATCCGTAAAGCGGTCAGCAACGGCAGCCATTTTGACGTCTGGAGCAGTACGCTGATTATTATCGGCTATGCGATCCCAGCGTTCCTGTTCGCCATTTTGCTGATCGTTATCTTTGCCGGCGGCAGCTATTTCGATCTCTTTCCGCTACGCGGGCTGGTGTCCGCCAACTTCGACAGCCTGCCGTGGTACCAAAAAATCCTCGACTATCTCTGGCATATCACCCTACCGGTGCTGGCAACGGTGATCGGCGGTTTTGCCGCCCTCACGATGCTGACCAAAAACAGCTTTCTTGATGAGATCCGCAAGCAGTACGTGGTTACCGCCCGCGCCAAGGGGGTAAGCGAAAAGCAGATCCTCTGGGGACACGTGTTTCGCAACGCGATGCTGCTGGTGATCGCCGGTTTCCCGGCTACCTTTATCAGCATGTTTTTTACCGGCTCGCTGCTGATTGAAGTCATGTTCTCGCTTAACGGACTGGGGCTGCTGGGCTATGAAGCCACCGTATCTCGCGATTACCCGGTCATGTTCGGCACGCTGTATATTTTTACCCTGATTGGCCTACTGCTGAATATCATCAGCGATATCAGCTATACGCTGGTCGATCCGCGTATCGATTTTGAGGGCCGCTAATGTCATTTTTTAGTCCCGTCAATCAGGCCCGCTGGGCGCGTTTTCGCCACAACCGCCGCGGCTACTGGTCGCTATGGATCTTTTTAGCGCTTTTCGCCTGTAGCCTGTGCGCCGAGCTGATTGCTAACGATAAGCCGCTACTCGTCCAGTACCGCGGCAGCCTCTACGTCCCGCTCCTGAAAAACTACAGCGAGACCACCTTCGGCGGCAGCTTTGCCACCGCCGCCGACTATCAGGACCCGTGGCTGCAAAAGCGGCTGGACGATAACGGCTGGGCCCTGTGGGCGCCGGTTCGGTTCGGCGCGACGACCATAAATTTCGCCACCGATGCGCCCTTCCCTTCGCCGCCGTCAGCCCAGAACTGGCTTGGCACCGATGCCAACGGCGGGGACGTGCTGGCGCGAATTCTGTACGGTACGCGCATTTCCATTCTCTTTGGTCTGCTGCTGACCTTCTTCTCCAGCGTGCTGGGCGTGATGGCCGGCGCCGTTCAGGGCTATTACGGTGGAAAGATTGACCTCTGGGGACAGCGGTTTATCGAGGTATGGTCGGGAATGCCGACGCTGTTTCTGATTATCCTGCTCTCAAGCGTTGTGCAGGCCAACTTCTGGTGGCTGCTGGCCATTACCGTGCTGTTCGGCTGGATGACGCTGGTCGGCGTCGTCCGCGCCGAGTTCCTGCGCACCCGTAACTATGATTATATCCGCGCCGCGCAGGCGCTTGGCGTCAGCGATCGCGCGATTATTCTGCGCCATATGCTGCCTAACGCCATGGTCGCCACCCTGACCTTCCTGCCGTTCATTCTGTGCAGTTCGATAACCACCCTGACCTCGCTCGATTTTCTCGGCTTTGGCCTGCCGCTGGGCTCTCCTTCGCTGGGTGAACTGCTGTTGCAGGGTAAAAACAACCTTCAGGCGCCCTGGCTGGGCATCGCCGCCTTTCTGTCGGTGGCGGTGCTGCTGACGTTATTGATTTTTATTGGTGAGGCGGTTCGCGATGCCTTTGACCCAAGCAAGGCGGTGTAGCATGACGCAACCTCTGTTAGATATCGATAACCTCTCCATCGCCTTTCGCCAGCAGGGAGAAACCACCTCCGTCGTCAGCGAACTGTCGCTGCAGATTGCCGTCGGCGAGACCCTGGCGCTGGTCGGCGAGTCCGGCTCCGGTAAGAGCGTAACCGCGCTATCGGTGCTGCGGCTGCTCCCGTCGCCGCCGGTCAGCTATCCCACCGGCGATATCCGCTTTCACGGTCAGTCGCTGCTGCACGCGGATGAGCGCACCCTGCGCGGCGTGCGCGGTAACCGCATCGCGATGATCTTCCAGGAGCCGATGGTTTCGCTTAATCCGCTGCATACCCTGGAAAAACAGCTGTACGAAGTGCTCTCCTTGCATCGCGGGATGCGTAAAGAAGCGGCGCGCGGAGAAATCCTCGACTGCCTGGAGCGCGTCGGGATCCGCAATGCGCCCCGGCGGCTGGCTGACTATCCGCATCAGCTGTCCGGCGGCGAGCGCCAGCGGGTGATGATCGCCATGGCGCTATTGACCCGCCCGGAGCTGCTTATCGCCGACGAACCCACTACCGCGCTGGACGTCTCGGTGCAGGCGCAAATCCTCACGCTACTGCGCGAGCTGAAGCAAGAGTTAAATATGGGGCTGCTGTTTATCACCCATAACCTGAGCATCGTTCGTCAGCTCGCCGATCGCGTCGCGGTGATGCAGAACGGCCGCTGCGTCGAACAAAACGGCTGCCAGGCGCTGTTTTTCGCCCCCGAACACCCTTATACCCGCCGCCTGCTGGACAGCGAGCCGTCGGGCGATCCCGTCCCGCTCGCGCCCGATGCCCCGGTATTACTGCGGGCGGAAAACTTGAGTATCGCCTTTCCGATACGTAAAGGTCTGCTGCGACGGGTTGTCGATCATAACCGCGTCGTTAATGCCGTCAGTTTTCATTTGCGCGCGGGAGAAACGCTGGGGCTGGTCGGCGAGTCAGGATCGGGCAAAAGCACCACCGGGCTGGCGCTTCTGCGTCTGATTCATTCCGCTGGCGCGATCGCCTTTGACGGTGAGGCGCTTCAGGGACGCAACCGTCAGCAAATGCTGCCGCTGCGTCGCCGCATGCAGGTGGTGTTTCAGGACCCTAACTCATCGTTAAACCCGCGGCTCAACGTGCTGCAAATTATTGAAGAGGGACTGCGCGTTCATCAGCCGACGCTCACGCCCGCCGAACGGGAACAGGCGGTGATTCAGGCGATGCAGGAGGTAGGTCTCGATCCGCAATCCCGGCATCGCTACCCTGCCGCCTTCTCCGGCGGCCAGCGTCAGCGCATCGCTATCGCCAGGGCGCTGGTCGTCAAACCGCAGCTTATTGTGCTGGATGAGCCCACCTCATCGCTGGATAAAACCGTGCAGGCGCAAATCCTCGCGCTGCTGAAGGCGTTACAGCAAAAGCATCAGCTGGCCTATATTTTTATCAGCCATGATTTACGCGTCGTACGGGCGCTGTGTCATCAGGTGATGGTGCTGCGGCAGGGAGAAGTCGTCGAGCAGGGTGAGTGCGAGCGCGTATTTACCGCTCCGCAGCAGGAGTATACCCGTCAGCTGCTGGCGTTGAGCTGACGGTCAGAAGGGGTTGTTGCCGGAGAAGGGTTCAGCAATCGCCACGCCGAAATTTTTCAGGCGACAGGTCGCGGCAAATTCGTCCTGACGGTTAACAAACAGGCACGGTTCCCCTTCGCATTCCACGACAGAACTGTCGACCTCGATGTCGCTAAGGGCCTGGCTGAGTTTATGCATGACCGGCCACGCGCTTTCGCCATCGGGGCTGAGTAGTTTCAACGCCACGAGGCTGTTTTCACTCTGCGAGCCGTTTTGCGGAATCGGTTCAACTCTTGAACCTGCAAAACCGGCCAGCCAGCGATAGCTCTGCGGCAGACGGTGTACGATAGAGAGTTGCAGTGTATTCACGTGTTTACCCCGGAAGCAAAATACTTCACAATAATTTTACATCAATACTAACACATTATTGACAACTAGTCCTGATCCTGCACAGAAAACGCTTACACCAGTGGCATAGCCGTGTTATTGGTTTGTAATGTAAAAGTTTATAATTGTGCAGGTGGAACATCTTCGGGCTATATGTACCCGTTTCTGTGATCTAAAACAACTTTTTTATCGCAATCATGCGACTTTTAGAGCGATTTGATTTTACATAAAATAAACAAATTACTGAACTGAGAAGCCGGCTTCGGTTGATATGCATCAAAAAAAGGGGCGATATCGCCCCCTGAAAGTCGCTTAGCGCGCGGCTTTGCGCCGTCGGCTAGCGTAGAGATAAAAGAGAATGGAGCTGCTGGCGCAGAAGGCGATGGAAATCAGCATTGGCCAGGCGGTGGTAAACGTTGCCATCGATAGCAGCGCGCCGACAATGGCGCCAATGCCGAAACGGAAAGTGCCTGCCAGCGAGGAAGCGGTCCCCGCCATATGCGGAAACTCATCGAGAATCACCGCCATCGCGTTGGAAGAGACCATCGAAACGCAGCCGATGAACGCCGCTACGCCAAACACCAGCGCCCAAAAACCCACGTCAAACAGCGCGCACACCACCATCCATACCGCCATGGCAAACTGGATCCATAGCCCGGCGCGGAACATATTCAGCGCCCCAACCCGCCGCACAAACCGGCTGTTGATCATGGTCATGACAAACAGGAAGACGACGTTCAGCGCAAAATAGTAGCCAAAGTGCTGCGGGGAAACGTGGTTAATATTGATATACACAAACGGGCCGGCGCTCAGAAACGAGAACATCCCGGCGAAGCTAAAGCCGCTTGCCAGCATATAGCTGAGCACCCGCTTATGGCGAAACAGGGTCGCGAAGTTGCCTAGCGTAGTACGAATGTGAAACTTCTGCCGGCGTTCCGGCGGCAGGGTCTCGCTAATAAAGAACGCGATCATCGCCGAGGCTAAAAGAGCAGCCAGCGCGAGGATCCAGAAGATCGCATGCCAGCTAAACCACACCAGTACAGCGCCGCCGACCATCGGCGCCACCAGCGGCGCGACGGTCGTCACCAGCATGACGAACGACATCATCCGCGAGAACTCTTCTTTGGGATAGATATCGCGCATCAGGGCGTTAATCACCACGCTCGCCGCCGCGGCCGCCAGACCGTGGAAAAAGCGCATGGTAATCAGCATATCGATAGTCTGCGACAGCGCGCAGGCCACCGCCGCCGCGGCAAAAACCAGCGTACCGCCAAGAATAACTGGCTTACGCCCTAAGCTGTCCGCCATCGGGCCATACAAGAGCTGGCCGAGGGCAAAGCCCAGAATATAGGTGCTCAACGTCATCTGCGCGCTGCCGTCCGGCACGTTAAACTGCGCCGCGATCACCGGCAGCGCCGGAAGATACATATCAATCGACAGCGGCATTAACATCGCCAGCAGGCCAAGAATAAACACAATCCCTAATGAAGAATTCTGCTTTGCCGTCACGTTTTACTCCGCGCATGTTGGCCGCCGACGCTGGCAATTTCAGCTTCCGTCAGCGGACGATACTCACCGGGCGCCAGCGCCGCATCAAGCGCAATGTCGCCAATACGTTCGCGATGCAGGCCCACTACATGGTTACCCACCGCGGCAAACATTCGCTTAACCTGATGATAGCGCCCTTCGCTAATGGTCAGGCGGACCACGGTCGGGGTCACGACTTCCAGCACCGCCGGTTTGGTCAGCTCTTTCTCATTATGCAGCTGAACGCCTTTGGCAAACTGCTCGGCGGTCGTCTCGTCAACCGGGTTTTCCAGCGTCACCAGATAGGTTTTTTCACAATGATGGCGAGGAGAAGTAATGCGGTGAGACCACTGACCGTCGTCGGTCATCAGCACCAGCCCGGTCGTGTCGATATCCAGGCGACCCGCGGCATGCAGCTTGTGCGCCACCGGCACGTCGAGGAAATAAAGCACCGTCGGATGATCCGGATCGTCGGTGGAACACACGTAACCCTGCGGCTTGTTAAGCATAAAGTAGCGCGGGCCGTTCTGCTGAACCAGCGTATTGCCGTCGTACTCGACGTCGTGCTCCGGCAGAAGCTTGAAGGAAGTGTCTTTTACAATGTCGCCGTCCACGGTAACGCGGCTGCCGCGGATTTCACGCCCGGCAATAGCCCGGCTAACGCCAAGTTGCTGAGCGATAAACTTATCAAGTCGCATGAGATTTTTTTAGCCTGTAAGAGTGCTGGAGCGGGCAACGCGCCCGAAAAAGAAGAATTTCATAGGTAGTATAACGAGCTATTAACACCACTCAAGGGAAAAGATTCGTGGCATACTATTCGCGAGTTAATTAACCGCTATAAATTCATGACCTTTAC
The DNA here is from genome assembly GCF_009905335.1 of Klebsiella sp. MPUS7. NCBI lineage: Bacteria > Pseudomonadati > Pseudomonadota > Gammaproteobacteria > Enterobacterales > Enterobacteriaceae > Klebsiella > Klebsiella sp. MPUS7. The sequence continues at coordinate 1,637,166 of NZ_CP047604.1, read as the reverse complement.
ACTACGTCCCTACCAAAAAGAAGCGGTCGACGCCACGCTCGCCTGGTTTCGCCGCCACCATGAACCCGCCGCGATTGTCCTGCCGACCGGCGCAGGTAAAAGCCTGGTCATCGCCGAACTGGCGCGCCTGGCGCGCGGTCGGGTACTGGTGCTGGCGCACGTTAAAGAGCTGGTGGCGCAGAACCACGCCAAGTATTGCGCGCTCGGCCTGGAGGCGGATATTTTCGCCGCGGGCCTTAAGCGCAAAGAGAGCCACGGTAAAGTGGTCTTTGGCAGCGTGCAGTCGGTCGCCCGCAACCTTGACCAGTTTCAGGGGGAGTTTTCGCTGCTGATTGTCGACGAGTGCCACCGCATCAGCGACGATGATGACAGCCAGTACCAGCAGATCATCAGCCACCTTCAGCAGGTCAATCCGCATCTGCGCCTGCTGGGGCTGACCGCCACGCCTTTTCGCCTCGGTAAGGGATGGATTTACCAGTTCCACTACCACGGCATGGTGCGCGGCGATGAAAACGCGCTGTTTCGCGACTGCATCTACGAGCTGCCGCTGCGCTATATGATTAAGAACGGCTACCTGACGCCGCCGGAGCGGCTGGATATGCCGGTGGTTCAGTATGACTTCAGCCGTCTCCAGGCGCAAAGCAATGGCCTGTTCAGCGAGGCCGACCTGAACCATGAGCTGAAAAAACAGCAGCGCGTCACGCCGCATATCGTTAGCCAAATCGTCGAGTTCGCTCAAACGCGTAAAGGGGTGATGATTTTCGCCGCCACCGTTGAACATGCCCGTGAAGTGACCGGGTTACTTCCGCAGGGCGAAGCGGCTTTAATTACCGGTGAAACGCCGGGGCCGGAGCGCGATCGCATCATTGAAGCGTTTAAAGCCCAGCAGTATCGCTATCTGGTCAACGTCGCGGTACTGACCACCGGCTTTGATGCGCCGCATGTCGATCTGATCGCCATCCTGCGCCCGACCGAGTCGGTGAGTCTTTACCAACAGATCGTCGGCCGCGGCCTGCGCCTGGCGCCGGGTAAAACCGACTGCCTGATCCTTGATTACGCCGGGAATCCGCACGATCTCTATGCTCCGGAAGTGGGGACGCCGAAAGGAAAAAGCGACAACGTGCCGGTCCAGGTGTTTTGCCCGGCATGCGGGTTCGCCAATACGTTCTGGGGGAAAACCACCGCCGACGGCACGCTGATTGAACACTTTGGCCGTCGCTGCCAGGGCTGGTTTGAAAATGACGAAGGCCATCGCGAGCAGTGTGATTTTCGCTTTCGCTTCAAAAACTGCCCGCAGTGCAACGCGGAAAACGATATCGCCGCCCGCCGCTGCCGCGAGTGCGATACCATTCTGGTCGACCCCGATGACATGCTGAAAGCCGCGCTGAAGCTAAAAGACGCGCTGGTGCTGCGCTGTAGCGGAATGGATCTGCAGCACGGCGCGGATGATAAAGGCAGCTGGCTGAAAATCACCTATTACGATGAAGATGGCGCGGACGTCAGCGAGCGCTTCCGCCTGCATACCCCCGCCCAGCGCACCGCCTTTGAGCAGCTCTTTATCCGCCCGCACACCCGAACGCCGGGCGTGCCGCTGCGCTGGATAACGCCCGCCGATATCATCGCCCAGCAGGCGCTGCTGCGCCATCCGGACTTTGTCGTGGCGCGCATGAAGGGGCAATACTGGCAGGTGCGGGAGAAAGTATTTGATTATCAGGGCCGATTTCGCCGGGCCAATGAATTGCGCTAATCCTCCGCGCGCCTGAGGTTTTGGTTGCCGCAAAAACGTATGGCAGCTATAATGCCGCCCGCTTTTGCATTCGCAAAGCAGATAATCTGCCTGCTGCTGGGTCGCCTGTAGCAGGATTTATATATAGAGAGACATCAATGTTTACTATCAATGCAGAATTACGTAAAGAGCAGGGTAAGGGTGCGAGCCGCCGCCTGCGTGCAGCTAACAAATTCCCGGCCATCATCTATGGCGGCGAAGCTGCGCCAGTAGCAATCGAACTGGATCACGACAAAGTGTGGAACATGCAGAACAACGCTGAGTTCTACAACGAAGTTCTGACCCTCGTTGTTGATGGCAAAGAAGAGAAAGTTAAAGCTCAGGCTGTTCAGCGCCACCCGTTCAAGCCGAAGCTGACTCACATCGACTTCGTTCGCGCTTAATCGCCGACTGAAAGTTGTATGGCAAACGCCCCGCTCCGCAAGGTTCGGGGCGTTTTGTTTATCAGGCTAACAGCGTTGCCGCATTCAGCGCCAGATGCTGCAGCAGCATAATCGTTTTCGCATCGACGATTTCCCCTTCGCCAATAGCCCGCAGCGCTTTTTCCAGCGGCCACTCCAGCACCTCGATATCTTCCCCTTCCGTCGCCAGGCCGCCACCGTCGCCGCGCCGATCGTCGGCAGAGTATTCGGCGATGAAAAAGTAAAGCTTCTCCGTCACCGAACCGGGGCTCATGTAAGCGGTGAATACCGGCTCAATCCGCGTGACGCGAAAACCGGTCTCCTCTTCGGCTTCGGCAACGATGCGCGCCTCCGGCGAAGCGTTATCCAGCAGTCCGGCGGCGGCTTCGATCAAAAATCCATCATGACCGTTAATCCACACCGGAAAGCGAAACTGGCGAACCAGCACTACCGTTTGCTTTTCGCGGTTGTAGAGTAAAATCACCGCGCCGTTGCCGCGGTCGTAAGCTTCCCGACTCTGCTCCTGCCAGCGTCCGTCCCGGCGCAATAGTTCGAAAGTATATTTCTTGAGCGTATACCAGTTGTCCGATAACAGCGTTTCGCGGATATGGCGAACGCGCGGTGCGTCAGCGTGCATGTTTTTCCCCTTTTAGGTGACAGAGAGCAACATAACATGCATAATCGTGCACAAACAAGATCAATCATGAAGGTGTTTTGATGCTCGCCAGCCAGAGAAAACAGCAAATTTTGCAGATCCTCGCCGAGGAAAAACAGGTGATGTCAGGGGATCTCAGCCAGCGCTTTAGCGTCTCAGAAGACTCCATTCGCCGGGATCTGCGGGAGCTGGCCGCGGAAGGCAAACTGCAGCGCGTCCACGGCGGCGCGCTGCCGGTTTCCGAAGCCATCGCGCCCATTGAAACAAGAAAGAGCGTGCAAATGGCCTCAAAGCAGACCATTGCCCAGCGCGCGGTAGAGCTCATTCAACCCGGCCAGGTGGTGATTATCGACGGCGGCACCACCACCGGAGAGATGGTGCGCCTGCTGCCGGCTACCCTCGCGTGTACGGTGGTCACCCACAGTCCGGGGATCGCCGTCGCGCTGGTGGATAAACCGTTGATCGAGGTGATTTTGATTGGCGGCCGGTTGTTTAAACATTCGGTGGTCAGCGTCGGGTCCGCTGCCCTGGAAAGTATTTCCCGCATCAATGCCGATCTGTTTTTTATGGGCGTCACCGGCGTTCACCCGCGGGCGGGATTCACCACCGGCGATTATGAAGAAGCGGGGATCAAGCGCGCGCTGGCGACGCGGGCTGCCGAAACGGTGGTGATGGCGTCACAAGAGAAGCTGAACTCCGCGTCGGCTTTTGCTATCGGCGGGCTGGGTCTGGTCAGTACGCTGATCGTGGATACGACGTTAGACGAGACGCTGCGCCAGCAGTTAGCCATCGATGGCGTAGAGATCGTCTGCGCCGGATAGCTCAGGCCCAAGGCTAAAAAAATCCCGACCCGGCGTCGGGATTTTGCGTTTTAATTCCCGCCCGAGGTGCGGCGCTGCAGCTGATCGCGCAGGTTAGGCGGCGTGCCTTTAATGGTTAAGGTATCCGTGGCCGGATCCCAGAATACCCTCTCGCCCAGCAGCATCGCGTCAAAGTTAATGGTTAACCCGCCGCCGCTGCCGGCAAACTTGGTTAACTGACGCAAAGTGCTGCGATCCGCCGGGAAGCTCTCTTCCAGCTCGTAGCCCTGTTCGGCGGTAAATTCCTGAAACGTCTTCTCGCTGACGCCCGCCAGCTCTTTTGACAGCGACTCCAGCTCGATTTCCTCACCGGCCTGCAGCTGTTCATTGCAGTAGCTGTATACCTGCTGGCGCACGTTTTGACGCTCAGATTTATCCAGCTGCGCATCGGCGGCGAAATCATCCAGCGCCTGCAGCAGGCCGCGGTTCTGCGCTTTCGCGTTCAGCCCTTCGCTGGCGCCGAGGAAATCCATAAAGAAATCCGCCACCTTGCGCCCTACCCGGCCTTTCAGGAAGGTCAGATAGCGGGTTGACTCCGGGTTGGTTTCCCATTCGGTTAAATCAATACGGGCGACGATATCCGCGTGATTGATATCCAGATAATGGGTGGAGCTGATATCCAGCTCTTCGTTGACGCGCATGCTGCTTAAATTGTTCAGCACCGCCACCATCAGATATTCCACCGCCAGATAGCGATACTGGCAAAACAGCACGATTCCGCCTTCAGCAAAGGGATATTTTGCCAGTTCGTCGCGCAGGCGACCGGTAGCGGCGCGGCTGAACGGCAGGAACGCTTCTTCGCCCTTACGCTGCCCGCGCAGCGCCTGCGCCAGCTCGCTCTCTTCATTAAACAGGCCGTAGGCTTTATTTTTCGCGCTGTAGACACGATGCAGTTCGGCCATCATCTCCACCACCGTCGCCGTCGGCTCCAGCAGTGACTCGCGCAGCACCAGCTCCAGATTTTGTTCATCACGTTTGATTAACTGATGCAGGGCAATCTGGTCGATATCCAGACTCATGTTAAACTCTCCTTTTAGACCGGGCGGTATTCAACCACCGGCGGGGCGACGACGCAACCGCCGCGTGACTCTTTGCGAGCGAAGCCGCGCGCTTTTGCGTCGCGGCGAAAAAATGCGGAAAAAAAGCTGCTGCTACGGTAATATGTTGCCCTTTCACGAACAAACAGATTTTGAGTTTATGCCGCAATTATCCCGCTATAGCGATGAACACGTCGAACAGCTGCTCAGCGAGCTGACGAGCGTTCTGGAAACACATAAAGCGCCCGTTGACCTGTCACTGATGGTACTGGGCAATATGGTGACTAACCTGATCAATAGTAGCGTCGCGCCGGCGCAGCGTCAGGCCATCGCCCGTTCTTTTGCCCAGGCGCTGCAGTCGTCTATCAACGACGATCCGGCGCACTAAGGATAACGAACAACAGTATATGGTGACTCTTCGTCAGCCCTACCGAGAAAAAGTCTCCCAGATGGTCAGCTGGGGACACTGGTTCGCCCTTTTCAACATGTTGTTGGCTATGGTGCTCGGCAGTCGCTATCTGTTTGTCGCCGACTGGCCAACGACGCTTGCCGGACGTCTTTTTTCGTACGTCAGCCTCGTTGGTCACTTCAGCTTTCTGGTCTTTACCAGCTATGTGCTGATCCTCTTTCCGCTGACGTTTGTCGTCATATCCCAGCGCTTAATGCGCTTTATCTCGGTTGTTCTGGCGACCGTGGGCATGACGCTGCTGCTGATCGACAGCGAAGTTTTCACCCGTTTCCACCTGCATCTTAATCCCTTTGTCTGGGAACTGGTGATTAACCCCGATCAGAACGAGATGGCGCGCGACTGGCAGCTGATGTTTATCAGCGTGCCGATCATTTTTCTGCTGGAGATGCTGTTTGCGACCTGGAGCTGGCAGAAGCTGCGCAGCCTGACGCGTCGCCGCCACTATGCGCGTCCCGTTGCCTGGTTCTTCTTTATTTCTTTTATCAGTAGCCACCTGGTCTATATCTGGGCGGACGCCAATTTCTATCGCCCGATAACCATGCAGCGGGCCAACCTGCCGCTTTCCTATCCGATGACGGCGCGCCGTTTTCTGGAAAAACACGGCCTGCTCGACGCGCAGGACTACCAGCGCCGCCTGGTGGAGCAAGGCGCGCCGGAAGCCGTGTCGGTACAATACCCGCTGAGCGATCTGCGTTATCGCGATCTCGGTACCGGCTATAACGTGCTGCTGATTACCGTTGATAATCTTAATTATTCGCGCTTTGAGAAAAACATGCCGGCGCTGGCCGGGTTCGCGAAAGAGAACGTTAACTTTACCCAGCATATGAGCTCCGGTAATACCGCTGACAGCGGCATGTTTGGCCTGTTCTACGGTATTTCGCCGAGCTATATGGACGGCGTCCTCTCCGCGCGTATTCCCGCGGCGCTGATTACTTCGCTGAACCAACAGGGCTATCAGCTGGGCCTGTTCTCGTCCGACGGCTTTAGCAGCCCACTTTACCGCCAGGCGCTGCTGTCCGATTTTTCACTGCCAGCCGCGAAAGCGCAAAGCGATGAGCAGACGGCCAACCAGTGGATTAACTGGCTGGACCGCTACGCCCAGGATGAAAACCGCTGGTTCTCATGGGTTTCGCTCAACGGCACCACCCTTGACGACGGGCAGCAGCAAAACTTTGTCCGTCGCTACAGCAGCGCTGCCGGTGCGGTCGATACGCAAATTGGTCGTGTGCTGAACGCGCTGCGCGAAGCGGGCAAGCTGGACAACACGGTGGTGATCGTGACGGCGGGCCGCGGAATGCCGCTGAACCCGCAGCATGAGCAGTTTGGCTGGTCGCGCGAGCAGCTGCAGGTTCCCCTGGTGATCCATTGGCCAGGCACGCCGGCGCAGGAGATCGCGACGCTGACGGATAACAAAGACGTGATGACGACGCTGATGCAGCGTTTGCTCCACGTCTCCACCCCAGCAAACGAGTATTCGCAAGGTGAAGACCTGTTTAGCGCCGCCCGTCGCCGAGCCTGGGTCACCGCAGCGAATAGCGATACGCTGGCCATTACCACGCCGAAAGTCACCGTCGTGCTTAATCACAACGGCACTTACCGAACATGGAACAGCGACGGCGAGAAAATTAACGATCAAAAACCGCAGCTCAGCTTGCTGCTGCAGGTGCTGACCGATGAAAAACGCTTTATCGCTAACTGATTGATTATTTATAAATCAATCAGGCATTTCCCGGCTTGCATTCGCTTGGGGAACGGGTAATATTGTTCCCCACGAATCGGCACGTAGCGCAGCCTGGTAGCGCACCGTCATGGGGTGTCGGGGGTCGGAGGTTCAAATCCTCTCGTGCCGACCAAATTATTCACCGATTAAATCGGTAACCCCTTAAGAACCCGCACTCTTACAGAGACTGCGGGTTTTTTAATGTCATATTTCCTCCCTGTTCTCAGCAAAACGAACCAGTCACTTTGATTGTAAATCATGGAAAAGCTTCTATTATTTGATGGTACACGTCATTTTTCTGAAGGATTCACATGAGAGTTAATGGACTTACGAAGGGATTTTTCATCCTGATCGTGCTGATCGTCACCCTTGCTTTTTTCGACGTTCTCTCCCCCTATTATTCAGCCATTTTATGGGCAGCAATTCTGGCGGTCATCTTCCACCCGGTGAAGAACAAACTGCGCGATCGGATCGGCGAGCGCAACGGCCTGGCGGCGTTTCTGACGATAGTGATTATCTGTCTGATCGTGTTTACCCCGCTGGCGATCATTCTCTCGTCGCTGGCCTTCGAGCTAAACGTGGTTTACACCAAACTGCAGCATAACGATACCCAGTTCCCGACCGTGGTAGCCAGCCTGTTTGCGCACCTGCCGGAATGGGCCAGGAGCTTCCTCTCAGAGCATGACCTTGATAGCGCGGAACAAATTCAGCGCCAGCTTTCGGACGTTGCGCTTAAAGGAGGCCAGTACCTGGCCGGTAGCGCATTCCTGATTGGTAAAGGCACCTTTGGTTTTACCATTAGCTTCGGCATCATGCTTTATCTGCTGTTTTTCCTGCTCAAAGATGGTCCGTACCTGGTCAGGCTGATCCTTGAATCCCTGCCGCTATCGAATCACGTGAAGCAGCATCTTTTCGCCAAATTTGCCGCCGTCGCCAGGGCAACCGTCAAAGGTACCGTAGCGGTCGCCCTCGCGCAGGGCGCGCTTGGCGGACTGGCGTTCTGGATCGTGGGTCTTGATGGCAGCATCCTGTGGGGCGCGCTGATGGCGTTTCTGTCGCTGATTCCGGCGGTGGGCTCGGCGATCATCTGGGTTCCTGCGGCAGTCTATCTCTTCGCGACCGGTCAGCTATGGCAGGGGGCGTTTATCGTTGGCTTTTTTGTGATCATCGTCGGCCTGGTCGATAATATTCTTCGCCCTCTACTGGTTGGCAAAGATACCAAAATGCCGGACTACCTGATCCTGATCACCACCATCGGCGGCATGGAAATCTACGGCATCAACGGCTTTGTTATCGGCCCGCTGATCGCCGCCCTGTTTATCGCCTGCTGGAACCTGCTGTCCGGACGCGATCACGCCGGAAATATCGACGAGCTTGATGAGGATTTCTTAGAAGAGGGTAAAAATCACGAGGAGTAACGCGTTCCTTTTGGACCGCGCAGATATACAGGGGGAGCCTATCCCCCCGATCGGCGCTTTTATTTGGCGTAGCCTTTAAACACGCCGTCCTGAGTGACGGCTATTTTGCCGTTGGCGTAAACGATAAAGTTGTAAAGCCCCTGCTGGTAAACGGTCGCGTCTTTATTTTTCTCAATCACCGCCGCCGCTTTACCATCAATACTTAAGCCGGTACTGGTGCCTTTAATCTCCATGCCGTTAAAGTGCCGGGTTTTCACCTTCGCGCTCTGACTATGCTGAACGGCAGCGGCGGCGTTTTCTAACGCCTGCTTCTCATAAGCTGCATTCATCGAGGCCTGACGATTTTGCTCCGCTAAGTAGCAGGTATCGCGGGAAATCCCCCTCGCCTCGCAGTTCGCCAAACGCTGTGACTCGGAAGTACAACCTGCCAATAGCGAAGAAACCGCCAGCGACGCAACCAGTAAAACCTTTTTCACTTTCATCTACCATCACTCATATCAATTATTTAAATGAACAATTCCCTTTCAATTAATTTCCCTTATGAATCATTCTAAATGACGGAAGATAAATATAACGAATGAAATAATCTCATATGTAAATTAATTCTTTTATTGATCATAATCATTTTAAAAATTCACCTATTCCATAATAGGCGGTAGCGGAAAAACGCGGGCTGCCGCAGGTGATGAATAACTGCCCCCTACCGCAATAGCAGAACTTATAACTAGAAACTATGAAAACTTTGGTAAACACCACTACTAATAACGCAAACTAATGCTAACATTGTGCTGTTTATGATTGATAACAAAGGATTACTCACGTGAAAAAAATCACTACGTTTGCCGCCTCCCTGCTGGCCATTGCCTGCGTTTCCGCGAGCGCCGTTGCAGCTGAGCAGCCGCTGGAAAAAATCGCTCCGTATCCTAAGGCGGAACAAGGGATGAAGCGTCAGGTGATTCAGCTGCCGCAGCAGCAGGATGAGTCCGCATTAAAAGTAGAGCTGTTAATTGGCCAGACGCTGGAAGTCGACTGCAATCGCCACCGCCTTGGCGGCCAGCTGGAAAGCAGAACCCTGGAAGGCTGGGGCTACGACTACTACGTGTTTGATAAAGTGACGTCACCCGTCTCAACCATGATGGCCTGCCCGGACGGTAAAAAAGAGAAGCAGTTTGTGATGGCTGGCCTGGGCGATGCGGGCATGCTGCGTTACAACAGCAGGTTACCTATCGTAGTTTATACCCCGGCTAATATCGACGTGAAATATCGTATCTGGCGAGCGGACGAAACCATCGGCGCTGCCGTTGAGCGTTAATGGCTAAGACAGATTCCGGCGGCCTGAGCCGCCGGAAAGCATTTACAGCGCGATATCCGCGATAGGTTTGCCTTCAGGCAGCGGCTTCAGCATCGCCTGCGGCACATCATCAGCAGCGGTAAGCGGCTCATAGTGCAGTTCCAGCACTTCGCTGGTCCACGCCAGCGCCCTTTCAATTTCCGCCGCGTTGCCATCCAGACGCGTACCGTAGCTCGGTATAATCGCTTTCAGTTTCGCCTGCAAGTCCGCGGAGTTGATCTTCTCTTTGAACACTTTCTCCATCAGCTGCAGCATGATTGGCGCGGCGGTGGAAGCCCCCGGCGAGGCGCCCAGCAGCGCGGCAACGGTACCTTCATCATCGCTGACGACTTCGGTACCCAGACGCAGAACGCCGCCCTTCTTCTCATCACGCTTGATAATCTGCACGCGCTGGCCGGCCTGCCATAAGCGCCAGTCTTCTTTGCGCGCTTCCGGGTAGTACTCGCACAGCGCTGCGTGACGATCTTTGTCCTTTTGCAGCACCTGGCTAATCAGATATTTTACCAGATCGAAGTTATCCAGCCCGACGTTGAGCATCGGCATGATGTTTGATGTGTTGGTGGAAGCCAGCAGATCCCAAAGCGAACCATTTTTCAGGAAGCGGGTTGAGAAGGTCGCGAACGGCCCAAACAGCACCACGCGTTTGCCATCGATAATACGGGTATCGATGTGCGGAACCGACATCGGCGGCGCACCCACTTCCGCCTGGCCATAGACTTTAGCCAGATGGTGGTTAACCACTTCCGGGTTCTCACAGACCAGGAACTGCCCGCCGACCGGGAAGCCCGCGTACTCCTTCGCCTGCGGAATACCGGTTTCCTGCAGCAGGGTCAGCGCGGCGCCGCCGGCGCCGATAAAGATAAACTTAGCCTTGATAACCCATTTCTGGTGGCGATTGTTCGCATCCGCCAGCGTGACGCTCCAGCTCTTATCGGCATTGCGCTTAAAGCGGCGTACCACGGTACCCAGCTGAAGCGAGAAATTGTCATGGGTTTGCAGCCCGGCGATCAGCTGACGGGTGATTTCACCGTAGTTCACGTCGGTGCCGACTTCCGAGCGGGTTGCGGCCACCTTCTGCTGCGGATCGCGTCCTTCCATCACCAGCGGAGCCCACTCTTTAATTTGTTGGTGATCTTCGGAGTAGCGGATACCGCGGAACAGCTCGCTTTGTTGTAAAGCCGCATAGCGGGCGCGCAGGAAGTTAACGTTGTCTTCGCCCCACACGAAGCTCATGTGCGGCACGCTGTTAATAAAGGATTTCGGCTTTTTCAGAATGCCCCGGGTCACCTGGTGGGCCCAAAATTGACGAGAAATCTGGAAAGATTCGTTGATATCGACCGCTTTATCGATATTGATACCGTTAGCGGTTTGCGGCGTATAGTTCAGCTCCATCAGCGCCGCGTGGCCGGTGCCCGCGTTGTTCCATCCGTTCGAGCTCTCTTCCGCGACGCTGGACATCTGCTCGACCATGGTAATAGACCAGTCCGGCTCCAGTTCCTGCAGCCAGGTTCCCAACGTGGCGCTCATGATGCCGCCGCCAATCAACAATACATCCGTCTCTTGCTCATGGCGGGTGTTGGTCCGAGTGTTATTGGAACCAACCGCCTGTGAGCTGGGTACGGCCATCTTTTTCTTCATCGGATTTGAGCCTTACTTTACTCGCTTTTTATTTAGCGCAGGTGAAACGATTCTCGGCTTCAAAGGTAACACTGAAGAAAAAAAATTTAAATATTGTTTAAATTTTAAGTTGAGTTTTGAGATCTGTTATAAAAATGTTTAATAAATGTGTATCACAAATCACATTTTGTACTGGTGTCAGCGGCGCTTACGCGCTATTATCCTCGGTTTTGTGACCGACCGCACGTAAGTAGCGATCGGTCCTGCCGCCAAATTTTTAAAATCTGCGAACTTTTTTTATGCCTCCAGTTTCTGATTCCGCTACCTCCGGTAACGCTGGCGCATTAGGCCAGATACTGCGTTCGCCCGCGCTGCTGACGCGTGAAACGTTGGCTGGCGTGCTCACCGCACTGGCCCTGATCCCCGAAGTCATCTCCTTCTCCGTCATCGCTGGGGTCGATCCGAAAGTTAGCCTGATTGCCTCCGTGGTGCTGTGCCTGGCGATGTCGCTCCTGGGCGGACGGCCTGCGATGGTCACCGCGGCCGCCGGGTCGGTGGCGCTGGTTATCGGTCCAATGGTGCATCAATACGGCGTCGGCTACATTCTGCCGGCGGTCGTTCTGGCGGGGGTTATTCAAATTTTGTTTGGCGTTTGTGGCATGGCGCGCCTGATGCGCTTTATCCCGCAGGCGGTGATGACCGGTTTTGTTAACGCGCTGGGTATTCTCATCTTTTTTGCTCAGGTACCGCATTTCTGGAGCAAGCAGCCGCTGATTATCGGCCTGTTCGTGTTAACGCTGCTGATTGTGCTGTGGGCGCCGCGCTTTATTAAGGCGATCCCTTCTCCGCTGATCGCTATCGTTCTGTTGACCCTGTTTACCGTTTTCAGCGGCCAGCTGCTGCCGACCGTCGGCGACGAAGGCTCCATGAGCGGCGGACTGCCGGGATTCACCAGCCTGATGGTGCCTCTGGACTTAACCACGCTGAGCATTATCTGGCCCTGCGCGCTGAGCATCGCTTTTGTCGGCCTGATGGAGTCGCTTCTCACGGCGAAGCTGGTCGATGATTTGACCCATACCCCTTCCAGTAAAGCGCGCGAGAGCGCTGGTCTGGGCATCGCCAATATCCTCGCCGGGTTTTATGGCGGCATCGCCGGATGCGCAATGATCGGTCAGACTATCGTTAACGTTGAAATGGGCAAAGCACGTAGCCGCGTCTCGACCATTGTCGCAGGCCTGGTGCTGCTCCTGCTGGTGACCGCGCTCAGCGAAGTGATGGCGAAAATCCCGATGGCCGTTCTCGCCGGCGTGATGGTGATTGTGGCGGTAAAAACCTTTAGCTGGCACAGCGTTCGTCCGGCGGAGCTGGCGCGCAACCCGTGGCCGGAAACGCTGGTGATGCTGGTTACCGTCGGCGCGACCGTCGGCACCAGCAATCTCGCCATTGGCGTCCTGGCTGGCCTGGTTTCAATGGCGCTGATCCCTCGCCGCCTGCGTAATCAAGCGCGGGCTACATCAGAAAAATCGTCGCCAGCCCAAGAAAAATAAAGAATCCGCCGGTGTCGGTAATCGCGGTAATCATCACGCTGGAGCCGACCGCCGGATCGCGACCCAGCTTAACCATCACCATCGGGATAATCACGCCCATCATCGCCGCCATCAGCAGGTTGAGCATCATCGCCAGGGTCATCACGCCGCCAAGCTGCGGATCGTCATACAGCCACCAGGTAATCGCCCCCATAATCCCGCCCCAGACGATCCCATTGATCAGCGCGACGCCCATCTCGCGCAGGATCAGGAACGAAAAGCTTCCCGGCTGAATATGCTGTAACGCCATCGCCCGCACGATCATGGTGATCGTCTGATTGCCGGTGTTGCCGCCGATCCCGGCAACAATCGGCATCAGCGACGCCAGCGCCACCAGCTGGGAGATAGTGTGTTCGAAACCGTCGATAACGCGGGAGGCGATAAACGCGGTGCACAGATTCACCGCCAGCCAGGCCCAGCGGGTTTTCACCGCCTTGCTGACCGGGGCAAAAACGTCGTCATCGTTGCTCAGGCCGCCCATCCGGCGTAAATCGTTGTCCGTCTCTTCATAGACCACGTCGACGATCTCGTCGATGGTTAAACGCCCCATCAGCTTGCCGTCGGCATCAATCACCGCGGCGCTAAGTAAGTCATCACGTTCAAAAGTACGCGCCACTTTTTCCGCGTCCTCGTGCGGCTGGAAGGTCACCGGATCGCCTTCCATCACTTCCCCCACCCGCTTCTGCGCATCGTTAAGCAGAATGGTTTGTAGCTCGAGTTCGCCGAGTAGCAGCTTATTGCGGGTGGTCACAAACAGTTTGTCGGTGTTCTCCGGCATTTTCCCTAATCGCCGCAGATAGCGCTGTACCGCCGCGAGAGTGGCTTCCGGACGAACGGTAATGACCTCAAACTCCATGATCGCACCGACGGTATTGTCGGCGTAGCGCATCATCTGGCGAATACGCGCGCGCTTATCCGCAGGCAGGGTTGCCAGCAAACGTCCGGTCAGATCGCGCGGCAGGTGCTGCAACAGGTAGACCTGTTCATCAATATCGAGATTTTGCAGCGCGAACAGCAGGTCGTGATCGCTCATCTCCTCGATGAGGTCGCCCCAGACGCTTTCCGATGCCTCCAGCAGCACTTCACCGCGCTTATCGTCAGCGACCAGCCGCCAGAGCGCGTTGCGCGCATCATAAGGCAGCGCCTCAAGCGCATCGGCAAGGTCCGGTGGCGGCAGGTGTGAAACCAGCATCTCCACTTCCGCCAGATCGTCGGCAAGCGTGTTGTCATCGTAACGTTCAGCGAGGGTTAATTTTCCCAGCAGCGAAGATGTGACGGCTTTATCAGTGCTCAGGAGCCAAATGAGGCGGGCGCGCTCTTCGTCACGCAATCTGGCGCTTTTTTTATGCAAAACGGACATCGGTCAGGCAATCCTTGTAAAAATATCTGTCAGACCAGCAGGCCGGAAGCCTTAAGCATAGCGCGAGGAGGCGGAAATAATAACCGCTATGAATTCAGTCGACGGAAAAAACAGCAGCCTGCGGGAAGCCCGGAGGTCGGCTGGCGCCTCCGGGATGAGCCTGCGCTATCAGGCGGTACGGGCGACCGCGTCGCGCGTCGCCAGCTCGCGCTCTTTTCCGCTCAGCTCCGATAGCTGGCCGCCGCGCATTTCCAGCAGCCTGTCGGCGTGCTGAAAGTAGTGATCGTCATGGCTAATAGCAAAGAGGGTTTTACCCATCTCCTTCATCAGCGGCAGCAGCACCTGATAGAACTCACGGCGGAAATGGGGGTCCTGATCCGCCGCCCATTCATCCAGCATGATGATATCTCTGTCTTCTGCTAACGCCAGCAGCAGCGCCACGCGCTTTTTCTGCCCTTTTGACAGCTTCAGGTCGAGGATTTTGCCGTCATCCAGCCGTAACTTATGGTTCATCTGCAGATAACCCAGCCACTTCTCCACCAAAGCCGGGTCAGCCGCCTTCCCTTCCGGCCCCAGCAGCCTGTCGAACAGCCAGACGTCGGTAAACACCGCCGAGAACAGCTTACGATAATCTTCCGGTTTATCCGCCGCCATCGGCTGACCATCGAGCAGGATCTGTCCGGATACCGGCTGATACAAGCCGGTCAGCAGCATAGCCAGCGTCGATTTCCCGCTACCGTTGCCGCCAATCAGAAAGACCAGCTCACCGCGCTTGAGGGTCATATTAATCGGCCCGACCGCAAAGCTGTTGTCAGGATAATGAAAGGTGATATCGCGCAGCTCGAGAGTCTGCCAGTGGGGATGCGCCTGCGGCTGCGGAAATTCAGCGCGATACGGCGTGAGCGAAAATTTATTCAGCTTGTTGAACGCCACCTGCGCGCTGAGCAAAGTGGGCAGCGCGCCAACCGCGGAAAGCAGCGGCGTGCGCAGGAATAATAGGGTCAACGAGTAGGTCGCCGCTACCGCCGTATTGGCCCAGCCCAGGCTGTTGGCCATCCAGAAGACCAGGCCAATCGCGCCCAGCATCATAATATTCGACCAGTTGACCGCACTCAGATGGAAAGTATCGGCGCGAACAATATGGTGCCGATATTCTTGCGCATCGGGGAGATAGAGCTGGTTAAACACATACTCAGCTCGCTCGCGGTTGAGGGTCAGCTCTTTGCGCCCCTCGAGAACCGTCTGGTAATCGTGATACAGCTTATCTTCGCTTTCGCGCAGCGAGGCCATGTGTTTATACACCCGCGATACCAGTATAAAACCGCCCCAGATGGTCAACGCCAGCCACAGCGCGGTAACCAGCATCATTTTTCCCGACAGCCAGGCCAGATAGGCGGCGGAACCGAAGGTGAGAATAATCCCCTGCACCAGCTCCGGCAGACGCACGAAGGCAATGGTGATATTACGGATATCGCTGGTTAACCCGGCCAGCAGCGACGCGCTGCCGATTTTCTCGATCTTCTCGATTTGCGTGTCGAGAATGCGCTTAATAAATTCGCCGCGCAGGCGGTAGACGAAATGGTGGCCAAGCGTGGTCAGCGCCAGCTGCGAACCGAGCGTGACCGCCATCAATAGCAGTAGCAGCCCGAGGAACTCCGGCAGGACCGTCAGGGAAGTGTCGACAAGGGTAATCAGACGCAGATTAATAAAGGCGATAAGCCCAATACCCAGCGCCGCGCTCAGCAGGCTCAGGGCAATGACGGAGATAAACGGCCAGCGATACTGACGCCAGACAAGAAGAAGAAGTTCCATAACGCATAATCCGGGCAAGCAAAAACAGCCAGCAGTTTAAACTGCTCGACGATGACAGCAAGAATAATTCTTATTTTTATTCTTTATTACCCGCCAGGCGGAAAGTGAGATTGTAACGACAGGCGCCGGTCTCCGGATGGATGCCCTCTTTGAGCGGCTGAATACCATGGTAAAAAAGCCGCGATTCGCCGCCCCAGACCACCACGTCGCCGTGCTCCAGCAGCACCCGCTGTAGCGGATCGTTACGCCGCAGCCCGCCGAACTGAAATATTGCCGGCAGCCCCAGCGAGACGGAGACAATCGGCGCCCGCAGGTTATGCTCGTCTTTATCCTGATGCAGCGACAGCTTCGCGCCGGGCTGGTAGCGGTTGATAAGACAAGCATCCGGGGTAAAGCGCGCATAGCCGGCCGCCGCCGCGGCCTCTGCGGCCAGCTCGCGGAAAAGCGGCGGCATCTGCGGCCAGCGCTTGCCGGTCAGCGGATCGTCGGCAGCATAAAGATAGCCGTGCTGGTTCGTGGTCCAGCCCAGCTCGCCGCAGTTGGTCATCGCTACCGACATCGTGTAACCACCGGGGGTGACCATCTGGCGAAAAGGCGAACGACCGGCAATCCCGGCGATTACCTGCAACAGCGCCGGGGCGCGTTCTCGGGCATAGCGGCGCAAAATTATCGCCCCCGGAGCCAGCGGCTCCTGCCAGGGCGGCGTATCGGCAAAAAGATCGAACATTATTTCTCCTCGGATGACGCTTCTCGTGCCAACAGCAGCGCCTTGCGCGCCGTCCCCCAACGATAGCCGGATAGCGCCCCATCTTCGCGAACGACCCGGTGGCAGGGAATAACCAGCGCCAGCTTATTAGCGGCGCAGGCGCTTGCCACCGCTCTCACCGCGCGGGGGCGGCCGATGCTTTGCGCGACCTGACGATAGCTGCGGGTCTCCCCCGCCGGGATCTGACGCAGCGCCTGCCAGACCTGAAGCTGAAAAGCCGTGCCGCGCAAATCCAACGGCAGGGAAAACGGCTGCCGGTGGTCATCAAGATGGGAAAATACCTGCGCCACCCGCTGACGAAAAGCCTCGTCGCCCGGATGCAGCCGCGCATTGGGAAACAGGCTGGCTAATTCAGCACAGAGCAAGGCATCGCTCTCTCCCGGTAGCACGGCGCACACGCCCCGTTCACTCTCAGCCACCAGACAGCGTCCCAGCGGACCATCGCCGCATACCCAGGTAATATCGAGATCCTCGCCGCCGCGGCGAAACTGGCGGGCGGTCATCCCCAGCGCGGCATCTGCCTGCTGATAGTAGCTGCTATTGTCCGGGAAGCCGGCCGACAGCGCCGCATCGGTAATTTTCGCCCCCTGCCCCAGCGCTTCGCGTAAACGGCGAGCGCGCCAGGCCTGTTGCCAGGCTTTAGGGGTCATTCCGGTGACGGATTTAAAGAGGCGGTGAAAATGAAAGGGACTGAGCGCGGCCTGGCGCGCCAGTGCCTCCAGCGTCATCGGCGTTTCCTGCTCCAGCAGACGGGACGCGGCGGCCACTTTCTCTACCTTCTGCTGCTGCGGGTCGCTTTTTTCCGGCTGGCAGCGTTTGCACGGGCGAAAACCTTCCGCCTGCGCGGTTGCAACGTCAGGGTAAAAGCGAACATTTTCCCGCAGCGCGCGACGCGAACGGCAGGTCGGACGGCAGCAAACGCCGGTGGTCAGCACGGCAAAAACAAACTGACCATCGGCGCGGGCATCACGTTCGCATACCGCCTGCCAGCGGCGCTCATCGGTATCAATCATTATCGGTTTCATCACGATCTCCTGCTGTAAGTGTATCTGCAGTCTGGGCCGAAGTCCGTTAACAAAAACCCGAAATCTTGCGCTTTAATTTTTCTCGCCGACGAGGAACGCGCGGAACTGCGGCGACATCCAGGTTTTAAACCCGTCTCCCTCTTTGACAATCATATACACCGCCAGCCCCTGTTCGCGAACCACGTCCTGCGCTTTTTCCGGCCCCAGCACCATCAGCCCGGTATCCCAGCCGTCGGCCTCCAGTGCCGTCGGAGCGATAACGGTCACTGAAACCAGTTTATGATCGATAGGTCGCCCGGTCTGCGGATCGATAACGTGCGAGATGCGCTTACCGTCAAGCTCATAGTAGTTGCGGTAGCTGCCGGAGGTACTGATGCCATGTCCGTTGATATCAACGATCGCCTGCACCGCGTTTTCACGATCGGTCGGCTTCTGGATAGCCACCCGCCACGGCTGCCCTTCCGCATTCATCCCCCGGCTCACCAGCGCGCCGCCCACCGAGACCAGATAGCGCGAGATCCCTTCCTGCTCCATCAGGCGCGCCAGATGATCGGCGGCGTAGCCTTCACCTACGGTAGAGAGATCGACGAACAGATCCGGAATGTCTTTTTGCAGATACTGTTGGCCGGCCTGGTTGATCACCGTCAGATGCTGTAATCCACTGCGCGCTTTTGCCGCGGCGATCTGCTGCGGATCCGGCGTTTTGACCGGCTGTTTATCCGGGCCAAAGCCCCATAAATTGACCAGCGGCCCGACGGTGATATCCATTGCGCCATGGGTTTTTGCGCCAATTCGCAGCGACATCGTCACGATATCCGCCATCGCCTCGTTGACCGGCCACGGCGACGTACCCGGCGAATGGTTAAAGCGCATCAACGCTGAATCGTTCTTCCAGGTGGAAAGCAGACGATCGTCGGCATCGAGCTGAGCCTGCACTTTCTGGCGCAGCGCCTCGGCCTTCGCCTCATCAAGGTTGATGACGCTGACCCGCCAGAATGTGCCCATGGTTTTACCCTCCAGCACGGTGGCGGCGGATTTTGGCGTCTGGGGAGAAGTGGCTGAATCACAGCCTGAAAGTAATACGCAGGCGCCGAACAGGGCGGCGCGAAAAAAAGTGATATCCATAAAATTGGCTTCCTCTGGCTAAGGTGCAAAGAGTACACCAGCAAGGTTAAACCGGGCATAAAAAAAGGCGCCATCGGCGCCTTTTTTCAAACTTCAGCGTACTTAGAACTGGTAAACCAGGCCCAGAGCAACGATGTCGTCGGTAGACACATTGGCAGCACGGGTGAAGCGGTTGTCGTCCAGGAGGTTGATTTTGTAGTCAACGTAGGTGGACATGTTTTTGTTGAAGTAGTAGGTCGCGCCTACATCAACATATTTCAGCAGATCCTGATCGCCGTAACCTTCCAGATCCTTACCTTTGGACTGCAGGTAAGCCACGGACGGACGCAGACCGAAGTCGAACTGGTACTGTGCAACCACTTCGAAGTTCTGCGCTTTGTTAGCAAAGCCCTGGTTGCCAGCGCGAGTTGCGTTGTAGGTCTGGGTGTACTGAGTCGCCAGGTAGATGTTGTTGGCGTCATATTTCAGACCACCGGTATAGGTTTCAGCGTTATCACCACGGCCCAGAACAGCTTTGGTGTTCTGATCGCTGGTACGTTTGGAGTGAGAGTACGCGAAACCAGCGCTGATACCGTCGTAGATATCATAAGTTACAGCGGTACCGTAACCGTCGCCGTTCTGTTTGTTCCAGTCACGACCGTTGTTGGTCGAACCTTCGCCGCTGGTGCTGCCGTTTTTACCCTGATACTGCAGAGCAAAGTTCAGGCCGTCAACCAGACCGAAGAAGTCAGAGTTACGGTAGGTTGCCACGCCGTTAGCGCGAGACTGCAGGAAGTTGTCAGAACCGTAGGTGTCGCCGCCGAATTCCGGCAGAACGTCAGTCCAGGAAGTTACGTCGTAAACAACGCCGTAGTTACGACCGTAGTCGAAAGAACCCGCGTCGCCGAATTTCAGACCCGCAAACGCCAGACGAGTCCACGCCTGATCGCTGGAGCTCTCGGTGTTGTTAGCCTGGACGTTGTATTCCCACTGGCCGTAACCGGTCAGCTGGTCATTGATCTGGGTTTCGCCTTTGATGCCCAGACGCATGTAGGTCTGGTCGCCATCTTGGCCTTTGTCGTCAGAGAAATAGTGCAGACCGTCGATTTTACCGTACAGGTCTAATTTGTTGCCATCTTTGTTATAGACTTCAGCCGCATTCGCTGCGCCCGCTACCAGCAGTGCCGGTACCAGGAGGGACAGTACTTTAACTTTCATGTTATTAACCCTCTGTTTGTTATATGCCTTTTATTATTGCCACTGCTTACTGATTACCCTTCTAATCAGTCGGCTATTTCATTGTGCTGCAAAATGCAGAATAATCCAACAAGAATATGATACTAAAACTTCTAAGATGTTTCAAAATACCCACAAGATGTTTCAATTTGTAAATACAAGGGAACTTTTTTTCCGCACAAAAAGCTCATAAAAATAAGCACTAATAATCAAAAAATAAAAATTATCAATAAACGTCAACGAGTTACACAGTTACACACCTATAGCACTGAATGGTAAAACAAAATTCTCATCTGGGACTAAAATTAATCCCGCTATCATCATTAACTTTATTTATTACCGTCATTCAGTTCTGAATGTCTGTTTACCCCTATTTCAACCGGATGCCTCGCATCCGGTTTTTTTTACCCTTCTTTACACATCTTTAATTATTCCCTGCTAGCCGCGAAAAAAATAACGGTTATTAATCAAACAACTTACGGCTAAACCCAGGGTCATTTATATAATTTCTTGTTATTTAGTGCTATTTACATTCTCGAATCCGTAAATAATTGTACAAAAACCACCGGGGCGTACATCTTTGTACGCCTTATTGGTTTGAGATAAATCTCAAGGCAAAAAAGTCATTGTAGGGTATTCA
The DNA here is from genome assembly GCF_009905335.1 of Klebsiella sp. MPUS7. NCBI lineage: Bacteria > Pseudomonadati > Pseudomonadota > Gammaproteobacteria > Enterobacterales > Enterobacteriaceae > Klebsiella > Klebsiella sp. MPUS7. The sequence continues at coordinate 1,616,323 of NZ_CP047604.1, read as the reverse complement.
GATGTATGGATTTTGCACGTTAACCTTTATACTGTTCGTAGCATCTGCGCTGCCCCCGGTTAACTTGGTGCAACAGTCCGTTTACACACACTGATGAGTCGTACTCTCACACGATGACCCCGAAAAAATTTTCCCTGATACCCGGCAACATTACTCGCTTCTTTATTCTCATGGTCATTGTCCTGCTGGCGACGATGGGGGTCATGATCCAAAGCGCCGTTAACACCTGGCTAAAAGACAAAAGCTACCAGGTGGTCGATGTCAGCTACGACTTACATAAACGCATCGATACCTGGCGCTACGCCACCTGGCAGATTTATGACAATATCGCCGCGACCTCGTCCAGTTCAGCCTCAGAGACAGGGCTCCAGGAAACGCGATTAAAACAGGATGTTTACTACCTGGAGAAACCCCGGCGCAAAACGGAAGCGCTGATTTTTGGCTCGCATGACGGCTCAACGCTGGAAATGACGCAAAAGATCTCCAACTATCTCGATATCCTGTGGGGCGCCGAGACGATTCCCTGGTCGATGTATTACCTGAACGGGCTTGATAACAGCCTGATTCTGGTTTCAACGCTGCCCTTAAAAGATCTCTCTTCCAGCTTCAAAGAGTCGACCATCAGCAGCGTCGTCGAATCACGACGGGCAGAAATGCTGCTTCAGGCCAACACCTTAGATGAACGCGAGACCTTTTCGTCGCTGCGCCACCTTGCCTGGCAAAACGGCTACTACTTTACTTTACGCACGACATTCAACCAGCCCGGTCACCTGGCGACCGTTGTCGCCTTCGATCTGCCCATTAACGATCTCATTCCTCCCAGTATGTCGCTGGAGAGCTTCCGGCTGGAGCCCGATCCGTCGCAAAGCGTCAACAGCAATCCGGATAAAGAAGCCGCCGACATCGTCAGCATTAACTTTAACGGCCCGCAGATTGAAATTCTCACCACCATTAATACCACCGGTATGCGTCTGGTCTGGATGGTCCCCTTTAGCGAGCTGATTCTGGAGTCCTTGCAGAGTATCTTACTGCCGCTGTTGCTGAACATTGGTCTGCTGGCGCTGGCGCTGTTCGGATTTACCACCTTCCGTCACTACAGCGGCCGCAAAAGCATCGTGGGAACGGCGGTCTCTTCGGCAGCCAATAATGAGCTGCGCGCCCAGCGCGCCATTCACGAAGAGATTGTTTCCCTGCTGCCGCTAGGGCTGCTGGTGCACGATCAGGACGCTAACCGTACGGTGATAAGCAATCCGATTGCCGATCATCTGCTGCCGCATCTGAACCTGCAAAACATCATTAACATGGCCGATCAGCATCAGGGCGTAATTCAGGCGACGGTGAACAATGAACTGTATGAAATCCGTCAGTTCCGCAGTCAGGTTTCGCCGCGTACGCAAATCTTTATTATTCGCGATCAGGACCGTGAAGTGCTGGTGAATAAGAAGCTCAAGCAGGCCCAGCGCCTGTATGAGAAAAACCAGCTGGGCCGCACTGCTTTTATGCAGCATATCGGTACGGCGCTGAAGCAGCCGGCGCAAACGCTGGCGGAAGAAGCCGCGGCGCTCGGCATAGCCGAAAGCCGCAAGCTGGCCCAGCATGCGGATGAACTGGTCCAGCTGGTCGATGAAATACAGCTGGCAAACCTGCTGGAGAGCGATAGCTGGAAGAGCGCACAGGGTCTGTTCTCCATTCAGGAATTGATAGATGAAGTGGTGCCTGAAGTCCTGCCCATCATCAAACGTAAAGGTCTTCAACTGCTGATTAACAACGCGCTGCCGGCCAATGAGCAACGCTACGGCGATCGCGACGCCCTGCGCCGCACCCTTTTACTGCTCATCCGATACTCGGTTACCACCACGCCTATTGGCAAAATCACCCTGGAAGTGAGTAAAGATGAATCAGCGGATGACCGCCTGACCTTCCGTATTCTGGATACCGGCAACGGCGTTTCGGCGAACGAAATCGACAATATGCACTTCCCGTTCCTCAACGAGACGCAGGCAGACCTTTACGGTAAAGCCAATGCCCTCACCTTCTGGCTCTGCGATCGCCTGACCCGCAAGCTAGGCGGGCAGCTCAATATCAAAGCGCGCGAGTCGCTGGGCACCCGCTACTCCCTGCATCTAAAAATGGCCGCCAGCGCAGAGGAGAGTGATTCAGGGGAACATCTGCTCGATGAGGTCGTGATACTGCTTGATGTGACGGCCAATGAAGTCCGCCGTATCGTCACCCGCCAGCTTGAAAGCTGGGGGGCCACCTGCATCACGCCGGATGACAGAATCACAAGTCAACAATATGATCTCTTTTTAACGGATAATCCGTCTAATCTTACTGCTTCGGGCTTGCTTTTAAGCGATGATGAGGTCCGGGTTCATAAGATTGGTCCTGGTCAGCTCCGCGTGAATTTTAATATCAGCGCTGCGATGCAGGAAGCTATTCTCCAGCTGATTGAGCAGCAGCTTGCAGAGGAAGAGGAGCACCCTTCCTCTGCCGGTAGCGAAAGTAACGCCGAACTGCATGCCAGCGGCTATTACACGCTGTTTGCTGACACGGTACCAGATGATGTTAAGAGGCTGTATAATGAACGGGCAACAGGCGATTTCGCCGCGCTGGCGCAGACCGCTCACCGCCTCAAAGGGGCGTTTGCTATGCTAAATCTGGTACCCGGCAAGCAGTTATGTGAAACGCTTGAGCATCTGATTCGTGAAAAAGATGCGCAAGGCATAGAAAAATATATCAGCGACATTGACGTTTACGTCAAGAGCTTGCTGTAGCAAGGTAGCCTAATACATGAACAATATGAACGTAATTATTGCCGATGACCATCCGATCGTACTGTTCGGTATTCGTAAGTCACTTGAACAAATTGAGTGGGTGAACGTTGTTGGCGAGTTTGAAGACTCCACGGCCTTAATCAACAATCTGCCAAAGCTGGACGCACACGTCCTGATTACCGATTTATCCATGCCCGGTGATAAATACGGCGATGGCATTACGCTTATCAAATACATCAAGCGTCATTTCCCGGATCTGTCCATCATTGTCCTGACAATGAATAACAACCCGGCGATCCTGAGCGCGGTGCTGGATCTGGACATCGAAGGGATCGTCCTGAAACAGGGTGCGCCAACCGATCTGCCTAAAGCGCTGGCCGCGCTGCAAAAAGGCAAAAAATTCACCCCGGAAAGCGTTTCGCGCCTGCTGGAAAAAATCAGCGCCGGCGGTTACGGCGACAAACGTTTGTCGCCTAAAGAGAGTGAAGTACTGCGTCTGTTCGCCGAAGGCTTCCTGGTCACCGAGATTGCCAAAAAGCTCAACCGCAGTATCAAAACCATCAGTAGCCAGAAAAAATCGGCAATGATGAAGCTCGGCGTGGAAAACGACATTGCCCTGCTGAACTACCTCTCTTCCGTTTCCCTGAGCTCCACGGACAAAGACTAACGTCTTCCTTCCCGGATAGCGCTGCGCTATCCGGGAAACTGCCTTACTCCCTTCCCTTACGTACCCGTGCGGCGTAGACCGTCAGGGTTTGCTTGATAATATCCAGAGTCACCGGCTTAGAAAGGCAGCTGTCCATCCCCGACTCCAGGCAGCGCTGCTTCTCTTCCGCCAGGGCGTTGGCGGTGACCCCGATCACCGGCAGCGTGAGTCCCAGCTGGCGTATGCGCTGGGTCAGGCGATAGCCATCCATATTCGGCATGTTGACGTCGCTAAGCACGATATCAATATGCTGCTTGCTCAGAACATTCAGCGCATCGACCCCATCATTTGCCGTTACGCACTGATAGCCCAGCGATCCCAGCTGATCGGCCAGCAGACGTCGGTTAATGGGATGATCGTCCACCACCAGGATCATCATGTCATCATTGCTGGTGGTTTGCGCATCCGCCGCGGATAGCGCGGGCCCGTTTTCCGCGCTGGCCACGGCGATATGGAAGATGCGTCCCAGCAGCGGCAGCAGTTCATGCGGCGTGGCCACGCTATGCAGCCATTCGCCGGGCGCCCGCTCCTGCGGAATACCGATATGGCGTCGACAGAAGATCACCATCGCACCGCCGGGCCAGGCTTCACGCGCCTCGCTATCGGTCAATAAAATATCTTCCGCTCCCGGCGCTTGCCCCGCATAGCGGCGGACCGGGATACCGTGGTAATTCAGCAACTGCTCAACGAACAGCGCCAGCGAGCTATTATCAATCGCCAGCCAGCAGCATTTTTCAGCCAGGCCGTCAATCAGCAGCGGCGGCGTATTTTGTACGCCATACAGTGGGATACGAATGGTGAACCGGCTGCCCATCCCGGGCTCGGTTTCAACGGCAATATCGCCATCCATCATGCTGATAAGCTTTTCACAGATCGCCAGACCGAGTCCCGTCCCCTGGAAGTTGCGCTGCACGCCGGTGCCGACCTGGAAGAACGGATCGAACAGGCGTACCACCTCTTTCGCCGGGATCCCCTCCCCGGTGTCTCTGACGCTGATTTGCAGATAGTCGCCCGCCCGTTCCACGTGCAGAATAATGCAGCCGGTATCGGTAAACTTAATCGCATTACTTAGCAGGTTGGAAATAACCTGCTGCAGGCGCATGGGATCGCCGGACATCAGCTGCGGTACGTCAGGCTCAATAAAGCAGTACAGCCCCAGTTGCTTACGCACCACCAGCGGCAGATAGTTGGCGGAAATATGGTTCATGACCTCGCGCGGCGAAAACTCCCGCGGCTCAATTTTGAGCTGCTCGGACTCAATTTTTGAGAAGTCGAGAATATCGCTAATAATTTTCAGCAGCAGGCTGGAAGAGTTGTTCATCGCCGTCACCAGGCGATCGACGCCCTTCGGCAGCTCTTTGGTCTGCAATAAATCAAGGTTACCGATAATTCCGTACAGCGGCGTGCGCAGTTCGTGACTAACGGTGGCGAGGAACATTGATTTCGACTGGCTGGCCTGCTCTGCGGCCTGGGCCATCTCCTGCAGCGACTCCTCCATTTTGACGCGCGCCGAGACATCCACCAGCACGCAAATCGCCACATTCTCATTACGGTAGCGGGAGTGGACAAAGCTGATTTGCAGGTTGGTGTTATTGCTGGTCAGCACATCGACAAAGTTCACCTGCTGGCCGCAGATAATTTGCGTCAGCCGCTGCCTGTCCTCGTGGGTTAACATGTTGAGATAGTTATGCGCCAGCTCGTTACTCAGGATGTTGGTGCCGTCGAGCGTACGTAAAATACAGATCCCCACCGGCGCGGAGGCAACAATTTTTCGGTTGAACTGCTCATGCTCTTCCAGCCGCTGGGCGTCATTTTCTGCCGGAATAAAAATCCGCCGTTCATACATGCGGGCGAGGACAAAAAGGAGGACGCCGGTCAGCAGATTGAGCACCACGGCGTTCAGTATCAGCATCCGGATGCGTTCCAGCACCTGATCCACCGGCACCGAATAGACAATGCTCAGGGATGATGGCGGCAGGTTTTTTTTCATCGCCAGCTCGCGAAAACCGGCGGTATAGCCGAACCACAAACGCTCCTGCATCCACTTCGCATCCGGTTTAATATTGCTGTCCGACCCGGCAAGCGAAATCAGCGACTGACCGTTATCGTCGAGGATAGTGACGTTCATCGGCAGACTGCCGGGGGTAAAGAAGCTTTCCATACGGATGGTTTGCTCAACGCCGAGCATCGCCTGCAGGCGATTCGCCACATAGATTGGGGTCAGCGCATAGAAATAGCCCACGCCCGGACGCACGCCCTGGCTTATCCAGAACAGATTGTTACCGCGCTCGTTTTGCGGAGCGTCGCGATACTGCTCAATCCGCTGATGCAGTACTTTTAACGCATGGTCCCGCTCCAGCGGAATATCACGCAGGCCGAAGTTGGCCATACACAGATTGTCGCTGCCAATCAAAAAAATACGATTGAGGTCGTAGGCCGTTGAGAAATTGTCGCGCCAGTAGCGCATAAACCACGCCAGTGACTGTAGCGAATTACGCCAGGTCGTACTCATCAGCGCGCAGTCGGAATCCGGGTAGAGCGGTTCAAAATTAGGTATCGCGATATCGCCGCGCTGAACCGGCGTATCGCCGCCTTCGCCGCCGTCCATCGGCCGGTTGCCCGCAACGTACTTCAGCTCTTTGATCACGTCGGCCGTACGTTGGATATAGCGCTGCGCCTGATCGGCATTGAGGTTAAATTCCTGACGAATTTCCGATTCACGATCGTGCAAAGCGTTGACGATGTAAAACACCGACACAAAAGCGACCAGCACCCACAGCAGTACCGCCAGCGCTCTGAACAGATAGCGTGAAACCTTTAACGTGTTATGGAAAGAAGCTAGATATTTCAATGTGGCGATGCTCGGCCGTCAGGGGCTCAACAGAATGGCGTTAAGGTAACGATAAAACAACGGTCCCGCAACGGGAAAACAAAAAGGGTCGGGGATAGCCCCGACCCTTTCAGAACAATTACCGCAGAGAATTACTCTTCGTCTTCGGCAATATCATCGTCGGTATCCGCTTCCGGCGCGATATCCTCATCGCCTTCCGCCGCGCTGCCGTCGATGGCATCCAGCTCTTCGTCATCAACCGGCTCAGCAACGCGCTGCAGGCCAACCACGTTTTCATCTTCCGCGGTGCGGATCAGAATCACGCCCTGAGTGTTACGACCGACAATGCTCACTTCAGAAACGCGGGTTCGTACCAGCGTGCCCGCATCGGTGATCATCATAATCTGGTCGCAGTCATCTACCTGCACCGCGCCCACAACGGAACCGTTGCGTTCGGTGACTTTGATAGAGATAACGCCCTGGGTCGCACGCGACTTGGTGGGATACTCTTCCGCCGCGGTACGTTTACCGTAGCCGTTCTGCGTGACGGTCAGGATGGCGCCTTCGCCGCGCGGAACGATCAGCGAGACCACCTTGTCCTCGCCGGCCAGCTTGATGCCGCGCACGCCGGTGGCGGTACGGCCCATCGCGCGGACGGCGTCCTCTTTAAAGCGCACTACTTTACCGGCGGCGGAGAACAGCATGACTTCGTCCTGACCGGAGGTCAGATCGACGCCTATCAGTTCGTCGCCTTCGTTAAGGTTAACCGCGATAATACCGGCGGAACGCGGACGGCTGAATTCGGTCAGCGCCGTTTTCTTCACGGTACCGCTGGCGGTGGCCATAAAGACGTTCACGCCCTCTTCGTATTCGCGGACCGGCAGGATCGCGGTGATGCGCTCGTTGGCTTCCAGCGGCAGCAGGTTGACGATCGGACGACCGCGCGCGCCGCGGCTGGCTTCCGGCAGCTGATACACTTTCATCCAGTAGAGACGACCGCGGCTGGAGAAGCAGAGGATCGTGTCGTGGGTGTTGGCCACCAGCAGACGGTCGATAAAGTCTTCTTCTTTGATACGCGCCGCAGATTTGCCTTTACCGCCGCGACGCTGCGCTTCGTAGTCGGTTAACGGCTGATACTTCACGTAGCCCTGATGCGAAAGGGTCACGACAACATCTTCCTGGTTGATCAGGTCTTCGATGTTGATATCGGCGCTGTTAGCGGTGATCTCGGTACGGCGCGCGTCGCCGAACTGTTCACGGACCAGCTCCAGCTCTTCGCGGATAACTTCCATCAGGCGATCGGCGCTGCCCAGAATATGCAGCAGTTCCGCAATCTGTTCCAGCAGCTCTTTGTATTCGTCGAGCAGTTTTTCATGCTCAAGGCCGGTCAGTTTCTGCAAACGCAGATCCAGAATCGCCTGTGCCTGCTGTTCGGTCAGGTAGTACTGGCCGTCGCGCACGCCGAATTCAGGTTCCAGCCATTCCGGACGCGCGGCGTCATCGCCTGCGCGTTCCAGCATCGCGGAAACGTTGCCCAGATCCCATGAACGGGCGATTAAGCCAGCTTTCGCTTCCGCCGGCGTCGGCGCGCGGCGAATCAGCTCAATAATCGGATCGATGTTGGCCAGGGCAATCGCCAGCGCTTCAAGGATGTGCGCGCGATCGCGGGCTTTACGCAGTTCGAAAATCGTACGGCGGGTCACCACTTCGCGGCGGTGGCGCACGAACGCGGCAATAATTTCTTTCAGATTCATGATCTTCGGCTGACCATGGTGCAGGGCAACCATGTTGATACCGAAGGAGACCTGCAGCTGAGTCTGCGAATAGAGGTTGTTCAGCACCACCTCACCTACCGCATCGCGCTTCACTTCAATCACGATACGCATGCCGTCTTTATCAGACTCGTCGCGCAGCGCGCTGATGCCTTCGACGCGTTTGTCTTTGACCAGCTCAGCGATTTTCTCAATCAGGCGCGCTTTGTTCACCTGATACGGAATTTCATGCACGATGATGGTTTCGCGACCGGTTTTCGCGTCAGCTTCCACTTCCGCGCGTGCGCGAATGTACACTTTACCGCGACCGGTACGATAGGCCTCTTCAATGCCGCGGCGACCGTTGATGATCGCGGCGGTCGGGAAGTCCGGGCCCGGAATATGTTCCATCAGCCCTTCAATGCTGATGTCTTCGTTTTCAACGTAGGCCAGACAGCCGTTGATCACTTCGGTCAGGTTGTGCGGCGGAATGTTGGTCGCCATACCTACCGCGATACCGGACGAACCGTTGACTAACAGGTTCGGGATTTTGGTCGGCATAACGTCAGGGATCTTTTCCGTGCCGTCATAGTTATCGACGAAATCCACCGTCTCTTTTTCCAGGTCGGCCATCAGTTCATGGGCGATCTTCGACATACGGATTTCCGTATAACGCATCGCTGCGGCGGAGTCGCCGTCGACAGAACCGAAGTTACCCTGGCCATCTACCAGCATGTAACGCAGGGAGAATGGCTGCGCCATACGTACAATGGTGTCATACACGGCAGTATCACCATGAGGGTGGTATTTACCGATTACGTCACCAACGACACGGGCAGATTTTTTATAGGCTTTGTTCCAGTCATTGCCCAATACGTTCATGGCGTATAGTACGCGACGGTGTACCGGCTTCAGGCCATCTCGGACATCCGGCAGCGCACGGCCAACAATGACCGACATCGCGTAATCCAGATACGAGCTCTTCAGCTCTTCCTCAATGTTGACCGGTGTAATTTCTCTCGCAAGGTCGCTCATCTAACCGCTATCCCTCTACTGTATCCCGGATTCAAAGGTCGCAAATTATAACACACCCGTAGTGATACGGGTAAACCTATACCCAATGATTTTCGCGCGGCGGAAGGCGACAGGGATAGACGGTTTATTCATCCCTGAGGCCTGATATACTCGCGGGTCTGAACTGAACAGGAGTAAAAGCGCCCATGAATGCCGAAAAACCGTCGGTGGCCCACAATGTTGATCATAATGAAATCGCTAAATTTGAAGCCGTCGCCTCGCGCTGGTGGGATTTAGAAGGCGAATTCAAGCCGTTACATCGCATCAACCCTCTACGTCTTGGCTATATCGCGGAGCGCTCCGGCGGCCTGTTTGGCAAAAAGGTGCTCGATGTCGGCTGCGGCGGCGGCATTCTGGCTGAAAGCATGGCTCGAGAAGGCGCAACGGTGACCGGTCTGGATATGGGTTTCGAACCGCTACAGGTGGCCAGGCTGCATGCCCTGGAGAGCGGTATTCAGGTCGAATACGTCCAGGAAACCGTTGAAGAGCACGCGGCGAAGCATGCCCGGCAGTATGACGTCGTCACCTGCATGGAGATGCTGGAGCACGTCCCGGACCCGCAGTCGGTGGTCCACGCCTGCGCGCGGCTGGTCAAACCCGGCGGCCAGGTCTTCTTCTCAACTATTAACCGTAACGGTAAAGCGTGGCTGATGGCGGTCGTGGGCGCCGAATACGTTATGAAGATGGTGCCAAAAGGTACCCATGACGCGAAGAAATTCATTAAACCGGCGGAGCTGATCGGCTGGGTTGATGAGACTATTCTGAAAGAGCAGCATATTACCGGTCTCCACTACAATCCGTTGACCAATACCTTCAAGCTGGCGCCAGGGGTTGATGTTAACTATATGTTGCATACAACGGCGAAAAAAGCATAACGTCAGCTGTATTTCCTATGATGATTGCGCGGCATCAAGCCGCGTGATTTTTTCTTCCGATGAAGAAATCAGCACTCGATCAAATTTTCATTTTTTTTTCTGATTTATTGACATCTTCTCCAGGCCTTATGTGGCGTGGACTTGGCGATTATTACCCTTCCGCAACCTCAATTTAACCTCAAAATCAACTCTTGTACTCAAAAGAATCCTTACTAGAATACTCACCATATAGCGTTTCTTTTATCGACAACCCCCTACATATAGTATTTATCCACAGAGTTAGTCACAACGGCGATCTGTGGATAAGTGGGGGATATTTTCTTTCACGGACAGGTATAATCCACATGAATCAGAGTCTGCTGGTGACAAAGCGCGACGGTAGCACCGAGCGCATCAATCTCGATAAAATCCACCGCGTGCTGGATTGGGCGGCAGAAGGACTGAATAACGTTTCCATCTCCCAGGTAGAACTGCGTTCCCACATTCAGTTCTATGACGGCATCAAAACCGCCGACATTCACGAAACCATTATCAAAGCCGCCGCGGACCTTATTTCCCGCGACGCCCCGGATTACCAGTATCTTGCCGCCCGCCTGGCGATTTTCCACCTGCGTAAAAAAGCCTACGGCCAGTTTGAGCCGCCAGCGCTGTTCGACCACGTGTCGAAAATGGTGAAAAACGGCAAATACGATACTCATCTGCTGGAAGACTACACGGAAGAAGAGTTCAAGCAGATGGATTCGTTCATCGAGCACGATCGCGATATGACCTTCTCCTACGCGGCGGTTAAGCAGCTCGAAGGCAAATATCTGGTGCAGAACCGCGTCACCGGCGAGATCTATGAAAGCGCCCAGTTCCTGTACATTCTGGTCGCCGCGTGCCTGTTCTCCAACTACCCGCGCGAGACGCGTCTGGACTACATCAAGCGTTTCTATGACGCGGTGTCGACGTTTAAAATCTCCCTGCCGACGCCGATTATGTCCGGCGTGCGCACCCCGACCCGCCAGTTCAGCTCCTGCGTGCTGATCGAGTGCGGCGACAGCCTGGATTCGATTAACGCCACCTCCAGCGCCATTGTTAAATACGTCTCTCAGCGCGCCGGTATCGGCATCAACGCCGGTCGCATCCGCGCGCTGGGTAGCCCGATTCGCGGCGGTGAAGCGTTCCACACCGGCTGTATTCCGTTCTATAAGCACTTCCAGACCGCAGTGAAATCCTGCTCGCAGGGCGGCGTGCGCGGCGGTGCGGCGACCCTCTTCTACCCGATGTGGCATCTGGAAGTCGAAAGCCTGCTGGTGCTGAAAAATAACCGTGGCACCGATGCCAACCGCGTTCGTCACATGGACTACGGCGTACAGATCAACAAGCTGATGTACACCCGTCTGCTGAAAGGCGGCGATATCACCCTGTTCAGCCCGTCAGACGTCCCGGGCCTGTACGATGCGTTCTTCGCCGATCAGGACGAGTTTGAGCGCCTGTACACCAAATACGAGCAGGACGACAGCATTCGCAAGCAGCGCATTAAAGCGGTAGAGCTGTTCTCGCTGATGATGCAGGAGCGCGCCTCCACCGGCCGTATCTACATCCAGAACGTCGACCACTGCAACACCCACAGCCCGTTTGACCCGGTGGTCGCGCCGGTGCGCCAGTCCAACCTGTGCCTGGAAATCGCCCTGCCGACCAAGCCGCTGGAAGATGTGAACGACGAAAACGGTGAAATTGCGCTGTGCACCCTCTCCGCTTTCAACCTCGGCGTTATCGATAGCCTTGATGAGCTGGAAGAACTGGCGGTGCTGGCGGTTCGCGCGCTGGATGCCCTGCTGGATTATCAGGACTACCCGATCCCGGCAGCCAAACGCGGCGCCATGGGCCGTCGTACGCTGGGCATTGGCGTAATCAACTTTGCCTACTATCTGGCGAAGCACGGTAAACGCTACTCCGACGGCAGCGCCAACAACCTGACGCATAAAACGTTCGAAGCGATTCAGTACTACCTGCTGAAAGCCTCTAACGAACTGGCTATCGAGCAGGGCGCGTGCCCGTGGTTTAACGAAACCACCTATGCCAAAGGCATTCTGCCGATCGATACCTATAAAAAAGACCTGGATGCGATCGTCAATGAATCCCTGCATTACGACTGGGAAGCGTTGCGCGAATCGATCAAAACGCACGGCCTGCGTAACTCCACGCTCTCCGCGCTGATGCCGTCCGAGACCTCTTCGCAGATCTCCAACGCCACCAACGGCATTGAGCCGCCGCGCGGCCACGTCAGCATCAAAGCGTCGAAAGACGGGATCCTGCGCCAGGTGGTGCCGGATTACGAAAAACTGCAGAACGGCTACGAGCTGCTGTGGGAAATGCCGAACAACGACGGTTACTTGCAGCTGGTCGGTATTATGCAGAAGTTTATCGACCAGTCGATTTCCGCCAACACCAACTACGACCCGACCCGCTTCCCGTCAGGTAAAGTGCCGATGCAGCAATTGCTGAAAGACTTGCTCAACGCCTATAAGTTCGGCGTCAAAACGCTGTACTATCACAACACTCGCGATGGCGCGGAAGATGCCCAGGACGATCTGGCGCCGTCCATCCAGGACGACGGCTGCGAAAGCGGCGCATGTAAGATTTGATAATATTGCCCGGCGGCGCGTCGCTTGCCGGGCCTACGGTATATTGTAGGCCGGGTTAGCGAAGCGCCACCCGGCTTGTAATTCCAGGACAGGATCCCCACTCATGGCATATACCACTTTTTCTCAGACCAAAAACGATCAGCTGCTTGAGCCGATGTTTTTTGGTCAGCCGGTGAACGTCGCCCGCTACGATCAGCAAAAATATGACATCTTCGAAAAGCTGATTGAAAAACAGCTCTCCTTCTTCTGGCGTCCGGAAGAAGTTGACGTTTCCCGCGACCGCATCGACTACCAGGCGCTGCCGGAACACGAAAAACACATTTTTATCAGCAACCTGAAATATCAGACGCTGCTCGACTCGATCCAGGGACGCAGCCCGAACGTCGCCCTGCTGCCGCTGATTTCAATTCCGGAGCTGGAAACCTGGGTTGAAACCTGGGCGTTCTCAGAGACCATTCACTCGCGCTCCTACACCCATATCATCCGCAATATCGTTAACGATCCGGCGATGGTGTTTGACGATATCGTCACCAACGAGCAGATTCAGAAACGCGCGGAAGGGATTTCCAGCTATTACGATGAATTGATTGAGCTGACCAGCTACTGGCATCTGCTGGGCGAAGGCACCCACAGCGTGAACGGTAAAACCATCACCGTGAACCTGCGCGAGCTGAAAAAGAAACTCTACCTGTGCCTGATGAGCGTGAACGCGCTGGAAGCCATCCGTTTTTACGTCAGCTTCGCCTGCTCCTTCGCCTTTGCCGAGCGCAAGCTGATGGAAGGTAACGCCAAGATTATCCGTCTGATCGCCCGCGATGAAGCACTGCACCTGACCGGTACTCAGCACATGCTGAACCTGCTGCGTTCCGGCGTCGACGATCCGGAGATGGCTTCAATCGCCGAAGAGTGCAAACAGGCGTGCTACGACCTGTTCGTGCAGGCGGCGCAGCAGGAAAAAGAGTGGGCGGATTATCTGTTTCGCGACGGCTCGATGATCGGCCTGAACAAAGATATTCTCTGCCAGTACGTTGAGTACATTACCAACATCCGCATGCAGGCGGTGGGTCTCGATCTGCCGTTCCAGACCCGCTCCAACCCGATCCCGTGGATCAACACCTGGCTGGTGTCCGATAACGTGCAGGTGGCGCCGCAGGAAGTGGAAGTCAGTTCCTATCTCGTCGGGCAGATCGATTCCGAAGTCGACGCCGACGATCTGAGCAACTTCCAGCTCTGATGAAACGCATTTTTTTGAAGATTTCTGACACTCGTCTTGAGTGTCAGGATGAACACCCCTCTCTGCTGGCGGCCCTGGAATCGCACAATATCGACGTGGAGTATCAGTGCCGCGAAGGGTACTGCGGCTCCTGCCGTCTACGGCTGGTTTCGGGCCAGGTTGACTGGCTCACCGAGCCGCTGGCGTTTGTCCAGCCGGGAGAGATTTTGCCCTGCTGCTGCCGGGCGAAAGGCGATATCGAAATCGAGATGTAATGCTTAATGTACTTCGTGCGCGGAGACCAGCTTAACGTCGCCGCGTTTTTTCATCTGCAGGATATACAGCGCGCCGGCAAGTACCACCAGTACCGCCCCCATCAGATAAATTGAACGATAGCCCACGCCATCCACCATCAAGCCCATAACGAAAGCGCCCAACGCCAGTCCCGCATCCATTGCATTAAAAAACAGTGAGTTCGCCACGCCGATTTTATGCGGCTCTACCGAACTGATGATCTGCGTCTGGAATATTGGCGTAACGGAACCGTAGCCAATGCCGATCAGCGCACCAGATAAAACCATGGTGATGCTGCCGTGGGTATAGCCCAGCACCACCAGGCCGACAGTGAAGGCGAGCAGGCAGGGATAAACCACATACTTCGGCCCCTTTTTATCACAGACGTTACCGGTGAAGGCACGGCAGATCATCAGAAATATGGCATAGCACAGCAGAAAATTACTCGCGGCGGCCATTAGATCTAATTCGCGGGCATACAGGGCAAGGAAAGCAGAAACGCCAGCGTAGGCAAAGGTCATAAAGAAGGTGACCAGGGCAAACGGCATGGCTGCGCGATCGAACATAGCAGCAAAACCCAGCTTCGGTTTTGAACCGTCGGCATGGCGAATTACCGGCGGCACGGCCACAATCAGCGCCAGCACGATGCTGACAATCGAGACGCCGGTGCACAACCAGAACGCTTCAATATACGCGCTATGCCGCGCCATATTCAGACCGATCCACGGTCCCACCACCATCGCCAGCCCCATCGCTAATGAGAAAAAACTGATGCCCTCTCCACGTCGGGAGGCCGGTATTAACCGCGCAGAAATCGTTCCCTTCACCGTTGTTATCACCCCAAAAGTGATCCCATGAAGCACGCGAATAAATAGCAATGCTTCGATAGAATGGCAAAGCGGATATAACGCAGTCACTACCAAAAAGGCCAGAGAAGAAAGCATCAGAACCGTTTTATTCGAATATTTCCCTACCCACTGCCCGGCAAACGGACGAATAATAATCGCCGCGATCAGAAAACAGGTTACCAGCAGCCCGGCTTTGTCAGCGGTGGCATGCAAATTATCGGCAATATAAATAGGGAGCAGCGTTAGCTGCACATAGAAAACAAAGAAGATAATAAAACTAATAATAGTTATTGCCCAAAAATCCTTAGTCCATAATTTCTCTTTCATCAATAAGCACCTTGTTTATACGGCGCGTAGCATCACATTCATCATCGATATCTAACGAATAAGTAGACTATCGACACAGATGATTGCGTAC
Source organism: Klebsiella sp. MPUS7 (assembly GCF_009905335.1). Classification (NCBI taxonomy): domain Bacteria; kingdom Pseudomonadati; phylum Pseudomonadota; class Gammaproteobacteria; order Enterobacterales; family Enterobacteriaceae; genus Klebsiella; species Klebsiella sp. MPUS7. The sequence continues at coordinate 1,600,910 of NZ_CP047604.1, read as the reverse complement.
GTGATTTTGTGATTAAGCCTGTTGAAAAATTATATGAAAATACATACCATTAGTAAAATTAATCCTATTAATGGCTTTGATTAGAAATCACTAATGACGCTAACACAGATAAACGCTCTACTCATGGTGCTTGAATGCGGCGGGTTTACCGAGGCGGGAAAACGCCTGTACATGACACAATCAGCCGTCAGTCAGGCAATTAATGCACTGGAAGAGGAGCTAGGGGTCGTGATTTTGGTACGCGAGCGGCGAAAGGCCATCACGCTAACGGCAGTCGGTGAACGGATTGTCTCCCATCTGCGACGGCTGGCGCATGAGGTCAACGCGGTGAAAGAAATCGCCGAGCAGGAAAAACAGTCGCCGTTACGATTACTGCGTATTGGCTGCTTCCCCAGTATTTGCGCCTGCATTTTACCGCAGGTAGTGCGCTATTTTGAAACATACTACCCGCAGATTAAAATTATTCCCCACGAAGCCAACAGTACGGAAATTATTGAATCCCTGCGCCAGGATAAAATTGATATTGGTTTTGTCCACTCTCCGGTACCCAATATGTATTCCCTCCCGGTCTACAAAGATAAATTCACCGTCGTGGTTCCGGAAAACCACCCGTTTGCACAGCGCGACTCCGTAAAGCTTGAAGAGCTCTTCAGCGAGCCGTTAATTACCAGTACAGGCCGCTATGAGCTAAGTATTATGACGTTATTTAAAGAGCACAATATTACGCCCGAGATTAAATATGAATTCAACCACCCGGCAACGGCTATCAGTTTTATCCGCCAGGGACTGGGCATCGCGCTGCTCCCCGAACTGACGCTCAAAGCGCTGGAGCATCCGCTGCGTTCCGTGGCCCTGGAGCCAGCCTTTTATCGACATATTTCTCTCATTGCCAACCACCCTCCAGTGACGGGCAGCCCCTTGCAGATACTCAATGAGTGCCTCCATCAACTGGTCACAGAAGGTAAAATTTAAACGATCCGCTGCACAAAACGGCAATAAAACTTTCGTTTTAAGTTCGAATATGCTCGATATCAAACAAAAATAAATAAATACGTGCCTTAATGATGTAAAACGAACATCGAGGGCACAGAATGAATTCTGCCAACTCAGACTTCGAGGTCATTATTATTGGCGGCGGCGCAACCGGCGCCGGGATCGCGCGCGACTGCGCGCTGCGCGGGCTGAAGGCGGCGTTGGTTGAGCGCTACGATATCGCTACCGGCGCGACCGGGCGTAACCACGGCCTGCTGCATAGCGGCGCGCGCTATGCGGTCACCGATAGCGAATCGGCGCGCGAGTGCATCAGCGAAAACCGCATCTTACGCCGTATCGCCCGCCACTGCATTGAGCCCACCAGCGGACTCTTTATTACCCTGCCGGAAGATGACCCGGCGTATCAGCACACCTTTATCACCGCCTGCCAGCAGGCGGGTATTGAAGCCCAGCCTCTGACGCCCGCCGAAACGCTGCGCCTGGAGCCTGCCGTGAATCCCGCGCTGCTTGGCGCCGTGCAGGTACCGGACGGCACCGTCGATCCGTTCCGCCTCACCGCCGCGAATATGCTCGATGCCCGCGAACATGGCGCCACGATCCTCACCGGCTGCGAAGTCACCGGCCTGCTGCGCGAGGGCGATCGCGTCTTGGGGGTAGCGCTCTACGATCGTCAGCGCCGTGAACCGCTCAGCCTGCGCGCGCAGGTGGTGGTCAACGCCGCCGGGATCTGGGGGCAGCGTATCGCAGAGTATGCCGACCTGCGCATCGCGATGTTTCCGGCAAAAGGATCGCTGCTGATCCTCGACCACCGCATTAACCGTCAGGTTATCAACCGCTGCCGCAAACCGGCTGACGCCGATATCCTGGTACCCGGCGATACCATTTCGCTGATTGGCACCACCTCGATGCACATTCCCTATGACGAAATTGACGACAACCGGGTGACGGCCGGGGAAGTCGATACGCTACTACGCGAGGGGGAAAAGCTGGCGCCGATCATGGGGCGGACCCGGATACTGCGCGCCTACTCCGGCGTACGTCCGCTGGTCGCCAGCGATGACGATCCCAGTGGACGCAGCGTCAGCCGCGGCATCGTGCTGCTCGACCACGCCCAGCGCGACGGCATGGAAGGTTTTATCACCATCACCGGCGGTAAGCTGATGACCTACCGCCTGATGGCGGAATGGGCTACGGATGCGGTATGCCGCAAGCTCGGCAATACCGCCCCCTGTACAACCGCCGATGCGCCGCTTCCCGGCTCGCAGGAGCCGACGGAAACCACGTTACGCAAAATCATCGCTTTACCAGCATCGCTGCGCGGGTCAGCCATTTATCGCCACGGCGATCGTACCCCCGCCTGGCTTGGCGATAGCCGCCAGCACCGCAGCCTGGTCTGCGAATGCGAAGCGGTCACCGCCGGCGAGGTTCAGTACGCGGTCGAAAATCTGGCGGTGAAAAACCTGCTCGACCTGCGCCAGCGCACCCGCGTCGGCATGGGCACCTGTCAGGGCGAGCTGTGCGCCTGCCGGGCCGCCGGGCTGCTCGCGCGTTTTAACGTCACCACCTCCGCGCGCTCCCTTACCCAGCTGTCTGAATTTCTGAACGAGCGCTGGAAAGGCGTCCAGCCGGTGGCCTGGGGAGACGCGCTGCGCGAAAGCGAGTTCACCCGCTGGGTCTATCTCGGCCTGTGCGGATTACAAAAGGAGCATCAGGATGAAGTTTGATTGCGCCATTATCGGCGGCGGCCTTGCCGGGCTGCTCTGCGGTCTGGCGCTCAATCAGCGCGGCCTGCGCAGCGTGATTATCAGCCGCGGCCAAAGCGCCCTGCACTTCTCTTCCGCCTCGCTGGATCTGCTCTCGACGTTGCCGAATGGCGAAACCGTCACCGATGTTGCTCACGGCATCGGCCAGCTGGCCCGCCAGCTTCCCGAGCATCCTTATGCCAGACTCGGCGCCGAACGGGTAATGGGTTACGCCAGCCAGGCGCAGGCTCTGTTTGCCGACTGCGGTATCGCCATGCAGGGTGAGGCCAGCCAGCCGCATCTGCGCGTGACGCCGCTGGGAACCTTACGCGCGGCCTGGCTTTCGCCGCAGGAGATTGCCACCGCGCCGCTGCCCGCCAACGGCGTCTGCGTGGTCGGCATCAGCGGATTCGGCGACTTCCAGCCGCATCTTGCCGCCGCCTCGCTGAACCAGCATGGCGTTCACGCCGAAGCGCAGGAGATAGATTTACCGCTCCTTGATGTTCTGCGCGATAGCCCATCCGAATTTCGCGCCGCCAATATCGCCCGCCGTCTGGACGATGAAACGCAGTGGCCAGCGCTGCTGGCGGCGCTGCGTCCGCTGGCGCAGCGGCACCGTTTCATTATCATGCCCGCCTGCTTCGGCCTCGCCGACGATCGTCTGTATCAGTGGCTACAGCAGCGCCTTCCCTGCCCGCTGCGCCTGCTGCCTACGCTGCCGCCGTCGGTGCCGGGGATGCGCCTGCACGCCCAGCTCCAGCGGCATTTTATCCGCGGCGGCGGCACCTGGCTTACCGGCGACGAAGTCATCAATATTAGCCAGCAGAACGGTATCGTTAACGCTATCTGGACGCGCAACCACGGCGATATCCCGCTGCGCCCGCGCTTCGCGGTGCTGGCCAGCGGCAGCTTTTTCAGCAATGGGCTGGTCGCCGAACGCAGCGGCGTGCGCGAGCCTATTCTTGGCCTTGATCTGCAGCAGACGCTACCGCGCGAGCGCTGGTATCAGCAGGACTTTTTTGCTTCCCAGCCCTGGCAGCGTTTCGGCCTGAAAACCGATGCGGCCCTGCGTCCGCAGCTTCAGGGGCAGACGCTGGAGAATCTGTTCGCCGTAGGTTCTATTCTCGGCGGTTTTGATGCCATCGCGCTGGGATGCGGCGGCGGCGTCTGCGCGGTCACCGCGCTGCACGCCGCAAGGTTAATCGGCGAGCTTGCCGGAGGTGAGTCATGAACGACACGCGTTTTGAACACTGCATTAAATGCACCGTTTGCACCACCGCCTGCCCGGTCAGCCGGGTTAACCCGCGCTACCCTGGGCCAAAACAGGCCGGGCCGGACGGCGAGCGCCTGCGCCTGAAAGACGGCACGCTCTACGACGAGGCGTTAAAATACTGCATTAACTGCAAACGCTGCGAAGTCGCCTGCCCCTCAGACGTCAAAATCGGCGATATTATCCAGCGCGCGCGCATGGAGTATGGTCGGCAAAAGCCCACGCTGCGCGATGCGATCCTCAGCCATACCGACCTGATGGGCACCCTCTCCACGCCGTTTGCCCCGCTGGTGAACGCCACCACCGGGCTGAAGCCGGTACGGCGACTCCTCGACGCCGCGCTTAAAATCGATCACCGCCGTACGCTGCCGAAATATGGCTTTGGCACCTTTCGCCGCGCGTATCGTCAGCTGTCTGCTCAGCAGGCGCAATACGCCGAACAGGTGGCGTTTTTTCACGGCTGCTATGTCAACTACAACCACCCACAGCTGGGCAAAGATCTTATCCGGGTGCTGAACGCCATGGGCATCGGCGTGCAGTTATTCAGTAAGGAGCAGTGCTGCGGCGTGCCGCTGATTGCCAACGGTTTTTTTGCCAGGGCGCGCAAGCAGGCGCAGAGCAACGTCACCGCGATGCGGGAAAATAGCCTCCCCATTATTGCGACCTCATCAACCTGCACCTTTACCCTACGCGATGAATACCCGCACGTACTCGATATTGAGAACCGCGACGTTCGCGATCGTATTGAGCTGGCAACCCGCTGGATCTGGCGTCAGTTGGATGATGGGCGGCCTCTGCAGCTAAAACCGCTGCCGCTGAAGGTGGTCTATCACACCCCCTGTCATATGGAGAAAATGGGCTGGTCGCTGTATACCCTTGAACTCTTACGGCTGATCCCCGGACTGCAGCTGGAGGTGCTCGACTCTCAATGCTGCGGCATTGCCGGCACCTACGGGTTTAAGTCGGAGAACTACGACTCATCGCAGGCCATTGGCGCGCCGCTGTTCCGGCAAATTGAGGAGAGCGGCGCCGACCTGGTGGTGACCGATTGTGAAACCTGCAAATGGCAGATTGAGATGTCCACCAGCAAACGCTGCGAACATCCCATCTCTCTGCTGGCGCAGGCGCTGGCCTGATACCAGCACCGGCTGCGGGGGGACTAATAGCTCCCCTTTCCCTCCGCCTGTTCGGCTATCGGCTTGAACATCGCCAGCCGTTTATCCAGCGCGCGGGTATAGAGGTTGGTATCAACGCCCACGGCGACAAAATTGGCCCCCCACGCCAGCGCTTTGTGCGCCATCTCCGGGTCAACGGCGAGGAAACCGGCGGCTTTTCCCGCCGCGCGAATGCGGCGGATGCTCTGTTCGATAATGCGCTGAACGTCCGGATGCCCGGCGTTGTCCGGGTAGCCCAGCGAAGCCGATAGGTCAGCCGGGCCGATAAAGACGCCGTCAATCCCCTCCACTTCGAGGATCGCATCCAGATTATCGAGGGCGGTTTTGCTCTCCACCTGAATCAGCAGGCACAGTTCATCGTTGGCCTGCGCCATATAGTTCTCTACCCGCCCCCAGCGCGCGGCGCGAGCCACCCCGGCCCCGACGCCGCGGGTGCCCACCGGCGGATAGCGGGTAGCCGAGACGATCTCCCGCGCCTGTTCAGCGGTATCGACCATCGGGATCAGCAGCGTTCTGGCGCCGATATCCAGTACCTGTTTAATCAGGCTACGATTGCCCTCCACCGGGCGAATCACCGGCTGGCTGGCGTAGGGCGCGATGGCCTGCAGCTGATGATACAGGTCCTGAATGGTATTGGGCGCATGTTCGCCGTCAATCAGCAGCCAGTCGTAACCCGAGGTGGCGGCAATCTCAGCCATATACGAAGAGGTCGAGCTCAGCCACAGGCCAATTTGCGCTTCCCCTTGCAACAATCCCGCTTTAAATGGGTTCGATAAAATTGCGTTCATAGTTCTCCCTTACATTAATGCTGTACGCTGTCAGCCTGCGGCACCGTACGATTGACGCGCAGTGAAAAGATAATAACAACTCCGACAATCGCCACGCAGGCGAGCGTCACTAATCCGGCAGAATCACTCGCGAACATTGTTTCAGCCTGGACGCGGATAATCGGCGCCAGAAAACCGCCGATGGCGCCAAACAGGTTGACGAAACCGATGCCCGCGGCCAGCGCCGTGCCGGACAACAGCTGCGTCGGCATGGTCCAGAACACCGGCTGTACGGCAATGACGCCCACGGCGGCAACGCACAGCGCGATAATCGCCAGCACTGGCGACACCAGCCCGGAGACCGCAATGCCAATCGCCGCCGCCAGCAGGGTGAATGCGGCAATATTACGCCGCTCGCCGGTACGGTCGGAGTAGCGCGGAATCAGCCAGGTCCCGAACAGCGCCGCTACCCAAGGAATAGCGGTCACCACCGAAGCCACAAACCCCACCTTGGTGCCGAGCAGCGCGGCAACCTGGGTCGGCAGGAAGAAGATCAGACCGTAAACCGCTACCTGAATGGTCAGATAAATAATGGCCAGCTGCCAGACGCGGCCGTTGCGCAGCGCATCGGACAAACGCGAAGTCACCTTTTTCTGCTCTTCGCTGGCCAGCTCGCTGATTAACGCCTGTTTTTCGGCAGCGCTCAGGAAACGCGCCTTTTGCGGCGTATCGTCAAGCCAGAAGAAGGTGAAGAACCCGGCGCCGACCGCCAGCAGCCCCTCAATGATAAACATCCAGAACCAGCCGGGATGTCCCATAAAGCCGTGCATTTCCAGCAGCGCGCCGGAGAGCGGCGACCCAAGGGTCAGCGCCAGCGGCGCGCCCATATAAAACAGCCCCATAATGCTGGCGCGGTTCTGCTGCGGGAACCACTGGGAAGTCAGGTAGATCATACCCGGGAAGAAGCCCGCCTCGGCGGCGCCCAGCAGGGTACGCACCAGCAGAAACTTCGCTTCGGTGTCCGCCCACGCCATCGCTGCGGAGAGAAGCCCCCACAGCAAGGTGGTGCAGCCGATCCATTTTCTTGCGCCGAATTTGCGCATCAGCAGGTTGGCGGGCACCCCGAGAAAGGCGTACACCACAAAGAAAATCCCCGCCCCCAGCGCATAGGCCTCGTTGCTCAGGCCGGTATCCAGCTGATAGGTCTCTTTGGCAAAGCCGATATTCGAACGGTCAAGAAACGCCAGCACGTACAGCGCCAGCATAAAAGGGATCAAACGGGCGCGGTTTTTCTTCACCACGCTTTCAAGCAAGGTGTTGCTCATCGTAATATCCTCAACAATGGGCCGCACATCTGCGCTGTGCGGCACGACGGGATCAGTGGCTATAAGGACGTTTCAGGTTGCAGTCGCGGTTCAGCTCGACGCCGAAGCCCGGTTTATCCAGCACGCTTTTATGAATGCGCCCGTTTACCGGCACCGGCTCGTCAACCAGAATCGGGTCAAACTGCGGACGCATCGTTGAACAGTCCGGGCTGGTCATCAGGAACTCGCTGAACGGCGTATTGGTAAAGGTAATGACCGCGTGGTGCGAATAGACCGACGAGCCGTGCGGCACCACCAGCTGGCCGCGCGATTTGGCGATCGCCGCAATCTCCACCAGCGTGGTCAGGCCGCCGCACCAGCCCACATCAGGCTGCATAATATCGATGCCGGTTTCCGACAGCGTGCGGAAAGATTGCAGCGTGCCGTGGTGCTCGCCGCTGGTGACCATCATTCCGGCTGGCGCATTGCGTTTCAGCTCGCGGTAGCCTTCGTACTGCTGCGGCGGCAGGCACTCTTCGATCCACTTAAGGTTAGAGGGCGCGCAGGCGTGGGCCAGTTTAGTGGCGTAATTCACGTCCTGGCTCATCCAGCAGTCCAGCATCAGCCAGAAGTCCGGCCCGCATTTTTCGCGCATATCGGCCACCATCGCGGCATCTTTGCGGATCCCCGCGTCGCCATCGTGCGGCCCCCAGTGGGTCGGCATCTTGCCGCCAATAAAGCCCATCTCCTTCGCCAGATCCGGGCGCGCCCCGGTGGCGTAGAACTGAATTTCATCGCGCACCGCGCCGCCCAGCAGTTTATAAACCGGCAGCCCAACCACTTTGCCGAACAGATCCCACAGCGCCAGGTCGATACAGGAGATAGTATTCATCACCAGACCGCCGGATCCGGAGTAATACATGGTAGCGTTGAGCATCTGGTCATGGATCAGTTTGATATCGCTGACGCACTTACCTTCAATAAAGCGGTTCAGATGTTTTTCCACGATAAAGCAACCCATCTCGCCCGCGGTCGACACCGCAAAGCCGGTCTGCCCGTTTTCGGCTTCCACTTCAACGATCAGCGTACCGAGAACGTTGATGCCAAACGACTGGCGAGACTGTTCATACTGTTTATATTTGCTCATCGGCGTGGCGATATGATCGTCAATCCAGTGATTTGCCCCCTGGTCATGATAATCGCCGCCGCCAGCGCCTTTCTCTGCGGTAGCGCCGCCGATAAACCAGGCGCGGACGTGTTTAATTTTCGGTAGGGTCATGATCTTCTCCTTATTATGAGGCTTGTTGTTCGAAGGGGCTCTTCCACCCCAGCAGACGGGAAATATCTTTGGCGCAGGCAATCGCCCTACCGGCGAGGTAATCGCGATTGTCTTCATTGATTTGCAGACGGGTACCCACCACGGAAATGGCGGCGGTCAGCTCGTTATTGGCGTTAAACACCGGGGCGGCCACGCAGCGAACGTCGGGATAGTCTTCGCCGTTATCGAAGCTCCAGCCGCGGGCGCGAATACGCCCCAGCTCATCGCGAAGCTGCTGGGCGCTGGTGATAGTGGTTGGCGTCGCCCGTTCCCACCGCAGCTCGCTGATAATCGACTCCTGAACCCGCTCGGGCTGCCAGGCCAGCAGGCATTTACCGATACCGGAGCGATACAGCGACAGGCTCTTCCCCTCATGCGAGCGCACGCTGATGGTGGCCGGGGACTCAATCTTCAGAATGTAGTAGGCGTTGCCGCTGTCGATAATGCCCAGGTGGCAGAGCAGCCCACACTGATCCATCAGCTGCGTCAGGCGCGGACGCGCCAGCTCGCGCAGGTCCATTTTGCTCAGCGCCTGCCCGGCCAGCTCAACCAGCTTGGTCCACAGGCAGTAGTTATCCTGATTATCCATGCTGAGGAAGCGCTGTTTTTTCAGCTCTCCCAGCAGCAGATAGGCGGTACTTTTCGGAATACCCAGTTCGTCAATAATGGTCGCCGCGCTGCAGGGACCGATGCGGGCGATCAAATTGAGAATATCAATGGCGCGGGTCAGCGCCGGGACTTTGCTTGATTCCAACATACTGGACTCCAATCCTGAATACTGGAATCAGTGTTGCGGTTGTCAGGCGGATAAATTGTGAGCGGCTTCAAATGACGACGCTATTCCAGCAAGGTGGACGTTCGGAAGGATAAAAATGCGAGGTAGTACACAGAATATTTAAAAGCAAGTACAGCTGGCTGGACTCATCGCGCGTCGGGAAAGACTCCCGACGCGGAGGTTTGTTTACACCGTGAGAGATTCGACGACGTTAATCCAGCCGTGTTCGCCGGCCACCGGCTGGCCGTTCAGCCAGCGGCGCAGCATGTTCAGTGCCATCATCGCGCACACCTCCTGACGCACCTGCACGCTGTGGCGGCTGGTGGTGAATTTCACCCGCAGCGCGTGGGTGCCGTCCGGCGTAGAAAGCGCAAAATTCAGGTGATCGCTCTCCTGGCCGCTGACCGCCAGCGCCAGGCCGGCAAAATGTTTCTCGCGCCGCTCAGCCGCCCAGCGCGCGGACTGCGCCAGAGTCTCTTCCTGCGACGGAATGACTTCACTGGCCAACAGCGGCGCATTGACGCGTGAAAGCTGTAGCGCCAGCAGGCCGCCGGTAAACTGCTCGCTCAGCGTCAGGCTTAGCTGACGCTCCTGCAGACGACGGGCGATCTGCGCGGGCAGGCCTTCTGTGCCTTCGAAAATCATGCTCTCTCCGGCCACTTTCCGCACTTCCGGCCATAGCGCCAGCATCGCCTCGCGCTGTTCAGCGGGCCCGGTCAGCTTCAGTTCGATAATCGGCATCGAGGAGCGATAGCCCATCACCACTCCCGGCGGCAGCTGCAGATGATCGAGGCTCTGCGCCAGTTCGCTTTCGGAACGGCCGAAGGTGGTCAGACGCAGGCACAGCGGCGCAGCAGGCAGCGGGAAACGCTCGCGCAGGCGCGGTAAGATTTCCTGCTCGACCATCACCTTAAATTCGGAAGGCACGCCGGGGGTAAAAAACATCAGGCAGCGGTTTAGCTGCACGGCAAAACCGCAGGCGGTTCCAACCGGGTTATCGATCATCTCGGCGCTTTGCGGAATTTCCGCCTGTTTACGATTGCTGGCGGCCATGGGCCTGCCGCGCTCGGCAAAGAAACGGGTCATGGTTTCCAGCCACGCTTCGTGCAGAATCAACCCTTCGCCTTTGGCCGTCGCGGCGGCCAGCGCGCTCAGGTCGTCGCTGGTCGGCCCCAGACCGCCGTTGACGATCAGCACATCGGCATGCTCGCTGCGCTCGCGTAAAATCGCCACCAGGGAGTCGAGATCGTCACCAACGGTATGGCGACGCTTTAAGGGTAATCCTTGATTAAAAAAGAAATCCGCCAGCCACGCGGCATTGGTATCGATGATTTGTCCATGCAGTACTTCATCGCCGGTGGACAGCATTTCCACGTTTAACATTGTGAACTCCAGCCTGATAAGTAGAAATACTATATCGCAAAGCGGCTGGCGAAAAAGCCTGAAAATCAGGCGCGGCGGAATACCGCGCCGCAGAGATTAGAAGCTGGCGTTGACGCCGACGTACGGACCGTCAGCGACCGCGTTATCGCGGTTGCCGTCTTTACCCGCCAGGTTGAGGTAGCGGTAGCCGGCTTCGATGCTCAGAGGACGCATAATGGTAAAGCGCGCGCCGGCATTGGCTTCCTGATAGCTGTCGATGCCGCTGGAGAGTGAATCCGGAGAGTAATAGTATTCGCCGAACAGACGGAAGCTGTCGCCGATTTTCCACTGCAGACCGCCGCCGACCGCCGCCGCGTAGCCCTCATCGCCGTTGTTCGGATTGGTGTAAACGCCTTTGCCGCCCACGGTGGCCAGGAATGGCCCAAGGGGGATGTTCAGGCCCAATCCCAGACCCGCCGCATCGCCGTCGTCATCATTGTGCAGCCAGTTGCCGGTTACCGCCAGGCCGGTCGATTCGGTGCCGAATCCGACGCCGAGATTGGTGTAGTGCTCACCGGCCTGCCCGCTGACGCTGATCGCATTTGCCGCCGTCGAGACGAACATCATGCCGGCGAGGGCCATAAATATGCTTTTTTTCATTTTTATCTATCCAGAAAATAATAATAAGAAAATCCCAAAAAACCGCGAAATTGTACTGCCGAATGCTAAGGAATCAATGAACTAAAACGACGTTTGCCATTGTGATTGTAACCAGTTGCTACCGGAATTTTGCCAACGACTCCGGGTATCAATTCGATAGCCAGAGCCAGATTGTCCGTGCTGGCTATTTATTCTACAAAGTGTGCTCAGCTTATTTTTTTCCTTCAGGGAGATGAATAAGTTACATAAAACTTTGTCAGGAGATAAAGATGAGCAAGAAAGGACTAACCACCGGTGCCGGCGCGCCGGTTGTCGATAATAATAATGTCGTGACTGCAGGTCCTCGCGGCCCGATGCTGCTGCAAGATGTCTGGTTTCTGGAAAAACTGGCCCACTTTGACCGTGAGGTTATCCCGGAACGCCGAATGCACGCTAAAGGCTCCGGGGCATACGGCAAACTGACCGTTACCCACGATATCACCCGCTATACCCGAGCAAAGCTTTTTTCCGAAGTCGGTAAAACCACCGACCTGTTCCTGCGTTTCTCAACCGTCGCCGGAGAACGCGGCGCCGCTGACGCCGAGCGCGATATTCGCGGCTTTTCTATCAAGTTCTATACCGAAGAGGGCAACTGGGATCTGGTGGGCAACAATACGCCGATTTTCTACCTTCGCGACCCGCTGAAATTTCCCGACCTTAACCACGTTGTCAAACGCGACCCGCGCACCAACCTGCGTAATCCAACCTGGAAATGGGATTTTTTCTCCCTGCTTCCCGAAACGCTGCATCAGTTAACCATCGACTTTAGCGACCGCGGCATCCCGCGCTCATATCGCCATATGCACGGTTTCGGCAGCCACGCGTTCAGCTTTATTAACGCTGAAAATGAACGTTTTTGGGTGAAATTCCACTTCAAATCCCAGCAGGGGATCGCCAACCTGATGGATGATGAAGCGAAACGCCTGGTAGCAGAAGATCGCGAGAGTTCGCAGCGCGATCTCTATGAGTCGATTGAAAGAGGCGATTTCCCGCGCTGGACCTTCTACGTGCAGATAATGCCGGAAGCGGAAGCCAGCCGGGTCCCTTACAACCCCTTCGATCTGACCAAAATCTGGCCGCACGGCGATTATCCGCTGATTGAAGTCGGGGTACTGGAGCTTAACCGCAACCCGGATAACTACTTCGCTGAGGTTGAGCAGGTCGCGATGAATCCGGCGAACGTGGTACCTGGCGTGGGCTTCTCTCCGGACCGGATGCTGCAGGGACGGCTGTTTTCCTACGGCGATACCCAGCGCTATCGTCTGGGCGTTAACCATCATCAAATTCCGGTCAATGCTCCGCGCTGCCCGTTCCATAACTATCACCGCGACGGCGCGATGCGCGTTGACGGCAATAGCGGCAACGGCGTCACCTATGAGCCCAACAGCTTTGGCGTGTTTCAGGAACAACCGGACTTTAGCGAGCCGCCTTTAAGCCTTGAAGGCGCGGCGGCGCACTGGGATCACCGGGAAGATAGCGACTACTTTAGCCAGCCGCGCAGACTGTTTGAGCTATTAGGCGAAGATGAGCATCAGCGTATGTTCCAGCGTATCGCCAATGATATGCGGGATATTCCTGAGTTTATTCAGCAGCGACAAATTGGCCTGTTCAGCGAAGTCCACCCCGACTACGGCGCGGGTGTTGCAGCGGCGTTACAGGCCTTAAAGCACGGGGAATAAGTACTGATGGCAGCCCTTAAGGCTGCCATTTTGCGCTTTTTAAACGATTTTAGTGCCGGAGCTTAGCGAGCTGCTGCTGCGATAAACCGGTCAGCTTTGCGACCTGAGAAGGCTCAAGCCCCTCATCCAGCATCGCCAGGGCAATGCGTTGCGTCGCCTCCTGCAGACCTTGATGTCGGCCTTCATTTCGGCCTTCATTGCGACCTTCACGTCGGCCTTCATTGCGACCTTCACGTCGGCCCTTTTGTAAGCCCTTTTCTATCCCCGCCTTCATTCCCTGAAGGATCCCCTCTTTACGGCCACGCTCTTCCAGAAAATGAGCAATATTCATCAGCGTCTCCTTATGCGGCTTGAGCGGCGTCTTTTGCGCGAGCTTGCGTAAAAAGGCCACCGGATCGGCGGCGTTACCCGCCTGAAGCATATAATTCAGCAACGTTTTAAACTGCCGACGCGTAGTGTATCCCAAGGATAATATTCTGACCAGTTGCTCAGAGATGTCCATCAGGTCCCGCTGGCGGATATGTTTTTGCAGTAGCTCAAGCATAGCGACCCGGCGGTGCTGTACAAGCCGATCGTCAGGGATCTCAGTGACGTCTATCAGAGGAAAACTCCGGCTATACAGCCGCTCGGCCATCTCTAGCTGTGGAAAGCCATCCAGCCAGCGCGTTGAATACGGGTAGGGGCTGGTCCTGCCGTGATAAAAGAGCAGAGGAATCACCAGCGGCAGCTGATGATGCCCTTTATCAAGATGACGCTGCATCGCCGCGATGGCGTATCGCATCAGGCGAAACGCCATATGCCTGTCGGGAGAGCTTTGATGCTCAATAAGAATGTAGATATACCCCTCTCCGCCATGGGTTTTTAGCGAATAAAGGATATCCGAATGGCTGGCGCGTAAGTCCTCTTCAATAAAACTGCCGGACTCCAGCTGCAGCGTCCGCAGATCGCACTGTTCCCGCAAATGCTTCGGCAAATGAATATGCAAAAAATCGCGCGCCGTTGCCCGTTGGGACAAAAGATGTTTAAAGACCGCATCGTGCGGCGAGTGGCTTGCTATCTGTTCCATGATGGCCCCTGACCAATTAACTTGCGCTCACCCTACCACCACTCGCATTCACCGCGCGTTTTCGCTTGCGGTTTGCCGAGGCGGCTCGCAAACTGGGCCATTACAATTTTTATCCGCATCATCATTAAGGAGAAATCATGCGTCAAAGGACTATCGTCTGCCCGCTCATTCAACATGAAGGCCACTATCTGCTGTGTAAAATGGCCGACGATCGCGGCGTGTTTCCCGGCCAGTGGGCGCTCTCCGGCGGCGGCGTCGAGCCAGGCGAGCGCATTGAAGAGGCGCTGCGGCGAGAAATTCGTGAAGAGCTGGGCGAAAAACTGCAGCTGACCAACGTCACCCCGTGGACCTTTCGCGACGACGTCCGGGTTAAAACCTACGCCGATGGCCGCCGGGAAGAAATTTATATGATTTACCTGATCTTCGACTGCATCAGCGCCAATCGCGACGTGACGATCAACGAAGAGTTTCAGGACTACGCCTGGGTGAAAGTCGAGGATCTTCCTCACTATGATTTGAACGTGGCGACCCGCCGGACCCTCACCCTGAAAGGCTTACTCTGAACGCGCGCGCAAAAAGCGCAGCCTGACCTTCAGCCCGCCCAGCGTTTCGCTCCGCAGCAGCTGCGGATGGCTGCGGTGCAGGCGCGCAATATCGCTAACCAGCGCCAGGCCAAGCCCGGCGCCGGGGTTATCCCCCACGTTTTCCAGACGATGAAACGGCATGAGCGCCTGCTGAATCTGCGCATCATCGATCCCCGGCCCGCTATCTTCGACGTCCAGCAGCACCGCCTCTCCGTCACGATGCAGGCTGACGGTGACGATCCCCCCCTGCGGCGTATAGCGAATCGCGTTATCCAGCAGATTCGCGCACAGCTCGCTCAACAAAACGCCGTCTCCGGCGATGGTCACCGTCGAGGTTTCCCCCTCATAACCGAGATCGATAGCTTTGCTCCGCGCCTGCTGAAGACGGGAAAAGCAGCTATGGTGAACGATCTCCTGAAGGTCTACCGGCGGGAACGCCTGTTCCCCCTGCTCTTTCCGTTTGATGGTAGCCAGCTGCAGCAGGCGCTCGGTGAGCAGGATCGTGCTATTAAGCGTGCCGCTCATCGCCGCCAGGCTCTCGCGCCACAGTCGGGGATCGCCGCTCGCCAGCGCCACCGAAGCCTGAGTTTTCAACACCGCTAGCGGCGTTTTGAGCTGATGAGACGCGTCGGCGCTAAACCGCTCCTGGCGGGAAATCATCACCCGCAGCCGGTCGATATAGCGGTTAAAGGCGACGATCAGCAGCCGGGTTTCCGACCACGGCAGCAGCTCCGGCAGCGGCGTCAACAGGCCGGGTTCGCGCCGTACCATCAGCGCCGAAAGCTGGCGCATTGGCCGCAGCACGCGGCGCAGCAGCCAGCCGGCGAGAACCAGCGTCAGCAGCACTAATAGCCCCTGCGAGATCCATGATGAAAACAGCAGCTGTCCCGCCAGCCAGCGCCGCGACTGCAGCGTTTCGGCGATATAGATTTCCGCCATGCCGACAACGTCGCCTTCGTTAACCGGCTGCAGCAGCCGCGCCACGCGAATGGCCTGGCCGCGATATTCGGTATGATAAAACCACGCCAGCGCCGGATAGAGATCGGTACGAGAGGTTGATGGCGGCATTGGCGGCAGGTCGTCAAAACCGGAAATCACCCGCCTCTCGGGATCGAGAACTTTATAGTACAGGCGATCGTTCATATTCAGCTCAAAGCTATCAAGCACCACCCAGGGAACATTCACTTCCAGCCTGCCGTGGCGTACCACCAGACGCTCCGCCACCGTGCGGGCGGAGGAGAGCAGCGTACGATCGTAAGCCTGGGTCGCCGCCTGCAGGGCGCTGACGTAGCTATTGAACGCCGACAGCCCCCACAGCAAAACCAGCGGCAGGCCGAGAAACAGCAGCAGCTGGGCGAATAACGACTGCGGTTTACCCCACCTCATGATGAGCGAGCTCCAGCACGTAGCCCAGGCCGCGCAGGGTCACGATACGCACGTTGCTCTCCTGAAGTTTCTTACGCAGACGATGAATATACAGCTCAATGCTTTCCGGGCTGACGTCATCGCTGAGGCTGAAAACCTGTTCAAACAGCTGCTGGCGCGACACCGGCCGCGTACGGCGGAACATCAGCACCGTCAGCAGCGCCTGCTCGCGCGGCGTCAACGACAGCGTCTGCCCGCGCAGTAAAAAATAGCCTTCATCGCGATATTCCAGCGCGCCAATCTGTTGCACCTCATGCACCTGGCCTTCGCTACGCCGCAGCAGCGCGCGCAGCCTGGCATCCAGCTCTTCGAGCTCAAAAGGTTTTGGCAAATAGTCATCGGCGCCGACGTTCAGCCCTTTAACCCGATCCGCCACCGCGCTGCGGGCGGTTAACAGCAGGACGGGAAGAGTCTGCCCGCGCTTTCGCAGGCGCTGCACCACCTCCAGACCGTCGAGTCCCGGCATGCCGATATCCAGCACCGCCAGCGCATATTTTTCGCTTTGCAGCAGATGATCGGCCGCCCGGCCATCAAATACGCAGTCCACGGCAAACCCGCCCTGTACCAGCGCTTTCTCCAGCCAGTGAGCCAGCTCACGGTTATCTTCTGCCAGTAAGAGACGCATATCACATCCTGAAAAGTTGCTGCCGCGTTGAAAGGGAAATGAAAGGTAATTGTTTTAACAATCATGCAACCGAATAGCCACATGCCGGTTCACATAATCAAAAAAACGTACCCTGTAACTGACTGAGGAAGCCTATGAATATTCCATTCCTGCGCCATCTTAGCGCCCTCGCGCTATGCCTTTGTACCGCCTCCGCCTGGGCCGTCGAGGCGCCTTCCCGTACCGAATGTATCGCGCCCGCCAAGCCCGGCGGCGGCTTCGATCTCACCTGCAAACTGATTCAGGTCAGCCTGATGGAAACCGGCGCCATCAAAAAACCAATGCGCGTCACCTACATGCCCGGCGGCGTAGGGGCAGTGGCCTACAATGCGATCGTCGCCCAGCGTCCCGGCGAACCCGGTACCGTGGTCGCCTTTTCCGGCGGCTCGCTGCTCAACCTGGCGCAGGGCAAGTTTGGCCGCTACGGCGTGGATGATGTCCGCTGGCTGGCCAGCGTCGGCACCGATTACGGCATGATCGCGGTACGCACCGACTCGCCGTGGAAAGACCTGCCGTCGTTCATGGCGGCGATGGAAAAAAACCCCGCCAGTATCGTCATCGGCGCCGGCGCCTCAATCGGTAGCCAGGACTGGATGAAAGCGGCGCTGTTGGCGCAAAAAGCGAACGTCGATCCGCACAAAATGCGTTACGTGGCCTTCGAGGGCGGCGGCGAACCGGTCACCGCGCTGCTGGGCAATCACGTGCAGGCAGTCTCCGGCGATCTCAGCGAAATGGTGCCTTATCTACAGGGCAATAAAATCCGCGTGCTGGCGGTCTTCGCTAACGAAAGGCTACCGGGCGCGCTCGCCGATGTCCCCACCGCCAAAGAGCAGGGCTATGACCTGGTATGGCCGATTATTCGCGGCTTCTTCGTGGGCCCGAAAGTCAGCGACGCCGACTATCAGTGGTGGGTGGATGAGTTCACTAAATTGCAGCAGACCGACGCGTTCAAAAAGCAGCGCGAGCTGCGCGGCCTGTTTGAATTCAACATGAACGGCAAGGAACTGGACGCCTATGTCAAAAAGCAGGTGGAAGCGTATCGCCAGCAGGCGAAATCCTTTGGCCTGGCAAAATAATTAACGGAGGTTGCGATGAGCGATCGTATTTTTGCCGGTGTGTGGCTGCTGCTCTGCGCGGGGGGAATGTTTATCGCCTGGCAAATCCACAGCGAATACGCCTATGAACCCGTCGGCCCGCGCCCTTTCCCGGTAGGCATTATCGGCCTGATGCTGCTGTGCTCTGTTTTACTGCTTCTGCGTCGGCCCGACGCCATCACCTGGCCTGGGCGTCTGGTTTTACAACGTTTATTGACGATGGTGGTGGCACTGGTGGTCTACGCGTGGGGTTTTGAATGGCTGGGTTTTCCTCTGGCCACCGCGCTGCTGACCGCCGTTTTTGGCCTGCTGTTTGGCGCCACCCTGCCCGCTGCCGGGGTAGCCGGCGTGGCGATGGGCATCGCGCTGTGGTACGTCTTTGACGCCCTGCTCGATGTCACCCTGCCGCTCGGCGTCTGGTTGAGTTAACGGAGGAGTTTATGGATATCTGGATTTATCTGTCGCAGGGCTTCGCCGTCGCCATGACGCCGACCAACCTGCTGATCGCGCTGATTGGCTGCTTCGTTGGCACCATCGTCGGCCTGCTGCCGGGCCTGGGCCCAATTAACGGCGTGGCGATCCTACTGCCGCTGGCCTTTGCCCTGCATCTGCCCGCTGAATCGGCGCTCATTCTGCTGGCCACGGTCTATATAGGTTGTGAATACGGCGGACGTATTTCATCGATCTTGCTTAACGTGCCCGGCGATGCCGCCGCCATTATGACCGCCATCGACGGTTATCCTATGGCGCAGCAGGGGCGCGGCGGCGTGGCCCTGTCGATCTCCGCCGTCAGCTCCTTCGTCGGTTCAATGATCGCTATCGGCGGGATGATTCTGTTCGCCCCCATACTGGCGCAGTGGTCGCTGGCGTTCGGCCCGGCGGAATATTTCGCCCTGATGGTTTTCGCCATCGCCTGCCTCGGCAGCATGATGGCGCAAAATCCGCTCAAGTCGTTCCTCGCCGCGTTGATCGGTTTGGGGCTGGCGACGGTGGGCGTTGATGCCAATACTGGGGTGTATCGTTTCACTTTCGACAGCGTTCATCTCTCCGACGGCGTGCAGTTTATCGTGGTGGTGATTGGCCTCTTTTCGGTTTCGGAGATCTTGCTGATGCTGGAGAGCACCAGCGGCGGGCAGAAGCTGGTGCGCAAAACCGGCCGTATGCTGTTTAACGCTAAAGAGGCGGGACAGTGCGTCGGCGCGACCCTGCGCTCATCGGTGGTGGGTTTTTTTGTCGGCATTCTGCCGGGCGCGGGGGCGACCATTGCCAGCGCCATCACCTATATGACCGAGAAAAAGCTCAGCGGCAACAGCGACACCTTCGGGAAAGGCGATATTCGCGGCGTCGCGGCGCCGGAAGCGGCGAATAACGCTTCCGCCTGCGGCTCGTTTATTCCGATGCTCACGCTCGGCGTCCCCGGTTCCGGGACCACCGCGGTGATGATGGGCGCGCTGACCCTCTACAATATTACCCCGGGGCCGGCGATGTTTACCGAACAGCCGGATATCGTCTGGGGGTTAATTGCCGCGCTGCTCATCGCCAACGTGATGCTGCTGATTATGAACATTCCGCTGATCGGTCTGTTCACCCGCATGCTGACCATCCCGCTGTGGTTTCTGGTCCCGGCTATCGCCGCCGTGTCCGCGGTCGGCGTCTACGCGGTGCACAGCACCACCTTCGACCTGCTATTGATGGTTGGGCTGGGCGTGCTCGGCTACATCATGCGTAAGATGCACTTCCCGATGTCGCCGCTGATCTTAGGCTTCGTGCTGGGGGAGATGCTGGAGCAGAACCTGCGCCGCGCGCTCTCCATCAGCAACGGCAACGTGGCGATTCTGTGGCAAAGCGGCGTGACCAAAACGCTCCTGCTGCTGGCCATCGCGGTGATTGTTGTGCCCCCGCTGCTGCGATATATGCGTAAACGTCAGCAAAAAACGCCCGGCGATATTCCCTCCTCCTGATAGACAACGTCATTGGCGGTCGTCAACCGCCGCCAATGACGGTATCGATTGAATTTCTCCTGCATCTGCCTGATAGTTATCGTTTTAACTTTCTGGTGATCCGTTATGACCGTCGCAGCATCCCGTTCGGGGTTAACATTCGCCGCGCTGGCGCTGGCCCTGATCCTCGCTTACACCGGTATCAGCGCAGGGGACAAACTCACCTGGCTGATGGAAGTCACGCCGGTCATTATCCTCGTTCCGCTTTTGCTGGCCACGCGCTCGCGTTATCCGTTGACGCCGCTGCTTTACACGCTGGTTTTCTTCCATGCCATCATTTTGATGGTCGGCGGTATGTACACCTACGCCAAAGTGCCCATCGGCTTTGACGTACAGGAATGGCTGGGGCTGAGCCGCAACCCCTACGATAAGCTGGGACACTTTTTCCAGGGGCTGGTCCCGGCGCTGGCGGCGCGGGAGATTTTGCTGCGCGGCGGCTACGTTCACGGGCGTAAAATGCTCGGTTTCGTGGTCTGCTGCATTGCGCTGGCGATTAGCGCCGTCTACGAGCTGATCGAATGGTGGGCGGCGCTGGCGCTGGGACAGGGCGCCGATGAATTTCTCGGCACCCAGGGCGATCCCTGGGATACTCAGTCCGATATGTTCTGCGCCCTGCTCGGCGCGCTGACCACCGTTTTTGCGCTGGGCCGCTGGCATACGCAGCAGCTACTGCACGTCCAGCGCTTCTGAGGCGGAGCTCTCCTGCTGGTTGACCCAGTCGCGTAGCGCCCGGCGGGAAATTTTAATTCCGCCGGTTTTCAGCGATTCAGGCAGCCGCAGCCAGCGCACCGGCTGCTGAAACCGCGCCAGCTTATCGGCGCACCAGCCTGCCAGCTCGGACGGTTCGCAATGCGCGCTGCATTCCACCACCGCCACCGGCCGCTGGCCAAACTCCGCGTCATCCTGCGGCACGATAAAAACTTGCCCAATCAATGGGTGTGCGCCGATAACCCGCTCCACCTCTTCCGGCTGAATACCTTCTCCGCCGCTAAAAAAGAGGTTATCCACTCTTCCGAGGATAGTCAGCCTGCCGTGCTCCAGCTGTCCCCGATCGCGGGTGGCGAACCAGCCGTCGGCATCAGCAATGGGGACCGTTTGCCCATCGCGCCAGTAGCCTTCCGCCATGCTGTCCGAGCGCAGCCAGACCTCGCCATCGACAATCCGCACTTCGCGCCCCGGCAGCGGCCGCCCGACATCCGCCAGGCCGTCCGCCTCCTTGGCGCATACCGTGGAGGCAAACTCGGTTAGCCCGTAGCCGCACCAGCAGCGGATACCGCGCCTGCGGGCCTGTTCGGTGAGCGCCACCGGAATCGCCGCGCCGCCGAGCAGAACCGCTTTTAACGACACCCCGGCGTCGCCGTTAAGCAGGCGCCATAGCTGAGTCGGCACCAGGGAGGCGTGGGTACAGCCGCGTAACGCCTGTTCCAGCGGCTGCTTGTCGCGTACCGTCAGGCCTGCGCCAGCAAATAGCCAGCGCCAGAGAATGCCCTGACCGGAAACGTGAAACAGCGGCAGCGACAGCAGCCAGTCATCGTGTGGCGCAAAGGGTATCATCGCCAGCACGCCCTCTGCGCTGGCAAGATGGGCGCGAAAAGCGTGCACCGCCGCTTTCGGCAGCCCCGTCGACCCCGAGGTGAGCGTCATGGAAGCGATACGATCTTCTCGCCAGGCCGCCGCGTACGCGCAGTCGCCAACGCGCAAAACTAAGGCATTAAGCGCCACCGGAAGGTCGCCGCCGTTCAGCGCCAGCGCGTGGCGCAGGCCAAGGGACGGCAGCAGTTCCGCCAACAGAGGAGCCGGCAGCTGCGGATTCAGCGGCAGAACGCGCGCGCCGCACTGCAGCAGGGCCAGCCATGCCAGCAAAGCATCGGGCTGGTTGTAAGCGCGAAGCAGCACGCCATCGCCGTCGCTGACCCCCTGGGCGTGAAATCCCGCCGCCAGCGCATCAATGCGCGCGCACAGTTCTCGCCAGCTTAGCCGGCGCTCATTCAAGCGCAGCGCCCGGGCCTCTTCCCGCCGTTGCCGCCAGTGACGCCAGGGCCAGTCGCTAAAGGTCACAGCAGCGGCTCCAGCTCATCAACGCTCAGACACGGCAGCTCGCTATCCGGCCAACGGCGCACCAGCTGGCCGCGCATCAGGCTCAGGGTGTCCAGACCGGGTATCGTGTCCGGGGTAAGCCAGGCGGCGATTCGCGCCAGCTGCGTCAGTCCAAGGCTCGACTCAATGGATGAGCTGATCACCGCCGTCAGCCCCAGCGCATGCGCCTGCGCCACCTGCTGGCGTACCTTTTGCAGGCTGCCGGTCAAGGTCGGTTTAATCACCACCGCCCGCAGCCCCGGCTCGGCGGCAAAGATAAAGTCCGCCTCGCGCAGGCTCTCATCCCAGGCGATAGCGATACCCGTTTCTTTCGCAAAAGCGCGCGAATCGTCGCGATTTTTACAAGGCTCTTCGAGAAAGGCGATGCGGCTGCGATAGTACGGATTAACATATTTAGCGAACTGCTGGGCTTTCAGCGGCGTCCAGGCGCGGTTAGCGTCGAGGCGCAGCGTCAGATCGGGAATCGCCTCCAGCAGCAGATTGACCACCATACCGTCGCGCACCGCCTCATACAGGCCAACTTTGACCTTGGCGACCTTCTCGCCGGGCATCAGCGAAAGCGTGGCGAACAGCTCGTCCGGGTCGCCGGAACAGAGCGGCGCCGCACGATAATCCGCCGCCTGCGGCAGCTCGCCGCACAGTTCCGCCAGTGCGCAGCTCGCCCCGAAAGCCGCCGACGGCGGGGCCGGCAGCGCGCCGTCTTCGCCATCTCGCCAGGCGCTTGCCCACGCCAGCAGCGCCGTCCGCGCGTCATCCAGCGTTTCCAGGCTGAATCCCGGCAGGGGAGAGATTTCCCCCCAGCCTTCGCGCTCGCCGTCGCGCAGGCGCAGAAGCAAACCATCGCGGGTTTTTAACCGCCGTTCACGCAGCACCACACCCGCGTCCATCGGTAGCTGCCAGCGGTAGACCTGCGCCTGTCGCATTACGGATTCCGTTTAAATTTGCTGAAGTCCGGCTGGCGCTTCTGGTTGAAAGCATTGCGCCCTTCCTGACCCTCTTCGGTCATGTAAAATAGCATGGTGGCGTTACCCGCCAGCTCCTGCAGTCCCGCCTGGCCGTCGCAGTCGGCGTTCAGCGCCGCCTTCAGGCAGCGCAGCGCCATCGGGCTGTTTTGCAGCATTTCCCGGCACCAGCGCACGGTCTCTTTTTCCAGATCCGCCAGCGGCACCACGGTATTGACCAGGCCCATATCCAGCGCCTGCTGCGCGTCGTACTGGCGGCACAGGAACCAGATCTCACGGGCTTTTTTCTGCCCGACGATGCGCGCCATATACGAGGCGCCCCAGCCGCCGTCGAAGGAGCCGACTTTCGGACCGGTCTGGCCAAAGATAGCGTTTTCCGCCGCGATGGTCAGATCGCACATCATATGCAGGACATGGCCGCCGCCAATGGAATAACCCGCCACCATCGCCACCACCGGTTTCGGGCAGGTGCGGATCTGCCGCTGGAAATCGAGAACGTTGAGGTGATGAACGCCGGAATCATCCTGATAGCCGCCGTAGTCGCCGCGGACCTTCTGATCGCCGCCGGCGCAAAACGCTTTGTCGCCTTCACCGGTCAGCACGATGACGCCGATATTGTCGTCATAGCGGGCATCCGCCAGCGCCTGAATCATCTCTTTGACGGTCAGCGGACGAAATGCGTTGCGTACCTGCGGGCGGTTGATGGTGATTTTGGCAATTCCGTCCGCCGATTTTTGGTAACGAATGTCGGTGTAGCCTTCGGAGCAGTCCTGCCATTCAATCGGGGCGTAAAGCATTGCTTCATCAAGAGAGATCATAAAGTGTCCTTCAGTTAACTCGCTAAAAACTGCGCCAGACAAGCCACGACAGCATCGGGGTTTTCCCGATGCGCATTGTGTCCGGCATGATTAATCACGTGCGTGGTGGCCGATAGCTCATCGGCGATGGCGCGAAACTTGCCGTCGCGTTCGCCGCAAAGGTAATGAAAAGGGAACTCGCGAGCCCGTAACGGTTCGCGGAGATCGGGCTGTTCCGCCAGCGAGCTGGCCTGCAGCATTGCCGCCAGCGCACCGCCGTTATTGCGGCTGCGTAGCGCAATCAGCGCCGCCCGCTGCGCGGCATTAAGGGAAGCAAAGACCGGCTGCTGATACCAGTCGGCAAACACCTGGGTCAGCGGCTCGCGGCGAAAGCGTTCAGCCCAGGCGGCATCGCCGCGGCGGCGCAGCAAGCGTTGGTTTTCATCCGTTAACCCCGGATGCCCCCCCTCCACCACCAGCCCGCATAGCCCTTCGCGCGGCTGGCAGGCAAAGTACATGGCCACCCGTCCGCCAAGGGAGTAACCCACCAGCCAGTACTTAAGTATGTTGTAACTATTAAGTGTTTTCTCAACAAGATGACCAACCTCAGCCAGGCTGTTTGCCGCAATATTCGCTGAACCGCCGTGGCCCGGCAGGTCAATATAGAGACGCGAATACGCGCCAAACGCCTGGCCGACCGTCAGCCATTCGTGACAATCGCCGGAAAAACCGTGCAAAAAGACCAGCCAGGGATGGCCCGGCTGGCCGCGTTCGGCCAGCGCGTGGAGGATCATAGCTGACTCACCTGCGCCAGCAGCCGCTGCAAAGTTTGCGTACCGTCGGTTTCGTTGACCACCAGCTCAATCAGCGTCGCGCCGGGCGCTCGCCAGGCAACGTCCAGCGCCCGTTCCAGTTCATTCCAGTCCGCAGGGCGATGATAGGTCAGATCGAACATCGCCGCCGCATGGGCGAAATGGATATTCTGCGGCATCAGATAGAACTGGCTTCGCTGCGCCTGCGGCGTGGGCAGCAGGGAAAAAATCTGCCCGCCGTTATTGTTGACGACAATCAGCACCATCGGCGCTGAAGCCTGACGCAGCAGCGCCAGCGAGTTGAGATCGTAAAGCGCCGACAGATCGCCGACGATAGCCAGCGTAGGGCGCGCGCTGGCGCGCTGCACCCCGGCCGCCGTCGCCAGCAGGCCGTCGATTCCGCTGGCTCCGCGATTGCTGTAGACCGGGTAACCCGCCGGTAGCTGCGACAGCGCGTCAATTAAACGTACCGCCAGGCTGTTGCCGACAAACAGCTGCCCTTGATCCGGCAGATAGCGCCGGATTCGCTGCGCCAGCTGGGCCTCGCCGAACGCCTCGCTGCTGGCCACCGCCGCCTGCCAGGCCTGGCGCGCCAGTTCAGGAATAACGACGGCCCACGGCTGGCGTTTTTCCGCCGGGTGCTGCTCAAGCCAGCGGTCGATGGCGCAGACCAGGCGACGACCGCGATGCTGGGCAGGATCCAGACGCCCCGGCAGGTTGTCCACCAGCCAGTACTCTTCGGGTTCGCAGGTAGCCTGCCACTGCAAAACGCGTTTGCTGGTCAGGCTGCTGCCCAGTTGAACAATGATTTGCGCCTGCGCCAGTTCGCTGACCGCTTTTGCGTTGCCGAGCCACAGATCGGCGCAGGGAAGCGGCTGCCCGGTTTGCGAGAGCACATCGCCAATCAGCGGCCAACCGAGCGTTTTCGCCCACTCGGCAACCTTCAGGCCCTCTTCCGCGCTCATCCGTCCGGCGACCACTACGCCGCGTTTTTGGCGCCAGAAAAACCAGTCACGCTGCTTTTCGCTTGAGGTCTGCAGAGACTGACGCAGCCAGGGCTTATCGCTCTGCCACCAGTCGCCGAGCTGCTGCTGCCATTCGGCGCCGGTGTCGTCCATATCGCCATACAGCGGTTCGGCAAACGGGCAGTTAATATGAACGCCGCCGACGTGCAGCGCGCCGAGCGCCTGGTCGAGGGTCGAGACCAGCCAGCGGGAGGAGATATCCTGCGACGGGCGCGGAAGGGATATTGTGTGCGACGGATGCGAGGCGAACATGCCCGGCTGGCGTATAGCCTGATTCGCGCCGCAGTCGATCAGCTCCGGCGGCCGGTCGGCAGTCAGCAAAATGAGTTTTTCGCCGGTCAACCCGGCTTCAATCAGCGCCGGATAGAGGTTAGCCGCCGCGGTACCGGAGGTCACAATTACCGCCACCGGCTGGCCGCTGGCTTTCGCCAGCCCTAACGCCAGATGGCCAAGACCGCGTTCGTCAAAGTGGGTATGGTGAATAAACGCGTGGTTTTCCGCCGCCGCCAGGGTTAAAGGCGTCGAACGCGATCCGGGCGCAATGCAGATGTGCTGCACGCCGTGGCGGGTCAAAGCTTCAAGGATCACCGCCGCCCAGCGTCGGTTAAATGCGCTTACTGACATGAATTTGTCCAGTATCAAATATTGAGGCTAAGTATAGATAAAGCAGACTGTTGCCGTTTTGATATGCATCGTTTTATCTATGTTTCTGTAAGCAGTAACGAACGCAATCCCGCGGCTTTATTTTCAATTTCCTGCCACTCCTGCTCAGGGTCAGAGCCGCTGACGATCCCCGCCCCGGCATACAGTCTGAGCGTATGGTTTTCGACTTTCGCCGAACGCAGAGAGACGCAAAATTCGCTTTGCGCCAGCGACAGATAGCCAGCGGAGCCTGCATACCAGCCGCGGGTAAAAAGCTCATTACGGGTGATAAAATCCAGCGCCACCTGACGCGGCAAACCCGCGACCGCCGCCGTGGGCTGAAGCAGATGAAGACAGCGGGCATCATCGGGTTTATCCAGCTCGGCCCATATACAGCGCCGCAAATGCTGAACTTTCCGCAAACGAACAATCTGCGGCGGCAGCACTTCCAGCGCGCGCGTCTCCCCTTGCAGCCGCTGGCAGATATCCTCCACCACCAGCATATTTTCGCGC
This sequence comes from Klebsiella sp. MPUS7, assembly GCF_009905335.1. Classification (NCBI taxonomy): domain Bacteria; kingdom Pseudomonadati; phylum Pseudomonadota; class Gammaproteobacteria; order Enterobacterales; family Enterobacteriaceae; genus Klebsiella; species Klebsiella sp. MPUS7. The sequence goes on along the minus strand of NZ_CP047604.1, from coordinate 1,574,145 downwards.
TGATTTTTATCGTCGCCCATCAACCAGTTGCCCAAACGCTGGGCCTGACGATCGTCCGCATGGCTGGCGACGGTTCCCGCCAGCGCTTCGGTACGCAATAGCGCGCCGCGCCGCCGCCACAGCCGTTCCGGCGTTGAACCCACGAATGCCTCTCGCGGGGTAAAGGCCATCAGGAAGTGGAAGCAGTTAAGATTGCTGCGACGGCTGGCGGCCATAATCGATCCGGCGTTTAACGGCGCGGCGAAATGCAAATCGGTGGCGCGAGCCAGCACTACTTTATCCATCTCCCCCGCCGCTATCGCCTGCGTCGCCTGCGTAATCAGCGCTCGCCACTGCGGATAAGCCGGGAAATGCTGTTCGCTAAGCAGAGAGGGCATCGCGGTGGCCTGCGCCTCTTTCGCCGTCAGCGAATCGAGAAATTCACGCGCCGCGCGGGCATCGTCGCGGAGCGAGCTCTCGCTGGACAGCACCAGACGTAGCGTGGCGCTGCCGCCCAGGCGACGCCACTCCAGCCTCGGCAATAGCAACAGGCCCTGCTGAGGATCAAAGGCGTTAAGGCCGCAAATTCGCAGGTCATCACGCCCCTGCTGGCGCAAAAAATCGTGCGCCAGCGTCAGGGAAGCAAAGGTTTTTACCGCTCCCAGCGCCGCCAGCTCTTCATCGCCGCTGCGCTGCTGCCAGTAAAACTGCGGCCACTGCCGCTGATGGTTGCACCACAGCAGCGGATCAAAAGCGTCATTCAGCGCAAAGGAGATATCGTAAATTCGCGTGCCGGGCGATGGCGGGAACGCTTCATCCAGGCAGCGGTATAGGCTTTCCAGCGCGGTGGAAACAGACAGCACGCGAACCTCCACGGAGTAAAAACCCCACATTATACGGGGTACTACTGAGGAATAGCAGTACCCACGATGAGGGAGCGGCTTTTAATTCGCGCGACGGTCAGTGAGTGGCGATTTCGTACGCCATGCCGATATGGTCGATGCCGTCCTCGTCGTAAACTTCGGTCACCGGCACAAAACCGAAGCTGGCGTAGAATTTTTGCAGATGCGCCTGGGCGCCAAGATAGATGGCCTTTTGCGGCCAGTGTTGACGGCAGCTGGCCAGCGCCTGTTCCATCAGCTGATAACCCAGCTTCTCGCCGCGCGCCGCCGGGCTGATAATCACCCGGCCAATCACTACCGGTTCAAACTCGTCATCGCTCTTGAGAATGCGCGCGTAGGCCACCAGTTCATCGCCGCGCCAGCCGAGAAGATGGCGGTTCTCTCCCACCAGATCGTCGCCGTCGATGTCCTGATAGACGCAGGATTGTTCGACAACAAACACTGCACAGCGTAATTTCAGCACGGCATATAGCTGGGGGACGGTCAGTTCGGCGTGGTGAAGATCCTGCCATGTCATCATCTGCGGTTCCTTAGTTGGTATACTTTGTTTTTTTGACCCACGCCCTGAGGATACTGGACGATGGAATTACTCTTTTTGGGGACATCCGCTGGCGTGCCGACCCGTACGCGTAATATGACGTCGATAGTGCTGAATTTGCAACAGCCAACAATGGCGGAGATGTGGCTGTTCGACTGCGGAGAGGGAACTCAGCATCAGTTTCTGCGCACCGCCTGTCACCCCGGCAAACTGAACAAGATTTTTATCACCCATTTACATGGCGATCACCTTTTCGGCCTCCCCGGCCTGCTGTGCAGCCGCTCGATGCAGGGCAATACTTTGCCGCTGACGCTGTACGGGCCAAAGGGGCTTAAAGAGTTTGTGGAAACCGCGCTGCGCCTGAGCGGCTCCTGGACCGATTATCCGCTCACTATCGTCGAAGTCGAACCGGGGCTGGTGTTTGATGAAGCCGGCTTCCGGGTCACCGCCTGGCCGTTAAACCATCCGGTCGAGTGCTATGGCTATCGTATCGAACAGCATGATAAGCCGGGCACCCTCGATGCCGCCCGGCTTATCGCCGAAGGCGTGCCTCCCGGCCCGCTGTTCCACCGTTTAAAGCAGGGGCTGACGGTTGAGCTGGATGGTCGGGTGATTGACGGCAGCCGCTACCTCGGCCCGGCAACGCCGGGTAAGAAGCTGGCGATTTTCGGCGATACCGCCCCCTGCCCGGCGGCGCTGGAACTGGCCCGCGGCGTGGATGTTATGGTCCATGAGGTGACGCTCGAACAGGCGATGGCGGAAAAAGCGAATAGCCGTGGCCATTCAACCAGCCAGCAAACCGCCGCGCTGGCGCACGACGCCGACGTCGGTACGCTTATCGCCACGCATTTTAGTTCTCGCTATGACGCTGAAGGCTGCCAGCGCCTGCTGGCAGAGTGCCGAGAGATATTCCCGTCGACCGTGCTGGCGGAAGATTTCATGGTCTATACCGTAGAATAAAAAAGAGGCGTAACGCGGCAGAGACAAAAGCCGCGAATACGCCGCCAGCTACTCTTCAACGTAGCTGTTATAACGCAGGATAGATTTCAAATTCCGATAACCCAGGTAATCCTGGATAGAGTCGTCATCAATGCCTTTTTTTCCCAGTTCATAGCCGCAGGCATGGCGCAGCATCCGCGGGTGAATATTTTGCTTCAATTTTGCCAGCTCGCAGCATTCACGAATAATCTGGTAAAAACGCTGACGGGTCATTTTATTACCGCGAGAGGAGATAAATAATAAATCATTTTGCGCCGGATAACACTCTCTGGCCAGCAACCAGCGCTGCAGTGAGAGAACCTCTTTCGGTTGTAATGGATGATACCCAGAAATACCGTGACGCGCCCGGCGAATATAAACTCGTTTTCCCGGCAGGTCGATATCTCGCAAAGTTAATGCGGTAATTTCGTTAATCCGGCAGCCGTGCAAAAAGCACATTTGAATCATGCAGCTATTTCTTTCCGGGTGAGCACAATAGTTTGCGGCAAGTACCAGTCGCTCAACATCCTTTACGCTCAGATATTCCGTATCTTCCTGCATACGCCATTCCTTTTCATCCAGTTAGCTCATCAGGTCATTGATAGGTAAATGTTAACTGCACCACCGATTCAAAGTTACCCGCCGTCGCTCCGCCCTGAGTTGAATATAAACGGGCAGCCAGCGGAAAAACGCCCTTTTGCGTACTGCTGTTAATCGCAACCGTCATCTTGTCCTGATTTTTATAGGTCGTGGAATGGTCGCTATTGGTTATTTGCAGCGCAATACGCTGCGCCGCATCGCTGGCCGCCACATTGGCGAAATGCGTGGCGTCATCGCCGTCCGTCACGCCGTCAAACTTCACCGTCGCTTTAGTGGTTCCTGCCGGGCAGTTTTCGACATTTAAGGTAAAGGTTTTCCACTCCGAAGCGGAGCCGGCCGCCTGAAAATTTGTTTTCACCAGCGTACCGAAATTCACCTCTTGATATTTTGTATCAGTGCTCACATCGCAGGGATAATAATAAATCGTGCCTTTTATATTTAAGGGTATTCCGCCCCAGGATGAAAAAACAGGCAGCAACAATGCCAACCATAGCGCCTTTTTCATTATTGACTCCTGCTATTCAATTTCAGCCTGAATGGTTGCCGTGGCGGTAAACCCACCGCCAGCGGGTAAATTACCGGTGGTATTTATCGGATAGACTTTCATAGTGGTATCCCCGGTCTGGGTCGAATAGTTCAGATCGACCGGCAGCAGCCCTGAAATCACTGGAATTTTGGTTCCGGTAATACTTTCAATCCGCACCGCAATATCGCTATTGGTCGTCACCAGCGCAGTGTTGTCATGGGAGTCAGCCGTGCCCTGGAATGAGAGAGCAATTTTAACCCCTGCCGAAATATTGGTGCAGGCCACGGTCATATTTACCTCGTAAGGAGTGAAGCCCGTCGGCATCTGGTTGGCCGTTTTGAAGTTATTGCCAGCAATATCGCCAAAATCAATGTTAATTGGCTGACCGGTATTTATTTCGCAGGACTGCGGTACCGTAACCGAGCCGCTCATTGAGATCTGCGTTAATGGATTTGCACCGTAGCTTCCAGAGATTCTTGTTCCATAGACATTAAGGATAACCGTCGGAGGGATAGTCACCTGACCAACAAATGGTCGAGTAAAATAGAGCGAAACGTATCCCACTGAACCACTCTGAAAAGTTGAACCGCCCGCATTGCAAGCAAAGCCCTGGTTATTGTTATTGCTTTTATTGTCGATAGGTGTTGGGAAATAGTCATTCACGCCCCCGGCAATATATAGCTCGCTGGCAATTTCCAGATATTTATTAAGCTGATAATAATTTACCCCGCCTCGACTTTGCGTCGCAGCCATCCCAGGTACCGTGGCTTTAAAATATGTAGGCCCAGTGATATAGCTGCCACAATCACATTTTGCATTATAATTTCCCCCGGTATTCCAACGGTACAGGCGAGGAAACGTCATCCCAGCCTGGTTTTGCGAGGGATTAGTAAAGGTTTCAATAAATGAGAATGTATTGCGAAATGGAGCGTGACCAGCCGAAGTCGTCTCACACCACCCGGTTGCCGCCATCGCCTGCGGCGATAGCGCCAGCGCCGACAGGCCTGCTAATATTGCCCATAAAAATCGTTTCATTATTTCTGCATCCTTTCGATTAGCGGCATAGCCCCGGGGCTACAATAATGCCGGTGAGCGTTTTACCTGACGGCAGCGCGTACTGAATCCGGCAGCGCTCCTGTGCGGCCGCTCCCCATTTCACGTTAAGCGCTCCATTAGACTCCAGCCCGGTCAGATAAACTTGTCCGCCCTCGCCAACGATAAATGCCTGCTCTGACGCCGCGGCTCCGGGTACGCTGACCATCGCGCCGAAAGGTACCGGCTGACCATTCGCCCGACGAACCGTCATCAGAACCCGGCTACCGACGCTAGTGGAGTAGTTTGCGCGAACCACCGCCCCGCGGGTTGGCACCACCGTTTGAGTGGTTAGCTCGAGATCGACATCGTCCGGCATCGTGCTGGTGTCAAGGGTCAAGATATTCTTGCGATACGGCGAGGCGTAAGGCACCACGGCGTAGCCCCGCCAGTCGGTTCTGACGCCGGTCTGGTTATTGATCCCAACCCCGGAAGCGCCGGGCGCTTTAACTAAAGCGAGGGTTTCGCCAAAAGGCTGCCCCAGCGTCAGGCCATTTTCATGCGCCAGGACTCCACCGCGCAGGGCGTAGTTCAGGCGATGGCTGTATTTATCATGGCTGTAGCCGCCGGTAAGCTCGCCATAGGTCGCGCGCCAGTCGGCATTAATGCTGCCGCTCTCCCCTCGTCCCTGGCTGGTGTATCCTTCCTGTACGCTCCAGCTCAGGTTATCACGCTCAAGCAAAGTGCCGGAAAGGCCCAGGTTGTTGCTGGTGGAGCCATTCTTACTGCTGTTCAGGGAGTAGCTGGCATAAACTGGTTTCGGCAGCCATTCCCCCAGCGGCACGCTGATGCTCAGAGCGAAAAGGTGGTCTTCATCATTGCGCGTTCCGGTATTCTGGTCGGTGGTATTACGGTTATAGCTGTAGTTCATGCTGTAGCTGACGCCGCGCCAGCTATTGTTGTATCCCACGCCGACGGACTCCATCGTGCGCCCGGTGTTCCAGTAATCTTCGCGGATATAGTTTAGCGAGAGAGACCCCATTTCTTCGCCAAGGCTCTGGCTGAGCGTCACTTCCCCGCGATTGCGCCGCCGTTCGATTGAAGGGGTATAATTATCGTCCCGATAGGTATCCAGCACCTCCTGCATATCCCAGTAGCCGCTGGTAGCATAGCGATATCCGGCCAGGGAAATGTTAGTCCCTAAGCCTGGAAGATCTTTGCTATAACGAATACGCACCGACTGCCCGCTCTCTTTGTCTTGATCCTGTCGGTTCGACCAGGCCTGGGTGACATCGGTCGATACGGCGCCAAGATCGCCAAGGTTTTTCCCCACCCCCAGCGCCAGGGACTGATATTTGCTGCTAAACTGACCGCCGCCGTACAGGGTTATCCCCAACGGTAGACCGTAAATAGCCGTCCCCTGAGTAAGGGGCGTTTCATCAATGCTATTGTCGTAGGCCCGGTATACGCCGGAGGTCACGCTATATTTGAGGCGGCCCTCGCGCTGCAGGACAGGCAGTGAAGCATAAGGCACGATCAGGTTTTGCTCGCTGCCATCGGATTCTTTAATAGTGACCGATAAATCGCCCGAGCCACCGGTCGGATACATATCGGTGATTTCGAACGCGCCGGGGGAGACATAGGTCTGGTAAATCTCATAGCCGTTCTGGCGAATAATGACCTGGGCATTGGTACGCGCAATCCCGCGTACCACCGGCGCATAGCCGCGCAGGCTTTCCGGCAGCATATCGTCATCGGAAGCCAGCATCGCCCCGCGAAAAGGGATGCCTTCGAAAATGTCGGCGTCGGTGCTGCTATCGCCCAACGTCATCACCCCTTGCAGGGCATTAATATTACGCTGGGCATAGGTATAAACCGTATCCCAGCTGTTACTGGACTCGCCTTCGCTGCTGTTACGTGACCAGGTAGTGTAGTTGCGCAAACGCCACGGACCCATGTTGATACCGGGACGCAGGTTAACGTATTGGTTGTCACTATCCGGCATGTCATTCTTGCGCGACCAGTTATTCGCCCCGCTTACGGAGTAGTTCAGCAGAAGGGCCGCTATGCCGTCATCCCACTGCTTCGGGTCGACCCAGCCCCGCGCCGCGCTGGTAACCGCCGCCTGAGGGAAACTTAATAACAGGCGTTGCTGACTAAAACGAAAGTCAGCCGTTGCCTGTGGTATAACGCCCAAATCCGCGCAGTCCGCCGATTTACGGCCTAATTCAGGGAATTGCTTAACGCGCACGCCCCATTCGGCAAGCTCTTCAACGTTCAGACACGGCTGCAGGGCCGTTTCCCCCGGGATCCGGCTTTGCTGAAAAGTGACATCCCGGGTCTCCATAAAGATATTGTTGAGGTAAATATCGACCCGATAGGTTCCCGGCTGCTGCCCTCCAGCGTGTTCATAAGCCGATAAATCCCTGACCCCCGTCTGCGGGCCATCCATTTCCAATAACGCCGGGTTAAACACATCCCGCGCCAGCGCAGTATCACACCACGGTATCAAGGCAACGGCCAGAGCTCCGGCTATCCGGTTAAGCCGCCATTTGTTATGATTATTGTTCATTGTCTCTGGAACTCCCTGGCCTGATAGCCTTTACAAATTAGCGCTGTGCTGCGCGCCAATACCGCCGTAATCATTAATCAGTTTCCACTGCAAAGAGCCTGTACTGCCGCGCGGCAAATCAAAACGCGCCGTCGCGCCAGGCGCCACCCAGTTGGCTTCTTTGACTTCCGCGCCACCGATTTTCACCTCGGCGAAATTCATATAAAACGCGGTGGGATTAGTGACCTGTAGCGTATTGCCGCTGCGCGTCCAGCGAAGCTGATCCGTCACTGTTTCCGGCGTTCCCTCGACGGATTTCGGCCGATAAATTAATTTGATACGGGTTTTAATAGCGATCTGTAATGTGTTGGCGCCAGCTTTGGCCTGTGAGGATGGAATCGCTTTGATATTCATCCAGAACATACTTTCTTTGTTTTCGGGCAATCCGCCGCTATAAATCACCCGCAGGCGGGTCTGCTGCTCACCGTCCAGGCGAAATAACGGCGGCGTTAACAGAAAGGGCGCGGCCCCTTTATCATTCTCCACCCAGCTCTGAATAAGATAGGGTGTAGCATCATTGTTGGTTACGCTCAGCGTGGCCTCTTTTTTACCGCCCGGATAAATCAGGCGAGTACCGCCGGTCACGACGCCCGCATGTGCCGTAGCGCCCACCAACAGCCATCCAGCCATCAACACTTTCAGGTATCGTTTCATCTCCAGCTCCCTGGAAAAGCGAGCCGATTTCGGCTCGCTAGCACGGTCTAATAGACGGAGGATCAGTTGTAGCTGATAGTGAAGTTAGCGCTACCGTTAGCTTTACCAGCAACAACAGTTGTGTCGGTCTGGATATAACGAACGCGGAACGGCAGATCGATATCACCGGTAGATGGGATGGTCAGGCTGGTAGAACGGGTGAACAGCGGCAGGGTACTGTTAGTGCTGCCATCAACCAGCTGCAGAGCCACGCCTGTAGCGACATTAGGTTCTGCGGTCAGCTGCAGTTTGCTATTGTCGCCGCCGACGTTAGTGCCGGAGAACAGTACCGATGCTTTAGTAACCGTAGTCGGGCAGTTTTTCAGTTGGATATCAAAACCTTGCTCAGCCGCAGTAGAACCGGTACCGGTAAACGCCGTCTTGGCGATCTGTCCCATTTGGACTTCCAGCGGGTTAGACAGGTCGTTGACCACGTCGCAACCAGCATCAATGATGTCGCCAATAAACTTCACCTGACCGTCATCTGCCAGCGCAGCACCAGAGATCGTCGCGCAGGCGGCAACAACAGCAGCAAGTAATGTTTTTTTCATGATTTGTCCTTTTCAATGCAGTCAATGCATTAACTTAAAAGCGCAATACCGTGCGCATCCTTTTATTTACGTTTGATATTAATAACACAACAAAACATTGACCCATGAAATGGATATAATATTCTGAAGTGGTCATTTTGTATCAATTTGACCACTTCAATTAATTGAAATATATATTGCCAGGGAGGGCATTTTTTATTTCGTATTTACCAGGAAAAAGCCTAATAAACACGATAAAAAACTAAAGAGTGGGAAGAGGTACAAACCATACGTGAAGCTAATTAAAAAAACCGAAAAATAAATGACGTCTATATTTAATGTAACCACATGAAAATAATAACAAAAAACATTGTTAATCATAAATTGACATTGTTACCATCTGTGGATAGCATAGGAGTCAGTTTGATACAAAATGACTATTTCATTTACCAAACCTCTCTAAATCTTGCATCATTACTTGCCGTATAAATAACCGTATGCTGAATATTCCGGTGCCCAAGAAAATCCTGAATTAATCGCGTATCCACACCGTTATTCGCCAGCGCGAAACCACACGCGTGGCGCAGCATATGCGGATGCGCATTAATTTCCAACTGGGCAACAAGGCTCAGATTTTTCATCATTTGATATATTCTCTGGCGGGATAAAGGCTGGCCATTACGTGATAAAAAGAGCCAGCCGGAATTATTCCCGGGGTAATTATTACGCACGCGCAGCCACTCGTTGAGTACCTTTACCTCTTGTTTATAAATAGGATGCGTGGTTGAAAAGCCATTTTTCAGCCGACGAATATAAATGACCCCGCTTTGAATATCGATATCAGAGAGCTTCCAGTGACGAATTTCGCTCACCCGACACCCATGATTAAAACACATCCACAGTAAACAGACATCGCGTTCCGGATTTGCCCCCCGCCTGGCCGCTTCAACCAAACGCTGAACCTCCCCGATGGTCAAATGCTTACGCCTTGTTTTCATTCACTTTCTCCATCTACAAAACACAACAGTGTGCGTAGTAATAATAGTACGGAAAATAAGAGGATGAGTGGAAATGTAAAGTGAGATTAATATGATAAAAAGCATGAATATTACAAAAAATATTAAAGCAAAGGTCCCACCGCTTTCGCGTAGATAAAAAAAGGACCGCCGAAGCGATCCTTTTTACCCACGACGGATATGATTACATCAGCGGCGTAGCCAACTGTACGATGCTGATTAACGGCTGCGGCCATACGCCCAGTACCAGCACCAGCAGCGCGGAGATCAGCACCACGATGCCCCCGGCGCTGTACTGCCAGTTAGACGGCGCATCGCGATTCAGTTTCTCTGGCGCGCTCAGATAGAGGCTCACCGCCACGCGCAGATAGTAGTAGAGGCCAATCGCTGAACCCAGCACTACCGCCCCGACCAGCCACCACAGGTGCGCGTGCACGCCTACCGCCAGCACGTAAAACTTACCGATAAAGCCCAGCGTCATTGGGATACCGGCAAGAGACAGCATCATCACCGTCATCACCGCCGACAGAATCGGACGATGCCAGAACAGGCCTCGGTAGGAGTAGAGCGAATCGGCATCAGGGCCGCGGTACGGGCTGGACATCAGGCTCACCACGCCGAACGCGCCGAGGCTGCTGAACAGGTAACCCGCCAGGTAAACCCCCACTGCTTCCATCGACATCTCGCCGCTCTGCAGGGCAATCAGCGCCACCAGCAGGTAGCCAAGATGAGAAATGGATGAGTAGCCGAGCAGACGTTTGATATTGGTCTGGCTCAGCGCCATCAGGTTACCGAAGATAATCGACGCAAAGGCGATAAGACCCAGCACCACGCGTACCGCCTCACTGCCGCCAACCGGCATATAGAGGAACAGACGCATCACCACGCCGAAGATGGCGATCTTGCTGGCGGTCGCCAGGAAGGTGGAGACCGGCGCAGGCGCCCCCTGGTAAACGTCCGGCGTCCACAGGTGGAACGGCACCAGCGACAGCTTAAAGCCGAGGCCGACAATCATCAAACCGAGACCGGCCAGCAGCAGCGGCTCGTGCAGCATGCCATCCGTCAGGCTCTTACCGAGCGCCAGGAACGAAAGGTTGCCGGAATTGGCATATACCAGCGCCATACCGAACAGCAGGAACGAAGAGGCAACGGCGGACAGAATCGTGTACTTGATGCTGGCTTCCAGCGAACGTTTCTGGCGGAAGGCGTAGCCGACCAGGCCGAACAGCGGCAGCGAAATCAGTTCGATACCGAGGAACAGCGCCGCCAGATGGTTAGCGCCCGCCAGCAGAATGCCGCCCAGCGCGGCGATCAGCACCAGCAGATAGAACTCTTCTTTATTGTCCTTGTAACCCTCAAGCCATGGGTAGGCGAAAGTACAGGTGGCGAGGCTCGCCAGCAGCACCAGCCCGGTGTAGAGCATCGAATAGCCGTCTACGCGAATCATCGGCGTGACGTCCATCGCTCCGTTCTGACCCACGAACCAGAGTGATATCAGCGCGGCGTTCAGGCCGAGAACCGACAGCGTGGCATTGAGGAAATGATTGCGTCGCCACGCAATGGAGAGCATCACAACCACCACCGTCAAGCCGACGATCAGCAGCGGTAGCAGTGCGATCAGTTGTTGTGGAGTTATTGTCATGGCGAATTACGGCCTTGTAGTAGAAACAGAATTAACAAACCACTGCTGAATGTTGCTCATCGCAGAGTGCGAGGTGTCCAGAATCGGCTGTGGGAAGAAGCCCAGCAGCACCAGCAGAACAACCAGCAGCAGGATGATCGACAGTTCACGCAGGGACATTCCCGGCAATGCTTTCGCGGCGATTTCGCTTTTTGCTTTACCAAAGTACGCGCGATGCAGCATCGACAGCGAGTACACGGAAGCGAACACCAGACCGAAGGTAGAAATAATCGTAATCACCGGTACGGTTTTATAGCTGCCGAACAGAATCATAAATTCGCCGACGAAGTTACCGGTACCCGGCATCCCGAGGGTCGCGACCGCAAAGAACATCGACAGCGCCGGCAGCCACTTGATTTTGCTCCACAGACCGCCCATCTGACGCATATCGCGCGTATGCAGGCGCTCGTACAGCTGGCCGCAAAGGATAAACAAGCCGGCAGCGGACAGGCCGTGGGCAATCATCTGAATCACCGCGCCCTGGTAAGCCAGCTGGCTGCCGGTATAGATAGCAATCAGCACAAAGCCCATGTGGGAAACGGAGGTGTAAGCAATCAGACGCTTGATATCGTACTGGCTGAAGGCCATCCACGCGCCGTAGAAAATACCGATGACGCCCAGCCACATGGCGATAGGGGCAAATTCGGCGGAAGCGTTCGGGAACAGCGGCAGCGCAAAGCGCAGCAGGCCGTAGGCCGCGGTTTTCAACAGAATCCCCGCGAGGTCAACGGAACCGGCGGTCGGCGCCTGAGAGTGCGCGTCCGGCAGCCAGCCGTGCAGCGGAACCACCGGCATTTTTACCGCGAAAGCGATAAAGAAGCCCAGCATTAGCATGTATTCCACGCCGTGGGACATCGGGGTTTTCAGCAGTTCTTCATAGTTGAAGGTCCACACGCCGGTAGCGTTGAAGTGGACAAACGCCAGCGCCAGGATGGCAATCAGCATCACCAGCCCGCTCGCCTGGGTATAAATGAAGAACTTGGTTGCCGCCGTGATACGCGTTTTACCGTCGGAGGCTTTATGGCCCCACAGCGCGATCAGGAAGTACATCGGCACCAGCATCATTTCCCAGAAGAAGAAGAACAGGAACAGGTCGATAGCCAGGAATACGCCGATCACGCCGCCGAGGATCCACATCAGGTTAAGATGGAAAAAGCCCTGATATTTCTCGATTTCGCGCCATGAACAGAGCACCGCCAGCACGCCGAGCAGCCCGGTCAGCACCACCATTAGCAGCGACAGGCCGTCGATAGCCAGATGGATGCTGATACCGAATCGCGGGATCCACGGCATCACGAATTCCGACTGCCACTGCGGAATACCGGTTGATTGCGTGAGAGAATAGCCGCCCTGCATCCACAACTGCAGGCCAAGCAGAAACGTCAATCCCATAGTGATCAGCGCGATCCAGCGCGGCATCTTCACGCCAAAGCGTTCAGTCTGCCAGCACAGGAAGCCGCCGATAAAGGGAATTAATATTAGCCAGGGTAATAACATGGCGATCTTTATTCCTTGTTAAAGTCCCGTTCAGGACCGATTTTCAACGAATTCTCACAGAAAATTCACTTCGGATTGCGGGTTTTGTTGCCCGGCGGCGCTCTGCCTGCCGGGCCTACGGGTAAGCGCTACCCGACAACGCCCGCCCTCCGCAAACTCAACGCAATACCATCAGCAGCGCCAGCACCACGACCGCGCCGATGCCCATTGAAGCCACATACCAGCGCAGATAGCCGTTCTCGCTCACCACCAGGCCTTTGCCTGCGAAGCGGGAAAGGATTGCCGGAATGTTCATCAGCGCATTCAGCGGATCGCTCTTCAGCAGCCACGCCACGCCGAGGAACGGCTTGACGAATACTTTGTCATACAGCCAGTCAAAGCCCCAGGCGTTGTACCACCAGGTACCGAGCAGACGACCCGGCGCGCTGTTGGCAATCGACGTCACCAGCGTGCGTTTACCCAGCCACAGCCAGGCGGCAATCAGAATGCCGGCGATGGCAATCACCCCGGAGGCGATTTCCAGCGTCATGACGCGTCCGTGTTCAAGCTCGGTGGTCTGCGGCAGCACGCCTTCCAGCGGCGGCACAATCAGCGCGCCAACGAAGGTCGAGAGCACCAGCAGCACAATCAGCGGCAGATGATGGGTAATCCCCTTCCCTGCGTGAGCGTGAATTTGTTCTTTACCGTGGAACACGATGAAAATCATACGGAAGGTGTACAGGGAGGTCATAAACGCCCCGACCAGACCGGCGACCATCAGATTAAGATGACCGTTCGCCATCGCGCCCGCCAGAATCTCATCCTTACTGAAGAAGCCGGCAGTCACCAGCGGCAGCGCGGACAGCGCCGCGCCCCCGACCAGGAAGCAGACGTATACCAGCGGAATTGACTTACGCAGGCCGCCCATCTTGAAGATGTTCTGTTCGTGGTGGCAGGCAAGGATCACCGAGCCGGACGCCAGGAACAGCAGCGCTTTAAAGAACGCATGGGTCATCAGATGGAAAATGGCCGCGTCCCACGCCTGCACGCCGAGCGCGAGGAACATGTAGCCAATCTGGCTCATGGTGGAGTAAGCGAGCACGCGTTTGATATCGGTCTGCACCAGCGCGGCGAAGCCTGCCAGCACCAGCGTTACCGCCCCGACGATCCCCACCAGATGCAGGACTTCCGGGGTCATCAGGAACAGGCCATGAGTGCGCGCAATCAGATAGACACCGGCGGTGACCATGGTCGCGGCGTGGATTAGCGCGGAAACCGGCGTTGGGCCCGCCATCGCGTCCGCAAGCCAGGTCTGCAACGGCAGCTGCGCAGATTTACCCACCGCGCCGCCCAGCAGCATCAGGGTTGCCCACATCAGCATGTTGTTGCCGGCCTCAAAGTGCGCAGGCGCCAGTTCGACCATTTCGCGGAAGTTCAGGGTGCCCAGTTCGTTGTAGAGAATGAACAGCGCGAACGCCAGGAACACATCGCCGACGCGGGTCACCACAAACGCTTTCATCGCCGCCGCGCCGTTCTTCGGATCGGTGTAGTAGAAGCCGATCAGCAGATAAGAGCACAGGCCCACGCCTTCCCAGCCGAGGTACATCAGCAGCAGGTTATCCGCGAGCACCAGAACGACCATGCTGGCGATAAACAGGTTGGTATAGGCGAAGAAGCGGGAGTAGCCCTCCTCACCGCGCATATACCAGGAGGCGAACATGTGGATCAGGAAACCGACGCCGGTGACCACGGAGAGCATAGTCAGAGAGAGGCCGTCCAGCACCAGGTTGAAGCCGATGTTGAAGTCGCCGACCGACATCCAGGTCCACAGCGGAACGCTGAGCGCCTGTTTGCCGTTGGCAAAGAAGTCGACGCCGACAAACGCCGTCACCAGCGCCGCCAGGCCTACCGAGCCAACCCCTACGGTGGCGGATAAATTTTCCGACCAGCGGCCGCGGGAGAAGGCCAGCAAAACAAAGCCAATCAATGGCAAAAGAATGGTTAAGGCAAGCATGTTCATCCGCGCAACTCACTTACTGAATCGATGTTCAGGTTCTGGCGACGACGATGGAGCTGCAGCAGCAGCGCCAGGCCGATACTCGCTTCCGCGGCGGCGAGGGTGATGGCGAGGATATACATTATCTGGCCATCGGTCTGGCCCCAGTAGCTCCCTGCAACCACGAAAGCCAGCGCGGCGGCATTGATCATGATCTCCAGGCTAATCAGCATAAACAGCAGATTGCGGCGGATAACCAGCCCCGTCAGGCCGAGGACAAACAGGACAGAGGCGAGGATCAGTCCATGTGTTAAGGGGATCATGCGTGTTCCTCCGTTTTTCTTTTATCGCTGTCGTTCGGACGGTTGCTCAGCACTTCCCCGGCGCGTTCTTCGCGACCGATATGGAAGGCGACAACCAGACCCGCGAGCAGCAGCATGGAGGCCAGCTCCACCGCCAGAACGTACGGCCCAAACAGCGCGATACCCACCTCTTTGGCGTTAATCGCCGCGCCGTCGATACCCTGATCGTTAACGCCGAGAATGGCGTAAACGATCACCACCAGCAGCACCGCGGAAAGAATGGCCGGACCAATCCAGATCCCGGGTTTCAGCCACTGACGTTCCTGTTCGATTTCGCTGCCGCCCAGGTTGAGCATCATCACCACGAACACGAACAGCACCATAATGGCGCCCGCATAAACGATAATTTCCAGCGCGCCGGCGAAGTAAGCCCCCAGCGAGAAGAACACCCCGGCAATCGCCAACAGCGAAATGATCAGGTACAGCAGCGCGTGCACCGGATTTGTGTGGGTGATCACCCGCAGGGTTGCGAGGATGGCTATCAGGCCACAGATATAAAAAGCGAATTCCATTGCCCTCTCCTTACGGTAACAGGCTCTTGACGTCGATAGGCTTGGCTTCGTTCTCTGCTTCGCCCTTATCTTTGCCGTCGATTGCCATACCCGCCATCCGGTAGAAGTTATATTCCGGGTATTTACCCGGACCGGAAATCAGCAGATCCTCTTTTTCGTACACCAGATCCTGACGTTTGTATTCGCCCAGCTCAAAGTCCGGGGTCAACTGAATCGCCGTGGTCGGGCACGCTTCTTCGCACAGGCCGCAGAAAATACAGCGTGAAAAGTTGATGCGGAAAAACTCCGGGTACCAGCGGCCGTCTTTGGTCTCCGCTTTTTGCAGAGAGATACAGCCTACCGGACAGGCTACCGCACACAGGTTACAGGCAACGCAGCGCTCTTCGCCGTCCGGATCGCGCGTCAGCACGATACGGCCACGGTAGCGCGGCGGCAGATATACCGGCTCTTCCGGGTACATCCGAGTTTCTCGTTTGGCAAAGGCGTGCATCCCGATCATGCAGATACTGCGGACCTGGGTGCCAAACCCTACCAATAATTCTTTTAAGGTCATGGTCAATTCACCCCTTATTGCGCCTGCCAGAGAATGACAGCCGCCGTTACCAACAGGTTGATCAGCGTTAACGGCAGGCATACCTTCCAGCCAAAGGACATTACCTGGTCATAGCGCGGACGCGGTAATGATGCGCGGATCAAAATGAACATCATCATAAAGAACGCGGTTTTCAGCGCGAACCAGATGAAAGGAGGTAACCATGGGCCATTCCAGCCGCCGAAGAACAGCGTCACAATCAGCGCCGATACGGTAACAATGCCGATATATTCACCGACGAAGAACAGACCGAACTTCATGCCGGAATATTCGATGTGGTAACCGTCGGCCAGCTCCTGCTCCGCTTCCGGTTGGTCAAACGGGTGACGGTGACATACCGCTACGCCCGCAATCGCAAAGGTCACAAAGCCAAAGAACTGAGGAATAACGTTCCACAGATGCGCCTGGTTGTTGACGATATCGGTCATGTTGAATGAACCGGCCTGCGCCACTACGCCCATCAGGGAAAGCCCGAGGAATACTTCGTAGCTCAGGGTCTGGGCAGAAGCACGCATCGCGCCAAGCAGCGAGTATTTGTTGTTGCTCGACCAACCGGCGAACAGCACCGCATAGACCGCCAGGCCTGCCATCATCAGAAAGAACAGAATCCCGATGTTTAAATCGGCCACTACCCACGTCGGGCTGACCGGCACAATGGCGAAGGCCAGCAGCAGCGAAGTAAAGGCGATAACCGGCGCCAGAGTAAAGATCACGCGATCCGAGAAGCGCGGAACCCAGTCCTCTTTAAAGAACATTTTGATCATGTCGGCGACGAGCTGCAGCGAACCGCCCCAGCCCACGCGGTTAGGTCCATAACGGTTCTGGAACAGGCCCAGCAGACGACGTTCGCCGAAGCTCATAAACGCGCCGCAGGTCACCACGACCAGCAGAATCACCACCGCTTTAAGGATGCTTAACAGAATGTCGATGAGATCGGGAGTTAACCAACTCATGCTTTCGCCTCCTGCAGAGTATCAATACGCGCTCCGGTCAGTACCGGCGCAATCCCTGGCATGCCCATCGGTAAGCCAACCTGCCCTGCCGTCAGCCCCGCCGAAATCACCAGCGGCAGGCTAAGCGCCTGGCCATCAACGCGCAAAGAGACCATTGCGCCTTCGTTCACCCCAAGCTTCGCGGCATCTGCCGGGTTCAGCTTAACGTACGGCTGCGGCATGCGGCTCTGGAATATCGGAGAACGCTGCGACAGCTCGTCGCTGCCGAACAGGTGATAGTAAGGCGCGATACGCCATTTCCCGTCCTCTGCCTGGAAGCTTGCCGGTACTGCGGTAAAGTACTCAAGACCGCTAGCGGAAGCTTCAAACAGACGCACGCCCGGATCGCCGTGGCGCAGTTTACCGCCCACTTCATCCTGGAACTTGTTCCACGCCTGCGGGGAGTTCCAGCCCGGAGCCCAGGCAAATGGAATTTGCGAGCGCGGCGCGGACGGCTGGTTGTTCCCTTCCATGGAGAAGGCGAACATGGTGTCTTTATCCTGCGGCTGACGCGGTTCATGCACGCTGATGTTGGCGCGCATCGCCGTACGACCGCTGTAGCGATGCGGTTCACGGGCCAGCTTCTGGCCGCGAATGCGGAAGGTCGCATCCGGCGCGGCGTCTTTGATACCGGCCAGCTGCGGCAGTGCGGCAACGGCAGCGTCAATCACGTGGTCCAGCTGGGTCCAGTCAACCTGACGATTGTTCACGGTGCTGTGCAATGAGTGCAGCCAGCGCCAGCTCTCCAGCATTACGGTTTTCGCGTCGTAGTAGGCCGGGTCGTAAACCTGGAAGAAGCGCTGGGCGCGACCTTCGTTGTTGACCACGGTACCGTCGCTTTCCGCAAAGCTTGCCGCGGAGAGCACCAGATGCGCTTTTTCCATAATCGCCGTACGCTGATGGTCAACCACCATTACCAGCGGCGCTTTCGCCAGCGCCGCATCAACGCGGGCGGCTGAAGCGTGGCGGTGCAGGTCGTTTTCCAGCACGATAACCGCATCGGCTGCGCCGGTTTCCAGTTCGCTCAGCGCCTCTTCAAGCGAGCCGCCGCTGATCATGCCGAGGCCAACGCTGTTGACCGCGCGGGCGACCATCGTCACGCCGACATCGGCGCCGCGGCCTTTCAGGGCTTTCGCCACGTTGGCCGCCGCCTGAATCACTTCAATGCTGCCGGCGTTGGTTCCGGAGACAATCAGCGGTTTTTTCGCTCCGGCTAACGCCTGAACGATCACGTCGATTTTGCCTTTCAGCTCGCCGCTCAACCCTTCGACCGCCGGGGCGCTTTCATCCAGCGCATGGGCGATGGCAAAGCCGAGGCGCGCCTGATCTTCCACCGGCGCGCGGTAGGTCCATGCGGCGATGTCATCGAGGCGGGTGTCATCAATATTGGTGACAAACAGCGGATGCTTCGCGCGCTGGCCGATGTTAAGGATCGCGGCGATCTGCCAGTCGGCGACTTTCTGCGCCGCCGCCATTTCGCGCGCTTTGCCTTTCACCGCCTGACGCACCGCCAGCGCGATACGCGCGCCGGTCTGGGTGATGTCTTCGCCGAGGATCAGCACCGCATCGTAGGATTCGATTTCGCGCAGCGCCGGGGTATGGATACCGCCTTCGCGCAGCACTTTCAGCATCATCTGCAGGCGCTCTTGTTCGCCCTTCGCGATGCCGGTATAGAAGTTCCCGGCGCCGACCAGTTCGCGCAGCGCGAAGTTGCTTTCGAGGCTGGCGCGCGGGGAGCCGATACCGATCACTTTCTTCGACTGGCGCAGAATATCCGCCGCCCCCTGCATCGCCTGCTCGGCGTTAAGGGTAATCAGATCGTCACCGCGGCGTTGAACCGGCTGACGCGGACGGTCTTTGAGATTCACATAGCCGTAGCCGAAACGACCGCGGTCGCAGAGGAAGTAGCGGTTAACGGTACCGTTATAGCGGTTTTCGATACGACGCAGTTCGCCATAGCGTTCGCCGGGGCTGATGTTACAGCCGATGGAACACTGCTGACAGATGCTTGGCGCAAACTGCATGTCCCATTTACGGTTATAACGCTCGGAGTGCGTTTTATCGGTAAACACGCCGGTCGGACAGACTTCCACCAGGTTGCCGGAGAACTCGCTTTCCAGCGTGCCGTCTTCCGGGCGCCCAAAGTAGACGTTGTCGTGAGCGCCGTAAACGCCAAGGTCGGTGCCGTCGGCATAATCTTTGTAGTAGCGGACGCAGCGGTAGCAGGCGATGCAGCGGTTCATTTCGTGCGAGATGAACGGCCCCAGATCCTGGTTGCGGTGGGTACGCTTGGTAAAGCGGTAGCGACGGAAGCTATGACCGGTCATCACGGTCATATCCTGCAAGTGACAGTTGCCGCCCTCTTCGCACACCGGACAGTCATGCGGGTGGTTGGTCATCAGCCACTCAACTACGCTTTCGCGGAACTGCTTCGCTTCTGCGTCGTCGATGGAAATAAAAGTGCCGTCGGATGCCGGAGTCATACAGGACATCACCAGGCGGCCACGCGTGTCTTCCGCGTTCTGATATTGCTTCACCGCACACTGGCGGCAAGCACCGACGCTCCCTAGCGCCGCATGCCAGCAAAAGTATGGAATATCAAGGCCCAGAGAGAGACAAGCTTCTAGCAGGTTGTCCGCTCCGTTGACCTCGTATTCTTTGCCGTCTACATGAATCGTAGCCATTTGCGTGCTTCCAAAAATAAAAAACCTTTAGATTACCAGCGCGTCTTAAGCAGGTTCGGCTGAATACCGTTAATTGCATGGGTATTGCTGAACTGCTGCTTAATGCCAGCCTCGAATTCTTCGCGGAAATATTTGATCGCGCTCTGCAGCGGTTCAACCGCGCCCGGCGCGTGCGCGCAGAAGGTTTTACCCGGACCGAGGAATCGACACAGTTGCTCAAGCGTCTCGATATCCCCCGGCTGGCCTTCGCCGCGCTCCAGGGCGCGCAGGATCTTCACGCTCCACGGCAGGCCGTCGCGGCAGGGCGTACACCAGCCGCAGGATTCGCGGGCAAAAAATTCTTCGAGGTTGCGCACCAGCGGAACCATGCCGATCTCGTGGTCGACGGCCATCGCCAGCGCGGTACCCAAACGGCTACCCGCTTTACCAATGCTTTCGAACTCCATCGGCAAATCGAGGTGCGCTTCGGTCAGGAAGTCGGTGCCCGCGCCGCCCGGCTGCCAGGCTTTAAACTTCAGACCATCGCGCATGCCGCCCGCGTAATCTTCGAGGATCTCGCGCGCGGTGGTGCCGAACGGCAGTTCCCAGACGCCCGGGTTCTTCACCCGTCCAGAGAAGCCCATCAGCTTGGTGCCGGCGTCTTTACTGGTAGAAATGTTCTGATACCACTCGACGCCGTTGGCCAGAATCGCCGGAACGTTGCACAGGGTTTCAACGTTGTTCACGCAGGTCGGTTTCCCCCATACGCCGGAGCTGGCCGGGAACGGCGGCTTCGAACGTGGATTGGCGCGGCGGCCTTCGAGGGAGTTAATCAGCGCGGTTTCTTCGCCGCAGATATAGCGCCCTGCCCCAGTGTGCACAAACAGTTCGAAGTCAAAACCGGTGCCAAGGATATTTTTCCCCAACAGGCCCGCTTCGGTCGCTTCGGCGATTGCCCGGCGCAGGTGCTGCGCCGCTTCGATATATTCGCCGCGCAGGAAGATATAGCCGCGGTAGGCTTTCAGCGCGAACGCGGAGATCAGCATGCCTTCCACCAGCAGGTGCGGCAGCTGTTCCATCAGCAGGCGGTCTTTATAGGTGCCCGGCTCCATTTCATCGGCGTTACACAGCAGGTAACGGATGTTCATGGACTCGTCTTTCGGCATCAGGCTCCACTTCAGACCGGTGGAAAAGCCCGCGCCGCCGCGCCCTTTCAGGCCGGCGTCTTTTACCGCAGTGACGATTTCATCCGGCGCCATGCCGGAGAGCGCTTTACGCGCCCCGGCGTAGCCGTTTTTACTCTGGTATTCATCCAGCCATACCGGCTGTTTGTCGTCGCGCAGACGCCAGGTTAACGGATGGGTTTCGGCAGTACGAATAATGGTTTTCATTTATACCGCTCCAGGAGGTCAGGAATCGCTTCCGGCGTCAGATAACTGTGAGTGTCCTCATCAATCATCATGGTCGGCCCCTTGTCGCAGTTGCCCAGGCAGCAGGTCGGCAGCAGAGTGAAACGGCCATCAAAGGTGGTTTGACCCGGTTTGATATCCAGCTTCTTCTCGATCGCCGACTGAATGCCCTGGAACCCGGTGATATGGCACACCACGCTGTCGCAGTAGCGAATCACGTGACGACCCACCGGCTGGCGGAAAATCTGGCTGTAGAAGGTCGCCACGCCTTCTACGTCGCTGGCCGGGATCCCCAGCACATCGGCGATAGCGTAGATTGCGCCGTCCGGCACCCAACCGCGCTGCTTCTGAACGATTTTCAGCGCTTCAATGGACGCCGCACGCGGGTCTTCGTAGTGGTGCTTTTCGTGCTCAATCGCCTCACGCTCTGCCGCACTCAGCTCAAAAGCCTCGGTTTGTGGTTGTTGATTCTCGTGCATAATTAGCGGTCCACGTCTGACATAACAAAATCGATACTACCCAGATAGACAATCAGGTCGGAGACCAGACTGCCGCGAATAGCGGCCGGGATCTGCTGCAGGTGCGCGAAGCTTGGCGTGCGCACGCGGGTACGGTAGCTCATAGTGCTGCCGTCGCTGGTCAGGTAGTAACTGTTAATACCCTTGGTCGCTTCAATCATCTGGAAGGATTCTTGCGCCGGCATGACCGGCCCCCAGGAAACCTGCAGAAAGTGCGTAATCAGGGTTTCGATATGCTGCAGCGTGCGCTCTTTCGGCGGCGGCGTCGTCAGCGGGTGATCCGCCTTGAACGGGCCTTCCGGCATGTTATCGAGGCACTGCTGAAGAATGCGCAGGCTCTGGCGCAGCTCTTCCACTTTCAGCATCACGCGGGTGTAGCAGTCGGAGACGCCACCGCCGGTCGGGATTTCAAAGTCGAAGTTTTCATAGCCAGAATAAGGACGCCATTTACGTACGTCGAAGCCGATGCCGGTCGCGCGCAGGCCCGCGCCGGTGGTGCCCCACTCCAGCGCTTCTTTGGCGTTGTAGGCGGCAACCCCTTTCGAACGACCGATCAGGATGGTGTTGCGCAGCGCGGCCTTTTCATAGGAATCCAGACGCTTCGGCATCCACTCGAGGAATTCACGCAGCAGGCGATCCCAACCGCGGGGCAGGTCGTGCGCGACGCCGCCGATACGGAACCAGGCCGGGTGCATACGGAAGCCGGTAATTGCTTCCACCAGATCGTAGATCTTTTGGCGGTCGGTAAAGGCAAAGAACACCGGCGTCATCGCCCCGACGTCCTGGATAAAGGTGGAGATGTACAGCAGATGGCTGTTGATACGGAACAGCTCGGAGAGCATTACGCGGATGACGTTGACGCGATCCGGCACGGTTATTCCCGCCAGTTTCTCCACCGCCAGCACGTACGGCATCTCATTAACGCAGCCGCCGAGGTACTCAATACGGTCGGTATACGGAATGTAGCTGTGCCAGGACTGGCGCTCGCCCATCTTCTCAGCGCCGCGGTGGTGGTAGCCGATATCAGGAACGCAGTCGATGATCTCTTCGCCATCAAGCTGCAAAATAATACGGAACGCACCGTGCGCGGAGGGGTGGTTAGGGCCGAGGTTAAGGAACATAAAGTCCTCGTTTTCGGTCCCGCGCTTCATGCCCCACTCTTCCGGTTTGAAGGTCAGCGCTTCCATTTCCAGATCCTGTTTGGCTTTGGTCAGCTCAAACGGGTCAAATTCGGTTGCGCGCGCCGGGTAGTCTTTACGCAGCGGGTGGCCTTCCCAGGTCGGCGGCATCATGATGCGGCGCAGATTCGGGTGACCATCGAAGGTCACGCCAAACATCTCCCAGGTTTCACGCTCATACCAGTTAGCGTTCGGGAACAGTTTGGTGAAGGTCGGCAGATGCAGATCGTTTTCAGACAATGCGACCTTGAGCATGATGTCGCGATTGCGGTCGATTGAAATCAGGTGATAGAAAACGGAAAAATCCGCGGCGGGTAAACCGTCGCGGTGCGTGCGCAGACGTTCGTCCATGCCATGCAGGTCAAACAGCATCACGTAAGGCTTCGGCAACTTCTTCAGGAAATCACCCACCTCAAGCAGCTGTTCACGCTTCACCCAAACCACCGGAACGCCGGTGCGGGTTGGCTGAACGGTAAAGGCATCCGGCCCAAAACGGTTGCGCAGTTCGCCGATCACCGGGTCATCAAGGTGATCGCGGGTTTGCCAGGCTGGTGCGGCGTCATGCGCGGTTAAATCGGTCATATTGTTCACCATTGCAAAAGGTCCGTGGTGACTGCCGGCGAGACTTCGCGCTGTAGTAGATTGATTTGCGAAGTTTTCATCCCGCCCGCAGGCGCAAGTTAAATCTCGTCCGGAGTCCGCAGATTGGTCACTGCAATACGTTCGCCGCGTTTACGCTCGCGTTCCGACTGCATATTGGCGCGATAAACGCCCTGATCGCCTACCACCCAAGAGAGCGGACGACGTTCTTTACCAATGGATTCCTGCAGCAGCATCAGCGCCTGCATATACGCTTCCGGACGCGGCGGACAGCCCGGGATGTAAACATCAACCGGAATAAACTTATCCACGCCCTGCACGACAGAGTAAATATCGTACATACCGCCGGAGTTGGCGCATGCGCCCATCGAGATAACCCACTTCGGCTCCAGCATCTGGTCATAAAGACGCTGAATGACCGGCGCCATTTTGGTAAAGCAGGTGCCCGCGACCACCATCAGGTCAGCCTGACGCGGGGAGGCACGCAATACTTCTGCACCAAAACGCGCAACGTCATGCACCGCAGTGAATGACGTCACCATTTCCACGTAGCAGCAAGAAAGGCCAAAGTTGTAAGGCCAGATTGAGTTCTTACGGCCCCAGTTCACCATGTCATGCAAAGCGTGTTCGAGTTTCCCCATATACACGCTTTTGTTGACTTCTTGCTCCAGGGGGTCGGTTACGATCTCCTGTTTTTGCAGGGGGTAACGGTCGTTCTCACCGTTAGGATCGATGCGGGTGAGCGTATAATCCATCTTATTGCCTCGCTTTTACTGCGTATGACGGTTAGTGGGACTGTCTGTTTCCGGGTTAACCAGCGTGCGACGGGAGCGCGCAGGCGTCCAGTCCAGAGCGCCAATACGAACGAGGTAAACCAGACCAGCCAGTAGCACTAAAATGAAAATTGCGGCTTCCACAAAGCCGACCCAGCCGCTTTCACGGATAGAAGTCGACCATGCGTAGAGATACAGGGCTTCCACGTCGAAGATAACGAAGAACATGGCAACCAGATAAAACTTCGCAGAAAGACGTAAGCGAGCCGAACCGACGGAGTCGATCCCGGATTCAAACGGCGTGTTCTTGCTACGCGCGCGCGCGCGTCCGCCAAGGTACCAACCGCCGATAAGCATCAGGCAGCACAGGCCGATAGCGATGATGAGAAATATAGCGAATGCCCAATGATGAGCGATGACTTCAGTGGATGTTGACATACGCATTGCTTAACCAAAAAAGTGTAGCGCTAAAACCCTCTGCTCTTACTGGCAGATGAACGCCACAGCGTTTCACGGGGAGGAATAAAAAAATAGCCGTGCAAAAAAGCGTCCCTGGGTGATGTGGAAGGCCAGTTGCGGTGGCTTTTTACTCCTTTCATTAACCTTTTGTCAACTTTAACAAAAGTTTTCACAACATTAATTTACATTGGATTTTTTTCATTAACATTAAATGCCCTTTTATGCGGAATAACCTTGCATACTCTTCGGATTTAGTGCTGTTGAATCGTGTCCGTTTCCGCCGTAAATCAAAATTACCCGCCTATTTTGACAGGATTTAGCCACGATTCCTCCCCCTAAAGAGGGGTATTTTCTTGATCTGTGACACGCTTTTGTTAATTCAACCAAGAAAACGGCAACAAACTATCCGGTTTTTTAACATTAGCAGGAAGTATTGAAAGTGCAGAGAAAAGTCGAGAAATGAGAGGAAGAGCAGATCTAACTCACTGATTTACATCAAAACAAATCAACAAAACATTCTATTAATCAATAAAATTTGAAAAAAACGAACCGCAGCGGCGATTTCACACGTCGGGGGTTCGTTTTTACACTTACATTTTGTTACCAGTTTTTGTGATGTTTGTTAGCTTTTCCCACTCAGGAAATAAGGGAATTATCTCCCCCTTCGGGGGTATAAACACGTTGCGTGGACCACGGCTGGTACTCCGCGCTCAGCGACTGAAAAATAGCCTGCGTCAGTTCGCTTGCCTGCTGAGAATCGCAGTTCAGCATATAGTGGGTATCCGGCAGCACGGGTAAGCCGTCACACCGCCCCGGAACGCGGAATTCAGGGCTCATCATCTCTACCGGCTGCGCGGTCACCCCAAGCCCGGCCTTCACCGCCGCCTTCACCCCGGCCATTGAGGTTGCCGCGTGGGAAAGATGCCAGGGGACGCGAGCGGCGTTGAGCACCGCAACGATCTCTTCCCGAAACGGATCCGGGGCATCCAGCAGAACAAGCGGGACAGACTCGCCCTGAGGGAGGACGTAGTCCGCTGCGCAGTACCACAACGTTGGCGAAGCGCGTAGCGTCAGCATGTCAAAACCCTTCGTGGGTCGGGTGGTCAGCGCAAGATCGATAGCTCCCTTCTTCAGCCGATCGACGATATCAATATGATTGAGAACTTTGATTTCAAGCGTCAGCCGCGGATAAAAACTGCCAATCCGATTTAATAAACACGGTAAAATAGTATCCGCTGTCTCATCTGACGCACCAACGGTCAGCGTTCCCTGCAGGCTACCGAACATGAGCGACATGCAGGCTTCATCATTAAAACGCAGAATTTTCCGCGCATAGCCCAACAGCTGAATGCCCTGCTCGGTCAGAAGTTTATTGCGTCCTTGGCGAGCAAAAAGTTCTTTGCCGACCAGCTGCTCCAGCCGCTGCATCTGCTGGCTTACCGCTGACTGAGTCCGGCATACCGCAACGGCGGCAGCGGCAAATGTATTGAGATCGGCGACGGCAACAAAGGTTCTCAAGAGGTCGAGGTCTAAATTTAGTATCGAACGATTTTCATTTATCATATTTGCTTCACATTCAGGCGGCTAATGCTGACCTGCCTTGTTGATGCTGTGCTCCAGGTTTCCGGCTATTCCTTAAGCTTCGCGTGACCCGCCACGGACAGACGGATGAACAACTGGACGAACGTTATTGCATTAGAAAGCACTCATCCGCAGCAAATGCGCGGAATTTCAGAGTAATATTTTGCTCGTATGCCTGAGCGCTTTTAATTACGGCGCTTTGTTTTTTGTGATGAGACGCAAAAAATAGCCGTCAATGACCATTGCCTGCATCCGCACCAGCGACAAACTTTGCCATCGCGCTCAGGAAGATAACAAAAACCTGCAATAACAATGTATTAATAAAGAAACAGGCTACCTGGCATAGCCTTATATCGGTATTAACGACGTTATTCTAACCGAAAACCACAATATTTATAAGAGTTAATCAGTATTATCTCAGGCAATTTTAAATGCTGACCCGCGCTTTAATTAAATTAAAAATCTAAGAATATTCCTTGCATAAAATAAAACTCATTTATCAATTAAATGCTTTTCATTAAAAATATCTGGCAAAGTTGTTAAAACATTCTGTGTATTGTGAATTAAACGTACATATGAAAGTGACGCGGTTTTTGCGCAAAAAATAAGCACTTATTTCCGTTAAATCAACAAGCCAGATAAACGTTTACAGAATCAGTGGATAACGCAATATATGACCACCAATGAAAGTATTAAAGGTTTATTGTATAAACAAAACACCCACCCACCAGAGAAATCAATTAAACCAAAAAAACATGAATAGCAAAATCTTCTCCTGTTAACCCTTCAAAACAGCGGGGATGCGGAGTACATTATTCCGTGCTGACTTCCACGGCAGGGAGTGGCGATAACAGCTAAAAGGTCAAGGTTCATGTCCCCCATCGAAAAATCCAGCAAGTTAGATAACGTCTGTTACGACATCCGCGGCCCGGTTCTGAAAGAGGCGAAACGCCTTGAAGAAGAAGGCAACAAAGTCCTGAAGCTGAACATCGGCAACCCAGCGCCGTTTGGCTTTGACGCGCCTGACGAAATCCTCGTTGACGTCATCCGCAACCTCCCGACTTCCCAGGGCTATAGCGATTCAAAGGGCCTCTATTCCGCACGTAAGGCCATCATGCAGCATTACCAGGCTCGCGGCATGCGTGATGTGACGGTCGAAGATATTTATATCGGCAACGGCGTTTCCGAACTTATCGTTCAGGCCATGCAGGCGCTGCTGAATAGCGGCGATGAAATGCTGGTTCCGGCGCCGGATTATCCGCTCTGGACCGCCGCAGTCGCGCTTTCCAGCGGTAAAGCGGTGCATTATCTCTGCGATGAGTCGTCCGACTGGTTCCCGGACCTCGACGATATCCGCGCGAAAATCACCCCGCGTACCCGCGGCATCGTGATTATCAACCCGAATAACCCAACCGGCGCGGTGTACTCAAAAGAGCTGCTGATGGAGATCGTCGAGATCGCCCGCCAGCATAATCTGATTATTTTCGCCGATGAGATCTACGACAAAATCCTCTACGATGAGGCGCAGCACCACTCTATTGCGCCGCTGGCCCCGGATCTCCTCACGATCACCTTCAACGGTCTGTCAAAAACCTACCGCGTTGCCGGCTTCCGCCAGGGCTGGATGGTGCTTAACGGGCCGAAGAAACACGCAAAAGGCTATATCGAAGGTCTGGAGATGCTGGCCTCTATGCGCCTGTGCGCCAACGTCCCTGCCCAGCATGCGATCCAAACCGCTCTCGGTGGCTATCAGAGCATCAGCGAATTTATTGTTCCCGGCGGGCGCTTATATGAGCAGCGCAATCGCGCCTGGGAGCTGATTAATGACATTCCGGGCGTATCGTGCACCAAGCCGAAAGGCGCGCTATATATGTTCCCGAAAATCGACGCTAAGCGCTTTAATATTCACGATGACCAGAAGATGGTGCTCGATTTTCTGCTGCAGGAAAAAGTCCTGCTGGTTCAGGGTACCGCCTTTAACTGGCCGTGGCCGGATCACGTGCGTATCGTGACCCTTCCGCGCGAAGACGATCTTGAAATGGCGATTACCCGTTTCGGGCGTTTCCTTTCCGGCTACCACCAGCTCTGACTTCATCTGTCCAGCCGCCGGGATTTGCATCCGGCGGCAATCCCTGCGCACAATGTCACCCGACGTCGTAACTGATTAAGGGTTCCTATGAGTCAGAGTCATTTCTTTGCCCACCTCTCCCGCCTGAAACTGATCAACCGCTGGCCGCTGATGCGTAATGTGCGCACCGAAAACGTCTCCGAACACAGCTTACAGGTCGCGATGGTGGCCCATGCGCTGGCGGCGATCAAAAATCGTAAATTTGGCGGTCAGGTTAACGCCGAGCGCATTGCCCTGCTGGCGATGTATCACGATGCCTCGGAAGTTCTGACCGGCGACCTGCCGACGCCGGTAAAATATTTCAACTCGCAGATCGCGCAAGAATACAAGGCCATCGAGAAAATCGCCCAGCAGAAACTGGTCGATATGGTTCCTGATGAACTGCGCGATATTTTTGAGCCGCTCATCGACGAACAGCACTACAGCGACGAGGAAAAATTCCTTGTCAAGCAGGCAGATGCGCTTTGCGCCTATCTGAAGTGTCTGGAAGAGCTATCGGCGGGGAATAATGAATTTCTGCTGGCCAAAGGCCGCCTTGAGAAAACGCTGGAATCGCGCCGCAGCGCAGAGATGGACTACTTTATGCAGGTTTTCGTGCCGAGCTTCCACCTTTCGCTTGATGAAATCAGCCAGGATTCGCCTTTATAAAATAACCGCTCCCCGGCCAGCCGCAGCCTGACCGGGGAAAGAACGCTGCTGAATCAGAACGGAAACAGCACCGGGATCAGCAGAACGCACACCACCATCACCAGGATAGTAAACGGCACGCCGATTTTGACAAAATCGCTGAATGAGTATTTACCCGGCCCCAGTACCAGTGTGTTCACCGGCGACGATACCGGCGTCATAAACGCCGCCGAGGCCGCCATGGCGACCACCATCGCAAAAGGATAAGGCGAAACGCCCATCGACTTTGCCGCGGCCAGCGCAATGGGCGCCATCAGTACCGCGGTGGCCGTATTGGATATAAACAGGCCGATAGCCGCGCACATCACAAACAGGCAGCCAAGCATCAGGTACGGTCCTTTACTTCCCGCCACGTCCATTAATCCCTGCACCACCAGATCCACGCCGCCGGTTTTCTGCAGCGCCAGAGCAAAAGGCATCATCCCAACGATCAAAATAATGCTCGGCCAGTGAATGGCTTTATAGGCGCTTTCGGCGTTAATACAGCGGAATTTCCCCATCAGCAGGCAGGCAACGATCGCCGCTATGGGGTTCGGAATTTCGTCAGTCAGCATCAGCGCGACCATCAACACCAGACAGAAAATTGCGTGCGGCGCCTGGCTGTGCGCCGGCGAGGCGTCATTAACCTCAATGGGCATATTCAGCACCACAAAGTCACGACCCCGCTTAGCCAGCAGCGCTATCTGCCGCCAGTTCCCCACCACCAGCATGATATCGCCAAGCTGCAAAGCTTCATCGGTGACCGCGCCGTCAAGAGCTTTACCATCGCGTTTCAGACCCACGATGTTCAAATCGAAACGGGTACGAAAGGCGATTTCGCGCACCGTCTTGCCAATCAGTTCGGAATCCGGGATCAGGGAGACTTCCGCCATCCCTACGTCCAGCGCCTGATCGGAAAAGTATTCGCCGCGCAGCACCATGGGCTCCAGCATTTGCTCGCCGCAGAACTGACGTAAATCCACATCGGAAGCCGACATATCGATCAGCAAAACGTCGCGGGCGCGGAACTCCGATACGCCGTTAACGTTAACGATAACCCGCCGGAAGCGCCGCCAGCGCTCAACGCCGATGACGTTCGCCCCATAGCGCTCGCGCAGTTTCAGGTCGTCCAGGCGCTGACCAATCATCGGCGAGCCAGGGCGAATGGCCAGGCGGCGCGCGCGCCCTGTGAGATGATAATCTTTGATAAGATCGCGGAAGGTGCTTCGCTTACGACCATCGCGGACCTGTTCGCCTTCGTCTCCCTTAAGCATAAAGCGCATCACCAGCATATAGAAAACGCCCAGTACCAGCACCACCAGGCCTATCGGCGTGACGCTAAAAAAGCTGAATCCTTGCAGCCCTTCGCGTAACAGCTCGCTGTTGACGACCAGATTGGGCGGTGTGGCCACCAGAGTCATCATTCCGCTAATAAGTCCGGCAAAACTGAGCGGCATCATCAACCGCGAAGGTGACGTGTTCATGCGCATTGACACGCTGAGCACCACGGGAATAAAAATGGCCACCACGCCGGTCGAGCTCATAAAAGCGCCTAGTCCGGCAACGGTTAGCATTAAATAGACCAGCATTTTGGTTTCGCTGTTACCGGCAACCTTCACCAGCCAGGAGCCCATTTTGGTGGCGACCCCGGTGCGCACCAGCCCATCGCCAATAATGAAAAGCGCGGCGATAAGGATAACGTTGGGATCGCTAAATCCCGAGAAGGCCTCGCTGAGCGTTAAGGTGCCGCTAAGGACAAAAGCGACAATCACCAGCAATGCGATAGCATCCATGCGCACTTTTCCGGTGGCAAAGAGTACGACGGCTACGGCAAGAAGAGATAACACCCAAATCAGTTCACCGTTCACAACTTATCCTTGTCAGAAGATGGAGTTGGAAGTTTGGCATAAAAAAGCCCCGCCGGCGCGGGGCTAAATCATGAGATTAATCTTTAAGGCTAACATTCACATTGCCGTCAGGCAGGCGCTCAACCAGCAGATTTTCAAGCGTTGTTAACACCAAATCAGCTTCATCAAGACGCGGCGCATCGGCGGGCACATTGACCGCGATGGTCCGACAACCGGCATTCAGCCCAGAGAGCAACCCGGCAGGGGCATCCTCCACCACGGCGCAATCTCCCGGCGCCAGCCCTAACAGCTCGGCCCCAAGCAGATAGGCATCCGGAGCGGGTTTCCCGTGCTTTACGCGCTCGGCGGTGACGAAAACCTTCGCCTCAGGCAGCCCCGCGGCGCGGTGACGGGCGTGGGCGACGGGAATCGAACCTGACGTCACGATCGCCCAAGGGATCCCCGCGTCATCAAGCGTCCTGAGCAGCGCCACCGCTCCCGGCAGCGCCGTTACGCCATCCGTATCCGCTGCTTCGACCTTTTCCAGCCAGACGAACTCGGACTGAATCTCTTCTTCGCTGCGGCCGGGAAGAAAATGACGTAATGAGGTTATCGCCTGTTTGCCATGAATAAAGTTCAACACTTCATCATGAGGGATACTGAATCGATCCGCCCATTTGCACCACGAACGCTCCACAACCGGCAACGAATCGACCAATGTCCCGTCAAGATCAAACAGGAAACCTTTACACTGCACGGGAACCTCCATCAGGCGTTGATAATTTGATTAATTTCGTTACTGCTTAAATGATACTGGCGCGGGCAGGAGTGCCAGGTGCTCAGCATGCGCTGGTATTTTTCCCACATTGGGGTCTGGGAGTTAAAGCCGTGAGTCCCGGCGTCAAAGTGGCTGTAGCGCCCTTCAACGTTAACCATAAAGCGGACATAGCCGAGGTAGCGGGCCTCGGTCGCCACGTCAAAGCCGAGGAAGGTGACCCGACGCTCGTCAATCCCGCTGGCGTCCTTCAGATTCGTCCAGGAGACATGCAGCGCGTGATACATCTCCATGATATCAATGATGGTGCGACACGTTTCTTCGGTAAGCTGGCCAAACTCGCGGTCCAGCTCGCGCATCTGCAGCCCGTATCCACGCTCAATGATGGTCTGCAGGCGGCGGTAGCGTTCAGCGTTGTCCGGATCGAGCATCGTCATCATTTTGTATTGATTCGACAGAATCAGACGCTGCGCATTGGTCATTTCCATTTTTGACTCCTGTTGCACTTTTACGGCGTGAAAAAAGAAGGCGCATGAATTATGCGCCTTCTTTTATATGCGTTTTCCCGATGCAATTACAAATCATCAAGGAAAGTTTTATCCAGTTGTTTGAAGGCGCGCTTAAGCGTGTCAGCTAAAGCCTGATAATCAGGCTTTCCGTCTACCGGCGTTAACGCCTGCCCGGCCTCCTGCAGTTTACCGCGCACTTCATAAAACCAGCTCAGTATCGACGGCGGCAGCGGCGTCACTGAACGCTTGCCCAACCACCATAAACCCTGCATCGGCAGGCTCAGCGCAAACAGCGCGGTGGCGACGGCCGGGCCCAGCTGGCCACCGAGGGCGATTTGCCAACACAGCGTGAAAATCGCCACCGGCGGCATGATACGAATCGCATAACGCGTGGCGCGAATAATGCGGTTTTCAATAAACACCGGAGCAAGGCGCTTATCCAGAGGCCAGGTCTTTGCATAATGCTGCCCGTGGCGAAACAAGCCAAAAAAACTCACAGAGCGATTCTCGGGACCGGACATGGCTTACCTCAACTTTACATATAAAACTTAAAAATTTTGTGCAAAACACCAACTGTGCATGACAACGTTCAAAAGATTTTGGCAATGGCGCACTCAATCAGGTATTCTGTGCGCACCTGAGGGGCGGTTAGACCCTTTTACCAGGTTAGTCAAATTATCGCATATTCTGCCACTGGCTGAAAATTATGCAAAATGACATAAAATCAAATGTACTTCTCTCATCGTGCCCGAAAACAGTACAAGGCATGATGTTAATCATAAATGTCAATGTCATCCTGCGCTACGCTTTGTGACACACTGACGTTTTTTTAGCCACGTATCATAAAAGGTACTTCCATGTCGAGTAAGTTAGTACTGGTTCTGAACTGCGGTAGCTCCTCTCTGAAATTCGCTATCCTTGATGCCGTCAACGGTGACGAATACCTGTCTGGTTTAGCAGAATGTTTCCATCTTCCTGAAGCCCGTATCAAATGGAAAATGGATGGCAGCAAGCAAGAAGCCGAATTAGGCGCTGGCGCTGCTCACAGTGAAGCGCTGAACTTTATCGTTAACACTATTCTGGCACAAAAACCAGAACTGTCTGCTCAGTTGACCGCAATCGGCCACCGCATCGTTCACGGTGGTGAAAAATACACCAGCTCCGTCGTTATCGATGACTCCGTTATTCAGGGAATTAAAGACTCCGCGTCT
This sequence comes from Klebsiella sp. MPUS7, assembly GCF_009905335.1. Taxonomy (NCBI): domain Bacteria; kingdom Pseudomonadati; phylum Pseudomonadota; class Gammaproteobacteria; order Enterobacterales; family Enterobacteriaceae; genus Klebsiella; species Klebsiella sp. MPUS7. Next base: position 1,540,812 of record NZ_CP047604.1, on the reverse strand, counting down.
TTCGCCCCGCTGCACAACCCGGCGCACCTGATCGGTATCGCAGAAGCCCTGAAATCCTTCCCTAATCTGAAAGACAAGAACGTTGCCGTGTTCGACACCGCGTTCCATCAGACCATGCCGGAAGAATCTTACCTCTATGCCCTGCCGTACAGCCTGTACAAAGAACACGGCGTACGTCGCTACGGCGCGCACGGCACCAGCCACTTCTATGTGACTCAGGAAGCCGCGAAAGTTCTGAACAAACCGGTTGAAGAGCTGAACATCATCACCTGCCATCTGGGCAACGGTGGTTCCGTTTCCGCTATCCGCAACGGTAAATGCGTTGACACTTCCATGGGTCTGACTCCGCTGGAAGGCCTGGTGATGGGTACGCGTTCTGGCGATATCGACCCGGCAATCATTTTCCATCTGCACGATGCCCTGGGCATGAGCGTAGACGCCATCAACAAAATGCTGACTAAAGAGTCCGGCCTGCTCGGTTTGACCGAAGTGACCAGCGACTGTCGCTATGTTGAAGACAACTACCAGGAAAAAGCTGACGCTAAACGTGCAATGGACGTTTACTGCCACCGCCTGGCAAAATACATCGGCTCTTACACCGCGCTGATGGACGGTCGTCTGGACGCCGTTGTGTTCACCGGTGGTATCGGTGAAAACGCCGCGATGGTTCGCGAACTGTCTCTGGGCAAACTGGGCGTACTGGGCTTTGAAGTTGATCACGAGCGTAACCTGGCTGCCCGTTTCGGCAAGTCTGGCTTCATCAACAAAGAAGGCACTCGCCCGGCTATCGTCATTCCGACCAACGAAGAGCTGGTCATCGCGCAGGACGCCAACCGTCTGACCGCCTGATTCCACACCGCCAGCCTAGCTGGCGGTGCTGTTTTGTATCCCGCCTGATACTGGCGGTAACGAAAGAGGATATATCGTGTCCCGTACAATCATGCTGATCCCTACCGGAACCAGCGTAGGCCTGACCAGCGTCAGCCTCGGTGTTATCCGTGCTATGGAACGTAAAGGCGTTCGCCTGAGCGTCTTTAAACCTATCGCTCAACCGCGTGCCGGTGGCGATGCGCCAGACCAGACCACCACCATCATTCGCGCGAACTCCGACCTTCCGGCCGCAGAGCCGTTGAAAATGAGCCACGTTGAGTCGCTGCTCTCCAGCAACCAGAAAGACGTGCTGATGGAAGAGATCATCGCCAACTACCACGCCAACACGCAGGATGCTGAAGTGGTGCTGGTTGAAGGTCTGGTCCCGACCCGCAAACATCAGTTTGCCCAGTCTCTGAACTACGAAATCGCGAAAACGCTGAACGCTGAAATCGTCTTTGTGATGTCCCAGGGTACCGATACCCCGGAACAGCTGAAAGAGCGCATTGAGCTCACCCGCAGCAGCTTCGGCGGCGCGAAAAACACCAGCATCACCGGCGTCATCGTCAACAAGCTGAATGCGCCGGTTGACGAACAGGGCCGTACTCGCCCGGACCTGTCGGAAATCTTCGACGACTCTTCCAAAGCAAAAGTCGTGAAGATCGATCCGGCTCAGCTGCAGAACGGTAGCCCATTACCGGTTCTGGGCGCGGTGCCGTGGAGCTTCGATCTGATCGCCACCCGCGCGATTGATATGGCGCATCACCTGAACGCCACCATCATCAACGAAGGCGACATCAATACCCGCCGCGTGAAGTCCGTCACCTTCTGTGCGCGTAGCATTCCGCACATGCTGGAACACTTCCGCGCAGGTTCTCTGCTGGTCACTTCCGCGGACCGTCCTGACGTACTGGTCGCCGCCTGCCTGGCCGCGATGAACGGCGTGGAAATCGGCGCCATCCTGCTGACCGGGGCCTATGAAATGGACCCGCGCGTCAGCAAGCTGTGCGAACGCGCGTTTGCTACCGGCCTGCCGGTATTCATGGTTAACACCAACACCTGGCAGACCTCTCTGAGCCTGCAGAGCTTCAACCTGGAAGTGCCGGTTGACGATCACGAGCGCATCGAGAAAGTTCAGGAATACGTGGCTAACTATATCAACGCCGACTGGATTGAATCCCTGACCGCGACTTCCGAGCGCAGCCGTCGTCTCTCTCCGCCAGCCTTCCGCTATCAGCTCACCGAGCTGGCGCGTAAAGCAGGCAAGCGTGTTGTGCTGCCGGAAGGCAACGAACCGCGTACCGTTAAAGCCGCGGCTATCTGCGCCGAGCGCGGTATCGCGACCTGCGTACTGCTGGGTAACCCGGATGAAATCACCCGCGTTGCCGCTTCTCAGGGCGTAGAGCTGGGCGCCGGTATTGAAATCGTTGACCCGGAAGTGGTTCGCGAAAGCTACGTTGCTCGCCTGGTCGAGCTGCGTAAGAGCAAAGGCATGACCGAAGCGGTTGCCCGCGAGCAGCTGGAAGACAACGTGGTTCTCGGCACCCTGATGCTGGAACAAGACGAAGTCGACGGCCTGGTATCCGGCGCGGTTCACACCACCGCCAACACCATCCGTCCGCCGCTGCAGCTGATCAAAACTGCGCCGGGTAGCTCTCTGGTCTCTTCCGTATTCTTCATGCTGCTGCCGGAACAGGTTTACGTTTACGGCGACTGCGCGATCAACCCGGATCCGACCGCTGAACAGCTGGCTGAAATCGCTATCCAGTCCGCAGACTCCGCGATTGCCTTCGGCATCGAACCACGCGTAGCCATGCTCTCCTACTCCACCGGTACCTCTGGCGCCGGCAGCGATGTAGAGAAAGTACGCGAAGCGACGCGTCTGGCGCAGGAAAAACGTCCTGACCTGATGATCGACGGCCCGCTGCAGTACGATGCTGCGGTCATGGCTGACGTAGCGAAATCCAAAGCGCCGAACTCTCCGGTTGCCGGCCGCGCTACCGTGTTCATCTTCCCGGACCTGAACACCGGTAACACCACTTACAAAGCCGTACAGCGTTCTGCCGACCTGATCTCTATCGGGCCGATGCTGCAGGGGATGCGTAAGCCGGTGAACGACCTGTCCCGTGGCGCGCTGGTTGACGATATCGTCTATACCATCGCCCTGACCGCGATTCAGTCGTCCCAGCAGCAAGCATAATCTGCCCGCTGGATGAAAAAAGGCGACCTCACGGTCGCCTTTTTATTTACAGCAGCTCTCGCGCCGCCGAGACAATATCATGCGCCGTCAGGCCATACTCCTTCTGCAGAAAGTCCTGCGTTCCCACCTGGCCATAGCGCTCCTTCACCCCCACACGACGCATCGGAACCGGGCAGGTCTCCACCAGCACTTCCGCCACCGCCGATCCCAGCCCGTTATGAATACTGTGATTTTCACAGGTCACGATACGCCCGGTTTTTTCGGCGTAATTTTTCACCAGCATGCGGTCGATGGGCTTCAGGGTAAACATATCAATCACCGCCGCGCTGACCCCTTCCTGCTCAAGCTGACGCGCTGCCTCAAGGGCTTCCGCCACCATGATCCCGTTGGCTATCAGGGTGATGTCGTCACCTTCGCGCAGCACATTACCTTTGCCAATCGTGAACGTCGAACCCGGCGCGTAGACGCTCGGCGCCTGTTTGCGGATCGTGCGTACCCAGTAAAAACCGTCGAGATCGATAAGCTGCCGCAGGATATCCTCGAACATCACCGCATCGGTCACTTCCAGCACCACCGAATGCGCGAGGCCGCGCACAATCCCCATATCTTCAAATGACATATGGGTTCCGCCGTTATGACAGGCGGTCACCCCCGCGTCAGAGGCAATCACTTTGACGTTATTCCGCTGATAGTCCAGCGCCATAAACAGCTGGTCGAAGCAGCGGCGGCTGGCGAAAGCGGTAAAGGTATGGACAAACGGCTTGCGCCCGGTCAACGATAGCCCGGCGGCGGTGCCGATCACGTTCGCTTCCATAATGCCGCAATTGATGACGTGCTGTGGATGCTGCCGCGCAACGCCATCCATCGCCATAGAGCTCATCAGATCCGCTTCCAGGGCGATAATCGGGCTATGGGCTTCAATCTGCTGCGCGACAAACCCGGCATAGACTTTACGCATCTCTACGGCATCTTTTTGTCCTGCAGGTGCAACTTTAATCATGTTCGGCCTCCAGCTGGCGAATCGTCTCGTTTAGCGTCTCTTTCATCTCGTCCGTCAGGCGCAAGTGATGGTTATTACTGAGATTCTCGAGATACGGCACGCCCTGGCCTTTCACGCTATCGAGAATGACTACCCGCGGGCGCGCATCGACGGGAGGAACGGGCTGCACCGCCGCCAGCAGTCCGGGGATGTCATCGCCTTTGACGGTAACGACGTCAAAACCAAAGGCGCGGAATTTATCTTCCAGATTGAAGGCGCGAATGATCTCGTCCAGCCTGCCGTCAAGCTGTAGCTTGTTCCAGTCAACAAACACGGTCAGATTATTCAGGCGATGATGGGCAATAAACTGGAACGCTTCCCAGCACTGGCCTTCATTCAGCTCGCCGTCGCCAACGATGCAGAACACCCGATTCGCCCGCCCCGCCAGCTTATGCGACAGCGCCATTCCGCCGGCGATGGAAATCCCCTGTCCCAGCGAGCCGGTAGTGGCGTCCACCCCGCGCGTTTTCAGCCGGTCCGGGTGGCTTGGCAGCCGCGTACCGTTCTGGTTTAGCGTACTCAGCTCCTCTAGCGGAAAATATCCCTTAATCGCTAACGTGCTGTATAGCGCCGGGCCGGCATGACCTTTCGACAGCACAAAGTAGTCGCGCTCGGGCCAGTCCGGATCGGCGGGGTCGATTTTCATCACCGCGCCGTACAGTACCGCCAGCGTCTCCACAACCGACATACTGCCGCCGTAGTGGCCGAAACCGAGATCCGTCAGCGATTTAAGGGTGGCGACGCGAATATCCCGCGCCAGTTGGGTCACTTCTTTCACATTCATGATTTAGCTCCGCTGTTCTCCTGCGTGCCGCCGCCCGCAGATCTCTTTTTCGCAAAAACGTTGTACACCACCAGCAGTACGAACAACGCCACCACAAGTCCGGTAATGGCAAACGGCGACAAATAGCGGGCCAGGTTACCCAGCACGATACCGACGGCGCCGAAATCCGCATCCGAAAAAGTGGTGTTGGCAAAGCCAATCGCGCCCAGCACCGGCAGCAGCAGTACCGGCAGGAAGGTGATCAGCAGGCCGTTGGCAAACGCCCCGATCATCGCCCCGCGCCGCCCACCGGTGGCGTTGCCAAATACGCCGGCGGTCGCGCCGGTAAAGAAATGCGGCACCACGCCGGGCAGAATCAGCACCCACTTGAACTGCCCGCAGAGGAACAGCCCGACCAGGCCGCCGAGGAAGCTGAACAGGAAGCCAATCAGTACCGCATTGGGCGCATAGGGATAGACCACCGGGCAGTCCAGCGCCGGACGGGCATTAGGCACCAGCTTCTCCGAAAATCCGGTAAAGGCCGGGACGATTTCCGCCAGGATCAGACGTACCCCTTGCAGGATGATGAACACCCCGGCGGCGAAGGTAATCGCCATGATGATGGCGTATACCAGGTAGTTCTGGCCGCCGCTGAAGGTGCTTTCAACATATTCACGCCCCGCGCTCACCGCCATAATCAAATAGATAATCATCATGGTCAGCGAAATGGAGATGGAGCTGTCGCGCAGGAAGCTCAGGTTTTTCGGTAGGTTCATCTCTTCGGTTGAACGCGAGCCTTTACCGCAGACGCTACCGATCCATCCCGAAAGGACATAGCCCAGGGTGCCGAAGTGGCCGAAAGCGATGTCATCCGTGCCGGTAATACGCTTCATATAGCGCTGGGCCAGCGCCGGGAAGAACGCCATCACCAGGCCGAGGATCAGGGAACCGGTAAAGACCAGCCCGATACCTTCAAAACCCGCCACGGTAAGAATCACGCCGATCATACAGGCCATATAGAAGGTGTGGTGGCCGGTCAGGAAGATATACTTCAGACGCGTAAACCGGGCGACTACAATATTCGCTACCATCCCGAACGCCATTATAAGCGCGGTTGAAGCACCGTATTTTTCCAGCGCAATAGAAACAATCGCCTCGTTATTAGGAATAATGCCCTGAATATTAAAAGCATGCTCAAACATGCCCCCCAGCGGATTCAGCGAACCGACTAATACCGTCGCGCCGCCGCCGAGAACAATAAAACCCAGAATAGTTTTAATCGTTCCCTTGACGACATCGGAGAAAGATTTCTTTTGCGCTACCAGACCAATTAAGGCAATTAAACCGACCAGTACCGAGGGTACTTTGAGTATATCAACAACAAAATTCAGCGTTTCAAGGATAAACATATCCACCTCGCTATAAATAGTTATTGTCTGGCGAACCACGCGCGCAGCTGCGCTTCGAGTTCGTTAATATCGATGATGTTGGTAATCACCACCAGCTGGCTTTCCGGGACGCTGGCGCTGGCGGCAATATCTTTTGCCATCACGAATAAATCTGCCGCGCCCGGCGTTGCCGACGACAGATCGGAGTGCTCAACCTCAGCCTCGATATCGAGCTTTTTCAGCACCTTTTTAATATTCATCTCAACCATAAAACTACTGCCCAGGCCAGAACCGCAAATTGCCATAATTTTCATTGTTATCACCTTTTTTTGGGTAGAGTACGTCCGCATCACGCAGGTGCGTAATGGGTTATAAGTCGGATAATAAAATTAAATCAGAAACGCGCGATGATAGTTTTTATCTCCTCCAGGTTGGTTGCCTGATGTAATTTATTCATATCTTCATCGCTGGAAAATAATTCCGCCAGCGCAGAGATTGTTTCGATATGGCTATGCTTATCCGGGGCCGCAAGCATAATGACAATATCAACCGGGTCGAACTCTTCCGAGCCAAAGGACACGCCCTGCCCCAGCTTCAGCAGCGACAGACCTAAGCCTTTCGCTCCCTCCTCCGGTCGCGCGTGCGGCATCGCCAGACCCGGAGCCAGTACATAGTAGGGCCCCAACCTTTGATGCTGCTCCACGATGGCCTTTACGTACGCAGGTTCTATCACACCGGCCTTGAGCAGCGGTTGGGCACAGATGTCCAGCGCCTGTGGCCAGGTTTCCACGCTCTGCCGCAGCATGATGGTGGCATCCGAGAGCCATGTTTTGAGCATTTTGTCACCCCCACTTTTAGCAAAAGATGGGCAAACTTTATGCAAGCCGCCAAGAGTTATCTGCGAGAGCGATCACAAAGATAGCGCTACCAACGTTGAACATTCAGATTTGTGATAGCGCTATCAATTCGCAATCATCCCATCAAAACGCAGCAAAAAGGCCCGTTTAAGGCGTATACTCCTGACACGTGAAGTAATGGATGATAATAAAAAACGTCTGTTTAGCAGGAATGTGTATGTCTCTAACCCGAAAACGGCGTAGTACCGGTAAAGTCACGATCGCCGACGTTGCGCAACTGGCTGGCGTAGGAACGATGACCGTGTCCCGCGCCCTTCGCACGCCGGAACAAGTTTCCGATAAGCTACGTGAAAAAATCGAAGCGGCGGTGCAGGAGCTGGGGTACATGCCTAATCTTGCCGCCAGCGCGCTGGCGTCAGCCTCCTCACGAACCATCGCCATGGTGGTGCCAAATCTTGCGGAAGCGGGCTGCTCGGCGATGTTTGCCGGGCTTCAGCAGATATTACAGCCGGCAGGATATCAAATCATGCTGGCGGAATCGCAGCACCGTCTGGAGCAGGAAGAGAAACTACTGGAAACGCTGCTGGCTTCTAATATCGCCGCCGCCATTCTACTGAGCGTTGAGCACAGCGATACCGTACGCCACTGGTTGCAGAACGCCTCGATTCCGGTGGTGGAGATGGGCGCAATGCGCGCCGATCCTATCGACATGAATATCGGCATTGATAACGTGGCGGCGATGTTCGAGCTGACGGAGATGCTTATCCACCGCGGTTATCAGAATATCGGTCTGCTGTGCGCCAATCAGGAACAGTGGATTTTTCAGCAGCATTTACAGGGATGGTATAAAGCCATGCTGCGCCATCACATGTCGCCAAACCGGGTGATTAACGCCGCGCTGCCCGCCAACTTTTCCACCGGCGCTTCACAGCTGCCGGAGTTTTTGCTGGCATGGCCGGAACTCGATGCGCTGGTCTGCGTTTCCGATGAGCTGGCATGCGGAGCGCTGTATGAATGCCAGCGTCGGCGCATCAAAGTTCCTGATGATTTAGCCGTCGTCGGCTTTGGGGATAGTGACGTAAGTCGGGTCTGCCAGCCACCGTTAACGACGATGGCGGTACCGCATCACAAGATTGGCATCGAAGCCGGCCGTGCTCTTCTGGAGCGACTTAGCGAGGGAAACTGGAGCGACAGAAGACCCATCGCATCCAGTTTATGCATGAGGGATAGCTGTTAAAACTACTCGGCCTCTTCCTGCTTTTCGCTTTTTGCTGACTCATTATTGGCATTGCGGGTCATCCACAGCGCCAGCGCTTTTAATGAATCCGGGGTGAACTCATCGCAGCGGGCGGTGATCTCTTCCGGCGTCAGCCAGCACACTTCGCTCACTTCTTCTTCCTGCAGGGCGAACGGCCCGTGCGAGACGCAGCTAAACAGGCCGCCCCAGACGCGGCAGTGTTTATCTTCGTAGTAAAACTGCCCGTGGTCAGCAAAAGGCACGCCGGCAATACCGAGCTCTTCTTCCGCCTCCCGGCGCGCGGACTCCAGCATTTGCTCGTCAGCCTGCACCACGCCGCCGGCGGTAGCGTCCAGCATGCCAGGCTGGAAATCTTTTGTTTCGGTACGGCGCTGTACCAGGATTTTGCCCATCCCATCATGAACAACAATGTAGGTCGCACGATGACGCAAACACTCCGCACGCATTTGTTCGCGGCTGGACTGTGCTATCACCTCATTGTTTTCATTAACAATATCGACCCATTCTGTGCTTGCCAAATGATTCTGTTCCGCCATCAGGAAACCTTACTTTTTAAAGCGCTCTTGCGGCGCGTCTATACGGTTGAGGGGTAAATTACGGGTAAATTGCGACCTCTGCAATAACCTGATTATCATCGAGTGCTAAAACCTGCAATTGCCCCTCGTTCAGCAGACCGTAGCTGGCGGTAAATCCCCCTTTAGGGATGCTGACCGAGCCGGGGTTGAAGAGGAAAATCTCACCGCGTTTCTCGGCAACCGGAATATGAGTATGACCATAAGCCAGCACATCGCCAGCGGCGAGGGGAGGCAAATTATCGGGGCTATACAGATGTCCATGGGTCAGAAACAGGCGGGTTCGCTCGCTCAAAACCTGCTGCCAGGGGGCGGTAATGGGGAAATGGAGCAGCATCTGATCGACTTCGCTGTCGCAGTTGCCGCGTACGGCAATCACCCGCTCCGCCACGCTATTGAGCGCTTCCGCGACCTGGGCCGGGGCATAGCCTTCTGGAAGAGCGTTACGCGGCCCGTGATTAAGCACATCGCCGAGGATAACCAGCCACTGCGCCCCACTGCGCGCGAACAGCTCAAGCACGCGTTCAGCGGCAGGCAGAGAGCCGTGGATATCCGAGGCAAACATCAGCTTCATACAATTTATCTCCACGCATGACGATGCGTCTATGATAACGGAACCGCTGAAGCTTATCAGCCCGCGCGTTTGGCTGAGAGTGCGACGTAGCGCTGTACCGACGCCCGCTGCCACTGGAAGACGGCGTAATCCGCCAGCGCGGCGGGGACCTCATCGCCGTTAAGGACCAGTCGATTGAGCATCAGCGCCAGGTCGGTATCGGCAATGGACCACTCGCCAAATAGATTCTGCCCGCCGTGGGACAGCAGTACGCCAGCCGTTTCAAACAGCTTAGCGGCGCTTTTTTGCCCGGCGTCGCTGAGCGGAGGCTTCTTTGCGCCGCCAAAGACCACGTCCGTTGAGCGTTCTTCACGGATCGGCATTAAATCGCTGCGCAGCCAGGCCTGTACCTGACGCGCCCGCGCGCGCTTTTGCAGGTCATGCGGATAAAGCCGCTCCCATTCCGGGGGCGCAAAGCGCTCGTCCAGATATTCGGTAATCGCGGAGGATTCGCTCAGAAAAAACTCGCCGATCTCCAGCAGCGGTACGCGTCGCGTCGCGCTGTAGCCTTTCCAGCCGCTTTGCAGATGCTCGCCGCTGTCGAGGTTGACGGTTTTTAGGGTAAAAGGCAGGCTCTTTTCCTGCAGGGCAACGTAGACGGACATCACATATGGCGAGAAAAAATCGGCGTCGGACCACAGGGTAATCGCGGGCTGGCTCATAGCATCCTCAATGGCTAATGTAATGGGGCGATACGCCAACATATCCTGTCTTTCAGAGGATGTCACTGACCGCTAGCCTCAGGATCTTACATACTTCTCTGAGGTGTACGCTATCGGCGAAAGTCATCCAGAATGAGGCAAACCTGCCGGATGATGCCACTTCACCTATACTCGAAAAGTTTGCGACCTGTGACGGCGAGGGACTCTCATGATCGATCTTTACTACGCACCCACCCCTAATGGCCACAAAATCACGCTCTTCCTTGAAGAAGCGCAGCTGCCTTACCGCCTGATCCGGGTGGATATCAGTAAGGGGGAGCAGTTTCAACCGTCGTTTCTGGCGATTTCACCGAACAACAAGATCCCGGCGATCGTTGACGATGCTCCCGCCGACGGCGGCGCCCCGTTAAGCCTGTTTGAGTCCGGCGAGATCCTGCTTTATCTGGCTGAAAAAACCGGCAAATTACTGAGCGGCGAACTCCGCGAACGCCACATTACGCTACAGTGGTTATTCTGGCAGGTCGGTGGGTTAGGGCCGATGCTCGGGCAAAATCATCATTTCAACCACTTTGCTCCGCAGGCGGTGCCCTACGCCATTGAACGCTATCAGGTGGAAACGCAGCGTCTGTATGGCGTGCTCAATCGGCGCCTTGGCGAGAGCCCCTGGCTTGGCGGCAATCACTACAGCATCGCCGATATCGCCTGCTGGCCGTGGGTGAATGCCCATCAGCGCCAGCGTATCGACCTCGCCAGTTTTCCGGCGGTGCATAACTGGTTCGAGCGCATTCGCCAGCGCCCGGCCACCGTTGAAGCGCTGCTGAAAACAGAAGCCCATTAACCCCCTGCTCGCCCGGGAAGCTTTGATGTATGATGGCGGAAATTACTACACGGAGGAAGCCTGCAATGTCTCAACCAGACGCCATTATTCGAATTAAGAACCTGCGCCTGCGTACTTTTATCGGAATTAAAGAGGAAGAGATCGCCAACCGCCAGGACGTGGTGGTTAACGTCGCTATCCATTATCCGGCGGAGAAATCACGCAACAGCGAAGACATTAACGATGCGCTGAACTACCGCACCATCACCAAGCGCATTATTAGCCATATTGAGAATAACCGCTTCTCTCTGCTGGAAAAATTAACTCAGGATGTGCTCGATATCGCACGCGAACATCACTGGGTCACTTATGCTGAAGTAGAGATCGATAAACTGCATGCGCTGCGCTACGCCGATTCGGTATCCATGACGATGAGCTGGCGGCGTTAGGCGCATCATCTTAGGGAGGCGCTATGAACGTTCTGCTTACTGGCGGTACCGGCCTGATAGGCCGACATCTGATCCCCCGGCTACTGGAGCTGGGGCATCACGTAACGGTTTCAACGCGCAGCCCGGAAAAGGCCAAAAGCCGCCTCGACCCACGCGTCACCCTGTGGCGCGATTTCGAGCATCAGGCGAACCTCAACGGCATTGATGCCGTCATTAATCTGGCAGGCGAGCCGATCGCCGATAAACGCTGGACGGCGGAGCAGAAACAACGTCTCTGCCACAGCCGCTGGGATATCACGCAAAAGTTGGTCAAGCTGTGCAACGCCAGCGATACGCCACCCACGGTGCTGATAAGCGGTTCCGCCACCGGTTACTATGGCGACCTCGGTGAAGTCGTGGTTACCGAAGAAGAGCCGCCGCACAACGAGTTTACCCATAAGCTTTGCGCCCGCTGGGAGCAAATCGCCTGTGAAGCACAGAGCGATCGCACCCGCGTCTGCCTGCTGCGTACCGGCGTGGTGCTGGCGCCGCGCGGCGGCATTCTGGCCAAAATGACGCCGGCTTTTAAACTTGGCCTCGGCGGCCCTATCGGTAGCGGAAGGCAATATCTGGCGTGGATCCACATTGACGACATGGTCAACGGTATCCTCTGGCTGCTGGATAACGACCTGCGGGGGCCGTTTAATATGGTTTCCCCTTACCCGGTGCGTAACGAGCAGTTCGCCCACGCGCTGGGCCATGCGTTGAATCGGCCCGCCATTTTCCGCGTCCCGGCGGCGGCGATTCGCCTGCTGATGGGAGAATCTTCCGTTCTGGTACTCGGCGGCCAGCGCGCGCTGCCAAAACGCCTGGAAGCCGCCGGATTTGGCTTTCGTTGGTACGATCTGGAAGAGGCCCTTGCCGATGTCCTGAAATAGTTCAGGGGCCTTCAGGGAGGTCTCGGCGATCTCCCTGCTCTGTTATTTGTGGAACCCTCCTCGCAACGCGTAAAAACCACCGCGTCTGTCGCGTCTTAACTGTGAATCTCATTCCAGCGATCTCCCCTTCACTCTGTCATAACCCCTGCGTGTGATTTAACTTTACCCAACCGTTGACATCCGTCAACATTATATTCAGTATTAGCAGGACACATTGATGAAGGAACATCCGGATAAACATATCAGAGCCGCTATTGACTACGCGCTGGCGCGCGGCTGGATTTTTCACCCTGGCGGCAAAAGCGCGCACTGTTTTGGGCGACTGATGTGCGGAACAGCCCACCATCGGGAACACATGATGAGCATCTGGTCAACGCCGGCGGCGCCCATGCACCATGCCAGGCAAATCATCCGCATGGTCGATCGCTGTCTGGTACCCGTATCGGGTCAGATTAACCACAAGAAGGATTAAACCATGGCGCTGTATAACTTTACGCTCACCCTCTCCGGCGTCACCGCGCATACCGTGGGACTAGAGGATGCGCTGCATGCGGCAGGCTGCGCTGATGCCCTGGTCTGCTTTTACGGAACGGCGGTCTATCTGGAGTTCGACCGCGAATGCGATTCTCTCGAACAGGCCATTTTGTCAGCGATTGCCAATATCGAATCCGCCCCGGCCCTGAATGCGCGGGTCGAATCCGTCGATTCCGCGCTGGTTGGATTAAGCGATATTGCTGAACTCACCGGCCTGACGCGACAGGCCATCGCCTTATTGAAAGATGGCGCACGAGGCTCGGGCCAGTTTCCAGGGCCGGTACAGCGGGTGAAAGGCAATTCGCCGCTGTGGCGCTGGAAAACCGTCGTCGGCTGGCTGGTGATGGAGGGACGGCTTGCCGGGGATTCACCGCTGGTCGCCCACGCCGAGGTGCTGGACAACCTCAACCTGGCGCTGCAGTTGAGGGCGACGCAAGAGAGCAACACCGTGCTGCGCTATCTCGGCGGGCTCGAAAATCAGCGCCGGGCTTCACCGAGGGTCGGTTAGACTCAGCGCTTTATGATGTTAAGGTGGCGGAATAATCCACCTCTATGGACTGCATGATGATAATACTCACTACGCCGCGCCTGCGCCTCTCGCCGTTTCACGCATCCGACTGGCCATTTTTCCTGCGCTTACGGCGAGACCCGGAAGTGATGCGCTATATGGGCGAGGTTCTTGAAGAGCCAGCGCTGCGGACGCTGTTTGAATCCCGCTGCGCTGACCCTGGCGTATTCGTACTGCGCGACGCCAGCGGCGCGGCGGTTGGCGATATCGGCCTGCGCATCAGCGGTAAAAATCCGCACGAAGCGGATATCGGATACGCTCTCCTGCCCGATGCTCAGGGAAAGGGATACGCCAGCGAAGCGTTAAAAGCAATTTGCGACTACGGCTTTAACCAGCTCGGCGTTCACGCGATAAATGCCTGGGTTCTGGGCAATAACGCTGGCTCTTCCCGCCTGCTGGAAAAACACGGTTTTATCCGCATTCAGGTGCTCGAAAAAGCGTATCATTTGAACGGAATGGACTACGATGACTGGGTGTATCGGCTGGAGCGCTAGCCGTCCCGGCGGAGGGGATTCCGCCGGGGGCATAGGCAGTATTACTTTAACGAGCCCTTCAGGAACTGCTGCAGGCGCGGGCTTTTCGGATTGCCGAAAACATCGTCAGGGTGCCCTTCTTCTTCAATCTTGCCCTGATGCAGGAAAATCACGTGCGAAGAGACATGGCGCGCAAAGCCCATTTCATGCGTTACCACGACCATGGTTTTCCCCTCTTCCGCCAGCTGCTGCATAATACGCAGCACTTCGCCCACCAGTTCAGGGTCAAGCGCCGAAGTCGGTTCATCAAACAGCAGTACGTCGGGCTCCATCGCCAGCGCGCGGGCAATGGAAACGCGCTGCTGCTGGCCGCCGGAGAGGTGCACCGGATATTTAATCTGCTGGCGTTCGTCAATACCGACTTTTGCCAGATATTTGACCGCCCGATCGCGGGCTTCCTGTTTGCTCAGGCCTAACACCTGAATCGGCGCTTCCATCACATTTTCCAGCACCGTCATATGGCTCCACAAATTGAAGTGCTGGAACACCATCGTCAGGCGGGTACGCAGCAGGCGCAGCTGGTTCTTATCTGACACCTTTAACTGACCGTCTTTATCGCGAACCAGGCCAATGTTTTGCCCGTTAACGACGATCGTCCCTTCGCTGGGCTTTTCAAGAAAGTTAATGCAGCGCAAAAAGGTACTTTTACCGGAACCGGATGAGCCAATAATACTGATCACGTCTCCGGCTTTCGCCCGCAGTGAGACGCCTTTCAGTACCTCATGCTCGCCGTAACGTTTATGCAGATCGATTACATTTAATTTATTGTCGGACATGGCGTTCTCAGTGCGTCGAAGAAGGTTTGATGTGCTGGAGCCAGCGCTTTTCCGCTCTGCGGAACAGGCTAATCAGCACATACGAGATAATTAAGTACAGTACTGCGGCAATACCAAAGGCGGTAAACGGCTGGTAGGTTGCCGAGTTAATATCGCGGGCAATTTTCAGCAGATCCGGCACCGTGGCGGTAAAAGCCAGCGCGGTGGAATGCAGCATCAGAATCACTTCGTTGCTGTACGCAGGCAGAGCGATACGCAGCGCGGAAGGCAGGATAATGCAGCGATACATTTTAACCGAGGAAAAACCGTACGCCCGGGCAGCCTCTATCTCGCCTGCCGGCACTGAACGAATCGCCCCGGCGAAAATCTCCGTGGTATAGGCGCAGGTGTTCAGCGTCAGCGCCAGCACCGTACAGTTCAGCCCGCTGCGAAAGAAGGCGTTCAGCAGTTCAGTGCCTTTGACGATTTCCAGCGTATACATCCCGGAATAGAACACCAGCAGCTGAACGTACAGCGGCGTGCCGCGAAAGATATAGGTGAAGAGCCAGATAGGGAACTGGATAAATTTGTTGCTCGACACTCGGCCTATTGCGAGGAAAACCGCCAGGATGCCGCCCATCACCACGGAAGAGATCAGCAGCCAGAGCGTAATCGCGACGCCGGTAAAGCGGTAGCCGTCGGTCCACAGCAGGGATTTCCAGTACTCCTGAATAATGTCAATCACAGGTCAGCCCTCTTCACGCCCACAGAGTAACGGCGTTCGAGCATCAGCAGCACACCATTGGAAACCGTTGTAAATACGAGATAAATCAGGCCGCAGACGATGGCGAAGTAGAAAGGCTCCCAGGTGCTTTTACCCGCCAGCTGGGTTGCCTTGACCACATCCTCCAGCCCCAGCAGCGAGACCAGCGCGGTCGCTTTGAGGATCACCTGCCAGTTGTTGCCTATTCCAGGCAGCGCATAGCGCATCATTGCCGGGAACAGAATGCGACGAAAGGTTTGCCCGCCGCTAAAGCCGAAAGCCGTCGCCGCTTCAATATGCCCCGTCGGCACCGCCAGGAAGGCGCCGCGAAAAGTTTCGGTGAAGTAGGCGCCGTAAATAAAGCCCAGCGTGATGATACCCGCCACCATTGGGTCAATATCAAACTGCGCCAGGCCAAGCGCATCGGTCACGCTGTTAAGCGCGATCTGCAGCCCGTAGAAAATCAGCAGCATCAGCACCAGATCGGGGACACCACGGATTAAAGTGGTATAGCCTTCAAAAATCAGCGCTAATGGACGATTGTTAGAAAGTTTCGCCCCAGCGCCCGCCAGGCCGATAAGCACCGCCAGAACGACCGAGCTTAACGCCAGCTCAAGGGTGACCAGCGCGCCCTGAAATATAACCTGTGAAAACCCGTACAGCATGCTGTCTGCCCTGTCTGTCATCAACCATCGCGCGTGAAATCACGCGCGATGGGGTGCGCGGGATGATTAGTCGCCGTACACGTTAAAATCGAAATATTTTTTCGCCAGCTTGTCGTAGGTGCCGTCCTGGCGCATCTCGGCAAAGGCTTTATTCAATGCTTCACGCAGTTCGTTGTCCTCTTTACGCAGCCCCATACCGGTGCCGACGCCGAACAGCTTCTCGTCTTTAATCGACGGGCCGCCGAACTGATAATCCTTGCCGATAGGCTGTTTGAGGAAGCCTTCGCTGGCGGCGACTTCATCCTGGAACGCAGCATCGATACGTCCAGCGGTCAGGTCAGAATAAATATTGTCCTGCCCCTGGTAGGAAACGATTTCAATACCCTTCGGCGCCCAGTGCTCGTTGCCGTAGGTTTCCTGAGTGGTACCCTGCAGAACGCCAACGCGTTTACCTTTCAGCTTCGCGAGGTCTGGCGTAATATCGCTGCCTTTTTTCACGACCAGGCGCGAATCCGCCGCGTAAAGCTTGTCGGTGAAGGCAATTTCCTGCTGACGTTTTTCGGTGATTGAAAGCGAAGACATAATGGCATCGATTTTCTTCGCTTTTAAAGACGGGATCAGCGCGTCCAGCGGGTTCTCAATGAAGGTACATTGCGTATTGATGCGCTTACAGAGCTCTTTTGCCAGATCGATGTCAAAACCAACCAATTCACCCTGTGCATTCTTGGATTCGAACGGGGCATAAGTAGGATCGGTGCCGATGCGGACTTTTTGCGGAATGGCTGCGAATACAGTGGAAACGCTGGAAAGGGCCAGCGCTAAAGAGAGAGACAACGCCAGTTTTTTCATAACTATCCTCAACAGACTGTCATTCTAACGGATTTATTAGAAGTACTTACGGCAGTTATCGTGCCATTATTCGCCCCGGTAAGGCAAAACATTCCGCGCCGGGAAGCAAATTTTTTCGCATCAGAAACGCTTAACTATGCACTTATTAACATCCCGTGCGGAATTCTTTGCACCAAAGCGATCCGCAAAAAGCGCAGTTGCACCAATAATGGGCAGAAATAGATACGCGTGGCCCGGAGTCCGGGCCAGCGGGCGTCTTACTCACCGTAAACGTTGAAGTCGAAGTACTTCTTCGCCATTTTGTCGTAGGTACCGTCTTTACGCATGTCAGCCAGCGCTTTATCAAACGCGGCCTTCAGCTCGCTATCGTCCTTACGCAGGCCGATGCCGGTACCATCACCGAAGAATTTTTTGTCTTTAACGGAAGGACCGGCAAACGCGAAATCTTTACCGGCGGGTTGCTTGAGGAAACCTTCGCTCGCGGCCACTTCATCCTGCAATGCGGCGTCAAGGCGGCCAGCGGAGAGGTCTGAGTAAATCAAATCCTGGTTCTGATAAGCCACGACATCGACGCCGTGGCTGCGCCAGCGTTCATTACCATAGGCCTCCTGGGTAGAGCCCTGAAGCACGCCGACATGCTTGCCTTTCAGCGATTCCAGCGTTGGCTGAATCGGCGAGCCTTTGGCGGCAATCAGGCGCGAGTCGGCGGCGTAGAGCTTGTCAGAGAAGGCGATTTCCTGCTGGCGTTTTTCCGTAATCGACAACGAAGAGATGATAGCGTCGATTTTCTTGGCCTTCAGCGACGGGATCAGGGAGTCGAAATCGCTGCCAACCCAGCTACATTTTACTTTGATACGCGAACAGAGCTCATTGCCCAAATCAATGTCAAAACCCACGAAATCCCCTTTCGCATCCTTAGAAGAGAAAGGCGCGTAGGTGGCATCGGTGCCAATGCGAATACTCTGCGGCAGCGCGGCGAAGGCGCTGGAGGCGCTGCAAATGCCCATCATTAAAGAGAGAGCCAGGACCGTCTTCTTCATAGGTTACCCTTAAGTGTCGTGATGTTGTTATGCGATGCGTTATTTTGTTATTTGTGCTGCCGACAAAATCTTGCACGTTTTATGCCATTTTCTCAGTGCGTGCTGGAAATGGCGTTAAATTTGTTAAATAAAGGTTGCAAGTTTGTCTTAAAAGGGAAGATACCAGCAATAACGGATAAACCGCAGTGTCACAGCGCAAAAAAACAAATTAAATGTTGAGGATTTGATCGAGGCGACAAAATTGCACTGCGGCAATGCAGATGTGAATAAAGCGCACTATCTTAGTGCGCTTTACGCTCCCTGCCAGCGGGTAAAGAGGTCTTCAGGAAGAGAAATATCAAACTGATCGATAACGCGGTTGACCGTTTGGTTTATCACGTCATCAAGGGTCTTTGGCCGATGATAAAACGCGGGAACCGGCGGCATAATCACCGCGCCCATTTCCGCCGCCTGGACCAGCAGACGCAGGTGGCCAAGGTGGAACGGCGTTTCCCTTACGCACAGCACCAGCGGGCGACGCTCTTTGAGCACCACGTCTGCCGCCCTGGTCAATAGCCCATCGGTATAGCTATGAACAATGCCGGAAAGGGTCTTCATCGAACACGGCAAAATGACCATTCCCGCGGTTTTAAAAGAGCCGGAAGAGATGCTGGCGGCGATATCGCGGGCATCGTGCACCACATCGGCTAACGCCTGCACCTCCCGCAGGGAGAAATCCGTCTCCAGCGCCAGCGTCTGCCGCGCGGCCTGGCTTAAAATAAGATGGGTTTCGACATCAGGCACCTCGCGCAAAACCTGGAGCAAACGCACGCCGTAGATTGCGCCGCTGGCGCCAGAAATGCCGATAATGAGTCGCTTCACGATGATTGCCCCTTTCCCACGATGGCGCAGACTTTGCCGGATTATAGCCCCCGACGCAACCGCGGACCCGCAATTGGCGCGAGAAAATAAAAAAGCCCGCAGTCTCCGGACCGCGGGCTTTCAGCAAATCAAAGGATTACCCTTCGTTATGCATCTCTAAGTTTTCAACTTCGTTTTGCAGCTGAACCGCTTTCGCATCGTCGTTACGCAGGGAATCGAGATAGTCCAGATATTGCTGATCGACATCTTTGGTGACGTAGATACCGTTGAACACCGAGCATTCGAACTGCTGAATATCCGGATTCTCAGCGCGCACCGCGTCAATCAGATCGTCCAGATCCTGGAAAATCAGGCCGTCTGCGCCGATGATCTGGCGAATCTCATCCACTTCACGCCCGTGTGCGATCAGCTCATTGGCGGTCGGCATATCGATGCCATACACGTTCGGGAAGCGAATTTCCGGCGCCGCGGAGGCCAGATACACTTTCTTCGCCCCGGCTTCGCGCGCCATCTCGATAATCTGCTCTGAGGTAGTGCCGCGCACGATGGAGTCATCCACCAGCAGCACGTTCTTATCGCGGAACTCGGCGCGGTTGGCGTTAAGCTTACGGCGCACGGACTTACGGCGCAGCTGCTGGCCCGGCATGATAAAGGTGCGGCCAACGTAGCGGTTTTTAACAAACCCCTGGCGGTAAGGTTTGTCGAGAATACGGGCAATTTCCAGCGCGATATCGCAGGAGGTTTCCGGGATAGGAATGACCACGTCGATATCCAGATCTTCCCACTCGCGGGCAATTTTCTCGCCCAGCTTCGTGCCCATATTAACGCGCGCGCTATAGACGGAGATTTTATCGATGAAGGAGTCCGGACGCGCAAAGTAGACGTATTCGAACAGGCACGGGTTGCTGACCGGGTTCTCCGCGCATTGACGAGTGAACAGCTGACCTTTTTCGGTGATGTACACCGCTTCGCCAGGCGCCACGTCGCGCAGGAACTCAAAACCCAGCGTATCCAGCGCCACGCTTTCCGAAGCCACCATATACTCGGTGCGGCCATCGCCGATATCGCGCTTGCCCAGCACCAGCGGACGGATGCCGTTCGGGTCGCGGAAGGCGACCATGCCGTGGCCGATAATCATCGCCACGCAGGCGTAAGCGCCGCGAATCTGGCGGTTGGTGGCAGCGATCGCCGCAAAAATGTTGTCTGCTTCCAGCGGATAGTGGCGGTAATTGTCCAGCTCGCTGGCGAAGATATTGAGCAGAATTTCGGAATCAGAGGTGGTGTTGATGTGGCGGCGTTTTTCTTCAAACAGCTTTTTACGCAGCTCGTGAGCGTTAGTCAGGTTACCGTTGTGCGCCAACGTAATGCCGTACGGCGAGTTGACGTAGAAAGGCTGTGCCTCGGAGGCGCTGGAGCTGCCCGCCGTCGGGTAACGAACGTGACCAATACCCATATTGCCCTGCATACGCTGCATATGGCGAGCTTCAAAAACGTCGCTCACCAGTCCGTTCGCCTTACGCAAACGGAAACAGTTGTTCGCATCAATAGTGATGATGCCTGCGGCATCCTGGCCACGATGCTGAAGCACCGTTAACGCGTCATAAATCGACTGGTTTACCGGCATAACACCGGCGATACCGACAATACCGCACATACGTCTTTTCCTCGTTAAGCTACATCCCAACGCTTATGCTTTGGGCAAGAAACTTGACGAGCTCTGCAGATAGTCAAAAAACCATCTGATAACGAAACTGAACTGCGGGATAAGCTCAGACTTTTGCCAGTCTTCGCTTTTCGCCATACCGGTAAAGCTATCGAGAAAGAACAGAATCGCTGAGACGATTAACACCCCGCGCAGGGCGCCAAAGCAGATCCCTAACACCCTGTCGGTTCCCGACAGGCCGGTTTTTTCCACCAGCTGACCTATCACAAAGTTAACGATAGCGCCGACGATAAGCGTTGCGATAAACAGTAT
The DNA here is from genome assembly GCF_009905335.1 of Klebsiella sp. MPUS7. Lineage (NCBI taxonomy): Bacteria > Pseudomonadati > Pseudomonadota > Gammaproteobacteria > Enterobacterales > Enterobacteriaceae > Klebsiella > Klebsiella sp. MPUS7. The sequence continues at coordinate 1,519,864 of NZ_CP047604.1, read as the reverse complement.
CGCGATAGCAATCCCATTTCGGACCAGTTCGTCTTCAAAGCCCGTGAACCAGACAGCCAGGTAAGTGTAGTAATGACTGGCAACAAAGAAAGCGCATCCCCAGGTTACCAGCGATAAAGCTTCACGAACAAAGCCGCGGATCAGGCTAACCAGTGAGGAAAAACCAATCACCGCAATTATGGCGTAATCAATCCAGACCATATACGTCCCACGATTTTACGCCCTGTCGTCCGGTTCGGGGCGCATTCTAACAGAAAAAGAAAACGTTTGCGTAGGGATTTCCATGCCCTACAGAAATAAAAATGGCGCTGAAAAAACATTCAACGCCATACTGCCTTTCGCCTCTTCAGGGCGCGTCAGACAGGGGTTCCGGCCCTCTACTCCTTTAAAAAAGAGAGAGTTAGTTCGGGCTGTAGCCCATGACCACGCCGCTAAGTCCTGAAATCTGCTTCAGCTCGCCAAGCTGGCCTTTCAGCTTATCCTTTGAAGTATCCGGCCCCACGAGGATACGGGTGATTTTACCCTGCACCGGCGTCGAAGGCGACGTGTAAACTTTAAAGCCGGAAGCGCGCAGCTTACCAACAATTTCGTTGACCTTATCGGCGTTCTTCAGCGCGCCCAGTTGCACAACATAAGCTTTGCCGGTCGGCGCCGGAATTTCAGCCTGCTGCTGCGGTTTAGGCGGCGGCGTCTGCGCCGTAACCTGCTGCGTCTGCGGTTTCTCCACCGGCTTAGGCTGAGGTTTCGGCTGCGGCTTCGGCGTCACAACCGGCTCCTGGACCACATCAAAACTGTTGTTGTTCACCGGTATTCGCGACGGATCCAGCGATGGCGCAGCGGCATCGCCTGCTCGCACCTCTTCCGCCGCCCCTTCCGGAGGCTGCGAAGGCAGCGCCTGAGTCGCTGCAGGTAACATATCCGGCTCATCGCGATCCCCCGGCTTTGGCACCAGCGGGATCGCGGCAAACTCATCCTGATAATGTTTTTTCTGACCATCCAGCAGCCCTGGCAGGATAATCACCCCCAGCGCCACCAGCACAATCGTCCCGACTAAACGGTTCTGAAACTTACTCGCCACCGATTCTCCCCGCGTCTATTTCTTCCATTACATGCGCCACCGTGTGGAATGAACCACATACCAGCACCGTATCTTCAGGTCTGGCGTCCGCCATCGCGGCATGCCACGCCTGCGCGACGCTAATATAGACTTTGCCTGTGCGCAAATGTTCCAGCAGCTGCTCCGCCGTGGCTCCACGCGGCCCTTCCAGCGGCGCGCAGTACCAGTCGTCAACTTCCGTCTGCAGATTTGCCAGCGTACCTGCGATATCCTTGTCATGCAGCATACCAATAACCGCCAGCACGCGCCCCGTTTTCGATAAGGTTCTGAGACGCCCCGCGAGATATGCCGCCGCATGCGGGTTATGGGCAACATCAAGGATCGTCCGGGGAGCCTCGCTGATTATCTGGAATCGCCCCGGCAGCATCGCGCGTTGTACGCCGTCGCGAATCGCCTGCTCGCTAACTTTAAGCCCGCTGGCGCGCAAGGCCGCAATCGCCGTAGCCGCATTCGGCATCGGAACCTGCGGCAGCGGCAGGTCGGTCAACGCCCCCTGCCGATCGTAGAAAGACCAGCCTTGTTCCCCGGCCTCGTACCGCCAGTCAACGTCACGGCGCAGGAGCCGCGCCCCTTTTTCATCCGCCACCTGAGCCATGGTCAACGGCATATCGGGTTCACCGACGATGGCCGCTTTGCCGGCGCGGAAAATACCCGCCTTTTCGCGGCCGATGCTTTCGCGATCCGGCCCCAGCCAGTCAGTATGATCGAGGGCGATACTGGTCACCACCGCCACGTCGGCATCGACGATATTGGTCGCATCCAGGCGGCCGCCCAGGCCCACCTCAAGAATCACCACATCCAGCCGCGCCTGCTGAAACAGCCACAGCGCGGAAAGCGTGCCGAACTCAAAATAGCTCAGGGAAATCTCACCGCGCGCGGCTTCAATTTCGGCAAAAGAGGTAGTGTGCGCCAGCTCCGTCAGCTCCTCGCCCTGCACGCGCACCCGCTCGGTGTAGCGTACCAGATGCGGCGAACTGTAAACTCCAACCTTGTAGCCCGCCGCCATCAGCGCCGACTCCAGGGTACGGCAGGTAGTGCCTTTACCATTGGTTCCCGCCACCGTGAAGACAAACGGCGCCGGTTTTAATACCGCCATCCGCTTCGCGACCTCGCTGACGCGCGCCAGGCCGAGATCGATAGTTTTGCTGTGCAGATGCTCCAGATAAGAAAGCCACGTAGCCAGGGGCGACGCGGCCTGAGGAATAGGTTGTTTTTCCATGATGTCCGGCAAGAGTTAAGATCGCTACGCGTATAAAAAAGGGCAGCGCCGTCAGGCCTGCCCTCTCCATTATCAGGCCTCTGGTTCCTGATCCGGTACCGGCGGCACCACCTCGCCTTCGTGAGCGGGTTCCGGATTTGGCGCCGGAAGGTTCATCAGCTTCGCCAGGATACTGGCCAGCTTCAGACGCATTTCCGGGCGGCGTACGATCATGTCGATCGCCCCTTTCTCAATCAGGAACTCGCTGCGCTGGAACCCCGGCGGCAGCTTCTCGCGAACGGTCTGCTCGATAACGCGGGGACCGGCAAAGCCGATCAGCGCTTTTGGCTCAGCGATGTTGAGATCGCCCAGCATCGCAAAACTCGCCGAGACGCCGCCCATGGTTGGGTCGGTCAGCACAGAGATATACGGCAAGCCGCGCTCCTGCATTTTCGCCAGCGCAGCGGAGGTTTTCGCCATCTGCATCAGCGACATCAGCGCTTCCTGCATACGCGCGCCGCCGGATGCGGAGAAGCAAATCAGCGGGCAGTTGTCTTCCAGAGCCTGCTCAACCGCGCGAACAAAGCGCGCGCCGACCACGGAGCCCATTGACCCGCCCATAAAGGAGAATTCGAAAGCGGCGGCAACAACCGGCATATCGTGCAGGGTGCCTTTCATGACCACCAGCGCGTCTTTTTCGCCGGTCTCTTTCTGGGCGGACGCCAGACGGTCTTTATACTTTTTCGAATCGCGGAACTTCAGCACATCTTTCGGCTCGAGCTCGCTACCCAGCTCCACGAGGGAACCTTCGTCCAGCAGACTATGCAGGCGGTTGCGCGCCGACATACGCATGTGGTGATCGCACTTAGGGCAAACCTCCAGGTTGCGCTCCAGCTCTGCGCGGTACAATACCTGTCCGCAGCTGTCGCACTTGGTCCATACACCTTCAGGAATACTTGCCTTACGGGTGGGGGTTATATTGCTTTTAATTCGTTCAATCCAGCTCATTGATAACCTTTCTACCTGAACCTGGTCGATGCCAGTTTTGTCGCAAGGGGCGCATAATGCCATTTTTGCCCCTTACAGACCATGAATGTTGCACATTAAATCATAACATCCCGTAACATGGGATAAAAAAGTGGTCGAACCGCTCACACTTCACTCTACGGACGGCGGCATACCGCCCGAAGATCGTCGCCGCGTTATTTCGCCTGTTTCGCCGCCGCCCGCTTGTGGCGGATGACTTCAATCACGCCAGGCAATACGGAGAGGACGATAATCGCCACAATCAGCAGCTTAAGGTTTTCCTGTACGATCGGCAAATCGCCGAACAGATAACCCGCATAGGTAAATAACAGCACCCACAGCAGCGCGCCAACAACGTTATACATCGCAAAATGACGATAGGACATATGCCCCATTCCCGCCACAAACGGCGCAAACGTTCGGACGATCGGCACGAAACGCGCCAGAATGATAGTTTTACCGCCGTGGCGTTCGTAGAAGCTATGGGTCTTATCCAGGTAGCTGCGGCGGAAAATTTTCGAATTGGGATTGCTGAAAAGCTTTTCACCAAACAGCCGGCCAATCGTGTAGTTCAGCGCATCGCCAACAATCGCGGCAATGACCATCAGCAGCACCATTAAATGCACGTTGAGATCGTTGGTCGGCAGCGCGGAGAGCGCGCCCGCCACAAACAGCAGAGAATCCCCCGGCAGGAACGGCGTGACCACCAGACCGGTTTCGCAGAACAGAATCAAAAATAAAATCGCGTATACCCAAATACCGTACTCCGCGACCAGCTCAGCCAGATGCACATCAATATGCAGGATAAAATCAATTAAAAAGTGAATCAGGTCCATAGTTTGCGTTAGCCCTTAATAACCCGGTTAGTCCGCCAGAAACAGCGGGCCCATCGGCATGACCGGGAGGTCGTAGCGGGCCGGGTAGTCCACCGACACCAGATACAATCCTTCCGCCTTTGCCGTTGCGGCGGCAAGCGTCCTGTCTTTTGCCGCCAGAAGTTCTGCAATCCAGCTCTCTGGCTGGTTACCGGCACCTACTTCCATCAGACTGCCGACAATGTTCCTTACCATATGATGTACAAAGGCATTCGCTTTGATGTCCACCACCACATATGCACCATAACGGGTGACGTTGATGTGCATCACGTTGCGCCACGGCGTGCGCGACTGGCACTGTACCGCACGAAACGAGGTGAAATCATTCTCTCCCAGCAGACACTGAGCGGCGCGCTGCATCCGCTCCGCATCCAGCGGCAGATAATAATGGGTTACGCCGCGGCTCAATACCGCCGGCCGCAGACGATGATTATAGATAACATAACGATAGCGACGCGCCGTGGCGCTGAAGCGGGCGTGAAAATCTTGCGGAACCGGCTTCACCCAGCGCACCGCAATGTCGCCGGGTAAATTGGCATTCACGCCCAGCGTCCATGCGGCATCCTGACGCTGCGCGCGCGTTTCAAAATGCACCACCTGACCGGTGCCGTGAACGCCGGCGTCCGTACGGCCGGCGCAAAAAACGTTAACAGGCTCGTTCGCCACCTGCGAAAGCGCCTTTTCCAGCTTCTCCTGCACGCTGCGAACTTCATTCTGCCGCTGCCAGCCGTAGTACTTGCTGCCATCATATTCGATGCCCAGCGCAATTTTGTAGACCGGCGGCTGCTCCATCTCAGACATCAGTACAGATACTCCTGAACCAGCTTCTCAGCGATTTTCACCGCCATCAGCGCGCCGCCAAAACGGACGTTATCGGCAACGGACCAGAACTGCACCTGCTCCGGCATCCCGTAATCGTTATGCACGCAGCCGACGGAAAGGCGGCCATTACCGGAAGCATCGCCGACCTGCGTCGGGAACTCGCCCTCTTCTGACAGCTCGATATCTTCGCCGCGGCTAAGGGCATCGCGCGCCTCTTCCGCCGCCAGCGGGCGCTGCGCTTCAAAGCTGACCATCTGTGCATGACCGTAGAATACCGGCGACTGAACGACGCTTGCGGAGATCATCAGGCCGTCATCCTGCAGAATTTTTCGGACTTCATCGACGATACGACGCTCTTCGCGCACGCTTCCTTCCCGATCGGGCAGCAGCGGCAGCATATTGAACGCCAGCTGGCGGCCGAAGAAGTCGTCCTCATCGATCGGAACACCGTTAAGCAGTTTGGCGCTCTGCCCCGCCAGCGCATCGACCGCTTTTTTACCGTGGGCGGAGGCGGACAGCAGGTTGGTCACGCTGATGCGCGACAGGCCGCCCTGATCGATCAGCGGTTTTAACGCCGACAGCAGCTGGCTGGTCAGGCTATTCGGTACCGCAATAACGTTACGATTGCGGTAATCCGCCAGCACGAACGGGTTGACATCCGGCACCACCAGCGGCACGTCCGGCTCCAGCGCAAACAGACCGCTTAAATCAATCACCAGGCAGCCCGCGTTTGTGGCGTCGTCGATATACGCCGCGGTCGCTTCGACGCCGGCGGCAAAAAAGGCCAGCTGGACCTGGGTCCAGTCGAATTCGGCCGCATCCTGTACGACAACCGACTTGCCCGAAAAGCGCAGATGTTCCCCAGCGCTATCGCTTCGAGCCAGGGCATAAATATCCCCCACCGGGAACTGACGATCGGCAAGCGTTTCGAACAGGGCTTCGCCTACGGCGCCCGTTGCGCCCAGTACGGCAATATTCCAGCCTTCAGACATGGTGGTGTACTCCAGAAAAAAGCGGCCCTGCCGGATTATCCAGCAGGAGCATTAAGATGATATTAACGAACAGGATGATGTACGGCGTTGAAGCCCAGCTGGTGCAACAGCGTCGCCGCCTGCACATCGCTGCACTGCACGTACAGCGAAGACCATTCACGGCGTTCCTGATAATTTTTGCGCAGTTTGTCGAACTCGCCCGCAACGCCCGCGACTTTTCGCAGCGGCGCATCATCGCGGCGCACATCATACACCAAATGCGCCAGCCGTTTTAGCGTTGCCTGATCGAGCGGCCCGTGCAGCGTAATGCGGCCAAATTCCGGCGCCGGCAGCAATGTGTCCAGCGCCACCTGCTGCGGATGACCAATAAACGCGCTGTAGGCCTCAAAAACCTGCGTCGTGCCGCGCGCTTTTCCTTCAAGGGTATAACCGGCAATATGCGGCGTACCAATATCCACCCGCTTGAGCAATTCGGTATTCAGGTCCGGCTCCGGCTCCCAGACATCCAGTACCACGCTTAACGACTGATTGGCCTGCAGCCGCTGCAGCAGCGCGGCGTTATCCACCACTGGCCCACGGCAGGCGTTGATTAAAATCGTCCCCGGCTTCAGGCGGCGAATCAGCGCCTCATCCGCCAGGTGCAGCGTTTTGTACTGCCCTTCCTTATAGAGCGGCGTATGGAAAGTCAGAATGTCCGCTTCCTGCACCAGCTCGTCGAGGGTGTGAAAATCGCCCTCATCGCCACGATCGGCGCGCGGCGGATCGCAAAGCAGGGTTTTTATTCCCAGCGCCTCAAGGCGCTTTTGCAGGCGCCCGCCCACGTTACCGACGCCCACGATCCCGACGGTACGGTCGCTAAGCGCAAAACCATCGCGCTCGGCCAGTATTAACAGCGCCGAAAACACATATTCCACCACCGCGATAGCGTTGCAGCCCGGGGCAGCGGAAAAGCCGATTCCCGCCTGCTGCAGCCACGCCTGATCGACATGATCGGTACCCGCCGTCGCGGTGCCAACAAATTTGATCGCCTTGCCGGAAAGCAGCGCTTCGTTAACTTTGGTGACGGATCGCACCATCAGCGCATCGGCGTCATTCAACGCATCGACCGGGACAGGGCGGCCAGCAACGGCCTTGACTTCCCCCAGGCGGCTAAAAAGCTCGCGCGCATAGGGCATATTTTCATCAACGAGGATTTTCACGGTTCAGTACCTGTCTGAGAGCGAGAGTAAACCGGGGAAGTGTGCCATAATCTGGCCGCCAGGAACATCATCACCCGGCCCTTAGTACAGCAATACGCAAAGGATTAATCATGACGCAACCCGTTTCAGGTATGTCCGAACGCCCTCCGGGATCGGGCGAACCTCCGCTCACCACTCAGCAGCGTACCGCGCTTGAGCGGCTCATTACGCGCCTGGTGGCCTTAACCTCGCAGCAAAATGCGGAAGTGTGGGCCTGCGTAAAACACGATCTTAGCCTGAAAAACGATGCGCCGCTGCTGGCAAGCCATTTTGCCGCCGCCGAGCACAGCCTGAACCAGCGCTTAATCCTCGCCCAGCAAAATCATCACCGTCGGCAAATCCTGGCGCAGCTGAGCGAACTGCTGAACCAGGGCAACAATCGCCAGGCGGTCAGCGATTATATTCGTCAGCATGACGGTCAAACCGCGCTGCATGCATTGACCCAGCCGCAGCTGGAGAATGTTCTGCAGCTCCTGCAAAGCGGCCAGCTGTCGATTCCTCAGCCGCAGCAGCGCCCGCCAACGCATCGTCCGCTGCTGCCAGCGGAGCACAACACGCTCAATCAGCAGGTGACCAAACTCGCCGCGGCCACCGGCGAGTCCAGCAAGCTTATCTGGCAATCCATGCTGGAGCTAAGCGGCGTCAAGAGCGGAGAGCTGATCCCGGCGACCCACTTTACGCCCCTCTCCTACTGGCTCCACGCGCGGCAAACGCTCAGTTCTCAGGCTGCGCCGACGCTGACCTCGCTGCAGGCCGCATTAAAACAGCCGCTTGAAGCCGCGGAATGGCAAAGAGTGATGGATTTTGCCCAAACCCACTGGCACGCGACGGCGCAAACGCCGCTCAGCGCGGCTCAGCTGCTGACGCTGCTTAACAAAATTTTCGTGCTCAGGGTCGCCAGAGCCCAGGAGACGCTGGCGATCCCGCCGGTTCAGGCGCCTTCCGCCTCACCGTGGCTGGCATTGAAAAAACCGTGGGTTATCGCGCTGGCAGCTATCGTGGCGCTTGGCCTGCTGTGGCTGGTGATTTAAAGACATCTCATCGGCCCGCATGGCGGGCCGAATGAAAGCGCTACTTACGCAGCGACACCAGGGTAACCAGGATCCCCAGCACGGCGCATATTGCCGCGGCCAGGAAGACCGAAGAGTAGCCCAACGAAGTCGCGAGCAGCCCGGTAAGCGGGCCGGTGACGCCGTAGGAGATATCCTGAAACGCGGCATAGCCGCCAAGCGCCGTTCCCCGTACCTGCGGCGGTACCCGCTTCACGACCTCGACGCCCAGCGCCGGGAAGATAAGCGAGCATCCGCAGCCAGTTAGCGCCGCGCCAGCCAGCGCGATCCAGGCATCGGGCGCCTGCCAAAGCAGCGCCAGGCCTATCGCTTCAATCAGCAGCGAAACGATGGCCACTTTTACCCCGCCGAAGCGATCCGGCATCCAGCCAAACAGCACGCGCATCAGCACGAATGCCCCGCCAAACGCGGTCAGCGTAAAGCCGGCCATCGCCCAGCCGTTGCTGGCGAAATACAAAGAGACAAAGGTGCCAATTACCGCGAAGCCAACGCCCTGAAGGCCAAGACCGATACCGGGCCGCCAGATCATCCCAACCACGCTCCACAGCGACGGGCGCTCGCCGCCGTGAGCAGGAATTTTACGCACCGTGCCGTTAATCGCCCAGGCCACTAACGGCAGTACCATGGTGACGCAGGCCAGCGCCGCGACGCCGTAATGGCTGTAGATTAGCAGCCCCAGCGGGGCCCCGGCCGCCAGCGAGCCGTAGATCGCCATGCCGTTCCATGACATGACTTTACCGGATCGCATGGGACCCACCAGCCCCATCCCCCAGCTTAAATTCCCGGTGAGCAGCTGGCTTTCCCCAAACCCCAGGATCAGGCGGCCAAGCACCAGCAGGCCAAACTTCGCCATCACCGGCACTGGCAGCAGCGCGGCGCACAGCCAGGCGCCCCCCGCCAGCGCGCAGGCCAGCATCCCCTGCAGGACAGAGCGTTTGGCGCCGTACTGGTCGGCAAGGCGGCCGGCATAGCCGCGGGTTAATACGGTCGCCAGAAACTGAATACCGACAGCGATGCCAACCATGGTGTTGCCGAATCCCAGCTCCTGATGGACAAACAAGGGGATAACCGGTAGCGGCAGGCCGACGGTCATATAGGTCAGAAAAACGGCGAAAGTGATGCGAAACAGCGAACCATTCGCTGAAGGGGTATGTTTTGTTTCAGTGACTGCGGACATGCTTTACTCCAGTTCGCAGAGTAAGGCGAGGTGATAGCCACGCCCCCTCCACCTGATTATCAGGGTTAAGGCGCGTTGGATGACGTTAAACGCTTACGCATTATCTGAGAGACTAATGTTGTGGCAGGAGTTTGCCTTTTCGCGCAGGGGTCTGTCAAGAATACAAAAAAGGGGAGCCAACGGGCTCCCCTGGTAAAGCGTGCTCGTTATGCGCTGTATTTGCGCATCACCAGCGTGGCGTTAGTCCCGCCAAAGCCGAAGCTGTTAGACATCACGGTCTTCAGCGCGCGTTCAGTCGGCTCGGTCACGATATTCAGGCCAGCCGCCTGCTCATCCATCTCTTCAATGTTGATGCTCGGGGCAATAAAGCCGTGTTCCAGCATCAGCAGGGAGTAGATAGCTTCCTGTACGCCAGCGGCGCCCAGGGAGTGGCCGGTCATCGCTTTGGTCGCGGAGATAGCCGGGCTGTTATCGCCAAAGACTTCACGAATCGCCCCCAGCTCCTTCACATCGCCTACCGGGGTAGAGGTGCCGTGGGAGTTCAGGTAGTCAATCGGCGTATCAACGCCGTCCATCGCCATCTTCATGCAGCGAACCGCGCCTTCACCGGACGGGGCAACCATGTCTGCGCCATCGGACGTTGCGCCGTAGCCAACGATTTCAGCATAGATGTGCGCGCCGCGCGCCAGGGCATGTTCCAGCTCTTCAACCACAACCATGCCGCCGCCGCCCGCGATAACGAAACCATCACGGTGGGTGTCATAGGTACGAGACGCTTTTTCCGGCGTTTCGTTGTACTTGGTGGACAGCGCGCCCATCGCGTCGAATTCACACGCCATTTCCCAGCACAGCTCTTCGCCGCCGCCGGCAAACACGATATCCTGTTTGCCCAGCTGGATTTGTTCAACGGCGTTACCGATGCAGTGGGCGGAAGTCGCGCAGGCGGAGCTGATGGAGTAGTTCACGCCGTAGATTTTGAACGGTGTTGCGAGGCAAGCGGATACCGCTGACGCCATCGCTTTGGTCACCACGTAAGGGCCAACCGCTTTCAGGCCGCGCGGGCTACGCATTGCGTCAGCGCCGAAAACCTGAGATTTAGAAGAACCGCCGGAACCGGCGATCAGACCCACGCGCGGGTTTTGCTGATAGACTTCATCTTTCAGGCCAGCATCTTCAATAGCCTGCTGCATAGAGAGATAGGAATAGATTGAGGCATCGTTCATGAAACGAACCACTTTACGGTCGATCAAGCCGGTGGTGTCCAGTTTGACGTTGCCCCATACGTGGCTGCGCATTCCCGAATCTTTAAACTCTTCAGAGAAAGTGATCCCGGAGCGTCCTTCACGCAGAGATGCCAGGACTTCCTGCTGGTTATTACCAATACTGGAAACGATGCCCAGGCCAGTAATCACTGCACGTTTCATTCAATACCTCTGTAAGTCGCACTATAGTAAGTTTCGAGTCGCACAATAGCGTACACTTGTACGCCGAACAAGTCCGATCAGCCATTTTGTGTATAAATTTGCGCCCTCAGGCACACATCGTTAAGATCGTTCTACGCCTTGTGATTCGAGTAACTTACGTGAAACAAAACGCCATACAACCTGCCAACCTGGAATTCAACGCTGAGGGTACACCTGTTTCCCGAGATTTTGATGATGTGTACTTTTCCAATGACAACGGTCTGGAAGAGACGCGCTACGTCTTCCTCGGCGGCAATCGGCTCAATGAACGCTTTCCAGGGCATCCCCGCCCGTTTTTTGTGGTTGCCGAAAGCGGGTTCGGTACCGGCCTCAATTTCCTCACGCTGTGGCAGGCGTTTGACGTTTTTCACCGCGAGAATCCACAAGCTACCCTGCAAAGATTACATTTCATCAGTTTCGAAAAATTTCCGCTGAAAGCGGACGACCTGCGCCTCGCTCACCAGCGCTGGCCGGAGCTTGCAAGCTGGGCCGAGCAGCTGCAGGCGCAGTGGCCTCTGCCCATCGCGGGCTGCCATCGTCTGCTGCTGGACGAGGGCCGGGTCACGCTGGACTTGTGGTTTGGCGATATTAATGAGCTGACCAACGAGCTCGATGATTCGCTTAATCGGCAGGTGGATGCCTGGTTTCTCGACGGCTTTGCCCCCGCAAAAAACCCGGACATGTGGACGGCGGAGCTGTTTGCGGCGATGGCCCGTCTGGCCAGACCCGGCGGCACCCTGGCGACCTTCACCTCCGCCGGTTTTGTGCGCCGCGGGCTGCAGGAAGCCGGCTTCAGCATGCACAAGCGCAAGGGTTTTGGCCGCAAGCGCGAAATGCTCACCGGTGAAATGCTTCAGACGCTGGAGATCCCCGCACGCGCGCCGTGGTTTGCCCGCAGCGGTACGGAACAGCGCGATGCGGCAATCATCGGCGGGGGGATCGCCAGCGCCCTGCTCGCGCTGGCGCTGCTGCGCCGCGGATGGCTGGTGACGTTATACTGCGCCGACAGCGCGCCGGCCGAAGGCGCCTCCGGAAACCGCCAGGGCGCGCTCTATCCGCTGCTCAGCCAGCACGATCCCGCCCTGGCCCGCTTCTTCCCGGCGGCGTTTACTTTCGCCCGCCGTCTGTACGACACGCTGCCGGTGATGTTCGATCATGAATGGTGCGGCGTGACGCAACTGGGCTGGGATGTCAAAAGCGCGCAGAAAATCGCTCAGATGATTGAGCTTAATCTGCCGCCGGAAATCGCCGTCGCCGTGGACGCCGAGGCCGCAGAGCAACAAACCGGTGTCGAAACCGGCTGCGGGGGCATCGCCTATCCGGCAGGCGGCTGGCTTTGTCCGCAGCAGTTAACCGCTGAGCTGCTGGCCCTCGCCGCGACTCGCGGACTCCGCGTTCACTACGATTACCCGGTAGAGGCTCTCAGCGCAGACAATAGCGGCTGGCAGTTAAACCAGCGCCAGTACCACGAGGTCGTGATACTGGCCAACGGCCATCGGTTGACCCACTTCATCCAGACGGAGCATCTTCCCATGTACCCGGTTGCCGGTCAGGTCAGCCATATTCCGACAACGCCAGGGCTATCGAAATTGCGCCAGGTCCTGTGCTACAACGGCTACCTGACGCCGCAAAACCCGCATAATCAGCAGCACTGCATTGGCGCAAGCTACCACCGAGGACAGGCAGATGCCGCGTTTAGCGCCGACGATCAGCAGCAGAATCGGCAGCGCCTGATTGACTGCTTCCCGCAGGCGGAATGGACGCGGGAAGTAGACGTGAGCGCGAATCAGTCACGCAGCGGCGTGCGCTGCGCAACCCGCGATCATTTGCCGATGGTCGGCAACGTGCCTGATTATGACGCTACCTTAAGCGCATATGCCTCGCTGGCTGAACGCCAGGAGCAGGCCGGAGAAGCGCCGGTTTACCGCAACCTGTATATGTTGGGCGCGCTGGGTTCACGCGGCCTGTGCTCCGCGCCGCTGGCGGCTGAAATTCTGGCGTCGCAAATGAGCAATGAGCCATTACCGATGGATAAAGAAACGCTGGCGGCGCTGAACCCTAACCGGCTATGGGTCAGAAAGCTGCTGAAAGGGAAAGCGGTGAAATAATCGAGGGAAAATCGGGCCCGGCGGAGCGATCGCCGGGCTTTGGCAGAAAGCAGAACTATTTCTGCATCGCCTTCTGATACAGACTGTTCCACATTTCCTGCACCAGAATCTGATCCGGCGGCGACAGTTCGCCCGCGCTGATGGCTTTTTCAAGGCTCTGGGCGACTTTGTCATGCACCGCTTGCGCAGTATGCTCGCCCTCTCCTTCCAGCTCGGCCACCGCCAGCGTCAGGTGGCCGCGCAGATAACCGCCGGCAAACAGTTCGTCATCACTGGCGTGGTCGACCATATTATCAATTAACGCCAGAATGCGTGATTCAAACTCCGCGATCATCTTCTTTCCTCATAGTATGTAAAGCGTGGCCTTAATGCAGGTCTTCCGGCCACGGGAACTGTTCTGCCGTCAAGGGCGGCGTTTGGTAATATTCTTGCAGCGCCTTAATGAAACGCGCGGGACGCTCGGGGATCCCCTGCTCCAGATAGGTCATCACCTGGGCATGCACACGCCGCTGAAAAGCGATGCGGTCGGGTTCAAAATCCCCCTCCAGGTTGTCGCAGCTGACGTTAAATGGATATCCCGCCGCCACGCAAAACAGCCAATCGAATGCCTGAGGCTTCACCTCGACGTCTTCAAATTTAGACTGAGTCATCGCGTCGCGACCGTCCGGGCAGTACCAGTAACCGAAATCAACCTGCTCGCGGCGCGCCTTTCCGGCAATGCACCAGTGCGATATCTCGTGCAGTCCGCTGGCATAAAAGCCGTGGGCAAAGACGATGCGGTTGTAAGGCACGTCATCATCTGCCGGAAGATAGATCGGTTCGTCATCGCCTTTAATCAGACGGGTATTAAAATCGTCAGCAAAACAGCCGTCGAAGATCGCGATCAGCTGTTCGTATTTATGCGTGCTGTTCATTAGTTCATCCCCAGCCAGTGGAGGATCTCCTGTCCATGGCTGTCATAAAGCAGTTTTGCACTCATCACCGCCGACACCACGACGATCATCGGTCGAATCAGTGACTGTCCTTTGCTCAGCACCAGCCGCGATCCCGCGCGAGCGCCGATAAATTGCCCGGCCATCATCACAAAGCCGGTAGCCCAAATGACCTTGCCGCCGATGATGAACAGCAGCAGGCCGCCAACGTTAGACGTCGCGTTCAGCAATTTCGCATGTGCGGTCGATTTCGCCAGGTTGAACCCGGCCAGCGTGACGAACGCCAGCGCGTAAAAAGATCCGGCGCCCGGGCCAAAGAAACCGTCGTAAAAGCCAACGCAGCCGCCGGCGATCAGGGCAAACGGCAGGCCATACAGACGGCGCTGCCGGTCCTCTTCGCCGAGCTTCGGCATCAACAGAAAATAGAGGCCGATACCGATAACCAGAATGGGCAGTATTTGCTTAAGAACGTCGGACTGAACGTGCTGAACCAGCAGCGCGCCGCCGGTCGAGCCGAGAAAGGTCATCAGAATATTCAGCTTCTGATCGGCCAGATTCACCACCTTGCGGCGAATGAAATACAGCGAAGCGGACAGCGACCCGCCGCAGGCCTGCAGCTTGTTGGTGGCCAGCGCCTGCGCAGGGGGAAGACCCGCCGCCATCAGGGCCGGAACGGTCAATAACCCGCCGCCGCCCGCCAGAGAATCGATGAAACCCGCCAGAATGGCCACGAAGAACAGTACGACCAGTACCGTCGGTGACACCATAAAAACGTCGATAAAACTATCCATTAAAGAATATGCTCATCCAGTAGCGCCTGGCAGGAAGGCGGCAGCGGAGGCGGCGTCTTCTTCACAGGAGGGGTTGATCCGGGTTTAGGGGGTTCAAACCAGCTTTGCAATTCCGCGCCGCAGCCATCGCCAGCCGGAGGCGGGGCCTGATCTTCACACTCGAGGCTGCCGGCCGGGCAGCGCAAGCGTACGTGCATATGCGCGCGGTGCTGGAACCACGGGCGGACCTTGCGTAGCCAGCCGCGATCGTTACCGGCATCCAGGCACAGTTGCTGCTTAATCGCCGGGTTGACGAAAATACGCGTGACTTCGCTATCTTCCGCCGCCATCTTAATCAGCTGGCTGATTTGCGGGCTCCATAGCGACGGTACCACGCGCTTGCCGTCGCGGGCCACCAGATCCAGAGCCTGTGGTTTCAGCAACTGAGCTGAACTCCAGCGCGCCTGCGGCAACTGAAGAAAAATATCGACGTCCAGCCCGGACTGATGGCTGGCGTGGCCGCCGTTAAAGCGTCCCCCGGCCGGCATACCCATGTCGCCAATCAGCACCGTCCCCATGCCTTTATTGTGCGCCTGATTGCTCAGACGTTGAATAAACTGCACGAGGTCCGGATGGCCGAAGTAGCGGTTCTGATCGGTACGCATCACCTGATAGCCGGTGGCGTTTAACGGCAGCGCCTGGGCGCCAACGATACAGCCATTGGCAAAGGCGCCAATGGACTGCGGGCTGCCGCTAACGGGCTGCGTGATTTTCTGCCACGGCGTTGCCGCCAGGCTGGTAGCGCTGGCGAGGAGCGCCAGCAGTGCGATAACGGTTTTTTTCATCTATTACCAGCGTGGAATTGATGTCGTCACGTCGCCGTTTTGCGCGCGCTGACGCATAAAGTGATCCATTAACACGATCGCCAGCATCGCTTCGGCAATAGGTACCGCACGAATACCGACGCATGGATCGTGACGCCCTTTGGTGATCATCTCGACTTCTTCGCCAAAGCGATTGATCGTGTGTCCAGGTACGGTGATGCTTGAGGTCGGCTTCAGCGCGATATTCGCCACGATCTGCTGACCGCTGCTGATGCCGCCGAGAATGCCGCCCGCGTGGTTGCTCTGGAAGCCCGCTTTGGTAATTTCATCGCGGTTTTCGCTGCCGCGCAGTTTCACCACCTCAAAACCATCGCCAATTTCCACGCCCTTCACCGCATTGATGCTCATCAGCGCGTGCGCGATATCGGCATCCAGGCGGTCGAATACCGGCTCGCCCAGCCCCGGCGGTACGCCATCGGCCACCACGGTAACCTTCGCCCCGATGGAGTCGCCCTCTTTTTTCAGGCCGCGCATCAGTTCATCAAGCGCTTCGATTTTGTCCGGATCCGGGCAGAAGAACGGGTTCTGCTCTACCTGATCCCACGCTTTTATCGCCAGCGGGATATCGCCCATCTGGGTCAGGCAACCGCGAATCACAATACCGAATTTCGCGGCGAGGAATTTCTTGGCAATCGCCCCGGCGGCCACGCGCATGGCGGTTTCACGCGCAGAGGAACGACCGCCGCCGCGATAGTCGCGCAGACCATATTTCTGCTCGTAGGTGTAGTCAGCGTGTCCCGGACGGAAAACGTCCTTAATGGCGCCGTAGTCCTGAGAACGCTGGTCGGTATTCTCAATCAGCAGGCCAATGCTGGTCCCGGTGGTCACGCCCTCGAATACGCCGGAGAGGATCTTCACCTGGTCCGGCTCGCGGCGCTGGGTGGTATAGCGCGAGGTTCCCGGACGACGGCGATCGAGATCGTGCTGGAGATCGGCTTCGGTTAGCGGAATGCCTGGCGGCACGCCGTCAACGATGCAGCCCAGCGCCAGGCCATGCGATTCGCCGAACGTCGTGACGCGAAAGAGTTGTCCAATTGTGTTTCCTGCCATCACGGCTCCGTTTTTGTCGTTATGTTTGCGTGTTGTTTTAGTCTTTATAGATGCCGAAATGCGCGCGGGCGGCAATCAGCTGCGGTTTGGTCAGCATAAAGACGCCATCGCCGCCATTTTCAAACTCCAGCCAGGTAAACGGCACGTCAGGATATTGCTCCATCAGATGTACCATGCTGTTACCGACTTCACAAATCAGGATACCGTCATCGCTGAGATAATCCGGCGCGCAGGCCAGGATCCGGCGGGTCAACTTCAGGCCATCGCTGCCGGAAGCCAATCCCAGAACCGGTTCATGGCGATATTCGCCCGGCAGGTCGGACATATCTTCTTCATCAACGTACGGTGGATTGGTCACGATCAGATCGTATTGCACCTTCGGCAGATCGCGGAATAGATCGGAGCGAAT
The DNA here is from genome assembly GCF_009905335.1 of Klebsiella sp. MPUS7. Taxonomy (NCBI): domain Bacteria; kingdom Pseudomonadati; phylum Pseudomonadota; class Gammaproteobacteria; order Enterobacterales; family Enterobacteriaceae; genus Klebsiella; species Klebsiella sp. MPUS7. Next base: position 1,502,733 of record NZ_CP047604.1, on the reverse strand, counting down.
CGGCGTCACGTTATGAATTAAGCCGTGATCTTCCACGTTCTGCTCGGTCACGGCCAGCGCGTCAAGAGAAATATCCACCGCATCGACTTCCGCTTCCGGGAAAGCGTATGCGCAGGCGATGGCGATACAGCCGCTGCCGGTGCACATATCGAGGATGTGCTGCGGATAGTGGTCAATCAGGCCGGAAAAATGGTTATTAATGAGTTCGCCAATCGGCGAGCGCGGCACCAGCACGCGCTCATCAACGTAAAACTCATGGCCGCAGAACCAGGCTTTGTTGGTCAGATAAGCGACCGGAATGCGCTCGTTAATACGGCGAATGACGCGCTCAACGATGCGATGTTTTTCGCTGGAAGTCAGACGCGCGGTACGCATATCTTCCGGAATATCAAGCGGCAGATACAGCGACGGCATCACCAGCTGTACGGCTTCATCCCACGGGTTATCAGTGCCGTGTCCGTACCAGATATTTGCAGCGCTGAAGCGGCTTACCGCCCAACGCAGCATGTCCTGAATGGTATGAAGCTCATTAACGGCTTCATCAACAAAAATTTTATCCACGCTATCCCCCAGGGCACGCTCTGCTATAAATTCGGCGGCTAGTTTGCCACGAAGACGGGGATAAATCAGCATTCTTACGTCAGGCTGAAGGGGAAAAATAGGTTTTCCTTGCCTGGATGCGTGGCGAGTCGGGTAAACTACCGACAAAGAAAAAATGAGATCAGGTAATGAAAAAGAAAACATCGCTAAGCGAGGAGGATCAGGCATTGTTCCGGCAGCTGATGACCGGCACGCGTCAGATTAAGCAGGACACTATCGTTCATCGCCCGCTACGCAAAAAAATCGCTGAGGTCCCACCCAAGCGGCTGCTTCAGGAACAGGCTGACAATAGCCACTACTTTTCCGATGAGTTTCAGCCGCTGCTGAATACTGAAGGCTCGGTGAAGTACGTGCGCTCGGACGTCAGCCACTTTGAGCTGAAGAAGCTGCGTCGGGGTGATTATTCGCCGGAGCTGTTTCTCGACCTGCACGGGTTAACCCAGCAGCAGGCCAAGCAGGAGCTGGGAGCCTTGATTGCCGCCTGTCGTCGCGAGCATGTATTCTGCGCCTGCGTGATGCACGGGCACGGGAAGCATATTCTCAAACAGCAGACGCCGCTGTGGCTGGCTCAGCACCCGCATATTATGGCGTTTCATCAGGCACCAAAAGAGTACGGCGGCGACGCCGCACTGCTGGTACTGATTGAAGTTGAAGAGTGGCAACCGCCGGAGCTTCCGTAAAACGTCAGCCCCGGAGGGGATCAGATAGCTTTCGCCATCTTCAAATTGCAGGGGCTCATTTGCCAGTTGAATTCGCCTTTGCCGCTGGCATCAAGCGTAACGCAGGCAATCGCCGAAGTGGTGAACATCGGGGGCGTTTCCCCCGGGCACAGCTCTGAGACGAGGTACCCCACCAGAGGGAGGTGGGACACGACCAGCGCCGTCGCCACACCTTCATTCGCCAGCGCCTGCAGATAAGCGCTAACCATGCCAACATCGCCGCACGGCGTGAGTTCCGGCATCACGTCGACATCTTTTGGCAGATTCATGCACTCCCCAACAATTTCCAGCGTCTGTTCTGCACGCAGGAAGGGACTCACAAGAACCCGCTCAATATCCACTTTTTGACCTTTCAGCCAGGTTGCCATCTGACGAGACTCATCGCAACCGCAGACGGTTAATGGACGAACCGAGTCACTGGCTGCATCGAGGGCAGCGTCGCCGTGACGCATGATAAAAACTTGCATATTGCACCGCTTTTGTTAACCAGAAGCACCGCGGTCTTACCGACGTAGATGATACGCAGGTGACCCGGTGGCCGGGCATTGTGCCTGATCCATTCAACGAATGAAACGCTGTTTTTTACCTCAATGGCGTAAGTATAGTCAACTATTGCTTACAAAATCGCCAAAGCGCAGCGCCGTACGTTGCCGGATTTACCTTCTTTGACCATAACTTAGGTCCTACGTTCCTCAGCGGGCCAAAAGGTCGCCCCCTGCTCGGCCATGTGTAACAAAGTGTCACATGGTGTAAAACGCGGGCCGTACTGAGCGGCCAGGCGCTGCAGTATCGCCGCGACCTCCCCCGCTCCCAGGGTATCCATATAGCGGAACGGGCCGCCAAGAAACGGCGGAAAACCAATGCCAAACACGGCGCCGATGTCGCCATCGCGGGCGCTGCGAACCACTCGCTCATCGAAGCAGCGCGCCGCTTCGTTAAGCATCATCATCACGCAACGTTCCGCCACCTGCTGTTCTGACAAGCGCGCCTGCGGAGAGGAAATACCCAGTAAAGAGTAGATAGCCGGGTCGGGCCGTTTTTTGCTTTTACGCCCTTTTGCCGCATAAAGATAGAAACCCCGGTTATTTTTTCTCCCTTTGCGATCGTCATTCAGAATCGAGCTAATGATGTTTGCAGGCGGGCTGAAACGTTCTCCCCACGCAGCTTCCAGCACCGGGATAATTTTGGTACCGGTATCGATCCCCACTTCATCAAGGAGCTGAATCGGGCCAACCGGAAAACCGAATTTAACCAAAGCGTTATCAATATGCTCTACCGGCTCGCCTTCCATCAACAGGCGCATGGCTTCATTTATGTAGGGGGCCAGAATGCGGTTAACATAAAAGCCCGCTTTATCGGCGACGACAATCGGCGTTTTCCCCTGCAGTTTCGCCAGCTTAACCGCTGTCGCAATTGTCTGCCGATCCGTACCGATATGGGGAATCACCTCCACCAGCGGCATTTTGTCTACCGGACTAAAGAAGTGAAGCCCGATGACCCGCTGCGGCCTGCTTGCCTGCGCCGCGATCTCGCCGATCGGTAAAGACGATGTATTAGAAGCAAAGATCGTCTCCGGACGACAGTGCTGTTCAACTTCGCTGACCATTTTTTGCTTGAGCGCAAGATCTTCAAATACCGCCTCGATCACCACATCGCGATGTGCGAATCCCTGGTAATCTAACGAGCCGGAAATTAATCCTATCTGGCGATCGCGCTCACTGGCGCGCAGATAGCGGCGACGCACCTGTTTGTCGAGCAGATCCCAGCTGTACTTCAGCGCGTGATTTATCCCGCGCGGCTGAATGTCCTTAATGCGTACCGGTAATCCGCCTTTGCATGCGGTGACGTAAGCGATACCGCCCCCCATCAGTCCTCCGCCAAGGATGCCCACGCTGCGCAGCGCGACGGGCTCAGCATCCGCGCCGCGATCTTTTTTCAGATCGGTGCTGGCGAAAAAAATCGACCGTAGCGCCTGCGATTGCGGCGTCATCGCCAGCTCGCCAAAAGCGCGAGCCTCCTCTGCATAGCCGCTGCTGCAGCCCTGCGCCAGCCCGGTTTCCATCACCTGCAGAATGCGCTCAGTTGCCGGGTAGTTTCCCTGGGTTTTGTGATGCGTCTTTTTCGCTACCAGACGAAACAGCAGGCTGCGGCCAAGCGGGCCTGCGAGAATACGTTCGCGCGCCGGAACAGTGCGGCTTGCCGGGCGACCTTTGAGCGCCAGTTCAACCGCGGTTTGCAGAAGGATAGTCTGCGCCACCACCTCATCGACCAGCCCCGCCTTCAGGGCCTGACGCGGGCGAAGCTGCTTACCGGTGAGGATCATCTCCAGCGCGCCGCTGACGCCAATTAATCGCGGTAGGCGCTGAGTTCCTCCGGAGCCGGGCAGCAGCCCTAGCTGAACCTCCGGCAGACCAAGCCGGGTTTTATCGTCATCGCTACATACCCGCCCGTGGCAGGCCAGCGCCAGCTCAAGCCCTCCGCCCAGACATGCGCCGTGGATAGCGGCAATCACCGGAATCGACAGCCCGTGGATCTCGGCCATGATTTGCTGACCCTGGCGGGCCAGCGCTTCAGCTTCCTGAGCGGAATGGCAGCGGGCAATCATATTGATATCCGCCCCGGCGATAAAATTATCCGGTTTTGCCGAGATAAACACCGCGCCGCGCAGTTCTTTATTGTCACGGATCTGACGGATGATCCCCCGAACCTCGCTGGCGAACTCAGCTTTCAGGGTATTCATTTTTTCGCCGGGCGCGTCAATGGTGATGACGGCGATATTGTCCGGGCGAACCTCAAGCGTAAATGCCGATACGGTTTCCATTATTCGGCCTCCAGAACCATCGCTGAACCCAATCCACCCGCCGCGCAGGCGGTGACCAGCCCAAACCCTCCGCCGCGACGGCGCAGCTCATGCAGCGTTTGGGTAATCATCCGCGCGCCGGTGGCGGCAAACGGATGACCGTAGGCAATCGAGCCACCTAGCACGTTAAATTTACTCTCGTCCACTTCCCCGATCGCCTGAGAGCGGCCAAGCACTTCGCGGGCAAAGCGATCGCTGGCCATACAATGCAGGTTAGCCAGCGTTTGCGCGGCAAAAGCTTCGTGCATATCAATCAGGGTCAAATCAGCCAGCGTCAGCCCCGCTCTTTCCAGCGCCAGCGGCGTCGACCAGGCCGGGCCCAGCAGCATATCCTGGCGAACATCAATCGCGGTAAAAGCGTAGCTTCGCAGATAGCCCAACGGGACAAGACCCAGCTCTTTCGCCCGGGACTCGGTCATCAGAATCACCGCCGCTGCCCCATCGGTCAACGGCGTACTGTTAGCGGCGGTCACGCTCCCGTGTTGGCGATCGAAGGCCGGGCGTAACTTTTGGTAATCCGCCAGGGTTGAATTTTTACGAATATTATTATCCTGTTCCAGCGGCTCACGGAACGGCGGCGTATACGCCGTCATCACTTCTGCCGATAGCTTCCCTTCCTCCCAGGCTTTGGCGGCAAGCTGGTGCGAACGAAGCGCCAGCGCATCCTGCCGTTCGCGGGTGATACCCCAGGTTTTCGCCATTTGTTCGGCGGTATCCCCCATTCGCAGGCCGGTTGAGTATTCGGCAACGGCTGGCGGTACGGGCAAAAGGTCGCGAAAACGCAGACGGGAAAATAGCTTAAGGCGCTGCCCCAGCGTACGGGCTTTATTGGCATCCACCAGCGTTCGGGCAAGTTTTTTGCTGACACCAATGGGTAATACGGAAGAGGAGTCGGCCCCGCCGGCGATACCCGCGCGAATAGTGCCTGCCATCAGGCTTTCCGCGACGTTGGCCACCGCCTGAAAGCTGGTCGCGCAGGCGCGGCTGACGCTGTAGGCATCAGTATGCACGCTCATACCGGTCCCCAGTACAATTTCCCGGGCAATATTCGGCGCTTCCGGCATCTGCACCACCTGACCAAATACCAGCTGTTCTATTATGTCCGCGGGGATAGTACTGCGAGCCAGCATTTCGCCGACCACCAGTTTACCTAAATCAACGGCCGGCACGCCGTGGAAAGCCGTCGCCTGTCGGGCAAACGGAGTACGTAAACCGCTGACTATCGCGATACGATCGCCCTGGCGGGTGACTAGCGGTAATGCCTGACTCATAACGCTCCCCTGTTAACCGATAAAACAAAGTGGTCTGACCTGATAACAGTTTTAACTAATATTTTACATTAAGCCAATCGGGGAAGCGAAAAAGTGGGAGCCAAAACACATTGATTAGAAAAGGTAACGCCCCTGCCATGAGGGGCGTCCGGGGAAAGGATTAGCGCAGGCCGAGCTGGAAAATCAGGGTTTCAGCTTCACAGCTGAACACGAAATCGATATCCAGCTTCACGCCACCCTCTACGTCTGTAAAGGTCGGGGTGATTTTGCACGGCTCAGATTCAACGTTACGCGCTCTTTCGCTTAATGCGGCGAGCGTTTCTTCTGCCTCGGCACGGTTCGCAAACACGCGGCTATAGGATGCGGTGCAATCGGTGTTGTCCATAATGGTGCCAACATCCATACAGCAGCAAACCGGGGTTTCATCAGCACTGCATTTACTCATCGTAGATTTCCTCTGTATATGCACTCAAAGTGCCAGACAAACAATGTGCTTATTTTACGCCCAGGGCATGCCAGCCTCCAGTCGTTAATGGCGACAAACGGGATAAGTGACCGAAATCACACTTAAAAATGATCCAAAACAAAAACCGCCCACTTTGGGTATCAGCTGCCCCAGCAAAATTGCCAACTGGATCGCGTTTCTTAGATCACAATTGAAAAAACTTATAAACAAACTTGCAACATATCATCTGGTCAGACCTATACTCAGCGCACTGGTCTGATTTCTCTGTTGTAAAGCAGACCCTACACTTCGCGCTCCTGTTACAGCATGTAACATTGTTTAAATAAAAAATAACTCTATGAGGTTATGGGCATGAGCCAGAAAACCCGCCTTACCCAATCTGCCCTTGCAGTGGCTGTAGCAATGGTTTCAACCCAGGCCTGGTCAGCAGGCTTTCAGCTTAACGAATTCTCTTCATCGGGCCTTGGTCGCGCCTATTCAGGTGAAGGCGCTATTGCTGATGATGCGGGCAACGCCAGCCGTAACCCGGCGTTAATTATGATGTTCGACCGTCCAACCTTCTCGGGCGGCGCCATTTTCGTCGATCCTGATGTCAACGTCACCGGCAGTTCAGTTATCGGTAATGATGCCAGCCAGGACAATATCGCGCCAACCGCATGGGTGCCGAATCTGCACTTCGTGGCGCCGATTAACGACCAGTTCGGTTGGGGGGCCTCCCTCACGTCGAACTATGGTTTAGCCACCGAGTTCAACAACGATTTTGCCGCAGGCTCGATGGGCGGTACGACCGATCTCGAAACGCTCAACCTGAACCTGAGCGGCGCATATCGCCTCAACGACCACTGGAGTTTTGGTTTGGGCTTTGACGCCGTCTACGCGCGGGCGAAATTAGAGCGCTATGCGGGCGATTTACCGGATATCATCGGCGCTCAGCTACCGGGAATGGTGAAAGCAGGCAAACTCTCCCCGGCTCAGGCGGCGGCAATTGGTCAACAGGCCGGCGGTATCAGCCGCGACACCCAAATTGCTCGTCTGAAGGGGGATGAATGGGGCTTCGGCTGGAATGCCGGTATTTTATATGAAGTCGATAAAAACAACCGCTACGGTTTGACCTATCGCTCTGAAATTAAAGTTGATTTTGATGGGGATTATAAGAGCAGCCTGCCGTCTTCCCTCAACCCCATCAACTCTGCTCTGGGCCTGGGCCTGCCGTACGGCACCGGCGGCTCCACGATTGGCGGTTCTCTGACGTTGAATCTGCCAGAAATGTGGGAAATTTCAGGGTATAACCGCGTGGCGCCAAAATGGGCCGTTCACTACAGTCTGGCTTACACCAGCTGGAGCCAGTTCCAGGAGCTGAAAGCAACCAAAACCAGCGGTGGCGAAACACTGTTCTATAAAGACGAAGGTTTTAAAGATTCCTACCGTATCGCGCTGGGTACCACCTATTATCATGACGATAACTGGACCTTCCGTACCGGTATCGCCTTTGATGATAGCCCGGTACCGGCTTCCAATCGCTCTATCTCTATTCCGGACCAGGATCGCCTGTGGCTCAGCGCCGGTACGACTTACGCCTTTAATAAAGATGCCTCAGTCGACGTCGGTGTGTCCTATATGCACGGTCAGCACGTTGAATTTACAGAAGGGCCATATACCTTTAAATCAGAAGGTAAAGCCTGGCTCTACGGCGCGAACTTCAACTACCGTTTCTGATCCTCAGCAGCAACAAAAAAGGGTGAACATCATGTTCACCCTTTTTACTTTCAACCCGTCGGTTACTGTGAATCGATATCTTTAAGATCGCCCTCAATCGCCTGGGCGTTGGGGTTCTCATTCGGAGAAAGTTTACCGCCGTTGGCGATAAAGTCGTGACGCTGGAAGTAGGCTTCACGCATTAAGATATACGGATCGGAGGACTGACGAAGCAAGCCGTCTGAATCCAGCAGCTGCGCGCGCGTTTCAACGCCCTCAACCATCCATTTACCGATAGACATCGGCCATGTCAGCCAGGAAAGAACCGGATACAAGTCATCCGCCATATCCCCCCCCTCATCACGCAGGGTGAAGCTGCCGTAGAAAGGCAATTGCACATATGGACCATAACCGACGCCATAGTGACCCAGCGTGCTACCGAAGCGCGCAGGCTCAACGCGCTGCAGTTTCGGATTCGCCATCCCGGCCACATCAACCAGGCCCCCCATCCCAAGGATGGTGTTCAGGAAGAAACGCGTAAAGTGCACCATTCCTTTATAGGGATCGCCTTTCAGGAAGGAGTTCACCATTACCGCCGGCTCTTCAAGGTTGCTGGTAAAATTACTCAGACCATTACGCGCAGGCTGCGGAACATAATCACGCCACGCCACCGCGACCGGGCGAAGGACATAGGGATCGACAACATTAAAGTTGAAGTTGAACATGGTACGGTTAAAGCCTTCAAGCGGATCTGAACGCCCCTGCGGTTGATCGCCAGAACTAGAACTGGCGCATCCCACCAGCAATGTGGCGCCAAGCGCAAGCGCCGACAGGCGAAAATTCATAGGTGTCTCCCTGTTAATTTTAGCTATCGCTGGGGGTTATCGGGGGACAGCTGCCTCCATTAAGATATCGCCCGTAAGCATGTGCCTGCTTTCAGCATAGCCTTTTTTAGCATCATTGTTGATGTCCCGATTCTATACACATTTTGCAATTTCCGTATTGCTAATCTTGTCATTGTGAAGAATTTAGGAGCTTATCCGACCCGAACAGCCGAAACCGCTCTACGATTATAATAAAGACCCATCGTTGAGGAAAAGTGATGAAACCGCAAACTCACCATGATAGTGAAGATGTTGAGGTAGAAAGTGATGAAAAACAGAATGGTGAAGAAATTGAGGTTGATGAAGAACGGCTGCCTTCACAGGCAATGGCTACCCATGAAGTGATTCGCCAGGAAGGTGAGAAAGAGCTTGAGCGCGATGCTATGGCGCTACTATGGTCAGCGATTGCCGCCGGACTTTCAATGGGGGCTTCGCTGGTCGCCAAAGGTATCTTCCATGTTCATCTTAGCGAACTTCCCGGTGGTTTTTTGCTGGAAAATCTCGGCTACACCTTTGGTTTTGTAATTGTCATCCTCGCTCGCCAACAGCTGTTTACCGAGAACACCGTGACCGCCGTCCTGCCGATTATGCATAAGCCCACGCTCGGCAATATCGGCCTGCTGTTGCGTCTATGGGGAGTCGTGCTGGCCGGTAACCTGATCGGGACCGCGATCGCCGCATGGGCGTTCGATGTGATGCCCGTGTTTGATGATCCCACTCGCGAGGCTTTTCTCAAAATTAGCCTGAAGGTGATGCAAAATCCGCCGCTGGAGATGTTTGCCAATGCGATTATCTCCGGATGGCTGGTCGCGACCATGGTATGGATGTTTCCTGCCGCGGGTTCCGCAAAGATTATCGTCATCATCCTGATGACGTGGCTTATCGCCCTGGCAGACACCACTCATATCGTGGTTGGCAGCGTCGAAATTTTCTATCTGGTGTTCAACGGAGCGCTACCGTGGCAGGAATTTATCTGGCCTTTCGCTCTGCCAACGCTTGCCGGCAACATATGCGGCGGGACCTTTATTTTCGCTTTATTAAGCCATGCGCAGATCCGCAATGACATGAGCCATGAGAAGAAAGCCCGTGCCGCTGCAGAGAGAAATAAACGCTAAGTGGCTATAGATTAAGCAGTTGGCCCGCACAAGCTTAACGCGCGCCGAAAATAACGCTATAATGCGGCGCGTCGTCCCCTTAGTTAAATGGATATAACGAGCCCCTCCTAAGGGCTAGTTGCAGGTTCGATTCCTGCAGGGGACATTCTCATCAGTTTTTCCAGACCAACAGTTAACGCCCTTCAGGTAACGCCCTTCATTTTTCGCTTTCAGTGCACCAGCAAAGCCTGGCCAGTGGTGATTTAAGAAACCGATCTACAAATTCTTGCAGACCTGATGCTTCAGGGCAGATGAATATTATCATGCCACAGGCCGTAAGAGCGGTTAGTGGAAATAAACATCTAATATTGAGTTGTTCCAGCAAGGAACGCGCTATTGATGAGATTTAAATGCCCTCAACAAATAAATAACAAACAAATCATTCATAATAAAAATATATAATATGAATTATAATAAGCATATAGCTCATATCAAATTATAGGACTTCGAATTAATGTGAATTCAAGCTAAAAATCATATGAATCGTGCTAATTCATCAAAGCATTACTAACAAATACCGTATAAGATATTTTCACTGCCAAATTAACATCAACAACACAAAAGTAACCATCTCGTAAGAAGAAAGTAATTATGATTAGTAAAACCGAAAGAAACATATGGAAACAAAACAATATCCCGCCGTTAGAATATTGTTCCATTTCCCGCGCGCAAAAGCTGCTAGATTGTGAGATTGAAGATTTACTCCACTGGCATGATATCGGTGCAATAAACCTGTGCGTAAAATTAACTAGCATCACAGGAACGTTAAATATTGCTCTGACTCAGAATAAAGAAAGCATAAACAAACGATCTCTTTATAGTGTGAATCAAAGCGATACTTTAAAAAAAAACGAAGCGACATGGTCGTATTATTCCAGGGTAGATCGAGTTTTAGAGCTGAAAGATAGCGTTTCGGCTATAGAGACGCAGCAAGGTAACCATGCAATACAAATCCAGCTTAAAGCGATTGTTTCTGGGCTTTGGTATGTTACCTCAAAAAATCTTGGAGAACTGCTAGAATGCCCCGAACACAACCATTTAGCAAAAGAGGTTAGTGCAATAAATCCTGCTAACAACACTCTTTTTTGCCATTTTTCTCCAGATAATAGTAGTAATCTGCCAATATCGATCAATAAAATTTACATTATCAGCAAGGATGTAGAGAAGATTTATGAGCATACCATAAGCAGTCGCCCCCTTGAGCTCGCCAGGGAGCCCACGATTATTTTAAATAAAAAGATCATTAATGAACCTCAATTCACTTTACAAAATAAAACCCTTACTGACTTCATTGATGAATTCATGAAATTAAACCCTGAGCTCGATAAGAAATCCCTCTACGTTAATGAGAATCTTGATGTGTAATATGAGATTTGCGAAAAGAGTAAAAATGAGATAGATAGTGTTAACGCGGCGCTGAACAATACAATAAATGATCCATAGCCGCCCTCTGATATTACAAAAATGTCAATTAGAATAGTCCGTGCTCTGCTGCCGAAGAGAAGGTAATTTATAGCTGAAAATGCGTACAGGAGTATCTTTTCATCTGCTAGCTGGCTTTATACTTCACTCCCCTGTTTTACTATGATCTTTAGCTACTTCAGTTAAATTATCTCGTATCAACTAGCATAGCGCTTTGCCTGGCGATAGCGGCAAATTCGTGCATACCAGCATGGCTCCGACTCCCTGAACGTTGTATCAACCAGACGGATCTTTCCAGTCGTTCAGGAGCCGTCAAATCTTCAGTTGGCGTACGCTTATTGCGGGAAGAAGCAATCATTGCCTGTTTCATCGTCATACTCCGCAGACGAAGCGAAGGGGTATTGGTCAGCGGCATCCTGCTGGTACAGAGGGCAGCGGCCAAACTAACGGAGCGCTTCAGTTACCTATCCTGGCCAGGCTTAAAGGCACTGGCCTTATCGCTTATCGGCTCTACGGTTTTATTTCGCGCTTGTGTCTTAGCATTACTTTTCACCCTCGCACGCTCTTCGTACGAATAGCGCCTTTCGAAATGATTAACTTCCTGAATCCGCCCGCTATCCCTCCCCCGCTTTCAGGCAGAAAAAAGCCCAAAATCAAACAACTATATCAGTACGAAAATCATCGTTGATGGCCGTCGCCAGAATAAAATTTAATACCGAATGAAATTAATGTGTCGTCGAATCACGACACTCGTAAGTAACTAAAAATTAATAAAAAAATGGCTCTTGTTTCCCTCATTTTTTAGGCGTACATTAGCGCCATCTGGAGCAGTTTGAGCTCAGAATTTACAGCTATCGCCCTTGAAAAAAGTGAATTTTTTGTGAGCGATAGTTGAACAAACAACGAAGGTCAAATTCATTTAAGGCGTCTCGCCGAGATCGCGGAGTGATGAGTCGTGAAATATTTTTTAATGGGCATTTCTTTTATGGTCATCGTTTGGGCCGGGACTTTCGCCCTGATGATCTAGCTGTAACGGTGTTAAAAAAAGGAGCCTCTCGGCTCCTTTTTTTATTCGTTGCTTTCGCTGGTTAGCTTCGTCGATGCGGGCAGCAGTCCGTCTGCACGGAACATGGATTTAATGCCGCGCACCGCCTGGCGGATACGATCGCGATTCTCAATTAAAGCGAAGCGTACGTGGGTATCGCCATAATCCCCGAAGCCGATACCCGGCGAAACGCAGACTTTAGCATCCTGCAGCAGCTTTTTAGCGAACTCCAGCGAGCCCATCGCCGCATACTGTTCAGGGATCTTCGCCCATACATACATTGACGCCTTCGGACATTCCACCATCCATCCGGCCTCATGCAGCCCTTTCACCAGCACATCGCGACGGCGCTTATACTGCTCGGCAATGTCGCGAACGCACTGCTGATCGCCTTCAAGCGCCGCAATGGCTGCAACCTGTAGAGGGGTGAAGGTGCCGTAGTCGTGGTAGCTTTTAATACGCGCCAGCGCATTAACCAACGTTTTGTTGCCAACCATAAAGCCGATACGCCAGCCCGCCATATTGTAGCTTTTCGATAGCGTAAAGAATTCGACGGCGACATCTCGCGCACCGGGAACCTGCATAATAGAGGGCGCTTTCCAGCCATCATAAACAATATCGGCGTAGGCCAGATCGTGCACAACCAGTACGTCATAACGCTTCGCCAGCGCCACGACTTTCTCAAAGAACTCCAGTTCGACGCACTGCGCGGTCGGGTTGGAAGGGAAACCGAGGATCATCATTTTCGGCTTCGGGTAACTCTCACGAATGGCGCGCTCAAGCTCGTTAAAGAAATCTACGCCTTCAACCAGAGGTACCGAGCGCACCTGGGCTCCGGCGATCACCGCACCGTAAATGTGAATAGGATAGCTGGGATTGGGCACCAGTACGGTGTCGCCATGGTCAAGCGTCGCCAGCATCAGATGCGCCAGGCCCTCTTTTGAACCAATGGTCACTATCGCTTCTGATTCCGGATCGATCTCAACGTTATAACGCTCTTGATACCAACGTGAAATCGCCCGGCGCAGGCGCGGAATTCCGCGAGAGGTGGAATAGCCGTGCGTATCGGGACGCTGGGCAACGGTGCATAGCTTCTCGACGATATGCGGCGGGGTCGCGCCATCGGGGTTACCCATGCTGAAATCAATAATATCTTCGCCGCGGCGTCGCGCAGCCATTTTCAGTTCAGCGGTGATATTAAAAACGTACGGGGGGAGACGATCGATACGCGTAAAACGGCGTTCAGGACTGAATTCAGCCATAGATTCCTCGGATTAACGTTAGCGCCCGGACCGTCCGAGCGACGCTGCTGCATGTGCAGCACGTTTAGAAAATAACCCGAAAAAATTCCCGCTGTCGAGGGGAAAGGCAAAAAAAAATTCTGGCGTTAAAAACGGGCATCAGTTCAGCAAAATAGGGCAGCAATGTTCTTTACCCACCTCGCTTAACTCATTAAAATTAACATATTGATATCTATAATTTTACTTGAATCATTTCTCATCGGTAGACGCTGTTGAATCTCAGGCCTTTATCATTAATCCCCTTTTATTTGTAATACTTTTCCCTATTCATCCCTTCAGCTGGCCTTCTGCCGCGAGGTTTTCTATCATATTGCTTTCTCGCGATTAACACGGCGCATACATGCACGAAATATTTACTATGCTGCTGGCGGTTTTTGACCGTGCGGCATTAATGCTGATTTGTCTCTTTTTCCTCATTCGCCTGCGCCTGTTTCGTGAACTTCTGCATAAATCCGCGCATACGCCAAAAGAGCTGCTGGCCGTTACCGCGATCTTCTCTCTCTTTGCCCTGTTCAGTACCTGGTCAGGCGTACCGGTCGAAGGATCGCTGGTCAACGTGCGTATTATCGCAGTCATGTCCGGCGGGATCCTATTCGGTCCCTGGGTTGGGGCGATTGTCGGCGCGATCGCCGGGATACATCGCTACCTGATCGATATCGATGGCGTCACCGCCGTCCCCTGTTTTATTACCAGCATCGTCGCCGGTCTGCTCTCCGGTTTTATCAGTCGTAAAGTACCGAAAGCGCAGCGCTGGAAAGCGGGGATCCTCGCCGGGATGCTATGTGAGACGTTAACCATGATCCTCGTGGTCGTATGGGCGCCTTCGTTGGCGTTGGGGATCGATATCGTGTCAAAAATCGGTATTCCGATGATCCTCGGCAGCGTATGTATCGGCTTTATCGTTTTGCTGGTGCAGAGCGTTGAGGGAGAAAAGGAAGCCAGCGCCGCCCGCCAGGCAAAACTGGCGCTCGACATCGCCAACAAAACGCTACCGCTGTTTCGCCACGTCAATAGCGAGTCCCTGCGTCAGGTATGCGATATTATCCGCCGCGATATCAATGCCGATGCTGTCGCCATTACCAATACCCAGCAGGTGATGGCCTACGTCGGTGTCGGGGAAATCAACTACCGCGATAACGACGACGTTATCAGCCCGACGACGCAGCAGGCGATCCGCTATGGAAAAATCATTATCAAAAACAATGATGAAGCTCATCGGACGCCGGAAATACACTCCATGCTGGTCATTCCGCTGTGGGAAAAAGGCGTCGTCACCGGTACGCTAAAAATCTATTACTGCCACGCGCACCGCATCACCTCTTCATTGCAGGAAATGGCGATTGGCCTGTCGCAAATCATCTCCACGCAGCTGGAGGTCTCCCGCGCTGAACAGCTCCGAGAAATGGCCAATAAAGCCGAACTGCGCGCGCTGCAGAGTAAAATTAATCCCCATTTCTTATTTAATGCCCTGAACGCCATTTCGTCGTCGATTCGCATGAATCCAGACACCGCGCGTCAGCTAATTTTTAATTTGTCGCGCTATTTACGCTACAACATTGAATTAAAAGATGATGAACAAATAGATATCAAAAGGGAGCTGTATCAAATCAAGGATTATATCGCGATTGAACAGGCTCGCTTCGGCGATAAGCTGACGGTGATTTATGATATTGATGATGAAGTCAGTTTTATGATCCCCAGCCTGCTTATTCAGCCGCTGGTGGAGAATGCTATCGTCCACGGAATTCAGCCCTGCAAAGGAAAAGGCGTGGTGACCATCGGCATTAATGAGTGCGGGAATCGAGTACGGATTAGCGTTCGCGATACGGGGAACGGTATCGACCCCGCGGTGGTAGCAAGGGTAGAAGCTGACGAAATGCCGGGAAATAAAATCGGTTTACTCAACGTTCATCACCGGGTCAAGCTACTGTACGGAGAAGGCCTGCATATCCGACGCCTGACGCCGGGGACCGAAATCGCTTTCTATGTGCCAACCCAATACGCGCCTCAGGTGGCTACGGAGTCGCTGCTGTCATGAGCGGAGATAAAATGAAAGTCATCATTGTGGAAGATGAGTTCCTCGCGCAGCAAGAGCTCACCTGGTTGATTAATACCCATAGCGAAATGGAGATTGTCGGTACCTTTGACGACGGACTCGATGTGCTGAAGTTTTTACAGCACAACAAAGTCGACGCTATTTTTCTCGATATCAACATCCCGTCGCTGGATGGCGTACTGCTGGCGCAAAACATCAGCCAGTTCGCGCATAAGCCCTTTATCGTTTTTATTACCGCGTGGAAAGAGCATGCGGTGGAAGCCTTTGAGCTGGAGGCGTTCGATTACATCCTTAAACCCTACCAGGAATCGCGCATTATCAACATGCTGCAAAAGCTGACCGGCGCCTGGCTGCAACAGCAGCAGGCTAGCACAGCTACCGGAGCAGCGCCCAATCCGACCCGGGAAAACGACACGATTAATCTGATTAAAGATGAGCGGATTATCGTCACCAGCATCCACGATATTTACTACGCGGAAGCACATGAAAAGATGACGTTTGTTTATACCCGGAAGGAATCGTTCGTGATGCCGATGAATATCACGGAATTCTGCAACAAGCTGCCGCCCGCACACTTTTTTCGCTGTCACCGCTCGTACTGCGTCAATCTGAACAAAATTCGCGAAATCGAACCCTGGTTCAACAACACCTATATTCTGCGGCTTCGTGACCTTGAGTTTCAGGTTCCGGTGAGCCGCAGCAAGGTGAAAGAGTTTCGCCAGCTCATGCATCTGTAGGATTTCTTACCCAAATAAACGTTTTATTCGGGTAAGATTCGGCGCTTACAGAACCTGCCCGAGCGTCTGACGCAGGTGCGCGCCGGAGCCCAGCAGTCCCGGATTGTCGTGAACGATCAGATACACCGGAATATCCTGGACGAAGGCTTTAAACCGGCCTTTATCTTCAAATCCGCCGCGAAAACCGGACGCTTTAAAGAATTCGAGGAAACGCGGCACAATGCCGCCAGCAATATACACGCCGCCAAAGGTACCGAGCGTCAGCGCCAGGTTACCGCCAAATCGCCCCATAATGACGCAAAACAGCGACAGGGCGCGACGACAATCGATGCAGGTATCGGCCAGCGCGCGTTCGGTGACATCTTTAGGCTGCAGGTTTTCCGGCAGACGCCCATCAGACTTCACGATCGCATGATAAAGATTGACCAACCCGGGCCCAGATAATACGCGTTCGGCGGAGACGTGCCCTAGCTCGGAACGCAGCTCTTCCAGAATAATGCCTTCTTCTTCACTATTGGGCGCGAAATCCACATGGCCGCCCTCGCCCGGCAGACTCACCCAGCGTTTATCAACATGTACCAGATGAGCAACGCCCAGCCCGGTACCTGCGCCATAGACGGCAATCGGCTTACCTTCCACCGGCTTCGCGCCGCCAAACTGAATCAGATGTTCAGCTTTCAGCATGGGGATTGCCATCGACACCGCAGTAAAATCGTTAATGATTTCCAGATGCGAGAAACCCAGGTTCTTTTTCATCTCAGCGATAGAAAATGCCCAGGTGTGGTTGGTCATCGCCACCCAGTCGCCGGTAATCGGACAGGCGATGGCAATACAGCCGTCTTCTACCTGGACGTTATGCTCTTCCAGATAGACCTGAACAACGGCTTCAAGACTGGGATAATCGAGCCCGGAATAGGTCTTGGCACGGGATATTTCCCCGCTTGTAAGATCGCATAACGCCAGACGGGCATTCGTTCCGCCAACGTCCCCTACTAAAGCAAATTTTGTCATTCCGTTACGGCTCCGCTAAAGTCAAAATGATTCTTTGGCACACTCTAAATTCATGACGACCTAACAACAACGACCAACGTATAAGTGCCCTTTGTTTAGCGACCCATGTCACAGTTAGGCTGTAATTTATGAAAATATTGTGCGGCACGATCGTCAGGCTACCTCGTTACTTTATCGTTTCAGCACCATTTGCGCCAACGTCCTAAACGCGTACGGGCAAAGTAGTGCTTCGAAATTTTCAGAAGGATATTTTCATGCTGCACCCGCGCGCCAGAACGATGCTGTTATTATCGATACCCGCAATCGTGATCGGTATTGCTGCCAGCCTGGTATTGATTGTGGCGATGAAAACGGCAGCCATGTTGCAGAAGATTCTCTGGAGTAACCTGCCAGGAGCTCTGGGCATGAACGCCAGCGGCCCTTTCTGGACGATCGCTATTCTCACCTGCACCGGCATTGCCGTAGGTCTGGTCGTACGTTTTAGCCCAGGGCACGCCGGACCCGATCCGGCCACCGAGTCGCTCATTGGCGCCCCGGTGAGCCCCAGCGCGCTGCCCGGCCTGCTCGCGGCGCTGATAATTGGCCTGGCAGGCGGCGTTAGCCTGGGGCCGGAACATCCTATTATGGTAATTAATATCGCTCTGACGGTGGCCCTTGGTTCACGCATTTTCCCCCGCGTCAGCGCGCTCGACTGGACGATCCTCGCCTCTTCCGGCACCATCGGAGCGCTATTCGGTACGCCTGTTGCTGCGGCGCTGATCTTTTCGCAAACGCTGAACAGCAGTAACGATGTCCCGCTCTGGGACCGGCTCTTCGCACCATTGCTTGCCGCGGCGGCGGGCTCTTTGACCACCGGGCTATTTTTCCACCCCAATTTTTCGTTACCTATCGCGCAGTACAATCAGTGGCAGCTTGTCGATATCTTTAGCGGGGCTATCGTTACGCTTATTGCTATTGCCGTCGGCATGGTTGGCGTTTGGTGCTTACCGCGTTTACACGCGCTGATGCAACGGCTGAAAAATCCGATCTTAACCCTCGGTATTGGCGGATTTTTATTGGGGATCCTGGGCGTCATCGGTGGACATATTACCCTGTTCAAAGGCCTCGAAGAAATGCAGCAATTAGCCTTTAGCCAGACATTGACCGCCAGCGATTTCATGCTTATTGCTTTGGTGAAGATGGCGGCGCTGGTGCTGGCTGCCGCCTGCGGCTTTCGCGGCGGGCGGATTTTCCCGGCGGTGTTCGTCGGCGTCGCGCTCGGACTGATGCTTCACGCGCACGTGGATGCCGTCCCGGCCGCTATCACCGTTTCCTGCGCGATCCTCGGACTGACGCTGGTGGTGACGCGCGATGGCTGGTTGAGCCTGTTTATGGCAGCGGTCGTGGTGCCAGACTCCACGTTACTTCCGCTGCTGTGCATCGTTATGCTTCCCGCCTGGCTATTACTTGCCGGGAAACCGCTGATGATCGCCAAACGCCCCAACGATTAAACGCGGCTGTTTCTCTCTTCCAGTGCCTGAGTGACCGTACGCAGAAAATCGGGGATATCCATTTTTGGCAGTATCACCTCCACCAGCGTCAGCCTGTCTGAGGCGACGCTGCTATTCATCGCTTCCTGTAGTTCCTGCGTGCGCGTCACTCGCCAGCAGCGGGAGGGGACGTCCGGAGCGAAAGCGTCAGGCAGACGATTCCAGTCCCAGAGCGCAATATCGTTGTAGCGTTGCTCGGGACCGTGAATCGCGCGCTCGACCGTATAGCCTTCGTTGTTGAGCAACAAAATCAGCGGACGCTGCTTATCTCTGAGCATCGATCCCAGCTCCTGAATAGTTAACTGCGCAGCGCCATCGCCAACAATCAGCACCACCCTTCTCTCCGCTGCCGCGATTTGCGCCCCGTAGGCCGCAGGAAGGGTAAAGCCTATCGATCCCCATAACGGCTGGACGATCAGCGTCGCGTCGACCGGAAGCTTAAGCGCAGCGGCGCCAAAAGCGGCGGTACCCTGATCGGCAAGGATAATATCTCCAGGACGGAGCTGTTTCTGTACCGTATTCCAGAAGTTTTTCTGCGTCAGGCTCCCCTCTGGCGCGCCGCTCACGCCGGGCGCCTGAATATTCGGCGAAACCCATTCTGCCGCCAGGCTGGCAGAGAGCTCGATTAAAATGGCGAGCGCCTTTTCCATGGGAATCCGGCTGAACCAGCGATCGGCAACCCGAACGGCAAAGGGCTGTATTTCTATCGTTTTTTCCAGTGGAAGGTGCTGGGTAAAACCGGCGGTAATAGTGTCGGTAAAACGCGTACCGATACAAATAATGGTATCCGCGTTTTCGATAGCATCGCGAGTCTCCTCCGCACTGGCTATCCCGCTATACGTCCCGACAAAACCGCTCTGTTGCTCATCAAAAAGACCTTTGCCCATGAGCATCGTGGCGTAAGCAACGGGTACCTTCGCCACCCACTCACGAAGAGCGTTTTGTAACCCATAGCGCTGGGCGAGAAAATCGGCCAGCAGCGATACGCGACGGCTGCTTCTTAGCATCCGTCCGGCGTGCTCGCGGAAACCCGCCAGCTGGTTCTCATCGGCGGGCAGCCCCTGAATAAGCAAACGATGAGCAGGCGGCGTGGTCTTTGCCTTCGCCACATCGGCCGGCAGCATCAGATAACCAGGACGATGATGGGTGAGCATTTCGCTCAGAACCCGGTCTATTTCATGGCAGGCATTTCCCGCCGCCAGCACCGCCTGAGAGCAGGTAATTTGTTCACTCATACGCGAAAAATGGCTGAAATCGCCATCGCCAAGCGTATGGTGCAGCAGCTCGCCGCGCTGCTGGGCGCCGGTACAGGGAGCACCGACGATATGCAGGACCGGTACATGTTCAGCGTAGCTCCCGGCGATGCCGTTCAGCGCGCTCAGCTCGCCGACGCCATAGGTGGTCAACAGCGCGCCTGCGCCCTTGATACGCGCATAGCCATCAGCGGCATAGGCCGCGTTTAGCTCATTTGCACAACCCACCCACCCTAAATTCCGATGCGCAATAACGCTGTCGAGAAACTGTAAATTGTAATCACCAGGTACGCCAAACAAGCGGTCTATACCGCAGTCTACGAGACGATCCAGCAGATAATCGCCAATGGTGTAAGTCGGTTGCATATCCCCACTCTCCTCTCATGCAGATAAGTTGAGTATTGAATAAGCAGTTGCGCTGTCCACATTGCACCCAACAAATGCGGTGGCAAGTAAAATTTACGCGTTCAGGGAGTATACTCGGCGCCAAAGATTCTTTAGTGTAAACGTATACACAACCCTGTTTTATCTGCGGAGGAAGTATGGTTTACCAGGCAAACGCCACGCGATATCAAACGATGGAATACCGCCGCTGCGGTCATAGCGGACTAAAGCTACCGGCAGTTTCTCTGGGGCTTTGGCATAATTTTGGCGATGAAACGCGGGTGGAAACCAGCCGTCAGCTTCTGCGTCACGCATTCGATCTCGGCATAACCCATTTCGATTTAGCCAATAACTACGGGCCACCGCCGGGATCGGCGGAGAGCAATTTTGGCCGTATTCTGAAAGAGGATTTTTTGCCCTATCGCGATGAGCTGATCATCTCCAGCAAAGCCGGTTACACCATGTGGGACGGCCCCTATGGCGACTGGGGATCGCGCAAGTACCTGATCGCCAGCCTCGATCAAAGCCTTAAACGAATGGGCCTGGACTATATCGACATTTTCTACCACCACCGCCCTGACCCCGAAACGCCGCTGCTGGAAACCATGCGCGCGCTGGACCACATCGTCCGCCAGGGCAAGGCGCTGTACGTCGGCTTGTCTAATTATCCGCTCGAACAGGCCCGGCAAGCCGTCAACATCCTTAACGATCTCGGCACGCCGTGCCTGATTCATCAGCCAAAATATTCGATGTTTGAACGCTGGGTCGAAGAGGGATTACTGGATTTCCTGCACACCTCGGGGGTGGGAAGTATAGCGTTTTCACCGCTGGCGGGCGGCCAGTTAACCAACCGTTACCTGCACGGCATTCCGGCTGACTCCCGCGCCGCCAGCGGTAGCCGGTTCCTGCAACCGGATCAGCTTACCGAAAGCAAACTGGAAAAAGTTCGCCAGCTGGACGCGCTGGCCGAATCCCGCGGACAGAAGCTTTCGCAGATGGCGCTGGCCTGGGTGCTGCGCGATGAGAAAGTCACTTCGGTACTGATTGGCGCCAGTAAAACCTCGCAGCTCGACGATGCGGTTGGCATGCTGGAAAACCGCCATTTCAGCGCCGAAGAGCGGGCAACCATCGACGCGATCCTTGCGGTGTAAATTCATTGTTACTTTAGCAAAAAGTGCTCTCACTGGCGATTTAGGAGTTCCTCCGATACGACGGGGCTTTACCGCCCCGTAATATCAGGTTAACAGGCCGACAACGGCCCCGATCGTGAAGGAGAAGAGTATGTTCAGGTCACTGATTTTGGCTGCAGTGCTTCTGGCTTCAGCGCCATTGGTCGCTAATGCTGGTGAAATCACCCTGTTGCCATCAATAAAATTACAAATTGGCGATCGCGACAATTATGGTAACTACTGGGACGGTGGCGGCTGGCGCGACCGTGATTATTGGCGTAGACACTATGAATGGCGCGATAACCGCTGGCGTCGTCACGATAACGGCTGGCATCGCGGCTGGGATAAACGTAAAGCCTACGAGCGCGGCTATCGTGAAGGCTGGAATGATCGTGATGACCGACGCGGCGGTTGGGGTCGTGGACCAGGCGGTCGCGGACATGGCCACGGCCACGGCCACGGCCACGGTCATCATTAATATTTATTGTAAAAGGGAGCCATCCGGCTCCCTTTCTCGTTGTCGCGTTTAACTAAATATCGTCCCAACAATCAGCCAGCCGTTAAGCGCCACAACGACTGCGACAATCGCCCACCCCAGCAGTTTTACCCACCGGGAATTGACCAGATCGCCCATCAGGCGCGAGTCGCTGGTGAATATCAGCAGCGGCACCAGCGCGAGGGCAATACCGAAACTCAGCAATACCTGGCTCATCACCAGAATACGCGTGGGATCCAGGCCCATTAAAATCACGATAAACGACGGCAGCATGGTGATCGCCCGACGAAACCACAGCGGGATATGAAAGCGGATAAAGCCCTGCATCACCACCTGCCCCGCCAGGGTCCCAACAACCGTAGAAGATAAACCCGCCGCAATCAGACTCAGGCCAAAGATGGTGGCTGCCGCGTGGCTCAGCAAGGGTTCAAGCGTCAGATAGGCCTGATCGAGGTCGGCAACTCCGGTGTGGCCGTTGAAATGGAAGGCCGCGGCGGCGGTCGCCATCATTGCCAGGTTGACAAAACCAGCAATGGTCATGGCAATCGCCACATCCCAGCGCGTGGCGTTATAGCGATCTTTGCGCGTGCCTCCATGCAGGTGCTGAGTGAGCGACGAGTGTAAATAGATGACATGCGGCATAATGGTCGCTCCCAGCACCCCGGCGGCAAGAAACACCGCCTCGCTGGTCGGCAGAGATGGAACGAGCATCCCTTTCGCTAACGGCGCCAGCGCGGGCTGAGAGAAGATAAGCTCTACGACATACGCCGCCGCGACGAACAGCAGTAGCCCGCCAATCACTTTTTCCAGCGGCTTTTGACCGCGACGCTGGAGCATCAGAATCAGAAACGTCGCAATCCCCGTCAGCACCGCGCCCTGCAGCAATGACACGCCGAGAACCAGCTTAAATCCGATAGCCGCGCCAATAAACTCGGCAAGATCGGTCGCCATCGCGATAATTTCGGCCTGCACCCAGTAAAACCACACCACAGGACGCGGATAATGGTCGCGAATTTGCTCCGCCAGATTTTTTCCGGTGGCGATGCCCAGCTTCGCCGACATCACCTGAATCAGCATCGCCATCAGGTTAGCCCATACCACCACCCACAGCAGCTGGTAGCCAAAGCTGGCGCCGGCCTGGATGTTGGTGGCGAAGTTACCCGGATCGATATAGCCGATGGCAGCAATGAACGCCGGCCCCATCAGGGCGAGCTTAATCTTGCGCGCTGCGCGACCGCTGCTATTCTCAACGCGACTGTTTGTCATTTTCTGCCTCTGGAAATATAGCCTTTGCTATGTTTCATGCTACCAAAATGCGAATGATTATCAAGTTCATTTGGAATGGTGATAATGATTGCTATGATAGGAGGGAACGATAGCGGGTCGGCAACTGAAAAACCGGGGGAACTGATAAACGCTTTTAATTAATCACCAGAATAGTACAAGAGAGCAACTTTTAAAACCTTTACGTAACATAACAAAAATGCATGGTTGATCACTATTTTTGCCATTAGTCACATATCCTTGCAATAGTGCGTGCTAGCTCTCGTTTTCTTTGCGCTTGTTACATAGAATGTGCACAGAAATTTAACCTGCCTCATATTTGGAGCAAATATGGACCGCGTCCTGCACTTTATTCTCGCGATCGTAGTGGTGGCCATTCTGGCCCTGTTGGTCAGCCACAACCGTAAGCAGATTCGTATTCGTTATGTCATTCAGCTGCTGGTCATTGAAGTGCTGCTGGCCTGGTTCTTCCTGAACTCTGACATTGGCCTGGGTTTTGTGAAGGGCTTCTCCGAGATGTTTGAAAAACTCCTCGGTTTCGCTAATGAAGGGACAAATTTCGTCTTCGGCAACATGAACGACAAAGGTCTGGCGTTCTTCTTCCTGAAAGTTTTGTGCCCGATCGTCTTTATTTCCGCGCTGATCGGTATTTTGCAGCATATTCGCATTCTGCCTATCGTCATTCGCGCTATCGGTACCGTCCTGTCCAAAATCAACGGTATGGGCAAGCTGGAATCCTTTAACGCTGTCAGCTCCCTGATTCTGGGCCAGTCCGAAAACTTCATCGCTTATAAAGATATTCTTGGCAAGATGTCCCGCAACCGCATGTACACCATGGCGGCGACCGCGATGTCTACCGTCTCCATGTCTATCGTGGGCGCGTACATGACCATGCTGCAGCCGAAATATGTGGTCGCGGCGCTGGTACTGAACATGTTCAGCACCTTTATCGTTCTGTCGCTGATTAACCCGTACCGCGTCGACGAAAGCGAAGAAAACCTGCAGATGTCCAACCTGCATGAAGGCCAAAGCTTCTTCGAGATGCTGGGTGAATACATCCTGGCGGGCTTTAAAGTGGCGATTATCGTTGCCGCCATGCTGATTGGCTTCATCGCGCTGATTTCCGCGCTGAACGCCCTGTTCGCCACCGTCACCGGCTGGTTCGGCTATAGCATCTCCTTCCAGGGGATCCTCGGCTATATCTTCTATCCGGTAGCCTGGGTTATGGGCGTACCGGCGGGTGAAGCGCTGCAGGTAGGGAGTATTATGGCCACCAAACTGGTTTCTAATGAATTCGTCGCCATGATGGATCTGCAGAAAGTTGCCGCCACGCTCTCTCCGCGTGCGGAAGGCATCATCTCTATCTTCCTGGTCTCCTTCGCTAACTTCTCCTCTATCGGTATTATCGCCGGGGCAATTAAAGGATTGAATGAAGAGCAAGGTAACGTGGTTTCCCGCTTCGGCCTGAAGCTGGTGTACGGTTCTACGCTGGTGAGCGTGCTCTCTGCGTCTATCGCCGCGCTGGTACTGTAATTAGCGAAAGCCGGGCAAGTCCCGGCTTTTTCATGTCCGCAGTTCGCTCAACGGCAGCGGCTTACCGATCAGATACCCCTGCAAATAATCAACGCCTAACTCAAGAAGCTTTTCCCGCTGCTCAGGCGTTTCAACATATTCCGCCACCACCTTCATTTTCTTAACCTTGGCCATTTCAATAATAGATTTGACCATAATGGCATCCAGCGGATCGGTCTCGATATCACGCACGAAGCAGCCGTCAATTTTCAGGATATCGGCCTGCAGGCTTTTCAGGCGCTCGTAGTTAGCGTAGCCGGTACCAAAGTCATCAATCGCGATGCCGCAGCCGAAATCTCGCAGCAGCTGGATGTTATGCATGCTGGTCTCAACATCGGAAAATGCCTGCTCCTCGGTAACCTCAATCGTTATCGCCTCTGCCGACAGGTTATGGCGTTTAAACAGAGCGATGATTTGCGCCGCGCTATCCTTTTGCATCAGCGTATAGGGCAGCAGGTTAACGGAGAAATGCCGACCGTGGTGGTTTTTGAGCGAACTAAACAGCGTTTCCAGTACCTGCATATCAAAACGCTGGCTCAGGTTAAATTGCGCAATCAGTGGAATAAACCTATCGGGCGTAATGATGGTATTACCACAGCGCATACGGCTAAGTATCTCATAGTACCCTTCTCCGCAGGCATTCCGGATAGGCTGGGCGTACAGCACCACTCCACGCTCGCTAAGCGCCTGTTTAATTTTCGCCAGCAGCCGTACCTGTTCGCTTGTTTGATCGGATATCTGCTCTTGCGCCGCGTCCAGCGCTAATACGCGCCGCCCCGCCCCGGCCTGCTCCGATAACCAGCTAAGCTGACCGAGCATCGGATGAAGCTCGGATTCTTTACCGCCGTAGCCGCCCCATGATGCGCCAAATTCCAGATCCAACGCCTGGTTGTTCCAGCTAAACTTTTTATGGTTAAGCGTGGAAACAATATGATTTAAACGCGCCTCTGGCTCCGGGCCATTAAGCACCAGCAACAGCTCGCTGCCGGGGAGCTGATATATGCGCTCTCCCTGAGCCAATAGCGGCTGTAGTTTGCGGGCAATCTGCCTTTTGCTCTCTACTCTCATCATCATGCCGTAATGACGACTCAGAAAATCCAGATTCTGAATACGCAGGCTGCTGATGGCAACAGCAGGGTTTCGCTGCAGGTGGCTCTCCAGCGCGCGTAGATTCGGTAAACCGGTTAGCGGATCTTCTTCCGCCTGATCTCGCCACCTGAGCTTCATTCTTTCACTGCGAGCATAGATATCCGCCATATAAAACAGGCAGATAGTGAAACAAATTAGTACTGAAAGAACAAATGATAGTGAATATTCAGTTTGTACCCCATGTAAAAAATTCTGGTTATACGCCACGAGTAAAAAGGCGGAAACGGACCATGAAATGCGAATCAGCGTATGTCCCAGGCGGCTAATACCAATGAAGTATAAAATGAAAATAAGCGGGACTAAATAACCGGCAATAAAAACAGAATCATAAGGCGTACACAGCACCAGTAATATTGCCGCCAGGGCCACAAACCAATACAACGTAAATACCCGCTGCTCGCGCGTCCGCCACGCGTGACAAAGATTGCGCCAGAATGCTCGCGCATAATGCGGACTGATAATCATCCGCAACGGATAATAAAAGAATGTCGTAAAAATTAATGCGGCGCTAATCAGGCTTTGTATATCGATAATGGTGTAAATAACTGACATATTGCCGAAATAGCTGGAGATCGCCAGCGGAAACGAAAAAAAACGCCCCGCCAGGTACATAGTGACCTTCAACAGGAGGGGAGCGAAAAAGCCTCCCCAAAAAATCCTCGCGCCCATATGTTTTGCCGTCAGCCCGGCGCGCCAGCGCCTTCCAAGCTGAAAGCGGACAATAGCGCAGGAGACGAAAACCGAAAAGAGCTGGCAGAATAGCAGGATCAGCGCCTGGGCTAGCGTCAGATCGATTATCCAGGCGTTGGTGATCGCAAACGCGATTATCAATGGCGCAACGGCGTAGCGGCCAAAAATAAAAAGCACCGAATACATTAAGCTCAGCGGTAACCATGCCAAATAAATTTGATTTCCGTCAATAATGGTTTG
The DNA here is from genome assembly GCF_009905335.1 of Klebsiella sp. MPUS7. NCBI lineage: Bacteria > Pseudomonadati > Pseudomonadota > Gammaproteobacteria > Enterobacterales > Enterobacteriaceae > Klebsiella > Klebsiella sp. MPUS7. Next base: position 1,475,746 of record NZ_CP047604.1, on the reverse strand, counting down.
CGGCGAAATAAATCGGGACAGCGGAATTGCTATAAGGCAGACCAGGAAAGCCAGCAGAGTTTTTTTGATCTTAATGTTAAGATGATCAATCATTATTGTTAATTAAAACTCCGGCTGCAATAAATATATTTAGGCAACAGATATTATGTTGCTTAATAAAGGCAGGCAAGATTTTAAATAGTGAAAAAATCTGAAATTACTTAACGCAGAGGTTTGCTGACTTATTCAAAGAATGCTTTACATTTCCTCCAGCAGACAAACAAAAAACCCCCGCCGTAGCGAGGGTTCCGAATTTGGTGGAGCTAAGCGGGATCGAACCGCTGACCTCTTGCATGCCATGCAAGCGCTCTCCCAGCTGAGCTATAGCCCCACAGGACCTCTTTACGAACCAAACCTGATGGGTGCAGGTTTTGGTGGAGCTAAGCGGGATCGAACCGCTGACCTCTTGCATGCCATGCAAGCGCTCTCCCAGCTGAGCTATAGCCCCGTAACGTAAAGCGTGTCGTGTTGACGGGCGGCATAATATGAATTCCTTCGCCAGGTGTCAACGGCAAAATCAATCCCAGCTATTTGATCGCTGAAAAAGCAGGCAAACGGCTGACATTGCGAGCCTTATCGCAGCCAGAAGCTAAACATGTCACGCTTTCCTTTAAAAGGATGCTATAACATGTGCAACTAATTCCCACATATTTACTCAGGAAATAGTATGCTCAAGGAACGAATGACACCTGAAGAAATAGCGCATCTGACTGGCTTCAGTCGGCAAACGATTAACAAATGGGTACGCAAAGAGGGATGGCAAACTTCCCCGCGACCCGGCGTACAGGGCGGTAAAGCGCGCCTCGTACATGTTAATGAGCAGGTTCGCGAGTTTATCCGCAGCGCACAGCGCGTGGCCGAAAACCCCGTCCCCTATTCCGCAACGGATAACGATCTGGAATCTCTGCTGCTTACGCTATGTAAAGAGATGACGCCGGGTGAGCAAAAGCTGTTTATGTCGCTGTTGCTACGCGAGGGGATCACCGGGCTACTCAACCGACTGGGTATCCGCGATCGGTGAAATCATGATGAAACTCAAAGAAAAAATGACGCCAGCGGAGCTCGCCGAGTGCCTTAATCTCGCCCGGCAAACCATTAACCGTTGGGCCAGAGAGCAAAACTGGCGGACGGAAGCCATACCCGGTGTGAAAGGCGGGCGCGCTCGCGTGATTGTCATCGACAAAGCGGTAATCGATTTCCTGGCAAATATCCCGGCGCTGCGCCATTTAACCCTTGATAACCAGCTGGCGGAACCAGTCGTTAAATACTTTGTGAATGATGCTGATACGATCTGGCGCCAGATTGTCGAGACCATGCACCTGATGACCCCCGCAGAGCAGTTGCACCTGCGCGATCTTCTTGCCCGCGAAGGGATCAGCGGGTTTCTATCCCGACTGGGTATTGCTGATGCTAAAAAATAGGCAAAAAAAACGGCGGGGTTAGCTTGCCCCACCGTTTTATAAAACCCGATATTACTATCAGGATTGTTGACTTTCCCGTTCAGCAATAAAGGCCAGCGCTTTATTGATTCGTTCTACGCTACGTGACTTACCGATTGCATGCACGGTGACATCAAGCGCCGGAGACTGGCCTGCACCGGTCACCGCGACGCGCAGCGGCATCCCCACTTTTCCCATTCCCACTTCCAGCTCATCGGCCGTCGCCTGAATCGCGTGGTGGACGTTTTCGGCCGTCCAGTCACTCATGGCGGCTAATTTGTCGCGCACCATTTCCAGCGGCTGGCGGGCAACCGGACGCAGATGTTTTTTCGCCGCATCGGCATCAAACTCGGCGAAATCTTCATAGAAATAGCGGCAGCTCGCTGCCATCTCTTTAAGCGTTTTGCAACGTTCGCCCAGCAGTTTCACCAGATCAGCCAGCTGAGGCCCGTTACGGGTGTCGATATTTTCCTGCTCAATGTGCCACTGTAAATGCGTTGCCACATATTCCGGGGCCAGCGAATTGATATAGTGGTGGTTCAGCCACTGCAGCTTTTCCGTGTTGAACGCGCTGGCAGATTTGCTCACCGCGCCCAGACTGAACAGTTTAATCATCTCTTCGCGAGAGAAAATCTCCTGGTCGCCGCTGGACCATCCCAGACGCACCAGATAGTTCAGCAGCGCTTCCGGCAGGTAGCCGTCGTCGCGATACTGCATAACGCTGACCGCGCCGTGACGCTTGGAGAGTTTTTTACCATCGTCGCCGTTAATCATCGAGACGTGGGCGTAAACCGGCACCGGCGCATTCAGCGCTTTCAGGATGTTAATCTGGCGCGGGGTGTTGTTGATATGGTCTTCGCCACGGATAACGTGGGTGATCTCCATATCCCAGTCGTCAACCACCACGCAAAAGTTGTAGGTCGGGGAACCGTCGGTACGACGGATAATCAGATCGTCCAGCTCCTGGTTGCTGAATTCGATCGGACCGCGGATCTGGTCGTCAAAAACAACGGAACCCTCTTCCGGGTTGGCAAAACGGACAACGCAAGGTTCGTCGTCTGCATGATGCTCGTGGCCATGGCGGCAGCGACCGTCGTAGCGCGGCTTTTCACCTTTCGCCATCTGTTCTTCACGCAGTGCTTCCAGGCGCTCTTTGGAGCAGTAGCATTTATAGGCCGTGCCCGCCTGCAGCATTTCATCAATGACGGCGTTGTAGCGATCAAAACGCTTGGTCTGGAAGTACGGACCCTCATCCCATTCCAGGCTCAGCCAGTTCATACCATCCATGATGGCTTCAATGGCCTCCGGCGTTGAGCGCTCGAGATCGGTGTCTTCAATACGCAGCACAAACTCACCGCCGTGGTTACGTGCAAAAAGCCAGGAATAGAGAGCAGTACGCGCGCCGCCAACGTGCAGATAGCCTGTCGGGCTGGGCGCGAAGCGAGTTTTGATTTTCATGAAGTGGCCTTACGTTTGATAAAGGTGCCGACACGCGGCAGCGTTCGTTAGATTTTATGGGGGAATATTCTAACACCGTGGGCTGATTCCTCAATGTTGTTACCGTTTCAACGTCACGCTTTCCCCTTTTTGTTTATAAATCATGCGCCACAGATGTCATTGCGATCGTTTTGTTTAATTTTACGACGAACAAACAAATTATTTAGAAAAGGCGTTGACTCATTTCCAACTCTCCCTATAATGCGACTCCACACAGCGGGGGTGATTAGCTCAGCTGGGAGAGCACCTCCCTTACAAGGAGGGGGTCGGCGGTTCGAACCCGTCATCACCCACCAACTACTTTACGTAGTCTCCGCCGTGTAGCAAGAAATTGAGAAGTGGGTGATTAGCTCAGCTGGGAGAGCACCTCCCTTACAAGGAGGGGGTCGGCGGTTCGATCCCGTCATCACCCACCACTTTCTCGCCAGCTGGATTTCTTGCCGTAAAATGAAGTACCGAAGTGGGTGATTAGCTCAGCTGGGAGAGCACCTCCCTTACAAGGAGGGGGTCGGCGGTTCGATCCCGTCATCACCCACCACTTCGGGTCGTTAGCTCAGTTGGTAGAGCAGTTGACTTTTAATCAATTGGTCGCAGGTTCGAATCCTGCACGACCCACCAATGCAAAAAAGCGCCCTAAAGGCGCTTTTTTGCTATCTGCGATACACAAAGCCGGAGCAGCCTTTTACCTTGCCATCCGGCAATGACGCTTAATTCACTAGCGCCGCAACCAGTTTCTCCAGCGCAGGCGTCGCCTGATGCTGGTCATAGACGATATACAAATCAGCGGGTATCCGCTCTTCCAGCGGACGAAACGCAACCCCCGGCCATGCCATCTGCGCGTAGCTATCGGCGATGAGCGTAATGCCGATCCCCATACTGACCATCGCCAGCACCGTTTGCGGCTCCATTACCTCACGGATAATCATCGGCGAGAATCCGGCACTCTGGCACACGCGTTGTAAAAACGTCCAGTCGGTATGTATTGAGGGCATAGTGACAAAATATTCGTTACGCAACGTCGCAAGCGGGATCGCCTTACGCGCGGCTAGCGGATGCTCTTCCGGCATGGCCACCAGAAAAGAGGACTCATGCAAGCGCAGGCTGGTAAAGCCAGGAGAAGGCGCCGTTGCCATTCGCCAGACGCCGGCGTCCAGCTCGCGTCGTTCCAGCATCGCCATCTGCATCGCGGGCATATTCTCTCTGAAAAGCACTTCCACGTTAGGATGCTCTTTCAAAAAACGACGCATCACCGGACGCATTTTTCCCCACATTGCCGTGCCTATCACGCCCAACTCCACCCGCCCGGCCTCACCCCGCCCAATCTGTTCCACGCGCGCCAGCGCTTGATTCGCGCTGGAAAGCAGACGACGGGACTCCTCCATCAGGATTTTTCCTGCGTGGGTCAAGGCCACGCTGCGGGAGTGACGAACAAACAATAGCGTGCCGAGCTGCTGCTCCAGATCTTTGATGTGAATGCTGAGCGGAGGCTGGGACATATTCAGCCGCGCCGCCGCACGACCAAAATGCAGCTCTTCTGCGACAGCCAGAAAATAGCGCAATAACTTCAGATCGATACGATGCGTGCGTTCCATGGCTCATGCGCTCCTGGGGCGAAGGATAATGCGCAAAGTTACCACATTACATCAGAGAAAATGAAACGGCGGGACATGCCCCGCCGCTGAAGAGGATTAACGGGCCAGCTCTTTCTCCATTCGCTGCTCAGGTTCATGTTTATAGTGGAAGAACAGGGCAAAAATGACCGCCAGCATTAATGAATAGGCTGCGAACACCAGCCAGATGGTCTGCCAGTCCTTTACGCCGTCCAGAGAAAAGTAGTCCACGGCCAAGCCGCTGAGAACCGAACCAACCCACGCGCCGACACCGTTCACCATGGTCATAAACAGCCCCTGCGCGCTGGCGCGAATATTCGCTCCCACCTGTTGCTCAACGAATACCGACCCTGAAATATTAAAGAAGTCGAATGCGCAGCCGTAAACAATCATCGACATCAACAGCAGTACAAAACCGAACGGAGACGGATCGCCAAAGGCAAAAAAGCCAAAGCGCAGCGTCCACGCCAGCATACTCATCAACATGACCGTTTTAATGCCAAAGCGTTTCAGAAAGAACGGAATAGTGAGAATAAAGGCGACTTCCGCCATCTGCGAAACAGAAAGCAAAATAGAGGGATAGCGCACGACAAAGCTGTCGGCAAACGCCGGGTTGCGGGCGAAATCATGCAGGAAGGGGTTACCGAAAACGTTGGTGATTTGCAGTACCGCCCCGAGCATCATTGCGAAGAAAAAGAAAATGGCCATCCGCGGATTTTTAAACAATACGAATGCATCCAGCCCCAGTCTCGCGGCCAATGTGGTGCTGGCTTTCTTCTCGGTCACGGGAATTTTCGGTAGCGTAAACGCGTAGAGCGCCAGCAATAACGACGCGGCAGAGGCGATATACAGCTGCGCGCTGCTCAGCTCCAGCCCCATCAGGCTCACCATCCACATGGCGACAATAAAGCCGAGCGTGCCAAACACGCGAACAGGCGGAAACGCGGTCGCCGGATCCTGACCGGACTGCGCCAGGCAGGAGTAGGAGACGCTATTAGACAAGGAGATGGTCGGCATGTAGGCCATCGCGTTAATCAGCATTACCCAGAACATGGTATCCGGGTCGGTAACGGTCGTCGCATAAAGAAGCACTCCTGCGCAGACCAGATGGCAGAGCATGTAGGCCCGTTCTGCACGTAGCCATTTATCGGCAATAATTCCCATAACGCCGGGCATGATAATAGCCGCCAGCCCTTTGGAGCTATAGACCATACCGACGTTTGCGCCGGTGAAATGCAACGTGTTTATCATGTAAGAACCCAGGGTGACCAGCCAGCTTCCCCAGATAAAATATTGCAAAAACGACATGAGCTTTAAGCGAGAGGCGATACCCATTTTTCCGTTCCTTGCCATTAAAGTAAAACCCCGCAAGCGGGGTCATATTTATTATTTTTTTCAGGCCAGTTTGCGCAAGAAGCCGCAGATCAGGTTGATAAAGTTCTGCCGGGAGAGTTCGGCCGCCGCCAGGGTTTGCGCGTGAGATAATTTCACATCGCCCAGCCCTTCAGCCAGATTGGTAATCGCTGAGACTGCCACCACTTTTAACCCGCAATGACGGGCGGTAATCACTTCCGGCACCACGGACATCCCCACCACATCGCCGCCGATAATCTGCATCATGCGAATCTCTGCCGCCGTCTCAAAATTCGGCCCGGGATAGGAAACAAATACGCCTTCGGTCAGCGGAAACCCTTCCTCCGCCGCCACGCTCTGCAGAACGGCGCGATAATCCGCATCATAGGCGTTGGCCAGAGAGAAAAAGCGCTCGCCGAAACGTTCATCATTCGGGCCAACCATTGGCGTGCCCGGCATCGTATTAATGTGATCGCTGAGCGCCACCAGGCTACCCGGCCCGACCTCCGGGCGCAACGAACCGGCCGCGTTAGTACAAAACAGTAGTTCACACCCCAGCAGCTTTAGCGTGCGGATAGCATCGGTCATCACCGGCATGCCCCGTCCTTCATAGAAGTGCCCGCGCCCTTTCATGCAGGCAACAGGTACGCCGGCCAGATTTCCCAGCACCAGCTCGCCGGCATGGCCGTGAACCGTACTCACCGGGAAGCCGGGCAGCTTCTCGTAAGATATCGCCACCGCATCTTCAATTTGTTCCGCCAGCGCCCCTAGACCAGAACCAAGAATAAAAGCCACGCGCGGCGTAAAATCCGGCTTATATCCGCGAATAATATCGGCGCTATATCAGGGGTTCTGTGAGAAAAGCGTGTCGCTCATAAGCTGTCCTTAAAAACTGAAGAATGGATAAAATGATTGGCTACCATCTTGTTATAACGATGCGACGCAATCGATTACCAATACAGTTTTCCCGGACGTTTGATATTAAAAAGCTATTGATTTCATTTCTGATACAAGGGATCGTTTTCGCGTAAGGCGGTAAGCCGGGCCGCCTGCAGCCGCACCACCTCCCACAGCGCCTCTGCGGCTGTCGATAGGGAGCGGTTTTTACGCCGCGCCAGCATCAGCTGGCGTTCCACTACCGGCGTCAGCCGCTTCACCTGCAAACGGCTCCCCTGCGGGAGCGGCAGCGCTAATGCGGGTAATATACTGATGCCTATCCCCGACTCAACCATCGGAAATAGCGTAGCCGGATGCCCGATTTCCTGCACGATGTTCGCGGTAACGGCGAATCCTGAAAGCGCAGCATCAATCAGCGGACGGCTGCCAGAAGCATAATCCTGCAAAACCAGCCGCTGGTGCTGTAGGTCCTGCCAGCTCACCGCGTCCCGTCCGGCAAAAGGGTGATCGCTGCGGCAAAGCAGCAGGAATGGTTCAGCGAGAACCGTCTCGCACTGTAAATCGGTAGCGGCGCCGGGATCGATAACGATACCAAAATCCACTTCTCCCTGCCGAATGCTCTCCAGCACCCACTGCTGGGGGCGATCGTGCAGAACGAAATCTATCTCCGGATAGCGCCGGTTGCTGTAGGCAATGCACTGCGGGATCAGATGGGCGGAAATGGTCTGGCTGGCCGCCACCCGCACGGTGCCCATCAGCTGCTGCCCGACGCGACCGGCCTCACGCAGCGTGCTATTGAGTTCATCCAGCAAGCGCTCAAGCCGGGCCGCCAGCTGCTGTCCTGCCTCCGTGAGCACCACTTCACGCGTCGTTCGGTCAAGCAGGCGTACGCCGGTCTGGTACTCCAGCTCTTTTACGCTATGGCTGACCGCAGACTGGCTAAGACCAATACTCTCCCCTGCCCGGCTAAAGCTTTTAACGCGGGCAACGGTCACAAAAACTTTTAACTGACGCAGCGAATAATTCATCTCTTTTTTTCATGAATAGATGCAATAAATCGATTTTATTTCTCAAACTAAAGAAAGCACAATAGCGACATCGATTTTCAGGAGCGTTTATGAAATTTTTCCGCATTCTTGATCCATTCACCCTAACGTTAGTCACCGTCGTCCTGCTGGCCTCCTTTTTTCCTGCGCGCGGCGGATTTGTCCCCTTCTTTGAACATTTAACCACCGCCGCCATCGCGCTGCTGTTCTTTATGCACGGCGCCAAGCTCTCGCGTGAGGCGATCGTTGCCGGGGGCAGCCACTGGCGTCTGCATCTCTGGGTTATGTGCAGCACGTTTATCGTTTTTCCCGTGCTTGGCGTGCTGTTCGCCTGGTGGGCGCCCGTTAACGTCGATCCGGCGCTCTATACCGGGTTTATTTATCTCTGCATTCTTCCCGCCACCGTCCAGTCGGCCATTGCGTTTACCTCTCTGGCGGGCGGCAACGTGGCGGCTGCGGTATGCTCGGCTTCGGCCTCAAGCCTGCTGGGGATCTTCATTTCGCCACTGCTGGTCGGCCTGTTGATGAATCTGCACGGCGCGGGCGGGAGTCTGGAGCAGGTCGGCAAGATTATGCTGCAGCTGTTGCTGCCGTTTGTGCTGGGACATCTCTCGCGTCCATGGATTGGCAACTGGGTGGCAAAACATAAAAAGTGGATCTCGAAAACCGACCAGACCTCCATCCTGCTGGTGGTCTATTCGGCGTTCAGCGAGGCGGTGGTTAACGGTATCTGGCACAAAGTCGGCGTTGGTTCGCTGCTGTTTATCGTTATTGTCAGCATCGTGCTGCTGGCGATTGTCATTGCTATCAACGTGTTTGTGGCGCGCCGGTGCGGGTTCAATAAAGCGGATGAAATTACGATTGTCTTCTGCGGGTCGAAGAAGAGCCTGGCGAACGGCATTCCGATGGCCAATATTCTCTTCCCGACCTCAATTCTGGGAATAATGGTGCTGCCGCTGATGATCTTCCATCAGATTCAGCTTATGGTCTGTGCGGTGCTGGCGCGGCGCTATAAGCGCCAGGCCGAAGCGTTACAGGCGCAGGAGAAAAATCGCGCCTCCGAAGCCTAACGCGGACGCTTAAGGGGCTCGACCAGGCTGGTCAGCCCCTCCGTTTTAATCAATAGCGTTAATGCCATCAGCTCGCCAAGATGCCCGGCGGGAAATTGATCCTTACGGGCAAACCACAGCAAATACTCTTCCGGCACATCGATTAAGCGCCGCCCTTTGTATTTACCAAACGGCATTTCCGTATTGGCAATCTCAATAAGCTGCTCTTTATCCACGCGACTCTCCGAGCAGACGCAGCATTTCGTCTTCATCGATCACCGCAATCCCTAGCTCCTGCGCTTTGGCGAGCTTAGAGCCCGCCGCCTCCCCGGCGATAACCAGGTCGGTCTTCTTCGACACGCTGCCCGCCACCTTCGCGCCGAGCGCAACCAGCCGGGCTTTCGCATCATCACGGGAGAGCTGACTCAGGCTACCGGTCAGAACCACCGTTTTCCCGGCAAAGGGGCTATCGATCTCTTCCGCATTGACCACCACCGGCGCCGGCCAGCGGACGCCTTCTTTACGCAGCTGAGCAATCACTTCGCGATTGCTCTCTTCGGCAAAGAAATTACGCACGTGCGTGGCGACCACAATCCCGACATCGGGCACTTTTTGCAGATCGTCAATTGAAGCCTGCTCCAGCGCCTCAATGGTGCCAAAGTGGGCCGCTAAACCGGCTGCCGTCGCCTCACCCACTTCGCGGATCCCCAGCGCGTAAAGGAAACGGGCAAAGGTGGTCTCTTTTGACTTCTCCAGCGCATCCACCACGTTTTGCGCTGATTTTGGCCCCATGCGATCGAGCCCGGTAAGCTTACCCGGCGTCAGTTGAAAGAGATCGGCAGGCGTATGCACGTACTCTTTTTCAACCAGCTGATCGATGATTTTATCGCCCATTCCCTCCACGTCCAGGGCGCGACGGGAGACAAAATGCTTGAGCGCTTCTTTACGCTGGGCGCCGCAGATCAGACCGCCGGTACAGCGGGTCACCACTTCGCCTTCTACGCGTTCAACGTCGGAATGACATACCGGGCAATGGGTGGGAAACACGATTTCACGCGTCTCCTCCGGGCGTTCTGAGAGAACGACGTTCACGACCTGAGGGATAACATCACCGGCGCGGCGAATAACCACCTTATCGCCGATGCGCAGCCCCAGACGCTCGATTTCATCAGCATTATGCAGCGTCGCGTTGCTGACCAGGACGCCGGCGACCTGTACCGGCTCCAGACGCGCTACCGGCGTGATGGCGCCGGTACGCCCGACCTGAAACTCGACATCGCGCACGAAAGTCATCTGCTCCTGGGCCGGAAACTTAAACGCCACCGCCCAGCGCGGCGCGCGGGCCACGAAGCCAAGCTGTTCCTGAAGCGCAAGCGAATCCACTTTGATAACCACACCGTCAATATCAAACCCCAGATTCGGCCGATCTTCTTCAACCTTGCGATAGTAAGTAAGCACTTCCTCTGGAGAATGGCAGAGCTTTACGCGCTCGCTGACCGGCAGCCCCCAGAACTTAAACTGCTGCAAGCGCGCTGAGTGGCTTCGCGGCAGCTCGCCGCCTTCCAGCACGCCCACGCCGTAGCAAAAGAAAGTGAGTGGACGCTTCGCGGTAATCCGCGGATCGAGCTGGCGTAAAGAACCTGCAGCGGCGTTTCGCGGGTTAGCAAATACCTTCCCGCCGGTTCGCCGCGCCTCTTCATTGATTTTTTCGAACCCCGCCTGCGGCAGGAAAACCTCTCCACGAACCTCAAGCCGCTGCGGAATATTGTCGCCGCGAAGCTTCAGAGGGATAGCGCGAATGGTGCGTACGTTGGAGGTGATATCTTCACCGGTCGTTCCATCGCCGCGGGTCGCCGCCTGTACCAGCAAGCCGTTTTCATACAGGATACTGACCGCCAGGCCATCCAGCTTGAGCTCACAGCAGTAGGTCAGATCATCGGTATTTTTCAACCGATCCTGAACGCGCTTATTAAACGCAAGGAAGCTCTCTTCATCGAAAACGTTATCCAGCGACAACATCGGCACTTCATGGCGAATCTGGCTGAATGCGGCTAGCGGTGCGGCGCCGACGCGCTGGGTAGGTGAATCGGGCGTAATCAATTCAGGATGTTGAGCTTCCAGTTCACGTAGTTCACGCATCAGCCGATCGTATTCAGCATCAGGAATTTCCGGCGTATCCATGACGTGGTACAGGTATTCATGATGGCGAAGCGTGGTTCGCAGTTCAGTCAGTTTTTGTTCGTTCGATTCCATATCACACCATCAATGATAAAAAACCCCCGACGGGCGGGGGTTCAGGATGAGTAGATGAAACGCAAGAAGATGAATCAGGCGTTAGCCTCTTTCACTTCACGAATACGGTCTTGATATTCGCGCAGTTTTTGCGGCGTCATCATCCGACGCTGATCGTCCAGCACTACGCCGCCGACTTCATCGGCAATGTACTGCGCGGACTGCAGCATCAGCTTAAAGTTTTGCAGTTCATCGCCAAAGGACGGAACCTGCATAAAGATAGTTACCCCAGGCGTCATCATATCCGCCATGCTGTCCGGATTGAAGGTGCCGGGCTTAACCATATTGGCCAGACTGAAGAGCACCTGACCGCTGCCGTCCGGGCTGAGGTGACGATGGAAGATATTCATATCGCCAAATTTGAAACCCGCCTGCTGGATGCTGTTGATTAACAGCTCGCCGTTAAGCTGCGAACCGTGGTGCGCGGCGACGTTCATCACGATGACCGTCTCCTTACGCTCTTTAGGCTGCGGCGCGGCCTGCTGCGGCTCAGGGGCCTGAGGTTCTGGCGTCGGCTGAAGCTCTGGAGCGATGGCGGGTTGTTGAACCGGCTGCTGCACATGCTGAACGGGTTGCTGTGGCTGCGGAGGCTGTACCGGCTGCATTACCGGCTGCTGAGGCGGCACGGCGTGATGCGGTTGCTGAACCGGGGCCTGCGGGCGAACAGGCTGTTGTTGCGGCGGCTGCGCTGCACGGACAGGCTCTTCCGGGCGCACAGGTGGCTGCTGCGCCTGACGCTCATAAGGAGGCTGATACTGGTGCTGCGGCTGACGAGGTGCTTCATGCTCCCCATGAACGCCATTCGGCGCATGACTGGCCCGATGAACCCGGACTTCACCAACGCCTTCAACATCGTCATTAAAGTCGTCGCTTTCCGACTCTTCATCGTCGCGTGACTTCATACGTTTCAGTGGGCGATCGCGAAACATCGAGGAGCGCTCTTTACGGCTGGTCCAAAAACCGTGCACCAGTAAAGCGATTATGGCGATCGCGCCAACAATGATTAATATCAGACGCAAATCCTGCATCATTATATTCTCTGTTGTTCTAACACCTTGCCACCACGGCAAACATTTACTCACTAAGAGTATTTGCCGATTACATCAAGTGCAAGTGCGTCTGGGGCTTTCACTACATAAAGATGAACTAAATCGTGCTTTTTGCTGTTTTTTCGAACATTTCCTAACTGGTTATTGTCTGCTAACCCGATAAAATAGCCCGGCATTCAGCCTGGATGTCAAAAAAGGAGCATTACCTGACTATGGTTTCATCATCCGTAACGACCCCGCGCAGTGGCGTCTACTACTTTTCGCAGGGTTGGAAGCTGATCGGGCTGCCGGGGATCCGTCGATACGTATTCCTCCCTTTGCTCGTCAACATTATTCTGATGGGCGGCGCATTCTGGTGGTTGTTCACGCGTCTGGGCAGCTGGATCCCCTCTTTGATGAGCCATGTTCCTGAATGGCTGCAATGGCTTAACTATCTGCTGTGGCCCATGGTGGTCATTTCTATACTGCTTGTCTTCGGCTACTTCTTCTCGACAATCGCCAACTGGATTGCCGCCCCCTTTAGCGGCCTGCTGGCCGAGCAGCTTGAAGCGCGCCTGACGGGCGCGACGCCGCCGGACGTCGGGATTTTCGGCATCATGAAAGATGTGCCGCGCATCATGAAGCGTGAATGGCAGAAGTTCGCCTGGTATCTCCCGCGGGCCATCGTTCTGCTGATCCTCTACTTCATTCCCGGTATCGGCCAGACCATAGCTCCCGTGCTGTGGTTCCTGTTCAGCGCCTGGATGCTGGCGATTCAGTACTGCGATTATCCTTTTGATAACCATAAGGTGCCGTTTAAAACGATGCGCCAGGCGCTGCGCACGCGTAAAGTGACCAATATGCAGTTTGGCGCCTTAACCAGCCTGTTTACCATGATCCCGATACTGAACCTGGTGATCCTGCCCGTCGCTATTTGCGGCGCGACGGCAATGTGGGTCGACTGCTACCGCGACAAACACGCGATGTGGAAGTAGCGCTATCGCTTTCGGAGCGGCTTATGCCGCTCCTTATTACTTCTGGCTTGTCATTATTTCTCTTCCGAATATAGATATGCTAAATCCTTACTTCCGCATATTCTTTAAGCGGGTATGCTGAAGCCGTACTCCCAAATTTCATACAGTTAAGGACGGGCCATGAGTAAGATTTTTGAAGACAACTCCCTGACTATCGGCCATACGCCGCTGGTACGACTGAACCGCATCGGTAACGGGCGCATCCTGGCAAAGGTAGAATCTCGTAACCCGAGCTTTAGCGTAAAATGCCGTATCGGTGCCAATATGATTTGGGATGCCGAAAAACGCGGCGTGCTGAAACCCGGCGTTGAGCTGGTGGAACCGACCAGCGGTAACACCGGTATCGCTCTGGCCTACGTGGCTGCGGCGCGCGGTTATAAACTGACGCTGACGATGCCGGAGACCATGAGCATCGAACGCCGCAAGCTGCTGAAGGCCCTGGGCGCCAATCTGGTGCTGACCGAAGGCGCTAAAGGCATGAAAGGCGCCATCCAGAAAGCCGAAGAGATTGTCGCCAGCAATCCGGAGAAATTCCTGCTGCTGCAGCAGTTCAGCAACCCGGCCAACCCGGAAATTCATGAAAAAACCACCGGCCCGGAAATCTGGGAAGATACCGATGGTCAGGTTGACGTCTTCATCTCCGGCGTCGGTACTGGCGGTACGCTGACCGGCGTGAGCCGCTATATCAAAGGCACCAAGGGTAAAAAAGATCTGATTACCGTTGCCGTTGAACCCACCGATTCCCCGGTTATCGCCCAGGCGCTGGCAGGCGTTGAGCTGAAACCCGGCCCGCATAAAATTCAGGGTATTGGCGCAGGCTTTATCCCAGGCAACCTGGATTTGAAGCTGGTGGATAAAGTGGTTGCGATCACCAACGAAGAAGCCATTTCCACCGCGCGCCGCCTGATGGAAGAGGAAGGCATTCTGGCCGGGATCTCTTCTGGCGCCGCCGTTGCCGCTGCGCTGAAGCTGCAGCAGGATGAATCCTTTACCAATAAGAATATTGTGGTTATCCTACCTTCTTCAGGTGAGCGCTATTTAAGCACCGCATTGTTTGCCGATCTTTTCACTGAGAAAGAACTGCAACAGTAATGCCAGCTTGTTAATATCGTGTAAAAAAGCACCTTTTCAGGTGCTTTTTTGTGGCGCACATCAAACTTTTACCCCTCCTGGCATTGATTCACTTCGTTGGGTCTGGTATTTAACCAGCACATTTATTTCGATGCGCGAAATTATTCCGATTTGGATTTCCATAAGCTGAATCGATTTTATGATTTGGTTCAAGTCTTCCTTTAGCGGCATAATGTTTAATGACGTGGTAGACGTTAACGGCCTGAAGGTTTCCACAGCGATTCGCTGCTGCTGGTGCCGGAGCCGGATACGTGATGCCGGCGCTAACGATACAGGCTAAAGTTTGGCCGTTAGGCTAAACTTTAGGTCCACAACACTAAACCTATAAGTTGGGGAAATATAATGTTCCAGCAAGAAGTTACTATTACCGCTCCGAACGGTCTGCACACCCGCCCTGCTGCTCAGTTTGTTAAAGAAGCAAAAGGCTTCACTTCTGAGATCACTGTAACCTCCAACGGCAAAAGCGCCAGCGCCAAAAGCCTGTTCAAACTGCAGACTCTGGGCCTGACCCAGGGCACCGTTGTGACTCTCTCTGCCGAAGGCGAAGATGAGCAGAAAGCAGTTGAGCATCTGGTTAAACTGATGGCTGAACTCGAGTAAGTTCACGGGTTCTTTTTAATATCAGTCACAAGTAAGGTAGGGTTATGATTTCAGGCATTTTAGCATCCCCGGGTATCGCTTTCGGCAAAGCTCTTCTGCTGAAAGAAGACGAAATTGTCATCGACCGGAAGAAAATTTCTGCCGATAAGGTTGATCAGGAAGTTGAACGTTTTCTGAACGGCCGCACCAAGGCCTCCGCCCAGCTGGAGGTCATCAAAACCAAAGCTGGTGAAACTTTCGGTGAAGAAAAAGAAGCCATCTTCGAAGGGCACATCATGCTGCTGGAAGATGAGGAGCTTGAGCAGGAAATCATAGCCCTGATTAAAGATAAGCATATGACTGCCGATGCGGCAGCCAATGAAGTTATCGAAGGTCAGGCTACTGCCCTGGAAGAACTGGATGACGAATACCTGAAAGAGCGTGCGGCTGACGTACGCGACATCGGTAAGCGCCTGCTGCGCAACATCCTCGGTCTGGCCATCATCGATCTGAGCGCGATTCAGGATGAAGTTATTCTGGTTGCCGCTGACCTCACTCCGTCTGAAACCGCGCAGCTGAACCTGAACAAGGTGCTGGGTTTCATTACCGACGCGGGCGGTCGTACTTCCCACACCTCCATCATGGCGCGTTCCCTTGAACTGCCGGCCATCGTGGGCACCGGCAGCGTGACCAGCCAGGTGAAAAACGGCGACTATCTGGTTCTCGACGCGGTGAATAATCAGGTTCTGGTTAACCCGAGCGACCAACAAATCGAAGAACTGCGCAACCTGCAGGCTCAGGTCGCTGAAGAAAAAGCGGAACTGGCTAAGCTGAAAGACCTGCCGGCCATCACGCTGGACGGCCATCAGGTTGAAGTCTGCGCCAACATCGGTACCGTACGCGACGTTGAAGGTGCCGAGCGTAACGGTGCAGAAGGCGTTGGCTTATATCGTACAGAATTCCTGTTCATGGACCGCGACTCGCTGCCAACTGAAGAAGAACAGTTCGCCGCTTACAAAGCCGTTGCCGAAGCGTGCGGCTCGCAGGCGGTTATCGTTCGCACCATGGACATCGGCGGCGACAAAGAGCTGCCGTACATGAACTTCCCGAAAGAAGAGAACCCGTTCCTCGGCTGGCGCGCGGTGCGCATCGCCATGGATCGCAAAGAGATTCTGCGTGACCAGGTTCGTGCAATCCTGCGTGCTTCCGCTTTCGGTAAACTGCGCATCATGTTCCCGATGATCATCTCTGTTGAAGAAGTGCGTGCACTGAAAAAAGAGATCGAAATCTACAAACAGGAACTGCGCGACGAAGGTAAAGCTTTTGATGAGTCCATTGAGATTGGCGTGATGGTGGAAACCCCAGCCGCTGCGACAATTGCTCGTCACTTAGCCAAAGAAGTTGATTTCTTTAGTATCGGTACCAATGATTTAACGCAGTATACTCTGGCAGTTGACCGTGGTAATGATATGATTTCACATCTTTACCAGCCAATGTCCCCGTCCGTGCTGACGCTGATTAAGCAAGTTATTGATGCTTCTCATGCTGAAGGCAAATGGACTGGCATGTGCGGTGAGCTTGCGGGCGATGAACGTGCTACACTTCTGTTGCTGGGTATGGGTCTGGACGAGTTCTCTATGAGCGCCATTTCCATCCCGCGCATCAAGAAGATTATCCGTAACACGAACTTCGAAGATGCGAAAGTATTAGCAGAGCAGGCTCTTGCTCAACCGACAACGGACGAGTTAATGACGCTGGTTAACAAGTTCATTGAAGAAAAAACAATCTGCTAATTCACGAGATGCGCGGCCCAAATTACTGCTTAGGAGAAGATCATGGGTTTGTTCGATAAATTGAAATCTCTGGTTTCTGATGACAAAAAAGACACCGGAACTATTGAGATTGTTGCCCCGCTCTCTGGCGAGATCGTCAACATTGAAGACGTGCCGGATGTAGTTTTCGCGGAAAAAATTGTGGGTGATGGCATTGCTATCAAACCTACTGGCAACAAAATGGTTGCGCCGGTAGATGGTACCATCGGTAAAATTTTTGAAACCAACCATGCTTTTTCAATCGAATCTGATAGCGGCATCGAGCTGTTCGTTCACTTCGGTATTGATACCGTTGAACTGAAAGGCGAAGGCTTCAAACGTATCGCTGAAGAAGGCCAGCGTGTGAAAGTCGGCGACCCGGTTATCGAATTCGATCTGCCGCTGCTGGAAGAGAAAGCCAAGTCTACCCTGACTCCGGTTGTTATCTCCAACATGGACGAGATCAAAGAGCTGATCAAACTGTCCGGTAGCGTAACCGTGGGTGAAACGCCGGTTATCCGCATCAAGAAGTAATTCTTGCCGCAGAAGAATGGCGCCTCTCAGGGCGCCATTTTTTTATCTCGCCGCTTTAAACGGCCGATAGCACTTCTCCCGCGAAAGTATTTTCATTCCCTCAGGGCCGCTTTCCAGAATCCGCTTCTCGCTGTCAGAAACCTGTAAATCACACTGATATCCGCCCACGGCGCCAAATAGCGACCCCACTTCGCAAACATCTTCCAGCGCTTCGCTGCCGGTCGTCTCAAAATGACCGACGACTCTTCCCTGCTGGCGCACCACTAAGCGATAGCTCTTCATACTCCCTCCCCTCGCGGCGGCAGAATGAGCTCATCGCAGCCCTGTTCCTCGGTCCATGTCATGACCGCCAGCACCCGCTGCGCGGCGGCTTTAGCGGCATCGCCCAGCGGTATCCCGCAAACCAGGCCGCTCGCCAGTTCGGCGCAAAAAAGGTCGCCCGTTCCCTTAAGGTCGGTTTCTACACGCGGATGTTCGATCACCTCGACCGACTCTGCGCTAACCACCAGCACGTTGATCGTGGCGCTATCCGCTCCCGGCGCGCTGGTAATAACCACCCATTGCAGTGAATCAGAGAGCAGACTACGGGCGGCAATAATCGCCTCCTGCTGATGATGACAAGGCAGGCCGCTTAGCGTCTCCAGCTCAAACAGATTGGGCGTGATCCCCTGAGCCAGCGGGAGCAAATGCGTACGATAGGCTTCAGGGATCTCGGCCTTGACGTAGATACCGCTATCCACATCGCCAATGACGGGATCAACGAGAATACACAGTTCAGGACGCTGCTCGCGAATGCGCTGCAGCCATTGCGCCAGACGCTTAATCTGCACGGCGCTGCCCATATAGCCGGTCGTTACCGCCCGCAGCTCGCGGAGCGCGTCACGCTCCTCCAGCGCCTTTAAATAACCGGCAAACCACTCTTCCGGGATCACCCCGCCGTAGTAGGTATCGTAATGCGGCGTATTGCTAAACAGCACCGTCGGCACCGCCATCACCCGCAGGCCGTGCTGCTTTATCGCCGGTATCGCAATACTGTTGCCTACGCTGCCGTAAACCACCTGCGACTGCACGGCCACAATATCGACCTGCAGCGCACGGCTTTTATCGCTAAAGAGCACCGATTGTATTTCATCTTGCTGATCCATCCTTTCTCCTCCCGCTGGACAGCGAGTCAGACTCTGATTATCATTCGTCCTATGCTAAAATTCATTTTGTCATAGGTCAATAATGATCGTTGGAAAAACTGCCAGTGAGATCTTCGATAATATCCGCCATCTGGTACAAAGCGGCGCGCTCAAGCCTGGCGATATTTTGCCGCCGGTCCGCGAGCTGGCGGGCAAGCTGGCGGTTAACCGCAATACCGTCGCTGCCGCCTATAAGCGCCTGGTAACCTCCGGTCTGGCCGTCAGTCAGGGGCGTAATGGCACCGCCATTAAAACGCATAATACTCTTCCCGCCCTTGAAGGGGGCGATCCCTCTTCCCCGCTGAAGGATATTTCCAGCGGCAATCCCGATCCCGCTCGCCTGGCGAACCTCAAGCACTCCCTCGGCGCGATTGCTTTAGCGCCACGTCTGTACGGCGATGCGGCGGTTGAGCCCCGGCTGGCCGCGTGGGCCAGTCGCTGGGTTAACCCGGATCTGGAGATGGACGCCGAGATTAACCTCGCCAGCGGCGCCGTCGATGCGCTTGAGCGCCTGCTATGCGCCCTGTTGCTGCCCGGCGATAGCGTGGCCATTGAAGATCCCTGCTTTCTCAGCAGCATCAATATGCTGCGCTATGCCGGTTTTCACCCTTCGCCGGTGCCGGTCGACGGGGAAGGCATGCAGCCTGAGCCCCTTGAAGAGGCGCTGCGCAACGGCGCCCGGGCGGTCATTATCACCCCGCGCGCGCACAATCCGACCGGCTGTAGCCTCAGCGAATCCCGCGCCCGGGCAATACGCGAAATACTGGCCCGCTATCCGCAGGTTCTGGTGATTGTTGACGATCATTTCGCGCTGCTCTCCGCCACGCCCTGGTACTCCCCTATCGCCGCGGAAAGCCAGCGTTGGGCGCTGGTACGCTCCCTGTCAAAAACCCTGGGGCCGGATATACGTCTGGCCATCGTCGCCAGCGACGCCGACACGTCGGCGGCGCTGCGCCTCAGGCTTAATTCCGGTAGCCAGTGGGTCAGCCATCTGTTGCAGGATCTGGTCATCGCCTGCCTTAACGACAACGCCTTTATGGCCTCTCTGGCGGAAACCCGGCGCCACTATCGTCAACAGCATGAAAAGCTGATTGCCGCCCTCGCCAGCCGCGGAATCACCCACCTGACGCCAGGAGACGGGCTTAATTTTTGGTTCCCGCTGGAGGAGCCGAGTCAGCCGGTGGCGCTTCGTCTGGCGCACGCCGGCTGGCTGGTTCGCGAAGGCGAAACGTTCGGTATCCGCGAACCAGCGCACGGGCTACGGCTGTCGCTTGCGACGCTAAGCGAGAATGAAATTAATAAGCTCGCCAATGACTTATACCAGATATTACAACAACAGTGACGGGAGTTAACGCTATGCAGATCCACTTTATCGTCCATGAAGTCTTTGAAGCGCCGGGAGCTTACCTGCGCTGGGCGCAGGCGCGCGGCTACGGTATCAGCTGGTCTCGGGTATTTGCGGGAGATGCGCTCCCGGAAAACGCCAACGCCTTTGATATGCTGGTTGTGCTCGGCGGCCCGCAGTCGCCGCGCACCACATTAACTGAGTGCCCCTGGTTTGATAGCCACGCCGAGCAGCGTTTGATTGCGCAGGCCATTGCCGCAGGACGGATCGTGGTGGGGATTTGCCTCGGCTCGCAGCTTATCGGTGAAGCGCTGGGCGCGCCGGTCATGCAGAGCCCGGAAAAAGAGGTCGGCCACTATCCCATCACGCTCACCACCGCGGGCCTGCAGGATGACAAACTGGCCCATTTTGGCCCCTCGCTGGTCGTCGGCCACTGGCATAACGATATGCCGGGCCTGACGCCAGAGGCGGAAGTGATGGCCTCCAGCGAAGGCTGCCCGCGGCAAATTGTGAAATACAGCGACCGGGTCTATGGCTTCCAGTGCCACATGGAGTTTGACGCTGAGGTCATCGAGCTGCTTATCGCCCATTCACAGCAGGAGCTTAGCGCCGCCAGAGGCAGGCGTTTCATTCGTAGTGAACAGGAGATGCGCGCCTGGGATTATCGCGAAATGAATGAGAAGCTATGGGTGTTCCTTGATAAGCTGACGGCAAAGTAAGCAAAACGCTTTTATTCAAGCCCGACAATGCGAGAATCGCCACAAATGCACAATCCCAACCCACAGCTTAAAGCCGCCATCGAAGCCTGCGATCGCGCTATCTCCCAGGAAGATTACGCGACACTGATGGAGTATTACGCTGAAGACGCCGCGCTGGTCGTCAAACCAGGCATGGTGGCCAGAGGCAAAGAAAATATCCGCAACGCGTTTATCGCCATTGCCGACTATTTTCAGCACCGGCTGGTGGTGACGCAGGGAAAAATGGAGATCATCGAAGGCGGCGGCAATGCGCTGGTGATTATGGAAACCCGGCTGGATATCCCGACGGAAGCCGGGATAACACAGGTCACGCGGCGCGCAACCTATGTCTTTCGTCAGCAGGGCGAACGCTGGCTCTGCACCGTGGATAACTCCTACGGTACCGACCTGCTCGACGCGCCCGAGGTTTAAATTCCCGCGCCCTGGGTAAAATGCTCTTCGCCAAATACACCGGTAGAAAGGTAGCGATCGCCGCGATCGCAAACGATCGCCACCACTACCGCGCCGGGATTTTCGCGGGCAACGCGCAATGCGCCCACCACCGCGCCGCCGGAACTGACGCCGCAGAAAATCCCTTCCTTCACCGCCAGCATCCGCATGGTGTTTTCGGCATCCTGTTGATGGATATCGAGCACCACGTCCACCAGCTGCGCGTTAAAAATGCCCGGCATATATTCGGCAGGCCAGCGGCGAATGCCGGGAATACTGCTCCCCTCTTCCGGCTGCAGTCCGACGATGCTCACCGCTTTATCCTGCTCGCGCAGAAAACGCGATACGCCGGTAATGGTGCCGGTGGTGCCCATGCTGGAGACAAAATGGGTGATCCGCCCGTCAGTCTGCCGCCAGATTTCCGGCCCGGTGGTGGTGTAGTGCGCGTACGGGTTATCAGGATTGTTGAACTGATCCAATAGCTTGCCTTCGCCGCGCTGGGCCATTGCTAACGCTAAGTCACGCGCGCCTTCCATTCCCTGCTCTTTCGTCACCAGAATCAGCTCCGCGCCGTAGGCGCGCATGGCGGCACGGCGCTCCTGGCTCATGTTGTCCGGCATCAGCAGCTTCATCTGATAGCCTTTAAGCGCGGCGATCATCGCCAGCGCAATGCCGGTGTTGCCGCTGGTCGCTTCAATCAGCACATCACCGGGCTTAATCTCTCCGCGCTTTTCAGCCTCGACAATCATCGACAGCGCCGCTCTGTCTTTCACCGAGCCCGCGGGATTGTTGCCTTCGAGTTTGACCCATATTTCGCTGCCGTTGTCCGGCCCCATGCGCTGCAGTTTGACCAGAGGAGTATTGCCGATGGTGTATTCGAGTGTATTCACGATTTCTACTCAATAAAAAAGCCGGGTGGCGCTTCGCTTACCCGGCCTACAAGACGCAGTGATTACTGTAGGCCCGATAGGCGAAGCGCCACCGGGCGATAAACTACGCAATAAGCTATCAGGCCGATTCAGCCAGAGCAAGCTCCTCGCGCGGCTCAATACGTTCATTGCCGTTGTACAGACGCGCGTTCTGCAGGCCAACAAACAGGCGTTCCCCGCGATGCGGCGCGTCTTCACCCTGATGCACCACGGTTAGCGGTTCGTCATACCACCCGAGAGGCTGCACAACTAATTGGGTGTAGTGGCCTTTCGGGCTCGCTTCCAGCACCTGTACCGGCAGCGGCGAATCCAGGCTGGTGCGACGGCTGATGTCCACTTCCCACGGACGCAGGAACAGATCGACCGGCCCCTGGTACGCCGGGGTATAGCCCAACGGCCAGCGATGCGCGCCGACGTGGAACTGACCGCCGCGAAGGGTTCCCTTCAGGCGGTTAACTTCGCCCATGAACTCCAGCACAAAACGCGTGGCCGGCTCGCGCCATACCCGATCGGGCGCATCGGCCTGTTCGATATTGCCCTGGCTCATGACCACCACGCGATCGGCCACTTCGGTCGCCTCTTCCTGATCGTGCGTAACAAATACGCTGGTAAACTTCAGCTCTTCGTGCAGCTGACGCAGCCAGCGTCTCAGTTCTTTACGGACCTGGGCGTCCAGCGCGCCAAAAGGTTCATCCAGCAGCAGAATCTGCGGTTCAACCGCCAGCGCGCGCGCTAACGCGACGCGCTGCTTCTGCCCGCCGGAAAGCTGGGCCGGATAGCGATCCGCCAGATGCGCCAGCTGGACCATCTCCAGCAGCTTGGTGACTTTTGCCTTGATGCCGGCAGCATTCGGTCGTTCACGACGCGGCAGTACCGTCAGGCCGAAGGCGATATTGTCGAACACCGTCATATGGCGAAACAGCGCGTAGTGCTGGAACACGAAGCCGACTTTACGGTCACGCGCATGCACGCGGCTGACGTCGGTACCGTGAAAACGGATATGGCCGCTGGACTGATTTTCCAGCCCGGCGATGATACGCAGCAGCGTGGTTTTCCCGGAGCCTGACGGCCCCAGCAGCGCGACCATCTGTCCGGAGGGGATATCCAGCGAGATATCATTCAGCACCTGCGTGCGACCAAAAGACTTCTTAATATTGGCAATCTCAATGCTCATGATTTCCCTCCAGTTGCGCGCGTTTTTCCTGATTGGCCAAACGCCATTGCACCATACTCTTCAAAAACAGGGTCAAAATAGCCATTAACGTCAGCAGTGCGGCGGCGGTAAACGAACCGACGGAATTGTAATCCTGCTCCAGTAGCTCAATTTGTAGCGGCAGCGATAAGGTTTCGCCGCGGATTGAGCCGGAAACCACCGACACGGCGCCGAATTCACCAATCGCGCGGGCGTTAGTCAGCACCACGCCGTAGAGCAGCGCCCAGCGAATATTGGGCAGCGTAACCCGGCGGAACATCTGCCAGCCCGACGCGCCGAGCAGAATCGCCGCCTCATCTTCATTGCTGCCCTGGCTCATCATCACCGGCACCAGTTCGCGGACCACAAACGGACAGGTCACAAAAATGGTCGCCAGGACCATGCCCGGCCAGGCAAACATAATCTGCAGGTTATGCTCATCGAGCCAGCCGCCCAGCGGACCGTTAGAACCGTAAAACAGCAAATAAACCAGGCCCGCCACCACCGGCGAGACGGCAAACGGTATATCCAACAGCGTCAGCAACAGCTGACGGCCTGGAAAGGTAAAGCGCGTCACCAGCCACGCTAGCAGCGTACCGAAAACCAGGTTTACCGGTACGGTAATCAAGGCAATCATGACCGTTAGCCAAATGGCGTGCAGCATGTCCGGGTCTGCAAGGTTTTGCAGCACCGGCATCAGGCCTTTGCTAAAGGCCTGCACGAAGATATAGACCATCGGCACAATCAGGATGAAGGCAGAAACCAGCACCCCAACACCTATCAGAAACCATTTTCCCCAGTTAATGCGGGGAGCGTCATAACGCTTCAATTGAGCAACGATCGCCATTAATGACCTACCACGCGTCGACCAAAGCGACTTTGCAGAGTGTTAATCGAGTACAGCAGCAGCAGCGAGGCCGCGAGGATCACTGAAGCAATCGCGCTCGCCGCCGGGTAATCAAACTCCTGCAAACGGATAAAAATCATCAGCGAGGTCACTTCCGTTTTCCACGCAATGTTGCCGGCGATAAAAATCACCGCGCCAAACTCTCCGAGGCTGCGGGTAAAGGACAGCGCAACGCCCGCCATCAGCGCCGGGGAGAGCTCCGGCAGCACCACCTTGCGAAAGCTCTGCCAGCGCGTGGCGCCCAGGGTTTCCGCCGCTTCTTCATATTCCGGGCCCAACTCTTCCAGCACCGGCTGCACGGTACGCACCACAAACGGGATGCTGGTAAAGGCCATCGCCACCGCGATACCGAGCCACGTATAGGTGACTTTAATATCAAATTTCGCCAGCCACTCGCCGTACAGCCCGTTCACGGAGAAGAGCGACGCGAGGGTTAAGCCGGCAACGGCCGTCGGCAGCGCAAACGGCAAATCCATCAGAGCATCCAGCAGCGTGCGGCCCGGGAAGCGGTAGCGGGTTAAGATCCACGCCATCAGCAGGCCGAAGACGCCGTTAAAAATCGACGCCACAAACGCCGAGAGCAGCGTCACTTTATAGGCCGCCACCACCTGCGGGTTGGTGACCACATCCCAGTACTGCGCCCAGCTCATCTGGGCAAGCTGCATCACCAGCGCGCTGAGCGGCAACAACAGGATCAGGCAGACGAACAGCAGGCTGGTCCCAAGGCTTAAGGTAAAGCCCGGCAGCACGCGTTTAGTCGATACTGCAAACATTACTTACGCCCCGCCGCCAGCAGTTTGTCCAGCTCGCCGCCGCTGGTAAAGTGGGTTTTCATCACTTCCGGCCAGGAACCAAATTTATCTTCCACGCGGAACAGATCGGTCTGCGGGAATTTATCTTTCAGTTTGTTCATCACGTCCGGGTTATTCACGCGATAGGAGTAATCGGTGATGATGGTCTGCGCCTGCGGGCTATAGAGCCAGTTCAGGTAGGCTTTCGCCGCTTTCTCTGTTCCGTTTGCCTGCACGTTTTTATCCACCCAGGCGACCGGGAATTCCGCGAGGATATTGGTTTTAGGAATGACCACCTCAAAGCCCTGATCTTCGTACTGTTTCCGAATGTTATTTACTTCAGATTCAAAGCTAATCAGCACATCGCCAAGCCCACGCTCGGCAAAGGTGGTGGTTGCGCCGCGCCCGCCGGTATCAAACACTTCGACGTTTTTCAGAAACTGGGTCATAAACTGCTCGGTTTTCGCTTTATCACCGCCGTCAGCTTTGTCCGCCGCGCCCCACGCCGCCAGGTAGGTGTAACGGGCATTGCCGGAGGTTTTCGGGTTCGGGAAAATGAGCTTCACATCGGAACGCACTAAATCATTCCAGTCGTGGATATTTTTCGGGTTGCCTTTACGCACCAGGAATCCCATCGTCGAGTAAAACGGCGAGCTGTTATTCGGCAGACGGCTTTGCCAGTCCGCCGGGATCAGTTTGCCTTTGTCGTGCAGAATCTGGACGTCGGTCACCTGATTGTAGGTCACCACGTCGGCCTTAAGCCCCTGCAGAATCGCCAGCGCCTGTTTTGATGACCCGGCATGAGATTGTTTAATCGTCAGCTTATCGCCGCCGTTATCTTTCGCCCACTGCTGTTCAAACTGCGGGTTAAGGGCGGCAAACAGCTCGCGGGAAACATCGTAAGAACTGTTCAGCAGTTCCGTCGCCTGCGCCTGCGCGACCAGCAGCACAGAAGCAGCCAGCGCCAGATATCCTTTTGTTAATGATTTAACGGCCATTGCGCACCCTTATCAATATGATGATTTTCTGCTGATCATCATATTTATAACGGCTATGAAAGGAGTAACGGTTTTATATACCGTTTGGCGATTTGGAAGTCGAAAAGAGAATAA
Organism: Klebsiella sp. MPUS7; assembly: GCF_009905335.1. Lineage (NCBI taxonomy): Bacteria > Pseudomonadati > Pseudomonadota > Gammaproteobacteria > Enterobacterales > Enterobacteriaceae > Klebsiella > Klebsiella sp. MPUS7. The sequence goes on along the minus strand of NZ_CP047604.1, from coordinate 1,449,760 downwards.
GGAAATGGCAAAGCTTATCTGAATCACTCATCCAGAACCGGAAACCGTTCGACGCTTGCCTGCCGCGCCGAACGGTTTCCTCCCCTTGTGGGGAGAGGGGAAATCTTACAGCGCCAGCAGTCTATCCAGCGAAGGCGCGAAGTAGTATCCGCCGGTCACCGGTTTGGTAAAACGCAGCATCGCATCGCGCTTACCGTCGGTATCGCCGAACATGCTCAGCAGCTGCTGCTCAATGTTGTACAGACGGGCGCAGTAGGCGCAAAAGTAGAGGCCGTGGGTACCGCTGGCGGTGCCGTACGGCAGGCTCTGACGGACAATCTTCAGCCCTTTTCCCTCTTCTTTCAGATCCACGCGGCTCAGGTGAGAGGTGTCCGGACGATCGTCGCCGTCAATCTCTTCGTTGGCTTCTTTGGTGCGGCCAATCATCATCTCCTGGTCAGGAACGCTCATGCGATTAAGCTGCTTGAGGTTGTGCTCCCAGCGCTGCACGAATACGTAGCTGCCGCCCGCATCGACGCCATCCTGAATCACCGCCACTTCACGGCGCGTCTCTTCGCCGGCCGGGTTTTCAGTACCGTCGACAAAGCCGCTCAGATCGCGCTCTTCAATCCAGCGAAAACCATGAATCTCTTCTTTAACATCAACTACTGCGCCAAAAGCGGACATAGCCGCCTGCGCCACAGAGAAGTTCAGTTCATGCTGCGCGGAGAGAATGTGGATCAGCACATCGTACTGGGTCGACGGCGCCAGACCTTTGCCGTAGGCCGGAAAGTCTTTTAGCTCTTCGGCCCCAACGCCGCCGCTCAGCTGACGCCAGACGTTATGACCAAAAGCCACCACCGCCCCCAGCTTCGCTTGCGGGTATTTCGCCTGAAAGGTGGCTAACTTATCGACAAACACTTTGCTGGCTTCACGCAGGGCGTCAACATCGCCTTTGACATTTGCTTCAATCCAAATCGCCGCACGGCAATGTTCCGGCAAAATGCCGCTCTGAACCTGAGACATCGCTCCTCCTGAAAAATAGGACAGCCACCACGCTGTGGCTTTTTTAAGGCGCTATTGTACCCGCTTTTTCAGGACCTCGAATCACTTCAGATCAAATTAGCGGCGCCAGATAATCTTGCTCACTTTCCAGTTCTTCAGCGTGTCGTCGGAAGGCATTAACTCTTCAGGACCGTTCCAGTTGCCGGTAAAAGCATAGCTAATATGCTGGCTGCCCTCGGCCTTGCATTCCACCACGGCACCGTTGTCATTGCTGCCTTTTTGGCAGTTGCCAAACGCCTTGCTGTAGATATCGCTGAACGGGGTACCGATTTTCACGCCGCTGGCGGCTTTGATATTGCTATCGCGCACGTCGATGCGGCTGATAGTCCCGCTCTCGCCGTTGATGGTCAGCGCGACCTTGTCATCTTTTAACGCTTCGAAGTAGCGCACAATATTACCGTTAGCCGTTTTCATGCCGCTGCGCAGGCGGTAGCTGCTGCCGAGCGCATCGCCGATCGCCTGTTCGCTCAGCGGCGTTGACGCCGTCAGGTTGCCTACGCCCTGTTCGGTCACTTCCGTGGAGGAGCCAAACCAGTTCCACGGATAGGCCGCCGACCAGTTCACCGAGCTCATCGTCGAGCAGCCGGTTAAAGCCAGCGGTAGTGCGCAGAGAAGTAAACGTAGCGATTTCATGACTGAGTGTCCTTTCTGATTTATTCAACGCATGTTGGAGTGCGCGATCGGCAAAAAGTGCCGTTAAACCTGTTCTTCGCGAAAACAGGCCTTCAGCCGACGGCTGCTCAACAGCCACCAGAGCGCGTAAAGATCCGCCGCCAGCAGGCCGATGGTCACCGCCGAGGGCGATTCGCCGCTCATCCACAGCAGCGGTTGCCAGACCAACAGCAATAGCTGGGAAAGCGCCAGCAGCCAGCGCATCAGGGGCCAGAGCCGGGGAAAGCGCTGACGATGCCCGCTAATGATAAACGCCAGCACCGCCGGGATGCCGGGAAGCAACCCCAGCCAAAAATTATCGTGGTCCGGATAAAACAGATTCAGCAGCGCGTCGCCCTGCTGGCGCGACGCGCCGGCCATCAGAAATAGCACCCACGTCCGCGCCTGAAGCAGCAGCACGCACCAAAAAAGAAACGGTAAACGCAGGCGGCCGTGGGTATCAAAATCGGCGGGGATAAACTCAGTATTCTTCATCTTCAATTAGGCGCTTGCCGAGGCACAGCACGTCTGAATGCTCATAGCCAAGGCGTTCGTACATTCCCTGCACCACATCATTATCTTCGCGTACCATAATGTTTATTTTCGGGCAGCCGCGGGCAATCAGCTTTTTCTCCAGCCGATTAAGCAGCGCGTTAGCAATACCGCGTCCGCGATATTCAGGATGCACCCCCAGATAATAAGCAGACCCGCGATGACCGTCATAACCGCCCATCACCGTGCCGACCACTTCCCCGTTAACCTCGGCGACCAGGAACAGGCTGGCATCGTGATTCAGCTTACGTTCAATATCCATTTCCGGATCGTTCCATGGGCGCAGGAGATCGCAACGCTCCCACAGGGTAATGACCTCTTCGAAATCTTGCTGGCGAAAAACGCGTATCTCCATGGTATTCCCCACCATTGACGGTTAAAAACAGAGATTATGGCGCGATTGTGCCCGATAGCCAATATCAGGCGCAATGAGCCGCAAAAAATGGCATAATATGACTTTGTCATGTATTGAAATGAAAAGTAAAACAATTCTTATTTTGAATGGTCGTATCAGAAAACACGATACGATATAACATTGGTTACCACTTGTTTGCAATTCAGGCCGAATGAGCACTTTTAAACCTTTAAAAATACTTGCTTCGCGCCGCCAGGTGCTGAAAGCCGGGCTGGCAGCAATCACGCTTTCAGGGATCGCCTCACAGGCCAGCGCGAAAGAACAACAGCCATTGAAGACATCCAATGGGCACAGCAAACCCGCAGCGAAGAAAAAAGGCGCCAAACGCGTCGTGATGCTCGACCCGGGCCATGGCGGTATCGACACCGGTGCTATCGGCCATAACGGTTCAAAAGAGAAGCACGTGGTGCTGGCGATCGCCAAAAACGTACGCAGCATCCTGCGCAGCAACGGTATCGATGCGCGCCTGACGCGCAGCGGCGACACCTTTATTCCGCTCTATGACCGCGTGGAGATCGCCCACCAGCACGGCGCCGATCTCTTTATGTCAATTCACGCTGACGGCTTCACCAACCCGAGCGCGGCCGGCGCCTCCGTTTTCGCCCTTTCCAACCGCGGCGCCAGTAGCGCCATGGCAAAATATCTCTCGGATCGAGAAAACCGGGCAGATGAAGTGGCCGGCAAGAAAACGACGGATAAAGACCATCTATTGCAGCAAGTGCTGTTCGACCTGGTACAAACTGATACCATTAAAAACAGCCTGACGCTCGGCTCGCATATCCTGAAAAAGATTAAGCCGGTGCATAAGCTGCACAGCCGCAATACCGAACAGGCGGCGTTCGTGGTGCTGAAATCGCCGTCGATTCCGTCGGTACTGGTGGAGACATCGTTTATTACCAATCCGAACGAAGAAAAACTGCTCGGCACCACCGCGTTCCGGCAGAAAATCGCCACGGCGATTGCCAACGGCATTATCAGCTATTTCCACTGGTTCGATAACCAGAAAGCCCACTCGAAGAGACGTTAATGAGACCCGATGCGCACCAGGTAAAAGCCTTCCTTCTTCAGCTCCAGGATGCTATCTGCCAACAGCTCAGCGCCGTTGACGGCGACGAATTTGTCGAAGATAGCTGGCGGCGGGAAGGCGGCGGCGGCGGGCGCAGCCGGGTGCTGCGCGATGGCGGGATCTTTGAGCAGGCTGGCGTGAATTTTTCGCACGTGCACGGCGATGCGATGCCGGCTTCCGCTACCGCTCACCGTCCTGAGCTGGCTGGCCGCAGCTTTGAAGCGATGGGCGTATCGCTGGTCGTGCATCCGCGCAGCCCCTATATCCCCACCAGCCATGCCAACGTGCGTTTCTTTATCGCGGAAAAACCGGGCGCCGATCCGGTATGGTGGTTCGGCGGCGGCTTCGATTTAACCCCCTACTACGGCTTTGAAGAAGATGCCGTTCACTGGCATCGTACCGCCCGCGATCTGTGCCAGCCCTTTGGCGAAGACGTTTATCCGCGTTATAAAAAGTGGTGCGATGACTACTTCTTTCTCAAACACCGTAACGAGCAGCGCGGCATCGGCGGCCTGTTTTTCGATGATTTGAATGCCCCCAGCTTCGACCATTGCTTCAACTTTATGCAGGCGGTGGGTAACGGCTATACCGAGGCGTATTTGCCGATTGTCGAGCGACGCAGGGAAATAGCCTGGGGTGAACGCGAGCGGGATTTTCAGCTCTACCGTCGCGGGCGCTACGTGGAGTTTAACCTGGTATGGGATCGCGGCACCCTGTTCGGCCTGCAAACTGGCGGCCGCACCGAATCCATCCTGATGTCGATGCCGCCGCTGGTACGCTGGGAATATAACTACCAGCCGGCAGCGGATAGCCCGGAAGCGGCGCTAGGCGAGTTCATTCAGGTGCGCGACTGGGTATAAAATTGCCTGATGGCGCGGTTCATAGGCCGGATAAGGGGTTTACGCCGCCATCCGGCGCTGTTTTTCCCGATGGCGCTACGCTTATCAGGCCTACGATAACGGCACGAAACGCCATCCGGTAAATCAATCGCCATCACGCCCACTGCCGCATCCGCTGATGCAGCGTCAGCGACGGTTTCTCGGCGAACAGCTGCTGATAATCGGTGGCGAACTGGCCCAAATGCCAGAATCCCCACTGCATTGCGGCATCCTTAACCGTGGCGCTCTGCGACCACGGGCTGATCAGCTCCCGGCGCACCGCGTTTAACCGTATACGCTTCAGCCACGCGTTCGGCCCTATTCCGAGAATCGCGTGAAACGCGTTTTGCAGCGTGCGGCGGCTAACGTACAGCTGATTACACAGGTCGAGAACGGTCAGCGGCTCCGACATATTCTCCAGTACATACTCCCGCGCCCGGGACAGCAGCCGCCGGTAGCTCTGATGGCTGATGCTCTCGGCGGTGACGATCGGTTGGGCCTCCTCCAGCATCGCCCCCATCGCCAGCAGCAGATTATCGCCCAACACTTTGCGCACCGCGGGCTGATGCAGGTTTTCCGGATTCTCGCTGAACGTCGCCAGCGCCTGCTGCACGAAGCCCCACAGCGCCGCTTTATGCTGCTCTTTAACTTCCAGCGCCGACTGGTTACGCAGCATATGCAGCACTCTTTCCGGGTGATGCAGGAAGCCCGCGTGGCGGGTAATCACGTCCTCTGAAATGACCACCCCAAGGATGGTGTAATCGTCCGGGGTACTGAGTTCGAACTCCGTGCCGCCGGGCCGGGTAGCGATTTCGGCGCTGCCGAGGCACTGCGAGCCAATAAATCCCTGCTCGCCGCGGGTGGCCGGAATACCGAACCAGAACGAGTTAGGCCACACCAGGCAGGACTGGCGCAGCGCCAGACCGGTATATTCACGAAAGACCTGAATATCATCGAGCAGGATTTCAGTAAATTCACCGTGGAATTTCCCCGGATGAAGCTGATCGTAAATCTGCTGCCAGGCGGTAATCGTCAGGGCATGTTCATAGACATCGGTGGTTCGCCGCTGGTGGACGTTGTCCACCTCGACCATCGGCGTTAGCTTAACGTCTTCGGGTAATGCTTCATGATAAAGATGGTGCAGGTTGACCGGTGTTTTCTTTTTCATGATCTTTTAAACCGGGAGCGTTTTCACGCTCCCGGCACCTCCGACAGGTTAATTTTTTAAGCGATAGCGGCTACTGCGTTTACGCAACGCTCCGGTAGAAAACAGCTGCTCCAGCGCCTTCCTGGCTTTCTCAAGCGACCAGTCGAAATGCGCGGCCACTTCCCCGGCCGTCATTCCCTGACGCGCCGACGCCAGCAGCGTCAGTAAGGGCGCGGAGGATTCCGCTTCCTCGGACCGCTCAGGCGGCTCGGGTGCTTTCGGCGGTCGTTGAAAGCCGCCGATCAGCCACTGGGTATCCTCTTCCGGGCGACCGATCTCCCGACGGCTAATAACGCGCCCCGTACGCTGCGCCGCAGCGCTGCCGGCATCCAACGCCGCCCGGCATGCCGCCAGGTCGCCTTCCACCACCAGCGTCAGCCTGCCGGGGTCGAGGACCTCATGGCTGAGCAGCCGCACGTTGGCCGCCTTCAGCATCGCATCCGCCGCGTCAACGGCGGCGACCATACCGTCCACTTCCAGTAATCCCAGGGCGTTGATCATCGCTTCCCCCTTACGCGCGCTGGATTGGATGACGGGCAATATCCAGAACGGCATCGGTAAAGGCATTGCAGGCGGCTTTACAGGCGGCCTGACTACCCGTCAAAAACGCGGCGGAATAGTTGGTTTCCGACGGCGGCGGCACGTAGGTCACCAGTTGAACGTCGGCCGATTTCATTGCCGCATCGATGCCGAAGGTCGCCTCCAGCGGCGGCGCTACCAGGTAAGCGATCGGATCGCCCAGCGCGATACCGGAGGTAGACGAGAGATAAGAGCCGGTTCGCGACACCACGTGCGCCAGAAACGCCGTATCTTCGGCATCGTTGGCCCACTGGAACGCAGCCCCATTTTCGATATGCGCCACCATCGCATCCAGACCGGCGCGAACTTCCGCCGGGTTCGGGCCGCCCAGCATAATCAGCACTTCACCTGCGGTTGGCGAAGGACCGTGAGCCGCGCCGGCGTAGAGCGAGCGGCCATATACCACTTCGACCATCGCCTGTTTTGTCGCTTCGTCAGCGGCAATATAAGTCACATCATCTGAATCCGCCGTGATGAGTCCGAGGCTACGTATATGCGGCGGTAATTTAAGCTCGCGGGCAAAGCCGTCATTCACTGAAGCAATCACGCGCATGGCCGTCACCGAAGGGCGAATTAAATCTAATGCAGGCATGATGCCTCCTTACCGAGTCATGTTGATGCCGGAAGCCTTCTGCTCCAGCATGCGTTTGGCCAAATCGACGATCACCGCGGCGGCTTCTACCGGCGGCGTGCCGCCCTGGTGGATATTTGAAATACAGGTCCGGTCCGCTTCGACGGTGGTGGCCACGCGCGGCGAATAAACGGCGTAACAGGAGAGGCTTTCCGACTGCCCCAGCCCCGGACGTTCGCCCACCAGCAGGATCACCACTTTCGCGCCGAGGATTTCGCCAATCTGATCTTCAATTTTGACCCGCCCGTAGCGGACGAAGAACGGCGTACCGACCTTCAGCCCGGCCTGCTTCAGCCCCGACAGCAGCGGCGGCAGGATCTCTTCATAGTTGACGGTGATCGCGTCGGTAGAGAGGCCATCGGACACCACCACCTGAACGTCAGGATTCGCCACACACTGCGCCTTCAGCGCCTCAATCGCCTCCGGACTCAGCCGACGGCCCATATCCGGGCGCGTCAGGTAGAGGTTTTTGTCGCTAATTTCGGAGCGTACCTCCAGCAATCCCTGGGTTTTCACCCACTCTTCCGGAACCTCTTTCAGCACCGTATCCTTGGAGCGCGAGTGGTCGGCGAGAAAGCGCAGCAGCGCGAGGGTGCGCGGACGCGGGCCGGCGCGGCCGGTACACACGCGCGCCGCGGTGCTGCGCTTCAGTTCGGCCAGCACTTCCGCGCGATGCGGCTGCTGCACGCCAATCCAGCCTTTCGCCTCCGGCGAACCTAAATCCAGCGTGCAGCTCTCCGCCGCCACCTCACACTGGCTGGCGCATTTCGCCACCGTCGCCTCAAGCGCTTGCGTAGCCGTTTGCGGTTGTCCCATTGACGCCATCACGCTACGTACAATTTCTTCAATCTGCTTTTGATCCATCATATGTCATCCCCGCGTCATCAAAAGAACAGTGACGGATCGCCCGCCCGTTTGGTCAGACGACCGTTTGCCATAATGCCCATGGTTTCCAGCCAGCGTTCGAACTCCGGCGACGGCCGTAAATTCAGCAGCTGACGGACGGTGGCGGTATCGTGAAACGCGGTGGTCTGATAGTTGAGCATGATGTCGTCGCCGAGCGGCATGCCCATGATGTAGTTGCAGCCGGCGGTGGCGAGCAGAATCATCAGGTTTTCATTGAGGTTCTGGTCGGCGTCGGCATGGTTGGTGTAGCAGCAGTCGCAGCCCATCGAGATGCCGCTCAGCTTGCCCATAAAGTGGTCTTCCAGACCGGCGCGAATAATCTGCCGATCGTTATAGAGATATTCCGGCCCGATAAAGCCCACCACGGTATTGACGAGGAACGGATCGTAGTGCCGCGCCAGGCCGTAGTTACGCGCCTCCATCGTCACCTGATCGGCGCCGAAGTTGGCACCAGCCGACAGCGCCGAGCCCTGCCCGGTTTCAAAGTACAGGCAGTTCTCCCCGGCGATACGGTTGAACTCGGCGCCGACCGCCCGCGCCTCATCGAGCATCGCCAGCTCCACGCCAAACTCTTTTAGCCCCTTTTCGCTGCCGCAGATGCTCTGGAAGATCAGGCCGCCCGGGGCGCCGCGGCGAATGGCTTCAATCTGAGTGGTGACGTGCGCCAGCACGCAGCCCTGGGTGGGGATATTAAATTTATCGATAACGCCGTAAACGGTATCGAGGACGCGGGTCAGGTTCTCCACGTCATCGGTCACCGGGTTAACGCCGATCACCGCATCGCCCGCACCGAAGGACAGCCCTTCGTAGATTTGCGCGGCAATGCTCTGCACGTCGTCACGAGTGTCGTTTGGCTGTAAACGGCAGCTAAAGGTGCCCGGCAGGCCGATGGTGGTGTTGGCTTTTTTAATCACCGGCATTTTCTTCGCGCCGTAGATCAGGTCGGCGTTGGAGCAAACCTTCGCCACCGCCGCCACCACTTCCGAGGTCAGCCCTTTGCGCACAAACGCAATATCGTCGCTGGTGACTTCATCGTTGAGTACGTATTCGCGCAGGTCGCTGATGGTCCAGTTTTTAATCCGCTGATAGGCGGTTTCGTTGACGTCGTCCTGGATCAGGCGCGTCACGCAATCCTCTTCATACGGAATCACCGGGTTGTTACGAATATCGGCGACCGTCATATCGGAGAGCACCTGCTTCGCCGCCACGCGCTGCTGCGAACTTTCCGCCGCCACGCCCGCCAGCACATCCCCCGAACGCAATTCGTTGGCTTTAGCCAGCACCTCTTTTACATCCTTAAACTGATAAACATTGCCGAACAATGTGGTCTTTAGTTTCATAAGTCGTTCCCTCAGGAAGGAAATGCGAGTGATTTCACCGTCACCGGCACAACCGATCCGCCAAAAAGAGGCGTACCAATGTCGATATAGTCCCCCGCCCGGACGCTCACCTCATCGATGACCGCCAGCGGGAGTTGTTGTAATTGCGGGCGCAGCAGCATGCCCAGCGCTTTGCCAAAGTCCTGCTCCGCCACCACCAGCAGTGGATGCGGATTGGGAAAGCGCGCGACAAAAGCCAGTAGCGCGTCAATCACCACCAGCAGGGTGGCGTAGCGCACCGGTAGCGATGCGGGAAGCGCCAGCACGTAAGCATCCGTTTTAGGATCCAGATCGAGCTGCATCAGCGCCTGCTGCCAGGCGCTCAGCAGATCGGCGTCATCAAGCGGGATCGCCACCGGCAGGTTGCGCAGCGGTAGCTGAACCCCCTCCAGCCAGATGGTGCTACCAGAGAGCGAAAGCGTGTGCGCGCCGGCGCCAATCACCGTGGCGCGCACGGTTTGCGCCGGGAACTGCACGTTCATCTCACGCAGGCACGGATGCTCGTGCAGCGCCGTGGCCAGCAGCGGTCCAATGTCAGAAAAACAGAACGGGTCGGCGGGCTGGTGGCGATAGCACTCGCCCACTCCACCGGAAAGGGTAATCACCTCAGGCTTAACGCCTGCGGGCAGCAGGCCGGTTTGCATCAGCCGTTGCGCCAGCGGGGAGAGCGCGCCGTCGATGACTTCGACGATCAGCTCCGCCATCCGCCGCGCCACCTGGGTAAGCTGCCCGGCGCTCAGCGAGCGGGCGCAGGTTCCGGGGCCGAAAACCGCATCGGCAATCATCTGTCCAGGCTGATGCGCGTGGACCACGCGCCCCTGGCCGTCGGTCTCCAGCAGGCGACCGCCGACGTTGAGGCAGGCGGTGCCGCTGACTTTGCCGGCGTCAAACAGGGCATAGTTTGACGTGCCGCCGCCGATATCGATGTTGAGAACCCGGCACAGGCGCTGTGCCGACAGGGCTTGCGCCCCGGCGCCGTGACCGGCAATCACCGACTCCAGGTGCGGCCCGGCGCTGGCCACCACGAAATCGCCCAGCGACTGCGAGAGCGCCATCACCGCCGGCCTGGCGTTACGGGTTTTCGCGCTTTCGCCGGTAATAATGATCGCCCCGGAATCCACCGATTCGGGGGCAATGCCGGCGGCCTGATACTGCGCCAGAATCAGCGTCTTGAGTTCGGCCTCCTTCAGACCGCCCTGCTTATCGACAGGCGTGAAGAAGACCGGGCTTTGCCAGCTAATTTCGCGTTTGATGAATTCGTAGCGCGGCACCTGCGACACCGCCGCACGGTTAACCAGCTCAAGGCGGGAGAAGATCACCTGAGTGGTGGTGGTGCCGATATCGATACCTACGCTCAGCAGCTGGCGAGTTTTCACGATTGCGCCTCCGCTTCGGTTTTCGCTGCCGCGGGTACGTTTTCATCTTTTGGCACCAGCAGCATCGCCACGCCGATAGCGGTGACGCCGCCGATCAGCTTGCCGACGATCATCGGGAAGATCATGGCGTTCATGTTAGCGGCGGCGAAGCCCAGGTGGTCGCCCAGCGCGAATGCGGCGGAGACGGAGAACGCGCAGTTGATCACTTTGCCGCGGGTATCCATCTGCTTCATCATGCCGAACATCGGGATGTTGTTAGCCAGCGTCGCCACCATGCCGCCGGCAGCCATATTATTGATTTTCAGCAGATTACCGACGCGCATCAGCGGCTTTTCAAACCAGCGAGTCAGCAGCAACACCATCGGGTAAGCGCCGAGCAGCACGCAGGAGATCGAACCAATAACTTCGATAGCGCGCATCACCTCGCCGGGCTGGTCGCCGGGAGCCATAAAGATCGGGTCAAGCCCTGGGATCAGATCCCAGCCAAGCAGGAACTTGATGACCGCCGCCGCCAGGCCGATGGTGATCAGCGCCACCAGAAATTTGGCGAAGATCTGGAAGCCGTTGATCATTTTTTCCGGAATAAACTTCAGCCCCAGCGCGACCAGCACCGCGACGATAAGCACCGGGATCATATTCATCAGGATCAGCGCGAAGGTGAACTCTACCGGCTGTCCGTTAATCTCCACGCCGGAGTACATGGCCACCAGACCGCCGGCGATACAGCCGATCGGAATCGTGACGATCCCGGCCAGCACACCCAGCGCCAGGTAGCGGCGATCGGAGGGTTCGATGATGCCGAGCGCGACCGGAATGGAGAACACCAGCGTCGGCCCCATCATCGCCCCGAGGATCAGGCCGGAATAGAGCCACGCCGCCACGTCACCGCCCGCCAGCTCTTTGGCGAGGAAGAAGCCGCCCATATCGCAGGCCAGCAGCGTTCCGGCGAACATCGACGGGTTGGCGCCGAGCATTTCATACAGCGGAATAATCACCGGACCGAGCAGGTGCGCCAGTACCGGCGCCAGCGCGGTCATCCCGACCATCGCCAGGCCCAGCGCGCCCATCGCCATAAAGCCCTCTTCGAACTGGCCGCCGGATCCCTCGATGCTTTTGCCAAACTTGCCGAGAAAGCGCGCCGAACCGCCAAACTGCGACAGGATCCTGTCCACGGCGGCAATCAGCATAAAGAACATCATGATGTAAATGATGATTTCGTTAATTCCCATAGCCTTTACTCCCTGTCATTTAAGATTTGTATTAACACTCTGCGGTCTTCCCCCGGGGGCGGCGCAAAGCGCCTTGCCCGGGCTACCGGTTCAGCGCGGCTTGCCAGGCTTGTAGCCCGGACAGATGCGCAGCATCGCCTCCGGGAAAATTCGCCGGTGTTAAGGCCGCATTAGTGCGCCGCCGCGTACAGATCGATAATCTGCTCCCGGGTGGCGGTGCGTGGATTGGCGCGCAGACAAATGTCTTCCTGCGCCGCCTGCGCCCATGCGCTGAAATGTTCGGGCTTCGCCCCGGCATCAGAGAGTCGTTTGCTCAGGCCGACTTCAGCGATCAGCGCCTCAACGGCGGCGATTGCCTCGTGGTCATCGGTTTTTTTAGCGATGAGCGCCCGGCCGATTTGCCTGAACCGCTCGCGGCATACCATGCGGTTAAACGCCATCACCGTTGGCAGCAGCATGGCGTTAGCCTGCCCGTGTGGAATATGCAGCGCCGCGCCGGGCTGATGCGCCATCGCATGGCATAAGCCCAGACCGGCGCTGGAAAAAGCCATTCCCGCCATGCAGGAAGCCAGCAGCATACTTTCGCGGGCGCCGAGGTCGTGGCCGTAACCCACGGCTTTCGGCAGCGCCTGGCCGATCATCGCTATCGCGCCAAGCGCCAGACTATCGGTGAAGGGCGTCGCGTTGAGCGCGCTGTACGCCTCAACGGCGTGGGTCAGCGCGTCTATCCCGGTCATCGCCGTCACCTGGGGCGGAACGCCTTCGGTCAGGGCGGCGTCGAGAATCGCCACGTCCGGCATGAGCGAGGCGTGGGCCAGCACCTGCTTGCGCCCGCTGACCGCATCAATGATCACCGTCACGTTGGTGGTTTCTGAGCCGGTTCCGGCGGTGGTCGGCACCGCAATCAGCGGCAGACGCGGGCGCAGTACGCTGCTTTCCGTCATCTCACTTAGCGTCTGCTCTGGGTTGGTGACCAACAGCGCCACCGCTTTCGCCGCGTCCAGCACCGAACCGCCGCCAAAGGCCACCACGCCGTCGCACTTCGCTTCGCGCAGCTGCGCCACTGCCGCGCAGACGTCGGTAACGCACGGCTCCCCTGGCGGACAGGGCCAGACGGTCATGGCCACGCCTTTCACCGCCAGGCTGCGCGCAAGCCCCGCGGTCAGTCCCGCCTGATGCAGGAAGCTGTCGACCATCACAAACAGATGGTTTACGCCTCGCGCTTGCGCTTCCTGGCCACAGGCGCTGAGCGCGCCGAGGCCGCACAGCGTCACCGGCGGCACGCTGAAGGTTTTCACCCGCTGCAAATTCAGGGTGTCGAATGCCTGAAAGAGCGCCGTCTGCAGTTCAGCTTGCATTGATTCCCTCCGCTTTCTCTCTCCCGCTGCTGGCTATCGCCAGCGGGGTCATAAACAGGCTGTGCTGCGGTAAATGCACCTGTAATTCCGGGAAGCGCTTACGAAACAGCGCATCCACGCCCGGCTGCATGCAGGAGCCGCCCGCCAGCCACAAATCGGCTATTCCCTGACCGTCAATATGACGAGCGACGATCTCCGCCATCTTTTCGTACACCGGCTTCACCACCGGCCAAATCTCCTGCGCGTTGCTGCGCTTGTACTGCTCCGCCTCTTCCAGCGGGATGCGGCGGTTACCGGCAAGGGTCAAGGAGATATGGTGGCCGCCGGTCGCTTCATCGGCGGAGTAGGTCACCTTGCCGCGCTTCACGATGGCGATCCCGGTGGTGCCGCCGCCGATATCCACCACGCCGGCGTTATCGAGCTGCAGCAGGTCCGCCACCGCGGTCGGTTCATCGAGTACGTGACTCACCTCTAACCCTGCGGACTCCAGCACGTTGATCGAAATACGCGGGTCGGTGCCCGGCGGAAATGAGGTCGCCGCATGAGTGAAGCGGCAGCCAAGCTGCCGTTCCAGCGCGTCGAGATGGCGGCGCACGATGGTGACGGCGCCGAAGAAATCCCAGACGATGCCGTCGCGCACCACGTCCGCCCAGTCGAGGCACACCGCAACCGGCTGCCCGTCGCCGTCGACCACCATCGACACCACATCGCAGGTGCCTAAATCCACGCCCAGCCACAGCGGCGAACCGCTGAGCGCAGGCGTCTGGTTACACAGGACCGCCGCTTTTTGCAGCCGGGGCGTGAGCCAACGTTGTTCGTCGTGTGCCATCGGTCATCCCTTATACAATTCGGAAGGCGTCTACCAGCACGCAGCGGCGCAGACGGACAAAGGTGCGCGCGCTGGTCACCCCCTCCCCGGTTGGCGTGGTGATGGTCATGGTGGTCCAGCCCTCCCCGCCCAGGCCGAGTCCGGCGATGCACGGCCCGTTTTTGACGAAAATGCTGGTATCAATGGCGTTCGCCATCTGGTTCATGTTGTCGATATTGCGCGAGTGCATCGCCGCCGTATGGTGGCAGCCGCCTTCCAGCTGAACCGCCAGCGCGATGGCTTCGTCGACGTTGGCCACCCGTACCACCGGGAGCACCGGCATCATCAGTTCGGTGACGGCAAACGGATGGCTGGCCGGGGTTTCAACGAACAGCAGACGCGTCTGCGGCGGAACGTTCAGGCCGATGGCTGCGGCAATCTTGCCGGCGTCGCGGCCAACCCAGTCGCGGCTGACGGTGCCTTTGCCGCGCTCGTCGATATTTTTGAGCAGCACCGGCTGAAGCTGCTCGGCCTGAGCGGCGGTGAGCTTCACCGCCTGCTGGCCTTCCATCAGGCGCATCAATTCGTCGGCAACGCTATCGACAACAATCAGCACCTTTTCGTCGGCGCAGATGATGTTGTTATCAAACGAGGCGCCTTTGACGATGGACTGCGCGGCGCGCGCCAGGTCGGCGGTTTCGTCGACCACCACCGGCGGGTTACCGGCCCCGGCGGCGATCAGACGTTTATTGGTATGTTTTCGCGCGGACTCCACCACGGCTTCGCCGCCGGTGACCACCAGCAGACCAATGCCGGGGTACTTAAACAGCCGCTGGGCCGTTTCAATATCCGGGTTCGCCACGGTGACCAGCAGATTGGCCGGGCCGCCCGCGGCAATCACCGCCTGGTTGAGCAGCATAATCGCCCGCTGAGAGACCTTTTTCGCCGCCGGATGCGGGGCGAACACCACGCTGTTGCCCGCGGCAATCAGGCTGATGGCGTTATTAATCACCGTCGCCGCCGGGTTGGTGGATGGGGTGACCGAGGCCACCACGCCCCACGGCGCGTTTTCAATCAGCGTCAGGCCGTTATCGCCGGTCAGCACCTGCGGAGAGAGGCACTCCACGCCCGGCGTACCACGCGCCTGCGCCACGTTTTTGGCAAATTTATCCTCCACCCGGCCCATGCCGGTTTCGCTCACCGCCAGCTCCGCTAATTCCCTGGCGTATTTTTCGCCCGCCTCGCGAATGGCGTGAATCGCCAGCTGACGCATCGCCACGCTTTTCAGCCCCTGCTGAGCCACTTTTGCTGCCGCGACGGCGTCATCAAGGGAGGCGAAGACGCCCATTTCATGAACGGTGCTGTCCGGCTTGCTGCTGTCCGTCATTTTCAGCAGTACCGCTTTCACCACCTGTTCAATATCCTGTTGATTCATGATGTTCAGTCCTATTTATGGAAAATCACCTGACCGCCGGCCACCGCTTCATCGACGATACCGATGACGCACAAATCGACAGGAGACGCCTCGCTGCGGTGCGCCTGTCGCGCCGAGCTGCCGCTCACCAGCAGTACCCATTCCCCAGCCCCCGCGCCGATGCTATCGGTGGCGACGGCGCACTGCCCGTCAGGCTTCCCTGCGGCATCAATCATCTCCACCATCAGCAGCTTGTCGTGCGCCAGCCCCTGATGGCGGACGGTGCAGACAATGTGTCCCGTGACGACTGCCAGTTTCATACCCGCCTCCCTGGATTACGTGGTGAGTCGTAGGCCTGATAAGCGCAGCGCCATCAGGCAATAGCGCGCGTTAATGCCGGATAGCGGCGCTTGCGCGGCTTATCCGGCCGTGAGTCAAATGTTGCTGTCGCCTTTGAAACTGATGGGGAACACCTCTTCCAGATCGCCATGCGGGCGCGGAATAACGTGCACTGAGACCAGCTCGCCAATGCGCTGCGCCGCCGCGGCACCCGCATCCGTCGCCGCTTTGCACGCCGCCACATCGCCGCGCACCATCGCGGTCACCAGACCGCCGCCAATCTGCTTCACGCCAACCAGCTTCACGCGCGCGGCTTTTACCATCGCGTCAGAGGCCTCAATCAGCGCAACCAGGCCCCGGGTTTCAATCATTCCTAATGCTTCCATTGTGTTTTCCTCTCATGGGGTCCAGAACGGGACCGTTTATACAACCCGTGTTTGCGAGCGGTTTACCCGGCTCGCGTCAGTCTGGCGCGGCACCGCTGCCACTAACGCCAGTTCGATAATTTCCTGCACGCTACAGCCTCGGGAGAGGTCGTGAAGCGGCGCGGCAAGTCCCTGAATCAGCGGCCCGACCGCGCGGTAGCCGCCCAGGCGCTGGGCGATTTTGTAGCCAATGTTGCCCGCCTCCAGCGAGGGAAAAACCATCACGTTGGCCCGGCCCTGTAGCGGACTGGCGGGCGCTTTTTGCGCGGCGACCTCCGGAACGAAGGCGGCGTCAAACTGCAGTTCGCCATCAACCATCAGCTGCGGGGCGCGCTGGCGTACGATCCCGGTGGCCTGCTGTACGTTGGCGACGTTGGGATGACGGGCGCTGCCGTTGCTGGAAAACGACAGCATCGCCACGCGCGGCTCTTCGCCGGTGATGGCCTGCCATGTTTCCGCGCTGGCGATGGCGATATCCGCCAGCTGCGCCGCCGTCGGCTGCGGCACCACGCTGCAGTCGGCGAACCCTAATGCCGGTCCGGCGTACTGCGGAAGCATCAGAAAAATCGACGACAGCGTTTTGCAGCCAGGCTGAAGGCCAATAATGCGTAATCCGGCACGCAGCACGTTCGCCGTCGAGGAGAGATTGCCGGCAATACACACGTCGGCCTGACCGGCGCCGACCATGGCGGCGGCGAACATCAGCGGGTCGTTGAGTTTTTCCTCGGCGTCCGGCGGCGTTTTTTGCCCGGCGCGGTCCAGCCAGCGCCGGGCAAACGCTGCGCGTATTTGCCGGTTGCTGAGCGGGTCGACGATCTGCATACCGTCCATCGGCAGGCGATGGTTGAGGGCGAACTGGCGCAGGGCAAAAGGGCTGGCGATCAAAATCGGCTTTGCCAGCCCCTGCTGCTGGAGGTAGTGCGCCGCTTTGAGGACGCGAATATCCAGCGCGTCCGCAAACACCACCCGGGCGGGTGAACGCAAAGCGAGCTGACGGGCGCGTTCAATAATCATTGCTCCCCTCCCAGACGCTGTTGGATTTGGCTGACGGTCAGCGGATGTTTCGCCACGCTTAAAATCATCATCACGTAGACGGTGCTGGAGAGGCGGTTCAGCGCCTGCAGAAGGTCCGGGCGCAATACCTCAAAACTGCGGGTAATAAAGACCTGCGCGGCGACCGTTTCCGTTTCACGAATTTTGCAGCGCAGCAGATTGAGCAGCGCGGCATCGCGGCCGTGGCTGGCTTCCGGCACCAGATGATCGTGGTCGAGATAGCGCAGCGGCTGGTGGGAAAGCCGGTGCAGCGCATCCTCGTTCAGCCCGACGATGGACTGCGCCGCCAGCGGTTCATCCAGGGCGTCGGCGCGCATAATGTTGCCGAGGCGCGAGCGGATATCCGCCAGCCACGGCTGCCAGGGCTCCGCCAGTTCGATTTGCAGCCAGACTGCCAGGGCGATAGTGGCGTCGAGGGCGGCGCGAAAGCCCAGCCGCGGGTCGCTTTTGGCGACCATTTTTTCCGCCGTCAGGTGGGTCAGGGTGTCCGGCTTTTTCTTCACCGGCTGGCGGCACAGTTCGCAACAGGCCTGCGGGTGCGTGTCGCTGCTGGTCAAACCGTGTACCGGCTGCGGCTGCTGCGCGTCGTCATCAACGAACAGGCTGCCCTGCTCGTCGATAAACTTGATGCGCAGACGGCGGCTTTCCAGCAGCTCCCGGGCCGATGGCGTCAGGCGGGCGTCGGCGGGCAGATGAATTTCTGCCCCTTCGCTGAGCGTATGATTCGCTCTGAGCCAGGCTTCGGTGATGAAATCTTTCATAGCGATTGCCAGTTCGCAGGCCAGGCGACGTACAGGAAGCGCACCGTCGACGGCGTGCCGAATTCAATGCTGGAGCCTTTCGGGATAAACATCACGTCTCCGGCTTTGGCCACCATGGTTTCGCCTTCATGGCGCACGTGGAGTTCGCCCTCCAGCACCATATCGACCTCGTCATAGTTCAGCGTCCACGGGAAAAAGGCGTTTTCCCACTGCATAAACCCGGCGGCCATGCTGCTGCCGTCCTGCTCGGTAATTAAATCCGTCAGGCCGACCCGGTGCGGCTCCGCGCCGTCGAAGCCGCCGAACTTCACGCTGCCGCCGTCAATAACCTTCACGCCGCCTTTACCGGTAACCGCCTTAAAGCTGGGCTGCATCGCGTCCATCCCCAGCGACTGCTTCTCCTTCATCACTTTTTCCATTAGCTGCGCCACCAGGCTTTCGGTAAACTGCCCTTCCGGCAGCTGCGCGATAATGGTTTCGCGAATGCGCTGGCTTTCGGTTTTATCCTCTGCCGCCGGTGCCGCCGGCTCTGGCGCAGATTCATCGCACTCCCGGATGGCGACGCCCAGCAGCTCCGCGACTTCGCGGGCTTCCGGGGTGATGATGCTGGCGCGCAGCACAACCGATATTTCCGCTTCGCCTCGTGCGTGGGCCGCACGAATATCGTTAGCTGTGATAAGTTTCTTCACCTGCCCCTTCCTCCTTTTGGCTGAGCTCACTCAGGTAATTCACCAGATGCTTTACGCTTTGCGGATCGTGACCGTTGAGTTCGAAAATCGGTTCCTGAAACCCCATCTCGTACAGCAGTTGCCGCACCGCGGCGACGTCGGCGTCCGGCACGTCCGTTTTGCTAATCGCGGCGATGTGTCGTTTATTCGCGCCAATATCCAGTAGCCCAGCGGGTAAGCGACTTTCGGTATCGTTGGCCGCGTGGACATAAATCAGCGTATCGACATCCTGCAGCGTGGTAATTAATGCGTGGTACCAGCGCGGATGGCTGAAATATTCTCCCGGGGTGTCGATATCGCCTTCTTCATTAAATTCCACGGCCTGCGTTTTTCTCGCGAGGGAATAATTTCCCTGCAGCGCATTAAATAGCGTTGTTTTTCCCGCGCCCACCGTACCGACAAATGCAATACGTTTCATCGCCGCACCTAATTAGCTTTTGGTTAACTCGCAGAGGGTATAATTTAATAATCGACCGAGCCCGCTTACCGTCTGTAGCAGCGCCTCTTCTACCGCGCCGACCGAGCCGTAGATCACCAGCGCGCCGCTAAACCGGTCGAGAAAACCGATATGCACATCGGCGGCCTTCATCGCTAAATCACCGGCGATCATCGCGGTTTCTCCAGGGGTTAAGGTCATAATGCCGATAGCGCCAGATTCGGGAACGCCGATCTTTTTCGCCAGTTCTGCCCCCGGATGCGCGATCAGATGCGCCAGCGTCACCTGCTTACCGGGTACAAATTCCTGAATGATGCGTTCTTTATCCATGGCTCACCGCTCCGCTAAAACTTGCGCTTATCGTGACAAGTTTCCGCGGGAGTAAATAACAAAATTCGGCAAGTTGATTTGAAAGGTGAGATAGATCACTTATAAACAGAAATAAAAAAGCGCGGGAGAATTCCCGCGCCTGAAATAATTAAATGAAAATTACAGTGGCTGAGTTTGCGCTTCGACAACGGCCAGCGCGACCATATTTACGATACGCCGTACCGAAGCAATTGGCGTCAGAATATGCACCGGCTTCGCGACGCCCATCAGCACCGGTCCGACGGTGACGCCTTCGGAGCTGGAGACGCGAAGTAAGTTGTAACTAATACGCGCCGCTTCCATATTCGGCATCACCAGAATATTAGCCGAGCCTTTCAGCGGGCTATCCGGCATCCGCTCATTACGAATGCTTTCCACCAGCGCGGCATCACCGTGCATTTCGCCATCGATCATCAGCTCCGGCGCCTGCGCCTTCACCAGCTCCAGCGCCTGGCGCATTTTGCTGGCGGACGGGCAGTCCGAGGAGCCAAAGTTCGAGTGCGACAGCAGCGCCACCCGCGGTTCAATACCGAAACGACGAACGGTTTCCGCCGCCATCAGGGTGATTTCGGCAATTTGCTCCGGCGACGGATCGTGATTGACATAGGTGTCGGCGATAAAGGTATTGCCGCTCGGCAGCAGCAGCGCGTTCATCGCCCCGGCCGCATGAACCCCTTCGCGGTAGCCGAACAGCGGCTGTATGACGCTGTAATGCTCGTGATAGTCACCGATGGTGCCGCAGATCATCGCATCGGCTTCGCCGCGCTGCACCATGATCGCGCCGATCACCGTGGTATTGCTGATCACCGCCCGCTGCGCCTGCTCCTGAGTGATCCCGCGGCGCTTCATCAGGCTGTAATATTCGTTCCAGTACTCTTTAAAGCGCGGGTCGGATTCGTTATTCACGATCTCAAAGTCAACCCCGGCTTTAATCTGCAGCCCTAGCTTCTGGATTCGCATCTCAATGACGCCCGGGCGACCGATTAAAATCGGTTTCGCCAGCCCAAGAGAGACCAGTTCCTGGGTCGCGTGCAGGACGCGGGAATCTTCCCCTTCCGCCAGCACTACCCGCTTCGGCTCTTTACGCGCCTGAGAGAAAATCGGCTTCATAAACAGGTTCGTTTTGTAGACGAACTCGCTGAGCTTCTCGATGTAGGCGTCAAAATCGGCGATCGGGCGGGTCGCCACGCCGGAGTCCATCGCCGCTTTCGCCACTGCCGGGGCGATCTTAACGATCAGCCGCGGGTCGAACGGTTTCGGAATGATATATTCTGCGCCGAAGCTCAGGTCCTGATCGCCGTAGGCAGAGGCCACCACTTCGCTCTGTTCGGCGTGCGCCAGCTCGGCAATCGCGTGTACTGCCGCCAGCTTCATCTCTTCGTTAATCGCCGTTGCGCCGACGTCCAGCGCCCCGCGGAAGATGAACGGGAAGCACAGAACGTTGTTTACCTGGTTCGGATAGTCAGAACGTCCGGTACAGATAATGGCGTCGGAGCGTACCTCCTTCGCCAGCGGCGGCAGAATCTCCGGCTCCGGGTTGGCCAGCGCCAGAATCATCGGCGCGCGGGCCATTTTTTTCACCATCTCCGGAGTCAGCACTTTCGGGCCTGAGCAGCCAAGGAAAATGTCCGCCCCGTCAATCACGTCATCCAGCGTGCGTTTGCCGCTGTCTTCTACCGCATAGGCCGCCTTCGTCTCCGCCATATTCGGCTCACGGCCCTTATAGATAACGCCTTTCGAGTCGCAGACCACAATGTTGTGTTTCTGCATTCCCAGCGCCACCAGCAGGTTCATACAGGCGATCGCCGCCGCGCCCGCGCCGGAGACCACCATCCGCACGTCGGAAATGTTTTTCTCCACCACCCGCAGCCCGTTGAGAATCGCCGCGGTACTGATAATCGCCGTCCCGTGCTGATCGTCATGGAAGACCGGAATATTCATGCGCTCGCGCAGCTTTTGCTCGATGTAGAAGCACTCCGGCGCTTTGATATCTTCGAGGTTGATACCGCCGAAGGTCGGCTCCAGCGCCGCAACGACGTTGATAAATTTGTCCGGGTCCAGCTCATCGACTTCAATATCGAACACATCGATGCCGGCGAACTTTTTAAACAGAACGCCTTTGCCTTCCATCACCGGCTTACCGGCCAGCGCGCCGATATTGCCCAGCCCCAGTACGGCCGTGCCGTTGGAGACCACCGCGACGAGGTTGCCGCGCGCGGTATATTTATAGGCTGCCAGCGGGTCCTTCTCGATTTCCAGACAGGGCGCGGCAACGCCCGGCGAGTAGGCCAGGGCCAGATCGCGTTGGGTAGCCAGCGGTTTTGTCGGGGAGACCTGGATTTTTCCGGGGACCGGGAATTCGTGGAAATCAAGGGCGCTTTGTTTTAACTGCTCATCCATTTTATCGTTCCTTTCACGTATCGATCGTAGGGGGTGAAGCGTAATGGCCTACCTGGTGTTCACCCTAAAGGGTCACCTAGTATCTCGCCTGACGGCTTCGTAAACTTTGAACACCGCCAAACTCTCGCCATAACAAAGTTATATTTGTTATCGATTTATAATGTTTATGTAACTTAGTTTCAGAAGCAATGATAGCCCCGTCTGCTATGCTTTTTAGTTATGCAACTCATCATCCTCTCTATCCTAAACCAATAAAAACTCATACAACCTATTGTTTCAGGAGCACATTATGTCCCGTAGAGAACTCGCTAACGCCATCCGCGCCCTGAGTATGGATGCAGTCCAGAAAGCCAACTCCGGCCACCCCGGCGCGCCGATGGGCATGGCCGATATCGCAGAGGTGCTGTGGAACGATTTCCTTAAGCACAATCCTGAAAACCCGCAATGGTACGATCGCGACCGCTTTATTCTCTCCAACGGCCACGCGTCGATGCTGCTCTACAGCCTGCTGCATCTGACGGGCTATGATTTGCCCATCGAAGAGATAAAAAACTTCCGTCAGCTGCATTCCAAAACGCCGGGCCACCCGGAAATCGGCTATACCCCGGGGGTTGAAACCACCACCGGGCCGCTGGGGCAAGGGCTGGCGAACGCGGTGGGGCTGGCTATCGCCGAGCGCACGCTGGCGGCGCAGTTTAATCAGCCAGACCATGAGATCGTCGACCACTTTACCTACGTGTTTATGGGCGATGGCTGTCTGATGGAGGGGATTTCTCACGAAGTCTGCTCTCTGGCGGGTACGCTAGGACTGGGCAAGCTTATCGGCTTCTACGACCACAACGGCATTTCCATTGATGGCGAAACCAAAGGCTGGTTTACCGATGACACGGCAAAACGCTTTGAGGCCTATCACTGGCATGTGGTGCATGAAATTGACGGCCACGATCCCGAAGCCGTGAAGAAAGCGATTCTGGAAGCCCAGAGCGTGAAGGACAAACCCTCGCTAATTATCTGCCGTACGGTGATAGGCTTTGGTTCACCGAATAAAGCCGGCAAAGAAGAGGCTCACGGCGCCGCGCTGGGAGAACAGGAAGTAGCGCTGGCGCGCCAGCAGTTGGGCTGGCATCACCCGGCGTTTGAGATCCCAAAAGAGATTTACCGGGCCTGGGACGCGCGTGAAAAGGGACAAAAAGCGCAGAAAAGCTGGGAGGAGAAGTTTGCCGCCTATCAGCAGGCCCATCCTCAGCTGGCAGCGGAGTTTACGCGGCGTATGAGCGGCGGACTGCCTGAGTCGTGGGATGAAACGACGCGGAAATATATCGCTGAACTGCAGGCCAATCCGGCGAAAATCGCCACTCGTAAGGCTTCGCAAAATGCCCTCGATGCCTACGGCCCACATCTACCGGAACTGTTGGGCGGCTCCGCGGATCTCGCGCCGAGTAACCTGACCATCTGGAAAGGTTCGACTTCGCTGAAAGACGATCCGGCGGGTAACTATATTCACTACGGCGTACGTGAATTCGGGATGACGGCCATCGCCAACGGCATCGCCCACCACGGCGGGTTTGTATCTTATACCGCCACCTTCCTGATGTTCGTCGAATATGCCCGCAACGCGGCGCGTATGGCGGCACTGATGAAAGCGCGGCAAATAATGGTCTATACCCACGACTCCATCGGTCTCGGCGAAGACGGCCCGACGCACCAGGCGGTAGAACAGCTGGCCAGCCTGCGCCTGACGCCAAACTTCAGCACCTGGCGACCGTGCGATCAGGTCGAGGCCGCGGTGGCGTGGAAACTGGCGGTAGAGCGTCATAGCGGGCCGACGGCGCTGATCCTCTCCCGGCAAAATCTGACCCAGATGGCGCGCACGCCGGAGCAGGTACAGAATATCGCCCGCGGCGGCTACGTACTGAAGGACGCCGGCGGCAAGCCGGACCTGATCCTGATAGCCACCGGTTCAGAGGTCGAGATCACCGTTCTGGCCGCGGAGAAGCTGCTGGCCAAAGGGGTGAACGTGCGCGTAGTCTCCCTGCCATCGACCGACGTGTTTGATGCCCAGGATGAAGCCTATCGGGAGTCCGTGCTGCCATCGGACGTCAGCGCCCGCGTCGCCGTGGAGGCCGGGATCGCCGACTACTGGTATAAATATGTGGGACTAAAAGGAAAAATTGTCGGCATGACCGGCTACGGTGAATCGGCCCCGGCCGATAAGCTCTTTCCTTACTTCGGCTTTACCGTTGAGCATATCGTCAGCGTAGGGGACGAGGTACAGAACGGGTAACCCATAGCGTGGGCCAGGCGTCTGGCCCCTGCCAGTTATCACACTGCGGCTGCTGCGCGTAGCGTACCAGGCTAAAGCGCTGGCCGTCATAGCGCCAGCGCGTTTGCGTCCCGCAGTCGCCGGGCGCGCGCCCTTTATCCAGCGTCACCAGCTCCTGGCGTCGATCGTCGTAGCGGGCGTTCACCAGCTCGACGTCACGCGGCACATCGCCGGGCGGCTGGAAAGGCAGCGTGAGCCGTAGCGGATGAGCAATATACGGTTGCTGACGCGACACCAGCCAGGCCAGCCAAATCGTGTTGTAGGCGCCCGCTTCGCAGCTGGTCATCAGCAAAACCTTATCGTCGGTTAGCGCGGCAACCCGCACCTCGCGGCGAAACGGATCCAGCGAACAGGCGCTGCTGTTCATGCGCTCGTTGCCGTAATCCATTAAATCGTTAAGTTCATCGCGGCTGAGGGGCGATTGCACGACGTCGATTCTCGCTACCGACCGCAGCGCCGGCGCAGGCGGAACGCTGAGCGGCGGCTCTTCCCCCTTCCCCACCCACGCGGTTTCGCTCCCCACGCGCTTTTGCCGGTTATCGATAAACAGCAGAGCGGCTTTCAGCCCCTGTAGAGAGATACTCTGTAGGCCATTTTCAAGCGTCATCGTCTGCGCGTCCTGCACCTGCTGCAGGAAAGCATCAATGGTGACGCTATCGTCGGTTTTAAGCAGTTTGTCGGCGATCTGCCAATGTTTATCGCCCAGGGACAGGGGTTTACCATCGAGGCGAAGGCGCGGCGCAATGGGCGCCAGCGCCGCGACCGGGTTGCCCACGCCGCCGAGCTCAATACGCAGGCTGGCGCTGGTGGCCGCCCCGGCGCTGCGGGTGAGGGTCATGACCAGGCCGTGATGCAGCCCGACGTTGCGGGCCACGCAGAAGTTCTGATTGTTGCAGGTTACCTGCCAGTCATTGAAGAGCTGTTGCGCCGGCGCCGCCCGCACCAGCGACGTCGGCAGTAAACCGAAAAGCAGAAATAAAATAACCCGATGCAACATGAGCGGCACAACCCCGGAGAAAACGCCATACACAGCGGCTATGTTCACCAGCGGCGAGGTTTTACTCAATCGGATTTATCAGAGATCCCCGTTCATCAGCCCGGAGGTTTGCAAATACTGCAGCAGGATCACCGCTTTGCCATCGCGGATCTCCCCGTTCGCCATCATCTCCAGCGCCCGATGATAAGGGAGCTCCAGCACCTCAATATCTTCATCATCAACGCCGCCGCCATCGTTGGCCCGCTGAGTATCGTCATATTCGGCAATAAAGAAATAGATAAGCTCGGTGACGCCGCCGGGCGACATAAACAGTTCAAACAGTTTGCGCACTTCACCGACTTCGAAGCCGGTCTCTTCAATGGCTTCTTTACGCACGCACTCCTCCGGCTCGTCGCTGTCCAGCAGCCCGGCGCAGGTTTCGATCAGCATCCCGTCTTCGTTGCCGTTTATCCAGGTCGCGATGCGGAACTGGCGAACCAGCACGACGGTCTGCTTATGGCGGTTATACAGCAAGATGGTAGCGCCGTTGCCGCGATCGTAGACTTCGCGTCTATGGCGAACCACGCTGCCGTCGCTGCGCGTCAGTTCATAGGTCATGTTGCGCAGAACGAACCAGTTTTCGGAGAGGATTTTATCTTTGATAACGTTGATATTGAGTGACATACGGGCCCCACAGCGTGAAATAACGATATCATACTACGCTGCGGAACCCGCTTTGTCGTCAGTGAAGCGGAATCGATTTAACGCCGAGGAAATCCATGATCCCCTGCGCCGCGTGGCGGCCTTCCGCCATGGCGGTCACCACCAGATCGGCGCCGCGCACCGCATCGCCGCCGGCAAACACTTTACGATGGGTGGTCTGATAGCAATAGCGGCTTTCCACATTGGCTTTAATCCGCCCGCGGCTGTCGAGCTTAACGCCGACGGATTCCAGCCACGGCATACCGTGCGGATGGAAACCGAAGGCCATGATCACCGCGTCGGCGGGCATGACAAACTCGCTTCCGGGGATCGGCGACGGGCTGCGGCGCCCCTGAGCGTCAGGCGCGCCCAGCCGGGTGCGCAGAAAGCGTACGCCGTTGACGTGCCCCTCTTCGTTCAGCTCCAGGGTCACCGGTTGGACGTTAAATTCAAACTGCGCCCCCTCTTCGCGCGCGTTTTTCACCTCTTTCTTCGAACCGGGCATGTTGGCTTCATCGCGACGATAGGCGCAGGTCACCTGCTTCGCGCCGTGGCGCAGCGCGGTGCGCACGCAGTCCATCGCCGTATCGCCGCCGCCGAGCACCACAACGTTCAGCCCTTCGGTGTTGACGTAAGGCTCTTCCGGCAGCTCCAGCAGCCCCATCACCTGTTTGGTGTTAGCGATCAGGAACGGCAGCGCGTCATATACGCCGGGCGCGTCTTCATTCGGCAGATCCGCTTTCATCGAGCGATAGGTTCCGGCGCCAATAAATACCGCGTCATAGTCATCAAGCAGCGTCGTCAGCGGGATATCTTTGCCTATCTCACAGTTCAGCTCAAAGCGCACGCCCATCTGGGTAAAGATTTCCCGCCGCCGGGCCAGCAGAGATTTATCCAGCTTAAAGGCCGGAATACCAAAGGTCAGCAGGCCGCCGATTTCCGGATGGCGGTCAAAGACCACCGGACTCACGCCATTGCGCACCAGCCGGTCGGCGCAGGCAAGCCCGGCAGGACCCGCGCCGATAATCGCCACCCGCTTGCCGCTTTCAACGACCTGAGAAAGATCCGGCCGCCAGCCGTTGGCCAGCGCCTGGTCGGAGATATAGCGTTCAATATTGCCGATGGTCACCGAACCATGCTCATCGCGCAGCGTGCAGGCCCCTTCGCACAGGCGATCCTGCGGGCAGACGCGGCCGGTAATTTCCGGCAGGCAGTTAGTCTGGTGAGAGAGCTCAACGGCGGCGGAGATATCCCCTTCTTTTACGCGCTCGATCCACTGGGGGATGTGGTTATGCAGCGGGCAGGTCCATTCACAAATGCTGTGCTCGCCGCACTTCAGGCAGCGTTCCGCCTCGCGGTTGGCCTGACCAGCGCTGAATGGCAGATAAATTTCGTCAAAGTTCGCCTTACGGGTCTCGGCGGATAGCTTGTCGGGCTCGCCGCGCGGCGGCGTCGCGGCCATCTGCGCGACTTTTCCGGCGGAACACGCCAATACCGCCGCGCCGGGATGACCCAGACGCGCCGCGCGCTGACGCCGCTGCTTCGCCAGATTCAGCAGCGTGCTGTCCGTCGCCAGCTGCAGCGCCTCGGCCGGACAGTTTTGCACGCAGGCGGGCCCCTCTTCGCGACCATCGCACAAATCGCATTTATGCGCCGTCGCTTTGACTCTGCCCTCCTCTACCGGCGTCAGGACGATCTGCATCACGCCAAACGGGCAGGCAACCATACAGGATTTACAGCCGATACATTTCTCCTGATTCACCAGGACGCTGTCGTTAAACTGGCTGATAGCGCCATTCGGACAACTGCGGGCGCACGGTGCCCCTTCACAATGGTGACAGGTTACGGCGTTACGTTTTTGCTCGCGCTTGATAACCGTAATACGCGGCAGAAAACGCTGCGGGGTCAATACATGCTGCTCATCGTTATGCGCCATGACGCAGGCAACCTCACAAGCCTTGCATCCGATGCATTTATGACTATCGCTTAAAATAAAGTGGTTCATGACATCCTTCAGTCTTCGTGGTGAATAACCCCTCAATTCGCATGACTATCTATTACCCGACAAAACGGTGCCGGAACAATGTGCATTTGCACAGGTTGCCGATTTTTTGGTAATAACCCGAGGTGGATCAATTTTTTTGACTTAAATGAAATTACGTTTTATTTAGCTAAGTAATAATGGTCACGTTTGCGGCGGCGCGCAGAGAAGCAGGCGCTGATAGAGATAGAAGGAGAGTTCTTTACGCTGCCATAAAAGGCACACGATAAATTACACTATCTCCTTATTTTCTCCACGATTGCCTGAGGGCTTGCCGCTAGAGTGTCACAGGCTGTGCAATAACAAAAAAATGTGCAAAATGAGGTCCTAATTCTGATGGCGAATTTTTTTATCGATCGCCCCATTTTTGCGTGGGTTCTGGCAATCCTTTTATGCCTGACCGGTACCCTCGCAATTTTGTCGCTTCCCGTTGAGCAATATCCTGAACTTGCCCCACCCAACGTGCGGATCACAGCAAACTATCCCGGCGCTTCGGCACAGACGCTGGAAAATACCGTCACTCAGGTTATCGAGCAGAATATGACCGGCCTCGACAACCTGATGTATATGTCATCCCAGAGCAGCGGCACCGGACAGGCCACCGTGACGCTGAGCTTTACCGCCGGAACCGACCCGGATGAAGCCGTCCAGCAGGTGCAGAACCAGCTGCAATCGGCGATGCGTAAGCTCCCACAGGCCGTCCAGAACCAGGGCGTAACGGTACGCAAAACCGGGGATACCAATATCCTGACGATCGCCTTCGTCTCCACCGACGGCAGCATGGATAAACAGGATATCGCCGACTACGTCGCCAGTAATATTCAGGACCCGCTCAGCCGGGTGAATGGCGTCGGCGACATTGACGCTTATGGTTCCCAGTATTCGATGCGCATCTGGCTCGATCCGGCCAAGCTCAACAGCTTTCAAATGACGGCAAAAGACGTCACCGATGCCATCTCTTCGCAGAACGCGCAGATCGCCGTCGGCCAGTTGGGCGGCACGCCATCGGTGGACAAACAGGCGCTCAACGCGACGATTAATTCACAATCGCTGTTACAAACGCCGGAACAGTTCCGTGATATTACCCTGCGGGTTAATCAGGACGGTTCGGAGGTCACCCTCGGTGACGTCGCCACCGTCGAGATGGGAGCGGAAAAATACGATTACCTCAGCCGCTACAACCGCCAGGCGGCGTCCGGGCTGGGGGTTAAGCTGGCCTCTGGCGCAAACGAAATGGCGACCGCCGAACGCGTGATCGACCGCCTGAACGAACTCTCCCAGTACTTCCCGCACGGCCTGGAATATAAAGTCGCTTACGAAACTACCTCATTCGTGAAGGCATCGATTACCGACGTGGTGAAAACGCTGCTTGAGGCCATCGCGCTGGTGTTCCTCGTGATGTATCTGTTCCTGCAAAATTTCCGCGCCACGCTGATCCCGACCATCGCCGTTCCGGTAGTGCTGATGGGGACCTTTGCCGTCCTCTACGCCTGCGGCTACAGCATTAACACTTTAACCATGTTCGCGGTGGTGCTGGCGATAGGCCTGCTGGTGGACGATGCCATCGTAGTGGTGGAGAACGTCGAGCGTATCATGAGCGAGGAGGGCCTCTCGCCGCGGGAAGCGACGCGAAAATCCATGGGTCAGATCCAGGGCGCGCTGGTCGGTATCGCCATGGTGCTATCGGCGGTATTTGTGCCGATGGCCTTCTTCGGCGGCACCACCGGCGCGATCTACCGCCAGTTCTCGATTACCATTGTCTCGGCGATGGTGCTGTCGGTTCTGGTGGCGATGATCCTGACGCCAGCGCTGTGCGCCACGCTGTTAAAACCGGTTCACAAAGGCGAAACCCACGGACAGCGGGGCTTCTTCGGCTGGTTTAACCGCACCTTTAACCGTAACGCCAGCCGCTACGAAACCGCGGTCGGCAAAATTCTTCATCGTTCGCTACGCTGGATAATGATCTACGTCCTGCTGCTGGGCGGAATGGTCTTTCTGTTTCTGCATCTGCCTACGTCGTTCCTGCCGCTGGAAGACCGCGGCATGTTTACCACCTCGGTGCAGTTGCCAAGCGGTTCGACCCAGCAGCAAACCCTGAAGGTGGTGCAGCAGGCGGAAGACTACTTCCTGAACAATGAGAAGCAAAATGTTGAATCGGTGTTCGCGACCATCGGTTCCGGCCCCGGCGGCAACGGTCAGAACGTGGCGCGTATGTTCGTACGCCTGAAAGACTGGGACCAACGCGATCCCACCACCGGCTCCTCTTTCGCCATCATCGAACGCGCAACCAAAGCGTTTAACAAAATTAAAGAAGCGCGCGTCTTTGCCAGCAGCCCGCCGGCCATCAGCGGTCTGGGCAGCTCCGCCGGTTTCGATATGGAACTGGAGGATCACGCCGGCAACGGGCACGAAGCGCTGATGGCCGCCCGCGATACCCTGCTGGAGCTGGCCGCTAAAAATAACCAGCTCACCCGCGTGCGCCACAACGGCCTCGACGATAGCCCGCAGCTGCAGGTGGATATCGATCAGCGTAAAGCGCAGGCGCTGGGCGTCTCTATTGACGATATCAACGACACGCTGCAGACCGCGTGGGGATCAAGCTACGTCAACGATTTTATGGACCGCGGCCGCGTGAAGAAGGTCTACGTTCAGGCGGCGGCGCCGTATCGCATGCTGCCGGACGATATCAATCTGTGGTACGTACGCAACAGCAGCGGCACGATGGTGCCCTTCTCCGCCTTCGCCACCTCGCGCTGGGAGACCGGTTCACCGCGTCTGGAGCGCTACAACGGCTACTCGGCGGTAGAAATCGTCGGTGAAGCCGCGCCGGGCGTCAGTACCGGTACCGCCATGACGCTTATGGAGGAGCTGTCCCAGCAGCTGCCGAACGGCTTTGGCCTCGAATGGACGGCGATGTCCTATCAGGAACGCCTCTCCGGGGCGCAGGCGCCAGCGCTTTACGCCATCTCGCTACTGGTGGTGTTCCTGTGCCTGGCGGCGCTGTACGAAAGCTGGTCGGTGCCGTTCTCGGTGATGCTGGTGGTGCCGCTGGGGGTTATCGGCGCGCTGCTGGCGACCTGGATGCGCGGTCTGGAAAACGATGTTTATTTCCAGGTGGGCCTGCTGACGGTAATCGGCCTGTCGGCGAAAAACGCCATTCTGATCGTCGAATTTGCCAATGAACTGAATCAGAAAGGCGAAGATCTGCTTACCGCCACGCTCTCCGCCTGCCGCCAGCGTCTGCGGCCAATCCTGATGACCTCGCTGGCGTTTATCTTCGGCGTACTGCCAATGGCCACCAGTACCGGGGCGGGCTCCGGCAGCCAGCATGCCGTCGGCACCGGGGTAATGGGCGGGATGATCTCCGCCACGGTGCTGGCTATCTTCTTCGTGCCGCTGTTCTTCGTGCTGGTGCGCCGCCGCTTCCCGCTCAAGGAGCGGCCGCAATAATCGGGACGCGCCCTGACGATATTTTCGCCGGGGCCAAATAACAGAAAAGGCGACCGGACAGGTCGCCTTTTTCATGTGGTCGCTTCAACTGCATTATTATTCTGCCTGTGAAATCGCCATGCTTTTATTGCGGAAAACTATTTACGAAGCATGCCTTCGATAAAGTCTTTCCAGTTCCCCAGTTCGTGTTCAATCATAATAGCCTCTCTTATTATTATGGGTGATTTTATGCAAATTCATTGATGGTTAAAAGATGGTTTGCGCTATCGCTCTGATGACTATCATTACCCCCCTGCTGAATACCCCTTTCATTCGTAAGTACTATGAGCCTAATTTGAGCAATTTAATGTGACCAACAGCAACATTTAGCAACATTTGCACATCAGCCTATCGTGCCAGGATCGCCCTGCCGCTAGCAGTAGCCGCCGTTCGGCGCGCAAAAAATGTTCAGAGTGTAAACCTGGATATATATCAGGGGGAAAAAATGATATTTATTAAAACAATTCACGTATTATTTATTGAAGGCTTATATATTCGGAAGAATCTTAGCTAATCATTTAATTCAACGGGAAAGGTTTAATCATGCTCACCATGTACGGGATAAAAAACTGCGACACCATAAAAAAGGCCCGCCGCTGGCTGGAAGCCCAGCAGATAGAATATCGTTTTCATGATTATCGTGTCGACGGTCTGGATCGCAGTTTATTAGACACCTTTATCGCTGAACTCGGCTGGGAAGCGCTGCTTAACACCCGAGGGACAACGTGGCGCAAGCTGGACGAAACGGTCCGCGCCGGTATCAATAACGCCGACGCAGCGGCGAAACTGATGCTGGAAATGCCGGCAATCATTAAACGCCCATTGCTCTGCGCGCCCGGTCAGCCTATGCTGCTGGGTTTCAGTGAATCAAGTTATCAGCAGTTTAACGAGGTGTAGTCTATGTCTTGCCCGGTCATTGAGCTGGCTCAGCAGCTTATTCGCCGCCCTTCCCTCAGCCCCGATGATGCGGGATGCCAGGCGTTAATGATTGAACGTCTGCGTGCGATTGGCTTTACCGTTGAACCGATGGATTTCGGCGATACCCAAAACTTCTGGGCCTGGCGCGGGCGCGGGGAAACGCTGGCGTTCGCCGGTCATACCGATGTCGTCCCGTCGGGCGATGCCGATCGCTGGATTAACCCCCCTTTTGAGCCGACTATTCGCGACGGCATGCTGTTTGGCCGCGGCGCGGCCGATATGAAAGGCTCGCTTGCGGCGATGGTGGTTGCCGCCGAGCGCTTTGTCGCCCAGTATCCGGACCATAAAGGCCGTCTGGCCTTTCTGATCACCTCGGATGAAGAGGCCAGCGCCAAAAACGGCACCGTTAAGGTTGTGGAAGCACTGATGGCGCGCAACGAGCGTCTGGACTACTGCCTGGTCGGTGAACCCTCAAGCACCGAAGTCGTCGGCGATGTGGTGAAAAACGGCCGTCGCGGCTCGCTGACCTGCAACCTGACCATTCACGGCGTGCAGGGGCACGTGGCCTATCCGCACCTCGCCGATAACCCGGTTCACCGCGCCGCGCCGATGCTGGCGGAGCTGGTGACTATCGAGTGGGATAAGGGCAACGAATTTTTTCCGCCGACCAGTATGCAAATCGCCAACGTGCAGTCCGGGACCGGCAGCAACAACGTGATTCCCGGCGATATGTTCGTCCAGTTCAACTTCCGCTTTAGTACCGAGCTGACCGACGAAATGATTAAAGCGCGCGTCATGGCGCTGCTGGAGAAATACGCGCTGCGCTACAGCGTTGACTGGTGGCTCTCGGGTCAGCCGTTCCTGACCAGCCGCGGTAAGCTGGTTGATGCGGTGGTTAACGCCATTGAGCACTATAATGAAATAAAACCGCAGCTGCTGACTAACGGCGGCACCTCCGATGGGCGTTTTATCGCGCGTATGGGGGCGCAGGTGGTTGAACTGGGGCCAGTGAACGCCACCATTCATAAAATAAACGAGTGTGTGAATGCCGCCGACCTCCAGCTGCTAGCGCGGATGTACCAGCGCATCATGGAACAGCTGGTCGCCTGACGGCATCAATAGAGAAGAGGTAAGCGCATGGATTGGCTAACGAAATACTGGTGGGTTCTGGTGTTGGTATTTTTGGTGGGCGTGATGATTAACGTGATTAAAGATCTGACCCGCGTTGACCACAAAAAATTCCTTAACAATAAGCCGGACCTGCCGCCGCATCGCGACTTCAACGACAAGTGGGACGATGACGACGACTGGCCGAAGAACGACCCGTCGAAGAAGAAGTAAGCAATTTATTTCAGATTGCAGCAAAGACATCGCCCGGTCCACGCAACGCTTCCGCCTGCGGGACCGGTAGCCCGGACAGATGCGCAGCATCGCCTCCGGGAATGTGCGGTTCCCCTGCGCGCTTTTTCCCGGGGGCGGCGCTCGACGCGCCTTGCCCGGGCTACGAGTTCACTGCCGTCTGTAGGTCCAGTAGCCCGGACAGATGCGCAGCATCGCCTCCGGGATTTTTATTTACAGCAGTTCAATAATATCGCTGTCTTTTGGCGTGCTACCGCTGAGGGCTTCGTCGAAATAGTGCTTCGGTACGGTAAAACGCAGATGATCGAGGGCAAACTGCATACTGCGATCGTCAATCGCGTGCCCCAAATCTTCAACAATATCCAGCGTCACGTCACCGCCGGCCTGCTGCAGCGCCTCCTGCCCCGCCACCGCCCACGCCAGATCGATCACCCGATCTTCGCCGCCATGGATCAGGTGCACGGTGGTCGCGGTCGTCGCCGTCTCCGGCAGCGTCGCATAGCGGCCGTTAAAGGCGATCACCCGCGATGCCAAACCCGGCTCGGCTTTAATGCTCTCCAGCGACATAATCGCCCCCTGCGAGAAGCCGATCAGCGCCGTCGCCTGCGGGCTGACGCCGCTCTTCTGTTGCCAGTAGCGAACCGTTTCAATGAAGGTCGGCATGATCGCATCCACGCGCTGCTGGCGGTTTTCTTCGCTGACGCCCTGCACGGAGAACCACTGGCGCCCCGGAGGCGGGCCGCACGGCTCCGCGCCGCCGATGCTGACGATCAGCGCTTCGGGAAAGAGCGGCGCAAACCAGCTGCCGATTTGCCCCATTGCCACCGGGTTATCGCCGACGCCATGAAACAGCAGCAGCAGTTGCTGTGCAGGTGTCGCGGGACTTTGAACAATAAAATGATCGTGTTTCATGGCTGTCTCCTTAATGTCTGCAAGGAAGTTTACGCCGCAGGCGAAATATGACCATGCCATTTAGCTGAAGGAGTTAGTTAAAAAAATTGCAGCATTTGAACCTGCTGGCGCAGGTCGTTGGCACGATCCGCATTCACGCCTGATAGCGCCTGCGCCGCTTCTTCGCGCAGCCTGACCAGAAGCGCTTTCCGTCCGGATAAACCTAGCGTTCGGCAAACCGTGGTCTCATCCTGCTGCTGCAGGCGGGCCCGCAGCGCCGGAAGCGGCAGATCCACCCGTATAAGCAGGCGATTGAGGCTACCCGCCGAGGTCAGCAGCGGACGATGGGCAAAAGCAAAACCCGCCACTTCCAGCCAGTCCTCTTCACTAAGAATAGTCGCTTTCCGCTCCGGCAACGGCGAAGGCTCATCTCGCCAGTCGCGCAGCCAGAACTCATCGCGCAGCAGACGCGCGGACTCTTCGCTTGCCAGCCGCTGGCCCGCTTCGCTGAGAGGATAGAGCGCCATCGCGGTATAACAGCCGCTGCTGGCTTCCCGATGGGTGCCCAGCCGCACCAGCGTAAAACCGCAGCGTTGCCAGAAGCGCCACAGCTCAGGCGTGTAGCCGAAACTCACCGACAGATAATCCCGCTCCGCACCCTGCGACGCCGCCTGGGCCACCAGCCGCTGCCCCAGCCCTTCGCGCTGGCGAGCCGGATGCACGGCAATACGGCTGATACGCAGCCCTGTCAGCGTGGCCGCTAGCGGGCTGCCGCCGTGCGCCGCCAGCGACTGCGCCACCAGATTACCGCGCGGACGGCGGTAGCCGGCCCACACCGCCTGGCTAAGAGATGGCTCAAGACCGCCCTCCTCCACCAGCCACAGCGCCCCGGCGATGCGGTTGCCGCTGCGGGCGCAGGTAAAATGCTGCCCCGGCGCATCCATCATGCGCCGCAGATCCAGCGGCGACGTGCGATAGTGGGCGCCGGAGAGCAGCTGATACATCGCTTCTGGTAACGCAGGCTGTCGCCGCCAGCTCTGCTGGCTGACGCTTTCCAGCGCGATATCGCCGCCTGGCGCGTGCTGAAAGGTCTCGTCGTTGAACAGCAGCAGCCGCGCAATCGCCGCCTCCAGCGGACAGCCGCTCGCCCAACGGATGGGCGCCGTCAGGCTAAACTGCCGCAGATGCGCAAAGCTGGCGCAAAACTTAAGCAAAAAGCCGCGCCCGGTCCCTTCGTACCCCTGCACGGTGGTGGTCAATAGCGTCCTTGGGAAGCGGGAGACAAGCTGGCGCAGCAGCGGCCCGGGGATAGCGGCGGCCTCGTCAACAATCAGCCATCCGGCGGTGCAGTCGGAAGCCAGCAATGCGTCGGGGGCCATAAAGCGGAAAGCCTCACCGGCGAAAGCCGCCATGACCTCCGTCGCCGCGCGCGCCGGTGCCGTGACGATGGCATCGCCTGCCAACTGGCGAATAAGCATTCCCGCAAGAGCGGACTTTCCTCGTCCGCGTTCGGCGGTCAGCGCCGCAATACCAGGAGGGGAACCGGACAGTTCGGCAAGCACGGCGGCCTGCTCCGCCAGCGGATGACCATCGGCGGGACGCCATCGCGGACGCGCGGCAAACGCCGGCGCTACGCACTCCTCGCCCTGCCGCCAGAGAATGGACGCGTTATCCGCACTACTCTGTTGGCAAAAACGATAAACAAAATTCGGCGTGGAGATGGGGTCGGGAGCGTCGCTCCAGCGCAGAGAATCCGCATCAGGACGAGCCGGCCATTGCGCGAAGTCGGGCGTGAGTAATACCAGCCA
Organism: Klebsiella sp. MPUS7; assembly: GCF_009905335.1. Classification (NCBI taxonomy): domain Bacteria; kingdom Pseudomonadati; phylum Pseudomonadota; class Gammaproteobacteria; order Enterobacterales; family Enterobacteriaceae; genus Klebsiella; species Klebsiella sp. MPUS7. The sequence continues at coordinate 1,413,249 of NZ_CP047604.1, read as the reverse complement.
GCTCCCGGCGCGCAGCGTACCGGCTAACGCGGCAAACGCCGCGACGTCAAAACCCTCGCGGGCATCGAAAAAGGCGTGCTGAAATTCGCGGCCCAGTAGCGATTTCAGGGCAGCAGGCGAGGCGTATGGTTCAGGCATCGGCCGCGGACCGACCCACAGTCCGTCTGCGGCCAGCTCAGTACGTACTGTTTGCGCCTGACGCAGGGTCCAGGCATCGTCGCCGCTGAGAACCAGCAGACGACGAATACCTTCGCGCGCCATCTGCGCCGTCAGGTGACGCAGTTCATCCATGGCCGGAGAGCATTACAGCGCGTTGCCGAAGGTGTTGCACTGCGCCGGGTCGCCGCTATCAAAGCCGCGTTTAAACCAGGTATAGCGCTGCTGCGACGTCCCGTGGGTAAAGCTGTCCGGCACCACGCGCCCCTGGCTCTGCTGCTGCAGGCGATCGTCGCCAATCGCCTCTGCGGCGTTCAGCGCCTCCTGCAGATCGCCGGTCTCCATATAGTCCTGCTTCTGCATATTGTAGCCCCAGACGCCCGCGAAGCAGTCCGCCTGTAGCTCCATTTTCACCGACAGGCGATTCGCTTCCGCCTGCGAAGCGTTTTGCTGCAGCTGGCGCACTTTCGATTCAATACCCAGAAGCTTTTGAACGTGATGGCCAACCTCGTGGGCGATAACGTAGCCCTGCGCGAAGTCGCCGCCGGCGCCGAGCTTGCTTTGCATCTCATCGTAGAATGACAGGTCGATATACACCGTGCTGTCCGCAGGGCAGTAAAAAGGCCCCATCACCGATTGGCCGGTGCCGCAGGCGGTCCGCGTCGCGCCGCGATACATCACCAGCTTCGGCTGCGCGTACTGGCGGCCCATATCTTTAAAAATCGCGCCCCAGGTATCTTCCGTGTCCGCCAGAATCACCTTCGTGAATTTCGCGGCCTCTTCATCCTGCGGGCTGATGGAGCGTTGAGTGGTGGTTTGCTGTTGTGTTACCGGTTCGCCGGTCAGCATGCCGGTTAAATCTACGCCGTAATAGCCCGCCACCAGGACAATAATCAGCAGCACGATGCCGCCTTTGCCGCTGGGGAGACGAAAACCGCCTCCGCCGCCCATTGGTGAACCAGATTGACCACGACGATCTTCTACATTGTCGCTTTCGCGACGTCCTTGCCAGCGCATAAGCACCTCAATTCATCATATTAACCAATGAATAAGATCGTAGGCGGTTCAGCGAAGGATTACCACAGGAAACAGCAAGAAGAGCGCCAGAAGAAGAAAACTTCTTCTGGCGTCGGGGGATTAGTCGAGCTTCACGCCCAGGCGATGGGCGACTTCTTCGTAGGCTTCAATCAGGCCGCCGAGGCTCTGGCGGAAGCGGTCTTTGTCCATTTTATCCATGGTTTTTTTATCCCACAGACGACTGCCGTCCGGAGAGAATTCGTCTCCCAGCACCACTTCGCCTTTGAACAGACCAAACTCCAGCTTGAAGTCCACAAGGATCAGGCCCGCGTCGTCAAACAGCTTTTTCAGCACATCGTTAGCTTTGAAGGTCAGCTCCTGCATCCGCGCCAGGTTCTCTTTGCTCACCCAGCCAAAGGTTTCGCAATAGGATTCGTTGACCATCGGATCGTGCATGGCGTCGTTCTTCAGGAACAGATCGAACAGCGGCGGATTCAGCTCAATGCCTTCTTCAATCCCTAAGCGTTTCACCAGCGACCCGGCGGCGCGGTTGCGCACCACGCACTCCACCGGCACCATATCCAGCTTTTTAACCAGACACTCGGTATCGGACAACAGCGCTTCCATCTGGGTCGGGATACCCGCTTCCGCCAGCTTGCTCATAATGAAATGGTTAAACTTGTTGTTCACCATGCCTTTACGATCGAACTGCTCAATGCGAGCGCCGTCCCCTGCTGACGTATCGTTACGGAATTCGAGTATCAACAGATCCGGGTTTTCGGTGCTGTATACCGTCTTCGCTTTACCACGATACAACTCAGCTTGCTTTTGCATCTTTGTCACTCCAGTGATGATTAACGATAAAAATTTGTGCTTTTCTGCCGACGCACACGTTTGCGTCACTATACATTAAAAAGGGCCGGATTGCTCCAGCCCTGTTAATTACTTACTTAATGCGGCCTGGAATACGGCAACCAGGGCATCGTTTTGCGACTGCGTCAGAGTATGACCTTTCGGGTCGATGAACTGCAGACTGCTGCGGTTATCGAGGTCCCCGACCTGCAGTTTATAATCGCCGGACACCAGCTGCGGGTCGCGAGCGCCCAGATCGGTCCAGCCGCTGTCGGAAAGCGGTTTATAGGTCACGGACAAGTTACCCTGAGAGCGAGAACTATCAGTTACCTTCATACCCACTTTTTCCAGCGCGCCCGGCAGGCGTTGCCATACCAGATTAAACGGTGCGCGAACGATCAGCATCGGCAGGCCGGTATCATCAGCCCCGCTCTGCACGTCGAAGGTTGCCCCGGCATTTTTCTGCGCGGCGTTCTGCGCGCTGGTCGCGTTCAGATCCAGACCTTCGGAAATGACGTTCAGCATGGCGGTACTGTAGCGCTGCAGCGAAGCCGGATCGGCAACAGGTTTACCCGCCTGCTCCAGATTCACCAGCTTCACGATCACCGCCTGCTGGTAGCCCTGCTGTTTAACTGAGATTTGATAGCGACCACGGTACTGCTGGTCTTCATCGAGGCGATTCCATTCGACCCAGTCGGTATTCAGCGTCTGGCTGGCATCGTCGCGTTTAGCGATAGTGTAGTTTTTCGACTGCACGATGCTTGCCACCTGCGCCCACAGCGAACCGCTGCGACCGTTTTCCACCATCAGCGTTGCGGTATCACCGTTAAACTGCGTACGCGCGCCGCTGACCAGCGCCAGAGGCTGGGCCGGCGGACGGATGTCCAGGGCTTTGCCTGTGTTACCGGTGCTGGTTGCAACCGGAATATTATAATCACCCACCTGAACCGGCAGGATCATCCCTGCTGGCGCGTGAAGTTCACTAAGCGGCGTTGCCTGCAAATAGGCCTCGTCGCCGCTCACCTGACGCTTATAGCGCGAGTCAGAACTACAGGCCGCGAGGAGTAGAACCAGCGAAACACCCGCAACCTTCGCCAGGCGCGACTTCTGTACTGAGTAAGCCATCAAATCTCCCTAAACTTTACAGCAAACCGGCATGCTTCAGCGCTGCGGTAACGACCTTAGTACCGTTTTCGGTAATCGGGGTCATCGGCAGGCGTAACGTATCGGTCGCCACAAGACCCAACGCCTTACAGGCCCATTTGACCGGGATAGGGTTGGGTTCGACAAATAATTTGGTATGCAATGGCATCAGACGCTGGTTAATCGCACGAGCTTCGGCAAATTGACCTGCTAGCGCCAGTCGGCACATCTCGGCCATTTCGCGCGCCGCAACGTTTGTCGTTACGGAAATCACGCCGTGACCGCCAAGCTGCATAAAGTCCATTCCGGTCGCGTCATCGCCGCTCAGCAGAATAAAGTCATCTGAAACCAGCTCTTTGATCTGATGAACGCGGCTTAAGTTCCCCGTCGCTTCCTTAATACCGATAATATTTTTAATTTCCGCCAGACGGCCAACGGTTTCAGGCAGCATATCGCAACCGGTACGGGACGGCACATTATACAGGATTTGCGGCAGGTCAGTATGCTCTGCGATAGCTTTAAAGTGTTGGAACAGCCCTTCCTGGGTCGGACGGTTGTAATACGGCGTGACCGTCAGGCAGCCAACCACGCCGCTATCGTTAAATCGTTTGGTCAGGCTAATCGCCTCTGCGGTTGCATTTGCACCGGTGCCGGCAATAACCGGAATACGCCCGTCGGCCAGTTCCAGCGTCTGCATGACCACGTCACCATGCTCTTCATGGCTCAATGTTGCGGACTCTCCGGTAGTTCCTACCGAAACAATCGCCGAGGTGCCGCTGGCGACATGATAATCAATCAGTTTTTTCAGGCTTGACCGGCAGACGTTGCCGTTTTCATCCATCGGCGTGACAAGCGCTACAATACTTCCCGTAAACATGGGCCATCCTCAGAGCATAAGTGGGACAAGATTCTCAATGTTACGTTTGGAGTCGCAATAAAAGCAAGAGACCCGATGCCATCAGGGATGTTGTATGCCGGTTTTTTTTATGCTTTCCTAACGTTACCTCACCTTTTTAAAGGAAGAACAGGTTTGACAGCCTCATTACAACACTATCTGGTTATTACCGCGTTGGGTGCTGACCGCCCAGGCATCGTGAATACGATCACTCGTCACGTCAGCAGCTGCGGCTGTAATATCGAAGACAGTCGGCTGGCCATGCTTGGCGATGAGTTTACGTTTATCATGCTGCTTTCCGGCTCGTGGAATGCAATTAACCTGATTGAGTCAACTCTGCCGCTGAAAGGCGCCGAGCTGGATCTGCTTATCGTGATGAAGCGTACAACCGCGAGGCCGCCTCAGGCGATGCAGAACACCGTCTGGGTTCAGGTTGAGGTGCCGGATTCGCCGCATATCATTGAGCGATTTACGGCGCTGTGCGATACGTGGAAAATGAACATTGCCGAGCTGGTTTCCCGCACTCAGCCCGGTGCAAACGACGAGTCAGCACAGCTTTTTATCCAGATCACCGCCCACAGCCCGACTACGCAAAATGCATCAAATATCGAACAAGCGTTCAAAGCCCTATGTACAGAACTGAATGCACAAGGCAGTATTAACATTGTTAATTATTCACAGCATGATGAACAGGATGGAGTTTGAGTGATGAACCCACTGAAAGCCGGTGATATTGCACCGAAATTTAGCTTACCGGACCAGGACGGCGAGGAAGTAAATTTGACCGACTTCCAGGGACAGCGTGTTCTGGTTTATTTTTATCCGAAAGCCATGACCCCGGGCTGCACCGTACAGGCGTGCGGTTTACGCGATAATATGGACGACCTGAAAAAAGCAGGCGTTGAAGTACTGGGTATCAGTACGGATAAACCAGAAAAACTCTCCCGTTTCGCCGAAAAAGAGCTGCTGAACTTCACTCTCCTGTCTGATGAAGATCATCAGGTATGCGAGCAGTTTGGTATCTGGGGTGAAAAAACCTTTATGGGGAAAACCTACGACGGTATCCATCGTATTAGCTTCCTCATCGACGCCAACGGCAAAATCGAACATGTGTTTGATGATTTCAAAACCAGCAATCACCACGACGTGGTGCTGAACTGGCTGAAAGAAAACGCCTGACGCTAAGACAAACGCAAGACGCCGGGTCGTTCTCAACCACCCGGCGTCTTTTTTTAGGGCATTCCTTGCGGCTTCGCGCTAATGCTCGTCTTCCACGATCAGGCCATCCGGCCAGGCGTGCACCACCGCTTTGATGAGCGTCGCCAGCGGAATCGCGAAGAATACGCCCCAGAATCCCCACAGACCGCCAAAAATCACCACCGACAGAATAATCACCAGCGGATGCAGGTTAACCGCTTCCGAGAACAGTACCGGTACCAGCAGGTTGCCATCCAGCGCCTGAATAATCAGGTACACCGCAAACAGGCTCCAGAACTCGGTTCCCGCGCCAAACTGGAACAGCGCCACGCCCACCACCGGAATGGTGACCACAAACGCGCCGATATAGGGGATTAATACCGAGAACCCCACCAGCACCGCCAGCAGCAGCGAATAGTTGAGGCCAAATAGGATAAAGCCAATCCACGTCGCCACGCCGACGACGATCATCTCCAGCACCTTGCCGCGGATATAGTTGGTAATTTGCTGGTTCATCTCTTTCCACACCTGCCCGGCCAGCCCGCGGTTGCGCGGCAGCACCCGGCGTACGGCGTTAAGCATCTGCTCTTTATCCTTCAGCAGAAAGAAAACCATCAGCGGCACCAGCACCAGATAGACCGCCAGGGTCAGCAGCCCGACCAGCGAGGCCAGCGAATACTTCACTACCGAATCGCCTACGGTTAACATGCGGCTGCGCATATTCTCCGCCATCGCGTCGATAATGCCGGCATCCATTAAGGCCGGATAACGGCGCGGCACCGTCGCGGCGAAATCGGAAAGTTTATTCAGCATTCCCGGCATATCGCGGATCAGATAAATGCCCTGCTGCCAGGCAACCGGCATCACCACAAACGCCATCAACAGCAGGATGCCAACGAACAAAATCAGAACGACCGAGGTGGCCCAGGTACGTGAAAAACCGATACGCTCCAGCCTGACGGTGGGCCACTCCAGCAAATAGGCCAGAACAATAGATACCAGTAGAGGTGCCAGCAGGCCGCTGAAGAAAAACATAATGCCGAACCCAGCCAGCAAAATGACCAGCAGCGCTATCGCCTCCGGATCGCTGAACCGACGACGGTACCACTGCATTAACATCTGAAGCATAAAACCCTTCCCTGAAGAGCGGAGCTGTAACAATCTCGGGAATTGTATCGAAATGTCACAAAAAAGACTTCGCTTTTTATGGGTAAAACCACAAACATTAATGACCGGGTGAATATCATATTTGCAACGCCGCGAACGACGGCTAAACTCGCTGAACCTGCTTGCGGTCAGGGAACATTACGCCGCACAATCGGTCAAACTGGCACACCTACATTACAGGACAGAGGTTATGTTCAGGCAGTTGAAGAAAACGCTGGTGGCGACCGTCATAGCGTCGCTGACGCTGGGTTCAATATTACCTGCTTTTGCCGATACCGCAGACACTCTGCCGGACATGGGCACCTCCGCAGGAAGCACGCTCTCCATTGGCCAGGAAATGCAGATGGGAGATTATTACGTGCGCCAGCTGCGCGGCAGCGCGCCGTTAATTAACGATCCGCTGCTGGTGCAATATATCAACGGTTTAGGCATGCGCCTGGTGGCGCACGCCAATTCGGTGCGCACTCCGTTCCACTTTTATCTGATTAATAACGATCAAATAAACGCCTTTGCTTTCTTCGGCGGTAACGTCGTACTGCACTCGGCGCTGTTCCGCTACTCGGATAATGAAAGCGAGCTGGCGTCGGTCATGGCGCACGAAATTTCTCACGTCACCCAGCGCCACCTTGCCCGCGCGATGGAAGACCAAAAGCGCAACGCTCCGCTGACCTGGGTTGGCGCGCTGGGGTCGATTCTGCTGGCGATGGCCAGCCCGCAGGCCGGCATGGCCGCGCTGACCGGCACCCTGGCGGGCAGCCAGCAGGGGCTGATCAGCTTTACCCGCCAAAACGAGGAAGAGGCCGACCGCATTGGTATTCAGGTCCTTCAACGTTCAGGTTTCGATCCGCAGGCGATGCCGGCGTTTATGGGCAAGCTGCTTGACGAGTCGCGTTACTCGACCCGGCCGCCGGAAATGCTGCTGACCCACCCCTTACCGGAAAGCCGTCTCGCCGACGCCCGCAACCGTGCGAACCAGATGCGCCCGGTGGTCGTGCAATCCTCGCCTGACTTCTACCTGGCGAAAGCCAGAACGCTCGGAATGTACACCTCCGGCGACAATAAGCTGGGCAACGACCTGCTGAGCAACTGGGAAAAAGGCAATATTCGCGAACAGCGCGCCGCCCAGTACGGCCGCGCGCTGCTGGCGATGGGCAGCAACAATTACGATCTGGCGCGCAAAACGCTACAGCCGCTGCTGAGCGCCGAACCGCAAAATGCCTGGTACCTTGACCTGGCGACCGATATCGATCTCGGACAAAAGCGAGCCACAGACGCGATTAACCGCCTGAAGGGCGCCCGGGAACTGCGTACTAACCCGGTACTACAGCTCAACCTCGCCAACGCCCTGCTGGAAGGCGGGCAGCCGGGGGAAGCGGCGACGATCCTTAACCGCTATACCTTTAACAATAAAGATGACGTCAATGGTTGGGATTTGCTGGCGCAAGCGGAAGCTAAGCTGGGAAATCGCGATCAGGAGCTGGCAGCGCGCGCGGAAGGCATGGCGCTGGTAGGCCGACTCGATCAGGCCATTACCCTGCTCAGCAGCGCCAGCTCACAGGTGAAATTAGGCAGCCTGCAGCAGGCCCGCTACGATGCGCGTATCGATCAGCTGCGTCAGCTGCAGGAACGCTTCAAACCGTACCAGAAAATGTAAGGAGATCTCATGTCCGATACGGTCAAAATCTATCACAATCCGCGCTGCTCCAAGAGTCGCGACACCCTGAGCCTGCTGAAGGCTAACGGCATCGACCCTGAAGTGGTGCTCTATCTGGAGACGCCGCCGGATGCCGCCACGCTGCGCCAGCTGCTGAAGATGCTGGGAATGGCCAGCGCGCGCGACTTAATGCGCCAGAAAGAAGATCTCTATAAATCCCTCGATCTCGCTAATCCGCAGCTCAGCGAAGAGGCGCTGATCCAGGCAATGATCGATAATCCAAAGCTGATTGAGCGGCCTATCGTCGTCAGCCACGGCGAGGCCCGTATCGGTCGTCCGCCGGAGCAGGTACTGGAGATCGTCAACTAAACAGGAGGAGCCTCAAGCCGCAGCTCTGCTAAAGCTTGAGGATCTCTTTTACAAAAGGAATGGTCAGCTTGCGCTGGGCGGTAATCGAAGCGCGATCGAGCTGATCGAGGGTCATAAATAGCGAACGCATTTCGCGATCCAGGCGCTTGAGCAGGAAGCGGCAGACGTCTTCCGGCATTTCGAAACCGCGCAGCCTGGCGCGCAGCTGAAGCGCCTGGAGCTTATCTTCATCCGACAGCGGCTGCAGCTTGTAGATTTGCCCCCAGTCGAGACGAGAGGCCAGATCCGGCAACCCGAGATTAAGCTGGCGCGGCGGTCGATCGCCGGTGATCAGCAGCCGGGTTTTACCAGACTCGAGGATGCGGTTGTAGAGGTCGAAAATCGCCATTTCCCACAGTTCATCGCCCGCCACGCATTCAATATTATCGATGCAAACCAGCGACAGCTGTTCCATTCCATCCAGTACTTCAGGAACGAACCACGTCCGTTTATCCAGCGGAACGTAGCCCACCGCATCGCCGCGCTGGGAGAGTTCCGCGCAGGCCGCGTGCAGGAGATGGCTGCGCCCCGCCCCTTCCCGTGACCAGATATAGATGTATCCGCTATGATCCTGCCGCAGCACGTTCTGAAGGGCAGCAAGAAGAGAAGGGTTATCACCCGGCCAGAAACTCGCGAAAGTTTCATCATCGGGAAGATACAGTGGCAAAGAGAGCTGTGCCGGTGCGTTCAGATGGACCTCAACATAGGCTTGCAGAAAAACGCGGAGAGTTTAGCACAGAAATAGGCAAGGAGAGAACCGGGCGGGATCGCCGCCCGGTATAGGGATCAATGTTTTGCTTCTTCGCTATCCACAGCGTCGAGGACCACCTCTTCCGGACGCAGCACGCTTATCAGCTTGAAGATCAGGCTCAGGCCGATGCCGACAATGGTCGCCAGCGCCATGCCTTTCAGCTCAGCGGCGCCGATATGCACTTTCGCGCCGCTGACGCCGATGATCAGGATAACGGAGGTCAGAATCAGGTTCTGCGCCTTGTTGTAATCGACTTTAGATTCGATCAGCACGCGAATCCCGGATGCGCCGATGACCCCGTACAGCAGCAGCGAAACGCCGCCCATTACCGGCAGCGGGATAATCTGGATCGCCGCCGCCAGCTTGCCGACGCAGGAGAGCAGAATCGCGATGATCGCCGCGCCGCCGATAACCCAGGTGCTGTAGACGCGGGTGATCGCCATCACGCCAATGTTCTCACCGTAGGTGGTGTTTGGCGTTGAGCCAAAGAAGCCGGAGATCACCGTAGACAGGCCGTTGGCAAACATTGAACGATGCAGGCCCGGATCGCGGATCAGATCTTTTTTGACGATATTGGCCGTCACCACCAGATGTCCAACGTGTTCGGCGATCACCACCAGCGCGGCGGGCAGAATGGTGAAAATCGCAAACCATTCAAAGCGCGGGGTGTAGAAGGTCGGCAGCGCGAACCAGTGGGCCTCGGCGATGGGCGTGGTATCGACGACGCCCATCACGAAGGAGAGCGCGTAGCCGACCAGCACGCCGATTAAAATCGGGATAATCGCCAGGAAACCGCGGAACAGCACCGAACCGAAAACCGTCACCGCCAGCGTCACCATCGAAATAATGATGGTTTTGCTGTCCGGCGATTGCCCGTCAGCGGGCAGCAAACCGGCCATGTTCGCCGCGACGCCCGCCAGCTCCAGGCCGATAACCGCGACAATCGCCCCCATCGCCGCCGGCGGGAACATCACGTCCAGCCAGCCGGTTCCAGCTTTTTTGACGATAAAAGAGACGATGCAAAACAGCACGCCGCACATGATGAATCCGCCGAGAGCGACTTCGTAACCTAGCGGCAGCAAAAGCAGCACCGGAGAGATAAACGCAAAGCTCGATCCAAGATAAGCCGGAATTTTGCCTTTGCAGATGAAAAGATATAACAGCGTTCCGATGCCGTTAAACAGCAGTACCGTAGCCGGGTTGATATGGAACAGAACGGGCACCAGTACCGTTGCGCCAAACATGGCGAACAGATGTTGCAAACTAAGCGGGATTGTCTGTAAAAGCGGCGGTCTTTCACTCACCCCGATAGCACGGCGCGTCATGGCATTTTCCTCTGAGAGTCGTTTGTTGATTGCTGTTGGTGTGTTTTATTCAAAAAAAAGCCGACTCTCAAAGTCGGCTTTTTCTACTTCATCAATTATTTCGTACCAAAAATCTTATCGCCGGCGTCGCCGAGCCCCGGAATAATGTATCCGTGCTCGTTCAGGCCCTGGTCAATGGACGCGGTGTACAGCTCAACGTCCGGATGCGCTTTTTCCAGCGCGGCGATGCCTTCCGGGGCCGCCACCAGAACCAGCACCTTAATGCTGCTGCAGCCCGCTTTTTTCAGCAGGTCGATGGTGGCGATCATTGAACCGCCGGTTGCCAGCATCGGGTCAACCACCAGCGCCATGCGTTCGTCGATATTAGATACCAGCTTCTGGAAGTAAGGAACCGGCTCAAGGGTCTCTTCGTTACGGTAGATGCCCACCACGCTGATGCGCGCGCTGGGTACGTGCTCAAGCACGCCTTCCATCATTCCCAGACCCGCGCGCAGAATCGGCACAACGGTAATTTTCTTGCCTTTGATCTGCTCAATTTCTACCGGGCCGTTCCAGCCTTCGATGGTGACTTTTTCAGTCGCCAGATCGGAAGTTGCTTCATAAGTCAGTAAGCTGCCAACTTCTGAGGCGAGTTCACGGAAGCGTTTGGTGCTGATGTCGTGCTCACGCATCAGGCCCAGCTTGTGTTTGACGAGTGGGTGTTTCACTTCCACGATCTTCATTCTCTTTCTCCTCTGAGGGGCAGCCACAAAAAAAATCGCCGGATTATACCGCCTTTTACCTTTTACGCCATAGCCGATATGTTTGACCGGGATCAACCAAAATGCTTTACGCTGCCTGAGCCAGTATAAGACAAAATAAAAAAACCCCGCGAAGGCGGGGCTGGATGGGGCTTTACGGCAGTTTTATAGCTTGTCGCCGTTGCTGCCGATAACCTGCTGATACCAGGCAAAAGATTTCTTGCGGCTACGCGCCAGCGTGCCGTTGCCCTCATTGTCCTTATCTACATAGATAAAGCCGTAGCGTTTTTTCATCTCACCGGTTCCCGCGGAGACCAGGTCGATACAGCCCCATGGGGTGTAGCCCATCAGGTCCACGCCATCCTCAACGACCGCTTTTTTCATCTCGGCGATATGGGCAGAGAGATAGTCGATTCGATACTGGTCATCCACCGAACCGTCCGCTTCGCGAACATCAATGGCGCCGAAGCCGTTCTCGACGATAAACAGCGGCAGCTGATAGTGATCCCAGAACCAGTTCAGGGAGTAGCGCAGCCCGACCGGATCAATCTGCCAGCCCCAATCTGACTTCTGCACGTACGGGTTAGAGACCAGGCTCTTGCTTTCATCATAATCCAGCTGCGGGTTGTCATCCGTTGCTTTCGTGGCGAACGACATATAGTAGCTAAAGCCGATATAGTCGACGCAGCCCTGGGTCAGCGCCACGCGGTCTTCTTCGGTGATATCCAGCGCAAATCCGCGGCGCTCGAAGTAGTTCAGCAGATGCTGCGGGTAGCGGCCGCGGACGTGAACATCGGTAAACCAGTAGCGGCGGTGCATGGCGTTCATCGCCATCATCATGTCGTTGGGCGCGCAGCTCAGCGGGTAAATCGGGCACATGGCGATCATGCAGCCAACCCACAATGACGGGTTAATTTCGCGAGCGGCTTTAACCGCCAGCGCGCTGGCGACCAGTTCATAGTGCGCCGCCTGATACATAACCGGCTCGCGGTCCTCTCCCGGCAGATATTTCAGTCCGGAGTTGGTAAACGGCGCAAAATCCTCGTGGAAGTTGGCCTGGTTATTGATCTCATTGAAGGTCATCCAGTACTTCACTTTATGCTGGTAGCGGGTAAACACCACCTGGGCAAAGCGGACGAAGAAATCAATCAGTTTACGGTTACGCCAGCCGCCGTACTCCGTCACCAGATGGTACGGCATTTCGAAGTGGGAGAGCGTAATAACCGGCTCGATGCCGTGCTTGCGGCACTCATCGAACAGGTCGTCGTAAAACTGCAGCCCGGCTTCGTTAGGCTCTTGCTCATCGCCCAGCGGAAAGATGCGCGTCCAGGCAATGGAGGTACGGAAGCACTTGAAGCCCATTTCGGCAAACAGCTGAATGTCGTCTTTATAGCGATGATAAAAATCGATCGCCTCGTGGTTGGGGTAGTTTTTCCCCGGCAACACGCCATCGGTGATTTCGCGCGGTACGCCGTGCGCGCCTGCGGTCATCACGTCGGCGACGCTAACCCCTTTACCGCCCTCTTTCCAGCCGCCTTCCAGCTGATGCGCCGCCACCGCGCCGCCCCACAGAAAACCTTCTTTAAATCCAGACATGTTCTCTCCCTATGCGCAGTCGCCGCTATGCGACCGGTATTGCTGATTGAAATGGTAAACCGCGCCTACCAGCCCGGCATCGTTGCCGTGGCTAACGGTGTCGATATATTCCGCAATGCCAAACCAGGCCAGATGTTCGCGCAGCAGCGCCAGAAAGCCCGGCCGTTCCACAATCCCGCCGCCGATCAAAATCGTTTGCGGGTCGAATAAGTTAACGAGGTTATATAGTCCGGTGCCCAGGCCGTTAAAGAATTCCGCGACCAGACGTCGACAGATGGCGTCGCCCGCATCGTAGCGGTCAAAAATCTCTTCGCCAGTGACGTCATCCAGCGCCTTGCCGATATGCTCAGCGTAGCGATGGCGCAGCACGCGCAGCGTGCAGTTTTCATTCATCGAATAGCGCCGCACATCGCGGGTACCCGGACGCGCGGTTTGCATATAGCCGAACTCGCCGGCGCGGAAGCGCGCGCCGTGGACCAGCTGGTTATTACAGAAAATCGCCCCGCCGATGCCGGTGCCGATGGTCAGGACCAGAAAGTTGCTCATGTCGGCGGCTTTACCCCGCCAGCGCTCGGCCAGCAGTACGCAGTTAGCATCGTTCTCAATGGCCACGGGCAGGCGCACCTGCTGCTCAAGCCAGTCCTTGATGGCGAAGTTATCGAATTTACGGATGGCGCCGCCCATTTCGATAAAGCCGGTATGCGGGTTAACGTAGCCGGGCGCGCTGATGGCCACCCCTTCGCACGCCGGGTGCGCGGCGATCCACACCAGCATCGCCTGCAGGATCTGGTCGCCGTCGCTGTCGATGATGGTCTGCTTTCCTTTCTCCAGCAGCGTGCCTTCGCGCGTCATTACCCCCATTTTTAACGCCGTGCCACCGATATCAAATGCGGCAATTTTCATCCTCAGCTTTCCTCCAGAATCCATCAAATTCACGGTTTCTCTCTGCTTGCAGCACAAAAGAAACCGGTTTCAGTGGCATGATGATTATTCCCGGCAACGCTGGCAAGCAGAAGACTGTACCCGGTTTCATTTTCGTGAACAGTATCAAATTTGCGCACTTAACGGCCGTTTTACGTCGACTGCAAAGCAGGCTCGCAAACGTTTGCTATCCCTGTTAGAATTGCGCCGTTTTTTATTGCTACCGCAAACGCGTGGAGACTTCGCAGTGACCGATAAAACCTCTCTCAGCTATAAAGATGCCGGCGTGGATATTGATGCAGGCAACGCTCTCGTCGACCGTATTAAGGGCGTGGTGAAGAAAACCCGTCGCCCGGAAGTGATGGGTGGACTGGGCGGATTCGGCGCGCTGTGCGCGCTGCCGCAGAAGTATCGCGAACCGGTTCTGGTCTCCGGCACCGACGGCGTCGGCACCAAGCTGCGTCTGGCGATGGACCTGAAGCGTCACGACACTATCGGTATCGACCTGGTCGCCATGTGCGTAAACGACCTTGTGGTTCAGGGCGCAGAGCCGCTGTTCTTCCTGGATTACTACGCCACCGGCAAACTGGATGTCGATACCGCGGCGAGCGTAATCAGCGGCATCGCTGAAGGCTGCCTGCAGTCAGGTTGCGCGCTGGTGGGCGGCGAGACGGCGGAAATGCCGGGCATGTACCACGGCGAAGACTATGATGTGGCTGGTTTCTGCGTCGGCGTAGTAGAAAAATCAGAAATTATCGACGGTAGCAAAGTGGCCGACGGCGACGTGCTGGTGGCGCTGGCTTCCAGCGGCCCGCACTCGAACGGCTACTCTCTGGTGCGCAAAATTATCGAAGTCAGCGGCGTTGACCCGCAAACCACCGATCTCAACGGTAAACCGCTGGCCGACCATCTGCTGGCGCCGACCCGCATTTATGTGAAATCCGTACTCGACCTGATTGCCAACCTCGACGTGCACGCCATCGCCCACCTGACCGGCGGCGGCTTCTGGGAAAACATCCCGCGCGTCCTGCCGGACAACACTCAGGCAGTCATCGATGAATCCTCCTGGCAGTGGCCGGACGTGTTCAACTGGCTGCAAACCGCCGGTAACGTCAGCAGCCACGAAATGTATCGCACCTTTAACTGCGGCGTTGGCATGGTTATCGCGCTGCCGGCGGAAGCGGCGGATAAAGCCGTTGCCTTCCTGAACGACAAAGGTGAAAGCGCGTGGAAAATAGGGTATATCAAAGCCTCTGATTCCGAACAGCGTGTGGTCATTGAATGAAAAACATCGTGGTGCTGATTTCCGGTAACGGTAGCAACCTGCAGGCGATCATTGACGCCTGCGCCCGGAAGAAAATCAACGGCACCCTGCGTGCAGTCTTCAGCAACAAGGCCGACGCGTTCGGCCTTGAGCGCGCGCGCGCGGCCAATATTCCGGCTCACGCGCTCGCCGCCAGCCAGTTTGCCAACCGGGAAGCCTTTGACCGCGAGCTGATGCACGAGATCGATGCTTACGCGCCGGATCTGGTGGTGCTGGCCGGCTACATGCGGATTCTTAGCCCGGCTTTTGTCGCCCACTATCAGGGGCGTATGCTGAATATCCACCCTTCCCTGCTGCCAAAGTATCCGGGGCTGCACACCCATCGCCAGGCGCTGGAAAATGGTGATGAAGAGCACGGAACATCGGTGCATTTCGTCACTGACGAATTGGACGGAGGCCCGGTGGTTCTGCAGGCTAAGGTACCGGTGTTCGCTGAAGATACCGAAGACGACATCACCGCCCGCGTACAAGCTCAGGAACACGATATCTACCCCCTGGCTATCAGCTGGTTTGTCGACGGCCGCCTGCGCGCGGAGGGCAACGAAGCCTGGCTTGACAATGTTCCTCTTCCGCCGCAGGGATACGCGGCAGAAGAGTAAACTTTCCCGCCTCTGGCGTCCGCTGGAGGCGTTTTTCATTGGCTCAGGCTTCCCGCACCGATGACCGCTCGCACTTTTCCAGACACAGCGCTTGCGTGTTCCAGCCTGCCGGTAGGGGGACTGGACGCTGCCAATCAAGTCCTCTGACGACCAAATCGGAAACCCCTTGCGCAAACAGGACGGGTAGCCCTCCAGGATAGGGTTCGACTCCCCAGGCCTTTCCCGTCTCTGGATTGAGGCACCAGGCGTTATCGATACCCATTCCTGTTGGCGAAAGAGGATTACAAGGCGGACGAATATCATAATTCCCCTGCCCGCCGTGGCGATGCAGCCGCTGGGTAAGCTGAATATTCTCAAGTCGTATTCGATTGATCGTGGCTGGGGTTTCACTGTGCATATTGATGGCGCCTTCACATTCTCCGCTAAGCCCGCGAAACTGGATTTGCGTAATCTCACCGGGCTCGATCTGCGGATGCCTGCGACGCGCGGAGAGGAAAATCGGGTCCGCCTCCCCCCAGTGACAGGCTGGCGCCGCCACACACGCAAAAGTCATGCTGGTAAAGAGCATTCTTCGTAGCCGGCCGCCATCGCGTGAAATCAGGCCAATACCGCGATTCGAATCAAAGATAGTGCAATTGCTGACCACAATATCTTCAATATCTTGCCAGGTTTCCGTGCCGATTTTAAAAGCGCAGCTTTTTGAGCGCAGGGTACAATTGACGATTGTCACTTGACGTAAAGGTCGTTGGATAGCCGCCGGTTTATCGGTGGTTTTCAGACAAATTGCATCGTCCGCCGCACTAAAAAAACTATTAGCAATATGTACCTGCTGACAGCTATCGATATCCAGCGCATCAGTATTCGCCATGGTCAGATCGTTATCAACGCTAATGCCATCAATCACCACCTGTGAACACGAAACAAGATGAATGGTCCACATCGGCGCATGGTGTACACGGATATTTTCCAGCCTGACCCGCTGGCAATTTTCCAGAAGAATGATGCGCGGTCGCTGTTCGGCGGGCGTGCGATAGCCCATATCGTCAACCGATGAGGAGAACCAACCATCGGCATTACCGTAAATAGTACCGCCCCCACAAATCGAGATATTTTCGGCATCCCGGGCATAGAGAAAAGCCCGGTCGGAGCACTCTGCACGGCTTAAGGCCACCGCCTGGGTGAAGTCAGCATAATTATCGCTGACGATGAGTTCCGCACCGGGTGACAACCACAGACAGGTATTTGACCCCATGCGTAACCCGCCAAGGTAATATTTTCCACTTTCCACCACCAGCGTACCGCCGCCCGCTTGCGATAAGGTATCCAGCGCTTTTTGAAAAATCTCAGTGTCGCGAGTCATACCATCTGCGTGCGGGTGCCAGTTTGAAAGAAAAATGTTCATAGGTTTTCCTGAGATGAAACGGGAAAGCTATCTGAACACAGTCATTATCGATCGCCGTAGGGCAAAACAGCCCTGACATAGGTAATCTGTCGGCATTCTCACAACTCCCTTTTTTCCCGCTGTTCATCTGTGATTAAGCACACATTTCTTCTCCCATCTTCCGCAGAAATAGCGATGGACATCACATTTCATTTTTTCGCCCGTGCGAATACTGCTGGCCATATCACGCTATTTATTTCATTTAATCCGCTTTCAACACCTCGCTCTCAGTTCTTAACAAAAGCGACTTGATGACGATTCCGCAAAATTTTCACCTCTTTTACTGTGCTACTTCCTCTTTACTGACAGAAGAGACAGGAAAATGACGAGGACAGTAACGGCACCACGGGAAGTAAAAACACGCAATATTCTCTGCTGGGGGATGGGCGATATCTTCGGCAGCGGCGCAATGACGATCACCGGGCTTTGGCTGCTTTATTTTTATATTGAAGTGGCGGGTCTTTCTCCCGCCGCCGCCGCATCCATCTTTGCGATCGCCAAAATTTGGGATGGCATCACCGACCCGATCATGGGTTATATCACCGACAATATTCGCACGCGCTGGGGGCGACGCCGACTATTCTTTATTATCGGCGCGCCGCTCTCTTTTTGCTTTGCCCTGATGTGGGTAAGCGGTTTTGGCTATGCCTGGTATCTTGGCACTTATTTGTTATTCAGCACCGTTTTTACTCTCTTGATGGTGCCCTACGATACGCTGCCCGCGGAGATGACATCGCGTTACGATCTGCGTTCAAAAATGTCTGGCGCGCGGATGCTATTTGCCCAGGCGACAGCGTTTTTATCTGCACTTATCCCAGGACAAATTTTGGCGCACGTCGCCGATAAATCGCAGGCATTTTTATATATCGGCCTGGTCTTTTCCGTACTCTTCGCCCTACCGTGGATCTTCGTTTGGCGGGGAACCTGGGAGCGGGAGAATCTGCCGCCGCCTTCGGCTCAGCGCGGGATGGGAAAAACACTTATCTCGCTGTATCGAGAGATGGCTTCAACTTTCCGTTTACGTACTTTTCGCATTCACATCATGATGTACGTGGGCGGAGCCGTCGCCCTGGATATTTTCGGCTCGCTGTTTATGCACTATCTCACCTACGTACTTCAGGTCGGCGCATCCTTAGCTTCCCAGGCAATGAGCCTGATGACGCTATTTCAATTTTTTGCCATCCCTTTCTTTACCTGGCTTTGTATTCGCATCGGCAACGGCAACGCCTATAAATTGGCGATTGGATTGATTATGTGCGCCTTATTGTGGTTCAGCCAGCTTTCCGCCTCCATAAGTCATTTGTCATGGCTCTTATTGGGTGGAGCCATCGTGATGGGTATCGCACGCGGCGGAACCTATCTTATCCCATGGAACGTCTACAACTTTTTACCTGATGTGGATGAAGCTTATACCGGCGTCAGACGTGAAGGCATTTACGCGGGCGTCATGATGCTAACGCGCAAATTTTCCCAGGCGCTAGCCCTGTTTATTGTCGGACTGGCGCTGGAGGCGTTTGGCTTTACCAAAGGCGCTGAATCGCAAGATGCCGCCGCGCTAAACGGCATCTGGTGGGTATTCCTTATCGGACCGGGTTTACTCACTCTGCTGGCGATGTACGGCGCGTTTCGCTTTCGTCTAAGCCAGGAGTGTCATCAGACGCTGACCTGCGAGCTAGAGCGTCTGCGGTCTGGCGGTAAACCAGAAGATGCATCAACGCAGGTACGACAAACCGTAGAGCTGCTTACCGGACATCCGCATATGAATACCCACTGGCAGCACATTGCTGAAACGACAACACAAGGGAATCACTATGTCGCAGAAAATAAGCCATCCTGAACTCATCCTTCTTATCGAAAAACTGATCGATAGCCTCACCGCTATTCAGGATGACAGCGGTCAATTCCTGCAGCGCCTGCCTGACGGGCGCGTGATTGACACAAAAGGCTGGGCGGGATGGGAATGGACACATGGCATCGGCTTGTTTGGTCTCTACCGCTACCATGAACTTACCGGATCGTCTCGCGCCAGGCAGATTATTGACGACTGGTTCAGCGCCCGCTTCGCCGAAGGAACGCCGGAGAAAAATATTAACACCGCGATCCCTTTTTTGACGCTTGCCGGTCGCTACCAGCAGGACGCTCGTCACGAATGGCGCGCGTATCTGGAAGTCTGGGGAGATGCGCTTTATCGTCAGATTCCACGTACTGATGAAGGCTGCATGCAGCATGTCACCTACGAAAACGCGCATTATCAGCAAATCTGGGATGACACCTTGATGATGGCGGTTCTGCCTCTGGCCAGGCTTGGGCTTTTATTACAAAAACCTTACTGGGTAGAAGAAGCAAAATTTCAATTTCTACAGCACCTTCACTACCTTACGGACAGAAAAAGCGGTTTATGGTTTCACGGCTGGAACTTCAACGGCAGGCACCATTTTGCCGGGGCGCTATGGGCTCGCGGTAATAGCTGGATAACATTGGCGATTCCTGAACTGCTGGAAATGCTCAATCTTGATGAGCATGACGCCTTCTATCGCCAGCTCTGTAACATCCTGCAGGGCCAGGTATCCGCCCTCGCCCGCTGTCAATGTGAAAACGGGCTATGGCCGACGCTATTAGATGATGCCACAAGCTACGCTGAAGCCTCAGCAACGGGGGGATTCGCAGCCGGTATCCTGAAAGCGATACGTCTCGGCTACCTCGACGACCGCTATCTGCCCGTTGCCGAACGAGCAATTGCAGGCATTATTGAGCATATCTCGCCGGAGGGGGAATTAACCCAGGTCTCATTTGGCACGGCAATGGGACACGATCTTGACCATTACCGGCGGATCCCCCTGACCGCGATGCCATATGGCCAGGCGCTGGCGATACTCAGCCTGGTCGAGGCTTTATACCGCACGCGGTAATACCTAATGCCTGAGCGCCGACAGTTCGCTGCTCAGGCTATCGGCCAGGCTACGAACCCGACCCGCATCGAACATAATATGAAACCCAGGCGATGCTTCGCGCATCTGCTGGCAAAGCATCTCCATTTCGGATGCCCCCTGATACAACGCCTGCACGTTGATATGGCAGATTTCTCTCATACTCCAGCTATTCTCCACCTCACGAGCAAAATGCAGCGTAAAAAAAGCCTTCTGCGCATGCGTGAACAGCTGACAGTAGAGCGCCAGCCCTCGCCATTCATTCTGCCAGAGCCGATAGAGCGCCGCGGGAAACGCGGCATTCTCGGCAAACTCCAGCGCCTGCGCGCATAGTTTCAGGGCCTCTGCCGCGACCTCATCCTTCTCTTGCGCAATTCGCGTGAGGTTTTCCATCGATTTTTGCGGATCGTCACGCGTGAAGTGGATGTCCTGGGCCGACCCCGGCAGCCAGTGATCGCGCGCCAGCTGGCTGTACAAACTCCATACGGCCTGACCATAGCTTTCCGGTAGCTGACTATGGCGGTGAAAAACGTGATCGCGGACGTAAATCGCCTGGTAAAGCAGCTCCGTTGCCTGCTCCAGTAGCTGCTGAAAACGGCGGGCGACTGAAACATCGGGGCACCAGCCGTAACGCTCAGCCAGCCAGAGATCCAACAGCTGCTCCTGGGTCTTTCCCGCGCCATGACCTAACAGCTGGCTACAGGCAAACAAATTGCATTCGCTTAACGTTTCCGGTATCCAGTGGTTATCAACGCTCTCCCAACTGGTTTTGCATATCGCACCGGTGATTCTGGGATTCGCGCTTTGGCACCACAGCAGTCGGCCTTTTAACTCATCGATGCGCAAGAAAGGCATAACGCCCCAACCCACCTCTTCGCCGGCTAAATCAATATCAACCCAGACGTCGCGCAGAGTGACCTGAAGCAGCGCGGGATTATTTGGAAATGCTGGCCAGAAACGTTCTGGCGTTAACTTGATCGATACCGAAACGGTTGGCGGAAGCGGCTCGATAGCATCGAGAACGGTGCCAAGATCATCATTACTTGCAGGGAAAACCCGTAAAACCAGATGTTTATTTTGCGCGCTAACCACCTGGCTCAGCGCCTGAAAACAACGGCGATAGAGCACAAAGCTTTGCGACGGTTGCCGGGCATTTTCAGGCTCATCCCTGGCGTTTATATCCCATTTAGGACGCGTAATCGGCAATAAACCATCGGTGCTGGAAAGCGCAATAATTAACCCCGTTAACGCTGGAATTCCCTGACAAACGCCGCGAATTTTGTCTGTCAGCCAGCGGCTCCAGAAATCGACATCAAAAAGGATCCCTTGCTGGTTATCCAGCAGATACTTATGCGACAACAGCAATTCCGTTGGGAACCCCAGCTCTTTCGCCTGTAAATAAAATCGCAGCCCCTGCTCGCGGCAATACATGGCGAGACGATTAAGGTAGACACAGCGCGCTCGCTGCTGACTGGAAACGCTATCGTTATAGTGAAAAGGCGTATATCCCTTCGGGGACACCAGCTTACCGAAGAGATCTGCCTGCCCCACCACGATAGTATTAAAGCCGTGCTGAGAGGCATACCTGACCAGATTGCATACCGATGACCAGTTCCATATATCCTGATTATTCAGTTCTAACGCCCGCGTCTCCCACATGGTTTTGCTCCTGAATCTCACCTTGCCTTGACCATAACGTATGTCGTGAAAATCGTCTGTTTTTCTTCGCTATATACTGCAAGAAAACAGTCATACTTCTTTGACATAATTGGACATTCAGTGGCAAAGCTCGCCATAATGAAAAAGCAACATACATCAACCGGAGTGTGAGCTGTAATGGGCCAGGAAAAGCTATACATCGAAAAAGAACTCAGCTGGTTGTCCTTTAACGAACGCGTACTTCAGGAAGCGGCGGACAAAAGCAACCCGCTGATTGAGCGCATGCGCTTTTTGGGAATTTACTCCAACAACCTCGATGAATTCTATAAAGTGCGGTTCGCCGAACTTAAGCGCCGCATCATCATTAGCGAAGAACAAGGCAGTACCGCCCACTCTCGTCACCTGCTAGGCAAAATCCAGGCTCGCGTGCTTAAGGCCGATCAGGAATTTGACGGCTTATACAACGAGCTGCTGCTGGAAATGGCGCGTAACCAGATTTTCCTGATCAACGAACGCCAGCTCTCCGTCAACCAGCAGTCCTGGCTGCGTAACTACTTCAAGCTGTATCTTCGTCAGCACATCACGCCAATTCTGATTAATCGCGAAACGGATCTGGTGCAGTTTCTGAAGGATGATTACACCTACCTGGCCGTCGAAATTATTCGCGGGGATACCATCAATTACGCGCTGCTGGAGATTCCGTCTGACAAGGTGCCGCGTTTTGTGAACCTGCCGCCGGAAGCGCCTCGCCGGCGCAAGCCAATGATTTTGCTAGATAATATCCTGCGATACTGCCTGGATGATATCTTCAAGGGCTTTTTCGATTACGACGCGCTGAACGCCTACTCGATGAAAATGACCCGTGACGCCGAATACGATCTGGTGCACGAGATGGAATCGAGCCTGATGGAGCTGATGTCCTCCAGCCTGAAACAGCGTCTGACCGCCGAGCCGGTGCGCTTCGTTTATCAGCGCGACATGCCGGACGCAATGGTCGAAATGCTGCGCGATAAGCTCTCTATCTCCAATTACGATTCGATGCTGCCGGGCGGTCGTTACCACAACTTTAAAGACTTTATCGGCTTCCCGAACGTCGGCAAAGCTAATCTGGTCAATAAACCGATGCCGCGTCTGCGCCATCTGTGGTTCGATAAATTCCGTAACGGCTTTGACGCGATTCGCGAACGCGACGTGCTGCTGTACTACCCGTACCATACGTTTGAACACGTCCTTGAGCTGCTGCGCCAGGCCTCTTTCGACCCAAGCGTGCTGGCTATCAAAATCAACATCTACCGCGTCGCGAAAGATTCACGGATTATCGATTCGATGATTCATGCCGCCCACAACGGTAAGAAAGTGACGGTGGTCGTGGAGCTGCAGGCGCGTTTCGATGAAGAAGCCAATATTCATTGGGCTAAGCGCCTGACCGAAGCCGGCGTGCACGTTATCTTCTCCGCGCCGGGCCTCAAGATCCACGCCAAGCTGTTCCTGGTTTCGCGAAAAGAGGGCGATGAAGTCGTTCGCTATGCGCATATCGGTACCGGAAACTTCAACGAAAAAACCGCGCGGCTTTACACCGACTACTCGCTGCTGACCGCCGATGCGCGCATCACCAATGAAGTGCGTCGGGTATTTAACTTTATCGAAAACCCATACCGCCCGGTCAACTTCGACTATCTGCTGGTTTCACCGCAGAACTCGCGCCGCCTGCTGTATGAGATGATCGATCGCGAAATAGCCAACGCGCAGAATGGCCAGCCGTCGGGGATCATGCTGAAGCTGAACAACCTCGTCGATAAAGGCCTGGTAGACCGTCTCTATGCCGCGTCTAGCTCCGGCGTGCCGGTTAATTTACTTATTCGCGGCATGTGCTCGCTGATCCCCGGCCTCGAAGGCATCAGCGAAAACATTCGCGTGACCAGCATTGTTGACCGTTTCCTTGAGCATGACCGGGTTTATTGCTTTGAAAACGGCGGCGATAAGCAGGTTTGGCTATCGTCGGCGGACTGGATGACGCGCAATATTGACTATCGTATCGAAGTTGCCGCGCCGCTGCTGGATCCGCGGCTGAAACAGCGGGTGCTGGATATTTTCGATCTCCTCTTCAACGATACGGTGAAAGCGCGCTATCTTGATAAAGAACTGAGCAATCGCTACGTGCCGCGCGGCAATCGCCGTAAAGTCCGTGCACAGATGGCGATATACGACTACCTCAAATCACTTGAACAGCCCGACTAACCTATGCCAATAAACGATAATGCCCCTCGGCCGCAGGAGTTCGCTGCGGTCGACCTCGGTTCGAACAGTTTTCATATGGTGATCGCCCGCGTCGTTGACGGGGCAATGCAGATCATCGGTCGTCTGAAACAGCGCGTACATCTGGCCGACGGTCTGGATGAAAACTCTGTACTGAGCGAAGAGGCTATGACGCGCGGGCTGAACTGCCTGTCGCTGTTCGCCGAGCGCCTGCAGGGTTTTGACCCGTCAAGCGTGTGCATCGTCGGCACGCACACGCTGCGCCAGGCGACAAACGCCGCAGAGTTCCTCAAGCGCGCGGAGCAGGTCATCCCCTACCCCATTGAAATCATCCCCGGCAACGAGGAAGCGCGTCTGATCTTCATGGGCGTGGAGCATACGCAGCCGGAGCGAGGCCGTAAGCTGGTCATCGATATCGGCGGCGGCTCTACCGAGCTGGTGATCGGCGAGGATTTCGAGCCTCGCCTGGTGGAAAGCCGCCGTATGGGCTGCGTGAGCTTCTCTCAGGCCTACTTTGCTGGCGGCGTCATCAACAAAGAGAATTTCCAGCGCGCGCGTCTGTCGGCCGTGCAAAAGCTGGAAACCCTGGCGTGGCAGTTCCGCATCCAGGGGTGGAACGTCGCCCTCGGCGCGTCGGGCACCATTAAAGCCGCCCACGAAGTGCTGGTGGCCATGGGCGAGAAAGACGGGTTCATCACTCCCGAGCGCCTCGAGATGCTGGTCGAAGAGCTGCTGAAGTATAAAAACTTCGACTCGCTGAGCCTGCCCGGGCTCTCGGAAGATCGTAAAGCCGTTTTTGCGCCCGGCCTGGCGATTCTCTGCGGGGTGTTTGACGCGCTGGCGATTAAAGAGCTGCGCTTATCCGACGGCGCGCTGCGCGAAGGCGTACTGTACGAGATGGAAGGACGTTTCCGTCACCAGGATATCCGTAGCCGCACCGCGCAAAGCCTGGCGAACCAGTACAATATCGACCGCGAGCAGGCGCGTCGGGTACTGGAGACCACCACGCATATTTTTGAGCAATGGCAGGAGCAGAACCCTAAGCTTGCGAACCCTCATCTGGCGGCGCTGCTGAAATGGGCGACGATGCTGCATGAAGTCGGCTTAAATATTAACCACAGCGGCATGCACCGTCATTCGGCTTATATCCTGCAAAACAGCGATCTGCCGGGCTTTAATCAGGAACAGCAGATGCTGATGGCCACCTTAGTTCGCTATCATCGTAAAGCGATTAAGCTGGATGATTTACCGCGTTTCACGCTGTTTAAGAAAAAGCAGTTTCTGCCGTTAATACAGCTGCTGCGCCTTGGGGTGCTGCTGAATAACCAGCGACAGGCGACGACCACGCCGCCAACCCTTACGCTGAAAACCGAGGCGAACCACTGGACGCTGACCTTCCCGCATGACTGGTTTAGCCAGAATGCGCTGGTATTACTCGATCTGGAAAAAGAGCAGGAGTACTGGGAAGGCGTGCCTGACTGGTGGCTGAAAATCAGCGAAGAAGAGAAGCCTGACGCGACAAGCTAGCTTCACTCATGTGGGCCGGACTTTCCGGCCCATTCGTTTATTCATCCTCACCCAACGCCTCAAGCGGGGCCGGTTTGCCGATATCATAGCCCTGCATGTAATCAATCCCCAGTGAAACCACGGCCTGACGAATCTCTGGCGTTTCGACATATTCAGCCACCACCTGCATATTTTTCATCCTCGCAAGAAGGCAAATAGAGGCAACGGCCTGATAGTCCAGACTACTGGTCACCAGGTTACGAATAAAACTGCCGTCAATTTTCAGCAGATCCGCATTCATCGTTTTCAGCCGCGCGTAGCTGGCATAGCCGGTGCCAAAATCATCAATCGCGACCCGACAGCCCAGGTCCTGAAGCTGCGCGAGGGTTTTCCGCGCTTGTTCGGGATTGGTCAGCGAATGGTTCTCCGTCAGCTCAAAAATAATCTGCCAGGGTTCGATGTCATAATGCTCCAGCAGCGTTTTTACCTGCTGATGGAAATGGCTGTTACTCACAGAAAAAGGTGAGATATTTATCGCCAGACGCATTCCCGGAAGCTTTTTGCGCCGCTTGTCCATAAAGATGAGCGTATGTTCAAGGACCCAGCTATCAATACGCGCCGACAGTCCAAACTCGTGCGCCACCGGTAAAAAGGTATCCGGCATGATGACTTCATCATCGTCGTTCAGCATCCTGAGCAGAACTTCGTGGTAGCTATCCCCCCGGATACCGACAATGGGTTGCGCCATCAGCATGAAGCGATCCTGCTCCAGCGCCTTCACCAGCTGATTCATTATAGTGACTTTGTCTTTCAGCTCCTGTTGCGTATTGATGGCTCCGCGACGCTGTAAATTTTCAGGACTGCCGGTGGCGAGGGAAAGGTCGGCCGCGCTGCTGAGTTCACCCAGCAGTAAATGCAGATGAATCACCGGAGAGCGAACGTTGCAATAGCTGAACCCCACGGGTGGCTGCAAAGGCATGCCATTCCAGACAAAACGAAACTTTTTGAGATGCTCATAAAGCAGGGGGATTCGCTGCTGATGCTCTTCGCTGTTCAGATGGACTACCAGCTCATGCCCGGCCATCTGATAGATATCCTCCCCACTCTGCAATAGCTCGCTGAGTGACTCGGCCAGCAGCTGCTTGTACTGGATACGCAACAGAACGCCGTAATGGCGGCCTAATATTTCCAGCTCAGGAATGCGTAAGAAGCACAACACTGACCAGGAGGATTTATTTAACGCCCGGCTCAGCGCCCGAATATTGGGCAAGCGTACAACCGGATCCATGAAGGCCATCCTGCGCATGCGCGCATAAAAAATTCTCTGCTGCGTCGCCAGCATCGCCATATAGGCGATAATAAATGAAAACACCAGATAGCTGGAGGAGGTAATAGCCAGCTGATTGTTGTAAATCGGTGAATGTGGGAGATATTGATTATGAAAGTGAATTATAACAATTAAAACAGGAGACCAGACCAATGAAATGAAGCGATAACCAAAGCGCATAGCGCCCCAAAGCATCACTGGCATAAGTAAAGACAAGGTATAATTTGTGCTAAAAATAGTGCTCGTACTATTCAACGGTATTAATAGCAGCACCAATAAAATGATCAGCACTGCCGCCCATAAAATAAATTCTAAGCGTTTTATTTTTGGATCGATCTGCAGGCGAATCTGAGAAACAAACCCTCGAATATAGAGAGGGTTGCGGATAATTCGAATAAGAAAATAGCATAACGGCACGCCGGTCAAGCACCCAGCCATAAGGGCCTGAAAGGTGATAAGCGAACGCAAGCTTAAGGGATTAACACCAATCAACCCAGTAGCGCGGGGATGAATTCCAAGGTACTCAGCGAGTTGGGAAAGAACAAGAAAGATCAGCGATGGCAGCAGCATCTGCCAGACCAATCTCTGAGGCATCAGTCTCACATTGCCATGCGAGATTTGCTGCCTGCGCGGGACAAAAACGCGATACCCGCCCCAGGAAAGAACCGTCGGAATAAGAAAATGAAAAATCACGCCGATGGAATCTTCCAGCGTCATGCCGCGCGTAATGGTAAGCAACAAACCGAGAACGATTCCCGGCAAAGCGGCCCAGCCGAAAAACAGCATCAGGCTCAGTACTAACGCCAGGGGTAAATAGTAAAGATAAACTTCATTACCATCGAGTAATGCATCGGTGTTAGCCCATCTTGCCAGAGGGAGTAAAAGAACAGGCAAGATCAGCGGCAACGCCCACCATTTATCCCGATATTGCCTGTACAGTTTAATTATTTTCATAGATGCTCTACGGATAACCCTAAATCCTGCAGGGTATATTCAGGCGGGCATCCAACCAACCTTCATTATCGCGCAAGGAATAACAACGCGGAACTGGCTGGTGATTTTAGTTGTCGGAAAAAATAGACGATTGATATAAATCAAGAAATCTCGAGGCTAATATTAATAATGCCTTTTTTTTAACATCAATCTGCGATAAGCAGAAAGCATGTAAATACGAGGATTATCTTATATAACATTAATTAATGTTTTATCCCTGGGATTTTTACATCCTCATCAATTGACCCTTCCGCTTTACTGTGCCTTAATACGCACATCGCCCATCTTTTGGGTATACTTTAAGGAACCTTTTGTGAGTCAGGCACCCAGTATGCGTAAACGACATCGATTTAACCGTCGCATGACCCGTATCGTACTGCTTATCAGCTTTATCTTCTTCTTTGGACGCTTTGTCTACTCCTCCATCGGTGCCTGGTATCATCATCAGGATAAAAAGCAGTCGCAACAATCCACCATCACCGTTGATCCTTCCGACTCGCTGAAAACGCCTGTGCAAAAGTAAGCGCTGCGTACCGCGTTCAGCAACCGATTTGAGGTAGCAAACGCAGCACTTCAGCAATGCCTTTGCTGATGATTTTATCCTGGCGCATGACGACACCGAGCTGGCGATACAGCAGCGGAGTCAACGATTGCACATTCAGGCCGATGCGATCCTGCGGATGCTCTACCGCCATACGCGGCACAATGCTGTACCCCAGTCCCGCGCGCACCATACGCTTAATTGCCTCAATGCTGCCTAACTGCATGACGGGCACAACCATCAGTCCATCATGACGAAACCAGCCATCAATCAGATCCCGGGTTCCACTTCCCGCTTCAAAGGCAATTAACGGCAAGGATTGCAGTATTTCTGGCGTCAGCGGCAAGGGCGGCTCGTCCTGTCCATCGCTAAAAATACAGACAAACTCTTCATCTAATACCGGCGTTACCGCTAGGCTGCGTCCGTTCGCCGGCAGCGTACAAAGCCCGAGATCGAGCCGATTCTCTTCGATAGCCCGAACCACTTCCAGCGTATTGCCGACCGTGACCTTCACCGTCAGCAGAGGATGATCCTGATGCAGCTTCTGCAACAGCGAAGGTAACAGATGGATACAGGCGGTTGCCCCGCTCCCCAGCGTCACCGAACCGCTAATTTCCCGGTTGAATTCGCTAACCGATTGCACCGCTGCGCTCACCGCCTGCTCAATTCGATCGCTATGCGCCAGCAAGGCGATTCCGGCCGCCGTCGCCTTAATGCCCCGCCCGGTGCGCTCCAGCAGTCTGGTTTGCAGAAATTGTTCCAGCTGACGTACCTGTAGGCTAACCGCTGGCTGCGACAGCCCTAGCAGGTCAGCTGCGGCTGAGAAGCTTCCGCGCTGTACCACCAGGCGGAACGTCGCCAGATTTCCCAGATTGAGCGTCGTCATCACAAAGTTTCTCTTATAAGGGTCATAAACGGACCGGCCTGCCTGCACAATAGCGCGCAAGGTATGCTGCCGACAACAGCGTAACTGAATGGAAAATCATGAATACACCTGCGAACTCGCACTCCGCGCCGGGCTTTATCACGCTGGCCGCCGGGTGCAATCAGCTGATTAACTGGGGAATCTCGTTTTATATGCCCGGCACTTTCGCCAGGGCTATCGCCCATGAAACCGGCTGGGCCGCAACGGAAATCTACTTTGGCCTGACTATCGCCATGCTGATGATGGCGATGCTCTCCCCGTTTGTCGCCCGGCTACTGGCCCACTTTGGCGGCCAACGGATAGTGGTCACAGGTACGCTGATGATTTCAGCAGGCTGCCTGATCATGGCTTACGTTCATAGCCTGTCGGCCTGGTTTGCCGCCTGGGCCCTGACCGGAGTCGGCATGCGCCTGGCGCTCTATGACGCGCTGTTCGCCGCGCTGGTGAATAGTTATGGGCAAAGCGCCAGACTCACCATCTCGCGCGTGACGCTGGCCGGAGGGCTGGCTTCGGCTCTGTTCTGGCCGCTCGGGGCAGGGTTGCTGACGCTGATGGACTGGCGGCATGCGCTGCTGATCTATACCCTGTTCGGCCTGCTTAGCGCTATGCTGCTGTGGAAAATGCCAAATCATAAATTGCCCTACCCCCGGCGGACAATTAAACGCCAGCGGCTCTCCGGCCGCGATAAGCGCTCCGCCCTGCTCTACGCGTCGCTGATTGCGCTGGTGACCTTCGTTTCCAACGGTACCTCGACGCATCTCCCGGAGTTTATCGCCAGCGTCGGGCTGCCTGTCGCAGTGGGAATGCTGTGGGGGATTGGGCAAACCGGCGCGCGCTTTCTCGAAGTAGCGTCCGGTTCCGCCCTTACGCCGTTAAGGTTAACGCTATTGACCACCCTGGTGATGCCGCTCTGCTTTGCGCTCGGTCTGAGCGGGTCTTATCTCTCCTGGGCGGCCGGCGGATTTGTACTGGGTTACGGCGCGATCAACGGCCTGACGACCGTATTTAAAGCCACCCTGCCGCTGCAGCTTTTCGCCGCGGAGGATTATGCCCGGCGAACCGG
This sequence comes from Klebsiella sp. MPUS7, assembly GCF_009905335.1. Taxonomy (NCBI): domain Bacteria; kingdom Pseudomonadati; phylum Pseudomonadota; class Gammaproteobacteria; order Enterobacterales; family Enterobacteriaceae; genus Klebsiella; species Klebsiella sp. MPUS7. The sequence continues at coordinate 1,382,866 of NZ_CP047604.1, read as the reverse complement.
CATTCTGTTGATTCCCGCGCAGCTGCTGGCCGCCGCCTCGCCGTTTGTCTACGCGTGGCTGAATCATCATCTTGGGATGAGGGGCAGTTTAGCGGTTTCCGCCGCGCTGGCGCTGGTGGTTTTCGGCCTGGCGATGTCAATTGCATGGGATCACCGTGAGAAGACGCCCGCGGAGATTGAAGAACGGGGCTAACAGTATGAATCCGGTGACTTTGATTTATCGGTAAGACAAACCGTATTCATCGTTTTAGAGGATGCCGTAAGTTACTGTAATTCTTATAAAAAATGCCATTAATGACGTCAATCACTAATGGCATTATTTTATTCAATTAACACAAAGAATAAATTTTATTCCCACTCAATGGTCGCCGGCGGCTTACCGCTGATGTCATACACCACGCGGGAGATACCGTTAACTTCATTGATGATGCGGTTGGACACGCGGCCGAGGAAATCGTACGGCAGGTGCGCCCAGTGCGCGGTCATAAAGTCGATGGTTTCAACTGCGCGCAGGGAGACCACCCAGTCGTACTTACGGCCATCGCCCATTACGCCGACGGAACGCACCGGCAGGAATACGGTGAACGCCTGGCTCACTTTGTTGTACAGGTCAGCTTTGTGCAGCTCTTCAATGAAGATCGCGTCCGCGCGACGCAGCAGATCGCAGTACTCTTTCTTCACTTCGCCCAGCACGCGCACGCCGAGACCCGGGCCCGGGAACGGGTGACGGTACAGCATGTCGTACGGCAGGCCCAGCTCGAGGCCAATCTTACGCACTTCATCTTTGAACAGCTCGCGCAGCGGTTCAACGAGGCCCATCTTCATCTCTTTCGGCAGGCCGCCCACGTTGTGGTGAGATTTGATGACGTGCGCTTTGCCGGTTGCGGATGCCGCGGACTCGATCACGTCAGGGTAGATAGTCCCCTGCGCCAGCCATTTCACGTCTTCCAGCTTCAGCGCTTCTTCGTCAAACACTTCAACAAACACGCGGCCGATGATTTTACGCTTCGCTTCCGGATCGTTTTCGCCCGCCAGCGCAGCCAGGAAACGCGCCTCGCCTTCGACGTGAACGATGTTCAGACCGAAACGATCGCCGAACATATCCATAACCTGCTGAGCTTCATTAAGACGCAGCAGACCGTTATCCACGAAGACGCAGGTCAGGTTTTTGCCGATAGCGCGATGCAGCAGCATTGCGGTAACAGACGAGTCCACGCCGCCGGAGAGGCCAAGAATGACTTTATCGTCGCCAACCTGCTGACGAATGCGCTCAATAGCATCGTCGATAATTTTGGCTGGCGTCCATAGCGCCTCACACTGGCAGATATCGCGTACGAAACGCTCCAGCATGCGCAGACCCTGACGGGTGTGGGTCACTTCCGGGTGGAACTGCACGCCGTAGAAGCGCTTCTCTTCGTTAGCCATAATGGCGAACGGGCAGGTTTCGGTGCTGGCAACGGTGACGAAGTCAGACGGGATGGCGGTGACTTTGTCGCCGTGGCTCATCCAGACGTCCAGCATCGGCTTACCATCCGCGCTCAGCGCATCTTCAATACCGTGGATCAGGGCGCTATCGGTTTGAACCTCAACCTGGGCATAGCCAAACTCACGCTCATTAGACGCTTCAACGTGTCCGCCCAGCTGCATCGCCATGGTCTGCATGCCGTAGCATACGCCAAAAACCGGCACGCCGGCTTCGAAGACATACTGCGGCGCGCGCGGGCTGTTATCTTCGGTGGTGCTTTCCGGGCCGCCGGAAAGAATAATGCCGTTAGGATTAAACTCACGAATTTGAGCTTCAGTCACGTCCCATGCCCACAGTTCGCAATAGACACCTAATTCACGAACGCGACGCGCAACCAGCTGGGTGTACTGAGAACCGAAGTCCAGGATAAGAATACGATGTTTATGAATGTTATCCGTCATTGACGATAATTCCGAGGCAAGTGATACAGGTTAAATAAATCGCCCGGCGCGTGGCCGGGCGATGAAAATCAGGAGCCCATGCGGTAGTTCGGGGATTCCTTAGTGATGGTCACGTCGTGAACGTGGCTCTCCTGGATACCCGCGCCGCTGATGCGCACGAATTCCGCTTTGGTCCGCAGGGTGTCGATGGTACCACAACCGGTCAGGCCCATACAGGAGCGCAGGCCGCCCATCTGCTGGTGAATAATCTCTTTCAGACGCCCTTTATAGGCGACGCGACCTTCGATACCTTCCGGCACCAGTTTGTCGGCGGCGTTATCGGTCTGGAAGTAGCGATCGGAGGAACCTTTAGACATCGCGCCCAGGGAACCCATACCGCGGTAAGACTTGTAAGAACGGCCCTGATAGAGTTCGATTTCGCCAGGAGACTCTTCGGTACCCGCCAGCATCGAACCGACCATGACGGCGGCCGCGCCCGCGGCAATCGCTTTCGCGATATCGCCGGAGAAACGGATACCGCCGTCGGCGATAACCGGGATACCCGTGCCTTCCAGCGCTTCAACCGCGTCGGAAACGGCGGTGATCTGCGGAACGCCCACGCCGGTCACGATACGGGTCGTACAGATGGAGCCAGGGCCGATACCCACTTTCACCGCGCTGCAGCCGGCTTCCGCCAGCGCGCGAGCGCCCGCACCGGTCGCCACGTTGCCGCCGATGATTTGCAGGTCAGGGTATTTAGCGCGAGTATCGCGAATACGCTGCAATACGCCTTCAGAGTGGCCGTGAGAGGAGTCGATCAGCAGAATATCTACGCCCGCGGCAACCAGCGCATCAACGCGCTCTTCGTTGCCCGCGCCCGCGCCAACCGCCGCGCCAACGCGCAGGCGACCCTGCTCATCTTTACAGGCGTTCGGTTTACGTTCTGCTTTCTGGAAATCTTTAACGGTGATCATGCCGAGAAGATGGAAGCTGTCATCCACAACCAGCGCTTTCTCAACGCGTTTCTCATGCATTTTGGCAAAGACCACTTCGCGGCTTTCGCCTTCGCGAACGGTCACCAGACGCTCTTTAGGCGTCATATAAACGCTCACCGGCTGATTCAGGTCGGTGACGAAACGCACATCGCGACCGGTGATAATGCCGACCAGCTCGTTGTCTTCGGTCACCACCGGATAGCCAGCAAAACCGTTGCGTTCGGTCAGTACTTTGACTTCGCGCAGGGTGGTGGTTGGCAGGACGGTCTGCGGGTCGGTCACCACGCCGGATTCATGCTTTTTCACGCGCCTTACTTCTTCAGCCTGGCGTTCAATAGACATGTTTTTATGAATAAAGCCGATGCCGCCTTCCTGTGCCAGGGCAATTGCCAGACGCGCTTCAGTCACGGTATCCATTGCAGCGGAAAGCATAGGAATATTCAGACGAATGGTTTTCGTCAGCTGAGTGCTGAGATCGGCGGTATTTGGCAGAACGGTTGAGTGAGCGGGAACGAGGAGGACGTCGTCAAACGTCAGGGCTTCTTTAGCGATACGTAGCATGGGCAATATCTCGACCAGGGTGGATAAATATTGCCGTGGCATTATACAGAGCGTAACCGATTGCATCTACCCTTTTTTGCAAATAATACTTGCGATCCCCTCCCAGCAGGTTACTATCGACTGAATAACCTGCTGATTTAAAATTTGATCTTGCTCACATGTTGCCATCTCAATCCCCCTCAATTTACACGGTTAGCCGCCTCAATCAGTCGGTTCGACTGCTGCTGGAACGTGAAATGGGCCAGGTGTGGATTAGCGGCGAGATTTCAAACTTCAGCCAACCCTCTTCTGGTCACTGGTACTTCACCTTAAAGGACGATAACGCCCAGGTGCGCTGCGCGATGTTCCGCAACAGCAACCGCCGCGTGACCTTCCGCCCGCAGCACGGGCAGCAGGTGCTGGTACGCGCTAATATCACGCTTTACGAGCCGCGCGGCGATTATCAAATTATCGTCGAAAGCATGCAGCCGGCGGGCGAAGGTCTGCTGCAGCAGAAGTATGAACAGCTCAAGGCAGCGCTGGCCGCGGAAGGCTTGTTCGATCAGCAGCATAAAAAAGCGCTCCCCTCCCCCGCGCACTGCATTGGCGTTATTACCTCTAAAACCGGCGCTGCGCTGCACGATATTTTGCACGTACTCAAGCGCCGCGATCCTTCCCTGCCGGTCGTTATCTACCCGACCGCCGTACAGGGTGAAGATGCGCCGGGGCAGATCGTTCGCGCCATTGAACTGGCCAACGCGCGCCATGAGTGCGATGTGCTGATTGTCGGGCGCGGCGGCGGTTCGCTGGAAGATCTATGGAGCTTTAACGACGAGCGGGTGGCGCGGGCGATTTTCGCCAGCCCTATTCCCATCGTCAGCGCCGTAGGCCATGAGACCGACGTCACTATCGCCGACTTTGTTGCCGACCTGCGCGCGCCAACGCCTTCCGCCGCGGCAGAAATTGTCAGCCGCAACCAGCAGGAGCTGCTGCGCCAGCTCCAGTCCGGGCAGCAGCGTCTCGAAATGGCGATGGACTACTTCATTGCCAACCGCCATCGCCGATTTACCCAAATTTTTCACCGCCTGCAGCAGCAGCATCCCCAGCTGCGGCTGGCCCGTCAGCAAACGGAACTCGAAAGATTGCGCCAACGCATGCGTTTCGCTCTTGAGACGCAGATGAAGCGCGCCGACCAGCGCCAACAGCGCGCCGCGCAGCGCCTGAATCAACAAAATCCGCAGCCGCGCATTCACCGCGCCCAGAGCCGTATTCAACAGCTGGAATACCGGCTGGCGGAAAACATCCGCGCGCGTCTTGGCGATCAACGTGAACGCTTCGGTAATATGGTCACGCATCTGGAAGCCGTCAGCCCGCTGGCGACGCTCGCCCGCGGCTATAGCGTCACTTCCGCCAGCGACGGCAAAGTGCTGAAACAAACGACGCAGGTGCGCGAGGGTGACCTTCTCACGACCCGCCTGAACGATGGTTGGGTAGAGAGCGAAGTGAAGAACATCACGCCGGTGAAGAAAACCCGTACCCGCAAAAAAGCCTGATTATCCTGCCATTTCGACCGGTGATAACTATACTGCTGTCATGCCCTTTTAAAACGGTTTTACCCGGCTAAGGAGCGTGACATGCCAGAAGCTTATCCCCGTTATGTGATCCCGCCCTACATCTTACGTCGTATTGTCGATCGTGGTTCTCTTCAGCAGCAGCGCTGCGCGCAGAATACCCTCAGCCACGTTCAGACCCTGATGGCGCACGTTCCAGGGCGCCCTGCCGCGCCCCACGTCACCACGCCGGGCCTGCTTGAACGCGACATTTATGATGCCGGGCAGACCCAGGATCTACCGGGTACCCAGGTCCGTTTTGAGGGACAGCCCTCTAACGGCGACGTAGCCGTTGATGAAGCCTATGACTATCTCGGCATCACCCATGATTTTTTCTGGAAGAGCTACCAGCGAGATTCGCTGGATAACCGCGGGTTGAAGCTCACCGGCAGCGTGCACTATGGTCACGAATATCAAAACGCGTTCTGGAACGGCCAACAAATGGTATTCGGCGACGGCGATGGCGAGATTTTTAATCGTTTTACTATCGCTATTGACGTGGTGGCGCATGAGCTAAGCCATGGCGTGACGGAGAGCGAAGCCGGTCTCATCTATTTCGAACAATCCGGCGCGCTCAACGAATCACTATCGGATGTCTTTGGATCGCTGGTCAAACAATATCAGCGCCAGCAGACGGCTGACAAAGCGGACTGGATTATTGGCGAGGGGCTACTCGCGAAAGGCATCCACGGCAAAGGTCTGCGCTCTATGTCGCAGCCGGGTACCGCTTATGATGACCCTATCCTTGGCAAAGACCCGCAACCCGCGCATATGAAAGATTTTGTTCATACCCAGCAGGATAACGGCGGCGTTCATATTAACTCCGGTATTCCTAATCACGCCTTTTATCTCGCCGCCAGCGCAATCGGCGGTTTTGCATGGGAAAAAGCGGGATATGCCTGGTACGACGCGGTGCGCGATCACTCTCTGGCAAAAGACGCCGACTTCTCCGCCTTTGCCAGACTGACAATTCACCATGGCGAGAAACGCTCTGGCAAAGAGGCCGCTGATGCGATTACTCAGGCCTGGGAGCGGGTCGGAGTCGCGCTATGAATCTCCCCGATCTCAGCGATGACGCGGTCATTGAGCTGGCGCGCGAGGGTGGCGTCGCCTGGATCCCGGCGCTCAGCGGGATGCGGAAGATTGTCGTTGCCCGGCTTAACGAGCAACAAAGGCAGCGGATCGCGACGATTCTCCAACAGTCGCTACCGCTGGGCAAACCGCCAGGTCAGCCCGACTCGCCGGGGAGCGGCGACCAGCGTTTCTTCCGCATTCAGATAATTAGCGAACAGCATTATCACAGCCTGATTATCCTCATTCCCGAGGAGCGTGCGCCAAATTCACTGATTGAACTCTGGCGCGACGGCGAAGGCTGCGTCAGCGATAAAGGTTAAATCGGCACAAACTCGACGCGTTTTTTTGAAATCAGCCCGTGACCGTGCTGGCAGAAGTAATCCACCGCGCCGCAGGCCTTTAATACCTCCAGCGGCTGGTGGCAATCCGGGCAGCGGGCTTCAACAACATAATCTTTCGCACAACGCTCGCAATGGGCGCTATTGCCCTGCACAGCAAGCTGCGCATGGCACACGGGGCAATCAAATTCCATGGTGACTCCTGACAATGGGTATATAGCTTTATTTTATCACGGTTGCATAATCTGTGGCTGCTGCCGGTCATTAACCCTCCGCAGGCTATTCGCCCCCTGCCTGGCCGCCGCGTTTAATTTTATTCACCCTGCATACTGAATCGGGACTGTGCAAAAGCGTCATAGACCTGCTTATCGGTGAACGGCGGAAAAGTGGCCCGTTTAGCGGCATCAACCAGCGCGGCACAATATGCTTTATTACCTTCGCTCGTTGTCACGCTATTCAGTTTACCCTCATCGCTAAAACTCAGATGTATCGTGCATTTTTTACCCGCCCAGCCGTAGCGATTGGATAACCGGGAATCAATAGACTCTTTTATCGCTCTCGCCTGCCTGCCATATTCATCGTCATCGCTGAATCGTCCGGAGCTACAGCTCCCAAGCGCTGATGTTCTATGGCAGTCAGCAGGATGAAACGGCGCACAGCTGCTGGCTAAAATAACCAAACCGACCATCACTATTGTTTTTTTCATATCCCTGTTCCCGGCGTTTATTACGATTGTCCCTACGTTATTTCACGTGCGTTCAACTTTAGCGAAAAGGGACGCCCCTGCTTTGAATACTGCCGGGCTGGTTTGGCGCTGGCACCTCTACGCAAGACGGCCCGGGCGTGAAATGAATGGTAATGATGTTATTGCTGGAAGGCTTCCCTTTGACGTATCGCCATTTTTCCATTGCGGCCCTGACTTCATTATCAAACATTCCTGAAGGATCGGAGCTTAATAACTGAACGTTAATCACCCGCCCGTTCTCATCAACGTCAAATTGCGCTTTAACCTGACCTGGTATCCCTTTTTTTTCAGCTTTCGCGGGATAAGCAGGCTTAACGCGCGGTTCAATCGCTTGTGATTCAGCAGCACAGGCTATGGGAATAAGACACAGCATCAGGAGAGTTAAAAGGCTTTTCATTCTGACCTCATTGTCACAAAAATATCTATCCTCCTTGGTTTTTCTCACATTTATAACGCGGCCTCAAGCGAGTTTATTATTATTCTGCGCATGAACAATAGCGATAATAAAAAAGCCCGACGGGTGCGGGCTTTAGATTTTTGAGGCTGGCGGCTAGCTTACTTGCTTTTCTTAATATGCTTGATCAAGCGCTTACGCTTACGCATCTGGTTCGGCGTCAGGGTATTACGTTTGTTGGCAAACGGGTTTTCCCCTTCCTTGAACTGAATACGAATCGGCGTACCCATCACTTCCAGCGATTTACGGAAGTAGTTCATCAGATAGCGTTTGTACGAATCCGGCAGGTCTTTAACCTGGTTACCGTGAATCACCACGATCGGTGGGTTATAACCACCGGCGTGGGCATATTTCAGCTTCACGCGACGGCCGCGCACCAGCGGCGGCTGATGGTCTTCGGCAGCCATAGTCATAATGCGGGTCAGCATAGCGGTGCCCACGCGACGGGTGGCGCTGTCGTACGCCTCGCGTACGGATTCGAACAGGTTGCCAACGCCGCTGCCGTGCAGCGCGGAGATAAAGTGCACGCGGGCAAAGTCGATAAAGCCCAGACGGAAGTCGAGGGTCTCTTTCACCTGCTCTTTCACTTCCTGGCTCAGGCCGTCCCATTTATTGACGACAATCACCAGCGAGCGGCCGCTGTTGAGAATAAAGCCCAGCAGGGAGAGATCCTGATCGGAAATCCCTTCGCGCGCATCAATGACCAACAGCACCACGTTGGCATCTTCAATCGCCTGCAGCGTTTTGATCACCGAGAATTTTTCGACGACATCGGTAATTTTCCCGCGCTTACGCACGCCTGCGGTATCAATAAGAACGTATTCCCGCTCATCGCGCTGCATCGGGATGTAGATGCTGTCGCGAGTGGTTCCCGGCATATCGTAAACCACCACACGATCTTCGCCCAGAATACGGTTGGTGAGCGTTGACTTACCCACGTTCGGGCGGCCCACAATCGCCAGCTTAATCGGCAGATCCTGCGGGTTAAAATCATCTTCCGGCTCTTCAACTTCTTCGCCGTTCTGCTCCGCTTCAAACTGCGCCCAGTATGCCGCGTCCTCGTCCACTTCTTCCGGCGGGTTCACCTCGTCAACCCACGGTAGCAGCACATGCTCCAGCAGGCTGGTGACGCCGCGACCGTGTGAAGCGGCGATGGGATAAATCTCGCCTAAACCCAGCGACCAAAAATCGGCAATCGCCTGATCGGCATCGATGCCGTCAGTTTTGTTTGCCACCAGAAAGGTCGGTTTTTCACGAGAGCGCAGATGTTTCGCAATTGCCGAATCCGCCGGCATCAGGCCCGCGCGCGCATCGACCATAAACAGCACGACGTCCGCTTCTTCGATTGCCAGCAGCGACTGTTCCGCCATCCGCGTTTCTACGCCATCTTCGGTACCGTCGATCCCGCCGGTATCGATACAGATAAATTCGCGGCCTTCCACTTCAGCACGACCGTACTTACGGTCACGAGTCAGCCCCGGAAAATCCGCGACCAACGCATCGCGAGTGCGCGTTAAGCGGTTAAAAAGCGTGGATTTTCCAACGTTAGGGCGCCCGACAAGCGCGACCACAGGTATCATGTTAAATGCCTCATACTAAAATCGATACAACGCCATTTTCACGGCGTTTTTAAAAAAGCCAAAACGGCCCCTGTCTGCCAGGGGCCGTTTCTCAAAAATAGACTACCGCTGTTGTTAACGCGTAATCGCGTACAGCGTGCCGTCTTTCGCCTGAATCAGCAGTTTGCCGTCAGCCACAACCGGATCGGTCAGGAAGCCTGAGCTGTCTACCTTCTGCTGAGCCATAAAGTGACCATCTTCCGGGTTGACCCAGTGCATATAGCCTTCGCTATCGCCAACCACCAGGTTGCCATTATACAGCACAGGCGCCGTCAGCAGACGGTGCAGCAGATCGCTTTGCGTCCACAGCGTCACGCCGCCGTCGGTGGTAAGCGCCAGCAGACGGTCGTTTTGATCAACCAGGTATATACGGTTGCCGTCGACGATGAAATCGTTCACTGAACCCAGCTCGCGTTTCCACATAATCTGGCCGCTGCGCAGATCCAGCGCCGTCAGGTTGCCGTTATAGGCCAGCGCATAAATCACGCCGTTCACGATAACCGGCGTCGTGTCGACGTCGTTAAGACGGTCGATTTCAGTCGGACCGGTGGCGGTAGAGATACGCTGTTGCCAAATCATCTGCCCCTGCTGCATCAGCACCGCACTGACGCGACCGTTATCGCCGCCCACAATCGCTGCGCCGTACGCGGTAGCCGGAGCAGATTCGCCGCGCAGAGAGAGCGCTGGCATATCCAGGTTAACGGTCCATTTCACCGCGCCGTCAGCTTCGTTCAGCGCCTGCAGCTGACCGTTAGTAGTATGAATCAGCACCATACCGTCGCTGACGACCGGACGGGAAATCGCTTCACCCGCCACGCTCGCTTCCCATGCAACGGTACCGTCGCTGGTGTTCAGCGCGTAAACTTTCGCTTTTTCGCTACCGATATAAACATGGCCGCCGGAGACGGTCACGCCGCCGGAGAGCAGCGCAGGCGCGCGGGAGAACCAGCCGTCTTTCTCGGCCAGGTTAACCGACCACACCTCTTTGCCGTCGCCTGAATTCAGGGCTTTAACGGTGCCTTTACGATCGGCGGCATACACAACGCCATCAGCAAACGCCGGGTGCAGGTTAGAGTAGAATTCGCCAATACCGCCGCCAACGGAGGTGCTCCAGGACGTGGACGGCGTAAACTGGTTTTCCACCGTCGGCAGTGGCGACATTTTCACCACATCTTCTTCGCTGTTAAACAGCGAACAACCGCTCAATAAGGTAACGGAAAGCAGCCCTGGCAAAAGTAATTTACGCAATTGCATCGAGTCCCTCTCAGATGGACAAATTATTTATTTTCATACGCATCATTTCGCTGAGCGCCGGTGAAGCATCGCTTTTCGCGCCCGCTTCCCATGCCGCTTTCGCCCCTTGCTTATCGCCTTTGCTCAGCAGGATCTCGCCGCGCAGGTCGGCGACAATCGCGGTCCAGCCTTCGCCTTTCACGGCATCCAGGGTTTTCAGCGCGGCATCAGGCTGCTTAAGCTGCAGCTGGACGCGAGCAAGACGCATATTGATAACCGATTTCAGGTTATCATCAGAAGCGGCTGCCAGCCCCTGCTGAAGCTGCTTTTCAGCGTTCTGCAGGTCGTTTTTATCGACAAACTGCTGCGCCAACTCAAGAGACGCAAACGCACCATAGGTGTTTTTGCTGTCGGCGGCAAATTTCTGCGCCGCGTTCAGCGCTTCTGGTTTATCCGATTTGAGCGCGGAAATCGCATTTTCATAAGCCAGAGACGAGCCCCTGGCGGTGTCCAGCTGATGGGAGGTCCAGTAGCGCCAGCCAACCAGCGCGCCAACGCCCAAAATCACCCCGACGGCCAGCGCCTTGCCATTTTCAGCAAAGAAACGCTTTAACGCATCGACCTGATCGTTTTCGTTATTGTAAAGTTCCACGCAGTCCTTCTCCTGACTAATGATTCCCGGGAGATTAACCCAGAAGTGTGCGCAAATGCGCGGCAACGCTATCCTGCGTTACGGTAGTTTGCTCACCTGAGCGTAAATCTTTCACTACCACGTTTCCGTCGGCGATTTCTGATTCGCCCAGCACCAGCGCAACGCGAGCGCCCCATTTATCAGCGCGCGCAAACTGCTTCTTAAAGTTGCCGCCGCCGTGGTTGGTCATCAGCTTAACGCCGGGTAACGCATCGCGTACCTGTTCAGCCAGGCGCATTGCTGCGGACTGGGTGTCAGTTCCGGAGGCTACCAGGTATATATCGACAACAGGATCGGCTTTAAATTCCGGATTCACTGCCTGAACCAGTAAAACAAGACGTTCCAGCCCCATCGCAAAGCCGACGCCAGGGGTTGCGCGACCGCCAAGCTGCTCAACCAGACCATCATAACGGCCCCCGGCGCAGACGGTGCCCTGAGAACCGAGGCTGGTGGTGACCCACTCAAACACGGTGCGGTTGTAATAGTCGAGACCGCGCACCAGACGCTGGTTCACGGTATAGCGGATACCGGCATCGTCCAGCAGCGCGCAAAGCCCGGCGAAGTGCGCTTTCGACTCTTCATCAAGATAATCGCCCAGCGTCGGAGCGTCGTTCAGAAGCGCCTGTACATCCGGGTTTTTAGAATCCAGCACGCGCAGCGGGTTGGTGTACATGCGGCGTTTGCAGTCTTCATCCAGCTTATCTTTAAACTGCTCAAGATAGGCCACCAGCGCATCGCGATAGTTAGCGCGAGCCTCCAGCGAACCGATAGAGTTCAGCTCCAGCGCAACGTGGCCGGAGATGCCCAGCTCGCGCCACCAGCGGGCGGTCAGCATAATCAGCTCGGCATCGATATCCGGCCCCTGCAGGCCAAACGCTTCGGCGCCAATCTGGTGGAACTGACGGTAGCGCCCTTTTTGCGGACGTTCGTGGCGGAACATCGGCCCAATGTACCACAGGCGCTGTTCTTGATTGTACAGGAGACCATGTTCGATACCGGCGCGTACGCAGCCAGCCGTGCCTTCCGGACGCAGAGTCAGGCTATCGCCGTTACGGTCCTCAAAGGTGTACATCTCTTTTTCAACCACGTCGGTCACTTCGCCGATAGCGCGTTTGAATAACGGGGTCTGCTCTACAATCGGCAAACGGATTTCGCTGTAACCGTAGCTACCAAGCACCTGCTTCAGTGAGCCTTCAATGCGCTGCCAGAGAGCGGTTTCGCCCGGCAGATAATCGTTCATGCCACGGATGGCTTGAATGTTCTTTGCCACGTTTATTCTCTTTATATATACAAAAATGAACCCCGGCGCCTCGCGCCCGCAGGTTCAATCATACACGGGAAGCGTATCGCTTCCCAACACGTTATTTCGCTTCAACCTGCTGGATATCGATACGACGCGCCTCATCCAGCATCGATGCTTTAGCGCGAATACGCGCTTCCAGCTGATCGATCATATCGTCGTTATCCAGCCTGTCTTTACGTACGCCGTCTTCGTACAGGCCGCTTTTCTTATTGCCGCCGGTTACGCCGAGGGTGGAAACCAGCGCCTCGCCGGGACCGTTTACCACGCAGCCAATGATCGAAATATCCATCGGCGTAATGATATCTTCCAGGCGCTGCTCCAGCGCGTTAACGGTACCGATAACGTCAAACTCCTGACGTGAACAGGTCGGGCAGGCAATAAAGTTGATCCCGCGAGAGCGAATACGCAGCGACTTGAGAATATCGAAGCCCACTTTGATCTCTTCAACGGGATCCGCCGCCAGAGAGACGCGCAGCGTATCGCCGATCCCTTCAGACAGCAGCAGGCCGAGGCCGATCGCGGACTTCACCGCGCCGCTGCGCGCGCCGCCCGCTTCGGTGATCCCGAGGTGCAGAGGCTGATCGATCTGTTTCGCCAACAGGCGATAGGATTCAACCGCGAGGAACACATCGGAGGCTTTTACGCTGACTTTAAACTGATCGAAGTTGAGACGATCGAGATGATCGACATGGCGCATTGCCGATTCCAGCAGCGCCTGCGGGGTCGGTTCGCCGTATTTTTCCTGGAGATCTTTTTCCAGAGAACCGGCGTTTACCCCGATACGGATAGGAATATTTTTATCGCGAGCGCAGTCCACCACCATGCGGATACGCTCTTCGTTGCCGATATTGCCCGGGTTAATACGCAGGCAATCAACGCCGTATTCCGCTACCTTCAGCGCAATGCGGTAATCGAAGTGGATATCGGCAACCAGCGGGACGTTAACCTGCTGTTTGATAAGTTTGAACGCTTCCGCCGCATCCATCGTCGGCACCGAAACGCGCACGATATCCGCGCCAACGCGCTCGAGGGCTTTAATTTGATTTACCGTCGCCGCCACATCGGTGGTGCGCGTGTTTGTCATCGACTGTACGGCGATGGGGGCGCCATCGCCAATCGGCACATTCCCAACGTAAATTCGTTTTGATTTTCTACGTTGAATCGGAGCCTGGTTATGCATGAAAAATCTCCCGCGTTACCCGTCTGTTACTGCGCCGGTGATTGTTCGGCATTAAGGGTCAGACGTGCAACCTGGTTAGTTCTGATAAAACGACTTAAATCGACAGGTTTACCCAAATACTGAATCTGTACCGCTGCCGGGGCGCCGATTTTCAGTTTATAAGGTGCCTGGCCGCTCAGGTTGAGGTTACCGCCTTTACGCTGCAAACCGCTGAACAGCTTTTTACCGGTCGCATCGCTCACTTCCAGCCAGCAGTCGGCGGTGAAGTTCAGCACCAGATCCTGCGCGGAGGCCGCCGCAGCGGTCACGTTTGCCTGATCGGTCGGTAACGGCGTAGTTGCCGCCGTATCAACGTTTGCCTGCGAAGGCGCGACCACGGCGTTATTCTCGACCGGAGCCGGGGCCGATGCTGGAGCCGGCGCCGGAGAGGTCTCGACAGGCGCGCTGTTGGCAGCGGTATCCGGTGCGGAATTCGCCGATTGATTATCCAGCGGGATGCTTTGGCTGTTGTTATCGCCAGAATTCAGTTCGGCGGAGGATTGATCGGCCATCGTGGAGATCTCATCCTGCTGCGCTTTGTGGTCCTGCCACCACCAGGCGCCGCTGAGGCCGATCACCACGAACAGCACCAGCCAGGTAAAGCTCATCAACCAACCGTCGCGCTTTTTGCGACGTTTACCCAGCGAGAAGGTCTGCATGGGGGCAACTTTCGCCGCCCGAATCGGAGCCTGCTTGGCCATCATCGGCAGCAGCTCTTCTTCTGGAATGTGCACAAGGCGAGCATAAGAGCGGATATAGCCGCGCAGGAAGGTTGAAGCAAGATCGGCGGGTGCCTTATCGTCTTCAATATCACGAACCGTGGAAACCTTCAGGCATAAGCGTTCAGCCACCGCCTGCTGGCTGAGCCCGAGTTGTTCGCGGGCATTACGCAGACGCGCGCCCGTAGTGTTTGCTTCTTGATGGTCTTGAGTGGCTTCAGTATTCATTCGCTACAACTACTGGTACGTGAAATTTAAAATTCAGCGCCGGTTACCCCGCGCCGCGAGACATCTGCTCAACGTCAGACAAACAGTATAAGTCCGTATGACCTGGTATCACAGAGACTTATCAAAATTGAATGCTAAGCGGTTGTTGTACCGCTACATACTGCCTCAAAGTCGACAAAAACGCACCGTAATTATTAACCACAACAGCGTATTTCGCCCGGCTATTCCACAAATATGCAACGCACCGCCCAGGCTGTGCGCTGCATCATTTATGATCAGACCGCCTTCACGTCGATCGCTTCGCCCTGCATACGTTTACGCAGCGTACGCTTGGTACGGTCGATAACGTCGCCGGCCAGCTGACCGCAGGCGGCGTCGATATCGTCGCCGCGGGTTTTACGCACGATCGTGGTGAAACCATACTCCATTAACACCTTGGAGAAACGGTCGATACGGCTGTTGGAGCTACGGCCATACGGCGCGCCAGGGAAGGGGTTCCATGGGATCAGGTTGATCTTGCACGGCGTATCTTTCAGCAGCGCGGCCAGCTCATGCGCATGCTCGGTGCCGTCGTTGACGTGATCCAGCATGACGTATTCGATAGTGACGCGGCCCTGGTTGGCGTTGGACTTCGAAATATAGCCGCGCACCGAGTTCAGGAAGGTCTCGATGTTGTATTTCTTGTTGATCGGCACGATTTCGTCGCGAATGGTATCGTTCGGCGCGTGCAGAGAGATGGCCAGCGCGACGTCAATCATATCGCCAAGCTTATCAAGCGCTGGCACCACGCCGGAGGTGGAGAGCGTGACGCGACGCTTAGAAAGACCAAAGCCGAAGTCGTCAAGCATGATTTCCATGGCCGGAACCACGTTAGTCAGGTTCAGCAGCGGCTCGCCCATCCCCATCATCACCACGTTGGTAATCGGACGTACGCCGGTGGTCTTCACCGCGCCGACGATTTTCGCCGCGCGCCAGACCTGGCCGATAATTTCCGAAACCCGCAGGTTGCGGTTAAAACCCTGCTGGGCCGTAGAACAGAATTTACACTCCAGCGCGCAGCCCACCTGGGAAGAAACGCACAGGGTGGCGCGATCGTCTTCCGGGATGTACACGGTTTCGACGCGCTGATCGCCAACGGCAATCGCCCACTTGATGGTGCCGTCGCTCGAGCGCTGCTCTTCCACGACTTCCGGCGCGCGGATCTCCGCGACTTCCTTTAATTTTCCGCGCAGAACCTTGTTGATGTCGGTCATCTCATCAAAGTTATCGCAGCAGTAGTGATACATCCATTTCATCACCTGATCGGCGCGAAAAGGCTTTTCGCCCATGTTTTTGAAAAACTCGCGCAGCTGCTGACGGTTCAAATCCAGCAGGTTGATTTTGGCATCTTTGTTCGGCACCGTCAGAGCGGCGCTGACTATTTGTTCAGACATAATTGATTCCGGCCTCGTTATTACACGTTATGGCCCCTGGAGGGTTGAAAAAAGAAACGCCCCGGGAGCGACTGCTCATCCGGGGCGCTGTATTCTACAAATTCTGGCCCATCAATACCACGTTTGCACGCTGCAATGATGAAAAAATCTGTAACTGCCTGGCAGATCCTATAAGGATTTTCGATTGTCGCAAGGCGGCAAGCAAGTGAAGCCCCGGGAGCATAGATAACTATGTGACCGGGTGAACGCGCGCAGCCAATACCGCGACGGTCGAAAAGCCGACGAGGATTAGCGGGTGCGCGGACAAACCTCGCCTTCAGCAAAGAAAAACGCGATTTCGCGCGCGGCGGATTCAACAGAATCGGAACCGTGGGTGCCGTTCTCGGTGAAGCTGTCAGCGTAGTCTGCGCGCAGGGTACCCGCCAGCGCGTTCGCCGGGTTGGTTGCGCCCAGCAGGTCACGATGACGCTGAACCGCATTTTCGCCTTCCAGCACGGAAACCACGATCGGACCGGAAGTCATAAATTCAACCAGACCGTCAAAGAACGGGCGACCTTCGTGCTCAGCATAGAAGCCGCGAGCCTGCTCAACGGTCAGATGCAGCATTTTGGTGCCAACAATTTTGAACCCTGCAGCTTCAAAGCGAGAAAAGATGCCGCCAATAACGTTTTTTGCCACCGCGTTTGGTTTGATGATGGAAAAAGTACGTTCAATAGCCATGATAACCTCTTTATATATGTTGTTCTGTTTCGCAGATGAGACCGATAAATACGGCGCGAATTATAATCATCATCTAAGGCGGTTGCCTATGTGTTTAGGTAACATTTTTTTAAAAAAAAGCGACCTTAAACAACAAATCCGGCTAATTCAGGCAAGTTCTGTTTATTGCACGGTGAAGTTAGCGGCAACAATCTGCCCCGCCTCATCCATCACCACTAGCTGATAACTATCGGGGCGCTCAAGGTTAAGGATGGCGCTGGCGCCTTCCGCGGTCAGCGGTTCGCCGTTCAGAAACCACCAGCGCCGCCCTTCCCCGCCGGTCGTTTGCAGCGGCAGCATCACCTTCAGCTCGCCGGGCATACGTTTAACCACCGCGCCTTCACGGATGCCGGATAGCACCAGCGGGGCGGCATCGACGGTTTGCACCGGCGGGCAGTCCGCCGAAACCGCCGGCAACCTGGCGCGACGCCGTTCGCCCGCGGGCAGCCAGGGTTCAAGCGGCAGCGGCCAGACGTCGAGGCTTTTCGCCACCGCGCCTGGGCAATCTGCCGCCACCCGCTCCCCTTTCTCATTCAGCCATACCGGAAAACGAATCCCACGAATCCCCTCCTGACCAGGCAGCAGCAGGGTCGGCGGCTGGCTCTCGTCGAGCAGCCAGGTTGCCAGCCGTCGGCGGCAGTTCGCGTCGCCCGCCGCTAAATTCTGCCCGCCGGGCCAGCACACGGTCCCGGCGCTGACCGACGACGGGCGAGGATCGGCCGGTAATCCGCCGCGGCTCATAGCCGGTCGCGCCAGCAGCAGATTATTGACCTGATTCAGCAGCGGCACCGCGCTGACGAAGCCAAACTGTCCGACGACCGGCGTGCCGTCGGGCCGTCCGGTCCAGATACCAATCAGATAGCGGGCATTCACGCCGATCGCCCAGGCGTCGCGATAGCCGTAGCTGGTGCCGGTTTTCCACGCCAGCGGCACCACCTTCACCAGCGACGCATCGGGCACCGGCTGCGCTTCGCCGGCCAGTATGCGCCGCACGATCCACGCGGCCCCCGGCGACAGCAGCGGCCTCTCAACCAGCGGCGAGTCCGGCGTGATGCGCAATTGTCCCGCCTTGCCGTGGCGGGCGAACGCGCTGTACGCCGCCACGATATCCGCCAGACGCGCGCCGGCGCCGCCGAGGATCAGCGATAAATTCGGCTCCGCGCCAGCGGGCAGCATCAGCGGCAATCCGGCATTGCGTAGCCTGGCGGCAAAACGCTTCGGTCCGTAGGCCTCCAGCACCTGCACTGCCGGAAGGTTCAGCGAGCGAACCAGCGCGTCGCTGGCGCTCACCGGCCCGTGAAACCCGCTGTCAAAGTTGCCCGGTCGGTAGTCGCTAAAGCGTCGCGGCACGTCCTGCAGTAATGAGGCCGGATGGATCAGCCCCTCATCCAGCGCCATACCATAGACAAACGGCTTCAGTACCGAGCCGGGGGAGCGGATCGCCGAGACCATATCAATATGACCAAAGCGGCTATCATCGCCAATATCCACCGATCCTACCCAGCCGCGCACCTTCATATTGGTATGGTCGACCACGATCATCGCTAAAGAACTGCGCGGCGGCAGGCGCGATTTCCAGTTCAGCGCCAGATCTTCCAGCTGCCGCTGTAGCCCGGCATCCAGCGTCGTGACCACCTTCTCTGCGCGGCTGCTCGCCAGCGCGCGGCGGGCAAAAAGCGGCGCCAGCTGCGGCATCTGCCGCGGAAACAGCCAGACGGGCTCTTCGAGAGCTTCTCGCACCGGCTGCGACGGCCACACGCCCTGGCTTTCCATTCGCAGCAGGACTTTATCGCGCGCCGCCTGCGCCCGCTCGGGCCAGCGGTCCGGACGTAAGCGGCTCGGCGCCTGCGGCAATACCGCCAGCAGCGCCGCTTCGCCGTAGCTTAGCTGCGCGGGGGGTTTACCCAGATAGGCCCAGTTGGCCGCGCCGATCCCCTGCAGCGTACCGCCGAACGGCGCCCGGTTGAGGTAGAGCGTGAGGATCTCGCTTTTTGACAGATGCCACTCCAGCTGCAGCGCTCGCCATAGCTGCCGCAGCTTGCCGCCAAAGGTGCGGGGATGAGGATCGAGCAGCCGCGCCACCTGCATAGTGAGGGTGCTGCCCCCGGAGATCACTCTGCCGGAAGTGAGATCCTGCCAGGCGGCGCGAGCGATCGAGAGCGGATTGACGCCAGGATGATCCCAGAACCAGCGATCTTCATAGTGGATCAGCGCCTGTAAATAGCGCGGCGAAACGTCGGCCAGCGTCACCGGATAGCGCCAGACGCCCTGCGCATCGGCAAAGCGCCACAGCGGCGTGCCGTCTTCCGCCACCACCACTCTGGCAGGCGTAACCTCATGCAGCGGCAGCGGCCATAGCCGATCGGCCGCCAGCAGCAATAGCCACAGCAAAAAAATAAACGCCGCCAGCCAGCGCCAGCGGCGTTTTATACGCTTCAATACCCGCAT
This sequence comes from Klebsiella sp. MPUS7, assembly GCF_009905335.1. NCBI lineage: Bacteria > Pseudomonadati > Pseudomonadota > Gammaproteobacteria > Enterobacterales > Enterobacteriaceae > Klebsiella > Klebsiella sp. MPUS7. The sequence goes on along the minus strand of NZ_CP047604.1, from coordinate 1,363,553 downwards.
TTAGGGCGCAACGGTTAGCGGTCCGCTGGCCGCGCCGGTTGCCCGCCACTGCGGCACGTACATTGACTCGACCTGCGGCTGCGGTACCTGATAAGTGCCCGGCGTCACCGCGCGCGCCAGATAAACCAGCGTCACCGGCTGGCCTTCATTGATAGCCACCGCGGCGACGAAGCGATCGTCGCGAAACTCAATGTGCTGGATATCCGCCTGCTGCATCTGGTTAAGCAAATTCTGCACCGCTTCGCCATTTTCCTGCAGGCTGGCGCTGCTGTTAGCCAGATTCTGGTTTTCCAGCTCCAGCCCCGCCGGGAGTAAATCCACTACCAGCGCGTCCGGCACGTTGCGTTTGGCCGTGACTTCCAGCTTCACCAGCACCAGTTCGCCGCTGCGCAGCGAAGCGAGCGATTTCTGCTGGCCCTGGGTATCGAAAATTTGCCGTTCGATTCCCAGCACGTTGCCTCCCGGCTGCGGAGCGCTCTGCGGATATCCACTGCTGTCGAGGCGAAGCCACAGCGCCTGCTGGCCGGTGTTGGTGACCTGCAGCGCCGCCAGCTGGTCGCCGGTCAGGTTGCGGGTTTGCGCTTTATCGCCGGAGAGCGGTTCGGCCTGCACGGAGGTTTGCGCCTGCCAGCTGCCGGAACGGTCCTGCAACGTACGCCCGGCCAGGAACAGAGCATTACTCTCCTGCGTCGAAAGCCAGCGCTGGCCGTATGCCTCTTCCGCCAGATTGCTGAGCAGCGTATTTTGCGCTTCCGGCAGCAGTTTATTCTCCTCCAGCAGCGCCAGCTTCAGCGCATCGTCGCGCAGCTCGCTGCCGTAATCGCCGAGCCAGCGGTTCGCATCCTGGCGCGGCGTGGCCATCGCCAGCTTCAGGGCCTCGTCGCCGCGCGGCGCATCGCCCATCAATTTCAAGGCGACGCCCAACTGCAGCAGCGGCAGACCGGAACGCGCCTGGTCGTGACGACTCCAGATCTCGCGCAGCGCGCCGAGCGGCGCTTTCTGCTGCCGGGCCAGCACCAGCGCGGCATAGGCCTGAGCGGCAAAGCGGCTGGCCTGGGCATCATCGCTATAGCGGACGGTCATCAGCCCCGGCTCCTGTAAATAACGCAGCAGACGCTGGTTACCGCTGTTGACGGCGTTAGTCGGGACACTGTAGCCCTGCTCGCCCGCCCGGACGAGGAAGTCCATCGCGTAGGCCGTTAGCCAGTACTCCTCCGGACCCTCTTTATCCCACAGGGCGAAACCGCCATCATCGCGCTGCATCTGCAGCAGGCGAGAAATGCCGATATCCACCGCCGCGCGTCGTTTTTCATCGCTATCGCCGCTGATGCCCAACGCTTTAAGCTGGACGGCGTTGGTATAGAGCGACGGGAACAGCCCGCTGGTGGTCTGCTCCAGGCAACCATAGGGATAGGCTTTCAGGTCGCGAATATAGCGCGCCAGGTTCAGCGGCGGCTTGCCGCTGAACACCAGCTGTCCCTGCAGCGTCGCCGGCGAGAAGCCCTCACTTTGCGCCGCCGGAGCCTGCCAGCTTTCGCCTGGTTGCAGGACGGCGCCCGAATTGACAGTTTGCGCCGGGAAAGCCGGACGCACGCCGAGCTTCCACTGTTTTTGCATTGGCGTGAACGTTTCACCTGGCAGGTTCACGCCGCTGATGATGGCATTCACCTGACCATCGCCGAAACCTTCATGCGCGCGGACGGGTACAAACAGGGTGCTGCGCGCGCCGGGCGCCAGCTGCACCGACGGTATTTCTCCCCCTTCAAGCTGCAGCAGACCGCTGGCGGCCAGCGCAACGTTGAGGGTTTGCGGCTTATCGGTCAGGTTACTGAGATCCAGCGCCAGCCGCGTGGTATCCCCGCTGGCGAGGAAGCGCGGCATGTTCAGCTCGGCAATGACCGGCGCAGCCACGATCGTTTTCCCTTCGCTGCTGCCAAAATCGTCAGCGGTCCACGCCTGGGCCATCACCCGCAGTTCGCCGTTAAAGTCGCCAATCGGCAGAGTCACCGTCCCTTCGCCTTTCTCATCCAGCACCACCGGCTGCGCCTGCTGGGCGATAATCGTCACGTGGTTAACCGGCGGTTTGCCGCCGCGCTTAAGTTCATCACCGTCGCCGCCGAAGCGCAGGCTGGCGAGTCTCCCCTGCCCTTCAATCACCTGACCATAGATATCGTAAATATCGGCCCCGTAGCGTTTCTGGCCGAAGAAAGCGTTCCACGGGTCCGGCGTCGCGTAGTCGGTAATATTCAGTACCCCGCTATCCACGGCGGAGAGCAGAACGTTAACCTGTTTCGGCATCTCGCCTTCTTTGACGCTGGCCTTAACCTTCACCGTCAGCGGCTGGTTCGGGCGCATTTTAGCCGGCGCCTCCAGCGCCAGATTCAGACGACGGTTTTCGTCGCCGAGCGGCAGGTGCAGCAGGCCCACCGCCCGTTTTGGCGTCGCGGAGCGGGATTTATCCCCCGGACGAATAACCAGCGCGCTGAGGTACAGGTCGTGACGATTCCACGCTTTATCCACCGGGATCGATAAGTCCATCCCTTCCGCCGGGACGTCAATCTCCTGCCACCACAGCGGCCCTTCGCTTGATTCCACCAGCGCATAGCCTTTACCGGCTGCCGGCGCGGCGATATGAAGCTTGATGGTATCGCCCGGTTTATAGGCCGGTTTATCCAGCTTCATGGTGACGCGGTCCGGACGCGCCGCCCCCTGGCCGTCGCTGTTATCCTGCCAGCTGTATCCGGCCCAGAAGCGCACGCTGCTGACCACATCATCTGGCCCTTTGACTTCCAGGCGATAAGAACCCCACTCGACCGGGAAGCTCACTTTCGCCGTTTGTCCGGCTGAAATATCCAGCGACTCCTCGCCTTCCTGAAGATCTTTTTGATCGAACTGCGACTGCCAGCCTTCGCTATCGGACCAGTTCCAGTAGTAGTCGCGGCGTTCGCGAATTAACCGCACCTGTAGCCCGGAGACCGCCTTCTTCTCACCTTTCGCATCGGCATACACAATCTCAAACGCGGCGGCGCCGTTTTCATCCACCACCGGCTGCTTGACGGTGCTGTCGGTGCGATAGTCATAAACCTCTTTCAGGGCAAATTCTGGTCGGATACCCGGTAGCGTATCGGCAGGCCAGATTGGCTGTCTGACGGTGCGCGTGACCGGACGTCCGCCGGACTCCAGCAGGCTGGCCTGCAGGATCACCTGCAGCGGAGAGCGGCTCTCCTGCCACTGGCTGGCGGCGGTGACTTCCGCATGGCCCCGATCGTCCAGCGTGGTCTGTACTTCATCCAGGCTGCGGGAAAGGTTCTCTTCGGCAATGTCGCCAAACTGGAAGCCCGGCAGCGCGGGCACGGCGTCGCGCAGCGGACGCAGGAACAGTTTGCCCTGCAGCGAGTTGCCGCTGGCCGGCGCGCCGTACAGATAAGCACCGGTCACCGCAAAGCTAACATCCGCAGCCGGAGAGACGGGCGCATTTTGCGGCGTGAGATTTAGCGCCATACGCTCAGGCATAAAATCTTCGACGTGAAAATCCCACTCGCGCGGCTGGTTGTCGCCGGTGCTGGCGCGAATGTGCCACATCCCGGTCGCCGCGCCGCTATCTAGGGGATAAGTAAACTGGTACAGGCCGTTAACCGGTTTGCTGACCGTCGAACGAATGACCTGGCCGTCCGGCTGCACCACTTCCAGCTTCACCGGCTGCTCGGGGAGCGGTTTACCGTCGCTATCGCGCAGTAAAGCGTTGAGGATCACCGTTTCGCCCGGACGATAGAGATCCCGCGGACCAAACATAAATAGCTGCTTGCTGAACCCCGGCGCGCCGGCAATGGAAAATTCAGCCAGGTCCAGCGCCGGGAGTTTGAGATCCAGCAGGGTGGTTTGCCCGTCCTTACGCGCCAGCAGCAGCGCCGCTTCTTTGTCCGTTTGCAGCGTCACATGGCCCTGGCCGTCGCTCTTCGCCTGCGCCAGCGTCTGCCCTTTGGCGTTCAAGAGCTGAACATCGATATCGGACTGCGCCGCGCCGTTGTCCAGACTTTGGGTAAAGACATCCAGCCGGTTGTGGTAACGGTGCGCGGATACGCCGATATCGCTGAGGGTGAACAGCGTCGCGGCGTTGCTGTAGCTGTAGCGGCCCGCCTGGTTCATCACCGCGATATACACGCCCGGCTCCTGCAGCGGTTTGATATCCGCCAGCGGCAGCAGCAGTTTTTCACGCGTATTACGCGCGGGGTTGAGGTCAAAACGGCCGTTATAGACCAGATCGGCCATCTTCAGCAGCTCGTCCGACTCCCAATTGCTCAATGAATTACGGTATTCCCATTGGCTGACGAAGGCCGAAAGTGATTCCGGTTTAATACGGAAAAAATTGACGTCGACGTTATCGACATTCAGCGCCATCACCGGCAATCCGGCCACTACTTTCCCCGGCAGCAGCGAGCCGCGGCTGGCAAAGCCGATGCTCGGGGCAATATCGCGGGTGGTAATGGTTTTTTCAAAGCTGCTGTCAAAGGTCGCTTTATTCAGCGCCGCCAGGGTTGGATCTACCGATACAATCAGCTCGCGTTTTGGCTCAAGATGGCGAAGCCGCAGCTCTTTCAGGTTAGGCGCCAGCTCCCAGGCCCCATCAACTTTGCCGCTTTTTTTATCGACCAGATGTACGCTACGGGAGAAATCCTGGTCCGGCTGCAGAGGGATTGAGAAGGTCAGCACCATCGTCGACGCGCCGTCGAGCTGTACTTCCGAGGCATCCAGCAGCGTTAGCGCTTTGCCTTTGCTTTTTTCCGCCAGCGCCGCCAGCTGGCTGGCATCCGGCTTCGCGCTAGCTTTATCCGTCGCCGCAGACGCCGCGGGCGCAGCTGCCTGCGGTTTGCCGCTGTCGTCGCAGCCGGTCAACGATAGCGCGGTGAGCAGCGCCAGAGATAGTGCCGCCAAACGAAATGGTTTCATCCTTCTAACCCCTCGGCCCGCAGGCCGGATACATTAAGTGAACACATTATTATGCGTTAACAATATCATTACCAACAGCGACGAGAATAGAATCAAACTCCCGAGAGTGAATCATCCGTGATACGGTCGCCACTCTGGGATCCATAACTTGTCACTCTCCCGGAAAACGTCGACAATTCACTCTTGAACAATAAAAAAGGAGACGCCGATGTCTACCTCGTTTTTTGTCGCTGCCGACTGGCTGGCGGAACATATTGATGACCCGGAAATCCAGATTATTGACGCCCGTATGGCTCCGCCGGGACAGGAACAGCGCGATCTTAACGCTGAGTATCAGGCGGGCCATATTCCCGGCGCCGTTTTTTTCGATATCGAAGCCCTCTCCGACCATACCAGCCCGCTGCCGCACATGATGCCGCGCGCGGAGGCGTTTGCCGTCGCCATGCGCGAACTGGGCGTCAGCAGCGATAAGCATCTGGTGGTATACGATGAAGGCAATATCTTCTCCGCGCCGCGCGCCTGGTGGATGCTGCGCACCTTCGGCGTTGAAAAAGTGTCTATTGTTGCCGGCGGCCTCGAAGGCTGGCGTCGCGATGAGCTGCCGCTGGAGCAGGGCCTCCCTGAACTGCCGGAAGGTGATTTTGACGCTCGTCTCGATCCGCAGGCGATCAAGCGTCTGACCGATGTGCTGCTGGTCAGCCATGAAGGATCGGCGCAGATCGTCGATGCTCGCCCGGCCGGGCGTTTTAATGGTCAGGTGGCCGAGCCGCGCCCGGGTTTGCGCAGCGGGCATATTCCCGGCGCGCTAAACGTCCCCTGGAGCGAACTGGTGATTAACGGCGAACTCAAAACCACCGATGAACTGAACGAGATTTTCGCTCGCCAGGGCGTCGACTTTGAGCAGCCGATTATTGCCAGCTGCGGATCCGGCGTGACGGCGGCGGTCGTGGTGCTGGCGCTAACCACGCTGGGCGTTAACGGCGTCAGCCTGTATGACGGCTCATGGAGCGAATGGGGCGCGCGGACGGATTTGCCGATTGAACCGGCGCAGTAGACAAAGCAACGGGGGCGTAGGCCCCCGTTCGGTTAGATAATGCGATTGTGCTTAAAGTCACGCAGGAAGCTGCCCCAGCGTTTTTCATAGAACGGCGTAATGTGGGCAATCATAAAGTGGCTAATCCCCTTTTCACCCTCCACCACCTGGCAGATATCAATCGGCTCGTCGCCGGGAAGCGTATCGGTCGCAACGCTGCCGGTGGCCTGAATCACCGCCTCAATATCGCCTTCCGCTTCAATACCAATCAGCAGGTTGGCCGGGGCATCGGCGCTGTCTTTAATAGAGCATAAAAACGCGCGCTTCACCGTTTTCAGCGTCTTGAACAGCGTGGTCAGCGAGTCCACCATCTGCGCGGGCGGTTCGGCAACCTCAGACAGCAGCAGCGACTCGCCGCCCTCAAGCACGGTCTGGGTACTGAGCGGGCTGCCCTCTTCCCCCAGCAGATGGCTAATTTCTCGCGGCGCAAACTCTTTGCCAGTAGGGAGTTTGGCATTGAGATAGAGCGTTTCGCCCAGGGTCATCGCGAACAGCGTGCGCACCGGCATCACCACGAAAGACTGTTCGTCCTCAACGGCCTGCTGCAGCGCTTCCAGCGAGGTGAAAAAAGGAATAACCGATGTGCCATCATCTTTTTCCCAGTGCAGCAGGTCCAGTACGCTATCTTCCACAACCTGCTCGCCCTGAGCGGCGGCTCCCGGCACCCAAACGGTGGCTTCGAGCAAAGTACGGAAAAACGCCGGACGGTGGCCTGGCTCGGTCGCCGCCTTCTCCAGCAGGGTTTCTAGCTCATTTTTAGTTTCGGACATAGTTTCGCTACTTCAAAATCGCCCGGCGGCGCTGCGCTCGCACGGGCCCACGAGTTTTGTCGGTCGGGTAAGCGCAGCGCCACCCGGCAAAATCCATTACTCTGCCGTCAGCAGGTTGGCAATGGTGCGCACACCGAGGCCGGTCGCGCCCGCCGACCACTGCTCAACGGCAGATTTACGGTAGGTCGCCGAACAGTCGATATGCAGCCAGCCCTGGTGATAGTTCTCCACGAAGTGGGACAGGAAGCCCGCTGCGGTGCTGGCGCCCGCCGGATAGGCCGCGCTGCCGGTATTGTTCAGCTCGGCGAAGTTCGACGGCAGCTGGCCGCGGTGGAACTCAGCCAGCGGCAGACGCCAGAAGGCCTCGTTTTCAGCCTGCGCGCTCGCCAGCAGGCGATTCGCCAGACCATCGTCAAAGCTGAACAGCGCGTGATAATCATTACCCAGCGCGGTTTTCGCGGCGCCGGTCAGCGTGGCGGCATCGATAATCAGCTCAGGCTTTTGCGCAGAAGCATCGATCAGGCCATCAGCCAGCACCAGGCGACCTTCCGCATCGGTATTCATGATTTCCACGGTTTTACCGTTGCGATAGTGAATAATATCGCCAAGTTTAAAGGCGTTGCCGCTAATCAGGTTATCGGCGCAGCACAGATACAGCTTCACGCGCTTATTGAGGCCGCGAGTGATGGCAAACGCCAGCGCGCCGGTCACCGTTGCCGCGCCGCCCATGTCGGACTTCATCGAGTCCATAAAGGCGCTCTGCTTGATGCTGTATCCGCCGGAGTCAAAGGTGATGCCTTTACCGACCAGGCAGGCGTACACCGGGGCTTCTTTATCGCCGGTTGGGTTATAGTCCAGCGCCAGCAGGACCGGCGGGCGCTCGGAGCCGCGACCGACCATGTGCAGGCCCAGGTAGTTCTGCTCGCGCAGGTCTTCACCCTTGGTGATACGATAAGAGACGTTATCGCAGGCCACGCTGCACAGCAGGTCTACCGCACGCTGCGCCAGCTGTTCCGGCCCCAGCTCTTCCGCCGGGGCGTTAATGGTGTCACGGACCCAGTCAATAATGGTCAAGCGGTTATCCAGTTCGCTTTTCTGCGCATCGTCGAGGGCCGGCCACTCCACTTTGCGGCTGCCTTTCGGCCCCTTATAACCCGCCCAGAACGCCCATGCGCGGTCGGTGTCCCAGCCTTCGCCATCAAGCGCAACGTGTTTGATGCCCATGCCGTCAATTTTCCGCGCCGCGCGCTGAATCAAGCCCAGGTCGTCTTTGCCGTTCAGGTGCAGGGCGATGCCGTCGTTATTAATGCTGTAAGACGCTTTTTCTCCCCAGCGCGCATCGGCTGGCTGAGCGGTAAGCGTAATTTTCATAGCTTCGGTCATTATCATTATCCTTCTTAGCAAACGGGCCGCCGTATGGCAGCCCGTAAAGTTCTTTCGCCCGTTGATTTATCCGGCTTATAACCACCGGGTAAATCATAACGCGAAAATTATTCGGCTTCGTCTAACCAGACTAGCAGAATCGCCTCAAGAATTTTTTCATTGGATGCGTTTGGATCGTCATCAAACTCTTCCAGGTCGCATATCCACTGATGCAGATCGGTGAAGCGAACGGTTTTCGGGTCGAGATCCGGGAAGGCGTCGTACAGCGCTTCGCCGATTTCGCGACTATCGGTCCATTTCAGTCCCATATTAATGCTCGCGTGCGTGGTTGATGGTGTAACGCGGAATTTCGATGACCAAATCTTCGTCAGTCACCCGCGCCTGGCAGCTCAAACGGCTGTCGGGCTCAAGCCCCCAGGCCTTATCCAGCATGTCGTCTTCATCTTCGGTACTTTCCGCCAGCGAGTCAAAGCCTTCACGCACGATGCAGTGGCAAGTGGTGCAGGCACAGGATTTTTCGCAGGCGTGTTCAATCTCAATACCGCTACGCAGCGCAGCATCAAGAATGGTCTCACCGGTCTCAGCTTCCACAACTACGCCATCCGGACACAGGTCCTGGTGGGGCAGAAAAACAATTTTTGGCATTTTAAACCTCGTCCACGGATTGGCCTTTCAGCGCGATACGGACCGATTGATCCATACGACGTGCGGCGAATTCCTGGGTTTGTGTGTCGATATTTTTAATCGCTTCTTTGATTGCATCGGCATCATCGCCTGCCGCAGCGGCGCGCACTTGCTCCGCGGCGTCATCGATAGCCTGACGCTCTGCGGCGCTTAACAGCGCGGCGTCGGCGGCCAGCGCGCTGACCAGACTTTCCAGTACGCGCGCGGCTTCAACTTTTTGCTCGGCCAGCATGCGCGCCTGGACGTCCTGTTCGGCGTAGCTCATCGAATCTTTAATCATGCTGGCGATCTCGCCATCGGTCAGACCGTAGGACGGTTTCACCTGGATAGAGGCCTCGACGCCGGTCGATTTCTCCATCGCCGTCACGCTCAGCAGGCCGTCGGCATCCACCTGGAAGGTGACGCGAATATGCGCCCCGCCCGCCGGCAATGCCGGAATGCCGCGCAGCGCAAAACGCGCCAGGGAGCGACAGTCCTGCACCAGCTCGCGCTCGCCCTGCATGACGTGGATAGACATTGCCGTCTGACCATCTTTGAAAGTGGTGAACTCCTGCGCGCGCGCCACCGGAATGGTGGTGTTGCGCGGGATAACCTTCTCCACCAGACCGCCCATGGTTTCCAGCCCCAGGGAGAGCGGGATCACATCGAGCAGCAGCAGTTCGCTGTCCGGCTTGTTGCCCACCAGAATATCCGCCTGAATCGCCGCGCCGATGGCGACGACTTTATCCGGGTCGATAGAGGTCAGCGGCGTACGGCCAAAGAATTCGCCGACGCGCTCGCGCACCAGCGGCACGCGGGTCGAGCCGCCCACCATCACCACTTCCAGCACCTCTTGCGCCTCAACGCCGGCGTCTTTCAGCGCGCGACGGCAGGCCAGCAGAGTGCGTTTGACCAGCGGCGCGATCAGATCGTTAAACTGGCTGCGGGTGATTTCCCCCTGCCAGCCGCCGACATTCACCCGCGCCGTCTCGGCATCGCTGAGGGCGATTTTCGCCGCGATCGCCGCATCGAGCAGCTCGCGCTGCAGGCGGTTGTCGCTGCGATCGCTCAGGCCAGCCTGCTCGCGCAGATAATCGGCCAGCAGGTGGTCGAAATCGTCGCCGCCGAGCGCGGAATCGCCGCCGGTAGCCAGGACTTCAAACACGCCGCGGCTTAAGCGCAGCACGGAGATATCAAAGGTGCCGCCGCCGAGATCGTAAACCGCGATGACCCCTTCCTGACCGGAGTCCAGGCCGTAAGCAATCGCCGCCGCGGTGGGTTCGTTCAGCAGACGCAGCACGTGCAGGCCCGCCAGACGCGCCGCGTCTTTGGTTCCCTGACGCTGAGCATCATCGAAGTAGGCCGGCACGGTAATCACCACCCCGTCGAGCTCGCCCGCCAGCGCTTCGGTAGCGCGCTCGGCCAGCGCCTTGAGGATATCGGCAGAAACGCGAATCGGGTTGAGCAGACCGCCTGGCGTCTGAATCATCGGCAGGCCGTTTTCGCTTGCCTGCAGTTGATAAGGCAGATGCGGGTAGCGGGCCTCGATATCGGCCAGAGAACGCCCCATCATGCGCTTGACCGAGCTGATGGTATTGACCGGATCCTGAGCGGCGTTTTGCCGCGCGTCATAGCCCACCGTCAAACCCGAAGCCTGATAGTTCACCACCGACGGCAGCAAATAGCGCCCTTGACGGTCGGGCAGAGTTTCGGCCTGGCCGCTACGCACGGTAGCCACCAGTGAATTGGTGGTGCCCAGGTCGATACCCGCCGCCAGACGTCGCTGGTGCGGCGCGGCGCTCAGTCCGGGCTCACTAATTTGTAATAAGGCCATAATTGCTTCCGAAAATTAAAAATCGAGCAGTTTTTCTTCGAGTTGTTCCGCACTGCTTCGCAGTTTATCGAGAAAACGCAGCTTGCGCACGGTATCCGCCGCCGCCTCCCACGTCTCGTTATTCAGTTGTTCAACCATCAGCTGATGCCGGGTATCAAATTGCGCTTTGACCCGCTTGATAAAGCTTTCCAGCCGCGCTTCATCCTTCGCTTTGCCTATTTCATCCAGCTCTTCGCGCAGCTCCAGCTGTTCCATCAGGAACGCGGTATCGCGCACGGTGTGCTGCTCGCTGGCGAGATCGAAACCATGAAGCGAAAGGAGATATTCGGCGCGGGTCAGCGGGTGGCGAAGGGTTTGCCACGCCTGATTAATGGTGGCGGACTGCTGCACCGCGGCGAGCTGTTCGGCCGCGCTGCCGCTGGCGAACTTATCGGGGTGATACTGGCGCTGTAGTTCCTGGTACCGGGCAGCCAGGGGTTCTAACGAAAGGGTATAGCTGGCCGGTAACCCGAAGAGGGTAAAATAGTCCATAGCAACCTCAGGGTTAACGAGATAAAGCAAACCCCACGCGCAGCGAGACTACGGTGGGGTCAGGGATAACCGATTACACGTTAAAGCTTTCGCCGCAGCCGCACTCGTCCTTCACGTTCGGGTTGGTGAACTTAAACCCTTCGTTAAGGCCTTCTTTGACGAAGTCCAGCTGCGTACCGTCGAGGAACTGCAAACTTTTGCCGTCGATCACGACCTTCACGCCTTTGTCTTCAAACACGGTGTCTTCTGCCGCTGGTTCGTCAACAAACTCCAGTACATAAGCCATACCTGAACAGCCGGAAGTTCTGACTCCCAGGCGCAGGCCAAACCCTTTACCGCGGTTGGCCAGAAAGGCGTTGACTCGCGCTGCTGCACTGTCGCTTAAAGTAATCGACATAACAAACCTCAACTCTTAATTATTTTGCTTCACGTTTGCTTTTGTAATCCGCAATCGCGGCTTTAATCGCGTCTTCCGCCAGAATAGAGCAGTGAATTTTGACCGGCGGCAGCTCGAGCTCGTCAGCGATATCGGTGTTTTTAATCGCCTGAGCTTCGTCCAGCGATTTCCCTTTTACCCATTCGGTCACCAGGGAGCTGGAAGCAATAGCGGAACCGCAGCCGTAGGTCTTGAAACGCGCGTCTTCAATGATACCTTCATTGTTGACTTTAATCTGCAACTTCATCACGTCGCCGCACGCCGGCGCGCCAACCATACCGCTGCCGACGTTTTCGTCGCTATTGTCGAAAGAACCGACGTTGCGCGGATTCTCGTAATGATCGATAACTTTTTCGCTGTAAGCCATGATGAATTCTCCTTATTGGTGCCGAATTAGTGATGTGACCATTCAATGCTGTTCAGATCCACGCCCTGCTTGAACATTTCCCACAGCGGTGAGAGTTCGCGCAGACGGCCGATGGAGTTGCGGACCAGATTGATGGTGTAGTCAATCTCTTCTTCGGTAGTAAAACGACCTAAAGAGAAACGAATAGAGCTATGCGCCAGCTCGTCGGTCATCCCCAGCGCGCGCAGCACGTAGGACGGCTCGAGGCTTGCGGAAGTACAGGCTGAACCGGAGGAAACCGCCAGGTCTTTCAGCGCCATAATCAGCGACTCGCCTTCAACGTAGTTAAAGCTGACGTTGAGGATATTCGGCGCGCCCTGCTCAAGGTCACCGTTGAGATAAACCTCTTCCATATCTTTCACGCCGTCCCACAGACGGTTACGCAGGCCGCGCAGGCGGGCCATTTCGCTTTCCATCTCTTCTTTCGCGATACGGTAAGCTTCACCCATACCGACGATCTGGTGGACAGGCAGCGTACCGGAACGCATGCCGCGCTCGTGACCGCCGCCGTGCATCTGCGCTTCGATACGAATACGCGGTTTACGACGCACGTACAGCGCGCCGATACCTTTCGGGCCATAGATTTTGTGGCCGGAGAAGGACATCAGGTCAACTTTCAGCTGGCTCAGGTCGATAGGCAGTTTGCCCACGCTCTGGGTCGCGTCAACGTGGTAAATGATACCGCGGGCGCGGCACATCTCGCCGATGGTAGCGATATCCTGCACCACGCCGATTTCGTTATTCACGTGCATAATGGAAACAAGGATGGTGTCATCACGCATCGCGGCTTCCAGTTCTTTTAAATCGATAATGCCGTTACGCTGCGGGGCGAGGTAGGTGACTTCAAACCCTTCGCGCTCCAGCTGACGGCAGGTGTCCAGCACGGCTTTGTGTTCGGTTTTGCTGGTGATGATGTGCTTGCCTTTTTTCTGATAAAAGTTGGCTGCACCTTTAATCGCCAGGTTATCGGATTCCGTCGCGCCGGAGGTAAAGACAATTTCGCGCGGGTCGGCACCGACCAGCTCGGCAATCTGATTACGGGCGATATCTACCGCCTCTTCAGCCTGCCAGCCAAAACGGTGGGAACGGGAGGCCGGGTTACCAAAGGTCCCGTCCAGAGTCAGGAACTGCATCATTTTCTCGGCAACACGCGGGTCCACCGGCGTGGTTGCGGAGTAATCGAGATAGATCGGTAATTTCATTGCTCTATAAACTCCGTACATCGCTTCAATGCAAGGAATCAGGCAACCGGCTGGATGTACGACCGAGTACACAGGATGGCGGAGCATCCCGGCCTGATTCGAAAATCTTTTTTATCTTTTTGGCTCAGCTCGTTTCAGCTTGCAGCCGAATAGCTGCAAGATGAAACTGAACGAGAACTAAGCGCGCAGTTTGACGTCAATAGCGTCCTGAGCACGGGTATTACGCTGGGATTCATGGTTGTGCTGACGACCGGAGACATCAAGGATTTCCTGGTTATTCACCAGTTCGCCCAGCGTGATGTTATTCAGAAAACCGGTCAGTCGCTCGCTCAGATCGCGCCACAGCGCGTGAGTAAGACACTTATCGCCGCCCTGGCAGCCGCCTTTGCCCTGACAACGGGTGGCGTCAACGGATTCGTCTACTGCGCTGATAACTTCGCCAACCGCGATGCTACCCGCTTCTTTACCTAACAGATAACCGCCGCCTGGACCACGTACGCTGGAAACCAGACCATTTTTGCGCAGGCGAGAGAACAGCTGTTCCAGATAGGAAAGCGAAATTCCCTGACGCTCTGAAATATCAGCCAACGGAACCGGACCCGATTCAGAGTTGAGCGCAACGTCAAGCATCGCGGTCACGGCATAACGCCCTTTAGATGTCAGTCTCATGTCTTACTTAACCTCAAACTCGCCCCTGCCCGGGCTTTTTATTAATATGGGTATTGCATAGCAAGGCAAGTCTGACATTCCCGAGTAAATTGGTCAACTATTTACTTGACTGTTTTAGTCAGGTATTTGGCTTTCCGTGCCGTTTTACTTAAGCGCGATCTGATGCCCTCCCCCATCGGGGGAGGCGATCGGTAGGCCGGGTAAGCGCAGCGCCCCCCGGCAAACAGACAGCGCTATTCTTTATTCTTCTGCTCAATTGACGCCAGCATACCGCGCAGGATGTTCAGCTCCTGGCTTTCCGGGCGGGCGCGGGTAAACAAACGGCGCAGCTTGTTCATCACCTGGCCCGGATGACTGGCGCGGATAAACCCGGTTGCCAGCAGCGTCTGCTCCAGATGGCCGTAGAAACGCTCTAAATCATCCACCAGTGGATAAGGCGTTTCTTCATGCTCGACGACGGGCTCATTTTGCTCCTGCGCCGCCAGCCATGCCATACGCACTTCATAGGCGATGACCTGCACCGCCATCGCCAGGTTCAGCGAGCTGTATTCCGGGTTAGCGGCAATCGCCACGTGATAGTGACACTTCTGTAGCTCGTCGTTAGTCAGGCCAACGCGTTCGCGGCCAAATACCAGCGCAACCGGCGCATGCTGCGCTTCGGCGACGCTTTTCAGGCCGCATTCGCGCGGATCGAGCATCGGCCACGGCAGCGTGCGGGAGCGGGCGCTGGTTCCGACAACCAGGCTACAGCCCGCCAGCGCTTCATCGAGGGTGTCGACGATGTTGGCATTGCCAATCACGTCGCTGGCGCCGGCCGCCAGAGCGATGGCCTGAGAATCGGGTTTAACCAGCGGATTGACCAGCCAGAGGTTGGTTAACCCCATGGTTTTCATTGCGCGGGCGACAGAGCCCATATTGCCGGTGTGTGAAGTTTCTACCAGTACGATTCGAATATTTTGCAGCATTATGGTTCTTCGGCTAAAGATTATTCGTGCATGCTATCATAAAACGGAGACATAGGCAGATTTCACTGTTACTATATGCGCCGTTTTTTCCCGTTCTTTAACATCCAGTGAGAGAGACCGATGCATCCGATGCTGAACATCGCCGTGCGCGCAGCGCGCAAGGCGGGTAATTTAATTGCCAAGCACTACGAAACCCCTGACTCCGTAGAAACCAGCCAGAAAGGCAGCAATGATTTTGTGACTAACGTCGATAAAGCCGCCGAGGCGATGATTATCGAAACCATTCGCAAATCTTACCCGCAGCACACCATCATCACCGAAGAAAGCGGTGAACACGCAGGTGAAGATCAGGATGTTCAATGGGTTATCGATCCACTGGATGGCACCACCAACTTCGTAAAACGTCTGCCGCACTTCTCCGTGTCCATCGCCGTACGCATTAAAGGCCGTACTGAAGTCGCCGTGGTTTACGATCCGATGCGTAACGAACTGTTCACCGCGACCCGCGGCCAGGGCGCGCAGCTGAACGGCTACCGTCTGCGCGGCAGCAGCGCTCGCGATCTGGATGGCACGATTATCGCCACCGGCTTCCCGTTCAAAGCAAAACAGCACGCGACCTCTTACATGAATATCCTCGGCAACATGTATACCGAATGCGCGGATTTCCGCCGCACCGGTTCCGCGGCCCTGGATCTGGCCTACGTTGCCGCTGGCCGCGTTGACGGCTACTTTGAAATCGCGCTGAAACCGTGGGATTTCGCGGCAGGCGAGCTGATCGCCCGTGAAGCAGGCGCTATCGTCTGCGACTTTACCGGCGGCCATAACTACCTGCTGACCGGCAACATCGTTGCAGGCAACCCGCGCGTTGTAAAAGCCATGCTGGCCAATATGCGCGAGCATCTGAGCGAAGCGCTGAAGCGTTAATCTCTCACTGAATGAAAAGCAAAAAGGAAGCCGCGGCTTCCTTTTTTTATCCCGTTAAAACGGACGCAGGCCGCCGCCCGGAGGTATCGCACTACTCCACATCACGATAGCCGCCGCCAGCAAAATCACGCCGCCGGCCAGCGCCAGCGTCGCCCAGCCTACCTGCTTCCATGGCGCCGGCGCCCGGTTCGCGCTCAGCCTGACCGCCAGTTGACGGAATCCGTGAACCAGCAGCGCCAGCGCGCTAATGGTGAGCGAGGTTCCCGCCGCCATCGCCATCGCGGCCGCCATCCCCCAGCCAAATACGCCGATAACCTTACTGAACAGCAGCACCATAATGGCTCCGGAGCAGGGCCGCATCCCCATCGACAGCACAATCGCCAGCCGCGCCCGCCAGTCATCGCCGCTTTGCAGCTGTTCCGGCGCCGGTAGATGCTTATGCCCGCAGCCGCAGTGAGCGTCATGCACGTGATGCGGGGTAAAAGCGGTAAATTTCGGTCGCCGCAGCAGCATCCGCAGCTTTTTCAGCGCCCGCCAGCACAGCAACAGGCCCAGCGCGCCGACCAGCAGATAGCTTCCCTTTTCCAGCCAGAAGCTGCTCAGGTGCAGCGCTCTTGCCGGAAGACGTAGCAGGGTAAGCACGACCACCACTAAAGCGATGGCCACCAACCCCTGCAGCAGCGAGGCGGCCAGGGTCAGGCCAATGCTGGATTTCAGCTTCGAAGGATGGGTCGCCAGCCAGGTGGTAATCACCACTTTACCGTGCCCCGGCCCCAGCGCGTGCAGGACGCCGTAGACGAAGCTAAACCCCAGCAGCGACAGCCCGGCGGCGGAGGGATTTTCCGCTACCGCCTGCAGAAGCCGGCTTAGTTCAAGATTCAGCGCGCGCTGCCAGACCGCGCTTTGCAGCAGCACCTGCGGCCAGGCCCGCCATAGCCAGAAGCCAGCCCCTGCCGCCAGCAGCAAAAAGAGCGCCAGCGGCCAAAGCTGACGCCAGCGCGGAGAACGGCTGTTTTGAGTAAAAATCAGCGACATTGCAGCGTCACCTTTTGCGCGAAGTAATTCCCCAGTTCCATATCCTCCGGCGGCGCATCCGCTTTATCCAGCGACTGCGCATAGGACAACATTTTTTCATTCGGTTTCGGCGTCATCATGTTTGCCGCGCAGATCGTTTTCATCGCCGCCGGCAGAGCGAAATCAGCGTCTTTGTCATAATACATATCAACGTAATAGGTCGGGTCGTAGGTTGAAAAGGTAAAGGTTTGCCCGGCCAGAGGCTGCGGCTTCGCCAGCGGTAGGGTAAAGGTGAGCACCGCCTGATGGCCGCTGCGCTCCAGGCCATAGCCGTCGGGTCGAATATCAAACTTTACCCGCTGGCCGTTATGCCATAGCTCGCTGAAATAGTGCTGGCCCAGCACGTTCGCCATCACTTCCGCCGCCAGCTTTTTCCAGATTTCGCTACCGGGTTTAGCGTTGCCCGCATCATAGAGCAGATCGGCGGAGGTGATTTCATCCATCGTCCAGCGCATTTTAAAGCCGGTGAGCAGGCCATTTTCCGCCACGACCTCCGTTTGCAAACTGATGAAACTGTGCGGATGCGCCGCCGCGGATAGCGATAAAAACATGAAAAACGCTGCGCTGACGCATTGTTTCACTCTCTTCATCTGTTCCTCACGTGAAAAATTCTGTGAACCGCGCCAGCAATCCTGATGTAAAGACGCGGGCGTGCCCTGCTCACCCTGAATACATTAACTACGCTTAACGAAAACCCTAACTGGAACTAACCGGATGATGACAGTGATTGAACCACCATCTGTGCTTTCCAGTCCACAGCGCCGTAGCCAGGTGCTCCTGATGTTTTATCTGCCGGGGCAATCCGTGACGCCCGAATGGCTGGGTAGCCTCACTCAGGTTGATGAGGATACCGCCAGGCAGGACATCGCGGAGACGGGACGCGAAATTCAGCGTTATCACCGCTTGACCCTGACTTCACAAGCGGACGGCAGCTATCGGATGGAAGGCGCCGCGCTCGATCAACGCTTGTGCCTGCTGCACGCTCTGCGCCGCGGGCTGCGTCTGTGCCCGCATTTTGTCAGCCACCATTTTACCCCGGCATTAAAAACGCAGCTTAAACAGCAGGGTATCGCGCGCACGCTGTATGACGACACCAATCTCCAGGCCCTGGTGAACCGCTGCGCCCGGACCCTGAACCGGCAGTTTGACTGCCGCGACGTGCATTTTCTGCGTCTTTATTTACAGTATTGTTTACTGCAGCACCACCTTGGGCAGAGCCCCTCTTTCACCCACGAGCAGCAGCGCTGGGCGCAGGCCGCCGCCGAGTTTACCCTCGCGGAGGAGATTGTTCGCCACTGGCAGCGTCGGGTGGCGACGATGCCCCATGCCGGAGAACAGCTGTTTCTGACCCTGCTGTTTATGCTGCTGAAAACCCCCGATCCCATCCGCGACGGGCACCAGCAGGACCGGCGTCTGCATCTGGCCATCTCCGGGCTGATTCACCGCTTTCAGAACCTGGCGGGGCGTCCATTCAGCGATGAGCAGGGTCTAAGCGATCAGCTCTATATACACCTCTCGCAGGCGCTACACCGCAGCGTTTTCGCTATCGGTATCGATAACGCGTTGCCAGAGGAGATTGGCCGTCTGTATCCCCGTTTGATGCGCACCACTCAGGCGGCGCTGGAGGAGTTCGAAGCCAGCTGGCAGGTCCGCTTTAGCCAGGAGGAAGTCAGTTTAATCGCGGTGATTTTCGGCGCGTGGTTGATGCAAAAAAACGATCTGCAGGAGAAGCAGGTGGTTCTGCTTACCGATGATAATCCTGACCTTGAGCAGTCGCTGGAGCAGCAGCTGCGCGAGTTAACCCTGCTGCCGCTCAATATTAAGTATTTGAGCGTAAGCACCTTTCAGAAAGAGGGCGCGCCGAAGGAAGTGACGCTGATCGTCACCCCCTATACCACGGCGCTACCGCTGTTTTCACCGCCGCTGTTTCATGCCGACGAGACGTTCAGCGCTCATCAGCAGCAGCAGATTTGCAAGATGCTCGAGGCCTAAGCCACCGCTTTTGGCCGCACCACCAGCGCCGGTAAGGCCACCAGCGCCATCACCCAGAAAACGCCCTGGTGCAGATGCTGGTAGAGAAAGCCGGCAAATACCGTCATTACCGCAATGCTGCCGCCCATCGCTACTGCGGAGTAGACAGCCTGCAGGCGGATCACTTCGCTTCCCTGGCGAGCCGCGATATAGCGCATCGCCGCCAGATGGCACACCGTAAAGGTGCCGCAGTGGAGGATCTGCGCGACGATAAGCCAGGGTAGCGCCGTCGTCCAGCCCATTAGCGTCCAGCGAATCACTCCGCACGCCGCGGACAGCAGCAGCAGATCGCGGGCACTAAAACGGCGGAAGACTTTTTTGCTCAGCGCGAAAATCACCACCTCCGCCACCACGCCCAGCGACCACAAATAGCCCACGGCGGAGGCGGAATACCCCGCCTCCTGCCAGTAGATTGCGCTGAACCCATAGTAGGCGGCGTGCGCCCCCTGCAGCAAACAGACGCAGGCGAGGAAGCGCCAGCTTTGCCGCACCAGCGTAAGCCAGGCCGACAGCCCGGCCGCTTCCTGGTGGCGGGATTCCCCCTGCGGCTGCACCGACGGTTTCAGCAGCATGCCGATCAGCATTGACGCGATACCGATGCTGAGCATCACCAGAATCATCCGGTAGTCATACAGGCTGACCAGCTTCCCGGTCAGTGCCGAGCCAATCACGAAAGCGATCGATCCCCACAGGCGCACGCGCCCGTAGTCCATGGTGATCTGCTTTTGCCAGGTATTCGCCAGCGCGTCGGTCAGCGGCACCAGCGGCGAGAAAAAGAGGTTAAAGCCGACGATAATCACCATTAGCCAGGCGACCTGGTGGCCGATCCAAAATGCGAGCGCGAAGAGCAGCGTCAGCAGCGCCAGAATGCGCAGAGAAGAGATAAGACGGGACGGGTCGCTGACCCGCGGGGCAATCAGCAGGCTGCCAAGAAATCGCGACACCAGCCCGGCGCCGAGCAGCATGCCGATCGTTTCCGGCGTCAGGCCAAGTCCGGAAAGCCAGACGCTCCAGAAAGGCAGGAAGATGCCGTAGCTAAAGAAGTAGGTGAAATAACTTAGCGCCAGCCAGCGCGTGGAGTGCAAGACCATAATTCCCTCCCGAATGGAGGCGACAGTCTGGCGATAAAGCGGGGCGGGTGCAAGATGCCCTCGCCCCATAAATGGCGCTACTCGCGCCCCTGAACGTCTATTTTTAGCGAAAAATTCAGCGTATCTCCGGCGCCCAAAACCCGCAGCCCCGGCTGGCCGTCCATGTTATGGGCGTTTACCGGGTGAGTTTGCGGCTCGAGGCAAAGGAACGGTTCACCCTGCATTCTGAAGAGCATCAACCACGAAGTTTGCGAAAGAATTGTGATAGTCATCACATCACTTACTATCCTCGCTCGTCCACTCCAGCCGGAATAGCCGACGTTCAGCCAGCGATCCTCACCGTACTGCGGGTGGCTGAAATCGGCATGGCCGGGAAGATGGCTTTGCCAGTCCAGCGGAAGGTGTTGTTCCCCTTCCGGCCAGTAGCCACCGGCAGTAAACTGCACCGTGCTGCGCTTATCAAAGGAGAAAAAGGGATGAAAACCGCAGCCGTAGGGGATAGGCGTGCTACCGCAGTGGGTAAGCGTCAGCGATGCTATCAGTTGGTTACGCAGCAGCTGGTAGCGGATCTGCGCCAGGTAATCGAAACCGCAGGCATGTTGCCGACGCAGCTGTAACACGCAAAAGTCGCCGTCGCGCGCAATGATATCCCAGCGCTGTAGCCACCCGTCGCCGTGGAGAAAAAAATGCGCGTCGGCGTGGTGACGAGGCAGGACTATCTCGCGTCCCTGAAAAATAAAGCGGTTTCCGGCGACGCGATTGGCCATCGGCAGCATCGGAAACATACCGCCGGCGGGATTTTCATATAGCACCGGCGCCTGGTATTGCCGCGAGAATAAACTTTGCACTTTGCCGCCCAGAGAAGAGACGCACATCCGCAGATGCGCGTTCTCCAGAATCCACTCTTCCGCCATTAGCGCGTCTGCTCCTGCTTCGCCGCATTAACGCCCGTATGGCGTTGCGCCAGCTGTTCTTCCAGGGCTTCGAGAGTTACCCCTTTCGTTTCCGGCACGTTGCGCAGAATATAGAGATAGCCGGCAGCGCAAATGACGCCATACAGCAGGAAGCTGCCCGCCGCGCCCAGCCCGGCATTAAGCAGCGGGAAAGTGTAGGTTAACAAGAAACAGGCAATCCACAGCGCCAGGGTGCCTAAAGACATCGCGAGTCCGCGAACGCGGTTGGGGAAGATTTCCGCCAGTAGCACCCAGGTGACCGGCGCCAGGGTCAAGGCGTAAATAGCAATAGCCGCCAGCACCAGCAACAGTACCGGCCAGCCCATAATTCCCATGGCGTAAGCGCCGGCAATCAGCACATAGATCAGCGTTAAGCCTGAAGCGCCAAGCAGCATCAGTTTACGGCGGCCGATTTTATCCACCAGCGGCAGCGCGGCGAGGGTAAATACCAGGTTTACAACCCCCGTCGCGACGATCGATTTAAGCGTGCTGTTAATATCGAAGCCCGCTGAGGCAAAAATCTCCTGTGCGTAGTTAAAGATGACGTTAATTCCGCACCACTGCTGGAAGACGGCGAGAACCATGCCAATGATAACGATCGGTTTAACCTGCGGAGCCAGCAGTGCGCCATAGGATACTTTATGGTTATCTTTTTCCAGCGTGTGCGCGATGTCGCGTAATATTCTGTCGGCATAGTCGGCGGAACCAATGCGTTCCAGCGCGGCTCGGGCACGCTCCGGCTTACCGGCCTTCATGAGCCAGCGCGGCGATTCGGGAACAAAAAACATCAGGACCAGAAACGCCAGCGCCGGAACCAGTTCCGCACCGAACATCCAGCGCCAGCCCATCTGTCCGTTCCAGGTTTCCACAATCATCTGCTGCGTTGCCCCCGTCGCCACCGGCTCCGCAATCATCAGGTTAATAAGCTGAGCGGCCAGCACGCCAATCACGATAGTGAGCTGGTTGACCGCAACAAAGCGCCCTCTTTTTTCTGCCGGGCTGACTTCGGCGATGTAAAGCGGGCTGAGAGCGGATGCCAGACCAATCCCCACGCCGCCCACAATGCGATAAACCACAAACATGTCGAAACTACTGGCGACCGCCGTCCCCCACGCGGAAGCGCTGAACAGCACGGCGGAAAGTATTAATGGCAGCTTACGCCCGAGTTTATCGGCGCACCATCCCGAGATTAATGCGCCGAAAACGCAGCCCACCAGCGCCGAGCTCATTGCCCAACCGGACTGCGCCGGGTCGGTAATGGAAAACCAGGCTTCATAAAACGGCTTTGCGCCGCCAATGACTACCCAGTCATAGCCAAACAGTAAACCACCGCAGGCGGCGACCAGACAGATAGTCCAGACGTAGCCCATTTTCAGATGTGTCTGCGCGTTATTCATAATGATTCCTCTATAAGGGAAACGCAGGGAACAGTAGGGTTCAGGCGGGCCAGGCCCGCCCGTTTCAGGTTCAGGTTCAGGTTCAGGTTCAGGTTCAGGTTCAGGAAAACATGCCGCTTTGCAGGGCGTGACGAATCAAATGCGCCTTATCATGAGCCGGGTTCAGCTGCAGCAGTTGCTGCATCGCCTGCTGGCTGGCGGATAAGTTGCCCAGCCCCAGATGGCCCAACGCTTCAATAAACAAACAGTGCTGCTGGTGCTGCTGCTGCGCTGAGACATCAAGCACCACCAAATCCGGGAGAGAGACGGCAAAAAAGTCGGCTTGCGGAACGTCATCCCGATGCTGCCCGGCCCAGGCGATAAAATTCTGGAAGTGCTGCTCGGCCTGCGCCGGGTTACCGCCCTTACGCAGCGCGATGCCCTGCCAGAAAAGGTAATCAGCGGGCTGATCGTTGTAGTAACGCCCGGCGTCCAGCGTTGAGCCTCCTTGTAGGGCAAGCTGGTAATATTCTGCTGCCTGCTGTGCATCCCCAGCCTGTTCCGCGCAGTAGCCCAGCAAATACCAGATATCGTTGTCCGTCTGCCCGGGCAGTCGCCCCTCCCCCAGATTATCGGGATAGCGTAATGCGTCTTTCAGACAGTGCGCGGCCTGCGTAAACGCCTCGCGTTCGATAAACTGCAAAGCCCGATGCAGCTGATTGAGCAAATACTGACCGGTGATTCTCCCTTCCCCGCCTTCCCAGGGATGAAACACGCGCGTACCGAGAATAGCGGCGGCATTGGCATAATGGCCGGCCGCGTTCCACAGGCTTAGCAGCTCAGCGGTCAGATCGTCCCGCTTCAGCACCACCGCTTTGCGCGCCGCCAGCGTTTCCAGTCGTTCGTTTACCGGCGTACCCAGCGATTTTTTCAGGAAATCAAGCTCAAAGAGGAAGCGCGCATTTTCGGGCTCAAGCTCTACGGCCCGCTGCAGATAAGCCAGCGCCTGCGCGGCATCCTGTTGTTTGTTCCAGGCGTAGACCCCGAGCAGGCGATGAGCGGGCGCGTAGTCGGGAGATTTTTCCAGCGTCTCGCGCCAGCAGCTGACCGCCTCTTCATAGCGACGTTTGCTGTACCAGAAACAACCGAGCAGATAGCGGGCAAAAGCGCTATCGCTCAGAGTTTGCAGCATCCGGACTTCATCGAGCGTATTGGGGAAACGCACTTTTTGCGGATGGCAGCGCTCGGCTTCGGCAATTAACTGTTGCCGTTTATTCGCGTCATCACTTAACGAGGCGCGCCACAGCATCGGCAGCGCTTCCTGGCAATCCAGAACCTCAAGCACCTCCTTCGCCGCCTGCTTCTGACCGATGGAGAGCAGCCAGCCCGCCAGCAGGCTGCCGTTGATCCCTCTGCGCCCCGTTACCCGCAGCAGGTTCTCTCGCGCTTCGTCGCCGGGCTCAATCATCCAGCGCACGCAGTGCAGCGGATAGCTCAACGGGTATGGTTTAAGGCAGGCGAAAATATACTCCTGCGCCGCTTTCGTCCGCCCGCTCTTCGCTAACGCCAGCGCTTTCAGCCCCATAGCCAGATGGTTGCTGGCGTTGAACTGCAGGCTGGTGTTGACCTTTTCCAGCGCGTCGACCGTATCACCGCGCTTCATCGCCAGCCGCGCCAGCGCCCACCATGCAGCATCGCGGCAGTTACCGCTCCAGGATGCTTTGTAATAGTGATCCCAGGCGCCTTGTTCATCTCCCTGCCTTTCCAGCGCGCTGGCAAGCAGCATACTGGCTTCGCCATCGCGCGGATTTTTATTCAGACGATGAGCGCGAAGTAGCGCGGCGCGGGCACATTGCTCCGCTAAAACCCAGTCGGCCTGGTTAAACGCCAGCGTCCCGAGAGCAACATTATTACGATAATCCTGCGGATCGAGGGCTATCGCCCGGCGATAGTAATCTGCGGCATAGCGGCTGGCGTGATTGTATTGTTCAAGATGCTGGCCGATAAAATAGAGCTCATCACCGTTGTGAATCTCTTCAGGCATCGCCGGCGCAGAGGCCGGTTCGGGCAGCGACGTCTGCTGAGTAATATGTTCGCGATAATCCAGCAGCAGCTGGTTGTCTGCGGTTTTTACCTTAATGGTCAAACGACCGGCGTCATTTTGCGGCAGCGTATGCCGCCAGCTCTCTCCCGGCTTCAGCGTAAGCTGAGTCTCATACAGCGGCTGCTTTTCCGCGCTGAGTTCAACAACAATATTTTCCAGCGGCGCAATGGCGTAAACGCCGAGCTGCAGCTGCTCAGAATCGCGAACCAGCTTCAGCGCCAGCTGCGTATTGGCATTTTGCACCATCCCCAGCTCGCTATAGGGAAGGAAATTTTGCACAAACACCTTCTCTTCATAAGGCGCAAGCCAGGTAAAGTCAGGCTGGTTATCGGTGTAGACGCCGGTCATTAGCTCAATATAGGGGCCGTTTTCATCCGTCAGATTGCGGTCCCACGCCTGGCCAAAGTCGCCATAGCCCCAGCTCCACTGTTTTTTGCCCGGCGAAACGTGGTGGTCGGCGACATGCAGTAGCCCACCGCGCTCGTCGTGGTGATAAGCGCCGACAAAATCGTAGTCCGATTTCTCCGCCATATACGAGGTGGGTACAGGAACGTTTTTATAACGGGAGATATCGACGCCCGCAGAATAGTCGACTTTGTAGTAGGTGCCGGTGGCAATAGGGAAAGCGGAAACATCACGCTTGCCGTGATCGAACACGGCGGTGACGTCGGGCGGAAAAACGCTCTGATGAGCATCGCCGCCTTTTACCGCCGGGTTGGCCCACCACAGGAAATGACGCGGCGTGGCGTTACCGTTAAAGACCTTGCCGGTAATTTCAATCAGCGCGCGGTCAGGATAAAGTGTAAACCCGGTCATGACCTGCAAACCGCGCATGGGCTCCGCTTCCCCCATCCATACGGTCTGCACGCCGTTTTCCCCGCACTGGATCGAAAAGTCGACCGGCATAAAGGTCGTCGGGCGATGATGCTGCGGCCAGTTGAACTCGATACCGCCGGAGATCCAGGGCCCCAGCAGCCCCACCAGGGCGGGCTTCACCACTTCATTGTAATACACGAAATCGCGCTGTTTAACCTTGTCATACGCCCGATGTATACGGCCGCCGAGTTCCGGTAACAGCATAATTCGAATGAAATCATTCTCCATCCATACTGCCTGATAATCGCGCATCTCACGTTCGCCGGTCAGGGTGTCAATCACGCCGTAGGGATAGACGTTACCGGAAGAACCTTGATAAACGCGTTTTTCCAGAAACATGGGATTCGGATCCTCCGCCCCCGTTGTCCACGTAGGTAATGTAATTATTTCCTGCCAGACCTTAACCGAACCGTACATGACGCCTCCACTAAACAAAGTAAGGTAAAATTCGCTATGGGAGGAGTTTATATCGTCACTTAGCTGCTAAAATGCGCAATGCTCACGCAATATAGTTAAGGGAGTTAAGTGTATGCAGCGTACCGGTTTAAATAACGCCCGGGTCAGACAGACCAATAAATCCATTTTTCTGGCTCATCTCTGGCGGGAGAAGCAGCTGAGTAAATCCCAGCTTTCTCAGCTCACCGGACTCTCTATTCCGGCGGTGAGCAATATTCTTGAAGAGCTGCTCAGCGAGGGACTGATCGACCATTCCACGGAAAAAATGAGCAAACGCGGAATGAACAGCGGAAGCTACCAGATCCCCGCGCGCGGAGCCTGGACGCTATGCATGAATATCACGCCAACCAGTATTGAGTATCAGCTTGCCGACGCCCGTCTACTGGCAGTTGACGGCTGCCAGCATGTGCCCATCGACGCGCCTACGCCGCAGGCCCTGCTGGAGAGCATTATTGCATGCTGGCGGCGTATCCACCGTCTCTACCCGCAGCACAGTATTCATCTCGCGCTTGGCGTCCATGGTCAGGTAGATCCGATAACCGGCGTTTCACAAACCATGCCCCAGGCGCGCTGGAAAACGCCGATTGAAATAAAGTATCTGCTGGAAGAACAGCTCGGCGTGCAGGTGCGGGTAGATAATGACTGCGTGATGCTGGCGCTGGCCGAGAAATGGCAGCATCAGGGCCCACAACCGGATTTTTGCGTGATCAACGTCGATTACGGTATTGGCTCATCGTTTGTGATTAACGATCAGATTTATCGAGGAAGCCTCTACGGCAGCGGGCAGATTGGTCACACGATTGTGAATCCTGACGGCAAGGCCTGCGACTGCGGCAGATACGGCTGTCTTGAAACCGTAGCCTCCCTCAGCGCGTTGAAAAAACAGGCGCGAATGTGGCTCAAAACCCAGCCTGAGGCGCAGCGCTCCCCGGAGCAGTTAACCACGGCATCGCTCATTGAAGCCTGGGAAAAGGGGGACGTGCATATTCGCGCATGGGTTGACAGCGCGGCCAACGCCATTGGCTTAAGCCTTTATAATTTCTTGAATATTTTGAATATTAATCAGATCTGGCTATACGGTCGCAGCTGTGCCTTTGGCGAACAGTGGCTGGAAAGTATCGTTAAACAAACCGGCTTTAATCCCTTTGACCACGGCGATACGCCGCGAGCGCACGCCACTCAAATCGGCTTTGGCACACTGACCCGCGCCCAGCAGCTGATGGGGATCGGTTATCTGTATGTTGAGGAGCAACTGCAGACGCTACGTTAATCGTCAGGGGACGTGGCGGAGCGCAAATTTGTGTATTACGTTTAAATCACACGTCTCTCATAACGAGCTGATCATGAACACTCTACGCTACTTTGACTTTGGTTCCTCCCGCTCTCTGCTGCTGCTGATTGCGCGTATCGCGGTAGTGGTGCTGTTTATTCTTTTCGGTTATCCCAAGCTGCTCGGCTTTAGCGGCACGGTGCAGTATATGGCCTCCTCCGGCGCGCCGATGCCAACGCTTGCGGCCATCATTGCCATTATTATGGAGGTGCCGGCGGCCATTTTAATTGTGCTGGGCTTTTTCACCCGCCCTCTGGCGGTGATCTTCATTTTTTATACTCTTGGCACCGCGGTAATAGGCCATCACTACTGGGATATGTCTGGCGATGCGGTGCTGCCGAATATGATTAACTTCTGGAAAAACGTCAGCATTGCCGGCGCCTTCCTGCTGCTGGCAATAACCGGGCCCGGCGCTATTTCCCTCGATCGACGCTAATCTTCAGACGCAAAAAAGGCCGCGATTGCGGCCTTTTTAATTTTAACGGCTAACGATTACGCATAAACCGGGAAGCGGGAGCAGATGTCCAGCACTTTGCCCTTCACGCGCTCAATGACCGCTTCATCATTGATGTTGTCCAGCACGTCGCACATCCAGCCGGCCAGCTCTTTCACTTCCGCTTCTTTAAAGCCGCGACGGGTGACCGCCGGAGAACCGATACGGATACCGGAGGTCACAAACGGGCTTTTCGGATCGTTCGGTACGCTGTTTTTGTTGACCGTGATGTTGGCGCGACCCAGCGCAGCGTCAGCTTCTTTACCGGTCAGGTTTTTATCCACCAGATCCAGCAGGAACAGATGGTTTTCAGTGCCGCCAGAAACCACTTTGTAGCCGCGGTTCAGGAACACTTCGACCATCGCTTTGGCGTTTTTCGCTACCTGCTGCTGGTAAACTTTGAACTCTGGCTCCATCGCTTCTTTCAGCGCAACCGCTTTGGCCGCAATAACGTGCATCAGCGGGCCGCCCTGAGCGCTCGGGAATACGGCGGAGTTCAGTTTTTTGTACAGTTCTTCGCTACCGCCTTTCGCCAGGATCAGGCCGCCGCGCGGACCCGCCAGGGTTTTGTGGGTGGTGGTAGTCACGACGTGAGCATGCGGAACCGGGTTCGGGTACACGCCTGCGGCAATCAGGCCGGCAACGTGGGCCATGTCAACGAACAGGTATGCGCCAATGCTGTCAGCGATTTCGCGCATTTTTGCCCAGTCAACGATACCGGAGTAGGCAGAGAAACCGCCGATAATCATCTTCGGTTTGTGTTCCTGAGCCTGCTTCGCCATATCTTCGTAGTCAATTTTGCCGGACTCATCAATGCCGTAAGGAATGATGTTATACAGTTTGCCTGAGAAGTTAACCGGAGAACCGTGAGTCAGGTGACCGCCTTGCGCCAGGTTCATACCCAGAACGGTGTCGCCCGGCTGCAGCAGAGCGGTATAGACCGCGAAGTTGGCCTGGGAACCGGAGTGCGGCTGCACGTTAGCGTAGTCAGCGCCAAACAGCTCTTTCGCGCGGTCGATAGCCAGTTGCTCCACGATATCGACGTATTCACAGCCGCCGTAGTAGCGCTTACCCGGATAGCCTTCAGCGTATTTGTTAGTCAGCTGAGAGCCCTGCGCCTGCATAACGCGTGGGCTGGTGTAGTTTTCGGAGGCGATCAGTTCGATGTGCTCTTCCTGACGTACTTTTTCTTGCTCCATAGCCTGCCACAGTTCGGCATCATAATCGGCAATGTTCATTTCACGCTTTAACATCCGCATCTCCTGACTCAGCTAACAATAGAATTTCGGCCTTAAAAGGCGGTCCGATTGGACAACGGCCCACAGTATAACTGAATCATTCTGTGATAACAGGTCTTGACAAAGGATTTTACGCAAACGATTGGCTCCGCGTAACACAAGGCTTTGAGCAATAAAGCTCCTGCAATTATCAACGGATTTGTTTTCAGGTTTGTGATGCGAATATTTCATGTTGTCACTACCGTAGGGCAAAGCGTTAAAGAACCATTTACAAAGCAGGGGTATTTTTATAAGATGCATCTAAAATACATCATTAAGATAACCTACAAAGGAAGCTGCTATGCTCGACGCGCAAACCATCGCTACGGTGAAAGCCACCATCCCCCTGCTGGTTGAAACCGGTCCGAAACTGACCGCCCATTTTTACGACCGGATGTTTGCTCATAATCCTGAACTCAAAGAAATCTTCAATATGAGCAATCAGCGCAACGGCGACCAGCGCGAGGCGCTGTTCAATGCTATTGCCGCCTATGCCAGCAATCTTGAGAACCTGCCTGCCCTGCTGCCGGCGGTGGAAAAAATCGCCCAGAAGCATACCAGCTTCCAGATCCAGCCCGAGCAGTACAACATTGTCGGTACCCACCTGCTGGCCACTCTTGACGAAATGTTCAGCCCCGGCCAGGAAGTGCTGGATGCCTGGGGCAAGGCTTACGGCGTACTGGCCAACGTCTTTATTAACCGTGAGGCGCAAATCTACCGCGAAAGCGCCAGCAAAACCGGCGGCTGGGAAGGCACCCGCGCATTCCGCATCGTCAAAAAAACGCCGCGCAGCGCGCTGATTACCAGCTTTGAATTTGAGCCGGTCGACGGCGGCGCGGTAGCGGAATATCATCCAGGCCAGTATCTGGCGGTCTGGCTGAAGCCGGAAGGTTTTCCGCATCAGGAAATTCGCCAGTACTCCCTGACCCGCAAACCCGACGGCAAAGGCTATCGCATTGCGGTTAAGCGCGAAAACGGCGGGCAGGTGTCGAACTGGCTGCACGATTCTGCGCAAGAAGGCGATGTGTTTTATCTGGCGGCACCAGCGGGGGATTTCTTCCTCAACGTGGCGCCAGAAACGCCGGTCACGCTGCTCTCCGGCGGCGTGGGGCAGACGCCGATGCTGGCGATGCTTGACGTACTGGCGAAAGCGCAGCATCCGGCGCAGGTGAACTGGTTCCATGCGGCAGAGAACGGCGACGTGCACGCCTTCGCGGACGAAGTGAAAGCGCTGGGTGAAACGCTGCCGAAGTTTACTTCTCACGTCTGGTACCGCAGTCCGAGCGAAGCGGACCGTCAGGCGGACGCGTTTGATAGCGAAGGTTTGATGGATTTATCGGCCCTGGCCGACAAGATCGGCGACCCGCAGATGCAGTTCTATCTCTGCGGCCCGGTGGCGTTTATGCAATTTGCCGCGCAGCAGCTGGTTGAATTGGGAGTCAATAAGGACAACATCCATTACGAATGTTTCGGGCCGCATAAGGTGCTGTAACCCGGTATAATAACCCCGGTGGCGGTGCGCTTACCGGGGCTACAAATCTGGATGGAATTGAAGTTCTTAAGCCATCATCCGTTTTTTAAGCTTAAATCGCCGCGTCGTCTTCTTCGCCGGTGCGGATACGAATCACGCGCGCGACATCGAAGACAAAGATTTTACCGTCGCCGATTTTGCCGGTCTGCGCCGTACGGATGATGGTATCCACGCAGGTGTCGACGATATCATCGGTAACAACGATTTCGATTTTCACTTTCGGCAGAAAATCAACCATATACTCTGCGCCGCGATACAGCTCGGTATGCCCCTTCTGACGACCAAAGCCTTTCACTTCCGTTACCGTCATCCCGGTGATGCCGACTTCGGCCAGCGCTTCACGCACGTCATCCAGTTTGAAGGGTTTAATAATCGCATCAATCTTTTTCATGGTGTTCCTGTTTTAGTCGCGTAACCGGTTGCTAACCGTATCATAACTTGCGCCATCATCCGGAGCTACTCTTTAAAGTCGTTAGCGTCGAGCTCGTGGCGCGACAGCAGCTTATAAAATTCGGTGCGGTTGCGCCCCGCCATCCGCGCCGCATGCGTGACGTTGCCTTTGGTAATTTGCAGCAGCTTGCGCAGGTAATTGAGCTCAAACTGGTTCCGCGCCTCGACAAACGTCGGCAGCGCGGTGTTTTCCCCTTCCAGCGCCTGTTCCACCAGCGCGTCGCTAATGACCGGCGAAGAGGTCAGCGCCACGCACTGCTCAATCACGTTCACCAGCTGGCGCACGTTGCCCGGCCATTTGGCGGCCATCAGCCGCTTCATCGCATCCGTGGAGAATGCGCGTACAAAGGGTTTATGGCGATCGGCAGACTGGCGCAGCAGATGGTTCGCCAGCAGCGGAATATCTTCCGTACGCTCGGCCAGCGGCGGGATTTTCAGGTTCACCACGTTCAGGCGGTAAAACAGATCTTCGCGAAACTCGCCGCGCGCCATCGCTTTTGGCAGGTCGCGATGGGTCGCAGAAATAATCCGCACATCAATGTCGATATCGCGATTGCTGCCCAGCGGGCGGACTTTACGCTCTTGTAAAACGCGCAGCAGTTTTACCTGTAACGCCACCGGCATATCGCCGATCTCATCCAGAAACAGCGTGCCGCCTTCCGCGGCCTGAAATAGCCCCTCCCGGTTGCTGACCGCGCCGGTAAAGGCGCCGCGCGCATGGCCGAATAGCTCCGACTCCAGCAGCTGTTCGGGGAGCGCGCCGCAGTTAATAGCGACAAAGGGTTTGTCCCGGCGCGGGCTGGCGTTATGGATGGCCTGGGCGATAATCTCCTTGCCGGTACCGCTCTGGCCGTTAATCAGCACGCTGACGTCCGACTGCGCCACCATCCCGGCCTGCTCCAGCAGGCGCTCCATCAGCGGGCTACGGGTCACAATCGCCTGGCGCCAGCGCTCATCGGTCGTCGGCGCGCTCTGCTCCAGCGCGTCATCAATGGCTTTATACAGGGCGTCTTTATCCACCGGCTTGGTGAGAAAGCTAAACACACCCTGCTGGGTCGCGGCGACGGCGTCCGGAATGGAACCGTGCGCGGTGAGAATAATCACCGGCATTCCCGGCTGCACCTTCTGGATTTCGCTGAACAGCTGAAGGCCGTCCATCTCGTCCATCCGCAGATCGCTGACCACCAGATCCACTTTGTCACGGCCCAGCATGCGCAGCGCCTCCGGCCCGCTCTCGGCGGTCAGCACGCTGTATCCTTCGCTGACAAGACGCATGCCCAGCAGCTTCAGCAGGCCCGGATCGTCGTCCACTAACAGCAGGCGGGCGGGTTTACGGATCGTCATGAATCACCTCCGGGACTTTATCGCTGCCGTGCCCGGCGTCTGAGCTAAAGTTCCCGCCGGGTTTACGGCTGGAGAGCTGACGCTCGATATCGGTGAGATTCTCCAGCTTGCGGGTCGTCAGCTCGAGCTGATTGCGTAATTCAATTTCCTGCTGACGCAGCGTCTCAAGCTCCGCATCGCTTGACTGCTGCAGTTTGGCGTAGCGGGAGCGCTCGTCAATCAGCTGAAGCTGCCGGCCCTGGGCATCGCGCCAGAGCTGATAGAGCGGGCGAACCTGGGCGGCAATTTGCGGGCTAAAGGTATCCAGGCTGGCCACCAGATCGCGACGCTCATTGGGCGTGATTTTGGCATCGGCCAGCAAAATGCCGCGCTTAAAGGCATCCTGCCAGCTGTTGGCATCGTGCTGCCGGGCTTCAGCCCGCGCCTGTACCGGAGCAAGGCGATCCGCGCAGTCAATTCCCCGCAGCCAGTACAGCGGGTTTTTATCGCTGGCCTCGCTCTGCAGGGTCCAGATGTCGGCGCACTCGACCGAAAGAAAATCGGCGACCTGGTGCTGCGGCAGCGCGGAGAGCGTTTTGCCATCCGCAGCGTGTGGTGATGTAGAGGCGGAACATCCCGCCAGCGCCAGGCACGAAATGCCTGACAGCAGCCATCCCCTGAGGGGACGGACAAGTGCGAAGAAGTGGGACATAATCACCCGATAGTTATACGTTATTTTTTCCAGACTCGGCGACGGGGAGCGTGATACGAAAACAGATTAGCCCGGATTTATCATCAACCAGGCTCAGCTCGCCCTGCATTTGCCGTACACAGTCGCGGGCAATGCTCAGCCCCAGACCGCTGCCTTTTACCGCCCCTTTACGCTGGTGGCTTCCCTGATAAAAAGGCTCAAAAATCATGTTTCTCTCTGCGGGCGGGATCGGCTCGCCGTTGTTAATGACGTCAATGCGCACCTGCTCGCCGTGCCGATAGCTATGGAATCGAATGTTACCGGATTCAGCACCATAGTGCACCGCATTGGAGTAGAGATTATCCAGTACGCTCACCAGCAGAGCAGGCTCCGCTTCGCAAAAACGCTCGCTGAGCGCCAGTTCGGTATGCATCATTTTAGCTCTTGCCGGCAGGCTGTGGGCGGAAACCACGTTTTCCACCAGTTCGGCCAGGTTGACCGTCTCGCGCGCAATCGGGCCATCGGCCTGTTTGCGGTTGTAGTCCAGCAGCTGCTCAATCAGCTTTTGCAGGTTGCGGCTGCTGTTATCCAGAATCTCCACGATCTCCTGCTGCTCGGGCGTCAGCGGCCCGGCCACCCGGTCGGCAAGCAGCTCTGTCCCTTCGCGCATGCTGGCCAGCGGCGTTTTCAGCTCATGGGAAAGATGGCGCAGGAACTGATGCCGCTGGGATTCCAGCCAGGCAAGGCGTTCGCTCAGCCAGATAATGCGTTTGCCGACGGAGCGCAACTCGCGCGGACCGGTAAACAGCGCGGCGTCATCCAGGGATTTTCCCTCCCCCAGCCGGTTAATCATTCTCTCAATGCCCTTCACCGGGCCGATAATCATGCGGGTAAAAAGCAGCACCAGCGCCAGGCTGAGCAGAAACAGCACCAGCGCCTGCCAGCCGAAGAACTGACCGCGCTCGGCGATTTCCTGCTGCAGCTGCTGCCCGCGCGAATAGACCACCGTTCGGGTCGCCTGAACCATGTCGCTATTGGCGGAGGCAAACGCTTCCAGGCTGGCGGCTGACTTCGCCGCCGGACCGCTATTTTTACACTGCAGCTCCGCCAGATCGTCGAGATCCTGACGCAACGCCCGCCAGATTTTCTCATCAGGCAGGACGCCCGCGTGAGCATCGAGCATTTCACTGTAGCGTTGGCGCTGATTCTGGTAGACCCGCGCCAGCGTCGGATCGTCCAGCACGCAGTACTGACGGTAGCTACGTTCCATCTCCAGCGATGCGTTAATCATCGCTTCGCTGCGGCGGGCATCGATAAGCGTGGTACGGTTGATATGCGCCGCCTGCGCGCTCAGCGCGTTGAGGCTTTGCCACGCCTGCCATGCCAGCACCAGCAGCGGAAGCAAGATCAGCACGAAGGATAGCGTGACCAGCTGGCGCAGCGAACGGGGAAAAAGGGAGAGTCGCTTCAAGGATAGTGTCTCAATCATTAGCTCATGACGATGCTAACTGAGGACGCAAGAAACATCTACGCCAGAAATAATAAAGCCAGGCTACGGGAGCCTGGCTTTATTAAGCAATGAGGCGGTGCCTTACTCGACGTTTCGCCCGATGACTGATAAAGCAGAGCTGTTATCAGGAGTTGGACGGCAGGCACCTGTTTGTGCGTCATTCGAAGTTTATGTAGCGCGTCCCGAAGGGGCTGACATAAGAAGGTGAATGAGCCACTGGTTATAATTATGCACGAACTATGCCACATCTCAAAACATTTTATTAACACAATGAAATATAATACCTTTTTACTATTCAAGCGTATAAATAATGATGATCGTTTTTTGCGCAAAGTGTCGCTAATTAGCAACACCGGATGAATGGTTTAGCAATGCTATTATAAATCAACAGGTTAAATGTCTCCTTTTGACGACATCGCTATAGCGCGTTTGTCGGCGATCCCCGACACCTTTTGCCGATGAGCTTCACAAATAAAAAAGCCTCCTGCGCGGGCAGGAGGCTTAATGCGATTCGCGAACGGTTTTTAGCCCAGCTGTTTACGCGCGTTGCGGAAAATACGCATCCACGGGCTGTCTTCGCCCCAGTTTTCCGGGTGCCAGGAGTTCGACACGGTACGGAACACGCGCTCCGGGTGCGGCATCATAATGGTCGCGCGCCCGCTTTCGCTGGTCACCGCGGTGATGCCGTTCGGCGACCCGTTCGGGTTAGCCGGATAGTTTTCCGTCACTTTACCGAAGTTATCGACGAAGCGCAGCGCCACCAGGCCTTTGCTTTCCAGCTGCGCCAGATGCGCGCCATCGCGGACTTCGACCTGCCCTTCACCGTGGGATACGGCAATCGGCATCATCGATCCCACCATTCCCTGCAGCAGCAGCGACGGGCTCTGGGTCACCTCAACCAGGCTGAAGCGCGCTTCAAAGCGGTCTGACTGGTTACGCACAAAGCGCGGCCACAGGTCGCTGCCCGGGATCAGCTCGCGCAGGTTAGACATCATCTGGCAGCCGTTGCACACGCCCAGCGCCAGGGTTTGCGGACGATGGAAGAAAGTGGCAAATTCGTCGCGAACGCGTTCATTGAACAGGATTGATTTCGCCCAGCCCTCACCGGCGCCTAAAACGTCACCGTAGGAGAAGCCGCCGCAGGCCACCAGCGCCTGGAAGTCAGCAAGACCGGTACGGCCCGCCAGCAGGTCGCTCATGTGCACGTCGATGGCATCAAAGCCGGCACGATGGAACGCTGCCGCCATTTCAACGTGGGAGTTTACGCCCTGCTCGCGCAGCACCGCGACCTTCGGACGCGCGCCGGTGGCAATATAAGGCGCCGCGATATCCTCATTGATATCGAAGGAGAGCTTCACGTTGAGGCCCGGATCGGCGTCGTTGGCTTTCGCCTCGTGCTCCTGGTCGGCGCACTCCGGGTTATCGCGCAGACGCTGCATTTGCCAGGTGGTTTCCGCCCACCACATGCGCAGCGTTGTGCGGCTTTCGCTGAATAGCGGATGACCGTCGGCCTCGATGACAAAGCGATCGCCCGCCGTAGCCTGGCCAAGATAGTGAACACAATCCGCCAGACCATGAGCGGCCAGCTGCGCTTCCACCGCCTGGCGGTCGGCGGCACGTACCTGAATCACGCCGCCAAGCTCTTCGTTAAACAGCGCGGCCAGACGATCCTCGCCGAGCGCGGCGATATCAACCTTGACGCCGCAGTGGCCGGTAAAGGCCATCTCGGCCAGCGTGACCAGCAGGCCGCCGTCAGACCGGTCGTGCCACGCCAGCAGCTTACCTTCAGCCACCAGCGCCTGCATCGCATCCCAGAAGCCTTTCAGCTGCGCGACATCGCGAACGTCGGCAGTCACATCGCCAAGCTGACGGTAAACCTGCGCCAGCGCGGTCGCGCCCAGGGCATTGTTCCCCTTGCCTAAATCAATCAGCAGCAGGGCGTTATCAACGGTTGCGAGCTGCGGGGTGACGGTACGGCGTACGTCTTCCACGCGGGCAAAGGCGGAAATCACCAGCGACAGCGGAGAGGTCATCTCGCGCTGTTCGGTACCTTCCTGCCAGCGGGTTTTCATCGACATGGAGTCTTTACCCACCGGAATGGTCAGTCCCAGGGCCGGACAAAGCTCTTCGCCAATCGCTTTTACCGCTTCATATAACCCGGCGTCTTCGCCCGGGTGACCGGCTGCGGCCATCCAGTTTGCCGACAACTTCACGCGATTGAGCGCGCCAATCTGCGTCGCCGCGATGTTGGTCAGCGCCTCGCCGACCGCCAGACGGGCGGAAGCGGCAAAGTCCAGCAGCGCCACCGGCGCGCGTTCGCCAATAGACATGGCTTCGCCGTAATAGCTGTCAAGGCTGGCGGTAGTCACCGCGCAGTTAGCCACCGGGATCTGCCACGGCCCCACCATCTGATCGCGCGCCACCATACCGGTGACGGTGCGGTCGCCGATGGTGACGAGGAAGGTTTTCTCCGCCACGGTCGGCAGGTGCAGCACGCGATTCACCGCGTCGGCAATAGTGATTTCCTGACGTACCAGACTCTGGCCCTGGGCTTTCAGCGTCTGCACGTCGCGGGTCATTTTCGGCGTTTTGCCCAGCAGCACGTCAAGCGGCAGGTCGATCGGGCGATCGTCAAAATGGCTATCGTCGAGGCTCAAATGCAGCGCTTCGGTGGCTTCGCCAATCACCGCGTACGGCGCGCGTTCGCGGCGGCACAGCTCATCAAACAGCGGCAGTTGCTCCGGCGCGACCGCCAGCACATAACGTTCCTGCGATTCGTTACACCAGATCTCCAGCGGGCTCATGCCCGGCTCATCGCTGAGGATATCGCGCAGTTGGAATTTACCGCCGCGTCCGCCGTCGCTGACCAGTTCCGGCATCGCGTTCGACAGACCGCCGGCGCCGACGTCGTGGATAAACAGAATCGGGTTGGCGTCGCCCAGTTGCCAACAGCGGTCGATAACTTCCTGGCAGCGACGTTCCATCTCCGGGTTATCGCGCTGTACAGAGGCAAAATCCAGATCGGCATCAGACTGGCCGGAGGCCATTGAAGAGGCCGCCCCGCCGCCGAGGCCGATGTTCATCGCCGGGCCGCCGAGAACAATCAGCTTCGCGCCGACGACAACCTCGCCCTTCTGCACGTGTTCGCCGCGAATGTTGCCGATACCGCCCGCCAGCATAATGGGCTTGTGATAGCCGCGCAGCTCTTCGCCGTTGTGGCTGGCGACCTTCTCTTCATAGGTACGGAAGTAGCCGTTAAGCGCCGGACGACCGAATTCGTTGTTAAACGCCGCGCCGCCCAGCGGGCCGTCGGTCATGATATCCAGCGCGGTGACGATGCGATCCGGCTTGCCGAAATCCTCTTCCCACGGCTGTTCAAAACCGGGAATACGCAGGTTCGAAACAGAGAAGCCCACCAGGCCCGCCTTCGGTTTCGCGCCGCGCCCGGTCGCGCCTTCATCACGAATTTCGCCGCCGGAACCGGTCGCCGCGCCCGGCCACGGAGAGATCGCCGTCGGGTGGTTATGGGTTTCGACCTTCATCAGAATATGCGCGTCTTCCTGGTGGAAGTCGTAGCGGCCGGTTTCGTGGTCGGCGAAGTAGCGACCCACGGCTGAACCTTCCATTACCGCGGCGTTGTCTTTATAAGCAGACAGCACGTAGTCCGGGGTTTTCTCAAAGGTGTTTTTGATCATTTTGAACAGCGACTTCGGCTGCTTTTCGCCATCAATGACCCAGTCGGCGTTAAAAATCTTGTGTCGGCAGTGCTCAGAGTTCGCCTGCGCGAACATATAAAGTTCGATATCGTTCGGGTTGCGGCCCAGCTTCTGGAAAGCATCCTGCAAATAGTCGATTTCATCCTCGGCCAGCGCCAGCCCCAGACGGAGGTTGGCGTCAATCAGCGCCTGACGGCCGAGGCCCAGCAGGTCAACGCTGGTGACCGGAGTGGGCTGATGGTGGGCGAAGAGTTTTTCACCCTCTTCCAGCGCCGTGAAGACGCTTTCCATCATGCGGTCATGCAGTTCGGCCGCCACCAGCGACCACTGTTCGTCATTCAGGCTGCCCGCTTCGACGTAATACGCCACGCCGCGTTCCAGACGCACCACCTGAGACAGGCCGCAGTTATGGGCGATGTCGGTAGCTTTAGAAGACCAGGGAGAGATGGTGCCGGGACGGGGGGTAACGAGCAGTAGCTTGCCGGTTGGAGTATGGCTGCTTAGGTTCGGGCCATATTTGAGCAACCTTGCCAGACTCTCGCGATCGTCGCCGCTGAGCGGGGCGCTAAGGTCGGCAAAATGAACGTACTCGGCATATATCGTGCTGACCGGAAGGTTGGCCGCCTGGAAACGTGCCAGCAGTTTATTGATACGGAATGCCGACAGTGCAGGTGAACCACGCAAAATTTCCATCATAAGTCTCTCGTCTTCGAAGCTTTCATGGTGAGCCAGGGGGGAAACGGGCGCCATTATAGTGAATCCTGCGCCCCGACGAAACCGTTTGCGTAGAAATAAAATGATTGCCGGGGTTTATCAATTAATGTGACTCATCTCGCGAATAAGTTGCCAACTGACGCATTCTTAAGCAAAATGCCGCTCAATCCAAGACAACCTTTTACTTTTTCTGGTCATAATCTGCTGAGGAACCCGAAGCTGCAGAAGATTAACTATCTGAAAAAACTAAAGATTAATTATCTGCTCATCGGCATTGTGACCCTCCTGCTGGCGGCCGCCCTGTGGCCGTCTCTCCCGTGGATGGGTAAACCAGAAAACCGCGTGGCGGGGATCATGGCGCGCGGAGAACTGCGCATCAGCACCATTAATTCGCCGATGACCTTCGCGACCCTCAATGATAAAACCTACGGTTTTGATTATGAGCTGGCGCAGCAGTTTGCCGACTACCTCGGCGTCGAGCTCAAAGTCACCGTCAGGCAGAATATCAGCCAGCTCTTCGACGATCTCGATGAAGGCAAAGCCGACATGCTGGCTGCCGGTCTGGTCTACAACTCCGAGCGGGTGAAAAACTATCAGGTCGGACCGACCTACTATTCCGTTTCGCAACAGCTGGTGTATCGCAAAGGCAACCTGCGCCCGCGCACCCTGGCAAATCTTACCGCCGCGCAGCTGGCGATCGCTCCCGGGCACGTGGCGATTAACGATCTCCAGGCATTGAAAGAGCAAAAATATCCCGACCTCGACTGGCGCGTGGACGATAAGCGCGGGACGACGGCGCTAATGCAGGCGGTCATCGATGGTAAGCTCGACTATACCGTGGCGGATTCGGTCGCCGTCAGCCTGTTCCAGCGCGTTCACCCGGAGCTGGCCGTCGCCCTCGATATCAGCGACGAGCAGCCGGTCACCTGGTTTAGCGAAAAAGGCGAAGACAATTCCCTGTCGGCGGCAATGCTCGATTTCTTCAATAATATTAATGAAGACGGCACCCTGGCGAGGCTGGAGGAGAAATACCTCGGCCACGGCAACGATTTTGATTATGTCGACACCCGCACCTTCCTGCGCGCCGTAGAAAGCGTTCTCCCGGACCTGCAGCCGATGTTTGAAAAATATGCCCGACAGATAGACTGGCGTCTGCTGGCGGCTATTTCGTGGCAGGAATCGCACTGGGATCCGCAGGCCACCTCTCCTACCGGCGTGCGCGGGATAATGATGCTTACCCGCAATACGGCCCAAAGCCTGGGGTTGACCGATCGCACCGACGCCGAACAAAGCATCGACGGCGGTATGCGTTATTTGCAGGATATGATGAATAAAGTGCCGGAGTCGGTGCCGCAGGACGAGCGCATTTGGTTTGCGCTGGCGGCTTACAATATGGGCTACGCGCACATGCTTGACGCGATGGCGCTGACGAAAAAGCAGAAAGGCGACCCGAATAGCTGGGCCGATGTCAAACAGCGTCTGCCGCTGTTAAGCCAGAAAAACTACTATAGCCGCCTGAAGTACGGCTTTGCACGCGGACACGAAGCCTACGCCTACGTCGAAAACATTCGCAAATATCATATTAGCCTTGTGGGCTATCTCTCTGAAAAAGAGAGAAAAGAGGCGCAGATGGCGGCCCTGGGCGAACACTATCCGGCGGTCATGCCGGATGAGCTGGATAAACCGGAACAGTACGCTTCGTCCTTTTTCAACTTTCGCGCCGAAACGCTGGTTGATAACGCAAAATTAAAAATCCCCGGCGCCGGGCATTAGTCCTGCACTTGCTGGCCAGCTCGCTTCAGCGCTTTTTTCTCTTCGCGCCGCCAGCGAAAGAAATCGCTCAGCATGCCGGAACAGGCCTCCGCCATAATCCCTTCCGTTATTTCTACCCGATGATTCATGCCTGGATGATGCAACACATCCATCAGCGACCCGGCGGCGCCGGTTTTCGCATCCCTGGCGCCAAATACCAGCCGGGAAATACGGCTGTGCACCATCGCTCCGGCGCACATCACGCAAGGCTCAAGGGTAACGTACAGCGTTGCGTCAATCAGGCGATAGTTTTGCAGCACCAGTCCACCCTGACGCAGGGCCATAATCTCGGCGTGCGCGGTCGGATCGTGGCGGCCGATTGGCCGGTTCCAGCCCTCGCCGATGACCTGATGATTATGCACCAGCACGGCGCCGACCGGCACTTCGCCCTCTTCCCAGGCGCGTTTGGCCAGCGTCAGGGCGTGACGCATCCAGTATTCATCATTTAATTCATGGTCAGACAAAGCGGGCACTCCTGCAGAAAAGCGGGGCGCATTATACATGGGCGCTATGTATTACACACTATTCTAACTGCTGAAGATCGCCCTGCGGCGTCACCCGCCAGCGGTGCTGGCAAAAATTGAGCAGCGGGTTGTCCTGCTCGCTGTCGCTGTAGCCGCTATACAATCGCAGCGGAGCGCCTATTTTCTGTTCCAGCTGCGCCACCTTTTCATTGCCGAGGCAGCGAAGGGTTAACCCCCAGCCGCCGCAGCGCCGCTCCATCCGGCTGGCAATCAGATTGACCCGCGGTAGCCAGGCGGTATCAAAATAGACTTGCTCAACCAGCGACTGCGGCGAACCGGTAATCAGCCAGACATCGGCGTCCGTGCTGGACAAATAATGGTTAAGCCGCGACTGAACCACCGGGAAGGCCGTAACGTGCTGGCGAAACCAGCGAACAAAATCGGCCTCCAGGCGTTTAAGGTGATGCTCGCTGCGTCCGAAGGTTGAAGCCCACAGCAGCAGGCTCATCGGCCAGCGCGCGGCGCGACCGTACAACATCAGTCCGGCGGCAATAACAGGCAATAAAGGAAGCACCAGCAGCGTATTCAGCGGCTGATGGCGCAGGATATAGCGCAAAAAGCTGCCGAACATATCCTGCTGATGCAAGGTTCCATCCAGATCAAAAAAAACCACTCTCCGCGTGCTGCTATTCAAAACCTACTCCCATGTACGATCGCTCGATTACCAATAGCTTAACAGCCTTGCGTCGCCAATAGCGAAAACATACGCTGTCGTTGAATCCGGATTAAGAAAACACATTTGCAGAGAAATCTTAGGCATAGAATTTTTAATTCGCGATAATCCTCTTATAATCGAATACAAAATTCTTTCAGCCGAGGGTGAAGCTGTCCTCCGGAGCCGCTATGAACTGTTTGACCCGTATTCGCCAGCGCTACCCTACGTTGGCCGCAAGCGATAAAAAACTGGCCGATTTCATTCTGGCTCAACCGGATCAAACCCGCCACCTTAGCTCACAGCAGCTGGCGGGCGAAGCCGGCGTCAGTCAGTCAAGCGTAGTGAAATTTGCGCAGAAAATGGGCTTCAAAGGCTTCCCGGCGTTAAAGCTGGCGCTGAGCGAAGCCCTGGCAAGCGCCCCTACGCCGCAGTCCGTACCGGTGCATAATCAGATTCGCGGCGACGATCCTCTTCGGCTGGTTGGCGAAAAGCTGATTAAGGATAACATCGCGGCTATGCACGCCTCGCTGGACGTCAACACCGAAGAGAAGCTGCTGGAAGCCGTCACGCTGCTGCGCCACGCCCGACGGGTGATCATTACCGGTATCGGCGCATCGGGCCTGGTGGCGAGAAACTTTAGCTGGAAGCTGATGAAAATCGGCATTAACGCCGTCTCTGAACAGGATATGCACGCGCTGCTGGCCACGGTACAGGCGATGTCGCCGGACGATCTGCTGCTGGCCATCTCCTACTCCGGTGAACGACGCGAGATCAATATGGCGGCCGGTGAAGCGTTACGGGTAGGGAGCCAGATCCTGGCGATCACCGGTTTTAACCCCAACGCGCTTCAGCAGCAGGCTACGCTATGCCTGTACACCATTGCGGAGGAGCAGGCCACGCGCAGCGCCGCCATCTCTTCCACCAGCGCGCAGATGATGCTGACCGATCTCCTGTTTATGGGGCTGGTGCAGCAGGATCTTGAGCACGCTCCGGAGCGGATTCGCCACAGCGAAGCGCTGGTGAAAAAGCTGGTATAACGCCGAGTACCCCGCCAGCTGGCAGAAACTCACTCACTCTTATTGGCTCAAGCCGGGCAAAATTTCTCCGCTACGGATGGTCGCCCCACGGTTGAAAAGAGCTGGCCCGGGCGGAAAATGGGCGTATAATGCCCGCCCTGTTTGTGTTGTTTCTGAGAATTTCCTGATGGCGCTGTTAATCACCAAAAAATGTATCAACTGCGATATGTGCGAGCCTGAGTGCCCGAATGAGGCGATATCCATGGGTGATAGCATTTATGAAATTAACAGCGACCGCTGCACCGAATGCGTTGGCCACTATGATACGCCGACCTGCCAGAAGGTGTGTCCGATCCCGAATACCATTCTGAAAGACCCGGCGCATAACGAAAATGAAGAGCAGCTGTGGGATAAATTTGTCCTGCTGCATCACGCGGACAAATTATGACATTGCCGGATGGACTTATCCGGCCTGCCTGTAAATCTAACTTTCGATAATCACCGTGGCGCAGGCATAGTGGCGTTCATCGGCCAGCGTCACGTGAATGCTGCTGACGCCCAGCCGCTCGGCCAGACTCTTTGCCTCGCCCCACAACCGTAGCTTTGGCTTCCCCAGCTCGTCGTTGTAAACCTCAAACTGGTTAAACGCCAGGCCATTGCGGATGCCGGTGCCAAGCGCCTTGGCCGCCGCTTCTTTAACGGCGAAACGCTTAGCCAGAAAACGGACCGGCTGCTGATGCTGTTGCCATATCGCCCACTCGTGATCGCTCAGTACGCGACGGGCCAGACGGTCGCCGCTGCGGGCGATCACCGCTTCAATACGGGCGATTTCAACTATATCAGTACCCAGTCCGAGAATAGCCATCAGGCACGGGCTTCCAGCATCAGACGCTTCATTTCCGCAACCGCCTCTTTCAGGCCGCTCATCACCGCCCGGCCAATAATCGCATGGCCGATATTCAGCTCGTGCATTTCCGGCAGCGCCGCTATGGCTTTTACATTATGGTAGGTCAGGCCATGACCGGCATTGACCTTCAGCCCCAGACTGGCGGCATAGGTCGCCGCTTTGGCAATACGCTCCAGCTCTTTTGCCTGCTCAGCGTCGGTTTGCGCATCGGCGTAGCAGCCGGTGTGAATTTCGATATAGGGGGCGCCCACGTCCGCTGCGGCCTTAATTTGCGCGTTGTCCGCATCAATAAACAGAGAAACCAGGATACCGGCGTCGGCAAGACGTTTACAGGCATCGCGCATTTTGTCGAGCTGGCCCGCCACGTCCAGTCCGCCTTCGGTGGTCACTTCCTGGCGTTTT
Organism: Klebsiella sp. MPUS7; assembly: GCF_009905335.1. Taxonomy (NCBI): domain Bacteria; kingdom Pseudomonadati; phylum Pseudomonadota; class Gammaproteobacteria; order Enterobacterales; family Enterobacteriaceae; genus Klebsiella; species Klebsiella sp. MPUS7. The sequence goes on along the minus strand of NZ_CP047604.1, from coordinate 1,319,418 downwards.
TCCGGTACCAGGCAGCAGAAATGGGGCTGAGTCTCACAGGCGATATTCAGCATCTCTTCCGTCACCGCCATCTCAAGGTTCATGCGGGTATCCAGCGTCTGGCGCAAAATACGGACATCGCGATCGGTAATATGGCGACGATCCTCGCGCAGATGGACGGTAATACCGTCAGCGCCGGCCTGCTCGGCGATAAAAGCCGCCTGTACCGGATCCGGATAAGCGGTACCGCGGGCGTTGCGTAATGTCGCAATGTGGTCAATGTTGACCCCTAACAGTAATTCAGCCATGACAATCCTCGTTAATCGTTATTTGTTTTATCGGCTCGCGCAGCCCGCGCGGGCAAAAACTGACGAAAAAGCTCGCGACTTTTTAGCGGCTTCCCGCCCAGATAGGGCTTCAGGGCGATACGTGTGAAACGTTTTGCCGCGCGCAGCGCATCGCTGTCGGGAAATTCACGGCTCGCCAACGCTTTAAGATGGTGCCCGGTAAAGGTGCTGTTATCAATAACCACGCTGGCGATAAAGCCTTTTTCTTCACGGTAGCGATAGGTCATCGCATCGTCAACCGCTTCTCCACTGCCGGCGCAATGCAGGAAATCCACGCCATACCCCAGGTGCCCAAGCAGCGCCAGTTCAAAACGCCGAAGCGCCGGTTCCGGCGAGCCGCTTGCGCCAGCCAGAGACTGGATACAGTGCAAATAATCGAAGAAGAGTTCGGAGAAGCGCGTTTCGTGCTCAAGCACGCGAGAGAGCAGTTCGTTGACGTAAAGGCCGCTGTAGAGCGTGATACCGCTAAGGGGGAGCGCCAGCGAGACGGCTTCCGCGCTGCGCAGCGTTTTGACTTCGCCGCGCCCGCCAAAGCGAAGCAGTAAGGGAGTAAAGGGCTGAAGCGCGCCTTTGAGGTTGGAGCGTTTAGAACGTGCGCCTTTAGCCACAAGGCGCACGCGGCCGGATTCTTCCGTGAAGACGTCCAGCATCAGGCTGGTTTCGCTCCAGGGACGACTATGCAGGACGAAAGCGCGCTGCCAGCCTTCCATCAAAATGGCTCTTAGAGATCGTCGCCGTAACCGAGACTGCGCAGCGCGCGTTCGTCATCAGCCCAGCCGGATTTCACTTTCACCCACAGTTCGAGGTGAACCGGCGCTTCAAACATATCCTGCATGTCTTTACGCGCTTCGATACCGATAGTTTTGATTTTGGCCCCTTTGTTGCCAATCACCATCTTCTTCTGCCCTTCACGCTCAACCAGAATCAGACCGTTAATATCGTATCCGCCGCGTTCATTGGTTACAAAACGCTCGATTTCGACGGTGACGGAATACGGCAGTTCGGCGCCAAGGAAACGCATCAGCTTTTCGCGAATGATCTCGGAAGCCATAAAGCGCTGAGAACGGTCGGTAATGTAATCTTCCGGGAAATGATGAATCGCCTCCGGCAGATGCTTACGCACAATACCGGCAATAGTATCAACGTTCAGCCCTGTTTCCGCGGAAATCGGCACGATATCGAGGAAGTTCATCTGGCTGCCGAGGAACTGCAGGTGCGGCAGCAGATCCCCTTTTTCCTGTACGTTGTCGACTTTGTTGACCGCCAGAATCACCGGCGCTTTGCCGTCGCGCAGCTTGTTGAGCACCATCTCATCGTCCGGCGTCCAGCGGGTACCTTCAACGACGAAAATAATCAGCTCAACGTCGCCAATAGAGCTGCTTGCCGCTTTGTTCATCAGGCGGTTTATCGCACGTTTTTCTTCCATATGCAGGCCCGGGGTATCGACGTAGATCGCCTGGTACGGGCCTTCAGTATGAATACCAACGATGCGGTGACGCGTCGTCTGCGCTTTTCGGGAAGTAATAGAGATCTTCTGCCCGAGCAGCTTGTTCAGCAATGTGGATTTGCCCACGTTTGGACGACCAACGATGGCAATAAATCCGCAGTAGTTTTTTTCTTCGCTCATTCCAGCTCCAGCTTTTTCAGCGCCTGTTCGGCGGCAGCCTGCTCCGCCTTACGACGGCTAGAACCCGTGCCAACCACCGGTTCACTCAGGCCGCTAACCTGGCAGTGGATAGTAAATTCCTGATCGTGCGCTTCTCCGCGTACCTGTACAACGAGGTACGACGGCAGCGGCAGATGACGCCCCTGCAGATATTCCTGCAAGCGGGTCTTCGGATCCTTTTGCTTGTCACCAGGGCTGATTTCATCCAGACGACTCTGGTACCAGGAGAGAATAAGGCGCTCAACGTTCTGAATATCGCTGTCGAGGAAAATCCCGCCGATTAAAGCTTCAACGGTGTCCGCCAGTATCGATTCACGGCGAAAGCCTCCGCTTTTCAATTCACCCGGCCCAAGACGCAGACATTCACCTAATTCGAACTCGCGGGCAATTTCTGCCAACGTGTTACCTCGCACCAGCGTCGCGCGCATGCGGCTCATATCGCCTTCGTCTACCCGAGGGAAACGATGATAGAGCGCGTTTGCGATCACAAAGCTCAATATTGAGTCACCTAAAAACTCCAGGCGCTCATTGTGTTTGCTGCTGGCACTGCGATGAGTTAATGCCTGTTGCAACAGCTCCTGATGATGAAAAGTGTAGCCCAGCTTCCGTTGAAGCCGATTAATTACGATGGGGTTCATGCGTTACCAATAGATGAATGCGTCAAAAATGCAGCACACGAAACCGACCTGAGTAAAAACCAACGCGGTTTCGTGTGCTGTGTCAATCTTACGAGAGACAACCTAAAACTTCGGGGGGATATTCTATACGCAACGACAAGGGATGTCGTTAGTTTGAATAGATTTAAATCTTAAATAATTCACGCTGCCGTTATTGCGGCGGCAGCGTGAAGAGGGCAGGAAAATTACTGGATACCGCCGATACGCGATAAACGTACGCCGGTAGGCCATTCGCCTTCCTGTTTTTCGAAACTCATCCAGATTGCGGTCGCTTTACCCACCAGATTCGCCTCCGGCACAAAGCCCCAATAACGGCTGTCGGCACTGTTATCGCGGTTGTCACCCATCATGAAATACTGGCCCGGCGGGACAATCCAGGTCGCCAGCGGCAGACCGGACTGGTGGTAATACATCCCCACCTGATCCTGAGCAATCGGTACGGTCAGAATACGGTGCGTCACTTCGCCCAGCGTCTCTTTACGTTCGGTCAGGCGGATACCATCGGCTTTGGTCTCGCCTTTCGGCAGCTGCCAGAAACCGCTGGTCGCTTCGCCGCCGTTGCTACGGGAGAAGGTCTGAACGAAATCGCTCGGCTCAACGTTGGAGTAAGTAACCGGCAGCGCATTGCCGCAGGCCTGGCCAGAACTACAGCCCGGCTGGATAGTAACCTGTTTAGCTATGGGATCGTAGGTCACTTTATCGCCCGGCAAACCGACCGCGCGCTTAATATAATCCAGGCGCGGATCTTGCGGATATTTAAAGACGACAATATCGCCGCGTTTCGGATGCCCGGTTTCGATCAGCGTTTTCTGGTAAATCGGATCTTTAATACCGTAGGCAAACTTCTCAACCAGAATAAAATCGCCGATCAGCAGCGTCGGCATCATCGATCCGGATGGGATCTGGAAGGGCTCATAAATAAATGAGCGAACCACCAGCACAATCGCCAGAACCGGGAATACCGAAGCGCCGGTTTCCAGCCAGCCCGGTTTCGGGCCAACCTTTTTCAGCGTTTTCTTATCTAACTGGTCGCCGGTCGCCGCCTGGGCAGCGGCCTGACTTTCGCGACGTTTTGGCGCAAAGATAAACTTATCCAGGCACCACAACAGACCCGTCACCAAAGTAGCGATGACCAGGATCAGGGCAAACATGTTCGCCATGCCAACTCCTTAGGTTATTTGCCGTCTTTACCAACGTGCAGAATGGCGAGGAACGCTTCCTGCGGGAGCTCAACGTTGCCGACCTGCTTCATCCGTTTCTTACCGTCTTTCTGCTTCTGCAGCAGCTTTTTCTTACGGCTGACGTCGCCGCCATAGCATTTCGCGAGGACGTTTTTACGCAGCTGTTTCACGGTAGAACGGGCAATAATGTGGTTACCGATGGCAGCCTGGATAGCGATATCGAACTGCTGACGCGGGATCAGCTCTTTCATCTTCTCTACCAGTTCGCGGCCGCGGTACGGCGCATTGTCGTTATGCGTGATCAGCGCCAGCGCATCCACGCGCTCGCCGTTAATCAACACATCCACACGCACCATGTTGGAAGCCTGGAAGCGCTTGAAGTTGTAGTCCAGCGACGCATAGCCGCGGGAGGTGGACTTCAGACGGTCGAAGAAGTCGAGTACCACTTCCGCCATCGGAATTTCATAGGTCAGCGCCACCTGATTACCGTGGTAGACCATGTTAGTCTGCACGCCGCGTTTTTCGATACACAGGGTAATGACGTTGCCTAAAAACTCCTGCGGCAGCAGCATGTGACACTCAGCGATCGGCTCGCGCAGCTCCTGGATATTGTTCAGCGGCGGCAGCTTCGACGGGCTATCGACGTAGATAACTTCTTTCGAGGTGGTTTCTACTTCATAGACTACCGTCGGCGCCGTGGTGATCAGATCCAGATCGTATTCACGCTCCAGGCGCTCCTGGATGATCTCCATATGCAGAAGACCGAGGAAGCCGCAGCGGAAGCCGAAGCCCAGCGCGGTAGAGCTTTCCGGCTCATAGAACAGAGAAGCATCGTTGAGGCTCAGTTTGCCCAGCGCGTCACGGAAGTTCTCATAATCATCAGAGCTTACCGGGAACAGGCCGGCATACACCTGCGGTTTCACCTTTTTAAAGCCAGGCAGCGCTTTCTCCGCCGGGTTGCGCGCAAGCGTCAGCGTATCGCCGACCGGCGCGCCGAGAATGTCTTTAATGGCGCAAACCAGCCAGCCTACCTCACCGCATTTCAGCTCGGTACGGTCAACCTGTTTCGGCGTGAAAATCCCCAGACGATCGGCGTTATACACCTGACCGGTGCTCATCACCTTAATTTTATCGCCTTTGCGCATGGTGCCGTTTTTAATACGCACCAAAGAAACGACGCCGAGGTAGTTATCAAACCAGGAGTCGATGATCAGCGCCTGCAGCGGCGCCTCCGGATCGCCTTCCGGCGGCGGAATATCGCGCACCAGGCGCTCCAGCACATCCGGTACGCCAACGCCGGTCTTCGCTGAACAGCGTACCGCATCGGTGGCATCAATACCGACAATGTCTTCAATCTCTTCCGCCACGCGTTCCGGATCGGCTGCGGGCAGGTCAATTTTGTTCAGGACCGGTACGACTTCAAGGTCCATTTCCATCGCCGTATAGCAGTTAGCCAGCGTCTGGGCTTCTACGCCCTGACCGGCATCAACCACCAGCAAAGCGCCTTCACAGGCGGCAAGCGAACGAGAAACTTCATAAGAGAAGTCGACGTGGCCGGGAGTATCGATAAAGTTCAGCTGATAGGTTTCGCCATCGGCCGCTTTGTAATCCAGGGTGACGCTCTGCGCCTTGATAGTGATACCGCGCTCACGTTCAAGATCCATGGAGTCCAGAACCTGGGCTGCCATTTCACGATCGGAAAGGCCACCGCAAATCTGGATAATACGGTCAGACAACGTCGACTTACCGTGGTCGATGTGAGCGATGATTGAAAAGTTACGTATATTCTTCATATTTAGAGTTAATTATGCCTTACGCGAATCATGAGGCCGCTGTTCTGTGCCTGACGTTTTTTAATCCGAAAACGCCGCATTCTACACTACATCCACGAAACCAGGAAATGCTCTTACCGCTAGCATAACCGGAGTAAATGACGAGTTCTTGCGGGAGTTGTAAATAAAGATAAGGGCCAGTGAATCACTGACCCAGTTGGGAGGAAGGCGTCTCGATGCGGACTAAATCTGGCGGCAAGCCGACGCTGATAATAACCGGCTGCCACGACTGCCGGGAGGCTAAGCCCGGCGAAAGACCGCGCGCGACCAGAAACCCACCCACGCCGCCCAAAATTGCCCCGCATAGCGAAGCGAAGTCGTTGGTAAACAGCACCTGGAATATCGATGCCATCACGAACAATCCGACTAACGGCGCCATATACACCAGTACTGCCGACCCGAGCAGGCTACTCTCAGCAATGCCCAGTTCCACTTTTTGCCCGACCGACAGCGGCTGCTCGCAGGGAACGCTAATGGTATGGCTGGTTTGCGGCCCAAGCTTATTCAGCACGCGGCTGCCGCAGCCGGCGCGGGAAGCGCAGCTGCTGCAGGATGCTTTAACATCGCAATGAACCAGCGCAACGCCATTATCCCAGGAGACGACCGTCGCCCACTCTTTAATCATTGAACTGCCCTGAATTTAATACTGTCGGAAATACGCTTTGCCGTTTGCGGCGGCAGCTCGCCAACAATGGTTATCTCTGCGTTATCACGCACGGTAGTCGCCACGGTACGACGCCCGGTACGCAGCAGCTGATCGCTGCTATTCGCGGTGGCGCGATTAATATTGATAGAGAAACTAAACAGCCCATCGGAATACAAACGGGACTCAACCGGACCATCAAAGGTAGGGAGACGACGCTGGCTGCTGGACACTTCGGCAACGCCCTGCGGCAGCCAGGTTGGCGCCCAGTTAAAGTTGGCCTTATTGCTCCCCTCCGGCACCGACAGCTGCGGAGGCAGATTCGCTTTAGATAAGGTTTCCATGCTGGCGCTCACGTTATCACCGACGTTGAACGAGACGACCCGGAACTGCTCAAGCGTTTCACCATCGCGGTCAAGCAGATCTACGCGCAGAGGCAGCTTAGTTTCAGCGTCTAGCCATGCGATATAGCTATAGCGGGTGCCATCGCGAGCCACGACGCGCACCACATCGCATAAACGATCGGCAATACGCGTTCGTCCAACGGAAATAAAGTCGTAATAGGACGCCAGACGTTTAAAGTCGGAGTAGACCAACGAAGGCAGGGAATCAACGATATAGTCGCCGTTCAGGGTAAAAGGATCGAGCCCAGGTTCAAAGTAGCTGATTTCCGTTCCGCGCAGCACGACTTCGCGACGAGGTCCGTCAAGTTGCAGGAGCTGAGCCAGGGTGCGATTATCCAGTTTAGCGTGTCGATAGCGCAGCGACTCAACGCCCTGCTTGTTGATGCTGACGAAAGAGAGCTCGTAGTTGAGGGACTGGCTGGCCAGGTTCATCTGCTGCAACAACGCCCCGGACGATGTATCAGCCGAGGCGTTGACGGAGAAGAACAGGCTGCCTGCCATGAGCGACATGGCACACCAAAGTTGCTTCATTACTGCGATTGCGTTCCTAAAGTTTGATAGCCCGGTACCTGAACGGCGGCTTGCTGAGTCTGGGCCTGACCAAACTGGAGCTGTTCCGCATGCAGGCGACGCTGCAATTCATAGTCCTGCAGCATAGCATTAATTCTGCGGCGCTGTTCCTGTACCTGAGCCTGCTGACCGCTACCCGCTGAAGCCTCAGCCGGTACGCCCAGGCTAACCGGGCTGGCCTTACCCATCATCGGCATGGTGTTAAACACCGGCGCCTCCGGCTGCTGGGATGAATCAGACTGGCCATTATACTGCTGGACGCCGACAATCACAGCGAGGGATACGCACGCGGCAACGCCCATCTGGGTGAGCGAACTGGCCCATGGGCGTACTTTTTGCCAGAAAGGCATCTGACGCCACTGGTGCGGTGCGGGCTGAGATTCAGGAATAAGAGGAACCGTCTGACGAACGGGCTCGTTTTCAATGGCGGCCATGACGCGAGCTGAGATATCAAAATGGAGCACCTCACTCGTATCGCCTCGCAGCGAATCGCGGATGAGATGGTAGCTCTCCCAGGTTTTTTGCATTTCAGATGAACGCTCCAGCTCGTTGAGCAGTTCGTTATCCAGCGTTTCACCATCCATTAAGGCCGAAAGTTTTTCTTTCTGCATGCCTGATACCCTTTTCCAGTATTCCGCTATCGTCAACGCCTGATTAGCGGTTGAACTTTATTATCAATAGCTTCTCGCGCCCGGAAGATGCGCGAACGCACTGTGCCCACCGGACAATCCATGATGGCGGCTATTTCTTCATAGCTCATGCCATCCAGCTCCCGCAAGGTGATTGCCATGCGTAAATCTTCCGGAAGCGATTCAATGGTACGAAAAACTATTTGTCTCAGCTCTTCTGACAACATTAAGTTCTCAGGGTTCGAAATTTCTTTCAATGCCCCGCCACTTTCGAAGTTTTCAGCATCATTCGCATCAACATCGCTGGACGGCGGACGGCGTCCCTGAGCAACCAGATAATTTTTCGCCGTGTTGACGGCGATGCGATATAACCAGGTGTAAAAAGCGCTATCCCCCCGGAAAGAATCCAGCGCACGCCATGCTTTGACGAACGATTCCTGAACAACGTCAGCGATATCGCCCGGCGGCACGTAGCGGGAGACCAGGCTTGCAACCTTATGCTGATAGCGCACCACCAGCAGGTTAAATGCTTTCTGATCTCCTTTCTGGACCCGTTCAACGAGGACCTGATCCGTTAACTGCTCGCTCATCCGAGGTAATGTCTCCCCAAACCCAATTCCCATGCGTATTCAAAAACACCACCCAATTACTGCATAAATGAGCAAGCAGAGGGTTGGAGTGTCTGAAAACAATAAAGTTCCGTTACGCCTTTGTTTTTCGTCCGGCACCGGCTGACGGATTGTTATCTCTCATTATATGTCCCGGTAGCTAAACGATATGTAAGATAATAAGAAAAAGCGCAAGACCCGCCAGAAGGGTAACGTAACCCGGCTTTTATTTCACTATAAAATCTGAAGCTAACGAGCCGCTTCGCAAAACCTTTTTTCGCTTCCCCGCCCGCCTCATTAAGCCGTAATGTTTAGCCCTCACAACAATGAGTAAAAAAATTGTACGATTTCTCGCGGGCTGGTGCTATTGTTCGCTTATTGTGTTTAGTAAATTAAACAAAGGCTATGAAAACAACTTCCGATTCCTCCTGTGATGTGCTGATTATTGGCAGCGGCGCTGCCGGATTATCCCTTGCCTTACGCCTGGCGGAGCGCTGCACGGTCACGGTTCTCAGCAAAGGCCCTATCAGTGAAGGTTCTACTTTTTACGCGCAGGGCGGAATTGCCGCCGTGTTTGATGAAACCGACAGCGTGGAATCCCACATCGAGGATACGTTGATCGCCGGGGCGGGTCTTTGCGATCGCCATGCGGTGTCGTTTGTGGCGAGCAACGCCAAACCCTGCGTTCAGTGGCTGATCGATCAGGGCGTCTTGTTCGATACCCAGGTACAGGCGAACGGTGAGGAGAGCTACCATCTGACCCGCGAGGGGGGGCACAGTCACCGCAGAATCCTCCATGCCGCCGATGCGACCGGTAAAGCCGTTGAAACCACCCTGGTGAGCCAGGCGCTGGCCCACCCCAACATCCGCGTGCTGGAGCGCAGCAACGCCGTTGACCTGATTATCTCCGATAAAATCGGCCTGCCCGGTACGCGCCGGGTGGTGGGCGCGTGGATCTGGAATCGTAATAAAGAAGCGGTTGAAACCTGTAGCGCAAAAGCCGTAGTGCTGGCAACCGGCGGCGCGGCGAAAGTTTACCAGTATACAACGAATCCTGACGTCTCTTCCGGCGATGGTATCGCGATGGCCTGGCGTGCCGGCTGTCGGGTCGCCAATCTCGAATTTAATCAGTTTCACCCAACCGCGCTGTACCATCCGCAAGCGCGCAACTTCCTGTTAACGGAAGCGCTGCGCGGCGAGGGCGCCCTGTTGAAACGCCCGGACGGCACGCGGTTTATGCCGGAGTTTGACGAGCGCGGCGAGCTGGCCCCGCGCGATATCGTCGCCAGAGCCATCGATCATGAGATGAAACGCCTGGGCGCTGACTGCATGTATCTTGATATCAGCCATAAACCCGCAGAATTTATTCGCCACCACTTCCCGATGATCTACGAGAAGCTTCTGGGGCTTGGCATCGATCTGACTAAAGAGCCGGTGCCCGTCGTTCCCGCAGCGCACTACACCTGCGGCGGCGTCATGGTTGATGATAACGGGCGTACAGACGTCGACGGACTGTATGCCATCGGCGAAGTGAGCTATACCGGATTACACGGCGCGAACCGCATGGCGTCAAACTCGCTGCTTGAGTGCCTTGTCTACGGATGGTCCGCCGCCGAGGATATTGTTAAGCGCATGCCTTTCGCGCAGGCGGTCAACGAACTGCCATCGTGGGACGAAAGTCAGGTCGAAATACCGGATGAACTGGTCGTGATTCAGCATAACTGGCATGAGTTGCGCTTGCTGATGTGGGACTATGTCGGCATCGTGCGCACCACCCGCCGCCTCGAGCGCGCCCTGCGCCGCATTAATATGCTGCAGCAGGAGCTGGACGAATACTACGCCCGCTTTCGCGTCTCCAATAATTTACTGGAGCTGCGTAACCTGGTACAGGTTGCCGAGCTGATTGTGCGCTGCGCCATGCTACGTAAAGAGAGCCGAGGGCTGCACTATACGCTCGACTATCCGGAACAGCTGCCGGATAGCGGGCCATCTGTGCTCTCGCCGCTGGCTCACATAAAAAGATAAAAATCCTGGGTCAAAGCGGTAAAACCTTCGGAATACTGCTGCTCCGGCCCACGGATAATCAACCTGTCGCTAAAGCACTCGTCTCCAGGCGTTGGAGAAAAAGCCAACAGAACCCGATGCGGCGGACGCATTTCCGTTTCCGCAACATCGGTACGCAGACGCAGATGCCAGCCCATATTCTGCGCCCGTTGCACAAAGGCGTTTCCAATGTCGACCGGAAGCACGACGCAGAAAAATCCCTCCTCCGTAATCAACTCGGCGGCGCAGGTTAATAATGTCGCATGATCGAGTGAGGAAGTATAACGAGCCTGCTCGCGCTGCGAGGTTGCGCAAGGCACGCCGTCGGCAAAAAAGGGCGGATTGCTGACAATCAGCTCGTAGCGCCGGGTTTGCGGCGGCTGCCATTGCTGAATATCCGCCTGATGAATCTGCAGACGCCCGGCCCATGGAGAATCCGCAGCGTTTTCTTGCGCCTGCGCTGCCGCCTCTTCATCCAGCTCCACAGCATCTACGATAACCGTCTCCCCGGTTCGCTGCGCGAGCATCAGCGCTAACAGACCGCTGCCGGCGCCGATATCCAGCACGCGTTTAACCTGGGCGATCGGCGCCCATGCGCCAAGTAAAATACCGTCGGTACCCACTTTCATCGCGCATCGGTCGTGGGCGACAAAAAACTGCTTAAACGTAAAACCATTGCGCGGCAGCGCAAACTTCGACTGGGACATCCTCGATAACCTTGCGGGCAAAAAACTTCTGAGCTTAAGGCTATGCACAATACCGGAGAACAGATAGCCTTACAAACAGATGAACATTGCGTCCGTAACGTCTATAATCGGCGGTCCACTCAGAGGTAGATCATGACTGTAACGACTTTTTCCGAACTTGAACTCGACGAAAACCTGCTGGACGCACTCCAGGATAAAGGTTTCACACGCCCGACAGCCATTCAGGCCGCCGCTATTCCGCCTGCGCTTGATGGCCGTGATATTCTCGGTTCAGCCCCGACCGGCACCGGTAAAACGGCGGCGTATCTCCTGCCAGCGTTGCAGCATCTGCTCGATTTTCCGCGCAAGAAGTCTGGTCCGCCGCGCATCCTTATCCTGACCCCCACTCGCGAACTGGCGATGCAGGTTGCCGACCATGCGCGTGAACTGGCAAAACATACTCATCTGGATATCGCCACGATCACCGGCGGTGTCGCCTATATGAACCATGCCGAAGTGTTCAGCGAGAACCAGGACATCGTGGTCGCCACGACCGGTCGCCTGCTGCAATATATTAAAGAAGAAAACTTTGATTGCCGCGCCGTTGAAACGCTGATCCTTGATGAAGCTGACCGCATGCTGGACATGGGCTTCGCGCAGGATATCGAACATATCGCCGGTGAAACCCGCTGGCGTAAGCAGACCATGCTGTTCTCCGCCACCCTCGAAGGCGACGCCATTAAGGATTTTGCCGAGCGTCTGCTGGAAGAGCCGGCGGAAGTTTCGGCGACCCCATCCACTCGCGAACGTAAAAAGATCCATCAGTGGTATTACCGCGCGGATGACATCAAGCATAAAACCGCCCTCCTCGTGCATCTTCTGAAGCAGCCGGAAGCGACGCGTTCTATCGTCTTCGTACGCAAGCGCGAGCGCGTGCATGAACTGGCGGGCTGGCTGCGTGAAGCGGGTATCAATACCTGCTGGCTGGAAGGCGAGATGGTACAGGCGAAACGTAATGAAGCGATTAGCCGTCTCACCGATGGCCGTATTAATGTATTAATCGCTACCGACATTGCCGCCCGCGGTATCGATATCGCGGACGTGAGTCACGTATTCAATTTCGACTTGCCGCGCACGGCGGATATCTACTTGCACCGTATCGGTCGTACCGGGCGCGCGGGTAAAAAAGGAACCGCCATTTCTCTGGTTGAAGCCCACGACCACCTGCTGCTGGGTAAAATTGGCCGCTATATTGAAGAGCCGTTAAAAGCTCGCGTTATCGATGAACTGCGCCCGACAACCCGCGCGCCCAGCGAGAAGCAAACCGGTAAACCCTCCAAGAAGGTTTTAGCGAAGCGAGCAGAGAAGAAAGAGAAAGAAAAAGAGAAGCCGCGCGTCAAAAAACGCCACCGCGATACCAAAAATATTGGCAAGCGTCGTAAACCAAGCGCAGCGGATACACCGCAGCAGTCAAACGAAGAGTAAAAAAACGCCGGGATATCCCGGCGTTTTTATATCAAAACTTAAACTTATAGGCTTTCGGTAAAAGTACGGGCGATAACGTCGCGCTGCTGTTCCGGAGTCAGTGAGTTAAAACGTACCGCATAGCCAGACACGCGAATGGTCAGCTGCGGGTATTTTTCCGGATGTTCAACCGCATCCAGCAGAGTTTCGCGACGCAGAACGTTAACGTTCAGGTGCTGGCCGCCTTCAACGCGGACTTCAGGTTTCACGTCTACCGGAATTTCACGGTATTCGATCTCGCCCAGATTGCTCACCGCAACCACGTCATCTTCAGCAAAACCGGCCTTTGCGCACAGGCAGCGGGCTTCGCCTTTTTCGCTATCCAGCAGCCAGAAAGAGTTCAGCAGGTCGTCGTTTGCAGCTTTAGTAATTTGGATACCAGTAATCATTTTTTGCCTCCCAGGCAGGGTTTGTTCGATTATTGGCCTTCGCGGCCAATTGGTAAAACCATTGTTCTATGAGTGTATATATATCAGCCGGGCACCCGGCATTCTTTGATTTAAATCAACAAAAACCACATCACAAAAGTGGTCATAGCTGGATATTATTGTTTTACATCAAGTTACGCCGTGCCAGACACCAAATAAATTTGTAAATTTTCAATTTTTTTTGCATGAAAAACGGCAATCGCGCGGAGCAAATTTTGTGATGTTGAAAGATGCAGTTAAGCTATGGCGATGACACTTTGCAGGAGAGCAAAATGACCACCCCATTAACCTGGCATGACGTGCTGGCAGAAGAGAAGCAGCAACCCTGGTTTGTTAATACCCTGAAAACCGTAGCTGAAGAACGCCAATCGGGAATCACCATCTATCCCCCGCAAAAAGATGTCTTTAACGCGTTTCGTTATACGGAGTTAAGCGACGTCAAAGTGGTGATCCTCGGCCAGGATCCTTATCACGGACCCGGGCAGGCGCACGGCCTGGCCTTCTCGGTTCTGCCAGGAATTCAGATACCGCCGTCGCTGCTGAATATGTACAAGGAGCTGGAAGGGACGATACCGGGCTTTCAGCGCCCGACTCACGGTTATCTCGAAAGCTGGGCGCGTCAGGGTGTTTTGCTGCTCAATACCGTATTAACGGTTCGTGCCGGGCAGGCGCACTCGCACGCCAGCCTCGGATGGGAGACCTTTACCGATAAAGTGATTTCATTGATTAACCAGCATCGGGAAGGCGTGGTATTTCTGCTATGGGGTTCGCATGCGCAGAAGAAAGGCGCGATAATCGATCGCCAGCGCCACTGCGTGCTCAAAGCGCCGCACCCGTCGCCGCTCTCCGCCCACCGCGGGTTCTTTGGCAGTAATCATTTCGTGCAGGCGAATCAGTGGCTGGCCGAACGCGGCGAAGCGCCGATTGACTGGGTACCCCGGCTGCCGGCTGAAAGCGAATAGCTCTGAAAATGAAAATGCCAGCATTACGCTGGCATTTTGACGCTGAGACAAGGTGTTACGCCTTGTTCTGACGCCACCATTCAGCCAGCAGCACGCCGGTGGCTACGGACACGTTCAGGCTTTCAACGTTACCGGTGCCTTCAATCGCGATGTTCAGATCGGCGCTGGAAATAGCGGCGTCGGAAAGACCGTCACTCTCCTGGCCTAACACCAGCACCATTTTCTTCGGCAGCTCGGCTTTAAACAGCGGAGTCCCGTTATGGCTGGAAGTAGAAACAATCGCGTAGCCCGCTTTACGGAAGCGCTCAAGCGTATCAATAAAGCTGTCGCCCGTAATCGGTTCAACGTGTTCCGCGCCGCCTTCCGCAGTACGAATCGCGGCGCCGGATTCCATAACGCCAGCATCCTGCACCACCACGCCCCTGACGCCAAAGTGCGCGCAGCTGCGCATAATCGCGCCGAGGTTATGCGGGTTACCGACATCTTCCAGCGCCAGAACACAATCTTCAGCATCGGCTTTAGCTACCCACTGCTCAACGGAAGTGCCATGGCGCTTTTTAATCAGGAAGCAAACCCCGCCATGGTGTTCAGTGCCGGACGCTTTCGCCAGCTCGGCTTCATCAACCACGTGATAGGCTTTACGATTCGCCGCCATCCAGCGCAGCGCTTCTTTGAAGCGCGGGGTCACGCTCTGGATAAACCAGGCGCGTACAATGGCGTCCGGACGGCTCTGGAAGAGCGCCTGGCAAGCGTTTTCACCATAGACGCGGGTTTCTTCCGCGCGCTGGCGACGCAGCACTTCAGGATCGATAAAGCTTTTTCCGCTGATCCCGCCGTGATCCGCTTTTACCGGCGCCTCATCACCCGGAGCGCGGGATACGGTACGCCACGGAGAGGAACTCTCACCGCCAAAGCCTTCACGCTTGCGATCGTCACGTTTACGATCGCCACCGCGGCTCTCTTTTTCATCGCGCGCAGGGCGGTTACGACCGTCAACACGAGACTTTCCTGGACGTCCCCCGCCCTTCCCGGTACGCGGGTTATGGGTACGTCGGTCAGAATCATCATCACTGCGGACATACATCACTTTGACCTTGCCGCTTTTATTTTTCAGTTCGTCGTCGCTCATTCATTTTCTCCACCTGCGCTGCGCGAAGCGCGCAGATTACCCGATGTGTCATCACTTAGCCATTATTTCATTTAAAAGCCTGAGTCTATCGTATTCATTGAATAAAACTCATTGTCCTTTATTAGCTGTGCATCGATAATATGTAACATTACAGAAACAAATCGGCCACGTGCCGCGCTGCAACCCATAACCAGAGGTTAGTTATGAATACCGTTTGTGCCAGTTGTCAGGCTCTGAACCGCATCCCCGACGATCGTAGCGCCGATGGCGCGAAATGCGGGCGCTGCGGTCACGATCTTTTTGATGGCGATGTGATCAACGCGACCGGGGCAACGCTGGATAAACTGCTGAAGGACGATCTGCCCGTTGTTGTTGATTTCTGGGCGCCGTGGTGCGGCCCCTGCCGTAACTTTGCGCCAATCTTTGAAGATGTGGCTGAAGAACGCAGCGGTGAAATGCGTTTCGTGAAAGTGAATACCGAGATGGAACGCGAACTGAGCGCTCGCTTCCGCATTCGCAGCATCCCGACCATTATGATGTTTAAAAATGGCGAAGTCATCGACATGCTGAATGGCGCCGTCCCCAAAGCGCCTTTCGATAGCTGGCTAAATGAAGCAGGCCAGCAGTAAACCTCACGGGGCACCGCTTGTGCCCCGTTTTCACCTCTGCGACAATGGCGTTTTTTCTTAGCGATCCCCATGACTGATAACGCCGTCCTCCGCCTTCGCGCCGAACGCCTCGCGCGCGCCACCCGGCCTTTTCTTGCTCGCGGCAACCGCATCCACCGCTGCCAGCGCTGCTTGCTACCGTTGAAACAGTGCCTCTGCGCCACCCTCAACCCGGTTGCCGCTACCAGCCGTTTTTGCCTGGTCATGTTCGATACCGAGCCAATGAAGCCCAGCAATACCGGACGCCTGATTGCCGATATCCTGCCGGATACCGAAGCCTTTCAGTGGTCACGAACCGAACCACCGCAGGCGCTGCTGGATTTAGTCGCCGACCCGCAATATCAGCCGATGGTGGTTTTTCCTGCGTCTTATGCCGACGCAGAGCGTCAGGTTCTTGATTCCCCGCTCCCGGGTAAACCACCGCTGTTTATCATGCTTGATGGCACCTGGCCCGAAGCGCGAAAAATGTTCCGCAAAAGCCCCTGGCTTGACGCGCTGCCGATGATTTCCGTCGATCTGTCGCGCATCTCCGCTTATCACCTACGGGAAGCGCACGCAGAAGGTCAATACTGTACCGCCGAAGTCGCGATTGCGCTGCTGGATCTGGCGGGGGATAAAACCGCGGCCGCGGCTCTTGGCGATCACTTCAGCTTATTCAGAACGCGCTACCTGGCAGGAAAAACCCAGCATAAGGGCAGTATCACAGCACAACTGATAGAAAACGTTTAAAATCATTCGGTCACTGGGGATCAAAGGAGACCGGTATGAGCCAACGAGGCCTGGAAGCATTGCTGCGGCCAAAGTCGATCGCCGTTATTGGCGCGTCAATGAAACCACAGCGCGCCGGTTATCTGATGATGCGCAACCTGCTGGCTGGCGGGTTTAACGGCCCCGTCCTCCCCGTTACGCCAGCGTGGAAAGCGGTTCAGGGCGTACTGGCCTGGCCTGACGTCGATAGCCTGCCCTTCACGCCCGATCTCGCCGTGCTTTGCACCAACGCCCGCAGAAACCTTGAGCTGCTGGAAGCGCTGGGGCAAAAAGGGTGCAAAACCTGCATCATTCTCTCTTCCATACCCGAACAGTATCCCGCTCTGCTGGAATGTGCCGCCCGCTATCAGATGCGGCTGCTCGGCCCGAACAGTCTTGGCCTGCTTGCGCCGTGGCAGGGTCTTAACGCCAGCTTTTCGCCGGTGCCTATACATCGCGGTAAACTGGCGTTTATTTCGCAATCGGCGGCGGTCTCCAATACTATCCTCGACTGGGCTCAGCAGCGTGAGATGGGTTTCTCTTACTTTATTGCGCTGGGCGATAGCCTGGACATCGACGTTGATGACCTGCTTGATTTCCTCGCTCGCGACAGTAAAACCAGCGCGATTTTGCTCTATCTCGAACACCTCAGCGATGCCCGCCGCTTTGTCTCGGCGGCCCGTAGCGCATCGCGTAATAAGCCGATCCTGGTGATTAAAAGCGGACGCAGTCCGGCTGCGCAGAAGCTCCTGCACGTCAACTCCGGCATGGATCCGGCGTGGGACGCCGCTATTCAGCGCGCAGGCTTATTGCGGGTACAGGATACGCACGAGCTGTTCTCTGCGGTCGAAACCCTCAGCCACATGCGCCCGCTGCGCGGCGAGAAACTGATGATTATCAGCAACGGCGCCGCTCCGGCTGCGCTGGCGCTGGATGAGCTCTGGCTGCGCAACGGCAAACTCGCCGCTCTCAGCGAAGAGACCAGCAGCGCTCTCCGTCAGGCATTACCGGAAACTATCGCTATCGCCAACCCGCTGGATCTCCGCGATGACGCCAGCAGCGAGCATTACCTCAAAGCGCTGAACATATTGCTGGATAGCCATGACTACGATGCGCTACTGGTGATCCATTCCCCCAGCGCTGCCGCGCCGGGGACAGAGAGCGCGCTGGCGCTGATTGACGCTCTGAAGCGTCATCCGCGCGGCAAATACGTTACGGTTCTCACCAACTGGTGCGGTGAGTTCTCTTCACAAGAAGCGCGGCGTCTGTTTAGCGATGCGGGGCTGCCGACCTATCGAACGCCTGAGGGAACGATTACCGCTTTTATGCACATGGTGGAGTACCGGCGTAACCAGAAACAGCTCAGGGAAACTCCGGTCCTGTCAGATTCGTTAACCACTAACACTGCCGAAGCGCACAGCCTGCTGCAACGCGCAATGAATGAAGGCGCAACGTCGCTGGATACCCATGAAGTGAGCCCCGTGCTGCGCGCTTACGGTATTCATACTCTGCCAACGTGGATTGCCGCCGATAGCGCCGAGGCTGTACATATCGCCGAGCAGATTGGCTACCCCGTCGCTCTGAAGCTACGCTCGCCCGATATTCCGCATAAGTCGGAAGTTCAGGGGGTTATGCTTTATCTGCGCACGGCAACCGAGGTACAGCAGGCCGCGGATGCGATCTTCGATCGCGTCAAAATGACCTGGCCTCAGGCGCGTATTCACGGGCTGCTGGTGCAAAGCATGGCTAATCGCGCCGGAGCGCAAGAGCTGCGGGTTGTGGTTGAGCACGATCCGGTTTTTGGGCCGCTGATCATGCTGGGAGAAGGCGGCGTCGAATGGCGGGCTGAGGATCAGGCCGCCGTCGCGCTCCCGCCGCTGAATATGAACCTTGCGCGCTACCTCGTTATCCAGGCCATCAAAAGTAAAAAAGTGCGCGGGCGCAGCGCGCTGCGCCCGCTTGATATACCCGGCCTGAGCCAGCTACTGGTACAGGTATCGAATTTGATCGTCGACTGCCCGGAAATACAGCGCCTGGATATTCACCCTCTTCTGGCTTCCGGCCACGAGTTCACCGCGCTTGACGTCACGTTAACGCTCGCCCCTTTCACCGGCGACAGCGAAAGCCGCCTCGCCATACGCCCTTATCCACAGCAGCAGGAGGAGTGGGTGGTGATGAAGAATGGCGAACGCTGCCTTTTCCGTCCCATACTCCCGGAAGATGAGCCGCAGCTGATGGCCTTTATCGCTCAGGTCACAAAGGAAGATCTCTATTATCGTTACTTCAGCGAAATCAACGAATTTACCCATGATGATTTAGCCAATATGACGCAGATCGACTACGATCGAGAAATGGCCTTTGTTGCTGTGCGCACCACGGCCGAGGGGGATGAGATCCTCGGCGTGACGCGGGCGATCTCCGACCCGGATAATATCGATGCCGAGTTTGCCGTCCTGGTGCGCTCCGACCTGAAAGGTATGGGTTTAGGCCGCAAGCTCCTCGAAAAGCTGATTGCCTATACGCAAAACCACGGCCTGCAGCGGCTGAATGGTATTACCATGCCGAATAATAAAGGCATGATCGGCCTTGCCAGAAAGCTAGGATTCTCGGTTGATATTCAGCTTGAAGATGGGATTGTCAGTTTGTCTCTACAGCTTGTACCTGAGCAATTACAAACGGCTGGCCGCAATTGTTGACTACTTTAACGGGCAGTAATGGTATTATTGCCCGCTTACGTCGTCTGCATGGTACAGAAGACCCTTCAATAAACAGAGAAGAAACGCACTGTGATGTTGTCAAAATTTAAACGCAATAAACATCAACAACACCTTGCCCAACTCCCTAAGCTTTCTCAGTCAGTTGATGATATCGAGTTCTTTTACGCTCCGGCAGATTTTCGGCAAGCGTTACTGGCCAGGATAGCTCAAGCCACCCAGCGTATTTGTATCATTGCGCTTTATCTGGAACAGGATGATGGCGGCAAAGGCATTTTGCAGGCGCTATATGACGCTAAGCGTCAGCGTCCAGAATTAGATGTGCAGGTGCTGGTCGACTGGCATCGCGCCCAGCGCGGGCGTATTGGCGCCGCGGCGTCAAACACCAATGCCGACTGGTACTGCCGCATGGCTCAGGAAAACCCCGGTGTTGACATCCCGGTTTATGGCGTTCCGGTCAATACCCGGGAAGCGCTCGGCGTTCTCCATTTCAAAGGCTTTATCATTGATGACAGCGTGCTCTACAGCGGCGCCAGTCTGAATGACGTTTACCTGCATCAGCACGATAAGTATCGCTATGACCGCTACCAGTGCATTCGCAACGGTAAAATGGCCGATGTGATGTTCGACTGGGTTGAGAATAACCTGGTGCAAGGGCGTGGAGTTAACCGCCTTGACAGGGCCGATCGGCCAAAAAGTCCGGAAATCAAAAATGACATCCGTCAGTATCGCCAGGAACTCCGCGATAGCGGCTATCATTTTCTCGGCAATGCTGATGAAGATCAGCTGTCGGTTACCCCTTTAGTTGGTCTGGGGAAGACCAGCCTGTTGAATAAAACCATTTTCCATCTGATGCCCTGCGCTGAGCATAAGCTGACTATCTGCACCCCTTATTTCAACCTGCCCGCTCTGCTAGTGCGTAATATCATTCAGCTGCTACGCAGCGGGAAGAAAGTTGAAATTATTGTTGGTGATAAAACCGCTAATGATTTCTATATACCGGAAGATCAGCCGTTTAAAATTATCGGCGCGCTGCCCTACCTTTATGAAATCAATCTGCGGCGCTTTCTGAGCCGACTACAGTATTATGTCAACACCGATCAGCTGATTGTCCGTTTATGGAAGGACGACGATAACAGCTACCACCTGAAAGGCATGTGGGTTGATGACGAATGGATGCTGCTGACCGGCAACAACTTGAACCCGCGCGCCTGGCGACTGGATTTAGAGAACGCGATTCTTATCCACGACCCGAAACATCAGCTTGGCGCAATGCGTGAAAAAGAGCTCAATCTCATCCGCAAACATACTACGATCGTTCAGCATTATCGCGATTTGCAAAGTATTGCCGATTACCCGATAAAGGTACGCAAACTGATCAGGCGTCTGCGACGTATTCGAATCGACCGTCTTATCAGCCGTATTCTCTGAATTCTCGCCCCGCCCAGCGGGGCTTTTTCTGGAATTAGTATGCGCGTCATCATGCTTATTGTCCCACTATTATTACTGACCGGCTGCAGCCATATGGCTAATGATGCATGGAGTGGCCAGGATAAAGCCCAACACTTCCTCGCCTCAGCCATGCTTTCCGCCGCAGGCAACGAATATGCCCAACATCAGGGCTATAGCCGCGACCGTAGTGCCGCCATTGGCTTTATGTTTTCCGTGAGTTTAGGGGCATCGAAGGAGCTATGGGACAGCCGCCCATCCGGGAGCGGCTGGAGCTGGAAGGATTTCGCCTGGGATGTGGCAGGTGCCACTACCGGCTATGCGGTATGGCAGCTGGCACATCAGTAAGCCTACAAACGTAGACCCTTGCCTTTACGATGTAGCGTCAGGGACACCAGGAATGCGATCGCTCCCATTACGGTCACGTACCAGTAAAAAGCGTGCTCAATTCCTGCCGATTTTAACGACAGCGCGACGTACTCGGCCGAGCCGCCAAATAGCGCATTCGCCACTGCATAAGATAGCCCAACCCCCAGGGCGCGTACCTGTGCCGGAAACATTTCAGCCTTCAGAATTCCGCTAATTGAGGTATAAAAGCTCACTATCAGCAGGGCACATATTACTAAAGCAAATGCCGCATACGGCGAACTCACGTTCTGTAATGCATTGAGAATCGGGACAGTAAAGACGGTAACAAGTACGCCAAAACAGAGCATTGAGGTCCGGCGGCCAATCTTATCCGAGAGCGCGCCGAAAAGCGGCTGAACCAGCATATAAACAAATAAAGCCGCGGTCATAATCATGCTGGCGGTACCCGCCGTCATGCCAGCGGTGTTGACCAGATATTTCTGCATATAGGTTGTAAAGGTATAAAAGCTTAATGAACCTGCGGCAGTGAATCCGAGCACCATGATAAATGCCTTGCGGTTACGCCATAATCCTTTAAACGATCCCGCTTCTTTTAACGCGCGAGTTTCCTGTTTTGAGGTTTCGTCCAACTGGCGGCGCAGCCACAGGGCAACGATGGCTAATACTGCGCCGAGAGCGAAGGGGATCCGCCATCCCCACGCATGCAGCGCCTCATCGCTGAGGATCTGTTGTAACGCAACAACAACAAGTACAGCCAGAAGTTGGCCGCCAATCAGCGTGACGTACTGAAATGAGGCATAGAAGCCTTTTTTACCTTCTACGGCAACTTCGCTCATATAGGTAGCGCTGGTACCGTATTCTCCGCCAACGGACAGACCCTGGAATAAACGAGCCAGCAATAGCAGAGCCGGAGCCCAGGTCCCTATCGTTGCATAACCCGGCAAGCAGGCAATCACCAGAGAACCAAAACACATCATGCAAACAGAGATAAGCATGGAGGTTTTACGTCCACGGCGATCGGCAATACGCCCAAATATCCAGCCCCCGATCGGACGCATCAGAAAACCAGCAGCGAAGACCCCTGCAGTTTGTAACAATTGCGTAGTGGTGTTGCCAGAAGGAAAGAAGATGTGCGCAAAGTAGAGTGAGCAAAATGAATAGACGTAGAAATCAAACCATTCAACCAAATTCCCTGATGATGCCCCTACGATTGCCCATATACGACGCCGGGTATCACCGTGATCCTGGGATTCACGTTCGCTAATACTGCTTTCTGTCATTGTAATTCTGCTCCAGCAAAGACTGCAATCTGCTGTGTTGGATGACCCAACTCACTCAGACAAATTAATTAGTAAACCAAATGTTATATAATTGTTATTATTTTATATGTGATAAATATCACATTTTATTTCTTACTGTGGCGATTCAAGATTAACGCGAACGGACAGGCTGGGATGAAGTGAAATATGAGGGTAAGTCCCTCTGGACAGGCTTTTATATTACAAGGAAGGAGGGGAACGCATGGCTGGCCGGGACGATTTTGCTTATCTGAAACGCAAAAAGCCCATCCGTCAGGATGGGCTCTTCACTTAATTGATGCCTGGCAGTTCCCTACTCTCACATGGGGAGACCCCACACTACCATCGGCGCTACGGCGTTTCACTTCTGAGTTCGGCATGGGGTCAGGTGGGACCACCGCGCTGTTGCCGCCAGGCAAATTCTGTTATCTGTATCAGGCTGAAAATCTTCTCTCAAATCCGCCAAAACATCTTCGGCGTTGTAAGGTTAAGCCTCACGGTTCATTAGTACCGGTTAGCTCAACGCATCGCTGCGCTTACACACCCGGCCTATCAACGTCGTCGTCTTCAACGTTCCTTCAGGACTCTCAAGGAGTCAGGGAGAACTCATCTCGGGGCAAGTTTCGTGCTTAGATGCTTTCAGCACTTATCTCTTCCGCATTTAGCTACCGGGCAATGCCATTGGCATGACAACCCGAACACCAGTGATGCGTCCACTCCGGTCCTCTCGTACTAGGAGCAGCCCCCCTCAATTCTCCAGCGCCCACGGCAGATAGGGACCGAACTGTCTCACGACGTTCTAAACCCAGCTCGCGTACCACTTTAAATGGCGAACAGCCATACCCTTGGGACCTACTTCAGCCCCAGGATGTGATGAGCCGACATCGAGGTGCCAAACACCGCCGTCGATATGAACTCTTGGGCGGTATCAGCCTGTTATCCCCGGAGTACCTTTTATCCGTTGAGCGATGGCCCTTCCATTCAGAACCACCGGATCACTATGACCTGCTTTCGCACCTGCTCGCGCCGTCACGCTCGCAGTCAAGCCAGCTTATGCCATTGCACTAACCTCCTGATGTCCGACCAGGATTAGCTGACCTTCGTGCTCCTCCGTTACTCTTTAGGAGGAGACCGCCCCAGTCAAACTACCCACCAGACACTGTCCGCAACCCCGATTAGGGGCCCACGTTAGAACACCAGCCATTAAAGGGTGGTATTTCAAGGATGGCTCCACGCAGACTGGCGTCCACGCTTCAAAGCCTCCCACCTATCCTACACATCAAGGACCAGTGTTCAGTGTCAAGCTATAGTAAAGGTTCACGGGGTCTTTCCGTCTTGCCGCGGGTACACTGCATCTTCACAGCGAGTTCAATTTCACTGAGTCTCGGGTGGAGACAGCCTGGCCATCATTACGCCATTCGTGCAGGTCGGAACTTACCCGACAAGGAATTTCGCTACCTTAGGACCGTTATAGTTACGGCCGCCGTTTACCGGGGCTTCGATCAAGAGCTTCTCCTTACGGATAACCCCATCAATTAACCTTCCGGCACCGGGCAGGCGTCACACCGTATACGTCCACTTTCGTGTTTGCACAGTGCTGTGTTTTTAATAAACAGTTGCAGCCAGCTGGTATCTTCGACTGATTTCAGCTCCATGGGTAAACCACTTCACCTACATATCAGCGTGCCTTCTCCCGAAGTTACGGCACCATTTTGCCTAGTTCCTTCACCCGAGTTCTCTCAAGCGCCTTGGTATTCTCTACCTGACCACCTGTGTCGGTTTGGGGTACGATTTGATGTTACCTGATGCTTAGAGGCTTTTCCTGGAAGCAGGGCATTTGTCACTTCAGCACCGTAGTGCCTCGTCATCACACCTCAGCGTTAATAACGTTCCGGATTTACCTGGAACATCCGCCTACATGCTTAAACCGGGACAACCGTCGCCCGGCCAACATAGCCTTCTCCGTCCCCCCTTCGCAGTAACACCGAGTACAGGAATATTAACCTGTTTCCCATCGACTACGCCTTTCGGCCTCGCCTTAGGGGTCGACTCACCCTGCCCCGATTAACGTTGGACAGGAACCCTTGGTCTTCCGGCGTGCGGGTTTTTCACCCGCATTATCGTTACTTATGTCAGCATTCGCACTTCTGATACCTCCAGCAACCCTCACAGGCCACCTTCAACGGCTTACAGAACGCTCCCCTACCCAACAACACATAGTGTCGCTGCCGCAGCTTCGGTGCATGGTTTAGCCCCGTTACATCTTCCGCGCAGGCCGACTCGACCAGTGAGCTATTACGCTTTCTTTAAATGATGGCTGCTTCTAAGCCAACATCCTGGCTGTCTGGGCCTTCCCACATCGTTTCCCACTTAACCATGACTTTGGGACCTTAGCTGGCGGTCTGGGTTGTTTCCCTCTTCACGACGGACGTTAGCACCCGCCGTGTGTCTCCCGTGATAACATTCTTCGGTATTCGTAGTTTGCATCGGGTTGGTAAGTCGGGATGACCCCCTAGCCGAAACAGTGCTCTACCCCCGAAGATGAGTTCACGAGGCGCTACCTAAATAGCTTTCGGGGAGAACCAGCTATCTCCCGGTTTGATTGGCCTTTCACCCCCAGCCACAAGTCATCCGCTAATTTTTCAACATTAGTCGGTTCGGTCCTCCAGTTAGTGTTACCCAACCTTCAACCTGCCCATGGCTAGATCACCGGGTTTCGGGTCTATACCCTGCAACTTAACGCCCAGTTAAGACTCGGTTTCCCTGCGGCTCCCCTATACGGTTAACCTTGCTACAGAATATAAGTCGCTGACCCATTATACAAAAGGTACGCAGTCACCCCATAAAGAGGCTCCTACTGCTTGTACGTACACGGTTTCAGGTTCTTTTTCACTCCCCTCGCCGGGGTTCTTTTCGCCTTTCCCTCACGGTACTGGTTCACTATCGGTCAGTCAGGAGTATTTAGCCTTGGAGGATGGTCCCCCCATATTCAGACAGGATACCACGTGTCCCGCCCTACTCTTCGAGTTCACAACCTGTGTGCTTTAGTGTACGGGAGTATCACCCTGTACCCTGCGACTTTCCAGACGCTTCCACTAACACACAAGCTGATTCAGACTCCGGGCTGCTCCCCGTTCGCTCGCCGCTACTGGGGGAATCTCGGTTGATTTCTTTTCCTCGGGGTACTTAGATGTTTCAGTTCCCCCGGTTCGCCTCGTTTGACTATGTATTCATCAAACGATAGTGCAACGAATTGCACTGGGTTTCCCCATTCGGACATCGCCGGCTATAACGGTTCATATCACCTTACCGACGCTTTTCGCAGATTAGCACGTCCTTCATCGCCTCTGACTGCCAGGGCATCCACCGTGTACGCTTAGTCGCTTAACCTCACAACCCGAAGATGTTTCGTAAAACATCGTCGTGTCGCGAAAATTTGAGAGACTCGAACACACATTAGCTGTGTGTCGTTTCAATTTTCAGCTTGATCCAGATTTTTAAAGAGCAAATATCTCAAACGTCACCCGAAGATGAGTTTTGAGATATCGGTTGGTTGTGCCTTTCACTCACAGCCAGCAAGTGGCGTCCCCTAGGGGATTCGAACCCCTGTTGCCGCCGTGAAAGGGCGGAGTCCTAACCGCTAGACGAAGGGGACACGAGGTGTCGCGACTTCGCAGCCGTCTTGCTTCTTTACATCTATCAGACAATCTGTGTGAGCACTACAAAGGCAGGTTCTTTCAGGTAAGGAGGTGATCCAACCGCAGGTTCCCCTACGGTTACCTTGTTACGACTTCACCCCAGTCATGAATCACAAAGTGGTAAGCGCCCTCCCGAAGGTTAAGCTACCTACTTCTTTTGCAACCCACTCCCATGGTGTGACGGGCGGTGTGTACAAGGCCCGGGAACGTATTCACCGTGGCATTCTGATCCACGATTACTAGCGATTCCGACTTCATGGAGTCGAGTTGCAGACTCCAATCCGGACTACGACATACTTTATGAGGTCCGCTTGCTCTCGCGAGGTCGCTTCTCTTTGTATATGCCATTGTAGCACGTGTGTAGCCCTACTCGTAAGGGCCATGATGACTTGACGTCATCCCCACCTTCCTCCAGTTTATCACTGGCAGTCTCCTTTGAGTTCCCGGCCGGACCGCTGGCAACAAAGGATAAGGGTTGCGCTCGTTGCGGGACTTAACCCAACATTTCACAACACGAGCTGACGACAGCCATGCAGCACCTGTCTCAGAGTTCCCGAAGGCACCAAAGCATCTCTGCTAAGTTCTCTGGATGTCAAGAGTAGGTAAGGTTCTTCGCGTTGCATCGAATTAAACCACATGCTCCACCGCTTGTGCGGGCCCCCGTCAATTCATTTGAGTTTTAACCTTGCGGCCGTACTCCCCAGGCGGTCGACTTAACGCGTTAGCTCCGGAAGCCACGCCTCAAGGGCACAACCTCCAAGTCGACATCGTTTACGGCGTGGACTACCAGGGTATCTAATCCTGTTTGCTCCCCACGCTTTCGCACCTGAGCGTCAGTCTTTGTCCAGGGGGCCGCCTTCGCCACCGGTATTCCTCCAGATCTCTACGCATTTCACCGCTACACCTGGAATTCTACCCCCCTCTACAAGACTCTAGCCTGCCAGTTTCGGATGCAGTTCCCAGGTTGAGCCCGGGGATTTCACATCCGACTTGACAGACCGCCTGCGTGCGCTTTACGCCCAGTAATTCCGATTAACGCTTGCACCCTCCGTATTACCGCGGCTGCTGGCACGGAGTTAGCCGGTGCTTCTTCTGCGAGTAACGTCAATCGCTGCGGTTATTAACCACAACGCCTTCCTCCTCGCTGAAAGTACTTTACAACCCGAAGGCCTTCTTCATACACGCGGCATGGCTGCATCAGGCTTGCGCCCATTGTGCAATATTCCCCACTGCTGCCTCCCGTAGGAGTCTGGACCGTGTCTCAGTTCCAGTGTGGCTGGTCATCCTCTCAGACCAGCTAGGGATCGTCGCCTAGGTGAGCCGTTACCCCACCTACTAGCTAATCCCATCTGGGCACATCTGATGGCAAGAGGCCCGAAGGTCCCCCTCTTTGGTCTTGCGACGTTATGCGGTATTAGCTACCGTTTCCAGTAGTTATCCCCCTCCATCAGGCAGTTTCCCAGACATTACTCACCCGTCCGCCACTCGTCACCCGAGAGCAAGCTCTCTGTGCTACCGTTCGACTTGCATGTGTTAGGCCTGCCGCCAGCGTTCAATCTGAGCCATGATCAAACTCTTCAATTTAAGTTTGATGCTCGTGAATTAAACTTCGTAATGAATTACGTATGTTCACTCAGAGACTTGGTATTCATTTTTCGTCCGAAGACGTTAAGAATCCATGTCACTTTGAGTGCCCACACAGATTGTCTGATAAATTGTTAAAGAGCAGTGCAACGCGGCTTTCGCTCACCGTTGCGAGGTGGCGTATATTACGCTTTCCTCATTCAGAGTCAAGCGTTTAATTTCGCTTTTCTCTGCCGGTATTCATTGCTGAATCCCGCTGACCCGGCGGCTTGTGCCGTTGTTCCGTGTCAGTGGAGGCGCATTATAGGGAGTAATTCTGAAGTGGCAAGGGGAATTTTAAAAAAAAACCTCACCTGCTTAATTTTTGGCCAAAATATCGGCTGAGATTAAATTATTGCCTGGTTTTTAAACAAAAACGAGCCCAGGGGGCCCGTTTTTGCTGTTTTGTGATTTACTGCACTGCCACTATCCGGTCATTTTTCACGACCAGCTGCACTTCTTTACCTGGTATCAGCTCACCGGAAAGAATCTGCTGTGCCAGGGGGTTTTCGATCTGCTGCTGGATAGCACGTTTCAGAGGACGTGCGCCATAAACCGGATCGTACCCATTTTCGCTCAGCAGCTTCAGCGCCTCATCAGAGAGGTGGACTTCGTAGCCGCGCTCCTCCAGTCGTTTATACAACCGCTGCAGCTGAATCTGCGCAATAGAAGCAATGTGTTTTTCACCTAACGGGTGGAAGACAACCACTTCATCAATACGGTTGATAAACTCCGGGCGGAAGCTTTGACTAACCACACCCAGCACCAGATCTTTCATGTGACTGTAATCCAGCGCACCAAAACGTTCCTGAATGAGATCCGAACCGAGGTTGGAGGTCATAATGACAACCGTATTGCGGAAGTCGACCGTTCTCCCCTGCCCGTCAGTCAAACGTCCATCGTCCAGTACCTGCAGCAGAATGTTAAAGACATCCGGATGCGCTTTTTCCACTTCATCCAGCAGGATGACGGAATAAGGACGACGGCGGACCGCCTCAGTGAGATAGCCACCTTCTTCATAACCGACGTATCCCGGAGGCGCCCCAACCAGACGTGAAACGGAATGTTTCTCCATAAACTCTGACATGTCGATACGTACCATTGCATCGTCGCTGTCAAACATAAAGTTAGCCAGCGCTTTACAGAGTTCTGTTTTACCTACCCCAGTAGGACCGAGGAACAGGAACGAGCCAATCGGACGGTTAGGATCGGATAACCCGGCACGACTACGGCGGATCGCATTCGATACCGCTTCAACCGCTTCGTTCTGACCAATAACGCGGCTATGCAGCTCCTGCTCCATACGCAGCAGCTTCTCACGTTCGCCTTCGAGCATTCTCGCAACCGGAATCCCCGTCCAACGAGCCAACACTTCCGCGATTTCCGCATCCGTGACTTTATTCCGCAGCAGGCGCATCGTCTTGCCTTCAGACTGCGTTGCCGCCGCCAGCTGTTTTTCCAGTTCCGGGATCTTGCCGTACTGCAGCTCGGACATCCGCGCCAGATCGCCGACGCGACGCGCCTGCTCAATCGCGATTTTAGCCTGTTCCAGCTCGGCCTTAATCGTCTGGGTGCCGGAGAGCGACGCTTTTTCAGCCTTCCACTCTTCTTCTAAGACTGAATATTGACGCTCTTTATCCGCCAGTTCCTCATTCAGCATATCCAACCGCTTAATGCTGGCTTCATCAGACTCTTTCTTCAGCGCCTGCTGTTCCAGCTTGAGCTGAATGATGCGACGATCGAGTCTGTCCAGCTCTTCCGGTTTTGAGTCAATCTGCATACGGATACTGGATGCAGCTTCATCGATCAGGTCAATAGCTTTGTCCGGCAGCTGTCGGTCAGCGATATAACGGTGGGACAGCGTAGCCGCCGCTACAATCGCCGGGTCAGTGATCTGCACGTGGTGGTGCAGTTCATAACGTTCTTTCAGACCACGCAAAATCGCAATGGTATCTTCAACCGTCGGTTCCGCAACGAACACTTTCTGGAAACGACGCTCCAGCGCGGCGTCTTTCTCAATGTACTGGCGATATTCATCCAGCGTCGTGGCGCCCACGCAGTGCAGCTCACCACGCGCCAGCGCCGGTTTCAGCATATTCCCGGCGTCCATGGCACCGTCTGCTTTACCTGCGCCCACCATCGTGTGCAGCTCATCGATAAACAGGATGACGTTGCCTTCCTGCTTGGCGAGATCGTTTAGCACGCCTTTTAAGCGTTCTTCAAACTCACCGCGATACTTGGCACCCGCCACTAGCGCGCCCATATCGAGCGCCAGGACCCGACGCCCCTTCAATCCTTCCGGTACTTCACCATTGACGATCCGCTGCGCCAGTCCTTCAACAATGGCCGTTTTACCTACGCCGGGTTCACCAATAAGCACCGGGTTATTTTTGGTACGACGCTGCAGAACCTGAATCGTTCGACGAATTTCTTCATCACGGCCAATCACCGGGTCAAGCTTACCCTGCTCGGCACGTTCGGTTAGATCGACGGTAAATTTTTTCAAAGCCTGACGTTGGTCTTCGGCTCCCTGATCGTTCACGCTTTCACCTCCGCGCATTTGTTCAATCGCCTGACTCACGTTAGCGGTTGTGGCTCCGGCGGATTTTAAAAGGTCGGTCAGCGTGCCGCGGGATTCAAGTACCGCCAGAACGAACAGTTCTGACGAAATAAAGTTGTCCTTTCTCTTTTGCGCCAGCTTGTCGCAAAGGTTAAGGATACGCACTAAATCCTGGGACGGTTGAACATCGCCACCGGTACCTTCCACCTGCGGCAATCGGCTCAACGCCTGTTCAATATTGGTGCGTAACTCTCCGGCGTTAATGCCAGCCGAAGTTAATAAAGGACGTACCGATCCCCCTTCCTGATTCAGCAAGGCGCTCATTAGATGAAGAGGTTCGATGAATTGGTTGTCGTGCCCAAGCGCAAGAGACTGGGCATCGGCAAGAGCAAGCTGGAATTTATTGGTAAGACGATCCAGACGCATAACTCCTCCCATAACAGGTCAAATTTGCTACTGGAGATTAAATGAGGTCATCCCTCAATTATTCAAGGTTAAAGACCTGAACTATGCAAAAATAAGTTTGCCTTCTGGATCGTCTTAGCTCGGCAGGTTATATCAGCCAGATGAAACTTGCCATACGACCCGTCGTCTTGTCGCGACGATAAGAGAAAAAATCATCTTTTTCGCTGAGGGTGCAGCGGTCGCCGCCAAAAATCTGCTCAACGCCAACGCCCGTCAGACGCTGACGAGCAAGCTGATAGATATCAGCAAAATACTTCTCACCCGCAGGGCGAAATGCGCGCTCCGCTTGAGCATCTTTTGCCACAAAGGCTTCGCGCACTTCCGGGCCGACCTCAAACGCATCCGGCCCGATGGCGGGGCCAAGCCAGGCCATAATGTTTTCCGGGCTATCGGCAAAACAGGCAACGGTTTCTTCCAGCACGCCTTCGCAAAGACCTCGCCAGCCGGCATGAGCAGCCGCAACTTCCGTACCCGCGCGGTTACAAAAAAGCACCGGCAGGCAATCTGCGGTCATTACCGCGCATACCGTACCCGGCACATTGCAGTATGACGCATCCGCGCGCTTTGAAGCGTACGGCCCGCCGTCGAGTTTCAACACTGCCGTACCGTGAACCTGTTCCAGCCACACCGGGTATGACGGCAGACCGCCGGCGGCGAACATGCGCCGACGGTTCTCTTCTACATGCTGCAGATTGTCTCCGCAATGAGCGCCGAGGTTAAGTGAATCGTATGGCGATAAACTCACCCCGCCAACGCGCGTGGAACTACAGGCAGCCACGCCTTCCGGCATCGGCCATTGCGGTACAATCACTTTAGTCATAACCAGTCGATATCGTCTTTATGAGTTTCAAAATCAGCGCGCATGGCATCGATCAAATCAACCATATCCTGCGGAATTGGCGCATGCCATTCCATCTCAATACCGCTGATCGGATGGTATAAGCGCAGCATCGTGGCGTGGAGAGCCTGGCGGTCGAACTTACGCAGAGCAGTGATGAACTCTTCCGACGCACCTTTAGGCGGACGCGGGCGTCCCCCATAAACCTGATCGCCCACCAGCGGATGGGTGATGTGCGCCATGTGCACGCGAATCTGGTGCGTACGACCGGTCTCGAGGCGCAAACGCAAACGAGTATGAATGCGAAAATGCTCCATGATCCGATAGTGCGTCACCGCCGGTTTCCCCATGGGATGTACCGCCATATGCGTACGCTTGGTCGGGTGACGGCTAATCGGTTCTTCAACCGTTCCGCCAGCCGTCATATGACCAATCGCCACCGCTTCATATTCACGGGTAATTTCACGCAGTTGCAGGGATTCCACCAGCCGGGTTTGCGCTGGGATAGTCTTTGCTACCACCATTAAACCGGTGGTGTCTTTATCAAGACGGTGCACGATCCCCGCCCGCGGCACGTCAGCAATGGCCGGATAGTAGTGCAACAGCGCATTCAGCACAGTACCGTCAGGGTTGCCCGCGCCGGGGTGCACAACTAAATCGCGCGGTTTATTAATTACGAGGATGTCATCATCTTCATAAACGATATTGAGCGGAATATCCTGCGGTTGGAAACGGACTTCTTCTTCGATTTCAACATCGATAGCAATCGTCTCTCCCCCCAGCACTTTCTCTTTCGGCTTGTCGCTGACGCAGCCGTTTACCAGCACTCTCTGGTCAAGGATCCATTCTTTTATGCGCGAACGCGAATAATCCGGGAACAATTCGGCCAAAGCCTGATCTAAGCGTTGTCCGAGTTGATTTTCGGACACCGTTGCGTTGAGTTGTACTCGTTGTGCCATATACAGCTTCTTCGTTTTAACGTTGGGTTTTACGGCTTTGCCGTTTAATATAGTGTGCTATTGTAGCTGGTCTTAATCGGGAGCAGGAACAGAGATTCTCCCGCATAAACATTTTGAGGAAGTCAAAACGTCATGACGCGCATGAAATACCTGGTGGCAGCAGCCACACTGAGCCTGGCTTTGGTGGGTTGCTCTGGCTCAAAGGAGGAGGTGCCCGATAATCCGCCGAATGAGATCTACGCGACCGCTCAGCAAAAGCTGCAGGACGGTAACTGGAAACAGGCAATAACGCAACTGGAAGCGTTGGATAACCGTTATCCCTTTGGACCTTATTCCCAACAGGTACAGTTGGACCTGATTTATGCGTACTACAAAAACGCCGATCTACCGCTGGCTCAGGCCGCTATCGATCGCTTTGTGCGCCTGAACCCGACCCATCCTAACATTGATTACGTTATTTATATGCGTGGTCTGACAAATATGGCGTTGGATGACAGTGCGCTGCAGGGCTTCTTCGGCGTCGACCGTTCTGACCGCGACCCGCAACACGCGCGCGATGCCTTTAACGACTTCTCCAAACTGGTTCGTGGCTATCCCAACAGCCAGTACTCTACTGACGCCTATAAACGTATGGTGTTCCTGAAGGATCGTCTGGCGAAGTACGAGCTGTCGGTAGTGGATTACTACACCGATCGTGGCGCATGGGTTGCGGTAGTTAACCGCGTAGACGGCATGCTGCGTAACTATCCGGATACGCAGGCCACCCGCGATGCGCTGCCGAAGATGGAAAACGCCTACCGTCAGATGCAGATGAACGCGCAGGCTGACAAGGTTGCGAAAATTATTGCGGCCAACAGCAAGAACACCTGATAGTCCTTAGATAAGCAAAACGGCAGCCAAATGGCTGCCGTTTTTTTATTCGTTAAATAGCTCAGCTGAAGCGGTTTAGCGCCGAGTTAACTCATCAAATATGGCTCTCTTTCTTCCTTTCCACAAGTAAAATCTCACCTGTTCCTGTCCTGTCTCACAAAACAGATTTGTTGACAAAAAGTGACAATAAAATGTGATTTAAATCACGCATTTTGACATTGGGCGAGGTATGCTGAGTTCACCAAGACGGGAAAGACAAGAGGTAAAATTTATGACAATGAACATTACCAGTAAACAAATGGAAATTACTCCGGCAATCCGCCAGCACGTCGCAGACCGTCTCGCCAAACTGGATAAATGGCAAACCCACTTAATTAACCCGCACATCATCCTCTCTAAGGAGCCGCAGGGTTTTGTCGCTGACGCCACCATCAATACGCCAAACGGGCATCTGGTTGCCAGCGCGCGGCACGAAGACATGTATGCCGCAATCAACGAATTGATCAACAAGCTGGAACGGCAGCTCAATAAAGTGCAGCACAAAGGGGAAGCCCGCCGCGCCGCCACATCGGTGAAAGAGGCAGGCTTTGTGGAAGAAGAAGAGTAATCCTTAACTTAAGCTTGTGTCATGCCACGCGCCTCCGGGCGCGTTTTTTATTGACAGAGTGAAAACAGTACAGGTACTGTAATCCCCACTAACTCAAGGAATTCATCATGCAACCGAACCTGTTCTTCTTCGCATTCTTTTTTACCTTCCCCTGAATGGGAGGCAATTCGTCGTGTGATAAAGAATGCGAAGACGAACAACAAGGCCTCCCAAACGGGAGGCCTTTTTTATTGATAATCAATAACAAGAAAGGCAACACATATGACCGAGGAAAACCCATTACTGGCGCTACGCGATAAGATCAGCGCTCTGGATGAGAAGCTGCTGGCGCTGCTGGCGGAACGCCGCGGCCTGGCCGTAGAGGTAGGAAAAGCCAAGCTGGCATCGCATCGCCCGGTGCGGGATATCGACCGCGAGCGGGACCTGCTGGAACGCCTGATGACGTTGGGAAAAAAACATCATCTCGATGCCCACTACATCACGCGCCTGTTCCAGCTGATCATTGAAGACTCGGTCCTTACCCAACAAACGCTACTGCAGCAGCACCTCAATAAAATCAATCCGCACTCCGCCCGCGTGGCGTTTCTCGGACCGAAAGGTTCATATTCGCATCTTGCGGCCCGCCAGTATGCCGCCCGCCACTTTGAACAGTTTATCGAAAGCGGCTGTGCGAAATTCGCCGATATCTTTGAGCAAGTGGAGACGGGCCAGGCCGACTATGCCGTGGTCCCTATTGAAAATACCAGCTCCGGCGGCATCAATGATGTTTACGATCTTCTGCAGCACACTACTTTATCTATCGTCGGCGAGCTGACTCTGCCTATCGATCACTGCGTGCTGGTTTCAACATCCACCGACGCGCAACAGATTACGACGGTCTACAGCCATCCGCAGCCGTTCCAGCAGTGCAGCCAGTACCTCAGCCGCTATCCGCACTGGAATATTGAATATACCGATAGCACCTCCTCAGCGATGGAAAAAGTCGCTCAGGCTAAATCGCCGACCGTGGCCGCCCTGGGCAGCGAAGCAGGCGGAGCGCTGCACGGTTTGCAGGTACTGGAACATTGTCAGGCTAACCAAACGCAAAATATCACCCGCTTCCTGGTTCTGGCGCGTAAAGCGGTGGAAGTATCCGATCAGGTTCCCGCAAAAACCACGCTGTTGATGGCCACCGGCCAGCAAGCCGGGGCCCTGGTAGAAGCGCTGCTGGTGCTGCGAAACCATAACCTGATCATGACCAAGCTGGAGTCGCGTCCCATTCACGGTAATCCGTGGGAAGAGATGTTTTATCTGGATATCCAGGCCAACCTGGAATCACTGCCAATGCGTAAAGCCTTAAAAGAGCTGGCCGAGATAACCCGTTCCATGAAGGTGCTGGGCTGTTATGCCAGCGAAAACGTGGTACCGGTCGATCCGGTTTAACGCTCTATAAACGGCAATTTCTTCATCCCTGCCACGCTAACCGGCAGGGTGAAGATGGCCCCGGAAAGCGGATATTTCGCCACTTCCTCAGCATCCATATTCTCCCGCGTGGTGGTGATATAGAGCGTCTTCATATCCGTTCCGCCAAAACAGACCATCGTCGGGCAACGCACCGGTAAACGATGCTCCTCCAACTGCTCGCCCGTCGGTGAAAAGCGGGCAATACGCCAACCGTCAAACATCGCGCTCCAGTAGCAACCTTCAGCATCGATGGCCGCGCCATCAGGAATTCCCTCACCCAGATGAAAACGGCGAAAGACCTCGCGTTTCCCCGCCTCGCCCCGCTTATCGAGAGGTGTTCGATAGATAACGGCATTCGGCGTATCCGAGGTATACATCCAACGCTTGTCTTCGCTAAACGCCAGACCGTTAGCGCCGTGAATATCGCACTGGATAACCTGCGGGGAGAGATCGCTATCGATGCGCATCAAGAGCGCGCCGTTAAAATCGCCCGGCCCCCAGAAAGTTCCGGCATAAAAACGGCCGTCGCGATCGGTTCCGCCATCATTAAAGCGTGCTAATTGCGGATTGCTGGGGTTATCGCAGACTTTTCGCTGCAGCAGGCCATGCGCATCCGTGAGCCAGATACCGCTACGTAAAGCGACGATAAAACCGCCCTTCGCGCGCAGGGCAAAACAACCGGGCTCCTCGGGAAACTGTAATACCTGATGTTCACCCGTCCGCACGTCGTAACGATGAATCTCGCACTCCATAATATCGGCCCAGTACAAGGCCTGTTCGGCTTCGCTCCAGGTCGGACACTCCGGTAAATGCCCGGTATAATCAAACAGCGGTTGTGGTTCAGCCATCGTTTTCATCCCTATAAAAAAGCCAGCGGGTCACCCCTCTGGCTTTATTGTATACGCGTTTTACGCCTTACTGCCGATTATCATTCGCCTGGCGCAGCAACGTCCGGCTTTCGCTCTGGAAGCGCTGGGCATAGTCCCCGAACCAGTGTTCAACCTTACGGAAGCTATCGATAAACGCCTGTTTATCCCCCTGCTCCAGCAGGCCGATAGCTTCACCGAAACGCTGGTAGTATCGCTTAATCAGCGCCAGGTTATTTTCCGAGGACATAATAATGTCAGCGTAGAGCTGCGGATCCTGGGCAAACAGTCGGCCAACCATCGCCAGCTCCAGACGATAAATTGGCGACGAGAGCGCTAAAAGTTGCTCAAGACGCACGTTCTCTTCGGCCAGATGCAGGCCATAAGCGAAGGTAGCAAAGTGGCGCAACGCCTGAATAAAGGCCATGTTCTGGTCGTGTTCGACGGCGCTGATACGATGCAACCGAGCGCCCCAGACCTGAATTTGCTCAAGAAACCACTGGTAGGCCTCAGGCTGGCGGCCATCGCAATACACCACTACCTGCTTCGCCAGGCTGCCGCTATCAGGACCAAACATAGGATGCAGACCCAATACCGGACCTTTATGCGCAGCCAGCATCGCCTGCAGCGGTTCCGCTTTCACCGAAGCCAAATCGACCAGGATGCAGTCCGCCGGCAGCGGAGGCAACTGAGCAATCGTCGCCGCCGTGATATGAATCGGCACGCTGACGATAACCATACCGGCATCGGCGACAATCTCGTCCGCCCGCGACCAGTCGTCTTTCTCCAGGATACGAACCTGATATCCGGAAAGCGTCAGCATTTTCTCAAACAGACGCCCCATTTGCCCGCCGCCACCGACAATAACGACCGGACGCAGGTTCGGATAAAGCGTTTTAAAACCTTTATCGTTTTCGCTGGAATAAGACTCACGCATGACGCGACGCAGGACATCTTCGATAAGATCCGGCGGAACCCCAAGCGCAGCAGCCTCCTCACGGCGGGAGGCCAGCATCGCCGATTCACGCTCAGGGACGTAAATCGGCAGGCCATAATGGCTTTTAACCTCTCCGACTTGCGCTACCAGCTCCAGGCGCTTCGCCAGCAGCTCCAGCAGCGCTTTATCGACTTCATCAATTTGATCGCGTAACGCGGTCAGTTCAGCAACCATACAATCCTCTTACGCCAGACGAGCCGCCAGATGGCCTCGCAGATCCTTATCAAGTTCGCGGAGCAGCGCATCGGTGGTTTCCCAACTAATGCAGGCATCGGTCACCGAGACGCCGTATTTCATATCGCAACGCGGCTGCTCAGAGGACTGATTACCTTCGTGGATATTGCTCTCAATCATCAGACCAATAATGGAACGGTTACCATCTTTGATCTGCGCGACCACGGATTCCGCAACCGCGGGCTGACGGCGGTAGTCTTTATTCGAATTCCCATGGCTGCAATCTACCATCAGGGAAGGCTTCAGTCCCGCCTGAGTCATCTCTTTTTCGCACTTCGCGACGTCTTCCGGGCCATAGTTTGGCGCTTTCCCACCGCGCAAAATGACGTGACCGTTCGGGTTGCCCTGGGTTTGCAGCAGGCACACCTGTCCAGCCTGGTTGATGCCGACGAAACGGTGCGGCATTGCGGCAGCGCGCATCGCGTTAATGGCGGTGGCAAGGCTACCGTCGGTGCCGTTTTTAAACCCAACCGGCATCGACAGGCCTGAAGCCATTTCGCGGTGAGTCTGGGATTCCGTCGTACGCGCGCCGATAGCGGACCAGCTAAACAGATCGCCGAGGTACTGAGGACTATTTGGATCCAACGCTTCCGTCGCCAACGGTAGCCCCATATTGACCAGTTCAACCAGCAGACGACGCGCAATCTTCAGGCCGCCTTCCACATCAAAAGAACCATCCATATGCGGATCGTTAATCAGCCCTTTCCAGCCAACGGTGGTACGGGGTTTTTCAAAATAGACGCGCATGACCAGATAGAGGCTATCGCTGACCTCTGCGGCAAGAGCTTTAAAACGACGAGCGTACTCAATGGCGGTTTCAGGATCGTGAATTGAGCAAGGACCACACACCACCAGCAAGCGCGGATCGCGACCGGCGATGATGTCAGAGATGGTCTGCCGAGAGTGCGCGATCTGCGCTTCCTGCTCAACGCTCAAAGGGAATTCAGCTTTCAACTGATCCGGAGTGATCAAAACCTGTTCATCGGTAATATGTACGTTGTTCAGCGCGTCTTTTTGCATGATTGCGATCCTGTATAGCTCGTTTGCGATAGTTATTGCCTCAGCGAGGATGACGTAACGATACCACACAAAGTAAAGATTTCAATCCATATTACGTAAATTTTACTTTACACATGGAAATTAAATCGCGCTAAACTCCCTTTCTATTGTACATTATTATTTACACATAGCAATTTAACGCCCGTTACTCCCTTTTTAAAAGCGATTCTTTTACGAAAAATCCTGGTGAGAATTATCTTAAAGCGGCGAGGCTGGCTAATGACGCTTTTCATCAATAATGCTATTCTTCGCCCGGGTTTCAGCAATCTGCATCCCCCACGCAATGACAACCTGACGGAACCGTAATGACTGTTCTTCACCGTCTCTTTTTGACTTTAGTACTATCACTCGTGGGTATCTCTGCTGTTGCCTCCGGACCGTCTGAAAATGTTCGGACGATCGTTTCGGGGATCGTGACTTATACACGCTGGCCGCAATTATCAGGTCCTCCAAGGCTATGTATTTTTTCGACATCACGTTATATCCATAGCCTGGCCGAAGAAGCACCGGAAATATTGCCTTATAAACCCGTGATTGTTCGTAATACAGAAGAAGCCTTACAGACGACCTGCGATGGTTTTTATTTTGGCAGTGAATCACCGATCCAACAGTCTGAATTTACGGCCAAATATGGAAACCGGCCCCTATTACTTATTGCGGAACAAAACACCGATTGCTCTATTGGCAGCGCTTTTTGCCTGCTTATAAACAATGAGAGAGTCAGATTTTCCGTAAATCTGGATGTACTGACGCACAGCGGCGTTCGGGTTAATCCCGAGGTACTGATGCTTGCCCGGAAAACATCACATGAATAAGGATTTTTCTCAGGCCCCGCGCCCCACATTTAAAAGAGCGCTGCGCCGTATCAGCATGATAAGCGTGGTGATCTCTATGACACTGGTCTGGCTGTTACTCTGCGCCGCTTCCATATTCACACTTAAGCAATACGCACAAAAAAACCTGGAGCTTACCGCCGCTACCATGGGCCGCAGCCTGGAAGCCGCGCTCGTTTTTGGCGATAGCGCAGCGGCTGAAGATACGCTGGCCACGCTGGGAAGACAGGGGCAATTCTCCAAAGCCATTCTGGTCGATGGCCGACAAAAGCCCTTCGCCTCATGGCATAACGAGCGGCTGGTCAGGCAGGATAAAATCAGCGACGTTATCAGCAAATGGCTATTCCCTGACCCCACGGTACAGCCTATCTGGCACCAGGGGAAAATCATCGGTGAACTCCGTCTGACCGCGCTGGACCGGCTGATAAGCTATTTTCTTGGCATCTCAATTATTGTGCTCACCGGCAGCATTTTTCTTGCTTCCTGCATCGCCTTGCTCCTGACCCACTCGCTGCACCGCGGCATTGTGGCTGCGTTACAGAGCATTACCGAAGTGGTGCATGATATTCGCGAAAATCGCCATTTTTCTCGCCGGGTCCCCGAAGAGCGCATTGAAGAATTCCACCTGTTTGCCCAGGACTTTAATAGCCTATTGGGCGAAATGGAGGACTGGCAGCGGCAGCTTCAGGCTAAAAATGCCCAGCTCCTGCGCAGTTCATTGCACGATCCGTTAACCGGTCTGGCTAACAGAGCGGCTTTCCGTAATGTCATTAATGAGCTGATGAAAGACGAAACCGTCCACAGTAGTTCCGCGCTGTTATTTCTTGATGGCGATAACTTCAAGCTTATTAACGATAACTGGGGCCATGCAGCTGGCGATAAAGTGTTAATTGAAGTCGCGAGCCGCCTGATGGCCTTTGTCGGCAAACAGCATCAGGCGTGGCGTCTCGGCGGCGATGAATTTGCCATTCTGCTACGCGATGTGCATTCAGAGACCGAAGTTCAGGCCCTGTGCCGTGCGTTGTCCGAACAGTTTATCCAGCCATTTAATCTCCACAATGGCCACACCACCAGTCTGTCACTGAGTATTGGATACGCTTTAACCTGGGAACATGCCTCCGCGGAAAATCTGCAAGAGCTTGCCGATCAAAATATGTATCGGATGAAACACCAGCGCTTGCAGCAAACGCAAAAATAAAAGGAATCACCATGATTGGGAAATATTTTGCACCTGCTTTACTTGCCGCAATTTTTCTTAGCGGCTGCCAGGCTCCGCAAGGAAAATTCTCTGCAGAACAAATTGCAGCAATGAAGTCATACGGCTTTACTGAAACCAACGGCGACTGGTCATTAGGAATATCTGATACCATCTTATTTGATAAAAATGATTACCACCTGCGTGCCGATAGTAAGCAGCAAATCCGCACGATGGCTTCACGCCTGGCCACCACCGGTATTACCCACAGCCGCCTCGAAGGCCATACTGATAATTACGGCGAAGATGGCTACAACAAAATGTTATCGCTTAAGCGCGCCAACAGCGTTGCGGATGCATGGGCCGAAGGGGCGAATATTCCGCGCGCCAATTTGACCACTCGCGGACTCGGGAAAAAGTATCCGATAGCCAGTAACGATACCGCGAAAGGACGCGCTGAAAACCGCCGCGTCACGGTGGTTATCAGCACGCCTTAAACAACCTATTCGACTGATTTAGCCTCTAACATCGCCGTTGCTGCGCGCCAGCGCAGATAATCAACGGCGAGACATAGCGCGAGGCTGCCCCCCATTAGCGGCAGCGCTACCCCCAACAACACCGCAATAACGGCAGTCAGCAGACGAGCGGGCCATGCTAATCCAAACCACGCCTGTATCAACGTATTGGCCGGGTTAGCCGCCGCGCGCGCCGGGCGGCGGATCCACCACAAGCGGTATCCCACCACTATCATCACGCAGAGTGCGGTTCCGAACGCGATAAGCAATAGCTGATTAACAAGGCCGAACAAAATTCCCATATGGAAATCAACCCCCCAGCGGGTCAGCTTGGCCATGAGCGGAAAGTCGGAAAAATGCGTACGGTCCACGATCCGCATCGTTGACCCCTCGATCGCGACAGCATCAACCTGGGTTGGCCAGCTTCTGTCGATTTCATTTACCGTCCACGCGCGCCCGGGGCCCGACGGCGGTCGAATCTCCAGCTTGCCGGCATCCAACCCCGCAGCGCGTGCGGCCAGCAGAATCTTGTCAAACTCCTCTACGCGCAGCGGCGATGCCGCCTCGCCCATCATCTTGCTTCCCATATGATGTTCCGCATGCGAATCGTGAACTGCCGGAACGGCGCTTTCCAGCTGCGTATTCACCTGTGGCGTCAGCCAACCAAAGGCGGCGCGCATCTTATCGACGTTACCACCGGCCCATTGTGACCAGGTTAAACCGGTCGCAGAGAATATGAGCATACCGACCAGCAATGCCCATCCGAGAGAGACATGCAGGCGGCGGCTATTCTGCATCTTATTGTTAATGCGACGACGCGGGCGGGTCATCGACCACAGCGCGATCCCACCGAGAGCGGCAACCCACATCCAGGACGCAGCGAGCTCGCTGTACAGACGGCCAACGCTCCCCAGGAGCAATGAGCGGTGGGCATAATCAATCCACTGACGCAGCGGCAAAATACCGCTGGTACCGTAAACCGGCAGATCTCCTTTCACGCTTAACGTCACCGGATCGACAAAAATTGCCCGCGTTTCCGACTCGCCAAGGTTCGGGTCAATAAACATCACTCGGGTAGTATCGCCAGCCAGTATCCCCGGGCGTACCGCATGCAGGCGCAGGTTTCCCTGTATAGCCTCTGTTGCTACGGTAATTTGCGCGCTGAGCGGCTGTTTTTCTCCACTGAGCGTACCGCGAAGCGCATTCTGATAGAGCCAGCTTTCCAGCTGTGGAGTGGCGACATATAGCGTACCGGTCAGAGCCGCCGCAAAAATAAACGGTCCGATAAACAGTCCGATATAGAAATGAAGACGCCGCAGCAGGTTCAGCCATGCCGCGCGAGAGGTGCAGGTAGTCATACTTTTCCTTTTTTAAAAGCAAAAGAGAACGTTGCGCAGTGCGCAGGTTATTTTTTATGTAAGGGAGAAAGCAGACGGACGCGGCGGCGCTCGGGTAAGAGGATAAAGCCAGGGAAAGTAATGCCAGTGTTTGTGTACTGGTCGGCTAACAGGGACCCGCTGGCGTCGAAGCACCATGACAAGCAGCAGCATCAGCGCGAAAATCAGGCCCGGCACGTGAGCTAACAGCACGCAGTAGCCACAGGCTTCAGCATGATCGAGCGGTACGCCGTGCGAGCGTTGCGGCGTCGAAGCGTCGGCGTGCATCATCGCCATCTGATGTGATGGCGCATCTTCCGCCATCGTCATCATTGCGTGGTGCATTCCGCTCATCGGATCTTTTTGCAAAGCGACTGAGATCAACGGCGCCACCACGATCAGCGCGATCGCAAACAGCGCCAGCCATGCGGCCCGCCGTTGAGATGCTGATTGATGAAGAATATCGCTGACCACCGCCCCTCCGAATAAGGGCCGTATTGTAAATGATTCACAATAAAATGGTTAAAATAAAGATAAAAAAAGGGCCAGCCCATCAGGCCAGCCCTCTCATTCAGGATGTCGCGAAAGCGAATCTTAGTTAAGACGCTCTTTGATACGAGCAGACTTACCGGTACGCTCACGCAGGTAGTACAGTTTAGCTTTACGTACAGCACCACGACGTTTGACAGAAATGCTGTCAACTACCGGAGAGTGAGTCTGGAAGACACGCTCAACGCCTTCGCCGTTGGAAATTTTACGAACAGTGAATGCAGAGTGCAGACCGCGGTTACGAATAGCGATAACCACGCCCTCGAATGCCTGCAGACGTTTTTTGGAACCTTCAACAACCCATACTTTCACTTCCACGGTATCACCCGGACGGAAGGAAGGTACGTCCTGCTTCATCTGTTCTTGTTCAAGTTGCTTAATAATGTTGCTCATAATTTAATCTCTTATCCTGGGTAAACTGATATTGGGGGCTTACGCCATCCCATCATGTTTATGCTGCTGTTGC
This sequence comes from Klebsiella sp. MPUS7, assembly GCF_009905335.1. Lineage (NCBI taxonomy): Bacteria > Pseudomonadati > Pseudomonadota > Gammaproteobacteria > Enterobacterales > Enterobacteriaceae > Klebsiella > Klebsiella sp. MPUS7. Next base: position 1,275,712 of record NZ_CP047604.1, on the reverse strand, counting down.
GCGAGTTCCTTTTTGAACTCCGCCAGCAACCTTGCTTGCTCTTCAGTCAGAGCCAGGTTTTCCAAAAGTTCAGGTCTTCTAAGCCAGGTCCGGCCCAGCGACTGCTTCAGACGCCAGCGACGTATCTCAGCGTGGTTTCCCGACAGCAATACCGGCGGTACTTCCATACCTTCTAACACTTCAGGCCGCGTATAGTGCGGGCAATCCAGCAATCCTTCAGCAAAAGAGTCCTCGATTGCTGAAGCTTCATGACCCAGAACCCCCGGAATAAACCGGGAAACGGAGTCAATCAGCGTCATTGCCGGTAGCTCGCCACCGCTGAGAACGTAATCGCCGATTGACCATTCTTCATCAATCTCGGTCTGAATTACGCGCTCATCTACGCCTTCGTAGCGACCGCATACCAAAATCAGCTTCTGATTGGTTGCCAGTTCGCTGACGCCCGCTTGATCAAGCTTGCGTCCCTGAGGTGAAAGATAAATCACCTTTGCGCCTTCACCTGCCGCGGCTTTTGCTGCATGAATGGCATCCCGTAAAGGTTGCACCATCATTAACATCCCCGGTCCGCCGCCGTAAGGACGATCGTCCACGGTACGGTGCCGGTCATGAGCGAAATCACGAGGACTCCAGCTCTGGATGCTCAGCAGGCCATTTTTTACTGCCCGGCCAGTTACCCCGTAATCGGTAATTGCGCGGAACATTTCAGGAAACAGGCTAACGATACCTATAAACACAAGCCAATCCCCATAGCGCCGTTTTTTTACCGTTTATCCGGAGAATTTAAAAACCAGGATCCCAATCTACTTCGATAGTACGAGTAGCGAGATCGACTTTCTTGATAACCTGCCCATCGAGGAACGGAACCAGCCGCTCCTTGATACCAAATGCATCTTTCAGGTTTGCCTTGATGACGAGAACGTCATTAGATCCAGTTTCCATCATATCGATGACTTTACCGAGACCATAGCCTTCAGTGGTCACTACCTGGCAGCCCATCAGGTCTTTCCAGTAATAGTCACCCTCTTCAAGCGCAGGCAGCTGCGATGAATCCACGACAATTTCGCAATTAGTCAAAAGATTCGCTGCATCGCGATCGTCAATGCCTTTCAGCTTAATGACGATATCCTGATTGTGGTGGCGCCAGCTTTCCAGCTCAACAACCTGCCACTGACCCGCCTTCTGGATAAACCAGGGCTGATAGTCAAAAATGCTTTCGGCGTCTTCGGTGGAGGAAAACACTCTGAGCCAACCACGGATACCGTAGGAAGAACCCATCTTGCCTAATACAATCGGTTCAACAGGTGCTTGTGCGGTGTGTTGCTTGCTCATCATGACCACCGTGACAGATTAAGCTGCTTTGTTAGCGGCTTTGATCAGCGCAGCTACGCGATCGGAAACAGTAGCGCCCAGGCCAACCCAGTGAGCGATACGATCCAGATCCAGACGAGTTCCTTCTTCGGTCGCAGAAGCGATCGGGTTGAAGAAACCAACGCGCTCAATGAAGCGACCGTTGCGTGCATTACGGCTGTCGGTAACAACAACCTGGTAGAACGGACGCTTTTTCGCGCCGTGACGTGCTAAACGAATAGTAACCATAACATCCTCTTGTGTGAATAAAACACCGGGCCCCATCGAGGAACGGAGCCCGGTGTCATATTAAAAGCCCGAAAATTTTACTGATTTCTGGGGAAATTGCAATCAGCAGTTATAAACTCTGCCGTGGAAGGCCCCCTAAATGGGGTAACTGAGCCAGAGCGCGCCAACAATGGATAAAAAAGAAGCGCGCCCCGACAGCAAAATAGCGACGATACTATCGCCCCCCGGGGAACCCAGGCGGCATCATACCTTTCATTCCGCGCATCATCTTCATCATGCCGCCTTTCGACTTCATCTTCTTCATCATGCGCTGCATATCGTCAAACTGTTTGAGCAGACGGTTCACATCCTGCACCTGCATTCCGCAGCCTGCGGCGATGCGGCGCTTGCGCGAACCTTTAATAATTTCCGGTTTCGCGCGCTCTTTCAGCGTCATCGAGTTGATGATGGCTTCCATACGCACCAGCACCTTATCGTCCATCTGCGATTTAACGTTGTCCGGTATCTGTCCCATGCCCGGCAGCTTGCCCATCAGGCTGGCCATACCGCCCATGTTTTTCATCTGCCGCAGCTGTTCAAGGAAATCGGTGAGATCAAAACCGTCGCCTTTTTTCAGTTTGGAAGCCAGCTTTTCAGCCTGCGCACGGTCAACCTTACTTTCGATATCTTCGATCAGCGACAGAACGTCGCCCATGCCGAGAATACGGGAAGCGATACGGTCCGGGTGGAACGGCTCCAGCGCTTCGGTTTTCTCGCCAACGCCAAGGAATTTAATCGGCTTGCCGGTGATATGACGAATCGACAGCGCCGCACCGCCGCGGGCGTCGCCGTCCACTTTGGTCAGCACGACCCCGGTCAACGGCAGGGCCTCGTTAAACGCTTTCGCCGTGTTCGCCGCATCCTGGCCGGTCATCGCATCGACAACAAACAGGGTTTCTACTGGATTGAGAGACGCATGAACCTGTTTAATCTCATCCATCATCGCTTCATCAACGTGCAGACGACCGGCGGTATCCACCAGCAGCACGTCGTAGAATTTGAGCTTCGCTTCCTTCAGCGCGGCATTAACGATATCAACCGGCTTCTGACCTACGTCAGACGGGAAGAAATCAACGCTAACCTGCTCGGCCAGCGTTTCCAGCTGCTTGATCGCCGCAGGGCGATAGACGTCAGCGGAAACCACCAGCACTTTCTTCTTGTGCTTTTCACGCAGGAACTTACCCAGCTTCGCGACGCTGGTGGTTTTACCCGCCCCCTGCAAACCGGCCATCAGCACCACGGCTGGCGGTTGCGCGGCTAAATCCAGCGCCTGGTTCTCTTCGCCCATCGCGGCAACCAGTTCGTTGCGCACGATTTTGACGAACTCCTGGCCCGGGGTCAGGCTTTTGTTGACTTCATGACCTACCGCGCTTTCTTTTACGCGGTTGATGAAGTCACGTACCACAGGCAGAGCAACGTCCGCCTCCAGCAGCGCCATACGCACTTCGCGCAGGGTATCTTTAATATTGTCTTCAGTAAGGCGTCCGCGGCCGCTAATGTTGCGCAGCGTACGCGACAAACGATCGGTTAAATTATCAAACATTGTCTCTCGCCTGAGGTGGAAACGGTCGGTCGCCGCAGCGACACAAAAACGGAATGGGCGCAGTATAACACGACATAAACGCGAATGTGCTGCAACGGTTGGAGCCAGAGTCGCGTGACGCTATACTGCTTCTCTTTACTATTTAGTCAACAGTCGACGCCCATATGCCTGTTTTTGCTCTACTCGCTCTTGTCGCCTACTCCATCAGCCTCGCGCTGATCGTCCCTGGCCTGCTGCAAAAAAACAGCAGCTGGCGGCGGATGGCGATTCTTTCCGCAACTATTGCGTTGATTTGTCACGCCTTCGCGCTAGAGTCACGCATTTTTCCCGGCGGCGAAAGCGGGCAGAACCTCAGTCTATTAAACGTGGGATCGCTGGTCAGCCTGATGATCTGTACGGTGATGACCATCGTCGCTTCGCGTAATCGCGGCTGGCTATTGCTGCCCATTGTCTACACCTTCGCCTTAATCAACCTCGCGTTCGCGACCTTTATGCCGAACGAGTACATCACGCATCTGGAAACCACGCCGGGGATGTTGGTCCATATCGGCCTGTCGCTCTTTTCTTATGCTACCCTGATTATCGCTGCGCTTTACGCGCTGCAGCTGGCGTGGATTGACTATCAGCTAAAGAATAAAAAGCTGACCTTCAGTAGCGAAATGCCGCCGCTGATGAGCATTGAACGTAAAATGTTCCACATCACCCAGATAGGCGTGGTGCTATTAACCCTGACGCTGTGCACCGGGTTGTTTTATATGCACAACCTGTTTAGCGCGGAAAACATTGATAAAGCAGTACTGTCTATTATTGCGTGGTTCGTTTATATCGTCCTGCTTTGGGGCCACTATCATGAAGGGTGGCGCGGACGCCGGGTCGTCTGGTTTAACGTGACTGGCGCAGGGCTGCTGACGCTGGCCTACTTTGGTAGCCGCGTATTGCAACAGTTCATGAGCTAAGTCTTTAAGGAAGCCCAAGTGGAACATATCTCCACCACCACGCTGATCGTGACGCTGATCGTCATGGTGGTTATCTCCGCCTATTTCTCCGGTTCAGAAACCGGCATGATGACGCTAAACCGCTATCGCCTGCGTCATATGGCCAAGCAGGGCAATCGTCAGGCAAAACGCGTCGAAAAGCTCCTGCGCAAGCCTGACCGTCTCATTAGCCTGGTTCTCATTGGCAATAACCTCGTCAACATTCTTGCCTCGGCGTTGGGCACCATTGTGGGTATGCGCCTGTATGGCGATGCCGGCGTCGCCATTGCCACCGGCGTCCTGACGTTTGTGGTGCTGGTGTTTGCCGAAGTGCTGCCAAAAACCATCGCGGCGCTCTATCCGGAAAAGGTCGCCTATCCCAGCAGCCTCCTGCTCGCGCCGCTGCAAATACTGATGATGCCGCTGGTCTGGTTGCTCAACACGATTACCCGCATTCTGATGCGCATGATGGGCATTAAAACCGACATCGTCATTAGCGGGGCATTAAGCAAAGATGAGCTGCGTACTATCGTTAATGAATCACGTTCGCAGATCTCCCGCCGCAATCAGGACATGCTGCTCTCCGTGCTGGACCTCGAGAAAGTCAGCGTTGACGACATCATGGTCCCGCGCAACGATATTGTCGGTATCAATATTAACGACGACTGGAAATCCATTGTCCGCCAGCTGACTCACTCTCCGCACGGGCGCATCGTGCTGTACCGCGACACGCTGGACGATGCCATCAGCATGCTGCGGGTACGCGAAGCTTATCGCCTGATGACCGAGAAAAAAGAGTTCACAAAAGAAGTCATGCTGCGCGCCGCCGATGAAATTTACTTCGTGCCGGAAGGAACGCCGCTCAGTACGCAGCTGGTGAAATTCCAGCGCAATAAAAAGAAAGTGGGTCTGGTCGTTGATGAATATGGCGACATTCAGGGACTGGTTACGGTTGAGGATATCCTCGAAGAGATCGTCGGCGATTTTACGACTTCAATGTCGCCTACGCTTGCTGAAGAGGTGACGCCGCTTAATGATGGCTCAGTGATTATCGATGGAACCGCCAACGTACGGGAAATCAACAAGGCATTTAACTGGCATCTCCCGGAAGATGAAGCGCGAACCATTAACGGTATCATCCTCGAAGCACTCGAAGAGATCCCCGCTCCGGGTACCCGCGTACGCATTGAACAGTATGATATCGATATTCTTGATGTTCAGGAGAATATGATTAAACGGGTGAAGGTGATGCCGGTTAAACCCATTCGCGAGAGCGTGGCTGAGTCATAGCCCCCCCTGCGGACTGGCAGAAGGGAATAGAAAAACGGCCACCTCGCGGTAGCCGTTTCGCTTATTTACTTCGCTTTCGCGACGGTGACCATCGCCGCGCGAATAGTACGACCGTTCAGGGTATAACCCTTTTGCATAACGCCCAGCACGTTGCCTGGCGCGACGTCTTCGGACTCAACCATCGCAATGGCCTGATGGACGTTCGGATCCAGCGGCACGTTCGTATCGCCAATCACTTCCACGCCGAACTTACGTACCACGTCGAGCATGGACTTCAGCGTCAGTTCGATGCCTTCAACCATCGGCGCCATATCCGGGTTATCTTTATCAGCGACTTCCAGCGCGCGATCCAGGCTGTCGATGACCGGCAGCAGCTCGTTGACGAATTTCTCCAGCGCAAACTTATGCGCTTTTTCGATATCCAGCTCGGTACGGCGGCGCAGGTTATCTTCATCGGCTTTCGCACGCAGCAATACTTCACGTTCGCGCTTCTGCGCTTCAGCAAGCTGAGCTTCCAGATTCGCAATTTTTTCATCGCGCGGATCCACCTGCTCAGCCGAAACCTCAGGCTCTACCGCCTCAACGTCGTCGTGCTGCTCCGTGATAATTTCTTCCGGGGCTTGCCCCTCAGGCGTTTTCTGTTCTTTACTACTCATGAATTTCTCCGCGTTTTTTTCGCATTCATCTCGCTAACTTCGCTTATTATGGGGATCAGTTTCCTGGTTTCAAGGGAACGCGGCCAGATTGTCACTATTCATTTAACGCAAGGACATCCAGATCATGAAGAACCACTTCAAGTGTATAGGCATTGTGGGACACCCTCGTCACCCAACCGCGCTGACCACACATGAAATGCTCTGGCGCTGGCTGTCCAGCAAAGGTTATGAAGTGCTGGTTGAGCAGCAAATCGCGCATGAACTGCAGCTCAGCAATGTGAAGACCGGGACGCTGGCCGAAATTGGCCAACAGGCAGACCTGGCCGTCGTGGTTGGCGGCGATGGCAATATGCTCGGCGCAGCGCGTACGCTGGCGCGCTACGACATTAACGTTATTGGGATTAACCGTGGCAACCTCGGTTTTCTGACCGATCTCGACCCGGATAACGCGCTACAGCAGCTCGCCGATGTGCTCGAAGGCCACTATATCGCCGAAAAACGCTTTCTGCTGGAAGCTCAGGTGTGTCAGCAGGATTGCCAGAAGCGCATCAGCACGGCAATTAATGAAGTTGTCCTGCACCCCGGCAAAGTGGCGCATATGATTGAGTTTGAAGTTTACATTGATGAGGTGTTTGCTTTCTCTCAGCGCTCCGATGGCCTGATTATCTCCACGCCCACCGGCTCCACGGCTTATTCACTCTCTGCCGGAGGGCCGATTCTCACGCCTTCACTAGATGCTATCACCCTAGTCCCCATGTTCCCGCATACGCTCTCGGCACGCCCGCTGGTGATCAACGGTGACAGCACCATTCGCCTGCGCTTTTCTCAACGCTGTAGCGACCTCGAAATTAGCTGCGATAGCCAGATAGCGCTTCCAATTCAGGATGGTGAAGATGTGCTGATCCGCCGCTGTGATTATCACCTTAATCTCATCCATCCAAAAGATTACAGCTATTTCAATACATTAAGCACCAAGCTTGGCTGGTCGAAAAAATTGTTCTGATTTTATAGCCAGCCCCTTTACTGGATAAAAAACCAGATTATACTGTACGAAAACACAGTAATGGTTTTTCATACAGGAAGGCAGCTATGTTGGCACAACTCACTATTAGTAATTTTGCTATTGTTCGTGAGCTTGAAATCGATTTTCACAGCGGTATGACCGCCATTACCGGCGAGACCGGCGCCGGTAAATCGATCGCTATCGACGCGCTGGGGCTGTGCCTCGGTGGTCGGGCGGAAGCCGATATGGTGCGCAGAGGCGCCAACCGGGCTGATCTATGCGCCCGCTTCTCCCTGAAAGACACACCTGCCGCTCAGCGCTGGCTGGAACAGAACCAGCTGGAAAACGGGCGTGAGTGTTTACTTCGCCGCGTCATCAGCGCAGACGGCCGCTCTCGCGGTTTTATTAACGGCACGGCTGTCCCTTTATCCCAGCTTCGCGATCTGGGTCAACTGCTTATCCAGATCCACGGCCAGCATGCCCACCAGCTGCTGACTAAACCCGAACACCAGAAGACGCTGCTTGATGGCTATACCGGTGAGTATGCGCTTACTCAGATAATGGCAGAGCGCTATCGTCAGTGGCATAAAAGCTGTCGCGATCTGGCGCAGCATCAGCAGCAAAGCCAGGAGCGCGCAGCCCGTGCGGACCTGCTGCAATATCAATTAAAAGAGCTAAACGAGTTCAACCCGCAGTCGGGTGAATTCGAACAAATTGACGAAGAGTACAAACGTCTGGCTAACAGCGGTCAGCTGCTGACGACCTGCCAGCATGCGCTGACGGTACTGGCGGACGGCGAAGAATCCAACCTGCAGAGTCAACTGTACGCCGCGAAGCAGCTGGTCAGCGAGCTGGCAGGTATGGACAGTAACCTCTCCGGGGTACTCGATATGCTTGAAGAGGCGTCTATCCAGCTTAGCGAAGCAACGGACGAACTGCGCCATTATCACGATCGCCTCGATCTCGATCCGAACCGCCTGTTTGAGCTGGAGCAGCGTATCTCCCGACAGATCGCCCTGGCGCGGAAGCACCAAATCACGCCCGAAGAGCTTCCTGACCTTTACCAATCACTACTGGAAGAGCAGCGTATGCTGGATGATAGCGCCGGTTCTCTGGAATCTCTTAGCCAACTGGTCGTTGAGCATCATCAGCTGGCGCTGGATACGGCAAAGCAGCTGCATACCCTGCGCCAAAATAGCGCCGATGAATTGACTCGGCTAATTACGGAGAGTATGCACTCACTTTCGATGCCGCACGGTGTGTTCGCCATTGATGTCGCGTTTGATGAACGCCACCTTACGGCTGAAGGCGCGGACCATATCGAATTCCGCGTCACCACTAACCCGGGTCAGCCGCTGCAGCCGATTGCTAAAGTTGCCTCCGGAGGCGAGCTGTCACGTATTGCGCTGGCGATTCAGGTCATCACCGCGCGTAAGATGGAAACTCCGGCGTTGATTTTCGATGAAGTGGATGTCGGCATCAGCGGCCCTACGGCGGCGGTCGTCGGTAAACTGCTGCGTCAATTAGGCGAATCAACCCAGGTGATGTGCGTCACCCACTTACCGCAGGTTGCCGGTTGTGGACATCACCATTTCTTCGTCTGCAAGGAAACGGACGGTGAAATGACCGAGACGCACATGCACCCTCTGGATAAACGCGCTCGTTTGCAGGAACTGGCTCGCCTGCTGGGCGGTAGTGAAGTCACTCGTAATACCCTGGCAAACGCGAAAGAGTTGCTTGCCGCCTAAACTTTTTGATTTTCACAGAGTCATAGTGAACAGCAAATTGCCGATAGACCTGCAGCCGAAGGTTCCCAACCGGGCAAAGGTCTATTATCATCGGCATATTACAGATGAGCCACGTACTGCTCGGGCCCAAAAAGGAATCAAATCACTATGCGCTGTAAAATGCTGACTGCTGCCGCAGCGGTTCTTCTTATGTTGACCGCAGGCTGTTCCACTCTGGAACGAGTGGTTTACCGTCCTGACATCAACCAGGGTAACTATCTGGCACCAACCGACGTAGCAAAAATTCGTGTCGGCATGACGCAACAACAGGTTGCCTATGCTCTTGGTACCCCGATGATGTCGGATCCGTTTGGCACCAATACCTGGTTCTACGTTTTCCGTCAGCAGCCTGGGCATGAAAAAGTTACCCAACAGACGCTTACCCTGACCTTCAACAGCAGCGGTGTGCTGACCAACATTGATAACAAACCTGCCCTGACGGCGGAGTAAGGCTATCAATATGCAAAAAGCGCTCAATGAGCGCTTTTTTTATCTCTGAGCTTTGCGCGAAACGGTTACTTTCCCGCGCTCTTCTCAGCCCGCTGGCGACGCAGCTCTTTCGGGTCTGCAATCAGCGGCCGATAGATCTCTACCCGATCGCCATCGTGGACCCGATCCTGAAGCTTCGCCGGGCGGCTATAAATACCCACCTTGTTCTTCGCCAGATCGATATCATCACGCAGCGCCAGAAGACCGCTGGCCACGATCGCCTGCTCGACCGTCGCGCCCTCTTCCAGCTTAACGCTTTGCAGATACTGCTTTTCCGGCAGCGCGTAGGCTACTTCAACGACGATGTTAGCCAGCACTGTAGACCTCTTTTGCCCGCGTCGTGAACGCCTGCACCATATTCATGGCCAGCTCTTTGAAAATGCGACCAAACGCCATTTCAATCAGCTTATTGGTGAATTCAAAATCGAGATGAAACTCAATTTTGCACGCTTCCGGGCTTAGGGGGATAAATTTCCAACCGCCAATCAGCTTCTTAAACGGACCATCGACCAGACTCATGAGAATACTTTGGTTACTGGTCAGCGTATTTCGCGTTGTGAAGGTCTTGCTGATACCCGCTTTGGATACGTCAACCGCCGCGGTCATCTGCGTCGGCCCGAGCTCCAAAACCCGGCTACCGGTACAGCCCGGCAGAAAATCAGGGTAGGACTTCACATCATTTACCAGTTGATACATCTGTTCCGCACTGAACGGCACCAGGGCGGTACGGCTAATCTGAGGCATAGCAGGTTCCACATATAAACACGGTGCAAATAATATCATTTATCTGCTGCTAAAAAAAACGCTGTACCGCAACTCGTGCTAAGATAGCCCATTACGCCTCGCGGGAAGATTGAGGTACGACTGTTTTAAGACGATGACTTCAGGATATTATGACTAAGAAAAAAGCCCACAAACCTGGATCAGCCACCATAGCGCTGAATAAACGCGCCCGTCATGAATACTTTATCGAAGATGAATACGAGGCTGGTCTTGCCCTGCAGGGATGGGAAGTAAAATCTCTCCGCGCAGGTAAAGCCAACATAGGTGATAGCTATGTCATTTTGAAAGATGGCGAAGCCTATCTGTTTGGCGCCAACTTTACGCCAATGGCCGTTGCTTCCACTCACTACGTCTGCGACCCGACGCGTACCCGCAAGCTCCTGCTCAACCAGCGTGAACTGGATACCCTGTACGGGCGTATCAACCGCGAAGGTTACACTGTGGTCGCTCTTTCGCTGTACTGGAAGAACGCCTGGTGCAAAGTCAAAATCGGCGTAGCGAAAGGTAAAAAGCAGCACGACAAGCGTACCGATATCAAAGACCGCGAGTGGGCGGTAGATAAAGCCCGAATTATGAAGCACGCGGGTCGTTAATTCCCCTTTCCATCAGGGTCAGTTTTGCTGACCCTGACGCTATATCATTGTTGATGCTGATTTTTCACCCAACCTGACGCCATAATCCTCGAAACGAGGGCTGGTAAGCGCATTCATAAATCTGTTATACTCAACGTACACATTGGGGCTGATTCTGGATTCGACGGGATTTGCGAAACCCAAGGTGCATGCCGAGGGGCGGTTGGCCTCGTAAAAAGCCGCAAAAAAATAGTCGCAAACGACGAAAACTACGCTTTAGCAGCTTAATAACCTGCTCTGAGCCCTCTCTCCCTAGCTTCCGCTCTTAAGACGGGGATCAAAGAGAGGTCAAACCCAAAAGAGATCGCGTGGAGGCCCTGCCTGGGGTTGAAGCGTTAAAACTAATCAGGCTAGTCTGGTAGTGGCGTGTCTGTCCGCAGGTGCCAGGCGAATGTAAAGACTGACTAAGCATGTAGTACCGAGGATGTAGGAATTTCGGACGCGGGTTCAACTCCCGCCAGCTCCACCAAAATTCTCCATCGGTGATTACCAGAGTCATCCGATGAAGTCCTAAGAGCCCGCACGGCGCAAGCCCTGCGGGCTTTTTTGTGCCTTGAATTTGTCCCGCGAAGTCTGATGCCAACTAATTAAATCTGAACCTTTTAATCCCATTGATAGGCCCAACGAAAAGCTCTATTGTTTTCGTTGGGCCTAAACGCATGGAGACGACTCATGGCAAGAAAAACCAAGCCGTTAACTGATACGGAAACCAAAGCCGCCAAACCTAAATATGATGATTAGCAGCAGTATGATGGTGACGGAATTACCCTATTAATCAAGTCCAGCGGCAGTAAGCTCTGGCAGTTCCGCTACTACCGACTTCTGACCAAACAACAAACCAAACAGAGCTTCGGTACCTACCCTAACGCCTTTGACTCAAACCTCATATATCTGATGGATTTACTGCAGTTGGAAGCAATCGGTTAAATGCGCGCTGGGTAATAATCTGCCCGCCAGGCGATTGTTACAGAAGCAATATCCGTCCCAGGCGCGTGACTGCAAACATTTCGTATACGGGCAATGACTTTGCGGATGCGCAAATCCGGCCGGAACTCGCTATTTATCGTTTAGGGCATTAACTCGAAGGTGATGGAGATTAAAGTATCAGGATTCACGTCAGCCGGCGTGGTGCTATATAATGAGCCGGCCTGACCATACAGCGTTACCGTTCCGCCTTTAAAACCGGATGATAATACCTTAGCCAGCAGCGGATCGGTTTGTTTATCGTACACCATCGTTGAATTCATCGTATTAAGTATCGGCGTACCATCCAGCTTTTTCTCCAGAATATTCAAGGATAAAGTCTCATTCTGCTTGTACGGAGCTTTCCCCTTTTTATCAATCACAAAATAGACACCATTAGGCAAAACCTCATATTTTTTGTTTTTGATTTTAGCCATGATTCTTTTTTCAATATCAACGTACTTAGACGATAGTTTTTCGTTAAGCATGTTGACGATGCTTTCAATTTCGTTTTCCTGCATTCTAAGTTTTTTATTATAGGCATCGTTAAACCCGGAAACCAACGCTGAAGGTGTCAGTTTGACATCATTGTCGGCCATTTTATTCACATCGGATAGCGCCTGAGTCAGGTAGAAAACACCCAGCGCATAGGCATTTTTGTTGCTTTTATCCGCCAGGTTTACATCGCTTTGCTTGATGGCCAGGCTATCGAGCGTAGACTGTAATTCTTTATTTTTATCATTCAACGCAGCGACTGAAGCATCATATTTTTTCTGCGCCGTTTCAGCCGCCGCGATGAGCTCAGCGTTCTTTTTCGACAGCGCGTCAAGAGCGGTTTTTTGCTGGCTTTCGCCCTGCGTGTTCTCAGTTTTCAGCGCGGCAATCTGCGCCGATAGCGTGCGGGTGGTCTCATCCAGCTTTTTCTGCGCCGCGGTTGCTGCTGCGCGAAGTTCCAGATTCTTTCCCATCAGCGTATCAATGGTGGTTTTTTGCAGGCTCTCCCCCTGCTCCTTCTGGGTTTGCAGCGCGGCGATTTGCACCGACATCGTGCGGGTCGTGTCATCGAGCTTTTTCTGCGCGGCAGCAGCAGCGGCGGCCAGCTCGGCGTTCTTTTTCGTTAGCGCATCAAGCGCGGTTTTCTGCCCGCTTTCGCGCTGCGCATACTGAGCCTTCAATGCGCTAATTTGCGCCGACAGGTCGCGGGTCGTGTCATCCAGCTTTTTTTGCGCCGCGTCGGCGGCGGCGGTCAGCTCGGCGTTTTTCTTCATCAGCGCGCTAGCGGCGGCAGGATCGCCGCTCTCTTGCTGCCCACGCTGCGCTTTCAGCGCGGCAATCTGCGCCGACAGCTGGCGCGTCGTTTCATCGAGCTTTTTCTCCGCCGCTTTGGCCGCAGCGCTCAGCTCCGCATTTTGTTTGCGCAAAGCGCTAAGCGTACTTTCAGTTTTCGTCTGATTCACTTTCTTTCTGACGACGTCCTGCTTTTGCGGTGCTTTTTTATCACGGCTATCGTTATGTTGTTTAGCCGACGCCGAATCCCCGCTGGCGGCGTCTGAGGCCGGCGGATTGTTGATTTCGAGTTTCGATATATTATCAAGGAAATCTCCTCTCTCAGCACGAGCGGGAGACATCATAATAAGGGTAAAGAGAGACAATAAAATCGCAAGACCGCGAAGATTATATATATTCAATTCCCCCTTATGGTACATCATCTGGCCAGCCCATTCTTAAGTTCGGCTTTTCTTGCCCGGATTTCGAACTCTTTAATTAATTTCTGCGAAATACTATTACACTTATCATTTATCTTGTATTCAAAAAGTGGAGTAATCGTTGACTTTACGCTGGCCGACGTTTGGCTTGAAACAGAAGCATAAAACTTAGCGTCGTTGATTAAACCATACAGCTCGTTTGAATCCTGCTGAAACTTTTTATCGAGCTTAACTAAAGCATCAACATCCTGGATACACTGCTGTAAGGCAGGAATCTGAGCCGGCTGTTCATTTTGAATCACATCTTTTTTTATTAGCGCGCTCTGTGGTTTTTTAACATTAGCGCACCCCTGTAATAAACCGACAGAAATGCACACCAATGCTAATAATCTATTTCTTATCATTTTCCCATCCATTAGAAAAAAAAGTTCAAAAAATATATTTGTCGATTCCAGCAGAAAAAATTTTAACAAACAACGCCAGGCGTTAGATTTGCCATTAATTCAGAAAAAACACACAAAAAGGCTATTTTTTAACCAATTAATAGATGGGAATTATCCTGGTACCTAGCGATATTTTTATCTGAGATTTTACTCAAATCCATATTTTTAATAGCAAACCGCAGTTTATATGCCTGATATTCAACGGGCGTTTGCCAAATCAAATCAGGCATAAGTTTTTTCTAAATCCAGACCAAAAGATCACTCACTCCACTTCGGTCTGGCCACCGTATTCTTCTTCAGAAGATTGCGAAACTCCTTCAGGTAAGGTTCATTGCTGCGCCCGCGTTTGCATATCGCTGAGAAGGGAGATTGAAAGCCAAACTCATTGGGCAGCAGCACGCGCAGGCGATTCTCCTTAATCCAAGGCCAGGCGTAGTGCTCGGGAAGGTAGCCGATATATTTCCCGGACAGGATCAACAGCAGCTGCGCATCGACGGTTTCAACGGTCGCGCTGCCCTTGCTGAAGCCGCGCCGCCGCAGATCGCTGGTATTCCAGTAGCTGCGCGTCACCAGCGGACACTGGCTGATCAGCTCTTTATCGAGCTGTCGGCTAAAGAACATAGGATGCAGGTCGCTGCAGTAGAGCCAGTGCTGCTCGCGGTAGAGCGGTTCGCTAATGATGTTATGCACCCGCGAGTTGTAGCTGCCGATAGCGAGATCGATATGGTTATTCAGTACGCCGTTTAGCTGTTCCGCCGGGGTACGGATAATCAGCTTGATATGCACATTGGGAAACTTATCGCTAAAGCTGCGCAGCACCACCGGCAGCGACAGCGCGGTTTCCGTTTCGATGGAATCAAGCGTTGAGATACAAATCGTACCGCTATGCTCGCCTTTCAGCAGCGCCGACTGGCGCTCCAGCTCGTTCAGTTCACTCAGCACGCGGATCGCCTGCTGTAAAAAATGCTGCCCTTTTTCGGTCAGCGCAAAGCCGCCGCGCCCGCGCTGGCACAGGCTAAAGCCAAGCTGGCCTTCCAACTGCGACATCGCATTGCTGATTGCGGAAACGGAAATCCCCAGCTCCTGCTGGGCCCGGCCATAGCTCTCAAGACGGGCCACCGCCTCAAAAACCTGGAGCTGTCGAATGTTAAGCGTCGCGTCGTTAAGCATGGCGTTTTAGTTCACTAATAAATGAACTAAGTATTTGCGGCAGACGATTTAAAGTCCAGCGCATCTTTCGCACTATTCCAGTTGTTGAGTTTTGTTGGTCAGATTCAGGAGCTGAAATGGATAACGTCTTTCATCAACCGCAGGGTGGCAACGAAATGCCGCGTTTTGGCGGCCGCGCCACAATGATGCGCCTGCCATTTATTGATAACTTACAGGGACTTGATGCAGCATTTGTCGGCATCCCGCTGGATATTGGGACCTCACAACGTTCCGGAACGCGCTACGGGCCGCGCTACATTCGTACCGAATCGGTGATGATTCGTCCGTACAATATGGCCACCGGCGCCGCGCCTTTTGATTCTCTGTCGGTAGCGGATATCGGCGACGTACCGATTAACACCTACAATCTGCTCAAATCGGTGCAAATCATCGAAGATTACTACACCGGTTTGAATAGTTTTCCGCTTATCCCCCTGACTCTCGGGGGCGATCACACCATTACCCTGCCCATACTGCGCGCGCTAACCAAAAAGCACGGTCCGGTTGGGCTGATTCACATCGATGCCCACACCGATACCAACGATGAAATGTTCGGCGAAAAGATCGCCCACGGCACCACCTTCCGCCGCGCCGTCGAAGAGGGGCTGCTGGACCTCAAACGCGTCGTTCAGATAGGCCAACGCGCGCAGGGCTACGCCGCCGGCGACTTCCAGTGGGGCGTCGATCGCGGCTTTCGTCTGGTCCAGGCGGAGCAGTGCTGGCACAAATCCCTGGCCCCGCTGATGGCCGAGGTTCGCCAGCAGATGGGAGATGGCCCGGTTTATCTCAGCTTTGATATCGATAGCCTCGACCCCATCTGGGCACCCGGCACCGGCACTCCGGAAGTCGGCGGCCTGACATCGATTCAGGCGCTGGAAATCGTGCGCGGCTGCCGCGGCCTGAACCTGATAGGCTGCGACCTGGTCGAGGTCTCGCCTCCCTACGACGTCAGCGGCAACACATCCCAGCTGGCCGCCAACCTGCTGTATGAAATGCTCTGCGTTCTCCCCGGCGTGAAATACCCATAGAGGAAAAACCATGCAGCTTAACGTCTTTCGTACGCTGTGGGGCGTCACCACCCCGTGGCAGCAAACGGTCAGCGAACTCAAAAGCGTCGGCTGCTGCGGCATTGAAGCGCGGGTTCCGCTGACGGTGGAAGAGCAGCGGACGCTGGCCCAACGCATCGACGCGTCCGAGCTGGAGTATATCGCCATTGTCTTCAGCGGCGGCGGCGTCATTCCGGCTCAGAGCGAAACGCCCGCGCAGCACCTGGAGCGCTTAAAAGAACGTTTTGCGGCGGCAAAAGCGCTTAATCCGCGCTTCGTAAACCTGCTGGCCGGTAACGACCGCTGGCCGCTGGCGCAGCAGGTGGATTTTCTCGGCAGGGCGCATGAGCTCGCCGCCGAATATGAGCTGTTCTGCAGCTTTGAAACCCATCGCGCCACGTCGCTGTATAGCCCGTGGCTGACGCTGGAGATCGTTCAACAGCTGCCGCAGCTGCGCTTTACCGCCGATATCAGCCACTGGATCGTGGTAAGCGAGCGCCTGCTGGATGACCCCTGCGATGACTTCAGCGCTTTTATCGAACGGGTTCACCATATTCAGGCCCGCGTCGGCTACGACCAGGGACCGCAGGTGCCGCACCCCGCCGCGCCGGAATATCAGTCAGCCCTGCAGTTTCAACAGCGCTTCTGGGAACAGATCTGGCAATCGCAGAACCGGCGCGGCTACCAGCAAACCACCCTTACGCCGGAGTTTGGCCCCGATGGCTACCTGCATCACCTGCCGTTTACTAACGTTCCGGTCGCCGACCTGTGGTCGCTGAATGCCTGGATGGCCCAGCGTGAACAGCGGCATTTTGTTGAATCCACCTCGCTAACTGAATAAGGAACTGAAGAAATGACCGCTGCAAAAAGTTCTTTTACTGAATTACCGACCATCGATATCAGCGACCTGACCTGCGACGATCTCGCCCGACGCCAGGCGGTGGCCGACGCTATCGGCCAGGCGGCCCGCGAAGTCGGCTTTTTCTACATTACCGGCCACGGCATCGCGCCTGAACTGATTGCCGGGGTCCGCGCGGCGGCCAAAGAGATTTTCGCCCTGCCGATGGAGCGCAAGATGGCGTACTACATCGGACAGTCGAAAAGCCATAAAGGCTACGTTCCGGAAGGCGAAGAGATTTACGGCTCCGGCAAGCCGGATCACAAAGAAGCGTTCGATATCGGCTTTCAGGCCGCTGACGACCACCCGTACGTCATGGCGAAAACGCCGCTGATTGGCGCCAACGAGTGGCCGGACGTGCCGGCGTTTAAATCCCGGGTGCTGGCCTACTATGAGGCGGTCTTCGCCCTTGGACATCGCCTGTTTGACGCCTTCGCTCTCGCCCTTGGCCTGCCGGAAGGCTATTTCAGGTCGATGGTCACCTGCCCGCCGTCGAAGCTGCGCCTGATCCACTACCCCTTTGACGCCAGCGCCGAAGACGTTCCCGGTATTGGTGCACATACCGACTATGAGTGCTTCACTCTGCTGCTCGCCGACCAGCCGGGTCTTGAAGTGCTGAATGAAGATAGCGACTGGATCGACGCCCCGCCGCTGAAGAACGCGACCGGAGAAGAGGCTTTCGTGATTAATATCGGCGACATGCTCGAAGTCCTGAGCGCTGGCACATTTGTTGCAACTGCACACCGCGTACGCAAGGTGCCGCAGGAGCGCTACTCCTTCCCGCTGTTCTTCGCCTGCGACTACCACACGCTGATCCGCCCGCTGCCGGGCTTCCTTGAGGCAGGCGAAGCCAGCGAGTATCAAGAACTGAGCATTGGTGAGCATATGTGGAGCCAGGCGTTACAGACCTATCGCTACCTGCGCGAGAAAGTCACCCGAGGCGAGCTCCAGCTCCCCGAACGCGCCCGCGGCACTAACACCTTTGGTCATCTGAAAAAACAAGCACAGCAAAAAACCGTAAATAACCCGTGAGGATAAATGATGAACAAAACGCTAAAAAAACTCTCGCGCCGTGTGGCTTTATCCATCGCCGTCACCGCTTGTTTTTCACCGCTGGCTCAGGCCGCAGAGCTGCTGACCGAGGGCGTATTTAAAGTGGGGATGGAGGTGACCTATCCGCCCTTTGAGTCCTACGACAGCAATAACAACATTGTCGGTATCGACCCGGAGTTCGCGGCGCTGATCGCCGAGCATCTGAAGGCCAAACCGCAGCTTATCGACACGAAGTTCACCAGTCTGATCTTAGGCATCGGTAAAAAATACGATGCGGTGATCTCCGGTATGTACGTGACGCCCGAGCGCCAGAAGCAGGCGGACGCTATCCCTTATGCCCTGTCCGGCGCGTCAATCATTGCGCTAAAAAACAGCACTATTCAGCCGAAAACGGAAGACGAACTGTGCGGCGTGAAGGTGGGACTGCAAGCGGGTACCGCCTGGGTTTCGAGCCTGAAAACGCACTCCGACGAGTACTGTCTGAAAAACGGCAAACCGGCCATTAGTATTCAGGAATTCCCGACCGCGCCGGAAGCCTCCCAGGCCCTGCTGTCGAAAAATATCAACGCCCAGTTAGAAATCGCCCCGGCGGCGCAAATTATCGTCGAAAAAAGCCGCGGTCGCCTGGCCATTAGCTCAAACCGCCTGGTCTATCCGCTGCCGCTGGGAATTTACGTCGCCAAAGGCAATACCGAGTTGGCCGAGGCCATTAAATCAACGTTAGCCACCCTTAAAGCCAACGGCAAATACGACGCCATCATCAAGAAATACAACTTAGAAAGCATCAACTAATACAATAATGAAACGGGAGTCGGTATGGAGTTCGATTGGGGATACTTTTTCTCATTATTTAGCGTTGGGGCATTCTGGCAGGCGTGTGTCACCGTAGTTGTCGTCAGTTCATTGTCCTGGTTTATTGGCCTGATATTAGGTTTTCTTTTAGCCTGCGCTAAGCTCTCCGGCCCGCGCTGGCTGAAGGTTCCCGTCGAACTCTATATTTGGTTTTTTCGCAGCGTGCCGCTGATGGTCCTGCTGGTCTTTGTCTATAACCTGCCGCAGCTGTTTCCGGCCACCCAACCGCTGCTCGGCATTCCGTTTATTGCCGGGCTGGTATCAATGACGGTGACCGAAGCGGCCTATATGGCGGAAATCCATCGCGGCGGACTGCTTTCGGTCGCCAAAGGGCAAAGCGAAGCCGGCCATGCCTTAAGCTTTAGTTTTATCGGCGTTCAGCGCTTAATTATTATCCCGCAGGCGTTTCGTATTTCCCTGCCCACCCTGATTAACGAATACATCACCATCATCAAACTCAGCTCGATTCTGTCGGTGATTTCGCTGCCGGAACTGCTGCTGACCGGCCAGCGCCTGTATGCGCAGAATTTCCTCGTCATGGAGACGCTGCTGGCGGTCGCCGTTTATTACGTCATGGTGGTGACGGTGTTTACCTGGCTGTTCAGGGGGCTGGAAAACCTGCTGGATATTCAACGTAAGCGTCCGCAAACGCTCAATGAGAGTGAATGCGCAACCCTGAGCCAGAACCTGAAGCCGCCGGTACAGATGCAAAAAGCGCAGGCCGCCAGCGGCAACCCGCCGGCGCTGGATCTCCATGCCATCGAAAAATCCTGGGGCCAGCACCACGTGCTGAAAGGCATCGACCTGAAAGTGGAAAACGGCGAGGTGATCAGCATCATCGGCCCGTCCGGCTCCGGCAAGACCACCCTGATCCGCACGATTAACGCCCTTGAGAGCATCGACGGCGGCGAGATCATTCTTTACGGCGAGGATTATCTGAAAGGCGCATCCGTTGTCGATAAACAGCAAATGCGCGCGGGCGTACGCCGCATCGGCATGGTGTTCCAGGGCTTCAACCTGTTTCCCCACCGCACGGTGCTGGATAACGTGATGCTCGCCCCGCTCTATCACAAGCTGCTTGACCGCGCCGCCGCCAGGGAGCAGGCGCTGTGGCTGCTGGATCGCGTCGGTCTGCTGGCGCACGCCGAAAAGTACCCGTACCAGCTCTCCGGCGGCCAGCAGCAGCGCGTAGCCATTGCCCGCGCCCTGGCGCTGAAACCGGACATCATGCTGTTTGATGAACCCACGTCGGCGCTGGACCCTGAACTGGTTGGCGAAGTGCTGAAGGTCATTCAGTCCCTCGCCCGCGAAGGCATGACGATGATTATCGTGACCCACGAGATGGACTTCGCCTTATCAATTTCTGACCGGGTGGTGATGATGGAAAACGGCGTCGTGCAGAGCGATATGCCGCCGCAGCGCATTCGTAACGATGTCGCCGATCCGTCGCTGACCCGCATTCGTGAATTTATGGGAGTGCAATAAATGGCAACTGAACGGGAACTACGCCAGCAGCTGGCCGCCGCCTATCGTCTGGCGGCGCTCTTCGGCTGGGAAGACACGCTGTATACCCACTTTTCCGTACGCCTGCCCGGCAACGGCGAGCCGCGGTTTTTGATTAACCCCTTCGGCATGATGTTTGACGAAGTCACCGCCAGCAATTTAATCGTGGTCGATATGCAGGGTAAGGTCGTCGAAGGCAGCGCCCCGGCGAACTCGGCGGGCTTTACGATTCATAGCGCGGTCCATATGGCCCGCGAAGACGCCCACTGCGTGATCCACACCCATACGCTGCCGGGGATGGCGGTTGCCGCCTGCGCAGACGGGCTGCTGCAGCTTAACCAAATCAGCACCGAATTTTATCAACGCGTCGGCTACCATCCTTATGAAGGCGTGGCGTTCGATCTCGATGAACGGGTGCGGATCCAACGCTCGCTCGGCGAGAACATCGCCATGATCCTGCAAAGCCACGGCCTGCTGTCGGTCGGGCGCACCGTCGCCGATGCGTTTTATATCATGTACTACCTGAACCGCGCCTGCGAGATCCAGATGGCCGCCGCGCAGCTGGCACCGCTCAGCCCCATTCATACGATACCTGAGCCGCTGAGCCGACACGCCTGCGAGCAGCTGATGGGGGTTGAACATGAACGCCAGCTGGTGTGGCAGGCGTGGCTACGCCGCCTCGATCGTCTTGATACTTCTTATAAAAGCTAATGCCTATGACTCAGTTAACCATCGTCGTGGATTGTAACGATCCTCAGTACAGCGAGGAAATTTGCGCCGCGCTCGCGCTGTTTCCGCAAGTGAAAGCGGTTCTGCCAGAGGACCCCGCCGCCCGCGAGGCGCAATACGCCTGCTGCTGGTTTCCCGACCCGCAGCTGCTGGCGCGCTCGCCTCAGCTGAAGCTGATCCAGGCCGCGTCCGCCGGCGTCGACCATTTGCCCGCCAGCGTTTTCGCCAGCGACGTTCCGCTCTGTCGGGTGGTGGATGAAGATTTTCGTCACGGTATGTTTGAATACGCGCTGTGGGGCGTGCTGTGGTTTCAGCGGCGCTTTGACCGGGCGCTGGCCCACCAGCGCGAGCGCGTCTGGAAAATGTATCCACAGCGAGCGGCAGCCGATTATCACGTTGGCGTCATGGGCCTCGGCGAAATTGGCGGCTATATCGCCTCGCAGCTGGCCGGGCTGGGGTATCGGGTTTCCGGCTGGGCGCGTAGCGAAAAAGCCCTTACCGACGTGCGCTGCTACCACGGGGAGGCGCAGGCCGGCGAATTCCTTGGCCAACTGGATGCGCTGATCAACGTCCTGCCGTTAACCGAGCAGACGCGAGGCATCCTCGCCCATCCTTTACTGCAGCAGTTGCCCGACGGTGCGGCGCTGATTAACTGCGGCCGCGGCGAGCATATGGTGAATCGGGACGTGCTCGAGGCGCTGGATAGCGGCAAGCTCTCCGGCGCGCTGCTTGACGTCTTCCCCGTCGAGCCGCTGCCCCAGCAAGACCCGCTATGGCAACATCCGCAGGTGGTTATCACTCCGCATATGGCCTCCATCGCGCAGACGGAGGTGATTGCCCGCCAGCTGCTGGACAACATCCAGCGGCTGCGGCAGGCGCTGCCGCTGAAAAACCTGGTGAACAAACAGAGCGGTTATTAAGCCCGAAAACGTCAATAGTCTCATATCCGCTGCTACGCTTAATGGTCTGTCCGACAAAAAATAAGGCTGTCAGCATGAATATTGATTTATCGGGGAAAGTCGCACTGGTCACCGCCTCTACCGGCGGTATTGGTTTCGCCATCGCCAAAGGTCTGGCGGCCAGCGGCGCGGAAGTGATAATTAATGGTCGCAGCGAGCGTAGCGTGAGCGCGGCCCTCGCCCGTTTGCAAAATGCGGTTCCCGGCGCAACAACGCGTCCGGCGATCGCCGACTTAAGCAGCGCTGAGGGCGTCAATTTGCTGGTGCAGGCGGTGAGCGGGGTCGACATTCTGGTGAATAACGCCGGTATTTACGGCCCGCAGGATTTCTATGAAACCGATGATGCAACCTGGGAAAACTACTGGCAAACCAACGTGATGTCCGGAGTGCGTCTTTCCCGTGCCCTGCTACCGGCTATGGTGCAGCAAGGCTGGGGTCGGGTGGTGTTTATCTCTTCGGAATCGGCACGTAATATTCCGGCGGATATGATTCATTACGGCGTGACTAAAACCGCTCAGCTGTCGCTGGCCCGCGGGCTGGCGAAGTTTGTCGCCGGTAGCGGCGTCACGGTCAATAGCGTGCTGCCGGGGCCAACTATCTCTGATGGCTTTGCTGAGATGATGAAAGATGAAGTCGCGAAAACCGGGAAATCGCTGGAACAGCTGGCAAAAGAGTTCGTGATGGCGAACCGCCCAAGCTCGGTGATTCAGCGCGCGGCCACGGTGGAAGAAGTTGCCAATATGGTGGTTTACGTCTGCTCGACTCAGGCTTCAGCGACGTCAGGTGCGGCGCTACGCGTTGATGGCGGCGTGGTGGATGATATTGTCTGATAAGCTGCGCACCATAATATTGGCCCCGGTTTTGGCATAGGGGATCGCATCCGCCTGCCGGGTACGCTCCGGTGTGATATAGCGCGCCGAGGATTAAGCTGCTGAATTTGGTATCCGCCAGCTGTAGCGTCAGGGTGGCGTCCGCCGCATTGGCCGCCGGGACAAGTCCCGATGCCAGAACCAGCGTAGTGGCGAGATAGCGCAATGAGAGATTTCTTTTCATCATAAGGCTCCCTCGTTATTTATAGAGAAATGCGCCAATGATGGGCGTCGGCAAGCTGGCACAAGAGTTCAAACATCATGGTCGCGCCGGTCAGGCTGGTGAGATTGCCCTGATCAAAGGGCGGCGAGACTTCCACTACGTCGGCACCAATCAGATTCAATCCCGCAAGCTGACGAACGCAGCGCTGCGCCTGCAGCGTGGTCATACCGCCAATTTCCGGCGTTCCGGTACCTGGCGCATAGACCGGATCCAGGACATCGATATCGAAGCTGATATAGGTAGGCTGCTCGCCGACAATCGCGCGCGCCCGCTGCATCACCTTGTCAATACCCAGCTCGTCCACCTGCTCCATGCGAATGATGGTGATGCCGTTTTCCTCCGCCCAGCAGTGTTCATCTGCGGAAAACAGCGCGCCGCGAATACCAATTTGTACCGTACGCCGTGGATCGAGAACCCCCTCTTCTACCGCACGACGAAACGGGGTACCGTGGGTAAAGCGCTCGCCGCCGAAATAACTGTCGTTGGTATCCGAGTGGGCATCAAAATGGATCATTCCCAGCGGTTTATCCCGTCCGAGCGCGCGTAAAATCGGCAACGTGGTGAGATGGTCGCCGCCAGCGGTTAAAGGCATCACCTGCTGTTCAGCCAGGGCGCGATACCAGGCCTCAATGCGCGCCAGGCTATCCTGCATATCAACCGGATTGATACGCACATCCCCCATGTCACCAACGCGGGCGTAATCATAGGGAGAACGGCGGGTAGTCTGGTGGATCCGACGCACCAGGCTTGAGGCATTGCGTAGCTCGCGTGGCCCGTGGCGAGTTCCCGCACGGTTTGTTGTTCCGCCGTCCCACGGCACGCCTACGATGCCGATATCCAGCTCAGCGGCCTGCGGTGCGAAAGGGAGGCGGAAAAAAGTCGGCAATCCGCTAAAGCGCGGGATTTCACCGTCCTGCGGCTGCGGATAGTTTTTTTCTGTTGCGGTAGTCATTGCGGTGTCTCCATGGCTTATTGGGCGATGAAGACATACTGCTGAACGGGGAATAGAGAAAAAATAGTCAAAGCCAAAAAATTAGTTTAGAAAAATAACAACAAAACCGGAGCTTACAGCGGAGTATCCCCTTTATGTCAGTTGGAAAATTTCCCAATCTGCGGCTGTTACACGTGTTTATTACCGTAGCGAAATACCAGGGCTACGCCAATGCGCAGCAGGAGCTCAACCTGACAGTTTCGGCTATCAGCAACTATATGAGCGAACTGGAAGAGAAACTTGGGATCATCCTCTGCCGTCGCGGCAGGGGCGGTTTTTCTCTGACCGAAAAAGGGGAAACCGTACTCCAGCAAAGCATCGACCTGCTGAATTCAATGGAGGATTTTGAGCGCAATACGGCGACGCTACGCGGCGAACAAACCGGGATCTTTAACTTTGGAGTGATCGATTCAACAATTACCGACCCGATGCTGCCGATGAGCGACATCATCGCCACATTTAGCGAACGTTTCCCGCGGGTGCATATCAATTTACAGGTCAAAAGCCCGAACGCGCTTTTGCAGGGCGTACTGAACAATGAACTGGATATTGCCATCGGTACCTTCTCGTTGCAGGCTAATAGCGTGGTGTCCCATCCGCTCTATCGCGAACAAAACTGGCTCTATTGCGGCGACAAACATTCGCTATTTACCCTTAAACATCCGACGGAAGCACTGATTTCCGAGATGCGAATGGTCACCCGCAGCTACTGGAGCAGCAGCGATTTAGGGCGTAAGGGCTTTAAGCGGAGCGTCGCAAGCGCGGAAAGTATGGAAGCGCAGCTGATGCTGATTCTGTCCGGCAAATACGTCGGCTATCTGCCGGAACACTACGCTTTGCCATGGGTGCAATCGCATAAGCTGCGCGCACTGCTGCCGACGGAATATGGCTATCAAGCGCCTTTTTCGCTGATTTTCCGCCGCGGCCGCAGCAAAGAACCCCTGATTCGCGCCATGCGCGATATCGTGCGCTTGCGCGTTAAATCACGCAAAAGTTAGACCCTCTGGGCTGCCCTTCCCCCCACCAGTACCGCCGCCAGCGCAACCACAACCGGCACCAGCGACCCCCACAGCACGGCATTCCAGCCGAAGAGATTCATCAATGCGCCGGAGGAAAACGAGCCAATCATCATGACTCCGAAGACAATAAAATCGTTCAGCGATTGCACTTGGGTTTTCTCTTCCGGGCGGTGGAAATCCATAATCTGCGCCGACGCGCCGGTAAAGCCGAAGTTCCAGCCAATGCCGAGCAGGATGAGCGACAGCCAGTAGTGCATAACGTCGATGCCGGCGAGGCCAACCATTACCGACAGCACCAGCAGAATCAACCCTGCGGCGTTAATACGCCGGGCGCCGAAGCGATTAATCAACCTGCCGGTAAAAAATCCGGGGCCGTACATGGCGATCACGTGCCACTGAATGCCCAGATTCGATGCCTGCTGCGAGATACCGTGCATGTGCATGGAAAGCGGCGCAGCGGTCATCAGAAAGTTCATCACCATATAAGAGATTGCGCCGCTGAATACCGTCCGGGAAAACCCCGGCTGGCGTACGATTTCGCCCAGCGGACGCCCGCCAGATTGGGTCTGCGCCACCGGCGCGGCGGTTTTTACCCCCAGCAAGACCAGCGCCGATAGCGCCGCCACCAGTCCCTGAGCGATAAAGGTCATTGCGAAGGTATGCGGTGGCCACAGATTCATGGTGCCGGTCACCAGCATCGGGCCGATAACCCCCGCCGCCACGCCGCCCCCCATGACCAGGGAGAGCGCCCGGGCGCGTCGCTCGCCGCTGACGCCATCGGTGGCGGCAAAGCGGAAAGAAACCGCCACTGCCGCATAGGCGCCGCCGAAAAAGGCCGCGATACAGAATAGCCAGAACGAACCGAGCACCACCGCCAGCGCCGCCAGCACTCCCGTCAACACGCCGGCTCCGGTACCAGTCATAAAGACCGTTTTGCGTCCGCGCCGTCTGGCCAGTGCGCCAAACGGCAGTATGCAGGCCGCCATGCCCAGCACAAAAATGGTGACAGGCAACGTTGCCAACGTCGGTACGGGCGCGATGGCGTTGCCAACAATCGCCCCGGTGGCGTAAAACACCACCGAGTTTGCCCCCGCCAGCGCCTGTGCCGTAGCCAGGCGAATAATATTCTGGTTTTGCTGGCCGACAGGCAGCGTTATCTCAGCGCTCATGGACTCTTTTTATCCTGAATTCGTTTTCGTTATGCCAATACCCTGACTGACATAATGAACGTAATCAGGCATTCCGACCAGCCATCACGCCGCCATCAATATCCCAAACCGCGCCGGTCACCCAGCGGGTGCTCTCGCTGAGGAGAAAAGCCACGGTCTGCGCGATATCATCAGGCGTGCCGACGCGGCCAATGGGATGGAAGCCGTCAAAGCTATTCATCACCGCCTTCACATCCTCTTCAGGAATAAAGCCTTCATAGATTGGCGTATGCACCACCGCCGGGGATACCGCATTGACGCGAATACCACTGCCGCCCAGCTCAATCGCCAGGTTTTTCGTCAGCGCATGCAGCCCCGCCTTCGCCATGGAGTATGCCGAGGACGGCGTCGCGCCGATGGCCTGCTGCGCCCACATCGACCCGATATTCACAATCGAGCCTTTGATGCCGTTGGCCAGCATATTGCGCACCACCTCGCGGGTGATAAAAAACGTCGCGCGGTTGAGATGCATATACCGATCGTAATCGGCCATTTCATGTTCGATAAACGGCTTCGGGAAGAAGATGCCGGCGGCGTTGACCAGCAGGCTGATATCCTGATGCTCTGCATTGATGTTCGCCATAACCTGCTGCATACCGGCCTCGCTCGTCAGGTCAGCGACGATAACATCTACCTTCCCCGCTGCCGCCAGCGCCTGGCGCGCCCGTTCGGCCTTTTCCCGGCGATTGCCCACCAGCACCACGCTGCCGCCATTCTCCACCACCCGTTTGGCCGTCGCCAGCCCCATACCGCTGGTTCCGCCAACCACGAGCAGTTTTTTTCCCATAAACGTCGTATTCATCATTCACCTCTTCACGTTTGCTTGTATGGCCTCAGCATGCCTGTCCACAACCGCGCTGACGAATGAGAAGAAATAGTCCTTCAGCAAAGAAAATCTATCTTGATAGCCTATACTGGGGCGAAATTTGACTGAGGGATATCCAGCATGCGATCGCTTAACCGACTGAAATGGCTTCACGCTTTTGAAGCCGCCGCCCGCCACGGCAGCTTTACCGGCGCGGCGCGCGAGCTGGGGGTGACCCCCGCCGCCGTCGGGCAGCTCGTCAGGGCGCTGGAAGAGTGGGTCGGCCATCCGCTGCTGCACCGCACCCGTGCCGGTAAAGCGCGTCTGACTCTGGTGAGCGAGGCCCAGGAAGCGCTGCAGGATATTACGCAGGGACTGGATAAGCTGGAGAGCGGGCTGAATAAGCTTCGCGGCCGCCGGGCGCGTTCGGTGGTGGTGATCACCGCCTCGCAGGTGCTGATGATGAACTGGCTGATGGAGCGCTTAAATCGCTTCTCCGCCGCCCATGAAAATATCGACCTGCGCCTCAACGTTACGGAAAAGCTGATGGATGTGGCCCACGGCGAAGCGGATTTAGGCATTCGCTGCGGCCGCGGCGACTGGCCCGGTGTCGATAAAACCTGGCTGATGGATGAAGAGGCGGTGCTGGTGTGCAGCCCACTCATCGTCCCGGCAGACAAAACCGCCTGCGGCGACTGGCTGGCGGCGCAAAAGCTGATTCATGATGATACGCCGCATCCCGGCGCCAGCTTTCCCTCATGGGAGGATGTTCTGGCCGCGGCTCAGGCCCCGACGGCGCGCGATAGCGGGATGCATATCGACTCAACGTCGGCGGTTATCCTTGCCGCCCTCAGCGGGCGCGGCGTCGCCCTCGTCCGCCGGGCGCTGGTAAAGCAGCACTTCGCCACGGGGCAGCTCGTCCAGCTACAGCCCGCCCGCCGCTGGCCGCTAACCTGGTCCTACTACATCGTGACGCCGCAGCATGCGGTCATGCGTCCGGAAGTGACGGTGTTTTATGACTGGCTGCTTAACGATGTGCTGGCGGAAAACCCGATGCGCTGATTATCTTCCGCCACACCCGCATAGAAAACCTTTATTGCTTTATGGTTTTACCTGGTCATGAATGCGCCACTTCTGTTTCAGCACATTTTTATCCTGGCTGGCCAGCCACTGGTTTACCTTCTCCAGCAGCTGCGGGTTATCTTTATTCATCATGTAGACTTTAAAGCTGGCGGTGCCCGGGAACGGCGTCTCGTTAGCCACGCAGAATACGCCCGGTTCATTGCTCTGGTAATAGACGCCTTCAATCAGGTCGGTCACCATCATATCCGCCGTTTTCTGCCGCAGCGCTTCAAGGTTATCGATATTGTTTTTCACCCGGATAATTTGCGCATGCTTGATATGTTCATCGACAAAGCTTTGGTTGGTGCCCCCCGGATTCACCACCACCTTCACGTTCGGCTGGTCGATTTTTTCCAGGCTACCGAGGGCCGGCGCCGCTGCGCAGTTAGCCAGCGCAATCTTGCCGTTCGGCACCACCGGCTGGCTTAACGCGAAATCTTTCGCCCGCGCCGCGGTTTCCGTCACCCCGCCCATGGCGATATCAAACTTATCGGCCTTCAGATCGGCGGAGAGCGTTGGCCAGCTGGTCGGCACGAAGCGCACCTTCAGGCCAAGCCGCTTGCCGAGATCTTTCGCCATATCCACATCGTAGCCCAGCAGCTCTCCGGCTTTATTGTGAAACGCCAGCGGCGCGTAGTCTCCCGGCACGCCGACTTTAAGTTCGCCGCTTTGTTGGATACTGTTCATGTCGCGCGCCTGGGCGCCAAAGGCGATGGCGGCAATGATGAAAGCAAGACCTGACTTCAACTTCATCTTTATATCCTTGTCCTAATGTGAACCGCTTCTGATTAAACCGCGCTGCGCAGCGGGTTCTGTTTATTCGCCATAAAATCTTTAATCATGGTCGCCGTCAATACCGGCGGCGAAAAAGCGGACAGCGTCCCTTCGGCGACGCGCCCGGCGAGCAGCTCGCAAAAGCGTTCAACCTGATTAACCGGACAAGCGGCAATATCCTGGGCAGAGTAACGCCACCAGCGTAGCGCCAGCAGCTGCGCGATAATCGCCTCGCTAAAGCGCATGCGGATGACCTTCGCCGGATTACCACCGACGATAGCGTACGGCGCGACGTCTTTGACCACCAGCGCGTTGGCGGCAATAACGGCCCCATCGCCAATCGTGATGCCCTGCGCCAGGATGACATTCTGACCAATCCACACATCGTTGCCGATAGTGATTGGCCGGGGTGTTTTCTCAAAAGGGTAAAACTGGTTGGGTCTGCCGCTGTCGGCTGCCAGCGTCGCCATCACGCCGGAGTGATGAGCATAAAAAACCGGGCTGGCGCTGGCCCACTCCAGCGGATGCCGGTCGCCCAGCACCTGTAGCCGATCGGCAATCGAGGTGTAGCGCCCTACCCTGATGAGCGCCGGCAGCAGGGTTCGCGTATAGCTAAAAGCGCCCAGTGAGGCCAGCCGTTCGCCGCAGCGCCCCCAGTAGGTGGTATAGGCCTCGGTAGCTAAATTTTCCGGTACGTCGATCGGCAGATCATCACGGTAAAAGGCGTGGGCGCAGACCAGCTTCTGCCCGCCGACAAAAACGCGCTGCGCCTGCAATAGGGGCTTAAGATCACCAAAGGCGATTTTCATTTTCGATTTTCCCGCACAAAAGTACTCCCGGCCAGCCGCTTAATCTCTCGATCATTGATAGCGTACCGATCCGCACACCGTGCGAAAAATCGTGATGACATCTCTTTTTTGTGAGCCACAGCGCGAAAGCGACGGTCAGTTATACTCCAGCGCAAACGTCACCATGCTATTGGCGGTGCCAGCGGTTACCGCGTCATCCGTCTGTACGTACTGGGCGTTAAAGTTGATATTTTCCGCCGCGCCGGCGCTGCTGGCGGTAATCCGCCTGAGCACAGGTAAGTTGCTGGCCTCGTTGATTTTGACGCCGGTTCCAGCTGCCGGCGCCGGGGCGCTGTTATTGCCGTAGGTGAGCCTGACGCCCACCCCGCTCGCGGAGGCATTGTCTTTGCTGAGCGCCAGGGTATCCGTTCCCCCGGTTTGCGTCGTCACGCCAAAAAAACCAATACGGATATCGGTCGGCGTGGAGCAGAAGACCGGAATGGAGAAGCTCCTGGCGCTGCCGCCGACGGTGTTTTTGCCTTTAAACTCCGCTTTATTTACCGCGCCGAGGCTGACGTGAATATTCGCGGTTGAGACCTGACAGCTGCCGCTGCTGCCGATATCGACATTCAGCGCGGCCATATCGAGAGTGACCGGCGGGCTGGCGACAAAAGCGGCGCTGCTGTCGGCCTGCTGCTGAATAGTCAGTTCGCCAATCTGCGGCTGCGCCGGAACGTTAGCGTGGTTACCGCTGGCCAGGGCGACCTGGCCGGTCTTATAAAAGGTCACGAAGACTTTCACCACAATCTGCTGCTGCGTCAGCAGGTTAGCTATTTCATTACTGTCGCAAACCGTCACGGACTCCGCGCTACCGGCCGCATGGCTGCCATCAATCACGCGAATGGTGCCGCCGCTGCACTGAAAGCCCAACGTGTAGCCCATGCCGTCCAGCGCGGAGGGAAAAACGTGCTGGCCGCCGATCGACAGGGGCGATGAGGCGGTTTTAAGCTGCCGATACACCAGACGTTTAGCCGCCGCTTTCGGCATCTGAAGATCGCAGGTGAAATGAATTCCGCTGCCGTTATCCGCCATCACACTGGTCATCTGCGTATTCAGCGGCAGCGTAGGCAGGTACTTGATATTCTGGACGTTAACGGTCATCTGACCGATATCCCCTTTGCAGGTTTCCGCCCACCCGCCGTGGCTATAAATCCCGGCCATCAGTAGCAATAAAAACGATACTATGCGCAAAATCACCTCAGTGCTGACCTACTGGCAAACGCCAGAGACGGTTTTTACCGGACTCTGTCCCTGCTGTACGGTATCGGTAAGATGGAAATGCAGCGCGCATTTCCGCGAGATATTGTCGGCGTTCCAGGCGACATCAAGCGTCCCTTCTTGCGGGATACCGCTCAGATAGACCTGCCCGCCATCAGCCACCATGCCGCCCGGAGCCGCGCCTTGCTCGTCTTCAGCCTTTCGCAGGCGAACGCTGGCGCCAAAAGGCAGCGGGCCGCGGCTATCGCTGAGCGTAAACAGTACGCGGTTGCCGATATGGGTCTGATAGTTTGCCTGCACCACCGCCCCGCCGCCGGGGATCACCGTCTGACCTTCCAGTTCAACATCGGCATCGTCGGCCAGCGATTCGGTATCGAGCGTAATGGTGTTTTTGCGATACGCCGTCAGCGAGGGCACCACCGCATAACCCCGCCAGTCGGTATGCACGTTGCTGCCGTTTTGAATCGCCACATCGGCGGCTCCCGGCGCGCGTACGATGGCAAAGCTTTCGCCGACGGTCTGCCCCAGCGTCACGCCATGAGGATGGGCGACGATGGAGCCCGATGCGCCCCAGGTCAGCTGATGGCTTGCGCTATCCTGGCGATAGCCGAGCTGCGCGGTTCCGTAGCCGCCATGGTAATCCAGCGATGCGCTGCTGTTACTGCCCTGGCCGCCGTTAGCGTAGCCCTGCTGAAGGGAATAATAGAGATTGGGATTGCGCGGGATCGAACCGTACAGCGAAGCCTGCTGCGAGGTGCGTCCGTTATTGCCGGAGGTGGTGCTGTAGCTAATCGCGCTCTCGGCAAGCGGGCCGCCAAGCGGAATGCTCAGGTTGAAGGACCATGAGCGATCGGCTTTTTGGCGATCGGAAGACTGGGTGTAGTAATAACCCACACCCCACGAAACGCCTCGCCAGGCGCTGTAAAATCCGAGATGGATTGTTTCATCGCGGCTTTGGCGGTGCCAGTACTCCTGCGACCAGGCGGAAATCGCCAGGCTGCTCATACCGCCAAACGCCTGCGATACGGAGATTTCCTCGCGGCTGCGCTTGTTGTCCACCAGGCCATTGCGGCTCTCAAGCGCGTTGGCCTCGCTAAAGTCGTAATAACCGCCAGAGGAGTAGCGATAGCTGGCGAGGCTAAATGAGGTGCCGGTTCCGGCAAAATCCTTCTGGTACTGCACGCGCAGCGAGTGGCCCGCCGAGCGCTTTCCCGAAGGCGTCGCGGTGTTCGCCCATGTCGCATCGCCCCCAAGCGAGCCCAGCTCGCCAAAGCCGCGTCCGACGCCGAGCGCCCAGGATTGGTAATCCTGCGCCAGCTGGCTACCGCCGTAGAGCGTGAACTCGGCCGGCAGCCCATAAAATAGCGTCCCCTGCAAAAACGTCGGCGATGGCGTCTGGCTCTGCCCCAAATGGTAGCGCCCGGCGCTCAGGCTGAATTTCACCCGTCCTTCGCGCAGCATAAACGGGACGGCCGAAAAGGGCTGGGTAAAGGTCCGCACCGAACCGTCGCTCTCTTTAACCTGGACTTCGAGGTCGCCGCTTTGCGCCGTCGGATAGAGATCGTTAATGGCGAACGCTCCCGGCGAGACAAACGTTTCATAGATAACGTAGCCATGCTGGGAGATGGTGACTTTCGCATTGCTGTGCGCCATACCGCGGATCGTCGGGGCAAAGCCGCGCTGGCTATCCGGCAGCATTTCATCATCGGACATCAGCTGGACGCCGCGAAACTGCACGCTGTCGAAAACGTCGCCGCTCGTAAAGGTATCGCCCATCCGCAGCAGGCTTTTGAGTGACTTCAGGTCGCGCTGCAGCCAGGTGCTCTGTGAATTCCAGCGCCGGGTCCGGTCATACTCCATCGACGAGACGTTACGCAGTCGCCAGGCGCCAAAGTTCACTCCGCTGCGTAAATTCAGGTAGCTGGAGCGGCCGTTGTCATCCGACTGACGGGTTTGCGACCCGGTCAGATTGTAGTTAACAAACGCCGCCGGAATCCCCTCATCCCAGCGCGCCGGATCGACGTACCCGCGGCTTTGCACGTTCATTGCCGCCTGGGGAATGCTTAAGTTCAGGCGCTGAGTGGCGAAGTCAAAACGGCTGCTGGCATCAGGGATATAGCGCTCGATGCGGGTGAACGGCTCTCCCTCATGCAGGGTATTAAACGCCGGGAAAGCGCTGACGTTGACGCCATATTCCGCCAGCTGCGCCGGGGTTAACTGCGGCTGCAGCGCGCCGTTGCTGTCGACAAATGTCACCTCGCTCTGGGCTATTTCCTGGTTATTTACCCAGATGCTGACCGGATATGTCCCGGGCTGCTGGCCGCCTGATTTAGCAAAATAGTGTAAATCAGCGGTCTTTTGCTGCGGATTGGCAAATTCTAATGCCGCCGGATCAAAGTAGTCCTCCGCCCGCGCGATACCGCTTTGGCACAGCAGAAAAATCGCCGTCGGCAATAAGAAAATCCCGCCGGTTGGCGCCGCGATCGCCGAATAAACGGAAGTCATATCAGAAGTGTTATTTTTCACAATATCCCGACCAGGCGAAGCAAAATAATTACTGTTGCGCGTAATCCGTAATACCACCGAAGTCATTAATAGCGCGCCATTTAACTACCCCGGAATGAGTAATCGGCCACTCTTTATGGTCAAGGGGGCCAATCATGCCGGGTTCAGGAATGTCTGTCGCGCCAACCGAAATAACAAAAAAGGAGACAAAATAGGGCGTCGGGTTTTGGGCAACCAGTCTGGAACCTTCGATTTTAAACGTCACCTTGCGCCATGCATCGGCAGGCTCCCCCGGGAGACCATTCGGACGATAGAAAATCTTAAATTTTGATTTAATATTAACCTGAAGCTTATTCACTTCATCTTTTTTCGTGGGCGCAATGCTTTTTACGTTGAGCCAAAAAACGGATTCGCGATCGGTGGGCAGCGTTCCGCCAATATAGTTAATACGCAATACGTTCTGCTGTTCGGGATCGAGACGGAAAAGCGGCGGCGTCACAATAAAAGGCACGCGGCTTTTATTGTTTTCCGCATAGTTTTCCACCCACGATTGCACCAGATAAGGTGAATGAGTATCCGCGTTGGTGACCGATATTGCGGCTTCACGTTTCCCTTCCTGATAAACAACACGGGTTCCTCCCATGACAATACCGGCCTGTGCCGCAGTTGATAGCAATAAAAAGGCTATCGCGGCGATCGTTCGTTTCATAATGACTACCGTCCGGGAATAATAAAAGCGGGTATCACGACCTGAAGCTGATAAAAAATTTGCAGTAATGCTGCAGCCCGTATTTCAGCCAGGCGGCGGCTCGGTCTGGGAAGCCATGAATAACCGCAGCTTTACCCGCTTTTAGGGTATTAGTTGTAAACCATATTGAAGTTGGCCGTACCGTTGGCAGAACCGGCGGAAACCGCGCTGGTTGAGACATAGTCGGCAAAGAATTCCAGATCGGCGGTACCTGTCGCCGCCCCGCTCGCGCCAGCGGTAACGCTGTGGCCGCGTGACACGGCGCCGAGATCAACCGGCGTTGACTTGTCGTCTTCGTAAAGCTTTATCGCCACCCCGCTTGCGGTACCGTTAATCGCCAGCAGATCGCTATTGTTGGTATCGCGGGTACCGTCAAACAGTACCGAGACGGTGGTAACGGTGGAAGGACAATCTTTTACTTTGATGTGGAAGGCGGTTTTCGTCGTTTCAGAACCAGCGCCGGTAAAATAGCTGCTCGCCCATTTCCCCAGATCGACGCTTTGGTTCGCGCTGGTGCTATCGACATTACAGGAGGAGTCAGTAATGGAGCCGGTAAATTCTACCTGGCCGCCCGTGCCCTGGGTTCCCGCATTAGAACCGGGGTTAACGGTCATTGCTGAACTGGCCGGTTGTGAAGGGCTGGATAATGCGCTAGCGGAAACCAGAGCACCGACAAACATTGCCATAATACGAAATTGCGTTTTCATTATTCATCTCATCTCTAACTTATATTTTCGACAGATTGAGCGCGAGGGCTTAAGCCTCGTACAAATCTGCGTACAGATCCTCCATGTTAATAATATTCGCGTTCCGTCCGCAGGATAGCAGGCAGCAAAAAATCTGAGCTGCTTATTTGACTCTTTTATTAAAAAGAAAGTTACTTCGGCGTAATTGATAAACCATTCATTAAGGGAACAAATAAATACTATCCTTACCCATTACAATTCGCAATATTTTGTTATGTTAATGAAATGCTGTTTTATTTTACATATGAAAATAATATTCAAAACATTGCGCCGTTTGTTAATTAACGCAACCAAAAATCACGAGACAACAACATTAAAAATCAACATCAGACAGTGTAATTTAACAATCACACTTAAATTTACCGCGATTTTTCGGCAATCATTCTGTGAGCGGACCGTGAATTTACACAATATTAGGATAAATCCTAGATTGGTTTTAATCTTATTTTCGTAACCAAATAAACAATAATCACCTGAGTAATTATATATAGGGGATATCAATGGCAAGGGTATTTCATGTGAAAGTAAGGAAGGCAAAACGAATAACAGTACTTTCTTTGTGGAATAATAAACCCGCAATCCGTGCTGAAGATTGCGGGTTTTCCTAAAATAAATAGCTGACGGCGCCGATCAGAACAGACCCAGCGGCGCCGTGCCGTAGCTCACCAGCAGGTTCTTCGTCTGCTGATAGGCGTTAAGCGCCATCTTATGGGTTTCGCGCCCTACGCCGGACTGTTTGTAACCGCCGAACGCGGCGTGCGCAGGGTAAATATGATAGCAGTTGGTCCACACTCGGCCGGCCTTAATGCCGCGCCCCATGCGATAGGCCAGATTGGTATCCCGCGTCCACACCCCGGCCCCAAGGCCAAACTGGGTCTGGTTAGCAATAGACAGCGCCTCGGCTTCATCTTTAAAGGTGGTGACGCCGATAACCGGGCCAAAGATCTCCTCCTGGAAGCTGCGCATATCGTTGCGCCCCTGAATCAGCGTCGGCTGAATATAGAAACCGTTATCCAGTTCGGCAGAGATACTGGCGCGTTCGCCGCCGGTCAGGATCTTACCGCCTTCATCGCGGGCGATCTTAATATAGGAAAGGATCTTATCGAACTGCTGACGCGACGCCTGCGCGCCGATCATCGTGTCGGTATCAAAGGGGTCGCCGCGGCGAATTTGCGCTACCTTATCCATGACCCGCGCCATAAAGGGCTCGTAGATAGACTCCTGAATCAGCGCGCGGGACGGGCAGGTGCAGACCTCGCCCTGGTTAAAGAAGCCCAGCACCAGGCCCTCTACCGCCTTCTCGATATACTCTTCTTCGCCTTCCATCACGTCGGCAAAATAGATATTCGGCGACTTCCCGCCCAGCTCAACGGTACAGGGGATAATATTTTCCGCCGCGCAGGCCATAATATGCCGGCCTACCGGCGTGGAGCCGGTAAAGGCGATTTTGGCGATGCGTTTACTGGTTGCCAGCGCTTCGCCCGCCTCTTTGCCAAAACCCTGCACCACGTTAAGTACGCCCGCCGGGAACAGATCGCCAATAATCTCCAGCAGCAGCGTAATGCTAAGCGGCGTCTGCTCCGCCGGTTTAAGTACCACGCAGTTGCCAGCCGCCAGCGCCGGAGCCAGCTTCCAGGCGGCCATCAGCAGCGGGAAGTTCCACGGAATTATTTGCCCGACCACGCCGAGAGGCTCATGGAAATGGTAAGCCACCGTCGTTTCATCAATCTCCGCCGTGCTTCCCTCCTGCGCGCGCAGGCAGCCGGCGAAATAGCGGAAGTGATCGACCGCCAGCGGCAGATCGGCGTTAAGGGTTTCGCGGATCGGCTTGCCGTTATCCCAGCTCTCCGCCACCGCCAGATATTCCAGATTGGCTTCAATACGGTCGGCAACCTGCAGCAGCAGATTCGCGCGATGCTGAGCCGACGTTTTACCCCAGGCGTCGGCGGCCCGGTGCGCCGCATCAAGGGCGAAGTCGATATCTTTGGCATCAGAACGCGGAAACTGCCCGATGTTGCTACCGTCGACCGGGGAGGTATTCATAAAGAATTCACCGCCGATCGGTTCGACAAATTTACCGTCAATAAAGTTACCGTAGGCTGACTTCAGTGCAACCAAAGCGCCCGGCGTGCCAGGATGTGCATAACGCATCGCGAATCTCCTTCATGTAGGGTTGAAGCGCAGCGGCGTATTAGTTTTTTACGGCTGCTCGCTGCGCCTCTCCTCCATTGCAGGGGTTATGCCATTTTTCCAGATTTAAAATAATTGTTTATTTTCAATTAGTTAATAAATTCACTTTTCGTTCTGTCGCACGGAATGTCTCTTATGTGTCGCAAATCGCAACACTACAAAAACCTTATAGCTACAATATTGCAACACAAATAAAACCACGAGGTGTCCCGTGCCAGGAAATCCGTTTGCCCTGACGCCAGAGATCGAAGCGAGTCCTCTGCTGAGCGACTCCTGGTGCCGCAGCCAGCGCTATGGCCTCGACCCCGCCACGGATGACTTCCCTCGCCTGCACGCCAGCGAACTGGCCGAGAGGCTCGCCAGCCACAGCCGCCTGCAAACGCTGGCTCAGCCGGTCGTCAATGCGCTTTCCCGCAAAGTCAACGACCTGCAATCCGTCGTGGTTCTCTCCGACGCCAGCGGTCTGGTTTTGCAAACCTTTGGCGATACGCACGCCATGCAGAAAGCGCAGCGCTTCGCTTTAGCGCCGGGCAATCTGTGGAGCGAAAGCGGACGCGGAACCAACGCCATTGGCACCGCGCTGGCGATTGACGACAGCTGCGAAATCGATGGCCGCCAGCATTTCCTGACCAGCAACCGGGGACTTTATTGCGCCGCCGTGCCGCTGCAAAGCCCCGATGGCAATATCGCCGGGGTGCTGGATATCTCCGGCCCGGCGCACTATCCGCACGCGCGAACGCTGGCGTGGGTGAAAGGCGCCGCGAAGCAAATAGAATATCTGTGGTTTAAGCAGAGTCTGCATCCGCAGCAGTGGCTGATGAGCCTGCATCCTCAGCCGGAGAAACTCGACGGCGTCGACGAACTGCTGCTGGTGTTTACGGACGCGGTTCTGACGGCCGCCAACCGGCTGGCGATGCGCGAATTCTCGCTCAACGCGGAGCAGTTCGGCCATCTCACCTTCCAGCAGCTTTTTCCGCGGCTGCGGCAAACCGCCGTCAGCATACCGCTGCCGCTCGCCGCCGGAGATCGGCACTACTATTTCCGTCTGCGCCCGCCCGCCACCGCAAGCGTCGCGGTGACCCCGCGCCCAGGCATCGCTCTGCCCTTCTCCAGCCAGCGCGAAGGGGAGAAGCTGCTGCGTCTGCTTAACGCCGGGATCGGTTTGTGTATCGAAGGCGAAACCGGCTGCGGCAAAGAGTACGTCAGCCGCACCCTGCACCGGCATAGCCGCTGGAGCGGCGGCAAGTTCGTCGCCATCAACTGCGCCGCCATTCCGGAATCGCTGATTGAATCCGAGCTGTTTGGCTACCAGCCCGGGGCGTTTACCGGCGCAAACAAAAACGGCTATATCGGCAAAATTCGCGAGGCCGACGGCGGCGTGCTGTTTCTTGACGAGATCGGCGATATGCCGTTAACGCTGCAGACCCGGCTGCTGAGGATCTTACAGGAGAAAGAGGTCACGCCGCTTGGCGCCAGCCGGAGCTCGCCGGTTAACTTCGCTGTGATTTGCGCCACCCACCGCAACCTGGCGCAGCGCGTCGCCGAAGGTACCTTCCGCGAAGATCTGCTCTACCGCCTGCGCGAGTTTGCTCTGACGCTGCCGCCGCTGCGCGAGTGGCCTGAACTCCCGGCGTTTATCCAGCGATTGTGGCGCGATCTTGGCGGAGAAAAGCGTCGCGTCGCGCTGGGCCCGGCGCTTGTGCAACACCTGGCGACTCAGCCCTGGCCAGGCAACGTCCGCCAGTTGCAAAGCCTGATGAGGGTACTGCTGGCGCTCGCCGAAGAGGATGAAACGCTGACAGTGGGTGATTTGCCCCAGGAATACCGAAGTTCGCCCGCCCCCCGCCCGCCGCGTGGGCTTCAGCAGCACGATGCGCAGCTGATTGCCGATACGCTGGCAAGCTATAACGGCAATATCAGTAAGGCCGCGCAGGCTTTAGGCGTCGCGCGCAGCACGCTGTATCGCCGCGCCGCCCGTCGCGGAAGCCGCTTCTGATTCGCTCGCGGCGTGAAGCGCAGCGGCCATATTACCGTCATTACCGTTACCAGGTTTCAGCCGCGCCATTTTGTCACTGCAGCATTCAGTGCTGGCGCACTGCGGCTTTTTATTTTAGACTTTACTAAATTTAGAAAAGACTAAAATAAATGAATACACCCGAACAGCTACAGGCCAGCGCCGGGGAAGCCGCCGCGCTGCTGAAAGCCATGAGCCACCCCAGTAGGCTATTGATTCTGTGCATGCTATGCGATGCGCCGGGCACCAGCGCCGGCGAACTGGCGCGCATCACCGGGCTGAGCCCCTCCGCAACCTCCCAGCATCTGGCGCGAATGCGCGATGAAGGCCTGATCGGCTGCGAACGTCAGGCGCAGCGCATCCACTACTTCATTACCCGGCCAGCGGTTCGGCACATCGTCACCGCGCTGAAGTCAATCTATTGCCCTTAAGGAGCGTTTATGACTATTGCTACTCTTTCTCCTGCCGAAGCCCGGGCCCTCATCGACCACGGCGCGCGGCTGATCGATATCCGCGATGCCGATGAATACGCCCGCGAGCATATTCCCGGCGCGGAACTCGTGCCGCTGGCAACCCTGACGAATGGCGCGGCGCTGCGCGCCAGCCCTGAAGAGACGATCGTTTTTCACTGTCAGGCGGGTTCGCGCACGCAGAATAATGCCGCCCGTCTGGCGCAGGCCGCCGCACCGGCGCAGGCAAAGCTGCTGGCTGGCGGAATTCAGGCGTGGAAAGCGGCGGGTCTGCCGGTGAAAGAGGATAAATCTCAGCCGCTGCCGCTGATGCGCCAGGTCCAGATCGTCGCCGGGATTCTGATCTTGCTTGGCGTCGCTTTAGGTTACGCTTTTAACAGCGGCTTTTTTCTGCTTAGCGCCTTCGTCGGCGCCGGATTAACCTTCGCCGGGATCACCGGTTTTTGCGGTATGGCGCGTCTTTTGGCTTTGATGCCGTGGAACCGCCTCTAGCCTCTACCTCTTTTGCTCAGTTGTTGGTAACGCTTTTGCTGAGCTATGGTTATTGTCAGCGAAAGATTTATCAGCACACAGGAGAAGCAGTATGTTTTCAGTCGGTGACCTGGTACAACCGCGCGCGGGTGGGCCAAAACTTAAAGTCGTTGAAGTCGAGGACGATCGCATTATTGCCGTTCAGGCAAGCAACGAGCAGGGCGAGAAATATACGCTGAAGGCAGCCGATGTGACGGCATATAAAGAAGACGGCGATTTTGGCGTATGCTGATTAAGCCGGGTAACGATAACGGTGGGTTTCCCCACCGTTTTAACGATTAGATCAGGAAACTATCAAGGGATTTTCCCTCAGCCACCGCTTTCGCAAGCGGCTTCGGCATACGTCCCTGCCCGGTCCACGTTTTCTCGGCGCCGGTATGATCGGTAAAACGATATTTAGGCGGACGCGGCTGGCGCTTTTTGTTGCCTTTCGAGGAAGCGCTATTGTGGCCCACTAATTGTTCAGGCGTAATACCATCAGCAATCATTAATTCCAGCCAGGTATTTAGTTTCTCCTGATGTTCTGCCCGCAGTGCCTGAGCAGCCTGCTCTTCAGCACGTTTTTCTTCAGTGACGGTCCTTAGCTTTGCCAGCATATCTTCAAGCACGTCAATGGAGAATTCACGGGACATGGCGCGGAGTGAACGGATATTATTCAATTTCTCTAATAGTAATGACATATAATTCAAAAAATTCCCAAATAGCAAATGAAACAAAGATGACGGCGCTAGTTTAATTGATACGATTATTTATTTCCAGCCTTTCACTAATTGCGGATATAGCATCAGCTATATTTGACAATAAATAAGATAAACAAATCGATAAAAGCGAAATTTCACGCAGTGAATAAACCTGGGCGAAAAGAAAAATATCAACCAGCCACTACCTTTAGCTTATTTCCTGCATGCTCAGCAGGTTATCCGTATATCCACGCCAGGCCATCACAAGGCGTCACTGACGCTGGCGGAATAGTCATGCAAAAAATCTGAATGCTCACCCAGCGAATAAATCAGCATATCATGCTGACATTTTGCTTTTTGACGAGTAAAAAATGCCAAAAGTGACGCTACGCCCACCGCGACGCGATTCTGTCGCGCAATCGCCCTCTCTCGCCCCGGCCTCCCGCCGATCCCTACAGCGCACAAATCAACTATCTATTTGAAATGTATTATAAAAATAAACAATGGCAACAAAAGTAGCGTAACGAACAAAAAACAGCCTGAAGCAGAGTATTTTATCGACCAAAAGCCTTTAAATAAAAATTTATAGCTAGTTGCCTCTTTTAATGCAGAGATATAATCTACGCACATCAAAACAGGCACCCAAAAACGCTGATTTCCCGCCAATCTTCTGGCATTATCGACTTCATTTTCGAGGAGCACACCGATGTTCTCTGCGCAGTCCCGCTTGCGTCATGCGGTAGCAGACACCTTTGCGATGGTGGTTTACTGCACCGTTGTAAACATGATGATCGAAATTTTTCTCTCCGGAATGACTTTTCAGCAGTCGTTATCTTCGCGACTGGTGGCGATTCCGGTGAACATTATTATTGCGGTGCCTTACGGCTTTTATCGCGATTTCGCGATGCGCCAGGCGCGTCGCATCAGCGCGTCCGGCTGGATGAAGAACATTGCCGATGTGGTGGCCTATGTGACGTTCCAGTCACCGGTATACGTGGCGATTCTGCTGGTTGTCGGCGCCGACTGGCATCAGATAGCCGCGGCGGTGAGTTCCAATATCGTGGTATCAATGATGATGGGCGCCGCGTACGGCTATTTCCTCGACTACTGCCGTCGCCTGTTCCGCGTCAGCCCCCTGCCCGCAGGCCAAAGCCTGAGTTGATGCAAAAAAGCGACTGGTTCCGCCAGCCGCTTTTTGTCAGCTATACTGCGTTTCGCCAAACAGGCCGCTCAGAAAACGCTCAAGCGCCATTCGCGAACTGAACCCGTGTGGAATACCATAATGCTGTTGAGCATCCCCTGCTAAATAGAGCGGGAACTGCTCATAATGATCGCAGGTTTTGATATCCGACGCGGGCTCCGCAAGCGTTGTGCTGCGCTCTTTTAAAGCCGGATGAATAATTAACGCGGTACGCCCCATACGAGCTTCACGGTTCACATAAACATAATTATCGCCACGGCGATAGCCGTACGCTTTTTGCGTCACAACATCCATGGTGAAGCCGGCTTTTTCAAGAACACGCGCCACCTCATCGGGTCTTAAATACATACTCATTCCTCATTATCTTTTACCGCACGTTAACCTTACCTTATTCATTAAAGGCAACGCTTTCGGAATATTCCATAAAGGGCTATTTACAGCATAATTCAAAATCTTGTCCTACACTTATAGACTCAATGGAATTAAGGGAGAAACCAATGGCCAACCGAGCAAACCGCAACAACGTAGAAGAGAGCGCTGAAGATATCCATAACGATGTCAGCCAATTAGCGGATACGCTGGAAGAGGTGCTGAAATCGTGGGGCAGCGACGCCAAAGACGAAGCGGAGGCCGCGCGCAAAAAAGCGCAGGCGCTGCTGAAAGAGACCCGCGCCCGGCTTAACGGCAACAACCGCGTCCAGCAGGCGGCGTGCGACGCCATGGGCTGCGCTGACAGCTACGTGCGCGACAAACCGTGGCAAAGCGTCGGTGCCGCAGCAGCCGTTGGGGTATTTATTGGCGTATTACTGAATTTACGTCGATAATAAAACTGCCAGACCCATGAAGATAACAAATACGCGTCGACCCCTGCTCTGCAGGGGTTTTTGTTATCTCTTCGCGTAAAGCGCGGCATCAAGCTTACGCACGGCCTCGTTGGCCATTTCCGCCGACGTCAGATTAGTGAAGCTCATGATCAGCCCCCCATCTCCCCGACTCTCCATCCGCCAGTCGCTCAGCGCCTGGACGGCCAGACCGGCCCGCCTGGCGCGCTGCGCCAGAAGGCGATCGTCACCGGCCACCCTGACCACCATCTGGATCCCCCCCGCTTGAGGCACCACGGTAAAGCCCTGCGCGCGCAGCGCCGACTCAAGCCACAGGCGGCGCTGGGCATAGCTGGCGCGCATTTTCTTCAGATGTCGCCAGAAGTGGCCTTCGCGAATAAAATCCGCCAGCGTCTGCTGCCACAGCGTCGGCACGCTACAGCTCATTAGCGCGGCCTGTTCACGAAACTGCGCCACCAGCGGTTCAGGCACCACCAGCCAGGCAGCGCGCAATGCCGGAAACAAAGACTTGCTGAACGCCCCGGCATAGATGACCCGCTGCGGGGCGTCGAGGCTTTTCAGC
The DNA here is from genome assembly GCF_009905335.1 of Klebsiella sp. MPUS7. Lineage (NCBI taxonomy): Bacteria > Pseudomonadati > Pseudomonadota > Gammaproteobacteria > Enterobacterales > Enterobacteriaceae > Klebsiella > Klebsiella sp. MPUS7. The sequence continues at coordinate 1,231,993 of NZ_CP047604.1, read as the reverse complement.
GGCGGCAGCGGCTTACCGTGATAGCGGAATTCACTATCGTAATCATCTTCGATAATCCACGCGTTATTCTGCGCCGCCCATAGCAGGAGCTGTCTGCGCCTGGACAGCGAGAGCGCCACGCCGAGCGGGCTCTGATGAGCCGGGGTCAGCAGCGCGAAATGGGCAGTCGGGTAATGCCGCTGCGCCCAGGCAATATCCATCCCGTCGTCGTCGACCGGAACGGGGTTGATCGCTACCCCCTCGTCGTTCACTACCGGGCGGATCAGCGGAAACCCCGGATCTTCCATCCACATTTGCTGGCCAGGCCGCGCCAGCGTGCGCAATATAAGGCGCATCGAGGCCGCGTAGCTACCAGTGATCAAGACCTGCTCAGGCCGACATTCAATGCTGCGCGACAGGCGCAAATAATCGGCGATCGCCCGGCGAAGCGTCAGTTCTCCGCAGGGATCGCCTGGCGCAAGGTCAAAACGCGTTTGCGTACGCAGACGCCGCCCCATCACGCGCGCCCACAGACCGCGTGGAAACAGATCCAGCGCGGGCAGCCCCAGCTGAAACGGCAGCGGCGCCGCGGGCTCATCGCCCGCGACGGGCTGAACGGGCGCGTTTTGCTGCGGAATAAGCCGCTCGCTAACAAAGGTCCCCGCCTGTCCGCGCCGCTCCAGCCACCCCTGCGCCACCAGCTCGCCCCAGGCGTTCTCAACCGTCGCCCGCGATACGCCAAGCTCCTGAGCATATACCCGGCTCGCAGGCAGCCTGCTGCCGGGAGCCAGCTCGCCGCGCTCAATCGCCTGCTTAAGCTGCCTGGCAATGCGTCGGTAGTGGGGGATTTTTTGGGCGTCCATCATGGTCTGCTTTTTTCATCACAATATGGCTATCTTATGCAGTCCATTATAGTGCTATTTTCCTCGCGTCTTAATGAGGAGAGTAAAATGAACACACTACGTCAGCCGTACAATGAACTGAGCCCGGAAGTCTATAACGCCCTGGTTCAGGCCAAAATTGCGCTGGAAAAAAGCGAGCTGGATGGCGCGCTGATCGAACTGGTGTATTTGCGGGTGTCGCAAATCAACGGCTGCGCCTTCTGCCTGGAGATGCACAGCAAAGCCCTGCGTAAATCCGGCGTGGCGCAGAACAAGCTGGACGCGCTGGCAGGCTGGCGGGTGAGCGCCCATTTCAGCGATGCCGAACGCGCGGCGCTGGCGTGGGCGGAATCGGTCACCCATATCGCCGAAAGCCATGCGCAAGACGATGTTTATCTGCCGCTGCTGGACCATTTTAGCGCCCGCCAGATTAGCGATCTGACCTTCGCCATCAGCCTGATGAACGCCTTTAACCGCCTGGCGGTAAGCATGCGCCTGTAATCTCACGTTACAAAGTCCCGCCCCCCGCAGAATCCTTTTGCGGGGGCTAATCTTTACAAAAACCATATATATTGCGTTGTTGAACTTTTAAATAACTACATCTAGTATTTCCTTTATCGGTAACCCATAGCACGCGACGTCAGTTTTAGCGCCGTACTGCTATTTTAAATGGAAATACGAATCATGCGCATTACTATTTACACTAAAAACGACTGCGTACAGTGCCATGCCACTAAACGGGCCATGGAAACCCGTGGGTTTGAATTCGACACGATCAATATCGACCACCATCCTGAAGCCGTCGATATGCTGCGCGAGCAAGGTTTCCGCCAGCTGCCGGTGGTCATTGCCGGAGAGACCCGCTGGTCCGGCTTTCGTCCCGACATGATCAACCGCCTGCGCCCGACAGTTACAGCGGCCAGCGTATGAGCCTGATCGTCTACTTCTCCAGCAGTTCGGAAAACACGCACCGGTTTGTCCAGCGTCTGGGGCTGCCCGCCGTGCGTATTCCGCTTAACGAGCGCGAGCGCATCCAGGTAGACGAACCCTACATTCTCATCGTCCCCAGCTATGGCGGTGGCGGCACGGCGGGCGCGGTCCCTCGACAGGCGATCCGCTTTCTTAACGATCCGCACAACCGCCAGCTCATTCGCGGCGTCATCGCCGCGGGCAACCGCAATTTTGGCGAGGCCTACGGCCGGGCTGGCGACGTCATCAAGCAGAAATGCGGCGTACCGTATCTCTATCGTTTTGAACTGATGGGCACCCCGCAAGATGTCGACAACGTGCGTAAAGGAGTAAGCGAATTTTGGCAACGACAACCGCAGAACGTATAACCAGCGAGGCGCCGGATTTCCACGCCCTCAACGCGATGCTGAATCTCTACGACAGCAACGGCCGCATCCCGTTTGACAAAGACCATCAGGCGGTGGCGGCGTTTATGGCCAGCCACGTCGCGCCCAATACCGTGCCCTTCGCCAGCCAGGACGACAAGCTGACGTGGCTGGTCGCCGAAGGCTATTACGATGCCAGGGTGCTGGCACGCTACGATCGCCAGTTTATTCTCGAGCTATTTGCCCATGCCCGGGACGGCGGTTTTCGCTTCCAGACGTTTCTCGGCGCATGGAAGTTCTATACCAGCTACGCGCTGAAAACCTTCGATGGAAAGCGCTACCTGGAAGACTTTGCCGACCGCACCTGCATGGTGGCCCTGGCCCTGGCGCAGGGTAACGAGACGCTGGCCCATCAGCTGACCGATGAGATCCTCTCCGGGCGCTTTCAGCCCGCCACGCCGACGTTCCTCAACGCCGGTAAACAGCAGCGCGGCGAACTGGTCTCCTGCTTTCTGCTGCGTATCGAAGATAATATGGAATCCATTGGCCGGGCGGTGAACTCGGCGCTGCAGCTATCCAAGCGCGGCGGCGGCGTGGCGTTTCTGCTCTCCAACCTTCGCGAAGCCGGGGCGCCAATCAAGCGCATCGAGAATCAGTCCTCCGGCGTGGTACCGGTGATGAAAATGCTGGAAGACGCCTTCTCCTACGCCAACCAGCTCGGCGCGCGCCAGGGGGCCGGCGCGGTCTATCTGCACGCCCATCATCCCGATATCCTGCGGTTCCTGGATACCAAACGCGAGAACGCCGATGAAAAAATCCGCATTAAAACGCTCTCTCTCGGCGTCGTGATTCCGGATATCACCTTTCAGCTAGCGAAAGAAGATGCGCAGATGGCGCTGTTCTCCCCCTACGACGTCGAGCGCCTGTACGGTAAAGCGTTCGGCGATATCGCGGTAAGCGAAATGTATGCGCAACTGGTGGCCGACGAGCGGGTCAGCAAACGCTGGATCCGCGCCCGCGACCTGTTCCAGCGGCTGGCGGAAATTCAGTTTGAGTCCGGCTATCCGTACATCATGTTTGAAGACACGGTGAATCGCGCGAACCCGATTGCCGGGCGCATCAATATGAGCAACCTGTGCTCGGAGATCCTGCAGGTCAACTCGCCTTCTACCTTTGACGAAAACCTGGATTACGCCAGCATCGGCCAGGATATCTCCTGCAACCTCGGCTCGCTGAATATCGCCCACACCATGGACTCTCCTGATTTCGCCCGCACGGTCGAGGTCGCGGTGCGCGGCCTGACGGCGGTTTCCGAGATGAGCGACATCCGTTCGGTACCGTCGGTAGCGGCGGGCAATGCCGCTTCGCACGCCATCGGCCTTGGGCAGATGAATCTGCACGGCTATCTGGCGCGCGAAGGTATTGCCTACGGTAGCGAAGCGGGCCTGGATTTCACCAATTTCTATTTCTATACCATCACCTGGCACGCGCTGCGCACCTCGATGCTGATAGCGCGGGAAAAAGGGACGCGTTTTGCCGGATTCGAGCAGTCGCGGTACGCCAGCGGCGACTATTTCCGCCCCTACCTGGAAGGCGACTGGCAGCCGAAAACGGCGACAGTCCGCGCGCTGTTCGCCCGTGCCGGTATTGTCCTGCCCGACCGCGATATGTGGCGGCAGCTGCGCGATGACGTGATGCGCTACGGTATTTATAACCGCAACCTGCAGGCGGTGCCGCCGACGGGCTCGATTTCCTACATCAACCACGCGACCTCCAGCATCCATCCGATCGTGTCGAAGATTGAGATCCGCAAGGAGGGGAAAACCGGACGGGTTTACTATCCGGCGCCGTTTATGACCAACGACAACCTGGCGCTGTATCAGGATGCTTACGAAATCGGCCCGCAGAAGATCATCGACACCTACGCCGAGGCGACGCGTCACGTCGATCAGGGGCTGTCGCTAACCCTGTTCTTCCCCGATACCGCCACCACGCGCGACATCAACAAAGCGCAAATCTACGCGTGGAAGAAGGGCATCAAAACGCTGTATTACATCCGTCTGCGCCAGCTGGCGCTGGAAGGTACCGAAATTGAAGGCTGCGTGTCCTGCGCGCTATAAGGAGAACAGGATGACCCATTTATCGCGCATCAGCGCCATCAACTGGAACAAGATTGAAGATGATAAGGATCTGGAGGTCTGGAATCGGCTGACCAGCAACTTCTGGCTGCCGGAGAAGGTGCCGCTGTCCAACGATATCCCCGCCTGGCAAACCCTCACCCCGGCGGAGCAGCAGCTGACGATTCGCGTCTTCACCGGGCTGACGCTGCTCGATACCATCCAGAATACCGTCGGCGCGCCGGCGCTGATGGCCGACGCCCTCACCCCGCACGAGGAAGCGGTACTGTCGAACGTCAGCTTTATGGAGGCGGTGCACGCCCGCTCCTACAGCTCAATCTTTTCGACGCTCTGCCAGACCAAAGACGTCGATGCCGCCTATGCCTGGAGCGAACAAAACGCGCCGCTGCAGCGCAAAGCGCAGCTGATGCTGGAGTACTATCAGGCAGATGAACCGTTGAAGAAAAAAATCGCCAGCGTCTTTCTCGAATCCTTTCTCTTCTACTCCGGTTTCTGGCTGCCGATGTACTTCTCCAGCCGGGGGAAAATGACCAACACCGCCGATCTGATTCGCCTGATTATCCGCGATGAAGCGGTACACGGTTATTACATTGGCTACAAATTCCAGAAAGGACTGGAAATAGTCAGCGCCGAGAAGCGCGAAGAGATGAAAAACTTCGCCCTCGACCTGCTGATGGATCTGTATGACAACGAACTGGCCTACACCCGTGAACTGTACGCCGATAGCGGCTGGATTGAGGAGGTCAACGCCTTTCTCTGCTACAACGCCAACAAGGCGCTGATGAACCTCGGCTACGACGCGCTGTTCCCGGCGGAAATGGCCGCCGTCAATCCGGCGATCCTCGCCGCGCTCTCGCCGAATGCCGACGAAAACCACGACTTCTTTTCCGGTTCAGGTTCATCGTATGTGATGGGAAAAGCGGAAGAAACCGTCGACGCCGATTGGGACTTTTAGCCTTACTTTCACCAGGAATATATCAGCATATTTCCTGGTGATTTATTTCACATTATTTGTTTTCACCTCACTCAATATCTTTCGGTCATCACCGTGTCATATTCAACAACATGCCCTCGATTTTCACCTGAATTAAGGCAACATAACTAAAAAATATCGACCACAAGTCATTCGCGCTCAGCCCTTATATCACGGGGGATGTACCGGAATTCTCTCCCGCGCATTTCCCTGGCAACGCCACATAAAGGGTTGTCACAGATTCTCAGTATGTTAGGGTGTAAAAAAGCAATTATCACCACCGGGTACCATATCGATATTAATAAATAACAGGAAACACTCTCTTGCATGGCAATTAAATTAGAAATCAAGAATCTCTATAAGATATTTGGCGAGCACCCGCAGCGGGCTTTCAAATATATCGACAAAGGACTATCGAAAGAACAAATACTGGAAAAGACGGGGCTATCGCTTGGCGTTAAGAACGCCAGTCTGACCATTGAAGAAGGCGAGATATTCGTCATCATGGGGCTCTCCGGTTCGGGGAAATCCACCATGGTTCGCCTTCTCAATCGCCTGATTGAACCCACCCGCGGCCAGGTCCTGATCGACGGCGTCGATATCGCTAAAATCTCTGACGCCGAGCTCCGCGAGGTGCGCAGAAAAAAGATTGCGATGGTTTTTCAATCCTTTGCGCTTATGCCGCATATGACCGTGCTCGACAACGCCGGTTTCGGCATGGAGCTGGCCGGCGTGCCGACTCAGGAACGCCAGGAAAAAGCGCTGGAGGCGCTGCGTCAGGTCGGCCTGGAAAATTATGCTCATGCGTACCCGGACGAACTCTCCGGCGGCATGCGCCAGCGCGTTGGTCTCGCCCGCGCGCTGGCGATTAACCCCGATATTCTGTTAATGGATGAAGCCTTCTCAGCGCTCGACCCATTAATTCGTACCGAAATGCAGGATGAGCTCACTAAATTACAGGCCCGGCATCAGCGTACCGTGGTATTTATTTCCCACGATCTCGATGAAGCCATGCGGATTGGCGATCGTATTGCCATTATGCAAAATGGTGAAGTGGTTCAGGTCGGCACGCCGGATGAAATACTCAATAATCCGGCCAATGATTATGTCCGAACCTTCTTCCGCGGCGTCGATATTAGCCAGGTGTTCAGCGCTAAAGATATTGCCCGCCGCAGCCCGGTGGGGCTGATTCGTAAAACGCCTGGTTTCGGCCCGCGCTCCGCGCTGAAATTATTGCAGGATGAAGACCGCGAATATGGCTACGTCATTGAACGCGGGAATAAGTTTGTTGGCATTATCTCCATTGATTCTCTGAAAGCCGCGCTGAGCGAAGGCCAGGGAATCGATGCGGCGTTAATCGACTCCCCGCAGGCGGTGGATGCGCAAACGCCGCTCAGCGAGCTGCTCTCTCACGTCGGCCATGCACCGTGTGCGGTGCCGGTTATCGATGAAGGGCAACAGTACGTCGGCATCATTTCCAAACGCATGCTGCTGCAGGCTTTAGATCGCGAGGGGGCAAACAATGGCTGATCAATCTAACCCGTGGGACACCGCGCCGGCGGCGGATAGCGCAGCGCAATCCGCCGATGCCTGGGGCACCTCTACGCCAGCGCCGACCAACGGCGGCGGCGCCGACTGGCTGAGCAGCGCGCCCGCGCCGCAGCCGGAACACTTCAATATTATGGACCCGTTCCATAACACGCTGATCCCGCTCGATAGCTGGGTCACGCACGGCATCGACTGGGTGGTGATGCATTTCCGTCCGCTATTCCAGGGAATACGCGTACCGGTGGATTACATCCTGAGCGCCTTCCAGCAGCTGCTGCTGGGCATGCCGGCGCCGGTGGCGATTATTATTTTCTCGCTGATTGCCTGGCAGATTTCCAGCGTCGGCATGGGCGCGGCGACGCTGATTTCGCTGATCGCCATCGGCGCTATCGGCGCCTGGTCGCAGGCTATGGTAACCCTGGCGCTGGTGCTGACCGCACTGCTGTTTTGTATGCTGATCGGCCTGCCGCTTGGGATATGGCTGGCGCGCAGCCCGCGGGCGGCGAAAATCATCCGTCCGCTGCTCGACGCGATGCAGACCACGCCGGCATTTGTTTACCTGGTGCCCATCGTGATGCTGTTCGGTATCGGCAACGTTCCGGGCGTGGTGGTCACCATTATCTTCGCCCTGCCGCCGATTGTCCGCCTGACCATTCTGGGGATTAACCAGGTGCCGGCGGATCTGATTGAAGCATCGCGCTCCTTCGGCGCCAGCCCGCGTCAGCTGCTGTTTAAGGTTCAGCTACCGCTGGCCATGCCGACTATTATGGCCGGGGTCAACCAGACGCTGATGCTGGCCCTGTCGATGGTGGTCATCGCCTCGATGATTGCCGTTGGCGGTCTCGGCCAGATGGTACTGCGCGGCATCGGTCGCCTTGATATGGGCCTGGCCACCGTTGGCGGCGTCGGGATTGTTATCCTCGCCATTATTCTTGACCGTCTGACTCAGGCCGTAGGACGGGACTCGCGCAGTCGCGGCAACCGCCGCTGGTATGCAACCGGCCCACTGGGGCTGATAACTCGCCCTTTCTGTAAATAAGAGCCCATCCCCCCGGCAATCGGGGGGATAGACTCCCCTTCTGATAAGTAAAAGGAACAACGATGCGACATACAGCGATCCTTGCCACAGCGTTAACCGCCCTCATTTCCACCACCGCCTTCGCGGCGGATCTGCCTGGCAAAGGCATTACCGTTAAGCCGATTCAGAGCACTATTTCGGAAGAGACCTTCCAGACCCTGCTGGTCAGCCGCGCGCTGGAGAAGCTCGGTTATACCGTCGATAAGCCGAGCGAAGTGGATTACAACGTCGGCTATACCTCGCTCGCCTCCGGCGACGCCACCTTTACCGCCGTCAACTGGCAGCCGCTGCACGACGATATGTACGCTGCCGCCGGCGGCGATAAAAAGTTCTACCGCCAAGGCGTATTTGTGAACGGCGCGGCGCAGGGCTACCTGATTGATAAGAAAACCGCCGAGCAGTACCACATCAAATCTATCGACCAGCTAAAAGATCCGAAAATCGCCAAACTGTTCGACACCAACGGCGACGGCAAAGCCGACCTGACCGGCTGTACGCCTGGCTGGGGCTGTGAAGCGGTAATTAACCATCAGCTTGATGCCTATGGTCTGAATAACACCGTCACCCACAATCAGGGGAACTATGCCGCCATGATGGCCGACACCATTGCCCGCTATAAAGAGGGCAAGCCGGTCATCTACTACACCTGGACGCCTTACTGGGTCAGCGATGTGCTGAAACCGGGTAAAGACGTCGTCTGGCTGCAGGTACCGTTCTCCTCCCTGCCGGGCGTGCAAAAAAATATCGACACGAAGCTCTCTAATGGCGCCAACTACGGCTTCCCGGTCAGCACCATGCATATCGTCGCTAACAAAGCCTGGGCCGAGAAAAACCCGGCGGCGGCGAAGCTGTTTAGCATCATGAAGCTGCCGATTGCCGATATCAACGCCGAGAATGCCATGATGCACGAGGGGCATGGTTCGGAAGCGGATATTCAGGGCCACGTCGACGGCTGGATCAAAGCCCACCAGCAGCAGTTTGACGGCTGGGTGAACGAAGCGCTGGCCGCGCAGAAATAATCTCCCGCTTTTATCGCGTTTCCCCGGAAAGGCTCCCGCCTTTCCGGGCCATCAGAACGTACAGACTCCACCTTCGCTATCATCGCCCCGCCTTTCCCGCCCGATGGGTTTATATGCAAAAAATGTGCATAACTTTAACCATCAGCCTCTTAGCGGCTGTTAAGCCGCACGGCTCTCTGCTAAGGTAAATCTACCTGTTTAATCATGTGATTTTCACGTGAGTGATTAATAAGCAATTCCTATGGAAAATTCTGACGCATTGACGCATACCCCTCCCGCCGCTGAGGCCACGCTGGCTGAAGGCCTGAAAGACAGCCTGCCTATCGTCATTAGCTATATTCCCGTGGCCTTCGCCTTCGGCCTCAACGCCACGAAGCTCGGCTTCACTCCCCTGGAAAGCCTGTTCTTCTCCTGCATTATTTACGCGGGCGCCAGCCAGTTCGTGATCGTCGCGATGCTGGCGGCGGGAAGCTCGCTGTGGGTCGCCGCGCTCACCGTCATGGCGATGGACGTTCGTCACGTTCTCTACGGCCCTTCCCTGCGCAGCCGCATCCCGCGCGCGCTGAGCAACAAAAAAACCGCGATCTGGGCGTTCGGCCTGACTGATGAGGTATTTGCCGCCGCCACCGCTAAACTGGTACGCGACGGTCGGCGCTGGAGCGAAAGCTGGATGATCGGTATCGCTTTTCTGTCCTGGGCGTCGTGGGTCTTCGGCACGCTGATCGGCGCGTATTCAGGCAGCGGCCTGCTGACCGATTTTCCGGCGGTGGAGGCGGCGCTGGGCTTTATGCTTCCCGCGCTGTTTATGAGTTTTTTACTGGCTTCTTTCCAGCGCAAGCAGTCGCTTAGCGTGACCGCCGCGCTGGCAGGGGCGCTGGGGGGAATGATTCTGTTTTCCATACCCGCCGCCATCCTGGCCGGGATTGTCTGCGGCTGCCTGACCGCTCTGGTACAGGCCAGCCTACAGGGGATGCCCGATGAACAGTGATGTCCTGACGATCGGCGTTGTGGTCGGCTGCGTAAACTATCTGTTTCGCTATCTGCCGTTGCGCCTGCGCGCCGGCAACGCGCGTCCGACGCGTCGCGGTCCGATCGGCGTGCTGCTCGATACCATCGGCATCGCCTCTATTTGCGCGCTGCTGGTGGTCTCCAGCGTGCCGGAAATTCTCCACGACGCCCGCCGCCTGCTGCCTACACTGGCTGGCTTCGCCGTGCTGGGCCTGGCCTTCTGGAAAACGCGCAGCATTATTTTGCCTACACTTCTAAGCGCCCTAACCTACGGTGTTGTCTGGAAAATCGGCCTATGGCTATAAGCCTAAAGTATCAATTTTTGTCAATAATTCATTTGATTTATTTGTCACAATAGTTATTATATCGACTGTAATTAATGAGGTCATAACCAAAATGGATAGTTCGTTTACTCCCATTGAGCAAATGCTCAAGTTCCGCGCCAGCCGTCACGAAGACTTTCCTTTTCAGGAAATTCTGCTCACCCGCCTTTGCATGCATATGCAGGGAAAGCTGCTGGAAAACCGTAACAAGATGCTGAAAGCGCAAGGGATTAACGAGACATTGTTTATGGCGCTGATCACGCTTGAGTCTCAGGAAAACCACAGCATTCAGCCTTCTGAGCTGAGCTGCGCGCTGGGCTCTTCCCGTACCAACGCCACGCGCATTGCCGACGAGCTGGAAAAACGCGGCTGGATTGAGCGCCGCGAAAGCGATAACGATCGTCGCTGCCTGCATTTACAGCTCACCGAAAAGGGGCATCAGTTCCTGCGCGAAGTGTTACCGCCGCAGCACAACTGCCTGCATCAGCTCTGGTCTTCTTTAAGCACCAGCGAAAAAGATCAGCTCGAGCACATCACCCGTAAACTGCTTGGTCGCCTCGACCAAATGGAAGAGGATGGCGTGCTTGCGGAGTCTCTGCGCTAAGCGCGGAACCAACCGCTCAACGCTTTTTCTGGATTGACAAAGAAACGAACAGGCCAGCAGATCTTCTGCTGGCCTTTCTGATAAACAGGTCGGCTCAGCCGATGTGAAATAATAAGATCGTGGAGAATAACATGAGCGCAAATGCGGAGAGCCAAACCCCGCAGCAACCGGGCAGCAAAAAAGGGAAGCGTAAAGGCGCCCTGCTGCTGCTGACCTTGCTCTTTATTATTGTTGCCGTGGCATACGGGATTTATTGGTTTTTAGTACTGCGTCACTTCGAAGAGACCGATGACGCGTACGTGGCAGGGAATCAGGTGCAAATTATGGCGCAGGTGTCCGGCAGCGTGACGAAAGTCTGGGCCGACAACACCGACTACGTGCAAAAAGGCGATCCGCTGGTCACCCTCGACCAGACCGATGCCCAGCAGGCGTTTGAAAAAGCGCAAACCCAGCTGGCCGCCAGCGTGCGTCAAACGCGCCAGCAGATGATCAACAGCAAGCAGCTGCAGGCCAGCATTGAGGTTAAAAAAACCGCGCTTTCCCAGGCGCAGACCGACCTTAACCGCCGTATTCCGCTGGGGGCCGCCAACCTGATTGGCCGCGAAGAGCTGCAGCACGCCCGCGACACGGTTGCCAGCGCCCAGGCCGAACTGGACGTGGCGATTCAGCAGTACAACGCCAACCAGGCAATCGTGCTGGGTACGAAGCTGGAACAGCAGCCTGCGGTGCTGCAGGCGGCCACCGAAGTGCGTAACGCCTGGCTGGCCCTGCAGCGGACAAAAATCGTCAGCCCGATTAGCGGCTACGTATCGCGTCGCTCCGTACAGCCCGGCGCGCAAATCAGCAGCACCACGCCGCTGATGGCCGTCGTTCCGGCGACCAACCTGTGGATTGACGCCAACTTTAAAGAAACGCAGCTGGCGCATATGCGTATCGGTCAGCCGGCCACCGTGATCAGCGATATTTACGGCGACGATGTGAAATACACCGGTAAAGTGGTCGGCCTCGATATGGGTACCGGTAGCGCCTTCTCGCTGCTGCCCGCGCAGAACGCCACCGGCAACTGGATCAAAGTGGTTCAGCGCCTGCCGGTACGTATTGAGCTGGATGAAAAACAGCTGGCGGAGCACCCGCTGCGCATCGGCCTGTCGACCCTCGTTGAGGTGAACACCACCGACCGCGGCGGCGAGATGCTGGCAAGCCAGGTGCGTAGCTCCCCGGTTTACGAAAGTAATGCCCGCGAAATCGGCCTCGAGCCGGTCAATAAGCTGATAAACGACATCATCCAGGCCAACGCCGGATAATTCGGGGTGAGCGTAATGCAACAGCAAAAACCGCTGGAAGGCGCGCAGCTGGTCATTATGACCATTGCGCTGTCGCTCGCGACCTTTATGCAGGTGCTGGACTCCACCATCGCCAACGTGGCCATCCCCACCATCGCCGGTAACCTTGGCTCATCGTTGAGCCAGGGCACCTGGGTTATCACCTCGTTTGGGGTAGCGAACGCTATCTCCATTCCGATTACCGGCTGGCTGGCAAAGCGTGTTGGCGAAGTGAAGCTGTTCCTCTGGTCGACGGTGGCGTTCGCCATCGCCTCCTGGGCCTGCGGCATGTCAAACAGCCTGACGATGCTGATTTTCTTCCGCGTGATTCAGGGGATCGTCGCCGGTCCGCTGATCCCGCTGTCGCAAAGTCTGCTGCTCAGCAACTACCCGCCCGCCAAGCGCTCTATCGCGCTGGCGCTGTGGTCAATGACGGTGATCGTCGCGCCGATTTGCGGCCCTATCCTCGGCGGCTATATCAGCGACAACTACCACTGGGGCTGGATCTTCTTTATCAACGTGCCGATTGGTATCGCCGTGGTGGTGATGACGCTACAGACCCTGCGCAACCGCGAAACCCGCACCGAGCAGCGGCGGATCGACGGCGTCGGCCTGGCGCTGCTGATCATCGGTATCGGCAGCCTGCAGGTGATGCTCGACCGGGGTAAAGAGCTGGACTGGTTCGCCTCGAACGAGATCATCATCCTGACCATTGTCGCAGTGGTGGCGATAAGCTTCCTTATCGTCTGGGAGCTAACCGACGACAACCCGATAGTCGACCTGTCGCTCTTTAAGTCGCGAAACTTCACCATCGGCTGCCTGTGTATCAGCCTCGCCTATATGCTCTACTTTGGCGCTATCGTGCTGTTGCCGCAGCTATTGCAGGAGGTATACGGCTATACCGCCACCTGGGCCGGTCTGGCCTCGGCGCCGGTCGGGGTGATCCCGGTTATCCTGTCGCCGATTATCGGCCGCTTCGCGCATAAGCTGGATATGCGTCGGCTGGTCACCTTCAGCTTTATCATGTACGCGGTCTGTTTTTACTGGCGCGCGTGGACCTTCGAACCGGGTATGGACTTCGGCGCCTCGGCGTGGCCGCAGTTTATTCAGGGCTTCGCGGTGGCCTGCTTCTTTATGCCGCTGACGACCATTACGCTTTCCGGCCTGCCGCCGGAAAGGCTGGCGGCGGCATCGAGCCTGTCGAACTTTACGCGTACCCTGGCGGGCTCCATCGGCACCTCGATTACCACCACCATGTGGACGAACCGCGAGGCGCTGCACCATGCTCAGCTTACCGAGTCGGTGACGCCGTATAATCCCAACGCCCAGCAGATGTACGACCAGCTGCAGGGATTAGGGATGACGCAGCAGCAGGCGTCCGGCTGGATCGCGCAGCAGATAACCAACCAGGGGCTGATTATCTCCGCCAACGAAATTTTCTGGTTCTCGGCGGCGATATTTATCCTTCTGCTCGGGCTGGTGTGGTTTGCCAGACCGCCGTTCAGCGCCGGCGGCGGCGGCGGTGGCGCGCACTAAGGTTTGACCTGAAGGGATCTGCGGATCCCTTTTTTTATGGCCGCCGCGCAGGTTGTCCAGTTTGCGCTAGTTTATGTCCAGTTCGCTGGAGATGCCTTTTCGCCTTGTCATGCACGATAAAGACTCGCTTAGAAGGAGAAAATCATGCTGACTCAACCTGGTGAAAAATACCGTCCCTATCCGCCGATTGCCCTGCCCGACCGCCGCTGGCCGGAGCAGCAAATTACCCGCGCCCCGCGCTGGCTCTCCACCGACCTGCGCGACGGCAACCAGGCGCTGGCCGAGCCGATGGACAGCGCGCGCAAACTGCAGTTCTGGGACTTGCTGCTAGAGTGCGGATTTAAAGAGATCGAGGTGGCCTTTCCTTCGGCTTCGCAAACCGATTTCAACTTTGTGCGTCAACTTATTGAAGAACGGCGCATCCCGCAGGACGTGACGATTCAGGTGCTGACCCAGGCGCGGGAAGATTTAATCCTCAGGACCTTCGAATCGCTGCGCGACGCCCACCGCGCCACCGTTCACCTCTATAACGCCACCGCTCCGCTGTTCCGCGAGCGGGTTTTTGGAATGAATAAAGCGCAGGTCGTCGAGCTGGCGACACGCGCTACCCGGCTTATCCGCCAACGGTGCGAACAGCAGCCGCAGACCCGCTGGCAATACGAGTACTCTCCGGAAACTTTTTGTTTTACCGAGCCGGAATTCGCGCTGGAGATTTGCGAAGCGGTGGCGGTAATCTGGCAGCCCTGCGCCGAACGGCCGATGATTATCAACCTGCCCGCGACGGTGGAAGTGAACACGCCTAACGTTTATGCCGATCAAATTGAGTATTTTTGTCGTCACTTCTCGCGCCGCGCCGATGTGTGCATTAGCGTTCATCCGCATAACGACCGGGGAACCGGCGTCGCCAGCGCGGAGCTGGCGGTGATGGCTGGCGCCGACCGCGTCGAAGGCTGCCTGTTCGGCAACGGCGAGCGCACCGGTAACGTCTGTCTGGTGACGCTGGCGATGAATCTCTACAGCCAGGGCGTCGATCCCCGGCTCAGGTTCGCTGAGATGAACCGGGTGGTCGAAATCGTCGAAAGCTGCAACCAGATCCCGGTTCATCCGCGCCACCCGTGGGCGGGAAGCCTGGCCTATACCGCCTTTTCCGGCTCGCATCAGGATGCGATCAAAAAAGGGTTCGACGCCCGCCGGCCCGGCGATCGCTGGGAAATGCCCTACCTGCCTATCGACCCGCAGGATATCGGCTGTAGCTACGAGGCGGTGATCCGCGTTAACAGCCAGTCCGGCAAAAGCGGCAGCGCGTGGCTGATTGAACAGAATCATGGCCTGAAGCTGCCGCGCGCGCTGCAGCAGGATTTTAGCCTGCACGTCCAGCGCGAAACCGATACGCATGGTAAGGAGATGACCCACAACGCGCTGTGGCAACTGTTTCGCGCACGCTACGGGCTGGTCCCCCAGCCGCCGCTGGCACTGCTGGATTACCAAAGCGATAGCCAGCAGGACGGCCAGCTTTCTCTGCAGGCTTCCCTGCGCATCGCCGGCGAAACGCGACGTTTGCAGAGCCGCGGCAACGGCCTGCTGTCCGCAGCCGCCAGCGGGCTGAGCGGCCTGTTAAAGCAAAACATCGTGATTAAGGATTATCACGAGCATACCCTCGGCGAACGTAGCGACAGCCGTTCAGTCGCCTATATTCGCTGCGTCTTCCCGAATGGCGACAGCCGCTGGGGGGTGGGAATTGATAACGACGTGGCGCGCGCCTCGCTGCAGGCGCTGTGCAATGCGATGAGCGCAGGCCATTACTCCGGCGAACGGAAGTAGTCGCTGGGGGCGACGCCTGTTACCCGGCGAAACATAGCGCTAAAAGCGCTGTGGCTACCGTAGCCGAGATCCAGCGCCACCCGCAGTACCGACTGCCCCTGCGCCAGGCGAACCAGCGCTTCCATCAGCTTCGCCCGGCGCACCCATTCACTCCAGGTGAGCGTGGTCTGCTGCTGAAAATGACGATTCAGCGTGCGCTCGCTCATGCTGCTCTCTTTCGCCGCCTCGGCGCTGCTCCACGAGTCGCCGGGCGCTTCTCTTACCTTCTGGCATAAACGGCGCAGCGCTTCGCTTTGCGGCTCCGGCAGGCCAAACGGCAGCACCGCCATGACGCGAATTTCATCAAGGATCAGTTCGTAGATGCGTTCATCGCGGCTGCCCGGCGCGTAGGATTCCGCCAGCGTCAGCGACGCGACAATCAGTTCACGCAGCAGCGGAGTCACCTGCACTATCTGGCAGGCAGCGGGAAGATCGGCGCGCGCGAGGGGATCGATAAACAGGGTTCGCGCAGCCGCAGCGCCGGTAACCCGTAGGGTGTGCGGGGTACCGGCGGGCAGCCAGACACCTCGCCCCGGCGGCACGACCCAGTAGCCATGCGCAGTTTCCACCCGCACCACGCCGCTGAGAATATGCAGCAGCTGGGCGCAATCGTGCTGATGCCAGGGTTCGCTATCGCCATGAGCGTAATCATGGGCAAAAGGCACCAGCGAACGGTGTTGAAAATTGAAGGTTAAAGTCGTCGACATCGCCGCGGCGTCAGGGAATAGCGGCCCGACGGGGTTCGCCGGGCCGTGGCAGAAGCACTAGATGTGCAGTTCTTGCAGTTTTTCTTTCGGCAGCGCCAGCTCATCGTTGCTATTGACGCGGACATCGCGCTCGATGATATGGCGAGCGATTTCCTGAGCTTCTTCCAGCGAGTGCATGGTGTAGGTTCCGCACTGGTAAACGTTCAGCTCCGGGATCTGGTTCTGATCTTTCACCTTCAGCACGTCGGCCATCGCCGCTTTCCAGGCATCCGCGACGCGCTGCTCGTCCGGCGTACCGATCAGGCTCATATAAAACCCGGTGCGGCAACCCATCGGAGAGATATCGATAATTTCCACACCATTGCCGTTCAGGTGATCGCGCATGAAGCCGGCAAACAGGTGCTCGAGGGTATGAATGCCTCTTTCCGGCATCACTTCCTGGTTTGGCACGCAGAATCGCAGATCGAAAACGGTGATTTCATCGCCGTGAGGCGTGTTCATTTTCTTCGCGACACGCACCGCAGGCGCTTCCATTCGGGTATGGTCGACTGTGAAACTATCTAACAACGGCATTCTTCACCTCCGATAGTGATTTTTTTTTAAAAATAAAATGAACTCTTTTTGAGGCAGCGAGTCTGAGTATATGAAAGACGCGCATTTATTATCATCATCATCCCTGAATCAGAGATGAAAGTTTGGCCACAGTGATGTGGCCGTTTTCTTTTTTACGGCCCGGAAAGCTACGCGTGCCTTGCCAGCAGCGCTTCAAACGGCTCGCTATCCGCCGCTTCCACCTTCTTCTGACGCTGTAGCGATGCTTCACGCTCGGCAACAAAATCCGCCTCGCTTAAAATTTCCAGCGGCTCTTCGCGCAGCATCGTCCGATAGCGATCGGCCAGTTCTCTGCCGGTACCGCCAATCCCCTCTTCAAGCATAGAACGCAGAATGCGCGCCGAGAAGGTTAATTCCGGATTGTCGAAGCAGGCGACCAGCTCATCGCAGACCTGCTGATAGGCCTGACATCCGTGGATGCTATCCAGGGTCTGCGCCACGCGGCGTAAATCGCGGAACAGATCTTTGCCGACCTGGGCCAGCGGGAACTGCGCGGTTTCGCAGCCAATACCGAGCGTCAGGCCCGGCTTACGGCCTTCCAGAATCACCCGATTCCAGTTGGTGCGCGTGCACAGCAGCTCGTCGCTGCTCATCTCCGGCGCATCGGCCAGCACGCACCAGACCATAAACAGATCGAGGAAACGCACCTGCTGCTCGTCAACGCCAATCGGTGAGAACGGATTGATATCCAGGGAGCGCACTTCAATGTATTCAATACCGCCGCGCAGCAGCGCGTCGGAAGGCGTTTCGCCGCTGCGGGTCACGCGTTTCGGGCGAATCGGCGCGTACAGCTCGTTTTCGATCTGCAGCACGTTGCTGTTGATTTGCAGACGCTTCCCGTCTTTCTCCAGCCCGATATTTTCATACTCTTCGGAAGGCGTTTTAATCGCCCGCTTCAATCCTGCCACATACTCGTAGAGATCGTTAAACGTAATTCCGAGATTGCTTTGCGATTTATTGGTATAGCCCAGATCGCTCAGACGCAACGAGGTCGCGTAAGGCAGGTAGTACATGCCGTTGCTGGCTTCCTGAAAAGGCAGCGACGTCGGTTTGCCCTGCAGGAACGACGAGCAGATCGCCGGGGAAGCGCCGAACAGGTATGGAATCACCCAACCAAAACGGTAGTAGTTGCGAATGGAGCGGAAATAGCCCGCTGAGATCGCTTCTTTACCGCTTTCGGCATCCTCAACGCCGCACTTAGCCTGCCAGAAAGCCATCGGCAGCGAGAAGTTATAGTGCACGCCGGAGATGGTTTGCATCAGCGCGCCGTAGCGATTTTTCAGCCCTTCGCGATACAGCGTTTTCAGGCGGCCGATATTAGAGGTACCGTACTGCGCCAGTTCAATATCCTGGCCGGGCGCGATATAGCAAGGCATGCTCAGCGGCCACATCCGCTCGTCGCCAATATGACGTGCGGTATAGCGATGAACATCGCGCATAAAGGTGAGCATATGCTGGATATCGCCATCAACCGGCGTAATAAATTCCAGCAAAGCTTCGGCAAAATCGGTGGTAATCCATTTATGAGTCAGCGCTGAACCCAGTGCCTGCGGATGACCGGTAGTGGCCAGCGTGCCGTCAGCATTGACGCGCAGCGTTTCGCGCTCAAGACCACGTTGAATACCCTGCAGCGCCTGCGGATTTTTTTCCAGCCAGGCCAGCGCCTGTGATACGTCCGGGATCAATTTGACCTCCCGCCTGTCGAAATCGTTTGAATTAGCATAATTGTAATGGTTGAACAATCAGTCCAATTAGTGCCACCACGTCATGCCCTGAAGCGTTATCGCCGCAACGACGATATAGCGTATTGCTTTGCCAAGGCATAAAAAAAAGAGCACTGGTCCCCAGGAAATACGCATCCATCCCGCCAGTAAACACAGCAAATCGCCTATAACAGGCGCCCAGCTTAATAATAGCGCGGCCGCGCCGTAGCGCCTCAGCCAGCCGGACGCCTTCTCCTGCCAGCGCGATGTTTTGCGCAGCGGAAACAGGCGCCCCAGAATAACGTTAGTTACCCCTCCAAGGCTATTACCGATTATTGCTATTAAAACCAGTAACCAGGGCTGGCTCACCCCCGCCAGCAGCATGGCAATCAACACCACTTCCGAATTGCCGGGAAGCAGCGTGGCGCTCAAAAAGCTGCTGGCAAACAGCGATATCAGCGACAGCGAGTCGCTCACAGCAACCGCACGTCCACGGCATCCATTCCGGCGCGCTTCGCCGCCTGCAGACCAAAGTCCGCATCTTCAAAGACCACGCATTTCTCCGCCGCAACGCCCATGCGCTCAGCGCAGAGTAAGAAAGTATCAGGCGCGGGTTTATGGTTGGCGACATGATCGGCGGCAACTACCGCCGAGAAGTAGTGACGCAGGCCCAGATGGGCCAGCAGCGCTTCAGCAACGGCGCTCTCGCTGCCGGTACCGACCGACATCGGACGACGACCGTGCCACTCCTTAACCACCTCAATCAGCGGTAAGGGGCGGACGCTATCAAGCAGCATCGCTTTCACGGCGTCCGTTTTTTCCTGCGCCAGAGAGTGAGGATCTAAATCAGCCTGATTTAATTCGATAATGGCCTGAGCGATCCGCCAGGTAGGAGAACCGTTAAGCGCGACCATGGCCTGCATATCAAAACGCATACCGTAACGTCCCAGAACCTCGTTCCATGCCTTACGATGCGTCGGCTCGGTATCGAGGATCGTGCCATCCATATCAAAAATCAGTCCTGCGTAACGTTCGTACATCGTCTTCTCACCAACCGGTTAAGGAGGAGTTACTGTAACGCAAAAGGTCTGCTTTGTCGCTGCCAGCGGTAGATGCAACAAGGGCGCTCGATGGCGCCCTTGTTGATACAGATGCAGTGTGGTGCGTTTATTTGATTCTTAAATCGTTCTCAACCATACGAACGCCCTGCACTTTTCGCGTCACTTCTACCGCTCGTTTAGCGCTATCGGCGGATGAGACAAAGCCGCTGAGCTGTACACGACCTTTAAAGGTCTGGACGCTAATTTCCGAAGACTTAATCTCTTTGTCATTGAAGAGCGCGGTTTTGACTTTGGTGGTCACGACAGTATCGTCAATATACCCACCGGTACTTTCCTTTGTGGATGAACCTGCGCAGCCCGCAAGCGTGGCGGCGACCAGAAGCGTCGCGCAACACGCAGATATTGCTTTGAACCATTTCATGGATTTCTCTCCTTGCACTTATCCCACCCAGGATCAGGTCGGTTAACAGGAATAAATTATAGTGGAAAGAGGGAGTTGCCAATGAAAAAAGTGCTGAAGGACAAGGTGAATTATTGCGTTTAAGAGGTTTTGAGACAAAGAGAGTGGCTGGAGATTATCTCGCAGACCATGAAACAACAGCGTGGCTGCTATCTCGGAGAAGATGGTGCATCCGGGAGGATGACTCACTCGGTTCGCCCTTCGGGCCGTTGCTGAAGCAACGTTATCCTCCCTGGTGCTGGCGATTATCTCGCAGACCATGAAACAACAGCGTGGCTGCTATCTCGGAGAAGATGGTGCATCCGGGAGGATTCGAACCTCCGACCGCTCGGTTCGTAGCCGAGTACTCTATCCAGCTGAGCTACGGATGCATCGGGAAACTTGCTTTACTGCCAATATTGATACCGCTGCTGAAGCCGTATCAAGTAAGAGATGGTGCATCCGGGAGGATGACTCACTCGGTTCGCCCTTCGGGCCGTTGCTGAAGCAACGTTATCCTCCCCGGTGCTGGCGATTATCTCGCAGACCATGAAACAACAGCGTGGCTGCTATCTCGGAGAATATGGTGCATCCGGGAGGATTCGAACCTCCGACCGCTCGGTTCGTAGCCGAGTACTCTATCCAGCTGAGCTACGGATGCATCGGGAAACTTGCTTTACTGCCGATATTGATACCGCTGCTGAAGCCGTATCAAGTAAGAGATGGTGCATCCGGGAGGATGACTCGCCTTGCGGCTCGCCCTTCGGGCCGTTGCTAAAGCAACGTTATCCTCCCTGGTGCTTGCGGCTAATACCGCCACCTCATCCACATCTTCGTTGCTGAAGGTACGGAGAATATGGTGCATCCGGGAGGATTCGAACCTCCGACCGCTCGGTTCGTAGCCGAGTACTCTATCCAGCTGAGCTACGGATGCATCGGGAAACTTACTTTACTGCAGATTTTGATACTGCTGCTAAAGCCGTATCAAGTAAGATGGTGCATCCGGGAGGATTCGAACCTCCGACCGCTCGGTTCGTAGCCGAGTACTCTATCCAGCTGAGCTACGGATGCAAAATGGCGGTGAGGCGGGGATTCGAACCCCGGATGCAGCTTTTGACCGCATACTCCCTTAGCAGGGGAGCGCCTTCAGCCTCTCGGCCACCTCACCACACGCCTCTTACGAGTGCTTCGAAGAACTTGTTTCTGCTCTTCGTCGCTGCGATGGCGCACATATTACTTTCTGGTACTTATAAGTCAAACCTTTTTTCGAGACCTTTTTTTCGTTTGCACACTTCCCGCGCAATTAGCCTGTGAAAACGGCAAAAAGAGTATTTTATCAACAAGAAATTGGCGATTACGCCGCTGCTAACGCAAAAGATAATTGTCGCGGACGCGGAGAAAGAGACAAAAAAGAGGGGCTATCGGAGAGGAAAAGTGGCAAAAACGGGGGATGGAAGGAGGCGCCTCACCGAATAGCGAGGCGCGAAAACCTTAGTAACTGGACTGCTGGGATTTTTCAGCCTGGATACGCTGGTAGATCTCTTCACGATGCACGGAGACTTCTTTAGGGGCATTAACGCCAATACGTACCTGGTTACCCTTCACCCCTAAAACTGTCACAGTGACCTCATCTCCAATCATGAGGGTCTCACCAACTCGACGAGTCAGAATCAGCATTCTTTGCTCCTTGAAAGATTAAAAGAGTCGGGTCTCTCGTATCCCGGCATTATCCATCATATAACGCCAAAAAGTAAGCGATGACAAACACCCTACGGTGTAAGCAGTCACGGCATCACATTCTGTTAAACCTAAGTTTAGCCGATATACACAACTTCAACCCGACTTTATCGTTATCAGTGCTTCTCGCGCAAGATGCTGTAATCCGAGAATCACAGCATCTATGCAATTATAGTTATTACAGTTTTGCGCTTACCCAGCCTTTCACACTGGCCAACGCAGCAGGGAGAGCAGACGCATCGGTACCGCCGGCTTGCGCCATATCCGGACGACCGCCCCCTTTACCGCCCACCTGCTGGGCGACCATACCAATCAGTTCCCCTGCCTTCACGCGGTCTGTCACATCCTTAGACACACCTGCAATCAGAGAAACCTTACCTTCTGCGACCGTGGCCAACACAACAACCGTTGAACCCAGCTGATTTTTCAGATCGTCAACCATAGTACGCAGCATTTTCGGCTCAACGCCAGCCAGTTCGCTGACCAGCAGCTTAACGCCGTTAATCTCTTCCGCTTTGCTGGAGAGATTTGCGCTCTCCTGCACAGCAGCCTGCTCTTTCAACTGCTGCAGCTCTTTTTCCAGCTGACGGCTGCGTTCTAACGCGGCGCGTACTTTGTCGCCGAGGCTGTGGGTGTCCCCTTTCAGCAGCTGCGCGATATCGCTCAGCTGATCGCTTTGCGCATGCAGCATCGCCATCGCACCTTCGCCGGTGACCGCTTCGATACGGCGCACGCCCGCGGCGGTGCCGGATTCAGAGGTAATGCGGAACAGGCCGATATCACCGGTGCGCGAGGCGTGCGTACCGCCGCACAGCTCGGTGGAGAAATCACCCATGCTCAGCACGCGAACGCGATCGTCATACTTCTCGCCAAACAGCGCCATCGCGCCGGATTCACGCGCAGCGTCAATATCCATGATATTGGTTTCGATCGGCAGGTTGCGGCGAATTTGCGCGTTCACCAGATCTTCTACCGCGCGGATCTCCTCCGGCTTCATCGCTTCAAAATGCGAGAAGTCAAAGCGCAGCGCTTTGTCGTTAACCAGAGAACCCTTCTGCGCAACGTGCGTACCAAGAACCTGGCGCAGCGCCGCGTGCATCAGATGCGTTGCGGAGTGGTTGAGGCGGATACGCTGACGGCGAGCCTCATCAACATCGGCCTGCACGGCGTCGCCGACTTTCAGCGAGCCGCCGGTGACTTTACCGATATGACCAATGGCCTGACCGTATTTCTGCGCGTCGTTGACCTGGAAGGAAAAACCTGCGCCCTTAAGTTCGCCTTTGTCGCCCACCTGGCCGCCAGATTCCGCGTAGAACGGCGTCTGATCGAGAATGACCACCGCTTCCTGGCCCGCGTTAACCGCATCAACCGCTTTGCCATCGATAAACAGCGCGGTGACTTTGCCGTTCAGCTCCAGGCTGTCATAGCCCTTAAACTCAGAGACGCCGTCGACGCGGATCATCGCATTGTAGTCCGCGCCAAAGCCGCTGGATTCGCGCGCGCGACGGCGCTGCTCTTCCATTGCCGCTTCAAAACCCGCTTCATCAACTTTGATGTTGCGCTCGCGGCAAACGTCCGCGGTCAGGTCAACCGGGAAGCCGTAGGTATCGTACAGGCGGAAAGCGGTTTCGCCGTCCAGCGTGTCGCCCTGCAGTTTAGCCAGCTCTTCATCCAGCAGCGCCAGTCCGCGCTCCAGAGTACGGGCAAACTGCTCTTCTTCGGTCTTCAGCACCTGCTCAACCTGTGCCTGCTGCTGTTTCAGCTCTTCGCCGGCGGAACCCATCACGTCAATCAGCGGGGCAACCAGTTTCCAGAAGAAGGTCTCCTTCGCGCCCAGCATATTGCCATGGCGAATTGCGCGGCGAATGATGCGGCGCAGCACGTAGCCGCGGTTTTCATTCGACGGGATAACGCCATCGGCTATCAGGAACGCGCAGGAACGAATGTGGTCAGCGATAACGCGCAGCGACTTGTTAGAGAGATCGGTCGCGCCGGTAACCTTCGCCACGCTCTTAATCAGATCGCGGAACAGATCGATATCGTAGTTGGAGTTGACGTGCTGCAGCACGGCGGCAATACGCTCGAGGCCCATACCGGTATCTACGGACGGCTTCGGCAGCGGCTCCATGGTTCCGTCAGCCTGACGGTTGAACTGCATGAAGACGATATTCCAGATCTCAATATAGCGATCGCCGTCTTCTTCCGGCGTTCCCGGAGGGCCGCCCCAGATATGGTCGCCATGGTCGAAGAAGATTTCGGTGCAGGGGCCGCACGGCCCGGTGTCGCCCATCTGCCAGAAGTTATCGGAAGCAAACGGCGCGCCTTTGTTGTCGCCGATGCGGATAATACGCTCGCGCGGTACGCCAACTTCATTTGCCCAGATATCGAACGCTTCATCGTCGGTTTCGTAAACGGTCACCCACAGTTTTTCTTTCGGCAGGGCGAACCAGCTTTCACCGGTCAGCAGTTCCCATGCGTATTTGATGGCGTCCTGTTTGAAGTAATCGCCGAAGCTAAAGTTGCCCAGCATTTCAAAGAAGGTGTGGTGACGCGCGGTGTAGCCGACGTTTTCCAGATCGTTGTGTTTACCACCCGCACGAACGCAACGCTGCGCGGTGGTCGCGCGCGAATAATTACGTTTGTCGAGACCAAGGAAGACATCCTTGAACTGGTTCATCCCGGCGTTGGTAAACAGCAGGGTCGGGTCGTTATGCGGCACCAGGGAGCTGCTCGCAACTACCTGATGTCCTTTACTATGGAAAAAGTCGAGAAACGCCTGACGGATCTCAGCGGTGCTCTTGCTCATAATTATCCTGAAATCAAGCTAACGAAATGTCGCTGGCAGCCACTACCCAGTATCGACCGGCAGGCTACTCACGAAAATAAAGTGGGAATAAGATAAGTTTTCTTCACGGGGAAGTAAAATCCCGGATGGGTCAATCTGCAAAATTTCGCCAGATTTCCTGAATATCTTCCATCAGATAACCGCGATAGAGCAAAAAGCGCTGAATTTTGACTTTTTCGGCAAATACGGTGGGCAGGGGTTCGCCATATTTTCGCTGCGCCTGCTCTTTGGCAAGCTGCGCCCAGTCGATTTCGCACTCGCGCATGGCTGCCTCTATCGTCTCGCGGGAAATCCCCTTCTGCTTTAGCTCCTGGCGGACGCGCGCCGGGCCGTATCCCTTGCGGCTGCGGCTGGCAATAAACTGACGAACAAAGCGTTCGTCGTCCAGATAGCGGTTCTCAATACACCATTCAACGACGTTATCGACCTCTTCCGGCGTCACGTTTAACGCTTCCGGGCCGTTTTTACTCATAACCGGCGCGGCCAGTTTGCGCCTTAGCTCCTGTTCGCTGTGGTCGCGCATTGCCAGAATGCGAATCGCGCGATCCAGCAGCCTGGCGTAGTCAGAGCGGCGGGATGAAGTTTCAGTCACGGGCAGCCTCGCTAATCAAAAAAGCAAAAGGGCCGCGTAAGCGGCCCCTTGTTAGTCTGTTCAGACGATATCAGAAATCCTGTTCGGTTTCCGCTTCGCTGTTGCCATCAACCGCGAAGTCCGGCGTGGCGTCCTGATTGCTCAGCAGCAGTTCACGAACTTTCTTCTCAATCTCTTTTGCCGCAGCCGGGTTCTCTTTCAGCCAGGAGATGGCGTTCGCTTTACCCTGACCAATTTTATCGCCGTTGTAGCTGTACCAGGCGCCGGCTTTCTCGATCAGCTTCTCTTTCACGCCGAGATCGACCAGCTCGCCGTAGAAGTTAATACCTTCACCGTAGAGGATCTGGAATTCAGCCTGTTTAAACGGCGCGGCGATTTTGTTTTTCACCACTTTAACGCGGGTTTCGCTGCCGACGACGTTGTCGCCCTCTTTCACCGCGCCGATACGACGGATGTCAAGACGCACGGAGGCGTAGAACTTCAGCGCGTTACCGCCGGTGGTGGTTTCCGGGTTACCGAACATCACGCCAATTTTCATACGAATCTGGTTGATGAAGATCAGCAGCGTGTTGGACTGCTTCAGGTTGCCCGCCAGTTTACGCATCGCCTGGCTCATCATACGCGCCGCGAGGCCCATATGAGAGTCGCCGATTTCGCCTTCGATTTCCGCTTTCGGCGTCAGCGCCGCAACGGAGTCGACGACGATAACGTCTACCGCGCCGGAACGCGCCAGCGCGTCACAGATTTCCAGAGCCTGTTCGCCGGTATCCGGCTGGGAGCACAGCAGGTTGTCGATATCGACGCCCAGCTTGCGTGCGTAAACCGGGTCCAGCGCGTGTTCCGCATCGATAAACGCACAGGTTTTACCTTCGCGCTGCGCGGCGGCGATAACCTGCAGCGTCAGCGTGGTTTTACCGGAAGATTCAGGTCCGTAGATCTCGACGATACGGCCCATCGGCAGGCCGCCTGCGCCCAGGGCGATATCAAGGGAAAGCGAGCCGGTGGAGATTGTTTCCACATCCATGGAACGGTCTTCACCCAGGCGCATGATGGAGCCTTTACCGAATTGTTTTTCGATCTGGCCCAGTGCTGCCGCCAACGCTTTCTGTTTGTTTTCGTCGATAGCCATTATTACTCCTCTCATGCCGGGTGTAACCGGGTAGTGAATTCTGTTCTGTTGAAGCAATTATACTGTATAGTCATACAGTATCAAGTATTTTGTAGAAATTGTTGCCAGAGGAGATTTAGCGCATAGGCCGTGGCCTGGCGGCGTACCGACTCGCGGTCTCCGGCGAAGCATTCGCGCCGGGTCACGCCCTGTCCGCTGGCGCTGGCGACGCCAAACCAGACGGTTCCCACCGGCTTTTCCGCGCTGCCGCCATCCGGTCCGGCAATGCCGCTGACCGAAATCGCATAGTCCGCGCGGGCCGCGCGCAGGGCGCCAACCGCCATCTCCACGACCACCGGTTCACTCACCGCGCCATGCTCAAGCAGCGTCGCTTCGCTGACGCCAATCATCTGTGATTTCGCTTCATTGCTGTAGGTCACAAAACCGCGCTCAAACCATGCCGAACTACCGGCGATATCGGTAAGGGTTTTGGCGACCCAGCCGCCGGTGCAGGACTCCGCCGTGGTCACCGTCGCGCCGCGCGCTTTCAGCGCCTGCCCCACCTGCTCGCTCAGCTGCATTAATTCGGAATCTGTCATTCGTCGCCCCACGTAAGCTATACAACCAGGCCATCAAAGATAGCACTTTCAGCAGAGATATGGGGATGAGGTAACGAATTTACGAGTCGGCTTCCGAAAAACATCGACCGCGCCCGACGGCGTATTTTCGGATAGCCGCCAGGGGGCGCCGGTATACAATTCATCGCACGTATAAGGAAGAGTGAAATACGAGGTTACCAGGAATGGCCAAAGCAGCGATGACCTCCGAGCAGAACGTGAATACGCCTGCGTCTGTTTATCTGCGGCGTCGTGTCACTGTTTACCGCGCTACTGCCTATGTTTACCCGCTCATTTAACTCGCTGTACCAAGGCGTACAGATCCTGCTGGGGGTGAGCTGTATTGTCTGTGGATTGACATTAATTAAAAAAAATTCAAACAGATACTTGCAGAATAATAAGGTCAGTTAACCGGCCCGCGGCGGGCCGGCTTCATTTATTTCATACTCGCCGCAATCAGCTCCACGTTGTGGCGCAGCATTTTCACGTAGCTGTCCGCCACGCCACCCGGTTTAGAGAGCGCTTCAGGGTAGAGCTCTCCTCCCGGCTGCGCGCCCGTTGCGCTGGCAATCTGTTTAACCAGTCTTGGATCAAGCTGATTTTCCATAAACCAGGTATGCACATCGTCGGCTTTAATTTGCTTGATTAAGGCCGCCACCTGCGCCGCGCTGGCTTCACTTTCCGAAGACAATCCCTGCGGCGCGAGGAAGGTCACGCCATAAGCGCGGCCAAAATAGCCGAACGCGTCATGGCTGGTCAGCACCTTACGCTTTGCCTGCGGAATGGCGCTGAACCGATCTTTTGCCCAGCGATCGATCTCATTGAGCTGGCTGATATAGCGCTGACCGGAGGCCTCCAGCGCCGACTTATCCTCCGGGTCGGCTTTCACCAGGCCGTTGAGGATATTCTGCGCATACAGCGCACCGTTCGCGGCGCTGTTCCACGCGTGCGGATCGGTTACCGTTGCGCCATCTTCTTCCAGCGTATGGGTTTTTACGCCGCCGGAAGCCACCACCAGCTCGCCTTTAAACCCCGATGCCTTAATCAGCCTGTCCAGCCAGCCTTCCAGTCCCAGGCCGTTCACCACCACCACATCGGCTTTGCTCAGCAGCGCGCTGTCTTTCGGCGAGGGTTCAAAGGTGTGCGGGTCGCCGTCCGGCCCCACCAGCGTATCTACATGCACATGTTCGCCGCCAATCTGCTGCGCCATATCGCCTAATACGGAAAAACTACTCACCACGTTTAGCGTTTTCGCCATCACCCCGTGCGATGCCAGACCCAATGCCAGCGCCAGCCATATCCCGGTACGTTTCATCATGTTCCTTACCCCATTAATTTACGCCAGCCGACAACCAGCCGGCTGCGCGTGCCAAAAAACACCGATATAAAAAAGATACCGCTGGCGGTCAGCACAATAGCGGGCCCGGCTGGCAGGTTTGCCGCCCACGACAGGCTCAGCCCCATCCATGCGCAAAAGCCGCCGATGAGCGCCGCCAGCAGCAGAATGCCCGGCAGCGTCCGCGCCCAGCAGCGAGCCGCGATCGCGGGCAGCATCATGACTCCCACCGCCATCAGTGTGCCGAGCACCTGAAACCCGGCCACCAGATTGAGCACCAGCAGGGCGAGAAACAGGCCGTGCAGCAGCGCAGGCAATCTTCGCGCGTTTACCTGAAGCCAGACGCTGTCGAAGGCTTCGCTGACCAGGCCGCGATAAAACAGGGCAATGCCGATCAGCGTCAGGCTGGCGACGCCGCTCACAAACACCGCCGAATCGCTGTCCACCGCCAGAATCGAGCCGAACAGCAGATGCAGCAGGTCGACGTTAGAGCCGCGCAGCGAGACCAGCGTGACGCCCAGCGCCAGGGAGCCGAGATAAAATCCGGCAAAGCTGGCATCCTCTTTTAAAGGCGTGCGTCGGCTGACCCACCCCGCCACCAGCGCGACCGCGATGCCGGCGATAAAACCGCCGACGGTCATCGCCAGCAGCGACATCCCGTTGAGCAGATAGCCCGCGGCCACGCCGGGCAAAATTGCATGCGAGAGCGCATCGCCCATCAGGCTCATGCGACGTAAAAGTAAGAAGACGCCGAGCATGGTGGTGCTCAGGGACAACGCCAGGCACACCAGCAGCGCGCGGCGCATAAAGCCAAATTCGATAAAGGGCTGAATGAAGGTATGCCAGATCATGCCAGCCTCGCGCCGTGAAAGGCGGGAAGCACATCAGGCGTACTGCCCCAGCGGGCGCGCTGCGGCGTCAGCAGCATCGTTTCCGGGAAATAGTCGGCGACCCGCTGGTTATCGTGCAGCACCGCCAGAATCGTCTGCCCCTGCTGATACATTTCCAGGATCAGCGCCATCAGCTCGCGGCAGGTGGCTTCATCGATGCCGGTAAACGGTTCGTCGAGCATCACCAGCGGCGCGCGCTGCACCATCACCCGCGCGAAGAGCATGCGCTGAAACTGGCCGCCGGAGAGCTCCTCAATCGGCGTTTTCGCCAGCGTTAACAGCCCCACCCGCTCTATGGCTGCGACGATGCGCTGACGCACCTCTCCGCCGAGCCCACGCAGCAGCGATACGCGCGGCCAGGCGCCCTGGCTGACGACATCCTGCACCGTGAGCGGAAACTGCGACTCCAGCGCGTGCCGCTGCGCCAGCCAGCCGATAACCGGCCGTCCCTCGCGCCAGTTCAGGCGGCCGCTGACCGGCGGAATAAACCCGGCCAGCGTCTTTAACAGCGTCGATTTCCCGCAGCCGTTCAGGCCGACGATAGCGGTCATACTCCCCGTTGCAAGCGTGCCGCTAAGCGACGGCGTAATCGCCAGGCCCTCATAGCCCGCCACCAGGTGATCGAGCTCAATCATGGCAGCGATACCGCCCACCAGGTTGCCAGCCACAGAGCGGCCAGCAGCACGCAGGCCATCCCCAACCGGGCGATGCCTGAAGTCATCAATAAGGAAGTCAATGTTTACGCCTCAATAAAACGTTATAACATAACAATATTAAAAGAGGCGCGAAATGTAAATTGGCGTCAACAAAAGGAAATGCTGCAAAATGTTACAGACTCCTCTCCGGACGGAGAGGAGCGCAGAAGGCGGGATTACTGCATGCGGGCCTGAGAAACCGCCAGACCCAGCTGCCAGACGGCCATCGCGTAATGGGTGCTGTGGTTATAGCGGGTAATGGTGTAGAAGTTCGGCAGGCCGTACCAGTACTGGTAGCCAGTGCCGACGTCCAGACGCAGCAGGCTCGCCTGCTGATGGTTACCCAGCGGCTGAGTCGGGGTAAGTCCTGCCGCCGCCAGCTGCGAGACGCTGTATTTGGTTTTGAACCCATTGTTCAGCCCAGGCGCCTGGCCTAGCGCCTGTACCGCCACGAGATCGCCGCTCACCCAGCCGTGCTGCTTGAAGTAGTTCGCCACGCTGCCGATCGCATCGACCGGATCCCACAGGTTGATATGCCCGTCGCCGTTAAAGTCCACGGCGTACTGCTTATAAGAAGAGGGCATAAACTGACCGTAGCCCATCGCGCCGGCGAAGGAGCCTTTCAGATCGAGCGGGTCGTCCTGTTCGCTGCGGGCCATCAGCAGGAACGTTTCCAGCTCGCTGGAGAAGTACTCGGCGCGGCGCGGATAGTTAAACGACAGCGTCGCCAGCGCATCAAGGATGCGGGTTTTCCCCATCACCCGGCCCCAGCGGGTCTCGACGCCAATAATCCCGACGATAATCTCCGGCGGCACGCCGTATACCTGGTACGCGCGGTTGAGCGCATCCTGATACTGGTTCCAGAACGCCACGCCGTTCTGCACGTTATCCGGGGTAATAAACTGCTTTTTGTAGCGCAGCCAGGCGCCGTTTGGCCCTGACGGCGGCAGCCCGGTGGGCGCCTGACGGTCCATCAGACGCAGCACGTAATCCAGGCGTTTGGCCTGGGAGAGGATTTGATGCAACTGCTGTCGGTCGAAGCCGTGCTTGCTCACCATTTTATCAATGAACTGTTCCGCCGCCGGGTTATTGGCGAAATCGCCGCTCATCTCCATCACATTATGCTGCGGCTCGAGTAAAAAACCGCCCGTACCGCCCGCCATTTCCTTTTCAGCAGGAGTTTGAGGTTTGCTGCTGCAGGCAGCGAGGAGAACGCACAGGGGGAGTAAAGCCAGGGAACGACGCTTCAACATGGGACATCCATTTAACAAATCGGCAAGGGGTAATTATGGTAAAGCATGCGCCCGCTCACAAGGAAGCGGCGGCAATGTAAATTCTTTTTTATCGCTCTTTTTCCTCCCACCCGCCGGATCCTTCGCTCATTTCAGCCACAATCTTTCAAAATAAAATATTTATCTTTCATTTTGCGATCAATATAACAATTTCAAACCTTTTAAAATGATTAAAATCAGCTGCCAGTTAGCAAGAAAAATAACACGCTGAAGGAGAGAACAATGATTGAAGTCGTTACCCACGGCGCCGAATGGTTTATCGGCCTGTTTCAGAAGGGAGGCGAGGTGTTCACCGGTATGGTCACCGGGATCCTGCCTTTGCTGATCAGTCTGCTGGTGATCATGAACGCGCTGATCAACTTTATTGGTCAGCAGCGGATCGAAAAGCTGGCGCAACGCTGCGCCGGTAATCCGATCTCCCGCTACCTGCTGCTGCCCTGCATCGGCACCTTCGTTTTCTGTAACCCGATGACCCTGAGCCTTGGGCGCTTTATGCCCGAGAAATACAAACCGAGCTACTACGCGGCGGCCTCCTACAGCTGCCACTCAATGAACGGCCTGTTTCCGCACATCAACCCCGGCGAACTGTTCGTCTATCTGGGGATCGCCAATGGACTCACCACCCTCGGTCTGCCGTTAGGGCCGCTGGCGGTGAGCTATCTGCTGGTGGGCCTGGTGACGAACTTCTTCCGCGGCTGGGTGACCGACCTGACCACGTCGATTTTTGAGAAAAAAATGGCCATCCAGCTTGAGCAGAAAGTGCATCTGTCAGGAGCGACATCATGACCCGTATTCGCATTGAAAAAGGCGCCGGCGGCTGGGGCGGCCCGCTCGAACTCGACGCCGTTGCCGATAAAAAGATTGTCTATATCACCGCGGGCACCCGCCCGGCGATCGTCGATAAAATTGCCCGCCTCACCGGCTGGCAGGCGGTCGATGGCTTCAAAGAGGGCGAGCCGCCGGAAGCGGAAATCGGCGTGGCGATTATCGACTGCGGCGGCACCCTGCGCTGCGGTATCTACCCGAAGCGCCGCATCCCGACCATTAATATCCACGCGACCGGCAAATCGGGTCCGCTGGCGCAGTATATCGTCGAAGACATTTACGTTTCCGGCGTCAAAGAGGAGAACATTTTCGCCCTGGAAGAGGGGCACTCCCCGGCCCCGCAGGCCGCGCCTGCCCAGCCGGCGGCCCGCGACTATGACACCAGCAAAAAGATCACCGAGCAGAGCGACGGCCTGCTGGCCAAAGTTGGTATGGGAATGGGCTCCGTCGTGGCGGTGCTGTTCCAGGCCGGGCGCGACACCATCGATACGGTGCTAAAAACCATTCTGCCGTTTATGGCCTTCGTCTCGGCGCTGATTGGCATCATCATGGCCTCCGGCATCGGCGACTGGATTGCCCACGGTCTGGCGCCGCTCGCCAGCCATCCGCTGGGCCTCGTCACCCTGGCGCTGATCTGCTCCTTCCCGCTGCTGTCGCCGTTTCTCGGCCCCGGCGCGGTCATCGCCCAGGTTATCGGCGTGCTGATTGGCGTGCAGATTGGCCTTGGCAATATTCCGCCGCATCTCGCCCTGCCCGCGCTGTTCGCCATCAACGCCCAGGCCGCCTGCGATTTTATCCCGGTTGGCCTGTCGCTGGCGGAAGCGCGCCAGGACACCGTGCGCGTCGGCGTACCGTCGGTTCTGGTGAGCCGCTTCCTGACCGGCGCGCCAACGGTGCTGATCGCCTGGTTCGTTTCCGGATTTATTTACCAATAAGAGGTGCCTGAAGATGACCGTGATTTACCAGACCACCATTACCCATATCGGCGCCAGCGCGGCGATGGCGCTGGACGAGCAGATGCTGATCACCTTCCGCGAAGGCGCCCCGGCCGATATTGAAGAGTACTGCTTTATTCACAACCACGGCGAGCTCTCCGGCGCGCTGGTGCCGGGCGCTGAGCTCCAGCTTGGCGAGCTGCGCTACCCGGTCACCGCCGTCGGCGACGTCGCCGAGCAGAACCTGCGCGAGCTGGGCCATATCACGCTGCGCTTTGACGGTCACCGCGAAGCGGAATTCCCCGGAACCGTACACGTGGCGGGCCCGGTGCCGGAAGGCATCGCCGCCGGCTGCGTACTGAAATTTGTTGCTTAAGCTGTAAGGAGAAAAGTATGAATCAGGTTGCTGTTGTCATTGGTGGGGGACAAACCTTAGGGGAGTTTCTGTGTCGCGGGCTTGCTGCAGAAGGCTATCGCGTGGCGGTGGTCGATATTCAGAGCGATAAAGCGACCCGCGTCGCACAGTCGATTAACGCGGAATATGGCGAAGGAACGGCGTGGGGCTTCGGCGCGGACGCCACCAGCGAAGCCAGCGTCGTCGCCCTCGCCCGCGGGGTGGACGACATTTTTTCCCGCGTCGACCTGCTGGTCTATAGCGCCGGGATCGCTAAAGCGGCGTTTATCAGCGATTTCGCGCTGGGGGATTTCGACCGCTCGCTGCAGGTGAATCTGGTGGGCTACTTCCTTTGCGCCCGCGAGTTTTCCCGCCTGATGATCCGCGACGGCATTAAAGGTCGCATCATTCAGATCAACTCTAAATCCGGCAAAGTGGGCAGCAAGCATAACTCCGGCTATAGCGCGGCGAAGTTCGGCGGCGTGGGGCTGACGCAGTCGCTGGCGCTGGACCTCGCGGAGTACGGGATTACCGTGCACTCCCTGATGCTCGGCAACCTGCTGAAGTCGCCGATGTTCCAGTCTCTGCTGCCGCAGTACGCCACCAAGCTGGGGATCCCGGAGGAGCAGGTCGAGCAGTATTACATCGACAAAGTCCCGCTGAAGCGCGGCTGCGATTACCAGGACGTACTTAACGTGTTGATGTTTTACGCCAGCCCGCAGGCTTCCTACTGCACCGGCCAGTCCATTAACGTCACCGGCGGGCAGGTGATGTTTTAAAACGTTGCGCACTGTTTTCCCGGAGGCGATGCTGCGCATCTGTCCGGGCTACCGATTATGCGGCTTTCTGGTAGCCCGGACAGGCGCAACGCGCCGCCTCCGGGGGAATTTTCCCACACTTTAAGGAGATTTTATGGTTACCGCGCTCATCACCGTCGCCGCCATCGCCTGGATAACCCAGCTTGCCTTTGGCGGCTGGCAAATCCGCCAGTTCAATCGCGCGTTCGATCGGCTGTGCCAGCAGGGCCGCGTCGGCGTGGGCCGCTCCTCGGGGCGGTTCAAGCCGCGGGCCGTCGTCGCCATCGCCGTTGACGAAGACGACCGCATCCGCGATACGCTGTTAATGAAAGGCCTCACCGTCTTCGCCAGGCCGCGAAAAATCCCCGCTCTCCACGGCAAACATCTTAAGGAATTGCAGCCTGATGTGATCTTTCCCAATGATCCGCTCTGTCAGAATGCACTATCATTAGCGCTTAATCCGAAACATGGATAATTTCGTTGTGAACGTTAATATCTTGCGAAATTATCATTTCGAAACTTTAAACGCAGGATACAACGCCTATGAAACCACGTCAGCGCCAGGCAGCCATTCTCGAGCACCTGCAATCGCAGGGCAAATGCTCGGTCGAAGAGCTGGCGCAACACTTCGACACCACCGGCACGACCATCCGTAAGGATCTGGTGATCCTTGAGAATGCCGGTACCGTTATCCGCACCTACGGCGGCGTGGTGTTAAATAAAGACGAGGCCGACCCGCCCATCGACCACAAAACGCTGATCAACACCCATAAAAAAGAGCGGATTGCCGAAGCCGCGGTCAGCTTTATTCACGATGGCGACTCGATCATTCTTGATGCCGGCAGCACCGTACTGCAAATGGTGCCGATGCTCAGCCGCTTCAACAACATCACCGTGATGACCAACAGCCTGCATATCGTCAACGCCCTCTCCGAACTGGATAATGAGCAAACCATCCTGATGCCGGGCGGCACATTCCGCAAGAAATCGGCCTCTTTTCACGGCCAGCTGGCGGAAAACGCCTTCGAACAATTCAGCTTCGACCGCCTGTTTATGGGCACCGACGGGATTGATTTAATCGCCGGCGTCACCACCTTTAATGAGGTTTATACGGTCAGCAAAGCGATGTGCAATGCCGCCCGCGAAGTTATCCTGATGGCCGACTCGTCAAAGTTTGGCCGTAAAAGTCCCAATATCGTCTGCGGCCTCGAGAGCGTGGACAAACTGATTACCGATGCCGATATCAGCCCGGAATTTAAGCAGGCGCTGGAAGACAAAGGCATCGAAGTCATTATTACTGGAGAACATCATGAGTAACTTTCTGTTAGAAGCCGGACGCCAGACCCTAATGCTGGAGCTTCAGGAGGCGAGCCGCCTGCCTGAACGCCTGGGCGACGACTTCATCCGCGCGGCGGAAACCATCATCCACTGCGAGGGCAAACTGGTGGTCTCCGGTATCGGCAAATCGGGCCATATTGGTAAAAAGCTGGCCGCTACCTTCGCCAGTACCGGCACCCCGGCATTTTTCGTCCACCCGGCGGAAGCGCTGCACGGCGATCTCGGGATGCTCGACAGCCGCGACGTGATGCTGTTTATCTCCTACTCCGGCAGCGCCAAAGAGCTGGATCTTATCGTCCCGCGCCTGGAGGAAAAGTCGATTCCGCTGCTGGCGATGACCGGTAAATCCACGTCGCCGCTGGCGCTGGCGGCGAAAGCGGTGCTCGATATCGCGGTGGAACGCGAAGCCTGCCCGATGCACCTCGCCCCAACCTCCAGCACCGTCAATACCCTGATGCTCGGCGACGCGCTGGCGATGGCGGTGATGCAGGCCCGCGGCTTTAACGAAGAAGATTTTGCCCGTTCGCACCCGGCTGGGGCGCTGGGCGCGCGGCTGCTGAACAAGGTTCACCATCTGATGCGCCGTGACGGCGACGTGCCGCGCGTAGACGTCGACACCAGCGTGATGGACGCGATGCTCGAACTCAGCCGCACCGGCCTGGGGCTGGTGGCGGTCTGCGATGAGCGCAATCACGTGCAGGGCGTGTTTACCGACGGCGACCTGCGCCGCTGGCTGGTGGGCGGCGGCAGCCTGCAGGATATCGTCAGCCAGGCGATGACCCGCAACGGCGTCACCCTGCAGGCGGAAAGCCGCGCGATAGAAGCCAAAGAGCGCCTGATGAAGCACAAAATCAGCGCCGCTCCGGTGGTGGATAAAAACGGCCAGCTGGTCGGCGCGATTAACCTGCAGAACTTTTATCAGGCCGGGATCCTTTAAGGCCCAGACGCTTCGCCAGCCGGTGCAGGTTGGCGACGTCGAGCCCCAGCGCGCGGGCGGCGGCGGCCCAGCTGCGGCCGTTAGCCGCCAGCGCGCTGGCTATCGCTTCGCGCTGGAACGCCTCCGTCGCTTCGCGCAGGCTCACCGCTTCCGCCGCCGGCTGCGGGCTGACGCCCGGTAAGGCAGGCGCTTCCCCGGCCAGCTGAAAATGCTGCGGCTCCAGCACGATGTCATTACCCGCCTGCGTCGCCCGCGCCAGCACCACCGCCCGATGAATCGCGTGCTCCAGCTCGCGCACGTTGCCCGGCCACGGCCAGGCCAGCAGTCTGGCCCGCGTCGCCTCGCTTAAAATCACCTGCGCCAGCCCCATGCGCAAACGGCACTGTTCGCAGAAATAGCCGGCCAGCAGCACCACGTCATTTTCCCGCTCGCGCAGCGCCGGAACCGATAGCGGAAACACGCTCAGACGATGATACAGATCGGCGCGAAAACGCCCCTCCACCACCTCCTGACGCAGGTCGCGGTTGGTGGCCGCCAGCACCCGCACATCAACCCGCAGACTGCGATCGTCGCCGACGCGCTGAATATCGCCATACTGCAGCACCCGCAGCAGCTTGGCCTGCAGCGCCAGCGACAGCTCGCCGATTTCATCGAGGAACAGCGTCCCGTTGTCCGCCATTTCAAATTTACCGCTGCGGTTGCTGATCGCCCCGGTAAACGCCCCTTTAACGTGACCAAACAGCTCGCTCTCCGCCACGCTCTCCGGCAGGGCCGCGCAGTTAAGGTACACCAGCGGATTGGCCGCCCGCGGCGATCCCTGATGGACCGCTTTCGCCACCAGCTCTTTGCCGGTCCCGGTCTCGCCGCTAATCAGCACGTTTAAGTCGGAAGCCGCGACGATGTCGATCTCCTTCTTCAGCTGCAGCATCGGCGCCGACAGGCCAATGATCTCCTGACGTTCGGCTGGCGGATATACGATAGCCTGCTCCGGCAGCACGTTTTGGCTCTCCAGCCGGGCGATCAGCAGCGCGTTATTCAGCGCCCCGGCCACCAGCGCGGCAATCAAGCGCAGCTCCTCGTCGCTGAAGCTGTCAAAACGGTCCGCATCCATGCCGTCGAGGGTCAGCGCGCCGATCAGGGTTTGCCCGGCAAACAGCGGCAGGCCGACGCAGGCGTGCACCTTCAGGCTCTCCTGACCGGGGATCAGCCCATCATAGGGGTCCGGCAGGCTGCTATCCGCCGGGAAACGCACCACGTCCCCCGCGCGGGCAATCGCCTCCAGCCGCGGGTGGCCTTCAAGGGCAAAGCGCCGGCCAAGCACGTCCTGGGCCAGGCCATCAATCGCCAGCGGCACAAACTGGTGCGCTTCGTAACGCAGCAGCGCCGAAGCATCGCAGCCGAGTATCTGCCGCAGGGTGGTAATCAGCCGGGAAAAACGGTCGGCGTGGCCGAGATCGCTTTGTAAATCAATGGCGATTTTCGCCAGGGCCTCGACGGAGAAACTCATTGTCGCCTCATAGTCATTCTGACAATCCACATAGTCATATCGACTATTTTAACCATTGTCATTTTGACATCAACAGATTTATCGGAAAATAAAAAACACATTAAATTCAATAAATTAAAAACATGGCACGCATCTTGATATAAGCAAAATATCTTTTTTGAACAACGCTGAATTAATTGAGGTTGCTATGTCTATTCTGGTTAAAAATAACATTCATTGGGTTGGCCAACGCGACTGGGAAGTGCGTGATTTCCACGGGACTGAATACAAAACGCTGCGCGGCAGCAGCTACAACAGCTATCTCATCCGGGAAGAAAAAAATGTGCTGATCGATACCGTCGATCATAAATTCAGTCGCGAATTCGTGCAGAACCTGCGCGGTGAAATTGACCTCGCCGATATCGATTACATCATTATCAACCATGCGGAAGAGGATCATGCCGGCGCGCTGACCGAACTGATGACGCAAATCCCGGATACCCCGATCTACTGCACCGCCAACGCTATCGACTCCATTACCGGCCACCACCATCACCCGGAGTGGAACTTTAAGGTGGTGAAAACCGGCGACAGCCTGGATATCGGCAACGGCAAACAGCTGATTTTCGTCGAAACCCCGATGCTGCACTGGCCGGATAGCATGATGACCTATATGACCGGCGACGCGGTGCTGTTCAGCAACGACGCCTTCGGCCAGCACTACTGCGATGAGCATCTGTTTAATGATGAAGTTGACCAGGTTGAGCTTTATGAACAGTGCCAGCGCTACTACGCCAACATTCTGACCCCGTTCAGCCGCCTGGTGACGCCGAAAATTAGTGAAATCCTCGGCTTCAACCTGCCGGTAGATATGATTGCCACCTCCCACGGCGTGGTCTGGCGCGATAACCCGACGCAGATCGTCGAAAAATATCTCGAGTGGGCGGCGGATTATCAGGAAGACCGCATCACCATTTTCTACGACACCATGTCCAACAACACCCGCATGATGGCCGACGCGATCGCCCAGGGCATTACCGACGTGGACCCCCGCGTAGCGGTGAAAATTTTCAACGTCGCCCGCAGCGATAAAAACGACATTCTGACCAACGTGTTCCGCTCGAAGGGCGTGCTGGTCGGCACCTCCACCATGAACAACGTGATGATGCCGAAAATAGCAGGGCTGGTGGAAGAGATGACCGGCCTGCGTTTTCGTAACAAGCGCGCCAGCGCCTTTGGCTCCCACGGTTGGAGCGGCGGCGCGGTTGATCGCCTGTCCACGCGTTTACAGGATGCAGGCTTTGAAATGTCCCTGAGCCTGAAGGCCAAATGGCGCCCGGACCTTGACGCGCTGGAATTGTGCCGCGAACACGGTCGTCAGATCGCCCGCCAGTGGGCCCTCTCCCCGCTGCCGGCGAGCGAGGCGCAACCAGCCGCGCCTGAGGCAACGCCCTGCGCCGCGCCCGCGGTAGCCGATCTCGGCCCGAAAATGCAGTGCAGCGTTTGCCAGTGGATTTACGACCCCGAACAGGGCGAACCGAACCAGGACGTTCAGCCGGGTACACCCTGGAGCGAAGTCCCGGATAACTTCCTCTGCCCTGAATGTTCGCTGGGTAAAGATGTGTTTGATGTGCTGGCGTCGGAGGCAAAATGAGTGATGGCATCGTCATCATCGGCTCGGGCTTCGCGGCCCGTCAGTTGGTGAAAAATATTCGCAAGCAGGACCCGAACATCCCGCTGACCCTGATCGCCGCCGACAGCATGGATGAGTACAACAAGCCGGATCTCAGCCATGTGGTCAGCCGCGGGCAGAACGCCGACGATCTGACCCTGCAAACGGCGGGCGAGTTTGCCGAGCAGTACAATCTGCGCCTGTTTCCGCATACCTGGGTCAGCGATATCGACGCCGATAATCAGGTTGTGAAGAGCCAGGACCGCGAGTGGCGCTATGACAAACTGGTGCTGGCCACCGGCGCGACGCCGTTTATCCCGCTGGTGCCGGGCCGCGAGCTGATGCTGACCCTCAACAGCCAGCGGGAATACGGCGCGGCGCAAAGCCAGCTGCGCGATGCAAAAAGGGTGCTGATCGTCGGCGGCGGGCTGATTGGCTGCGAGCTGGCGATGGATTTCTGCCGCGCCGGCAAAGCGGTGACGGTGGTGGATAACTCCGCCTGCGTGCTGTCGGCGCTGATGCCGCCGGAAGCCAGCAGCCGACTGCAGCATCGTCTGACCGACATGGGCGTGGATCTGATGCTGAAGTCGCAGCTGCAAAGCCTGGCGCAGAACGCCGACGGAATTCGCGTCACTCTTGACCGCCAGCGTACGCTGACGGTGGATGCGGTGGTCGCCGCCGCCGGTTTGCGCCCGGAAACGGCGCTGGCGCGGCATGCGGGTCTGCAGACGCACCGCGGCGTGGTGGTGAACAGCCAGCTACAAACCAGCCATCCGGCAATTTACGCCCTCGGCGATTGCGCGGAAATCAACGGCATGGTCCTGCCGTTCCTGCAGCCGATTCTGCTGAGCGCCATGTGCCTGGGGAAAAATCTGCTGACTCAGCAGGGAGAACTGAAGCTGCCGCCGATGCTGGTGAAGGTTAAAACGCCGGATTTACCGCTGCACCTGGCGGGCGATACCCGGCGCGAGGATCTGACGTGGCATATCGTTGCCGCCAAAGACGGCCTGGTCGCGAAAGGCGTTGACGCCGAAAACCAGCTGCGCGCTTTTGTGGTCAG
The DNA here is from genome assembly GCF_009905335.1 of Klebsiella sp. MPUS7. Taxonomy (NCBI): domain Bacteria; kingdom Pseudomonadati; phylum Pseudomonadota; class Gammaproteobacteria; order Enterobacterales; family Enterobacteriaceae; genus Klebsiella; species Klebsiella sp. MPUS7. Next base: position 1,191,312 of record NZ_CP047604.1, on the reverse strand, counting down.
CGAGGATCGTATGAAAGACGCCTTTGCGCTGCTCAAGCAGTTGGTGAGTTAGCCTGTATGAACTGACGTTATTCCCGGGTCGCGGCGTAAACGCCTTACCCGGGCTACCCAGCCGCGCATACAGATTCACAGCAGCCTGCGGTCCTGTAGCCCGGGCAGGCGCTTTGCGCCACCCCCGGGAGCAGCGCGCAGAGTGGCATAATTTCCCGGAGGCGATGCTTGCGCATCTGTCCGGGCTACCGGCCAGCAGATGGCCATTAACCTGTAGCCCGGCTAAGCGCAGCGCGAGCCGGGGAAATGCCCAACCTACCGCGCCAGGTTATCGTATCCGCGCCAGCGGTAGTTGAGTACCGACAGCACCCAGCAGGCCACGAACAGCCCGACCACCACAAAACCGGCGTCGCCGAGATGGTCATTCAATGCGCCGATCCAGCGCCAGACGCCGCCGCTGAGGGAAAACTTATCCATCACCAGTCCCAGCGCTTCCAGGCCGCCGATAAACAGCGCCACCACCACCGAGGTGCCGGTAATGGTCATATTGTAATAGAGCTTACGCTGCGGCTTACTGAACGCCCAGCCGTAGGCGCCGACCATCAGCACGTTATCAAGCGTATCCACCAGCGCCATCCCGCTGGCGAACAGCGCCGGAAAAACCATAATCGACCAAATCGACATCCCGCTCGACGCGCTGGCCGCAGAAATCCCCAGCACGCCGATTTCCGTCGCCGTATCAAAGCCGAGGCCAAACAGAAAGCCCACCAGATACATCTGCCAGCTGCGGTTAATCAGGCGGAAGGTTTTCCCGAACACCCAGCTCATCATGCCGCCGCCGGTCATGACCTCATCGCTCACCTTTTCGCCCTGCTTCCACGCCCGAAAGCTGCGCCAGACGCTGCGCAAAATGACCAGATTGATAAACGCCATAGCCAGCAGGAACAGCGCCGACACGGCAGTGCCGATAACGCTGCCGGTCTCGTGAAACCAGCTCATCTGCTGGCCAAACGCGGTGGCGGTCGCGGCAATCGCCGCCGACGCCAGCACCACAATCGACGAATGTCCCAGCGAGAACCACGCGCCAACGGCAAAAGGCCGCTTCCCCTGCTGCATCATTTTGCGGGTCACGTTGTCGATCGCCGCGATATGGTCGGCGTCCACCGCGTGGCGCAGACCGTAACCCCAGGCCAGCAGGCTGGCGGCCATCAGCGCGCCGCTGCCGCCGAACGCCGCAAACGCCCAGCCCCAGGCCAGCAAATTGGCGGCAATCAATGCCAGCACCAGCGCCGCTGCGCGCGGCTGCTGACGCAAAATCGTCACTATCATGTCGGTGTCCTTTAAGCCTGCAGGCGGGCCGCAGCGATAACCGCCTGGCCGAGGGCAATCGCGCCATCGCCTGCGGGCAGCTGCTGCGGAAAGAGCAGAGTAAAATCGGCCAGATAAAAGGTCAATCGCGCCGTCAGCAGGCGGTTGTGCAGTACCCCACCGCCGAAGGCGAGCGTGTGAATATTGCGCGCGTTCGCGTAATCGCGCATCATCGCCGCCAGCCCGCGGGCCAGCGCATCATGAAAGGCCCAGGCTTTTTGCGCCGGACTCGCCTGCCAGCTCAGCCACCGCTGCCAGAACGTCGCCAGATCCAGTTTTCCATCGCGCCACGGCAGCGTCGCCGGATGATCAACCCCTTCGCAGGTCGCCGCCAGCGTTTCCAGACGGCACGCCGCTTCCCCCTCATAGCTCAGGGTGAGCGGGGCGCAGCCCAGCGCGCAGGCGACGGCATCAAACAACCGTCCGCACGACGACGCTTTGGGCGCATTTATGCCGCGCTCAATCGCTCGCGCCAGCAGCGGCCAGTTTTGCTGACGCAGTGCGGCGGTTGCAGGATAATCTTGCCAGTCAGGGACAAATGCCAGGCAGTGGGCGAGCAGATTGCGCCACGGCTGACGCGCCGCGAGGTCGCCGCCGGGCAGCGCCACCGCCGGCAGCCCGCCAAGACGCTCGCACTCGCGATAGTTGACCCGCAGGCATTCGCCGCCCCACAGCTCGCCGTTCTCCCCCATCCCGATGCCGTCGAGGGTCAGGGCAATCACATCGCCGCCGTCCAGCGGCCAGCGATGCTCGGCCAGGCAGGCGGCAGCGTGGGCATGATGATGCAGCACGCGCTCCACCGGTAGCGCCAGCGACGCCGCCCACCGCGAAGCGCGGTAGCCGGGATGGGCGTCAGCCACCACCCGCTGCGGGGTAAAAGCGTAAATCTCCTGCATCAGACGCAGCGCCTGTCGCCACTGTTCTTCGACGCCCTCGTCGTCGAGATCGCCAAAATGCTGGCTGAGCACCGCTTCATCGCCGCGCAGCAGGCAGAAGGTATTTTTCATCTCCGCGCCGAGGGCCAGCAGCGGCGGCGCGTCGCAAAAGCCCGGCGGCAGCGCCAGCGCGTCCGGCACGTAGCCGCGGGCGCGGCGCAGCATCTCGCCGCTTTGCCGCACCACCGAATCATCCATCCGCTGCACAATCTCGCGGTTATGCAGCAGAAAACCGTCGGCAATCGCGGCTAAATCCGCCAGCGCGTCTTCATTAGTCAGCGCTGGCGGGCGGCCGCTAAGATTGCCGGAGGTCATCACTAATGGGCGCGCCAGCGCCTGCGAAAGTAAATGCTGCAGTGGATTAGACGGCAGCATCCCCCCTACTTCCGCAAGCCCTGGCGCAATCAGGTCGCACAGGCCAGCCACCTGCGCTTTGTCCAGCAGCACGATCGGCGCGGCGGGAGAGGTCAGCAGCGTCACCGCTGGTCCGCTGAGCCCTGCCGTCGTCGCCAGCATCACCGCCAGCGGTTTCGCCGGGCGATGCTTGCGCGCCCGCAGCGTCGCCACGGCAGCGCGATTTCCGGCATCGCACACTAGATGAAAACCGCCCAGCCCCTTCACCGCCACGATATCGCCCGCCCGCAGGCGAGCAATCGCCGCGTCTAAAGCGGCCTCACCAAATAAATGCCCCTTCGGGCCGCGCCACTCCAGCCGCGGGCCGCACTCGGCGCAGGCCACCGGCTGCGCGTGAAAGCGGCGATCGGCGGGATGGCGATACTCCGCCGCGCAGGCGGGGCAAAGAGGAAACGGCGACATAGCGGTCAGCGGGCGGTCGTAGGGCATGGCGCGAATAATGGTAAAGCGCGGCCCGCAGTGGGTGCAGTTGATAAACGGATAGCGGTAGCGGCGATCCTGCGGGTTGTTCATCTCCGCCAGGCATGCCGGGCAGGTGGCGGCATCGGGCACGATCTGCGTGCGCATGCTCCCGGCCCCGCTCTGGCGGATGGTGAAATCCAGCGGCGCGACGGCCCAGACAAACGGCTGAGTTTCGGTGCTATCGATACGCGCCAGCGGCGGGCAGCGGCGGGTTAACGCGCTGAGAAAGGCCGCATCATCGCCGACAAGGCGCACCAGCACGCCGTCGCCGTCGTTGCACACGTCGCCGCGCACTCCCAGCTGCTGCGCCAACTGCCAGACGAAGGGGCGGAATCCCACCCCCTGCACTTTACCGCGAATGCGGATCTGCACCCCGTTCATTGCGCGGCCGGATTACCAGGCCAGCGCGGTGCGGCGGCGTTTTTCGATATTCATCTGTTCGAGCCTGTTGCGGTCGACGCAAATCAGCGCGTGGGTCGGACAGGCGTCCATACAGGCTGGGCCTTCCTCACGGTGATAGCACAGGTCGCATTTGTTGGCTTCGGCTTTTTCCGCTATCACGTTCAGCCCCGCGCCGCTGTGGCGAATAACCGGGCGCACCACCACTTCCATGGCGCCGTACGGGCAGGCCACCACGCAGGTTTTGCAGCCGATGCAGCGCTCCTGCATCACGTGGACGAAGCCCTGGTCGCGGCTGATGGCGCCGTTCGGGCAGACGTTGGCGCACGGGGCGTCCTCGCACTGACGACAGGCGGTGGCCGTCGACACGTTGACGCCTTTGATCACGTGAATACGCGGTAAAAAGGTTTTTGGCGTCAGCGCGGCGCAGTCCTGATTTTCCTGATGAGAGACCACGCAGGCCACTTCACAGGTGCGGCAGCCGATGCATTTGCTCGCGTCGGCGATAATGAAACGGTTCATCCATTTCTCCAGCTGTAAGAAGGTTACGCGCCGGAGTATGCATAATGCGTTCCAACTTTTATCATACTGATATTAAAGGGGGTAATTACGGGAGAGACTGTCATCGTCAGTTGTGACGATGACAGCTGACGACGTCAGGCGTGCGGGCCGGGCACCATTGAGTCGCGTTCGATCAGCTCGCCGGGGAAGGTTTGCTGAAATTTTAAATCGCCGCCGTCGAGCATAAAGATCAGCCGGTTGATGCTCTCTTTGATCATCTCCGTCACCGGCACTTTGACGCTGGAGAGCGCCGGCACCATATACGGCGCCAGCACGATATCGTCAAAACCCACCACCGAGACCTGCTCCGGAACCTTAACGCCGAGCTGATGCAGCTGTTTCATCGCGCCAACCGCCATATCGTCGTTGCTCGCCACCAGCGCGCTGTAGCCGACGCGGCGCTGGCGCAGCGTTTCGACCCCCGCCGCGCCGGTTTCCGGCGTCCAGCGCCCTTCGACGATCAGATCGTTATTCACCGCAATGCTGTGGCGGGCCAGCGCGTCTTTATAGCCCGAGAGCCGCTCAACGCCGGTTGGCGAATCCAGCGAACCGGTAATAAACGCGATATCGCGATGGCCGAGCGCGATAAGCTTTTCCACCGCCATCGTCGCCGAGGCCTTTTGATCGGACCAGACGCAGTGGCTGGCGTTGCGGCGCAGGCGGCGGTTGAGCACCATGATCGGCCGCTCATGATTTTCGATAATCTCGTCCATCTCATCAACGCTGAGAAAGCGCGGATAGATAATAATCGCATCGCAGCGCAGATCGAGCAGATACTGAATCGCCTCGCGCTCCTCCTCCGCGCTGTGCTTGCCGTCGGCGAGGATCAGCTGCCGCCCTTTGTCTTCTGTCATCCGCGCCACATGGTAAAGCAGTTCGCTGAAATAGACGCCGTGATAAAGGGTGTTGGTCACCACCAGCCCGAGGGTCTGCGTCTTTTTCGTCGCCAGGTTGCGCGCCAGCAGATTCGGCCGGTAGCCGCTTTCGGCCACCGCCTGGAAGACGCGATCTTTGGTCTCCTGACTGACATAGCCGTTACCCGACAGCACCCGCGAAACGGTGGCCTTCGACACCCCCGCGCGCTTCGCTACCTCCAGCATCGTTGCCATGTGGTTATTCCTGTTGCCAATGTTGCCCGCAGTGTACTGCACGCGCGGCGCTTTTTCAGCATTTGCGCGTATCCCGCGCTGACTCACACTCCGCGATCAAAATCACAAAATCGAGATCTTATTTTTTTATTTCTTGTATGCATTCATGAAACTAATCATGATTTTGTGGAACCGGTTTCCTATATATGCATCATGCCGCTCCGCTTTCCGGCGCGGTGACAAGCCAGTACCCCATTGATAAACAGGATAAAATCCGATGTCTAAAAATTATGCAGCTCTGGCGCAGCAGGTTGTGGCGGCAATTGGCGGCGCAGATAACGTGGCCGCCGTCACCCACTGCATGACCCGCCTGCGTTTTGTGGTCAAAGACAACGAGCGGGTCGACAGCGCCACCCTCAAAGGGCTGAAAGGCGTACTCGGTGTCGTGCGTAGCGATAACCAGTGTCAGGTCATCATCGGCAATACCGTCTCCCAGGCCTACCGCGAGGTGGTCGCCCTGCTGCCGGGGGATCTGCGCCCTGTCGAACCGCAGGGGAAACCGCCGATCACCCTGAAGCGCATCGGCGCCGGGATCCTCGACGCGCTGATCGGCACCATGTCGCCGCTGATCCCGGCGATTATCGGCGGATCGATGGTCAAGCTGCTGGCGATGATTTTAGAGATGACCGGCGCGCTGCCGAAAGGCGCGCCAACGCTGACCATCCTGACGGTTATCGGCGACGGCGCGTTCTTCTTCCTGCCGCTGATGGTCGCGGCCTCCGCGGCGGTGAAATTTAAAACCAATATGTCGCTGGCGATTGCGATTGCCGGGGTGCTGGTGCACCCGAGCTTTATCGAGCTGATGGCCAAAGCCGCCCAGGGCGAGCACGTGGAGTTCGCCTTTATTCCGGTGACGGCGGTGAAATATACCTATACCGTGATCCCGGCGCTGGTGATGACCTGGTGCCTCTCTTATATCGAACGCTGGGTCGACCGTATCACCCCGGCGGTGACGAAAAACTTCCTTAAACCGATGCTGATCGTGCTGATTGCCGCCCCGCTGTCGATTCTGCTGATTGGCCCGCTCGGTATCTGGATCGGTAGCGCCATTTCCGCGCTGGTCTATATGATCCACAGCTACCTCGGCTGGCTGTCGGTGGCGATTATGGGCGCCCTGTGGCCGCTGCTGGTGATGACCGGGATGCACCGCGTCTTCACGCCGACTATCATTCAGACCATCGCCGAAACCGGCAAAGAGGGCATGGTGATGCCGTCGGAAATCGGCGCCAACCTGTCGCTGGGCGGCTCATCGCTGGCGGTGGCATGGAAAACCAAAAACCCTGAGCTGCGCCAGACGGCGCTGGCGGCCGCGGCTTCCGCGATTCTGGCGGGGATTTCCGAACCGGCGCTGTACGGCGTGGCGGTGCGGCTGAAGCGACCGCTTATCGCCAGCCTGATCAGCGGCTTTATCTGCGGCGCGGTGGCCGGGATTGCCGGGCTCGCCAGCCACTCGATGGCGGCGCCGGGCCTGTTTACCAGCGTCCAATTTTTCGACCCGGCCAATCCGATGACCATCGTCTGGGTCTTTGGCGTCATGGCGCTGGCGGTCGTGCTGTCGTTTGTTCTGACGCTGATGCTCGGCTTTGAAGATATACCGGTTGAAGAAGCCGCCGCCGACGCCAGACAGCGTCAGGCCGGCGCCCAGGCTTCTCACGCCTGAACACCATTTTATTAACGAGGTAACGCATGGCGACTTTTCCACAGGGATTTTTATGGGGCGGCGCACTGGCCGCCAACCAGTCCGAAGGGGCCTGGCTGGAGGGCGGCAAAGGGCCGACCACCGTCGATATGATTCCCCACGGCGCGCACCGCCTGGCGGTCAAGCTGGGGCAAGAGAAACGCTTCGCGCCGCGCGAAGATGAGTTCTACCCGAGCCACGAGGCGATCGATTTTTATCATCGATATAAAGAAGATATCGCCCTGATGGCCGAGATGGGCTTTAGCGTTTTCCGCACCTCTATCGCCTGGAGCCGCCTGTTTCCAAAAGGTGATGAACAAGAGCCGAACCCGGAAGGGATCGCCTTCTACCGCTCGCTGTTCGAGGAGTGTAAAAAGCATAATATCGAGCCGCTGGTGACGCTGTGCCATTTCGACGTGCCGATGCACCTGGTCACCGAGTACGGCTCCTGGCGCAATCGTAAAATGGTGGAATTTTTCACCCGCTACGCCCGTACCTGTTTTGAAGCCTTTGATGGGTTAGTGAAATACTGGCTTACCTTCAATGAAATCAACATCATGCTGCATAGCCCATTCTCCGGCGCCGGTCTGGTGTTTGAAGAGGGGGAAAATCAGGAGCAGGTGAAATACCAGGCCGCCCATCATGAACTGGTCGCCAGCGCCTTAGCGACCAAAATCGCCCACGAGTTGAATCCGCAAAATCAGGTCGGCTGTATGCTGGCGGGCGGCAATTTCTACCCTTACTCCTGTAAGCCGGAAGACGTGTGGATGGCGCTGGAGAAAGATCGCGAGAACCTGTTCTTTATCGATGTCCAGGCGCGCGGCGCGTATCCGGTGTGGGCGGCGCGGGTATTCCGCGAGAAAGGCGTGACCATCGCCAAAGAAGCGGGCGATGATGAAATCCTGCGCCATACCGTCGATTTCGTCTCCTTCAGCTACTACGCTTCGCGCTGCGCGTCGGCGGAGATGAACGCCGGCAACACCAGCGCCGCCAATATCGTTAAGTCGCTGAAAAACCCGTACATCAAAGCCAGCGAATGGGGCTGGGGCATCGACCCGCTCGGCCTGCGCATCACCATGAATATGATGTATGACCGCTACCAGAAACCGCTGTTCCTCGTGGAGAACGGTCTCGGCGCGCGCGATGAGATTGACGCTAACGGCGAGATCAACGACGACTACCGTATCAGCTATCTGCGCGAGCATATTCAGGCGATGGGCGACGCCATCGAAGATGGCATCCCGGTGATGGGCTATACCAGCTGGGGCTGTATCGATCTGGTGTCCGCCTCCACCGGCGAGATGAGCAAGCGCTACGGCTTTGTCTACGTTGACCGCGACGATGCCGGTCGCGGCACGCTGGCGCGCAGGCGCAAGAAGTCGTTCTGGTGGTATAAGAAGGTGATTGCCAGCAACGGGGAAGATTTGGCGTAGAAATTTTCCCGGCTCGCGCAGCGCTTAGCCGGGCTACAGGTTCATCAACGCCCGCGGACCGGTAGCCCGGACAGATGCGCAGCATCGCCTCCGGGAATGATAAACGCTACGGGTGACAAAAGTAGCCGTAGCCCGGGTAAGGCGTTTACGCCGCGACCCGGGAAAAAAGTACACTTGCTCCCTCCTGGCCGAACTCCCGGCTCGCGCTGCGCTTAGCCGGGGAACTCCGGTTCCTCAGCGGCTTCCAGCGCCGCGAAACCGCCCTGCCCCTGCCAGCCATCAAGCCGCGCGTACACCGTCGCGACCGCGTCCTTGATCGGCTGGGTCATCGGGTAATAAAAGCCGACGATATCCGGCTGAATGCCTAAGAAAATCACCTCGCCGACATCCTCTTTTAGCTGATCGATCAGATAGTTGAGCGGCATATTGTGGGTGGTCATCATAAACATCTCGGCGATATCGTCCGGGTCGACGATACGGATCTCGCCGGGGTTCAGGCCCATATCGGTAGCATCGACGATCAGCAGGCGCTCGGGGCGCAGCTCGCGAATGGCGACGATGTCGTTTTCCGGCGCGCTGCCGCCGTCAATCACCACCCAATCGCCGACGGGATTAGCCGCGCACATCTCCGCCAGCAGCGGGCCTGCGCCGTCGTCGCCCATAATGCTATTGCCGACACAGAGTAAAACGTCAGTCACGGAGTCTCCTCACCATCAGATAGATGGCGCTTTCCTGGTGAATATCATGCAGCATACTGAGCATAGTTTTGCTCCACGCCTGCTGCTCGGGGGTCTGTCGCGCCAGCGCTTTATCAAAAGCGTTAGCCAGCATCGTCACATGATTGCTGTCGATAACAATCTCGCCGTACTTCGGCACGCCTTCCATTTTACGCCGCGCGGTGCTGCCCTCTTCGAGGGTCGCAATCCACGCCAGATACGCCTGCCACGGGCAGCTCAGCGCCGCCTCGAGGCAGTCGATGACGCCGAGGTGGTGGCCAATCGCCAGGCTGTAATAGACCACCTGCTGCGCCTGGTCAGGCGTCGCGTCGTTCTCATCAATAAATTTACGGCTCAGCTGACTGAACACCACCGTCTCGCTCATCGGATACGCGCTCCTTCTACGACCTGGTTCAGATGGGTGACGATCTCGGTCAGACGCGGATCTTTTTCCGCCTCCAGCCAGCGCATCACCTGGCTATCGCCCTGCCCCAGCAGGCGCATATAGTCGTCGGCAATCTGCCGGCCGTAGCGATAGCCCGCCAGCCGGCGCGCTTCGCGATCGATGCGCACCCGCAGCGGCTGTACCATATCCGGGTGCAGGAGTTCGGTCGGCTGCTCGTCCTGCTCGCCCGGCACGCGGGCGTGGATTTTCTGTTCCAGCAGGCCCAGCGCCATCGCGAAGCCGTACAGCGTCGCGGCCGGGGTGGGCGGGCAGCCGGGAATATAGACATCCACCGGCACGATTTTATCGGTTCCGCCCCACACGCAATAAAGGTCGTGGAAGATGCCGCCGCTGTTGCCGCAGGCGCCATAGGAGATGCAGATTTTCGGATCCGGCGCGGACTGCCACGCGCGCAGCGCGGGAGAACGCATCGCCCGGGTCACCGCCCCGGTAAACAGCAGAATATCGGCGTGACGCGGCGACGGCACCACTTTGATCCCAAAGCGCTCGGCGTCGAACAGCGGCGACAGGGTGGCGAAAATCTCGATCTCGCAGCCGTTGCAGCCGCCGCAGTCCACCCGATAAACGTAGGCGGAACGCTTAATTTTCTTCAGCAGCGATGCCTTCATGCTGGCGATGGACTCATCCACCGTCATCGGCACCGGAATGCCGTTGTCATCGCGCGGGCCTAATAAGTTGCTCATCAGCTGGCCTCTCTCATATGGCGAGTCAGTTCAATACGATCGGACGGCACCAGGCACTTCTGGCGTTTGCACTCCGGGCAGGTCTCGAAGCTTTCGCGATGCAGCTCGGCGCGGCTATCGCCGTTGTGTTTGAGCAGCGCGATGGCATAGTCGATCTCTTTCTGTACGGCGAATGGGCGTTCACACACCCGGCAGTGGCAAATGGCAAAACGCGATTGCTGGAGAAAATCCTCTTTCTTCCATACCGCCAGCTCGTACTCCTGAGAGAGCTTAATCGCCGCCGTCGGGCAGACCTCTTCGCAGCGTCCGCAAAAGATGCAGCGCCCGAGGTTGAACTGCCACCCCAGCTGGTTGGCGGCCAGATCGGTCTCCACCGTCAGGGCGTTCGACGGGCAGGCGTTAACGCAGGCGGCGCAGCCGATGCACTGCTGCGGATTATGCTCCGGTTTGCCGCGGAAGTTTTTATCCACCGGCATCGGCTCCAGCGGGTATGAGTGCGTCGCGGTGCCGGTTTTGATGACTTTTTTAATAAAGGTAAACATGGCGATTCCTTATTTCAGCGGCGAGTTCTTACGCTCGATGCTGTAGCGCTCCAGCTCTTTGTACGGCACCACTTTGCTTTTCTTCTTGCGCACGTCGACCACGGTCATGCGGTCGGTACAGGAGTAGCACGGGTCGAGGCTGCCGATAATCAGCGGCGCGTCGGAAACGGTATTGCCGCGCAGCATATAGCGCAGGGTCGGCCAGTTGGCGTAGGTCGCCGCCCGGCAGCGCCAGCGGTACAGCTTCTGGTTGTCGCCGGTCATGCTCCAGTGGATATCATCCCCGCGCGGCGCTTCCGAGAAGCCGAGCGCGAAGCGGTGCGGAATATAGGTGAAGCCCTCCACCATCAGCGGGCCGCCCGGCAGGTTATCAAGGCCGAAGTCGATCATATTCAGCGCGGTATAGACTTCGTTGATACGCACCTTGAGGCGCGAAATCACGTCGCAGCCCTGCTCGCTGTGGACGGTCATCGGCAGCAGGCCGTAGCCGACAAACGGGTGATCGGCGCGGGTATCGCGGGCGTGGCCGCTGGCGCGCACCATCGGGCCGACGTTGCTGAAGTCGCGGGCGATTTGCGGGTCGAGACGACCGATTCCGACCGTGCGCTGCTCCATATTCGGCGTGCTGAGCAGCATGTCCACCAGCTCCTGCACGTCGCGGCGCATCTGCTGCGCCAGCTGGCGGGTCTGGATCATGTCCTCTTTCAGCAGATCGCGACGAATGCCGCCAATCAGGTTCAGGCCGTAGGTTTTACGCGCCCCGGTGAGAATTTCCGCCATCTTCATCGAGGTTTCGCGCACGCGGAAGAACTGCATAAACCCGGAGTCGAAGCCGGTGAAGTGGCAGGCGAGGCCGAGGTTCAGCAGGTGCGAGTGCAGGCGCTCCACCTCCAGCAGAATGGCGCGGATCATCTGCGCGCGCTCCGGCACCACGATGCCCATCGCGTTTTCCACCGAGGTGGTATAGGCGGTGCTGTGGGCGAAGCCGCAGATGCCGCACACGCGGTCCGAGAGGAAGGTGACTTCGTTGTAGCCCATGCGGGTTTCCGCCAGCTTTTCCATCCCGCGGTGGACGTAGAACAGGCGATAGTCGGCGTCGATAATATTCTCGCCGTCAACGAACAGGCGGAAGTGGCCCGGTTCGTCGGAGGTGACGTGCAGCGGGCCAATCGGCACCACGTTGTTCTTTTTAGTCCCCAGCTCGTTGATAAACTCGTAGGTTTCGGCGTCGGTGGTCGGCGCCGGACGCTGGCGGTAGTCCATGCTGTCTTTACGCAGCGGATAGAGTTCATCCGGCCAGTCGTCCGGCAGCACCAGCCGGCGCTCGTCCGGCAGCCCCACCGGCACCAGGCCGTACATATCGCGCACTTCGCGCTCGCCCCACACGGCGGCAGGCACGCGCGGCGTCACCGACGGGTATTCCGGTTTGTTGGCGTCCACCTCCACGCGCACGGTGATCCAGCATTTCGTGCCCTGCTCCATCGACAAGACGTAATAGACGGCGTAATGACCGTTCAGCTTGCGTTCGTCATTGCCGAACAGCACCGACAGCCAGCCGCCCTGCTTGTAATACAGGAACTCGACCACTTCCGGCAGATAGTTGACCTTTACCGTGACCGTCAGCTGGTCTTTGGTCTGCCAGGCTTCATCCAGCACCACGCCCGGAAAGGTTTGGTGCAGCGCGGCGAGATAATGTTGACCGATTTTTTCTTCAGACATGCTCAAACTCTCTTAAATCACGCCACCAGCAAGGAGACGAAGGCTAAAAAGGCAAAACCAAACCCGGCCCAGGTGACGCGGGAGGTGGCGCAAAAGCGCAGACGCGCCATGCTGTTTTCGAACAGCGCAATCACCAGCACGCCAAGCACCAGCTTGACGACGGCAACCACCAGCGCCAGCAGCAGACCGCCGACGCTAAAGCTGGTCATCTGTCCCCACGGGATAAATACGCCGACGAACATCTGCAGGACCACCAGCTGCTTGAGGCTGATGCCCCACTTCAGCACGCCGAAGCCGCTGCCGCTGTATTCCGAGAGCGGACCTTCCTGAAGCTCCTGCTCCGCTTCCGCCAGGTCGAACGGCAGCTTGCCCATTTCGATAAAAGTAGCGAAGGCGCAAGCGCACAACGCCAGAATCAGCGGAAGAGTGCGGGCGGTGGGCCAGTGGTAAATGGTGTCGGCGATGCTGCTGATATGGGTGGAACCGGCGACCTGCGCCGCGACCCACAGGCCGAGCAGCAGGATAGGCTCGACCAGCACGCCGAGCATCGCTTCGCGGCTCGCCCCGATAGCGGTAAACGGACTGCCGGTATCAAGGCCGGAGATAGCGAAGAAGAAACGGGCAATGGCGAACAGGTAGATCAGAGTGATCAGGTCCCCCAGCCCCGCCATCGGCGAGTCAACGGTCACCACCGGCAGCGCGGTGGCGATGGTCAGCATCACGCCGACCATCACGTACGGCGTCAGGCGGAAGACCCAGCCGGAAGCATCCGGGCCAACGCTCTGACGGCCCAGCAGCTTCAGGATATCCCGGTACTCCTGCAGCACACCCGGGCCGCGGCGGTTATGCAGACGCGCGCGGGCGACGCGGGTCACCCCGGACAACAGCGGCGCGACGGCGAACAGCACCAGCGCCTGCAACAATGCAATTAATACGCTCATTCTCAGGCTCCTCGGGAAATCACAATCACCACCAGTACCGCCAGCTCCACCAGCGCCACGCCGCGAAACAGCGCGGGCACGGAAGCGTTCTGCCAGCCGGGCACCAGGCGTACCGGGTTCAGCCAGTGGCGCAGCTTGAGAATCGGCGCAAAGGCTTCTTTCACCGGCATGGCGAAACCGTGGGCGGTCACCACCATGGATTTTTCATGGTCGTAACCGCAGACCCAGGCCGCGCCGCGGGAGCGCGCTGGCAGGCGATCGCCCTTGAAGAGGATCATCAGCAGCAGCGGCAGCAGCGGGCAGGCAATCAGCAGAATGGCGATCAGCGGCTGGGAGACCACGCTGGAGACCTCCGCCTGCACCGGAAACGCCCCGCTCACCAGCGGCAGCAGCCACGGCGCGGCAACCCCGCCAATCACGCAGCAAACGGCAGAAAGCACCACGCTAAAAGTCATCAGCCCCGGCGCGCAGGTAGCGTTTTCCGCCTCTTTACTGCGCGGCGCGCCGAGGAAGGTGACGCCGTAGACTTTCGCCATACACATCACCGCCAGGGCGCCGGTAATCGCCAGGCCCACCGCCAGCAGCGGCCCCAGCAGGCGGCCAACAAACGCGTCGCCGGTGCTCAGCTTGAAGAAGGACTGATAGATCACCCACTCCCCGGCAAAACCGTTCAGCGGCGGCAGCGCGGCCATCGCCATCAGGCCCACCAGCATGGAGAGCGAAATCAGCGGCATTTTCTTGCCGATGCCGCCGAGCTTTTCGATATCGCGATGACCGGTGCGGAACCACACTGCCCCCGCGCCGAGGAACAGGGTGGTTTTAAACAGGCTGTGGTTGATCAGGTGATACATGCCGCCGATAAAACCCAGCACCATCAGGGTCGGGTTATGGGTCGCCACGCCGGTGACGAACGCCCCGAGGCCGAGCAGGATAATGCCGATATTTTCCAGGGTGTGGTACGCCAGCAGGCGCTGAATATTGTGCTCCATCAGGGCGTACAGTCCGCCGACGAAGGCGGTGATCATCCCCAGCACCAGCAGCATCACGCCCCACCACAGCGGCGGTACGCTACCGGCCAGCGACACCGTCAGGATGCCGTAGAGACCGACCTTCATCACCACCGTGGAAAACAGCGCGGCGGCCGGCGCGCTGGCACCGGAGTGAGCCTGCGGCGCCCAGCCGTGCAGCGGAATGACCCCGGCCAGCAGCGCAAAGCCGATCAGGCCTGGCAGCCACAGCAGCGCGTTTTGCGGTACCGCCAGCGCCAGCTGGTTAATCTGCGCCAGCTCAAGGGTGCCGTAGGACGACCACACCAGCCAGCAGCTCCACGCCATCAGCAGCGTACCCAGACGCCCTAGCGCAAACCACAGCTTGCCGGACTGCGCGCAGCCGGTAAGAAACGCGGCGCACAGGGCCATAATCTCCGCCATCACCACCAGCGCGCCGAAGTTCGTCACCACCACCGCGCAGACGGCGGCGGCCAGCAGCAGATTCACCAGCAGGCCGTTGGCTTTGACCTGCGAGTGGCGATGCCAGGCGATATTGAACAGCGAAATCGGCAGCGCCGACAGGCCGATCGCCAGCAGCCACAGCGCGTTGACGCCGCCCACGCGCAGGGTCAGGTGCAGCATCTGCAGCATACCGCCGCTGACGCGCTCCGGCATCAGCAGCGCCGTTCCGCCCGCCAGCACCAGCATCGCGCTGGCGACCGCGCCGCCGATCCCGGCGATCGCCCCGCTCAGCGGTTTGCGCAGGGCGAACAGAAACGCCAGCACCGCGCTGGCGGCGTACCAGGCCACCGCCTGATTCACTAAGGAAATCACACTCATTTCACGTCCCCTTGTTGCGCCTGGAACAGCGACAGATCGCCGAGGTCGGTATTAAAAGTCAGCTGCCGCTTACGCTTGCTGGCCTGGGCGATATCGCGGATATCCACCAGCAGCAGCGCGTTAGTCGGGCAGGTGCGAACGCACGCCGGGCCCTGCTCGTCGAAGTGGCACAGGTCGCATTTAACGGCGATAGCGCGCACGCCCGGCACCCAGTCGAGCAGCGTGCTGACGCGGGCCGGCGCCGGCGGCGCGGCGGGGGCCATGGGGGTATTGGCGTTAGCTGGTATATCCAGCGGACGGCTGCCGGAAAACTCAATGGCGCCGAACGGACAGGCGATGCCGCACAGCTTGCAGCTTACGCACAGGCTCTCATTAAGCTGCACCGCGCCATCGACGCGATTAATGGCGTTAACCGGGCAGACGGCGGCGCAAGGCGCATCTTCACAGTGGTGGCACATCTGCGGCGCGGATTCTTTTTCATTGCGCATTAAATGCAGCCGGGGCATGGCTTGCAGGCCATGCTGGCGGTGAGTCTCAGCGCAGGCGGCTTCGCAGGTGCGACAGCCGATACAGACGGTGGAGTCAGCAATTACAAAACGGTTCACCGGGTCATCCTCGGGTGAAAGTCATTTTTGACGAAAACAGGTTGCGCAGGTGTCAGCTTCGACACTTGTCGACACCTGACGATTAACGGGCCAGCGTCAGGTGGTTTAAATCCACCGGCTGGTCTTGTTCGATAGCCTCATAGAGACGGTCGTAAACGCTGGCGATAGTCGCCAGATAGTGCTCGAGAACCTGCTCGCGGTCGCGGTTGCTGATCCGGCCATCGATAGTGCCATCCGAGCCCAGCGTGGCCTGGGCGATCAGACGCCTGTCATCGCCGTTTTTGGTTTCCACGTAATACTCGATGGTGTGGCTGTTAAACCCTTCCGCCAGCGCGACGTAGACCTGAAAATGGCCAAACAGGACGAAGCACAGTTCTTTATCCGGCGCGCAGCTCATGGCGTGATGCAGACGCGCTTTCGACAGGGTTATTCCCTGTACCAGGGAGTTGCAATAGGTGTGCCACTGCTCCTGATGCTGGCGGTGACGATCGGCGATGTAGTCCGCCTTTTCACTTAATTCCCAAATAGTCATCCCGGATCCCCCGTTGTATGAGATGCACCGGTTAAGCATTTTCCATGCCAAAAATTAATTTATTGATTTTAAATGAATTTATTAAATACCGGACGGCAGAAAGACATGTCGATGACGATATCTGACGCGCGTCATCGACATTTCCGTGACATTACCTGTGACCTGGCATCGTTATTGCATTAAAGGGCCATCGCGATACGGAGGCACCATGCACGAAATCACCCTTAGCCAGCGGGCGCTGGAAATTATCGAACAGCAGGCGCAGCAGGCCGGCGCGCGTCGGGTCACCGGCGTGTGGCTGAAGGTCGGGGCGTTTTCCTGCGTGGAGGCCAGCGCGCTGACCTTCTGCTTTGAGCTGGTGTGCCGCGGCACGCTGGCGGAAGGCTGCGAGCTGCATATCGCCGAGCAACAGGCTGAATGCTGGTGTGAAACCTGCCAGCAGTACGTGCATCTCATCTCGCAGCACGTGCGCCGCTGCCCGCAGTGTCAGAGCGACCGGCTGCAAATTGTGGCGGATGACGGCTTACAGATTCAGCGAATAGAAGTAACTCAGGAGTGACATATGTGTACAACCTGCGGCTGCGGTGAAGGCAACCTTTATATAGAAGGCGATGAGCATAACCCGCATTCGGCGTTTCGCAGCGCCCCCTTCGCGCCTGCCCCGCGCCAGATGATGAATATTACCGGCGTGAAAACCGATAACTTTTCGCCCACCCGCTCGGCGGCGGGCGATCTGCACTACGGTCACGGCGAGGCGGGTACCCACGCGCCGGGCCAAAGCCAGCGGCGGATGCTGGAAGTGGAAATCGACGTTCTGGATAAAAACAACCGTCTGGCCGCCCGCAACCGCGCGCGCTTCGCCGCTAAAAACCAGCTGGTGCTGAACCTGGTCTCCAGCCCGGGCTCCGGCAAAACCACCCTGCTGACGGAAACCCTGCTGCGGCTGAAAGCGAAAACCGCCTGCGCGGTGATTGAAGGCGATCAGCAAACGGTGAACGACGCCGCGCGCATCCGCGCCACCGGCACCCCGGCGATTCAGGTCAACACCGGTAAAGGCTGCCATCTCGACGCGCAGATGATCGCCGACGCCGCGCCGCGCCTGCCGCTGGATGACCGCGGGATCCTGTTTATCGAAAACGTCGGCAACCTGGTGTGCCCGGCGAGCTTCGACCTCGGCGAACGCCATAAAGTGGCGGTGCTGTCGGTCACCGAAGGCGAAGACAAACCGCTGAAGTATCCGCATATGTTCGCCGCCGCCAGCCTGATGCTGCTCAACAAGGTCGACCTGCTGCCGTATCTCAACTTTGACGTGGAGAAGTGTCTGGCCTGCGCTCGCGAGGTGAACCCGGATATTGACATTATCCTGCTCTCCGCCACCAGCGGCGAAGGCATGGACCAGTGGCTTAGCTGGCTGGAGGCGCAGCAATGTGCATAGGCATTCCCGGACAAATCTGCGCCATTGACGGTAATCTGGCGAAGGTCGAAGTGTGCGGCATTCAGCGCGAAGTCGATCTCACCTTAGTCGGCGCGGTCGACGACCGCGATCAGCCGCGTCTCGGCCAGTGGGTGCTGGTCCACGTGGGTTTCGCCATGAGCGTAATCAACGAAGCCGAAGCCCGCGACACCCTCGAAGCGCTGCAAAATATGTTTGAAGTCGAGCCGGACGTCGGCGCGCTGCTGTACGGCGAGGAGCGGTAAATGCGTTATGTCGATGAATACCGCGCGCCAGAACAGGTGATGCAGCTGGTGGAGCATCTCCGGCAGCGGGCGCGCCTGCTGCCGCATACCGCCGACCGTCCGCTGCGCATTATGGAAGTGTGCGGCGGCCATACCCACGCCATTTTTAAATTCGGCCTCGACCAGCTGCTGCCGGAAAATATCGAGTTTATTCACGGCCCCGGCTGCCCGGTGTGCGTGCTGCCGATGGGACGCATCGACGCCTGTATCGATATCGCCAGCCGTCCGGGGGTGATTTTCTGCACCTTTGGCGACGCCATGCGCGTGCCGGGAAAAAACGGCTCGCTGCTGCAGGCGAAATCGCGCGGCGCCGACGTCCGCATCGTCTATTCGCCGATGGACGCCCTGAAGCTGGCGCAGCAGAACCCCGAACGTGAAGTGGTGTTCTTCGGCCTTGGTTTTGAAACGACGATGCCCGCCACCGCCCTGACCCTGTGCCAGGCCCGCGAGCGCGGCGTCGCCAACTTCTACTTTTTCTGCCAGCACATCACCCTGCTGCCGACCCTGCGCAGCCTGCTCGACCAGCCGGATAACGGTATCGACGCTTTTCTCGCCCCAGGTCACGTCAGCATGGTGATTGGCACCGACGCCTACGGCTTTATCGCCAGCGACTATCATCGTCCTTTAGTGGTGGCCGGATTCGAACCGCTTGATCTACTGCAAGGCGCGGTGATGCTGGTTGAGCAGACAATAGCGCGGCACAGCGACGTGGAGAACCAGTATCGCCGGGTGGTGCCCGATGAGGGTAATCCGCTGGCGCAGTCGGCCATCGCCGAGGTGTTTTGCCTTAGCGGCGATAGCGAGTGGCGCGGGCTGGGGGTGATTAGCGACTCCGGCGTGCATCTGACGGCGGCATACCAGCGCTTCGACGCCGAGGCGCATTTCCGCCCGGCGCCGCAGCGGGTCAGCGACGACCCGCGCGCCCGCTGCGGCGAGGTGCTGACCGGCCGCTGTAAGCCGCACCAGTGCCCGCTGTTCGGCAAGACCTGCAACCCGCAGAGCGCGTTCGGCGCGCTGATGGTCTCATCGGAAGGCGCCTGCGCCGCCTGGTATCAATATCGCAGTCAGGAAATCGAAGCATGAAAAGCGTTCAGTTAGCCCACGGTAGCGGCGGTCAGGCGATGCAGCAGCTGATCGGCGACCTGTTTATGCAGGCTTTCGCCAACCCCTGGCTGGCGGAGCAGGAGGATCAGGCGCGTCTCGATCTCACCCAGCTTAGCGCGCAGGGCGACAGGCTCGCCTTCTCCACCGACAGCTACGTCATCGATCCGCTGTTTTTTCCCGGCGGCAATATCGGCAAGCTGGCGGTGTGCGGTACGGCCAACGATGTGGCGGTGAGCGGCGCGCTGCCGCGCTATCTCTCCTGCGGGTTTATTCTCGAAGAGGGGCTGGAGATGGCCACCCTCGAAGCGGTGGTGAACAGCATGGCGCAGACCGCCCGGGAGGCCGGTATCGCCATTGTCACCGGCGATACCAAAGTGGTGCCGCGCGGGGCGGCGGATAAGCTGTTTATCAATACCGCCGGGATCGGCGTGATCCCCACCGGTATTCGCTGGGGGGCGCAGCAGATTAGCGCCGGCGACGTGCTGCTGGTCAGCGGTACGCTTGGCGATCACGGGGCGACTATCCTCAACCTGCGCGAGCAAATGGGGCTGGACGGCGCGCTGTCCAGCGACTGCGCGGTGCTGACGCCCTTGATTCAGACGCTGCGCGACGTCGCTGGCGTGAAAGCCCTGCGCGATGCCACCCGCGGCGGGGTTAACGCGGTGGCCCACGAGTTCGCCGCCGCCAGCGGCTGCGGGATTGAGCTGTATGAGAATAAGCTGCCGGTGAACGAGACCGTGCGCGGCGTGTGCGAGCTGCTGGGGCTGGACGCGCTGAATTTTGCCAACGAAGGCAAGCTGTTGATCGCCGTCGCCCGCGAAGCGGCGGAAAGCGTACTTGCGCATTTACGGTCTCATCCGTTAGGCCGCGATGCGGCGATAATCGGCGACGTTGTGGCGCGCGCGGGCGTACGCTCCATCGGCCTGTACGGCGTCAAACGTACGCTGGATCTTCCTCACGCCGAGCCGCTGCCGAGAATTTGTTAACGAGATTCAGGAGCTTTCCCGGAGGCGGCGCGATGCGCCTGTCCGGGCTACCCTAACCCGGATCGCACGAACCTGTAGCCCGGACAGATGCGCAGCATCGCCTCCGGGGAAAAATTAGGATCTCTGCATGATTATCCCGCCCAAACCCGCGGGCAACTGCGGATGGGTGGACGGCGGTCACAACCGCTTTATAAACAGACTATTATTTGTGTCATCACTTTCTTCTGCGCCGCTTTGCGGCGCTTTTGGACTTAAGCAATGTCGTATACACCGATGGGCGATCTTGGGCAGCAGGGTCTGTTTGATATCACCCGCATTTTATTACAGCAGCCGGATCTGGCCGCGCTGAGCGAGACGCTGACCGGCCTGGTGCAGCAGTCCGCGCTCGCCGACCGGGCGGCGATTATTCTGTGGCATTCCGGCAACCATCGCGCGACAAGGCACGCCTGCGACGATGCCGGGCATCCGGTGAGCTATGAAGATGAAACCGTCCTCGCCAACGGCCCGGTTCGTCGTCTGCTGTCCCGACCGGATGCGCTGCATTGCGATAGCGCCACCTTTGCCGAGACCTGGCCGCAGCTGGCCCGAAGCGGACTCTATCCTACCTTTGGCTATTACTGCCTGCTGCCGCTGGCGGCGGAAGGCCGCATCTTCGGCGGCTGCGAATTCATCCGCGATGACAACCGGCCATGGACTGAAAAAGAGTACCAGCGGCTGCACACTTTTACGCAAATCGTCGCCGTGGTGACCGAGCAGATCCAGAGCCGGGTCAGCAATAACGTCGATTACGACCTGCTGTGCCACGAGCGCGATAACTTCCGCATCCTCGTGGCGATCACCAACGCCGTGCTCTCGCGGCTGGATATCGACGAGCTGGTCAGCGAAGTGGCCAAAGAGATCCACCGCTACTTCCGCATCGATGCCATTAGCGTGGTGCTACGCAGCAACCGCAAAGGCAAGCTCAACATCTACTCCACCCACTACCTCGACGCCAGCCACCCGGTGCACGACCAGAGCGAAGTGGATGAAGCCGGCACCCTGACCGAGCGGGTCTTCAAAAGTAAAGAGATGCTGCTGCTCAATCTGCACGAGCATGACCCGCTGGCGCCGTACGAAAAAATGCTTTTCGAGATGTGGGATAACAAAATTCAGACCCTGTGCCTGCTGCCGTTGATGTCCGGCAATACCCTGCTCGGGGTGCTGAAGCTGGCGCAGTGCGATGAGAAAGTGTTCACCACCACCAATCTTAAGCTGCTGCGGCAAATCGCCGAGCGCGTCTCGATCGCCATCGACAACGCCCTCGCCTATCGCGAAATTCAGCGCCTGAAAGAGCGGCTGGTCGATGAGAACCTCGCCCTGACCGAACAGCTCAACAACGTGGAGAGCGAGTTTGGCGAAATCATTGGCCGCAGCGAGGCGATGAACAGCGTGCTCAAGCAGGTGGAGATGGTGGCGCACAGCGACAGCACGGTGCTGATCCTCGGCGAAACCGGCACCGGTAAGGAGCTGATTGCCCGCGCTATTCATAATCTGAGCGGCCGCAATAGCCGGCGGATGGTCAAAATGAACTGCGCGGCGATGCCCGCCGGGCTGCTGGAAAGCGACCTGTTTGGCCACGAGCGCGGCGCCTTCACCGGTGCCAGCGCGCAGCGTATCGGCCGTTTCGAACTGGCGGACAAAAGCTCGCTGTTTCTCGATGAAGTGGGCGATATGCCGGTGGAGCTGCAGCCGAAGCTGCTGCGCGTCCTGCAGGAGCAGGAGTTCGAGCGTCTCGGCAGCAATAAGCTGATTCACACCGACGTGCGCCTGATCGCCGCGACCAACCGCGATCTTAAGCAGATGGTCGCCGATCGCGAATTTCGCAGCGATCTCTACTATCGGCTGAACGTCTTCCCGATCCACCTGCCGCCGCTGCGCGAGCGGCCGGACGATATTCCGCTGCTGGTGAAGGCCTTCACCTTTAAAATCGCCCGCCGTCTGGGACGCAATATCGACAGCATTCCGGCGGAAACGCTGCGCCTTCTCAGCCGCATGGAGTGGCCGGGCAACGTGCGTGAGCTGGAAAACGTCATTGAGCGCGCGGTGCTGCTGACCCGCGGCAGCGTGCTGCAGCTCTCCTTGCCGGAAATGAACATCGAGCCGCAGCCGCTGGCGGCAGAAGTGCTGCCGGAGGAAGGCGAAGATGAATACCAGCTGATTGTCCGGGTGCTGAAAGAGAGCAACGGCGTGGTCGCCGGACCGAAGGGCGCGGCCCAGCGTCTGGGATTAAAGCGCACCACTTTGCTTTCGCGCATGAAACGGTTGGGCATTCATAAAGACCAGCTGCAGTAGGCGTATCTTCAGAACGCTGTTTCATTTTGATTTTAATGAAACAGCGTTCTGTGAAGCAACTCGCGTTACCCGCCGCTCATCGATGATAAATAAGCCTTTTCCTTAATGGAGATGCTTATGACGCGTTTACCTCTGGCCGCCGCCATCGCTTTGCTGTTCTCTTCTCAGGCGGCATTTTCCTCTCTGCCCACTTTTTCTGTCTGGCCCGGCGGTGAAGCGCCCGGCGCGAAAAACAGCCCGGCGAGCGAATCGCTGGTGGAGCGCAGCAAAGACCCCTCGCTGCCCGATCGCGCGGTCACCGGCGTTCGCGCTCCGACAATTACCGTTTACGCGCCGGAGAAGCCCAACGGTATCGCGCTGCTGGTGACGCCGGGCGGCTCTTATCAGCGGGTGGTGCTGGATAAAGAGGGCAGCGATCTTGCCCCGGTGTTTAACGCCCGGGGCTATACCCTGTTTGTGATGACCTACCGGATGCCCGCGGACGGTCATGCGGAGGGCAGCGATGCGCCGCTGGCCGATGCGCAGCGCGCGCTGCGTACCCTGCGGGCGCGGGCCGCCGAGTGGCATATCGACCCGCATAAAATCGGCATTATGGGCTTTTCCGCCGGGGGGCACGTGGCGGCCAGCCTGGAGACCCGCTATAGCGAACCGGCTTACGCCGCCGTGGATGCCATCGACCAGCAGAGCGCGCGGCCGGACTTCGCGGTGCTCGGCTATCCGGTGATTTCGATGGATCCGGCGATTGCCCATCCCGGATCGCGCAAGGCGTTGATTGGCGAAACGCCGACGGCGGAGCGGCAGCATCGTTATTCACCGGAGCAGAACGTCACGCCGCAGACGCCGCCGACCTTTATTTTCCACGCGGTAGACGATCCTTCGGTGCCGGTGGATAACGCGCTGGTGATGTTTAACGCCCTGCGCGCGCATCAGGTGCCGACCGAGCTGCATCTGTTCGCCGAGGGGAAACACGGATTTGGCATTCGCGGGACCCGGGGCCTGCCCGCCGCCGAGTGGCCGCAGCTGGCGATGAACTGGATAGCTTCGCTGGCGGAAATGAACAAATAGCGCCGATAATCCCCGGCTCGCGGCTGACGCCTTAGCCGGGCTACCTGTCCGCCGACGGCGGGGACCTCGTAGCACCGGTGGGTACGGCTTCCCGGAGGCGATGCTGCGCATCTGTCCGGGCTACAAGTTCGTGCGGTTTGGTAGCCCGGACAGGCGCGTCAAGCGCCGCCTCCGGGGGATTTTGCAGAGCTATTTATCAGAACTAAAACCGTTGCTGGTCGCCAGCTCGGCAAACCACAGCGCGTTGCGCTTTATCTGCCGCTCTCCGGTTTGCAGATTAAGCCGCCAAAAACCGTAGCGCCGCTTGAACGAATTAATCCACGACCAGTTATCGATAAACGTCCACTGATGCACGCCAAAACAATTCGCGCCGTCGGCTATCGCGCGATGCAGCTGCACCAGATGCTCTTCCATCAGGCCGATGCGGAACGAATCGTCAATCACCCCGTCTTCGCCCGGTTCGCCTTCCGACTCAATATCCATCGCGATGCCGATTTCCGCGAGGAACCACTTTTTATTGCCGTAGTTATCGCGAATATTGGCGGCAATGTCATAAATCGCCTGCGGCAGAATCTCATTATTATCGCGATAAGGATTAAAGCGCCCTTCTGGATTCACGTAGTTTTCGAAATAGAACTCCGGGGTGAAATAGTCCAGCGTATAGTCGCTTTCGCGTGCCTTGACCCGCCGCGGAACGTAATAGTTAACGCCGAGAAAATCGACGCGCGATCCGCTAATCAGCTCCACGTCGGCTTTTGTCACCTCCGGCAGGCAGTCGTGCGCGGCCAGAATTTCGCACAGCTCTTTCGGGAACTGATGCTTCACCAGCGGATCGAGAAAGCTGCGGTTGAAAAACAGATCCGCATACCACGCCGCTTTTTTATCCTCAGCGCTGTCGTTACGGGTATAGGAGGGCGTCAGGTTCAGCACCACGCCAATCTCGCTCTCCAGCGCCAGCGCGCGAAACTCGCGCACCGCTTTGGCGTGGGCCAGCATAATGTTAAACGCCACCTGCGCCGCCAGCCTGCCGTCTTTCTTGCAGGGATAGTGGAAGTCGTACAGATAGCCGCCCTCAACCGGCACAATCGGCTCGTTGAAGGTGATCCAGTATTTCACTTTGTGACCAAACAGCTCGAAGGCGGTGCGGGCAAAACGCGCGAAGAGATCCGTCACGTGCGCCGACTCAAAGCCGCCGTACTGCTTTTGCAGCGCTTCCGGCATATCAAAGTGATAGAGGTTAATCATCGGCTCAATGCCGTTTTCGATCATCTCATCAAGGTAGGCATGATAGAAACGCACCGCGTCCGGATTGGGCGCGCCGGTTTCGAAATCGTCAATCAGCCGCGACCACTGAATCGAGGTGCGAAAGGAGTTGAACCCGGTCCGCTTCATCAACGCCACGTCCTGAGGATACTGATGATAGGTATCGCAAACGGTTTGCGGCCCAATCTGCTGATAAAAACGTTCCGGCTGTTCGGCAAACCAGCTGTCCCAAATAGAACGGTGCGGCTTGTTGCTGATGCCTTCCGTTTGCGGACCGGATGCCGCCGCGCCCCAAAAAAAGCCTTCCGGAAACTGATACCGGGTCATAACGCCTCCTGTAAGTTAAAAAAGGCCGCACCCGACGGGCGCAGCCAATAAGCACTACTCTGCAACCACTTCAATCGATTTGATAAACATATAGCCCCAGTCGCCGGCGAATTTACCGAAGTCGATGCGGTTATCGCCGGCCTTCAGCTCGACCGGCACCAGTTGCTGCTGGCCCTGTTCATCGGTCTGCGGGAACTCAACCGCGATTGGCGCGCCGCCGTTGACAATAAACGAGTTTTTCTTGCCGCCCCATTTGCCGCTGAACGTCACCCGCAGCAGATACTTGCCGGCCCACGGCGCGGAAACCTGCCAGCTCACCTTATCGCCGTCGTTGGCGAACGGCCCGAGGAAGCCGTCTTCGTCAATCGTCAGCGCGTCTTTCTCGCTTTTCGCCGCCTCAATCTTGCCCTCGGTCACGTGCAATACCCCACCGCCAAAACGGCAGTAGTCGGCGGGGACTTTACCGACGGCTTCCGTCACCGTGACCTTTACGGTTTTGCTGCTTTTGAGCAGGCCGTCATCGGCGCTAAAGGTCAGCGCATATTCACCGGGGGCGCTGAACCAGGCGCGGGTTTCGGCTTTATCCGTCGCGCAGAAATGAGCCTGCGCGCTGCCGCCGTTGCTCCAGTTCACCTTTACGTCGCGGTCCGGGAGCCCGTCATCGCGCCAGCTCGCGCTCAGCTGCACGCCCTGATCCTGGCTGGTGGTGAGCGTCTCCGCCAGCGCGACTACCGGCGCCTGATTCGCCTGGGTGTGCTTCACGCTAATCACGTTCGAAGACGCTGAGCTCCCGCTCTCATTCTTAGCGATGACGCGGTAATAGTACGTATTCCCCAGTTGCAGACTGCGATAGTCATCGCGGAACAGATCCATCGTCTGCGGGTTCCACTCGTTAACGCCATCGGAAATATCGCGCCCCACCACTTTCCACGGCCCGGATGCCGAATCAGCGCGCTCGACATCATAAGCGCGCCCTACCGCCGCCCCCAGCCAGTTGATAGCAAACGGTGAATCCATCGCCCGCAGCGTCGGCGCATCCGGTTTCGGCAGCGGCGGCGCGTTCTCCTGCCCGTTCATCTGCGCCGCGGCGGTCCGCACCAGGTCGACCACTTCCATTTCCTGATTGGCCTTACCTTCCATCGGGAAGCCCGGCAGATGGTAGCTGTAGTGGCCGGTGGACTCTTTATGCCAGTAGAAACCGCCATCGTGACGATGACCGCGGAAGCCCCAAATCAAGCCGCCCGCCGCCTGCGCGCCGTTGACTTCGCTATGGACGATCGACTGCATAATGGCGTTAAGCTGCTGCGCGTCCAGCAGGCCGAATTCGCCCACCATATAGACTTTTTTACCCGCTGCCGCCGTCAGGTCTTTTTTCACCTGATCGGGATGGTTGTTATCGGCATTGGTGTAGTAGTGGTTGCTGACGATATCGACATTAGGATCGTTGAGCGCAAACCCGTTAATTTTCTTGTAGGTGCCATCGACCACCAGCTGATGCGGCGCCCACTTTTTGATCCACGCGGCGGTCTGCTGAAGGAACGCCGCGTTGGTGTCTTCCAGTTCGTTGCCGGTCTCCCAGGCCATAATCGCTTTTTCGTCGAAATAAGGACGACCGGTCACGCTGTTGGTACGGGTGATAACCTGGCGAATCACGTCAAGATAGGCCTTGAAGGTTTTACTGTCGGTACGGTAAAAATCCTCCGGCTTTTCGTGGTAGAACGCCGCCAGCTGCTCGCGACCGCCCCACCACCACCAGTGATCGATAAACGGCAGGATCAGGCGCAGCCCCTGTTTGTCCGCCTCGGCGATCATGTTGTCGTATACCCGCATCGCCTTTTCGTTCAGGCGCGGCATGCCGTCGGTGGTTTCCGGGGCCAGAATATGGGTTTCTCGACCGCAGGCCTCGTCAAACGTCTGCTGCACCGAGAGCACGTATACCCGCTGCGCCCTGGCGCCGGTTTGCACCATCGCCTTAATCCAGTTTTCCTGCTCTTCCGCCGTCGGCCAGCGGAAGTATTGCCCCCAGCCGCGCGTGTCGGCCTTACAGGTACCGCGCGCATCGTCCTCGATACGGTGCAGCTCCGGCGCGTGGATGCCCGCAAAGCGGAAAACCTTGTCGCCGTCTTTTAGCGTCGCGCCGTCGCGGGTAATAAAGTGTTCAAAGTGCGAGCGCTCTGCGGCCATCGCGCCTGCGCTTCCCAGCGCCGAAAGCAGCGCGACGAGCATCAGTTTTGTCACCGGCTTAATCATCGTTATCTCTCCTTAGAACCAGACTTCGGCCTGCACGCCAAAGTTCAGCGTGTCGGTGTCGCCGCTGCGCGAGTAGCCGCCTGCGGAAATAGTATTGGTGTCCCAGTTATAGTTGCCGTCCAGCGCGTCGGACACGCCTTTGTCCCACTTCGCGTAAGTGACGAAGAAGCGCAGCTGCGGGCGGGTCCAGAAGCCGGAATCAAAGGTCAGGGTCGGCGCGATGGTCACTTTCGTCAGGCCGCCTTTGCCTTTACCGTCCACGCCTTTGTAGTTTTTATCGTCGAGATATTCGTAGCCCAGCTCGTACTGCATGGCGAAGTTTTTGGTGATCTGCTGGTACGGGCGGATCCCCGCCACCCAGCTGGTGCGTCCCCAGCCGTCGGCATCTTCCGTCCACCAGCGGTAGTTTTTGTCTTTCTGATAGTAGGCAAACGTGGAGATTTCCCAGTCGCCGAGCGAGGCCATGTTATCCAGCACCACGCGCCAGGACTGGGTATCGTCGAGGTTTGCCCAGCCCCAGCCGTTTTTCCCCAGCGAGTCCCCGGCCGCCAGGCCGCGCCCGTACTGGAAGACCACGCGAGAGTAGCCGCCGGTCAGGCCGTAAAAACCGTCAAAGTTGTAGACGCCGGTCACGCCGTAGCCCTTTTCCGCCGAGGTCGGGTGCTTCTCATTGCGGTTCATGTGGTGGCCAATCAGCTCAAGGTCGAAGCCGGTTCCGCCGATCTTTTTCAGCCACAGGTTGAGCGAGTAGTCATCCGGATAGCCCTGATCGCCTTTGTCGACCGGGTAGGCTTTGGTTTCGTCGGTTGGCGAGAAGGCGTAAACCCCGGCATCGAAGCGCGCGAAGCCAAGATCCATATTGTCGAAGCCGCCGCCGGTGCCGTTGTACTGAATGTACTCCCAGTCGAACTGGTGGCTGGAGGTGTTGGAGCTGCTGTAGCGCTTACCGGCCCAGAAGGTCATTTCCGGCGCGAAGTCGAGGTTGGACAGTTCGGCGAAACCTTCGCGGAACTGCACATCATGCCCGTCGTCATCCTGACAGTTCCAGTCGGAGGTGCATTTCGACTGATGGGTAATGTTGGCCTGGACTTTAGCCACCACGCCGCTGTCCGAGGTTAACGTCACCGTCGGGATCAGTTCGATCTTGGTATCCTCTTCGTTGCCCAGACGCCACTTGCCGTCCGGCATCAGGCCAACGGAGTCGGCGCGGTTGCCGTCGGCGTTGGCGAGGATCCCCGAACGGATATAGCCGTGGAGCATAAAATCGTACTTCGGATCGGCGATGGCGCAGTCGCTCATCACCGCGAGGGCGAGTAAAGACAGAGGTATTGAATGATTTAGCCTGATCATTTTTATTCCTTGGTTATTTTTTTATTAACACTGCCTGAGAACGGGAGGAAATTTACGGATCAAAATTGGAAATGTACATCCATTAACGGAAATCGCTTTCCGTAATTGCCGGATGAGTTCACAATTTTAACGAGAGCGGGCGAATATTCGTGATGAGGTTCACATAATCCGGCAGAAATAAAAAAGCCCGCGCGCGGCGGGCTGTGGCTGGCAGGCGAAAAGCTTAGCGTTCGGCGTCGGCGAGCTGGCGTTCATAGACCTTGAAGAACGGACGATAGAGCATCCAGGCGTTAAAAATGGCAAACAGGCACATGCATAAGTTTTTCCAGCTGCCGTTGGCTGACCACGCCGCGCCGAGCGGCGCCGGCATCGACCACGGCAGCATCGCCACCGCCCGATCGAGAATCCCCAGTTGGGTTAAATACCAGGCGATACAGGCATTTATCAGCGGCACAAACAGAAACGGCAGCAGAAAGACCGGGTTCATGATAATCGGAAAACCAAACAGTATCGGCTCATTGATATTAAACAGCGAGGGGAGCAAGCCAATTTTCCCCACGCTTTTCAGCTGCCGCGAACGGCTGCGCATCGCCATAAACACCAGCGGCAGGGTGGAGCCGATGCCGCCGATCAGCAGGTAAAAATCCCAGAATCCCTGCAGGTAAATATGCGGCAGCGTGGCGGAACCGGCGGCCAGCGCCTGCTGGTTTTCAAACAGATAGGTCATCCAGAATGGGTTCATAATCCCGGTGATAATCAGCGCCCCGTGAATGCCGACAAACCAAAGCAGGTTACAGATAAACAAAGAGATTAATACCGCGGTTAAGGTGTCGGACGCCACCACCAGCGGCCGCACCGCTTCGCTAATCAGCTCCGGTAAAATGCGCCCGGTGCTCTGCAACAGCAGCGCGTTGATGACGCTGATGGAGAGCATCACCACCAGCAGCGGGATCAGCAGCTGAAAGCCGTTGCGGGTCATCACCGGCACCTCTTCCGGCAGGCGGATGCACCAGCCTTTTTTGTAGAAGAAGCGCACGATCTCAATGGAGTAAGTACTTGAAATCAGAGCGGTAAAAATCCCCATCCCGCCAAGATAAAGATTGGCTGCGCCGTTGCCGCGA
This sequence comes from Klebsiella sp. MPUS7, assembly GCF_009905335.1. Classification (NCBI taxonomy): domain Bacteria; kingdom Pseudomonadati; phylum Pseudomonadota; class Gammaproteobacteria; order Enterobacterales; family Enterobacteriaceae; genus Klebsiella; species Klebsiella sp. MPUS7. Next base: position 1,161,356 of record NZ_CP047604.1, on the reverse strand, counting down.
AAGCCGATAAACAGCAAGAACGCCAGGCAGCCGGTCAGCCCGCAGAGCCGTTCCGGCAGCCGGTACTGCTTGGCAAGACTGGCGCTGGCGCCGAAGGCCACAATCAGCGCCACCAGCCCGATAGTCAGTTCGAAAGTCGGCAGCAGAATGGGACGCAGCTGGAAATAGAACTGGCCGAAAAACGATGCGCCGTCGATGGAAACGGGCGGAAACAAAATCGGCACCAGCAAACTTCCGACAATCACAAACGGCATCGCCAGCGCAAAGCTGTCGCGCATCGCCGTGATGTGGTTATTGCGCGTCAGAACGTTGGCCAGCGGCGCCAGACGCTGCTCGATGATGTCGACGGCAACATTCATCAACTGAATGTTCATAATCCTGCCTTTCAGAATAGGTTGGTCGCCAGGATGATCGCGCACTCCCGGGTAAAGTAAAAGCCCGCCATAGGTGATCGTGGTCACAATAAATAAATCCACAAACGGAAAGCGCTTTCCGTTTTATATCCATTATGACTATAGTCGGCGCATCCATCTCATCAGGAGCGATATATGAAAAAGATAATGTTGTGCTGTTCCGCGGGCATGTCCACCAGCCTGCTGGTGAAAAAAATGATCGCCGAAGCCGAGCAGCGCGGTCTGCCGGTGGAGATCAACGCCTTCGGCGTCGCGGAATTCGATCGGCAGGTCGGCCATTACCAGGTGGTCCTGCTGGGGCCGCAGGTGAAATACATGCAGAAAGATCTGCAAAAACAGGCGGATAAATACGGGATCCGCGTGGAACCCATCAACATGATGGATTACGGCATGCAAAAAGGCGGCGCCGTACTGGATTTCGCGCTTTCCCTTATCGATAACAAAAACTAAGGAAAGATCATGAGCTCTCTGTACGCTAAGCTGATCGCCGTGATTGAACAGAAGATCACCCCTATGGCGGGGGCGATCGGCCAGCAAAAATACGTTACCTCCATCCGCGACGGTTTTATTACCGCCCTGCCCTTTATGATCGTCGGCTCGTTTTTGCTGGTCTTTATTTTCCCGCCTTTTTCTCCGGATACGACGTGGGGTTTTGCCCGCGCCTGGCTGCAATTTTCCCTCGATCATCGCGATGCGCTGATGCTGCCATTTAACTTCAGCATGGGGGTGATGACGCTGTTTATCGCCGTCGGGATCGCCGCCAGCCTGGCGAAACACCACAATCTGGACTCGCTGACCGCCGGGATGCTGTCGCTGATGTCGTTTCTGCTGGTGGCCGCGCCGCTGAAGGATGGCCAGATCTCCACCGCCTACTTCTCGGGTCAGGGGATCTTTACCGCGATTCTGGTGGCGATTTACTCCACCGAACTGTACGCCTTCCTCAAGCGGCACAACATTACGATCCGTCTGCCGCCTGAAGTTCCGGCGGGCGTAGCGCGCTCGTTTGAAATTCTGATCCCGGTGCTGGCGATCGTGCTGACGCTGCATCCGCTGAATCTGTTTATCGAAGCGCAGCTGGGAATGATTATCCCGGAAGCGATCATGTCGCTGGTGAAACCGCTGGTGGCGGCTTCCGATACCCTACCGGCGATTCTGCTGTCGGTGCTGGTGTGCCAGGTGCTGTGGTTTGCCGGGATCCACGGGGCGCTGATCGTCACCGGGATCATGAATCCATTCTGGATGGCGAACCTGTCGATCAACCAGGCGGCGATGGCCGCAGGCACCGCGATCCCGCATATCTACGTCCAGGGCTTCTGGGATCACTACCTGCTGATCGGCGGCGTCGGATCCACCCTGCCGCTGGCGCTGATGCTGCTGCGCAGCAAGGCCGTGCATCTGCGAACGATTGGCCGGATGGGCGTGGTGCCGGGCGTATTTAACATTAACGAGCCGATTCTGTTTGGCGCGCCGATCATCATGAACCCGCTGTTCTTCCTGCCGTTCGTGCTGGTGCCGATGATCAACGCGACCCTGGCCTACTTTGCGCTGAAGCTGGACCTGGTGAGCCGCGTGGTGTCGATGACGCCGTGGACGACGCCTGCCCCTATCGGCGCCTCATGGGCGGCGAACTGGAGCTTTAGCCCGGTGATCATGTGCCTGATCTGTATGGCGACGGCGATGGTGATGTACCTGCCGTTCCTCAAAGCCTACGAAAAACAGCTGCTTGAGCAGGAGCACGCTAACGCGGCCGCCCAGGCCGAAAGCGCGCCGCAGTCCGCATAATTCATACTATTCAGAGGGTTGTCATGGAATTAGAAGAACAGGTGATGGGTATCATCATCAACGCCGGCCAGTCGCGTAGCCTGTGCTACGAAGCGTTGAGCTGCGCTAAAGCGGGGGATTTCACCGCCGCCGACGAAAAAATGAAAGAAGCGGCGCATTTCGCCCGCGAGGCGCATCGGGTGCAGACCCAGCTGATTGAGACCGACGAGGGAGAGGGTAAAACCAAAATGACCCTGGTGATGGTTCACGCTCAGGATCATCTGATGACCTCAATTCTGGCGAAAGAGCTGATCGGCGAACTGATCGCCATTTACCGCTCGCGACCGCTGCACGCGTAGAGTTCCTCCTCTCCAGGGGAGAGGAGATGACGTAGCCCGGGTAAGGCGTTTACGCCGCGACCCGGGAAAACGGTAAATTCTCATGTCATCTGGCTGACTTCCCGGCTCGCGCTGCGCTTAGCCGGGCTACCTGGACTGCACGCGTAGCCTCCTCCCGGAGAAAACCGGCTGGCCCAGGGAAACCGTCTACCACGATTAAGGACAACCATGCTACATCTCGGTTTAGACATCGGCGGCACCAAAATGGAAGCCGTCCTGCTCAACGCGGCGGGCGAATGCGTCTATCGCCAGCGCCGTCCGACGCATAAAGAGAGCTACGACGCGTTTATGCAGCAGCTGCTCGGGCTGATTGAGAGCGTCCGCGCCTGGAGCGAGCGTCCGTTTACCCTCGGTATCGGCCTGCCGGGGGCTATCGACCCGCAAAGCGGCCTGATTAAAAACTGTAACTGTCTGGTGCTTAACGGCCACGACCTACGCCACGACCTGATGCGGGAGCTCGGTCAATCGGTATGGATGGCGAACGATGCCGACTGCTTCACCCTCTCTGAAGCGGTGGACGGCGCGGGCGCCGGGGCGACGACCGTATTCGGCGTCATCATCGGCACCGGCTGCGGCGGCGGCGTCGCGGTGAACCAACGGCTGCTCAGCGGGCCTAACGCCATCGCTGGCGAATGGGGCCACAATCCCCTGCCGGGCTACCGCCCCGAGCGCGACGGCCCGGCGCAGCCCTGCTACTGCGGAAAAGAGAACTGCATCGAAAGCTTTATTTCCGGCACCGGCTTTGCCCGCCGCTACGGCGCGCAGGCGCGATCCGAAGCGATTATCGCCGCCGCGCAAAACGGCGATCCCCTGGCGCTGGCCCACTGGCGGCATTTTATCGACGCTTTCGCCCGCAGCCTGGCGTCGGTAATCAATATCCTCGATCCGCAGGTGATTGTGCTGGGCGGCGGGCTTTCCAACGTCGGGCAAATCTATGAGCAGCTGCCGTCGGCAATCGTCCCGTATCTCTTCTCCGATAGCTGCCGGACGCAGATCAAACAGGCCCGCTTCGGCGACGCCAGCGGCGTGCGCGGCGCGGCCTGGCTACCGGTTCTCGACAGCGCTGAAGGCCGCCGGCGGTAGACACTTTTTTCAGCAGGTATGCTAAGCTAGGCGAAAATATTCAGACAGAAAATGCCATGCCAACCATTGATGATGTTTCAAGATTAGCGAATGTCTCCCGAGCGACGGTATCCCGCGTGCTGACCGGCACCAGGGGCGTGCGCGAAGAGAGCCGGGAAGCGGTTCTGCGCGCGGTAGAAGAACTTAACTACCGCCCGAGCTTTGCCGCGCAAAACCTCGCCAGTCAGACATCCAATCACGTGGGGCTGGTGATCCCGGCGAACGATGACAGCAGCGGCGCGCGCCTGCTGCCGATGCTCTCATTAGCGCTAAAGGGGCTGAATAAAAACCTGATTGTTCAGTACGTGACGGATGCGGCGGAACAGGCGGCGGTGGTTGACGATTTACAGCGCCAGTGCGTGGCGGTGGTGGTGCTCGGCGCCGTCCCGGCGGAGGCGCCGCGCAACGTGATCTCCTTTGACCGTTTCAGCATTGCCGGAGTCAATAATCAGGGCTACGACTACGCTTTCGCCACCGAAAGCGCCTGCCGCTACGTGATCGGCAAGGGCCATCGCAATATCGCGCTGCTCGTTGATAACGACAGCGATGACGCCAGCCGCCAGATGCTCGAAGGCTATCGCAACGTTCTGCAAAACTACTCCATCCCTTTTAACCGGCAGCTGATGCTGGCGGCCAACGATAACGTTGAACAGGCGCTGCTGACGCTGATTAACAGCTTCAGCAAATACTCGGTGATTATCGTGAAACGGGACCGCTACGCCGCCGAAGCGATGCGCCTGCTGCGCGAGTTCAACGTTGCCGTACCGCAGGAGGTCTCGCTGCTGAGCCTGGAGGATTCCCCCCTCGCCTCGCTGCTCAATCCGCCGCTCACCTGTATTTCCTGGCCGCTGGAGCAGTTGATGGAGAACTGCCTGCAGCGTATTCGTAACCTGATTGACGAGCGCCCCACCTTCTCCGCCGAAGGGCGTACGCTGGCGGGGCGCCTGATCCCGCGCCAGTCGGTGGCCGATCTCTCCTGATTCTAGCGTCCGGCCTTCCGCGTGGCCGGGCCTTTCCTCTCGCGCCGCTGGTTCCCACGCTAATCATTCGCCTCACATCTAAATAAGAATTATTTTCATTTATAAATAGCGTGTGCTATATAACATAGCAATGGCTATAAATGATGATTAATTAATCGCAACGTTGTGAGGGACCTTATGCTGCACCTGCCACCCCTGAAGCATCTGATGTTTGCCGCCACGCTGGCGCTGTTGGCCGTCGCCCCCGTCCAGGCAAAAGAGAAATTTAAAGTGATCACCACCTTCACGGTAATCGCCGACATGGCGCAAAACGTCGCGGGCGACGCCGCCGACGTCAGCTCCATCACCAAACCGGGAGCCGAGATCCACGAATATCAGCCAACGCCCGGCGATATCAAACGCGCGCAGGGCGCGCAGCTGATCCTCGCCAACGGACTGAATCTTGAACTGTGGTTCGCCCGCTTTTATCAGCACCTGAACGGCGTGCCGGAAGTGGTGGTCAGCAACGGCATTCAGCCGATGGGCATCAGCGAGGGGCCGTATAACGGTAAGCCCAACCCGCACGCGTGGATGTCGGCGGACAACGCGCTGATCTATGTCGATAACATTCGCGACGCGCTGGTGAAGTACGATCCTGAAAATGCCGACGCCTATCGCCATAACGCTGAGACCTACAAAGAGAAGATTCGCCAGACCATGACGCCACTGAAGGCGGAACTGGCGAAACTGCCGCAGGACAAGCGCTGGCTGGTAACCAGCGAGGGGGCGTTCTCCTATCTGGCCCGCGATAACGGCCTGCAGGAGCTCTATCTGTGGCCGATCAACGCCGACCAGCAGGGCACTCCGCAGCAGGTGCGGAAAACCATCGACACCATGAAGAAAGCGCATATCCCGACTATCTTTAGCGAAAGCACCATTTCCGATAAACCGGCGCGTCAGGTGGCAAGAGAAGCAGGCGCCCACTACGGCGGTGTCCTGTACGTCGACTCCCTGAGCGCCGCCGATGGCCCGGTGCCGACCTACCTCGACCTGCTGCGCGTCACCACCCAAACCATCGTCCAGGGCATCAACGACGGACTAAGGAAACAGGCATGAGTAACGAGCTGCCGGGCCTCGCGGTCAACAACGTCAGCGTGACCTATCGCAACGGTCATACCGCCCTGCGCGACGCCTCGTTCCGCGTGCCGCGCAGTTCCATCGCCGCGCTGGTTGGGGTGAACGGTTCGGGCAAATCAACGCTGTTTAAAGCGCTGATGGGCTTTGTGCGCGTCGGTAAGGGCGATATCGCGATCCTCGGCCAGCCGGTTAACCGCGCCCTGCGCCAGAACCTTGTCGCCTACGTTCCGCAGGCGGAAGAGGTGGACTGGTCTTTCCCGGTGCTGGTGGAAGATGTGGTGATGATGGGGCGCTACGGCCATATGGGCTGGCTGCGGCGGGCTAAAGCGCGCGACCATGAGATTGTCGATGCCGCCCTGGCGCGGGTCGGCATGAGCGAGTACCGGCAGCGCCAGATCGGCGAGCTCTCCGGCGGGCAGAAAAAGCGCGTGTTTCTGGCCCGCGCTATCGCTCAGCAGGGGAAAGTCATTCTGCTGGATGAGCCCTTCACCGGCGTCGACGTACAGACCGAAGCGCGCATCATCGAACTGCTGCGGGAGCTGCGCGACGAAGGCTGCACCATGCTGGTTTCCACCCATAACCTCGGCTCGGTGAGCGAGTTCTGCGACTACACGGTGATGGTCAAAGGCACCGTGCTGGCCAGCGGCCCGACGGAAAGCACTTTTACCGCCGAAAACCTCGAACTGGCGTTTAGCGGCGTGCTGCGCCACGTGGTGCTGAGCGGCGCGGAAGAGCGGATTATTACCGACGATGAGCGGCCGTTTATCAGCCGCCGGGCGGCGGGAGGCGAAAGATGAGCTGGCTGCTGGAGCCGTTTGGTTATCAATATATGCTGAACGCGATGTGGGTGTCGGCGCTGGTGGGCGGAGTGTGCGCGTTTCTCTCCTGCTACCTGATGCTCAAGGGCTGGTCGCTGATTGGCGACGCCCTCTCCCACTCTATCGTGCCGGGCGTGGCGGGCGCTTATATGCTCGGCCTGCCCTTCGCGCTGGGGGCGTTTCTTTCCGGCGGGCTGGCGGCGGGCAGCATGCTGTTTCTTAATCAGCGTTCGAAGCTGAAGGAAGACGCGATTATCGGCCTGATCTTCTCCTCTTTTTTCGGTATCGGCCTGTTTATGGTGTCGCTGAACCCGACCTCGGTGAATATCCAGACCATTATTCTCGGCAATATTCTGGCCATCGCCCCGGAGGATATTATCCAGCTGGCGGCCATTGGCTTTATTTCGATGGCGATTCTGCTGCTGAAGTGGAAAGACCTGATGGTGACCTTTTTCGATGAGAATCACGCCCGCTCGATTGGCCTCAATACCAGCGGGCTGAAGCTGCTGTTCTTTACCCTGCTGGCGGCCTGTACCGTGGCGGCGCTGCAAACCGTCGGCGCGTTTCTGGTGATTTGCCTGGTGGTGACGCCCGGCGCTACCGCCTGGCTGTTGACCGACCGCTTCCCGCGCCTGCTGGCCATCGCCGTGGCGATTGGCAGCCTGACCAGCTTTTTCGGCGCCTGGCTGAGCTACTATCTGGACGGGGCGACCGGCGGAATTATCGTCGTCGCCCAGACGCTGCTGTTTTTAACCGCGTTCGTTTTCGCGCCGAAGCACGGCCTGCTCGCCAGCCGTCGTCGCGCCAGGGAGGCCTCATGCTGAGCGCGCTGCTTGAACCTTTCCAGTTCTCTTTTATGGTCAACGCCATGCTGGTGGCGGCGATCGTTGCCGTCCCCTGCGCGCTGCTGTCGGTGTTTTTGGTGCTAAAAGGCTGGGCGCTGATGGGTGACGCCATGAGCCACGCGGTTTTCCCGGGGGTGGTGGTGGCGTATATCCTCGGTATCCCCTTCGCCATCGGCGCGTTTATCGCCGGGTTGTTCTGCGCCATCGCCACCGGTTATCTCGACGATAACAGCCGTATTAAGCGCGATACGATCATGGGCATCGTGTTTTCCGGGATGTTTGGCGCGGGCCTGGTGCTGTACGTGTCGATTCAGTCGGAGGTGCATCTCGATCATATTCTGTTTGGCGATATGCTGGGTATTTCCGCCAGCGATATTGTACAAACGTCGCTGATCGCGCTGGCGATTGCGCTGATTATCGGCCTGAAGTGGCGCGATTTTCTGCTGCACGCCTTTGATCCGCAGCAGGCGAAGGCCAGCGGATTGCGCTGCGGGCTGCTGCATTATGGGCTGCTGTGCATGATTGCGCTGACCATCGTGGCGACGCTGAAAGCGGTGGGGATCATTTTGTCGATTTCGCTGCTGATAGCGCCGGGGGCTATTGCGCTGCTGCTGACGCGGCGTTTTGTCAGCGCCCTGCTGCTGGCGGTGGCGATAGCGTTAAGCTGTTCGCTGGGCGGCGTGTGGCTGTCGTTTTATCTCGACAGCGCCCCGGCGCCGACCATCGTGGTGCTGTTTACCGTTCTGTTCGTTATCGCGTTTGTCTGGACCTCGGTTCGCGATAGCCAAACCACAGCCCATTCCGGCGAGGCCCCGGGTCGCGGCTGACGCCTTACCCGGGCTACCTTGACGGGCATTATTCCCGGAGGCGGCGCGTTGCGCCTGTCCGGGCTACCTCTCCCCCAGGACGTAGCCCGGACAGATGCGCAGCATCGCCTCCGAGGGAAATTCGCTATTTTTTGGGCCGGTACTTTTCCGGCAGTTCCGGCACCGGACGTTTGTCATCGATCAGATGGCGAATCGTCAGGATCGGGTGCCGCCAGAGCATCCGCGGCCCCGCCCAGCGCATAATCCGCTTCATCTCTTCGCGTTTCGCGGGCTGGTAGCAGTGCACCGGGCACTGCTTGCAGGCGGGCTTCTCTTCGCCAAAGACGCATTTATCCAGCCGCTTGTCGGCATAGTCGTTAAGCGCCTGATAGTGTTCGCCGTCGTCGCGGGCATCCGGGCAGCGGCGCTGGTAGAGCGTTATCATGCTGCTAATGGTCTTTTTTTCCCGCGCAATACGTTTGCCCGCCATCGCCTGTCCCCCCCCCGAAAAGATGCATTCATAATACACATTCATAGAGGGCGATGCAGCCCCATACTCCCTGAGGATTATGCCGGTTTATCCACGTGCCCCAGCGCTTTTTCCGGGAAGCATACGTCGCGCACCCGGCGCTTGAGTTCCGCCGCGTCGGGGAAACCGCCATCCTGCTTGCGCTCCCAGATTTGCACATCATCAACGGCCACCACGAAGATCCCGCCGGTTCCCGGAATCAGCGTGACCGAGGCGATGTCGGTGCTAAAGCTGTGCAGCAGTTCCTGGGCCATCCACGTGGCGCGCAGCATCCAGTTGCACTGCGAACAGTAGGTAATGGTAATCGCGGCTTTGTGGCTCATCGGCGTCTCGCTGTCGGTCAAAGGGCAAATTGTAAACAACTTGCAGATTAATTGAAGAATACATGATTATTTTGTTGCAAACGATAATACCTATCATTACCATTCGCAATCAATAAGCATGGAGAAAAAACGTCCAGTAACGGAATAACCGGACACACCTGCACTCTGGAAGTAACGCGTGAGCCAATACTAATAATGATTAAGGCGTGGCTACTATGTATAACTCCACTCAATCAACAGCATGGTTCAAGAAAAGCCTGCTGGTGACTTCTTTGCTTACAGCAATTTATCAAACTTCCGCCGGGGCGGCTGATACCACCGCGAAAACCACCAGCAGCGCATCTTCTGATGACAGCTCGGAACGGATGACCGTTACCGCGCCGGCGCCGTTGCTGAAAGCGGGCAGCGAACATTCGATCAGCGCTCAGGAGCTGCAGGATAAAGGGGCCAACGACTTTGGCTCCATCATGCGCTACGAGCCGCTCATTAGCGCCACCGGCGCCAGCGGCGGTTCCGGCAACGGCAAAAGCGGCTTCGACCGCGGCGGCTATACCGGCTACAACATACGCGGCATGGAGAGCAACCGCGTCGGGATCGACGTCGACGGCATCGCCCAGCCGAATGCCACCGGGCGCAGCTACGCCAGCCGCGCGGGCCTCAATACGTTCGGTATGGGCCGCGACTACATTGACCCCTACATGTACGGCAGCATCGATATTCAGTCCGGGGCGACCTCAACCGATACCGCCAACAGCGCTATCGGCGGCAACGTCTCTTTCCGTCCGAAGTCCGCGGATGACTACCTGCATCCGGGCAAAACCAGCGCCTTCGGCTACCGCAGCGGCTACGACTCATCCGATCGCAGCTGGCACAACGGCGTCACCGTTGCCGGCGGCGATGAAACCCTGCGCGGGATCTTCGTCTACAGCCGTCGCGACGGCCAGGAAACGGAAAACAACAGCGGGACCGTTGATTCATACCCGGCAAACTGGCACTCCAACGCCTTTATGGCCTCGGGGATCTGGCAGCCGAATGACGAACATAAGCTCACCAGCACCTTCGATTATTACCATAAAACGAACCACACGCATTATGACGCCTGGGACTCCAGCGGCAACAGCGTTATCGGCACGTCAAACCAGACCAGCCAGACCCGCCGCTGGGGCCTGAGCCTGAAAGACGACTGGACGCCGATGAACGACTATATCGACAGCGTATCGACCAAGGTCTACTACCAGCATACCGAGGCCCATGATTGGACATATATGCCGGACAGCGTCACCCGCGCGATGCAAACGGTGAGCTCCGACTACGATACCGACACCTGGGGCATTCAGAGCGCGCTGGCGAAATCGATAGGCCGCCACGATTTGAGCGCCGGTTTTAACGCCAGCACGACGAAAACCCTGCGCCCATTAACCCAGTCGCCAACCCCGAGCGCCTTTAGCCAGATCATGCAGCCGGACGCCGACAGCCGCGGCTATATCGTCGCCGGCTTCCTGCAGGACAAAATTAACTTCGACCTCGACGAGCATAACTTTGCGGTTATCCCGGGCATTCGCGTGATGCATCAGTCGACCAGGCCGGAGAACGTCTCCGATCTGGCCAACAACAGCAGCGTGCTGACCGGTTCCGACGTGTCAAATCTGTACGGTAAGAACGCTGATACCCAGGCGCTGCCGTCGCTGGTCTTGCAGTACGATATCACCCCGCGCCTGATGACTTATCTGCAGTATCAGCGCGGCGCGCAGTTCCCGAACGCCAGCCAGCTGTACGGTTCGTGGAACCTCGGCTCCAGCTACGCCGGACGCGCCCAGTATGCGCTGATCGGCAACACCGATCTGAAAACCGAAACCAGCGATAACGTTGAGTGGGGGATGAAGGGCGAAGTGGCGGAAGGCATCACTATGCGCACCGCGCTGTTCTACAACACCTATAAAAACTTTATCGCCTATACCCGCTACACCCGCGCCAATAATCCGGTGCAGTTCACTAACGTACCGTCGAACATCTACACCATTTACCAGGCGGAAAACCGCGATAAAGCGTACATCTACGGCGGCGAAATCAGCGCTAAATTCAACTTTGGCACCTGGTTTGAAGAGGTTAACGGCCTGAGCGCCACCCTCGCCTACGGCTATAGCGAAGGGCAATCGAAATCGAGCTACAGCGGCGATAAGTACGTCGACCTCGATAGCGTCGCGCCAATGAAGGCCATCGTCGGCGTGGCGTGGGACGATCCGGCAAAAGTGTACGGCACCGCGCTGACCGCCACCTTTGTTAAGGGCAAGCGCGCCACCGCCACCAGCCGTGAAAGCTATACCAACACCGGCTCCGCGATTACCGATTCGACCAGCGAATATATGCGCGTTCCGGGCTACGGCATGCTGGACTGGACCGCGTACTGGCAGGTCGCGAAGAACGTGCGCGTCAACGGCGGCGTATACAACATTACCGATCGTAAATACTGGGATTATCTGAGCAGCCGCAATATCGAAATGTCCACCAATCAGGACGCCAACGACCGGGCGCTGGCGGTGATGCCTGGCCGCACCTGGCAACTGGGCGTTAACGTCGATTTCTGACCGGCTAATAATAAGAAACCTGCTCCCCGGCCGCGAGCCGGGGAAACTCATCGTAGAGAAGGATGTGAATTATGCACAACACCCAACCGCAACATACCCCGCTGTGGCAGCGCTATCTGGCCACGAAAGCGCAATCTTCCGCGAAATACGCCCGCGATATCGCCGCCGAAATGGGGATTAGCGAAGCCGAACTGACCGAAGCCCGCCAGGGCTACGATGCCGTACGTCTGCAGGACGACGCCCGCGCCATTCTGACGGCGCTGGAAGCCGTGGGGGAAACCAAATGCATCTGCCGCAACGAATATGCGGTGCATGAGCAGGTCGGCGAATTTACCCATCAGCATCTGAGCGGCCACGCCGGGCTGGTGCTCAATCCGCGCGCCCTCGACCTGCGCCTGTTTCTCAGCCAGTGGGCCAGCGCTTTTCACCTGAGCGACAACGGTCGCCAGAGCATTCAGTTCTTCGATCCGCACGGCGACGCGCTGCTCAAGGTTTACACCACCGGAAATACCGACATGGCGGCCTGGGATGCGCTGATTGCCGCGCATACGCAGCAATCGCCTGCCCCGCTGGCGATTCGCCCGGCCGATCCGCTGAAATATGCCGATGCCGCCGACGGCGAGGCGCTGGAAAACGAATGGCGCGCCATGACCGACGTTCACCAGTTCTTCGGCCTGCTGAGAAAATATAACCTGTCGCGCCAGCAGGCTTTCCGCCTGGTCAGCGACGATCTCGCCTGCCGCATTGACACCCAGACGCTGCCGGGCCTGCTGGAAACCATCCGCCAGGATGGCAACGAGATCATGATCTTCGTTGGCAACCGCGGCTGCGTACAGATCTTCACCGGCGCGCTGGAAAAGGTCGCGCCGATGCGCGGCTGGCTGAATATCTTCAACGCCGCGTTTACCCTGCATCTGCGCGAGGAGAGCGTGGATGAGATCTGGGTGACCCGCAAACCGACCTCCGACGGCCACGTCACCAGCGTCGAGCTGTTCGCCAAAGACGGCACGCAGATCGCGCAGCTGTACGGCCAACGCAGCGAAGGCCACCCGGAGCAGGCGCAGTGGCGTGCGCAGGTCGATGGTTTGACCACCGAAGGGCTACTGGCATGAAGCGCTGGCTGATATTACTTGCGGCGTTTCCACTGTTGGCCAGCGCCGCCGCCGAGCGGATTGTGTCGCTCGGCGGCGACGTCACGGAGGTGATTTACGCCCTCGACGCCCAGCGGCAGCTGGTGGCGAAAGACAGCACCAGCACCTGGCCTGCCGCCGCGCAGAGCCTGCCGGATGTGGGCTATATCCGCCAGCTGAACGCCGAGGGGATCCTCTCCCTGCGCCCGACGCTGGTGCTGGCCAGCGCCCAGGCGCAGCCCTCGCTGGTGCTGAAAAAGGTTGAAGAGAATAAGGTTAAGGTGATCAACGTACCGGGCGGCTACGACCTGCCGGCAATCGAGGCAAAAATTGCCGTGATTGCCGACGCCCTTGGTAAGCAGAGCGAAGGTAACGCCCTGCGCCAGAAGGTTCATCAGCAGATCGCGCAAATTCCTTCGCAGCCGGTGAACAAGCGGGTGCTGTTTATTCTCAGCCACGGCGGCATGAATACCATGGTGGCCGGGAAACAAACCGCGGCGGATGGCGCAATCAGGGCGGCCGGGCTGCAGAATGCCATGCAGAGCTTCGACCATTATCGCAGCATGTCGCAGGAGGGCGTTATCGCCAGTAAACCGGACCTGGTGGTGATCTCCGCCGATGGGCTGAAAGGCATGGGCGGCGAAGCCGGGCTCTGGAAGCTGCCGGGGCTGGCGCAGACGCCTGCGGGACGCCATAAGCAGGTACTGGTGATCGATGATATGGCCCTGCTCGGCTTTGGCCCGCGCACCCCGCAGGAAGTGCTCGCGCTGCGGCAAAAAGCGGAGCAGTTGCCCTGATGCGCTCCCACCCTGCCCGTCATCTGTGGTTAATGACGCTGCTGCTGATTGTCCTGACGCTGCTCGCCACGACCCTGGGCGCGATGCGCCTGCCGTTGACCAGCCTGCTGCCCGCCGGCGATGAGATCCTGAGGAACATCTGGCTGACCATTCGCCTGCCGCGAGTGCTGCTGGCGCTGCTGGTCGGCGCCGCGCTGGCGCTCTCCGGCTGCGTGATGCAGGGGCTGTTTCGCAACCCCCTCGCCGATCCGGGACTGTTAGGGATCAGCGGCGGCGCGGCGCTGGCGGTGGCCTGCTGGCTGGTGCTGCCCCTGTCGCTGCCGGCGCTCGTGGCGCTGTACGCGCCGATGCTGGCGGCGTTTATCGGCAGCACGGCGGTGATGGTGGTGATTTTTATCCTCAGCCGGGCGGGAGACGCCTCGCTGTCGCGCCTGCTGCTGGTCGGCATCGCCATTAACGCCCTCTGCGGCGCGCTGGTCGGGGTACTGGCGTGGATCAGCAACGATACTCAGCTGCGCCAGCTTTCGCTGTGGGGTATGGGTAGCCTCGGGCAGGCGGAATGGTCGACGCTGCTGGTGGCGGCCACGTTGATGATCCCGGCCTCCCTCGTGGTGTGGGCGATGGCTTCGCGGCTTAACCTGCTGCAACTGGGTGATGAAGAGGCGCACTATCTCGGCGTCAACGTTCGCGCCCTGCAGCGTCTACTGCTGCTGTGCAGCGCATTGCTGGTAGCGTCGGCGGTGGCCATCAGCGGCATTATCGGCTTTATCGGCCTGGTCGTGCCGCATTTGATGCGGATGTGGCTGGGGCCGGACCATCGCGGCCTGGTTCCCGGTTCGCTGCTGTGCGGCGCGATTCTACTGCTGCTGGCCGACACGCTGGCGCGCACCGTTGCCGCTCCCGCGGAGATGCCGGTCGGGCTGTTGACCAGCGTGCTTGGCGCGCCGTGGTTTCTGTGGCTGATTTTTCGTCAGGAGAAAGAGACGCATGGATAATCGCTATAGCGCGCGTTCGCTGACGCTGCGTCTGGGTCACCGGCAGATCGTTAACGATGTCTCGCTCCAGCTCCGCGGCGGCGAGATGGCGGCGCTGATTGGCCCCAACGGCGCCGGTAAGTCGACCCTGCTGCGCCTGTTGACCGGTTTTTTAACCCCCGACGCCGGCGAACGACTGGTGGAAGGCCGCCCGCTGGAAAGCTGGTCAGCAGAAGCGCTTTCCCGCCGCCGGGCGGTGATGCTACAGCGCACCCAGCTGCACGCCGACTGGCCGATCGAAACGGTTATCGCCATGGGCCGCTCGCCGTGGGGCGGCGCGCCAAACGAGGAGATAATCCGCCGGGTGATGAAGGAGACCGGCTGCGACCATCTGGCCGGGAGACGCTACCCTTCCCTCTCCGGCGGCGAACAGCAGCGGGTGCAGCTGGCCCGCTGTCTGGCGCAGCTGTGGCGCGATGGCGCGCCCGAGGGCTGGCTGTTTCTCGATGAGCCTACCTCGGCGCTGGATCTCTATTATCAGCAACATCTGCTGCGTCTGCTCAAACGCCTGACCCGCAGCAGCCGGCTGCACGTCTGCGTCGTACTGCACGACCTGAACCTCGCGGCGCTGTGGGCAGACCGGATTCTGCTGCTGCATCAGGGGAAACTGGTGGCGCAGGGCACGCCGCAGGAGGTGATTCAGCAGCCGATCGTCAGCCGCTGGTACGGCGCGGAGGTCAGCGTGGGCGAACATCCCGATACGTCCGTTCCGCAGGTCTATCTGGCGCCGTGAGTCGATGACATTATTCTGCCGGGCGGTGGCCTACCAAAACGTTACTTTCTGAACGGCGAAGCCGATATTGCTACCGGCTTCGCTGCGATTGCTAAATTAGAAGATCTGCCGATACAGCGTTTTAATCTCCTCCAGATTAGTGTCACGCGGGTTGCCGCCGGTGCACACGTCCGCCAGCGCCGCCGCCGCAAGCGCGTCAATATCCTCTTCTTTCATACCGACATCGCGCAGACGCGCCGGGATATTGACGTCGCGATTCAGCTGCGCCACCGCCTCTATCGCCGCCTGACGCGCTTCGGCAATCGGCATCGTTGCCGCCGACTTGTTACCAAGCGCAACCGCGATGTCGCGATACTTCTCGCCGGTATATTCGGCGTTATAGGCCATGATATGCGGCAACAGCACCGCGTTAGCCACGCCGTGCGGCGTACCGTAAAATGCGCCCAGCGGGTGGGCCATACCGTGGACCAGCCCCAGACCAACGTTTGAGAAGCCCATCCCGGCAATATATTGCCCCAGCGCCATGCCTTCCGCGCCCTGCGCGTCGCCCTGTACCGAAGCGCGCAGCGAGCGGCCAATCACCTCAATGGCCTTCAGATGCAGCATATCGGTGAGTTCCCATGCGCCTTTGGTTATGTAACCTTCGATCGCATGGGTCAGCGCATCGACGCCGGTCGCCGCTTTCAGGCTGGCTGGCATGCTGGCCATCATTTCGGCGTCAATAATCGCCACCAGCGGGATATCGTGCGGGTCATAGCAAACAAATTTGCGGCGGTTCTGAACATCGGTAATCACGTAGTTGATGGTCACTTCCGCCGCCGTACCGGCGGTGGTTGGGATCGCGATCATCGGTACGGCGGCGTTTTTGGTATCGGCCCCGCCTTCGAGACTGCGAACGTCGGCGAACTCGGGGTTATTAATAATAATGCCTATCGCTTTACAGGTATCCTGCGGTGAACCGCCGCCGATGGCGATCAGGTAATCGGCGCCCGACTGCTTAAACGTCTCTACGCCCTGCTGCACAACCTCAATGGTGGGGTTCGGAACAACGTCATCAAAAATGCTGTAAGGCAGCCCGGCTCCGTCGAGAATAGCCAGGACTTTTGTCGCAACGTTAAAACGGATCAGATCCTTATCAGTGACCACCAGCGCTTTTTTGAAGCCGCGTTTTTTGACTTCATCGACAATACAGCTAATCGAGCCGGGGCCAAAATAAGAGGTTTCGTTTAAAATCATTCTGTAAGCCATGCGTGCTTCCCTCAATCTGAGTGTTTGATAACCATAATATTTAGCCCTACAGTAACGTGACTGACGTAGCCGTTTTATTATTTAATATCAAATAACGCCCTAATTGCCCTGCACGCAATCGCAGTTAATTAACCCATCGCACAGTTGTCATCAAGTTTGTCCAGCATACTGGACATCATCATCCGCAAATTTAATGAGATTGCTAAACCTCACCACAATATAAGCTGGCGAAGAACATTAACTCACGGTAAATATTATTGAAGTTGATCACATTATTTTTCTTCTACCGCCAGTATTCGTTCGTATGGCAAAAAAGCCGTTTATGCCGGGACGAAAAATGAACAGGATAGCGTCGTACGGCCGAAGTCAATATTTCATGACCACACTCTGCGATTATTCTGCACATCCGTTGCTTACCCCTCCGCCTTATCCGTACGCTGCCGACGCAGGCCGTCGCAGATTGCATACCGCAAATTTAACGATTAGTTAACAAAAAGGTCATTTACTCAACAAAAGCGGCTATCCCCGGTGCTGGCCATCGCTTAAAAACATCGCATAAGAATTATCTGTCATTATGGATAATTGCTTATCGTCCTACGGATAGCGCAGCGGATTTTTTAAAGAACTACGAAATTTTCATTATTAAGAATATTCTCTGTTATTTGCGAGATATCAATTCTCAAAAATCATAAAAAATTAGAAAAAATGCCTATGGTATTTATATTTATTGCAAACATCATCGCCTCTTGTTAGTATGACTATTAGTCAATGCTTTTATTATAAAAATACCATTTATGATGCTTATTAACTTTTATTCTGTTCACCTGACCATACTTTTCCAACGGCAGTAGTAAATGTCTGACTTTATATATTGACATTTCGCACCTGTCCGCTAATTCACGAGTAAGCAACCCCTCAGGTTCATGTTCTTTCAAAACATAAAGAATATACTCCTGCTCTGGCACGACGACCCCGGAGAATTTATTGATGCCCATTGAGCTCATCAATGAGCGCAAACTCTCAACTGCGGTTACAGAATTTTGATTTGAATGTGGGGTACAGGATGAAAATGAAATCTTCATGAGTCAGCTCCTTCTGTCATTCAGTACATGGCAGTATGGATTGACCCCACGAAAACGGCAACATTAGCTTTAAATTTCAACCTAAACAGTACATTTATCTGAAATTCACTTTTTTTTATGATAAAAACCCTGATATAAAGAGTGAATTTTTAATTCCGTGCGGAGATAAAAATGCGGTTCGATATAGAGGGATTTATTACATTTGATACTGAGGAAGCATCCCTGGTCAATCTGTTGACCGGTGATTGTATTGAACTCTCTGCGACTTCCACTCGCCTCCTTACCAATCTGTTACAATACCGAGGGGATATTATTTCTCGCGTTGATATTTTTCAGTCGGTGTTTGAAAAATATGGCGCCAGGCCCTCAAATAGCAATCTTAATCAATACATCTCAACGCTGCGGCGTAGTCTTGCCGATCTCGGTATTGAGAAAAATGTGATTATTACGGTACCGAGAATCGGCTTTAAGATTTCTGAGGAAGTCATTATCACCAGCGATAATGATTATTCATCCTCCATCACTCTGCCAATTCTTACCGCCGACCTTCCCCAGCGAAGTTTACTATGGCAGCACCGCAAAGCGGCCATTTTTTTTATCCTGACGTTGATAGGTTTTCTGCTGCTTTTACCTTTTTTTATGTATAAAAAACAGCCTACTACGTTAGTTTTCACCCAGGATAAATGTACTATTTATGGCTCTGGCGCTCAGCGCGCGCGCGAAATCCTCAGCAATAAAAAGCTGTTCCCCTCTGGGCTTGATTGTTCGACGCCTAAGAAAATCTACCTTTTCAACCGACAATTAAATCAGCCACAAGGCTTAGGTATTTATATGGATATATTCATCCTCAAATGTGATATGAAGGACCAGCAGTGCCACAGTTACTACTATAAGGAAATAAAAAATGCGTAAATACGCTATAATATTCCTCGCCACTGCCCTGACGCTGGTAGTCGCTGCGTTCCTCTATATAGATATCCGCAGCCATGACACCTTTTCCTGTAAATCACAGTACGACCTCACAGAGGATATAAATGAGAATATTCTCCGCTCACAGGGTTTGCTATCCGCTCAGCTTGCTAATAACCGTCTTTTAATCAGTCTTGAGGGATTGCTCACCAGCAATGGCGATAAATACATTGTCTCCCGCACCATTGCTATCACATTAAAAAGAACCACTGCGACCAGTCATCTCTTTTATATCATTGATTCGCAAATCACTCGCCATCACGCTGACAATACGCCTGAAAATATCGCCCGGCAAAATCTCTTTGGCAACCAAAGTAATGATCGAATCATCTATATCAATCACGTTAATGATGATACTATTTTATTCGGTAATCAAACGTTCCCACAATATGGTTGCCAGCGTCAGAATACAATCATTGATTGAGATTCATCTCATTAATTTTAATTATGCTGATATCATGACGATACATTTACTACCGACCTTAGGCAGCATCGCGAATATCATTGATATGATTAACCCCCGGCTCAATCTGCACCATGTCAGAACGGCGTTTATTGCATCGCATCTGGCTAAGTTAGTCGATTTTTCTGCGGCCCAGCGGCGTAAAACCATTCTGGCGGCGCTCATCCATGATGTCGGAGGATTAAATGAAAAATCGCGTCTTGAACCGCTTAACTATATTGATAACGAACACAACCATCATGCGCTCATCGGCAGCGAATTACTTAGCCGCATTCCGCTGTTTCGTCCGCTCAACAAAATCGTTCGCTATCACCATACCCACTGGCGCAACGGTCTCGGGCATTATAGTGAAGGCGAGCGGGTGCCCGAAGAGAGCCATTTGTTATTCTTTGCGGACCGTCTGGATGTTCTGTATTGCCAGCACCGTACCGAACACATCCCATTATTAAGCAAAAAGCTGGTCGACATCGCCGCCGCCGGCGCCCCCATTCTCTATAAGCAAGAGTATATTCAGGCCTTCCGAATCCTCTCCGCCGATGACCATTTTTGGTCGGTCATGGCTTCCACCGACTATCGCGATTACATTAAAGCGATCTCCGGCGTGCATAACGACACACTCTCTTTGCACAACCTTCGCGACATTGCCGAGCTGGTCTCTTTTATTATCGATCAGTTCAGCCAGCAGACGCCTTGGCACTCCGCGGCCGTCGGCCATATTGCCGGTTATCTGGCAACAAAAATGGAGATGAGCGCCACGCAAGCGCTAAAAGTAGAGATTGGCGGATTACTGCATAATATTTCCTGTCTGGATCACAGCCCGCCGCCAAAGCGCGTGGGTTTATCGGATAAAGCCCAGCGTTATTTTTATCCCATTGAAGGTATTGATGATATTTCTGAGTGGCTGGCCATGCAAAATGATCCCACGTCGGCGCAATGGCATAATAAAACTCTGCAACCGGAAGCCATGCTTATCGCGGTAAGCCGACGGGTGGTCCATGCGCTCAATGGGCCAAAAGCGGAAGAGAAATCGCTGGCGCAGTTAATTAAAAATAATCCGGGAGAGGAAATTCCCCCGTTGATGCTGGCCCTGATTGCGCAATATTCTTCACAGATTATTCAGATCCACCGTGCTACCGCGGGCGAAATAAAAAAGTTAGTGAATCGCATTGCGCAACTCACTCACTCTGTTTAAAGGCTAACCCGGCCTGATCGCACGACTCAGGCGCTCAATCCGCCGTCCAGAACCAGGGTTTGCCCGGTCATATATTGACTCCCCTCACCGATTAAAAACGCCACCGCCTGCAGCACATCGTGGGTTTCGCCCAATCTGCGCAGCGGTATCGCCTGGCGCATCTCTTTTAATTTTTGCGCGGGTATCTCTTCGAGCATTTCGGTGCGAATCAGGCCCGGCGCCAGGCAGTTGACGCGAATGCCGAAGCGCCCAACCTCCAGCGCCAGCGAGCGCGCTATGCCGCTCATCGCCGCTTTACTCGCGGCATACGCCGTCTGGCCGACGTTGCCCTTTACCGCGCTGACCGACGACATCATCACGATGGAGCCGCGCCGCTGCATCAGCATCGCCGGCAGCAGCACCCGGTTCCAGTTAAGCATTGAGATCACATTGGTGTCCAAAACCTCGCGCCAGAGCGCGGCGTTCTGGCGAATATGCAGGCCGTCGCGAGCGATCCCGGCATTGTGGATAATCGCTTCCGGCGCCCCCCGCTCGGCCAGCAGCGTCTGCGCAAGCTGCGCCACCCGCGATTCGTCGTTGCCGTCGCAGGCGTATCCCCGCACCCGGTGGCTTGAATTTTCACACTCCGCCAGGGTGGCGTTCATCGCCTCCTCATCGCGTCCGGTAAATACCACGTTCCAGCTTTGCGCCAGACCTGTGACCAGCGCCCGACCGATGCCGCGGCTGCCTCCGGTAATCAGTATCCATTTTTGTGCCATATTAGCTGCCTGACTCTTTACTGATGTGCTGGCAGAGTTCGCCAAGAGTTATCCCTGGATTGTGAATAAACCAGTCCGCTTCCAGGGTAATGTTGAATTCACGCTTTGCCAGCACCATCAGTTCGACGTAGTCGAGGCTATCCAACTTCAGCCGAACCAGCGGCGTATTCTCCTCCACCTCATCGGGCTCAAGGTCTTTCGCGTCGCAAATCATTTCGCATACTTTTTGCAGAACATCATCATAGGCAATCATAAATTATCCTTAATTATCAATTGGTCATTGGGCCAACTTTGAGCGTGACCACATTGGTCATTATCAGGTTATCCAGCTGCGCCGCCGCCGCGATGCGCACCAGCGCGCCCTGCTCAACCTGGCCGACCACCAGCGAGGGCAGCAGCCAGAGCGATAGCGATTCGGGCCAGATCGGCGTCGCTTTGCTCGCGAGATGAACATCAAACACCACCTCCTGGTGGGTTTGCAGCACCGGATAGCGGGTAAAAATTTGCTGCAACGAGGTTTCCCCCGCTCCGAGCAGAGTCGCGATATTCGCCTGGCGCAGCAGCGCGGGATCGCTAATAAGCTGGCGGAACAGCAGCGCGTCAAGAAACTGCCACTGCGCCAGGTCGGGCCAGGCGCTGTTGAAATGGGATTGCAGCGCAAGCAGCGTCTTTGGTGCAAGTTCGCTGGGCTGTTTTCCCGTTAGCGATTCCGGCCCGGCGGCGAGGCTCATCTGGCATGACAAACAGACTTCATCATCCTGCGAGCTGCTGACCGACGCGGCGGACAAGACGCGATTTTTCGCGGCGCCGGGAGTGAGCAGCCAGTCACTATCGCACCATAGCGGCCTGCGCAGGCGAACCACGCATTTCAGGTAGCGTTCAGAACCGGTGAGCGGGTTCGTCAGCCGCGACTGGACGTCGCGCTTCACGTCGAGCAGCGCGCGCATCCCGTGGACGCTCAGCCGGCCGTCGCCCATCGCGCGCGCTGCCGCGAGGTCGAAGTGAATGGGGTTATCGTCGCCGGAAAACGCCGCCCACTGCCGGGCGTCCGCAAGGGTATAGCGCAGCCGCTTCACCCGTGCTTCTCCAGTACCAGCGCGGCGTTCGCGCCGCCGAAACCAAAACTCAGATTTAGCGCCCGGCGGATCTCTCCCTGACGATGCCCTTCGGCGATATAGTCGAGATCGCACTGCGGGTCTGGCTGCGTCAGATGCGCCGTCGCCGGCATGATCCCCGCCGCCATCGCCTGCAGGCAAACAATGGTCTCGAAGCTCCCCGCGGCGGCGATCAGATGCCCGGAGTAGGCTTTGGTGCTGGAGACCGGGATGCGATATGCCTCATCGCCCAGCGCCTTTTTCAGCGACCGCGTTTCGTTAATATCGTTGAGCGGCGTGGAGGTACCGTGGGCGTTGATATAGTCGAGGTCGGCGGGCTGGAGATCCGCGGCGCGCAGCGCCCAGCGGATAGTTTGCTCGCGGGCCACGCAGTCTTCGGCCGGGGAGGTAAAATCCACCGCGTCGGAAAAATTGGCGTAGCCGGTGACCTCCGCGAGGATTGTCGCGCCCCGCGCCAGGGCGCTCTCGCGCTCTTCCAGACACAGCACCGCTCCGCCCTCTGAAAGTACAAATCCGCTGCGCTGCAGGCTGAACGGGCAGCTGGCCCGCTCCGGCGATGACGTTTCCCGGCTCAGCGCGCCAAGCACATCGATATTCCAGATAGCGCAAACGCTGTTTAACGACTCCCCGGCGCCGGCGAGCATCATGCTGGCGCGGCCAAAGCGAATCGCATCATAGGCCTCGCCAATGGCGATAGTGCCGGTGGCGCAGGCGGCGACCGGAGTGTTCTGGTAGCCGCGCAGATTCCACAGCTGGCTACAGGCCGCGGTGGTCACGTTCGGCATCGAAAAGAAGCAGCTGAAGGGCGAAGAGACGCCCGTTTTCTCAAATTCCGGTACCGCCAGATAGCTTTCATCCAACCCTGCCCAGCCGGAGCCGATGATGGCGCCACACCTCAGCGGGTCATGAGAATCGGTGGGTGGTTCGCCAGCAAAGGCCATCGCCACCGCCTCCCGCGCGGCGGCCAGCGCCAGGCGAGCGTGACGCGGCAGACGCCGACGAATGGCGGCGGGCACCCCCTTGAGGCTGGGTTCATTCTCCACCTGACCGATAAAATGGGTGTGGATGCCGTTAGCGGAGAGATCCACATAGCGGTAACCGCGTCGATAATCCATAATCGCCTGCCAGCTTTCGGCAGCGCTATCGCCAAGGGGAGTCACCGCGCCATAGCCGGTTATCACCACGCGATAAGGGGGTTTACTGTGACTCATTCTGGGAAGTCCTCTGTTGCGGGTTATTGCCTCCCTGCGCCAGCCAAAGCTGCAAAGTGGCATAAAGATAGTCGTACTGGTTCTGCGCCAGGCTGTTCTGTACGTCGAGCAGCGCGTCCTGCGCGTTCAGCAGGGTCTGGTAGTCCACCGCACCCGCCCGATAGCGGCTTTCGGTGAGCGCCAGGCGCTGCTCGCCCAGCAGCAGCGATTGCAGCAGGCGTTCGCGCTGCTCATCGGCGTTAAGCCGCTTCTCCATCGCGTTGTCCACCTCCGACAGCGCGGTATAGGCGGTGCGGCGAAAGTTAACCGCCTCCTGCTGCACCTTCACGCTGGCCTGCTCCACGGTGAGCTGTACCGTGTTCCACTGGATAAAGGGCGCGGAAACGCTGCTGCCCACGGTGCGCAGCGGGTCGTTAAACCACTGGTGAAAGAGCTGGCTCCCGGCGCTCAGCGTTCCCTGCAGCGACAGCGTGGGATAGAAGCTCAGCCGCGCCGCATCGGAACCCGCCAGCGCCGCGCGCAGCCGCGATTCCGCCGCCTGCAGGTCCGGCCGGCTGGCGAGCGCGGCCAGCGGCGTGGCGCTGGCAATGGCGATATGCTGACGCACATCCAGCGCGGCAGATTCATCGGTGTGCTGAGCTGGCGGTCTGTTGAGCAGCAGCGCCAGCGCGTTGCGGGAGATAGCCCGCTGCTGCTTGAGGCTCAGCAGCTGATTCTGACGGCTGATGACCGTCTGCCGCGCCTGCAGCACATCGAGCAGGCCCACTTTCCCCGCTCGCTGCCAGGACTCAATCTGCGCCAGCGTCTGCCTGGCGATATCGAGACTCGTTGCCTGGTAAGCCATTTGCTGATTCAACAGCGCAATGTTCCAGTAGAGCTGCGCGGTGGTATCAATCGTCGACAGGATCGTCGCCCGGTAATCCTGTTCGCTGGCTACCGCCTCCCATTCGCTCTGTTCGCGGATCCGCGCCAGCTTGCCCCACAGATCCAGCTCATAGCTCAGGGACAGTGAGGCGCTGTAGCTCTCCTGCGACCCGCCGCTGTTTAGCGGTTTTGAGTTATTGCCGGTGCCGCTCAGGGTCGCGTCGGGGCTGATATTGGTCTGGGTTAATCCGGCGGCAAGGCGCGCCTGTTTAAGCGTTAAGGCGGCAGCGGCCAGATCGTTGTTGCTTTCCAGCACCTGTCCCACCACCCGCGACAGGCGTTGGTCGCCGAAACGATCCCACCAGCGCGGCGCGTTCTCCGGCGCGAGCGCGTTGCTTTGCCCCTCCGTTCGCTGCCAGCTTTCCGGCACCGACAGCAGCGGGCGCTGATAGTCGCTGCGGGTCAAATTGCCGCAGCCCGTTAGCAATACAATGAATGGTAATAAAGTCAGCGGTCTCATTCGCGGGCCAGCGCCTCCGTCGGGTTTAGCCGCGCCGCACGACGCGCCGGGAAATAGCCAAACGTCAGGCCAATCAGGGCGGAAAAGCCGCAGGCCATCGCTACCGGCAGCCAGGTGAAGACCATAGAAAACTCCTGCGTCAACAGGGCGAACAGGTTACCGGCGGCCCAGGATCCTAAAACGCCCGTTAGTCCGCCGAGGGCGCAGATCATCACCGCCTCAATTAAGAACTGATGCATGATGTCCGAGGGGCGCGCGCCGACCGAAAGCCGGATGCCAATCTCATGGGTACGTTCGGTTACCGAAACCAGCATGATGTTCATCACCCCGACGCCGCCGACCAGCAATGAAATAGCGGCAATCGCGGTGATCAGCAGCGACATGGAGTCGGAGGTTTTTTGCAGCGCTTTGGCCAGCTGCTCATCGGTCTGGACAAAGAAATCTTTTTTGCCGTGCTCGCGGATAAGGTGCCTTTCCGCACGGCGCGCCGCGTCCTGCGGCGACAGCGTTTCCTGAAAGCGCAGCGTCAGCGCCTCCAGCGGCTTATCGCCGGAAATCCGCTGCAGTAGCGAGGTATAGGGGATCCACGCCGACATAAATCCGCTGACCACCTTCGGCCCGGGCTTGCTGGCAATGCCGATTACCCGCCACGGCGCGCCGGCGATTTGCACAATTTTGCCTAGCGGATCTTCATTGCCGGGAAACAGCGTCTCCCTGCTGGTTTCATCCAGTACCAGCACCGGTTCGCGATCCTCGACATCGCGGTGGGTAAAACCGTTGCCCTGAATAAAACGCATCCCCTGCAGTGAGAAGTACTCAGCGGAAACGCCGGAGAGAATTATCGAGGAATCAAAGCCCTGACGTACCGCGGTGGTCATGCTGGAAACAATCGGCGATACCCCCTGTACCCAGGGCTGCCTGCCGAGGCTGGCGATATCATCCAGCGACAGCGCCCGCTCCATATCCGGACGCTTGCTGCCCCAGCCGGTACCCGGGCGGATTTCCAACGTGGTATTACCGAGCTTACCAATCTCGTTCATGATGCTCTGCCGGGCGCCTTCCCCCACCGCCATTGAAGAAACCACGGACGAGATACCGATGATGATCCCCAGCATCGAAAGAAAGGCGCGCATCCGATGTCCCAGCAGTGAGCGCCAGGCCATGCGCACCGACTCGCCGATACTGCGCGATAGCGAAGCCCGGCCGTTATCCTCTACCGCGGGCAGCCGCTGGACGTCACGATTATCCCGCGCGCTATAGGCGTGGTCGGCGACTACCTGCCCATCGCTGATCTCGACGATCCGCTGCGCCTGCTGCGCCACCTCGCGATCGTGGGTCACGATGATCACCGTGTGCCCGTCGGCGTTCAGCTGGTGCAGAACGTCCATCAGCGCCCGGCCGCTGACGCTATCCAGCGCCCCGGTGGGTTCATCGGCGAGAATAATTTGCGCGCCGTTGATCAGCGCCCGACAGACGCTGACCCGCTGCTGCTGGCCGCCGGAAAGCTGCGCGGGTTTATGCTGTAAGCGCCCATCAATGCCCAGCTTTTCTGCCAGCAGCGCAATGCGCGCCTGGCGTTCCGCGGCGGGCATCGCGGTATAGAGCGCGGGGATGGCAATATTCTCTTCCGCCGTCAAATAAGGCATCAGGTGGTAGCGCTGAAAAATAAACCCCAGCCAGCGGCTGCGTAGCTCCGCCAGCGCCGCGCTATCAGCCTGGTGGATGGCGATGTCGTTGATATACACCTCACCACTGCTGGGCTTATCCAGACAGCCGATAATATTCATCAGCGTCGATTTACCCGAGCCGGAAGCGCCCATAATCGCCACCATCTCGCCGGGCATAATGGTCAGGGAGACGGATTTCAGCACCGGAATAATTTGCGTCCCGGCGACAAAATGACGCGTGACGTTGTTCAGCATAATTAACGGCTTAGCCATCAAACAGACCCCGCGTCCTGGGGGATCACCACCCGCTCGCCGGGCCGCAATCCTTCCAGCACCTGCGCATACTGACGATCGTTAATCCCGATGCGGACGGTACGCTCCTCGCTGCCGCTCGCCGTTTGTACCATCACAATGTAACGCTCATCGCCGAGCGAACGTCCCAGCGCGGCGACCGGCACGCGCAGCACGTCTTTTACCTGCGCGATGCGGATAAACACCTGAGCGGTCATCGAGGTTTTCAGCAATCGCTGGCGGTTATCCACTTCAAAGGTGCCGTTATAGTAAATGGCGCTACTCTGCTGATTACCGGCAGAAGCGCCGGCGTTTTGCTCTTCCAGCGCCTCCTGCGGCGCGGGCTGGACATAGCCAAGCTCCCCTTCGTAACGCGTCTGCGGATCGGCAATAACGTAAAACCACAGCGGCTGTCCCGGATGGATTTTCTGGATATCGGCTTCGGAAATGCGGGTCTGGACCTGCATTTTATCGAGATCGGCGAGCACCAGAATGGTCGGCGCGATTTGCGAGGAGACGATGGTTTGCCCTTCACGGGTGACGATGCCCAGCACTTCGCCATCCATGGGCGCGAGAATGCGGGTATAGCCGAGGTTGGCGTTGGCGGTCTGCACGCTCATTTCCGCCTGCACTATCTGCGCCTCATTGACCGCGATCTGCTGAACCTGCGCGGCATATTGCGCCTGCGCCTGCTCAAGATCGCTGCTCACCCCGGAGCCATCGCGGCTCATGGCCTGCTCGCGCGCCAGCGCTTTACGGTACTGCACCAGCTTAGCCTCAGAGGCCTGCTTTTGCGCTCTGGCGCTGGCCAGCTGCGCGGTAGCGTTGCGTAAGTCGGAAAGCTGCAGCGTCGGGTCGATTTCGGCGAGCAGCTGCCCTTTGCGCACTCGTTCACCCTGTCGCACGTACAGCTTGCGCAGCTGACCGCTCACCTGGGCGCCGACGTTCACCTGGACGGCAGGTTTGATAATTCCGCTCGCCAGCACCACCTTTTCGATATCCCCGCGATCGAGCGCCACGGTATCGAGCGCCTCAGCCTGGGCTGGAAACGCGCGCGGGTAAAAAACGGCGGCGATAACGGCGAGGATCGCGACCAGCGCCAACAGCCACGTCTTACGGCGGCGTAATAGTCCTGTCTTCATTGGCCCACCTCTCCCTGTGTGATATCGCGCAGCTCGCCTTCATCCAGACGATATACCCGCGTGAAGTGATGCAGAATGGGCGCACTGTGGGTCACCACGATCAGCGTTTTGCCTTGTTCGCGACAGTGCTGGCACAGCGCGGCGATCACCGTTTCCGCGGTTTCGTCATCAAGATTGGCAGTCGGTTCATCGCAGAGCAAAATAGGCCGGTTACTGTAGAGCGCCCGCGCCAGCATCAGCCGCTGACGCTGGCCTAACGAGAGCGCCGAATGGCTCTCGCGGATCAGCGCTTCCATCCCTCCCGGCAGCGCCTGAACCACCGGCCCCAGCGCCATTTTATCGACCAACGCCTCTACTCGCCCACGATCGCTGTCGCTATACCACGGATCAAACAGGGTGATGTTTTGCAGCACCGAGGCGTTAAACAGGATGTCTTCCTGGCTCTGCAGCCACACCTGCGAGGCCAGCTGTCGGGCGGTCGCCTCTTCGCCGTCCAGCAGAATGCGCCCATGCTGTGCGGAAAAAAGCCCGGCCATCAGCCGTAGCAGGGTACTTTTTCCGGCGCCGGAATCGCCGACAATCGCCACCCGATCGCCGGGCTCCAGCGTGAGATCGACGGCATTAAGCACCGGACGCTGCGGGCTGTAATGAAAGCTCACCTGCTCAAACGCCAGCCGCGGAACCGTGCCACCGCTGAGCGGAGCAAACAGGGGCGCGGCCAGCTCATGGCGGGTAAACAAGCCCTGCGCGCGGGTATCGATCACGTGCAGCTGTGATTTGCGAATCACGGCATAGAAGATCCGCGTGACGTAGGAGGTAAAAATCTGCCGTAAAAAGCTGTAGGCAAAAAAGTCGCCCAGCGAGATAAGCCTGGCGTGCACCAGCGGCAGCACCACCAGCATAAAGACCACCATCTCAAGGCTGCCGGTCAGCTGATACAGTCCCTCTTTGACCTGTTGGTAGACTTTCTGCCGCTGGAGGCAGGTGAAAAGGTCATGGGACAGGCGGGCAAACTGCGCTTTACGCTGCGTTTCCAGCCCGGCGGTTTTGATGGTTAACACGCCCTGCAGCGTTTCCATAAAAAAGTCATTCAGCGTCGCGCTTTTCAGCTGCAGCTGCTGCGTATACCAGCGGTCGCGGAAGATGGCCCAGACGCTAATCAGCCCCATCGCCACAATGCCCGCGGCGGAAATCAGCGCCAGCACCGGTGAGATCCAGAACATAATGCCGATAGCGATAACGCAGATGATCCAGTCCGAGCGGAGGCCGTTATCCAGCTCGATTTTTTGCAGCATCCCGCCCTGCCAGGCGATAAAGCGGCTGAACACATCCCCCGGCGCGCGTTTTTCAAAAAAACGCAGCGGATTATTCAGCAAGCGGGAAAAACCGATATCGCTCTTCAGCAGCACAAAGCGGCGGATAAAACGCTCGCTAATGACCCTCACGCCCAGCGCCAACAGCGTGGAAATGACAAAAGCGAGGATGAACCACAAATAGGGAAACGACGTATTCTGAACGTCAGAGAAAGCCTGATTGATCGCCCGGCTGACCATCGTCGGCATTAAAAACAGCGTGAGCGACACCAGGAAGGTCAAGAGCATCAGTTTATAAATGCCCGGCACCGCCGCGGTCTCCTTCAGGCTCATCGCCCGCGGCATCTCCTGCTGTGCGCCGGTAATAACAGGCGCCTGCTGGTCAATAACGCCGGGAGACTCTTCAAGGATCAGCGCGTAGCCGCTAATCTCTTTTTTCAACGCCGAGAAAGGCAGCCACTGCTGGCCAATCGCCGGATTCATCACGCAGACGTAATCCCCTTTGCGCCAGGCCAGCAGGACATAGTGGCTGGCGCCGTAGTGCAGAATGGACGGAAACGGCAGCGCATGGAGTTCTTCGTGATCGAACAGCACCGGCGCGGTGGCGATGCCAATCTGTTGCAGAATAAGAGATAAGTCGCTTAACGAAGTCCCGTGATCGGATGCCGGGAAAATTTCCCGCAATGCCGGAAGAGAACACTGAATATTCTGGGTTTGCGCCAGCATCGCAATACAGGAAAGGCCACACTCATTGGTCTCTTCCTGGAAAACCATATCAGGGATAATCTTTTTCATTATTATGCGTCAGTGATTAATAAAGTAGAGCGAATGGCTATGCCATAAAAGCCAATCCTGCGGATAATCACGCAGGGTGTTTTCAATCATCGACGGCAGATTCGCCGCGACCTCTTTTGGCGTCAGTGGGGAAAAGATTTTTATTTTGATCCCCTGCTGATAATAGAGGTGATAAAAAACCACCTTTGCCGAGACAATGCGGGAAAAACGCTGTACGCCGCTATGTAATTTCGCCGGGCGGCCAAATAGCCGACAGCTTATTTTCCCGGACTGCGCCTCATGGGTCTGCACGGTATAGTCGGCAGGAATATCGGGGAAAATAATCATATTTTCCCGCCCTTCCGAGACGTTGCTCATTAGCGCCATCAGCTCGCTGGCAAGCGACGTATTATCCTGATGGATGGAGCAATAAGAGAGCGCGACGCCGCCCATTTTGCGGCTGGCGACGGTATAGCTTTCCGCGCTGGAAGAGACCACCACGCTGGCTTTACCCGGCGTTACCCTCGCTCCAACCATCGCTGCAAGGATATCCGACACGCAGTGCAGCGGTGCGAGAACAACCGGCGTTCTCTGCGCCGCCAGCGGAGCGACTACGGCATCAAGCGCTCGCGTGCACGCCTGCATCTGGGCCAAAGTGGCCGGATGCTGTCCCCAGGTCGCACCCATCTCCAGCAGCTGGCGGCGCATGGCTATCCATGCGGCGTCAATTCGCCCATCGGCGCCCGTCAGGCAGCGGTAGTTTTGCGTCGCCACGGCGGTGCGTCCGCGATATTGTCGCCCCAACAGCCGCAGCCGGCACAACGCCCGAGCCGCCGCCAACAGCAGCGGCATAGGGGTAAAACGCATAATCCCACGCACCGCCTTTTGACCGTAGCCAGTAAACGGGCGACTGCGCCAGCTCAGCTGCGCGGACCATTTTCTTACGCTGAAGACGCTCCAGACAATCAGAAAGCGCGTCACGCTTACTCCTTGTCCTGAGTTAACAGCTGGCGCATATAGTCAGCAAATTCAGGAAACTGGCGATCTTTCGCCACCACGTATTTTTTATTCACAATAAATAGCGGCGTGGCGTTTATGTCATAGAGTTCGGTAATTTTCGCCATATATTCAAGGCGTTCAGTAACGGCTTTGCTTTGGCGTACCTGATGGTATTTTTCGACATCAATATTGTTCTTTTTCAGCCAGCCGTTGAGCGCTTCATCGTCGGCTAAATTGATACCGCGGGTCATTACCGCGTTAAAAGCCTGGTCGCGCATCTGGCGCTCAAGCCCCATGACTTCGAGGGTGGCAAAAACCGGCGCATAAATTGCCAGACCGTTTCTTTCGGCGGTGATATGGATAACTTCAAAGGTACTCTCCGCAGGCAATGTGCCGGCGAATTTCTCGATATCTTCCTCGTTCGACGCGCAGTAGTGACAGCCGTAGGACATCACTTCAATAATGCTGCTGTCATGTTTTATTGGGCTACTGGCAACGATTGCGCTGTCAATTTCCCGCAGGGCCGAAGGCTCGCTGCTGTTCGATGCAAACGTATTAAATACAAAAACGTGATAGCACAGCACGGTAATCAGCGACGAAATTAACGCCACCAGAAACGTATAGCCAACAGCGGTAATAGGTTTTATCTTCATTTGATACCAGGCTCGCGAATATGGCGGAGAAATATATGGAGGGTTTCCCCTCCATATACCACAACAGAAATTACTGACGGATGCGATTCGGCACGACGCACATACCGTCGGACGCATCTTTCATGGTCACGGTTGAGTTGCCGTGCTTATCCGTACAGGTAGTCACTTGTTTACAGGTTGAAACACCGCCCACCACCACGGTCTCGTAAGAGCTGGTGCAAGTTTCCTTGCAAGTTCCGCCAATAATAGCTGATGCTTCAATCATACTTAATTTTTGCATTTGTTAGATCCTTAACAATTTATATTGAAATATGTTTTTCTTGCACTTACCTACTGGCTAAGTAACCTGCCAGTAATTCTTTTGATGTCATATTTATCCGCTGTTATACGCAGGGGGTAGCTACGATGCACTTGAAAATATTAAACAGCTCTACGTTGTTTTTAACGTTTAACTTTTTCATTAGCCCCCGTTTACAGCGGCTCAGGCGACGAACATCTATTTTTTGTTCAGAGGAAATTTGTGATAATGACTTCCCTTTGAATATTTCTTCCATTAACCACCAGTCATCACTGGAGATACTATTATTAAAATCCCTGGCTAACCATTTCTGCCGGGTATAATTAATCAAAGAGCGACTGAAAAATATTTTTTCCGCTGGCATAGAATCAGCACCTTCGATGAACTTAAAAAAGTTATCCAGGGACTCATTCTTCAAAAGCCAGCTTGCTTCCGGGAGAAGTGAATGCAGCGCAAAGAATAACGAAATATTATTCTCGCTTAATAAAATAACCAGCTGCTGATTTTCCCGGCAGTAGTGCTCTTTAATGGTGTAAAGCGCGTTAAAACGCTCGTCCGGCAAGCTGTCGACATCGCAGAGGACCCAGCGCAGTTCATCTTTCTGTTTAGGCAGACGCAGGGTGTTGATCAGTTCAGAGAAATGGTCGAGCCTTGTGAACGCGCAGTCACCTTCATGCATGGCAAGATCGTCAACCACTGAACGTACGCCTTCCGCGAAAAAGATGTTTTTATCGTAGAGAAAGAAACGACGGCTCATTTATCATCATCCTTGATCTATTCTACTGGTAATTAAGGGTATAATTCGCTGTTGCCTGGAAGGCGCCGGTTTCCAGGGTTTTGTTACTCAAGGCGTCCGGTTCGCCTTCAACAAAAGCTTTAAAATTTAACTGCATGTTGGCATCGGAAATAGCGACGGCGGTGGTCGGCGTATTGAGCAAAATCGCCGTGCCGTTACTCTCTTCAAAACCTATACCAATACCGCTGGCGGTTTGAGGCGCGACCGGCGTAATCGCCAGGCGGTCGCTCATATTGGCATTTTCCGTCCCGCTAAAGGTCACGGTGACGGAATTAAAAACATCGGTGCTGCAGTCCTGGAGTTCAATAACAAACGCTTTGGGCTGCGATTTTCCCTCCGCATATAGCGTGCGGGTTGAAATCTGGCCAAAATCCACGGTGATGTTTTTTGACGAAGGCACAATACTGCAGCCATGAGCAACGACGGTTCCCTTGAACTTTAAATCGCCGCCGATCAGTTCTCCGATGGCATGCGCAGGAGCGGCCGCGGGTAGCGAACCTATGAGTATCATTGATGCGATGAGTTGACGCATGCTGTCCCCTTACTGAAACTCAGCGACCACGGTGGCCGATGCCTGGAAATCCCCTTCGAGAACGTTGGTTCCGGCATTGGCAATTGGCGCGGCGGTCAAATTCCAGGTTCCCTGATTGTTATTAAAACCCGGCACGTCATAAAACTTATTCGCGGCGACTAAATTGCCGCCGGAATCTTTCAGGATAATGCCAAGATTGGAGCGGTCGACGGCGCCGGTGGTGCCTAAATAATCGCTGTTAAAACTGGCGGTATTGGCCTGCTGAATTCCCAGACGAATATTTAAATTGCCGGTGGCGAAACTCCCCCCTTCGCACTTCACCTGAATCGGCACGGACTGGCTGTAATTGTTGCCGTTAAGCAGCGAGCCCGCGCTGGGGATGGTATTAAAATCAACGACGATCGGCGATCCTGAGTTGACAATACATTTATCCGGAACGGTAATGACCCCGGAATTAATCGAGACAATCGACATGGGGGTGCTGCCCATCCCTGCGCTGTAATTCCCAAGTCGACCATAAAGCTTGGCGATTTCAGTACCCAGCAGGTTGACACCGTTGACAATCGGCTTGGTGATCATAAACGTTACCCGCCCCTGAGCGCCGGACTCAAAGTTGTTAAACTGGGTGGTTGGCGGTACGCATTTATTTTGATAAGCCTGGTTTGACTCATTATTAAAAGGCACCGGAAGATATTCCATGCGCTGGCCGCGGATATAAATCTCAATTTTCACATCCATATAATCATTGAGTTTTAAATACCCCGGCGAGCTGCCCTGCTGCAGCAGCGAGGCGGTCGCAGAGTAATAAATCGCCTGGTCTTCCATTGGAATAGTGCAGCTGGCGATACCAGAATATTGTCCGCCCAATGAAAAGACATAAGGAATCGTCGCCCCAATGCTGTTATTGGTAATATCCTGGTTGGCGACGTCAATATTGTACATTTTTGGTCCGCCAACCGGCGTAATTTCCCCTTCCACCGCCGCGCTGGCGTCGAGAGTGAATAAGCCGCCGCAGAGTAATAGCGTGATGCAAGATTTCCGCCCGATAACCCTCGTCGCCATCAGAGATACTCCATTTTTAAACGCAGCAGTCCGCTAAAGTTTCCTGCGGTCACGTTTCGCCCGGTCGATTCCAGCACGGCAATAAACGTCAGGCTGCTGTCGCCGGTTTTCACGATAAACGGCGGCTGCGTTTGATTAATATCCAGCGCCCGCTCTTTGACATCCAGCAGGCGAATACCGGCTCCTGAGATGCTGCCGGTCAGGCGCAGCAGCTGGCGATTATGCTCATCCGACTCGCCGATAAAGGTGAGCTGAACCGCCTGCTCGCCGGTGGTGTAGAGATGCTTGCTGCTGCCCGTCGTCCGTGAGGCGATGCTGTCGCGCGCCTGCGACGCGCCTTTCAGGCAATCCCTCAGCTCGACGCGAACCAGCACCGGCTGGCTCCGATCGCCGGCCTGATGGAAACGGCGGGCGCTGATTTCACCCATCTCGATAATTTGCAGGCGGCTCTGCGGCGCCAGCACGCACGGCGAGGCATAAACGGAGCCATTGAATATTACGTTACCGCCATCTTCCCCCTGATGATCCTGGTTGTAGTGCTGCGGCTGTAGCGGAATATCAGCGTCGGCCAGCGCTGGCATACTGATACCGAATACAAACAGTGCTAAAAGCGATAGACGCGTTTTCATCATCAGGTTCCTCTTTAATTACCCTTGCTGCGATGGCGGCAGCGCTTTACAGGTGTTTCCTTCACAGCGGTATTTAAGCTCTGGATGTCCGCCATAATCATTCACATACATCATCGCAAAATCTCTAACGCCGCCATCGGTCACGCTGAACTCCAGACTGGACTTCGGCGCAATCATAATTCCCGGGAACTTAGTGATTTTTTCACCCTTAACGCGGGACAGGCTAATAATGGTGATGTAGTAAGGCGTCGGGTTTTGCGCGGTCATCTTATTGCCGCTCTTTTGAAAGACGACCTGGTCCTGCCAAATCTCGCTTTTGCTTTTGGGAATAATGGCGGTCGGGCGGAAAAATAATTTAATCCGCGACTGCATGGCTAACTGCAGGACGTTAGCTTTATCCGGCTTGGGCGGAATTTCGCGTACGCTTAAATAAAACAGGCTTTCCCGATCCTGCGGTAATTGGTTAATACCGTCAGTTTTGGTGACCCGCGCCACCCCTTTTTGCCCGCCGTTAATCCGCTGCAAAGGCGGTAAAACCACCAGCGGAGAGGTGATCTTGTTGCCCTTGCTGTCTTCCACCCACGATTGCGCCAGGAACGGAATATCCGGGCTGGTGTTGGTTAGATTGGCGCTCGCCGAGCTATCTTTACCAGTGATGATAAGACGCGTGCGATCCAGCGAAACCCCCGCCTGCGCGGTACCGCTTACCGCCGCCAGCATCAGAATGCCCATCCAGCAGAGTTTGTTGCTTGTTATGCTCATTTTTGGCCTTTTATTACTGTCACTGTCATTTACACGGCAATAGCGCGGCTGTCGAACGACGCTCTATGGTCGGCGGGATGGCAATCTGACACTGCTTTTTCCCGCTCCACACTACGCTTAGCAGCTCATGAGGATTCACCCCTGCCAGCCATCCCTGCCCACCTTCCATAATCATCGATACGCTCACGCCATCGCCGTTGATAACCTCGGCGCCGAACGGCGGATAGGTACCGTCAGCCAGGCGGATAATGCCCATCATTTTTTCGCCCTGCGCCATGCCAAAGGTCTGATAACCAATAGCGCCTTCGGTCAGCGTGGCGGTGCTGATGGCTTTTGCCGGTTCAATGGATTCCGACATCGCATCAACGTCAACCCGGGTATCAAAGCTGTTGTAGCTCACGATGTCCGGAATAACGGCGATGCCGAAATTATTGGTTCTTGATTTACCGTCATTGAGCGGCACGTCGCCGATGCCGTTGGTGTTCACCATTACGCGCGCCGTATTGAGCGTCGCGCCGCTGTTGTGGATCGCCGCCCCGTGCCGGGTCGCGGTAAAGCCGCCGCGCAGGGTGCTGCTCAGAGAGAGATAGTGATCCTGCTGATAGCTGGCGTTGCTGTTGATTTCAGCGTACTGGGAGCGGCGCTGATAGTAGCCGTCGACGTTGGCATAGCCGCTCTGGCTCGCTCCGGCACGCAGACGCCACAGGTTGTTGTAGTCGCTGCTGTCGGTATAGGAGAGCATCGGGCTGGTTTTGCCGTTATTGGTCTGCACGTCGAGGCCGCTCCATTTACTATCGCCAACCGGAATGGAAAGCGAGAAAGCAATAGAGTCGTCTTTCCGCCCTTCGTAATCCGAACGGTAGGCCGAAATATTGGTGGTGATCCCGCGAATATTACCGACGTTAAACGAGCGCCCTAGCGAGATGCCGTAGCGATCCTGGCTGCTTCGGTTCCAGTAATTCTGATGGGTGTAGGTCAAAAATACCGTGGTCGCTTTACCAGGCTCATCGGCCCAGAACGTTTTATTGCCGGTGATGGTATAAACTTCTTTTTCACGCCCAAGGCTGTCGTAACCCTCATAGCGCTCGTTGAGATATTGCGAGAAAGAGCGGAAGTCCTCCTGCGAGAAGCGATAGCCGGCGAAGGTAATGGAACTATTATATTCGTCGAACGTTTTCGCATAGCTCAGCTTAAACGAGGTCCCTTTAAGCCGCTTCTGGTTTGACTGCTGACTGTAGGATTCCGTAGCGTCCAGCGAGAGGGCGCCAAGTACGCTGAGATCGCGGCCAATACCGGCGGAGACCGCGGTATATTCGGCCCCTGCGCTTTGTAAACCGCCGTACAGCGACCAGGCGTTGGTGATCCCCCAGGAGAAATCGCCGGAAGCGAAACCGGGTCCCTGAATTTTATGGCTATAGCGGGACGGCGCGCCGATCGCCACGTTGTAGCGCACGTAGCCGGGACGCGTAAGATAAGGAATATTGGCGGTGTTAACCTGGAAAGTCGAAATTGAG
This sequence comes from Klebsiella sp. MPUS7, assembly GCF_009905335.1. NCBI lineage: Bacteria > Pseudomonadati > Pseudomonadota > Gammaproteobacteria > Enterobacterales > Enterobacteriaceae > Klebsiella > Klebsiella sp. MPUS7. The sequence continues at coordinate 1,124,112 of NZ_CP047604.1, read as the reverse complement.
CCATCCTGCTCTTCCACCTGCACATCCAGCGTACCGCGCACCGAGCTGCGTAAATCCTGAATATTAAACGGTCCGGCGGGCACCGTCGTTTCATAAATGATGCGTCCGCTCTGCTTCACCGTCACTTTGGCGTTGGTCTTGGCCAGACCGCGAATTTCCGGCGCGTACCCCTGCAGGTTTGGCGGCAGCTGACGCTCATCGCTGGCGAGATTAAGTCCGGTAAAGCGCACGGTGTCGAAGACCTGAGAATCAAGATAGATCTCCCCCGCCGTCAGCTTTGCCGCCATCATCGGCAGCGGGCGGTAGGCGTAGATCTGATTCATATCGAAATCAAATTGATGCGTCGCGCTGTAATAACTGGTCTGATATTCGCCGCGCAGGCGCCAGCCGCCGAGGTTGACCCCAGTCTGACCGTATCCGCTCAGGGTGCTGTAATCTTCATGCATATCCAGCTGGCGGGTATATTGCCCGGTCAGGCTATAGTCGAGCAAAAATCCGCCGATCCCCTGGTCCCAGCGCTCCGGCGGCGTCCAGTTCGGATCGTTGTATTTCATCCACGCCTGCGGGACGGTGATGTCCAGCACCCCGGCGTAGTTACTGAGGGTGGCGCCAGGAAGGCTCAGCAGGTCATAGCAATCGGCAAACGGCTGTGCGACCTTTTGCTGCGCTTCCTCTTTCAAAGCCAATCTGGCAAGAATTTCGCCGTTAATGCAGGCCTGGGTATGCTTCTGGTCTTTAGAAGCCAGATAGCGAACCTTTTGCTGCCCGACCGCCTGGCCATTTATTTTAATATCTAATAAGTACTCGCCCGGCGGGACATAGTTGTCGGTGGCGAAACGGGTTAAATCGATATTGTCGCGATCGGCCGCATCCAGTACGTCGGTATTAAATTCCACGTCGGTTGAGGCGTAAGCCATAGAGGTACAGCAGAAAAAAAGCATCTGAGAGAGGATTATTTTTATTTTTTGTTCTGCTGACATGACTATTCATCCCGAATCATTCAGTAAAATATCGTGTGCGACAAACAAGCTCCAACAGCAATCACTGGCTTGTTTCTAGTTGTAATCCATAAAAAAACGAGTGACGGCGTAAAAATCCCCGGCTTTAATATGCTGCTGAACCGGCACCAGCGTAGCGGTAAATTTCAGCGTATTATTCTCATCACTCAGGAGATATCCCGATGAAGGTTCTCCAAACGTTAAAATTTCCCCATGGCGATCGCGAATCTGGATACCAAATCCCTTTCCTTCACCATCCGGAATTAATACTGTCGGGTCCTGCGATGAAGCATTGCCGGTAAACGTAATGGTGGCATATGCGCCTGGCGTTGATTGATTTACGCTGCCGAAAGAGGCGCAGCCAATTAAGCGCACTAAAAAAGGCCGGATAAGCTTACCTTCTTGATCGCTATTAATATCGCGAGCGGAAATGTTACCGAAATCTACCCATAGCTCCCGCGAATTAGGGTCAATATCGCATGCGGCAGCCACCAGCTCCCCGGAAAGCGCCAGTTGGCCAGGCGTAAAACTAGTACTCGAAGCATGTCCGGAAAAGAGTAATCCCGATATTAATAACGCCATCAGTCTCTTTTTCTCTGTATCCTTAACCATACTCAGAATTCCATATTATCTGGCATCTATTCCAATATCGCGGGGAGAACTCTCCCCGCGAGCGATAATTCAAAATCGATTATTGATAATCGATGGTGAAATTGATCGTTGACTGGAATGCACCTGCGGTTACGGTAGTGGTAGAACCGCTCGCTGCCGCTTCCGCTTTCAGGAACGCCACGAAAGGAATGGTGTTAGTACCATCAACCAGGGTGACCGGAGTGGTCTGCGCGCCCCAGGTTACAGTCTGGCTAGCGCTGTCTTTCAGGCCGATACCTGCACCGGATGCAGTACCAGAAGTAAATGCAGCCAGAGTAGGATCGTTCGGGTTAACCGAAGTCGGGGTATAGGAAACAACGGCGCTGCTGGCAATAGTGGTATCGCAATACTGCAGCTCGATGTTTTTGGTTTCAGTTGCCTGACCACCGCCTTGCAGCAGGGAAACTGGAACCTGACCAAAATCAACGGTTACCGGGCTGGACGACGGGGCTAAACCACAAGCGGTATTCACCAGCTCACCCTGAAGCTCAATCTGGCCATTCGTGGTATCAGCCAGTGCAGACATTGAGCCGAGAGCAGCAGTTAATGCCACAGCCATAGCAACTTTATTCAGTTTCATAGAAAATTCCTGCGTTATAAATTTTTATCCTAAAAGAGTAAGGAGCTATAAAATTGCCGAAGTCTATTTACCCAACAATTTCCAGCCCTCCGCATCACCGAAAAATCCGTTTCAATAATTAGACTATTAATTAATATTAATAATTTAATTAAAGCCAGATCCCCTGGTCGACAAAAATACTAACAAATCATTTTTTAGGTAAAAAGAGATACATTTACAGAGGAATTAAAAAAAGATTTAACCTCGCGAACAATGCCACCATAGGAAATTAACTCGCAGAGCGCTGAGATATATCCTAAAAACAAATTGCGTCAGGTAATTAATAAATGATAGTGGGCAGATATTCATAGTAAAATAATTGTAACATAGATCACATTTTATTAACAAATAGCTTTTCCTGATATAAGGATAGTCAAAAGCAGCCCGAGCAATGGACATTACGCAGCGGCTAAGAGGAGGGGGAAGACGATTCATGGGCCCGCCGCGCCTTCTTGTTTTCCTGACCTGAAGACTCCGTTATCATGCGGCCTATGAGTCAATGAAAAGAAATGCACAATGTCACGGGAACCGATGAGCAATAGCGCGACGTCATGAAAACAATAAACTCCGCTAACGCGTTAGATGAGTACATTAGAGAATCTCGACGCCCATACCCCCATGATGCATTGGTGTTTTATTATTGAATAATATAGATATTTATTTATATATTATTTAAACCTACAATTCTACCTATAGAATATGTGAGCAGTGAATATCAGATGCTCATAGTTGCTGGAATTTTTGTTCAGCACGCTTAGCCATATACTTCAAAGCCCTGCAGGCCCCCTCCCACTTCATTAATCCTACCCACTATTAGTTGACACGCGACTAAGTGAGTAAACTCTCGACCAGAGGTCGATTACTCATGACAAAACCAGCATCAACCAGCAAAACAGCCAGTAAATAGTACACACCCGAATTCCGCGATGAGGTACTGAAACTGGCTGAGCGTATTGGTGTCGCTGCCGCCGCCCGTGAAGTCAGCCTGTATGAATCACAGCTCTACAACTGGCGCAGTAAACAACAGCAGCAAATGACATCCTCAGAACGGGAGAACAAACTGACTGCTGAAAATGCCCGCCTCAAACGCTAACTGGCTGAGCAGACAGAGGAGCTGACCATTATCCAAAAGGCCGCGACAGACTTCGCGAAGCGCCTTAAATGAAGTATGTCTTCATCGAAAAGCATCAGGCTGAGTTCAGCGTCAAAGCCGTGTGTCGCGTGCTCAGGATTGCCCGAAGCGGTTTGTATGCGCGGCTCAAACGTCGCCATCAAGCCGGCCCAAACCACCAGTTCCGGCTCATCTGTGATATTGCTGTCAGTCAGGCATTCACTGGGGCATAGCAGCGTTATGGTGTGCCTCGTCTCGCCGAAGAACTGCCTGAATACAATTTCAAAACCATCGCCGCCAAACTGCGCAGTCAGGAACTGCGGGCGAAAGCCAGCCAGAAGTTCAGCCCAGTCAGTTATCGTTCATACAAGCCGTGGTGACCAGTACTGAACAGCGGATTATCAGGTATTGCTGAAGCGGCATAGCCTGCACAGCTGCATGAGCGCAAAAGGTTTCTGCTACGATAATACGTGTGCGAAAAGCTTCTTTCATTCGCTGAAAGTAGAGTGTATCCACGAGGAACGCTTTATCAGCCGGGAAATAATGCGGACGACGGTGTTTAATTATATCGAGTGTGATTACAATCGGTGGCGTCGTCACAGTGCCTGTGACGGTCTCAGCCCGGTACAATTTGAAAACGAAAATCTCGCTTAGGGCTGTGTCCACATTACATGGGTGGGATCACATACCTTTCCAAAAAGCTTTCGGTGTACAGCATGTAAGTTCTACGAACGTCTGCTGAGTGCCAGAAGTGGGCATCGTGAAGATGCCTAGAATAATAACTACTTAGAGTCGATTCAGTACGATATCTCCACACCTAATGACTAATATGCTGTGATGTTGGCAACTTGCCCTAATATCATCTAATAACGTAAAGTGAGCACAAACAGACGAAAATTACCTCTTGCAGGTCATAATGGGTATCTTGGATGATCAAAAGCCATCTTTCTAGGTTGATGGGGGAGCGGAGACTCAAAATTTCAGATGTTTCGCGAGACACTGGGATAAACAGGGGGACCCTGACGAGGATGTATCACGAGACCCTGGTGAGGATTGATTTAGAAACGATTAATACTCTCTGTGAGTATCTCTCCGTTTCTGTAGGCGAGCTGCTCGAATATCAAAAAGGCGAGAACAATACATGAGTAGTAAGCAGGCAAAAACCATGATTTCCTTGTTTAGCGGAGCCGGAGGCTTAGACTTAGGGCTGAGCGCAGCCGGATTTACTAACAAGCTCTGCGTAGAAATTGATCCCATTGCACAGCAAACTCTCGCTTTAAACCACCCCAAGTGGAAACTTGCCTCACCGGGTGACATTCATGCATTGGCTCCCAGTGAATTGTTAAGACAGTCAGGACTAAAGCCCAAAGAGTTGACCCTGCTTGCCGGTGGGCCGCCCTGCCAGCCATTTTCCAAGTCTGGATATTGGGTTACAGGCGATACTGATCGACTAACCGACCCGAGAGCTAAAACCCTGAAGGCCTATCTCGATATCGTCCGCGAAGCACAGCCGGAAGTGATATTGCTTGAGAACGTCAAAGGCATTGCTTATTCCGACAAGGATGAAGGGTTACAACTGTTGGTAAATGAGCTGAACAAGATCAATCGAGCGAAAAAAACTAATTACCATCCACATGTAATATCTCTAAACGCAGCTGACTATGGTGTTCCTCAGTCACGAGAACGTGTATTTATCGTTGCCAACAGAGATGGAAAGCATTTTAAACTGCCTGCGCCAACGCATTTCGATCCTGATAAACCAAATAGTCATGGGCAACCTCATTTAACTACGTGGGATTCGATTGGCGATTTGGATGTCGATATTTGGTTGGATGAGGTTAAACCTTCAGGCAAATGGGCGGAGCTTTTACCAACAATTCCTGAAGGCCAAAACTACCTCTGGCATACCGAGAAAATGGGTGGGCTTCCCTTATTCGGTTGGAGAACTCGCTTTTGGTCATTTCTTTTAAAGCTCGCGAAAGACAAACCAAGTTGGACGATTCAAGCTCAGCCAGGCCCAGCAACAGGACCTTTCCACTGGAAAGGCAGACTACTTTCGATTCGTGAACTAGCCCGCCTACAAACTTTTCCTGATAATTTTCAGTTTTCCGGAGATCGACGTGCGGCGCACATGCAAATTGGAAATGCGGTTCCGCCGGCAATTGGCGAATTTTTTGGCTTGGAAATTCGGCGCCAGTTCTTTGGTGAGCGTGTTCGTAAAAAGCTGAATTTGATTCCTAAAAGACGTAACGATTGCCCACCACCGGAAAAGCCTAAAGCAGTACCGAAAAAATACTTGTCTTTAAGTGGCACTCACGATGCCCACCCAGGAACAGGAAAAGGTCCAAGAGCACAAAAACGCGAACAAAAGGAACAAGCCAATGCCTGATAGCAGCAAACGAGAGTCGCGCTCACGAATTCTAGAAGCTCTCGAGCGGGAACTAATGGGGCCAACAACAGCTGACGAATCAATCAATGAATTTCCGACAACCCGATATATCATAGGTCGTTTGGCGCCCCTCAAGTCTGAAATTCCCGACTATGAAAAAGATGAACTAGCTGCGGGCAATGACGATGACGAGGGTGGAGGGCACGAATCACAACCTCCGCTCATTGTAGGCTTTAGCCCTTCATCTATGGGGCTGTCCTTTCTGGTTTCGCTGGAAACAAAAACCATCCATGCCAATGCTGTCTGGGGCGACTATCGCCGCGAAAAACATTCATCTGAAGGCCGCACCTATTGGAAACGCTATCAGCGATCCGTTTTAGTAGAGGGCATACCGGTTGATAAAATTGGCAAACTGAGTCCGATTCCCTTATCAAAATCCAATGCGCCCGCGTCAGTCACTGTTACTCCAGATGGCTTTAGACATCAAGGAGAAGATGGCGACGGTGATGGTCAGGTTTTTCTGGAGGGTGTTGTTCACCATATTGATGGTGCCAAGGCGGTCAGTTTATTTCTGGTAAATCGCCGACCTAAAGGTGACGATTCTGACAAAGCAAAAGATCAACAATGGTTAATGCAACCAAAACTACAGGTGTTTGGGGCTGACAAATACCCGATCTTCATCGCCAAAGATTTCGATAAAGACATATCCAAAGATCCTGAAATTGCGGCAGCCAATATGCTCTATCGTGATGCCAAAGAATTCGCCACAGGGCACGGGGTCGCTGCAGGATGGGATGGCCTAAACGTCACCCGTGACCGCGCCAGCCTATTATTCACGGATTTTATTCCGAACTTCGAAGTGCCAAGCCTGATAGCCCAAAGTGGAGCGATTTCCGGTCTTAACTTGGATATGTGGGAGCTAAGCCAATGCGCAACGCCCAATGATTTGTTCCAAGCTATCGAACCGCTCGTACTGACCTACGAGAAATGGGTGGCCGATAGAAAAGCGGAAACGCAGAGAGTGCCCTTTAACTCGACGCCTGAAAATATTGATACGTCTAAGGTGCTTATTGAGTGCTGCAAAGATGCTGCCCGAAGAATGCGTGAAGGACTGGAGCTAATCAGAGACGAGAATAATGCGTTTGAGGCATTTTTATTTTCCAATCACGTTATGTGGGATCAGCGCATTCACGCCATTTGGGCAGGCCGCACAAAAGATAGTGCTGATGGAAAAACAGTTGGATCGCCTTTCGACGAAGATATTAATAATTCGGGCAACCGTACCTGGCGTCCGTTCCAGATGGGCTTCATCTTGCTCAACATCGCCAGTATGGTGAATAAACCCAAATCCGGAGAGAAAGTTGCAGCAGACCGCAAACTCGTTGACCTACTTTGGTTTCCAACGGGTGGTGGTAAGACGGAGGCCTATCTCGGGCTCGCGGCATTTACACTGGCCTATCGGCGCTTGCGCGGCGATGTTAATGGCCTAGACTCCAGCGCTGGCGTTTCCATCATCATGCGCTATACCTTGCGCCTACTTACGGTCCAGCAGTTTCAACGAGCCACGGCACTAATCTGCGCCTGTGAATTGGTGCGTAAGAGCAATTCTGAAAAGTGGGGACAGGAGCCCTTTAAAATTGGCCTTTGGGTGGGTAAAGCAACTACGCCAAACGATGCCAAAGCATCTGGAAAGGCGTTGGAAGATTTAGACGAAGGCAAAAAACCACGAGATGGTAGTCCAGTTCAGTTGGTGTCGTGCCCTCGCTGCGGCACCTCACTGGTAACCCAGCAAGGCAAACCTGAAAATCAAACTTACGATTTTGATAATGTGCGGCTAAGAACACTTGTTCGGTGCCCCAATCCAAAGTGCGAATTCTGTGCACGTAAGTCAAATGATCAAGGTTTACCAGTTGTTGTTGTCGATGACGAAATCTACCGCGAGTGTCCTTCACTGGTTATTGCTACAGTGGATAAATTTGCTCGCATGCCCTTCAAGGGCGAAACTCAGGCACTCTTCGGCCTGCGCGACAGATATAGCCCAACCTACGGGCATCTAACGCCAGGGCATGGTGAAAAGCCAAACCAGCGTGTCGTCAAAGACGCTCAACGAGCACGTCGGTTGGTGCCACCAGAATTGATTATTCAAGACGAATTGCACCTGATCTCTGGCCCACTGGGTACCATGGTCGGCCTATACGAGACTGCAGTAGATTTTCTCACCCGGGTGGAAGTCGAAACTGGTGTTTCGATACCGGCTAAGATTATTGCCTCTACTGCGACCATTCGCCGAGCTCGCGAGCAAATTCGTCAGCTCTACAACCGCGACCTATCGATCTTTCCTCCTAGCGGTTTGTCATCCAAAGATTCCTTCTTTGCCAAAGAGCAGGAAATTAAAGAGGATGACGACAAAACTGCTGGCCGCCTCTATGTCGGATTGAACGCCCCTGGCTCCAGTACCAAAACCTTGTTGGTGCGTGTTTATGCAGCGCTGTTGGCAGCGGGTGAAGCCGAAATTACGCGAGACCATGAAGCCGCAGACCCTTATGCAACAGTTGTTGGCTACTTCAACAGTCTGCGCGCATTGGGTGGCGCTCGTCGTCTGGTTGAAGACGACATTAAGAAGCGTCTTCGCTATTTATCCCAGCAGCGAGGATTCCCGCAACGCTATATCAATGATCCTGATGAGCTGACCAGTCGACTGGATTCCTGGCGTATCCCTGGTCTGTTAAAACGTCTTGATAACAGATTTCCACGCGAGCAGGGTAAGCAGCACCCAGTTGATGTCTTGCTGGCCACCAATATGATTTCAGTTGGTGTAGACATTGACCGCTTAGGTCTCATGGTCGTAACTGGCCAGCCTAAAAGCACCGCTGAATACATTCAGGCAACCAGCCGCGTAGGTCGCAAACACCCAGGATTGGTCATTACCATGTATAACTGGCTGGGTGCGCGTGATCTTTCACATTACGAACACTTCCGAGGCTACCATGCAGCGCTTTACCGGTATGTGGAAGCCATCAGTGTAACGCCTTTTTCTTCTCGCGCATTAGATCGTGGTTTGCGTGGCGCCTTCGCTGCGATGCAGCGTTTGGGTGGCCAAAATATGGCGAGAGAAGTGCAGGCCCAGAATTTTGATCCTGCAGTGCCTGGAACAGATTTGATGATCACCGACATTACCTTGCGCGCAGCTGACTTAGTCGGCAAGAAAAACGCCAAACTGGTTAACGAACGCCTGATGTCTAGCCGAGATGATTGGGCACACTATGCAGATGACCTGCTGCGCTATTCTTGGCTGAAAAGTGGCGAGCGCCCACCAAACAATGCCCGGGTTTTGCTGAAAACGTCGGGTACTGATAACGAAGGCCAATGGTATACCCCCGGATCACTGCGGGAAGTTGAGCCAACAGCGGCATTTTATCTGAGTGATGAGGAGTAACACGGATGTCGAGTAAAAGAGCGATTGGCGACGTTCGTCCCAGTCAGGTAATCACCACATTTGGCCCCGGTGCGATTGTCGATCTACAAACTTTGTCGGTCATCGTCTCTGGCATAGATACCTGGCGACCTCAGGAGGAGTTGGTGATTCGGGAGCCTCGATTAGAGCGAGCCCTTAGAGTAAGCCGATTCTTTCAAGCTGAGCCTGTAAGTAGTGGGTTTGGATATAAAAAAGGAACCGTCCCTGTTAGTGTTTTTCCAAGGTATCAAGTATGTAGCAACCCGAATTGCGCAACTTTGTCTGAGTATAAAGGTTTGAAATATGGATACCCCTCTTCGGAGAACAGAACCGAAAAACTGAAAAAGGAATATGGCGGAGATCCTAATTTCAATCACCTATGCCGTTACAACGACATCACGCAAGAAATTGAGTGTAAAGCTCCAAACTGTTCGGGACGTGGTAAAGGTAAGCGAGCGCCTACTGTACCTGCGCCATTCGTTGTTGCTTGTCCGAGTGGGCATATAGATGATTTCCCTTGGCATGCTTACGTGCATCGTGATGCAGGTGATCCGTGCAGGCAGCGTATGCAGTTGGTTTATTCTGGTACGACTGGCTCGGTTTCAGATATATGGGTCTATTGTGCTTGTGGAAAGAAACGAAGCGTAAGTGATGCGTTTGGTGAAAACCGCAGTCTTGCCTTGGGTGAATGTACCCGCAAGCGTCCTTGGCTGGGGATAAAAAACAAAGATCCGCATGAGTGTAAACACGCCGGTCAGCTACGGGCGATTCAACGAGGTGCCACAAACGGATGGTTCCCCTTGGTGCGCAGCGCCTTATCAATTAAAGAGGCAGCCAGCCCAATCGGCCAGGCATTGAAGAAATGTCCGCAGCATCAGATTGAAAAGATCGATTCACAGGAAAAACTGCAAACACTGCTGGATATGGAAATGTTTCCAGCGCTAACAGAGTTTAAAGCTGAAGATATTTGGCAAACCCTGTTGAAAGAGCGTGGTGAAATAGAAACTGATGAGATTGATTTGCGTCTGCCGGAGTGGAACGCCTTCCGCGATATCGAAGGCAGCAACCAAGGCGATCAATCCGACTTTTTTCTCGAAGCCGGCGAAGTGCCCGATTTCCTCGCTGAAAAAGTTGATCGCATCGTTCTGGCCCGCAAACTTCTGGAAGTGCGCGCACTCACCAGCTTTACCCGCATCGATTACGCTTCGGGCATGGATGACGACGGGATGGGAGCCTCGCGTGCACCCATCTATAAAGAGCGGCAGGATTGGTTGCCAGCCGTCGAGGTACGTGGTGAAGGTATCTTCTTGGAGTTAAAAGAAGAAGCCTTAACTGCCTGGGAAGAGGAGCCTGCCGTACAAAAGCGCGCCGTCGCCATCGAGCAAAAATACAAAGAATGGGCCGCTGAGCGCGGTGTGGATGCAGATGACTTCCCCGGCGCGCGTTATCTCTTGCTGCACAGTCTGGCCCATGTGTTGATGCGCCAATTGGCGTTGGATTGCGGCTATTCCGAATCGTCGGTTCGTGAGCGTATCTACAGCAGTACCGATCCCGAGCGCAAAATGGCCGGAATACTGTTGTACACCGCCAGCGCGGATTCCGAAGGCAGCTTAGGTGGTCTGGTGGATCTTGGCACTAAAGAACGATTTCCGAATTTAATACACAACGCATTGGAAAATGCTAAACGCTGCTCATCAGACCCTCTGTGTGCAGACCACCAACCCGATGTGCATGCCACCATTAACGGGGCTGCTTGCCATGCCTGCGTGCTGGCACCAGAGACTTCTTGTGAGGCGTTTAACCGCTTTTTGGATCGCAACTTCCTAGTGCCTACCATGGCATACAGTGACATGGCTTACTTCGAATAACAAGGAGTTGCCATGTTTGCTAACAGGAATAAATCTGCCTATGTCTTGGCACAGGCTGTACGCCAGTTGATGAATGCCGATGTCTTCGCTGAGGTGCTATCTGCGGTGGAGAGCGGAGTACTAACCACACAGTCGGGCTCCGCGACCATCGCAAAATTTGCTGCTGGTCGCGGAGCAGTGCAAAGCGCCCTTGCATATGTAATCACCATTTGGGCCAGTGATTTTTCAGCACTCACGAACTCAGCCTTTGTTCTGCAACTGGCTGCGCTGAAAGAGACGGCACTGTTAATCGAAGGCGAAGCCACGCAAACCGAAGTGGTATGGACTGGTCCAAAAGTGGAAGGATCCTACTTACGCGCCACACGCCAAGTGGTACAGGATATTATCTCCGCTGCTCAGTCAGAACTTTTAGTGGTGGGTTATTGGCTGGCGGGAAAGAAAGATTATGAAGGAATTATTAACAATATCATCGAGCTGATGGCTAATGCCGTAACGCAAGGTGTAAAAGTTACCATGGTGCTGGACGAGGGCGAAAAAGGCTATGGCAAAAACAATCGCGATACCTTAATCGCCTTGTGGCCCAAAGGGGTTGCCTTGCCAAAACTGCTTACGTGGCGAATCCCCGCTGACGATAAGCACCTTAAACTACATGCCAAGGTGCTGGTCGCCGATCGCCACGATGCTTTAGTCACCTCAGCTAATCTCACCATGTATGCGCTGGATCGCAATATGGAAATGGGCGTTCGGACGAAGGGACAACCCAGTGAGCGAATTGCCGAACATTTTGAATTGCTGCGGCACAAGGAAATCCTTATGCCTTACGACACTTAGCGCGCTTCTCGTTGATGGCGCTCTTTGTTGAGTGCCAGAAGTCGGCTTAACACTTCATCGCGTATATCATCTGGCCAACGATACCGCCAAGGAATGCTTTTACCTTCATCCACCTCATAGTCCTGTTCGAAAATATATTGAAGAACAATGTCATCCCAGTCGTATGCAGATAAAACAGATTTATCGAGATTAACGTGCGAAGTTCGGAATTCACAAATATCTTTGTCAGTAATATTAGGGTTATGGAATAGAGAGTAAATCTCTGTGAGACCAATACGTCGGTTTTCCATGATATTTTGCCTTTTTTTGATATATTTTTTACTTGTTTCGCTTAAGAAATCATCAGATTTTGAGAGCTTAGGTAATGGATAGTTGCGGAAACAATCTTTAGGTGTGTATTTTCTATCTGTTTTTAATGTGGCACCAAAAAATCGAGCCCACTCATCGTGAACGGTAGATTGTAAAACACCAAACGTCCAAATCTCTGAAAAGGCAAAGACTAGTAATGTCTGATCGTAAACAGAATTTCCTGGCAGGTATGAGAAATTGGTGAATTTTCCTGTTTGATTACAAACTAGGACTCTATCCAATCCAGAGATCGCCTTATATAATCCCAAGCTTTTCTCTGCATATTGCCACCATTTTTCTCTCCTAGGCTTTCTCTTCTGTTTGTCCCGCTCTGGTTTAACTTTCTCGAAAACTATTTGATAAAGTTCTGGCCACTTGCTTTTTACATAACTTTCATCATGATCTTTGAAATTTATAATGTACTTGTTACCAGTAGCTTTTGTTGAACTAGTAAAATCAGATCCTACATAATAGGATTGAAGTGCTTCACAGTTTTCAGTTCTTCCCTTGAGAAGACTGCTTACAAGCTCAATATCATTAGTTTCATTGTTATCTGGATCTTGTTCAAATATAAATCCTCGCCCAAGCGGAATGCTCCCTTGGTACGCATACCCCTCGTTTTCGCTAAGCTGGAACGGGTCATCATCTTTCTCAGAAGGCATTAAATACGAATTTATGTAAGGCCTCTTTCTGTTATCTATTAGTTTATCTCCAAAGTGATTTCCTTTCGATAAAGTTAAGATACTAATATTGACTGCTGCTTTGCCTGGCCATGGTATTCTTGTTACACAAAAATAGATCTGTGCATTCTTACCAGTAAGGTATTTTAGTCCAGTTCGGCGCGTGTCTCCCTGTCTTATACTGTTTGTCGAGATTAGTCCAAGAGCACCCGTTTTTCTTAATAGTTCATAAGTGCGGCGAAAAAAATGAGCAACTAAATCGGAGTTACCATGGGACTCATCGTGGATCAACTTTAACCAATCAACGAAATAGTCACGATTGCCTTCAATGGTTGTATTCTTGCCGGCAAACGGCGGATTTCCTACAAACGCATCAAAACCGCCATTTTCACGATGGAACACCTCTGGAAACTCAACTTCCCAGCAAAATGGAATAATGGGCTTTTCACCTGAAGTCAGTCCACACACAATCTTATCTATTTCGATAGGCGCCTTTTCGTCTTTCCCCAAACGATCCAGCCAATAGCGATATTCAACTAATTTTGCTTCACGCTGTTTAGTATTGGCACCGTCAAAAAACGCAGCAATCGCCAAGATCGCCTTCATACGGATGCTGGCAAGGGCTTCTTCGGCGATGCGGTTTTCCTTTTCCTTGCTGACGAAATCGTGGTCTGCAATATTATGAATCGCTTCGCGGTGTTTCTCTGCTTCCTCGACTTCTTGCTCAGGCTGGCTCGCAAATAGTGGGCCGGAGTTATTACTAACCTGCTTCCAAGTGAATTCACTAATTTGCGCCGGGGTAAGACCAACAAGAGAGTTCCCATGTTTGAGTGAATGATCTAGAAAAGTAAAAGGGCGATCATTGGATAACGTTGTTAACCAAAGCGATAGCTTAGCCATTTCAACTGCGAGCTTGTTGATATCAACACCGTAGATACAATACTCCACCACATAACGGCGAGCGAATACAACACGTTCCTCGCGAGATTCCGGCATCAGGTTTTCGCTGGCCTCCCCCTGCGAAAGTGTACCAAAGGGCATGGTTAAAATGCTGTCTGGCTGTGCGGCTGCTATGCGCTCCCAAGCATCCACAAGTCGTTCAGCCAAATAACGGGTGGCTTGTACCAAAAATGCACCGGAGCCCATCGCTGGGTCACAGACCTTAAGGGTCAGAATCTCCTGCGGGGTTTTAATTAACCTTGGTTCAACCAATAAACCGGGTTTTTCTTCCACATTCACATAGACCTGATGTTCTAAAGTGCGGCGTACCACCGGCTCGGTCAGAGTTGGCGGCGTGTAGTGAGCCCCGCTGGACCGGCGTTCTTGGCCGTGGGTAACGTATAGGCCACCGGGCCGCACTATGCCCCGAGGTTGTAGAAAGCGTTCAACCGGTTTTGCTTGCGCTAGCAACTCAGCATCATCGGTGCCGAGGTTCACCAATGTTTGTCGCTCTTCGTTGCGTTCCAATACCTTCTTAATAGTGCCTGCCGTTTTACTGGTGAACCGGGCTATGGCTTTGATCAGCGCAGCTTCGTTAAGCCCGACAAACTCGCTTGCATTCACGGCGGCGGGTTCGTCGATCTTCGGGCCTCCTTGCAACAGCAGCAGAGTTTGGTTAATGGGTGCTCTGGCCACGCGGCGATCAAGCAAGCCTTCATACATATGGCCAATTTGCTCGACGGCCAGCGTACGATAACTCACCAGTTGGCGCACACCATCGGCTTTGGCATATTTCAGGCTGCGCAGAATATCGCGGATGGCCGCATCTCTGACCTTAGGCGGTTCCGGCACCTCTGTTAGCCATTTACCATTCTTCGCCCGGCCCTCCAACAATGGTGAACGGTCAGAGTCAAACAATTGGCCGCCGTGAGCGGCAATGCGGATATCCGGGTCTACACTGCCATCATGTAATATACGCGCGCTAGCTAACAGGCGTGCATAAGCAGCATAGGAATGTTTTAGTTTTTCTGGCGCCAGACGGCTAGTTTCCTCAAGCTCAGTGAGTAGGTGCAATACGCCATAGGACCAGTCATAAGTGACATTACCATGGGGCAGCAAACCATTTTCTTCAGCATAGAGGGTAAACAGCAAGCGCATGATAAAGGCAACGCTAGACTCAAATACTTCAGCTTCGCTGTATCCCTTCAGAAATTGGCCGCCCAACTCGGCATCGGTTCTATCCAGTTCATGCACCAGAATTTGTAGGGCTTCGCGTACTTGATTACCCAACTGATCTGCCACATCCAACTGGCGCTCACGGCTTTTTTTAATCAGTTCAAGAATGACCTGATCGCGCGGTCCAGCAAAGAAACGTGATTCACCTAATAAATCCTTAAACGCCGCTAGAGTATTTGTGTCGTCATTCCAGGTTTGAACTGTCCAAGTCATCCATGAGGTGGTTTCTGAAGGTGACGCCACCACCAAGCGCCAGGCTTCGCCATTGGTGAGCAAGCCGAGTTCAGCACCTGTTTCACGCAATAAGCGTTCGAATTTGGTTGTGGGCGATGCCTTCCAGCGGCCTTTGTCTTGCAGCCAAGGCTTATCCAGTGATTGCTCGCGTGGCACTTCTAGCACCAACATCACCGCGTTGCCTTCATCGAGCAATACGCGAGTTGGGCGTAGAACTTCCTGCTGTTCGTGCAGGTTAACCACCCTGTCGGCTGGAATTGCCGCCCCTACCTGCCAGTAGTCTTTGTCTTTGAGACCGAGAAAGTCTTCGAGGATAAAGTTAATCCAGGTGGGCTGGCCATTTCCTGCCACCATGCCCTTAGGCAGATTCCAGATTTCCCGCTGCTTTCTGAATACTGCAATTTCTGCCTTATCGAGCGAGCGAAAATTGCCTACATCAGCGAGAACGGGTTCGCTTAATACGACGCCGGTAATTTCAACACTGGAAAGCCAGCGGTGCTGCCGGTTTGCGATACGTTTATTGATTGCCATCAGTAAATCCCCTTAGGCAAAATTACCTCTAGTGCAACCGGATACATTTTTTTGTTTGTAACCTTATACAAATTTCGTAGGCGTTTTGGCTCAGTTTCTCGTTCTTGTTCAAGCTGTTCAAGTCTGTATTGTAGGGCAATTAAATCCTGCTCTCTCTGATCTTGCTCTTCGTCATCAAACACAAACTGTAACTGCATGTCCAAAGAGCGACTCTGCCAATCTTTGATAGCCTTACGAATTGCCATAACTCGTTCTGTCGATAGGCTTTGTGCATGTTTACGGGCCACCTCACCACGCTCATTTAGAGTAGTGATCAATACTTTAGTTTCTTCTGTGGCAGCGTTCGAAAGCTGTTGCGTAATAGCTTCAATAAGTGGTGCAATAAGTGCCTTTACGCTCTCTAGATGGCCCGTAAAATAAATCGCATCATCCGGTCGAGCAACTGCTTGCGGGACAAGAGTGTTCTCCTGAATTAAGAGCGAACAGCGGACTAATCCTTCGTGGAGTCGATTATTTTCTGGCCCCAGCAATACTAAACGTCCCCAGGCAATGAGGACAGGTACAGTAATCTCGGAGGATTCCGTGATGGTTACACGGTTTAACTGGTTTTTGGTTGATTGAACTCCCCACATCTGCACACGAAAGGTAGAAATTGCCCGTCGCATGAGTGGGTGATCAAGGTGAACAATACCCACCGCATCATCTGCACGAGCATTGTCTCGATTAAATGAAAAACGCTTTTGTAGGTAGTCTGTGCTGACGTAGGCTTTACATTCTGTCCAAGCCGTTGGCACGTGTATTAATGAAAACTCGCCATCACCCAAATCCATGATTGCTTCAGAACAGCCTTCCAGATTCAACGCTTGGCATAGCAGGTCAAGCTGATTACTTTCAGAGATATCAAGTGCACTGCGAGCCCGGTTCAAAACATCGATCATTTGCGTGACGCTTTCATTATCCCGAGCTTCTAGAGCCATTTCTTCTTGTGCAAGCCGTCTGCGAGCGTCATCATCAATGGCAGCAAGGTTAACAGCTTGTCCCAGCGCTTTTTTTCTTACGTTATCGGCGATTAAAGCACCAACGCTGCCTAGATCATTTCTTATAGTTTCGACTTTATCGACGATATGTTTAAGAAACTCGGAGTCCTCTTGGTTTTTAAACACAAAGTGATGAATGCGAACTTCGTCTGCTTTTTGTCCGTGACGGTCTACGCGGCCGTTACGCTGCTCAAGTCGGGTCGGGTTCCAGGGGATTTCATAATGAATCAGATTCCGGCAGTGCTTCTGAAAATCGGCGCCTTCAGAGGCAGCATCCGTAGCGAGTAAGATACGGATATTAGTTTCGTTGTTTGGTGATTGAAATTCATTGTTGATTTTTTGCCGATCGGAGTCTTTCATGCCGCCAATGATGGTTCTGGTGAAATCACGGAATCCATGCTTTTCAAGAATCCGTTCTAAATAATTGAGCGTGTGCTTATATTCTGTGAAGATGATGACACGTTCGCCATTCCATTGATCACCATCGCGAAGACTTCTATTGATCCACCCGATTAGCGCTGCCGCCTTGCTATCTTCCTGAATTGAAAAATGTGATACCTGCGTATCAACAATTTCAAACATACGCTGAAGCATTTCCTTCTCATCTGCTGACAGCTCTGAAATCAGTTTGGAGGCGGCTCTTGTCGCAGCCTCTAGGTTGTCCTCTTTATCTTCATCATCGCTCCAGTCTTCCAATTCTTTTTGCTCGAAGCTGTTAAATAATGATTCGCCAATACCAAGCTCACCCTTAATGCCAGCATTTTCTGTGTGTACGATAAGGCTCTCGCGTAGCGCCAATGGTGAAGATAAAGCTCGTTTTTTCAGCAACGTTAGGATGAACTGTAGAGGCCGTTCAGAACGTTTGTCGACAGAGGTCAATCGGCTTTCAGTGTAAGTATTTAGAAGATTGAATAGACGTTGTTCTTCATGGTCTAGTGTGACATACAGCTGTGGGTCTATTATTTCATCTCTAGGCATAATTACACGCTTTGGAAAACGCAGCGAGCCGTCTGGGTTGGTGATGTCTTCTTTCAGACGTCGAATCGTAACGGCTGAGAGCTGCGTCTTATCAAGGCCAGTGCCACGAGAAAAACGAAGATTGTCCAGAATCTCCAGTAGGCCTGTAAAACTCTCACGATAACCATTATGGGGTGTAGCTGTGAGAAACATCTTGTGTTCGAATTGTTCAGAAATCGAACGCAACAGCGATGTGCGCTCAGAGTCTCGGACATATTGTTTTTTGCCAGACGGTGCTGCGTTATGAGCCTCGTCGAGGATCAGCAAATCCCAGGGCCTGTTGTTAGGACTTTCCTCTAGTCTTCGCCGAATAAACTCATCAAACAAACGACGAGGGTGCTCTGTTTTGAGATAATCAATTGATGTCACAAGACGAGGAAAGCTGGCCCAAGGGTTAATACTAGGTCCGTACTCCTTCCGCATTTTTAGAACGGAATCTCGATCGATGATCTTGAACTCGAGGCCGAACTTTTCAGCCATCTCATCAACCCACTTAATTCGTAAGTGCGCCGGACAAACAATGAGTACACTACTTGCTCGATGACTATGGATCAGTTCTTGAGTGACTAAGCCCGCTTCAATGGTTTTACCCAGACCAACATCATCTGCCAGCAAAAGTCGAACCCTGGGCATATTGTTCGCGCGGATAACAGGCGCCAACTGATACTCTTCCATCTGTACACCACCACGGAAGGGTGCTTGCAGCATATCGCCAACAGCCAACGAGCTTGCGCTCCACTGAAGAGAACGAATAAATGCATCAAAGAGGATCGGATCGTCGTGACCTGTGATACAAGGCAAAGAGGTTGATTCGACAACTGCTGGAGCGATTTCTCGTTCCCAAATCACCTGGATATTTTCGCCAAGCGCATCATCACTCAGACATTCCAGAGAGAGCCTATGTATCACATGCTTTGTTTGAGCTTGGGTGATGTTTACTGCAGTTACTGCCCATATCTTGTGGCGCAGTTTGACGATTTGGCCCTGCTCGGGCGCTGCGCCGATCTCTGACATAATTTTTATCTGTACTGTTCAAGATGAAAATAGATTGACTAAGCTTCAATCCGAGATAAGTGCTGCGATAGTACAGTAATTTCTGTTTTCGTTCACCTTGGCTTCTCCGTTCATATTGTTGTGGCTTACTGAATTCTGCCCCCCCAGTTCAATTCTGATGCAGTAGCCCTTTACTCCTTCTCTTTCATTGTGAAGCCACGCCAGTCCGGCAGTGAAAGCGCCCCAGTTGCCACTACACCATCATGATCGAGCATGCAGACCCGACCAGGGTTCAGACTGACCACCTCACGGATATACGCCTGCTCCACACCACAGATCATAAACGCCAACAGTGCCTTATTTCGCGCATATTGCTGATAGTGAGTCTTTTCACGCTGATACTCCTCACTATTCAAATCCAGCATTAATCCGACTTCATTGGCGTACCGATGATAGTTGCGCGGTGATGAACAGTTCTTGCGGTGTGTGTCATGCACACGTTCCAGCAATGACTCAAGCGCACATTTCAATGGCCTGATATAGCGCTTCCACCACCGTAAAATCTTCAGCGCCTTTTTCCTGCGGTTACCGCACCATTCATACACTTTTGCCCCAAGGCCATCATTAATACCAATAGTTACACGCCCAATTCTGTAGGTGGTGGTATGGACCATCTGTTTGCACTGTTTCCGGGTCAGCCCGGTATGTGCCATCATCTCCGCATAGATAGAAGCATCCCCGCAGTAATCGACTTTATACTCCCTGAACAGATGGTTAAGACAAGCCAGATTGCAGGCTTCGATATCATAATTGAGCAAACCGCTACGAAACTTAGCTTTCAACTCATTGGGTAGATTCTGGAACGCCTGATCATAATACCGCCCTCCAAACGTCAGACGATAATGATGGTCGTAAGTGACATATTGTCCCTCAATCCTGCCATTGTAGAGATGGTTAAGGCTGCGTATTCCTGCACGGTAATAGGAATCAGGCTCCCGGCTACGTAATTCCCTCACAAACTGTATACTCATGCGCCCCCGCGCAACCTTTCCCAGGAACGCCGTTTCCCTTCGCTTTAGGTCAGTCTGGCGTTTTTCAACCTCTATTGCATGCTTAGGAGCTTTCCCGTTTGTCTTAAGTAGATCTCGAAAATTGATAGACTTACCGGTTTCAAGGTCAACCAGATTTAACTTGCCCAAAGCAGACACTGATTGCTGCGGATTGAACCGCCATGCACTGGCTCTACGCTTTTCCAGGTCTTTGCTCGCCTTCCCTGCACGAAATTCAATATCCGGCAGTGTCGGCAGGAAATCGACCAAGGTGGATATATAACACAGCCCCTGATAGCTGATTTCACACTGTCCCTGGAGACTGGCATAACAGCTCCGCATATCCCGGACCGTGCATACAGTCCAGCCATCATCGTCAGCCTCCAGCCATATGTGGGCCAGGAACCACCGTAATGTCTGCCGTCGGGTGACCGCCCATTGCGTATCCCCCACAACATAATCCGTTATTTCAGTAATACGGTCATAAACCCACTTCGGGATCTTCACTAGATAATCCTTTTCTGTATTCACGGCCCTGTCTCAGCATGGGGTCGTTGCATCAGCTATTACATTGAACATTACGCGGACTCTTACGCAGACCATTTCATCAGTTTTTAAGTCGGGCAATTTGAAAGTCGAAACCCCAGTCGCGAGGATGGGCTCCGCCCATGATTTGCTCCACTCCGGTCGCAAATCTCTCCCCCTAGTCAGGCTGACGCCTTCCCTCACTCACTGCGCTCGTTCGCCGTATCGTTTAATGACATGAGAATGGAATGAAGCCTCCCTCGTGCTACATGTCCCCAGGCTCTCCGTTGCGCTCAATAGTAATGGTGCTCGCTGACCGCTCCCCCCATTGTGTGTAGAATATTCACTGGCTGAAACGCAGAAAGCCCTCGCAGATGCGCTAACTCGTCAGTTGATGACAAAGATCGGGTGCACAGAGGCATCCGTAAGACCCTGCAGAAAACAGACGGTTACGTTAAAATCGGAACAGTTGGAATTTTAAAGTGCATCAATGCCAGCAGAATCACTGGCAAGCGCTGCAGTTTTACAACAACGAAATTGCAGTGGTCGCCGGTATTATTCGTCGTTCCACTACATTCGATCGACAGCAAAAGTGCATTGCAGATGCTGCCCTACGGGTTAATCAGTGCACTTTCTCTGGTGTGTTGCCCAAACGAAAAAGAAACGACACCTGTTCCGAGTGAGTCTAGGGTAAGCAGGCTTTTTAACAATGTCCGGCCTTTCAGTGGCTCCATTCTTGACTTAACAAGAGCGTCTTTATCAGTCAGTGTGTAATCCGATGTGCGCCAGACTGGATTCATGGCGCATGAAATCAGCCTCGCGGGGTCTTTATACCTGAGCCCGATCACCGGCGTGTTGACAGTCGACGCATCAATAAATGCTCCACCACTCCGCGACATATGCGCTTTTAGCCCCTTAATCAACGCGCTGTCATTGGGCAGGAGCAAACACAACTGTGGGATCCAGAAAATACGCTCTTCTGGGTCATCAGGCATATGGCGCATCATACTAAAGGTGCCTGTGGCCGGTCCGGCGTATCCCAGACGGTTAAGTACCCGACTTATCCTCTGTTTATAACGACCTATTTGCGCCCTGAGCACACCAGTGTTCTTCCACGGCGGCGGAGTTTGTATGTCCTTGTTGAAAAACAGAACCACTCCTGCGTATTCTGCAGAATTGCCCGGCAGAACAGGCCATATAGCCAGTTGCTGTAGAATGCGTTCCCGCTGACAATGTGGGCACACAAGACTGTTGCAAGGAGATCCGTTTCTGCACTGCCTGAGTTTTTGGGCAATGACGTCATAGCAGCGATTGCTGCCTTTCAGTTTATTTAGTAAATGAATAAGACGCTGCAATTCATGCTCACTTTCCTGCTGCGTAATAATAGTGGGGAATGCTTTACTTAAAATCTCAAGCCTTGACGGTGCATGGCGAATGTAATCCGGGTCTGATGTTCTGAAGTAATAAGATTCGTTCATTTAATATTCCTGGTTGTATTCATTACCCTGCCACCTGAGTAAAGCAACAGGGCAATGTGTCCGGTTTTTATTCAGGCTAAATTGCTATATACTGCTGAGTATTAAAAACCATCCTGATGCCGTTCAACTAAGTCATTTGCAGTCCAGCCAGATAAATATTCATCATCAGTCGGCCTTAAATAAGCTAAATTTAACGTCGTATGACCCGGTAAACTATTCCCAACCGAAACGCCCTGGTAATGTAATTGTTTGGCAGCGTTACATTGCGCACAGGCTCCACTTCCACATGGAATATATCTACACCTGTTAAGAATACACGCTATTTTACCGTATATGTTGCACTCATCCTCCCACCAGTGCTCCCCTCTTTTGATGGCATCAGACAAAATCCGTGCAGATACCCGGTTAAGCTTACGTATCCGCAACTGTTGTTCCCTTAATATGGCAGCGGTAGCACGTTTCGATAACCCAACCTGTTTCCCCATGGTTTCAAACCAGGGGACTGCTATTTCTTTCGCAGAACTTGTTTTAGCTATTATCTCTTTCATTTTATTCTCCCGCCTGCATACGACTGTTAACCCAGTTATTGATATCACTCTCCAGCCAACCCACCGCCCGGCCACTGTCGCCCGTTAGCTTCTTTGACAAAGGAAAGACTCCTTTCGAGATGAGTCGGTACAACGTCGCTGACGAGATCCCCGTCAGATGAAGAACCTCTTTTTTACGCAAAATACGGTTGGTGTTCATGCTTGTGCTCCTTTGAGCTGTTTCAGGAGCGGGGCTATTTACAACCACTAAAAAATGCAAGGATTCGCCCAACGCTGCCTTCGTTGAGCACGTTCAGGGCATCGTGCATGTTTATGTCATCCGAGATCACCTTTTTCTGGCTCCAGAACGATCACATCAAGGGTCGCTGGCCACTGAGGCTCAATGGTGATATTTTGAACACAACACTCTCATGGAGGTGAGCTGTGATTGGTAACCAAAGCAACAAGGCTGACGCTAAATGCCACCGGGAACGGAAAAGCAGTAACGAGGTCTTTGAATTTCTGGAGAAGAAGCTTTATCTGGGACGGGATACCCGGCAAAAACTGGCACTGATTGCCCGGAAACTGACGGGAGCAGGTTTTAGCCCGGATAAATTCGACGCAGAGAAAGCAGCGGATGTGCTGAGTGCCTGCGTGAATCACATGTTTAATGACCTGCTCAATGAGGGAGAGCTAAACGGGATTTATGGGCTGGAGGAGTACCCCATGATAGTTCCAGCCAGGTCCCCCAAGGCATTGGAAATCTATACTGTTTACCAGCTTGTAAAAGGTCGTTTTGACAAGCTTCATACGGGGGAGTCAGATCGTGAGAAATATGCTTCGGTAGCAAAAAAACTTAATGAGTATGGAATATGGAAACCCCGGTTAAAACGTCTCTCTGACGGTAAAGAATGGGCGCGTGAGGATGTTGCGTGGATGCTTCAGCCTGAAAATATCAATGCACTGATTAAAGTCCAGAATCAAAAGTATGCGCGGTTAAGTGCTGAAGATAAAACTGAAGCCGAGTCTGGCAACGGCTCAACAGCTAAAAACACCTGATGCGTTTACTGGCGCTGATTTTCATGCTCTCACCACGACAGTCATAGCGGGTTGTCGTGGATATGTCGCTGTGACCTGCCAGTTGGCGGACGGTGTTGATATCCACACCCTGCTCCAGCAAACGGGTGATGAAGGTGCGCCGCATATCATGCGGAGTAAAACGAGCTATGCCTGCCGTTTGCTGTAACTCAGCCAGGATACCCGTTAACCCGGTTGTTGTCAGCGGCTGGCTGGCGACCTTACCGTTGCGCTGGATACGGTTGAACAGTGCACTGTCAGCTTCATCTGCGCCAACTTTCAGCCATGCGCAGATAGCCTTATCCACTGCATCCGCCACATGAATTTCACGGTATTTACGCCCCTTCCCTTGCCTCACTGTCAGGATACCGTTGTCATAGTCCCGACGCTCAAGTTTAACCAGTTCACCGGCCCGCAGGCCCGTTCCACAAAGCGTCAGCACCATGGCGGCATCACGACAACGACGTACCGGTTGCGGATGCTGTTTTGCTGCCTGAATCAGTGCCCGGATTTCCAACTTTTCTAACGCCCTTCCCTTACGCTGGATATCGCCACTTACGCGCTTAACTGACCGGATACGTGCCAGCGTTTCGGCATCCATGCCATTGAGGTTAAAAGCCGTCTGCGCCACGCCCCGGAGTGCTGACAGCGCCATGTTGACAGATGACACGGCGTAACCGTCATCCAGCAGTGCCGCACGTACTTTAGCGACGGCGGCGTAGTTAAGTTGTTCCCACGGATAGTCTGCTGCATCCGCACCGCGTTTAAGTATGCTGGCGCTGCGGTTTAACAGGCTGGTGATACCCCGCCGCCCCGAGGGTGCCAGACCATTTATATACGCATCGAACACCGTAGTTTGCACCATAGGCACGACCTGACGTAACGCTGCCCTGCTCATGCGCGTAACCCGCAATAACGTACATTAAACCAAGTAACTTTCAGCATCACACCAGTCCTCGCTCAGCCATCGACACCGTTTCAGTTCCTGCCACGATAAAGTGATCAAGTAACCGCACATCCAGCATCTCCAGCAGCTCCTGAAGCTTTTTGGTCAACTGGATGTCACACCGGCTGGGTTCAGGCTCGCCGCTGGGGTGGTTGTGGACAAGGATGACTGCGGCGGCGTTATGTTTCAGTACACGCTTAATAACTTCACGGGGGTGAACGCTGACCGAGTTTAACGTACCCTTGAACAGGATTTCGCGGTGCAGCAGCTGATTCTGATTATCGAGCAGGATGATGCCAAACTCTTCATGTTCAAGCGGTGCCAGCTCAACCATTACGCACCGCCGAACATCATCAGGGGAACAGAGCTGAACGCCACGCTGGTAGTACCGGCTGATAATGTCACGCGCCTGGTCAAGGATACGGGTTTCACGCTGGGTAAACATGGTCATGTCAGAACTCCCGTTCAATGAAGTAAATGGCGTCTGGAAACAGCTGGCGGCGGGTTACGCCAGTACGCAGGGAGAAAGCTTTACGGGGCATGGTGGTTCGCCCGTTGCTGTCGAAGAAGCAGAGCATTTCTTCGTCCATTTTGACCAGAAGGGACCAGTGAAACTGGTCGCTGAGCATAATCAGGCGAGAGTGGTCAGTGACGTCAAGAAACCGCTGCATTTCCCTGAACAGCCGCCCGTCTGTTAACCCCCGCTTCCCTGCAAAGGGTCTGGTGATTTCAACCGGGAACTGGCGGCGGTAATGCCCTTTCTGCAACACCTGAGCTATTAACCAGTCTAAGCAGTCTTCTTCAATTCCTTCAGTCAGCCATTCATGCAAAGGCCAGCGCTGCTGATAAGTCTGAATAAGCCAGTTCATTAACGGGCGTCGTTTCACCCTGCCGTCATACAGCCAGCTCAGCATGTTAACCACGCAATAAGCACCGCAAAGACAGTCCAGTTCGCCCTGTTGAGACGCACGTATCCCTCTGTCAGTCGTCACAGATAATTCCCCATAAAGTAGTGATAGTTAGTGCAGAAGGATTAGCTTTCCCACAGGACGGTAATGGTGTAGACGTTCATGGCGTGATACTGAATAAAGTTGGATTGCCAGAGTTCAAACAACTCCCTTCCGGCATTAACAGACAGATCACCAACATGAGCCAGAAAGACATATTGCTGACTCCAGCTGATATCAATTTCCTTTTCCAGTTCGGGGTAAACCACTCCTATATAACTGAAGTCGGTAATGTAATCGAAATACCATTCATCATTGCGTGAAATAAGCCGTATTTCGACAGGATGGTAACCGCCCTTTTCAGCACTGTAACTCAGGTCTTTAAATAACAGACTGACGGCTGTAATTCTGGCTTTATGCGGCAGTGGATTTCCCGCTTCATTTAATATGATATTTATTAATTCCTGATCGACGGGCATAGCTAGCCCTTCCTGATGGAGAATATTCATCAGTGATTTTCCTGTTCAACATATTATGATAAGACGTTATGTCTGCACCAGCACAGGTGGGGTTTAATCACCGAATAAATGGTAAGTGCATGACAACGTACTGACTGGGTAAAATATAGTTCATCAGCAATAGTATTATATCAAAAATATGCTTTCAATGCAAATAGTAACAACGAGAAACTAATATGTAGTTCAGAAATGAAATAACTGACAATAGGTTTTTATTCATTATTAAGTGATGGCATACTTTCCATTCTGCCATGTCAGACAGGTCAGGATTCCGGTGTGGTTCCTTCTGTCTGGCATGGCGGAAAACTGACGTTATCACACCTTCCCATTCAGCTTTTCAAAGAGGCTCTTACGCTTATCTTCGGGCAGCTTCATGATTTGTACCGCCAGCTCAGAAACTTCAGGCCCCTTAGACATCAGATCATCTTTTACCATCCTAAGGGCCTGCTCCATCAGTTGCGCCCGCGAAGCTGGCGACATATTGCGATACAACTGTATCCAGAGGCTAAGCTGGCGATCGCTGTCGGTGAGAGTAAACGCTTCACCCCTAGCCCTGTTTCTCTCATCATCAAGCGACATTGTGGCTGCGCTGATATGGTAAACCACGCCTTTCCCGGCAGTCCTTTTACGACGTATTTCCGGGTGCAGAGATGCCAGCTTCTCCAGGCGCATCCTGGCGCCACGCGCAGTGCCCGGCATCCCCTCAATGTGAGTGAATTCCTCTGCTGTCAGCCAGTCTTTTCCCTCTTCAACAGAAGCTTCAGGATGGGTCGGTATAGACGATACTGCTTTCTTGCTGCTCATATAAATTTCACCAGATATCAATGCGTTAATATGAAAACCCATAAATAGATACAAAAAGAACTTGAAAAGGTATCTTTTATTCGCATTTAATATCCATGTACTGATTCCATGGAGTTAATACTGTGCGTAACTCAACAGCATCGCAGAAAAAGCAAAGCAAAGGAAGTTCAGGGAACTGGCATCGTGCCGATATTGTGGCAGCACTTCACAAGCGAGGGTTAACGCTGGCGTCACTGTCACGCAGTCACGGCCTTGCGCCACGGACATTAAATAACGCCTTAGAGCGTCATTATCCCAGAGCTGAGCGCATTATTGCCGGGGCTCTGGATACCACACCGGAAACATTGTGGCCGGAAAGGTATGCCCTTAAAACTGGACCTAAAAGCAGGTAAAGGATGCAGTCATGGCAACCACCATCACTGAAATAACGGAATGTTTTGAGTATTTTTTTAGTTCTCTTTACCGGCGAGAATTTGTCAAAACCCTGCGTCTGAACGAATGTAGCGAGCGGGAATTACTGCCTCTGGTACGTTGCTATTTGCTGGGTTGGTTTGCAGATAATGTCTCACCGGAAGTAAAAAGCAAGCTGCCAGGAACTGTAACCGGACACGGTTACATTGATTTTGTCATTGATGATGTAGCCGTTGAGTTTGCAGTACGTAAACCAACTGCGGCACGTTCCAATGTCTCCGCGACCGTCAACAGTACAGAAGTAAAGAAATTGATGAAGCACGACGGCAAAGCATTGCTTGTGCTGTTTGATTTCTCTGACACGCCCTACTCAGAAGAACAGATCGAATCCTTCCGCAACTGGCCCTCTCTCGGTCGAGGCAATCACCGCAAGTCCGCATTTAACGTCGTTTATTTCTATGTGGAAAAACGCAGACCACTGGCACTGGGGAAAATCACCAAAAACATCCGTATCACTTAACAGGGAATGAACTAATGAACAGAAAATTGTTGGTTTTATTAATGGTAACCATAGCACTTCCAGCCGCGGCAACGCAGTACGTAAAACCCGGAGCGGTTCTAACCCTGAGTCCGGGAAAGAGTAATGCTGAGTTCAACATTAATGCCTCAACGGGGGATAGTTCGGGCGTATGCAATATAGAGGGAACGGCACAGCAAATAGCTGCCGGAGAAAGCCAGAAGCGTCGCTGGGTCTGGAATGACAATACCAGTCAGTGTGTTGCAGTAATTAGTGAACTGAAAAACGGTAAGGCCAGCGTGATGACTCGTGGTTGCGAAGAATACTGCGGGGCTTCTGCGGCAGGCGCAATGGATGGTCTATTTAATAAGAAGTAAATGTGCCTTAATTAGCGAAGGAATCTTAGATGAAAAGAACAATGCTTCTGGTATTAATAGCTGCTGGTTTGCTGGCTGGCTGCGGCAAGAGAACGCCAAAATGCAGTAGTGATGATGCAAAAAATCTGGTTGTGGATATTGCTCACAAACAGATTAAAAAACAATTTGAGCAACTCAGAAACTCTCAGTTGGAAGGCAT
The DNA here is from genome assembly GCF_009905335.1 of Klebsiella sp. MPUS7. Lineage (NCBI taxonomy): Bacteria > Pseudomonadati > Pseudomonadota > Gammaproteobacteria > Enterobacterales > Enterobacteriaceae > Klebsiella > Klebsiella sp. MPUS7. The sequence goes on along the minus strand of NZ_CP047604.1, from coordinate 1,095,801 downwards.
GGTTCCCGGTAATACCGATAGCTTGATACTGAAGGTTATTAAGGTCAGAACAACGCACTATGACTCTTCTGTCGATACTTATCAGTGCGCAGCCAGTCTTCAAATGACCATGACAGATGAACAATCAAAACTGCCGAACACGACCGAACTACCAATAACCTATGATATACAGAAAACTGATAATAATGGTCAGTTCTATATAAACGTATCTGGTTTATAATCACCTTAGTTAACATCAGGGTTCCTTTTGGGTAAGTAATTGATGCTTTGTCCCAGAAGGAAACCCCATGAAAAAGATTATCACATTCACTATTATGGCTATTGCCGATTTATATTGGTTCGCTATACACCCGGCAACTTTATCAGAAAAAGGTCTTCCTGCTAACGCTCCTTTCATTATCAATTCTCATCGGCCAGGCACATGTATAGTCAGTACAATCGCAACAGCTGTCGACACTAAACAAGATTTAGCCGATGTAGTGTGCAAGGTACAATTGTAGTCGATTTTGTCGTCATTCTTCAGGCTTGGAAGATGTCACACTAGGGATGATCCCTGCTGAGCTGCCATTTTTGCATATACCGCAATACAGTTACGTTAAATTCTACTTCCATTTTTTAACTCCCGGCGATGATTACGGTTTTGAGGGATTTCACCTAAGGAAAGACGATGAACATACGTTATCCGATACGGGAAACCGACGCCCGGACTATAAGAAATGAGACGAGCTGCAGACCGAGATCCACAAGCCTTGCTTCGGCTGGCCTTTCGTTCCGGGCAAATACGTTTCATCTGTCACTCTGTCACTTTCAGGTTCATTTTCAAACGGGGCGACAACTATGCTGACACTGAGCGATTCGTATAGACTGAGTTCGCGGATAGCGGTGGCCACGTCGATGCGTTCGGCAAGCGTTAGGGCTTTTTGACGAAACTCAGGGGAGTACTATTTACGGGGCCTCTTGCTGGTTGATACGGACTTTGTCATGTTAGCTACTTCTGATTGAGAGCTTACTCACTTAGTCGCGTGTCCACTATTGTTGGGTAAGATCAGCCAACTTGAATGCACGTGATGATATAATCTATTTTTATCATTTATTTAGGTGCATTAAATATGACAATGATCGCAGGGTATCGCTTAAAGAACGGCGGTTTTCTTCAGGCAGACATTCTTCTTACCAGCTCCAAAAACACCCCGTTAAGCCCTTTTCAGATACCATCATTCAGCCCCTCTGTTGATAGTACTCCATTAATGACACACACAGTCGTTGGACTATGCCAAAAAATCCTTGTTGTGAACAAATACTTCGCCGTTGCTTTTGCCGGTAGCGTTAATGAAATAATCAAAGCAACATATCTAATCGATAAACTCCTTGCGGAGAAAATTAAATTAACAGGAAAACGTTTTATTGATACTCTAATTAAAAACCAGATCAATAAATTAGCATTAACTGCAATCGTGCTCAGTGTTGAGGATAATGAAATCAAGCTCACAAACTTCGGTGCTGAGCCAAGTATATCCAATAAGTATTTTGAACTACATGTCGGTGGTTCAGGGGCAGAGCATGCTAAAAATTACTATAAGCAGTTTCCTATTGCTGTTTTCGATATACCAGAAGACGATATAGTTGTGCATGGTACATGTATGGCACTCCAGCAGTTTGCAAACCACCTGATTGAAGAATATGAAGATCAATTTGAGTCCGAAAGTATTATTGACCTGTTCGGTGGGGGATTCGAGCTTGTGTCATACTATAATGGCCAGTTCCAAAAGATATCTGATGTAGTTTACGCTTACGCAGAAGCTGAATTTAACGCTGATGGTACACTTCAGGTCGATCATCCAAAATTCTTACTCAGGTCTACCTATCAAGATAATCATCTAAAAATTAGAAGTGTGGAAATCTGCCAAGATGAGGAGGAGGATGAATATACAACTCGAAATGATCGGACCTTCACCATTTTTCCTGTAACTTGCTTCCAGAGCACTTTTGTTAAAGATGAATGTAAAGATATAAGCTTTGTGGGGGAATTTCTTTGCTTTATTATCAAAGTAAAAGGAGTACACGGTAGCTTTACAATCCCATTCATCAGAAAATACGATCAATTGGTTGGATTTCTAGCTAAGGCATTCATTGCATGTACAGAAAAAGACAATGTCGATTTCATTTATTCGGAAACATTCAAGCAGGAACTGGAAGAACGCGTTATTAACTATATGAAAATGGTTCGTCAGGAAATGAAACTGACGAAGTGAACAAACAGAGAGTTATACGTTTATATAATAGTCCGTAATAAGCGTCTTCTTCAGTCTAGAAGACGCCATTTTCTCTGGCCTTATCGTCCTGCTATCAACGATTGCGATTAGGATATTATAAAACACGTTTCAGCGCATTGACGACCCCTTGATGGGGGAGATAACCAACAATTCCGTGAGCATTGAAAGTATTATTATCGACCGTACCATCGTTAAAGATATCGCTAGCGAAATTTTTCTCATCCAACGGTTTACCTAGAGTAACGAAATCTGATGGATCATAGAAGTTTTCCCATCTTTCGACAAAAACAGGTTTACGACGCGGCGGGCCAAGTTTTGCTTTGAAAGCCTCTAAAGCAAGAGGTGAACCCATGGTGATAAGAAGTGGAATTTTAATACCTTCCCCTTTTTTTTCCATCTCTCGTAGTAATTTAAAAGCAATAACGGTACCGAGTGAGTGAGTAATTAAGACCTGTGGAGTCCTGAGCAAAAGAGGGCGTACAATGTCATCAACCGCTTTTGCAGCCCCTGGTGACGAAAGATAAGTATGCCCCTGTCTTATCAGTCGAAGCAGAAGATTACCTTTATCCGGAGCGAGTTTTTCAACCAAGCGAGCCAGCCCTACAAGCCGCCTTACGATAGCATTATCCATAGGTACAATGCCGCCTTCTGCAACAGCAATTTGGGCTTCGTCTATATTATTTTTAATGGCAAACTCGTTTAAAACAGTGCTGAGGAATTTCAGTTCATCGGCATTGCCCATATCAACTTCAATACTCCCTTCCCCCAATGCAACTGCTTGTTTTGTCTTGCCTGTTGTCCAGTTGGCAAGAATCTCGCCGTAATATGCCATTTCAATTGAGGAACTCCCTAGCAAGCCAGGTTGAACACTATGGAGAGATGCTGTCCATTTTTCGAGAAGCTCATTTTTAGTCGATGCTTCTTGCCCGATACCATGAATCATCAACACGTTCAATTACTTACCTCCAGATGGAATTTTTCAATCAACATTCTTCCTCCTGTTGCACTGAATGAAGTAAACGGTGAAGGTAGTAAAAATGTAGCAATATTACTTATTTCTTCCGCCACAGCTTTTTCTTGAGGTTCAGGTTCATCCATGAATACCCACCCCTGACGGAGCCAAGGCCATAGCCCAGCAACCACTCCCATTCTCTCATGAGTAGCTCCAGTAACCCAGCGTGGAAACATATCGTTCGCGTTAGATCGAGCTCGTGCCTTTACTGATGGAACTTTTACCAACGTCTCGTGAAGCCCTATTTTTTTAAATGAAAGGAGTCCCATAAAGGCCACGTCGAAAGGAATAGGTTGATTATGCTGGATATAAAAATAGGCCATACGGCGTATGCTATCCACATCTCCTGTATAATCGTACAAATAGCTTGAAATGGCGCCCAATGTTGGATTAGCGTGCTTATCTGAACGTAACTGCGCCGCTATATTGTCTACTTTATCAGCCGTAAGATTGCCTGCTTGAAGATTCTCTATCGTGGCAATAAACGAGCGCAAACGCCTAGTAGTTAAAGCCATTCCAGAAGTGCAAGCCCAACTGATGCCCCCACTGATATCACGACTTATCACCGTAGTGAGATCTGCATACACTACCGCCGATGCAAAAACAGCATCTTCAAACTCTACAAGAATTTGAACGGCATTTTCGGCAGCGACATCAACATAATACGTTGCTCCATCATCATCATTCGAGTATCTTTCGACTGAAGATGTACTCCATACTTTTTTGGGCACAGCACCACGTATAGCCAAATTGAATTTCGGCATATCAGGGTTTAGGTGCAGAAATAAGCTATCTAGGACATGCCGCTTAAATATTTTAGTGTTAACTCCAGAGATTCCAGCCTGTATATCTTCTTCATTTTTATCATGCAGTTGATATTTTGAACGCGGTTCTGGCCATTTTGGCAGAACTACATTACTAGCCCCTTTGTTACGAAGGAAATAAATTGCATGATCTCTGGGGAAACCGGGGGCGAAATCGGGAGAAAAATTCAAATCGTATATTTCGCTAATCTCCTTTAATCGTTCCGAAGAGAATGATGCAAGCGAGTCAGGAATCACACTATCCGGAATATACTTATCAAACGCTTCGTCCTTTAGACCACACAGACCTTCGAGCAAAACCGTAGAAAAAACGCATCGGGATGGGGCAATATTATCTCCTTTGAGCATGTACGCCTGCTGACCATCCACAACAGCATTGAAACGAGCAATAGCAGGGATAGAAACCTCATAAGGTCCTCGAGGAAGAACCGGATCACCGCAAATATCTGCTGTTTCAATATCTGAAGGTAGCGACCGGCACGCATCGCCAAAAATCGATAAGCTTTTTATTCCATGCCTGTAAAGCCGTGACTTCAGTGCTTCCACAGATATAGCACGCAGTTCTTGGTGCCAATCACTAGGAAGCCAAATGTTTTGTTCTGCACCGTCACGAAATCCATGCCCTGCAAAATGTAAAATAAAAAGTTCCACCTCGTCGTTTATTGGAAGCATTTTGAGAAGAATTTTTTTGATGCGATCTATTGTGACAGGTATGTTGTTTTCATCAGTAATAACCTCCGTCACAAATCCGGTATTCCTCGCCCAATCCCCCATTTCATTAGCAACTGTAATCGCTCCAGGCAAATATGAAAGCGGAGGTGCTTTCGAAACCCCAATGGTCAGACATAGCTTCACAATTATTCTCCTATTTCCAAGACTCTATGGGGCGAGCGCTACTTCATGCCCTATGATGGCCCAATGTACTTCCTAACAACGCCCAAACAGCCATGGTGAGTTCAGCGCTAAGGTTACTCTATCCGCATAATTCTTTTTACAATCAGAAAATTATAGTAATTCATCTACGTAATCCGCCTATACCTGCAGCCATGTCCGGCACTCAGTGTCATACATATACAAGTTAGAAATCCCCTCAACATCACCGCGCGTATGCCCCAATATAGCCTCAGCTACCTCGTTTGGACATTGCAAGCGGGATAATCCTGTCCGCACTGTACGACGTAGATCGTGGGGTGTCCAATGAGGTATATCAAGCATTTGGCCGCTTTCACGTAAACGCCATGAGTTTTCAGTTAGATACTTCTGCTGGATTGGCTTCTTCGTGGCTTGCGAAGGGAATAGATATTTGTCAGAGGTAAGCCGTAGAACCTTGAGAAAGTCGATCGCTTGATCCGATAGCTGAGCGTAGGGAGGGCTTGACTACTGTGTTGGTTTCTCGCAAATGAGCAAATGAATTGTCCCTTTTTCAAGAGCGGCGGTAAACCGTATAAAGGATCGGTGGACTGACCAACTTAATGGGGTCAGTCCATACAACCACAACAGCTAGCAACTCACAGAGTATCCATTTAGCTGCGCCAACACATGTTCAACATCACGGCTGTCCGTCGCTATCTGAAAATAATCATTTTCTTGGAAGTGAAAAATGTCTCTAAGCGTGGCACCAATTTGTGGGTCAATTTCCTTTGTAGGTAACAATGTACTTATGATGAATTGGCTGCGTTCTGCGACGATGCTGAATTCAGGCCACCACTCAGTCTGAAGGCAGATCAGTCTGATATAAGGGCAGAAGGCAGTACCGACTGCGGTCATATAAGTTATATTTAAATTGTTAAAAGCTTGCAATTTATCCCTAAGTTTCTGATAAAGGCAGAATGTGAGCAACTCGGCATGTTCACCATTAAGTTGACTGCGCTTTAGTATGTAAACCCTCTCGTTAGACTCAACGCGAAGGGCTCGAGCTTCACAAAACTTGATGACTGCCGGAGTATCGACAATCAATCGTCGCCAGTCCTCACTCAGGGGCGCACTAGAAATGACATCTTGTAGTTGATTCGACAAGTCAATATGTGGATTCATTCGGTCCCACAGATTTTTCAGCAGACCGCGTTTTCCTTCAGAGCGTAAGAATCGCTTCCAGCTGGCTTCATCATCTGCACGATCAACTAAGAAGGACTGATTTTTTCCCTTTGGCAGCAAGCAGTCCCCTAAACTCAAAAGAGCCCGCAGCCAATAGTACGCACCTAATTCCTTTAAGCCAACATTCGAAAAGGTAGCATGAGCCCAGCTCCAGTAGTGCTCAAAGGCATGCTGGAGCTCAAGATGTTGGTCAGCGGTCCAGTCACAGGGAGCTACCATTTTAAACTGGTCCGCTACACCTGAGTACTCTATTAGGAAGTCAATTTGTCCAGCAAAGTATCCATGTACCTCCGCTGTTTGGATAAGAGGCCCCCACCCTTCATGGGCTAGTATCAATGCACACTTGATGCGCTCCTCGTTAATTTGAAGCCTATTGAAGCCATCCACAGAGTTGTCTGGATTCGCTAGATACTCCAGAATACTATCTGCATGAATCAAAAGTGCATTTACACTTTCAACGCTACGCCGGAAATCATCTACCCGGTTATAGGTAGTATTCACTGACAGATTCTTGATAACTCTCATCCAGTGATGGAATGCCTCTGGCCCAGGCTTGCCCTCATGTTTGTGGAGATAGCCCACATAGGCCGCGAACTGCACCGCTTCGCTATAGCTTAGGGAGGTGAAGTACGGACTAATAATTTTGCCTAGTATGGATGACTCATTAAAGAACTGATCGTTTAGCAACCCCGTGTACAATCTATTTTTTTCTGCGTGTAACGTATCCAGCAAATAAATAAGCGACGTAGAAAAACGCTCATCAAGCCAATCTCGGTGGTGATAGTCTTGGAATGACAATGTGCTATATATATTGCGCAACAGCTCGGTATCTTTATTGAATGCTTCTCCCCCTGAGTCTCGCGTTACCAAAGCCACCACCCTAAACAAGCGAAGGAAAGCTTGATCAAATAGGTTGCTTTCTTTGTCACGAAATTGCCAGAATAAGTCTCCCCAATGCGTGTCCAGTTGGATGGACACGTATTCATGGATGGGAAATGAGCTGTCACCAATATAAAACCTGCGATCTACAAACTTAGTTTTAAGCAACTGCTCATAACGAGCCTTGAAGTTTTCGAACTCAGTGAGAGGCTTTCCCCGGGCATTCATCTTGATGTAAAGGTCATCCGAGAGGCCAAAGTCATGCAGACCTAGGAGTTGAAATGTGACAGCTGGGCGAGCTTCGTCTACTAGTCTAGCGAATAAGTTCGAATGGGTTGCAAAGCGCTCATGGATGGCGTCCATCATTCCTTGAACAGACTGGATAGAGGGGTCGCGTAGCCAGCTTCGGAAAAACCAAGGTTGATCGCATACAATGTCCGCAAGCGAAACCACCTCGTCCACAGCTTCGGTTGGACGATACACCACCAACTGGTCAAAAAAATCATTACTACTAGGCCGAACTCCGTAGCGGAAACGAGACTTTCCCTCTGCCACGAACAATGCTGTAAATTCTTCCCAGGCGCTATCGCGCCATGCCAAATACCAATGAAGCAGAAACAAGGTGGTCAAACGCTGCTGCCCGTCTAAAGGGAGGAACTGTGTCTTTCCTTGGCATTCTTCAACACTGCCATAAATAAAGTCTAAATTTAGCGGCAAGCTGACGTCATGAGTGGGCTTGAGCAGAGCATCTTCCAGTGCGGCAAGGAAAGTATCACGAACCTCTTGCTCATCAGGCCGGCCTTGGGCGTAGTCACGCTGAATAATCGGGATTTGGATATGTGTATGCTGTTGCAGCAGCTGAATGTAGGTGATTTGTTGGCCTAGGTTCATTGAATTTCCCTTTTGCTGCCGCAGAAAAAGTGAGTGAGTGTATCCAGCATGGCTATTTCGTAAGCTTCTCGGTCATGCTCAGCCCAGAACAGGGCATTGCCCACCTGGGGGCTGTAGCATTTCAGGAAAATGTTGCGGGTGCACAGCGGCACAAAAATACCGGCCTGATCCAAGGATAGTAATCTCTGGCGCTTTACCGCAAACACAGCATTGCCGTAACTACGGTTGGTATGTTCATCCAGCAGAGTCAGATTGCACAAACCATGCTCCTCCTCCCACTCCCCCGCTTCGGAAAAAAACTCCAGCACTCTGTCATACAGTTCGTCAAACTCTTCAGGAAGCTTAGAAGATGCTTGGTCAACTAAGTTGATCTTAATCTCTTCATATAAAGCATCATTCGAGCCTTGTGTAGCGAGAAATCTAAGGCAATGTTCCAGCCAGGTCCTTTGCGCGTCCGTACGGCCAGGCCTGTCATCGCTAACGGAGCGAATATGCTCGATATCCCAGCACTGGGTCTTGAAACTGTCGAACTGGAAACGCAGATTTGAGCGCACATCTTGCAACAAGGTTGCGAGGTTGAATAGAAGCAACCAAGCACGAATGCGGCCGTGGCTCGACTTACGATCGTAGCTGAGTCCATCCATATGTGTAGACAGGCGCTCTCGTACAACCTCCTCGCTCACAGGAACAGACAGCGCATCACCTGTAACGAGGTGGAAGATCTTACAACGCAAAGTCAGCTCGAAACTGCTCTTAGTCGTACCTTGCGCCAGTTTGCGGATTTCGTTGATTCCGACACATTGATGAACCAGAAAACCCACCATATGGAAGAGCCTACGATCCTCAAACCATTCTTCTAATTGCAGGAAGCTGGACTTAATGCGTGCCCACTCGTCTTCAACGCTGGCACCGGATGCCTTGAGCCGCCCATTGACATGATGAAATGTTGCATAGGTGTCATACTGCCATAACTGCGATAAACCGTCTTCTTGCGCAACCAGTTCAAACAATAGGCCAATGCGGTTCTGAGCAGGAGCTGGCTTGTTGCTTATGAAGTACCAAAAAGCATCGTTTTGGAGGGCTTTTTCCAGTTGGTCCCATTCATAGGCTATGCGTAACTGAGCGCTTGTGGGATCAGCACTGGCACCGGTGCTTCGACGCAGAAACAGCGCGCGGATAAGTTCGTCTGATGTTAGCGGTATCTTACCTACATTCAGCCTGGTGAAAGCCTCAACCGGATGATCTCCTTCTGCCAACTCGAACCAGATGAGCTTGACCTGGTTTATTATCGCAGCCTTGATCGTTTCCACCTCACTCTCGTGTCGAGCAAACCAGTCCTCTATGGTCTGCATAGCTAGATAAAGATGAAAATAGTCAGCGTTAGTCTCCGCTAGTTCAGAGGAAGGCTCTTCTAAAAAGGCCGGCAGTTTGGGGCGAGTTTCATAATCCAGCTTATAGAGTGGCTGACGGAATCGCTCGGCTAAACGTTCGTTAAAGTGACGAAGGACCAACAAAAGTGTGGTCAGCCGTTGCTGACCATCTACTACCTCCCAGTCCCCTTGTAGCCGCGATTTGATTACTAAGGGCTGTAAGCAGTAGAACTCCTGAGGCTGAGGGTTGGGTCGCTGAGTGAACTCGTGAATGTCATCCAAAAGCTGGGTTATCTGGAACGAGGACCAACGGTACCCTCTCTGATAGGCTGGGATGAAAAAGCGTTGGGGCCGTCCATCTGCAAGGAAAGTGCGTAGTTCATGAACGGTTTTCAATTGAATTTGTTGTGTCGCCATACCAAACGGGACCTCTAAGGCAATAGTTTTTGGCTAATGTTTTACTCTCTACTAGCTCGAATATTTATAGCCGCATAAGAGCGCACTCAAATGCTCAAAAACAAGGATTCATCGACTATTTAAAATTAACCTATTAAAGTCGGAACAGTATTATTTCAAGGTGCAGTTTAAATTTTAACTTTGTCTAAATAATCAGCCCACACTTGCAACCACTTCCGGCACTCAGCGTCATACTTATACAAGTTATAAATACCCTCAACACCACCGCGCGTATGCCCCAGTATGGCCTCAGCCACCTCATTTGGACATTGCAAGCGGGATAATCCTGTCCGCACTGTACGACGTAGATCGTGGGGTGTCCAATGAGGTATATCAAGCATTTGGCCGCTTTCACGTAAACGCCATGAGTTTTCAGTTAGATACTTCTGCTGGATTGGCTTCTTCGTGGCTTGCGAAGGGAATAGATATTTGTCAGAGGTAAGCCGTAGAACCTTGAGAAAGTCGATCGCTTGATCCGATAATTGAACGTAACGCTCTACCCCAGTCTTGGTTTCTCTAAGATGAATGGTGCCTTTTTCAAGATCAACATCCTTCCATGCCATATTGCAGACTTCACCGGTACGACACCCGGTCCAGAGGGTCAGACGTAACACGTTTTTGATCGTTGGCGTATAAGCCGAACCCGGAAGCCATTTAAGAAATTTTGCAAGTTCATCCTCGCTCAGTACTCGTGTTCCACGTCCATTTGTGAGCTTGATTCTGGTCTGTCGTAAGCTGGATTTTGCTAACAGCGCTGGATTCGCAAAACTATCATCAAAACGTCCAAGGCCAATTGCAAATTCATATGCGAGTGAAAGCTCCCTCAGTACATTCCCTGCCTGTACGGTTGCACCTCGGGCTACAATGCCATTGATTAAATTAATGACATCCTGGCGCGTAATCTCAGCAGCATTCCGGGTTCCGAAGCTTTTAACAGCGTCACCATAGAGAGTTCGACGAACCTCAGCCTGCCCTTTCGGCTTTCTGGCACCTGGAATGACCTTCCCGTCCTTCGTTTTACGATCCTCAATACGTTCAGTAAGATACAATTCAACTAATCCCTGTACGGTCAATTCAGGGATCTTAGCCTGTTCAGCTTCAATCGCACGCTGGAGCTTATCATGCTTAAGCTCTGACGCAGGACACCGACCTTCCTGTCGGAGAAGCTTTAATTCGTGAAGTTTAAGACGTGCAGCGGCGAGAGAAGTCTGCGGGAAGTTACCAATTTTAACCTGAGCAAGCTTGCCAGTCAGAGGACTTGTGTAACGGTAGAAAAAAGACTTAACTCCAGTTGCTCCACAGGAAACACGTAAGCCACGATTTTCGCCTACGTCAGCCTTATCTTTGTCGCCAGGCTTCATCATTTCTACCGCTTTAAACGAAAGTGGCTTTCCCTCTTGTTTTCCTACCATAAAGACTCCGTTATCATGCACCTTATGCAGTCATGAACATAAATGTAGGTTGCGCTGTATATGCCCATATTTTACCAAGCCATAGGTTGGCAAGCTACACTTTAACCTACATTTAAATGTAGGATTTCATGATATTCGATGAGACAATGTGAAACCTAATGATAACCAAAAAAAATCACTAACTCATTAAAAATAAAGAAAATGGACATCACAAACCGATGAGTACAATAGAAAACTTAGATTCTCACACCCCAATGATGCAGCAGTATCTCAAGCTGAAAGCCCAGCATCCGGAGATTCTGCTGTTTTACCGGATGGGTGATTTCTACGAACTATTCTACGACGATGCGAAACGCGCGTCGCAGCTGCTGGATATCTCGCTGACGAAGCGCGGCGCTTCCGCGGGCGAACCGATTCCGATGGCCGGGATCCCGCACCACGCGGTGGAAAACTATCTGGCCAAACTGGTTAATCAGGGCGAGTCGGTGGCTATTTGCGAACAGATTGGCGATCCGGCTACCACCAAAGGGCCGGTTGAACGCAAAGTCGTCCGTATTGTGACGCCCGGCACTATCAGCGATGAAGCGCTGCTGCAGGAACGCCAGGACAATCTGCTGGCCGCCATCTGGCAGGACAGCAAAGGTTTTGGCTACGCCACCCTTGATATCAGCTCCGGACGTTTTCGCCTGAGCGAGCCCGCCGACCGCGAAACGATGGCCGCCGAGCTCCAGCGCACCAACCCCGCCGAGCTGCTGTATGCGGAGGATTTTGCCGAGTCGTCGCTTATTGAGGGTCGCCGCGGCCTGCGCCGTCGTCCGCTGTGGGAATTTGAAATCGACACCGCGCGCCAGCAGCTCAATCTCCAGTTCGGCACGCGCGATTTGGTTGGTTTCGGCGTTGAAAACGCCCCGCGCGGCCTGTGCGCCGCCGGCTGCCTACTGCAGTATGTCAAAGACACCCAGCGCACGTCATTGCCGCATATCCGCTCCATCACGATGGAACGCCAGCAGGACAGCATCATTATGGATGCGGCCACGCGCCGCAATCTGGAGATAACCCAGAACCTGGCCGGCGGCTTTGAAAATACCCTCGCCTCGGTACTCGACTGCACCGTCACCCCGATGGGCAGCCGTATGCTGAAGCGCTGGCTGCATATGCCGGCGCGCGACACCACCGTGCTGGTAGAGCGCCAGCAGACCATCGGCGCGCTGCAGGAACATTACACCGAACTACAGCCGGTGCTGCGTCAGGTCGGCGACCTCGAACGTATTCTGGCGCGCCTGGCGCTGCGCACCGCCCGCCCTCGCGATTTAGCGCGTATGCGTCACGCTTTCCAGCAGCTGCCGACACTGCGCGCCATGCTGGCCGACGTCGACTGCGCGCCGGTGCAGCGGCTCCGGGAAAAAATGGGAGAATTTAGCGAATTGCGCGAACTGCTGGAACGGGCGATTATCGATGCGCCGCCGGTACTGGTTCGCGACGGCGGCGTTATCGCCCCCGGCTATCATGCGGAACTCGATGAGTGGCGCGGCCTGGCCGATGGCGCTACCGATTACCTCGACAGACTGGAAGTTCGCGAGCGCGAGCGTCTGGGGCTGGATACGCTGAAGGTGGGCTACAACGCCGTCCACGGCTACTACATCCAGATTAGCCGCGGCCAGAGCCAGCACGCGCCGATCCACTACGTCCGTCGCCAGACCCTCAAGAACGCCGAGCGCTATATTATTCCTGAGCTGAAGGAGTATGAAGACAAAGTCCTGACCTCCAAAGGGAAGGCGCTGGCGCTGGAAAAGCAGCTGTACGATGAGCTTTTTGATATGCTGCTGCCGCATCTTGGCGACCTGCAGCAAAGCGCCAGCGCGCTGGCGGAGCTCGATGTGCTGGTGAACCTCGCCGAGCGCGCGGAGACCCTCAACTACTGCTGCCCGACCTTCAGCGATAAGCCGGGCATTCGGATTAGCGAAGGCCGCCATCCGGTGGTTGAGCAGGTGCTGAAAGAGCCGTTTATCGCCAACCCGTTGCACCTCGCCCCGCAGCGGAGAATGCTGATTATCACCGGTCCGAATATGGGCGGTAAAAGTACCTATATGCGCCAGACCGCGCTGATCGCCCTGCTGGCGTATATCGGCAGCTACGTTCCGGCGGAAAAAGTCGACATCGGCCCTATCGATCGTATTTTCACCCGCGTCGGCGCGGCGGATGACCTGGCCAGCGGCCGCTCAACCTTTATGGTAGAGATGACCGAAACCGCTAATATTCTGCATAACGCCACCGAGCATAGCCTGGTGCTGATGGATGAAATTGGTCGCGGCACCTCGACCTACGATGGCCTGTCGCTGGCGTGGGCCTGCGCGGAAAATCTGGCGAATAAGATCAAAGCCCTGACCCTGTTTGCCACCCACTACTTCGAGCTGACCCAACTGCCGGAGAAAATGGAAGGCGTGGCCAACGTCCATCTTGATGCCCTGGAGCACGGCGATACCATCGCCTTCATGCACAGCGTGCAGGATGGCGCGGCCAGTAAGAGCTACGGTCTGGCGGTTGCCGCGCTGGCCGGTGTGCCGAAAGAGGTGATTAAACGCGCGCGGCAGAAGCTGCGCGAGCTGGAAAGCATTGCGCCGAGCGCTGCCGCCACGCAGGTGGACGGTACCCAGATGTCGCTGCTTTCCGCTCCGGAAGAGACCTCACCCGCGGTTGAAGCGCTGGAAAATCTTGACCCGGATTCGCTGACTCCGCGCCAGGCGCTGGAGTGGATCTATCGCCTGAAGAGCCTGGTGTAGTTCTCGTTTAACGTGAAAAAACGGCAGCGCCCTGCGGTGCTGCCGTTTTAACAAATGCAAACTGGGTGCGAGAGGATGCATCCTGACAACCAATACGCGGGGTTGCCCCCGCGCTGATGCTATTTCTTCGATTCGTAAGCGAGAACAGCTTTAAACTCCATACTACGCTCTTTAATACTTAGCTCGCACAGCGAGCTGCGCACCATAAGCGTAAATCCCAGTACCGTAAAACACAGTACGATGATTGCCACAAGGGCATATTTTGTTAGCATGTCTTGCCTCCCTGCAAAGAAGAGACTAACATCTGAATTGTTCAGGTTCATTCGTCAGCCTCAGTTGATAGAAATATCTCCTGGGGCTTTCGTCTATCTGAATCCTTGTCAATGCTCAAAGCCAGATAGCCTCAAGCACCCGCCGCTATTCTATATTTTCCCGGCCGCGAAGCTTATCAGTAATTTATCAAACCCGTTGATTTTATTATAAACTGGAAGATGGCTCGCAAACGTATCTGCTCTATTAACCTTTTTTCATATTTAAAAATTTAATGGCTACAGATTTCTCATTGATTCATTAAATATAAAAAAGGCCCGACTGAGCGGGCCCGTTTATTTTATCGTTTATCCTCCGCCAGCAGCGGCGGAATATGCGGCACCATCGGCGCGTCATCAATATCCTTCTGGGTCATGCGGAACGCTTCAGGATAATGTTCGCGGCTGGTGCGGCGTAGCGGTTCAGTATTCCGCCAGGTGTAGAAACAGTGCTGGCACTGAAATACCGTCCAGACATCTTTTACCGGCGATGTTGCCAGCACTTCAATATGTTCATCGGCGCAGCGTGGACAAATCATCTTTTTCTCCTTATTTACGGTTGGCCAGCATGACGGTCAATTTTTCAGCCCAGGCTTTCGTTTCAGGGAGATCCTGTACCGGCTGGCTGTAGTGGCCGCGAAGGTCCGGCGCAACCGGGGTGGTGGCGTCGATAATCAGTTTGTCGGTGATCCCCGCCGGGCTGGAGCCTGGATCGAGCTCCAGTACCGACATATTCGGCAGCTGCACCAGGTCCCCGGCCGGATTGACCTTCGACGACAGCGCCCACATCACCTGCGGCAGGTTGAACGGGTCGACGTCCTCATCAACCATGATCACCATCTTCACGTAGCCCAGACCATGCGGCGTGGTCATCGCCCGCAGGCCTACCGCGCGGGCAAAGCCGCCGTAGCGTTTTTTGGTGGAGATAATCGCCAGCAGGCCGTGGGTGTACATCGCGTTGACGGCCTGTACCTCGGGGAACTCGGCCTTCAGCTGCTGATACAGCGGCACGCAGGTGGCCGGGCCCATCAGATAGTCGATCTCGGTCCACGGCATGCCGAGATAGAGGGACTCGAAGATCGGTTTGCTGCGGTAAGAGACTTTATCGATTCGTACCACCGTCATATTACGGCCGCCGGAGTAGTGGCCGGTAAATTCTCCGAACGGGCCTTCGATTTCGCGCTTGCGGCTTTCAATCACCCCTTCGAGGATCACCTCTGAGCCCCACGGCACGTCAAAGCCGGTCAGCGGCGCGGTGGCGATAGGATACGGACTTTCGCGCAGCGCGCCGGCCATCTCATATTCCGACTGATCGTATTTCAGCGGCGTAGCGCCCATCAGGGTAATAATCGGATCGTTTCCCAGGGTAATGGCGATCGGCAGATCTTCACCGCGCTCTTCCGCTTTGTGCAGATGCAGAGCGATATCATGCATCGGTACCGGCTGCAGGCCGAGCTTACGTTTACCCTTCACCTCCATACGGTAAATGCCGACGTTTTGCTTGCCAAAATTGTCCGGGTCGAGAGGATCGCGAGAGACCACGCAGGCTTTGTCGAGATAAAAGCCGCCGTCGCCGTCGTTGAGACGGAACAGGGGCAGAATATCGAACAGATTAATCGCCTCGCCGTCGACGGTATTTTCCGCCCACGCCGGGTTTGCCCGCCGCTCCGGCGTCACCGGGAATTTATCCCAGCGACGAATAAATTCGTCGATCTGATTTTTCACCGGCGTATTCGGCGGCAGACCCAGCGAGATAGCGTGGTTCTGCCAGGAGCCGATGGTGTTCATTGCCACGCGCGCATCGGTAAAACCGCGAATATTGTCAAACCACAGCGCGGGAGCGCCATCGCCGATGCGCCCGGTGGCGTTTGCCGCCGCGGCCAGATCCGGCTCCGCGTTCACTTCTTCGCTAATTTTCAGCAGTTGCCCCTGGTCGTCCAGCGCCTGCAAAAAGCTGCGCAAATCATCAAAAGCCATTATTCATTCTCCTGTGAAATACTCTCTACCGCCCGTAACCCGCTCCAGCGGCGCGCTTTGTGATACTCCAGACCGAACTGATCCAGCACCCGCGTGACAACGTGGTCAGTGACGTCCTCAATGGTTTTGGGATGGTTGTAATAGGCGGGCATGGGCGGTACCATCGCCACGCCCATGCGCGACAGAGCCAGCATGTTTTCCAGATGGATAGTGCTCAACGGCATTTCGCGCGGTACCAGCACCAGCTTACGCCCCTCTTTCAGCACCACGTCCGCGGCCCGCCCCACCAGCCCCTCGGCATAACCGGCACGGATACCGGCCAGCGTTTTCATACTGCAGGGGATAACGATCATGCCGTCGGTACGAAATGAACCTGATGAGATGATGGCGGCCTGATCCGCCGGGCTATGCGAGAAATCGGCCAGCGCCGCCACGTCACGAGCGCTGTACGGCGTTTCCAGTTCAATGGTGGTTTTGGCCCACTTTGACATCACCAGATGCGTTTCCACTTCCGGCATCTCACGAAGCGCTTTCAGTAGCGCAACCCCCAGCGGAGCGCCCGTCGCTCCGGTCATCCCGACTATTAGCTTCATCATCGCCTCGCAAATCGTTCGTGTACGAACATTTTTATTAAAGCTACGCTTGATACGCTTTTCTTGCAAGTTCGTTCGTACACGGCCGCATTTTTCATCAAAACAGGAAAAATGCTCAAACGCCCTCCGAACGGCTATCATAGAACCGACGGTTTTTTTATGGAGTGGTCATGGAGTTAAAAAACGAGGCGTTCCACCTGCTGCGCCAGCTTTTTCAGCAGCACACCGCCCGCTGGCAGCTTGAGCTGCCGGACCTCACCAAACCGCAGTATGCGGTGATGCGTTCCATTGCCGAGCATCCCGGCATTGAACAGGTGACGTTAACGGAAGCGGCGGTCAGCACCAAAGCGACGCTGGCGGAGATGCTGAGCCGAATGGAGAGCCGCGGTCTGGTTCGTCGCGAACACGACCCGGCGGACAAACGCCGTCGGTTTGTCTATTTAACCGCAGAAGGCGAAGCGCTACTGGCAAGCTCAATGCCGCTGGGTCACGCCGTCGACGAAGAGTTTTTAGGTCGGCTGAGCGATGAGGAGCGCCAGCAGTTTTCGCAAATCATCCACAAGCTGATGGCGCAAGAACAGCAGCGTTAACCCACGCGTTCGCGTAAAAAATCAATAAACGCCCGCACTCTGGCAGGGATATGCTGCGCGTCCGGGTAAACCGCATATACCCCCTGGGGCGGAAAGCTAAACTCCGGCATCACCTTCACCAGTGCGCCGTCCGCCAGCGCAGCGGCCACCAGCCACTCGGGTAGCAGCGCGATGCCGCTGCCCGCCAGCGCAAAAGCCATCAGCGCGCTGGCGCTATCCGCCGACAGCCGCGGCGCCGGTTTAATCTCGAAGGCAATGCTCTCGTCATGGGGCCCGCTAAGCTGCCAGCGGAGCGGCGCGGTCAGACGTTCATGAATAATCCACGCCGATTGCGCCAGATCTTCAAGCGTCTTCACAGGATGCTGCGCCAGCCATGACGGGGCTGCAACCGGGACGATGGCAAAGCGTGATATCAGCGCCGCGCGGTAGCGCGAATCCGCCATCGTGCCGAGACGAATCGCCACGTCAAACCGCTCGGAGATTAAATCCGCGTGGTGAGAAGAGGAAACATGGCGTACGCGGAGCGCAGGATGCCGCAGGCTGAACTCCGCCAGCGCCGGAATAATCACCTGCGCGCCATATTCAGGCGTCGTCGTGATCCGCAGCTCGCCGCACAACCCCACGTGGCTGCCCCGGACGTCGTCCTGCAGGTTTTCCGCCGCTTTCAGCAGCGCGACCCCGCGATGATAGAACAGCGAACCGGCTTCGGTAAGCGTCAGGCGACGGGTCGATCGCAATAGCAGCGTGACCCCCAGTTCGTTCTCCAGCTGGCGGACGTTGAAACTCACCACCGCCTTGGTCTGCCCCAGAGCCGCCGCCGCTGCGGTAAAACTCCCGCTATCGACTACCGCCACAAACATGTTCATCCGCTGCAGGTTCAGCATCGCGCCGCCCATTGTCAAAAAATTTCCGACAGTATATCTGCGAATGTCGTGTTTATTCGCCCTGATATTGAGGTTTACAGTAGCGGCCTTCACGGGGGATTTCATCAATGACGTATCGCAGCAAGGTCGCAACCGTTTTTCTGCTGGGTTTCTTTCTCGACTTAATCAATATGTTTATCGCCAGCGTCGCCTTTCCGGCGATGGGCCGGACGCTACACGCGTCGGTGGGCGAGCTGGCGTGGGTCAGCAATGGCTATATTGCCGGGCTCACCCTGGTGCTGCCGTTTAGCGCCTGGCTCAGCCAGCAGTTTGGGGCCCGGCGGGTATTCCTGCTTTCGCTTAGCTTGTTTAGCCTCGGGGCGCTGGCTGCCGGGATGGCCGACTCGTTGATAAGCCTCGTCATGTGGCGCGCCCTGCAGGGGATGGGCGGCGGGCTGCTGATTCCACTAGGACAGGCGTTAACCTGGCAACAGTTCAAGCCTCACGAACGGGCGAAACTTTCCGCCGCGGTGATGCTGGTTGGGCTGCTGGCGCCGGCGTGCTCTCCGGCGCTCGGCGGAGCGCTGGTGCAATCGCTGAGCTGGCGCTGGGTTTTCTTTGCCAGCCTGCCGATAGCGCTGCTGACTTTCGGGCTGGCCGCGCTGTGGCTCAAGGATGAGAAGAGCGTCGCGCGGTCGGGCGGCTTTTTACATCTCTCGTTACTGCGCGACCCGCTGCTGCGCTTTTCTATGCTGGTCTATCTCTGCGTGCCGGGGACCTTTATTGGCATCAATGTCGTCGGGATGTTTTATTTGCAAAGCGTGACGGGGATGGCGCCCTCCGCCATCGGCTCCCTGATGCTTCCGTGGTCGCTGGCCTCGTTTGTGGCGATCGCGACGACCGGTCGCTATTTCAATCGTCTCGGCCCCCGCCCCCTGATTGCGCTGGGCTGCCTTCTCCAGGCAGCCGGAATACTCATCCTGGCTGGCGTCAATGCGCATACCGCCAGCAGCGCGCTGATCGCGGCGTTTATCCTGATGGGCGCAGGCGGCAGCCTGTGCAGCAGTACGGCCCAGAGCAGCGCGTTTCTTAACGTGGCGAACCCCGATATGCCGGACGCCAGCGCGCTGTGGAACCTCAATCGCCAGCTCAGTTTCCTGATAGGATCTGCGCTACTGGCAGCTTTACTGAGCGCTTTTTTACTTTACTGGCCCACCCCGCTGGCGTGGCGCGGCGTATTTATCGCCGCCGCCGTTTTGACCCTGGTGCCGCTGCTGGGCTGCCTTAAATTCGATAACCGGGCGTTAATCATGCGCCTGCACGGTAAAATGGAGAACAAATGAATCGCTATATTGCGGAAGTTATTGCGGCCCACGTGGCTATAGAACACTGGCTGAATCAGGGGGAAGGGAGCGCCGAAGCGCTGCTGCATCGCTTTAGCCCGGAATTTAGCATGATCCCGATAAACGGTATGCGCATGGACCATCAGTCGGTCAGCGCTTTTTTTCACGGGGCTCGCGCCAGCCGCCCGGGCTTGAAGATTGTCATCGACAATGCCGCCATACTTGCCGAATGGCGCGATGGCGCAGCGGTGCTCTATCGGGAAACCCACGCTTTACCCGGCAAAACGGACACCGCACGCTGGTCGACGGTTCTTTTCCGTCTGCAGGAAGAGAAAATCATCTGGCTGCACCTCCACGAGACGGCGCTCGCATAAGCGGCGGAGGCGCAAAAAAGAAAAAGGCCCAATCAAACGATTGAGCCTTTTTTAAGAAAGGTATCTTACTCGCGGAACAGCGCTTCGATATTCAGCCCCTGGCTTTGCAGAATCTCCCGCAGGCGGCGGAGGCCTTCTACCTGGATCTGGCGCACGCGTTCGCGGGTCAGGCCAATTTCGCGGCCCACATCCTCAAGCGTCGCGGCTTCATAGCCCAGCAGGCCAAAGCGACGAGCCAGCACTTCACGCTGCTTGGCGTTCAGTTCGAACAGCCATTTGACGATGCTTTGTTTCATATCATCGTCCTGCGTGGTGTCTTCCGGGCCGTTGTCTTTTTCATCGGCCAGAATATCCAGCAGCGCTTTTTCCGAGTCGCCGCCCAGTGGGGTATCCACCGAGGTAATGCGCTCGTTCAGACGCAGCATCCGGCTCACGTCATCAACTGGCTTATCTAGCTGTTCGGCTATCTCTTCCGCGCTTGGCTCGTGGTCCAGCTTATGGGACAACTCGCGTGCGGTACGCAGATAGACGTTCAGCTCTTTGACGATATGGATCGGTAAACGGATCGTTCGGGTTTGGTTCATGATCGCCCGTTCAATCGTTTGACGAATCCACCAGGTCGCGTAAGTCGAAAAACGGAACCCACGTTCCGGGTCAAACTTCTCAACTGCGCGAATCAGCCCCAGGTTACCTTCTTCAATCAGATCCAGCAGAGCCAGACCGCGATTGCCGTAACGGCGGGCTATCTTGACGACCAGACGCAGGTTGCTTTCGATCATCCGGCGGCGTGACGCAACGTCACCACGCAGCGCGCGACGCGCAAAATAAACCTCTTCTTCGGCCGTCAGCAGCGGGGAATAACCAATCTCTCCAAGATAAAGCTGCGTCGCATCGAGCACCCGTTGGGTTGCTCCCTGCGAAAGAAGCTCTTCCTCAGCCAGATCGCTATCACTGGGTTCCTCTTCAACTAAGGCTTTCTCATCAAAAACCTCGACTCCGTTCTCATCAAATTCCGCGTCTTCATTTAAATCATGAACTTTCAGCGTATTCTGACTCATAAAGATGGCTCCTACCCGTGATCCCTAAGCAAAGCACCTTGGCTAAACATCACTCAAAAGACGCCAGGACGATAACCTTTTCTGCCCCGGTGAAGAAGGCATCGCGGCCGCCCTGGCGCCTTTGTTAGCGATACTGAGCTTATCCGTACTTTGCCAAATTATCGCTGCGGTAAATACTGCAGCGGGTTGACGGATTTCCCCTTGTAACGAATTTCAAAATGCAAACGTGTAGAGCTAGTACCTGTGCTACCCATGGTAGCGATTTTCTGCCCCGCCTTGATATCTTGTTGCTCTTTTACGAGCATCGTATCGTTATGTGCGTAGGCGCTCAGGTAATCATCGTTGTGTTTGATGATAATAAGATTACCGTAACCGCGCAGTGCGTTACCGGCATAGACGACGCGCCCATCTGCGGTCGCGACAATAGCCTGTCCTTTACTGCCTGCGATATCAATACCTTTATTGCCGCCTTCGGCGCCACTAAAGTTCTCGATAACCTTGCCATCAGTCGGCCAGCGCCATGAAGAGATCGGCGAACTGGTTGACGTACTGCTTGCAGTCGATTGGGTTGTGCTGACAGCTGGGGCCGTAACTGGCGCGACGGCAGTTGTCGTCGCGGGCTTGTTATTCGGCAACATCTTATTAGCACTCTGTTCACCTGAAGATTCAGAATACGTAATAGTTGGTTGGGACGCAACCACCGCGGTGGATTTTTGTGCAGAATTTGCGGTTAACATCCCGCCATTACTGGCCTTCACGCTGGCCTGGGCGACAGGGTTATCACCGGTGATTGGCTGGCCGGACGCGTTGCCAACCTGCAGCGTCTGACCGACGTTCAGACCGTACGGCGCCGGGATATTATTACGCTGCGCCAGGTCGCGGAAGTCGTTCCCGGTGACCCACGCAATATAGAATAGCGTGTCGCCGCGTTTAACAGTATAGGTACTGCCGCCGGTATAGCTACCTTTCGGAATATCCCCATACTTACGGTTGTAGACAATTTTGCCGTTTACCGTTTGCACCGGCTCCTGGGCCATCGGCTGAATCTGAGCGGGCTGCGTCTGCACCGGTTGCGTTTGTACCGGGCGCGCCTGCGGAACGTTATTTGACGGAGGCGTGATCAGCATTCCGGAATTCGTACTGGAAGACGAAGCCCCGCCAGCCGAGCTGACCGGCGCAGGCGGATTGTTGGAGCTGCTGCAGCCTGCCAGCCAGAGTGACACCAGTGACAAAGCCGCAATGCGGCTTAAGGTAAATTTTGGGCTTCCCGCGCTCATTTATCCCCCAGGAATATGTTAACTACCAATATCTTGCTCACCGGACGGCGCCCGGCCAGGACACGAAAAATGCGTCCACCCTATGCCTAAATGCAGGCAAAAAAACCTGGAATAATCCGGGTTCAGGCCAACTCCCCTTTCACGAGGGGTACAAAGCGCACGGCTTCGACAGTATCAATGACAAACTCGTTGCCGCGCCGACGGATTCGCTTCAGGAACTGGTGCTCTTCGCCTACCGGCAGCACCAGTACGCCGCCATCGTCCAGCTGCGCCAGCAGCGCGGCCGGAATTTCCGGCGGCGCGGCGGTAACGATGATCGCGTCGAACGGCGCGCGTGCCTGCCAACCCTGCCATCCATCGCCGTGACGGGTTGAAACATTATGTAAATCAAGTTGTTTAAGGCGACGGCGCGCGTGCCACTGCAAACTCTTAATGCGCTCAACCGAGCACACGTGATGCACCAGATGCGCCAGGATCGCCGTCTGATAGCCAGATCCGGTGCCAATTTCCAGCACCCTTGACTCCGGCGTTAGCGTCAGAAGCTCGGTCATCCGCGCCACCATGTAGGGTTGCGAGATGGTTTGCCCCTGGCCAATCGGCAGCGCCGTGTTTTCCCACGCCTTATGTTCAAAGGCTTCATCAACAAACTTTTCTCGCGGCACCAGCGCGATCGCGTTCAGCACGCGCTCGTCAACAATGCCCTGCGTGCGGAGCTGATTGAGAAGACTTTCAACACGTTTATTTACCATTGCGTATCAACCCCAACGCGATCCAGCCAGCCGCTCACCACCTCATGTGCGCCGTGGGCGGTTAAATCGACATGTAGCGGAGTGACCGACACATAGCCTTCATCCACGGCGGCAAAATCGGTATCCGGCCCGGCGTCGTACTTCTCGCCCGGAGGTCCAATCCAGTACAGCGTATTGCCGCGCGGATCTTTTTGCGGGATCACCTGATCGGAAGGATGCCGGCTGCCGCAGCGGGTCACGCGGATACCTTTAATCTGCTCAAGGGGCAGATCCGGCACGTTGATATTCAGAATGCGCCCGGTGCGCAGCGGCTCGCGGCTTAAAGCCCGCAGAATCGAACAGGTGACCGCGGCGGCGGTATCATAATGCTGATAGCCGTTTAGCGAGACGGCCAGCGCCGGAAAGCCGAGATGACGGCCCTCCATCGCGGCGGCAACGGTGCCGGAATAGATGACGTCGTCACCGAGGTTGGGGCCGGCGTTAATGCCGGAGACCACAATATCCGGACGCGGCCGCATCAGGGCGTTCACGCCGAGGTAAACACAGTCCGTCGGGGTGCCCATCTGTACGGCGATATCGCCGTTATCAAAAGTGAAAGTACGTAGCGAAGATTCCAGCGTCAGGGAATTCGACGCTCCGCTGCGGTTACGATCGGGTGCAACTATCTGAACCTCAGCGAATTCTCGTAAGGCCTTTGCCAGGGTCTGAATGCCCGGCGCATGAATCCCGTCATCGTTACTCAGCAATATTCGCATAGTCACCCGTTGTATTGATAAGCTCCCTTACTACGCTGGTGGCGAAGCTGCCTGCGGGCAGCCAGAAACGCAGTTCAACGGTAACGTCATCCCACCAGTTCCAGCTCATCTGCTGGGGATAAAGCAGCATCGCCCGGCGGGCGGCCTCTACTTTTTCACGCACCAGCAGCGCCTGTAGCTGCGTCTCTTCGGCCACTGCCGCCTGTTCAGCGGCCAGCGCGCCCCGTTGGCTTCCCCAGTCGCCGCTGCCCACAAGCGCAGCGGTAATCATCAGCTCGCGGTTATCTACCCGCGCCTGGAGTGCCGTCAGTTCTTCAGAGTCCGCAACGAACCAGCTTCCGCGCCCCGCTAATTGTAGCGCATCGCCATCAACAACCTGATTAAATTCCGGTTTTTTTAATCTAATACCAACCTGTTGATTAAACAATGCGCTGCGGGCCGCCGACAACCAAAAACTGCGTTTATTGCGATCGCGCACCGGCGCGCCGCTCTCGGCCCAGCGCAGCGCCCCCTGCAGGTTACTGCCGCCGATACCGAAGCGCTGGGCGCCGAAATAGTTGGGCACGCCATGCTCGACGATCGCCTGTAAACGCTTTTCGACATC
The DNA here is from genome assembly GCF_009905335.1 of Klebsiella sp. MPUS7. Classification (NCBI taxonomy): domain Bacteria; kingdom Pseudomonadati; phylum Pseudomonadota; class Gammaproteobacteria; order Enterobacterales; family Enterobacteriaceae; genus Klebsiella; species Klebsiella sp. MPUS7. The sequence continues at coordinate 1,071,319 of NZ_CP047604.1, read as the reverse complement.
GTCGCGGGCGCTGACTTCGCGCAGTACCAGAGTAAACTGGTTCCCCTTCAGCGCCCCGAGGCGCAGCTTGCGCTTATGGCGCGCGTACTCCAGAACCTGGCAACCCTCGAGCTGAAATTTGCTCAGGTCGGGCATCTCTTTGCCCGGCACTCTGGCGCACAGCCACTGTTCAGTCACCGCGTGTTTGTCCTTCTGCCCGGCAAAGCTCACTTCACGTGCATGAATTTTAAGGAATTTTGCCAGCGAGTCAGCAACAAAACGGGTATTGCAGCCGTTTTTCAGAATTCTCACCAGCACATGCTCGCCTTCGCCATCGGGGGAAAAGCCGAGATCTTCCACCACCAAAAAGTCCTCCGGACTGGCTTTTAGCAGCCCCTGGCCCAGCGGTTTTCCATGCAGGTAGGTGAGTTCGTCAAAAGCGATCATTTCTCCGCCTTACGCAGCAGCGCCACCGCTTCACAGGCGATGCCTTCGCCGCGGCCGGTAAAGCCCAGCTTTTCCGTGGTGGTGGCTTTGACGTTCACATCATCCATATGGCAACCGAGATCTTCGGCGATAAAGACGCGCATCTGGGGAATATGCGGCAGCATTTTCGGCGCCTGGGCGATGATGGTGACGTCTACGTTGCCAAGGGTATAGCCTTTCGCCTGAATCCGCCGCCACGCTTCGCGCAGCAGTTCGCGGCTGTCGGCGCCCTTAAAGGCCGGATCGGTATCCGGGAACAGCTTGCCGATGTCGCCCAGCGCCGCCGCGCCGAGCAGCGCATCGGTCAGCGCGTGCAGCGCGACGTCGCCGTCGGAGTGCGCCAGCAGTCCTTTCTCGTAGGGTACGCGCACGCCGCCGATGATGATTGGGCCTTCACCGCCAAAAGCGTGTACGTCAAAACCGTGTCCAATTCGCATTAAGCCTTCTCCTGGTGTCGGGAACGGGTAAGGTAAAATTCGGCCAGCGCCAGGTCTTCCGGGCGCGTCACTTTTATATTATCAGCTCGTCCGGCGACCAGTTCAGGATGGAAGCCGCAGTACTCCAGCGCCGAGGCTTCGTCGGTGATAGTCGCCCCTTCATTAAGCGCCCGCGTCAGACAATCAACAAGCAGTTCGCGAGGGAAAAATTGCGGCGTCAGCGCATGCCATAAATCATTACGCTCAACGGTATGGGCGATGGCCGCCCTGCCCGGCTCCGCGCGCTTCATCGTGTCGCGAACCGGAGCGGCCAGAATGCCGCCCGTACGGCTGGTTTCGCATAATTGAAGCAGGCGGCTGAGGTCATCCTGGTGCAGGCAGGGGCGCGCGGCATCGTGCACCAGCACCCAGTCGGCTTCGCCAAGCACCTTCAGGCCAGCGAGAACGGAATCCGCACGTTCTTTCCCGCCATCAACGACGGTGATTTGAGGATGGTTCGCCAACGGCAGTTGGCTAAAGCGCACGTCGCCCGGGCTGACGGCGATGACCACCCGCCGTATACGCGGGTTTGCCAGCAGCGCGGCGACCGCGTGCTCGAGAATCGTTTTGTTACCGATTGAGAGATATTGTTTAGGGCATTCCGTTTGCATGCGGCGGCCAAAACCGGCTGCCGGCACCACGGCGCAAACGCCCGGAAAAGTGGCTGCCATGTTGTAATCCTGGGCCTGTTTATCGATTATTCTGCTGTTGCCCCGCGGCCTGGTTGCGCTTTGACGCATCCGGCACCAGACGATAAAACGTTTCGCCCGGGCGGGTCATACTGAGTTCATTGCGCGCGCGCTCTTCGATAGCTTCCTGACCGCCGTTGAGGTCGTCAATTTCGGCGAACAGCTGATCGTTGCGTGCTTTTAATTTAGCGTTAGTTGCCTGCTGCGCGGAGACATCGTCATCAACCCGGCTATAGTCGTGCAGGCCATTTTTGCCGAACCACAGCGAGTACTGTAGCCAGACCAGCAAAGCCAATAACAGCAGCGTTAGTTTACCCATCCTGCCCCCTGAAAAACGGCATCATCATCCCATAACTCGCCCGAGTTCTCTACTCTGGCGCGCGGACGACGCCGCGTAACGCGGGGACTGTACCACATTTTTACCGTTGATACCCAGGCTAGATTCATTCGTAAAAAGGACTACCCCAGTAGCCAGAGGAACAGCAGACCGAACATCAGTCCGACGGTCAAAATCGTCGCGCAGACGCTGTACTGAAGTTTACCGTCCATCAGCGAATGCAGCGCGATGCCAACCACGACGGCAACCGGCATTAATGCCAGAAAGAACGGCCAGGTATAGAGGAGGACAAATAGCGTGTTACTGCCATAGATCAGGAAGGGAATACCCAGCGCCAGCAGCCATGAAATAAAGCCAACGGCAGCGCCCGACAGAGACCAGGTGGTCTCGTCGCTGACTGTCGGCGGCAGTTCTGAACGAATAATACTGATGTTCTGGGTATTGCGCATATCGAATCCTGTTGACCTGGCGATCGGCATCCTGTGATGATGCCGCTGCCGTTTCAGGATCTGATAATATCGCTCTGTCGTAGCAGGTCTAATAATTGGTGCACCAAATTTGTTACCAATTGTTCGCCGTCGAGGTGGATTTCAGCGCGCTCCGGGGATTCATACACTGAATCTATTCCGGTAAAGTTGCGCAGTTCCCCGGCACGCGCTTTCTTATACAGGCCTTTCGGATCCCGCGCTTCGCAGATCGCCAGCGGCGTATCGACAAAGACTTCGATAAAACGTCCTTCGCCTAAACGCTCGCGTACCATCTGCCGTTCTGCGCGATGCGGAGAGATAAACGCGGTCAATACCACCAGTCCGGCATCCACCATCAGCTTCGCCACTTCACCTACGCGGCGAATGTTTTCTTTGCGGTCGTCGTCGCTGAAGCCAAGATCGCTGCACAAGCCGTGACGCACGTTATCGCCGTCCAGCAAATAGGTGCTCACGCCGAGCCGATGCAGCGCCTCTTCCAGCGCGCCGGCAACGGTGGATTTCCCCGAGCCCGAAAGCCCGGTGAACCACAGCACCACGCCGCGATGGCCGTGATGCTGCTCGCGCTGCTCCTGGGTGACAGGATGCGCATGCCAGACGACGTTTTCGTCATGCCGGGCCATTACTTGCCTCCCAGCAGGTCGCGAGCATCCCAGTGCGGGAAGTGCTTGCGAATAAGCTGATTCAGCTCAAGCTCAAACGCGCTGTACTGGGAAGCGCCCGCCTGCGCCTGTTCGTTCGGCTCGCGTACCATGCCCGCGCCAACGGTGACGTTGGTTAAGCGGTCGATAAAGATAAGCCCCCCGGTGACCGGGTTATCCTGGTATTTATCCAGCACCAACGGCTCGTCGAAAGTCAGATCTACCAGCCCGATGCCGTTGAGCGGCAGCGATTCCACTTCGCGCTGGGTCAGGTTGTTGATATCAACCTGGTAGCGTACGCCATCCACGCGGGCGCGGGTTTTCTTACCGGCGATTTTAATGTCATAGCTCTGGCCGGGCGCCAGCGCCTGCTCCGCCATCCATACCACATCAACGCTGGCGCTTTGTACCGCAGGCAGAGAGACCGCCGCGTCCACCAGCAGGTCGCCGCGGCTGATATCAATTTCATCCTTCAGCACGAGCGTGATCGCTTCCCCGGCCGCCGCTTCCGGCAGGTCGCCGTCAAAGGTGACGATGCGCGCCACGGTGGATTCCACCCCCGACGGCAGCACTTTCAGACGCTGTCCTACGCTCACGCGGCCGGCGGCGACCGTCCCGGAAAACCCGCGGAAGTCGAGATTCGGACGGTTGACGTACTGCACCGGGAAGCGCAGCGGCTGGCTTTCCACCACGCGCTGAATCTCAACGGTTTCCAGCACTTCCAGCAGCGTCGGGCCGCTGTACCACGGCATTTTATCGCTCTGGGTGGCGACGTTGTCCCCTTCCAGCGCGGAAAGCGGGACAAAGCGAATGTCGAGATCGCCCGGCAGCTGTTCAGCAAAGGTCAGATACGCTTCACGGATAGTGTTAAAGGTCTCTTCGCTAAAATCGACGAGGTCCATTTTGTTCACCGCCACCACCAGGTGTTTGATCCCCAGCAGCGTGGAGATAAAGCTGTGACGACGGGTTTGATCGAGCACGCCTTTGCGCGCGTCGATCAGCAGGATCGCCAGGTCGCAGGTTGACGCGCCGGTCGCCATGTTGCGGGTATATTGTTCGTGTCCCGGGGTGTCGGCGATAATAAATTTGCGCTTCTCGGTAGAGAAGTAACGGTAGGCGACGTCGATGGTAATGCCCTGCTCACGCTCGGCCTGCAGACCGTCCACCAGCAGCGCCAGATCGAGTTTTTCACCCTGCGTACCGTGACGTTTGCTGTCATTATGCAGCGAGGAGAGCTGATCTTCGTAAATCTGACGGGTATCGTGCAGAAGCCGGCCAATCAGCGTACTTTTGCCGTCATCGACGCTGCCGCAGGTCAAAAAGCGCAGCAGGCTTTTGTGCTGCTGGGCATGCAGGTAGGCTTCAACGCCGCCTTCATTGGCAATTTGTTGTGCAATAGTCGTATTCATGGCGGCTCCTTAGAAATAACCCTGACGTTTCTTCAGCTCCATGGAGCCTGCCTGGTCGCGGTCAATAACGCGCCCCTGTCGTTCGCTGGTGGTAGACACCAACATCTCTTCGATAATCTCCGGCAGCGTTTGCGCATTGGACTCCACCGCGCCGGTCAGCGGCCAGCAGCCGAGGGTGCGGAAGCGTACCATCTGTTTTTTGATCATCTCGCCGGGCTGTAAATTGATGCGATCGTCATCGATCATCATCAGCATCCCGTCGCGCTCCAGCACCGGACGCTCCGCCGCCAGGTACAGCGGAACAATTTCAATATTTTCCAGATAGATGTACTGCCAGATGTCCAGCTCGGTCCAGTTGGAGAGCGGGAAGACGCGGATGCTTTCGCCCTTGTTAATCTGGCCGTTATAGTTGTGCCATAGCTCCGGGCGCTGGTTTTTCGGGTCCCAGCGGTGGAAGCGGTCGCGGAAGGAGTAAATACGCTCTTTGGCGCGGGATTTCTCTTCATCGCGGCGCGCGCCGCCGAACGCGGCATCGAAGCCGTATTTGTTCAGCGCCTGCTTGAGGCCTTCGGTTTTCATGATATCGGTATGCTTGGCGCTGCCGTGGACGAACGGGTTAATGCCCATCGCCACCCCTTCCGGGTTTTTGTGCACCAGCAGCTCGCAGCCGTAGGCTTTAGCGGTACGGTCACGGAACTCATACATTTCGCGGAATTTCCAGCCGGTATCGACGTGCAGCAGCGGGAACGGCAGGGTGCCCGGATAAAACGCTTTACGCGCCAGATGCAGCATCACACTGGAGTCTTTACCGATGGAGTACATCATCACCGGGTTAGAGAATTCGGCGGCCACCTCACGAATGATATGGATGCTTTCCGCCTCCAGTTGCCGCAGGTGAGTGAGTCGTTTTTGGTCCATAACCGTTCCTTAAGCCAGATTTACTACAGAAGCCTTGAAGGCCTCTGAGGATGAGGTGTGTTGATACCAGGCGAGCTGTTGATGTAATTGCACCACGTCTCCTACCACGATCAGGGCGGGCATCGGGGCGTCTTTCGCCAGGTTTTCAAGCTGTTGTAATGTGCCGGTCTTTGTTTGCTGATCGGCGCGGGTGCCGCGCGAGATCACCGCTACCGGGGTATCGCCCTCGCGGCCGTTGGCAATCAGCTGCGCGCTGATTTCCGCCGCTTTCAGGCTGCCCATATAAATCGCCAGGGTCTGGCCGCTTTGCGCCAGCCGCGCCCAGTCGAGCGGCGAGTTTTCCGCGCCAAAGTGGCCGGTAATAAAGGTTGCGCTCTGGGCATAATCACGATGCGTCAGCGGAATTCCGGCATAGGCCGTTGCGCCCGCCGCCGCCGTCACGCCCGGGACGACCTGAAACGGAATGCCCGCTTCGGCCGCGGCCTGCAGCTCTTCGCCGCCGCGGCCAAAAATAAACGGGTCGCCGCCCTTCAGGCGAATCACCGTTTTGCCCTCTTTCGCTGCGTCCACCAGCAGACGGTTGATCTCCTGCTGCGGTACGGATACGCCGGAGGCGCTTTTACCGACGCAGATTGTCTCCGCGTCGCGGCGCACCAGTTCGCGCACCTCCGGGGTGACCAGGTTGTCGTAAAACACCACGTCCGCCTGCTGAAGGGCCTGCAGGCCGCGCAGAGTCAGCAATCCGGCATCGCCCGGCCCTGCTCCGACAAGAATAATTTCACCGGGGCGCTTTTCCGGCTGCCGAAGTTCATCTTCCAGCGCTTTTTCCGCTTCGGCTTTGTTGCCCGCCAGCATCAGGCTGGCAAAACGACCGGTAAACACGCGCTCCCAAAAGCGGCGGCGTTCGGCGGTGGTTTTCAGATGGGTTTTAATATGGTGACGCCAGTAGCTCGCCGTTTCAGCCAGCCGCCCCAGGTTGGTCGGCAGGAGGGCTTCGATTTTTTCGCGCAAAATACGCGACAGCACCGGCGCTTTGCCGCTGGAAGAGATGGCCACCAGCAGCGGAGAGCGATCGACAATTGACGGAAAGACAAACGAGCACAGCGCCTGATTATCCACGACGTTGACCAGCCGATAGCGCGCGTTCGCCGCGACGTAAACACGTTGGTTCAGCTCGTCATCTTCGGTGGCAGCAATCACCAGAAATACGTCATCAAGCTGCCTCTCTTCAAAAACGGTTGCCCGCCACTGAATTTCCTCGCGCTCGACCTTTTCGGCAAGTTCCGGCATCAACGTTTCGGCAACAATGTGCACCTTCGCTTCAGCGCGCAGCAAAAACGTAATCTTACGCGCGGCTATCTCGCCGCCGCCGATCACCAGCACGGGTCTGTCTTTCACTTCGGCAAATATCGGCAAGTATTCCACTGCGCAACAACTCTCTTACAATCAGCAATAGAGCGACTATAGGGTGCGGTTTAGAGCAAATGAAATTACGAAATGGAATGAGTTGTTACTCAAAAGAATAACGACCTGGGAAAGCAAATATCAAAAAGTGCTTAACACGCGGTTTTTCCACCATTTAAGAGCGATTGAAATTGTTTAACCCCGGTCACAGTTTCATACTACGCGGGTGAAATTGTTTTAAGTACTAAAGGATCCCCCTATGTTTTCCGCATTGTGCCGTCGCCTGCTCCCCCTGGCGTTGGGCGCAGGATTTGTCTTCTCCGCCGCCCCGGCATTCAGCGCCCCGGGCGAAACCGCCAATGCCCAGGCTCGTCATATCGCCACCTTTTTTCCCGGAAGAATGACCGGTACGCCGGCCGAGATGCTGTCGGCCGATTACCTCCGCCAGCAGTTCGCCCAGATGGGTTACCAGAGCGATGTACGCAGCTTCAATACCCGTTACGTCTATACCGATAGCAGTCAGCGTAAAAACTGGCATAACGCCACCGGCAGTACGGTGATCGCCGCTCATGAAGGCCAATCTCGCCAGCAGATCATTATCATGGCGCACCTGGATACCTACGCGCCGCAGAGCGATAAAGATGTTGAAAATAACCTCGGCGGCCTGACCCTCCAGGGGATCGACGATAACGCGATGGGGCTGGGCGTCATGCTGGAACTTGCTGAACAGTTAAAGAACGTTCCCACCCGTTACGGTATTCGCTTCGTTGCCACCAGCGGAGAAGAAGAAGGCCGGCTGGGGGCGCAGAATCTACTTAAGCGCATGAGCGACGCGGAAAAGAAAAACACCCTGCTGGTGATTAATCTCGATAACCTCGTGGTGGGCGATAAGCTGTACTTTAATAGCGGCCGCAGCACGCCAGCGTCGGTGCGCAAGCTCACCCGCGACCGGGCGCTGGCTATCGCCCGCAGCCACGGCATCGCGGCCTTCACCAATCCAGGGCTGAACCGGGACTTCCCGAAAGGCACCGGCTGCTGTAACGACGCCAGCGTTTTCGATAACGCCGGGATCCCGGTACTGTCGGTGGAAACGACCAACTGGTCATTGGGCAAGAAAGACGGTTATCAGCAGCGGAGCAAATCACGCAGCTTTCCGGACGGCACCAGTTGGCACAACATACAATTGGATAACCTGCAGTATATTGATAAAGCGCTGCCGGGGCGGATTGAGCATCGCGGACGCGATGTGATGAAAGTGATGCTGCCGCTGGTGAAAGAGCTGGCGAAAGTCGAAAAAGTTAAAACGGGGAAATCCTGATTTTCCTGAGGGGGAGACCAAACCGCGGTCTCCCTGCTCTATTCATCTACAACCGCTCTTTGCAGTATTTACGCCGCTTATCCTTCATGCAGCCCGCACTCTCTTTTCAGGCCAAAGAAGCGCGTTTCTTCCTCCGCCATCCCCGGCTCCCATTTACGGGTGGTGTGGGTATCCCCTACCGACAAATAGCCCTGATCCCACAGCGGGTGATACTTCAGGCCGTGCTTTTGCAGATACTGATAGACGGTACGATTATCCCAGTCGATGATCGGCAGCACCTTAAACACGCCGCGCTGGATCGCCAGCACCGGTAAGTGGGCGCGGCTGCCGGACTGCTCGCGGCGCAGTCCCGCAAACCAGGTTTGCGCGTTCAGCTCCTGCAGCGCCCGGTTCATCGGCTCGACTTTGTTGATGTCATTATATTTTTCAATGCCCTCAACGCCCTGCTCCCACAGCTTACCGTAGCGCGCCTCCTGCCATGCAGCGCTCTCCTTCGCCCGATAGACCTTCAGGTTCAGATTGAGTTTGTCCGTTAACTCGTCGATAAACTGGTAGGTTTCCGGGAACAGATAGCCGGTATCGGTCAGAATGACCGGAATATCCGGGCGCACCTGATTGACCAGATGCAGGCTCACCGCCGCCTGGATACCAAAGCTTGAGGAGAGCACGTATTCGCCCGGCAGGTTTTCCAGCGCCCACGCGACGCGCGCTTCCGCGCTCAGCTTTTCCAACTGGCTATTGGTTTCCGCCAGCTGCAAAACACGATCGACCTTCGGTAATGCGTTCAGCGCGTTTAGATCGAGTATGGACATAAGGACCTCGTTTTTCTGTTTCGCCGGGTGGTACTGCGTTTGCCCGGCCTACAAAACCCACAGGCCCGGTAAGCGAAACGCCACCGGGCAGCTGGATGTTTATTCCCAGAAATCACGGGCTGGGTCGAGCACCGGGCGAATGATGCCCGCACGCACCGTAAAGTCGCCGAAGCCTTCACCCGCTTCGCGCTCTTTCGCCCAGCGCCCTACCAGTTCGTCGATCGAGTCGAGGATTTCCGACTCGGTAATATTTTCCCGATACATACGCGGAATACGCGTCCCGCTGCGGTTGCCGCCCAGGTGCAGGTTGTAGCGGCCCGGCGCCTTACCGACCAGCCCCACTTCCGCCAACATCGCCCGGCCGCAGCCGTTCGGGCAGCCGGTGACGCGGGTGACGATATGCTCGTCGCCAACGCCATGTTTGCTCATCACCGCCTCGACTTTATCGGTAAACGACGGCAGGAAACGCTCGGCCTCCGCCATCGCCAACGGACAGGTCGGGAACGACACGCAGGCCATCGAGTTTTCGCGCTGCGGCGTAACGGCGTTCATCAGACCATGATCGCGCGCCAGCTTCTCGATCTTCGCCTTCTGATCTTCCGGTACGCTGGCAACGATCAGGTTCTGATTCGCCGTAATGCGGAATTCGCCTTTGTGGATCTTCGCGATCTTCAGCAGGCCGGTTTTCAGCGGACGCCCCGGATAATCAAGAATACGACCATTTTCAATAAACAGCGTCAGGTGCCAGTTATTGTCGATACCCTTCACCCAGCCGATACGATCGCCGCGGCCGGTGAACTCGTACGGACGGATCGGCTCAAACTTGATGCCCGCCCGACGCTCCACTTCCGCCTTAAAGGTCTCAACCCCCACGCGTTCGAGGGTGTATTTGGTTTTCGCGTTTTTACGATCGGTACGGTTACCCCAGTCACGCTGGGTCGTCACCACCGCTTCTGCCACCGCCAGGGTGTGCTCCACCGGCAGATAGCCAAACTCGCTCGCCGTACGGGCGTAGGTTTTCTTATTGCCGTGCTCAATCGATAAACCGCCGCCAACCAGCAGGTTAAAGCCCACCAGCTTGCCGTTTTCAGCGATGGCCACGAAGTTCATATCGTTCGCGTGCAGATCGATATCGTTCTGCGGCGGGATCACCACGGTGGTTTTGAACTTACGCGGCAGATAGGTCTGGCCGAGGATCGGTTCTTCATCAGTGGTGGCGACTTTCTTCTGATCCAGCCAAATTTCGGCATAAGCGCGCGTGCGCGGCAGCAGGTGCTCGGAGATCTTCTTCGCCCACTCGTAGGCTTCCGCATGCAGCTGAGACTCGTACGGGTTAGAAGTACACAGTACGTTACGGTTCATATCGTTAGCGGTGGCCAGCGCGTCCAGCCCCACCGAATGCAGCATCTGGTGCACCGGCTTGACGTTCTTCTTCAGAATGCCGTGGAACTGGAAGGTCTGACGGTTGGTCAGACGGATGCTGCCGTAAATGGTGTTATCGCCGGCGAATTTATCGATCGCCTGCCACTGTTTAGTGGTGATCACCCCGCCCGGCAGGCGGCAGCGCAGCAGCATCGCGTGACGCGGCTCCAGCTTCTGCGCCGCGCGCTCGGCGCGGATATCGCGGTCATCCTGCTGATACATACCGTGGAAACGGATCAGCAGAAAGTTATCGCCTTTAAAACCGCCGGTCAGGCCGTCGTTCAAATCTTCCGCAATGGTGCCGCGCAGGTAGTTGCTTTCGAGCTTCATGCGCTCGGCGTCAGTCAGTTTACCTTCGACCACCAGCGGGCCTGGATGTTTTTCGCTCATTAGTAGACATCTCGCTGATAACGGCGCTCAACGCGCAGCTCACTTAAAAATTCGTCCGCCGCTTCGGCGTCCATCGCGCCGTATTCGGCAATCACTTCCAGTAGGGTCTGCTCAACGTCTTTTGCCATACGATTGGCATCGCCGCAGACATAAATATGGGCGCCGTCGTTAATCCAGCGCCACAGTTCGGCCCCCTGCTCGCGCAGCTTGTCCTGAACGTAGACTTTTTGTTGTTGATCGCGGGACCAGGCCAGGTCGATGCGGCTCAGCACGCCTTCTTTGACGTAGCTCTGCCACTCCACCTGATAGAGGAAATCTTCGGTAAAGTGCGGATTGCCGAAGAACAGCCAGTTCTTGCCTTCCGCGCCTTCCGCCGCGCGCTGCTGCATAAAGGCGCGGAACGGCGCGATGCCGGTGCCGGGGCCAATCATGATAACCGGCGTCTGAGGGTTAGAGGGCAGACGGAAGTTATCGTTATGCTCGATAAAGATGCGCACTTCGCCATCTTCTTCGACGCGGTCAGCCAGGAAGCTGGAGGCGCCGCCGGCGCGGGCGCGGCCTTCGATATCATAACGCACCACGCCAACGGTGACGTGGACTTCGCTTTCCACTTCCGCCTGCGAAGAGGCGATAGAGTACAGGCGCGGCGTCAGCGGACGCAGCAGGTCGACCAGCGCCTGAGCATCCATCTGCGCCGGGGAGAAACGCACCATATCGACAATCGGCGTGGTCGCGGCGTAATGCTGGAGCTGCGCCTTATCGCCCACCAGCGGCAGCAGAGACTCGCTGCGGGTTAAGGTGGCGTAGTTCTCCACGATGTTGCCGGTGTTAACCGTCAGCTCGAAGTGCCACTCCAGCGCTTCGGCGAGCGGCAGCGTTTTGCCGTCAACCGTGACCGGTTCCGCGCCCGTCAGCCACAGCAGCTCCACCAGCTCTTTCACCAGAGCCGGATCGTTCTGGTACCAGACGCCCAGCGCATCGCCCGGCTGATAGCGCAGGCCAGAGTCGCCGAGGTCGATTTCAATATGGCGCACGTCTTTTTCAGAATCGCGGCCAGTGATTTTTTGATTCACCGCCAGCGTCGCGGTTAGCGGCGCTTCTTTGCTATAGGGGCTGGTGTGGATCTCGTTCACCGACCCGCTGGCGAGCAGCTGAGACGGCGCAGCGGCAGGCGCGCGCGCTTTCAGTACCTCAACCACCCGAGCGCGCCATTCGGCGGCGGCGGCCTGATACTCGACATCCGCGTCAACGCGGTCGAGCAGGCGTTCGCCGCCCAGTTCGGCCAGCTTGTTATCAAAATCTTTGCCGGACTGGCAGAAGAATTCATAGGAGGTATCGCCGAGGCCAAACACGGCAAATGCGGTATCGGTCAGCTTCGGCGCTTTCTTCGAAAACAGGAACTTATGCAGCGCAACGGCTTCTTCCGGCGGCTCACCTTCGCCCTGCGTTGACGTCACCACGACCAGCAGCTTTTCGGAGGCAATTTGTTTGAATTTATAGTCGCCTGCGTTAACCAGCTTCACGTTCAGCTGCGCGGCCTGCAGATCGTCGCGCAGCGCTTCAGCCACGCGGCGGGCGTTGCCGGTTTGCGATGCCGAAATCAGGGTGATGGACGGAACTTCCGCCGCCTGGGCTGGCGCGACAGCCGCCGCGCCGGGCTGCTGATTCAGCGCGCCCCAGAAGTAACCAGAAACCCAGGCCAGCTGGGTGGGCGTGAAGTCGGTCGTGGCCGCCTGAAGGCGCGCCATTTGCTCCGGACTCAGCGGTAGCAAATTGGAAGGTGGGGCCTGTGTCGTCATGCGTCGTTATATTCCAGTAAGCAAAGCTGTGATTCACGCCCTGTCAGCGCGATAAAACAGAAGAAAATGTATTTACTCTAAATAATTCGAGTTGCAGGCTGGCGGCGACACAGCGCATCCCCGGGAACTTACCGAAGTAAGTGGCCGAGTATTGCCAACGCACATGCGGCTCGAAGTATGACGAGTTGGTAGGTTAACGGTGCAAATAGTAACAACTAAATAAGGGATGGAAATAACAAATAACCAAATGAACTAACCTGTTTTAGTTATAGTTATTAACAACAAAATCGATTAAATAAGCACATGAAATATAAGCACTTAATTTGTATAAGTTGGATGGATACGTCTATTTTGTGTTCAGGGCCGTTTTAGTTAATGCGAAAAAAGGTGCTTTCCGGTACCCTACGGCGGTTTTTTGCCATATTGAGAATAAAAGATGTCCACCACGCTGTTTAAAGATTTCACCTTCGAAGCCGCTCACCACCTGCCGCACGTGCCGGAAGGCCATAAATGCGGTCGTCTGCACGGCCATTCATTTATGGTGCGCCTGGAGATTACCGGTGAAGTCGATCCCCATACTGGGTGGATCATGGATTTTGCCGAGCTGAAGGCCGCGTTTAAACCCACCTACGATCGCCTCGACCATTACTATCTGAACGATATTCCGGGGCTGTCCAATCCGACCAGCGAAGTGCTGGCCAAATGGATCTGGGAGCAGATGAAACCGCGGGTTCCGCTGCTGAGCGCGGTGATGATCAAAGAAACCTGCACCGCGGGCTGCGTCTATCGCGGCGAGTGAGAGCGCCTTTCGCTGAAGAAAACCCTGGTAGCCTTGCGCTATCAGGGTTTTTTATATCACGCGATATTGAGATATTTATGCGTCTGCATCGATAAGCGCCAGTTGCGGGCGATACAGGTTTCAATGCACAGGCGCGTCGCGTCATCTTTCTGGCTAATCGGCTGAAGGGCGATAATGCGCGGCTTTTCATCAGCCAGCGTTGCCAGCAGTTCATCCAGCGCTTCGATATCGCGCACGCGTCCAACCGGATGTTTAATTTCATCAGCCCGCTGTAGCGCCTGCGAGAGCACATCATAGCCGCCGCGCATGTTCACCTTTGGCGACACCGTCACCCAGGTATGAGGCGTGCAGCGAACTTCATGGGTGCCGCTGGTTTCTATCTGGCAGCTAAATCCGTTTTGCTCCAGTAAAGAAGTTAACGGCGTTAAATCATGAATACAGGGCTCGCCGCCGGTAATGACCACGTGGCGGGCCGTCCAGCCCTGACGCCCGATGATGGCCAGCAGATCTTCGCTGCTTGCCGGGCCCCATTTATCGCTCTCTTTAGTTTTCGCCAGTATGCTGAACAGCGACACTTCCCGATCGGCAAGCTTATCCCAGGTATGTTTGGTATCGCACCAGGCGCAACCAACCGGGCATCCCTGTAAACGAATAAAAATGGCGGGAACGCCGGTGAAGTAACCTTCGCCTTGCAAGGTCTGGAACATCTCGTTAATCGGGTACTGCATAATCATCTCTGCTTAGGGTTGTGAGCGCGCATTATCGCAGATTTGCCCGCGCAGATCTTGTCCCGCGCTGCGCCGCGTGATTGATTAAAAATACGCCAGGACGATACTCCTCTGGCGACGGACAGATAATATTATTCAGCGACGGTTTTTTAATTAGCCTGATAATCATCAGGCGACTATTAAGCGACATGGCTAAAATTTTTGGTGTAACAAAACATGTATAACCCTGAACGCTAAAAATAAAAAAGCCAAATTAAAAATAATAAATTTCAACGATGTACAAATGGATACATGAAATAATGAATTTATGGGATGAGCACGGGGTCAAATTCGATCCACGGCGACGCCTTTCCTTAAAATAACCTTAATAAACCGCACGTTATGTTCATCCCCCATTGAATATCCGTTTAATTTTCCGCGCCTAGAATCCAATCAACCAATACTACTGAGACTGCATTCATGAATACATTATTAATTACTGGCGCGACCGGGTTTCTGGGTGGAGCAGTGTTAGAAAGCATTCTTAATAAAATGAATGCGCCTAATCTATTACTCTTAGTTCGTGCTGATAATAGTGTAGCCGCCGTAGAACGGATTAAGGATAACCTGCGAAAATTCAATATTAGCGAAGCGAGATTAACGGCCCTGACGCCCCACAACATCCTGCTGGGCGATCTGGCCAATCCGCAGCCTTTTCTCCAGGATCCGTGCCTGAATCAGGTCACCCACGTGCTCAACTGCGCCGCCGTCGCCTCATTTGGTAACAATCCGCTTATCTGGAAAGTCAACGTCGAAGGTACGCTGCAGTTTGCCCGGCGGATGGCTCAGGTCAGCGGCCTTCAGCGCTTTCTGCACGTGGGCACCGCGATGTCCTGCTCACCAGACCCCGATTCGCTGGTAGCGGAAAGCACGGCGTTCCGTGAACGCGCCGAGCATCTGGTCGAGTACACGCACTCTAAATCAACAATTGAACGTCTTATGCGGCAGGAATGCCCGACGCTACCGCTGGCGATCGCCCGCCCCTCGATTGTTGTTGGCCACACTCATCACGGCTGTCAGCCCTCCAGCAGCATCTTCTGGGTGTTCAGCATGGGGCTGATGCTGCAAAAATTTATGTGTTCAATGGAAGACCGCATCGACGTGATCCCCGTCGATTATTGCGCCGACGCCCTGCTGATGCTGCTTATCAGCCCGCTGGCACGCGGAGAGGTGGTGCATATTTCAGCGGGAGAGGAAAACAGCGTAAGGTTTGCGGATATCGATAACGCGATGGCCTCCGCCCTCGAACAGGCGCCGGTCGGCGATAAATACGCGCAGGTCAGCTATGAAACGCTGGTCAAAATGCGCCGTGAGCTGAAGACTATTTTTGGCCCCTGCAACGAGCGGCTGATGCTAAAAGCCATGCGTCTGTACGGCGCCTTCGCCACACTCAACGTGCGGTTCAGCAACGACAAGCTGCTCAGCATGGGCATGCCGAAACCGCCGCGCTTTACCGATTACATTGACCGCTGCGTACAAACCACGCGCGGGCTTTCTATTCCGCAGCAAATGGCGGTAGATTTTAAGTAGTTACCGGTTTCGGGGCAAAAAAAAGCCAGCCCGAAGGCTGGCTTTTTCATATCAGAGAAAGACGGGCTTATGCCTGACCTTTGATCTCTTTACGACCGTTGTATGGTGCTTTTTCGCCCAGCGCTTCTTCGATACGAATCAGCTGGTTGTATTTAGCAACGCGGTCAGAACGGCTCATAGAACCGGTTTTGATCTGGCCTGCAGCGGTACCCACAGCCAGGTCAGCGATGGTAGCGTCTTCAGTTTCGCCTGAACGGTGAGAGATAACGGCAGTGTAGCCAGCGTCTTTCGCCATTTTGATCGCAGCCAGAGTTTCGGTCAGAGAACCGATCTGGTTGAATTTGATCAGGATGGAGTTAACGATGCCTTTCTCGATACCTTCTTTCAGGATCTTGGTGTTGGTTACGAACAGATCGTCACCAACCAGCTGGATTTTGTCGCCCAGTACTTTAGTCTGGTATGCGAAACCGTCCCAGTCAGATTCGTCCAGGCCATCTTCGATGGAGACGATCGGGTACTGTTTGGTCAGCTCTTCCAGGAAGTGGGTGAATTCTTCAGAGGTGAACGCTTTATTGCCTTCGCCGGCCAGAACGTATTTACCGTCTTTGTAGAATTCAGAAGCCGCGCAGTCCATCGCCAGAGTGATGTCTTTGCCCAGCTCGTAGCCAGCAGCTTTAACCGCTTCAGCGATAACAGCCAGCGCTTCAGCGTTGGAGCCCAGGTTCGGCGCGTAGCCGCCTTCGTCGCCAACAGCGGTGTTCATACCTTTAGCTTTCAGAACTTTAGCCAGGTTGTGGAACACTTCAGAACCCATACGTACGGCTTCTTTCAGGGATTTAGCGCCAACCGGCTGAATCATAAATTCCTGGATGTCGACGTTGTTGTCAGCGTGCTCGCCGCCGTTGATGATGTTCATCATCGGAACCGGCATGGAGTATTTGCCCGGGGTGCCGTTCAGCTCAGCGATGTGCTCATACAGCGGCTGACCTTTAGAAGCAGCGGCAGCTTTGGCGTTAGCCAGAGAGACGGCCAGGATAGCGTTCGCACCGAAGTTAGATTTGTTTTCAGTACCGTCCAGGTCGATCATGATTTTGTCGATGCCAGCCTGATCTTTGGCGTCTTTGCCAAGGATTGCCTGAGCGATCGGGCCGTTAACAGCGCCAACGGCTTTCAGTACGCCTTTACCCATGAAACGGGATTTGTCGCCATCGCGCAGTTCCAGCGCTTCGCGGGAGCCAGTAGAAGCACCTGACGGAGCAGCTGCCATACCGACGAAACCACCTTCCAGGTGTACTTCGGCTTCAACAGTCGGGTTACCACGGGAGTCGATGATTTCACGACCGATGACTTTAACGATTTTGGACATTAGGTTTTCCTCAGTACAAGTTAAACTAAAACTCCAGACAAACAATGCACCCGGATGGGTGCATTGCCGTTCTAACTCTTTTACTTCGCCTGACGCTTCTGGTACTCGCTAGCGGCTTTCACAAAGCCGGCAAACAGCGGATGGCCATCACGCGGCGTCGAAGTAAACTCCGGATGGAACTGACAGGCGACGAACCACGGATGGTTAGGCACCTCGATGATCTCGACCAACTGATCATCCCCGGAACGGCCCGCAATACGCAGGCCCGCATTTTCAATCGGTTTCAACAGCATATTGTTGACTTCGTAGCGGTGGCGATGGCGTTCGGTAATGGTTGGCTCACCGTACAGCTGGCGCACCAGGCTATCTTCGCCCAGCTGGCACTGCTGTGCGCCAAGGCGCATCGTGCCGCCGAGGTCGCTCTTATCAGAGCGCACTTCGACATTACCGTCTTCATCACGCCATTCGGTAATCAGGGCCACAACCGGGTACTTACAGTCTGGCACAAATTCCGTTGAGTTGGCGTTTTCCATCCCGGCTACGTTGCGCGCGAACTCAATCAGCGCAACCTGCATACCCAGGCAAATACCCAGATAAGGAATGTTGTTTTCACGCGCATAGCGCGCGGTGGCAATCTTACCTTCAACGCCGCGATAGCCGAAGCCACCTGGGATCAGGATAGCGTCTAAATTCTTCAGAATTTCGACGCCGCGCGTTTCCACATCCTGCGAATCGATCAGCTTGATGTTGACGGTAACGCGATTTTTCAGACCGCCGTGTTTCAGCGCTTCAATCACCGATTTGTAGGCGTCCGGCAGTTCAATGTACTTGCCGACCATACCAATGGTGACTTCGCCTGCCGGGTTCGCTTCTTCATAGATAACCTGTTCCCATTCGGCCAGGTTCGCTTCCGGACAGTTTAAGCTGAATCGTTTACAAATATAATCGTCCAGCCCCTGCGATTTCAACAGGCCCGGAATTTTATAAATGGAATCGACATCTTTCATCGAAATAACGGCTTTTTCTGGCACATTGCAGAACAATGCAATTTTGGCACGTTCGTTCGCCGGAATGGCGCGATCGGAGCGGCAGACCAGGATGTCAGGCTGAATACCGATGGAAAGCAGTTCTTTAACGGAGTGCTGGGTCGGCTTGGTTTTGACTTCACCCGCGGCGGCCATGTACGGCACCAGGGTCAGGTGCATAAACAGCGCGTTTTCACGACCGATATCCACCGCCAGCTGGCGAATCGCTTCAAGGAACGGCAGCGACTCGATATCGCCAACGGTGCCGCCGATTTCTACCAGCACCACATCATGGCCTTCGCCGCCCGCCAGCACGCGCTCTTTGATCGCGTTGGTGATGTGCGGAATAACCTGAACGGTGGCACCCAGATAGTCGCCGCGACGCTCTTTTCGCAGGACATCAGAGTAAATACGGCCCGTGGTGAAGTTGTTACGACGGGTCATCTTGGTGCGAATGAAACGCTCATAGTGACCCAGGTCCAGATCGGTTTCAGCGCCGTCTTCAGTAACGAACACTTCCCCGTGTTGGATTGGGCTCATGGTGCCCGGATCGACGTTGATGTACGGATCCAGTTTCATCATGGTCACGTTAAGCCCGCGGGCTTCGAGAATGGCTGCGAGGGAAGCTGCGGCAATGCCTTTACCCAGAGAGGATACGACCCCGCCGGTCACAAAAATATAGTTCGTTGTCATGCTGAACCTGAGAAGTTAGGTTTAAAAGACGATGGAATAACCAGGACGGGAAAGCAGTATACCCGATCATGACTGACGCCACAAACTTTCATTATCCCTCCTTTTCATCAGGCCCACACAAACGCAGGGAGTGAGAAAATAGCCGCTTTTGGCGAAATGTTTTTGACGTAAATCAAGCGCTTGTTATTTAAAAAATCACACAAATAGCGCTTGATCACGAAAACTCTTTAGAGATCAGTTTCCTGGCGTTTTACTTCCTGCCACACCAGCTCCATGGTATCGAGGTCAACGCCGGTCATTTCCAGGCCCCGCGCGGCGACAATCCGCTCTACTTCGCGGAATCTGCGCTCAAACTTCAGGTTGGCTTTTTGCAGGGCAACTTCAGCTTTTACCCCTAAATGGCGGGATAAATTGACCGTCGCAAACAGCAGATCGCCCACTTCCTCCTCCAGTTTAGCTTCATCCACCACCGCCTGCTGCGCTTCGTGCATGACTTCGTCTATTTCTTCGTGCACTTTGTCCAGCACCGGCCCCAGAGAAGTCCAGTCAAAGCCGACCGCCGAGCAGCGTTTCTGGATTTTATGCGCGCGCATCAGCGCCGGCAGACTATGCGGAATATCGTCCAGCGCTGAGTGCTGGGACTTTTCCGCTCGCTCTGCGCTTTTGATCTGCTCCCAGCGGGCCAGCACTTCGCTGCTGTTCCCGGCGGAGGCATCGCCGAAAATATGCGGATGGCGGCGCTCCAGCTTGTCGCCGATCGCGGCGCAGATATCGTTAAAATCAAAGCGCCCCTCTTCCTGCGCCATCTGAGCGTAGAAGACGACCTGGAACAGCAGGTCGCCTAATTCACCGCGCAGATCGTTAAAATCTTCGCGGGCAATCGCGTCGAGCACTTCATAGGTTTCTTCGAGGGTATACGGGGCGATGGTGGCAAAAGTCTGCTCTTTGTCCCACGGGCAGCCGTTTTCCGGATCGCGCAGACGCTGCATAATGCCGAGCAGGCGGTCGATTTGGCTCATTGTCGTTTCCATTAAAGAATCAGGCCGGGGCGACCCCGGCCGACATAAAGAAAGTGAAGTTAACCGCCGTGCAGGCGACGGGCGTCGATGACATCCGGTACCTGATTCAGTTTACCCAGCACGCGGCCCAGCACCTGCAGGTTGTAGATCTCGATGGTCATATCGATCGTCGCCAACTGCTGTTTGGTATCGCTGCGGCTGGCCACGCCCAGCACGTTAACTTTCTCATTGGCGAGAATGGTGGTGATATCGCGCAGCAGGCCGCTGCGATCGTTGGCCTGCACGCGTACCACCAGCGAGTAGCCCGCCGAGTAGCTCTCTCCCCACACCGCGTCAACGATGCGCTCCGGGGCGTGAGACTGCAGTTCCGCGAGCTGATCGCAATCCGCGCGGTGCACCGAGATCCCGCGGCCCTGGGTGATAAAGCCCACAATTTCATCGCCGGGAATCGGCTGGCAGCAGCGCGCAATGTGATGCATCAGGTTGCCGACCCCTTCGACCACCACGCGACCATTGTCTTTGCTGCGATTCTGCGGAGCATGGGTTTTCTGCTGCAGCTGCTTTAACGCCGCCGCATCCTGCTCCGCCGCGCTGGGCTTATTAAACTGCGCCTGCAGGAAGTTGACCATCTGGTTGAGGCGAATATCGCCGCCGCCAATCGCCGCCAGCAGTTCGTCCTGCTCGTTGAAGTTGTAGCGCGGCAGCAGATGCTTTTCCGCGTCCTTCAGGCTAATGCCAAGGTGTTCAAGCTCGTCGTCAAGGATCTGCCGCCCGGCAAGAATATTCTTGTCGCGGTCCTGCTTGCGGAACCAGGCGTGTATTTTGGAACGCCCGCGGCTGGTGGTAACGTAGCCGAGGTTCGGGTTCAGCCAGTCGCGGCTTGGGTTGGGCTGCTTCTGGGTGATGATTTCAATCTGGTCGCCCATCTGCAGCTGATAGGTAAACGGCACAATACGCCCGCTGATTTTCGCCCCAATGCAGCGGTGGCCGACATCGCTGTGAATATGATAGGCAAAATCGAGCGGCGTCGAACCGGAAGGTAAGTCCACCACGTCGCCCTTCGGCGTAAAAACGTAAACCCGATCGTCAAAGACCTGGCTACGCACCTCATCCAGCATCTCGCCGGAATCAGCCATCTCTTCCTGCCAGGCAATCAGTTTACGCAGCCACGCAATGCGATCTTCATAGCCGCGCCCGCCGCTGGCCGCTGCGCTGGCGCCCTCTTTGTACTTCCAGTGCGCGGCCACGCCCAGTTCGGCATCTTCATGCATCTGGCGAGTACGGATCTGAATTTCAATCGTTTTGCCACCGGGGCCCAGCACGACGGTATGGATTGACTGATAGCCATTAGGCTTGGGATTGGCGACGTAATCATCAAACTCGTCCGGCAGGTGGCGGTAGTGAGTATGCACTATCCCCAGCGCGGCGTAGCAATCCTGCAGGCGTTCGGCGACGATACGCACCGCCCGCACGTCAAACAGCTCGTCGAAGGCAAGATGTTTTTTCTGCATTTTGCGCCAGATGCTGTAGATATGCTTGGGACGCCCGTAGACCTCGGCTTTGACGCCCTCGGTTTTCATCTCCGTGCGTAAATGCCCGACGAATTCGTCAATGTAATGCTCACGATCGATGCGCCGCTCGTGCAGTAATTTAGCAATCCGCTTATATTCCGCCGGGTGCAGATAGCGGAAGCAGTAATCCTCAAGCTCCCACTTGAGCTGGCCGATCCCCAGGCGGTTGGCCAGCGGCGCGTAGATATTGGTACACTCTTTCGCCGCCAGCACGCGCTCATCTTCCGGCGCATCTTTCACCTCGCGCAGATGGGCAATACGCTCGGCGATCTTAATCACCACGCAGCGGAAATCATCAACCATCGCCAGCAGCATGCGGCGGATGTTATCCACCTGTTCAGAGGAGACCGAATCGGTATGGGTGGCTTTAAGCTGGCGTATCGCGGCCATGTCCCGCACGCCGTGGATCAGGGTAACGACGGATTTGCCGACGCTCTCCTGCATAATTTCTTCGCTGACGACGTTGCCGTCCGCCAGAGGGAACAGCATCGCCGCCCGCAGCGTGTCGATATCCATGCTGAGCATGGAGAGAATTTCCACCATCTCCACGCCGCGCCACAGCAGGAGGTCGGCCTGCGGGTGCCCCTGCGTTTTCTCTCGACAATAATCCCAGGTTTCGGCTAAGCGTTCACACGACTGCTGGCTGGAAATTCCCAGACTCGCGATCCATTTCTTCGGGTCAAATTCACCAGCTTTATTTAAATGTGCACTTCTTACCGCAACCATTGTCCTCTCCTTAAGGGACCGCCTGCCGAAGTCGGCAAGCCTCAACTTTTACACTTCATCCTTCAAACCGCGTCAACGTTGGCTTTCGTCTTTTATCTCAGTCACCTGCTCCTGAGGATGCCGCTTCAATGCGATTTGAATAATTGTTGTGCTCAAACAACACCATTGATTCCAGATGTCCGGTATGCGGGAACATATCCAGCATCGCCAGGCGTTGAATGGTATATCCCGCCTGCAATAAAACGTCGCTATCGCGCGCCAGCGTCGCCGGGTTACAAGAAACATACACCACCCGACGCGGCGCTAATTTTATAATATGTAACATCACGCCCGCCGCGCCGGCGCGCGCCGGATCGAGCAGGACTTTATCAAAACCGTGCTTAGCCCACGCCTGGCGGGTAACGTCCTCTTCCAGGTTTTCATGAAAGAAAGTCACATTGTGTAACGCATTTAATGCCGCGTTCTCTCTCGCCTTCACGACCAGCGCGGGAACCCCTTCCACGCCAACCACCTGCGCCGCGCGTTTTGCCAGCGGCAGGGTAAAATTGCCCATGCCGCAAAAGAGATCCAGCACGCGATCCTGAGGCTGGATATCCAGCCATTCCAGCGCCGTACGCACCATGAGCTGGTTTACGCCGTCGTTGACCTGAATAAAGTCGCGCGGACTGAACACTAAGCGTAGACCGTCGGACGTATACCAGGGCGCTTCCCCGCGAATATGTTCCAGTATCTCGCTTTGCGGGGCGAGATACAGGGAAAGACCGTGAGATTGCGAAAAACGTTCCAGCTTTTCTTTATCTGCTGCCGGAAGGGCCGCGGTATGGCGTAAAACCATCAGCGGGCCGTTGTCCGCCTGCACCAGCTCCACGTGGCCAAGCTGACGCAGCGATTGCAATCCGCTGAGACATTCTCGTACCGCGGGCAGTAGCGCACCAAGAGCGGGCACCAAAACGGGGCACTGCACCACATCAACAATTTCGCTGGAGTTGGCCTTCCGGAAGCCTATCTGTAATTGTTGGGTCTTTGGCTGATAATTCAAGCTCAGACGCGCCCGGCGACGATAGCCCCACGGCGAAGCGGCTATAATGTCATCAACATCGCGCTTCATTAACCGCGCGAGGGCGGCGCGTTTGCTCTGCTGCTGCAGCTCAACGCTGGCGTGCTGCTGCTGACATCCGCCGCAGATACCAAAATGCGGACAGCGCGGCGCCTGCCGCTGCGGGCTGTCGCTAAGACGACGTTTAACCTGCGCGCGGGCATACTGTTTTTTATCCTCGACCAGGACCACTTCGGCCTGCTCTTGCGGTAATAAACCGCTAACAAACAGCGCCTTACCCTGGTGACGCGCAACGCCCTGTCCAAAGGGATCAAGGTCATTTACTGTAACGGTTATGATCTGGCGCGTCGTCACACGCCGTTTTGCAGAGTAGAATTGCGCCATCGTAGAGATTTGTCTCAATTAAATATACTGACTCTATACACGAGTTCTTTCAGGGTGAGCCAGCGTAACCAATGCCTCAGCAGCCTGTAAGGATGATGTATATATTCTCCCATAATGGAACCGCATGACCAACTACAGCCTTCGTGCCCGCATGATGATTCTTATTCTGGCGCCCACCGTCCTGATCGGTCTGCTGCTCAGTATTTTCTTCGTCGCACACCGCTATAACGACCTACAGCGCCAGCTGGAGGATGCCGGAGCCAGTATTATCGAACCGCTGGCGGTCTCCAGTGAATATGGCATGAATTTGCAAAACCGCGAGTCAATCGGGCAGCTTATCAGCGTACTTCATCGCCGCCACTCCGATATTGTGCGCGCCATTTCCATCTACGACTCGCACAACAGGCTGTTTGTCACCTCTAATTTTCAGCTCGATCCCGGCGAACTGCAGCTGCCAAAAGGGATCCCCTTTCCCCGCCGTTTAAGCGTGTTTCGCCACGGCGATCTGATGATTTTGCGTACCCCCATCGTCTCGGAAAGCTATTCACCAGATGAATCACCGGGAAGCGATGCCAAGATGCCGGGCAATATGCTCGGCTACGTGGCGCTGGAGCTGGATCTCAAATCGGTGCGGCTGCAGCAGTACAAAGAGATCTTTATCTCCAGCGTGATGATGCTGTTCTGTATCGGTATTGCGCTGATCTTCGGCTGGCGGCTGATGCGCGACGTGACCGGGCCGATCCGCAACATGGTGAATACCGTTGACCGCATCCGCCGCGGCCAGCTTGATAGCCGCGTTGAAGGTTTTATGCTCGGCGAGCTGGATATGCTGAAAAACGGCATCAACTCCATGGCGATGTCGCTGGCGGCCTACCACGAAGAGATGCAGCATAACGTCGATCAGGCCACTTCCGATCTGCGTGAAACGCTTGAGCAGATGGAAATCCAGAACGTCGAGCTGGACCTGGCGAAAAAACGCGCGCAGGAAGCGGCGCGCATCAAATCCGAATTCCTCGCCAATATGTCCCACGAGCTGCGCACGCCGCTCAACGGCGTGATTGGCTTTACGCGCCTGACGCTGAAAACCGATTTAAATACCACTCAGCGCGATCATCTGACCACCATTGAGCGCTCCGCTAACAATCTGCTGGCCATTATTAACGATGTTCTGGACTTCTCTAAGCTTGAAGCCGGTAAGCTCATTCTGGAGAGCATCCCGTTCCTGCTGCGCACCTCGCTGGACGAGGTGGTCACGCTGCTGGCGCACTCGGCGCACGACAAAGGGCTGGAGCTGACGCTGAATATCAAAAATGATGTCCCGGATAACGTCATTGGCGACCCGCTGCGCCTGCAGCAAATTATTACCAACCTGATGGGCAACGCCATCAAGTTCACCGAACACGGCAATATTGACGTGCTGGTGGAACAGCGCGCCATCAGCAACTCACGAGTCCAAATCGAAGTCCAGATCCACGATACCGGTATCGGCATTCCGGAGCGCGATCAGTCGCGTCTGTTCCAGGCGTTCCGCCAGGCCGACGCCAGCATTTCCCGTCGCCACGGCGGAACCGGCCTCGGGCTGGTCATCACCCAGCGGCTGGTGAAGGAGATGGGCGGCGATATCTCCTTCCATAGCCAGCCTAATCGCGGCTCGACGTTCTGGTTCCATATCAGCCTCGACCTCAACCCCAACGCGGTTCCCGATAGCGTGCCGACCCAGTGCCTGGCGGGTAAAAAACTGGCCTATATCGAAGCCAACGCGGCGGCGGCGCAGAGCACGATGGAGCTACTGGCGACAACCCCGCTGGAGGTGGTCTATAGTCCGACGATGACGGCCCTACCGGATGCTCACTACGATATCCTGCTGGCGGGCATTCCCGTATCAATACGCGACCTGAGCCAGCATCGCGATAAGCTGGCAAGGGCCTGCAAGCTTGCCGATCACCTGGTGCTGGCCCTGCCGTGCCACGCCCAGGTCAGCGCCGAAACGCTGCGCCAGGACGGCATTGCCGCCTGTTTGCTTAAGCCATTGACCTCAACGCGCTTACTGCCGGCGCTGACGGCCTCCTGCCAGGCGCAGCCAACGACTCTGCCGCCGCGTGCCGATAGTAAGAAGCTACCGATGACAGTCATGGCCGTTGATGACAATCCGGCGAATCTCAAGCTCATCGGCGCGCTGCTGGAGGATTTAGTCCAGCATGTCATCCTCTGCGACAGCGGCCAGCACGCCGTAGAACAGGCCAGAGAAACGCAGCAGGACCTGATTCTGATGGATATTCAAATGCCGGAAATGGACGGTATCCGCGCCTGCGAACTGATTCACCAGCTCCCCCACCAGCAGCAAACGCCGGTGATCGCCGTGACGGCCCACGCCCTCGAAGGGCAGCGTGAGAAATTACTCAAAGCGGGAATGAACGACTATCTGGCGAAACCCATTGAGGAAGATAAGCTCCACAGCCTGCTGCTGCGCTATCAGCCGGGAAAGGCGGCGGCACCGCAGGTCGCCGCGGAGCCTGCGGAGCCGCCCGTCAATCATAATGTCACTCTCGACTGGCAGCTGGCGCTGCGTCAGGCGGCGATGAAACCGGACCTGGCGCGGGAAATGCTGCAGATGCTGCTCGCCTTTATGCCCGAAGTGCGTAACAAGGTAGAAGAACAGCTGGTGGGAGAGCAGCCGGAAGGAGTACTGGATTTAGTACATAAGCTGCACGGTAGCTGTAGCTATAGCGGCGTGCCGCGTCTGAAGAAACTGTGTCACACCATTGAGGGCCAGCTGCGCGCGGGCACCGCCGCCGAGGAGCTGGAACCAGAGTTTCTGGAGCTGCTGGATGAAATGGACAACGTCGCGCGGGAAGCCTGTAAGCTACTGGGAATTTAAAACGCATCCCCCGGTCCGCGCTTCGCGACCGGGGGGATAACCTACAATAGCCGCCCCATTTTCAGCACGGCGGCAACGTTTCTCGCCGTCATACGCACGTTTTCGGCGGCATTTTCCAGCGCCTCATCCAGCGTACAGATTGAATAAATCACGCTGAATACCGCATCCAGGCCATGCTGATGCACGATGCCGACGTCAGGCGTCAGGCTCCCGGCAATGCCAATGACCGGCAAATTATAGCGTTTTGCCACCCTCGCCACGCCAACCGGCACCTTGCCGTGCACCGTCTGGCTATCGATACGCCCTTCGCCGGTAATCACCAGGTCTGCATCCGCCACGATATCAGCAAGGTGCAGAGCATCGGTCACGATCTCAATACCCGGCCGCAGCTTTGCGCCGCAAAAGGCGTACAGGCCCGCGCCCATGCCTCCCGCCGCGCCGCCGCCTTCAAGATGCAGCACATCCAGTTCTAAATCGCGATGGATAATCTCGGCAAAATGGGCCAGCGCGCCATCCAGGCAGGGGATCATCTCCGCCGTCGCCCCTTTCTGCGGCCCAAATACCGCCGTCGCGCCCTCGGGCCCCGTCAGCGGATTGGTGACATCACAAGCGACGTCGATACGACAGCCGGCCAGGCGCTTATCAAGTTCGCTAACGTCAATGCGCGCAAGGTTCTCCAGCGCGCGTCCGCCGGCGGCAATCTGCTGGTTATCTTTAGTCAGCAGCTTCGCCCCCAGCGCCTGTACCATTCCGGCCCCGCCGTCGTTCGTCGCACTGCCGCCGATGCCGATAATAATTTGCGTCACGCCCGCGTCCAGCGCGTGGCGAATCAGCTCGCCGGTCCCCCACGAAGTGGTCAGCAGAGGATTGCGCCGCGCCGGCGGCACGCTCTCCAGACCGCTTGCCGCCGCCATTTCGATAAACGCGCACTGTTTATCGCCCGACAGGCCGTAAAAAGCCTCCACCGGCTCGCCGAGCGGACCGGTGACGGTAACCGCTATCCGGCATCCCTGCGTTGCGGCGACCATAGCTTCAACGGTCCCTTCGCCGCCGTCGGCGACCGGCAGTTTGACATATTCCGCATCGGCGTAAATTTCTCGAAAACCTTGCTCTATCGCGGTAGCAACATCCAGCGCACTCAGGCTCTCCTTGTATGAATCCGGTGCGATCACTATCTTCATAAGCTGTCCTTAAAATGAACGATGACCCGATGCCGTGCGGTCAATCGGCCCCCGAAGGGACCGATATTTCCTTAGCGCACCATGCAGGGACGCTTGTTATCAAACGTCCAGTTCGGGATTAAATACTGCATGCCCATAGCGTCATCGCGTGCGCCCAGGCCGTGTTTCTGATACAGCTCATGGGCTTTCATCACCTGATCCATATCAAGCTCTACGCCCAGACCCGGTTTTGCCGGTACCTGTACCATCCCGCCTTTAATTTCAAACGGCTCTTTGGTCAGACGCTGGTTGCCTTCCTGCCAGATCCAGTGGGTATCGATGGCGGTAATTTTCCCGGGCGCCGCCGCTGCAACATGGGTGAACATCGCCAGCGAGATATCAAAGTGGTTGTTAGAGTGCGAGCCCCAGGTCAGGCCAAACTCATGGCACATCTGCGCCACGCGGACGGAACCCTGCATGGTCCAGAAGTGCGGATCCGCCAGCGGAATATCCACCGACTGTAGCGACAGCGTATGGCCCATCTGACGCCAGTCGGTCGCGATCATATTGGTCGCCGTCGGCAGACCGGTGGCACGACGAAACTCCGCCATCACTTCACGACCGGAGAAGCCCTGCTCGGCGCCGCACGGATCTTCCGCGTAGGCCAGCGATCCCTTCAGATATTTGCCGATCTTAATCGCTTCATTCAGCGACCACGCGCCGTTCGGATCCAGAGTTACGCGCGCCTGCGGAAAGCGCTTCGCCAGCGCGACGATAGATTCCGCCTCCTCCTCCCCGGCCAGCACGCCGCCTTTCAGTTTAAAGTCGTTAAAACCATATTTCTCATATGCCGCTTCCGCCAGGCGCACCACCGCATCCGGGGTCATCGCTTCATCATGACGCAGGCGATACCAGTCGCATTTGTCATCCGGCTGGCTCTGATACGGCAGCGGCGTGGCTTTACGGTTACCGACGAAGAACAGATAGCCAAGCATTTCCACTTCGCTGCGCTGCTGACCATCGCCCAGAAGAGACGCCACGTTCACGCCCAGATGCTGGCCCAGCAGATCCAGCATCGCCGCTTCGATCCCGGTCACTACGTGAATTGTGGTACGCAGATCGAAGGTCTGCAAACCGCGCCCACCGGCGTCGCGGTCGGCGAAAGTATTGCGCACGGCGGTCAGCACGTTTTTGTACTCACCCAACGTCTTACCAACCACCAGCGGGATCGCATCTTCGAGAGTCTTGCGGATTTTCTCTCCGCCGGGGATTTCGCCGACGCCGGTATGGCCGGAATTATCTTTAATCACCACAATATTACGCGTGAAGAACGGGGCGTGCGCGCCGCTCAGGTTCATCAGCATGCTGTCGTGGCCCGCGACCGGAATAACCTGCATAGAAGAAACAACGGGGGTCGAAAATTGTGCGCTCATAGTTCAATCCTTATTCAAATCAGTGACGACCGAAAACGGGGCGTTTACGGTCAAAAGTCCATCCGGGGATCAGGTACTGCATCGGGCCTGCGTCATTACGCGCGCCGCCGGGCAGCTTTTTATAGGCCTCATGCGCCTTCTGTACCTGCGCCCAGTCCAGCTCAACGCCAAGTCCTGGCGCGTCCGGAACCGCGATTTTTCCGAGCTTAATCTCCAGCGGATTTTTGGTCAGGCGGCAATCTCCCTCCTGCCAAATCCAGTGGGTATCGATGGCCGTGTGGTTACCCGGCGCCGCCGCGCCGACGTGGGTAAACATGGCCAGTGAAATATCAAAGTGGTTGTTGGAGTGGCAGCCCCAGGTCAGGCCCCAGTCATCGCACAGCTGCGCCACGCGCACCGCGCCGGAAAGGGTCCAGAAGTGCGGATCGGCCAGCGGAATATCCACGGCGTTCAGCATCACCGCATGGCCCATTTCGCGCCAGTTGGTGGCGATCATGTTAGTTGCCACCGGCAGACCGGTGGCACGGCGGAATTCCGCCATCACTTCGCGGCCGGAAAAGCCCTGCTCGGCGCCGCAGGGGTCTTCGGCGTAGGTCAGCACATCGTTCAGCCCTTTACACAGAGCGATGGCTTCGTCCAGCAGCCAGGCACCGTTAGGGTCGACCGTAATGCGCGCATCCGGGAAACGCTTCTTCAGCGCGCGGGCGGTTTCGATCTCCTGCTCGCCGGGCAGCACGCCGCCTTTCAGTTTAAAATCTTTAAAGCCGTAGCGATCCTGCGCGGCTTCCGCCAAGTGCACCACCGCCTCGCTGTTCAGCGCTTCCTGATGGCGCAGGCGATACCACGCGTGGCTGCCCGGCGTGCTTTCCAGGTATGGCAGATCGGTCTTCGTACGATCGCCTACATAGAACAGATAGCCCAGCACGGTCACCGCATCACGCTGCTTGCCCGGCCCGAGCAGTTCGCAAACCGGCACGTTGAGCGCTTTGCCCAGCAGATCCAGCAGCGCTGCTTCCAGCGCCGCCACTGCGTTCACCCGCAGTTCGAACGTCCAGGCGCCTTTACCAAAGGTGTCAAAATCCGCGGCCTGGTTGCCTTTATGCACCTGCTGAACCACTTTATTCAGGCGGGCGACTTCCTGGCCCAACACCTGCGGGATAGCGTCAACCAGCGTCTGATAAATCACCTCGCCGCCGGGCGCTTCGCCGACGCCGGTATTGCCGGCGTTGTCGGTCAGCACCACGATATTGCGGGTGAAATACGCGTTATGGGCGCCGCCGATGTTGAGCAGCATACTGTCCTGCCCGGCCACCGGGATAACCTTCATGTCCGTGATAACGGGACTCGATTGCGTTGTCATGATGATTGTCCTGCCACTGGTTTCAGTTCAATACGCTTAATATCGCCGACCAGCACCAGATAGCTCAGCACCGCCACCAGCGCATGGACACCCACATAAATCAGCGCGCCGTTAAACGAACCGGTGGTGCCGACGATGTAGCCGATGGCAATTGGCGTCACGATGCCGGAGATATTGCCGAACATATTGAACAGACCGCCGCTCAGGCCGCTGATCTCTTTCGGCGCCGTATCCGCCATCACCGCCCAGCCCAGCGCGCCGATGCCTTTACCAAAGAAGGCCAGCGCCATAAAGCCGATGATCATCCACTCCACGTTGACGTAGTTACAGAACACCATCACCATCGATAGCAGCATCCCCATCACGATCGGCGTTTTACGCGCGATGTTCAGCGAACCGGTACGCCGCATCAGCCAGTCGGAAATAATCCCGCCGAGCACGCCGCCCGCGAAGCCGCAAATTGCCGGCACCGAAGCGACAAAACCGGCTTTCAGAATGGACATGCCTCGCGCCTGCACCAGATAAACCGGGAACCAGGTGATAAAGAAATAGGTTAAAGCGTTGATGCAGTATTGGCCGATATAGACGCCTATCATCATGCGGGAACCCAGCAGCTGCTTGATTTGCCCCCATTTTACGCTAAACGGCACTTTAGCTTTGGCTGCCGCCTGATCCATGTTGATCAGCGCGCCGCCTGCGGCAATGTAATCCAGCTCTTTTTGGTTCACGCCCGGATGCTGGTTCGGTTCATGAATCACCTTCAGCCAGACAAAGCTGATGATAATCCCGAGGCCGCCCATAAAGAAGAACACGTGCGACCAGCCCACCTCATGGGTCAGCCAACCCATGATCGGCGCAAAAATAACCGTGGCAAAGTACTGCGCGGAGTTAAAGATAGCCACCGCCGTGCCCCTCTCCTGGGCCGGGAACCAGGCCGCGACGATACGGCTGTTTCCGGGGAAAGATGGCGCTTCGGCCAGGCCGACAAGGAAACGCAGGGTAAACAGCGCGACGATAATGCCGAAGCCGCTAAAGATATCGACGAAGCCCTGCAGCAGGGTAAACATGGACCAGATAAAAATGGACCAGAAGTAGACGCGTTTGGAACCGAAGCGGTCAAGCAGCCAGCCGCCTGGGATCTGACCGATAACGTAGGCCCATGAGAACGCGGAGAAAACATAACCCATGCCAACGGCGTCAAGACCAATATCTTTGGCCATCTCCGATCCGGCAATGGATAAGGTGGCGCGGTCGCCGTAGTTGAAGGATGTGACGATAAACAGCATCACCACTATCCAGTAGCGAGCATTGGTGCGCTTTTCAGCGCCGCTCGCCGCCTGACTTAATGAACTCATTGTTGCACTCCTGAATCATAGCGTTAGCTACGTTCATTCTGAACAGCACAACCTGTAGGGTACTCAGAATGACGTGTTAGTGTTTTTCATTGTTTTCGTTATATCTGGCACTGCATTGGGAACTGGCAGGGAAAGTATAAAAAGAGGGGCTGACGGGCTCACCGTGCAAATACACAGCTTTCACCGGCTGAGCAAATCTGATTTATGGCGTATGCCTAACGAGATGGGGGATGGTTCACGGAAATGAAAAACCGCGCCCGTAGAGAGGTGGAGAGGGCGGTACAAAAGACAGGAGTGTGAATCAACTCTCTTGACCCCGTGAAATAGCCCGGTAAAGACCCTGGCATGACACAGGTTTTAAGGCAAATGCCCGAAGCCAGGCGCGCGGAGAATTGGTACGATCTTTTTGACCGTTAATCTGGCACTGGCATTGAACATCAGTAAAAAAGGGGCGCCCTCTATTGTAGGGAGAGGGCGAAACTTTTTAATCAAGCAGCGTCGCCCACTGCGCTACCCATGGGTTAGAGACGCTTTCGGGTTCCGGATCTTCGCTGGCGTCAATCATCAGCATATCGCCCACGCGCGTGCCGCCCTGCTCCTGCAATAACGCATCAAACTTCAAACCGCCGCCGCAGAAGTTGGCGTAGGTGCTATCGCCCAGGGCGATAATGCCATAGCGTAAATGCGGCTGATACATATCTTTGATGCCTTCGTACAAGGGCACAATGCTGTCCGGTAAATCGCCCTGCCCGGTGGTCGAAGTCACCACCAGCGCAAATTTCCCGGTATATGACTCCCAGTCTTTGACTTCAGGATCTTCAAAGACTTTCGCCTGATGCCCCAGCCCGCTCAAAATAGCCTGCGCCTCTTCGGCGACCAGGAGCGAATTTCCATACATCGTACCGACAAAAATTCCGACTTCCGCCATGACTAGCTCCCTGAATTGACCTGTATCTCTTCATCCTGACCGCAGTCGTCGGCAAACTCAACCCTTTCATTTAGCGGGAGAAGGCCGCGCCAGCCAAACTGCGACAGCGCGCGCATCCAGACGTCGTCAAGACCGGCGCGAATGACCAGCGGTTCGCCGGTAAAGGGATGCGTTAACGAGAGCTGGCTGGCGTGCAGCATCAGCCGATCGCAGCCAAAATGTTCCGCCGCGCTGCGATTCTGCCGCAAATCGCCGTGTTTGCTATCGCCGATAATCGGATGGCGAAGATGGGCAAGATGGCGACGCAGCTGGTGTTTACGTCCGGTTTTCGGTTCCAGCTCCACCAGGCTATAGCGGGTCGTGGGGTAACGTCCGGTCGCCACCGGCATCTCTACCGTCGCCAGGCCGCGATAATGGGTCACCGCCGGCTGCGGGTCTTTATTTTCGCGAGCGAACTTATCGGCGATTTTATCCAGTTCCTCAACCAGCGGATAATCAAGCACCGCTTCGTCGTTCAGCCAGCCGCGAGCGATCGCATGGTAGCGTTTCTGCATTTGATGCTGCTCGAACTGCTGCGACAGCAATCTTCCCGCTTCGCTCGACAGCCCCATCAGCAGCACGCCGGACGTCGGCCTGTCGAGACGATGGGCGGTGAACACGTGCTGTCCTATCTGGTCGCGCACGGTCTGCATCACCACCACTTTTTCATCGCGATCCAGCCAGCTGCGGTGCACCAGCCAGCCCGATGGCTTGTTCACCGCGACCAGCCACTGGTCCTGATATAAAATCTCCAGCATCAGGCTTCGCCGCCGGCAAACAGCGCATCCAGCAGGACCAGTTCGGCCAGCATCCGCTCACGCACGGGGTGAGCGTTATCGAGGGCCATCTCATAATAGGGGGCAACGGCGAAGTTCTGCGGCAGCGGCATTCCGCTTTCCAGAAGCTGGTGCATACGCGGAATCAATACCCACTGCAGCCATTCAAGCGGCTCCATGGTGTCGAGGCAAAACGGCTGTTCGCTGGCAAACGCGCGGCTATCGGGGGCGCTATCCTGCCAGTGTTCCGTTTCGCGCAGCAGCGCTTCAATGGCGAGCAGGCGCTCGCGCACGCGATGATCAAGAGTCATGGGAAACCTCGGTGAGTTGAAAACCGGCGCAGAATAGCAAATTCAGACGAGAAATAAAAAAAGGGAGCACTGTATAAAACAGTGCTCCCGGTTCGTTTTGCAGCAATCCAGCTACATTGGTGCTCCCTGCTCGTCCTTGAAAACTTTTCCTGAGGTCTCCTGACCATGTTCATCCATAAACAGTTGCATCCTGCTTTCACACCACCCCGATGCGAAATAACTCATCCGTAAGTCTATCCTGATCTTCCTGATCCACCGAACATCCTGCTCGGCTCTCGTTCTCCTTCCTGGAGGTGTCCTTTTACGCAATCCTGCGTTATCCTGTGCTTCATCCTGAAGCCTGTCCTTGCAACGCCATCCTGGCGAGTCCTGTAGAAGCGTCATCATCCTGATGTTCACTTCGTTTATCAACTCCCTGTCGATGTGTATAGAATCCCTGATTCCGCCCCGTCTTACAACCCTTGTTAAGACAATATCTTAAGATTAATCGTCCATATGCTGAGTTGAAAAATCATTAATCACTTGAAAAATATTATATTTCTTAAAATACGGACGATAGAGGATCGGCTTAAATGATGACGATCTCTTACAGGTCTTGTAAGAGATCTCTCACAAAAGTTTGGGTAGTCTGGATTACAGAACAGGCTTAAGGGAATTGAGGAAACTCGCAAGCGAGGGGGAAAGGGTCGTGCGTTTGCGGGTGCCAAGGGTCTCTTTGATCACTTCACCGCTCATATTACAGACCGAAATGACCTCCAGTTCGCTGTCGAGGGTGGCGATAAACAGGGTCGGCGACAGCTTCAAACGCTTTTGCACCAGCAGATGACCGATCAGATTTTCCTGCACCCGCTGGAAATCGTCCGGGCTCCAGGTTTGCAGCAACGTCATGGTTTCATCGGCGAAACGCGCCTGCATATCACCGGCAAACTGAGTGGTATAATAAGCATGAAGCGGTTGTTGTACCACAATCTCCAGCGCCCGTTCAACCGCGTGAATATTTTGTTCTAATGAAAACGGCTGTGGCTGCCAGAAAACGCCGTCATCATCCGTGCCGTTGACGCACGGCGACGGGATGCCGTAAAGCTCTTCGCTACGCGGCAGGCTGGAGCGCTGCTGCCGCCACGCCTCACAGTAACGTTGGGTAAATGCTTGTAGCGCTTCTACGGTTTGCTGATCCACCGGTTTCTCTCTTCACGTTAGACAGGATACACTTGGCATATAGTGTAACCGCTTTAACTATGGTGAAACATGTCTTCTTACGATAATCATCAGGCGCTGGCCGGCCTGACGCTCGGAAAATCAACTGATTACCGCGATACCTACGATGCCAGCCTGCTTCAGGGCGTCCCGCGCAGCCTGAACCGCGACCCGCTGGATCTGCACGCTGATAACCTGCCGTTTCACGGCGCCGATATCTGGACGCTGTACGAGCTCTCCTGGCTGAACGCCAAAGGCCTGCCGCAGGTCGCCGTGGGCCACGTCGAGCTCAGCGACACCACCGTTAACCTGGTGGAATCAAAAAGCTTTAAGCTCTATCTCAACAGCTTTAACCAGACGCGCTTTGCTGACTGGCAGGCGGTCGAGGCGACGCTGGCGCGCGATCTCAGCGCCTGTGCGCAAGGAGAAGTGAAGGTGTCGCTGTATCGCCTCGATGAGCTCGAAGGCCAACCGGTAGCCCATCTGCACGGCACCTGCATCGACGACCAGGATATTGAAATCGATAACTATCAGTTCAGCGCCGATTACCTGCAGGACGCCGCTACCGGCAAAGTGGTCGAAGAGACCCTGGTCAGCCATCTGCTGAAGTCCAACTGCCTGATTACCCACCAGCCAGACTGGGGCTCGGTGCAGATTCAGTATCGCGGGGCGAAAATCGATCGCGAAAAGCTGCTGCGCTATCTGGTGTCATTCCGCCATCACAACGAATTCCACGAGCAGTGCGTAGAGCGCATCTTCAACGATATTCAGCGTTTCTGCCAGCCGGAAGCCCTTTCGGTTTACGCGCGCTACACGCGACGCGGCGGTCTCGACATCAACCCGTGGCGCAGCAACACCGATTTTGTGCCGGCCACCGGTCGCCTCGCCCGTCAATAATCAACATTTTCACAATTTGCGTGCGTTAACCCGCGCGCAAGGTTGTGAAAACGCCATCAGCAGGGCTATTGTAATCACAGGAAGACGATAATCGTCCTGTAAGGAGTTCACTTGATTACACACGTTAGCCCGCTTGGTTCAATGGATATGCTGTCGCAGCTGGAAGTGGATATGCTTAAACGCACCGCCAGCAGTGACCTGTATCAACTCTTTCGCAACTGCTCGCTTGCTGTGCTCAACTCGGGGAGCCTGACCGATAACAGCAAGGAGCTTCTGTCTCGTTTTGAAAACTTCGATATTAACGTGCTGCGTCGCGAACGCGGCGTGAAGCTGGAACTGATCAACCCGCCGGAAGACGCTTTCGTTGACGGGCGTATTATCCGTTCCCTGCAGGCCAACCTGTTTGCCGTACTGCGCGATATCCTGTTCGTCTACGGCCAGATCCACAACACCGTCCGCTTCCCGAATCTCGATCTTGAAAGCTCGGTGCATATCACCAACCTGGTCTTCTCCATTTTGCGTAACGCCCGCGCCCTGCACGTTGGCGAAGCGCCAAATATGATTGTCTGCTGGGGCGGCCACTCGATTAACGAAAACGAATATCTGTACGCCCGCCGCGTCGGCACCCAGCTGGGTCTGCGCGAGCTTAACATCTGCACCGGCTGTGGACCGGGCGCGATGGAAGCGCCGATGAAAGGCGCCGCCGTCGGCCACGCGCAGCAGCGTTACAGAGACAGCCGCTTTATCGGGATGACCGAGCCGTCGATTATCGCCGCCGAGCCGCCGAATCCGCTGGTGAATGAACTGATCATCATGCCGGATATCGAAAAACGTCTGGAGGCGTTTGTGCGTATCGCCCACGGCATCATCATCTTCCCGGGCGGCGTGGGCACGGCGGAAGAGCTGCTCTATCTGCTGGGCATTTTGATGCACCCGTCGAACAAGTCGCAAGTTCTGCCGCTGATCCTCACCGGGCCAAAAGAGAGCGCCGATTATTTCCGCGTGCTGGATGAGTTTATCGTCCATACGCTGGGCGAATCCGCCCGTCGTCACTATCGCATTATCATCGACGACGCCGCGGAAGTTGCCCGTCAGATGAAAAAAGCGATGCCGATGGTCAAAGAGAACCGCCGCGAAACCGGAGACGCCTACAGCTTCAACTGGTCGATGCGTATTGCGCCGGACCTGCAGATGCCGTTCGATCCCACCCACGACAATATGGCCAACCTTAAACTCTATCCGGACCAGCCGGTGGAAGTGCTGGCAGCGGATCTCCGCCGCGCCTTCTCCGGTATCGTCGCCGGTAACGTTAAAGAGGTGGGTATCCAGGCTATCGAGAAATTCGGCCCGTATAAGATTCACGGCGATCCGGCGATGATGCGCCGCATGGATGACCTGCTGCAGGGCTTCGTGGCGCAGCATCGTATGAAGCTGCCGGGCGGCACCGCCTACATCCCCTGCTACGAAATCTGTTCCTGAGTTATCTTCTGTTCTTCTCCCGGGCGGCGGCTTACGCCCCCGGGCTATTTTTCCCGCCCTGCCGCATTCCCCCTTTTCTCTTATCTATTCGCCCGTACGCTTTCCAGATAAATCATTCCTTTTATGAATTTTTAGCACCACTCCCACAAAAGCCAATCGTTTGCGTTTCCAAAAACAGCAATAAATATCACCAGGAAAGACGACTTTTAACGTAAAAACGTCGAGAACATCGCATTTTTACAGTAAAAACCTCGTTATTACGTCCCGCCACTATTCTCTCATATGCTGAAAATGATAGCCTCCGCGCCACAAATCTCTGGCTGATCCCCAGAAACAGGCTGTTGGACTAAAATTGCTTACATTTAAAGTGGATTATTGCATTTGAGATCGCGATCACTGATGCATTCACCATATAAATGTATCTTCCCGCACCAATTGTTACGGAGAAAATGCCTAAAAAACCGTAAACAAACGAATTTCATATTATTTAGTCTTTTTTATTCAATAGATTTTGTTGCTTCCTCCAGGAGATACAGATGGAAACCACTCAAACCAGCACCATCGTTTCGGATGCTACCCGTAGCGGTTGGCGCAAGACGGACACCATGTGGATGCTGGGCCTGTACGGCACGGCTATCGGCGCGGGCGTCCTGTTCCTGCCGATCAACGCCGGCGTCGGCGGTCTGATCCCGCTGATCATCATGGCGATTCTGGCCTTCCCGATGACCTTCTTCGCCCACCGCGGGATGACCCGTTTCGTGCTGTCCGGTAAGAATCCGGGCGAGGACATCACCGAAGTGGTCGAAGAGCATTTCGGCGTCGGCGCAGGTAAGCTGATTACCCTGCTCTACTTCTTCGCCATCTACCCGATTCTGTTGGTTTACAGCGTGGCGATCACCAATACCGTCGAAAGCTTTATGCTGCACCAGCTGCACATCACGCCGCCGCCGCGCGCCATTCTTTCCCTGATTCTGATTGTCGGCATGATGACCATCGTGCGCTTCGGCGAGCAGATGATTGTGAAAGCGATGAGCGTACTGGTGTTCCCGTTCGTGGTCGCGCTGATGATCCTGGCCTTTTATCTGATCCCGCAGTGGAACGGCGCGGCGCTGGAGACCCTCTCCCTGAGCAGCGCGACCGCGACCGGCAACGGCCTGTGGATGACTCTGTGGCTGGCGATTCCGGTGATGGTGTTCTCCTTTAACCACTCGCCGATCATCTCCTCCTTCGCCGTGGCGAAACGCGAAGAGTACGGCCAGGGCGCGGAGAAAAAATGTTCCAGCATTCTGGCCCGCGCGCACATCATGATGGTGCTGACCGTGATGTTCTTCGTCTTCAGCTGCGTACTGAGCCTCTCTCCGGCGGATCTGGCGGCGGCGAAAGATCAGAACATCTCGATTCTGTCTTATCTGGCGAACCACTTTAACGCGCCGGTCATCGCCTGGATGGCGCCGATCATTGCGATGATCGCCATCACCAAATCCTTCCTCGGCCACTACCTTGGCGCTCGCGAAGGCTTTAACGGCATGGTGATTAAATCCCTGCGCGGTAAAGGCAAGTCCATCGAAATCAACAAACTGAACAAAATCACCGCCCTGTTCATGCTGGTCACCACCTGGATTGTGGCGACGCTGAACCCAAGCATCCTTGGGATGATCGAAACCCTGGGCGGCCCGATTATCGCCATGATTCTGTTCCTGATGCCGATGTACGCGATTCAGAAAGTCCCGGCGATGCGCAAATACAGCGGCCACGTCAGCAACGTATTCGTGGTGATTATGGGCCTGATTGCTATCTCCGCGATTTTCTACTCTCTGTTTAGCTAATATCCCCCGCGCCGCTTAACGGCGGCGCGCCTCCCGACAGCACTGGATGCATCATGATCAGCGTATTCGATATTTTTAAAATCGGCATTGGCCCTTCCAGCTCCCACACCGTTGGACCGATGAAAGCGGGCAAACAATTCACGGACGATCTTATTGAGCGCGGGCTGCTTCCCGAGGTAACCAAAGTCGTCGTCGATGTCTACGGATCCCTTTCCCTGACTGGTAAAGGCCACCATACCGACATCGCGATTATTATGGGCCTGGCGGGCAACCTGCCGGATACCGTCGATATCGACGCGATTCCCGGCTTTATCCAGGACGTCAACACCCATGGCCGCCTGATGCTGGCGAACGGCCAGCAGGAAGTGGCGTTCCCGGTCGATCGGTGCATGAATTTCCACGCCGACAACCTGTCGCGGCATGAGAACGGCATGCGTATTACCGCTCTCGGCGGCGAGAAGGTTCTCTACAGCCAGACGTACTACTCCATCGGCGGCGGGTTTATCGTCGACGAAGACCATTTCGGCGTGACCGCCGAAGCGCCAGTCGCCGTCCCTTATCCGTATAAAAATGCCGCCGACCTGCAGCGCCACTGCCGCGAAAGCGGGCTATCGCTCTCCGGCCTGATGATGCAAAACGAGCTGGCGCTGCACAGTAAAGAAGCGCTGGAGCAGCATTTTGCTGCGGTCTGGGAGGTGATGAGCAGCGGAATTGAGCGCGGCATCACCACCGAAGGGGTTCTGCCGGGCAAGCTGCGGGTTCCCCGTCGCGCCGCCGCGCTGCGCCGGATGCTGGTAAGCCAGGACAACACCAACAGCGACCCGATGGCGGTCGTTGACTGGATTAACATGTTCGCCCTGGCGGTTAACGAAGAGAACGCCGCTGGCGGGCGCGTCGTGACCGCGCCGACCAACGGCGCCTGCGGTATCGTACCTGCGGTGCTGGCCTACTACGACAAGTTCATCCGCAAAGTGAACGCCAACTCGCTGGCGCGCTATATGCTGGTCACCAGCGCCATTGGCTCGCTCTATAAGATGAACGCCTCAATTTCCGGCGCCGAAGTGGGCTGCCAGGGTGAAGTCGGCGTAGCCTGTTCAATGGCGGCGGCCGGTCTGGCTGAACTTCTGGGCGGCAGTCCGGGTCAGGTATGCATCGCGGCGGAAATTGGTATGGAGCACAACCTCGGTCTCACCTGCGATCCGGTTGCCGGCCAGGTGCAGGTGCCGTGCATCGAACGTAACGCTATCGCAGCGGTCAAGGCGGTCAACGCCGCGCGTATGGCCCTGCGCCGCACCAGCGAGCCGCGGGTGTGCCTCGATAAAGTCATCGAGACCATGTACGAAACGGGCAAAGATATGAACGCCAAATATCGTGAAACCTCGCGCGGCGGCCTGGCAATGAAGATTGTCGCCTGCGATTAACGTCCCCCTCCCGGTATGCTGCGGCATGCCGGGCTTTCTTCCCCCTGCCCTCTTCCTTCATTTATGTTATATAAATGATAATTTAGTTATTTATTAGTTATAAAGACGATTTGTTACCTTACGGAAAACCGCTCAAGGAGAACAAATCATGCTCAGATTATCCCGCCCGGCGCTGCTGCTCCTGCTGGCTGGCTTATCCGCTTCCGCGCTGGCGAAAGCGCCAGAGACCGTGAATATTGGTTATCAGAAAGCCAATATCTTCGCGCTGCTGAAATATCGCGGCACTCTCGATGAAAGCTTCAAAAAGCAGGGTATCGCCGTACGCTGGATTGAATTCCCCGCCGGACCGCAGATGCTGGAAGGGCTGAACGTCGGCAGCATCGACCTCGCCGCCACCGGCGATGCGCCGCCGGCCTTTGCCCAGGCGGCGCAGGCGGATCTGGTCTATTTAGCCCACTCGCCGGCGAATCCTAAAACCGAAGCCATCGTGGTGGCGGAAAACTCGGCGATTAAGAGTGTCGCCGACCTTAAGGGCAAGCGCGTGGGGCTCAATAAAGGCTCCGACGTGAACTATCTGCTGGTGACCGCGCTGGAGAAAGCCGGGCTGAGTTATAAAGATATCACGCCGGTCTATCTGCCGCCTGCTGACGCCCGCGCCGCCTTCCAGCGCGGCGCCATTGACGCCTGGGTTATCTGGGATCCGTTCCTCGCCGAAGTGGAAACCAACGCCAAAGCGCGACAGATTCGCAATGCCGAAGGGCTGGTGCCGCACTACACCTTCTACCTGGCCAGCCGCAAATTTGCCGACACGTATCCGGATACCGCAAAGCAGGTGGTGGATGAGCTGGGTAAACTGAGCGAATGGGCCAACGGTCATCAGGACGATGCCGCCGGGATCCTCTCCACCTCAACCGGGCTGGATAAGGCTATCTGGCTGAAAACGCTGGCGCGTCTGCCCTACGGCGCCGAGCGCATGACCCCTGCGGTCTATAACGAACAGCAGGCACTGGCGGATACCTTCACCCGCATCGGCCTGCTGCCGGTGAAAGTCGATGTGCGCAGCGCAACCTGGTCGCTGGATAAGCAGTAAGCCTTCTCTTCCCGGGTCGCGGCGCAGGCGCCTTACCCGGGCTACCGGCCCGCAGACGACGGTGGACCCGTAGCCCGGACAGGCGCGTCAAGCGCCGCCTCCGGGAAAAAACACCTCCCCGCACTCCCGCCCCCTCGCCCTTAGGGGAGAGGGAATTAACTCACCTTCTCTTCGCTCGCGACCGCGACCTGCTCGCCGCGACGATAGCCTGCGCCCGGATGTGGCGCAGCCAGCCGCGCGCCAGCGCCAAACAGCTTCTCACGCAGGGTTCCTTCGCGATACTCCTGCTTAAACACGCCGCGCTTTTGCAGCTCCGGGACCAGCAAATCCACCACGTCGCGGAAGGTTTCGTGGGTCACCGCATAGGCGAGGTTAAAGCCATCGACGTCGGTCTCCTCGACCCAGGACTGCAGCTCATCGGCGACCGTTTGCGGGCTGCCGACCACCAGCGGGCCGAAGCCGCCGATTCCCGCCCAGTCCGCCAGCTTCTGCACGGTCCACTGGCTATTCGGATCGGCGGTGGAAAACGCCTCCACCATCGACTGAATCGCGTTGGTATGCAGATACTCCAGCACCTGATCCGGCTGATACTGACCAAGGTCGATGCCGGTCCAGCCGGAGAGCAGCGCCAGCGCCCCTTCGTAGCTAACGTACGGTTTATACTCCTGCCACTTCGCCTGGGCTTCACGGTCGGTTTCGCCGACGATGACCGTCTGCATATTGAAGATCAGGATGCTACGCGGATCGCGCCCGGCCTCCTCGGCGCGACGACGAATATCCGCCACCGTCTTTTTCAGCAGTACTTTCGACGGCGCGCCGACAAATACGCACTCGGCGTGGCCGGCGGCGAACTGCTTGCCGCGGCTGGAGGCGCCCGCCTGATAGAGCACCGGCGTACGCTGCGGCGATGGCTCGCAGAGGTGGATCCCCGGCACCGAAAAGAAGTTGCCCTGATGGTTAATCGGATGAATTTTTCGCGGATCGCTGAAGATCTTACGTTCCCTGTCGCGCAGCACCGCGCCATCCTCCCAACTCCCTTCCAGCAATTTATAAACCACCTCCAGATACTCATCGGCGTAGTCGTAGCGGGCGTCGTGGTCGGTCTGCGCTTTCTGGCCAATATTACGCGCCCCGCTCTCCAGATAGGAGGTCACGATATTCCAGCCCACTCGCCCCTTTGTCAGATGGTCGAGCGTCGACAGGCGGCGAGCGAACGGATAGGGATGTTCAAAGGAGAGCGAAGCGGTCAGGCCGAATCCGAGATGCTCCGTCACCAGCGCCATCGGCGTGATCAGCGCCAGCGGATCGTTGACCGGCACCTGCGCCGCCTGGCGGAGCGCCGCATCGCCGTTGCCGTTCAGCACGTCATAGACGCCCAGCACGTCGGCGATAAACAGCCCGTCAAACTTGCCGCGCTCCAGCAGACGCGCCAGGTCGACCCAATACTCAAGGTCTTTATACTGCCAGGAGCGGTCGCGCGGATGGGCCCACAGCCCCGGCGACTGATGGCCGACGCAGTTCATATCAAAAGCGTTCAGACGAATTTCACGTTGTGATGACATAGCGCTCTCCACGGCGCGCCCCGCTGTCGGGACGCGCGCATAATCATTAAGGGAATCAGGGGATAAAAGGCGTTCAGAACGCCGGACATCGGGCGGATTGTTTAATGCCCAGCGCCAGCAATGCTTCGGCGGCTACGGCGGCGGCATGGTCGGCCACCTGCGGTAGCCCCATCAGTTCACCGAAATGGGCCCGCGCGGCAGGTCCGGAGACCAGCAGATTGGGCGCGGCCCGCCCTTCCCGGCCAATCGCCCGCGAGCGGCGATCGACGTCCAGTCCGAGGCCAAACGCGTCGGCGCGAATCAGCCCCTCCTGGCTCAGCTGGCGCAGCAGCGGCTGGCTGTTGGTGAGGGCCCCGTGCGCCGGGCCGGTAGTTAAAATAAAATGGTCAACGCTCACCCACTGCGCTTCACCGCCCCGGGGCGAGAGGGTTAGCGTCAATTTTTGCGCGTCGTCTGCCAGCGCCGTCAGCCTGGCCGCCAGCACCCGCAGGCTGCCGTCGCGCTGGCGCTGCTCAAGAATCCCGGCGACCTGGGGAGCGATACGATAGCGGTGAACGTCCCAGTAGCTGCGTAAATGACGCAGGAAGCGCTGACGATCGGCCACCGACAGCGCCTGCCAGATCTCCTGCCCCTGATTACGCACCGCGTCCAGCACCACCTGCCAGGCCTGCCCCCGCTCCGCGGCGCGGTCGATATCCCGGCGGATTTGCCGCAGCCGCTGGCGCAGCGATCCGTGGGCATACTCGCCTTCCCAAGGGTCAGCGCTGCCGCTCAGGTTGCTGCGGGAGAGGAGCCCGCGGCGTGAAAATGCCGTTATCGGCCCCCGATGTCCCAGCCGCGTCAGCGTCGCGATGGTATCCGCCATCGTCAGGCCGGTGCCCATGACCGCGACGCTCGCCTGCGGCGCGATAGCGTCCAGCACGCCCGTTCGCCAGGGGTTAGCGATGAGCGCCGGATGGGTCGCGAACGGCGTCGCCAGCGACGGCAGCGAGGGCGGCGGATGGCTGATGGCCAGCACCAGCAGATCGGCCGGCAGCCGATGACCGCCATCGGTGATAATCTCGCCATCTTTAAACCTTAGCGCCTGCTCGCGCAGATGCGTCAGCCGCCCGCCGCTGGCGCTCGCCTCCTCGGCGAAACGCTGGGCGACGTAGCGGCCAAACTGGCCGCGCTGCGGATAGACAGCGCCGTCTTCCAGCAGAGCCTGCGGATCATCAGCAAAAGCAGGCTGGCTGCGGTACCAGCGGTCGAACGCGCCCTCCTCTTCCCCGGCAAGCTGCATCCGCGCCGCGGGAACGTTAATCCGATGGCTCGGTTCGGTCGTGGAGTAGGCCACGCCCGCGCCGGGCACCTCGCGCGGCTCCAGCAGCGTGACCCGCACGCCAGCCGGCGCCAGGCGCAGGAGATGAATAGCCACCGCCGCGCCGCTAAATCCGCCGCCGACGATCGCCACGTGCGGTTCAGTTTGCATAGCCCACCGCCTTCAGAAA
The DNA here is from genome assembly GCF_009905335.1 of Klebsiella sp. MPUS7. Lineage (NCBI taxonomy): Bacteria > Pseudomonadati > Pseudomonadota > Gammaproteobacteria > Enterobacterales > Enterobacteriaceae > Klebsiella > Klebsiella sp. MPUS7. The sequence continues at coordinate 1,026,615 of NZ_CP047604.1, read as the reverse complement.
CCGCAGTAACATACGCGCCTCCTCAGCTTGCGCTGACCTGTTTCACCGGACGCTTATCGCCGCCGATAGTTTCGCCGAACGGGCCGGTATTGACGCTACGCGCCTTCGGCTGATCGTGGCCTGCCAGCGGCAATAGCGGCATGACCAGGTCAGCGAAACGATGGGCTTCTTCCAGATGCGGGTAGCCGGAGAAGATAAAATTGGTGATACCGAGCGCCTGATATTCACGAATGCGCTCTGCCACCTGCTGCGGATTGCCGACCAGCGCCGTTCCCGCCCCGCCGCGCACCAGCCCTACGCCCGCCCACAGGTTCGGCGCAATGCGCAGATTGTCGCGCGATCCTTTATGCAGCGAGCTCATGCGCGCCTGGCCGGTGGAGTCCATACGGGCAAAAATTTTCTGCGCCTGGGCGATGGTCTCGTCATCAAGGTGAGAAATCAGCCGATCGGCGGCGGCCCACGCCTCCTCTTCGGTTTCGCGAACAATCACATGCAGACGAATCCCGTACTGCAACGTGCGGCCCCGGGCGGCGGCGCGCTCGCGCACTACCGCCAGCTTTTCGGCCACCAGCGCCGGCGGCTCTCCCCAGGTCAGATAGGTATCGATTTGATCGGCGGCAACGTCGATGGCTTCCTCAGAGGAGCCGCCAAAAAACAGCGGCGGACCGTTTTCCTGTACCGGCGGAAACAGCACTTCCGCGCCTTCCACGTGGATATGCTCACCGTGATAGTCCACCTTTTCGCCTTTCAGCAGGCGCGAGTAGACGTCGAGAAATTCGCGGGTGACCTGATAGCGTTCGCCGTGGCTGAGGAAAATACCGTCGCCTTTGTTTTCCACCGGATCGCCGCCGGTGACGACGTTAATCAGCAGCCGACCGCCCGACAGACGGTCGAGCGTCGTCGCCATCCTCGCCGCCAGCGTCGGCGGCTGCAGGCCCGGACGAACGGCCACCAGATAGCGCAGGCGACGGGTCAGCGGCGCCAGCGCCGAGGCCACCAGCCAGGAGTCCTCGCAGCTTTTTCCCGTCGGGATCAGCACACCGTAGTAGCCCAGGCTGTCGGCCGCCAGCGCCACCTGCTGCAGGTAAGGCAAATCAACCGGTCGCCCGCCCTCCGCGGTGCCCAGGTAGCGGCCATCGCCGTGGGTGGGCAGAAACCAGAACACGTTGATTTTATCGTCGGCTTTTTGCGTCATTATCGATTTCCTATATAACCATATCCGATATTTATCGAAGAGTTGTTTTAATTTGGTTATATGAGTGTTAGCGATAATCGTGCCAATGGTGAACGAAAAATTAACAAAACAAAATCAGTCAGTTAGATAAAACAGAACCGTATACCGCTGTTGCAAATGCAGCAGACAGTGCGTCCGGGCTGCGGCTTTTGCAACAGCGCGACGGGCTAGCCCTCTGGTTTCCAACCCCGGCACAGGATAAGTTCAGGGCATTAAAAGTCGGAGGTCAACCATGCTGAATCCTGAATTTCCATCCTCAACGCCCACGCTGATCGACCCGGCGTCAAAAGCGTTTCAGAGCCTGCTGGATAAACTGGCCCCCACCGAGGCGACCGTGCTGATCGTCGGCGAAACCGGCACCGGTAAAGAGGTTGTCGCCCGCTATCTGCATCACCATAGCCCGCGCCGCCAACGGCCGTTCCTGGCCGTCAACTGCGGCGCGCTCAGCGAGAGCCTGGCGGAAGCGGAGCTGTTCGGCCATGAAAAAGGGGCGTTTACCGGCGCGGTACAAAGCCATCCCGGCTGGTTCGAGGCGGCGGAAGGCGGCACGCTGCTGCTCGATGAAATCGGCGAGCTTAGCCTGGCGCTCCAGGTGAAACTGCTGCGCGTCCTGCAGGAGCGCGAAATCACCCGCGTCGGCTCACGCAAGGCCGTTAAGGTCGATGTGCGGGTAATCGCCGCCACCCACGTGGATCTGATGCAGGCCATCCGCGAGCGTCGTTTCCGCGAAGACCTCTACTACCGGCTGAATATCGCCATCGTGCCGCTGCCGCCGCTGCGCCAGCGTCGCCAGGATATTCCGGTGCTGGCGGACCATTTTCTCTCGCTCTACGCCCGCCGTCTGGGTCGTCCGATTCGCCGTCTGGCCCCGGAGACGCTGGCAAGGCTGATGGAGTACCCCTGGCCGGGCAATATTCGCGAGCTGGAGAACACTCTGCATAACGCGGTATTGCTGAGTAAAGAAGAGGAGATCGGCCCCGCCCAGCTGCGGCTGACGACGCTGAACAACGAGCCCTCGGCAGTTGGCGATAATGAACTCGACGATTTTATTCGTCGTCAGCTTTCCCTGCCGGGCGAACCGCTGTGGGAAAGGGTCACCGGGGCGTTGATACGCGGCGCGATGGCCCACAGTGACGATAATCAAAGCCAGGCCGCAGCGCTGCTCGGTATCAGCCGCCACGCGCTGCGCACGCAGTTGGCAAATTTGGGCATCATCAAAAGCCGCCGCCGTCAGGAGCCCCTCTACAGCGCGGCGGTCAAAAAGGTCTCTCGTGACCGGGAACTGCGCATCGGCTTCCAGCGCTTTGGCAATCTTGGCATCCTGAAAGCGCGGCAAAGTCTTGAGCAAGCCTTTGCCAGCCGCGGCGTCAGCGTACTGTGGAGCGAGTTCCCCGCCGGGCCGCAGCTGCTGCACGCGCTGGCCTGCGATGAAATCGATTTTGGCACCACCGGCGAAGCGCCGCCGGTTTTCGCGCAGGCCACTAACAGCGAGCTGGTCTACGTCGCCTGGGAACCGCCCGCGCCGCAAAGCGTGGCGATGGTCGTCCCGCAGCACAGCGATATTCGCACCCTTAGCGACCTGCGCGGCAAGCGTATCGCGCTGAATAAAGGCTCTAACGTGCACTGGCTGCTGCTACATATCCTGGAAGAGGCCGGGCTGGCGTTAAACGACGTCAAAGTGGTCTACATTCCGCCGAAGTACCCGCTGACCGCCAGCGATTACCTGGCGGTGGACGCCTGGATGATGTGGGATCCGCTGCTCAGCGACGCGGAATATAGCGGTGAACTACGGGTTGTCGCCAGCGGCGAGGGGCGCGTCAATAACCACCAGTTCTACCTGTCGCGCCGCGACTACGCCAGCCGCAATAGCGATATCATGCAGCGCCTGCTGGCCGAACTGACGCAAACCGGACAGTTTATCGACCAGCATCGGCAGGAAGCCGTCGGACTGCTCTCCGCCGAGCTGGGGCTTAACGCCGCTTCTCTGGCCCGAGCCCTGGCGCGCCGCAGCCATCGCCCGCGGCCGATGGATCTCAACGTGATTCGCGCCCAGCAAAGTATCGCCGATCGTTTTTACGCGCTGGGCCTTATCCACAAACCGGTATCGGTGCGCGAGGCGGTCTGGTACGGCGAGGCCACTCATAGCGATCCCCGCCCGCTGATGCACGTTGGTTAGCCGGAAACTGCGAGGCATCTTCCTGATTTCCCTGGCGCCAATAGCCTCATCCGCGCGGTGGTGTTACCCTAAAAGACGTTGAGAATAAGGGGGATCCGTGGCCGTTCATTTGCTAATCGTCGACGCACTTAATCTGATTCGCCGCATCCATGCGGTGCAGGGGTCACCCTGCGTCGATACCTGCCTGCATGCGCTCGAACAGCTGGTGGTTCATAGCCAGCCGACCCACGTGGTGGCGGTATTTGATGATGAAGACCGCGGCCACGGCTGGCGGCATCAGCGCCTGCCCGATTATAAAGCCGGGCGCGCGCCGATGCCGGAGACCCTCGAAGCGGAAATGCCGGCGCTGCGGGCGGCGTTTGAGCAGCGCGGGTTTCGCTGCTGGGCGCTCAGCGGCAGCGAAGCTGACGATCTCGCCGCGACCCTGGCGGTCAAAGTGGCGCAGGCCGGCCATCAGGCAACCATCGTTTCAACCGACAAAGGCTACTGCCAGCTGCTGTCGCCGACGATTCGCATCCGCGACTATTTCCAGAAGCGCTGGCTCGACGCGCCGTTTATCGCCAAAGAGTTCGGCGTGACGCCGGAACAGCTGCCTGACTACTGGGGGCTGGCGGGCATCAGCAGCTCAAAGGTTCCCGGCGTGGCGGGGATTGGCCCAAAAAGCGCCGCCCAGCTGTTAACCGATTTTCAGGATCTGGAAGGAATCTACGCGCGGCTGGCGGACGTGCCGGAGAAGTGGCGCAAGAAGCTGGAAGAACAGCAAGAGATGGCCTTCACCTGCCGGGAAATCGCGCGCCTGCAAACCGATTTACAGCTGGACGGCAATCTGCAGCAGCTGCGGCTGGCCCGGTAGCGTTGGGTCCAGAGAGCGCACGGCTTCCCGGAGGCGATGCTGCGCATCTGTCCGGGCTACCGCTCCGTAGACGGCGGTGAGCTCGTAGTCCGGGCTACCGGATCGCAGCCGGCGGGAAACCCGTAGCCCGGGCAAGGCGCGTCAAGCGCCGCCCCCGGGAGCCGAGCGCAGAGTCGCTGAATTTCCCGCAAGCCGTCGGCAGAAACCTTCGCTTACGGCATCACTCTTCGATACGTAATCCGTAGGTTTTGAATTTCTCCAGCACAACAGCGATGGCCTCGTCATCAAGAACCGGCACCGGATCGATAATCGCCAGGGTGCTGAGATAGAGCTGCGCCAGCACCTCGACTTCATGCGCCAGCCACAGGGCTTTCTCCAGGTTCTCTTCACAGGCGATCAGGCCATGGTGCTGCAGCAGCGTCGCTTTGCGGTTTTTCAGCGCCACGGCCACATGCTCAGACAGCTCGCGGGTACCGAACGTGGCGTAGGGCGCGCAGGGGATAGAGTTGCCCCCCGCCGCCGCAATCATATAGTGAATGGCGGGAATGGGGCGGTTGAGAATCGACACCGCCGTGCAGTGAACCGCGTGATTATGCACCACCGCGTGAGCGTCAGGGCGGGTCTGATAGGCCGCCAGATGAAAACGCCACTCGCTGGACGGCAGTTTGCCCTGCTCATGCTGACCTTCGGCATCAATATACACAATGTGCGCCTCCGTCAGCTTCTCGTAAGGAATACCCGTCGGCGTGATCAGCATTCCCCCTTGATAACGCACGCTCACGTTGCCGGCGGTCCCCTGATTTAACCCCAGCCGGGTCATTTCCAGGCAGGTATCAATAATCTGCCGGGCCAGTCTATTTCGTTCCATTATTTACCTCTCTTTATGATGCGCAATACGACAACAGACGGCTCGCCGGATAAGACGCGCGACGCTGTTGAATAACTCGAATAATTGCCCATCATCTTCATCCCGAATAATCAGAAAGGAATTTACATTCACCGGTTCTGTGATACCCCTCACTTATTTCAGGCTAAAAAAAAGCGTTCTACCGTTTTTGCCTGATGAAAAATGCCCGTTCTTACTAATAGATTTAAAAACGGGCATTTTGCTGATAGTTTTAACAACTGACCGTTTTCTTTATTATAAATTAAATCGGGCATTCAACCTGTGGGTTTTAGAATTAACTTTCTCAAACGGTCATGTTTTTCTGATTATTAAAGTGATGATAATCACATAAAATCACCGAGTGGATACTAAATGTGACCGCCATCATATTAAAAGGCGTTTTTAATTTGAAAATGCATTCATGAGTTCATTCCGTGATGTTTATTTCACTGTTGACGTCGCCGCAAGAGCTCACCTGATTATTGTGGTCTGGTGGGCATAACCCGGCCGCTGAACACGCTTCTGAACCAATGAGGATGCTATGGGAAACACAACAATACAAACGCAGAGTTTTCGTGCGGTAGAGACAGGGAAAAGCAAGCGCTACATTATTCCCTTCGCCCTGCTGTGCTCGTTATTTTTTCTTTGGGCGGTCGCTAATAATCTCAACGATATTTTATTACCACAATTTCAACAAGCCTTTACGCTGACAAATTTTCAGGCCGGACTGATTCAATCCGCCTTTTATTTCGGCTATTTCGTCATCCCTATTCCGGCCGGAATCTTGATGAAAAAGTTAAGTTATAAAGCTGGCATTATTACCGGACTGTTCTTATATGCTTTTGGCGCTGCGCTATTCTGGCCCGCTGCCGAGGTCATGAATTACACCTTATTTCTGATTGGCCTGTTTATTATTGCTGCGGGCTTAGGGTGTTTAGAAACCGCGGCAAACCCGTTTGTTACCGTTTTAGGCCCAGAAAGCGGCGGTCACTTCCGGCTTAATCTTGCCCAGACCTTTAACTCGTTTGGCGCCATTATTGCGGTGGTTTTTGGGCAAAGTCTTATTTTGTCTAATGTGCCGCATCAATCGCAGGATGTGCTCGATAAAATGGCTCCGGAGCAGCTTAGCGCCTATAAGCACAGCCTGGTGCTCTCGGTGCAAACCCCGTATATGATCATCGTCGCGGTTGTCTTACTGGTCGCTCTGTTGATTATGTTGACCAAATTTCCAGCCCTGCAGAGCGACGACCATAGTGACGCCACCCAGAGTTCCTTCTCCGCTTCCCTTGCTCGCCTGGTCCGCGTTCGCCACTGGCGCTGGGCGGTGCTGGCGCAGTTCTGCTACGTCGGCGCGCAAACCGCCTGCTGGAGCTATCTGATTCGCTACGCTATCGAAGAGATCCCCGGCATGACGCCCGGTTTCGCCGCCAACTATCTGACCGGCACCATGGTGTGCTTCTTTATCGGTCGCTTCTCCGGTACCTGGCTCATCAGCCGCTTCGCGCCGCATAAAGTGCTGGCGGCCTACGCCCTGCTTTCCATGATCCTGTGCCTGATTTCCGCTTTCACCGGCGGCCACGTGGGTCTGCTGGCTCTGACGCTGTGCAGCGCTTTTATGTCCATTCAGTATCCGACCATCTTCTCGCTGGGCATCAAAAACCTGGGGCAGGACACCAAATACGGCTCCTCTTTTATCGTCATGACCATTATTGGCGGCGGGATCGTCACTCCAGTGATGGGCTTTGTCAGCGACGCCGCCGGCAACATTCCCACCGCCGAACTGGTCCCGGCGCTGTGCTTTGCCGTCATCTTCATCTTCGCCCGTTTCCGTTCGCAAACGGCAGCTAACTAAACATTTATCCGAATAACGTGAGGAATCTGTAATGAAAAAAATCAGCTTACCGAAAATTGGCATCCGCCCGGTGATCGATGGACGCCGCATGGGGGTACGCGAGTCGCTGGAAGAGCAAACCATGAATATGGCGAAAGCCACCGCCGCGCTGATCGCGGAAAAACTGCGTCACGCCTGCGGCGCGCAGATTGAGTGCGTCATCGCCGATAGCTGCATCGCGGGTATGGCGGAGTCCGCCGCCTGCGAAGAGAAATTCAGCAGCCAGAACGTCGGCGTCACCATTACCGTCACTCCGTGCTGGTGCTACGGCAGCGAAACTATCGATATGGATCCGCTGCGGCCAAAAGCCATCTGGGGCTTTAATGGCACTGAGCGCCCCGGCGCGGTTTACCTTGCGGCGGCGCTGGCGGCGCATAGCCAGAAGGGTATTCCGGCATTCTCCATTTATGGCCACGACGTACAGGACGCCGACGACACCACCATTCCGCCGGATGTCGAAGAAAAACTGCTGCGCTTTGCCCGCGCCGGCTTAGCGGTCGCCAGCATGAAGGGCAAAAGCTATCTTTCCGTCGGCGGCGTGTCGATGGGTATCGCCGGTTCTATCGTCGATCACAACTTCTTCGAGTCCTGGCTCGGCATGAAGGTGCAGGCGGTGGACATGACCGAACTGCGCCGCCGCATCGACCAGAAAATCTATGATGAAAGCGAGCTGGAAATGGCGCTGGCGTGGGCGGATAAAAACTTCCGCTACGGCGAAGACCAGAACGCGCAGCAGTATAAGCGCAACGCCGAACAGAGCCGCGCGGTGCTGAAAGAGAGCCTGCTGATGGCGATGTGCATCCGCGACATGATGCAGGGCAACAGCAAGCTGGCGGAAAAAGGGCTGGTCGAAGAGTCGCTGGGCTACAACGCCATTGCCGCGGGTTTTCAGGGCCAGCGCCACTGGACCGATCAATACCCCAACGGCGATACCGCCGAAGCGCTGCTCAATAGCTCGTTCGACTGGAATGGCGTACGCGAACCCTTTGTCGTCGCCACCGAAAACGACAGCCTCAACGGCGTGGCGATGCTGATGGGCCACCAGTTGACCGGCACCGCCCAGGTATTTGCCGACGTGCGCACCTACTGGTCGCCGGAAGCGGTAGAGCGCGTCACCGGCCAACCGCTCACCGGGCTGGCGGAGCACGGCATCATCCACCTGATCAACTCCGGTTCGGCGGCGCTCGACGGCGCCTGCAAACAGCGCGATGCTGATGGCAAGCCAACCATGAAACCGCACTGGGAAATCAGCCAGCAGGAGGCCGACGCCTGCCTGGCGGCCACCGAATGGTGCCCGGCGATTCATGAATATTTCCGCGGCGGCGGCTTCTCCTCCCGCTTCCTGACCGAAGGCGGCGTGCCGTTCACCATGACCCGCGTGAATATCATCAAAGGTCTTGGCCCGGTACTGCAAATCGCCGAAGGCTGGAGCGTAGAGCTGCCGAAAGCGATGCATGACCAGCTCGATGCCCGCACCAACTCCACCTGGCCAACCACCTGGTTTGCGCCGCGTCTGACCGGTAAAGGCCCGTTCTCCGACGTCTACTCGGTGATGGCGAACTGGGGCGCTAACCACGGCGTGCTGACCATCGGGCACGTCGGCGCCGACTTTATCACCCTGGCGTCGATGCTGCGGATCCCGGTCTGCATGCATAACGTAGAAGAGGCGAAAATCTACCGCCCCTCCAGCTGGTCTGCCCACGGGATGGATAGCGAAGGCCAGGATTACCGCGCCTGCCAGAACTACGGCCCGCTGTATAAGCGTTAATACGGCTTTGCCCGGTGGCGCAGGCTTACCGGGCCTACAGAACCGTAGGCCGGATAAGCGCGGCGCCATCCGGCGACGTTTATGGAGTTAACGATGAAAAAAGACGTCATCCTAGTCCTCGACTGCGGCGCCACCAACGTGCGGGCGATTGCGGTTGACCGCCAGGGGAACATTATCGCCCGCGCCGCAACGACCAACGCCAGCGATATCGCCGTGGAGAACAGCGCCTGGCACCAGTGGTCGCTGGAGGCGATCCTGCAACGCTTCGCCGAGTGCTGCCGGCAGATTAGCGACGCACTCTCGTCCTGCACGGTTCGCGGCATCACGGTCACCACCTTCGGCGTCGACGGCGCGCTGGTGGATGAACAGGGCAAGCTGCTCTATCCGGTCATCAGCTGGAAATGTCCGCGCACCGCGGCGGTGATGGACAATATCAGCCGTTTTATGCCCGCGCAGCAGCTCCAGCAGATCTCTGGCGTCGGCGCATTTGCCTTCAACACCCTGTATAAGCTGATCTGGCTGAAAGAGAATCACCCGCAGCTGCTGGAGAAAGCCCGCGCCTGGCTGTTCATCTCCTCGCTTCTCAACCAGCGTCTGACCGGGGAATTCACAACCGATATCACCATGGCGGGTACCAGCCAGATGCTGGATATCCATCAGCGGGATTTCAGCACGCAGATCCTGCAGGCGACGGGGCTGCCGCGCCGCCTGTTTCCCCGGCTCGTTGAAGCGGGCCAGCAGATCGGCACGCTGCAAAGCGATGCCGCGAAAATGCTGGGTTTAGCCGTCGGCATTCCGGTCATCTCCGCCGGGCACGATACCCAGTTCGCGCTGTTTGGCGCGGGCGCGGAGCAGGATGAACCTGTGCTGTCGTCCGGCACCTGGGAAATCCTGATGGTGCGCAGCGCCCAGGTGAACACCCCGCTGCTCAGCCACTATGCGGGCTCCACCTGCGAGCTGGATAGCCAGCCGGGACGCTATAACCCGGGCATGCAGTGGCTGGCCTCCGGCGTGCTGGAATGGGTACGCCAGCTGCTGTGGACGCCTGAAACGCCGTGGCAAACGTTGATTGACGAGGCCCGTGCCCTCCCCGACGGCGCTCAGAAGGTGAAGATGCAGTGCGACCTGCTATCCAGCCCAAACGCGGGCTGGCAGGGCATCACGCTGAATACCACTCGCGGTCACTTCTACCTCGCCGCGCTGGAGGGATTAGCCGAACAGCTGGCGAACAACCTACAAACGCTGCAAAAAATCGGTCACTTTAACGCCAGCGAACTGCTGCTGGTCGGCGGCGGCAGCCGCAACGCGCTGTGGAATCAGATCAAAGCCAACAGGCTGGATATCCCGATTAAAGTACTGGATGACGCCGAAACCACCGTCGCTGGCGCCGCCATGTTTGGCTGGTATGGCGTCGGTGAATTCAGCAGCCCGGAGCAGGCCCGAGCGCAAGTGAGCTATCAGTATCGCTATTTTTACCCGCAAACCGAACCCGAACTGATTGAGGGAGTATGAGATGCTAAAAACGATTTCCCCGTTAATATCGCCGGAGCTACTGAAGGTGCTGGCGGAAATGGGGCACGGCGATGAGATTATTTTTTCCGATGCCCACTTCCCGGCGCACAGCATGGGGCCCCAGGTGATTCGCGCCGACGGCCTGCTGGTCAGCGACCTGCTGCAGGCGATTATTCCGCTGTTTGAGTTAGACAGCTACGCTCCGCCGCTGGTGATGATGGCCGCCGTGGCGGGCGACTCCCTCGACCCGCAGGTGGAAACGCGCTACCGCGAGGCGCTTTCCCGCCCCGCGCCCTGCCCGGAGATCGCCCGCATCGACCGCTTTGCTTTCTACGAGCGGGCGCAAAAAGCCTTTGCGATCGTTATCACAGGTGAGCGCGCTAAGTACGGGAATATTCTTTTAAAAAAAGGAGTAACGCCGTAATCTCATGCCGGAGCGCCCGTCTGATGCGGGCGCTCAGCGAACGCCAGGGTGAGAAAAATGAAAGCGGCACGACAGCAAGCGATACTAGACCTGCTCATTAACCATAACAGCCTGACCACCGAAGCCTTATCGCTACAGCTCAACGTCAGCCGAGAAACCATCCGCCGCGATCTCAGCGAGCTCCAGTCCCAGGGGAAAGTGCTGCGTAACCACGGCCGGGCAAAAGTCATTCACCGGCAAAGCCGGGACAGCGGCGATCCTTTTCATATCCGTCTGAAAAGCCACTACGCGCACAAAGCGGATATCGCCCGCGAAGCCCTTGCGTGGATAGAAGCTGGAATGACGATCGCCCTCGACGCCAGCTCCACCTGCTGGTATCTGGCCCGCCAGCTGCCCGATATCGACCTTCACGTCTTTACCAACAGCCAGCCGATTTGCCAGGAGCTGAGCAAGCGCGAGAATATTCAGCTCACCTGCTCCGGCGGTACACTCCAGCGAAAATATGGCTGCTACGTCAGCGCGTCGCTTATCTCGCAGCTCAAAGCGCTGGAGATCGACCTGTTCATTTTTTCCTGCGAAGGCATCGACAGCGAGGGCGCGCTCTGGGACTCAAACACGGTGAACGCCGAGTTCAAATCGCTGCTGCTTAAGCGGGCGTCGCAATCGTTATTGCTGATTGATAAGAGCAAGTTTAATCGCTCAGGAGAGGCGCGGATCGGCCATCTGGATGATGTGACGCATATTGTCTCGGACGTGTCGCAGTCATAACGGCTATTTGCAGCGCCGGATAGCGGCTTAACACCTTATCCGGCCTACAAAAGCGGGCAAACTAGCGTTCGTCGCGGCGACCGCCGACGGCAGCCCACAGGCGGCGAACGTGAACCGTTACCTCTTCGCGATCGTGATACAGCTGGCGTGCCTGGATCTGCGCGTTGATACCGTGCTCGTCGAGCTGTTCCTGGATATAGGCCAGGTTGCGCGATAGCTCTTCGTAGCGTTTTTTCATCGGCAGCTTCAGGTTAAAGATGGTTTCGCGGCACCAGCCGTTCACCAGCCACTGCGCCATCAGCGCCGCCACTTTCGCCGGCTTCTCCACCATATCGCAAACCATCCACGAGATGTTGCTGCGCGTCGGGCGATACTTGAAGCCGTCTTCACGCAGCCAGGTCACCTGCCCGGTATCCATCAGGCTTTGCGCCATTGGGCCGTTATCCACCGAGGAGACCCACATATTGCGTTTCACCAGCTGATAGGTCCAGCCGCCGGGGCAGGCGCCGAGATCCACCGCGTACATACCGTTCGCCAGGCGCTCATCCCACTCATCCGCCGGGATAAAGACGTGAAACGCCTCTTCCAGCTTGAGAGTCGAACGGCTTGGCGCATCGGACGGGAACTTGAGGCGCGGAATGCCCATATAGAACGGCGAGTTGTTGTTAGACAACGAATAGCCGGTGTAGCAGCAGCCCGGCGCGATAAAGAATACGTGGACCACCGGACGTTTTGGCGTTTCATAGTTGGTCAGCACGCCCGCCTCGCGCAGCGCCGCGCGCAGCGGTACCGTAAACTTGCGGCAGAACTTCATCAGCTCTTTGCTTTCGTTGGTATCGGCCACTTCCACGCGCAGCTCGCCGCCCTTCTCCACCACGCCCTGCAGCATACCGACGATCGGGGAAATCCGGTCTTCCGGCGGCAGGTCGCGCAGCAGTTCGCCAACCACAAACATCTGGCGGGCAAACACCAGCGAGCTGAACGGCAGTTCGCGCACCAGCTTTTCGCCGTCTTCGGCCTGATAGCACTCAAAAATCACATAGCCGGAGTCGTCTTTGACTCGGGCAAAACCAAACACCTCAAGGCGCGAGGCCTTATCGGTAATTTCTGCTGCGCACTCTTTCTCAAACCCAGGGCGACAATAGAGGACAACTTTATTCATGAACAACGCCCTTACGTTTCAGACGAATTGCACCAATTAACATTAATACCCAACCGGCGAGGAAGCAGACGCCCCCGACCGGCGTAACGAACGCCCACAGGCGTAAATGCGAGAGCGCCAGACAGTAGAGGCTGCCGCTAAAAAGAACGGTACCGAGCGCCATAAAGACGCTGCTCCAGTAAAACCAGATGCTGATGCGGCGCTGCATCGCCACCGCCAGGCCAAAGATCGCCAGCGTATGGAATGCCTGATACTGCAGGCCGGTGTGGATCCAGCCCATTTCCGCAACGCCCATCGTTTTACTTAAAACGTGCGCGCCAAAAGCGCCCAAAGCCACAAAGATAAAACCGCTTATCGCGGCGAAAATCAGCATAAAACGGCTGGTCATGTGTTTACCCTACGATGATTTATTGTTCATAACGAAAGCGAAATTTTTCTTGTTCATTAGCCGCTTTTGCCAGAATCCACTGGCGGAAGGCGGCTATTTTACCCAGTTCTGCCTGACTGTCATGACAAACGAGATAAAACGCATTCTTACTGACCAGAACATCATTAAACGGACAGACCAAACGGCCTGCCTCAATCTCGGACTGCGCCATCACATTGTTGGCCAGCGCGACCCCCTGTCCATGGATTGCCGCCTGCAGCACCATTGCGCTGTGGCTAAAGATAGGTCCCTGTTGAACATTGATATGGTTTAGACCCAACTGACGGGTATAAGTTTGCCAGTCGCGGCGGGAAGCGTCGTGCAGCAGGGTATGTTGCGCCAGATCGGCAGGCGTTTTCAACGCTTTATCACCGGTGAGCAACAGCGGGGAACACACCGGGAGCAGATATTCGGCGTACAGTTTTTCCACCCGCAGCCCCGGCCAGTTGCCGCGGCCGTAAAAAATCGCCACGTCGACATCGTCGGCCAGCTTATCTTCCTGACGGTCCACGGCCTGGATTCTGACGTCGATTCCCGGATAAGCTGAGTTAAAGCTTGTGAGTCTCGGCACCAGCCACTGAATGGCAAAACTGGGGAGCATACTGACGGTTAAGGCCCCTTTTGCGCTTCGCGCCTGAAGCTTGCGGGTCGCCTCGGTGAGCTGCGAGAAAATCTCTTTAATATCCTGAAAATAGCTCTGCCCCTCCTCTGTCAAAAGAAGAGAACGATTGCGTCGACGGAACAGCTTGAGGCCGAGGAAATCCTCCAGGGACTTGATTTGGTGGCTGACTGCGGCCTGCGTCACAAAAAGCTCATCGGCGGCGCGAGTGAAGCTAAGATGACGGGCGGCAGCATCAAAAACACGTAATGCATTCAGAGGTGGCAAACGCTTGGACATAGTTATTCTGGCTTAGATGTTAAGGCAATTTAACAAACAGGAAACAATAGTTAACCTATTAGTTTTTTTTATCTGAGCTATTATAATTTGTCCGTTGAGCTTCTACCAGCAAATACCTATAGTGGCGGCACTTCCTGAGCCGGAACGAAGAGCTTTTTTTGGAATGCGTGTTCCAACAAGCTTTTGGCTTACGGTTGTGATGTTGTGTTGTTGTGTTTGCAATTGGTCCGGGTTTGCGGACCATGGTAGCGAAGCTACCCCTTTTCACTTCCTGTACATTTACCCTGTCTGTCCATAGTGATTTAATGTAGCACCGCACTGCGCGGTGCTTTTTTTTGCCTGCTAAAAACCAATTACTTATCCAGCTCTCCCAGCTGTTTTACATCAGAACGGTTGATCTGCTGCTTGTTACCCCAGGCATCTTTGTACGAAATCATGCCAGTATCATTATCCGTTTGCGGTTTTCCGTCGGTCACGATGGTGCGCCCATCGTTGGTATGCATCACGTAGTTAGAGGAGCAGGCGCTCAGGCCGAGGGTCAGCACACAGGCAGAAATAATTGCGGCAGTCTTATTCATTTTCATCTTTCTCTCCTTTCGACTATTTATACTGTTTATGATTCGTTCTGTACCAGGTTAAAACGCAAACCCAACACTATTCAGCATAACCATCTTTTACCCCCCCGAAGTCATATTCAGAAAATTCCAGTCGTTAGCACAAACCTTGTATCACCCGCCGATTTGCGCGACGATCCTGGTATCGATACGAGGAATCTCATGAACGCATTCAACCCCGTCCAATTTCGCGCCCAGTTCCCGGCGCTGGCCGACGCCGGCGTCTATCTTGATAGCGCCGCGACAACGCTCAAACCGCTGGCGGTCATTGAGGCCAGCGACCAGTTCTATCGCCTCAGCGCCGGCAACGTCCACCGCAGCCAGTTCGCCGCCGCCCGGCAGCTAACCGAACGCTATGAAAACGCGCGCGAACGCGTGGCGGCGCTGCTTAATGCCCCATCCGGCGAAGATATCGTCTGGACGCGCGGCACCACCGAAGCCATTAATATGGTGGCGCAGAGCTACGTGCGCCCGCGGCTGAAACCCGGCGATGAGATTATCGTCAGCGAAGCGGAACATCACGCCAACCTGGTGCCGTGGTTAATGGTTGCAGAGCAAACCGGCGCGCGGGTGGTGAAGCTGCCGCTGGCGGGCAACCGTCTGCCGGACGTGGCGGCGCTTGGCGCGCTCATCACGCCGCGCAGCCGGGTGCTGGCGATTGGCCAGATGTCCAACGTCACCGGCGGCTGCCCGGACCTGGCGCTGGCGATTCGCCAGGCCCACGCTGCCGGGATGGTGGTGATGGTCGACGGCGCGCAGGGGGCGGTGCATTTCCCGGCGGACGTCCAGGCGCTGGATATCGACTTTTATGCTTTTTCCGGCCATAAGCTCTACGGGCCGACCGGCATCGGCGCGCTGTATGGCAAACGCGAACGGCTGGCGGAGATGTCGCCGTGGTTCGGCGGGGGAAAAATGATTACCGAAGTCACCTTCGACGGCTTCAAAACCCAGCCCGTCCCCTGGCGCTTCGAGGCCGGGACGCCAAATATCGCCGGGGTGATTGGCCTGAGCGCGGCGCTGGAGTGGCTGGAGGAGACGGATATCGCGCAGGCGGAAAACTGGTGCCGCGGCCTGGCCACGCTGGCGGAAGACGAGCTGGCGAAACGTCCGGGCTTTCGCTCGTTCCGCTGTCAGGATGCCAGCCTGCTGGCGTTTGATTTTGACGGCGTTCACCATAGCGATATGGTGACGCTGCTGGCGGAATCGGGTATCGCGCTGCGCGCCGGTCAGCACTGCGCTCAACCACTGCTGGCGGCGCTTGGCGTCAGCGGCACTCTGCGGGCCTCCTTCGCGCCTTATAATACGCAAGACGATGTTTACGCGCTGGTGCACGCCGTTGACCGCGCTCTGGAAATTCTGGTGGACTAATGACGACTTCTCACCCTTTTGGAACCCGCATCACCGAAGAGACTTTACGCCAGACGTTTACCCCGCTCAGCCAGTGGGAGGATAAATACCGTCAGCTGATTTTACTGGGCAAGCAGCTTCCCGCGCTGCCGGACGACCTGAAAGCGCGAGCCAAAGAGATTGCCGGGTGTGAAAACCGCGTCTGGCTGGGATATTCCGTTGATGCCGAGGGCAAGCTGCATTTCTTCGGCGATAGCGAAGGCCGTATCGTGCGCGGCATGCTGGCGGTGCTGTTGGCCGCCGTTGAAGGTAAAAGCGCCGCCGAGCTGCTGGCGCAGGATCCGCTGGCGCTGTTTGATGCGCTGGGGCTGCGCGGCCAGCTGAGCGCCTCGCGCAGTCAGGGACTCAACGCCCTGAGCGAAGCGGTGCTCGCCGCCGCCCGCGAGGTTTACGCTCTTTGAAGTAGCCCGGACAGGCGCAACGCTCCGCCTCCGGGGAAAGCGCCTGCTGCGGAAAGACATTTTTGCGATGGCGCCCGTGAACAATCCCGGAGGCGGTGCTGCGCACCTGTCCGGGCTACCGTCTTGCCGCAATGAGGGCCTACGCCGTCAGCCGCTCCGCCTTCGCCAGCATTTTCTTCAGCGCGTGGGAGACGGCGACAAAACCAAAGGTCGCGGTTACCATCGTCGCGGCGCCAAAGCCGGATGCGCAATCCATTCGCTTCGGCCCCTCAGCGGTGCTTTTCATCGCGCACACGCTGCCGTCCGCCTGCGGATAAACCAGCGCTTCGGTGGAAAACACGCAATCCACGCCGAGCTTACCTTTGCTGTTCTTCACCACCCCGAACTGGCTCTTCAAACGCTCGCGCAGCTTTGCCGCCAGCGGATCCTGGATGGTTTTCGCCAGATCGGCGACCTGAATTTGCGTCGGATCGATTTGCCCGCCCGCGCCGCCGGTGGTCACCAGCGGAACCTTATGGCGACGACAGTAAGCGATTAGCGCCGCTTTCGGGCGCACGCTGTCGATGGCGTCAATCACGTAGCTAAAGCCAACGCCAAGATACTCGGCGACGTTTTCCGGGGTGACGAAATCGTCCACCACCGTGACCCGGCACTCGGGGTTGATCAGGCGAATGCGCTCCGCCATTACCTCGGCTTTCGCCAGGCCAACGTTACCGCCAAGCGCGTGGATCTGACGGTTGGTGTTGGTCACGCAGACGTCATCCATATCGATAAGGGTAATCGCGCCAATCCCGGTTCTCGCCAGCGCTTCCACCGCCCAGGAGCCCACGCCGCCGATGCCGACCACGCAGACGTGCGCGTCGGCAAAACATTGCAGCGCCTTTTCACCATATAAACGCGCCGTGCCGCCAAAACGCTGGCGCCAGGCATCGCTGATTACAACAGACATAAAACCTCAGAATAAGTGGATATTCCCGGGCCGCGGCGCAAGCGCCTTACCCGGGCTACCGTAGCCCCGGTAAGCACAGCGCGACCGGGGAAAAGAACGTGAGTACTAGCCGCTAAAGACGTTGCCCGCGCCCGGCGCGTTTTTCAGCACCCATACGCGGCCATAGTGGTTATACCAGCCGGCACGGTGTCCGGCATCCGGACCAATGCCCTGGTAAATATCGAAGTGCTGGCCTTTAATCGCGCCGCCAACGTCGAGGGCCACCATTAAACGCAGCTCGTACTGGCCTTTGAACTTGCCGTTATTGTCCAGCAGCGGTACTTCCGCCAGCAGCGTGGTGCCAGCAGGAACAATGGAACGGTCGGAGGCCACCGACGCGCGGCCAATCAGCGGCACCGCGCTGGCGCCTTTCACCGGCGCGAAGGACTGCGGTTTAAAGAAGACGAACGACGGGTTCTGCTCCAGCAGTTCTCGGACTTCCGCCTCGCTGTGCTTTTCGCCCCATTCGCGGATCGCCTGCATCGACATATCTTCGCGCTTCACTTCGCCGCGGTCGATCAGCACTTTACCGATGCTGTAATAGGGCCAGCCGTTTTTCCCGGCATAGCTGAAGAAGTTCAGCGGCGAACCGTCGCCAAAGTCAATGTAGCCGCTGCCCTGCACGTCCATGATGAAGTTATCCATCAGCGAGTTGCTATAGG
Source organism: Klebsiella sp. MPUS7 (assembly GCF_009905335.1). Taxonomy (NCBI): domain Bacteria; kingdom Pseudomonadati; phylum Pseudomonadota; class Gammaproteobacteria; order Enterobacterales; family Enterobacteriaceae; genus Klebsiella; species Klebsiella sp. MPUS7. Next base: position 1,008,544 of record NZ_CP047604.1, on the reverse strand, counting down.
CCAGGATGTAGTTGTCGCTCAGAGCGCCGGCGTAGATGCTGGCGCGGGACGGCAGCTTGCCGCGCTTCGGCGGCATCCGGTAAATCGGGTACTGGAACTCGCCCTGGCGAGTATGACGCGCCTGCACCACCGGCGTGTAGTAGCCGGTAAACTGAACGTTACCGTAGTTATCCGTCCCCTGCATCTGCCAGGCGTCGATACCAAACTGGCTCAGCGTGCGGGTGTCGCCGCCGGAACGCAGCCACTCCTGAATCGCATTGTAGACGTTGCTCTGGCTGGTATAGAGACGCGGAGAGGCGCTACGAATCTGCCTCACCTGCTCGGAGAAGTCGCCGGCGTTAATCGGCGAGCCGACCGCATCAGGTTGGTTAACCAGTGAAAACGGCTGGGTGAGTTTACCTTCATTATACTGCTGACCGCGATCGGTCGGTTTTGAGGAACAGGCGGCCAGCATTGCCAGCATCGCGCCTGTTACTGCATATTTTGCCCAACGTCCTTTCATGGTATCTCTTCTTTATGCTGCTAAGCCCGGGTGCGTGATGAAGATAACAAACCGCCAGGGCTAATGAAATGCGCTTAGGCACCGCAAAGGCAGTTTTGCGCAAAAAACAGGCGGGAAGTGCTTCTGTATGCACCATTTTTTACAAAATCGACGATTTCTGTCAAAAAGGGTTGCATCAAAACGTTAGCGGAGTATAGTGCGCTTCCACGGACGCGGGGTGGAGCAGCCTGGTAGCTCGTCGGGCTCATAACCCGAAGGTCGTCAGTTCAAATCTGGCCCCCGCAACCAATTAAAATCAGAGAAGTAACGTTACTCGATGGAAGAGTAATGACGGACGCGGGGTGGAGCAGCCTGGTAGCTCGTCGGGCTCATAACCCGAAGGTCGTCGGTTCAAATCCGGCCCCCGCAACCAATTAAAATCTGATGCAAGTTTACTCGATGAAGAGTAAAGACGGACGCGGGGTGGAGCAGCCTGGTAGCTCGTCGGGCTCATAACCCGAAGGTCGTCGGTTCAAATCCGGCCCCCGCAACCAACATCATAAACACCCTCAAGGGTGTTTTTTTGTTTCTGCGCTCCGCAAAATCTTATGCCTGATTCAGGGAACGGCGCAGCGCCGCTCCCTAATGCCTTTCTCAGCCCTTCGGCAACACAATATTGCTCGCCGCCAGCATGCCCATCTCGTGGTACATCGCGCAGGCCGCTTCCACGATCGGCATCGCCAGCGCCGCGCCGCTGCCTTCGCCCAGACGCATCCCCATATTCAGGTAGGGCTCCAGTTCGAGATGCATCAGTGCCGTACGCGCGCCCTTCTCCGCCGAATAGTGGGACGGGATTAGATAGGGTTTCACTTCCGGCGCAATTCGGCACGCCGCCAGCGCCGCCGCGTAGGAGAGGAAGCCGTCGAGCACCACCGGCAGGCCGCAGGAGGCCGCGCCCAGCATCACGCCCGTCATCCCCAATAAATCAAAACCGCCCACTTTCGCCAGCACGTCCAGGCCATCATTCGGGTCGGGTCGATTGACGGCAATTGCCCGACGCACCACCTCCACTTTGTTAGCGACTTTCGCCAACGGCAGATTAGCGCCAATCCCCACCACCTCCTGGGCATCGCTGCCGGTCAGGACGCTGACAATCGCCGCCGCCGGGGTGGTATTCGCCATCCCGAGCTCCCCGACGCCGAACAGCGTCACGCCATCCTGCGCCAGCCCTCGGGTATAGCGCATCACCTCCAGCAGCAGCTCTTCCGCCTGGCCGCGGCGCATTGCCGGACCGACGGCGATATTGCCGCAGCCGCGCGCCACGCGCATGTTGATAACGCCCGGAATAAGCTCGGCATCGATCCCGACGTCAATGACGTGCACCTTCGCGCCCGCCTGCGCCGCCAGTACGCAAACGCCGGTTTTGCCTAGCGTCATATTCGCCGCCTGAATCGCGGTGACCGCTTTCGGCGAGATGGCGACCCCTTCGTCCCACACGCCGTGGTCGGCGCACATCACCAGCAGCGCCTTCTTTTTCACCTGCGGGACGCCGTCAAGGCCGGGCATGCCCGCCAGCTGTACGGCAAGATCTTCAAGGCGTCCAAGGCTTCCGGGCGGCTTCAGCAGGCCGTCAATATGAAGCCGGGCGCGCGCCATCGCGTTTTCATCAGGCGCAGGGATCGCACCCAGTAGAGAGGTTAAGCTTTGCATAGAGGTTCTCGTCATGTTGGCTGGCTCAGGGCAGAGCCAGCAGGAAGAATAACTCCCGGTACGGAGCGCCTGATTTACTTGATTTTCACACCGATGCCCGACACCACCAGCCAGACGTCGTCCGCCGCCGCCGCAAGACGCTGGTTGACGCGCCCGGCGATGTCGCGGAAATGGCGGGCCAGACGATTCTCCGGCACAATCCCCATCCCCACTTCGTTGGTCACCAGCACCACGCGGGCCGGACAGCGCTGGCAGGCGGCGATCAGGACGTCGATTTCGGCGTCGATCGCCCGTTCCATCGCCGCATAATCCCAGCCGTCCGGTGCGCTGTCGCCGCCCAGCGCAAACAGCAGGTTGGTCACCATGGTGGTGATGCATTCCAGCAAAATCGCCTCTTGCGGGGCGATATCCGGCGTTATCAGCTCATCAAGCTGCTGCCAGCGCTCGGCGGTACGCCAGTGTGCGGGCCTGCCGTCGCGGTGGTGCTGGATCCTCGCCGCCATCTCGTCATCAAAGATCTGCGAGGTGGCGATGTACAGTACCTGCGGCGCATGGGCAATCAGCGCTTCGGCATGACGGCTTTTACCGCTGCGCGCCCCGCCGGTGACTAAAGTCAGCATATGGGCTCCTGATGCTGGCGCATGATGGCGTAGATTTTTTCGATATCGATATACTGGCGCATCGCGTCGGCCAGCAGATCGAACTGGCGGGATTTATACTGCGCATATTCGAAATCGCTATCCAGCGCCGCCAGCCCTTTACGCTGGCGCAGGCCGTTAACCAGCGCGCGGGTAAATTCATCGCTATCAAACAGGCCGTGCAGATAGGTGCCAAACGCCAGGCCGTCGTCGCTGACCGCGCCGTCCGCTACGCTCAGCCCGTTTTTATGGAGTTGCATCAGCGAACGGCAGCCGTCGCGAAGCTCGGTTTCGCCCATATGGATCTCATAGCCGCGTACGGCCAGCCCCGCCGTTGCCGCCAGCCACGCCGGTAGCCCTGGGGCCAGGGTCGCCGTCACCTGGGTCGTGGTTTTGTGCTGCGCAAAGTGGGTGACGGTATTGAGCAACCCCAGCCCCGGCTGCGTGCCAAGCCCCGACTCCACCTCATCAATAATGGTTTCGCCGAGCATCTGGTAGCCGCCGCAGATCCCCAGCACCGGTACGCCATGACGCCGGGCCTGCAGTACCGCGTGCGCCATACCGCTTTCGCGCAGCCAGCGCAGATCGCCGAGCGTGTTTTTACTGCCCGGCAGGATAATCATATCCACGCCCGCCAGCTCCTGCGGCTGGCGAACGTAGCGGACGCGGACGTCCGGCTGCGCCGCCAGCGCGTTGAAATCGGTAAAATTGGCGATGTGCGGCAGCTGAACCACGGCAATCTCAATGTCGCGCCTGTCGGTGCGCAGATATTTACCTTTTTGCAGCGCCACGCCGTCCTCATCTTCGAGATCGGCGTCCAGCCACGGCATCACGCCGAGCACCGGGACGCCGGTAAGCGCTTCTATCTGCTCGATCCCGGAGTAGAGCAGCGCCACGTCTCCGCGAAATTTGTTGATAATCACCCCCTTGACCCGCGCGCGCTCGTGGTCGTGCAGCAGCGCGAGGGTGCCGTAGATAGAGGCGAATACGCCGCCGCGATCGATATCCGCCACGAGGATCACCGGGCACTGCGCCATCTCGGCCATGCCCATATTGACGATGTCGCGATCGCGCAGGTTGATCTCCGCCGGGCTGCCCGCCCCTTCCAGCACCAGCACATCATGTTCGGCGGCCAGGCTGTTATAGACCGAGAGGATCTGTTCGCGCAGGCGCGGCTTATATTCGTGATAGCTCACCGCGTCCATATCGGTCGCCACCTTGCCCATCAGCACCACCTGCGCTTTGCGGTCGCTGGTCGGCTTGAGCAGCACCGGGTTCATGCGCACATCCGGCGTAATCCCCGCCGCTTCGGCCTGGAAAATCTGCGCCCGGCCCATCTCTTTGCCATCCGGCGTAATACCGGAATTGAGCGCCATATTCTGCGATTTAAACGGCGCGGTGCGCTGACCGTCCTGATAAAAAATACGGCACAGCCCCGCGACCAGCACGCTTTTACCGACGTCAGAAGCGGTGCCCTGTAACATAATTGCCAGCGTCATGACGCCTCCTTCATCGCGTTGCTTCGCATCCGCGTAAAAAATTCTTCTTCGGTTTTACACAGCGGCAACCCGAGCTGCGCGTGCAGCTTCACCAGCCACGGCTGGGTAAGCCCGGCCTGGGCCATCAGTTCGCTGCGGGCAAACACCTCGCCGGGTTCGCCGTGCGCCAGCACTTCGCCGCGGCGTAACACGTAAACCGCATCGCTAACTTCATAGATCAGATCGATATCGTGGCTGGAGATCGCCACGTGGTTGCCCCGATCGGCAATGCGCTTAATGATGTCGATCATCTGCGCGCGCCCCGAGGGATCGAGCCCCGCCGTCGGCTCGTCGAGCAGTAAGTAGCGCGCCTGCAGCACCAGCGCCCCGGCTATCGCCACGCGCTTTTTCTGCCCGTGGCTCAGGCACTGAATCGGCTGGTGACGAAACCCCTGGGCATCGACGAGAGTCAGCGCATCGTCCACCCGCCGGGCGATTTCCTCTTCCGCAACCCCCAGGTTACGCAGGCTAAAGGCAATATCGCTGTCGATATCGGTATAGAAGATTTGCTGGTCCGGGTCCTGAAAAACGGTCGCCACCTGCTGGCGCAGCGCCAGCAGGCCGCGCTTGCTATAGTCCAGCGGTTTTCCTTGCCACAGCACCGCCCCGCTCTGCGGACGCAGCAGACCGCTCAGATTCATAAACAGCGTCGATTTTCCGCAGCCGTTCGCCCCCACCAGTCCGGTCACCGCGTGATGGGAAAAATCCAGCGTCAGCCCCTTCAGCACCGGCTCGTCCTGATAGCGAAACCAGAGATCGGTCGTGGCAAGCATACTTATCCTTAGAGGTGAAAATCACCCTGATACAGTTTGATATCCAGCGTGGTGCTCATCTGCTGGTAGCGGATCATCACCCGGGTAAACAGCAGTCCTACCAGCATCGCCAGCGAACGATAGCCCTTCGGCACGCTACGGTAGCCAAAACGTAATGTTTGCGCACGGTGAATCGCCAGCGCTTCGTCTAACAGAATAAAAATAAAGCGCCAGGTCAGCAGGATTTGCTCGGTCAGCAGCCGCGGCACCCGCCCACGCTTGAGCAGCACAATAAGCTGCGGGAACGGCAGATTCAGCACCAGCCAGAAGGTGGACGCCAGCGCCGCCAGGCTGCGCCAGAAGGTCTGATTGGCGGTCGTCAGCCCCTCCGATGTGATGCCCAGCCGGACGCTGCCCAGCGGCAGGCTCACCAGCAGATCCTGCGGATCGCGGCTGACGCTAAACAGAATGGTCAACACCCCGATCAGCAGGAAGCCAAACGGCAGCGCCATCCAGCGGCACCAGCGCCACGGCGAGACCCGCAGCAGCCAGCAGGTTAAGGCGGCAATCAGCGCCATTTCGATACCCTGCCCCAGCGGTGGCAGGGTAAAGGCCAGCCCCATCAGCAGCAGCCAGAACAGGAACTTGCGCTCCGGCGCGACGTGAAACCAGCGGCTCTGGTAGCTGAGTCGGTCAAACCCGGTCATCACGGCGCTGTCTGCCTTTGCTGTAGCCCAGAATATAGAATATCACCGCCGCGCCAAGAGAGCCCTGGAGCGTAAACAGCAGGCTCTCAATCTCCCCGCTTGCCGGTTCATACAGCGGCTGGAACCACGGCTCATAATGCGGCGCGACCACCTGAATCTGGCTCTCCGCCTCGCCGTCCGAGCCGCCAAACTCGCCGCCGTGATCGACAAAGAACGGCAGGATTACCAGCGCCACCACCATGGCTAACAATATCAGCGTCTTTTTCATGTTAATGCCCCTGTGCGGTAATTAGCTGACGTTTGGTCAACTGGTCGTAGATCATGACGGTTAACAGCCCTTCAGCAATGGCGATCGGGATCTGGGTCAGGCAGAAGATCCCCATAAACTTGACGATCGAGCCGGTCGCGCCGGCAGTCGGATCCGGGAAGGCCACGCCGAGCTGGACCGAGGTGACAAAGTAGGTCACCAGATCCGCCAGCATGGCGCAGAGAAACACCCCGACATCGCGACGAATGCCCGCGCGGCAGGCCATTTTCCATACCATATAGCCGACCACCGGCCCGATGACCGCCATCGACATGCCGTTCGCGCCGAGCGTCGTCAGCCCGCCGTGCGCCAGCAGCAGCGCCTGGAACAGCAGCACGATGGCCCCAAGGATCGCCACCACGCCCGGCCCGAAGAGAATCACCGCCAGGCCGACGCCGGTCGGGTGCGAACAGCTGCCGGTGACGGAAGGAATTTTCAGCGCCGAGAGGACAAAAATAAACGCCCCGCACAGCGCCAGCAGCACCTTCTGGTTATTATCTTCCTGCACGATACGGCGCAGGCGAACCAGCCCGTACCACAGGCAGGGTAAAAACAGCAGCCACCACGCCAGGGCCCACATCGGCGGTAAAAACCCCTCCATGATGTGCATCGCGAAAGCCTTTTCGGGCACCACTATCAGCAATAGCGCCGCAGCTAAGCCGCTGAAAGACAGCTGTTTTAGCTGTTGTTCAAGTTTCATTCTGCATACTCCCACTGTTTGTTGACCAGAATGGTCGAGAAATAGGGCAGCGGCTGGTCGTCGCTGACTTCAGCCAAATGACGCCAGCACTGCTCGCCCGGCAGCGTGGCTTCGGACATCATCAGCGCGGCATCCAGCAGGCCGTTTTTCGCCAGCAGCGCTTTGATGCGGGGAAAGCGCCCGTAGACTTTCATCAGCACCAGGCTTTCATGCTGGCGCAGCGCCTGCTCGATTTCCGTTTCCGGCGCGGTGCAGGAGATCACCGCCAGCGACTGCTGTTCCATGGCCAGCGGCGTTTTTGAACGCGCGGCAATGGCGGCGAAAGAGGTGACGCCGGGCACAATCTCCAGCCACTCCGGGCAGCCGATGCGCTGGAGTAAGAACACCCAGGTGCTGAACAGCATGGCGTCGCCGAGGGTAATAAAACCGACCTGCTTGCCCGCTTCCACTTCCTGAACCAGCGCGGCGGCGACCTCGTCCCACACCGCCTCTTTTTCCGCGCTGTCGGCGCTCATCGGGAAATGGCAGCAGCGCACTTCGGTCTGTTCGCCGATATATTCGCGCACGATGGAGAGCGCGAGGCTGTCGCCGCCTTTACGTCCGGCGGGCGCGTAGAGAATGTCCAGCGTGCCCAGCACCCGCGCCGCGCGCACGGTGATCAGATCGGCGGCGCCGGGGCCGGTGCTCAGGGCGTACAGTTTGCCGCTCATTCCGCCTCCTCCATCGCCAGGCTCAGGGCCTGCCGCAGGTGGGCGACAAACATCGCGCGCACCGCCGGATTCTCTCCCAGTCCGTTCAGCCACGGCGTCGCCGTGATACCGGCGGCGTTGAACAGCGTTTTCCAGGAATCCTCTTCGTCCGAGGCCATATCGTTAATGGCGTGATCGCCGGCCACCAGCATCAGCGGCATCAGGTGCACGCCCTTCACCCCCTGCTGGCGCAGGCTGTCGATAAGAATATCGACCTCCGGATAGCTCTCGACCGCGCCGACCCGCGCCGGAAACCCCTTCGCCGTCATCATATGGTCCAGGCAGGCGTAGGCGGCGAAAGCGTGATGGCTGGCGCCGTGTCCCATAAAAACTACCGTTTCATCGGCGGCAAGCGGCGGCATCTGCTGGCGCAGCGCCTGCATCAGCTGGACGTAATCGTTATGGCTGCTCAGCAGCGGCGCCCCCAGCGTCAGGCGGAGGAACAGCGGGCGCAGGCTTTGCACTTCGCGGACGATCTTTTCATACTCATCGCCGTTGATAATGTGCAGCGACTGAATCGCCACATCCTGGTAGCCCTGCTCGGCCAGCTTCTGCAACGCCTGCAGCGGGGTATCAATCTCAATGCCGTCGCGCTGTTTGAGCTTGCGGATAATCATCCCGGAGGTAAAGGCGCGAAACGTGTCGCGGTCCGGGCAGCTGGCCGCCAGCTCGCGCTCGCAGGCGACGATGTTTTTTTCACAGGTGTCGGGATAGCTGGTGCCAAAACTGACCACCAGAAGCGCTTTTTTCATTTCTGACTCCTTAAGCAGCGGCCAGCCAGCGCGCTAAGCGCCGGGCAAAGGCAGCCTGACTTTCCAGTAATTCTTCACCGGTCACCAGCGGCGCCGGGCGCGTAATCACGATGCAGGGGATACCGGCATCCAGACAGGGTTGTACTTTTTCCTGATAGCCGCCCTCGGCGCCGGAGGCCTTGGTGATCACCACATCGGCCCGGCACTGGCGGTAGAAAGCGGCGTTGAACTCGGCGCTGAACGGCCCACACAGGGCGAAGATCTCGCCAACGCCGAACCCCAGCGCGGCGCACTGCGCGATGACATCGGCTACCGGCAACACCCGGGCCAGCAGCGTTTTTTCGCCTAATCCCGCCCGCCAGCGCGCCAGATCTTTGCTGCCCGTGGTGAGCAGCACGCGCGGACCGAAGCGCCGCGCGACCTCGCAGGCCTGTTCAATGCTCTCCACGGTATAGAGCAGCGGATGCGTCAGGCCGCTCAGCTGTTCAGGGCGCTGATAGCGGCTCAGCAGCACGCCGGCGGTTTCACAGGCCCGGACGATATTGCGGCTTACCGCTTCGGCGTAGGGGTGCGAAGCATCGATCACCCAGCGGGTCCGGTTGGCCTTCAGCCAGGCGATCATCTCCTCCGGCTCAAGACGCCCGCAGCGCACCTGCCCGCGAATATCGCCCGCCAGCTGCTGGCCGGTCGGCGTCGCCACCGACAGGGTGTAGCGAACCTGCGCCGCGTCAAGCTGCTGGCACAGCGCCCGCGCGTCGCTGGTTCCGCCGATCACCAGCACCTCACTCACAGCACGTAGCCCCGCGGGGTGATCATCAGGCCATCCTGGATATAGGTCGCTTTATTGCCGACGATCACCAGGCTGGTCATATCGACCGGTTCAAAATCCATTTCCCCTAAGGTGGTCAGCCATTTCTCCTGCTTTTTACGTCCGGCGGACTTCACTACCCCCACCGGGGTCTGCGCGCTTTTGCTGGCCGACAGCAGCTCAAAAGCGCGCGCCAGATGCCCTTCGCGGCCGCGGCTGCGCGGGTTGTAAAAACAGATCACGAAGTCGGCTTCCCCGGCGGCGACAATGCGCTTTTCAATCACCGGCCACGGGGTCAGCAGGTCGCTGAGGCTGATATGGCAGAAGTCGTGCATCAGCGGCGCGCCCAGCAGCGAGGCGGCGGCGATGCTGGCAGTCATCCCCGGGATCAGGCGAACTTCCACATCCAGCTTCTGCTTGCTGACCAGCTCAAGCACCAGTCCGGCCATGCCGTAAATACCGGCATCGCCGCTGCTGATCAGCGCCACGTTATGCCCGGCCTGCGCCAGCTCAATCGCCGCCTGGCAGCGTTCAATCTCTTTGCACATCCCGGTTTTGATCACCTGCTTATCGCCGGTAAAGGCTTTCACCAGGTGGGTGTAGGTTTTATAGCCAACGACGATTTCCGCCGCCTGCAGCGCCTCAATGGCCTCCATGGTCATCATTGACTGCGAGCCAGGGCCGATTCCGATTACGCTTAACATCAGTGTGAAACTCCCAAAGTAATAGTGACGCCCTGTTCGCGCAGGGTTTCGCCCAACAGTTGCCCATGGCTCAGCAGCCAGGCCGCCGGGCCGGATACGCTCCCCACGCCGACGGTGTTTCTGACGAACGATGAAGCGGGAAAGTGATGCTCATGCTCGCGCAGCGCATCAGCGGTAAAGGTTTCAAACGGCACGCGGCAGCAGGAGGCCAGCTGAATCAGCCCCTGCTCGTGCTTCTTCAGCGTGACGCTGCCGATGGCTTTCAGCGCCAGCGGATCGAGGCGCTGCGCCTCAAGCTGGCGCGCCAGCAGCGTCGCTAACAGCGGGAATGGCGTATCGCGACGGCAGCCAATTCCGGCGACCACCCGCTGCGGTACCAGCTTCCAGTGCGGCACGGCGATCGCCGGCAGTTCGTTGCGCAGGGTGACGCAGACCAGCGCGTCCAGCTCAGGAAGCTGGTGCAAATCGGTCACGGTGATAAATCCACGCCGGTCGCAGCGGCTGACGTCTTCATCCAGCTCGTCGTCCCACCACAGGCCGACGCGCTGATGGCTGACCAACATCTGGTTGACGGTTTTCACCGCCGCGCGGAAGTCGACCATTCGGGCATTAAGCTGGAACGCCAGGGTATCCAGCGCCGCCATCTCGTTGACGTCGGTGGCGGTGGTGATCACCGGATCGGCGCCGAGCATCCCGGCCAGATAGCGGCTCAGGGCATTTGCGCCCCCCGCGTGGCCGGAAAGCAGGCTAATAACGTGCTGGCCGCGCTCGTCAATCACCACCACCGCCGGGTCGCTGAACTTGTCATTCACCAGCGGGGCCAGCACGCGTACCGCGATCCCGGTGGCGCCGATGAAGATCAGCGCCGAATAGCTGCTGAAGGCCTCGCGCGCGGCGCTGGCAAAACCGTTTTCAAAGGGAAGAAACCCCTCCTCCAGCAGCTTCTCGCTGGTAAAACAGGTTAACGGCAGCATCGCCGCCAGCCGTTTCGCCAGCCGGACGCCGCCTGGGGTCAGGCAAAAAAGCGCGATTGATTCAGGCTTTACGGTATTCATGGCTAAAGTCCGCCGCGTAGAGTTTTGAGTAGTGATACTCAGAGCCCAGGAAATTCCCGACCAGAATGAGCGCCGTTTTGCGGATCCCCGCCTCGCGCACCTTGTCGCCGATATCCGCCAGGGTGCCGCGTACGGTCTGGCTTTCCGGCCAGGTCGCTTTATAGATCACCGCTACCGGCGTGGTTGCCGGGTAACCGCCTTCAATCAGGCGCTCCGCTACCCGATGAATACGCTGCACGGAGAGGTAAATCGCCATCGAGGTCTGGTGGCTGGCAAACGACTCAAGCTGCTCGCGCTCCGGCACCGGCGTGCGCCCTTCGAGGCGGGTAATAATCAGGCTCTGGGAGACTTCCGGGACGGTGTATTCGACGCCCAGCTCCGCCGCGGCGCCCAGAAACGCGCTGACGCCCGGCACCACCTGCCAGTCGATGCCGCGTTTAGTCAGCTCTTCGCCCTGCTCGCGTACCGAGCCGTACAGCGACACGTCTCCGGTCTGTAAACGCACCACCGTTTTCCCGGCGTTAACCCCGGCTTCCATCAGGTCGAGAATTTGCTCCAGATGCAGTTCGGCGCTGTCGTGGCACTCAGCGCCAGGCGGACAATACTCCAGCAGCTCGGTGTTTATCAGCGACCCGGCGTAGATCACCACCTGGGCCTGCTGGAGCAAGCGGTAGCCCTTGAGGGTAATCAGCTCACGGTCGCCCGGCCCTGCGCCAACGAACCACACACTACGGGGATCAAATGTCTCAGCCATGGTTTTCTTCCTTCTGACAGGCGATAACAAAAACGGGATTATTCGGTTTGAAATAGTGGCCGCTGCCAAGCGTTGTCAGCGCTGAAACGTTCAGCTGCAGGCAATCAACCTGTTCGATTCCCTTCAGCCGCAGATAGTCGAGAGCGGCGTTCAGGTTCTCCTGGAGGATAAAGGTCATCACCAGACGACCGCCGGGGTAGAGCTGCTGCCACGACCAGTCAATGAGCGCGTCGAGGCGGCCGCCGCTGCCGCCCATAAAAATGGCGTCGGCGCGTTCGGTGATCACCATCGGCGCTTCGCCGGGCAGGATCTCAATGTTGCCGCAGGCGAAATGCTGGCGGTTTTCGTCCAGCAGCTGCAGGGCCGCGGGGTTGCGTTCGACCGCCGTCACCTGCAGCGAGGGATACTGCAGCGCCGCCTCAATCGACACGCTGCCGGTACCGGCGCCGATATCAATCAGGTGGCTTGCCCGGTGCAGTTCAAGTTTGGCCAGCGCCAGCGCGCGAACCGCCTCTTTGGTCATCGGCACCTTCTCGCCGCGCAGAAAAAGCTCATCTTTCATCGAGGATCACCACCGCGTTCATCTCATATTCACCGTCGACCTCACTGACCGGTAGCCAGCGGATCCGCTCGTTATCCATCGCCAGATTTTCGCCAATCACCATCCAGCGATACCCTTTTCCCCGCGCCGCCAGCTGGGCGGCGATTTCCCGCGGCCCGCAGCGCCCGTCGGTCACCATCGCCACCTTGCGCTGGCGCGCCAGCTCATCAAAACAGACGTCTCGCCCGTGGCTGCTGGTCAGCCAGATATCGTTCATATCGATACCGGCCTTCGCGCAGAGATACTGCACCGCGCTGATGCCGGGAATAATGCGCACGCGATCGATGCCAAAGTGGGCTATCAGCCGCGTACCGATGCCGTAAAAGAGCGGGTCGCCGGAGGCCAGCACCACCACCTTCTGCGCGTCACGCTCGCCGAGCCAGACCAGCAGTTCGGCGATATTGGCCCCCAGCGCAAACCGTTCGCCGTCAAACTCAGGGAACTGCTGCAGATGCCGCTTGCCGCCCACCAGCGCGTCCGCACTGGCGACCGCGTCCCGCGCCGCCGGCGTCATCAGATGCAGGCCCGACGGGCCCATGCCAACCACTGTTAACATGACATCTCCCGCGCAATCTCGGCGATCGGCCGATTGCTGCCGAGGACCTTGTTATCAAAGGAGAACATGATGGCGTCGCAGACGGGCGGCGCTTTGGTAAAGCGCAGCATCTGCATCACCCGCAGGCAGATGCGTTCGGCAAGATGGTGATAGATATGCTGAAAACCGTACGCGTCGATGTGCTCCATCGCCGCTTCGGTGGTATCGCATTCGCTCACCAACTGCAAAAGCGCCAGCGGCGCGCCCAGCAGCGCCAGATGCGCGACCAGGGTTTCCATCCGCGCATCGGCGATATGGCTGTGGGTGTGGAAGATCCCGGCGGCGACTTTAATCAGCTTGCCAGGGTGGCCGATCAGCACAATCTGGCGGAACCCGAGGCGCACGGCCTCTTCAATCATGTAGCCGACGAAGTTGCTCATGGTGACCACCACCTGCGAATCGATGCCCATCTGCTCGCGGACGAAGCGCTCGCCGTGGTTGCCCGGCACCAGCACCACCCGCTCCAGCCCCGCCGCGCGCTTAATTTCCAGCTCCAGCGACAGCGAACGCTTCCAGCTCTCCTCCGACATCGGCGTCACGATACCGGTGGTACCGATAATCGAGATGCCGCCCAGAATCCCGAGCCGCGAGTTATAGGTTTTCTGCGCCCGCGCCTCGCCCTCCGGGGCGAAAATCTCGACTTCGGCCCCGCGCGACGGGCCTATCGCTTCGCGCACCGCCGACTCAATGGTATGGCGCGGAGTGCGGTTAATCGCCGGGCTGCCGATGGGCAGGCCGATGCCTTTGCGGGTGACCGTGCCGACGCCTTCGCCGCCGCGCAGGGTAATCTCGCCGGAATCGTCGAGCGTCACGCGGGCAAAAATCAGCATCCCGTGGGTGGCGTCAACATCGTCGCCGCCGTCTTTACGAATGGCGGCGATCGCCTGCTGCCCTTCGACGTGCGGCGACTCGACGTTAAGGCACAGGGTGACGCCGGAAGGGGTAACAATGGAGACCTGATGAATCAGATGCTGGCGCATCACCATCAGCGCTGCGACCTTGGCTGCCGCCGTCGCGCAGGATCCGGTGGTATAGCCTTTGCGCAGCGCCTTGCCGTTATGCCACACCGGGGCGTCAAAGGATTGCTCGCTCATCGCGCCCCCTGTAAGTGGTACAAAATGGCGTTGACGATGGCGGCGGCGACGTTGCTGCCGCCTTTACGACCCAGCGCGGCGATACCCGGCAGGCCACTCTGCGTCAGGGCTTCTTTCGACTCCGCCGCGCCGACAAAACCGACCGGCACGCCAATCACGCCGTTGACCGCGACGTCATGCTCCAGCAAACGAAACAGCGCGGTGGGCGCATTGCCGAAAACAAACACCTTCTCGCCCTCTTCGGCGACCGCGATATCGACCGCCGCCATCGAGCGGGTCATCCCCTGCGCCTTGGCCTCCGCCACCACCCGCGGATCGCTGATATAGCAGCGGCACTCGCCGCCGAATTTCGCCAGCAGGGTTTTATTGATCCCGGAGAGCGCCATGGTGGTATCGGTATAAAGCGTGCAGGGCTGGCTCAGGGCGGCGCTCAAGCGCGGAAGAACGTCGGGCGAAAACCACAGAATATCCAGCCAGTCAAAATCGGCGGTGGTGTGGATCACCCGCTTGATAATGGCTTCGTGCAGCGGGCTGGCAAAGCGGTAGTCCGGGCGGGTCTGCGCAATAATGTCGCCAATAATGTCGAAGCTTTTCGCCTCAATCGCCTGCGGTTGCTGGATATAGTGCATTCATTTGTCCTCAGGCTGCGCCGACCAGCCAGTACCGGACCGCCATAAACAGCGCCAGCGCCAGGGTCGAAGACACCCACATCAGTCGAATCGTTCGGGGAATATCGTCTACGGAAATATCGCGCGTCGCGTCGCCGATCCACGGCTTCTCCACGCGCTGACCAAAATAATCGTTAGGGCCGCCAAGCCGGATGCCGAGCGCCCCGGCGACCGCCGCTTCCGACCAGCCGCAGTTCGGACTGCTGTGGTTGTAGCGGTCGCGCCAGCCGATGCGCAGCGCGCGGCCGCCCGCTTCACCGCAGAGGAGAGCGGCGAGGCTAATAAGCAGCCAGCTCAGGCGCGCGGGGATAAAGTTGGCGACATCATCGAGGCGGGCGCTGACCATGCCGATCGCGCGATATTTTTCGTGCTTATAGCCAACCATCGAGTCCAGGGTATTGACCGCTTTATAGGCCATCGCCAGCGGCGCGCCGCCCAGCAGCAGAAAGAAGAGCGGCGCGATAATGCCGTCGACGGTGTTCTCCGCCACCGTCTCCACCACCGCGCGGTTAATCTGCCGCGCTTCAAGCTGCGACGTGTCGCGCCCGACGATCCACGACAGTTTGATACGGCTCTCCGCCAGATCGCCCGCGCGCAGCGGATGCTCTACGTCCCGCGCCGACTGCGCCAGACAGCGTCCGGCCAGCACGGTGAAAATCATCCATACTTCAACCAGCCAGCCAAGCCACGGATGGACCGCCTGCGCCAGGGTCAGCACGCCCCAGGAGACGCCCCACGTCAGCCCGACCACCACCAGCCACATCACCGCGCCGCCGAGGCGCAGGGCCACATCGCTGTGACAGTAGCGGCGCACGCCGCGCTGAACGGCGGCGATCAGGTTACCAATCCAACGCACCGGGTGCGGCCAGCTCTGCGGATCGCCGATAATAAAATCAAGGAGCCAGGCAACGCCCCAGGCCAGCAGCGTCATAGCGCGCTCCTTGCCGCAGCCAGCCAGTGGTTAAGCATCATGGGACGCTGCGCAAAGTGCAGGTGCAGATAGCTGGCGAACGTGTTGCCCACCTGCCAGCCGCCCGACCACTGCTGAAGGGTGATGCCGTCGCGGACTTTGCGGCAGGCCAGGACCGCCGGGGACTCGGGGGTAAAATCTGAGTAGTGAAACTCGTGCCCGCGCAGGGTTTCGCCGGGCGCCGCCAGCAGAGTTTGCCGCATCGCCCGCGCCTCGCAGTAGCCAAAGCGGGTCAGCCGTTTGCCCATTTTGCTATGGCCGGGAATAAGGTTGGCCATCGGATAGATCTCACCGCTGGCATCTTCAAGGGTGCTGCCGAGATACATCAGACCGCCGCATTCGGCGTAAATCGCCACGCCACGTCGGTGCGCCTCCTGCAGCTGCGCCAGCATCGGCGTATTGGCCGCCAGCGCGGCGGCGTGAATTTCCGGATAGCCGCCGCCGAGCCAAATCATCTGGCACGGAGGAAGCTCGCTATCGTGCAGCGGGCTGAAGCGCACGATATTCACCCCGCAGCGCTCCAGCAGCGTGAGGTTATCCGGGTAGTAAAAGTTGAAGGCTTCGTCGTCGGCCAGCGCCAGCGTCAGGCCTGCGCCAGCATCAGGGCGCGGCAGCGGCGGCCACTCCCCGGCGGGTAATGAACTGAGCTGGCTGAGGGTAAGAAGTCTTTCAATATCAAGGGTTTGCGCCAGCATGTGGGCAAAATCGCGCCACGGCTGCTGGTTCACCAGCGACTCGCGGGCGGTAACCAGCCCCAGATGGCGTTCGGGTAACGCCACCCCTTCCACTCGCGGTACGTAGCCGAGCACCGGCAGCCCGCAGTAGCGTTCAATGGCGCCTTTGAGAAGCTGATAATGGGTTTCGCTGTTGACGCGATTGACGATAACGCCCGCGATGTTCAGGCTGGGGTCGAAGTGCTGAAATCCCATCACCGTGGCGGCGATAGAGGTGGAAACCGCTTTGCCATCCACTAGCAGAATAACCGGACAGCCGAGCTGTTTGGCCATCGCGGCGGTGCTGCAGTAGCCGGGGTCGGCGCCGAAGCCGTCATACAGCCCCATTACGCCTTCAATAACCGCGATATCCGCCCGCTGCATCCGTTCGCAAAACAGCGCGTTCAGCACCGGTTCCGGGAGCATAAAGCCGTCGAGGTTGCATGAAGCGACGCCGCTGACGGCGGTGTGCCAGCCGGTGTCGAGGTAGTCCGGGCCGACTTTGTACGGCTGCACCCGCATGCCGCGCTGCTTCAACAGGCTGAGCAGGCCAAGCGTAACGGTGGTTTTACCACAACCGCTGCCGGTACCTGCGAGAATAAATGCGTGCTGCCTGGCTGCCATACCCCGATCCTGTGCCGGGTGGTAGGGCTGCGTGCATTCCCAGTCTTTCGACTGTACGCATCTGAGCAACCCACTTCCCACCGAAGTTGTTGATTATTACCGACAGGCAGGTCTTCTGGCTTAGCGTCGTCCTCCCCCATCCTTCCCAATCCGGTAAGCGGATCAGTGGCTAAATATGGGTTCGTCAGCATCACAGCAGCGGGGGCTGCGGGGGATTCACACCCCCTTCCCTGGCGCCTGTCGGTTTAGTCCGTCGTGATTCGAGCGGGACTGCCCGGCTCGAATGCTTTCATGTACATCTTACGGAAGCTGGATGACTCCCGTCGTTTGCAAAGGATGCTTCATTACGCCGATGGCGCTCTGAAAATCGTTTCAGGTGTCACTCTATCCCATCAAATAAATAAAAACTGGTGCAGCTTATCGCTCACTCATTATTATTTTGTTGCGCTATGACAATTTATTGCTCTGAATGAGATATTTTCATTTTATAATGAGCCAGATACGCGGACATATCAAAAATCGGCAATAACAAAATATTGTCATTTAAATTGACTCAGTTTGTGATCTGGCGTTAATTTGCTGGCGATAGGCCTGCGGAGTCACCTGATAAGCCTGGCGAAAAACTTTGCAAAAATAGCTGGTTTGCGAAAATCCTAAATTTCGCGCGATGCTGGCGATGCTCCAGTCGCTGTGGCAAAGCAGCTCTTTGGCGCTCACCATCCGCTGATGGTTCACCCACGCGTTAAAGCCGATTCCCTGATATTTTTTGAACAGCTTACTGAAATAGTAGGGGCTGAGATAAACGTGGGCGGCGACGTCTTCCAGGCGCAGCTCGTCGGATAAATGGGCGTCAATGTAGCGCAGCGCCTTCTTCATTTTACTGTCGTGAGGACTCACCGCCCGGCTGGCGCGCGCGGGTTCAGGCTGCTGCGGATTGTCTTTAATCACTACAAAATTAAGCTGCTTTTTCAGGCAGTTCTCGACGATCAGCTTCAGTAAATCCGCAGAGGCAATCACTCTTGAGTAGTCCATCTCCGGCACGTCGCGGAACGCTTTAAGCAGCTCGGGGTCAGCCTGCCAGCGGTCGTCGACGTTGAGGATATCCACCAGCTCAACGTCATTGCTTAAGCGCACCTGGCCACAAAGCACGAAGCCCACAAGGTGTCCGGCGATAACCAGCGGAATGGAAAAATCGGTTAACCCGGCGTGGCAGCGGTAGATACAGAGCGCATCGGTTTTCGAGGCCTCGAGGCCGCCGCAGCGGTCGCTCATTCGGCAGCGGGTGCTGTGCTGGGGATGCTGGCGCATCAGCTGGCAGAAAGGGGTGAAATTAAACAGTTCGGATATTTCATCACCGTGAATATTGACAACCACAACCGCCAGACTGGTGGCCTGCGCAAAATCCTGTGCGATTTTATTAATGAGTTCTGAGTTCAGTGTGCTCGCAGAAATCATGATAAAACCTCTCAGTTAATTTTTTGTTATAAATAAAACATTTCTTTAATATTCACTTCCTTTCATCATCATTTACCGCCAACGATAAAAGAATATTACGATAGCAAAAGTCTCCCATCCGTGGGAGACGTTTTTGGCCAGTTCGTGATACCGGTTCATGAAATTTTTTAGCTATTTCAGCCGATACATTAATCCTCTAATTTACAGGTATTACACGGTAAGTTATTCCCGATCAGATAACGATAGATCGCCGCGCCGAGGCAGGCGCCGATCAGCGGCGCAATAATCGGTACGATAAAATACGGAATATCCCTTCCGCCGGTCATCGCGATATCGCCCCAGCCCGCCATCCAAGTAAACAGCTTCGGTCCAAAATCACGCGCCGGATTCATCGCGAAGCCGGTCAGCGGCCCGGTTGAGGCGCCAATCACCGCCACCAGCAGGCCGATCAGCAGCGGGGCCAGCGGCCCTTTCGGTACGCCGTTGCCGTCGTCGGTCAGCGCCATAATCATCCCCATCAGCATGGAGGTGATCACCACTTCAACCAGCGCCGCGTGCCAGATGCTCAGCGACGCCGCCGGGTAGGTGCTGAAAATACTCGCCAGCTGCAGGCTCTCTACGCTGCCGCGAGCGATATGGTGGGCGGATTCAAACTCGGTAAACATAGTGCTGTACAGCACATAGGCCAGCACCGCGCCGCCAAAGGCGCCTGCGACCTGTGAAACGATATAGGGGAAAACTTTACGTCCGGGAAAGCAGGCAAATAGCCATAAAGCCACGGTCACCGCCGGGTTGAGATGGCCGCCGGATATTCCCGACGTCAGATAGACGGCAAGCGAGATCCCCAGCCCCCAGATAATGCATATTTCCCATAGCCCGAGGCTCGCGCCCGCCACTTTCAACGCGCTCAGGCAGCCGATGCCGAAAAACAAAAATAGCCCGGTGCCCAGAAACTCGGCGGTACATTGCGCTTTTAACGAATCATTCATGGTGACACCTTCTTAGCAGAGTTCGTGTCCTGACCAGCCAACCTCCTGCTGGCAGTAGAGTACAACGAGCATCACTATATGAACTCCGCTCCACAAATTGTTGGCAACCTGCCGACGGCGGCCCCGGAAAATTCGGGCATCAATAACAAATTATTGTCATGGAATAAGCCGGAAAAGCTACGCTGACGCGTAGATTCTGTAATTAACCGGTCCCTTTGGCATGCAAAAATATTGCTAAAACGAACTCCTCTTTTTCCAACAAACATCACAAATTCGTTTTCCTCGCATAGCAGATAAAATTTAATCCGTCATGAACAAATTTGTAAATATGGAATATACAAAACAAGATAATCACATAGGACAAAATAAAAATAGGTAATAAAATCATCACATTAAATTTATAAACGACAATTTTATATTATCCAATACCCACTATTTTTTCATCATCAAATTCAAGTCAGCCATTCTTTTTCCTCGCATCTTCTTATAGTCCCAACTATCGGAACACTCCATGCGAGGTCTTTATGCAACAAGAAGCACTAGGAATGGTAGAAACCAAAGGCTTAACCGCAGCCATAGAGGCCGCTGATGCAATGGTGAAGTCAGCCAATGTGATGTTAGTGGGCTATGAAAAAATTGGCTCCGGGCTGGTCACCGTCATCGTGCGCGGCGACGTTGGCGCGGTAAAAGCGGCCACCGATGCCGGTGCCGCCGCCGCACGTAACGTGGGAGAAGTGAAAGCCGTACACGTCATCCCACGCCCTCACACCGATGTAGAAAAAATCTTACCGAAGGGAATTAGCCAATGAGCAGCAATGAGCTGGTTGAACAGATCATGGCTCAGGTGATTGCCCGTGTGGCAACGCCGGAACAACAGGCCATCCCTACTGAAAACCATCCAATACGAGAGACGGCTATGGCAGAAAAAAGCTGCAGTTTAACGGAATTTGTCGGGACCGCCATTGGCGACACCCTGGGCCTGGTGATCGCCAACGTCGATACCGCCCTGCTGGACGCGATGAAGCTGGAAAAACGCTATCGCTCCATCGGCATTCTCGGCGCCCGCACCGGCGCTGGCCCGCACATTATGGCGGCGGATGAAGCGGTGAAGGCCACCAACACCGAAGTGGTCAGCATTGAGCTTCCGCGCGATACCAAAGGCGGCGCGGGCCACGGTTCGCTGATTATTTTAGGCGGCAACGACGTTTCCGACGTTAAGCGCGGTATCGAAGTCGCGCTGAAAGAGCTCGACCGCACCTTCGGCGATGTTTACGGCAACGAAGCCGGGCATATCGAGCTGCAGTACACCGCTCGCGCCAGCTACGCCCTGGAAAAAGCGTTCGGCGCGCCGATTGGCCGCGCCTGCGGCATCATCGTTGGCGCTCCGGCCTCCGTTGGCGTGCTGATGGCCGATACCGCGCTGAAGTCAGCCAACGTTGAAGTCGTGGCCTATAGCTCCCCGGCGCACGGCACCAGCTTCAGTAACGAAGCCATTCTGGTGATTTCCGGCGACTCCGGCGCGGTCCGCCAGGCGGTCATCTCGGCGCGCGAAATCGGCAAAACCGTTCTTGCGACCCTCGGTGCTGAACCGAAAAACGATCGCCCGTCCTACATCTGATACCCACGAGGCTGATTCATGAGATCGAAAAGATTTGAAGCACTGGCGAAACGCCCTGTGAATCAGGACGGCTTCGTTAAGGAGTGGATCGAAGAAGGCTTTATCGCAATGGAAAGCCCGAACGACCCGAAACCGTCGATTAAAATCGTTAACGGCGCGGTAACCGAGCTGGACGGGAAACCGGTAAGCGAATTCGACCTGATCGACCACTTTATCGCCCGCTACGGCATCAATCTGAACCGCGCTGAAGAAGTGATGGCGATGGATTCGGTCAAGCTGGCCAATATGCTGTGCGATCCGAACGTCAAACGCAGCGAAATCGTCCCGCTGACCACCGCGATGACGCCGGCGAAAATCGTCGAAGTGGTTTCGCATATGAACGTGGTCGAGATGATGATGGCGATGCAGAAAATGCGCGCCCGCCGCACCCCGTCCCAGCAGGCCCACGTCACCAACGTCAAAGATAACCCGGTACAAATTGCCGCCGACGCCGCCGAAGGTGCATGGCGCGGATTTGACGAACAGGAAACCACCGTTGCGGTAGCGCGCTATGCGCCGTTCAACGCCATCGCGCTGCTGGTGGGCTCGCAGGTAGGCCGTCCGGGCGTGCTGACTCAGTGCTCGCTGGAAGAAGCCACCGAGCTGAAGCTCGGCATGCTGGGCCATACCTGCTACGCCGAAACCATCTCCGTCTACGGCACCGAGCCGGTCTTTACCGATGGCGACGACACGCCGTGGTCGAAGGGCTTCCTGGCCTCGTCCTACGCCTCTCGCGGCCTGAAAATGCGCTTCACCTCCGGCTCCGGCTCGGAAGTGCAGATGGGCTACGCCGAAGGCAAATCCATGCTTTATCTGGAAGCGCGCTGCATCTACATCACCAAAGCCGCCGGCGTTCAGGGGCTGCAAAACGGCTCGGTAAGCTGCATCGGCGTGCCGTCCGCGGTGCCGTCAGGCATTCGCGCGGTGCTGGCGGAAAACCTGATCTGCTCGTCGCTGGATCTGGAATGCGCCTCCAGTAACGACCAGACCTTTACCCACTCCGATATGCGTCGCACCGCGCGTCTGCTGATGCAGTTCCTGCCGGGAACCGACTTCATCTCTTCCGGTTATTCCGCGGTGCCGAACTACGACAACATGTTCGCTGGCTCCAACGAAGATGCCGAAGACTTTGACGACTACAACGTTATCCAGCGCGACCTGAAGGTGGACGGCGGTCTGCGTCCGGTGCGTGAAGAGGACGTCATCGCCATCCGTAACAAAGCCGCCCGCGCGCTGCAGGCCGTGTTTGCCGGAATGGGGCTGC
Organism: Klebsiella sp. MPUS7; assembly: GCF_009905335.1. Classification (NCBI taxonomy): domain Bacteria; kingdom Pseudomonadati; phylum Pseudomonadota; class Gammaproteobacteria; order Enterobacterales; family Enterobacteriaceae; genus Klebsiella; species Klebsiella sp. MPUS7. The sequence continues at coordinate 986,259 of NZ_CP047604.1, read as the reverse complement.
CGCCGATTACCGATGAAGAAGTTGAAGCCGCGACCTACGCCCACGGTTCGAAAGATATGCCGGAGCGCAATATCGTCGAAGACATCAAGTTCGCCCAGGAAATCATCAATCAAAACCGCAACGGTCTGGAAGTGGTGAAAGCGCTGGCGCAGGGCGGGTTTACCGACGTGGCCCAGGACATGCTCAACATCCAGAAGGCCAAGCTGACCGGGGACTATCTGCATACCTCCGCGATTATCGTCGGCGACGGACAGGTGCTGTCAGCCGTCAACGACATTAACGATTATGCCGGTCCGGCAACGGGCTATCGCCTGCAGGGCGAACGCTGGGAAGAGATTAAAAACATCCCTGGCGCTCTTGATCCCAACGAGATTGATTAAGGGGTGAGAAATGGAAATTAATGAAAAATTGCTGCGCCAGATAATTGAAGACGTGCTTAGCGAAATGAAGGGCAGCGATAAACCGGTCTCGTTTAATGCGCCGGCGGCCTCCGCTGCGCCTGCTGGCGACGGTTTCCTGACCGAAGTGGGCGAAGCACGCCAGGGAACCCAGCAGGACGAAGTGATTATCGCCGTCGGCCCGGCGTTCGGCCTGGCGCAGACCGTCAATATCGTCGGCATCCCGCACAAAAGCATTCTGCGCGAAGTGATTGCTGGTATTGAAGAAGAAGGCATTAAAGCGCGCGTGATTCGCTGCTTTAAATCCTCCGACGTGGCCTTCGTCGCCGTTGAGGGCAATCGCCTGAGCGGCTCCGGCATCTCTATCGGCATCCAGTCGAAAGGCACAACGGTTATCCACCAGCAGGGGCTGCCGCCGCTCTCCAACCTGGAGCTGTTCCCACAGGCGCCGCTGCTGACCCTGGACACCTACCGTCAGATTGGTAAGAACGCCGCCCGCTATGCGAAACGCGAATCGCCGCAGCCGGTCCCGACGCTGAATGACCAGATGGCGCGGCCGAAGTACCAGGCGAAATCGGCCATTTTGCACATTAAAGAGACCAAGTACGTGGTGACGGGTAAAAACCCGCAGGAACTGCGCGTGGCGCTTTGATAAAGGATAACTCCATGAATACCGACGCAATTGAATCGATGGTTCGCGACGTATTGAGCCGCATGAACAGCCTGCAGGGCGAGGCGCCAGCGGCGGCTCCGGCGGCTGGCGGCGCATCCCGTAGCGCCAGGGTCAGCGACTACCCGCTGGCGAACAAGCACCCGGAATGGGTGAAAACCGCCACCAATAAAACGCTGGACGACTTTACGCTGGAAAACGTGCTGAGCAATAAAGTCACCGCTCAGGATATGCGTATTACCCCGGAAACCCTGCGCTTACAGGCGTCGATCGCCAAAGACGCGGGCCGCGACCGGCTGGCGATGAACTTCGAACGCGCCGCCGAGCTGACCGCGGTACCGGACGATCGCATTCTTGAAATCTACAACGCCCTTCGCCCCTACCGTTCAACGAAAGAGGAGCTGCTCGCTATCGCCGACGATCTCGAAAGCCGCTATCAGGCGAAGATTTGCGCAGCTTTCGTTCGCGAAGCGGCAACGCTGTACGTCGAGCGTAAAAAACTCAAAGGCGACGATTAACTACAGGGGGCGGTGATGCGATATATAGCTGGCATTGATATCGGCAACTCATCGACGGAAGTCGCCCTGGCGACTCTGGATGAGGCTGGCGCGCTGACGATTACGCATAGCGCGCTAGCGGAAACCACCGGGATCAAAGGCACGTTGCGTAACGTGTTCGGGATCCAGGAAGCGCTTGCCCTCGTGGCAAAGCGCGCCGGGATCGGCGTCGGCGATATTTCGCTCATTCGCATTAACGAAGCCACGCCGGTGATTGGCGATGTGGCGATGGAAACCATTACCGAAACCATCATCACCGAATCGACCATGATCGGCCATAACCCGAAAACGCCCGGCGGCGTGGGGCTTGGCGTTGGCATCACTATTACGCCGCAGGAGCTGTTAACCCGCCCGGCGGAGGCCCCCTATATCCTGGTAGTGTCATCGGCCTTCGATTTTGCCGATATCGCGAACGTTATCAACGCCTCCCTGCGCGCCGGGTATCAGATTACCGGCGTCATTTTGCAACGCGACGATGGCGTGCTGGTCAGCAACCGGCTGGAAAAACCGCTGCCGATCGTTGACGAAGTGCTGTACATCGACCGCATTCCGCTGGGAATGCTGGCGGCGATTGAGGTCGCCGTCCCGGGGAAGGTTATCGAAACCCTCTCCAACCCTTACGGTATCGCCACCGTATTCAACCTCAACGCCGAGGAGACCAAAAACATCGTCCCGATGGCCCGGGCGCTGATTGGCAATCGTTCCGCCGTGGTGGTCAAAACGCCATCCGGCGACGTTAAAGCGCGGGCGATCCCCGCCGGTAACCTGGCGCTGCTGGCCCAGGGGCGCAGCGTGCGCGTGGATGTCGCCGCCGGCGCCGAGGCCATCATGAAAGCGGTCGACGGCTGCGGCAGGCTCGATAACGTCACCGGTGAGTCCGGCACCAATATCGGCGGCATGCTGGAGCACGTGCGCCAGACCATGGCCGAGCTGACCAACAAGCCGAGCAGCGAGATTTTCATTCAGGATCTGCTGGCCGTCGATACCTCGGTACCGGTGAGCGTCACCGGCGGACTGGCTGGGGAGTTCTCGCTGGAGCAGGCCGTCGGCATCGCCTCGATGGTGAAATCGGATCGCCTGCAGATGGCGATGATCGCCCGCGAGATTGAGCAGAAGCTCAATATCGACGTGCAGATCGGCGGCGCCGAGGCCGAAGCCGCCATCCTGGGCGCGCTGACCACGCCGGGCACCACCCGACCGCTGGCGATCCTCGACCTCGGCGCGGGCTCCACCGATGCCTCCATCATCAACCCTAAAGGCGAAATCATCGCCACCCACCTCGCCGGAGCAGGCGATATGGTGACGATGATCATTGCCCGCGAGCTGGGGCTGGAGGACCGCTATCTGGCGGAAGAGATCAAGAAGTTCCCGCTGGCTAAGGTGGAAAGCCTGTTCCATTTGCGCCACGAGGACGGCAGCGTGCAGTTTTTCTCTACGCCGCTGCCCCCGGCCGTCTTCGCCCGCGTCTGCGTGGTAAAGCCGGGCGAACTGGTGCCGCTGCCCGGCGACTTAGCGCTGGAAAAAGTGCGTGCCATTCGCCGTAGCGCCAAAGAGCGGGTCTTTGTCACCAACGCCCTGCGCGCGCTGCGTCAGGTCAGCCCCACCGGCAACATTCGCGATATTCCGTTCGTGGTGCTGGTGGGCGGTTCGTCGCTGGATTTCGAAGTCCCGCAGCTGGTCACTGATGCGCTGGCGCACTACCGCCTGGTTGCCGGGCGCGGAAATATTCGCGGCAGCGAAGGCCCGAGAAACGCGGTGGCCACCGGGCTGATTCTCTCCTGGCACAAGGAGTTCGCGCATGGACAGTAATCACAGCGCCCCGGCCATCGTCATTACCGCCATCGCCAGCTGCGACGGCCTGTGGCGCGAAGTGCTGCTGGGCATTGAAGAGGAAGGCATCCCTTTCCTGCTTCAGCATCATCCGGCCGGAGAAGTCGTGGACAGCGCCTGGCAGGCGGCGCGCAGCTCGCCGCTGCTGGTGGGCATCGCCTGCGACCGCCATACGCTGGTCGTGCACTACAAGAATTTACCCGCATCGGCGCCGCTTTTTACGCTGATGCATCATCAGGACAGTCAGGCCCATCGTAACACCGGAAATAACGCGGCACGGCTGGTCAAAGGGATCCCTTTCCGGGATCTGAATCGCTAAGCAACAGGAGAACGGCAGAATGAATAACGCACTGGGACTGGTTGAAACAAAAGGGTTGGTGGGCGCTATTGAAGCCGCCGACGCCATGGTGAAATCCGCCAACGTGCAGCTGGTTGGCTACGAAAAAATTGGCTCGGGTCTGGTGACCGTGATGGTTCGCGGCGACGTCGGCGCGGTTAAAGCGGCGGTGGACGCGGGCAGCGCGGCGGCAAGCGTGGTGGGTGAAGTGAAATCCTGCCACGTGATCCCGCGTCCGCACAGCGACGTTGAGGCCATTTTACCGAAATCAGCCTGATTGATGGCGAATAAGGAGCACCGCGTGAAGCAATCACTGGGATTACTTGAAGTTTGTGGTCTGGCACTGGCTATCAGCTGCGCCGATATCATGGCGAAATCCGCTTCTATCACGCTGGTCGCCCTCGAAAAGACCAATGGTTCAGGCTGGACGGTGATTAAAATTACCGGTGATGTGGCCTCCGTGCAGGCGGCTATCACCACCGGTGCGCAGTTTGCCGAACAGCGAAACGGCCTGGTGGCCCACAAAGTCATCGCCAGGCCAGGAGAAGGGATCCTGCGCGCGCAGACGCCCCCGCTCTCCGTCATGCAACCTGAGCCTGAAGAGTCAGAAACGGCGGATGTCGTTTCTGAAGCGCCAGCAGAAGAGCTCCCGCAGGAACAGGGGCTGGTTAGCTGCAACCTGTGTCTGGACCCGAAATGTCCGCGCCAGAAGGGCGAGCCGCGCTCGCTTTGCATTCATCCCGGCAAGCGAGGTGAGGCGTAATGGATAAACAGCTTCTGGAATCAACGGTCAGTAAAGTTCTCGACGAGATGCGCCTGCGGCCCATCCCGCTGGGGGTTTCAAATCGTCATATCCATCTGTCCGCGGCGGATTACGAACGCCTGTTCCCCGGCCATCCCATCAGCGAGAAAAAAGCGCTGCTGCAGCCGGGACAGTACGCCGCGGAGCAAACCGTCACTCTGGTGGGGCCGAAGGGGCAGCTGAAAAATGTACGCCTGCTCGGCCCACTGCGCTCGGTAAGCCAGGTGGAAATCTCGCGTACCGATGCCAGAACCCTGGGCGTTGCGGCGCCGCTGAGAATGTCCGGCAACCTGAAGGGCACGCCGGGCATCCGCCTGGTCAGCCCTTTTGGCGAGCTGGAGCTGACGTCAGGGGTTATCGTCGCACAACGGCATATTCATATGTCGCCGCTCGATGCGCTGATCCTGCGGGTCGCCCACGGCGACAGAGTGTCGGTGGCCATTGAAGGCGACGAGCGCGGGCTGATCTTCAACAACGTGGCGGTTCGCGTTTCGCCGGACATGCGCCTCGAAATGCACATTGATACCGATGAGGCTAACGCCGCTGGAGCCGATAGCCCGCAGGCCTTTGCCCGGCTGGTAGGCCCGCGATGAACGGCGAACTTCTGCAGCGCATTGTGGAGACGATCGTCTCCCGGCTGCAGCGGCGCGCCGAAAGCACGGCGACGTTGAGCGTGGCGCAGCTACGTGATGCCGACTGCCGGAGTCTGTTCTGCCAGCACGCGTCGCTGCGCGTTCTGCTCGTCGACCTGGCGCTGCTGAACCAGCTGGCGGAGGCGGACACCGACGATGCCGCCGTTCGTAATATTCACGACGCGCTGGCTTTCGGCATCCGCGTGCAGCTCACCCTGCACGGCCAGCTGCTGCCGGTTATCCCGGTTAAAAAACTGGCTCGCCTGCCGCTGACCTTTGCCGATGAACGCGGGCTGCCGCTGGTTCTGCACGCAGGTTCGGTGCTCAGCTATCGCGACGTCGCGCCGCTGGATCAGGGGCGTCTGGTTATTCAGCGCAAATGCCTCGTGACCGCCCTGGCGCGCGACGCGGCGCGCGCGCGGAATATTCAATTAATTAAGCAGGAGTAAATCATGCATCTGGCACGAGTCACGGGCGCGGTTGTCTCCACGCAAAAATCGCCTTCCCTGGTCGGGAAAAAGCTTCTGTTGGTGCGGCGGGTCAGCGCCGATGGCGAACTTCCCGCCTCGTCCACCTCCGGCGATGAAGTCGCCGTGGACTCCGTCGGCGCAGGCGTCGGCGAGCTGGTTCTGCTCAGCGGCGGCTCCAGCGCCAGGCACGTTTTTTCCGGGCCAAACGAGGCCATCGACCTCGCCGTTGTCGGCATTGTCGATACGCTTTCACGTTAAGGAGCGACTATGGCGATTTATACCCGAACGGGTGACGCTGGCACCACCTCACTCTTTACCGGCCAGCGGGTGAGCAAAACCCACCCGCGGGTTGAAGCCTACGGCACGCTGGACGAGCTGAACGCCGCGCTGAGCCTGTGCGCCTGCGCCGCCGCGGATGAAAACCACCGCGCCCTGCTCGAGGCCATCCAGCAGCAAATTTTCTGGTTTAGCGCGGAACTGGCCAGCGACAGCGAACGGCCGTCGCCTAAACAGCGCTACATCAGCAGCGAAGAGATTTCCGCCCTGGAAGCCGCCATCGATCGGGCCATGGCCCGCGTTGAACCGCTGCACAGCTTTATTTTACCCGGCCGCTGCGAAGCCGCGAGCCGCCTGCATTTTGCCCGCACGCTGGCCCGCCGGGCCGAACGCCGCCTGGTGGAGCTGGCGGCGGAAGTCAACGTGCGCCAGGTGCTGATGCGCTACATCAATCGCTTATCAGACTGCCTGTACGCCCTGGCCCGCGCCGAAGATAGCGACGCGCACCAGAACAACCTTATCCGTGAAATAAGCCGGCGCTATCTGGCCGCCAGCCAGCCGAGCCGCAGCAAGGAGACGACGCCCGTGGCCCTCTCATTCCACGATCTACACCAGCTCACCCGCGCCGCCGTCGAGCGCGCGCAGCAGCTACAGGTGCCGGTGGTGATCAGCATCGTTGACGCCCACGGCACCGAAACCGTGACCTGGCGGATGCCGGACGCCCTGCTGGTCAGCAGCGAACTGGCGCCGAAAAAGGCCTGGACCGCGGTGGCGATGAAAACGGCGACCCATGAGCTGAACGATGTGGTTCAGCCGGGCGCCGCGCTTTATGGCCTCGAAACGCATTTGCAGGGAAAAGTGGTCACCTTTGGCGGCGGTTACGCCCTGTGGCGCGACGGCTTATTAATCGGGGGTCTTGGCATCAGCGGCGGCAGCGTTGAGCAGGACATGGACATAGCACGGACCGCCATCGCGGCCATTAACGTGGGAACTCATCAATGAATACTTCTGAACTCGAAACCCTTATTCGCACCATTCTTAGCGAACAGTTAACCCCGGCGCAAACGCCGGAGCAGCCGCAGGGCAAAGGGATATTTCAGTCCGTCAGCGAGGCTATCGACGCTGCGCACCAGGCGTTCTTACGTTATCAGCAGTGCCCGCTGAAAACCCGCAGCGCCATCATCAGCGCAATGCGCCAGGAGCTGACGCCGCTGCTGGCCGCGCTGGCGGAAGAGAGCGCCAATGAAACGGGCATGGGCAACAAAGAAGACAAATACCTGAAAAACAAGGCTGCGCTGGACAACACCCCCGGCGTGGAAGATCTCACCACCACCGCGCTGACCGGCGACGGCGGTATGGTGCTGTTTGAATATTCGCCGTTTGGCGTAATCGGGTCGGTCGCGCCGAGCACCAACCCAACGGAGACCATCATCAACAACAGCATCAGCATGCTGGCGGCGGGCAACAGCGTCTACTTCAGCCCGCATCCGGGGGCGAAAAAGGTCTCACTCAAGCTCATCAGCCTGATTGAAGAGATTGCCTTCCGCTGCTGCGGCATTCGCAACCTGGTGGTCACCGTGGCGGAACCGACGTTTGAAGCCACCCAGCAGATGATGGCCCATCCGCGCATTGCGGTCCTCGCTATTACCGGCGGCCCCGGCATTGTGGCAATGGGCATGAAGAGCGGTAAAAAAGTGATTGGCGCCGGCGCGGGCAACCCGCCCTGCATCGTCGATGAAACGGCGGATCTGGTCAAAGCGGCGGAGGATATCATCAACGGCGCCTCGTTCGATTACAACCTGCCCTGCATTGCCGAGAAGAGCCTGATTGTGGTGGAGAGCGTCGCCGAACGTCTGGTGCAACAAATGCAAGCCTTCGGCGCGCTGCTGCTGAGCCCGGCCGATACCGATAAACTCCGCGCCGCCTGCCTGCCTGAAGGCCTGGCCAATAAGAAGCTGGTCGGCAAAAGCCCATCGGCGATGCTGGAAGCCGCCGGGATCGCCGTTCCGGCGAAAGCGCCGCGCCTGCTGATCGCTATCGTCAACGCTGACGATCCGTGGGTCACCAGCGAACAGCTGATGCCGATGCTGCCGGTGGTCAAAGTCAGCGATTTCGATAGCGCGCTGGCGCTGGCGCTGAAGGTTGAAGAAGGCCTGCACCATACCGCCATTATGCACTCGCAAAACGTCTCGCGCCTGAACCTCGCGGCCCGCACTCTGCAAACCTCGATATTCGTTAAGAACGGCCCCTCTTATGCCGGGATCGGCGTCGGTGGAGAAGGCTTTACCACCTTTACTATTGCCACGCCAACCGGAGAAGGAACAACCTCGGCGCGCACGTTTGCCCGTTCCCGTCGCTGCGTGCTGACCAACGGCTTTTCCATTCGCTAACCGAGGTCGCGATGAAGACTTTCTCACTACAAACGCGGTTGTACAGCGGTCAGGGTAGCCTGGCGGCGCTCAAGCGCTTTACCAACAAGCACATCTGGATTATCTGCGATGGCTTTCTTGCGCGCTCGCCGCTGCTGGAGACCCTGCGCAACGCGTTGCCCGCAGATAACCGCATTAGCGTCTTTAGCGAGATAACCCCGGACCCCACTATCCACACCGTGGTACAGGGCATTGCGCAAATGCAGGCCCTGCAACCGCAGGTGGTCATCGGCTTCGGCGGCGGATCGGCAATGGATGCGGCGAAAGCTATCGTCTGGTTCAGCCAGCAGAGCGGCATCAGCATCGAAACCTGCGTGGCGATACCGACCACCAGCGGTACCGGTTCAGAAGTGACCAGCGCCTGCGTGATTAGCGACCCGGATAAAGGCATCAAGTACCCGCTGTTCAACAACGCGCTGTACCCGGATATGGCGATCCTTGACCCGGAACTGGTGGTCAGCGTGCCGCCGCAGATTACGGCCAACACCGGCATGGACGTGTTAACTCACGCGCTGGAGGCGTGGGTCTCTCCGCACGCCAGCGACTTTACCGACGCGCTGGCGGAAAAAGCCGCCAAACTGGTGTTTCAGTATCTGCCCACCGCGGTGGAAAAAGGCGACTGCGTGGCGACGCGCGGGAAAATGCACAACGCCTCGACGCTCGCCGGCATGGCGTTCAGCCAGGCGGGGCTGGGGCTTAACCACGCCATCGCCCACCAGCTTGGCGGACAGTTTCATCTGCCGCACGGCCTGGCCAACGCGCTGCTGTTAACCACGGTTATCCGCTTTAACGCCGCTGTTCCCCGTGCTGGCAAACGCTACGCGCGGTTGGCCAAAGCCTGTGGATTTTGCCCGGCAGAGGCCAACGACGTCACGGCGATCAATGCCCTGATCCAGCAAATCGAACGACTCAAGCAACGCTGCGCGCTGCCGTCACTGGCGATCGCGCTGAAAGAAGGACGCTCTGAGTTTTCCGCGCGTATTCCGGCCATGGTGCAGGCCGCGCTGGCTGACGTCACGCTACGCACCAATCCTCGCCCGGCCAGCGCCGAGGAGATTCGGGAACTGCTGGAGGAACTGCTATGAGTCGCGCCGTCAACGCTGTTGAAATGGCCCTGAGCGCCGATGACATCCGCGAGCGCGTTCGCGCGGCGGGCGTGGTCGGCGCGGGGGGCGCGGGATTTCCCGCCCACGTGAAGCTACAGGCGCAGGTAGAAATTTTCCTGGTCAACGCCGCCGAGTGCGAACCGATGCTCAAGGTCGACCAGCAGCTGATGTGGCAGCAGGCTTCGCGCCTTGTCCGCGGCGTGCAGTACGCAATGACGGCAACCGGCGCGCGCGAAGGGGTGATCGCCCTGAAAGAGAAGTACCGCCGGGCTATCGACGCCCTCACCCCGCTGCTGCCTGCCGGTATCCGCCTGCATATTCTGCAGGATGTCTATCCGGCGGGCGATGAGGTGCTGACTATCTGGATGGCGACCGGCCGCAGAGTCGCGCCCGCCGCGCTGCCGGCCAGCGTTGGCGTGGTGGTCAATAACGTACAAACGGTCCTTAACATTGCCCGCGCGGTCGAACAGCAGTTTCCGGTCACCCGCCGAACGCTGACCGTTAACGGCGCAGTCGCCAGGCCGCTGACCGTCACCGTTCCTATCGGCATGCCGCTGCGCGAAGTGCTGGCATTGGCGGGCGGCGCGACGGTCGACGACCCCGGTTTTATTAACGGCGGCCCGATGATGGGCGGGCTGATTACCTCTCTCGATAATCCGGTGACCAAAACCACCGGCGGCCTGCTGGTGCTGCCGAAAAGCCATCCGCTTATTCAGCGGCGGATGCAGGATGAGCGCACGGTACTTTCCGTCGCCCGCACCGTCTGCGAGCAGTGCCGACTGTGTACCGATCTCTGCCCGCGACATCTGATCGGCCACGAACTCTCTCCGCACCTGCTGGTGCGGGCGGTGAACTTTCACCATGCCGCCACGCCGCAGCTGCTGCTGAGCGCCCTCACCTGCTCGGAATGCAACGTCTGCGAAAGCGTGGCCTGCCCGGTGGGGATCTCGCCGATGCGCATCAACCGGATGCTGAAACGCGAGCTGCGGGCGCAAAACCAGCGCTACGAAGGGCCGCTCTATCCGGCCGATGAGATGGCGAAGTATCGCCTGGTGCCGGTGAAGCGGCTGATCGCCAAACTGGGGTTAAGCCCCTGGTATCAGGAGGCGCCGCTGGTGGAAGACGAACCGGCGGTCGAAACCGTAACGTTGCCGCTGCGCCAGCATATCGGCGCCAGCGCGGTAGCCAACGTTGCAGTGGGAGAAAGCGTCACGCGCGGGCAATGCGTTGCCGATATCCCGGCAGGCGCGTTAGGCGCGCCGATTCACGCCAGCATCGACGGCGTGGTTGCGGCCATCAGCGAACAGGCCATCACGGTGGTAAGAGGTTAACCATGTCTCAGGCTATAGGAATTTTAGAACTCACCAGCATTGCCAAAGGAATGGAGCTCGGCGATGCGATGCTGAAAAGCGCCAACGTCAATCTGCTGGTCAGCAAGACTATCTGTCCGGGTAAGTTTTTGCTGATGCTCGGCGGGGATATCGGCGCTATCCAACAGGCCATTGAAACCGGCGCGTCGCAGGCCGGCGAAATGCTCGTCGACAGCCTGGTGCTGGCGAATATTCACCCCAGCGTACTGCCGGCCATCAGCGGCCTGAACAGCGTGGACAAGCGCCAGGCGGTCGGCATCGTTGAAACCTGGAGCGTTGCGGCCTGCATCAGCGCCGCCGATCGGGCGGTAAAAGGCTCAAACGTCACCCTGGTGCGGGTGCATATGGCCTTCGGCATCGGCGGTAAATGCTACATGGTGGTGGCGGGCGACGTTTCCGACGTCAATAACGCGGTTACGGTTGCCAGCGAAAGCGCAGGCGAAAAAGGGCTGCTGGTTTATCGTTCGGTGATCCCGCGCCCGCATGAAGCGATGTGGCGACAGATGGTGGAGGGATAATGGAAAGACAGCCGACAACGGATCGCATGATTCAGGAGTACGTGCCGGGGAAACAGGTCACCCTCGCGCACCTGATTGCCAATCCAGGGAAAGATCTCTTTAAGAAGCTCGGTCTGCAGGATGCGGTTTCCGCCATTGGCATCCTCACCATTACCCCCAGCGAGGCGTCGATTATCGCCTGCGATATCGCCACCAAATCCGGCGCGGTGGAGATCGGTTTTCTCGACCGTTTTACCGGCGCCGTGGTGCTGACCGGCGACGTTTCCGCCGTGGAATATGCCCTCAAGCAGGTGACGCGCACCCTGGGCGAGATGATGCAGTTTACTACCTGCTCAATAACCCGGACGTAGCGCGATGAAGCGTCTGATGTTTATCGGCCCGAGTCAGTGCGGCAAGACCTCGCTAACCCAGAGCCTGCGTGGCGAAGCGCTCCATTATAAGAAAACCCAGGCCATTGAATGGTCGCCGATGGCCATCGATACGCCGGGGGAATATCTGGAGAACCGCTGCCTGTATAGCGCCCTGCTGACCAGCGCCTGCGAGGCTGACGTTATCGCGCTGGTACTGAATGCCGACGCCCAGTGGTCGCCGTTTTCTCCGGGGTTTACCGCCCCGATGAATCGCCCGACGATTGGCCTGGTCACCAAAGCCGACCTCGCCGACCCTCAGCGGATATCGCTCATCGCGGAGTGGCTTACGCAGGCAGGCGCCGGGCAGATTTTTGTTACCAGCGCGTTGAACAATTCGGGTCTCGACGCGGTGCTGGATTTTCTGAATTCGAAGGAACCCTTATGTCTTACAAAATAATGGCCATTAACGCCGGCAGCTCATCGTTAAAATTCCAGCTGCTGGAGATGCCGCAGGGCGAGACGCTCTGCCAGGGATTGATTGAACGTATCGGCATGGCAAACGCTCAGGTGACCCTCAAAACGCCGGCGCAGAAATGGCAGGAGTCGGCGCCGATCGCCGATCATCGCGAAGCCGTCACGCTGCTGCTGGAAAAGCTCCTCGGCTACAGCATTATCGAGAGTTTGCAGGATATTGACGGCGTTGGCCACCGCGTGGCGCACGGCGGCGAGCGCTTTAAAGATTCGACGCCGGTAACCGATGAAAGCTTAGCGGAAATCGAGCGTCTGGCCGAACTGGCTCCGCTGCATAACCCGGTTAACGCCCTGGGAATCAAAGTTTTCCGCCAGCTGCTGCCCGATACGCCATCGGTAGCGGTGTTTGATACCGCTTTTCACCAGACGCTGGATGAGCGCGCGTTTATCTATCCGCTGCCGTGGCGCTACTACAGCGAGCTGGGCATTCGCCGCTACGGCTTCCACGGCACCAGCCATAAGTACGTCAGCGCGACGCTGGCGGAAAAGCTGGGCGTGCCGCTGAGCGCCCTGCGCGTGGTGTGCTGCCATCTCGGCAACGGCAGCAGCGTTTGCGCAATCAAAGGCGGGCGTTCGGTGAATACCTCAATGGGCTTTACGCCGCAGTCCGGGGTGATGATGGGCACCCGCAGCGGCGATATCGATCCGTCGATTTTACCGTGGCTGGCGCTGCATGAGGGGCAAACGCCGGAGCAGCTGAATCAGCTGCTGAATAACGAATCCGGCCTGTTGGGGGTTTCCGGCGTCTCGCACGATTATCGCGATGTCGAACAGGCGGCGGACGGCGGTAATCGTCGGGCGGCGCTGGCGCTGGCGCTGTTTGCCGAGCGCATTCGCGCTACCATCGGCAGCTATATCATGCAGATGGGCGGAATTGATGCGCTAATTTTTACCGGCGGCATCGGCGAAAACTCGGCCCGCGCCAGGAGCGCCATCTGCCATAACCTGAATTTCCTCGGACTGTCGGTCGATGAAGAGAAAAACCAGCACAACGCCACCTTTATCCAGGCCGAGCATGCGCTGGTCAAAGTGGCGGTCATTAATACTAATGAAGAGCTGATGATTGCCCGCGACGTGATGCGCCTCGCGCTGCCCGCGGCGGAAACCTTAACCGTTTCAGCCTGATTTCGCCGCCCGGCAAGTTGCGGTGAATCATGGTAATAGCGGGATCGGCATGACACTATGCGCCCTGGAAACCTGAGCAATAGGTGAATATGTGGCCGTAGCGCAATGCCCCGCCTCCTGTGGGGAACTCATCCAGGGCTGGATCCTCGGCAGCGAGAAGCTGGTCTCCTGCCCCGTTGACTGGTACAGCACCGTCGAGGTGGACTACGGTTCGCCTCGCGCAGATGAACGCCCGCTGTCGCGGGCGATGGTCGACCGGCTGCTGGGCTACTGGCGCTATCCGGCGGAGCTAGGCAAAGAGATTCGGATCGATATTTGCTCCACGATTCCGGTCGCCAAAGGGATGGCCAGCAGCACCGCGGATATCGCCGCGACGGCGGTGGCCACCGCGCATCATCTCGGCCATCCGCTGGATGAAACCACCCTCGCCCGGCTCTGCGTTTCCCTGGAGCCCACCGACAGCACCCTGTTCCGCCAGTTGACGCTATTCGATCACAATACCGCCGCCACGCAAATTACCTGCGGCTGCCAGCCTCAGCTCGATCTGCTGGTGCTGGAAAGCCCCGCCACGCTGCTGACCACCGATTACCACCGCCTTCCCCGTCTTGAAAAGCTGCACGCCCATTCCGCCGCGCTGCATCAGGCCTGGGAGAAAGTTCAGCAGGCCTGTCAGACCAATGACCCCCGACGGATGGGCGAGGCGGCGACGCTTAGCGCCATCGCCAGCCAGCATCTGCTGCCGAAGCCGGGGTTTGATACGCTGCGGGCGCTGGTGGAAGAGTGCGATTTATACGGCATTAACGTGGCGCACAGCGGCAGCGTGGTCGGCCTGATGCTCGACCGCCAGCGTCACGATATTGAGTATTTGCAGCGGCGGCTGCAGGAAACGAGGCTTAGCGAGCTCTGGCCCCGGCAGCATCTGCTGCGCATGGTGCAGGGCGGCGTCGAACTGCGCTAACTCTGCCGCAGCCATACCTCCCCGGAGGCGATGCTTGCGCATCTGTCCGGGCTACCGGTCCGCAGACGACGGTGAACCCGTAGCCCGGTCAGCGCAGCGCCACCGGGAAGAACTGCAGACGAACAATGGCGGCAGACGCTCGGAACATCTACCCGTTAAAAACCCGCCTGAAAGCCGTCAGCAGCTGCGTATTCTCCTGCTGGCTGCGGATCGCGACGCGGAAGTAGCGCCCGTCAAGCCCCGGGTAGTTGGCGCAGCTGCGGATCAGGATGCGCTGTTGCAGCATTGCGTATTGCAGATCCAGATCCGGCACCTCGCAGCGCAGAAACAGATAATTTGCCTGCCCGGGATAGACCGTCAGACCGGGAACGTGGCGCAGCTGATGGTAAAAGCGCTGCCCCTCTTCCGCCAGCCACCGCCAGGTTTTCTGCTGATAGACGCTATCCTGGAGAATGATTTCCCCCGCCAGCGCGGCAAAGGCGTTGATTGACCACGGCATCTGGCGCTCGCGCATTCGTCCTACCGCCCGCGCATCGCCATTGACCAGATACCCAAGGCGCAGACCGGGAATAGCATAAAACTTAGTCAGCGAACGCAGCACCCACACGTGCGGATTGTGGCTCAGTAGCGGAATAAATCCTGTCTCATCGGGGATAAAATCGATAAACGCTTCATCGAGAATCAGGGCGATTCCCAGCGACTTACAGCGTTCAGCAATCAGTTCCAGCAGACGGCGCTCGGGCAGCAGACCGGTTGGGTTGTTCGGGGTGCAGAGAAACAAACAGTCCAGATCCGGCGTCAGAGCGTCGAGAATCGTCCCGGTGAGCTGCCAGCCATCCTCTTCACGCAGCAGAAACTCCCGCACCGTGCAGTCCACCGACTGCAGCGCCCGGCGGTATTCGGCAAAGCCGGGGGTGACGATCATCGCCTGGCGCGGCTTCAGGCCCTGAACCAGCGTAAAGATCGCTTCGGTTTCGCCGTTTCCGGCGAGGATCCACGAGGCGGGGATGTGATGGTGTTCCGCCAGCGCGAGGTGCAGCTGCTGATACTCAACGTCAGGATAGCGTTCGGCGCAGGCCATATTGTCGATGATGGCGCGCTTTAAGCTTTCCGGCATCCCCAGCGGATTGATATTGGCGCTAAAATCCAGCAGCTGTTCCGCACAGATGCCCAATAGCGCGGCGGCCTCGCGGATATTGCCGCCGTGGGCGCTCTTCAGTAGAGCCATGTACCTTTCCTGTTGCGTTACCCTCGCCTTGCCAGCGTCGCGCCGTCGGCGAAGTAGGCTTTAATCCCTGCCAGAATCGACTCTGCTACTTCCTGCTGGAATTTCGCCGTTTTCAATTTACGCTCTTCTTCGACATTACTGATAAACGCGGTTTCCACCAGAATCGATGGAATATCCGGCGCCTTCAGCACCGCGAAGCCCGCCTGCTCAACCCGATTCTTGTGCAGGTTATTAATGTTGCCCATCTTTTCCAGCACCGCCTTGCCGAACTTCAGGCTGTCGGCGATGGTCAGCGACTGCACCATGTCGAACATCGTGTGGTCGACGTAGCGGTCGCCGCTTTTGCTGACGCCGCCGATCAGATCCGAGGCGTTCTGGGTCTGCGCCAGATACTTAGCCGCGGTACTGGTGGCCCCTTTGGTTGACAGGGCAAACACCGACGATCCGCTGGGCTGACGGCTGGTAAAGGCATCGGCGTGAATAGAGACAAACAGGTCGGCGCGCTGCTTCTGCGCCTTGGCGACGCGCACCTTCAACGGGATAAAGACGTCCTCGTTGCGGGTCATATAGACCTTCATATTACCCTCTTTCTCGATCAGCGCGCGCAGCCGTCGGGCAATCTGCAGCACCACGTCTTTCTCGCGGGTGCGGTATTTCCCCACCGCGCCGGAGTCTTCGCCGCCGTGGCCGGGATCGAGCATGATAACAATGGGCCGATCGCGCCCGGCTTTACCCGGTTTAGGCCCGCTCTCCGCCGGCGGAACCTGCCGCTGAAGATCGCCTTTGTTGTAATCTTCAAGCAGCGCCAGCAGCGGATCCTGCACGTCGGTGGCGTTAGCGGGATAGAGGTCCATAACCAGACGCTCTTTAAACCCGGCGACCGGAGCCAGCGCGAACAGCTGCGGTTTCACGTTCTGTTTTAGCTCAAACACCATGCGTACGGTTTGCGGATCGAACTGCCCCACGCGGGCGGATTGAATATAGGGGTCGTCGCCGCGAATCTGCCCCCCCATGCCTTTAAGTACGGAGTTGAGATTAACCCCTTCCAGATCCACCACCAGCCGTTCAGGATTGCTGAGCGCAAACTGCCGATATTTCAGGATATGGTTGGACTCCACGGTCACGCGGGTGTAGGTCGACGATGGCCAGACGCGTACGGCAACCACCTGCGCCGCGGCAGCCAGGCCAACCGGGCTCACACTCATTAACCACATGGCGCCCGCCCCTTGTAAAAAACGGCGGCGGCTTAATCCTGACTTGTATCCCGACATGCCACTCCCAAGCAGTAAGAAATCATTCGTATTGAAAACAAACAGATTGACCGGAAACTTTAACGAAAGGCGTATAACCTGTCATCAATAAAAGGGTAAACAATCTTTGACACCCTGATTTGGCTCACACCTTTTTCCTGGCTCCGCCCAAAATTGGGGCTTGCGTTTGCCGGTAAAACAGAATAAAAATACAGTAATTACGAATAATCATGCATTGAGGTTGTGTCATGGTGAAGGAACGTCGCACCGAACTGGTAGAGGGATTCCGCCATTCTGTCCCCTATATTAACGCCCATCGGGGTAAAACGTTTGTCATCATGCTGGGCGGAGAAGCCATTGAGCATGATAATTTCTCTAGTATTGTCAACGACATTGGTCTTCTTCACAGTCTGGGCATTCGCCTGGTGGTGGTCTATGGCGCTCGTCCGCAGATTGACGCCAACCTGGCGGAGCATCGCCATGAGCCGGTTTATCACAAACAAACCCGAGTGACTGACGCCAAAACGCTTGAGCTGGTTAAGCAGGCGGCGGGTATGCTGCAGCTGGAAATTACCGCGCGCCTGTCGATGAGCCTCAACAATACGCCGCTGCAGGGCGCCCACATCAACGTGGTCAGCGGCAATTTCATTATCGCGCAGCCGTTAGGCGTGGATGACGGCGTGGATTACTGCCACAGCGGGCGCATTCGCCGCATTGATGAAGAAGCTATTCACCGCCAGCTGGATAACGGCGCGATCGTGCTGATGGGCCCGGTTGCGGTGTCGGTCACCGGCGAAAGCTTTAACCTGACCTCCGAAGAGATTGCCACCCAGCTGGCGATTAAGCTGAAAGCCGAAAAAATGATTGGCTTCTGCTCATCGCAGGGCGTTTACAACCAGGATGGCGAGATCGTCCCCGAGCTGTTCCCCAACGAAGCCCAGGCGCGGGTTGAAGAGATGGAAGCGGACGAAGACTACAGCTCCGGCACCGTGCGCTTCCTGCGCGGCGCGGTAAAAGCCTGCCGCAGCGGCGTGCGTCGCTGCCACCTGATCAGCTACCAGGAAAACGGCACCCTGCTGCAGGAGTTATTCTCACGCGACGGTATCGGCACCCAGATAGTGATGGAGAGCGCCGAGCAGATCCGCCGCGCCACCATTAACGATATCGGCGGCATCCTTGAGCTGATTAGCCCGCTGGAACAGCAGGGCATTCTGGTGCGGCGCTCGCGCGAGCAGCTGGAGATGGAAATCGATAAATTCACCATTATTCAGCGCGACAACACCACTATCGCCTGCGCCGCGCTCTATCCTTTCCCGGAAGAGAAGATCGGCGAAATGGCCTGCGTGGCGGTGCATCCGGATTACCGCAGCTCATCGCGCGGCGAAGTGCTGCTCGAGCGTATTGCCGCGCAGGCGAAGCAAATGGGCCTCAGCAAGCTGTTTGTGCTCACGACCCGCAGCATTCACTGGTTCCAGGAGCGCGGATTTACGCCGGTCGACGTCGACCTGCTGCCGGAAAGCAAAAAAGAGATGTACAACTATCAGCGCCGCTCCAAGGTGCTGATGGCCGACCTGGCCTGATTCTCTCCCCCGGAAAGCGCACGGCTGACCGGGGATAACATCACCGGGCGGAAAAGATATCCGCCAGGCCGCTGCGCCGTTCGGTACGTGCGACAACTGCCTGGGTCAGCACCTGCTCATCGGCATAGATCGACAGCTGCCATTTGGCACGCGTAATAGCGGTATAAACCAGCTCGCGGGTCACCAGCGGCACGCTGCGCGATGGCAGAATCAGCGCCGCGTGATCGAACTCCGACCCCTGCGATTTATGCACCGTCATCGCCCAGGCGGTATCGTGCTCCGGCAGACGGCTTGGCTGTACCGACTTGATGCTGCCATCGGGCATCGGGAACCAAACGCGCAGGCCATCGTCTCTTTCCAGCGCGATACCGATATCGCCGTTAAACAGCCCCAGCGCGCTGTCGTTGCGGGAAATCATCACCGGACGGCCTTCATACCAGCGCGAATGGCGCGGCAGAGCAATCGCCCGCTTGCGGTTCAGCATCTGCTCCAGCTGTTCGTTCACGCCGCTGACGCCATAAGGGCCATCGCGCAGCGCGCACAGTAGCTGAAACTCGCTAAAGGCGGCGATCAGCTCTGCGGGCTCGGCCCGTTCACGCAGCAGCTGCAGAAAACGGCCGTAGCCCGCCTGCGCCTGAACGAGCATCGCTTCATACTCCTCGGTGGAGCTCAGCGGATGCAGGGCGATATCGTCGAACGACTGACGCAGCGTCTCCCTGACCGCGCGGCGTTCACCTCTGTTCACCGCCCAGGCCAGATGGCCGATACCGGAGTGGCGGCCAAAACGGTAGCTTTTTTGCAGCAGGCACAGGCTGTCGCGCAGGGCGCCGGCAATCTCGCTTTCGCCTGCCGGCACCGGCTGACCGGTCAAGCGGCCAAGCTGCGCCGCCCGCGCCGGGGTGAACCCTGCATTAACCCACGCGCAAATATCTCCCAGCACCGCGCCGGCCTCTACCGAAGCCAGCTGATCGCGGTCGCCAAGGAAAATCACCCGCCCGTGTTCAGGCAGCGCGTCGATCAGACGCGACATCATCGGCAGGTCAATCATTGAGGCTTCATCCACCACCAGTACGTCAAGATGCAGCGGGTTCCCGGCATGATAGCGCATCCGCTGGCTCCCCGGCTGCGCGCCCAACAGGCGATGGAGGGTACTGGCTTCGGTCGGCACCAGCGCCTTTTGTTCGTCGGTAAGAGGGAGGCGGCGCAGCGCCGCGCCGAGGGATTCGGTCAGGCGCGCGGCGGCTTTACCGGTCGGCGCCGCCAGACGAATACGGCAGCGCGGGCTGGCGTTGGTTTGAATCAGCGCCGCCAGCAGTTTGGCGACGGTGGTGGTTTTACCGGTCCCGGGGCCGCCGGAGATCACCGAAATCCGTCGGGTCAGGGCAACCGCGGCAGCGACCTTTTGCCAGTCGATTTCATCCCCTGGCGGAAACAGCGCGTCGAGCGTCGAGGCCAGCCGGGCTTCATCTACCTCCAGCACCTGATTGGCTTCGTTAAAGAAGCGCGCGACGGTTAATTCGTTGCGCCACATGCGGTTGAGATAGAGCCGTTCGCCGCAGAGGATCATCGGCGTCGGCCGCTCACCGCGGCTCACCGCTTCCGAATCGAGCAGCAGCGGCAACCAGCTCTCCGCAGCGCCGGTTAGTTCAAGGATTTGCTCGCTCAGAGCCGTTGTCTTTGCGCTCAGGAGCTCATCGTCGGCAAGACGTGAAATCGGCAGGCAGACGTGCCCCTCTCCGGCATCGCGGCTGAGAATGGCGGCGGTCAGCTTCACCGCCGGGTGCGCCTCCTGCGCCACCATGAGCGCAAACTGAACGTCCAGCGGGCGCAGCAGGCGCTGCTCAACCGCCTGCAGCAACAGTTCATCCATGGTCATAGCACAACCTCCTGGGTTTCCCCGGCAAACAGCGCATCAAGGCCATCAATCAGCGGCAGCGCCGGTCGGGTGGTGAAGATCCCCTGCCCGCCGTCCTGCCCGTCCATGCCGCGCAAAAAGAGATAAATAACGCCGCCGAAATGGCGTTCGTAATCATAATCGGCAATACGGTGGCGTAAATAGCGGTGCAGCGCCAGGCTATAGAGCTGATACTGCAAATCGTAACGATGCGAACGCATTGCCTGCCTCATCGCTTCCTGGGTATAGGCCTCGCGGTTTTCCCCAAGCCAGTTGGATTTGTAATCCAGCAGGTAGTAGCGGCCGTTGTGGCGAAACACCAGGTCGATAAAGCCTTTCAGCATACCGCGCACCTGGCGAAAATCGAGCGTGGGGGTATCGACGGAGAGCGGATCGTACTGCCGAATCAGCGCATCCAGACGCAGGGGATCCAGCGGCTGTTCGATGGGCAGATAAAACGCCATCTCCACCTGTTTATCACGCGCGCTAAGCTGATTGAGGGCGATCTCCGCGCCAGGCAGAGGGGTTCGCAGCACGCCGTCGAGCCATGCGGTTAGCACCGGCGTCCACTTTTCCTCGAAGCCGCTCAGCTGGAGTTTTCCCGCCATCCAGTCGGCGGGAACCGGCTGGGTAAAATCGAGATCTTCGAACAAACTGTGCAGAAACGTCCCCGGCGACGCACCGCGCGGGAACTGGTGCGGCGTAAGCTGCGGCTCCTCCACGACCTCACCGACGCCGGCGGCATCGACGTCCAGTCGCGGCAGAAGGTCCTGCGCCGCGCTGTGTCCATTCTGCTGCAGGCCGGAGTAACTGGTGACCCGCCAGTCATCGGTCACCGACCGCTCGAGCATACGGGCTGAAAGCGGCGGCAGCGCCGCCTGCGGAGCCTGCCACGGCGTCTGCGCCGCCATATCCGGCAGCTGCAGGGCAATGTCCCCGCTGCAGAACGCCTGCAGGCGCGCCATCAGCCCCGCGGCATCCATCGCTTCCCCATCCTGCAGTAGGCGGCCCAGCGCGCTGTGATGAAAATCGCTGGCGCCGGGTTTGTCGCTGCGTCGGGTGCTGAGCGGCGCCACGCCAAGGCTACAGTGCCAGACCGCGCGGGTCAGCGCGACGTAAAGCAGACGTAGGTCTTCGGCCAGACGCTCGGCCTCCGCCAGCGCCATGCTGCCCTCATCCTGGCCCAGGTCAAGAACGGCGGCAAAGGAGCTTCTGTCGTGATAAAACGCCTGATCCTGCTTACGGAACCGCGCGATAAACGGCAGCCAGACCAGCGGATACTCCAGCCCTTTCGATTTATGGATGGTGACGATCTGCACCAGATGCTTGTCGCTTTCCAGCCGCATCTGCTGGCTGGAGGCGTTGCTGTCCGGTTCGGCGATATGCTGCGCCAGCCAGCGCACCAGCGCATGTTCGCTCTCCAGCTGGTTCGCCGCCTCCTGCAGGAGCTCGCTGATATGCAGAATATCGGTCAGGCGTCGCTCGCCGCCGTTGGTCGCCAGCAGATTTTCAGCGATGCGCCGCGCGCTCATCAGCGCGCGCAGCATCGGCATGACGCCCCGCTGCCGCCAGAGTTGCCGGTAGCGGCTAAACTCCTCAACCAGCTCATCCCACGCCCGTTCGTCGTGATTGAGATTTTCGATATCCAGCGCGTTAAGACCAAACATCGACGTCGCCAGCGCGCTGCGCAGCGTATTTTCGCGCTCGGGAGCCAGCACCGCCTGTAGCAGCCACAGCAGCTCCTGCGCCTCCGGCGTTTCAAACACGCTATCGCGATTGGAGAGGTACACGGAAGGAATCGACAGCAGCTGGAGGGCATCGCGGATTAAAGACGCTTCCTGGCGATTACGCACCAGCACAGTGATGTCTGAAGCCCGCACCGGCTCGGCTTTTTCACCGCGCCACAGCAGCGCCTTGCCCTGTTGGCCGGCGCTGAGCCAGTCGCGGATTTGCGCCGCGCAGAGCTGAGCCATAAACGTCTGGTAATCCCCCGCGCCCACGGCCTCGCCCGACATCAGCCAGATATTCATCGCCGGTATCGCAGCATCATCGACGGTAAAGCGCAGCCCCTGGTTTTTATCGGCCGACTTCACCGGCATAAACGGGATTTCGCGGAACATAAAGGGGTTATCGCTGAGACTAAACAGGCGATTGACGCTGTCAACCATCCCCGGCGCGGATCGCCAGTTGGTGTCGAGCGTATAATGGGCGGTGACGTCCCCGCGCGCCTTCATATAGGTGAAAATATCCGCGCCGCGGAAGGCATAGATAGCCTGTTTGGGGTCGCCAATCAGCAGCAGCGCGGTGTCCGCCTGACGCCGCCAGATGCGGCGAAAGATGCGGTACTGCTGCGGGTCGGTATCCTGAAATTCGTCGATCATCGCCACCGGAAAGCGCTGGCGAATCGCGCTGGCCAGCGCTTCGCCGCTCTCCCCGCGCAGAGCGTCATCCAGGCGGCTGAGCATATCGTCAAAGCCCAGCTCGCCGCGGCGGCGCTTCTCCCGCGCGACCGCTTCGCGGATTTCAACCATCGCCCTGGCGATCACCAGATCGGTCAAGGTTAACGGTGACGCCAGCAGCGCTTCTACCGCGCTGAACAGCGGGTGTACCGGCGGCGCGCCGTCGGCTTTGGTACGCTCAAGCAAGAAGGCCTGGGAGAACTTTTCCAGCGCATCCGGAAGCTGGTAGCTCAGGGTCTCTTCCTCGGCCCAGGCGGTCACTTTCTCCAGCCATTTCCCCTGATTGCCGCGATTGAATTTGCGCCGGTCGAGGCCCGAGTTTTCCAGCACTGCCTCAACCTCGCCCACCTGCGCCAGCCACTGCTGCTTCAGCGCGTTGATACGCTCGATAATTTGCTGATGGCGTTCGGCCAGCGTTTCATCAGCCGACGGCGGAGATTTAAGCTGCGGCGCCTCCCCCTGCAGCCAGCGGTCGATGGATTTCAGCAGGTCGCGCGGCCCTTTCCACGCTTCGTGGATAACCGCCGCGATTTCGCGCGGCAGCGGGTAGCAGTGGCGACGCCAGAAGTCGGCGCAGGCCTGATAGCGCAGGCGGGATTCGTCTTCAATCAGCTGCTGTTCGAACAGCATGCCGGACTCAAAGGCATTGAGGCTCAGCATTCGCTGGCAGAAGCCGTGAATGGTAAACACCGCCGCTTCGTCCATCTGGCGTTCGGCCAGCAGCAGCGTTTGCGCGGCCTGGGTTTTATCGGCAATTTCCGCCAGCAGCCCGGCGTAAAGCGGGTTGTCGGCGCTGTCGCGCAGGCAGGCGATACGCAGCTCATGGATGTTACTGCGAATACGCCCGCGCAGCTCTTCGGTCGCCGCTTCGGTAAAGGTCACCACCAGCAGCTCTTCCACGCTGACCTGCCGGGGAAAGGCGGATTCACCGCCCAGCCCCAGCAGCAGCCGCAGATAGAGCGCGGCGATGGTAAAGGTTTTTCCGGTGCCCGCAGAGGCTTCTATCAAACGCTCGCCCGTCAGGGGCAAGCGCAGGGGGTCAAGAGACTCAGCGGTGTCGGTCATTCATTCTCTCGCATCAGGGGTAAGGATTTCTGCAATGCGCTGACGTTCTCCCAGACTTTGCCATCCTGCGGATGCGCGTACTCCGCCTTGCCATTCTGGCTACCGGAAACCTGGGAGAGAATTGCCATGCCCTGCGGATCCACCACCGTCTGATGGAAGAGGTCGGCAAGCTTTTGCGGCGTCAGCAGTTTAATCTGAGCCACTACTTTATCACGTGAATCGAAGCGCATATTACCGCGATCGAAATCTTTGCTCAGCTTCGATGCTTCATCGCCGAGAGTCTGCGGCGCCTCCAGCATCTGGCCAATCACCGCCTGCTGAATCTGCGCAAACTCTTCCGGCTTCATCGCCCGCAGTTTGGCTTCCGCCGTGGGGAAGAAGGCCTGGAAACGCTGCCAGAGGTAAGCCGGCTGCTTATCGTTGCTTTGCAGCAGGAAGCCCATCCCCCACTGGCGGCCAACGTTCATCGAGAAGGCGAAGACCGCGTAGCCCAGCTGTTCTTCCGTACGCAGCTGGTTATAGAACCACGGCTGGACGATTTGCCCGAGAAGCGAGCTGGCTGCGGAGCTGGCGTATTCGTCAACGTTCGGCGGCGCGAAGACGGCGGCCAGCGCGGAATCGGTGCTGTTGCCCGCTTTTTCAAAAATCTCCAGCTGTTTGCGGTCGACCAGCACATCTTTGTTGCGGCACCACTCGTTGCCGTCGGCGCCCAGCTGTTTTTGGATCTGCCGCGCCATGGCGGTGGATTGATCGGCGGTGAGATTACCGATGACCATCAGCTCCGGTCGCCCCTTCGCTTTGAGATTAGCGCGGTACTCCAGCACCTCTTTCAGGGCGATCGACGGCAGCAGCGCCCGCCGCTCTTCACGCTGGAAGTACGGTACCTGCGAAACCATCTGAATCGGCATGATCGCCTGATCGTAGGCTTTGCCTTTATCCGCCGAATCCATCATCTGGGCGTACCAGGATTTGGCCTGCTCCAGCTGTTCTTCGGTTGGCGTATAGCTGAAGTAGCCGTCGAGCAGGGCGTTAAACAGCTCCGGCAGATGCTGGGTATAGCCGTTGGCGTTAACCATCAGGCCGTTATTCGCGCCGGTAGAGAAGCTGATGCCGCCGACCGCCGCCTGGTTGCTGAGCTGGTCGAGCGCGATACCCGCCAGGTAATCATTGAGCGCAAATATCACCTGGCGGCGGGCGCTGTCCATCGCCTGCGGGTTGCGCAGCACCAGCGAGATATCCGCTTTCGGTTCGCTGGCGAAATACTGGCTCGGCGCGTAAATCACCCGCAGCGTCGGTTCATCAACGATCAGCTGCGGATGCGGGTAAGCCTTGTCGCTTTTGATTAAGCTGAAATCATCCGGAATATAGGGGTTCAGCACCGGCAGCTTGAGGTCGATGGCGCTGGACTTCTGCTGCCAGTCGGCAAAGGTCTGCTCGCTGATTTTATCCACCTGATAGGGCGCATTGACAAAGTAGGCGGTCTTGTTATGCGGCTCTTTCGGGCTGATGTACCAGATGCGGGCGTTTTGCGGCGTCATCATCGCCAGGCGGTCTTTTATCGCCTGCGGATCGTAGCGATCGGCAATGTTGACCACGTCCAGGGTATGTTCGACCGGCACGCGGATCATGGTGTCCGCCAGCCATTCGACGTAATCCATATTGCGGTTGATGGACGGGTAGCGGAAGTCGAGCGCCAGCACGTGGGCCAGTTCATCAAAATAGCGTTTATCAATCCCCTGGCTGCGCAGCAGATTGAGGTAGCTGAAGATGGCCGCGGTAACTTCATCGCGGTGCGCCAGCCCTTTGTCCGTCAGGGTCGCGGATATAGCCAGCACCCCGCTGTTGCCGTTGACCACCGGGTCGGAGTCCGCGCGAATGCCTTCAACCAGCCCCTGCTTTTGCAGCCAGTCGGAGAGCGTGCCGGGGCTGCGGTTACCGATCATGTAGGTCACCAGCTCATCGGTTTTGCTGCGGAACTTGTCGCTATTGTTATCAATGCGGAATTCCACGCGCAGCACTTTGCGCGGCATCGCCGGGACGTAGTGAATGATGATGCCCTTTTGCGCATCGGTCACCACTGGAACGGTAATCTCCGGTTTGCTGATATCGTGGTTCGGTACGCGACCGTAGGTGGCCGCCGCGATGCTCGCCAGCTCCGGCAAAGGCTTGTTGCTGTAGATCACCGCTTTCATCAGGTTGGCGGAATACCAGCTATCGCGGAAAGCGTGCAGGGCATCAAGCACCGGTTTGCCGGGCTTGTCGCTCAGCGTTTCAAGGTTACCGCCGGAAAACTGCGAGCCGGGGTGCGCCGGGTTGATGGTTTCCGCGCTAACCTGCGCCATCCGCATCCCGTCCCGGGTACGCGCCATCGTGAGCTCGGCGTTGACCGCATTACGCTCGCGGTCGGCATATTTTTTATCCAGCAGCGGCGCGGCGATGGCGTCGGCCAGGCGATCGACCGCGCCGTCGAGGGCATCGTTTTCCACTTCAAGATAGAAGGCGGTGCGATACGGCGCGGTGCTGGCGTTGTGGCTGCCGCCGTGCATTTTGAGGAACTCGGCGAGGCTGTCAGGCTGGGGATACTTTTTCGACCCCATCAGCGTCATATGCTCCAGGAAGTGGGCCAGCCCCTGATGCTCGGCGGGATCCTGCAGCGATCCCACGGGAACGACCAGCGCCGACAGCGATTTTACCGCCTGGGGATCGGAAACCAACAAAACCACCATGCCGTTATCGAGGCGAATCGCCTGATATTGACGGGTATCTTTGTCGCTTTTACGGATGGTTTCCTGGATCGGTTGCCATCCGGTGTCTGCCTGACTTAACGGCGCCCAGAGGGCGGCCAGTAAAACAATAACCTTGAACCATAAACTGCGGGGCATTCACGGACCTCATCATTAACAAACCTGGCGCTGCACAATAGGCAGCCTTTATAAAACATCAGTCCGTGATTCGTTGCGCATCATAAATGAACAGCCGTCCAGTGCGCAATTTTTATACTATTACAATGTTATTCGGACTGATGGAAACGAAACACCGGTAACAAATAACGCTGCGTTTGCGTCAGGATCTCTTCATAGTATTCTGGTTCCAGGGTGCGCCACAGGCGCTGATACCAGACGTCGGCGCCTTCACCGCTGACCACCATGTTCCCTTCATAAGCCTGAAGAAATTTACTGCGCGCTTTTTGCTGCGTCTCTTCGTCCATTAACATGACATCCTTTTCGGCGTCATAACAGACTTTTAGCCATGCGCCGCCGCTTTCCGGCAGCAGCAGCAGCGGTTTGGACATTCCCTGCAGGTAGCCGTCAACCAGATCGTTGAGGTAGCCCTGGGCCTGCTCCTGCGCCAGCGGAGGAAAACGCCACTCGCCCTCTTTACGCACAAACAGCCGACTTTCGCCGGTACCGCCGCTAGCACAATAGACAAGATGCTCCAGCCAAAGTTGCATCCCTTGGGCCACGCTTAATAGCGAAGGCCGCCAGCGCAGCAAACCGTCGGATTGTACCTGCTGCAGCCAGCCAGTTATGTTGACTCCGTTGCATTGCAGATCGATTTCCATGCTTTGCCCCGGCTGGCGGCAGGCGATTACCCGTTCGGCCAGGTTTTGCATCTCCTGACGCTGGGTTTCCCAGGCCAGCTCGCCGAAAGCGCCGTAGGGTAGCTCGCCGGCGGCGCGGAAACGGCGATACATCACCGAGGCGTCCTGCTCTTCAATCAGGGTGTTGAGCAGCTGCTGGTTCAGCTGATAGCGGCTCAGCCCTTCGAGGATAAAAGGTTCATCGTCGGGGATCTCGCTCTCCTCCGAGCGGAAATTCACCCGCAGCCGCTGCTGAAAGAAGGCGCGAACGGGGTGCTGCCAGAAGCGCAGCAGCTGTTCGAAAGGTAAGTGATCGATGTCCGGCGTCGGCAGCGGCTGGATGAACGCGCCGTGCGCTTCCCCCTGCTGGCTTGCGGCCGCCAGCCATTCCCGGGCATAGCTTTGATCTTCATTGGCCAGAAAATTAGCGGCATCGAAAGGCATGCGTGTATGCAGATGCGTGATGTGCTCTTTGACCCGCCGTTCGCTGGCATCGCAGTCCAGCTCTTCGTCCCCTTCCAGGCAGTGGCTCTGGCCGATGTAGTCCGCCAGCTCCTGGACCAGAACGGAGGGATAGCGTTCACTGTTATCCTGAATAGAACGGCCGATATAGCTGATGTACAGTTTCTGCTCGGCCGACATCAGGGCTTCAAGAAACAGATAGCGGTCGTCATCGCGACGGCTACGGTCCCCGCGCTGCGGCTTCTGGCTCATTAAATCGAAGCCCAGCGGCGCCAGGGTGCGCGGATAAACGCCGTCGTTCATCCCCAGCAGGCAGACCACCTTGAAAGGAATCGAACGCATCGGCATCAGGGTACAAATATTGACCGGGCCGGCAAGAAAGCGCTGGCTGATACGCTGCTGATCGAGCCTCTGGGACAGCTCATCGCGGAGTAGCGACAGCGGTACCGTTTCGCCATACTGCGCGTCGACGCCGCCGTCAATCACCGCCTGCCACTGCTGTTCTATCAGCGCCAACGCGGCCTCCGTTTCGCTGTCCGGAAGGAAGAAGTCGTTTAGCAGGTCGCGGCATACCGGCAGCCACTCGGCTAATGGGCGATCCTGGGCCAGCCCGCGACGCCAGAGATTGAGCTGCATCAGCAGCGACGCCAGGTTGCCCACCAGCTCGGCGATAAGCCCGCTCGACTCATCATAAGGCAGAACCGAGCGCCACTCCCCTTCGCTGCTGTCCATGGCGTAGCCCAATAGCATACGCGTCAGACCAAAGCGCCAGGTATGCTGGCCGGTCGCCGGGAGGTCGAGCTCACGCACGTTGTCGTCATCCATTCCCCAGCGTACGCCGGATTCGTTAACCCACTGGCGCAGGTAGCGCAGCCCCTCTTCGTCGATGTTAAAGCGCGCGGCCAGTACCGGAACGTCGAGCAGCGCCAGCACGTCTTCGCTGGCGAAGCGGCTGTCGGGTAGCGAAAGGAGAGTGATAAACGCCTGCAGCGCCGGATGCGATTCGCGGGCGCGCCGGTCGGATATCGCCCACGGCAGCCAGCGCTCGCCGCTGGCGCTGCCGAAGACCGCCTGGATATAGGGGCTGTAGCTATCGATATCCGCCACCATGACGATAATATCGCGCGGGGTGAGTTCGGGATTATCTTCCAGCATCGCCAGCAGCCGATCGTGCAGCACCTCAACCTCGCGCTGCGGGCTGTGACAGACATGAATCGTCAGGCTGCGGTCGTCCGCGGCCAGCAGCCGCTTGCTGCCGCTGTTGGCAAACTCCTCGGCGCTGCGACCGGCCACCGCCGCATTGCGCAGCTCAAGAATATCCGCCTGCAGATTATGCAGCAGGTTATCCGGCGCGATATCGACAAAGGCGTCCAGCTCTTCATAGCGCTCAAGACCCGCCAGCAGATAAATATAGTCGCGCCCCAGCTTGCCCCAGGAGGCCAGCAGCGGATTACCCACATCCTGCTCCCCGGCGTCGTTGAACAGCCCCGGAGCCTGTTCCGTATCGCGAAACAGCGGCAGCGCCCGCGTCGTTTCGCGGTGGTGGCGCCGCTGGCGGGACAGCAGCTTCGCGAGAAATGCCGGGTCTTTAATGTCGCCCCAGTAATAGCGACACGGGTTGGTGAAGAGGACATAGACGTCGACATGCTTACCCAACGCCTGTAGCGCCTGCAGGTATACCGGCGGCAGCGCCGAAATCCCGCAGATAAAGACTCGCGACGGCAGCCCGGCAGGCGGCTCTTCGGCCGCTTCAAGCGCGCTGATAAAGCGTTGGTACAAATTGGCGCGATGCCACAGCGGCTGGCCCAGCTCGGCGGTATATTCCACCAGAGCTTTCCACAGCGGCGCCTGCCACTCCTGCGCATCGCCCAGGCCGTCCACGCGCTGGTCGGCCTCCCAGCGCATCAGCCACTCGGGGCGATAAACCAGATACTGGTCATAGAGATCGGCGACTCTGGCGGCCAGTTGGAACAGCTTACGCTTGTCGCTATCGTCGTGCAGGTAGTGGCGCAGTAGCGTAAAGGATTCATCATCAAGCCGCTGCGGTAGCAGGGTCATCAGTTTCCAGCTCATACTTTGCTTGCTGAACGCGCTTTCTCCGGGAATATCTTTCAGTACCCGCACGAACATATCCCAGATAAAGCTGGCGGGCAGCGGGAACTCAATGTTGGCCGCGATGCCGAAGCGCTGCGCCAGCGTCATCTGCAGCCACTGCGCCATCCCGGTACTCTGCACCAGCACCATTTCCGGCATAAAAGGGTCATCCAGCCGCTGGCGCTCGACGATAAACTCCATCAACGCTTCAAGCACATCCAGACGGTTTGAGTGGTACACCCTTAACATATTCGCTCCTGGCTACTGACTGACCGGGCAATGCAGCCGGGTCATCTGCGCCCGCCTGGCTGCGGGCATGGTGATCGTTACCGTGATGCTGACACATCTTTGCACCGATGTCTGCATACGGGATATCTGGCGATTCGCGGGAATCACCGGTGGGCTAAGCTGAGCGAATCGCCACGCATCGCGCCACAGCTGACGGTACTGGTTGAGCTGCATAAAGCCGTTGGCCAGCCCGCGCTGATAGCCCGCCAGCGCGGTCACGGTCACGATCAGCAGCACCAGCGCCAGCAGCGTTTCCGGCAGGCTAAACCCTCTCTGCCGCCTCAGGGCATCTGACATAAGCTCGCCTCCTTTAACGGACAAAAATCGCTCCAGCCGTGAGTCGAAAAGCGGACCCGGTTTTGTTCAACCGCGCCGGTTTGCCACAGCAGCATGTCGCCGCTGCCGCCGATCAGCAACACCGAGGCGTCGCTGAAGATCCGCAGGCAGGCGCGCCAGCCGAGCGCGACCTCCTGCTGACAGCTCACCGCTTCCCGCAGCGGCCAGGAGAGCCCCTTCCCCCACTGCAGCGCGGAATGCGCGCCGGCGGCATCGCGAAGCGCCTGCGTTTCGCTGGCCGTCTGCGCTAACAGCGAACGCTGCTGCTGGTTCAGCCCCTGGAGTAATAAACTGCCGAGCGCTAACAGCAGCAGCACCATCAGCAGCGAAGAGAGCCCGCGCTGGCGATTCACAGGTTATATCCCGTCACGGCGTATTCCGCCCGCGCGCGGATTTGCGGGTCGGCGACCGAGTGCGCCGCCAGCGTAATCGATAATTCCGGCGAGAAGCCCGCCCTCTCCAGGCGCGTCACCTGAAACGCGGTGACCTGAATCGCCGCCGGGTTGGTCATTTTCTCCCAGCCCTTACCGCTACAGGCGCTTGCTCCGCGCAGGGTTTCCAGCGCGCCGTCGCGCAGGCGGAACCCGGTGGTATCCGCTTCCGACGGCGGTGCGCTATTCCAGACGCCATCGCTGTTGCCGTCCCAACTCACCAGCAGGCAATCACCGCCGCCTGCGATATATAGCGCCTGCCCGCGACAGAAGCCACGGCAATAGCCGGCGCGCTGCAGATGCTTCGCTACGGTGTAGATTCGCTGCCAGAGCTCGTTTTCCAGCGACTGCTGGCGGGTCTGGCGAAATGTAGCCCACTGCAGCGCCGGGAGAAAACGCGCGCTGCCGAGCAGCAGCACGGAGCTGATAGCCATCGCGATCAGCGTTTCCGGTAGCGAAAAACCGCGGCATGTTACAGGCATGATGCCGTCTCCTCGCCGCGACAGAGGCGGATTCGTCCCCAATTTGAAACGATTATGTTCCAGCCGCCGGCCGCGCTTTGCAGGCGGATATGTCCGGCCCAGGCGGTATTACGCAGGCCATAAAATCCCAGCCCCGGCGTCATCGCGCTGAGCGAAACCTCCGGCCAGAGCGGTTGCAGCGTGAAAGCGTTCCTGACGCTACAGTCGGCCATCGGCCCGCTGGCGCTCAGGCACCAGCCCGCCGCGCCCTGGCCGATGCTTAACACTCTATCGCGGTTGTGCCAGTTGGCGTCATCGCGTAGCAGCACCAGGTAGTCGCGGACCTGACAGGCGGTTTGCCACAGGCGCTGCTGCCGTTGCCAGCTCTGCCAGCCGTACAGCCCGCTGGCGCCAAGAATGACGACCACGACCATCGTGACCAGGGTTTCAATCAGGGTGTAGCCATGTTCTCTGTTCATGGCCCGAGTATGCGCAGCATTGAGGCTTTATTCGAACGGTAAAATACGGGTTTGCGTCGCGCTTCGGAGAGTATTTATGGTATTGCAACGGGTTGCAGAGACGCAGGAAACCTGCTCGCAAAAACGCCGTCTGGCAGTGGGTTACCGCACCGTTTGGCCTGGCTGGCGCATAAAAAAACCGGCGCTCGCAGGCGCCGGTTTTCGTCGTCACTTCCGGGTTAAATCGCCACTGGCGCTTTAATCCCCGGGTGCGGGTCGTAGCCTTCGATTTCGAAGTCTTCAAAACGGTAGTCGAAAATCGAAGCCGGCTTGCGTTTGATGACCAGCTTCGGCAGCGCGCGCGGTTCGCGGCTCAGCTGCAGGTGCGTCTGCTTCATGTGGTTGCTGTACAGGTGCGTGTCGCCGCCGGTCCAGACAAAGTCGCCCACTTCGAGGTCGCACTGCTGCGCCACCATATGTACCAGCAGCGCGTAGCTGGCGATATTAAACGGCAGGCCGAGGAACACGTCGCACGAGCGCTGATAGAGCTGGCAGGAGAGCTTGCCGTCGGCGACGTAGAACTGGAAGAACGCGTGGCACGGGGCCAGCGCCATTTTGTTCAGCTCGCCGACGTTCCATGCCGAGACGATAATCCGACGCGAATCCGGGTCGTTTTTCAGTTGTTCCATCACCGTGCTAATCTGGTCGATATGACTGCCGTCCGGCGCGGGCCAGGAACGCCACTGCTTGCCGTAGACCGGCCCCAGATCGCCGTTTTCATCCGCCCACTCGTCCCAGATGGTGACGTTGTTTTCGTGCAGATACGCCACGTTGGTGTCACCCTGCAGGAACCACAGCAGTTCATGGATGATGGAGCGTAAATGACAGCGCTTGGTCGTCACCAACGGGAATCCTTCCTGCAGGTTAAAACGCATCTGGTGGCCGAAGATAGAGACGGTGCCGGTACCGGTGCGGTCATTTTTTTGCGTGCCCTCGTCGAGCACTTTCTGCATCAAATCAAGATACTGTTTCATGGTTCCTCAAGAATTTTGTTGCTGCGGACGACAACGGTACGCCCAGACCATCATGATGATACCCGCAAGCACCATCGGGATCGAAAGAATCTGCCCCATGCTGATGTACTGTACCCAGCCGCCGGTGAACTGCGCATCGGGCTGGCGGAAGAACTCCACGATGATGCGGAACAAACCGTAGCCAATCAGGAACAGACCGGAAACCGAACCGGCCGGACGCGGCTTGCGGATAAACAGGTTCAGGATCAGGAACAGCACGACGCCTTCCAGCGCCAGCTCATAGAGCTGCGAAGCGTGACGCGGCAGCGCGCCGTAGGTATCGAACAGCGATTGCCACTCAGGATGCGACGGCAGCAGCGCCAGATCTTCCGCCCGAGAGCCGGGGAAAATCATGGTGTAGTGGAAGTTCGGATCGACGCGGCCCCACAGTTCGCCGTTAATAAAGTTGCCCAGACGCCCGGCGCCGAGGCCAAACGGAATCAGCGGCGCAATGAAGTCGGAAACCTGGAAGAAGGTGCGCTTGGTGCGTTTGGCGAAAATGATCATCACCAGAATCACGCCGATCAGGCCGCCGTGGAAGGACATACCGCCGTCCCAGACGCGGAACAGATAGAGCGGATCGTCGAGGAACACCGGCAGGTTGTAGAAGAAGACATAGCCAAGACGCCCGCCGAGGAAAACCCCGAGGAAGCCGGCGTACAGCAGGTTTTCCACTTCGTTTTTTGTCCAGCCGCTGCCCGGACGATTGGCCCGACGGGTGGCCAGCCACATCGCAAAAATAAACCCGACCAGGTACATCAGGCCGTACCAGTGGAGGGAGACCGGTCCAATGGAAAAAATTACCGGATCAAACTCCGGAAAATGCAGGTAGCCACTATTCATCTGTCACCATAAACACTTGTTATTCCGCCGAAAGTGGACAGCGGGGATCGTTCGCGCGCGTTTGAAACGGGCGCTCCAAAAGCTGCGAATGATAGCATAAGCGCGAAGGGCGATCCGCGCCGGACATGTAAAAGATATGTATACGAATGCGAATACGCGGCTGAGCATTCCCGGAGGCGGCGCGCTGCGCCTGTCCGGGCTACCCAACCCGCAAACTGTAGACTCCGCTACCGGCCGCCGCGAATCAGGCCGCCGAGTCCGCGTCGCTCCATAAAAGCCGCGACCTGATGGCGCACTTCGGCGGTCATCTGCGCGTCCAGGCTACGTTGGGAAAGCTCCTGAGCCTCATTAATATCGATACGCCGCAGCAGATATTTCACCCTCGCCACCGAACGACCGTTCATCGACAGATGGCGATAGCCCATCCCGATCAGGATCGTCACGCACATCGGATCGCCCGCCATTTCGCCGCACAGGCGCAGGTCGATACCAAAACGCTCGGCGTCGCGGGCAATCATCGCCAGCGCCCGCAAAACGCCCGGATGCAGGCTGTCGTACATACTGGCGACCCGGGTATTGTTGCGATCCACCGCCAGAATGTACTGGGTCAGGTCGTTGGTGCCAACGGAGATAAAATCGACGCGATTCGCCAGCTGCGGCAGCATAAACACCATCGACGGCACTTCCAGCATCACGCCGAGACGCGGACGGGGAATGGCGTAGCCGATCATCTCTTCCACTTCGCGGCTGGCGCGATCGATCAGGCGACGGGCCTCATCCACTTCATCGAGACTGGTGACCATCGGCAGCAGGATACTGAGGTTTCCGGTCGCCGCGTTGGCGCGCAGCATCGCGCGGACCTGCACCAGAAAGATCTCCGGCTGATCGAGCGTGATCCGAATTCCGCGCCAGCCAAGGCACGGATTCTCTTCGCTGATCGGCATATACGGCAGCTGTTTATCCGCCCCGATATCCAGCGTGCGCAGGGTGACCGATTTCTCGTTGAACATCTGCAGCATGCCCTGATACTGGGCAACCTGCTCCTCTTCAGACGGGAAGCCGCTTTGCAGCATAAAGGGGATTTCGGTACGGTAAAGGCCGATACCGTCGACGAAATTGCCGAGCTTTTCTTCGTGCTCAGGGCTGAGGCCCGCGTTGAGCATCACTTTTACCCGCTCGCCGCTTTTCAGTTCAGAAGCGCGTTCAAGATCGTCCTCAGCCAGGCGACTAAGCTCGTTCTCTTCGCTGATCAGGCGCTGATACTCTTGCAGCAGCACCGGCTCCGGGTCGACCAATAGCTCGCCGCGATAGCCGTCGACAATCAGGGTATGCCCGTGCAGCAGCGAAGGCTGAATATCCGCGCCCATTACCGTCGGGATCCCCAGCGCGCGCACCATAATCGCGGCATGCGAGTTGGCCGCGCCATCGCGCACCACCACGCCGGCTAAACGATCCTGAGGAACCTCCGCTAAGGTGGTGGCCGACAGTTCATCCGCCACCAGTACGATACGCGCCGGCCAGGTGTTTGGCCCCTGAATACTATCATCAAGATGGAAAAGCAGCCGCTGGCCCAGCGTGCGCAGATCGCCCGCGCGCTCTTTCAGATAGCCGTCGCTGAGCGCGGCAAACTGTTCGGCAAACTTCTCGATAATCTTCTTCACCGCCCATTCGGCCACCGCGCCTTTATCGACTTCGGCGAACAGTTCGCGGCGCAGACGCGCGTCGGAAAGCAGGTGCGAATAGAGGTCAAAGATGGCCGCCGTCTCTTTTTGCGCGCCGGCAGCGTAGCGCTTGCTGTAGCGGCGAAATTCGTTCGCCGCCTCTTCCAGCGCGCCAGTCAGCCGCTCGCGCTCGGAAGCGGTATCGAGCGTCGAGGCTTCATACACCTGCTCCATCAGCGGCAGGCTGACGTCCATCCAGCCTTCGGCAATCGCCACGCCTGACGAAGCGGGCAGCGCGCGGATGCGGGTCTGACGATATTGACCAAACAGCGCGTTTAGCTGGGACTGAGAGAGAATGCCGGCGATTTGCGTAGCCAGGGTGACCAGAAATGACTCTTCGCTTTCGTCAAACTGGCGCAGTTCGCGCTGCTGTACGACCAGCACGCCGAGCAGCTGACGCCGCTGGATAATCGGCACGCCGAGGAAGGCGCGAAAACGGCCCTCTTTTACTGCGGGAATGTATTTAAAGCTGGGGTGCTTTTGCGCGTCGGCGAGGTTAATGGGTTCCGCCAGGCGGCCCACCAGCCCCACCAGACCTTCGTCAAAAGCGAGCGCAACGATGCGCCCGCGGGGCTTTTTCAACCCGCGCGTCGCCATCAGGTAATAACAGCGTCGGTCATTGTCAGCCAGATAAACCGAACAGACTTCCGTCTCCATCGCGGCGCAGATATCGGTGACCAGGATATCCAGCGCCTCGTTTAAACGCGGCGCACTCGCGACCTTCTCGACTATTTCTCGCAACCGAGTGAGCATAATGTGCGTGGCTTAACCTCTTTTACGTCGATATGCAGGCGCGCTTTGCGGCTTAGGCGTGCTTTCCGCCAGCGCCATTGTGACGCTGGCGAACTCTTTCATCACCCTGCGGTATACGTCGCGCTTAAACGACACCACCTGGCGCACCGGGTACCAGTAGCTTACCCATCGCCAGCCATCAAACTCAGGTGTACTGCTGGTTTGCATATTGACATCCGCATCGCTGCCGATCAATTGCAGGAGAAACCACTTCTGTTTCTGGCCGATACATACCGGCTTTGTGTCCCAACGCACCAAACGTTTAGGCAATTTGTAACGCAACCAGTTACGGGTTGAAGCAAGGATCCGCACATCTTTACGGCTTAACCCCACTTCTTCGAACAATTCCCGATACATCGCCTGCTCTGCTGATTCTCCTGGATTTATGCCCCCTTGCGGGAACTGCCACGAGTGCTGACCATAGCGCCTGGCCCACATAACCTGGCCCTGGCGATTACAGATTACAATACCGACATTTGGGCGGTAGCCATCGTCATCAATCACCGGACTACCTCAAAATAAGCTTCAATGTGAATGATTGTTTCACACTCGCTGGAAACGGTAAACCACTCTGTGAGAGCGATGAGTTCGAATAACATTTGAATAACTCACAGTAATACCCAGAGTTATAAACAGCGAAAGCCATACCCGGACGATTTTATTCACTTTTTCTGTGGATAGAGTTGTGAAGAAGTATGGAATTAACCAGGGAAAACCCGGAATCATCCGAACGGCGTAGTCATAACCCTTAATAATAATGACCTAATTTTCATTATGTTAGCATGTTTAAATTTCATAATTCACAGTATAACGTGATGATCATCACATAAGCGATCCTGGAACTGATGAAAGATCGAGCAATGTTGGTTTTATCCACAGATTACGCAAGCGAGCTGGGCATATTTTGTCTAAAAACTCGATTTTCCTCTCACGTCAAGGCTGTAAATGGAAACAGTAGTGGGGCTTTTCCCCAGTTATCCCATTTTTCTGTGGATAACAGGGTGTAAGATCCTGTTCATTGTCGGTGACCAGTTCTGGAAAACCCCGTTTCACCATTTTCACCGCGGCAAAAAAACGAAAAAAAAGTCATACGAATCATCAAATTGTCATACTTACTCAAGAAAAGGTAAACTCTATCCACAACGGATGAAATTACTGCTCACTTTTTAGTCAGAGGTTTTACGTTATGCCGACCATCGCGCCGCTCTTATCCCCTCCGCAAAGCCAGGAGCAGCTTCTGGCTCAGGCGCAGCAGCTGGCAGGCTATTCGCTGGGTGAACTGGCCCAGCTTGCCGGGATTCCGATTCCGCGCGATTTAAAACGCGATAAAGGCTGGATCGGCATTCTGCTGGAGATATGGCTGGGCGCCAGCGCAGGCAGCAAGCCGGAGCAGGATTTCGCCGCCCTCGGCGTCGAGCTGAAAACGATCCCCATCGATTCTTCAGGCCGCCCGCTGGAAACCACCTTCGTCTGCGTCGCGCCGCTCACCGGCAACAGCGGCGTGACCTGGGAGAGCAGCCACGTGCGCCATAAGCTCAAGCGCGTGCTGTGGGTGCCGGTAGAGGGCGAGCGTATGATCCCTTTGGCCGATCGCCGCGTCGGCGCTCCGCTGCTGTGGAGCCCCAGCGAAGAAGAAGATCGCCAACTGCGGATGGACTGGGAAGAGCTGATGGATCTGATCGTGCTTGGCCAGGTCGAACGCATTACCGCCCGCCACGGCGAAGTGCTGCAGCTGCGCCCGAAAGCGGCAAACAGCAAAGCGCTGACCGAGGCCGTAGGCGCCCGCGGCGAGCCGATCCTCACCTTACCGCGCGGTTTCTACCTGAAGAAAAACTTTACCGCCGCCCTGCTGGCCCGCCATTTTCTTCTCTCCTCCTAAATAACGGCCTGCAGATGATTATTTTTTTGTTCTGTCGTGACGGTTGCATATAATCGCATCTTTCTATTTTGCAGGACTTTGAACGATGTTATTTGCATGGGTAACCGATCCTAACGCCTGGCTGGCGCTTGGTACGCTGACGCTGCTGGAGATAGTGCTCGGGATCGATAATATTATTTTCCTCTCTCTGGTGGTCGCTAAGCTGCCCACGGCGCAACGGGCTCACGCTCGCCGCATTGGGCTAATGGGTGCGATGATCATGCGTCTGGCGCTGCTGGCGTCAATCGCGTGGGTCGTCAAGCTCACTAATCCGCTCTTTACCGTGCTAGGCCAGGAGATCTCGTTTCGCGATCTGATCCTCCTGCTGGGCGGGCTGTTCCTGATCTGGAAGGCGAGTAAAGAGATTCACGAATCGATCGAAGGTGAAGAAGAAGGGCTGAAAACCAACGTCCATTCCTTTATGGGCGCCATCGTGCAGATTATGCTGCTGGATATTATTTTCAGTCTTGATTCGGTGATCACCGCCGTCGGGCTATCAGACCATCTGTTTATCATGATGGCGGCAGTGGTCATCGCGGTGCTGGTGATGATGGTCGCCGCCCGTCCGATAGGCGATTTTGTTGACCGCCATCCGTCGGTGAAAATGCTGGCGCTGTCGTTTTTGATCCTCGTCGGCTTCACGCTGATGCTCGAAAGTTTCGACGTGCACGTGCCGAAAGGCTACATCTATTTCGCGATGTTCTTTTCGATTGCGGTTGAAAGTCTCAACCTGCTGCGCAATAAAAAAAATCCGCTGTAGCCCGCTAAAATGCAGCCCTGAAACGGGCTGCAATCCTTTTTTAAGACTTAACTGCTTTTTATGTCTCATAAATCAGGCTATTAATATACTGGTACGAGGTGCGGCTATAATAGGGGTGATAACGATGAAAAAATGGGCAGTATTGATTTCCGCCGTAGGACTGGCGTTCTCGGTTTCCGGTTGCAGCAGCGATTACGTCATGGCAACCAAAGATGGTCGCATGATTCTGACCGACGGTAAGCCCGCCATAGATGACGATACCGGCCTTATCAGCTACGAAGATCAGCAGGGTAATAAAATGCAGATCAATCGTGACGACGTTTCGCAGATTATTAAACGTTAAGACCCGCCGACAGGCAGCGATGTCTCCTTTATCGCCGGGTTGAGCAGCTTTCATTATTCTTCAGATTTAAGAAAAGAGTCGGGACATACCGGATCTGCCCGCCAGGATTAAGCGGGCCGGAGCGCGTCAACCCGGCTTTTTTGATTTTTTACTTCCCCTTTTTCTCCCCCTCTGCCATTTTTATATTCCTTTGTCGGGGAACGCCTGACCTTGTTGATAAAAAAAGGAAGCCGGCTATGCAGTATCACCGTATCCCACACAGTTCTCTTGAGATCAGCACGCTGGGGCTGGGCACAATGACGTTTGGTGAGCAGAATAGCGAGGCAGACGCGCACGAGCAGCTCGATTACGCGGTTAGTCAGGGCATTAACCTGATTGATGTCGCTGAAATGTATCCCGTCCCGCCGCGCCCGGAAACCCAGGGCCTGACGGAAACCT
This sequence comes from Klebsiella sp. MPUS7, assembly GCF_009905335.1. Taxonomy (NCBI): domain Bacteria; kingdom Pseudomonadati; phylum Pseudomonadota; class Gammaproteobacteria; order Enterobacterales; family Enterobacteriaceae; genus Klebsiella; species Klebsiella sp. MPUS7. Next base: position 946,426 of record NZ_CP047604.1, on the reverse strand, counting down.
ACGTCGGCAACTGGCTGGCGAAGCGCGGCAATCGCGAAAAGCTGGTTGTCGCCTCTAAAGTCAGCGGCCCTGCCCGCAATAACGACAGCAGCATTCGTCCTGACCACAAGCTGGATCGCAAAAACATCCGCGATGCTCTGCACGACAGCCTGAAGCGTCTGCAGACCGATTATCTCGACCTCTATCAGGTCCACTGGCCGCAGCGCCCGACCAACTGTTTCGGCAAGCTGGGCTACACCTGGGCCGATTCCGCGCCGGTCGTCACCCTGCTGGATACGCTGGACGCGCTGGCCGAATTCCAGCGCGCCGGTAAGATTCGCTATATTGGCGTCTCCAACGAAACGGCGTTTGGCGTGATGCGCTATCTCCATCTGGCGGATAAGCACGATCTGCCGCGCATCGTGACGATTCAGAACCCGTACAGCCTGGTGAACCGCAGCTATGAAGTGGGGCTGGCGGAAGTCAGCCAGTATGAGGGCGTTGAGCTGCTGGCCTATTCCTGTCTGGCGTTCGGTACGCTGACCGGGAAATACCTCAACGGCGCGAAACCGGCGGGCGCGCGCAATACGCTGTTCAGCCGTTTTACGCGCTACAGCGGCGAGCAAACGCAAAAAGCAGTGGCGGCCTATGTCGATATCGCCAGGCGGCACAATCTTGATCCGGCGCAGATGGCGCTGGCCTTCGTGCGTCGTCAGCCTTTTGTCGCCAGCACCCTGCTCGGCGCAACGACCATGGAGCAGCTTAAGACCAATGTCGAAAGCCTGCATCTGGATCTGAGCGCAGAGGTTTTAGCCGAGATTGAAGCGGTGCATCAGGTTTATACCTACCCGGCGCCGTAAGGCCGTAAAAGTGCCCGGATTGCGGCTAACGCCTTATCCGGGCTACTCCCTCTGCGCTTAGCCGGGGATATTTCCCGTACCCGGGCGACGAAATTGCGCAACCGCGCTGGCCGCTTTCCCGGAGGCGATGCTGCGCATCTGTCCGGGCTACACGTTCGTGCGGTTTTGTAGCCCGGGCAGGCGCAACGCGCCGCCTCCGGGAGATTATTTACGCCGTCCCCAAATCCACAGGGCGGCGATCGCCAGAGCAAACACCGTACCAAAGCCAATCCCCACGCCGACGACAGGAATGCCGATGCTCACCGCCAGCGAATAGAGGCCCAGCATCAGCAGCATCGCCACGTTTTCACCGAGGTTTTGCACCGCGATAGCGTTGCCCGCACCGACCGTATGTTTGCCGCGCTCCTGAAGCAGCGCGTTCAGCGGCACGATAAAGAAGCCCCCGAACGCCCCGAGCAGCAGCAGCAGAGCAAACGCCGGCAGCAGCGCCTGCTGGATGGCGAAAAAGATAACCGCCACGCCAATCAATATCCCGGCAGGCATACAGCGCGACACCGTTTCCAGCGTCACCAGCTTCGCCGCCGCGCCGGCCCCCAGTACGATCCCCACCGCCACCATCGCGTTAAGGTAAGTCGGCATGGCGTTGCTGGTAATGCCCAGCGCCACCGGGACCCACAGCACCAGCAGAAAGCGCAGCGTCACGCCCGCCCCCCAGAACAGGCTGGTGCCGACTAACGAAAAGCGCGTCTCACCGTTGCGCCATAGCGTCGTACAGGCGCTAAAGAAGCTGTGGGTCATCGGCCTGAAGCGCCACGACTGTCCGGGGCGAGCCGCCGGCAGCTTCGGGATCCACAGGTTGGCGACCACCGCCCCGGCGTACACCACCGCGCAGACGCTGAGCGCCGCCACGACGTGCCAGTCGGCGAGGATACCGCCCGCCATTGAGCCGAGCAGGATCGCCGCAATGGTCGATGACTCCATCAGGCCGTTCGCTTTCACTAACTTATCGCCGGTGGTCAGCTCGCCGAGAATGCCGTATTTAGCCGGAGAATAGGCGGCGGCGCCGATACCCACCAGCGTATAGCCAATAAACGGATTCACGCCGAAGCAGATACAGCCCGCGCCGACCAGCTTCAGGCCGTTAGCCGCCATCATTACCCGCCCTTTGGCAAAGCTATCGGCAAACTGTCCGACAAACGGCGCGAAGAGAATGTAAGCGCCCACAAACAACATCTGTAATACCGGCTGGCTCCACTCCGGATAGAACAGCTGCTTCATCAGCGCCAGGGTAGCGAACAGCAGCGCGTTATCGCCAAACGCCGAAAGAAACTGGGCGCAGATAACCGCCATCATCCCTTTCGAATACAGCGAACCGTTAGTGTGTACTGACTCACTCATCCGAATCTTCCGTCTGTTCAACCATGCCTTTAAGGGTGACAAAGTCCGGCTTGCCGCTGCCCAGAACCGGGAGCTGCTTGAGCCAGCGAATGTCGCGCGGTACCGCCAGCTCCGGTACGCCGTGTTCACGGGCATAGCGCAGCAGTTTTTCACGATTCAGTTCATTATCGGTAGTAAACAGCACCAGCGCCTCGCCTTTGCTGGCATCCTGTTTAATCGCCGTAGCGTGCATTTTGTCCGGCGAAACCGCCAGCGCCACCTGTTCGACCATCTCCAGCGACACCATTTCACCGGCGATTTTGGCAAAGCGCTTCGCGCGGCCCTGAATCCGCACGTAGCCCTGCTCGTCAAAGCTGACGATATCTCCGGTGTCGTACCAGCCGGCCTCAACTTCGCCGTGCTGATTTTCCGCCGCTGGCGCTTCCAGTACCCCAGGATTTTCCACCCGCAGATAGCCGTTCATAATGTTTGGCCCTTTAAGCTGCAAACGGCCCCCTTCTTCAATTCCCGGCATCGCCAGCAGACGCGCATCCATCCCCGGCAGAATGCGGCCAACGGTGCCCACTTTCGCCGCCATCGGCACGTTGATCGAGACTACCGGCGCGCATTCGGTGACGCCGTAGCCTTCAAGAATGCGCAGACCAAACTTGTCCTGCCAGATCTGCTTCGTGCTCTCCTGCAGCTTCTCCGCCCCGGCGACAACGTAGCGCAGGCGGTAAAAATCATACGGATTTGCGAAGCGGGCGTAGTTGGCAAGGAAGGTGGAGGTGCCGAACAGCACGGTACAGTTTCGGTCGTACACCAGCTCCGGCACCACGCGATAATGCAGCGGGCTGGGATAGAGGAACACTTCCGCGCCGGTAAACAGCGGCGTCAGTAGGCCAACCGTCAGGCCAAAGGAGTGAAACAGCGGCAGCGCCGACATAAAGCGGTCATTCGCGGTAAAGTCGGCAATGGTTTTAATTTGTTCGACGTTGGCCAGCAGGCTTTTATGGCTATGCACCACCCCTTTCGGATTGCCTTCCGAGCCGGAGGTAAAGAGGATCATCGCCGCGTCTTCCGGCTGCTGCTTAACCTGAGCCAGCTTCGGCATCATCAGGTGAGCAAAAATCCACAGCTTATCGCCGGCGGTGACGTCGCCTTTTAAATCTTCGAGGAACACCCAGCGCACCTGGGTCAGCTGCTCCGGCAGGTGCCAGAGTTTGCCTTTATCGAGGAAGGTGCGTGAGGTAAAGATGGTTTTGATTTCCGCGGCGGTAATGGCGCTGCTCAGGCCTTTGACCCCGGCGGTATAGTTCATCATCGCTGGGATCCGCCCGCGGGCAATCGCGCCGAAAATCACCGCCGCGCTAATTCCGGCGTTCGGCAACATCAGGCCGATTTTTTCGCCCTGGGCGCTGTATTTTTCCAGAATGCGCGCCACGAAGAGGGTTTTGGTCAGCAGCTTACGGTAGGTGTCCGGCTGAAAATTGATATCTTCCACGCAGTTTTTGCGCGCGCCGAAGCGGTCCTGGGCCGCCAGCAGCGACTCATACAGCGTTTCGCGCGGGCGCACCGCCATCCGCGCTTCCATCATGATCTGATGCAGCATTTCACCGGCAATTTTACGCCGCTCGCGGGCGCGAGGCGCATCGGGCATTGGCAGATGCGTCGGCGGCAGCAGGTGCAGCTGAATGCGCGGGAACAGACGGCGTTTGACCAGCCCTTTCAGGCGGCTGAAGGGAGTTAATTCAGCGCCTTCGATTCTCAGCGGCACAATAGTCGCCTGTGACTTCGCCGCCACAAAGGCGGCGCCGTCGTAAATTTTCATCAGTGAACCGCTCACCGAGATTCGCCCTTCCGGGAAAATCACCACCGGACGCCCCTGCTCAATCAGGCGGACCAGATGCTTTATCGACATCGGTTTGGTCGGGTCCAGCGGCACAAAATCAATAATCGGCTTTAGCGCGCGCATAAACCAGCGATCGCTGATTGAGGAATAGACCGCGAAGACCGGGCGCACCGGCAGGAAAAGCGCCAGCAGTACGCCGTCAATAAAAGAGACATGGTTTGGGGTGATCAGTACCTTTTGCTGGTACAACGCCTGCGTGTCACCGGTAAGCCTTACCCGATACAATCCTTTGAAAAGCAGTCTAAAAAATCCCAAAAGCATAACAACTCCGTTTGACCGGTTAATCAGTCAAAGCAGGTTACATGAGAAGGGGCGGAAAATGCACCAGGAGGAGCGGAATTCAGGACAAAAAAAACCTGCGCATCCGCGCAGGTCGGTGCAAGATAATCAGTACGAAAAGCGTACTTAAAAAACTCACCAATCAATACCTCTGGGATCCTGATTGTCTCGTTTTTTCCGCCGCTGGCGCCAGCCATAAAACGCAAGTGAATGAGCCTAAGTGCAACCAGTTATTACTTTTTTCGCGAACTGTAACAATGGCCAACGGCGGGCAAAAAAAAACCTGCGCATCTGCGCAGGCTGGTGTAATTAAGTGGTCAACCTGAAGTTGACTCCACCTATCAATACCTCTGGGATAGCCAGAGTATCAATGCAATGAATGGGTAAACCAGCGAACATTCGCAACAGCCAATCGCAAAGTGTAAGCAAAGGTGTGAATTGTCGTTTCCCGGAATCATTCTCCGCTCGCCTGTGGGTAACTATTTCACCCGCAACGCTAATCTGCGTCACAATTGCATGAACCCAAAAGTCGCAAGCCTTGAATCTGCCGCGCTTTCCCGTAACATAAACGTTATGTAAACGCTTACCCTAAAAAAGGCCTGGTATGGCGACTATTAAGGATGTAGCCCGGCTCGCAGGAGTTTCCGTCGCTACCGTCTCCCGCGTTATCAACAATTCACCGAAAGCCAGCGAAGCGTCGCGCCAGTCGGTAGGCGCCGCGATGGAAACGCTAAATTATCATCCCAACGCCAACGCCCGCGCGCTGGCGCAGCAGTCAACGGAAACCGTCGGCCTGGTGGTAGGTGATGTCTCCGACCCCTTCTTCGGCGCGATGGTGAAAGCCGTCGAGCAGGTCGCCTACAATACCGGTAATTTTTTGCTGATCGGTAACGGCTATCACAACCTCCATAAAGAGCGCCAGGCGATCGAACAGCTGATTCGCCACCGCTGCGCCGCGCTGGTGGTCCACGCCAAAATCATCCCCGATGACGAACTGGCCTCGCTGATGAAGCAAATTCCCGGCATGGTGCTGATTAACCGCATCCTCCCCGGCTTCGAGCAGCGCTGCGTTGCGCTGGATGACCGCTACGGCGCATGGCTCGCGACCCGCCACCTGATTCAGCAGGGGCACACCCGCATCGGCTATCTCTGCTCAAACCACGCTATTTCCGATGCCGAAGACCGCCTGCAGGGCTACTACGCGGCGTTAAAAGAGAGCGATCTGCCGTGTAACGATCGCCTGGTGACCTTTGCCGAACCCGATGAGAGCGGTGGAGAACAGGCCATAACCGAGCTGCTGGGCCGCGGCAGAAACTTCAGCGCCGTCGCCTGCTATAACGACTCAATGGCCGCCGGCGCAATGGGCGTATTAAACGATAACGGGATTGATGTGCCGCGCGAGATTTCGCTGATTGGCTTTGATGATGTGCTGATTTCGCGCTACGTGCGCCCGCGTTTGACCACCGTACGCTATCCGATTGTCACCATGGCGACGCAGGCCGCGGAGCTGGCGTTAGCGCTGGCGGAACATCGCCCGCCGCCGGAGATTACCCATCTTTTCAGCCCCACGCTGGTCCGCCGTCACTCGGTGATTGCGCCTCTCGAGAGCGATAAATCGTAGCGGTATAAACTGACGGCGACGGCCGGATAATCCAGGCCTTCGCCGATATACTGCCAGCCGAAACGTTCATAAAAATCGCGGCAGGCGGAGTAGAGAAACAGCTCGCTATAGCCCTGCATTCGGGCATAGCCGATAACGTGCTGCTGTAGTTTCCCCGCCAGCCCCCGCCCGCGCGCTTCAGGAGCCACGTAGAGCGCCGCCATCCACGGATAGAGATCCTGACGGCTGATTAAATCGCAGCGCCACAGGCCGACGGTGCCCAGCAGCATCTCCCCTTCAGCGGCAATAAAGGTTATCGGCAGCGCCCCCGGGGTCTGGCTATGCCCGACAATGCTGGCGAAGAACGCCTGCGGCAGCGTTTCACCGCCAAAAGCCTGCCATAGCCATTCCGTCACCCGTGAAGCGTGCTGCGGCGCGGCGTGGAGGGGCTGAATGATCACACCAGCTTCCCCTGAAAAATTGGGACCGATTCAAACAGATAGCCGTCAAAGTCCGGCGCGTCTTCATCGGAGAGCTCCAGCAGGCTGTTTTTGACGTTTTCAAGATGCTGCCACATTGCCTGCCAGGCCCCCATCACATCGCGTCGGCGCAGAGCGGCGAGGAGCGTTTGCCGGTCGCCGAGCCACTTCAGCCGGTACGCCCGGCTGGCGATATGCACGTTGAACTGCTGCCACAGCGGGCTGCTGTCCATCTGCAGCCAGATACGCTCGACCGTCGCCAGCAGCATCTGATTTTGCGTCGCCCCGGCCAGCACCAGGTGAAACAGACGGGCGTTATCCTGGCTGGTATCGTTGGCGGCAATGGCCCGCTGCTCCTGCTCGATAATGCGCTTCAGGTTATCGATATCGGCGCGGGTCGCCATTTTGGCAGCAAAGGCGGCGATGTTGCTCTCCAGCAGCTGGCGGGCCTGCAGGATTTCGAACGGCCCGACGTCGCTGCTCAGCATCTGTTCTTCCTCACTATCGTCCTCGTGCGGGATGCGCATGACGTACACCCCGGAGCCCTGGCGAATATCGACCGTCCCCTGCAGCTCCAGCATCAGCAGCGCTTCGCGGACGATGGTCCGGCTCACGCCGTAGGTCTCGGCGATATTGCGTTCCGGCGGCAGGCGCGACCCGATGGGGTAGCGCCCCTGCGCAATCTGTGCGCGTAAATCATCACCTATTTCCTGGTAGGGTTTCTTTTCCGGCGGAATGATAGCCTTCTCCACAATATCACCTGTGCGTTATGAACCTGCGAGTCAATATCGGCCGCTATCTTAGCAAAATTTCCGTCCGCCTAGCGCCACTCATCGTCAATATCCAGCGTCAATTCGCGACTCTCGCCTAGCTTACGGAACCAGCTGGCGGAAGCCTTGGGCCGCCGGGCACGATTATTTTGTAAATCGATTTCAATCAGCCCGTAGCGATTTTTAAACGCGTTCATCGGCGAAACGTTGTCGGTAAAGGCCCACAGCATGTAGCCGTGACAGTTGGCCCCCGCTTCCCTCGCGCGCAGCGTTTGCCACAGATGCTCGCTGATAAAACGGATCCGGTAGTCGTCGGCGATGGCGCCTTCGCGATTGCGAAACTGCCCTTCGTTTTCCACGCCCATGCCGCTTTCCGCCACAAACCACGGAATATTGCGATAGTCCTGCTTGATCCGCATCGCCATATCAAAAACGATTTGCGGATAAATTTCCCAGCCGCGAGAGCTATTCATCCGCCGCCCCGGTAGCTCAAAGGGCTCATAATAGTAAGCCGGGTGGAACGGCGTCTGCGGATGCCAGGCGCGCGAGGGGGCTTTGACGCGATGCGGGTAGTAAAGGTTAATCCCCAGCTCATCGACGGTGTTTTCGCGGATAAGCGCCAGCTCTTGCGCGTCATAATCCCATGAGACGTGGTGCTGTTCGAGCAGGGTCAACAGCTCGGGCGGGTAGACGCCGTGGACCAGCGGATCGAGGAAAACCCGGTTATAAAACAGATCGTAGCGTTCGGCGGCGCGAACGTCGTGCGGCGCGTTTGAACGCGGGTAGGTGACCTCCGGGTTAAGAATGCAGCCGACCGTGCCGCGATAGCCTTTCTCGCGAAACAGCCGGACCACTTTTGCCGTCGCCAGCACCTTGTGGTGATTCCACTGCATCCAGGTGCCGGTGTTCTGCTCGTAAGGCCAGCGCAGCGCATCCAGATAAACGCGGGTCTGCACGACGATCGGTTCATTGAAGGTAAACCAGCGCGTGACTTGGTGGTGATAGCGGGCGAACACTTTCTCCGCGTACTGCACAAACAGCTCAACCACCTTTTTCGACGCCCAGCCGCCGTACTGCTCCAGCAAATAGCCGGGAAGTTCATAATGCTCAAGGCAGATCATCGGCTCGATGCCGTTGGCCAGCAGTTCATCGAAGAGCTGGTCGTAGTACGCCGCATAGTCTTCATCGACCGTGACGTTTTCATAATCGGTGAGAAAGCGCGACCAGTTAATCGACGTGCGGTAGTGGGTCAGCCCCGCCAGCTTCATCAGCTGCACGTCTTCGCGAAAGCGGTTGATAAAATCGGTCGCCACCGCCGGGCCGTAGCCGTTATGCCAGACGTGGCGGTCGTTTTTGTACCACAGATCCGGCCAGGAGTCCTGGCCCTCTTTTTTGCCGCTCCAGCCCTCGGTTTGCCACGCCGAAGCGGCGGCGCCGAGGATAAAGTCGTGGGGGATCGCCATCCTTACTGTCGTCATCGTGTCCTCATATCTGTTGGCTGGTGGGTGTGTTTTCCGCCTGGCGCTGGGCGTTTTCCGCGCGGCGGGAGGCAATTTTGACGAACGGCAGATAGATCAGCACCGCGGTCAGGATGCAGATAAGCTGCGTCACCACCGCCCCCATCGAACCCGCTGTGGAGAGCCAGGCGTTGATCAGCGGCGGCGTGGTCCACGGCACCATCACCACCGCTTTACCGGCAAAACCGGCGGCGGTCGCGAAGTAGCCGATGCTGCCGGTCACCAGCGGTGTGATAATAAAGGGGATCGCGAGGATCGGATTGAGCATGATCGGCATGCCGAAAATCACCGGTTCGTTGATGTTGAACAGGCCCGGTCCAATCGACAGCTTGGCGATCTCTTTCATCTCTTTGCGTTTGGTGGCGATCATGACCGCGATCAGCAGGCCAATCGTCAGCCCCGATCCGCCGATGCTCATATAAACATCCCAGAACGGCATGGTGATGATATTCGGCACCTCTTTGCCCTGCTCAAAGGCGCTCATATTGACGGCGATCGCTCCCAGCAGCAGCGGTTCGCGGATCGGTTTGATCATCTGGTTGCCGTGGATGCCGATAACCCAGAACAGCTGCGCGACAAACATCAGCAGCAGGATCCCCGGCAGGCTTTGCACCACGCGTTCCAGCGGCTGCTGCACCACCTGATAGACCGCGTCATACAGGTACATGCCGGTGGCCTGATGGAAAATAAAGCCAAAGGTGGCGATCGCCGTGGTGGTGATAATGGCCGGGATCAGCGCGGAAAATGACGCCGAGACGTTGGGCGGCACGGTATCCGGCATCTTGATCTTCAGCCCCTTGCGGCCCTCCAGCCAGCAGTAGATCTCCACCGACAGAATGGCGATAAACATACCGAGGAACAGGCTGCGGGTATCGGAGAACTGGCGCAGCAGCACATCTTTCACTTCATGCATTTGGCCGTCGACCATCATCTCGACGGTGGTTGGCGTGACGCAGATAAAGCAGATCACCGCCAGCAGACCGGGGAACAGGCTCTTGATGCCGTTAATCCGCCCCAGTTCGATGCCGATAAGAAAGACCGCGCCAATATTGAGAAAGTTAAGGGTGGCGTAATTGATGGCGCTGGTAATGGGTTTCAGCGCCGCCAGAAACGAGAGCGCCTGAAAGCTGGCGAGCCCGTTTTTCGGATCCAGCACCATATTGGAAATCAGCACCGAAAAGGCGCCAACGATGATCACCGGCATCAGGGTAATAAAAGCGGATTTTATCGCCATGATATAGCGGTAGCTGTTGAATTTCGTGGCGAAACTCCCCAGTGAGTCGATCAGTTTGTCCTGCAATGCCATAGAGGATACCTCAGGTTTAAGGGCTTATAGCGCACCAGGTGTACAGCCAAACACCTATTGGCATACCAAAAAATAGCGACTGGTGAAAATAAGTTCTGTGATTAAGCTCCCAACCCGCTCATTGGTATTCCAGAAAGGCGATAATTGGCATACCGCATTGGCGGTTTTACTTTCCACCCGATCAATTCCTGTAAAAGCGTGATCGCGATGGTTTTTTTGCCGCGCCATGAGGCCATATCCCCCTGAATGTCTGTGATAAACTGCGGGTTACCACGTGATATCAGGAATCGGATGAATGGCTACAATGCTGGATGTCTCAATTCGCGCAGGCGTCTCTAAAGCGACGGTTTCCCGCGTGTTGAACGGCACGGGTCAGGTGAAAGAGAGCACCCGCCAACAGGTTTTTAAGGCGATGGAAGAGCTGGGCTATCGGCCTAACTTTCTCGCCCGCTCGCTGGCGAACCGCACCAGCAACAGCATCGGTCTGGTGGTTTCCACCTTTGACGGCTTCTATTTTGGTCGCCTGCTGCAGCAGGCCTCCCGCCAGACGGAAGCCTGGGGCAAACAGCTGATCGTCACCGACGGCCACGATGCGCCGGAGCGTGAAGAAGAGGCGGTGCAGATGCTGGCCGATCGCCAGTGCGACGCCATCGTGCTCTACACCCGCCATATGAGCGAAAAGAAGATCATGTCGCTGATTGAGTCCATCGCCATGCCGCTGGTGGTGATTAACCGCGACGTTAGCCAGGCTCGGGAGCGCTGCGTGTTCTTCGAACAGCAGGATGCGGCGTTCCAGGCGGTGGAGTACCTGATTACCCAGGGCCATCGCGATATTGCCTGTTTAACCGTGCCGATGCACACGCCGACGGGCAAAGCCCGCCTGGAAGGGTATCGTAACGCGCTGAAAAAGCACGGCATCAAGTGGGATCCGGCGAAGGTGAAATACGGTGACTCCACCATGATCCGCGGCTATGAGCTGTGCTGCGAGCTGCTGGAAGAGAAGACGCCGTTTAGCGCGCTGTTTTCCTGTAACGATGATATGGCGCTGGGCGCGTCGAAAGCGCTGCATCAGGCAGGGCTGCGGATCCCGCAGGATATTTCGCTGTTTGGTTTTGATGACGCGCCGAGCGCGAAATGGCTGGAGCCGGGGCTATCGACGGTCTATTTGCCGATCGACAACATGATCACCACCGCTATCGATCAGGCCATTAAGCTTGCCAACGGTCAGCCGATCGAGACCATACCGCCGTTTACCGGCAAGCTGGTGCTGCGCGAGTCGGTGACAACCGGCCCGTATTACAAATAATTAGCTGGAATCGCCCGGTGGCGGTTAACGCCTTACCGGGCCTACAAAAATCCGCAATCCCCTGTAGGGCGGGTAAGGCGCCAGCCGCCACCCGACAGAAACGCAAAAGGCCTTCGGGTACCACTTTACAGCAGCTCAAGCGCCAGCAGCTCTTCAATGGTCTGGCGACGACGAATCAGCCGCGCTTTGCCGTTGTCGAACAGCACCTCCGGCAGCAGCGGACGGCTGTTGTAGTTAGAAGACATCGACGCGCCGTAAGCGCCGGTATCGTGCAGCACCAGATAATCCCCCGGCGCCACCGCAGGCAGCAGGCGGGTTTCCACTTTCCCCCCTTCCTGCTGGGTAAAGACATCGCCCGATTCGCACAGCGGCCCGGCCACCACGGTTTCAATCTGCGCCGCGGCGCGCAGATCGCGGCCATCCGCAGCGAGAGCGGTAATATGGTGATAGCTGCCGTACATCGCCGGGCGCATCAAATCATTAAACCCGGCGTCAATCAGCACGAAGTGGCGGCTGCCCATCTCCTTCACGCTGCGAACCTGAGAAACCAGCACCCCGGATTCCGCCACCAGGAAACGACCCGGCTCGATCTCAAGCTTCACCGGATGACCCAGATGTTTAGCGATCTGCTCGCGCGCGGCGTTCCACAAGCCGAAGTAGTGATCGGTGTCGATCGCCTCTTCATCTTCATGATACGGAATCGACAGCCCGCCGCCGGCGGAGATCGCCTGCAGATCCTGGCCGAATTCAACCACCTGTCGCACCATCGCGCCGCAAACCTGTTCCAGGTGGCCATAGTCGACCCCAGAACCGATATGCATATGAATACCCACCAGCTGGAGCTGGTAACGGCGCATCACTTCCAGCGCCGCCGTTAAATGGCTGTGCCAGATCCCGTGCTTGCTGTTTTCGCCGCCGGTATTGGTTTTTTGGCTATGGCCGTGGCCGAAGCCCGGGTTAACGCGCAGCCAGACGCGATGGCCAGGAGAAACTTCGCCCAGCTGGCTCAGCATATCGATAGATCCGGCGTTGACCGGGATCTGCAGTTCTTTAACCCGCGCCAGCGTCGCGTCGTCGATCAGGTCAGCGGTAAAGACGACATCGTCCGGATGCTGATGCGGATCGTACCCCGCCGCCAGCGCGCGCTCGATCTCGCCCAGCGACACCGAATCGACCTTCACGCCCTGCTCGCGCATCAGGCGCAGAATGTGGATATTGGAGCAGGCCTTCTGCGCAAAACGCACCACGTCGAACTTGCTCAACTGGGCAATCTGGCGGCGGATAATCTGCGCGTCGTAAACCCAAACCGGGCAGCCGAACTCGGCGGGCAGACGCAGCAGGTTTTCTGCGCTCAGGTCGGTATCGGTGGCGTAAAGCGAGTGTGGCATAAAGAACTCCGGTGCTGTGTGTGTGCGTTATCTCTGTTTTTTACGATTACGCCACAGCGCGTACGTAATAAAAAATATCGTTTTATTGCCAGTCTATGCAAAAATGATATGGCTTGCGCCACTTAAGGAACACCCATGCCCGCCGTCAACCTGCGCCATATTGAAATCTTCCATGCGGTGATGACCACCGGCAATCTGACCGAGGCCGCACGCATGCTGCATACCTCGCAGCCCACCGTTAGCCGCGAGCTGGCGCGTTTTGAAAAGGTGCTGGGGTTGACGCTATTCTCCCGTACCCGCGGGCGCCTGCAGCCTACGGTTCAGGGATTACGTCTGTTTGAAGAGGTCCAGCGCTCCTGGTATGGCCTGGACAGAATCGTCAGCGCCGCGGAAAGCCTGCGCGAGTTCCGCCAGGGGGAGCTGTCGATAGCCTGTCTGCCGGTCTTCTCCCAATCGCTATTGCCGCTACTGCTGGCGCCGTTTTTAGCCCGCTACCCTGACGTCAGCCTGCAAATCGTCCCTCAGGAGTCACCGCTGCTGGAGGAGTGGCTATCGGCCCAGCGCCACGATCTGGGATTAACGGAAACCTTGCATACCCCCGCCGGAACCGAGCGTACGCCGCTGCTGACCCTCAATGAAGTGTGCGTACTGCCGCAGAGCCATCCGCTGGCGGCAAAGCCGGCGCTGACGCCGGCGGATTTTCACGGCGAAAACTATATTAGCCTGTCGCGCACCGATAGCTATCGCCAGCTGCTCGATGCCCTGTTTGTCGAACATCAGGTCAAACGGCGGATGGTGGTGGAGACGCACAGCGCCGCCTCCATTTGCGCGATGGTGCGGGCCGGGGTCGGCATTTCGGTGGTTAACCCGCTCACCGCCCTCGATTATGCCGGGAACGGTGTGGTGGTACGCCGTTTTAGCGTTGAAGTGCCTTTTACCGTTAGCCTGGTGCGCCCGCTGCACCGTCCCGGCTCCGCGCTGGTCGATGCTTTCGCTCGCCATCTGCAAGAGAGCATGCCGCGCATCCTCACCCCGCTCGAAGCGGTACTTACGACAGCATAAATTCCACCGCGTCCGCCGCATGAATCGCGGCCGTATCAAATACCGGCAGCGGGCTGCTCTCTTCCGGCACCAGCAGGCCGATTTCGGTACAGCCGAAAATCACCCCTTCCGCCCCCTGCTCCGCCAGCAGCTCAATAACCTGAAGATAGTAGTCGCGCGAGTCTGCGCTAAAGGTTCCCAGACACAGTTCGTCGAAGATGATCTGGTTGATACGTTCACGATCTTCCGCCTCTGGAATCAGCGTGTCGATAGCGAACTGCTGCTGCAGGCGGCCGCGATAAAAATCCTGCTCCATGGTATAGCGCGTCCCCAGCAGAGCCACGCGGCGCTGGCCCTTCGCGGTAATCGCCCGGCCGGTCGCATCGGCAATATGCAGGAACGGCACATCGCAGCGCGTTTCAATGGCCTGCGCGACCTTATGCATGGTGTTGGTGCACAGGACAATCCCCTCGGCGCCCGCCTGCTGTAGCCCGAGCGCCGCCCGGGCGAGGATCTCGCCCGCCCGCTCCCAGTCGCCGCTGGACTGGCAGACTTCAATTTCGTGGAAATCCACGCTATGCAGCAGCAGGCTGGCGGAGTGCAGCCCGCCGAGGCGCGTTTTAATCCCTTCGTTAATAAGACGATAGTAAGGAATCGTCGATTCCCAGCTCATGCCGCCTAACAGACCAATCGTTTTCATCATCCCTCCGTGCGTGAAGTTTCAGTAAAACAAAGTTGTGATCGACTTTCCACTTCTCCAGGCGATCGTTTCCTTTTAGAAGATTATGCGATAGATTAAATGAAACATTGTTTCATTTAATTACAGGACCAGCGGATGTTTATTTTTCATAAAGAGACCACCCTTGAAGATCTGGGCAATGGCGTCACCCGCCGCATCCTTGCGCACGATGGCAAGATGATGGCGGTTGAAGTGAACTTTGAAGCAGGCGCTATCGGGCCGATGCACAATCACCCGCACGAGCAGCTCACCTATGTGCTCTCCGGCGAATTTGAGTTCACCATCGGCGATGAAAAGCACGTGGTCAGCGCCGGCGATACGCTCTACAAGAAACCGAACATTATGCACGGCTGCGTGTGCCTGAAGCCGGGTACGCTGCTTGATACCTTTACCCCCGTTCGTCAGGATTTTCTGCAACAGTAATCTCTCCTCCCCGGGGCATGCCGCGCATGCCCACCATTTTCTGAACTTTTCCGCTACAAATAATTGTCATAAAGTATGTCGCGCCGCAATGATTAGCAGCGCAAGCAATCTCGCCTGACTAGCCTCTCTCCGTCGAACTCTCATCCGTATCTCTGACCTCTCATCTCTGCAAAATGCGCGCTCCAGCACCTTTTTGAAACATCGTTTCGACTTTGATCACATTTCCGCGATCAACCGAATGACTCCGTAATAAATAGCAATAAAATAAAATTAAAACGGCGTTTTACAAAATCAGGACGCCGGGTAAGACAAAATCAAAAAACACATGTTCTTCAGGGATAAGAAGAAAGAAAAGTTTCAACCAATCAACCATCGCCAGGGAAGGATTTACCGCTGACATACCAGGAACGCATTAACTTTCCGGCGGCACGGGCCGCGGGAAAGGCAGTAACCCCGAATCCGTATTACAAACTCGCAAGCCAGGTAGGTATGTATGAATGAAAACAAAATGCTGGGATTGGCATGGATATCGCCCTATATCATAGGGCTGATAGTCTTTACCGCCTTTCCCTTTGTTTCATCTTTCTTCCTCAGTTTCACTGAGTACGATTTGATGAGTCCACCGGTGTTTAACGGCATCGAAAACTATCGCTACATGCTGACCGAAGATGGCCTCTTCTGGAAATCCATGGGCGTGACGTTCGCGTATGTCTTTTTAACCATCCCGTTAAAACTGGCTTTCGCCCTGGGGATCGCTTTTGTCCTCAACTTTAAGCTGCGCGGCATCGGTTTTTTCCGTACCGCCTACTATATCCCGTCCATCCTCGGTAGCTCGGTGGCGATTGCCGTTCTGTGGCGAGCGCTGTTTGCTATCGATGGCCTGCTGAACAGCTTTATTGGCGTGCTCGGCTTCGATCCGGTCAACTGGCTCGGCGAGCCCTCGCTGGCGCTGATGTCCGTTACCCTGCTGCGCGTTTGGCAGTTCGGTTCGGCCATGGTTATCTTCCTCGCGGCGCTACAGAACGTTCCGCAATCACAATATGAAGCGGCGATGATCGATGGCGCGTCAAAATGGCAGATGTTTATGAAGGTCACGGTGCCGCTGATCACGCCGGTGATTTTCTTCAACTTCATCATGCAGACCACTCAGGCGTTCCAGGAGTTTACCGGCCCGTACGTCATTACCGGCGGCGGCCCGACCTACTCCACCTATCTGTTCTCGCTCTATATCTACGACACCGCCTTTAAGTACTTCGATATGGGCTACGGCGCGGCGCTGGCGTGGGTGCTGTTCCTGGTGGTCGCGGTTTTTGCCGCCATCGCGTTTAAGTCTTCGAAATATTGGGTGTTCTACTCCGCCGATAAGGGAGGCAAAAATGGCTGATATCCAACACATGTCTGAAGCAAGGGACATCGCCGAACGCGAAGTCGCGCGGACGCTGCGTCGTGAGAAAATCAACGCCAGTATCCGCTATGTGATCCTGCTGTTCGTCGGCCTGCTGATGCTCTACCCGCTGGTCTGGATGTTCTCGGCGTCGTTCAAACCGAACCACGAGATCTTCACCACCCTGAGCCTGTGGCCTGCCCACGCGACCTGGGATGGCTTTATCAACGGCTGGAAAACCGGCACCGAGTACAACTTCGGCCACTACATGCTGAACACCTTCAAGTATGTGATCCCGAAAGTGCTGCTGACCATTATCTCCTCTACCATCGTGGCCTACGGCTTTGCCCGCTTCGAAATTCCGTGGAAGAAATTCTGGTTCGCCACGCTGATCACCACCATGCTCCTGCCGAGCACCGTACTGCTGATCCCGCAGTACCTGATGTTCCGTGAAATGGGCATGCTGAATAGCTATCTGCCGCTGTACCTGCCGCTGGCCTTCGCCACCCAGGGGTTCTTCGTCTTCATGCTGATTCAGTTCCTGCGCGGCGTTCCGCGCGACATGGAAGAAGCGGCGCAGATCGACGGCTGTAACTCCATTCAGGTGCTGTGGTACGTGGTGGTGCCGATTCTGAAACCGGCGATTATCTCGGTGGCGCTGTTCCAGTTCATGTGGTCGATGAACGACTTTATCGGTCCGCTGATTTACGTCTACAGCGTGGATAAATATCCGATCGCGCTGGCGCTGAAAATGTCCATCGACGTCACGGAAGGCGCTCCGTGGAACGAAATTCTGGCAATGGCGAGCATCTCCATTCTGCCGTCCATCATCGTGTTCTTCCTGGCACAACGCTACTTCGTACAGGGCGTTACCAGCAGCGGAATTAAAGGTTAAGAGGGAAATATCATGGCTGAAGTTATTTTCAACAAACTGGAAAAGGTCTACTCCAACGGCTTCAAGGCGGTACATGGTATCGATCTGAAAATCGCGGACGGCGAGTTTATGGTTATCGTTGGGCCGTCCGGCTGCGCCAAATCCACCACCCTGCGCATGCTGGCCGGTCTGGAAACCATCAGCGGCGGCGAAGTGCGGATCGGCGAGAAAATCGTGAACAACCTCGCGCCAAAAGCGCGCGGTATCGCGATGGTGTTCCAGAACTACGCGCTCTATCCGCATATGACGGTACGCGAGAACCTCGCCTTCGGCCTCAAGCTGAGCAAGCTGCCGAAGGATCAAATTGAAGCCCAGGTTAACGAAGCGGCGAAAATCCTTGAGCTGGAAGAGCTGCTGGACCGCCTGCCGCGCCAGCTTTCCGGCGGCCAGGCCCAGCGCGTGGCGGTTGGCCGCGCGATTGTGAAGAAGCCGGATGTGTTCCTGTTCGATGAACCGTTGTCCAACCTCGACGCCAAGCTGCGCGCTTCGATGCGTATCCGTATTTCCGACCTGCACAAGCAGCTGAAGAAATCCGGTAAACCGGCGACCACCGTTTACGTTACCCACGATCAGACCGAAGCGATGACCATGGGCGACCGCATCTGCGTGATGAAGCTGGGCCATATCATGCAGGTGGATACCCCGGACAACCTCTACCACAAGCCGAAAAACATGTTTGTGGCCGGGTTTATCGGCGCGCCGGAGATGAATATTCGTCCCAGCCAGCTGGTTGAGCAAGCGGGACGCCTGCATCTGACCGTTGGCGATGGCCTGCTGCCGCTCAACGACAGGCTGCAGAGCAAGGTCGACACCCACAAGAACCAGCAGGTGTTCTTCGGCGTGCGCCCGGAGTTTGTCTCCATTTCCGATGAACCGTTCGCCGAAGGTTCATGCACCGGCGAAATGGTACGCGTGGAAAACATGGGCCATGAATTCTTCGTCTATCTGAAGGTCGCCGATTATGAACTGACCGCCCGCGTGCCGTCAGATGAAGCGAAGCCCATGATTGAGAAAGGGCTGCATCGCAAGGTGCATTTCAAATTCGATCTCAACAAGTGTCATATCTTTGACGCCAAAACTGAACAGAACATCTCTCTGTGAACCCTGGAGTATTAAAATGAAAAAAGTGCTTTTAAGCGCCGCAATCTCCGCAACTTTGGCCCTTACCGCGTTACCTTCCATGGCGAAGGATGTCGACCTGCGTATGTCATGGTGGGGCGGCAACGGCCGCCACCAGGTGACCCTGAAGGCGCTGGAAGAGTTCCATAAACTCAATCCGGATATCAACGTGAAGGCGGAATATACCGGCTGGGACGGTCACCTTTCGCGTCTGACCACGCAAATCGCCGGCGGCACCGAGCCGGACGTGATGCAAACCAACTGGAACTGGCTGCCGATCTTCTCGAAAAACGGCGAAGGCTTCTACGATCTGAATAAGATGAAGGACGTGATCGACCTGAGCCAGTTTGACGCCAAAGAGCTGCAATCCACTACGGTGGACGGCAAGCTTAACGGTATTCCGATCTCCGTCACCGCGCGCGTGTTCTACTTCAACGACGAGACCTGGAAAAAAGCGGGCGTCGAGTACCCGAAAACCTGGGACGAGCTGATGGCGGCGGGTAAAACCTTCGAGAGCAAGCTGGGTAAACAGTATTACCCGGTCGTGCTGGAGCACCAGGATACCCTGGCGCTGCTGAATTCATATATGATTCAGAAGTACAACCAGCCGGCTATCGATGAAAAAACCAAAAAATTCTCCTACAGCAAAGAGCAGTGGGTCGAATTTTTCCAGATGTATAAAAAGCTTATCGACAGCCACGTCATGCCGGACACCAAGTACTATGCCTCGTTCGGTAAGAGCAATATGTATGAAATGAAGCCGTGGATTCAGGGTGAGTGGGCGGGGACCTATATGTGGAACTCCACTATTAACAAATACTCCGACAACCTGAAGCCGCCGGCGAAGCTGGAACTGGGCAGCTATCCGATGCTGCCGGGCGCCACCGACGCGGGTCTGTTCTTTAAACCTGCGCAAATGCTCTCGATTGGTAAATCGACTAAAAACCCGGAAGCGGCGGCGAAGGTGATCAACTTCCTGCTGAACAGCAAAGAAGGGGTTGAGACGCTGGGCCTGGAGCGCGGCGTGCCGTTGAGCAAAGTCGCGGTGCAGTACCTGACCGAAAACGGCACGATCAAAGAGGACGATCCGGCGGTATCTGGCCTGCGTCTGGCGCAGTCCCTGCCAGCCAAACTCTCGGTGTCGCCGTACTTTGACGACCCGCAGATCGTCGCCCAGTTCGGCACCTCTCTGCAGTACATCGACTACGGGCAGAAAACCGTGGAAGAGACGGCAATTGACTTCCAGCGTCAGTCTGACCGCATCCTGCGCCGCGCGATGCGCTAATTGACCGCTATCCGTATCTACCCCGCAGCTCCGGCTGCGGGGTATTTTTTTAGCAAGGAGTGAAGTGAATCATGAAAGGCAAAATCATCCCGCTGAGCTTTCTGCACACGCAGGACAGCGAAACCGGTCACCAGGTGATCCGGATGACGCCACCGCATGTTATCTGCCATCGCAACTATTTCTATCAAAAATGCTTTACCCAGGATGGCGGCAAGCTGATTTTCGGCGGCGCGTTTGAAGGCCACTGGAACTACTATTTACTCGATATCGCCGGCCAGCAGGCGACCCAGCTCACCGACGGGCCGGGCGATAACACCTTTGGCGGTTTCCTTTCCGCCGACGACCGGTCGCTGTGGTATGTGAAAAACAACCAGCAGCTGCGCCGCGTGGATCTGGCCTCGCTGGAGGAACAGGTCATATATCAGGTGGATGACCAATGGGTAGCCTACGGAACCTGGGTCGCCAATAGCGATTGCAGTCAGATGGTCGGAATCGAAATCAAAAAAAGCGACTGGCAGCCGTTGACCGACTGGGGCAAGTTCCGCGCATTCTACTTCACCGAGCCGGAGTGCCGGTTGATTAATATCGATCTGCGCAGCGGCGAACAGCGCGTGGTATTGCAGGAAAAACGCTGGCTCGGCCACCCAATTTACCGCCCGTTTGACGACAGCACCATCGCCTTCTGCCATGAAGGTCCGCGCGATGCTATCGATGCCAGAATGTGGCTGATCGACGCTGACGGCAGCAACATGCGCAAGGTGCGCCAGCACCAGCCGGGTGAGAGCTTTACGCACGAATTCTGGGTACCGGATGGCTCCGCGCTTTACTACGTCGCGCATCAGGAAAACGATCCGCATCGCTATCTGTACCGCGCCGACCCGGCAACCCTGGAAAACCGCCAGCTGATGGCCATTCCTCCCTGTTCACATTTGATGAGCAATCACGATGGCTCGCTGGTGGTCGGTGACGGCGCGCCGCACAGCACCGGCGATATCCAGTTTAACGATCCGTTTATCTGGATGTTTGATATTGCCGCCGATAAGCAGACCGCGGTGTGCCGCCACGACTCCACCTGGAAAGTGATTGAGGGCGAGCGCCAGGCGACGCATCCGCATCCGTCATTTTCACCGGACAACCGCTGGGTGCTGTTTACCTCCGATAAAGAGGGCATGCCCGCGCTGTATCTGGCGGAGGTGTAGTGATTCGGCAACGTCCCGGCTCGCGCGGTGCTTAGCCGGGCTACCGCCGTGTGCGATCCCCTAGCCCCTGACAAATACGCGGCATCGCCTCCGGGAATTATCCCCCCTGCCTCCCCGGGTCGCGGCGCAAAGCGCCTGCCCGGGCTACGAGTTCACCGCAGTCTGCGATCCCGTAGCCCGGGTAAGGCGTTTACGCCGCGACACGGGAAAAATCGTCAGAAGAAATATTTAAACCGCACCCGCGCGCCGTAGCGTTCATCGGTATTGCCGCTTTTCGCCGCCGATGAATCGAGCCATGACGCATAGGCCCCGAG
This sequence comes from Klebsiella sp. MPUS7, assembly GCF_009905335.1. NCBI lineage: Bacteria > Pseudomonadati > Pseudomonadota > Gammaproteobacteria > Enterobacterales > Enterobacteriaceae > Klebsiella > Klebsiella sp. MPUS7. Next base: position 925,215 of record NZ_CP047604.1, on the reverse strand, counting down.
ATAGATATTAAAGTTCGGCATATCCATAATATTCGGCAGATGCCATGAGGTATGAAGGGTGTGAATGTCGTAGCGCCCCGGCGCCAGAATGGCGCAGTCGCCATCGCACTCCGCGTTGACGCCGGACATATTAAACTGGTCGATTTTGTTATGCGCGTAGATATAGCCCAGCTCCACGCGATGCCATAACGCATTGATACCGGCGCTGAAATCCTTTTCGTCCGCCGCATCCAGATACGCGGTGCTTACGTTCACCACCGCCCCGTCCTCGGCATCAGTTTTCAGCGTATTCCAGCTCATTGTCATACCGTAGCCGGTACGGCTGGACTGATCGACCCAGCGACCGTTCTGAGTCTCATAGCCATAAGCGTTATTGACGAGGTTGCTCTCCATCGCCGCGGCCACCGACCAGGGACCGGATTGCCAGGCAGCGACCGGGCGCACATAAACCACGTTTTTGCTGTTATCCAGCGCGTTGCCGTGATAGCGCTGATCCACGAACAGCGAACTGCCGTCCTCCACCAGCGTATTGACCTCAAAGTACCAGTTATCAAGATTTTTACTGAGCAGGAAGTTGCCGCCGCTGCTGCTGCGTCCGCGCCCCTCTTTCATCATATAAATATAGCCGTAGCCGTCACTATACAGGTCGTTCGCCGTATTACCGGAATATTCAATAAACGTATCCTGATTAAGCGGGAACATATCGTAGGCTTCGAAGCGACCGATTTTAATTTTCCAGTCATCCTGCTGACCAAAGAAAAAGGCCGCGTCATCAAGATTCATTTTGCCATTCATATCCGCCAGCGGCTGCACGCTGAATCCGGCATATTTACCGTTAGCCCCTTTGCGTAATCCATCAAAGCCGAGAAGAATACGTCCGTTAATATCCCAGCGCTCTTTATCCCCCGGCGCCCAGTTTTTATTGGCGCTGGTTTTTACCGACGTCAGGCTACCGGTACGGCTGGCGCCGTCCATATTAAACTCAACGTCGCCATAGAATTTTAACTCACCATAATCATTAAGCTGCAAAGCGGGCTTAGCCGGCACGACGCTCGCCACCGTCGCTGGCGCCTCCTGGTTTTTCAACGCGCGAATCTCCGCCTCCGCGCTGGCCGCCCGCTGTTCGGTCGCCTTCAGGCGTTGTTCCATTTGTGCCAGCCGCTCCTCAAGGGATAACGGCGCCTGAGCATTAGCCAGAGGGGTAAATAAAGACGTCAGAACACAACCGACCCAGATTTTATTCATCGGAAAACCCTTTATTATTTAGTTAAATAGTATTTTTTATTTATGGGTAAAGCTCGACAATAATAACCCGTCCACCGTCGAAGACGGGTTATTAACAACTATTCAGTAAAACTTATTCCAGCTGCCAGGCTCCTGCTTCTTTTAAATATGCAGAGCCGCTCCAGGAAAATAACGCTAATTCACGGCGAGCGGCGTCAGGATATATACGACTGCTGAGACAGGCCTCGCCATCATTCACAAACACCTCTACCGAAGAGCTATCGAAGAATATCCTCAGCTTCAGATCGGCGCCTTCGGTCAACGGGACGCTGCGGGTGCCGCAGAGGCCATACTGCGGATAGTGTCGCTCAAGCACCAGGCGCTGCATCTGCGCATCCACGTAAACGCGCAGACCCTCGCCGAAGCTCAGGCCATACTGTTCAGCGCTGCTGCTGGCGCAGTCCCAGTGCAGGATCACCTCCATCGCCTCGCAGTTTTCCACCGTCGTGGTCTGCTGGTTCTTCAGCGTCGTGACCGGCCACGGGAAGCTGGCGCCGCGCATACTCTCAACCTCTTTCGCCGGACGCATCTGCAGACGGTTATCGGCGCTCAGGCTCAGCTCCCGCGGCAGCGAAAGCATGCCCGCCCAGCCGTCCTGCTGCTCCGGCAGCGGCGATTCCCACATATCCAGCCAGCCGATGACAATGCGGCGACCATCGGGCGTGAGGAAGCTCTGCGGGGCGTAGAAATCGTGCCCGTGATCCATTTCGACAAACTCCCCCTCGCGTACAAACGCCTGCCCCGGCTGCCACTCACCGAGCAGATAGCCGCTCTGGAACAGGTTGCGGTTGCGATAGCCTTTCGCCGCCAGCCCCTGAGGGGAGAACATCAGGATATGTTTGCCATTGAGGGCGAAGAAATCCGGGCATTCCCACATATAGCCCATCTCTTTTTCCGCTTCATCAAGCACGCCCGCGTCCTGCCACTGGCGCAGATCGGCTGAGCGATACAGCCGCACCTGGCCGGTATCGCCATCGCGAGCGCCGACGATCATGTACCAGCTGTCCCCTTCTCGCCACACTTTCGGGTCGCGGAAATGGTGCATGCCCGGCGGGGTGTCGACCACGATCCCCTGGCGCTCGAAGTGGATCCCGTCGCGACTGGTCGCCAGACACTGCACCTGATACAGGTTGGCTTCATCGCTGGGATCGCCGTGGAATTTATGCCCGGTATAAATCAGCGCCAGCGTATCGCCATCCACCACCGCGGAGCCGGAGAAGCAGCCGTCTTTATCCTCCGGGCCTTCCGGGGCCAGCGCTACCGGCAGATGCTCCCAGTGCACCAGATCCTTACTGCGCGCGTGACCCCAGTGCATCGGTCCCCATTGGGTGGAGTACGGATGGTGCTGGTAAAAAGCGTGATACCAGCCGTCGAACCAGACCAGGCCATTGGGATCGTTGATCCAACCCGCGCGGGCGGCCAGGTGATAGCGCGGATACCAGCGCAGGTTCAGCTCTTCATGTTTGGCCTGCAGTTCTTGCTCGGCCCGGGGAATGGAATACGTCATATTGATTACTCTTTTGATTCAGATAGCGGAAGTTTGCGGCATCAGCGGGTCCGAAGAGGACTTACTGGAACGCAACAAGAAGATGGAGATAAAGGTGGTGCAGAACACCAGCAGTCCCATAATCAGATAGGACTGGGCGAAGCCGTATTTCTCATAGCTATAGCCAGCCAGCGGCGACAGCACCGTCGCGATAACCGAGCTGGTGCAGGCAAAGCCCACCAGATACAGCGTTGAGGAGAGACGTTTGTCGAAGTTCAGGCTGTTGTATTTAAAGATGGAGACCAGCAGCACCGGCAGCTCGACCGCGTGCAGCAGTTTAGTAATGGAGATAAGCAGCGGCCCTTCCACCAGCCCGGACGCCACCATCCGCATCGCCATCACCATCCCGGCGAAGATCAGACCGTTTTTCGCGCCAATACGGTTAACCAGCCACGGCGCGCAGAACATACCGGCGGCTTCCAGGAACACCTGGAACGAGTTCAGGTAGCCGTACATCTCGTTGCCTTCCTGTAAGGTCGGGAACTGGGAAGAGAAGTAGACCGGGAACTGCTGATCGTAAACGCCGTAGATACAGGTGCCGATGACGAAGAACACCAGCGCCCAAAAGCGCGGCAGGGTCAGCAGACGCAGAGCATCCTCCAGCGTCACTTTACCGCCCGATACCGCCTCCTGCATGGCGTGCGGCGCGGAAGAGACCCGCAGTCGCGCCAGTAGTATAAAAAAGACCAGTCCGGAGCAGCTGGCCACCGCGAAGTTTAAATGCGGGTTAATATTGAACAGCAAACCGGCGAAGAATGTCGCCACCGCCCAGCCCAGCGAGCCCCACATCCGCGCTTTGCCGAATTCAAACTGGCTCTGGCGCGCGACGCGCTCGGTGTAGGACTCCAGTACGCCGATACCGCCGTTGAAGGTCAGTCCGATATAAATCCCGCCGAAGATGCTGCCGAGCAAGACGTTAATTTTGAGCAGATAGCCAAACAGCATATAGGCCGGGCCGGAGAGGATCAGCAGAACGGTAATGTACCAGAGCAGATTTTTACGCAGGCCGAGTTTGTCCTGTATAAAGCCATAACACACCTGCGCGAAAAGCGCCGAGACGGAAAGCACCGAGAAGATAATCCCGGTATCCCCCGGTTTAAGGCCCACTTCCTGGTGCAGCCAGATCGAGAGCAGCGAACCTGAAGAGGACCAGGTCACGAAAAAGAAAAACAGTAACGCGCTGAGTAACGGATAGCTTTGTGAGGGGTGCGCTTTCATCATGACATTCTCATGTAGGAGTAATGCTGATATGGTAACGTTAACAAAAAACGAATCTCATGTCGTTTTGCTGAGATTCATGATGTTAATCACAAAAGTTAACGTTAACATAACGAGAGTGCGATCGCGATCAAATATTCCTCGTCTGCATCGGCACCGGGTGTACGATAGAATATCGTATGATCCTTTTACATCAGTAACTTAGTAAAACCCGTTGCCGACGGCAGGGGTGGAGCACTTAATATGGCATCTCTGAAAGATGTGGCAAAGCTGGCGAATGTGTCGCTGATGACGGTCTCCCGGGCGCTAAACAGCCCGGAAAGACTCAAGCCGGAAACCCTGGCTCGGGTCCAGGCGGCTATCGAAGAGACTAACTACGTCCCCGACCTGTCGGCGAAGAAAATTCGCGGCGCCCACGCGACGCCAAACACCATCGGGGTGCTGGCGCTGGATACTGTCACTACACCGTTCTCGGTGGAGATTACGCTCTCCATCGAAGAGACCGCGCGGGCGCACGGCTGGAACAGCTTCGTGGTCAACATGTTCTCTGACGATAGCCCGGAAACCATTGTCGACCTGCTGCTCTCCCACCGTCCGGACGGGATTATTTATACCACGATGGGCCTGCGCCAGGTGCCGCTTCCGGCCAAGCTGTTAACCCTCCCCTGCGTGCTGGCCAACTGCGAAAGCCTGCACGATCCGGTGGCCAGCTATATCCCGGACGACGAACAGGGTCAGTATACGGCGGTGCAGGCCCTGCTAGCCGCGGGCTACCGCCGTCCGCTGTGCCTGCATCTGCCAGCGAATCATCTGGCGACCGTCCGCCGCCGTCAGGGGCTGGAACGCGCCTGCCGGGAAGCGGGGATTGACCCGGATACGCTCGACCATAGCTATATGGCCTATGGCGATGAGCACTATCGCGATATTCCCGCTGTCGTGCTGGCGCATATTCAGCAACCCACGCTGCCATTCGACTCGGTGATTTGCGGCAACGACCGCATCGCGTTTATGGTCTATCAGACGCTACTGGCGCAGGGGCTGCGCATTCCGCAGGATGTGGCGGTGGTGGGTTACGACAATATGGTGGGGATCGGCGATCTGTTTTTTCCGCCGCTCTCAACGGTGCAGCTCCCGCACTATGATATTGGGCGCCTGAGCGCCCTGCATATTATTAACGGCGACAGCCACCGGGAGACGGTACGGGTTGCCAGCCCGTGGCTGCCGCGCGAGTCCTTATAGTTAATTGCCGATATTGCGCAGCTTCTCGCCGGACATCAGCTTGCGTTCAATATGCTCAAGGGTGACGTTTTTGGTTTCCGGGATCAGCCAGAAAGTCACGCCGATAAAGGCGACGTTCAGCGCGGTATATAGCCAGAAGGTTCCCGCCGCGCCGATAGCGTCCAGCAGCGTCAGGAAGGTCGCGCCGATAATCATGTTCGACACCCAGTTGGTGGTGGTTGAGCAGGTGATACCGAAATCGCGGCACTTCAGCGGCTGAATTTCCGAACACAGGATCCACACCACCGGCGCGGCGCTCATCGCATAGCCGGCGATACACATCATGGTCATCCCCACCGACAGCCAGGAGAGACCGCTGGAGGCGGTGCCGTTATCAAACTGCATCAGGCAGTAGCCCAGCACCAGCGTGCCGATGGCCATCACGCTAAAGCCGATTTTCAGCGCCGGTTTACGCCCGGCCTTATCGACGGTAAAGACGGCGATAAAGGTGGCGAACATAAAGGTTAACCCGACCACCAGGGTCGCCACCATCTGCTGCTCGGTAGTGGTGAAGCCGGCCATTTTGAAGATGCGCGGCGCGTAGTACATGATGATATTCATCCCGGTAAATTGCTGCATCGCCTGCAGCAGCATGCCAAGGAATACCGCCCGCCGCACGTTGCGGTTGACCTTAAACAGCGCCCAGCCGCCCTGCTTCAGCTTGAGGCTTTCACGGATCTCATTCAGCTCGTCGCGGGCTTTTTCGGACGTGTCGCGCAGCATCCGCAGCACCTCTTCCGCTTCCACGTGACGCCCTTTTTCCGCCAGCCAGCGCGGGCTGTTCGGCAGGAAGATCACCAGAATAATCAGCACCAGCGCCGGCAGCGCCAGTACGCCAAGCATCGCTCGCCAGTTGCCACTGTAGCTGAACGCGGTATCGGAGAGAAACGCCATCACGATCCCCAACGTCACCATCAGCTGATACATGCTGATCATCTTGCCGCGTACGTTTTCGCTCGCCATTTCCGACAGATACAGCGGCGCGGTATAAGAGGCGATCCCCACCGCGACCCCGAGAACGATCCTCGCCGCCAGCAGCATTTCGACGCTGCCGGCAAAAGCGGAGCCCACGGAACCGGCCACGAACAGCACTGCACCCACCATCAGGCTGTATTTGCGCCCGAGGCGAAAAGAGAGCCAGCCGTTAAATAACGCGCCGATAGCGGCTCCCAGCATCATGCTGCTCACCACCCACTCCTGCAGGCGGCTGGATAAAACGAAATGATCGGTAATAAAGGGCAGCGCCCCGGCAATTACGCCGATATCAAGGCCAAACAGCAATCCTGCCACCGCGGCGGCAACCGAGACAAACTGATTCATGCGCCGGGTATCGCGCTGCGTACGCGGCATGGTTGTAGAGTCGTGACTGATTGAGGTCATTTTTTTCCCGCCAGACGAAGTAAGAGATACGATGAAACTACGGGATCGGCGGCGCAAGGTGTCAGGCGTGACAAGCCAAAGATATGGATTAAGTTGCTACAGGCAATGGTTTTGTGATGGACATTCAACTTTCCAAAGAACAGAAAATAAGCATTTCAACTTCATCAGCCCTTGCTAAACATAGATACTCTGTCAGGAAACAAGTAAACCATATGGACTATTTCAATTTCATCATATGGACAATTGATATTGAGCTATAAAAAAACCCTGCCGCAGCAGGGTTCCATTTTGCGCTGATAACGCGGAAAACGTTAGCGCGCCAGCCAGCCGCCATCCACCGCCACGGTGTAGCCATTGATGTAGTCAGAAGCGCTGGAGGCCAGGAAGACTACCGGCCCCATCAGGTCGCTCGGCAGACCCCAGCGTCCCGCCGGAATACGGTCGAGGATCTCGCTGCTGCGCTGTTCGTCAGCGCGCAGCTGCTGGGTATTGTTGGTCGCCATATAGCCCGGCGCCAGCGCGTTGACGTTGATGCCGTGCTTCGCCCACTCGTTCGCCAGCAGGCGGGTCACGCCCATCACCGCGCTTTTAGACGCCGTGTAGGACGGTACGCGGATCCCGCCCTGGAAAGAGAGCATCGAGGCGATATTGATAATCTTGCCGCCGGTACCCTGAGCGATAAAGTGCTTCGCCGCCGCCTGAGACATAAAGAACACGCTCTTAATATTCAGGTTCATCACGTCGTCCCAGTTTTTCTCGCTGAATTCAATCGCGTCTTCGCGACGGATCAGACCGGCGTTGTTAACCAGGATATCGATATGCCCGAACTCCGCTACCGCACGCTCCAGCAGCTGTGGAATGCCGTCAATCTGGCGCAGATCGGCGGTCAGGCTGAGAAAACGGCGGCCCAGCGCCGTGACGCGCTCAATGGTTTCCGTCGGTTCAACAATATTGATACCCACGATATCGCAGCCGGCTTCCGCCAGGCCCACCGCCATACCCTGGCCCAGACCCGTATCACAGCCGCTGACCACGGCCACTTTGCCCTGCAGGGAGAATGCGTCGAGAATCATACTTGGTTCCTTAATCTTTCAGAGCCTGTGTAGGTACAGGCAAGGTTCTGATAGTCCAGCCTGCTGCTTGTGCAGACCCTTATGGTTTGAAGAACTCTCAGGGATTGACCCTTCTAAAAATAAAACAGAGTTCCGTTTTACTGTGAGCACATCTTAGCCCCGGCTAAAGTCATTTTCAATTATTATTAAAACATCGTTTCAATTTTAAGACTGATAAATGTTAAAAATGCAAAACAGATCACGAAGCGCCGGAGGATTAATCCGGAAATATTGATTTAATTCATTAAAATACAGTCAGTTATAGTTAACTTTAAAAAAAGACCATAGATTGAAGAAAATCGACAAGAAATCAAAGACCGCCGGGATGCGTGCCGCACGTCGCGCAAAAAACGCGATCTGCCGCAAGAAGTTGTTGCGAATTGCGTCCGCCATCACAAATAATGAAACGATGTTTTGATAAATTAACACCTATCTTTTAATTCTACTTCCACTGGCCGGTCAACGCAGGCGAGCGGCATCTCAGGAAGGCAAAGGAGTACATCATGGCTAAAGGCATGCGGGTTAAACTGAATTATGAAGTCAGCCGCGATCCGGACACCGGCGCGGAGATCACCCGTTTAACCCCACCGGAAGTGACCTGTCATCGTAACTATTTCTATCAGAAGTGTTTTTTTAACGATGGCAGCCATTTGCTGTTTGCCGGCGAGTTCGACGGCAACTGGAACTATTATCTGCTGGACCTCGCAAAAGCCGAGGCGGTGCAGCTAACGGAAGGCGCCGGTGATAACACGTTTGGCGGTTTCCTTTCCCCGGATGATAAATCCCTTTATTACGTGAAGAACGACCGGACGCTGCTGGAAGTTAACCTCACGACGCTGCAAGAGCGCGAAGTGTATCGCGTCGCCGATGACTGGGTTGGCTACGGCACCTGGGTGGCCAACAGCGATTGCACCAAGCTGGTCGGCATCGAGATTGCCAAAAGCGACTGGACGCCGCTTAACGACTGGCAGATTTTCCACGATTTCTTCCACAAAGGCCCCCGCTGCCGCCTGCTGCGCGTCGATCTGCAAACCGGCGAAAGCCGCGTGATCCACGAAGAGAAAAAATGGCTGGGCCACCCGATCTATCGTCCGTTCGATGACAATACCGTCGCCTTCTGCCATGAAGGCCCGCACGACCTGGTCGATGCGCGGATGTGGATGGTGAATGAAGACGGCAGCAACGTGCGTAAAGTCAAAGCGCATGCTGAGGGCGAAAGCTGCACCCACGAATTCTGGGTCCCGAACGGCTCCGCGCTGGTGTACGTCTCTTATCTGAAGGGCCAGCAGGGGCGAACTATCTATAGCTTCAACCCCGATACCGGCGTCAATGAAGCGGTGATGCAGATGCCGGCCTGTTCGCATCTGATGAGTAACTTTGACGGCACGATGCTGGTTGGCGATGGCTCCGGTACCCCGGTGGACGTCAAAGACACCAGCGGCTACACCATTGATAACGACCCGTATCTGTACGCTTTCGATGTCGCGAAGCAGGCCTATTTCCGCGTCGCGCGTCACGATACCTCCTGGGCAACGGTAGCCAATAGTCGCCAGGTGACCCACCCGCACCCGTCCTTTACGCCGGACGATAGCGCCATTTTGTTCAGTTCCGATAAAGACGGTAAACCTGCCGTGTATATCGCGAAGCTGCCGTCACAGCCTGAGATGCTGAAGGCATAGCGTTAGCCACTGTTTGAGTTAGTGTTTCTGTAACTGGCCTTGCCCTCCTTTTGGAGGGCTTTTTTGTGCCCGCCGTTTTCCCCGGATTGCGCTGCGCTTATCCGGGCTACATGACGTGCATAGGGGGTAGCCCGGAGAGGCGCATTGCGCCGCCTCCGGGAAGAGGGATTCATACCAACAGAAAACCCCGGCTGACCGCTCCGGGGGAAAACGATGAGGATATTTTTTAAGTTAGAACGAGTAGGCGACACCTACGCGGAAACGGGTCTGGCGGTCGCTGCGATCGTTGACGCCAACGTTGCCGAGCTCGCCGTACGGCGACCAGTTTTTATCCAGCTTATAGGCAACCTTAAGGTTGTACTCCTGCGAGTACGGTTTATTGTCGTTACGATTAACCCCTTCCGAACTACGCGCATAAACATAGTTCAGCTCGGTACGCCAGTCGCCTAAAACAAAACCGGCCCAGGCATCACCACGGTTAACCTTATCGTCATCTTTTCCTGCACTCGCCGGATAGCGCGTGTATTCATAACGATAGCGGGCGGCAACGTAGAAACCATTATCGAAACTGTACTGCACATGCAGATTAGGCTTATAGATTGAACGGCTATCGTTACTTTCAATAACAAATCCCGGCGTTACCGCGAAGTTCTTATCCGCCTTCCAGCGCCAGCTAATGGTCTCTTCATGACCATTACCGACAACATCCGAATAAGGCTGACTGGCGTTATCGCCACCCGATTTCCACTTCGCTTCAACGGAGAAGCCAAAGCCGTTATCAAAACGATGGGAGACGGAAACGCGGTCGGCGTTGCTCTTGTCCGACTTCCCCCCATCGATGAATTCGTGACGTAAATCTACCGTGACAGCTGAAGCCGCGAAAGACATGCCGCAGAGTGCAGCAAGGGCCAGAGATCTTGCGAACATAAATTACCCCTCATAATTAAAATATCGTTTCGTTTTTATAAAACCGTATTTTATTTTTTAGGCAATAATGTTTTAGTGATCGCGATCGTAATTATTTGTTTCAAAAAAGGTGGCACAGAAAGACGTGACAACGCTCAACAAAATAGCGCGCCAGGGAGGGATTTTGTGAGGGAAAAAGGCCAGGCGACAAAAACAAAAAAGCCTCCGCGCGGAGGCTCACTAAACTGATATCAGAAAGGGCTTATTAACGTTCAACCGCCAGCGCCACGCCCTGGCCGCCGCCGATACACAGCGTGGCCAGCCCTTTGCGGGCGTCGCGTTTGATCATCTCATGCACCAGGGAAACCAGGATCCGGCAGCCGGAAGCGCCGATCGGGTGGCCCAGCGCAATGGCGCCGCCGTTGACGTTCACCCGCCGCTCGTCCCATTCCAGCACCCTACCCACCGAAATGGCCTGGGCGGCAAAGGCTTCGTTGGCTTCGATAAGATCGACTTCATCCAGCTTCCAGCCCGCGCGCTCAAGGCAGCGGCGGGTAGCATGGACCGGGGCGATGCCCATCAGCGCCGGATCGACGCCCACGCTGGCAAAGGCGCGGATCCGCGCCAGAATCGGCAGCCCCAGCGCCTCGGCTTTGGTCTCGCTCATCATCATCACCGCCGCCGCGCCATCGTTAATGCTTGAGGCATTGCCCGCGGTGACCGAGCCCTGCTGGTCAAAAGTCGGCAGCAGGCTGGCCAGCGCTTCAGCGCTGGGGTCGACGCGCGGCTGCTCATCGGTATCCACCAGCCGCGGAATACCGTTGAGTTCGCTGGTCACCGGAACGATTTCATCGCGAAAACGGCCGGAGTCAATCGCCCGCCGCGCTTTGTGCTGCGAGCTAAGCGCCCACGCGTCCTGCAATTCACGGCTAATACCGTACTCGCGCGCCAGGTTCTCCGCCGTCACGCCCATATGGTAGTCATTAAACGCATCCCACAGGCCATCGTGGACCAGGCTGTCGATAAGCTGGCTATTGCCCAGCTGCGCGCCGGTCCGGCTATCGGTCAGCACATGCGGGGCGCGGCTCATATTCTCCTGCCCTCCGGCGATCACCACGTCCGCTTCGCCGCACTGAATCGCCTGAGTCGCCAGGTGCAGCGCTTTCAGCCCGGAACCGCAGACGTCGTTGATGGTAATGGCAGAAACGGTATTAGGCAGCCCGCCGCGTATCGCCGACTGACGCGCCGGATTCTGTCCGGTTCCTGCCGTCAGAACCTGGCCGAGGATCACCTCATCAATACTCTGCGGATCGACGCCGCTGCGCTCCACTAACGCCTTTACCACCACGCTGCCCAACTCCACCGCAGAATGACGCGATAGCGTGCCCTGAAAACAGCCGATTGGCGTTCGCAACGCGCCGACGATTACGACATCTTTCATCCTCTACCTCTGCTCCGCCTCTGCGCAAAGAAACAGCATCATAGTAGTGAATTGTTATCAAAAAATTTCGCAATTGTTTAAAAAAAGTGAGGGGAATCACAAAGATCGTCGGCGATGGCAAAAATGGCCCCTATTTGCGCCCATGCCCCTGCAGATGCTGACGCAGCCAGCTTCCGGCTTCGCCCGGCGGCGCTTTTTTATTCCACAGCAAATCGGTAGAGATCGTCCGCGGCCAGCCGGCAATATCCAGCGCCACCAGGCTTCCGCTGCCGGCAAACTCCTCCACCAGCGCGCTGGGCAAAATACACCATCCCAGCCCCTGAGCCGCCATGCTGAACAGCAGCAGATAGTTTGGCGCTGACCAGACCAGGCCGCGCGCCGGTTCAGCCGAATTGTCCAGATAGGTGCTCAGGCGCAGTTCGCGCCAGCTGAACAGCTCGTCACGGGTGACTCTACCCTGAGCCGCCAGCGGGTGCCGGGGCGCCACGAAAATAGCCATTTCGGTTTGCATCGGCAGGCGGATGCTGCCTATTTCTGTCGGGTAGCTCTCCCTGGCCTCAATCAGCCCTACCTGCGCCCGCTCCTTTTGCAGCAGGTCGATAACGTCGTCATCTTCGCCAATCAGGCACTCAAATTCGGTATGCGGAAAACGGCGATCGAACTGCGCCAGCAGATCTTCTAGCACATCGGGATGCAGCGTATCGGAGAGCACAAAGGTCAGGCGCGCTTCGGTGTTGCCAGACAGCGAAATGGCCAGTTCATCCAGCCTGTCGCTGGCCGCCAGAATCGCCTTCACATAGCTCAACACCTGTTCGCCCTGCGGCGTCAGCGTCGGTTGCCTGGAGGTGCGATCGAACAGCGTCACGCCAAGATCGGCTTCCAGGTTGGCGATTGCGGTGCTGATGGTGGACTGGCTTTTACGCAGCCGCCGCGCCGCGCCAGAGAACGAACCGCAGGCCACGGATTCGATAAAAGCGGTTAAAGCTTCGGGAGAATAGCGCATGAACTATCTACTTTATCGATGGATACTATCTTTTGTTTATCATATTTATCCATAAAATGCCGGGTAATTTCTTATAAAGTCCGGAGGCAACAAGCCATGCAACAAGTCAACGCCCAGCGCAAAACGCTGACGGAACGGATCATTCACGCTATCAGCTTTGAAGGTCTGGCGACGCTGATCCTCGCCCCGACCGCCGCATGGCTAATGCAGCGTTCGGTGGTCGAAATGGGCGGGCTCAGTATCCTGCTCGCGACGCTGGCGATGGTCTGGAACATTATCTATAACGCCCTGTTTGACCGCCTGTGGCCGGTTTCCCGTGTCGTCCGCAACCTGCGGGTCCGCGCGCTGCACGCGATCGGCTTTGAGTCAGGCTTTATTCTTATTGGCGTCACCATGGTCGCGCTGGTGCTGGGCGTCTCGCTGATGCAGGCGTTTATGCTGGAAATCGGCTTTATGCTGTTCTTCCTGCCCTACACCATGGCCTTCAACTGGGCCTGGGATACGCTGCGCGAGCGCGCGATGAAGGTTCGCCAGCAGCGAATCGCCACCCGCCGCTCATCCTGCACGGATCGCCCGATTGATTGACGGGCGCCCCGCCGCTTCACTTATTAGCCAGAAACTATCGCCGCAGCCCATTCATAAATGTGATAAATTGCACTCCTTTTTGTTCGTTTTCTGGTTGATAAAGTCGCATAATGTCTAAAATTTGGTCTAAAGAAGAAACTCTCTGGAGTTTCGCCTTATATGGCACTGCTGTAGGCGCTGGCACGTTATTCTTGCCGATCCAACTGGGATCCGCGGGCGCCATTGTTCTTTTCATCACCGCGCTGGTCGCCTGGCCGTTGACCTACTGGCCGCATAAAGCACTGAGCCAGTTTATTCTCTCCGCCAACATCGCCCCGGGCGAGGGGATTACCGGCGCCGTTAACCACTACTACGGTAAAAAGATCGGCAGCCTGATTACCGGTCTCTATTTCCTCGCCTTTTTCGTGGTCGTGCTGATCTACGCGGTCGCCATTACTAACTCGCTCGCGGAGCAGCTATCCCGGCATGTCCCCATCACCTCGCAGGTACGGGCGCTGCTCAGCCTGGCCGTCGTGCTGGTGCTGAATCTGATCTTTTTAATGGGCCGCCACGTCACCATCAAGGTGATGGGATTTTTAGTCTTCCCGCTGATCGCCTGTTTCCTGTTCCTCTCCATCTATTTAATGGGTAGCTGGCAGCCGGCTTACCTGACCAGCCAGATGCAGCTGACCCCGCACACGTTCCACCAAATCTGGATCTCCATTCCCGTGATGGTTTTCGCCTTTAGCCATACGCCGATCATCTCGACTTTTGCTATCGATCAGCAGGAAAAATACGGCGAGCAGGCCATGGGTAAATGCAAAAAAATCATGAAGGTGGCCTACACCCTCATCTGCGCCAGCGTGCTGTTTTTCGTCTTCAGCTGCCTGCTGTCGATACCGGCGGGCTATATCGAAACCGCGCGCAATCAGGGGGTCACCATTCTTTCCGCCCTGTCGATGATGCCAGGGTCGCCGGCGTGGCTGGCGGTCACCGGAATTATTGTAGCGGTGGTGGCGATGTCAAAATCGTTCCTCGGTACCTATTTTGGCGTGATTGAAGGGGCCAGCGAAATCGTCAAAACTTCGCTCGCCCAGGCGGGTATTCGTAAAAGCCGCGCGTTCAACCGGGCGATGTCGATCCTGCTGGTATCGACGCTGACCTTCGTGGTGTGCTTTATCAATCCCAATGCCATTTCAATGATTTACGCCATTAGCGGCCCGCTTATTGCGATGATCCTGTTCATCATGCCGACCCTCTCCACGTACCTTATTCCGACGCTGAAGCCCTACCGCTCGGTGGGTAACTTCATTACCCTGGTTGTCGGTTTGCTCTGCGTATCGGTGATGTTTTTTAGCTGATCCTTTCTCTGCGGCGAGTGTCTTGCTCGCCGCACGTTCTGCCAACATTCTCATCCCCCCAATCTCCCTGACGGACATACACTGATCCCTTGCATACCATTAGAGCAGGGGTTTATATGTCCAGCGTAAAATTATCCGGTACCGCAACGTTAGGCGATCGTCAGGTTTATCGTCTGGGATACGGGGCGATGCAGCTTGCGGGGCCCGGCGTCTTCGGCCCGCCAAAAGATCCGCAAACCGCTATCCGCGTCCTGCAGGAAGCGGTCGAGTCGGGCGTCAATCATATCGATACCTCCGATTTTTATGGCCCGTACGTCACGAATCAGCTCATTCGCCAGGCGCTGCATCCCTATGCCGACAATCTGTGCATCGTGACCAAAGTCAGCGCTCGCCGCGATGAAAAAGGCAACTGGCTCCCCGCGATGTCTCCCGCGGAGCTCACTCAGGCGGTGGAAGATAATCTGCGCAATCTGGGCCTTGACGTGCTCGAGGTGGTGAATCTACGCAGTATGCTCGGCACTCACGGCCCGGCAGAAGGGTCGCTGGAGGAGCCTTTATCCACCCTGCTGGAGCTTAAAGAGCGCGGGTTGATTCGCCATATCGGGCTGAGCAACGTTACCGCCAGACAGGTGAGCGATGCGCAAAAAATGACGCCCATCGTCTGCGTTCAGAACCAATACAACGTGGCGAACCGTCAGGATGACCCGCTTATCGACGAGCTGGCGGCGCAGCATATCGCCTGGGTGCCCTTTTTCCCGCTCGGCGGCTTTACGCCGCTACAGGCCCGGGAGCTTAACGATGTCGCCGCTTCGCTGGACGCGACCCCGATGCAGGTGGCGCTGGCATGGTTGCTTCAGCGCTCGCCGAATATCCTGCTCATTCCGGGCACCTCTTCGCTAGCGCATCTGCATGAAAATCTCGCCGCCGCGCAATTAACGCTTCCGCCTGAAGCGCTGGCCACCCTCGATAATCTCCAGCCCCACGCCTGATTTCAGGCTTCTGCGGATGGATATTCGCAGAAGCCTTCATCTCAATATTTGCCTGGAATTACCTTAACGCCGCTGGCACTATACATCCTACAAATTAGGCGTTATCTGCTTTATTCTCTTGCGGATAACCCTATGCAAAGCATAGCTTTATACTTTTCCGACTGGCCTCCTAATTGGAGGCTTCTGTCGTTTTTGTCTCGCCAAAATTTTCGGAGTCTTGATTACAGGAAAAACAATATCTCATTCAAAGATTATACAAATCAATTTAGCTGCAAAGATAGCTAACAACATCAAACGCTCATAAAAACATCTGGTTAACACAATCAGAATGTTTGCATTGCTATATAAAAAATCAACCACACACAATAACAATTTACAAGGATTGCACATGACAGAGGGAACGATAAAGACCAGTAAGTATGAAATCATTGCTATTTTCAGGGAAGAGCTCCGAAAGCAGGCGGAGATAGAAGTTTTTGTTAATAACAAAAGCACTATAACCCAGCTAGCGCGGGTGGATTTTGCCGAGTTTCATATCTTAACTACCAGCAAAATCCCCACCGGGCATAAAGTTAAATTTATTCTGCATAGCGATTCAGGAAAAATCGAGTTTTGCTCCACGCTAAAGAAAAGCTACGCCGGCGGCGAAGGAAAATGCCGCAAGGTCGCTTTTACCTTGCCGGAATGTATCCAGGTGGTACAACGTCGGCGCGATCCCCGATTCCGTTTGCGCCACGAGCACGAATTCTTCTGTCACGGTCGACATAAAAATGGAGAAAACTATCTATTCGAAATCAAAGACATTTCGGATGGCGGTTGTGCTCTGATGACCAAGAGCCCCAATCTGAAATTCCTCAGCCATAACGCCATCCTTAAGAACGCCATTCTGGCCCTCGCTGAATATGGCGAAGTGACCGTAGATTTAGTTATAAAAAACGTTGTCATGGTGACGTTAGATGATAACGAGGAGTCGGATAGCTACTACCAAATTTCCTGCCAGTTTAAATTTCGTCATCTTGATAACAAGAAGAGAATAGAGAAAGTGCTGCTCGACTTGATTATGGAAGCCAAGAGAAAAAAGAGAGTCTGAACCATTGGACAGTATATTGCTTTACACTGATGATAATATCATCGGACAATCAGTTCATGATTACTTGATCGATCACGCCACGGACATCACGACCCTGAACTTTCAGGATATAGTGAAAGGAGTCTGCGCTCCCCCGACAGCGACCGTTATTATCAATATCATCCATAAAGATATCTCAGCGGCCACAACGGTTGCCTTACTGAACACTTTGCGCAATCGCCTCGCGCATTGCGCCATGCTGGTTCTGATAGTCAAAAGCGAGCTTTCCAGCCTGTTCCGGGAACTGCTTGATCTGGAAAACCTATTGATTCTCACAGAAAAATCCTCTTTGTCAGCGTATTCAGCCATCCTCAGCAGGCCCTTAACCGCCGAGGGCTGCCAGGGTCTGTGCACCCGCAGAAAGCTAACCGCCAGGGAGCTTCAGGTGCTGGAGTTAATAATTGCCTGCAACAACAATAAAAGGATTGCAGTGCTTCTCGACATCGATCATAAAACGGTCCACAGCCATAAGGTACATATTATGAAAAAACTAGGAATGAATAGTTCGCGGATAATGAACAAAAGCATAGTCAATATGTATCAGTGTTAAAACTAAAAATATGTGGGTGACCAATCAAAGCCGATAATTTATTGGCAACAAGCCATTAATAATCATTCCCATCGGCAGAAAGGTCACCTATAATATCCTCCTCTCTTTACCTCTGACCATATTTTTGACGAGAGATAATGAACGCCACTCTGTTTTCCGACCATAATTTATCACGTAGCGATATATCCGTTCGTTATGTCTTTCAAAAAATGTTTTCCCCAGAAGGTACGCTCGTCGCCGTGGAGTGCCTGAGCCGTTTTGACCGCATGTCCATATCGCCGGAAAACTTCTTTCGCTACGCCAATACCGGATTACGTGAAAGCATTTTTATGGAACAGCTGGCACTCATTGAAAAACATAAACAGTGGTTTAAGCAAAATCGCATCTCGGCGACTATCAACGTTGATGACCATATACTTAACGTATTGCTACGCCCGGAGATTAAAGCGCTCGTCAACCATATCGGCTGCGTCCATTTTGAAGTTACCGAGAACTCCAATAAATTATTAAATAATGCACTCGCCGCCTGGAGCAATCCGCAAAGCACCACGCTCTGGCTTGATGATTTCGGTTCTGGCAACGCCGGTATTAGCGCCATTCGCGACTATCATTTCGATTATGTCAAAATCGATAAAGACTTCTTCTGGCTTTTAATGCAAAAAGATTCCGGCCGACCGTTAATGGATGCGCTGGTCACCTTTCTTGCCCGCAACCACCATAACGTAATTATTGAAGGCGTAGAAAGCGAAGCGCATAAGGCGTGGTTACAGGGGATGGAGTGGTTTGCTATTCAGGGACACTACTGGAAAGAAGTCAGCATTGAACAACTGGTTAAAGAAGGTCTCACCGTTTAAATAAATGCCGGATGATTCCGGCATTTATTGTAACATTTGCGCAAGACCATCAACCCTTCAATTATAAACAAGTTCCCAGGTCGCCCAGCTGGTCAACGGACCGCTGGTTGCTTTTTCCGGCGCTGGCGTAACGTAGCCAATGTAATAGGTAAATACGCCGCCATCCACCGCTTTTTCTACCAGCGGCACCCGGTTTTGTAAGGGGTCGGCGGGAACAATTTTATTGCTTTTATCCAGCGTATTATTGTCATTAGTCGACAGCGCGAGGAAAATATGGCTGGCGCCGTCCGCCCGCGTATTCCTCAGATAACCAGCATTTTCATTGCTGACCGCATTGACCGTAAATCCGTCAACCCAGCGGACGTTAACCAGGCGGATCGCGTTTTTATCCGCCGCGCCGCCGTCGTGTCGCAGCTGGCAGTTCGAGAGCTCCAGCGTGAAGGGCTGCGGTTTCATAAATGCCCCGGCGCCCCGTTCGTGGACTTCCGCCAGGCTGACCGGCGCCAGCCAGACGCTGCCGCTCCCGGCGTTGTTGCCGCCGTTAAGGGCCACGCTGCATGAGATATCGGTAACCCGTCCGGCAAAATCCACCCGTCCCCGATCGTAGTTGGTCTCAAAAGCCGACGCCGAGGAGGCAATCAGCATCCCGCTTATCAGGGCCAGTTGAATGAGTCGTTTGCTATTTTTCAATTGTGCTGAATCACGCATACCCGCCTCCCGAATTAATCGTACGTCAGGTTAAAGATCATATGCGACTCCACCTCACCGGTACTGGTGGTCGGCGCATATTGATAGAAGCGCGCGTGCAGAGGCAGGGTGATATAGCGCGTTTCTTGCGTGCGCAGCGTCCCGGCGCTGTATTTCTTATTGAACTCCAGCGGTACGCCATCCTTCAGAACCTGAATACCAATCCCTTTCGCCAGCGAGGAGCCGGCTTTTTCGTTCAGTAGCGCGCCCCGGCTCACCGTAGTGCCGCTCGCCAGCGTACCGGAGAAAGAGGTCTGGATATTGGCGTATCCCGACTCGCTTAGCCCGCCGCTGCACTGCAGCTCAATATTAAAATCCTTCCCGCCCGCGGTGGTGCCGACGCCGTTAAGATCGCTGCGCTTGATGGTGCCGACATCGACGTTCATATTTTTGCCGCTCAGGATGGTACATGAGGGCGATACCACGGTGATGGCGTTGGCGCTCAGGCGGGTTTCGAGGATCGGGTTATTGCCGTTCTCCCAGTCATAAGAGGTGTACTTACCTGCCGCCAGGGTACCGCTGCCGGTCACGCTCGCGGTTTTAATCACCTCCAGCGTAAAGCGGGAGCCTTCCAGCGAATAATTCGTGGTCCTGCTAACGTAGCTCGAGTAAGCGCCAGGATAGATGATATTGACCGTCGCCCCGCCACGGCTAAACCGCAGGCCGATACCTGGCACGTTGGTGGAATAAATTTTATTGCCCAGATCGGTCGCCCCGGGGGCGACGATTTTGGCCACAAAGCGGTTAGTGCCGCTGCTACAGCTATAGCTGGCCCCGCCCGGCGCCGACATTGTCCAGTCGCGGGAAACGATCACCGACCCTACCGGCAGATCCGGTGGAACCACCACCCGGCCCACTACCATGTCGAGGCTTACCGTCGGCTGCGACAGGCGCGTACAGTACGCCCATGCCGACGTGGTCCCCATCGCCATTAAGCCAATAAAAAGCGTCATTTTTTTCATTAGCGACATAGCGTTTCCTTTGTTTTTTCCTGACTTAATTCCACCGAGCACTGTCCGCCGCTCCACTTAACCGTGGCCTTCGGCGCGCTGGCGTCGCTGATAAACATCATGCTGCCCTGCCCCACCACGCCGATCTCTTTCCCGGACGGGTTGTAAATCGTCGCGGCGAACGGTAGCGGCAGGCCGTTTGCCTGGCGCGCCTGCAGAGTGATGTTGTTCTGCAGCGTAGTATCGAAGGAGACCTTGACCACGCTGCCTTCCCATGGCACAACCTGCGCCACGGTACTGCCGAAGGCGACATCGTCGTTGCTGCCTTTCGGGTCAATCTCAACGGCGTTAATCCGGTAAGGCCGCAGATACGGCAGAATGGCGTAGCCGTTGCTATCGATACGGGTCCCCGGCGAACCAGGCAGCATCGCGCCCGCGGCGTCTTTCGCTTCGATCAGCGCCATGGTGGTGCCGCTTTCCGGCGAGAATACGACGCCGTGCTGATGCGCGATCAGCGTCCCGCTGGCGCCCACGCCGCTCTGGCGATAGCCTTCACCCTGGCTATAGCTGCCGTTCAGCGTCGTCCATGGGGTACGGTAGCTGCCGTTCAGCGCCACATCGTGCTGGCCGCCGGTGGAGGTGGTCGTCGACACGCCGTAGTTGAGGTTGTTTTCGCTATCCAGCGAACCGTTGACGCCAATCTGCGAACTGGCGAAACGCGAATTATTAAACGAGGTATTCGACGTCAGGTTAGCGGTGCGGTTTTCACCGAACCACAGCGGGTAGCTAAAGTTGAGAGAAACGCGATCGTCGCGGCGGTGGCCGGAACTATCCGGGGTATAGACGCGCTGGGCGCTGACCGACCACGAGAGCCGACCGTACATGTTGTTGTAACTAAACTGATACTGCTTTTCCGTCCCCGAACGGTTCCAGTAATCCGCTACCCGACCGCTCAGGTAAAAGCCGCCCCAGCCGTCCGGCAGGTTCTGGTTGACGGTAAACGTCATCCCGTTTTTCTGCCGCCATACGGTGTAGTTGCTGCTGTAGTTCTTCTCCTGATCGACGGCGTACAGAGCGTCGTTCAGGTTGTAGTAGCCTTTGGTGGAGTAGCGATACGCCGCCAGCACGATGCTGGTCTGGGTTTCGGTAAACATGCGGTTAAAGGTGGCGCGATAGCTCTGGCCGTGCTCGTCGAGGGTATCGCTCTTCAGCCGCGAATGGGTGACGTCGAATGACAGCGCGCCGATGCCGGTATTCATCCCGGTCCCCAGCAGGAACGCCTGATAGTCATCAAATCCGGTGACGCCGGTATAGCCGGTGAACAGGTTATTGATACCGTGCTGCCAGGTTCCCTGGTAGAGCATCGGTTTATTACGCAGCGAACTATCGTCGACTTTACCGGCAGAGAGCGCATAGCGGGTCATCCCCGGACGCAGCAGCTGCGCCACCGAGGCGTAAGGCACGCTGAATACCTCGACCGAGCCATCGGCCTCTTTAACCGACACTTCAAGGTCGCTACCGTAGCCGGAAGGATAGACATCCTGCAGGGTAAACGGCCCCGGCGGCACCGTGGTCTGATAGATAATATTGCTGCCCTGGCGCACCGTCACCAGGGCGTTGCTTTGCGCCACGCCGCGAATTTCAGGGGCGTAGGAGCGCATGCCGTCCGGGAACATATTGTCATCGGTCGCCAGATTGATCCCGCGCAGGCCGATGGTGTCAAAGAATTCGCCGTTGGTAAAAATCTGCCCGCCGCTGACTATCGAGTTAATCTGCGGGATAGGCCGCTGCAGGTAGGTCTGGTTGCTGTTCCAGTGCGCTTTCCCCTGCTGCTGCTGCCAGTTCAGGTTACCGATATGCTTGAGCAGCCAGCCGTCCCACGACAGGCCCGCGTTAACGCCAAGATACGCGCTGCTGTTATCGGAGCCGTTGGCCGAGGAGATATGGCTGTTCCAGGCGTTGGCCATCCAGCCTAAATTCAGCGCCGCAACGCCTTTATCCCAGAATTCCGGGCTGACAAAGTTTTTCAGGCGCTGATCTTCGTAGATTTGCGGTACGGCAATATCCAGTCTCAGGGAGGACTGAATCAGCGTGTCTTTGACGTTGGCCTCGTTGCGCCACTCCTGCAGGCGTCCGCAGAATCCCGCTTTTTCGCTGAGCTGCGGGTTAAACTTTTCCGGCGAGATCCCATATTGCATCAGCATCGCTTTGGTGTAGCAGATGCCCATTTTGCCATCTTTACCGGCGGTGATTTTCAGATCGTAGCGCCCTTTCCACTCGCCGTTGGTATACACATCAAGGGAGTAGACGCCTTCGCTAATCGCGCTGGTCGAGAAACGCGACAGGTCGACCTTTTCGCGACTGCCGACGATAAAACCATCGTTAAACTGATAGATCGTTCCCGGGTTTTCCTGTCCGCTGGAAAATGGCGGAAAGCAGCACAGCGCAACCGCGATAGCCGTGCTTAATCTTCCCGGGCAGATTGACCTCTGCTTCATGATCGTTTCCCTTATTTGACGGTAACTTTCACTGCGACATCTGCGCCATAATCATTAATGTTGTTAACGGTCAGGATCTCGCCTTTGCTCACTGCGGAAGAGAGGGCGATGGTCTGGCTGGACTGTGGGGCAAACATGACCGTTTTGCTGTTGAGCGCTTTGCCGCCGTTACGGGAGATACGGCTTACGGTGATATAAAAGGGCGTCGGGTTACTGACGGACAGGCTGCTGCCGTTAGCGGAGAGCGCTAATTTCTCTGCCGCGGCGTCGCGATTGCCTAATCCGCTGGGACGATAGATAAACTTAAAGCGCGAACGAATCGCCAGCTGCAGAATATTTTGCCCTTCGTTTTTCTGGCTGGCCTCAACCGGCGGTATTTCCAGAAGGTTCAGCCACCACAGCGTCTCTTTATCTTTCGCGAGACCCGCGCTGCTGCCGAGTTTAATACGCAGAGTCTGACCGCTTTTCGCATCTACGCGGGAAATAGGCGGCGTGATAATAAATGGCGTGGTAATGGTATCCGGCGTCGCGTCGGCATTACCGTTGTCCAGCCAGGCTTGCGCCAGCGCAGGACGGTCGGCGGTGTTAGAGAGCTGCACCGTTATTTCTTTTTCATTTCCTGGATAAATAAAGCGGGTGCCGTTGACAATAATATTATTGGCGTGGGCCGCAAAACTAAAAATGAAACAGAAAAAAAGGGCAATACGCTTCATGCTGACCTCAGAATAAAAAAATAAGCGGCAGCAGTGGCCGCTTTATTATTGTTGTATACCCTGAATAATTTGAATGACGGGTATAAACCGCCCCGGCGCGAGGCGGCTTTATCTCTCAGTCGATATTACTGGTAGGTAATTTCGTAAGTCGCATAGCTGTTAACCACACCGGTGGTAACAGTCGTCGGGGTGCTGGTCGCGTAGCCGACGTAGTAAGTGAAGCGCGCGCCATCCTGAACGGCAGATGCGTCGCCGACCGCTTTAGGCTGAGTGCTGTCGCCCGGGATGATTTTTTTGGTCAGCGCGGTCGCGTTGTCGGTAGACAGAACCAGCTGGATATTCTTCGCGCCAGCGGCTTCAGTGTTAGCCAGGTAGCCCTGCTGTTTAGCGGTTGCGCCAGCCAGCAGGTTACCGCCGGTCCAGTTCACGCCCAGTTTGCTCACATCATCCTGTTTAGTACCATCAGCAGCCTGGCAGTCAGAAACATCGATGGTGAAAGATTTCGGTTTCAGATAGGTATCCGCCGCGGCGGCTTTAACTTCAGTTAAAGTAACCGGAGACAGGTATACGTTCGCATCGCTGCCCTGGCCGTTTACGGAAACAGTACAAGATACGTCGGTAACTTTACCGAAGAAATTAACCTGACCGCCGCCTACATTGGTATCAGCAGCATTTGCAGCCATACCAAAAAACGCAGTCGCCATTGCAGCAGAGAGAAGAACCTTTTTCATTGCCATTTCCTTGTCAGAGTGAATTAAGTATCAATGAGCAAACAGTTAATTCGCACAAAAGTCAGAAGCGATTTGCGATGCTCACTTGTGCAACTGTTAATAGAAACTTCGACTGACCGGAAGCCGCAATATTTAAGGCGTCAGGAACGAATTCAATGAAAGAATTCGTCGAGGCTGTCGGCGTCAAAGAATGCTATTTTTCGCTGACAAATATACATATGTTCACGAGCTGTTAATCAATGTAACAGATAGCTCACAACTATTAATTGCGGGGGATTGATAGCAAGAAACAAAGGCATTGTTATTTACATTGAACGGGGAAAGGCGATATGGAATTAACAAAACAGCAACCTATCTTGCCATAAAAGGCTATTTCTCCCCATAGAGAACACGCTTAATTAATCATCCGCGACGATCTTTCCGTCAGTTGAAAATGCAGATGCAACGCGCGCCACCCTGCCGGCGTAATCGTCACTTCGCGAAATCCCGCGGTGGTGGTAAACCAGCCTTTCTGCAGACCGTGCTGCAGCAGCGCCGCCCCAGCCGCCCCGCCAAGGTGAAAGCGGCGTTCGCTCCAGTCCAGACAGCCGCAGCACGCTTTACGCCGCGAGGTGCGCTTCACCGTCACCCCCAGGCGGGCAAAATGCGTTTCTCCGGCGGGCGTCAGGGCCGTACCGTCAGGCGCTATCCACGCTTCGCGCAGCATAAAATCATATAGCGATACCGCCACTTCTCCGGCCAGATGATCGTAACAGGTGCGCGCAACGCGCAAATTCACCGGCGTGCTGGTTGAGAGCGTCACCGCGCGCTTGCCGGCCATGGTCATCATATTCTCCAGCAAACCGGCGACGTCGCTACCGGCCAGACGGTAGTAGCGATGGCGGCCCTGGGCCAGGCAAATCAATAAATCGCTGTTGACCAGGCGGCTAAGATGCGCGCTGGCGGTCGAGGGGGAAATATCCGCCACGGCGGAAAGCTCGGTGGCCGTCCACGCCCGGCCATCCATTAAGGCGCAAAGGATCTTTAGCCGCGAGGCATCGGCCATCGCCGACGCCACTGTCGCCATCGCCTCGGCCAGCGACTCGTCGTCTTCAATCAGCTCAACAGGTTTTAACATAGCGCCTCGCTTATTTTCCCCCCGCAAACCGTAGCCATATTACAGGGGATCGGAATGGGAAGAACGGTATTCGCGCAGCATCTGAGCCACCCGAATGTGATAACAGGCGAAAATACTCTCCCGCCCCTCTTTCTGCGCAGCCTGATGGCAAAGGTTGCGTTTCCATGCCAGCACCGCGTCCTCATCCCGCCACCAGGAGAGCGACAGAATTTTCCCCGCCGTGCTCAGACTTTGAAAACGCTCAATGGCGATAAAGCCGTCAATGTTGCTCAGCAGCGGCTTCAGCTCTGCCGCCAGCGCCAGGTAACGCTCCTGGCTCGCCGGAGTGACCTCGGCTTCAAAGAGTACTGCAATCATTTCGTCGTCCTCACGCAATCAGTGTGAGAGTCACAGTAGCTTTTTACCCGAGCCCAATGCTTCGTTGACGGGCGAAATATAGCCGCCCTATTTGCTCAAAAAGCGCCCATTGCATTCACAAAAACAATGATTAATGAGCCGAAGCAGGAAAATTGCGTTTCTGGTCAGATTATTTTCCGTGACGAAAAACACGTTCATGCTAACTCATCCATTTGTTTTTATTGAAAATAAAAAACAAAAATTTAGTCACCCGTCATCGTGTTGTCATAAAAATGTGATCTTAATCGCACTTTTTGCAACGCACGTTATAGTTAGCAGCCTTATTATAAGTCCATCGAAAGCAAACACGCTTTTCACCATAAAAGTTAAAAGGATAAACACCATGAAAAACGTAAAATTACTTGCCGCTGCCGGTATGCTGTCTCTGGTCTCTTTCGCTAGCTTCGCTCAGCCTGTTAGCGTAACCGCAGACACTCTGGACAACGCCGAAGCCAAAATCGCCGCCATTGCTAAAGATCAGGGCCAGTCATACCACATTACCGAAGCGTATACCGGTAATCAGGTTCATATGACCGCCGAGCTGTCTAAATAACCGAATGGTTGCAGAGGGAGCTGCCGGACAGGTCGCCTGACGGCGGCTGGTCTGGCTCCCGCCACATAATAAGCACGCAGCAATGTCGAGCCCCTTAATGGGGCTTTTTTTGTTGCTGGCGAACAGTGAACCCACAGCCCGGGCGGCGAGTTCGCCGCCGTCCGGTAGCCCGAACAGATGCGCAGCATCGCCTGCGGGAAATTCAGCGGCTCTGCGCTTTGAACCCGGGGGCGGCGCTTGACGCGCCTTGCCCGGGCTACAGGTTCATTACCGTCTGCGATCCGGTAGCCCGGCCAGATGCGCAGCATCGCCTCCGGGAAATTCAGCGGCTCTGCGCTTTGAACCCGGGGGCGGCGCTTGACGCGCCTTGCCCGGGCTACAGGTTCATTACCGTCTGCGGTCCACTACGGCTCTCTTATTCGATAACGCACGCTGAATCGACAGCACGCTGAGCAGCACAATCACCAACCCTACCAGCGCCATTCCCTCAATTTTTTGTCCAAGGAAGATCCAGCCTAATAGCACCGCCGTCACCGGACTCAGCAGGCTCATCGCCGACACCGCCACCGGGGAAAGGCGGCCGATGCCGCGAAACCACAGGCCGTATGCCAGCATCGCCCCGGCAACGCACAGCCAGAGATAGCCCGCCGCCTGAGTCAGCGTCACATGGTGCAGCGTCGGATCGACCAAAAACGCCATCGGCGCCAGTACGATACCGCCAATCAGCAGCTGCCAGCCGGTTAGCGCGACGACCGGCAAAGCGATCGCCCAGCGGCGCGATAGCCAGGTTCCCAGCGCCATACTCATCGCCCCCAGAAATGCGGCGGTAATCCCCAGCGGTTCAAGGGTGGTTTGCGGTGACAGCAGCAGCATCGCCATCCCTGCGATCCCCATCAATGCCGAGAGCACCGCCAGCCAGGGCGATCGCTGACGATCGACGCACCAGGCCAGCAGCATCACCAGCAGCGGCTGAATGGCGCCAATCACCGCCGCCAGACCGCCCGGCAGCCGATAGGCGGCAATAAACAGCAGCGCCTGAAACGCGCCGATATTGAGGATCCCGGTGACGATCAGCTTCCACCACTCGGCGCGCAGCGGGAGACGGCGGCTCCAGATCAGCAGAGCGATCCCGGCCGGCAGAACCCGCAGCAGCGCGGCGATAAACGGCCGATCGGGCGGCAGAAACTGCGAGGTCACAATATAGGTGCTGCCCCAGATGACGGGCGCCAGCGCGGTCAGCAGTAAATCAACGATCAAATTACGTGAAACAAAGGCCATGATTTTATCTTCACATCAAGGTAAATTGTGGCCTAAGTATGTACCGACAATTATCTTGATATCAAGACAAGTGAGCATTAATGGACAAATCACCGCAGACCGACGCCGTGGATCGCATTCTTGAACAGTGGAAACGGGAGCGCCCCGATCTCGATTGCAGCCCGATGGGGCCGATCGGCCGCCTGAAACGCTGCACGATGCTGCTGGAGCCGCGCATCGAAGCGGCCTTTGTGCGCCACGATCTGGTGCGCTGGGAGTTTGATATGCTGGCGACGTTACGCCGGGCGGGCGATCCGTTCATGCTGTCGCCAACCCAGCTCTTTTCAACGTTAATGATCACCTCCGGCACCATGACCCATCGTCTGAAGGCGCTGGAAAAACGGGGCTTGATAAGCCGCCAGCCGAACCCGGAAGATGCCCGCAGTATGCTGGTGGCGCTAACGCCAGCGGGACGAGAGCTTATCGATAAGGCGGTGGAAAGCCACGTGGAGAATGAGCGGCAGCTGCTGAGCGGGCTTTCCGCAACGCAGCGCCAGCAGCTGGATGAAGCGCTGACGGTTTTTATGCGCCTGCTGGAAAAGGGTTAACCCACGCCGGCCTGGAATAAGTCGCTGACATTGTTGCCATTATTTTCCCGGAGGCGATGCTGCATCTGTCCTCCGTGTTACGCTCACCCCTTACCGAGCGGAAATGGGCGATCCTGCACAACCGTCTTCATCACCAGCGTAGAGCGCAGGTGCTGCACGCCCGGCATCGCCGAGAGCTTGTCATCATACAGTTTCTGGAACGCCGGGAGATCGCGCGTCACCACGTGCATCAGGTAGTCCGGATCGCCAAACAGGCGCTGCGCCAGCACGATCTGCGGGATCTCTTCTACCGCGTCCTCAAACGCGCTCACCGCTTTCTTATCGCCTTCTTTTAACGTCGCGAAGACAATCGCCAGGAAGTTGAAGCCCATTTTGGCCGGATCCAGATTGGCCCGGTAGCCGGTAATGACGCCTTCCTGCTCCAGCGTCCGCAGCCGTCGATGACAGGGCGAAAGGCTGAGATTCACCCGCTCGGCCAGCTCGGTTATCGACAGTCGCCCGTCGGCCTGGAGCTCAGCAAGAATTTTTCGATCGATGCTATCCATTTGGAATATTTTCCCTCAGAAGACCGCTTAAGAGCATAACATTGAAAGCTCATTGCGCAATAAACTCGATATTCTTTCCCTCAAACAACCGCCGCTTAACGAGGGAAAATGATGAGAAACTGCCGTTACCACGCAGAGGTGCGCTGACCATGGAAATGAGCTTTATCGCCAGCTTTTGGCTGGTCTCCTTTCTGCTGATCATCACGCCGGGCGCTGACTGGGCCTATACCATCAGCGCGGGAATCAACGGACGCCGCGTGATACCCGCCGTCGCGGGACTCATGTCTGGCCACCTGCTGGCCACGCTGATCGTCGTCGCCGGAATCGGCGTGTTAATCGCCGGCCACCCGCTGGCGCTGTCGACGATTACCCTGCTGGGCGCAGGCTATCTGATGTGGCTGGGGATCGCTGTTTTGCGCCATCCGCCAACGCCAGGCAGCCAGCAATACAGCGCGGATAGCTGGAATCGCTGGGCGATTAAGGGGCTATGCATTAGCGGTCTGAACCCAAAAGTCTTTCTTCTGTTTCTGGCCCTGCTGCCGGCAGTTTACCGACCCCCAGGGGAGCTGGTCTCTGGCCCAGCAGATGTCGGCGCTGGGCGGTATACATCTGGTGACCTGCACGCTGGTCTATTTACTGGTCGGCTACGGCGCCAGAGCGCTGTTGGCGACCCGGCCTCAAATCGCACGAAAGGTCAGTATGGCTTCCGGCGTGATGATGGTCGCCGTAGCCGCCCTGCTGTTCGTGGAGCAGTTGAGGTAGGGGGAAGTATAAGGCGTGAGCGGCCGGTCTGCTCTCGCCACTGCGTTATTAAAAAAACGCCCCGCTTCACGGCTATTTTTTCATCAGCCATAACCTCACTTTAAATTAGCCCACACGCGACTCCGGGATCCTTATCAGCCTCATTTTTGATTATGCGCCCTTCCGATATAATCCTCTTAGCAGCAGCTAAGGTTTATCTCACTTTAAATAAAATAACTCTTACCATCCGCCAGAATTCTTGTGCTTCCTGTTTCCCCTATTCATAAGAAGGTTTTTGCAGTATGGTTAACAATATTAGAAGTTATATACTGCTGTATACCCACTTAAGGAGAAAACAATGAGCAGGATATGGGCCCTATCCCAAAGAGTAACGCCAAACAAAAATATAAATATAAAAACTGCCTATCCAAAAGAAGTCACATCGCTTAAATATTGCCCGCAGCAGCAATAAATAATGCACATGCAGACGAGCTTAATCATTACCTGATAACGGCCAAAAAATGCGTTAGCCGACTGCATAATAAAGGGAACTCAATGAAAAGCAATGCTATTTTAAAAAAAAGGAACTTCCTGACTCACAACGAAATTGAGTCATTACTCAAAGCGGCCAACAGTGGCGCACATGCCACGCGTAATTATTGTTTGACATTATTGTGTTTTATTCACGGATTACGCGCCAGTGAAATATGCCGCCTGCAAATTTCCGATATCGACCTCAGTTCTAAATGCATCTATATTCACCGCCTCAAAAATGGATTTTCGACAACGCATCCTTTGTTGAATAAAGAAATCCGTGCATTAAAAAACTGGCTACAGGTCCGCGCCGCATACCCGCAATCCGACAGTGAATGGCTATTTCTTTCGCGAAAAGGTAATCCTCTGTCTCGCCAGCAGTTTTATCAGATTATTTCCGCATCTGGCGATAATGCCGGGCTATCGCTCGAAATTCACCCGCATATGCTCCGCCATTCATGTGGCTTCGCCCTGGCCAATATGGGCATTGATACTCGTCTTATCCAGGACTACCTGGGTCACCGCAACATCCGCCATACCGTATGGTATACCGCCAGCAACGCTGGCCGTTTCTATGGTATCTGGGACGAAAGCAGAGACAGACAGCGGAGCCCTGTTCTGCCGTAGCACTCGATGCCAAGGATGGCGTCAAAATAACCAACTGGCAGCGGCAAACATTAAAAAGATAACCATACGCTGTTTATGATTATTGTTCCGGCAAGTTCACAGTTCAGTGATGATTTATCTTATTAACACCCCACGCATAACCCTGGATATAAATGCATCAACACTCATCCGTTTAAAATACTCGCAACCATATTTTTTCCTTTCATTTTTATACACCTGAAAGAGAACCACGACGCCGATGTTGTGGCTATCAATAAAATCTATAAGAATAAGATTTACTATCTGACAATATTCTGCGCCGCAGCCGCTATATAATGTCATTATTCAACTATGATAATCCCCTTCATATAATACGTGATTAACCTTACGGATTATTTGTGAGCGCCCCCAGCGGTCAGCTGGGTCGTGTTAATTTTCAAGATCATATCAGGAGTTATTTATTGTGAACCGACGTCGTTTTCTTACCGGTAAAGAAGTACAGGCGATGATGCAGGCAGCCCGTCATGGGCCAACGGGAGAGAGGGATTACTGTCTTATCCTGCTCGCTTTTCGTCATGGTATGCGGATTAGTGAATTACTCGATCTGCACTATCGCGACCTCGATCTGGTCGAAGGCCGCATCAATATTCGACGGCTGAAGAATGGATTCTCCACCGTACATCCCCTGATGATCGATGAATGTGACGCCATCAGGTGCTGGAGCCAGTTACGCGCCGCCTGGAAAGGCGCGCAAAAAACCGATGCGCTGTTTATATCGCGACGCGGTACCCCGCTTTCCCGTCAGCAAGCCTACCGAATTATCCGAACCGCCGGCATAGACGCAGGGACGGCAACGCATACTCACCCGCATATGCTGCGCCATGCCTGCGGTTACGAGCTGGCGGAGAGAGGAGCGGATACCCGCCTTATCCAGGACTACCTCGGCCATCGAAACATTCGCCATACCGTACGCTATACGGCCAGCAACGCCGCGCGATTTGCCGGACTCTGGGAACGCCATAACCTGATGGAGTTGAATTTACAAAATCAGAAAGTTGAAAATAAGAAATTGATAAATAAGGGAAAATAACTTACCGAACAGGTCAATTGGGGCCAAACTGTGTGCATCATAAAAATATTCAGTAACCTTTTGCAACCACCGAATGTATCAAATAGAGCATGAAAATCAATATCACATTGATTAATAATGACTTTTTATTTTAATTCTTTTTCAGAATCTCTCTTCTCTTCGCTGGCCATCCTTTCTGACGATGCGTTGCCGATAGCCATCCATGGCTCGTTTATGCCTTATTATTTCAACTTATTATATCGATAAAATTTAAAAAATAAGCTTAAAACTCTAAATAAGTAACCTCAATATCAAAATTTAAGTCAAATTCACCAATGAGTCAAAATGGCCCCAAATGTCTCATTGTTTGGGTGAAAAACATGCAGAACCGCAGCCGAAAACTTCGGCTGATACATGAAATTCCTGGAGGTCATGATGACGGCCAGATCGGTTCGTAATCCCGATATTGTACAAAGGAAAACAACATGAAGATCAAAACACTGGCAATCGTTGTTCTGTCAGCCCTGTCTCTGAGCTCCGCGGCGGCGCTGGCCGACACCACGGTTAATGGCGGCACGGTGCATTTTAAAGGGGAAGTCGTCAACGCAGCCTGCGCCATTGACGCGGGTTCAATCGATCAGACCGTTCCAATGGGCCAGGTTCGTTCGGCAAAACTCGCTACTCCAGGCAGCACCAGTACGGCTGTCGGTTTCAATATTCAGCTGAACGATTGTGATACCACCGTGGCCACCAAGGCCGCCGTCGCTTTCACCGGTACCGCAATTGACAGCACCAACACCACCGTACTGGCGCTGCAAAGCTCCGCGGCAGGCAGCGCGAATAACGTCGGCGTGCAGATTTTGGACCGTACCGGTACGCCGCTGGTGCTGGATGGCGCGACCTTCAGCGCAGCTTCCACCCTGAACGATGGCACCAACGTCATCCCGTTCCAGGCGCGCTACTATGCGACCGCTGCAGCCACTGCCGGTACCGCTAACGCTGACGCGACCTTCAAAGTGCAATACCAGTAATTCATTCATCAGGCAGGGAAGCATATCGGGCCAGGAAGGCCCGTTATCCATAACGGAACTCGGGTGATAACGATGCAAAGGATGAAGTCAGGTCTGTTGATATTTTTGCTCCCATCGCTGGCGCTGGCCGGTAATCAATGGAACGTCACGCTGCCCGGCGGAAATATGCGCTTTCAGGGCATCATCATTGCCGAGTCCTGCCGCGTTGAAGCTGGCGACCAGCAGATGACGGTCAATATGGGACAGATCGGCAGTAATCGGCTTCATTCAGCCGGGGAAGATACGAATCCGGTTCCCTTCGATATCCACCTGCAGGAGTGCAGCACCGCAGTCAGCGAGCGCGTTGGCGTGGCGTTTCACGGCATCGCCGATGGTAAAAACCCGGACGTGCTCTCGGTCGGTGAAGGACCAGGAATCGCAACCGGCGTGGGCGTTGCTCTGTTTGATAAAGATGACCATCTGATCCCACTAAATAGCCCTCCCGCCGCGTGGACAAAATTGTATACCGGGCCAACCACGCTGCACTTCGTGGCGAAATACCGGGCAACAGGGCATCAGGTCACCGGAGGCGCAGCCAACGCTCAGGCCTGGTTCTCCCTGACCTACCAGTAATGAATCAGCAGACGAACCGAAAACAGGAAAAGACGGTGACGATAAAAGGGGTAAACGTGAGAACAACACGGGCGATAACGCGCGGTTTACTGGCGGGGGCGCTGATGATAGCCACCATGGGATTTACCGCTCGCGCCGAGGCTGGCGTGGCGCTGGGGGCGACCCGCGTCATCTATCCTGCCGGACAAAAGCAGGTTCAGCTGGCGGTCACCAACAACGACGGAAAGAGCACTTATTTAATCCAGTCATGGGTGGAGAATGCCGACGGCGCGAAGGATGGCCGCTTTGTCATCACCCCGCCGCTGTTCGCCATGCAGGGGAAAAAAGAGAACACCCTGCGCATCATTGATGCCACCAACAACCAGCTGCCGCAGGATCGGGAAACGCTGTTCTGGATGAACGTCAAGGCGATCCCGTCGATGGACAAATCAAAGCTCAGCGACAACACCCTACAGCTGGCGATCATCAGCCGCATCAAGCTCTATTACCGCCCGGCAAAGCTGGCGCTGCCGCCGGATCAGGCTGCGGAAAAGCTGAGGTTTCGCCGCGGCGCAGGCACGCTTACGCTGATCAATCCCACCCCCTACTACCTGACGGTCACCGAACTCAACGCCGGTACCCGAGTGCTGGAAAATGCGCTGGTTCCGCCGATGGGTGAAGCCAGCGTTAAATTGCCCGCCGATGCCGGTCGCGAAATTACATACCGGACGATTAACGACTACGGCGCGCTGACCCCGCGGATACAGGGCGCCACGCAATAACTGACGGGAGGCCACGTCCTCCCGGAAATAAAAATAAGAACTGACAGCCGGGCGACTTTGGACCGGAGGGACTATGTCACATCTGAAATATGGACTCGACGACCTGGACTCCGAGCGTAAAAGCAGCCACGGGCCGGGGAATACGCGCGCTTTCGCTCAAATCACGCTGGCTCTGTTACTTGCCGCACCGATCTTTTCTGTGCAGGCGGAGCTCTATTTTAATCCGCGTTTTTTAGCGGATGACCCTGCCGCCGTGGCGGATTTATCAGGATTCGCCAGCGGCCAGGAGGTCCCTCCGGGAACCTATCGCGTCGATATTTACCTCAATGACGGGTTTATGACCACCCGCGATGTCACTTTTAATAGCGGAGAAAACGATCGCTCGCTGGTCCCCTGCCTGACGCGCGGACAGCTGGCCAGCATGGGCGTCAACACGTTATCCATTGAAGGGATCGGCGCTCTGGCATCCGATGCCTGCGTACCGTTAACCAAAACCATCAAGGACGCCACTACCCGCTTCGATGTCGGCTTGCAGCGGCTGTATCTGACCGTACCCCAGGCGTTTATGGGCAACCGCGCCCGCGGCTATATTCCGCCCGAGCTCTGGGACCACGGGATTAACGCCGGCCTGCTGAACTACAACTTCACCGGCAACAACGTGCACAACGACGTTGGCGGCAGCAGCAATTACGCGTACCTGAACCTGCAGAGCGGGCTGAACCTTGGCGCCTGGCGCCTGCGCGACAACACCACCTGGAGCTACAGCAGCGGCGGCAGCTCGTCGACCAGTGAAAACAAGTGGCAGCACATCAATACCTGGCTTGAACGTGATATTACGCTGCTGCGCTCGCGCCTGACCCTCGGCGACAGCTACACCAACGGCGACGTCTTCGACGGCATCAACTTCCGCGGCGCGCAGCTTGCCTCCGACGACAATATGCTGCCGGACAGCCAGAAGGGGTTTGCCCCGGTGATCCACGGCATTGCCCGCGGCACCGCTCAGGTATCGGTGAAGCAGAACGGCTATGAGATTTACCAGAGCACGGTGCCGCCCGGCCCGTTCACCATCAACGATCTCTACTCCGCCGGCAATGGCGGCGATCTGCAGGTGACCATCAAAGAGGCCGACGGCAGCAGCCAGGTCTTCACCGTCCCTTACTCGTCCGTTCCGGTGCTCCAGCGCGAGGGCCATACCCGGTATGCCGTTACCGCCGGGGAGTACCGCAGCGGTAACGATCGGCAGGACAAACCAAAGTTCTTCCAAAGCACCGTAATGCGTGGTCTCCCGGGGGGCTGGACGCTGTACGGCGGCACCCAGCTGGCAGACCGCTACCGCGCCTTTAACCTCGGCGTCGGCAAAAATCTGGGCCAATTGGGGGCGCTGTCGCTGGATATCACCCAGGCCAACGCCACCCTGCCCGATGACAGCGAGCGTCAGGGGCAGTCGGTACGTTTCCTCTATAACAAGTCGCTGACGGATACCGGCACCAATATTCAACTGGTGGGCTACCGCTACTCGACGCGCGGCTATTTCAGCTTCGCCGACACCACCTACAGCCGGATGAGCGGCTACAACGTCGAGACCCAGGACGGTGTGATGCAGATGAAGCCGAAGTTCACCGATTACTACAACCTCGCGTACAACAAGCGCGGCAAAGTACAGCTCAGCGTTACCCAGCAGTTGGGGCGTACCGCCACGCTTTACCTGAGCGGCAGCCACCAGACCTACTGGGGAACCAACAGCGCCGACCAGCAGCTCCAGGCCGGGCTTAACGCCGCCGTCGACGATATCAACTGGACCCTGAGCTACAGCCTGACCAAAAACGCCTGGCAGCAGGGTCGTGACCAGATGCTGGCGCTCAACATCAGTATCCCGTTCAGCCACTGGATGCGCTCCGACAGCACCTCCGCCTGGAGAAACGGAAACGCCAGCTACAGCATGTCCAACGATCTGAACGGCAGGACCACCAGCCTGGCGGGGCTGTACGGCACGCTGCTGGAGGACAACAACCTGAGCTACAGCGTACAGACCGGCTACGCCGGCGGCGGCGATGGCAACAGCGGCGGCACCGGATACGCGGCGCTGAATTACCGCGGCGGCTACGGTAACGCCAACGTCGGCTACAGCCGCAGCGACGGTATCAAACAGCTCTACTACGGCCTGAGCGGCGGCGTGCTGGCCCACGCTGATGGCATCACCCTGAGCCAGCCGATGAACGACACGGTGGTGCTGATCAAAGCCCCCGGAGCGGATGGCGTGAAGGTAGAAAACCAGACCGGGGTACGGACCGACTGGCGCGGCTACGCCGTTCTGCCCTACGCCACCGAATACCGGGAAAACCGGGTGGCGCTGAACACCAATACGCTGGCCAACAACGTCGACCTTGATGATGCGGTGGTCAGTATTGTGCCCACCCACGGGGCGATTGCGCGCGCTGAATTTAAGGCCAGCGTCGGCATGAAACTGCTGATGACGCTGACCCACAACGGTAAACCGGTTCCTTTTGGCGCCATAGCCGCCGCTGTCGATAGCCAGAATAGCAGCATCGTCGCCGATAACGGTCAGGTCTATCTGAGCGGAATGCCGATGGCGGGCAAGGTGCGCGCGAAGTGGGGAGACGGGCCCGATGCCAGCTGTGAAGCCGACTACCGTCTGCCGCCGGAAAGCCAGAACCAGGCGTTAAGCCAGCTGTCGGCAGCGTGCCGCTAAGGAAACCATGATGATGAGAAAAAACCTGTATCTGCTGGGCGCCATACTCTCTCTGGTCTCCTTCAGCACTCCTGCCGCCGATAGCACCATCACGATTAGCGGATATGTCAGGGATAACACCTGCGCCGTCGCAGGTGAGTCAAAAGATTTTACCGTCGATCTGATGAATAACGCCGCCAAACAGTTTAATGCCGTCGGCACGACCACGCCGCTGGTGCCGTTTCGCATCGTGCTGTCGCCCTGCGGCGGCTCCGTCACCGCGGTTAAAGTCGGCTTTACCGGCATAGCGGATAGCGACAACACCAGCCTGCTTAAGCTGGACAGCGGCGTATCGGCAGCGTCCGGCATCGGCGTGCAGATCCTTAACGGCAGCCGGGCCCCCCTGCTGCTCAACGCCCCCTCGTCAAACATCGCGTGGACCACGCTGAAACCCGGGCAGACCAACACCCTGAACTTTTACGCCCGGCTGATGGCCGCGCGCGTCCCGATTACGGCAGGACACGTTAATGCCACCGCAACCTTCACGCTTGAATTTCAGTAACCGGAGGCTGAAATGAAATGGACTCATGCACCCTGGCTGCTGGCGGTAATCATGACTTTCGCCAGCGCCCCCCAAGCCGCCGATGTGACCATTACCGTTAACGGCAAAGTGGTGGCCAAACCCTGCACCATCGCCACCCCGAAGGCCACCGTCGACCTCGGTGATTTATACACCTTTAATATGCTTTCACCCGGCTCGGCATCAGGCTGGCATGACGTCACCCTCGATCTCAGCAACTGTCCGGTCGGCACCTCGCGGGTCACCGCCACCTTCAGCGGAACGGCGGACAGCACGGGCTACTACAAAAATCAGGGAACGGCGGGCAACCTCCAGCTGGAGTTGCAGGACACCAGCGGAGCCCGGTTTAACAACGG
The DNA here is from genome assembly GCF_009905335.1 of Klebsiella sp. MPUS7. NCBI lineage: Bacteria > Pseudomonadati > Pseudomonadota > Gammaproteobacteria > Enterobacterales > Enterobacteriaceae > Klebsiella > Klebsiella sp. MPUS7. The sequence goes on along the minus strand of NZ_CP047604.1, from coordinate 887,827 downwards.
CACAAGCAAAACGGTGGCCGTCAACGATGCCACGCAATCCACCCGCTTTCCATTGCGCGTCAGGGCGCTGACGGTTAACGGCGGGCCAACGCAAGGAACAATCCAGGCGGTGATTAACGTCACCTACACCTGGCTATAAGGCAGGAGAACGTTATGAATCAGCGGATTACCGCCCCCCTTAGATGTCGTATGGCGCTGGTCAAGGCGCTGTGGCTAGCGATTGTGTTAGCGGGCTTTTCCACCAGCGTCAGAGCTTATACCTGCTACGACTCCACCGGCACCATATTAAATAGCGATTCCGGCGGAAAAGTATCCAACGTCTACGTTAACCTGCAGCCAAGCCTCGGGGCCGGGCAGAACCTGGTCGTCGACTTATCCAGTTCGATTTATTGTAAAAATGACGCACCGGACAGGCGCAACGACATGGTAAGCATGCTACAGGGATCGGCCTATAGCGGCCTGCTTACCAACTTCACGGGCTCTTTAAAATATTACGGGGTTAGCTACAGTTTCCCGCTAAATTCCCCAACTGCCAGCCACAACTTTACTTCCGGTAACTACACGAGTTGGAATACCCAGCTCTACCTGACGCCAATATCCACCGCCTCCGGACTGGCGATAAGCGCCGGCTCGCATATCGCTACGCTGGTGATGTATCAGGTGGGCTCCGATATCAACGGCGGCGGTAACGTTCGTACCTCAAAATTTACCTGGAACATCTATGCCAACAATAGCGTGATCATCCCGACGGGCGGCTGCGATGTTTCCGCTCGCAACGTCACGGTAACGCTGCCTGAGTACCCGGGTTCGACCGCTGTTCCGCTCACGGTACGCTGCGGGCAAAATCAAAAGATAGGTTTTTACCTCTCCGGCACCACGGCGGATAGCGCCAACACCGTTTTCACCAATACCTCCTCCGCCTCACCGGCTCAGGGCATTGGCGTTCAGCTACTGCGCAATGGCACCATCCTGCGTTCAAACAGTACCGTCTCCATGGGAACCGTGGGCACCTCCGCGGTCAACCTGGGACTCACCGCAACCTATGCGCGTACCAGCGGCCAGGTCACCGCGGGCAACGTGCAATCCATTATTGGGGTGACCTTTGTTTACCAGTAACGCGCCAGCGGCGCGTGATAGAACGGGAATGGACTATATTCTTTCACCCTGCTCGCTGGTCGCCGATGGATTAGTCAAAGTGATGATGGCCAACAGCATGCAGCCCGTTGTGCTGCCGTCGGATGCGACGACGCTTCCCGGCGACGCGGACATTCGCCGCATCATCGTTTTTCTGCCGGAAACCCCGGCCAGGCTGCTCGCCACCCTACAGCAAGCCGCTGCGTTTCTCGAACATTCGGCAACGCCGCTGCCGATGCTGATCCTTAGCCGCAGCCCGGCCAGTTGGCTGTGGCATACGCTGCTGCATCAGGTCATCGATCACCATTTACTTTCTGAAGTGCGATCCGCCGCCTCGGACCTGCCCGTCCCCAGCCTGACCGCAGTGCTCCAGGACTACATTCTGCAAAGATATCCTTCGCTTAAGCAGCTTGCCGACGAAGAGATACGCCTCGGCGGAAAGCGCCCTGGCGGGCTCACCCGGCCGGAGCTCAATGCCATTCTCGGTCTACTCAGCGGATACAGCGTCAACGCCCAGGCAAAGCGCCGCGGCATTAGTCACAAAACGCTTTATAACCAGCGAACCGCAGGACTGAAAAAAATGGTGGAACATTATCCTCAGCTGGCAACCCGTTTCCCCGGGAGCCAGACAAAAGGGCAGAAGAGCCAGCCGGATGCCGCGCTTTCCGCCTTTGAGCGCGAATTTGTCCACGCGATTCACTGTCGGCAAATTTTCCCGGTTTTCCAGCCCATCACTGACGATCGGATGCGGCTAAAAGGGTTAGAGATCCTCTCTCGCTGGCGGCAAAAAGGACAGGTTCTGCTTCCCGGCGAGTTTTTACCGCAGATACGTTCCGCGTACGCCTGGCTGGTGTTGACGGCCTTTGTGCTTCGCGAGGCCGTGGAGAATATCAATTTACATCCAGGTGAGTTTTATTTCTCAGTCAATATTCCCGCCGCTATCGCCAGCAATGACAACCTGATCCGCATGCTGGAGACCGCGCGCCAGCAGCTGCGCGAGCCCCATCTGTCCTCGAGGCTGGTACTGGAATTTGCTGAAACCCTGGACCTCAACCTGCAGAGTAAAATTGCCGACAATATTTCCCGGCTACGCAAGCAGGGCTTTGCCATTATGCTCGATGACTGCTTTTCACAAAGTAGCGTCATGTTTCCGGTGAGATCGGTCAGCTTCAGCGCCTATAAGCTGGATATGAGCATCGTCAACGATATGCAGCGCGATCCTCACGCCCTGGCTCTGATCAAAAGCCTGCTTTACTACTGCCAGCTAACCGGTAGCCGCTGTGTTGCCGAAGGCGTGGACAGCCTGGATAAATTCAACCGACTGAAAGCGCTGGGAATCGATCGTTTTCAGGGTTATCTCATCTCGCCGCCGGTGGAGCGGGAAAACGTCAGTGACCTTATCCACCAGCTTTTATCCGGTCGCAATCTGAGCCTTATCGACGGATGAAAAATCGCCAGAATACGTCGCCAGCCGCACCAGGCTAAAATAATTGCGCCAGCGCGCTGGCGCATTTATTTCAGGCGCGGATATCGTCGTACTCGCGGGTATTATCAAATTCATGTTTGGCAAACGGGCATAGTGGAATAATTTTACGCTGCTCGCCGCGCATTTTTTCCACCACTTTCGCTACCAGCTTTTTCCCTACTCCCTGGCCTTTCAGGCTGGGGTCGACATCGGTATGCTCAATAATGCTGAGGTGCTCGCCCGTGGGCACAAAAACAATTTCCGCCACCTGATTCCCGTCGGCGTCATTGACGTAAAACTTATTATGACCTTCCAGTATTTCCATCGTTTCCTCGCTTATTTTTGGCGATACTTCAGTGCGCCGCTCGGGCAGGTATCAATAACCTTAACCACCGTGGCCACGTCCACTTCATCGGGGACGATCCACGGTTTGCGTTTCAGGTTGAAAAGCTTCGCGCTGCCGCGCACGCAGTTGCCCGAGTGCTGACAGATATCGGTGTTAAAGTAGACATCGATCTTCTCGCCGGTATAGGCGCGATAGCCCGCTTCCAGTAGTTCTTTATCCATGACATTGCCTCAGTTCTGACTATTTTTATAGCTTTGTCTTTAAGCATAGCCCTGCCAACAACCGCTGACTATCGGCGACGGGTGAAATTTTATTTCGGTAGCCGCACGCCGTTAATGCAGAATGAATGATTTTCTATGCACTCTTTAGCCAAAGAAAATGTTCTGATTGCCGATAAAATACGGACACTTCTGTTATATCCATCTTTAATTTCCCCGGCAGTGAGATTAAACTCATTCCATCCTAACCCGAGCACTCAGGTATTTAGTCTTGAATCGCATTGTAAAGCTGGCGCGCCCTTCGCTCTTATTCTCGTTATTTACGCTCACCGGCTGCTCATTATCCCCAGCGATTCCGGTATTAGGCGCCGCCTTTCCAGGCTGGTTCTTCTGCTTATTAGGCGCCTCGCTATTACTTATTCCCTGCCATATCCTGATTGTGCGTCAAGGATGGCAGTCGCGATTTTCTCCGCTGGTCTTCAGCTATCTGGCGCTGATGTTCCTGTTCGCCACGATTCTGTGGTTCCTGTTCTTCGTAAACTAGATACCTATGACTCAATCCCGCTCAAGCGTTATCCGCAAAAAATGGCCCCTGCTGGCGCTCGTTCTCGCCGCTATCGTGGCGCTGATTGTGGTTATCTGGCAGCTGCAAACCTCGCCGGAAACCAACGATGCCTACGTGTATGCCGACACCATCGACGTGGTGCCGGAAGTGAGCGGGCGGATCGTCGAGATGCCGATTCGCGACAATCAGCGGGTGAAAAAAGGCGATCTACTGTTCCGCATCGACCCGCGTCCCTACCAGGCGATGCTTGATGATGCCAAGGCGCGGCTGACCACGCTTGATGCGCAGATTATGCTGACCCAGCGCACGATCAAAGCGCAGGAGTACAACGCGCAGTCGGTCAGCGCCGCCGTTGAACGCGCTAAAGCGCTGGTTAAGCAGACCACCTCTTCACGCATTCGTCTTGAACCGCTGGTGCCGCAAGGGTTTGCCTCACAAGAAGATCTTGATCAGGCGCGAACGGCCGAAAAAGCGGCGCGCGCCGAACTGGAGGCCACCCTGTTGCAGGCGAAACAGGCTTCCGCCGCCGTGACCGGCGTTGATGCCATGGTGGCGCAGCGGGCGGGGATCCTCGCGCAGATTGCGCTGGCCGAGCTGCATCTCGAATTTACCGAAGTCCGCGCGCCGTTTAACGGCGTGGTGGTAGCGCTGAAAACGACGATCGGCCAGTACGCCTCCGCCCTTAAGCCGGTCTTTACCCTGCTGGATGACGACCACTGGTACGTGGTGGCGAACTTCCGCGAAACCGACTTGCAGAACGTGCGGCCCGGCGTTCCGGCCAGAATCACCGTCATGACCAACCACGGCCGCACCTTCGAGGGCGTGGTCGACTCGGTCGGCACCGGCGTTCTGCCCGACGGCGGCAGCGTCATCGAGGGCCTGCCGGTCATCCAGAAGAGTATCAACTGGGTCCACGTCTCCCAGCGCTTCCCGGTCAAAATCGCCGTCAAAGACCCCGACCCGGCCCTGTTCCGTATGGGCGCCTCCGCCAGCGCCGTTCTCCAGCCGCAATAAGGAGACGGGATGCAGAGCCTGTGGCCATTTCTCACCCGTGAACTCCGCGATGCGCCGGGGCGGGCGAACTACACCCTGCGCCTGACGCTCAGCTGCGCGGTGCTGATCGTGCTGTTTATGACGCTGCATATTCCCTTCCTCGCCGTGGCGCTGATCGTGGTGTTTTACGTCAGCCAGCCTAACGTGCTGATGATTAAGCTGGTCAGCGTGGTTTTCGTGCTCACCGTCAGCGTCGCGCTGGGCGGCGTGCTGCTGATTATCAAGTGGACCTATGACTATCCGCTAATTCGCCTGGTCGCCTCGGTGATCCTGTTCTTCTGCGCCATTTACCTGATGCGGGTGCTCGGCAAGCTGGGGCTGGCGTTTTTCGTGGTGGCGCTGGCGGTCATCTACGCCCAAACCTTCCCGTCGATGACCAGCCAGAGCGAAATTCTGGTACGCCTGCTGCTGTGGCTATGGGTGGCGATTAATACCGCCATTCTGGTGACGCTGCTGGTCAACGCCTGTTTCCAGCAGGCCTTTCCCGGCTATCAGTTTAAAGCCCGGCTGGTGGTGATGCTGCGCCAGACGGCGAAGGTGCTTAGCCAACCGGATGAAGGAGAGCCGCAGCCTACCTTTACCGAGATCGCCGGGCAGTTTAACCAGCTGCAGTCCTTGTATCAGCAGGCCGCGCGCGCCACGCCGGAGATCGCCGCCAGCCCGCAGGCCTGGCAATCGCTGATGGCCGCCGCGCTGCGCTGCTACCATTTGACGGCGCTGCTCCAGCCGGGCGACGACCATCCCGATGCGCGTCGGCGGATAGCCCGCGAACTTAACGCGCTGGCGGACAATCTGCCCGCGACGGCAGCGGCGGATATTCAGACGTTGGTGGTCCCACGCGATAGTGATAACAGCGCCATTTTGCAGGAAATCGCCGAGGTGCTGGCGCGGCTGGCGCGCGGCGAAGCCGTTCCGCTGCCGCGGGGCGAAGTGGAAAAAGCGCCGCTGCTTTTGCCGGACGCGTGGTCCAACCCGGCCTATCTGCACTTTGCCCTGAAAACGCTGCTGGCGACGCTGCTGTGCTACGTCTTTTACACCGCCGCAGACTGGCAGGGCATCCACACCATCATGCTGAGCTGCGTGATCGTCGCCCAGCCGGGCCTGGGCGCCACCATGCAGAAAACGTGGCTACGCATCGGCGGCGCGCTGTTGGCCACGCTGATTGCGCTACTGCTGATCGTCTTTGTGCAGCCCTGGACCGACTCGCTGAGCGGCCTGCTGGCGATGACCCTGCCGGTTTTCGCGCTGGCGGCGTGGATTGCGGCAGGCTCAGAGCGCATCGCCTACGCCGGCATTCAGATAGGCTTTACCTTCGCGCTGGCGTTCCTCAGCTGGTTTGGCCCGCTCAGCAACCTTACTGAACTGCGCGACCGGGTTATCGGTATCCTGCTCGGCGTGCTGGTCTCCTCGATTGTTCATCTCTATTTATGGCCCGATAGCGAAGCACCGCGGCTTAAAGCGCGTCTGGCGCAGCTCTATCGCCAGCTGGCGCAGACCCTCGCCGCCCGCGACGATGAGGTTCAACTGGTACCGCTCTTTGCCGCGCTGACCGAGAGTGAAACCTTAATCAACCGGGTGTCCGCCGAGCCGCTGGGAACCTACGCCCACCCGTGGCCGGAAGCCAAAAACTGGCCGACGCGGGCGAGTTTTCGTCAGGCAGAAGAGATCCTGCGCCTCAGTGAAGGCTATCGCCTGTACGCGGCGCCGGGGGATACCTTTTTAGCCCGCTGCGCCCCGCGACTTGAGGACTACGCCGCCGGTATCGACGCGCAGCAAACCGCCGCAGAACGCTCTCAGGCGCTTCTCCCGGACCCGGCGAATCCGTTTGGCGCGCCGCTGGTCAACGCGTTGGCAGCGCTGCCAACGTGGCCCTTTGCATCCTCCGTTATTCCGCGACAGGCAACCCGCTCATGATAAAAATCACTCCTCCTCCGCGCGTCTGGCGTACCTCGGCGCTTGCCTTCGCCCTGACGCTGTTAACCGGGTGCGCGTTAATCCAGGACGATCCCGGCCAGGTGCCGCTGGTCAACCCGCAGCAGGCCGAGCTGGCGCAGGTGATCCACCTCGCGAACAGCGGCTGGCCGACGGCGCGATGGTGGGAAGGCTATCAGGATCCCCAGCTCAATATGCTGGTCAACCGCGCGTTGCAGAATTCACCCACTATGCAGGCTGCGCGGCTGCGTATTTCACAATCGCAGTCCACGGTGGAGCTGGCGCAGTCGGCAATGGGCGTTCAGGCTACCGCCGTGGCGGCGCAAAACCGCCTGCGGGTGACCAATAAACAGTTCACCTGGCCCTACTCCTTCTCCCTGCCGGTGGATAAAAACGGCCCCTGGTACACGTTGAATACGGTCGGCGTCGGGGCAACGCTGAATATCGATTTATGGGGCGCCGACCGCGCCCGCGTCGCCGCCGCGATTGGCGAAAAGAACGCCCGCCAGGCGGAGACCGCCGGTATCGAGCTGGATCTCGCCAGCAGCGTCGCCCAGCTCTATTTCGCGATGCAGGCAACCTTCCAGAAAATCGAATTACTCAACCAACTGGAGGCCATCGCCAGTCTCTCGGTGCAGGCCCATGAGCATCGTACCGCGCGCGGCGTCGAGGATAGCGTCGATGTCGCCAACGCCCAGGATGAACTGCTGGCGGCGCAGCAGCAGGTGATTACGGCGCAGGGAACGATAACGCAGTATCGGGAAACCCTGCGGGCGCTGATCGGCGCTGATGCGCATAGCATGCCGGAGATCCACCCGGTGGCGCTGCCGGCGCTGCAGGAAACGCTCCCGGACTCGCTCTCGTTTGAGCTGCTGGCCCGCCGCCCGGATCTCCAGGCCCTGCGCGGCTACGTCAGCGCCTCGATGAGCCAGGTGGACGCGGCAAAAGCGGCCTTTTACCCGCACTTTGATATCAAGGCCTTCTGGGGCTACAACGCGCTGAGCGTCGGCGACCTGTTTAAGTCCTCCTTCCAGCAGATCAACATACTGCCGGGGCTCTATTTACCGCTGTTTGACGGCGGGCGCTTAAACGCCACCCTGAAATCGACGCGTACGGCGAGCAATATCCTGATTAAGCAGTACAACCAGGCGGTGCTGGACGCAGTGCGCGACGTGGCGATTAGCTCCAGCCAGCTGAACGATTTGAACCAGCAGGCCGCGCTGCAGCAGCAGAAAGTGACGGCGGCGATGGTGACCACCCGCAGCGCCAGCGCGCACCATCAGCGCGGGCTGGTCAGCTACTATGCGGCGCAGGAGGCGCGTCGCCCGGCTATCGCGCAGCAGCTTTTGCTGCTGGATATCCAGGCCCAGCGGCTCAGCACCGATATCACCCTGATTAAAGCGCTGGGCGGCGATTACCGCGGCCCGGCGCTGAGCGAGAACGCCCCATTGCGCTAGCCTAACAGGCGCCATTCGCGCGCCTGGTTTACCGCCTGGATGCGCCCCTTCACCTGCAGCTTTTCATACAGCTGCTTAAGGTGCCACTTGACGGTTTCCGCCGAAATACCCAGCTCGCGCGCGACGCCCTTATTGGAATAGCCGTCGGCAATCAAACTCAGGGTCTGCTGCTCCCGTTCGGTCAACCGCAGGGCGAGCGGCTGCGGGCGGGCGCTATCAATCACGATCCCGGCGGCGGCGAAGCGCGACAGCAAAACGGCGATATCGGCGGTCAGCGCATCATCCGCCGCGCCGCGCTTGTGTATTTCAGCCAGCAACGCAGCCATCTCTTCCCTCCCCTCCAGCAGGCTGCGCCATAGCCCCTGATGCAGCGCGCGCGCAAGCGCCGGTCGGCAGATAGCCATCGCCAGCTCCCGCTCGCCGGCACGCCAGAGGGCCAGCGCCTGCCTGAGCCGCAAACGCACGGCGAACAGCCGCTCGCCGCTGCTTTCCCGCACGCCGGCCAGCGTATCCAGCAGCCGCGCGGCGCCCAGCGGTTCGCCGACGGCAATAAGGAGGCGGCTCTGGCCGATGGTGATATATCCGCCGACGGATTCCGTCTGGCTGAGGCTCTGCAGACGAAGCAGCAGCGCCTCAGCGGCCTGTTTGTCGCCCGCGTGAAGCGCGACGGCGATCCGCTCCGCCAGCAGCGGCGCCTGCGCCCGCAGCCAGCCGCGTTGGGCCGCCAGTCCTTCGGCATGCAGTAATAGTGATTCGGCCTCCGCCAGCCGCCCCGTTTCCCGGGCCTGGCGGGCCAGAACGATGTAGCTGCGGCTAAGGCCATCGGGCGGACAAAAGCTGTCGATGGTCTCCAGACGCGGAACCAGTAGGCTTTGCGCTTGCTCTCCCTTCCCCTGCTCCCAGGCGATCTCCGCCAGGATGGGCGCAAGGGTTGCGCCGCTGCTGGCGTTCTCGCCGGCGTGCCGCTCCGCGTAGCGCAGCGCCCGTGCCGCCTGGCGTTCCGCTTCGGCGAGATTTCCCTGACGCAGATAGCTCTGCGCCATGACGAACGCCCGGTAAACCGTCACGAACAGGTTGCGGTTAGCGAGGCTAACGCCGGATACCCGCTGCTGCACCTCCAGCGCCTGTTGCGGCCGGGAGTCCGCCAGATGGCAGTAGCTGAGGATATTGCACACCAGACCATCGACCCAGATATCGCCGCAGGGCACCTCGCGCAGCAGCGGTTCGACAATGGCGATACTGCGGTCGATATTGTCGGCAAAGGCTTCGCAGATCGCGCGAACCACCCGCAGCTTAACCCACGCGCTGTGGGCCAGCGCCTCGCCATGCGCCGCCGATTGCATCTCAATGGCGTCCAGCAGCTGGCGGGCTTCGCTGAACCGGAAGCGGTGGGCTAGCGCCCAGGCCAGGTTCAGCTGCAGCGCAATGCGCGACGGGTCAGGATTCGCAGGCAGATAGCGGATCCACTGCACCAGGGTATCGATATCCCCCTCTTCCGCCAGCGACTGCGCGCCGGCTTCCGCATCCTTCGCCGCCGACTTCCCGGCGGCCAGCGCATGGCGTATCGCCTCGGCCCACAGCTGCTGTGAGGCGAACCAGCCGCTGGCGCGGTCGTGCAGCTGGCGAATATCAATCTCACCGCTGTGCCGCAGGCGGTGCAGCAGCGCGTCGCGCATCAGCGGGTGATAGCGAAACCAAAGGCCGCTTTCATCCAGCGCGGAAAGAAACAGGTTATGCCGCTCTATCCACGCCAGCATCGCCCTGGCGTTATTGCGGCCGCAGACGACGTCGCACAGGTCCGGATGCAGGCGATTAAGCATCGAGGTCTGCAAAAGGAAGTCGAACACCTCGGGAGGCAGCGGCGCGAAAATGACTTCATCCAGATAGCGGGAGATTGACCGTGAGCCGGCGCTGAGGCCCATCGCCGCGGAAGCGTCCGCAGAGAGCGCGGCCATTTTCATTCCCGCGATCCACCCTTCCGTGAGCGCGATAAGCCGGGGGATCGCCTGCGGATCCAGCCCCGACGCGCCGGCGAACCAGGCGCGGGCTTCGCTGGGGCTAAAGCGCAGCTCGGGGTCGTACACCTCCAGCAGCTGATCCTGCATATGCAGACGGCTCAGGGCTAAAGGCGGCTGACTGCGGCTGCCGATAATCAGGTGCAGCGCCGGCGGCGCATGGTGCAGCAGCCAGCTCATTCCCTGATGAATCGCCGGGTCGCTGATACATTGATAGTCGTCGAGGATCAGGTACAGCGGATGCGGGCACTGATTAAGCTGATTAACGAGTTCAGCAAAGAACAGGGGGAGGTCGGCCGGAAGCTCGCCTTGCAGCAGCTGCAGAAACGACGGGCTCCACCCCTGCCACAATGGCCGCAGCGCCTCCTGCAGATAGCGTATAAACAGCAGCGGCGCGTTGTCATCCTCTTCAAGGCTCAGCCAGGCCAGCGCATCCCCTTGTCGAAGGCGGTGCCGGTACCACTGCGCCAGCAGGGTGGTTTTGCCAAATCCGGCGGGCGCGCGCACCAGGGTTAAACGGCGGGAGACGGCGGCGTCGAGGCGCAGCAGCAGGCGCTCCCGCGACAGCAGGCTTTCCGGCGTACGGGGCGGCGTAAAGCGCGTGGAGATAAGCGGCAGCGTCCCCGTGAAGCGTAAAGGTTCCTGATGAACAAGCGCTGTCAGCGCATCATCCGCCGAGGATAAAAAAGCCATACTGCGATTACTCCTTAATCCAGTCCGTACGCTCATTATCCCCCCCATCAGGGGGGTAGGCCACGCTTATCGCGCCCGATAGAGTAGTGCCATTCGCCGCAGCGGCTACGACGACATCGGCCGCGGGCCTCCCTAGTTTATTAATCAGTACAAGGTGAGTACAGACATGGCTATCGAAAATAAAGTTGCGCTGGTAACCGGCGCCGGTCAGGGCATTGGCCGCGGTATTGCGTTGCGTCTGGCCAAAGACGGCGCATCGCTGATGCTGGTCGACGTGAACCCTGAAGGGATTGCCGCCGTCGCCGCCGAAGTGGAAGCGCTGGGACGTAAAGCGGCCACCTTCGTCGCTAACATCGCCGATCGCGCGCAGGTGTACGCCGCCATTGATGAAGCGGAAAAACAGCTCGGCGGCTTTGATATTATCGTGAACAACGCCGGGATCGCCCAGGTTCAGGCGCTGGCCGATGTGACGCCTGAAGAAGTAGACCGCATCATGCGCATCAACGTTCAGGGTACCCTGTGGGGCATTCAGGCGGCGGCGAAAAAATTCATCGACCGTCAGCAGAAAGGGAAAATCATCAACGCCTGCTCTATCGCCGGTCACGATGGTTTCGCGCTGCTGGGCGTTTATTCCGCCACCAAATTTGCCGTACGCGCCCTGACGCAGGCAGCGGCGAAAGAGTATGCCAGCCGCGGCATTACGGTTAACGCCTACTGTCCGGGGATTGTGGGAACCGGGATGTGGACCGAAATCGATAAGCGCTTCGCGGAAATTACCGGTGCGCCGGTGGGTGAAACCTATAAAAAATACGTTGAAGGTATCGCCCTTGGCCGCGCCGAAACGCCGGACGATGTGGCAAGCCTGGTCTCTTATCTGGCAGGCCCGGATTCCGATTATGTTACCGGTCAGTCGATTCTGATCGATGGCGGTATTGTTTACCGTTAAGGGATAAACCCGGCGCAGAACGCGCCGGGTTTTTGCGGGATTACGCGTTAGCCGCGGGCTCCTGCGGCTTGTCGCTACGGGTGTTTTCCAGCATCCGGCGAACCGGAACAATCAGCAGGCACAGCACCGCGGCGCAGATCAGCAGCGCAATGGAGCAGCGTGCGAACAGATCGGGCAGCATATCCAGCTGATCGGCCTTCACGTGACCGCCAATCAGGCCCGCCGCCAGGTTGCCCAGGGCGCTGGCGCAGAACCACAGCCCCATCATCTGGCCGCGCATTCTTTCCGGCGCCAGCAGCGTCATGGTCGCCAGGCCAATCGGGCTGAGGCACAGCTCGCCCAGCGTCAGCATCAGAATACTGCCCACCAGCCACATCGGCGAGACGCCCGCGCCGTTGTTGCTCAGGACGTTTTGCGCCGCCAGCATCATCAGGCCAAAGCCCGCCGCCGCGCATAAAATACCGATAACAAACTTGGTGATGCTGCTCGGACGCACGTTTTTGCGCGCCAGCGCAGGCCACGCCCAGCTAAATACCGGCGCCAGCAGAATAATAAACAGGGCGTTAATCGACTGGAACCACACCGCCGGGATCTCGAAGGAGCCGATCATACGGTTGGTATAGTCGTTAGCGAACAGGTTAAACGAGGTCGGTTTCTGCTCAAACGCCGACCAGAAAAAGGCGGCGGAGATCAGCAGGATAAAGCATACCAGCAGGCGGGCGCGCTCTTTGCGGCTCAGTCCGGCGAAGACGAACAGGTAGATAAAATAGAGCACCACCGACGCCGCAATCACGTAGACCAGCACGCTGGCGACCGCCACCGGGTTAATCACGATAACGCCCTGGGCAATCAGCGCGATGATAACCGCCACGCCCACCGTTAGCGCCAGCAGCCATGCGCCGACGCCGTTTCGTTTCACTACCGGACTGTTCCAGGTGGAATCGAGACCGACTTCACGGTCATAGCGTTTCATCGCCGGAACGGCAAAGACGCGGAAGATAATCAGCGCGACCAGCATCCCGATGCCGCCGATGCCGAAACCCCAGTGCCAGCCGTGAGATTTAATCAGCCAGCCGGAGATCAGCGGGGCGATAAACGACCCCATGTTGATGCCCATATAAAACAGCGAGAAGCCGCCGTCGCGGCGCGCATCGCCTTTTTTGTACAGGGTACCGACCATCACCGAAATACAGGTTTTGAACAGGCCGGAACCGAGCACAATAAACATCAGGCCGATAAAGAACAGGCTATCGCCCATCACCGCCGACAGGGCGATGGAGAGATGGCCCAGCGCGATCAGAATTGAGCCGTACCAGACTGCCTTTCGTTGTCCGAGCCAGTTGTCCGCCAGCCAGCCGCCCGGCAGAGCGGCAAGATACATGGTCCCGGCAAAGATCCCGACGATGGCCGACGCGTTCTCGCGCGCCAGCCCCATCCCTCCGTCATAAACGGTGGCTGCCATAAACAGGATCAGTAACGGACGAATGCCGTAAAACGAGAACCGTTCCCACATTTCGGTGAAAAACAGCGAACCAAGCGGGTACGGATGACCAAAAAAGGTCCGAGTTTCATTTTTATTAACAGAGGAATGCATAACTTCTCCCAGGATGTCCGCCGCGCTTTAACGCAGCGGAAAGCGTGTTGGCCTTTTATACATAAGGTCAATCATTCACATTTAATATGACGTTATTTAACCATTTGATAACCTAAAAATGGTCCTGTCTAGTCCCTTCCCCCAACTTTTTAGATGAAAAGTCGACAAACGTCTACTTTTACAGATTTAAAGTTGGCGATAGGGGAAATGTGATTGACATCATAAAACCGAGCACGTTATGTAAAATTTATCTTAATAAACAGATAGTTAATAATAGTTATTTTATCATTAGCGGGCGAAACCCGAGGGGGTGGTAGCCTATCTATAACCTTAATAAATCCATGTCTGATAGGCACAATGCCAGGAAAGACCGATAAATCTAATAATTGAAGTTGTGAAGAAAGGGTGAGCAGAGAGCAACGGCAAGCCAGTATCAGCTGCCTCTAAGCCTCAAGGGGCTTTGTATTATCCGTGCAAGGTGAGTACCGGGGACATTCGCCCCGGTTTTTCAATCAATTACTTTTGCTTTTCCAGCGCTTCCCACAGACCCATCAGGTAGGTAACGCCCAATGCGCGGTCATACAGACCGTATCCCGGACGCCCGGTTTCTCCCCAAATAAAGCGACCATGGTCCGGACGAATATAACCATCAAAACCATTATCATGGAGAGCCTGCATTATGCGGTACATATCCAGAGAGCCGTACGCGGAAGGGTGCGCCGACTCATAAAAATCCTTGTCTTTAATAAGTTTAATATTGCGTACGTGCGCAAAGTGAAGACGCTTACGCCGGGTAAATTCAGCCAGAATTTCATAGACATTATTGTCAGGATCTTCGGCAATCGACCCTGTACAAAGGGTGATACCGTTCGCGGGTGAATCAACCGTATCGCAAATCAACGCCAGATCGGCATGATTTTTTACCACACGCGGCAGGCCAAAAATAGAATACGGCGGATCGTCCGGGTGGATCGCCATTTTGACGCCCACTTCTTCACATACCGGAATGACTTCACGTAAAAAATAGAACAGATTTTCCCGAAGCCTGGTATCATCGACATCGCGATAGCGCGCGAACAGCTCCTGAACCTTCGCCAGACGCTCAGGTTCCCAACCCGGCAAAGCAAAACCGTTCGCGTTCTCCAGTACCTCTTTAACGACGTCTTCCAGAGACTTATCAATACCGCGCTTTTCAAAGGCCATGGTTAATGAGCCATCCGGAAGCACATAATTCATATCGGTTTTCATCCAGTCGAAGACCGGCATGAAATTATAACAAATGACTTTTACGCCAAACCCCGCCAGGTTACGGATAGTTTGCTTGTAGTTGTCAATATAGCGATCGCGTTCCGCTGAACCAATTTTGATGTCATCGTGAATGTTTACGCTTTCGATGACTTCCATCTTCAGGCCTGCGGCGTGGGCCTGCTCAATCAACGCCTTAATTTTTTCTACCGGCCAGACTTCGCCGGGGGCAACATCGTAAAGCGCCCCGACGACGCCTTCTACCCCCGGCACCTGTCGAATATACTCCAGCGGGATTTTATCTTCCTGCGGCCCGAACCAGCGCATTGTCATCTGCATTTTAACTTCTGCCTTCATCATTGAGATAGTTACCATACTAGTAGTAAAAAGAGTATTCAGTAAGTTTTATTAGATCAATAGTTATTTTAAAAAAAATAAATCTCTCTAACGTCCCACACGTTTTAGGCATCATCTTAATAAGTGAACCACTATTAAAACTTGTTATTTATATGTGAAATAAAATGCGCATGGCGCCTATTTTAATTCATTTACGCCCCTCTTTTTTACCATCAGTTATAAATTAGCCCTCCCCCTTACCGTTATCACAATGGCCCGACATTAAATAATATGAGTTGAGTCACATATTTCCTATTTGCACTTGTATGGTAGTAGACTAAAATTATACGCAGGGTTTAATGTCGGCGCTCACAGGCACTATCAGAAAGCAATATCCATTTAAATCAGACAGCGCTTTAGGCTAAAAAAACCGTGTTCAGCGTCTACTGGAGAACTTATGCCATTGATAAATGATAGTTTTATGATCAGCAGTCCGACAGGAAAAAAACTCTATCTTGAGATAGCGAGAGAGCAACCTATTATCGATTACCATTGCCATCTTGAGGCGAAGGCTATTTGGGAAAATGAACCTTTCGCCGACATTACGCAGTTATGGCTGGAAGGCGATCATTATAAATGGCGCGCGATGCGGGCAAATGGTATTCCCGAGGAAAAAATCACCGGTAACGCTACCGCTGAAGAAAAATTTGCGGCATGGGCGCAAACCGTTGAGGCCTGCTTCGGTAACCCTCTCTATCACTGGACCCATCTGGAACTTAAATACTATTTTAACATTGATGACACGTTAAATAGCCGTAACTGGCATGAAATAATGACGCGGTGTAATGAGCAATTACGCCGCAAAGAATTCTTACCTCAGGCGTTAATACGCCGTTCAAATGTCGAGGCCCTGTGCACAACGGATGGGCCGCTGGATAATCTGGAATATCATCAGCGGCTGGCGGCAAATAGTGATTTTTCTCCGCTTGTTCTACCGACTTTCCGCCCTGACGAACTCTTTGATACCGATCCAGAAAGCTTTCAGACGTTTATTTCCCGTCTGGCGGAGAAAACCCAAATTCGTATCGCTTCTTTGCAAGACTTGCTGGCCGCTCTGGAATCACGTATCGATTTTTTCCACACTGTAGGGTGCCGCATATCCGATCACGGTCCTCTGGAAATCGTTTACAACCCTCTGGATGAAGCCGCTCTGGCCGCGCTTTTCCAGCGCCGTCTGAAGAACGAGGCCCTGACAAAAGACGAACAGCAGGCGTGGGATAGCGCAATTTTTATCGCACTCGCCAAAATGTATAAGCAGCGCGAGTGGGCTATGCAGATTCACTTTGGCGCAATTCGCAACAATAACAAACCGATGTTTAAGAAGGTGGGCATCAACTGCGGCTTTGATTCCGTTGGCGATCAAACGCTCCTCGCCGGAAGCCTGAATGCGCTCCTCAACGCCATGGGCGAGAACAATGGCCTGCCCAAAACCATCCTTTATAACCTCAATGCCGGCTATAACGATGTGGTGGCCTCTGCGATCGCTAACTTCCAGAGCGGCGAAGATGGCGTGAAATCCCCGCTGCAGTTTGGATCCGGCTGGTGGTTTAACGATACTCGCCGCGGCATGGTCAATCAGCTCAATACGCTCGCCGATCAGGGTTTACTGGCCAACTTCGTCGGTATGCTCACCGATTCCCGCAGCTTCGTCTCCTATACCCGACACGATTACTTCCGCCGGATCCTCTGCGATCTGATTGGAGGATGGGTGGAAAATGGAGAAGTTCCTGACGATAAAAACATTCTTACCTCAATGATTCGGGATATTTGCGTAGAAAACGCACGCCGCTATTTCCGTTTTTCACAAGCCTGAGACAGGTATAAACCATGACCCTTAAAAACAGAAAAGTAACCATTCCTGTCAGTATCGGCTACGGTCTGACGGATATTATGGGCGGCGGCGCCTTTACCGTCATTGGCGCGTGGCTTCTCTTTTTTTATACCACTTTTGTCGGTCTGTCGCCGATTGAAGCGGCTTCAATCGTGGCGATTGCCCGTATTGTTGATGCTATCGTTAGCCTGTTTATGGGCAGCTTCACCGATCATTTCTATAAAAATTATCTGGGTAAAAAATTTGGCCGTCGTCGCTTCTTCCTGCTGATTGGCGCGCCGCTCATGCTGGTTTATATCCTGCTGTGGATGAACGGTATGAATTTCTGGTTCTATCTCGCGGTCTACCTGGCCTTTGAAGTTATCGCGGCAATGGTGCTTATCCCATGGGAAACGCTGCCCTCTGAGATGACCAAAGATTTTAACGATCGTACCAAACTCTCCACTTGCCGAATGTTCCTGTCGGCCTCCGGCACCTTTCTCGCCACCTTTATTCCAGGCCTGTTGATCGGCTGGCTGGGCGAGAACAACGCCGATGCCTATTTAATCAACGGGGTAGTCTTTGCCGTTATGTTTACCCTCTGCGTATTCATTTCCTGGAAAGTCACCTGGGAGCGCGAGTTAACGCCGGAAATGCAGGCAGAAATCGAGAAAGAGACGCAGCCTACGACCTTCGGAGAGAAAATCACAGCCTTCGGTAACTTGTTTAAAGAGTACGCCTCTACCCTGAAGGTGCGCGCATTCCGTAAACACCTGGCTATCTATCTCTTTTCCTTCACCGCGAAGGATATCTACAACACGGTGTTTGTCTTTTTCTGCGTCTACTGCCTGAATGTGTCATCCTCTCTGGCGGGAACGCTGCTGTCGATGAGTATCGTTGGATTGCCGGTCACGCTGGCGGCGGGCGTCGCGATCATTAAATACGGCCCCTCCCGGCTTTATGTTTTCGCCTATACCCTGATGATGCTGTGTCTCGGCGGATTCTTCCTGGTCTATCAGTTCCCGACGGATAACAAAGTAATGCTGCTGGTGATCCTCGCGGGCGTTTATCAGGTCGGCCGCTGCGTACTGGAATTTACCCCGTGGAACGTATTCCCGTTTATTCCGGATATTGATGAAATGATAACCCGCCAACGCCGCGAAGGTCTGTTTGCTGCGGTGATGACCTTCTCCCGTAAAACAACGGTTGCCATTGCGACCTTTGCGGTAGGCCTGCTGTTACAGAGCGGTGGTTTCATGAAAGGTAGCCAGGTTCAGCCTCAGGAAGCCATCACCACGATTGCTATGCTGCTATTTGTCGGCACCGCCGGGCTGTTGATCATCGCGCTATGGCAAGCGCTGACTTTCCATCTGAACAAGCGTACGCACAAAATTTTAGTCGACGAGATCGAACGCCTGAAAGCGCATGGTCGCAAGCAGGATGTGACGCCTGAAGCCCGCCATGTTGTGGAAGATCTTACCGGTTACGCTTATGACAAACTGTGGTGTCAGGATGCAACTGCGCCAGCGACCTCCAATAACCCGGGGGCTGCCCTGAACGGATAGATACGGTCGGCTCCCTGCTGCGTAACGATGCCAAAAATGGGAGCCAATCTATCGCTTCTTTCTGATATCTTGCCTCCGTCTGTACAGCAGGTGGAGGCAAAATCAAATCCCACTACCGAGGCGCCTCTTCATCCAACGAGATCACCTGAATGCCGGCGTTGCGATACGCCTGAACGTCATCGGGCAGACGATCGATCACCACGGTATCAATCCGATCCGCGGCGGTAAATTGGGCAAGGGAGGTGTTATTCAGCTTGCTGTAGTCGCAGACGATAATCACCTGGCTGGCGTGTTCAACCATGCCGCGTTTCGTTTCTGCCAGCATGATATCGGCCACGCAGGCGCCATGTTTCAGCGACAGCGAATTGGCGCCCATAAACGCTTTATCGACGTTCAGCGTATCGAGAATGGAGCGTCCATTGATCGCCACCACGCAGTGGTACCCCTTCTTGACGATCCCGCCCAGCAGAATGGTTTGAATAGAGGGGCTGGCTTCCAGCTCGCGGGCGATTTGGTAATCGTTGGTCACCACCGTGACGTTTTGTCTGTCGCGAATATTGCGCGCGATATGCAGGGTCGTGGTGCCGGTATCCAGCACGATAATGTCACCATCCTCAACCAGCGCCGCCGCGCGCTGACCGATGCGCTCTTTCGCGCTGAGATTAACGATTTCGCGCGCGTCAGAGGCCTGTTCAAAGCTCGCCCGCGTGCGAAGAACGGCGCCGCCGTGGGTACGGGTCAGCAGCCCCTCCTCTTCCAGCTGGCGGAGATCGGCACGAATGGTGGCGCCAGATACATTAAAGACGTCACACATCTCAGAAACAGCCACTTTGCGTTTTTCCCTGAGAATACTGAGCAACTTCTCCTGTCTTTCTTCTGCAAACATTCTGCCTCTCTCTATATTTACGGCGCTCTCCGCGCGATAGCATACCTTCAGTCTGGCCCCGCGCTCAGCGCATCCAGCCTGTCGTATAAGGTGGCGGATTGCTGGTAGAGCGTATCAAAAAGCTCGCTGCAGGCCTGGTAATAATCCCGCAGACGGGGATCCGGCGAAATCAGCTTGTCGAACTGCACCGTCTGCCGCACGCCGCTGGCAAAATCCGCGTACAGCCCCGCGCCAACCCCGGCGATAATACCGCATCCGGTGACGCCATTCTCCTGATTGCGCGTCGATAATATCGGAAGATTGTACGCCGCCGCTTTGATTTCAAGCCACAGCGGGCTGCGCGCGCCGCCGCCGGAAGCGATCATTTGCTGCGGATATTGCCCGCACGCCTGCAGCTGGCGAAGGTTGCGCCAGGACGCAAAGGCCACCCCTTCCAGGACCGCGCGGAATAAATGGCCGCGGCGATGCTTGCGCTGCAGGCCGAAGAACTGCGCCCGCGAGTTCGTGTGCTCGGCCAGGCGCTCTCCCGTCAGATAGGGAAGAAAGAGTAGCCCTTCCGCGCCGGCCGGCACCGCGGCTGCTTCCTGCAAAAGCTGCGGGTGCGTTATCTGGTTATCGGCCAGCGCCAGCCGCGCCCAGCGGACGGCATCGCCCCCAGCATCCAGAATCGTAAATCCGCCCCAGGCCGCGTTGGCGAGATGGAGGTTATTGACCAGCGGATGGCGTAACGGCCGCTGCGATACCACCGTTATCAGCGTCGACGTGCCGGTGGAGTCGGACGCCATACCCGGCTCATACACGCCCGAACCGAGCAGAGAGGCCGCCATATCCGACGTACCCGCCACCACCGGGATACCGACAGGCAGCCCCGTGGTATCGGATGCGCGCGGCGTCACCTGGCCGATAATGTCGCTGGAAAGTTTAAGCTCCGGTAGCTGATCGACCCGCAGGCCAAACGTTTCGCAGGCTTGCGAAGACCAGGCGCGGGTTTCGCTGTCCATCAGGAAATAGCAGGACGCCTCGCTATAGTCGGTCGCCAGGGCGCCGGTGAGCATGAAATTAATATAGTCCTTCGGCATTAACACTTTGGCGAGCTTTGGCCAACGTTCTGGATGATGTTCACGCCACCAGGCTAATTTGAAAGCCGGCCACGCCGCCGCGGGCGGATTATTTAAATGCGCCAGCCACTTTTCCCGCCCTTCGCGCGCGGCAAAGGCATCCACCTGCGGCTGGCTACGCTTGTCATTCCACAGCAGCGCCCGGTCCTCCACCAGCTCGCCGCAGTCGTCCAGCAGGACGGTGCCGTGCATCTGTCCGCAGGCGCCAATGACCGCAATCTGCGTAACCGTTTCAGGATAGCGGTAGAGCATCTCGCGTATGCATTCGCAGGCGGCCCGCCACCATAGAGAAGGGGCCTGTTCTGACCAGCCCGCACGCGGCGTGGTCTGCTCATACTCCCTTTGCGCAAAGCCGACCATCGTGCCATCAACGCGCAAAATAGCGGCGCGGGTACTGCCAGTGCCAACATCAATCGTGAGTATTTTATCTTTCATCACTGACTCCGGTGACGTTTTATGGCGGGCCATCAGGCCCGCGGTCTCTCAGTTTAATCGGCGTTCAGCTCGGGAAAGCGTTCCGGGTGCTGCTCCAGTTCAGTCAGCACTTTGCTGACCGCGCCGTGACTCATGCCAAAGCGGCGGACGCCAAGCTGGTAAAGCGCGCGCACCGTTGCCAGATCGCGAATGCCTCCTGCGCCTTTGATATCGATTCGGCCTTTAAGCTGGTCGGCAATGATGCTGACTTTTTCCACCGTCGCGCCGGTGGGCGCCCAGCCGGTGGAGGTTTTGACCCACTTCATCCCCACCTCTACGGCGATATCGCACACGCGGCGAATCTGCTCCTCATTGAGATAGTGCGTTTCGAGGATCACCTTCGCCGGTACCGGCGCGGCGGCGTCCACCACGCGGCGTAAATCTTCGCGCACATAGTCATAATCGCCGGATAACACTTTGCCGATGTTCACCACCATATCGACTTCGCGGGCGCCATCGGCAATCAGCTGCCGCACTTCCTGAACCTTGGTATCAGTAGCATGCCCGCCGCCGGGAAAGCCGACCGGCCCGCCGATCATCACCTCTCCCGTACCCTGCTGCGGCAGCAACGTACTGAGAAACCGCGTCCAGCAGGGCAGCACGTGGACGGAAATAATGTTGTAGCGGGCGGCCAGCTCAGCGCAGGCGCGAACGTCCGCTTCGGTACTGGTGGCCTGGACTGCGCTCAGGTCGACTAAACGTGCAAAACGACGGGTTGTTTCATTCATGGTTTCATCCTGCTCTTTGTTTTTAATTACTTTCATTTAATGCTGTTAATCGGCTTAAATCCATTTAAAAACGCATCAAATGAAAATAACGTGATCAAATTAGCATTTTTTTATTTTCATTTGTTTTTAATTAGCAGGCAAGAAATGAACAGTGCCCTCGCGAGCGGGCGTAAACGGTCATAAACGGGCGCAAAGGCAATGTTGCATTTATTTTTGTTTGTTTTTGTTTATGCCTGAATAGCGGGCGAGATAGCAAAAACGCTGGCGGCAGTGCAGCCGAAATGCGTGCGCTATCACACTGTCCGGCAGCGAAAAGCTCGCCTTCGTCGGACATTCCCGAGGTCTCAACGCCCTGCGCAAGGGAAAGGTAATCTGATTATGTACTTCAGGAGAGAGCTATGTTGCCGCTGGAACGTCATCGTTTGATTGTTGAACTGCTGGGCCAACGCGGCGTGATGCGGGTGAATGAGATTGCGCAAGCGACTCGGGTCTCAAGGGAAACGATTCGCCGCGATCTGAGCGAGCTGGAACGGAAAGGGATCTTAAATCGGAGCCACGGCGGAGCGCTGGCGGCGGAAAACCCGCTGCCGACGACCCGAGCGGCAGCGTCCGCCCTGCCGGTCGAAGATAGCCAGGGAAGCTTTCAGCAGAGAACGCTGCTGCACAGCGAAGGAAAAATGCGCGTTGCCCGTAAAGCGCTGCAGTTTCTGCAGCCGGGACAGACCATCGTCCTGGACGGCAGCAGCACCAGCTGGTTTTTGGCCCGGCAGATGCCGGAGATGGCGCTAACGGTAATTACGCCCTCCATCCGCATCTTGCAAACGCTGATGAGCAGACGCTCGTTGCATCTCGTAGGACTGGGGGGCGATTTTTCCCCGACCGAGGAGTCGTTCTTCGGTGAAACCGCCTCACGAACGCTGCGCGAGTACGCCATCGATACGCTCTTTTTCTCCTGCCAGGGTCTGGAGCGCGATAGCGGCTTATATGCGGGTACGGAAGCCCACGCCGCCCTGCTGAAACAGATGATGCTGGCCGCCCGTCAGACGGTGGCATTAGTCGACGGCAGCAAGCTGGGGCGAACAGGCGTCGCGCGCATCGGCGGCTTAGGCGAACTGGACTGTTTAATTACCGAAAAGTTTGCCGATCCGCTGCTGGAAAAAGAGATGACCTGGCATAACGTCGGCCTACAAATCGCCTGAGTACGCCGTCATGACGTGACGGTCAATACGCGCAATGTCGAAACGCCGCTTCATGCGGCAGGGCCAGACTTTGCCTGAAATCAGCCACTACCGGAATAAAAAGAGGCCTTATGCGTTATTACCTTTCTCCCTCGCTCATGTGCATGGACATGATGAAAGTGACCGAACAGCTGCGCTTTTTAAATAGCAAAGCCGACAGGCTCCACGTCGACGTGATGGACGGGCGCTACGTTAAAAATCTGGCGCTATCGGCCAGCTTTGTCGCGCAGATTCGTCCCTACACATCGCTTCCCATCGATGTCCACCTGATGGTCGAAGAGCCCGCCTCGTTTATCCCGGCGCTAATAGAAGCCGGCGCTGACGCTATTTCACTGCATCCGGAAACCATCTGCCGCGAAGCCTTCCGGCTCATCAATATGCTTCGCCAGGCGGGGAAAGCGGTGGGCATGGTGCTCAATCCCGCCACGCCGGTTGAGAGCATCCAGCACTATCTGCATCTGCTCGATAAGGTCACGGTGATGACCGTCGATCCAGGCTATGCCGGTCAGCCTTTTATTCCCGAAATGCTCGCCAAAATCGCGCAGCTTCATCAGCTAAAAGAGACCCGCGACCTCCACTTCTTGCTGGAAGTCGACGGCTCATGCAACCGCACCACCTACCGTGAGCTGCTGGGCGCCGGAGCGCAGGTATTGGTGATGGGCAGCAGCGGCTTATTCCGCCCGGATATGCCGCTTGAGCAGGCCTGGGAAAAAATGTCCCGCGATCTGTCCGCCGCGCTGCACTCCCCCGAGCGCGTATAAAGGAGCGAATGATGTCAGGAAAAGTCTGCGTTTTTGGTTCATTCAATTTCGACATGGTGGCCAGGGTGGAGCGCTTTCCGGTACCGGGCGAGTCGTTAGTGGCCTGCGGGAGTATGACCAGCGCCGGCGGAAAAGGGGCGAACCAGGCCACCGCTGCGCTAAAAGCGGGAGCGAATGTCCACTACATCGGCAAGATTGGCAATGATACCTTCGGCCATTTTGCCCGCCGCCATCTGAAAGGCGTGGGGTTTAACGCCGTGACGCTGCTGGTCGCCGAAGATATCCCCACCGGCAATGCGCTGATTTATGTGGCCGGCAACGATGCTGAAAACATGATCGCCGTCGATCCCGGCGCGAATATGACGGTGAGCGATGATGAAATCGCCGGCTGCGTCCCCGCTATCGGCTGCGCGGATGTGGTTCTGGTTCAGTTGGAGAACAATCTTTCCGCGATTGAACGGGTCGTTGACGCCGCTAAAGCAGCCGGGGCCTTCGTGGTGCTCAATCCCGCCCCCTGGCAGCCCGTTGATAACGCATTTCTGAGTAAAGTGG
This sequence comes from Klebsiella sp. MPUS7, assembly GCF_009905335.1. Classification (NCBI taxonomy): domain Bacteria; kingdom Pseudomonadati; phylum Pseudomonadota; class Gammaproteobacteria; order Enterobacterales; family Enterobacteriaceae; genus Klebsiella; species Klebsiella sp. MPUS7. The sequence goes on along the minus strand of NZ_CP047604.1, from coordinate 863,636 downwards.
ATTTGCTTACCCCGAACGCGACGGAGGCCGGGTTAATGACCGGGTGTCAGGTCGATAGTCTCGCGGCCGCGGCCGAGGCCGCCGATGCGCTGCATGCCCAGGGCGCGCGCAACGTCATTATCACCCTTGGCGCAAAGGGCGCCCTGCTGAGCGAGCAGGGCGTGAAATCCCCTATCCCGTGCTTCCCTTCTCATCCCCGCGATACCACCGGCGCGGGCGATGCCTTCAACGGCGCGCTGGCGGCGCGGCTGGCCTGCGGCGAACCGCTGCATACCGCGGCCCGATTTGCGGCGGCCTATGCCGCCGTCAGCGTCGAAAAGCAGGGCGCGTCATCCTTACCTGACTACGAAGAGGCACGAGAACGGCTTTTGCGTGCCGCCTCTGATTATGAAATGGCATAAACCCTACTGTATAAAAACCATTAAGAGGATAGCTCAATGAGTACGCTAATAACGGATAAGGTCGATAAAGCGGCGGTCCACAATGAAAAACTGGATACCAGCGCGTATTTACCGCACACCCCCTGGCTGCAATTTTTACTGGTCTGTTGCCTGTTTGCGCTATGGGGCATGGCGGGCAACCTGAATGATATTTTGATCGCCCAGTTTAAAAAGGGCTTCGATTTAACGGATACCCAGACGGCGCTGGTGCAGTCGATTTTTTTCCTCGGCTACTTTTTTGTCGCCCTGCCTGCGGCGGCGCTGATTAAGCGTTATTCCTATAAAGCGGCGATTATTATTGGGCTGTGCCTGTACGCCCTCGGCTGTTTCCTGTTCGTTCCGGCCGCGCAGATCATGACCTACGGCGCGTTCCTCGCCTGCCTGGGGGTGATCGCGTGCGGACTCTCTTTTCTGGAAACGTCGGCAAACACCTACTCAAGCCTGCTGGGCCCGATTCAATCCTCCACCCAGCGCATTAACTTTTCGCAGATCTTCAACTCGCTGGGGGTGATTTCCGGCGTGCTGATTGGCCAGGTGATGGTCTTTGGCGAGAACGATCCGAGCCATGAACAGCTGCTGGCGATGCCCGCCGCCGCCGCGGACGCCGCGCGCCATCAAATGGTCGGCCAGGTGGTCGGGCCCTATCTGATTATCGGCTCCGTGCTGGTGGTGCTGGCGCTGGTGTTCGTGTTTATTAAATTCCCGTCGTGCAAGGGCACGCCGTCACAACAGCAGCAGATCCCGACAGAAAGCATGGGGTCAACGCTGAAACGCCTGTTTGCTATCCCGCGCTTTCGCCTCGGGATCCTGTCGCAGTTTTTGTACGTCGGCGCCCAGGTTGGCGTATGGAGCTTCACGATCCGCTTTGTGCAGCTCGTGCAGCAGGGCACCAGCGAGCACTCCGCGACCTACTGGCTGCTGGCTTCTCTGGTGATTTACGCCATGGGTAAAACCGTCGCCACCTGGCTGATGAACCGCCTCAATCCGGCGCTGCTGCTCGGCACCTTTGCCCTGGCCGCCACCGTCCTTTTATTGATTGCCGTATTCAGCAGTTCAATGCTGGCGGTGTATGCGCTCATTCTGGTCAGCTTCTGTATGGCGCCATGCTGGCCGACCAACTTTGGCCTGGTCATTAAGGGCATGGGGAAAGATACCCAGACCGCAGGCTCGATCGTAGTGATGTCGATTATCGGCGGGGCCGTTATTCCACTGGTGATGGGCATTATCTCGGATATGAACGGCGGCAATATGCAAATCGCCTTTATCGCTCCGCTCCTGTGCTTTGTGTATGTCGCTTTCTACGGTTTCTGGTGCGTGCGTAAGGGGGTATAACATGCGCGAACTTATCAACACGATTGCTCATATTGGCTATCAGGTCAGCGACTTAACGCGTTCGCTTGCCTTCTATGAACCGCTGGGCTTTCAGCGCCAGCAGCGGTTTAGCAAGCCGTCGCCGCAGGGCACTATTGAAGTCGCGTTCCTGGAAATGGCGGGCGCCGTCCTCGAGCTGTATCAGCTTCCCGCAGGAACGCCCTTTGACGCTCCTCGCTGCGGTATCGATCATCTGGCGCTGGAAGTCCGCGACCTGGATGCGGTGCAGCAGCGGCTGGCGGCGCTCGGCTATCCGCTCGATGAAGGGCCGATTGAGGAAGAAAATGTGCGCTTCCTGCTTATTCGCGGCCCCGACGGCGAACGGCTCGAGTTCGATGCCTTTAAACGCTAAGCGGCAGGGCTGATCCCCTTCTCCCTTTTAGACCCGGTTAATACGGGTCTAAAAGCGGGCTTCCTCAGGCTTTACAAAAGCCTGCCTGATTCCAGTATTTCTCCCCCCTACCCGGCCTCTCCTGCCTATTGTGCAATGTTACAAAATTGCTTCCGTTTTGTTGATTTTCTATTGTGAGCCATTCGGCAATTTCCTCTCCTGAATTTCCCCAGACTACTTCCAGTCAATACGCAATATCAGGAGAGACAAATGAGCAGCACCTCCGCCGACTTCCAGAATCTTTACCAGGCCCTGAGCCGCAGCGCCGCCCGCAGCCCGGATGCCCTGGCGCTGGCGTTTGAGGATCGGCGCTATCTGTACCGCGATTTTCACCTGCGGGTACAGCGAGCGATGGCGCAGCTTGACCGCATCTGGTCGCTGCGCAAAGGCGACCGAATCCTGCTGGCCTGGGGGAATCATCCCGCTTTTTGCGAAGTCCTTTTTGCCGCGCTGGGTCTGGGCATCGAAGTGGTGCCTTTCAGCACTAAGCTTAAGCAGGCCGAGAGCGAGGAGCTGGTGGGCCATATCGCCCCGCGGGTCGTGCTGTTCGATGCGACCGTACAGGACTGGCTGAAACACACCCCCAACGCGCGCGCGGTTTCACTCAGCGAATGGCAGGCGCTCTCACTTCCCGAACCGCTGACCTGTTTGCCGACCCCGGTTAACCGCGATGATACGGCGGTGATGATGTTTACCTCCGGTACCACCGGAGAGCCGAAAGGGGCGATTATCACGCACCACAACCTGCTCTGCGCGATTGACGCTTACGCGCAAAAACTGAATCTCACCGCCGCGGATAGCACCATTCTGGCGGTGCCTATCTATCACATCACCGGCCTGTCGGCGCTGCTGGCGCTGTTTATTAGCCTCGGCGCGAGCCTCTGGCTACAGCACCGGTTTAACGCCCCGCAGGTAATCAACACCCTGCGCGAGCAGAACATTACCTTTCTGCACGGCTCGCCAACCATTTTTATCCTGCTGTGCCAGGCTGCGCGCGAGCAGAGCGCCAGCCATCCAGGCGATTTCCCCGCGCTACGCACGATTGCCTGCGGCGCGGGCCACCTGAGCGACGGACTGATCGCTGAGCTAAAAACCCTGTTTCCGCATACGGCGATTCAGCCGATCTACGGTCTCACCGAAACGACCTCGCCCGCCACCATCTTTCCAGGCGATGTCTGGGGCAGCGATAAATGCGGCAGCTCGGGGCAGGCGATCCCCGGCCTCGCCATTGCGATCCGCAACGATCGCCAGCAGCCCCTCCCCGCCGGGCAAATCGGGCATATCTGGCTCAAAGGCGATGTGGTGATCCGCGAATACTGGCAGCACAGCGAACGACGGCCGAGCTGCGATGCGCAGGGCTGGTTTTGTACCGGCGATCTGGGCTATCTCGACGACGAAGGCTGGCTGTACATCAAAGATCGCAGCAAGGACATGATCAATCGCGGCGGAGAGAAGATTTACTCGCTGGAGCTGGAAAACATCCTCTCTACCTATCGGGGCGTACGGGAAGTTGCCGTGATCCCGACCCCCAGCCCGGTCTATGGCGAAGAGCCGGTGGCGTTTATCGTGCCGGACGGTCAGCACCACCTGACCAGCGAAGAGATCCTCGGCTGGCTGAAGGTCAAAATCGCCCGCTTTAAGCTGCCGGCGCGCATTATTTTCACCCGCGTTTTACCGCGTACCCATAACGGAAAAGTGAGCAAGCAGCAGCTCAAAGCGCGCCTCGCGGAATCCATCATCACGCTATCAACGGAGGATAAAAAGTGAGCAGCAAATTTATCGACGCCCATCAAGCGGCGCAGTGGGTCGCCAGCGGCGACACCGTCTGCACCGTCGGGATGACGCTTATCGGCGCGGCGGAGTCCATTTTAAGCGCTATCGAAGCGCGCTTTCTGACCGCGGGCGAACCGCGCGACCTGACGCTGCTGCATGCCGCTGGGCAAAGCGATCGCCAGCGCGGCATCCAGCACTTCGCCCATCCGGGTATGGTGACGCGCCTTATCGGCTCGCACTGGGGCCTGGCGCCGCGCTGGATGGCGATGATCAACAACAACGAAGTGGAAGCCTGGTGTCTGCCGCAGGGGCAGATCGTTCATCTCTATAGCGCGATGGCCGCCGGACTTGCGGGGAGGCTTTCCCCCGTCGGGCTCGGTACCTTTGTCGATCCGCGCATGGAAGGCGGGCGGATGAACGCCCGCACCCGCGAACGGCCCGATCTGATCGAGCACGTGACGTTTCGCGGCGCCGAATATCTGTTTTACCCGGCCATTCCCCTGGACGTGGTCATTGTGCGCGGCACCCATGCTGATGAAGACGGCAACCTCACGACCGATGAAGAGGTGATGAAGCTGGAAGTTCTGCACGCGGTTCTCGCCGCCAGACGCTATGGGGCGAAGGTGCTGGCGCAGGTGAAATATCGCGTGGCGAAAGGCTCGCTGCATCCGAAAAGCGTCACCGTTCCCGGCAACCTGATTGACGCCATTGTGGTGTGCGAAGAGCCGCAGATGGATCACCGCCAGACCTCCAGTTGGGACTTCGATCCGGCGCTGTGCGGCGATATCCAACTGCCCGCCGCGCAGAGCGCGCCGCTGCCGCTCGACCTGCGCAAACTTATCGGGCGGATAGCCTGCCGCTATCTGACGCCCGGCTGCGTCATCAATCTCGGCACCGGCATTCCCAACGACGTTATTGGCGCCATCATTCACGAAGAACGGCTCGGCGAGCAGGTCACCATCACCGTGGAGTCGGGGATCTACGGCGGCCAGCAGGCGGGCGGCGTTGATTTCGGCATCGGTCGTAATCTGAGCGCGATGATAGGCCACCAGGATCAAATGCTCTATTACAACGGCGCGGGAGTCGATATCACCTTTATGGGCGCCGGCGAGATGGACCCGCACGGCCACGTCAACGCTACGCGGCTCGGCGCATCCTGCCCCGGCGCGGGCGGTTTTATCGACATCACCCAGAATGCCCGCCACGTCGTGTTCTGCTCCTCTTTTACCGCCAAAGGGCTGGAGATCGCCTGTGAACAAGGGGCGCTGCATATCCGCCGCGAAGGCGAGGTACGTAAATTCGTCGCCGGGGTTAATCAGATTTCTTATAACGGCGAGCTGGCCCGCGCCAAAGGACAAACCATGCATTACGTCACCGAACGGGCGGTTTTCGAACTACGCCCGGAGGGGCCGGTGCTGACGGAAATCGCCCCCGGTATCGATCTTGAGCGCGACATCCTGGCGCATATGGATTTTCGTCCGACGATCGCCGCGGATCTTCAGGTTATGGACAGCCGCTTGTTCACCCCGCAGCCCTGCGGCCTCGCGGAACATCTGTCCCGGAATTCATCCTCTGACTCACAAGGAAATTAGCTATGAAACTTGCCAGTAAAACCGCCATTGTCACCGGCGCCGCGCGCGGTATCGGCTTTGGCATTGCTCAGGTGCTTGCGCGGGAAGGCGCGCGCGTGATCATCGCCGATCGCGACGCGCACGGCGAAGCCGCCGCCGCGTCCCTGCGCGAATCGGGCGCACAGGCGCTGTTTATCAGCTGCAATATCGGTGAAAAAGCGCAGGTCGAAGCGCTGTTTTCCCAGGCCGAAGAGGCGTTTGGCGCGGTGGATATTGTGGTGAATAACGCCGGAATCAACCGCGACGCCATGCTGCACAAACTCTCCGAAGCGGACTGGGATACGGTGATCGATGTCAATCTGAAGGGCACTTTTCTCTGTATGCAGCAGGCCGCCATCCGTATGCGCGAGCGCGGCGCGGGCCGCATTATCAATATCGCTTCCGCCAGCTGGCTTGGCAACGTCGGACAAACCAACTATTCGGCGTCAAAAGCCGGCGTGGTGGGGATGACCAAAACCGCCTGCCGCGAACTGGCGAAGAAAGGCGTCACGGTCAACGCCATCTGCCCGGGCTTTATCGATACCGATATGACCCGCGGCGTCCCGGAAAACGTCTGGCAAATCATGATCAATAAAATACCCGCGGGTTACGCCGGGGAGGCGAAAGACGTTGGCGAGTGCGTGGCGTTTCTGGCGTCTGACGGCGCGCGCTATATCAACGGTGAAGTGATTAACGTCGGCGGCGGCATGGTGCTGTAAGGAGAAAAACGATGACACAGGCTAATGATATTGTGGTTGTCAGCGGCGTCCGTACCGCTATTGGCACGTTTAACGGCAGTCTTAAGCATACCCACCAGCATGACCTCGGGGCGGCGGTTATTCGCGAAGCGGTCAACCGCGCCGGACTTGCGCCGCAGGATATCGACGAAACGATCGTCGGCAACGTCGGGCAAATCGCCGAAAGCGGTTTTATCGCCCGCATCTGCCAACTGCGGGCGGGGATCCCGCAGGAGAGCACCGCGTATTCGGTTAACCGCCAGTGCGGATCCGGGCTCCAGGCCCTCGCGGACGGCATGATGCAGCTGCAAAGCGGCCAGGCCGAGGTGGTCGTCGCCTGCGGAACGGAAAATATGACCCAGCTCCCCTACTACCTGCGTAAAGCGCGCGATGGCTATCGCATGGGCCACGGCGAGCTGGAAGATGGGCTGATCTCTATTCTCACCTGGCCGGAAGGGCCTTATCACAACGGCATCACGGCGGAAAACGTTGCGCAACGTTTCGGTATCACCCGCGAAGCGATGGACGATTTCGCCTGGTCGAGCCAGCAGAAGGCGCTGAAGGCGATCGCTGGGGATCGCTTCCGCGAGCAGATTCTGGCTCTTGAGGTGCCGGACGGCAAAAAAGCGACCCGCCTGTTCGCGACCGATGAACACCCGCGCGACACCCCGCGCGAAAAGCTTGCCGCGCTGCGTCCGGCATTTAAAGCCGACGGCGTGGTGACGGCGGCCAACTCCTCCGGCATTAACGACGGCGCGGCCGCGCTGGTGATGATGACCCGCCAGCAGGCGGAAAAGCGCGGCCTCACCCCGCGTATGCGAATTCGCGGCTGGGCGGTTGCCGGCTGCGGCGCGGAGATTATGGGGTTTGGCCCCTCTCCCGCGACCCGACGCCTGATGGACCGTCTCAATATGGATGTTCACGCCATCGATTTAATTGAACTCAATGAGGCCTTCGCCGCCCAGGCGCTGGCGGTGATGAACGATCTGCGTCTCGATCCGGCCCGCGTTAACGTCAACGGCGGCGCGATCGCCCTCGGCCACCCGGTGGGTGCCAGCGGTGCGATCCTGCCGGTCAAACTGATGTATGAAATGGCGCGCAGCGGCGCGCGCACCGGTCTGGTCACCATGTGCATCGGCGGCGGCCAGGGGATTTCTATGCTGTTCGAGCGCGAAGGCGCTTAGGAAAAGACGGCCCGAAGTGGGGCTTCGGGCCGGGCGTCGTTCGGGTCAGCACCCGGCGACAACCTGTGAGCTGACGAACGGGATCGACGCGATCCCGGCAAGGCTTCTGACCACGAATACGGGGAAATAATAACCATGTCCGCAATAAATGAAAAGGCGGTAAACGGGACGCAGCTACAGCGCACCCATAAAAAGATCTACCGCCATTTGATGCCGCTACTTATCGTGGCGTACATCATTAGCTTTATTGATCGTACCAATATTGGCATGGCGAAAGCGACCATGTCGGTGGATATCGGCCTTTCCGCAACCGCATTCGGCCTCGGGGCCGGGTTGTTTTTTCTCACCTACGCGGTGCTGGAGATCCCCAGCAACCTGTTTTTAACCCGGATTGGCGCGCGGCGCTGGATCGCCCGCATCATGATCACCTGGGGGATCATCTCCTGCGGTATGGCGTTCGTCACCGGGCCTACGTCCTTTTACGTGATGCGCCTTTTGCTCGGCGCCGCCGAAGCGGGGCTGTATCCGGGCATTATTTACTACCTGACCCTCTGGTTTGGCCGTGAAGAGCGCGCTAAAGCCACCGGCCTGTTCCTGCTGGGGGTCTGCCTGGCCAATATTATCGGCGCGCCGCTGGGCGGATTGTTATTAAGCCTTGATGGAATGTCCGGCTGGCACGGCTGGCAGTGGATGTTCTTTATCGAAGGGCTGCCCGCGATAGCGCTGGCGTTCGTCGTCTGGCGCAGGCTGCCGGATAAACCCGCCGACGCCCGCTGGCTGGACAGCCACGACGTACAGGCAATCACTGCGGTGCTGGAGAAAGAAGCCGAGGAGACGCGCCATACGCCAAGCCGCTTTTCCCTGAAAACCGCGCTCACCACCCGCGTATTTTTGTTGCTGGTGCTGATTTACTTTACCCACCAGTTCTCGGTTTACGGCCTGAGTTATTTCCTGCCGGGGATCATCGGAAGCTGGGGCCAGCTTACCCCGCTGCAGATCGGTCTGCTGACCGCCATCCCATGGATCGCCGCCGCCGCTGGCGGGATCCTGCTGCCGCGTTTCGCCCGGACGGAACAGCGTTCGCGCAGCATGCTGATGGCCGGGTATCTGGTCATGGCGACCGGCATGGCGATTGGCGCGATTGCCGGCCACGGCGTGGCGTTGCTTGGCTTCTCGCTGGCCGCCTTCATGTTCTTCGCCATGCAATCCATCATCTTTAACTGGCTCCCCTCGATCATGAGCGGACATATGCTGGCGGGCAGCTTCGGACTGCTTAACTGCCTCGGATTGTGCGGCGGCTTTCTCGGGCCGTTTATCCTCGGCGCGTTTGAGGACCGCACCGGCGCGGCGACGTCCGGCTTATGGTTCGCCGTCGCGCTACTGATTGTCGGCGCGCTGGCATCTCTGTTGATTAAAAGTTCGTCATCCTCTACCCCCGCCTCGGCAAAACAGGCCCGCGGCGAAAACGCTTAATCAGGAGCGCCTTATGCGTATCGAAGTGTTACTGGATTTAAAAACTCGCCTCGGCGAGAGCCCTGTATGGGATATCGAGCAGCAACGTCTTTGGTGGGTAGATAGCCTCGACGGGCGCCTGTTCGCCTGTAACGCGCAGGGCGGCGCGATTAAGAGCTGGGACGTGCGGCAGAAAATTGGCTCTTTCGCCCTGCGCCAGAACGGCGAAGGCGCGGTGGTAGCGCTACAGAATGGCGTTCATCTGCTCGACTTCGCCAGCGGCGGGCTGACGCTGCTGCACCATCCGGAAGCGGACCGGCCCTTTAACCGGCTCAACGACGGTAAAGTCGATCGTCAGGGACGCTTTCTGTTCGGGTCGATGGATATGCGCGAAGAGGAGCCAAGCGGCGCGCTATATCGCCTGGACGCCGATCTGTCACTGCACGTGCTGAAGAAAAATATCATCGTCTCTAACGCCCCCTGCTGGAGCCCCTCCGGCGAAACGTTCTACTTTGCCGATACCTGGACGGGCGAAATCTGTGCCTGGGACTACAACACCGCGACCGGCGATCTCTCTGGCGAACGTGTCTTTTGCCACGTCGATCGCAGCGAAGGCGGCGCGGCGGATGGCGCCACCGTGGACAGCGAAGGCTATCTGTGGAACGCGCTGGTCTATGCGGGCAAGCTGGTGCGCTACACGCCGGAGGGCGAGGTCGATCGCATCATTGAGATGCCGGTGAAAAAAGTCACCAGCGTGATGTTCGGCGGCGAAAACCTCGACGTGCTGTACGTCACCTCAATGGCGCAGCCGCCGCTACCGCGCTTCCCGGAAGATAATCAGCTACGCGGCAGCCTGTTCGCCATTTACGACCTGGGCGTCACCGGCGTAGCGGAACGGCGCTTTGCCGGTTAAACGAATATCCGGCTCGCCGCGATAACAATAATACCCGGCGAACCCACTCTGACCCTGATACCTGGCGGCGCGCGCCATGCTGTCGCGACGCCGCGGAGTAAACACGACTATGACAACAATCAATCAAACACCTGCCGGCGAACAAGGCGCAAAAAAGCGGCTGATACATCGTTTCTCCTGGGTTTCGCTGCTGGTTTGCTGGCTAATCTGGGTGCTTAACGCCTACGACCGCGAGATGATCCTGCGCCTTGGACCGGTCATCTCTAAGGAGTTCTCGCTCTCGCCGGAACAGTGGGGCAACGTCGTCGCGCTGATTATGGTTGCCCTGGCGGTGCTGGATATCCCCGGCTCCATCTGGAGCGATCGCTACGGTTCAGGCTGGAAGCGGGCGCGCTTTCAGGTACCGCTGGTGCTGGGCTATACCGCCCTCTCTTTTATTTCCGGGATTAAAGCGATCAGCCACGGGCTGACGGCGTTTGTGCTGCTGCGCGTTGGCGTCAACCTCGGGGCCGGCTGGGGCGAGCCCGTCGGCGTCAGCAACACCGCGGAGTGGTGGCCGAAAGAGAAGCGCGGCTTCGCGCTGGGGGTGCATCATACCGGCTATCCGATTGGCGCGCTGCTGAGCGGCGTGGTGGCAAGTCTGGTGCTTTCCGCATTTGGCGAAGGCAGCTGGCGCTACTGCTTCCTGCTGGCGCTGATCGTCGCCATCCCGCTGATGATTTTCTGGGCGAAATATTCCACCGCCGATCGCATCAACACGCTTTATCAGCATATCGATAGCCAGGGGATGACGCGCCCGGCGACCCAGGAAAGCAGCCATGTTGCCAAAGGCGAAGGGATGAAGACCTTTTTACGTACCCTGCGCAACCGCAATATTTCGCTAACGGCGGGCAATACCCTGCTGACGCAAATTGTCTATATGGGCATTAACGTTGTGCTGCCGCCGTATCTTTATCACGTCTCCGGCCTGTCGCTGGCGGCATCCGCCGGGCTAAGTATTATCTTCACGCTGACCGGTACTCTGGGCCAGATAATCTGGCCCTGGCTATCCGATAGCTTTGGTCGTAAACGTACTCTGATCGTCTGCGGTCTGTGGATGAGTATCGGCATTGCGCTGTTCTATTTCGCCACCAATATGCCGCGTCTTATCGCCATTCAGCTCTTTTTTGGCCTGGTGGCCAACGCCGTGTGGCCTATCTACTACGCAATGGCCTCGGATTCCGCCGAAGAACGCGCCACCTCTACCGCCAACGGAATTATCACCACGGCGATGTTTATCGGCGGCGGCCTTTCGCCATTGCTTATGGGCTGGCTCATCCAGTTCGGTGGGGGATGGGAAAATCCGGCGGGTTATATCTACGCCTTCTTTACCATGGCGGGATGCGCGCTGCTGGGGATGTTGTTGCAGCTGATGACCACCGATAAAACGCCGCGCAAAGCGCATTAACGCAGGAGAACGCATGAAGATTGTTATCGCGCTGGATTCGTTTAAGGGCAGCTGTAGCGCGCAGGCCGCTTGCGCAGCGGTCGCACGGGGATTGCGCCGGGTTGACGAGGCGCTGGAGCTGGTCGAAATGCCCGTGTCGGACGGCGGAGAGGGACTGCTTTCGACCCTTGCGGAAAGTCCGCAGCTGAAGGGCGCGAGGTGGCAGCAGCAGCGCTGTACCTCGCCTTACGGCCTCGCCGTACAGGCCGCGTTTCTGATCCTGCCCGGCGAGCGGGCCATTATTGAGATGGCGCAAAGCTGTGGGCTCGAGCTTACGCCGAAAGCGCAGCGGGATGTGCGTCTGGCCAGCAGTTTTGGGCTGGGCGAACAGGTAAAAGCGGCGCTGGATGCCGGTTGCCGGCGTCTGATTATCGGGCTGGGCGGCAGCGCGACCAACGATGGCGGCATCGGTTTCGCCCAGGCGCTTGGCGCACGATTCTTGCGCAAGGACGGCACGCTGCTGCCGGTTCCCGCCGCGGGCCAGGATCTTGCGCATATCCAGCGCATCGATTTAAGCGAACTGGACCCGCGTTTACGACAGGCCGAAATTCAGGCCTCCTGCGACGTCACCAACCCTCTGCTTGGAACCGATGGCGCCACCTGGGTTTATGGCGCGCAGAAAGGGGCGGATGAGGCGGCGCTGAGCGAGCTGGAGGCGGGTATGGCGCACTACAGCCGGCAGCTTACGCAAACGCTCGGCTACGACGTCAGCGAAGCACCAGGCGCCGGGGCCGCGGGCGGTATGGGAGCTGCGCTGATCGCCTATGCGGGCGGCACGCTGCGTCCGGGCATTGACCTGGTGCTGGAACTGCTTAATGCCGACCGCCATCTTAGCGATGCCGCGCTGACCATCGTCGGGGAAGGCTGGCTCGATCGTCAGAGCGCCTTTGGTAAAGCCCCGGTGGGCGTGGCGGGCAAAGCGGCGCGCCACGGCGTACCGGTTGTGGCCCTTTGCGGCGGACGCGATGAGAGCAGTCGGCAATTGTATCAACACCATATTGACGCGATGTGGTCTATCTGCCAGCGCCCTATGCCGCTGGCGGAGTCGATGAACACATGCGAACAGCTCCTCGCCGACGCAGCGGAGAATGTTCTACGAACCTTTCTGAGCGGACGGCGCGGAGAGGCACATAAGCGGATAACTGTATGATTATTACGACGGCGCTGGCTAATGAAATTGTCGCCCGGGCAATGGCGATAATTCATCATAACGTGAACGTGATTGACCATCATGGACAGATTATTGCCTCAGGTGAACGTCATCGTATCGGCGAGCAGCATGAAATCGCCCGCGAGGTGATACGCACCGGTAAACGTATTTGTATTAATAACACCGCGGAAGCCGCGCGTTTTGAGAATGTGCATCCCGGGATTAATCATCCCATTATGTATGACGATCGCGTGGTGATGGTGGTGGGCATCAGCGGCGACCCGGCGGCAATAAGCCGCTATGCTGAACTGGCGGTGCTTACCGCCGAACTACTGGTCCGCCAGGCCATAGAGATGCGGGAAACCAACTGGCGACAGCGTCTGCGCGACACCCTGTTTTGTCAGTACCTTGAGCAGGGAGCCGCGCCCGCCGGACAGGAAGCGCTTCATCGCCTGGTGGAGCTTGGCTTTAATTTTAATGCCCCGCTGATGCCGGTTGTGGTGACCGTGCAGGTCGAACAGCACCAGCTAAGCGAAGTATTGAGTACGCTGCTGCGGGAATTCTCGCAGCTGTCCGGGGTAAGAGACGTCATTTTGCTGGGCAGCAATGAAATACTTATCCTCAATACGCTATGCGAACCCCAGGAGACGATGCTGCGGGGCATCGAGTTTGTTCTCAGCAATCAGATCAGCCATTACCATATCGGGATTGGCGTGCAGGCGGACAACGCCCCGGATATTCGCGAGGCTATCCGATTCGCCCGTTCGGTGATTGAGGTGGGGAGCAAAGTGCAGCCGCAGCGACAAATCTACTACTTTCGCGAGATGGCGATGCTCTGCCTGTTCCGGGTGCTGGAAGACAGCTATATGGTGAATTTTTTTATCAATAACGTACGCCAGCTGCTTGAGCATGATTCCGGCGAAGTGCTGCTGGATACCCTGAGCAGCTTTATTGCCAATAACGCCGAGCCGGGCAAAACGTCGCTGCTGTTGGGGATTCATCGCAATACGCTCACCTACCGGCTGCAGCAGATTAAAAAGCATATTCAGCTCGATCCGATGGTCTTCACCGACCTGACGCAGCTGGCGGTGTCGGTACACTGCTATCGTCGGCAGAACCCGCGCCAGAGCGAATGGATTGATACCTTAAGCTAGAGAGCGGCGGGTGCTCTCGCCCCCTCTGCAGGGGAAATACCCCACAGCCATGTCCGGGAGGAAGCGGCCCGAACGTTACCGGTCGCGGTGTATCACTCTGAGATCGACGTTTATCAAAATAATAGCGCGCCCGGCGTTTTTATCACGAGCGGAGCGCCCGTCGCCGATGGCGGGCTTTTCGCCTCATCCCTTCGGCGAAGCTTGCTCGCTTCAGTCGCCATTTCTGTACATAATTTAATCAAATGGCACCTTTCTTGCCTTTTATCTACGTTCCCCGACGGCGGCGTTCGTCGGTCAATATAGATAAAAAGGACAGGAAAATGGCGCAAATGAATGAAAACGTCGCGACCGCACCGGTCTCTCCCTTACGCGATTTTTTCGCGAAACCACGCATCATCGCCAGGCCCGGTTTTAACCGCTGGCTGGTGCCCCCGGCCGCGCTGGCCGTTCATCTCTGCATAGGTATGGCCTACGGATTTTCGGTTTACTGGTTGCCTATGTCGCAGCTAATAGGAGGAAGCGAGTCCTTACAATGCCCCGTCACGATGTCGTTCTGGCAGCAGCTGTTTACCCGCGATTGCGACTGGAAGATCTCCATGCTGGGATGGACCTACACGCTGTTTTTTGTTTTTCTCGGCTGTTCGGCGGCGCTGTGGGGCAGCTGGCTTGAGAAGGTTGGACCACGGCTGGTGAGCTTTATTGCCACCTTGTGCTGGTGCGGCGGCCTGTTGCTATCTAGCGTCGCTATCTATTTCCACCAGCTTTGGTTGCTGTGGCTGGGAGCCGGGGTCATCGGCGGAATCGGTCTCGGACTGGGCTATATCTCACCGGTTTCGACGCTGTTGCGCTGGTTTCCGGATAAGCGCGGAATGGCGGCCGGGATGGCGATCATGGGTTTTGGCGGAGGCGCGCTGGTGGGGGCGCCGCTGGCAAACGGACTGATGAATTACTTTGCCGGTCCGGCCGGCAACGGGGTATGGCAAAGCATTCTGGCGCTGGCGGCGATTTATGCGCTGTTTATGCTCGCCGGAACCTTTGGCTATCGTCTGCCGCCCATGGGCTGGCACCCTTCGGGCGAGAAGGCGCAAAAAACGATGCGCAATAATCCCACGATCCAGGTGCACGTCCGCGTCGCCTGCCGTACCCCGCAGTTCTGGCTGCTGTGGATGGTGCTGTGGCTCAACGTCACCGCGGGGATCGGCATTCTCGGTATGGCCTCGCCGATGCTGCAGGAGATCTTTGCCGGTAAACTGCTGTCGCTCGATCTGAGCTGGCATGAGCTGAACGGCGAGCAGCTGAAACGCATTGCTACCATGGCCGCAGGATTTACCGGCCTGCTCAGCCTGTTTAACATCCTGGGACGTTTTTTCTGGGCATCGGTATCCGACCTGTGCGGGCGCAAAATGACCTTTGCGATTATTTTCTGCCTGGGCGCCGCGCTGTACGGGACGTTGCCGCTGGTGAATCACGGCGGCTATATCGCGCTGTATGTCTGCGCGATGTGCATTATCATTTCGATGTACGGCGGAGGCTTTGCCAGTATTCCCGCCTATCTGGCTGACGTCTTTGGCTCACAAATGGTCGGCGCGATTCACGGGCGTTTGTTAACCGCCTGGTCTGCGGCAGGGATCAGCGGCCCGGTGCTGGTCAACTATCTACGCGAGTATCAGCTGACGCACGGGGTCCCGCCCGAGCGCGTCTATGATATTACGCTGATGGTGCTGACCGGCCTGCTGGTGATGGGTTTTATCTGTAATCAGCTGGTGCGTCCGCTGACGGAAGAGCATGCGATGACCGCGGAACAGCAGCAGCAGGCGAAAGGTCTGTACACCATCAACAAGGATGCTCAGCTCACGTGGGAGGCCCGTCCGTCCACGCTGCAGCTAACCGTAAGCTGGGTGGCGGTGAGCGTGCCGCTGTTATGGGGCGTCGGCACCACGTTACAGCAGGCCGTGAAGTTTTTTATGTAGGTTCTTGCAGCCGATGCCGCCCGTGATTCCCTGGCGGCTCTTTATGCGCTTACCGGCGTGCCTGACTGGATATGTTGAAGGATCCTCTCGACCGCCTCTTCGGCGGTCAGTACGGAGGTATCCAGAGTCAGGCTGGCGGCCAGCAGGCGAGCAAGGGTTGATTTCCCGGTACCGGGCAGGCCACCAAAGATCAGTAACATAGAGACGACAGCGTCATGTTGTTTCCGCTGGTGATGATTATTGATGATTTTCCAGCTTACCTGAACACGGATCTTATTCAGTCAGGTATGATTAATATTCAATACTGGCTGAAGCGGCATCAGGAGGCGTCTGCAGATAATCGTCACGTCCAGGGCAACGTTCAGTGATAGTGATACCGTCCCGCAGGCAATTTACTTAAGCCTTTTGCCCTCATCATCCACCACTTTCTCGCCATCTTCCTTTGCAAACGCGCCCTTTTGCGCGTCAGGAAGGATATCCAGTACCACCTCCGATGGGCGGCACAGGCGCGTTCCCAGCGGCGTCACCACAATCGGGCGGTTAATCAGGATTGGATGCTGCAGCATGAAATCGATTAACTGGTCATCGGTAAATTTATCTTCCGCCAGGCCCAGTTCTTCATAGGGCTCAACATTTTTACGCAGCAGCACTCGTACCGCGATCCCCATATCGGCAATGAGTTTGACCAGCTCATCGCGTGGCGGTGGATTTTCAAGGTAATGAATAACGGTGGGTTCAGTACCGCTGTTGCGGATCATCTCCAGCGTATTACGCGACGTGCCGCAGGCCGGGTTATGATAAATGGTAACGTTGGTCATTTGTGTATCTCATGACAAAGTGAAAGAGAGACGTAGCGCCAGCGCGGCCAGCGTTACAAACAGTACAGGCAGAGTCATGACGATCCCGGTGCGGAAGTAGTAGCCCCAGGAGATGGTCATGTTCTTCTGTGAAAGTACGTGCAGCCAGAGCAGCGTTGCCAGGCTACCAATAGGTGTAATTTTCGGCCCCAGATCGCAGCCAATCACGTTGGCATAGATCATCGCCTCTTTGATCACGCCGGTTGCGGTGCTTCCATCGATAGACAGTGCCCCCACCAGCACGGAAGGCATGTTGTTCATGATGGAAGACAGGAAAGCCGTCAGAAAGCCAGTACCCAGCGTCGCGGCCCAAAGTCCTTTATCCGCCAGCACGTTCAATACCCCTGAAAGGTATTCGGTTAGCCCGGCGTTGCGCAGACCGTAGACCACCAGGTACATCCCCAATGAGAAGATGACGATCTGCCAGGGTGCGCCACGCAGCACTTTGCCGGTATTGATGGCATGACCGCGCTTAGCGACCGCAAGCAGAATGATCGCCCCTGCCGCGGCAATCGCGCTGACCGGAATGCCAAGCGGCTCGAGGACGAAAAAACCGACCAGCAGAAGAATCAAAACTATCCAGCCGGTGCGGAACGTAGCCGGATCTTTAATGGCGTTTGCCGGCGATTTAAGCAGGACCAAATCGTAGGCCGGCGGGATATCTTTGCGAAAGAACAGGTGCAGCGTCACCAGCGTAGCGCCTATGGCGGCAATATCGACCGGCACCATTACCGAGGCATATCCAGTGAATCCCAGCCCGAAGAAATCTGCCGATACGATGTTCACCAGATTCGACACAATAAGCGGCAGGCTGGCAGTATCAGCAATAAACCCGGCAGCCATCACGAAGGCCAGCGTCGTGCCCTTGCTGAATCCTAATGCCAGCAGCATGGCAATCACGATGGGCGTCAATATTAATGCCGCGCCATCGTTGGCAAACAACGCCGCCACCGCTGCGCCGAGCAGAACAATATACGTAAACAGCAAACGGCCACGACCGTTTCCCCAACGAGCTACGTGCAGCGCAGCCCATTCAAAAAAGCCGGACTCATCGAGCAGCAGGCTGATAATAATTACTGCAATAAAGGTCGCCGTCGCGTTCCAGACGATATTCCACACCACCGGGATATCATCGACATGTACAACGCCAGCAATCAAAGCCAGTACCGCGCCCAGCGACGCGCTCCAGCCGATGCCTAACCCCTTCGGCTGCCAGATAACCAGAAAAATGGTCAGGACAAAAATAGCACCTGCCAGTAGCATACCCCTCCCTGAAGATCACATTCGAAAAAACATATATATTACGGCAAATTTTTAAAGGCAGAACGCTTTACCGCTTCCAGAACAGTTTGCTGATGCCAGCTTGCGGGCGATGGCCTGTACGATCTCCTGTTGGCTTAACCAGGCCTGCGCTATTACCTGTGCCGCCCATGCAGGCATATGCGGTGATAAGCGATAGTGCACCCACTTACCCTGCTTGCGATCCAGCAATAATCCGCTTTCCCGCAGCATAGCCAGATGGCGGGAGATCTTGGGCTGCGACTGATCCAACGCCGCACAGAGATCGCACACGCACAGTTCCCCCATCTCTTTAAGCAGCAGCACAATACCCAGGCGGGTTTCATCGGACAGATTTTTGAAAAGCTGTAAGGGTGTTAATGACATCATTCCTCCCGATCGTCGACGGGCAGGATACTCCACAGAGATATAAGTTCAACACCACATATGAAAAATCATATGTGTTAAGTAACAAAAAACAAGAGGCAAGTATGCCAGGCGGGTTAACCAGATCAATTTATAGGGGAAGAGCAGAATTCAGAAGTCTGGAGCGGGCGAAGGGAATCGAACCCTCGTATAGAGCTTGGGAAGCTCTCGTTCTACCATTGAACTACGCCCGCGAAGAGGTGCGTGGGTCATTATAGACCTTACGCACCCGCTGACAAGCCCAAACCGGGCTAACTGCCGATAAAATAACCTTTTAGCACTTAGGCTTACTGCCTTGTGGCGGCAAATAGCGTAGCGGGTCGATCGCCGTCGCCCGGTAGCGGATCTGGAAGTGCAGGCGCACGGAATCCGCGTCCGAACTGCCCATGGTGGCGATCTGCTGGCCAATCTTCACGCTCTGGCCGTTGTTCACCATCAGCTTGTCGTTGTGCGCATAGGCGCTGATATAGTCCTCATTATGTTTAATCATAATCAGGTTGCCGTAGCCGCGCAGCTGGTTGCCCACGTACACCACTTTGCCCGCCCCTGCCGCATACACCGGCTGGCCGCGCTTACCGGCGATATCGATACCTTTATTGCCGCCATCGCTGGTGGAGTATGGCAGCACGACTTTACCGCTGGTTGGCCAGCGCCAGCAGCGTTGCCCGACCGGCGGCCAGGAGGACTGCGGCACCGCCGAAGAGGGCGTCACGGCGGCGGTACGTTTCGCTGACGATTTCTTGCCGGATGCCCCCGCCTTCGCCGTGGTTCCTGAACCGCTGTTCAGCTTCAGCTTTTGCCCGACTTCGATGGTATAAGGAGGTGAAATATTATTGAGACGGGCGAGATCCCTGACGCTGGTGCCAGTGGAACGTGAAATAGCGTACAGCGTGTCGCCGCGCTTCACGGTATAGGTGGAACCGGAATCGGATGAGCTGGAACACCCCGCGACGATCAGGCTGCTCAGCAACATTATTGCGATAACAAAGCGTTTTCTCATCAGGCGTCCTGCGCTTAACACAAACATTCACCTCAAAACCAGGGGCGATTATCATACCAGCCCGTAAGGCAATCCCCAATCGCTACCCTTCATACAGAAGTATTAAACGGATAGCCATGCGTAATAATATCCATCAGCGCGGGCAGATAAGGCATAGACGGCAATTTTACCAGCGCCGGGTAGAATATTTGCGGCGAGGGAAAAACATCGACCACGTAGCAGTGGCTAAGTTTATCGGCATCCACTTCTGAAGACGGTAGTAACGTCGCAGCCTCAAGGCCGGAGTCCAGCCAGTCGAGGATAACCCCTGGCTGCGTGATATGCATGATAACCTTCGCATTGACCCCAGATTTACGAAACAGCTCCATCAGCATCTCGTAAGTCCCTGAATCTTTTGCACGATGCAACAACACTAATGGCAGCGCCGCCAGCGACGTGTAGCTATAGGGATTAGACGGCGGCTCCGGCAAGCATTTTTTATTGATCACCGCGACCAGCTTAATCGGATCAAAAGAGACATAATCAAAACCTTCGCTACGGTAGGGGCGCTGGATTAAGGCTAAATCAATTGCGCCCTCGGTTAATAACGTCTCGAGGTGGCTGGAGTCGGTAACGGAAATATTTATGGAAGTGTCGGGATGACGTCGATATACCTCCATCAGCAATGCTTTAAAATAATTCTGATAGAGATGAGTTAAGCCGATTCTCAATTCAGTTCTGTTTTTGTGCGCAATATCCGTCGTTTCCCGCGCCGTATCCTCTACCTGGCGTAATATTTCACACGCTTTTCGATAGAGAAAAAAACCGGCTTCCGTAGGCTCAATGCGGTTTCCCCGGCGAACAAAAAGCGATACCTGAAGCTCCTCTTCCAGCTCCTGAATTCGCTTGCTGAGCGGCGGCTGCGCCATGTTCAGAGACTTCGCCGCCTGGCTAACCGAACCTTGTTCCACCACCCGACAAAAATAGCGTAAGCGCTTTAAATCCATCATCATTATCCGCAGTGTAATTTATCACCAGTATCACACTTAGACGGAGAAATAAAAAGCCGCAGCGTTGCTCCTCATATTAATTAATCATTATTTAACACCTTTTTAAAATAAACTTTTTTGATCTACTGACCATCCGGTAAACGGTATTTGTTTATCCGCCGCAGTAAAAATATTGTGCTGGGAGCAAAACTTCTTTTCCGAAGGAACATCCCATGGCAAATAGTGATAACAAAACACCCTCATCGGTACATGATTTACGCTCCGCGCTGGAACTACTGAAAACCCTTCCCGGCGAGTATGTTGAAACCGATACCGAAGTCGACCCGCACGCCGAACTCTCCGGCGTCTATCGTTACGTAGGCGCCGGCGGCACCTGCCAGCGTCCAACCCGCAAGAATGGCCCGGTCATGGTCTTCAATAAAATTAAAGGCTTTGAAAATATCAGCGTGGCGATTGGCCTGAATGGCTCCCGTCAGCGCGTCAGCCATTTTCTCCAGTGTGAACCAGCTAAACTGGGGCATCTGCTGAAGGATTCAGTAGAAAACGCGATAGCCCCGGTGATGACCCAGAGCATAGCGGTTTGCCAGGAAGTGATTCATCTGGCGAGCGATGCCGATTTCGATCTGCGCAAGCTGCTGCCGGCGCCGACGAATACCGAAGAAGACGCCGGCCCCTATATTACGATGGGCCTGTGCTACGCCTCCGATCCAGAAACCCATGAGTCCGATATCACCATTCATCGCCTGTGCGTCCAGAGCCGCGACGAACTCTCCATGTGGCTAACGCCCGGCCGCCACATCGACGCATTTCGCATGAAGGCGGAAGCCGCAGGCCAGCCGCTGCCGATTTCAATCAGCATCGGCGTCGATCCGGCGATTGAAATTGCCGCCTGCTTTGAGCCGCCGACCACCCCGCTGGGCTTCAACGAGTTAAGCATCGCCGGCGCGCTGCGCGGCAAAGCGGTGGAGATGACGCAGTGTAAAACCATCAACGAGAAAGCGATCGCCCACGCTGAGATCGTGATTGAAGGCGAACTGCTGCCCCACGCCCGCGTACGCGAAGACCAGAACACTGATACAGGGCGCGCGATGCCGGAATTCCCCGGCTATACCGGCGAAGCGAAAGAAGCTATTCCGGTGATCAAGGTGAAAGCCGTCACCCATCGCATTAACCCTATCTGGCGCACCACCGTCGGGCCAGGCGAAGAACACGTCAATATGGCCGGTATCCCAACCGAAGCCAGCATCCTGGATATGGTCGAACGCGCGATGCCGGGCAAGCTGCTGAACGTCTTTGCCCATTCGGCGGGCGGCGGCAAGCTGCTGGCGGTGCTGCAGTTCAAAAAATCCTCCCCGGCGGACGAAGGGCGTCAGCGTCAGGCTGCTCTGCTGGCGTTCTCAGCCTTCCCGGAACTGAAGCACGTCATTCTGGTTGATGAAGACGTCGATATTTTCGACAGCGACGACGTGCTTTGGGCCATGCAAACCCGCTATCAGGGCGATGTCGATACAATCACTATTCCCGGCGTTCGCTGCCATCCGCTCGATCCGTCGCAGGTACCGGAATACAGCCCGAGCATCCTGCAGCAGGGAATGTCCTGCAAAACGATATTCGACTGCACGGTGCCGTTCCATCTGAAGCACAACTTCCAGCGATCCAGATTTAAAGAAGTGGACGTGAAGCGCTTCCTGGCAGATTTCGAATAAAAGGAGAACCTCATGACGGCACGCATCATCATTGGTATCAGCGGCGCATCCGGGTTTCAGTACGGCGTTAAGGCGCTGGAGCTACTGCGCCCGCATCCCGTTGAAGTCCACCTGGTCGTCTCTAAAGGCGGGGAAAAAACCTGCGAGCTGGAGACGGATTACCGCCTGGACGAGGTGATGGCGCTGGCCGACGTGGTGCATCCCATCGCCAATCTTGGCGCAGCTATCTCCAGCGGTTCATTTAAAACGCTGGGGATGCTGGTCGCGCCGTGTTCAATGCGTTCTTTGGGCGCCATCGCCCACTGCCTGACCGACAACCTGCTCACCCGCGCGGCGGACGTGGTGCTGAAAGAACGTCGTCGCCTGGTGCTGCTGGCCCGGGAAACGCCGCTGAACCTCGGCCACATCCGCAATATGGCCGCTGTAACCGAAATGGGCGGGATTATCTTTCCGCCGGTCCCGGCGCTTTACCAGCGTCCGCAAACGGCGGACGACATCGTTACCCATAGCGTCAATCGCGCGCTCGATCCGTTTGACCTGCAGGTCAACAACATCCCCCGCTGGGGTGAAGGCGAGCTACGTTTTAATTAACCGGAAATCATTCAATGTTAATCGGCCCATATGTAAACGGAGCCGCCGTGATTATCGGCGGACTCATCGGCGCTGCGGCGGGCGGCAAGCTCCCCGAGCGCGTCAAAACGGCGCTGCCGATGACCTTCGGCCTGTGCTCCGTTGGTCTTGGTATTACGCTGGTGCTCAAAGTGAAATATATGCCCGCCGTCGTGCTGGCAATGGTGATTGGCGCCATCCTCGGCGAACTGCTGCATCTGGAAAAGGGCATCGGTAAAGCCGCAGGCTCCACGCGCGGTTTGATCAACAAAGTGCTGCCGCCGGTCAATGGCCTTGGCCATGAAGAGTTTACCGAGAAATTTGTCGCCATCCTGGTTCTGTTTTGCGCCAGCGGCACCGGTATTTTCGGCGCGATGACCGAAGGCATGAGCGGCGATCCGTCAATTCTGTATATCAAAACGATTCTCGATCTGTTTACCGCCGGGATTTTCGCGACGCTGCTGGGCTACGCGGTGATGACCATTGCTATCCCGCAGGTCATTATTCAGATTGCGCTGGCGATGCTGGCGGTGGTTATTCTGCCGTCGATCTCGCCTGATATGATGGCGGATTTCTCCTGCGCCGGCGGGCTGCTGATGGTGGCGACCGGGCTGCGCATCTGTAACATTAAGCTCTTTCCAGTGGCCAACATGTTGCCAGGGCTTGTTTTGGTAATGCCTTTGTCCCATTTATGGGCTAACCTAGTGGCCTGAGTACATGACCCGGCGGGTTTGTGCCGGGTCATTTTTTATTTCAGGAGTTGTCATGGCCGGGGAACATGTCATTTTGCTGGACAAGCAAGATAAGCCTTCAGGTATGCTGGAGAAGTATGCCGCTCACACCCTCGATACCCCTTTGCATCTCGCGTTTTCCTGCTGGTTGTTCAATGAACAAGGCCAACTGCTGGTCACGCGCCGCTCGTTGGGCAAAAAAGCCTGGCCTGGCGTGTGGACGAACTCAGTCTGCGGGCATCCGCAAACCGGCGAAACCTTCGAACAGGCCGTTGAGCGCCGCTGCCGCTTTGAGCTTGGCGTTGAGATTACCCGCATCGCCCCAGTCTTTCCGGCATTTCGCTATCGGGCCGTCGCGCCGAATGGCATCGTCGAAAACGAGGTCTGTCCGGTCTATGCGGCACGAATAGCCAGCGCGTTACGGATAAATCCTGACGAAGTGATGGATGTTCAGTGGAGCAATCTTGCGGATGTTCTGAGCGGGATTCGCGCGACGCCGTGGGCGTTTAGCCCGTGGATGGTGATGCAGGCAGCGGACGACAATGCGCGTAATGCGTTGATAAACTTTAGCCGTCAGGCATAAAAAACCCCAGCAGCGCTGGGGTTTCGTTTATTCGCGTAATGCTTATTTTACCGGACGCATCGCCGGGAACAGGATCACGTCGCGGATGGTGTGGCTGTTGGTAAACAGCATCACCATACGATCGATACCGATACCGAGGCCCGCGGTCGGCGGCAGGCCGTGCTCCAGCGCGGTAACGTAGTCTTCGTCATAGAACATCGCTTCGTCATCACCAGCGGCTTTCGCGTTAACCTGATCGAGGAAGCGCTGCGCCTGGTCTTCCGCATCGTTCAGCTCGCTAAAGCCGTTACCGATTTCACGCCCGCCGATGAAGAATTCAAAACGGTCGGTGATTTCCGGGTTCTCGTCGTTACGGCGCGCCAGCGGAGAGACTTCTGCCGGATATTCGGTGATAAAGGTTGGCTGAATCAGATGCGCTTCCGCCACTTCTTCGAAGATCTCGGTCACGATGCGGCCCAGACCCCAGCTCTTCTCAACGTGAATGCCGATGCTTTCCGCAATGGCTTTTGCAGAATCGAAGTTATCCAGATCGGCCATCTCGGTTTCCGGACGGTATTTCTTGATCGCTTCGCGCATGGTCAGCTTTTCAAACGGCTTGCCGAAATCGAAGGTCTGATCGCCGTAAGGCACTTCAGTGTGGCCCAGAACGTCCTGCGCCAGGGTGCGGAACAGGGATTCGGTCAGCTCAATCAGATCTTTGTAGTCCGCATAGGCCATATAGAGTTCCATCATGGTGAACTCTGGGTTATGGCGAACGGAGATGCCTTCGTTACGGAAGTTACGGTTGATTTCGAACACGCGCTCGAAGCCGCCGACTACCAGACGCTTCAGGTACAGCTCCGGCGCGATACGCAGGTACATGTCCAGATCGAGCGCGTTGTGATGGGTGATAAACGGCCGCGCGGAAGCGCCGCCGGGGATCACCTGCATCATCGGGGTTTCAACTTCCATAAAGCCGCGGCCGACCATGAACTGACGGATGCCCGCCAGGATCTGCGAACGCACTTTAAAGGTGTTGCGCGATTCATCATTGGAGATCAGGTCCAGATAGCGCTGACGATAGCGCGCTTCCTGATCCTGCAGGCCGTGGAATTTGTCCGGCAGCGGGCGCAGGGCTTTGGTCAGCAGACGCAGTTCGGTGCAGTGGATAGAGAGCTCGCCGGTCTTGGTTTTGAACAGCTTACCGCGCGCGGCAATGATGTCGCCAAGGTCCCACTTTTTGAACTGCTCGTTGTAGACGCCTTCCGCCAGATCGTCACGGGCGACGTACAGCTGAATGCGGCCGCCAACATCCTGCAGCGTAACGAAGGAGGCTTTACCCATGATACGACGGGTCATCATGCGGCCAGCAACGGCGACTTCAACATTCAGCGCTTCCAGCTCTTCGTTTTCTTTAGCATCGAAGTCAGCGTGCAGTTGGTCTGAGGTGTGGTCACGACGGAAATCATTCGGGAACGGAATACCCTGCTCACGCAGCGCAGCCAGCTTTTCACGACGGGCTTTCAGTTCATTATTAAGGTCAATTGCCGCGTCAGCGCCCTGTGCTTGTTGTTCAGACATGTTGGTTCCTCATAACCCTGCTTTCAAACTTGCTTCGATAAATTGATCCAGGCTGCCGTCCAGCACCGCCTGAGTGTTGCGGGTTTCTACCCCGGTGCGCAGATCTTTAATGCGGGAGTCATCCAGCACGTAAGAACGGATCTGGCTGCCCCAGCCGATGTCGGATTTCGTATCTTCCATCGCCTGCTTCTCGGCATTTTTCTTCTGCATTTCCAGCTCATAAAGCTTCGCTTTCATCTGCTTCATGGCCTGGTCTTTGTTCTTGTGCTGCGAACGGTCGTTCTGGCACTGGGTCACTAAGCCGGTCGGAATGTGGGTGATACGCACCGCGGATTCCGTACGGTTAACGTGCTGGCCGCCCGCGCCGGAGGCGCGGTAAACGTCAATGCGCAGATCCGCCGGGTTGATGTCGATATCGATATCGTCATCCACTTCCGGGTAAACGAACGCGGAGCTGAAAGAGGTGTGGCGGCGGCCGCCGGAATCGAACGGGCTCTTACGCACCAGGCGATGAACGCCGGTTTCAGTACGCAGCCAGCCGTAGGCGTAGTCGCCGATAATCTTGATGGTCACGGACTTAATGCCCGCCACTTCGCCTTCAGACTCTTCAATGATCTCGGTCTTGAAGCCGCGCGCTTCAGCCCAGCGCAGATACATGCGCGTCAGCATGCTGGCCCAGTCCTGCGCTTCCGTACCGCCGGAACCGGCCTGGATATCGAGGTAGCAATCGGCGCTGTCGTATTCACCGGAGAACATGCGGCGGAATTCCAGCTGTGCCAGCTTCTCTTCCAGCACATCGAGCTCAGCGACGGCTTCGTTGAAGGTCTCTTCGTCGTCGGCTTCAACGGCCAGCTCCAGCAGGCCGGATACGTCCTCCAGCCCCTGAGACATCTGATCCAGCGTATCAACGATGGCTTCCAGCGAGGAACGCTCTTTGCCCAGCGCCTGTGCGCGCTCGGGTTCGTTCCAGACGTCCGGCTGCTCCAGCTCGGCGTTTACTTCTTCGAGACGCTCTTTCTTAGCATCGTAGTCAAAGATACCCCCTAAGAACGCCCGAGCGCTCCGTGAGGTCCTGAATGCGGTTTTTTACCGGATTTATTTCAAACATGGTCGGTTTCTTTTAATGGATTCGTCAAAATGCGGTGATAAGAGCGGAATTCTACCGGATTCGCGCTCTCATTAATATACTGTTGTCAATTTGGCCAGAGGTGGTCAATGATCAGCTGCAGGCTGCGGTTGCCGCGGAACTCATTGATATCCAGCTTATAGGCAAGCTGAACTTCGCGAACGCCGTTATCCGGCCAAAGGGAAGTATCAACATTGAACGCGATACCGTCCAGCAGCGGGCCGCCGCCGACCGGTTCAACCATCACCTTCAAATGACGCTCACCGACCAGCCGCTGCTGCAGCAGACGAAAACGCCCGTCAAACAGCGGCTCGGGGAACATCTGCCCCCACGGCCCGGCGTCGCGCAGCATCTGCGCGACCTCCATGCTCATTTCTGCCGCCGTCAGCGGACCGTCGGAGACCACTTCGCCCTGCAGCAGCGCCGGATCGAGCCACTCGGTCACCAGCTCGCCAAAGCGCTGCTGGAACTCTTCAAAGCGCGCCTCTTCCAGCGATAGCCCTGCCGCCATGGCATGGCCGCCAAACTTCATAATCAGCCCCGGATAGAGCGTATCCAGACGCTCCAGCGCATCGCGCATATGCAGCCCCTGAATCGACCGACCGGAGCCTTTGAGCGTACCGTCGCCGGTGGGCGCAAAGGCGATAACCGGACGATGGAAGCGCTCTTTAATACGCGAGGCCAGAATGCCGACGACGCCCTGATGCCACTGCGGGTGGTACATCGCCAGGCCGCCGGGCAGCGTCTCGCCGCTGCGCTCCAGCTTCTCACATAGGGTCAGCGCTTCCGCCTGCATCCCCTGCTCTATCTCTTTACGCGTCTGATTCAGCGCGTCCAGCTCATTGGCCAGCACCCGCGCTTCGCCGGTGTTGTCGCACAGCAGCAGCGCCACGCCGACGGACATATCGTCCAGCCGCCCCGCCGCGTTGAGGCGCGGGCCGAGAGCAAAGCCGAGATCGCTGGCCGCCAATTTTTGCGGGTCGCGATTGGAGATTTCCAGCAGCGCCTTAATGCCCGGACGGCATTTCCCCGCCCGGATGCGGCTCAGCCCCTGCCAGGTCAGGATCCGGTTGTTAGCATCCAGCGGTACGACGTCCGCCACGGTGCCAAGCGCCACCAGATCGAGTAAGTCAGCCAGATTCGGCGGCGCGATGCCGCGCTCGTCAAACCAGCCTTTATCGCGCAGAAAAGTGCGCAGCGCCAGCATCAGATAAAAAGCTACGCCCACCCCGGCCAGCGATTTCGACGGGAACTCACAGTCGCGCAGGTTCGGGTTAATAATCGCTTCCGCTGCGGGCAGCGAATCCCCCGGCAGGTGGTGATCGGTTACCAGCACCGGAATACCCAGCGCGTGGGCATGATCGACGCCAGCGTGCGAAGAAATGCCGTTGTCGACGGTCATAATCAGCTGCGCGCCGCGGGCGTGAGCCTGATCGACTACTTCCGGACTCAGGCCGTAGCCATCTTCAAAACGGTTTGGCACCAGGTACGAAACGTTGCCGTAACCCAGCGCGCGCAGAGCCAGCACGCTCAGCGCGGTGCTGGTGGCACCGTCAGCGTCAAAGTCGCCGACCACCACGATATGCAGCCCCTGCTTAAATGCGCCGTAAAGTATCTCTACCGCTTTTTCGACGCCGGTCAGCTGCGACCACGGCAGCATGCCTTTCACCCCGCGCTCCAGCTCCTGCGCGCTGCGTACGCCGCGGCTGGCGTACAGCCGCTGCAGCAGCGGCGGGAGATCGGCAGGTAAATCGACGCCGTCAACCGCCTCGCGGCGGCGTAGTTGTATCTGTTGTTTCACGCGAATCAGTTACCGCTTGTCTGTTTTTGATGCTCATCGAGGAGCGCTTTCAGGTCTTTCGGATCGCGATAGCCGGGCATAAGGGTGCCGTCGCTCAGCACCATCGCCGGCGTGCCGTTAACGCCAAGCTGCACGCCCAGCGTGTAGTGTTTAGCGATATCAACATCGCAGCTGGCCGGCTGCACGCCTTTGCCGCTCATCGCGTTATCCAGGGCTTTGTTGCGATCTTTGGCGCACCAGATAGCCTTCATGTTCTGCTCGGCTTCGCTTTGCAGCCCCTGGCGCGGGAAGGCCAGATAGCGCACGGTAATCCCCAGCGCGTTGTAGTCGCTCATCTGTTCGTGCAGTTTATGGCAGTAGCCGCAGGTAATATCGGTGAAGACGGTGATGACGTGTTTTTCCTGCGGCGCCTTATAGACGATCATCTCTTTTTCCAGCGCGTTCAGCTTACCGGCCAGCAGCGTATTGGTGACGTTTACCGGCTGCGCGCCGCTGACGTCGTACATCGGCCCCTGGATAATGTGCTTACCGTCATCGGTAACGTATATCACGCCGCTGTCCGTCAATGCGGTGCTGATGCCTTTGATCGGCGAAGGTTGCACGTCCGAACTCTGCACACCCAGCTTCGCCAGCAGTTGCTTAATCGCCGCGCTATCCGCATGCGCCGCACCGGATAAGGTGGTCGCCAGCAGAGTGAACATCAGTAAACCTTTTTTCATACTCAGTCCTTTTTTTCAGCACTCACGCACGCGGGTGATGCTGTTGATGGAGTTGTCGCAGACGCTCGGTCGCCACGTGGGTGTAGATCTGCGTCGTGGAGAGATCGCTGTGTCCTAACAGCATCTGCACCACGCGTAAGTCGGCGCCATGGTTAAGTAAATGCGTAGCAAACGCATGGCGTAACACGTGCGGGGAGAGCTTTTCGCTATCAATCCCCGCCAGTACGGCATAGTGCTTAATTCGATGCCAGAAGGTCTGGCGCGTCATCTGCTGCGCGCGCTGGCTGGGGAAAAGCACATCGGACGCCACGCCGTTCAGCAGCCAGGGGCGGCCGTATTCAAGGTAATTCTCAACCCACAGCACCGCCTCTTCGCCTAACGGTACCAGACGTTCTTTATTTCCTTTACCAATCACGCGCAGCACGCCCTGGCGCAGGCTAATATCGCTCATGGTCAGGCCCACCAGCTCGGAAACGCGCAGACCGGTGGCGTACAGCACTTCCAGCATCGCTTTATCGCGCAGCTCCAGCGGCTGTTCAACCAGCGGAGCCTGGAGTAGCCGCTCCACCTGCGCCTCACTCAGATCCTTCGGCAGCCGCTGCGGCAGCTTTGGCGAGGCCAGCAGCGCGCTGGGATCGTCCGGACGAATTTTCTCCCGGTAAAGATGCTGGAAGAAGCGTCGCACGGCGCTTAGCAGGCGCGCGGTGCTGGTGGCCTTGTAGCCGCCGGTTTGCCGCTCCGCCAGCAGCGACTGGAGATCTTCGCCGCTGACGCTGGCAAGCGACAGGCCACGATGATGCAGCCATTCCACCACCATCGTCAGGTCCCGGCGGTAGGCGCTTAGCGTGTTCTCCGCCAGATTACGCTCCAGCCATAAGGCATCAAGAAACTGCTCGATTCGTGCGAGATCCTGTTCCACTCCGGCCTCTTTGCTTATTAAAACGGCGCCATTATACCCTAAATAATTCGAGTTGCAGGCGGGCGCGGCCTTTCTGGTACACTAAGCGCAAAGTCACAGCAAGAATTGAGACGTTTCCGCGATGAACATAGGTCTTTTTTACGGTTCCAGCACCTGCTACACCGAAATGGCGGCGGAAAAAATCCGCGATATTATCGGCCCTGAACTGGTCACGCTGCACAACCTGAAAGATGATTCCCCTGCCCTGATGACGCAGTATGACGTGCTGATCCTCGGCATTCCGACCTGGGATTTCGGCGAGATCCAGGAAGATTGGGAAGCCGTCTGGCAGCAGCTTGATACGCTGGATCTGCAGGATAAAATCGTCGCGCTGTACGGCATGGGCGACCAGCTCGGCTACGGCGAATGGTTCCTCGACGCGCTCGGTATGCTGCACGATAAGCTGGCGACCAAAGGGGTTAAGTTCATCGGCTACTGGCCTACCGAAGGCTATGAATTCACCAGCCCGAAACCGGTCATCGCCGACGGCCAGCTGTTCGTTGGCCTGGCGCTTGACGAAACGAACCAGTACGACCTGAGCGATGAGCGCATTCAGAACTGGTGCGAGCAAATCCTCGGTGAAATGGCTGAGCAGTTCTCCTGAGCCTTTGCCTACTCTTGCGTCGGTTTCTGTAACACCAGCCGACGCAGGTAGCGCCATTCTCCCGCGTCCATGCTATCCGCCGCGACCCATAAATGCTGGGTACGTTGGTTTTCCGTATTCCGCAGGCGCAGCAGCATGCCGCTGTTGATTACCCACGGCGTACCGATAATCTCCCACTCCGCCTTTTGCCAGCGCAGACGCGAATCGATCAGCAGCTTTATTTCGCCCTGACGGGCGTGGATCCGCCGCTGGCTGCGTACGCAGTCGAACACTACCAGCGACAGCAGTATCAGCCACAGCGGGGTATAGCTCAGCGGCCAGGGCATCAGCAGCACCAGCGCCGCCACCACGCCGTGCATCAGCAGTGAAAACCACTGCGCGCGCCACGAGATGCGTAAATCAGATTGCCACAGGACCACGTTCCCGATTCCGAGTCTGAATTAATTTTACCATCCGCTGCAGTTCAGCATCAGCCGGCTCGCCATGATTCATCAACCAGTTGAAGAGATCCGGATCGTCGTTTTCCAGCAGGCGGATGAATAACGCCTTATCGCCATCGCTTAGCGTATCGTACTCATGCTCGAAAAACGGCATGATGGAGATATCGAGTTCACGCATACCTCGACGGCATGCCCAATGGATACGGGCTTTATTGTTAATGTCCATGTTTTACTTCCTGCTTATAAATATCTCTTAGTTTAACCCGTTTTCGGCGCTGACTTCACTGGAATATCAAGATTCGCGAGCGCTATTCCATGAAATCCTTAAAATAATCAGGTTATTGGTTATTTCGCTCGTTTTAGCTCCCCGTTTTTTAGGGCACGAATGGCCTGTCAAAAGCGCTTGCATTGCACCATAGCTCTTTTACCATTAGTCACACACTCTGCGTTAAGCTATTCAGGATATGACTATGGCTTTTACACCTTTTCCTCCGCGTCAGCCCTCCTCTTCCGCTCGTCTGCCGTTAACGCTGATGACGCTGGACGACTGGGCGCTGGCGACGATTACCGGTCCGGATGGCGAAAAATATCTGCAGGGGCAGATCACCGCCGACGTCAGCCACCTGACCGACGAGCAGCATCTGCTTGCCGCGCACTGTGACGCCAAGGGCAAGATGTGGAGCAACCTGCGCGTTTTCCGCCGCAATGAGGGTTTTGCATGGATTGAACGCCGCAGCCTGCGTGATGCGCAGCTGACCGAACTGAAAAAGTACGCGGTGTTCTCTAAGGTGACGATCGCCGCCGATGATGAATCCGTGCTGCTGGGCGTTGCCGGTTTCCAGGCGCGCGCCGCGCTGACGCCGCTGTTGGGCGAACTGCCGAACGCCGAGAAACAGGTGGTCAGCGAAGGCGCTACCAGCGTGCTGTGGTTTGAGCATCCGGCCGAGCGCTTCCTGCTGGTGACCGATGCGGCAACCGCCACCCGCATCACCGATGCCCTGCGCGGCGAAGCGCAGCTTAACAATAGCCAGCAGTGGCTGGCGCTGAATATTGAAGCCGGTCTGCCGGTTATCGACAGCGCCAACAGCGCGCAGTTTATTCCGCAAGCCACCAACCTGCAGGCGCTGGGCGGCATCAGCTTCAAAAAAGGCTGCTATACCGGCCAGGAGATGGTGGCCCGCGCTAAATTCCGCGGCGCCAACAAGCGCGCCCTGTGGTATCTGGCGGGGACCGCCAGCCGCGTGCCGGAAGCCGGGGAAGACCTGGAGCTGAAAATGGGTGAAAACTGGCGCCGTACCGGCACCGTTTTAGCCGCCGTACAGCTGGACGACGGCCGTCTGCTGGTGCAGGTGGTGATGAATAATGATATGGAACCGGACAGCGTGTTCCGCGTGCGCGACGATGCCGGTAGCCTGAGCATCGAGCCGCTGCCGTATACGCTGGAAGAGCGTTAAAGCGATATTCCCGGCCGCCTTCTCCCCGGAGGCGACGCGACTCGCCTGTCCGGGCTACCAGCCCGCAGACGACGGTGAACCTGTAGCCCGGCTAAGCGTAGCGCGAGCCGGGAGATTTCTCAAAATTTAAACCTGCCCGACGTACAAATAAATGGCCAGGAAGTGGCACACGCTGCCGCCCAGGACAAAACCGTGCCAGATAGCGTGGTTGTATGGAATACGTTTGCAGACGTAGAAAATAACCCCCAGCGAATAAATAATCCCGCCAACGGCTAACAGCGTTACGCCGCCCACCGCCAGCTTAATCGCCAGTTGATAAACCACAATCAGCGACAGCCAGCCCATCGTCAGGTAGGTCACTAAAGAGAGGATCTTAAAACGATGCGCAATCGTCAGCTTAAACAGGATCCCCAGCAGCGCCAGGCTCCAGATGACGATCATCAACCCGCGCGACAGCGGCGAATTTAGCCCTACCAGCAGAAACGGCGTATAGGTCCCGGCAATCAGCAGGTAGATCGCGCAGTGGTCGAATTTTTTCAGCCACAGCTTTGCCCGCTGATGCGGAATGGCGTGATAGAGCGTAGAGGCGAGGAACAGCAGAATCATGCTCCCGCCGTACAGGCTGTAGCTGGTGATGGCCGTTGCGCCGGCGTTACTATCCACCGCCTGTACTAGCAACAGCACCAGACCGACAATACCGAACACCAGCCCAATCCCGTGGCTGATGCTGTTGGCAATTTCCTCTGCCAGAGAATATCCCTGCGTGATTAACGATTTGCGAACCATATTTGACTCCGAAAACAAGTACGCTTTCAATAGCACACTTAGGTTAACTGAGAATGATTCCAGTGAACACCTGTTAGCTAAAATAAAAGGATGAATATTTATTAATATAATAAAATCAATAAGTTAAATTAAAATTTCAACTTACAGTCGTTCATTATTTTATTAAAGCCTTTCGAATTCAATAACATAAAAGAGCTTTTCTTCAGGGTAGATTTCCGCTATCACTTCGCGCAGCTGCGGCAGGGTCATATTCTCCTGCTGCGCGTGCCGTTCGTTCAGCGTATCCAGCGTCACCGTCGAGGTTGCGACTACGCGAATGGTGCAAAAATAGCCGTCATCTTCATAGCGACCAACGCGCAGTACATCGCCGGCTTTAAAGTGCGATTCCGCAGCATCGCGGATGGTAATGGTTTTGCGTCCGGCGAGGATGTCGTCCTGAAAACGCTGAAAAAAGGTTATGTTATTTGGCTGCATGATATCATTCCGTCCTGGTCATTATGAATTGTGAGTTTGCCACTGTGAGTATCTTCTCCCACGCCGCTATCGCCAGTCTCAATAATCTTGAGATGATGGTCTATCACTATGTCATTAAAAATCGCGACAAAGTGATGTACATGACCATCCGCGAGCTGGCGGAAGCGGCCGGAGTCTCCACGACCACCGTCCTGCGCTTCTGCCGCAAGCTGCAGTGCGAAGGCTACTCGGAGTTTCGCGTACGCTTTAAATTATATCTGGAGCAGAATGAGCCTCAACAGGCAAATATCGGCGCCAGCGAAATAATGAGCTTTTTTAAAAGCGTTAATAACGATGAATTTGACCAACTGCTCGAGCAGGCGGTCGATATTATTCTGTCGTCAGAACGTATTATTTTCGTCGGCGCCGGCACCTCCGGCGCGCTGGCGAAATATGGCGCGCGTTTTTTCTCTAACGTCGGGAAATTCAGCAACCATATCGACGATCCTTATTTCCCGGTGACCAATGATATGGCGCGTAATGCGCTGGCTATTGTACTGTCGGTCTCCGGTGAAACCGAAGAAATCCTGCGCTTTGCCAGCCAGTTCAGCCTGCATCGCTGTAAAGTAATGTCCATCACCAGCCACGAGCACTCGCGGCTGGCAAAGCTTGCCGACTTCAATCTCTCCTGGCACGTTCCGCAAACGCGCATCGGCGGCGTCTATGACATTACCACCCAGATCCCGGTCATTTATATTCTGGAAACGCTGGGGCGTAAATTAGCGCGCAAACTCCGCTGAAAATAACAGGATGTTTTTTCGATGTAACAAATTCCATCCAGGACAAATTGTTATATCGTGACATTTATATCGCCTTTGTTAGACTCGAAACCAACAAGTAATTATGACGAGATGAGCAAAGATGAAGAAAATTCCTTTACCAAAAGACTTTTTATGGGGCGGCGCCGTCGCCGCGCACCAGGTTGAAGGCGGCTGGAATAAAGACGGTAAAGGTCCGAGCATCTGCGACGTGCTTACCGGCGGCGCGCACGGCGTGCCGCGCGAGATAACCCAGCAGGTAGAGCCGGGCAAGTACTATCCAAACCACGAAGCCATCGACTTTCATGGCCGCTACAAAGAAGACATCAAGCTGTTCGCCGAGATGGGCTTCAAGTGCTTCCGCACCTCCATCGCCTGGACGCGCATTTTCCCGCTGGGCGACGAAAGCCAGCCGAATGAAGAGGGGCTGAAATTCTACGATGATATGTTCGATGAACTGCTGAAGTACAACATCGAGCCGGTAATCACCCTCTCCCACTTTGAGATGCCGCTGCATCTGGTTCAGCAGTACGGCGGCTGGACCAACCGCAAAGTGGTCGATTTCTTTGTGCGCTTCGCCGAAGTGGTCTTCGAGCGCTATAAGCACAAAGTGAAATACTGGATGACCTTTAACGAGATCAATAACCAGCGTAACTGGCGCGCGCCGCTGTTTGGCTACTGCTGCTCCGGCGTGGTCTATACCGAGCATGAAAACCCGGAAGAGACCATGTACCAGGTGCTGCATCATCAGTTTGTCGCCAGCGCGCTGGCGGTGAAGGCGGCACGTCAAATCAATCCGCAGATGCAGGTTGGCTGCATGCTGGCAATGGTCCCTCTCTATCCGTACTCCTGTAAGCCGGAAGACGTGATGTTTGCCCAGGAATCGATGCGCGAACGCTACGTCTTTACCGACGTCCAGCTGCGCGGTTACTATCCGAGCTATGTCCTGAACGAGTGGGAGCGCCGCGGCTTCAGTATCAAAATGGAGGATGGCGATGCGCAAATCCTGCGCGAAGGCACCTGCGCATATCTCGGCTTCAGCTACTACATGACCAACGCGGTGAAAGCGGAAGGCGGCAGCGGCGACGCAATTTCCGGCTTCGAGGGCAGCGTGCCCAACCCGCACGTTAAAGCGTCCGATTGGGGTTGGCAGATTGACCCGGTGGGCCTGCGCTATGCGCTGTGCGAACTGTATGAGCGCTATCAGAAACCGCTGTTTATCGTCGAAAACGGCTTCGGCGCGTACGATAAAGTCGAAGAAGACGGCAGCATCAACGACGACTACCGCATCGACTATCTGCGCGCTCACGTCGAAGAGATGATCAAAGCGGTGACTTACGACGGCGTTGAGCTAATGGGCTATACCCCGTGGGGCTGCATCGACTGCGTCTCCTTCACCACCGGTCAATACAGCAAGCGCTACGGCTTTATCTACGTCAACAAACATGACGATGGTACCGGCGATATGTCCCGCTCGCGCAAGAAGAGCTTTAACTGGTACAAAGACGTTATCGCCAGCAACGGCGAGAAATTGTAAGCATCTTGCCCCTTTCCAGTCGGAAGGGGGTAAAACTTCCCACAAAACAGACACTTCTTTACAGCGTTAGCGTTGCTAACGCGCGCTCAGCCGATAAGATAAACCCCATCAATCGTTGAGTCGCTGACGCTTACTCCGCGAATCAACGCCGCACGCTGCCGGCTTTTCCGGCGCATCACCATATAGAAAAATGATGCTAAACGTCTTTAGACTGATCCTGACATGGCTGCTGATCGTTGCCGCCGTCAGCCTGGCTGTGGATTATCTGCGCAAACCGGCGCTGCCGCAGAATTTCTCCAGCACGCCGCTGCAAACGCTTGATGGCCGAACGGTCGATCTGGCGGCCATGAGCCACGAACGCCCCTTGCTGCTGTACGTCTGGGCGACCTGGTGCAGCGTATGCCGCTATACCACCCCGTCGGTGGCTGCTTTAGCCGACGATGGCGGTAATGTTATGACGGTAGCGTTACGTTCGGGCGATAACGCCACCCTGACGCGCTGGCTGGCGCATAAAAAAACGGCGCTGCCGACGATTAATGACGCCAGCGGTCAGCTATCCCAACGGTGGGAGGTACAGGTCACGCCGACCCTTATCGTTATCTCGCGCGGCGAGGTGAAGTCAGTCACCACCGGCTGGACCAGCAACTGGGGAATGCGCCTGCGGCTGTGGATGGCGTCGTAGGGAATTTCCCTGCTTGCTGAGCTACGGGTCGATGCGGTCTGAAGGTCTGGTAACCCGGAAATCCACAGTGTAATGGATCACAAAACTCCCGGTGGCGCTGCGCTGACCTGGCTACAAGTTCACAGTTGTCTGCGGGCTGGGAGCCCAGACAGGTGCGCAGCGCCGCCTCCGGGAAAGATTTACGGATTACTTCCCGCCCGCCAGCTCGAGGAAGCTGCCGGTAACGTAGGAAGCCTTATCGCTTAGCAGCCAGACGATGGCCTGAGCCACCTCCTCCGGCTGCCCGCCGCGCCGCATCGGCAGCATCGACTTGACGCGATCCACGCGCCCGGGCTCACCGCCGCTGGCGTGCATATCGGTATAGATTAAGCCGGGGCGCACGCCGTTGACCCGAATCCCCTGCGCCGCCACTTCCAGCGACAGGCCGGTGGTCAGGGTATCAACCGCACCTTTCGACGCGGCGTAATCCACATACTCCCCCGGCGCCCCGAGGCGCGATGCCGCGGACGACACATTCACAATCGCCCCACCCTTACCGCCGTGCTTGTGCGACATCCGCTTTACCGCCTCCCGGCAGCAGAGGAAGTAACCGGTCACATTAGTGGCCAGCACCCGGTTAATCCGGTCGGCGCTAAGGCTTTCAATCGTCCCCTGAGTAAATAAAATCCCGGCGTTATTGACCAGCGCGGAGAGCGGTTCGCCGAGACGGTCGATCGAGGCAAACATCGCCATCACCTGCGCTTCATCGCTGACGTCCGCCCGTAACGCAACGGCTTTGCCGCCGCTGGCGATAATCTCGTTCACCACGCCGGTCGCCGCGGCGCTATTCTGGTGGTAATTCACCGCCACGGTATAGCCTTCCTGCGCCAGCAGCAGCGCCGTCGCTTTACCTATTCCCCGGCTGCCGCCCGTCACCAATGCTATCGTCATACCATTCTCCCAAAATATAAAGGCGCCGCAGCGCCTTTAAAAGATAGTCTAATCAGCAGATTACTGGTATTCGCTCATCGGTACGCAGGAGCAGAACAGGTTACGGTCGCCGTAAACATCGTCCAGACGCTTAACGGTCGGCCAGTATTTGTTGTTCAGCCCTGCCGGGAAGACCGCCAGTTCGCGGGCGTACGGATGGTTCCACGCGCTCACCAGTTCACCCTGGGTATGCGGCGCGTTCACCAGCGGGTTATCCTCCAGCGGCCACTCGCCGGCTTTCACGCGGTCGATCTCGCCGCGAATCGCCAGCATCGCATCGATAAAGCGGTCCAGCTCCACTTTGCTTTCCGATTCGGTCGGTTCAACCATCAGCGTACCGGCGACCGGGAAGGACATGGTTGGAGCATGGAAACCAAAATCAATCAGTCGCTTAGCAATATCCAGCTCGCTGATGCCGGTCTCTTCTTTCAGCGGACGAATATCCAGAATGCATTCGTGCGCCACGCGACCGTCGCGGCCGGTATACAGCACCGGAAACGCGTCTTTCAAACGGGTAGCGATGTAGTTGGCGTTCAGAATCGCCATCTGGCTCGCCTGTTTCAGCCCTTCTGCGCCCATCATTCGGATATACATCCAGCTGATCGGCAGGATGGAAGCGCTGCCGAACGGCGCGGCGGAAACCGCGCCCTGGCGGGTCAGCATGCCTTCAATTTGCACCACGCTGTGGCCCGGCACAAACGGCGCCAGGTGCGATTTCACGCCAATCGGCCCCATACCCGGGCCGCCGCCGCCGTGCGGAATACAGAAGGTCTTATGCAGGTTAAGGTGCGAGACGTCCGCGCCAATAAAGCCCGGAGAGGTAATGCCGACCTGGGCGTTCATGTTCGCGCCATCGAGGTAAACCTGGCCGCCAAACTGATGCACCACTTCGCACACTTCGCGAATGGTCTCTTCGTAAACGCCGTGGGTGGACGGATAGGTCACCATGATGCAGGAGAGGTTCGCCGCATGCTGCTCGGCTTTCGCCCGCAGGTCAGCAAGATCGATATTGCCGTTTTTATCGCAGGCCACCACCACCACCTGCATTCCCGCCATCTGCGCGGAAGCCGGGTTGGTGCCGTGAGCGGAGCTTGGGATCAGGCAGATATCGCGATGCCCCTCGTTGCGGCTTTCGTGGTAATGACGAATCGCCAGCAGGCCCGCGTATTCGCCCTGCGCGCCGGAGTTCGGCTGCATGCAGACCGCATCGTAGCCGGTCAGCTTAACCAGCCAGTCGGAGAGCTGAGCGATCATCTGATGATAGCCTTCAGCCTGATCGACCGGACAGAACGGATGCAGTTCGGCGAATTCCGGCCAGGTGATCGGGATCATCTCGGCGGCGGCATTCAGCTTCATGGTGCAGGAGCCCAGCGGGATCATCGCCTGGTTCAACGCCAGATCCTTACGCTCCAGCGCGTGCATATAGCGCATCATCTCGGTTTCGCTGTGGTAGCGGTTAAACACCGGATGAGTAAGGATCGCATCGTCGCGCAGCATGCTGGCAGGGATCGAGCGGCTATCGAGGGCCACGTCTTTATCCAGGGTGTCGATATCCAGGCCATGATCGTCGCCAAGGATGGCGCGGAACAGGTTCAGGACGTCTTCACGCGTGGTGGCTTCGTCAAGGGTGATCCCGACGGCATGATGAATATCGCTGCGCAGGTTAATGCGCAGCGCTTCCGCCCGCGCCAGCACAGCGGCTTTATCGGCAACCTCAACGCACAGGGTATCGAAGTAGTGCGCATGGCGGAGCTTAAGGCCTTTTTTCTGCAGACCATCGGCCAGAATATCGGTCAGACGGTGAATACGGCTGGCGATACGCTTCAGGCCAGCCGGACCGTGGAATACCGCGTACAGGCTGGCAATGTTGGCCAGCAGCACCTGAGAAGTACAGATATTGGAGTTCGCTTTCTCGCGGCGAATATGCTGCTCGCGCGTCTGCATCGCCATGCGCAGCGCGGTATTGCCCGCCGCATCTTTCGATACGCCGATAATACGGCCCGGCATGGAGCGTTTGAATTCATCTTTGGCGGCAAAGAAAGCCGCGTGCGGGCCGCCGTAGCCCATCGGTACGCCAAAGCGCTGGGCGGAGCCAAAAACGATGTCCGCGCCCTGCTTACCCGGTGCGGTCAGCAGAACCAGCGCCATAAAATCGGCGGCGACGCTGACAATCACTTTGCGCGCTTTCAGGTCAGCAATCAGTTTGCTGTAATCATGAACCTCGCCGGTGGTGCCCACCTGCTGCAGCAGTACGCCGAAGACGTCCTGATGGTCGAGCGCTTTTTCCGCATCATCGACAATCACATCGAAACCGAAGGTCTCCGCGCGGGTGCGCACTACGTCCAGGGTCTGCGGGTGAACGTCGGCGGCGACGAAGAAACGGTTGGCGTTTTTCAGTTTGCTTACGCGTTTGGCCATCGCCATCGCTTCCGCGGCGGCGGTAGCTTCGTCCAGCAGCGAGGCTGAGGCGATATCGAGACCGGTCAGGTCGAGGGTCACCTGCTGGAAGTTCAGCAGCGATTCCAGACGGCCCTGAGAAACCTCCGGCTGATAAGGCGTATAGGCGGTATACCAGCCCGGATTTTCCAGCATGTTGCGCTGAATCACCGGCGGCAGCTGCACGGCGGTGTAGCCCATGCCAATGTACGACTTGAAGCGCTTGTTACGACCGGCGATCGCTTTCAGTTCCGCCAGCGCGGCGAATTCCGTGGTTGCCTCGCCCACCTGCGGCGGCGTCGCCAGCTGGATATCCTGCGGCACAATCTGGCCAATCAGGGCGTTAAGCGAATCGGCGCCAACGGTTTTCAGCATCTCCTGCTGCTGCAGGGCGTCCGGGCCGATGTGACGTTCAATAAAGGCGTCACGGTTTTCAAGCTGGCCTAAAGTCTGGGTCATGAGCGATGGTTCCTGAACGTGCGGTGAATCGTGATTGTCTGACTGGTTTGCCCGGCGAGCGCTGATGCTTGCCGGGCCAGAATACGCAAAATCATTGGCGTTGCAGGAAGCCAACGCCCCTGCAGCGTGAAGGATGAAGCGTATTTATTCGTCTTCTAACAGAGCTTCATATGCGGTCGCATCCAGCAGCGCGTCAACCTGAGCTTCGTCGCTGGCTTTGATTTTAAAGATCCAGCCGCCGGCGTACGGCTCGCTGTTGACCAGCTCAGGGGAGTCGTTCAGCTCGTCATTGACGGCAACGATTTCGCCGCTGATCGGCGCGTAGATATCGGAAGCCGCTTTGACGGATTCGGCAACCGCGCAGTCTGCGCCCGCTTCAACGGCGGCGCCCACTTCCGGCAGGTCGACGAAAACCATATCGCCAAGCAGCTCTTGCGCGTGCTCGGTGATACCAACGGTATAAGTGCCGTCCGCTTCTTTACGCAGCCATTCGTGTTCTTTGCTGTATTTCAGTTCTGCTGGTACGTTGCTCATCAATTCATCTCCAAAAGGGAAATCACACCACGGCTTTGCCGTTGCGTACAAAAACAGGTTTAGTCACTTTGACCGGCATTTCGCGGTTGCGAATCTGCACTACGGCGGTTTCACCGATGCCTTCCGGTACGCGCGCTAACGCAATACTGTAGCCCAGCGTCGGGGAGAAGGTGCCGCTGGTGATAATGCCTTCTTTCTGATTGCCGTCGGCATCGCTAAAGCGCACCGGCAGGCCGCCACGCAGAACGCCTTTCTCGGTCATGACCAGGCCCACCAACTGCTCGGTGCCCTTTTCGCGCTGCATTTCCAGCGCTTCACGCCCGATGAAGTCACGGTCAGTCGGTTCCCAGGCAATGGTCCAGCCCATATTAGCCGCCAGCGGAGAGACGCCTTCGTCCATCTCCTGGCCGTAAAGGTTCATGCCCGCTTCCAGGCGCAGCGTATCGCGCGCGCCGAGGCCGCATGGCTTAACGCCCGCATCGAGCAGGCCGCGCCAGAAATCTACCGCCTGCTCGTTCGGCAGCGCGATTTCATAACCCGCTTCGCCGGTATAGCCGGTGGTCGCAATAAACAGATCGCCCGCCTGCACGCCAAAGAAAGGCTTCATGCCTTCCACGGCCTGACGCTGCGCGTCGGTAAACAGCGTCGCCGCTTTCTCTTTCGCCCTGGGACCCTGGACTGCGATCAGGGAAAGATCGTCGCGCACGGTTATTTCAAGACCATAAGATTCAGACTGCTGGGCGATCCAGGCGAGATCTTTTTCACGGGTGGCGGAGTTAACAACGAGGCGGAAATCGTCTTCAGAAAGGAAATAAACAATCAGGTCATCAATGACGCCGCCGGAGGCGGTCAGCATGCCGCTATAGAGCGCTTTGCCTGGCACGGTGAGCTTCGCTACGTCGTTAGCCAGCAAATAGCGCAGAAACTCGCGGATTCGGCTGCCGTGGAAATCGACGATGGTCATGTGCGACACATCGAACATTCCGGCATCGCCGCGCACCGCATGATGCTCATCAATCTGGGATCCGTAATGCAGCGGCATCATCCAGCCATGGAAATCCACCATGCGCGCGCCGCATAGCGTGTGTTGTTCAAACAACGGAGTCTGTTGAGCCATCTTTTCCTCATCGAATAAAACGGAACCAGCCACTATTTTTGGCGTTTTTGCGCCGCGAAAAACGCCGCCGGCATCGCTAACGGACACCGACGCAAACGTTCTCTTTGGCCTGAACTTACCACCGATATCCGCACTAAACCATAAGCCCGGTCAGGACATCACATTAGCTTATGACTAAAATCAGCCGAAGAGCCTACAGAGTTTTTAGCTACAATAAAGCGATTTAAGCCGCATAAAATTAAACAAATAAGGTAAAAAAGCAGCGCATGATGATATTTTCTGCGAAATGACGAGCCTAATTTCTATAACAAAAAAAAGGTAACATTAATAAAACTAATGCGAAAAACGAGGTGAAATTAGATTATTTCAAATGAGAGGAGAAAACCCGGCGCGAGGCCGGGTGAGAGAAGTGTGATGGACTTAACGTAACCAGGCAGGCAGGTCGTGGAACCCCATCGCCTGACGAATAAGCTGCGGCTTCACGCCGGGCAATGTATCCGCCAGCTTAAGGCCGATATCGCGCAGCAGTTTTTTCGCAGGATGGCTGCCGGAGAACATGTCGCGAAAGCCCTGCATCCCCGCCAGCATCACCGCGGCGCTATGCTTGCGGCTGCGCTCATAGCGACGCAGATACAGATGCTGACCGATATCCTTGCCCTGCGCATGCAGGCGTTTGAGCTCCTCGATCAGCTCAGCAGCATCCATAAAGCCAAGATTGACGCCCTGCCCGGCCAGCGGATGAATGGTATGGGCGGCATCGCCAACCAGCGCCAGACGATGGGCGGCAAACTGCCGCGCGTAGCGGCCAGTCAGCGGGAAAACCTGACGCTCGCTCTCCACGGCGCACAAACCCAGGCGGTTATCGAAAGCAATATTCAGCGCCTGGTTGAAAGCGGCATCGTCCGCCGCCCGCATCCGCTCCGCCTCTTCAGGAGAGAGCGACCAGACGATAGAGCAAAGGTGCGGATCGCTCAGCGGCAGGAACGCGAGGATCCCTTCGCCGTGGAACGCCTGACGCGCCACCGCTTCGTGCGGCTCTTCGGTGCGAATAGTGGCAACCAGCGCATGATGGTGATAATCCCAATAGGTCAGCGGAATATCGGCTTTGTTGCGCAGCCACGAATTGGCCCCATCAGCGCCAACCACCAGCCGGGCGGTTAACATGCCGCCGTCCTGCAGGCTAAGAAAGGCCTCATTCTCTCCCCACGCGACCTGCTGCAGCTGCGCCGGAGCCAGCAGGGTGACGTCCGCGCAGCGCTGCGCTTTTTGCCACAGAGCATGATGCACCACGGCGTTTTCAATAATGTGCCCAAGGTGGCTAAAGCCCATGCTCTGGTCATCAAAGCTGATGCGGCCAAAACTGTCTTTGTCCCACACCTCCATACCGTGGTAGCAGCTGGCGCGCTGGGCGATAATATCCTGCCAGACGCCCAGTTTGTTCAGCAGCTTCTCGCTGGCGGCGTTAATCGCCGACACCCGCAGCGCCGGCGGCGCATCCTCGCTCAAAGGCTGAGGCGCGGCCTGTTCCAGCACCGCAACGCGCAGCCCGCTGCCCTGTAAACCGCAGGCAACCGCCAGCCCCACCATTCCACCGCCAACAATAGCGACATCAACACTTTGCACGTTTCACTCCTTAACGGGGAACCCAACCGAGGGTACGCTGCGCCAGCGCATCGCGCGCCGGGGTAAATAATTCCATCGCCATCAGGCCCAGGTTGCGCCCCGCCACCAGCGGCGCCCAGCGATTGGCAAACAGATGCACCAGCCCGTCGGTGACGCCGATAGTGGCGGCCTTATCTTCGGCGCGCCGGGCCTGATAGCGACTTAAAAGCGAATAGCTACCCGGATCCTCTTCGTCAGCATGCGCCTGCGCCAGCATTTCCGCCAGGCTCATCACGTCCCGCAGACCGAGGTTAAACCCCTGTCCGGCGATAGGATGCAGCGTTTGCGCCGCGTTGCCGACCAATGCCAGCCGATGCGCAACCGTGCGGGCAGCCGAGGTCAGCGACAGCGGATAGACACTGCGCTTTCCGGCCTGAACGATCCGGCCAAGACGCCAGCCGAATGCCTGCTGAAGTTCATGACAGAAGCGTTCATCCGACCAGCTCAGAACCTCTTCGTGCCGCGACTGCGAATGACACCACACCAGCGAGCAGCGGCCCTGCGACATGGGCAGCATCGCCAG
The DNA here is from genome assembly GCF_009905335.1 of Klebsiella sp. MPUS7. Taxonomy (NCBI): domain Bacteria; kingdom Pseudomonadati; phylum Pseudomonadota; class Gammaproteobacteria; order Enterobacterales; family Enterobacteriaceae; genus Klebsiella; species Klebsiella sp. MPUS7. The sequence continues at coordinate 819,188 of NZ_CP047604.1, read as the reverse complement.
CGGGCCGTGTGGGGTAAAGCGTTCAAATGCGCGCCCGCTATGCGGCTGAGCGGTACTAACGTTAGCGATAATCGCCAGCTGTTCATAGGGTTGCTGCTGCCAGCTGATACCACAGCGGGCTCCCAGAGTGGAGCGCGAACCGTCGGCGGCGACCAGCAGCTTACCGCGGAGCGTTTCGCCGTTATCCAGCTGCAGGCTCACGCTCTCTTCGCTGCGGCTGACATTTTCTACCCTGGCCGGGCAGTGCAGCGTCACGCCCGGCGCTTTACGCAGTTGCGCAAACAGGCGCTGGCCGACATCGTGCAGCTCAACCACCTGACCCAGCGCCGCCAGCCCATAGTCCTCAGCCTCGAGGGTGACAAACCCCGCATGGCCGCGATCGCTAACGTGCACGCGCCGAATGGCCGTGGCGCAGTCGGCTATCTCTTGCCAGATATCCACGCGCGCCAGCTGCTGGCAGGTACCGGCGGCCAGGGCGATGGCGCGCGCGTCGAAGCCCGGATGCTGCGCGGACTCCGGCGCGGATGCTTCAACCAGATGCACCGGCAGCTTACCGCCGGTTAAGCGAGATATCGCTAACGCCAGCGTCGCGCCGGTCATTCCGCCGCCAACGATCAGGACGCTCATAGCTGGCGCGCCGCCGCCATCAGCGCCTCAATATCATCAGCCTTTTTCACTACCCCGGCGGTGAGGTTCTCGTTGCCGTCCTCGGTAATGACAATGTCGTCTTCAATACGAATGCCAATGCCGCGGTACTGGACCGGTACGTCAGCATCCGTGGCGATATACAGCCCGGGCTCAACGGTCAGCACCATTCCCGGTTCGAGAATACGCGAACGTTCAACGTCATAGCTGCCGACATCATGCACGTCGAGCCCCAGCCAGTGGCTCAGGCCATGCATAAAGAAAGGACGATGGGCGTTATTAGCAATCAGCTCATCAATTTCGCCTTTCAGGATCCCCAGGCGCACGAGGCCGGTAATCATAATCCGCACCACCTGCTGGTTAACCTCGTTGATCGAGGTTCCGGGGCGATAGAGCTTCAGTGAGGTTTCCAGAGATTCAAGGACGATGTCGTAAATATCGCGCTGCGCCGGGCTGAACTTGCCGTTAACCGGGAAGGTTCGGGTGATATCGCCCGCGTAGCCGCGGTATTCGCAGCCTGCGTCAATCAACACCAGATCGCCGTCGCGCAGCTCGCATTCGTTTTCGGTGTAGTGCAGGATGCAGCCATTTTCGCCGCCGCCCACGATAGTGTTATAAGAAGGGAAGCGCGCGCCGTGACGGTTGAACTCATGGAGGATCTCGCCTTCCAGATGATATTCGAACATTCCAGGACGGCATTTTTCCATAGCGCGGGTGTGGGCCAGCGCGGAAATCTCACCTGCGCGGCGCATCACCGCCAGCTCTTCTGGCGACTTAAACAGGCGCATCTCATGCACCATCGGTCGCCAGTCAATGACCGAGTTCGGCGCCTGCAGATTCTGCCGCACGCCTTTGCGCAGTTTTTCCAGCGCGTTAAACACAATTTCGTCGGCGTAGGCATATTCGCCTTGCGCAAAGTAGATAGCGTCGAGGCCGTTAAGGAGCTGGAACAACTGCTGATTAATTTCACTAAACGCCAGCGCGCGATCGACGCCCAGCTTCGCGGGGGCAGCTTCCTGCCCAAGGCGGCGGCCAAACCAGATTTCAGCGGTCAGATCGCGCACGCGGTTAAACAACACGCTGTGGTTATGCGTCTCATCGCTTTTAATCAATACCAGCAGCGCTTCGGGCTCATTAAAGCCGGTGAAGTACCAAAAGTCGCTGCTCTGGCGGTAGGGATATTCCGAATCTGCGCTGCGTACCGCTTCCGGCGCGGCGAAAATAAGCGCTGCGCTGCCCGGCTGCATCTGCGCCAGTAGAGCCTGGCGACGAGAGAGAAATTCCTGCTGAGTCATGACGCCCCCTGAACGATTTAATGAATAATTAATGTAGCGTCGGCTTTTGCACTTCCGGCGCAGTGGGTTTCTGAAGAGAGAAGGTGTCGTGACACAGTAGCGCGGCAACGCGTACGTATTCGATAATCTCCTCCAGAGACATTTCGAGCTCTTCCTGATCCTCGTCTTCGTCATACCCAAGCTGAGCAATATTGCGCAGGTCGTCGATAGCTTCGCCGGTTTCGTCTTTGACTTTATCCAGCTTGGGCTGCGTCACGCCCAGCCCCAGCAGGAAATGGTTTACCCAACCCGCCAGCGCATCGGCGCGATCGAACACGCTCACCTCGTCGCCATCCGGCAGGTAGAGCTGGAATAAGAAACCGTCATCCTCCAGCGAATCGCTAGTGGCGGAATGCATGTTACGCAGCGCCTGCGCCAGCTCGTGACCAAAGGCCAGACCTTCGTTGGTCAGATCGTGCACCAACGGCTGCCAGCTGCTGTCTTTGTTGCCGCCGCACAGGATCCCGCTGATCAAACCGTGCATTTCGGCAGGGGTTAATCCCACCCCTTGTTGGTTCAGTAACTGGTCTACAGCGTTGTAGCCAGGCATTTCGTTCTGTATAGACATGCGCATTCGTCATCGTTGGGAGGAATATTCATGATATGCTACCACTTTGGACCCTGGTGAACCAGAATAGGGCTTGTATCTTAAAACCAGGGTAGCTATAGTGTCGCCCCTTCGCAGACCCTCCCAGGGCGTGAAGGCCGCGCAGTCAATCAGCAGGAAGGTGGCATGTCTGCACAACCCGTAGATCTCCAAATTTTTGGCCGTTCACTACGAGTGAATTGCCCGCCTGAACAAAGGGATGCCTTAAACCAGGCAGCTGACGACCTGAATCAGCGGTTGCAAGATTTAAAAGAACGCACTAGAGTCACAAATACTGAGCAGCTGGTCTTCATCGCCGCGTTGAACATCAGCTATGAGTTGACTCAGGAAAAAGCGAAAACCCGCGACTACGCCGCCAGCATGGAGCAGCGTATTCGGATGCTTCAGCAGACCATCGAACAAGCGTTGCTTGAGCAAGGTCGCATAAGCGAAAGACCCGGGCAGAAGTTTGAATAACACTTTGCATTTAACTGTGTTAGAGTAATCGCAAGAACAAAATTTCTCTGAGATGTTTGCAAGCGGGCCAGTCCCCTGAGCCGATATTTCATACCACAAGAATGTGGCGCTCCACGGTTGGTGAGCATGCTCGGCCCGTCCGAGAAGCCTTAAAACTGTGACGACACATTCACCTTGAACCAAGGGTTCAAGGGTTACAGCCTGCGGCGGCATCTCGGAGATTCCCTTCCTTTTTCGTTTCATCCCCTCTAAGTTAATTTTCGGCTTTTGCCGTCGTGTATTAAACTACGCCTGTTAGTATCGTTTGCTTACCGATGAGACTCAGGTATGACTCTACTGTCAGATCCCCCCTATACCAGACAGCAAATTCGCCAGCAGATCCGCCTGCGCCGACGCGCGTTAACGCCGGAGCAGCAAACGCAGTTCGCCCTCCTGGCGGCGGACAGAATGATGGCGTACCCGCCGGTTCTGCTCGCGCATACGGTCGCGGTATTTCTGTCGTTTGATGGCGAGCTGGATACGCGGCCGCTGATTGATCAGCTCTGGCGGGCGGGCAAACGGGTGTATCTCCCCGTGCTGCATCCGTTCAGCCCCGGCAATCTTCTGTTTCTCCACTACCACCCGAGCAGCGATCTGGTGGTGAATCGCCTGAAAATCCGCGAACCGAAGCTCGACGTGCGCGATGTTCTCCCGCTTAGCCAGCTGGATGTACTGGTTACGCCGCTGGTCGCGTTTGATGCCGACGGACAGCGTCTGGGAATGGGCGGCGGATTTTACGACCGGACGCTGCAAAACTGGCGGCAGCATCGCCTGCAGCCGGTCGGCTACGCCCATGATTGCCAGCAGGTCGACGCGCTGCCGACGGAGCAGTGGGATATCCCGCTGCCTGCGGTCATCACGCCGTCAAAAACCTGGCTCTGGTAGAATGTGCGAACAATTGACATTGCTGTTTTTTTCACCTAAATTTGGGTAAAGGGTGAGGGAGGCGAACCTCCCTCCTGCTTCCTCTCTGTTAATATGCTGGGTAGGCGATGATTAACAGGATAAGCAGCATGATGAAGAGTCTCATCATCGTCCCTTTCCTTTTTAAAGCCCCTGCTTCGGTAGGGGCTTTCCCGTTTCAGCCCCACGCTGAGTCTTTATCGTAAATCCCTTTCTTTCAGGCACAACGACATCTGACGGTTTTAATCGCCGTTTGCGGCAAGCCTCGCAAAGCGTTTGGAGGGCGACGGGAAATTGCTGAAGGGTCTGTCAGGAGAAAAGGGGCAGGTCGATGACCTGCCCGCTGGCAAAAAAGGCGTTAGAACAACAGACGGGCGCGGATGGTGCCAGGAATAGCCTTCATCGCCTGCAGCGCAGCCTGCGCCACATCTTCTTCGGCTTCGATATCAATCACCACGTAGCCCATCTGCGGAGTGGTCTGCAGATACTGCGCCGCGATGTTAATGCCCTGGGCCGCGAAAATCTGGTTAAGCGCGGTCAGTACGCCCGGACGGTTTTCATGGATATGCAGCAGACGGCGCCCGCCGTGCAGCGGCAGAGATACTTCCGGGAAGTTAACCGCGGAGAGTGTTGAACCGTTATCCGAGTATTTCGCCAGCTTGCCCGCCACTTCCAGGCCGATGTTCTCCTGTGCTTCCTGAGTTGAGCCGCCAATGTGCGGGGTCAGGATAACGTTGTCGAACTCGCACAGCGGCGAGTTGAACGGATCGCTGTTGGTGGCCGGCTCGGTCGGGAATACGTCGATCGCCGCGCCCGCCAGGTGTTTGCTCGCCAACGCATCGCACAGCGCCGGGATATCCACCACGGTGCCGCGAGAGGCGTTGATCAGCAGCGCACCCGGTTTCATCAGCGCCAGCTCTTCCGCGCCGATCATGTTCTTCGTCGAGGCGTTTTCCGGCACGTGCAGGCTCACCACATCGCTCATGTTCAACAAATCAGAAAGATGCTGAACCTGAGTGGCGTTACCTAACGGTAGCTTGCTTTCAATATCGTAGAAATAGACGTGCATACCCAGCGATTCAGCCAGAATCCCCAGCTGCGTGCCGATATGACCATAACCGATGATACCCAGCTTTTTGCCGCGCGCTTCAAAGCTGCCGACCGCCAGCTTGTTCCATACGCCGCGGTGCGCTTTAGCGTTTGCCGCCGGTACGCCGCGCAGCATAAGCAGCAGCTCGCCGATTACCAGTTCAGCAACGGAACGGGTATTGGAGAACGGGGCGTTAAACACCGGGATACCGCGTTTTGCCGCCGCGTTTAAATCAACCTGGTTGGTGCCGATACAGAAGCAGCCGACCGCGACCAGCTTCTCCGCCGCCGCGAAGATCTCTTCCGTCAGATGAGTACGGGAACGCAGGCCGATGAAATGGGCATCACGGATGGACGCTTTCAGCTCTTCGCTATCCAGCGCGCCTTTATGAAATTCGATATTGGTGTAGCCCGCTGCGCGGAGGCTGTCCACCGCTTTTTGGTGCACACCTTCAACCAGCAGAAATTTAATCTTGTCTTTTTCCAGTGATACCTTAGCCATTTCCCCGTCCTGTTTTTGTCTTAACTGATGTCGTGCGGAACGAAAGTTCTTCTCAGCAACATATCAAAAAAAACTATTGCGGCAATATGAACGTTTGCGTCGGCATCCTGAAGAAATATCAATCAGCGGGAAATAGCAGGACAAAACACCAGAAAGTAAAAGAAAGGTAGATTGTTACTGAGACAAGGCGCATAAATGTGACAGAAGTCACCAAAATAGGCCTGGAGAAAAAATATTTGCGAGGGAGCGATTCGCTCCCTCGGATCAGACTATTTAGTGATAGTTTTTACACCATCAGCGGTACCAATCAGCGCGACGTCCGCACCGCGATTCGCAAACAGGCCGACGGTCACGACGCCCGGAATACCGTTAATGGTATTTTCCAGCGCAATAGCGTCCAGAATTTCCAGACCAAACACATCGAGGATCACGTTACCGTTATCGGTCACGACGCCCTGACGATACTCCGGACGGCCGCCCAGCTTAACCAGCTGACGCGCTACGGCGCTGCGCGCCATCGGAATCACCTCTACCGGCAGCGGGAATTTACCTAAAATATCCACCTGCTTGGAAGCATCGGCGATGCAGATAAATTTATCGGCGACCGAGGCGATAATTTTCTCGCGCGTCAGCGCGGCGCCGCCGCCCTTGATCATCTGCATATGGCCGTTGATTTCATCAGCGCCGTCCACATAAATACCAAGACGGTCAACGCTGTTCAGATCAAAAACCGTAATACCGAGGCTTTTCAGTTTTTCAGTAGAGGCGTCAGAGCTGGAAACCGCTCCTTCAATCTGCCCTTTCATGGTACCCAGCGCATCAATAAAGTGCGCCGCCGTCGAGCCCGTGCCGACCCCAACGATGGTGCCCGGTTGTACATACTGCAATGCCGCCCAGCCTACTGCTTTTTTCAGTTCATCTTGCGTCATGATTATGGTCCGAGATGTGAATTCCTGTGGCGCATTATAGAACATCCGGGGTGCCATTGTCCCTGCGACGGCGATCACACAACGCAGTCGCCAATTTTTCATCTTCATCAAAAACAAATTTATGTCATAGTGCGAGTTAACGAAAAGTATTAGGGGGCACGCCAGAGCAATGAAACGACCGGACTACAGAACACTACAGGCGCTGGACGCGGTAATCAGGGAACGAGGGTTTGAGCGCGCCGCGCAGAAGCTTTGTATTACGCAGTCCGCCGTCTCTCAGCGCATCAAACAGCTGGAAAACATGTTTGGACAGCCGCTGCTGGTGCGAACCGTACCGCCGCGTCCCACCGAACAGGGGCAAAAGCTGCTGGCCCTGCTGCGTCAGGTTGAGCTGCTGGAAGAGGAGTGGCTGGGCGATGAGCAAACCGGCTCCACGCCGCTGCTGCTATCGCTGGCGGTCAACGCCGACAGTCTGGCCACCTGGCTGCTGCCCGCGCTCTCAAGCGTGCTTTCCGACTCCCCGATTCGCCTGAACCTGCAGGTGGAAGACGAGACCCGGACTCAGGAACGCCTGCGCCGCGGTGAAGTGGTCGGCGCGGTCAGTATCCAGCCGCAGGCATTGCCAAGCTGCCTGGTCGATCAGCTCGGCGCCCTCGACTATCTGTTCGTCGCCTCGAAGGAGTTTGCCCAACGCTATTTCCCTAATGGGGTGACCCGCTCGGCGCTGTTGAAAGCGCCGGTGGTGGCATTCGATCATCTCGATGATATGCATCAGGCCTTTTTGCAGCAGAACTTCGATTTGCCGCCGGGCAGCGTGCCCTGCCATATCGTCAACTCGTCTGAAGCCTTCGTGCAGCTGGCCCGCCAGGGAACGACCTGCTGTATGATCCCGCATCTGCAAATTGAAAGAGAGCTGAACAGCGGCGAGCTTATCAACCTCACGCCGGGCCTGTTCCAGCGCCGGATGCTCTACTGGCACCGTTTTGCGCCGGAAAGCCGCATGATGCGCCGGGTGACCGATGCGCTGATCGATTACGGCCACAAGGTGTTGAGGCAAGATTAACCCCCGCAAGCAGGCCGGAGTCATCCGGCCCGTGTGACCCACTATCCTCTTCTCATATCTTTGAAATACATCACAAAATAAAACATTCTATCCGGCAAAAAACGACGCATCGATGGCTGTTTTTTGCTGGCGACAGGGCCGATGAAAAAGCTCACCGTATTCGCAATACCCCATTTTATTGCGAATACGGAGCACAACATGTCTGAGTTGCAGGAGTGGCAAACGCTCGCCAACAAAGAGCTTAGCCGGCGAGAAAAAACCGTCGACGACCTGGTCAAACAGACGGCAGAGGGCATTGCCGTTAAGCCGCTGTATACCGAAGCCGATCTTGATAATCTGGAAGTGACCGGCACCCTGCCCGGCCTGCCGCCTTACGTTCGCGGCCCGCGCGCCACCATGTACACCGCACAGCCGTGGACCATCCGCCAGTACGCCGGTTTCTCTACCGCCAAAGAGTCCAACGCCTTCTATCGCCGCAACCTCGCCGCCGGGCAGAAAGGGCTTTCCGTCGCCTTCGACCTCGCGACCCATCGGGGCTATGACTCCGATAACCCGCGCGTGGCGGGCGACGTCGGTAAAGCGGGCGTGGCGATCGATACCGTCGAAGATATGAAAATTCTGTTCGATCGGATCCCGCTGGATAAGATGTCCGTGTCGATGACCATGAACGGCGCAGTGCTACCGGTGATGGCGTTTTATATCGTCGCGGCGGAAGAACAAGGGGTTGCGTCGGAGCAGCTCACCGGGACAATCCAGAACGATATTCTGAAAGAGTACCTGTGCCGTAACACCTACATTTATCCGCCGAAGCCCTCCATGCGCATTATCGCCGACATCATTGCCTGGTGTTCGGACTACATGCCGCGCTTTAACACCATCAGCATCAGCGGCTACCACATGGGTGAGGCGGGGGCTAACTGCGTGCAGCAGGTCGCCTTTACGCTGGCGGACGGTATCGAATATATCAAGGCCGCGCTCTGCGCCGGGCTGAAAATTGACGACTTCGCTCCGCGCCTGTCGTTTTTCTTCGGCATCGGCATGGATCTGTTTATGAACGTTGCGATGCTGCGCGCCGCACGCTACCTGTGGAGCGAAGCGGTGAGCGGCTTCGGCGCCACCAATCCGAAATCCTTAGCCCTGCGCACCCACTGCCAGACCTCCGGCTGGAGCCTCACCGAGCAGGATCCGTATAACAACGTGATCCGTACCACCATCGAAGCCCTCGGCGCCACGCTTGGCGGCACCCAGTCGCTGCACACCAACGCCTTTGACGAGGCGCTCGGCCTGCCCACCGACTTTTCCGCCCGCATCGCGCGTAATACGCAGATCATCATTCAGGAGGAGTCGGAGATCTGCCGCACCGTGGATCCGCTGGCCGGATCGTATTATGTGGAGTCGCTGACCGATCAAATCGTCAAGCAGGCGCGGGCCATTATTCAACAGATCGCCGAGGCGGGCGGAATGGCTAAGGCGATCGAGGCCGGGCTGCCGAAACGGATGATCGAAGAGGCCTCCGCCCGCGAACAGTCGCTGATCGATCAGGGCAAGCGCGTCATCGTCGGCGTTAATAAGTACAAGCTGGAAAAAGAGGATGAAACGGCGGTGCTGGAGATCGACAACGTCAAGGTGCGCAACGAGCAGATCGCCTCGCTGGAAAAAATCCGCGCTCAGCGTGACGATGTGACGGTAAAAGCCGCGCTGAACGCCCTCACCCACGCCGCGCAGCATCATGAAAATCTGCTGGCCGCCGCGATCAACGCCGCTCGCGTTCGCGCCACCCTGGGGGAAATCTCCGACGCGCTGGAGGCGGCGTTTGACCGCTATCTGGTACCCAGCCAGTGCGTCACCGGCGTGATTGCGCAAAGCTACCATCAGTCGGACACAGCCGCCGGCGAATTTGACGCCATCGTTGCGCAAACCGAACGGTTCCTGATGGATAACGGCCGCCGCCCGCGCATTCTGATCGCCAAAATGGGCCAGGATGGCCACGATCGCGGCGCCAAGGTGATCGCCAGCGCCTATTCCGATCTCGGCTTCGACGTTGACCTGAGCCCGATGTTTTCCACGCCGGAAGAGATTGCTCGTCTGGCGATAGAAAACGACGTGCACGTGGTTGGCGCCTCATCGCTGGCGGCAGGCCACAAAACCCTGATCCCCGAGCTGGTCGCCGCGCTGAAAAAATGGGGGCGGGAAGATATCTGCGTTATCGCCGGCGGCGTCATCCCGCCGCAGGATTACGCCTTTCTGCAGGCGCGCGGCGTGGCCGCCATTTACGGCCCGGGCACGCCGATGCTGGAGAGCGTACGCGACGTCCTGACGAGGATTAGCCAGCATCATGATTAACTCATCCACCCTGACCGACGCCATCCGACGATTACGTTTGGGCGAGCGGGCCACGCTCGCCCAGGCCATGACGCTGGTAGAGAGTCAGCATCCTCGCCACCAGGCGCTGAGCGCCCAGCTGCTGGATGCGATTATGCCCTTCACCGGCAACGCCCTGCGCCTCGGCGTCACCGGCACGCCGGGAGCCGGAAAGAGTACCTTTCTGGAAGCCTTCGGCATGCTGCTGATTCGCCATGGCCTGCGGGTTGCGGTGATCGCGGTCGATCCGAGCAGCCCGGTCAGCGGCGGCAGCATCCTTGGCGACAAAACGCGCATGATCGACCTGGCGCGATCGGATTCGGCCTTTATCCGCCCGGTGCCCTCCAGCGGCCATCTCGGCGGCACCAGCCTGCGCGCGCGGGAGCTGATACTGCTGTGCGAAGCGGCGGGCTACGACGTGGTGATTGTCGAAACCGTCGGCGTCGGCCAGTCGGAAACGGAGGTCTCCCGCCTGGTGGACTGCTTTATCTCGCTGCAGATCGCCGGCGGCGGTGACGATCTGCAGGGCATCAAGAAAGGGATCATGGAGATGGCGGATATCGTCGTCATCAATAAGGATGATGGCGAGAACCGCGCCAGCGTCGCCATCACCCGGCATATGTATGAATCCGCCCTGCATATTCTGCGCCGCAAGCACGCCGCGTGGCAGCCGCGCGTTTTGAGCTGTAGCGCGCTGGAGCGGCGCGGCATCGAAGCCATCTGGCTCGCTGTTCTGGATTTCAAAACAACCCTGACTGACAGCGGCGATCTTGAAAAACTGCGCCAGCGCCAGGCGCTGGAGTGGCTGCAAAAGCAGACCGAAACCGAGGCGCTGCACCTGCTGTTTGCCCGAACCGACTTCGAGCGCTACTTCCAGCAAACGCTACAGGCGGTGAAAAACAACGGCCTCTCGCCGCGCACCGGCCTGCGGCAGATTAGCGAATTCCTTCAGAATCATTACTTTGCGTAAAAGGATATTTATGTCTTATCAATATGTTAATGTCGAAATTATCCGGAAGGTTGCGGTCATTGAGTTCAACTATAGCCGCAAGCTCAACGCCTTAAGCAAGGTGTTCATCGACGATCTGATGCAGGCGCTGAGCGACCTCAACCGGCCGGAAATACGCTGCGTTATTTTACGCGCGCCCGGGGGCGCAAAAGTCTTCTCCGCCGGCCATGATATCCATGAACTGCCCGGTGGGCGCCGCGATCCGCTCTCCTATGACGATCCGCTGCGTCAGATCACCCGCATGATCCAAAAATATCCGAAACCGGTGATCTCCATGGTCGAAGGAAGCGTCTGGGGCGGCGCGTTTGAGATGATCATGAGTTCCGATCTGATCATCGCCGCCAGCACGTCCACTTTCTCCATGACGCCGGTGAATCTCGGCGTGCCCTACAATCTGGTCGGCATTCACAACCTGACCCGCGACGCCGGTTTTCACATCGTCAAAGAGCTGATTTTCACCGCCCTGCCGATTACCGCCCAGCGCGCGCTGGCGGTCGGTATTCTCAATCATGTGGTGGACGCCGACGAACTGGAGGATTTTACCTTACAGATGGCGCACCACATCTCCGAGAAGGCGCCGCTGGCGATTGCGGTCATTAAGGAAGAGCTGCGCGTGCTTGGCGAAGCGCACACCATGAATTCCGATGAGTTCGAACGTATTCAGGGGATGCGCCGCGCCGTCTACGACAGCGAGGATTATCAGGAAGGCATGAGCGCGTTTATGGAAAAACGTAAACCTGAGTTCGTCGGCCATTAATCACGCCGGGTTAAGGAGTGCAAAATGAAACGGATGAGCGCCGATGAAGCGGCGGAGATTATCCAGCATGACCAGATGGTGGCGTTCAGCGGGTTCACGCCCGCCGGTTCGCCTAAAGCGCTGCCCGCGGCCATCGCTCGCCGCGCCGGTGAATTACATCAGGCGCAGCAGCCATTCCAGATCCGCCTGCTGACCGGCGCCTCCATCAGCGCTGCCGCCGATGATGCGCTCTCGGCGGCCGATGCCGTCTCGTGGCGCGCGCCGTATCAGACCGCCTCCGGCCTGCGGCAAAAAATCAACCAGGGGAAGGTGAATTTTGTCGACCTGCACCTGAGCGAAGTGGCGCAAATGGTCAACTACGGCTTCTTTGGCGAGATTGATGTCGCGGTGATCGAAGCCTCGGCGCTCGCGCCGGATGGACGGGTCTGGCTCACCAGCGGCATCGGCAACGCCCCAACCTGGCTGCTGCGGGCGAAGAAAGTGATCATCGAGCTGAATCACTACCACAATCCGCGCGTCGCCGAGCTGGCTGATATCGTGATCCCCGGCGCGCCGCCGCGGCGCAACAGCATCGCCATCTTTCATACCATGGATCGCGTGGGCAGCCGGTACGTGCAAATCGATCCGCAAAAGATTGTCGCGGTCGTGGAGACCGAACTGCCCGACGCCGGCAACGCGCTTGATAAAATCAATCCCGTGTGCCAGCAAATCGCCGATAACGTGGTCACCTTTCTGCTGGATGAGATGGCTCGCGGGCGCATCCCGCCTGAATTTCTGCCGCTGCAAAGCGGCGTGGGCAATATCAATAACGCGGTCATGGCGCGGCTGGGTGAGAATCCGGATATTCCCGCTTTTATGATGTATTCGGAGGTATTGCAGGAGTCGGTGGTCCATCTGCTGGAAAGCGGGAAAATTACCGGCGTCAGCGCCTCCAGCCTGACGGTATCCGCCGATGCTTTGCGCAAGATTTACGACAATATGGATTTCTTCGCCAGCCGTATTGTCCTGCGCCCGCAGGAGATCTCCAATAATCCAGAAATTATCCGCCGCCTCGGGGTTATCGCCCTCAACGTGGGGCTGGAGTTTGATATCTACGGCCACGCCAATTCCACCCACGTGGCCGGGGTGAATCTGATGAACGGTATCGGCGGCAGCGGCGATTTTGAGCGCAACGCCTGGCTCTCCATCTTTATGGCCCCCTCCATCGCCAAAGAGGGGAAAATCTCCACCATCGTGCCGATGTGCAGCCACGTCGATCACAGCGAGCACAGCGTGAAGGTGATCGTGACCGAGCAGGGGATCGCCGACCTGCGCGGGCTATCGCCGCTGCAACGCGCCCGCGTCATCATTGATAACTGCGCGCACCCGCTCTATCGGGACTATTTACACCGCTACCTGGATAACGCGCCCGGCGGGCATATTCATCACGACCTCACCCACGCGTTCGACCTGCATCGTAATCTGCTTGAGCACGGCTCCATGCTCGGCTAGCCCTCCGTACCGTCGCGATCTTCCGTAATGTGCTGAAGCATCGTGGCGGTATAGCGATGGTTTTTCAGCGAATAGAGATACTCCTGCATATACATCGCGCTGCCGGGCGCATCGAAGTACTTCAGCTTCGCCGGGTTGACCAGACGCCAGGCGAAGTAGGGAATAACCGTCAAAAACTGCCCCCGCTCTACGGCGCTAATTTTGGCCATAAAGCTGTAGGGACGATAGATAATCGTCGGGTTGATCCCGCTGGGGCGCATATACGCGTCCAGCATCGCCTCAAAATTGGCCCGGTTCTGGAAGCGCATCTGCAGCCAGGGCAGCTCACGTAAAAGTTCCTGCGGCGGCCTATCTTCATAACGGCGGGAAACCAGAAACCCAAGCCGCAGCGGCGCGAGTTCGCTAATGGTCAAATTTTCCAGCTCCTGCACGCGGGCCGAAACGTGCTGCGGCGAGATAATAAAATCGAGCTGACGGTCGAACAGATTATCAATCACCCCGTTCTCGCTGAACTCCACGGCCTGGGTGGTCACCCCATCGTATTTATCGCCCAGGCTGATGAGCTGATCGAAAATAATCGTCGGATAGGTATTATCGATGCCGATAACAACGTTGCGCGAGCGGCGCGCGGAAAAGTGAATTTCGTTATCGATGGCCGATAAGCGCTGATAAATGGGAAACAGCTTCTGATAGAGCTCCTGCCCCGCTTTATTGAGGCTGATGCTGTTATCTTTGCGGGTAAATAGCGTATAGCCTATCCGATCCTCGAGCGCAGCAATGCTTTTGCCGAAGGGAGACGCGGTCATATGAATTTTTTCCGCCGCTCTGGCGATGTTGTTAGTCTGCGCCAACAAAATGAAATTGCGCATCTTTTTCGAAATAAAGATATCCATGCTCACCTCATAGTAGAACAGGGATATATCCTTACCTCATTCAGGGAAAAGACTTGTGTCGCGCTCTCACTTTTACAGATAGTCACAGAAAAAAGCCCGGCGCGAAGGCCGGGCGATAGGATTACTGCGCCGCTTTGGGTTGTTCGGCGGGTTTCGCCGGCTCCGCAGCTGCTGGCGCAGGCTGGGTCGACTGCAGCTCAAACACCACGTCCACCTGGTCATCAAACTGAATGGTCGCCTGCTCGTAGGTTTCCTGGGCAGAAACCGGCGCCGCATCGGCTTTCATCATCCGCACCATCGGGCTTGGCTGGTAGTTGGAGACATGATAGCGAACGCTATAGACGGGCCCCAGTTTGCCGTGGAAGCCGGTAGCCAGCTCCTGAGCCTGGTGAATGGCATCATCAATCGCCGCTTTACGCGCTTTATCTTTATAAGCGTCCGGCTGCGCCACGCCCAGTGAGACGGAACGGATCTCATTCAGACCGGCTTTAAGCGCGCCATCTAACAGACCGTTGAGCTTATCCAGCTGGCGCAGCGTCACTTCAACGCTACGCACCGCGCGGTAGCCCTTAAGAATGCTTTTGCCGTTCTGATAGTCGTAATCAGGCTGGGTACGCAGGTTGGCAGAGTTAATGTCTTTCTTCGCAATACCGCTCTTCTCCAGGAAGGAGAGATACTGGGCCACGCGCTCATCGGCCTGTTTTTTAGCGGATGCTGCGTCTTTCGCGGAGACGTTAACTTCAATCGCCAGCGTAGCGATATCAGGAACCGCCGCAACGCTGGCGGTACCTGAAGTGACAATATGTGGGCCGTTCGGCAACTCATTTGCCTGAGCTGCCATTGCGCTAAATCCGAGTGCCGCCGCCAGGGCCATGACTTTTAACTTCACTGTCGTTTCTCCATATTACATTGGTCGTCTATACACAGACGCATGCCAGCAAGCTTAGCGCTTACGCGGAGAAAGTCCATCGGACAAGGCTTAGTTAAGCAGCGCCTGCACGTGGGCCAGGCCATCTTTCGCCAGTTGCAGAGCAATGATCCACATCACCAGACCCACCAGCATGTTAATTATTCGCTGCGCCTTCGCCGTACGCAGGCGCGGGGCCAGCCAGGCGGCCAGCAGGGCCAGGCCAAAGAACCATAAGAACGACGCGCTGATGGTGCCTAACGCAAACCAGCGCTTTGGCTCCATCGCCAGCTGGCCGCCGAGACTACCAAGAACCACAAACGTATCCAGATAGACGTGGGGATTCAGCCAGGTCACCGCCAGCATGGTGACGATAATTTTCCAGCGCCCCTGCTTCATCACTTCCGCGCTGGCCAGCTCCAGATTGCTGCTAAAAGCCGTTTTCAGCGCGCCAAAACCGTACCACAATAAAAAAACGACGCCGCCCCAGGTCACCAGCGCCAGCAGCCACGGCGACTGCATCAGCAGCGCGCTGCCGCCAAAAATCCCGGCGCAGATCAGCAGCAGATCGCTGATGGCGCACAGCAGCGCGATCATCAGATGGTACTGACGGCGAATGCCCTGATTCATCACAAAGGCGTTTTGCGGGCCAAGCGGCAAAATCATGGCCGCTCCCAGAGCAAGGCCCTGAAAGTAATAAGATAACATGGGGAGTGATTTCCACTGAAAGAGTCAATGCCGGGGAATATAGCTCGCAAATATCATTAGAGGAAATTTAAAATATTAATCATTAATAAGCCAATCTAATGATCAGATTCGAAAAAAAGCCGGGCGTACCGGCCTTTTAGAGGGGAAACTACTCTGCTTTTTCCTGCGGACGAATCACATGCACATCCATCTGCGGATACGGGAAGCCGATGCCGTTGGCGTCAAAGTCGCGCTTAATGCGCTCCAGAACATCCCAGTAAACGCTTTGCAGATCGCTGCTTTTACTCCATACGCGTACCACGTAGTTCACCGATGACGCGCCCAGTTCATTCAGACGAACGGTCATTTCACGATCTTTGAGGATACGTTCATCCGATTCGATAATATTGGTGAGCAGCTGCTTCACTTTATCGATATCAGCATCGTAGGCCACGCCGATGATAAACTCGTTGCGGCGCACTGGCTCGCGGGAGAAGTTGATGATATTCCCGGCGATGATTTTGCCGTTCGGCACCACCACGATTTTGCCATCCGCGCTGCGCAGGGTCGTGGAGAATATCTGCACATTCAGCACGGTTCCCGCGATGCCGCCAAGGTCAACGTATTCACCGGCGCGGAACGGGCGGAAGACCACCAGCAGAACGCCAGCGGCAAGGTTAGACAGCGAGCCCTGCAGCGCCAGACCAACGGCTAAACCCGCGGCGCCGAGGACGGCAATGACCGAGGCGGTTTGCACGCCCACGCGGCCCAGAGCGGCTATCAGCGTAAAAGCAATAACGGCATAGCGCACCAGCGCAGAAAGAAAATCGGCAACGGTGGCATCAATATGCCGCGCCCGCATCAGGCGATTCACAGTATTGGAAACAATGCGCGCCACGATCAAACCGACAATAATAATCGCGAGAGCCGCGACGATGTTGACGGCATAGCTCAGCAGTAATGCCTGATTGCGCACCAGCCATGAACCGGCGTTATTTATGCTATCGACAACGTTCAAATCTTCCATTCAACTTTCCTTATGGATACCCGGACGGGAAATAAAATAACCAAACCTGTAATGTCAGCCTGGTTAAGGGTAAACAATAACAGTGCGTTTTGCCAAATTGATCACATTTATTTAGCAACATTTCATATTGTTCAGATAATAAAAAAGCCCGCATTTCTGCGGGCTTCCGGGTAAGAAACGAAATTTTCTTACAGAACGTCGATCGCGTTCAGCTCTTTAAATGCCTGCTCCAGACGCGTCACCATGGAAGTCTGTGCAGCGCGCAGCCATACGCGCGGATCGTAGTATTTCTTGTTCGGCTGGTCTTCGCCTTTCGGGTTGCCCAGCTGGCCCTGCAGGTAAGCTTCGTTAGTTTTGTAGTACTGCAGGATACCGTCCCAGGTTGCCCATTGGGTATCGGTATCGATGTTCATTTTGATCACGCCGTAGCTTACGGAGTCTTTGATTTCCTGAGCGGAAGAACCGGAACCACCGTGGAATACGAAGTTCAGGCTGTTGTGCGGCAGGTTGTGTTTCTTAGAAACGTATTCCTGAGAGTCGCGCAGGATAGTCGGGGTCAGTACTACGTTGCCCGGCTTGTAAACGCCGTGTACGTTACCGAAGGAAGCGGCGATGGTGAAACGCGGGCTGATTTTGCTCAGCTCGGTGTACGCGTAATCAACGTCTTCCGGCTGGGTGTACAGCGCAGAAGCGTCCATGTGGCTGTTGTCCACGCCGTCTTCTTCGCCGCCGGTGCAGCCCAGTTCGATTTCCAGAGTCATGTCCATTTTGGCCATACGCGCCAGGTACTTAGAACAGATCTCGATGTTTTCGTGCAGGGACTCTTCAGACAGGTCGATCATGTGAGAAGAGAACAGCGGTTTGCCGGTTGCAGCGAAGTGTTTTTCACCGGCGTCCAGCAGACCATCGATCCACGGCAGCAGTTTCTTCGCGCAGTGGTCGGTGTGCAGGATAACCGGAACACCGTAGTGCTCAGCCATCTGATGAACGTGATGCGCGCCAGAGATAGCGCCCAGGATGGCTGCGCCCTGAGGAACGTCAGTTTTCACGCCTTTACCCGCGATGAACGCAGCGCCGCCGTTAGAGAACTGAACGATAACCGGAGAACGAACTTTTGCAGCTGCTTCCAGAACGGCGTTGATGGAATCAGTACCCACGCAGTTTACCGCTGGCAGAGCAAATTGGTTTTCTTTAGCGACCTGGAACACTTTCTGAACGTCGTCGCCAGTGATGACGCCCGGTTTTACGAAATCAAAAATTTTAGACATGTTACGTAGTCCTGTATCTGTATCTTCGACCGTTGAAGAAGGTTCGCGAGCTTTTACGCGCGCTGAAAAACAGGCGGGTCTCCCCGCCTGAACTGAATTACTGCTTAGCGCGCTCTTCGAGCATAGCTACTGCCGGCAGAACTTTACCTTCCACGAATTCGAGGAATGCGCCGCCGCCGGTGGAGATGTAGGAGATTTTGTCAGCAATGCCGAACAGGTCGATTGCTGCCAGAGTGTCGCCGCCGCCGGCGATAGAGAACGCTTCGCTGTCTGCGATGGCGTTAGCCACGATTTCAGTCCCTTTGCGGAAGTTCGGGAATTCGAACACGCCGACCGGGCCGTTCCACAGGATGGTTTTCGCATTTTTCAGGATTTCAGCCAGTTTCTCTGCGGAAGCATCGCCCAGGTCCAGAATCTGCTCTTCATCTTTGATGTCGTTAACAGATTTCAGGGTCGCGGTTGCGGTTTCAGAGAACTCGGTTGCCACGCGAACGTCAGTCGGAACCGGGATATCGCAGGTCGTCAGCAGACGTTTCGCTTCGTCAACCAGATCGGCTTCGTACAGGGATTTACCCACGTTGTGGCCCTGAGCGGCAACAAAGGTGTTGGCGATGCCGCCGCCGACGATCAGTTGGTCAGCGATTTTAGACAGAGAATCCAGAACGGTCAGCTTAGTGGAAACTTTAGAACCGCCCACGATAGCGACCATCGGACGGGCCGGTTCTTTCAGCGCTTTACCCAGGGCGTCCAGCTCAGCGGCCAGCAGCGGACCTGCGCAAGCGACGTCAGCGAATTTGCCGATACCGTGAGTAGAAGCCTGCGCGCGGTGAGCGGTACCGAACGCGTCCATGACGAATACATCGCACAGCGCAGCGTATTTTTTCGACAGCGCTTCGTCGTCTTTCTTCTCGCCTTTGTTAAAGCGAACGTTTTCCAGAACCACCAGCTCACCGGCAGCGACTTCTACGCCGTCCAGGTAATCTTTAACCAGACGTACCGGGTTAGACAGTTTGTCTTTCAGGTAGTTAACAACCGGCAGCAGAGAGAATTCTTCGTTGTACTCGCCTTCGGTAGGACGACCCAGGTGGGAAGTGACCATCACTTTCGCACCCTGCTTCAGGGCCAGTTCGATGGTCGGCAGAGAAGCGCGGATACGCGCGTCGCTGGTTACTTTCCCTTCTTTAACCGGTACGTTCAGATCCGCACGGATAAAAACGCGTTTACCAGCCAGATCCAGATCGGTCATCTTAATTACAGACATGGTGAATCCTCTCGTTGATTCTTGATAAAGTTTTGCAGGCGCCTGCGCGCCTTACCTGAAACCTTGTGCGGCCATCGCTAACGTGGTGTCGAGCATCCGGTTAGCAAAGCCCCATTCGTTATCGCACCAGACCAGCGTTTTGATCAAATGCGCGCCACTTACCCGCGTTTGCGTGCCATCGACGATGGCGCTATGGGGATCGTGGTTGAAATCTATCGAGACTAACGGCAATTCCGTATAGTCAACTATACCATGAAATACACCCTGCGCTGCTTTTTGCAGCAACTGGTTGACTTCACTTGCTTTTACCGGTTTTTTCACCGTGACGCTAAGGTCGATTGCCGTCACATTAATCGTCGGTACCCGGACCGCAATCGCTTCAAAACGATCGTTAAACTGAGGGAAAATACGCGTGATCCCCGCAGCAAGCTTAGTATCAACCGGGATGATCGACTGGCTGGCCGCTCGCGTCCGACGTAAATCCGGATGCCAGGAATCAATGACCTGCTGATCGTTCATTGATGAGTGGATCGTCGTTACCGTACCCGACTCAATGCCATAGGCATCATCTAACAGTTTAATGACCGGAATAATGCAGTTGGTGGTGCAGGAGGCGTTGGAGACGATACGATGCTCAGCGCGTAGCTCATCATGGTTTACGCCAAACACGATCGTCGCGTCGAGATCGTTGCCGCCAGGATGTGAAAAAAGCACTTTCCTGGCGCCGGCCTGAAGATGGGCTTCGCCATGTTCGCGGCTGCCGTAAACGCCGGTACAGTCAAGTACCACATCAACCGCCAGTTCCCGCCAGGGCAACGCCTCAAGGGAAGGTTCATGCAGCAGACGGATGGCATCATCGCCAACAAACAGCTGCTCTCTCTCCTGACGCACATCCCAGGCAAAGCGCCCATGGCTGGTGTCATATTTCAATAAATGCGCGATGCCGGCAGCATCCGCCAGTTCATTGATTGCCACCACGGTAATTTCCGCACGACGCCCGGATTCATACAAAGCACGAACCACGTTACGCCCGATGCGACCGAAGCCATTAATCGCAATGCGTATGGTCATAGGTCTCCTGCAAGGCTGTCCATGATAAGAGGTGGCTGACAGAGTAATGCAGCAACGCTCTAAGGGAAACCTTACCTGTCGCAAACTGCGACTGATTGATTAATTGTCGAACATTTAGACGACTGAAACGCTTCAGCTAGAATAAGCCAAACAAGGAATAAAAGGAATGATTGTCCAGCTGGAGAAAGCATTTATCTGACTTACATCACACTTTCACGCTATCTGCTGGGGAATTTATTCCATATTCCAGAATGACGAATAAGCGTAGCAATATCTTTTCGTTGCCGGACCGCTAATACTGATTTATATCAGAAACTATACTGAAGAGCGGCGATATTATTACCGTTACGTCCGAGTTTCGGAGTCCCTCTAAAATCATGACAATTCCCCACATTCAGCCCTCTGCGGCACGTTACTATGCGCTTCGCTTACTTCCGGGCGAGGAGGTTTTTTCCCGCCTGCGCGCGTTTGTGCAGCAACACCATATTCAGGCCGGCTGGATAGCTGGCTGCACCGGCAGCCTAAGCAACGTAGCGTTACGCTTTGCCGGTCAGGATCAAACCGCCTTATTGAACGGAATATATGAGGTGATTTCTCTGAATGGCACGCTGGAATTAGCCGGAGAACATCTCCATTTATCCCTATCCGATCCGCAAGGCGCCATGCTCGGCGGCCATATGATGCCCGGCTGTACCGTCCGCACCACCCTTGAGCTGGTGATCGGCGAACTGACCTCCGTGGCGTTTAGCCGTCAGCCGTGTGCGGTGTCCGGCTATGACGAACTGGTCATTTCATCCCGCTAACGTTTCACTTAAACGAGGTCTTCTATGGCGCGTCGCCAATTTTCCAGCCAGTCTCTGGTCCTGATTGTCATTGCTATCGCCATCAATATGGTCGGCGGCCAGCTGATCAGCATGCTGAAATTACCGATTTTTCTCGACTCTATTGGCACCTTAATCAGCGCGGTGCTGTTAGGCCCGGTGGTCGGAATGCTGACTGGCCTACTCACTAACCTGCTGTGGGGGTTATTGACCGATCCTATCGCCGCCGCCTTCGCTCCGGTGGCGATGGTTATCGGGCTGGTGGCTGGATGGCTGGCGCGGGCGGGATGGTTTCGCACCTTACCGAAAGTGGTGGCCAGCGGTGTCATCATTACTCTCGCCGTCACGCTTGTCGCCGTGCCTATTCGCACTACGTTGTTTGGCGGCGTCACCGGCAGCGGTGCCGATCTCTTTGTCGCCTGGATGCACTCGGTCGGCCAGAATCTGGTGGAGTCCGTCGCGATCACCGTGCTGGGCGCGAACCTGGTCGATAAAATCCTGACGGCGGCCATCGTCTGGGTCCTGTTGCGCCAGCTTCCGCTACGCACAACGCGCCATTTCCCAACCATGTCTGCTGTACGCTAAATGCATCCCTTTACCTCATTAAGCCTGTGGGCGCTCGCCGCCTGCTCCACGCTCCTGCTACCCGCGGGTGCGCCCTTAAGCCTTTACAGCGCGCTGACTTTCATCTGTTTACTGGGAATCAAGGCCACGCGACCGCGGGCAAAATACGTACTCTGGCTGATGATCCCTTTAGGGTTAGGCCTGTGGCTGGTGCACGGCGGCTGGTTGAGCGAATGGATCGCTGGACAAGCGCGTGAACCTGAACGTTGGGCCAATGCCGTCACGCTCTGGCTGCGGATCCTGGCCATCGTATCAACATCGCAGCTGTGGATGCACTACGTGCCGGTTTCGCGGTTTATGCGCGCCCTGTTTGCCTCCCGCTTGCCGCCGGGTCTCGCCTATCTGTTTGCCGGCCCGTTGCTGGTTGTCGAGCAGCTCAAACGCCAGCTGGCGATTATTCATGAGGCCCAGTGCGCACGGGGCGTCCCGCTGGATGAGGCCTGGTATCATCGTTTACGCGCGATGCCTGCATTGATTGTGCCGCTTACCCATAATGCGCTCAACGATTTAGCCGTACGCGGTGCGGCGTTGGATATGCGAGGATTTCGCCTGCATCGGACACGCACCACGCTGTGGGC
This sequence comes from Klebsiella sp. MPUS7, assembly GCF_009905335.1. Classification (NCBI taxonomy): domain Bacteria; kingdom Pseudomonadati; phylum Pseudomonadota; class Gammaproteobacteria; order Enterobacterales; family Enterobacteriaceae; genus Klebsiella; species Klebsiella sp. MPUS7. The sequence goes on along the minus strand of NZ_CP047604.1, from coordinate 796,866 downwards.
ACCACCGGACAGCACCTTACAGCGTTGGGCACGCTACGCCATGGTGGCGCTGATAGTCACCGAGACCGGAGTCTGGATATGGTTACATTAGAACAGTTTCGCTATCTTCCAACCCATGCCGCGCGCCCACCTGCCTGCTTCGATTTTCACTACGCCGAGCCCGGTATGGTGGCGATTTTTGGCGATAACGGCAGCGGAAAAAGTACGCTTGCGCAGTTGATGGCGGGCTGGTATCCGGATTTCCTCCCCGGAGAAATTGAAGGTAAAGGAACGTTACTCGGGAACCCTATCGGACAGTTGTCGCTCGTCGAACAGGCGAGCACCGTCCAGCTGGTTCAACAATCCCCCTATCTCCAGCTTTCCGGCTGTACATTCAGCGTCGAAGAAGAGGTCGCTTTTGGTCCTGAAAATCTCTGCCTCAGCGAAGACGAGATTATGCGTCGTATTGATGAAGCGCTGACGCTGACGGTATGCCAGGCGTTACGTCATCGCCACCCGGCCACGCTCTCCGGCGGAGAAACCCAGCGGGTAGTCATTGCCAGCGCGCTTGCCATGCAGCCCAGGATATTGATACTGGATGAAGCGTTTAGCCGTTTGACGGCGCAGGCTAGCGCCATGCTTCTGGAGCGCTTGCGGCACTGGGCGCAGGCGCAGCGTTCCTTGATTATCCTTTTTGAACGAACTCCCTCGCCTTTTCTTGCCTGGTGTCAGCAGGGATGGCGACTGCATGATGGAGCGCTTTCCCCGCTATGCTGACGTTGAATCAGGTGACTTATCGCTGGCCCGGCGCGGCGGCAGACTGTTTGCAAAACATCTCGCTAAACCTCGGTGAAAACGAATGGCTGGCGCTCACCGGCGATAACGGCGCGGGGAAATCCACCCTGCTGCGGGTGATGGCCGGACTGCTACCCGCCACGTCCGGTACCGTCAATTTGCTGGATAAGCCGATGGCGCATTATAAAAATCGCCATCGCGCCGGTATGCTCGGCGTCCTGTTTCAGGAAGCTGAAAATCAAATCTTTCACAGCAAGGTGGCTGAAGAAGTCGCCTTCGGGCTGCGGCTACAGAAACGGTCTGCCGCAGAGGTTGCGCAACGCACCGCGGCAGCGCTGCAGCTTTGCCAGTTAGAGGACGTCGCCGATGCGCATCCGCTGGATTTGCATACCGCCCAGCGCCGCATGGTGGCCGTTGCCTGTCTGGAAGCGATGGCGCCAGCAGTTCTGCTGCTCGACGAACCCAGCCGCGATTTTGACCAGCACTGGCTGACGATATTTGAGGAGTGGCTTGCGGTTTGCCGCAAAAGGGGGACCAGCGTAGTGGCTATCAGCCATGACACGGCTTTTATACAGCGCCACTTTTCCCGCATGGTGCGCCTGGAAAAGGGAAGGCTACTGAGTATTTCCTGAAAAAGAAACGGGCCGCCTGAGCGACCCGTTTTTTACGGTGACAACTAAAGTCTTTACCCGGAGGCGGTGCTGCGCACCTGTCCGGGCTACCCGACCGCACAGGCCCCGTAGCTCGGACAAGGCGCGGCTTTACCGCGCCGGAAGAGTGAATGGACTACAGCAGCGCTTTCGCTTTCGCGACCACGTTGTCCACGGTGAAGCCAAACTCTTCAAACAGCAGCTCCGCCGGCGCAGACTCACCGAAGGTGGTCATGCCGACGATCGCGCCGTTCAGGCCCACATATTTGAACCAGTAGTCAGCGATACCCGCTTCGATAGCCACGCGCGCAGAGACGGCTTTCGGCAGCACGGCTTCACGGTAAGCGGCATCCTGCTTGTCGAACGCGTCGGTGGACGGCATGGAAACCACGCGCGCCTTCACGCCTTCGGCAGTCAGTTTTTCGTAAGCGGCGACCGCCAGCTCAACTTCAGAGCCGGTGGCGATGAAGATCAGTTCCGGCTGACCGGCACAATCCTTCAGCACGTAGCCGCCGCGGGCAACGTTCGCCAGCTGCTCTTCGGTACGCTCCTGCTGCGCCAGGTTCTGACGGGACAGAATCAGCGCGGTCGGGCCGTCCTGACGCTCTACGCCGTATTTCCACGCGATGGCGGATTCCACCTGGTCGCACGGACGCCATGTGGACATGTTCGGGGTGACGCGCAGGGAAGCCACCTGCTCTACCGGCTGGTGAGTCGGGCCGTCTTCGCCCAGACCGATGGAGTCGTGGGTGTAGACCATCACCTGACGCTGTTTCATCAGCGCCGCCATACGTACCGCGTTACGCGCGTACTCGACGAACATCAGGAAGGTGGAGGTATACGGCAGGAAACCGCCGTGCAGGGCGATACCGTTGGCAATCGCGGTCATACCGAATTCGCGCACGCCGTAGTGAATGTAGTTACCGGCAGTGTCTTCGTTGATCGCTTTAGAACCGGACCACAGGGTCAGGTTACTTGGTGCCAGGTCAGCGGAGCCGCCGAGGAATTCCGGCAGCAGCGGGCCGAAGGCTTCAATGGCGTTCTGGGACGCTTTACGGCTGGCGATTTTCGCCGGGTTAGCCTGCAGCTTAGCGATGAACTCGTTCGCTTTCGCGTCGAAGTCAGCCGGCATATCGCCTTTCATACGACGAGTAAACTCAGCGGCTTCCTGCGGGAAGGCTTTGGCGTAGGCGGCAAATTTCTCGTTCCACGCAGACTCTTTCGCCTGGCCGGCTTCTTTGGCATCCCACTGGGCATAGATTTCAGACGGGATTTCAAACGCCGGATGTTTCCAGCCGAGCGCTTCGCGGGTCAGCGCGATTTCCGCGTCGCCCAGCGGCGCGCCGTGGGAGTCGTGGGTACCGGCTTTGTTCGGCGAACCGAAACCGATAATGGTTTTGCACATCAGCAGGGACGGTTTGTCGGTGACCGCACGCGCTTCTTCTACCGCGCGTTTAATCGAGTCAGCATCATGACCGTCAACGCCGCGCACCACGTGCCAGCCGTAGGCTTCAAAGCGCTTCGCGGTGTCATCGGTGAACCAGCCTTCTACATGACCGTCGATGGAGATGCCGTTGTCGTCATAGAACGCAACAAGCTTGCCCAGCTTCAGGGTACCGGCCAGGGAGCATACCTCGTGGGAGATACCTTCCATCATGCAGCCGTCGCCCATGAACGCGTAGGTGAAGTGGTCAACAATGTCGTGGCCCGGACGGTTGAACTGCGCCGCCAGAGTTTTCTCCGCAATGGCCATACCGACCGCATTCGCAATACCCTGACCCAGCGGGCCGGTGGTGGTTTCCACGCCCGCGGTGTAGCCGACTTCCGGGTGACCCGGCGTTTTAGAGTGCAGTTGACGGAAGTTCTTCAGCTCTTCAATCGGCAGATCATAACCGGTGAGGTGCAGCAGGCTGTAAATCAGCATGGAGCCGTGACCGTTGGACAGCACGAAGCGGTCGCGGTCGGCCCAGGACGGGTTCTGCGGGTTATGATTCAGGAAATCACGCCACAGGACTTCGGCAATGTCAGCCATACCCATCGGGGCACCCGGGTGGCCGGATTTGGCTTTCTGTACTGCGTCCATGCTCAGCGCACGAATAGCGTTAGCAAGCTCTTTACGTGAGGACATTTTGACTCCAGATCGGATAATGAAGGCCATGCCCGCAACGACTTGACGACAGCGCGTTTTGGGCTACGCCGGAAAAAAGTGTGAACAATGTAACCTAAGCGGCAAAGCATGTACATGGAGCATCCTTTTGCCGTTTAAGAAATCTCTGGAACACGTTGTGCTACGGCGTAATCCTCTCGCCCGCATTCTCATATAGTATTTATAATTTGCACAGGATACGGCAGGCAGCCATCGCCGTTTTTTCGGATAAATAACCATAAGATTGTGGAAGATAAAAATGAAATTTCGTTCAGCTATTCTTGCCCTTGGGATCGCAGCAACGCTAACCGGATGCCAGAACATGGATTCCAACGGCCTGCTTAGCTCCGGTGCGGAGGCCTTCCAGGCTTACTCGCTCAGCGACGAGCAGGTGAAAGCCTTAAGCGACAAAGCCTGTCAGGAGATGGATGCGAAGGCGACTATCGCGCCTGCCAGCAGTGAATACAGCAAACGTCTGGGTAAAATCGCCGCCGCGCTGGGGGACAACATCAACGGCCAGCCGGTGAACTATAAGGTATACCAGACCAAAGACGTTAACGCCTTCGCCATGGCTAACGGCTGCATCCGCGTTTACAGCGGGCTGATGGATTTGATGAATGATAATGAAGTTGAAGCGGTCATCGGCCACGAAATGGGTCACGTCGCGCTGGGCCACGTGAAGAAAGGGATGCAGGTAGCGCTGGGCACTAACGCGGTACGCGCGGCGGCGGCCTCCGCGGGCGGCATCGTCGGTAGTCTGTCGCAATCGCAGCTGGGCGATCTGGGCGAGAAGCTGGTGAACTCGCAGTTCTCCCAGCGTCAGGAATCGGAAGCGGACGACTACTCGTACGATCTGCTGCGCAAGCGCGGAATCAATCCGGCGGGTCTCGCCACCAGCTTCGAGAAACTGGCGAAGCTGGAAGCCGGACGCCAAAGCTCAATGTTTGACGATCATCCGGCATCGGAAGCACGCGCTCAGCATATCCGCGATCGCATGGCGGCGGACGGCATCAAATAATTCTCGCCCCGGTTTGTAACAAATCGGACGTTATGGGCGGGCTCCGGACAGCGCACCGCCACCGGAGCGTACACGTCGTACGTGAGGATAGCGAGCGCTGCCCGGCTGCAAAATGGCGAGTAAAATAGTCCGCTTACTCGCCTTTTTTCGCCGCCTGGATATACAGCATTTCCAGCGCCAGGGTCGCCGCCGCCAGGGCGGTGATTTCAGACTGGTCGTAGGCCGGAGCGACTTCCACCACGTCCATGCCGACGATGTTCAGATCCTTGAGGCCACGTACCAGCTTGATCGCCCGATCGGAGGTCAGCCCGCCGATCACCGGCGTACCGGTACCCGGGGCAAACGCCGGATCCAGACAGTCAATATCAAAGGTCAGATACACCGGCATATCGCCGACGATCTGTTTCACCTGAGCGATCACGTCGTCAACGCTGCGATCGTTGACCTGGCCCGCATCCAGCACCGTGAAGCCGTTGTCCTTATCAAACTCGGTACGGATACCGATCTGCACCGAATGATGCGGATCGATCAGGCCTTCGTTCGGCGCGGTGTAGAACATGGTGCCATGGTCAAATTCGCAGCCGTTAGCGTAGGTATCGGTGTGGGCATCGAAATGTACCAGCGCCATTTTGCCGAAGTGTTTAGCATGCGCGCGCAGCAGCGGTAGCGTCACAAAATGGTCGCCGCCGAAGGAGAGCATGCGTTTACCTGCCGCCAGCAGTTTTTCCGCGTGGGCCTGCAGCTTTTCACTCATTTCACGCGCGTCGCCGAAGGCATAAACCAGATCGCCGCAGTCCACGACGTTCAGGCGCTCGCGCATGTCAAAATTCCACGGGAAGCGGTTGTGCTCCCACGCAAGGTTCGTCGACACCTGACGGATCGCCGCCGGGCCATGACGGCCGCCCGCGCGTCCGGAGGTCGCCATATCAAACGGTACGCCGGTGATGACCCAGTCCGCATCGCTGTCATACGGCATGAAATTCATCGGTAGACGCAGAAAACCAAATGCGTTGGATACCAGGGAGTTATCGTATTGATGACCTAAGGTGCTCATGGATATGACCTCTTTTACCGTCGTTGTATTGAAATACAAATATAAAAAAACCCCTCCGCGTCGTTAGGCCCGACGAGGAAGGGTTTTGAATGGGTTTACTGCTTAATTGGGCGAATTATCGCCGTAAATGTCTACGCGTTCAAGCAAGTTTGGCGAATGTCGCAATCGGCTTCGCCTTGCTCTTCCCTCTCGATTACGGAGAGGGCGTATATCACTCGTCTTCCAGATAAGTGTAGCCGTATAAACCCGCTTCGAACTCTTCAAGGAACTGCTGCTGCAGGGCGGCGTCCAGGTCCGTATTTTTCACCTGATCGCGGAACTGGGTCAACAGCGTGTTCGGATCGAGCTGCACGTACTGCAGCATGTCCGCAACGGTATCCCCTTCATCAGACAGCTCAACTTCAACGCTGCCGTCAGGGAAGACAAACACGTCTACGGCTTCCGTATCGCCGAACAGGTTATGCATATTGCCGAGGATCTCCTGGTAGGCGCCCACCATAAAGAAGCCCAGCATCGGCGGATTCTCCGGATCGTATTCCGGCATCGGCATGGTGGTCGCAATACCGTCGCCATCCACATAGTGGTCAATCGCGCCATCGGAATCACAGGTGATATCCAGCAGCACCGCGCGGCGTTCCGGCACCATGTTCAGCCCTTCCAGCGGCATCACCGGGAACAGCTGATCGATACCCCATGCATCCGGCATCGACTGGAACAGGGAGAAGTTGACGTAGATCTTATCCGCCATGCGCTCCTGCAGCTCATCAATAATCGGACGATGCGCGCGGTTGCTGGGGTCGAGCTGCTTCTGCACTTCATGACACATATTCAGATACAGCTGCTCGGCCCAGGCGCGCTCCTGAAGATTAAAGGTGCCGGAGGAGTAGCCGATGTGGATATCGTGCAGATCCATCTGGCTGTCGTGCAGCCATTCGCGCAGCGAGCGGCGGTTGCCGGTTTCCTGCATCTCCAGCCAGGTTTCCCACATGCTTTGCAGCGGACGCGCGGCGTCTTCCGCAGGCGGAGTCGCCTCGGTATATTCGTTACGCTCAACGCCGATAATATTCGATACCAGCACGGTGTGGTGCGCCGTGACCGCGCGGCCGGATTCGGTGATCACCGTCGGATGCGGCAGACCATTCTCTTCGCAGGCATCGCCAATCGCCCAGATGATGTTGTTGGCGTATTCGTTCAGGCCGTAGTTCACCGAACAGTCGGACTGCGAACGGGTGCCCTCGTAGTCAACGCCGAGACCGCCGCCAACGTCGAAGCACTGAATATTCACGCCCAGCTTATGCAGCTCAACGTAGAAACGCGCGGATTCACGTACGCCGGTGGCGATATCGCGAATATTGGCCATCTGCGAGCCAAGGTGGAAGTGCAGCAGCTGCAGGCTGTCCAGATGCCCGGCTGAGCGTAGAATTTCAACCAGCTGCAGAACCTGGGTCGCCGCAAGGCCAAATTTGGATTTTTCGCCGCCGGAAGACTGCCACTTACCGGAGCCCTGCGAAGCCAGACGCGCACGCACGCCAAGACGCGGCACCACGTTCAGCCGCTCGGCTTCTTCGAGCACGATGGCGATTTCCGACATCTTCTCGATGACCAGATAGACCTTGTGGCCCATTTTTTCGCCCACCAGCGCCAGGCGGATATATTCACGGTCTTTATAACCGTTACAAACAATCACGCTGCGGGTCATACCGGCGTGCGCCAGTACCGCCATCAGCTCGGCCTTCGAGCCGGCTTCCAGACCCAGCGGTTCGCCGGAGTGGATCAGCGATTCAATCACGCGGCGATGCTGGTTAACCTTGATCGGATAAACCAGGAAGTAGTCGCCGTTATAGCCATAAGATTCGCGCGCCCGTTTAAAGGCGGCGTTAATCGAACGCAGGCGGTGCTGCAAAATCTGCGGGAAGCAGAACAGTGCAGGCAGGCGCTGCCCCTGAGCTTCACGCGCTTTCACCAGCTCGGCAAGGTCAACGCGCGCTTCCGGGACGTCAGGATCCGGGCAGACGCTAATATGGCCCAGTTCGTTAACGTCGTAGTAGTTATTACCCCACCAGGCAATATTGTAAGTACGTAGCATCTTGCTGGCTTCCTGGGAGCTCATCGCAACCTCCTGCATGGAACGTAGTACACCGTGATCGCCTGCTGACGAAGGCGAAGATAAAGACATGTCGTCAGACATAGCGAACCTCAAATTTTAGTAACAAGTGTAAAACAGTTGACTACTATCGCAATCCGAAGAAGCGATAACAACCCATAAACAGTCCGAAATCCCAGTAGATAGTGCTGGTCTTGCGGCTGAGCGACCGGTTTCTTATTCATATCATCGTAAAACACGTACCCGAACGGAGTATGACAGTCCGGAGAAACCACGAGAAAACCCTTGCTATCGCAAGAGAGCCCTTGTTCAGTGTTCCAGCAGCCTGCCGGCCCGGGAATCCTGAGAAGCGCCGAGATGGGTAGAACATCGGCTGGTTTGCATGAGAGAGATGCGGGTTGCGGGATAGTGACGCGCGACGGAACGACGCGACGAATCAGGCGAAAAACGTGGGTTCATTATCTGGTATCACCTCCACACTGCCCCGAGACGGGCCAGCGACAAGCCAAAGCTATACGTTCCAGACAGCCAGCGAAAACGCCGCCGCGGGACTCTGTCAATACAGACTGCTTAACCCGGCTGGAAGTGGCGTCACGAAGCAAATGCTCGTGCGCTGTTTTAATGAGCCGCGCGCGGCGTTTTATACCGAGAAGCGGGGTAAAAAGCAAAATAAAAATATGCGCGTTGCCGGGGATTGTCAGGAAAAATTGCCACCGCCCTTTTTCTATAAATGCGACGAATATCAAAAAAGGCTGGAAATGGGGTCAAGAACTGCCCTAAAATAGCCGTCCAGAAGTTAATCCATCTATACTGATTAACACTCAGACTGCTCGTGTCGCTACCTGCAAGCTTTGGTAGAGTCATCCGTCAAAGCCATTCTACACAACAGTATGAGCTACCCGAATCGTCCACAGGTGAAATAAAACATGGCAAAACACCTCTTTACGTCAGAGTCCGTATCAGAAGGGCATCCCGACAAAATTGCTGACCAAATCTCCGACGCCGTGCTGGATGCGATCCTCGAACAGGATCCGAAGGCGCGCGTAGCTTGTGAAACCTACGTCAAAACCGGCATGGTTCTGGTCGGTGGCGAGATCACCACCAGCGCATGGGTTGATATTGAAGAGATCACCCGCAACACGGTCCGTGAAATTGGCTACGTGCATTCCGACATGGGCTTTGACGCCAACTCCTGCGCGGTCCTGAGCGCTATCGGTAAACAGTCTCCGGACATCAACCAGGGCGTTGACCGCGCCGATCCGCTGGAACAGGGCGCGGGCGACCAGGGCCTGATGTTTGGCTATGCCACCAACGAAACCGACGTGCTGATGCCGGCGCCGATCACCTATGCCCACCGTCTGGTGCAGCGTCAGGCCGAAGTACGCAAAAACGGCACCCTGCCGTGGCTGCGCCCGGATGCGAAAAGCCAGGTCACCTTCCAGTACGACGACGGTAAAATCGTCGGGATTGACGCGGTAGTCCTGTCGACCCAGCACGCGGAAGATATCGACCAGAAATCGCTGCAGGAAGCAGTGATGGAAGAGATCATCAAACCGGTCCTGCCGACCGAGTGGCTGAACAGCGCCACAAAATTCTTTATCAACCCAACCGGCCGTTTTGTTATCGGCGGACCAATGGGCGACTGCGGCCTGACCGGGCGTAAAATCATCGTTGACACCTACGGCGGCATGGCTCGTCACGGCGGCGGCGCGTTCTCCGGTAAAGATCCATCTAAAGTGGACCGTTCCGCGGCCTACGCGGCGCGCTATGTAGCGAAAAATATCGTTGCCGCTGGCCTGGCCGATCGTTGTGAAATTCAGGTTTCCTACGCCATCGGCGTGGCAGAGCCGACTTCAATCATGGTTGAAACCTTCGGTACCGAAAAAGTGCCTTCTGAGCAGCTGACCCTGCTGGTGCGTGAGTTCTTTGACCTGCGTCCGTACGGCCTGATTCAGATGCTGGATCTGCTGCACCCGATCTACAAAGAGACGGCGGCATACGGTCACTTCGGTCGCGAACATTTCCCATGGGAAAAAACCGACAAGGCAGCCCAGCTGCGCGAAGCGTCCGGTCTGAAATAATCTCCGCACTCCCTCGATTTCAAGGCCAGCCCCGCGCTGGCCTTTTTACTTTAGCTCCCCTTCGCTGACGCCGAATCCTGCCTTCGCCCGCTCAAAATGGAAGCGATTACATCATATACAGAGCAAATATTTCCCTTAAATATGTGCAAAATGTAATAACGCTTCACTTTGTTACACAATATTTCAGCAAAGTCTGATTAGCGCTTTTAATTTCTTAAGCTAAACTCAATTAATATACTGATTTAAATACGTTTATAGTAATTACGTTTCTTTACTCTAGTGTAACCGATTACACAGCCGTGATTACTATCACATTTTTTTACTACGTATTTACCTACCCTACGCATCGACAGGATCAATAACTCAACCGGAGGGCGTTATGCCTGACAACAAAAAACAAGGGCGTTCGAACAAGACGATGACGTTCTTTGTCTGCTTCCTCGCCGCACTGGCTGGCCTGCTGTTCGGCCTTGATATCGGTGTTATTGCGGGTGCCTTACCCTTTATTGCCAACGAGTTCCAGATAAGCGCCCACACTCAGGAGTGGGTGGTCAGCTCCATGATGTTCGGCGCCGCCGTCGGCGCGGTGGGCAGCGGCTGGCTCTCCTTCAAACTCGGGCGTAAAAAAAGCCTGATGATTGGCGCCATCCTGTTCGTTGCCGGCTCGCTGTTCTCCGCCGCCGCGCCGAACGTGGAAGTGCTGCTGATCTCCCGCGTGCTGCTCGGCCTGGCCGTGGGCGTCGCCTCCTACACCGCCCCGCTGTATCTGTCTGAAATCGCGCCGGAAAAAATCCGCGGCAGCATGATTTCGATGTACCAGCTGATGATTACCATTGGTATTCTCGGCGCCTATCTTTCCGATACGGCATTCAGCTACAGCGGCGCCTGGCGCTGGATGCTCGGGGTGATTATTATCCCGGCGGTGCTGCTGCTGATTGGCGTGGTTTTCCTGCCGGACAGCCCGCGCTGGTTTGCCGCTAAGCGCCGCTTTGTCGATGCTGAACGCGTTCTGCTGCGCCTGCGAGACACCAGCGCTGAAGCGAAACGCGAGCTGGATGAGATCCGCGAAAGCCTGAAGGTAAAACAGTCCGGCTGGTCGTTGTTCAAAGAAAACAGCAACTTCCGCCGCGCGGTATTCCTCGGCGTCCTGCTGCAGGTGATGCAACAGTTCACCGGTATGAACGTCATCATGTACTACGCGCCGAAGATTTTTGAACTGGCGGGCTATGCCAACACCACCGAACAGATGTGGGGCACCGTCATCGTCGGTTTGACCAACGTGCTGGCGACATTTATCGCCATCGGGCTGGTCGACCGCTGGGGCCGTAAGCCGACGCTGATCCTTGGCTTTATCGTCATGGCGCTCGGCATGGGCATCCTGGGCAGCATGATGCATATCGGCATCCACTCCGCCACGGCGCAGTACTTTGCCGTCCTGATGCTGCTGATGTTTATCGTTGGCTTTGCCATGAGCGCCGGCCCGCTGATTTGGGTGCTGTGCTCCGAAATCCAGCCGCTGAAAGGGCGTGATTTCGGTATCACCTGTTCGACGGCCACCAATTGGATTGCCAACATGATCGTCGGCGCGACGTTCCTCACCATGCTGAACTCGCTGGGCAGCGCCAACACCTTCTGGGTCTATGGCGGCCTGAACATCCTGTTCATCTTCCTGACCCTGTGGCTGATCCCGGAAACCAAAAACGTTTCGCTGGAGCATATCGAACGTAACCTGATGAAAGGCCGCAAGCTGCGCGAAATCGGCGCGCGCGACTAGCCTGATACGCTTCCTCCCGCCCGGGAGGAAGCTTCTTCTTGCTCTCCTCACCCCGCCGCACTATCCTCTGGCGCTATGAAAACACCCCGAATTCCCATTGCCCTCCAACAGGCCGTTATGCGCAGCCTGCGGGAGAATCTGGCCAAAGCGAACCTCAAGCTGGGACGCCATTACCCTGAACCGGCGCTGGTTTATCAGCAGCGGGGAACCTCCGCCGGTACCGCCTGGCTGGAGAAAAACGAAATCCGCCTTAACCCGGTGCTGCTGCTGGAAAACCAGCAGGCGTTTATTGATGAAGTCGTGCCGCACGAGCTGGCCCACCTGCTGGTGTGGAAACACTTTGGCCGCGTCGCGCCGCACGGTAAAGAATGGAAATGGATGATGGAAAGCGTGCTGGGCGTTCCGGCTCTGCGCACCCATCGTTTCGAACTCGATTCAGTCCGTAAAAATACCTTCCCCTACCGCTGCCAATGCCAGCAGCACCAGCTTACCGTCCGCCGCCACAATCGCGTGATGCGCGGGGAGGCCACCTATCGCTGCGTGCGCTGCGGAGATGTTCTGGTGGCGGAAAAGTAATCTCCGGAAATAATTGGAAATTTTCTGATCTGACTGATTGCGTCTGGCAATCACATTCGTTACGTTGCGGGCTCGTTTTGACACGGAGTTAACGATGTCCCGTATTCATACTTTTGCTGCCGCGTTTCTTAGCGCGGCAGTATGCGCCCCGCTTGCAGCGGAAGGAATCAACAGTTTTTCTCAGGCCAAGACCGCTGGGGTCAAGGTCAATGCCGACGCCCCCGGCGATTTCTACTGCGGCTGTAAAATCAACTGGCAGGGAAAAAAGGGGGTTATCGACCTGGAATCTTGTGGCTATAAAGTGCGTAAAAATGAAAATCGCGCCAGCCGGGTCGAGTGGGAGCATGTGGTTCCCGCATGGCAGTTTGGCCATCAGCGGCAGTGCTGGCAGGACGGCGGGCGCAAAAACTGCGCCAAAGATCCGGAATACCGCAAGATGGAAAGCGACATGCATAACCTGCAGCCGGCGGTCGGCGAGGTCAACGGCGACCGCGCCAACTTTATGTACAGCCAGTGGAACGGCGGCGAAGGCCAGTACGGCCAGTGCGCAATGAAGGTTGATTTTAAAGATAAAGTTGCCGAGCCGCCGGCGCGCGCGCGTGGCGCCATCGCCCGTACCTACTTCTATATGCGCGACCGCTACCAGCTCAATCTTTCCCGCCAGCAAACCCAGCTGTTTACCGCCTGGGATAAGATGTACCCGGTCACGACCTGGGAGTGCGAACGCGACGCGCGTATTGCCAAAGTTCAGGGCAACCATAATCCTTATGTCCTGCAGGCTTGCCAGGCGCAAAAGAGCTAACCTACACTAGCGGCAATTGTTAATTTGCAGCTTCACTCCTCCCCCTTGACTGGGGGAAGAGATATCTGCGCTAAGAACGGAACATCAAGCATGCGCATTCCTCGCATCCATCACCCGGAACGTATTACCACGGGTAGCCAGATAGCGCTTTCCGACGACGCGGCCAACCATGTCGGTCGCGTTTTACGGATGGGTAAAGGCCAGGCAATAGAGCTTTTTGACGGCAGCAATCAGATCTTCGAGGCGGTCATTGTCGAGGCCGGTAAGAAAAATGTTCTGGTTGAAGTACAGAGCAGCAAAGTTGATAACCGTGAATCCCCGCTGCATATCCATTTGGGCCAGGTGATGTCCCGCGGCGAAAAAATGGAATTCACCATCCAGAAATCGATCGAACTTGGTGTAAGCCTCATAACGCCACTGTTTTCCGAGCGTTGTGGCGTTAAACTGGACGCCGAACGTTTGCAGAAAAAGATCCAGCAGTGGCAGAAAATCGCCATTGCCGCCTGCGAGCAAAGCGGCCGCAACGTGGTGCCGGAGATCCGCCCGGCCATGCAGCTTGAAGCCTGGTGTGCGGAGCAGGACGAAGGTCTGAAGCTTAATTTGCACCCTCGCGCCAGCGCCAGCATTAACACGCTGCCCCTGCCGGTCGAACGCATCCGGCTGCTGATTGGCCCGGAAGGCGGCCTGTCGGCAGAAGAGATAGCGATGACCGCTCGCTACCAGTTTACTGATATCCTGTTGGGACCGCGCGTTCTGCGTACAGAGACAACTGCGCTCACTGCCATAACCGCCCTGCAGGTGCGTTTTGGCGACTTAGGTTGAAGCGTTAACGGAGAAGAACAATGATTAAGCTCGGCATCGTGATGGACCCCATCGCAACCATCAACATCAAGAAAGACACCAGCTTCGCCATGTTGCTGGAAGCGCAGCGTCGCGGCTATGAACTCCATTATATGGAGATGAACGATCTGTACTTAATCAACGGCGAAGCCCGCGCCCGTACGCGCAAGCTGAGCGTCGAGCAGAACTACGACAAATGGTACGCGTTCAACGGCGAGCAGGATCTGCCTCTCGCGGACCTTGACGTCATTCTGATGCGTAAAGATCCGCCATTCGATACCGAGTTTATCTACGCGACCTACATCCTCGAACGCGCCGAAGAACAAGGCACGCTTATCGTCAATAAGCCGCAGAGCTTGCGCGACTGTAACGAAAAGCTGTTTACCGCCTGGTTCTCCGAGCTGACCCCGGAAACGCTGGTCACCCGTAATAAGGCGCAGCTGAAAGCCTTCTGGGAAAAACACGGCGATATCATCCTCAAACCGCTGGACGGTATGGGCGGCACCTCCATTTTCCGCGTTAAAGAGGGTGACCCTAACCTCGGCGTCATCACCGAGACGCTGACCGAGCTGGGCAACCGCTACTGCATGGCGCAGAACTATCTACCCGCCATTAAAGATGGCGATAAGCGCGTGCTGGTGGTTGACGGCGAGCCGGTTCCTTACTGCCTGGCCCGTATCCCGCAGGGCGGCGAAACCCGCGGTAACCTTGCGGCCGGCGGTCGTGGCGAAGCGCGCCCGCTGACCGAAAGCGACTGGGCCATCGCCCGCCGCGTTGGCCCCACGCTGAAGGCCAAAGGCTTAATCTTCGTCGGCCTGGATATCATCGGCGATCGCCTGACGGAAATTAACGTCACCAGCCCCACCTGCGTTCGTGAAATCGAAGCCGCCTTCCCGATTTCCATTACCGGGATGCTGATGGACGCCATTGAGCAGCGCCTCAATAAATAAAGCGCTTATTCCGGCTGCAGGCCTGCGCCTGTAGCCTGGAGCCAGCGCAGACGATTCGCTATCAGGTTCAGGCAGGCAATGCGCCTTGAGCCTGAAAGATAAAGTGAATCGACACTCCCTTGCTTTACCCGCATACTGGGTGCTGCTTTTTTGAACCAGGAACAGAACCTCTGACAATGAATTTACAGCATCACTTTCTAATTGCCATGCCTGCTCTCCAGGACCCGATGTTCCGTCGCTCCGTAGTCTATATCTGCGAGTATAACGATGACGGTGCCATGGGCATCATCATCAATAAGCCGATGGAAAATCTGCAGGTTGAAGGGATCCTGGAGAAATTAAAAATCACGCCTGAACCGCGCAATCCCGAGATCCGCCTGGATAAACCGGTGATGGTTGGCGGTCCGCTGGCTGAGGATCGGGGTTTTATACTGCATTCGCCGCCCTCCGATTTTTCCTCCAGCATCCATATTTCCGATAACACGGTGATTACCACCTCCCGCGACGTGCTCGAAACGCTGGGTACGGATAAACAGCCAGAGAACGTACTGGTTGCGCTGGGCTATGCTTCCTGGGAGAAAGGCCAGCTGGAGCAAGAGATACTGGATAACGCCTGGCTCACCGCGCCGGCCGATCGGAATATTTTGTTCAGCACGCCGATAGCCGACCGCTGGCGCGAGGCTGCGAAGCTGATTGGCATTGATATCGTGACCATGCCAGCCGATGCGGGGCACGCGTAATGAGCGGCACTTTTTTAGGCTTTGATTTTGGTACCAAAAGCATTGGCGTCGCCGTAGGGCAGCGCATCACCGGCACCGCCCGCCCTCTCCCCGCGTTGAAAGCGCAGGACGGTAAGCCTGACTGGAACGTTATTGAGAAACTGCTGAAAGAGTGGCAGCCTGAAGCCGTGATTGTCGGCCTGCCGCTGAATATGGACGGCACGGAACAGCCCCTGACCGCCCGTGCGCGCAACTTCGCGAATAAAATTCATGGCCGCTTCGGCGTGCAGATAACCCTGCATGATGAACGTCTGAGCACGGTTGAAGCCAGAGCTGGGCTATTCGAACAGGGTGGATTCCGGGCGCTCAATAAAGGCAGCGTGGATTCCGCTTCCGCCGTTATTATTCTGGAAAGCTACTTCGAGCAGGGTTACTGAAGCTGAATGATGGCGCCCCATACCAGCGGCAGGCGCCATCATCCTGATTTCATGTTTAGTGGCGCAGATGTTCATTCGCCCAGCTGACCGCCTGAGTGCGGTTCTTCACGCTAAGCTTACGGAACACGTTGTACAGATGGGTACGCACCGTGTTTTCACTGATAAACAGCGCGCGGGCAATATCCAGATTGGTCGCCCCGCAGCGCAGTTCATTGAGGATTTCACATTCACGCTCGGTCAGCGGTGAATTTTCCGCAGGCGCCGATACATGATCCGCCGCATACATCGCCGGGTGCATCACGCTCAATTCAGCCGTCTGTTCGCCGTTCAGCACAGCCTTAACGCCCTCAATTAAGCGCGATTCATCATCGTCATGACGGAAAACACCATACAGCGCTGGCCACTGCGCCATTTCGTAGAGCTCATACTTTTGTGCGCTATTGATAATCAATAAACGGGGGTTATCTGCCTGCATGCGAATAATATCGCGCCATACGCTATTCAACTTTTTATTTGAAACCGCAATATCAAATAATATTACAGAATCTTTCAAAAGGCGTTGCGCGAGGGGTTTGTTAATATTTTGCAGAATGACCGATGCGGATAACCTTTCGGCCAGCCAGGTCGCAAATGCTTTGCTTTGAATGGAGGGGTGAGTAATAAAAGTAACCTGGTGAGAAAAAGCCGAATTCTCAGATAAATTAATCACTTAAAACTCTCCTTAGTTGATTTCCGCCTTCATAGCGGTTAAATGAATTAACAAGAATACGATCGCCTGTGTATTTATAAAAACAAATCATTTTTACACATTGAAACAATATTCCATGGGAATCTTCCTATCCCTGCAAACAGCATAAATCGAATGCCTTAAGAGAGTCAAAAGATTATCAAACTTTTTTCCTGGTTATGAGAGGTTTATGTCAATTCGTTTTTCATGGAATAGATTACTCGGCTTAATCTTAGGTGTTTATTTGTAATATCAAATAAAGGTACCAAACATTAATAAAACATTATTATAACAAGCTATTGGTAGGATCTCTGAATATAAAAAGCGCAGCTATAAAAGCCCCGCGGCCGTACGTTGCTGAAAGCTTTGCGTAAATGTTTGCATGCCCGATTGCTGCCCGGTTTGCATCACGCCGGGCAACTGATGCGTTTTCCCCTCTCGGATCAAATTAGCCACCGCCGGGGTGTTAACCAAAAGCTCGTATAACGCAACTCTGCCGCCAGCAGCATCTGGAAACAGTTTTTGTGCCAGCACCGCGCATAAGCTCCCCGCCAGTTGGCTGCGAACCTGCTCTTTCTCCTGCGCCGGGAAGACGTCCACCAGCCTCTCAACCGCCTGCGCTGCGCCGCGCGTATGCAGCGTTGCCATCACCAGATGTCCGGTCTCCGCTGCGGTTAATGCCAGGCGGATCGTTTCGCTGTCACGCAGCTCCCCTAACAGAATGACATCCGGGTCCTGACGCAGCGCGGCGCGTAGGGCAGCGGCAAATGAGGGGCAGTGGCGGCCGATTTCCCGCTGCTGGATCAGACAGCGCTCGCTGCGGTGAATAAACTCAACCGGATCTTCCAGCGTCAGGATATGGCCGCTGAGGCGCTGGTTAAGATAGCCCACCATCGCCGCCAGGGTGGTTGATTTTCCGCTACCGGTAGCCCCCGTGACCAGGATAAGCCCGCTCTCTTCATTGAGCAGCTCCGTTAAGGCGGCCGGCGCGCCGAGATCCGCCAGCTGAGGGCAGGTTTCCGCCAGCAGACGCAGCGCCAGCGACAGACCGCGATTGTGCGCAAATGCGCTGGCGCGCAGGCGCGGCCCGTCCGCCGGAGTCAGCGCGAAATCGACCTGCCCGCAGGCCTGCCACTGCGCGAGCTGCTCGGCGTTGAGCCAATCAGTGAGTATCTTGCCAATATCGGGAGAGGTAAACGGCGCGGGCTCCAGCTTGCCCTGGCGACGCCAGCGCGGCGCTGAAGCATTGCACAGGTGTAGATCGGAGACGTTATGCTTTACACTAAGGGCCACTATTTCTTCCAGTTCCATAACTCATCCTCGGTATATGAACGATATTGCGCATAACCTGGCACAGGTCCGGGACAAAATCTCAGCCGCTGCCGCACGCTGCGGCCGTGCTCCAGAAGAAGTTACGTTGCTTGCAGTCAGTAAAACGAAACCTGCGAGCGCTATCGAAGAAGCGATGGCCGCCGGCCAGCTCGCGTTTGGCGAAAACTATGTTCAGGAAGGCGTGGATAAAATCCGCTACTTTCAGGAAACGGGCGCCACCGGGCTACAGTGGCACTTTATTGGTCCGCTGCAGTCCAATAAGAGCCGTCTGGTGGCCGAACATTTTGACTGGTGCCATACCGTCGATCGTCTCAAAATCGCCGTCCGCCTGAGCGAACAGCGCCCGGCTCAACTGCCGCCGCTCAACGTGCTGATTCAAATCAATATTAGCGATGAGCAGAGCAAATCGGGTATTCCGCCTGAAGAGCTGGACGCGCTGGCGGCAGAAATCGCTAAACTCCCTAATCTGCAGCTACGCGGTTTAATGGCCATTCCCGCGCCAGAGTCAGAATATGTAAGGCAGTTTGCCGTCGCCCAACAAATGGCGGTAGCATTTGCGCGGCTAAAAACGCACTACCCTACCGTCGATACGCTGTCGCTGGGAATGTCGGATGATATGGAAGCCGCCATCGCGGCGGGAAGCACTATGGTGCGCATCGGAACCGCAATTTTCGGCGCGCGCGACTACAGCAAAAAACAAGGAATCTGAGGAACGCCATGAAGACGTTGACTTTCCTGCTCTCAACGGTCATTGAGCTTTACACAATGGTCGTGTTATTACGCGTCTGGATGCAGTGGGCGCGCTGCGACTTTTATAACCCGTTTTCGCAGTTCGTAGTCAAGGCTACGCAGCCTGTCGTTGGGCCGCTGCGCCGCATTATTCCGGCGATGGGGCCTCTCGATAGCGCTTCCCTGCTGGTCGCCTTTATTCTCTGCGTCGTGAAAGCTATCGTGCTGTTTATGGTCGTGACCTTCCAGCCGATTATCTGGATTTCCGCGCTGCTGATCCTCATTAAAACCGTCGGCTCGCTGATCTTCTGGGTTCTTCTGTTAATGGCGATTATGAGCTGGGTAAGCCAGGGCCGCAGTCCGGTGGAATTTGTTCTGATGCAGCTGGCCGATCCGCTGCTGCGCCCGATCCGCAGATTGCTGCCATCGATGGGCGGCATTGATTTCTCGCCGATGGTGCTGGTTCTGCTGCTGTACGTGATCAACATGGGTATCGCCGAACTGTTGCAGGCTACCGGCAACGTTCTGCTTCCGGGGCTGTGGATGGCGCTATGAGTGCCGTCGAAGCCTGCGCTGACGGGTTGGTCTTACGGCTGTATATTCAGCCCAAGGCCAGCCGCGACAGCATCGTTGGTTTACATGGCGACGAGCTCAAAGTCGCCATTACCGCGCCACCCGTTGACGGCCAGGCCAACGCCCATCTGGTAAAATTCCTCGCCAAACAGTTTCGCGTAGCGAAAAGCCAGGTGCTTATTGAGAAAGGCGAACTGGGTCGCCACAAACAGATAAAAATCATTCATCCGCAGCAGATCCCGGACGGGGTCGCCGCGCTGACGGAATAAACAGGATCTCTTATGCAAAAAGTTGTTCTCGCTACCGGCAACCCCGGAAAAGTGCGCGAGCTGGCCTCGCTGCTGGCAGATTTTGGCCTTGATATCGTTGCGCAAACCGAGCTGGGCGTGGATTCCGCAGAGGAAACCGGCCTGACGTTTATCGAAAACGCCATTCTGAAGGCGCGCCATGCCGCGCAACTGACCGGGCTCCCGGCCATCGCCGATGACTCAGGTCTGGCCGTCGATGCGTTAGGCGGCGCGCCGGGCATCTACTCCGCCCGTTATTCCGGTGAAGGTGCGACCGACCAGCGGAATCTGGAAAAGCTGCTCGACGCGCTTCGCGACGTGCCGAACGATAAGCGTCAGGCGCAATTCCACTGCGTGCTGGTCTATCTGCGCCATGCGGAAGATCCGACGCCGCTGGTTTGTCACGGCAGCTGGCCGGGCATCATCGCTCGCGAAGCCGCAGGCAGCGGCGGCTTTGGTTACGATCCGATTTTCTTTGTTCCGACGGAAGGTAAAACCGCAGCGGAGCTAAGCCGTGAAGAAAAGAGCGCCATTTCCCACCGCGGACGCGCGCTTAAACTGTTACTGGAAGCCTTACGTAATGGCTAATTTGCCGCCCCTGAGCCTCTATATTCACATCCCGTGGTGCGTGCAGAAATGCCCGTACTGCGATTTCAATTCGCATGCGTTGAAAGGCGAGGTGCCGCATGACGACTACGTTCAGCATCTGCTGAACGATCTGCGAGCCGACGCTCACTATGCGCAGGGACGTGAAATCGGGACTATTTTCATTGGCGGCGGTACGCCGAGCCTGCTCTCCGGCCCGGCGATGCAAACCCTGCTCGACGGCGTGCGCGAGTCTCTTCCGCTGGCGTCCAACGCGGAAATCACCATGGAAGCCAACCCCGGCACCGTGGAAGCGGATCGCTTTGTCGAGTACCAGCGCGCGGGCATTAATCGTATCTCCATCGGCGTACAGAGCTTTAGCGAACAGAAGCTGCAGCGGCTCGGGCGCATCCATGGGCCACAGGAAGCCAAACGCGCGGCAAACCTGGCAAGCGGCCTGGGGCTACGCAGTTTTAACCTCGATTTAATGCATGGCCTGCCGGACCAGTCTCTGGAAGAGGCGCTGGACGACCTGCGCCAGGCGATTGCGCTCAATCCGCCGCATCTCTCCTGGTATCAGCTAACCATTGAGCCAAACACCCTGTTTGGTTCGCGGCCGCCGACCCTGCCCGATGACGACGCGCTGTGGGACATTTATGAACAGGGGCATAGCCTGCTCAGCGCGGCGGGCTATCAGCAATATGAAACCTCCGCCTACGCTAGGCCGGGCTATCAGTGCCAGCATAACCTGAACTACTGGCGCTTTGGCGACTACCTCGGGATTGGCTGCGGCGCGCACGGCAAAGTGACGTTCCCGGACGGGCGCATACTGCGGACGGCGAAAACCCGGCATCCACGCGGTTACATGGAAGGCCGCTATCTGGAGCGCCAGCATGATGTGGAAGATGCGGATAAACCGTTTGAGTTCTTTATGAACCGTTTCCGCCTGCTGGAAGCCGCCCCGCGCGATGAATTCAGCCGCTACACCGGCCTTGATGAGCGTACGATCCGTCCGCAAATCGATGCCGCCATCGCCGAAGGCTACCTGACGGAAGATGAGCGCTACTGGCAAATTACCGAGCACGGTAAGCTATTTTTGAATTCCCTTCTCGAACTCTTTCTCAGCGAATAACGCCCTCTCCGCCTATCCCGTTATAAAAATAACGGGATAATTAATTGCTCGACATTCTCGAAATATCAATAGCGCTATTTCCGAACTATTTCAATTCAACATTCATAATAAAAATATGTTCACATTAGTTTATTGAAAATAAATATAACCAACCGCACAAAAATACCTATTTGATCGATTCATTGAGAAAAAGTGTGAGTCAGACGGCTTAAAGATGTCAGACAACAAGGATAATATGTCATACAGAAACAAAGAATGACTCTTAAGATATTGACCAATTACCCCAAGTGCATGGAGCCGACTCATGAAAAAACTCTCTTTTTCTCGTTCTCTGGTGTGTGTATCTTTACTTGCCCTGCTCTCTTCAGGCGCCAGCGCGGCTGAAAAAGTCACGTTAAAACTGGCACATAACCTTGAACGCAGCCATGTTGTTCATCAGGCCTTTGAGGAGATGTCCAAAGAGGTTAACCAACTTTCCAACGGGGCTATGAAGATCCGTATTTATCCCAGTAGCCAAATGGGCAGCGCGCGAGAAACGCTGGAGTTATTACAAAATGGCGCGCTGGATATGACCAAAGGTTCCGCCAGCGATCTGGAGTCATTCGATAACGTCTACGCGATATATAATTTACCGTTCCTTTTTAAGGACCAGAATCACTTCAATAAAGTCGTTTTCGGTGAAGTAGGCAAAGAAATAATGGAGTCCACGAAAGATAAAGGCTTCTTTGCGCTTTCCGCTTATGTTGCCGGAACCCGCAGCTTTTACGCCAAAAAGCCCATCACTAAACCGGAAGATTTAAAAGGATTGAAGATCCGCGTCCAGGCCAGCCCGACAACCTTAAAAATGGTCGAATTAATGGGCGGTTCGCCAACGCCCATTTCCTTTGGTGAAGTTTATACCGCCATGCAGCAGGGCGTGGTGGACGGCGCGGAAAATAACGTGCCTTCCTGGGTGCAAACGCGCCATATCGAAATCGCTAAAGTGTTCTCTGAAGATGAACATGCCTCCATCCCGGATTTCCTCGTTATCTCCAGTAAAACCTGGGACAAACTGACGCCGGATCAGCAGCAAATCCTGATCAAGGCGGCGAAAGCTTCCGAAGTTTATCAGCAAAAACTGTGGGACAAGATCGACGCCGACACCCGCGCGCAGGCCAAAGCCATGGGCGGCGAAATCGTCAAAGTGGATAAAGCGCCGTTCCGCGCCGCCGTGCAGCCGCTGTTTGATGACTTCAAAAAAGATCCGAAGCAGGCTGCCCTGCTGGCCAAATTTGAAGCCGCTGCTGAATAACACTTAGCGGGCCAGCCGCTGGCCCGCTTTCACCGGGAAAACAATGATGATACTTAACCGCATAAAGCTGGCGGTGGACCGCGCGATCGCCGCATTCTCCGTCGCCGTTATGATTGCGCTGGTGGTCTGCGTCGTCTGGCAGGTGTTCAGCCGCTACGTGCTAAACCAGCCAAGCACCCTGACCGACGAGCTGGCGCGCTTTTTGATGATCTGGGTCGGGCTGCTGGGTGCGGCATATACCGTCGGCGCCCAGCGTCATCTGGCGATCGATTTACTCGCCATGACGCTTCCTCCCCGCAGGCAGGCACTGCTCAGCGTCATTATTAATCTGCTGATCTTTATTTTTGCCGGGTCAGTGATTGTCACCGGCGGCGTGAAGCTGATTGAAAAAACGCTATCGACATCGCAGGTCTCAGCCGCGATGCAGATCCCCATGGGCTATGTGTATCTGATCCTGCCGCTAACCGGCATCATTATGATGTTTTACACGCTCTGTTTTATCAGCAACGGGCTGAAAAATATGAAGAACGAAGAAGCGGGGGCAAATTGATGGACAGCTATATCGCACTGATGCTATTTGGCTCTTTCTTTATTCTGGTTTTTATTGGCGTCCCCATCTCCTTCTCCATTGGCATCGCCACCGTCGGTTCAATGCTGCTGATGTTCCCGTGGGATATTGCCGTGATTACCGTTTCTCAGCGCCTGGCGAACGGCCTCGACAACTTCGCCCTGCTGGCGATTCCATTCTTTATCTTTGCCGGTACCCTGATGAACAGCGGCGGGATTGCCATCCGCTTAATCAACCTGGCGCAGGTGATGGTTGGCCGCGTACCAGGCTCATTGGGCCACGTTAACGTACTGGCGAACATGATGTTCGGCTCGATTTCAGGTTCGGCGGTCGCCGCGGCGGCGGCGGTAGGGGGAACGCTTAACCCCATTCAGACCCGGAAAGGTTACGATCCGGCTTTCTCCACGGCGGTTAACGTCTCGTCGTGCATCACGGGCCTGCTCATCCCGCCGTCAAACGTCCTGATCGTCTTCTCTCTGACGGCTGGGGGCGTCTCCGTCGCGTCGCTGTTTATGGCCGGTTATCTGCCGGGCATTCTGATGGGCCTGGCCATTATGGTGGTCTGCGCCATCATCGCTAAGCGTCGCGGCTACCCGGTTTCAGAACGTCCCACCTGCGCCCAGGCGGCAAAAGCGTTTTTCGACGCCCTGCCCAGCCTGCTGCTGGTGATCATTGTGATGGGCGGGATCCTCGGCGGCATTTTCACCGCGACCGAAGCATCGGCTATCGCCGTGGTTTACACCTTTATTCTGTCGGTGCTGATTTACCGGGAAGTGAAGTGGCGCGATCTGCCGAAGCTGATCCTTGAGTCGGTGGTGATGACCTCCATCGTGCTACTGCTGATCGGCTTTTCCGTCGGCATGTCGTGGGCGATGACCAATGCCGATATCCCCTACATGATAAGCGATGCGCTAATGGGGATTTCTGAAAACCCGGTGGTGATTCTGCTGCTGATTAATATCGTGCTGTTAATCGTCGGGATCTTTATGGATATGACCCCGGCGGTACTGATTTTCACGCCGATATTCCTGCCCATCGCGCAGGATTTGGGGATGGATCCGGTGCATTTCGGCATCATGATGGTCGCTAACCTGTGCATCGGTCTGCTGACGCCGCCGGTAGGCAGCGCGCTGTTTGTAGGCTGCTCTATTTCCGGCGTTAAAATTCAGCAGCTCATCAAACCGCTGCTGCCGTTCTACGCCGCCCTGCTGATCGCGCTGATGATGATTGTCTATATCCCGCAGATCTCGCTGTTTATTCCGCAGCTGCTGGGGCTGATGTGACCGACTGACCATAATCGCTACCTGCGCCCGCAGGTAGCGAATTAAAACTTACTTTAACGACCCCACCAGCGCTTTGCGGCTCTCCTCAAGGGAGACAACGCGGCCGCAGACGTCCTTACCAAACTGCTGGAAATCAGCCTCCTGGTTTTTCCATTCGTCCTGAATGGCCGTTTGCAGGCCGCCGAGGCTACCGAGGATCCCCTGCAGCGGGTTACCGCCGCCTTTGAGAACCGCCTTCGCGCCCATCTCGTTGATGCTGTCCTGCAGAATACCGCCCATCGCCTGGTTTACCAGCTGCTGGCCGTCGGCGCGCACCTGATCGATGGCTTTATAGTGGAAGGTCAGCCCATCGTTGCGATGTTCAATAATGCGGCCCATTTGCGCTTTCAGCTGCGCATCAAGCTTGGTCAGGCGGCTATGCATGCTGCTGGCCCCCACCTGTTCGGTAATGATTTTATCCAGCGCGGCGCGGCCTTTTTCTACCCGCGTGCGGGCGCCTTCATCAATCCACGGCAGGCTGCTGCGAAGGCCAGCCTGATAGTCCTGCGCCTGCTCGCGCTGAGCGGCGTTCAGCGCATAGGCTTTCCCGTTAAAGGTCAGATTGCCGTCCGGCTTAATCACCAGATCGCCGTTTTCGCCTTTCACCTGCACCTGCTGCGGGCTGAGGATGACATCGTCACGCGGCGTGACGCTACACTGGTAGTCCGCATGCGCGGACAAAGCGGTGACGGAAAGCGCCACTGCCAACAGCGTTTTGCGCATCATTTAACTCCCTTCAGACAAAACGGGCCGGCAGCTGCCGACCCTTGTCAAACTTAGTCCCACCAGATATCAAAAAGTTCGCTGGTGCGCACATCGGCAAGCCCGCGATCTTCCAGCCACTTACGCACGATGGCCTGGTGTTCTTCGGTGCATTTGCCGATTTCCTGCAGGCAGATCAGCCCTTCCCAGGAAAGATAGCCGCTGCCGTCAAAGGCCAGCTTATTAGGTTCAATCACTTCCTCAATCAGATCGTTAACGGTCTGGTCGATCTGCTCTTCGCTGGTTCCTTCCGCGAAGCGCCACGCGACGGAGAAACCTACTTCCTGAAACTCGTCGATATGCATTTTTTTACGCAGACGACGGCTACGATTCGTTGCCATTATTTCACCCTCTCGAACATTAAGTCCCATACGCCGTGGCCAAGACGATGACCACGCTGTTCAAATTTGGTTACCGGGCGCGATTCCGGGCGCGGCACATAGTCGTTGCTTTCTGACCGGTTACGATACCCTTCAAGCGAGGACATCACTTCCAGCATATGCTCGGCATATTGCTCCCAGTCGGTCGCCATATGGAAGACGCCGCCCAGCTTCAGTTTACTTTTCACCAGTTCGGCAAAAGGCGGCTGAACGATACGGCGCTTATTATGACGCGCTTTGTGCCACGGGTCAGGGAAAAACAGCTGCACCATGCTCAGGGAGTTATCCGGAATCATGGTATGCAGCACTTCCACCGCATCGTGGCACATGACGCGCAGGTTTTGCACGCCCTCTTCTTCGGCGGACGCCAGACAGGCGCCGACGCCCGGCGAGTGCACTTCAATGCCGAGGAAATTCTGCTGCGGCTTCTCTTTCGCCATCGCCACCAGCGACGCCCCCATACCAAAACCAATCTCCAGCGTGACCGGCGCTTCACGGCCAAACAGGGCGGCGAAATCGAGCGGCGCTTCGTTGAATTCAACGCCCATCACCGGCCAAATAGTGTCCAGCGCGTGCTGCTGACCTTTGGTCAGGCGGCCCTGACGACGGACGAAGCTGCGAATACGGCGCAGCGGGCGGCCGTTTTCATCGAATTCCGGAGATATGACGTCGTTTTTCATAAAAGTTAAGTCTGCTTGTGAGATGTGTTCGGAAAACGGGCATTATCCAAAGTTACCCGGCGGATGCAAGGGTTTACAGCCCCTCGCCCTTGTGCTGCAATCTGCCACCTTATAATCGCTTTCCCGGAGCCGTAGCTTTGACTTTTCTCGCCGCGCAATTTTCAGCCCAGGTACTGGACTGGTACGACAAATACGGGCGTAAAACCCTGCCCTGGCAAATCGGCAAGACGCCTTACAAAGTATGGCTCTCCGAGGTGATGTTGCAACAAACGCAAGTGGCGACGGTTATCCCCTATTTTGAACGCTTTATGGCGCGTTTCCCAACAATTACCGATCTGGCGAACGCGCCCCTCGATGAAGTCCTGCATCTGTGGACCGGACTCGGCTATTACGCCCGCGCGCGCAATCTGCATAAAGCGGCGCAGCAGGTGGCCACCCTGCACGACGGAAAATTCCCGCAGACCTTCGATGAAGTCGCCGCGCTGCCGGGCGTAGGCCGCTCCACCGCCGGCGCGATTTTGTCCCTTTCTCTCGGTCAGCATTATCCGATTCTCGACGGCAACGTGAAGCGCGTGCTCGCGCGCTGCTATGCTGTCAGCGGTTGGCCGGGGAAAAAAGAGGTTGAGAAACGCCTGTGGGATATCAGCGAAGACGTCACGCCAGCCAATGGGGTCGAGCGTTTTAACCAGGCCATGATGGACCTTGGAGCGATGGTATGTACCCGCTCAAAGCCGAAATGCGAGCTTTGTCCGCTGAATAACGGCTGCGTGGCCTACGCAAATCATTCATGGGCTCAATATCCAGGCAAAAAACCGAAACAGACGATCCCCGAGCGTACCGGCTATTTCCTGCTGATGCAGCACGGCGACAAGGTGTTTCTCTCCCAGCGCCCGCCGGTGGGATTATGGGGGGGATTGTTCTGCTTCCCGCAGTTTGAAGATGAAGATGCGCTGCGGGAGTGGTTGGCCCAGCGGCAGATCGGGGCCGAGAATCTGACGCAATTAACCGCGTTCCGCCACACTTTCAGCCATTTCCATCTGGATATTGTGCCGATGTGGCTTACAGTGCACTCATCCGGCGCATGCATGGATGAAGGGGGCGCACTCTGGTATAACTTAGCGCAGCCGCCGTCCGTCGGTCTGGCGGCCCCCGTGGAGCGCTTGTTGCAACAGTTAAAAGCCGGAGCACCGGTTTAGCTTTCTGGCGATTAAAGAGGATTAAGAATGAGCAGAACGATTTTTTGTACTTTCCTGCAGCGTGAAGCCGATGGCCAGGATTTTCAGCTATATCCGGGCGAGCTGGGCAAACGCATCTATAACGAAATCTCCAAAGAAGCCTGGGCCCAGTGGCAGCATAAGCAGACGATGCTGATCAACGAGAAAAAACTCAGCATGATGAACCCTGAGCATCGCAAACTGCTGGAGCAGGAGATGGTTCAGTTCCTGTTTGAAGGCAAAGACGTGCACATCGAAGGCTATACGCCGCCAGAAAAACAGTAAGGGCCTGACGGCCCTTTACAACAATAAACACAACACGCACTCCCGGAATGATGAAAAAATACTTAGCGCTAGCGCTGATTGCGCCTTTGCTCGTTTCGTGTTCCAGCTCAACCAAAAAAGGCGCCGAGTATAACGAGGCGTGGGTGAAGGACACCAACGGCTTTGATATCCTGATGGGCCAGTTCGCCCATAACATCGAGAATATTTGGGGTTATAACGAAGTTCTGCTCGCCGGGCCGAAGGACTACGTCAAATACACCGACCAGTATCAAACCCGCAGCCACATCAACTTTGATGCGGGGACGATTACCGTTGAAACCATCGCCGGCACCGACCCGGCCGGGCGCCTGCGCCAGGCGATTATAAAAACCCTGCTAATGGGCGACGACCCTAACTCCATCGACCTCTATTCCGACGTCGATGATATTCAGATTTCAAAAGAGCCGTTCCTGTATGGCCAGGTGGTGGATAACACCGGCGAGGCGATTCGCTGGGAGTGGCGCGCCTCGCGCTTCGCCGACTATCTGCTGCAAACCCGCCTGAAAAGCCGCAGCAACGGCCCGCGCATGATCTACAGCATCACCATTAACCTGGTGCCGAACCACCTCGACAAACGCGCGCATAAATACATTGGCATGGTCCGTCAGGCGTCGCGCAAATACGGCGTTGATGAATCGCTGATCCTGGCGATTATGCAAACCGAATCCTCCTTTAACCCCTATGCGGTCAGCCACGCCGACGCCCTCGGGCTGATGCAGGTGGTGCAGCACAGCGCCGGGAAGGACGTGTTCCGTTCACAGGGGAAATCAGGCCTGCCGAGCCGCAGCTACCTGTTCGACCCGGTCAATAACATCGACACCGGTACCGCCTATCTGGCGATGCTGAATAACGTCTATCTGTCCGGTATCACCAACCCTACCTCGCGTCGCTATGCGGTTATCACCGCCTATAACGGCGGCGCGGGCAGCGTACTGCGGGTCTTCTCCAGCGATAAGGTTCAGGCGGCGAATATCATCAACAACATGACGCCGGGCGATGTTTATCAAACCATCACCAGCCGTCACCCCTCCGCCGAGTCGCGTCGTTATCTGTACAAGGTTAACTCTGCGCAGAAAGGCTACCGCCGCAGGTAATCTCCCTCCAGCGCCCTTGTTTCCTCAAGGGCGCATTCCTTCTGCTATACCCAATAGAGTTGCGCAACTCTTTTACGATTTTCTGCGGCAGTTAACAAAAGCATCCACCGCATAAATGATAGAATCCAACCAAAATAACGCTATAAATGTTATTTAAAACACAAAACAATTCTATATCCGTGAGGATCAAAACATGAATCTTAAGCTGCAGCTCAAAGTACTGTCGTTCCTGCAGTTCTGCCTCTGGGGAAGCTGGCTCACCACGCTCGGCTCGTATATGTTCGTCACCCTCAAGTTCGACGGCGCGGCCATCGGGGCGGTGTATAGCTCGCTCGGTATCGCCGCGGTGTTTATGCCGACGCTGCTCGGTATCGTTGCCGATAAATGGATCAGCGCCAAGTGGGTTTATGCCATTTGCCATCTGGTCGGCGCGCTGACGCTGTGGCTCGCCGCCCAGGTCACCACGCCGGGCGAGATGTTCCTCGTCATCCTGCTCAACTCGCTGGCCTATATGCCAACGCTGGGGCTGATTAACACCATTTCGTACTACCGCCTGCAGTCTGCGGATATGGATATCGTGACCGATTTCCCGCCGATTCGTATCTGGGGCACCATCGGTTTTATCCTCGCCATGTGGGCCGTCAGCTTCTCCGGCTTTGAGCTGAGCCATATGCAGCTTTATATCGGCGCGGCGCTCTCCTTACTGCTGGTGCTCTTCACCCTGACGCTGCCGCATATTCCAGTGGCTAATCAGCAGAAAAACCAGAGCTGGACCGCCATGCTGGGCCTCGATGCCTTCGCGCTGTTTAAAAACAAACGCATGGCCATCTTCTTTATTTTCTCGATGATGCTGGGCGCCGAGCTGCAGATCACCAATATGTTCGGCAATACCTTCCTGCACAGCTTTGATAAAGATCCGCTGTTCGCCAGCAGCTTTATCGTGCAGCACGCCTCGGTGATGATGTCGATTTCGCAGATCTCGGAAACCC
Organism: Klebsiella sp. MPUS7; assembly: GCF_009905335.1. Taxonomy (NCBI): domain Bacteria; kingdom Pseudomonadati; phylum Pseudomonadota; class Gammaproteobacteria; order Enterobacterales; family Enterobacteriaceae; genus Klebsiella; species Klebsiella sp. MPUS7. The sequence continues at coordinate 766,952 of NZ_CP047604.1, read as the reverse complement.
TGTTCATCCTGACCATTCCGTTCTTCCTCAGCCGCTACGGCATCAAGAACGTGATGCTGATCAGTATCGTGGCGTGGATGCTGCGCTTCGGCCTGTTCGCTTACGGCGATCCGACCCCGTTCGGCACCGTGCTGCTGGTGCTGTCGATGATCGTTTATGGCTGCGCCTTCGACTTTTTCAACATCTCGGGTTCGGTGTTTGTGGAAAAAGAGGTTCGCCCGGAAATCCGCGCCAGCGCGCAGGGGATGTTCCTGATGATGACCAACGGGTTTGGCTGCATACTTGGTGGGATGGTGAGCGGCAAAGTCGTAGAGCACTTTACCGTCGAAGGGATCACCGACTGGCAAACCGTGTGGCTGATTTTCGCCGGCTATTCGCTGGTGCTGGCGTTTGCCTTTGTGGCGCTGTTTAAGTACAAGCACGTCCGCGTACCAACCGGGGCGCAGACCGTCGCACATTAAATAAACGGCTTACCCCAGATTTACGAATAAAAAAACGCGCCCCGGTGTTATCAACGGGGCGCGTTTTTTATGCTTTCAGCACATAGCCATATAGCCGCTTAATGCCGTCAGGGTCCGTTTCGCTGTAGACCCCCTGGAGCTCCGGCGAGAAGCCCGGCAGCATATTGACGCCTTCCTCCAGCGCCAGGAAATAGCGCAGCACCGCCCCGCCCCAGATCTCTCCGGGCACGACGCACAGCACGCCAGGTGGATACGGCAGCGCGCCTTCCGCCGCAATCCGCCCTTCGGCTGCGCTTAAGCGCACCAGCTCAACGTTACCGCGAATAAACTCGCTGTTGGCGTCCTGCGGGTTCATCACCGCGCGCGGGAAGCTCTTCTTGCGGAACATCTCTTTTTGCAAATCCTTCACGTCAAAGCTGACGTACAGGTTATGCATCTCCTGGCACAGCTCGCGGATGGTGTAATCCCGATAGCGCACCGGATATTTGTTAAAGATGGTCGGCAGAACGTCGGCCAGCGGGGTATCGGATTCAATATGCTGCTCAAACCGGGCGAGCATCGCCACCAGCTGCGCCAGCTTCTCCGCGCTCTCTGCGGGCGTCAGCAGGAACAGAATGGAGTTCAGATCGCACTTCTCCGGCACGATGCCGTTTTCGCGCAGATAGTGCGCCAGGATAGTCGCCGGAATGCCAAAATCGGTATATTTCCCGCTCTCGGCGTCGATCCCCGGCGTCGTCAGCAGCAGTTTGCAGGGGTCAACGAAGTACTGATCGCTGGCATAACCTTCAAAGCCGTGCCAGCGCGCGCCCGGCTCAAAGCTAAAGAAACGCCGTTCGCGGGCGATGGCTTCGGTAGGATGATCCTGCCACGGACGCCCCGCCACCACCGGCGGAATAAACGGCTGGATCATTTTGCAGTTGGCGATAATCGCCTTGCGCGCTTCGATACCCAGCGCCACGCACTCCGCCCACAGGCGGCGCCCGCTCTCGCCTTCGTGAATTTTGGCATTCACGTCCAGGGCGGCGAACAGCGGATAAAACGGGCTGGTCGAGGCGTGCAACATAAAGGCGTTGTTCAGCCGCTTATGCGGGCAAAAACGTTCCTGTCCGCGCAGATGATTGTCTTTTTTGTGGATCTGCGACGTTTGCGAAAAACCGGCCTGCTGTTTATGCACCGACTGCGTAACAAAAATGCCCGGGTCATCCGGCGTCAGGTCCAGCAGCAGCGGCGAACAGTCGGCCATCATCGGGATAAACTGCTCGTAGCCGACCCAGGCCGAGTCAAACAGGATGTAGTCGCACAGGCTGCCGATTTTGTCGACCACCTGGCGGGCGTTGTACACCGTCCCATCATAAGTCCCGAGCTGGATCACCGCGAGGCGGAACGGCCGCGGCGCATTGGCTTTTTCCGGCGCCGTCTCGCGTATCAGATCGCGCAGATATTTTTCATCGAAGCAGCGATCGTCAATCCCGCCGATAAAACCGAACGGGTTGCGCGATGCTTCGAGATAGACCGGCGTCGCGCCTGCCTGAATCAGCGCCCCATGATGATTGGATTTATGGTTATTGCGATCAAACAGCACCAGATCGTCGCGCGTCAGCAGCGCGTTGGTGACGACTTTGTTCGCCGCCGAGGTGCCGTTAAGGACAAAATAGGTTTTATCGGCGTTGAACACTTTCGCCGCGAACTTTTGCGCGTGTTTGGCAGACCCTTCATGAATCAGCAGATCGCCAAGCTTAACGTCGGCGTTGCACATGTCGGCGCGAAAGACGTTTTCGCCAAAGAAGTCAAAGAACTGCCGTCCCGCCGGATGCTTCTTAAAGAAGGCGCCGTGCTGATGGCCCGGACACGCGAAGGTGCTGTTATCCATCTCAACGTATTGGGTCAGCGTATCGAAGAACGGCGGTAGCAGATTCTCTTCGTAGCCGCAGGCGGCGGCTTCCAGTTCGAGCCACTCCTGCTCTTTGCCGCTAACGATCGCCGTGACGCCCTGCGGTTTTTCGTGGTCAGCTTCACTGAACAGATAAACCGGCAGGTTGAACCCGGTGCGTTTCAGCAACGCAAGGATGCCGCTGCGGCTGTCCGCTACGGTAATGACGACTGCCGCCACATCGGTAAAATCGGTACTGTCCAGGGCCACCACGCGACGATGGGTGGACAGGCGGGATACCAGCTCGCGGCTGGCGGCAATGTGCATTGATTTCATGAGCGCGAATACCCGTTTCCGGAGAGTAAAAGGCTTAGGCCAGGGCATCTGTGCTCTGGCCAACGAACTGTCAGGGTCTGGCTGGATCCCAGCTCCGACCGCCAGACATCAGTAAAAGCAGACCGCGTCCGATCTTACTGTTGTCCTGCAGTGAGCCTGCGTTACGCTCACCGCATGGCGGGCAGAAGTTGCAGAGTAAGGGTAGCAAGACGAGGCTGCCTGCGCATCTGTACGCAGCGGCAACGGCGATGTAGCGGCGATGTCGTCATCACGGCGGCCTCATTCAGGAGAGGAGAAAATTCGCGCAATCATGTCACCTTTAAATCTACCGCGCAAGATGAATTACGTATGCAGCCACACCACGGATGCGCAAGCCTTTTTGCCCGTTTGGCGTCATAATAATGCAGTCATTAGGGATAATTAACAGGAGTCATGCTGTGGTTACAGGGCCATTTATTAACGCCGGCGCGGTCCTTTTGGGCGGCGTGCTCGGCGCGCTTTTAAGTCAAAGATTGCCGGAACGGATTCGGACATCAATGACCTCTATTTTTGGCCTGGCGTCGTTAGGCATCGGCATTCTGCTGGTGATCAAATGCGCCAACCTGCCGGTGATGGTGCTTTCAACGCTGGTGGGCGCGCTGCTCGGCGAAGTGTGCAACATGGAGAAAGGCATTAATACGCTGGTCAGTAAGCTCCAGCAGCTGCTTTCGCCCAAAAAGGGGCAGAAAAAGGTCTCAGCGCATGAGTCCTATATTCAAAGCTACGTCGCGATTATCGTGCTGTTCTGCGCCAGCGGAACCGGGATTTTCGGCGCGATGCGCGAAGGGATGACCGGCGACGCCAGCATTCTTATCGCCAAAGCGTTTCTCGACTTCTTTACCGCCACCATCTTCGCCTGCACCCTGGGGCTGGCGGTCTCGGCCATTTGCGTACCGATGCTGGCCATCCAGCTGGCGCTGGCGGCCTGCGCGTCGCTGATTATGCCGTTAACCACGCCGATGATGATGGCGGATTTCACCGCCGTCGGCGGCATGTTGCTGGTCGCAACTGGTCTGCGCATTTGCGGAATTAAAATGTTCGCAGTGGTGAATATGCTGCCGGCCCTGGTGCTGGCGATGCCGATTTCAGTGGCCTGGACGGCGTTTTTCGCCTGAAGATGCGTGCTTTTGACGCAATCTGGTGATAGATTGTTCAGTCTGCTGCGAAACAGATAAATTTCGTTGACGAGGTGCGGTGAATCAGGTTTAATGCGCCCCGTTGCCCGGATAGCTCAGTCGGTAGAGCAGGGGATTGAAAATCCCCGTGTCCTTGGTTCGATTCCGAGTCCGGGCACCACTATTTAAAGAACCCGCCCGCAAGGCGGGTTTTTGCTTTTCTGCGACCGGACTCTCCATCGAACTGCGTTCGATTATTCGCCGCAAGGTAGTCTTCATTTGCAATGATATTGGGTGGAAGCTCGCTTATTAAAAGTTATACCCAAAACAACATGCTAAATCCGGTCAAAACGATAATACAGGCGATATTCAAAAACAGGCCGGCGCGCATCATCTCCTGCTGCTTGATATGACCGGTGGCGAAAACGATAGCGTTTGGCGGCGTCGCCACGGGCAGCATAAAAGCGCATGAAGCCGCAATGGCAATCAATACCGACAGAATCACAGGAGACATGCCGAACGCTTCGGCCACCGAGGCAAATACGGGAATGAGCAACGCAGCGCTGGCCGTATTACTGGCAAACTCGGTTAGAAACACCACGAATGTTGCAATCACCAGGATAATAATAAATATCCCCATATGAGCCACCATCCCGCTAATCTGGTTTGCCAGAAACAAGCTGGTGCCCGTCTCTTTCAACACATTACTTAAGCAAATACCACCGCCGAATAATAGCAGCACGCCCCAGTCAGCCGTTTTCTCTATATCCTTCCAGTGAACCACCCGGGCGAAATTGACCAATATAATGGCGCCTAAAGCCACGATGGTATCGAAGGATTTAAAACCGCCCAGCAGATCGTTAATGGGTCCGCTGAAAATCCAGAAGAATACGGTAAGCGCAAAAATAGCCAGGGTGACTATTTTGCCTTTATCCCAATCGACCCGTTCACTATTCGTTTCGAAGGTCCCCTTAAGTTCCGGCCTGAACACGAGGTAAAGAATCGCAATAGCGACAGGCAGTAAGACGATCATTGCCGGGAAACCGAACTTCATCCAGTCAAAGAAGGAGAGCCCCACCTCGGCGGCGGCAATCGCATTCGGTGGACTGCCGACGATAGTCGCCATCCCGCCAATGCTGGCGCTATAGGCAATCCCCAGGAGCACAAACACATAGGTCGAATGGCTGTTTTTGCTATCGACTTTGCTCAGGATCCCCAATACCAGCGGCATCATCATTGCGGCCGTCGCCGTATTACTGATCCACATTGACAGCAGCGCCGTCACGCCAAACAGCATAAAGACCGCGAGGCTCATTTTACCCCTCGCCATCGCTAATACCTTATCAGCAATGACTTTATCCAGCCCCTGCACATGCATCGCCGCCGCCAGAGCAAAGCCGCCGAGGAAAAGAAATATCGTAGAGTTGGCAAAACTGTTTAGCGCCGCCTGGGTATTAAATACCCCCAGCAGCACAGCCATGACGGGAACCATTATTGCCGTGACGGTCACATGCAGCGCTTCCGTTAACCATAATACGGCGATAAAAGCGAGCATACTCAGTCCCATGACCACCTTCGGCTCATAGGGTAGCGTGTTGTAGAGAACGATAAACAGAACAATATCGAGCAAAATGATGATGCTGTTACGATTAAAAAACCACTCGTGGGTATTGGTGGGTAAAGGACTCATGTCGTTTTTATTCATAGTAGCTTCCTTGTAACTGGTTACGACTGAATCATTACATGTATATGTCTTGCAGGTATAAATTATGTTCCTGTTCTGTTAACTGGATCGTACCAGACAATTTTCCGACTGATTAACTACTGGGCAGGATATTTTTGGAAATAGGGTTCCTGATATAGGTTATTTATTGAAGCGAGCAGGAACATCTTATCAGGATTAATTCACTCACCTGAATTTCCGTCGTTGAACAATGCCCCGGTATACCGGGTACTGATATTTTCGCTGGCACCTGAAAGTTGCCGCTGGGAACTATCGATTATTTTCAGCAATCCTTTTCTGAAATAGAGATAAAGCAGCGCGTAAAAACGGATAATTCGGTGAAAAACCCGGCAAAAAAGCTATTTTCTGGAAATCGACACGCCCAGGCGGCTAACAACCTTTCCCTCCGGATGGCTAAAAAGCATCTTATATTCCTTTTTGCTCTTAACGGCAGACAAAAGTTCTTTAAAATGCCAATTTTGCAGCCCTACCATTCAAATCATCTCGATACGAATGGGCAAAATGTTATGTCAGTTTTTCATTCCGTTAGCGACCTGATTGGTCATACTCCCCTGCTGCAGCTGCATAAGCTGGATACCGGCCCCTGCAACCTGTTTCTAAAACTGGAAAATCAAAATCCCGGCGGCTCGATAAAAGACCGCGTCGCGCTATCCATGATTACCCAGGCAGAGCGCGAAGGAAAATTAAAGCCCGGGGGCACGATTATCGAAGCCACCGCCGGCAATACCGGCCTCGGGCTGGCGCTGATCGCCGCGCAGAAAAATTATCGCCTGATCCTGGTGGTGCCGGACAAAATGAGCCGCGAGAAGATTTTCCATCTGCGCGCGCTGGGAGCGCAGGTGCAGCTTACCCGCTCGGACGTTAACAAAGGCCATCCCGCCTACTATCAGGACTACGCCCGGCGTCTTGCCGACGAAACGCCAGGCGCCTTTTATATCGACCAGTTTAATAACGAGGCCAATCCGCTGGCGCATGCCACCACCACTGCCCCCGAAATCTTCCAGCAGCTGGAAGGCGATATCGACGCGATCGTCGTCGGCGTCGGCTCCGGCGGAACGCTCGGCGGGCTACAGGCCTGGTTTGCTGAACACTCCCCTAAAACGGAATTTATCCTCGCCGATCCGGCGGGCTCCATTCTGGCGGACCAGGTCGAAACCGGACGCTACGGTGAAACCGGCTCCTGGCTGGTTGAAGGGATCGGCGAAGACTTTATTCCGCCGCTGGCCCATCTTGAAGGCGTCCGCAGCGCTTACCGCGTCACCGATAGCGAAGCTTTCGCCACCGCCCGCCAGCTGCTGCAGGTTGAAGGTATTCTGGCAGGCTCCTCTACCGGAACATTGCTCACCGCCGCCCTGCGCTACTGCCGGTCGCAGACATCCCCTAAACGCGTGGTGACCTTCGCCTGCGACAGCGGCAATAAATATTTATCAAAGATGTTTAACGATGACTGGATGCGCCAGCAGGGCTTTTTAAGCCGCCCATCGCGCGGCGATCTCAGCGATTTTATCGCTCTGCGCCACGACGAAGGGGCAACCGTCACCGCCGCGCCGGACGATACCCTGGCGGCCATCCTCGCGCGTATGCGTCTCTATGACATCTCACAGCTACCGGTGCTGGAAAACGGCCGCGTCGTCGGCATCGTCGACGAATGGGATCTGATTAGCCATGTCCAGGGCGACAGCCAGCGCTTTGCTCTGCCGGTCAGGGAAGCGATGACCCGTAACGTGGAAACCCTGGATAAGCACGCGCCGGAAAGCGCGCTGAAGGCCATTTTCGATCGCGGCCTGGTAGCCGTTATCGCCGACAACGATCGTTTTCTTGGCCTCATTACCCGCAGCGATGTGCTGACCACCTGGCGTAACCGACTCGAACAGTAAGGACTTCTCAATGACAAATTTGCATACTCTGAGCGTACATAGCGGCACATTTACCGATGAACACGGCGCGGTGATGCCGCCTATTTATGCCACCTCTACCTTTGCCCAGCCCGCGCCGGGCCAGCATACAGGGTACGAATATTCGCGCAGCGGCAACCCGACCCGCCACGCGCTGGAAACGGCAATTGCCGACCTGGAAAGCGGCACGCGCGGCTACGCCTTTGCTTCCGGCCTTGCGGCCATCTCAACCGTGCTGGAGCTGCTGGATAAAGATAGCCACCTGGTCGCCGTCGACGATGTCTACGGCGGCACGTACCGGCTGATTGAAAACGTTCGCCGCCGCAGCGCCGGCCTGCGGGTGAGCTGGGTGAAGCCCGACGATCTGGCGGCCATCGAAGCGGCCATTCGGCCCGATACGCGCATGATCTGGGTCGAAACGCCGACCAACCCGCTGCTTAAGCTGGCCGACCTCAGCGCTATCGCCGCCATTGCCCGGCGGCACAATATTATCAGCGTCACCGACAACACCTTCGCCTCGCCGGCTATCCATCGTCCGCTGGAGCTGGGCTTCGATATCGTGGTGCACTCGGCGACCAAATACCTCAACGGCCACTCCGATGTGGTCGCCGGGCTGGCGGTGGTCGGCGACAACGCCGCGCTGGCGGAAAAGCTGGGCTATCTGCAAAACGCGGTTGGCGGCGTTCTCGATCCGTTCAGCAGCTTCCTGACGCTGCGCGGTATTCGTACCCTGGCGCTGCGTATGGAGCGCCACAGCAGCAATGCGCTGCTGCTCGCCGAGTGGCTGGAGCAGCAGCCGCAGGTCGAAAAGGTCTGGTTCCCGTGGCTGGCCTCGCATCCGCATCATCAGCTGGCGCGCAGGCAGATGGCGCTTCCCGGCGGGATGATCTCCGTGGTGGTCAAAGGCGACGATAGCTACGCCGAGCGGATCATTCGTAAACTGAAGCTGTTTACCCTCGCGGAGAGCCTCGGCGGCGTGGAAAGCCTGGTGAGCCAGCCGTTTAGCATGACCCACGCGTCGATCCCGCTGGAGCAGCGGTTAGCCAACGGGATTACTCCGCAGCTGATTCGTCTGTCGGTAGGGATTGAAGATCCGCAGGATCTGATCGCCGACTGGCGCCATGCGCTGCGCGACTAAGCAGATTGCCCGGCAGCAGCTAACGCTTTGCCGGGCCGACAAGCCCCCCATCACATCAGGCCCGCCGCCCGGCAGAGAATTAAGCGGTCAGCCCGTTCTGGCGCTGCCCCTGCAAAAGATGCTCAACAAACCGCGTCAGCTTCGGCAGCGGGCGCAGGTCCTGCCGCCAGAGTAGATGAACCGGCCTCGGCTGTGGAGTATAAGCCTCCAGCACGCGCACCAGTTGGCCGCACTCGAGCGCATCTGCCAGCAGCACTTCCGGCTGCAGCAGCAGTCCGGCGCCGGCGATCGCCGCCGTTCGCAGCGCGTAGCCATCATTACAGCGCAGAACAGCATCGCGCTTCCAGCGGACGCCCTCCTCCGCGCCCGGCAGCTTCCACTCATTGCGCGCGGTCCACACCGTATGCGACAAACAGAGGTGATCGGCCAGGTCCGCAGGCGTTGTCGGCGTACCGTGGCGGGCTAAATACCCGGGCGCGGCGCAGATCGTCATCCGGTAGGGCGCGAGATACTTTGCCACCAGATCGTTATTGCGGATCTCGCCGATACGGATCGCCAGATCGATACCTTCATCCACCAGATCGACCATCCGGTTGGTCAGATCCAGCTCCACGCGCACGTCGGGCCAGGCCTGGAGAAAAGTGGCGGCCAGCGGTGCGATCACGCAGGCGCCAAACGACGTCGGCGCGCTTACCCGCAGCGTCCCCGCGGGCGCGATCCGCAGCCTCTCCACCGCGCTTTCGGCGATGGAAACCTGCTCAAGGACGCGTTTCGCCTCGTCAAAATAGACCCGCCCGGCGTCGGTGAGGCTCTGGCGGCGGGTATTGCGCTCAAGAAGACGGGTATTAAGCTGCCGCTCGATCAGCGCGATATATTTCCCGACCATCACCGCCGACATATCGAGCCGCGATGCGGCTTCGGTAAAGCTTCCGCATTCCACCACCGCAATAAAGGTCTCCATCGCCCGCAGCTTATCCATATTGCAAACCTCAGGTTAGTAATCATTTAACTTTTAGCCAGTTTATCCGATATCTGTTTTATTAAAGAATAGCCTCTCACCCGAGAGAGGAACCTGCTATGAAAATCATCGTTATTGGCGCCAGCGGTACCGTTGGCCGCGCGGTTGCGCAAGAGTTAAGTCAGCGTCATGAGGTTATTCACGTCGGCCGCACTCAGGGCGACTATCAAGTGGATATCACCTCACAGCAAAGCGTAGAGAGCCTGTTTGAGAAAACCGGCCGGGTAGACGCGATTGTTTCCGCCACCGGTAATCTGTTCTTTGGCCCACTGGCAACCATGACCGACGGCGATTTCAACCAGGGCTTACAGGATAAGCTATTGGGGCAGATTCGCCTGGCGTTGACCGGCCAGCATTATCTGAACGATGGCGGATCTATTACGCTGATTAGCGGGATCGTCGCCCATGAGCCCATCGCTCAGGGCGTCAATGCCACCACCGTCAACGCCGGGCTGGAAGGATTCGTTCGCGCCGCCGCCTGCGAACTGCCGCGCGGAATACGCATTAACCTGATTAGCCCGACCGTATTAACGGAATCGGCGGCAGCCTACGACGGTTTCTTCCCCGGTTTTGCCAGCGTCCCCGCCGCCAGCGTGGCTCAGGCCTACCGCCGCAGCGTAGAAGGCATCCAGAACGGACGGATCTATAAGGTCGGCTACTAACCGGCCGCTGCGGGCTGGAATCCCCCTTCCGGCCCGCGACGGCGCTTACATCCTGTTCCATCAACAGTTACACTGGCCCTTCAATTTGCCTTTTTGAACCACTCATGTTGAAAAAACTCGCTTTTATTGCCCCGCTTTTGGCGCTTATCGCCCTGCTTATCTGGTGGTTCACGCCCCGCTACGCCGAAGAGGATGTCGCGTACTACCGCTCCGTCTTCTGCGCGATCGACCATCAGGACAGCCGCGCGTTTCTCCGCGATATGGAAAATATGATTGAAGGCGGCAATTCGGACTATGCGCTACATAAGACCCATTACGTGCCCGCCCTGGGCCAACGGATGCTGGACACCTGGCAGCAGCTCACGCCGGAAGAACAGAAAAGTATCAGCAAGGACCAGCAGCGCTGTCGCCAGCTGATGAGCGAAAAACAGCGTTCGCGCTAAGAATTCGCGCTGAGCAAAACGAAACGCTGGCAGGAAAGGTTAAACAGAAATTATGTTTCAATTGGCTATTGGCGGCGGCAATCATCAATCTGACGCCGGATTGCCCTTATCATAAAAAGTAGTTGATCTGGTATCGACAAGCTCTTATTTTGCTTCTCAGTTTTTCAACGAGATGAAACTGATGCCTACTATTACAGCCAGTAGTATGAAAGAAGCAAAAGAGTTAATGAATTGCGGGAAGTACAAAGAAATCGTCCTCAATTTCGATATCGATGCTGACGATTTTTTCACCCTCGCCACATCCCAGTCAGCAACCAAAGTCACCATCACAGACAGAAATAATCGCTCATCGGTCAACGCAGAAAAATAATAAAAACCCCTGAGGCTCTTCTTATGCTGTTAGCTATTGGTACCGTCGCTGTTGCTTTTCTTTCCGCATTGATGCTGATCTGGCTTGACGATCGCATTGCCGACCAGGATTAACGACCCGGGCCGACGATAAGTCGCAGAAGGCCCGCCTCTGTGTTTCTCTCGCCCGTAGCCAAAGGCTACGGGCGATTCAAAAACCCCGCCCAAGCCATTTTCACGTTACTCATTGCTGTTTTTCGCTCAACGGGCAGACCATGCATTCGCATGAAGATGGGGGCTTAGAGAAGAGAACGGCAAGGAAGCCCCGCGCCGCCAACGGCGCAGAGCAGGGCGATTACAGCGACTTCGCCAGACGCTCGACGGCGGTCATCAGACCGTCTGCCGACACCGTAGAGTAGGAGAGACGCAGCGTGCGGGTATCCGGGTTATCGTTATAGAACGCTTCCCCAGGCACGTAGACTACGCCGTTTTCCAGCGTTTTCTTCATCCATTCCATGGTATCGAACGGATAACGGAAGCGAGCCCACAGGAACATACCGCCTTTAGGACGGCTGAACTCCAGATGCTCGCCAAGCTGCGATTCCAGCGCGTCGGCCAGCGCCACGCACTTCTTACGATAATCTTCGCGAATCAGGGCAATCTGGCTTTCCAGACGGTTCATGCTCAGGTATTCCGCGGTGATCACCTGCGAGAGCATGTTAGTGTGCAGATCCGCCGCCTGTTTGACGATCACCGTCTGCTGCGCCAGCCAGTCCGGCATGACGATCCAGCCAATACGCATCCCCGGCGCGAGGATCTTGGAGAAGGTGGAGGTATAAACCACCTGATCTTCACAGCCCAGCTCAACCGCGTACTGATACAGCGGGCGGCGTACTTCGTCAGTGAAGCTGATTTCACCGTACGGATCGTCTTCAATGATGACGAAGTCGTGCTTTTTCGCCAGCTCTACCAGGCGGCGACGGCGCGCTTCGCTCAGGGTTTTCCCGCCGGGGTTGCCAAACGTCGGCACCAGGTAAACGGCTTTCACCCGGGTGGTTTCCAGCAGGTCGGCCAGTTGCTCCACCAGCATACCGTCATCATCGGTATCGACGCTGAGAATGTTCGCCTGCGCCAGCTGGAAGACCTGCAGCGCCGCCAGATAGGTCGGGCGCTCAACGACGATAGCATCGCCCGGATCGAGCAGCGTGCGGGCGACGATATCCAACGACTGCTGCGAACCGGAGGTGATATAGACATGGCTTGCCGGGCAGGCAACGCCGCGCGCCTGACACAGTTCGCTAACGGCCTGACGCAGCGGCGGATAACCTTCGGTCAACCCGTACTGAAACGCATCGTTAAAGCGCCCGTTCATCACCTGCTGCACCGCCAGGTTCAGGCCTTCGGTATCAAAAAGCTCCGGGGCCGGAATGCCGCCGCCCAGGGAGATCACGCCGGGCAGTTTACTGTGCTTGAGGAGTTCGCGGACGGCGGAGGGCTTAAGTTCACCCGCGCGGGCGGCGAGTCGCCGATCGTGCATACTATTTTCCTTTTCTGTCTTGTTGTTGTGATGTTTTATCTATTTTTTACCGATAATTCTCCCGGTCGCACTATGCTCACTGGGGCTACGGGTTCGTATGTTCGGTAGCCCGGACAGATGCGCAGCATCGCCTCCGGGATATTCTTCAGCACCCTGCGGCCTTCCCCCGGGGGCGGCGCGATGCGCCTTGCCCGGGCTACAAATGCCGCAGGTGACGAGAACCGCAGCCCGAATAAGGCGCTCATCGCCGCAATCCGGGCCAAACTTAACGGCTATCTGTGTCTTTTAGCACGATTAACGGCTCAATATCGCTCTCTTTTTTAACCACCAGAGAATCATCTCCGCGCAGGCAGGTCCCGCCGTAGTTACCGCCGACGGTGAAGGTGCAAACCTGGATGTATTTGCCATCCACTTTTGGCAGGCACCACAGCTGCTGGTAGATATTTTTGCGGTCGAAAAACTGGCCGCTGGTTTTATCCAGCACTTCGTCCTGCGGGCCAATCAGGTCGATATTGTTGCCGCAGCGGCCTGAGATAGGCTTAACCGCATAGCCGCTTTCCGCCAACTGCTCGTTGACCACAAAATCGGTATCCAGAAGATAGCGATGGTTGGGGAACAGCGACCACAGCACCGGCAAAATCGCCTTATTGCCGGGGATGACCGTCCACAGCGGCTCGAAGACTAATACTTCCGGGCGCAGCAGAACGTCTATCAGGCGAACTTCATTATTCGGGTGTCCGGTACGGATCGGCACCGCCGCGTACTCATCGGCGCTGACTTCCCGCACCTGCTCAATGGCGGTTTCCCATGCCCAGGTTTTCCAGACGCAGTTAACCAGACGACCGTCGGCGTCGATCAGCTGCCCGGCGGCATCCCAGCGCAGCTCATCAAGGCCAAACAGAATTTTGCTCTCAAAACCGGCCTGGGTCAGCGAACGCTGGATAAACTGCGCGTGGTAGTTCTCCTCCAGATCCTTATCCTGCATGATGTGCACGAAAGGACGCGCCCGGCTGTGCTTCCACGCCCCAGCCAGCTCATCCAGCAGGTTTTCCGCCGGGTTGTGGCCGGTGCCGTAGTAGCCCTGTTTCAGCCACTGTTCGAGGATCAGCCCGCCTTCGGTATGGCAGGACGCGGAGTCGGCGTTGTACTCATATACCTTCAGCCCGCGCTCATCCATACAGAAATCCATGCGGCCGGTAATCATATGATGGCGACGCCGCTGCCACGAGAGGCGCAGGCGCGGCCAGAGAATTTTCGGAATATCGAACAGCGCCAGCAGGCTGTCATCCTTCATCACCTTGTCGGTGGCGTGCAGGTACATCAGATGCAGCTCGTTGGTGGCCTTGATAAGCTCCTGCTCGGCGCTTTCGGTGATGGTGAAATACTGGTAAGGGTCTTTATTGATGACGTGGCCGTTGGCTTCCACGTAGGCTTTTTGCAGCGAATCTTTCTCGTTGAGCCAGTTGCCGCGGTATTGGCCTTTATTCGGCAGCCGCGCGCCTTTGATGGCCATCGCCTCACCCGGCAGCACCGGCTGCGGCAGGCTGTGCTCGGTATCGGCGGTTTGGATCATCCAGCCGAGGATTTCGGTATCGGCAAAGGTGTCTTTAATCGTGTAGATGCCGTTTTTCACTTCCAGCGTCAGCTCTCGGGTCCACTGCTGGCCCTGCGGCAGCGGCGAGTGAATCACGTTCTGCTCGGCAATCCTGACCTTATTGCCTACCAGTTGCGTAATCACCGCCACGTGGCCAGTGTGCTTAAACTCGCCGCCTTTCTGCCAGATCAGCAGTGAGCCGGCGATCGGCGGACGGCGGGAGCCGTTGGCGAACGCCTGCAGCGGCAGAATATTGTCGTTGACCACCTCGCGTAAAAAACGCAGGGAGAAGATTTCGTAGGCCATGCCGACATCGGTGAAAACAAAACCGTAGGTGAGGAACAGAAAACGGCGCGCGAACTCCACGCACTGCCATTTGTGCCCCATATACTCATTACCGATATAGCTGCGGAACGTGGCGTCATCCGGGTAATCTTGCGGATTTAAGCTACTGTAATTCGAAGAATAAATCGCCACGCCGCCCGGTGCGTAGCCTAAGAGTGTACCAAACGGGGCGTCACTGCTTGTCGAACCTTTGCTCATTTAGCCTGACCTCAAATTAATGCAGCCCGGGCAGTTGGCGAAACAAAACTCCCTCTTCTTATCCTGCCGCAGGCACTTACCAGACAGAGGTGGAGTGATGATACCACTCATTCGATTCGCTAATCGTGCCCTTAAGGAAAATAAGCCTGCGCCGCCGGGCAAAAGTGATATCGTTATTTGAGATAAAAAAAACAGGAGTCGACAATGAGCACACCTTCGCATCTGACTGCCCAACCGCTGGTCTGGGGGCATGGCCCACGCACCTTTGAGGTGTTCCTCGAACCCACCTGCCCTTTCTCCGTGCGCGCCTTTAATAAGCTGGATGATCTGCTGGATGAAGTTGGCGCGGATAACGTGACGATCAAAATTCGTCTCCAGTCCCAGCCCTGGCATCTGTTTTCCGGCGTCATCGTGCGCTGCATTCTCGCCGCTTCCACCTTGCCGCACGGCCGGGAGCAGGCGCATAAGGTGCTTAAAGCCGTCGCCGACCACCGCGAAGAGTTTGAGTTTACCGACCACTGCAGCGGGCCAAACATGGACGCCACGCCGCAGCAGATTATCGAGCGTATCGAACGCTATAGCCACGTTTCGCTGGCTGCGGCGTTTGCCCGCCCGGAGCTGCAAAACGAGATCAAATGGCACAGCAAGTATGCCCGCCAGAACGGCATCCACGTGTCGCCGACCTTTATGGTTAACGGCCTGGTGCAGGCGGATCTCGGCAGCGGCGACGACGTCAGCGTATGGGCCGCGCGGATTCTGGCTTAGACCGGCGCACCGAAAGTTTAGCGCCACGACTTCA
This sequence comes from Klebsiella sp. MPUS7, assembly GCF_009905335.1. NCBI lineage: Bacteria > Pseudomonadati > Pseudomonadota > Gammaproteobacteria > Enterobacterales > Enterobacteriaceae > Klebsiella > Klebsiella sp. MPUS7. The sequence continues at coordinate 751,410 of NZ_CP047604.1, read as the reverse complement.
ACACCTCACTAAAAAGGCAGATCAGCATGTCAGAGAATAACTACCAGCCACCTAAAGTGTGGGAATGGAAGCAAAACAACGGCGGCGCATTCGCCAATATCAACCGTCCCGTTTCCGGCGCAACGCACGATCGGGTGCTGCCGGTGGGCGCGCACCCGCTTCAGCTCTATTCGCTGGGGACGCCTAACGGGCAGAAGGTGACCATTATGCTGGAAGAACTGCTGGCGTTAGACGTCAGCGGCGCGGAATACGACGCCTGGCTGATTCGCATCGGCGAAGGCGACCAGTTCTCCAGCGGCTTTGTCGAGGTTAACCCGAACTCGAAAATCCCCGCGCTCCGCGACCACTCCACCACGCCGCCGACCCGCGTTTTTGAATCCGGCAGCATCCTGCTCTATCTGGCGGAAAAGTTCGGCTTCTTCCTGCCCAAAGATCCGGCAGGCCGCACTGAAACTCTCAACTGGCTGTTCTGGCTGCAGGGCTCGGCCCCGTTCCTCGGCGGCGGTTTTGGCCATTTCTTCAGCTATGCGCCGGTGAAAATCGAATACGCGATCGACCGCTTTACGATGGAAGCCAAACGCCAGCTTGACGTGCTCGACAAGCAGCTTGCCCGCGGCCGTTTTGTGGCAGGAGAGGAGTACACCATCGCCGACATGGCTATCTGGCCGTGGTACGGCAACGTGGTGCTGGGGAACGTTTACAACGCCGCCGAGTTCCTTGATGCCGGTAGCTATAAAAACGTGCTGCGCTGGGCGCAGGACGTCGGCAACCGTCCGGCCGTTCAGCGCGGACGTATGGTTAACCGCACCTCTGGCCCGCTCAACGAGCAGCTTCACGAGCGCCATGACGCCAGCGACTTCGACACGCAAACCGAAGATAAGCGCCAGGCGTAACGCTCTGGCCCACCGGAGGCGCCCACCTCCGGTTTTTAGCTTTCCAGCCGATAGCCCGCCATAAAGTAGCGCTGCGCGGTAGACGAATTTCCCTCTTTAAAGAAGTCCATCACCCAATCTCTTTCCAGACCGTAGCGACGGGTGAGGATCCCCGCTTCCCAGGCGCTAAGCTGGCGATCGCCGGTTTTTTCAAACATGCGGTGCGAGTAGCCAAGCACAAACCCGCGTTTATAGTCGGCGCAAAAGTTCGCCGCATGCGTAGCGGTATCAGCATAGGATGCCTGTAGCCCCGCCATTAAGCCTTTACCAAAATGATTTTCCATCGCGCCCTCCCCACCCAATCGCTATATATTAAATTATATAGCGTTTTTTTAAGCGAGCGGTAGCGCTATTTCTGACGAGTTCGCTAACGTAAATACCGTTCAAACCATGCCAGCGTGCGTTGCCAGGCCAGGTCAGCCGCAGCCCGATCGTAGCGCGGCGTGGAATCATTATGAAAGCCGTGATTCACGCCCTGATAGAGATAGGCCTCGTAAACTTTATTATGCGCCTTCAGCGCCTGTTCATAGGCGGGCCAGCCTTCATTAATGCCGCTATCGAGGCCGGCATAGTGCAGCAGCAGCGGCGCTTTAATTTTATCGACCTCCTTCAATGGCGGCTGGCGGCCGTAAAACGGCACCGCGCAGGCCAGCTCAGGGATAGCCACCGCCGCCGCGTTGCTGACGCCGCCGCCGTAGCAAAAACCGGTGATACCGACCTTCCCCGTCGCCTGCGGATGCTTCGCCATAAACGCGACCGCCGCAAAGAAATCATTCATCAGCTTCACGGGATCGACTTTCTGCTGCAGCGCGCGGCCTTCATCATCATTCCCCGGATAGCCGCCGACGGAGCTCAGGCCATCCGGCGCCAGCGCGATATAGCCCGCTTTCGCCACCCGCCGGGCAACGTCTTCAATATAGGGATTCAGGCCGCGGTTCTCATGAACCACCACCACGGCAGGCGCTTTGTCGGCTATTTTCGCCGGCATCACCTGATAAGCCCGCACTTCGCCGTGGCCGTCAGGAGAGGGATAATGAATATACTCCGGGCGGATATCCGGGTCGGTGAACGGTACCTGCTCTGCCAGAGCATAGTCGGGCTTCAGCAGATTAAACAGCGCCAGCGCGGTCATCCCGCCGACGGTATACTTCCCCGCCAGCTGGAGAAACTCGCGTTTGCTGATTTTGCCGTGGGCGTAGTAGTCATAGTATTCGAGCAGCTGCTGCGGGAAATCTTTGGCCGTTAATCGCGTCATCACCCTGCCTCCGTTGTTAAGCGCCCTTTAAGCAAAGCAGAAGCCCGGACATACGCCAGCGCAGAAAAGCAGAAACGGGGAGTAAAAAGCCCAGCGGCCAACGCCGCCGGGAGAGAAGGGATCAGTGTTTCACTTTGGTCAGACGATCGAGGTAGCCCATCACAAAGGCTGACAGCACAAAGGTCAGGTGGATGATGACGTACCACATCAGCTTATTGTCCGGGACGTTTTTCGCGTCCATAAACACCCGCAGCAGGTGAATAGAGGAGATCGCCACGATGGAGGCGGCCACCTTATTTTTCAGCGAAGTGGCGTCCATTTTGCCCAGCCAGCTGAGCTTCTCCTTACCTTCGTTGATATCCAGCTGCGAGACAAAATTTTCATAGCCGGAGAACATCACCATCACCAGCAGACCGCCCACCAGGGTCATATCCACCAGCGACAGCAGGGTCAGAATCATATCCGACTCACTGACGCTGAAAATATGCGGCAGTATGTGGAAGATCTCCTGAAAAAATTTGATCGTCAGCGCAATCAAACCGAGCGAAAGGCCAAAATAAACCGGCGCCAGCAGCCAGCGCGAGGCGTACATAGCATTTTCCAGAAAGCGTTCCATAAGATCCTGTCAGTTAACATAAACGACTGCCATTATACCGCAACAGGGTAACGTTATAGCAACAGTCGTCCAACAGGAGAGCGATTCGAGGAGATAAAAAAGGCTGGCGCAAGGCCAGCCTGGGAGATGAGTCGGTAAGGGGTTACTTGGCTTTGACGGTCTCTTCGCCCACCAGGCCAATCTTCAGATAGCCCGCCTGGTGCAGGGTATCCATGACCTTCATCATCGTCTCGTAGTCCACGGTTTTATCCGCGCGGAAGAAGACGGTGGTATCTTTCTTGCCTTCGGTCAGGGCATCCAGGGACGCAATCATGCTCTCTTCGGTGATGGGGTCATTACCGAGGAACATGGTTTTATCCGCCTTCACCGACAGGTAGATCGGTTTTTCCGGGCGCGGCTGCGGCTGGCTGGAAGAAGCCGGAAGATTCACCTTCACGTCTACGGTGGCCAGCGGCGCCGCCACCATAAAGATGATCAGCAGCACCAGCATGACGTCGATAAACGGCGTCACGTTGATGTCGTGCATTTCACCGTTATCATCGAGGTTTTCGTTAAAATGCATGGCCATAAAGCATCAACCTACGCGGAGTTTCTGGGCGGTACGCACCGGCTTAACGCCGCTGGCGCTCAGGTCCAGGTCACGGCTTTGCAGCAGCAGAACCTGGGCGGCGACATCGCCAAGTGAAGCTTTGTAGCTGGCAATCATACGGGCGAAAATGTTGTAGATGACCACCGCCGGAATCGCAGCGAACAGGCCAATTGCCGTAGCCAGCAGCGCTTCCGCGATGCCTGGCGCCACGACCGCCAGGTTGGTGGTCTGGGTCTGGGCAATACCGATAAAGCTGTTCATGATGCCCCAGACGGTACCAAACAAACCGACGAACGGGGAAATCGCGCCGATGGTCGCCAGATAACCGTTGCCGCGCCCCATGTAACGACCCACCGCCGCCACGCGACGCTCCAGTCGAAAACCGGTACGCTCTTTAATGCCTTCGTTATCTTCAGAACCTGCGGACAGCTCCAGCTCGTTCTGCGCTTCGTTGATCAGTTGGGAAGTCAGGCTTTTCGCCTCGAACGCGTTAGCGATATCGCTGGCCTGGTCGAGAGAGCGTGCTTCGGCAACCAGCTGCTGTTCACGCTTGAGGCGACGCTTGCTGGCCAGGATCTCTGCGCCTTTGCCGAAAAAGATAGCCCATGTGACCACCGACGCCAGAATCAGGCCGATCATCACTACCTTAACGACAATATCGGCATGATGATACATACCCCAAACGGAGAGATCCGCCTGCATCAAATTATTACCCACACTGTATCTCCAGGACGTAAATCACAAAAACTGCGCACAATAATATCAAAACGGCATCGAATTGATAGTGGTTCTCATTAGTATTTACACTGTGCAGTAAATCACGATTATTTTCCTTGCGCTTACGCAGTAAAAAAGTTGCTGACCCCGCCGTTGGTAAAATTTTTACCTGTATCCGCCGCGACCCGGTACATCAACGGGTATTCATGTTAGTTTAGACGTCCAGACGTATAAAAACAGGTTATCTGAACATGGCTGATAAACATCTTGATACTGCGCTGGTTCACGCCGGGCGCAGCAAAAAATACACCCAAGGCTCGGTAAACAGCGTCATTCAGCGCGCCTCATCGCTGGTTTTCGACACCGTCGAAGCGAAAAAACACGCCACCCGCAACCGCGCCAAAGGCGAGCTGTTCTACGGGCGTCGCGGGACGCTAACCCACTTTTCTCTCCAGGAAGCGATGTGCGAGCTGGAAGGCGGCGCCGGCTGCGCGCTCTTTCCCTGCGGCGCGGCGGCGGTCGCCAATACCATTCTGGCGTTTGTCGAGCAGGGCGACCATATTCTGGTGACCAACACCGCCTATGAACCTACCCAGGATTTCTGCACCAAAATCCTCGCCAAACTCGGCGTCACCACCGGCTGGTTCGACCCGCTCATCGGCGGCGATATCGCCCGTCTGGTACAGCCGAACACCCGCGTGGTGTTCCTCGAATCCCCCGGTTCCATCACCATGGAAGTTCATGATGTTCCGGCGATCGTTGCAGCGGTGCGCCGCGTCGCTCCAGAAGCCATCATTATGATCGACAACACCTGGGCGGCGGGGGTGCTGTTCAAAGCGCTGGAGTTTGGTATCGATATCTCCATTCAGGCCGGCACCAAATACCTGATCGGCCATTCCGACGCCATGGTCGGTACCGCCGTGTCCAATGAGCGCTGCTGGGCGCAGCTGCGCGAAAACGCCTATCTGATGGGGCAAATGGTGGATGCCGATACCGCCTATATGACCAGCCGCGGTCTGCGCACCCTGGCGGTGCGCCTGCGTCAGCACCATGAAAGCAGCCTGCAGATTGCCGAATGGCTGGCGCAGCATCCGCAGGTGGCCCGCGTGAACCACCCCGCTCTGCCCGGCAGCAAAGGCCATGAGTTCTGGCAGCGCGACTTCACCGGCAGCAGCGGCCTGTTCTCTTTCGTGCTCAATAAACGCCTGACCGACGCCGAATTGTCCGCTTATCTGGACCACTTCAGCTTGTTCAGCATGGCCTACTCCTGGGGCGGCTTTGAATCGCTGATTTTAGCCAACCAGCCGGAACACATTGCCGCAATCCGACCTGATGCTGAAGTTGATTTCAGCGGCACGCTGATCCGCCTGCATATCGGGTTAGAAAATGTTACCGATCTGCAGGATGATTTAGCGGCGGGCTTCGCGCGTATCGTGTAAAGTGACACTCAGTGGCAACAATAGCGGACGTTTTTTAGAAAAACGGCCGCTTTAGTTGCGCCCGGGATCAAGGTGCCCGAGCCTCTTCAGGAGTACACTAGACAAAAAACACGGTACCACTTAGGAAAGTCCATGGTTGTCATTCAAGAAATTGTCGCCGCGCTGTGGCAGCATGATTTTGCCGCGTTGGCAAACCCCCACGTTGTGGGCGTTGTATATCTGGTCATGTTCGCAACCCTGTTTCTGGAAAACGGTCTGCTGCCCGCCTCATTTTTACCGGGCGATAGCCTGCTGCTGCTCGCCGGGGCGCTGATCGCCAAAGGCGTAATGGACTTTGTACCCACGGTCGCCATTTTAACCGCCGCGGCCAGCCTCGGCTGCTGGCTGAGCTATATCCAGGGGCGCTGGCTGGGTAACACCGTCACGGTTAAGCGCTGGCTTGGGCATCTGCCGCATAAGTACCATCAGCGGGCAACCTGCATGTTTGACAAACACGGCCTGCTGGCGCTGCTGGCCGGGCGTTTTCTGGCGTTTGTTCGCACCCTGCTGCCCACCATGGCGGGCATTTCCGGGCTGCCAAACCGCCGCTTCCAGTTCTTCAACTGGCTGAGCGCGCTGCTGTGGGTTGGCGTGGTTACCGGCCTGGGCTATGCGCTGAGCATGATTCCCTTCGTTAAGCGTCATGAAGATCAGGTCATGACCTGCCTGATGATTTTGCCTATCGCGCTGCTGATCGCCGGGCTGCTCGGTACGGTTATCGTGGTGATTAAAAAGAAATACTGTAACGCCTGAGCGTTTCCAGGGCGGCGCGGATTCGCCGCCCTCACATCCCCTGAATCGTTCTGATTCGCGCCGCATCTTCCCCCGGCGTCATGCCGAAATAACGCTTAAACTCGCGGCTGAACTGCGACGCGCTTTCATACCCTACCCGCATCGCCGCCGCGCTGGCCTTCATACCATCGTGGATCATCAGCATGCGCGCTTTGTGCAGACGGTAGGTTTTCAGATACTGAAGCGGGGAGGTGCTGGTGACCGATTTAAAGTTATGATGGAACGCCGAGACGCTCATATTGGCTTCCGCCGCCAGCTGATCGACGCTGAGGTTTTCCGTGTACTGGCTTTCAATACGCTTCAGCACGCGGCTGATCAGGCTGAAGTGGGTCTGCCGGCTGACCAGCGCCAGCAGCGCCCCGCCGCACGGCCCGGTCAGCACGTGATAAAGAATTTCGCGGATAATCTGTTTGCCCAGAATGCGCGCGTCCAGCGGGCGCTCCATCACGTCCAGCAGGCGCTCCGCCGCGCACAGAATCTCTTCGGACAGCACCGCGGAGTTGATCCCGCTCGACGCCATGGACGGCTGAAACTGCTCATCTTCACCGATATCCATCAGCAGCTCTTGCAGCTGCAGAATATCGACGTTCAGCCGAATCCCCGCCAGCGGCACTTCCGGGGTGGCGAAGGTTTCGCATTCAAACGGTAGCGGTACCGTCAGCAGCAGATACTCATTGGTGTCATAGCGAAAGGTACGCTCATTAATGTAGCCAATTTTATGCCCGGAAAAGAGAAAAACGATCCCCGGCTGATACATGACCGGCGTCCGCGTCCCCGGCTGGGTACCGTACAGCAGGCGAATATCCGGCAGCAGACCATTAAGCATTTCTTCTTTATCTTTCAGCTGATTAACTTTATGCGTTAATAGCTGGCATATCTCAGCGCGGTTCATTTTTCGGGCCTCTGCGAACGTTTTTATACCTCCGTATTGTGCGCACTTGCGGCGCATTTCTCCAGCCCCAAGGAGAAATGGGCAAGACAACGGCAGGAATGTGCATTGAGGGGAACGGGCGACGGGAACACAATGTCCGTCATCTGACAGAGGGATTGTCTCTGTTGGCGGTTTTATCTATTTGAGGGCACCAGCCATGAATAATTTCGACCTACATACCCCAACCCGCATTCTGTTCGGTAAAGGCGCGATTGAAAATCTGCGCGATCAAATCCCGGCGGATGCTCGCGTGCTTGTCACCTACGGCGGCGGTAGCGTGAAGAAAACCGGCGTGCTTGATCAGGTTCTTAGCGCGCTGAACGGCATTGACGTCCGGGAATTTGGCGGCATCGAGCCCAACCCATCCTACGAAACGCTGATGAACGCGGTGAAAATCGCCCGTGATGAAAAGATCACGTTCCTGCTGGCGGTGGGCGGCGGTTCCGTTCTCGACGGCACCAAATTTATCGCCGCAGCGGCCCACTACAATGCCGACAGCGATCCGTGGGAAATCCTCGAAACTTACGGTAGCAAAGTGGCCAGCGCCATCCCGATGGGCTCCGTGTTGACGCTGCCGGCGACCGGTTCCGAATCCAATAAAGGCGCGGTCATCTCGCGCAAAACCACCGGCGACAAACGCGCGTTTATGTCCAGCCACGTCCAGCCGGTGTTCGCTATCCTGGATCCGGTTTACACCTACACCCTGCCGCCGCGCCAGGTGGCTAACGGCGTAGTCGACGCATTTGTCCATACCGTTGAGCAGTACGTCACCTATCCGGTCGACGGCAAAATTCAGGACCGCTTCGCCGAAGGCATTCTGCTGACCCTGGTGGAAGATGGCCCGAAAGCGCTGAAAGAGCCAGAAAACTACGACGTACGCGCCAATATTATGTGGGCGGCCACCCAGGCGCTGAACGGCCTGATTGGCGCAGGCGTGCCGCAGGACTGGGCGACCCATATGCTCGGCCACGAGCTGACCGCCATGCACGGTCTCGATCACGCCCAGACCCTGGCTATCGTCCTGCCTGCGCTGTGGAATGAAAAACGCGACGTTAAACGCGCCAAGCTGCTGCAGTACGCCGCTCGCGTCTGGAACATCACCGAAGGTTCTGAAGAACAGCGTATCGATGCCGCCATCGCCGCAACGCGTGATTTCTTCGAACAGATGGGCGTCCCGACGCGCCTTTCCGCCTACGGTCTGGATGGCAGCTCTATCCCGGCGCTACTGGCGAAGCTGGAAGAGCACGGCATGACCCTACTGGGCGAAAACCAGGATATTACGCTGGACGTCAGCCGCCGTATTTACGAGACTGCGCGCTAATCAACCTCCTCTCCGACGCGTAAACTCGCGCAAAGGAGAGGAGTTTAACTACCGTTTTTAGCTATTTCGTCCAGACTTAATGCTACCCCTCGGCGGATTTTATTCCGCTGAGTTCATTAACAGGAGGAAGGCATGACACATCCAACCGTTATAAAACTACACGACGGCAACCTGATGCCGCAGCTGGGGCTCGGCGTGTGGAAAGCAGGCAACGAGGAAGTCGTCTCCGCCATTCATAAGGCGCTGGAAGTCGGTTATCGCTCGTTTGACACCGCCGCCGTGTACCAGAATGAAACCGGCGTCGGCAACGCATTGAGCAGCGCAGGCGTCCCCCGCGATGAGCTGTTCGTCACCACGAAACTGTGGAATGACGATCAAAAGCAGCCCAAAGAAGCGCTGCAGGAAAGCCTGAAAAAACTGAAGCTCGACTATGTCGATTTATATTTAATTCACTGGCCGGTTCCGGCAACGAACCACTTCGTCGACGCCTGGAAAAGCTTAATTGAGCTGCAGCAGCAGGGGCTGGCAAAAAGCATCGGCGTGTGTAATTTCCAGGTTCATCATCTGCAAAAAATCATCGATGAAACCGGCGTCGCGCCGGTGATAAACCAGATTGAACTTCACCCGCTGATGCAGCAGCGTCAGCTTCACGCCTGGAATGCGACGCATAAAATTCAGACCGAGTCCTGGAGCCCGCTGGCGCAGGGCGGCGAAGGGGTATTCGATCAGAAAATTATTCGTCAACTGGCGGATAAATACGGTAAAACCCCGGCGCAGATCGTTATTCGCTGGCATCTGGACAGCGGCCTGGTGGTGATCCCGAAATCGGTGACGCCATCGCGCATTGCCGAGAATTTTAACGTCTGGGACTTCCGTCTTGATAAAGATGAATTAAGTGAAATCACTAAACTGGACCAGAACAAACGCCTGGGGCCAGACCCGGATCAGTTTGGCGGCTAAACCGTAAAAAAGCCGGATAGCGCTGGCGCTTATCCGGCCTGGAGATGTTTTGTAAGCCCGGCAGACGCTAGCGCCACCGGGCAATGCAGCCGAATTAACGACCGGCGACCTTACCGCGTTTTACGGGCTTCTTCGCCGTCGCCCCGCCGTTCGAGCGCTGGTGCACAATCGGCGTATGCTTGGTCAGCGCCGGACGGGTATGGCGGTTCTGGCGACGCGCTTCGCGCATTTCGTCGATCGTCGGCGCCGGTACCAGACAATCGCGACGGCTGCCGATCAGGTGCTTTTTACCCATGGTTTCCAGCGCCTGGCGGATCAGCGGCCAGTTAGCCGGATCGTGGTAGCGCAGCAGCGCCTTGTGCAGGCGGCGCTGTTTGTCGCCCTTCGGCACCACCACATCCTCACTCTTATAGCCAATCTTACCCAGCGGGTTCTTACCGGTGTAATACATGGTGGTTGAGTTCGCCAGCGGCGACGGATAGAAGTTCTGCACCTGATCCAGACGGAAACGATGCTGCTTCAGCCACAGCGCCAGGTTCACCATATCTTCATCGCGCGTCCCCGGGTGTGCGGAGATAAAGTAAGGAATCAGATACTGCTCTTTACCGGCCTGTTTCGAATAGGTATCAAACAGCTCTTTAAAACGATCGTAGCTGCCCATTCCCGGCTTCATCATCTTCGACAGCGGCCCCTCTTCCGTATGCTCCGGGGCAATCTTCAGATAGCCGCCGACGTGATGGGTGGCCAGCTCTTTGATATAGCGCGGGTCTTCAACGGCGATGTCGTAACGCACGCCGGACGCGATAAGGATCTTTTTGATGCCTTTCAGGTCACGGGCGCGGCGATAAAGATTAATCGTCGGTTCATGGTTAGTGTCCATATGCGGACAGATATCCGGGTAAACGCATGACAGGCGGCGGCAGGTCTGCTCGGCGCGCGGCGACTTGCAGCGCAGCATATACATGTTAGCCGTCGGACCGCCAAGATCGGAAATAATGCCGGTAAAGCCGGGGACCGTGTCGCGAATCGCTTCGATTTCATTGATGATCGAATCTTCGGAGCGGCTCTGAATGATACGGCCCTCATGCTCGGTAATTGAGCAGAAGGAACAGCCGCCAAAACAGCCGCGCATAATGTTAATCGAGAAGCGGATCATCTCGTAGGCCGGAATGCGGGCATCGCCGTATGAGGGATGCGGAACGCGCTTATACGGCAGAGCAAACACGCTATCCATCTCTTCGGTGGAAAGCGGAATAGCGGGCGGGTTAACCCAGATATAGCGCTCGCCGTGTTTCTGCATCAGCGCGCGGGCGCAGCCGGGGTTGGTTTCATGGTGCAGGATCCGCGACGCATGGGCGTAGAGCACCTTGTCGCCCTTCACCTTTTCAAAGGAAGGCAGCAGGACGTAGGTCTTCTCCCACGGCTTCGGACGCGGCGGCTGCACGGTGACGCGCTTCGCTTCCTGTTTTGGCGGTGCGACGGTTTTGTTATCCGCGCACGGCAGATCTTCACCGTACGGATGCGGGATTGGGTCGATTTTCCCCGGCGTATCCAGACGCGTGGAATCGACTCCGCTCCAGCCCGGCAGCGCCTCTTTCACCATGATGGCGGTGTTGCGAACGTCGCGAATTTGCCCGATAGGCTCGCCGGCGGCCAGACGGTGCGCCACTTCCACCAGCGGACGCTCGCCGTTGCCGAACATCAGCATATCGGCCTTAGAGTCCACCAGCACCGAGCGGCGCACGGTATCGGACCAGTAGTCATAGTGCGCGGTACGGCGCAGGCTGGCTTCGATGCCCCCGAGGATCACCGGCACATCTTTCCACGCCTCTTTGCAGCGCTGAGTGTAGACCAGCGTAGCGCGATCCGGGCGCTTGCCGGCCACGTTACCCGCCGTGTAAGCATCGTCATGGCGCAGCTTACGGTCAGCGGTGTAGCGGTTGATCATCGAGTCCATGTTACCGGCGGTGACGCCGAAGAACAGGTTCGGTTTACCCAGGCGCATAAAGTCGTTTTTATTATTCCAGTCCGGCTGGGAAATAATCCCCACGCGGAATCCCTGGGATTCCAGCATGCGTCCGCAGATCGCCATGCCGAAGCTCGGGTGATCGACATAGGCATCGCCGGTAACCAGAATAATGTCGCAGCTATCCCAGCCAAGTTGATCCATCTCTTCTCGCGACATCGGCAAGAACGGCGCGGGGCCAAAGCAGGCGGCCCAGTACTGCGGCCAGGAGAAAAGGTCACGATCCGGTTGGATCAGGGATATTGCGCTCATATTGCTTCCGGGGAAATGATAAAAAAATAATCAAAAAGGGCGGCGATTATAAGCCGGAACGATGGAAGAAATGAAGGAGGTTTTTCCGATCCCGGCCAGCAGGGGCCGGGACAGAACACATTACGGCGCCGGATTCACCAGAATCTGGCCAATAGAGCCCCGGTCGGCAAGCTCCAGCGTCTGACTTAAGTACTGGAACGGGAAGTGCGGCCAGGAGGGCTGATTGTAATAGACCAGCAGCTCAACCTGGCCATCGATCCAGACGGTATCCTTCCAGCCGCGATCTTCCGGGAATGGCGCGGAGCCGTTGACGTTACGCACCTGGAACATGACGCCTTCAATATGGAACGACTGCGGCCGGTCGGCGCGCACCGTCCAGCGCTCCCAGGTTCCCTGCTGCGCCGTAATATCGATACGCTGCGGATCCCACAGCTGACCGTTAATACCCGGATCGTCGCCAAGCGTGATATCGCGGCTGCGAATCGCCGCGCCGGCCAGAATTTCCGTCGGCAGCAAACGCACGGGCAGGCTATCGGTCACCAGCGGCAGCAGGCCCGTCGGGCGCAGCGTCAGAATCAGCGTGGAAATCAGGATGCTCGACGGTTCGAAAAAGCCGCGAATACGATCGACGATGCTGGCCGCTTCCCCGCAGGTGATCGACACTTCATCGCCGTTGGTCATATCGACCAGAATTTCACGACGCTCGCCCGGCGCCAGCGACAGCTGCTTCAGCGAAACCGGCGCTGGCAGCAGCCCCTGATCGCCGGAAATCACGTGCAGCAATCGACCATCGCTCATCTGCAGCTGATAGCGACGGGAGTTGGACGCATTCAGCAGGCGCAGGCGCACCCAGCCGCGCGACACTTCCACGAAAGGCCCCTGAACGCCGTTCACCAGCAGCGTATCGCCAACGAACCCTCCGCTACCGGGCTCGCTATACTCAGGCGTACCGAAGTTATCCAGACGCTTGTCCTGAATAATCACCGGGAAATCATCCACGCCGTAGTGATTGGGGATCGGCAGATTTTTACTGACATCATCTTCCACCAGCCACATCCCGGCCAGGCCGTTATAGACCTGTTTTGCCATATGGTTTGGCGTGTTGGCCTGATACCACAGCGTCGCCGCGCTTTGGCGGATTGGTAGTACCGGAGCCCAGTCGGCGTTGGCGGACATCATGCGCGCGGCGCCGCCAATCAGCGGACCGGGAACCTGCAGACCGCGGATGGTCATCGCGACGTTTTCCGTCAGGCGGTTGCTGTAAATCAGCTTCACATCGTCGCCGTTCCAGACACGAATAGTTGGCCCCATATAGCGGCCGTTAATCCCCCACACCGATGCGCGGGTTCCGGGCGTAAACGACCAGTGCGCTCGCTGTAGCGTCAAAAATAACGGCTGCCCGCGGCGGGACTCCAGCAGAGGAGGGATCGGCAGCGCAGGCTGCTGACCAGCGGCCTGTGCCTTCAGCGGCGCGGCGCCTGCGCACAGCGCTACGCCTGAAGCCTTAATGAACTGACGCCGACTGAGTGACATATTTACTCCATGAAATACTGACTAATTAACAAGGGAATTCGTTTCCCGCCAGCAATACGCGCGCGGTTCGCGGCGTTTCCTGTGTTATTTCTTTGCGGCCGCTTCGCGTTCGGCAACTTCTTTATCCAGCTCAGCGATTTTAGCGGACATCAGCTCGCGACAGTGCGTCGCCAGCGCGCGAACGCCCTCTTTTCCATACTGGCTGGTGTCTACCGGCGGCAGCATTTCTACAATCACCAGACCGTTATTCAGGCGATTGAGATTAATTTTATTCGATGTATTAGACACGCACACCGGAATAATGGGCACGCCAGCAGCGACAGCCGCATGAAAAGCGCCGGTTTTAAAAGGCAGCAGACCGCGACCGCGACTGCGGGTCCCTTCCGGAAACATCCAAAAAGAGATATTGCGCTTTTTAAACGCGTTCACGACTTCGGCAATAGTGCCGTGCGCTTTTGCCCGGTTATTGCGGTCAATCAGCAGGTTCCCCGTGAGCCAGTAGAGCTGGCCGAAAAATGGGATCCACGCCAGGCTCTTTTTACCCACGGTAACGGTCGGCGGCTGCACGATATTTGATGCCGTCACCATATCATAGTTATTCTGGTGGTTAGCGATATAGATGGCGTTGCCGTAGCTTTCCGCATCGGCCGGCTTGCGCAGCTCGACTTTCAGGCCGAAAACCGGCGACAGTTTGCCAAACAGGTGACCGAAGGTGGCGACGTGCTTAGGATTACGCGGACTGAACAGACAATAAATACAGCCGAAGATGCAGACCAGAATACAATAGATGACAACGATAATTAGTCGAAAAATAAATAGCATAGCTACCTCTAAAACCCAAACCGCTTAGAATTATACTCGCTGTTTCGCAGATTGCAGGCATCGGGCATCATTGCAAAGCGCGTTAAGCACCCGAACGATGCTGGCGGATATTGTTAATCGCAATGCCTGAATAAACAACGATTTTGCGGTAAATATTAACCTCCCCCGCCGAACTGCGAGGGAGGGTCATCCTACTCTTCGCTATCGCCCGCGGAGGCGCGACGCGGTGAATCAATCTCCACCCGGTCGATCTTCTGCAGTCCGCGCATCAGAGAGCCGCGGCGGCCGCGCTCGCCGGTGACTTTTTGCAGCTCTTCCGGACGGAGTTTGATTTTCCGTTTGCCGACGTGAATCGTCAGCGTACTTTGCGGCGGCAGGACAAACAGATGCGCCAGGCCATCCTGGCCCGCAGCCGCTTCCGCCGACGGGATGTTGATAATCTTGTTGCCTTTGCCTTTCGACAGCTGCGGCAGGTCGCTGACCGGGAACATCAGCATGCGGCCGGCGGCGGTAATGGCCAGCAGCATATCGGACTCGTCCTCAATCACCAGCGGCGGCATCACGTGGGCGTTATCCGGAAGGCTAATCAACGTCTTACCGGCGCGATTGCGCGCAACCAGATCGTTGAAAGTACAAATAAACCCGTAGCCTGCGTCGGAAGCCAGCAGCAGTTTTTGATCATCGGCCTCCATCAGCATATGTTCCACCGTCGCCCCCGGCGGCAGCGTCAGCTTACCGGTGAGCGGCTCGCCCTGCCCGCGTGCGGACGGCAGGGTGATCGGGTCAATCGCGTAGCTGCGCCCGGTGGTGTCAATGAAGACCACCGGCTGATTGCTCTTCCCTTTCACTGCGGCTTTAAAACTGTCGCCCGCTTTATAGTTCAGCCCCGGCGCGTCGATATCATGACCTTTGGCGCTACGAACCCAGCCGCTCTGCGACAGAACGATAGTGACCGGCTCGGACGGCAGCATATCGTGCTCGCTCATCGCTTTCGCTTCTTCACGCTCGCGCAGCGGCGAACGGCGATCGTCGCCGTAGGCGTCAGCGTCGGCCTGCAGCTCTTTCTTCAGCAGGTTATTCATCTTGCGTTCTGAAGCCAGAATGGCCTGCAGATGGTCGCGTTCTTTTTCCAGCTCGCTTTGTTCACCGCGGATCTTCATCTCTTCCAGTCGGGCGAGATGGCGCAGTTTTAACTCCAGAATCGCTTCCGCCTGGGTTTCGCTGATGCCGAAGCGCGACATCAGGGCCGGTTTCGGCTCATCTTCGTGGCGGATAATTTCGATAACTTCATCGATATTCAGAAACGCCACCAGCAAACCTTCCAGGATATGCAGGCGCTTGAGGACTTTTTCCAGACGGTAGCTGAGACGACGGCGTACGGTATCGCGACGGAAAGTCAGCCATTCCGAGAGGATTTCCAGCAGGTTTTTTACCGCCGGACGGTTATCGAGACCGATCATATTCAGGTTGATACGGTAGCTCTTTTCCAGATCGGTCGTCGCGAACAGGTGGTTCATCACCTGCTCCATATCCACGCGGTTAGAACGCGGGACAATCACCAGGCGAGTCGGGTTTTCGTGATCCGATTCGTCGCGCAGGTCATCCACCATCGGCAGCTTTTTATTGCGCATCTGGGCGGCGATCTGCTCCAGCACGCGGGCGCCGGAAACCTGATGCGGCAGGGCGCTGATCACCACCGCGCCGTCTTCTTTCGTCCACACCGCGCGCATACGCACCGAACCGCGGCCATTCTGGTAGATTTTACGGATCTCGGCGCGGGGGGTAATGATTTCCGCTTCGGTCGGATAATCCGGCCCCTGTACGATATCCAGCAGATCGTCGAGCGACGTTTGCGGTTTTTCAATCAGGGTAATGGCCGCCTGAGCGACTTCACGCAGGTTGTGCGGCGGAATATCCGTCGCCATGCCGACGGCGATGCCGGTAGTGCCGTTGAGCAGAATATTGGGCAGGCGCGCAGGCAGCATTTTCGGCTCCTGCAGGGTGCCGTCAAAGTTCGGTACCCAGTCAACGGTGCCCTGCCCCAGTTCGCTCAGCAGCAGTTCAGCATACTTCGACAAACGGGATTCGGTATAACGCATCGCGGCGAAGGATTTAGGATCGTCCGGCGCCCCCCAGTTCCCCTGACCGTCGACCAGCGGATAGCGGTAAGAGAAGGGTTGCGCCATCAGCACCATGGCTTCATAACACGCGCTATCGCCGTGCGGATGGTATTTACCCAGCACGTCGCCGACGGTGCGGGCGGACTTTTTGAATTTGGCGCTGGCGTTCAGACCCAGTTCAGACATCGCATAGACGATGCGACGCTGGACCGGCTTCAGGCCATCGCCAATAAACGGCAGCGCCCTGTCCATGATGACGTACATGGAGTAGTTAAGGTAGGCGTTTTCCGTAAATTCATGCAGCGCGAGGCGCTCTGCCATATCGCTCATTAATCGTGAATCCTCAATCTGCGTACCGGCCGTTCGGACGGCAAAACTACCGGCGATAATACCCTATCTAACGCCCTGAGTCACAGGGCGTTAGGCCGGTTGAGGATCCCTGATTCACGGGTTATGCCCCGACATGAGATCGGGGCCAAATATTATTGCGCGATTTTACGAATCTGCTTTACGTCGATTTCCACAGAGTTCCAGTCTTTATCGACTTCACCCTGAATCTCTACCGTGTCCTGCGGGGTTACGGTCACGCCGTTCCAGCGCTTATGATCGATATCGACGTTCACGATGCCGGAGCTGTCCTGGAATTTATACAGGTCGTCGGAAATACGCTCCACGATTTTACCGCGCAGGGTCACCCAGGTATCGTCACGCAGGGTTTTCGCATTGGCGACCGTTGTTACGCTCCCGTTCGGGCCAATGAACCCGCCGTTTTGCGTGGTCGTCTGGCTGGTTGGCGCGGATCCAGGTCCGGAAAATCCGCCCTGCTCAGCGGCCAGTACCGGCATGGAAACTAAGGCGATGATAGCGGTCATTGCGGCGATTTTCTTCATGATGTGTTCTCCCTTTGTGTTTATATCGTCACTATTACACCGGGCAAAACTTAACAACTTCTTAAGCGGAAAAAATAATTTTTTTTCCTGTACAGCGCGCGCCGCGACGCGCTTTACTGCTGGAATAGCCGAGGGACACAGGAGCAGGAGAATGCGCATTTTACTGGTGGAAGACGACAAACTGATCGGTGACGGCCTCAAAACCGGACTGGCCAAACTGGGCTTCAGCGTCGACTGGTTTACCCGCGGCGAGGAAGGCAAAGCCGCGCTGTACAACGCCCCGTACGACGCCATTGTCCTGGACCTGACGCTCCCCGGTATCGATGGGCTGGATATTCTGCGCGAATGGCGCGACAAAGGCCGCCACGAACCGGTACTGATCCTGACCGCCCGCGACGCGCTCAGCCAGCGTGTCGAAGGGCTTCGGCTCGGCGCCGATGACTATCTTTGCAAACCTTTCGCGCTGGTTGAAGTTGCCGCGCGCCTGGAAGCGCTGATGCGCCGCGCCCACGGCCAAAGCAGCAGCGAACTGCGGCACGGCAATGTGGTCCTCGATCCAGGCCGACTCACAACCACCCTGAACGGCGAGAGCCTGGCGCTCAAGCCAAAGGAGTTTGCTCTGCTGGAGCTGCTGATGCGCAATGCCGGACGCGTGCTGCCGCGTAAGCTTATTGAAGAAAAGCTCTATAGCTGGGATGACGACGTCTCCAGCAACGCCATAGAAGTGCACGTCCATCATCTGCGCCGTAAGCTCGGCAGCGCTTTCATTCGTACCGTACACGGCATCGGCTATACCCTGGGGGACGCATGAAGCGGCTGGGAAAACTGAGCCTGCGGGTCCGCCTGACGCTGCTTTTTTTGCTGCTGACCAGCGCCGCCTGGGGCATGGCCAGCTTTGTGGCCTGGCAACAGACCACCGACAAGCTGGATAAGCTGTTCGATACGCAGCAGCTGCTTTTCGCCCGCCGCCTAAGCGCGATGAATTTCGACGAGCTGCATACTCTCGCGCCGCAGGTGCGGACGAAGAAAAAGGTCAAGCACGGCCATCTCGACGACGATGCGCTGGCTTTCGCTATCTTTACCACCGACGGCAAAATGGTGCTTAACGATGGCGAAAATGGCCAGGATATCCTGTGGGGTAACGACCGGGAGGGGTTCAGCGACGGCTATCTGCGCGGCGACGATGACGAGTGGCGCTTTCTGTGGCTCACCACCCGCGACGGGCGCCATCGTATCGTCGTCGGCCAGGAGTGGGATTACCGCCGCGAGATGGCGCTGGATATCGTCACCTCACAGCTTACGCCCTGGCTGGTGGCGCTGCCGCTGATGTTTTTACTGCTCATCGTGCTGTTAAGCCGGGAACTGGCGCCGCTGAAAAAGCTGGCCACCACGCTGCGCACCCGGGCGCCGGATTCCGCCGAAACGCTAAATAGCGACAACGTGCCTAATGAGGTCCGTCCGCTGGTCGACGCGCTAAATCAGCTCTTTACCCGGACGCACGACACCATGATCCGCGAGCGTCGCTTCACCTCCGATGCCGCCCACGAACTGCGCAGCCCGCTGGCGGCGCTGAAGGTGCAGACCGAAGTGGCCCAGCTCTCGCTGGACGATCCGCAAGGGCTGGATAAAGCGCTGGAGCAGCTCCATCAGGGTATCGATCGCGCAACCCGCCTGGTCGACCAGCTACTGACTCTATCGCGCCTGGATTCGCTGGCGCAGCTGGATGATGTTCAAACGATCGCTCTTGATGAACTGCTCCAGTCGGCGGTCATGGAGATGTACCACCCGGCGCAGCTGGCCGGAGTTGAGCTGCGCCTGCACCTGAACGCAAAGAGCATCATGCGCACCGGGCAGCCGCTGCTGCTAAGCCTGCTGGTGCGCAATCTTTTAGATAATGCCGTGCGCTACAGCCCCGCCGGAAGCCAGGTCGACATCACCCTGGATGCCGGTGAATTCCGCGTACGCGACAACGGCCCGGGCATCAGCGCCGAGGCCCTGACGCGCGTCGGCGAGCGCTTTTATCGTCC
Source organism: Klebsiella sp. MPUS7 (assembly GCF_009905335.1). Taxonomy (NCBI): domain Bacteria; kingdom Pseudomonadati; phylum Pseudomonadota; class Gammaproteobacteria; order Enterobacterales; family Enterobacteriaceae; genus Klebsiella; species Klebsiella sp. MPUS7. Next base: position 732,149 of record NZ_CP047604.1, on the reverse strand, counting down.
TCCTGGCCAGGAGCAGCCCGGCAGCGGCCTCGGGCTCTCCATCGTCAAACGTATCGCCGCGCTGCACGGGATGACAGCAAGTTTCGGCAACGCCCGGGACGGCGGATTCGAGGCGCGCATTCGCTGGTAGCGGCATTATTGCTATAAAAGCAAAAGACTTTGCACATTTTGCTCATTTTACCGCTCTGCCCGACGGGGTAAAATTAACCACAAAATTGAAAAGTTGAGGATAAAAAATGAGCAACATCCTGATTATTAATGGCGCAAAAAAGTTCGGCCACTCTAACGGCCAGCTGAACGACACCCTGACTGAAGTCGCGGAAACCTATCTGCGCGACCTCGGGCATGATGTTAAAGTGGTCCGCGCCGATAGCGACTACGACGTGAAAACCGAAGTGCAAAACTTCCTGTGGGCCGATTCCGTTATCTGGCAAATGCCGGGCTGGTGGATGGGCGCGCCGTGGACGGTGAAAAAGTACATCGATGACGTCTTTACCGAAGGTCACGGCGCGCTGTATGCCAGCGATGGCCGCACCCGCTCCGATGCCAGTAAGAAATATGGCTCCGGCGGCCTGATTCAGGGCAAAAAATATATGCTGTCCCTGACCTGGAACGCGCCGATGGAAGCCTTCACCGAGAAAGATCAGTTCTTCCACGGCGTTGGCGTCGATGGCGTTTACCTGCCGTTCCATAAGGCCAACCAGTTCCTCGGGATGAGCGCCCTGCCGACCTTCATCGCCAACGATGTGATCAAAATGCCCGATGTTCCGCGTTATACGGCAGAATATCGCAAGCATCTGGCTGAAATTTTTGGTTAACTGTAATGAGTTATGAAAAGACGACAAGCGCGGCTAACCGAGCGGCGGCTTGAAGTATGATGAGAATAGACAGAAGGAGTTGAGTTAACCATGTTGACAGTGATCGCTGAAATTCGCACTCGTCCGGGCCAACACCACCGCCAGGCGGTGCTGGATCAGTTCGCAAAAATTACCCCGACCGTTCTCCAGGAAGAGGGCTGCCACGGCTATGCGCCGCTGGTGGATCACGCCGCTGGCGTCAGTTTTCAGACCACCTCGCCGGACTCAATTGTGATGGTCGAGCAGTGGGAAAGCGTCGCGCATCTTGAAGCGCACCTGCAGACCCCGCACATGAAAGCCTACAGCGAAGCCGTGAAAGGCGACGTGCTGGAGATGAGCATTCGTATTCTGGAAGCGGGCATTTAAGCAACGCTGGCCGCCCGGTAAGCGCACGCTACCGGGCAATAGCGTTACCAGTACAGTTTCCAGCTCTGCGTCATGCGCATCAGCGCTTCAACGTAAAAATAGTCCCCCCAGCTACAGCACTCATCGACGCCTTTATTACTCGCCAGATGGTAGACCGAGTGCTTGAGTAAACCATTACCCTTGTCACTTTTTGCCATCAGATAGCCCTTCGTCAGCGAGGCCATTATCGCCATCGCCCACTGTTGATAGCGTTCGCGATCCGGGTCGGTCGTTGGCAACTGCTTAACCAACTCCAGCAGACCGCATACGGCGATAGCAGCCGAAGAAGAGTCTCGCAGCGCATCGGTGTTTATCAGCGCCAGATCCCAATGACAGACATAGTCCTCTGGCAGGCGGTTGAGGAAATAGTTGGCCAGTTTTTTTGCCAGGCCGACCAGCGCCCTGTCGCCGGTATAGATATAGCTGAGCAGAAAACCATAAATTCCCCACGCCTGGCCGCGGGACCAGCAGGAATCATCGGCATAACCCTGCTGAGTATTCCCATAGCGCGGCTTCCCGCTGACAACATCCATATAATAGGTGTGCCAGGTCGAAGCATCTTCACGTACCAGAAAAGCCGCCGATTGCCTGACGTGCGCCAGAGCCGCATCCCTGAAGCGCGGGTCGCCCGTTTGCTCGCTTGCCCAATAAAGCAGCGGCAGATTCATCGTGCAGTCAATAATCATCCGCCCGGCCTGGGCGGGATCGTTGAGATCGCCCCAGGCCTGAATAATCTGCGCCTTCGCGTGAAAGCGCTCCAACAGAGCCTCCGCCGCCATCAGGGAGAACCCGCGCGCGTCGCGATTACCGGTTAAACGCCAGGCCGCCACGCAGGAAAGCGTGTAGAGAAAGCCCAAATCATGCGTATTGGTGTCGTGACGCCCTGCAATACGCAGACCGAAAGTCCGCACGTTTTTCTCCGCCATCTGGCGAAACTTATCTTCACCGCTCATCTCCCACGCCAGCCATAGCTGTCCGGTCCAAAAACTGGTCGTCCACTCGACGTTTTCAGTCAACGGATAATAACCTTCGACGCAGGTCTCAGCGGGAAATTGTTCACCGAATTCCGTTAAATGACGGCCAATCAGTTCAAGGACATCTTCACGCGCCCGCTTCATTTCTTCCCGGAAGCAATCCATTGAGATCGGCTCGCCGGGGAAATCGCGCAATGGTTCCTCTACGATATTATTTAACATATTTCGGTTCCTTATCGCTTAGCTTATTTTGATGCGTTATTTTCTGAAACATTGAGGGTGGCAGAGCTGCGCCGTTTACTCTGGCATGACGATAAGGTAAATGCCGATATCACGGTAAAAACCAGCGCAATCATGCCCATAATAATATACGTTTTCTCAAACCCGATACGATCGTACATAAACCCGGCAGGTGACGAGACGACCACATTACCAACATATAACATCGCCTGATAACCTAACAAATACATCGTTGCATTAACGCGTTTGTCAAAGTGCTCGGCGATATACTTAAATACTGAAACCAACAGCAGGCATATTTCCAGGCCATACAATGGTTTTAATAGCGAAATCAACAGATGGGAATCACACAGGCCAGAAATCACCAACCTGGCGCCTACCAGCAGGCCAACAATTAATAATCCACGTTTTGCGCCAATGTAGTTAACAAAGAATGGAATGACCATATACATAATAAATTCCATCCCGGACTGTACCGTTCCCAGATAACCAAAAATGGCGTTGCCTTTATGGACATCGGCAAAGAACGTGACAAAATAGCGCGAAAACTGCTGCTCCGCGATAAACATCATCCACGCCACCCCGGCCACGTACAGGCAGAATGCCCAGAATTTACGGTTACGCAGAAGGGTATAAACATCCGCCGGAGAAATTTTATCTTTGACCAGCACCTGCGCGGCGTTCTCCGCATTTTCGTTGACTTTCAGGCTTAATAAAACGGCCAGCATCACTATCGACGTGACGCTTCCCAGGATAAAGTTATACGCTGGCGAGAGGTTAAACAGCAGGCCAGAGAAAGAAGACGCTACCGCCCATCCGAGCGATCCCCACATGCGAATTTGCCCAAACTCCATATTGTTCAGACGGCTGTAACGGTCGGTATAGGATTCACAGGCCGCGACGCCCGCATACCAGGCGAAGCTTAAATAGATCGCACCGACAATAATACCCAGCATCGTCTTGGTTAACAGTAGCGGCTGATAAACATAAATAAAAAAAGGCGCCATTAATGCCGACATCAGCACCACAAAATAGAGCAGATATTTACTCATCCCTATTTTATCAAGTATATAGCCATAAATGGGTTTAAGAACAACTGAAAATACGCCATTTACGGCAAAGACGGTGCCAATAACCGCGCCGCTTAGATTCGCTTTTTGCCCTAACCATATGGCGAGCAGGCCAATACTGGCAGACCAGGTGAAAAAATACAGAAAAATGAAGGCGCTTATTTTGTAATACTCAACTTTGTTATTCGTATAGGTACTTTCCATACTATCCTCAGCGAAAGCATGTAAAAAATCGAATAATGAGTTGCCGGGCGTTAGCCCGACCGCGTTTAAAAATAAATAGTTTGCTGGGTTTCTTTTTGGCTATCCATAATAATAAAGCGGCGATCTTGTCGAATGAGTAACGGCATATCGGCAAAAACTTTATTTATCTCAGCGCTGGCGATAACCGCACAGGCCAACCAATGTTCGCCAGGAGCCAGCTCGGTGGATAAAGTGGGAATGGCCGCGCAGGGCGCAAACATAATACTGCTATTGGGCGGCGTGATAACGGCCTCGCCCTGCCTGGCGATGCCGGGAGCAAGATTGGCTATCATGCTGCTCCCATTGCTGGCCAGAATCAGGCTGCTGCCGGCCTCCAGGCAGGGCTCCGCCTTCAGTACCGCAAAGCCCCCCTCCACGGACTGTAGCCGTCGAGCGCTGGCAATGTGGTGTACCCGAACGTGCCAGTCGCCGCAGGGGATAAGCCAGGTGCGGATATGTACGTCTGACCACGGCGACCAGCGGCAGAAAATCGCGTTCTCCGCTACCGTCACTTCCTCGCATTCGCGCCGTCCGCGCCAGTAATTATCGTTGTCAGATAGCAGGAGCATCGAGTCGCAGGCGGCATGCTTAAGGCCATACCGCCCCCGCTCAAGGGTAAAACCAAAGCGGCTGGAGTAGGCAAACCGGGTATATTTGGCTTCGGTATTGACGTAATTATTTAACTCCAGCTGGCCCGACGTCAGCATCGTTACATGGCGAGAATGGCGATCGTGCTGCAAAATTTGCGCCGCTTGGGGTATCACGCGCACCTTAGCCAGCGGCGGCAGCGGTAACTCTTCCGCTAGCCAAAAATCATGATCTGCCGGTAACGCCAGAATCAGGAAAACCTTCAGCGCCCAGTAAGGGGACCCGGGCGAATTATAGTCCTCGCACATCGCCAGATTGGGATAGGCAAAACCCAGCGTCAGAATACCGTCGCGATCGAAAATCGGCTGCTGCTGCCACCAGCGTAAATGGCGTAGGATCAGTCCTTTCACCACGCCAGGAGAAAATTCGTCCACCCCGGAAAACGCCACCGCGCTCCAGAAGGCAATCATGGCGAAACGATAGGTCAGACTGCGCCCAAAGGGTACGGATGAACCATCCGCCGCCGACATATAGATAAAATCCCGGGCAAACAAACGGGAGCGTTCGCGTAACGTGGCGGCCCGCTCTGCATCATCCGGACTCAGGGTGGCGTACAGTAGGCCGTAAAAATGAAAAGCCATAGAGATGTAGTAATCTTTTGGCCGCCCCGGCCCATCGGAGTACCATCCTTCGCCCAAATAGTAGGCTTCCATCATCGCAAACCGGCGATCGATGGCGGCCTGATCGAAGGCTAATCCCGCGCGCTTAAACCCAAGCTGAACGATAATAGCGAAATAGTTCCAGTTGCTGTCGGGCATCTGCGCATCGGTGATTTGATTCAGCCAGCGGTGGAAATTCGCCAGTTCCTTTTCGCTGAATACATCCGTCAGGCGCGTCTGCAGTAACGCCAGGCCCAGACCGTAGGCCGCCATCTCCACCAGCCGCTGATCGTATGGCCCCGTATCGCCCCAATACTGTGGGCTATCGGGATCGGTACCTAGCTTAATCGCCTGGATATATTTCTCAGCAAAAGGCGTCTCTTCACCGCCCGCCCACAGCGGAAATAGCCCCCATAGCGCTCTGGATAACCCCTCCATACCGGCAATATTCGTATCATAATGCGCGCAGGTATCGCCGAGCGTGAACTGCGCCTGACCGGCCGGAAATTGGGCGTCGAGCGCGCTCAGCATCGTTGTAACAGCGCGAATAACGTCGTCACGCGATGACAATGGATTTGATTTTTCTTTCGTTGCCGACCACATAGCTCCCCCCTGATTTAATGGGCAAAGCATAGTGAATCGCCGGGGATGAGAAATGTTACCTCAGTCACACCGGCAGGATAAAAATAAAACAGCAATTGATAAAATTTAAAAAGGTAGTTTATAAAACGAATAATCCCTGCAAAAGTTTAAATTTATTGCACTATGGCGCAGACCTTAAATGAAGAACGTCTGGAACTGATAACCCTCAATGACGCAACGGCGTCGTTTAGCCGGTTATTCGCCAATACGGTCCGCTATCATCACTGGCATCAGTGTCTTGAAGTACTGTACGTAGAGGAGGGGTTCGGCGTGGTGATTGTCGATCATAAGCAATACACCATGCGCCCGGGGAGGATGTTTTTCTTCCCTCCCTTTACGCTGCATAAAATCATCGTGGATGAGCAGGCGCAGGATCGTTACCGGCGAACCATCATTCATCTCGACCAGTATGCCCTGCTGAAAGGATTACGTGATTTCCCCTACTCCCGCCAGCGGCTCCATAATCTGACCCAGCGAGCGGGCCAATCCTGGGTAGTGGACGTCGCCGATATTCACCCCCACATCGATTTTTTATTCAGCCGCTATGAAAAGCTGGCCGGAGACTCGCCGCTAAATAGCGAGCAGGTTTCCTGTCTGCTGCTCTCTTTACTCAGCATGCTGAGCGAAGATCATCCCAGCATGTCGGGAATAACCGATGGTACCGCAAGCCAGGTGATGTTCTGGCTTGACGAGAATTACATGCGAAAGTTTAGCCTGAGCAGGCTGGCGGAAGAGTTGGGTAAATCGAAGAGCTATATTTCGCGCCGCTTTCATCAGGAAACAGGCGAAAGTATTGTCAATTATCTCAATACGATACGACTAAGAAAAGCGTGCGAGGCGCTATTGCATAGCCAGCAGAGCGTGCGCGAGATCGCCCGAATGGTCGGGTTTTCAGATGTCACCTATTTTATCAGCGCGTTCGGCAAGGGCATTGGCGAAACGCCGCTGCAGTACCGGAAAAGACATAAAATTTAAAACTGTATCCCGGACGGGGCACGCGAGCCGCCGTCCGGCATTCGCCTGCGTTACCCTTCGATATCCGCCAGATCGCCCTTCTCCTGCAGCCAGTTACGCCGATCTTCAGAGCGCTTCTTCGCTAACAGCATATCCATCATAGCGGTTGTCTGCTGTTCATCTTCATCGTTGATAATCAGCTGTACCAGACGGCGGGTATTCGGATCCAGGGTAGTTTCACGCAGCTGCAACGGGTTCATCTCGCCCAGCCCTTTAAAGCGCTGTACGTTCGGTTTGCCTTTCTTACGCTTGAGCTGCTCGAGCACGCCCGCTTTTTCTTCTTCCGTCAGCGCGTAGTAAACCTCTTTGCCGAGGTCGATACGGTACAAAGGCGGCAGCGCCACGTAAACGTGGCCGTGTTTAACCAAAGTGCGGAAGTGCCTGACGAACAGCGCGCACAGCAGCGTCGCGATGTGCAGACCATCGGAGTCGGCGTCAGCCAGAATACAAATCTTGCCGTATCGCAGCTGGCTCAGGTCATCGCTATCCGGATCGATACCAATCGCGACGGAAATATCATGCACTTCCTGGGAAGCGAGCACTTCATCGGAAGAGACTTCCCAGGTGTTCAGGATTTTGCCTTTCAGCGGCATGATCGCCTGATATTCGCGATCGCGCGCCTGCTTGGCAGAGCCGCCCGCGGAATCCCCTTCCACAAGAAACAGTTCGGTCCGATTCAAATCCTGAGCGGTGCAATCCGCCAGCTTGCCGGGAAGGGCAGGACCGCTAGTGAGCTTTTTACGCACCACTTTTTTCGCCGCGCGCAGACGACGCTGGGCGCTGGAAATCGCCATTTCCGCCAACAGCTCCGCCGACTGGACGTTCTGGTTTAGCCACAGGCTGAACGCGTCCTTAACGACGCCGGAAACAAACGCGGCGCACTGACGTGAAGAGAGGCGCTCTTTGGTTTGCCCGGCAAACTGCGGATCCTGCATCTTCACGGAAAGCACGTAAGCGCAGCGCTCCCAGATATCTTCCGCCGATAGCTTCACGCCGCGCGGCAGGATGTTCCGGTATTCGCAGAACTCGCGCATAGCGTCCAGTAACCCCTGACGCAGACCGTTAACGTGGGTGCCACCCTGCATGGTAGGGATCAGGTTGACGTAGCTTTCGGTCAGCAGCTCGCCGCCTTCCGGCAGCCACAGCAACGCCCAGTCGACCGCTTCGGTATCGCCAGAGAAGGTGCCGACGAACGGTTTTTCCGGCAGCAGAGGCAGGCCGTTAACCGCTTCGCTAAGATAGTCGGTCAGTCCATCGGCGTAGCACCAGCGTTGTTCACTGTCGTTGACCAGATCGCGGAAAACAATCTCTACGCCCGGGCAAAGAACGGCCTTGGCTTTTAACAAATGCGAGAGGCGTGAGACGGAAAAACGCGGGCTGTCAAAAAAGCTTTCATCCGGCCAGAAGTGCACGCTGGTACCGGTATTGCGCTTACCGCAGGTGCCGGTCACATGGAGATCTTCTACTTTATCACCATTTTCAAAGGCGATGCTGTAGATCTGACCGTCGCGGCGCACGTTCACTTCAACGCGTTTCGATAGGGCGTTGACCACTGAAATCCCTACGCCGTGCAGGCCGCCGGAGAACTGGTAGTTCTTATTGGAGAATTTCCCCCCCGCGTGCAGGCGGCAAAGAATCAGTTCAACTGCCGGAACCCCTTCTTCAGGATGGATATCCACCGGCATTCCGCGGCCATCATCGATAACTTCCAGCGACTGGTCGGCATGGAGAATGACCTCCACGCGTTTCGCGTGACCGGCCAGGGCCTCATCCACGCTGTTATCAATAACTTCCTGACCAAGATGATTTGGACGTGTGGTATCAGTGTACATTCCCGGACGGCGGCGAACCGGCTCTAGCCCGGTGAGTACCTCAATGGCATCAGCGTTATATGAAGATTGCGTCATGGTGTGTATTCGTAGGTCGTTCCGAACCGCTCAGCGCAGGCCCAGAAAATCGATAATCTGAGTGAAATGATCTTCAAAGCCAACAAATGCGTGATTACCGCCCTCCTCTACCGTCTGTCGGCAGGAGGCGAAATAATCAACGGCCTGGCGGTAATCAAGCACTTCATCGCCCGTTTGCTGCAATAACCAGATTAAATCCGGCGCTTCCAGCGGGTCAATTTGCATGACTTTGAGATCGTAAATATGGCGAGACTCTAGCACATATTGCTGCCCCGTGTATGGATTCTCATTGGGGCCAAGGAAATTGTTCAATAGCTCAAACGGGCGCACCGCAGGGTTCACGACCACCGCCGGCAGCATAAAGCACTGCGATAGCCAGGTCGCGTAATATCCCCCCAGCGAGGAACCGACAACGCCTAGCGGTTCGCCGCCGTGCTCCAGCACGATGGCCTCCAGATATTCCGCCGCTTGCGCGGGGTAAACCGGGAGCTCCGGTATCACCATTGAGATGTCAGGATAGGTCCGCGCCAGCCACTCTTTCAGCGCAGTCGCTTTTGCCGAGCGCGGCGAGCTGTTAAAACCATGCAGATAGAGAAGCGTAGACATCAGTATCCTTCTGAAGCGATATCCGGGTGAAATTTCACGCCTTCAAGGCGGCAAACTTCAGTGGTCAACGTGCCATCAGGATGCAGATCCAGCCAGCGCCAGCCCGGAGAGACGGTATCCAGCGTGAAGTTAGCGCAGTGCGGCTTAAACTGCACGCAGGTGGATGGCGTGGCCATCATGCGCCGACCGTTCCAGTCAAGATCCAGTTCCTGATGAATATGGCCGCACAGCAGATGCTTAACGCGAGGAAACGCGGCCAGCGCGCAATCAAGCGCCCCGGCATTGCGCAGGCTATGCTGATCCAGCCAGCTGCAGCCTGACGGCATAGGATGGTGGTGCAACAGCAGCAGCGTATACCGCTCCGGGACTTCCGCCAGCTTCTGCTCAAGCCATTCAAGCTGGAAATCGCTCAGCTCGCCGTGCGGCACGCCGAACACCTGGCTATCCATGAGCAATATTTGCCAATGGTCGCCCAGCAATACGCGTTTAGCGGGGGAGATGCCTGATTCCTGCAGCGTGCTATACATCGCCGGTTGAAAATCATGATTACCCGGCAGCCAGACGCAAGGTGCAGCAAAACTCGCGATGCCCTCAGCAAAATGCTGATAGGCCGCGGCAGAGTGATCTTGCGCCAGATCGCCTGTAGCAACAATCAGGTCGCATTCTCGCTGTGAGGCGTGGATAGCATCCAGTACGGCCTGATAGCTTTCCCAGGTATTGATACCTAACAGCGTTTCGTGTTTTTCAGCAAACAGGTGAGTATCGGTAATTTGTAATATCCTGACTCTGGCCTCACCAGCCAAAGGTAGGTTTAACAGGCTTTCCAAATGGTGTCCTTAGGTTTCACGACGCTAACAAACCGGAATCGCCATCGCTCCATGTGCTAAACAGTATCGCAGCCAATCGGCCAAAAACTGATTAATTTGATGCTTTTCGTCGCGTTGATGCAACTTTTTATTAGGATAATCATACCGCGCTTTGAAGCGAAAGATCTGCTGGCTTGAACACACTTCAGCGACCATTGCATCGTGATAGAGCCGTACCGTCATTGACGGCAGACTCCAGTAGCTCACCGACGGAGCCGTCTGCTCAATCGCCACTAACGTAGTGTAGCGGGTCGATTCGACGATGGTTAATCGGTATTGCGCGTTGCCCACCTGGTAACTCACCTTTTCTCCCGCTGCATCCGTTCGCGGCAACAGGCGGCGCAGCTGGGCAAAGTTGGTTTCACACAGGCGCATCATTTCAGGAAAGTCAGGCGTATAACGCTTCATTTTGTCCACTCGTTGCGTAAATTGTGATAATGCAGTTGCAGCCATTGCAGCGCGATGACAGAGGCTGCGTTGTCGATTTTCCCCTCTTCCACCCATCTGTAAGCCTGTTCCCGGCTCACCACGTGGACACGAATATCCTCATTTTCGTCGGCCAATCCATGAATCCCTTTTGCCGTCGTGGCATCGACTTCCCCCACCATAATAGACAATCTTTCGCTGGTGCCGCCGGGGCTGGCCAGGTAGCTCAGGACCGGTTTAATCCGGCCAACATTAAGCCCGGCTTCTTCCACCGCTTCACGACGGGCGACATCTTCAGGAGATTCGCCTTCTTCTATCATACCGGCGACCATTTCAAGCAGCCACGGGCTCGCGCTGGTATCGTACGCCGCAATACGGATCTGTTCGACGAGCACAACTTCATCGCGCACCGGGTCAAAGGGTAGCAAGACTGCGGCGTGCCCGCGCTCAAAAATTTCACGCGTCACTTCATCACTCATGCCGCCGTTAAACAGGCGATGGCGAAAACGATATAAATCGAGCGAAAAAAAACCGCGATAAAGCGTTTCGCGTGCAATAATTTCTACATCGTTTTTAGAGAAGGTAATCCCCTGCTGATTGACGTCGCTCATTTCGATATCCTGTAGAACATGAAGTTATGAATTTATAGGCGGTGTGGCTACCGTTTTACGGTTCGTATGTTAGATTGGTGCAAATTACCGCCCCATGGCACATTACGCCAACTTTTTACGGTAACAGACTCTATACAATCAGTGATTATTTTTAGAATTTGAGTAGCGCTAAATGCTTCACAACAAGGAATGCAAATGAAGAAACTCTTTCCCATCCTTATCGGCCTGGGCCTGACTGGCTTCAGCGCCATGAGCCAGGCAGAAAACCTGCTGCAGGTTTATCAGCAGGCGCGTATCAGCAACCCTGATCTGCGTAAGTCAGCAGCCGATCGTGATGCCGCATTCGAGAAGATCAACGAAGCGCGTAGCCCATTACTACCACAGCTCGGTCTGGGTGCTGATTATACCTATACCAGCGGCTTCCGTGATGCTAAAGACCAGAATTCCGACGTCACCAGCGGCTCGCTGCAGCTCACGCAGGTTCTGTTCGATATGTCGAAATGGCGCGCGCTGACGCTGCAGGAAAAGAACGCTGGCATTCAGGACGTCACTTATCAGACGGACCAGCAAACGCTGATCCTGAACACTGCGACCGCCTATTTTAAAGTGCTGGCCGCTATCGATACGCTCTCCTATACCGAAGCGCAGAAACAGGCTATTTATCGCCAGTTAGATCAGACCACCCAGCGCTTTAACGTTGGCCTGGTGGCCATCACCGACGTGCAGAACGCCCGTTCACAGTATGATGCCGTACTGGCGAATGAAGTGACCGCGCGCAACGACCTCGATAACGCGGTTGAAGAGCTGCGCCAGGTGACCGGCAACTACTATCCGGAGCTGGCCTCGCTGAACGTCGATGGTTTTAAAACGACTAAGCCGTCAGCGGTTAACGCGCTGCTGAAAGAAGCGGAAAACCGCAACCTGTCGCTGCTGCAGGCCCGCCTGAGCCAGGATCTGGCGCGCGAGCAAATTCGCCAGGCGCAGGACGGGCATCTGCCGACCCTGAATTTAAACGCGTCCAGTAACGTATCTAATAGCAGCTACAGCGGTTCCAAAAGCACAACGCCGGACAGAGATATCGGGCAGAACCAAATCGGCCTGAACTTCTCCCTGCCGCTGTATCAGGGCGGGATGGTGAACTCCCAGGTTAAACAAGCGCAGTACAACTTTGTCGGCGCCAGCGAGCAGCTGGAAAGCGCGCATCGTAGCGTGGTGCAGACCGTTCGTTCCTCGTTTAACAACGTGAACGCGTCCATCAGCAGCATCAATGCCTACAAACAGGCCGTGGTCTCTGCCCAGAGCTCTCTGGATGCCATGGAAGCCGGTTATTCGGTGGGTACGCGTACCATCGTCGATGTCCTGGACGCGACGACCACCCTGTATAACGCCAAACAGCAATTGTCCAACGCCCGTTATAACTACCTGATTAACGAGCTGAATATCAAGTCTGCGCTCGGTACGCTGAACGAGCAGGATCTGGTTGCGCTGAACAATACGCTGGGTAAAGCGATTCCGACCTCACCGGACAGCGTCGCGCCGGAGAACCCGCAGCAGGATGCCAGCGCTGACGGCTACAGCAACACCGCCGCGGCAAAACCTGCATCAGCACGCAGCACCAGCGGCAGCAATCCGTTCCGCCAGTAATCAAGTTTGCGCAGTCCGCGCTTCGCTTACCCGCCGGGTAAGCGAAGCGTTAAACGTAAGGCAACGTAAAGATCCCCCGCTTTCCGCCCCTATTCGCTTCATTTTCCACCACTCATCCTCTATCCTGAGCGTTAACAAAACGCATACCACTGGGTCCAGGAAGACAAATATGAAACGGACAAAAAATATTAAACACGCCTCCTTCCGCAAAAGCTGGAGCGCTCGACATTTAACTCCCGTCGCGCTTGCCGTGACGGCGGTATTTATGCTCGCCGGTTGTGAACAAAGCGATGAAACGGTTTCTCTGTATCAAAACGCCGATGACTGCTCTGCCGCTAACCCGAGCAAATCCGCAGAGTGCACCACCGCTTACAATAACGCGCTTAAAGAAGCGGAACGTACCGCGCCGAAATACGCCTCTCGTGAAGATTGCGTCGCCGAATTCGGTGAAGGTCAGTGCCAGCAGGCGCCGGCTCAGGCTGGCATGGCTCCGGAAAACCAGGCCCAGGCGCAAAGCAGCGGCAGCTTCTGGATGCCGCTGATGGCTGGCTACATGATGGGTCGGATGATGGGCGGCGGAATGGGCGCTCAGCAGCCGCTGTTCAGCTCAAAAAATCCGGCCAGCCCGGCGTATGGTAAATATACCGACGCAGGCGGTAAGAGCTACGGCGCAGCGCAGCCGGGCCGTACCATGAACGTGCCGAAAACCGCGATGGCGCCGAAACCGGCCACCACCAGCACCGTGACACGCGGCGGGTTTGGCGACTCGGTCGCTAAGCAATCAACTATGCAGCGTAGCTCAGCAAGCTCCTCTTCTTCACGCTCGATGGGCGGCTAAGCGACATGGAAAGAATCAGCATTACCGAGCGCCCGGACTGGCGTGAAAAAGCGACAGAATATGGCTTTAACTTTCACACCATGTACGGTGAGCCGTACTGGAGTGAAGAAGCCTATTATAAGCTGACGCTGGCGCAGGTTGAGAAGCTCGAAGACGTCACCGCTGAGCTGCATCAGATGTGTCTGCAGGCGGTAGAGAAAGTCGTCGCCAGCGATGAATTAATGGCCAAATTTCGCATCCCCAAACATACATGGGGTTTCGTGCGCCAGTCGTGGAAAACCCATCAGCCTTCGCTGTATTCGCGTCTCGATCTCGCATGGGACGGCGTCGGTGAGCCGAAGCTGCTGGAGAACAACGCCGATACGCCGACGTCTCTGTATGAAGCGGCATTCTTCCAGTGGATCTGGATGGAAGATCAGCTCAACGCAGGTCAACTTCCGGCGGGCAGCGATCAGTTCAACAGCCTGCAGGAGAAGCTGATCGATCGCTTCGGCGAACTGCGCGAGCAGTTCGGTTTTCAGCTGCTACATATGGCCTGCTGCCGCGATACCATTGAAGACCGCGGTACCGTGCAATACTTGCAGGACTGCGCCGCAGAAGCGGGCGTGGCGACCGAATTCCTTTACATCGAAGATATCGGTCTTGGCGAAAAAGGTCAGTTTACCGACCTGCAGGACCAGGTGATTGGTAATCTGTTCAAGCTCTATCCGTGGGAATACATGCTGCGCGAGGTGTTCTCCACCAAGCTGGAAGATGCCGGCGTGCGCTGGCTGGAGCCGGCATGGAAGAGCATTATCTCCAATAAAGCGCTGCTGCCGCTGCTGTGGGAGATGTTCCCCAACCATCCGAACCTGCTGGCCGCTTATTTCAGCGAAGATGCGCATCCGGAGATGGACAAGTACGTTATCAAGCCTATCTTCTCCCGCGAAGGCGCGAACGTCTCTATCATGGAGAACGGTAAGGTGCTGGAAGCTGTAGAAGGGCCGTACGGCGAAGAAGGCACCATTGTACAGGAGTTCTATCCTTTGCCGAAGTTTGGCGATAGCTACACGCTCATCGGCAGCTGGCTAATTAACGATCAGCCTGCGGGGATTGGCATTCGCGAAGACCGGGCGCTGATCACGCAGGACCTGTCGCGCTTTTATCCGCACATTTTCGTCGAGTAACATTGAACCCCGGCAGCACCGCTTACTGCCGGGGTTTTGTTTTTTCTCAAGCGCCAATCACTACTGACAGCATACTCAACGACCCCATCTCTATTCCTTCAACCGGAATAGTTATCGGCTCCTCGCCGTCCCAGGCGCCAAGAACATACAGCAGCGGAAGAAAGTGCTCGGCCGTCGGGTTAGATAACGATCCGCCTTCATGCGCCAGGTAATTCACCAGCGGATGCTCGGCTACGGGACCTTTCCAGTCCAGATTCGCCTTCACGTAGTCATTAAACGACTCCGCCCAAGGATAGGGCGTATTCTCGCCGTGCCAGCGCGCAGTACGCAGGTTATGCACCACATTGCCGCTGGCCACCAGCATAATGCCTTCATCGCGCAGCTGAGCCAGCTTACGCCCCATTTCTAAATGCCATGCGGCGGGTTTCGTACTATCAATACTCAGCTGCACCATCGGAATATCGGCATCGGGATACATTTTAATCAACACGCCCCATGAACCGTGGTCAAAGCCCCAGGCTTCTTTATCCAGCGTCACCGGCACCGGCGCCAGCAGCTCAACCAGGCGTTGGGCCAGCTCAGGTGAACCCGGCGCCGGATAATGCGTATCGTAAAGCGCCTGTGGAAAACCGCCAAAATCATGGATTGTTTTCGGCGCCTCCATCGCGGTCACTCCCGTACCGCGTGTAAACCAGTGCGCGGATATCACCACAATAGCTTTAGGCCGCGGCAGCGTCTCGCCCAGATGCCGCCAGGCGCGGGTATAGATGTTATCTTCCAGCACGTTCATCGGACTACCGTGGCCTAAAAACAGTGCCGGCATGCGGATACGTGACATAGTAATATCCTTGGTTGAGAATAGTGGATGCATTTACCTTACGCGCTTTTTATTCAGGATAAACTCAGATAAGCATGATGATGATCGTCAGAAAATTTGAATATCGATAAAATTGGATTGCAACCAGAATAGAAATTTAAATTTTTATTTAAATTCAACAAATTACCATGATTACACGCTGTTTATTTTCCGCATCTTAAACGTTTTGCAAAATCAGTCCACGGGCAACGTGAGTCACAGAAAGAGGCTTACTGGCAAAAACTTTCAATACTGACTGAGCCGATAAGCATTCTCTGTTATTTGTCGACAAAGAGGGAGCATCTTGTAGACACTCTATATCGCGTATTCGCATGTAGATGACAAGATCAACTCTGCATGGCGCACCCGCTCTATTTTTAATCAGCTCGTAATCATTACCTATCAGGAAAAGCTCACTAACGCTATATTTCTGCAGGATATTTTATTCATAACCATTCATTAAAAGAGAATAACCAACTATATACTCTGACAATGAGTATCGAGTTTTCCATATACATAGATTATACTAATAAATTGGTGTTAGCCGCCAACTGAATAAAGTCATGTTCTCCAATAACGTAGTCCAGACCATACTAATTTATGAGATTAATGGGTTAAAAGACCTACATATTAAGAACCGTGTCGCCATAAGACATAGTCTATGGTTGATTGGCAGATAAAATCATTTTATGTCAGGATCGGCATAGTCAATTCATCTCGTGAATCCATAACAAATAAGAAATAAGTTCAAATTATCCAATTTAACATTAAGTAATAAAAATAGTCAGCCGCATATTCTATAGTAAAGGACAATTTTAAGTTAACAGCTATTATGGTGATAAAAATCCGATAGCAAAAAGAAGAAGTTACATTCACATAAAATATATTAAAAGTTAAAAATCGCGCTAAACATGCTTAGCAATTCAGACTATAGTCTAAGAAACGCAATAATAACATATATATTAACTTAAACTAAAGATAAATGTTAACTATAAATAACGAGTGTAACAGATGGTGACATGATAATTTCGCGCCGTAAGTTAATATTAACCCCTAGGTTCTAATATTTAACTTTCAGGATTTTGTTTATATTCGCTAGATATGATTAATCTATAAAGGATTATATTCCATGTTAAAGAAAACACTGCTCGCTGTTGCCACCACTACCCTTTTATCTACAGCTGCTTTTAATGCAAGCGCAATCGATCAGGGTCACGGTATCGTTAATTTTTCCGGCACAGTAATTACTGCACCTTGCTCTGTTGCTCCGGAAAGCTCTCAGATTGACGTAAATCTGGGTCAGGTTGCTGACACCGTGCTGAATGGCGGCCAGTATTCTCAGTCTGCTGACTTCACTATTCAACTGCGTGATTGCGTACTGACCAGCACTGATACTGAAGGCAAAACCACTACTATTAACAAAGTTAATGTGACTTTTACCTCTGCTAACGTTGATGTTTCCGACACTAGCCTGATGTCCAACACCAAAGAAAACAACTACGGCGGCGCAACTAACGTTGGCGTGCGTATCCTGGATGCAGGTTACAACACCGTTACTCTGGGCACCGCAGTTCCGGTCATGTTTACCGATACCAACCCGACTCAGGATCTGAACTTCCACGCACGTATGGAATCTCCGACCAAAAAAGCTACCGAAGGTGATGTTTACGCTCAGGCAAACTACGTTCTGGCTTATCAATAATCACTATTTGTTGTCTTGCTTGATTAATCCAGGCCGGTGAAAACTCACCGGCTTTGTTGGCCTACTTTATTAAAAGAAACGGATTTTATGCGTAATCTCATTTATTCCGATTTAACGCCCAAAGGATTATCTCTTTTAATAAAGCGGGTCCTCTATTCTGTATGTATGGTATTTTCTTTATCAACGTCGATTTATGCCATTGAATTTAATACAGATATGATCGATGCCGAAGATCGGGAAAACGTCGATCTCTCGCAATTTGAAAAAAAAGGCTACATCCCTGTTGGTACCTATTTAGTACGCGTACAAATAAACAAAAATACGCTTCCGCGCGCCTATAATCTCGAATGGATAAAATCGGATAATGAAAATGGGTCTCTGCTTTGCCTGACTCAAGAACATCTAACAGAATTTGGTTTTGCGGATGCGTTTATCTTGTCTCTACAGCCGCTGAACCCGCAAGGTTGCCTCGATCTGAGCCATAAATCGGACCTGGTCACTCGCCTGGACAAAGCGAATATGATACTGACTTTAACGGTTCCCCAGGCGTGGATGAAGTATCGGGCCAAAAACTGGACCCCGCCGGAGTTCTGGGACGTGGGGGTTACTGGTTTTATCATGGATTATAACCTCTACGCCAGCCAGTATGTTCCCAGCCATGGCGACAGCAACCAAAACGTAAATACCTACGGCACGCTGGGTTTCAACTTAGGCGCATGGCGTCTACGCAGCGATTATCAGTACGATCAGTCGTTTACTGAAAATAACTCCAACGGCAGCAACAGCAGTCTACCGCGAACCTATCTGTTCCGCCCTATTCCATCCCTGGCGTCAAAACTCACCATGGGGCAGTATGATCTCAGTTCCGATCTCTACGATACGTTCCATTTTACCGGCGCTTCACTGGAGAGCGACGAACAGATGCTACCGCCGGACCTGCGCGGATACGCGCCGCAAATAAGCGGCATCGCTCAAACAAACGCCAGGGTCACCGTTTCACAGAATGGCCGTACTTTGTATCAAACTTCCGTTTCCCCCGGACCGTTTACAATTACCGATCTGGGGACCACGTTGCAGGGGCAACTGGATGTCACCATTGAAGAAGAAGATGGGCGTAAAAGCACGTTTCAGGTCGGTTCAGCCTCTATCCCGTTTCTGACGCGTCAGGGCCAGATACGTTATAAAAGCTCCGTGGGCAAGCCTACATCAACCACCCACAACGACATTAACAACCCACTCTTCTGGACGGGAGAGATTTCATGGGGCTGGCTGAGCGATATCTCTTTATACGGCGGCGCGATCGTTACCGCCGACGACTACCAGGCGGCGACCAGCGGAATCGGCTTTAACCTGAATAGCTTTGGCTCCCTCTCCTTTGATGTCACACGGGCAGAGGCCAATTTACGCAATGACAATGAAGGCAAGCAGCGTGGCTTCAGCTATCGCGCAAACTATTCTAAGCGCTTCGAGGAAACGGGCAGTCAGATAACCTTCGCGGGTTATCGTTTTTCGGATAAAGAATATGTCACGATGAGTGAATATATCAATTCGCGTGATGGTAACAATACCAACAATAATGAAAAAGAGAGCTATGTCCTCTCATTTAACCAATATATCGAACCGTTGGCGCTAAACAGCTATCTGAGCATTACGCGCAATACCTACTGGAATAGTGATACCAATACCAACTATTCATTCTCCGTTAGCCGCAACTTTGATATTGGCGATTTCAAGAATATGTCCGCCTCTCTGGCAATGAGCCGCGTGAGCTGGGGCGATGATGAAGAAAATCAATACTATTTCTCTATTTCAGTACCATTTGAAAACAACCGCAATGTTACCTACAGTTTGCAACGCTACGGCGACGACGCCGCTACACAAACTGCAACATACTATGACAGTTCGGACCGCAACAACACCTGGAATTTATCCGTATCTGGCAGCGATAAAGACTATAGCGATGGCGAAGCGGCCTTGCGCGGTTATTACCAACACTACTCTCCCTGGGGCCGGCTAAATGTTAACGGCAGCGTGCAGCCCAGCAACTATCGCACATTAAGCGCGGGCTGGAACGGTTCGTTTACGGCAACGCGTTATGGGGCGGCATTCCATGATTATAGCCCCGGTAATAGTTCCCGCGTCATGGTGGATGCGGATAGCATCTCTGGCGTTGAAGTGAATAACAATCGCAGTAAGACTAATATATTTGGTATTTCCGTGGTCCCATCGGTGGGTAACTATACTACCGCCACGGTAATGGTAAATAATAATAACCTACCTGAAGGTGTCGATGTCACTAACTCGGTTATTCGCACCACGCTAACCGAGGGAGCCATTGGTTATATGCCGCTCAGCGCGACCAAAGGCTATCAAATTATTGGCGTCATCCGCCTGGAAGATGGACGCTATCCGCCGTTGGGCGTTACCGTGACAGATAAATCGACCGGTCGTGATATCGGACTGGTGGCCGATGATGGCTTCGTGTACCTCAGCGGCGTGCAGGAAAATAGTATCCTGACGCTCAAATGGAACGATAAAGCCTGCGACATTACACCACCTAACCACAGTAATGCTGATGGTCAGGCCGTTATTTTACCGTGTAAGTCTCAACATTAATTCAGGATGAAGACAATGAAGATAAACGTAATGACAAAAGGAATTTTATGCCTGGCGGGCGCCAGTTTTGCGGCCAATGCCGCCGTATCTCCTGACAGAACACGCATCATTTATAACCAATCGGATAAAAGCGTCTCGGTGCGTCTGACCAACCAGAGTCCCGACACGCCTTTCCTTGCCCAATCATGGATAGAGGACAAGGATAATAAAAAATCTCGTACTTATATCACCGCAATACCACCAATGTTGCGCCTTGAAGCCGGCGAGCAGGCGCAGGTGCGCCTGATGGGGCAAGCAACGCTGGCGCAGCTTCCTGCCGACAGAGAATCGCTATTTTATTACAATATTCGGGAAATTCCGCCGCGTTCAGAACAGAAAAACGTTATGCAGATTGCCATGCAGAGCCGGATTAAGCTTTTCTGGCGACCAAAGGCTATCGAAATACCTGATGGACAGGTAAATCTGGTCGGCAAAGTCGACATTAGCCGAACCGCCAGTGGATTGACGCTGAAGAACAAGTCTCCCTACTTTATTACTGTCGGTTATATCGGCGTTAACGGCAAAACATTGCTACCGAAAACCGCCAGCATGATGGCGGAACCCTTTGGCCAGGCGGTCCAGGAAATTAAAAATTTACCGGCGAATTTCCAGGTCGGCTATATTGGCGATTACGGTGGCCTGCATATGTTTAAGATCAGCTGCAACTCTGTTCAGGCAACATGCCAGTCCGAACCGGTGAAAAAGGAATAATAATGAAAAAAGTAATCAGTTTTTTAGCATTATTAGCCTGCCTGTTTTCATTCCCTGCGTGGGCGGTTGACTGCTATCAAAATACCTATGGCGGCCCGGTGAGCGCAACGCTAACTCTCCCCCCATTCACCATCCCTAACGACATCCAGCTAGGGAAAAAGATATGGGAAAGCTCGGACATTAACATTACGGTTTACTGCGATAACGCGAGCGAATGGTCTCCATCGAAACCCACAGAAAATATCTATGCGTGGATAAAGTTATCAGCTTTTAATAGCGGCGATGTGCTCAACAATCCCTATTTTACTTTTGGCGTAACATATGCCGGTGTCGATTATGAAGGCATTAATCAAGGGATCAACACCGGCGCCTGTCTTGATAGACAGGATCACTATCTAATCCCAAGTATCTTTCATGATCCTGTATGTAATGGTTCGTCATTGCAAAAAAATATAACCTTTAACGCCCGCTTCCGCTTGTACGTTAAAATAGCAGCGATTCCTCCTGATAGCTCAACGGTCTATAATTTTGGCGATATTAACGTACTGCAGTTTGATGGTGAAGGGGGAGCGAACCTGCTTAGCAACGCTAAAAATTTACGTTACTATATTTCAGGGCTGGATAATATCCATATTCTGACCTGCACAGCATCAGTTAAGCTGTATCCTGAAAATCAAACTGTTGATTTCGGAGCTATTTATAACTACGAAAAAAACATGCCGGTCCTGAAAAAAAACTTTAGTCTTTCAACTATTCGAGATCAAACTGCAGGCTGCACTGAACGATTTGATATTACTACCAGTTTCTATATTAATGAAAACCCCTACGATTCCACACATCTGGATATAGGGAACGGGCTATTATTAAATATCGTAGATGACACGGCTAATACTGATGTTCTTTTCAACCAATATATGCCTTTTACAACATATATACCCGGTGAACCTTCAACAGTAACGCATAACTATACCGCCGAACTCACTAAAAAACCGTCTGAATCTGTGGCCGATGGGCCATTCAGTAAAGATGTCATCATCAAGATAAATTATCAATAGTCATTAAAAATTTCATGACTGACAATAATAAAGCCGGGATAACCCGGCTTTATTATTTGGCGCAATGTCAGCGATCAGCTGGCTTTACGTTCGTGCTCACGACGGTAAGCCGCTAAATCTTCGATAGTGACCACAGCCATATTATGCTGCTGAGCAAACTCGATGCACTGCGGCGCGCGGGCCATAGAGCCATCATCGTTGGTCAGTTCGCACAGTACGCCAGCCGGTTTGAAACCTGCTAACGTCACCAGGTCGATAGTCGCTTCGGTATGGCCGCCGCGGGTCAACACGCCGCCCGGCTGCGCGCGCAGCGGGAAAACGTGGCCAGGACGGTTCAGGTCGGACGGCTTCGCGCCATCGGCAATCGCCGCACGCACGGTGGTCACGCGGTCAGCGGCGGAAACGCCGGTGGTCACGCCTTCAGCGGCTTCGATGGTCACGGTAAAACCGGTACCGTAGGCGCTGGTGTTGTTCTCAACCATCATTGGCAGGTCGAGCTGTTTACGGCGATCTTCCGTCAGGCACAGGCAAACAATACCGCTGCCGTGACGAATAGTCAGGGCCATTTGCTCAACGGTCATGGTTTCAGCGGCGAAAATCATATCGCCTTCGTTTTCACGATCTTCATCGTCAAGTACCATCACACCGCGGCCTTCGCGCAGTGCATCTAAAGCGTGTTCCACACGTTCAAAAGCGGTACCAAAAGAGGAAAGTAGCGTCTGATTCATGGTAAAAAAAACCTCATTAATTGTATGGTTACCAGAATCAGGGCAGTCTTAGGAGCGCCGGTTTAGCGGCAAAAGTCAACGCAAGCGGGCAGAAACCCGACTGAGCCGTTACTCTCTCCCATCCGGACTCTAACCGTCGGCCCCGGAATTACACCGGATCTGCTGACCTTTCTGCATTCACAGAAAGCGCTCGCGGGCTTTCAACGCTATGGTTGATTTACCGCCGGTGGGGAATTTCGCCCCGCCCTGAGAATAAGCAAAGTCACTATAACGCTATTGACTATCGTCGGCAATGCATAAGCTTCAAACATTTATGGTTTATAGGCACCGACGATCGCACTACAATGAGCCCATAACCGACCAGAGCAGGATACCACCATGATTGACCCGAAAAAAATTGAACAAATCGCCCGTCAGGTTCATGAATCGATGCCAAAAGGGCTCCGCGATCTGGGGGAAGACGTGGAGAAAAAAATTCGTCAGGTGCTCCAGTCGCAGTTAACTCGCCTGGACCTGGTAAGCCGCGAAGAGTTCGACGTGCAGACGCAGGTGCTGCTGCGCACGCGTGAAAAGCTGGCGCTGCTGGAGCAGCGTCTTAACGATCTGGAAAGCCGTTCGCTGAGCGCGCCGGCGACGCCTGACGCAGAAGAGAAGCAGTAAAAACAAGCAACGGGCCGCAAGGCCCGTTGTCATATCGGTAAGGTGGAAAGTTGATTAGTGCTCCAGCTCCGCTTCTGGCGTCATCGCGCTGTTCGCCTGCCGGCAGTACAGCTCATAGCGTTGACAGAACCATTCACGATGCGCTTCATCCATATTGCCAACAATGGCCTGAAGATCGACGGGCTGACCTTGTGCGTTCATTCTGGCGAAACTCTGGGCCAGGAAATCAAAATTCTTCATTAAATACATATCGTTATTCTTCATACGCATACTCCTTCAGCCGTTGGTGTTCTGATTGGTCATATGCTTTTTACTTACTTCAGTATTTATCCTTACCTTAACGTTTTTTGTACGAAAAATGCGCCCAACATGGTGATTTATTGCGCCAAATCATTTATGCCGTCATTAAATAAAAAGAGGCCCGCGATTAGGCGATCGCGGGCCTCTTTTGCACTACTTTGTAGCGGAATCGTCGGTTACGCGGCGTTTAGCGCGATAATCCCGGATATACCGCCGCTACGGTGGGGAGAGAAAACATTACTGTTTGTTATCTTTCTGGATCTTCTTAATGATGTTGGTCGTCGAACAGCCGTCTTCGAAGTTGAGCACCAGCACCTCGCCGCCGTTTGCCCATACCTCTTCACTACCGGCAATCTGTTCCGGCTTATAGTCGCCGCCTTTCACCAGCAGATCCGGCAGAATGCCGGCAATCAGCCGCTGCGGTGTGTCCTCTTCAAAAGAGACCACCCAGTCGACGGCTTCCAGCGCGCCCAGCACGATCATACGCTGATCCAGCGGGTTGACCGGACGAGACTCGCCTTTCAGACGCTTCGTTGATGCGTCGCTGTTCACCGCCACAATCAGCCTGTCGCCCAGCTTGCGAGCGTTCGCCAGGTAGGAAACGTGGCCCGCGTGTAAAATGTCGAACACGCCGTTGGTCATCACCACTTTCTCGCCGCGCTTGCGCGCCGCGGCGACCGCCAGCTTCAGCTCCTCTTCGCCCATCACGCCAAAACCGGTCTCTGAGCGCCCGCGCACCGCGTTCTCCAGTTCGATAGGCGAAACGGTAGAGGTACCGAGTTTACCCACCACGACGCCCGCCGCCGCGTTGGCAAAATAGCAGGCCTCTTCCAGCGTGTTGCCGGAAGCCAGCGTCGCCGCCAGCACGCCGATGACCGTGTCGCCCGCGCCGGTAACATCATAAACTTCCTGCGCCTGAGTAGGCATATGCAGCGGCGGCCGCCCAGGCTGCAGCAGCGTCATCCCCTGCTCGGAACGGGTCACCAGCAGCGCGGAGAGATCGAAATCGGCAATGATTTTCATCCCGCGCTCAACGATCTCTTCTTCATCCTTACATTTACCCGCTACCGCTTCAAACTCTGAGAGGTTAGGCGTCAGCAGGGTGGCGCCACGATAGCGTTCAAAATCCGTGCCTTTCGGGTCAATGAGCACCGGAACGCCCGCGTCGCGAGCCAGCTTAATCATGGTCTGAACGCTGGTCAGCGCGCCTTTGGCGTAATCAGAGAGTACCAGCGCGCCAATGGAGCCCAGCGCCTGCTGAATACGTTCGTGCATCGGCTGCGGGTCGACGCCGGAGAACCCTTCTTCAAAATCGAGACGAATCAGCTGCTGGTTACGCGACAGCACGCGCAGTTTGGTAATCGTCGGGTGCGTCGGGACGGAGACAAAATCGCACTTCACGTTAACGTCGGCCAGCGCCTTACTCAACGCGCGGGCGGCATCGTCAATCCCGGTCAGGCCAACGAGGCGAGAGGTCGCGCCGAGGGACGCAATGTTCATCGCCACGTTTGCCGCGCCGCCAGGACGTTCTTCGATATTTTCCACCTTCACCACCGGCACCGGCGCTTCCGGCGAAATGCGGCTGGTGGGTCCATACCAATAGCGGTCCAGCATCACATCGCCAACCACCAACACTCCTGCACGTTCAAACTCTGGCAGCGTTACTTTCATTCCTCTCTCCTGCGAGACGCAAACTTTGCGCGCGATAATAGCACACCCGGTTTTTTAGTTAAGCCATCAACCACTTCTGCCAGCTGGCGCTGACCTGTTCACGCTCCTCGCTAAACGCCTCTGGCGCCACGTGCCCCGGCTGTTCCTGCAGCGCCAGGTGATGTAGCGCATCGCGCAGCGTAGTGTAAGCGTGAGTTAACGCCCTCGCCTCTCCCTCGTCCATAATGTCATTCTGCGCCAGCAGTTCCAGAATACGGACGTTATCGGACCAGCGCGTGAGCTTCGGTTTATCACTGGCATAGCGTAGGACCAGATACTGGGTAATAAATTCAATATCCGTGATCCCCCCGGCATCGGCTTTAATATCAAAGCGATCGGGATGCTTATTCCCCAGATGAGCGCGCATTTTTTCACGCATTTCCCGCACTTCGGTTTGCAGTTTTTCGCCTTCCCGCGGGGCGGTGAGAATATCCCGACGAATCGCGTCAAAGCGCGCCTGTAGCTCAGGATCGCCGTACACCACGCGGGCGCGAACCAGCGCCTGATGCTCCCAGGTCCATGCCTCGTTTTGTTGATAATCAGCAAAGGAATCGGCGGTAGTCACCAGCATGCCCGCCGCGCCAGAAGGACGTAAGCGAGCGTCCACTTCGTACAGAATGCCCGACGAGGTGCGGGTGCTGAAAAGATGCATGATGCGCTGCGCCAGGCGCAGATAAAACTGCCGACCGTCGATTTCGCGCTCGCCGTCGGTCATCACCTCCATCGGACAATCGTGGAGGAATACCAGGTCGAGATCGGAACTGTAGCCCAGCTCCCAGCCTCCCAACTTGCCGTAGCCGACCACCGCAAAACCGCGCCCCTGGCGCTCGTGAAGGTGCGTCGGCTGCCCGTAGCGGGCCACCATCTGCAGCCAGGCCTGCTGGACGACCGCATCAATCATCGCCTCCGCCAGCCAGGTCAAGTGATCGCTCACTTTCATCACCGGCAGGGTTCCGGCGATATCCGCCGCGGCAATATGCAGCAGCTGCGCCTGCTTAAACTGGCGAAGCGCCTCCAGCTGCTGCTCTTCATCCTCTTCCGGTACGCGCAGCAGATACTGCCGAAGCTCGTCGCGATAGGCATCGGTGGCCGTCGGCTGATAAAGCGTATTCGGGTCCAGCAGCTCGTCCAGCAGCAGCGGGTGACGGGCCAGCTGGCTGGCGACCATCGGCGATGCGGCGCACAGGCTAATCAGGTGCTTTAGCGCGCCGGGGAACTCGCTCAGCAGCTCCAGGTAGGTTGTACGGGTGACAATTCCGGTCAGCAGCGGCGTGATGCGCGCCAGCGGCACCGGGGCATCGGCGCGCGAACAGATTTCGCTAAGCAGATGCGGCATGAGCTGATCGAGCACCTGACGGCCGCGCGGACCAATCGTCCGCCGATCCAGCTCTTTACGAAAATCGGCGATCAGCGCCAGCACGCTGCGGCGATCGTTATCAGCAAGATGCGCCAGCGCCGGGCTGGTATCGTCCTCCTGCAGCGCGTCCTGCCACAGTTCGCGCCAGTACTCTTCAAGCTGTTCATCCGGCGACTGCGTTTCATCGTCGCCGATCAGTTCATTAAACACGCGCCGCACGTTGGCCATCTGCTCCGCCAGCCGCGCGCTGAGCGTCTCCCAGTCGGCAGCGCCCATCCCCCAAGCCAGCCGGGCGCGATTAAGCTCATCCTGCGGCAGAGTTTGCGTCTGCTCATCGTTGATACTCTGCAGCAGGTTTTCGAGGCGTCGCAAAAACAGATAGGCTTCGCGCAGCCTCTGCGCATCGCCTTCCGGCAGCAGGTGCAGCTCCTCGATGGCGGCCAGCGTCGGCAGCAGGGCCCGCTGTTGCAGCATCGGCTCGCGACCGCCGCGAATCAGTTGAAAGACCTGGACGATAAACTCCACTTCGCGGATACCGCCCGCGCCGAGCTTGATATTATCCTTCAGACCCCGGCGGCGCACCTCGCGGGCAATCATTCCCTTCATATTACGCAGGGACTGAATCACGCTGAAATCAATATAACGGCGGAAGACAAATGGCCGCAGCATAGCGCGCAGCTCGCCGGCATAAACACCATCGTTCTCGCCCATGATGCGCGCTTTCACCATCGCATAGCGCTCCCAGTCGCGCCCCTGCTCCTGGTAATAATCTTCCAGCGCGGCAAAGCTCAGCACCAGCGGGCCGCTGTCGCCAAACGGGCGCAGGCGCATATCCACGCGGTAGACAAAGCCATCCTGGGTGGGCTGATCCAGCACCTTAATCAGGCGCTGTCCGAGACGGGTAAAAAACTGCGCGTTATCCAGCTCGCGACGGCCGCCGCGGGTGGAGCCGTGCTCCGGCCAGGCGAAAATCAGATCGATGTCGGAGGAGAAATTCAGCTCGCCGCCGCCGAGCTTGCCCATGCCGAGGATCAGCAGCGGCTGAGCTGAACCTTCCGCATTACACGGCGTCCCCCATTCGCGGCAGCAGGCGGCGTAAAGCCAGTCGCGCGCGGCGACGATTAAGGTCTCCGCCAGCGCGCTGAGCTGCTGTAGACTGCTCTCTTCGCTGACCAGCGATAGCGCCTGGGCCCAGGCGATGCGCACCATAATCCAGCGGCGAAACTGGCGCAGCTCGCGCATCAGCGCGGCCTCATCATTGACCTCGGCCAGGCGAACCCGCAGCCACTCGGCGTAGTGATGCCACTCCAGCGCCTCGGGAGGCGCACTTTCAAGCTCCGCCAGCCACTGCGGCTGCGCGATCAGACTCTGCGCGACAAAATCGCTGAAGGCCATAACCGATTGCGCCCGTTCGCTCAACGTCGATACGGGAAAATCCGCTGGCAGTCGGTCTATGACCGTCTGCCAGTGCTGCTGTAACTGCGAAGAAAGCGGCATCTTAGGGGCTCCCTGGCCTGAAATTATCGTTTTCCACTATGCAGCCAGAACGGCTCCGCTGCCAGCGCCTGGCGACGAAAATATTCGATAACGCTACTGTCGTTATGCGCAATCGCCCGGCGGGTCTCTTGCCAGTTTTCCAGCCACGGCCCGGCGACGTCGAGATAAGCTCCGGATAACAGTTGAACGGTGTCAATTTCGCGGGTCAGGCGCGGAAGCTGATCGACATAACCGTCAGCGGACGGCTGGCGGAAGGCGTTTTTCAGCTCCGCCGCCGCTCTGGAGAGCTGAATATCCGCGAAGCGTTTAAACGATCCGGCAATCTTCTGTTCCCCGGCAGCGTTCAGGAAAGGACGCCAGCCGCGGTTTACCAGCAGATCGGTGAGCGTCAGCTTCGCTCTGACGGTTGCCACGCTGAAAAGCGCCGCCTGGGCCGTTTCGGCCTCCGCCAGCGCCGTTTCGGCTTCGTTCAGACGCTCACGCAGCAGCGTGGTGGCCTTGCGCGGGACAATGCCGCCAAACAGCACCAGCGCATGCCGCACGCGGGCGATGGCGTGCAGAATCTCCGCTTTCGCTTTCGCATTGCCGCGATTGAGGAGTTCATCATGATACAGCCAGTGCGCGAGCGCGCTTTCCAGCGCCGCTTCCAGTGCCTGTTCGACGCTGGCCTTCGGCGCGACGCGAAGGATAGACAACGCGGTGAGCGGACGTTCTTCATTGCCCTGCGCCAGATGATAACCGCGCGCCGCCTTGCTCAGACTACCCTGGCGCAGTACGCCGGTATCCAGCAGGCGACGGGCAAGGGTCAGAATGTCCTGCGTTTTACCGGACAGCAGTTCCAGCTCCAGTTCACAAATCGGCTCCTGGTGTTCACCGGCTTTGACTGCGCCGCGGTCGAGCGCGATTTCAATTTCGCTATCGCCTTCCTTTACAACCCATCTTTCACGCGCAAAATCAGTGCTGAAAAGCGGCTGTACGTTCTGTGCGAGCTCCGCCGGCAGTTCTCCCTGCGGCCAGACCTCAGCCGGCAGTTTCTCCAGCGCCAGCTCCGGCGTGTCCAGCGGAATGTTGTATTCCGGACGCTGATGCAGGCCGCCGACGACGCGCCCGGCGATTTTCAGCGTCATTTCATAGCGTCCCTGGTCGCCGCGAATGCGCAGCCCCATGTCGTGGCGGCGCAGCCAGTTATCCGCCGTTTCATAGTAAATATTCAGCAATTGACCCGCGGGCGTATGCTTTGCCTCCAGCGTGTTGAGGTGCTGACGCAGCGCGTCAACGCCATCCTGAGCGACGATAAACTTTAATTCGATTTCTTGAGCCATGACTGAATTCTTCCGCTTATATGCTGTGCCGGGAAATTGCGGCGAACTAACAACGATATTTCTTGTCAGTAAATAGTATTTTGCGGCGAATCGCCATGCAATGCGCATTTTGCCGGGCCACCTCCTGGATGATTCCGATTGTGGCGGAAAACTTTGCGTCGCTTCGGCGATGCCACTACTATCGTTCAACTTTTTATGACCAAACGATGACCTGATGCCTAAATTACGCCTTATTACATTGACTTTGCTGGCGCTGAGCGCCGCCACGGCGGTTCACGCGGAAGAAAAACGTTACGTTTCAGATGAACTGAATACCTGGGTGCGCAGCGGTCCGGGCGATAACTATCGTCTCGTGGGCACCATCAACGCCGGTGAGGAAGTCGCGGTGCTGCAAACCAACGACAGCACGAACTATGCTCAGGTACGCGACGGCAGCGGCCGTACAGCCTGGATCCCCCTGAAAGAGCTGAGCAACGAGCCCAGCCTGCGCACCCGCGTGCCGGATCTGGAAAACCAGGTCAAAACCCTGACCGACAAACTGAACAATATCGACACCACCTGGAACCAGCGCACGGCGGACATGCAGAAGAAAGTCGCCGGTAGCGACGCCGTTATCAACGGCCTGAAAGAAGAGAACCAAAAGCTGAAAAATGAGCTGGTTGTCGCGCAGAAAAAGGTAAACGCCGCGAATCTGCAGCTTGATGACAAACAGCGCACCATTATCATGCAGTGGTTTATGTACGGCGGCGGCGTGCTGGGCGTCGGCCTGATCCTCGGACTGGTGTTGCCGCACCTGGTACCGAGCCGCAAACGCAAAGACCGTTGGATGAACTAATTCGTCTTCTCTGCCAGACTTACGTATCATCGTAAGAAAATGAAGACGGGAGAGTAAGGCGTGAAGGTTTATCTGGTCGGTGGTGCAGTACGAGATGCGTTATTAAGGCTACCGGTTAAAGACAAAGATTGGGTCGTGGTTGGCGCCACGCCTCAGCAACTTCTCGACGCGGGCTACCAGCAGGTAGGCCGTGATTTTCCCGTGTTCCTTCATCCGCAAAGCCGCGAAGAGTATGCCCTGGCGCGTACCGAGCGCAAGTCAGGTTCCGGTTACACCGGCTTTACCTGCTATGCCGCAGCCGACGTTACCCTTGAACAAGATCTGCTGCGCCGCGATCTGACGATCAATGCGCTGGCCCAGGACGCCGACGGCCAGATTATCGATCCCTTCGGCGGCCAGACTGACTTACGCCAGCGCCTGTTGCGCCACGTCTCGCCCGCTTTTAGCGAGGATCCGCTACGCGTCCTGCGCGTGGCGCGCTTTGCCGCCCGCTACGCGCACCTGGGTTTCCGCATCGCCGATGAAACCATGGCGCTGATGCGCGCGATGGCCGATGCCGGCGAGCTGGCGCACCTCACGCCTGAGCGGGTGTGGAAAGAGACGGAAAGCGCCCTTGCCACCCGCAACCCGCAGGTCTTCTTCCAGACACTACGCGACTGCCGGGCGCTCAAGGTGCTGTTCCCGGAAGTCGACGCCCTTTATGGCGTACCTGCTCCGGCGAAATGGCACCCGGAAATCGACACTGGTCTGCACACGCTGATGACCGTCACCATGGCGGCGATGCTCTCTCCGGAAGTGGATGTCCGTTTTGCCACGCTATGCCACGACCTGGGGAAAGGGCTAACGCCGAAAGCGCTCTGGCCCCGCCATCATGGTCACGGCCCGGCGGGGGTTAAGCTGGTCGAGCAGCTCTGCGCCCGTCTGCGAGTACCGAACGACATTCGCGACCTGGCTAAGCTGGTCGCCGAATTTCACGATCTGATTCATACGCTCCCCATCCTGCAGCCGAAAACGCTGGTCAAGCTGTTCGATAATATCGACGCCTGGCGCAAGCCGCATCGTGTCAGGCAAATCGCCTTAACCAGCGAGGCCGACGTGCGCGGGCGCACCGGCTTTGAAGCCTGCGATTATCCGCAGGGACGCCTGCTGCTGGAAGCCTGGGAAGTTGCCCGGTCGGTTTCAACAAAAGAGGTGTTGGCGGAAGGTTTTCAGGGCGTTGAGATTCGTGAAGAGCTAACGCGTCGGCGAATTCAGGCCGTCGCCCGCTGGAAAGAAAAGCGTTGCCCTCAGCCGCGCGACTGAGGGCGGGCGCTTAGAAGAAGACCACGTAGACCGCTGCCGCGACGATAAAGCGGTAAATGGCGAACGGGATAAACGAAATACGTTTAATCAGCTGCAGGAAGGTTTTAATCGCAATCAGCGCAACGATAAACGCCGTGACAAAACCGACGGCAAACATCGGAATATCGCTGGCGTTGAGGAACCCAATGCTCTTGTACATATCCAGTACGGTTGCGCCCATCATCATCGGCACCGCCAGCAGGAACGAGAACTCAGAGGCCGCATAGCGGCTTACACCCATCAGCATCCCGCCGGAAATCGTCGCTCCGGAACGCGAGAAGCCCGGCCATAGCGCCAGACACTGGAAGCAGCCGATGACGAACGCCTGACGATAGGTCATATCATCAATGCCCACCGCGCGCGGCTGTTTTGGCTTCAGCACTTCCGCCGCGATCAGCAGCACACCGCCCACAATCAGCGCATACATCACGTTAATCGGGTTAAACAGCGACTTGATGGTATCGTGGAAAATTAGCCCCAGCACCACCGCCGGGACCATCCCCAAGAGAATATGAATAAGCGACAGGCGACCGCTGCCCTGGCCTTCATGTTCGGGCTTTTTACCAAAATGAATGCCGATAAGGCCAAACAGACGGCGCCAGAACATCACCACAACGGCCAGAATGGAACCAAGCTGAATCACTACTTCAAAAGTATTTGCGGTATCGCCTTCAAAACCCAGCAGATGACCGACAATAATCATATGACCAGTACTGGAGACAGGTAAAAACTCTGTCAAACCCTCAACCACACCCAATATTGCCGCTATCAGCAGCGAGTGTATATCGCTCATCCAATTAAACCCTTTAAAAAGTAAAATGAAAAAAACCAGGAACGAAGAACCGAGCTATCAGGCGTGCTTATTTGGCCACAGACAGCGCGCAGAAAACTGAGCGTACAGGTTGTACGCAAGGATTTCGAGCGCTGTTCTGGAACAAAACGGCAAATAGCATAGCCTGATAGCCGGATTCTATGACCGGTATAAACACGCTTTGTTTAACGAGTATGACCTGAAAAGTTTTGTTTCAGATTAAGGCCACGTTCAATAATGACGCCAACGTTGGCCGCTCGCGCTACCGCGCCGGGCTTGCTGACTTTAATACGTACCCATGGCGATTGAAACTTTTCCAGCAGCAGGTCGGCGATCTCTTCCGCCACGCGCTCCACCAGCGCAAAGCGCGCTCCCTCAACGTGGTTGATCACCAGCTCGCTGATATCAGCATAGCTGAGGCAATCGCTGACATCATCGCTGGCCGCCGCTTTGCGGTTATCCCACGCCATTTCGATATCGAACACCAGCTTCTGTTCGATGGTTTGTTCCCAGTCGTAAACACCAATTGTGGTGATTACCGAAAGTTGCTCTATAAATACAATATCCATCACGACCCGCCTGCTTTTTGACTAAACCGGATACCACTTCTGACCAATTATGCGTATTATCCACAGATGCAAAGACATCCCCTAAATAATTTGCGTTGCAGTAAGACCGCGACGCGGCAAGGCTCCAGGCGCACGGCGTTGCGATGCGTCCGGGCGGGCCAACGCGCCGACAGCGCTGGGGATAAACCAACTCTTTCTAAATGGAACAGCTGATGAGTGCAATCGCGCCTGGACTGGTTATCCTCGCCTACCTCTGCGGCTCAATCTCCAGCGCCATTCTCGTTTGCCGCCTCGCTGGCCTTCCTGACCCTCGCGACAACGGCTCCGGCAATCCTGGGGCGACGAACGTCCTGCGAATTGGCGGCAAAGGCGCAGCCGTAGCGGTACTGATTTTTGATGTGCTGAAAGGCATGCTGCCGGTCTGGGGCGCGTGGGCGCTAGGCCTGACCCCGTTCTGGCTCGGTCTGGTGGCGATTGCCGCCTGCGTGGGCCATATCTGGCCGGTATTTTTTAACTTCCGCGGTGGTAAAGGCGTGGCGACCGCCTTCGGCGCCATTGCCCCAATCGGCTGGGATCTTACCGGCGTAATGGCCGGAACCTGGCTGCTGACGATTCTGCTCAGCGGCTACTCCTCTCTTGGGGCCATCGTGAGCGCGCTGATTGCGCCCTTCTATGTCTGGTGGTTCAAACCGCAGTACACTTTCCCCGTTTCGATGCTGTCGTGCCTGATCCTGCTGCGCCATCATGACAACATTCAGCGTTTGTGGCGTCGTCAGGAAACCCGAATCTGGTCTCGTTTCAAAAAGAAGAAAAAAGCGCCGGAGCAGAAATAACCTTTGCTTCGCCGCAAGGCGGCAATGAGCTTACTCCAGTCAGTGATTCGGGCGAGCGACAAATCTGCCGGGAGCAGATTTGAACGTCGCTTGCGACGGTCCGCCAGGGCGAGGCCCATGGATGGGCCGAGTAGCCCGTAGCCAACGCCGCTGCGGCTCGAAGTATGACGGGCATAAGCTTTTCATATGATCGGGATGATTGCCCCCCGATCAATACTCTTCGCTGCTGTTTTATCTTGATTTTGCAGGGGCGCGACATTGCACGGCACCGTGTTAGCACAGAATAAAAAAGGCTGGCAGGCCACGCTGGACCTCCAGTTTCAATTTCTCGGCGGGAAAACCACGCTCGCCTCCCGTCGCCATGTCGGTCCCCTCACCGTTCAGCGCCCGTTTTATCCCGAAGCAGAGACCTGCCACCTCTATCTGCTTCATCCGCCCGGCGGCATCGTCGGCGGCGATGAGCTCACCATTAGCGCGACCATTGATGCCGATTGCCATACCCTGATCACCATGCCCGGCGCCAGCAAGTTTTATCGCAGCAGCGGCGCGCAGGCGCGGCTTCAGCAAACCCTGACGCTGGCCGAAAACTCGACGCTCGAGTGGCTGCCGCAGGACGCGATCTTCTTTCCCGGCGCCAACGCCGCTTTGTCTACCGCCTTTCATCTCGCCGCCTCCAGCACGCTGCTGGCCTGGGACCTGCTGTGCCTTGGCCGACCGGTTATCGGCGAAGCTTTTAGCCACGGCGCGCTCGCCAATCGGCTGGAAGTGTGGGTCGACGGCTCTCCGCTGCTGATTGAGCGCCTGAGCCTGGCCGATGGACAGCTGGCCTGCGTCGCGCAGCAGCCGTGGGTGGGAACGATGCTGTTCTACCCGGCGAACGAAACGCTGCTGGAAGGCGTACGCGAAAAGCTTACGCCGCTGGCAAATTACGCCGGCGCTACGCTCACCGACGGCCTGCTAACGGTACGTTTTTTAAGCGATGATAATCTGCTTTGCCAGCGGGCGATGCGCGATATCTGGCAATTCATGCGCCCGCATCTGACCGGCAAATCTCCGGTACTTCCCCGAATCTGGCTGACTTAAGAGAACGCTATGGAACTGACACTCAGAGAAAAAGACAAGCTGTTGCTGTTTACCGCCGCACTGGTGGCGGAGCGTCGCCTGGCCCGCGGCCTGAAGCTCAACTATCCCGAATCCGTGGCCCTGATTAGCGCCTTTATTATGGAAGGCGCGCGCGATGGCAAAAGCGTCGCCGAGCTGATGGAAGAGGGACGCCACGTCCTGAGCCGTGACCAGGTCATGGAAGGCGTGCCGGAAATGATCCCCGATATCCAGGTCGAAGCCACCTTCCCGGACGGCTCGAAGCTGGTCACCGTTCATAATCCGATAATCTGAGGTAGCGTGATGATCCCTGGAGAATATCAGATAAAGCCCGGACAGATAGCCCTCAACGCTGGCCGCGCAACCTGCAGCATTATTGTTGAAAATCACGGCGACCGGCCGATTCAGGTCGGCTCGCATTACCACTTCGCCGAGGTCAACCCGGCGCTGAAGTTCGATCGCCAGCAGGCGACCGGCTATCGGCTGAATATCGCTGCCGGCACCGCAGTGCGCTTCGAGCCGGGTCAAAAACGCGAGGTGGAGCTGGTGGCGCTGGCCGGAACCCGTGCGGTGTACGGTTTTCGCGGCGAGGTGATGGGCGCGCTGGAGGCAAACGATGAGTGAAATTTCACGTCAGGCCTATGCCGACATGTTCGGCCCTACCACCGGCGATAAAGTTCGCCTGGCCGACACCGAGCTATGGATCGAGGTCGAAGATGATTTGACCACCTACGGCGAAGAGGTCAAATTTGGCGGCGGTAAAGTGATCCGCGACGGAATGGGGCAGGGACAGATGCTTTCCGCCGGGTGCGTGGATCTGGTGCTGACCAACGCCCTGATCGTCGATTACTGGGGGATCGTCAAAGCCGATATTGGCGTCAAAGACGGACGGATCTTCGCGATCGGCAAAGCCGGCAATCCGGATATTCAGCCCAACGTCACGATCCCGATCGGCGCGGCCACGGAAATTATTGCGGCGGAAGGTAAGATCGTCACCGCCGGCGGCGTCGATACGCATATTCACTGGATCTGCCCGCAGCAGGCGGAAGAGGCGCTGGTCTCCGGCGTCACCACCATGATCGGCGGCGGGACCGGCCCGGCGGCGGGCACCAACGCCACGACCTGTACGCCAGGGCCGTGGTATATCTCGCGGATGCTGCAGGCCGCCGACAGCCTGCCGGTCAATATCGGCCTACTGGGTAAAGGCAACGGCTCGAATCCCGACGCGCTGCGTGAGCAGGTCGCGGCCGGGGTTATCGGCCTGAAAATTCACGAAGACTGGGGCGCGACCCCGGCGGCAATCGACTGCGCGCTGACCGTGGCTGACGAAATGGACGTGCAGGTCGCGCTGCACAGCGATACCCTCAATGAGTCCGGATTCGTTGAGGATACCCTGGCGGCCATCGGCGGGCGCACTATCCATACTTTCCATACCGAAGGCGCGGGCGGCGGCCATGCGCCGGATATTATTACCGCCTGCGCGCACCCCAATATTTTACCGTCGTCGACCAACCCGACGCTGCCCTATACCGTCAACACCATTGACGAACATCTGGATATGCTGATGGTTTGCCATCACCTCGATCCGGATATCGCCGAGGACGTGGCGTTTGCCGAATCGCGCATTCGGCGGGAAACCATCGCCGCGGAAGACGTCCTGCACGACCTCGGCGCCTTCTCCCTTACCTCGTCTGATTCGCAGGCGATGGGGCGCGTCGGCGAAGTGGTGTTACGTACCTGGCAGGTAGCGCACCGGATGAAAGTTCAGCGCGGCCCGCTGGCGGAAGAGAGCGGCGATAACGACAACTTCCGCGTAAAGCGCTATATCGCCAAATACACGATTAATCCGGCGTTGACCCACGGTATCGCCCACGAAGTCGGCTCGATTGAAGCCGGTAAACTGGCGGATCTGGTGCTGTGGTCCCCGGCGTTCTTCGGCGTGAAACCGGCGACAATCGTTAAAGGCGGCATGATCGCCATGGCGCCGATGGGCGACATCAACGCCTCTATCCCAACGCCGCAGCCGGTGCACTATCGCCCGATGTTCGGCGCGCTGGGCAGCGCCCGTCACCGCTGCCGTTTGACCTTCCTGTCGCAGGCGGCGGCGGAAAACGGCGTCGCTGAACGGCTGAACCTGCACAGCGCGACGGCGGTGGTGAAAGGCTGCCGCGAGGTACAAAAAGCCGATATGCACCACAACGGCCTGCTGCCCAATATTACCGTGGATTCGCAAACCTACGAGGTGCGCATCGACGGCGAACTGATTACCAGCGATCCGGCGGACGTGCTACCGATGGCGCAACGTTATTTCCTGTTTTAAGGAGCGCACATGCTTTATTTAACCCAACGGGTGGAGACCCCGGCGCAGGCCACGGCCAGCGTTACCCTGCCGATTGACGTGCGGGTAAAAAGCCGCATAAAAGTCACGCTTAACGATGGTCGTCAGGCGGGCCTGCTGCTGCCGCGCGGCCTGCTGCTGCGCGGCGGCGATATTCTCAGCAACGAAAACGGCAGCGAGTTCATCGAAGTGATCGCCGCCGATGAAGCCGTTTCGGTCGTACGCTGCGATGACCCCTTTGTGCTGGCGAAGGCCTGCTATCACCTTGGCAATCGCCACGTGCCGCTGCAAATTATGCCCGGCGAGCTGCGCTATCATCACGATCACGTCCTGGACGATATGCTGCGCCAGTTTGGTCTGGCCGTGGATTTCGCGCATCTGCCGTTTGAACCGGAAGCCGGTGCCTACGCCAGCGAATCACACGACCATCACCATCATCACCATCATGAGCACAGCCACTAAATGCCGACGCCGGAAAAACGTCTGCGCTTAATGCAGCTTGCCAGCAGCAGCCTCCCGGTTGGCGGCTACAGCTGGTCCCAGGGGCTGGAGTGGGCGGTGGAAGCGGGCTGGGTAGCGGATACCGCCGCCTTTGAGCGCTGGCAGCTGCGGCAGATGGAGCAGAGCTTTTTTACCGTCGATCTGCCGCTGTTCGCCCGGCTTTACCGGGCCTGCGAAGCGGGCGATCTGGCCTGCGCCAGGCGCTGGACCGCTTACCTGCTCGCCTGCCGGGAAACCCGCGAGCTGCGCGATGAAGAGCGCAACCGCGGCGCGGCCTTCACCCGGCTGCTGGCCGACTGGCAGCCGGACTGCCCGCCCGAGTGGCGCAAGCTGTGCCAGCAAAGTCAGCTAACCGGCATGGCGTGGCTCGGCGTACGCTGGCAAATCGCCATTCCTGACCTGGCCCTGAGCCTTGGCTATAGCTGGATTGAAAGCGCGGTGATGGCGGGCGTCAAGCTGGTGCCCTTTGGCCAGCAGGCGGCCCAGCAGTTGATTCTACGCCTGTGCGACCGCTACGCGGCGGACATGGACAGCGCCCTCGCCGCCCCGGACGACGCCCTCGGTTCGGCGACGCCGCTGGCGGCTATCGCTTCCGCCCGGCACGAAACCCAGTATTCCCGATTATTCCGTTCTTAGGAGAAAGTATGAACATGATTAAGCAACCGCTGCGCGTCGGCGTCGGCGGCCCGGTCGGCTCCGGAAAAACGGCGCTGCTGGAAGCCCTCTGCAAAGCCATGCGCGACACCTGGCAGCTGGCGGTGGTGACCAACGATATCTACACCAAAGAAGATCAGCGCATTCTCACCGAAGCCGGCGCCCTGGAGCCTGAACGAATTGTCGGCGTCGAAACCGGCGGCTGCCCGCATACCGCCATTCGGGAAGACGCGTCAATGAACCTTGCCGCGGTGGAAGCGCTGAGCGAGAAATTCGGCAATCTCGATCTCATCTTTGTGGAAAGCGGCGGCGATAACCTGAGCGCCACCTTCAGCCCGGAGCTGGCGGATCTCACCATCTACGTCATCGACGTGGCGGAAGGGGAAAAGATCCCGCGCAAAGGCGGACCGGGGATCACCAAATCCGACTTCCTGGTGATCAACAAAACCGATCTTGCACCGTACGTGGGCGCGTCTCTGGAAGTGATGGAGCGAGATACCCTGCGCATGCGCGGCGAACGCCCGTGGAGCTTCACCAACTTGAAAAGCGGCGACGGCCTGCAAAATATCATCGCCTTTATCGAAGACAAAGGCATGCTCGGCAAGTAACCCCTGCACCATCCCGGCGCAGAGGTGTCGGGATGGTGCATGCCCTGCCCTCTCTTTAGCCATCCCCTTCATGAAGCCCTGATAGCGCCTGCCCTGCGATGTGGCATAAGGTTTGCTAATTCCAGTCATGCCTAACCATTAAGGAATGACTATGTCATCACTGGATATAAAAACTGATTTACCTGCGCAAACCAGTGCCTCCGGCTCAAAAGAAACGCTGGAAGATTATACCCTTCGCTATGCTCCGCTGAGCTTTCGCCGCTGGGGACCGGGGGTTGTGGCGGTGACCGCCTTAGGCGGCATCGCCTATCTGGCTGACTTTTCTATCGGCGCCAGCATCGGCATGGCGTGGGGCACCACCAATGCGATTTACGCGATCCTACTGGCGGCGCTGGTTATTTTTCTTACCGGTATCCCACTGGCGATTACCGCCGCGCGCTATAACATCGACCTCGACCTGATCACCCGCAGCGCCGGTTTCGGCTACTTTGGCTCGGTGATCACCAGCATTATCTTCGCCGGATTTACCTTTATCTTCTTCGCGCTTGAAGGCTCGATCATGGCGCAGGGGCTGCTGGTGGGCCTGGGGATCCCGCTGTGGATGGGCTACCTCATCGCCACGCTGATGGTATTGCCGCTGGTGGTCTACGGCATGAAGGCGCTAACTCGCCTTCAGGTCTGGACAACGCCGCTGTGGCTGGTCCTGATGGTGGTTCCGGTGGCCTGGCTTATCGCCAAAGACCCGGATCTGGTGGATGGGTTTATGAACTTCGCCGGTAAAAACAACGCCGCAACGGTAGACTTGACCGCCATTATGCTCGGCGCGGGGGTATGCCTGTCGCTGATCATGCAGATTGGCGAGCAGATCGACTACCTGCGCTTTATGCCGCCGAAGACCGCGGAAAACAGCAAAAGCTGGTGGCTGGCGGTGTTCTCCGCTGGTCCGGGCTGGGTCGTGTTAGGCGCGATTAAACAGATTATCGGCGCTTTCCTCGGCTTCTATCTGCTGACCCGCTTCCCGGCAGTGCATAACACCGAGCCGGTACAGCAGTTCGTCAGCGTCTTCGATAACCTGGTCCCCGGCTGGCTGGCGCTTACCCTCGCGGTGATACTGGTGGTTATCTCGCAGATTAAAATTAACGTCACCAACGCCTATTCCGGCTCGCTGGCGTGGACCAGCGCCTGGACGCGTACCACCAAGCGCTACCCGGGGCGGATTATTTTCGTCATCGTCAACCTGACCATTGCCCTTGCCCTGATGGAAGGCGACATGTTCAGCGCTCTGGCGTGGATCCTCGGCTTCTATTCCAACTTTGCCATCGCCTGGGTGGTGGTGGTCGCCACCGATATCACCGTCAACAAAGGCCTGCTGAAGCTGGCCCCGGCGCAGCCGGAGTATCGTCGCGGGATGATCTATAACGTCAACCCGGTGGGCGTGGTGGCTTTTGCCCTCGCAGCAGGCCTGTCGATTAGCGCCTTCTTCGGCCTGTTGGGCGAAACGCTGGCGCCGTTCTCGCCGCTGATCGCGCTGGCGGTGGCTTTCGTAATGACGCCGGTCATGGGGATCGCCACCCGCGGGCGCTATTACATTAAACAGCGCGATGACGGGATCCCCGAGCCGCGCTACGATGCGCAGGGCAACGCGTCGACCACCGTTTACCGCTGCCTGAGCTGCCGGGAGGAGTACGAACGTCCGGACGTAATGCATTCGCACAAGCATCAGGGCGCGATTTGCTCGCTGTGTAAGAGTATGGAATAAGTCAGGAAGGCAGGCCGACAGGACGTCGGCCTGTGAAACATCAGACGTTATGCCGCCGGGAGTTCAGCCAGCGGCCAGCGCGGACGAACGGTCACGCCGAGCTCCGCTTTCGCCCCGGAGCGCAGACGAACCATCCCGGCATAGGCAATCATCGCGCCGTTATCGGTGCAAAATTCAGGACGGGCATAGAAGACTTCCCCGCCGCGCTTTTGCATCATTTCCGCCAGCTTCGCGCGCAGCGTACGGTTAGCGCTGACGCCCCCCGCCATCACCAGCCGTTTAAAGCCGGTTTGCTCCAGTGCGCGGCGGCACTTAATCATCAGCGTATCCACGACCGCGTCTTCAAACGCGCGGGCGATATCGGCGCGGGTCTGGTCGTCATCGCCGTTGTTGCGGATGGTGTTCGCGGCAAAGGTTTTCAGACCAGAGAAGCTGAAATCCAGGCCGGGGCGGTCGGTCATCGGTCGCGGGAAGACAAAGCGCCCTTCGGTGCCCTGAGAAGCCATCTTCGACAGCATCGGGCCGCCGGGATAATCCAGCCCCAGCAGTTTAGCCGTCTTATCGAAGGCTTCGCCCGCCGCGTCGTCAATAGACTCGCCTAACAGCTCGTACTGGCCAATGCCGGTGACGCTGATCAGCTGGGTATGACCGCCGGAAACCAGCAGCGCGACAAAAGGGTACTGCGGCGGATTATCTTCCAGCATCGGCGCCAGCAGGTGCCCTTCCATATGGTGTACCGGGATCGCCGGCACGTTCCAGGCGAACGCCAGCGATCGGCCAACCGTGGCGCCGACCAGCAGCGCGCCAACCAGACCCGGGCCCGCCGTATACGCAACGGCATCAATATCCTTTGCCGTCAGCCCGGCTTCCTTGAGCGCCGCCTGAATCAGGGGGACAGTTTTACGCACGTGGTCGCGCGAGGCCAGCTCAGGCACCACGCCGCCGTAGTCAGCGTGCAATTTCACCTGACTATACAGCTGGTTGGCTAACAGACCTTTTTCGTCGTCATAAATGGCGATGCCGGTTTCATCGCAGGATGTTTCAATTCCCAGTACACGCATGGCTAGTTTTACCTCGTTTCAATACCGCGCAGTGTAGGACCAATGCGGGTTGATGTAAAACTTTCCTCACCCCTGGCGTTCACTTCGTGTATACTCCCTGTCCTTATAAAAGTCCCTTTCAAAAATCGCGTCG
This sequence comes from Klebsiella sp. MPUS7, assembly GCF_009905335.1. NCBI lineage: Bacteria > Pseudomonadati > Pseudomonadota > Gammaproteobacteria > Enterobacterales > Enterobacteriaceae > Klebsiella > Klebsiella sp. MPUS7. Next base: position 690,296 of record NZ_CP047604.1, on the reverse strand, counting down.
GTGCTTTACAAAGCAGCAGCAATTGCAGTAAAATTCCGCACCATTTTGAAATAAGCTGGCGCTGATGCCAGCGGCAAACCGAATTTATCAAAGGTGAGAGTTACATGCCGGTAATTAAAGTACGTGAAAACGAGCCGTTCGACGTAGCGCTGCGTCGCTTCAAACGTTCATGCGAAAAAGCAGGTGTTCTGGCGGAAGTTCGTCGTCGTGAGTTCTATGAAAAACCGACTACCGAACGTAAACGCGCTAAAGCTTCAGCAGTGAAACGTCACGCGAAGAAACTGGCTCGCGAAAACGCACGCCGCACTCGTCTGTACTAATCTGTTGGGAGCATAGCTCTCAATTCAGACCGAGTTGTAGTTGTAAGGCCGTGCTTCCGAAAGGAATGCGCGGCTTATTTTCGTTTATGCATTAGCATATACACGACATCATTCAGGATGCACTCAGGCAGCAAGGGAGTGAGTCCCGGCGCTTACTCAAGTAAGTGGCAGGGGTGAACGAACTTAGCCAACGCAGAGGCAATCTGAAGGCTCAAGTGTATAAAACGGGGCATATGGCTGGACGAATCCCACGAGTATTTATCAATGACCTGCTGGCGCGCACCGACATCGTCGATCTGATCGATGCCCGGGTAAAGCTGAAAAAGCAGGGCAAGAATTATCACGCGTGCTGTCCGTTCCATAACGAAAAAACCCCCTCTTTCACCGTCAATGGTGAAAAACAGTTTTACCACTGCTTTGGCTGCGGTGCGCACGGCAACGCTATCGACTTCCTGATGAACTACGACAAGCTCGAGTTCGTGGAAACCGTCGAAGAGCTGGCCGCCATGCATAATCTTGACGTGCCGTATGAAGCAGGTAGCGGGCCCAGCCAGATTGAGCGCCATCAGCGGCAAAATCTTTATCAGCTGATGGATGGTCTGAACACGTTTTATCAACAGTCTCTGATGCAACCCGCCGCCGACCCCGCGCGCCAGTATCTGGAAAAACGCGGCTTAAGCAGTGAGGTCATTACGCGCTTTGCGATTGGCTACGCCCCTCCCGGCTGGGACAACGTTTTAAAACGTTTTGGCGGTAATCAAGAAAATCGCCAGTCGCTGATTGATGCAGGCATGCTGGTCACGAACGATCAGGGGCGCAGTTACGACCGCTTCCGCGAACGGGTGATGTTCCCCATCCGCGATAAGCGAGGCCGGGTGATTGGTTTTGGTGGTCGCGTGCTGGGTGATGCCCTGCCGAAGTACCTGAACTCCCCGGAGACCGATATTTTCCATAAAGGCCGCCAGCTGTACGGTCTTTATGAAGCGCAGCAGGACAACGCTGAACCGTCCCGCCTGCTGGTGGTCGAAGGCTATATGGACGTGGTGGCACTGGCGCAATTCGGCATCAACTATGCCGTTGCGTCGTTAGGAACGTCGACGACCGCTGACCATATTCAGCTGTTGTTCCGGGTCACCAATCAGGTGGTTTGCTGCTACGACGGCGACCGGGCTGGCCGCGATGCCGCCTGGCGCGCGCTGGAAACGGCGCTGCCGTATATGACCGACGGGCGTCAGCTACGCTTTATGTTTCTGCCGGATGGCGAAGATCCGGATACGCTGGTGCGCAAAGAGGGGAAAGCCGCATTTGAAGCGCGGATGGAGCAGGCTCAGCCGCTCTCCACGTTTTTGTTCAACAGCCTGCTACCGCAGGTGGATTTGAGCACCCCGGACGGACGCGCGCAGCTGAGTACGTTAGCCTTGCCGCTAATAACTCAGGTACCGGGCGAAACGCTGCGCATTTATCTGCGTCAGGAGTTAGGCAATAAGCTGGGGATTTTAGACGATGCGCAGCTTGAACGTTTAATGCCAAAACAGTCTGAAAATGGCATCCAGCGCCCTGCTCCGCAGCTAAAACGCACGACCATGCGTATACTGATAGGACTACTGGTACAAAACCCGGACCTGGCCCCGCTGGTACCGCCTCTCGAAGGGCTGGACCCGCGTAAAATGCCCGGGCTTGGTTTGTTCAACGAACTGGTTAAAACCTGTTTAGCACAGCCGGGCCTGACTACCGGACTGCTTTTAGAGCAGTATCGCGGCACAAATGAAGCCGCAACCCTTGAAAAACTGTCGATGTGGGACGATATAGCAGATAAGGATATTGCTGAAAAAACCTTCACCGACTCGCTCAACCATATGTTTGATTCACTGCTGGAACTGCGGCAAGAAGAGTTGATAGCTCGCGACCGCACGCACGGTTTAAGCAGTGAAGAACGCCGGGAGCTCTGGACTATCAGCCAGGAACTGGCCAAAAAATAAGCGAAAGATTAAATCATTCAAGTTGTATCAAGGCAGCAAGAGAACGAACTCCTGGAAGGAAACATAAATCCATGACCAGGATGAAGGAACGCAGCTAACGCTAAGACAACTTGAAGGATGACGTATTTAACGGCTTAACTGCCGAATATCGTTCGGGAAGCCCCCGACAGCCGCTCGAGGCGCAGCGGCAATAATATAAGTACGCCCTCGCTTTAAATGTTGGCAGTTCGCCTGCTTACACCAATCAAACGAATTAAGTGTGGATACCGTCTTATGGAGCAAAACCCGCAGTCACAGCTGAAGCTTCTTGTCCAACGTGGTAAGGAGCAAGGCTATCTGACCTATGCCGAGGTCAATGACCATCTGCCGGAAGATATCGTCGACTCCGACCAGATCGAAGACATCATCCAAATGATCAACGACATGGGCATTCAGGTGATGGAAGAAGCACCGGATGCCGATGATCTCTTGCTTGCTGAAACGAACAACAATACCGACGAAGATGCGGAAGAAGCTGCCGCGCAGGTTCTCTCCAGCGTTGAGTCTGAAATAGGACGCACAACCGACCCGGTGCGCATGTACATGCGCGAAATGGGTACCGTCGAACTGCTGACGCGCGAAGGCGAAATTGACATCGCTAAACGCATCGAAGACGGGATTAACCAGGTCCAGTGCTCGGTTGCGGAATACCCGGAAGCGATCACCTATCTGCTGGAGCAGTACGATCGCGTTGAAGCGGAAGAAGCGCGCCTGTCCGATCTGATCACCGGCTTTGTCGACCCGAACGCTGAAGAAGATCTGGCGCCAACCGCCACTCACGTCGGTTCTGAACTCTCTCAGGAAGAGATGGATGACGACGAAGACGAAGATGAAGAAGAAGACGACGACAGCAGCGATGACGACAACAGCATCGACCCTGAGCTGGCGCGCGAGAAATTCGCCGAACTGCGTACGCAGTACGAACTGACCCGCGACACCATCAAAGCGAAAGGTCGTAGCCACGCCGCAGCGCAGGAAGAGATCCTCAAGCTGTCTGAAGTGTTCAAACAGTTCCGTCTGGTGCCGAAGCAGTTTGATTACCTGGTTAACAGCATGCGTGTCATGATGGATCGCGTTCGTACTCAAGAACGTATTATCATGAAGCTGTGCGTTGAACAGTGCAAAATGCCGAAGAAAAACTTCATCACTCTGTTCACCGGCAACGAAACCAGCGAAACCTGGTTCAACGCGGCCATCGCCATGAACAAGCCGTGGTCAGAGAAGCTGCTTGACGTAAAAGAAGACGTCCAGCGCGGCCTGATGAAGCTGCAGCAAATTGAGCAAGAGACCGGCCTGACCATTGAGCAGGTAAAAGATATCAACCGTCGCATGTCCATCGGTGAAGCGAAAGCCCGCCGTGCGAAGAAAGAGATGGTTGAAGCGAACCTGCGTCTGGTTATCTCGATCGCCAAGAAATACACCAACCGCGGTCTGCAGTTCCTCGACCTGATCCAGGAAGGCAACATCGGTCTGATGAAAGCGGTTGATAAGTTTGAATACCGCCGCGGCTATAAGTTTTCCACCTACGCAACCTGGTGGATCCGTCAGGCGATCACCCGCTCTATCGCAGACCAGGCGCGCACCATCCGTATTCCGGTGCATATGATTGAGACGATCAACAAGCTCAACCGTATTTCCCGCCAGATGCTGCAGGAGATGGGCCGCGAGCCGACGCCGGAAGAGCTGGCCGAGCGTATGCTGATGCCGGAAGATAAAATTCGTAAGGTGCTGAAAATCGCCAAAGAGCCGATCTCCATGGAAACGCCGATTGGCGACGATGAAGATTCGCATCTGGGAGATTTCATCGAGGATAACACCCTCGAGCTGCCGCTGGACTCTGCCACCACCGAGAGCCTGCGCGCCGCCACCCATGACGTTCTGGCTGGCCTGACCGCCCGAGAAGCGAAAGTCCTGCGTATGCGCTTCGGTATCGACATGAATACCGATCACACGCTGGAAGAAGTGGGTAAACAGTTCGACGTTACCCGCGAACGTATCCGTCAGATCGAAGCGAAGGCGCTGCGTAAACTGCGTCATCCGAGCCGCTCTGAAGTGCTGCGTAGCTTCCTCGACGATTAATTATCGCCGCGTACCGCAAAAAGCCAGTCAAATGACTGGCTTTTTTTATGCCTGAACGGTAATCATTTATTTAAGAAATATTAAAACCAAAATATAAAACCCTTAAAAATATATTCAGGCCATATTCTTAATTACTTCTTTATAGGCAGATAAACAACTGGACTCACCGTTTTACGTTTGTACTATGGGTTTATGGATAGCCCATAGGGCCTAAAACGGAAGATAAATCATAGGGAAATGGAATGAATAGCAAGCGTAAAATTCAGCTGGCTGATTTTAATAGAACGGTTATTTTAACCACATCTAATACCTTATTTCTCAGTCGCGGAATAGAAAATACCACCATGGATGTGATCGCCCATGAAACGGGTTTTAGCAAAACAACGCTTTATACCTATTTTGAAAATAAAAAAGATATTCTGGATCATCTTATCCTTCAGGGAATGGAGCATTTCCATCAGGAGGTGCTAAAAATAGCCAATCGGCAAAATTCATTTCGCGACTTTTATCGCGAGCTATGCCATGCGCTGATCGCTCTCCACGAAGCGAGCATTGCCTATTTTCCCGCTATTACAGGCAAAATCGCGAGTTCTGAAAAAATCACTAAAAACAATAAAGCGTTGAAAAGTATCTCTATGATTGGTGAGCAGATAAACCATATTATCGCCGCGCAAATTACCGACGCCGCCGAAAAAAAAGAGATCGCGCTGAATGCTCCCGCCGCGGACGTCACGATGCTGTTCTGGCTCTGCCTGACCGGACTCGTAGAAAAATCCTCACATAGAGAATCCTATCTTTTACGTCACCTTGAAAAAGACCGTAAATCCTTTCTCGACTTCGCTTTTAACTCAGTACTATTAATGATAGAAAAAGGGAATATTAGCGATAACGCAAAAGCTGGCTAAAGCCTCAGGCTTTAGCCAGCGCAGAGTCGTCCGCAGTGCCTTAAAGCCCTCGCGTTGCCAGCGCCTCGTCAAGCTCCCGGTAGGCCTCCACCAGCTTATCCAGCGTCGCCCGGTTGAGCCCGCTGGGATTTGGCAACACCCATACTTCCGTCGCGCCTATGGTCACCTGCTGTTTACCCCATTTTACGCCGCGTACCTGAAACGCTTTCTCGAAGGCCTGTTTACCGAGGATCGCCAGCGCATACGGCTGATACTCTTCCATTTTTCTGACCAGCTCCCGGCCACCGTCACGGAGCTCCAGCAGCTCGACCTCGCTGGCCTGCACCGTTGGGCGCTCGACGAGCATGGTGATCCCGCAGCGAGTATCCAGCAGCTGAAGTTCCTCCTCGGGCTTCAGCAGACGGTCGGTAAACCCGGCCTGGTGAATCACCTTCCAGAAGCGATTTCCCGGATGGGCGAAATGAAAACCGGTATGGGCGGAAGACTTCCCCGGATTGATACCGCAAAAGACGACCCTCAGGTTCGGCGCCAGAATATCGTTAATCATATTTTCCCCAGCTCAATACCTAAAAGGTCATTATAAAGGATTGAAAATGCGTTGTTTATAAAAACAGCAGGCGTGCGTTTTAGGCTGGATTGCGGGGAACAGTTACTTTATAATCCTTCGCCACGGCCCCTTAGCTCAGTGGTTAGAGCAGGCGACTCATAATCGCTTGGTCGCTGGTTCAAGTCCAGCAGGGGCCACCAGATACAACAAGGGCTGACGAGAAATCGTCAGCCCTTTTTGCATTATGCAGCCCCATCCGGCGCCGCCGCTTAAAATGAGGTCAGGTTACACCAGCGCCTGCAGCTGTTCGCGCATATAGACGGTGAAGAATTCCGGGTTTTTAATGACGATCCGCTTACCGGAGGCAATTTTGTCCGCCCATCCGGCGACTTTTTCCGTGAACCCGGCATCCCATCCCTCCTTTTCACCCCGGGCCGTAACGTCGGCAGGGTTCGCCGGTACGCCTAGTTCATGTAAATACTTCAAAATTCCCTTCGCGGTACTTTCATCCATAGTATTCGGCACCGACAACGAGGTGTTCATACCACCAATAAAATCCAGGGCTTTATCGATTGCTGTTCGCATGCTCTTATCCTTAAAATTAACCACGTAATGAACATGCTTACACTATGGACCCAACTTTGCCGGGATATCAAAGAGATCGTTGCCTTTCTTTGATTCAGACCGCAGCTAAACGCTTGCGTGCTGCTTTTCTACTCGACTATTCCGCACCAGTCACCAGGAAACTACTCCATACGTCCGCGCTTAAACTGACCGGCATCGATATCGTAGTGCTTCATTTTTCGCCACAGCGTGGTACGGCCAATATTCAGCAGCTGCGCCATCTCCTGTACCCGACCGCTGGTCACCCGGGCGGCGTGGATAATCGCCTCTTTCTCAATGGCGCTAAAGGTCAGGCTGGCGGGCAGCAACGATGACCCCGCGTCGGCGCCCGGCCGCTCGGCAAACAGATATTCCGGCAAATTACTCAGACGGATATGGCCGTTATCGCTACTAATGGCGATATTCTCGATAACGCTATTCAGCTCAAAATCATTGCCCGGCCAGGAGTAGGCCACCAGCTGCGCCAGCGCATCATCATCCATCTTCAGCCGCGAGGAAAAACGCTTCTCCAGACTCTTAAGACGATTGTGCACCAGCGAGGGGATACTGTTGCGCCGCGCCCGCAGCGGGGGAATAACGATTTCAAAAGAGTGCAGCGCGTAGTAAAGCTGGCGGCTAAAGCGGTTTTGCTCCACCAGATTGGCAAGATCGACGGTAGTGGTGGCGATCACTTTGACGTCCACCGGGATCAAGCGACGGGCGTCCAGACGGGTTAATACCCCCTGCTTGATCACCTGCAGCAGCGCGGACTGCAGCTCCGGCGCCAGATATTCAATTTTTTCCAGAAACAGCGTCCCGCCGTTGGCCAGCTCAAGACGGCTAAGGCGACCGTTTTCATCGTCCGTCGGCGCGCTGCCCATAAAATCCTGGCCCAGGACGCTGTCGGCATACAGCTGGCAGTTGACCGCGATATACGGCCCGCCGCCCCGCTCGCTCTCATTGTGAATCGCCTGGCTGAGCAGCTCTTTACCCACCCCTTCTTCACCGCACAGCAGCACCGGGAAAGCGCCGCGCGCCGCCTGGCGGCCAAAGTGAATCAGCCGCCGGGTTTCCGGGTCGTCCGCCGACATCTGCTCAAAGGTATGGCTCACTTTGCCAAGCTGGCTGGTCATCAGCTGGCGCATCTGCTCGACCGGATGCAGCAGCAGAATAAAGCTGTTGCCCTGCTCTTCGACGATCGGCTTGAGCGTAATCACGGCGTCGACAAACTGATGCTGGCTCTCAAAGGTCACTTCGACATGGTTCAGCCCGCGCGCGTGCTTAATGGCCCGGCGCAGCAGGGCCGGGAGCGTCACCAGTTCATTGATGTTTTTCCCCTGGCTGGCCTGGGCATCAAGATGCAGCAGCCTCGCGGCCTGCACGTTAAGAAACTGCAAAACTCCCTGCTCATTCCACGCCATCACCCCGTCATCCATACTCTCCAGCAGACCGTACATCTGATTAAGATGGCGATTCGACTCTGACAACAGGCTGTCGGTCAGCAGCGAGTTACCGACTTCCCGCGCGATAGCCAGGGTCAGGGAGAGATCCGGCGAAGCCTGCTCTTCGGTCAGGCAGCACAGGGAAATGGAACCGAACAGGCGCCCGTGGTTATCAAACACCGGCGTGGAGCTAAACGACCATCCGTGCAGCGCATGTTTAAAATGCTGCTCGCCCGTCGTTTTGACCGGCTGCCCGAGCATTGAGGCCAGCGAGAGCGCGCAGCTGCCGATAATGCTTTCCGCGCAGTAGCTGCCGTCACGAAATCCCAGCGCCGCCAGCTGGTCGAGGGTCTGCGGATCGCCGCAGCGGCTGAGAATACAGGCGGACTCATCAAGGATAAACAGCGCGCAGGGGCGGTTATCCATAAACTCCCAGGCATCTTCCAGCGCCGCCTGACCAATCGTCAACAGCGCGGTCTTGCGCCGGCAAATCGATTCAAAGGTCAGCCCCTGCGCCTGATGCGGCGTCTGCCAGGTTTCCCGCTGCATAAACTTGCTGCAGCGATGCCATGACTGGGTTATCACCAAAGGAAAGCTCTGAGTCTGCGCAGTCATATCCATTTCCGCTGTTTCATAAACGACAACCCCTCCGGCGGCTACCGCAAGAGGGGGGGAAAAACGCCCCATCGTTTAAATGAGGCGGGGCTGGACCACGATAAATTAGCGCGCCAGCCACTGCTGTCCGAGCAGGTCAGCGGTCAGAATCGCCGCATGCACGCTCTGCGCGCTGACCGGGAAGGGCATATTATGAATGGTTTCACCTTCCGCGCAGGTCGCTTTAGCGACTGCCTGAATTTTCTCATCGATGCCCTCTTTAACGCCCATTTGCGCCAGCGTGACCGGCAGGCCGACGGTATGGCAGAAGTTCAGCACCGTTTCGATCTCTTCCATCGGGCTATTTTGCAGCACCAGCTGCGCCAGGGTACCAAAGGCCACTTTCTCGCCATGGTACAGATGGTGACACTCTTCGAGGATGGTGAAACCGTTGTGAATGGCGTGCGCGGCGGCCAGACCGCTACTTTCAAAGCCGATACCGCTGAGGTAGGTATTCGCTTCAACGATGCGTTCCAGCGCATCGGTCACCACCCCGGCCTGGGCGGCGAGGCGGGCTTTTTCGCCTTCCGCCAGCAGCGTATCATAGCACAGGCGCGCCAGGCTCAGCGCCGCCGCCGTCGACTGGCCGCCCGCCATGCTGGTGGCTCTGGCGTCGTAGCAGGCCTTGGCTTCAAACCAGGTTGAAAGCGCATCGCCCATCCCGGCCACCAGCAGGCGCACCGGCGCTTTGGCGATAATCGCCGTATCCATCACCACCATATCCGGGTTTTTCGGGTAAATCAGATACTCTTCAAACTCACCGGCTTCGGTGTAGATAACCGACAGCGCGCTGGTTGGCGCATCGGTGGAGGCGATCGTCGGGATCACCACCACCGGCAGCTTCTGGTAGTAGCCGATGGCTTTCGCCGTATCGAGCGTCTTACCGCCGCCGATACCCACCACGCCGCGGCAGCCGTGCTGCTTCAGAATGGCGATTAGGCGATTGATCTCAACGTGGCTGCACTCGCCGTTGAAACGCTCCGCATGGCAGCTAATGTTGTGGCTGTGCAAACCTTCCAGCACTTTCTCTCCCGCCAGCTTCATTACGAAGTCATCGGCAATCACGAAAAAGCTGTCCGCCAGGTTTTTGGCGTATTGCCCAAACAGCGTGGATGCATCTGGTCCCTGGAGATATTTGGCTGGAGATTGAATAACTTTTAGCATTCCGTTCACCTTCAAATAAGTGCATTTTTTGACATGATGGGCCCCGGTATTTCCTCGTCCGGCCATGTATTCAAGGCGGGAACGAAAGCGCTACCTGAGCGATGCCATCACTGTAGGGCGAGCCGCGGGCAAAAAAATCTTTCCGGTTTTTGTCCCAATATGAAACAGCACATAAATTTTATTGTTCCATATTGGAACATGAATTCACATGAAACGGTGGGATTGCGATCTCGATCCGCCCCTTCGACGCAAAAGAAGGCCACTAACCGGACGATCGTCGGCCTTTTTCAGCGTCATGGGCGGCAAGAACGGGCAAATTTATTTCTTTACGCAGACCTTGCAGCCAGGTGAAGCGAGATGAAATAGTCGCTTTAGCTCGCATTTTTTCATTTCCTCGCGCAAAAGCGTTTCATTTCGGAACAAAAATGAATAATTACGTTTCGTAATGAAACTCCTTTTATCACAATTTTTTTTCCCGCTAACTCAGCCAGAATCATTACATCGCCCGATATCGCACCTCGTCAGGCGGTACCCCTACACGATGACCGCCTCCATCAGCAGAGAGGCCGCATCGAAACTCCGACGGAGAATAAACAATGAAAAAACTGATTAACCGTGTCGAAGATGTCCTGAGTGAACAACTGGCGGGTCTGGCAAAAGCGCACCCTGAACTGAGGCTGCACCAGGACCCGGTCTACGTGACCCGCGCCGATGCGCCGGTGGCCGGAAAAGTGGCGCTGCTCTCCGGAGGCGGCAGCGGTCACGAGCCGATGCACTGCGGATATATTGGCCAGGGCATGCTTTCCGGGGCATGTCCGGGGGAAATTTTCACCTCCCCGACGCCGGATAAAATGTTTGAGTGCGCCATGAACATCGACGGCGGCGAAGGCGTGCTGCTGATTATCAAAAACTACACCGGCGATATTCTTAACTTCGAAACCGCCACCGAGCTGCTGCACGAAAGCGGCGTTAAGGTCACCACCGTGGTGGTCGATGACGACGTGGCGGTGAAAGATAGCCTCTACACCGCCGGACGGCGCGGAGTGGCCAATACCGTGCTGATTGAAAAACTGGTAGGCGCGGCTGCCGAACGCGGCGACTCGCTGGAATCCTGCGCCGAACTGGGGCGCAAGCTCAACAACCTCGGCCACTCTATCGGTATCGCGCTCGGCGCCTGCACCGTGCCGGCCGCCGGGCAGCCCTCATTCGAACTGCAGGACGATGAGATGGAGTTCGGCGTCGGCATTCACGGCGAACCGGGCATCGACCGCCGCCGCTTCACCTCCCTCGATCGCACCGTTGACGAAATGTTCGATACCCTGCTGGAAAACGGCGCCTATAGCCGCACGCTGCGCCACTGGGACAACGTGAAAGGCGCGTGGCAGGAGGTAGCGCAGACCAAGCAGGCGCTGCAAAAAGGCGATCGGGTTATCGCGCTGGTCAACAACCTCGGCGCCACGCCGCTGTCCGAACTCTACGGCGTCTATAACCGTCTGACGCAGCGCTGCGAGGAAACCGGCATCGTTATCGAGCGCAATCTTATCGGCAGCTACTGTACCTCTCTGGATATGGTGGGTTTTTCCATCACCCTGTTAAAAGCCGATGACGAGACGCTGGCATTATGGGACGCCCCGGTTCACACCCCGGCGCTGAACTGGGGAAAATAAGGAGCACGACATGTCATTAAGCAGAACGCAAATCGTAGACTGGCTCTATCGCTGCGGCGATATCTTCACGAAAGAGAGCGATTTTTTGACCGGTCTGGACCGGGAAATCGGCGATGCCGACCACGGCCTGAATATGCATCGTGGTTTCAGCAAGGTAGTGGAAAAACTGCCGTCAATTGCCGATAAAGACATTGGTTTCATTCTTAAAAATACCGGTATGACGCTGCTCTCCAATGTCGGCGGGGCCAGCGGCCCGCTGTTCGGCACCTTCTTTATTCGCGCCGCCCAGGTGACCCAGGCCCATCAGAGCCTGACGCTGGAAGAGCTTTATCAGACCTTCCGCGAAGGCGCGGAAGGGGTGGTGAATCGCGGCAAAGCCGAGCCCGGGGATAAAACCATGTGCGACGTCTGGCTGCCGGTGGTGGAATCGCTGCGCCAGTCCAGCGAACAGCACCTGTCGATACCAGGCGCCCTTGATGCTGCCTGCGAACAGGCGCAAGCCGCCGTCAACGCCACCATCGCCATGCAGGCCCGTAAAGGGCGGGCTAGCTATCTGGGCGAACGCAGCATCGGGCATCAGGATCCTGGCGCAACCTCGGTGATGTTTATGGTTCAGATGCTGGCCGCAGCAGCTAAAGAGTAAGGAAAACGCGATGGTAAACCTGGTTATTGTTTCTCATAGCGCCCGTCTGGGCGAAGGTGTCGGAGAACTGGCCCGGCAGATGTTAATGAACGATGGCTGTAAGCTGGCGATCGCCGCCGGCATTGACGATCCCGCCAGCCCGATCGGCACAGATCCGATTAAGGTGATGGAGGCCATTGAATCCGTCGCCGACGCCGATCATGTGCTGGTAATGATGGATATTGGCAGCGCCTTGCTGAGCGCCGAAACCGCGCTGGATCTGCTCGATCCGGCGATTGCGGCGAAGGTCCGCCTGTGCGCGGCGCCGCTGGTTGAAGGGACGCTGGCGGCGACGGTGAGCGCCGCCGCCGGGGCCGACATCGACAAGGTGATTGAAGACGCCATGAATGCGCTGGAGGCAAAGCGCGTACAGCTCGGGTTACCATCGCAACCCCCTTCGCTTACCGCCGCGCTGGCCGATGACCGCGACGCGCGCTCGGTTTCCGTAGTGATTCAAAATCCTAACGGCCTGCACGTTCGCCCGGCGTCAAAGCTGGTCGCCGCGCTGGCGGGATTCAACGCCGACCTGGTGCTGGAGAAAGAGGGAAAGTGCGTCACGCCGGATAGCCTCAACCAAATCGCCCTGCTTCAGGTGCGCCGTAACGATACCTTAAGGCTGCTGGCCCGCGGCCCGGACGCCGACGCCGCGCTGGCGGCATTCCAGGCGCTGGCGGCGGAGAACTTTGGCGAGCAAACGGAGGCGACTCCCGCTTTGCAGCCCACCCATGCCGCCCGCATTCAGGGCCAGGTCGTGCTCTACCCTCGGCCTCAGAACAGCGTTACGCGGGAAAAGAGCGCCGCCATCGGTCAGCAGCAGCTGCGCCTGAAACGGGCTATTGATCGGACGCTGGACGATCTTAGCGCGCTGACGGCCCTGGCGGAGGAGAAGTATTCCGCCGACATCGCGGCGATCTTCTCCGGGCATCATACTCTGCTTGATGATCCTGATTTATATACGGCAGCGTGCGATATCGTGCGCGACGAGCAGTGCAGCGCGGAGTGGGCGTGGCATCAGGTGCTGAGCGATTTAAGCCAACAATATCGCCATCTCGACGATGCCTACCTTCAGGCACGCTATATTGATATTGAAGATATTTTGCACCGCACGCTGCGTCACCTTAACGAGAGCAGCGAAGCGCTGCCGCAGTTTAGCGCGCCTTCGATCCTCGTAGCCGACGATATCTTTCCTTCTACCGTCGTGCAGCTCGACGGCCGTCAGGTGAAGGGAATCTGTCTGCAGGAGAGCAGCGAGCACGCTCACGGCGCGATTATCGCCCGCCAGGCGGGCATTGCGATGCTTTGCCAGCAGCGCGATGTGCTGACGACGCTGCAAAACGGAGAGACCGTCACCCTTGATATTCCCGGCAAACGCGTGATTCGCGGCTAACCTGCCCCATCTTTCCACCCCGGAGGCTGTCCCCTCCGGGAACTCGCTTAACTTTCAGGATCCGTTATGTCTCAATTCTTTTTTAATCAACGCGCCAACCTCGTCAACGACGTGATTGAAGGAACCATTATCGCCAGCCCGTGGAATAACCTGGCGCGGCTGGAGAGCGATCCCGCCATTCGCGTGGTGGTGCGTCGCGATCTCGACAAAAACAACGTGGCGGTGATCTCCGGCGGCGGTTCCGGTCACGAGCCGGCCCACGCGGGCTTTGTCGGCAAAGGCATGCTGACCGCCGCCGTCTGCGGCGATCTGTTTGCCTCGCCGAGCGTCGATGCGGTGCTGACCGCCATCCAGGCGGTAACCGGCGACGCGGGCTGTCTGCTGATCGTCAAGAACTATACCGGCGATCGCCTGAACTTCGGCCTCGCGGCGGAGAAGGCGCGCCGCATGGGCTATAACGTTGAAATGCTGATCGTTGGCGATGATATTTCGCTGCCGGACAACAAACATCCGCGCGGCATCGCCGGGACGATTCTGGTGCATAAAGTGGCAGGCTACTTCGCCGAACGCGGACACAATCTGGCGACCGTGCTGCGCGAAGCGCAGTATGCCGCCGGACATACCTTCAGCCTCGGGCTGGCCCTTGCCAGCTGTCATCTGCCGCAGGATGCGGAAACGGCCCCGCGCCATCACGCGGACCAGGCCGAGCTGGGCATGGGGATCCACGGCGAACCGGGCGCATCGGTCATCGCGACCCAGAACAGCGCGGAAATCGTTACGCTGATGGCGGAGAAGCTCAGCGCCGCCCTGCCGGAAACCGGTCGTCTGGCGGTGATGATCAATAATCTCGGCGGCGTATCGATTGCCGAAATGGCGATTTTGACCCGCGAGCTGGCGCATACGCCGCTGCAACAGCGTATCGACTGGCTGATTGGCCCGGCTTCGCTGGTGACCGCGCTGGATATGAAAGGCTTCTCCCTCACCGCCATCGTGCTGGAAGAGAGTATTGAGAAGGCGCTGCTTTCCGCGGTAGAAACCGCCGGCTGGCAGACGCCGGTGCAGCCGCGCGAAATCAGCGTGATGCCGTCGTCGCTGCGCAGCACCCGGGTGGAGTTTGAGCCCTCGGAGAATAGCGTGGTTGCGGACTACGTCGAGCGGGTGACCGGCACGCTGTCCGATCTTGAAGCAGATCTCAACGCGCTGGATGCCAAAGTCGGCGACGGCGATACCGGCTCCACCTTCGCCGCCGGCGCGCGCGACATCGCCGACTTGCTACAGCGTCGCCAGTTGCCGTTGGCTAACCTCGCTACGCTATTCGCGCTGATTGGCGAGCGTCTGACGGTGGTGATGGGCGGCTCCAGCGGCGTGCTGATGTCAATTTTCTTTACCGCCGCCGGGCAGAAGCTGGAACAGGGGGCAAGCGTCGCCGAAGCGCTAAACGCCGGGCTGGCGCAGATGAAGTTTTACGGCGGCGCCGATGAAGGCGATCGGACCATGATTGATGCCCTGCAGCCGGCACTGGCGGCGCTGGCGGCCGAGCCGGAAAATCTGCAGGCCGCTTTCGCGGCGGCACAGGCGGGCGCGGATCGTACGCTTCACGCCAGCAAAGCCAACGCCGGGCGCGCGTCGTATCTCAACAGCGATAGCCTGCGCGGCAATATGGACCCCGGCGCCCATGCGGTGGCGATGGTGTTTAAAGCGCTGGCGCAGAGATA
Organism: Klebsiella sp. MPUS7; assembly: GCF_009905335.1. Taxonomy (NCBI): domain Bacteria; kingdom Pseudomonadati; phylum Pseudomonadota; class Gammaproteobacteria; order Enterobacterales; family Enterobacteriaceae; genus Klebsiella; species Klebsiella sp. MPUS7. The sequence goes on along the minus strand of NZ_CP047604.1, from coordinate 675,113 downwards.
ATTCCCCTGCTCGCGCTGCGCTTAGCAGGCTACGGGTTCACCGCCGTCTGTGGAGCGGTAGCCCGGACAGATGCGCAGCATCGCCTCCGGGAAATGATGCCTCTGCGCACTCTGCTCCCGGGGGCGGCGCTTGACGCGCCTTGCCCGGGCTACGGGCGCACCGCCGTCTGCAAAACGGTAGCCCGGACAGATGCGCAGCATCGCCTGCGGGAAAATCACCGCGCAGTTTTCTTTCGTAGCCCGGGTAAGGCGTCAGCCGCAACCCGGGTTTTCTCCGCGCTTACTTGCTGTGCCAGTAGGCCTGCGAACGCACCAGCTGCGGGTCAATCTCTTCGCCTTCAAAGCGCGCCAGCAGCGACTTCACCGCCGCGCCTTCACCGGTCAGCCAGATAAAATAATCGTCCGCCGGAATCACCACCTGCGCCAGACGTTCGGCCACGGCGGCTGGGTTATGCCCTACCACCCACTCGATATTAAAGCCATCAAGATCGGCCAGGTAATCTTGATAAGACGCATCGCCAATAGTCACAATCGCCGTCACCTGCGGCGGCGTCGGAAGCTGCTGCAACCCGAGCAAACGGCGGCGCAGCGCGGGCATTCCGGACTCATCGGTCACGTACAGCTGCCAGGCGTAATCTTCCGGCACCACCAGCGAACCGCGCGGGCCGCCGATCACCAGCTTATCGCCCGCTTGCGCCGTCAGCGCCCAGCGGCTGGCAATGCCGCCGTCGTGAATAAAAAAGTCGTACGCCAGCTCATGACGCCCGGCGTCGTACAGCGGCGTATAGTCGCGAGTCGCCGGACGCACGCCTTCGCCCCAGTTAATGCCTTCATCCGTCACCTCCGGCGGCGTGAATGCGGCGCCCGCTTCGGGGAAAAAGAGCTTGGTGTGGTCGTCAAAACCCTGAGAAACAAAACCGTCCAGCGCCTCTCCGCCCAGCACAATACGCTGGAAAGCGTGACCGATACGCTCGACGCGCTGCACGGTCAACTCGCGAAAACGCAGCTCGTTACGCACGCGCTGCGGGTATTTGGGGTTATTTGCCTTTGTCATTTTTCATCGCCTTCGTGAACTGAATAGATATATCTAAAAATCTTGCAAATGATAATGATTGCCATTAAAACAGAATGCAAGTCTTTTTTGATATAGCCAAAGCAAAACGGCAAAAAAGTCAAAAATGAAAAATAAATCATTTAAAATCATTAAGTTAAAAAATAAACAAAATCCTTCATTGCTACTTTTTATTTTTTAGATATAAATTAGATATATCAAAAATAGAGGAGCAAAACATGAGACATCATCACGAAGAAGGGCGTGGGCCACGCGGACGCCACGATGAGCATGGCGAACACGGCGAGCATGGCCGCAGGGGCGGCGGACGTCGGCAGCGCTTCTTTGGCCACGGCGAGCTGCGCCTGGTGATTCTGGATATCCTCACCCGTAACGCCAGCCACGGCTACGAGCTTATCAAAGAGATCGAAACCATGACCCAGGGCAACTACAGCCCGAGCCCCGGCGTCATCTACCCGACGCTCGACTTGCTCCAGGATCAGGGCTTAATCAGCGTGGCTGACGAAAACGGTCGTAAAAAAATCGCCATTACCGCCGACGGCAGCCAGCTGCACACGGAAAACCAGCAACAGCTGGAGCAGATTCAGGCCAAACTGCAGGCGCGTATGGTGGGTTGTGAACTGCGTAAAAATCCGCAGATGAAGCGCGCGCTGGAGAATTTTAAGGCGGTACTGGATTTAAAAGTTAACCAGCAGGCCATTACCGAAGCTCAGCTAAAGCAGATCGTCGGCGTGATTGACCGCGCGGCAATGGAGATTTCCCAGCTCGACTAACCCTCTGCCCCATCGCTGGGCAGCCTGCACCGCCGCGACGCGCGCGGCGGAAGCCCTTATTCACGGGGTTTTACGCCTTCAGGAGTAAAACATGCCAATAATAGCGCCGTAAGATTAAATTTTGCTCAATCGCAATTTCACGTTGCGTTTATCCCGATTTTCCTGGCCCGCGCCGAAGTGGCGTAATCCCTGCAATACTTAATTCAGTATCATGTGATACGCCCCGCCCAGGAGCATATTTTGAACAGGTTACCTTCCAGCGCATCGGCTCTGGCCTGCAGCGCACACGCATTGAATCTCATTGAGAAGCGAACGCTCGATCATGAGGAGATGAAATCACTTAACCAGGAGGTCAGAGAATACTTTAAAGAGCATGTGAACCCAGGATTTTTAGCGTATCGAAAATCGGTCACTGCTGGCGGGGATTACGGAGCCGTAGAGTGGCAAGCGGGAGGGTTAAATACGCTTGTCGACACTCAGGGACAGGAGTTTATCGACTGCCTGGGTGGGTTTGGGATTTTTAATGTAGGGCACCGTAATCCAGTTGTCGTTTCCGCCGTCGAAAATCAACTCGCTAAACAACCTCTTCATAGTCAGGAACTGCTGGACCCGCTGCGGGCCATGCTGGCAAAAACCCTCGCGGCCTTAACGCCCGGCAAACTGAAATACAGCTTCTTTAGCAATAGCGGCACCGAATCGGTCGAAGCGGCGTTAAAGCTGGCGAAAGCTTACCAGTCTCCGCGCGGCAAATTTACCTTCGTCGCCACCAGCGGCGCGTTTCACGGTAAGTCGTTGGGCGCGCTTTCCGCCACCGCGAAATCCACTTTCCGTAAGCCTTTTATGCCGCTGCTGCCGGGATTCCGGCACGTACCGTTCGGCGATATTAACGCCATGCGCACGTTGCTGAGCGAGTGCAAAAAGACCGGCGATGACGTCGCGGCGGTGATCCTTGAGCCCATTCAGGGCGAAGGCGGGGTGATTCTGCCGCCGCCGGGCTATCTGCCCGCGGTGCGCAAGCTGTGCGACGAGTTTGGCGCGCTGCTGATCCTCGATGAAGTACAAACCGGCATGGGGCGCACCGGCAAGATGTTTGCCTGCGAGCATGAAAACGTCCAGCCGGATATTCTGTGCCTTGCCAAAGCGCTGGGCGGCGGGGTGATGCCGATTGGCGCCACGATCGCCACCGAAGAGGTGTTCTCGGTGCTGTTCGACAACCCGTTCCTGCATACCACCACGTTCGGCGGCAATCCGCTGGCCTGCGCGGCGGCGCTGGCGACCATCAACGTGCTGCTGACGCAAAACCTGCCCGCGCAGGCGGAGCAGAAAGGCGACATGCTGCTGGATGGCTTCCGTCAGTTGGCCCGCGAATATCCGGATCTGGTGAATGAAGTTCGCGGCAAAGGCATGCTGATGGCGATTGAGTTTGTCGATAACGAAATCGGCTATGACTTTGCCAGCGAGATGTTCCGCCAGCGGGTACTGGTGGCCGGAACGCTGAACAACGCCAGGACGATCCGCGTTGAGCCGCCGCTGACGCTGACGCTGGAGCAGTGTGAACAGGTGCTAAAAGCGGCCCGCCTGGCCCTGGCGGCGCTACGGGTTTCGGTAGAAGAGGCGTAGTGGCTTGCCCCTATGTCCGCAATATATGTCCCCTCACGCTATCCCATAGCAAAGGTTAGCGTGAGGGGACAGTCTTACACCTCCGGCAGCAGGCCGATAAAGCTGCGCTTCTGCCGCGGCTTCGACATCAGCGCCTCCAGCTTCTCTACGCAGGCCAGATAGTGCGGGGTTTTCTTGTGCGCCAGCACCGCCTCATCGTCGATATAGGCTTCATAGATAAAAAAGCGCGTCTTCACCTCCGGGTCCTGCAGCACGTCAAAGCGCAGATTGCCCGGCTCCTGCAGCGCCCCTTCGTGGTTGGCACGGAACACCTCAAGAAACTCGTCGACCCGTTCCGGTTTGATATTGATTTCCACCAGCGTTACGTTCATTGCAGCTCTCCCTGTTTTTCCTCCTGCCAGAACTGATACGCCTCGCGGGCGCTCAGGTTCTCATGCACCACTTTTTTCACCGCCTTCAGCATCGCGCGCGGCGCGCTGGACTGGAAGATATTCCGCCCCATATCCACGCCAGATGCGCCCTGGTCGATCGCCCGCCAGCACATCTCCAGCGCCTCCTGCTCCGGCAGCTTTTTGCCCCCGGCGATGACGATCGGCACCGGGCAGCTGGCGGTGACTTTCTCAAAGCCTTCCTCAACAAAATAGGTTTTCACGAACTGCGCCCCCATTTCGGCGGCAATGCGGCTGGCCAGCGAGAAGTAGCGGGCGTCGCGGGTCATCTCTTTGCCCACGCCGGTTACCGCCAGCACCGGCATACCGTAGCGGTTGCCGGCGTCCACCAGCTTGATGATGTTGTTGATCGACTGATGCTCGTGCTCGCTGCCGATATAGACCTGCGCCGCCACCGCGCAGACGTTCAGGCGCAACGCGTCCTCCATCGCCACCGCCACGCACTCGTTGGAAAGTTCGCTGAGGATCGAGTTGCCGCCGGAAGCACGCAGCACCACCGGTTTGTTGGTCGCCGCCGGCACCTGACTGCGCAGCACGCCGCGGGTACACATCAGCACGTCGGTCTCTTCGAACAGCGGCGCGATAGAGAGATCGATCCGCTCCAGCCCGGTGGTCGGCCCCTGAAAATAGCCGTGGTCGAACGCCAGCATCACCGTACGGTTGCTCTGCGGATTGAAGATACGCGCCAGCCGCGACTGCATCCCCCACTCCAGCGACCCGCAGCCCTTCAGCGTATAGAGGGTGTTCTGCTGCGGACGGTCTAAGCCGAAGTTTTTTCCCTCTTTGATATCGTCTAAATCAGCCATCTCATCCTCCATCAGAAATCGTAGTTATTGATATTCTCTTTGGTGAACACCACCCGCTCCGGCAGCAGCACGATGCCGTTGCCTTTCGCTTCATACTGGTAGCCCTGCACGCTGTTCGGCTCGACTTTCAGGGCGCCGAGATCTTTCACATCGACGCTGTCGCCAACGTTAAGATCGCCCTTTTTCAGCAGACGATCGGCGACGTTAACCGCGATCTTGCCCTGCTGCACCACGTCCCACAGGCCGAAGGCTTTTACCGTGCCGCGATCTACGTAGGGGCGCATCACGTTCGGCGTGCTAAAACCAACGATCGCCACGCCCTGGCGCTTGAGGTTTTCCGCCGCCTGGGCGGCCGCCGGGAGCGCGTTGGCGTCAGGAGCGATAATAGCGTCGAGATCCGGGTACGCTTTTAAGATCCCCTCGGCGGTTTGCAGCGATTTAGTGGCGTCGTTATAGCCAAACTGGGTGGTCACCACTTCCCACTGCGGATGTTCTTTTTCAATTTTGGCCTTCGCCTCTTTCACCCACTGGTTCTGGTCGGTCACCGTCGGGCTGGAGTAGAAAAACGCCACTTTGGCGGTGGGTTTCGTCACCTGTTTTTCCGCCATCTCCACCAGCAGGCCGCCGAGCTGCTGCGGCGTCCCCTGGTTGATATAGATGCTGCGGCACTCCGGTTTGGTATCGGAGTCCCAGGTCAGGACCTTGACCCCGCGCTGCATCGCCCGCTTCAGCGCCGGGCACAGGCCGTCCGGCGATACGGCGGAGACGATAATCGCGTTGTAGCCCTGGTTGACGAAGTTGTTGATCAGCTGTACCTGGCCGGAGACGCTCGGTTCAGTCGGGCCGTCGTAGGTGACGTCCACGCCGAGCGCTTTGCCCGCCTCTTTCGCGCCGTTGCCGCCGCTGGTAAAGAAACCGACGCCGACCAGTTTTGGAATAAAGGCGATGCGGTCCGCCGCCTGGGCCGATGCCATACCCAGCGCCAACGCCAGCACCATCAGTTTTGTTTTCATTTTATGCTCCGATTGTTTTACGCGAGAAAAGACGCCGCCAGCTCATCCGCACCCATTCACGGTGCAGGCTCAGCGAACGCCCCATCACCACCACAACCAACAGCGCCCCTGACAGCGCGCTCGACACCTGGTTGGGGATGCCGACCATTTGCAAACCTTGTTGTAAATAGCCCACCAGCAGCGCGGCCAGTGCCGTGCCGACGATCGAGCCGGAACCGCCGTAGATATTGGCCCCGCCGAGCACCGCTGCGGTCAGCGCCGGCATCAGCAGGTCGCGGCCTAAGTCCGAGCGCGCCGAGCCGAAATAGGAGACCATCACCAGCGCCGCCACCGCCGACGCCACGCCCACCAGGCCATACAGCGCGTAGGGCATCCCGTTAACGGAAAGCGCGGCGTAGCGCGCGGCGCGCGGGTTCTGCCCGAGCAGAAAAAGGTGTCGCCCAAAGCGCCCGCGGTGGGCCAGCAGCCAGAAGAAAAAGGTGATAACGGCGAACAGCACCAGCGGTATCGGCAGGCCGAACAGGGTCAGGTTGGCGAAGGCGGTAAAGCTATCCGGGAATCCGCCGATGCCTTCGTAGCCGGTGGCCCCGGCCATGCCCGAAAGCAGCAGCGCGCCGCCGCCGTAGAGGTACAGGGTGCCGAGGGTTATCACCAGCGGGCTAATGCCGGTGTAGTGAATCAGCGCCGCGTTCAGCAGCCCGCACAGCAGGCCGAGCAGCAGCGTCAGGGGGATCGCGAGGCTCATCGGCCAGCCCGCCTGCATCATCACCCCCAGCGCGATAGCGCACAGGCCGATGGTCGAACCGAGCGAAATATCAATCCCGCCGCTGATGATCACCAGCGTCAGCGGCAGCGCCACGATGCCAATGCAGATAAAGTCGCTGGTGCTGAACAGCAGCATATTGAGATCCAGCATGCGCGGATTGAGGGCGCCAAACAGCAGGATCTCCAGCACCAGTAACGCCAGCAGCGCGCTTTCCCAGTTGAGCTTCATTTACGCCACCTCTTTGTTTTTGCGTTCGGGAAACGGGGCCACGCGCTTGCCCCCTTTGTTGCCGGGCTGAAAGCGGCTGTACTTCAGCGCCCGCTGATGGCGGGCCAGCGCCTGACGCAGCCGCCCGTCGAGCACCAGTACGCCGAGCAGCACCAGGCCGGCGATAAAGTCGTTCCACCACGCCGGGAGGCGGAACAGCACCAGTACAGTGTCGATCTGGGTGAGAAAGAAGGCGCCGAGAAAAGCGCCGAGCAGCGTGCCGGTACCGCCCAGCAGCGAGATGCCGCCGAGCACGCAGGCGGCGATGGCCTTCATCTCCAGGCCGCTGCCGGTCTGATTGGGCACAAAGCCGATCTGCGCGGCGAACACAATGCCGGCGCAGGCGGCCAGCATGCCGTTAAGGGTGAATGCCAGCATCCGCGTGCGGTTCACCGCCACCCCAAGCTGGCGGGCAGCGGCGAGGTTATCGCCGACGGCGTAAAAATCGCGGCCAAAGGCGGTGCGCGACAGTATCCCGCCGCCCGCCAGCAGCAGCGCCAGCACCAGCCAGCCCAGCGGCGAAATGCCGATGAACGCCGGTTCCGACAGCGCTTTCAGGCTGTTCGGCAAGCCTTCAATCCACTTACCGCCGGTCCACAGCAGCATCACTCCGCGATAAAGCCCGAGAGTGCCGAGGGTGGCGACAATCGCCGGGATACGCAGCCCCACCACCAGCAGGCCGTTAAAGGCGCCGGCCAGCGCGCCGATCGCCAGCGCGAAGGCGATGGCGGTCATCAGGCCATAGCCGCTATTGAGCGCCACGCCCACCGCGATAGCGCTCAGGCCGACGGTGGAACCCACCGAAACGTCGATATTGCGGGTCAGCATCACCAGGGTCGCCCCCAGCGCCAGCAGGCAAAGGATTTGCGAGCTGGCGAAAATCATGCCCAGGGTTTGTAAGCTGAAATAGGCCGGGTTGAGCGCCACCAGCCCGGCAAACAGCACCACGATGGCGAGAAAGGCGCTCAGTTCGCGATTTTTCAGTAACGTTTTCATGCCTGCCCTCCGAAGGCCAGGGTCATCATCCGGTCAACGCTGACCGCCTGCTGCGCCAGCTCGCCGCTCTGCCTGCCCTGATGCATCACCAGTACCCGGTCGGCCAGGCCGACGAACTCGTCGAGATCGCTGGAGATCATCAGCACCGCCACGTTCTGCGCGGCGACGCTTTTCAGCAGCTGATAGATATCGGCGCGGGCGGAAACGTCCACGCCGCGCGTGGGCTCATCAACGATCAGCAGCAGCGGGTTAGCCTCCAGGCAACGCGCCAACAGCACCTTCTGCTGATTGCCGCCGGAGAGCGTACGCACCGGGCGATCGCCATCGGCCATTTTGATCCCCAGCGCCCGGTGATAGCGCTCCACCACCGCCGCTTCGCGCCGGTTCTGCTGCCACAGCGACGGCTGGTTAAACATCACCGTGTTCCAGCGCACCGGCGCATCGAGAAACAATCCGGAAACCTGCCTGTCCTCCGGCAAATAGACCAGCCCGCTGGCGAGCCTGGCGCGCGTGCTATCGCGGCTGATATCGCGGTTCTCCAGCCACACCCGCCCGGCGCGAGCCGGGCGCAGACCGTAGAGCGTTTCGGCGAATTCGGTACGCCCGGATCCCACCAGCCCGGCGAGGCCGACGATCTCCCCGGCACGGATCTCGAGGTTGAGATCGATAAAACCTTCCCCGGTCAGATCTTCTACCCGCAGCACCGGGAAATCCTGCGCCTGGGTACGGCGATTGCCCGGCAGCGCCAGCCACAGCTTTTGCGTGTCGCTCAGGGCTCGATCGCGACTGACGGGCGTCATCGCGCCGATCAGCTGATTGTCGCCGTACTGCGCGGTTTCCCCGCTCAGCACCACCGCGCCGTCGCGCATCACCGAAACGTGGCTGGCGACCTGGCGGATCTCCGGCAGTTTGTGCGAGATAAACACGATCCCGACGCCGAGGGCCTGTAAAGAGCGGATCTGGCGAAACAGGCGTTCGGTTTCCCCCGGCGTCAGCGAGGCGGTGGGCTCATCGAGGATCAGGATCTGCGCGTCGCGCATCAGCCCGCGCAGGATCTCCACCATTTGCTGATCGGCCACTTCCAGAGTGCTGGCCGCCGCCTCAAGGTTGAGCTGGCAGTTAAGCTGCTGAAGCTTTTCCCGCAGGCGGGTCTCGTTATCCGCCCGCTTCGGCAGACGAAAAAGAATATTTTCCCGCACCGTCAGATTGGGGAATAACATCGGTTCCTGCGGCACCAGATACACGCCCTGCTGATGGGCCTGGGCGGGAGTGAGGCGCGCAAACGCGCGTTCGCCGAAGACAAGCTCACCGCTGTCGGGCGTTTCCACGCCGGCGATAATCTTCATCAGCGTCGATTTCCCGGCGCCGTTGCCGCCCATCAGCGCGTGTACCTGGCCGGAAAGCAGCGTGAAATCAATCTGCTTCAGCACGGTGACGCCGGAGAACTGTTTGCAGATTTGGCGAGCTTCAAGCAGTGGCTTCATCATCGCGCCTCATTTTGAACAAAAGATTTTTTAAATTAATAATGTTCAAAAGCGTAGACGGTGAACTATATTTACAACCGTGCAGCGATCACAGTTTTATGCTTTCGATCGTTTGAATAAAACCAGCGAACAACGAAAGATCGGTTTTGCCAGTCGGCTCACATTTTCCGACCGCGCAACAACGAACATATGATCTAAATTTTTATAAGAGTTCACTTTATGAGCGAAAAACGCATTACGGAAGAGAGCCGCTACGCCGGGCTGGCGTTAGCCGAGGAGGAGCTGGTGGCGCGGGTGGCGTGGTGTTACTACCACGACGGCCTGACGCAGAACGACATCGGCGAGCGTTTAGGACTGCCGCGGTTAAAGATCTCCCGCCTGCTGGAGAAGGGCCGCCAGTCGGGGGTGATCCGCGTCCAGATTAACTCGCGCTATGAAGGCTGCCTGGCGCTGGAAACCGAACTTCAGCAGCGCTTCGGCCTGAAAATCGCCCGCGTGCTGCCGGCGCTGAATACGCCCCCGATGAACACCCGCCTGGGGATTGGCGCGGCGCAATCGTTAATGGGCGTGCTGGAGCCGGGACAGCTGCTGGCGGTGGGCTTTGGCGAGGCGACCATGAGCTGCCTGCAGCACCTGAGCGGGTTTATCGGCTCCCAGCAGGTTCGGCTGGTGACGCTTTCCGGCGGCGTGGGCCCGTATATGACCGGCATTGGCCAGCTGGATGCCGCCTGTAGCGTCAGCATGATCCCCGCGCCGCTCAGGGTGTCATCGGCAGATGTAGCGGAGATACTGCGCCGGGAAGCGAGCGTACGCGACGTGATCCTCGCCGCCACGGCGGCGGATGCGGCGGTGGTGGGCATCGGCGCCATCGATCAGCGCCGCGACGCCACCATCCTGCGCTCCGGCTATATCAGCGAGGGTGAACAACTGATGTACGCCCGCAAAGGCGCGGTAGGCGACATTTTAGGTTATTTCCTGCAGGCCGACGGCAAACCGGTCGAAGGGCTGGAGATCCATCGGGAACTGCTCGGCGTCACCCTTGATGAACTGGCGCAGCTGCCAACCATCGTTGGCGTCGCCGGGGGAGAAGAAAAAGCGCAGGCGATTTACGCGGCCCTGATCGGCAAGCGGATTAATGGCCTGGTAACGGAAGAGACAACAGCACGCGCGGTGCTTACGCTGGCCTCATAACGGCCTTGCGCCGCGCAACACGAGCGAGGCGCATGTCATGAGTTACCTGTTAGCGTTAGATGCCGGGACCGGCAGCATCCGGGCGGTGATTTTCGATCTCAACGGCCGCCAGATTGCGGTCGGCCAGGCCGAATGGAAACACCTGAGCGTGGACAATGTCCCCGGCTCGATGGAATTCGATCTCACCACCAACTGGCAGCTGGCCTGCCAGTGTATCCGTCAGGCGCTGGCCGCCGCCCATCTCTCTGCGGCGGATATTCAGTCCGTCGCCTGCTGCTCCATGCGCGAAGGCATCGTGCTTTACGACCGCAACGGCGAGGCCATCTGGGCCTGCGCCAACGTTGACGCCCGCGCCAGCCGCGAGGTGGCGGAGCTCAAAGAGATCCACGACGACCGTTTTGAATCGGAAGTGTACGGCGTGTCGGGGCAGACCCTGGCGCTAAGCGCCATGCCGCGCCTGCTGTGGCTGGCCCATCATCGCCCGGATATTTACCGCAGCGCGGCGACCATCACCATGATCAGCGACTGGCTGGCGGCGAAGCTTTCCGGCGAGCTGGCGGTCGACCCCTCTAACGCCGGGACCACCGGCATGCTCGACCTGTTCAGCCGCGACTGGCGGCCGGCGCTGCTGGATATGGCCGGACTGCGGGCCGATATTCTTTCGCCGGTCAAAGAGACTGGCACCATTCTGGGCGCGGTGACCGACGCGGCAGCGACGCAAAGCGGGCTGCGCGCCGGTACCCCTGTGGTGATGGGCGGCGGCGATGTCCAGCTCGGCTGCCTCGGGCTAGGCGTGGTGCGCGCCGGACAGACGGCAGTGCTTGGCGGCACCTTCTGGCAGCAGGTGGTGAACCTGCCGGAAGTGCGCACCGATCCGGAGATGAATATTCGCGTTAACCCGCACGTCATTCCCGGTATGGCGCAGGCGGAGTCCATCAGCTTCTTCACCGGCCTGACCATGCGCTGGTTTCGCGATGCCTTCTGCGCGGAGGAGAAGCTGATTGCCGAACGCCTCGGCGTCGACGCCTACAGCCTGCTGGAAGAGATGGCCAGCCGCGTGCCGGCGGGTTCCCACGGGGTGATGCCGATCTTCTCTGACGCCATGCACTTTAAGCAGTGGTACCACGCCGCGCCGTCGTTTATTAACCTCTCCATCGACCCGGAAAAATGCAATAAAGCCACCCTTTTCCGCGCGCTGGAAGAGAACGCGGCGATTGTCTCCGCCTGTAACCTGGCGCAAATTTCACAGTTTTCCGGCGTGAAGTTTGACGGCCTGGTTTTCGCCGGCGGCGGCTCGAAAGGGGCGCTGTGGAGCCAGATCCTCAGCGACGTCACCGGCCTGCCGGTACGGGTGCCGGAGGTGCGCGAGGCGACGGCGCTGGGCTGCGCGATCGCTGCCGGGGCTGGCGCCGGGTTGTACAGCGATATGGCGGCGACCGGCGAGAAGCTGGTGAGCTGGCATCGGGAATTTACGCCCAATCCGGCGCACCGCGAGCTGTATCAGGAGATGATGGCCAAATGGCAGTCGGTGTACGCCGAGCAGCTCGGTCTGGTGGATAGCGGATTAACGACCTCAATGTGGCAGGCGCCGGGGCTGGCGCGCCGTGCTCCTGTTGTCCCCTCGCCCTAACCCTCTCCCCAAAAGAAGAGGAGAACAGTCCGGACTTATCTGGCCACCGGCGCCATTCCGCCCTTCCTCCTCTTCCTGTGGGAGAGGAGGAAGGGGAACCTTTCGCCGTTCTTTGAATCCCATCACAATCGCCGCACTCCCCTTTTCCCTTTTTGCCCGCGACGGCTAAATTAGTAACTCATCCGACCACATAACAATAATTTTACACTGGAAGAAATTATGAGCCGCTACCCGTCGCTTTTCGCCCCGCTTGACCTGGGGTTCACAACGCTCAAAAACCGCGTGTTGATGGGCTCGATGCATACTGGCCTGGAGGAGCTCCCGGACGGCGCGCAGCGGCTGGCGGCTTTTTACGCCGAGCGCGCCCGCCACGGGGTGGCGCTGATCGTCACCGGCGGAATTGCCCCCGCCCCTTCCGGCGTCACCATGGCGGGCGGCGCGGTGCTGAACGACGCCAGCCATCTCTCCCACCATCGCCATATTACCGATGCGGTACACGAGGAGGGCGGTAAGATTGCGCTGCAGATCCTGCATACCGGGCGCTACAGCTACCAGCCGAAGCTGGTGGCTCCTTCCGCGCTGCAGGCGCCGATCAACCCCTTTACGCCTCACGCGCTGAGCCACGAAGAGATCCTGCAGCTGATCGATGATTTTGCCCGCTGCGCCCAGCTGGCGCGGGAAGCCGGGTACGACGGCGTCGAAGTGATGGGTTCGGAAGGCTACCTGATTAACGAATTCCTTGCCGCGCGCACCAACCTGCGCGACGACCGGTGGGGCGGCGACTACGCCCGACGCATGCGTTTTGCCATCGAGGTGGTCAGAGCCGTGCGGGAACGCGCAGGCAGCGACTTTATTATTATCTACCGCTTGTCGATGCTCGATCTGGTCAGCGGCGGCAGCACCCTGGCGGAAGTCACCGAGCTGGCAAAAGCCATTGAGGCCGCCGGGGCAACGATTATCAATACCGGTATCGGCTGGCACGAGGCGCGCATTCCCACCATCGCCACCCCGGTACCGCGCGGCGCGTTTAGCTGGGTCACCCGCAAGCTGAAGGGCGCGGTGTCGATCCCGCTGGTCACCACCAACCGGATTAACGATCCCGCCGTGGCGGAAGCGATCCTGGCCCGCGGAGACGCCGACATGGTCTCGATGGCCCGCCCTTTTCTCGCCGATAGCGAATTTCTCTCTAAAGCGCAGAGCGGACGGGCGGATGAGATCAATACCTGCATCGGCTGTAATCAGGCCTGTCTTGATCGGATCTTCGCCGGTAAAGTCACCTCGTGCCTGGTCAATCCGCGCGCCTGCCATGAAACCCTGATGCCGATAGCGCCTGCGACCACACCGAAGCGGTTGGCGGTAGTCGGCGCCGGTCCTGCCGGGCTGGCCTTTGCCGTTAACGCCGCCTCGCGCGGGCATCAGGTTACCCTGTTTGATGGTCACCGCGAGATTGGCGGCCAGTTTAATATCGCCAAACAGATCCCCGGCAAAGAGGAGTTCTACGAAACCCTGCGCTATTACCGCCGAATGCTGGATCTTACCGGCGTCGCGCTGCGGCTGGAAACTCTGGCGACCGCGGACGATCTGCTGGCATTTGATGAGGTCATCCTCGCCACCGGGATCGCCCCGCGGATGCCGAATATCGAGGGAATCGAACATCCTAAGGTGCTGAGCTATCTCGATGTCCTGCGCGATAAAGCGCCGGTCGGCGAGAAGGTGGCGATTATCGGCTGCGGCGGGATCGGCTTTGATACCGCCATGTACCTCAGCCAGTCTGGTATCGCCACCAGCCAGAATATCGGCGAGTTCTGCGCCGAATGGGGGATTGATACCACCCTGCAGACCGCGGGCGGACTGCGCCCGGAAGGGATGCAATTAGCGAAAAGTCCGCGCCAGATAGTGATGCTCCAGCGCAAAGCCAGCAAACCCGGCGACGGGCTGGGGAAAACCACCGGCTGGATCCACCGCGCCACCCTGCTGGCCCGCGGCGTCAAAATGATCCCCGGCGTCGGCTATCAACGGATCGATGATGCCGGCTTACATGTGACGATCGGCGGCGAATCTCAGGTGCTTAACGTTGATCATGTGATTATCTGCGCCGGTCAGGATCCCCGCCGCGAGCTGGCCGATCCGCTGCAGGCGGCGGGTAAAACGGTGCATTTGATTGGCGGCTGCGACGTGGCGATGGAGCTGGACGCCCGACGGGCAATCGCCCAGGGCACCCGGCTGGCGCTGTCAATTTAGGGAAAGAAAACCCGACCGGTAGCCCGGCTAAGGCGTCAGCCGCAAGCCGGGGAAACCGGGGAAGCCGATAAGGCTTAGCGCTGCTTGCGCACCTTTGTCGCTTTCAACACCACAAATTTATTATTGGTGGCGATCGTCGTGCAGTTACCGAACGCGCGCTTCAGCTTGCGGAAATAATCGAGGTGGCGGTTGCCGACAACGTACAATTCGCCGCCGTACTTCAGGCTGCGGCGGGCGTCGTTAAACATCTGCCAGGCAATATGATCGGTGATCGCATGCTGCTGGTGGAACGGCGGGTTACAGAGGATCGCGGCGAAACGGTCCGGCTCAATATCGGACAACGCGTTATTCACCACAAACTCGCAGCGCTCGATGTCATCCGGCAGGTTGGTTTCAACGTTCAGCCGGCTGGAGGCCACCGCCATATAGGACTCATCGGTGAACATCACCCGGGCGTCCGGGTTTAAGGCCAGCGCTTTCAGGCCAATCACGCCGTTGCCGCAGCCGAGATCGGCGATCTCGCCTTCAATATTTGCCGGCAGATGTTCCAGGAAGAAGCGCGCGCCAATATCCAGGCCGCTGCGGGCGAACACGTTGGCGTGGTTGTGGATCGTCCACGGCGTACCGTCCAGTTGCCAGCTATAGGTCTGCGGCGCATCGGCCACCTCAGGCGCGGTAAAGGTACAGAAAATCAGCCGCGCCTTTTTCCATGCCAGCGATGTGGTGGTGGTGCCGAGAATCTTCTCAAACAGCGCCAGGGTGGAATTGTGGACATCCCGCGCTTTCGCGGCGGCAACAATGCGGGTTTCCGGCGTGACAACTTCGCGCAGAGCGCGCAGCTGCTGCTCCAGCAGCGCCAGCTGTTTCGGCACCTTAATGAGCACCAGCGCCGGTGCCGCAGGCAGTTCGCTCAGGGGATCCTGAAAACGTACGCTCTCTTCATCAATACCGTTCATCCGCAGGTTGTAGCGGGTCGCCAGCTCTGATATGTAGGAATCGTTGATGCTGACCGGGTTGCGTTCCGCGAGCGCACAGCCCAGCGCGCCGAAGCTGTCATTGAAAATGAGCGTCAGGCCGTCGACGTCATTCACCTGTTGCAGCAGATATTCATCCGCCGCTTCCCACGCCTGAAGCGCTTCCTCTTCAGCATTTGGCGGGAACCGCTCTAATGTGAATAACTCACCGTTTAACTCTACCTGGCTCATCGCCTCTGTGCCTCCGGAACACTAAAACCCGCGAGTTTATACGCAAACTTCGCCCAGTAGAATAGAGATGCGCCGATTATCTCCTTCTTCCGGGCCACAGTCCGTTACGCCGGGAGGTAGTCCTGCGCCAGGCGTGACAGGCGCTTATCGTCCAGGCTGTACTTGCTCATGATGACCACCAGCAGCGCCACCAGCACGCCGGGGAAGACGGTGAACAGCAGCTTGATCATCTGCAGCGCGGAGTCGGTTTGCTGCGCTGCGCCGCCAACGTAATCGCCCCATGCCAGCATATAGCCCACCAGCGCGCCGCCGATGGCGATCCCCAGCTTGATGGCAAACAGGTTTGTTGAAAAAACGATCCCGCTGAGCTTTTTACCGCTGCGTTTTTCTTCCGCATCGATAATATCGGACAGCATGCTCCACTGCAGCGGCGTAGCGGCCAGCTGAATAATATTGATGATAATCACCAGCGCAAAGATAGCGGCCACGTTCCCCGCCGGGACGAAGTACATGCCTATCAGCAGCGCCGCCTCGATGGCCATCGAGATTTTAAACCCTCTCACTTTATCAATATTTTTAAAGATAAACGGAGAGAGCATCGCCCCCAGCACGCCGGAAGCCAGGGTGGTGGTCAGCAGCAGGCTGCCCAGATCCGCCCGCCCCATAATGTTGTTGACGTAATAGAGCGTGGTCCCGCCTTTAAACAGCACCGCAATCAGGTTAACGACGTTGAGCGCGAACAGAATGCGCCAGTCCTTGTTGGCGATCAGGGTTTTCAGATCATCAAGAATGCTGCTTTGGTTATTGACCGCGATATCCGTGGTGTAGCGCTCTTTCGTCAGGCCGAAGCAGATAAAGAACAGGATGATGCTCAGGCACCCCATCACAATCATGGTGTAAAAATAGCCGTTTTGCACGTTACCCTGACCCAGCCAGGCCACCAGCGGCAGCGCGGTGAGCGAGACAATCAAACCGCCGAGCGTACTGAGCGCAAAGCGCCACGACTGGAGCGAAACGCGCTCGCGGGAATCGTTAGAGATATTATTGATCATCGCGCAATACGGAACGTTAATCGCCGTATACACCAGAGATAACAATGTATAAGAAACATAGGCATAAATTAGCTTGCCGGTATAGCCAAAATCCGGCGTATAAAACGTTAAGCAGCAAAGTACGCCAAAAGGAATCGCGAACCATAAAATATAGGGACGGAATTGCCCATATTTAGTCCGGGTACGATCCGCCACCGCCCCCATTAATACATCGGTCACCGCGTCTAATACCCTTACCGCCAGAAACATGGTCCCCATATGCGCCGGACTTAAACCAAATACGTCGGTATAAAACCAAGCCATAAACAACATGACCGTTTGCCAGACTAAATTACAGCCGGTATCCCCTAACCCATAGCTAAATTTTTCTTTAATACTGATACGGACAGTGTTCATCGCGCCTCCGCCAGAAGATCGTTAATATTTGTCCTCTGTACGTTATTGCTTAGGGCTTACCGATTATGTATAAATCATCCTGTTAAATATAAGAAGAGTGTACCCGATGAGTGACGAATCTCCCGTTTTCGAAAAGATCCCCGTGGGCGCCGGTGAGCTATTTACCCTGCGGGTAGATAACATAAATGATTTCAACGGCATAAACGTAGTCCCTCATTTTCATATGATGGACGAGCTGATGTGGTTCAGAGAGTCAGAGGGCAGCTATTCGATTGGTGATGAGAAATTTACGGTAAAAAACAATACCCTGATTTTCGTCCCCGCCTTAGTGATCCATGAAATGACGCTCCCGGCCGCCGCCAGCCACAAGCGTTATCTTATGCAATTCGAAAAAGAGTGGCTCGAGGGATACGACCTGTCGCTCCCCGCCGCCCACTGCGGCGCGGTCGCTTACCTTTCCGGCGAGGAAGCCGAGCGCCTGGAGCTGCTGCTAAGCTGGTGCGGTGAGTTCAGCGACTTCTCCGATTCGCTGTTTCGCTCCCTGATGCAAAGCGTGCTGCTGCATGCTTTTAATAGCCTTAAAGATTCTGTCCCCATTACCGAACGAACCAACCATCGCTACCTCAGCGAGCTTATTGAACTACTTCAATCCATTGATAAAAATGAAAATTTTGAAATGACGACCGAAGAAGCCGCCTGCCGCTGCCGGTGGTCAAAATCCTGGTTTTCCCGCACCTTTAAATCCGCCTTTGGAATCAGCTTCAAGAAATTTATGCTGCTGCGCAAACTCAATATCGCTATCAACCTGCTGACCAATACCGACCTGAAGATCAGCGATATCTCGCAAAGCGCCGGCTTCACCGACAGCGCCTACTTCTGCCTCAAGTTTAAAGAGATGATGAACGATACCCCGCAATCTTTCCGGCACAAAGTCAGAAGTACTGCTGCCGTGGGCAGTCGGGCGGACAAATAACTCTTTTTTGTGAGCAACATCACCGGATAAGTAGACGTTTATTATATAAACAGAAACAATCTATATATCTCCTGGGCTGTCGTCTATTTACAATTATCGCTATATTTTGCGCATTAAGGGTAAATACGATGATTCAGAATCCTGTGTTTAGAGGTTTTAATCCTGACCCCAGTATATGTCGGCGCGGCGATGATTATTATGTAGCGGTCTCTTCCTTTGAATGGTTTCCCGGCCTGCCGATTTACCATTCGAGAGATCTTAAACATTGGCAATTACTCACCCACGTTCTTACCGATGATAATAATCCGGATTTAAAAAAGCTGCCCTCCGCCAAAGGTATTTGGGCACCGAGCCTGACCTGGTGTGAAGAGGAAAATTTATTCTACATTATTTATGGCGTGATGAATTCCATGAATTCGCGATATTTCGATGTAGATAACTATCTTATTACCGCCAGTGAAATCACCGGCCCGTGGAGTGAGCCGGTTTATCTCCACTCTGCCGGGTTCGATGCTTCTATCCTGCACGACAGCGACGGTAAAAAATGGATCGTTTCACTGGAGTGGGAAACCCGCGAAGGTTACGAAAAACCGGGCGCCATTTGCCTGGTGGAGTATTCGCCGCAAAGGCAACGCGTTGTCGGCTATCCGCAGCGAATCTGGCGCGGCGGTACCGATCGCGGCTGTATTGAAGCACCGCATTTGACGCGCCGCGGCGATTATTACTACCTGATGGTCGCCGAAGGCGGCACCGGCTACGGCCATGCGGTCACCATGGCGCGCGCAACGCAGGTCGCCGGCCCCTATGAAGGCGATCCGCAAAACCCCATCGTCACCGCCTGGCCGGAGAATTTTAACGAGCGCCACGACGCAGGCCATCTCAAACCACACTACTTCAATCCGCAAACCTATCTGCAAAAAGCCGGGCACGGCAGCTACGTCGAGACCCCGACGGGCGAAGTCTGGTTAACCCACCTTTGCAGCAGACCCTTCCGCCAGGAGCTGCGCTGCCCGCTAGGCCGCGAGACGGCGATACAAAAGATGATATGGAGCGATGATGGCTGGCTGCGGCTGGCGGCCGGGGGAAACCTCGCTCAGCACCAGGTGGAAGAGTCGAATCTGCCTTCTCAGCCGTTTCCGGCTAAACCAGACAGGGATGATTTTGATGGGCAAACGCTGGATAACGCCTTCTATGCGCCGCGGATCCGCTTTCAGCGCTTTACCAGCCTTGAACGTAAAGCGGGCTACCTTGCCTTACGCGGTCAGGAGTCGCTGAGCTCGCTGAATAAAGTTAGCCTGCTGGCGAAAAAGCTCACCTCGGTATACGCCACTATCGTCACGAAGATGGATTTCAGCCCGGAGATTTATCAGCACAGCGCTGGCCTGGTGCTCTACTACGACAACATGAACTATCTGTTTTTGCATAAAACCTGGGATGAAGCTTCCGGCGCAGCGCAGCTGGCCATCATTTATATGGATAACGGCGAGCGTCACGACGACCCGCAGAAAATCCTCCTTGCGACGGGGGAAGTCTATCTGGCAATGGCTATTAACGGCCGGGAGATACGGTGCTCGTGGTCCGTCGATGGCGAAAAATACCAACACATCGGCGCGGTCTACGACACCTCACGTTTTTCCGATGAATATAGCCGCTACGGCGAGTTTACCGGCGCGTTTGTCGGCATGGCCTGCGTGGATAGCATGCTGCATCGTAAAGAGGCGCTGTTTGACTTCTTTAGCTACCGGGCGGTAGAAGACGCGATAATCGAGTAACGCTGCCTTTCTGGCATCCTGCCCGCGCGGGGTGCTAGAATCCCCGGCTGTTGTCGCTGAATGACCCAAACAGGCCGCATGAGCACTTTAACCTATCTCCAGGGCTACCCTGAATCCCTGCTGGCGCAGGTCACCGCGTTAATCAAACAGAACCGTCTCGGCGAAGTGCTGAAAAAGCGCTATCCGCAGGGTCACGATATCAACAACGATAAAGCGCTGTATCAGTACACCCAGGATCTGAAGTCACGCTATCTGCGCGGCGCGGCGCCGATCAACAAGGTGATGTACGACAACAAGATCCACGTGCTCAACAACGCGCTCGGCCTGCATACCGCCATCTCCCGCGTTCAGGGCGGCAAGCTGAAGGCTAAAGCCGAAATTCGCGTCGCCACCGTCTTTCGCGATGCGCCGGAGGATTTTCTGCGGATGATCGTGGTGCACGAGCTGGCGCACCTGAAGGAAAAAGAGCACAACAAGGCGTTCTATCAGCTGTGCTGCCATATGGAGCCGCAGTACCATCAGCTGGAGTTTGATACCCGCCTGTGGCTGACCCAGCTTTCGTTAGAGCGTTCTGCGCCATAGCGCACTGGTTTTGTCATGATGGCGTGCTACAGTGACGAAAGGTCCCTTTTACGGAGTTCGTCAACGTTTATGATACGTTTCGCAGTTGTTGGCACAAACTGGATAACCAAGCAGTTTGTCGATGCCGCCCATGAAACCGGCAAATATAAACTCACCGCCATCTACTCCCGCAGCCTTGAGCAAGCTCAGGCCTTCGCCAGCGATTATCCCGTCGAACACCTGTTTACTTCGCTGGAAGATTTAGCGCAGAGCCCTGACGTTGACGCGGTCTATATCGCCAGCCCTAACTCGCTGCACTTTCCGCAAACCCGCCTGTTTCTGCGCCATAAAAAGCACGTCATTTGCGAAAAACCGCTGGCCTCGAACCTGCAGGAAGTCGAAGCCGCGATGAAAACGGCGCGGGAAAATAACGTGGTCCTCTTCGAAGCGTTCAAAACCGCCAGCCTGCCAAACTTCCTGCTGCTTAAACAGTCGTTTGACAAGATCGGCAAGCTGCGCAAAGCCTTTATTAACTACTGCCAGTACTCTTCCCGCTATCAGCGCTATCTCGATGGCGAAAATCCCAATACTTTCAATCCGGCCTTCTCTAACGGCTCGATCATGGACATCGGCTTTTACTGCCTGGCCTCCGCGGTGGCGCTGTGGGGCGAGCCTCGCGCGGTGCACGCCAGCGCCAGCCTGCTGGAAAGCGGCGTCGATGGTCAGGGCACGGTCGTTCTGAGCTACGGTGATTTTGATGTCACCCTGCACCACTCGAAGGTAAGCGATTCCGCCATCCCGAGCGAAATCCAGGGTGAAGCCGGCGCGTTGGTGATCGAAAAAATCTCCGAATGCCAGAAAGTCTGCTTCGTGCCGCGCGGCGGCAAATCTCAGGATCTCACCCAGCCGCAGCATATCAATACTATGCTGTATGAAGCGGAGGAGTTCGCTCGTCTGGTCGAAGCCAACGAGGTGGCTCATCCGGGTCTGGAAGTGAGCCGCATCACGGCGAAGCTGCTGAGCGAAATTCGTCGCCAGACCGGCGTGGTCTTCCCGGCGGATAGTCAACCCGTGGCGTAAAGCTGTGTAAATGGTCCGTCGGCCTCCATTGACGCCATTTATAACCTGTAATACTTTGTTACGCGCAAAGGGGAGTAACTTCCTTGCCGGCCGATCGTCATTACGATGCGTGAAAAACCGCATCCGGTCGCCGGGCAACAGATTCTTGTTGTAAGTGAGACCTTGCCGGAAGGCGAGGTCTATGCATAAAAGCGCAGCGGCTGCCGTCTTCCGACGTCAGCCGTTTTGTTTTTATGTAAGGAATATCGTAATGAATACTGTCGGCACACCGTTGTTATGGGGCGGATTCGCAGTGGTCGTGGTCATCATGTTGGCTATCGATCTGCTGCTGCAGGGACGGCGTGGTGCGCATAGCATGACCATGAGGCAGGCCGCTGGCTGGTCCATTCTCTGGGTTACCCTCTCGCTGTTGTTTAACGCCGCTTTCTGGTGGTATCTGGTGCAGACCGAAGGTCGCGCCGTGGCCGACCCGCAAGCGCTGGCGTTCCTCACCGGCTATCTGATCGAGAAAGCGCTGGCGGTGGATAACGTCTTCGTCTGGCTGATGCTGTTCAGCTACTTTGCCGTTCCGCCTGCGCTACAGCGCAGAGTGCTGGTTTACGGCGTACTGGGCGCGATCGTACTGCGAACGATCATGATCTTCGCCGGCAGTTGGCTGATTTCCCAGTTCGAGTGGCTGCTCTACGTCTTCGGCGCGTTCCTGCTGTTTACCGGCGTGAAGATGGCGCTGGCGAAAGAGGATGATTCCGGCATCGGCGACAAACCGCTGGTGCGCTGGATCCGTAATCATCTGCGCATGACGGATAAAATCGAGGGTGAGCGCTTCTTTACCCGCCAAAACGGCGTGCTCTACGCGACGCCGCTGCTGCTGGTACTGATCCTGGTTGAGCTGAGCGACGTTATCTTTGCCGTGGACAGTATTCCCGCCATCTTCGCCGTGACCACCGATCCGTTTATCGTGCTGACCTCGAACCTGTTCGCGATTCTCGGCCTGCGCGCCATGTATTTCCTGCTGGCGGGCGTCGCGGAGCGCTTCTCAATGCTGAAGTATGGCCTGTCGGTGATTCTGGTATTTATCGGCATCAAAATGCTGATCGTCGATTTTTACCATATTCCCATCGGCATTTCGCTGGGCGTGGTTGGCGGAATTCTGACGTTGACGCTGCTTATCAATGCCTGGGTTAATAAGCAGCACGATAAGAAAAAGCAGCTGCAGTAAGGCCTGAACGGCCGGGTGAAGACCCTTTTCATCCGGCCAGCAACTTTCTCCGCGTATTATTCTTACTCATGTCACAAAATAGTTAATATACAGTTAAAAAATAAGATCTCAGCGCAGGTAACAGCATTTTACCCTTCCCCAATAGCGTTCTTTCCGTATACTCAACCAGGCAAACATTTATTTACATCCGGACATAAACGTGACCAATAATACGTCGCCGGGACGGACAGCAACATCACTGGAAGGAATGAAGCATGGCAACACAATCACCCCGCTCGACCCTGCTACGGCGGCTGGCTCAGGGTAGCCTGGTCAAACAAATTTTAATCGGTCTGGTGCTCGGCGTACTGCTGGCGACGGTCTCAAAACCGGCCGCCGTGGCGGTTGGGCTGCTGGGCACGCTGTTTGTCGGCGCGCTGAAAGCGGTAGCGCCGGTGCTGGTGCTGATGCTGGTCATGGCCTCCATCGCCAACCACCAGCAGGGGCAAAAAACCAGTATTCGCCCGATCCTGTTCCTCTATCTGCTGGGGACATTCGCCGCCGCGTTAGCCGCGGTAGTGTTTAGCTTTATCTTCCCGTCTACGCTGCACCTGAACGCCGCGGCAGAGAGCATCACTCCGCCATCGGGTATCGTCGAAGTCCTGCGCGGGCTGCTGATGAGCATGGTTTCCAACCCGATAGACGCGCTGCTGAACGCCAACTATATCGGGATTCTGGTGTGGGCCGTCGGTTTAGGATTCGCGCTGCGCCACGGTAATGAAACCACCAAAAACCTGATTAATGACGTTTCTCACGCGGTGACCTTTATCGTTAAAGTGGTGATTCGCTTCGCGCCGCTGGGCATCTTCGGCCTCGTCGCCTCGACGCTGGCGACCACCGGTTTTGAGACCCTCTGGGGTTATGCCCAACTGCTGCTGGTACTGGTTGGCTGCATGCTGCTGGTGGCGCTGGTGATTAACCCGCTGCTGGTGTTCTGGAAAATCCGCCGTAACCCCTACCCGCTGGTGCTGCTCTGCCTGCGCGAAAGCGGCGTTTACGCCTTCTTCACCCGTAGCTCCGCCGCCAATATCCCGGTGAATATGGCGCTGAGTGAAAAGCTGAACCTGGACCGCGATACCTACTCGGTTTCCATTCCGCTGGGCGCCACCATCAACATGGCCGGCGCGGCGATTACCATTACGGTACTCACCCTGGCGGCCGTGCATACGCTGAATGTTCCGGTAGATCTGCCGACCGCGCTGCTGCTGAGCGTCGTCGCTTCGCTGTGCGCCTGCGGCGCTTCCGGCGTGGCGGGCGGTTCGCTGCTGCTGATCCCGCTGGCCTGTAACATGTTCGGCATTCCGAACGATGTGGCCATGCAGGTGGTCGCCGTGGGCTTTATTATCGGCGTATTGCAGGACTCCTGCGAAACCGCGCTGAACTCCTCCACCGACGTTCTGTTTACCGCCGCCGCCTGTATCGCCGAAGACGAACAGATTGCCAAAAACGCCCTGCGCAACTGATTCCCTCCCCCTCCGCTAACGCGCGGAGGGGGTCTCTCCCTGTACCGCCTTTTCGACTTTAAACGGGTCGATTCCCCGCTTTTGCATCCGCCGGAAACGGATGATGTTCATACCGTTCATCAACAGGAAGCTGCCTTCAATCAGGGTGCCGCCGATCGAGCCCAGCCAGAAGTTGTGGATTACCCAGCAGGCGGTCGCGCACCACATGACGCAGCGGACGGTTAACCCCGAGCAGCGAAAGAGCGCCCAGGTGCTGGCCAGCGTGCCAATAATCGGCAGCAGCTCCATAGCATGCTGCAGCTTCGCCAGCCCCAGTACCAGCGTGAGTACGATAAACAGGGCCATCACCCACATCCTGCGGGTACGCATGGAGACCAGGGTGCGGACGGTATTCAGCTCGGCGCTCATTCCCGCCGGCCACGCGCCCATTAAAAAGAAATGCACGCCAATGGTGGCGCTATAGACAGCCAGCTGCAGCTTAAAGCGGCGCTCATCGCGGTTGAAAAAAGTCGTAATCCCGATCAGAAAGGCGATAACGCCGACGCCCTGGGCAAGCCAATACGCGGTCATGAAAAGTCCTTATAAAACAAAACGGCGCATCATTATCTGAAACGCCGCTTTTAAAAACGAGTGTCACGCTATTACCTGTGCCTGTTTATCAGGTCTACAACGTCACGCCGCTTTTAAATATCGCCAGCTCGCGGAAATCATTCCGCTCATTACAGGTCTGCTTACCGTTAGCGAAGTCCACAATGGTATCGACGAACTCCTCCAGCAGCTGCGGCATCGCTTTACCGTGAATCAGCTGACCGGCATCGAAGTCGATCCAGTGCTTTTTCTTCGCCGCCAGTTCGCTGTTGGTGGCAATTTTCACCGTCGGCACGAAACCGCCGTACGGCGTGCCGCGCCCGGTACTGAAGAGCACCATATGGCAGCCCGCGCCGGCCAGCGCGCTGGTCGCTACCGCGTCGTTGCCCGGGGCGCTCAGCAGGTTAAGACCGTGAACTTTCAGCCGCTCGCCGTAGCGCAGGACGTCAACCACCTGGCTGGAGCCCGCTTTCTGCGTGCAGCCCAACGATTTATCCTCAAGCGTAGTGATACCGCCCGCCTTGTTGCCCGGCGACGGATTCTCGTAAATCGGCTGGTCATGGGCGATAAAGTACTGCTTGAAATCATTGACCATCGTCACCAGCTTGCCGAAGGTCTCTTCGTCGCGACAGTGGCTCATCAGCAGCTGCTCGGCGCCGAACATTTCCGGCACTTCGGTCAGGACGGTGGTGCCGCCGTTGGCAATCAGATAATCCGAGAAGCGGCCCAGCATCGGGTTAGCGGTAATGCCGGACAGACCGTCAGAACCGCCGCACTCGAGACCAAACTTCAGTTCGCTCAGCTTACCCGGCTCGCGCTTGTCATGGCGCATCACGTCATATAGCTGACGTAGATGCTCCAGCCCGGCTTCTACTTCATCATCCTGGTGCTGACAGATCATAAAGTGAACGCGCTCAGGGTCGAATTCACCCAGCGTTTCGCGGAAGGCGTCGACCTGATTGTTTTCGCAGCCCAGACCGACCACCAGTACCGCCCCGGCGTTCGGGTGACGCACCATGTTTTGCAGCATAGTGCGGGTGTTAATGTGATCGTCCCCGAGCTGCGAGCAGCCGTAGGTGTGGCTGAAAAGGTGAACGCCGTCGATACCTTCCGCGTCGTTGGTTTCCTTCAGAAAACGGTTCTGCATCTGGCGCGCCATGGCGTTGACGCAGCCGACGGTCGGCAGGATCCACAGCTCGTTGCGCACCCCGACTTCGCCGTTAGCGCGACGATAAATCTGGATGTCGCGATCCGCCGGCTGTGCGGCGGGCTCGCTAAGATCCGGTTGATAGCTATACGCGTCGAGATCGCTCAGGTTAGTACGCGTATTGTGGGAGTGAATATGTTCCCCCGGCGCAATATCCGCCAGCGCATGTCCTATCGGCAGACCATACTTAATGACGTTGTCTCCTTTCGCAATCCCGCGCAGCGTAAACTTATGCCCGCGCGCAATATCCTGAGCCAACGTGACCGTATCGCCGTCAATGGTGACTACCGTGCCTGCCGCCATATCCGCCAACGCTACCGCGACGTTATCGTGCGAATGGATTTTAATGTATTGCATATCAACCGACCTCTGGTCTTAGTTCAGTTCAATGGCGAAGTAGTCACGCGCATTGTTAAAGCAAATGTTTTTCACCATCTCGCCCAGCAGCTGAATGTCCGCCGGGGCTTCTCCCGCTTCAACCCAGCGGCCAATCATCTGGCACAGGATGCGGCGGAAGTATTCATGACGGGTGTAGGAGAGGAAGCTGCGGCTATCGGTCAGCATGCCGACAAAGCGGCTCAGCAGGCCAAGCTGCGCCAGTTGGGTCATCTGACGTTCCATACCGTCTTTCTGATCGTTAAACCACCAGCCGGAACCGAACTGCATCTTGCCCGGCATGCCTTCGCCCTGGAAGTTGCCGATCATGGTGCCCAGCACTTCGTTATCGCGAGGATTCAGGCAGTAGAGGATGGTTTTTGGCAGCAGGTTTTCTTCGTTCTGCTTGCTGAGCAGTTTGGACAGCTCTTCCGCCATCGGACGGTCGTTGATGGAGTCAAAACCCACATCCGGCCCTAACAGCTTGAACTGACGCAGGTTGTTATTGCGCAGCGCGCCGATGTGATACTGCTGTACCCATCCGCGGCGGGCATATTCCGCGCCGAGGAACACCAGAACCGCGGTTTTGAACTGCGCGACTTCATGCTCGCTGAGAGCTTCACCGGCCAGACGGCGCGCCAGGATGCTATCCAGTTCGCTTTCGTTGGCTTCCGCGAACAGCACCACGTCCAGCGCGTGGTCAGAAACTTTACAGCCGTGAGCGGCAAAGTGATCCAGACGTTTGGTCAGCGCGGACTGGAGATCGGCAAAGCGGCGGATATCGGTGTCAGACACGTCGCCCAGCTTCGCCATGTAGTCGTTGAAAGTTGCCTGCTCAATGTTGAACGCTTTGTCCGGGCGCCAGCTCGGCAGCACCTTGACGGAGAATGAGCTGTCTTTCGCGACGGAGGCGTGATGCTCCAGCGAATCGACCGGATCGTCGGTGGTGCCGACCATTTTCACGTTCATCTGCTGCATGATGCCGCGAGCGGAGAAGCTCTCCTGCGCCAGCAGATCGTTGCACTGATTCCAGATTTCATCCGCCGTTGCCGGCGAGAGCACCTTACCTGTAATACCAAAAGGGCGGCGCAGCTCAAGATGGGTCCAGTGGTATAACGGGTTGCCGATGGTATGCGGTACGGTGGCCGCCCAGGCGTCAAATTTCTCGCGATCGGAGGCGTCGCCGGTACACAGACGCTCGGCTACGCCGTTGGTGCGCATCGCGCGCCACTTGTAGTGATCGCCTTTCAGCCAGATGTCATACAGATTTTTGAAGCGATAATTCTCGGCAATCTGCTGCGGCGGCAGGTGGCAGTGATAGTCGAAAATCGGCTGGTCTTTCGCGTAATCGTGGTACAGGCGGCGGGCAAACTCAGTATCAAGCAGGAAATCTTCGGTCATAAACGGTGTCATTTTCGTGTCCTCTTCGCCCCCGGAGGAGCCCATCAGATGATTGACTATAATGCTGACAAAGTTATCACACCAATTTCTACAGACCGAAGTATTTTTCGTGAGTTAGATCAATAAACGACGACAAAAAAAGTACCATCAAAGGAGTAAAATCCCCGCTAAAGCGCGCCAGCTCTGGCCTTTGTCGCAAGAATGAATGCCCACACAAACTTTCCCACTTTTGTGACGTCACTCAACTTTTGAAGTTGTATGACAAGTTATCTTGCTGCCGTCGAAACATATAAACCGACGGAATGCATTACCGACGAACAATCACGTCGGATTTACCGGTATGGACACCGAATTTAGACACAACAGTTGATGGCAAGGTTCGGGCCATACGAGGTTTCCTCTCCTGAACCCTCCGTTTCACCTTCTTCGCCTCAGTGACTGGGCTGGAAGATAGCCGCACCCGCTGCGGATATATAACAAACGATGAGGTTTACATGCGTAAAATTAAAGGGTTACGTTGGTACATGATCGCGCTGGTGACGTTAGGCACCGTGCTGGGGTACCTGACGCGTAACACTGTGGCGGCAGCTGCGCCGACTCTGATGGAAGAGTTACACATCTCCACCCAACAGTATTCCTATATCATCGCGGCCTATTCCGCTGCCTATACCGTTATGCAGCCCGTCGCCGGCTACGTGCTGGACGTGTTAGGCACTAAAATCGGCTATGCCTTCTTTGCTATCGCCTGGGCGGTGTTCTGCGGCTCTACGGCGCTGGCGGGAAGCTGGGGCGGACTGGCGCTGGCGCGCGGCGCGGTGGGTGCCGCCGAAGCGGCCATGATCCCTGCGGGTCTGAAAGCCAGCTCCGAATGGTTCCCGGCAAAAGAGCGTTCTATCGCCGTGGGTTACTTCAACGTCGGCTCCTCCATCGGCGCCATGATTGCCCCGCCGCTGGTGGTTTGGGCTATCGTGATGCACAGCTGGCAGATGGCGTTTATCATCTCCGGCGTTCTGAGCTTTGCCTGGGCGATGGCGTGGCTGGTTTTCTACAAACACCCGCGCGATCAGAAAAAATTAACGGAAGAAGAACGCAACTATATTATCGGTGGCCAGGAATCCCATCATCAGACCAACAACGGTAAGAAAATGTCTCCGTGGCAGATTCTGCGCAACCGTCAGTTCTGGGGTATCGCCCTGCCGCGTTTCCTTGCCGAGCCGGCGTGGGGGACCTTCAACGCCTGGATCCCGCTATTCATGTTTAAAGTCTACGGCTTTAACCTGAAAGAGATTGCGATGTTTGCGTGGATGCCGATGCTGTTTGCCGACCTCGGCTGCATCGTTGGGGGCTATCTGCCGCCGCTGTTCCAGCGCTGGTTTGGCGTTAACCTGATCGTTTCGCGTAAAATGGTGGTGACCATGGGCGCGCTGCTGATGATTGGCCCAGGGATGATCGGTCTGTTCACCAGCCCGTTTGTCGCCATCGCCCTGCTGTGCGTCGGCGGCTTTGCTCACCAGGCGCTGTCCGGCGCGTTAATTACCCTCTCTTCCGACGTATTTGGGCGTAACGAAGTGGCGACGGCGAACGGCATGACCGGCATGGCCGCATGGCTGGCGAGCACTATGTTCGCCCTAGTGGTCGGCGCGCTGGCGGATACAATCGGCTTTAGCCCGCTGTTCGCCGTGCTGGCGGTTTTCGATGTGCTGGGCGCCGTAGTTATCTGGACGGTGCTGAAAAATAAATCAGCGGATGACGACAGTACGCCGCTGGAAACGAGTAAACCCGCCACGCAAAGCTAAACGCAGGCGAGTTGCCCCCATCCGAAGCCGCCTTGATACAGGCGGCTTTTTCGTCTGTTTTTATGGTGAGAAGCGCGTAAAAGTGGTATAACAAATCCAATATTGTCGCCATCTCCCGGGAGCGAATATGGAAATCACTGAATCGCGTCGTCTGTATCAGCAGCTTGCCGCTGAGCTTAAGTCGCGCATTGAACAAGGCGTCTACCTTGTGGGCGATAAGCTACCCGCAGAGCGGTTTATCGCTGACGAAAAAAGCGTGAGTCGTACCGTGGTTCGCGAAGCCATCATTATGCTGGAAGTTGAAGGCTACGTTGAGGTTCGCAAAGGCTCCGGCATCCACGTCATCTCCAATCATCCAAAACATCAGCAAATTGCCGATGAATCGCTGGAATTCGCCAATTATGGTCCTTTTGAGCTGTTGCAGGCCCGCCAGCTGATAGAAAGCAATATTGCCGAATTCGCGGCGACTCAGGTGACCAAGCAGGACATCATGAAGCTGATGGAGATCCAGGAAAATGCGCGTAAAGAGAAGTGCTTTCGCGATTCCGAATGGGATCTTCAGTTCCATGTCCAGGTGGCGCTGGCGACGCAAAACACCGCGTTAGCCGCCATCGTAGAAAAAATGTGGACCCAGCGCGTGCATAACCCATACTGGAAAAAACTGCACGATCATATCGACTCGCGTACCGTCGATAACTGGTGCGACGATCATGACCAAATTCTTAAGGCGCTGATTCGCAAAGATCCGCATGCGGCGAAGCTGGCCATGTGGCAGCATCTGGAAAATACCAAGCTGATGTTGTTCAACGAAACCAGCGATGACTTTGAATTTAACGCCGATCGCTACCTGTTTGCCGATAATCCGGTGGTTCACCTCGATACGGCCGCCAACGGCGTAAAATAGACGCTTATCCCCATACCGGGCAGCGATTCCTTCACTGCCCGCAACGCCCTCAGGGTAAGCAAAGCATATATAGTGTCAGCCTGTGTAAATACACTCGCCACCCTCCTTCGCAATCAGCAAAATCAGAATGCAACAAACTGCAATTTCTCTGACGTAAAGTCAGCGGGTTTGTTACAATTAGATGCATTTTGTCGTTCTGAGAGTTAGCTTTGGCTTACTTCACTTTTAAACAGGGAACCGTTCAGAGCGCAGCAGCGACCCTAATCTAATAAAAAGCTATGTCGCCGTGCATATACCGCGTTCAGACGTGCCGTTAACCGATGTACCAGGAATCGTGAATGGAACTATTAACCCAATTATTGAATGCCTTGTGGGCTCAGGATTACGAAACTCTCGCTAATCCATCCATGATTGGCATGTTGTACTTTGTCTTATTTATGATTTTGTTCCTTGAGAACGGTTTACTGCCTGCCGCCTTTTTGCCCGGCGATAGCCTGCTGGTGCTGGTCGGCGTCCTGATTGCTAAAGGCGCGATGGGCTTTCCGGAAACGCTGCTGCTGCTTACCGCTGCGGCAAGTCTCGGCTGCTGGCTAAGCTATATTCAGGGCCGCTGGCTGGGTAATACGCGAATCGTACAAAACTGGCTATCGCACCTTCCCTCACACTACCACCAGCGCGCGCATCATCTGTTCCATAAGCACGGGCTTTCCGCGCTGCTGATTGGCCGCTTTATCGCCTTCGTTCGTACGCTGCTGCCGACCATCGCCGGGCTATCCGGCCTGAGCAGCGCACGCTTCCAGTTTTTTAACTGGATGAGCGGTCTGCTGTGGGTCCTGATTCTGACCTCCCTGGGGTACCTGCTGGGAAAAACACCGGTATTCCTGAAGTATGAAGATCAGCTGATGTCCTGCCTGATGCTGCTGCCCGTCGCGCTGCTGGTATTTGGCCTGATTGGTTCGCTGATTGTCCTGTGGAAGAAAAAATACAGAAGCCGGGGCTAACAATGGCGATGCAACGATCCTCTCTGCGTCAGATAAGCTGGGTGCTGGGCGGTTCGCTACTCCTGTGCGGCCTGTTCTGGCTCTGGCTCACCGTGCAACAGCAGGAGTCGACCCTGGCTATTCGTCCCGTCAGCCAGGGTATCAGCATGCCGGACGGGTTTTCCGTCTGGCATCATCTCGACGCTAACGGCATCCGCTTTAAAAGCATTACGCCGCAGAATGACGGCTTGATCATCAAGTTTGACTCCAGCGCTCAGGGCGCCGCGGCAAAAGAAGTTTTGGGCCGCGCCCTGCCGCATGGCTATATTATCGCTTTACTGGAAGATGATGATTCGCCTACCGCCTGGATTTCGCGCCTGCGCGATACCCCGCACAGATTCGGATAATGCACGAAAATTCCGAATATTTTCACCCTGTTTGGTGATTTCCCGTTTTACTTACTATCATTAAGTCTGCGGGAGTCACCAGGCTCACGTTAATCAACTGGATAGGGTATATCCTTCAGATATTCCCTCACACAATGGAAGGTCGTATCCATGAAACACCGCATTGCTTTGATCCTGGTTCTGTCTTCACTGAGCGCCAGCGCCTTTGCCATCTCCCCTTGTCAGGAAAAAGAACAAGATATTCAGCGGGAGATAAGCTACGCCGAAAAACATCATAACCAGCACCGTATTGATGGTCTGAAACGGGCGCTTAGCGAAGTGCAGGCAAACTGTAGCGACAGCCAGCTCAAAGCCGATCACCAGAAAAAAATCGCCAAACAGCAGGCAGAAATAAGCGAACGCCAGAATGACCTGCGCGAAGCCGAACAGAAAGGCGATGCTGATAAAATCAGCAAGCGTCAACGTAAACTTGATGAAGCGCAGCAAGAGCTGAAAGCGCTACAGTCTCGCGAGTACTAATCGATTAAGCAAGACCAATATGGACCACTTTCACAGGAGATAAAACATGGCTAAAGATAACGTTGCAGAAGACCTGCGTGCGGAACTGAAAACGCTGGCTGATACCCTGGAAGAAGTGCTGAACTCCTCCACGGATAAGTCGAAAGAAGAGATTGGTAAACTGCGTAGTAAAGCCGAAAGCGCGCTGAAAGAGAGCCGCGTTCGCCTGGGTGAAACCAGCGACGCCATTGTGAAGCAAACGCGCGAAACCGCTGCGCGTGCGGATGAATACGTCCGTGAAAACCCGTGGACCGGCGTAGGAATTGGTGCTGCCGTCGGGCTGGTGCTGGGTGTCCTGCTGACGCGTCGTTGATTATGGCGAATTCTCAAAGCACGCAAGGGCCGGGGCAAAGCGTTTTCGGCATTGGCCAGCGGATAGTCACCCTGCTGGTCGAAATGGTCGAAACGCGTCTGCGCCTCGTCGTCGTGGAGCTGGAAGAGGAGAAAGCCAATCTCTTCCAGCTATTCCTGATGCTCGGGCTGACGCTGCTGTTCGCCGCGTTCGGCCTGATGAGCCTGTTAGTCCTCATCATCTGGGCCGTCGATGCGCAATATCGGTTAAACGTGATGATCGCCACCACCGTGATTCTGCTGCTGGCGGCGCTCATTGGCGGGATCTGGACGTTACGCAAAGCGCGTCGTTCGACGTTCCTGCGCCTGACGCGCCAGGAGCTGGCTAATGACCGGGCATTGCTGGAGGATGACAAGTCATGAGCCGCGACCAGCAGGAACGCGAACGGCAAAAGGCGCTTTTGCTACGTCAAATCCAACAGCAGCGGCTGGATCTCAACGCCAGCCGCCGCCGCTGGCTTGAGGCGACCGCGCCAATCGACCGTGGCTGGAACACCCTGCTCAACCTGCGTTCATGGGCAATGGTCGGCAGCGGCCTCGTCGCGGTATGGTCCGTTCGCCATCCGCGCTTTTTGCTCCGCTGGACAAAACGCAGCCTCGGTATCTGGAGCACCTGGCGTATGGCCCGCAAGCTGTTGCA
The DNA here is from genome assembly GCF_009905335.1 of Klebsiella sp. MPUS7. Lineage (NCBI taxonomy): Bacteria > Pseudomonadati > Pseudomonadota > Gammaproteobacteria > Enterobacterales > Enterobacteriaceae > Klebsiella > Klebsiella sp. MPUS7. Next base: position 641,838 of record NZ_CP047604.1, on the reverse strand, counting down.
GCAGACCGCATCGCGCTAAGGCTGATTTCTCACGTCTGGGTTATGTCAGCCGGGTCAGGCGCCAGCCGCCGCCCGGCATCAATATCGTCGTACTGTCCCATCAGATTTGCCCTTCTGCTCGCCGCCCTAATCACTCTCCCGCTGCGCCGCTATATCACCCTTTCTATTCATTTCGTTTATCAATAATTGCTCAGAAACTTTGAAAAAGAACTACAGTTTTCCTTGCTAACAATCACATCTCATCCTCGCTAATATCCTCTCCATCGACAGCAAGCCCGCGTAACTACGCAGGATTGCACCAAAAAACGAAATCGCCGCCCTTTGGGTTTCCTGGAGTTAGAAATGAAAAAATTAGAAGATGTTGGTGTATTGGTAGCGCGCATTCTGATGCCCATTCTGTTCATTACCGCAGGTTGGGGAAAAATTACCGGGTATGCGGGTACACAACAATATATGGAAGCCATGGGCGTCCCTGGGTTTATGCTGCCGCTGGTTATCCTGCTTGAGTTCGGCGGCGGTCTGGCAATCCTGTTCGGTTTCCTGACCCGTACCACCGCGCTGTTCACCGCGGGCTTCACCGTACTGACCGCGTTTCTGTTCCACAGCAACTTTGCTGAGGGCGTGAACTCGCTGATGTTCATGAAGAACCTGAGCATCGCAGGCGGCTTCCTGCTGCTGGCTATCACCGGTCCAGGCGCGTTTAGTATTGACCGCGTCCTGAATAAAAAGTGGTAAGCACACTATACTGAGTGAAAATCTAAAAAAGCGAGGGGATATCTCCTCGCTTTTGCTATCTGAAGGAGGCAACAATGGGACAATTAGTTGACGGCGTCTGGCACGATACCTGGTATGACACCAAATCCACCGGGGGGCGATTCAAGCGTTCTGTTTCCGCCTTCCGCAACTGGCTAACCGCCGATGGCGCGCCGGGCCCAAGCGGCCAAGCCGGATTCGCTGCGGAAAAAGACCGTTACCATCTGTACGTTTCTCTTGCCTGTCCATGGGCGCATCGCACCTTGATTCTGCGCAGCCTGAAAGGGCTTGAGCCGTTTATTTCCGTCTCCGTGGTCAACCCCCTGATGTTTGAAAACGGCTGGACTTTCGACGATAGCTTCCCGGCAGCCACGGGCGATACCCTCTACCAGCACGAATTTCTCTATCAGCTCTATCTGCATGCCGATCCGCACTACAGCGGGCGCGTTACGGTGCCGGTATTGTGGGACAAGAAGCAGCAAACCATTGTCAGCAATGAGTCGGCGGAAATCATCCGCATGTTGAATACCGCCTTTGACGGACTGGGCGCCCGCGCAGGAGATTACTACCCGCCGGCGCTGCGCGCGCAAATTGATGAGCTGAACGGCTGGATCTATGACAACGTCAACAATGGGGTCTATAAAGCCGGATTCGCCACCAGCCAGCAGGCCTATGACGAAGCGGTCGATGGGGTATTTACCTCGCTGGAACGTCTGGAGCAAATCCTCGGCCAACACCGCTTCCTGACCGGTAATCAGCTGACGGAGGCTGATATTCGTCTGTGGACCACCCTGGTTCGTTTCGACCCGGTGTATGTGACCCACTTTAAATGCGACAAACGCCGCATCAGCGATTATCTCAATCTTTACGGTTTCCTGCGCGACATCTACCAGATGCCGGGCGTCGCGGAAACGGTGGACTTCGCCCATATTCGCAACCATTACTACCGAAGCCATAAGACGATCAACCCGACCGGGATCATCTCCGTCGGCCCGCAGCAGGATCTTAACGAGCCGCACGGCCGCGATCTTCTCTTCCGCTAAGCGATTGGGCGCGATTTACCGCGCCCAATAATTCACAAAACAAATATTTACCGCCATTTCATTCACGTCTATTCTTATTTCGATCGCTTTAAAAACAAGTGATTGACGGTTAATCGAGGCGTAGAAATGGACTGGTATCTTAAAGTATTAAAAAATTACATTGGATTTGGCGGCCGCGCCCGGCGCAAAGAGTACTGGATGTTTATTCTGGTCAACATCATCCTGACCGGCGTACTCAGCATCATTGATAAAATGCTTGGATGGCAGCGCGCAGGAGGAGAGGGCATTCTGACGACCATCTATGGCGTGCTGATCTTCTTACCGTGGTGGGCGGTGCAGTTTCGTCGATTGCACGACACCGACCGCTCGGCCTGGTGGCTGTTATTACTGCTGATCCCCATTATCGGCTGGCTGGTGATCCTGGTCTTCAATTGCCAGAACGGCACTCCCGGCAATAACCGCTTCGGGCCGGATCCCAAACCGACTTCCTACTGAACAATGCGCCCCTCGTTAAAAAGGGGCGCAATTTGTTTTATCTGACCATAAATAGCTTCGGAATTTCCCGCAGACACCATGATTTCGCCTCCCCCATGCTGTCCCGGCGCCAGGCCATAATAATGTCGATCTCGTTGCTGTACTCCGGGCTGACCACCCGAAGACGCCCTTCGGCAATATCCTGCTCAACCAGCGGATATGGCATCGTGGCGACGCCCAGTCCTGCCAGCAGGGCCTGGCGTTTATCTTCGATCGAGCTCACGGTTAATCGCGGCTGTTTGTCGAGCAGCTGCACCGTCAGCACCGGACGCTCGCGGGCGGTATCCGCCACCGCCACGCCGCGGTACTTAACGCGCGTCACTTCAGAGAGCGGCTCCGGTTCCTGGTGAATGGGATGATCCGGCGCGGCAACGTAGACGCTCATTACCGAATAGAGCTTCCGGGAGTTAATTTCCGAGGAAGAGCGAAAATGCATATCCGGCGCGACGACAATATCCGCCCTCCCCTGCTCAAGGCGCTCCCATGCCCCGGCCAGCACTTCGGTAATAATCGACAGCTGAGTGTTCGATTTGGTTGCCAGCTTTTCAATTAACGGGAACAGGCCGGTGGTGGGCACCAGCGCCTCGGTGACGATGGTCAGGTGCGTTTCCCAGCCGCGCGATAGCGCTTCGGCATCGGTTGTCAGTTTATCCGCCGCCTCCAGCAAAACGCGCCCGCGCTCGAGCAGCATTCGGCCAACATTGGTGAATTTTGTTCGATGACCTGAACGGTCGAACAGAACGACATCCAGCTCCTCTTCCAGCTTTTGCATGGTATAGCTGAGCGCGGAAGGCACTCGACCCAGTTCATCGGCCGCCGCCGCAAAGCTTCCGCGCCGGTCAATCGCATCCATTACGCGTAACGCTTCCAGCGTTAATGCTCTCTCTTTAGCCATCGCACTCTCATTCAGGAAATTTGAACATACCGGGCAGAATATCTGGCTAACAATACAGCGTCCATACCTTTACCATTGATTTAGTGTAAAGAGAGGTCAAGAAGATGATTACAACCCGAACAGCCAAACAGTGCGGTCAAGCTGACTTCGGCTGGCTGCAGGCCCGCTACACCTTTTCCTTTGGCCACTACTTCGACCCGAAATTGCTAGGTTACGCGTCGCTGCGCGTGCTCAACCAGGAAGTTCTGGCGCCCGGCGCGTCGTTTCAGCCGCGCACCTATCCGAAAGTCGACATTCTGAACCTGATTCTGGAAGGTGAAGCGGAATACCGCGACAGCGATGGCAACCATATCCAGGCGAAAGCTGGCGAAGCGCTGCTGATTTCTACCCAGCCCGGCGTGAGCTACAGCGAGCACAACCTGAGCAAAGAGCGCTCGCTGACGCGAATGCAACTGTGGCTGGATGCCTGCCCGCAGCATGAAAACCCGCTGGTGCAAAAAATCGCTATCGCCGAGGGAGCTCAGCAGCTGCTGGCTTCGCCGGACGGCAGCCAGAAGAGTCTCCAGCTGCGCCAGCAGGTATGGATCCACCATATCAATCTGGCGAAAGGCGAGCAGCTTAGCGTGCAGCTCCACGGCCCACGGGCCTACCTGCAGTCGATTCATGGCACGGTGCATGCACGGGTACAGGAAGAAGAGAAACAGGCATTGACCTGCGGCGATGGCGCGTTTATTCGTGACGAAGCTAACATTACCCTCGTCGCCGATACGCCGCTGCGCGCTTTGCTGATAGATTTACCTGTGTAACAACGGCAGTAAGGGAGTGTGTCAGTGGGCAAGAAGAAAACCAAAAAAGTGGCGCTAGCAGTGCCGCAGCCGCAACCAGAAACCATGACAACGGTGGGTTTTGGTTATGAAGAGATGTTAAGCGAGCTGGAGGCGATCGTCGCAGAAGCGGAGATACGGCTCCAGGATGAAGAAAGCGTCGCCTGACGTCAATATCGGCCCCAGCCGGGGCCGATAGATTTACTCACTCAGTGCCTGAGCTAAATCTTTTTGTACCTGCTTACGCTGTTCTGGCGTCAGGACCTGATTGACATCAAAATAGTACTTCACGCGATAATAGCGAACCTGCTGTTCGACTTTGCTAAACGCCGCCAGCTGATCTTTGACCGCTTTTTCATTCCATTTTCCGGAATCAATTACATCAAATAATACGCCGTCTTTAATATCTTTCTGCGAGATCTGCTGAACGCTTTTCTCCAGCTGCTGATGCAGGCTTTTAATTTTCGTTACCTGATCGTTGGTCAGTTTTAAGTGCTGGACGATCGGATCCTGCGCCGGGGCTGGCGCAGCGTTAACATCCGCAGCCTGTGCCGCCATTGAGAAGCCAGTGGCGAGGACGGTTGTCACTGCAATGCGGGTCATTAATTTCATTTTTTCTTTTATCCTGATTAATTATCACCGATGTGGCTGGCTATTATTTTTCAGAAGCAGATGAAGAAATGTAAAAAATAGTGCATATAAATGTAGTTAAAAAAAGAAAACACATAATAAATATGAATAATAAAACCAAATGCATTTATTTAAAATATATAATAAATAAGAAAGGAAAATTAATGGCCGTATGATTCATCCTGCGGTTGATGGCAGACCTGCCTTGCGCGTTGTCTCCGCTTTATTGCCAGGTGGTGGCTGACGCCTTACCTGATCGACTACACCCGCGCCCTATGCCCGCTAGCGTCGTGGACAGCCATTCATCTGCCCTGTGTTTCAACCTGCCGTATGAAGCAAAAACCCCCGCCATTGCTGACGAGGGTTTTCTTTGAATGAGGAAGCTGACCGTTAAGCCGCTTTCTTTTGGGTATAGCGTCGTGGACAGGCATTCATCTGTCCTGTGTTTCAACCTGCCGTATGAAGCAAAAACCCCCGCCATTGCTGACGAGGGTTTTCTTTGAATGAGGAAGCTGACCGTTAAGCCGCTTTCTTTTGGGTATAGCGTCGTGGACAGGTATTCATCTGCCCTGTGTTTCAACCTGCCATATGAAGCAAAAACCCCCGCCATTTCTGACGAGGGTTTTCTTTGAATGAGGAAGCTGACCGTTAAGCCGGGTTCTGTCGTGGACAGTCATTCATCTAGGCCAGCAATCGCTCACTGGCTCAAGCAGCCTACCCGGGTTCAGTACGGGCCGTACCTTGTGAACCCCTATTTGGCCTTGCTCCGGGTGGAGTTTACCGTGCCGCGAACTGTTACCAGACGCGCGGTGCGCTCTTACCGCACCCTTTCACCCTTACCTGATCCCACTTGCGTGGGCCATCGGCGGTTTGCTCTCTGTTGCACTGGTCGTAGGCTTGCGCCTCCCAGGCGTTACCTGGCACCCTGCCCTATGGAGCCCGGACTTTCCTCCCCTCCGCCCGTCTCCCCCGAAGAGGACGACGACGAAGCGGCGACTGTCTGGTCAGCTTCGGCGCGAAGTATAGAGGGTTTGCCGGCGGTTGTCATCCTTCCGTCGCCATCCCGACCTGCAATGTCGCCGCAATATTACGCGACGCACGATAAATATTGTCCGCCGCGCCGCGAAACGCCTCTTCCAGCGTCGTTACGCTGGTCAGCACGCTAAATACCGCATCAATCCCATACTGATGAACCACGCCCACGTCGCGGGTCAGGCTGCCGGCGATACCAATCACCGGCTTATGGTACTTTTTCGCCACGCTCGCCACGCCAACCGGCACTTTACCGTTAATGCTCTGGCTATCCAGCCGGCCTTCGCCGGTCACCACCAGCGAGCAATCGAGAATATGCTCTTCCAGATTCAGCGCCTGGGTCACGATTTCAATCCCGCTGCGTAATTCAGCATTGAGAAACGCCATCAGCGCAGCGCCCATACCGCCCGCGGCGCCCGCGCCAGCAACCTGCTTCACATCGACATGCAGATCGGCCTTAATAACGTCCGCATAGTGCGCCAGGTTGCTGTCCAGCTCGCGGATCATCGCTTCGGTAGCCCCTTTCTGCGGGCCAAATATCCTTGATGCGCCGGTATCGCCGATCAGCGGATTGGTGACATCGCAGGCGACCCGAATGGCGCAATCATGCAGTCGGGCATCAAGACCGGAGATATCTATCGAATTCAGACCACCCAGGCTACCGCCGCCGTGGCCGATCTCCGCGCCATTGGCATCGCAAAGACGCGCGCCCAGCGCCTGCACCATCCCCGCGCCCCCGTCGTTGGTGGCGCTGCCGCCAATGCCAATAATGATGTTTTTCGCTCCGTGATCCAGTGCGTGCAGAATCAGCTCGCCGGTACCGCGCGATGTCGTCAGTAGCGGATTACGCTGAGCGGGCGGCACCAGCCCCAGCCCGCTGGCCGCCGCCATTTCGATAAACGCGGTTTTGCCATCGCCGGAAAGCCCCCAGCAGGCATCCACCGGGACGCCCAGCGGCCCCGTCACGCAGGCGCTCATTTCGGTTCCCTGCGTCGCGGCAATCATCGCCTCAACGGTCCCCTCTCCGCCATCGGCGAGAGGAACCTTCACGTAGAGCGCATCGGGGAAAATTTCCCGAAAACCTTTTTCTATAGCCTGAGCAACCTCGGTGGCCGAGAGGCTTTCTTTATAAGAGTCTGGGGCGATTACGATTTTCATAGTTATGTAGCCTGACAGTGCCGCGCAAGGCAAGAATTACAGGGCGCGCATCCGCGCCCTTCTTGTTAGCGAGTGACTTCCACTTTCGCCAGTTTTTCGTAGTAACATGCAAGCGCGCTATGGTCGGCGGTACCCAAACCGTCGGCGCGCAGCGCCTGCATCATCTCCATCACCGCGGCGGTCAGCGGCAGCTGGGCGCCCACGCCGTGGGAGGTGTCCAGCGCATTCGCCAGATCTTTAATATGCAGATCGATACGGAAGCCCGGCTTGAAGTTGCGGTCCATCACCATTGGCGCTTTGGCATCCAGCACGGTGCTCCCGGCCAGCCCGCCGCGAATGGCCTGATACACCAGATCCGGGTTTACGCCCGCTTTGGTCGCCAGCGTCAGCGCTTCGGACATCGCCGCAATGTTCAGCGCCACGATCACCTGGTTGGCCAGCTTGGTCACGTTGCCCGCGCCGATCTCGCCGGTATGCACCACGGAACCCGCCATCGCTTTCAGCAGATCGTAATATTTGTCGAAAATCGCTTTATCACCGCCCACCATCACCGACAGCGTACCGTCGATGGCCTTCGGTTCGCCGCCGCTGACCGGCGCATCCAGCATATCGACGCCTTTCGCTTTCAGCGCTTCGCTGATTTCGCGGCTCGCCAGCGGCGCAATGGAGCTCATATCGATAAGCACGGTGCCCGGCTTCGCGCCTTCGATAATGCCGCCTTCGCCCAGCGCCACTTCTTTCACATGCGGCGAGTTCGGCAGCATGGTGATGATCACATCGCATTGCTCGGCAATCGCTTTCGCTGACGCGGCGGTTTCTGCGCCTGCGGCAATCACTTCGGCAATCGCTTCCGGATTACGGTCAGCAACCACCAACGAGTAACCTGCCTTGAGGAGGTTTTTACTCATTGGTTTACCCATGATACCGAGGCCAATAAAACCAACTTTCATTGTCATGTCTTTATCTCTCTAGTTTCGGTGGTGGTTATTTCTTAAAGGAGTCAGCCAGTTTCTGCGTGGCAGAGCGGAATACGCCCAGGTCGCTGCCGACGGCGACAAAGGTCGCGCCCCATTCCAGATAGCGGCGCGCGTCGGCTTCAACCGGCGCCAGAATACCGCTCGGCTTACCGTGCTTCTTCGCGCTGGCAAAAATGTGCTGAATCGCTTTCTGCACTTCCGGATGGGAAGCATTGCCCAGATGGCCCAGCGCAGCGGCCAGATCGCTTGGGCCGACAAAAATACCGTCCACGCCCGGCGTGGCGGCTATCGCATCAACGTTATCCACGCCCTGCTGGCTCTCGATTTGCACGAGAATGGTGATATTTTTGTTCGACTGCGCGAAGTAATCCGGCACGGTGCCAAACATATTGGCGCGGTGCGATACAGATACGCCGCGAATGCCTTCAGGCGGGTAGCGGGTTGAGGCGACGGCGTTAACCGCCTGCTCTTCCGTTTCGACAAACGGAATCAGGAAGTTATAAAAACCGATATCCAGCAGACGCTTAATGATCACCGGCTCATTGGTCGGTACGCGGACGACCGGCGCGCTGGCGCTGCCTTTCAGCGCCATCAGCTGCGGGATAAAGGTGGAGATATCGTTCGGCGCATGTTCGCCGTCCAGTACCAGCCAGTCGAAACCTGCCAGACCTAAAACTTCGGTGCTAATTGGGCTCGCCAGCGCGGACCAGCAGCCAATCTGAACCTGATGCGCCGCCAGGGCCGCCTTAAATTTGTTCGGGAAGATATCGTTATTCATCACTTATACCTTGTCACTTAACCGTTAATTATTTCTGCAGTTCCATTCGTTTGATGTCGCCGACCACAAACAGATAGCAAACCATCGCCATCAGGGCCGAACATCCGACGAAGACCAGCGCTGCGTTGAATGAGTGCAGCTCGCTCACCAGGTAACCGATAACCAGCGGGGTTACGATGGAAGCGACGTTACCAAATACGTTAAAGACGCCGCCGCACAGGCCGACAATCTCTTTCGGCGCGGTATCGGAAATTACCGGCCAGCCCAGCGCGCCGAACCCTTTACCGAAGAAAGCCAGCGCCATCAGGGTCACCACCAGCGCGGTGTTATCGGTGTAGTTACACAGAATGATGGTGGACGCCAGCAGCATTCCGAGGACGATCGGCAGTTTACGCGCCACGGTGATGGAAAAACCGCGTTTAATCAGATAGTCAGAGAACACGCCGCCCAGCACGCCGCCGGCAAAACCGCACAGCGCCGGAATCGATGCGACCAGACCCACTTTCAGAATCGACATACCCTTTTCCTGCACCAGATAAATCGGGAACCAGGTGAGGAAGAACCAGGTAATGGTATTGATAAAATATTGACCGAAGAATACGCCCAGCATCATGCGGTTGGTCAGCAGCTGCTTGATATAGTGAAGCTTCGGGCCGCTGGCCGCCGCGCTGCCGGGCTTTTTATGGTCCATATCAACCACTGCGCCATTCTCGGAGATAAACTTCAGCTCCTCTTGCGTCATGCGCGGATGGTCAGTGGGATTATGGATCAGTTTTATCCACAGGCCGGTCAGCACAAAACCAATCACACCCATCACGGTGAAAACGTGCTCCCAGCCCCAGGCGAAGGTCAGCCAGCCCAGCAGCGGCGAGAACAGCGCCAGGGAGAAATATTGTGCGGAGTTAAAGATCGCCGATGCGGTGCCGCGCTCTTTCGTCGGAAACCAGGCCGCGACGATACGGGCGTTTGCCGGGAAAGAAGGCGCTTCTGAAAAGCCCAGCATAAAGCGCATAAAAAACATTGAGATGCCCGCCCACGCCAGCGGAAACATATCCACAAAGCCTTGCAGGAAGGTGAACAGCGACCAGAAGAACAGGCTGTAAGAGTAGACCTTTTTCGATCCAAATTTATCGAGCAGCCAGCCGCCGGGGATCTGCATCAGCAGGTAGGCCCAGCCGAAAGCGGAGAAAATATAGCCCATTGATACCGCGCTCAGCTGCAGCTCTTTCGCCACCTCTGTACCGGCGATCGACAGCGTCGCCCGGTCGGCATAGTTAACGGCGGTAACAATGAAAATGATCAACAGAATTAAATATCGGGTTGGCACTTCCTTTTTCTTTTCTATCGTTGCATCCAGACTCATTTAATATTCCTCAGGTACAACACACCTTCCATTATTTATTTTGGTGTGACTCTTCATTATTCAGAAATCAATATCATAAGGTATCGATTTACTTATCCGGCGCATTGCAAGCATGACTCAGTATAATCAGCTTACGAGCGTTAAACACTGTGCACATAACCTGTAAATGGCGTTTAATTATCGTTATTGTTGTGCAAATGCAGCAATGAGTGGGCGCTGATCCACAGTTCCAGCGATTTCCCACTTTAGCGAATTGGCGCTCACAGCAATGGGTGATATAGATCACATTTTCAGATTCAAACACCTGACATTCTCTATTTCACAAATCTGCACATCAGAAATTGAATAAACGTTTTATTTATTATTCGCACCTTGCTGGAGAATACTGGACAATGGCTGACATTGAAATTAGGCAAGAATCGCCAACGGCGTTTTATATAAAAGTACACGAAACGGATAACGTGGCGATTATTGTTAACGATCGAGGTTTAACGGCCGGAACGCGTTTCCCTGACGGGCTCACGCTGGTTGAACATATCCCGCAAGGCCATAAAGTCGCGCTGGTCGATATTCCTGTACACGGTGAAATCATCCGCTATGGCGAAGTGATTGGCTACGCGGTACGCGATATCCCGCAGGGCAGCTGGATTGACGAATCGCTGGTCGAACTGCCGAAAGCGCCGCCGCTGCATACTTTGCCGCTGGCGACCAAAGTCCCGGCGCCGCTGCCGCCGCTGGAAGGCTATACCTTCGAAGGCTATCGCAACGTCGACGGGAGCGTGGGCACCAAAAACCTGCTCGGCATTAGCACCAGCGTGCACTGCGTGGCGGGCGTCGTCGATTACGTGGTGAAAATTATCGAACGCGATCTGCTGCCGAAGTATCCCAACGTCGATGGCGTCGTGGGTCTGAACCACCTGTATGGCTGCGGCGTGGCGATTAACGCCCCGGCGGCGGTCGTGCCCATCCGCACCATTCACAACCTGGCGCTTAATCCAAACTTCGGCGGCGAAGTGATGGTCATTGGCCTCGGCTGCGAAAAACTGCAGCCGGAGCGCCTGCTGGAAGGCACCGATGATGTGAAAGGCATCCCGGTGGATAGCGCCAGCATCGTCAGCCTGCAGGATGAGAAGCACGTCGGTTTTAAATCAATGGTGGATGACATCTTGCAGGTCGCCGAGCGCCATCTGGAGAAACTGAACCAGCGCCAGCGTGAAACCTGCCCTGCCTCCGAGCTGGTTGTCGGTATGCAGTGCGGCGGCAGCGATGCGTTTTCTGGCGTCACCGCCAACCCGGCGGTGGGCTACGCGTCCGATCTGCTGGTGCGCTGCGGAGCGACGGTGATGTTTTCCGAAGTCACCGAGGTGCGCGATGCGATCCATCTTCTGACGCCGCGCGCCATCAACGAGGAAGTCGGTAAACGCCTGCTGGAGGAGATGGCCTGGTATGATAACTATCTCGATATGGGCAAAACCGACCGCAGCGCCAACCCCTCCCCGGGCAACAAGAAAGGCGGCCTGGCGAACGTTGTAGAGAAAGCGCTGGGCTCTATCGCCAAGTCCGGGAAGAGCGCGATTGCCGAAGTACTCTCTCCGGGGCAACGCCCAACCAAACGCGGTCTGATTTACGCCGCGACGCCGGCGAGCGACTTTGTCTGCGGTACTCAGCAGGTGGCGTCCGGGATCACCGTGCAGGTGTTTACTACCGGTCGCGGTACGCCGTATGGCCTGGTCGCCGTGCCGGTGATTAAAATGGCGACGCGTACCGAGCTGGCAAACCGCTGGTACGACTTAATGGATATCAACGCGGGAACCATCGCCACCGGCGAAGAAACCATCGAAGAGGTAGGGCTGAAGCTGTTTGAGTTTATTCTTGATGTCGCCAGCGGCCGCAAGAAAACCTTCTCGGATCAATGGGGATTGCACAATCAGCTGGCGGTGTTTAACCCGGCGCCGGTGACCTGATCGAATCAGCGATTTATCCCGCTCGTGATGCTTCGGGCGGGATACCTCCGCTATTGATGCGCGTTAAGAAAGGCCTCTATCTGCGCCTTCGTGGAAGTTCCCTCCATCGGGCCACGGCGGGAAATCGCCAGAGAGCCGCTGGCATTAGCCCATCTCAGTGCCTCCTGCGGCGATGCGCCGGACAGGAACAGGCTGACAAAGGTCGCGCCGAAGCAGTCGCCAGCTCCCGTTGGATCCACAACCGGGACATGAAACCCGGTAACATGATGCGTTTCCCGGGCGCTGAAATAGCTCGCTCCGCGCGGGCCGCGTTTAATCACCACGTGCTTTACGCCGCGCTTTAAAAGCTTATCCACCAGCACCTGTTCATCGCGCCCCGGGTTGAGGCCAAAGTAATCCAGTTCGCCGTCGCTTGGCAGGAAGATATCGGTATAATCAAGAATATATTCAAAGGCCTGCGACATTTCCGGGATATTGAGCATCTCTTTACGGATATTGGGATCGAACGAAACCGTGCCGTCGCGCGCTTTAATATTTTCAATCGCTTTACGCATCGCGTCGATCATGCGAAACGAAAACAGCGAAGAGCCCATAATGTGGAAATGGTTGCACTGGTTAAGCAGGCGGTCATCGATATGGTCGGCGGTTAGCAGACCACAGGCGCTGTTTGGCATATTGAAAATAAAATCGCGCTGCGCCTGGCTGCGGTAGCTCACAAAAGCGCTGCCTGTAGTCGCCTTTTGCAGCATCGCGATCCCGTTAACGTTGACGCCATCGCTTTCCAGCCGCGCAATATTCATTTCCCCAAAAGCATCGTTGCCGACGCAGCTGAAAAGCACCGAACCTAGCCCCAGCTTCGCCACCTGATCGGCGAAAATTGCTGGCGCGCCGCTGGGATATGGCCCCCAAAACTCTCCCGGACGAGAAAAACCCTGGCTCTCTTCTTTTGCCAGAAACTCCACCAGTAGTTCGCCAATGGTGCAAATGGTCACGTTCATCATCGCTCCTTTACTTTGCCTTTTGCAAAGCAGGGTTGAGCCATGTCAGGCACTCGTTATTGGTATAGCTATTCGTCAGTCCGGCAGCAAGAAGGCGGGCGTGATACTCCGCGGCAACCACCTGCGGCGTAACGATGCCGCTAAGTTGCTGCAACTCGCCAATCGCGTAACGCTTATCGCCATAGACCGGACGATGTGCGGCTACCGCGATCACCCTCTCGCTTTGCGACACCGCTTCGCTCAACAGGCGGGCGCTGGCTTCCTGCCTGACGCTTAAAGTGCCATCCTCAGCAATATGATCGACAGCTATCAGCGCTCGCGAGGGGCGATAATGACCCAGCGCGCTTAACGCCAGATCGCCTTCGACTATTTTGCCGCTGCTCCCTAGTACGCCGCCGAGCAGCACGGTTTCGCCATTCAGAAACTCCTGCGCCAGCGGCACATGCGCCAGGTCGTTCAACAGTAGACACAGCTCGTCATAACCGGCAAGGAAGGGGATCACTTTACGTAATATCGAGCCCTGACCCAGGAATAGCGTTTCACTATCTTCGATCTGCGCGGCGATCTGGCGAGCCATTTCGGTCTCCAGCGCTTTATCGGTGACAACCGGCGCCTCCTGAACCAGGGCAACCGGCGTCCCTGCCTGGGAAGTGTATATTGCGCCGCCAAAAGAGCGCTTCAGGTAGCCCTGCTGTTCAAGGTAGTTAAGATCGTTACGAATCGTTACCCCGGAAACAGCCAGCATTTCAGCCAGATCGTCGACTTTGATCTCTCCGTTCTTACGCACGATCTCCGCGATGTCCAGGCGCCTTTTCAGCAGACTTGTTGACGGTTTTGCCACAGTGTTGTGCCTTCTTATTTTCTCCCAGAATAACTTTCATTTTTAAATTTCCCCGCCACATTGTCAAACGTAAGGCCGTCCATATGGGTTTGATACCAAATTAAAATCATTTAATTCAGAAACTTACAATCAACCTCACTTCTTAATATAATTTTAAAAAAGAAAACAAACAAGACAGAATAACTTTCATTTATAAAAAAATATCGCTGATGTGTGCGGTTGATCACAACAAAAACGCGGGTCGATCGCTACATTACTTTCAAAACGAAGGTTATATACGAAAACAAACTTACAATATAAAAGTAAAGGAGTAAGAATGTTCATTATCTCCAGTAAAAATATGCTGTTGAAAGCTCAACGCCTCGGCTATGCCGTTCCTGCCTTTAATATCCACAACCTGGAAACGATGCAGGTGGTGGTAGAGACGGCTGCCGAGCTGCGTTCTCCCCTGATTCTTGCCGGCACCCCGGGAACTTACTGCTATGCAGGAACCGGTAACGTAGTAGCGATCGCTCGCGATCTGGCTAAGATCTGGGATCTTCCTTTAGCAGTCCACCTCGATCACCATGAAGATCTGGCCGATATCACGCGCAAAGTACAGGCCGGTATCCGCTCGGTCATGATCGACGGATCGCATTCGCCTTTTGAAGAAAACGTCGCGTTAGTCAAGAGTGTGGTTGAACTGAGCCACCGCTATGATGCCAGCGTCGAAGCCGAGCTTGGCCGCCTGGGCGGTGTGGAAGATGATTTGGTGGTTGATGCAAAAGATGCGCTGTATACCAACCCGGAACAGGCGCGCGAATTTGTCGCCCGCACCGGCATCGACTCCCTGGCGGTGGCTATCGGTACAGCGCACGGCTTGTACGCTGCGGAACCTAAACTCGATTTTGACCGCCTTGCCGCCATTCGCGATCGCGTTGACGTTCCTCTGGTTCTTCATGGCGCGTCAGGCCTGCCCGATAGCGACATCCGTCGGGCAATTTCGCTGGGCGTGTGCAAGGTCAACGTCGCCACCGAACTGAAAATCGCTTTCTCCGATGCCCTGAAGCACTATTTCGAGGAAAATCCGGACGCTAACGATCCGCGTCATTACATGAAACCGGCCAAAGCGGCGATGAAGGATGTCGTACGCAAAGTCATTCACGTTTGCGGCTGTGAAGGACAACTGTAATTTTCGGATCGAAGGAGCAATGTCGTGATCCATACCCTGACACTCAATACGGCAATCGATATGAATATCTTTTGCGATCCGCTGAAGCCGTCGGCAGTGAACCGAACCCGACACACGGAATATTGCCCAAATGGTAAAGGAGTGAACGTATCGCTGATATTAAATCATTATCAGCAGCCCACTCACATTATAGGTATTTTCGGTGGTTTCACTGGCCGTTATATTGTGGAAGAGTTACGTCAGAAAAAAATTAAAGTGACGCCGGCATGGGTCTCTGAGCCAACCAGAATTAATATTTTTATTAATGACGGCGCTGAGGAATATAAGCTCGTTAATCCTGGAGCAAAAATTGATGATGAGTGTAAACAGCAGGTTATGCATCATCTGCAATGCGTCGCCTCTGGTGATTATTTAGCGATCAGCGGCAGCCTGCCCCCGGGGATTGAAAGCCGATTGTATGCTGAAATTATTGAATTATGCCAGCAGAAAGGCTGTGAAGTTATCCTCGATATCAGCCATCCGGTCCTGCGCCAGCTGCTTGAATTACGGCCTTTGTTGATCAAACCCAACGATGACGAGCTGCGGGAAATCTTTGGTCTCGACGTCAGCAACCACCAGCAGGTACGCGAGGCAATGCGAACCCTGCATCAGCTGGGCGCTCGCAACGTGCTGCTGACGATGGGGGCGGAAGGACTCTACTTTTCTGATGGCGAAGGCGTGTGGTTTTGCTCCGCACCGAAAATTGCGCTGGTCAGCTCCGCCTGCGCCGGTGATGCCGCCCTGGGCGCTTTTCTTAGTAAATGGCTTAATAAAGAAGATGTTGCTCACGCCCTGGCACTAGCCAGTGCGACCGGCGCCGACGTCGCCGGCTCCGCCGGATTAGGAAAATTACAACGCACAGAAGAATTATTACAGCAAATTCAGGTCGTCCAATTATAAAGGTCCGATTATGAAAAAAATCATTGCAGTTACCGGTTGCCCTACGGGTATTGCGCATACTTTTATGGCTGAAGAGGCCTTAAAAACCGCAGCAAAGAAATTAAATATTGAAATTAAAGTCGAAACCAACGGCGCTTCAGGTGTTGAAAATGCGATTACGCCCGCGGATTTAAAAGATATTTATGGTGTTATTATTGCCGCTGATAAAGACGTTAACGCCGAGCGATTTAATGGTCTGCCGGTCATTGAAGTTCCGGTTAAAGAAGCCATTCACCATCCGGCCGACTTAATTAATAAAGTTATCAGCGGCCAGGCGGCGCGTCGTCAGGGTATTTCTGCCTCCGACGATTCAACGGAGAAATACGAGCGGGAGTCTTTCGGGCGCCAGGTATATAAGCACCTGATGAGCGGCGTCTCTAACATGCTGCCGTTTGTTGTCGCCGGAGGGATTTTGATTGCCATCTCCTTCCTGTGGGGCATCTACTCCGCCGATCCAAACTCGCCGCAATATAACGTTATCGCCGCCACGCTAATGAAAGTGGGTCAACAGGCCTTCTCAATCATGGTGCCGATTTTCACCGCTTATATTGCCTGGTCTATTTCCGGGCGTCCCGGTATGGTCGCGGGCTTTGTCGGTGGGCTATTAGCCAACGCAACCGGCGCAGGCTTTCTCGGCGGGATTATCGCCGGTTTCGCCGCCGGTTATTTTATGCTGCTGATCCGCAATATGCTCAACGGCCTGCCGCGCCAGTATGAAGGGCTGAAATCGATCTTCATTATGCCGCTCGTTGGCGTACTGGTGATTGGCGTGATGATGGTGCTGCTGGGTCAACCCGTCGCCGCTATCAACAACGCGATGATGAACTGGCTGAGCTCATTGCAGGAAGCAAACCCAATTCTGCTGGGTATTGTGGTAGGCGCGATGTGCTCCTTCGACTTTGGCGGCCCGGTGAATAAAGCCGCCTACGTCACCGGTACGCTGCTGCTTGGCCAGGGTAACTACTTCTTTATGGCCGGGGTTTCCGCCGCCTGCATCACGCCGCCGCTGGTTATCGCGCTGGCGACTACCTTCTTCCCGAAAGGCTTCAGTGAAGAAGAGCGCGCCGCCGGAATGGTTAACTATATCCTCGGCTGTACCCATATTACTGAAGGCGCTATTCCGTTCGCCGCGAAAGATCCTTTACGCGTCATCCCTATGATGATGATCGCCTCTTCCATCTCTGCGGTTCTCAGCTATAGCCTGCAAATCCAGGTTCCTGCTCCGCACGGCGGCTTCCTGATCCTGCCGCTGGTAAGCAAACCGCTGATGTGGGTACTGTGTATTCTCGCCGGTTCCGCCTGCGGCGCGGTCATGCTGGGATGCTGGAGGCTATGGCAAAAACGGAACCAGGAAGCGACAACGCTTGCCGGTGCCATTAAATAAGGAGCTATTTATGCAACTGAGTTGCGCAGATATCCATTTCGATCGCGAGATTAAAACGAAAGATGAAGCGCTGCAACGCGTCGTTGGCAGATTAACCGAAGCCGGGCATACCACGGCCGCTTATCTGAACGGTATGCACGATCGCGAAGGACAAATCAGCACGTACCTTGGCAACGGTATCGCCATTCCTCACGGCACGCCGCAGAGTCGCGATGCGGTACTGAAAACCGGAGTGAAAGTGCTGGCCTGCCCGCAGGGGGTAGATTGGGGAGAGCAACAAACGGCTTATCTGATTGTGGGTATCGCCGCACAGGATAGCGAACACCTCGATATTCTACGCCAGCTTACCCATGCCATGAGCGACGAGCGCGTGCCTGAAGCGCTCTCGCGCGCCGAGAGTCCGCAGGCGGTGCTGGAGATTCTGGCCGGAAATATCTTTCCTGCCGAAGGGGAAGATATGGAACCGCCTCCGGTGTTCGATGAAGAGGCGACGTTTACCCTACGCAATCCCCACGGACTGCACGCGCGGCCAAGCGCGGTCCTGGTGAAAGCGGTGAAGCAGTGGCGATCGCAAATTCGGGTGGAAAATCTCGACACCCGTTCCGCTATTGTTGACGCTAAAAATCTGATGCGGGTCGTTTCTCTCGGCGCAAAGCAGGGGCATCGGCTGCATTTTATGGCCAGCGGGGAAGATGCCCATCAGGCGCTGGAGGCTATCGGTACGGCCTTTAATGCCGGATTAGGCGAAATTGCCGCACAGCCGCAGCGGGTCGTTCAGCCAGCAGAAAAGCCTAAACGGAGCTGGCTTTCACGAATATTTAGTTAAATTTCAATAAATTAAAAACGCTCTGCCGTTATCGCCAGAGCGTTTTTTTATCTTTAATTTTCGAAACATTACGTTTTATCTTTCTTTTTTTCGAGATTGATCACAAATCAAAACAAAGGAGTTTGCGAGCAAAACAAAACATAACGAATATATTCGAAAGAAAACGGAGGATTGAAATGAAAGATATTATTTCCCGCCACAAAGCTGGCGAACACATCGGCATCTGCTCAGTTTGTTCCGCGCATCCGCTGGTTATCGAAGCCGCGCTACGTTTCGATCTGCATACCAACAACAAGGTTCTTATCGAAGCAACCTCTAATCAGGTTAACCAGTTTGGCGGCTACACCGGAATGCAGCCTGCGGACTTTCGTGATTTCGTGAATAAAATTGCCCGCGAAGTCGGTTTCCCGTCAGAGCGTATTATTCTCGGCGGCGACCATCTCGGGCCGAACTGCTGGCAGGGCGAACCCGCCGCCGAAGCGATGGAGAAATCGGTCGATCTGATTAAAGCCTACGTCGCCGCGGGCTTCAACAAAATCCATCTCGATGCCTCCATGTCCTGCGCTGACGATCCGGTACCGCTGGACCCGGCCATCGTCGCCGAACGTGCCGCTCGCCTGTGCCAGGCCGCGGAAGAGACGGCAACCGACGAACAGAAACGCCATCTGACCTATGTCATCGGCACCGAGGTTCCGGTTCCCGGCGGCGAAGCCAGCACCATCGGCAGCGTCCACGTGACCCGCGCCCAGGATGCGGCGGCAACGCTGGAAACCCATGAAGCCGCCTTCCACAAACTGGGTCTTAACGCAGCGCTGGAGCGCGTCATTGCTATCGTGGTGCAGCCCGGCGTTGAGTTCGACCATACGCAAATTATTCATTACCAGCCGGAGGCCGCCAAAGCGCTCTCCGCGTGGATCGAAGGCACGCCGATGGTCTACGAAGCGCACTCAACTGATTACCAGTCTCGTCAGGCCTACCGGGCACTGGTGCGCGACCATTACGCCATCCTGAAAGTGGGCCCGGCGCTGACCTTCGCGCTGCGTGAAGCCATTTTTGCCCTCGCGCAAATGGAAAATGAGCTGGTCGCTCCGGAGTCCCGCAGCCGCGTAATGGAAGTGATTGATGAAGTGATGCTTAACGAGCCGGGCTACTGGAAAAAGTACTACCGCCCGACCTGGAGCCAGGCAATGGTGGATATTCACTTCAGCCTGTCCGACCGCATTCGCTACTACTGGCCGCATCCACGTATTCGCCAGAGCGTGGAAAAGTTAATTGCAAACCTGACCGAAACTAAGCTACCGCTGGGCCTTATCAGCCAGTATATGCCCGTGCAGTTTGAACGACTGTCGTTAAACGAACTTGCCGCCGTGCCGCACGACCTCATCCTCGACAAGATTCAGGATGTGCTGCGAGCTTACCGTTACGGCTGTTCATCTGAAATCGCCTGAGTAAAGAGGATTTATGAGTCAATTGTTTGTTCGTACCGGCATTCATTTTAGCTCCAGCCAGCAGGCGTTGGAGCATATTGGCGAAGAGATGCTGGCGCGCGGCGTCGTGCACGATAGCTACCCACTGGCGCTGCTCGAACGAGAAGCAACTTTCCCAACCGGCATTGCGCTGGAGCAGCACGCGGTCGCTATTCCCCACTGCGAGGCAGTACATGCAAAGTCTCCGGCTATCTATCTGATTCGCCCGGACAATCCGGTCCCTTTTCAACGCGCTGACGACGACGGAGAAATCGACGTTTCGTTAATCATCGCGCTGATTGTAGAAAATCCGACCGCACAGCTGCAGCTGCTGCGCCGGTTATTTAGTGAGCTACAGAATCCGACCACGCTTGAAGCATTATTGGCTGCCTCGCAAGAGCAGCTGCCCGAGCTGTTTCGGCACTCTATCCTTGAGTCAGAACCCAGCGTTCAGGCTTTATAACAGACTGATAATAAAAGGGGTACCCTATGAAACGTAAAGTAATTGTCGCCTGTGGAGGCGCTGTCGCCACCTCGACCATGGCCGCAGAAGAGATCAAAGATCTGTGCACGGACCATAGCATTGAACTGGACCTGGTGCAGTGTCGGGTGAATGAAATCGAAACCTATATGGACGGCGCGCACCTCATCTGTACCACCGCCCGGGTCGACAGAACCTTTGGCGATATTCCAGTGGTTCACGGTATGCCTTTCATATCCGGCGTAGGTATTGAAGAGCTGCAGCAAAAAATCCTGAACATCCTGACGGAGTAACGCTCATGTTTAGCGAAATCATGCGTTATATCCTCGATCTTGGTCCAACGGTGATGCTGCCGATCGTGATCATCATCTTCTCCAAAATACTGGGGATGAAGCTCGGGGACTGTTTTAAATCAGGCCTTCATATCGGGATTGGTTTCGTCGGTATCGGCCTGGTCATCGGACTGATGCTCGACTCTATCGGCCCGGCGGCGAAAGCGATGGCGGAGCATTTCCAGATTAACCTGCACGTGATTGATATTGGTTGGCCAGGGTCGTCGCCGATGACCTGGGCATCGCAAATCGCACTGGTGGCGATTCCTATCGCTATCGCAGTCAACATCTTCATGCTGGTGACCCGGATGACTCGCGTTGTGAACGTCGATATCTGGAACATTTGGCATATGACCTTTACCGGCGCAATGCTGCATATCGCCACCGGCTCTTACTGGATCGGTATTCTCGGCGTGGTGGTACATGCGGCTTTCGTCTACAAGCTCGGCGACTGGTTTGCGAAGGATACCCGCGACTTTTTCGGCCTTGAGGGTATCGCTATTCCGCACGGTAGCTCGGCGTATCTAGGGCCAATAGCCGTGCTGGTCGATACGATTATTGAGAAAATCCCCGGCCTGAACCGCATTCACTTCAGCGCTGACGATATCCAGAAGCGCTTCGGCCCGTTCGGCGAGCCGGTCACCGTTGGTTTCGTGATGGGTCTGGTCATCGGCGCGCTGGCGGGCTACGACCTGAAGGGTATCCTCCAGCTGGCGGTGAAAACCGCCGCCGTAATGCTGCTGATGCCGCGCGTTATCAAACCTATCATGGACGGCCTGAACCCGATTGCCAAACAGGCGCGTAAACGCCTTCAGGCAAAATTCGGCGGCCAGGATTTCCTGATTGGCCTCGATCCTGCGCTGCTGCTTGGCCATACCTCGGTCGTGTCCGCCAGTCTGATCTTTATTCCGCTCAGTATTCTGATCGCGGTCGTGGTGCCAGGCAACCAGGTCCTGCCGTTCGGCGACCTCGCAACCATTGGATTCTTCGTCGCCATGGCGGTTGCAGTGCACCAGGGGAACCTGTTCCGTACGCTAATTTCCGGGATCATCCTGATGGGGATCACGCTATGGATTGCGACGCAAACCATCGGCCTGCATACCCAACTGGCGGCTAACGCTGGCGCTCTGAAGGCGGGAGGCCTTGTGGCCTCCATGGACCAGGGCGGTTCGCCGATTACCTGGCTACTCATTCAGCTCTTCACCTGGCAAAACGTGGTGGGTTTTGCGGTTATCGGTGTCATCTATGTTGCCGGCGTGCTGCTGACGTGGCGCCGGGCTCGCAACTTTGCCGCCGCAGAGAAAGCGGCCACCGCGCAACAAAGCCCAAGCATTTCTTAACCTCAAGGGGGAGCATCCGCTCCCCCGGACATTTCTGGAGAATTATATGCAATCAGTGGTAATCCATGCTGAGGGGACAGTGCGTGTTGAAGAACGCCCGATACCGACTCTGCAAACGGAAAACGATGTCCTGGTCAAAGTCGTCAGCTCCGGATTGTGCGGTTCTGATATTCCGCGCATCTTCGCCAAAGGCGCACACTACTACCCCATCACCCTGGGTCATGAGTTCAGCGGTTACGTTGAATCTTACGGCTCCGCGGTGACCGATCTGCAGCCTGGCGACGCAGTGGCCTGCGTGCCTCTGCTTCCCTGCTTTAACTGCCCGCAGTGCCAGCGTGAATATTTCTCTCTTTGCAAGCAGTACCAGTTTGTCGGTTCGCGTAGCGAAGGCGGCAATGCGGAGTATGTGGTGGTTAAGCGCGCCAACCTGTTCCGTCTGCCGGATCGGATGCCGATTGATGACGGCGCGTTTATTGAACCGATAACCGTCGGCCTGCACGCCTTCCATCTGGCTCAGGGCTGCGAAGGAAAAAACGTCATTATTATTGGCGCAGGCACGATTGGTCTGCTGGCGCTGCAGTGCGCCCGCGAACTGGGCGCCAAAAGCATTACGGCAATCGATATCAATCCGCAGAGGCTGGCGCTGGCAAAAACGCTCGGCGCAACGTACGTCTTTAACAGCAAAGAGATGAACAGCAAAGAGATTCAAACGGCGCTGGAAGAGATTCAGTTCGACCAATTGGTGCTGGAAACCGCCGGTACGCCGCAAACCGTGGCGCTGGGTATTGAGGTCGCCGGACCGCGAGCGCAGCTGGCGCTGGTGGGCACGCTGCACCACGATTTGACGCTGCTCTCCGCCACCTTTGGCCAGATTCTGCGTAAAGAGTTGACTATCGTCGGCAGTTGGATGAACTACTCAGGTCCGTGGCCGGGAGAAGAGTGGCAAACGGCGGTTCTCCTGCTGACGGAAAAACGCATTCAGCTTGCTCCGCTTATCGCCCATATCGGCAATGCAGAAAGCTTTGCCCGCGAAGTTCAGGCGCTGAACGGCGCGCCGATGCAGGGGAAAATTCTGCTAAAACTTTCCTGATCGACTGAGCCAGCAATCAGAGCTGGCTCACATAACCTTTCGAAAATTATCGTTCAACTTTCATTACCCTTCGATTACACTAAGATCAGTTAATTATCAGGCAAATTAATATGAACTCATTTGAGCGAAGGAACAAAATCGTCGAAATGGTTAATGCGCAGGGTAGCGTATTGGTACTGGACCTTTCGAATCTCTTTGGCATCTCCGAAGTGACTATTCGGGCCGATCTCCGTTTGCTGGAGGAAAAGGGGTTACTCACCCGCTTTCATGGCGGCGCCGCAAGGCCTGGCAGTAATTTGACCGAAGGAGATAATCTGGAAGTGGTACTTGAAGACCGTTATCAGCTGGCCAGCGATCCGAAAAAGCGGATCGCTCAGGCGGCGGTAGCGATGATTAGCGAAGGCATGACGGTGATCCTGGATAGCGGCAGCACTACTCTGCTGATTGCCGAGGCGCTGGTACGTATGACCAATATTACGGTAATTACCAACAGTCTGCCCGCGGCGTTTACGCTATCAGAAAACAAAGATATCACGCTGGTCGTGTGCGGTGGCACCGTGCGCCATAAAACGCACTCGATGCACGGCACCATCGCTGAACGCTCGCTTCAGGGTATCAGTGCCGATTTGATGTTCGTCGGCGCGGACGGTATCGACACCACCAACGGCATCACGACCTTCAACGAAGGCTACTCCATCAGCGGCGTCATGGCCGCCGCGGCGCATAAGGTGGTAGCAGTGCTGGATGCCAGCAAATTTAATCGTCGCGGGTTCAACCAGGTTCTGCCGATGGAGAAAATAAACTGCGTCATTACCGACAGCGGAATAAACGATGAGTATCGGAAGGCATTAAAAAGTACCCGGATTGAGTTACACATCGTATAGAAAATAAGGCAGATGCGGTGACATCTGCCCTATTGACCATCACGTTTTGTACGCTGATAACCCGCTAAAGAATGCGCCAGGCTCCCCTTTTTTTTGCGCCGGTCCGCTGTAATCTTCCCTTTTGCTGCAGCGTCTTCAGATACCGCTCAACGGTTCTGGCAGAAACATCCATTTCCTGAGCCAGGTCTTTCGCGGTACGCGTGGGTTCTTTGGACAAAAGCTTGAGGATCCGTTCCTCAACGGCAGCCAGCATTTCCACTTTTTCTTCCGACATTTTTTCCGACATTTCTTCCGACAGAGAAGCGGTTTGTCCCATGCCATCTTTCAACGCGATAACCATATTTTCCAGCATAAATTCAATAAACGGCGTGCTGTCACTCTGGCTATCACACATCCCTAAAACCTGGTAATAGCGCTCCTGCTGATAATGCATCAGCGTTTCAACTGGTAGCCAGGCAAGCTCCGCGCGCCACTGGCTAAGAATTAAGGTTTGCCACAGGCGTCCCATTCGGCCATTACCATCGGCAAATGGATGGATAAACTCAAATTCGTAGTGGAAGACAGCTCCAGCGATAAGCGGATGAATGTCAGTGACTTTCAGCCATAGCAGCAACTCGTTTATCAAACGCTCGACCTGAGAGGCGGGGGGAGCCATATGAACCAGTCGGGTATCCCGGTAGATCCCTACATCTCCGTCACGCAGCTGGCCAGGGTTATCAACCAGCCCTATCATCAGCGTCCGGTGGGCGGTCAAAAGATCGGTTAACCGGTGGCTTTTCCATGCAGGCATTTTTTCATATGCCAGAATAGCGTTTCTCACTTCCTGAATATCTTTTGCTGGCGCAAGAACACGTTTACCCTCCACTAGCGCAGTGACCTGATCGGTACTCAGGCTGTTATGCTCTATCGCCAGCGACGCCTGAATCGTACGAATACGATTCTCTTTTCGCAGAAGGGGGGAGGCTCGTCCCGTTTGAGCCGACCAGTGCCCTAACAGCTCACCAATCTCAACAACCAGATTGAGAATGGCAGGAGTAATGCTAAACGGCGGCTGGTAATGACTCATGAGGTTAGTCTCCCTGCTGCTCCAGGGCATACTTATACAGCGCATTTTTCTTCACACCGTGGATTTCCGCGGCCAGCGCGGCGGCTTTTTTCAGCGGCAGCTCGGCCTGCAGCAGGGCCAGCGTACGCAGCGCTACCGCCGGCAGCGCCTCTTCTTGCGCTTTAAAACCTTCTACGATCAGCACCATCTCGCCTTTACGGCGATTTTCGTCCTCTTTCACCCACGCCAGCAGCTCGCCGATCGGCGCCCCGTGAATCGATTCCCAGGCTTTGGTCAGCTCGCGCGCCAGCACCACGTAGCGGGACTCGCCCAGCACGGTACAAATATCTTCCAGGCTTTCCAGCAGGCGGTGGGTGGATTCATAAAAAATAATCGTCCGCGGCTCTTCTTCCAGCGCCTTCAGCGTATCGCGACGGCCTTTGGATTTGGCGGGTAAAAAGCCTTCATAGCAAAAACGATCCGAAGGCAGGCCGGCTGCGCTCAGCGCCGCAATCGCCGCACAGGGTCCGGGCAGCGGCACCACGCGGATATTGGCCTCGCGGCAGGTGCGCACCAGATGATAGCCGGGGTCGTTAATCAGCGGCGTTCCGGCGTCGGAAACCAGCGCGATGTTTTGCCCCGCTTTAAGCTTCGCGACCAGCGTTTCCGCCTTTTGCTGCTCGTTGTGGTCGTGAAGCGCGAATAAACGGGCATTGATCGCAAAATGCTGCAGCAGCAAACCGGTATGGCGGGTATCTTCCGCCGCAACTAAATCAACGGCTTGCAGCACTTCCAGCGCGCGCTGCGTGATATCAGACAGATTCCCTATCGGAGTGGGCACAATAAAGAGCTGTCCCTGAGAATTATCTGCTGATTCGTGTTGTTTCATTGTCTCGTCCGTATTGCCGAATTAATATTGAGCATTGAGCCAAAAAAATATCACTGGACACATATGGTACCGTCAACATTTCTTCGTTCTAAACCCGTGCGTTGTCTGCCCGTACTGCTGGCCGCTCTGATCTTTGCCGGCTGCGGTACCCATACCCCGGACCAAAGCACGGTGTATTTGCAGGGTACGGCCCAGGCAGACTCCAGTTACTATCTGCAACAGATGCAGCAAAGCGCGAATGATAGCAAGACCAACTGGCAATTACTCGCCATTCGTGCACTGCTGAAGGAAGGTAAGAAACCGCAGGCGGTCGATCTGTTCAATCAGCTGCCGTCTAACCTCAACGCCGCGCAAAGTCGCGAAAGGTCGCTGCTGGCGGTTGAAGTGAAGCTGGCGCAGAACGATTTCCAGGGCGCGCAGACGCTGCTCAGCAAGCTCGACCCGGCAGGCCTTGAGCAGAATCAGCAGCCCCGCTACTGGCAGGCGCAAATTGACGCCAGCCAGGGTCAACCCTCGCTGAACCTGCTGCGGGCCCTGATTGCCCAGCAGCCGCTGTTAAGCCTGCCTGCGCAAAAGCAGAAAAACATCGACGCGACCTGGAAAGCGCTCACCGCCATGACCAAAGATCAGGCCAACGCGCTGGTCATTAACGCCGACGAGAACGTCCTGCAGGGCTGGCTGGATCTGCAGCGCATGTGGTTTGATAACCGCAACGACCCGACGATGCTCAAGGCGGGGGTGAAAGACTGGCAGACCCGCTACCCGCAAAACCCGGGGGCGAAAATGCTGCCGACGCAGTTAGTGAATATGCAGAACTACCAGGCCGCATCGACCAATAAAATCGCCCTGCTGCTGCCGTTAAACGGCCAGGCGGCGATTTTTGGCCGCACCATCCAGCAGGGCTTTGAAGCGGCGAAGAACGGCGCGCCTGCCGTTGCAGGAAGCGCGGTGCCCGCCCAGGTCGCCCAGGCGGCGAATGTTGCCGAAAGCGCGGTGGTCAGCCCATCGCAGGCGGAGGTCACCGATCTGACGACGACCAATAACGTCCAGACCCCGGTACAGGCGCCAGCGGCCGACCAGGCGCAACCCGCGGCGCCGGTCACCGCGCCGGCGGCAGTACAAGCCCCGACGCCGGAGGCCACCAGCCAGCCGGCGGAAGCGCCGCAGGCTCAGGCGGTCGCCGCAACGCCAGCCAACCCTTCGGCAGAACTGAAAATCTACGACACGACCACTCAGCCAATGAGCCAGCTGCTGGCCCAGGTGCAGCAGGACGGCGCAACCATCGTCGTCGGCCCGCTACTGAAAGATAACGTCGAACAAGTCATCAAGAGCAATACCTCGCTGAACGTGCTGGCGCTCAACCAGCCGGAGAAAATCGAAAGCCGGGCCAATATCTGCTATTTCGCCCTCTCTCCGGAAGACGAAGCTCGCGACGCGGCGCACCACATACACGATCAGGGCAAACAGACTCCGCTGCTGCTGGTGCCGCGCGGCGCCCTTGGCGATCGAGTAGTTACCGCCTTCGCCAACGAGTGGCTGAAGCTGGGTGGCGGTACGGTGCTGCAACAGCGCCTGGGCTCCACCGCCGAGCTGCGCGGCAGCGTTAACAGCGGTATCTCTTTAAGCGGTACGCCGGTCTCAACCCTGCCGTCAGGTCAGGACAGCGCCCTGGGCAGCCCGAGCGATGTGCCGGTCAGCAGCACCGGCGGCGTCGACGCCGCGTATATCCTGGCCACGCCAGAACAAATTGCCTACATCAAGCCGATGATCGCCCTGCGTAACGGTAGCCAGAGCGGTGTGACGTTGTACGCCAGCTCCCGCAGCGCCCAGGGGACTTCCGGCCCGGACTTCCGCCTGGAGATGGAAGGCCTGCAATATAGCGAGATCCCGATGCTGGCGGGAAGTAACCCTGCCCTGCAGCAGCAGGCGCTGGCGGCCGTTCGTAACGATTACTCGCTGGCGCGTCTGTACGCCATGGGCGCCGACGCCTGGTCACTGGCCAACCATTTCTCGCAGATGCGCCAGGTTCCCGGCTTTGAGCTGAACGGCAATACCGGCGATCTTACGGCCACGCAGGATTGCGTGATCAACAGGAAACTGTCATGGCTCAAATACCAGGGTGGGCAAATCGTCGCGGCCAACTAAGTAAACAGACCGGCGACGCCTGGGAAATCCAGGCGCGCCGCTGGCTGGAGAGCCAGGGTCTGCATTTTATCGCCGCCAACGTCCGCGAGCGCGGCGGCGAGATTGACCTCATTATGTGCGACGGCAGCGTTACCGTGTTTGTCGAAGTGCGCTATCGTCGCAGCTCAAACTACGGCGATGCCGCCTCCAGCGTCACGCCGCAAAAGCAACAACGACTGCTCAAAGCCGCGCGTCTGTGGCTCTGCCGACAGAATGGGAGCTTTGAGACTGTGGATTGCCGTTTCGATGTGGTAGCCTTCACCGGAAACGACATCCAGTGGCTAAAAAACGCCTTTGGCGAATAGCGTAAATGAATTAAGGGATCCCGTGCTCGACAGAATCAAAGCCTGCTTCACCGAAAGCATTCAAACCCAAATTGCAGCAGCGGAAGCACTCCCGGACGCCATCTCCCGTGCGGCGATGACGCTCGTTCAGTCGCTGCTGAACGGCAACAAAATCCTCTGTTGTGGTAATGGCACTTCCGCCGCCAACGCACAGCATTTTGCTGCCAGTATGATTAATCGTTTTGAAACAGAGCGTCCTGGTTTACCCGCCATTGCACTAAATACCGATAATGTGGTCTTAACCGCAATTGCCAACGATCGCCTGCATGACGAAATCTATGCTAAGCAGGTGCGTGCGTTGGGACACGCCGGCGACGTGCTGCTGGCGATTTCTACGCGCGGCAACAGCCGGGACATCGTGAAAGCCGTGGAAGCGGCGGTCACCCGCGATATGACTATCGTGGCGTTAACCGGTTATGACGGCGGTGAACTGGCTGGCCTGTTAGGGCAGCAGGACGTCGAAATCCGCATTCCCTCACATCGCAGCGCGCGAATTCAGGAAATGCACATGCTCACCGTCAACTGTCTGTGCGATTTGATCGATAACACGCTTTTTCCACACCAGGACGATTAAGGAGAACACATGAAGGCTCTCTCGCCCCTCGCCATTCTGCTGTCTGCGCTACTGCTTCAGGGATGCGTTGCTGCCGCGGTAGTCGGAACGGCAGCAGTCGGCACTAAAGCCGCGACGGACCCGCGTACGGTAGGTACTCAGGTGGACGACAGCACGCTGGAGCTGCGCGTCAACAGCGCGCTGTCGAAAGATGAACAAATCAAGAAACAGGCCCGTATCAACGTGACCGCCTACCAGGGTAAAGTCCTGCTGACCGGGCAGTCTCCAACCTCCGATCTCTCCGCGCGCGCGAAGCAAATCGCTATGGGCGTAGAAGGGACAACGGAAGTGTTTAACGAAGTGCGTCAGGGCCAGCCGATCGGCTTAGGCACCGCGTCTTCGGATACCTGGATCACCACCAAAGTCCGCTCTCAGCTGCTGGGTACCGACCAGGTGAAATCCTCCAACGTGAAGGTGACAACCGAAAACGGCGAAGTGTTCCTGATGGGTCTGGTCACCGACCGTGAAGGACGAGCGGCGGCGGATATCGCCAGCCGGGTGAGCGGCGTGTCTCGCGTGACCACCGCCTTTACCTATATCAAGTAAGCGTTCTGCCTCCCGGCTTGCGCTACGCTGAGCCGGGCGACAAAGCCACGCGGTCTGCATTTGTAGATCCCGCAACTCTTTTAGCTGACGCCGCCCTCTGCCCCTTTATCCCGGAGGCGGCACTGCTCGCCTGTCCGGGCTACCGGCCCACAGCCGACGGCGAACCCGTAGTCCCGTAGTCCCGTAGTCCCGTAGCCTGGGTAAGGCGTTTACGCCGCAACCCGGGAAAATATCAGATTAAAGCCAACCCGCCTGCTACCGCGCCGCACAGCGCCACCAGTCCGCCGGTCAGCCACAGCGCCTTCGCCGGGAACGCTTTACGCAGCATAATCAGCGACGGTACGCTAACAGCAGGCAGCGTAATCAGCAGCGCCAGCGCGGGCGCCACGCCCATTCCAGCCAGCATCATGGTCTGCACAATCGGGATCTCCGCCGCCGTCGGTATGACAAACAGGCAGCCGGCAATCGCCATGGCAATCACCCAGAACAACGTATTATCCACCACGCCATCGGCGTGAGGGAATAGCCACACCCGCGCGGCGCCCAGCACCAGAACCGCCAGAATATAAACCGGGATGGTATTCCAGAACAGCGTCCACAGCGCGCGTAGCCAGCGGCTGAAGAAGCCGCCCTGCGCGGTTTCCGCCGGCAATTCAGGCACATCTGCGGGCTGCGTCGCCGCTTCTTTCACCCATTTCTGCACCAGCGTGGCGACCACCAGTACGGTCGCCAGTCCGGCCAGCAGGCGAATCAGCGCGAACTGCCAGCCCAGCACAAAGCCCATGAATACCAGCGTCGCCGGGTTGAGCAGCGGATTGCCCAGCCAGAATGCCAGCGCGCCGCCCATGGAGACCTGCTGTTTACGCATGCCCGCCGCCACCGGCGCGGCGCAGCAGGTACACATCATCCCCGGCAGAGAGAACGCGGCCCCCAGCAGCGTGCCGCGAAAGCGCGACTGCCCCAACGTGCGCAGCAGCCAGTCACGCGGGATCAGCACCTGAATAAGCGATCCCAGCAGCACGCCTAATACCGCCGCTTTCCATACCGCCAGGAAATAGACCAGCGCGTAATCCCAGGCCGCGGCTAAAGGGTTCGCGTCAGCGTTAGCGAGGATAGATTTACCGATACTGTGCGTCTCGGCGGCGGTAAAAGCTTTGCCGTAGTAGGGCTGCCATTTGACGAACCACAGGCCGACGATAACGACGAGAAAAAAGAGCGCGGGCTTCCACCATTGAAACGGTGCTGCCGCCTGAGATGAAGACTGACCAGCCATAGCATTCCCCAAGGAGTATCATGTTAAATTGAGGCCATGAATACTACGCTTTCAGGGAAATTTTGGAAATTATTAATCCCCTGACCGCGCCGCTCTCTCACGAAGCTGCGATGACGAGAGAATCTGTACGCCTTCATGTGTTGGCGATAGCGACTCCGCGAGCAGTGCGCTCGCTACGTCCCGCGCGTCTATCGATTTCAGGTTCCCCGGCAGGAGACGGAAGAGCGGCGCAAACAGGGTCTCACTGGTCCGCTGCTTTTCCCGTTCGCCTATCAGCATGGACGGGCGAGCAATGGTCAACCGCGGCCACTGCTGCGCAATCAGCGCCTCTTCCATCTCGCCTTTTACCCGATTGTAGAAAAAGGGCGAATGAGCGTTCGCCCCCATCGCGCTGACCACCAGCATATGCTGCGCGCCCAGCCTTTTCCCCACCAGCGCGGTATCAATGACCAGCGTATAATCGGCATGCACAAACGCCTCTTTGCTCCCCGCCTCCCGGCGGGTAGTTCCCAGGCAGCAGAAAACGATATCGATCGGATCGACCACCTGCGCCAGGGCATCCGTAAGCTGCGGATCGTGCGGGTTAAATACGCCGGCGATATCGGCCAGCGGCCGACGCGTGGGCGCGGCAATGGATTTAATCGCCGGCGCGTTAAGCAGCATTCGTAGTAAGTGACCGCCAACTAACCCGGTCGCCCCCGTTAACAGTACCTGACTCATCGAAACTCCTTTGCAGACTTTTCTGCCTTGCGATCCCCGGCTCATGTTCCAGGCTTAATACTCTACGAGGTAATTATCCATCATCATCAGGGAAATGCCTCATTCCACACCGAAACACTGGAGGAAGAATGAGTAAGAAGATAGCCGTATTAATTACCGACGACTTTGAAGATTCAGAATTTACCTCACCGGCTGACGCCTACCGTCTTGCCGGCCACGAGGTGGTCACGATTGAAAAACAGGCGGGGAAGAAGGTAAAAGGGAAAAAAGGGGAAGCCGAAGTCGTTATCGATAAAGCCATTGATGACGTCAGCCCTGCGGACTTTGACGCCTTACTGCTGCCGGGCGGATATTCACCGGACTCGCTGCGCGGCGACGAACGCTTTGTCACCTTCACCCGCGATTTTGTCAACAGCGGCAAACCGGTCTTCGCCATCTGCCACGGTCCGCAGCTGTTGATTAGCGCCGATGTGATTCGCGGGCGTAAGCTGACGGCCGTGAAACCTATCATTATCGACGTGAAAAACGCCGGCGGCGAATTCTATGACCAGGAAGTGGTTATCGACAACGAGCAGCTGGTGACCAGCCGAACCCCGGACGACCTGCCGGCGTTTAATCGTGAAGCCTTACGCCTGCTCGGCGCCTGACTCACGCAGCCAGTGCAGCTTTTTACCAAAGCCCAGCGTGTTATCGGTGAACTTGATCTCATCGGGTCGAATCTCCCAGACGGGCGCCGATAGCATGCGGGCCACCGGAAAACGGCTAACGTAGCGCTTACGCATCGCCGCCTCTTCTTCCCCGGCCAGGCGGCGAATTTTGCCTTTAAACTGCACGCCGCGGATCAGCGCGACGGTTTTCGGCTGCCCGTTGACCGTCCCGGCTACGTTGGCGCCTTCCCCGGTCATTTGGCCGTGGCGCGTTTTTTCATCGCTGAGCAGATAAAATGCGACCTGCTGCGGGTCATAGACGTAAAAGGCGTTGGCGCACCATAGCTCGTCATCGCGGGCGACGCACCAGGTGACGACGTGCTGTTTGCCCAGCCAGCGGCTGATAGCAGCGAGCGTATCCATCTTTACTCTCCAGTATGTTATGGTGCTCACACCTTAACATAGCGATCTCTGTACCGTGTGCTGGTTTCTCTATCTGATTCGTACCGCCGATAATCGCCTCTATACCGGGATTACCACCGATGTCGCACGCCGCTTTTGCCAGCACCAGGACGGCAGGGGCGCGAAAGCGCTGCGTGGCAAAGGAGAGCTTCAACTGGCCTTTAGCAAGGAAGTTGGTGAACGCTCACTAGCGTTGCGTCTTGAATATCGTATCAAGCAGCTAACGAAGCGCCAGAAAGAGCGCCTCGTTGCCGGGGACGGTTCATTTGAGGCGCTGCTGGAAAGCCTCAGAAGCGATTAAAGTGGTCGCTATATTCGACCAGCCCGCTCACGCCGTTCAGCGCGTCATCGGCCAGACGATGAACCTGGAAAGCCTCGGCGCTATTGGGCCAGCGGCAGCGCAGATCGAAACGCGCCGCCGGTTCAAAGCCCAGACGGCCATAGAGCGCCGGATCGCCAAGCGTCACGACGGCGGCATAGCCAAACTCGTTCAGGGAATCAAGCCCTTCATAGACCAGCTGACGCCCGATGCCCTGACCGCGGTAGCTTTCATCGACCGCCAGCGGAGCCAGTCCGACCCACTGCAGCTCTTCGCCTTCGACGGCGACCGGGCTAAAGGCCACGTAGCCTACGACCTGACCTTCGTCATCCGTCGCCACCACGCCCAGCGTGATCAGGCCATCTTCACGTAGACTGTGCACCAGCTGCGCTTCCGCGTCGCCGCCAAAGGTACGACGCAATAAAGCATCGATTCCCGGCGCATCAATCCCAATCTCTACTCGAATCAGCATGCCTCACCTACCGATGTCTGTTCAGGTTTCTGCGGGCCTTTCAGGCCAGCTTCAACAAAGTCCGCCAGCTGCAGCAGCATGATGCGCAGCGCCTTCGGCATCTGCTCCAGCTCAATGGCATCCATCAGGTTTTTTACATACAGTCCCAGCTCGGTATCGCCTTCGATAACCAGGCGACGCTGGAAGAACAGCGTATCCGGATCCTGCTTACGCGCCGCAATCATCAGCAGGTCGCTGGCGTCGGCGCTGAAGCTGACGTCCGCTTCGGCCGCAGGGCTGACCACCAGACGCCCATCAACCACCGAGGTATACCACAGCAGACCGATGTCGCGCACATGAATACTTAACCAGCGCCCCTCGAGAAAATCCAGTTCCCCATCCGCCAGCGCCTGGCGAAATTGCCAGCTTAATACTTGTTCCAGCACCTGGCGCTTGAGGGCAAATGGCGCCAGCTTAACCGGCACGCTCATCATCGACGGGCCAAAGTGAACCAGTTTGGAACGCAGTTTATCCAACACAAGCTTTACTCCATGAATGCAATAGTTCCTCTATTGTGCCATATCAAATAAACGACATAGCGGCGTAAATCAACAAAATCACGATGCCGGGCCGCTGGTATTGATTCCGCCAATACGCTTTTAACTGCCTCAAATCAAAAATTGTCACCAGAAGGTTAACTAAAATCCCAGCTCATTAACCATCCAGCGTCCCTGACGGGCCGCATTTTTCAGGAAAAATTATGGAGCTGCTCTGCCCAGCCGGTAACCTTCCGGCGCTTAAGGCGGCCATCGAAAACGGCGCCGATGCCGTCTATATCGGGCTGAAAGATGACACCAACGCCCGCCACTTTGCCGGCCTTAATTTCACCGAAAAGAAACTGCAGGAAGCCGTCAGCTTTGTGCATCAGCATCGTCGCAAACTGCATATTGCCATCAACACCTTCGCCCATCCTGATGGTTATGCCCGCTGGCAACGCGCGGTCGACATGGCGGCGCAGCTGGGCGCCGATGCGCTAATCCTCGCCGATATCGCGATGCTGGAATACGCCGCCGAGCGTTACCCGCATATTGAGCGTCACGTTTCCGTTCAGGCTTCGGCCACCAACGAAGAGGCGGTGAAGTTTTATCATCGCAATTTCGACGTCGCCCGCGTGGTGCTGCCGCGCGTGCTGTCGATTCACCAGGTCAAACAGCTGGCGCGCAACACGCCTGTGCCGCTGGAGGTTTTCGCCTTCGGCAGCCTGTGCATTATGGCGGAAGGACGCTGCTACCTTTCCTCCTACCTCACCGGCGAATCGCCGAATACCGTTGGCGCCTGTTCGCCGGCGCGCTTCGTGCGCTGGCAGCAAACGCCGCAGGGCCTGGAATCACGCCTTAACGAAGTGTTGATCGACCGCTACCGGGATGGTGAAAACGCCGGTTATCCCACCCTCTGCAAGGGGCGTTATCTGGTCGACGGCGAGCGCTACCACGCGCTGGAAGAGCCCACCAGCCTGAACACCCTGGAGCTGCTGCCGGAACTGATGGCGGCAAATATTGCCTCGGTGAAAATTGAAGGCCGCCAGCGCAGCCCGGCCTACGTCACCCAGGTGGCGAAGGTCTGGCGTCAGGCGATCGATCGCTGCAAAGCCGATCCGCAAAACTTCGTGCCGCAGTCCGCGTGGATGGAAACCCTCGGTTCCATGTCCGAAGGGACGCAAACCACCCTTGGCGCTTATCACCGTAAATGGCAGTGAGAACAGCAATGAAATATTCATTAGGGCCGGTGCTTTATTACTGGCCAAAAGATACGCTGGAAGATTTTTACCAGCAGGCGGCAAACTGCAGCGCGGATACGATTTACCTCGGCGAAGCGGTATGCAGCAAACGCCGCGCCACCAAAGTCGGCGACTGGATCGAGATGGCGAAAGCGCTGGCGGGAAGCGGTAAACAGGTGGTGCTTTCCACCCTCGCGCTGGTGCAGGCCTCCTCTGAGCTGGGCGAACTTAAACGCTATGTCGATAACGGCGAGTTTCTGATTGAAGCCAGCGATCTCGGGGTCGTCAACCTGTGCGCGGAACGTAAGCTGCCGTTCGTCGCCGGCCATGCGCTCAACTGCTACAACGCCGTCACCCTGCGCCTGCTGCTCAAGCAAGGCATGGTGCGCTGGTGTATGCCAGTTGAGCTTTCCCGCGACTGGCTGGCGAACTTGCTGACCCAGTGTGACGACCTGGGCATCCGCCATCAGTTTGAAGTGGAGGTGCTCAGCTACGGCCACCTGCCGCTGGCTTACTCCGCCCGCTGCTTTACCGCCCGCTCGGAAGACCGGCCAAAAGATGAGTGTGAAACCTGCTGCATTAAATACCCTAACGGGCGCGACGTGCTCTCACAGGAGAACCAGCAGGTGTTCGTCCTCAACGGCATTCAGACCATGAGCGGCTACGTCTATAACCTCGGGAATGAGCTCAACACCATGAACGGGCTGGTGGATATGGTTCGCCTGTCGCCGTTGGGCAGCGAGACCTTTGCGATGCTGGACGCCTTCCGCGCCAATGAAAACGGCGCAGCGCCGCTGTCGCTGACGGCGAACAGCGACTGCAACGGCTACTGGCGACGGCTGGCCGGACTGGAATTGCAGAGCTGATTAACCGCTCACTTTGTTAATGGCTATCGCTGCTTTTTAATGCACTATTAAAGATGCAGCTTTTCTGGCAGGCGTATCCTGGATGCGCCAGGCTGGAAGAAGACCTTCAATCTGATGACGATGCTGTAGCAAAGTGAGCCTTTATGACTGACAAACCTGTTTCGTTCTCGGTGCTCGATCTGGCGCCGATCCCGCAGGGGTCTTCCGCAAAGGAAGCCTTCTCCCACTCTTTAGACCTGGCGCAGCTGGCGGAAAAGCGCGGCTATCACCGCTACTGGCTGGCCGAGCACCATAATATGGTCGGTATCGCCAGCGCCGCGACTTCGGTGCTGATTGGCTACCTTGCCGCGAATACCACCACTCTGCATCTTGGCTCCGGCGGCGTGATGCTGCCAAACCATTCGCCGCTGGTGATTGCCGAGCAGTTCGGCACGCTCAATACGCTGTACCCAGGACGAATCGATCTCGGCCTTGGCCGCGCGCCGGGCAGCGATCAGCCGACCATGCGCGCGCTGCGTCGCCATATGAGCGGCGATGTCGATAACTTCCCGCGCGATGTCGCGGAGCTGGTGGACTGGTTCGACGCCCGCGATCCTAATCCGCACGTGCGCCCGGTTCCCGGCTATGGCGAGAAGATCCCGGTCTGGCTGCTCGGCTCAAGCCTGTACAGCGCCCAGCTAGCGGCGCAGCTTGGGCTGCCGTTCGCCTTTGCCTCGCACTTCGCCCCGGATATGCTTTTCCAGGCCCTGCACCTCTACCGCACCCACTTCCAGCCGTCAGAACGGTTAGAGAAGCCGTACGCGATGGTGTGCATCAATATTATTGCCGCCGACAGCGACAGAGATGCGGAGTTTCTGTTTACCTCCGTGCAGCAGGCGTTCGTCAAACTGCGCCGCGGCGAAACCGGGCAGCTGCCGCCGCCGGTGCAAAATATGCATCAGCTGTGGTCCGCTTCAGAGCAGTACGGCGTGCAAAAGGCGCTGAGCATGTCGCTGGTCGGCGATAAAACCAAAATCCGCCACGGGCTGGAATCGATCCTGCGGGAAACCCAGGCCGATGAAATCATGGTTAACGGTCAAATCTTCGATCATCAGGCCCGCCTGCATTCATTTGATTTGGCGATGCAGGTGAAAGAAGCGCTTCTCGGATAGTGAGCAATGCGGCATTTTTGCCGCATTTTTTTCCGCCTGAATGACAATCTGTGACCCACCTCATTCTTCTCACGCCTTTTCCCTCATCTGGTTACGTTAAGCGTAATTACGTTACCCCGAGCGTAATTGTTCTCTAAAAAAAGCGATGTTACTTTCTCTCTTGTTTTACTTTTCATAAATGCACGCGTCAAAGAGAATCGCCATGAGCCAACCAACCGCCAATGCAATAAGGATCGGTGAGTGTTTATTAAAAGCGCTATTAATGGAAGTTTGCGCCTGGCCGAAACCCGGCCTGGTGACGCCGCACTCGCAGGGCGCGCATGACGATATGGATATATGGCTTTTTATTACCAGTAGCTCTGCCATAGCGCCCTGTTTTTATGCTTGCGCGCAGGCCGGTGAATATCATCAGGGCGAGCTGGCAGATTTATTTCCCAAAATACGTCTTATCGGTATTGAATACGAATCCAGGCTGCTGCAATCCACCCGCGAGATAAATACTCAGCGCGGCATACTCTTTGCCGGAGCCGTTCTGGCCGCCGCCGCCGGCTGGCTAAAAGGTCGGAGACAGCCGCTTTCCAGCGAGTCATTAAGCCAGTGCGTCGCCGGGCTGTGCCTCGATCTCTGCCGCAACGATTTCGCCGCGCTCGCCCATCGTTCCGCACAAACTCACGGTGAAAAACTGTATCTGCAATTTGGTATCACCGGCGTGCGCGGCGAGGCCGAACGGGGCTTTCCGCTGGTCTGCCATATTGGTCTCCCAGCCCTGCGCCAGGCGCTCTCGCTGAGATTTAGCTGGCGTGAAGCACTGGTACATACGCTGCTCGCGCTAATGGCGCACTGCGATGATACGACGGTACTTTCGCGCGCAGGTCCCCCTGCGCTGCACGAAATGAAACAGCGCGCGCAGCGCCTGGTCAACCTGGGAGGAATGAGCCACCCCGGCATAGAACATGAGCTCAATGAATTTAATGCCTGGTGCGTGGACAAATGGGTCAGTCCGGGCGGGTCGGCAGATTTATTAGCGCTGACCCTGGCGATGTACTTTCTTTGCCATCAATTGCAAGAGGACCCTAACGAGGAAGAGATATGAGTATCTATTTATATACATTATTAACTTATGCCATGACGATTGTTATTTCTTTTGCCGTGGTCGGAGTCATTGTTGGCGTTAATAGAGTCATGAATAAGCTGAATATTACCGACGACTAATACGCCTCTTTTTATGCGTTATCAGGAATATATTTTATGGATATCTTTATTAAGCTCTTTTCGGGCATTGGTACCTTTTTTATTGAAGATCCCACAATAGCCA
The DNA here is from genome assembly GCF_009905335.1 of Klebsiella sp. MPUS7. NCBI lineage: Bacteria > Pseudomonadati > Pseudomonadota > Gammaproteobacteria > Enterobacterales > Enterobacteriaceae > Klebsiella > Klebsiella sp. MPUS7. The sequence continues at coordinate 603,494 of NZ_CP047604.1, read as the reverse complement.
TTGCGCGAATATTATTAATTATTCTGGGTTTTGTCCTGGCGTGGATGGGTTTTCGCCGCACCCTCGAACCGCTGATTATGGTGCCAATGGGCTTAGGCATGATTGCCGTTAACGCCGGGGTGCTCTTTCTCGCGGGCGGGCAAACCGGCACCTTAATTCTCGACCCGATGATCAGCGACCCTACCGAGCTGGTTAACATTATGCAGATAAACTTCCTGCAGCCGGTTTATAACCTGACCTTCAGTAACGGCCTGATCGCCTGTATCGTTTTCTTCGGCATCGGCGCGATGAGCGATATCAGCTTTATTCTGCTCCGCCCCTGGGCCAGCATCATCGTTGCGCTGTTCGCCGAAGCGGGTACCTTCGCCGCGCTGCTGCTGGGAATAGAAGTATTTGGCCTCCCGGCTAACGAAGCGGCTTCTATTGCGACCATCGGCGGCGCCGACGGCCCGATGGTGCTCTTCGCCTCCTTGATTCTGGCGCCGAATCTGTTTGTCCCCATCGCCATTATCGCCTACCTGTATCTGAGCCTGACCTACGCCGGCTATCCGTATCTGGTGCGCCTGCTGGTACCGAAAAAGTACCGCGGGATGGAAGTGGATATCGAATATCCCACCGTATCAAAAAAAGCGAAGTTCATCTTCACCATCTGCGCCTGCCTGCTGCTGTGCCTGCTGTTGCCGGTCGCCGCGCCGCTGATCCTCTCATTCTTCCTCGGGATCGCGATTAAAGAAGCGGAGATCGAACCGTTCCAGAAGCTGCTGGAGACCACCCTGACTTATACCGCGACGCTGTTTCTCGGCCTGCTGCTCGGCACGCTGTGCGAAGCGCAAACCATTCTTGACCCGAAAGTCGGCATCATTCTGATTCTCGGTATTGGCGCGCTGGCTATCTCGGCAATCGGCGCCCTGCTCGGCGGCTGGTTTATCTGGCTTATCTCGAAAGGACGCTACAACCCGGCCATTGGCATCGCCGGGGTTTCGTGCCTGCCGACCACCGCCAAAATCGCGCAGAAAGAAGTCAGCCATGAAAACCCCTACGCCGTCATTCTGCCGCTGGCCATGGGCGCTGGCGTCAGTGGCCTGATCGTTTCGGCCATCGCCACCGGGGTCTTTATCTCCACGCTATTCCTGCTGAAATAAGGGAGTAAAAACATGCTTAAAGAGCACAACTGGCATCAACTTAAGGATGATACGGCGCAGCGCCTGAAGCTGCTGGCGCCGTATTTCCGCGATGGCAAGATTATTGATGCTAAAGATACCGTCGCGGTGCTGGAGGCAGCGATCCGCCGCTTTGATCGCGTCAATATTGAGGGCAACAACCAGAAGCAGGCGGACTTTCTCGCCGAATGCCTGTGCAAAGTGGACCCGGAAAAAATTTCCGGCCTGCATATGGTGCAGTCTTCCGTGCCGCTCAGTACGCACCTCGATCTGTTCGAGAAGGGCATTGCCGAAAAGCTCGACTTCGCCTACGCCGGCCCGCAGGATGGCCGCCTCGCGCAGCTTATTCAGCAGGGCAAGATCAAGCTCGGGGCGATCCACACCTATCTGGAGCTGTTCAGCCGCTACTTTGTCGATCTCACTCCGCGAGTCTCGCTGATCACCGCCTTTGAAGCTGACAAAGACGGCAACCTCTACACCGGCTTTAACACCGAAGACACGCCGGTGATCGCTGAAGCGACCCACTTCCGCCAGGGGATCGTGATAGCCCAGGTGAACAAGATCGTCGATAAAGTGCCGCGCGTCGATATTCCCGGCGACTGGGTGAACGCGGTTATTGAAGCGCCGCGCCCGTTCTACGTTGAACCCCTGTTCACTCGCGATCCGGCGCTGATCACCGATACCCACGTGCTGATGGCGATGATGGCGCTCAAAGGGATCTACGCCGAATACGGCGTCGAGCGCATTAACCACGGCATCGGCTTCTTCACCGCCGCCATTGAACTGCTGCTGCCCACCTACGGCGAAGAGCTGGGGCTGAAAGGCAAAGTGTGTACCCACATGGTGCTGAACCCGCATCCGACGCTGATCCCGGCGATCGAGAGCGGATGGATCCGGTCCGTTCACTGCTTCGGCGGCGAGCTGGGAATGGAAAAATACGTCGCCGAGCGCCCGGATGTGTTTTACATCGGCCAGGACGGCACTCTGCGCTCAAACCGCGCCTTCGCCCAGGCCGCCGGACACTATGCGCTGGATATGTTTATCGGCGGCACGCTGCAAATCGATAAGTACGGCAACAGCAGCACCGCTACCGCCAGCCGCGTTTCCGGTTTTGGCGGCGCGCCGAATATGGGCTGCGATGCCAAAGGCCGCCGCCACGTCACTCAATCCTGGCTCAAATGCGGCGAAGAGTTCAATGCGACTCAGCAGCAGTTAATCGGCGATATGCCGCGCGGCAAACGCCTGGTGGTCCAGATGCAGGAGACCTTCCGCGAGAAGCGCCAGCCCGCCTTCGTCGACAAACTGGACGCCTGGGAACTGGCGGAAAAAGCCGGTCTCGCCCTGCCGCCGGTAATGGTTTACGCCGATGACGTCACCCACGTGCTCACCGAAGAAGGTATTGCCCACCTGCACCGCTGCGAAGGGCTGGAGCAGCGGATGGCGGCCATTCGCGCCGTGGCGGGCTACACCGACATCGGCCTCGCCGCCGACCCGGCGCAAACGCAAGCGCTACGCGATGCGGGCATTGTGCAGACGCCGGAAGATTTAGGCATCGACAGACGCCGCGCCAACCGCCAGATGCTGGCGGCGAAGAGTATTCGCGATTTGGTCGAGTGGCCCGGCGGACTGTACAACCCTCCTGCTCGATTCCGTAACTGGTAAGGGAATAGCAAATGGCTCTACATCAAATATCACATCATTTCAGCGGTAAAAGCGACCGTCCGTCTCTGCCGCAAACCGTGCACTGCGGCATCGTAGGCTCTGGCGATCTGGAAGTGTTGCTGGAACCTAAAGCCCTGGCAGGCGGAATCGACATCAGCATTTGTACGCCGGTCACCGGGTTCGACGCCATCTGGAAAATCGTCCTCACCCGCTTTTTAGACAACGGTCCGCTGGGCGATATGCAGGTCAGCATCAATGATAACAACGCGACGCCTGCCGTGGTGGCGTTACGCCTTCAGCAAGCATTACAACAGGCAATTCCGGGGGAAAACCATCATGAGTGATCTGCGTTTTCTGGAAGCCAGCGCCCGCGTTCGCGCCGAAGGGTTGGTGGATAAAGGCTCGTTTACCGAACTGATCGGTCCGGCGGCGAAACGGATTAGTCCGCATCTGCCGGTACTGGGCGAAGCGGTAGAGTTTGATGACGGCGTGGTGACCGGTATTGGCCTGCTCGGCCAGCATCCGACCATCGTTATCTCGCAGGAAGGACGTTTTATCGGCGGCTCCGTTGGTGAGGTTGGCGGCGCAAAGATGGTCGGCGCGCTGATGCTGGCCGACGAGCTGGCGGCGCAAACTAACGATCCGGCCCGCCGTCCCATCGTGCTCATGTCGTTTGAAACCGGCGGCGTACGCCTGCACGAGGCCAACGCCGGGCTGCTGGCGCACGCCGAGTGCATGGATATGCTGCAAATCCTGCGCGGCCGCGTACCTGTGGTGGCGCTGATCGGCAGCAAGATCGGCTGCTTCGGCGGTATGGGCTTTGTCGCCGCCGCCACCGATCTGATCGTCATGAGCGAGTCGGGCCGTCTCGGACTCACCGGCCCGGAAGTCATTGAGCAGGAGATGGGTCGTAGCGAATTTGACGCCTCGGATCGCGCCCTGGTGTTCCGCACTACCGGCGGCAAGCACAAATATATCGTCGGCGACTGCAACTACCTGATTGCCGATTCGCTGGCGGCCTTCCACCAGCAGGCTTCACTGATTGCCGACCTGCCGTGGCCTGAGATTGAAGCGATGCGCCGGATCGGCAGCGAGGCGAAAGTCCGCGCACAGATGGCGCTGACGCAAAAAATCAACGAACTTGCGCCAACCGACGCGCGCGATGTCTGGGCTGCGGCGGGAAATTCAGTGCCGCAATCGCTGGTTGATATGAGCCAGGAGACCTTTCTGAGCAATGTCCAACGCCTGTCCGTGGAGGAAGCATGATGGAAAATTTACTCGGTCAGGGGCGCGCAGCCATCGACCTGATTGTCGATGAAGGTAGTTTTGCCGAAAACGCCCTTGAGCAACTTAACCTCCCCTGCGACGACTACGGCCCCGGCGCGGTCGTCGGCAGCGCGCGGATCAACGGCGAAACCTGCACGGTGATCGCCAACGACGCCATGACCTTCAACCCGCGTTTTCCGGTGGTTTACGCCGGGATAATCGGTCTCGAAGAGGGCTATAAAATGGCGCTGGCGGTCTACCGCACGCTGGCGATGGATAAAGACAAACCTGCGAGCGAGAAGCGTCCGCTGGTGCTGATTGTCGACACGCCAGGGAACGGACCAGGCAAGCTGGAAGAGATTATCGGTATGAATAAAGCGACCGGCGCATACCAGCTGGCGCTGGCCGAAGCGCGCCATGCCGGGCACCCGATTATCGCCATGGTGATTGGCCGCGCCATCAGCGGCGCGTTCCTGTGCCACGGGCTGCAGGCCGACCATATCCTCAGTCTGACCTCGGAATTCGGCACCATGATCCACGTGATGCCGCTGAGCAGCATCGCGCGCATTACCCGTCAGGACGTCGAGCGGCTGAGCGAACTCTCCCGTAGCAACCCGGTCTTTGCGGCAGGTCCGGAGTTTTTCTGGCAGCTGGGCGGCGTGGAAGAGTTAATCAAAACCATCCCGGCGATGAAAGAGGCGATCGTTCGACATATCGCTGAAGTACGCCAGCAGAAACAGGCTGCGGGTATTCAGGCCACCGGTCCGCAGGGGCGCGGCATCTCTGGCGAGGAACGCGGCGGCAGGAAAGCCCGCGGCGTGATTCTGGCGCAGATGCGCGAAGAGTATCAGCACGTCGCGGCGCGTTATCAGCCCGGCTGAGCCAGGGAGAAGAGCAAAATGAACGATCCCATCGCCACGCTTGAATGGCTTCTTGAGGCCCAGCCCGGCATTCCCTCTCTGCAGGAAATGCCGCGCCGGACGCTGGAGGACAAAGGCATTGCCGGCCCAACGGCGGCGCACGTGATTGAAGAGATCCATACGCCGCTTAACCTGGCGCTGGTCACCTTCACCACCGGCAGCAGCGCGTTTCAGAATATCGTCGGCGTCACGCACGATGAACTGGCGCTGCGCACCGCCGCCGGAAAGCGCGCGCTGGCGGCCTGTGGCGTAACCGCAGGGCAGCAGGTGCTGGTGACCTACGCGCCGCTAGTCAACGTGTTTACCCGCCAGGCGCTGGATGAGAGCGGCCTTCGCTGGTCGTTTTTATCCCGCTCCTGCCGGGACGCGCTGCTGATCGCCCTGTGCCGGCAGCCGCCGGACGCGGTGGTGGGCGAGTCCTCTTTTTTACGCGCCACCCTGGAGCAGGCGCTGAAGATGGAGCTGGCGGACAGGCTGCCGAAAAAGCTGACGCTGATAACGGCCGGAACGCCGCTGGATGAAGCGCTGGTTCCGCTGGCGGCTTCTCTGGGTTATGCGCTGCACGATATGTATGGCTGTCAGGAATTCGGCTGGCTGACGCTTGATGGCATCCCGCTACGCGAAGATATTTCGCTGGTTCCCGCTCCGCAGGGCGGAGACTGGCGGGAAGCGATCGTTGGCGGTTTACCAACCGGCGACAGCTTTCCCGTCGCCGCCGGCGGACATCTCTGCAATCCGCAGGGAAAAATCCAGACCTGGAAGCGCCAGCGCACCACGCCGGAATACGACATGGTGGTCATGGCGACCACCGCGCGGCATCGGGAGATCGTGGAGCGCACCGCACGGACGATTTTGCGTATTAAGGGACGCGTTTGCCACGTGTCAACGCAGCTGATAACCGAGGCCACGGCCACCCATATTCGCCTCTGGCCAAAGGCGGTTCCCGGCGAATGTACCGCAGGCGTTGCGCCCATCGATATTATCGGTCCGCAGGCAACGGCCCAGTTTGACGCTCTGCTGCAGTCCCAGCGGGATTTACAGCGGCAGGCGAAAAACGATCCTGCCTGGTGTAAAGCGCGATGACCGCCCTGCAACGACATACCCTGTGCTGGCTGGAGCCTTCGACGCTGGATGAAATCGCGGCGCAGCTGGAGGATGAATTCGGCCACCTTCCTGCCGTATTGCGGCAGCAAGCGCGGGAATATCTGCTCAGCGGATCGCTACCGGGCATCGTACGTCGCGGCCTGCGGAGTGAGAATAGTGTTCCGCTTGGGTTCTCTTTCCCACTGCGCTGGCAAGGGCAGCGAGTGCGTCTGGCCACTGAAGCGGCGTTATCAGCGATAACACGTTACTCAACCCCAGAGCAAACGGCATCGCTCTCCATTGCAGAGCGCACTAATGCGATAGGCGCATTTCATGCCTTGCGCCAGGCATGGCGCTGGCCCGGGCTCCAGCTCGGGGTCTGGGGTTCGGTAGGGCTGGAAATGGCCACGCCGTGGCGATGGAGCGATGCCCACTCGGATCTGGATATTCGCGTTATCCCCACCGCGCCAGGCGAACTCAACGCATGCTGGGCCTGTTTACGTCATACCGAAGAGCAATTTCAGTTACGTATTGATGGCGAGATTGGTTTAGCTGACGGATACGCAATCAATATCAAAGAGTGGTTCAGCGGAAGCGCAACTCTGCTGGCTAAAGGAGAGGATGATGTTCAATTAAGATCGCGACAGCAGGTCACGGCAGCAATGAGAACATATCTCTGTTAAATACATCAAAAAGGAATCTAATATGTCTGAAGTTAAATCAAAAGTCCCGGGTGTGGTCGATGAAGTAAAAGCCGCTGCCGGAGATAAAATCGAAAAAGGCCAGGTGGTGATTGTGCTCGAAGCCATGAAAATGAAAATGCCGGTCGCCTCGCCGGAGACGGGTATATTAAAAACGCTGTCACTCAATACCGGAGACCGCGTCAACCCAGGCATGGTGTTATTTGAAATTATTGCAGAGTAAAGTGAGTTAACACGCATTTAATTAAAAAAACAATGCGACATTCTATTGTGAGATTATTTCTATGTTAATGTCATATCAGTAAGCATTTTGCTTGCTGATATGATAAATCATAGTGACTGAGCAAACCTGTATTCTTACGAATGTCCGCAAATAAAAACGCACTATGCTAAAAGCCGCTGATTAATTTTTTGTCATTTCTCCAACGCGGGCATTATCAACCCGCGTTGTGTAATTCGCTTTTAGTATGGATAGACAAAGAGAAACATCATGATTATTTACGGATTGATGTTAATGGGACTGTGCATGTTCGCCGGGCTAATCGTGGGCGATCTTCTTGGCCTGGTCTTGGGTATTTCCGCCAATATCGGCGGCATCGGCTTCGCGATGCTGTTTTTAGTTATCGTGTCACAAAAATTAGTGGATAAAGGATTGCTCTCCAAGCCTGCGGAACAGGGGGTAGGTTTCTGGAATGCAATGTATATCCCGATTGTCGTCGCTATGTCGGCAAACCAGAACGTTATCGCCGCCCTTAAAGGCGGTCCGGTTGCCTTGATTGCCGGCGTTGGCGCCGTTTTTATTGGTTTTCTGCTGATTAAGCCTTTGAGCAAAATCGGCGGTCGCGACCATCAGGAAAGCTCCGCCGTTAGCGAGGAGTGTAAATAATGGAACAGCTGACAAAGATTCTAACCGGTAGCTTCACCAGCAACGGTTTGATTACCGCTTTTGTCGTGGTGGGTATCGTATGCTGGGCCGCAAGCTGGATCTCAACGCATCTGCTTCGCGGCAAGATCCACAGCTCAGCTATTGCCATCGTCGCCGGATTGCTGCTGGCCTGGCTTGGCGGGGAACTGACCGGCGGTAAAAAAGGTCTGGCCGATATCAGCTTGTTCAGCGGTATTGCGCTGATGGGCGGCGGTATGTTCCGCGATTTCGCCATCATTTCCACCGCCTTCGGCGTTAAGCTTGAAGAACTGAAAAAAGCCGGCATGGCTGGCGCGCTGGCGCTGGTTATCTCGACGGTGCTCTCTTTTTATCTCGGGGCGATTGTCGCCTGGGCTTTTGGCTATACCGACGCCATCAGCATGGCGACCATTGGCGCGGGGGCCGTAACCTTCATCGTCGGCCCGGTAACCGGCGCAGCGCTTGGCGCAAGCTCGGATGTTATCGCGCTGAGCATCGCCGCCGGCGTGATTAAGTCTATTGCCGTCATGATCTTAACGCCGCTGGTAGCGAAAGCCGCGGGCCTGAACTCGCCTGCCGCCGCTATCGTCTACGGCGGGCTAATGGGCTCCACCAGCGGAGTCGCCGCGGGTCTGGCGGCCACGGACCCGAAACTCGTTCCCTATGGCGCAATGACGGCAACCTTTTATACCGGCCTTGGCTGTCTGCTGGCCCCTTCGGCCCTCTATCTCTCTTTAACCCCCTTCTTTTAATGACGGACGCCTGCTGTGATGCAGCAGGCGCAAGGGATGTTCAATGTACTCATTTCAGCGCATGAAACCTGGGCAAATCGCGCTTCTGGCCTCACTTTGTACGCAAGAAGACGAAGATAATTTTCGCCAGAAGCTATTAGCGGATAAGCCCGAACATAAGGTGGGTTTTGTTTTTATGACCGGGACATCGGATGAAATAAAAAATAAACTACAGCGCTGTATCATCGGCTGCGCGTTTAAGCATCAGATAATTACGCGCCAGGAATCGGCCATTTTTACGTTATGTCAGGTCAGCCATCAGGCGCTGACCCATGCTTTAGCGAACAGCATCAATGGCGATCGGATGAGAATAAAAATAGCCTTAGTCAGTAATCCAAAGTGGCTTGCCGTCGCTATCTACGGCGAAAGCGTGTTCTATCAGCGATTGAGTCATGAGCTTACGGGGTTTTCTCTGTCTCGCTTTTCTCCATCATAAGCTGTCTGGCGTACATACGGCACTCGGCTAGTAAGGACAGCAGACCCGGCTGATTTTCCTGGCTACGCGGGAAGACCAGCGAAATTTCCTGTTCCATTCGATAGGGCTCCTGCAGCGGCAGCAGGCGAATGCCGTTACTGAACAGGCCGCGCATCCGCCCCGGAATTAAGGTATAGCCCATGCCGGCATTCACCATACTCATCAGTGAAAAAATATCATGTACCCGGACGGTAATGTCGGGCGTAAATCCAGCAATCTGAAAGGCCTCCTGAAATCCTCGCCAGGTCGCGAAGCCTTCGCTCAAGGCAATAAACTTTTTATTTTGCAGATGCCGTAAATCTACGGGGGTCGATAAGCTATCCGCTTCGGTTACCGGAACTGCAAGGTAGATGGAATCAGAGAATATGGTCCATGTCTCAAATAACTGGGCGTTATAATCATCAGGAGTCGATATCAGAACCGCATCAATCTTCTCTTCATTAAGCGCTTCTAATAATTTCTTATTAGAGTTCATGATAAATTCAATGGACAGTTCCGGGCAGCGTTTTTTCAATCCCTGAACAATTTGCGGTGCGGTTTTTAACACTAGCGAATAAAGTAGCCCTAAACGTAAAACCTGAGAATGATACCCCGAAGCCTTGCGGGTAAGATAAATACAGCGTTCCAGTGCATTAATGACTTCCCGCGCTTCCTTTTGCATAACCCATGCGCCAGGTAAAGGATAAAGATTGCGGCCATTATGGGTAAACAAAGGACAGCGTAAATTATCTTCCAGCGAATGAAGCGCGCGATGAACGCTAACGGATGAAATGTTCATTAGCTCTGCAGTTTTTGATATATTCATCGACTCCATATAGCTAAGGAAAATCTCGAGCTTCCGCAGAGTAATATCGTTATTCAGCATATAAATATTCCCTTATTCAAGACAATATTCATAGTAAGAGAAATAAAGAAAATATTTTTTGAGCCAGATCGTTAAATCTGGCTCAGCGGAAAATTCAATTATTGATAGGTGGGTAATACATTAAAGCTCGACAGGAAATGCACAATCACGTTGCCCAGACCAAACAGCAGGACCAAAGCAATCATCGGCTTTCCGCCCCAAACGCGAAACAATGGGCTGCCAAAGCGTTTACGCGATGCGCGAGCCAGCAGCGCCGGTACGATTGCCGCCCAGATGGTCGCCGCCAGACCCGCATAGCCGATCGCGTAGAGGAACCCGTTCGGCCACAGCAGGCCGCCCACCATTGGCGGGACAAAGGTGAAAATCGCGGTTTTAAAGCGTCCCAGCGCGGAGTCGTCGAAACCGAAAAGATCCGCCAGATAATCAAACAGGCCGAGAGTGACGCCAAGGAATGAGCTGGCTACGGCAAAGTTTGAGAAGATCACTAACAGCAGATCCAGACTCCGGCTATTCAGTACCCCGCTGAGCGCCTGGACCAGGACATCAATATTGCCCCCCTTCTGCGCGATACCGATAAACTCCGGACGAGGGATATTGCCCATCGTCACCAGCAGCCACACCACGTACAGACCCAGCGCCAGCAGCGTACCGTAAACCAGGCACTTAACGATTGTGCGCGGATCTTTGCCGTAGTACTTCATCAGGCTCGGCACATTGCCGTGATAGCCGAAGGACGCGAGGCAGAACGGCAGCGTCATCAGCAGGTAGGGCAGATACGAGGCATTCTTTTCAGCAACGTTAAACAGGGTGGTCGGCTGAACGTGTCCCAACAGGCTGCCAAAGGTCAGAAAGAAAGTAATAACCTTCGCCCCGAGCACAATGGCCGTCATGCGGCTCACCGCTTTGGTACTCAGCCAGACGATAAACGCCACCAGCAGGGCAAAACCAAAACCTGCCGCCCTTGCCGGGACGTTCAGCGACATTTCGCTAAACGTATGGTGCAGGATCGAGCCGCTGGCGGAGATATAGGCGTAAGTCAGAATATAAAGCACAAAGGCGATCGACACGCCGTTAAGCAGATTCCAGCCCTTACCGAGCAAATCTTTGGTAATGGTATCGAAGCTGGAGCCAATGCGATAATTCAGGTTCGCTTCGAGGATCATTAACCCGGAGTGAAGCATACAAAACCAGGTAAAAACCAGCGCCGCCAGAGACCAGAAGAACCACGCGCCGGACATCACAACCGGCAGTGAGAACATCCCCGCCCCAATAATCGTCCCGCCAATAATCACTACGCCGCCAAACAAGGACGGTCGGGTTGCCGTAGTGGTAAGTGTCGCCATTTGCCGAAATCTCCAGTCGAAAATACTTTTGTTGTTATCAACGTGACGCACTGTACCAGTACACGAGTACAAAGGAAATAAAAAAAGCCCCAATCGTTAAGATCGGGGCTGTATCGTTTACTTTACGTTAGCGGAAAGCGCTAATTATGCATCGCCACCGAAACGACGACGACCTGCGGAGTCATCGCGACGCGGAGCTGAAGCATCATCGCGGCGCGGCGCGCGGCCGCCTTCACGACGTTCGCCGCTGAAACGACGACCTTCACTACGGCCGCCTTCGCGACGCTCGCCGCCGAAACCACGACCTTCACGACGTTCACCGCCGCCGAAGCTACGACCGCCTTCACGACGCTCACCGCCGCCACGACGTTCGCCGCTGCGCTCAGGACGCGGCTGAGCATCACCCAGCAGCTGCATGTTCATCGGCTTGTTCAGGATGCGGGTACGCGTAAAGTGCTGCAGCACTTCGCCCGGCATGCCTTTCGGCAGTTCGATAGTGGAGTGAGAACCAAACAGCTTGATGTTACCAATGTAACGGCTGCTGATGTCGCCTTCGTTGGCGATTGCGCCAACGATATGACGTACTTCAACGCCGTCATCACGGCCCACTTCAATGCGGTACAGTTCCATATCGCCAACGTCACGACGTTCACGCTTAGGACGATCTTCGCCGCTGCGTTCAGGACGGTCGCCGCGCGGGCCACGGTCGTTACGGTCGCCACGACGCTCAAAACGATCGTCACGGTCGCGGAACTCGCGCTTAGGACGCATTGGCGCATCCGGCGGCAGGATCAGCGGACGTTCGCCCTGAGCCATTTTCAGCAGCGCGGCGGCCAGTGTTTCCACATCCAGCTCTTCGCCTTCGGCAGACGGCTGGATTTTCGCCAGCAGCGCGCGGTACTGATCCAGATCGCTGCTTTCCAGCTGCTGCTGAACTTTCGCGGCAAATTTTTCCAGGCGACGTTTGCCCAGCAGTTCTGCGTTCGGCAGTTCAACTTCCGGAATGGTCAGCTTCATCGTACGTTCGATGTTGCGCAGCAGACGACGCTCGCGGTTCTCAACGAACAGCAGCGCACGACCAGCACGACCCGCACGACCGGTACGGCCGATACGGTGAACATAAGACTCGGAATCCATCGGGATATCGTAGTTAACTACCAGGCTGATACGCTCAACGTCCAGGCCACGGGCCGCAACGTCGGTTGCAATCAGGATATCCAGACGACCGTCTTTCAGACGCTCCAGAGTCTGCTCACGCAGGGACTGGTTCATATCGCCGTTCAGCGCAGCGCTGCTATAGCCGCTACGCTCCAGCGCTTCGGCCACTTCCAGGGTCGCGTTTTTGGTACGAACGAAGATAATCGCCGCATCAAAATCTTCCGCTTCCAGGAAACGCACCAGCGCTTCGTTTTTACGCATACCGTAAGCAGTCCAGTAGCTCTGGCTGATGTCCGGACGAGTCGTTACGCTCGACTGGATGCGCACTTCCTGCGGCTCTTTCATAAAGCGGCGGGTAATACGACGAATCGCTTCCGGCATGGTGGCGGAGAACAGAGCGGTCTGATGACCTTCCGGGATCTGCGCCATAATCGTTTCTACGTCTTCGATGAAGCCCATGCGCAGCATTTCGTCAGCTTCATCCAGAACCAGACCGCTCAGCTTAGAGAGATCCAGCGTACCGCGTTTCAGGTGGTCCAGCAGACGACCCGGGGTACCAACAACAATTTGCGGTCCCTGACGCAGCGCGCGCAGCTGCACGTCATAACGCTGGCCGCCGTAGAGGGCAACCACGTTTACGCCGCGCATATGTTTAGAGAAATCCGTCATTGCTTCAGCTACCTGTACCGCCAGTTCGCGGGTCGGCGCCAGCACCAGAATCTGCGGTGCTCTCAGCTCAGGATCAAGGTTGTTCAGCAGCGGTAAAGAGAACGCTGCGGTTTTACCGCTACCCGTCTGGGCCATACCCAGAACGTCGCGGCCGCCCAGCAGATGCGGAATGCACTCAGCCTGGATCGGAGATGGTTTTTCGTAACCCAGATCGTTAAGCGCTTCAAGGATGGGAGCCTTCAGGCCCAGATCTGCAAAAGTGGTTTCGAATTCAGCCATGTAGTACGTGTGCCTCAAAATTAATGGCGGCCAGTCTACATAACTCATCGTGAAAATTTACGGTAATTTTCATTGAAAAGTGTGAACCGGCTCAAAGTAGGTGTATTAACGAACAACAACGCCCTCACCCGCAAAGGTGATGGCAATCAAAAAAGGGCTGATGTGTTCGTCAGCTATTGCTGGTCCGATTCTGCCAGGTCATCTTGCTCCTGGCCCAAGAGCGATAATTCCAACAATGCGTATCGGTGCTCAACGTAGTTATGAACGTTGTTTGCGACCGCCAGTTTGAACAGTGCCGTAGCGCTGTCCTTGTCCCCCAGACTTAGGTAGTACTTACCTAAATAGAAGTTGGTTTCACTGAGATGCTCAGCGAGCGAGGTGTTATCCGTTGCGTCTGCCTTCAGACGGGTCATTAGCTCTTTTTCGCTAATGTCGCCAAGGTAGAACCCGACAATGTTCCATCCCCATTGTTCTTTATCCGACTTGTCTAAGCGCTGTCTCAGTGCTTCAAGCGCCTGCTTCTCATCGAGCTGACGCTCGGCGAGATAAAGCCACAGGCTTCGGAAAGGATCATTGGGATCGTCTTGATAAAACGCCAGCAGATCATCTTGCGCTAACTTAGCACGACCGCCGTAATACAGGGCGATGCCGCGATTTAAGTGCGCGTAGTTGTAAGTTGGATCAAGCTCAAGTACAGAATCAAACGCTTCATAGGCAGCATCAAAATTGCCTGCCTGCGTTAAATAAATGCCTAAGTAATTGAATACTTCAGGCATATCCGGTCGGATTGCCAGCGCTTGTGAAAAATCATTTCGCGCTAATGCCCTCAGACCGAGACTATCATACAACACTCCGCGCTCATATAAAAGCTGTGCGCGTTCGTCATCGGTTAAAGCCCGACTGGCAAGAATTTGTTCCATGCGCGCCAGAATCACTTCTTGCTGCAAAGTCGGTTGCAATGGCACCGCGAGGACTGCGTCCTTACGCCAGGCAGAGTTGCTGCATCCTGCCAGCGTGAGAGCTGTCGCCACGAAACACCAGCGCAAAAAAGGCTTCATTTCCCACTCCCGAAGACAACGATTGGATGAACGTCCAGTTCCCCGGCTGCAAACAGGGCGTCCTGCCCGTAATGCGCCCTCCGCTATGCGGAGGGCAAACGGCAACCTTACTCGCCCTGCTGTTCGGCAGCCGGAGCTTCCGGCGCAGCCGCAGGCTGAGTTTGTTCAGTTGCTTCTTTGATGCTCAGACGGACACGGCCCTGACGGTCAACTTCCAGAACCTTAACCGGCACTTCCTGACCCATCTGCAGATAGTCGGTCACTTTCTCAACGCGCTTGTCGGCGATCTGAGAGATGTGAACCAGGCCTTCTTTACCGCCGCCAATGGCAACAAACGCGCCAAAGTCAACGATGCGGGTCACTTTACCGTTATAGATACGGCCAACTTCGATCTCAGCGGTGATCTCTTCGATACGACGAATCGCGTGCTGCGCTTTGTCGCCATCGGTTGCTGCGATTTTAACGGTACCGTCATCTTCGATTTCGATAGTGGTGCCGGTCTCTTCGGTCAGCGCGCGGATAACGGAGCCGCCCTTACCGATAACGTCTTTAATTTTGTCCGGGCTGATTTTGATCGTGTGGATACGCGGTGCGAATTCGGAGATATCGCCGCGCGGCGCGTTAATCGCCTGTTCCATCACGCCCAGGATGTGCAGACGCGCACCTTTAGCCTGGTTCAGAGCAACCTGCATGATCTCTTTGGTGATACCTTCAATTTTGATATCCATCTGCAGCGCAGAGATACCTTCGCGGGAACCCGCTACTTTGAAGTCCATATCGCCCAGGTGATCTTCATCGCCCAGAATGTCAGACAGTACGACGAAGTTGTCGCCTTCCTTCACCAGACCCATTGCGATACCCGCAACGGCGGCTTTCACCGGCACGCCTGCGTCCATCAGCGCCAGAGAAGCGCCACAGACGGAAGCCATGGAGGAGGAACCGTTAGATTCGGTGATTTCAGAAACCACGCGAACGGTGTACGGGAACTCTTCGATAGTCGGCATAACGGCCAGGACGCCGCGCTTAGCCAGACGACCGTGACCGATTTCACGACGCTTCGGAGAACCGACCATTCCCGTTTCGCCTACGGAGTACGGAGGGAAGTTATAGTGGAACAGGAAGGAATCCGTGCGCTCGCCCATCAGCTCATCGATGTTCTGCGCGTCGCGTGCGGTACCCAGGGTCGCGGTAACCAGCGCCTGAGTTTCGCCACGAGTAAAGAGTGCGGAACCGTGGGTACGCGGCAGAACGCCGGTGCGAACGTCCAGACCACGAATCATATCTTTTTCACGACCATCGATACGCGGCTCACCGGCCAGTACGCGGCTACGCACCACGTTTTTCTCGATTGCGTGCAGGATTTCACCCAGTTCGTTAGCGTCCAGGGATTCATCTTCCGCAACCAGGGTCGCGATAGTTTCAGATTTGATCGCATCAACCTGAGCATAACGCTCCTGTTTGTCGGTGATACGGTAAGCATCGCTCAGGCGAGATTCAGCCAGCGCGGCAACGCGCGCGTTCAGCGCCGCATCAACCACTTCCGGCTGCCAGTCCCAACGCGGTTTACCGGCTTCTTTCACCAGGTCGTTGATGTTCTGAATAACAATCTGCTGCTGGTCGTGACCAAACACGACCGCGCCCAGCATCTGGTCTTCGCTCAGCAGTTCAGCTTCGGATTCAACCATCAGTACTGCGGCTTCGGTACCTGCAACAACCAGATCCAGTTTGCTGGACTTCAGCTCTTCCTGGGTCGGGTTCAGCACGTACTGGTCATTAATATAACCGACGCGAGCGGCGCCAATTGGGCCGTTGAACGGAATACCGGATAGGGACAGGGCTGCGGAAGCGCCAATCATCGCGACGATATCCGGGTTAACCTGCGGGTTAACGGAAACCACGGTCGCAATAACCTGAACTTCGTTGACAAAACCTTCCGGGAACAGCGGGCGAACCGGGCGGTCAATCAGACGCGCGATCAGGGTTTCGCCTTCACTCGGACGGCCTTCACGACGGAAGAAACCACCCGGGATTTTACCTGCAGCGTAGGTACGCTCTTGATAGTTAACGGTCAGCGGGAAGAAATCCTGGCCTGGTTTCGCTTTTTTCTGGCCCACAACGGTAACGAATACCGCGGTGTCATCCATGCTAACCATAACGGCGGCAGTTGCCTGGCGCGCCATCATGCCGGTCTCCAGGGTTACGGTATGTTGGCCGTACTGGAATTTACGAACGATCGGATTAAGCAAAATTCTATCCTTATATCTATAGATGATGTCAAATCCACGATAAGACATCGTATGACCCGATCTTCTGCATCCTCGCGACTAATGACAACCTTTACCCGCCCCTGCGAGTCAAGCCTCTCATTAGCCGCGCGAACCTCTGCATGAAGATCATTAATAGCAACAATACATGAGTTTTTAATGAATTGCTGCCGCCCGGTCGAAAAAAGGGGCCGTGAGGCCCCTTCTTCTGAAACTCGCAGAATTAGCGACGCAGACCCAGACGCTCGATCAGCGCAGAGTAACGTGCAACATCTTTACGTTTCAGGTAGTCGAGCAGTTTACGACGCTGAGAAACCATGCGCAGCAGACCACGACGGCTGTGGTGATCTTTTTTGTGCTCTGCAAAGTGACCCTGCAGGTGGTTGATCTGTGCAGTCAGCAGTGCAACCTGAACTTCAGTAGAACCGCTGTCGTTTTCGCCACGACCGAACTCAGAAACGATTTTTGCTTTAGCTTCAACGCTTAGAGACATTTTCGAACTCCAAAATTAAAAGAAAGAAAGGGTGCCGATCTCTAATTCAGCAACCCCTGATATAACGCTCGCAAATGTTAAATCACTTTGGCGAGCGTTAAGCGGCGATATTCTACTCGCAGCAGCCTTTTATCGCAAGGAAAGCGCTCAGGCAGGGTATTCAACCACCAGACGACGAGGCGCAACGCGGCCTTCATCATCAATTTCACCCATACCAAGAAACTTCTCTTCCGCGCCTTCCGTGACGCGAACCAGCCCCTGTAGCGGCGCGCCCGATGTACGAACCGGGTTACCGTTTTTAAAGTAGACGGCTGAGGTTTCCGGAATATTAATCAACGGGTAATCCGAAGCCGGACTGTCCATCGGCATCAGCAGCGGGTCCAGCAGCTGAGCGGCGGGAATATCCTGCGCATTGGCCTGCTCGACCAGCGCCTGCAGTTGCTCCAGCGTCACCATTCGTTCGACAGGATATTTACTGACCGCCAGACGACGGAGAAAAGTGACGTGCGCGCCGCATCCTAGTTTCTCGCCTAAATCATCAATAATCGTGCGAATGTAGGTGCCTTTCGAGCAGTGGATTTCCAGCTCAAGCTCGCTACCCTCATGACGAATAAATAACAATTCGTATACCGTAATCGGCCGGGATTCACGCGGTACTTCAATGCCCTGGCGGGCATATTCGTACAGCTTTTTGCCCTGGTATTTCAGCGCCGAATACATCGACGGTATCTGCTGAGTTTCGCCGCGGAAGCCGTCAAGCGCGGCTGCCAGCTGCTCCGGGCTAAAAGCCAGCGGACGCTCTTCCACCACCTGGCCATCGGCATCAGAGGTATCGGTGCGCTGGCCGAGCTTTGCAATCACGCGGTAGCGCTTGTCAGAATCGAGCAGATACTGGGAAAACTTTGTCGCTTCCCCGAGGCAAATCGGCAGCATACCGGTCGCCAGCGGATCCAGCGCGCCCGTGTGCCCTGCCCGGTTGGCGTTATAAAGCCGTTTGACTTTCTGCAACACGTCGTTGCTGGATGCGCCTTGCGGTTTATCCAGCAACAGAACGCCGTGCACATCGCGGCCGCGACGACGAGGACGACTCATTAGTCCTCCTTGCTGTCGTCCGGGTTCACACGACGCTCATCGTCATGTTTCACCACGCTGGTCACCAGATTCGACATGCGCATCCCTTCGACTAACGAATTATCGTAGAAAAACGTCAGTTCAGGCACGATACGCAGGCGCATCGCTTTGCCCAGCAGCGAGCGAATAAAACCAGACGCTTCCTGCAAAGCCTTGATGCCCGCTTTCACGGCGGCTTCGTCTTTATCGTTCAGGAAGGTCACAAACACTTTGGCATAGGCCAGATCGCGGGACATTTCGACACCTGAAACCGTGGTCATCATGCCCAGACGCGGGTCTTTAATTTCGCGCTGCAGGATGATTGCGATCTCTTTTTGCATCTCCTGGGCCACACGCTGCGGGCGACCAAATTCTTTCGCCATAATAAATTCTCCAGACAAATAAGGGGGCCACGCGGCCCCCTTTAATTTTGTATAACCGGGTGGCGCTGCGCTTCCCCGGCCTACTAAACGATTAATCGATGGTACGTTGAATCTCGATGATTTCGAACACTTCGATCATATCGCCGACGCGAACGTCGTTGTAGTTCTTAACGCCGATACCACATTCCATGCCGTTACGGACTTCGTTAACGTCATCTTTAAAGCGGCGCAGGGATTCCAGCTCGCCTTCATAGATAACCACGTTGTCGCGCAGAACGCGGATTGGGTTGTGACGCTTAATCGTACCTTCGGTGACCATACAGCCCGCGATGGCGCCGAATTTCGGCGATTTGAACACATCACGCACTTCAGCCAGACCGATGATCTGCTGTTTCAGTTCCGGAGACAGCATGCCGCTCATCGCTGCTTTCACTTCGTCGATCAAATGGTAGATGACGGAGTAGTAGCGCAGATCCAGGCTTTCCGCGTCGATAACTTTACGCGCAGATGCGTCAGCACGAACGTTAAAGCCAACCAGAATCGCGTTGGATGCGGCCGCCAGGGTTGCGTCGGTTTCGGTGATACCACCTACGCCGGAACCAATGATCTTCACTTTCACTTCGTCGGTAGACAGTTTCAGCAAGGAGTCGGAGATCGCTTCCACAGAACCCTGAACGTCCGCTTTGAGGACGATGTTCACTTCGTGAACTTCGCCTTCAGTCATGTTGGCGAACATGTTCTCCAGCTTAGATTTCTGCTGACGAGCCAGTTTAACTTCACGGAATTTGCCCTGACGATACAGCGCAACTTCACGCGCTTTCTTCTCGTCACGCACGACGGTCACTTCGTCGCCGGCAGCCGGTACGCCAGACAGGCCGAGGATTTCCACCGGAATGGATGGACCCGCTTCCAGCACTTCCAGACCCAGTTCGTTACGCATCGCACGAACGCGACCGTATTCGAAACCGCACAGGACGATGTCGCCTTTATGCAGCGTACCTTCGCGTACCAGAACGGTTGCAACCGGACCACGACCTTTATCGAGGAAGGATTCGATCACCGCGCCGCTCGCCATACCGTTGCGAACCGCTTTCAGCTCCAGAACTTCCGCCTGCAGCAGAATAGCATTCAGCAGATCGTCAATACCGGTACCGGCTTTAGCGGATACAGGGATGAACTGCGCTTCGCCGCCCCACTCTTCCGGCATAACGCCGTACTGAGACAGTTCGTTTTTAACGCGATCCAGGTCAGCTTCCGGCTTATCGATTTTGTTCACCGCAACGACCAGAGGTACCTGCGCCGCTTTCGCGTGCTGGATAGCTTCGATGGTCTGCGGCATCACGCCGTCGTCTGCCGCCACAACCAGAACCACGATATCCGTCGCCTGCGCACCACGAGCACGCATAGAGGTAAACGCGGCGTGGCCCGGGGTATCCAGGAAGGTGATCATACCGTTGTCGGTTTCAACATGGTACGCACCGATGTGCTGGGTGATGCCGCCCGCTTCGCCAGAGGCCACTTTCGTTGAACGAATGTAGTCCAGCAGAGAGGTTTTACCGTGGTCAACGTGACCCATGATGGTCACTACCGGTGCGCGCGGTTCAGCCGCTGCGCCGGTGTCACGGTCGCTCATTACCGCTTCTTCCAGCTCGTTTTCACGACGCAGGATAACCTTGTGGCCCATCTCTTCGGCAACCAGCTGCGCGGTTTCCTGGTCGATGACCTGGTTGATGGTCGCCATCGCGCCCAGTTTCATCATCGCTTTGATGACCTGAGAACCTTTGACGGCCATCTTGTTGGCCAGATCGCCAACGGTGATGGTTTCGCCGATGATGACATCACGGTTAACCGCCTGAGCCGGCTTCTGGAAACCTTGCTGCAGAGCAGAACCTTTACGATGCTTACCGCCTTTACCGCCGCGAACGGCCGCACGGGCTTCTTCACGATCGGCTTTCGATTCAGCGTGTTTATTGCCTTTCTTCGCCGGGCGCGCTGCTTTCGCATTACGTCCGCGGCCGCGACCGCCTTCAACTTCACGATCGTTGTCGTCTTCAGCCTGACGAGCATGCTGAGAAGTCGTTACGTGATAGTCAGTGGTCTCTTCAGGCGTTTCTGGCGCTTCAGTCCAGTTCTTTTCATTTTCTTGAGCCATACGGCGTGCTTCTTCCGCTACACGGCGCGCTTCTTCTTCAAGTTTGCGGCGTGCTTCTTCTTCCGATTTGCGCTTGAGCTCCGCTGCTTCATTTTCGCGGCGTTGCTTTTCAGCCTGGGCGGTTTTGGTCATATCGTCGGTTTGTTGATTGCTCACTTTGTCTTTTTCCGCGGCTTCACGTTTCGCTTTATCGGCGAGTTCACGTTTCGCTTGTTCTGCGGCCTCACGTTCAGCTTTTAATTGCGCCTCGCGTTTGGCTGATTCTTCAGCTTCACGACGGGCTTGCTCTTCCGCTTCACGCTGCGCCTGCTCTTCCGCGGCAAGGCGTTCGGCCTCTTGCGGATCGCGTTTCACAAAGGTGCGTTTCTTGCGGACTTCGATTTGTACCGATTTGCTCTTTCCACCGGTACCCGGAATATTTAACGTGCTGCGCGTTTTGCGCTGCAGCGTCAGCTTGTCGGGCGCCGAGCCGTGTTCACGGTTCAGGTGCGTCAACAAGGTTTGCTTCTCTTGCGCGGTCACAGAATCATCAGCCGATTTGCGGATCCCTGCATCAGCAAACTGCTGTATCAGGCGATCCACAGAGGTCTGAATCTCTGAGGCCAGCGCTTTAATGGTCACATCTGTCATGCTGTTCCTTCCTGCTACAGTTTATTACGCTTCGTCGCCGAACCAACAAATATTACGAGCGGCCATGATAAGTTCTCCGGCTTTCTCGTCGGTCAAGCCTTCGATATCAGCCAGATCATCAATGCCCTGCTCGGCGAGATCTTCCAGCGTACAAACACCACGGGCGGCCAGGGTGAATGCCAGAGCGCGATCCATACCTTCGAGATTCAAAAGATCGTCGGCAGGTTTGCTGTCTCCCAGGCTCTCTTCTTTGGCCAGCGCCAGCGTGGTCAGCGCGTTTTTCGCCCGCTCACGAAGTGCTTCAACGGTTGCTTCATCCAGACCGTCGATTTCCAGCAGTTCCTTCATTGGCACATAGGCCAGTTCTTCCAGAGTGGCGAAACCTTCTTCAACCAGCAGCGTGGCGAAATCTTCATCAATATCAAGATATTTAGTGAAGGTATCAATCGCTGCATGGGCTTCGGCCTGATGCTTAGCCTGGAGGTCGTCAACGGTCATGACGTTGAGTTCCCAGCCGCTGAGCTGAGATGCCAGACGTACGTTCTGACCGTTACGGCCAATGGCCTGCGCCAGGTTGCCCGCTTCGACTGCGATATCCATGGTGTGCTTGTCTTCATCTACCACGATAGATGCGACGTCAGCCGGAGCCATGGCGTTAATCACGAACTGCGCCGGGTTATCGTCCCACAGCACGATATCGATACGCTCGCCGCCCAGTTCAGTCGAGACAGCCTGAACGCGCGCGCCGCGCATGCCGACGCAGGCGCCAACCGGATCGATACGCTTGTCGTTAGTTTTAACGGCGATTTTGGCACGAGAGCCAGGATCGCGAGCCGCCGCTTTAATTTCGAGAACTTCTTCACCAATTTCCGGTACTTCAATGCGGAACAGTTCAACCAGCATTTCCGGCTTGGAGCGAGTCACGAACAGCTGCGCGCCGCGCGCTTCCGGACGAACTGCGTACAGTACGCCGCGGATACGGTCACCCGGACGGAAGTTCTCGCGCGGCAGCATATCTTCACGCAGGATCACGGCTTCAGCGTTGTTGCCCAGATCCAGCGTAATGTTGTCGCGGTTCACTTTCTTCACTACGCCCGTGATGATTTCACCTTCGTGCTCACGGAACTGATCGACGACCATCGCACGTTCGGCTTCACGTACTTTTTGTACGATAACCTGCTTGGCGGTCTGCGTAGTGATACGGTCAAAGGTGACAGATTCAATCTGGTCTTCGACGTAATCGCCAGGATTCATGCTTTCATCTTCGTAGCGCGCAGCTTCCAGCGTGATTTCGCGCGTCGGCTGAGTGACTTCTTCAACCACCAACCAGCGACGGAAAGTATCGAAATCACCGCTTTTGCGATCGATTTCTACGCGCACGTCGATCTCTTGCTCATATTTTTTCTTGGTAGCCGTCGCTAACGCACTTTCCAACGCTTCGAAAATTTTCTCACGCGGCAGCGCCTTTTCGTTGGAAACGGCTTCAACAACAGCCAAAATTTCTTTGTTCATCGGGGCCTTTCACCTCAATCCAGACTGTTAAAAGTGGGGAACCAGGTTCGCCTTCTGGATGTTACTCAGCGCGAACACTTCATCTTTGCCTTCGACGGTTACCGTGATCATCTCACCGTCTACCGCTTTGATAAGGCCCTGCCATTTGCGTCGGTTCTGTACCGCCATGCGCAAAACCAGCGAAACTTCTTCACCAATGAAACGCTCATAGTGCTCGGCGGTGAACATGGGACGATCGAGACCAGGGGAAGAGACTTCCAGGTTATAAGCGACTGTAATCGGGTCTTCGACGTCCATGACAGCACTGACCTGGTGGCTCACATCAGCACAATCATCAACATTGATGCCATCGTCACTATCAATATAGATGCGCAGTGTGGACGTGCGACCGCGAATAAATTCGATGCCGACCAGCTCAAAGCCAAGCGCTTCAACTGGCGCAGTGAGCATCTCTGTTAATTTTTGCTCTAATGTGGACAAACCCACCCCCAAGACATAAAAAAAGGGCGTATAGCCCAGTTATTCTGAAGTCAGATAACAAAAAACCCCGATAAATCGGGGCTTTAGATAACTGAACCCTGAGATCGCAACTGCGATCTGGAACACTTTCCAGAAGAATTCTTTCAAATTCGTCTACGAAGGACCCGGTCCTCACAGTATATTTGAAAAAGTACTTAATGGGAAAGTGGTTGCGGGGGCCGGATTTGAACCGACGACCTTCGGGTTATGAGCCCGACGAGCTACCAGGCTGCTCCACCCCGCGCCTGAAACGTGGCATATTTTACTCGTTTTGAGCAAAAGACGCAAATACTGCTGGGATTTGGTACCGAGAGACGGGACATAAAATCGTAGTGAATTGTATTGATACTTCATATATTTTGTCAACATGAATTTCACATTGCAGGTTTCGGTTCATGCTGGTATTTCAGGCTTTTTTGGCAAAAATAGGCTCTGCCTCTTCCTGTCGCCAGCAAAAGATGATTAAATGAAAACTCACAATTAATGCATAAACATGCAATAAAGATTGTTGAGTTGAACTCACCACAGTCTATCTAGTAGGGTTTTATTTTATGACGACGATTCTCAAGCATCTCCCGGTAGGCCAACGTATTGGTATTGCTTTTTCTGGTGGGCTGGATACCAGCGCCGCGCTGCTGTGGATGCGTAAAAAGGGTGCAGTCCCTTATGCATATACTGCAAACCTGGGACAGCCAGACGAAGACGATTACGATGCCATTCCTCGTCGTGCCAAAGAATATGGTGCTGAAGGGGCTCGTCTGATCGATTGCCGTAAACAGCTGGTTGCCGAAGGCATTGCCGCGATTCAGTGCGGAGCATTTCATAACACCACCGGCGGATTAACCTACTTTAACACCACCCCGCTGGGCCGCGCGGTGACCGGTACCATGCTGGTCGCTGCCATGAAGGAAGACGGCGTCAATATCTGGGGCGATGGCAGTACCTATAAAGGTAACGATATTGAACGTTTCTATCGCTACGGCCTGCTGACCAATGCTGAGCTGAAAATTTACAAACCGTGGCTGGATAGCGACTTTATCGACGAGCTGGGCGGCCGTCAGGAGATGTCAGAGTTTATGATTTCCTGCGGATTTGACTATAAAATGTCCGTAGAAAAAGCCTACTCAACCGACTCCAATATGCTGGGCGCCACACACGAAGCGAAAGATCTCGAGTTCCTGAACTCCAGCGTCAAGATTGTGAACCCGATTATGGGCGTCAAGTTCTGGGACGAAAGCGTCAAAATCCCGGCGGAAGAAGTCACCGTTCGCTTTGAACAGGGCCACCCGGTTGCGCTGAACGGACAAACCTTTAGCGATGACGTTGAACTGATGCTGGAAGCTAACCGCATCGGCGGCCGCCATGGTCTGGGTATGAGCGATCAGATCGAAAACCGTATCATCGAAGCGAAGAGCCGCGGCATTTATGAAGCCCCGGGCATGGCGCTGCTGCATATCGCCTACGAGCGTCTGCTGACCGGTATTCACAATGAAGATACCATCGAGCAATATCATGCGCACGGTCGTCAGCTGGGTCGTCTGCTGTATCAGGGGCGCTGGTTCGATTCCCAGGCGCTGATGCTGCGCGACGGACTGCAGCGCTGGGTGGCTAGCCAAATCACCGGCGAAGTGACGCTTGAACTGCGTCGCGGCAACGACTACTCCATCCTCAATACCGTCTCTGATAATCTGACCTATAAAGCAGAGCGTCTGACGATGGAAAAAGGTGACTCAATGTTCTCCGCCGAGGACCGTATCGGCCAGCTGACGATGCGCAACCTGGATATCACCGATACCCGCGATAAGCTATTTGGCTACGCGCAGTCCGGACTGCTGACCGCCTCTTCCGCCACCGGCTTGCCGCAGGTAGAAAATCTGGAAAGTAAATCTAAGTAACGTTCCAGAGAAAATAGTGAAGGCCGCGCGAGCGGCCTTTTTTATGCAGAAATATCCGCGCCAAAGCGACGTGGAATATCCGGCACTGATGCTGCAGTTCACCTTTCTCTGGACGAAAAAAAAGACGCTTTTCAGCGTCTTTTTTCAAGAAATTGGTACCGAGGATGGGACTCGAACCCACAAGCCCGTTAGGGCACTACCACCTCAAGGTAGCGTGTCTACCAATTCCACCACCTCGGTACGGATACTGCTTATCAGTGCGGGATATCGCTGCTCGGCTGCGCCGGAGCTGTCGGCTGAGTTTGCTCAGTTTTCGGAGCGCTCAGATTATCCCACTCACTTCCTTTATTGGTCTTGTTGCTGTTGATATTGCCCAGCGCCAGACTGATGATGAAGAACAGCGCAGCCAGGATACCAGTCATGCGGGTCATGAAATTACCTGAACCGCTGGATCCAAACAGAGTGCCGGAAGCGCCTGCTCCGAAGGAGGCTCCCATATCAGCGCCTTTACCTTGCTGCAGCATAATCAGACCAACAAGGCCAATCGCCACAATAAGGAAAACAACTAAAAGAGCTTCGTACATAATCAACCTGTTCCTTGCGGATTTGCCGCATACCAAGTGCTTCGACCAATAAAGCGGGACGTTTCAACGTTTCCCACTGAAGCGGGTGTGAATACTAACCAAAGCGAATGACCTTCGCAAGGGCAATTTCAGCGCATTGTATCAAGTGCGGAAAAAAACAGCAAAAAGCGATTTATTGTCGACTAAAAAGGCGGCAAGCGTCGCCTTTTTAGTCACTTAGCAAGAGAGATTAAACGCTTTTCACCGCATCAGCGATACGGTGGGCAAATTCGTGCACCTGTTCTTCATGCTCGCCTTCCACCATAACGCGAATCAGCGGCTCAGTGCCTGATTTACGCAGCAGTACGCGGCCCCGATTCCCCAGCGCCGCTTCCACTTCTGCCGTTACCGCTTTGACGTGCTCATGTTCCAGCGGGTTACCGCTACCTTCCGTAAAGCGAACGTTAACCAGAAGCTGCGGGAACATTTTCATTCCGCTGCACAGGTCGTGCAGGCTCATATGGTTACGCACCATTGCCGCCACAACCTGCAGGCTGGCGACAATCCCATCACCCGTAGTGGTTTTATCCAGTAAGATCACATGACCGGAGTTTTCCGCGCCAATGCGCCAGCCCTTCTCCTGCAGCTTCTCCAGCACATAGCGGTCGCCCACTTTGGCGCGAACAAAAGGAATACCCAGCTGTTTGAGCGCCAGTTCGAGACCCATATTGCTCATCAGCGTCCCGACAGCGCCGCCCCGCAGCTGCCCCTGACGCAGGCCCTCACGGGCAATGATATAGAGGATCTGGTCACCGTCGACTTTGTTGCCTTCATGGTCCACCATAATGACCCGATCGCCATCGCCATCGTAAGCAATGCCCAGATCGGCCTTTTCCGCCAGCACGCGCGCCTGCAGAGCACGAACGTCCGTCGCCCCGACTTCTTCATTGATGTTGAGACCATCAGGCTCACAGCCCATCGCAATGACCTGAGCGCCCAACTCGCGGAAAACGTTCGGCGCAATGTGATATGTCGCCCCGTGAGCGCAATCGACCACCACTTTTAAAGAGTTGAGGCTCAGCTCGTTCGGGAAAGTGCCTTTGCAAAACTCGATATAACGACCGGCAGCGTCGACGATACGGCTGGCTTTACCCAGCTCGGCGGAATCCACGCAGGTGAGTTCTTTTTCCATTTCAGCTTCAATGGCTTCCTCTACCTCATCAGGAAGCTTCGTGCCCTCGATAGAGAAGAATTTGATGCCGTTGTCATAGAACGGATTATGCGAAGCGGAAATCACAATCCCGGCTTCCGCGCGGAAGGTGCGCGTCAGATAGGCAATTGCCGGCGTTGGCATCGGGCCGGTAAAAGAAGCGGATAATCCCGCGGCGGCCAGGCCAGCCTCCAGCGCGGACTCCAGCATATAGCCTGAAATACGGGTATCTTTACCAATAATAATCTTCCGTGAGCCGTGCCTTGCCAGTACCTTACCTGCCGCCCAGCCCAGCTTTAACACAAATTCTGGCGTTATTGGCGCATCGCCTACGCGGCCACGAATACCATCAGTACCAAAATATTTGCGGTTACTCATAACGTTTATTTTCCTTAGCGGCCAGGGTAGCTTCCACCACGCGCAGCGCTTCTACCGTTTCTTTGACATCATGGACGCGAATTATCTGCGCGCCCTGCATTGCAGCAATGACAGCACAGGCCAGGCTGCCACTCAGGCGCTCCGTCGGCCCGACATTAAGCAACTGACCTACCATCGACTTACGCGACATACCTACCAGCAGCGGAAGACCAAAATGATGGAACTCTCCAAGTCGGGCAAGCAGTTCATAATTATGAGAAAGATTTTTACCGAAACCGAATCCCGGGTCGAGCAACAATTTATCTTTTGCGATACCGGCCCGTTCGCAGCGCACAATATGTTCGACAAAAAAGCGCTCAACGTCAGCAAACACGTCCGCGTACTTCGGCGCGTCCTGCATTGTCTTCGGCTGACCCTGCATATGCATCAGACATACCGGCAAGCCCGTTTCAGCCGCAGCCTCCAGCGCTCCCGGTTCGGTCAGCGAACGGATATCATTGATGATATGCGCGCCAACACGCGCCGACTCGCGAATCACTTCCGGTTTTGAGGTATCAACGGAGATCCAGACCTCAAAGCGCTGGGCAATCGCCTCCACCGTCGGAATGACTCGCGCCAGTTCTTCCTCGACGCTGACATCCGCAGCCCCCGGACGCGTCGACTCCCCACCGATATCAATGATAGTCGCCCCGGCATTGATCATCAGATTGGCGTGTTTAACGGCTTCGACCAGCGTGTTGTGAGTCCCGCCGTCAGAGAAAGAATCAGGAGTAACGTTAAGAATACCCATCACATGTGGATGAGAGAGATCGAGGGTTGAGCCCTGGGCTACAAGTTTCATCGCTAAATCCCTGAGTCAGAGAAAGGTTGAAAAAGAAAAACCCCGGAGCATACGCTCAGGGGTTTTAAAAAGTACAACAGCGTCAATAACGGCTAACTTATTTGTCGCCCAGCTGTTCTGACATGGTATTGCCCGGGTTTGGCGTACGCGGTTCATCGACCGGACGCGGAGCACGAGGGGTGCCATTGTTGTCAGAATTGTTGGATGAACCCGGTTCTTCCCAGCCAGCTGGCGGGCGAACATCGCGGCGAGCCATCAGGTCATCAATCTGCGGGGCGTCGATGGTTTCATATTTCATGAGCGCATCTTTCATCGCGTGCAGGATGTCCATGTTATCGTTCAGGAGCTGGCGTGCACGATTGTAGTTACGCTCAATCAGTGACTTCACTTCCTGGTCGATAATACGCGCCGTTTCATCGGACATATGCTTCGCTTTCGCGACGCTGCGGCCAAGGAAAACTTCACCTTCTTCTTCGGCATACAGCAGCGGGCCGAGTTTGTCAGAGAAGCCCCACTGGGTGACCATGTTACGCGCCAGGTTAGTCGCGACTTTAATGTCGTTCGACGCGCCGGTAGAAACATGCTCTACGCCGTAGATAATCTCTTCCGCCAGACGACCGCCGTACAGGGTTGAAATCTGGCTTTCCAGCTTCTGACGGCTGGCGCTGATCGCGTCGCCTTCAGGCAGGAAGAAGGTGACACCCAGTGCGCGACCGCGCGGGATAATCGTCACTTTGTGCACCGGATCGTGTTCCGGCACCAGGCGGCCAATAATCGCATGGCCCGCTTCGTGATATGCGGTGGACTCTTTCTGCGCTTCCGTCATCACCATGGAGCGACGTTCCGCACCCATCATGATTTTGTCTTTCGCTTTCTCGAATTCAACCATCGATACAACACGCTTGTTGCCACGAGCCGCAAACAGCGCCGCTTCGTTCACCAGGTTTGCCAGGTCAGCACCGGAGAAGCCCGGCGTACCGCGGGCAATAATTGCCGCGTCGATATCCGGCGCCAGCGGTACGCGGCGCATATGCACTTTCAGAATCTGTTCGCGACCGCGAACGTCCGGCAGACCTACCACAACCTGACGGTCAAAGCGGCCTGGACGCAGCAGCGCAGGGTCAAGAACGTCCGGGCGGTTGGTTGCCGCGATAACGATGATACCTTCGTTACCCTCAAAGCCGTCCATCTCAACCAGCATCTGGTTCAGGGTCTGTTCACGTTCATCGTGACCGCCACCTAAGCCCGCACCACGCTGGCGGCCCACGGCGTCGATTTCATCGATAAAGATGATGCACGGAGCCGCTTTCTTGGCCTGTTCGAACATGTCACGCACGCGGGATGCACCGACACCAACGAACATTTCAACGAAGTCAGAACCGGAAATCGTAAAAAATGGAACCTTAGCTTCACCCGCGATGGCTTTTGCCAGCAAGGTTTTACCGGTACCCGGAGGGCCGACCATCAGGACGCCTTTCGGAATTTTACCGCCCAGCTTCTGGAAACGGCTCGGCTCGCGCAGGTATTCAACCAGTTCAGCCACTTCTTCTTTCGCTTCGTCACAACCGGCGACGTCGGCAAAAGTGGTTTTGATCTGGTCTTCCGTCAGCATACGCGCCTTACTCTTACCGAACGACATGGCACCTTTGCCACCGCCGCCCTGCATCTGGCGCATAAAGAAGATCCAGACGCCGATAAGAAGCAGCATCGGGAACCAGGAGATGAAGATAGAAGCCAGCAGGCTCGGCTCTTCTGGCGGCTCACCAACCACCTTGACATTTTTAGTCAGAAGGTTATCAAGCAGCTTAGGATCGTTCACCGGGATGTAGGTCGTGTAACGGTTACTATCTTTCTTGGTAACGTTTATCTCACGTCCGTTGATACGCGCTTCGCGAACCTGGTCCTGATTGACCTCCTGCAGGAAGGTAGAATAATCCACCTTGCGGCCATTCGACTCGCTGGGCCCAAAGCTCTGGAATACTGACATCAGCACAACGGCAATGACCAGCCAGAGTATTAGGTTTTTCGCCATGTCACTCAAGGGATTAACCTCATATTACAACTGTGTTAAAAACAGCGTCAGGATACTCTATATCCAGCGTCTTTCAAACTTTCGTTTGAAATCTGCCGGTTATGGTTTACGCCCGGTCGCTACAATATACACTTCACGCGAACGGGCGCGAGAAGAGTCCGGCTTACGAACTTTGACCTTCGTAAACAGGGAGCGAATCTCTCTTAGATACTCATCGAAGCCTTCGCCCTGGAACACCTTCACTACAAAACTACCACCTGGCGCTAAGACATCACGAGCCATTCCAAGCGCCAGTTCCACCAGATACATGGCCCGGGGAATATCCACCGCCGGTGTTCCACACATATTTGGCGCCATATCGGACATGACAACTTGTACTTTACTGTCACCTACACGCTCAAGTAACGCTTTCAGGACTAATTCATCACGAAAGTCGCCCTGAAGGAAGTCCACACCAACGATTGGATCCATAGGTAGAAGATCGCAAGCAATGATGCGGCCGCTGTTACCGATCTGCGTAACCGCGTATTGCGACCAGCCACCGGGTGCAGCGCCGAGGTCAACTATCGTCATCCCCGGTTTAAAAATCTTGTCACTTTGCTGTATTTCATCAAGTTTAAACCAGGCACGGGAACGTAACCCCTTTTTCTGTGCCTGCTGAACATATTTATCGCTAAAGTGTTCCTGAAGCCAACGACTTGAGCTGGCAGAACGCTTTTTACCTGTCATTTAACATTCCCATTTCGGGTTCATCGTACTTCGCGACGTAAAAATCGACGCGGTAGTTTGGCGATATATGGGAGATGGCGGTAGAATGAACCGTTTTCAATCCCAACGTAAGCAAAAAAATACGATGAATCTGAGTACTAAACAAAAACAGCACCTGAAAGGTCTGGCACATCCGCTCAAGCCGGTAGTTATGCTTGGCAACAATGGTTTGACCGAAGGGGTACTGGCCGAGATTGAACAAGCGTTAGAGCACCATGAACTTATCAAGGTGAAGATCGCCTCGGAAGATCGCGAAACTAAAACCTTGATCGTGGAAGCTATCGTGCGCGAAACCGGCGCCTGTAATGTACAGGTCATCGGTAAAACGCTGGTTCTGTACCGCCCGACTAAAGAGCGTAAAATCTCGCTGCCACGCTAAGAATATCCTGGTTATCGACACAACTTTGTGTAAATCGAGGGTTTTCTGCGGGTAGACGAGCAAAATGCCATGCTCCGGACGCTGATAAAAGGCCGCTACGCGGCCTTTTTCCTTTCTTTACAATCCATCAACATCGTAGCGTTAAATTCGGATTAAAGGTACTCAACCTTCAGAATTTCGAATTCGACTTCACCGCCCGGTGTACGGATTACCACAACATCATCCTGCTCTTTACCGATTAAACCACGTGCAATCGGTGAGTTAACAGAGATCAGATTTTGCTTAAAATCGGCCTCATCATCGCCGACGATACGATAAGTTTGCTCTTCATCCGTATCAAGATTCAGAACGCTGACCGTCGAACCAAAAATCACCCGGCCATTGTTAGGCATTTTAGTGATGTCGATAACCTGCGCGTTCGACAGCTTTGCTTCAATATCCTTAATGCGGCCTTCACAGAAGCCCTGCTGTTCGCGGGCAGCATGATACTCAGCATTTTCTTTCAGATCGCCGTGCTCGCGCGCATCAGCGATGGCCGCGATGATTTCAGGACGACGTACGGACTTCAGGAAATCCAGTTCTTCGCGCAGTTTTTCAGCGCCACGTAAGGTCATCGGAATAGCTTGCATTTGTTATACCTCTTTTCATTCCTTCATGGAGCAGACAACACCGCTCCGCAGCCGGTCAAGACTTGAGCAGGGCCGGAGCAAAAGAAAACCGACCCGGAAAGTCATCCCCAGGTCAGCAGCAATTTTCAATTTGATACGTATTTTACCCTGAAGTTCACTATGGGTCATCGTTTACTTTACAGGGCGATGCACCGTAGTATGACGGACTGGTTTCAGGCTGTTAGCGCGAGATTATGCGATTTCCCAGATTTATCATCGGATTGACCGCCGGTATAGCGTTTAGCGCTCAGGCGGCGAATATTGACGAGTACATCAACCAGCTTCCTGCGGGCGCAAACCTTGCCTTTATGGCGCAGAAGGTGGGATCCCCAACGCCGGAGATAGACTATCATAGCCAGCAGATGGCGCTTCCGGCCAGCACCCAAAAGGTGATAACCGCACTTGCTGCGCTGCTGCAGCTGGGTCCGGACTTCCGCTTCACCACCACGCTGGAAACGAAAGGCAGTCTCGATGGCGGTGTCCTGAAAGGCGACCTTATTGCGCGCTTTGGCGGCGATCCCACCCTTCGGCGTCAGGATATTCGTAATATGGTGGCCACGCTGAAGAAAGCCGGCGTCCAGCGAATTGAAGGTAATGTCCTGATCGATACCTCCATCTTCGCCAGCCATGACAAAGCGCCGGGCTGGCCCTGGAATGATATGACGCAGTGCTTTAGCGCCCCGCCAGCGGCAGCTATTGTCGATCGAAACTGTTTCTCCATCTCGCTCTATAGCGCGCAAAAACCGGGCGATCTGGCGTTTATCCGCGTGGCGTCTTACTACCCGGTGACCATGTTCAGCCAGGTACGAACGCTGGCGCGCGGCTCTTCTGAAGCACAGTACTGTGAGCTTGACGTGGTTCCCGGCGATCTGAACCGATACACCCTGACCGGCTGTCTGCCGCAGCGCAGCGAACCGCTGCCGCTGGCTTTCGCCATCCAGGATGGTGCCAGCTACGCCGGTGCGATTCTGAAAGCGGAGCTGACCGATGCCGACATCACCTGGAGCGGCACGCTGCTGCGTCAGACGCTGGCGAACGATCCGGGTACCGTACTGGCGAGCACCCAATCTGCACCGCTGCACGATCTGCTGCGTATTATGTTGAAAAAATCGGACAACATGATCGCCGATACGGTATTCCGCACCATTGGGCATGCCCGCTTCAGCGTACCGGGTACCTGGCGAGCCGGATCCGATGCCGTACGGCAGATCCTGCGCCAGCAGGCCGGCGTCGATCTCGGCAATACCATTATTGCCGATGGCTCAGGTCTATCGCGCCATAACCTCATCGCGCCAGCCACGATGATGCAGGTGCTGCAGTACATCGCCCAGCACGATAACGAGCTCAACTTTATCTCGATGCTGCCTCTGGCCGGCCACGACGGTTCTCTGCAATACCGTGCGGGTCTGCATCAGGCTGGCGTTGATGGCAAAGTTTCGGCGAAAACGGGTTCACTGCAAGGGGTGTATAACCTGGCCGGTTTCATCACTACCGCCAGCGGCCAGAAGATTGCGTTCGTGCAATATTTGTCTGGCTACGCCGTGCCTCCGGCCGACCAGCGTAATCGCCGCATTCCGCTGGTGCGCTTCGAAAGCCGATTGTACAAGGACCTGTACCAGAACAACTAAAAGCAAAAGGGCCGCATCATATGCGGCCCTTTTTGTGTACCCGGAATTAACGCTTGTAGATGAATTCGACGCCTTCTTCGTCGCCTTCGTCCCAATCGTCATCCCAGTCTTCATCATCTTCCACTTCAGCTTCTTCAAGCTGCTGACGATGATAGTCGTCCCACATAAACTCGACTTTTTCGGCCGGCTTCGCTTCTTCCGCATGGACAATCGGGTTTTCGATGATAAAGGTCATCACGTCCCAGCACAGGTCTTTTACGCCCTGCTGACTGGCCGCCGAAATCAGATAGAATTTATCTTCCCAGCCCAGCGCCTGCGCGATAGCTTTCGCTTTCGCTTCCGCCTCAGCTTTATCCATCAGGTCAATCTTGTTAAAGACCAGCCAGCGCGGCTTAGAAGCCAGCTTCTCACTGTATTTTTCCAGCTCACCGATAATAATCCGCGCGTTCTCAACCGGATCGGAGCCGTCAATCGGCTCGATATCGATGAGATGCAGCAGCACGCGGCAGCGCTCCAGGTGCTTCAGGAAGCGAATACCGAGGCCTGCGCCTTCCGCTGCGCCTTCAATCAGCCCAGGGATATCCGCCACCACAAAGCTCTTCTCGTTATCCATACGCACCACGCCGAGGCTTGGCACCAGCGTCGTAAACGGATAGTCAGCGACTTTAGGCTTGGCAGCGGAAACGGCACGAATAAAGGTCGATTTACCCGCATTCGGCATCCCCAGCATCCCGACGTCCGCCAGCAGCATCAGCTCCAGTTGGAGATCGCGCTTATCGCCCGGCGTCCCCATCGTCTTTTGACGCGGAGTACGGTTTACGGACGATTTGAAACGGGTGTTACCCAGACCGTGCCAGCCGCCTTTGGCGACCATCAGACGCTGACCGTGCTTGGTCATATCGCCCATCGTCTCGCCGGTCCCCTGGTCGATTACACGGGTTCCTACCGGCACTTTCACCGTCACGTCTTTACCGCGTTTACCGGTACAGTCGCGGCTCTGGCCGTTTTGCCCGCGCTCGGCGCGGAAAGACTTCTCAAAACGATAGTCGATCAGGGTGTTCAGGTTTTCGTCCGCTTCAAGCCAGACGTCGCCGCCATCACCACCGTCACCGCCGTCCGGGCCGCCTCTCGGGATATATTTTTCGCGGCGGAAGCTAACGCAACCATTGCCGCCATCGCCTGCTACGACCAGGATCGTTGCTTCATCAACAAACTTCATTTTACTCTCCGTAAATCATTCGCCTGAGCGGGGGAGCGGCACAACCGCTTCTCGCTTACGCCATCGTCCCCAAAGACGATGACCGACGGCGGAATACATCGCGCCCGCAACCACGACAAACGCACCGAGATAACCCATCAGGTTCAACAGCGGTCTGGCGAAAACGTCGGGCCAGGCCAGTGATAATAAATCTGAAAACAGCAGCGTAAACAGCGGCGTTAAGGTAATCAACGCGCTCACCTGCGCCGCCTGCCAGCGCGCCATCGCTTCCGCCAGCGCGCCGTAGCCGACCAGGGTGTTCAGGCCGCAAAAAACCAGGCAGGCCAGCTGCCAGTCGCTTAATGCCAGTACCTGCGAAGGCTTCGCTAATGGCAATAGCGATATCGTACATAAAGTGTACAGCAAAAAAAGGATTTGCTGTGACGCCAGACGCCGCAATAACACCTTTTGCGCGACACCGTAGCACACCCACACCGTCGCCGCCCCGACGCCGAAAATTACCCCCCACGTGTAGTCCGTCAGGCGAGTAAAAATCTCAATCAGGCTGGTGTTAAAAAACATGACCAGACCGCTCACCAGCATCAGCGCTCCCACAACCTGAGTGCCGCGCATTTTTTCTTTAAGGACAAAAACGCTGGCCACCATCATGCCGACCGGGGACAGCTGGCCAATCACCTGGGAAGCGGTGGGGCTGAGATATTGCAAGGAAGAACTAAACAGAATGAAGTTACCGAACAAACCACCCGTCGCAATCACCAGCAGTATCAACCACCGCGGCTTACGAAAAATACGCAGCGGAGGCAGTTTTCTTTTCATGGCCAGAATGGCGCCAAGACCAAAACTTGCCATCAAAAAGCGATAAAAAACCACCGTCGGCGGCTCCATCACTTCAAGAACCTGCTTCATTGCGATCGGCAGGGCCCCCCAACACATCGCCGTGGTGAGCGCTAAAATAATGCCGATGCCGGCCTGCTGCTTCATGCCCGTTTTCCCTGCAGAAAATTTTCCGGGTTTTCAATGTAAAAAGCCCCGCAACACGTTGCGGGGCTTTAATCCGTTACCGGACCACGAAAAACTTACTCAGCAACGATGCTGATGTATTTACGGTTGTTCGGGCCTTTAACTTCGAATTTCACTTTACCGTCTGCTTTAGCAAACAGAGTGTGGTCACGACCGCAACCTACGTTAGTGCCAGCGTGGAATTTGGTACCACGTTGACGAACGATGATGCTACCCGCCAGAACGGATTCGCCACCGAAACGCTTAACGCCCAGGCGTTTAGCTTCTGAATCGCGACCGTTACGAGTTGAGCCGCCAGCCTTTTTATGTGCCATTTAAATCTCTCCTCAGGTCTTAGGCGCTGATGCCAGTAATTTTCACATCAGTGAACCACTGACGATGGCCCTGCTGCTTACGGTAGTGTTTACGACGACGAAACTTAACGATTTTAACTTTCTCGCCACGACCGTGTGCAACAACTTCAGCTTTGATTACGCCGCCCTCAACGAAAGGAACGCCGATTTTAATTTCTTCACCGTTTGCGATCATCAGCACTTCTGCGAACTCAACAGCTTCGCCAGTTGCGATGTCCAGCTTTTCCAGGCGAATGGTTTGACCTTCGCTTACTCGGTGTTGTTTACCACCACTTTGGAAAACCGCGTACATATAGAACTCCGCTTCCGCGCACCTCTTCGTATGATTCAGAGTGCGCTATAAATATTCACAATAGGGCGCGAATATTACGCAAAACGCGAGCCTTTGACAAGAGCGATCAGCGATCAACGCAGAAAAAAAACACAACTTTCACTCCAGCGTTTATCTGCGGCAATTTTTCAGTACAATCACATCTTCTTTTAATTCTATCTTAATCCTTCTGTGATCCTATTGGATACGCGGGAACAGGACATTTGGCCCGGCTTTTGCGATGAATTTAGAAAAAATCAATGAGTTAACCGCGCAGGATATGGCGGGCGTCAATGCGACAATTCTTGAGCAACTCGACTCGGATGTTCAGCTTATCAATCAGTTAGGCTACTACATCGTTAGCGGAGGCGGTAAACGCATTCGCCCGATGATCGCCGTGCTGGCCGCGCGTGCCGTGGGATATCAGGGAAACGCTCACGTCGCCATTGCTGCGCTGATCGAATTTATCCATACCGCCACCCTGCTGCATGATGACGTCGTCGATGAGTCTGATATGCGCCGGGGCAAAGCCACCGCAAACGCCGCTTTTGGCAATGCCGCTAGCGTGCTGGTTGGCGATTTCATCTACACCCGCGCCTTTCAGATGATGACCAGCCTCGGCTCATTGAGAGTTCTGGAAGTGATGTCGGAAGCCGTGAACGTCATTGCTGAAGGCGAAGTTCTGCAGTTGATGAACGTGAACGACCCGGATATCACCGAAGAAAACTATATGCGGGTCATTTATAGCAAGACCGCTCGTTTGTTTGAAGCCGCAGCCCAGTGCTCCGGGATCCTGGCCGACTGCACCGCGGAACAAGAGAAAGCGTTACAGGACTACGGGCGCTATCTGGGCACCGCTTTCCAGCTGATTGACGATCTGCTTGACTACAGTTCAGACGGTGAGCGGCTGGGTAAAAACGTCGGTGACGATCTAAATGAAGGCAAACCCACTCTTCCGCTGCTGCACGCTATGCAACACGGCAGCGCAGAACAGTCCGCCATGATCCGCGGAGCGATCGAGCAGGGTAACGGCCGCCATCTACTCGAAGCCGTACTGGAAACCATGGCAGCCTGCGGCTCGCTGGAATGGACCCAAAAACGCGCGGAGGAAGAGGCTGATAAAGCGATTGCCGCCCTTCAGGTCCTCCCCGATTCCCCGTGGCGTGAAGCGCTAATTGGTCTTGCCCACATCGCCGTGCAGCGCGACCATTAACCCCTCCCCTCACTTTCCCGCGTAAAATCGCGGGAAAGTTCCAGTAAACACCAATAAAGCCAATTTCAGCCTTATTTCTTGATATATTCCTAATATCAAAGCCATTAAAAGAACTTGTTAGAACATTACTGGAACTCAAGGTATAGTCATTTTGTCGCCCATTAAGGACGAACGGAATGTTTATTACCAGGAGAATTTATGGATAAGTTCATCGACTGGCATCCAGCGGATATTATTGCCGGATTACGCAAAAAAGGGACGTCGCTGGCAGCTGAATCGCGGCGTAATGGTTTAAGTTCTTCAACGCTCGCCAATGCGCTGACTCGGCCCTGGCCCAAGGGCGAGCTGATTATCGCTCACGCGCTGGAAACCGATCCGTGGGTAATATGGCCATCGCGCTATCACGATCCCCATACCCACCAGTTTATCGACAGAACGCAGATGATGCGTCAGAGGAAGAATAACAAGTAAAGCGAGGTTGCAGACAACAGCCCCCGGACCTACGTCAGAGGGCTGCTGTAATGGGCTTATTCGGCTTTGACGCGTTCGATATTCGCGCCAAGCGCCTGAAGTTTGTCTTCGATACGTTCGTAGCCGCGGTCAATGTGGTAAATACGATCGACAATCGTCGTCCCTTCCGCAATGCAGCCTGCCAGCACCAGGCTAGCTGACGCACGCAGATCCGTCGCCATGACCTGGGCGCCAGAAAGTTGCTTCACGCCGTGGCAAATCGCCGTATTGCTCTCGATTTCCGCATGCGCGCCCATACGGATCAGCTCCGGGATATGCATGAAACGGTTTTCGAAGATCGTTTCGGTGATCACGCCGGTTCCCTCGGCAACCAGATTCAGCAAGGTGAACTGGGCCTGCATATCGGTCGGGAAACCCGGATGCGGAGCAGTACGAACGTTGACAGCTTTCGGACGGTTGCCGTGCATATCGAGGCTAATCCAGTCCTCGCCCGTTTCGATGTCCGCGCCGGCATCGCGTAGCTTCGCCAGAACCGCATCAAGCGTATCAGGTTGAGCATTGCGGCACAGGATCTTACCGCCAGAAATCGCCGCCGCCACCAGGAAGGTCCCGGTTTCAATACGATCCGGCAGAACGCGGTAGACGCCGCCGCCGAGGCGCGCTACGCCTTCGATGGTGATACGATCGGTACCCTGACCTTTGATCTTCGCGCCCAGCGCGTTGAGAAAGTTGGCGGTATCGACAATTTCCGGCTCGCGCGCGGCGTTTTCGATAACGGTGGTGCCTTCCGCCAGCGTCGCAGCGCTCATGATGGTTACGGTAGCGCCAACGCTGACCTTATCCATCACAATATGCGCGCCTTTCAGGCGTCCATTAACCGACGCCTTGACATAACCTTCTTCCAGTTTGATTTCCGCACCCAGTTGCTCAAGACCGGTAATGTGTAAATCAACCGGGCGCGCGCCGATGGCGCAGCCGCCGGGAAGTGATACCTGTCCCTGACCAAAACGGGCCACCAGCGGACCCAGCGCCCAAATCGAAGCACGCATGGTTTTGACGAGGTCATACGGGGCACAGAAAACGTCAACCGGGCCGGCATCGATCCATACGGAGCCGTTGCGCTTAACGTTCGCGCCCAGCTGGCTCAGCAGTTTCATGGTGGTATCGATGTCTTTCAGCTTCGGTACGTTCTGGATCTCAATCGGCTCTTCGGCTAATAGCGCGGAAAAGAGGATTGGCAGGGCGGCGTTTTTCGCGCCGGAAATAGTGACCTCGCCCTGCAGACGAGTAGGCCCCTGAACACGGAATTTATCCATTGATTCTGTTCTCTGTTAAGAATTCACATACGCTGCGGGGAACATCCCCACAGCTTATAAGCCATTTAGTTTGCGGTCTCGCGCCCACTCCTGCGGGGTAAACGCTTTTATCGACAGAGCATGGATGCGGTTATCGGCAATATATTCCATCAGCGGGGCATAGATAGCCTGTTGCTTCTTGACCCGACTCATGCCGTCGAACATCTCACCCACAGCAATAACCTGAAAGTGGCTGCCATCGCCAGAGACGTGGACTTCCTGAAGGGAGAGTGCGTTCATCAGCACGGTCTGAATTTCATGATTTTCCATGGGCTACATTTATCTGATAGTGAAAACAGCCCAACATCTTAGAGGAAAGTGGCGCTGTCTTAAACAAGCAAAAAGCCCCATCGAAAAGTTTGATGGGGCTTTCAGAATAGCTTCAGCAGTAAGGCACTGAAAAAGTTATGGGATCATATCGGCAGGAAGGTTATACAACCTGACCAGGGTTTGCAGATTTTCACTCTTCCCGGTCAACTTCGCTTCCCCGCCCTGCCGACGAACCAGTGCGATAAAATGCACTAATAGCGCCAGCCCGGCGGTGTCCACGCGGGTCACGGCGCTCAGGTCGATTGCGGACACGCCATCCGTCGCCTGAGCGCGTGCTTCCCACAGCGGGACCAGAAGATCCTGGTCCAGCTCTCCGCGCAGCGCCAGCGTCTCACCATCGCGAGTCCAGCTCAGCTGCCCGGTCATTATTTTTTCTGTTCCAGAGTAATCGGCTGCGCGGAGCTTTCCTTCAGCTGCGCCGTCAGACCATCAACGCCTTTAGTACGCAGCAGGTCGCTCCACTCGTTTTGTTTAGTGGTGATCATGCTCACCCCTTCCGCAATCATGTCGTACGCCTGCCAGTTACCGGTCTGGGTATTTTTACGCCACTGGAAATCCAGGCGAACCGGCGGACGGCCATTCGGATCGAGGATGGTGACGCGAATAGGAACAATGGTCGCGCTGCCCAGAGGCTGCTCAGGCGCAATCTGATAGGTCTGACCGTGATACATCGCCAGCGCCTGGCCGTAGGCCTGTTTCAGATATTCGCGGAAGGCGGCGAAATAGGCTTCACGCTGCGCCGGGGTCGCTTCTTTGTAATAACGACCTAATACCAGCGCGCCGGCGTATTTCACCTGAACATAGGGCAGCAGTTCCTGATCGACGATGTCGCGCAGGTAGTTCGGGTTAGCCTGAATCTTAGGCTGCTCGTTCTTCAGGCGATCGAAGGTTTTCTGCGCCGCTTCGTCCATCAGCTTATAGGGATTGGATTGGTCCGCGGCGGTGGCCGCAGTCAAAGGGGCAATCACCAGCATGGCGACCATTAGTAAGCGTTTAAACATGTCTTATCTCTCCTGAAATTAGTGCGTCGTGCCGGCTGGCGGCGTAGCGTCAGTATGACTCTCCCCGGCAGACTGTTCATCGCCAGAATTCTTATTGTCGCTACCTTTACTGTTATAAAGGAACTGGCCTATCAAATCTTCCAGCACCATGGCGGATTTGGTGTCCTGAATGGTGCCGCCATCTTTAAGGATAGCCGTTCCCAACTCCGGGTCTTCAAACCCGATGTTCATCGCCAGGTACTGTTCGCCCAGCAGACCGGAAGTTCTAATCGCCAGCGAGCTGGTATCCGGGATATGGTTGTAGCGCTCATCAATATCGAGAGCGACGCGAGGCAGGTAGGTTTTAGGGTCGAGCGTGATATCCGCCACGCGTCCGACGACAACGCCGCCAATCCGTACCGGAGAGCGCGCTTTCAGACCGCCGATATTGTCAAAAGTGGCATAGAGCCGATAAGTCGGTTCGGTACGTAAAGAGGTTACGTTTGCCGCCTTCAGGCAGACAAACAGCGCAGCCAGCAGCGCAACCAGTAAAAATACCCCTACCCAGATTTCATTTTTTCTCGTTTGCATGAACTCAATTCCCAAACATCAGCGCAGTCAGCACAAAATCCAGCCCCAGAACCGCCAGCGACGCATGTACCACGGTACGCGTCGTCGCCCGGCTAATCCCGGCGGAAGTGGGGATAGCGTCATAACCGTTAAATAACGCGATCCATGTTACCGTAATGGCGAAAACCAGACTCTTAATCAGGCAGTTAACCAGATCCATCCGCCAGTCAACGGCGTTTTGCATCGCGCTCCAGAAGAATCCGCCATCGATGCCCTTCCAACTGACACCGACCAGCGAGCCGCCCCAAACGCCGACCGCCACAAAAATAATCGTTAACAACGGCAGTGAAATCACCCCCGCCCAGAAGCGCGGAGAGATCACGCGGCGAAGCGGGTCGACCGCCATCATCTCCATGCTGGAGAGCTGCTCGGTTGCGCGCATCAGGCCAATTTCGGCAGTCAGCGCCGAACCGGCACGCCCGGCAAACAACAGCGCGGCGACCACC
Source organism: Klebsiella sp. MPUS7 (assembly GCF_009905335.1). NCBI lineage: Bacteria > Pseudomonadati > Pseudomonadota > Gammaproteobacteria > Enterobacterales > Enterobacteriaceae > Klebsiella > Klebsiella sp. MPUS7. Next base: position 561,408 of record NZ_CP047604.1, on the reverse strand, counting down.
GGCCCCAGTTCACGCAGCAGCGACAGCGCCACCAGCATGCCCAGACTGGTTTCGGCGCTATAGGTGGTTAACACCAGATAGCCCTGCAGACCCAGCACCATACCGATAAACAGCCCCGAGACAATGATGATCAGCATCGACAGCACGCCAACGTTATACAGCTGACGCACCAGCAGCGGCGCATGCTTGCGAAACTCAGGCTTGCCGACAACCGCGTTGAAGAGCATTAATCCAGCACGCCCGAACGTCGCGATAGTTTTAATACCGCGATGCCCAAGCGCGGCTAGCGCATTTAACAACATGAGTCGCTTAACTCCCTTTGCCCAATAAATCATGATGATAATCACCCGCCGGATAGCGGAACGGCACCGGACCGTCGGCGATACCATCAATGAACTGACGAACCCGAGGATCGGCATTTTCGCGCAGCGACTGCGCACTCCCGTGCGCCACCACTTTTTTGTCCGCCACGATATATGCGAAGTCCGCGATGCTGAGCACCTCCGGCACATCATGCGAAACCACGATACAGGTGACACCCAGGGTGCTATTGAGTTCAGAAATCAGCTTCACCAGCACCCCCATCGTAATGGGGTCCTGCCCGACAAAGGGCTCATCGAACATGATTAAATCAGGTTCCAGCGCAATCGCCCTCGCCAGCGCGGCACGGCGCGCCATGCCGCCGGAGAGCTCAGAAGGCATCAGCTTCGCGGCTCCGCGTAGCCCGACGGCCTCCAGCTTCATCATCACCGTGGTGTGCAGCAGCGCTTCCGGCAAACGCGTATGCTCGCGCAGCGGATAAGCGACGTTATCAAACACGTTCAGGTCGGTGAACAGCGCGCCGGACTGAAACAGCATGCTCATGCGCTTGCGGACGGTATACAGGCGCGAGCGCGACATCTGCGGTACGTTTTCACCATCAAACAGGATCTCGCCTTTATCGGGCGGGATCTGACCGCCGATCAGACGTAACAGGGTGGTTTTGCCGATCCCTGATGGCCCCATTATCGCGGTGATCTTGCCGCGGGGTACCGATAGCGAGATATCATCGAAGATCACGCGATCGCCCCTCGAGAAGCGAATACCGCGCACTTCGACTAGATTCGCCGAACTCTGGCTCATAAAATCATCCTTACTAGACACCCGTCGGGCTAAGCATGGCGCTTTCTTTCACCACAAACCCAACATTTTTACAGAATCTTACCCGCCCGGGTTAGCGAAAGCTGGCATTTGTTTTACTTTTGGCACACATAAAGTCAAAATTAAGAATTCGTTACGCTGCCTACGGACGGCCAGCGAGGCGACGATTATACCTGAAGAAAGGACTTTAGATGCTCTTAGCGACGGCTCTGTTAATTATTGGTTTATTGCTGGTTGTCTACAGCGCCGATCGTCTGGTCTACGCCGCTTCAATACTCTGCCGTATGCTGGGAATCCCCCCCCTTATTATAGGGATGACGGTGGTCAGCATCGGTACCAGTTTACCGGAAGTCATTGTTTCCGCCGCCGCTTCCCTGCATGGGCAAACCGATCTGGCGATCGGCACAGCTCTGGGATCGAATATCACCAATATCCTGCTGATCCTCGGCCTCACCGCTCTGTTTCAACCTTTTACCGTGCATTCTGATATCCTGCGCCGCGAATTGCCGCTAATGTTGCTGGTCAGTTTACTGGCAGGATTTGTGCTGTACGACGGGCAGATTACGCGGATAGATGGCCTTTTTTTGCTGGCGCTGGCGGTACTGTGGCTGTTGTTTACCCTTAAGATTGCCCGCCTTGCGGAACGCCAGGGGAACGACAGCCTGACCCGTGAACAGCTGGCGGAGCTGCCGCGGGAGGGCTCGCTTCCCGTCGCGCTGCTCTGGTTGGGCGTCGCGATGATAGTGATGCCGATGGCCACGCGGATGGTGGTGGATAACGCCACGGTGCTGGCAAACTTTTTTGCCATCAGCGAACTGACCGTCGGCTTAACGGTCGTTGCCATCGGCACCAGCCTGCCCGAGCTGGCCACCGCCATCGCCGGAGCGCGAAAAGGCGAAAATGACATCGCCATCGGCAATATCATTGGCGCTAATATTCTGAATATCGTACTGGTTCTCGGGCTCCCCGCGCTGATTGCGCCTGGCGCCTTTGCCGCCGAGGCCTTTACCCGCGACTATGGCGTCATGCTGCTGGTCAGCCTGATCTTCGCGGTGCTGTGCTGGCGTCGTAAACAACAGCCCGGTCGCCTTGCCGGCGCCCTGCTGCTGGGTGGTTTTGTGCTTTGGTTAGCGATGCTGTACTGGACAGCGCCGCTCTTCGTTGAATGATTCAGGATAACATTATGTCGCAAATAGATTTGCCAGCGGATTTTGACTTTCAACGGGCAGGCCGTGAGGTGCTGGACATTGAACGTGAAGGTCTGGCCCAGCTCGATCAATATATTAATGAAGATTTTACCCGCGCCTGTGAGACCATTTTTCGCTGTACCGGTAAAGTTGTGGTGATGGGAATGGGTAAATCCGGCCATATCGGGCGAAAGATGGCCGCAACGTTCGCCAGCACCGGGACATCAGCATTCTTCGTCCATCCCGGCGAGGCCGCGCACGGCGATTTGGGCATGGTCACCCCCTGCGACGTAGTGATCGCGCTATCTAACTCCGGGGAATCAAATGAAATTCTCGCCCTGATCCCGGTGCTTAAGCGCCAGCAGGTGTCGCTTATCTGTATCACCAGCCGACCGGAAAGCAGCATGGCGCGCGCGGCGGATATTCATCTGTGCGTGAAGGTGCCCAAAGAGGCTTGCCCGTTAGGGCTGGCCCCCACATCAAGCACCACTGCCGCGCTGGTGATGGGCGATGCCCTTGCCGTCGCGCTGCTGGAAGCCCGCGGTTTTACCGCTGAAGATTTTGCGCTATCGCATCCCGGCGGCGCGCTGGGCCGTAAGCTACTGCTGCGGGTCAATGATATCATGCACACCGGCGATGAAATTCCGCATGTTGGCCTGGAGGCCACGCTGCGCGATGCGCTGCTGGAAATCACGCGCAAAAATTTAGGCATGACCGCTATTTGCGACGATGAAATGAATATCATCGGCATTTTCACCGATGGCGATCTGCGCCGCGTCTTTGATACCGGCATTGATATGCGTAACGCCAGCATCGCCGAAGTCATGACGCGAGGCGGCATCCGTATCCGTCCCGGTACGCTGGCCGTTGATGCGCTGAACCTGATGCAGTCCCGTCATATCACCTGCGTGCTGGTTGCCGATGGCGACCGTCTGGTAGGTGTGATACATATGCACGATCTCCTGCGCGCGGGCGTAGTGTAAGTAAGGAAAAAATAATGAATAATGCTGATGCCCTGATAACGACCTGCTATGGTCCGGTAAGTCAGGGCTTTATTGACCGGGCGGCGAAGATCCGTTTACTGATACTTGATGTGGACGGCGTTCTGTCCGACGGTCTTATCTATATGGGCAACAACGGCGAAGAGCTGAAAGCGTTTAACGTGCGCGACGGCTACGGTATCCGCTGCGCCCTGACTTCAGAGATTGAAGTAGCGATAATTACCGGGCGAAACGCTAAACTGGTGGAAGATCGCTGCCAGACGCTCGGCATCACCCATCTCTACCAGGGGCAGTCTGATAAGCTGCTGGCGTTTCATGAGCTACTCAATAAACTGGCCGTTAGCGCGGATGAAGTGGCCTATATTGGCGACGATCTGATCGACTGGCCGGTGATGGCTGAAGTGGGTTTAAGCATAGCGGTAGCCGATGCGCATCCGTTGCTGCTGCCGCGCGCGGATTACGTCACTCGTATCAACGGCGGTCGCGGAGCGGTACGCGAAGTGTGCGATTTGCTACTATTGGCGCAGGGCAAGCTGGATGAGGCCAAAGGGCAATCTATATGAGTAAAACCAGACGTTGGGTTATCATTTTACTATCGCTGGTCGCGCTGATCCTGATCGGCCTGAACCTGGCGAGTACGGACGATGCCACCCAGCAAGCGATCAATCCTGACGATCCGACGTATACCAGCGAGCATACCGATACCGTCGTTTATAGTCCCGAAGGGGCGCTTAACTACCGGCTAATCGCGGAACACGTAGAGTATTTTTCCGAACAGCAGCTCTCGTGGTTCGCAAAACCGGTGATGACCACCTTCGATACGAATAAAGTACCAACCTGGTCTATCAAAGCGGATAAAGCTAAGTTGACGAATGACCGCATGCTGTATCTTTACGGGCACGTTGAGGTTAATGCGCTGACGGCGGATTCTCAACTGCGCAAAATTACGACGGATAACGCCCAGATAAACCTGGTGACGCAGGATGTTACCTCCGATGACATGGTGACGTTGTACGGAACAACATTTAATTCCAGCGGCCTGAAAATGCGCGGGAACCTGCGCAGCAAAAATGCCGAGCTGATTGAAAAGGTTAGAACCTCATATGAAATTCAGAACAAACAAACTCAGCCTTAAGATTGCGCTCGCCAGCGCCTTACTGGCCGCCAGCCTGTCGGCACAGGCCAAAACGGGTGATACCGATCAGCCGATTCATATTGAATCCGATCAGCAGTCGCTGGATATGCAGGGCAACGTCGTTACCTTTACGGGTAATGTCGTCGTCACTCAGGGTACGATCAAAATCAACGCCGACAAAGTCGTCGTGACCCGTCCGGGCGGCGAAAAAGGCAAAGAGGTTATCGATGGCTACGGTAACCCGGCCACCTTCTACCAGATGCAGGACAACGGCAAACCGGTAAAAGGCCGCGCGTCGAAAATGCATTATGAACTGCAAAACGACTTTGTCGTCCTGACCGGCAATGCGCATCTGGAACAGATCGATAGCAATATCCAGGGTGACAAAATCACTTACCTGGTGAAAGAACAAAAAATGCAGGCTTTCAGCAATAAAGGCGGGCGCGTGACCACGGTTCTGGTTCCTTCGCAGCTGCAGGATAAAGGTAGCGATCAGTCAAAGAAGGGTAAGTAATTCGTTATGGCAACATTAACTGCAAAGAATCTTGCTAAAGCCTATAAAGGCCGCCGCGTCGTGGAAGATGTCAGTCTGACCGTGAATTCGGGCGAGATTGTTGGCCTGCTCGGTCCGAACGGCGCCGGTAAAACCACTACCTTCTATATGGTTGTTGGTATCGTACCGCGCGACGCGGGCAACATTATCATCGATGATGAAGACATCAGCCTGCTGCCGCTGCACGCGCGCGCGCGTCGCGGAATCGGCTATTTGCCGCAGGAGGCCTCCATTTTCCGCCGGCTGAGCGTTTACGATAACCTGATGGCGGTATTGCAGATTCGCGACGATCTCAGCAACGAGCAGCGCGAAGATCGCGCGAAAGAGCTGATGGAGGAGTTTCACATTGAGCACCTGCGCGATAGTCTCGGCCAGGCGCTCTCCGGTGGTGAACGGCGCCGCGTCGAGATCGCCCGCGCGTTGGCCGCTAACCCGAAATTCATCCTGCTGGATGAACCCTTTGCCGGCGTTGACCCCATCTCCGTTATCGATATCAAACGCATTATTGAACACCTGCGCGACAGCGGTCTTGGCGTCCTGATAACCGACCATAACGTCAGGGAAACGCTGGCCGTTTGCGAGCGTGCTTATATCGTCAGCCAGGGCCACCTGATAGCCCACGGTACGCCGCAGCAAATCCTTGAAGACGAGCAGGTTAAGCGCGTGTATCTTGGGGAAGACTTCAGACTCTGATAGGGTAGAGGTTACAGACGTTTTAGCCGGAGATATTGGCCCTGAATATGAAGCAAGGTTTGCAATTAAGGCTAAGCCAACAGCTTGCCATGACGCCACAACTGCAGCAGGCGATTCGTCTACTGCAGCTGTCCACGTTAGAACTCCAGCAAGAACTCCAGCAGGCGCTGGACAGCAACCCGTTGCTGGAGCAAACCGATCTTCACGATGAGGTAGAAACCAAAGAGGCCGAGGATCGCGAATCTCTGGATACCGTCGACGCCCTTGAGCAAAAAGAGATGCCCGAAGAGCTGCCGCTTGATGCCAGCTGGGATGAGATTTACACCGCCGGAACGCCATCAGGCAACGGCGTCGATTACCAGGATGACGAACTGCCCGTCTACCAGGGAGAGACCACGCAAAGCCTGCAGGATTACCTGATGTGGCAGGTTGAACTTACGCCATTCACCGATACCGATCGCGCCATCGCGACCTCTATCGTCGATGCCGTTGATGATACCGGCTACCTGACGATTTCTGTCGAAGACATCGTGGAAAGTATTGGCGACGATGAAATCGGACTTGAAGAAGTTGAAGCGGTTCTCAAGCGCATTCAGCGTTTCGACCCCGTCGGCGTGGCGGCAAAAGATTTGCGTGATTGCCTGCTGGTTCAGCTTTCACAGTTTGCCAAAGAGACGCCGTGGATTGAAGAAGCCCGCCTGATCATCAGCGATCATCTCGATCTGCTGGCCAACCACGACTTCCGCAGCCTGATGCGCGTAACCCGCCTCAAAGAAGAAGTGTTAAAGGAAGCGGTAAATCTGATCCAATCGCTGGATCCGCGCCCGGGACAGTCGATCCAAACTGGCGAGCCAGAATATGTCATTCCTGACGTTCTGGTGCGTAAAGTCAACGATCGTTGGGTGGTTGAGCTCAATTCAGATAGCCTTCCGCGCCTGAAGATCAATCAGCAGTATGCCGCTATGGGTAACAGCACGCGCAATGACGCTGACGGCCAGTTTATCCGTAGCAACCTGCAGGAAGCGCGCTGGCTGATCAAGAGCCTGGAGAGCCGCAACGACACCCTGCTGCGCGTCAGCCGCTGTATCGTCGAACAGCAGCAGGCTTTTTTTGAACAAGGTGAAGAGTTTATGAAACCGATGGTGCTGGCGGATATCGCTCAGGCCGTCGAAATGCATGAATCCACTATTTCACGCGTTACTACGCAAAAATACCTGCACAGTCCACGCGGTATTTTTGAGCTGAAGTATTTCTTCTCCAGCCATGTGAATACCGAAGGCGGCGGCGAAGCATCGTCGACGGCCATTCGCGCGCTGGTGAAGAAATTAATCGCCGCGGAAAACCCCGCGAAACCATTGAGTGATAGTAAGCTCACCACCATGCTATCCGATCAGGGTATTATGGTGGCACGGCGAACCGTTGCTAAGTACCGAGAGTCTTTATCCATTCCGCCGTCAAATCAACGCAAGCAGCTGGTTTGACCCAACCGATAAGGAAGACACTATGCAGCTCAACATTACAGGACACAACGTCGAGATAACCCCCGCGATGCGCGATTTCGTTACCGCGAAGTTCAGCAAACTGGAGCAGTTTTTCGACAGGATCAACCAGGTCTACATTGTGTTAAAAGTGGAGAAGGTGACGCAAATTGCGGACGCCAATCTGCATGTCAACGGTGGCGAAATCCATGCCAGTGCGGAAGGCCAGGATATGTATGCTGCTATCGATGGTCTTATCGATAAGCTGGCAAGACAGTTAACAAAACATAAAGATAAACTGAAACAACACTAATTGTCCGGGCAATCGCCTACGCCAACCGCCTGCCGGCGGTTGGCAAGGAGAGCTCAGGTGAAATTATGATAAATAACGATTCGGCTCTACAACTGAGCAATGTCCTTAACCAGGAATGTACCCGTAGCCAGGTTCACTGCCAGAGCAAGAAACGCGCGCTGGAAATCATCAGCGAGCTGGCGGCAAAGCAGTTAGGCTTATCGTCCCAGATAGTGTTCGAGGCGATCCTTACCCGTGAGAAAATGGGCAGTACCGGGATTGGCAACGGCATTGCAATCCCCCATGGCAAACTCGAAGAGGATACGCTGCGGGCCGTGGGCGTGTTTGTCCAGCTGGAAACCCCCATTGCTTTCGATGCTATCGACAACCAACCCGTCGATCTGTTGTTTGCCCTTCTCGTCCCGGCCGATCAAACTAAGACGCATCTGCATACGCTCTCGCTGGTGGCGAAACGTCTGGCCGATAAAACAATTTGCCGCCGTCTGCGCGCTGCGCAAAGCGATGAAGAGCTGTATGAAATCATCACTGAAGCGGGAAGCAATAATGAGGCGTAACGAAAGCCGCACCTTACGCTTTTTCGTACTGAGGAGAAACGGTACATGGTACTGATGATCGTCAGCGGCCGTTCAGGGTCGGGGAAATCCGTCGCCCTGCGAGCGCTGGAAGATATGGGTTTTTACTGCGTGGATAACCTGCCGGTTGTGCTCTTGCCCGAGCTGGCGCGCTCGCTCGCCGACAGAAACATCTCGGCCGCGGTCAGTATTGACGTGCGAAACATGCCTGAGTCGCCGGAAATCTTCGAGCAGGCGATGAAAAATCTGCCCGCAGAGTTTTCACCTCAGCTGCTGTTCCTGGATGCCGATCGTAACACCTTGATTCGCCGCTACAGCGACACGCGTCGTTTGCATCCCCTCTCCAGCAAAAACCTGTCGCTGGAGAGCGCCATTGATGAAGAGAGCGACCTGCTGGAACCTCTGCGTTCCCGCGCTGACCTGATCGTCGATACCTCAGAAATGTCGGTACATGAGCTGGCAGAAATGCTGCGCACGCGTTTGTTAGGCAAGCGCGAACGCGAGCTGACGATGGTGTTTGAATCCTTTGGCTTTAAGCACGGTATTCCCATTGATGCTGATTACGTTTTCGACGTACGCTTCCTGCCGAACCCGCACTGGGATCCGAAGCTGCGCCCGATGACCGGTCTGGATAAACCCGTGGCCGCCTTCCTCGACCGGCACACGGAAGTTCACAATTTCATTTACCAGACCCGCAGCTATCTTGAGCTATGGTTACCTATGCTGGAGACCAATAACCGCAGCTATCTGACGGTAGCTATTGGTTGTACCGGTGGTAAACACCGTTCGGTTTACATCGCCGAACAGCTGGCTGACTACTTCCGCTCGCGCGGTAAGAACGTGCAGTCCCGTCATCGGACGCTGGAAAAACGCAAATCATGACCGTTAAGCAAACCGTTGAAATCACCAATAAGCTGGGGATGCACGCTCGCCCGGCGATGAAGCTGTTTGAATTAATGCAGAACTACGATGCTGAAGTGCTGCTGCGCAATGATGAAGGAACTGTAGCTGAAGCGAATAGCGTGATTGCCCTGCTGATGCTTGACTCAGCTAAAGGGCGGCAGATTGAGATTGAAGCCAACGGCCCGCAAGAAGTGGAGGCGCTGGCAGCGGTTATCGCGCTGTTCAACGCCGGGTTTGATGAGGATTAGATTTCACTCCCCCGGTCGCAGCGCGCCTTCCGGGGTACTGAGCCGTGAAATCATCAATGTAGCTGATTCGCCCGCATAAACCCTTCCCCGCCTAACTGCCTCATCTGGCGCAGGATCCACGCCTGGCGGCTGCGAATATAACCCGACGGCGCGTCAGCGCGAAAGCGAATGGGATTAGGCAAAACCGCCGCTAAAAGCGCGGCTTCAGCAGCCGTCAATCTGCTGGCCGGTTTGTGAAAATAGCGCTGCGATGCGGCTTCAACGCCAAACGTCCCTTCACCAAACTCCGCAATATTCAGATAAACGGTGAGGATCCGCTTTTTGCTCCAGACCGTCTCAATGCCAACGGTCAGCCCCGCCTCCAGCCCTTTTCTTAGCCAGCTGCGACCATCCCACAGGAACAGGTTTTTTGCCGTTTGCTGCGACAGGGTTGACGCACCGCGGATGCGGTTCTCATTGCGTTCATTGTGCGCCAGCGCCTTCTCAATCGCCGGGACGTCAAACCCCCAGTGCTCCGGGAATTTCTGGTCTTCCGCGGCAATAACCGCCAGCCCCATCCACGGAGAAATTTCATCCATGCCCACCCAATCGGAATGGGCGATGTAATGAAAATTCCCTGAGAGCCAGGCGCCGAGCTGCCGCTCCAGCATCACCGCTGAAAACGGGACGGGGACGATGCTAAACAGAGCAACCCCGCCGCCCCATAGCACCGCGCAAGCCAGCAGCAGCCTCAGCAAAAAACGTTTAATCAAGCGCAACGGCGAAAAACGAAATGTCATGCCGTCAGAACCAATACGCGAGCAACCAGCTTTTCAATTCCGCTCGCCGCTTCGGCGATGTTCTGCGCCAGCATATACGCGGGAGTCGTCACCACTTTATTGTCTTCATCAACCACAATGTCATCGACCGGGCAAGGCACGTGTTCGGCCCCCATCTCCTCTACCGCATCGGCGGTATCAAGATCGGTACCAATAGTGACGCGTAGCGGAATAGAGAATATTTTAGGCAACAGCGCCGGAGCGATACAGATAAAGCCCAACGGTTTACCCGCCTGATGCATCGCCAGCGCCAGGGCCTTGAGATCGCTATCCACTTCACATTCACTTCCCTGCGAAGCAAAATTGCTGAGGTTCTTTGCCGCGCCAAAACCGCCGGGCACAATCAGCGCGTCCAGCGCATCCGCCCGGGCGTTTGCTAAAGGCTGAATCTCTCCGCGCGCGATACGCGCCGCTTCCACAAGCACATTACGGCTTTCCGCCTGCGCTTCGCCGGTCAGGTGATTGATAACATCGGTTTGCGCTTTATCAGGCGCATAGCAGATAGCCTGAGCGCCGCTGCGGGCAATAGCCAGCAGGGTAATAACGGCTTCATGAATTTCGCTTCCGTCATAAACGCCGCAGCCGCTCAGCACTACACCAATTTTCTTCATCACATCAGCCCCTTAGTACAAGTTTATGAAAGCAGTCAAAAATTTTGATTTACTCGCTATGCTTCACATATTTTACTGTTTCACGTAACAAAATATTTAAGGTTTGCTATCTTAATGAGCGAGTAAGCCAAATCCTCAGGTTGCGCCGTGTAAAAAAATCACTCAAATGATTCTGGCGCAATGACCCGTTCCCTGGTGTTGGCGCAGTATTCGCGCACCCCGGTTTATCCGGGGTCATTTTTTATCTGCCGCCGCTACCCACGCCTTCAGTACCGCGACATCGTTTTGCCATTCGGATTTCATCTCTTCAACCCATTCGCCAACGTTATCCGACCAGGCCGGTAAATCCGGGGTTTGGATCTGCTGGCCTAGCTGCTGGATATGGCGCAAACCGATAGAGCCCGCAGCGCCTTTTATCTTATGCCCCTCATCGACGATACCTTTCTGGTCGCGAGCGGTTAAATTTGATTCCAGAACCGCCATGTAGCCCGGCATCATTCTTTCGAAAACGGCCAGGCCGTCATTAATCAGCTTCGGCCCTACCAGTTCGATATACTGCTCAAGCATCGGAATATCCAGTACGGAAGCTGATTTACTGATATCTACAGATGGCATCTCATTCTCCTCCTCTTCCGGCGCATCCCAGAATTTTTTGATAATCGCGGTTAATGCCGGAACCGATAACGGCTTGCTCAGAACATCATCCATTCCCGCTTCCAGATACTCAGTCTTGTTCTTCAGGACGTTAGCGGTAAGCGCAACCAGCGGGGGAAGCTCATCGGCGGCAAAGCGCTGTTTCAGCTGACGAGAAATATCGAGCCCAGTCATATCCGGTAGTTGAATATCGAGCAGAACCAGATCGTACTCGCCGGGTACAAACATCTCCAGCGCAGCCTTACCGGTCATCGCCACATCCACGCTGTTGCCCAGCTTCTCCAGTACCGAACGCGCCACGATCACGTTGAGCTCAATATCTTCCACCAGCAGCACGTTTAGCGCAGGTAATGGCATTTCATCTTCCGCCAGCGTGTCTTCAACCTCTTCAGCCACGGCCGGCGCGTGTACGGTGAGCGTGAACGTGGCCCCTTTACCCGGCAGGCTGGCAACGCTAATGTCGCCGCCCATATTACGCGCCAGACGCCGCGACACGGCGAGTCCGATGCCGGTACCTGTCGCTGGCTTGCCGCCCTGGCTATCTTTCACCTGGTAATACATGGCGAAAATTTTATCCTGTTCCGCTTCAGGGATGCCAATGCCTGAATCTTCCACTTCAAAGTGCAGGATGTCCCCTTCGTCATAGCGCACGCGCACGTTCACGCTCCCACCCTGCGGGGTAAACTTCACGGCGTTGCTGATTAGATTCCACAAGATTTGGCGTAAACGCGTTCCGTCGGTGATCACTTTATGCGGCAGCGGAAGCGAAGGATCCAGCACAAAGCGCAGCCCTTTCTGCTGCGCCTGCAGGCCGGAGAGGTTTTCAAGGTCGGCAAGGAAGCCGGTGAAATCAACCGGCTGGTTATCCAACTGAATTTTACGCCGCTCCATCTTATCCATCTCAATAATATCATTGAAGATATTACCCAGCGTTACCGCTGAGACGTGGATGGTTTTCAGGTATCTTTCCTGTTCGTCGGTCAGGTCGGTATCGAGAAGGATTCGGCTCAGCCCGACGATGCCGTTAAGCGGCGTACGCAGCTCGTGGCTGATCGTTGAGATAAAGGTGGTCTTATCGCGGCTGGCCCGCTCCAGCGCGTCCTGATAGCGCTTACGCTCCGTAATATCACGACCGAACCCCATCAGGCCGCGCCGCTTACCGACGCGGTCATAATAGGGCACTTTGCGGATTTCAAAGCAGGCCTTGCGCCCGTCCGGATAATCCAGCCACTGCTCGTAGGTGAGCGAAACGTTATGGCGGAAGACTTTCTCATCCGTCTCCAGCACCTTCTCCGCCACCTCTTCGCTGTAGACATCCTGCGGCTTCAGATGAATAAGCTGTTTTTCGCTTTTACCGGTCAGCAGTTCCATGGCGCGGTTACAGCCTGAGAACTCTTTATCTTCATTACGATAGAAAACGAGGTCCGGTGAAGCGTCAAGAAAGGAGCGCAGAAAGGACGATTGCTGTTCAAGCTGAATTTGCGTTTCTTCACGCTCCTTCATCTCAATTTTCAGCTGCTCAAGCGTCGTTTCACGTTCCGCTTCAGCTTTTTCACGTTCACCGATTTCCTGATTAAGCTGGGCGATATTGTCCTTAAGCTGCACATTCAGCTTGAGATCGCGCTCGCGCATCTCCTCCAGTTTCTCCACCAGCCGCGAAAGACGCTGCCGGGACTCTTCCAGCTGCTCAACGACCACCGACAGGAAATAGACCGCCCACGGCGTAATCAGCAAACCAAAGAAGATAGAGCGGATCACATCAATACTTTCCACCTGGCCGTGCAGCACCATAGTAACGGCCATCTGCACGACGATCGCCAGCACCACCAGCGCAAAGGCCAGCAGCATGGAAAAGCGCACCAGACCCAGCTTCATCATCAGGTCAACATAATACTGCGCCAGCATACGGATTTGCTTCATAAGGGATTCCTTCGCGACAACTTCGCACAATAATACTCAATTCTGAGCAAGACGCTGTAAGTTGTGCGAAAAATGCGGGAAGGATTGTAGTTACGCGCCTGCCTGGGGGTAGCGGTCAGCCGGAATGCGGCTGGCGATGACGTTATTCGGTAGCGGCCGGAGATCTCCAGCAACGACCAATAGCTGACCCCTGAACGCCGTATTCATTGAGATATTTATCCAGCTCAACCATCCCGGTCCAACGGTTCTCACACCACAGCGGCGCCAGCAGCATAGGACGTCGGGCGCTGGCGGAAATACGGTGATAAATCACCCCTGGCGGGGTATGGCGGATCATCTCGCCTGCGGTGACCGTATAGTCCGCCAGATCAATACCCTGCAACCTTCCGGCCTGCCACGCCCTGGCCATAATGCTGCCCTTCACAATATGAAGTGGATGCAGCTTAATGCCGTCTACGCCGGTCTCTACCACCTGTTTTAGCGTTTCAAGGCATTCGCTCTGCCCTTCACCCGGCAGGCCAACGATAAGGTGGCTGCACACTTTGAGGCCCCGCTCGCGCGCCAGACGAGCTGTACGCTGGTAGCAGGCAAAATCGTGGCCGCGATTAATTCGGCGCAGCGTTTTATCGTGCGCGGTTTGTAAACCCAACTCGAGCCAGACTTCATAACCCTGCTGCCGATATTCAGACAGCAGATCCAATACCGCTCCGGGGACGCAGTCCGGGCGAGTGCCCACGCAGAGCCCGACGATATTCGCCTGGCTGACCGCCTGCTGATACATGGAGCGCAGTACCTGTACCTCGGCAAAGGTGCTGGTATAAGCCTGGAAATAGGCCAGATAGCGTTTTGCGCGGTTAACCCGCTGCGCCTGATGGGCCAGCTGTTCAGCGATCGAGCTGTGCTGCTGTTCTTCATCGGCAAAAGAGGCGACATTACAGAACGTACAGCCGCCGCGACCAAGGGTGCCATCGCGATTTGGGCAACTAAATCCACCGTGCAGCGTCAGTTTATGAACCTTTTCACCGTAGCGGCGCATAAGATCCCCACCAAACATATTGACTAATTTTTGTAACTGCATAATCTGATAGACCGGCCTTAAGAAAGGGGCCAAGCCTGCCATTTTTAGCTACCGACGGCGATGACCTGGATCAATCGTCAACGCGGCCGCTTATCTCATTGCATAAACAATCAAGATAACTGCAATTTAATTCACCATCATGGTAATGAGTTTTCCTTATATATAGCCTCTGATTTGCCATTATCTTTACCAGGGCATAAAACAGTACCAATAACTTTTAATCAAACAAAAACCAGTTTAAAAAACTGCAATAAATGAACACTTCAGCACAGAACGATAATAGCGTGCCGTCGATATAGTGAGACAGATCACACTCGATCAAGCCGTTCCCTGCGCTTCCTTGGCATTCAAAAGACCGTTATTTTCTTAAAAATCAGTATATTATATGTTGTATAGCACATTTTTGTATAAATAAGATTGCCATTTGACGTATGTGTGGATTCCCGATAAGTTGGGAATCCGCTGGAAGCTTTCTGGATGAGCGCTCTGCTCATCATATTTATGCAGTAATTGAGATTCCCTCTTAACAGCAAGTCCTCAAACTTGTGTACCGACGCGAAAAGGATTTAAAGAGGGCGAATGCGAGGTGTAAACCCCGTCGCCATGCTCTTTCTGTGCCCGTGCGCAATCGGTATCGGAGGGTGTCCCGTAGAGCCTGGGGAGGTTCACTGATATGTTGTACGATAAATCCCTTGAGAGGGATAACTGTGGTTTCGGCCTGATCGCCCACATAGAAGGCGAACCTAGCCACAAGGTAGTGCGAACCGCTATACACGCACTGGCCCGAATGCAGCACCGCGGCGCGATTCTTGCCGATGGAAAAACCGGCGACGGTTGTGGCTTGCTGCTACAAAAACCCGATCGTTTCTTCCGAATTGTTGCGGAAGAGCGCGGCTGGCGTTTAGCCAAAAATTACGCCGTTGGGATGCTGTTCCTTAATAAGGATCCTGAACTGGCCAAAGCGGCACGCCGCATCGTCGAAGAAGAACTTCAACGCGAAACGCTGTCTATCGTTGGCTGGCGCGATGTGCCGACTAATGAAGGCGTTCTTGGTGAAATCGCCCTCTCCTCGCTGCCCCGTATTGAACAAATCTTTGTGAACGCCCCGGCTGGCTGGCGTCCGCGCGACATGGAGCGCCGTTTATTCATCGCGCGTCGCCGTATCGAAAAACGCCTGCAGGAAGATAAAGATTTCTACGTTTGCAGCCTGTCGAACCTGGTCAACATTTATAAAGGTCTGTGTATGCCGGCGGATCTGCCGCGCTTCTACCTGGATCTTGCGGACCTGCGCCTGGAGTCGGCGATCTGCCTGTTCCACCAGCGCTTTTCCACCAACACCGTGCCGCGCTGGCCGCTGGCGCAGCCGTTCCGCTATCTGGCGCACAACGGCGAGATCAACACCATCACCGGCAACCGCCAGTGGGCCCGCGCCCGTACCTATAAGTTCCAGACGCCGCTGATCCCGGACCTCCACGACGCCGCGCCGTTCGTCAATGAAACCGGCTCTGACTCCAGCTCCATGGATAACATGCTGGAGCTGCTGCTGGCGGGCGGGATGGATATCATCCGCGCCATGCGCCTGCTGGTGCCGCCAGCCTGGCAAAACAACCCGGATATGGATCCAGACCTGCGGTCGTTCTTCGACTTTAACTCCATGCATATGGAGCCGTGGGACGGCCCGGCGGGCATCGTCATGTCCGACGGTCGCTATGCCGCCTGTAACCTCGACCGTAACGGTCTGCGCCCGGCGCGCTACGTCATCACCAAAGACAAGCTCATCACCTGCGCTTCCGAAGTCGGGATCTGGGATTACCAGCCGGATGAAGTGGTCGAAAAAGGCCGCGTTGGCCCGGGCGAGCTGATGGTTATCGATACCCGCGAGGGGCGTATTCTGCACTCCGCGGAAACCGACAACGATCTGAAAAGCCGCCACCCATATAAAGAGTGGATGGCGAAAAACGTCCGTCGCCTGGTGCCATTCGAAGATCTGCCGGATGAAGAGGTCGGTAGCCGCCAGCTGGACGATGATACCCTCGCCAGCTACCAGAAACAGTTTAACTACAGCGCTGAAGAGCTGGACTCCGTCCTGCGCGTACTGGGTGAAAACGGCCAGGAGGCGGTCGGCTCAATGGGCGACGATACCCCATTTGCCGTGCTCTCCAGCCAGCCGCGTATCATTTACGATTACTTCCGCCAACAGTTCGCGCAGGTGACCAACCCGCCGATCGATCCGCTGCGCGAAGCGCACGTCATGTCGCTGGCCACCAGCATCGGCCGTGAAATGAACGTCTTCTGCGAAGCGGAAGGCCAGGCGCACCGCCTGAGCTTCAAATCGCCGATTCTGCTGTACTCCGATTTTAAACAGCTGACCACCATGGAAGAGGAGCACTATCGCGCCGACGTCCTGGATATCACTTTTGATGCCACCGCAACCACGCTGGCTGAAACCGTGAAGGCGCTGTGCGATAAAGCCGAACAGATGGTACGTAACGGTACCGTTCTGCTGGTGCTCTCTGACCGCAACATCGCGAAAAACCGTCTGCCGGTACCGGCTCCGATGGCGGTCGGCGCAATTCAGACCCGACTGGTCGATAAGAGCCTGCGCTGCGATGCCAACATTATTGTCGAAACCGCCAGCGCCCGCGATCCGCACCATTTTGCCGTGCTGCTCGGCTTCGGCGCGACGGCTATCTACCCGTACCTCGCCTATGAAACCCTGGCGAAGCTGGTGGATAACAAAGCCATCGACAAAGAGTACCGCGCGGTGATGCTGAACTATCGTAACGGCATCAACAAAGGTCTGTATAAAATCATGTCGAAGATGGGGATTTCGACCATTGCGTCCTATCGCTGCTCGAAGCTGTTTGAAGCGGTCGGCCTGCATCGCGACGTCTCCGACCTGTGCTTCCAGGGCGTCGTCAGCCGCATCGGCGGCGCGGGCTTCGATGACTTCCAGCAGGATCTGCTGAACCTGTCGAAACGTGCCTGGCTGGCGCGTAAACCGCTGGACCAGGGCGGCCTGCTGAAGTACGTCCACGGCGGCGAATATCACGCCTACAACCCGGACGTGGTGCGTACCCTGCAGCAAGCGGTACAAAGCGGCGAATACGGCGATTACCAGCAGTACGCGAAGCTGGTTAACGAGCGTCCGGCGGCAACGCTGCGCGATCTGCTGGCCGTGACGCCGGACGGCACCACGGTGAGCCTGGAAGACGTTGAGCCGGCCAGCGAGCTGTTCAAACGCTTCGATACCGCGGCGATGTCTATCGGCGCGCTGAGCCCCGAAGCGCACGAAGCGCTGGCGGAAGCGATGAACAGCATCGGCGGTAATTCCAACTCCGGCGAAGGCGGCGAAGACCCGGCGCGCTATGGCACGAATAAAGTCTCGCGCATTAAGCAGGTTGCTTCCGGCCGCTTCGGCGTAACCCCCGCTTATCTGGTCAACGCCGACGTTATCCAGATTAAAGTCGCTCAGGGCGCGAAGCCTGGCGAAGGCGGCCAGCTGCCGGGCGATAAAGTGACGCCCTACATCGCCAAACTGCGCTATTCCGTGCCGGGCGTGACGCTGATCTCCCCGCCGCCGCACCACGATATTTACTCTATCGAGGATCTGGCGCAGCTGATTTTCGACCTGAAGCAGGTCAACCCGAAGGCGATGATCTCCGTGAAGCTGGTTTCCGAACCGGGCGTCGGGACTATCGCCACCGGCGTGGCAAAAGCTTACGCGGATTTAATCACCATCGCTGGCTATGACGGTGGCACCGGCGCCAGCCCGCTCTCTTCAGTGAAGTACGCAGGCTGTCCGTGGGAACTGGGACTGGTGGAAACCCAGCAGGCGCTGGTTGCCAACGGGCTGCGCCACAAAATTCGTCTGCAGGTGGACGGCGGCCTGAAAACCGGCCTTGATATCATCAAAGCGGCCATCCTCGGGGCTGAGAGCTTCGGCTTCGGTACCGGCCCAATGGTCGCGCTGGGCTGTAAATATCTGCGTATTTGCCACCTGAACAACTGCGCAACCGGCGTAGCAACCCAGGACGACAAACTGCGTAAGAACCACTATCACGGTCTGCCGTTTAAAGTGACCAACTACTTTGAATTCATCGCCCGCGAAACTCGCGAGCTGATGGCGCAGCTGGGCGTGAAGCGTCTGGTGGATCTGATTGGTCGCACCGACCTGCTGAAAGAGCTGGACGGATTTACCGCCAAGCAGCAGAAGCTGGATCTGAGCAAGATGCTGGAAACCGCTGAGCCGCATCCTGGCAAAGCGCTGTACTGCACGGAGAACAACCCGCCGTTCGACAATGGCGTACTCAATGCCCAGCTTCTGCAGCAGGCGAAACCGTTTGTTGACAGCAAGCAGAGCAAAACGTTCTGGTTCGATATCCGCAACACCGATCGCTCCGTTGGCGCATCGCTGTCCGGTTATATCGCCCAGACTCACGGCGACCAGGGTCTCGCTGCCGACCCGATTGTCGCCCACTTTAGCGGTACTGCGGGCCAGAGCTTCGGCGTGTGGAATGCCGGCGGCGTCGAACTGCATCTGACTGGCGATGCGAACGACTATGTGGGTAAAGGGATGGCTGGCGGCCTGCTCGCCATTCGTCCTCCGGTAGGCTCGGCCTTCCGTAGCCACGAAGCCAGCATCATCGGCAACACCTGCCTGTACGGCGCGACCGGCGGTCGCCTGTATGCTGCGGGCCGTGCGGGCGAGCGTTTCGCGGTGCGTAACTCCGGCGCGATCACCGTCGTCGAAGGTATTGGCGACAACGGCTGTGAATACATGACCGGCGGCATCGTCTGCGTGCTGGGTAAAACCGGCGTCAACTTTGGCGCAGGCATGACCGGCGGCTTTGGTTACGTTCTGGATGAAGATGGCGACTTCCGCAAACGCGTGAACCCTGAACTGGTAGAAGTGCTGGACGTTGACTCTCTGGCCATCCATGAAGAGCACCTGCGCGGTTTGATTACCGAGCACGTGCAGCTTACCGGCTCGCAGCGCGGCGAAGAGATCCTGGCTAACTGGCCGGCCTTCTCAGCGAAGTTTGCGCTGGTTAAACCGAAGTCCAGCGATGTTAAAGCACTGTTGGGTCACCGTAGTCGTTCCGCAGCTGAGCTGCGGGTGCAGGCGCAGTAAGGGGTTAAGATGAGTCAGAATGTCTATCAATTTATCGACTTACAGCGAGTTGATCCGCCAAAGAAAGCGCTGAAGATCCGTAAAATTGAATTTGTGGAAATTTACGAGCCGTTTTCAGAAGGCCAGGCCAAAGCACAGGCGGACCGCTGCCTGTCCTGCGGCAACCCGTACTGCGAATGGAAGTGCCCGGTGCATAACTACATCCCGAACTGGCTGAAGCTGGCTAATGAAGGACGTATTTTTGAAGCGGCGGAGCTGTCGCATCAAACCAATACCTTACCGGAAGTCTGCGGGCGCGTTTGCCCACAGGATCGTCTGTGCGAGGGTTCCTGCACGCTGAACGATGAGTTCGGCGCGGTCACCATCGGCAACATCGAACGCTATATCAACGATAAAGCGTTCGAAATGGGCTGGCGCCCCGACCTTACCGGCGTAAAGCAAACCGGTAAAACCGTCGCCATTATCGGCGCGGGTCCAGCGGGCCTGGCGTGCGCCGACGTGTTGACCCGCAACGGCGTGAAGGCGGTGGTTTTCGATCGCCATCCGGAAATCGGCGGTCTGCTGACCTTTGGTATTCCGGCGTTTAAGCTGGAAAAAGAGGTGATGACCCGCCGTCGCGAGATCTTCACCGGCATGGGCATCGAGTTCAAACTCAATATCGAAGTGGGCCGCGATGTACAGCTCGACGATCTGCTGAAAGATTACGATGCGGTGTTCCTCGGCGTCGGGACCTATCAGTCCATGCGCGGCGGGCTGGAAAACGAAGACGCTAGCGGGGTCTTTGATGCGCTGCCGTTCCTGATCGCCAATACCAAACAGATCATGGGCTTTGGCGAAACGGCGGACGAGCCGTACGTCAGCATGGAAGGCAAGCGCGTCGTGGTTCTTGGCGGTGGCGACACCGCTATGGACTGCGTGCGGACCTCGATTCGCCAGAACGCCACTCACGTCATCTGCGCCTATCGCCGTGATGAGGTGAACATGCCGGGCTCGAAGCGCGAAGTGAAAAACGCGCGTGAAGAAGGCGTGGAGTTCCAGTTCAACGTCCAACCGCTGGGCATTGAAGTGAATGCCAACGGTAAGGTATGCGGCGTGAAGATGGCGCGTACGGAGATGGGCCAGCCGGATGCGAAAGGCCGCCGCCGCGCGGAAATCGTGGCCGGTTCTGAGCATGTGGTGCCCGCCGATGCCGTTGTAATGGCGTTTGGTTTCCGTCCACACAGCATGGAATGGCTGGCGAAGCACAGCGTCGAGCTCGATTCTCAGGGCCGCGTGATTGCGCCGGAAGGCAGCGACAACGCCTTCCAGACCAGCAACCCGAAAATCTTCGCCGGGGGTGATATCGTTCGCGGTTCCGATCTGGTGGTGACGGCGATTGCCGAAGGCCGTAAGGCGGCTGACGGGATCCTGAACTATCTGGAAGTGTAAAATGAGAAGCTTGCGGGCTCCGTGCCCGCAAGCTCTTTATTCAAAGATAAACAATGCTGATTACCGCCTCGCCGTCCAGCTACACCTTCTGCCCGCTTCTGATATTACCCCCAACCGCTGCGCTTATCTGTAAAGGCGTCTTTGCCTGTGAGAGCGGAACTGGCGCGGGCATCTCATGCCGTAATGGCGATCCCGGTGGACGTCTCACAGTGAATCGTTAAAGTGATGTCCCGCGCGCCCAGTTGGGTAAAGGCGGTGGTTGATAGCAAGCCGACATGCCGCGAGCCAAAATCAACGACGTCGTTATTACTAAAGTCGGTGTATACCCCGCCGCCTCCGCGGTCACGGTAAAATCCATGTTCAGATTGTTGGCGGCATAAAGTATTGGGCCAGGGTCAATTTGGCCGGGATCGCAAAAAAATCCGGGAACTAAAACGGGTCTATTTACACCAAGGCTGCCGACTATAGGATAAAAAAAGCGAAGCATGTTCAGAAACACGCTTCGCTCATTTTTAATGATGTTATCAAATTCAGATGTGAATTAAGATATAAAACAGGCCCCGAAGGGCCTGGCAAAGATTATTTTACGACGCGCAGCGCCGGACGCCCACCGCGAGGAGGCGGCGTATCGTCGGGATCGTCGTCGTGATTATCCGGCTTATCGCCATCGATCACCGACATGACCGTTTCGCTGTCAGGCAGCTCTTCGTCATCGTTCAGGCTAGTGACATCTTCATCATAGGCCGCTTCCGGTTCGAACATGGTCCCTGCGCCATTCTCACGCGCGTAAACCGCCAGTACGGCAGCCATCGGCACGGAGACATTGCGCGGCACGCCGCCGAAGCGCGCGTTAAAACGCACTTCGTCGTTGGCCAGCTCGAGGTTACCGACAGCGCGTGGGGCAATATTGAGAACAATTTGCCCATCGCGAGCGTACTCCATCGGGACCATTACGCCCGGCAGAGTGACGTCAACGACCAGATGCGGAGTCAGCTGGTTATCCAGCAGCCACTCATAGAACGCTCGTAATAGATACGGGCGACGCGGCGTCAGCTGTGATACATCCATCATTTAGCCCCGACCGAGACGCATTTCACGTTCGGCTTCAGTTAAAGAAGCGAGGAAAGAGTCGCGCTCAAATACGCGAGTCATATAGCCTTTAAGCTCTTTCGCGCCAGCGCCGACCAGCTCTACGCCGAGAACCGGCAGACGCCACAGCAGTGGTGCCAGGTAGCAGTCCACCAGGCTGAACTCATCGCTCAGGAAGTAGGGCTTCTGGGTGAAAACTGGCGCAATCGCCTGTAGTTCTTCACGCAGCTGCTTACGCGCAGTATCAGCCTGCGCAGCGGTACCGGTCTGAATGGTATTCATCAACGAATACCAGTCCTTTTCGATACGCTGCATATACAGACGGCTTTCCCCACGCGCCACCGGGTAAACCGGCATGAGCGGCGGATGCGGGAAACGCTCATCCAGATATTCCATAATGATGCGAGATTCCCACAGAGTGAGCTCACGATCCACAAGCGTCGGTACGCTTTGATTCGGGTTGAGGTCAATCAGATCCTGAGGCGGGTTGTCCTTCTCCACGTGCTCTATCTCAAAACTAACACCTTTTTCGGCCAGCACGATGCGGACCTGATGGCTATAGATGTCAGTAGGACCAGAAAACAGCGTCATTACCGAACGTTTGTTGGCAGCGACAGCCATGAAAACCTCCAGGTATATTCAGAATTTTTGTACTGCTGCCGACCACGCATGGCCAGCCAGATGTAAAAACCCCATTTGCGTGACTTCATTTCGTTCGTCATCCAAACAAAAAATGAACAATCACCTGCATTTGGGCAGAAAATTGGATGATAGTTTACCAGATTTTGAAGAGGTTGTGGTGAGGGGATTCTGGAAATGCTGAAAAAGTGGTAACAATGGGGCGTTTGTAGAGGGAAAATGGCAAATTTATCCATAAAAAAACCCGCCGAAGCGGGTTTTTTCGCAAATTGTTCTGCGTGAGCAGAAAACAATTAACGTTTGGAGAACTGAGGACGACGACGTGCTTTACGCAGGCCGACTTTCTTACGTTCAACCTGACGAGCATCACGAGTAACGAAACCAGCTTTACGCAGTTCGCCACGCAGGGACTCGTCGTACTCCATCAGAGCGCGGGTGATACCGTGACGGATCGCACCAGCCTGACCAGAGATACCACCACCTTTAACGGTGATGTACAGATCTAATTTCTCAACCATGTCGACCAGTTCCAGCGGCTGACGAACTACCATGCGGGCAGTTTCACGACCGAAGTACTGTTCCAGAGAACGCTGGTTGATAACGATTTTACCGTTGCCCGGTTTGATGAAAACGCGAGCTGCGGAACTTTTGCGGCGACCGGTGCCGTAGTATTGATTTTCAGCCATTGCCTATAATCCCGATTAGATGTCAAGAACTTGCGGTTGCTGTGCCGCGTGGTTGTGCTCGTTACCCGCGTAAACTTTCAGCTTACGGTACATAGCACGACCCAGCGGGCCTTTTGGCAGCATGCCTTTAACCGCGATTTCAATCACACGCTCAGGACGGCGGGCAATCATCTCTTCAAAGGTCGCTTCTTTGATACCACCGATGTGGCCGGTGTGGTGGTAGTACATTTTGTCTTCGCGCTTGTTGCCGGTTACAGCAACTTTTTCTGCGTTCAGAACGATGATGTAATCACCGGTATCAACGTGCGGAGTGTATTCCGCTTTATGCTTGCCGCGCAGGCGCAGAGCCAGTTCGGAAGCCAGACGGCCCAGAGTTTTACCGGTCGCGTCAACAACATACCAGTCGCGTTTTACGGTTTCTGGTTTAGCTGTAAAAGTTTTCATTAAAAGCTTACCCAAATAAATAAGTTACACGTTGGTGAACACCCAAACGTTTAGTCAGTTGAGGTTCACACGACATTGTCCAGCAAACCTACCCCTTCGAATAGCCTATGCCGGCACATAGAAAGTTTTGGGAAAAAAACCTTCTCGTAACGTGGGGTCGCAAGATTATAGAGAAGTCGGGGTCAAAGATCGACCCCTTTATGTGATTTGTACCCGGTTTTACCCCGGTAAGTGTTCCCGCTTCAGATACTCCTCGCTCTGCATCTCCTGCAGGCGCGACAAACAGCGCTGGAACTCGAATTTTAACCTCTCACCCTGATAGATCTCATAAAGCGGTACCGCCGCGCTGACCACCAGTTTAACGTGGCGCTCATAGAACTCATCAACCAGGGCGATAAAGCGCCGCGCCTCGCTCTCCATCAGCCCAGTCATCACCGGCACCTCAAAAAGCATCACGGTATGAAACAGACGCGAGAGCGCAATATAGTCATGCTGGCTGCGCGCATCCACGCACAGCGTGGCGAACGACGCCGCCAGCGTCTGGTTCTCTACGCCCAGCGTCGGCAGCGGACGATGGTTGATCTCCAGCGTCGGCGCCTGTTCGCGCTTCGCACCTGCCAGCGCCAGCCACAATTTATCCATCTGCTGCTGGGTCTCAGCATTCAGCGGCGACAGCCACAGATGCGCCTGGGTCAGCGTGCGCAGGCGGTAATCAATACCGGCGTCGACATTCATGATATCGCAATGTTGCTTAATGGCGTCGATGGCGGGCAGGAAACGGGCGCGCTGAAGGCCGTTCCGGTACAGCTCGTCAGGAGGAATATTCGATGTCGCCACCAGGGTTATGCCGCGAGCGAACAGCGCTTTCATTAGACCGCCCAACAGCATCGCATCGGTAATATCAGAGACGAAAAACTCATCGAAGCAGAGCACGTCGGTTTCAGCTTTGAAACGGTCCGCAACGATTTCCAGCGGATCGCTGTGCCCCTGCAGCGTCGTTAACTCTTCATGTACCCGCAGCATAAACCGATGAAAATGCAGACGTTGTTTACGTTCTCCCGGCAGGCTTTGATAGAACAGGTCCATCAGCCAGGTTTTCCCCCTGCCGACCCCGCCCCACATATAGAGACCGCGAACCGCGACCGTTTCGGCAACGGGTTCGCGCTTGCCCAGCAGCTTGCCGAATTTCGCCCGTAAACCGCCGACGGTTTGCGGCGCTGCCGAAGGTTTATTCTGCAATTCATGAAAAATCGTATCGAGGCGGCTGACCGCTTCTCGCTGTACGTCGTCAGGTTGGTGGCTCCCCTCGTTGAGAGAGGAAAGGTAACGCGATGTTGGGGACAGGCTTTGCATGATCTAATTCTTATTCCTTGAAAACCGTAATGCCGTAGCTCACGATTGACGAAAAAAAGGCCGCTCTACACTACGTGATGATACGCCAGGATTCCACTTCTGTGGAATTAGCGGTTATAGTGGCACTATCGGGCGCAGGCGGAGAGCCTCACAGCCATCCTACGGAACCACAAAACAACGGGAGATGTTCATGACCTGGGAATACGCGCTAATTGGGCTAGTTGTCGGCATCATTATCGGCGCCGTCGCGATGCGTTTTGGCAATCGCAAATTACGCCAACAGCAGGCGCTGCAGTTTGAACTGGAAAAGAATAAAGCAGAGCTGGAAGAGTACCGCGAAGAGCTGGTAAGCCATTTTGCCCGGAGCGCAGAGCTACTGGATAACATGGCGCATGATTACCGCCAGCTGTATCAGCATATGGCGAAAAGTTCCAGCAACCTGCTGCCGGACAGCATGGCGGACGCCAATCCGTTCCGCAATCGTCTGGAAGAGTCGGAAGCGGGCAACGATCAGGCTCCGGTCCAGATGCCGCGCGACTACTCTGAAGGCGCCTCCGGCCTGCTGCGCGGCGGCGTAAAGCGCGACTAATCCGCCAACGACAGTAAAAATATTTTCCGGGCGCACCCTCAGCGCCCGTTTCAACCTCTCATCCCAGCTACAATTTAACTATCGCCCACATTGTTACCGGGCCGAAAATTCAATAACATCGGACCATTCGGGACGTTTCCCATACACCTCAGGTTACGAGAGCCAGCATCTAATGAATAAACAGACTTTGCTGTTAAGTGCGTTAGCGTTAAGCGTTGGGTTGTCGTTGTCCGCCTTACCTCCGGCAGCAGCGTCTTTACCGACACAGGTTCCCGGCCAGGGCGCGTTGCCAAGCCTCGCGCCGATGCTGGAAAAAGTGTTGCCGGCGGTGGTGAGCGTACAGGTTGAGGGCACCGCGTCACCCGCGCAGAATATGCCGGAAGAGCTGAAGAAGTACTTTGGCGACAATGCGCCGCAAGAGCAGGCGCAGCCGTTTGAAGGCCTGGGTTCTGGGGTCATCATTGACGCGGCAAAAGGCTACGTGCTGACCAATAATCACGTGATTAATCAGGCGCAGAAAATCAGCGTCCAGCTTAACGATGGTCGCGAGTTCGATGCCAAACTGGTCGGCAGCGACGAGCAGAGCGATATCGCCCTGCTGCAGCTGTTAAAACCCAGCAATCTGACGCAAATCGCGATCGCCGACTCCGATAAGCTGCGGGTAGGCGATTTCGCCGTCGCCGTCGGTAACCCGTTTGGTCTGGGTCAGACCGCCACATCCGGGATTATTTCAGCCCTTGGCCGCAGCGGCCTGAATCTTGAAGGGCTGGAGAACTTTATCCAGACCGATGCCTCGATCAACCGCGGCAACTCCGGCGGCGCGCTGCTGAACCTCAACGGCGAGCTGATTGGCATCAACACCGCCATTCTGGCCCCGGGCGGCGGCAGCGTCGGCATTGGCTTCGCGATCCCCAGCAATATGGCGAAAATTCTCTCCCAGCAGCTTATTCAGTTTGGTGAAATCAAACGCGGCCTGCTGGGCATCAAAGGCATGGAAATGAGCGCGGATATCGCCAAAGCGATGAATCTCGACGTCCAGCGCGGCGCCTTCGTCAGCGAAGTGCTGCCAAATTCAGGGTCGGCCAAAGCGGGCATCAAATCTGGCGACGTTATCGTCAGCCTGAACGGCAAGCCGCTCAACAGCTTCGCCGAACTGCGCTCCCGCATCGCCACGACCGAGCCGGGGACCAAGGTGAAGCTGGGGCTCCTGCGCGAAGGAAAGCCCGTAGAAGTTGAAGTCACCCTCGACAAGAGCACCTCTTCTTCCGCCAGCGCCGAACTTATCGCGCCAGCCCTGCAGGGCGCATCGTTAAGCGACGGTCAGATGAAAGACGGGACCAAAGGCGTCGTCATTGATAATGTCGATAAAGCCAGCCCTGCCGCCCAGGCGGGGCTGCATAAAGACGACATCATTATTGGCCTCAACCGCGAGCGCGTAAGGTCCATTGCTGAACTGCGAAAAGTGCTTGAAAGCAAGCCGACGGTGATTGCGCTGAACGTCGTTCGCGGCAGCGAAAGCATCTATCTGCTGCTGCGTTAACTCGCCTTCCGGGCATCGCGTGCAGTGCGATGTCCGGACAAGACGTGTTATGCTGCGCCTGTCCATCCATCAACGATATCTGCATCATGCCTGGAAAGCTTTTACGTTCGATACTTATTGGTTTGATTGTCGGCGGTCTGCTGCTGGCCGTTATGCCTTCGCTGCGCCAGTGGCAGCTTTCGCCGACCACGCAATACGATAGCGCGGATGAATCCCCCGCCAGCTATAATTCCGCCGTTCGCCGCGCCGCCCCGGCGGTCGTGAACGTCTATAACCGGGCACTCAACAGCACCAGCCATAACCAGCTAACGCTCGGTTCCGGCGTGATCATGGATCAGCGCGGCTATATCCTGACCAATAAGCACGTTATCAACGATGCCGATCAGATTATCGTGGCCCTACAGGATGGTCGGGTTTTTGAAGCGCTGCTGGTCGGCTCGGATACTCTCACCGATCTGGCGGTGTTAAAAATCAACGCCAGCGGCGGCCTGCCGGTCATTCCGATTAACCCGAAACGCGTGCCGCATATCGGTGACGTCGTGCTGGCGATCGGCAACCCGTACAACCTTGGGCAAACCATTACCCAGGGCATTATCAGCGCCACCGGCCGTATCGGCCTGAACCCCACCGGGCGCCAGAATTTCCTGCAGACCGACGCGTCAATCAATCACGGTAACTCCGGCGGCGCGCTGGTGAACTCGCTGGGCGAGCTGATGGGTATCAATACCCTGTCATTTGATAAAAGCAACGATGGCGAAACGCCGGAAGGGATCGGCTTTGCGATCCCTTTCCAGCTGGCAACCAAGATTATGGATAAGCTGATCCGCGATGGCCGCGTTATTCGCGGCTATATAGGGATCAGCGGCCGCGAAATTGCGCCGCTGCATGCGCAGGGCGGCGGGATCGATCAGCTGCAGGGGATCGTGGTGAATGATGTTGCGCCGGAAGGCCCGGCCGCCCAGGCAGGGATCCGCGCCAACGACGTCATTATTTCGGTTAACGACAAGCCCGCCGTTTCCGCCCTGGAAACCATGGACCAGGTCGCAGAGATTCGCCCGGGCTCGGAAATTCCGGTGGTGATTATGCGCGATGATAAAAAACTTACGCTGCATATCGCCGTCCAGGAATATCCTGCGACCAATTAACAGGCTCCCCGCCAGGGGAGCGCTTTTCAATCAGCAAACAATGGCCCGGCCGGGAATTTCGCCAGAAACCCGGTCACGGCCAGCAGCGACCACAGTCCGGGCCACGCAAACTGGCGCTCCCGCAGTTCATCATCGAGCGTCATCAGCGCAAACTCGCCGTTATCACCCAGAACTCCCCCCTGCCAGAGCAACCGCTGGGCCTGCTGCCGCGCCCAGGGGGAATCACTTTTCCAGGCCAGCAGATGCAGCAGCGCCTGCTGCAGGCAGATGCCATATGAATGCTTATCCCGCAGCAGCCGCCGGTAAACCGGCAGCGATATGCTGCGCACGGTATAGAAACCGCTGCGGATTTCGCTATCAACATCCGCAATGCCAGCACAGAACTGACCGGCGAGGTCGCACAGACGATTGTGCGTCAGCGGCTGACCAAGAATTTCCAGACGCCCGGCAGCCGCACACAGTAGCCCGCTCCCTTGCTGCTCATGTGTCAGCGAATCAGGTAAAGCCGCCACCGTTTCAGCGGCCCCGGCCTGCGCATGCCGTACGCCAGCGTCATAGCAACGGACAAAAAAATCATGGCTACCCTGAGCGATTGATGGGTGCGCCAGCAGATTCAGAGCCGGATGCAGTTGTTCAAGTTCCTCCAGCGACGCAAGGGTGTAATCAACAACGCTGTCCTTTGCCGACGCCCTGCTGTCAGGACGTAATGCTATGGTTTCATTCATCAAAGTCTCCTTACAGGAAATCTCCCGGGTCGCGGCTGACGCCTTACCCGGGCTACGGGTTTACAGTCATCTGCGATCCCGTAGCCCGGACAGGCGCAACGCGCCGCCTCCGGGAAGAGCACAGAACTACATCGCCAGCACGTACTTGAGCATCACCCCGGCGGCTATCGCCGAGCCAATCACTCCCGCCACGTTCGGGCCCATCGCGTGCATCAGCAGGAAGTTCTGCGCGTCCGACTCCAGCCCCACCTTGTTCGATACCCGCGCCGCCATCGGCACCGCCGACACCCCGGCCGAGCCAATCAGCGGGTTGATTTTGTTGTGACTGAACAGGTTCAGCAGCTTCGCCATCAGCACGCCTGCCGCGGTGCCGATACAGAACGCAATCACCCCCAGCACCAGAATCCCCAGCGTCTGCGGCTGGAGGAACTTGTCCGCCACCAGCTTGGCGCCCACCGATAACCCGAGGAAAATGGTCACGATATTTATCAGCGCGTTCTGCACCGTGTCGCTCAGGCGCTCCACCACGCCGCTTTCGCGCATCAGGTTGCCGAAGCAGAACATCCCCAGCAGCGGCGCCGCGTCCGGCAGCAGCAGCGCCACCAGCAGCAACAGCACCGCCGGGAACAGGATTTTCTCCCGCTTACTCACCGTGCGCAGCTGCACCATGCGGATTTTCCGCTCCTTATCCGTGGTCAGCGCCTTCATAATCGGCGGCTGGATTAACGGCACCAGCGCCATATACGAGTACGCCGCCACCGCTATCGCCCCCAGCAGCTCCGGCGCCAGCTTGCCCGACAGGTAAATCGCCGTCGGGCCGTCCGCGCCGCCGATAATGCCTATCGCCGCCGCCTGCGGCAGGGTGAAGCTGATAATCCCGAAGTAGTTCAGCGTCAGCGCCCCGAGCACCGTGGCGAAGATACCGAACTGCGCCGCCGCCCCCAGCAGCAGGGTGCGCGGGTTGGCCAGCAGCGGGCCGAAGTCGGTCATCGCCCCGACGCCCATAAATATCACCAGCGGGGCGATACCCGACCCGATGGCGACCTTATAGAACACCGCCAGCACCCCGGCGGAGTAGCCCATATCCACCGCCTGCTGCTCCATCTGCCCCTGCACCGACGGCAGGGCCAGGGCTAATGCCTCCTTGATGGCATGAACGTCCGGCAGGCAGTTGAGCTTCGCGGCAATCACCGCCAGCTGCCCGGCGTCGTGGTGCGCCAGCAGGCTCTCCAGGGCGGTCAGCGCCAGCCCGGCCTCCGGGATATTCGACAGCAGGCCGCCGAAGCCAATCGGCAGTAGCAGTAACGGCTCGAACTTCTTCGCAATCGCCAGCCACAGCAGCAGCAGGCTCACCAGCAGCATGATGGCCTGGCCGATGCCGAGGTGCATCAGGCCCATGCCCTGAATCAGGGCGTTCAGACTTTCCATGGTTCCTGTTCCTTACGCCAGCGTCATCAGGGTGTCGCCGACCGCCACCGCGTCGCCGGATTTCACCGCGATACCGCGCACGGTGCCGGCCTGCGCGGCGCGGATTTCGGTTTCCATCTTCATGGCTTCGAGAATCAGCAGCACGTCGCCTTCGGCGACCGTCTGGCCTTCGGTGGCAGTCACCTTCCAGATATTGCCCGCCAGCGGCGCGGTCACCGGGGTGCCTGCGCCTGCCGGGGCGGCAGCGGCTGGCGCGGTGGCAGGAACAGCCGCGGTCAGCTGGCTGATATCGCCGCCGTCGCTGACCTTCACCACAAAGGCTTTGCCCTCGACTTCCACGGTGTAGACGCCGGAGGCGGCAGGTTTTACCGGGGCAGCGGCAGGTTTCGCCTCTTCCGCCTGCGGAACCGGCTCAAAGGCCGCCGGGTTGTTGCGGTTCTCAAGGAACTTCAGGCCGATTTGCGGGAACAGGGCCACGGTCAGCACGTCGTCGATGGCGTTATCGGCAAGCATGATGCCCTTCTCCTGCGCCTGGCGCTTCACATCCGCTTCCAGCATTGCCAGTTCCGGTTTGAGTAAATCCGCCGGGCGGCAGGTCACCGGGGCGGCCCCCTCCAGCACGCGCGCCTGCAGGGCGGCATTAACCGGCACCGGGGTGTGGCCATATTCGCCTTTCAGTATCCCGGCGGTCTCTTTGGCGATGGTTTTGTAGCGCTCCCCGGTCAGGACGTTAAGCACCGCCTGGGTGCCGACAATCTGCGAGGTCGGGGTGACTAAAGGAATAAAGCCGAGGTCCTCGCGCACGCGGGGGATTTCCGCCAGCACCTGGTCGAGTTTGTCGGCGGCGTTCTGCTGCTTCAGCTGGCCCTCGAGGTTGGTGAGCATCCCGCCCGGCACCTGGGCCACGAGGATACGGCTGTCGGTGCCCTTCAGCTGGCCTTCAAAGGCGTGATATTTCCTGCGCACCTCGCGGAAGTAGGCCGCGATGCTCTCCAGCTTCAGGATATCCAGCCCGGTGTCGTGTTCCGTTCCGGCCAGCGTCGCCACCAGCGCCTCGGTGGCCGGGTGGCCGTAGGTGGCGCTCATGGAAGAAATCGCCGTGTCCACGCCGTCGACGCCCGCCTCGATGGCCTTCAGCAGGGCCATCTCCGCCATCCCGGTGGTGGCGTGGCAGTGCAGGTGCAGGCGCACGTTGTGGCGCTTTTTGATTTCACTGACCAGCTCATACGCCGCCATCGGGGTGAGGATACCGGACATGTCCTTGATGGCGATGGAGTCGACGCCGGTTTCCAGCAGCTGTTCGGTCAGGTCCAGCCAGGTCTGCAGGGTGTGCGCCGGGCTGGTGGTGTAGGAGAGCGTGCCCTGGGCGTGCGCCCCGTGGCTGCGCACCGCCCGCAGGGCGGCCTGCATATTGCGCGGGTCGTTCATGGCGTCGAAGACGCGGAAGACGTCCATGCCGTTTTTGACGGCGCGCTCAACAAAGCGTTCGACCACGTCATCGGCGTAGTGGCGGTAGCCGAGGAGGTTCTGGCCGCGCAGCAGCATCTGCAGCGGGGTCTTCGGCATGGCCTTTTTCAGCTCGCGCAGGCGGACCCACGGGTCTTCGCCGAGAAAGCGGATGCAGGCGTCAAAGGTGGCGCCGCCCCAGCACTCGAGGGAGCCGTAGCCCACGTCGTCGAGCTGCGCGGCGACGGGGAGCATATCGTCGAGGCGCAGGCGGGTGGCGAACAGGGACTGGTGGGCGTCGCGCAGGACGACATCGGTAATGGCAACGGTCATGGATTCCTCCGTGAATTAAGGGTTAAGGCGGCGATGGTGGTGGATAGCGGCGGCAATCACCGGCTTTAAGCGGGCGAAGTCGTCAGCGGGCGCGGCGGCGGCAGGCGCGGCTCTGGGCGCCGGGGCCGGTGCGGGGAAGACGCGGTTGACGGCGGCGGACATGCCCTGGATGGCGAAAATCAGCACAAACAGAAACGCCAGCACAAACCCCATGCCGAGAAACATCAGGGTGAAGCCTTCACCTAATAGCAGTGCTGCATCAGTCATAAAATAGCCTTCGAGCAGGAGGCACGATAATGATGTTATTTATAACGAAAATAATAAGGGTGGATTTCCCTGAACCGCCCCGGCCAGAGTCCCTGTTTATTATCGCAATAAACGTATCGCCATCATTATCGTGCAATTCATATAACCCAGATTATTTGATAAAGCTTACGTGCTGGCATATTTCATCAGCGACGATCTCTTTACGCTGGTTAAAAATAATTTTGTTCTGTTCGAACAGGTTATTTCCATGGGTATCAATGGAAACGATTAACGGGCCAAACTCTTTTACCCGACATACCCATAGCGTTTCCGGCATTCCCAGATCGCGCCACTGCGCATCTTCGATCTCTTCCACGCACACCGCGGCCACTACCGCGCAGCCGGCCGGGAATACGCAGTGCAGCGCTTTATGCTCCGCGCAGCCCTCTTCGGTGCCTTTCCCCATGCCGCCTTTCCCAACGATTAATTTCACGCCGGTATGCGCAATAAATTCTTTTTCGAATTTTTCCATGCGCATGCTGGTGGTTGGCCCAACGGAGACCATTTCAAATTTATCGTCTTCGCCTTTAATTGGGCGGACAATTGGGCCAGCGTGTAAAATAGCGCCGCCGCGAACATCTACAGGTAATTCGCGCCCACCTTCAATTAATCGACGATGCGCCACATCACGACAGGTAACAATATGACCGTTGAGATAAATAATATCGCCCGCTTTAATATCGGCTAAATCTTCATCTTTAATTGGCGTAGTCAGGATTTTTTTCGTCATCAGAAATTCACTCCGCTATGAGACGTAATGGTGTAGTTCAGGTCTTTATCAAAAACGATATGTCCTTTCCGGTGCGACCAGCAGCCGACGTTCACCGCCACACCGATGGTGGAGGGATGGCGCGCGGTGTTTTCAATATTCACGCCCATGACGGAGGTATTACCGGACATCCCCTGCGGCCCAAGGCCAATTTTGTTAATGCCGTCTTCCAGCATTTTCTCCAGCGAAGCCGCACGCTCATTCTCATTGTGCGAACCGATCGGACGCATCAGCGCTTTTTTCGATAGCAGCGCCGCCGTTTCAACAGAGGTCGCCACGCCCACGCCAACCAGTAGCGGCGGACAGGCGTTAAGGCCGTAGCTGGTCATCACATCCAGCACAAAGCGGGTTACGCCTTCATAACCTGCGCCCGGCATCAGCACCATCGCTTTCCCCGGCAGAGAACAGCCGCCGCCCGCCATATAGGTGTAAATGCTGCACTGGTCAGAATTGGGAACGATCTCCCAGAATACCGTCGGCGTACCTTTACCCACGTTTTTACCGGTATTGTATTCATCAAAAGTCTCAACGCTGTTGTGGCGCAGCGGGGAATCCACGGTCGCTTTGATCACCGCTTCACGCAGCAGCGCTTCCAGTTCGCCGATCAGCGGGAAGTTGGCCCCGCACTCCACCAGAAACTGAATCACGCCGGTATCCTGGCAGGAAGGGCGATCCAGTTCTTTTGCCAGACGCTGGTTCTCAATCATGGTCGTAAAGATGACGTCGGCCAGTTTACTGGTCTCTTTTTTATGCAAATCTTCCAGTTTTGCGGTGACGTCATCAGGCAAGACTTTGCCGGTGTACCCCACAAATTTGGCCATAATATTGGTCATATGGGATATCTGTTCACTTTTGCTCATAAAGGCTCCTTAGTCAGGACAGCTTCCGTTCATTACGGATGAAAAGGGAAAAGGATTGGCAGCAGAATCAGGCTGACAATGGTGGAAACGATAATCAGTGGGATGCCGGATTTGGCGTAGTCAACAAACTTATAGCCGCCTGCCGACAGCACCATCATGTTGGCAGGCATACCGATTGGCGTGGCGTAGGCGCAAGAGCTGCCGATCACCGTCGCCATCAGCACCGCGCGAGGGTCGGCGCCCATGCCCGCCGCAATCGACAGGCTCACCGGTACCAGCAGCGCGACGGTGGCGGTGTTGGACATGAAGTTAGTCATAACGACGGACAGCGCAAAGACCACCACCAGCAGCATAAAAGGCGAAGAGTTTTGCCCCAGCAGGCCAATCACGTGATCCGCCACCAGTTTTCCCGCCCCGGTCATTTCCAGCGCTTTCGCCAGCGCCAGAGTGCCACCGAAGATAAAAATAGTTTGTGAATCAATGGCTTTATAAGCCTGCTTTTCTGTAAGCACGCCGGTAACCACCAGCACCAGCGCGCCGATACAGCCCGCTACCGCAAGACTCACACCGGTCTGCTTTTCGAAAATCATGCCGAGGATCGTGGCGATCAGAACAAGCAAAGAGAGGATCTGCTTCCAGCGCGGAACGTGGCTGTAATCGCGCTGTTGGCCGATGCTGCCAACTTCCCCACTATTCGGGTGGTTGGGCAGGAATTTATAGCCGATGGTCAGAAAGTAAATCATGCCACAAACCAGCATCGGTAAACCCACTTTGGCATATTCAAAAAAGCCAAAACCGCTGCCAATGTTCTGCAAGGCTGATTGCGCAATCAGGTTGCCCGGCGCGCCAATCAACGACAGGTTACCGCCGAGCGCGGCGGCGAAAACCAGCGGCATCAGCAGTCGGGAACGGGCAAAGCCTGATTTCGCCGCCACGCCGATAACGACCGGGATCAGGACGGCTGCGGTACCGGTATTGGAGAGGAAACCGGACATCACGCCAACCACGACCATAATGGTAAAAATCAGCTGCTTTTCCGTTTTAGCGAAGCGCGTAATCACGCCCCCCACCTTATTCGCCATCCCGGTTTCAAATAGCGCCCCGCCGACGATAAACATGGCGACGAAGAGAATGACGTTGGTGTCGATAAAGCCGGCGAAAGCCTGCTTGAGATTGAGGACGCCGGTGAGAACCAGCGCGACGCAAACCACCATAGACGTGACCGCGAGCGGTATTTTTTCCCACACAAACATGGCGATAGCAAACGCCAGCAAACATAGAGTAATGGTAATCGGTTCCATATTTATAATTATCCCATCAATGATATATGATATTGTATCCAATATTGACGAGAGGGAAATTATTCCCATGCAAAGAGTAAGTCAATGCGTTTTTCACGAAAGCGTCAGGATTGAGATCTTTATCAAAATCTCGCAAAAGCAGTAACTTAGAGGAATTAATTTATGGGGTGAATAGGTAAGACGCCTGCAACGATCGTGCAGGCGGTGAGGTCAGGCCGAGGGCTCGCCGACGTAGCGCGTCAGCATATTCTCCATCGAACGGATGATATGCTCGCGCATTCGCTGACGGGCCAGCGCTTCATTATGCTGCTCCAGGGCCTGTAAAATCCCTTTATGCTCGCGTATGGAAATGATCGCATACTCCTCCTCGGTGACCTTATGCCCCATCGAGAGCCCGTTCCACATATTGCTGAGCAGCAGCTTCATTTTGCCGTTTCCGGCCGCATTCCATATCTCCATATGAAAAGCCTGATTGAGGTCAGAATATTCAGCTGAGTTATTTTCCGCCAGCGCTTTTTCCGCAGCGTAATGGACTTCGGCAATGCGCGAAATGTCCGTCCCAGGGCGAGAAGCTTTAGCGACCGCTTCACTCTCCAGCAGCGCGCGAATCTCGTAATGCTCGCGAATCGTTTGTTCGTTAATCCCCAGCACAACCGCCCCTTTATTGGGGCGGACTTTAATCAGCCCATCCGCAGCCAGTATCTGAAATGCTTCACGCACGGGCATACTGGATACGCCAACCATGCTGGCGATCCCTTCAAGGGTAATTTCTTGCCCTTCAACTAAATCTCGCGACAGTATCGCTTTACGTAATACTGCCGCGACCTGCTCTTTCGCTGAAAGAAGCTTAATTTTCCCTAATCGAGGCTTCTGCACTTTCCCAATCCTTCATGTGTTGACGCATTATTTCTGCCAGAGAGAGGAAATAACGCTGCGTTTCCTGCGCGATCTCGGCGCGATCGCCTTGTTGGATAGCATCCATCAGAGAACTGAGTATTTGCGCCGACTCCTGATTATCCTCTTTCAGATACAGAATGACATAGCCGATATAACCATCTAAAAACTGCTGATAAATCTTTTCCAGATAGCGGTTATCAATATAAGAAATGAGCGCCTGATGAAACGCCAGCTCCCGTATCCTCTCACCGGGATGCCCCAGCTCTCGCGCTCTGGTAGCCAGCGACTCGCCTGCTGCCGCGGGCACCAGTGAAAAAAGCGCTGTTGCCATCGCCGCAATGGCCTGGAAAATGTGGCTGACGTGGTCAGGCTCCAGCCGTGAGACCTGCATATGGCGGTTTGGCAAGCGCACCAGAAACCCTTCCTGCTCCAGGGCCTGTAACGCTTCACGAACCGGCATACGAGAAAGCCCCAGCTGTTCCGCAATACTCTCCTGCGCGAGCTCATCCCCCGGTTTCATACTGCCGGAAAGGATCTCGTAACGGATCATTTGAGTAATGTGGTCCCTGGTCTGCTTTCTTTCAATTTTTTTCACGACGTCCTCGTTTGTTGCCGCTCAAGACGCGGGGAGTTTAGCAGATTTACCAGCAGGTTGAGTCATTCCGGGGCGGGAGAAAGGCATAAAAAAGCCGGAACCCAGGCTCCGGCTTCTCTTTTTATGAAACGTTATTTATTCACAAAATCTTCGCCAAGGGCGATATCTTTCTTCAACGTATCCAGCATCCCCTCCAGCGCCTGCTGCTCAAACGCGCTCAGTTTACCGATAGACTGACGCTGCTCTACGCCATTTTTACCTAACAGCAGCGGCTGCGAGAAGAAGCGGGCATATTGGCCATCACCTTCAACATAGGCGCATTCCACCACGCCTTTCTCTCCCTGCATGGCGCGAACTAAAGAGAGACCGAACCGCGCGGCGGCCTGCCCCATTGATAGCGTTGCTGAGCCGCCACCGGCCTTTGCTTCAACAACTTCAGTACCGGCGTTTTGAATGCGTTTAGTCAAATCCGCCACTTCCTGCTCGCTGAAGCTGACGCCCGGAATTTGTGACAATAAAGGAAGAATAGTCACACCGGAGTGGCCGCCAATCACCGGAACCTCAACGTCTGACGAAGATTTGCCTTTCAGTTCAGCGACAAAGGTATTCGAGCGGATAATATCCAGCGTCGTAACGCCAAACAGCTTGTTCTTATCGTAAACACCGGCTTTTTTCAGCACTTCTGCGGCAATCGCCACGGTGGTGTTCACCGGGTTGGTGATAACCCCGACGCAGGCCTGCGGGCAGGTTTTGGCGATTTGCTGTACCAGATTTTTCACAATACCGGCATTAACGTTGAATAAATCGGAGCGATCCATACCGGGCTTACGCGCTACGCCCGCGGATATCAGCACCACATCAGCACCTTCCAGCGCAGGGGTGGCGTCTTCGCCGGAAAAACCTTTGATTTTTACATCGGTAGGGATATGGCTAAGATCAACCGCCACGCCCGGCGTTACCGGAGCGATGTCGTACAACGAGAGTTCTGAACCTGAAGGCAGTTGGGTCTTAAGTAGTAGGGCAAGCGCCTGGCCAATTCCACCAGCGGCGCCGAGGACTGCAACTTTCATCCTAAACTCCTTATTATGGTTAAAATAGTCTTTCGTTACTCCGTCGCCTGGACCTTAATTCACAAGATGAACAATTACAATAATTATGGCTGAAGAATGCGTGGTCGTGCGCAGCGATGCAGCAGCTTCGCATTTTCCTCCCTGAGACTGACCATCCAGCAAAGCGTAGTACCGGATCGACTGTTGGTTACAATACACCCAGCGCGTTGAGCAGAACAACATCATTTAATAACATTTCATTTACTTTTGTAGCAATTTGCGCCCCGTGACGAAAGCATGTTCCTTATTAGGGTTTTTTGCTAAAATATGCGCCCTTCATAACATTATTTACGCTTCTCCCCGCGGATTATTTGCATAAAAATGCATGTTTATGCATAATGATGTTGTTTTTACCACCATAATTGGGTGACTTATGCGTAGTTCGGCAAAACAAGAAGAACTGGTTAAGGCGTTTAAAGCGCTGCTTAAAGAAGAAAAATTCAGCTCTCAAGGTGAAATCGTACAGGCCCTGCAAGAGGAAGGCTTCGATAATATCAACCAATCGAAAGTCTCACGTATGCTCACCAAGTTTGGCGCCGTACGCACGCGTAACGCCAAAATGGAAATGGTTTACTGCCTGCCCGCCGAGCTTGGCGTCCCGACGACCTCCAGCCCGCTAAAAAACCTGGTGCTGGATATCGACTATAACGATTCGGTCGTGGTTATTCATACCAGCCCAGGCGCAGCACAGCTGATCGCCCGGCTTCTGGACTCCCTGGGCAAAGCCGAGGGTATTCTCGGCAGCATTGCCGGTGATGATACTATCTTTACCACTCCGGCCAGGGGTTTTACCGTTAAAGAGCTGCATGACGCTATCCTCGTCCTGTTTGAGCAGGAACTCTGATGCCCTTCCCTCTGGTTAACGCCAGAGGATATTCCTTCAAAAAATTATCATTTCTTTAACATTTTGTGTGTTTTTCCGCTTCTATACATTCATTTACGTGATGAAACCGGCTTAAGCGCACAAAAGATCAAATCCATATAACTTAATGATTTTATTAATTATTATTGCCTATCCTGGCGAAATTGTGACATTTCTAATTCTTATACGTTATAAAAAAGACATTTCTTTGTGATTATTTACATGAAAAACAATTAGCAAGGTATTAATATTTTCAGTGATTAGTGTATACTTGATTTTGTGATGAGGGTCACGAAACAAAGACCCCCAACAAAAAGATTCGACGAGGTGAACATCATGAAAATCAAAACCACTGTAGCAGCATTAAGCATCCTTTCCGTTCTGTCTTTCGGCGCCTTCGCCGCTGACTCCATTAACAGCGAACAGGCTCAAGGCCGTCAGGCAATCGGCACCGTTTCCGTCGGCGCGGTAAGTTCTTCCCCGATGGATATGCACGAAATGCTGAACAAGAAAGCGCAAGAAGAAGGTGCTTCCTCTTATCGCATTATCGAAGCACGTACCGGTGACCACTGGCACGCTACGGCTGAACTGTATAAATAAGATTTAACGATTGTCGGTCATTAACTGAAACAGAATCTCTCCAGCGGCCTCAGGTTCATTAAAACCTTCCGCCGCTGCAAATAATAAGGTTGGAGAAAAAATTATGAAAAGCGCAATTATCATCGCATCCCTGGGTCTGGCTTCCGTTCTCTCTTTCGGCGCAAACGCCGCCGTTAATCAAGTGAACGCTGAACAGGCGCAAAATCTGCAGTCCATGGGCACCGTTTCCGTTTCTCAGGTAGGCAGCGCGCCGATGGATATGCGCCAGGAACTGGCGGCTAAAGCTGAAAAAGAAGGCGCCAGCAGCTACCGTATTATTGAAGCCCGTACCGGCGATAACTGGCACGCTACGGCTGAGCTGTACAAATAAACCCTCGTCGTCTTATCCGACGACTTGCCCCCGCTCTGTCGGGGGCTTTTTTATGGCTGCCGCACATTAAAACGAAGCTCCCCTTCCAGCTCTTCTTCCGCCTCATCAAATAGCAATATTATCGCGCCAAAGCGCCGTCGCTGATTATCGCTTAAATGAATAAACTCAATCTCCAGCGGCAGAGGCAGTAGCCCGGCGGTCACCGCTTCCCACAGCGAATCAAGGTTGTTCACCTTCTCACGCGCTAAGCCAAAGGTACGTGAAAACTCACGATAAAAATCCTGCTGTTCAGCTATTTCATCAAAATCAAAGGTATAGGTAGCCATTGCCCGCATCCTGTCCACACCTGCAACTTTTCATAGCCCGGTCATCCCGGCGTGTAGTTCCACTCTGACGGTGGAATTCATACTCAGACAATTAAGTATAGCGATAAAAAAACCGACGCTTCAGGCGTCGGTTCTGGCGGCTAGCTATTGGTTAATACATGCTGGTACTTATGCAGCATCTCCACCAGCCTTCGCACCGGCTCGGTCACCTGCGGAGAGGCTTCCCAGAGCTGTAATTTTTGCTGGTAGATATCCAGCTCATCAAGCAGGCGGGCAAAATAGTAGCGGCGCTTATCATCGCTGCTGGCGGAAATGACGCGATCCGCCGTACGACGCAGCTGCCGGTGAAATACCGACAGGTCGTCATTTATCGGTACTGGCGCGTCGCGCAGGCGCTGATGGGCAATAATCAGGGTCAGCGCCAAACGAAAGCGCGCGATATCGCCGGGGAATTTATTCAGCAACAAAAAGAGCTGACGATACAGGGCCGGCAAATGGTTTTCTTTGCGTCGCGCCGTATTGGTGGTCAGCGATGATACCGCCGCCGAGACAAACTGGTTGAGCAACACGCGACCGGTGCGAGCCTGAGAGTTATCGCGAACCAGTAAGATCACCATCAGCGCGAGGAAACACCCCACGATCTGGCCTAAGGCGCTATCCAGAAATTGGTTGAATTGAAACTTCATCGGATTATCCAGCACCAGAATATTAATGGTGCTGGCCAGCGCCCCCAGCGAACCCAGCCGCCGCTTTTGCACCTCGATACCGATAAAAAATGCCATCACCGCCAGGCTGATGCACAGCAGCAGCATACTTTGCTGCGTCGCGGGCATAATCACGAGGAAAAACAGCGCCCCCAGCGGTAATGCCGCCAGCGTGCCGTAGAGGAAATCGATAGCCACCATTCGCGGATTAGGTAAACGCATCGCTAAGGCCGTAACAACCGCGATCATCACCATCGCCCCGCTCCCTGAAGTCCAGCCGGTCCACAGCCAGAACAGCGTACCGAGGATACAGGAGATAGACGTACGCCAAAAGTTGACCATCGCATGGTGTCGCTCGGCGGATTCCGCCTTCACCACCACTTCGCCTTGCAGCACTTCCGCTTCAATACGGCTGATTTTGGTATTGCCGACCACGCCCCGCTTCAAAAGCAGATAGCGCGTCGCGGCCCCGACCCAGCTGTAGATCGTCACCGGCGTATTGTGCTCTCCCTTCCAGGTCAAAAAGCGGCGCATCCGCTTTAACTGGCGGTGCACGTCCTGCACGGTCTCAACCGGTTCAGCGAACAGCTCGCGGTAGTCATCGGTGACCATCTCAGGCCGGGTATTCTGAATCAAATAGGTTTCACAGGCTTGGGTAATTAAGGTCAGAGAGAGGGTATTGATCGCCTTCAGCCGCTGGTTCACTTTTGCCCAGCGCGAAGACTCCATAATTAAGTTTCCGCGCATCCCTTCCAGTCCGTTGGTGCGGCGAACCAGCGCGCTCCAGGCCTTATCGACTTCATCTTTATCGGCATACGCCACGCAAAGCTGCATCAGGCGGTATTGATCGATCAGCAGGTTATCCAGCTCAAGGTCGATCTCTTTTTTAATCGAACGCGGCGAAAATAGCAGGTCGGCCACGATGGCGCTGACGATACCAACAACAATTTCACTGCACCGTTCGACGGCGAACTGCGGCGCCAGCATCGGCTCTTCGTGGATAGTGATAATAATGATAAGCGCGGTATAGCCCGCCAGGCCCCAGGCATAGGAGTTCTCAACCCGCACCAGCGAGGAGATCCAGGTACAGAACCCTGCCCACAGGCAGCAGACCAGCACCATCAGCAGCGGGGCGCGAATCATCAGGATGATAATCGCCAGCGCGGCGATACAACCGATAAAGGTACCGACAATACGCAGCATCCCGCGATAGCGGATAGCCCCGGAGTAAGGCTCTCCGCCGGCGGCAAACGCCGGGCCGGCGGCCACGATGGCTGCGGTAAGCACCGCCCAGCGCGGTGTTTCCAGCTGAAAGTGAAAACCGACGAATAACGCCAGCACTACCGCACAGGCTAATTTAACGGCAAAGCGGAGATGCCGGGGTTCGATGGTGAAAATCCCCATGGCGATTAACCGAACTCACGCAGGCGCATCGCCAGTTTCTGGAAGAAACTTGTCCGGCTGGAATCGCGGTCGTCTTTACCGGTGATCACCACCGTCGCGGTCGTCCCGGCCGGCCAGAGGTTGCCCTGCTGCTGGTCAAGGTGAATACGTACCGGCACCCGCTGCGCCAGGCGTACCCATTCAAGATTAGAGTCAATAGAGGCCAGCCCTTTCGTATCGCTGCTGCTGCTGGCATTGGTGACCCCAGCAGCGATGCTGTCGACGGTGCCTTTAAGAGTTTGCACGCTTCCCAGCGGGGTAATTTCGGCGCGGAAGCCGGGGCGCACGCCCTCAAGCTTGGTCTCTTCCAGGTAGGCCATCACATAGAAGGTATTCTGCTTGACCAGCGCAACCGCGGTAGAACCGCGGGTGATAAACTCGCCGCTGTAGACGTTCAGGTTCGTCACCCAGCCGTCAGCCGGGGCGCGAATGACCGTGCGTTCAAGATCAAGCTTCGCCAGATCGCGACTCGCGGTCGCTTTTGCCAACTGATGCTCAACGGTTTGCAGAACGTTATTCGCCTGGTCAATCTCCTCCCGGGACATGGCCTGGACGCCAAGGCGGTTACGACGGCCGGCTTCAACGCGCTTCTCCTGCGCCAGAGTCTGGTAATAGGAGACATCGGCTTCAGCCTCAGCTAAGGCTTTCTGGTAACGCGGCTGGTCAATGACGAACAAAACCTGGTCTTTCTTAACCAGTTGGTTATCCTTGATATTCACCTGCGAAATCAGGCCGGAAACATCGGGAGCGATGGCCACAATATCCGCACTAAAGCGCGCATCGCGCGTCCAGGGCGAGGCGGTGTAATACACCCATGCGCGAAAAATCGCCACAAATGCCAGGATAACCAGTATCACAGTGATTGCGGTACGGAGGATATTTCTTGTTAGTGTTTTCACATCTACCTCAAACGAACAAACGCGATATCAGATAAAACAGGCAGCAATAGAGCGCGGTATTAAACAGTGCCGGATGCCAGACAAAATCATAGATGCCGGTCGGAACCAGCAGGCGGTGCACCAGCCAAAAGATGGCTAGCGACAATAGCAACTCAAAGAAGATCGGCGGAAACGACAAGCCGAAAATCACAATGACAGGAAACAGACTCATGATGACCTTGATAAGAAGCGTACAGGTGATATGCGCGATGCGTTTATTATTAAGCTAACTATATAGTAACGTAACAATTGCGGTCTTATCTATAATGTGTGATCTAAATCACTTTTAAGCCAGAGTGAATAATGGAACGATTAAAACGCATGTCCGTATTTGCCAGAGTGGTGGAATTAGGTTCCTTTACCGCCGCGGCCCGCCAGCTCCAGATGAGCGTTTCTTCCATCAGCCAGACGGTAGCTAAACTGGAAGATGAGCTGCAGGTTAAGCTACTCAACCGCAGTACGCGCAGTCTTGGCTTAACCGAAGCGGGAAAAATATATTATCAAGGCTGTCGGCGGATGCTGTTCGAAGTCCAGGATGTCCATGAACAGCTATACGCGTTTAACAATACGCCCATCGGTACGCTGCGCATCGGCTGTTCTTCAACTATGGCACAGAATGTCCTGGCTCGCATAACGGCCGATATGCTCAAAGAGCACCCGGGGCTCTCCATCAACCTGGTCACCGGCATCCCGGCGCCGGACCTGATCGCAGACGGTCTGGACGTGGTGATTCGCGTGGGAGCGCTGCAGGACTCCAGCCTCTTTTCCCGCCGTCTGGGCTCTATGCCAATGGTGCTCTGCGCGGCGAAAAGCTATCTCCAGCACGCCGGATGTCCGGAAAAGCCGGCGGATCTCGCCAGCCACTCCTGGCTGGAATACAGCGTCCGGCCGGATAACGAATTTGAAATCATCGCCCCGGAAGGCATTTCAACCAAGCTGATCCCTCAGGGCAGATTCGTCACTAACGATCCGATGACGCTGGTGCGCTGGCTAACGGCAGGCGTCGGCGTGGCTTACGTTCCGCTGATGTGGGCGATCGAAGAGATCAACCGCGGCGAACTGGAGATTCTGCTGCCGAGCTACCAGTCCGATCCGCGCCCGGTGTACGCGCTATATACCGAGAAAGATAAGCTGCCCCTGAAGGTACAGGTATGCATTAATTATCTGACTGAGTATTTCGTCGGGGTGGCAAATATTTACCAGGGTATGCGCGGTCGGGGGATAGCCCGCTAGCGGCCAGAGCCTGCGAAAAAGGGTAATAACGTATTATCAGGCCCGGCATCGGAAATGATCTGCGTC
The DNA here is from genome assembly GCF_009905335.1 of Klebsiella sp. MPUS7. Lineage (NCBI taxonomy): Bacteria > Pseudomonadati > Pseudomonadota > Gammaproteobacteria > Enterobacterales > Enterobacteriaceae > Klebsiella > Klebsiella sp. MPUS7. The sequence continues at coordinate 516,746 of NZ_CP047604.1, read as the reverse complement.
ACGTCGCGGAGATTGCCGATGCGCACCTCGCCGGAGCGATGAAATTTGCTTTTGTCGATTAACAATAGCGACTGTGCCGCCCGTTTCAGCAGCAGCGATTTGTAAGCGGCATTATTGGCGCTGGAATCCCAGAGCACGCCGTCGTTATCGATCCCCTCGCAGGAAAAAATGAATAGATCGATCTCCAGCGATTTGACCTGCGATAACAGCGCAGGGTTAACGTAATAGCCATATTGACGCTGAAGCTGACCACCGGCGCTGATCAGTTGGATCCGCTCACGGCGGCCCAGCTCTACGCAGACCGGATGGCTGTTGGTAAACACCGTCAGGTTACTATTCGGTAGCTGACGCGCCAGAAACCAGCAGGTTGAGCTGGCATCCAGCGCGATCGTCATGCCTTCATCAATCCACGCCAGCGCGGTACGGGCAATATCAGATTTATGGGCATAATGGCTTTTCACGCGGCGATGAAACGGCTTCTCGCCGTTGTGATTATCGCGCAGGAGAACGCGCGCCTGTCCGTGGCTACGCTGGATACTTCCCTGTTTCTGCAGCTCGCTCAAATCGCGACGAACGGTCTCGATGCTGACCTGCAGAAGCTGGGATAACGCTTCAGTAGTTAGGGTGTGGTGCTGACTGAGTAACTCGACTATCTGCTGCTGACGCGCGGCTTTCATCGCGACCCCGCGGAGGTGATGTGCGCTTTCGCCGCGAGCGAAAGCGCATTGAGAGGTATCAGGCAGTACCGCCGACGGTGAGTTTATCCACTTTGAGCGTTGGCTGACCGACGCCAACCGGTACGCTCTGGCCCTCTTTGCCGCAAACGCCGACGCCGCTGTCCAGCTTCAGATCGTTCCCCACCATCGAAATCTGCTGCATCGCTTCGATACCTGAACCGATAAGCGTCGCCCCCTTCACCGCTTTGGTCACTTTGCCTTTTTCAATCAGGTAGGCTTCAGACGTGGAGAAGACAAATTTGCCGGAGGTGATATCCACCTGACCGCCGCCAAAGTTCGGCGCGTAGATGCCGTAATCGACCGATTCGATAATCTCCTGCGGCGTGGATTTTCCCGCCAGCATGTAGGTGTTGGTCATACGCGGCATAGGCAGATGCGCGTAGGATTCGCGACGACCGTTGCCGGTTGGCGCCACGCCCATCAGCCGGGCATTGAGCTTGTCCTGCATATAGCCTTTGAGAATGCCGTTTTCAATCAAAACGTTATACTGACCCGGGGTACCTTCGTCATCAATGGCGACGGAGCCGCGACGGTTGGCAATGGTGCCATCATCCACTACGGTGCACAGCTCTGAGGCCACCAGCTCACCCATATGGCCGCTGAATACCGACGTCCCCCGACGGTTAAAATCGCCTTCCAGTCCGTGACCGACGGCTTCATGAAGCAGCACGCCAGGCCAGCCCGCGCCCAGTACGACCGGCAGCATTCCGGCGGGCGCGGCGACGGCGGTCAGATTGACCAGCGCCATACGCACGGCTTCTCTCGCCCAAACATCCGCGCGCACATCGCCATCCTGGGAGGCCAGGAAATAGTCGTAGCCAAAGCGACCGCCGCCGCCGCTGGCGCCGCGTTCGCGTTTGCCATCCTCTTCCACCAGCACGCTGACGGAAAGACGAACCAGCGGGCGCACGTCCGCCGCCAGCGTGCCGTCGGTGGCGGCCACAAGAATTAACTCGTAGACGCCGGTCAGGCTGGCGGAAACTTCCTGCACCCGTTTATCGGCCGCGCGAGCGGTTTTATCTACCCGGCGCAGAATATCCAGCTTCTCTTCCCGACTCATGCTTTGCAGCGGGTCGATGCTGGTATAGAGGGAGCTGTACTCCACTCCGCCGAGGGTATGAACTTTACCATCGCCGTGGTCGCGTACAATGGTACGCGCCGCCTGCGCGCTCTGTTCCAGCGCCAGTCGGCTAATCTGGTCCGCATAGGCAAAGCCGGTTTTTTCCCCGCTCACCGCACGGACGCCGACGCCCTGGTCGATATTGTACGAACCATCTTTAATGATGCTGTCTTCAAGAACCCAGGACTCGTGATAGCTCGACTGAAAATAGAGATCGCCGTAATCCAGACGGCGCTCGGCCAGCTGGCCAAGAATGGTAAACAGATCCTGATGATTCAGGCCGTTTGCCGACAGTAATTGTTCACTTACCAGGTTCAGACTCATCGTTTTGCTACTCGTTTGTTGCCGCCTCTCGGGCGGAAATAAAATAGGCTCTCTATTGAGAGTGCGGTAATTACGCACAATCGTCAAATCATTGCTTTTTGTCGCTCCGCGCCTGGCGCAGCACTTCGTTAATTTGCGGCTGATCGATAGGACCGGTGATGCGATAGCGCAGAATTGAAACCTTATTCCACAGCGGCCCCAGCACCTTACTGGCGGCAAAGACCGCGGCGCCGATTATCGGGTTAACGGCAAAGGCCGCGGCGACGCCCACGGTCGCGGAAATTTCCGGCGCGACCACGGCCTGCATATCCAGCTGACGGCGGACAAGATCCACCGACCCCTTCATGGCGATATCCGCTTCCAGACCATCAACCAGCGTATCGTCGGTATGCAGAACGCCGTCTTTAATCCACGCCGTACTGCGAATGGAATCGAAGTAGAAACCTTCGCTGAAGGTATCGCTAAAGTCGAAACGCAGCTTGCGAAGCAGCGCGTCAACGCTCAACAAACGCAGCAGCTGGCCGGCGTGGCCGGTGCTGAGATCGGTAAACTCGCCTTTCCCAAGACGGCTTTTCAGGATCCCGTTCAGCGAGGCAACATCGGGCTGCCACGGCGGCGCACGCCAGTGAAGGTCATAATCAATATCAAACGAAGAACCTTTTACCGGCGTGGACACGCCGAAGAAGTTGACGAAATCATCGGTTTTATTACCGTGCAGTTTACCTTTTAAAGAGGTTCGTACGCCCGTCGGCGCGCTTACCCATACGCCATCGGTCGTCAGGCGGCCAAACCCGGTATCCACCAGGCCATTTGCCAGCGTCAGGGTATCGCCGCGGATATCAAAATCGCCTTCGATGCGACCATATTTTTGCCCCCACAGCCAGCACTCGGCGCAGCGAAGCTGAAGGTCCGGCCAGCCGTGGAAATCAATTTTGGCGTCAGCCAGAGGGCCGCTGCTTTTTTCAGTCCCGCCGCTTTTCGCTGCAGTGGGGTTGTAGTAGAGATAGCGAATGGCTGCCAGCCACGGCGCGTTTTTGCGCATCGTCAGGGTGGCGTTAACTTCACGCCCCTGGGCTTCAATCTTCGTCCCTCCGGCGCCGGGTTGGGAAACAAGGCTGACGTTATTCCAGCTCTGGCCCGCCATCGTTAACACCGGCGTACGCAGCGTGACCTGCTCGGGGAAAACCATATTGCTGCTGACGTCATTGGCCGCGCCGCCCTGGAACAGCGCAAGCCATTGCGCGCCATCCATCGGCGGCATATTCAGCTCCACGCCAGGCTGCTCGGGAAGCGGCGACACGGCTTTACTGTCAGTGGTTAAAATAGCGCGGTCCAGAGTCAGCTTATGACCCAGCAGCCAGCGGCTATTGATATGATTTTTCGCCCCCACGGAGCCAGCCAGAGTAAAGCTGCTTAGGCCGCCATCAACCTTAATGTTTACCGGCAAAGGCTCACCGGCCTGTTTATCGACCGGCGCAGGTAAGTGACTACTTACATTCTTCAGGTCAGCGTTAACATCCACCTTATAGCTCGCGCTACCGCGATACGGAAGCTCAATCGCGACTTTACCGTCCCAGGGCACGCTGCCGCTCAGGGCACCTTCCAGGGCTTTCGGCAGTAAACCGGTACGCGCGGGCTGCCAGCTGGCGTTCATCCCGACGTCTACCAGGAATGCTTTCGCGCCTTCGGTGGTCGAGAAATCGATATTCAGCGGCTGATTAAACCAGGTCGCGCTCATCGGTTCGCTTTTCAGGTCGCCGTTTACGAAGCTGAATTTACCGCTCAGGTTCTGCAATGTAGTATCAATAGGCTTGATAAATAAGCTGTTATTGTTCAGCCGGACATCACCCTTAGCGGTGGTCATCTCGCCATCCAGGGGGATATCAAGATGTAAGCGAGCGCTCACACCACCGTCCAACTGAAGCTCACCCAGCGCCGCCCCCAGCGTCTCTTTCAGCGGCGTCTCGTTAAAATAAGGGCCAACTTCTTTACCCGGACCGTTAACATCGGCATCAATTAATAACTTTTCACGCGAATAGTCGGGAATTACCGCGTCGAGATTGCTGGCGGTCACTTTGCCGAGCATCGCCTTATCGGCCTTCATCCATAGTCCGTCATTGATAAAGTTAAGGTCGATATTCAGGCCGGTTAGCGCAGGCCAGTCAGGCTGAAAGGCAAAGGTGGCGTTCTTGAGCGGCACCGTAACCTGGAATTGCCCCTCATTATGCTTATACGGGAAAAGGTGCGGGTTGCCGCCATAAGCCAGCGTGGCATCGGTGGCCTGGCCGCCTTTAATCGCTCCGCTGAGGTAATCCACCAGCGCTTTGCCCATCAGATTTTCCGGGAAGTAGCGCCATGCCTGACCGCCGTCGTTGGTACTGATACCGGCCAGAATACCGAGCCAGGGTTCATCACCCTGCGGCTGTAGATAGCGGAACCCGCCGCGGGCGCGAACGCCGGTTGCCTGTACGTCGATGTCGCGACCATCGAGCATAAAACCTTTGTCATTCTTCACCCAGTTGAGGGTCGCATCGCCCCGGGCGATCTCCAGCGGCGCGCGAAAGACCGTTTCATAGGGCATTCTCGCCTGCGTCATGCGGGCATGCAGGGTACCGTTTTCCACGCTGCCGGCAATGTTGCCGGAGAAATGCTCAGCCCCTGGCAGCAGCTTCCACTGCTTCCAGGACATGTCGCTCCAGTCCGCCTGAAAGCGCGTTTTTTCCGCCATCTGCAGCGGAATATCCAGCGCCAGAAGGTTAATTTTGCCGTCCGGCTGCGTCGTACGCCAGATTTCGCCCAGCGACGGCGCCAGTTTATCCGCCATCGGCTGCAGCCCGGTCAGGCCGCTAAGGTTAAGATTGCTGGCGCGAATGCGCAGCTCATCGCTGCGTTGACCATTTTTTCCACCCACATCCTGAGCCGGGATCCACGCCATCGACAGCGCGCCGCGCGGCCAGGGTTTATTATCCATCGAAATGCGCGTATCAGGGATGTCAAAGCCCCAGCTTTGATTATCGCGATAGATGTGCGCCGTCAGATTATCAACCGAGAGATGATGCTTATCTTTGTCGCCCTGCCAGCTGGCGCCGCCTTTTTTCAGCCATACATCCCCGCTGGCGACGTCGCCTTTATCGATAGTCATCCAGCCTTCGAGGCTAAACCGCGCGCTTTGCAGGGCGATGTTGTCCTGCATCCAGCGACCAAGCCATGGCTTAACGTCGATATCATCGGCCTGAAGCCAGACGCGCCCCTTATTGAGCAAGCCGTCTTCATCGCGCAGGTCCATGCGCACCTGCATCACGCCATGCTGGCCGGTCAGGCTGCTAAGACTAAGCTGCCCCTCAGCGCGATGGCGATTTTTACCGTTCAGCCAGGTAAGCTGCGGGATCGAGAGTTCTGCCCGCTGACCCGAGATCGTCAGGAAGCTCAGATGGCTATCGCGAAGGATAAAGTGGTCGAACTGGCGGAGAAAAAGATCGCTGATACGGTCGGTTTTCAGCCCTTCACCGCCGTTATTGGTTTGAATAGGAGTATTGGTATGAATCTGCAGCTGCCAGAAGGTTAGATCGCGAAACTGCCAGCGCATATGCAGCAGGCTTTGCCAGACGTCGAGTGCCAGAGTGACGCGTTTGACGGAAAGCTCACCGCCGTCATTCAGGCCGGCCTTAACATCACGGACATCAAGCGTCGGGCCAAACGTCTGCCAGCTGGCGACAATGTTTGAGGCATCGACCGGCACGCCGGCCATCGCGGAGACTTTTTCCAGCACCTGTGGACGCCAGCTGTTCAACTGCGGCAGAACGAGACGCAGACCGCTCACCAGCAGTGCGACGACAACAATCAATGTTGCCGCGGTGAGCAGTAATATCCCGGGCAGTCGCCTCACGCATCTCTCCTTGTCAGCCTGTTACGCGTCATCCTATCGCCCGCCTCTTTATCCCGACATCAGCAAGCAAACGGATGATTACATCATTACGACATCAAACTGCTCTTGATTATAGAGCGGTTCAATCTGTACTTTGACCTGCTTACCGACAAAGATCTCGACTTCTGCCAGCGCGTGCGACTCTTCCCCTTTCAGCGTTTCCGCTACCGCAGGAGAAGCATAGACCAGGAATCGGTCGGAATCGTAGGCGTGATGCACGCGCACGATTTCGCGCATGATTTCATAGCACACCGTTTCCACCGTTTTCACCGTACCGCGCCCGTGGCAGGTAGGACACTCATTACACAGCACGTGCTCCACGCTTTCACGAGTGCGCTTGCGGGTCATCTCTACCAGTCCAAGCTGGGAGAAGCCGTTAATGCTGGTTTTAACCCGGTCTTTGCTCAGCGCCTGCTCAAGAGAGTGCAGCACCCGGCGACGGTGATCTTCATTGTTCATATCAATGAAATCAATGATGATAATCCCACCGAGATTGCGCAGCCGTAGCTGACGAGCAATCGCCTGGGTCGCCTCAATATTGGTATTAAAGATAGTATCGTCAAGATTACGGTGACCGACGAATGCGCCGGTGTTGATATCAACGGTGGTCATCGCTTCCGTTTGATCAATGATCAGATAACCGCCTGATTTCAGCTCAACTTTACGCTCCAGCGCGCGCTGAATTTCGTTTTCCACGTCGAAAAGATCGAAAATCGGCTGGCGGCCGCTGTAATGCTCCAGCTTGCTGGTCATCTCCGGAATATATTCGGCGGTAAACTCAAGCAGCGATTCGTAGGTCAGACGGGAGTCCACGCGAATACGGTCAAGATGCGCATCGGCGAAATCACGCAGCACGCGCTGCGCCAGCGCCAGCTCACCGTACATTTGATAACGCGTCTGCTGGCGCTTTTTGCGCTCCATCACTTTTGTCCAGACGCGCTTGAGATAGGCGGCATCTGCGGCCATCTCCTGCTCATGAACGCCTTCCGCCGCGGTACGGATAATGAATCCGCCCTGTTCGTCACAGTATTCAGAGACCACTTTTTTCAGGCGTTCGCGTTCCGCTTCGCTTTCAATACGCTGAGAGACGCCGACGTGCGAAGCCCCGGGCATAAAGACCAGATAGCGAGAAGGAATGGTGATATCGGTGGTCAGGCGGGCGCCTTTGGTGCCGAGAGGATCTTTCACCACCTGCACCATTAAATCCTGCCCCTGACGCACCAGCTCGGAGATATCGCGGACGGCGAACTGCTTTTGCTCTTCGCCCGCCACGCACTCGGTATGCGGCATAATATCGGAAGCGTGCAGAAACGCGGCCTTATCCAGGCCAATATCTACAAAAGCCGCCTGCATTCCCGGCAGCACCCGACTGACACGACCCTTGTAGATATTGCCTACTATTCCGCGTCGCGCTTCACGCTCAATATGAATTTCCTGAAGAATACCGCCATCAATGTAAGCGACGCGCGTTTCTGATGGCGTTACGTTAACTAATAGTTCAGCAGTCATCTTTATCCCTTTTCTTCACGCAGTGAGTTAAAGTTACTTAGCAACTCATACGTTTCCACTAGCGGTAAGCCAACTACGGCGTGATAGCTGCCATTTATCTTCCTGACGAAACAGCCACCCAACCCCTGAATACCGTATGCACCTGCTTTATCTAACGGTTCGCCGCTGGCGACATAATCGGCGATATCCTGTACTGAGAGCACGCGGAAAGTAACCTCCGTGACCACCAGGCAATCCAGCGTCTGCTGCTTATCGGCCAGCGCCACGGCGGTCATCACCTGATGGGTTTTGCCGGAAAGCATGCGCAACATTTCTGCGGCGTGCCCGGCATCGCGCGGTTTTTCCAGCACTTCACCGTTCAGGATGACAATGGTATCCGCGCCCAAAACGGGCAGATCGCGCGGTGCCAGCGCGACGCCAGCCTGCGCCTTTTCGCGCGCCAGACGGACCACATACTGCTGAGCGCTCTCCTGCGGGCGGCGCAGTTCCTCAATACCGGGAACCACGCGCTCAAAAGCGAGGCCAAGCTGAGTCAGCAGTTCCTGCCGACGCGGAGAACCTGAAGCAAGATACAGAGTCGTCATATCAACCTTATTGCACCGCAAACTGCTGGCGCACTTTACGCATCAGCAGGAAAATCCATGGCCAGAGCACACCGTTTACTACACTACTCCAGAACACTTCCGGACGGAAAGAGACGTTGATCACTAAAAACTCTGCCCAGAAAACAATGATATCCACGGAGAGGGATAACATGACGACTACTAGAGCCTGTTGCCAGAGCGCCAGATTGCGGAACAGCTGATATTTCAGCGCGACCAGATAAGCCACAATACTTAATGATAGTGCGCGAACGCCAAGCGTCGAGCCGCTGATGAGATCGAGGATCGCCCCCATCACAAAGCCTGTGCCGACATTAACCCGGTGGGGCAGCGCGAGGATCCAGTACAACAGGATAAGCAATACCCAGTTTGGCCGGTAAACGCTAATGTCCGCCGGCCAGGGCATTATTTGCAGCAATAGTGCGATAAGAAACGAGAGCCAGATAACCCAGCGTCCCTGGCTACGGTAACTTGCCACTATTGCCCCCCCGCTGGCTGAGACTGCTGTGGCATACCGGTTGCCGGAGCCGGCATCTGCGGCCCCATCGCATCTGGCGCAGGCAGAACCTGCGGCATCATCTGCATCAGGCGTTCATTCGCTACGCGATGAACCTCTTCCGGCGTCATCGGATTCGCGCCGTTGCGATCGGCTCCCCATAGCAGCAGCAGGTAACGCAGGCGCTGCAGACCGGCTGTCGGACGCGCCTGAATCACCGTATACGCGCGCTGCGTATCCAGCTTAACGGACGAAACCACCCCTACCGGATACCCTTCAGGGAAGCGGCCGCCGAGGCCCGAAGTCACCAGGACGTCGCCGACGCGAATATCGGTATTGGCCGGCAGATGTTCCAGCTGCAAATCGTCGGTACAGCCGTTGCCTGCGGCAATCACGCGAATATCGTTACGCAGTACCTGAATCGGTAACGCATGCGTGGCATCGCAAATCAGCAGCACGCGGCTGGTCAGTTTCGCCACCGCCACCACCTGACCCACAACGCCTTTATCGCTGATCACCGGCTGGCCTTCATAAACGCCGTTAACGCTGCCTTTATCGATAACGACCTGATCGCTATAGGGGTCGTTAACCGTTGAGATGACCTGCGTCACCATTTTTTGCTCGTCCTGACGCAGCGGAGAGCCCAGCAGTTCCCGCAGACGCGCGTTCTCCTGCTTGTACTGGCCCAGCATCAACAGATCGCTGTTCTTCAGCAACAGTTCCTGGCGCAACGCGCGGTTTTCCAGTTCGAGCTGGTCGCGGGTGGCCAGCGTTTGCGAAACGCTATCCAGCAATTCCCGTGGACCATTAGAAACAAAGTAGAAAGGGCTGACGGCAGTATCCATGTACGTTCGAATTTGGCTGAACGTACCCAGGCGGCTGTCGGCGATTATCACGCCAAGCGCCACCAAAACCGCCAGAATAAGGCGAATCTGTAGCGACGGGCCACGGCTAAAAATTGGCTTCATAGGCTATGCGTATTCTCGTGTCAGTTAAGATCGGGGCAGCCGTAAGCCAGCTACCCGGATCTCAGGCTGACTACTCTTCGCTGAACAAGTCGCCGCCGTGCATATCGATCATTTCCAGTGCCTTGCCGCCGCCACGAGCGACGCAGGTCAGTGGATCTTCTGCAACTACGACAGGTATTCCTGTCTCTTCCATTAACAGACGGTCAAGGTTGCGCAACAGTGCGCCACCGCCGGTCAGAACCATTCCGCGTTCGGAGATATCGGAAGCCAGTTCCGGCGGGCACTGTTCCAGCGCGACCATCACCGCGCTGACGATGCCGGTCAACGGCTCCTGCAGCGCTTCGAGGATTTCGTTAGAGTTCAGCGTAAAGCCGCGCGGCACGCCTTCAGCAAGGTTACGCCCGCGAACTTCGATTTCGCGAACTTCATCACCCGGATAAGCGGAACCGATCTCGTGCTTAATACGTTCTGCGGTCGCTTCGCCGATCAGGGAGCCATAGTTACGACGGACATAATTAATGACGGCTTCGTCAAAACGGTCGCCGCCGATACGGACGGAGGAGGAGTAAACCACACCGTTCAGAGAGATAACCGCCACTTCAGTGGTACCGCCGCCGATATCCACAACCATCGAACCCGTCGCTTCGGAGACCGGCAGACCGGCGCCGATCGCAGCCGCCATCGGCTCTTCAATCAGGAAGACTTCACGGGCGCCAGCGCCCTGTGCGGATTCGCGAATCGCGCGACGTTCAACCTGGGTCGCGCCAACCGGTACGCAGACCAGCACGCGCGGGCTCGGACGCATAAAGCTGTTGCTGTGCACCTGTTTAATAAAGTGCTGGAGCATTTTTTCGGTAACGAAGAAGTCGGCGATAACGCCGTCTTTCATTGGGCGAATAGCTGCAATGTTGCCCGGTGTACGCCCAAGCATCTGCTTCGCTTCATGACCCACAGCGGCGACGCTTTTCGGCGATCCGGCACGATCCTGACGAATGGCCACAACGGAAGGCTCATTCAATACGATGCCTTGTCCTTTTACATAAATCAGGGTATTCGCGGTACCCAGGTCAATGGACAGGTCATTGGAAAACATGCCACGAAATTTTTTTAACATACTAAGGGATAATCCTGAAAGCTGGGGCGGAAAACAAAATCCGCTTACTTTACCAACCACGCGCAGCAGCGACAAGGCGCAAAAATCATCTGCTGCGGTGAAAATTAGTGCAGTTCGTTACCTTTGTTACAAATTTGACTGAGTCCGTCCGACGCAGAAATCTTCAGCAGCGCTCCGCGCTTGAATCTGCAACCTGTCAAAGGTCATTCACTGGCATTTACATTGCGACAATCCGGCAGGTAGACAAGCACACCCCCATCACTATGGCGCGCATTATTCTACGTGAAATCACGCTAAACGGCAGATCAAACAGAGTATCTTTGCGAATATTTTTTCACATTTGTGTCAAGTGGCTGTGAGGCGGCAAAAAATTCCCCCTGACCGCCGGTAACACCGCATTGAGACAGCACCTGCCACTCGCTTCGGCTGAGCACGCCGGTTGCGAAAACCTGAACCGGCATTCCTTTACAGGCCTCAACCAGGCTCTGGACCAGCAGCTGATTTTCACTGCGTTTTTCTATATTGCGCGATAACCCCGAATGCAGCTTAATCACTTCAACGTCGAGCTGCTTGATCCAGCTAGTTCCAACCAGCGTCAGACCGGCCTGAACAACGGCGATCCGAATACCTAAAGCGTTAACCAACCGCATAACCGGCTGCAGGCGGCCGATATATTGACAAACATCCGCCTCTGCAAGTTCAAAAATAATACGTCGACGGTGCGATTTTTCGCATTGCATCAAAGTATCGCGCAGCCAGCGCTGGAATCGGGGGCGGATTAAAGACTCAACCGTCACCTGCAGCGCGAGGTTTTCTTCCGGCCAGAAGCCTAAAAACGGCAGCAGTCGCGTAATTTGCAGGCGGTCATACTCTTCCGCCAGGCCAAACTGCAGCACCATCGGCATATATTCCGCCGCAATCACCTCTTCCTTGCCATCATACAGACGGCACATTAGCTCGCGATGATGTACGCGACCGTCGCGAGTCACCGCCGGTTTCTGGTAAAGTCGCGGCCCGCCTCGGCTGAGCATCTGCTCGATAAGGGTACGCCAGCGCACGTTGCCACGCCCTTTCTCCGGCAGAGAGTCATCATAGACAGCCCAGCTATTGCTGCCCTGCAGCACCGCATTGCGCGTAGCCGCTTCCGCATGTTCCATCACCTGAGCCGCCGTTTGCCCGCTACGGAAAGCACAGATCCCGATATGCATCATATCGTCACGATCGAGAATGCGCGTCGGCGGCAGAGCGTCCATGGCTTTCAATAGCAACCCGGCAATGCTGTCCGCCTCTTTTAACGTACGATGCGGAAGCAAGACGGCAAAATCGCTGCGATGGTAGCGAGCCAGCAGCGCGCCAGGGTAACGCATGATGAAAGTGGAAAGCATGTTGATCAGCGTAAAGTAATGCTCTTCGGTCGCCGCGCGCCCCCAGTTATCGCGAAGCAGGTCGAAATCCGGCAGGCGGATCATCATAACGATGCCGTATGACCCCACCTTCTCCTGATCTTCAAGCAGCGTCGATAGCTGGTTATCAAAAAATAATCGGTTACTCAGCCCGGTTTTTGAATCCTGCGCGACATAGGAACGAATCAGGGTATCCATGCGGCTTCGCTGATCGCTGGCGAACTGAAGTTCGGATAGCAGCATATCCAGCGCGCTACTGGTGTTCGCTGGCCACTCGTGTACCGATCCGCGCACCTGCGGTCCACGTTCGCCATTAAGAATACGCGCAGTGCGAAGCTCCAGTAGCTCCTGGCCCGCCAGCTGGCGACGGATCCAGCGCACGGAGAAAAAGATAATCAGCACCATAAAACCAATGGCGATGGAAAGCGGCGCGGTGACGTGCAGTGAACGGAAGTAATTGGCCATGGGATCCAGGTATACCAGATGGATAGCCATACCTGGGTGTTTGAGCGACGGGACCGTGATAGCGCGAAACTGCTTGCTGCTGCCTAAAGGGCGATAGTTATCGGTGCGAGAATGGCTATAGACCGACTTGCCATTGAGCTGAAAATCAACGCGCACCGCTTCGACCGGCGTCATCAGTTCATCCATCTGCGGTTCAATCTGGTCAAAGGACATAGAGACCAGACGGTTATCCAGCATCGTCGCCACCGCCTGAACGCGGTTAGTCATTTTTAGCTGAATGCCGTTATAAAAACTCAGCGAAGCGCCAATCAGCGTGACAAAGATCGTCAGGCCGGTGAGCAACGTGACAAAAGCTGAGAATTTCGTCGTTAATCGCATCCCTGTGTTAACTCCGCGTGTGAATGACTACCCGATAAACATCCGGGCTCCTGTGCTGGCGCCTAAACTAAAGTAAGCACTAACTTTCTAAAGAGCGACGCATACTATCAAAGCTGGCGCATCTGGCAATTTATTGCGTTACGTCGGTGTAATAATGCCGTTAGCGAGTATAGTCTGCAGAAAAAATTTTCCAATCATCCAACCTATGAGGACCGGCGCATGCAGGCTTTAATCTTAGAACAGCAGGATGGCAAAACTCTCTCTTCGGTGCAAACCATTGACGCCAGCCAGCTGCCACAGGGCGATGTGACAGTGGATGTCCAATGGTCCAGCCTCAACTATAAAGATGCGCTGGCTATCACCGGGAAAGGAAAAATTATCCGCAACTTTCCGATGATTCCTGGCATCGATTTTGCCGGTTTTGTCCACAGCAGCGAAGATCCTCGCTTCCACGCCGGCCAGCAGGTGCTGCTGACCGGATGGGGCGTGGGGGAAAACCACTGGGGCGGTCTGGCGGAGCGCGCTCGCGTTAAAGGCGACTGGCTGGTGGCGATGCCTCAAGGCCTGGATGGACGTAAAGCCATGGTGATTGGTACCGCGGGTTTCACCGCGATGCTGTGCGTGATGGCGCTGGAAGACGCCGGGATCCGTCCTGAAGACGGCGAAGTGGTGGTCACCGGGGCCAGCGGCGGTGTCGGCAGCACCGCGGTCGCTTTGCTGCATCATCTCGGGTACAAGGTGGCGGCGGTTTCCGGGCGCGAAAGCACGCATGAATATCTTAAAAACCTCGGCGCTCAGCGCATTCTTAGCCGCGATGAGTTCGCCGAAACCCGGCCGCTGGAAAAACAGCTGTGGGCCGGTGCCGTTGACACCGTTGGCGATAAAGTGCTGGCAAAAGTACTGGCGCAGATGAACTACGGCGGCTGCGTCGCCGCCTGCGGTCTGGCAGGCGGCTTTGCTCTGCCCACTACCGTGATGCCCTTTATTCTGCGTAACGTGCGCCTGCAGGGCGTTGACTCGGTGATGACCCCTCCCGCGCGCCGGGCCGAGGCCTGGCAGCGGCTGGTTCGCGATCTCCCGGAATCTTTCTACGCGCAAAGCGCAACGGAAATCACCCTCGCGGAAGCCCCTGCGTTTGCCGATAAGATCATGAGCAATAAAATTCAGGGCCGCACGCTGGTCAAAATCGCCTAATCTGCAATTTTTCGTGACATATTCGCAATAACGCTGCGCCTCCGCCATGCTAAGAAAAACGCATGACGGAGGATGCCATGAAACCCAAAAAACTGACGGAAGCCGACGTGACGGCAGAATCCGTTTTTATGTTGCAACGTCGCCAGGTCCTGAAAATGCTGGGGATTAGCGCGACCGCCCTTTCCCTCTCCCCCTCCGCGCAAGCTGACCTGCTGGATTGGTTTAAAGGCAACGACCGCCCGCCGGCACCGGCGGGTAAAGCGCTGACGTTCGATAAACCGGCGCAATGGCAAAACAATCTCACGTTAACGCCGGAAGATAAGGTATCAGGCTACAACAACTTTTATGAGTTCGGCCTGGATAAAGCCGATCCGGCGGCAAATGCCGGAAGCCTGCGCACTGACCCCTGGACGCTAACGATCGGCGGTGAAGTGGCAAAACCCCTCACGCTCGATCATGACGACCTGACCAGCCGCTTCCCGCTGGAGGAGAGAATTTACCGCATGCGCTGCGTCGAAGCCTGGTCGATGGTGATTCCGTGGGTCGGCTTCCCGCTACATAAACTGCTGTCGCTGGTCGAACCCACCAGCAATGCACGCTACGTCGCGTTTAAAACGCTTTATGCGCCTGAACAGATGCCGGGCCAGAAGGATCGTTTTATCGGCGGCGGGCTGGCGTATCCCTATGTCGAAGGGCTGCGGCTCGATGAAGCCATGCATCCTCTGACGCTGCTCAGCGTCGGCGTGTATGGCAAAGCGTTGCCCCCGCAAAACGGCGCTCCGGTTCGACTCACCGTTCCCTGGAAGTACGGTTTCAAAGGGATAAAGTCGATCGTCAGTATCGAACTGACTCGTGAACGTCCCCCCACCACCTGGAACCTCGCCGGGCCTGAGGAATATGGCTTCTACGCCAACGTCAACCCGCATGTCGATCATCCCCGCTGGTCGCAGGCAACCGAGCGCTTTATCGGCGCAGGCGGCGTACTCGACGTCAAACGCCAGCCAACGTTGCTCTTCAACGGCTATGCCGAGGAAGTGGCCTCGCTCTACCGGGGCCTGAACCTGCGGGAGAATTACTAGTGCGCCTGACTGTAAAGCAGATAACCTGGCTGAAAGCGCTTCTCCATCTTGCCGGCTTTTTGCCTTTTGTCTGGCTGTTTTGGGCCGGGCATCAAGGGTATTTCAGCGCCGATCCGGCAAAGGATATCCAGCACTTCACCGGTAGGATGGCTCTTAAATTCCTGCTGGCTACCTTGCTTGTTTCGCCGCTGGCGCGCTACGCTAAACAGCCGTTATTGATACGCACCCGGCGTTTACTCGGTTTATGGTGCTTTGCCTGGGCAACGCTGCATTTGACCAGCTATACGCTGCTCGAACTTGGGATTAACAATCTGACGCTATTGGGTACAGAAGTGTTCACCCGCCCCTACCTGACGCTGGGGTTAATCAGCTGGCTGATTCTGCTGGCGCTGGCGGCGACGTCAACGCAAGCGATGCAGCGAAAATTGGGGCGTCGCTGGCAAACATTGCATAACTTCGTCTATGTTGTCGCGATCCTCGCCCCCATCCACTACCTGTGGTCGGTGAAGATTTTATCCCCGCAACCGATAATTTATGCGCTGCTGGCGGTCCTGCTTCTGGCATGGCGATACAAGAAGTTCCGCCAGTGGTGGCGCTAATTCCGGATATGTGCAGTTTCCCGCAGTTCTTTTATCAACCGCCACTCTTTTCACGATAGCGGTTGATAATCTTCCCTGATAAGACCAGTATTTAGCTGCCAATTGCTACGAAATCGTTATAATGTGCGACTTTGGTTTTCCTGACGGGCTTTTTGAGTCCCGAAAAGGTGACAATCGCGCATCGAAGGTATATTTTGTTTTTTACCCGAGAATGGCAGAAGATAGCCGCATATTGGCCGATAAGTTTCGCTTTTTGCTTTCGAGCATCGGAGGCTTAACCTGTCGGCTTCTGAAGAAGCGCGGCGTCTTGCAACAGCAGTAATTCATATGCTTTACAGACGGTGCTAACACGCCTGTCACAATCACACTAAACAAAGAGTACGGAACCCACTCATGGATATTCGTAAGATTAAAAAACTGATCGAGCTGGTTGAAGAATCAGGCATCTCCGAACTGGAAATTTCTGAAGGCGAAGAGTCTGTACGCATCAGCCGTGCCGCGCCAAATGCAGGTTTCCCGGTGATGCAACAGGCTTATGCCGCACCGATGATGCAGCAACAGCCAGCGCTGTCTAACGCAGTCGCCTCTGCGGCAACGCCAGCAATGGAAGCCCCTGCGGCAGCGGAAATCAGTGGCCACATCGTACGTTCCCCAATGGTTGGTACTTTCTACCGCACCCCGAGCCCGGACGCGAAAGCCTTCATCGAAATCGGTCAGAAAGTTAACGCGGGCGATACCCTGTGCATCGTTGAAGCCATGAAAATGATGAACCAGATCGAAGCCGATAAATCCGGCGTGGTGAAAGCCATTCTGGTCGAAAGTGGTCAACCGGTAGAATTTGACGAGCCACTGGTCGTCATCGAATAACGAGGCGAACATGCTGGATAAAATTGTTATCGCCAACCGCGGCGAGATTGCATTGCGTATCCTGCGTGCCTGTAAAGAACTGGGCATCAAGACCGTTGCTGTGCACTCAACGGCGGATCGCGATTTAAAACACGTATTGTTAGCGGATGAGACGGTCTGTATCGGCCCGGCGCCGTCCGTAAAAAGCTACCTTAATATCCCGGCGATTATCAGCGCTGCTGAAATCACCGGCGCGGTGGCTATTCACCCGGGTTACGGATTTTTGTCCGAAAACGCAAACTTCGCTGAGCAGGTTGAGCGTTCCGGCTTTATCTTTATCGGTCCGAAAGCTGACACCATCCGCCTGATGGGCGACAAAGTGTCGGCTATCACCGCAATGAAGAAAGCCGGCGTTCCGACCGTACCGGGCTCTGACGGCCCGCTAGGCGAAGATATGGACGTTAACCGCGCTCATGCAAAACGCATTGGCTACCCGGTGATTATCAAAGCCTCCGGCGGCGGCGGCGGTCGCGGTATGCGCGTCGTGCGCAGCGATGCTGAGCTGGCGCAATCCATCTCCATGACCAAAGCGGAAGCGAAAGCCGCTTTCAACAACGACATGGTGTATATGGAGAAATACCTGGAGAATCCTCGTCACATCGAGATCCAGGTACTGGCTGATGGCCAGGGTAACGCTATCTATCTGGCTGAGCGCGACTGCTCCATGCAGCGTCGTCACCAGAAAGTGGTCGAAGAGGCGCCAGCGCCGGGCATTACGCCGGAACTGCGTCGCTATATCGGCGAGCGTTGCTCCAAAGCGTGCGTCGATATCGGCTATCGCGGCGCGGGTACTTTTGAGTTTCTGTTCGAAAACGGCGAGTTCTATTTCATCGAAATGAACACCCGTATTCAGGTTGAACATCCGGTAACCGAAATGATCACCGGCGTCGACCTGATTAAAGAACAGCTGCGTATCGCTGCAGGGCAGCCGCTGTCCATCAAGCAGGAAGAAGTTGTGGTTAAAGGCCATGCGGTGGAATGCCGTATCAACGCCGAAGACCCGAATACCTTCCTGCCGAGCCCGGGTAAAATTACCCGCTTCCACGCGCCGGGCGGTTTTGGCGTGCGCTGGGAGTCTCATATCTACGCAGGCTACACCGTGCCTCCGTACTATGACTCCATGATCGGGAAGCTGATCTGCTATGGCGAAAACCGTGATGTCGCGATTGCCCGCATGAAGAATGCGCTGCAGGAGCTGATTATCGACGGCATCAAAACCAACGTTGATCTGCAGATTCGCATCATGAACGACGAGCATTTCCAGAATGGTGGCACCAATATCCACTATCTGGAGAAAAAACTCGGATTGCAGGAGAAGTAATTCTGCCATCGTTGCAAAAGGCCGGATAACCCGGCCTTTTTTCTTTTTCTCTCCCCTCCTCTTTGCCATGCGGTACAATCCCCGCTTTCTTCATCCTCAGGGGACAAAAAATGGACAAGCGTTTTGTTCAGGCCCATAAAGAGGCGCGCTGGGCGCTGTGGCTAACCCTTCTCTACCTTGCGGCCTGGCTGGCTGCCGCCTATCTGCCGGGCGTCGGTATTGGTATCACCGGTCTGCCGCACTGGTTTGAAATGGCCTGCCTGCTGGTACCGCTGGTGTTTATTCTGCTGTGCTGGGCGATGGTGCGTTTCATCTTCCGCGATATTTCCCTGGAGGATAACGATGCAGTTTGAAATCATCGTTGTACTGCTCGTTTACCTGTTGGTCGTGTTTGGTCTGTCGATTTACGCGATGCGCAAACGCAGCAGCGGCAGCTTTCTCAGCGAATACTTTCTCGGTAGCCGTTCGATGGGCGGCTTCGTTCTCGCAATGACGCTAACCGCCACCTATATCAGCGCCAGTTCTTTTATCGGCGGGCCGGGAGCCGCCTATAAATATGGACTTGGCTGGGTGCTGCTGGCGATGATTCAGGTGCCAACAATCTGGCTGTCATTAGGGATACTCGGCAAAAAGTTCGCCATTCTGGCGCGGCGCTATAACGCGATTACCCTTAACGATATGCTACAGGCGCGCTACCAAAGCCGCGCGGTCGTCTGGATAGCGAGCGTAAGCCTGCTGGTCGCCTTTGTCGGGGCGATTGCCGTGCAGTTTATCGGCGGCGCCCGCCTGCTGGAAACCGCCGCCGGCATCAAATATGAAACGGGCCTGCTGATCTTCGGCATCACTATCGCGCTGTACACCGCCTTCGGCGGCTTCCGCGCCAGCGTCCTCAACGACACGATGCAAGGTATGGTCATGCTGATCGGCACCATCGTCTTGCTGGTTGGCGTCGTACACGCGGCAGGCGGATTGCATAACGCCGTGGATACGCTGCAGCATATCGACCCGAAGCTGGTATCGCCGCACGGAGCGAACGATATCCTCACTCCGGCATTTATGACCTCCTTCTGGGTTCTGGTGTGCTTCGGGGTTATCGGCCTGCCGCACACCGCCGTGCGCTGCATCTCTTATAAAGATAGTAAAGCGGTGCACCGCGGCATCATCATCGGTACCATCGTTGTCGCGATCCTGATGTTTGGTATGCATCTGGCCGGCGCGCTGGGTAGAGCCGTTTTGCCCCACCTGACCGTCCCGGATCAGGTTATCCCGACCCTGATGGTGCAGGTTCTCCCCCCCTGGGCTGCGGGTCTGTTTCTGGCGGCCCCGATGGCCGCGATCATGTCGAACGTCAATGCCCATTTATTGCAGGCTTCAGCTACGATCATTAAAGATCTTTGGCTCAGCGCTCAGCCGACGAAAAAACATAATGAACAGAAGCTAAAGCGGATCTCAACGATCGCCACGCTGGTGCTGGGGATCCTGATGATGCTGGCCGCCTGGCGTCCGCCTGAGATGATCATCTGGCTCAACCTGCTGGCGTTCGGCGGCCTTGAGGCCGTGTTCTTATGGCCGCTGGTTCTGGGTCTGTACTGGGAACGGGCGAATGCAACAGGCGCATTGAGCGCGATGATCGTCGGCGGCGTACTCTATGCCATACTCGCCACTTTTAATCTTCAGTACCTGGGCTTCCATCCGATAGTGCCCTCGTTGCTGTTAAGCTTATTGGCTTTCCTGGTCGGAAACCGGTTCGGTACCTCCGCCCCGCAAGCCGCCGTATTGACTACTGATAAATAAAGAGTTTTGCCATGCCATGGATCCAACTGAAATTGAATACTACCGGCGCGAACGCGGAAGAGCTGAGTGATGCGCTGATGGAAGCGGGTTCCGTTTCCATTACTTTCCAGGATACTCACGATACGCCGGTCTTCGAACCTCTACCGGGTGAAACCCGTCTGTGGGGCGATACGGACGTTATCGGTCTGTTTGACGCCGAAACCGATATGGAAGAGGTGGTCGCCATTCTGCAGCAGCATCCGCTGTTGGGCGTCGGTTTCGTGCATAAAATCGAACAACTGGAAGATAAAGACTGGGAGCGCGAGTGGATGGATAACTTCCACCCTATGTGCTTTGGTCAACGACTGTGGATTTGCCCGAGCTGGCGCGATGTTCCGGATGAAAACGCCGTGAACGTGATGCTCGATCCGGGCCTGGCGTTTGGTACCGGTACGCATCCCACCACCGCGATGTGCCTGCAGTGGCTGGATGGACTCGATCTCGCGGGTAAAACGATTATCGATTTTGGCTGCGGCTCAGGCATTCTGGCTATCGCGGCATTAAAGCTGGGCGCGGCGAAAGCTATCGGTATTGATATCGATCCGCAGGCCATTCAGGCCAGCCGCGATAATGCCGAACGTAACGGGGTCTCTGAACGCCTGGAACTTTATCTGCCCAAGGATCAGCCAGAGGCGATGAAAGCCGATGTGGTGGTCGCCAACATTCTGGCTGGCCCATTACGCGAGCTGGCCCCTCTTATCAGCGTGCTGCCGGTTACAGGCGGTCTGCTGGGGCTTTCCGGTATCCTTGCCAGCCAGGCGGAAAGCGTTTGTGAAGCCTACGCCGAGCTCTTTGAGCTCGATCCCGTCGTGGAAAAAGAGGAGTGGTGCCGGATTACCGGTTATAAAAAGTAATCTCTCCTTGTGGCCTCATCGCAGGCCACAACTTTTCGCGTTTTCTGTACATAATCTTGCGCTCAATAAGAATAAGATGATGAGGTAACGTAGTGTAGTTACCAATAAAATCATCATTCTATTCATCGGACGAATTATATGAAAACATCTTTAGGCAAGGCGGCATTGTTGGCGTTAAGCATGATGCCCGTTACGGTTTTCGCTTCCCACTGGAGCTATGAAGGCGAAGGTTCGCCGGAACACTGGGGGGCGCTCAATGAGGAGTATAAAACCTGCCAGAACGGCATGAACCAATCCCCTATCAACATCGATACCACGTTCAAAACCCACCTTTCACCGCTGGATACGCACTACATCGATGGCCCAATCACGCTCATTAATAATGGCCATACCATCCAGGCGGCGCTAAAGACCACGACAGCGGACACCATTACGATTGACGGTACGCCATTTATCCTCCAGCAGTTCCATTTCCATGCCCCGAGCGAAAACACGGTCCACGGCAAGCACTATGCGATGGAGATGCATCTGGTACATAAGAATGCTAAAGGCGCCGTCGCCGTGGTGGCGGTGATGTTCGAGCAGGGCGCGGAAAATACAGAACTGAACAAGCTGTGGGCCACCATGCCCGAGCAGGCTGAGCAGACGGCTAAAATTGTCACGCAAATGGATCTCAACGCCCTGCTTCCCATAGATAAAACCTACTGGCGCTTTAGCGGCTCTCTGACCACTCCGCCTTGTTCAGAAGGGGTAACCTGGATTGTGCTTAAGCATCCCCTGACCCTTTCTTCAGCGCAGCTGGCAAAATTCAGCCACGCTATGCATCACGATAACAATCGTCCGGTACAGCCGCTGAACGGTCGCGTGGTCATAGAGTAAACATCAGAGATGCTTCACGATCATGTTCTGAAATGAGAGCTAACTCACATAAAGCCAAGGTAATTTGCTGATTTCTTCAGCAGATTATCTTGCCCGCAGCCGGCTCCGGGAAGAAAAAATGAGAAGTTAGACAAAATTATATGTGTAGATAAATTCATCACATATTTTTAATGCAATGATTTATAAAGCTAATTATTCATGGACGCTAATCTTCACGGCGATTCTTTGATCCACCGCAGAGGATTGCTCAAAGTTTGGCCTTTCATCTCGTGCAAAAAATGCGTAATATACGCCGCCTTGCAGTCACAGTATGGTCATTTCTTAACTCATGCGCATCGGACACTACCAGCTCAGGAATCGACTCATCGCAGCGCCTATGGCTGGCATTACTGACAGACCATTCCGGACGTTGTGTTACGAGATGGGAGCAGGATTGACCGTATCCGAGATGATGTCCTCCAACCCGCAGGTTTGGGAGAGCGACAAGTCCCGCTTACGGATGGTGCACGTTGATGAGCCCGGTATTCGTACCGTGCAAATCGCCGGCAGCGTGCCGGAAGAGATGGCTGCAGCCGCCCGTATTAACGTGGAAAGCGGCGCCCAGATTATTGATATCAATATGGGGTGTCCGGCTAAAAAGGTGAATCGTAAGCTTGCAGGTTCAGCCCTCTTGCAGTACCCCGACCAGGTGAAGTCCATCCTGACGGCGGTCGTCAAAGCAGTGGACGTTCCCGTAACTCTCAAGATTCGCACCGGTTGGGAACCGGAACACCGTAACTGTGTAGAAATTGCCCAACTGGCTGAAGAATGTGGCATTCAGGCTCTGACTATTCACGGACGCACGCGCGCCTGCTTGTTTAACGGAGATGCTGAGTACGACAGTATTCGGGCAGTTAAGCAGAAAGTTTCCATTCCGGTTATCGCGAATGGCGACATTACTGACCCGCTTAAAGCCAGAGCTGTGCTCGACTATACGGGGGCAGATGCCCTTATGATAGGCCGTGCCGCTCAGGGAAGACCCTGGATCTTTCGGGAAATCCAGCACTATCTGGACACTGGAGAGCTGCTGCCCCCGCTGCCGTTGGCAGAGGTTAAGCGCTTGCTTTGTGCACACGTTCGGGAACTGCATGGCTTTTATGGCCAGGCAAAAGGGTACCGAATCGCACGCAAACACGTATCCTGGTATCTGCAGGAACACGCTCCAGATGACCAGTTTCGGCGCACATTCAACGCCATAGAAGATTCCAGCGAACAGCTGGAGGCGTTGGAGGCATACTTCGAAAATTTTGCGTAATAGAAATAAAGAGCTGACAGAACTATGTTCGAACAACGCGTAAATTCTGACGTACTGACCGTTTCTACCGTTAACTCTCAGGATCAGGTGACTCAAAAGCCCCTGCGTGACTCGGTTAAACAGGCACTGAAGAACTATTTTGCTCAACTGAACGGTCAGGATGTTAATGACCTGTATGAGCTGGTACTGGCTGAAGTAGAACAGCCCCTGTTGGACATGGTGATGCAATACACCCGCGGTAACCAGACCCGTGCTGCCCTGATGATGGGCATCAACCGTGGTACTCTGCGTAAAAAATTGAAAAAATACGGCATGAACTGATACTAATCAGTTAAATGTTTGATATAAAAGGCGCTCTTCGGCATGGGGAAGCGCCTTTTTTATTTCATTGATTGTAATGGCTCACTGTCGCCAGCTGTCGTGTAGTCCCACAAAGGATCGACATAATATTATCAACCAAAGCGGGCGCCTGGCGATACAGATCAAATTGTCCCGGCTCCACCAGCCAGTTTTTAATAATACCGGTAAACGCGCTGTGTAAAACAATTAATGAAACTTCAACATTCGTTTCCGCTGGTAATAATCCGTTACGAATACAGAGCTGCAAAATCCCGCCAATAATCGGGTAACTAAATCCAATTCTCTTACGAATCTCAGCTTCCGGCATCATGTCGCTGGAAAACTCACATTTCTGATACAGAATTTGCATCAACGCACGCTGACGGGGATTATTGGCGATATATTGTAAGCCAATAATAAATTTCTCTCGTAGCGTGCTGAGCGGATCCTTGCTCTCTTTTTGGGGAAATTCATGCTGAAGCAGGTCGCGTAGCGGCAGCTGCTGTTGCCATATTTCATTAAATAGCTCCGCTTTGCTCGCAAAGTGCCAGTACACCGCTCCGCGCGTGACGCCAGCAGCATCAGCAATATCGGCTAAGGTGGTGCTGGTCACGCCGCGTAGGGCAAACTGCTGAATGGCGGACTCAATCAGAAGCTGCCGGGTCTTTAGCGCATCTTCTTTCGTTCTTCTAGGCATACGGTGCTCCACTCAACGCCAGATTGAGAGTGTGGGAAATAGCTGAATAGGTATAAACCTAGCATCTGACAATCAATATTGTTTAGCAAAAATACAGATAAGTTAAATCTCAAACTAAAATAAAATAAATACACACAACAAATAATTAATTCCAATTCATTCATAAATTAAATATCAATGTAAGCAAATTTTAATTTGAGATCATTCTAAAAACATAATCCCTGATATTTTGTTTTTACGTGCCTTGCTGATGGATAAAAAATAACTATGTCTTACATCCACCGTTTTTTATTTGTAGGATAACAAACCGCATTTTAATTCATTATTTCTTGCACAGATTCGTGGCCAAATCAGGCTCATAATCTATAAGGAACAGCAATGACACCTCATGTCAGGGTTACACTTTTATCCAGCCTTATCATCTCGGCTATCTTGCTCAGCGGTTGCGATAATTCAGGCGATGGGCAACCACATGCACAGATACCCCAGGTTTCCGTTTATGTGGTACACAGCGCGCCGCTATCCGTCACCACGGAGCTACCCGGCCGCACATCAGCCTACCGCGTCGCGGAAGTCCGCCCGCAGGTGAATGGAATAATCCTGCAGCGTAACTTTGTCGAAGGTAGCGATGTCAGCGCAGGACAGTCGCTTTATCAAATCGATCCGGCGACTTATCAGGCAGCTTACAACAGCACAAAGGGCGATGAAGCGAAAGCGGAGGCCGCAGCCGCCATCGCCCATTTAACGGTAAAACGCTACGCGCCTCTTCTCGGCACAAAATATATCAGCCAGCAAGAGTACGATCAGGCGGTGGCGACCGCACGCCAGGCTGATGCCGATGTTATCGCTGCAAAAGCAGCCGTGGAAAGCGCGCGTATTAATCTGGCCTACACCAAAGTGACCTCTCCCATCAGCGGCCGTATCGGCAAATCGAGCGTGACCGAAGGCGCCCTGGTGACGAACGGTCAGGCCGACGCGATGGCGACGGTACAGCAGCTCGACCCCATTTATGTGGACGTTACCGAATCCAGTAATGATTTCATGCGCCTGAAACAGGAAAGTCTGCAGCACGGCAATGACACCAAAAACGTGCAGTTGATTATGGAAAACGGTCAGCCTTATACGCTTCAGGGCGCTTTACAGTTCTCTGATGTCACCGTGGATGAGAGCACCGGCTCAATTACGCTACGCGCGATCTTCCCTAACCCACAGCACGCTTTGCTGCCAGGAATGTTTGTTCGCGCCCGCATTGATGAAGGCGTGTCGCCGAATGCCATTCTCGTTCCCCAGCAGGGAGTCACCCGCACGCCGCGCGGCGAGGCCAGCGTGATGCTCGTTAATGACAAAAACCAGGTGGAAACGCGGGCTGTCACCGCTGCGCAGGCGATTGGCGATAAGTGGTTAGTCACCAGCGGTCTGAAAGCCGGTGAAAAAGTTATCGTCAGCGGTCTGCAGAAAGTACGTCCCGGCGTCACCGTGAAGGCCGAAGAGGATACCGCGACGTCCGTCGCGCAATAAGGTACAAATCCCTATGTCTAAGTTTTTTATTCATCGACCGGTCTTCGCCTGGGTGCTGGCGATCATCATGATGATTGCTGGTGGCCTCGCGATTATGCAGCTACCGATTGCACAATACCCGACTATCGCGCCGCCAGCGGTGGCGATCTCCGCAACCTATCCGGGTGCGGACGCGCAAACCGTTCAGGATACGGTGACTCAGGTTATCGAACAGAACATGAACGGTATCGATAACCTGATGTACATGTCCTCAACCAGCGATTCTGCAGGCGGCGTGACCATCACTCTGACCTTTACGTCGGGTACGGATCCGGATATTGCGCAAGTTCAGGTGCAGAATAAACTCCAGCTGGCGACGCCGCTTCTGCCTCAGGAAGTACAGCAGCAGGGGATTAGCGTCGAGAAATCAAGCAGTAGCTTCTTGATGGTTGCTGGATTCATCTCCGATAACGCCAGCACCACTCAGGATGATATCTCTGACTATGTCGCATCGAACGTCAAAGATACCATCAGCCGCCTTAACGGCGTTGGCGATGTACAGCTCTTCGGGGCGCAGTATGCAATGCGCGTCTGGCTGGACGGCAATCTCCTGAATAAGTACAACCTCACGCCTGTCGACGTCATTAACCAGCTACAGATACAGAACGATCAGATTGCAGCAGGCCAGCTTGGCGGTACGCCGGCCCTTAAAGGCCAGCAGCTAAACGCCTCCATCATTGCTCAGACACGGCTGAAAGACCCGGCAGAGTTTGG
This sequence comes from Klebsiella sp. MPUS7, assembly GCF_009905335.1. Taxonomy (NCBI): domain Bacteria; kingdom Pseudomonadati; phylum Pseudomonadota; class Gammaproteobacteria; order Enterobacterales; family Enterobacteriaceae; genus Klebsiella; species Klebsiella sp. MPUS7. The sequence continues at coordinate 490,439 of NZ_CP047604.1, read as the reverse complement.
CAAAGTGACGCTGCGCGTGAACGCGGATGGCTCAGTGGTGCATCTGAAAGATGTGGCACGTATTGAGCTGGGTGGTGAGAACTACAACGTTGTCGCTAAAATCAATGGAAAACCGGCTTCAGGCCTGGGAATTAAACTCGCTACCGGCGCCAATGCCCTCGATACCGCCGCTGCGATTAAAGCGAAGCTTGCCGAACTGCAGCCGTACTTCCCCCAGGGGATGAAGGTCGTCTATCCTTACGACACCACGCCGTTTGTGAAAATCTCAATTCATGAGGTCGTGAAGACGCTGTTTGAGGCAATTATCCTCGTCTTCCTGGTAATGTACCTGTTTTTACAGAATATCCGGGCCACGCTGATCCCCACTATTGCGGTTCCGGTCGTCCTGCTCGGCACCTTTGCCGTCCTGGCAACGTTCGGTTACTCCATCAATACGCTAACCATGTTTGGCATGGTGCTGGCAATAGGCCTTCTGGTCGACGATGCTATCGTGGTGGTGGAAAACGTCGAACGCGTCATGGTTGAAGAGAAGCTTCCGCCAAAAGAGGCGACGGAAAAATCGATGGCGCAAATACAGGGGGCGCTGGTTGGCATTGCCATGGTGCTCTCGGCGGTGTTTGTCCCGATGGCCTTCTTTGGCGGTTCTACGGGAGCGATTTATCGGCAATTCTCTATCACCATCGTCTCCGCCATGGCGCTGTCCGTACTGGTGGCGCTGATCCTGACCCCCGCGCTTTGCGCTACATTATTGAAACCCGCATCAGCCGATCATCATGAGAAAAAAGGATTTTTTGGTTGGTTTAACGCGAAATTCGATCGTAGCGTGAGCCACTACACTAACAGCGTTAGTGGGATCCTGCGCTGTACCGGACGCTATCTCATCATCTATTTGCTGATCGTTGTGGGTATGGCCGTGCTCTTTGTGCGCCTGCCCACCTCCTTCTTGCCGGATGAGGATCAGGGGGTATTTATGACCATGATCCAACTGCCTTCAGGCGCAACGCAGGAGCGCACGCAAAAAGTGCTCGATACGGTTACCGATTACTACCTGCATAAAGAGAAGGCGAACGTTGAAAGCGTCTTTACCGTTAACGGCTTTAGCTTTAGCGGTCAGGGCCAAAACTCCGGTATGGCGTTTGTCAGCCTGAAGCCATGGGAAGAACGCAGTGGTTCCGAAAATGGCGTTGAGGCCATCATCAAACGAGCAACCGCCGCCTTCAGCCAGATTAAAGATGCCATGGTCTTCCCTTTCAACCTGCCGGCTATTATCGAGCTGGGTACGGCCACGGGTTTTGACTTTGAGCTTATCGATCAGGGCAACCTCGGCCATAGCGCGCTAACCCAGGCCCGTAATCAGCTCCTTGGTATGGTGAGAGAGCATCCGGATCAGCTGGTACGCGTTCGCCCGAATGGGCTCGAAGACACGCCGCAATTCAAGCTGGATGTCGATCAGGAGAAAGCTCAGGCTCTGGGTATTTCGCTATCCGATATCAATGAGACCATTTCCGCGGCGTTGGGGGGATATTACGTCAACGACTTTATTGACCATGGGCGAGTGAAAAAAGTCTACGTTCAGGCCGATGCAAAATTCCGTATGCTGCCGAGCGATATCAATAATATGTACGTCCGCAGCGCGAATGGCGAAATGGTCCCGTTCTCCGCTTTTGTGACTTCGCGCTGGGTTTATGGCTCCCCGCGCCTGGAGCGCTACAATGGTTTGCCCTCTATGGAAATGCTTGGCGAAGCGGCGCCCGGGAAAAGTACCGGTGATGCGATGATTTTAATGGAGCAATTGGCCAGCAAGCTTCCTACTGGGATCGGCTACGACTGGACGGGGATGTCTTATCAAGAACGTTTATCCGGTAATCAGGCGCCAGCTTTATATGCCATTTCACTTATCGTTGTCTTTTTGTGTCTTGCGGCGCTTTATGAAAGCTGGTCTATTCCCTTCTCCGTCATGCTCGTCGTTCCATTAGGGGTGGTTGGAGCACTGCTGGCAGCGTCGTTACGTGGGCTTAATAATGACGTTTATTTCCAGGTGGGTTTATTAACAACTATCGGCCTGTCTGCGAAAAACGCTATTCTTATCGTTGAGTTTGCGAAAGACCTGATGGATAAGGAAGGCAAAGGAATTATCGAAGCCACACTTGAAGCATCTCGTATGCGTTTACGCCCTATCCTGATGACTTCGCTGGCCTTTATCCTGGGGGTTCTGCCTCTGGTAATTAGCCACGGAGCCGGCAGCGGCGCCCAAAACGCGGTCGGTACCGGCGTTATGGGCGGAATGCTGATGGCGACATTGCTGGCTATCTTCTTCGTCCCCGTCTTCTTCGTGGTGGTAAGACGCCGTTTTACGAAACACGCAGAGTAAATACTCTTACCTAAAGGCACCTTTCTGGTGCCTTTTTTTCGTCTGCGTATCGGTAACTATCCTGATGATATTAAATGTATTTATTAATTTTTAATAATTGCCGCGGTTTCCCATACACATTATTTATCTATCGTCTTCTGACTTTCTTCACGATATTTACGTTACTCATAAATTGAGATTATTTACTCTAGCGGCGCCCTGTATTGCTGATGATAAAATAAACCGTTCCGTAGGTGTATGGGTTCTCCAATACAGCGAAGCGGATTATTTAGAGGTAACATCATGAATAAATTTATTATAGTGGCATTGCTGGCAACGCTGCTCGCCGGCTGTGCGCACGACTCTCCGTGTGTGCCGGTTTATGATTCTGAAGGTAGATTAGTCCACACCAATACCTGTATGAAAGGAACGACCCAGGATAACTGGGAAACTGCTGGCGCGATTGCCGGAGGCGCAGCCGCGATAGCTGGTCTGACGCTCGGTATCGTGGCATTGACGCGTTAATTCCTTTCTCTTCTCTGACATGACAGGTACCGGAGTCATATCCGGTACCGCTTTCCCCGAAGGTAAGCCCCACGATGCTTAAACTGTATTGCCCGCTGCTGAAGCCCGGACAAAGCTCCCTCGGATAACAGCGAGCGGATGAAACGTCATTGCCGGATATGATTTTTTCGTGGACGCAAAAACGCAAAAAGCCCATCCGTCAGGATGGGCTTTTCACTTATTTGATGCCTGGCAATGCCCTACTCTCACATGGGGAGACCCCACACTACCATCGGCGCTACGGCGTTTCACTTCTGAGTTCGGCATGGGGTCAGGTGGGACCACCGCGCTATCGTTGCCAGGCAAATTCTTTTCTAATCGCCGAACTTTAACCTAAAAAACTGGTGCTGATACCCAGAGTCGAACTGGGGACCTCACCCTTACCAAGGGTGCGCTCTACCAACTGAGCCATATCAGCACACTTAATTTGATGCCTGGCAGTTCCCTACTCTCACATGGGGAGACCCCACACTACCATCGGCGCTACGGCGTTTCACTTCTGAGTTCGGCATGGGGTCAGGTGGGACCACCGCGCTGTTGCCGCCAGGCAAATTCTGTTATCTGTATCAGGCTGAAAATCTTCTCTCAAATCCGCCAAAACATCTTCGGCGTTGTAAGGTTAAGCCTCACGGTTCATTAGTACCGGTTAGCTCAACGCATCGCTGCGCTTACACACCCGGCCTATCAACGTCGTCGTCTTCAACGTTCCTTCAGGACTCTCAAGGAGTCAGGGAGAACTCATCTCGGGGCAAGTTTCGTGCTTAGATGCTTTCAGCACTTATCTCTTCCGCATTTAGCTACCGGGCAATGCCATTGGCATGACAACCCGAACACCAGTGATGCGTCCACTCCGGTCCTCTCGTACTAGGAGCAGCCCCCCTCAATTCTCCAGCGCCCACGGCAGATAGGGACCGAACTGTCTCACGACGTTCTAAACCCAGCTCGCGTACCACTTTAAATGGCGAACAGCCATACCCTTGGGACCTACTTCAGCCCCAGGATGTGATGAGCCGACATCGAGGTGCCAAACACCGCCGTCGATATGAACTCTTGGGCGGTATCAGCCTGTTATCCCCGGAGTACCTTTTATCCGTTGAGCGATGGCCCTTCCATTCAGAACCACCGGATCACTATGACCTGCTTTCGCACCTGCTCGCGCCGTCACGCTCGCAGTCAAGCCAGCTTATGCCATTGCACTAACCTCCTGATGTCCGACCAGGATTAGCTGACCTTCGTGCTCCTCCGTTACTCTTTAGGAGGAGACCGCCCCAGTCAAACTACCCACCAGACACTGTCCGCAACCCCGATTAGGGGCCCACGTTAGAACACCAGCCATTAAAGGGTGGTATTTCAAGGATGGCTCCACGCAGACTGGCGTCCACGCTTCAAAGCCTCCCACCTATCCTACACATCAAGGACCAGTGTTCAGTGTCAAGCTATAGTAAAGGTTCACGGGGTCTTTCCGTCTTGCCGCGGGTACACTGCATCTTCACAGCGAGTTCAATTTCACTGAGTCTCGGGTGGAGACAGCCTGGCCATCATTACGCCATTCGTGCAGGTCGGAACTTACCCGACAAGGAATTTCGCTACCTTAGGACCGTTATAGTTACGGCCGCCGTTTACCGGGGCTTCGATCAAGAGCTTCTCCTTACGGATAACCCCATCAATTAACCTTCCGGCACCGGGCAGGCGTCACACCGTATACGTCCACTTTCGTGTTTGCACAGTGCTGTGTTTTTAATAAACAGTTGCAGCCAGCTGGTATCTTCGACTGATTTCAGCTCCATGGGTAAACCACTTCACCTACATATCAGCGTGCCTTCTCCCGAAGTTACGGCACCATTTTGCCTAGTTCCTTCACCCGAGTTCTCTCAAGCGCCTTGGTATTCTCTACCTGACCACCTGTGTCGGTTTGGGGTACGATTTGATGTTACCTGATGCTTAGAGGCTTTTCCTGGAAGCAGGGCATTTGTCACTTCAGCACCGTAGTGCCTCGTCATCACACCTCAGCGTTAATAACGTTCCGGATTTACCTGGAACATCCGCCTACATGCTTAAACCGGGACAACCGTCGCCCGGCCAACATAGCCTTCTCCGTCCCCCCTTCGCAGTAACACCGAGTACAGGAATATTAACCTGTTTCCCATCGACTACGCCTTTCGGCCTCGCCTTAGGGGTCGACTCACCCTGCCCCGATTAACGTTGGACAGGAACCCTTGGTCTTCCGGCGTGCGGGTTTTTCACCCGCATTATCGTTACTTATGTCAGCATTCGCACTTCTGATACCTCCAGCAACCCTCACAGGCCACCTTCAACGGCTTACAGAACGCTCCCCTACCCAACAACACATAGTGTCGCTGCCGCAGCTTCGGTGCATGGTTTAGCCCCGTTACATCTTCCGCGCAGGCCGACTCGACCAGTGAGCTATTACGCTTTCTTTAAATGATGGCTGCTTCTAAGCCAACATCCTGGCTGTCTGGGCCTTCCCACATCGTTTCCCACTTAACCATGACTTTGGGACCTTAGCTGGCGGTCTGGGTTGTTTCCCTCTTCACGACGGACGTTAGCACCCGCCGTGTGTCTCCCGTGATAACATTCTTCGGTATTCGTAGTTTGCATCGGGTTGGTAAGTCGGGATGACCCCCTAGCCGAAACAGTGCTCTACCCCCGAAGATGAGTTCACGAGGCGCTACCTAAATAGCTTTCGGGGAGAACCAGCTATCTCCCGGTTTGATTGGCCTTTCACCCCCAGCCACAAGTCATCCGCTAATTTTTCAACATTAGTCGGTTCGGTCCTCCAGTTAGTGTTACCCAACCTTCAACCTGCCCATGGCTAGATCACCGGGTTTCGGGTCTATACCCTGCAACTTAACGCCCAGTTAAGACTCGGTTTCCCTGCGGCTCCCCTATACGGTTAACCTTGCTACAGAATATAAGTCGCTGACCCATTATACAAAAGGTACGCAGTCACCCCATAAAGAGGCTCCTACTGCTTGTACGTACACGGTTTCAGGTTCTTTTTCACTCCCCTCGCCGGGGTTCTTTTCGCCTTTCCCTCACGGTACTGGTTCACTATCGGTCAGTCAGGAGTATTTAGCCTTGGAGGATGGTCCCCCCATATTCAGACAGGATACCACGTGTCCCGCCCTACTCTTCGAGTTCACAACCTGTGTGTTTTAGTGTACGGGAGTATCACCCTGTACCCTGCGACTTTCCAGACGCTTCCACTAACACACAAGCTGATTCAGACTCCGGGCTGCTCCCCGTTCGCTCGCCGCTACTGGGGGAATCTCGGTTGATTTCTTTTCCTCGGGGTACTTAGATGTTTCAGTTCCCCCGGTTCGCCTCGTTAACCTATGTATTCAGTTAACGATAGTGCAACGAATTGCACTGGGTTTCCCCATTCGGACATCGCCGGCTATAACGGTTCATATCACCTTACCGACGCTTTTCGCAGATTAGCACGTCCTTCATCGCCTCTGACTGCCAGGGCATCCACCGTGTACGCTTAGTCGCTTAACCTCACAACCCGAAGATGTTTCGTAAAACATCGTCGTGTCGCGAAAATTTGAGAGACTCGAACACACATTAGCTGTGTGTCGTTTCAATTTTCAGCTTGATCCAGATTTTTAAAGAGCAAATATCTCAAACGTCACCCGAAGATGAGTTTTGAGATATCGGTTGGTTGTGCCTTTCACTCACAGCCAGCAAGTGGCGTCCCCTAGGGGATTCGAACCCCTGTTGCCGCCGTGAAAGGGCGGAGTCCTAACCGCTAGACGAAGGGGACACGAGGTGTCGCGACTTCGCAGCCGTCTTGCTTCTTTACATCTATCAGACAATCTGTGTGAGCACTACAAAGGCAGGTTCTTTCAGGTAAGGAGGTGATCCAACCGCAGGTTCCCCTACGGTTACCTTGTTACGACTTCACCCCAGTCATGAATCACAAAGTGGTAAGCGCCCTCCCGAAGGTTAAGCTACCTACTTCTTTTGCAACCCACTCCCATGGTGTGACGGGCGGTGTGTACAAGGCCCGGGAACGTATTCACCGTGGCATTCTGATCCACGATTACTAGCGATTCCGACTTCATGGAGTCGAGTTGCAGACTCCAATCCGGACTACGACATACTTTATGAGGTCCGCTTGCTCTCGCGAGGTCGCTTCTCTTTGTATATGCCATTGTAGCACGTGTGTAGCCCTACTCGTAAGGGCCATGATGACTTGACGTCATCCCCACCTTCCTCCAGTTTATCACTGGCAGTCTCCTTTGAGTTCCCGGCCGGACCGCTGGCAACAAAGGATAAGGGTTGCGCTCGTTGCGGGACTTAACCCAACATTTCACAACACGAGCTGACGACAGCCATGCAGCACCTGTCTCAGAGTTCCCGAAGGCACCAAAGCATCTCTGCTAAGTTCTCTGGATGTCAAGAGTAGGTAAGGTTCTTCGCGTTGCATCGAATTAAACCACATGCTCCACCGCTTGTGCGGGCCCCCGTCAATTCATTTGAGTTTTAACCTTGCGGCCGTACTCCCCAGGCGGTCGACTTAACGCGTTAGCTCCGGAAGCCACTCCTCAAGGGAACAACCTCCAAGTCGACATCGTTTACAGCGTGGACTACCAGGGTATCTAATCCTGTTTGCTCCCCACGCTTTCGCACCTGAGCGTCAGTCTTTGTCCAGGGGGCCGCCTTCGCCACCGGTATTCCTCCAGATCTCTACGCATTTCACCGCTACACCTGGAATTCTACCCCCCTCTACAAGACTCCAGCCTGCCAGTTTCGAATGCAGTTCCCAGGTTGAGCCCGGGGATTTCACATCCGACTTGACAGACCGCCTGCGTGCGCTTTACGCCCAGTAATTCCGATTAACGCTTGCACCCTCCGTATTACCGCGGCTGCTGGCACGGAGTTAGCCGGTGCTTCTTCTGCGGGTAACGTCAATGAATAAGGTTATTAACCTTACTCCCTTCCTCCCCGCTGAAAGTACTTTACAACCCGAAGGCCTTCTTCATACACGCGGCATGGCTGCATCAGGCTTGCGCCCATTGTGCAATATTCCCCACTGCTGCCTCCCGTAGGAGTCTGGACCGTGTCTCAGTTCCAGTGTGGCTGGTCATCCTCTCAGACCAGCTAGGGATCGTCGCCTAGGTGAGCCGTTACCCCACCTACTAGCTAATCCCATCTGGGCACATCTGATGGCAAGAGGCCCGAAGGTCCCCCTCTTTGGTCTTGCGACGTTATGCGGTATTAGCTACCGTTTCCAGTAGTTATCCCCCTCCATCAGGCAGTTTCCCAGACATTACTCACCCGTCCGCCACTCGTCACCCGAGAGCAAGCTCTCTGTGCTACCGTTCGACTTGCATGTGTTAGGCCTGCCGCCAGCGTTCAATCTGAGCCATGATCAAACTCTTCAATTTAAGTTTGATGCTCGTGAATTAAACTTCGTAATGAATTACGTATGTTCACTCAGAGACTTGGTATTCATTTTTCGTCCGAAGACGTTAAGAATCCATGTCACTTTGAGTGCCCACACAGATTGTCTGATAAATTGTTAAAGAGCAGTGCAACGCGGCTTTCGCTCACCGTTGCGAGGTGGCGTATATTACGCTTTCCTCTTTCAGAGTCAACCCGTTATTTCAGGATTTTTCTCTTCAACCGACCGGGTTGTTTGTGAAGTGATTCACATCTGCCGTGTCAGTGGGAGCGCATTATAGGGATCCCATTTTTTTGCACAAGCCTTTTTTCGATCTTTTTTTCCAAATGATGGTTTTTCAGCCGCTTCGCGGCGTTCTTGCTCAATTCGCTCAATTTTTACCACAATAAAGGGTTGCAGACGGCCAAAAAAGCAACCAAAGTCTCTGCACTCCCTTCGTTTATTGAGGTAACCATGACCACCAGTTTACGTCGTTATAAAGATTTATTCCCTAAAACGGGCCTGCGCGTGATGATCGACAGCAGCAGCGTGGTGATCGGTGATGTCAGAATGGCTGATGACGTCAGTATCTGGCCTCTGGTCGCGATTCGCGGCGATGTGAATTACGTCGAAATAGGCGCTCGCACCAACATTCAGGACGGTAGCGTCTTACATGTCACGCATAAATCACCATCTAATCCGCAAGGCAATCCACTGATCATTGGCGATGATGTTACCGTCGGGCATAAGGTGATGCTACACGGCTGCACTATTGGTAATCGGGTACTGGTCGGGATGGGTTCGATTTTGTTGGATGGCGTGATTGTTGAAGACGACATAATGATTGGCGCAGGTAGTCTGGTGCCTCAGAACAAACGCCTCAAGAGTGGCTACCTTTACTTTGGTAACCCGGTAAAACAGATACGCCCCCTGACGGAGGCGGAAATCGCGGGGCTCATATATTCAGCGAATAACTATGTAAAGTGGAAAGGTGATTATCTCGATCAGGAAAGCCAGACCCAACCCTGAGCATCTTCCCGCTGGTCGAGAATGAGATCCTGGGCTTCATCTTCCAGATCCCAGCGATGTTCACGAAAAGCGGCCAGCCATTGTGCGGGTTCTTCACCGCCAAAACGCTTCTTGAGCACCGTTAACGTTAAGGCGCAGGTAAGCTGCATGCCGTTAACTAATGCCGGAAAAGCGATACATTGATGCGCTTCATCCCATATCTCTCTGTCTGGAAACTGAATAGCCTGGTTCACGCATTCAGTTCCTTCTGCAACGCTGCAATGACTGGCGTAATTTCTGGCAGTACGCCATGCCATAACAGCACCGCATGGGCAGCCTGCGCCACCAGCATTCCCAACCCATCAGCGCATTTTGTCGCACCGTGTTGCTGGCAGAGGGCTAAAAATGGCGTACAGCCTTTCTGGTAAAACATGTCATAACAACAGACATGAGGATTTATTAAGGTAACAGGGATCGCGGGAACATCGCCGTCAATACCGCTGGACGTCGCATTAACAATCAGATCAAATTCCTGACCGCCTAATGCTTCTATATCTAAAGCGCGGACGCTGCCGGTATGAGAAAAAAGCGTAGCCAGTTCATGGGCGCGAGAATAGGTACGATTAACAATAGTCACGGCGCAATCCAGCGACAGGAGAGGAAGCAATACGCCGCGTGAAGCCCCACCTGCGCCAATAAGCAACACCCGGAATCCAGGTTTAATAAAACCAAGCCGTTCCAGATCGCTCAGTAGTCCAATACCATCGGTATTGTCCCCAAGCAGGCGGCCATCCTCCAACCGTTTAAGCGTATTGACCGCACCAGCCAGCGCTGCGCGTTCAGTTAACTCATCAGCTCGCGCGAAGGCCTCTTCTTTAAAAGGCACGGTGACGTTCGCTCCCTTACCACCTTCATTAAAGAAAGCATCGAGCGTGGTAACAAAATCATCGAGCGGAGCCAGGATACGGCCATAGGGATGCGTAATTTGCAGCTGCTGCGCAAAAAGCCGATGAATAGATGGCGACTTGCTATGGGCAATCGGGTTTCCGAAGACGGCATAAGTTTCCATGAGTTACCCCTGGCGGAAGAGTTCGCCCGTCAAGGCGTCACGTATTTCAGATGGGTTTTGACGCCCGCCCGTTGCCCCATCGACTACCGGGAAATCAGCGCCAAACTGCGTATAAACCTCAGCCGTCGTGCGACAAGGAGGCTGGCCCGATAAATTTGCGCTGGTAGAAACAAGCGGTTTCCCGTAAGCCTTACACAGTTCGACCACCAGCGGATGATCCGTGACTCGTACCGCCAATGAATTGAAGCGCCCGGTCAACCAACGCGGCGTTGAAGCGCAGGCAGGGAAGACAAATGTTACCGGCCCAGGCCAACACGAAAAAATAGCCGCTAGCTGCGCATCACTCAGCTGCGTATCGTCAATATACGGCTTGAGTTGCTCAAAGTTCGCAGCAATCAGAATCAGCCCCTTTTCAACGGGACGCTGCTTCAGTGCGAGCAGACTCATGACGGCTTTTTCGCTATCGGGATCGCAACCGACGCCAAAAACGGCTTCTGTTGGATAGGCGATGACATGTTCATTATTCAGAAGCGCCACAGCGCGTACGATGGCTTCTGAGGGCAGGTTATTATTCACAGATTTATTCCGCCGATATCGGCTTTCCACATTGTTTGCTGGCGCAGAAGCGCTTAACGCCCTGCGCCGTTTTCTTTTCGATTAGCAACGGGTAATGACACTCAGGACACTCGCCCGCCACTGGCCTGAAGTTAATGACGAACTGACAATCGGGGTAACGATCGCAGGAATGGAAGTTTTTTCCAAACCGTGAACGGCGCTGAACCAGATGCCCTTGTCCGCATTGTGGGCAGGCTATTGCAGTTTCATCCGGCTTATCGATAAGTTCAGTATGTTCGCAATCAGGATAGCTGCTACAACCGATAAACATACCAAAACGCCCCTGGCGGAGTACCAGCACCGCGCCGCAGGACGGACACGTTTGCCCCTCCAGAACTTTGACAATATGTCCGTCCACTTGGCTTTTCAGGGGACGGACATAGTCACAGTCAGGATAATGCGAGCAGCCGAGAAAAGGCCCGTGCTTCCCGGAGCGTATTACCAGTTCAGCCCCACACTGCGGGCAGGGTTCGTTTTTACGCACCGAAAACAGCGCTGTTTTGGTCATAACAATTCTAATGTCGCAGCAAAAAAGTTAGTGCAGCATACCTTCATTTACTTCAAAGAGTAATTCTTCCATTTGCTGGTAGGCATTTTCGCAACCGGGAATATTGAACAGCACCATCAGAATCACCCATTTGAGATCCTCCAGCTCGAATTCTGCCGTATCCAGCGCCAGCACGCGCTCTATCACCATTTCCCGTGTTTCGAGGTTCAACACCTGAATTTGCTCAAGGAATAGTAAGAATCCCCGGCAACTCGCATCAAGACGCTGACACTCCTCGTCAGTATAGACTCGTAACGAGAGTGGGTCAGAAGCTAGCTGCATGGGTGCAACAAGCCCCTCCTGGTAATCAGCCAGTTTTTCGAGCCACATTAGGGCGTTATAGATATCTTCTCGTTCAAAACCGGCATCGGTCAGATCCCGAGTCAGCTTGTCCTGATCCACGCGCATTTCTGCTTCGTTATGGATGTAAGTTTCAAACAGATACATCAGTACGTCGAACATGGCTTGCCCTCCTTAATCGGACATAGCCGCCGGGTACAGCTGCGATCCAGCCTGCTAACTCCAGTTCTAGTAGCTGGGCTACGGTTACTGGCACAGATTGGCCGGCACGTTCAGCGACAACGTCAACAGGTGTTACCTCATCTCCTACGTTAGCCAGGAGCTCTGGAAATGGCAATGCTACAGAAGGCCGATTACCGCAATTATTTACCTCATCTGGCTCAGGAAGAATATACGGTAGCTCATCTCGCCAGTATTCGACGATATCTTCAGGGGCTGTTACGGGAATCGCGCCCTGCTTGATGAGCCAATGAGGACCTTCTGAACCCGGGCTGCCAATCGGCCCTGGCAGAGCAAATACATCCCTTCCCTGCTCCAGCGCATAACGAACCGTCACTAATGAGCCACTTTTCAGCGCAGCTTCAATAACCAACACACCGGCGCTTAGGCCACTGATAATTCGGTTACGACGGGGAAAATTGCCCGGCAGGGGCGGAGTAAACAGCGGGAACTCAGAAATGACGGCTCCGCCACCGTTAATTATCTGTTCCGCTAACGCCTGATGGCGACGAGGATAGATCTCTCCTAAGCCATTCCCTAAAACTGCCACCGTTTTACCTTTCCCTTCCAGCGCACCACGATGAGCAATACCATCAATGCCAAGGGCCAGACCGCTCGTGATCGTAATGCCATAACGCGCTAAAGCTTCGCTAAATAGTTTTCCCCAACGAGCGCCATACCACGAGTGCGACCGACTCCCGATGACGGACAGCTGCCGGCTACTGAGTAGCGCAGGATCTCCACATACTAAAAGAGCGCAAGGAAAGTCGACAATCGCCCGCAGTTGGGGTGGGTAAAGCGGATCTTCGGCAGTCAGTAAATAGCAATTGGGCCGCTCCAGCCATTGCAGCGTGGCATCGATTTCGCATTGGTTAACACCGAGGAAATGCTTCGATTGCGCCAGATTCAAACCACGGGCACGCAACTCTTCTCGCTCTAGCGTCGGAGATGAACATAGCTGGCGTGCGGCACTGATAGCACCTTCTCCATACAGGCTGCTCACTCTCATCAAACGTAACCAAATTTCCCTCGGCGTCATCCCTATTCCCCTGCCACAAGCGACTTTAACAATCTTTGCGATTGGTCAGTGAGACTGTCAATTGCAGGGGGTTTTGTCTAGAATAGAGGTAATAATCTTTCCAACTCCTGAACACAACTCTGGATAACTATGTCAGTTTTGCAAGTGTTACATATTCCGGACGAGCGCCTTCGCAAAGTCGCAAAACCGGTAGAAGAAGTAAATGCAGAAATTCAGCGTATCGTCGATGATATGTTCGAGACGATGTACGCTGAAGAAGGTATCGGTCTGGCCGCAACGCAGGTAGATATTCATCAGCGCATTATCGTTATTGACGTATCAGAAAATCGTGAAGAGCAGCTGGTATTAATTAACCCTGAGCTGCTGGAAAAGAGCGGAGAAACAGGTATTGAAGAGGGTTGTCTCTCTATTCCTGAACAGCGTGCTTTAGTACCACGTGCAGAAAAGGTGAAAATCCGCGCGCTCGATCGTGAAGGTAAACCTTATGAGCTTGAAGCTGATGGTCTGCTGGCAATCTGTATTCAGCATGAGATGGATCACCTCGTCGGTAAGCTGTTCATCGACTACCTGTCGCCGCTCAAGCAACAACGCATTCGTCAGAAAGTTGAGAAACTTGATCGCCTGAATGCCCGAGCTTAAGGACGAGAATTAACGTGTCAGATTCACTACGTATTATTTTTGCGGGCACACCTGACTTTGCAGCGCGTCATCTCGACGCGCTGCTCTCCTCTGGACATAACGTTGTTGGCGTGTTCACCCAACCGGACCGTCCGGCTGGTCGTGGTAAAAAACTCATGCCCAGCCCGGTAAAAGTTCTGGCGGAAGAGCAAGGCATACCGGTATTCCAGCCAGCTTCGTTACGTCCGCAGGAAAACCAGCAACTCGTCTCTGACCTGCGCGCAGATGTTATGGTCGTCGTGGCCTATGGCCTCCTTCTGCCAAAAGCCGTACTTGATATTCCACGCCTGGGCTGCATTAACGTTCACGGCTCGCTGCTTCCGCGCTGGCGCGGTGCGGCCCCGATTCAACGTTCGCTTTGGGCTGGCGATGCCGAGACGGGTGTAACCATCATGCAGATGGATGTTGGTCTCGATACGGGTGATATGCTGTATAAGCTTGCGTGCCCGATCACCGCAGAAGACACCAGCGGGACGCTGTACGACAAGCTGGCGAACCTGGGCCCCCAGGGGCTTATCGAAACCCTTAAGCAGCTTGCCGCAGGCACCGCAAAACCGGTTGTACAGGATGAAGCGCTGGTTACCCATGCGCAAAAACTCAGCAAAGAAGAAGCGCGTATCGACTGGTCTCTTTCCGCTGCACAGCTAGAACGCTGCATTCGCGCCTTTAACCCATGGCCAATGAGTTGGATAGAAATTGATGGTCAGCCGGTGAAAGTCTGGCAGGCATCGGCGATCGACACGGCAACAAAAGCCGAGCCGGGGACCATTCTTGAAGCGACAAAACGGGGAATTCAGGTCGCAACCGGGGACGGGGTTCTGAATTTACTCTCGCTACAGCCAGCCGGGAAAAAAGCCATGAGTGCTCAGGATCTATTAAACTCGCGCCGGGAATGGTTTGTACCTGGCAGCCGTCTGGTCTGACGCTCCTTTCTTAATACGCCCGGTGTTACCGGGCATTTTTATTTTTGTACTTATGAAAAAACAACTCAATTTACGCAGTCTGGCAGCGCAGGCCGTTGAACAGGTTCTCGAACAAGGGCAATCCTTAAGCAACGTTCTGCCGCCGCTGCAACAGAAAGTCTCTGATAAAGATAAAGCGCTGCTTCAGGAGCTATGCTTTGGCGTGCTACGTACGCTTTCACAGTTAGATTGGCTGATCGGCAAGCTCATGTCCCGGCCGATGACGGGTAAGCAGCGTGTTGTGCACTACCTGATTATGGTGGGCTTTTATCAACTGTTATACACACGCATTCCGCCTCATGCAGCTTTGGCGGAAACCGTTGAAGGCGCAGTTGCTATTAAACGTCCGCAGCTCAAAGGGTTGATCAATGGGGTCTTGCGCCAGTTTCAACGTCAGCAGGAAGAGCTGTTAGCTGAATTTTCTCGTAGCGAGATCCGCTTTTTACATCCTTCCTGGTTATTGAAACGTCTGCAAAAAGCCTATCCAGCACAGTGGGAAGCCATTGTGGAAGCGAACAACCAGCGCCCGCCGATGTGGTTGCGGGTAAACCGCGTCCATCATTCGCGCGACAGCTGGCTGGCTTTACTGGAAGAGGCGGGAATGAAAGGGTTTACTCATCCTGCTTACCCTGACGCCGTGCGCCTGGAAACACCGGTACCGGTCCACGCATTGCCCGGGTTTGAGGCAGGTTGGGTGACCGTGCAGGATGCCTCTGCCCAAGGCTGCATGACATTCCTTGATCCGCAAAACGACGAGTATATTTTAGATCTATGCGCTGCCCCGGGTGGTAAAACCACCCATATTCTCGAAGCGGCGCCCGAAGCACAGGTTCTGGCTGTCGACGTTGATGAGCAGCGACTCTCCCGCGTCTATGACAACCTGAAGCGTCTGGGCATGAAAGCGACCGTCAAACAAGGCGATGGCCGTTATCCAGCCCAATGGTGTGGCGAGCAGCAGTTCGATCGTATTCTGTTGGATGCCCCTTGTTCCGCCACCGGTGTTATTCGCCGTCACCCGGATATCAAATGGCTGCGCCGGGATCGTGATATCGCGGAACTGGCCCAGCTCCAGGCTGAAATTCTGGATGCCGTATGGCCGCACCTGAAATCCGGCGGCACTCTGGTTTACGCGACATGTTCCGTATTGCCAGAAGAGAACAGCCAGCAAATAAAAGCCTTCCTGCAACGTACAGCTGATGCGGTTCTTAACGAAACCGGCGATGCAGATTTACCGGGCCAGCAAAATTTGCCAGGCGCCGAGCAAGGTGACGGCTTCTTTTACGCTAAGCTAATCAAAAAGTAATGAGACAACGAGTCGCGACTGATGAAAATTATCATATTGGGCGCAGGGCAGGTCGGCGGAACTCTGGCAGAAAACCTTGTCGGTGAGAACAACGATATTACGCTGGTAGACACGAATGGCGACCGCCTTCGCAGTCTTCAGGACAAATTTGATCTCAGAGTGGTTCAGGGCCACGGCTCGCACCCGCGCGTGCTGCGCGAGGCCGGTGCGGATGATGCCGACATGTTGGTTGCAGTGACCAGCTCAGATGAAACGAACATGGTGGCCTGCCAGGTCGCCTATTCGCTGTTTAATACACCAAATCGTATTGCCCGCATCCGTTCCCCGGATTATGTACGCGATGCCGATAAACTTTTCCATTCAGAAGCGGTTCCTATTGACCACCTCATCGCTCCAGAGCAGTTGGTAATTGACAGTATTCACCGTCTGATCGAGTACCCAGGCGCGCTGCAGGTGGTTAATTTTGCTGAAGGAAAAGTCAGCCTTGCAGTCGTTAAAGCTTATTATGGCGGCCCTTTGGTGGGAAACGCGCTTTCAACTATGCGTGAGCATATGCCGCATATTGATACACGCGTAGCGGCTATTTTCCGCCACGATCGTCCTATCAGGCCACAAGGATCAACAATCGTAGAGGCCGGTGATGAGGTGTTTTTCATCGCCGCATCACAGCATATCCGTGCAGTGATGAGCGAACTTCAGCGCCTTGAAAAACCGTACAAGCGCATCATGCTGGTTGGCGGGGGAAACATCGGGGCCGGACTCGCCCATAAGCTGGAGAAAGATTACAGCGTCAAGCTTATTGAACGTAATCAACAGCGTGCCGCAGAGCTCGCAGAAAAGCTGCAAAATACAATTGTCTTTTACGGTGATGCATCAGATCAAGAATTGCTGGCGGAAGAACATATCGATCAGGTCGATCTTTTCATTGCCGTCACCAACGATGATGAAGCCAATATTATGTCTGCCATGCTCGCAAAACGCATGGGCGCCAAAAAAGTGATGGTACTGATCCAACGCCGCGCCTACGTTGATCTTGTTCAGGGGAGCGTGATCGACATTGCAATATCACCGCAGCAGGCAACTATTTCAGCTCTGCTCAGCCATGTGCGGAAAGCTGATATTGTCGGCGTTTCCTCTCTGCGCCGCGGTGTCGCGGAGGCCATTGAAGCTGTAGCGCACGGAGATGAAAGCACTTCGCGGGTCGTTGGTCGCGCTATCGATGAGATTAAGCTTCCCCCCGGAACAATTATTGGCGCAGTAGTACGCGGTAATGATGTCATGATCGCGAATAATAATCTGCGTATTGAGCAAGGGGATCATGTCGTTATGTTCCTGACGGACAAAAAATTCATCTCTGATGTTGAGAGACTATTCCAGCCAAGTCCTTTCTTCCTGTAGTTCGCAGGCGTCGACGAGACGCCTTTCTTTTATCCCTTATATATCAAAGGATAATATTTTTCTGCAATTATTCCCCAGTAATGGAAAATAGGAATACATTTGTTAAACTTATCAGTGTTAGCTGGCTCAAGGAGAATAAAATGAGTTTTTTAAAAGAATTTCGCGAATTTGCGATGCGCGGGAACGTGGTTGATTTGGCAGTCGGTGTCATCATTGGTGCAGCCTTTGGTAAAATCGTATCGTCGTTAGTTGCCGATATTATTATGCCACCGCTAGGTTTACTCATTGGCGGAATCGACTTTAAACAGTTTGCTGTCACGCTACGGGACGCCCAGGGAGACATCCCAGCGGTCGTAATGCATTATGGCGTATTCATCCAGAACGTCTTCGATTTTATTATCGTGGCGTTTGCCATTTTTATGGCAATCAAACTGATGAATAAATTGAACAGAAAAAAAGAAGAAACCCCGGCAGCACCACCGGCCCCGACCAAAGAAGAAGTCCTGCTTAGCGAAATTCGTGACCTGTTGAAAGAACAAAACAATCGTTCTTAAGAAGCGTCAAAAGCAGAAGGCCAGTGGTAAGAAAGTTAATTACTTTCTTGCCACTGGCCTCCCGACCATTCCGTCCTGCATGTTTTTCTTTTCTTTGGTAGCTGCCTTTCCCTTTCCTGTTCTTCTCAACTCTCTGCCTGAATAATGGGTCATGAAGTAATGCCTCAATGGCGTTATCTTTCATTTGCCCTTTCGTATGCTGATAGCGGCTCATAAACTCTCCAGATTAGTAAAAGAAATCGGCCTGAGTGTAGACGCGACTGATGCAAAAATCAACGTGCTGTATTTTGGTTGCTGGCCCCCTGCTCAAGCGCTTCAAGAATTGAACAATAGACGCTGCTGTGCGCTGTGCCGCAGCAAGCATCATTGAGGCGCTGCAAAGAGCGACGCATGGTTTGTAGCTCTTTAATCCGGGATTCCACTTCGCTCAAACGGGCCTGCACAATACCTTTAGATTCCTGGCAGGTGTGATGCTCTGGATCGATGCGGATCGAGAGAAGTTCGCGGATCGATTCTAGCGTGAAACCGAGCTGTCTGGCATAGCGAATAAAACGCAGCCTCTGTAAGTCGTTGTCCGTATAGAGGCGAAATCCACCTTCCGTACGCACATTGTGATCCATCATCTGCTGCTTTTCGTAGTAGCGGATGGTGTCGGGAGTAACGTCAGCCAATTTTGCCAGTTCACCAATACGGTACATGATTACTCCTCATTAATTTTATGTAGCAACTTATCAGCGTAATCTCCACGCAGGAAGTCCGTGTTCAGGCCCGCCTGTCGCAGCTTTAACTCGAGTAGCGCCAAACGACGGCTCAGTTCCGCATAGCGCGGATCGCTCTCCTGTACACCTTTCAGTAGGTCAGTGAGCATTACCGCTTCTTTACGATGTTCGAGTTCGGGAGGTAAACAACCTGCATTTTTGAGTAATCGGTAACCTGCGCGCAGCTCAGCTGGCACATGCGAGTCGTCATCCAGAGAAAGAGGTTCCCCACTTCCCGGAAGATTATCTAACTCACCTTTGCGCTGTGCATCAAGAATATGGCGCTCTGCCCACTGATCCAGTAACCACATCATAAGGCTCCGGCGATGAACAAAAATAATGCAGATATTGTAAACAAGCAGGAATAGGGTGGATATAAAAAAACCCGCCGGAGCGGGTTTTTTTACGTTACTACAGATTACTCTGCAGCAGCTTCTGCTTTCGATTCAGAGCGATCAACCAGCTCGATGTATGCCATCGGCGCGTTGTCGCCTGCACGGAAGCCACACTTCAGAATACGAGTGTAACCACCGGCGCGGCTCGCGAAACGCGGGCCCAGCTCGTTAAACAGTTTTGCCACGATCTCGTTATCACGAGTGCGGGCGAATGCCAGACGACGATTAGCAACGCTATCAGTCTTGGCAAGAGTAATCAGCGGCTCAACTACGCGACGCAGTTCTTTCGCTTTCGGCAGGGTCGTCTTGATGATTTCATGACGAACCAGCGAACCAGCCATGTTACGGAACATAGCCTGGCGATGGCTGCTGTTGCGGTTCAGTTGACGACCACTCTTACGATGGCGCATGACCTTATCCTTCTCAGTAAAACCTTAACCTGTGATCCGGTTACTCGTCAGCAATGCTTGCCGGTGGCCAGTTTTCCAGGCGCATGCCCAGAGACAGACCACGTGAAGCCAGCACGTCTTTAATCTCGGTAAGAGATTTTTTACCCAGGTTCGGCGTTTTCAGCAACTCAACCTCGGTACGCTGTACCAGATCACCGATATAGTGGATAGCTTCTGCCTTAAGGCAGTTAGCAGAGCGGACAGTCAATTCGAGATCGTCAACAGGGCGCAGCAGGATCGGATCGAATTCTGGTTTCTCTTCTTTCACTTCCGGCTGACGTACATCACGTAAATCAACGAAAGCTTCCAGTTGTTCTGCCAGGATGGTTGCCGCACGACGAATCGCCTCTTCAGGATCGATTGTTCCGTTGGTTTCCATTTCGATGACCAGCTTGTCCAGGTCGGTACGCTGTTCTACACGCGCTGCTTCAACATTGTAGGCAATACGCTCTACCGGGCTGTAGCATGCGTCGACCAGCAGACGGCCGATTGGGCGCTCATCTTCTTCCGAATGAATTCGGGCAGAAGCCGGCACATAACCGCGACCGCGCTGAACTTTGATACGCATGCTAATAGCTGCGTTCTCATCGGTCAGGTGGCAGATCACATGTTGCGGCTTGACGATTTCGACATCACCGTCATGGGTAATGTCGGCTGCGGTCACAGGGCCAATGCCAGATTTGTTCAAAGTAAGGATAACTTCATCTTTACCCTGAACTCTCACCGCCAGCCCTTTCAGGTTGAGCAGGATTTCAAGGATATCTTCCTGAACGCCTTCTTTGGTGCTGTACTCATGAAGTACACCATCAATCTCAACCTCGGTCACCGCGCAACCCGGCATCGATGAGAGCAGAATACGGCGCAGTGCGTTACCCAGAGTATGGCCAAAGCCACGCTCTAAAGGTTCAAGGGTCACCTTGGCGTGCGTCGAACTCACTTGCTCGATATCGACCAGGCGCGGTTTTAGAAACTCTGTCACAGAACCCTGCATTGTGTCCTCTCTTTGGTACTAAGCTTTACTTGGAGTAAAGCTCGACGATCAGGTGTTCGTTAATGTCCGCAGACAGATCAGAACGTTCCGGCTGACGCTTGAACGTACCTTCCATCTTGCCAGCATCAACTTCCAGCCAGGTTGGCTTTTCACGCTGCTCAGCCAGCTCCAGAGCGGCTTTCACGCGAGATTGCTTTTTCGCTTTCTCACGAATGCTGACAACGTCATTCGCTTTAACCTGATAAGAAGCGATGTTAACAACACGACCGTTTACCATGATAGCTTTGTGGCTAACCAGCTGACGTGATTCAGCACGAGTCGCGCCGAAGCCCATACGGTATACAACGTTGTCCAGACGACCTTCCAGCAGAGTCAACAGGTTTTCACCGGTGTTGCCTTTCAGACGCGCTGCTTCTTTATAGTAGTTACGGAACTGACGCTCCAGCACACCGTACATACGGCGAACTTTTTGCTTTTCACGCAACTGCACACCATAGTCAGACAGACGCGGTTTACGCGCACCGTGCTGGCCAGGAGCTTGTTCAATTTTACACTTGGTATCGATCGCGCGAACGCCAGACTTAAGGAACAGGTCTGTGCCCTCACGACGGCTCAGCTTGAGCTTAGGACCCAAATATCTTGCCATTTTCTTTCTCCAACAATCCTAGAAACGAACGCGTTATACGCGACGTTTTTTCGGCGGACGACAACCGTTATGAGGGATCGGAGTCACATCAGTAATATTCGTGATGCGGAAACCAGCGGCGTTCAGTGCACGAATAGTAGATTCGCGACCTGGACCCGGACCTTTGACCATAACTTCCAGATTCTTGATGCCGTATTCTTTTACGGCTTCAGCGCAACGCTCTGCTGCAACCTGAGCTGCAAACGGAGTGGATTTGCGAGAACCACGGAAACCGGAACCACCGGCTGTTGCCCAACCCAGCGCGTTACCCTGACGATCGGTAATGGTAACGATGGTGTTGTTAAAAGAAGCATGGACATGAGCCACGCCATCAGAGACTTGTTTTCTTACACGCTTACGTGCACGAACTGGTGCCTTTGCCATTATTCAATCACCCCGACTATTTCTTGATCGGTTTACGCGGACCCTTACGGGTACGTGCGTTGGTCTTAGTACGCTGACCGCGAACCGGAAGACCACGACGATGGCGTAAACCACGATAGCAACCAAGGTCCATCAGACGCTTGATGCTCAGGGTGATTTCACGGCGCAGATCACCTTCAACGACAAATTTACCAACCGCTTCACGCAGGGATTCAATTTGTTCTTCAGACAGCTCACTGATCTTAACATTTTCAGCGATACCCGTGTCAGCACAGATGGCTTTAGAGCGGGTCTTGCCGATACCGAAAATGGCAGTTAATGCGATTACGGTATGTTTGTGATCAGGAATGTTAATGCCTGCTATACGGGCCACTATGCACTCCTACTATTTAATATGTACGCACCATGCTGAAAAGCCCGTTTTCAGGATACTCAAATGGAAACGTACAGACATACAAAAGATTGGCTGGCTAATCTAGCCAGCTCAACCCAACTTTGCAAGAAAAATATGCGAATAAATCAGCCTTGGCGCTGTTTATGCTTCGGCTCGGCACTGCAAATCACGCGGATGACGCCATCACGCTTAACGATTTTGCAGTTACGGCATAATTTCTTGACGGAAGCACGAACTTTCATTTTTACTCTCCGTAACTTCTCGAGCGACCTGTTAGCGGCCGTAGCCTTTCAGGTTCGCCTTCTTCAATGCAGACTCGTACTGACTCGACATCATCAGAGTTTGCACTTGAGCCATAAAGTCCATAATCACGACAACAACGATAAGCAGTGAGGTCCCACCGAAGTAGAACGGTACTTTCATTGCATCACGCATGAACTCCGGGATCAGGCAGATAAAAGTGATGTATAACGCACCGACCAAAGTCAGGCGAGTCATTACTTTATCGATATACTTCGCCGTTTGCTCTCCCGGACGAATTCCTGGTACAAATGCACCGGACTTCTTCAGGTTATCTGCTGTTTCACGCGGGTTGAAAACCAACGCCGTATAGAAGAAACAGAAGAAGATGATTGCAGACGCATAGAGTAACACATAAAGCGGTTGCCCAGGCTGCAAATACAGCGAAATTGTTGTCAGCCAGTTCCAACCAGTACCGCCCCCGAACCATGATGTAATGGTTGCCGGGAACAGAATAATACTGGAAGCGAAGATTGCCGGGATGACCCCTGCCATATTCACTTTCAGCGGTAAATGTGTGCTCTGTGCAGCATAGACACGACGACCCTGTTGACGCTTAGCGTAGTTTACCACAATGCGGCGTTGGCCACGCTCAACAAAGACAACAAAGAAGGTCACTGCAAATACTAATACTGCAACCAACAGCAACAGGAGGAAGTGCAGGTCGCCTTGACGCGCTTGCTCGATAGTATGGGCGATGGCTGGCGGGAGACCCGCAACGATACCGGCAAAGATAATGATCGAGATACCGTTTCCGATACCACGTTCAGTAATCTGTTCGCCGAGCCACATCAGGAACATTGTTCCTGAAACCAGACTAACAACAGCGGTGAAATAGAATGCAAAGCCTGGATTAATCACCAGGCCCTGCATACCAGGCATATTCGGCAGACCGGTAGCAATACCGATCGACTGGAATATCGCCAGCACCAGAGTACCGTAGCGGGTGTACTGGCTGATCTTACGACGACCAGACTCCCCTTCTTTCTTCAGCTCTGCTAACGGCTGATAAACAACCGTCAACAGCTGGACAATGATCGATGCCGAAATATACGGCATGATACCCAACGCAAAGATAGAAGCACGGCTGAGAGCACCACCAGAGAACATGTTGAACATTTCAATGATGGTGCCTCGCTGTTGCTCAAGCAGTTTGGCAAGTACAGCGGCATCAATACCAGGGATCGGAATAAAAGAGCCAATACGGAACACAATCAACGCACCGATTACAAACAACAGTCTGCGCTTCAGTTCGCCAATCCCACCTTTGGCACTTTGAAAATCTAATCCCGGTTGCTTAGCCATCTGCTACTTATTCCTCAATTTTACCGCCAGCAGCTTCGATAGCAGCACGAGCACCTTTAGTCACGCGCAGGCCACGAACAGTTACCGGACGAGATACTTCACCAGACAGGATCACTTTCGCGAATTCGATCTGGATACCGATAATGTTAGCCGCTTTCAGCGTGTTCAGGTCGATAACATCGCCTTCTACGTGAGCCAGATCAGACAGACGAACTTCTGCCGTGATCATCGCTTTACGAGAAGTGAAGCCGAATTTCGGCAGACGACGGTACAGAGGCATCTGACCACCTTCGAAACCGCGACGTACGCCACCGCCAGAACGAGAGTTCTGACCTTTGTGACCACGACCACCGGTTTTACCGAGGCCAGAACCGATACCACGACCCAGGCGTTTACCCGCCTTTTTGGAGCCTTCGGCCGGAGACAGAGTATTTAAACGCATCTCTTACTCCTCAACTTTAACCATGAAGGAAACCGCGTTGACCATACCACGAACAGCAGGAGTATCCTCGCGCTCTACGGTGTGACCAATACGACGCAGACCCAGGCCAAGCAGCGTTGCCTTGTGTTTCGGCAAACGACCGATTGCACTGCGGGTTTGAGTAATTTTAATAGTCTTTGCCATGGTTTATTTCCCCAGAATTTCTTCAACGGATTTACCACGCTTGGCAGCGACCATTTCTGGAGAATTCATATTTTCCAGGCCATCAATAGTTGCACGAACCACGTTGATCGGGTTGGTGGAACCATATGCTTTGGCCAGAACGTTATGAACTCCAGCAACTTCCAGAACGGCGCGCATTGCACCACCGGCAATGATACCGGTACCTTCGGAAGCTGGCTGCATGAATACACGAGAACCCGTGTGAACACCTTTAACCGGGTGTTGCAGGGTGCCGTGGTTCAGCGCGACATTAATCATATTGCGACGGGCTTTTTCCATCGCTTTCTGGATCGCTGCTGGAACTTCACGCGCTTTACCGTAACCAAAACCAACGCGACCGTTACCGTCACCAACTACAGTCAGAGCTGTGAAGGAGAAAATACGACCACCTTTAACGGTTTTAGATACGCGGTTAACCGCGATCAGCTTTTCCTGCAGTTCGCCAGCTTGTTTTTCGATGTGAGCCATCTTACACCTCTACCTTAGAACTGAAGGCCAGCTTCACGGGCAGCATCTGCCAGTGCCTGGACACGACCATGATATTGGAACCCGGAACGGTCAAAGGAAACATCTTTGATGCCTTTTTCCAGAGCGCGTTCAGCAACAGCTTTACCCACAGCTGCTGCCGCGTCTTTGTTACCGGTGTACTTCAGTTGTTCAGCGATAGCTTTTTCTACAGTAGAAGCAGCTACCAGAACTTCAGAACCGTTCGGTGCAATTACCTGTGCGTAAATATGACGCGGGGTACGATGTACCACCAGGCGAGTTGCACCCAGCTCCTGGAGCTTGCGGCGTGCGCGGGTCGCACGACGGATACGAGCAGATTTCTTATCCATAGTGTTACCTTACTTCTTCTTAGCCTCTTTGGTACGCACGACTTCGTCGGCGTAACGAACACCCTTGCCTTTATAAGGCTCAGGACGACGGTAGGCGCGCAGATCTGCTGCAACCTGACCGATCACCTGCTTATCAGCGCCTTTCAGCACGATTTCAGTTTGAGTCGGACATTCTGCAGTGATACCGGCCGGCAGTTTATGCTCAACAGGATGAGAGAAACCTAAAGCCAGGTTTACTACATCCCCTTTGACCGCTGCACGATAACCTACACCAACCAGCTGAAGCTTTTTAGTGAAGCCTTCGGTAACACCAACAACCATTGAGTTCAGCAGGGCACGCGCGGTACCAGCCTGAGCCCATCCATCCACGAAACCATCACGCGGACCGAAGGTCAGAGCATTATCTGCATGTTTAACTTCAACAGCATTGTTGAGGGTACGAGTCAGCTCGCCGTTTTTACCTTTGATCGTAATAACCTGACCGTTGATTTTTACATCAACGCCGGCAGGAACAACGACCGGTGCTTTAGCAACACGAGACATTTTTTCCTCCGATTAGGCTACGTAGCAGATAATTTCGCCACCAAGACCAGCCTGGCGCGCTGCACGATCGGTCATAACACCTTTAGAGGTAGAAATAACCGCGATACCCAGACCCGCCATAACTTTCGGCAGCTCATCTTTACGTTTGTAGATGCGCAGACCTGGGCGGCTGACACGCTGAATGCTTTCTACAACAGCTTTACCCTGGAAATACTTAAGAGTCAGTTCCAGTTCCGGCTTGATGTCGCCTTCAACTTTAAAATCTTCAATAAAGCCTTCTTCCTTCAGCACGTTGGCAATTGCCACTTTCAGCTTGGAGGAAGGCATGGTGACCGCAGCTTTATTCGCGGCCTGACCGTTACGGATACGGGTCAGCATATCCGCGATCGGATCTTGCATGCTCATCTGTCTTTACTCCCGTGATTCAATTGGTGACAATTACCAGCTAGCCTTTTTCAGACCCGGGATTTCACCGCGCATTGCGGCTTCACGGACCTTGATACGGCTCAACCCGAACTTCCGCAGGAAACCATGCGGACGACCTGTTTGACGGCAGCGATTACGCTGACGAGACGGGCTGGAATCACGCGGCAGAGTCTGCAGCTTGAGAACAGCGTTCCAACGATCTTCGTCGGTTGCGTTCACATCAGAGATGATAGCTTTCAGTTCAGCGCGTTTAGCGAAGAATTTATCAGCTAAAGCCACGCGCTTTACTTCGCGTGCTTTCATTGATTGCTTAGCCATTAAGTAACCCTACCTTACTTGCGGAACGGGAAGTCAAAGGCAGCCAGCAGAGCGCGGCCTTCTTCATCAGATTTCGCAGTAGTGGTAATGGTAATATCCAAACCACGAACGCGGTCGACTTTATCGTAGTCGATTTCTGGGAAGATGATCTGCTCACGGACACCCATGCTGTAGTTGCCACGACCGTCGAAAGACTTAGCGGACAAGCCACGGAAGTCACGGATACGCGGTACAGCAATAGTGATCAGGCGCTCAAAGAACTCCCACATGCGTTCGCCACGCAGAGTTACTTTACAGCCGATCGGATAGCCCTGACGGATTTTGAAGCCTGCAACTGATTTGCGTGCTTTGGTGATCAGCGGTTTTTGACCGGAGATTGCTGTCAGATCGGCTGCTGCGTTATCCAGCAGTTTCTTGTCAGCGATCGCTTCACCAACACCCATGTTCAGGGTGATCTTCTCGACCCGAGGGACTTGCATGACAGAATTGTAGTTAAACTCAGTCATGAGTTTTTTAACTACTTCGTCTTTGTAGTAATCATGCAGTTTCGCCATCGTACTACTCCAAATTACTTGATAGTTTCGCTATTAGATTTGAAGAAACGGACTTTTTTGCCGTCTTCGAATCTAAAGCCTACACGGTCAGCCTTGCCGGTTGCCGCATTGAAGATCGCAACGTTAGAAACCTGAATAGCAGCTTCTTTTTCAACGATGCCGCCTGGTTGGTTCAGAGCCGGAACCGGCTTCTGGTGTTTCTTAACCAGGTTGATACCTTCAACAATGAGCTTGCCGGAAGACAAGACATTCTTAACTTTACCGCGTTTACCTTTATCTTTACCGGTTAACACGATAACTTCGTCATCACGACGGATTTTCGCTGCCATGATTCGCTCCTTAGAGTACTTCTGGGGCCAGAGAGATAATTTTCATGAACTTCTCGTTACGAAGTTCACGAGTTACCGGCCCAAAAATACGCGTACCGATGGGCTGCTCGCTGTTATTGTTTAAAATAACGCATGCATTACCATCGAAGCGAATGACAGAACCGTCCGGGCGACGAACACCCTTCTTGGTGCGCACCACTACCGCCTTCAGCACATCACCTTTTTTGACCTTACCACGCGGAATTGCTTCCTTGATGGTGATCTTGATGATGTCGCCTACGCCTGCGTAGCGACGGTGCGAGCCACCCAGAACCTTGATACACATTACGCGACGTGCACCGGAGTTGTCGGCGACGTTCAGCATAGTCTGTTCTTGGATCATTTTAGTGCTCCGCTAATGTCAACTACTACTGAGACCCAAAAATAGGGTCGTTAAAAAAGCCCCATATCGAGGGCGCGGCATTATAACACCGCAAATCAGATATGGGTAGAAAAAATAAACGGCTCATCGCTGAGCCGTTTATCCGTATCGAGAATGCGTACTGTATTACAGAACCGCTTTCTCTACAACGCGAACCAGCGTCCAGGACTTAGTCTTGGACAGCGGACGGCATTCGCGGATTTCAACCACGTCACCGATACCGCATTCGTTGTTCTCGTCATGTACGTGCAGTTTGGTCGTACGCTTGATGAATTTGCCGTATACCGGGTGTTTCACCATACGTTCGATAGCAACAACAATGGATTTCTCCATTTTGTCGCTAACCACGCGACCTTGCAGAGTACGGATTTTATCGGTCATTACGCACCCGCCTTCTGAGTCAGTAAAGTCTTAACGCGTGCAACATCACGACGCACTTGCTTCAGCAGATGAGTCTGTTGCAGCTGGCCACTTGCAGCCTGCATACGCAGGTTGAACTGCTCACGCAGCAGGTTCAGCAGCTCAGCGTTCAGCTCTTCAACGCTTTTTTCACGCAGCTCTTTTGCTTTCATTACATCACCGTCTTAGTTACAAAGGTGGTTTTGATCGGCAGTTTCGCTGCTGCCAGGCCGAATGCTTCACGGGCCAGCTCTTCCGGTACGCCGTCCATTTCATAAAGGACTTTACCCGGCTGAATCAAGGCAACCCAGTACTCCACGTTACCTTTACCTTTACCCATACGAACTTCCAGCGGCTTCTCGGTGATCGGTTTGTCCGGGAATACACGGATCCAGATCTTACCTTGACGCTTAACTGCACGGGTCATAGCACGACGTGCTGCTTCGATCTGACGTGCAGTCAGACGACCACGGCCAACAGCTTTCAGACCGAAAGTGCCGAAGCTAACATCCGTACCCTGCGCCAGACCACGGTTGCGGCCTTTATGCACTTTACGGAATTTTGTACGCTTTGGTTGTAACATCAGCGACGCTCCTTATTTACGGCCTTTACGCTGCTGCTTTTTAGGTTGAGCAGCCGGTTCCGGTTGTTCAACAGCAGCCATACCACCCAGGATCTCACCTTTGAAGATCCATACCTTAACGCCGATTACACCGTAAGTGGTGTGCGCTTCAGAGGTGTTGTAGTCGATGTCAGCACGCAGAGTGTGCAGCGGTACGCGACCTTCACGGTACCATTCGGTACGTGCGATTTCCGCGCCGCCCAGACGGCCGCTAACTTCAACTTTGATACCTTTAGCGCCCAGACGCATTGCGTTCTGTACAGCACGCTTCATAGCACGACGGAACATAACGCGACGTTCCAGCTGAGAAGTGATGCTGTCAGCAACCAATTTAGCGTCCAGTTCAGGCTTACGAACTTCGGCAATATTGATCTGTGCAGGCACGCCAGCGAGATCCGCGACGACCTTGCGCAGTTTTTCTACGTCTTCGCCTTTCTTACCGATAACGATACCCGGGCGAGCAGTGTGAATGGTCACACGAATGCTTTTAGCCGGACGCTCGATAACGATACGAGATACAGACGCTTTCGCCAGTTCCTTAGTCAGGTACTGACGTACTTTAAAATCGCTGTCCAGGTTGTCAGCGAATTCTTTGGTGTTCGCAAACCAGGTTGAGTTCCATGGTTTTACAATACCCAGGCGAATACCATTAGGATGTACTTTCTGACCCATTGCTAGTCTCCAGAGTCTCAGCGATCGGACACAACCACAGTAATGTGGCTGGTGCGCTTCAGGATGCGATCTGCACGACCTTTAGCACGCGGCATAATGCGCTTCATGCTCGGGCCTTCGTCTACGAAAATTTTCGCAACTTTCAGATCATCAATGTCAGCGCCATCGTTGTGTTCAGCGTTAGCAATGGCAGATTCCAGTACCTTCTTGACCAGTACAGCAGCTTTCTTATTGGTGTAGGTCAGAATATCCAGGGCCTGCGACACTTTCTTACCGCGAATCAGGTCAGCAACAAGGCGAACCTTCTGAGCAGAAGAACGAGCATGGCGATGTTGAGCTAAAGTTTCCATCTCTTCCTCCTACCTTATTTCTTCTTCGCTTTTTTATCAGCAGCATGGCCGCGATAAGTACGAGTCGGTGCGAATTCACCCAGTTTGTGACCAACCATTTCGTCGGAAACAAAAACTGGAACGTGCTGACGACCATTATGGACAGCGATGGTCAAACCGATCATGTTAGGAAAGATCGTTGAACGACGGGACCAAGTGCGCAGGGGCTTCTTGTCTCCGCTTTCCACCGCTTTCTCTACCTTCTTCAGCAAGTGCAGGTCAATAAAAGGACCTTTCTTGAGAGAACGTGGCATGGCTTATCCTCTAAAATTATTTGCTACGGCGACGTACGATGAATTTATCAGTACGCTTGTTGCTGCGGGTCTTCTTACCTTTGGTCTGAACGCCCCACGGAGTTACCGGGTGCTTACCAAAGTTACGACCTTCACCACCACCATGTGGGTGGTCGACTGGGTTCATCGCAGTACCGCGAACGGTAGGACGAACACCACGCCAGCGTGCAGCACCTGCTTTACCCAGAACGCGCAGCATATGCTCAGCATTGCCAACTTCGCCCAGAGTAGCGCGGCAATCTGCTTCGACTTTACGCATTTCACCAGAACGCAGACGCAGGGTGACATAAGCACCATCGCGAGCAACGATCTGAACGTAAGTACCAGCGGAACGCGCCAGCTGACCGCCTTTACCTGGTTTCATTTCTACGTTATGAACGGTAGAACCAACCGGGATATTGCGCATCGGCAGGGTGTTGCCTGCTTTGATTGCAGCATCAACGCCAGACTGAATCTGGTCGCCAGCTTTCAGGCCTTTAGGGGCCAGGATGTAACGGCGCTCACCGTCTTTGTACAGAACCAGCGCGATGTTCGCGGAGCGGTTCGGATCGTACTCAAGACGTTCAACAACTGCCGGGATACCATCTTTGTTGCGTTTGAAGTCAACAATACGGTAGGCCTGTTTGTGACCACCACCGATATGACGGGTGGTGATACGGCCATTGTTGTTACGACCACCGGATTTGCTGTTTTTTTCAACCAGCGGAGCAAAAGGTTTGCCCTTGTGCAGCTCTGGGTTGACCACTTTAACAACGTGGCGACGACCCGGAGATGTCGGTTTACATTTAACAACTGCCATTGTATTACTCCTCCGACTTACTCAGCGCCGCCGACGAAGTCCAGATTCTGGCCTTCCTTCAGGGTGACGTAAGCTTTTTTCCAGTCGCTACGACGACCGATACGCTGTCCGTGACGTTTAACTTTCCCTTTAACAACCAGGGTGTTAACGACTTCGACTTCGACTTCAAACAGTTTCTGCACAGCAGCTTTGATTTCTGCTTTGGTCGCGTCTTTAGCAACTTTGAGAACGATGGTATTGGTTTTTTCCATCGCAGTAGACGCTTTTTCAGAAACGTGCGGTGCACGCAGCACCTTCAGCAGACGTTCTTCACGAATCATGCCAGCATCTCCTCAACTTGCTTAACAGCATCAGCAGTCATTACGACTTTGTCGAAGGCGATCAGGCTAACCGGGTCGATACCAGTTGCATCACGTACGTCAACCTTATGCAGGTTGCGCGCAGCAAGGAACAGGTTCTCGTCCAGCTCACCGGTGATGATCAGCACATCTTCCAGAGCCATGTCTTTCAGTTTCTGTGCCAGCAGCTTAGTTTTAGGCGCTTCAACAGAGAATGATTCGACAACGATCAGACGATCCTGACGTACCAGTTCGGACAGAATGCTTTTCAGCGCGCCGCGGTACATCTTTTTGTTAACTTTTTGACTGTGGTCCTGCGGACGCGCAGCGAAGGTCACGCCACCTGAACGCCAGATCGGGCTCTTGATAGAACCTGAACGCGCACGGCCGGTACCTTTCTGGCGCCACGGCTTTTTGCCTGAACCAGTTACTTCAGCACGAGTCTTCTGAGCACGAGTACCCTGACGAGCACCAGCTGCATAAGCAACTACAACCTGGTGAACCAGCGCTTCGTTGAAATCACGACCGAAGGTAGTTTCGGAAACAGTCAGCGCGCTCTGCGCGTCTTTCAATACTAATTCCATTGCTATCCCCTTACGCCTTCACAGCTGGTTTAACGATCAGGTCGCTACCGGTTGCACCCGGGACCGCGCCTTTAACCAGCAGCAGGTTGCGCTCAGCGTCAACACGTACTACGTCCAGGCTCTGAACGGTGACACGTTCGTTACCCAGCTGACCTGCCATTTTCTTGCCTTTGAACACTTTGCCCGGAGTCTGGTTCTGACCGATAGAACCCGGTACGCGGTGGGACAAGGAGTTACCGTGAGTAGCGTCCTGGGTACGGAAGTTCCAGCGCTTAACGGTACCAGCAAAACCTTTACCTTTAGAGGTACCGGTTACGTCAACTTTTTTAACGTCAGCAAACAGTTCAACGCTAATGTCCTGACCTACGGTGAATTCTTCGCCGTCAGCCAGACGGAATTCCCACAGACCACGGCCAGCTTCAACGCCAGCTTTAGCGAAGTGACCCGCTTCCGGTTTAGTTACACGGTTAGCTTTTTTAGCACCAGTGGTAACCTGAACGGCACGGTAGCCATCGTTAGCCAGATCTTTAACCTGAGTAACGCGGTTTGCTTCAACTTCGATTACGGTTACTGGGATAGATACGCCATCTTCAGTGAAGATGCGGGTCATGCCCACTTTTTTACCGACTAAACCAATCATTGTTTCAACCTCTCAATCGCTCGATGACCTGATTAACCCAGGCTGATCTGCACGTCTACACCGGCAGCCAGATCCAGACGCATCAGAGCATCAACGGTTTTTTCAGTTGGCTCAACGATGTCAACCAGACGCTTATGAGTGCGGATTTCGTACTGATCGCGCGCATCTTTGTTGACGTGCGGAGAAATCAGAACGGTAAAGCGCTCTTTGCGGGTCGGCAGCGGGATCGGACCACGGACTTGCGCACCAGTGCGCTTAGCAGTCTCGACGATTTCCGCGGTTGATTGATCGATCAGACGATGATCAAACGCTTTAAGGCGGATACGGATTCTTTGGTTCTGCATGAGACCAGAGCTCCAATTATTTTATAGACGAAATGGTTACTCCTCATACCCATTACGATTGATGGGAGAGTGTAACCGTTCTTACATAGTTCCCCAATTGGGAACATTGTTTGGTAGCGTGTTGCTACTACCGGGGTTCATATCGAACCGGCCGTCAACTTTGACAGGCCCGCGCATTATACGCAAATTCAGATACAACGCAAGGGCTGCGTACAAAATCATCACCTGTTTCCGGGAGCACGCACCCACGTTTACTGCAATACCATGAAAGGCCAGCAAATACTCTGGATTAGGAAGTCCACTCCTGTTTATTGCCTTTTGCCAGAAACCCCGTTCCAGCACCACACTCGGTCACTAAGGCCAAAACGCGGGAACAATCGATGACAATAGCGACCTTTGCATTCTTTATTATCCATGGCGGGCTATTACTCACGCTTTGTTGGCACGATCTGCGCTATGGCTTGCTACCCGATAAATTTACCTGCCCTCTGCTGTGGAGTGGGTTGCTTTATTATCTCTGTCTGTCGCCGGCCAATCTGGTACATGCCGTCTGGGGCGCGATAGGCGGCTATCTGGCCTTTGGCTTGATCTATTGGCTCTACAGGGGAATACGCAGGCGGGAAGGCATCGGCTACGGCGATATTAAATTTCTCGCCGCGCTTGGGGCATGGCATGGGTGGGAAGTTTTACCGCAGCTGGTTCTCATCGCAGCTATTCTGGCCTGCGCGGCCGTAACGGCGCTGATTTTGTGCACGAGAACAAGGCAGATGCTACACCACCCGCTGCCTTTTGGCCCTTTCCTGGCCACAGCGGGTGTGTTCTGTGGATGGCAGACGTTTATCAGTCAGCCACTTTAATCTGCGACTGAAGATAATTCTGCAAACCAATTTTGCCTATCAGGTCCAATTCGGTTTCCAGCCAATCGATATGGCCTTCTTCATCTGCGAGGATAGTGATTAACATATCACGGCTGACGTAGTCATGGACGCTGTCGGCATAGGCAATGGCCTCGCGTAGATCCTTCGCCCCTTCCAGCTCCAGCCTTAGGTCAGATTGCAGCATCTCCTCGACGTCTTCTCCGATGCGGAGTTTGCCGAGATCCTGCAGGTTCGGGATCCCTTCGAGAAACAAAATGCGCTCAATATACTTATCGGCATGCTTCATTTCATCGATAGATTCGTGGTATTCGACATCATTGAGGCGCATCAGGCCCCAGTTCTTGAACATTCTCGCATGGAGAAAGTATTGATTAATTGCGACAAGCTCATTTCCCAATAATTTATTGAGATAACTTATGATTTTGACATCACCTTTCATTATATAGTCCCTCCGCTTCCACTTATTGAAGCGTAGTTCGAGCTATAGGGATGTCAAAGTAAAGCTGAGGGGCTTCAGGCGATCTCTTGATATTCCGGCATGCGGGTTAATTCATCTTCCATAATCTCGCGCGCCGCACGGACGCACTTACCGCATTGATTTCCAACGGGAATAAATTTTCGCAGTTGTTGAAAAGACTGAGGATTGAATTGGCGCACAGCCTGACGAATTTTTTTATCGTTCACACCATTACACAGACAAACGTACATATATACTCCCGTTCAACTTACAAACAAAGTGTAAATGAGAATAGTTATGATTACAATAGCCTGTCTATTAAATAAACATTTACTCTATTTGCTGCCGGTCATCGTGCTGCAGCTCACATATAGCAGACAGCAAAAAGGGCGCCTTAGCGCCCTTTTTAATTCAGAACTAATTATTAGCCCAGAACTTTAGCAACAACGCCCGCGCCAACGGTACGGCCGCCTTCACGGATTGCGAAACGCAGACCGTCGTCCATCGCGATCGGATGGATCAGGGTAACAACCATTTTGATGTTGTCGCCCGGCATAACCATCTCTACGCCTTCCGGCAGTTCGATGGTGCCAGTCACGTCAGTTGTACGGAAGTAGAACTGCGGACGGTAGCCTTTGAAGAACGGAGTATGACGGCCGCCTTCGTCTTTGGACAGAATGTACACTTCAGATTCGAACTTGGTGTGCGGCTTGATGGAACCCGGCTTAGCCAGTACCTGACCACGTTCGATTTCTTCACGTTTGATACCACGCAGCAGAACACCAACGTTCTCACCAGCACGGCCTTCGTCCAGCAGTTTGCGGAACATTTCAACGCCAGTACAGGTAGACTTCGCAGTCTCTTTGATACCAACGATTTCAACTTCTTCGCCAACTTTGATGATACCGCGCTCTACACGACCGGTAACAACGGTACCACGACCGGAGATGGAGAATACGTCTTCGATCGGCAGCAGGAACGGCTTGTCAATCGCACGCTCTGGTTCCGGGATGTAAGAATCCAGGTAGCCAGCCAGTTCGATGATTTTCGCTTCCCAGTCTGCGTCGCCTTCCAGCGCTTTCAGAGCGGAACCACGAACGATCGGGGTGTCGTCGCCCGGGAAATCGTACTGAGACAGAAGTTCACGAACTTCCATTTCAACCAGTTCCAGCAGCTCTTCGTCATCAACCATGTCGCATTTGTTCAGGAACACGATGATGTACGGAACGCCTACCTGACGACCCAGCAGGATGTGCTCACGAGTCTGCGGCATCGGGCCGTCAGTCGCAGCAACAACCAGGATCGCGCCGTCCATCTGCGCAGCACCGGTGATCATGTTTTTAACATAGTCGGCGTGGCCCGGGCAGTCTACGTGCGCGTAGTGGCGAGTCGGGGTGTCATATTCAACGTGAGAGGTGTTGATGGTGATACCACGAGCTTTTTCTTCCGGCGCGTTATCGATCTGGTCGAATGCACGAGCAGAACCACCGTAGGTTTTAGCCAGAACGGTAGTGATTGCAGCGGTCAGAGTAGTTTTACCATGGTCAACGTGGCCGATAGTACCGACGTTGACGTGCGGTTTTGTACGTTCAAATTTTTCTTTAGACACGGCTATATTCCTTACTATAGTGCTCTCCCCTTCTGGAGAGAGCACGGGACTTTGGTTTTAACCCTGCGGCTTATTTACCACGGGCTTCGATTACGGCCTGAGCAACGTTGTTCGGCGCATCATCATACTTCAGGAACTCCATGGAGTAAGAAGCACGACCTTTGGTCAGAGAACGCAGCTGAGTTGCATATCCGAACATTTCAGACAGCGGAACTTCAGCGTGGATCACAACGCCAGTCACGTTGGATTCCTGACCGCGCAGCATACCGCGACGACGGCTAAGGTCACCGATAACGTCACCAGTGTTCTCTTCCGGAGTTTCTACTTCAACCTTCATGATCGGCTCAAGCAGAACTGGTTTCGCTTTCTTAAAGCCATCTTTAAAGGCAATAGAAGCGGCCAGTTTAAACGCCAGTTCAGAGGAGTCAACGTCGTGGTAAGAACCGAAGTGCAGACGCACGCCCAGATCAACTACCGGGTAACCAGCCAGAGGACCCGCTTTCAGCTGCTCCTG
Organism: Klebsiella sp. MPUS7; assembly: GCF_009905335.1. Lineage (NCBI taxonomy): Bacteria > Pseudomonadati > Pseudomonadota > Gammaproteobacteria > Enterobacterales > Enterobacteriaceae > Klebsiella > Klebsiella sp. MPUS7. The sequence goes on along the minus strand of NZ_CP047604.1, from coordinate 454,133 downwards.
GATGCCTTTATCAACGGCCGGGATGTATTCGCCAGGAATTACACCACCTTTGATGTCGTTGATGAACTCATAACCTTTCGGGTTAGAGCCCGGCTCCAGCGGGTACATGTCGATAACGACGTGACCATACTGACCGCGACCACCAGACTGTTTAGCGTGTTTACCTTCGATATCGGTAACTTTCGCGCGAATCGCTTCACGGTAAGCAACCTGAGGTTTACCGACGTTCGCTTCAACGTTGAATTCACGCTTCATACGGTCAACGATGATGTCGAGGTGCAGCTCACCCATACCGGCGATGATAGTCTGGTTAGATTCTTCGTCAGTCCATACGCGGAAAGACGGGTCTTCTTTAGCCAGACGGCCCAGAGCCAGACCCATTTTTTCCTGGTCAGCTTTGGTTTTCGGTTCAACAGCGATAGAGATTACCGGCTCAGGGAATTCCATACGCTCCAGAATGATCGGCGCATTAGGATCGCACAGAGTGTCACCCGTAGTTACGTCTTTCAGACCGATAGCAGCAGCGATATCGCCCGCGCGAACTTCTTTGATCTCTTCACGTTTGTTAGCGTGCATCTGTACGATACGACCGAAACGCTCACGTGCAGCTTTCACGGAGTTCAGGATGGTATCACCAGAGTTAACCACACCGGAGTACACGCGGAAGAAGGTCAGGTTACCCACGAACGGGTCGGTAGCGATTTTGAATGCCAGAGCAGCAAACGGCTCATCATCGCTAGCGTGACGCTCAGCCGGAGTATCTTTACCGTCGTCCAGGATACCGTTGATCGCAGGTACGTCAACCGGGGATGGCAGGTAGTCAACTACCGCATCCAGCATCGCCTGAACACCTTTGTTCTTGAACGCAGAACCACAGGTTACCAGGATGATTTCGTTGTTCAGAACGCGCTGACGCAGAGCAGTTTTAATCTCTTCTTCAGTCAGTTCTTCACCACCCAGGTATTTCTCCATCAGCTCTTCAGAAGCTTCAGCAGCGGACTCGATCAGGTTCTGGTGCCATTCTTCGGCCAGTTCCTGCATGTCTGCCGGGATATCTTCGTAAGTGAAGGTTACACCTGCATCTTCTTCGTTCCAGTTGATGGCTTTCATTTTCACCAGGTCAACAACACCGGTGAACGCTTCTTCAGCGCCAATCGCCAGCTGCAGCGGAACAGGGTTCGCGCCCAGACGGGTTTTGATCTGACCAACAACTTTCAGGAAGTTCGCACCCATACGGTCCATTTTGTTAACGAACGCAATGCGCGGAACTTTATATTTGTTTGCCTGACGCCATACGGTTTCAGACTGAGGCTGAACACCACCAACTGCGCAGTAAACCATTACTGCACCATCAAGCACACGCATGGAACGTTCTACTTCGATAGTGAAGTCAACGTGCCCCGGGGTGTCGATGATGTTTACGCGATGCGGTTCATACTGCTTAGCCATACCTGACCAGAATGCAGTAGTCGCTGCGGAGGTGATAGTAATACCACGCTCCTGCTCCTGTTCCATCCAGTCCATGGTGGCAGCGCCGTCATGAACTTCACCGATTTTGTGGTTTACACCGGTGTAGAACAGAATACGTTCGGTAGTAGTAGTTTTACCGGCGTCGATGTGCGCACTGATACCGATGTTACGGTAGCGTGCGATGGGTGTTGTACGAGCCATTTGATTCCTCGTTATTTCTTTAGGCGTTCAGTTAAGTTATCCAAAACGGGCGACTTACCTGAAGCGCCCGTCTGGTGACTATGACTCCGAAGGGATTACCAACGGTAGTGTGCGAACGCCTTGTTGGCTTCTGCCATACGGTGAACGTCTTCACGTTTCTTAACTGCAGTACCTTTGTTGTCTGCAGCATCAGAGAGTTCGTTCGCCAGACGCAGAGCCATGGATTTATCACCACGTTTACGAGCAGCTTCAACGATCCAACGCATTGCCAGAGCATTACGACGAACCGGACGGACTTCAACTGGAACCTGATAAGTAGAACCACCAACGCGGCGAGACTTAACTTCTACAGTCGGGCGCACGTTGTCGAGAGCGACTTCGAAAGCTTCCAGTTCATTTTTACCAGAGCGCTGAGCCAGGGTCTCCAGCGCGCTGTATACGATTGCTTCTGCAGTAGATTTTTTACCATCTACCATCAGGATATTTACAAATTTAGCCAGCAGTTCTGATCCGAACTTAGGATCCGGCAGGATTTTACGCTGACCAATGACGCGACGACGTGGCATGGAAATACTCCGTTGTTAATTCAGGATTGTCCAAAACTCTAAGAGTTTAGTTTGACATTAATATAAAACGTTTGGCCTTACTTAACGGAGAACCATTAAGCCTTAGGACGCTTCACGCCATACTTGGAGCGAGCTTGCTTACGGTCTTTAACGCCGGAGCAGTCAAGCGCACCACGAACGGTGTGGTAACGAACACCCGGAAGGTCTTTAACACGACCGCCACGGATCAGGATCACGGAGTGCTCCTGCAGGTTGTGACCTTCACCACCGATGTAGGAGGTGACTTCGAAACCGTTAGTCAGACGCACACGGCAAACTTTACGCAGTGCGGAGTTAGGTTTCTTAGGAGTGGTGGTATATACACGAGTACATACGCCACGTTTCTGCGGGCAGGCTTCCAGCGCCGGCACGTTGCTCTTTGCAACTTTGCGCGCGCGTGGTTTGCGTACCAGCTGGTTAATTGTTGCCATTAAATAGCTCCTGGTTTTAGCTTTTGCTTCGTAAACACGTAATAAATCGCCTCATATAATATGAGGACGCAGAATTTTAGGGCGGTGCCGAAAAGGTGTCAAGAAATATACAACAATCCCGCCATTACCAGGCCAACTGACCCGCATGTTTGACGGTCAGTCTGACGAACTCAGTATAGCTAACCCTGATGACGCTGTCCGCAATTTGACCAGCCAGCCCGCGGGCTTCGATATCTTCTTGCAGAGCGTAGATAGAAATGGGGGCAGATTGCAGGATTTCAAGGAAACGCCCTTCCGCGATGGCGGCGATAACGCCGTCCGACAGCAGGAGAAGATCGTCACCCTCTTTTATCAAACGGCGCATCGTCGCCATATCAGCGTGCCAGGGGGAAGTGCTTAGCGTATGGAGCATTCAGGCCTCAGAAACGCAGTATCACGTTAAAATCATCAAGCCGGGCGCGCAGAGCCTCTGGCTCCAGCCATTCACCGTCAACGACCCACGGCGTAGCAGAATTCAGGCCGCGCTCCCGTGCTGAAGCAGCGCAAATCCAGCACTGTTCGATATCGTATAGCGATAAGAGTTTGAAGGTAGAGATATAGTCGCGCGCCAGCACCGCGGCAGGGCGCTGCTCTGAAAGCAGCTGAAATACGCCATCGCCCACGAAGAATACGCCGATCTCTTCCGTCAGGGCTGAGGTTGCCAGCAGGGCATCCAGCCCTTCCCTGCCCGATGCTGAACCATGGGGCGCAGACGAAAAAATAAAGGCTACGCGTTTCATCAGAACTGCACCATGCGATCGCAGGTTAACGCGGCTTCCGCCAGCGCGCCCAAGCCACTCAAGGTAAAACCCGGCTGCAAATTATGCGCAGGCAAACTCAGCTGCCGGGCCTCTTGTTCATCAGTGATTCCACGGCGTAAAGCTGCGGCTACACAGATATGCAAGGAAACAGCGTGTTCCTCATGCAGCGCCTGCCAGGCCCGAACCAGATCAAACTCGTCGCTGGCGGGTGCCGTAAGCTGATTCGCGTTGTAGACGCCTTCACGATAGAAAAAAATGCTAAGCAGCTCGTGCCCCTCCTGCAAAACGGCGCGGGCAAACTGTAATGCGCTGCTGGCCTGCTGGGTACCGTAAGCGGGGCCCGTCACCGTAATGGCAAAGCGCATTATTTATCCAGCCCCTGGAAATCTCCGCTTTTGAACTGACGAATGTAGAGATAAACCGTGTGCTTAGAGATGTTCAGCCGATCGGCTACCTGGTTAATGGCATCCTTGATATCAAAGATCCCTTTCTCATAGAGGTTCAGGACGATCTGCCGATTTTTGGCGTTGTTAGAAACGTTACGGTCAGCGTTCACCTCTTCAATTGTGAACTCAAGCGTCTGGGCAACCAGATCGTCAACCGATGAAGCAAAGTTGACCTGCGAGTTTACCTCCGTCGTTTCCGGCGGAATAAAGGTGCTCATTATTTGTGAGAACGGCACATCAAGATTCATGTTGATGCACAGCAGGCCGATAACCCGATGGTCACGGTTGCGGATGGCGATTGTGACCGATTTCATCAGCACACCGCTTTTTGCGCGGGTAAAATAGCATTTGGAAACGCTGCTATCGGCTCCAGTCATATCGTGCAGCATGCGCAGCGCAAGGTCGGTAATTGGCGAGCCGATTTGTCGGCCGGTGTGTTCACCGTTGGCGATACGAATAGCGGAACATTTTAAGTCCTGCAATGAGTGCAATACGATTTCACAGTGGGAACCGATGAGCATCGCTAACCCGTCCACTACCGCTTCATAGGATTTGAGGATATCGAAGTCGGTCTGGTCAAAAGGACGTTGATCCAGTAAATCAAGCTCACTGGTCTCGTTGGTTAAAAGCGACCTGGACATGAAAAAAAGCACTCCTTTTCAGGAGCCTGTCGTTATCGTCAGGGCAGGCTCATCATCATTATTAATCTATCTAAAGTAATACAGCGCCTGAGGTTCTTTCCAGTTTTAATTATATCTGCCCGCAATAAAAAAGCCGCCGCCCCTGGAGGCGGCGGCTTAAAACCGATTACTTCTTAGCGTCAGCGGCAGGGGCTTCAGCGGCTGCTTCAGGCTTGGCATCCGCTTTCGGGGCCGGTTTAATATCCAGCAGCTCTACATCAAATACCAGAGTAGAGTTCGCCGGGATGCCCGGTACGCCGGTTTTGCCGTAAGCCAGATCCGGTGGAATGACCAGCTGGATTTTACCGCCTTTCTTGATGTTCTTCAGGCCTTCGGTCCAGCCTGGGATCACGCCGTCCAGGCGGAAGGAAAGCGGCTCGCCGCGGGTGTAGGAGTTATCAAACTCTTTACCGTCGATAAGCGTACCTTTGTAGTTAACCACAACAGTATCGCTGTCTTTCGGCGCTTCACCGGTACCCGCTTTTTCGACTTTGTAGAGCAGGCCAGATTTAGAGGTTTTCACGCCTTTCTCTTTCGCAAAGGCGTCACGGTAAGCTTTGCCTTTCGCTTCATTCTCAGATGCGTCTTTTTCCATTTTCTGCTGAGCAGCCGTTTTTACGCGGGTTTCAAACGTCTGCAGAGTCTGTTCGATCTCCTGATCGGACAGTTTGCTCTTATCAGCAAAAGCGTCCTGAACACCGGCGATCAGCTGATCTTTATCTAATTTGATGCCCAGTTTTTCTTGTTCTTTCAGGGAGTTTTCCATGTAACGTCCCAGCGATGCACCCAGCGCATAAGCAGATTTCTGATCGTCATTTTTGAATGCCGATTTGCTGTCCGTTGCGGGTGCCGCTTTCGCTGTCGTCTCAGCAGCGAAGCTCAGCGGTGCATTCAGGGCGACGGCCATTGTGGTCGCCAGCAGCGTTACTTTAAACAGTGATTTCATCCATTTCTCCAGGGCCGGGGCATCTCACCCCAGGGTTATCGTAAAAAACAAAAAACGTACTATAGAACGTTGCAGAACAAATCAACATACAGACGTACCTGAATATCGCCTCATTTCAGACTATTTTTGTATGAATTAGTTTCCCGTCAGACGTAACGATGCTGCGCGGATGCTGAAACTTCAGTAGAATCCGCCCGCAGGATAAGACAGAAGAGGTTACTCATGCACGATAGCACTTTAGAGACTCGCCTTGCGGAGCTGGAGAGCAGACTGGCGTTTCAGGAAATCACTATTGAAGACCTCAACAAAACCGTCACCGCCCACGAGATAGAAATGGCAAGGATGCGCGAACATATGCGCCTGATGGTGGAAAAATTGAAAGCGACTCAGCCATCCCACATGGCTTCACAGGCGGAAGAAACGCCTCCTCCGCATTATTAAGACGTAAAAAAAGCGGGTCTCCCCGCTTTTTTCTATTCCGCAACGCGAGCGTAGCGGAATTAATGACAACCGCAGCCGCCGTTACCGCCGCAACCGCCTTTGCCGTGTTCGTGGCCATGGTCATGGCCGTGACCGCCGCAGCAACCGTCGTGATCGTGGTCGTGGCCATGATCGTGGCCGTGAGCACCGTGTACATGACCATGCTCCAGCTCTTCCGCCGTTGCTTCGCGAATCGCGACGACTTCAACGTTGAACTTCAGATTCTGACCAGCCAGCATGTGGTTACCGTCAACAACAACGTGTTCGTCACCCACTTCGGTGATTTCTACCGGTACCGGACCCTGATCGGTTTCCGCCAGGAAGCGCATGCCCACCTGCAGCTCATCAACGCCCATAAATACATCTTTAGGTACGCGCTGAACCAGGTTTTCGTCGTACTGACCGTACGCGTCGTTAGCGCCGACTTCGACGTCAAATTTGTCGCCTACGTCGTGGCCGTCCAGCGCGTTTTCCAGGCCGGAAATCAGGGAACCGTGACCATGCAGGTAGTCAAGCGGCGCGCTTACCGGAGACTCATCAACCAACACACCGTCTTCTGTACGTACCTGATAGGCCAGGCTGACCACCAGGTCTTTTGCTACTTTCATGATATCTCCTGAGCATGGGAAGAATAGTGGCGCAGATTGTAGCGGAATTCTGCAGCCGTGTACCCTCTAGCTTAAAAAAAGCCGATAGATAACGCTAGTCCGGATGAAAAATGCCTATCACTTGCTCTTCTTTGCGAACATGCTCGCGAACCTCTTTATCCGCCTCACGCATCTGGTGCCCGCACTTAACGCACTCAACAATATCGACATTATTCTCACGCCACATCGCCAGTGAATCCTGAGCCTGGCACGCCGGACATTTCGCACCGGCAATAAAACGTTTACGCACAGCCATATCATTTACCTTTATTCAAATTCATCCCAGCCGTCTAACTGCCTGCTCTCTTTTTGCATCTCACGCTGAAAGATCTCCTCCAGCTCGCGTCTGGCTTCCCGCACGCGGGATATCTGCAGGGTATCACTATGCACCGGCATTAACTCGCGCAGCATCCGCATATCAAGGCGCCGAAAGTGCAGTTGAGCGCGCTGCGCCTGATGGGGATGCATACCCAGCGAGATCAGCGCTTTTCGTCCCAGCTCCAGCGCGCTGGAGAAGGTTTCGCGAGAAAATTGCGCCACTCCCGCCTGCAGCAGCTCATGGGCCTCAACGCGTCCCCGCGCTCGCGCCAGAATATGCAGATGTGGAAAGTGTTGTTGACACATCTCCACCAGCTTCATGGTATCTTCCGGCTCGTTACAGGTAATTACGATCGACTGCGCGTCTTCGGCTCCCGCTGAGCGCAGGAGCTCCAGCTGCGTCGCATCGCCAAAATAGACTTTATAGCCATATTTACGCATCAGATTGACCGCGCTGATATCGCGCTCCAGTACCGTGATACGCATTTTGTTCGCCATCAGCAGACGGCCGATCACCTGACCGAAACGACCAAAACCCACGATAATGACCTGCGGTTTGTCATCTTCAACCCACGGCGCCTCACCCTCTTCTTCGGGTTGATTCAATCGCCGCGAAAGCACTTTATCGATGAGCGTCATCAGCAGCGGCGTGGTCATCATCGACAACGTCACCGTCACCAGCAACAGGGCCATCTGATCGTTTTGAAACAGACGAAGCGAAGCGGGGAGTGAAAACAGCACAAAGGCGAATTCCCCTCCCTGGCTCAGCACGCCGGCAAACTGCACCCGTTCCGAACTGCGCAGGCCGTATACCCGCGCCAGAAGATACAGGACGAGACCTTTTACCGTCACCAGCACTGCGACGCTGACCACAACCCACAGCAAATGGGTATAAAGCACTCCAAGATTCAGCGCCATGCCAACGGAAATAAAGAACAGACCGAGGAGAAGCCCTTTAAACGGATCGATGGCGATTTCCAGCTCGTGGCGATACTCACTCTCTGCCAGCAGAACGCCGGCGATAAAGGTCCCCAGCGCCATCGACAAACCGAGCGCATCCATAAACAAAGCCGATCCGAGCACCAGCAGTAGCGTCGCGGCGGTGAAGACTTCCCGCACGCCGGATCCGGCGATAAAACGAAATACCGGCCTCAGCAGATAACGCCCGCCGACCAGCATTCCGCCGAAAGCCAATACCTTCATCCCTATGGTGAGCCAGTTAAAATGGTCGTCACCAGAACCCGCAAGCAATGGAACCAGCGCCAGGGCCGGGATCACGGCCAGATCCTGAAACAGCAATACGGAGAAACCCAGCTGTCCGGATTCGCTGCGGCTCATGCCCTTCTCACGCATCAGCTGCAGCGCCATCGCGGTGGAAGACATCGCCAGCCCAATCCCGCCGACCACCGCAGCGCGCCATGAGAAGTCGCTCAACATAAGCAAACCGCCAAGAATGAGCGCGCTGAAGGCGACCTGAGCGGCCCCGACGCCGAAAATGGAGCTTCTCAGCCGCCACAGTTTGGACGGATTCAGCTCCAGTCCGATGATAAACATCAGAAAGACGACGCCTAATTCTGAGAAGTGAAGAATTTCATCCACATCGCTGATGAACCCTAATCCCCAGGGGCCGATGGCGATACCGGCCAGCAGATACCCCAGTACGGCGCCAATACCCAGCCTCGCCGCCAGCGGTACCGCCACCACGGCGGCAAACAGAAATAACACCCCGGCCAGCAGTAAATCAGCTCCCGCCATTTGGACCTCCAGCCGTTACAGGATTAGCCAGCCAATCGCGGTAGGCGCGAGCGCGGCTTTTCAGGTCTTCGGGAGATTGCCGACGCGCCCAGTAGACGATAATCGGGCTCATCCAGTGCATACGGCACATGCCGGCAGTCAATTCAAAAGGGCGGAGAATGTCATTCATCGGATAACGATGGGCATCGCGCCGGTAGGCGCTCTCCGGCTCGCCGGTAGTAATGACGCTACGCCAGTACTTTCCCGCCAGCTGATTCCCTCCCGCCCCGCTGGCGAAGCCGCGGCTGAGCACCCTGTCCAGCCACTCTTTCATCAGCGCCGGGCAGCTCCAGGTATAGAGCGGATGCTGGAAAACAATCACCTCATGCTGGCGCAGGAGATCCTGCTCCCAGGCGATATCAATAAAAAAATCCGGATAGTGCGCGTAGAGATCGTGCACGGTCACATTCGACAACTGTAAGGCCGGTTCAAGCAAAACCCGGTTGGCCACGGAATCCTGAGATTCTGGGTGGGCATACAGCAGCAAAACTTTCGCTGTCTGAGACATCTTTCCCCTCCCGAACGTCTTCTGGCGGCCTGTGCAGCGGCTGCGTCCCGACGCAACCAGAATGACTTTGTGTATCATCTTCATTTTGGGCTACCATTGCGGCCCGGTTGAGCGATTCGCTCCACACTACATTATCATAATGACAAATTAACATAGTCAGAACATACGGCGCCTTATGATTGTTTTCTCCTCCTTACAAATTCGTCGCGGCGTACGCGTCCTGCTGGACAACGCCACCGCTACCATCAACCCAGGGCAAAAAGTCGGCCTGGTGGGTAAAAACGGCTGCGGTAAATCCACGCTGCTTTCGCTTTTGAAAAACGAGATTAGCGCCGACGGCGGCTCGATGACCTTCCCCGGCAGCTGGCAGCTGGCCTGGGTTAACCAGGAAACACCTGCGCTTGCGCAGCCGGCTATTGACTATGTTATTGATGGCGATCGCGAATTCCGCAAGCTGGAGGCGGATCTGCACGCGGCCAACGAACGCAATGACGGTCACGCCATCGCGACGGTACACGGTAAGCTGGACGCCATCGACGCCTGGACCATCCGCTCACGCGCGGCCAGCCTGCTCCACGGACTCGGTTTCAGCAACGAACAGCTTGAAAGACCGGTGAGCGACTTTTCCGGCGGCTGGCGTATGCGCCTTAACCTCGCTCAGGCGCTGATTTGCCGTTCCGATCTGCTGCTGCTTGATGAACCGACGAACCACCTCGATCTCGACGCGGTCATCTGGCTGGAGAAGTGGCTCAAAGGCTACCCGGGGACCCTGATTCTGATCTCCCACGATCGCGACTTTCTCGATCCGATCGTCGACAAAATTATCCATATCGAACAGCAAACGATGTTCGAGTACACCGGCAACTACAGCTCATTTGAAGTGCAGCGCGCGACCCGTCTTTCGCAGCAACAGTCGATGTACGAAAGCCAGCAGCTGCGCGTCGCGCATTTGCAGAGCTACATCGACCGTTTTCGCGCTAAAGCCACCAAAGCTAAACAGGCGCAAAGCCGTATCAAAATGCTTGAGCGCATGGAGCTCATCGCGCCTGCCCACGTGGATAACCCGTTCCACTTTAGCTTCCGCGCGCCGGAAAGCCTGCCCAATCCGCTGCTGAAGATGGAAAAGGTTAGCGCCGGCTATGGAGAGCGGGTGATTCTCGACTCAATCAAGCTGAATCTGGTTCCCGGTTCGCGCATTGGTCTGCTGGGGCGCAACGGCGCCGGTAAATCGACGCTGATTAAACTGCTGGCCGGTGAGCTACAGCCGCTGCACGGTGAGATTGGTCTGGCGAAAGGCATCAAGCTTGGCTACTTCGCTCAGCATCAGTTGGAATTTCTGCGCGCGGATGAATCCCCGCTGCAGCATCTTGCCCGCCTCGCGCCGCAGGAACTGGAGCAGAAACTGCGCGACTATCTGGGCGGTTTCGGCTTCCAGAGCGATAAGGTCAACGAACAGACGCAGCGTTTCTCCGGCGGCGAGAAAGCGCGCCTGGTGCTGGCGTTAATCGTCTGGCAACGGCCAAATCTGCTGCTGCTTGATGAACCCACCAACCACCTCGATCTCGATATGCGTCAGGCGCTAACCGAAGCGTTAATCGATTTTGAAGGCGCGCTGGTGGTGGTTTCGCACGACCGCCATCTGATTCGCTCCACCACCGACGACCTTTATCTGGTGCACGATAGCAAAGTCGAACCTTTCGACGGCGATCTCGAAGACTACCAGCAGTGGCTGAGCGACACGCAAAAGCAGGAAAACCAGGCCTCAGAAGAGCCGAAGGAAAACGGCAACAGCGCCCAGGCGCGTAAAGATCAGAAACGCCGGGAAGCCGAGCTGCGTACGCTGACCCAGCCGCTGCGCAAAGAGATTGCCCGCCTGGAAAAAGAGATGGAGAGGTTCAACGCGCAGCTGGCGCAGGCGGAAGAGAAGCTGGGCGACAGCGAATTATACGATCAAAGCCGCAAAGCGGAGCTCACCGCCTGTTTACAGCAGCAGGCTAGCGCGAAGTCCGGGCTGGAAGAGTGTGAAATGGCCTGGCTGGATGCCCAGGAACAGCTGGAGCAGATGCTCCAGGAAGGCTAACGGCATGATGCAGTACCAAAAGGCGGGAACGCCCGCCTTTTTTAATACCACTCCCCGCCGCTTAACGCTGCGCCGCCAGCCGGGCGCGGATCTGCGACAGCGAGGCATAGCCGTACAGCTTGCCATCCAGAAAGCGCGTTTTTAACTCGCCCTGCTGCTCCTGCTCCAGCGTTTGCCCATCGTACAGCTGCAGTTCCCCCACGGCGTCACGTTCCACGCGCAGCAGACCACGCGCCGAACGTTTGAGGCCATTATCGGTTTTCGGCTCCTTAAAGAGGGCTCTTCCCTCGCCGTTCACCTCCCCCCAGGTCGCCTTCATCGCGAAGCCGAAGGTATCGCGGGTGTTGTACTGGTAGGTAAAGGAACCCACGCCGAACACCACGTTAGCGCTGGCAAAGCCTTTCGCTTCCAGGCGACGCAGGATCTCATCCGCTCTGGCGAGAGTAATGGAATCGCCGTAAATCAGGCCGACATGCGGATCCAGTACCTTGTATCCTTTTTCGTTAATCGTACCGCCGAAGATTTCCCACAGTACTTCAACGGAGCCTTTCTCCTCGGCGCTGCGCTCGCTGCGGGTGTCGTCGTCAGCCGCCGTTCCGCACAGAATAGCCACCGGATCGCCGCTGTCCGGACGGAATACAACTCGCCCCTGGCGCCGCATAATTATCGCCTTCAGCTCGCGGGTGTATTCGGTCAGCACCTGCCAGTAATCCCAGGTATCCGAGACGATAGAGACGAAACCCTGCGGGTGGACTTCGGTAATCAGCCGGCGAAAGGTTTCAATTTCCCGCTCGCGCTCGCCCATACACATCACGCTGTGTTCCGTGGCCGGAATGCTGGCGCCGATAAGCTCATCTTCACCGCGAGTGTAATAATCCCAGGCATACAGCAGCGAAGGCAGGCTATCGGTACCTTTGAAGCTGGCCAGATGTCCGCAGCCCGACTGCGCAGTGTCGTGCAGCCCGGACATCCCCCGAAACGAAAAGTCGTGACATTGGAAATCAAGGTGCGTCAGATCGCTACAGGTTTTCTCCGCCCAGCGTTCGCAAATCAGGCGATAGTGGTGGGCAATGGTCGCGTTGGTTGACGCTTTCCACAGCTCCGCCGAAAGCACCGTCTCCAGATAGTTCACCAGCCAGAAGAACTCAGGTTGCGTATTGGTGATGGTCAGCACCGGTACTTTCATCGGCACCTTGGTACCTTCATCGAGCGCTTTGATATGCAGCGGTAAATAGCCAAGCCGATGCAGAGCACGAACAGGCTCCACCCCAACCGTATCGCGCTCCAGATAGCCGTCCATCACCTGCTTATACTCGTTGACGACCTCCTCTTCCGGGCGGGCGAAAAACGCCTCGTTAAACAGATCGACCAGGAACCACTGCAGAAACCCCTGCAGGCCGAAAAATACCAGCTTGCCGTCGGCCTGCGGCGACTGGAAAAAACGATCGCTGCGCGGAGTAAAGTTTGAGTAGACCTTCGTAGTCCCCTGCGGATACTGCACGCGATGGGAAACTTTATAACCATCAATAGCCAGAATCGGATTTATTTTCATCATATTATCCCCAATGTGCGCGGTAGATAGCGTCTATATCGATAAGCTCCAGCTGCGGGTGAGCCAGGGCAGGCGAAGTCAAAGAGGTGGTGGCGTAAACGGCATCGATGCCGTTATTCAGCAAATGCTCTACGCCTTTAGAAAAAACGCCGTGGGTCACATACAAACTCACGCTGCGGGCGCCCGCCGCGCGGAGCACCTGCGCCGAGCCGATAAAGGTGCCGCCAGCGTCGCACAGGTCGTCAACAATAAGCACCGCTTTACCTGCAACATCACCGGCCAGCAGAGAAAAACCGGTTAACGCGCCGCTGGCAAGGTCACGCTCTTTACCGAGGATCGCGAACTCTCCGGCACCGCAGGCTTTAGCCACAGGGTGAATCTTCTTGAGCGCGCCGGCATCCGGCGCCACCAGCATCAGCTCCCCGGTAGCAATAGCCTGACGCAGGGCGGCGTTCTGCAGAAGACAGTGCTGCTGGGCAACCGCAACCATATTATTGACTGCCGCCGCGGCGGCATCGCTATGCGGGTCAAGCACCACGACTTTGTCAAAGCCAAGGGTATTAAGCTGCCGGGCGAAGACCTTCAGAGCAAAGCTGTCTCCCGGCACCATATGGCGATCCTGACGCGCCCACGGCAGCCACGGCAGTTCCAGATGGCTAAACGCCACGTCGGTAACATGACGCACGGCCTCCACCAGCTGCGCCAGCAGCATAAAATCGTTCATATCGCGCAGAGTAACCGCCCGGATGCGCATCAAACGGGCGGAAGGCGGTAATTGATCGGTCACCTTCAGCCACACAGCGCCATCGGGAAAGACGCCGCTGGCAAGCGTAAACGCCTCATCATCCAGTTCCAGGGTAAATTTTTCGCTCATGGTGACCTCCGCTCATTAAATTGTGTCTCTAAGACACAATCAATAATGTCCCTAAGACACATATGATGCAAGTGTTAAATGTCATTTAAGCGGAAAAATGGATTAGGCTATTGAAAAATAATAACAAAAATAGAGACTTGCTGCTCAGGAAGGGGCTGGTACACTTGTCAGCGTTCTTTTCCGCTGCGAGCGCTCTATGACCACCGATGCCGAATACCTCAGCCAATACGATGCCAGCCGCTTTCCCTCGCCGCTGGTGACCGTCGATAGCGTCCTGTTTACCCTGCATGAAGGGGCGCTATGCGTTCTGCTGGTTGAGCGCGCTCATCCACCGCAGCAGGGGGCGTGGGGGCTACCCGGCGGCTTTATCGATCTGGCGCACGATGATTCAACCCGCGCCACGGCGCTACGTAAGCTCACGGAAAAAACCGGGATTTCACCGTCATGGCTGGAGCAGCTCGACACCTTTTCCGGGCCGGATCGCGATCCGCGCGGCTGGAGCCTGACTATCGCCTGGTTTGCGTTAATCTCATGGGTAGATTGTCAGCCGCATATCGCCAGCGTCAGCGATGCCCGCTGGGTGCCGGTGGCGCAGCTGGATAGCTATTCGCTGGCTTTCGATCATCAAAAGATCATCGACGCCGGTCTGCACCGCTTACGCCAAAAAACGATGTACTCTTTACTGCCGGTTTACTGTCTGCCGGAGACCTTTACCCATGGTCAGCTGCTGGAAGCCACGGAAATCATCCTTGGTCAGCCGATTCAACGCAAAAGCCTGATTCGCCGCTTCGAAGCCTCCGGAATGTTTGAAGAGACCGGGGAAACAGCGGCAACCGGCGCGCGCAAAGCGCGGCTATGGCGGCGTAAACCCGGCGTCGATTTTCATCTCTTTTCACGTAACCTGCTGACCGATTAGCCGCAAGGCCACATATGGGCTAACCTGCGCACTTCATGCGCGGTATAGTATGTTATAAAGATTATTTATTGCTCTGGTGCTATGGTTGATATCACTCCTACAGAAATGACGCCCCCTGAAGACGACTCGCAGCAGTTTCATCCGATGCGCGGCTTAGGCAATCGTCATTTGCAAACCATGTTGCCGCGGCTAATCCGTCGCAAACTCCGCTTTACTCCCCACTGGCAGCGTCTGGAATTGCCGGACGGCGACTTTATCGATCTGGCGTGGAGCGAAGACCCTTCGCAGGCGCGTCATAAACCACGCCTGGTGGTGTTTCATGGCCTGGAGGGCAGTCTGCACAGCCCTTACGCCCACGGACTTATCCATGCGGCCATGCAGCGCGGCTGGCTGGGCGTGGTGATGCACTTTCGCGGCTGTAGCGGCGAACCCAACCGGAATAACCGCATCTACCACTCGGGCGAAACGGAAGATGGCTCCTGGTTTCTGCGCTGGCTCCAGCGCGAGTACGGCACGGCCCCCACCGCCGCGGTGGGATATTCGCTTGGGGGCAATATGCTGGGCTGCCTGCTGGCAAAAGAGGGCGACGCAATTCCCGTTGATGCCGCGGTTATCGTCTCGGCGCCGTTTATGCTGGAGGCCTGTAGCTATCATATGGACAAAGGTTTCTCCCGCGTTTATCAGCGCTATCTGCTCAACCTGCTGAAAGCCAACGCCGCGCGTAAGCTAAAAGCCTATCCCGGCTCTCTGCCCGTCGATTTACGCCAGCTAAAAAGCATGCGCCGTATTCGCGAATTTGACGATAGCATCACGGCCAGGATCCACGGCTTTGCCGATGCGCTGGACTATTATCGCCAATGTAGCGCCATGCCGCGCTTAAGCGATATCACTAAGCCCACACTGATTATTCACGCGAAGGACGATCCCTTTATGGATCACCACTCGATTCCCCCGCAGGAACAGCTGCCGGCGAATGTCGAATATCAGCTCACGGAGCACGGCGGGCACGTGGGTTTCGTCGGCGGCACGCTGCGTAAGCCGGAAATGTGGCTTGAAAAAAGAATTCCGGATTGGCTAACCCGTTGGTTAGGAGCGCAAATATGATCATTCCCTGGCACGATCTCGATCCCGAAACGCTGGATAACCTGATCGAAAGTTTTGTATTACGTGAAGGCACCGATTATGGTGAACATGAACGTTCGCTGACGGATAAAGTCGCTGATGTTAAACTGCAGTTGAAAAGCGGAGAAGCCGTGCTGGTGTGGTCAGAACTGCACGAGACGGTGAACATTATGCCCCGCAAGCAGTTTCACGGCTAAGGCGGCACACACTATCGTTTACTCTGGGAGTTGTTATGTCTGCCAAACATCCGGTGATTGCCGTCACGGGCTCCAGCGGCGCGGGAACCACGACCACCAGCCTCGCCTTTCGCAAAATCTTCGCCCAGCTTAATCTGCACGCCGCCGAAGTTGAAGGCGATAGCTTTCACCGCTATACCCGTCCGGAAATGGACATGGCGATCCGTAAAGCGCGCGATCAGGGCAAACATATCAGCTACTTTGGCCCCGAGGCTAACGACTTCGGCCTGCTGGAACACACGTTCGCCGAATATGGGCAAAGCGGCAAGGGCCAGTCGCGCAAGTATTTACATACCTATGACGAGGCCGTGCCGTGGAATCAGGTTCCGGGGACCTTCACGCCCTGGCAGCCGCTGCCCGAACCGACTGACGTCCTGTTTTATGAAGGCCTGCACGGCGGCGTGGTGACGCCGCAGCATAACGTAGCAAACCATGTCGACCTGCTGGTTGGCGTGGTGCCCATCGTCAATCTTGAGTGGATCCAGAAGCTTATTCGCGACACCAGCGAACGCGGCCACTCTCGTGAGGCGGTGATGGATTCCGTGGTCCGTTCGATGGAAGACTACATCAACTTTATCACCCCGCAGTTTTCGCGCACCCACCTCAACTTCCAGCGCGTACCGACGGTGGATACGTCCAACCCGTTTGCGGCCAAAGCCATCCCTTCGCTGGATGAAAGCTTTGTCGTTATCCATTTCCGTAATCTAAAAAATATCGATTTCCCCTGGCTGCTGGCGATGCTGCAGGGCTCGTTTATCTCGCATATGAATACGCTGGTGGTACCGGGCGGGAAAATGGGGCTGGCGATGGAACTGATCATGGCGCCGCTGGTTGAGCGCCTGATGGAAGGCAGGAAAATAAGCTAACGGTCAAAACCCCGGTGACGCGTTTGCCGGCCGGGGCCCGTTCGGCTTACCCTTCGATCACTTCATAAGAGTGGGTAATGTTTACCGCTTTCTCAAGCATCAGCGCGACGGAACAATACTTTTCCGCCGACAGGTCGACCGCGCGAGACACGGCAGCGTCCTTCAGTTCTTTACCGGTCACGATAAAATGCAGATTGATATGGGTAAACAGACGCGGAGCCTCTTCGCGACGCTCAGAAGTCAGCTTAACTTCGCAGTTGGTAACGTTATGACGGCCCTTCTGCAATATGGAAACCACATCGATCGCGCTGCATCCGCCTGCCGCCATCAGAACCATTTCCATTGGGCTGGGCGCTTTATCCCCGGAATTGCCGTCCATCAGAATCTGGTGACCAGAAGCCGACTCACCGATGAAGGTTAACCCTTCAACCCACTTCACTCGCGCTTGCATAAATTTAACTCCAGGGCTGTAATTTTCCCGACAGATTACGCGTACATAACAATTCTCGCAACGGAAGGCGACCTGGGTCATGCTGAAGCGAGACACCAGGAGACATGCGGCGAAAGCTATGCTAAAACAATCTGGATGCTACAGTAATACATTGATGTACTGCATGTATGCAGAGGAGTTCACATTACAGGCTGCAGAAAACTTTCAGCCGGATTCCCAGGTATAGGGATTCAATACGATTGCATGCCCGGATGCCGTGTAGTGTCGGCACCCGGAGATAGCTTATAACAGAGGATAACCGCGCATGGTGCTTGGCAAACCGCAAACAGACCCTACCCTTGAATGGTTCTTGTCTCATTGCCACATTCATAAGTACCCATCAAAGAGCACGCTGATCCACCAGGGTGAGAAAGCAGAAACGTTGTACTACATCGTTAAAGGCTCCGTGGCTGTACTCATCAAGGATGAAGAAGGTAAAGAGATGATCCTCTCTTACCTTAATCAGGGCGATTTCATCGGTGAATTAGGCTTGTTTGAAGAAGGCCAGGAGCGTAGCGCTTGGGTACGTGCGAAAACCGCATGTGAAGTGGCCGAAATCTCCTACAAAAAATTCCGTCAGCTGATCCAGGTTAACCCGGACATCCTGATGCGTCTCTCTTCGCAGATGGCTCGTCGTCTGCAGGTCACGTCTGAGAAAGTGGGCAACCTCGCCTTCCTTGACGTTACCGGTCGTATCGCTCAGACGCTGCTGAACCTGGCTAAACAGCCGGATGCGATGACCCATCCGGACGGTATGCAAATTAAAATTACCCGTCAGGAAATCGGCCAGATCGTCGGCTGCTCCCGCGAGACCGTTGGCCGCATCCTGAAAATGCTGGAAGATCAAAACCTGATCTCCGCGCACGGTAAAACTATCGTCGTCTACGGTACCCGTTAAGTCGGTAAAACGGCGTATTGCCTGACGATACGCCGTTTTTGTTTTCTCCTCATGTGGCGCAGGCTGATTTACCACCCTGAAGTCAACTATGCACTGCGGCAAACGCTGGTGTTGTGTCTGCCGGTCGCGATTGGGCTTCTGTTTGGCCACTTACAGCAGGGGCTTCTGTTCTCTCTGGTTCCCGCCTGCTGCAACATTGCCGGGCTGGATACGCCGCATAAGCGTTTCTTTAAGCGTCTGATTATCGGCGGCAGCCTGTTTGCCGGCTGTAGCCTGATCGTCCAGCTTCTTCTGCAACGCGAAATCCCTTTGCCGCTAATCCTCACCGGTCTGGCGCTGATCCTCGGCGTCACGGCTGAAATCAGCTCCCTGCACGCGCGGCTGCTGCCTGCCTCGCTTATCGCGGCTATTTTTACCCTCAGTCTCGCGGGCAACATGCCGGTGTGGGAGCCGCTGTTAATCTACGCCCTCGGCACCTTATGGTATGGGGTGTTCAACTGGTTCTGGTTTTGGCTCTGGCGCGAGCAGCCGCTGCGCGAATCCTTAAGCCTGCTCTACCGTGAGCTCGCCAACTACTGCGAGGCCAAATACAGCCTGCTTACCCAGCATACGGACCCCGCCACATCGCTGCCGCCGCTGCTCAACCGCCAGCAAAAGGTGGTGGATCTGATTACCCAGTGCTATCAGCAGATGCATATGCTGGCGGCTAACCAGCGCAGCGATCACAAACGCCTACTGCGCGCTTTCCAGGTTGGACTGGACCTTCAGGAGCATATTTCCGTCAGCCTTCATCAGCCAGAAGAGGTGCAGAAGCTGGTGGAACGCAGTCACGCGGAAGCGGTGATTCGCTGGAACGCGCAAACCGTTGCCGCCCGCCTGCGGGAGCTGGCGGACGATCTGCTCTACCACCGTTATCCCCGGCGCTTTCAGATGGACAAACAGATCGGCGCGCTGGAAAAAATCGCCTGGCAGCATCCGGATAATCCTGTCGGCCAGTTCTGCGCCTGGCACTTCAGCCGCATTGCCAGAGTTCTGCGCACCCAGCGCCCGCTGTACGCGCGTAACCTGATGGCGGATAAAACCCGCCGCCTGCCGCTGCTGCCCGCGTTGAAAAACTATCTGTCGCTTAAGTCGCCGGCGTTACGTAACGCCGCGCGTATCAGCGTAATGCTGAGCGCCGCCAGCCTGATGGGCAGCGCGCTGCATCTGCCTAAGCCCTACTGGATCCTGATGACCGTGCTGTTCGTGACGCAAAACGGCTACGGCGCGACGCGGGTTCGTATCGTCCATCGGGCTGCCGGAACCATTGCGGGGCTGGTCATTGCCGGGCTCACGCTGCACTTTCACGTTCCTGAAGGCTATACGCTGACCGCGATGCTGTTCATTACGCTATTGAGCTACCTGATTATTCGCCAGCATTACGGCTGGGCGATGGTCGGATTTACCGTGACGGCGGTGTACACCCTGCAACTGCTCACCCTGAACGGCGAGCAGTTTATCGTCGCCAGACTGATTGATACGCTGATTGGCTGCCTGATTGCTTTCGGCGGCATGGTCTGGCTATGGCCGCAGTGGCAAAGCGGTCTGCTGCGCAAAAATGCCCACGACGCGCTGGAAGCCGATCAGGAAGCCATCAGGCTGATCCTCAGCGACGACCATCAGGCCCCGGCGCTGGCCTATCAGCGCATGCGCGTTAATCAGACGCATAACGCGCTGTTTAACTCGCTAAATCAGGCGATGCAGGAACCCGGTTTTAATTCCCACTATCTCGAAGACATGAAGCTGTGGGTGACCCACAGCCAGTTTATTGTCGAGCACATCAATGCCATGACTACCCTGGCGCGCGAGCACAATATGCTGACGCCGGATTTAGCCCAGCGTTATCTGGAGTCCTGCGAGATTGCGCTCCAGCGCTGCCAGCAGCGGCTGGATTCCGACGGGCCCGGCAGCGCGGGGGATGTGAATATTATGGAGGCGCAGGATGCGGAGGTCCCTCGCGGACCGCTCAGTACGATGGAGCAGCACTTGCAGCGCATCCTCGGGCATCTGAACACCATGCACACCATTTCATCGGTGGCATGGCGTCAGCGTCCGCATCATGGCATCTGGCTGCGCGCCACTAAGCGCTAAGCACCCGCTCAACCGCCAGGGCAAAGCGCGCCATGCCTTCAGCAATATCGCTATCATCAATCACCAGCGACGGTACGAAGCGCATCACGTCTGGTCCGGCATTGAGCACCATGACGCCCGCCTCTGCGGCTGCATACAAGAAATCGCGCGCCTTCCCGTGATACTGCGGCTTCAGCTCGGCGCCGATCAGCAGACCCATGCCGCGAATATCGCTAAACAGATCGAACCGCGCGTCAATTTGCTGAAGGTGCTGAACAAACAGCTCGCGCTTCGCGGTGACGCCGTCCAGCACTTCCGGCGTGTTAATCAGATCGAAGGCCGCCCCGCCGACCGCGCAGGCCAGCGGGTTACCGCCGTAGGTCGAACCATGGGAACCGGCGTGGAAAGCGCTGGCGATATCATGGGTGGTCAGCATCGCGCTGATAGGGAAGCCGCCGCCAAGCGCCTTGGCGCTGGTCAGAATATCCGGCGTCACGCCGTAGTGCATATAGGCAAACAGCGAGCCGGTGCGCCCCATACCGCACTGGACTTCATCAAACACCAGCAGTGCCTGGTGCTGGTCGCAGAGATCGCGCAATCCTTGCAGGAATTCCGGCGTCGCCGCCGTCACTCCACCTTCACCCTGAATCGGCTCGACCACCACCGCGCAGGTATGATCGTCCATCACCGCTTTCACCGCGTGTAAATCGTTAAACGGTACGTGAACGATATCGGCCGGTTTCGGCCCGAAACCATCAGAATATTTGGGCTGACCGCCGACGGAGACGGTAAACAGCGACCGACCGTGAAAGGCGTTATGGAAAGCGATGATTTTGGTTTTGTACGGACTATGGCGCGTCACGGTGTAATGGCGCGCCAGCTTGAATGCCGTTTCGTTGGCTTCCGTCCCGGAGTTCATAAACACCACGCGATCGGCAAAAGTCGCATCCACCAGCTTACGCCCGAGGCGCAGGGCCGGTTCGTTGGTAAAAACGTTACTGGTATGCCACAGCTTTTCACCCTGCTCATGGAGTGCCGCCACCAGCGCCGGATGGCAATGACCGAGCGCGGTCACGGCAATCCCACCGGCGAAATCAACGTACTCTTTACCCTGCTGATCCCATACTCGGCTCCCCTTGCCCTTCACCGGAATAAATTCTGCCGGTGCATAAATCGGCAAAATGACTTCATCGAATGTAGCGCGGGTGATTGCCGGTTGTTCAGTTGCCATGTGGTGCCCATCCTTTACGTTATGCAGCAATGATTATGATAATCTAATCACAAAATATGCATAAAAAATCAACCCATGGCAACTACAAATCACCGATTGAGGAAGTTTGCCAGCAGCTGATGTCCCTGCTCGCTGAGAATACTCTCCGGATGAAACTGCACGCCCTCGAGATCGAAGACGCGGTGGCGAATGCCCATGATCTCCCCCTTTTCGCTGCGGGCGGTCACCTCAAAGCATTCAGGCAGCGTTAGCGGATCAATGAGCAGGGAGTGGTAGCGGGTCACCGTAAGCGGGTTATTCAGTCCAAGGAACACCCCTTGACCGGTATGGCTGACCGGGGACGTTTTCCCGTGCATCACTTTCGCGGCTCGTACGATCGCGGCGCCGAAAACCTGGGCAATCGCCTGATGGCCCAGGCAAACGCCTAAGATCGGCGTCTTACCGGAAAAGTGGCGAATCACCGCCAGCGAAATCCCTGACTCATCGGGCGTGCAGGGGCCCGGCGAGATAACGATTTTCGCTGGCGCCAGAGCAATGATATCCGCTAACGTCAGCTCGTCATTACGTCTGACCAGAACTTCCGCGCCAAGCTCGCAGAAATACTGATACAAATTCCAGGTGAAAGAATCGTAGTTATCGATAAGCAGGATCATAGCGGCTCCGGGAACAAAGAACCGCGCTATTCTACTCAGTTTCCACGGCTTCGCTTACCACTTTGCGAAATATCGTCTGCAGCGGAGAAAGGTCGCCCATCGCTCCGCTCTGGTTGGCCTGGTTCCACGCATCGACCGCAATATCGCGCCAATCCAGCGTATAACCCGCATGGATAGCCAGCTGCTCAAAGAAAATGCGTTGCGCCATGCCGTTACCGAGACGGAAAGGATGCAGGACATTTATTTCGCAATAGTAATGAGCAAGACGTTCAATGAATTTATCCTGCGCGAGCCCCACCAGATAACCTTCCTCTTCAAGATCCTGAAGCAGCGCGTTTCCCTCTTTTTCGATATAGGCGAAATGGCAGAAGCGGGTGTCGCCCTGATAGATATCTACTTCACGCAGTTGCCCCGCCCAGTCGAAAACATCCTGATAGAGCTGGCGATGAATCGCGCACAGATGAGGTAATCCCCGCACCAACGGCCCGAGTTCAATGGTTGCCGCGCGTAATGCGGTCAGATCCCATGCCGCCTGCTCAAGGCGCTGAGCCTGGCGGATGCCCAGGCGGTTGCGCATGACCTTCAGGCCCGAGTAGAGATAAGGATCCCGCCCCTCGCCGAATTTATCGCTCATAGTGACTCCTTAACGCCTCAATACGCGCCAGAGCTTCTTCGGGGGTAAGGGTTATCAGCGGAATATCGACGCCCTCCAGCCGTCGGCTGGCCTGGAAATTAACGTTACGTCGAGCCTCCCAGAGACGGGAT
Organism: Klebsiella sp. MPUS7; assembly: GCF_009905335.1. Classification (NCBI taxonomy): domain Bacteria; kingdom Pseudomonadati; phylum Pseudomonadota; class Gammaproteobacteria; order Enterobacterales; family Enterobacteriaceae; genus Klebsiella; species Klebsiella sp. MPUS7. The sequence continues at coordinate 431,015 of NZ_CP047604.1, read as the reverse complement.
TTCTGTTTTTCGGTGAGTTTTTTCATTTAACACCTCCCTGACGATTCCGCGGTTGCCACAAGTATAAGCGGCAAAAAACGATTTCGCAGGGAAGCGGGGGAATGCGCGGGCATGAGTTACCCGCGCAAATAGGTTTACGGCAGCACTTTTGCGGAAAGAATCACGATAGGTTTCGACGGTACATTCTGATACGGCCCAACGTTATGGGTCGGCACCTGAGAAATCTTATCCGCTACGTCCATGCCTTTGACGACTTTACCAAACACCGCATAGCCGAAATCGCGCTGGCCATGATCGAGGAAGGCGTTATCCGCAATATTGATAAAGAACTGGCTGGTGGCGCTGTCCTGATCGGCGGTACGCGCCATGGCGATGGTGCCACGCGTGTTGCGCAGGCCGTTGTCGGCTTCGTTTTTAATCGGCGGATTAGGCTGCTTCTGCTGCATCTGTTCGTTAAAGCCGCCACCCTGCACCATAAAACCTGGGATCACGCGGTGAAACGTGGTGTTGTTATAAAAACCGCTGTTCACGTACTTGAGGAAGTTATCAACCGAAATTGGCGCTTTCTGGCTATTCAGCTCAAGCTCAATATTGCCCGCAGACGTGGTCAGCAACACATGGGGATCGCCCTTTGCCGCCATGGCCGGGGAGAATGCTGAAATGGCGAAAACGGCAGCCACCGCCGCCAGAGTGGATTTGAGCATGGAAATTCCTTAACGGAGCAGAATAAAAACCGAGTGCTTTGATTCTAAAGAGCCTTTGCATCCTGGGCCAGCCTTTTACCTAATTTTACTTAGCTGAAACACTTGTAACGATGCGTCTATTGATTCGCCAAATAAATAAATGTGAAGCCAATCACATTAATAATTGCAAAAAGATCTAATTTTCAGAATAAACGTTTGCTTGAATCACGCTAACGCATAAAATCTGTCCGCCCGGCGCAGAGTCAACGCGCTTTACATTTCTATTCACAGGCCAGTCATGACTAACAGCAACCGTATCAAGCTCACATGGATCAGCTTTTTCTCCTACGCCCTGACCGGCGCGTTGGTGATTGTCACCGGGATGGTGATGGGAAACATCGCAGATTATTTTCATCTGCCCGTTTCCAGTATGAGCAACACCTTTACCTTCCTTAACGCCGGTATCCTGATCTCTATCTTCCTGAACGCCTGGCTGATGGAAATTGTTCCGCTGAAAACCCAGCTGCGTTTTGGCTTTATCCTGATGGTTCTGGCCGTCGCGGGTTTAATGTTCAGCCACAGCCTGGCGCTGTTTTCCGCTTCAATGTTCGTGCTTGGCCTGGTCAGCGGGATCACCATGTCGATTGGTACCTTCCTGATCACCCATATGTATGAAGGTCGTCAGCGCGGGGCGCGTCTGCTGTTCACCGACTCCTTCTTCAGCATGGCGGGGATGATCTTCCCGATGCTGGCCGCTTATCTGCTGGCGCGCAGCATCGAGTGGTACTGGGTGTATGCCTGCATCGGCCTGGTCTACGTCGCGATTTTCGTGCTGACCTTCGGCTGTGAATTCCCGGTATTGGGTAAAAAAGCCCTGCAGGAAAGCCAGCCGGTAGCGAAAGAGAAATGGGGCATCGGCGTACTGTTTCTCTCTATCGCCGCGCTGTGCTATATCCTCGGCCAACTGGGCTTTATCTCCTGGGTGCCGGAATACGCCAAAGGCCTCGGTATGAGTCTTGGCGACGCAGGTAAACTGGTGAGTGATTTCTGGATGTCGTACATGATCGGCATGTGGTCATTCAGCTTTATTCTGCGCTTCTTCGACCTGCAGCGTATTCTGACGGTGCTGGCGGGCGTGGCGACGGTACTGATGTATCTGTTTATCAACGGTTCGCCGGAGCATATGCCGTGGTTTATCCTGACCCTCGGCTTCTTCTCCAGCGCTATCTATACGTCGATCATCACCCTGGGCTCGCTGCAGACCAAAGTGTCATCGCCGAAGCTGGTGAACTTCATTCTCACCTGCGGCACCGTAGGCACCATGCTGACCTTCGTGGTCACCGGTCCTATCGTTGCCGCCAGCGGCCCGCTGGCGGCGCTGCATACCGCTAACGTTCTCTACGCGGTGGTATTTGTGATGTGTCTGATCCTCGGCTTCGTCTCCCGCCACCGTCAGAACAACGCGGCAGCGGAATCGCACTAAGCCTCAGGCCCCTTTGTTCCGGCAAAGGGGCTATTTCGGGTAAAGAACAGCTCCTCCCCGCCCCTGTCAGTCTGTACCCAGGTCTGCGCCAGCTGCGTGGTGGCAATCACTCTCCCCTGACGAATTGACCAGCGCACCGGCACCTGACAGCGCACGGCCTCAAACCCGTTTTCAGCGGGCAGAATCACCAGATTCGCCGGGTTCCCCGTTGTAATACCGTAATCGCTGAGGCCAAACGTTCGCGCGCTGTTTTCCGTCACCAGCTTCAGTCCATCATTAATCTGCTGATAGCCCATTATCTGACAAACGTGCAGCCCCATATGCAGCACCTGCAGCATATTGCCGGTACCCAGCGGATACCACGGGTCAAATACATCGTCATGGCCAAAGCAGACGTTAATTCCCGCCGCCATCAGCTCCTTCACGCGCGTAATGCCGCGGCGCTTCGGATAGTCGTCAAAGCGTCCCTGAAGATGAATATTGACCAGAGGATTGGCCACGAAGTTAATGCCCGACAGCTTCAGTAAACGAAAAAGACGTGACGTATACGCGCCATTGTAGGAGTGCATTGCGGTGGTATGGCTGGCGGTCACTCGCGGCCCAATACCCTCTTTTAACGCCAGGGCCGCCACGGTTTCAACGAACCGCGACTGTTCATCATCGATTTCATCGCAGTGGATATCCAGAGGCCGCTGATACTTTTTCGCCAGCCGGAAAGCAATGTGCAGGGATTCCACGCCATATTCGCGCGTGAATTCAAAATGCGGAATCGCGCCGACCACATCGGCGCCCAGACGCAGCGCCTCTTCCAGCAGAACCTCACCATTGGGATAGGATAAAATACCCTCTTGTGGGAAGGCGACAATCTGCAGCTCTACCCACGGCGCGACCTCCTTTTTGACCTCCAGCATGGCTTTGAGCGCGGTCAGCGTAGGGTCGGAAACATCAACGTGGGTACGAACAAACTGGATGCCGTTGGCGATTTGCCATTTTAGCGTCTTCCACGCGCGAGCTTTAACGTCCTCATGGCTCAATAACGCCTTCCGCTCCGCCCAACGCTCAATCCCTTCAAACAGGGTTCCGGACTGATTCCAGTTCGGCTCACCGGCGGTTTGCGTAGTATCAAGATGGATATGCGGCTCAATAAACGGAGGGATCGCCAGCCCGCCGCGCGCATTCAGCACTTCATAACTCTCATTGCGCGCCTCACCCATGGGGGTGATATCCCCGAAGCGCCCCTTGTCTATCGCTATCTGCCATAGTCCTTCGCGATCGGGCAGACGAACGTTCTCAATTAACCAAAGCGGCGCTGCTGTCATATTGCTGACTCCCGTAATTGTTGCTGAATATTTAGTCAACCCGCCGTGGGTCTCCGTTGCCAATTTTGTACATAAAAAAAGCAAAAAGGAAAAGCCAGCGTTTTCCAGCACTTATAAAAATACTGACAAATCATAAACATACCACTTAAGTAGTAGGTAAAGGTGTAATTGATTTGCATCAATAAGTGTCGCGGCTGAATCGTTAAGGTAGGCGGTAATATAAAAGAAATCGAGGCAAAAATGAGCAAAGTCAGACTCGCTATCATTGGTAATGGTATGGTCGGCCACCGCTTTATTGAGGACCTTCTTGATAAATCCGACGCCAACCTATTCGATATTACCGTGTTCTGTGAAGAACCCCGTATCGCCTACGACCGCGTGCACCTCTCCTCTTACTTCTCTCACCATACCGCCGAAGAGCTCTCTTTGGTACGGGAAGGTTTCTACGAGAAGCACGGCGTTAAGGTGCTGGTCGGCGAACGCGCCATCACCATCAACCGCCAGGAGAAGGTTATCCACTCCAGCGCGGGCCGTACCGTATTCTATGACAAGCTGATTATGGCGACCGGCTCCTATCCGTGGATCCCGCCGATTAAAGGTTCTGAAACTCAGGACTGCTTTGTTTATCGCACCATTGAAGACCTTAACGCTATTGAAGCCTGTGCCCGTCGCAGCAAACGCGGCGCGGTCGTCGGCGGCGGTCTGCTAGGGCTGGAAGCCGCGGGCGCGCTGAAAAACCTCGGCGTTGAGACCCACGTGATTGAATTCGCTCCCATGCTGATGGCTGAACAGCTGGATCAGATGGGCGGCGAACAGCTGCGCCGTAAAATCGAAAGCATGGGCGTACGCGTTCACACTAGCAAAAACACCAAAGAGATCGTTCAGGAAGGGACGCAAGCGCGTAAAACCATGCGTTTTGCCGACGGCAGCGAGCTGGAAGTCGACTTTATCGTCTTCTCTACCGGTATCCGCCCGCGCGATAAGCTGGCCACCCAGTGCGGTCTGGAAGTCGCTCCCCGCGGCGGTATTGTGATCAACGACGCCTGCCAGACCTCTGACCCGGATATCTACGCCATCGGTGAATGCGCCAGCTGGAACAACCGCGTTTTTGGCCTGGTCGCGCCAGGCTACAAAATGGCCCAGGTTACCGTTGACCATATCCTCCAGACCGAAAACGCCTTTGAAGGCGCGGATCTCAGCGCCAAGCTGAAGCTGCTGGGCGTTGATGTCGGTGGGATTGGCGACGCCCACGGCCGTACGCCGGGCGCGCGCAGCTATGTTTATCTCGACGAAAGCAAAGAGGTCTACAAACGCCTTATCGTCAGCCCTGACAACAAGACCCTGCTCGGGGCGGTGCTGGTGGGCGATACCAGCGATTACGGCAACCTGCTGCAGCTGGTGCTGAATGCCATCGAACTGCCGGAAAACCCGGACTCGCTGATCCTGCCGGCGCACGCGGGCAGCGGTAAGCCGTCCATCGGCGTGGATAAGCTGCCGGACAGCGCGCAAATTTGTTCCTGCTTCGATGTCACCAAAGGCGCACTGATTGCCGCCATTAATAAAGGCTGCCACACGGTGGCGGCGCTGAAGGCGGAAACCAAAGCCGGTACCGGCTGCGGCGGCTGCATCCCGCTAGTAACTCAGGTGCTCAACGCCGAACTGGCGAAACAGGGCATAGAAGTCAACAATAACCTGTGCGAGCACTTCGCGTACTCCCGCCAGGAACTGTTCCACCTCATCCGTGTGGAAGGCATCAAAACCTTCGAAGAGCTGCTGGCGAAACACGGTAAAGGCTACGGCTGCGAAGTGTGTAAACCGACCGTTGGTTCCCTGCTGGCTTCCTGCTGGAACGAATATATCCTCAAGCCGCAGCACACCCCGCTGCAGGATACTAACGACAACTTCCTGGCGAATATTCAGAAAGACGGCACCTACTCCGTTATCCCGCGCTCTGCGGGCGGCGAAATCACCCCGGAAGGCCTGGTGGCGGTGGGCCGCATCGCCCGTGAATTTAATCTGTACACCAAGATCACCGGCTCTCAGCGTATTGGCCTGTTCGGCGCGCAAAAAGACGACCTGCCGGAAATCTGGCGTCAGCTGATCGAAGCCGGATTCGAAACCGGTCATGCCTACGCCAAAGCGCTGCGGATGGCGAAAACCTGCGTCGGCAGCACCTGGTGCCGCTACGGGGTAGGCGACAGCGTCGGCTTCGGCGTCGAGCTGGAAAACCGCTACAAAGGCATTCGTACGCCGCACAAAATGAAGTTTGGCGTCTCCGGCTGTACCCGCGAATGTGCGGAAGCCCAGGGTAAAGACGTCGGCATCATCGCCACGGAGAAAGGCTGGAACCTTTACGTCTGCGGCAACGGCGGCATGAAGCCACGCCACGCGGATCTGCTGGCGGCGGATCTTGACCGCGAAACGCTGATGCAATACCTCGACCGCTTCATGATGTTCTACATCCGCACCGCCGACAAACTGACCCGTACCGCGCCGTGGCTGGATAACCTGGAAGGCGGCATCGATTACCTGAAGTCGGTCATCATTGATGACAAGCTGGGCCTGAACGCGCATCTGGAAGAAGAGATGGCCCGCCTGCGTGAAGCGGTAGTCTGCGAGTGGACGGAAACCGTCAACACCCCAGCGGCCCAGGTTCGCTTTAAACACTTCATCAACAGCGATAAGCGCGACCCGAACGTCCAGGTGGTCCCTGAGCGTGAACAGCATCGCCCGGCCGCGCCCGACGAACGTATCCCGGTAACTCTGGTGGAGGAAAACGCATGAGCCAGTGGAAAAACATCTGTAAAATCGATGACATCCTGCCGGAAACCGGCGTCTGCGCGCTGTTAGGCGATAAACAAGTGGCGATTTTCCGCCCGTATCACGGCGACCAGGTGTTTGCGATTAGCAATATCGACCCGTTCTTTGAGTCCAGCGTCCTGTCTCGCGGCCTGATCGCCGAGCATCAGGGCGAGCTGTGGGTTGCCAGTCCGCTGAAAAAGCAGCGCTTCCGCCTGCGCGACGGCCTGTGTATGGAAGATGAAAGCCATTCGGTGGCGCACTATGAGGCCAGAGTGAAAGACGGCGTCGTGCAGCTACGCGGTTAATCAATTTATGGGAGGCGCAATGCCTCCTTTTTTTTGCATTTTTTATCTTTATCTCTCAAGGAAACCTATGTTTACGGACACTATCAACAAGTGCGCGGCTAACGCTGCGCGCATCGCACGCCTCTCGGCAAACAATCCGCTGAGCTTCTGGGTAAGTTCGATGATGGCGGGGGCCTATGTTGGCCTTGGCATCATCCTTATTTTCACCCTCGGCAATCTACTCGACCCTTCCGTTCGCCCGCTGGTGATGGGAGCAACCTTTGGCATTGCGTTAACCCTGGTGATTATCGCCGGTTCTGAACTATTTACCGGCCATACGATGTTCCTGACCCTGGGCGTAAAAGCGGGCACCATCAGCCAGGGCCAAATGTGGGCGATTTTGCCGCAAACCTGGGTAGGTAACCTTTTAGGTTCTGTTTTCGTGGCGCTGCTGTATAGCTGGGGCGGCGGCGGCCTGCTGCCGGTCGATACCAGCCTCGTCCATACCGTCGCGTTGGCAAAAACCAGCCAGTCGGCGATGGCGCTCTTTTTCAAAGGCGCGCTGTGTAACTGGCTGGTGTGTCTGGCAATCTGGATGGCAATCCGCACCGAGGGCGCGGCAAAATTTATCGCTATCTGGTGGTGTCTGCTGGCGTTTATCGCCTCCGGTTACGAACACTCGGTCGCCAACATGACGCTGTTTGCCCTCTCCTGGTTCGGCCATCACAGCGATGCCTATACCCTTGCGGGTATCGGTCACAATCTGTTATGGGTAACACTCGGCAATACTTTGTCCGGTGTCGTATTTATGGGGTTGGGTTATTGGTATGCTACGCCGCAATCGGAGCGCCCTGCTCCGGAAAAAATCAAACAATCAGAGGCTGCTGCCAATAATTAAGAGGTAATGTCGTGGACCATTTGCCTATATTTTGCCAACTACGCGATCGCGACTGCCTGTTAGTCGGCGGTGGCGATGTGGCTGAGCGTAAAGCTCGCCTGTTACTGGATGCGGGAGCCAGATTAACGGTCAATGCCCTGGATTTCGTACCGCAGTTCCAGGTCTGGGCCGATTCGAACATGCTGACTTTGGTACAAGGTGAGTTTAATCCTGTGCTGCTGGATAACTGCTGGCTGGCGATTGCTGCCACCGACAACGAAGCGGTTAATCAGCAGGTCAGCAAATCCGCGGAAGAAAGGCGAATATTTTGCAACGTGGTCGACGCTCCTCAGCAAGCCAGCTTTATTATGCCGTCGATTATCGACCGCTCGCCGCTGATGGTTGCCGTCTCTTCTGGCGGCACCTCGCCGGTGCTGGCGCGCCTGCTGCGTGAAAAGCTGGAGTCGGTTCTGCCGCTACATTTAGGTCAATTAGCCCACTACGCAGGTCAGCTGCGCTCCCGGGTGAAGAAACAGTTTGCCACCGTTGGCGAACGCCGCCGCTTTTGGGAGAAACTGTTTGTTAACGACAGGCTGGCGCAGTCGCTGGCCAATGAGGACCGCCAGGCCGTCGCGGACGCGACGGAGCAGCTGCTGACCGAGCCGCTGGATCATCGCGGCGAAGTAGTGCTGGTAGGCGCCGGCCCCGGCGATGCCGGACTGCTGACCCTCAAAGGCCTGCAGCAAATACAGCAGGCCGATGTCGTGGTTTATGACCGCCTGGTTTCCGACGACATTATGAATCTGGTGCGCCGCGATGCCGATCGGGTCTTCGTGGGTAAACGCTCGGGCTACCACTGCGTACCGCAGGAGGAGATCAACCAGATTCTGCTGCGCGAAGCCCAGGGTGGAAAACGCGTTGTACGCCTGAAGGGCGGCGATCCGTTTATCTTTGGCCGCGGCGGCGAAGAGCTGGAAACCTTGTGCCATGCCGGTATTCCATTCTCCGTCGTACCGGGGATTACCGCGGCCTCCGGCTGTTCGGCCTACTCGGGCATCCCGCTGACCCATCGGGATTTCGCCCAGGGCGTGCGTCTGGTCACCGGCCACCTCAAGACCGGCGGCGAGCTGGACTGGGAAAACCTGGCGGTAGAAAAGCAAACCCTGGTGTTCTATATGGGCCTGAACCAGGCCCCGGCGATCCGGGAAAAACTGATTGCCCACGGCATGGCGGCGGATATGCCCGCCGCCATCGTTGAAAACGGAACGGCAATCACTCAGAAGGTTGTCACCGGAACCTTAGAGCAGCTGGATATTCTGGCGAAGCAAATGGCCAGCCCGGCGTTGATCATTGTCGGCCGCGTGGTTGGCCTGCGCGACAAGCTGAACTGGTTCTCAAACCATTAATGGCGAAGATTGAGCTCAAAACGGCTCACATATAAAAAAGCCGGATGCATTGCACCCGGCTTTTTATTGCGCTGCGGCCAGCAGATTACTCAGGGCTTAGCGACGAAACCAATCGCTTCATAGACCGCTTTCAGGGTAACAGAAGCGCGAGCGCTGGCTTTCTCCGCGCCCTCTTTCATGACCTGATTCAGGAAGGCTTCATCACCGCGGAATCGGTGATAGCGCTCCTGCAGTTCGGTCAGCATGCCGGAAACGGCTTCCGCCACTTCGCCCTTCAGGTGACCGTACATTTTGCCTTCAAAATGCTGCTCCAGCTCTGGAATACTCTGACCGGTAACGGCAGAGAGGATGTCCAGCAGGTTGGAGACACCCGCTTTATTCTGAATGTCGTAGCGAACAACCGGCGGCTCGTCGGAGTCAGTGACCGCGCGTTTGATCTTCTTCACCACCGATTTCGGGTCTTCCAGCAGGCCGATAACGTTGTTGCGGTTATCATCTGACTTGGACATCTTTTTGGTCGGCTCCAGCAGCGACATCACGCGCGCGCCGGATTTTGGAATAAACGGCTCAGGGACTTTAAACACATCGCCATAGATCGCGTTAAAACGCTGGGCGATATCGCGGCTCAGCTCCAGATGTTGTTTCTGATCTTCGCCGACCGGGACCTGGTTAGTCTGATACAGCAGGATGTCGGCAGCCATCAGCACCGGATAGTCAAACAGACCGGCGTTAATGTTTTCCGCATAGCGCGATGACTTGTCTTTAAACTGGGTCATACGGCTCAGTTCGCCGAAATAGGTGTAGCAGTTCAGCGCCCAGCCGAGCTGCGCGTGCTCCGGCACGTGGGACTGAACGAAGATGGTGCTTTTTTGCGGGTCGATACCACACGCCAGATACAGCGCCAGCGTGTCCAGCGTGGCCTTACGCAGCTGCTGCGGGTCCTGACGGACGGTAATCGCGTGCTGGTCAACGATGCAGTAAATGCAGTGGTAATCGTCCTGCATGTTTACCCACTGACGCAGCGCACCCATGTAGTTGCCAATGGTCAATTCACCTGAGGGCTGTGCGCCACTAAAAACGATGGGCTTAGTCATTTTTTATTCCTGAGTTTCACTGTACGGTAGCCCGAAAGCGGGCAAGAGTTCATTAAATTGGTCAAAGATATAATCCGGCTCGCTCTGCGAAATCGGCTCGCCGTAGTTGTAGCCGTAGGTCAGACCGATTGAGCGGCAGCCCGCGGCCTTCGCGGCCTGAATATCATTGCGCGAGTCGCCAACGAACAGCAGCTCCGCGGGCGCCAGCCCCAGTTTCTCCGCAACCATAAGCAGCGGTTCCGGATGCGGTTTTTTGTTTTTTACATCATCGCCGCCGATAACAACGGTAAAATATTTGGCGATATCCAGCGACGCCAGAATCGGCGCGACAAACGGCGTCGGTTTATTGGTCACCAGCGCCAGCGGCAGGCCTTTTGCGTGCAGCGCGCCCAGCGTATCGGCAACGGCTGGAAATAAAAAGCTCCCCTCTTCCGCCACTTCACCATAGTAGCGATCGAACAGTTTGCGCAAAATGGTCTGCTGTTCAGCCTGCGGAATATCGTCATGATCGACGGAAGGTTTGCCCTGAGAGGCTCTTAACGCCGCGCGCTCCTGACGAGCCCAGGTCAGGGCTCGCTGGATCAAGACGTCCGCGCCGTTGCCAATCCAGGTCACGACTCGCTCTTCTCCCGCCATCGGGAGCTCCAGCGCATACAGGGCGTTATCAACGGCTGCGGTCAAGCCCGGCGCGCTATCGACCAGCGTCCCGTCGAGATCGAACGCCACGCCGCGAATGTTTTGTAACTTATCCATGGCTAACCTTTGCTAATTCGCTACGCATTTGATCGACCACTTTTTTATAGTCCGGCTGATCGAAAATGGCCGATCCGGCAACAAACATATCCGCACCGGCTGCGGCAATCTCAGCGATATTGCTGACTTTTACGCCGCCATCGACTTCCAGACGGATGTCGTAGCCGGATTCGTCAATGCGACGACGAACTTCACGCAGTTTTTCCAGAGTGTGTGGAATAAAAGACTGACCGCCAAAGCCCGGGTTGACGGACATCAGCAGGATGACATCCAGCTTATCCATCACGTAGTCGAGGTAGCTCAGGGAGGTGGCCGGGTTAAACACCAGACCGGCTTTACAGCCGTGCTCTTTGATAAGCTGCAGCGTGCGGTCAACGTGTTCGGAAGCTTCCGGATGGAAAGTAATGATGCTGGCGCCCGCGGCGGCAAAATCAGGGACGATGCGGTCAACCGGCTTGACCATCAAATGCACATCAATCGGCGCGGTGATACCGTAATTTCGCAGTGATTTCAGCACCATCGGACCAATGGTCAGATTCGGCACGTAGTGGTTGTCCATCACGTCAAAGTGCACAACATCGGCACCCGCAGCCAACGCATTGGCGGTATCCTCGCCCAGACGGGCAAAATCAGCCGACAGAATCGAAGGGGCAATCAAATACTGCTTCATCCGCATCTCCTTGAAATTTATTTGGTCTTGGGCGGACGGTACAGAGCCAGAAGCTCGTCCACCTTCTTACGTGTACCACCGTTGCTGCTGATGCTGCGTCGAACCTTCACAATATGCGTCTCAGCGGCGTTTTTGTACCACTCCTGAGTGAGCGGCGTGCGATGGTTTGAAATAAGCACAGGAATACGCTTTTTCATCAGCGATTCCGCTTTTTTAGCCAGCAGCTCCTGCTGCTCCTGGCTAAAGCTATTCGTATGATAAGCCGTAAAATTCGCCGTAGACGACAGCGGCGCATAGGGCGGATCGCAGTAAACAACGGAGCGGTTATCTGCCCGCTTCATGCACTCTTCATAAGATTCACAATGAAACTCTGCATGCTGCGCCTTCTCCGCAAAATGATACAGCTCAGCTTCGGGAAAATAGGGCTTTTTATAGCGACCAAACGGCACGTTAAACTCACCGCGCAGATTGTAGCGACACAGGCCATTGTAGCCATGACGGTTCAAATACAGGAACAACACCGCGCGACGCAGCGGCTCCTGGCTCTGGTTGAACTCATCCCGGAACCGATAATACTGCTCTGCGACGTTGTTCTCTGGTGTAAACATCTCACGCGCCGCCGCAACATAGTCATCGGTACGCAGCTTGACGATGTTATACAGACTGATCAAATCACTATTGATATCAGCGAGGATATAACGAGAAAAGTCGGTATTAAGAAATACCGACCCGGCGCCCACAAAAGGCTCAATCAAGCAGTCGCCCTGCGGCAAATGCTTTTTAATATCGTCAAGCAGGGGGTATTTACCCCCTGCCCATTTCAGAAAAGCGCGATTCTTTTTCATGCTGCCTAACTAATTACACATTCTCCGGCTGCGGAGAAAGCTCCGACAGCATCCTGCGCTTCAGACTACTCTGCGGCATTATTTCAGGTCAGACTGAACCTGATGCAGCGGTTTTGCCCACGGGTTTTTCGCCTGTACATCTGCTGGCAGCGTAGCAACAGCACGTTTCGCTTCATCTTTCGAAGCGTAAATGCCGCTCACCAGAACATACCAGGGCTGACCGTTACGCGTAGTCTCATAGACAACATATTTTTCCAGCTTCTCTTTCTTCGCCCAACTGTTGAGGTTGTTGTAGTTAGAAGAGCTGCTGAGCTGCAGCGTGTAGTGACCGGACGGCGCAGACTTCATCGAGCTGACGTCGCCGGCACTTTTACCCGCAGCAGCCGTTGCTGCCGGAGCGGCAGTTGCAGTCGCAGTCGCAGTCGGAGCAGTAGATGCAGTTGCGGCCGTTGCCGCAGGAGCGGTAGTCGCAGCCGGTTTAGCCTGTGCAGTAGCGGTAGAATTAGTGGTCGGCTGAGCTTTTGCCGGAGCCGTAGTCGCGACGCTTTCTGTACGCTTAGGCTGGACCGGAGCCGGTTTCGGCTGGGTCGGCGCTTTCGCCGTGGCCTGCGGTTTCGGTTCGATAACCGTATGCTTACGCTCAGCCGGGCGCGGTGTCGCCGCCGTCTGACGCTCTGTCGTCGCCTGACGCGGGGCAGTGGCGCCATTGCGCACTGGCGCAACGGTAGCAGGCTCAGTTGGCAGAGTAGAGTTCGCTACCGCGCTATCAATCTGACCCTGCTGCTGGGTCAGCGCATTGTTCAGATCGCCCTGAACCTCAACGCGCTGCTGCCCTTGCGGTTCAGCCGTAGCCTGACCTTGAGTCGGGTTAGAGGCGATAGGCGGCAGAGAAACATCCTGCGGCTGCGAGCTGCTAGCCGCTGATGAATCCTGAGCAGCAGGCTGAGTATTATTATTGTCCTGCTCGCCGGAGAGGTTGATGCTCTTCTCACCGGAAGCCGTTTGCTCGTTGGATGAGGATGGTGATTTCAGCGCGGAACCCACGCCAACAATCAGCAGCAGCAGAACGAGGATCCCCACCCCCATCATGATGTACTGACGAGAGGCGGGTTTCGCAGGCGCCTTCTTACGCTTGCGAGGACGACGCTCAACCTGACGCTCTTCGTCATCGCCCTCGTCAGACTCTACCTCTTCTTCGTACTCTTCATACTGTTCTTCGTCGCGCTCACGGCGTGCTTTGCTGCCGCGTGTCGGGCGACCATCGTCAGCATCATCAAGATCGACATCATCAAAATTGATTTGCGGATCGGCATCACGCTCTGAAGACTGACGAGAACGACCAGTACGACGATCGCTGCGATCGGCTTTCATATCGTCTTCTGGTTTTAATTCATCCATTTAACACCCCACTAAAAGGCTTATGCTCACGACTATTGCACATCACCCGAAATGATAACGCCGCGCGAACGCGGCCAGACCTTCTTATTGTTGCGCCTGCTGAGTATCAGCAATCGCGCCAAGAACAACATCGTGCGGTACTCCGCCGCGTATCTCGCTCTTCCCTATCGCGAGGGGTAGCACCAGCCGCATCTCGCCTGCCAGCACCTTTTTATCACGCATCATGTGGGGCAAATACGCCTCTGCCGCCATCTCCTGCGGCCCGCATACCGGCAAACCAGCACGCTGCAACAGATGAATAATTCGCTGCGTATCCTGCGGATCAAAGCGCCCCAAACGCTCGGACGCATGCGCCGCCATCACCATACCGGCCGCGACCGCTTCACCATGCAACCAGTTACCGTAGCCCATTTCAGCTTCGATAGCATGACCAAAAGTATGGCCAAGATTGAGTAAAGCACGTAACCCGGTTTCGCGCTCGTCGGCGGCGACAACTTCGGCTTTCAGCTCACAACAGCGACGGATACAGTACGCCATTGCGGTTTCATCCAGCGCCATCAATGCATCAATGTTATTTTCCAGCCAGTCGAAGAATTCGCCGTCAAGAATAACGCCGTACTTGATCACTTCAGCCAGGCCGGAAGAGAGCTCACGCTTCGGCAGCGTTTTGAGACAGTTGAGATCGACAACAACAGAAACCGGCTGCCAGAAGGCGCCAATCATGTTTTTGCCGAGAGGATGGTTGACGGCCGTTTTGCCGCCGACCGAAGAATCCACCTGCGACAGCAGAGTGGTCGGAACCTGAATAAAGCGTACGCCACGCTGGTAGCTGGCCGCTGCAAATCCCGTTAAATCACCAATTACCCCACCGCCGAGCGCCACTAATGTGGTGTCGCGGCCGTGTGGTTTTTGCAATAGCGCGGTAAAAACGGTATCCATCACCGCCAGGCTTTTAAACTGCTCGCCGTCGGGAAGGATCACGCTATCGACTTTTACTCCCGCTTGCTCAAGTGCGGAGCGTACGGTATCCAGATAAAGCGGCGCCAGCGTCTCATTGGTGACCAGCATAACCTGGTCGCCTGATTTCAGTGGCAGGAAGGAAGCTGGATCGTTAAACAAACCAGCCGCGATGGTAATCGGGTAACTACGTTCCCCGAGGGTTACAGTAAGCCTCTCCATAACGCGACGTCCACCTCAGTTGCTTTTACTCTGACGCACTTTATTAAGCCAGAATCAGTTGCTTTCCAGCATATGAATAATCTGGTTTGCTACCACTTTCGCGCTTTGATCGTCAGTACGGATAGTGACGTCAGCAATCTCTTCGTACAGCGGATTACGCTCATCCGCCAACGCTTCCAGTACTTCGCGAGGCGGCGCATCAACTTGTAGCAAAGGACGCTTTTTATCGCGCTGCGTACGGGCAAGCTGCTTTTCGATAGTTGTTTCCAGGTAGACCACCACGCCGCGGGCGGAGAGACGGTTACGCGTTTCACGGGATTTTACAGAGCCACCGCCGGTTGCCAGCACGATTCCCTGTTTTTCCGTCAACTCATTGATAATTTTTTCTTCACGGTCGCGGAAGCCGTCTTCGCCTTCTACATCAAAGACCCAACCCACATCTGCGCCAGTGCGTTTCTCAATTTCTTGATCGGAATCGTAAAATTCCATGTTGAGCTGTTGGGCTAACTGGCGCCCAATAGTGCTTTTGCCGGCACCCATAGGCCCAACCAGAAAGATATTGCGTTTCTCTGCCATTTTTTCGGTACTACTAAGACTATTCGTTAATGGTAAACCCGCTTCGCAGACACCCAGCGCAGCAGGACATGAACTGAAACCTCATATGCAATAGAGCGAGAGTCAGACTAAAAATTATCTCAATACTCCGGCTGGTTTGGCAACAGAATAAATCACCGGACAAGAAAGGGAGGATTGATGTCGTACCCGACTCTCAAATCGGTACCCCTTGTATGCTAAATCCGTCCTCACGTCAAACACCTGAAACGTGTTTAGCAAGAAAAACCGCTTAATGCACTGCCAGAATACGTGGAGTAATGAAGACAACCAGTTCACGTCGTTCGTTATCCTTACCGTCACGGCGAAACAGCTGGCCAAGCCAGGGGATATCGCCAAGTAGAGGAATACCATCGCGAGACGTTTTATTTTTTTGCGCAAAGATACCGCCTAACGCCAGGGTCTCTCCGCTTTTCACCTCCACCTGCGTTTCTATTTCTTGTTTATCGATAGCCAGCACTTCGCCATTTTCCTGTTTGAGCACCTGGCCCGGCGTATTTTCACTGATCCTCAGTTTTAACCGCACGCGATCGTGATGTAGCACCGTCGGCGTCACCTCCATCCCCAGCACCGCCTCTTTAAACTCAACGGAGGTCGCGCCGCTTTCGCCGCTGGAGACCTGATAGGGTATCTCGCTGCCCTGCTTAATGCTGGCGGGCTGCATATGTGAAGCCAGCAGACGGGGGCTGGCGATAATGTCCACCTTCTGTTTCTGCTCAAGTGCGGAAAGCTCCAGCTCCAGGAGCCGCCCACCGATGCGGCCGATGTTAAACCCGGCCCTCGTACTGGCATCCCCTACCGCCAGGTTGCTGCTCAGGGTCGTCAGTTTACCGGAGCCTGGTGGGCTGCTGGCGTCCGCCAGGCTCCACTTCACGCCCAGTTCACGCAGGCTGGTTTCGCTCATTGAGACAATATGCGCCGCCAGCTCAACCTGGCCGACAGGCACATCCATCTCCTGAACCCATGCTATTAACGCCGGGAGGTGTTGGGCGTCATCGCGAATCAACAGGCGGTTGGTTCGTTTATCGACCGTCAGATGCCCGCGAGCGCTCAGCAGTTTTTCGCCCGCTTTGGCCAGATCCTCTACATCAGCATAACGCAGGCTCATGCTATGCCCCTGTAGAGGGAGATTCTGTAGACGCTTTGCTCTCTCCGCCTCAAGCTGTGCCTGCTGCGCCTTTTGCCAGACCAGAGTATGCACGTACAGTACCGAGCCTTGTTGGGTCAGGGTCAGACCGGCGCTATCGATAACCGATCGCAGCGCCTGCTGCCACGGCACTTCCTTCAGTTGGAGAGATACCGTTCCGCTGACGTCCGGCGCCACCACGAGATTTTTTTGCTTTAGCTCCGCCAACGACTGGAGTACCTGGGCCACCGGCGCATCATCGACGACCAGCGACACGGGAAGATCCTTTTTTACCGCGTCGACCATCATCGGCAGGAGTAGAAACAGCAGGCTTATCCATCGCATCATTCTTTATTCCCTTTCGCAGCCAGACCCACTGCGCGGGTTCACACCCGGCGCCGGTTGATATAGCCATTTTTTCAGATGTCAGAAGCGTCACCCGCCAGCCTGTAGGCAGCGTCTCCGCATCCCTCACGCGGCGCCATTTCCCGGCGCTATCCTGCAGGATGCCAATCAACTCTCGCGGATCGCCTATCGCCCCACCGTAGCGCCATTGATTAAGCTGCGCAGTCCGGCAACTATCGACCGGAGGCTGAAAGGGATCGCGTTCCGCAGCCAGCAGCGGCAGAGGAAACAGCAGTAAACACCAGCCTTTACGGCGCATCTTCCGCCTCCAGTTGCAGGATCAGCCGTAGAGCCTGATTTTCCGGCTGCATTGAGAAAGCCGTGGCGCGCATCCCGCAGCGGGCCAGCCAGGAAAAAAGCGCCGGTACCGCTTGCCAGTCAACCGCCAGCTGCATCTCGCCACCGCGCCCTATCGGCCGCCAGTCCATAAGCGCAGCGCCCGTCACCGGGAGGTCAATGGGAGAGAAAACCTGGGT
Organism: Klebsiella sp. MPUS7; assembly: GCF_009905335.1. NCBI lineage: Bacteria > Pseudomonadati > Pseudomonadota > Gammaproteobacteria > Enterobacterales > Enterobacteriaceae > Klebsiella > Klebsiella sp. MPUS7. Next base: position 413,603 of record NZ_CP047604.1, on the reverse strand, counting down.
TTGTTGCTCATCAATACCAACGTTTTGTAGCGCAGCCCGCAGCGGCAACAATTTGCGCCACTGTGCTTGTATGCGCGGCGTGCCGCCCGCGTTAATGTCTGGTTGGGGGGGCTGCAGTAGCCATCCCCAGACTCCGGCAATGAGAACCAGGACGACAGGTATTGTTAACAGGCTTTTGCGCCCCGTCAGCCAGCGTTCAATCTCAACCCGCATTGTCGTCCTCTCCGGCCATGGAAAAGTGAAATAACCAGCGCCCTTCACCGTCGCGGTGCGTTTCTCCCGCCTTTGGCGGACGCAAGCCGGCAACACTCCCCAGCGCTTTTTCAAGCTCAGCCAGCCCCTTTAGATGCAACGTGAGTCCGCTCAGTACCAGGGTATTCTGGCGGTATTCCAGTTGGGTTAACCAGGCGTGTTCCGGCATAAGCGCCGCTATCGCCTGCAACCTCGACTGCCACGCGGCGGTTTTCTCCCGCCGCAGAGCGCGCAGGCGTCGTTGTTCCTGCTGCTGTAACCGTTGGCGCATGGCGCGCTCACGCTGCTGAAAGGCGGTATACAGCTGCTCTTCAGCGCTAGTCTTCGCGGTTTCAAGCGAGTGGCTGACCCGCTGGTTGAGCCGTGAAGTGAGGAGCGCCGCCAGCAGAATAAGCAGCAAACCAAGAATCAGCAGACCCGCCATCTGCAGACGTTGCCGTCGACGCGTTTCGCGCCAGGGAAGGAAGTTGACTATATGGCTCATGACTGACGCGCTCCCAGCGCCAGGCCGAGGGCAACGGTAAAGCTATCGCCACGTGCCGGGAGCGGGGGCTGCAGGCGATGGATAGCGCTCCAGGCGTCAAAATTCCGCCCGTCGGGCGATGCGGAGGCGCAGAGGCGAAACGTACCGCCATTCACCCGGGATACCAGGTCTGGAAAAGAGGGAGCGTCGCTGCACGGACAGCATCCCCAGCTATCGGCGGTGGCCCAAAGCCAGCTCGCTTCGTCACGCCAGGCCAGCCCCTGAACGTCATCAGGTTGCCAGGGGAGAAAGGCGCTAAGCGCGCTGGCATCCGGAACAATCCCCACCACCCTCAGCTTGAGTCGACTTGCCAGGCGGCACAGAAGGTTAACGTCCAACCGTTGCGCGGCGGTAACCCGCCAGCCATCAACCGCTCCGGTTTGCGCATAATCAACGCATAGCGAAGATGCGGGCATTTCCAGCTGCTGCGCCATCGCGCTGGCAATCCAGGTCGCCTGTTCGCTTTCTCTTAATGAAATCTGCGGGCGCGGGAGCTGCTTTTGCAGGGTTCGCGCCGCCGGGAAGGCGATACAGACCTGATGCTGCAAAGGCAGCTCCCGCCGCCAGCTTTGCAGCTGGCGGGCCAGCGATTCAACGTCCACCACCATTCCCTGCCGCACGCTACCGGGCATGAGCGGGATACTCCACCAGCGGCGTAGCGCCCAGCGTGAGCGCTCATGTAATAACGCGACAATAGCAATATGGTCCTGCTGGATATGCATTCCTATGCGCCAGTTTCTAAACGCCATGCTTACGATCTCCTTATCCGCCGATATGCTTCGCTATATCAATGCTCCAGGCTTGCCTTTATACTACTGCGCGTTTGTTTATAAACTGCCCAATGAAAACTAAATGAGAAATCTCCGGTGAAGTTCGTAAAGTATCTTTTTATCCTTGCAGTATGTTGCGTACTGCTGGGAGCAGGCTCGATTTTTGGTCTCTATAAATATATAGAGCCCCAGCTCCCCGACGTCGCAACCCTGAAGGATGTGCGCCTGCAGATCCCGATGCAGGTCTATAGCGCAGATGGTGAGCTGATTGCGCAATATGGCGAGAAACGCCGTATTCCCGTCACGCTACAGCAAATGCCGCCAGAGCTGATAAAAGCGTTTATCGCCACCGAAGACAGCCGTTTTTATGAGCATCATGGCGTTGACCCGGTCGGGATTTTCCGCGCCGCCAGCGTCGCGATGTTCTCCGGTCACGCCTCTCAGGGGGCCAGTACGATTACTCAACAGCTGGCGCGCAACTTCTTCCTGAGCCCTGAAAAGACGTTGATACGTAAGGTAAAAGAAGCCTTCCTCGCGATCCGCATCGAGCAGTTGCTCAATAAAGATGAAATCCTTGAGCTGTACCTGAACAAAATCTATCTTGGCTACCGCGCCTACGGCGTCGGCGCGGCCGCGCAGGTCTATTTCGGTAAATCCGTCGACCAGTTGACGCTGAGCGAGATGGCGGTCATTGCGGGCCTGCCTAAAGCGCCTTCGACGTTTAACCCGCTCTACTCCATGGATCGTGCAACCGCCCGCCGCAACGTTGTTCTCTCACGGATGCTGAGCGAAGGCTACATCACGCAGTCGCAGTACGATCAGGCGCGTAGCCAGACGATTGACGCCAGCTACCATACGCCGGAAATCGCCTTCTCCTCCCCGTATCTCAGCGAAATGGTGCGTCAGGAAATGGTCAGCCGCTACGGCGAGCAGGCTTATGAAGACGGTTATCGCGTCTACACCACCATTACCCGTAAAAATCAGCAGTCGGCCCAGGAGGCCGTGCGTAAAAACGTGCTGGATTACGACATGCGCCACGGCTATCGCGGCCCGGACAAGGTGCTGTGGAAGGTGGGTGAAACGCCGTGGGATAACCAGAAAATCCTCGATACGCTGAAAAAAAACCCGAATACCGGACCGCTCTCGCCGGCGGTCATCACGTCGGCAAATCCGCAGGAAGCCGTCGCGCTAATGAGCAATGGAACCTCGGTGTCGCTGAATATGGAAGGCGTCCGCTGGGCGCGTCGGTTTATTTCTGATACCCAGCAGGGCGCCACGCCGCGTAAAGTAAACGATGTGGTGCAGACCGGGCAACAGGTCTGGGTACGTCAGGTGGGTAGCAGCTGGTGGTTGTCGCAGGTGCCGGATGTCAACTCAGCGCTGGTCTCGATCAACCCGCAAAACGGGGCGATCATTGCGCTAGTTGGCGGCTTCGATTTCAACCAGAGCAAGTTCAACCGTGCGACACAGGCGCTGCGCCAGGTCGGTTCTAACATTAAGCCGTTCCTCTACACTGCAGCAATGGATAAAGGCTTAACGCTGGCGAGCATGCTCAACGATGTGCCAATTTCCCGTTGGGATGCCGGCTCCGGCTCCGACTGGCGCCCCAAAAACTCACCGCCGCAGTATGCGGGCCCTATCCGCCTGCGTCAGGGGCTGGGTCAATCAAAGAACGTGGTGATGGTTCGCGCGATGCGGGCCATGGGCGTGGACTACGCGGCTGAGTATCTCCAGCGCTTTGGCTTCCCGGCACAGAACATCGTTCGGACCGAATCGCTGGCGCTGGGTTCAGCCTCTTTCACCCCGCTTCAGGTTGCTCGCGGTTATTCGGTGATGGCTAACGGCGGTTTCCTGGTGAGCCCTTATTTCATCAGCAAAATCGAGAACGATCAGGGCGGCGTCATTTTTGAAGAGCGGCCAAAAGTTGCCTGCCCACAGTGCGATATTCCGGTGATTTACGGCGATACGCCGAAGTCTGATGTACTGGATAATAAAGATGTTGAGGACGTCGCGACCTCACAGGACCCGCAAAACCCCGGCGTTCCTCCACAGCCGCAGCTTGCGCAGGCGAACCAGTCTCTGGTGGCGCAAAGTGGCGCTCCGGAGTACGCGCCGCACGTGATCAACACGCCGCTGGCGTTCCTGATTAAAAGCGCCCTGAACACCAACATCTTCGGCGAACCGGGCTGGATGGGTACCGGCTGGCGGGCGGGCCGCGACCTGCAGCGTCACGATATCGGCGGCAAAACCGGGACCACCAACAGTTCAAAAGATGCGTGGTTCTCAGGCTATGGTCCTGGCGTCGTAACGTCGGTATGGATTGGCTTTGATGACCACCGCCGCGATCTGGGCCGCACCACCGCCTCCGGAGCAATCAAAGATCAGATATCCGGCTATGAAGGCGGCGCTAAAAGCGCCCAGCCGGCCTGGGATGACTTTATGAAAAGGGTGCTGGAAGGCGTACCGGAAGAGCCGCTAACGCCGCCGCCGGGTATTATTACGGTGAACATCGATCGCAGCACCGGCCAGTTGGCCAGCGGCGGTAACAGCCGCGCCGAGTACTTTATTGACGGCACCCAGCCGACCCAACAGGCGGTTCATGAAGTCGGCACCACCATTACCGATGGCGGGGGCGAGACCCACGAACTGTTCTGACAAAAAAAGCGCCTGCGGGCGCTTTTTTTATCTGAGAGAGGCGCTACAGCCGCCCTTGCGCCTGCAGCCATTCGCGCAGCAGGAAAAGCGCGCTAACGTTACGCGCTTCGTTGAAATCTTCTTCATCAAGCAGCGTCATCAGCTGCGACAGCGGCCAGCGCACCTGCGGCAGCGGCTCGGGCTCATCGCCGGGCAACGACTCCGGATAAAGGTCTTCCGCCACCAGGATATTCATCTTGCTGGAGAAGTAGGACGGGGCCATGCTCAGCTTTTTCAAAAACGTCAGCTTTTGCGCGCCAAACCCAACCTCTTCTTTCAGCTCACGGTTGGCGGCTTCCAGTACGCTTTCGCCCGGATCGATCAGGCCTTTTGAAAAGCCCAGCTCATAGGACTCCGTACCAACTGCATATTCGCGAATCAGGATTATATGGTCATCGACAATCGGCACAATCATCACGGCTTCACGGGTAGAAGGCCGCATCCGTTCATACACCCGGCGCACGCCGTTGCTGAACTCAAGGTCCACGCTTTCAACATTAAAAAGGCGCGAGCGCGCGACTGTTTCAACATTGAGAATGGTGGGTTTTTGTAATGATTTGCTCATTGTCATCGGTCTATGCTGTGATTACAGCGGTCATTGTGCGATACGCAGCACGGTTTCGGCAATCCTAATCGCCACTAATTTACATAGTTGCAACTTTTTCGTCTTGACCACAGGTATCACAAAGACTAAAAAGTCAATAGGTTGAACGGTATTTGAGAATATACTGATTCCTGGATTTTAACGCTTTTGATAAGGTTGTATGCTGCTGCATTGCATAATAGATTTTCTCCCGTTGACGTAATAAGTGCCGATTTCGACGGCTGTTTTACCTCCATTGATGCATGGCAACCGACGATACCAGTAAGAAAAGAATAACTATGATGGGATGGGCATGGGCACCTTTCTGATATTTTTGTTAGCTCTGCTAATCTGCGCATTGCTTATCGGCTGGTGGTATCGCACGCATACAAGACGTCGTCGCCTGCCGCTGCTGCACGCCTTTAGCGATGCCGCGACGCGCAAGCTTTCCGATGAAGAGCGCAGCGCCGTTGAAAAATACCTCGAAAGCCTCAGCCGCAACCAGCAGTTGCCGGCGTCTGGCGCCAGCACCGCGCCGGTCAACCTGACGCTGAACGAACAGAGCGGCACCGTTTATAGCGTCACCCGCGCCATTACGCGCTACGGCATCACCACCGATGACCTCAATAAGTGGCGCTACTTCCTTGATTCAGTTGAAATTCATCTACCTCCCTTCTGGGAGCAACATATCAATGATGAAAACAGCGTCGAGTTAATCTCCACCGATAGCCTTCCGCTGGTGATTGCTCTCAATGGGCAAACGCTCAGCGACTATCCGCAGGAATCTCGGGGGTTTGCGCTTGAAAAAGCCGCGGTGCCTCAGGCATCCATCCGCGGGGAAGAGAGCGAGCAAATTGAGCTGCTGAACATCCGCCAGGAAACACCGGAAGAGCATGCGCTCAGCCGCCCTGAGAGTCTGCGCGAAGCCATTCTGGTGGTTGCCGCTTTCCTGCTGTTTTATTGCAGCCTGATAACCCCGAACGTTTTTTCGCCCTGGCTGCTGGGCGGCGGGTTACTCCTGCTGCTGGCAGGCGTATGGGGGATCTACGCTCCCCCGCGCAAAACATCGCTGCGGGAAATTCACTGCCTGCGCGGCATGCCGAAACGCTGGGGATTGTTTGGCGAAAATAACCAGGAACATATCAATAATATTTCCCTCGGCATTATCGACCTTATCTACCCGCGCCACTGGCAACCATGGATTGCGCAGGACCTCGGCCAGCAAACGGATATCGATATCTACCTCAGCCGCCACGTTGTCCGCCAGGGGCGCTTCCTGTCGCTGCATGATGAGGTCAAAAACTTCCCGCTTCAGTACTGGCTCCGCAGCGCGATTATCGCCCTCGGCGCGCTGCTGATCGTCGTGATGCTGTGGGCCAGCGTACCGCTGAATATGCCTTTTAAATTCACCCTTTCATGGCTCAAGGGCGCGCAAACTATCGAAGCCACGACGGTTGCCCAGTTGGAGAAGTCAAAGATTCGCATCGGCGACACGCTGCGCCTGAAAGGCACAGGAATGTGCAACATCCACTCGCCGGGCGCCTGGACGGCAAAAGAAAACTCGCCGTTTATGCCGTTCGATTGTTCGCAAATCGTCTGGAATGATGCCCCTCCCCTGCCGCTGCCGGAATCAGATATCGTCAGTAAGGCCACCGCCCTGATGCAGACCGTCCAGCGCCAGCTCCATCCCGAATCCGATGACGATTCGCGCGTCAGCCCGGCGCTGCGTTCCGCCATTCAAAAGTCAGGCATGGTGCTGCTGGATGACTTTGGCGATATCGTCACAAAAACCAACGACCTGTGCTCAGCGAAAGACGATTGCGTTCGTTTGAAGAATGCGCTGGTTAACCTCGGCAACACCCGCAACTGGGAAGCCCTGACCAAACGCGCCAGCGCCGGCAAACTGGACGGCGTCAACGTCCTGTTACGCCCGGTAAGCGCGGAGTCGCTGGAGAACCTGGTCACCACCTCCACCGCGCCGTTCATCAGCCGTGAAACCTCGCGCGCGGCGCAGGCGCTGAATAGCCCGGCGCCCGGCGGTTTCCTGATTGCCAGCGATGAAGGCAGCGACCTGGTGAACCAGCCGTGGCCAGGCACCGGCTTATACGACTTCCCTGCCCACCAGCAATGGAGCGAACTGCAGCGTCTGGCGGGTATGCTAATGCACACGCCGTTCCAGGCAGAAGGCATCGTCACCAATCTTTACACCGACGCCAACGGCACGCAGCATATCAACCTGCATCGTATTCCTGACCGCTCCGGTCTGTGGCATTACCTCGGCACAACGCTGCTGCTGCTGGCCATGCTGGGCTGTTCGGCGTATCACGGTATCCAGGCTTTTCGTCGCTATCAGCGCCATCGCCAGCGACAGGAAGAGATCCAGAAATACTATGAAAGCTGCCTGAATCCGGTTCTGCTTTCCTCACCCGACCCGCAAGAATAATTCTCTGCGCGACGGGGTGTGATAACCTGTCGCGCAATTTTCCCCCTCGCTGGAGACTGACCATGCATTTTGATATCGCCTGGCAAGAGGTTGATACCGTTCTGCTGGATATGGACGGCACGCTACTCGACCTCGCCTTCGACAACTACTTCTGGCAAAAACTGGTTCCGGAAACCTGGGGCGCCGCGCGGGGGCTCAACCTGCAGGAATCCAGAGACGCGATGCGCCAGGAGTATCATGCGGTACAACATACGCTAAACTGGTACTGCCTGGACTACTGGAGCGAGCGACTGGGTTTGGATATTTGTGCGATGACCAGCGAGCAGGGGCCAAGGGCCGCGCTGCGTGAAGATACCGTGCCGTTCCTTGAGGCGCTTAAAACCAGCGGTAAACGGCGGATTTTGCTGACCAACGCCCATCCACATAATCTGGCGGTGAAGCTAAAGCATACCGGGCTGGACGCGCACCTTGATTTATTGCTTTCCACCCACACATTTGGTTATCCGAAAGAGGATCAGCGGCTGTGGCACGCGGTAGCTGAAGAAACCGGCTTCGACGCGCGCAATACGCTGTTCGTCGATGATAACGAGGCAATTCTGGACGCGGCGGCGGAATACGGCATCCGCTATTGCCTCGGTATCACCAATCCCGACTCCGGGCTGGCGGAAAAAAGCTACGCTCGCCATCCAGGGTTGAACGATTACCGGCACCTGATCCCCTCGCTGACCCTACAGGAGAGGCCATGAAAGAAAAACCCGTCGAAGCCGTCAGGCTGGACAAATGGTTGTGGGCAGCCCGCATTTATAAAACCCGTGCGCTGGCGCGCGAGATGATTGAAGGCGGCAAGGTGCACTATAACGGACAGCGCAGTAAGCCGGGAAAGGTAGTCGAGCTGAATGCGACCCTGATGCTCCGCCAGGGCAATGACGAACGCACCATCGTGGTAAAAGGCATTACCGAACAGCGCAGACCCGCCAGTGAAGCCGTCGCGCTTTATGAAGAGACGGCTGAGAGCATCGAGAAACGCGAGAAAGTGGCGCTGGCGCGCAAAATGAACGCCTTAACCATGCCGCATCCCGACAGGCGACCGGATAAGAAAGAGCGGCGCGACCTGATGAGATTTAAACACGGCGATAGTGAATAACTGTGGCCCGCAAGAGAGATGATTATGACTCAACACGATCAATTACACCGCTATCTGTTTGAAAACTATGCCGTACGCGGTGAGCTGGTAACAGTTTCAGAAACTTTAGAACAGATTCTGACCAACCATAGCTACCCGCAGCCGGTGAAAACCGTGCTGGCGGAACTGCTGGTCGCCACCAGCCTGCTGACCGCCACGCTGAAGTTCGCGGGCGATATTACCGTTCAGCTGCAGGGCGATGGCCCGCTGTCGCTGGCGGTGATCAACGGCAACAACCAGCAGCAGATGCGCGGTGTCGCCCGCACCCAGGGTGAGATCCCGGAAGGGGCGGACCTGAAAACCATGGTCGGCAACGGGTATCTGGTCATTACCATCTCTCCGGAAGAGGGCGAGCGCTATCAGGGGGTGGTCGGTCTTGAAGGCGATACGCTGGCGGCCTGCCTCGAAGATTACTTCCAGCGCTCCGAACAGCTGCCAACCCGACTGATTATCCGTAGCGGTGAACACGAAGGTAAACCGATGGCCGGCGGCATGCTGCTGCAGGTTCTGCCGGCGCAGGACGCGCAGGCGGCTGATTTCGAACATCTGAGCACGCTGACCGAAACCATCAAAGCTGAAGAGCTGTTTACCCTGCCCGCAAACGATGTGCTCTGGCGCCTGTATCACGAAGAAGAAGTTACCGTATACGAGCCGCAGGGCGTTGAGTTTAAATGCACATGCTCTCGCGAGCGCTGCGCCGGCGCGCTGAAAACGCTGCCGGATGAGGAGATCGATAGCATCCTGGCCGACGAAGGAGAAATCGATATGCACTGCGACTATTGCGGTAATCATTACATCTTTAATGCGATGGATATCGCCGAAATTCGTAACAACGCCTCCCCGGCCGACCCGCAAATCCACTAATCCTCACTTTGTCAGGCGCGGTTTTCCTCCTCGCGCCTGGCGTCAACAATTTTTCTTCGCGTGGTGAATCGATTCCCCATGAAAGAGTTACGTAATTTTCTTTCAGGTAAGCGATTACATTCACATTTCAACAGTTTTTTTAATTACTTTTTAACCATTAAGAAACATCTACCCCCACTGTAGCCCTAATTCCTGAGATAATCCCCTGCGCCTCGTGACAGGAGTCACAACGTTTTTCGTAAGTCCGCCGTTTGTCGAGATACGTAAATCTATGAGCCTGGTCGCGGTCTATACCCCGTAATAAACCCTACAATTTAAAGCAGTACATATTGGCTAAGGAGCAGTGACATGCGCGTTAATAATGGTTTAACCCCGCAGGATCTCAAGGCTTATGGTATCAATGACGTCCAGGATATCGTCCATAACCCCAGCTACGATACTTTGTATCAGGAAGAGCTCGCCCCCAATCTTCAAGGTTATGAACGTGGCGTATTAACAAATCTTGGTGCAATCGCCGTAGATACCGGTATTTTTACCGGCCGTTCTCCAAAAGATAAGTATATCGTTCGTGACGACACCACCCGCGATACCGTGTGGTGGGCCGATAAAGGCAAAGGTAAGAACGACAACAAGCCGCTTTCTGAGGAAACGTGGCAGCACCTGAAGGGGCTGGTGACCCGCCAGCTCTCCGGCAAGCGCCTGTTTATCGTTGACGCCTTCTGCGGCGCCAACGCCGACACCCGCCTGAGCGTCCGCTTTATTACCGAAGTCGCCTGGCAGGCGCATTTCGTGAAGAACATGTTTATTCGCCCAAGCGATGAAGAGCTGGCGAACTTCAAGCCGGATTTCATCGTGATGAACGGCGCTAAGTGCACCAACCCGCAGTGGAAAGAACAGGGTCTGAACTCCGAAAACTTCGTCGCGTTCAATCTGACCGAGCGCATCCAGCTTATCGGCGGAACCTGGTACGGCGGCGAAATGAAAAAAGGGATGTTCTCGATCATGAACTACCTGCTGCCGCTGAAGGGCATCGCTTCCATGCACTGCTCCGCCAACGTCGGGGAAAAAGAGGATGTCGCTATCTTCTTCGGCCTTTCCGGTACCGGCAAGACCACCCTCTCTACCGATCCGAAACGCCGCCTGATTGGCGATGATGAACACGGCTGGGATGACGACGGGGTATTCAACTTCGAAGGCGGCTGCTACGCTAAGACCATTAAGCTTTCCGAAGCCGCGGAGCCGGATATTTATCATGCGATTCGCCGCGATGCGCTGCTGGAGAACGTGGTCGTGCTGGCCGATGGCACCATCGATTTTAACGACGGTTCAAAGACCGAAAACACCCGCGTCTCTTATCCGATCAATCATATCGAGAACATCGTTAAGCCCATCTCCAAAGCCGGTCATGCCACCAAGGTTATCTTCCTGACCGCCGACGCGTTTGGCGTTCTGCCGCCGGTTTCTCGTCTGACCGCCGACCAGACCCAGTACCACTTCCTGTCTGGCTTCACCGCCAAGCTGGCCGGTACCGAGCGCGGCGTCACGGAGCCGACGCCAACCTTCTCCGCCTGCTTTGGCGCCGCCTTCCTGTCGCTGCACCCGACGCAGTACGCAGAAGTGCTGGTGAAACGTATGCAGGCTTCCGGCGCCCAGGCCTATCTGGTCAACACCGGCTGGAACGGCACCGGCAAACGTATCTCGATCAAAGATACCCGCGCCATAATCGATGCGATTCTTGATGGTTCGCTGGACAATGCCGAAACCTTCACTCTGCCGATGTTTGAGCTGCAGATCCCGACCGAGCTGCCGGGGGTGGATACCCATATCCTCGACCCGCGCAACACCTACGGCTCGCCAGAGCAGTGGCAGGAGAAAGCGGAGCAGCTGGCGAAGCTGTTTATTGAGAACTTCGAGAAGTACACCGATACGCCAGCGGGCGCTGCGCTGGTGGCCGCAGGGCCGAAACGCTAATCAGGTCCGCAGATATGAAAAAGCCGGGAATCGCTTCCCGGCTTTTTTTAGGCTTACATCAGGCAGGCTTCTTCTTACTTGCCGCCTTACGCCGCTTATCCAGATCCTTAATCAGCTTATTCACCTGCTCATCGGCAAACATCGCCTCAAGCGTGGTGGAAAGCTTACGACGCCAGTTTGGATACTCGGTGCTGGTCCCGGGAATATTGACCGGCTCGGCCATCACCAGCCAATCCTCCGGCTGCAGGCCCAGCAGCGCGCTGTTGCTGTCGGCGATATAGCGCTGCATCCCACGATTCAGGGTCGGCGTCATCGCCATCAGCGACGCTTTATGCCCGGTACGCTTCGGCAGACAGCCGTAGCGGTGCAGAGCATCCAGCAGCCCCTGCTTCGCCAGCTCGCGATCCTGATACAGTCCGCGCAGTACCACCTCATCCGGATACAGGCCGAGCGATTTACCCAGCGTCAGGTCGCCGCTTTCCCAGTAGCCGCGCAGCGTTGGCAGGTCATGCGTCGTAGCCACAGCCATTGATTGCTCCGGATACGCCTTCGGCGCACGGAAAGTCTTTTCGTGGTCATTTTCGAAATAGAGCACTTTGTAGGAGTAAACGCCGCTTTTACGCAGCTTGCCGACGATTTCAACCGGTACGGTTCCCAGATCCTCGCCGATCACCATACAGCGATGACGCTTACTCTCCAGCGCCAGAATCGACAACAGATCGTCTACCGGATACTGCACATAGGCGCCATGATCGGCCGTCTCGCCGTAAGGGATCCACCACAGACGCAGTACCGACATCACGTGATCGATGCGGAGCGCCCCGCAGTTTTGCATATTCGCGCGCAGCAGCTCGACGAAGGGCTCATAGGCGCGCGCCACCATGATATGCGGATCCATCGGCGGCAGGCCCCAGTTTTGCCCCAGCGGGCCGAGGATATCCGGCGGCGCGCCGACGGAAGCCTTCAGGCAGTACAGTTCGCGATCGCACCAGGTCTCAGCCCCGCCTTCCGCAACGCCCACCGCCAGGTCACGATACAGGCCGATCGGCATGGAATCGTTCTGGCTGGTATGCCAGCACTCGGCGAACTGGGTGTAAGCGAGCCATTGCAGCCACAGGTAAAAATTCACCTCGTCGGCATGTTCGGCGCAGAACGCTTTAACCTCCGGGCTATCGGTATCCTGATAAGCCTTCGGCCACGCGGGCCAGCCCCAGCGCATCGGATCCTGCTTAACCTGCCAGGCGTGCAGCGCGTCAAACGCCGCCTGCCAGTACAGGCTGTCGCCCTCGCGCGTGACAAACTGGCGGAACTCCGCCATCGCCTCATCGTTGCGCGCGGAAAAACCTTTCCAGGCCATGCGCAGCGCGGTGAGCTTGAGGGTGGTCACGGCGGTATAATCAACATCATCGGTCTGACGCGCCGCCTGTAAAGTCTGCTGCGTAGCCGGTGAATGCCACCATTTCTGCGCCTCTTTGCTGTGACGGAAATCCTCTACCGCATTGACGTCAATATAGATAACGTTGAGCCAGCGGCGCGAAGAGGGGCTGTACGGACTGGCGCTCTCTGGGTTAGCCGGATAGAGGGCGTGAATCGGGTTAAGTCCGATAAACGAGCCGCCCCGGCGGGCGATTTCCGGTAGCATCGCGCGTAAATCGCCGAAGTCGCCAATCCCCCAGTTCTTCTCCGAGCGCAGCGTATACAGCTGCACGCAGGTTCCCCACAGCTTCTGGCCATCCTTCAGCGCCTGCGGTTCGTAGCAGCGCGCGGGCGCGACGATCGCCCGGCAGTGCCAGCGATCGCCGTCCTGAGTCAGCGTCAGCGTATGGTACCCTTCCGGTAATCTTGCCGGCAGCGGCAGCGTTTCACCGCCGCGCGCCTGGCCCTGATACTGTTTCCCTTCTTCGGTGGTGAGGATCCAGTGGAACTCCCCCTGGCCCGCTACCGGCAGAGACATCTTTTTGCCGTGGGTGAACACCTGCACCGCTGGCAGCGGGTTAACCGCCACCTTCGGGGTGACAGTGGTACGATGCATCGCATCAAGCAGCCGCTGCTTAGTGGCCGCAGCAATGGACTGCGGCTTACCGTGCGCGTTGATATAGCTTGGGCTTATTCCCGCCGCCAGGGCTGCGTTATCAAGGCGTTTAGTCTCCATAGGCCTGTCCTTAGCGTTTTGCCTGCCAGATACGTTGCTGATAATCGCGAATCGAGCGGTCGGAGCTGAACATGCCGCAGCGCGCGGTGTTCAGAATCGTCGCGCGCGTCCAGGCTTCCTGGTCGCGATACAGCTCATCAACCTGCTTCTGCGCCGCCACGTAGGCTTCAAAATCCGCCAGCACCAGGTACGGGTCGCCGCCTTTCAGCAGACTGTGCAGCATCTGGTCGAAAGCATGCTTATCGCCATCGCTGTATTTACCGCTCTCCAGCTCTTTCAGCACAGCGTCCAGCAGCTTGTCTTTCTTACGCCATTTCAGCGGATCGTAGCCTTTGGCCTTCAGCGCTTTCACTTCTTCCACGGTATGACCGAAGATAAAGATGTTTTCTTCGCCTACCTGCTCAGCGATTTCCACGTTCGCCCCGTCAAGGGTTCCCACGGTCAGCGCGCCGTTCAGCGCCAGCTTCATGTTGCCGGTACCGGAGGCCTCTTTACCCGCCGTTGAAATCTGCTCGGAGACATCCGCCGCCGGGATCAGCATTTCCGCCGCCGAGACGCAGTAGTCCGGCAGGAACACCACTTTCAGCTTATCGCCGACCAGTGGATCATTGTTGATCGCGGCGGCAACCTTGTTGATCGCCCAGATAATATTCTTCGCCAGGTAGTAGCCCGGCGCCGCTTTCGCGCCGAACAGGAATACGCGCGGTACGCGGTCCGCCTGCGGGTTCTCACGAATTTCTTTGTACTGCGCAAGAATGTTCAGCAGGTTCAGGTGCTGACGTTTGTACTCGTGCAGACGCTTGATCTGGATATCGAAAATCGCCTGCGGGTTGATCTCGATACCGGTACGCCGCTTCACAAACTCCGCCAGACGAACCTTGTTGGCCAGCTTAATGTCGCGATACGTCTGACGGAACTTCGCGTCATCGGCATATTTTTCGAGGTTGATCAGCTGGTCGAGATCGTTGGCCCACTCTTTCTTCAGCGTTTTATCCAGCAGCGCGGCCAGAGCCGGGTTACACTGTTTGATCCAGCGGCGCGGGGTAATGCCGTTGGTGACGTTATGGAATTTATTCGGCCACAGCTGGTGATATTCCGGGAACAGATCTTTCACCACCAGGTCGGAGTGCAGCGCGGCCACGCCGTTAACCGCAAAGCCGCTGACCACGCACATGTTCGCCATGCGAACCTGTTTATCGTGCACCACCGCCAGTTTCGCCCATACCTGCTTATCGCCGGGCCAGGTTTTATCGACCAGCGTTTTAAAGCGATCGTTAATCTCTTTGATGATCTGCATGTGGCGCGGCAGCAGCGCTTTTACCAGCTTCTCATCCCAGCACTCGAGCGCTTCCGGCATCAGGGTGTGGTTGGTATACGCGAAGGTTTTGCTGGTAATCGCCCAGGCCTCGTCCCAGCTCAGCTGATGCTCATCAATCAGTACGCGCAGCAGTTCCGGAATCGCAATCGTCGGGTGAGTATCGTTAAGCTGGATAACTTCATAATCCGCCAGCTCCGCCAGCTTACGGCCCGCCAGGTGATGGCGACGCAGAATATCGGCGACCGAACAGGCGCACTGGAAGTACTGCTGCATCAGACGCAGTTTTTTACCCGCCTGATGGTTATCGTTCGGATAGAGAACTTTCGTCAGTTTTTCGGCGTCAATGCCCTGCTGTTCAGCACGCAGGAAATCACCGTCGTTGAATTTGGTCAGGTTAAACGGATGCGCGTGTTTAGCCTGCCACAGGCGCAGCGGCTGAGCCACGTTGTTGCGGTAGCCCAGCACCGGCAGATCCCAGGCTTCCCCGGTAATGACGAATGCCGGAACCCACTCACCGCCTTTGGTCACTTTACCGCCGAGGCCAACCTGCACGTCCAGCGCTTCGTTGTGGCGGAACCACGGGTAGCTATTACGCCCCCAGTCATCCGGCGCTTCCATCTGCTGACCGTCAGCGAAAGACTGGCGGAACAGGCCGTACTGGTAGTTCAGGCCGTAGCCGGTCGCCGATTGTCCCACGGTGGCCATTGAATCAAGGAAACATGCCGCCAGACGACCGAGGCCGCCGTTGCCCAGGCCCGGGTCGATTTCCTCTTCCAGCAGGTCGGTCAGGTTAACGTCATGCGCCTGAAGCTCATCGCTGACCTGCTGATACCAGCCGAGGTTGAGCAGGTTGTTGCCGGTCAGGCGACCAATCAAAAACTCCATTGAGATATAGTTTACGTGGCGCTGTCCTTCGGTCGCTTTTGCTACCGGCTGAGCCGACAACAGCTCGGACAGCGCACCGCTTACGGCGCGCCACCATTGACGCTGGGTCATCTCGGAAGCGGACTGTAAACCAAAATGCTGCCACTGACGCGTCAGTGCAGCCTGAAACTGAGCTTTGTTAAAAGAAGTCTGTGACATAAGTAATCCGGGTCCTTTACTAAAACGTTAGCGTTAGTGTGCCGACCTCCCGGAGTCACGTCCTCATCCCGCCAGGGATTAGCCGGGGAGGAGTAGCAGGGATGAGCGAAAAGTGTGATCGTGGCCACTATTACGTTAGCTTACCGGCAAAAATTATGCTGCAAAATTCGCCACGCTGGAACCACAAATCAGCCTGTCTGGCGCGCACAATTTTGTTACAAGCCAGGACGATAAAAGCGGGCAAAACGCCGTTTTGTAAATATTGCCAAATAAAAGTAAATATCCGCAGAATAAACGGACTGTAATGCAGAAATAGCTCAAAAAGATGACTTATAAGATTTCACTGATAATATTTTATTAAAAACAAACAGCTACTAATTTTGTAATAAAAGATTAGCTTATCGTGCCTAAAACTTCCGCAATCCCAATAACCGCGCCCGCTGACGCGCATTTATATGAATTTCTCTCACTATGCAAATTTGTGACATAGAGCAAATTCAAGAGCATAAAACTCGGACATAACTTGCAATAAAATTCATTATGGCCGACCTTATTGGATATTAATTACGAAGCGCAAAAAAATTCGCAATTCCTCCCTTGCACAGCGAAATGAAGAACTATGTTGATTCCGTCTAAATTAAGTCGCCCGGTCCGCCTTGAACACACTGTGGTTCGTGAGCGATTGCTGGCGAAACTTTCCGGCGCGAACAATTATCGTCTCGCGTTGGTGACCAGTCCGGCTGGATACGGTAAAACCACGCTCGTTTCTCAATGGGCTGCGGGGAAAAACGATCTCGGCTGGTTCTCGCTGGATGAAGGCGATAACCAACAGGAGCGTTTTGCCAGCTATCTTATCGCCGCCGTTCAGCAGGCCACCGGCGGCCACTGTGCGGCCAGCGAAGCGATGGTGCAAAAGCGCCAGTACGCCAGCCTGCCCTCTCTCTTTGCGCAACTGTTTATTGAGCTGGCCGACTGGCAGCGCCCGTTATTCCTGGTGATTGATGATTATCATCTGATCACCAATCCGGTTATTCATGATGCGATGCGTTTCTTCCTCCGCCATCAGCCGGAAAATATGACGCTGGTGGTGCTGTCGCGTAATCTGCCGCAGCTGGGCATCGCCAACCTGCGCGTGCGCGATCAGCTGCTGGAAATCGGCAGCCAACAGCTGGCTTTTACCCATCAGGAAGCGAAACAGTTTTTCGACTGTCGTCTCAGCTCGCCTATTGAGGCCGACGATAGCAAAAGGCTGTGCGACGATGTTGCCGGCTGGGCCACCGCGCTGCAGCTGATTGCCCTCTCGGCACGTCAGAACAATACTTCCGCCCATCACTCCGCCCGCCGTCTTGCCGGTATAAACGCCAGCCATCTTTCTGACTATCTGGTCGATGAGGTGTTGGATAACGTTGACCCGCGGACGCGTAACTTCCTGCTGAAAAGCTCGCTGCTGCGCTCGATGAACGATGCGCTCATCGTCCGCGTCACCGGCGAAGAGAATGGCCAGATGCAGCTGGAAGAAATTGAGCGTCAGGGATTATTCCTGCAACGGATGGACGACTCCGGCGAATGGTTCCGCTACCATCCGCTATTCGGCAACTTCCTGCGCCAGCGCTGCCAGTGGGAGCTGGCGGTCGAACTGCCGGAAATTCACCGTGCGGCCGCTGAGAGCTGGATGGCCCAAGGCTTCCCGAGCGAAGCGATTCATCACGCCCTGGCCGCGGGCGACGCCAAAATGCTGCGCGATATTCTGCTCAACCACGCGTGGGGCATGTTTAACCACAGCGAGCTGAGTTTGCTGGAACAGTCCCTCGCCGCGCTGCCGTGGTCAAACCTGCTGGAAAACCCGCGCTTGATTCTTTTGCAGGCCTGGCTGATGCAAAGCCAGCACCGCTATAGCGAAGTCAATACCCTGCTGGCGCGCGCCGAGCAGGAGATGGATACAGAAATGGACACCGCCATGCACGGTGATTTCAACGCCCTGCGTGCCCAGGTGGCGATTAACGCCGGCGATCAGGACGAAGCCGAGCGCCTGGCGATGGTGGCCCTTGATGAACTGCCGCTGGCCAGCTACTACAGCCGTATCGTTGCCACATCCGTACACGGCGAAGTTCTGCACTGCAAAGGCCAGCTGAGCAAATCGCTGGCGGTCATGCAGCAGACGGAACAGATGGCCCGCCGTCATGACGTCTGGCACTACGCGTTATGGAGCATGATCCAGCAAAGCGAAATTCTCTTCGCGCAGGGCTTCCTGCAGGCCGCCTGGGAAATTCAGGAAAAAGCGTTCCAGCTCATTCGCGAACAGCATCTGGAACAGCTGCCGATGCATGAGTTCCTGCTGCGTATTCGTTCCCAGCTGCTGTGGGCCTGGGCGCGGCTGGATGAAGCGGAAACCTCCGCGCGCAGCGGCATGAACGTACTCTCCTCCTATCAACCGCAGCAGCAGCTGCAGTGCCTGACGCTGATGGTGCAATGCTCGCTGGCGCGCGGCGATCTGGATAACGCCCGCAGCCATTTGAATCGCCTGGAAAACCTGTTGGGCAACGGTCATTACCATAGCGACTGGGTATCCAATGCCGATAAAGTGCGGGTGATCTACTGGCAGATGATCGGCGACAAGGCCGCCGCGGCGAACTGGCTGCGCCAGACGCCAAAACCGGAGTTCGCCAATAACCACTTCCTGCAGAGCCAGTGGCGCAATATCGCCCGCGCGCAAATTCTGCTCGGCGATTTTGATTCCGCCGAAATGGTGCTGGATGAGTTAAACGATAACGCCCGCTCGCTGCGTTTGATGAGCGATCTGAACCGCAACCTGCTGCTGCTCAACCAGCTCTACTGGCAGGCCGGGCGTAAGAGCGAAGCGCAGAAAGCGCTGCTGGAAGCGCTCACCCTCGCTAACCGCACCGGGTTTATCAATCATTTTGTCATTGAAGGCGAAGCGATGGCGCAGCAGCTGCGCCAGCTGATTCAGCTTAATACGCTGCCGGAGCTGGAGCAGCACCGCGCCCAGCGTATTCTGCGCGATATCAACCAGCATCATCGCCATAAGTTCGCCCACTTTGACGAGAGCTTCGTCGAGCGGCTGCTGAACCATCCGGAAGTGCCGGAACTTATCCGTACCAGCCCGCTGACCCAGCGCGAATGGCAGGTGCTGGGGCTCATCTATTCCGGCTACAGCAACGAGCAGATCGCCGGTGAGCTGGACGTGGCCGCCACCACCATCAAAACGCATATTCGCAATTTGTATCAGAAGCTGGGCGTGGCGCACCGCCAGGATGCCGTTCAGCATGCCCAGCAGCTGTTGAAAATGATGGGATACGGCGTATAAGCCGCTATCGGCTGGCCTTATGCATCGCCACCCTGATTCATCGCCGGCGGAAAATATCCCTCCGCCTGGCGTTCTCCCTCTCCATCACCGGAGATAAGCGAGTGACGTATCACCCGCGGCATCACGCCGTGCAGCGCGCGTTGGTCTGCCACGGGAAATGTTAATGAATCAGCACAGCTCCAGCTGAAGATTATTGTCGGTAATCACCTTCAGCACGCCGGCCGGCGGCATTACATCGGTGTAGACCGCATCAACCATACTGATGCTGCCCATATTGACCATCGCGTTACGGCCAAACTTAGAATGGTCAACGACCAGCATCACGTGACGGGAGTTTTCAATAATCGCCCGCTTGGTGCGCACTTCATGGTAGTCGAACTCCAGCAGTGAGCCATCGGTGTCGATACCGCTGATGCCGAGAATGCCGTAATCAAGACGAAACTGGGAGATAAAGTCCAGGGTGGCTTCACCGATGATACCGCCATCCCGGCTGCGCAGCTCGCCGCCGGCCAGGATAATGCGGAAGTCCTCTTTCACCATCAACGTATTGGCGACGTTGAGGTTATTGGTGACGATACGCAGATCGTTATGGTTAAGCAGCGCATGGGCTACCGCTTCCGGCGTGGTACCGATATCGATAAACAGCGTCGCGCCGTCGGGGATTTCACTCGCCACCTTGCGGGCGATGCGCTCTTTTTCCTGGGTCTGGGTCGATTTCCTGTCGTGCCAGGAAGTATTCACCGAGCTGGAAGGAAGCGCGGCGCCGCCGTGATGACGCAGGATCATTTTCTGATCGGCTAAATCATTCAGATCGCGGCGAATGGTCTGCGGGCTGACGGCAAACTGCTCGACAAGCTCTTCGGTACTGACGTATCCCTGTTTTTTTACCAGCTCGATAATCGCGTCATGACGTTGTGTTTGTTTCATGAAATATCCCTGGGAATCTCTACGTTCGTTTTCGCACATTCTGCGTATCAACAAACGCCATCGCCAGCCCGGTCACCAGACCGGCCACGTGCGCGCCGTTCGCAATCGACATGCCGAAAACATCAAACCAGCCAGCAATTAACCACACTAAAGAGAAGAGTATCAAGCCGCGCTGTAAATAAACGCCGCTCTGCGGATCGCGCTCGCCTCGCAGCCAGACATAGCCCATTAGCGCATAGACCACGCCGGACAGTCCGCCAAACCACGGTCCGCTAAACTGATGCTGAACAAAGCCGCTCAGCAAGGCGCTGATTACGGTAATCACCACCAGCTTGCCGCTGCCAATGCGCTTTTCTACCGCTCCGCCGAGGTACCACCACCATAGCAGGTTGAACAGAATATGCATCAGCGAGAAGTGCATGAGCGCATGGCTAAAGTAGCGCCAGACTTCAAATTTCAGCGAAGGATCGTAGGGCCAGGCCAGCAGCAGCATGACCGGCCGATCGCCAATGACCGTTTGCAGGACAAAGACGGCGATGCAGGCGATAAGCACGCTCCAGGTAAACGGCCCGGCGTTTTGGCGAAGCGTCGCTAAAAAGGGGAAGCGCTGATAGTGCAGCCCGCTGTTGGTGTGCCCCGACTGCCAGCTGGCGGCGAGGTAACGCGGATCGGCGGGATTTTCCAGAAAACGGGCCAGCTCGGCCTGCACGCGTCCGGCCTGGGACTCATCGGCCAGCCAGATATCGCTCTGCGTATGCTGCTGAATAGTCAGAATAATCCCCTGCGTCGCCATATAGTCGACAAACGCCTGGGCCACGCGCGGGTTGGCAAAAGAGGTAATCATTAACATGCAGCGGATCGCTTATTCCACACAAAGGGAGATATTATAGCCACAACCGACGCTAACGCCTAAAGTGCGCCATGCGCGACTTCCGCCGGGAAATGCCGATGCCAGGCATCAAACCCGCCATCCACGCTATAAACCTTGTCGTAACCCTGCTGCAGCAGGTACTGCGCGGCGCCTTTGCTGCTGTTGCCGTGATAGCACATCACCATGACCGCCGTATCAAAATCGTTGTCGCGCATAAACGCGCCCAGCGTATCGTTAGTCAGATGAAATGCGCCCGGCGTGTGGCCCATCGCATAGCTTTGCGGGTCGCGAATATCGACCAGCACCGCCGTCTGCTGGTGCATTTTCTGGTGGGCTTCTTCTACGTTAATACATTCAAAGCGATCCATAAGCTCTCTTCTTTATATACGGATATACAGGCAGGCGGCGAAACGCCCTGGATTTTAGCGTCTAGTGTACAGCCTGGCGCTAAATAAACGCCAATATGTTACACGCATCACTCTGAAATGTTTTTTTGATGTTACCAATAGCGCGATTGTTTGCTATATTGAGCGATATCGAACATTTATGAGCTTAAACGAAAGTGTAAGAGGTGGCGAGCGTGGAAACCAAAGATCTGATTGTGATAGGGGGAGGCATCAACGGTGCCGGTATCGCGGCAGACGCCGCAGGGCGTGGTTTATCCGTGCTGATGCTGGAGGCGAACGATCTGGCCTGCGCCACATCCAGCGCCAGCTCAAAGCTGATTCACGGCGGGCTGCGCTACCTTGAACACTATGAGTTCCGCCTGGTGAGCGAAGCGCTGGCCGAACGTGAAGTATTGTTAAAAATGGCCCCGCACATCGCCTTTCCGATGCGCTTTCGTTTACCGCATCGTCCGCACCTGCGCCCGGCGTGGATGATCCGCATTGGCCTGTTTATGTACGATCATCTGGGCAAGCGCACCAGTTTACCCAGCTCAACCGGGTTGCGTTTTGGCACAGAATCGGTACTTAAACCTGAAATCGTGCGCGGTTTCGAATATTCCGACTGCTGGGTCGACGATGCACGCATGGTGCTGGCCAACGCCCAGATGGTTGTGCGTAAAGGCGGGGAAGTGCGTACCCGTACCCGCGCCATCTCGGCAAAACGTGAAAACGGTTTGTGGATTGTTGAGGCGGAAGATATTGATAGCGGCGAGAGGTTTACCTGGCAGGCGCGCGGTCTGGTTAACGCCACCGGCCCGTGGGTTAAACAGTTCTTCGACGAAGGGATGCACCTGCGCTCACCTTACGGTATCCGTTTGATTAAGGGCAGCCATATCGTCGTACCGCGCGTGCATGCGCAGAAGCAGGCCTATATCCTGCAAAATGAAGATAAGCGTATTGTTTTTGTGATCCCGTGGATGGATGAATTCTCCATCATCGGCACCACTGACGTTGAATATAAAGGCGACCCAAAAGCCGTGGCGATCGACGGTAAAGAGATTAACTATCTGCTGAACGTCTATAACGCCCACTTTAAAAAGACGCTCACGCGGGACGATATTGTCTGGACCTACTCCGGCGTGCGCCCGCTGTGCGACGATGAATCCGACTCACCGCAGGCGATCACCCGTGATTACACTCTCGATATTCACGATGAAAACGGACAGGCTCCGCTGCTGTCGGTCTTTGGCGGCAAGCTCACGACCTATCGTAAGCTGGCCGAGCATGCGCTGGAAAAACTGACGCCTTACTACAAAGGCATCGGCCCGGCATGGACCAAAACCGCGGTACTGCCCGGCGGCGATATCGGCGGCGATCGTGACGACTACGCGGCGAAGCTGCGCCGGCGCTTCGCGTTCATTAGCGAATCGATGGCCCGCCACTATGCGCGGACTTACGGCAGCAATAGCGAGTGGATCCTCGGCGAAGCGACTTCACTTGCCGATCTGGGCGAAGATTTCGGCCACGAGTTTTATGAAGCCGAGCTGCGCTATCTGGTAGAACACGAGTGGGTACGCCGTCTGGACGACGCTATCTGGCGCCGGACCAAACAAGGTATGTGGCTGAATGCCGAGCAGCAGGCGCGTATCAGCGAGTGGCTGGCGCAGCACGCGGGAAAGTCTGAACTGTCGTTAGCGTCGTAAAACCGTAAATAGCAACGGGGCCTGGTGGCCCCGTTTTGTTATGGCTAACCCGTTACAAGCGTACCGGATCGATATGCCAGATATGGTCGGCATACTCCTTGATCGTACGGTCAGAAGAGAAGTAGCCCATATTGGCGATATTGAGCATTGCTTTGTTGGCCCACTCTTCCGGGTGAAGATACAGCTCATCCACCTTATCCTGACAATCCACGTAGCTACGGAAATCCGCCAGC
Source organism: Klebsiella sp. MPUS7 (assembly GCF_009905335.1). Lineage (NCBI taxonomy): Bacteria > Pseudomonadati > Pseudomonadota > Gammaproteobacteria > Enterobacterales > Enterobacteriaceae > Klebsiella > Klebsiella sp. MPUS7. The sequence goes on along the minus strand of NZ_CP047604.1, from coordinate 390,322 downwards.
ACCTGATAGTGGTCGCCGAAGTTGATCAGCGAATCCAGCAGATCGCGATAGCGGCCCGGCTCCGATGGGCTGAACAGGCCGGTGCCGATCTGCGTCAGCGCCTGGTGCAGCTCTTCATCCTGCTCATAGTAATCACGCGGTTTGTAGCCGTCGGCACGCAGGGCCTCCACCTCTTCCGCCGTATTACCGAAGATAAAGAAATTATCCGCCCCTACGTGCTCCTGCATCTCAACGTTAGCGCCGTCCAGAGTACCGATGGTTAACGCGCCGTTAAGCGCGAACTTCATATTACTGGTCCCGGAGGCCTCCGTTCCCGCCAGCGAAATCTGCTCGGAGAGATCCGCCGCCGGAATGATCAGCTGCGCAAGGCTGACGCTGTAGTTAGGGATAAACACCACTTTCAGCTTATCGCCAATCTGCGGATCGTTATTCACCACCGCCGCGACGTCGTTAATTAAATGAATAATATGTTTGGCCATGTAGTAAGCCGACGCCGCTTTTCCGGCGAAGATATTCACCCGCGGCACCCACTCGGCGTCGGGGTTGGCCTTAATGCGATTGTAGCGAGTAATCACGTGCAGCACGTTCATCAGCTGACGTTTGTACTCGTGAATACGCTTGATCTGCACATCAAACAGCGCCTTCGGATTCACTACCACATTAAGCTGCTGACCAATGTAGTTCGCCAGCCGCTGCTTGTTTTCCAGCTTAGCCTGACGCACCGCCTGGTTGACCTTCGGATAGTCAATATGCTGCTCCAGCTCCTTCAGCTGGCTCAAATCCGTGCGCCAGGTATGGCCGATATTTTCATCCAGCACTTTCGATAGCGGCGGATTCGCCAGCGCCAGCCAGCGGCGCGGAGTCACGCCGTTCGTGACGTTGGTAAAGCGCATCGGGAAGATTTTGGCAAATTCGGCGAACAGCGACTCGACCATCAGCCGGGAGTGCAGCTCCGACACGCCGTTGACCTTGTGGCTCACCACCACCGCCAGCCACGCCATGCGTACGCGACGACCGTTGGACTCGTCGATAATCGACGTCCGGCCCAGCATCGCCGTATCGTTAGGGTACTGCTCCTGGAGGGTTTTCAGGAAATAGTCGTTGATCTCGAAGATAATCTGCAAATGACGCGGCAGGATTTTACCCAGCATATCGACAGGCCAGGTCTCCAGCGCTTCGCTCATCAGGGTATGGTTGGTATAGGAGAAGACCTGGCAGGTCACCTCAAACGCCTCATCCCAGCTAAACTTATGCTCGTCAATCAGCAGGCGCATCAGCTCCGGAATCGACAGCACCGGATGCGTGTCGTTGAGGTGAATCGCGATTTTGTCCGCCAGGTTGGCGTAAGTTTTATGCAGCTGGTAGTGGCGGCTGAGGATGTCCTGCACCGTCGCTGAAACGAGGAAGTACTCCTGCCGCAGGCGCAGCTCGCGTCCTGAATAGGTCGAGTCATCCGGATAGAGTACCCGCGACACGTTCTCGGAATGGTTTTTATCTTCCACCGCCGCGAAGTAGTCGCCCTGGTTGAATTTACCGAGGTTGATCTCGCTGCTGGCCTGGGCGCTCCACAGGCGCAGCGTGTTGGTGGCGTCGGTGTCGAAGCCAGGGATAATCTGGTCATAGGCTTCGGCAATAATCTCTTCGGTCTCCACCCAGCGGGAGTATTTACCTTCCTGCTGAATGCGTCCGCCGAAGCGCACTTTGTAGCGCGTATTATGGCGCTCGAACTCCCACGGGTTACCGTATTCCAGCCAGTAATCCGGGGATTCTTTCTGCCGCCCATCGACGATATTCTGCTTAAACATCCCGTAGTCGTAGCGAATACCGTAGCCGCGGCCCGGTAACCCCAGCGCCGCAAGCGAATCGAGGAAGCAGGCCGCCAGACGACCAAGACCGCCGTTGCCTAAGCCCGGGTCGTTTTCTTCATCAATTAATTCTTCAAGGTTCAGCCCCATCTCTTCCAGCGCGCTGTTCACATCCTCATAAATGCCGAGCGATAACAGCGCGTTGGACAACGTACGGCCAATCAAAAATTCCATCGACAGGTAGTAAACCTGGCGAACTTCCTGAGAGAGCTGCGCGCGGTTTGAGCGCAGCCAGCGCTCAACCATACGATCGCGAACGGCGAACAGCGTGGCGTTGAGCCATTCATGCTTGTTAGCGATAGCCGGGTCTTTGCCGATGATAAACATCAGCTTATAAGCAATAGAGTGCTTTAACGCCTCAACGCTCAGGGTGGGTGACGAGTAGCTAAAAGGTACATTCATAGCTTTGGCTCCTGGTTACAGCAAGCGTTGATAAAGTTCGCGGTAAGAATTCGCGGCAACCTGCCAGCTAAAATCCATATTCATCGCCTGACGCTGGACGTAGCGCCAGAGCGATGGGCGCGACCACAGAACGAACGTGCGTCGAATCGCCCGCAGCAGCGACAAGGCGTTGCTATCTTCAAACACAAAGCCGGTAGCCAGGCCATCGGCGAGGTTCTCCAGCGAGCAGTCGGAAACGGTGTCCGCCAGGCCGCCGGTACGCCGCACCAGCGGTAGCGTGCCGTACTTCAGGCCGTACAGCTGGGTTAAGCCGCACGGTTCAAAACGGCTCGGCACCAGAATCACATCGGCGCCGCCCATAATGCGGTGCGAGAAGGCTTCATGGTAGCCAATCTGTACGCCAACTTTGCCCGGATGTTCAGCCGCGGCGGCAAGGAACCCCTCCTGCAGCACCGGATCGCCCGCCCCCAGCAGCGCCAGCTGACCGCCCTGTTCAAGCAGGCCCGGCAGCGCTTCAAGCACCAGATCCAGCCCTTTCTGGCTGGTCAGACGGCTGACAACGGCAAACAGCGGCGCTTTGTCATCCACCTTCAGCCCCATGGCGATTTGCAGCTGGCGTTTATTCTCCGCTTTTTCTTCCAGCCGATCGCGGTCATAGCGCGCGGCCAGCAGCAGGTCGCTTTCCGGATTCCAGATATGGTCATCCACCCCGTTGAGGATCCCGGAGAGGCGGCCCTCGTGCTGACGCTGACGCAGCAGCCCTTCCATCCCATAAGCGAACTGCGGCTCGGTGATTTCACGGGCATAGGTCGGGCTGACCGCCGTAATATGATCGGCGTAGTAGAGACCAGCCTTCAGAAAAGAGATTTGGCCGTTAAACTCCAGGCCATGAACGTTATAGAACGACCACGGCAGTTCAATGTCGTTCATATGCCACGAGTAGAACATCCCCTGGTAGGCCAGGTTATGCACCGTAAAGACCGACTTAGCCGGGTGGCCGCGCGCCGCCAGATAGGCCGGCGTCAGGCCCGCATGCCAGTCGTGGGCGTGAACAACATCAGGGCGCCAGAAAGGATCCAGGCCGCAGGCCATCTCGCTGCCTACCCATCCCAGCAGCGCAAAGCGCAGCACATTGTCGGTATAGGCGTGCTGATTGGTATCGTGATAAGGGCTCCCTGGCCGATCGTAGAGATGCGGGGCATCAATCAAATAGATGCCCACGCCGTTAAAGTGCCCGAACAGCAGAGTGATGCGCCCGGCAAAGGTCTCCCGGCGCGTCACCACCTGCGCATCCGTTACGCCACGACGAAGATCGGGAAACGCGGGCAGCAGCACGCGCGTGTCGACGCCCCCTGCGATTTGCGCTGCAGGCAGCGCGCCGATCACATCCGCCAGTCCACCGGTTTTTAACAGCGGGAACATCTCTGAACATACATGTAATACCTGCATTAGCGCTCCTGTGGGTACCCCAATTTCCGCAGCATGTCGCGGGTGACCAGCACGATACCTTCCTCCGAGCGGTAGAAACGGCGTGCATCCTCTTCCGCGTTCTCCCCAACAACCATACCTTCCGGGATCACGCAGGCGCGGTCAATAATGCAGCGACGCAGGCGGCACGAACGGCCAACCCAAACCTCTGGCAACAAAACTGCCGAATCAATGTTACAGAATGAATTCACCCGCACGCGCGGGAACAGCACCGACTGCACGACCACCGAACCAGAGATAATACAGCCCCCGGAGACCAGCGAGTTCAGGGTCATCCCGTGGCTACCCGAGCGGTCCTGAACGAATTTTGCCGGTGGCAAAGGCTCCATATGGGTGCGAATCGGCCAGTTCTGGTCGTACATATCCAGCTCCGGGGTCACCGAAGCCAGATCGAGGTTGGCTTTCCAGTACGCTTCCAGGGTCCCAACATCGCGCCAGTAGGGTTCAGACTGCGGATCGGACTGTACGCAGGAGAGCGGGAAAGGATGTGCATAAGCCATGCCAGCTTTAGTGATTTTCGGGATGATGTCTTTACCAAAATCGTGGCTGGAGCTTTCGTCGTTATCGTCGTCTTCCAGCAGCTCATAAAGGTAATCCGCATCAAAGACATAGATACCCATACTCGCCAACGATTTGCTGGCATCGCCCGGCATCGCCGGAGGGTTAGCCGGCTTTTCGACGAAATCGATAATCTTATCGCTCTCGTCCACCGCCATCACCCCGAACGCCCGTGCTTCTTCAATAGGCACCGGCATACAGGCGACGGTGCAACGCGCGCCTTTTTCGACGTGGTCGATAAGCATCCGCGAGTAGTCTTGTTTGTAAATATGGTCGCCCGCGAGGATAACGACGTACTCCGCCTTGTAGCGACGAATGATGTCGAGGTTCTGCGTCACCGCGTCCGCCGTGCCGCGATACCAGTTTTCGCCCTGCATCCTTTGCTGGGCGGGCAGCAGGTCAACAAACTCGTTCATCTCTTCATTGAAGAACGACCAGCCGCGCTGGATATGCTGCACCAGAGTATGCGATTGATACTGGGTGATGACGCCGATACGGCGAATGCCTGAGTTAATACAGTTAGATAACGCAAAATCGATAATGCGGAACTTGCCGCCAAAATGGACAGCAGGTTTCGCGCGTTTATTGGTCAGATCCTTCAGACGGGTACCACGTCCCCCGGCAAGGATCAGCGCAACGGATTTGATCGGCAACTGACGCGCCAGCATCAACGGATCGTTCTTTTCTACCCCAACCATAATTAACTCCTTTTTTACTCCCCAGCTTGCCTGCCCTTCTCGCCGCGCCGTCGCTTCGAGACCAACCGGAAGCCTCGAGGTTACGACCTTTGAAATACGCACACTCCGTGCGCGGGCCCATGCCAGACAGCCATAGTGACCGGATTATCCTCTCCGGCGAAAGGTGGAATGGCGCGCCATTCCCCCGCAGGTAAAACCATCTCCGCCACCTCGGCGGTGGCGTTGAGCGCCATCAGCCAGCGATCGGACAATATGATCTGCATACGCGGCGCACCGTGCTGCCATTCATCGGCGGACAGCGGCTGCGCATGTTGGTTTAACCAGCGAACGCGGCCGTCTCCCTCCTGCCACCAGCGATTCTCGGTTAAAGCCGGAATACGCTGGCGCAGATGAATTAACGCGGCGGTGAACGCGGTCAGCCCGCGGTTAGTATGGTTCCAGTCCAGCCAGGTCAACGCATTGTCCTGACAGTAAGCATTATTGTTGCCATGCTGGCTGTGACCGTGTTCGTCACCCGCCAGCAGCATCGGCGTTCCCTGCGCCAGCAGCAGCGTCGCAAGGAGCGCGTGAACGCTGGCACGACGCCGTTCAATCACGGCAAGACTCCCTTCTAATCCTTCTATACCATGATTGTTGCTGTAGTTATTGTTAGTCCCATCGCGATTCTCCTCCCCGTTCGCCTCATTGTGTTTCTGATTGAAACAAACGCAGTCGCGCAGGGTAAAACCGTCATGGGCGGTGATAAGATTCACCGCCGCCGCAGGTGCTCGTCCGTGACGCTGAAAGACGTCGCTGGAGGCGGCAAAACGCTGAGCGAAGTCGCCCAGCGAGACACTCTGCTGCAGCCAAAAACGACGCCCGGTATCGCGGAAATGGTCGTTCCACTCAGCGAACAGCGGCGGAAAATTCCCCACCTGGTAGCCGCCGGGGCCGATATCCCAGGGTTCCGCGATCAGCTTCACCTCCGCCAGGCGCGGATCGTTACGGATGGCCTCGAACAGCGGCGCATCCTGACGAAACGCCGGCGTCCGCCCCATCACCGAGGCCAGGTCGAAACGAAAGCCGTCGACGTGACACTCATCGACCCAAAAGCGCAGGCACTGGCGGGCATACTCCACCACGCCGGGGTGGCTGAGGTTGATGGTGTTCCCGCAGCCGGTCCAATTGTGGTAATCACCGTCTTCCCTGATCCAATAATAGCTACGGTTATCGATTCCGCGCAGGGAGAAGGTCGGCCCTTCCAGGTCTATCTCCGCGCTATGGTTGAGCACCACATCAAGGATCACTTCAATGCCCGCCGCATGCAGCGCTTTAACCGCATCGCGAAACTCATTTAACGCCTGTTCCGGCGCGCTGGCGTAGCGAGTGTCGAGGGCGAAAATCGCCAGCGGGTTGTAGCCCCAGTAGTTGCTTAACCCCATCCGCTGAAGGCGCGGTTCGCTGGCGAACTGCGCCACCGGCATTAACTCTAGTGCAGTAATGCCAAGCATGCGGAAGTAATCGATCATCACCGGGTGACCGAGCGCTTTGTAGGTGCCGCGGATATTCTGCGGTAGATCGGGGTGCAGATACGTCAGCCCCTTGACGTGGGCTTCATAAATCACCGTCTGGCCCCACGGCGTGCGCGGCGGCTTATCGCCGCGCCAGTCGTAATGCAGGTCGATCACCCGCGACTTCGGCGCTATCGCCGCGCTGTCGCGGTTGTCGGGAGCGAAGTCGCCGCCGTGCAGACGCTCATCGTCAGGCAGCCCGCCCGCCACCTGATGGCAGCAGGGGTCGAGCAGCAGCTTGGCCGGGTTGAAGCGGTGTCCCTGCGCCGGGTCCCAGGGCCCGTGGACGCGATAGCCGTAGCGCAAGCCAGGCCCGGCATCGGCGAGCCAGCCGTGCCAGATATCGCCGCTGCGCGTGGGCATATCGACGCGCCGCTCATTGCCCTGGTCGTCAAACACGCAGAGTTCCACCCGCTCCGCATGGGCGGAAAAGAGCGCGAAATTCACGCCCTTACCGTCGTAGCTGGCCCCTAAAGGCGCGGGCTTTCCTGCCGTGAGTACGATCATTGCGCCTCCCGCACCAGCCACACCGTCGCCAGCGGCGGCAGGGTAATGGAGAGGGAGTGCTCACGACCGTTGCTGGCGATCGCTTCGCTTTCAACGACCCCGCCGTTGCCGGTATTGCTGCCGTGGTAGTGCATGGAGTCGGTGTTCAGCTCTTCACGCCAGCGGCCGGGCTGGTTGATGCCAAAGCGGTACTCATGACGCGGCACCGGAGTGAAGTTGCTGGCGACGATGATTTCATTGCCCGCCCTGTCGCGACGAACAAAGATAAACACCGAGCGCTCGTGATCGTCCACCACCAGCCATTCGAAACCGTAAGGGTCGAAATCCAGCTCATGCAGCGCTTTGTGGTGACGATAGGTATGGTTGAGGTCGCGCACCAGCCGCTGGACCCCGTGGTGCCAGTTATCGCCGCCCTCCAGCAGATGCCAGTCGAGGCTCGCATCGTGGTTCCACTCGCGCCCCTGAGCAAACTCATTGCCCATAAACAGCAGCTTTTTACCCGGGAAGGCAAACAGCCAGCCGTAGTAGGCGCGCAGGTTGGCGAACTTCTGCCAGGCGTCGCCCGGCATGCGGTCGAGTATCGATTTTTTGCCGTGCACCACTTCATCATGCGAGAGCGGCAGGACAAAGTTTTCGGTGTAGTTGTAGAGCATACCGAAGGTCATCTTGTCGTGATGATGTCGGCGATGCACCGGGTCCAGCTTCATGTAGTCGAGGGTGTCGTGCATCCAGCCGAGGTTCCACTTGAACCAGAAACCCAGCCCGCCGGTGGAGGAAGGACGGGAAACGCCGGGAAAATCGGTCGACTCTTCCGCCATCGTCACCGCGCCCGGCGTCTGTTCGCCCAGCACGCGGTTGGTATTACGCAGAAACTCAATCGCTTCAAGGTTTTCCCGACCGCCGAACTCGTTCGGCACCCACTCGCCCTGTTTGCGGCTGTAGTCGCGATAAATCATCGACGCCACCGCATCGACCCGCAGCGCGTCAATGCCAAAGCGCTCGATCCAGTACAGCGCATTGCCGACCAGGTAGTTGCTGACCTCGCGACGGCCATAGTTGTAGATCAGGGTATTCCAGTCCTGGTGATAGCCTTCGCGCGGGTCGCTGTGTTCATACAGCGAGGTGCCGTCAAACGAGGCGAGGGCAAAATCATCCGCCGGGAAATGACCGGGCACCCAGTCCAGAATGACGTTAAGCCCCGCGGCGTGCGCGGCGTTGATAAAGTAGCGGAAATCCTCCCGGGTGCCGAAGCGACGGGTGGGCGCGTACAGCCCGGTTGGCTGATAGCCCCAACTGCCGTCAAAAGGATGCTCGTTAACCGGCAGCAGTTCGAGGTGGGTAAAGCCCATCCATTTGGCATACGGGACCAGCTGGTCGGCAAGCTCGCGGTAGCTTAGCCAGAAGTTATTATCGGTGTGGCGACGCCAGGATCCGAGGTGCACTTCATAAATCGAGATCGGCGCATCAAACTGATTCGCCTGCTTGCGCGCCGGCGGCTGCTCGACCTTTTCCGGCAGCCCGCAGATAAGCGAGGCGCTCTCCGGACGCATTTGCGCTTCAAAAGCGTAAGGGTCGGATTTCACCCGCAGGTTGCCGTGAGCATCGATAAGCTCGAATTTATACAGCTGGCCGTTCAGCGCGCCGGGAACAAACAGCTCCCAGATGCCGGACTCTTTGCGCAGGCGCATCGGATGACGGCGACCGTCCCAGTAGTTGAACTGGCCGACAACTGACACCCGGCGGGCGTTAGGCGCCCAAACCGAGAAGCGCGTGCCGACCACGCCGTCCATGGTGTCGGCATGCGCGCCCAGCGTTTCATAAGGACGCAGATGCGTGCCTTCCGACAGCAGCCAGACATCGAGATCCTGCAACAGCGGGCCAAAACGATACGGGTCATCAATCAGGTTCTGCTGCCCGTGCCAGGTGACGGCCAGCTGATAGCGAAAAGGATTTTTGCGGCGCGGCAGAACGCCGCAGAAGAAACCGCGCGAGTCGAGGCATTCTAGCTTGCCGACTTTGCGTCCGGTTTTTGGTTCAATGACCCACACATCGGTGGCATCGGGTAATAATGCGCGAACTTCCAGCCCGGCGTCGGCGTAATGCATGCCAAGCACGGAAAAAGGATCCGCAAAATGGCCGGCGATAAGCGCATTAATCACGTCCTTATCAATACGATTAGACATGGTTTCATCCTGTTGTAGGTGTCGCCCTTTCCTGTATCCGGCGACTTTTTTTGACCTGAACGGCGCAGCACGTTATGCGTCCCCCTGCTCCGTCCCACCTTCAGGTAAGGAGACAGCGTGACTCCTTACTTAAAGCATAGCCAAGGCTGAGTTACCTCCGTTGGGAAAAATCTAACATTCGCGTTTACTCCTTGTATTACGCAAAAAAAAGGGGTGTTTCAACACCCCTTTTCCCATCTTGTGACGGCTACGCCAGCTGTTTTAGCATGCGGCGGAGCGGCTCGGCGGCCCCCCACAGCAGCTGGTCGCCCACGGTGAAGGCCGACAGATACTCCGGCCCCATGTTCAGTTTACGCAGGCGGCCCACCGGGGTAGTCAGGGTGCCGGTGACGGCAGCCGGGGTCAGCTCACGCATCGTGATATCACGATCGTTCGGCACCACTTTGGCCCACGGGTTGTGCGCGGCCAGCAGTTCCTCAACGGTCGGAATAGAAACCTCTTTTTTCAGCTTGATGGTGAACGCCTGGCTATGGCAGCGCAGCGCGCCAACGCGAACGCACAGGCCGTCTACCGGAATCGGTGAGGCGGTCGCGAGAATTTTGTTGGTCTCCGCCTGGCCTTTCCACTCTTCACGGCTCTGGCCGTTATCCAGCTGCTTGTCGATCCATGGGATCAGGCTGCCCGCCAGAGGAACGCCAAAGTTGTCCACCGCCAGTTCGCCGCTGCGGGTCAACGAGGTGACTTTGCGTTCAATCTCCAGGATCGCGGAGGCCGGATCCGCCAGCTCAGCCGCAACGTGGCTGTGTAGTTGGCCCATCTGGGTCAGCAGCTCACGCATATGACGCGCGCCGCCGCCGGAAGCCGCCTGATAAGTCGCCACGCTCACCCACTCGACCAGATCCTGCGCAAACAGGCCGCCGAGGGACATCAGCATCAGGCTGACGGTACAGTTGCCGCCGACAAAGGTTTTCACGCCGTTGTTCAGACCTGCGGTAATGACATCCTGGTTCACCGGGTCAAGAATGATAATGGCGTCGTCCTTCATGCGCAGCGAAGAGGCCGCGTCAATCCAGTAGCCCTGCCAGCCGCTTTCACGCAGCTTCGGATAAATATCGTTGGTGTAATCGCCGCCCTGACACGTGACAATAATGTCCAGCGCCTTCAGCGCTTCCAGATCAAATGCATCCTGAAGCGTGCCACCGGTACTGCCACCAAAGGATGGAGCAGGCTGCCCCAGCTGAGAGGTGGAGAAAAAAACAGGGCGAATGGCGTCAAAATCGCGCTCTTCAACCATGCGTTGCATGAGGACAGAGCCGACCATTCCGCGCCAGCCGATAAAACCAACATTTTTCATAACGTATTCCTGCGAGGTGTGTGCTGTTTGTTCCAGGCCAGTTTCCTACTGGTTAGTCCTTCACATTACAAAATGCAGCTAAAGTCGCAAGTGAAATTAATCAATGATTGCGAGGCAATCAGTAACGCAGCTAATTTTGCCTGATGGCCGCCGTCACTGGCACCCCGGAATACCCGAATAATTATCAGGGAATTTACATGGTGAAGGGAATATTTTCCGCCGCTATTTTATTGATCCGGATTATGGATTTCAGCAGAAATTCGGTTGTTTTACCTTTCCTGACCAAACCCGACAAACCCAGGCGTGGCAAGGGTTTATGAGCCGTATGACGTTTGTCGTATCTCTTATTACGCAGGTTTTAGCGGGATGCAAAGCTTATCTGATACCGCTGCGGATCGGTTAGCTTGTTAATAACTTTCTCCTGCTCGGCTCTAACCAGCCACTCACGTAGCTGTGAAGGGAGCACGTTCAGCTCCTCGCTCAGCTTTTGCAGAGAAACCGGCTGTTGTGCCAGCCGACGCATTTCAGCCAGAAAGAGCTGATAAAACGGATCAGAAGAGGTGTGATACCCCGCGGGCGATTCATAAAGCGAATATTGCTCGACGCTTTGAGTCAACAGGGCTGAGGGGGGGTTAGGCTGCGGTAATAAAAGCTGCTGCGGTTCAATATCGAGGGCATCTTCACTACACCAGGCGCCTCCCAGTTGAACCAGAAGCGCATTCGATGATTCAGGATCATCCGAGGGCTTTACCCAGACGGTTCCCCAGCGATGTTTTAGCGCCTCTTTTGCACCGGTGATGGTTCCACCTTTAGTACCCGCATGGACAACCAGCGCGGCTTCGGCCAGGGAGTAAATATATCGGTTTCGCGCCATCGCATTCGCAACGCTGAAGCCACCCTCCGGATAAAAAGGTGAGATGAGCACCAGCCTGCCATCCATAAGCCCCTTACGCCACTTTGCCGAGGTTGAAGCCCGCAGCAGGCTATCCGCCAGCACGCCGGTCGCGCTTCCTCCTGCTTCGAGCGCAGAGATCATGGCACACTCATCAATGCCGCGGGCCCCGCCGGAAACAATATTCACCCCTTGCGCTGCGGCTTTGCTGGCGAGCTGTTGCGTAAAATGCAAATCATCAGGAAGCGCCGCGCGTGAACCGACAACCGCCAGCCCGCCGCTTTGCAGCAATGCACGATTACCACAGCCAAAAATGACCGGCGGCGAATCATTTTTTAGCGTTGCTTTTAAACGGCACGGATAATCCTCGTCAGCGCGCGTGACCACCCATAACCCTGCCCGCTGCCATTTATCTAGCGCCAGCGCCAGGCTATGACCGCGTGCTAACAGTCCGATAATCCGCGTAACGGGAATTTTCGGATCCTGCCAGGCCACTAACCGAATACCGACCTCTGGCGTTAATAGATCCGCTGGCGACATGCGCTGATGCCTTAACCAAAGCGCCAGCCTTCCCCACTCAGCAAGGCTTAACGGCTGGTGCTCATGCGCCTGCCCTGCCGAAAAGTGACAGGTGAGTAAAAGCGTGGCTTGCGCGATCGCGGTAAGGTTCATCCATTTTTCACCGAAGTTGATGCAAGGGCTACCGGATACACTTTTTCGCATCCGGCCTGACGCAGCAGTGCTGCAAGTACGGTCATAGTCCATCCAGAGTCAATGAGGTCATCAACCAAAAGAACAGGACCATCCGGCAGCGCTGAGTTTACCTGAAAAACGCCATCCAGATTCTGGCACTGATGATAGCGGTTTTGCTGTAATTTCTGCGGCTGATTGTCCCTGACCTTAACAATGGCATCAACAAAAGGAAGTTCTAAAAGTTGCGCCAGACGCCGGGCAAAATCAGGAACAAGCTCGGGGTGCTGTAAAGAAGGCGCACAGCAAACCCAACTCGGCGGCGGATTTGGTGCCCAGCGGTCAGAAATCATTTCAGCCAACCCGGCAACCAGACTATCGGAAAAAAAGCCACGATGTTTATCTCTCGCGACTTCCGCTCCCCAACCGGAATCTCCCCATCGTGATAAAACGCGCCCTTCTTCAGCGCGTAGCGAATCCGGAAAATTCCCCTGAAAGCCATAGGTACTGAAAGCCCCAGCAGCAACCTGCCTGTTCAGTATCAGCGGGAGATCGGCACGCTGAAGAAAGAGATTTGCCGACTCAAGCAAAGAACGATCTTCACGATAATCTAAAAGATGATGCTTTTGGCAGGAGCTACATTGCCCGCAACGTTCTGTTGTTGGTTCATCCAGCGCGCGTTGGATAAACGCCATTTTGCATTCATCCGTAGCGATATACTGCCTGACTTCCTGCCATTCAGTCTCCCGCTGCCGGGTGAGATGATCAATACGCTGCTGGTTGAACGCAAATGGTACAGCCGTGCGATACCAGCGCCGGTTCTCCAGCAACACCGGAGAAGGGTATTCAACACTCAGTAATTTGATCGTTTTTTCAATTTGACCGTAGCGCAGGTTAGTTCGCGCTTCAATATCGCGAAGCGTCAGCCCATCGCTGCTTTCAAGCACCTGTAACACCTCAGCAATCTGACTTTGCGTTGGGAAAGCGGACTGGCGAAAATAATCATGAATCGCGCTATCTTCTTCTCCCGTCAGCAGGATCCCTGATGCATGGTCTATCCCACGCCCGGCGCGCCCTACCTGTTGGTAGTAACCCACGATCGACCCCGGAGCCTGATAATGAATGACAAAACTTAAATCCGGTTTGTCATAACCCATTCCCAATGCGGTCGTCGCCACCAGCACCTTAAGCTCATTACCCTGTAGCGCATTCTCCAGATATTCTCTGGTCGCGTTGGTATCATTAAACCCTGGATGGACCACGCCGCTATAGTAGGCCTGAGCATTAATAGCGTTTTGCCTGAGCCATCGAGCGACCAGATCGGCATCTCGCGTCGTTAAGGTATAAACGATGCCAGCGCCGGGAAATTCGGGGATCGTGCCCGCCAGCCAGGCCAGCCGTGAAGGCTGGTCGCGCAAAGTCAGTACATCCAGCGCCAGGCTTTTACGCGATAACGTTCCTCGTTGAATGACGATGTCGCCAATTTGCTGTTGGATATCAGTCACGACTCGCTGATTCGCCGTAGCCGTGGTACCCAGAACAGGTGTATTAGCGGGTAGCTGACGCAGGATATCCAGAATACGTCGATAATCAGGGCGGAAATCATGCCCCCAGTCAGAAATACAGTGGGCTTCATCCACAACCAACATCGAAATGCGATCCCCTACGGGCGCTAAAACCGATTGAATGAAATCCTGATTCGCCAGCCGCTCAGGTGAAATTAATAAGCAATCGAGTTCGCCGGCGACAAGCTGTCGGGTGATAAGCAGCCACTCATCCCTGTTCGTTGAATTCAGCGTTTCAGCCCGAATGCCCAGCCGTTCCGCAGCCAGCACCTGGTTTCGCATCAAAGCCAGCAGGGGTGAAACTATTATTGTTGGCCCCCTACCGCGATCGCGGAAAATCTTCGTACTAATAAAGTAGACTGCGCTTTTCCCCCACCCAGTACGCTGCACAACCAGCAACTTTCGCCCATAATTAACTAAAGTATCAATAGCTTCCCATTGCCCTTCGCGAAAGCTTGCAGCAGGATTTGCCAGCATCCGTTGCAAAAGCTGCTCTGCGCCGAATTTGTCCATAATCACGCGCCTTTTCAGATGAATTTATGCGCATTTAGCGGGAAGGGAAAAGAAACGAAGATGACTGAAATCAAGAAATGATGCTAAAAAGGAAAGGAAAGAGTAGCGCTGCGAGCGTGCTCGTAGCGCTATGTATGGCAAGGGTTAACTCAACAACGTAAACGCAATCATACCGACTATCGCCCCGACGGTGCCGAGGATAGTTTCCATCATCGTCCATGTCTTCAGCGTTTGCGCTTCGGTCGCGCCGGTAAACTTACCGAACAGCCAGAAGCCCGCGTCGTTAACGTGGCTGACGACGATAGAGCCGCCGGCGATGCAGATGGAGAGCGCCGCCATCTGCGCGCCGCTGTAGTGCAGCTGTTCAATAACCGGCATGACCAGACCGACGGCCGTCAGGCAGGCAACGGTCGCGGAGCCCTGAATAATACGTACCGCCGCCGCCAGCACGAAGCAGGTGATCGCAATCGGCAGGCCCATCCCGGTCAGCGCTTCGCCGAGCGCCGGCCCCACGCCGGAGTCGACCAGCACCTGTTTGAACACGCCGCCCGCACCGATCACCAGCAGAATAATGCCCGCTGGCTGGAGCGCATGACCGCAAATCTCCATCACCCGGTCTTTCGCCATCCCCTGACGCACCGCCAGGCCATAGATAGCCACCAGGCAGGCAACCAGAATCGCGGTAAACGGATGACCGATAAACTCAAACCATTCATAGGCGGTAGAGCCTTCCGGCACAAAGCGCGCGGCGATGGTTTTCAGGCCAACCAGCACCAGCGGGAGCAGAATTAAGGCCAGGCTGAAGCCGAAGGACGGCATTTTGCCTTCGCCGAGGTGCGGCTCGCTAATATCGTCAGGCGTATGCAGCTCAACGTAGCGGCTGATAAAGTTACCCCACAGCGGCCCGGCAATAATCATCCCCGGGATCGCGGCGCACAGGCCAATCAGGATCATCCAGCCAAAGTCGGCGTGCATCTGCGATGCCAGCAGCATCGGCGCAGGCCCCGGCAGCAGGAACGCCGCCGCGGCGGCCACCCCGGCAAACAGCGGGATCACCAGCTTCACAAGGTTGGTACCGGTATGACGCGCCATTGAGAACGCCACGCTGATCAGCAGCACGATCGCCACTTCGAAAAACAACGGCAGCGCGCAGATAAGGCCGGCCAGGCCTATTGCATAGTGGGCGCGACTATGGCCGAAAGATTTCAACATCTTGACGGCAATCTGGTCGACCGCGCCGGTTTCATGCAGGATCTTCCCGAACATTGCCCCTAGCGCGACGACGATAGCCAGAAAGCCCAGCGTGCCGCCCATGCCTTTTTCCATCGTCGCCGCGATCTTGTCCAACGGCATTCCGGAAAAAAGCCCTGCTCCAATAGAAACCACCATCAAAGCCACGAAGGCATGCATACGCGCCTTCATCACTAAAAACAGCAGCAGCAAAACGGAGCCGACTGCTGTTAAAACAAGCGTTAATGTACTCACTATTTACTGCCTTTGTTGATCACCTCAATGGTGCTGGCGACCACGCCTTCCAATGACTGGTCGATATCGACGATTAAAACATCGTTTTCATCCGTGCCCGGCTCTTGCAGCGTTTCAAACTGCGTAACCAACATCTGGGTTTTAAAGAAGTGGCCTTTACGCGCCTTCAGACGTTGTTCGATAACCTCGAAATCGCCTTTCAGGTAGATAAAAGAGAGGTTCGGGTTGCCTTTACGCAGGATGTCGCGATAGCTCTTTTTCAGGGCGGAGCAGACAATCAGCGACACTTTATTGGTACGCTGCATGGCAAACGCGGCATCGTTCAGCGCCTGCAGCCACGGGGTGCGGTCATCGTCATTTAACGGTTCGCCGGAAGCCATCTTGTTGATGTTGCTGCGCGGATGCAGAAAGTCGCCGTCGAGAAACGCGGCGTGCAGTTGATGCGCCACTTCGCTGGCGACAGCGGATTTGCCGCTGCCGGAAACGCCCATCAGGACATAGATGTGGTGATCATGGTTAGTCGTGCTCAAAGCTTCCTCCCACTGGACACATACGCGCAGCTGGCAGCGTTTAACGGCGTGAAATACTGGCGTACAGATTGATTGTTACGGGTAACTGTTATCGGTAACATTGTCATGCCGGAGTTGTGGAGAAGCAATAACCATTCGTGCCAGATGTGAATATGTGTGATCTACTTCAAATTTGTCAGTTTAAATAGATCCGCCCGGTGACAATGTGAAACCTAAATCTAACATCTTAGGCGTCACCGCTTCACCGCGTATCCGCGCCAGCAGACGTTCTGCGCCAATCCGCCCCATCCGCTCGCGCGGCGTCAGCACGCTGGCCAGACGCGGCTCCATCACCTGGCCGATATCGTGGCCGTGGAAACCGGCAATCGCCATATCGTCAGGGATTTTCAGCCCCAGGCGCTGGCACTCAAACGCCGCGCCGACCGCAAGGTCATCGTTGGTACAGAATATGCCGTCAAGCTGCGGATATTCACGACGCGCCTGGCGCATCAGCTCA
Organism: Klebsiella sp. MPUS7; assembly: GCF_009905335.1. Classification (NCBI taxonomy): domain Bacteria; kingdom Pseudomonadati; phylum Pseudomonadota; class Gammaproteobacteria; order Enterobacterales; family Enterobacteriaceae; genus Klebsiella; species Klebsiella sp. MPUS7. The sequence goes on along the minus strand of NZ_CP047604.1, from coordinate 373,546 downwards.
ATCCCCGAGGAATAAGAGGAAGACTGCTCAACCATCACGCTGTAGGGCGTCATCCCGGCATCAAGCATCGCCTGCTCGTACCCCTTCTGTTTGATGATAGTACGTTCATCAAGACGTGCGCCAAGATAGGCTACGTGACGGTGGCCATGATTGATAATCGCCGCGGTCATCTGCCGGGCCGCTTCAAAGTTATCAAAGCCGACGGCGATATCGAGACACGGCGACTGGCTGTCCATCAGTTCCACGACCGGGATCCCTGCGACCTCGATCATCTTCAGGGTGCGCGGCGTGTGGGTTCGTTCGGTGAGGATCAGGCCGTCAATGTTCCAGGAGAGCATGGATTCCAGACGTTTTTCTTCCATTTCCGGCTTATAGCCGTAGTGCGCCAGCATCGTCTGGTAACCGAAAGAGTCAGTCACGCTTTCAATACCGCGCAGCACTTCTGAGAAAACCTGGTTGGTTAACGAGGGCAACAACACGCCAATGGCGCGGCTGGTGGCATTAGAGAGGATGTCAGGGGCGCGATTAGGAATATAACCCAGTTCATCGAGAGCAACGGCTATCTTGCCACGCAGCGCTTCGGAAACCTGTTCCGGGTTACGTAAATAGCGACTGACCGTCATTTTGGTCACGCCGACAAGATCGGCTACATCCTGAAGTACGGGTCTTTTCTTTTTCATCGTCCTGACTGCGATCAACGGGGAAACATTTTCCCAGTTTATCACGGACAAAGCGCAACCTTCCCTAACATCCGGGAAGGTTGCGCAATTTATTTAGACCCGATCGGAGAACGATCAGACGGGCGGCAGATCGAACAGCAGAATTTCGCTATCGCTGTCGGCGTGTACGGAAATCGCCTGCTCGTCCCAAATTGCCAGGCCATCGCTGGTGGTGGCTTTCGTTCCGTTGATGGTGACTTCACCTTTCACCACCTGGATCCACACCCGACGTTCAGCGGCAATCTGGTGCACCGACTGCTCATCTTTCAGCAGCGCCCAGCGGTACAGCTCCATATCCTGGTACACCTTCAGCGAACCTTCACGAGCATCCGGCGACAGTACCAGCTGTTTGCCCTGCGCGGCGTCAAAGCGGCGCTGTTCGTAGCGCGGCGTGATGCCATTTTTTTCCGGCATAATCCAGATCTGGTACAGATGCAGTTTTTCCGTGGCGCTTGGGTTGTACTCAGAGTGACGAACTCCGGTACCCGCGCTCATGATCTGGAACTCGCCCGCCGGCACCTGCTCTTTATTCCCCATGCTGTCCTGGTGCTCAACGGCGCCTTCCAGCACGTAGGTCAGGATTTCCATGTCCTTGTGCGGATGGGTACCGAAGCCCTGGCCGGCATCAATCACGTCGTCATTGATTACCCGCAGCGCCGAGAAGCCCATAAAGTTAGGGTCGTAATAGTTCGCGAAAGAGAAAGTATGCCAGGAATCCAGCCAGCCGTGGTTAGCGTGGCCGCGTTCGTTAGCTTTGCGTAAATAGATCATGTTGCACCCCCGTATGTTTTCGATGGACTCAGTGTGGACCCAATCGCCAAACGATCATAGAGGGTGAAAATTGACTCCTCTGTTCAAAAAATATGAATGAGTACAGAGGAGCCATGATGGCTTATCGGCTAAGGGTAATTGTGGCAGGTGATGGCTGTTCAAAGCCGCGTTCGAGGATCTCCAGGTTTGTGAGAACTTCAGATTCCTTGACGAAATTTGGCTGACCGTTAACCAGGGTTTCATACAGCGAATCATAGACCCGCCCATAGTCGCCGCTTTCAAGCGGGATCTCTTCCCGTACGGTTTCACCCGCCTCATTGACGTACTCCAGCAGGCCAACCGTCTCATCCGCGCCGAATCCCGGCTCGCCCGGCATAATATTGGCCTTCAGGCTGGTCTCCTGCTGGTCGATACCGTATTTAATAAACGAACCTTTATGGCCATGGACGATGAATTTTGGGTAGGGCAGCTTCACCAGATGGCTGGTTTTGACAATCGCCTTCAGGTTGCCGTAGAACAGCTGGGCCTCAAAGGTATCGTCCGGGTTGGCTTTGTTGCGCAGGCTACGGATGTCGTAAGAGACATGGTGCGGGCGACCGAACAGGGAGATAATTTGGTCCAGGGTATGGACGCCCAGGCCGTAAAACGTGCCGTCCTGAGGCAGCCCGGGCTTCCCTCCATCTACCGGACGATAGTTGTCGAAATGGTTTTCAATCTCGACGATCTCGCCAAGCTTTCCGCTCTCAATCACTTTCTTAGTGGTCAGGAAGCAGGAGTCGAAACGACGATTCTGGTACGGCGTGACCGTCAGTCCCTTGCTTTTCGCCAGGGCGAATAGCGTTTTTGCCTCCTCAAGCGTCGGGGTAAAGGGCTTTTCAACCAGCACATTTTTGCCCGCCTCCAGCGCTCGTTTCGCATAGGCAAAATGGCTGTCCGCGTGGGTGCAGACAATCACCAGTTTGACCTGCGGGTCGTTAAGCACTTCGTCGAGGTCGCTGGTGAAGTGGATGTGCGAATACTGCGGTGCCTGTTCTTCCGGCTTTGCGCTGCGGCGATAGATATGCGCCACGTGCCAGCGGTCTTTTCGATGCAGGACATAGGGAAGATGGTAGCGGGTGGTGCTTTTGCCAAATCCAATAAATGCGCAGTGCAAAGTCATAACGCTATCCTTATTTAAGGTCTCTGCTGTTAACCATAGCGCAAGCTGGCTGCAAACTTATCCCTTCAATGAGTGTGACAAATTCTTAAATGTTAAATTTAGCGCGCAAATTTATTGACCCTGCAGGCTAAATTCTGGATAAGAGGACCCCTCGGGAAAAGAACGTTTTTTATCCAGCGCGCCCACCGTTTCCCAAAATACGATGACTAAAGGAGTAGCCATCTCGTTCGCATGGAAAGCAAATATATCGCCTTAAATAGCGCCCTTCTCTTTTGGCTGCTTGGCCTGATGGCCTGGTGCTTCGAATCCACGTATCTGGCCTGGCTATCGGGCTCTTTCTCCTTATCCTCCTTCGTTTTTCATTTTCAATATCAGCGGATTAACCATATGTTTAAAAAAAACAAAATCATTGAAGCTACGCCACCGGCGGTGAATACAGCGGTACTCAACGGTGAATCTCCATCCGCCGTGGCCCGAAAACCGGCCACCACGGTTATCGCCAGCGGTATCCGCTTTGACGGAAACATTATCGCCGAGGGAGACGTCGATATTTACGGCACCGTAAGCGGCAATATCGACGCGCGCGAGAGTCAAATTAAGATCATGACCGGCGGTCTGGTAGAGGGGAATATCACCTGCCGCGAGCTGGTTATCGACGGCTGCGTGATCGGCCAGTGCCACAGCGAGACGATTGAAATCGATAAGAACGGCAACGTTACCGGCACGTTGGCCTACCGCACGCTGACCATCAAAAAGGGCGGTGTTTTTTCCGGCCAGGCAGAACTGCTGCCGGCGGCAGATAAGAGCAACGTCGTGGGGTTTATCGCGGATACCGCTATTGAAACTAAAGATAAGATTGAGGCGCAGTAGCAGCCATCCGGGCGCGGCGGAAAAAAAGCAAAAAAAAAGCCAGCACCCGGCTGGCTAAAGTAATACTGGAAGCAATGTGAGCAATGTCGTGCTTTCAGGCTTTCCGCAAGGGTCTCCCTGAATGCAGAGCAATAATAATCATTCTCATTCGCACTTGTCTACTCCTTTTTGCAAAAAATAGTCGTTGATCCCTTTTTTAAAGTCAGTGATGTTTAAAGGGACGATTAACCCAAAAAGGAAAATGAAGAATGAGCGACATAGTGATACGCCACGCCGAGCCACGGGATGCGGAACCTTTACGCCAGATGACTGCGCTTCCGGAGGTCTATCACGACACGCTACAGCTTCCTCATCCTTCTATGGAAATGTGGCAGGAACGCCTGCAACCGAAACCCGGTAGCCGTCATCTGGTCGCGACAATCGACGAAAAGGTGGTGGGCCATCTTAAGCTCAGCGTGGAGCCCAATCCTCGCCGCAGTCACGTCGCGACCTTCGGCGTTAGCGTTGCCGCGCAGGCGCACGGTCGTGGGGTAGGCAGCGCGCTGATGCGCGAGATGATTAATCTCTGTGATAACTGGCTGCGCGTCGAGCGTATCGAGTTAACCGTGTTTACGGATAATCCCTCCGCGGTAGCGCTTTACCGCAAATTTGGCTTTATTGTCGAAGGGACCGGCAAGAAATACGCCCTGCGCAACGGCGAATATGTCGATGCCTACTTTATGGCGCGGCTGAAGGGGTGACGCTCAACTAACCCTCTCCCGGCAGGGAGAGGGTCGGAGTGAGGGTAAACCTAATACCCTGCCGTTAAATCATCCGGGGAACGCGGATCGGATGCGCCGTACAGCGTGCCGTCCGGGCCAACCATAATACTCTGGGTGCTGCCCATCGCCTCTTTCACCGCCACTTTCTGCCCCTTGCTCTCCAGCAGCTTCAGCGTATCCGGGCTGAATCCCTTCTCCACCCGCAGTTCATCCGGCAGCCATTGATGATGGAAGCGCGGGGCGTTAGTGGCTTCCGCGACGTTCATTCCAAAATCGATGGTATTCACCACCATCTGCAGTACGGTAGTGATTATGCGGCTGCCTCCGGGACTACCGGTTACCAGCCAGGTTTTGCCATCTTTCACCACAATCGTTGGCGACATCGACGACAGCGGGCGCTTTTTCGGCTCGACGGCGTTGGCGTCACCGCCCACCAGCCCGTAGACGTTCGGCACGCCGGGTTTAGCCGAGAAATCATCCATCTGATTATTCAGCAGAATGCCGGAGTTCCCCGCCACGATGCCGGTGCCAAAGGTCGTATTCAGCGTATAGGTCACCGCAACGGCGTTACCGTCTTTATCCACCACCGAGAAATGGGTGGTCTGATTGCTTTCGTACGGCGCCAGCTTGCCGGGACGGATCTGGCTCGACGGCTTCGCTTTATTGATATCAATCTGTTCAGCAATCGATTTGGCGTACGCTTTGCTGGTCAGCGCCTGCCACGGCACTTTGACGAAGTCCGGATCGCCAAGGTATTCCGAACGGTCGGCATAGGCGTGTTTTTCAGCTTCCGCCATCACCTGCATGGCATCGGCGCTGCCGAAGCCGTACTTATGCATATCGAAGTTTTCCAGGATATTCAGGATCTGCACGATATGAATGCCGCCGGATGAAGGCGGCGGCATTGAGAACACCTGGTAGCCGCGATATTCGCCGCTCACCGGCGTACGTTCGACCGCTTTGTAATTCGCCAGGTCCGCTTTGGTGATAAGCCCGCCGTGATTCTTCATCTCAGCGGCAATCTGGTCGGCAATCACGCCTTTATAGAACGCGTCCGGTCCCAGCTCGGCAATCAGTTCCAGGCTTTTCCCCAGTTGTTTTTGCACCAGCTTATCGCCCTTTTTCAGCGGCTCGCCGTTTTTCCAGAAGATAGCCCGGCTGTTGGCATGGTCGGGGATCACTTCGCTACCGTAGGTTTTCAAGTCATCGGCCAGCGCATCGTTGACCGTGAAGCCCTCTTCGGCCAGCTTAATCGCCGGGCGAATCACTTTGTTGAGCGGCATCGTGCCGTATTTCTCCAGCGCCAGGGAGAAGCCGGCCACGGTACCCGGCGTACCGGAAGCCAGATGCGAGGTCAGCGATTTCTTACTGTCCGGGTTGCCCTGGTCGTCGAGAAACATATCGCGGGTAGCCTGTTCCGGCGCCATCTCGCGGAAGTCGATCGCCGTGGTATTACCGTCTTTGGTACGCAGCATCATAAAGCCGCCGCCGCCGATATTACCGGCCTGCGGATGGGTAACCGCCAGCGCGTAGCCCACCGCCACGGCGGCATCCACCGCGTTGCCGCCCTGACGCAGAATATCCACGCCGACCTTCGTTGCCAGCGCGTCCACCGAGGCCACCATCCCCTGCTGAGCGCGGACCGGATGAAAAACATCTTCCTCTACACCATAAGACACCGGCGGAGGAGCGGGATTTGCCGCGACGGTAAAACTGCCGCCCGCCAGCAACGCAGCGATAACCACCTGACGCCAGAACGTTGTTTTTATCATTGTCATACTCCTGAATGATGTTTTTATTTACCCATAATCCTGGATGATAAGTCTTAAAAAATCATTGTTGTGCCGGAAAGAGGGTAAACTTAAGAGATCCCATGAAAGGGAGGAGAGAACAATGAAAGCTATGTTATATCTGGCGGCGCTGCTGCCGCTGAGCGTCCTGGCGCAGCCGATCAATATCGACAATAACCCCAATCAGCCGGGGTACGTGGTGCCCAGCCAGCAGCGGATGCAAAATCAGATGCAAACCCAGCAAATGCAGCAGCAAAACAATCTGAAACAGAGTATTCAGAACCAGTCGCGCGCGCAGCAGCAGCATCTGCAGACGCAGTTGAATAACGACCGGCAGCGGGTACAGCAGAATGACAACCTGAACCGGCAGCAGCCTCTGCCAAACACCAACGGTGGGATGCTGCAGCGCCAGACGACCCCGTAAGGGCCGCCTGACGCAGGCGCAGATTACGCCGGGAAGTTGGGGCCGATGACGTCAATCGCATCGGTGCAGATGCTGTCCACGCCCCAACGCAGCAGCTCGGCGGCGCGCTGCGGTTTGTTAACGGTATACACCAGAATATGCAGGCCCGCGGCCTTCAGGCTCGCCACGCGCGCTTCATCCAGCAGCTTATGGTTGAGATGAAGAGAGATGCAGCCGAGGCGCGCGGTCAGTTCGCGCCAATCGTTCCGCCACTCATCCAGCAGCAGCCCGCGCGGCAGCTCGGGGGCGGCTTCCCGCGCGGCTTCCAGGGCATCGATTTCAAACGACGAGAGTAGCGGCGGGGTCATGCCCTGCCAGAGCTCACGCGCCGCCAGCGCTACCGCTTTACCGGTCAGCGGACCGGTACCAGTGGTCGGTTTAATTTCGATATTCGCCATCATGCCGTGCAGACGGCAGCGGTCCGCGACCTCGCTCAGCAGCGGCAGCGGCTCGCCTTTGAACTCGCCGCTGTACCAGTTGCCGGCATCCACTTTCAGCAGATCGCTCCACGTCAGATCGCCCGCCACGCCCCAGCCGTTGCTGGTGCGTTCGAGATTGTCGTCGTGCAGTAAAAAAATCTGCCCGTCTTTCGATAACTTCGCATCAAACTCAATCATCGTATGGCCGTAACGAGCGCCGGTATCGATAGCCGCCAGGGTATTTTCCGGGGCCAGTTTACCGCCGCCGCGGTGGGCGACGATAGGGGGATAAGGCCAGTGACTCATGCGCGTTGTCCTGTTTCACTATCAAAAAGGTGCAGACTTTCCTGCGGCAGATGCAGCCACAGGGTACTGCCCGCCTGCGGTCGCTGCTGGTGCGGCAGCCGGACCACCAGCTTCTGCTCACCCCAGCGCCCGTGGGCGAGGTTATCGGCGCCTAAAATTTCCAGCGTATCCATCACCAGCGGTACGCCACCTTCCGCCTGGGAGCTTAATGCAAAATGTTCCGGACGGATACCCAGCGTCATCTTACGCCCGGCATAGCGGCGATGTTCGCTGTTGATCGGTAAAAGCATCCCGCCTGCAAGCTCGAAGCGGCTACCGTCGTCGCTGACCCGGCCTTCCAGCAGGTTCATTGCCGGGCTGCCGATAAAGCTCGCCACAAAGCGGCTGGCCGGTTTTTCGTAGACCTCAACCGGTGTGCCAATCTGCTCGGCAACGCCTTTATTCATCACCATCACCCGCTGCGCGAGGGTCATCGCCTCCACCTGATCGTGGGTCACGTACAGCGAGGTGGTTTTCAGCCGACGATGCAGGTGCTGCAGTTCAAGACGCATCTGCACGCGCAGTTTCGCATCAAGGTTGGAGAGCGGCTCATCAAACAGAAATACCGCCGGGTCGCGTACGATAGCCCGCCCCATCGCCACGCGCTGGCGCTGCCCGCCGGAAAGCTCGCGCGGACGGCGCTTCAGCAGGCCATCCAGCTCCAGAATGCGCGCCGCCTCCTGGACGCGCTCAGCAATTAATCCTTTACCCAAACCGCGAATTTTCAGGCCCCACGCCATATTCTCTTCCACGCTCATATGCGGATAGAGGGCGTAGTTCTGGAACACCATCGCAATGCCGCGATCTTTCGGCTCCATTTCGGTGACGCGCTTGCGGTCGATCCAGATATCGCCGCTGGTGACCCGCTCCAGACCCGCCACCATGCGCAGCAGAGTTGATTTTCCGCAGCCCGAGGGGCCCACCATCACAATAAATTCGCCGTCCGCGACGTCCAGCGTCAACGGTTGGATCACCTGGGTTTTGCCATCCCAGCTTTTGGTTACTGCCTGTAGCTTAAGTCCTGCCATTTTATTTCTCACTATCCACTAAACCACGCACAAACGCGCGCTGCATGGCTAAAACGATGACAACCGGAGGAATCAGCGTGAGCAGCATCGCCGCCATCACCTGATTCCACTGCGTGGTGCCCTGGCCGATGGCGATCATCCCTTTGATGCCCGCGACCGCCGTGCCGAGATTCACGTCGGTAATGATCAGCAGCGGCCACAGATACTGGTTCCAGCCGTAGATAAAGGTGATGACGAACAGCGCCGCCAGGTTGGTTTTCGACAGCGGCAGCACGATGTCGCGGAAGAAGCGCATCGGCGACGCGCCATCGATACGCGCCGCTTCAATCAGCTCGTCCGGCAGGGTCATAAAGAACTGGCGAAACAGGAAGGTCGCGGTGGCCGAGGCCATCAGCGGCAACGTAAGCCCGGCATAGCTGTCGAGCATTTTCAGGTTGGCGATCACTTCCACCGTCGGGAAAATACGCACCTCAACCGGCAGCATCAGCGTGATAAAGATCATCCAGAAGAACAGATTGCGCAGCGGAAAACGAAACCAGACGATGGCGAAAGCGGAGAGAATCGAGACCGTAATTTTACCCACCGTAATGCCGAAGGCCATGATGAAGCTGTTGAGCATCATCAGCCAGAACGGCGCACTGTTGGCTCCTACGCCGTTCACCCAGATAAATTTCATGTTTTCGAGCAGATGCCCGCCGGGGATCAGCGTCATCGGCGTGTCAAAGACCGCTTTACTGTCCAGCGTCGCCGCGACAAAGGCGACGTACAGCGGGAACAGAATGACCGCAATCCCTAAAATCAGCATGGTGTGGCTGAAAATCGTCAGCCCGCGACGGTTCTCAATCATTGGTAGCGCACCTTTCTTTCAACGTAGCGGAACTGCACCACCGTCAGAATAATGACGAGGAACATCAGCACCACCGACTGGGCGGCGGAAGCGGAAAGGTCGAGCCCGGCAAAACCTTCACGATAGATCTTATAAATCAGCGTCGTCGTCGCCTGAACCGGCCCGCCGCCGGTTGCGGCATCGATAACCGGGAAGGTATCAAAGAAGGCGTACACCAGATTGACCACCAGCAGAAAAAAGCTCACCGGGGCGATCAGCGGCAACGCCAGCCTGAAGAAGCGGCGAACCGGGCCGGCGCCGTCAATGGCGGCGGCTTCTACCAGCGAGCGAGGAATCGATTGCAGCGCGGCGAAGAAGAACAGGAAGTTGTAACTAATCTGCTTCCACACCGAGGCGAAAACCACGAGGAACATCGCCTGGCCGCTGTTCTGCGCGTGGTTCCAGTCGTAGCCCATCTCACCGAGGAGATGGGTAATTAGCCCGCGGCCGGGGTTGAACAAGAAGATCCACAGCACCGCCGCCACCGCGGGCGCAACGGCATAGGGCAGCAGCATCAGCGTCTGATAGAAACGGCTGCCGCGCACCACGTAATCCACCAGCGCGGCGAAAAATAGCGAGATCAGCAGGCCGCTGACGGTAACCATCGTGCTGAACTTAATGGTGGTCCAGAAGGCGTCCAGGTAGTACGGGTCCTGGAAGAGGGCTAAAAAGTTATCCAGGCCGACAAACTGGCTGGAGAGCCCAAACGGATCGACGCTCTGCAGCGAATACCACAGCGCTTCGCCCGCGGGCCAGATAAAAAAGATGACGGTGATGACCAGCTGCGGCGCGACCAGCAGATAGGGCAGCCAACGCGAGCGGAACACCGGACGGGATGATGACATAGTTAAACTCTGAGTTGGTTTCCCCTCATCCCGGCCCTCTCCCTAAACGGATGAGGGTGAAAAGACGGCTCCGGGCGATCCCCTCTCCCCGGCGGGGAGAGGGTGAGGGGCTGGCTATAAGATTACGACTTCGTTGACTGCTCGAAACGGCGCAGCAGCTGATTACCGCGCTCAACGGCCGCGTCCAGCGCCTGCTGAGGCGTTTTCTTACCGGTCCATACGCTTTCCAGTTCTTCATCAACGATGGTGCGGATCTGCGGCATATTGCCCAGGCGCAGACCTTTGGTGAACGGCAGCGGCGGCTTGTTCAGCATCTGGCGCGTCGCGATATCGGCGCCGGGGTTCTTATCATAGAAACCCTGTTCGCGGGTCAGGTTGTAAGCGGCGGTGGTAATCGGCAGATAGCCGGTTTTCTGATGCCATTCGGCGGCATTTTCCGGCTTAGTCAGGAAATCGAGGAATTTGGCGACCCCGGTATAGGTTTCTTTGTCTTTACCCTGCATCACCCACAGGCTGGCCCCGCCGATAATGGCGTTTTGCGGCGCACCCTTCACGTCGGCGTCGTACGGCATCATGCCTACGCCATAGTTGAACTTCGCATACTGACGGATATCCGCCAGCGAGCCGGAGGAAGCGGTGGTGATGGCGCAGTCGCCGTTATAGAACTTCTCGGTTGACTCGTCTTTGCGCCCAAAGTAGCTGAAGTCGCCTTTCTTGTTCAGCTCTGCGAGCAGGGCGATATGCTTCACCTGCTCTGGCTTGTTGAACTCCAGTACCGCATCGGTACCGTCGAAGCCGTTGTTTTTAGTGGCGACCGGCAGGCCGTGCCAGGCGCTGAAGTTTTCAATCTGGATCCAGCCCTGCCAACCACTGGCGTAGCCGCACTTCATCCCGGCGGCCTTCAGCTTCGCGGTATACGCCGCCAGATCCTGCCAGGTTTTCGGCGGCTGTTCCGGGTCTAAACCGGCTTTTTTAAAGGCGTCTTTGTTGTAGTACAGCACCGGCGTGGAGCTGTTAAACGGCTGGGAGAGCAGATGGCCGGTTTTGGAGTCGGTGTAATAACCGGAGACGGTAGGCACGAACTGCGTTTCATCAAACTGAATGCCCGCATCGCTGAACACCTGATAGACCGGCTTTATCGCCTTAGAGGCCATCATCGTCGCGGTGCCGACCTCATAAACCTGCAGAATAGCCGGCGCATTGCCGGTACGGAAGGCGGCGATGCCGGCGCTCAGGCTCTGTTCGTAGTTGCCTTTGTATACCGGAACAATTTTGTAGTCCGGGTTGGCTGCGTTGAAACGTTGCGCCAGTGAATCAACTTCTTTCCCCAACTCCCCTTCCATCGAATGCCAGAACGGGATAGTGGTTACCGCCAGGGCTTGTCCGGCAAATGCCAGGCTGAGCGCCAGTCCTAAAGCTGTATGTCGTAACGATATCATCGGTTATCTCTCTTGTTGTTCCGGATGCGCGATTTCACGCGTTTTATGTTCGCGGGGGTAACATGACATGCTCGAATGACAGAAAAATAACTATTGCATTACAAAAATATTACAATAAATTGGCAAAAACATGATGAAACGGTGAAAAAAAAGTGGCAGGGAAATGGCAAAGCGAAAAAGAGCGCCCGCGCAGACTACAGATAATCAGGGATCTGTAGTTAAATAGGGTTCGTTAAAGAGCACTCTCCGGCGAGCCGTCACAAGGAAAAATATGAAGACGCTGCATAAACCTACCGAGCGCGTTTTACTCATTCTGGAAACCTTAGCCAACGCGGACGGAATGACGCTTTCCGAGCTATCGCTCAAGACGGATATTTCAAAGGGAACCATTTTCCCGATCCTCAAATCACTGCAGTACCGGAAATATATCAGCCACGACGATCGCAACGGTATTTACACGCTGGGTATCTCATGCGCGGTGCTGGCCAGCTCAACGGTGGAAAAAGAGTTCTGGCTGAAAACGATCAATAGCGAAATGCACGCGGTGGTCAACGAATGCAATGAAGTTTGTCAGCTCGGCATTCTGGATGACGCCTGGGTGCTCTATGTTGATAAAGTCCAGGGCGACCAAACCGTGCAGCTGGTCTCTAAGGTAGGGACTCGCCTTCCGGCGATCTGCTCTGCGCTGGGCAAGGCGCTGCTGCATAAGCACCGCGACGAAGAGATTCTTGAGCTCTATCCGCAGGGTTTCCCCTCCGTTACCGCCCGCAGCGTGACCAATATGGCTCAGCTTCGCCAGCAGCTGGAACGGGTCGCCGCCAGCGGTTATGCCATGGACGATCGGGAAATCAACGATGACACTATTTGCTTCGCGGTGCCGCTGCTGCAGAAAGGCGTCATTCTGGCGGCGATCAGCGTCTCCTTGCCCTCTTTCCGCGCCAGCGATGAGAAAACGCAGCAGGTCATTCGCGCGTTAAAAGAGGCAAAGGGTCGTATTGAGAGCGTGCTCAACAAGCTGCCGGATATCAAAAATTACTGATTTATTCGCCAACGGCGCCAGCGTAATTGTGATTACCCACACAATACCGATATTTAATGATCCACCGCGGCGCCCGATTCTTCTGCATAATTCCCCGTCTATTCATTGATTTAACCAATCATCCATACGTCTTTTGCGTCATTTGACTTCACGTCGAGGGCATGTTTACTTATGCCTAATCGCAAATACAAACACAGTTTGTATATACGAACAAACAAAGAGGTTAAATATGCAAAGTCGTTATATCACCCCGGCAATAACGGTTTTTGATGAGCAGGGCAGGCTGGATCCTGACGGAAACTTTCGCCTGTACGATTTCATTAAAAACAGCGTATCGGGATTTGTCGTCATGGGCAGTACCGGCGAGTTTTTCTCGCTGGATATGAAAACATCCCGTCAGATAATTCAAATGGCGGCAGAATTCCCCCGTCAGGGAATAAAGGCCTATGCGGGCACCAGCCGCATGGATATCGATGAATGCGTAGAGCTGGCAAACTACGCTGATGAGTGCGGGCTGGATGGCGTCATGATTATCAGCCCGTGGTACTTCCGCCTGACGGATGAAGGCATTTATACCTTTTATAGCCAGATTGCTCGCCGCACCGCCGCCAAAATATTCATCTATAACTTTCCGGAGCGCACCGGCTATTCCGTCTCGCCGGAGGTCTGTTTACGACTCGCCAGAGAGTTCCCAAACATTATCGGTCTTAAAGATACTATTCCGGACACCAATCATACGTCGCAGGTGATTCGCCAGGTAAAATCTGAGCTGCCGTATTTTGAAGTCTACGCCGGTTATGACAATAACTTCGCGCACAATGTCCTGTCAGGAGGCAATGGATGTATCGGCGGGTTATCCAATATTTGCCCTGAGCTATTCCGCGACTGGATGCAGGCATTTAGCGATAACGATTTACCGCAAATTAGGCGGTATCAACAAAAAGTGGATGGGTTAATGGATATTTACGCGGTTAACGATCCGTTCATTCCAACATTTAAAAAAGCATTACAGCTGCGCGGAATTATTCAGTCCGACCGCTGCACGCCACCGTTTAGCTCGCTCGCCACCTGCCAGACCGAAAGTATTCAGCGGATACTTTCCCGTGCGGGTATTGAAATTAATGCCTGACCCCTACGTGGAGGTATTATGAAAACCATCACAGCTTACGATAATCCGGCCCTCAATTCAGCGATTACCAAATCATGGAAGCGTCTGGTGCCGCTGATGTTTATTTTGTACTTCATCGCCTTTATCGACAGGGTGAACGTGGGATTCGCCAAAGAGGCGATGCAGGTGGATATTGGGCTCTCCAATTCCGCTTTTGCTCTCGGCGCGGGGATCTTTTTCGCCGCCTATGCGCTGTTTGGCATTCCTGCCAACCTGATTTTGAATAAAATTGGTGCACAGAAATGGTTAAGTATCACCACCGTGCTGTGGGGCGTCCTCTCTGCCCTTACCGGGCTGGTGCAGACGGAAACCCAGTTTATCGTTCTGCGCTTTTTACTGGGATTAGGCGAAGCCGGTTTTTATCCCGGTATCCTGCTGCTGGCCTCCATCTACTTTCCCAATAAAGTTCGCGCCTCCGTCGTCGGTATTTTCGTACTCGGCGTACCGCTGGCGTTAACCTTAGGCTCGCCTATCTCCGGGGCGCTTCTGGAAATGCACGGCTTCCTCGGCAGGCCCGGCTGGTTCTGGATGTTCTTTATCGAAGGCATTCCGGCGGTCATCATGGGGATCTTCGCCTGGTTCTGGCTTGACGATACGCCAGCCAAAGCGCGCTTCCTCAACGACGAAGAGAAAAAGGCGCTGATTGCCCAGCTTCAGCAGGAGCAGCGGCAGACGGAAACCAGCAGCGTCGGCACCGCGCTGAAAAGCCTGAAAGTCTGGCACCTGGCGCTGATCTACGGCACCATCCAGATCAGCGTTTACGGGCTGATGTTCTTCCTGCCTTCGCAAGTCGCCTCGCTAATGGGCTCCACGCTCGGCTTTAAGGAGTCGCTGGTCGCCGCCATTCCCTGGGCCTGCTCCGCCGTCGGCGTCTATTACATTCCGCGTCTGGCGGACAAAATGCCGGCCCGCCGGGTACTGATTTCGGTCATCTGTATGCTGGCTGCGGCGCTGGGGCTGTTTGTTTCCGCCTGGTCCGGCCCGGTACTCGCCATTGCCGCGCTCTCGCTATCGGCCATCGGCTTCCTCTCCGTGCAACCTATCTTCTGGACTTTCCCGGCGCAGATTGTGTCAGGCTCAGCGCTGGCCGCCAGTATCGGCTTTTGCACCACCATGGGCGCATTTTGCAGCTTCCTCGCGCCGCTGATTCGCGTTGAGGTCGATGCCTTCTTCGGCAACGATTCGGCGGGGCTGGTCGCCTTGTCGCTTATCACCGTCTGCTGTGCGCTGCTGATTGCCGCCCTCGCGGGAAGAAAAGCGACAAACGGCGTCGCGGTCCCCCATCACTAAGTCCTGACGCGCGTATAACAAAGGATAAATAACATGCAGACCATCTTAAAAATTGACCCTACCGATAACCTGATCGTTGCGCTGCAGGACTTACGCAAAGAGCAGCAGGTAAACTGGAACGATGAAGCCTACGTTCTGCGTAGCGATGTCAAAGCCAAGCATAAATTCGCCACCGAGGATATTGCGCCCGGCGATATCGTTTCGCTGTACGGCGTACCGGTCGGCAAAGCGACGCGGCCCATTGCCCGCGGCGAAGCCATCACTACCGACAATATCAAACACTACGCGGCCCAGGTTTCGCTTGACGACGTCGCGCCTTATGACTGGCAGCAGCCCGATGTGTCCGCCTGGCAGCAGCGGACGTTTAAGGGGATCGTTCGTGAAGATGGCCGGGTCGCCACCGCGAACTACTGGCTGGTCATTCCGCTGGTATTCTGTGAAAACCGCAACGTTCAGCGCGTCACCGACGCATTAAACGACGCTCTCGGCTACGCCAATAACGGCCTGAAAAATTTTGCTCGCCAGGTGACCTCGGCGGGGGCCTTAAACGATACCCGGCATCTGCCCTT
This sequence comes from Klebsiella sp. MPUS7, assembly GCF_009905335.1. Taxonomy (NCBI): domain Bacteria; kingdom Pseudomonadati; phylum Pseudomonadota; class Gammaproteobacteria; order Enterobacterales; family Enterobacteriaceae; genus Klebsiella; species Klebsiella sp. MPUS7. The sequence goes on along the minus strand of NZ_CP047604.1, from coordinate 357,985 downwards.
CCCGCATCTTGACGGTATCCGCTGTATTACCGTCAACTCCGGCTGCGGCGGCGCCACCTCGGACAGCATGACCATGTGCGACGTGCTGGCCGCCTATTCCGATCATCCCAACGTTCTTGGGGTGACGGTCTTTGCCCTCGGCTGTGAAAAAGCGCGAATTGTCGATTTCAAGGCCGCGCTGGCGAAGCGCAACCCGAACTTCAGCAAACCGATTATTTATTTCAGGCAGCAGGACTGGAGTAGCGAAGAAAAAATGATGCAGGATGCGTTGACCGAAACCTATAACGCGATCCGCGAAGCCCCCGTCGCCGAGCGGCAGAACGTCCCGCTCTCCCGGCTCAAAATCGGCGTGAAGTGCGGCGCCTCCGACGGTTTCTCGGGGATCAGCGCAAACCCGGCGATGGGTGAGGTTTCAGATCGTCTTGTCGCCCTCGGCGGCGCGTCGGGGCTGGCGGAATTCCCCGAGCTGTGCGGCGCGGAAGGGGATATCGTTCAGCGCTGCACGACCCGCGAGCTGAAAGAGAAGTTTCTGTCGCTGATGAAAAACTATGAGCATGTCGCGAACTTCTTCGGCACCACCATCGCCGATAATCCCAGCCCGGGAAACATTGCCGATGGGCTGATCACTGACGCTATCAAATCCGCCGGCGCGGCGAAAAAAGGCGGCAGGGCGCCGGTAAGCGCGGTATGCGACTATGCCGAACCGATGGGAGAAAGCGGCCTTTCGCTGGTCTGTACGCCAGGCAACGATGTGGATGCGGTAACGGGCCTGGTCGCGGCGGGGTGCAACGTGGTGATCTTCTCAACCGGGTTAGGTACGCCGACGGGGAACCCTATCGTGCCGGTGCTTAAGGTTTCAACCAACTCCGCGCTGGCGAAAAAGATGCCGGACATTATCGATTATGACTGCGGGCCGATTATCGAAGGTACGCCGCTGGCGGACATCGCCGACGGCCTGTTTGAGAAAATCATCGCCACCGCCAGCGGAACCTGGCGCACCAAAGCGGATGCGCTCGAACAGTATGATTTTATGTTGTGGAAGCGCTCTCTGGAGCTGTAGGAATCCAGCAAAACGCCCGGCAGACGCCGGGCTTTTTGACTTCACTAGCCGCCCAGATAGGCGCTACGTACCGCTTCATTCGCCAGCAGCGCGTCGCCGGTATCCTCCAGCACCACGTGGCCGTTTTCCAGCACGTAGCCGCGGTCGGCCAGCTTCAGCGCCTGGTTGGCGTTCTGCTCGACGAGGAAGATGGTCATCCCCTGCTCGCGCAGCTGTTCAATGGTGTCGAAGATTTGTTGAATGATGATCGGCGCCAGACCGAGCGAAGGCTCATCCAACAGCAGCAGGCGCGGCTGGCTCATTAGTGCGCGACCGATGGCCAGCATCTGCTGCTCGCCGCCGGACATGGTGCCCGCCCGCTGAACCCGACGCTCATGCAGGCGCGGAAACAGCTCATAGACCCACTTGATGCGGGTCTGGAACTGGTCGCGGTCGGCAAAGAAACCGCCCATCGCCAGGTTCTCTTCCACCGTCATCCGCGAGAAGACGCGACGCCCTTCCGGTACAATCGCCACCGCTTCGCGCATGATTTTCGCCGTCTGCCAGTCGGTAATATCTTTACCGTCGAACACCACGCGTCCGCTGGAGGCGCGCGGGTCGCCGCACAGGGTGCCCAGCAGGGTGGTTTTCCCCGCGCCGTTCGCGCCAATCAGGGTGACAATCTCTCCCTGATTGATATGCAGGCTGACGTTGTGCAGCGCCTGGATCTTGCCGTAGTGCGCGCTGACGTTGTCAAAAGATAACATCACTTTTTCCATCTTATGCCTCACCAAGGTATGCGCGGATCACGTCCGGGTTGTTGCGGATCTCTTCCGGCGTACCGTTGGCCAGCGGCGTACCCTGGTTTACCACGTAAATACGGTCGGAAATGCCCATCACCAGCTTCATATCGTGCTCAATCAGCAGGATAGTGGTGTTGTGATGGCTGCGCAGCTCGGCGATCAGTTCGTCCAGCTCTTTGGTCTCTTTCGGGTTCAGCCCCGCCGCCGGTTCATCCAGCATCAGGATTTCCGGCTGAGTCACCATACAGCGGGCAATCTCCAGACGACGCTGGTCGCCGTAGGCCAGGTTACTGGCCTGACGGTTGGCGTGTTCAAGCAGGCCGATACGCTCAAGCCAGGTCGCGGCGCGATCGAGCGCCTCGCTCTGGGCGCGGCGGAAGGATGGCGTCTTCAGCAGGCCGGAGAAAACCCCGGTTTTCAGCTGCTGATGCTGCGCCACCAGCAGGTTTTCAATCACCGTCATTTCGCGGAACAGACGCACGTGCTGGAAAGTTCGCACCACGCCCATGCGGGCGATCTGCTGGCCCGGCAGCCCTTCCAGGTGCTGGTCGCGCAGCATAATGGTGCCGCCGGTTGGCTTATAGAAACCGGTCAGGCAGTTGAAGACGGTGGTTTTGCCCGCGCCGTTAGGGCCGATAAGCGAAACGATTTCCCGCTCGCGCAGCTCCAGCGACACGTTGTTGACCGCCAGCAGGCCGCCAAAACGCATCATCAGACCGTTTACGGATAATAATGGCTGACTCATGCCTGCTCTCCTTCTTTGGCCTGCCCATTTTTCAGCTTCAGCTGTGGACGGGTCATCGGCAGAAGCCCCTGCGGACGCCAGATCATCATCAGTACCATCAGCGCACCCAGCATCAGCATGCTGTATTCATTGAAATCACGCATCAGCTCGCGCGAGACTACCAGCAGAACCGCCGCCAGGATCACCGCGAACTGCGAACCCATACCGCCGAGAACCACAATCGCCAGCACAAAGGCCGACTCGGCGAAGGTAAAGGATTCCGGGCTGACGAAGCCCTGACGGGCGGCGAACAGGGTGCCGGCAAAACCGGCAAACGCGGCGCTGATGGTAAAGGCGGTCAGCTTGATGCGCGTCGGGCTGAGACCCAGCGAGCGACAGGCGATCTCATCTTCGCGCAGCGCTTCCCACGCGCGGCCCAGCGGCATCCGCAGCAGGCGGTTAATCACGAACAGGCTTAACACCACCAGCAGCAGAGCGACCAGGTAGAGGAAAATGACGCGATCGGAGGGGTCGTACTTCACGCCAAAGAAGTTGCTGAACGTATCCCAGCCGCCTTCACGGGCGCTGCGGCTAAATTCAAGGCCGAAGAGCGTCGGTTTTGGGATCTGGCTAATGCCGTTCGGGCCGCCGGTTATTTCGGTGTTGTTAAGCAGCAGGATGCGCACGATTTCGCCGAAGCCGAGCGTGACAATCGCCAGATAGTCGCCGCGCAGACGCAGGACCGGGAAGCCAAGCAGGAAGCCCGCTGCCGCCGACACCAGCCCCGCCAGCGGCAGACAGGTCCAGAACCCCAGGCCGTAATAGTGGTTCAGTAGCGCAAAGGTATAGGCGCCGATGGCATAAAAGCCGCCGTAGCCCAGCACTAACAGGCCGGAAAGCCCCACCACCACGTTAAGTCCCAGGCCGAGGATGATATAGATCATCGTCAGGGTAGCGATATCCACCGTCCCGCGCGACACCATAAACGGCCACGCCACGGCGATAACCAGCAGGGCGATCAGGAACAGCTTCTGTTTTACCGTCGAACCGTCGATAGCCGGCAGAATAAACTTCGGCCCTGAGACGTTCTTAATGGTTTTCTGGAAAACAGGACGCAGCAGCTGGAAGAAGAAGACCACTGCGGTACCGATATAGATCCACTGCCAGCGGATATCGGCGGCGGTATCCACCACCAGTTTGGTGCCGTCCAGCTCCAGCTGCACGCCCATAAAGACGCCCGCCAGAATAAAGAACATCACCGCGGACAGCAGTGCCATCGCAAAATGCATCGGTTTCATACTTTTTCTACCTCCGGACGACCCAGGATACCGGTAGGCATCACCAGTAGAACCAGGATCAGCAGCGCGAAGGAGACCACGTCTTTATATTCCGTGCTGAGATAGGCAGAAGAGAGCGCTTCGGCGATACCGAGGATCAGCCCGCCGATCATCGCCCCAGGAATGCTGCCGATACCGCCAAGAACCGCAGCGGTGAAGGCCTTCATCCCGGCCATAAAGCCGATGTACGGGTTGATAACGCCGTAAAACTGACCGAGCAGAACCCCGGCAACCGCCGCCATTGCCGCGCCGATAACAAACGTCAGCGCAATCACGCGGTCGGTGTTAATCCCGAGCAGGCTGGCCATTTTCAGATCTTCCGCGCAGGCGCGGCAGGCGCGCCCCATGCGGGAATAGCGGATAAACAGCGTCAGCGCCAGCATCGCGATAAACGTCACCACCCAGATAACCAGCTGCATGGTGGTAATGGTCGCGGAGAAGTTGTCGCTGCTGCCCACCGTCCACTGGCCGTTAAACAGGCTTGGCAGCGCGACATCGCGCGAACCTTCCGTCAGGCTGACGTAGTTTTGCAGGAAGATGGACATCCCGATGGCGGAGATCAGCGCAATCAGGCGTTTGGAGCTGCGCACGGGCCGGTAGGCCACGCGTTCGATACTCCAGCCGTAGGCGCTGGCAATGACGATAGCGCCGACGAATCCGGCGGCGACCAGCAGCCAGCTGGTATCAATGCCCATCATCATCAGGGCGGCAATGATCATGAAGGAGACGTAGCTGCCAATCATATAGACCTCGCCGTGGGCGAAGTTGATCATGCCGATAATGCCGTACACCATGGTATAGCCGATGGCAATCAGCGCGTAGGTGCTTCCCAGCGTGACGCCGTTAAACATCTGCTGCAGAAAATAGAGAAACTGCTCGGACATAAGGTAACCTTTTTCTACCCGCCCGCTTTGCGCGGGCGGTGGGATAACTTGTCTTATGGCTTATTTCGCGAGGGTGGATGACCCGTCCGCGTGCCACTGGAAGACACCAAACTCAAATCCCTTCAAATCGCCTTTTTCGTCCCAATTCAGCGGCCCAATCACGGTTTTCGCGCCGTGAGCTTTCAGATCTTTGATTAAATCCAGCGGCTCCTGGCTTGCGGCCCGGTCCATCGCCTGCGCCAGAGACTGCACGGCGGCATAGGTGATCCAGACATACGGACCGCTCGGGTCTTTCTTCTCTGCTTTGAGCGCGTCAACGATAGCGCTGTTGGCCGGGTCCTGGTCATAGCGTTTCGGCATCGTGACCAGCATCCCTTCCGCCGCATCGCCCGCGATGTTGGACAGCGACGCGTTACCCACGCCTTCCGGGCCCATAAACACGGTTTTCAGGCCCACGGAGCGCGCCTGGCGCAGCATCTGGCCCATTTCCGGGTAGTAACCGCCGTAGTAAACGAAGTCGATATTCTCTTTTTTCAGGCGCGCCAGCAGCGCGGAGAAGTCTTTTTCACCGGCGGTAATGCCGTCGAAGAAGACGATATTCGCGCCGCCTTTTTTCAGGCTCTCCTGGACAGAACGCGCCAGGCCTTCACCGTACTGCTGCTTATCATGAATGATAGCAATACGCTGCGGTTTGACGGTTTCCATGATGTATTTTGCGGCGGTCGGCCCCTGCGAAGAGTCCAGACCGGCGGTACGCATGATGTACTGATAGCCGCGCTGGGTCAGCTCCGGGTTGGTTGCTCCCGGGGAGATCATCAGAATGCCTTCATCTTCATAGATATCGGATGCCGGCTGAGTGGAAGAAGAACACAGGTGGCCGATAACGTACTGAATACCGTCATTGACGATTTTATTCGCCACCGCAACGGCCTGTTTCGGGTCGCAGGCGTCATCGTACTCCACGGCAACCAGCTTATCGCCCTTGATGCCGCCCTGGGCGTTAATATCTTTGATCGCCTGGCGCGCGCCGTTGAATTCCATATCGCCCCACTGGGCTACCGGGCCAGACATTGCGCCAACAACGGCGACCTTAATATCTTTGGCAAAAGCCGCCTGGGACATCGCCAGTGCGACTAACCCCGCGATAACCGTTTTCGCGTTCCTTTTCATGCTGCAGAACCCCGTTCGTGATGTGGTGTAAATATTTTGTATTTTTATGGTTAAAAAGCATTCTGTGCTTTTATTAAACAACGCTACTTTTACCATTATCTTTAATGGTTTAGCGATGTTTTTTGCCTGAATCCAGAGTAAAATCTCTATTTTTCAGGCGATTAAGCAAAGATAATATTCTGTATTTGCTGGAAGATAAACAAAAAAAGTCCAGTAAACAGCATAAAATAACGATACATAAGGCGGAATAAAACGCTACATATCAGGTTAAAATTCTGCTTATTTTTCGATCCATGATGAATTGCACTACCCTGCTCCTTCCAGGAAAACGAATCCCCTGATGAACAGGCAAAAAAGGGCGCTCCGCCCGGCGGGGAATTTGGATACACTAACGCATCCGTTTTGACTGGACCCTCGCGTATGAAACTGACCATTATTCGTTTACAGCACTTCAGCGATCAGGATCGCATCGACTTAGGTAAAATCTGGCCGTCGCAGGATCTCGCGGCGCTGCCGTTAGATGAGAGCCATCGTATTTATGCCGCCCGCTTCAATGAGCGCCTGCTGGCAGCGGTTCGCGTAACGCTGAACGGCGTTGAGGGCGAGCTCGGCGCGCTGTGCGTGCGTGAAGTGACCCGCCGTCGCGGCGTCGGACAATATTTAGTGGAACAAGCGCTAAAGGATAATCCAGAAATCACCAGCTGGCGGATCGCGGATGTCGGCGTGGAAGACCACGGCGTGATGGCGGCGTTTATGCAGGCGCTGGGCTTTAGCGCGCAAACCGGCGGTTGGGTAAAAAATCACTAAATCGGCGAAATAAGGCCGAATATTCCCGGATTGCGGCTGAACGCCTTATCCTGGCTACCGACTCGCAGATGTTTGCAAATCTGTAGCCCACTCAGCTAAGCGTCAGCAGGGCGTGTTCGTCTATTTAACCCAGCATTCCGCGATGCAGAAAGGCGTCAAGCCCCTCAACCCCGGAAGCTTACATCAGTAAGTGACCGGGGTTGAGGGGCGCAGACAACGCCTCTGCGGCGTGAAAGGCGCAGGTTAAATTATTTGGCGTCGGTCGCCGTACCATTAGCATGCCAGGTAAACACGCCGAACTCGAAGCCCTTCAGGTCGCCCTTCTCGTTCCAGGTGAGCGGCCCCATTACGGTATCGACCGTAGCCCCTTTCAGATATTTGGCGATTTCAGCCGGATCTTCTGACTGATTCAGACCTGCCTGCAGCGACTGCAGCGCGGCATAGGTGGTCCACACGAACGCGCCGCTCGGATCCTGTTTCTTCGCTTTGATCGCATCCACAATCGGTTTGTTCGCCGGCACCTGGTCGTAGTTCTTCGGCTTAGTCACCAGCATACCTTCCGCAGAAGCGCCCGCGATATTAGACAGGGACACGTTCGCTACCCCTTCCGGCCCCATAAACTGCGTTTTCAGGCCAGCGGCGCGAGACTGACGCAGGATCTGCCCCATCTCCGGGTGGTAGCCGCCGTAGTAGACGAAGTCGATGTTCTCTTTCTTCAGACGCGCCACCAGGGTAGAGAAGTCTTTCTCACCGGCGGTGATGCCGTCAAAGAACACCACGTTGGCGCCGCCCTTCTTCAGGTTGTCCTGCACCGCGCGGGCCAGACCCTCGCCGTACTGCTGCTTGTCGTGGACAATCGCGATGCGCTGCGGCTTCACTTTCTCCAGGATATATTTGGCAGCGGTTGGCCCCTGATCGGAGTCCAGACCGGTAGTGCGCAGAATCAGGTGATAGCCGCGGGCCGTCAGCTCCGGCGCGGTGGCGGCCGGGGTGATCATCAGCACGCCTTCATCTTCATAGATATCAGACGCCGGCTGAGTGGAAGAAGAGCACAGGTGGCCGATAACGTACTTGATACCGTCGTTAATCACTTTGTTAGCGACGGCAACCGCTTGTTTCGGGTCACAGGCGTCGTCGTATTTTACCATCTGCAGCTTATTGCCTTTTATGCCGCCTTTGGCGTTGATATCGGCAATGGCCTGCTCAGCGCCAGTAAACTCCTGGTCGCCGTACTGCGCTACCGGACCGGACATCGCGCCAACGACGGCGACTTTGATATCTTCGGCCATTGCCGTACCGCTCATGATTAAGGCAATACATCCTGCCAGTAACGCTTTACCCTTCATATTCATCCTGAGGCTCCCCATTATTATGGTTTTTGCATTTGTTGTGATGTTGTTTATTAGCGCATTATTCTAATTAGACACATAAGAAAAGCATATGATAGTTAGATTAGGGTCTGCTGCCTGCGCTTTTGCAGCACACTATGCTAAACATACCGTCATTCAGGAGAATTGGAAACGATAAAATTGCGGAGTATGTAACAGATAAGTGACAAATAAAAACCCGCGCCGGAATAAACCGAACGCGGTGGCATGAGCAACGCGACTACCAGCCCGCGGGCAGATAGCCAAAGGCAGAAGCGATGGCGTAGACGGCGCTGCAAAGATAGAGCAATACGATGAAGATCTGGATGAACGGGTGCGTTATCAGCGCCGGGCAGGTCCAGCCGGGAGTGATATCCCCCTGCCGCCGCGAACCTTTCAGGATAAGGATCGGCATGATGGACAAAATCACCCCGCTAAATACCCCGGCAAAATAGAGCGCGTTCACGAAGGACACCATCCCGCTGTAGGCCAGAATAAATGGCGGCACGGCGACCACCAGCAGCACCTTAAAGCGTTTGAACGGCTGCTCGTCGTTGCCCAGGCGAAACTGATCGAAAATATTGGTCAGGAAACTTCCGCCCAGTCCCCAATAGGAAGTCAGCATCGCGCAGAGCGCAAAGAGATTTGCCGAGAAGAAAGCCCACTCGCCGAGCGCCCTGCCCCAGGAAATGGTCGCCACATCAGAAATATTATCCAACCCGCTTAACGCAATCACCGAAAGCGGGACCAGCGCCAGCAGGCAAAAGGTTAACAGCATCCCTACCATAATGGCCTTCGGCAGTTTCTCCGGTTTATCAGCGAAACCGCGCGCCATTTCCGGCACGATATACTGCGCGGAGAAGCAGAAGGCGACGACGTTAAATACTGGCACCATATACAGCCAGTTACCGTCGAGTAAATACCCCACGCTGGCGGTCTCTTGCAGCAACGTGGCGGCGACAAGAATGGCGATCATGACGACCATGCCGATACTAATGAATTTTTCACCCCGGCCAATCGCCTTCAGGCCAAGATAAAGCACTCCGGCCGCGGGAATAAAAAATAGCGCGCTGCCGAGGGCCGGCGAGATGCCGAATAACGAATGCAGGAGTTTACCGCTGCCGGTCATATAAGCCGTCAGCGCGCCGACGCTGTTGACGCAAACGGAGAGGAACATCATCAGCGCGCCAAAGCGGCCGACGTAGCGCTGCGACAGGCCGCTAAGCTGCAGATGCTTACGCGTGCGCAGCGTCGACTCCGCGACGTAGAGCATCGTAACGGTTGTCAGGCTACCGACAACGATCAGCCAAAACAGCAGCGGCAGAAAGCCCGCTTTGCTGGAGGCATAGGCGATGGATAGCACCCCAGCGCCGATATTGGTGCCGACGATCATCGACACGCCTTCAATGAAACTCAGAGATTTTGCAGGTACAGCGGTACGCTCCCGGCTCGTCAGAACCGGAGAAAAGGTGGAGTTGTCAGACATAATATTTTCCGTTTTATTCCGGCAACATCCGCTGCCGGAAAAAAGGTGATATCAGGGTGATAAACCACTCACGCTGAGCATGACTGGCCAGAACGCGGCATCCTGTTTCTCTTCGGCTTCCCTGCCGCCGCAGTCTGACCGGGCGAAAAGTTAGGGCTTCAGCACGCGGGCCAGAATATCCAGCGCCTTCGTAAACTGCGCATCTGGAATCGTTAACGGATAGAGGAAGCGAATGACGTTGCCGTAGACGCCGCAGCTCAGCAGCAGCAGACCGTTCTCCTGGGCTTTTTGCTGGATTTGACGAGTGATCTCCGCCGACGGCTCGCCGGTTTGCGGATCGTTAAACTCCACCGCCACCATCGACCCCTGGCCGCGTACGTCCGCAATGGCCGGGCAGCTTTGACGCGCCTGATTCAGCACTTCTTTCAGATGGCTGCCTAAGCGCTCAGCGCGCTGGCACAGTTGCTCTTCTTCAATCACGTCCAGCACCGCGTGCGCAGCCGCGACCGCCAGCGGGTTACCGGCATAGGTACCGCCCAGACCGCCCGGCGCAGGCGCATCCATCACCTCGGCGCGACCGACCACGCCGGAGAGCGGGAAACCGCCGGCCAGGCTTTTAGCCATCGTCATCAGGTCAGGCTTCACATCATAGTGCTGCATCGCAAACAGCTTGCCGGTGCGCGCAAAGCCGGTTTGTACTTCATCGGCAATCAGCAGAATGCCGTGGGTATCGCACAGCGCGCGCAGCGCCTGCATAAACTCAGGCGGGGCGACGTTAAAGCCGCCTTCCCCCTGAATCGGCTCCAGCACAATCGCCGCCACCTGGTCGGCCGCGATATCGGCTTTAAAAATACGATCCAGGCTTTTCATCGCGTCAGCGGTGGTAATGCCATGGGCGGCATTAGGGTAGACTGCGTGATACACCGATCCCGGGAACGGACCGAAACCAATCTTATAAGGCGCCACTTTACCGGTCAGCGCCATGGTCATAAACGTGCGGCCGTGGAATCCGCCGCCGAAGGTAATCAACCCCGGACGACCGGTATAAGCGCGCGCAATTTTCACTGCGTTTTCAACCGCTTCCGCCCCGGTGGTAAAGAACGCCGTTTTTGCCGGACCGTCAATCGGCGCCAGCGCGTTAATCCGCTCGGCCAGCGTGACGTAGCTTTCGTACGGGACAATCTGATAAGCAGTATGGGTAAAGGCCTGCAGCTGTTGTTCAACGGCGGCAATGATTTTAGGGTGCCGATGGCCGGTATTCAGCACCGCGATGCCGGCGGCGAAATCAATCACCTCATTCCCTTCAATATCCCACAGCGTAGCGTTCTCTGCTTTCTCAACAAAGTAGCTGCACATTACCCCTACGCCGCGCGGAGTCGCCTGCTGGCGACGCTGATTCAGTTCTGAACTTTTCACCGGGAATCTCCTGTCATGTGTGTCACGTTATCGCAACAAATCCGAAACTATGTCGTTTATTTACACAGGATTTGGCCCTATAATCGAGTACCAATTCAGATTATCTGAGGGATCCAATTGCGTTCGCTCATCGCAGACCTGGTGCTGGTCAGATTGCAGAAAGAAACCGATCCGCTCCTGCACAAGCGCCTTTACAAGGCGATTCGCCACGCCATTCTGGATGGTTCTCTGCCGCCCCATAGCCGCCTGCCGCCGTCGCGGGATCTGGCGGGGGAGCTGAGAATGTCCCGCAACACAATTTTAACAGTTTATGAACAACTACTGGCCGAGGGGTACGTCGTGTCCCGTCGCGGCAGCGGAACATTCGTCGCGAAAACGCTGCCCGATATGTTCCTTCCCGCCAGCAGCGCCAGTGAAAGCAGCCCGGCGCCGGCAACCAGCGCGCCTATCTCCCGGCGCGGCCAGCATCTGCTGGGACAGGTCAGCGCCAGCCCGCGTCAGTGGGGGGCATTTATCCCCGGTGTACCGGACGTCAACGCGTTTCCCCATCCGCTGTTCAGTAAAATCCAGGCGCGTATCAGCCGCCGTCCAAAACCGGAACAGCTCAGCTACAGCTGTAACGGCGGAACGGCCGAGCTACAGCACGCGTTGGTGGACTATCTGAGAGTAGCGCGCGGCGTTCAGTGTCAGGCAGATCAAATTCTTATCACCGAAGGGATCCACCAGGCTATCGACCTGATCACCCGCATGCTGTGCGACCGCGGCGATCTCGCCTGGGTGGAGGAGCCGTCCTACTGGGGCATTCGCCATGTGCTGGCGATGAATGAAGTGCGGGCCGAGCCCGTGGTGGTTGATGCCAGCGGCCTGTGTCCGCCCGAAAGCATAGCCGAAGCGCCGCGGCTGATCTTCGTGACGCCGTCCCATCAGTATCCCCTCGGCGCGGTAATGAGCCTTGAGCGCCGACAGCGCCTGCTCACGCTGGCCCATCAGCACGGCAGCTGGATTGTGGAGGATGATTACGACAGCGAGTTTCGCTTTTCCGGCCAGCCGATCCCGGCGCTACAGGGCTTAGTCGCCGAAGCGCCGGTGGTCTACGTCGGGACGTTCAGTAAGACGCTCTACCCGGGGCTGCGGCTGGGCTATGTCGTGCTGCCTCGTCCGCTGGCGGCCGAACTCAAAAACGCCCATGCCGAGCTCTATCGCGGTGGCCATTCGCTTATCCAGCTGGCGCTGGCGGAATTTATCAACGCCGGTCATTACTCGGCGCATATTCGCCGCATGCGCCTGCTCTACAGCCGCCGTCGCGTCTTTTTGACCGAGCTGATTGAGCGGCACTGCGGGCCGCACGCGCTGTCGGACTTCAGCGATAATGCCGGACTGCATCTGATCCTGAATTTGCCGGATGAGGCGGATGACGTGGCGATTGCCCGCGATGCCAACGCACGCAATATTTTAGTGCGTCCGCTGTCGCGCTATTACCTGACAACGCAACGCAAGAAAGGGCTGTTGATGGGTTTTGCTTCGCAGCCGGAAACGCAGATGGAGCCGGCGTTCAACATCCTGCTTGCGTGCCTGAAAATGCACTGCCCGCAGGCGCTGGCGGAGGCAGAAAAACAAAACGCCCCAACGTAATGTGGGGCGTTATCGGGGACTGGCGCTCAGATTAGGCTTCGATAGCGGCGCGCAGTTTTTTCATGGCGTTCTTTTCAAGCTGACGTACACGTTCAGCCGACACGCCGTAGCGGTCCGCCAGCTCCTGCAGCGTGGACTTGTTGTCTTCGTCCAGCCAGCGGGCGCGGATGATGTCCTGGCTACGTTCGTCAAGACCCTGCATCGCGTCGGTCAGCTTGTTCGCCGCCTGCTCTTCCCAGTTATCGTCTTCGATGCCGTCGGCAAAGTTAGACGATTTATCCTGCAGATAGAGCACCGGCGCCATCGGCTGGCTATCGGACTCATCATCCGAAGACATGTCGAAGGTCATGTCCTGCGCCGCCATACGTGACTCCATCTCACGCACGTCTTTGCTCGACACGCCCAGCTCGCGGGCGACCATTTCGACTTCGTCCTGGTTGAACCAGCCCAGACGCTGCTTGGTTTTACGCAGGTTAAAGAACAGCTTACGCTGCGCTTTCGTGGTCGCGACCTTCACGATACGCCAGTTACGCAGCACGTATTCATGAATTTCCGCTTTGATCCAGTGCACGGCGAAGGAAACCAGACGCACGCCCACTTCCGGGTTAAAACGGCGCACGGCTTTCATCAGGCCAATGTTGCCTTCCTGAATCAGATCCGCCTGCGGCAGGCCATAGCCCGAGTAGTTACGAGCAATATGAACAACAAAGCGCAGGTGAGACAGGATCAGCTTTTTCGCTGCTTCCAGATCGCCCTGGTAATGCAGCTTTTCAGCAAGCTCCCGCTCTTCATCAGCCGATAACATCGGCCAAGTGTTAGCAGCCCGGATGTACGATTCCAGGTTACCAACGGGGGCTAAGGCTAAAGTTTGCATATCTTTGGTCATTCAAATCCTCTCAATCGATATCTTCTGGCATCATTCTGTCCTCACAACGGAGCAACAAACATGCCAGCATTGATGAGCAACGAGAATATCACTCACATTAGTATCAGACAGTGATTTTATCCACAAGTTCCATGCAATGATGTGAATAGATTACGCACAAAATGTGACATGGTTATGAAGTTTAGGGAAGCGTCAACAGGGACTCTTTCCCTGCAGAGAGATATTCAGTGCAGGGAAAGATTATACCAGATTTTTATTACTCGGGAGTAAAGTGACGTAAATGTTGAACGGTTGCCAGCCAGGCGGCGACCCAGCCAATCATTGAGCAAACAATCAGCATCAGGAGACACTCGTCAAAGCCTAAGCCGCTGAGTTCAAACTGCGTCCCGAACACTTTCGCCACTTCGGTGACCGCCGACGACAGGCGCATGACCATAATCTCCGACAGGATCAGCGACAGAAACGCGCCGGAGAACCCCAGCAGCGCCCCGCCGTAAAGGAATGGACGCAGAATAAAACCATCCGTCGCGCCAATCAGTTTCTGCACGTTAATGGTATCGCGACGGGCGAAGATGCTCAGACGCACGCTGTTGCCGATGACCAGGAAGACCGCCGCCACCATCAGTACGCCGATCATCGCCGACACGCGTCCGACCAGCCCGGTTAGCGACGAGAGGCGCGCAAACCAGCTGTCATCCATACGCACTTCATCAACGCCCTGAACGTGGCTCACGCGGTCGCGCAGCGTGTTCAGCGCCTCAACGCTCTGGAAATCAATCTTAGGCACCACGATCGCTACCGCCGGCAGCGGGTTCTCTTCCAGCATATCCAGCGCGCCGCCAAAGCCAGACCAGTTGCGGAATTCGCCAAGGGCTTCATCACGCGACAGATAGTTGACCTTCTCGACGCCCTGCTCCGCCTGCAGCTGGCCGACTACCCGCGCAGCGGCATCGTCATCCAGCGTTTTCTCCAGATAGACGGTGATTTGCGGCGTAGGGTAATACTGCGACGCCGCGGTGCTGACGTTTTTGTAAACCATGTAGCATACGCTCGGCAGGGTCAACGAAATGGCGATCACCATCACCGTCAGGAACGTCGCCAGCGGCGTACTTTTCAGATCCTGTATCGCGCCGTGCCAGGCGTAGCGCACCTGCTCATTGAATACGTTGCTCTTGCGGGAAGCCGGATTCGGCGCCGCTTTTGGCCGTTTCGACGCATTGCGTCCGCCGCTACCGCCCGCCCCGCCCGCATTGCGGAAACGGTCGAATCGATTGCCGAATCGGCGAATGTGGTTCATTGCCTCGCGCTTATTCACCGATATGGCCTCCATGCATATGCCCCTCGCTGAGGGACAGGACGCGGTACGGACGACTGGAGATAAGCCCCAGGTCATGCGTCGCCATCAGTACCGTCACCCCAACGCGGTTAAACTCTTCAAACAGACGTAAGATCCCTTCCGACAGCGCTTCGTCGAGGTTACCGGTCGGTTCATCCGCCAGCAGGACCGCGGGTTTGTTCACCACCGCGCGGGCGATGCCCACGCGCTGTTGTTCACCGCCTGAAAGCTGAATCGGCAGGTTTTTCGCTTTGTCCAACAGCCCGACTTTATCCAGCGCCGCCGAGACGCGACGACGGATATCATCGCCGCTGGCGCCGGCGATAATCAGCGGGATCGCCACATTATCGTAAACGGTACGGTCCATCAGCAGATGGTGGTCCTGGAAAATCATGCCAATCTGACGGCGCAAAAACGGCACCTCGCGGCTCTTCAGGCGGCTGATATCATGGCCGCCGAAGAGGATTTTGCCGGCGCTGGGCCGTTCGATACCGCAGATAAGCTTCAGCAGGGTACTTTTCCCCGCGCCGGAATGGCCGGTCAGAAACGCCATCTCGCCCGCCTGCAGGTGGAAAGTCACCCCCTGCAGCGCTTGTCTCCCACCGAGATAGGCTTTGCTGACTTGTTCAAAGCGAATCATTTTTAATCCTCTCGGGCAAAAAGTGCCTCAATAAAGTCGCCCGCATTAAACGGACGCAGATCTTCAATACGTTCGCCAACACCGATGTAGCGAATCGGAATACCGAACTGATCGGCAACCGAGAAGATAACCCCGCCCTTGGCGGTACCATCCAGCTTAGTCAAGGTGATACCGGTCAGTCCAACCGCTTCGTGGAACAGTTTGGCCTGGCTAATCGCGTTCTGCCCTGTGCTGGCGTCAATGGTCAGCATAACTTCATGCGGCGCATCGACATCGAGTTTTTTCATGACGCGGACAATCTTCTTCAGTTCTTCCATCAGGTGCGATTTATTCTGCAGACGGCCCGCGGTATCGGCAATCAGGACGTCAATATTGCGCGCCTTCGCCGCCTGGATGGCATCGAAAATGACCGATGCCGAGTCCGCGCCGGTATGCTGGGCAATCACCGGAATATTATTACGCTGCCCCCAAACCTGGAGCTGCTCAACCGCCGCCGCACGGAAGGTATCGCCCGCCGCCAGCATCACCGACTTGCCCTGCTGCTCGAACTGACGCGCCAGCTTACCGATGGTGGTGGTTTTACCGACGCCGTTGACGCCGACCATCAGAATCACAAACGGCGTTTTGCCTTCTACGTTCAGCGGCTCATCCACTTTCGCCAGGATATCGCCCATCTCTTCTTTCAGCAGGCCGTACAGCGCCTCGGCGTCGCGCAGCTGCTTACGGCTGGCGTCGTTGGTCAGATTAGTGATGATCTTACGCGTGGTCTCCACACCGACGTCGGCAATCAGCAGCTGCTCTTCCAGCTCTTCAAACAGATCATCGTCGATTTTCTTACCGCGGAACAGACTGATAAATCCGGAACCGAGGTTTTGTTTGGTTTTCACCAGGCTGCGTTTGAGGCGGGCGAAGAAACCTTCTTTGGTCGGTTTTTCCTGCTCTAACGGCGTCACGACGGTTTCGTCCGGCACCACCTCCACGGCGTTTTCCGCCGCATCGGCTGCCGCCAGAGCCTGCGCTTCCAGCTCTTCATCGCTGATATCGGCTTGCGCATCCGCTAACGGTTCGCCTGCTTCGGCATCTTCGACAACGGCTTCTTCAATCACCGCTTCCGGTTCGGCAATCACCGCTTCCGGCGTCTGCTCAGCGACGGCTTCAGCCGCGACCGGCTCGGCAATGACCTCTTCAACCAGCGGCTCAGCGACAATTTCTTCAACCGCAGGCTGCTCCGCAACCTCTTCAACGACCGGAGATTCGACAACCGCCTGCGGTTGTTCGCTCTCAACGACCTGCTCGGTCACCTCAACCACCTCGGCGGCAAAGGCTTCGGCGTCCGGTTTCTCCGTCGCAGGCGCGTCGACCGTTTGCGGCGCAGCGGCAGGCGCTTCGCTTTCCGCGGACGGTTCTGCAACCTCTTGCTGGGCTTCTACTTTTTGTTCTGTTTCGCTTTCCTGCGCCTGTTCTTTTTGGCCAAAGCCCAGCCAGGAAAAGAAGCCACGTTTTTTGTCTTTCGCCATTTGCGACTACACCCCTCGCTGTTAATTCATGGCACAGCTTCGGCTAGTTGGTAGCGGAAGCTGAAAAATGATGAAATTAGTCGGATAGTCTACCACTTAACTTAACTCGCATCACCGCCCCCGGATTAAGGTTTCGTCAACCGCTGCCGATCGTTAGAATAGCAGCCCGGAAGTTGAGACTTGAGCAAAGAGATGAAGAAACCAAACCACGCAGGCAGCGGCCAGATCCGTATTATCGGCGGGCAATGGCGGGGCCGTAAATTACCGGTGCCGGAGAGCCCGGGTCTGCGCCCGACCACCGACCGGGTACGCGAAACGCTATTTAACTGGCTGGCGCCATCGATCGTTGACGCGAGCTGCCTCGACTGCTTCGCCGGCAGCGGCGCGCTGGGCCTAGAAGCCCTCTCCCGCTACGCGGCCAACGCCACGCTGCTGGAAATGGAACGCGGCGTCGCGCAGCAGCTGCAAAAAAACCTGGCGACCCTCAAAGCCAGCAACGCTAAGGTCGTGAACACCAATACTTTAGCGTTTCTCGCTCAGGCGGGCGCGCCGCACGATATCGTGTTTGTCGATCCCCCGTTTCGTAAAGGGCTGCTTGAAGAAACGCTGAAACTGCTGGAAAACAACGGCTGGCTTAGCGATGAAGCGCTCATCTACATCGAGAGTGAAGTCGAAAACGGTTTACCGCCGGTGCCGATGAACTGGCACGTCTATCGTGAAAAAGTGGCCGGACAGGTCGCCTACCGTCTCTATCAACGTGAGGCCCAAGGAGAAAACTATGCTGATTAATTTTGGCCGCTTGCTGATGCTGTGCGTGTGGGCGTTTTTATTGCTGAATCTGTTTCAACCGTTCCCAAAGCCGCTGAATATCTTCGTTAACGTGGCGCTAATCTTTATGATTCTGATGCACGGCCTGCAGCTGACGCTGCTCAAGGCGACGCAGACGAAAGAGATGCCGCCGCTGGGGCGCTTCGAGCAGGTCCGTATTTTCATCTTCGGCGTGTTCGAACTGGTCGCCTGGCAGAAAAAGCTCAAGGCGACCCTGAAGAAGAAGTAATGCCCGGAAAAGGTTCAGGGATCTGGCGCAAAGCCCATAAACCGCGAACCTTTATAGCTCAGGACGCCTTTATCGCCGACGCTTAACGCATGATACTGCGGCGCCTGCAGACGAAAAACCATTTCCATCCCGCCGCTTACCGGCCTGAAGCTGGCTTCGTAACGCATCTCGCTGCCGGCAGGCGTCACCGTCTGCTGGCGTGAACGGCGATCGTTAATCACCTTCTCCCGCTTATTGCTCACCACCACCCGTTTTTGCAACAGCGGCGCGGCGTCGTTCTCCATTTTTTCCCGGCGCTGCTGCGCATAACGATACGATGCGGCAACCGCAATGATGGCAACGGCAACCATAAAAAACAGCGGAACTTTACTCATTCACCTTGCCCCCAGGAATTATCAGGAATAAGCATACTGTGGCTTGATTATCATTGTCATCTTCCTCTGCAAACCACTACACTGAGATTCAGTACTGTAAGTACAATCACTTACTTAATGATAACAGATACAGGGACTTACTATGCTTTGGTCATTTATTGCTGTCTGTTTCTCCGCATGGCTTTACGTCGATGCGTCCTATCGTGGGCCTGCCTGGCGTCGCTGGGTGTTTAAACCCGTCACGCTGATCCTGCTTCTGTTACTGGCCTGGCAAGCGCCGATGTTTAACGCCATCAGCTACCTGGTGCTGGCCGGGCTTTGCGCCTCGCTGGTCGGCGACGCCTTGACCCTACTGCCCCGGCAGCGGGTGATGTACGCCGTGGGGGCGTTCTTTCTCTCCCACCTGCTCTACACCATCTGGTTTGCCAGCCAGCTGACGCTGTCGTTCTTCTGGCCGCTGCCGCTGGTGCTGCTGATCCTCGGCGCGCTGCTGCTGGCCATCATCTGGACGCGGCTGGAAGAGATGCGAATGCCGGTGTTTACCTTTATCGCGATGACGCTGGTGATGGTCTGGCTGGCCGGCGAGCTGTGGTTCGCTCGCCCGACGGACACCGCGCTGTCCGGCTTCGTTGGCGCCGCGTTCCTGCTGCTCGGCAACGCGGTCTGGCTCATCAGCCATTATCGCCGCCGCTTCCGCGCTGACAACGCGATCTCCTCGGCGTTTTACTTCGCCGGGCACTTCCTGATCGTCCGCGCGCTCTATTTGTAATTAAGCGCTTGACTCTGGAGTCGACTCCAGAGTGTATCCTGCGGGTAATGAGAAAATTATCATTACCCGGAGGGTCCTATGTCGGCTCCAGAATCGCAGGATAAAAAAGTCCCACACTTCTCATCGTTAAAATTTACCCCTGCCGCGCAGCCTGCGGAAAGCTGCTGCGCGGACCACGCCTGCAGCAGCGAAACCGCCGCTGAAAACGACGCGCTGAGTCATGCACGCTTTAGCTGGCTGGTAGAAGGCATGGATTGCGCGGCCTGCGCCCGCAAGGTCGAAACCGCCGTTCGCCAGGTGCCGGGAGTGAGCCAGGTTCAGGTGCTGTTCGCCACCGAAAAGCTGCTGGTCAACGCCGAGGGCGACGTTGGTCCGCAGATCGAAAGCGCCGTGCGCGCCGCGGGCTACCAGCTGCGGGATGAAAACGCCCCCCGGACAGAGGACGCCACCTCGTGGCTGCGCGAGAATCTGCCGCTCATCACCCTCGTCGCCATGATGGCGCTCAGCTGGGGGCTGGAGCAGTTTAACCCTCCTCTGGGCGAAATCGCCTTCATCACAACCACCCTTGTCGGCCTGTGGCCGGTCGCCCGGCAAGCAATACGCCTGATCAAAAGCGGAAGCTGGTTCGCCATCGAAACTCTGATGAGCGTCGCAGCCATCGGCGCGCTGTTTATCGGCGCCACCGCCGAAGCGGCGATGGTGCTGCTGCTGTTCTTAATCGGCGAACGCCTTGAGGGTTGGGCCGCCAGCCGCGCGCGTCAAGGCGTCAGCGCGTTGATGGCGCTGAAACCCGATACCGCAATCCGCGTGCGCGACGGCGTACGCGAAACCGTAGCCCAGCGCGACCTGCGCCCCGGCGACGTGATTGAAGTGGCCGCCGGGGGCCGTCTGCCCGCCGATGGCCAGCTGCTCTCGCCCTTCGCCAGCTTCGATGAGAGCGCGCTAACCGGTGAATCCGTACCGGTGGAGCGTAACGCCGGGGAACGCGTGGCGGCCGGCGCCACCAGCGTCGATCGTCTGGTACAGCTGACGGTGATCTCCGAACCGGGCGACAGCGCCATCGATCGCATTCTTAAGCTGATTGAAGAAGCGGAGGAGCGCCGCGCGCCGATTGAGCGCTTTATCGATCGCTTCAGCCGCATCTATACCCCGGCGATTATGGTCGTCGCGCTGCTGGTCGCCATTGTTCCGCCGCTGCTGTTTGCCGGCGCATGGCTGCCATGGATCTATAAAGGTTTAACGCTGCTGCTGATTGGCTGTCCGTGCGCGCTGGTGATCTCCACCCCGGCGGCGATTACCTCCGGCCTGGCGGTGGCGGCGCGTCGCGGCGCGCTGATTAAAGGCGGCGCGGCGCTGGAGCAACTGGGCCGCGTGCGCCAGGTGGCGTTTGATAAAACCGGTACCCTGACCATCGGCCAGCCGCGCGTCACCGCGGTGATGGCGACCACGGACATCGGCGAAAACGATCTGCTGGCGCTGGCAGCCGCCGTAGAGCAAGGCTCCAGCCACCCGTTAGCCCAGGCCGTCGTACGTGAGGCGGAGCAGCGTCAGCTGGTGATTCCGCCGGCCAGCGGCCAGCGCGCGCTGGCTGGCTCCGGCATTGAGGCGCAGGTCGAAGGTCGTCAGGTGCTGATTTGCGCCGCCGGGAAAAATAACGATCCGCAGAACGATGCACGTATTCAGCAGTTGGAGAGCGCCGGGCAAACCGTGGTGCTGGTGATGCGCGATGAGACGCTGCTGGGGATTCTGGCGCTGCGCGATACGCTGCGCGACGATGCCCGCCAGGCGGTGGATGAACTCCATCAGTTAGGCGTTCAGGGAGTGATACTGACCGGCGACAATCCGCGCGCGGCGGCGGCCATCGCCAGCGAGCTGGGGCTGGCGTTCCGCGCCGGGCTTCTGCCCGCGGATAAAGTGCAGGCGGTGATGGCGCTCAACGCCGAGTCGCCGCTGGCGATGGTCGGCGACGGAATCAACGACGCGCCAGCGATGAAAGCGGCGACGATTGGCATCGCCATGGGCAGCGGCACCGACGTCGCTCTGGAGACCGCCGATGCGGCATTGACCCATAACCGTCTGACCGGGCTGGCGCAGATGATTTCGCTGGCGCGCGCCACCCACGCCAATATCCGGCAGAACATCGCCATCGCGCTGGGTCTGAAGGGCATTTTTCTGGTCACCACCCTGCTTGGCCTGACCGGCCTGTGGCTGGCGGTGCTGGCGGATACCGGGGCGACGGTGCTGGTCACCGCTAACGCGCTGCGGCTGTTGCGTAAGAAATAGTATCTACCCGGGCTACAGGTTCGTGCGGTCTGGTTTTTTGTCGCCCGGATAAGGCATCAGCCGCAATCCGGGATATCTCTGGCGGCGAACGCTGCATTCTTTCCCCGGGGCGGCGCTTGACGCGCCTTGCCCGGGCTACAGGTTCGTGCCGTCTGGTTTTTTGTCGCCCGGATAAGGCATCAGCCGCAATCCGGGATATCTCTGGCGGCGAGCGCTGCATTCTTTCCCCGGGGGCGGCGCTTGACGCGCCTTGCCCGGGCTACAGGTTCGTGCGGTCTGGTTTTTGTAGCCCGGACAGGTGCGCAGCACCGCCTCCGGGAAGACGTACCCAGACTCAGTGGCTTTTACGGATCAGGTAGCGGTACGGCAGCGCCTCGGTTTGCTGCGCCAGCAGCTCATGCTCCATAAAGCGGCAGAAACCGGGAATATCGCGGGTCGTCGCCGGATCGTCGGCCACGATTAGCAGCGTCTCGCCCACCGGCATCGTACGCACGGTCTTGCGCACCATCATCACCGGTTCCGGGCAACGAAGCCCCTGCGCATCAAGCATATGGTCAGGGCTGGAGAAAAGTTCGCTCATTTTCATCTCACATTAACAAAACGGCCCTAGTTTACCCCCAGTTCGCCAGTACGCAAGCCAGGTTAACGTTTGCGCGAAAAACAAGCATTGCAATACGCTCGCAACGCAGTATCATGCAGCCGTTTTTATTGGGTTCCCTCACCCCAACCACTAAAAAGGTCACAATATGAGTCCGTTTACTACCGTACAGCGTAAAAAAGCGCTGATCTGGCTATCGCTATTCCATCTGCTGGTCATCACTTCCAGTAACTACCTGGTACAGTTGCCGATCTCCATCTTTGGTTTTCATACCACCTGGGGCGCGTTCAGCTTTCCGTTTATTTTCCTCGCCACCGATCTGACGGTGCGGATTTTTGGCGCTCCGCTGGCGCGACGCATTATCCTCGCGGTGATGATCCCGGCGCTGCTCATCTCCTACGGGGTTTCCGCACTGTTTTATATGGGCGAGTGGCAGGGCTTTGCCGCATTAACCAGCTTTAATCTGTTTGTCGCCCGTATCGCCGCCGCCAGCTTTATGGCCTACGCGCTGGGGCAGATCCTCGACGTCCACGTCTTCAACCGCCTGCGTCAGAACCGCCGCTGGTGGCTGGCGCCCACGGCATCCACCCTTTTCGGTAACGTCAGCGATACGCTGGCCTTCTTCTTTATCGCCTTCTGGCGCAGCCCGGATCCGTTTATGGCGGCGCACTGGGGTGAAATCGCCATCGTCGACTACTGCTTCAAAGTGCTGATTAGCATCGTATTCTTCCTGCCGATGTACGGCATGTTGTTGAATATGCTGCTGAAAAAGCTGGCAGATAAATCTGATTTATCCGCATTGCAGCCAGGTTAAGAGTACTCACGAAACGATGTGATAAGATAAGCGAATGAGCCGTTAATGGCCGTTTATCGAAAGGAAGATGTCAATGCGCAATTTGGTTAAATATGTCGGTATTGGCCTGCTGGTTGTGGGTCTTGCGGCCTGTGATAACAGCGATACAAAAACGCCGACTGCCGGGGCGGCTGCGGAAAGCAACGCCAGCGGGCAACCTATTAGTCTGCTGGATGGCAAACTGAGCTTCTCCCTGCCTGCCGGTATGACCGACCAGAGCGGCAAGCTGGGCACCCAGGCCAACAATATGCACGTCTATTCTGACGCCACCGGCCAGAAAGCGGTGATCGTGATTGTTGGCGACAGCACCAATGAAGATCTGGCCGTCATGAGCCAGCGTCTGGAAGAGCAGCAGCGCAGCCGCGACCCGCAGCTGCAGGTCGTGAGCAATAAATCCATTGAGATCAAAGGCCACACCCTGCAACAGCTGGACAGCATCATCTCCGCCAAGGGCCAGACCGCCTGGTCTTCCGTCCTGCTCGGTAAGGTTGATGACAAACTGCTGACGCTGCAGATCACGCTGCCAGCGGATAATCAGCAGCAGGCGCAGACCGAAGCGGAAAACATTATCAACACCCTCGTCATCCAGTAACTACTGGCCTGACGCCGCGGCCTCCGGTTCACCGACCGGGGGCCGTTTTTTTAACCGCCATCCCAGCAGCAGCGCCACCGCGACCAGCCCCGCCGTCGCGAGATAGATCGATGAAATGCCCGCCCACGCCATCAGCAGCCCGGCAAGCGGACCGGTGATCCCCAGCGAGAGATCCATAAATACCGTATAGGTCGCCAGCGCCGACCCCTGATTTTGCTGCGGCACGGCCTTCACCGCCACCACCCCAAGCGCCGGGAACACCAGCGAAAAACCGGCTCCGGCAAAGAAAGTGCCTATTTTCGCCATCAGCGGCGTCTCCGCCAGGCCCACTAACAGCAGCCCAATAATTTCGACGACAAAACAGAGCATCGCCACGTTCAGCCCGCCAAGGCGGTTAATTCCGTTGGGGAACAGCAGACGAGTGCCGACAAAGGCGCAGCTAAACAGCGTCAGGGCGAAGGCCGCGCCGTCCCAGCCTTTGGCATCATAAAACAGGGTGATAAAGGTGGCGATAACGCCAAACCCCGCCGAAGCCAGGGCCAGCGCCATACCGTAGAGCCAGACGCGCCCCAGCACCGCGCGAAACGACATCGCTTTACCCCTGCCCGCTTTCACCGCCGCCCGCGGCAACGCGCACAATACCGCCACCAGCGCCACCGCCATAATGGTCAACGCCAGCCCGTGCAGGCCAATCAGCGAGTAACAGAGCACGCCGAGCGGTGCGCCCATCGCCATCGCTCCGTAGGTGACAATGCCGTTCCAGGAGATAACCCGCCCGATATGCAGCGAACCGACTACCCCGACGCCCCACAGCGTGGAGCCGGTTCCCGCGAAGCTCTGCCCAATGCCGAGAATTATGCGCCCAAGGCATAGCAGCGCCAGGCTCACAGCGGGCAAGTCGCCGAAGAGCGCCGCCAGCAGATAGCCGAGTCCGCTCAGAAAGCAGCCGCACAGGCCGAAAACGACGATCTTTTTTGGCCCCAGCAGGTCGGCGTAACGCCCGGCGTGCGGGCGGCTGAGCAGCGTAGCGAAGTACTGGAGGCTAATCACCAGTCCGGCCCAGAAGGCGCTAAACCCCATCACATCATGCACATAGCCGGGCAACACCGCCAGCGGCAGGCCAATGGTCAGATAGCTGGCAAAGTTAAACATCACGACAGAGACAATCCGCAGATTGAGGTGCAATCCATTGAGCGCCGGTTCGGCGACGGTTTCGGGCATCGGGTTCCACCAGATTTTTACTACTGTGTTTCATTTCTACCACGCCACACGTTATAAATCAGCAGCCAGATTAGGATTCCTGGCAGCAAGCCAGCCGCTACACTTAATGAAAATCATAGAAAGGAACCGTGAATGACAACCCCTCAGCCCGATAAAACGGGTATGCATATTCTGCTTAAACTGGCGTCACTGGTGGTGATCCTCGCCGGGATCCACGCCGCGGCAGATATCATCGTGCAGCTATTACTGGCGCTGTTCTTCGCCATTGTCCTCAACCCTCTGGTCACCTGGTTTATTCGCCGCGGCGTGCGTCGCCCGGCAGCCATTACTATCGTGGTGGTGGTGATGCTGATCGTGCTCACCGCGTTAATTGGCGTACTGGCCGCATCGGTTAACGAATTTGTCGCCATGCTGCCAAAATATAATAAAGAGCTGACGGCAAAAGTTCTGCGGCTGCAGGAGGCGCTGCCGTTTTTGCATATTCACATGTCCCCGGAGCGTATGCTGCAACGCATAGACTCTGACAAGCTGATGACGTTCACGACCACCCTGATGACCGGGCTCTCTGGCGCTATGGCCAGCGTCGTTCTGCTGGTGATGACGGTGGTGTTTATGCTTTTTGAAGTCCGTCATGTGCCTTATAAACTCCGCTTTGCCCTCAACAACCCGCAGATCCACATCGCCGGTCTGCACCGGGCCTTAAAAGGCGTTTCGCATTATCTGGCGCTGAAAACGCTGCTTAGCCTGTGGACTGGGGTGATTGTCTGGTTAGGGCTGATGCTGATGGGGGTTCAGTTTGCGCTGATGTGGGGCGTGCTGGCTTTTCTGCTGAACTATGTGCCTAACATTGGCTCGGTGATTTCCGCCGTTCCGCCAATGGTCCAGGCGTTACTTTTTAACGGTTATTATGAGTGTCTGATGGTCGGCGCGCTCTTTTTAGTCGTGCACATGATCATCGGCAATATTCTCGAACCCCGCATGATGGGCCATCGGCTGGGCATGTCTACGCTGGTGGTTTTCCTCTCGTTGCTGGTCTGGGGATGGCTGCTTGGCCCGGTGGGAATGCTGCTGTCGGTACCGTTAACCAGCGTATGTAAAATATGGATGGAGACCACCAAGGGCGGCAGTAAATTAGCCATCCTGCTCGGGCCCGGGCGTCCCAAAAGCAGGCTACCGGGCTAGCCCTGCCGCTTCACCGGCCAGAAGATCGTCAGCACCCCGGCGACAATCAGCAGCACGCCCAGCAGCGATTGCCAGTGGAAAGGCTCATGCCAGCCGGGGAGCCAGATGGCGGCGGCCCAGACCAGGATATAGCTCAGGCTCAGCAGCGCGTAGGCTTTCGCCAGCGGCAGTTGATGCAGGGCGAAGTACCAGCAGACCATCGATAGCAGGTAACCCATAAGCCCGAACGTCAGGCCAAACGTGCCCGCCCGCAGATGCAGCAGATGGTTGAGGAAGGTGAATATCTCTGTCAGCGGCGGGAGTTCGACCATCGCGCTGCGCAGCAGCAGCTGCGCGCCGCTCGCCAGGCCGACGCTGAATAACGCCCAGATTAAGCCCATCAGATACGGCTCCCCAGAATAACAATCCCGACGACGATCAGCCCCACGCCAAGCCAGTGGCGGCGCGCGACCGGCTCGCGCCAGATCCCCCACGCCGCCAGCGTCACCCAGACAAAGTTCAGGCTCAGCATAGGGTAGGCGATACTGACCGGGATTGACTGCAGCACGCTAAGCCACAGCAGCATACTGCAGCCGAGAGCGAGCAGCGCTAAACCCAGCCAGCCGAGGATATGGCGCCCGCGCCGCCCGGATTTGGACGGGCGGGTGGCCTGTTTCTGGCACAGCTGTCCGGCGCAGCTCAGCAGGCTGGCGAAAACCAGACAGATCCACACGCTCATTGCGGCAGGTACTGGATAAACACCACGCGCCCCAGCTCGTAGAAGCTGTCCGGTTTCGGTAGCGCTAAATCAGCCATACTTTCTCCTTTGTCCATCAGCAGAACCAGCGAGACGGGTCCCTGCTGGCGGTGCGTCGCCAGCCAGTCAGCAAAATGCGCCTGATCGACAAACTGGTGCTGCGCGTCCGGCCAGGAGAGACCGTACTTCAGCTCGCCCTGCTTGTCGAACAGAATGATATCGCTGCGCTTGAGCTCCCACGACAGCCCGCCGGCGATACCGACGTTATTGGTCAACACGTAGCGGCTCGGCGTCAGCGATTCGCTGACGATATCCACCAGAAACTGCGGCTGCTTGCTGTCGATCACCCGATCCGGGATAGCGAAGCCCACCAGCAGCGCCAGCCCGAGCGGGCAGCAGGCGGCGAGGGTCCAGCGGCGGCCGTTATCCTTCATCGCCAGCCAGCCCATCAGCGCCCACCAGCCAAATATCAGCGCCGCCAGCAGGCACTTATACAGCTCAATGTGGCTCCATACCGGCTTGTGCATAAAGCCCCACGGCGAAACCACCAGCACGGCGACCAGGCCAATCAGGCCAAAGGCCAGGTTGATCGCGCCGTTAATTTTCAGCGCCTTCGCCCCCGCCTTCGCCGCATCCAGCGCGTAGCGCGCCATCAGAATCGACAGAGGAGCAAAACAGGGCAGGATGTAGGTCGGGAGCTTACCCTTAGCAATGCTGAAGAACAGCAACGGCATCGCCACCCATCCGAGCAAATAGAGCGCACCGCGCGCCTCATCGCGCTCGGTCCAGCCGCGCTTGAGCGCCCCCGGCAGCAGCGCCAGCCACGGCAGGCTGCCGGCAATCAGGAACGGAATGTAGTACCAGAACGGCGCTTTATGCTGGGCATCTTTTTCCGCGAAACGCTGGATATGCTCCACCCAGAAGAAGTAGCGCCAGAAGTCCGGCTCGCGTTTGGCGATGGCGAGCCCCCACGGCAGCACCACCAGCGCGCAGACGCCCACCGCCAGCCAGCCGTAAGTCAGCACTTCGCGCCAGCGCTTACGCGCAATCACCCACGGCAGCACTCCGACCACCGGCACCGCCAGCGCGAGGAAGCCTTTGGTCATCACTCCCATCCCGCAGGCCACGCCGAGTAAAACATAGCCGAAAATTTTACCGCCGTGGCTTTGGGCCTGCGTCGCGCCCCAGAAGCTGCACATCGCCAGCGCCATCCACATGGTGATCATCGGGTCGAGCACCGCGTAGGTGCCGATACCGTAGACCAGCAGCGCGGTCAGGAAGATAACCGGCGACAGAATCGCGACGCGTTTATCGCGGAAAAGACGCCACGCCAGCCAGGCAACCAGCAGCGCGGTAACGGTAATCGAAAATACCACCCCAAAACGGACGGCGAAATTATTGTGGCCGAATAGCCACTGGCCGATGCTGTTGATCCAGTAGCCGGCAATCGGTTTTTCAAAGTAGCGCAGCCCGAGGAAATGCGGCACCACCCAGTCGCCGGTCGCCAGCATTTCGCGGCTGATCTCCGCGTAGCGGGTTTCATCAGGCTGCCAGAGCAGGCGGAAGTTGAGCGGCAGTATATAGTAGAGGACAAAAAGGGCGACCAGAGAGGCGCCGTAGCGAATGCTTTTCATCAAACACCCGAATTGAGTAATTGTTCACGTCCAAGCCAGCCTTCCCGGCCGGCCAGTTCACCACGAACCACCTTCCCTCGCGGCAGCGCGCTAAAGTCGGCGGGCAGCAGCTGGCTTAGCGGGCAAAACTGGATCTCTTCCTGTGCGGCCATGGTCAGCAGTTCATCAAACTGATCCGCGAAGGCGATGCCCTCCACTTCAGCATGGATGGTATAGACCGGCGTCCCCGCGTCGCGGTGGATGCAGTCCAGCAGATAGCGGTTGAAGCCTGCAATATCCACCGCGTTTCCCACCGCTTCATCCCAGGTCGGTAAGGTCACCGGGATCTGCACGGTCCCCGGCGCGCCGTTCCCCAGCTGCGGCAGAAAAGGCCCGGTCCCCCGGCAGTCGCTGTTATAGAGGAAATCGAAAGCCTCTTTGGCTTTGATCACCCGCTGATCGGCGCGCCAGCCGGCAACGGCGGAACAGGTTACCGGGCGACCGATAATCCGCTCCAGCTCCAGCAGCCCGCGTTCAACCTCCAGCGTCAGCCTTTCCTGCGGCCAGACGCCGCTCCACGCCTGCCAGCTATAGTGATCCCAGGCGTGCAGGCCAACTTCATGCTCCTGCGCGGCGGCGCGGATAACCTCTTCATTCCGCGCGCCGATCCTGCGCCCTGGCCAGGCGGTGCCGGCCAGCAGGATATCCCAGCCGTACAGCGACGCGGCCTTTGAGCGCAGCATCTTCCACAGAAACTTCGGCTTTACCAGGCGCCAGATATGACGCCCCATGTTGTCCGGCCCGACGCTGAAAAAGAAGCTTGCCTGAATCCCGTGCTGGCTTAGCAGAGCCAGCAGTCGCGGGACCCCGTCCCGCGTACCGCGAAAGGTATCGACATCGATGCGTAAGCCGACCTGTTTCATGATTTGCCGCTGTCCGTCAGTTCAACCGTGCGCAGGAAGAAGTCCAGGGTATGTTCCACGGTCTCTTCCATTTCCACCGTCGGCACCCAGTTCAGGCAGCGCTTCGCGTTGCGAATGCTCGGCTTACGGTGTTCAACATCCTGGTAGCCTTTACCGTAGTAATCGCTACTTTCCACTTCGCGGAATCCGGCGAAAGGCGGGAAGCGGTCGCGCAGCGGATGGCGTTCAAAGCAGGCCAGCAGCATTTCCGCCAGCTCTTTGATACTCGCTTCGTTATCCGGGTTGCCGATGTTGATGATTTGCCCGTCGCAGCGGCCGTCCTTGTTCTCAATGATGCGGAACAGCGCTTCGATACCGTCGCTGATATCGGTAAAGCAGCGCTTCTGCTTACCGCCCTCAATCAGCTTGATCGGCGAACCTTCGACCAGGTTGAGGATCAGCTGGGTGATGGCGCGAGAGCTGCCGATGCGCGCGGCGTTGAGGTTATCGAGGCGCGGCCCCATCCAGTTAAACGGCCGGAACAGGGTAAACTTCAGGCCGTTCTTATCGCCGTAGGCCCAGATCACGCGGTCCAGCAGCTGCTTGGAGACCGAGTAGATCCAGCGCTGTTTGTTAATCGGCCCGACCACCAGGTTGGAGGTGTCTTCATCGAAGTTGTTGTCGGTACACATGCCGTACACTTCCGACGTCGACGGGAAGATGATGCGCTTATCGTATTTCACGCAGTCGCGGATAATCTTCAGGTTCTCTTCAAAATCCAGCTCAAACACGCGCAGCGGGTTGCGGGTATATTCGATTGGCGTGGCAATCGCCACCAGCGGCAGGACCACGTCGCACTTCTTAATGTGGTACTCGATCCACTCGGAGTGGATGCTGATATCGCCTTCAACAAAGTGGAAGCGCGGGTTGTCGAGGAAGCGGCTGATGGCGTCGGAGCCAATGTCCAGGCCGTAAATCTCGTAGTTGTCGTCCTGCAACAGACGCTCGGTCAGGTGGTTACCGATAAAGCCGTTCACCCCGAGGATCAGCACGCGGGTGCGGCGCTTAATCGCCACCACCGGTTTGCTGCTCAGCACCGCGCCGGCAACCAGGCCCAGCGCCTGCGCCAGCTGGGTACCCTGCATATAAACGCCGCGCTCGGTCTGCCCGGTAACGATTTCTAACGCCCCTTCCTGACAGGCGACGACCAGCGGCGCAACGGAGAGCACCGTCCCCGCTTTGGCGGCGGCCAGATCGTGGCGCACGCGTGATTTCCAGACGATAAACTTGTTTGCGCCGGCGTAGCCGAACGCGCCCGGCCACGGATCGGAAACCGCGCGGACGAGGTTGTGCAGCGTCTGGGCCGAACGTTCCCAGTCGAGGCGACCGTCTTCCGGCGTACGGCGACCGACGTAAGTCGCCTGGCTTTCATCCTGGACGCGCTCTTCGGTTTTACCGTCGCGGATGGCGGGCAGCGCCTGAGCCAGCAGATCCGACGCTGCGGCGCAGAGTTTACGGTGCAGCGCCAGCGCCGCGTCATCCGCGCCGATCGCTACGCTTTTCTGCGCCACGATATTGCCGGCATCGGCGCGGTTAACCATACGGTGCAGCGTCACGCCGGTTTCGCTTTCGCCGTTCACCAGCACCCAGTTCAGCGGCGCGCGGCCGCGATATTTCGGCAGCAGTGAACCATGCAGGTTAAAAGCCCCCTGCGGCGCAATATTCAAAATGTCATCGCACAGCAGGTTGCGATAATAGAACGAGAACAGCACGTCCGGTTTTATCTCGCGGATACGTTCGATCCACAGCGGATGATTCACATCTTCCGGCGCCCATACCGGGATGCCTTGCTCAGCGGCGATACGCGCCACGGAGCCAAAGAAATGGTTTTCGCCAGGGTTATCCGGATGGGTAAAAATAGCGGCGATGTCATAACCGGCGTCCAGCAGAGACTGAATACCTGCACAACCCATATCGTGATAAGCGAAGACTACGGCTTTCATGAACGATCTTCCTCTTGAGATGCCGTTTCCGGCTGGCGAACAACACGTTGAATAAAGTAGCGGGGGCGGGCGCGGACATCGTTATAGATGCGGCCGATATACTCCCCGAGCAGGCCCATCCCGACGAACTGGGCGCCGATAAACATGAACAGCACCGCGAACAGCATGAACACCCCTTCTGCCGCCCACTGGGGACCAAACACCAGACGCAGCACCACCAGCATCAGGCCGAAGGCAAAGCCCAGCAGGGCGATAGCGCTGCCGAACAGGCTCAGCAGGCGCAGCGGCGTGGTGGTCAGGCAGGTCACCAGGTCGTACATCAGGTTAATCAGGCGCATAAAGCTGTATTTGGAGTCGCCGAATTCGCGCTCGGCGTGCATCACCGGGATCTCAACCGCCCGGCGGGCAAAAGTGTTTGCCAGAATCGGGATAAAGGTACTGCGCTCATGGCAGTTAAGCATCGCGTCGATGATATGGCGGCGATAGGCGCGCAGCATGCAGCCATAGTCGCCCATCGCTTTACCGGTGGTGCGCTGGATCAGGCGGTTGATCATCTTCGAGGCGCTTTTACGGAAGAAGGTGTCCTGACGGTTCTGGCGCACGGTACCGACCACGTCGTAGCCCTCGTCGGCCTTCTCGACCAGCCGCGGGATCTCTTCCGGCGGGTTTTGCAGGTCGGCGTCAAGGGTAATGATCAGGTCGCCGGTAACGTGGCTGAAGCCCGCCATAATCGCCGAGTGCTGGCCGTAGTTGCGGTTCAACAGTACCGCCACCACGTGGCTGCCTTCGGCCTCGGCGGCTTCGGTGAGCATCCGCGCCGAGTCATCGCTGCTGCCATCGTCGACCAGCAGAATTTCATACTGCCGACCGAGCGTCGCGCAGGCGGTATCGGTACGGCGGATAAGCTCCGGCAGGCTCTCCTGCTCGTTATAGACAGGAATGACGACCGAGACCTTTTTCACGGGAGGATAGCTAAACATATCAACGTCCTGACAGCTGGTGCAGTGCGGAAATGACCCGAGTGACATCGTCATCGGTCATATCCGGGAACAACGGGATGGAACAAATGCGCGCGCTGTTCCATTCCGTATGCGGTAATGAAACTTCAGGGAAACGCTCGCGGTAATACTTTTGCGTATGCGCCGCGCGGAAGTGCAGGCCGGTGCCAATGCCCATGGCCTTCAGTTTTTCCATCAGGGCATCGCGGCTGATGCCGCAGGCGGCTTCGTCAACGCGGATAATAAACAGGTGCCAGGCGTGCTGATGCTCCCACGACGGCGCCACCAGCGGCCTGAAGGGCGTATCCGCTAGCTCTCGCAGATAGCGTTGCGCGATGGCGGCGCGACGCTGATTGGCGTGGGCGAGCTTGTCCAGCTGCACCAGCGCCAGCGCGGCGTTGATATCCGCGAGATTGTATTTAAAGCCCGGCGAAATCACCTCCGCCTGCGGAGCGCGGCCCAGGGTCTGGCGGTCATAAGCATCGACGCCGAGGCCGTGGAACTTCAGGCTGCGAATACGCGCGGCCAGCTCGTCATCGTCGGTCACCACCAGCCCGCCTTCGGCGCAGGTCATATTTTTGATCGCATGGAATGAGAAAATGGCGGTACCGCGCCAGCCGACGTGGCGGCCTTTGTAGTACGTCCCCGCCGCGTGGGCGGCATCTTCAATCACCGGAATAGCGTGACGCTCGCCAATCGCGCGAATGGCGTCGATATCCGCCGGCGCGCCCGCATAGTGCACAGGGATAATTGCTTTGGTTCGCGGGGTGATTGCCGCTTCAACCGCTTCGGGGGTAATCATCAGATTGTCGGGATCGACATCGATCATCACCGGGGTCGCGCCGAGCAGGCAGATCATGTTCAGCGTGGAGACCCAGGTCTGGGAAGGGGTGATCACTTCATCGCCCGCACCGATACCCAGCGCCATCAGCGTAACGTGCATGCCGCCGGTCGCCGAACTGACGGCGATGGCGTGGCGGTTGCCGGTTAACGTGCAGAACGCCTCTTCCAGCGCCTGATTTTTCGGTCCGGTAGTGATCCAGCCCGATTGCAAAACTTCACGCAGCGCAGCCAGCTCTGCGTCGCCCATCGACGGGCGCGAAAACGGCAAAAAATCGCTCATCATGTTCCTGTTCTGTCAATGACCCGCCGAAAAACGGGGTCGATAAGAAATATCCTGCACCTGCTGACCTAAACAAAATGAAAATGAACGCGAAATCAGCCCGATGGCGCATTTCATTATTTTGTATTCAGATGTTATTAAATTTAGTCAGCTTTGCTTAGGATAAT
Organism: Klebsiella sp. MPUS7; assembly: GCF_009905335.1. NCBI lineage: Bacteria > Pseudomonadati > Pseudomonadota > Gammaproteobacteria > Enterobacterales > Enterobacteriaceae > Klebsiella > Klebsiella sp. MPUS7. Next base: position 324,470 of record NZ_CP047604.1, on the reverse strand, counting down.
ATTAAGAAATTAATATTAATTAGATATGCATAATGATTTTGTTAAAAATCATTTAGATAGAGTGGGATTTATCGTAAAAAAAGGTGCTATAGCGTTCCCGCCGGACGGAGAAATAGCGGGAACGCATTGGCGAAAAGTAAACGGATGCTCAACCAGATTCTAATAAATCTATCTTTAAACATCGTTCAGGGAATATAAAAAATCCAGGCGAATCACGAAACTATTTCAAAATGATTACAGGTTGCCAGGAAAATTGTCAGGTAATTCGTTAGCCGGGCAATTAATCACTTCGTCGTTATCCGCGCCGCAATCGCGCACAAAAGTGATGGTGGCGAACTCATCAATCACTTCTGTCGGATACGCCGGGCCAGCTTCACGATAAGAGACCATCAGCGGGATATGATCGTTCTGGAAGCAGACTGTTTTCTCCGGATTATTCATTACCCAACGCGGGAAAAAGATGGTGCCGTGAAACAGTTTGTCGCCGAGGTTAACGATCAGGCTCACGTCGGTGCCGGTCGGTTCGGTCCAGGAAATTTTGTAGATGCTTTCGCCGACGCGAACGATGTAAGCGTGCTGATCTTTCACCCAACGATTCGCGACGATACCGCTGTGAATGCGATAATCCAGGGTGGTGCCATTTTTAACGTAAATTTCGTAGTTCCAGCCATTATCGTAGGTATAAACCAGATGTTTGCCGATAAAACCGCTCAGGTCATGTTTGTCGAATGTGCTCATAATCTGTTCTCCTCTATTTGTTGAGAACAAGCATACTGCTTTAAAAAATGGATGAATAACGCTATGTTTGGATTAAACTCATTCACTTTTTAGATAGATTATGCACAAGACTACGCTGGAACAATGGGCGCTGCTGGAGAAAGTGGTCGAACTGGGTAGCTTCGCGAAGGCGGCGGACGAGACCCACCGCAGCCAGTCGTCGGTGAGCTATAATCTCGCCCTATTGCAGGAGCGCCTCGGCGTCACGCTGCTCACGCCATCGGGACGCCGCGCGGTGCTGACCCCGGCAGGCGAGCTGCTGCTCGGTCAGGTTAAGCCGCTGCTGCAGGCCTTCGCTTACGTCGAAACCCATGCCGCTACCCTGCGTGACGGCGCCCGGACCCGGCTGGATCTGGTGGTCGACAGCATTTTCCCACGCGAACGGCTGTTCGCCATTCTGCGCCAGTTTCAGCAGCGCTACCCGCAAACTCAGGTCAGGCTGACCGAAGTGCTGGAAAACGTTGAGGAAGAGCTTCCGGCCCGCAGCGAGGCGGATGTGATGGTGCTGACCCGTCGTCAGGATATTACCGGCCGCGGCGAATGGCTGATGAATATTGATTTTGTCGCCGTCGCCCATCGCGATCACCCGCTATCCGCCCTCGAAGGGCCGCTGGATGATAACGCGCTGGCTCCCTGGCCGCTGGTGCGCATCGCCGATCGCGGCAACGACCCGCAGTCCGCCCGCGACGCGTGGACGTTTTCCACTATTGATGCCGCCATCGATGCGGTGCTGTATCAGGTTGGGTTTGGCTGGCTGCCGGAAGAGCGTATTCGCCCACAGCTTCAACAAGGGGTGCTGAAAGCGCTGCCGCTGGGACACGGCGCGCGGCGGGCAACGCCGCTGCACCTGATCGTGAAGCGTGATTTAACGCCTATTGATGAGCAGGTCGCCACGCTGTTGGATCTGTTCAGAACGCCCTGATGGGCCTGTTTTACCCGGCTCGCGCTGCGCTTAGCCGGGCTACAGAGTCCCAGCCGTCTGCGGGACATTCGGCCTCTTGCGCTCTGCTCCCGGGGCGGCGCTTGGCGCGCCTTGCCCGGGCTACAGGTTCACCGCCGTCTGCGGGACATTCTGCCTCTCTGCGCTCTGCTCCCGGGGGCGGCGCTTGACGCGCCTTGCCCGGGCTACAGGTTCACCGCCATCTGCGGGCCGGTAGCCCGGACAGATGCGCAGCATCGCCTCCGGGAAATGTGCCGAAGCTGATGCTTCCCGGCTTGCGCTGCGTTTAGCCGGGCTGCAGGCTGGTTCGCCATCCCATACAGCCAAAAGAGCGATATCGTTTTCTTATACTTTCAGGCGCTATATTGATCCAGCTTACGCCGAAAGTATGATGAATCATTAAAATCGTCATACTTTCCTGTCGCTGAGAAAAAGCCTTGTCTATTATCCGCACCACGCTGCTGGCGCTACTCGCCTGCGTTCCTTTGCTGGCCCGCGCCGCGCCGAATGACATCACCACCGCATGGCCGGTCAACGTGGGGCCGCTCAACCCGCACCTCTACACGCCCAATCAGATGTACGCCCAAAGCATGGTGTATGAACCGCTGGTGAAGTATCAGGCGGATGGCTCGGTGAAGCCCTGGCTGGCCACAAGCTGGAGGCACTCGGAGGACGGCAAAGTCTGGACCTTCACCCTGCGCGATGACGTAACATTCTCCAACGGCGAAGCGTTTGACGCCGTTGCGGCGGCGGAGAACTTTCGCGTGGTGCTCGATAACCGCCAGCGCCACGCCTGGCTGGAGCTGGTCAATCAGATCGTCGATGTCAAAGCGCTCGACAAAAGCCATCTGCAAATCACCCTGAAAAGCGCCTATTACCCGTTCTTACAGGAGCTGTCGCTGCCGCGTCCTTTCCGCTTTATCGCTCCGTCGCAGTTCAAAGACAATGAGACCCTGCGCGGCATTAAAGCGCCGATTGGCACCGGTCCGTGGGTACTGAAGGAATCAAAACTCAATCAGTATGACGTGCTGGTGCGTAACGACCGCTACTGGGGTGAAAAGCCGCACATTCAAAAGATTACCGTCAAGGTGATCCCGGACCCGACCACCCGCGCGGTGGCGTTTGAAACCGGCGATATTGATCTGCTCTACGGCAACGAAGGGCTGCTGCCGCTCGACACCTTTGCCCGCTTCAGCCACAACCCGGCCTACCGCACCCAGCTTTCCCAGCCGATAGAAACGGTGATGCTGGCGCTGAACTCCGCCAAAGCCCCCACCAACGAGCTCTCGGTACGTGAAGCGCTGAACCATGCGGTGAATAAAAAATCGCTGATTGATAACGCCCTGTACGGCACCCAGCAGGTTGCCGATACGCTGTTCGCCCCCACCGTGCCCTATGCCGATATTGGCCTGAAGCCGCGTCGCTACGATCCGCAGCAGGCGAAGACGTTGCTGGAAAAAGCGGGCTGGGTACTGCCTGCAGGGAAAGATATTCGCGAGAAAAACGGCCAGCCGCTGCGCGTTGAGCTGTCGTTTATCGGCACCGACGCGCTGAGCAAATCGATGGCCGAAATCATTCAGGCCGATATGCGCCAGGTTGGCGTCGACGTGGCGCTGGCCGGCGAGGAAGAAAGCAGTATTTATGCCCGTCAGCGCGATGGTCGCTTCGGCATGATTTTCAACCGCACCTGGGGCGCGCCGTACGATCCGCACGCCTTTATGAGTTCAATGCGCGTGCCATCGCACGCCGATTTTCAGGCGCAGCAGGGTTTAGCCGACAAACCGGTTATTGATAAAGAGATTGGCGAGGTGCTGGAAACCCGCGATGAAACGCAGCGTCAGGCGCTGTATCGCGACATTCTGACGCGTCTGCACAACGATGCCGTCTACCTGCCCATCAGCTACGTCTCGATGATGGTGGTCGCCAGGCCGGAGCTGGGCGCGATCCCCTATGCGCCGATCGCGTCTGAAATTCCGTTTGAACAGATTAAGCCGGTGAAACCCTGATGTTACGCTACGCGCTGCGGCGGGTCGCGCTGCTGATACCGATGATCTTCGCCGCTTCGGTGATTATTTTTTTGATGCTCCGCCTGGGCACCGGCGACCCGGCGCTCGACTATTTGCGCCTGTCGAACCTGCCGCCGACGCCGGAGATGGTAGCCTCGACCCGCGCGATGCTGGGGCTGGATCAACCGCTTATCATCCAGTACGGCAGCTGGCTGTGGCGGGCGCTGCAGCTGGATTTTGGCGTTTCGTTCGCCACCCAGCGTCCGGTGCTGGATGACATGCTGAGCTTTCTGCCCGCCACCCTGCAGCTAGCCGGTGCCGCGCTGGTGCTGATCCTCCTCACCTCCGTGCCGCTCGGCATCTGGGCGGCGCGCCACCGCGACCGCCTGCCGGATTTTATTGTGCGGATCATCGCCTTTCTCGGCGTGTCGATGCCCAACTTCTGGCTGGCTTTCCTGCTGGTAATGTTCTTTTCGGTTTACCTGCAATGGCTACCGGCGATGGGCTATGGCGGCTGGCGGCACATCATTCTGCCGGCGGTGTCGATTGCCTTTATGTCGCTGGCGATCAACGCCCGTCTGCTGCGCGCCAGCATGCTGGAAGTCGCCGGGCAGCGTCACGTAACCTGGGCCAGACTGCGCGGCCTGAACGCTAAGCAAACCGAGCGTCGCCATATTCTGCGCAACGCCTCGCTGCCGATGATTACCGCCGTGGGAATGCATATCGGCGAGCTGATTGGCGGCACGATGATTATCGAGAATATCTTTGCCTGGCCCGGCGTGGGCCGCTACGCCGTCTCGGCGATTTTTAACCGCGACTACCCGGTCATTCAGTGTTTTACCCTGATGATGGTGATCGTTTTTGTGGTCTGTAACCTGATGGTTGATCTACTGAACGCCGCGCTGGACCCGCGCATTCGCCGCCATGAAGGAGAGCGCTCGTGAACTTTTTCTTCTCTTCACGCGGGTCAGTCCGCATATCTTTGCTCATCATCGCCCTGCTGGCGATCGTTGCCCTCACCAGCCAGTGGTGGTTGCCGTACGATCCGCAGGCCATCGATCTGCCTTCGCGCCTGCTGCCGCCCGGCGGCCAGCATTGGCTCGGCACCGATCATCTGGGGCGCGATATCTTCTCGCGCCTGCTGGCGGCGACCCGCGTATCGCTTGGCTCGGTAATGGCCTGCCTACTGCTGGTGCTGGCGCTGGGGCTCATCGTCGGCGGCAGCGCCGGGCTTATCGGCGGCCGCGTCGATCAGGCCACCATGCGCGTCGCGGATATGTTTATGACCTTCCCGACCTCAATCCTCTCTTTCTTTATGGTAGGGGTACTGGGAACCGGGCTGACCAACGTGATTATCGCCATCGCCCTGTCGCACTGGGCGTGGTATGCGCGGATGGTGCGCAGCCTGACGATCTCCCTGCGCCAGCGCGAGTTTGTGCTCGCCGCGCGGCTTTCCGGCGCGGGCCATATTCGGGTATTTATCGACCATCTTGCCGGTGCGGTGCTCCCCTCGCTGCTGGTGCTGGCGACCCTGGATATCGGGCATATGATGCTGCACGTCGCCGGGATGTCGTTTCTCGGCCTCGGCGTCACCGCGCCCACCGCCGAATGGGGAGTGATGATTAATGACGCCCGCCAGTATATCTGGACCCAGCCGCTGCAAATGTTCTGGCCGGGGCTGGCGCTGTTTATCACCGTCATGGCCTTCAACATGGTGGGCGACGCGCTGCGCGATCGCCTGGATCCCCACCTGATCGCGGAGCACGCCCACTGATGCCGCAACACATTGAACTGCAAAACATCGTCTTACAGGCTGAGCGTGCGCTGGTGCACGGCGTTTCATTGACGATCAAACGTGGGCGCGTGCTGGCGCTGGTTGGCGGCAGCGGCAGTGGCAAATCGCTGACCTGTGCCGCAGCGCTGGGCATTTTGCCTCCCGGCGTGCGGCAAACAGCGGGAACCATTCTTGCCGACGGCAAGCCGGTTTCTCCCTGCGCGCTGCGCGGCAGCAAAATCGCCACCATTATGCAGAACCCGCGCAGCGCTTTTAATCCGCTGCGGACAATGGCCGATCACGCGCGGGAAACCTGCCGGGCATTGGGTAAAGCAGCAGACGACGCCACGCTTATTGCGGCGCTGGAGGCCGTCGGACTGGAGAACGCGCCGCGCGTGCTGAAGTTATACCCATTTGAGATGAGCGGCGGCATGCTGCAGCGGATGATGATTGCCATGGCGCTGCTGTGCGATGCGCCGTTTATCGTTGCCGACGAACCCACCACCGATCTCGACGCGGTGGCCCAGGCGCGCATTCTCGATCTGCTGGTAAATATTATGCAAAACCGCGGACCCGGGATGCTGCTGGTGACGCATGATATGGGCGTCGTGGCGCGGCTGGCGGACGATGTGGCGGTGATGGATAACGGCTGCATTGTAGAACAGGGCGATGTTGACTCTCTGTTTCGCGCCCCGCAGCACAGCGTCACCCGCGGTCTGGTGGCGGCGCATCTCGCCCTCTATGGTCTGGAGCTGGCCTGATGACATTACTGAGCGTATCCGCGATTAGCCATCAATATACCGATTTAAAGGTACTAAAAGAGGTCTCTTTGGCGCTGAAAAGCGGCGAAACCGTGGCTCTGCTGGGACGCAGCGGCTGCGGGAAAAGCACCCTGGCGCGCCTGCTCGTTGGCCTGGAATCGCCCACTCAGGGCAGCGTCTGCTGGCGGGGAGAACCGCTCTGCCGGCTCAATCGCGCTAAGCAAAAGGCGTTCCGGCGGGATATTCAGATGGTGTTTCAGGACGCCATCAGCGCGGTCAATCCGCGTAAAACCGTACGCGAGATTTTGCGTGAACCTATGCGTCATCTGCTGTCGTTGACCAAAGCGGAGCAGCTGGCCCGTGCCAGCGCAATGCTCAAGGCGGTGGATCTCGACGATAGCGTGCTGGATAAGCGCCCCCCGCAGCTGAGCGGCGGACAGCTGCAGCGCGTCTGCCTGGCGCGGGCGCTGGCGGTAGAACCGAAGTTACTGATCCTTGATGAGGCGGTTTCTAACCTTGACCTGGTGATCCAGGCGGGCGTTATTCGTCTGCTCAAAAATCTCCAGCAACAATTCGGCACCGCCTGCCTGTTTATCACCCACGATTTACGCCTGGTAGAGCGCTTTTGTCAGCGGGTGATGGTGATGGATGAGGGGCAAATCGTTGAGACACAGGCCGTGGGCGACGCATTAACTTTTTCCTCTGACGCCGGTCGCGTGTTACAAAATGCGGTACTTCCCGCCTTTCCCGTGCGCAGAAATAAGGTTTAAGCCAGATGCAACGTATTACCATTACTCTCGACGACGATTTACTCGACACGCTGGATAACCTCAGCCAGCGCCGCGGCTACAACAACCGTTCCGAAGCGATCCGCGATATTCTGCGCGGCGCGCTGGTCCAGGAAACCACTCAGGAGCACGGTATCCAGGGCTTCGCAGTGCTCTCCTATGTTTACGAGCATGAAAAGCGCGATCTCGCCAGCCGTTTAGTCTCCACCCAGCATCACCATCACGATCTCTCCGTCGCCACTCTGCATGTGCATATTAATCATGACGATTGTCTGGAAATTGCCGTGCTGAAGGGGGACATGGGCGACGTTCAGCATTTTGCCGATGATGTTATCGCCCAGCGCGGCGTGCGCCACGGCCATTTGCAATGCCTGCCGACGGAGAAGGAATCCCCCCACTCATAAACTGTGCGCGGCGATAAACGGCTTTTTAACTCGCGAGCGGGCTAATGCGATCATGCTGGCTCGTTGGCCCATGCGCCTCGTAGCGGTTTTTCTCAACCATTAATAAACCATATGAATTATACGCTTGGTGAATTATCTCTCTTCGCTAATAATCACGCCTCATTTAACGATCTCGTTATGGCGAGGCTCCTGCATAAACATAAGTTACCGCCCTGTTGGTATCGAGAGAGACCACTCAGGGAAATACAGGCTTCCATCGAATCAAGGTGTTGCCAAGGTAACTTCTGACGGCGTTCATGCCGGACAGATACGTTGTGCAGTGCTAAAACCAGGACGTAGGGATCTGCCTGTGCTCATCCTGTCTTGTTCGCCCCTATGAGTGATTTTTTATAGGGAATTAAACCATGTCTTCCATTCAACTGTGCGCCGCACGCCACGCCACCTCAGCTTTCGACGGCGACGCGATCGCCCAGTACATGCGTACCGATTTCATCACCCTGCCGGAACATCTCAGCGTGCATGAAGCCCGTGAGCTGTTCGTTTCTCAGCTGGCCAGCGATGAGATCCCCGGCCAGGTTTTTGTCGTCGCCGGAAAAAAACTGCGCGGCAGTTTATCGATAAAAAAGCTGCTGCAGGAGAGCGATACCGCGCAATCCATTCGTTATTTAATGGATAGCTGCCTGTTTCGCGTCAGGCCCGACGATCCGCGCCCGCAGGTTGTCGCCGAACTCGGCGAGCGCGGGCTCGATCTGGTGCCGGTAGTCGAAAAGGGCGAGCTGGTCGGCTGCCTGATGGAAAAAGAGATTGCGCATCTGCTGGAAGATGACGTAACCGAGGATGCTCAGCGCCAGGGGGCGACGCTGCCGCTGGAAAAGCCCTATCTGGAAACCAGCCCGTGGGCGCTATGGAAAAAACGTTCGGTATGGCTGCTGCTGCTCTTTGTCGCCGAAGCCTACACCAGCAGCGTGTTACAGCATTTTGAAGAGGCGCTGGAATCGGCTATCGCGCTGGCCTTTTTCATTCCACTGCTGATTGGTACCGGCGGCAACAGCGGAACGCAGATAACCTCTACGCTTGTGCGTTCGATGGCGCTCGGGGAAGTGCGGCTGCGCGATATGGGACGCGTGATCCGTAAAGAAGTTTCAACCTCGCTGCTGATCGCCATTACGCTCGGCCTGGCGGGCTGCCTTCGCGCCTGGATGATGGGTATCGGCATGGAGATCACCCTGATTGTCAGCCTGACGCTGGTATGCATCACTCTGTGGAGCGCGGTGGTGTCGTCGGTGATCCCCCTGACGCTTAAGCGCCTCGGCATCGACCCGGCGGTGGTCTCAGCGCCTTTTATCGCCACCCTCATCGACGGTACCGGATTAATTATCTATTTTAAAATCGCCCAGTATTTTCTCGGGCTGAACTGATTATTTTGCCCGGCGGTGAAGACTCGCCGGGCCGTTTTATTCCCGCGCGAATATCCGCAATCGCATTGAGTAATCTCAGTAATTCTGGAGCAAGCCGGTAAAAAGCGTGCCCTTTCTCCGTTAGAGTAACTTTTCTGATATTCCTGCCGCGCGTAATCAGGTTAAAACCCAGTTCATTTTCAAGCGCACATACGCTGGTTGTTATCAACGAAGGCACAATACCCAACCGCTGCGATGCAATATGAATACTCCCCTCCCGAACCATCAGCATGAATATCTCCACCTGTGATTTATTCATTGCCAAAATTCCTCCTGATCAAACCTTTGGTTACGTTTTAAGTTGTCCGGCACGCAATGTCAATCGGTACAAACGATCCCTCCGCCATACAAATAAAATAAAGTGTGAAGCTGACCGATCGTGCATTTAATTATGCATTTCAGCCATTTCATTATTAAATACACGACCTCGAGGCGGTGTCCGAGGATGTGAAGGACATCACCAAAAGCCAGCGAAGCAAAAAACAAAATAAACATATTTATCAAGTAATTATGAAAAACATCCCGCCTGAATTAATTTATGGCACACGCCATGCAATTACCTCCACGTAATCAACACTGGAGATAGTTAAATGACGTACAAAATTTTACTCCCGCAGGAAATTATGGCGGAAGGAAGAGAATATCTGGAAAGCCGAGGTTATCAACTGATTAACGGCTCAGGGATGGAAGAAGAAGATATCATTCGCGACATCGGAGATTGCGACGGTATTATCGTACGCCTTTCAAAAATGTCCGATCGCGTATTTGAGGCGGCTAAAAAGCTGAAAGTCGTTGCACGACACGGTGCCGGTTACGATACGGTCGATCTGGAGTCAGCGAAACGTCACGGCGTAGTCGTATTAAATGCGCCAATTGCTAATAGCATGTCCGTTGCCGAACTGGCCATATTTTATATGCTGCACTGCTCGCGTAATTTCAAGCTGGTACAGGAAAAGATGCTTGAAGATTATTACTGGGCAAAATTGCGCACGCCAAAAGTGGAACTGGATGGTAAAACGCTGGGCCTGATTGGCGTGGGAAATATCGGTTCACGCGTGGCAATCAAAGCGCTGCATGGCTTTAATATGAAAGTTATCGCCTACGATCCGTATAAAACCCAGCAGCAGATCCCCGAAGGCGTAGAGCTTACCGACGATTTTGACCGTATTTTCACAGAGAGCGACTTCGTTTCTCTGCACTGCCCGACGACCGCGGAAACCACCGATTTTGTTGGTGAGAAACAGTTTTCCATGATGAAACCCAGCGCCTACTTCATTAATACCGCACGCGGAAAGCTGGTTGATGAAAAAGCGCTGTATCACGCCTTGAGCACCCACGCTATCGCCGGAGCGGGCGTGGACGTCTTAAAGAAAGAGCCGTTTGATGCCAACGATCCGATTTTCTCGCTAAGCAATATCGTGATTGCCCCGCACATTGGCGCCGCCACTATCGAAGCGACCGACAGAGCCTCGCTCCATTCCGCAATTGGCATTGATGAAGTCTTATCCGGTAAGAAACCGTCCTGGCCGGTCCCGGGTTTTTAAGGAGAAAAACATGACTATTGGTAACCGTATTTTTTTAAAACGTCCGGCCTGCAGCGTCGATCTTCTTAAAGAATTTGAACAGCTCCCGGCGGCGAATATTGCTGACACCATGAATCGTATTGCCGTACTGGGTAACGGGATTAAACGTATTTCTTCGCCGAAAAAACCGATTATGGCGGGCTTCGCCATCACCGTAAAAGTTCGCGCGGGCGATAACCTGATGCTGCACGCCGCGCTGGATATGGCGGGTGAGAACGATGTGATTGTGGTCTCCAACGAAGGCGACCGTTCGCGAGCGCTGATGGGCGAGATCATGGTGGCCTACGCCCACTGCATGAAGAAAGTCGCCGGTATCGTGCTGGACGGGCCAATCCGTGACATCGATGCGCTGTCGGTTCTCGATTTTCCGCTGTTCGCCACCGGCTCCAACCCCGCAGGCCCGTTTAAACAAGGTCCGGGCGAGGTGAACACGCCGATCGCCGTTGGCGGCGTCGCGGTTTGTCCGGGCGACCTGATCGTCGGCGATGCGGATGGCGTGATTGTTATCCCCCTCGGTGACGCAGAAGCCGTACTAAATAAAGCCAAAGATTATGCAAAATTCGATGCCAGCAAAGTAGAGGCCGCGAAAAACGGCACCGCGAATCGCCTTTGGGTCAAAAAATCACTGGATGAGACAGGCGTTGAGTTTATCGACGACATGTATCGTTAATTTGATTAAATAATATCAGGCCGCGGTGCCCTGACGGGCCGTGGCTTTAAAGCAAAGGTAATAAAAATGCTTTATTTAAAACTCTTGCCCATTATCTTTTTTCCCGTTTTATTTTGGATAATACCGCACCCGGAAGGCGTCGCCGCACCGACCTGGCACATGGTTGGCATCTATCTGGCGATGCTGTGCGGACTGGTTTTACGTCCGTTTACCGATGCGGTCATTATGCTGATTATTCTCGGGTTTGCCTCTCTGGTTCTCGACCCTGCTCCTCTGTTTGCGGGTTTTGGTAGCCCGATGGTCTGGTTTATCATCAGCGCCTTTATTATTTGCAAAGCGTTTGTCATTACCGGTCTGGGTAAACGTATCGCCTATCTGTTGCTAAAACGCTACGGTAAAAATACCCTCACCCTGGGTTATCTGATGATGGTGACGGATACCGTACTGGCCCCGGCAACGGGTTCAAATATGTCCCGTTCCGGAGGCATTACCTATCCCATCTTCAGGAATATCGCCGAAGCGCTGGGCTCGAAGCCCGACGACGGTAGCCGGAAAATCGGCGCCTATCTGACCATCCTGATGTACGTCGTCTCAATGGGAACCTCCAGCCTGTTTCTGACGGGGATGGCGACCAACTCAATTACCGTCTCGCTGGCCAACGAGATCATGAAAGTGAATCTCGAATGGATGACCTGGTTTAAAGCCGCCGTAGTGCCAGCCGGACTGGTGCTGCTGCTCGCGCCGTGGATACTGTATAAAATCTACGCGCCAGAACTGAAAGTTATCGATAACGTCAATGAAATTGCCGAGAAGGGTCTGCGTGAGCTCGGTCCGGTAAAACGAGAAGAGAAGCTGCTGATCGTATTCTTTATTCTGGGCGTACTCGGCTGGATGACGGGTTCCATCACCGGTATCGCCTTTATTCCCGTCGGCCTGGCTTTCCTCGCCTGCCTGCTGCTTTTCGGCGTACTGAGCTGGAATGACGTGGTGAGCGAAAAATCGGCCTGGCAGACCTTCGTCTGGTACGGCGCGTTTTATGGGTGCGCGGTTGCGCTATCAAAAGGCGGGTTCTATGTCTTCCTGGTCGACGTCATCAAAAACTATCTCGACCTGTCACACCTGAATGAAATCAGCGCGATTGCCGTGCTGGTCTTTATCAGCCTTGCCGTCCGCTATTTCTTTGTCTCTAATAGCGCGTTCGTCGTCTCATTCTACCCGGTACTTTTTACCCTGGGAATGACGACTCAGGCGCATCCTATGTACGTGGCGCTATCTCTGGCCTTCTCCGCAGGCTATGGCGCATTGCTTACGCATTATGGCAATGGCGCCGGCGTATTTACGTTCTCCAGCGGCTACGTCCCACAAAAAACGTTCTGGATGCTGGGCACCATCATGGTGGTGGTCAACGTATTAATCTTTTTCCTGATCGGCATACCCTACTGGAAGTTTATTGGCATTTAACAGGAGCATAAAATGAAACTGGATATTCTGATTAAAAATGGTCTGGTCGCCGATCTTGATAGCCGCGATTATATTAATCGCAATATTGGCATCATCGGCGATCGTATCGTTGACTTGAATGCCGTTGATGATTTGCAGGCCGAAACGGTGATTGATGCCGCGGGTTGTATCGTGCTGCCTGGCTTAATCGACTTCCATGGCCATGTTTTTCATGGCGGAACCGCCATCAGCGTTAACCCTGATATCGTATGCTTGCCTAATGGGGTCACCAGTATGGTCGATGCCGGCAGCAGCGGCTGGGTAAATTATCAGCTTTTTCGCAATAGCGTGATTCATCCTGCCATGGTGAAAATCAAAAGCTATTTGAACGTGGTCAACGTTGGGCTTTCTACCCTCGGCGGCGGCCCGACCGGTTATCTGGAAAATACCAATCCGGCAAATTACAACGAGGAGAAGATAGCGCAAACGCTGAATGGCAACAGAGACAATATTCTCGGCTTGAAACTACGCTACAGCCAGGATATCGCCAAAGGGAAACAGTACGCCAGCGACCCGCTTCTCTCTACCGTCTCCCTGGCGCGTAAACTCGATACCACGATTTGCGTTCACGTCACGGATTCTCTTCTCTGCGCCGATGAACTGATCCGCTATTTTAATGCCGATGATATTTATGCGCACTGCTTCCACGGCACCGGCCACTCGATTCTTAATGAACAGGGCGAGGTCTATGCGGCGATAAAAGAGGCGCAGTCCCGGGGCGTTATCTTTGACTGTTCAAACGGCGTGGCCCACTTTGATTTTCACGTTGCCAGAACCGCCATGGAGCAAGGATTTTATCCGGATATCATCAGTACCGATCTCACTTTGCGAAATAGCTTACGGACGGATAAGGTTTACAGCCTACTCCACGTCATGTCGAAATATCTCAACATGGGAATGTCCTTCTTCGATGTTGTTCGCGCGGTAACCGCTACGCCCGCTCGCCTGATGAAGATGCAGGGGCAAATTGGTACCCTGGCGCCCGGCGCTTTTGCTGACGTTTCGATTGTTAAACTGCAAAAAGAGAAGATTGTTTTTGAAGATACTCAGGGCGTTAAAATTGAAGGCGACCGTTACATTGATAACTGCGCTACCCTGTGTAATGGTCAAATTGTCTACCGCCGCCTGCGCTTCTAGTCGCTAATTATTAAGCCTTACGCCTACATCGGCGTAAGGCTTTTATTCTGAATCACGCATAATATGACTTCCCTCATTGATTCTCCTCGCTCTCATCATATACTAAGACTTGCCTACCCTGATGTCTGCGAGAATAATGCATGAATAATAATGAAATTGTTATCTTTTCAGTTTCCAGGACAATAACCCAACGAATTATGAATGTCCTTATTGAAAGGAAACTCGATATCCCCGTGTTTGAATTTCGTTATTCAGATGTTCTCGATAAAGCCCATGAGATGATTCAATCCGGCACTAAGATAATTATTAGCCGGGGCGGTACCGCCGCACTTTTGCGTAGCAACATTACTATCCCTGTCATTGAAATCGCCCATGATTTCCATGGCGTTTATCGCATCTTACAGGAAGCCAACAGCAAATCGCAAAAAATTGCCGCCGTTGGTTTCCCGCAGTTTTGTAGCGCCTTACGCCATTACCAAAACATGACTAATGAAGAGTTTAAAATTTGTCAGGTTTACAACCATCACGATATTGAAAATGTTATAAAAAATCTTTCGGAGAATAATTATCATACCGTAATCGGCGGGCTGACCGTTGCTGAAATGGCGCAAAAATATCACCTCAATGCTATTATGGGTGATACCGATAATATTTCCATTGAGCAGGCCATCAATGAAGCTCACAGTTTATTGAAATACATTAATCGAGAACACAGCAAACTGATCATGAGCCACTCAGCATTGAATCAGGCGCGTGAAGGTATTATGTGCATCGATCAGCTTGGTGAAATTATCAATATCAACGCCACCGGCGTGGCATTATTCCAATGTCAAGCTGGAGATAAAATATTCAAAAAAGAAGCTTTTAAAGAGATCTACGCCAGCATTATTAATGAATTAGACATCAAAGAGCAGGCTATAGACATCAACGGCGTAACGATTCATATTTCCGTGCGCCACTTTTCTAACCGAAAAATATCTTATGCCGTTATTACGGGGTTAAGCCAGGAGAGTACGCTTTGGCAAAACAGCGTCAACAAAAAAAGTAAGCTCCGCGGTTTTTCCACCACTTGGTCTTTCGATGATATTATTGGTCAGTCTCCAGCAATACTCGATGTCATAAAAAAAGCCAAACTGTGCGCCCGCCATGAACTTCCCATCCATATTTTGGGCGATACCGGCACGGGCAAAGAGCTTTTCGCCCAGAGTATTCATAACCATAGCGCCAGAAGCCATAGCCCTTTTATCGCGATTAACTGCGCGGCCATCCCTGAGGGTATTCTGGAAAGCGAACTCTTTGGCTATGCCGACGGCGCATTTACCAGCGCGCGTAAGGGCGGAAAACCGGGGGTGTTTGAAATGGCGATGAACGGCACGGTGTTTATCGATGAAATCAGCGAAGCGCCGCTATCGGTACAGGTCAAACTGCTGCGCGTATTGCAGGAGAAGCAGTTTTCTCGTCTCGGCGGCGATACGCTTATTACCGCCGATTTTCGCCTGATCACCGCCAGCAATAAGGATCTACGCCCGCTCGTCGCCAGCGGTGAGTTCAGGCAGGATCTGTACTATCGAATCAATATTCTTGAGTTGAGTCTACCGGCCTTATGCCAGCGACCGGGCGATATCATGCCGTTGATTCAGCACCTGCTTCATCAACAGGGTAAGCAAATCACCTTTACCCCCGATGCGGTGGATTTTTTGCATGGTTATCGCTGGCCTGGCAACATTCGTGAACTCCAGGCGGTGATCTACCGACTCATCGTCCTGGTGGATATTGATCGAGTGAGCAAAGAGATTTTGCTGCAGGTCAGTCAAATATCGCCGGATGACGACAATGAGGGCTCTCACCTCCCGGCCACGGGCGTGACATCAGATGAAACCGATTTATTAAAGAAACAAGAGAAACGGCTGATTACCCATGTCATAGAAAAAACCGACGGGGACAGGACCAAAGCCTCGGTGATGCTCGGCATCAGCCCCACGACCCTATGGCGCAAATTAAAGCAGCACAATATCAGCGGATAAGGCGGAGCCGGGTCTGCTGATACAGAGCAGGAATTATTTCTGTTCCGCTAAAGCCTGCGCGCAAGCCCAGGCTGATGCCCACGCCCACTGGAAGTTATAGCCGCCCAGCCAGCCGGTAACGTCCATCACTTCGCCGATAAAGTACAGACCGGGCACCCTGCGGGCTTCCATGGTGCGCGAAGAGAGCTCATTCGTATCGACGCCGCCGAGGGTCACCTCCGCCGTGCGATAGCCTTCGGTGCCATTCGGCTGGACGCGCCATGCGGTCAACGTCTCCACCAGCGCCTGCTGCTCACGAACGTTAAGCTGTTTCAGGGTGATATCCGGAAGCTGGCCCAGCTGCTGTAAGCACTCAACCAGCCGCTTCGGCAGCTGCATCGCGAGGGTGTTTTTCAGGCTTTGATTGGGATGCGCCGCGCGCTGCTCGTCGAGGAAGTCATCAAGATGGCAATCCGGCAGCAGATTGATGCTGACGAATTCTCCCGGCTGCCAGTAGCTGGAAATTTGCAATACCGCCGGTCCGGACAGCCCACGGTGGGTAAAGAGCAGATTTTCCCGGAAGACGGTACCGTTTTCCGCCGTGATGGTCGACGGTACCGACACCCCGGAAAGCACCTGCAGCTGTTCAAGCAGCGGCTTATGCAAGGTAAACGGCACCAGGCCCGCTCGGGTCGGCAGCACCTTCAGGCCAAACTGCTCGGCAAGCTTATAGCCGAACGGCGAAGCGCCCAGACCGGGCATGGATAACCCGCCGGAGGCGACCACCAGCTTTTTCGCCGCCACCGTCTCGCCGTTAAGCTGCAGCGTGTAGCCCTCATCATCCCGCTCAACGCTGATAATTTCGCTGCGCAGGCGAATTTCCACGCCGCCTTTTTCACACTCGGCCAGCAGCAGGTTAACGATTTGCTCGGCGGAATCATCGCAGAAAAGCTGGCCCAGGGTTTTCTCATGCCAGGCAATACCGTATTTGCCCACCAGATCGATAAAGTCCCACTGGGTGTAGCGCGCCAGCGCAGATTTGCAAAAATGCGGGTTTTGACTGAGATATGCCGCGGGTTCGATATACATGTTAGTAAAGTTGCAACGGCCACCGCCAGACATCAGGATTTTACGCCCGGGCTTTTTGCCGTTATCGAGTAACAGCACCCGGCAACCTGCCTGCCCCGCCTGCGCCGCACAAAACATTCCCGCCGCTCCGGCGCCGATTACGATGGCATCAAACCTTTCCACACAACATTCCTCATATCCCGATTGTCGGGAATTGTAAATTTTTCACTCTGGTCGCACCAGCCTGAAAAAAACAGATTTCTGTACCTCATTGAAAGATATAGGAATACTCCCAACAAGGTAAAACTTAAACAGGAAGAAAATCAAAAAAAGTCTATATTTCACTTTGCCCGCGCCGCGAAAGTCACTGATAATGCGCCGCGTTCATGTCCTCAAAATGGCGTAACGTCCTATGCTACATTTATTTGCCGGTCTGGATTTACATACCGGGCTATTATTATTGCTTGCTCTGGCTTTCGTGCTTTTTTACGAAGCGATCAATGGTTTTCATGATACCGCAAACGCTGTTGCAACGGTGATCTACACACGCGCAATGCGGTCGCAGCTTGCTGTGGCGATGGCGGCTCTTTTTAACTTCTTCGGCGTTCTGTTGGGCGGTCTCAGCGTAGCCTATGCCATCGTGCATATGTTGCCGACCGACCTGCTGCTTAACATGGGTTCAGCGCATGGCCTCGCCATGGTCTTTTCCATGCTGCTGGCGGCAATCATCTGGAACCTCGGCACCTGGTACTTCGGCCTTCCGGCTTCCAGCTCGCACACCCTGATCGGCGCGATCATCGGTATTGGTTTAACCAATGCATTGATGACCGGCACGTCGGTGGTGGATGCGCTGAATATCCCGAAAGTCATGGGTATTTTTGGCTCGCTGATCATCTCGCCAATCGTAGGTCTGGTGGTGGCGGGCGGCCTGATTTTCATTCTGCGTCGCTACTGGAGCGGAACCAAAAAACGCGCCCGTATCCACCTGACCCCCGCCGAGCGTGAAAAGAAAGACGGCAAGAAAAAGCCGCCGTTCTGGACGCGTATTGCGCTAATTCTGTCCGCCATTGGCGTCGCGTTCTCCCACGGCGCGAACGATGGCCAGAAAGGCATTGGCCTGGTGATGCTGGTGCTTATCGGCGTTGCCCCGGCGGGCTTCGTGGTCAATATGAACGCTTCCGGCTACGAAATCACCCGTACCCGCGATGCGGTCAACAACGTGGAAACCTTCTTCCAGCAGCGCCCTGAGCTGTTGAAGAAAGCGACCGGCGCCGAGCAGCTCATTCCGTCTCCGGACGCAGGGGCCGCCGCTAACGGCGAGTTTCACTGCCACCCGGCAAACACCATCAACGCGCTTGACCGCGTGAAGACGATGCTGGCCGGTACCGAAAGCTACGACACGCTCTCCGTTGAGCAGCGTAGCCATCTGCGCCGTATTATGCTCTGCATCTCCGACACCACCGATAAAGTGGCTAAACTGCCGGAAGTGAATGCTGACGATAAGCGTCTACTGAAGAAGCTGAAAACCGATATGCTGAGCACCATCGAGTATGCGCCAATCTGGATTATTATGGCGGTTGCTCTGGCGCTGGGAATCGGCACCATGATCGGCTGGCGTCGCGTGGCGACCACTATCGGCGAGAAAATCGGTAAGAAAGGGATGACCTATGCGCAGGGTATGTCAGCGCAGATGACCGCAGCCGTATCGATTGGTCTGGCGAGCTATACCGGGATGCCGGTTTCCACCACCCACGTGCTCTCCTCCTCGGTAGCGGGGACGATGCTCGTTGATGGCGGCGGCCTGCAGAAGAAAACCGTCACCAGCATCCTGATGGCCTGGGTGCTCACCCTGCCCGCAGCGATTCTGCTGTCCGGTGCGCTGTACTGGCTCTCGCTACAGTTTATCTAAGCGGGTATCAGTCAGAAGAGAGACAAACGGGTCAGGAAACTGGCCCGTTTTTTTGCCTGCCGTAAAGCTAGTGCCAGATAGCCAGAGCAATCATGCTGACCACCACCAGGCCGCATAGCGCGCTGGTGAGGATAAACTGCCGACGAACCCGCTCGCAGCGGCGGATAAACTCATCGTCATGGTGATCGCGGTAGCGCTGAGCGTAGATATACCACACCAGGCGCATCTGTTTGCTGGGCTGCCCGTGCGACGTAAAAAAACCGCCGCCGTCGACATATTGATAGAGCAAAGGGTCACAACCACGTAGCACAACAAGCAATGCACGCAGCGACGAGAAGTAGCGTGCCATATTCACTACACATACGATACACAGGGCCCAAAACAGCGCAATAGTGCTGATCATACCTCCTCCCCGGCGACCCGTCCTCGGAGGCTCCCTCCGGGACTACCGCTCCCCAATAGCAAACCGACTGTACAGTAAAAGAGTGCGATTCCGATCACGTTTATTTATCCGACCGGCTCATTAAATAGTGTAGGAGATCAGTTAATTTTTTTACCACAACGTTAATCATTATCAATGCATAAGTCGGATATATTTGTTTAACTATTCGCTGAACAAGGTGGATTGACGGATCGCGAGGGGCGCTATAAGGTAGAAATATCTTCTACAATTAGGTCCTTAAGGACTAGCCCCCGCGAATGTAGCACGCAGGACGCGGGCGAAGCGGCAGCGCTGGCTGTCAGGTCCAACGGTCATCGACAACTTATGGAAGGAGTAACACTATGGCTTACAAACATATTCTTATTGCAGTAGACCTGTCCCCGGAAAGCAAAGTACTGGTAGAAAAAGCCGTTTCTATGGCCCGTCCCTACAATGCAAAAGTTTCCCTGATCCACGTGGATGTGAATTACTCCGATCTCTACACCGGCCTTATTGACGTCAATCTGGGCGACATGCAGAAACGCATCTCTGAAGAAACTCACCACGCGTTAAGCGAGCTGTCGACGAACGCGGGCTACCCGATCACTGAAACCCTCAGCGGCAGCGGCGATCTCGGCCAGGTACTGGTTGATGCGATTAAAAAATATGATATGGACCTGGTGGTTTGTGGTCACCATCAGGACTTCTGGAGCAAGCTGATGTCCTCAGCGCGTCAGCTTATCAACACCGTTCACGTTGATATGCTGATTGTCCCACTGCGCGACGAAGAAGAGGAATAACAGGACGTTATTTAATCCGCTGATGACCAACGCCCGCTAACGCGGGCGTTTTTGTTTCTCGCCTCACCCGCCGCATAAAAAGCACATACGTCCAAATAATTGCCACAATGCCAGGCTGATCAACCATTTCACAGGCAATTTACCCATATAATAATTTGTTAACAGCCATAAACATCATATCATTACGCAAAATAAAGCTTTTTCAGCGCGTTTTGGCATACGCGTTCATACTTTTCCGGACAGGACTTAAAGGCGAAGAAAGATGAATTCAACCGCACCGACAGGCTTGCTGCAGCAACCTCGCCCATTCTTCATGATCTTTTTTGTGGAACTATGGGAGCGATTTGGCTATTACGGCGTTCAGGGCATCCTGGCCGTATTCTTTGTTAAACAGCTTGGCTTTTCTCAGGAGCAGGCGTTTATTACCTTTGGCGCGTTTGCCGCGCTGGTCTACGGCCTTATCTCCATCGGCGGCTATGTCGGCGATCACCTGCTCGGCACTAAACGCACGCTGGTACTTGGCGCGATTGTGCTGGCCGCAGGCTACTTTATGACCGGTCTGTCTCTGCACCAACCCAATCTGATTTTCATCGCGCTGGGGACCATTGCGGTGGGAAACGGGCTATTTAAAGCCAACCCGGCGAGCCTGCTCTCCAAGTGCTATCCGCCAAAAGATGCCCGCCTGGATGGCGCCTTCACGCTGTTTTATATGTCGATCAATATCGGTTCGCTGCTGGCGCTCTCGCTGGCGCCGGTAATTGCCGATAAGTTCGGCTACGCGGTGACCTACAACCTGTGCGGCGCTGGGCTGATCGTCGCCCTGCTGGTTTACTTCGCCTGTCGAGGGATGGTGAAGGATATCGGTTCTGAGCCGGACCGCAGGCCGCTAAGCCTGCGCAACCTGCTGTACGTGCTGGCCGGAACGGTGGTCATGATTTTTGTCTGCGCCTGGCTGATGCATAACGTCAAAATTGCCAACCTGGTGCTGATTATCCTCTCGTTGGTGGTGACGATTTTCTTCTTCCGCGAGGCCTTCAAGCTTGATAAGACCGGGCGCAACAAAATGTTCGTCGCCTTTATCCTGATGCTGGAGGCGGTGCTGTTTTATATTCTGTACGCGCAGATGCCCACCTCGCTCAACTTCTTTGCGATCAACAACGTCCACCATGAAATTCTCGGCTTCGCGATTAATCCGGTGAGTTTCCAGGCGCTAAACCCGTTCTGGGTGGTGGTGGCCAGCCCGATCCTCGCCGCTATCTATACGCGTTTGGGCAATAAGGGCAAAGATCTGACCATGCCGATGAAGTTCACCCTCGGGATGTTCCTGTGCGCGCTGGGTTTTTTGACGGCCGCCGCGGCGGGAATGTGGTTTGCCGATGCCCAGGGGCTGACCTCGCCGTGGTTTATCGTGCTGGTCTATCTGTTCCAGAGCCTGGGGGAACTGCTGATTAGCGCTCTGGGGCTGGCGATGGTCGCCGCGCTGGTACCGCAGCATCTGATGGGCTTTATTCTTGGGATGTGGTTCCTGACGCAGGCCGCCGCGTTTCTGCTGGGCGGCTACGTCGCGACCTTCACCGCCGTACCGGACACTATTACCGACCCGCTACAGACGCTGCCGATTTATACCGATGTCTTCAGCAAAATCGGTCTGGTGACCCTGGGCGTAACGGTGGTCATGGCGATCATGGTGCCGTGGCTAAACCGGATGATTAATACACCGGATACCAAACAGTAATTATCATTGCCGGATGGCGGCTAATGCCTTATCCGGCCTTCTTTGCGCGCGCCCGATGAGCCTTGCGCTATCGGGCGGTTCCGGCGACTACGCTTTTCGCGCGGCAATCCAGTCCTGCACTTCAACCACAAAAGTATCCGGCGCTTTGCGGTACATTTTACGCGCCAGATCGAGGATGGTGTGCTGGCCTAAAGCCTCCTCCATCCGCTGCTGCGCCATATCCATCACCGAGCGCACGCCGCAAATGCCTTCACAAGCCCACTGCGGAGGCTGCTCCTCAAATACCGCCAGACGCTGGCGAATTTCACGGCATTCAAAAATCCGTTTATCACCATCAATGGCGTTCGCCACGTCGAGAACCGTAATGTGTTCAGCCGCTTTCGCCAGCTGAAAACCGCCGCCCTTACCCTCGATGCTGCGTACCAAACCGGCCTTTGACAGACGGGTGAAAATTTTGGCCAGGTAATCGTAGGGCACACTTTGCAAGTCAGCAATCTCACGTACGCTCATGTCGCGGGCATCGCCCTTGCTGTCCACCATACACATCAGGCTATGGATGCCGTATTCAACCCCGGAACTGTAGAATGCCATACTCTTATCTCAGCCAAAATTAATCTGAGTTCATTGTAGCTTTTTAAAAATACAGATTCCAGACAGTCAGAGCCAAGCCACGATTATTGGATATATAATTAATTAAATATCAAATAGATAATTATAAAACAACGCACAAAGCAATCCGTTCAGCTGAAATCACATTGCATTTCTAAACTACGACCAATAAAATCCGAGTAAATTCTTCATCGTTACCAGTGAGAAACTCCAATGCGTAAACAAATTCTGATCGTGGGCGCTGGCTTTGCCGGTATGTGGGCAGCGCTGAGCGCCGCACGTCTGGCGGATAAAAATCAGCAGGACATTGATATTACGGTGATTGCGCCACAGCCTGAACTGCGTGTGCGCCCGCGTTTTTATGAAAGCGCCGTTCAAACGCTGGTTGCGCCACTGCAACCGCTGTTCGACGTCACCGGGGTGACTTTCCTGCGCGGCACGGTTGAGAAAATCCTTCCGGCCTCCAAAGAGGTAAGCTGGAAAGATGCCAACGGTGAAATGCGCCAGCATCGCTACGACCGCCTGGTGCTGGCCAGCGGCAGCCAGGTCAATCGCAGTACGGTCGCCGGAGCCGCAGAGTACGCATTCGACCTCGATCAACTGGAAAGCGCTACCGTACTGGAGCAGCATCTGCAAGATCTGGCCCGGCAGCCAGAGAGCACGGCACGTAATACCGTGGTGGTCTGCGGCGGCGGCTTCACCGGTATTGAGATGGCGCTGGAGCTACCGGGTCGTCTGCGGGCAATTCTCGGCGCCGCTGCTAAGACCAGAATTGTCGTAGTTGAGCGAGGCCCGCAGCCAGGCTCACGCTTCAGCGATGAGCTACGCGAGGTGATTATTCAGGCTTCAGAAGAGCTGGGCGTCGAGTGGCTGGTCAATGCCGAAGTGGAGAACGTTGATAGCTCTGGTGTGACGCTGAAAGAGGGTCGGACGATTGCATCACAGACGGTCATATGGACCGTTGGCGTTCAGGCTAACGGCTTAACGGCACAGATCGACGCCCCGCGCGACCGTCAGGGTCGTCTGCACGTGAATGCTAATCTTCAGGTTGTGGAGCATGAAGAGATTTATGCCACCGGCGACGTGGCTTATGCCGCCACCGATGATAAGGGTAATCACGCGTTAATGACCTGCCAGCACGCGATTCTGCTGGGCAAGTTTGCCGGGAATAACGCGGCTGCAAGCCTGCTGAACGTTGAACCGTTGCCGTATCGTCAGGAGATGTACGTCACCTGTCTGGATCTGGGCGAATGGGGCGCGGTTTACACCGAGGGCTGGGATCAGCAGGTGAAACTGACGCGCGCCGAAGCGAAAAAACTCAAGATGTCGATCGTCAGCGAGCTGATTTATCCGCCACAAGCCGATAAAGCGGTGGCGTTCGAGACTGCCGACCCGCTTGCCCCGTTTGTATAAATAAACATTCCCTGCCAGCACGGCAGGGGAATTTTTCACTGCATCATCACTTCACGCACGAACTCTTTCCTGAGCTGCGCGCTGTAGACCTTACCGTAAAACTGTACATCGGTGTCGGGGCGCTTCACGTCCGGGCTGACCTGCCTGTTCCTCGGCGTGGAGCCGGAGGCTTTACTCAGCGCCTGTTGCGTTTCGAGGAGGATCGGCCAGTTAAGGAACAGCCGGGAGGTGATGGCCCCGGTTTTTTGCAGCCCGGCCAGATGCTCTTCCCAGGCGGACATCAGCATCAGCTCGCCGCCGTTCAGACGCGTCAGATTGTCGGCACCAGAGGCGGTGCGGGTGATTAACGAAGGACAGAGCTAGCGCAATACGCGCTCGAATGATTCCTGGAGTGCGGCAAACGTGCTGTACGGCCCGCGGCGGTGTATTAAAACTTCCCCGGAGGCGGAGCTACGCACCTGTCCGGGCTACAAAACCGCCAGACCGCACGAACCCGTAGCCCGGGCAAGGCGCGCCGAGCGCCGCCCCCGGGGAAAGCGCGCACGCTATTTCAGTCAGAAACATGCCCGGATTGCGGCTCAATCACCGTTCCGGCGTAGATATCAAACCGGTGGCCTTTGGTCACCACCGCGTTGGGCGTCGCCACGTCCGCCAGCGGCGGCGCATAGTCCGGGCGCTTGACCACCACGCGTTTGGTTGCCAGCTGACGCGCAGGTTCCAGCAGACCGTCGGCGTCTAAATCCGGTCCCACCAGCGACTGAAAGACCCGCATCTCTTTTTTCACCAGCGCGCTTTTCTGCTTATGCGGAAACATCGGGTCGAGATAGACCACCTGCGGGCGCGGGGTAATATCGGTCAGCGCCGTCAGGCTGGAAGCGTGGATCAGCTGCAACCGCTCCTGCAACCACGGGCCGATTTCCGCATCGGCGTAGCCGCGCGCCAGGCCATCGTCAAGCAGCGCGGCAACCACCGGGTTACGCTCCAGCATCCGCACGCGACAGCCCACGGAAGCAAGAACAAAGGCATCCCTTCCCAGGCCGGCGGTCGCATCGACCACATCCGGCAGGTAGTCGCCTTTAATACCCACCGCTTTCGCCACCGCCTCGCCGCGACCGCCGCCGAACCTGCGACGGTGGGCCATCGCCCCGCCGACAAAATCGACGAAGATGCCGCCAAGCTTCGGCTCATCGCGCTTGCGAAGCTCCAGATGCTCGGGCGTCATCACCAGCGCCATCAGGTTGTCTTCGTCCTGCTCCAGCCCCCAGCGGGCGGCCAGAACGGATAAGGCGCCGTCTCCGGCGCCCGTTTCATCAATTAAACAAATTTTCACAACAGGATTAACTCTTGATACCGTAATGCTCAAGCATCGCATCCAGCTGCGGCTCACGTCCGCGGAAGCGTTTGAACAGCACCATTGGCTCTTCCGACCCGCCGCGGCTAAGGATGTTGTCGAGGAACGACTGGCCGGTTTCGCGATTGAAGATCCCCTCCTCTTCGAAGCGTAAGAAGGCATCCGCCGCCAGCACGTCGGCCCACAGATAGCTGTAGTAGCCCGCCGCATAACCTCCGGCGAAGATATGGCTGAAGGCGTGCGGGAAACGGCCCCACGACGGCCCGGGAATCAACGCGACCTGCTGCTTAATTTCCGCCAGCGTTTCGAGGATTTTCGCGCCCTGCTGCGGGCTGAACTCCGCATGCAGGCGGAAGTCGAACAGACCAAACTCCAGCTGGCGCAGAATAAACATCGCCGCCTGGTAGTTTTTCGCTGCCAGCATCTTCTCCAACAGCTCCTGCGGCAGCGGCTCGCCGGTTTCATAGTGGCCGGAGATAAACGCCAGCGCTTCCGGCTCCCAGCACCAGTTTTCCATAAACTGGCTCGGCAGCTCGACCGCATCCCACGGTACCCCACTGATACCGGATACGCCGGCGGTATCGATACGGGTCAGCATATGGTGCAGACCGTGGCCAAATTCGTGGAACAGGGTGATCACTTCATCGTGGGTGAACAGCGCCGGCTTACCGCTGACGGGACGGTTAAAGTTGCAGGTCAGATAAGCGACCGGCTTTTGCAGCGTACCGTCAAGCTTGCGCATCTGGCCGACGCAGTCATCCATCCATGCCCCGCCGCGTTTATGTTCGCGGGCGTAGAGGTCGAGGTAGAAGCTGCCGCGCAGCTCATTTTTATCATCATAAAGTTCGAAGAAGCGCACTTCCGGATGCCAGACATCAACATCGGTACGCTCTTTCGCGGTAATGCCGTAAATACGCTTAACCACTTCGAACAGGCCGTTAACGGCTTTGTTTTCAGGGAAGTACGGGCGCAGCTGTTCATCGCTGATGCTGTAAAGATGCTGCTTCTGTTTTTCGCTGTAGTAAGCGATATCCCACGGCTGCAGCTCATCAACGCCGCATTCGGCTTTGGCGAAGGCGCGCAGCTGGGCCAGCTCTTTCTCACCCTGCGGACGGGCGCGTTTGGCCAGGTCGGTCAGGAAGTCGAGCACCT
The DNA here is from genome assembly GCF_009905335.1 of Klebsiella sp. MPUS7. Lineage (NCBI taxonomy): Bacteria > Pseudomonadati > Pseudomonadota > Gammaproteobacteria > Enterobacterales > Enterobacteriaceae > Klebsiella > Klebsiella sp. MPUS7. The sequence continues at coordinate 298,212 of NZ_CP047604.1, read as the reverse complement.
GCTGCGGATTTTCCGCCATTTTGGTCGCCAGCGACTTATCGGCATAGCTGTCAAAGCCCAGCAGCTGCGCCAGTTCGTGGCGCAGGGCGAGGATTTCCGCCATCACCGGGCCGTTATCCCATTTTCCAGCGTTTGGCCCCTGGTCGGAGGCACGGGTGGAATACGCGCGATACAACTCTTCACGCAGCGCCTGATTGTCGCAGTAGGTCATCACCGGCAGATAGCTCGGAATATCGAGGGTCAGCAGATACCCCTGCAGCTCTTTAGCTTCAGCCTGGGCTTTCGCGGCGGCCAGCGCGCTTTCCGGCATCCCGGAGAGCTCGGATTCATCGGCGATCAGCTTGGTCCAGCCCATGGTCGCGTCGAGCACGTTGTTGCTGTACTGATTGCCCAGCTCGGACAGGCGGGCGGCGATTTCGCCGTAGCGTTTCTGCTGCTCTTTCGCCAGGCCAATACCGGAGAGTTCAAAATCACGCAGCGCGTTATCGACCGCTTTTTTCTGCGCGGTATTCAGGGTGGCGTAATGATCGCCGTCGCGCAGGTCGCGGTACGCTTTGTACAGACCTTCATGTTGCCCAACCCAGGTGCTGTACTCGGAGAGCAGCGGCAGGGTTTGTTCGTAGGCTTCGCGCAGCTCCGGGCTGTTTTTAACCGAGTTCAGGTGGCTGACCGGAGAAAAAAGACGCCCCAGCACATCGTCCACTTCCGCCAGCGGCTGGCAAAGATTTTCCCAGGTATACGGCGCCCCTTGCGCCACCGCGCGCTCTACCGCCGCCCGGCAGTCATCCAGCGCTTTAGTGACCGCGGGGACCACGTGCTCGGGTTTGATTGCAGAAAATGGCGGTAATGAAAAAGGCGTCAGTAATGGATTGGTCATATGCGCAGTCCTGTTGAATAGGGTGAATGAAGCGCGCGTCCCGCGCTGTAGCATGAGATCTAGAATGGGGGATAGTTGGGTGAATTTCAATGTCAGGCGCCGCGCGCAGGCGGGTATTACTGCGATAAGTCTGGCCGTGGTGGCCATCGCGCATAAAAAAGCCGGGTTCGCATCGCGGCGACCCGGCCCGTTTTAGGCTGACAAGCAGCTTATACCACCATCCCCAGTAGCAGACAGCCTACCAGGCCGCACACGGAGATAATGGTTTCCAGTACCGACCACGACTTAATGGTCTCGCCGATGGTCAGGTTGAAGTATTCCTTAAACAGCCAGAAGCCCGGATCGTTAACGTGGGAGAAGATAACGCTGCCGGAGCCCACGGCGATAACCATCAGTTCCGGGCTCACGCCGGTGGTGGCGATCAGCGGCGCGGCGATACCGCCCGCGGTGATAGCCGCAACGGTGGCGGAACCCAGGGCGATACGCAGTACCGCGGCAATCGACCACGCCATAAACAGCGGGGACATATTGGATTCATGCATGATAGAAGCAATGTATTTATCCATGCCGCTATCGACCAGCACCTGCTTGAAGGCGCCGCCGCCGCCGATGATCAGCAGCATCATGGCGATGATTTTAATCGAGGAGGTCAGCGTATCGTTAATCTGCTCCATTGAACGACCACGGTTGAGACCGAAGGTGAACATCGCGATCAGTACCGCGATCAGCGTCGCCATCACCGGGTCGCCGAAGAATTCAGCAATCGGCAGGAAGGCATGGCCTTTCGGCAGAACCATCTCGGCCACGGCGCGCATCGCCATCAGGATAACCGGGACCAGCGAGGTCCAGACGCTGACGCCAAAGCCCGGCATCTCTTCTTCAGTGAAGGTTTTCGGGTTATGCAGCCCTTCCGGAATCGGCTTATCGATACCTTTCAGGAAGCGCGCATAAACCGGGCCCGCGAGGATAACCGTCGGGATCGCCAGAATCGTACCGAACAGCAGGGTCTTGCCCATGTCGGCATGGAAAATAGTGGCAATCGCCGTCGGGCCCGGGTGCGGAGGCAGGAAGCCGTGGGTCACGGAGAGCGCGGCCGCCATCGGGACGCCGATATAGAGCAGCGGGATACCGGCGGATGCCGCGATGGTAAAGACCAGCGGCAGCATCAGCACGAAGCCCACTTCATAGAACAGGGCGAAGCCGACGGTAAAGCCGGTGAGCACAACCGCCCACTGAATATGTTGTTTACCAAATTTGGCAATCAGCGTGGTGGCGATACGCTGCGCACCGCCGCAGTCCGCCAGCATTTTACCGAGCATCGCGCCGAAGCCCATGATCAGCGCGAGGCTGCCGAGGGTTCCCCCAACGCCGTTTTTGATGGATACGATCACTTTATCCAGAGGCATGCCCTGCATGAGCCCGACGGCAAGTGCCACCAGAACCAGAGCGATAAACCCGTTCAGCTTGAAACGGATCATCAGCAACAATAACAGGGCAACCCCGATAGCAACGATGACTAATGGCATGATTTACCTGGCCTTAATTTGTTATGGGTAACGTCATAGTTTCAACATTGACTTCATCCGTTCCGAGCGGAACAAAAAATGTCTGACGCCGTAGAAGCTGGCTTTATCCTTACCCAGAGAAAGGATAGCTGGCTATTTTTTTATCTGTGGCGCCTGAAGTGAATGATACGGGTAACATATGAAGTTTGAGAATCACCTGGGCGGTGAAAATTTCAAATATGAGACTTAAGTCATACTCTTTCCCGGGTTTTTGCCGGGTCGCTTAGCGGGGAATGTTGCGCGGTAACATAGGGGGAGCCGCCCGGCCGCGCAAAGGCAGCCGGGCGGATAATTAGTAGTAGGAGTGCTCGCCGCGCTGGTGTTCAGTCAGATCGCGTACGCCTTTCAGTTCCGGGAACTCGTTCAGCATCTGCTTCTCGATCCCTTCTTTCAGCGTCACGTCGACCATCGAACAGCCGTTGCAGCCGCCGCCGAACTGCAGGATCGCCAGGCCATCTTCGGTGATTTCCATCAACGTGACGCGCCCGCCGTGCCCGGCCAGCTGCGGGTTAATCTGCGACTGCAGCAGGTACTCGACGCGCTCCATCAGCGGGGCATCGTCGGACACTTTGCGCATCTTGGCGTTTGGCGCTTTCAGCGTCAGCTGGGAGCCCAGTTGGTCGGTAACAAAATCGATTTCAGCGTCTTCCAGATACGGCGCGCTAAGTTCATCGACATACGCGGTGAGCTGTTCAAACTTCAGCGCAGTATCGGAATCTTCCACCGCATCCGGTGGGCAGTAGGACACGCCGCACTCGGCGTTAGGGGTGCCGGGATTGATCACAAATACGCGAATTTGTGTCCCTTCTTCCTGATTTGCCAGCAGTTTGGCAAAGTGCGCTTGTGCAGCATCGGAAATACGGATCATAGCGTTGGCCTAATAGTTGACTATTTTACTGGGTTATAATACGCCCATCAGCAGGGGTCTACAAGGTACGGCATATACACCATACCTGAACCGTCGCGGCGCCGTTTCGCAAAAGCAGGCGGGATATCTCGGCGACGGTGCTTCCGGTGGTGACGACATCATCCACAATGGCGATATGGTGGCCCTGTAGCGACAATTCAAGCTGAAAGGCGTTTTTCAGGTTCTGTTTACGCAATCTGGCGCTGAGCTGATGCTGGGTGGCGGTACGGCGCCGACGGGTCAGCGCATCGCTACGCCAGGCGCAGCCCAGCCAGCGGGATAGCGGCCGACACAGCAGATCGCTCTGATTAAACCCCCGCTTCCACTGGCGCCGCTGCCAGAGCGGTACGCTAATGATCCGGTCCGGTCGGGGAAGATCCCGACGCTGGCGTATACGCAGCAGCAGCAGACGCGCCAGCGCCGGGGCCAGCTCGGGCCGCTGAGTAAATTTCAACTGGTGAATCAGGCCGCTCAGCGGCGGACGATAGTCATTGACCGCCACCAGCCGCTGCCACGGCGGCGGTTTTTGCAGGCAGCGCCCGCAGGGCAGCGCGTCTGACCGAGCCGACAGGCCGCACTGCGGGCAAAGCGGTTCAGAATCCAGCAGCGCAGACGCGCAACGCGAGCAGATCCCCCAGCGGGCAATGGCCAGCGGCATTTGGCATAGCCAGCATAAGCTGTGTGCTGTTAGCATATTTCCCCTCATTGTGGTGGAAAGAGAACAGTAACTGATGAAAGAGTTGGCGTGGCAGACTACGGGCGAAGGAAATTGTCATCTTGTGCTGCTGCACGGATGGGGGCTGAATGCCGGGGTGTGGGATTGCATTACGCCGCAGCTGTCCTCGCATTTTACGCTGCACCTCGTCGACCTTCCGGGCTATGGCCGCAGCGGCGGCTTTGGCGCAATGTCGCTGGAGGAGATGACGCAACGGGTGCTGGAGCAAGCGCCGGACCGCGCGATCTGGCTTGGCTGGAGCCTCGGCGGGCTGGTAGCCAGCCAGGCGGCAATAACGCATCCCGAGCGCGTGCAGGCGCTGGTCACCGTCGCCTCTTCCCCCTGCTTTAGCGCTCACGACAGCTGGCCCGGCATCAAGCCCGAGGTGCTAAGCGGATTTCAACAGCAGCTGAGCGAAGATTTTCAGCGCACCGTCGAGCGCTTTCTGGCGCTGCAAACCATGGGTACCGAAAGCGCGCGCCAGGACGCGAGAGCGCTGAAGAGCACGGTGCTGTCGCTACCGATGCCGTCGCCGGAGGTTTTAAACGGCGGGCTGGAGATCCTTAAGACCGCCGATTTACGTCAGGCGTTGACCACCCTCGACGTGCCGTTTTTGCGCCTGTACGGTCGCCTGGATGGCCTGGTGCCGCGTAAAATCATCCCGATTCTCGATGCGCTGTGGCCAAAAAGCACGTCGATGATTTTCGATAAGGCCGCCCACGCGCCGTTCATTTCACATCCGCAGGCGTTTTGCGCTCCTCTGATTGAGCTGAAGCGTGAGTTCGATAAATTTTTATAGCGGGACGTGGTAAAAACGCAGGGTGCAGCAATACTTAGGTTGTTGCGGGGGTTGACTATTTCACGCCGGACCCGTGACCTAAAAAAAACAACCTAATGGAGAGTAGAGGCTATGAAATTTGTTACAGGAATTGTTGCATCTCTGGTGATTGGCTCCCTGTCCTTCGGCGCGTTCGCCGCCAAGGAAATTCAAAAAGACGAAGTGGCTAAGATGAACCTGACCAAAATCGGTTCGATTACCACCTCAAGAACGACCTCTCCGATGGATGCAAAGCGCGATCTGTCGAAAAAAGCGGATGAGCTGGGCGGCACCTATTTCGTGGTGATTGCAGGCGAGAAGAACGAGAAAACGGTTCACGCTAACGCGGACGTCTACAAGTAAGCCAGAAAGCGGGTCCCGGGACCCGCTTGCGGTATATGCCGCAGCAAGTTCCCGGAGGCGGCGCGTTGCGCCTGTCCGGGCTACCCACCCCAAACCGTACCAATCTGTGGTCGAATCTCCGGGGTCGCGGCGTAAACGCCTTACCCGGGCTACCAGACTGTCTCTCGTAGCCCGGATAAGGCGTTAGCCGCAATCCGGGGAAACCAGCCTTTACATACCCATCAGCGCAGCGACCACCACTCCCGCAGGCAGGCTTTGCCTTCCGGGCAGCTTTTACAGCTGCCGGAGAGGCAGCCATCGGCATCTTCGGTTACTTTGACCGCTTTACCCATCGCTTCCAGACGACCCAGCATCGCGTCGATCAACGGCTGCGGCGCTTGCAGGCGGGCGCTGAGCTGCTTTGCGTCCATCCTCCCCTGCAGGGCCAGCATATCGCGCACATCAATTAACGACGCCATTATCGCTCCTTAGTGACAATCGCCAGCCGGACTCTGGCAGCAGGACGACGGCGTTTTGCGCGTCGCCAGCAGCGAGACGTCCACCCGGCTACGCGCTCTGCGCAGCAGGCCAAAGACCACGATATTGAACAGCACTACCGCCAGAATGCACACCAGACTATAGCGCGGATGCTGGCTAAAGCTGACGGTCTGGTAGTACAGCGTAGAGAGCGAATAGGCGATATTCAGCCCCCACAGGACCGAGAACATCATCCAGCCGCGGCTTGACTCGCGGGCAATCGCCCCCATCACCGAGATGCAGGGAATATAGAGCAGAACGAATATCAGGTAGCTGTACGCCGCGGCGGCGCTGCCGAATTTGCTGCCCATGACGCCCATCGCGCCGGTTGCCATTTCGCCGTCGCCCTTGCTGGCTTCGATGGGGTTCGCCAGCACGCTCAGGCTAAACGTGTCTTTCAGGCTCTGCCAGGTCTCATCCACCGCGGCCAGTAGCTCATCGCCGAGGCTAAACGCCTGCGGATTAAACGCTTCGTTCTGGATATCTTCGGCGGTGTAGAGGGTGTTCAGCGTCCCCACCACCACTTCTTTCGCCATCGCGCCGGTAAACAGGCCGACGGTCGCCTGCCAGTTATCCTCATGTACGCCAATCGGCTTAAACACCGGGGTAATCACCCGGCTGACCGACGCCAGCGCCGAGTCGTTGATATTATCGACGATCTTACCGTTCAGCGAGAAGCTGTTCAGCGCGCTGAGGAAGATACTGACGATAACGATCACTTTACCCGCCCGCAGGACGAAGCCTTTCAGGCGCTGCCAGGTCTGGATAAGCAAGCTCTTCACGTGCGGAACGTGATACACCGGCAGCTCCATCACGAACGGCGAAGCTTCGCCGCGCATAATGGTATGCTTCAGCATCAGTCCGGTCGCAATCGCCATCACGATCCCCAGCACGTACAGGGAGAAGACCGCCAGCGCGCCGTTCTGGCCGAAAAAGGCGGCGGCGAAGACGGCGAAAATCGCCAGCCGCGCGCCGCAGGACATAAACGGCGCCATCATAATGGTCATCAGACGCTCGCGCGGCGCATCAAGCGTACGCGCGCCCATCACCGACGGGACGTTACAGCCAAAACCTACGATGAGCGGCACGAAGGATTTCCCCGGCAGACCCAGCGCCTGCATCAGGCGGTCCATCACAAACGCCGCCCGCGCCATATAGCCAGAGTCTTCAAGGAAAGAGAGGAACAGGTACATCATGCCGATCTGCGGCACCAGCGGCAGCACGGTATTGATCCCCCCGCCAATCCCCTGGGCGAGGAATACCGTCAGCCAGTCCGGGAAATGCAGGGTATAGCCAATCCACTGTATACCGTGAATAAAGATAGCCACGGAACCGGCATCAAAAATAGGCTGCAGCGCGCCGCCAATATTAATCGCCAGTAAGAACATCAGATACATGACGAACAGGAAGACCGGCAGGCCGAGGAAGCGGTTGAGGATCACTTTATCCATCGCCGCGGTAAAGCGGCTGGGTTCGGCGGTGAGGGTATTACTGACCGCATCGCAAATGGCGGCAATGCTTTGGTAGCGGGCATCGGCGATGTGCAGCGCCGGGTCATCCAGCTCTTCGCTCAGGTGCGCCAGGGCTACGTCCAGCTTGTGGGCGGCGTCTCCGGCGAAGGCGCGGCTGTAAATATCGCCTTCAAGCATCTGTAAACCCAGCCAGCGGCGCTGGCGCGGCGGAATGTCCGTGGCCATCATCTCCGCCAGCTTGTCCGCCTCCCGCAGCAGCGGCCGCGGATAGTGCACCAGTTCAATATCCTGATTTTGCTGATGGCGGTCGATAGCCATTTTCAAGGCTTCGATACCGCGCCCGCGGGTAGAAACCAGCGGGATTACCGGGCATCCAAGGCGGGCGGCCAGCGCGTCGACATCGATGCGGATGTTCTGTTTTTCCGCGATATCGAGCATATTCAGCGCGACCACGCAGGGGATGCCGAGCTCCAGCAGCTGCAGCGTCAGATAGAGGTTACGCTCCAGATTGGACGCATCGACCACGTTTATCAGCATGTCGGCGTCGCCGCTGAGAATATAGTGGCAGGCAATCTGCTCATCCAGCGAGGTTTGCGAGGAGATGGTGGTCAGGGAATAGGTGCCCGGAAGGTCTACCAGCGTGACCTGATGATCGGTGGTGTTGAAGCCACCCTCTTTGCGCTCAACGGTCACCCCCGCCCAGTTCCCGACACGCTGGCGCGCGCCGGTGAGCTGGTTAAACAGCGTTGTTTTCCCGGAATTTGGATTACCAATTAAACCAAGGGTTAATTTTTTCATATTCATACTCTTAGTGCCGGTCAGGCATTATTGTGCAACCGCTTCCAGCTCAATTAACGCAAGATCCTTTTTACGTAATACCAGGCTAACGCGTCGGGTTTCAATATGAATAGGGTCGCCGAGCGGCGCCACGCGAACCACGTTAAAAGACGAACCCGGCAGCATCCCGAGGGACAGCAGCTTCTGCCGATATGCCGGACTAATATCGCGGGAGAAGCCGGTGATTTTCCACGCACTATCAGGTGTGAATTGCATAGGACCTACTTGTGTATCGCCAACCGAAAGAGAGTTTTCCCCTATGCGCCGCAGACGCGGTGCCAGGGACCATAGCCAACGAAGAATAAAAAATACTCAATGGAAATAATGATAATGAGAATAGTTTTTATCATCAATACATATAATGCGCTCGATTCTTTTTTTAAACAGGAAATTGAGCATTTGTTGATATTGAGCAAACTCTATTTTGTCACGACCGTAGAGAGAATCATTATTTCTGCTTAGCGAATGTTTAATAAAGGTGTTATTGGTTAACGAAATGAAAATAATAATCTCATTATCCGTAATTCGCGCTTATTAAGAGGTTATAAGAAAATACTGATGCTTGTTTGCGCAATATGGCGAAGAGCAGAGAAGAAACGGCCCCTCAGAAAAGGGGCCGGAAAGAGATTAGCGTTTTTTACCCATTGCCGCCGCCAGCGCGTCCATCATCGCGCTGTTGCCCGCTGGCTGCGCCTCGCGACCGCGAGGTTTAGCGGCCTTCGCCGCCGGGCGGTTGCCCTGAGGACGATCGTTTCCGCCGCCGCGGCGCGCGTTGCTGTCGCCAGGCTGTTCGTCCAGACGCATCGTCAGCGCGATACGCTTCCTCGGCAGGTCAACTTCCATCACTTTGACCTTCACGATATCGCCCGCTTTGACCACCGTGTGCGGATCTTCAACGAACTTATTCGACAGGGAAGAGATATGCACCAGGCCGTCCTGGTGAACGCCGATATCGACAAACGCGCCGAAGTTGGTGACGTTGGTCACCGCGCCTTCGAGGATCATTCCCGGCAGCAGGTCGTTCATGGTCTCTACGCCATCGGCGAACTGGGCGGTTTTAAACTCCGGACGCGGGTCGCGGCCCGGTTTTTCCAGCTCTTTGATAATGTCGGTTACCGTCGGCACGCCGAATTTATCATCAGTGAAATCAACGGCTTTCAGATTACGCAGCTCGCTGCTGTTGCCCATCAAATCTTTCAGCGCCTGCTGAGTCGCCGCCAGAATGCGCTCCACCACCGGATACGCTTCCGGGTGCACGGTTGAGGCGTCCAGCGGGTTGTCGCCGTGGTTGATGCGCAGGAAGCCCGCGCACTGCTCAAACGCTTTCGGCCCCAGACGGCTCACCTTCAGCAGCTGCTGACGGTTCTGGAACTGACCGTTCTCATCGCGCCAGGAGACGATATTCTGCGCCATCATGCGGGTCAGACCGGCGACGCGGGTAAGCAGCGGGACGGAAGCGGTATTCAGGTCGACGCCGACGGCGTTCACGCAGTCTTCCACCACCGCGTCCAGCTTACGCGCCAACTGGGTCTGGCTGACATCGTGCTGATACTGGCCGACGCCGATGGATTTCGGATCGATCTTCACCAGCTCGGCCAGCGGGTCCTGCAGACGACGGGCGATAGAGACCGCGCCGCGCAGGGAAACATCGAGATCCGGGAACTCCAGCGCCGCCAGTTCGGAGGCGGAATACACGGACGCGCCCGCTTCGCTGACGATAACCTTTTGCGCGGTCACTTTCGGGAACTGCTTCTGCACGTCGAGGAAGAAACGCTCGGTTTCACGCGAAGCGGTACCGTTGCCGATCGCCACCAGCTCAACGTTGTACTTTTCACACAGCGCGGCAACCGCCACCGCCGCTTTAGCGGCCTGCCCGGTATGCGGGTAGATGGTATCGGTAGCCACCAGCTTGCCGGTGCCGTCAACGACGGCGACTTTCACGCCGGTGCGCAGACCCGGATCGAGGCCCATGGTGGCGCGCAGCCCGGCCGGAGCGGCCATCAGCAGGTCGTGCAGATTGCGGGCGAAGACGTTAATCGCCTCATCTTCCGCACGTTCGCGTACGGTGCCCATCAGTTCGGTTTCGAGGTGCATCAGCACCTTGATGCGCCACGTCCAGCTCACCACGCCCTTACGCCAGCTGTCCGCCGGGGCGTTGTTCAGGCGCAGGCCGAGATGGTCGATAATGATTTGCTCGCCGTGACTCTCTTTCGGCGGCTCGTCGAACTGCGGGTCGGCGTTTAAAGAGAGCTGCAGCACGCCTTCATTGCGGCCGCGGAACATCGCCAGCGCGCGGTGCGACGGCACGGTGGCGATCGGTTCGTGATGATCGAAGTAGTCGCGAAATTTCGCCCCTTCCTCTTCCTTACCGCTGACGACGGTCGCCACCAGGTGGGCGTTTTTCCACAGATAGTCGCGCACTTTCGCCAGCAGGGCGGCGTCTTCCGCAAAGCGCTCCATCAGGATATAGCGCGCGCCGTCGAGGGCGGCCTTGCTGTCCGCGACGCCTTTATCCGCGTCGATATATTTGGCGGCTTCGGTTTCCGGGTCGTGAGACGGTTCGTTCCACAGCAGCTCGGCCAGCGGCTCCAGCCCGGCCTCAATGGCGATCTGCCCGCGGGTGCGGCGCTTCGGTTTGTACGGCAGGTAGAGGTCTTCGAGCTCGGTCTTACTCAAGGTCCCGTTGATGGCTTTTTCCAGCGCCTCGGTCAGTTTGCCCTGTTCACCGATGGACTTCAGGATTGCCTGACGGCGATCTTCGAGTTCACGCAGATAACCCAGGCGGGTTTCCAGATTACGCAGCTGCGTGTCATCCAGACCGCCGGTGACTTCTTTACGATAGCGTGCGATAAACGGCACGGTGTTCCCTTCATCAAGCAGGCGAACGGCAGCTTCTACCTGTTCAGCCCTGGCCTGAAGTTCACCCGCAATAATGCGGCAGAGCGAATCATTCATCATCGGTTTAATTCATCTTTAGGATCAAAAATCAGGGGGATAGTTATACGGACTGACACGGTAAAATGCCAGCCACGACCCAAGCCTCTCGGAATGTTCCGGGCTTATTTGACGTATTCAATTTCATTAACATACCAGGCCGCCTCGCCCGCGGGCGTGTTAACGATAGCTAAATCGCCGACCTCTTTTTTCAGCAGCGCGCGCGCCATTGGCGAATCAATGGAGATGTAGTCATTGCGGCCAAAGATTTCATCGTAGCCGACAATCCGAAAGCGCTTCGTCTCGCCCGCATCGTTTTCAATTTCCACCCACGCGCCGAAAAAAACCTTCCCCTCCTGCTGCGGCGAATAATCGACGATTTTCAGCTGCTCAAGGCATTTGGTCAGATAGCGCACCCGGCGGTCGATTTCACGCAGGCGCTTTTTATTGTACTGATAGTCGGCGTTTTCGCTGCGGTCGCCAAGGCTCGCCGCCCAGGTCACTTTTTTGGTAACTTCCGGACGTTCTTCGCGCCACAGGGTGTCCATCTCTTTCTTCAGTTTTTCATACCCTTCACGGGTGATCAGCGGCGTTTTCATCGAAGGTTCCGGCTCCTGATTACAAATCTTTGTGCAATGCTGCGCACAATTCGTCGCACGTCATCATAGCAACAGGATAAATAATGTGTCTTATGCTTAAATGTATACTTAAGCTGCTGTTAAATATGCTTTGTAACAATTTAGCCTGGAATATATACCAGATTTCGCTGGTGGGCGACCCGGGCTTTTTTGAGAATACGTACTGACAATTGCAGTGAACCTTTGGGAGTATAAACAATGCAAGAGAATTATAAGATTCTGGTTGTCGATGACGACATGCGCCTGCGCGCGCTACTCGAACGTTATCTGACCGAGCAGGGCTTCCAGGTTCGTAGCGTGGCGAACGCTGAACAGATGGATCGCCTGCTGACTCGTGAATCCTTCCACCTGATGGTGCTGGATCTCATGCTGCCGGGCGAAGATGGCCTGTCCATTTGCCGCCGCCTGCGCAGCCAGAGCAACCCGATGCCGATCATCATGGTCACGGCGAAAGGGGAAGAAGTTGACCGTATCGTGGGCCTGGAAATCGGCGCCGACGACTACATCCCAAAACCGTTCAACCCGCGCGAGCTGCTGGCCCGTATCCGCGCCGTGCTGCGCCGCCAGGCTAATGAACTGCCGGGCGCGCCTTCGCAGGAAGAGGCGGTGATCGCCTTTGGTAAGTTCAAGCTGAACCTCGGCACCCGCGAGATGTTCCGTGAAGATGAACCCATGCCGCTGACCAGCGGTGAATTCGCGGTACTGAAAGCGCTGGTGAGCCATCCGCGCGAACCATTATCCCGCGATAAGCTGATGAACCTCGCCCGCGGCCGTGAATATTCGGCCATGGAACGTTCCATCGACGTACAAATCTCCCGTCTGCGCCGCATGGTGGAAGAAGACCCGGCGCATCCACGCTATATCCAGACCGTTTGGGGCCTGGGCTACGTTTTCGTCCCGGACGGCTCTAAGGCATGAAACGCGTGCGCTTTTCGCCGCGAAGCTCGTTTGCCCGCACCCTGTTACTGATCGTCACCCTGCTGTTCGCCAGCCTGGTGACGACCTATTTAGTGGTGCTGAATTTCGCGATCCTGCCCAGTCTCCAGCAGTTTAATAAGGTTCTGGCCTACGAAGTGCGTATGCTGATGACCGATAAACTGCAGCTGGAAGACGGCACCCAACTGGTGGTGCCCCCGGCGTTTCGCCGCGAGATTTATCGCGAGCTGGGCATTTCGCTCTATTCCAACGAAGCGGCGGAAGACGCAGGCCTGCGCTGGGCGCAGCATTATGAATTCTTAAGTCAGCAGATGGCGCACCAGCTCGGCGGGCCGACCGAAGTGCGGGTGGAAGTGAATAAAAGCTCGCCCGTGGTGTGGCTGAAAACCTGGCTCTCCCCCAATATCTGGGTGCGCGTACCGCTGACCGAAATCCACCAGGGCGACTTCTCGCCGCTGTTCCGCTACACCCTGGCCATCATGCTGCTGGCGATTGGCGGCGCCTGGCTCTTTATTCGTATTCAGAACCGACCGCTGGTCGACCTGGAGCACGCGGCGCTGCAGGTCGGGCGAGGCATTATTCCCCCGCCGCTGCGCGAATACGGCGCATCGGAAGTGCGGTCGGTAACCCGCGCTTTTAACCATATGGCGGCTGGCGTGAAGCAATTGGCGGACGACCGTACGCTGCTGATGGCCGGAGTCAGCCATGATTTACGCACCCCTCTCACGCGTATTCGTCTGGCGACGGAGATGATGGGCGAAGAGGACGGCTATCTCGCCGAATCGATTAATAAAGATATCGAAGAGTGTAACGCCATTATTGAGCAGTTTATCGACTACCTGCGCACCGGTCAGGAGATGCCGATGGAGCTGACGGACCTTAACGCGGTGCTGGGGGAAGTGATTGCGGCGGAGAGCGGCTACGAGCGAGAAATCGCCACCGATCTGCAGCCGGGCGAGATCCCGCTGCGCGTGCATCCGCTCTCCATCAAGCGCGCGCTGGCGAATATGGTGGTTAACGCCGCCCGCTACGGCAACGGCTGGATTAAAGTCAGCAGCGGCAGCGAGGGAAACCGGGCCTGGTTCCAGGTGGAAGATGACGGTCCGGGGATTAAACCAGAGCAGCGCGAGCATCTGTTTCAGCCGTTCGTGCGCGGCGATAGCGCCCGTACGATTAGCGGAACCGGCCTCGGCCTGGCTATCGTTCAGCGCATCATCGATAACCATAACGGCAAGCTGGAACTTGGTTCCAGCGAACGCGGCGGATTATTAATTCGCGCCTGGCTGCCGGTGCCGATGAATCGCGCTCTGCCTGCGGTAAAATCCACCAAAGAGAGCTAGATCGGCCTTAAACCAACCTCATCCGGTACGCCCGCATAAAACCGCCCGGCGGCGGCTCGCGCCTTACCGGGACTACGAGCTCACCACCGTCTGCGGACCAGTAGCCCGGACAAGGCGCGTCAAGCGCCGCCTCCGGGACGTTGCCGGACTGCTTCAGGTTTAATGCGCTTTATTCGCCATCTGATACGCCGCCGGCAGATTCAGCCGCTGCCAGAACTGCTGAGCGTCATTCTCACCGGAGAGCGGATACCCTGCGGGCAGCGCCGTTTTGACCATCAGCGCCCGACGCTGCGCGGCGGACAGATTCGGCAGCGCAGCCTCCAGCAGCACTTCAGCCCCTTGCGGCACCTTCAGGCTCTGTTTTTCGCCCTTCTGCTGCGGCAAATCGTAGGTCATGGTGAAACGATAAAACGCCTTCATCGCCGGGTCGCGATACGGATCGTCTTTCGCAGACATCTTCGCGCATTCCGCCAGCGTCGTGCCGCACTCCTTCTCCAGCGCGGCGCGCAGCTGGTCGCGGGCCTCATTAAACAGCCCGCGATACTTCGCGTCATTCAAATAGTGGGCGACGTTGCGCTGCGCCACCATCCGCGAGCCCATCACGTCCAGCGGATAGTGCACGCCCAGCACGATGCGCGAATAGCCATAGCGAGCGCCGCGGGTAACCAGCGCATCGAAGCGCTCCGGGATCATCTCCGCCATTAGCAGAGCGTCGGTATAGCCTGTATTGGTGTGCCCGCTTGGAAACGAGCCGCCGTCTGCGGTATAGGGCTTATTGTCCTTAACGACCACATCGTCCGGCACCAGATGGATGGTATTGCCCTGAATCAGGAACGGACGCGGGTTGTTAAAGTGCTTTTTCGCCGCCCCGGTACTCACTTCAGAGGCTTTGATCAGCGCCGCCGCCTTACCGAGCTCGCCTTTGTCGTAGGCGGCGAGGAACGCTTTGCCGAGGCGCGGCCCCAGCGCATCGCTGAGGAAGTAGAGATAGCTGATGCCCTCGGCATCCGCCAGCGCCTGATGGCGGGAGGTCTGTACGGCATCGCGGTTAATGGCGGTGACCGTCGCCAGATTTTGCTCAATCACCGCCTGCGGCAGCGCAGTGAACGCCGAGAGCAGCTCGATTCCCGCCTGCTGGTTGGCTTTGGTCTGAAAGTCGTACCCGCTGGCCTTCAGCCACGCGGTATCCGCCTGGGTTTTATTCTGTCTGGCGTGTTCAAGCTGGTCGCGAGTCAGGGTCGCCGCATCGCCCTTCAGCGCGTTGCGCAGCTGCGACAGGCTTTGGCTCTCCAGCGCGTCAAACGCCGGGCTGGCGGCGGCTGACGTCACGGCGTTGGCCATTGTTGCCGCCTGGTTCAAAGGGACCTCTTTCGCCAGTACCGGCAGCGCCAGCACGAGCGCCGTTGCGAGAAGCGTGATTTGCATTTTCATTATTTTTCCTTTTATTCAAACAATTACCTTGCCTGTACGTGACGCTAGCCTCTCTGTTTGACGCTTTTATGACACGGTTATGTTTTGCAACGCTTTAAGCGGAATGGAAACAGCGCGGCGGTAATCCAGGCCGATCTGCGGTAAACTATCGGTAATCTTGTCTAAATCCCGGAATCACCGTATCCATGCTCAGTTATCGTCATAGCTTTCACGCAGGCAACCACGCCGACGTTCTTAAACACACCGTTCAGAGCCTGATCATTGAATCGCTCAAAGAGAAAGAAAAACCGTTTCTCTATCTGGACACCCACGCCGGGGCTGGCCGCTATCAGCTGAGCAGCGAACATGCCGAACGTACCGGTGAATATCTCGAAGGCATCGCCCGCATCTGGCAGCAGGATGACCTGCCCGCCGAGCTGGAGCCGTATGTCTCCGTCGTTCAGCACTTCAACCGTAGCGGCCAGCTGCGCTACTACCCCGGCTCGCCGCTGATTGCCCGCCAGCTGCTGCGCGAGCAGGACAGCCTGCAGATGACCGAACTGCACCCGAGCGATTTTCCGCTGCTGCGCGCCGAGTTTCAGAAAGACGACCGCGCCCGGGTTGAAAAAACCGACGGCTATCAGCAGCTGAAGTCTAAGCTGCCGCCGGTTTCTCGCCGTGGGCTGGTGCTGATCGACCCGCCTTACGAAATCAAAAGCGACTACCAGGCGGTCGTGACCGGTATTCATGAAGGCTACAAACGCTTTGCCACCGGCACCTACGCGCTGTGGTATCCGGTGGTGCTGCGGGCGCAGATTAAGCGCATGATCAAAGAGTTAGAGGCCACCGGCATTCGCAAAATTCTGCAAATCGAGCTGGCGGTGCGCCCGGACAGCGACCAGCGCGGGATGACCGCCTCCGGGATGATCGTCATCAACCCGCCGTGGAAGCTGGAGCAGCAGATGAACAACGTTCTGCCGTGGCTGCATAAAAAGCTGGTGCCGACCGGTATCGGCCATGCCACCGTCAGTTGGATCGTGCCTGAGTAATCGCAGTCATCGGTGGAAACTATTGATTTCAGGTATACAATCGCGCCAATCAGACATTAAGGATAAGACTCATGAGCAAGCATTATGACTATATCGCCATTGGCGGCGGCAGCGGCGGTATCGCCTCCATTAACCGTGCCGCTATGCACGGCCAGAAGTGCGCTCTGATTGAAGCCAAAGACCTGGGCGGTACCTGCGTAAACGTCGGCTGCGTACCGAAGAAAGTGATGTGGCATGCGGCGCAGATTCGCGAAGCTATCCATCTGTATGGCCCGGATTACGGTTTTGATACCACGATCAATCACTTCGACTGGGATAAACTGGTCGCCAGCCGTAGCGCCTATATCGATCGTATCCACACCTCCTACGATAACGTGCTGGGCAAAAATAAGGTCGACGTGATTAAAGGCTTCGCCCGTTTTGTCGATGCGAAAACCATCGAAGTGAACGGCGAGACGATAACCGCCGATCATATTCTGATCGCCACCGGCGGACGCCCGAGCCATCCGAATATCCCCGGCGTCGAATACGGCATTGATTCCGATGGTTTCTTCGAACTGCCGGCGCTGCCGAAACGCGTTGCGGTTGTCGGCGCGGGCTATATCGCCGTTGAGCTGGCGGGCGTGATTAACGGCCTGGGCGCGGAGACGCACCTGTTCGTGCGTAAACACGCGCCGTTGCGTAGCTTCGATCCGCTGATCGTGGAAACGCTGGTTGAGGTGATGAACGCCGAAGGCCCGCAGTTGCACACCAACGCCATTCCGCAAGCGGTGGTTAAAAATGCCGACGGCAGCCTGACCCTGGAACTGGAAGACGGCCGCAGCCAGACCGTGGACTGCCTGATTTGGGCGATCGGTCGCGAACCGGCGACTGATAACTTCAACCTCGCCGCTACCGGGGTAAAAACCAACGATAAAGGCTATATCGTGGTCGATAAATTCCAGAACACCAACGTTCCGGGTATTTACGCCGTGGGCGATAATACCGGCGCCGTCGAGCTGACCCCGGTCGCCGTCGCCGCAGGCCGTCGTCTCTCCGAGCGTCTGTTTAACAACAAGCCGGACGAACATCTGGACTACAGCAACATCCCGACCGTGGTGTTCAGCCATCCGCCTATCGGCACCGTCGGCTTAACTGAGCCGCAGGCGCGCGAGCAGTACGGCGATGAAGCGGTGAAGGTGTATAAATCCTCTTTCACCGCCATGTATACCGCCGTGACCTCACACCGCCAGCCGTGCCGCATGAAGCTGGTCTGCGTCGGCCCGGAAGAGAAGATTGTCGGTATTCACGGTATCGGCTTCGGGATGGATGAGATGCTGCAGGGCTTCGCGGTGGCGCTGAAAATGGGCGCAACCAAGAAAGACTTCG
Organism: Klebsiella sp. MPUS7; assembly: GCF_009905335.1. Taxonomy (NCBI): domain Bacteria; kingdom Pseudomonadati; phylum Pseudomonadota; class Gammaproteobacteria; order Enterobacterales; family Enterobacteriaceae; genus Klebsiella; species Klebsiella sp. MPUS7. The sequence goes on along the minus strand of NZ_CP047604.1, from coordinate 280,468 downwards.
ACAATACCGTGGCTATCCACCCAACCGCCGCGGAAGAGTTTGTGACCATGCGCTAAGACGCGCACCACGCATGAAAAAGAAGCTCTCAGGAGCTTCTTTTTTTATCTCTACGCCACGCCATTATTGCCGTGGCGCTTAAACGCCGGCCGCTGATTCAGCGCCATATACCAGCGCTCCACTTCCGCCATTTCAGGATGGGCGAACGGCGTCATTTTCCAGCGATGCACCGACAGGCCAAGGACAATATCCGCCAGCGTAAACTCGCTACCGGCGACCCATGCCCCGGTTTGCTGCAGCTGCGTATTGACGATCTGCACGCAGCGGGTCCAGGCGGCGATACTCTCTTTGATAGCCGCCGGGTCCTGGAAGCGCGGGTCCTTGCGCACCAGCCCCATAAAGGCGTAGCGCCAGGCCGTGTTAAATTCCGTTGCCTGCCAGTCCATCCAGTGCTCAACCTCGGCGGCAGCCCGCGGCGCCGTGGGGAGCAGGTCTTCCCGCCCGGCTTTGCGCGCCAGGTAGCGGCAGATGCTGTTCGACTCCCACAGCACAAAGTCGTCATCCAGCAGCACGGGTACCAGACTGTTCGGGTTAAGGGCGCGAAACTCAGGCGTCTCGATGGACTGAAACCCGCTGCCGTAATCCTCCTGCTGATACTCAAGTCCCGCTTCCTCGCAGGTCCACAGCGCTTTACGCACGTTAATTGATGAGCGTTTGCCCAGTATTTTTAGCATTGTCAGCAATTCCTCAATCAAAAGAGATGGTTGTTTCACAATACTGCATCGGCGACGCATGTACACCCGGATAATGTGTATAGTGGATTGCAGGATTTTTCTCCAGAACAGGTTATCCGACATGCTGACCTCTTTTAACGTTTTAACGCCGGGCAATATCCGCTTTGGGCGCTGCCTTGCTTGTAGCGCTGCGCCCTGGCTCGCCGGACGTTGCGCACAGATACTGCTGGTTCACGGCGCCAGCCTGACGCGCGCAGAGTTTTTGTTAAGCGAACTCCACGCGCGCCAGCTGCACGTCACTACGCTCTCTATCGCCCATGAACCCAGCCTGCAGGACATTGAACGGGGCGTTCGTCTGGCGCGGGAAAAAGGCGTCGGGGCGGTGGTCAGCCTCGGCGGCGGCGCGGTCATTGATGCGGGCAAAGCCATTGCGGCGCTGGTGCCCGCTCAGGGACCCGCGATTGAATATCTGGAAGTGGTGGGCTCCGGGCGCCTGTTAGAGGCCAATCCGCTGCCGTTCGTCGCCATTCCCACCACGGCCGGTACCGGGGCGGAAGTCACAAAGAACGCGGTGATCAACGTCCCTGAACAGCAGCGTAAAGTCAGCCTGCGCGATGACCGCATGCTGCCGGATCTGGCGATTATCGACCCGTCGCTCACCGACAACGCGCCGCGCGCGGTGACCTTAGCCTCCGGTCTTGACGCCATCACCCAGGTGATTGAGCCGTGGCTGTGCGCCCGCGCCAATCCGTTTACCGACGCGCTCTGCCGGGAGGCGATCCCGCGCGGCATCAAAGCGCTCAGAACGCTGATGGTAAAAGAGTGCCCGGATAGCCGCGATGAGATGGCATGGGTCAGCCTGTGCGGCGGACTGGCGTTAGCCAACGCCGGCCTCGGCGTGATTCACGGTCTGGCAGGCCCCTTAGGCGGTCTGAGCAACGCCGCCCACGGCGCGCTTTGCGGCAGCCTGCTTCCCTTCGGCCTGGCGCTCAATGAAACCCAGGTTAGCGACGAAAAAATCCGCCAGCGCTTTGCCGACGTACGCCAGTGGCTGGCGGCGGGGCTGGACGTCGACCCGAACAACGCCTGGGAGAGCCTGCGCGAGTGGAGCCAGCGCGCCGGGCTGGGCAACCTGCGCGAGCTCGGCGTCCCCCGCGAAGCGCTGGAACCCGCGGCCCTCGCCGCCAGCAGTTCATCATCGATGAAGGCTAACCCGGTCATGCTGACCAGCGAGCAGCTGCTGGAGATGCTGGAAGCCGCGTGGGAGTAATGGCTTTATTGCTAAAGCGCCCGGAAATTTAGATTTTGTTGCAAAACGAAATCTCCGAATTTTTTGGCGCAATACGAAGCGGTTAAAATGGTTTTAATGCGCCAGGTCAAATAGTTAAAGCAGAAACCTCGAGCTGAAGGCTTAGAACAAAGCGTGATCTACCGCACGCTTCTCTTTTCGTTTCCCGCTGCGAATGTCTAAGCTTAATAGACAGGTCGGGCGCGCCCGGCATCCTCTACTGACGCAATCCGGAGGTCCGTACCACTATGTTCAGCCAGAAATTACGCAACGTTGATGACGATGAGCTCAGGATCGAAAACGATCCGTGCTACGAAGCCGATCCGTATGAGTTAAAGCTGGATGAAATGTTCGACGCCGAACCCGAACCGGAGATCATTGAAGGGCTGCCCGCCTCGGATGCCCTGACCCCTGCCGATCGCTATCTGGAACTGTTCGCTCACGTCCAGAAGTCACGCATTTTCGCCGATAGCAAAACCTTCCCTGACTGCGCGCCGAAGCAGGACCCGCTGGATATTTTGATTCACTACCGTCGCGTAAGGCGCACTCCCGGATTCGATCTCCGCCAGTTCGTTGAAGATCACTTTTGGCTGCCGGATAGCCGCGCCGAGGATTACGTCTCCGATCCTAATCGATCGTTAAAAGAGCATATTGATAACCTGTGGCCCGTGCTGACCCGCGAGCCGCAGGATCATATTCCCTGGTCGTCGCTGCTGGCGCTGCCGCAGTCATATATCGTTCCCGGCGGCCGTTTTAGCGAAACCTACTACTGGGATTCCTACTTCACCATGCTGGGGCTGGCGGAAAGCGGCCGCGAAGATCTGCTGAAGTGCATGGCCGACAACTTCGCGTGGATGATTGAAATCTACGGCCATATTCCCAACGGCAACCGCACTTATTATCTCAGCCGCTCGCAGCCCCCGGTCTTTGCATTGATGGTTGAACTGTTTGAAGAAGATGGCGTCCGCGGCGCTAAACGGTACCTTGACCATCTGCAGATGGAGTACAGCTTCTGGATGGACGGCGCGGAATCGCTGATCCCCAATCAGGCCTACCGCCACGTGGTGCGTATGCCGGACGGCTCGCTGCTAAACCGCTACTGGGACGATCGCGATACGCCGCGCGATGAGTCATGGCGGGAAGATGTCGAAACGGCAAAACACTCCGGCCGCCCGCCGAACGAGGTCTATCGCGACCTGCGCGCCGGAGCGGAATCCGGCTGGGACTACTCCAGCCGCTGGCTGCGCGATATCACCCGGCTGGCGAGCATCCGTACCACCCAGTTTATCCCCATTGATTTGAACGCCTTCCTGTTCAAGCTGGAGAACACCATCGCCAACCTCTCCGGCCTCAAGGGCGATCGGGAAACAGAGGCCGCGTTTCGCCAGAAGGCCAGCGACCGCCGGGCGGCGGTGACCCGCTATCTGTGGGATGACGAGAGCGGCTGTTTTCGCGATTACGACTGGCGCCGCGAGCAGCTGGCGCTGTTTTCCGCCGCCAGCATCGTCGCGCTCTACGTCGGCTTAGCGACCCATGAACAGGCCGACAGGCTCGCCGACGCGGTACGCGCCCGCCTGCTCACTCCGGGCGGTATTATGGCGACCGAATATGAAAGCGGCGAACAGTGGGATAAACCCAACGGCTGGGCGCCGCTGCAGTGGATGGCGGTACAGGGTTTTAAAATGTACGGCCAGGATCCGCTCGGCGATGAGATAGCGCAGAGCTGGCTGCAAACGGTGAATCATTACTATAAACAGCACTACAAGCTGATTGAAAAGTACCATATCGCCAGCGCCACGCCCCACGAAGGCGGAGGGGGTGAATATCCCCTCCAGGACGGCTTCGGCTGGACCAACGGCGTGGTGCGCCGGCTTATCGGACTGTACGGCGAGCCGTTGTAAAAGCGCGCTATTCCCGGGGTCGATGTCCTGCTATGTTCATGGCATCGACTTTCGCCGGAACTCTTGCCATGCCTGAACTGGTTACCCCACGCCTGCGCTGCTCGCCGCTGCAGCTTGACGACTGGCCCTTTTTTCTCAGCCTACAGCAAGACCCCCAGGTCATGCTCTACGTCGCGGATCCTCGCCCGGTAGCGGAAATTCGCGACGCTTTTGATTCGCGGCTTCCCGCGTGGTCGCCGGGGGCGACCCACTGGCTGTGCCTGGTGGTACGCGACCGCTATACCCACGCCCCCCTTGGCCTCACCGGTTATCATCACCATGCCCCCGACAGCGCTGAAGCGGGTTTTCTGTTCGCTCCCCATGCACAGGGCAAGGGTTACGGCTATGAATCTCTGCGCGCGCTATGCGATTACGCCTTCTCCACGGGCGGCATCCGGCGGCTTACGGCAACCGTCACCGCGGGCAACCTGGCATCCAAAAATCTGCTCCAGAAGGTGGGTTTTCACCAGGAAGGCGAGCTACGCGAATGCTACTGGCTCAACGGTCGCTGGCACAACGATTGGCTTTTTGGCCTGCTGCGCCGCGATTACAACTAGCCTGGGCCATCTGGCGAATAGGGGGCGACGGGCTTTTCCTCTACACTGCAGGCCGACAACAGAGGAAGGCAATAAATGTCCCCAACGATACCGCCGCTAAGCCTGCAGGGCCTTGAGTTTATTAAGCGCGCCCAGGGATTAGCGCTCGTCCCCTATCGGGACGAAAGCGGCCTGCGCGTGATTGGCTACGGCCACGTTCTCAACGACTATGAAACGTTCAGCCACTTCACGCGCGAGGTCGCGGAGACCTTACTTACCGTGGATCTACTGCAATGCCAGCGCGAGCTTAAGCGCAGCCTGCAGGTTACGCTTAATCAAGCGCAATATGATGCGCTGGTCTCTTTAGCCTTTAGCTGCGGGGCGGCGTCTCCGGCGCTTAATATTGTTTTGACCCATCTTAACCATCAGCGGTTCGCTGAAGCGTTGAACGCATGGGGAAATATTCGCAGCGGTCGCGAACAGCGGCGCGAAGAGTGCGCACGATTCAAAGCCTGCACCGATTAAGTTTCGCTAATGCTATTAAAAATCATCGCCGCCTGGGTACGATTCTTCACGTTAAGCCGGCGATAGAGCGACTCAAGATGGGCCTTTACCGTGCCGACGCTAATATTTAACGTACGGCTAATCTCTTTATTTGAATCACCGGCGGCCAGCAGCTGTAAAACCTCACGCTGGCGCTGGCTTAAATGAACCCATTTATTATCCCGCGCTTCCGCCGTCATTAGCCAATCGCCCGGTAGACGGAGCAGTCCCAGCAGGACGCTGTTGATCGCCTGAGCGAAAGTTTGCAAACCTTCCTCGCGTTGCACGATGCCCCGCACATTGTAAGGCAGCGCGCGCTGTAGCCAGCTCTTATTATTGTCAGAAACAGTCAGCAGTACCTGAGATTGCGGGAAGCGAAGCTGTTTTTCCTGCAACAACCAACAACAAAACTCGCTGTGCATATCACCATCCAGAATGAGCAGCGCGTCAGGGTGCGCCGTCAGCATCTGCCAGAGCTGTTCAGGCTGACAGGTGCCAAAAAGATCAATTTCGGGAATGTATTGCTGAAGGCCAATTTTCATGCCATGAATAAATATCGACTGCCTGTCAAACATGATTACCTGCATGGATTTATCTCCATCAAAGAAATGCCCGATTTAATCAGGGGGAGGGGAATATCAGCAAGTAAAATAAGCGCTCGCTGTTTGGCCCGGGGCATTTTACCGATAGAGAGAATTAACTAAATATCATAACAATGAATAGTTACAGGCCTTGTTGATACCATTACTCATTCACAATAATTATTACACTTAAATTAAGGAAATCCTTAATTACCGGGCAAGAAAAGAATAAACACAATATTAATTTTTCTATTTTAAACGAACCCGGAAACGCAGGCGATGGCAAAATCAGGAATGTATGTTACGGAGTAAGAAAACGCATGAAATGCGCGTTGCCCCGCCATCATCGATGGCGGGGCGCTCGATCACAAAAACATCCCGCCTGACACTTCTACGCGCTGGGCGTTCATCCAGCGCAGGTCATCGCTCAGTAGCGCGGCGATGGCATCGCCAATATCATCCGGAAGCCCTACTCTTCCCAGCGCCGTTTGCGCGGCAATATGCTGATTCACCTGAGCGTTATCCCTTACGACGCCGCCGCCAAAATCGGTTTCAATCGCGCCAGGCGCGATGATATTGACCGAAATTCCGCGTGCCCCCAGCTCCTTCGCCTGATAGCGCGTCAGCACCTCCATCGCCCCTTTCATTGAGGCATAGGCCGCGTAGCCCGGTAGAGCAAAACGCGCCAGCCCGCTGGAAACATTGAGGATCCGTCCCCCGTCCTGCAATAACGGCAGCAGGCGTTGGGTGAGGAAGAACGGCCCCTTAAACTGGATGTTCATTAATTCATCAAACTGCGCTTCGCTGGTTTCAGCAAAAGGAATATTCAGACCGATTCCGGCATTGTTCAATAAATAGTCGAAGGTATCCCGTTTCCAGCGCTCCTGCAGCACCTCCGCCACCTGCTGAGCAAAAGCGTCGAAACTGCCGACATCACCGACGTTTAACGGTAATGCCGCGGCTTTCACGCCCGTTCGCTCAATTTCAGCCACCACGTCCAGCGCAGCCTGCTGGTTGCTGCGCCAGGTCAGAATAATATCAGTTCCCTTCGCAGCCAGCTTCAATGCGGCGTTTTTTCCCAATCCACGGCTGCCGCCGGTGACTAAAGCGATACGTTGTGTCATCAGAAAACCCCTTCTCGGTTGCATTTGCAGAGTTAAAGAGCTTATTAGCTGCTATAAAAACAATAAATATGGCAAATTACGTTTTACTGTTTCCCGAAGAACAACAATAGGCCGCCGGGATGGATAAAATTCACGCAATGCAGCTGTTCATTAGGGTAGCGGAGCTGGAAAGTTTTTCCCGCGCCGCCGACACCCTTGGCCTGCCGAAAGGGAGCGTATCGCGCCAGATTCAGGCGCTCGAGAGCCACCTTGGCGCTCGCCTGCTGCACCGCACGACCCGCCGGGTGCAGCTGACCCAGGACGGCATGGTCTACTACGAACGCGCCAGAGACCTGCTGAGCAATCTTGAGGAGCTCGACGGTATGTTTCAGCTCGACCCCTCCAGCATCAGCGGGCGTCTGCGGGTTGATATGCCCGTCGCAGTGGCGAAAAAGCTGGTCATTCCGCAGCTGCCGGCGTTTTTGCAGCAGTATCCGGGCATCGAACTGGAGCTCAGCAGCAGCGATCGGTTAGTCGACGTGGTCCGCGAGGGCTTTGACTGCGTGGTGCGCGTCGGTACGCTGAAAGATTCCGGGCTGATCGCGCGGCCGCTAGGCAAGCTCACGCAAATTAACTGCGCCAGTCCGCAGTACCTGACGCGCTTTGGCTATCCGCAGTCGCTGGACGATCTCGCGGATCATGCGCTGATCCACTACGCCAGCAATCTGGGCGTTCGTCCGCTCGGATTTGAAGTGGTCAGCGATGGCGCGGTTCGCTGGGTTAAAGCGGGCGGCGTGCTTACGGTCAATAGTACCGAGACCTATCAGGCGTCGTGTCTGGCCGGACTGGGGATTATTCAGGTTCCACGGATAGGCGTTCGCGAAATGCTGCGCACCGGCGAACTGATCGAAATTCTTCCCCACTACCGCGCCGAACCGCTGCCGGTGTCGCTCATTTACCCGCACCGGCGTAATCTCTCGCGGCGGGTACATCTGTTTATGGAGTGGCTCGGCGGGCTGATGAAAAACTACGTTGATTAGTCCGCATGATGAAAAATCCGTATTTGAGAGGGTGCCGATATTTTCTGCCGGATGGCGGATGAGGCCTGAATAAGAATAAAAAAATCAACTATATCATTGCATTATCAACTTCCCGCAGGCCTGGACAATGGCAGAAGAGCGCGCTTCAACCGCTCTCGGATTCATAGACCCGATGGCCCCGGTACGCCTTATCCGCGATTTTACGTATATAATTTTGATGAATACCGCTGTAAAAAAGGAAGAAATGATTTATGACGCCGGAAAACGACGCTCAACGCCCAACCGAGGATCCGGGCCAGCAGCCGGATAAAAACAAAAGCGCGATGGCTGCGATAAACGACTCTACCGTGGCGAAAAAAGCCAACCAGGCGCTGAAAAGCGTCACCGGAACGGCGGAAAAAGTTCAGCGTAACCATATGGTCGCCCATATCATCCGCGCCGCGGAGCGCTTTAACGACAGGCTGGGTAATCAGTTTGGCGCGGCAATCACCTACTTCTCGTTTTTATCGATGATCCCGATCCTGATGGTCTCTTTTGCGGCCGCCGGTTTTGTTCTCGCCTCGCATCCCACGCTGCTACAGGACATCTTCGATAAAATCCTGCTGAACGTTAGCGACCCGACGCTGGCGGCAACGCTGAAAAATACCATCAATACCGCCGTACAGCAGCGTACCGCCGTCGGTATCGTCGGCCTGCTGGTGGCGCTCTACTCCGGCATTAACTGGATGGGCAACCTGCGTGAGGCCATCCGCGCCCAGTCGCGCGACGTCTGGGAGCGCACGCCGCAGGATCAGGAGAAAATCTGGGTCAAATATTTCCGCGACTTTATCTCGCTGATCGGCCTGCTGGTGGCGCTGGTCATTACCTTGTCGATCACCTCCATCGCCGGCTCGGCCCAGCAGATGATTATCTCGGCGCTTTACCTTGATTACATTGAGTGGCTGAAACCGGCGTGGCGGCTGATTGGCCTGGCGATTTCCATCTTCGCTAACTATCTGCTGTTTTTCTGGATTTTCTGGCGGCTCCCGCGCCACCGCCCTCGCCGCAAGGCGCTGATTCGCGGCACTCTGATTGCGGCCGTCGGCTTTGAGATAATCAAAATCATCATGACCTGGACGCTGCCGGCGCTGGTGAAATCCCCCTCCGGGGCGGCGTTCGGCTCGGTGTTAGGGATAATGGCCTTCTTCTATTTCTTTGCCCGCCTGACGCTGTTCTGCGCCGCATGGATTGCCACCGCCGAATATAAAGACGACCGCCGGATGCCGGGTAAAGCCCACGACTGAATCATTATTGGGCTGAATAAAAGACGCAAAATTCAGCCCAACCTGGCATTTCAGCATATAAATCCAACATGTAACTTTTATTTAACCTGAACCTGGTTTTATTGACCATTATTTGAATTATGTGAAGCATTTCATAGAAGTTATTTTTCTGGCACAGAAATTATTCACTTTTTGCCTATTTTTTAACCTCCCCCGCCCCTTGTTACAGATTGAAATGTCCCCAAGGCTGTGGCTATATGGCCTTTCGTTCGCAAAAAATAAGAAAGATCTATGCAAGCCACAGCCACCACACTCGACAACGCGCAGGACACCGTTCCGGTTAACTCACGCAATAAAGTCGTCGTCGCCTCACTCATTGGCACCGCCATCGAGTTCTTCGACTTCTATATCTACGCCACCGCGGCAGTTATTGTATTTCCACATATTTTCTTCCCGCAGGGCGATCCCGCCGCCGCGACGCTACAATCGCTGGCCACCTTCGCTATCGCCTTTATCGCCCGCCCTATCGGCTCCGCGGTATTTGGCCACTTCGGCGACCGCGTAGGCCGTAAAACGACTCTGGTGGCCTCGCTGCTGACGATGGGGATCTCTACCGTGGTTATCGGCCTGCTGCCCGGCTATGAAACCATTGGCATTATGGCACCGGTGCTGCTGGCGCTGGCGCGCTTTGGCCAGGGGCTCGGCCTTGGCGGCGAATGGGGCGGCGCGGCGCTGCTGGCGACGGAAAACGCTCCGCCGCGCAAGCGCGCGCTGTACGGCTCTTTCCCGCAGCTGGGCGCGCCGATTGGCTTCTTCTTCGCTAACGGCACCTTCCTGCTGCTCTCCTGGCTGCTGACCGACCAGCAGTTTATGGAGTGGGGCTGGCGTATGCCGTTTATCTTCTCCGCCGTGCTGGTGATTATCGGCCTGTACGTCCGCGTTTCGCTGCACGAATCGCCGGTATTCGCTAAGGTTGCCGCCGCGAAGAAACAGGTCAAAATCCCGCTGGGCACGCTGCTGACCAAACACGTCCGCGTGACGGTGCTCGGCACCTTTATCATGCTGGCGACCTACACGCTGTTTTACATCATGACCGTCTACTCCATGACCTTCAGTACCGCCGCCGCGCCGATTGGCCTCGGTTTGCCGCGTAACGAAGTGCTGTGGATGCTGATGATGGCGGTTATCGGTTTTGGCGTGATGGTGCCGGTTGCCGGCCTGCTGGCGGATGCGTTTGGTCGTCGTAAGAGCATGGTGGTGATCACTACCCTGATCATCCTCTTCGCGCTGTTTGCCTTTAAACCGCTGCTTGGTTCCGGCAACCCGCTGCTGGTCTTTGCCTTCCTGCTGATTGGCCTGAGCCTGATGGGGCTGACGTTTGGCCCAATGGGCGCGCTGCTGCCGGAGCTGTTCCCGACGGAAGTTCGCTATACCGGCGCATCGTTCTCCTACAACGTCTCGTCGATCCTCGGGGCGTCCGTGGCGCCGTATATCGCCGCCTGGCTGCAGGGCAACTACGGTCTGCCTGCGGTCGGACTCTATCTGGCCGCCATGGCGGCGCTGACGATGATCGCGCTGCTGCTGACCCACGAAACGCGCCACCAGTCGCTGTAATTCTCCGCTCGCTCCCCTGACCATCCGGCCAGGGGAGTCTCCTTTCCGACTATTTTTTCATCTGCGACAGTATGGTCCGGCACTGATTCGCCTCGCCTTCGGCGGGTGAGATCAGCGCCAGCAGCGCGGCGGCTGGCGTCACCAGCGTCGCCAGCGCTGCCGCTACCGCGCCGCGCGCAATCAGCGGACCCGCCTTCACACCCGCGTTCGGCGACTTAAAGCTGCCGCGAACGTACAGCGGGGAACGCAGGGTGATAATACGAAAGCCCTTACTCTCCGGATCGATAGTGAGGTCCAGCTGCTCCGATGCAAAGCTGGCGGTCCCGGTGACGTTGATCAGCGCGTTTTCGGTATCAAACGCGAACACCTGCGGCCGGGCGACGCCGTTGACCACGTCGATATTGGCCGCCGCGCAGTTTACCCGCACCTCATCGTCGCCAAAGATCTGCCCGATGATATAGTTACCGACGTTCAGACCGAGGATTTCCATCAGGTTGCGGCTGATTAGCCCGTCGTTCATCAGCAGCTTCAGGTTACCGTTACTGTTGCCCAGCAGCGCGGCGACGGAGTTGCCGGTACCGCGAAGCTGCACATCGCCGTTCATTTCGCCGAGGGTTTTCTGCATCATCTCCACGTTTGGCATCAGCGCTTTCAGTTTCATGCGGCGCGCCTGCAGGTTCGCCGTCCCCTGCAGCGGTTTTTTATCCCCCTCCAGATGAATGCTGCCGGCAATGGTGCCGTTGGCCAGCCCCAGACGCAGCGGCTGCAGGCGCAGGTCGCCCCGTTCGAGGATCACGTGGGTGGAGAGGTCGCTGATGGGCAGCGTGCCGCCGTGCTCAATGCGCCGCCCTTTAAAGCGCACATCGGCATCCATCACTTGCCACTTGTCGGTTTCAAAGCGGTCATACGGCAACACTTTTCCGGCTGGCTGCGGAGAAGACTCGCCTTTACGCTGTTCGGTTTTGCTCCCTTTGCCGCCGGAGTCGACGCCGATTAGCGGCCCCAGATCCGCCAGCCTTAGCTGCCTGGACTCGAGATCGCCCTCCAGCTTAGGCCGGGGTTTGCCGGTGGTGTAGGTCAGCGAACCGTGGATATCGCTCTCGCCGATACGGCCATTAAAATCCTGATAGGCGAAGCGTGAACCGGCCTTATCCTTGAAGGTGGCCCGTAGATGCCCGTCGGTCGAAAACGCCGGCGTATCCGGCAGCAGCACGCCGGTCAGGTCGTAGAGATCGCCCAGCGAATCGCCGGAAAACTTCAACCGTAGATCGACGCCGCCGAGGTTAAGCGGGTCGCTGACCGTGCCGATAAAAGCGACCCGGGTAGTGCCGGAACGAAAATCCCCCTGCAGCGGGAACGGCGTACCTTCGCTGCGCAGCGCCAGCATACCGCCGATTTTTCCGTTACCGGTGAGCGGCTGTCCGTTGTAGCTGCCTTTCGCCTGCAGGCCGAAGACGTAATCGCCCACTTTCTGCGACTGCCCTTTCCCCTTTTCACCGGTCACTTCACTAAACGCCAGCGGCTTACCGAGCGGGTCAACCACAATCGTCAGGTCTGCGCGCGACACCTTGTCGTCGATAGCAATCTTGCCGCGGTCAAAAAGAATATTGTCGAGACGGAAAGACCAGCTGGAAGGCGGCGCATCTTTCTCAGACGCCCCCGCCGAGGCCAGGTCGAAGGTCCAGTTGTTGGTCTTCTCCGACAGTCGAATCAGTCGCACGTCGGGCTGTTCAAGCTTTATCCACGGCAGGTAGACCGTTTTGCTGAGCAGCGCCAGCGGGGCGAGCGTCGCCTCAACGCGCGGCAGGTGCACCATCGTGACCTGTGGGATATCAGGCGGGTTGCCGAGGACGATATCTTCGGCGTGAACGTGCGGCCAGGGGATCCAGCTTCGCCAGCCGCTTTCGCCGGGCTGGCGTTCCCAGACGACGCCCAGATCGCCGCGAATCGCGAACGGGCGGTTCAGCTCGGCCGACACTTTCTGATTAATCGTCGGCTTCAGGCGGTTCCAGTCAAAGGTCGCCAGCACGATAAAAAACAAAACGATCAGTATGACTATCGTTCCAAGAATAATAGCAACGGTTTTTCGGGTTCTGCTCATCCCTTCTGCACTCCTTTTGCGTATCGCCAGTCCTGAATATAGTTGAGAAACGCCAGTTGCTCCGCCGAATGAGGTTTTCGTCACATAATCCGCGCCAGGTCAAAAAAATAATGGAACGTTGTTTTAATATCATTGACCATAAAAGCGGCCCAGCGCACACTAGGGTTAATATTGATTTAATTTCAGGTCATCACTATGTCTAAGAAAATTGCCGTCATCGGCGAATGCATGATTGAGCTGTCAGAGAAAGGCGCGGCGGTAAATCGCGGCTTTGGCGGCGATACCTTAAACACTTCCGTCTACATTGCGCGTCAGACCGACGCCAGCGCGCTGGGCGTGCACTACGTAACCGCCCTGGGAACGGACACCTTCAGCCAGCAAATGCTTGAATCCTGGCAGAGCGAGAATGTCCAGACTGACCTGATTCAGCGCATGGCCGACCGGCTACCGGGCCTCTACTACATCGAAACCGACGATACCGGCGAGCGCACCTTTTACTACTGGCGTAATGAAGCCGCGGCGAAGTTCTGGCTGGAGAGCGAGCAGTCCGCGGCCATCTGTGAAGAGCTGGCGACCTTTGATTATCTGTATCTCAGCGGCATCAGCCTGGCGATCCTTAACCCAACCAGCCGCGAGAAGCTGTTGACCCTGCTGCGCGAGTGTCGGGCGAACGGCGGCAAAGTTATCTTTGATAACAACTATCGCCCGCGCCTGTGGAGCAGCAAAGAGGAGACGCAGCAGGTTTATCAGCAGATGCTGAGCTGCACCGATATCGCCTTCCTGACCCTCGATGACGAAGACGCGCTGTGGGGCGAGAAGCCGGTGGCGGAAGTGATTGCCCGCACCCATGCCGCCGGCGTGGAAGAAGTAGTGGTTAAGCGCGGCGCCGACTCCTGTCTGGTGGCGATTGCCGGACAGCCGCAGCTGGACGTCCCGGCCGTTAAGCTGCCGAAAGAGAAAGTGGTTGATACCACCGCGGCGGGCGATTCCTTCAGCGCTGGCTACCTGGCCGTGCGCCTGACCGGCGGCGATGCCGAATCTGCGGCAAAACGCGGACATCTGACCGCCAGCACGGTGATCCAGTATCGCGGCGCGATTATCCCGCGCGAGGCGATGCCGCAGTCACGGTAGCAGAAGAATCGGCGCTGCTGCTTCCCGGCTCGCGCTGCGCTTAGCCAGGCTACTGTCTGGCGCTGGCATTAACCCGGACAAAGCGCGCCTGCGCCGCCGGGAAAATCACCGGGCCAACCCCGAGCAATACGTAAAACAGATTTGCCATTAAATCACCGGATAGCCACGCTATCCGGTTTTGCTTTACTGTACGGGCGGAATATCCGTCGCTTCGTTACGCCCTTGCGCAACGTCACTGGTGCTGCTGGACGCCGCTGCGGCCGCCGGCGCTGGCGCCATCAGCTTTTCCCACGTCGCCTGCAGATCCTTCATGTTGTATTCCGGCTCGCCCTGCGGCTGCTGCAATACCAGCGCCATATCCTGCGACAGCTGCTGCCGCAGATACTGGTTCAGCATGTCGACCGTCAGCGAATTGAGAAACTCCTGGCGCAGCTTCTGATACTGCTCGGGCGCGATATCCACCACCTGATTTTGCAACGAACGCATCCGCTGGCTAATCAGGATCCAGGTATCGGTGCGCGCATAGGTGGCGAACAGCTTCTGTAGCTCGAGGTTTTTCTGCGCGATCAGGGCATCAAACTCCTCCTGCGGCAGGCCGTTATCGCGTACTTTCGCCAGCTCGCGCGCTACGGTGGTTAAGTTGGCGTTCAGGCGCTCGCCCGGCGATTCGATATTGATCGCGCACTGGGCGCGCTGATAGAGGACGCGGCAGTCAAAGCCCAGGCCGATATCCTTAATATTACTTTTGCTCAGATTCTGCTGTACGTGCCAGAACAGCGCTTCCCGGGCCAGATCGTCACGCCAGTAGCGCTGTAGCGCTACCGAGTCGCGGATCGGCTGCCACGGCGCATCCCACATCAGCGACAGCTTATCCTGGCGCACCGCATCGGTCATGATGCTGACCGGCGTCGTCGGCAACGGCGACAGCGTAGGAACCGCCACCGGCGTTTCGCGCTTGCCCTTCAGGCCGCCGAACGTTTTGTTGATTTGCTCCGCGACGCTGCGGCTGTCCACGTTGCCGACCACAATCAGGGTCATGGCATCCGGCGTGTACCACTTGTGGTAATAGTCTTTTAGCTGGGCAATATCCACCGGCTGCTTCAGCGGCGCCGCCGGATCGTGCCCCAGCATGGTGGACCCTTTCAGCCGATAGCGCCACCAGCCTTCTTTGGTATCCGTAGGCCAGGTCGCCACCATATCTTCGCCCTGCAGCGCGTGGTTGACCGCTTCCGGGGTGATCGACATTTTACCGCTGGCGCTGGCCAGCCAGCTCAGCGCTTCTTTCAGCAGATCGTTACGGTTATTCGGTAGGCTCAGGTTAAACAAACTGTAGTCATAAGAGACGATGGCGGGCGGCAGAGGACGCTTCGGGTCAATACTCTGCTGCCATAGCGAGCGGGCCTGCATGGTCGGGAGGCCGCCGTTTTGCGTCAGCGCGAGACGCGGGATAAAGTGGCTAAAGCCGCTCTGCTGAGTGCTTTCGCTCAGCGAGCCAATATTCACGGACAGGCGAACTTCGATACGATCGCTGGGACGCTGCGGGGTGGCCAGAACCTGCCACTGAAACCCGTTCGCCAGTGTCCCCTGTTGCCAGGCCGGGTCCGGCTGGAGCGCTTCTGCCTGCACATAACCGACCGTCGCCAACATCAGCAAACCACCGGTTAAGAGTCGAATTTTTGTGCCCTGCATGTGAACCCCTGATGAACATTCCTGGTTACAACAGCGGCCCACGGGAGGGCCGCCGAAAAAATATGGTGAGTTAAGTACGTCGGTTAGACCACACGGAGATGAAAATGTCGCATGTTGACGTGAAATAATCATAAGGGTCACCGCCGCGCATGCGGCAGCGACCCCTAATTATGCGCAGGAGCCCATAGTCCAGCAAGGAACTATGGGCCTAACAGATGGATTTATGAGGATAATTCGTGCGATTTGTTTACCGGCGTACGGTTATTCAGCACATCATCGAGCTGCTGTGAGTCCAGCTCTTTAACCCATTTCGCGACCACAATAGTCGCTACGCCGTTACCTACCAGGTTGGTCAGCGCGCGCGCCTCGGACATAAAACGGTCGATGCCGAGGATGAGCGCCAGACCGGCGACCGGCAAATGGCCGACGGCGGAAATCGTCGCCGCCAGGACGATAAAGCCGCTGCCCGTTACCCCCGCCGCGCCCTTCGAGGAGAGCAACAGCACCACCAGCAGGGTTATTTGATGGAAAATATCCATATGGCTGTTCGTGGCCTGAGCGATAAACACCGCCGCCATCGTCAGGTAGATTGAGGTTCCATCGAGGTTAAAGGAGTACCCCGTCGGGATCACCAGCCCCACCACCGACTTACGGCAGCCCAGCTTTTCCATCTTATCGAGCATACGCGGCAGCGCCGACTCGGATGAAGAGGTGCCCAGCACGATCAGCAGCTCTTCGCGGATATAGCGGATAAATTTAAAGATGCTGAAGCCGGTGGCTTTGGCGATTGACCCCAGCACCACCACCACAAACAGGATGCAGGTGATGTAGAAGCAGACGATCAGCTGGCCGAGCTGCACCAGCGTACCGACGCCGTATTTCCCGATGGTAAAGGCCATGGCTCCGAAAGCGCCAATCGGCGCCAGGCGCATAATCATATTGATGATGCCGAAGATCACCTGTGAGAAGCTTTCGATAACATTAAAAATCAGCTGGCCTTTGCTGCCGAGGCGGTGCAGCGCGAAACCAAACAGCACCGCAAACATCAGCACCTGCAGAATGTTGCCGCTGGCGAAAGCGCCAATCACGCTGCCGGGGATAATATCGAGCAAGAATGCCACGATCCCCTGGTCCTTCGCCTGTTCGGCGTAAACCGCCACGGCCTTCGCGTCGAGGGTCGCCGGGTCAACGTTCATTCCGGCGCCGGGTTGCACCACGTTAACGATAATCAGGCCGATGATCAGCGCAATGGTACTCACGATTTCAAAGTAGAGCAGCGCCACCGCGCCGGTGCGACCGACGGCCTTCATGCTCTCCATCCCGGCAATCCCCGTCACGACAGTACAGAAGATAACCGGGGCAATAATCATTTTAATCAGCTTAACGAAGGCATCGCCGAGGGGTTTCATCTGCGCACCCAGTTCCGGGTAAAAATGGCCCAGCAGAATACCGATCGCTATGGCCGAGAGAACCTGGACATAGAGGCTTTTAAAGAAAGAGATTTTCATAGGGTGTCCTTTGGATATAACCACAGACCGTGAGGGGGTATTGCGTCCGTGGCTTAAAAATAACACCCATGAAACATTTCAGAAATAACGAGTGATGAAATTGCAATGTAATTGTTAATTTATTTGAACTGACTCGCGTAAGCTAACAATACGTTTACAAACTTGCATCCTCTACGGCGGCGGGTAAAAAGCGAGCGATAAAAGCCTCAGGCGGCATGGCGCAGCCAAAAAGATACCCTTGCACCGTCTCGACGCCCGCCTCCTGCAGCCAGCGATACTGCTCATCGGTTTCGACGCCCTCCGCGACGATGTGCAGATTCAGCCCTCGCGCCAGTTGGATAATCGCGGGCACCATGCTGATGTCATCAGGTAGCATATCGATAAAGACTTTATCGATTTTCAGGATATCCACCGGCAGCGATTTAATATGCTGCAGTTGACGCAGGCCGGCATAGCCCATACCAAAGTCATCCAACGCGATCCGCACGCCCGCTTCACGTAGCGGACGCAGCAGGGAAATCATGGCCTGCGGGTCGTCTATTCGACGACTTTCGGTGACTTCGAGTATCAGCGTCCCTGGCGCGATACGATAGCGCGCGAGCAGCGCCAGCATTTCCGCGCCGCGATCATGATGCAGCAGCTGTAGCTGCGACACGTTGACCGATAACGGCAGCATGATCCCCTGGTTTTGCCAGGCGGCAAGCTGTCGGCAGGCCTCTTCCATCACCCAGTAGCCGACCGGAACGATCAGGCCGCAGGCTTCGATACGCTCAATCAGATCGCCCGGCAGCGACCAGCTCCCGTCAGCCTGACGCTGACGCAGCAGCGCCTCTGCACCGCAGACCTCGCCGCTGGCGGTATCCATCTGCGGCTGCAGCCAGATGGCAAACTGCTGATTATCAAGCGCCGTTAAAATATCGTGCTCTTCCATCAGGCGGCGCTGCGCTTTTTCCATCTGTTCTGGATCGAAGAACTCAATCTGATTTTTACCTTTACGCCGCGCGGTGACGGCGGCGGAAAACGCCCGGCGATAGAGCTGTTCGCCGTTAATTTCACCGTGAAACATCGCAATGCCGACGCTGGCGCAGGGGCGCAGCTGGATGCCGTGCAGCGGTAAACGTTCGCTTAAGACAGTAAGTACTTGCTTACTTAACGTCACCGCCTGCCAGGGTTCGGTAATTCCGTGGGCCAGAATCGCAAAATCGTAGCCGCTCACCTGGGCCAACACCATCTGCGTCGGGATAACCGCCCGCAGCTTTTCGACGAGCGTCAACAGTAGCATTTCGCGCTGCGTCTCTTTGAGTACGCCAGCGGTATCCTGCAGCGTTTCGCAGGCGACGATCAGCAGTGCAGACGGCTGCGGACGGGCGACGGTTTGCTCCAGCATGGCCATCAGAAAGGCTTTGTTCGGCAGCTCGGATACCGGGAAACGGGTCGACTGCAAAGAGAGCTCGTCGTGCATGCGCAGCAGCGTCTGCTGGTTGCGGTTGTAGCTACGCACCAGCATGCCGATTTCATCATCATGATGTAAACGCGGCAGCGTGAGCTGATGGCCCAAACGCTCATGCTGCGGGACATCGTTCAGCTCACGGGCGATTTTACGCAGCGGGCGGACGATCAGGCGGTTGATACACCAGGTGATCGCCACCGTCAGAATCAGCACCAAGAGTAAGTAAGCAGTCACTAACGTTGCCAGCGCGCTCATGACGAATTTATACATGCGGTAGGAATCGGCCTGCAGCACCAGATAGGCCAGCGGCTGAGGGTTCGCCGGACGTTCAAGGGAGTAAATTGGCAGTGAAATCTGCACCGGCAGTTCGAACATGCGGGTGATCGTCACCGGCACCGGGCGTTCGGGAATAAAACGCATCCGCAGCGCCTGGAACTGGTTGGGCAACACGACATCCGCCCGGCTGACGATGCCCGCGGGCTGAATACGGCTCAGAATGGCTTCCGCCTCAGGGATATCGGCTTTCAGGATAGCCGCTGACAGCGGTTCGCGAACGGAACGCGCGATGCTTTCTAACTGCGTGGCCGTGGTAAAGCGACTCTGCTGAACGAAGTGGAACAGCAGAATAGAACAGAAGACCAGTACAAACGCCATGGACACGCTCGCGACCATCGCCATCTGTTTAATTGTAAGTGAACGGCTGACGCGCAACGGGGGTTCTCCACTGAAACTGAACGTATATCCGACGAAAATCCATCCACGCCGGTCATTTTCAGGCTGATTATATACTCAAATTGTTCGCCCGCGCCCGAGGGCGCAAAGCCATGCCTTCGGGACGTTTTCCCGGAGGCGGCGCGGTGCGCCTGTCCGGGCTACAAAACCCAAAACCGCACGGACCCGTAACCGGGGGCATTCCCGGGTGGCGGCTGACGCCTTACCCGGGCTACAAAACCGTCCGGGCGACAAGTTCACCACCGCCATCGGGCCGGTAGCCTGGACAGGCGCCCCTCGCGCCGCCTCCGGGATGCAGCGCGCAGTGCAGCTTCAGCGCCACCGGAAGGGAAATCTGCGTGCCTGACCGAAGGCAACGAGTATACGCGAAGAGCGCCGTGGAGTGGCGCCCTGTCGCATAATTCAGTCTAATCTGCTACCAGTCGGCGTAAGGCACCAACGGCTGCGGTGGCATATCCATATCGCCCTGCCAGCCGGAAGCTGAATAGCGGACGTACAGCAGCGCGTGGCTCGGGGTGTAATCCTTCGCCTGCTGAATATCCACCGCCGCCCCGACAAACCAGTTGCTGGTGACCCGTCGCTCAATCAGCGCCCGCGCGGTATAGCCGACGCCGGAACTGCTGCTGCCCTCTTCCGTAAGCTGGCTGGCATCATGGCGATACTGCGAGGGAAGCAAATTGAGCAGCGGATAGCGCGCCTCGGTTTTGGTGCGCGAATGGGACCACGACACCGAGCCTCCCAGCTCCCATGACCAGTTCTCCGTCCGCTGACGCCAGGTGACCGGCACCGAGAAGGAGACATATTCCTGCGGACTGTAGTAACCGCCCTGACCCAGGGTATAGCCGCTCAGGTCTTTATCATAGTGCCAGAGCATATTGTTCAGGCCGACGGTGACCCGGCGGTTATCTTCATTAACCACTTTATAGTAGTAGCCGGTCATCCAGCGCACGCGCCAGTTGTCGGCGACGTTTTTCCCGGTCAACTGGTCGACGCCCAGCGAAGACCAGACGCCGTTGGCTTCGCCTTTATCGTAGCTCAGACTCACACCGCCGCCGTCGGCGCGCACTCCGCCCCAGCTCTTGCCGGTATGGCCGTCGTTAGGGTTATCTTTCTGCCCGCCAAAGGCCAGCAGCGAGCTGGAGATGGGGCGTCGGTGGAGGTTAACGGTGTAGCCCAGCGGGCCAACGTCGCTGCTGTAGCTCAGGCCGCCCACCACATCAACGACGTTAAAGCCCATCGGCGTAGTGCCGATATCGCCGCTCCAGGTCTCGTTCTTCCAGCCCACCGCGACGCTGGCGCCGCTATCGCTCTGGTGTTTGCTGCCGCCGGTACAGGCGATTTCGCCGCAGGTACCCCAGCTCGGCGAATAGCTGCCGTCGCTCTTCGTCGAAAAGCTCCCGGCATTCATATTCACCAGATCGGTACGGAAGAACATGCGCCCGTCGGCCAGCGGCGCGTCCACGTGCAGCATGGTGGTATGCGCTTTCAGGTCGGAATAGCCGCCGGTACCGCTGGAGCCCCAGTAATCATGTTCGAGGGTGACATTAAGATCCTGCTGACGATAAAGATCGGCGGCGTCGCTGCGGATCCCGCGTTTCAGCCAGTCATCGCTGCTATCGTTACGCGTCAGCCGCGTAAAGGTGTCGTTATCCTGCGGGCGCTCGCGGGCAACGCCGGAGGCCACCATTGCATCTTTATAGCCTTCCAGCGCCTGCTGCGGCTCGTCGTTCTGCGCCTGAAAACGCGCGGCGTCGCGCAGCACCAGCGCGCTTTCCATTGACGGCGGCTGCGCTTTCGCCTGCGGCACGATGCGGGCGAAGGTTTGCTGCGCCTGAGCGCGATCGCCCAACCCGGCCTGCGCCAGGGCGATACGCCGCTGCATATTGATAGAATCGATGTCTTCGCCCTTGAGCTGCGCCACCTGGGCGCGGGCGGCGTTTTTATCGCCATCGGCAAGATACACTTCCGCCAGGCCCAGACGCGCATCGCCGTTGTCCAGCTGCTGGCCCAGCACCCGCTGATATTGAGCAATCGCCGTCTGGCTGTCGCCGCGCTGCTGCGCCCAGTCCGCCAGCGTCAGCGCGTAGCGCACCGACGCCGGCTGCTGTTGAATCAGCGCGATGGCCCGGTCTTCCTGGCCGTCGTCGCGCAGCTGGTTTGCCTGACGCAACACGTTATCGCTTTGCAGGCGCGCCTCCAGCTCGCGGATATTGTCCGTCCACTGCCCGCGCGGCAGGGCGTTAATCTGCGCCAGCGCCCTCTCATCCTGATTATTCCCGGATAGATAGAGGCCGTAGGCGTAAACCCGGTCGGCATCGCCGGGCTGGCGGTTGACCATCGCGCGCATGATCGCATCGGCTTCGCTGCGGCTGCCCGCGCTGACCAGATCCCGCGACAGGCGGTAGGCGATCCACACGCTATCCGGGTCCAGCGCCAGCCGTCTGCGCTGCACTTCCGCCGCCTGCGCCCAGTTGCCCTGGCTCTCCAGCGCTTCGGCCTGTTTCTCCAGGCGATCGTTGATCAGGCTGCGTTCAATATCATCAATGCTGCGCCGCTGGCCCGGCGACAGGCTGGCGATATACGCGCTGGCTTTTTCCGGCGATTCGCCGCGATACAGATTCGCCAGACCGCGCACCGCCAGGCTGTTGCCGCGATCCATTCGCAGCGCGCGCTGGTAGTAACGCTCCGCCGCCGCATTTTCTTTACGCGCCGCCGCCACGTCGCCCAGCCCCAGCACCGCATAGCTATCGGTATTGTCTATACGCTGCGCCTGGGCGTAATGATTTTGCGCCTGCGCCAGCTGGCCGCTTTTCAGGGCGCTATCGCCCTGCTTAATCAGCAGCCAGTAGCGGTTAGTCTTGAGCAGGCTGTCCCACTTATCGCGGCTCGGGCTATCCGGGTCCATTTTGATGGCTTTACTCAACTGGGCGACCGCCCGCGCCCGATCGCCGCGCTGAGAATACGCCTGCCCCAATGCGCCAACCGCGTCGCTGTCTTTGGCATCCGCCCGTACGGCCTGCTGCAAATCGGCCACGGCCACCGAACCTTTCCCGGCCTTCACCGCCGCCAGCCCCTCCGCGCGATCGCGGAACGTCGGGTCTTTTAGCTGCGTCTGCTGCTGAGCGAGCAGGACGCGGGCATTCGCCGAGGTGGAACCGGTGGGAAACTGCATGAGAAAGCGCTGCAGCGCCTGCACGCTGGCCCGGCTGACCGGCATGCTTTTCACTTCGTTAAACCAGATATCCGCCGCGATACCGCGGCCCGCCGCCGAGCGCGACATCTGCTCCAGATAAGCAAATCCCTCTTCCGGCTTATTATCGCCAAACATCTGTTTCGCCAGCGCCGTTTGCAGCGAGACGTTGCCCGGCAAGCGGGCGTTAAGTTTTTTCAGCTGATTGATGCCTTCGTTATGACGGGCGGGCAGCCGCGCCACCAGCGTCCAGTACTCAATCGCCGCATCATCATCATCAGGAACGCCGTTAAACAGCTTCTCGTAAGCGACGATGGCCTCATCAACCTTCCCGGCCACGCCCAGCAGGCGCGCCTGCTGCAGCTCCTGGCGACCATCGCCGGCGCTGCTTTTCATCTCGTCGCGCGAGGCTTTCAGCTCAGGCGATTCCGGCGCCAGCTTCGCCAGACGCTCCAGCTGCTGCTTCGCGCCGGCGGTATCGCCCTGGCGGAGAAGATAACGCATCCGCGCGGCGACAACGTCCGGGTTATTGGGGTCGATCAATTCCAGGCGGTAGAGCGACTGGCGCACCAAATCCTCACGTTTGCTGGCCTCGCCGAGGCGGACCTGCTCCAGTAGATGCTCCTGAACAGGGGTAGTCGCGGCATGCGCCAGCGGCATCAGCGCGACGCCCAGGGAGAGAGTGAATAAGCTTAGTGAGAACTTGTGCATTCCTGGTTCCAGTCAGGCCGTAATTCACCGCCGGCGGTGAAACGAAAACGGTGTTGATCCCATCCCTGGCCGAAAAGGGTCAGGACCGCGCTGTAGTATGCATCCGCCCCGGGATAGTCATCGGCGACGCGCTGGCGCTGTATGGCGCGGGCATCTTCCTTCTGCAAGAACGGCAGTAACGCCGCGGAGAAGCCGACCGGGCCATTGCCGGTGGTTTTACCGGTCGCGATGTTGGTTTTTTCCGGCGGCACGCCCTGTGAAACCGTCTGAGCCGCCATCGGTTTAAAGCGCGCCAGCAGGGGGGCTTTTTGCTTATCGCCGTCATCGAGCATACCGGTCCACAGATAGACGCGGATGGCGTCATAGCTGCCGATAATCGGTTTATCCGCTTTCAGCTGCCAGCCTTTCCCTTTCTGGTAGCGCACCCAGTCAGGCGAGAAGCCTTTTGGCGCGGTCTCCAGCAGCAGACGCAGATTGTTGTCGCGTATTTTCGGCCAGGGCGCGCCAAACGCGGCAAAATAGGTTGCCAGCTGCGGCGGTAGGTAGCTGGGATTAAAACGCCAGCCGCCGTCATCGACAAAGCCGACTTTTCCCGGCAGCACCAGCGGCCCCAGCCCCGGCACCGTGGCCACTTCTTCGGCGGCAATGCGCGCCAGCAGCGCTTTGCCGACTTCCGTATAGTGAGGCGTTTGCCACAGACGTCCGGCTTCCAGCAGCGCCCAGGCTATCCACAGGTCGGAGTCCGAGGCGGAGTTGCTGTCCAGCACCGTCCACTGGTCATCGCTCTTTTTCCCCCACAGCCAGCCCGGCAGGTGCGCGCGCAGGTCGCCCTCGGCAAGGTTGTTTTGCGTCCACTCGAACAGCTTGCGGAAACCGTCGCGATCGTTAGCCGCCAGAGCAAAGAACAGCCCGTAGCTTTGCCCTTCCGAGGTGGTGATTTTTCGCGCATCGCTGGGATCGATAACCCGACCTTCGGCGCTGACGTACTCTTTTTTAAACTGCTCCCAGGCCGGCCACTGGCAGGCGGCGCTCACCTGCGCCGCCGCCAGCATCAATACCGATAACACCACACTACGTACCGCGTTCATCATCAATTACTCATCATCAAGATCGAGGCGGCGACGGCTGATAATACGCAGCATGCGCCACAGTACCCATGCCAGCAGGACGATGCTGACCGCCGCCAGAATCGCCAGCAGCACCGGATGGCTGGAGAGTGCAAACCAGATGCGTTCGAACCACGGCAGGTGGCCGATATAGTAAATATCGCCCACCCTCAGGCTGTTAACGCCCGACTCACGAATGACCGCAACGGAACCAAACATCGCCGCGCGTTTACCGCTGTCGTTAAGCGCCTGGGTCAGCAGTTCGTTGCCGCGCGGGCTGTCGGCCAGCAGCGCCACGACGCTGCGCTGATCGTTGTACGGCGACTGGAAGCCAATAATCGCCGCCATCGGCCCGGTCGACGTGACGTCGGTGCGGGTATTCGGCGTTCTGGCCTCGGTATCGGGATAGATGCTGGCCAGATCGTAGTGGCGCATCGGCATTTTCACCCAGCTTTTGGTCGCTTCAACCAGCAGGTTGATTTTCGTGTCGTCCTTCAGCGCCTGCGGAATGGAGCCAATCAGCAGCAGGTCGGCGTCTTTGTCCTTAATCTGGCCGCCGTCGTCGGTCATGCGCAGGTTAATGGCCGCCAGGCCGGTTTGCGCGCCAATGCCGCCGGCCGTCTCCAGCAGCGTGGCAACCTGGCCCTCGGTCGGCGATTTGGGCACCACGACCAGGGTATCGGCGAGATCGGCCATCCGGCTGTACGGGAAGCCCGCGTTAGCAAAGACGCGCAGATCCGGCATCGCCATAAAGTGATAGTACTTCGAGAAGTCGATGGTCGAATCATCGCCAATCACTACGTGGTTCTGCACCGGCTGGAAGGTAATACAGTTATCGATGGAGCCGCCCGGCATCGGGTTCATATACTGGAAGTCGAAGCGCAGCTGATTCATGGCGCCGAGGCGCAATGCCGGGATCGTCACTTCCGTTTTGCCGTCCAGCAGCCCCTGCAGCACCGGCAGGCGTAGTATCAGCTTATTCACATCCTGCGAGCTGTTGAGGCTGAAGGACTGTAAGAACTGATCGTTAAGGCTGATATCCATGCGCGAGCTGTCCTTAATTGGCGGCATGGTGTAGCGATAGTTCAGGTTCATATCGATGCCGTTGGCGCGCAGCAGGTAGAGGTCCGGCGGCAGGTTCAGCGCCACGTTGATGGAATCCGGCACCAGGCCGCTGGATTGCAGCTGCTGTTCGTAGGTTTTCAGCTCGGCAAAGGTCACTGCCCGATCGGTACGCACCCAGTTTGGCGCATCGTACGGTTTACGCGCCTGCAGCTGTTTGACATCGTCAACCGTCACGCTGCTGCCGCGGAACAGAATATTGCCCTGGGCTATCCCCTTCGCCGCCTGCAGCAGGTCTTTGTCATCCCGCCCGAAGACCACCAGCAGCTTGACGTACGGATTATCCGGGTGGTCGATCATTTCAATCGTCGGCGCCTTAACCGGCGGGTGCTCGCGCAGGAAGTCCGGGCGCTTATCGTTAGTCGCGAAAACAATGGCGTTACGGTCCGGCAGTTGGTTGAACTGGACCGGGAACTGCTGGCCGCGCCAGCCCGCCTTGCTGCCGAACCAGGAGGCGATAATGGCCGCCGCCTGCTGCTGCAGGACATCCGGCGCGGAGGCGAAGACCATCGGCAGCGTCAGCTGGCGGTTATCGCGCGAATCGTAGAACGGCACCGGGAAATGCGAAAGATCGTTGCGCACGTTCAGCGACTGGTAGGTTAAATCCAGATAGCTTTCGCGACCGACGTCCAGCCACAAGGTGCTGCTGGCCGGGTTTTCACACACATCGCGATAGTGGCCGACAAACTCAAGACGCACGCGGTTAAAGTCGGTGATATAGAGCGGATCGATAGGGATCTGCGCGCTGACTTTTTTGCCCAGCTGCTCTTTGGTGACCGGCAGCACGCCCATCAGCTCATCGTTAAGATACACCTTCAGCTGCGACTGCACTGGCAGCAGCGACGGAGAGGGCGTGTAGTCGAGATTCAGCAGCGCTTTCGCCACCACTTCATCGCTGCGCATGCCGAACTCTACCGAACCCTCAGGGCGCGCGCCGCGCAGCACCATGCTGCCCGGAGGCGGGGCGATTTTAGCGAAGGTCAGCTTCACGTCGCGGGTCGGGGCGTTATCCAGCACCACCACCGGCGCCGCCGGGTCGGCAAGCGTCGCCGTGGGCTGACTGTCCGCCACCGTACCGGCGATACCGGGTACCGTCGTCGTCTGCACGGCCTGCGCCGTCGGTTCCGCATACGATGCGAAGGAGGACCAGCCGCCAATGCCCACCGCTACTGCACAAATCAAAGAGAGTTTTCTGTTCATCGCATTATCATCATTGTTGAGCCATCGCCGGTTCTGCCGAGAGTGTCGCCGCAGCGCGTTCCGGACGGCGCGGAATAAACGAAACAAACCAGGCCACCAGCATGGTGAGCGAGCGGAAAATACCCTTCACCGACGGCGGGGAGAACTCCGCCAGGTGACGATATCCACGGAACCCCAGCTTCAGGATATCCAGCAGGCTTTCCATCGGCTTATCTTCCGGGAAGCTATCCTGCCAAAGCGCCCACGTATCTGCGCGGGCAAACGTACACTGTACAAAATCGATATGTTGTTGATTGCTTAACGGCAGCAGCTGTAGCCCAACCTCGCTGCCGTTGACCCGCGCAACCCGCACCGGGAAGGCGTACTCCTGCTGCCCGCGCTTCAGCAGCAGCTTGACGTGCTGGCTTTCCAGCACCTGCGCCTCGCCGTGAATTTTGACGCCGAGGCCGCCGTCGGAGTAATCATGGACGGTACAGGAAAACAGGTGCCCATCTTCGCGGGCAATCGCCGCCGGCATCGACATCTCCACGCGGTGCGATCGCCGCACCTGCTTGCTTTCAACCGAGACCGCCACCGCGCCGCCGAGGATAATCAGGTTATAGAACACCCAGATAATGCTCACCCAGACGGTCAGGATTTCGTTTTCCGGGCCGTATATAAAGCGCCAGATCCCTACCCCGACGCCGACCAGGTTCAGCAGCACGAGGTAGATATAGGGACGCGAAATCACCCAGTCGACGTACTCGTCCTCCACCAGTCCGCCTTTCGCCGTCACGTTGAATTTACCCTTATGCGGGTTAATCAACGCGACAAAGGTCGGCGGCGCGATATACCACGCCAGCACCGTTTCATAAATTTCACTCCAGAAAGAGTGGCGGTATTTGCCCTGAATCTTCGAGTTGGTCAGACTGGCGTGAATCATATGCGGCAGCACGAACAGGGCGATCATCAGGGCAGGCGCATAGATGATATAGGCGTGCAGCAGCAGAAACGCCAGCGGCGCGGTCAGGAAGATCAGCCGCGGAATACCGGATAGAAAGTGCAGCATCGCGTTGACGTAGCAGACGCGCTGCGCCAGCTTCAGCCCTTTGCCAAACAAGGGGTTATCAAGGCGGAAAATTTGTACCATCCCGCGGGCCCAGCGGATGCGCTGGCCAATATGCGCCGACAGGCTCTCCGTCGCCAGACCAGCCGCCTGCGGGATACGCATGTAGGCTGAAGTGTGCCCGCGGCGGTGCAGGCGTAGAGAAGTGTGGGCGTCTTCCGTCACCGTTTCCACGGCAATGCCGCCGATTTCATCCAGCGGGCCGCGGCGGATCACCGCGCAGGAGCCGCAGAAGAAGGTCGCATCCCACATGTCGTTCCCGTCCTGCACCAGGCCATAAAACAGCGTGCCTTCGTTCGGCGTTTTGCGAAATCGCCCCAGGTTGCGCTCAAACGGGTCCGGGGAGAAGAAGTGGTGCGGCGTCTGCATCATCGCCAGCTTCTTCTCTTTCAGGAACCAGCCCATGGTCATCTGCAGAAACGAACGGGTCGGCACGTGGTCGCAGTCGAAAATCGACACGAACTCGCCCTTGGCGTACTTCAGCGCGTTGTTGATATTGCCGGCTTTCGCGTGCTCATGGGTGGTGCGCGCAATGTAGTGCACCCCGACGTCTTTGGCGAACTGGCGGAACTCTTCGCGCCCGCCGTCGTCGAGGATCCAGATATTAAGCTTGTCCTTCGGCCAGTCGATCCCCTGCGAAGCGTAAATGGTGTTTTTCACCACGTTGAGGTCTTCGTTATAGGTCGGCACGAAAATATCGACCGTCGGCCACTGCGCCATATCCTCCGGCAGCGGGACCGGCTGACGGTTCAGCGGCCACACGACCTGGAAATAGCCCAGCACCAGCACCACCCAGGCGTAGGTTTCAGCAAACAGCAGAATTATCCCGCACACCAGGCTCACGGGGTCATCCCAGTTGAGCGTCGAGGTGTAGCGCCACCAGATGTAGCGGCAGGAGACGGTCAGCGACAGCACGATCAGCATCAGGGCCGAAAAGCGCCCAGGAATGCGCCGCACCAGCAGCGCTACGCCCCACAGGAGCAACAGGAAAATAAACTGCGAGAGCGGATTAAACGGCTGGGTAATGCAGAGCAGCGCGAGGATCAGCGAGAAAAAGGTTATTGCGCCCAGAATAAGCCGCCGTATCTTCGGATTCAGGTGCCCCAGCTCTTTATGCTTATCCAGATGGCCGGTACGGGCGTTGACCTTTTCCGGCAGCTTTTCCAGCCACTGGGCGTAGCGCCCCTGGACGCCTTCCAGCGCCGCCAGGGAACGCCAGTTAATCTTTTTATCCGGCTCCGGCACCCGCGTCGCCAGCAGCCACACGGCTTGCAGCAGGTAGCGAATCGGGTCCAGCGGGCGCGGCCGATGCGGATTAATATGCGGGAAAAACTCGCCGTGACGTTCGCGGATAGCCTGCCAGCGCGGCGTTTCCAGCGGCATAAACGCCCATGCCAATGACGCCCACAGGCAGCCCAGCGCGGCCGACAGCCACGAGGCGCCGTGCTGGCGGTAATCAAGATAGCGCTCGCTCAGCCGTTTCCCGACCGGCGGCGCCAGCAGCAGCGCGCTCAGGCGAATCATTCCGCCCCCTTCCCGGCGTAGTGCAGCAGACACCAGTTGGCAAGCGTCAGTATCTCCTCCGCCGCCAGCGAGTCCTGGCGGTATTCGCCGAGGGGCTGCTTGGCCGCCAGACACTCCGCCATCGCCTCATCACGATGGATAGTCACCGGCAAAATGCGCCGCTGGCTCTCCAGCCACAGCTGATACAAATCCTCCTGCAGCTGGCTGCCGACGCGCAGATCGTTAATCAAAATATCGCTATTGACCGGCAGCGCCTGCTGATGGAGACGAATATGGCTATTGCCGTCCGGGTGGACCACGACCAGCGTGCGGTCGCAGACGTTGATCAAGGAGCGGGTCAGCGGGGAATAACCGTCCGGCAGGTCAATCAGCAGCCAGCGGTGATCGCCCTGCTGGTGGAGCTTCTGCACGATCCCGGCCATCGGCGCCAGCGTCGGCTGGAGCCGCTCAATATTTTCGCGCTCGCCCGGCGTCAGCTGACCAAAAGGCAACAGATCGATATGCGAAGTATAGCGCAGCCCGGCGTCGCGCCAGTCGGTGCCGTCGATCGTGGCGCGCGCCCAGCCCGCTTTGTGGCTGAAATCGACGTTGAAAAAGAAGCGCAGCATGTTGTCCGGGCTGGCGTCCACCACCAGTACGGTTTCACCAAGTAACTGCAGCGCCCAGGCCAGCGCAGCGGTAATCGACGTGGTGCCAGTACCGCCGCGCACGCCCTGTAATCCCAGAATCGCCATCGATGGCTTCCTTACTTTTTCTCTGCTAATTCAGCCAGTAATGGCCAACGTTTTAGCGCCGCGGTTAACTGCTCGCGTCGGGAAATATCGTGGTAGTTAATATCAGGCAGGGAAAATGCCCGGCTTAACGCCAGGAAATCATTTTGAAAGGTGTAGCCCAAAGTCGCATCGGTGGGTACAGCAGGCTCTTTTGCTGGCATTTCTCTGTCCGTTGGAAAATACAATAAATTAAACCGAGAGGCGTAAGTTCATCCTTAAAATATGTTTACATGCTAAAACTGATGTCCTTTAATTTCAATGTTAGGTTTACTCTGACGCTTTCGCTAGTAAACTAATCAAGTGTAAATCAAGTCTCACGAGGGACGCCGTGGATATCGTATATTCTTTGGGTATTTCATCATTATGGGACGAAGTATGCCATATGCCCGTGGGTGGAGTATGGTGGCTGAATGTCGACCGCCATGCCGACGCGGTAAGCCTGCTCAACCATACGCTGGCTGCCCAGGATAAACAGAGCCAGGTTGCAGCGATAGTCATGGGCGAGAACCCCAATAAAATCATTGCACCTGGGAAAGATCGCGGCCCAGAAAAGATCGCATTATTTAGCATGCCGAACCGCTTTGAGGGGCTGGCAGAAATGCACCGTGATTTAGTTTGCTCCCTCGAACCTGGCAATTATTTGTTTATTCTGCTATGCGCTGAAAATGCCTGGCAGAATATAAAAAGCGAAGATCTATGCAATTGGGTTGAAAAATCATATCGCTGGACTAATTATCATCGTTGTTCATTATTAGTACTTAATTCCGGGCACGATATCGATAAGCAACTCTCCCCTTTACTACGCGAGTACCGCTCGCTTTCCGGCCTGGCAAGTATTCGTTTCCAGGGGGATAACCACCTGTTCGATATCGCCTGGTGGGGGAGTGAAAAAGGCATCAGCGCCCGGCAGCAGCTCATTATTCTCCAGGATGAGAACGGCTGGCGGCTGGCGCAGGATGAAGAAACGGTGGTGCAGCCGCGCAGCGATGAGAAAGTCATTCTCAGCAATCTGCGCGTACTGGAGGGGGCGCCCGCGCTTTCTGAATACTGGACGCTGTTCGATACCAACGACGCCGTTTTCAACGCCGGGAGGATGGCGCAGGCGGCAACGCTGATCTTCTCCATTACCCAGAATGAGCAGATTGAACAGCTGGGACGCTATATCCATACCCTGCGCCGACAGCGCGGCAGCGCGCTAAAAATTGTCGTCCGCGAACAAACGCCAAGCCTGCGCGCCACCGATGAACGCCTGCTGCTGAGCAGCGGCGCCAATATGGTTATTCCCAGCGGCGCGCCGCTATCCCGCTGCCTTACGCTTATAGAAAGCGTTCAGAAACAGCAATTTACCCGCCATATCCCGGAAGATTTTAATACTCTGCTGACCTGGAGCCAGCCGCTAAAACTGCGCGGCTACCAGAAATGGGAGGCCTTCTGCGAAGCGGTGCACAATATTATGGCCAACACCATGCTGCCCGCCGATGGCAAAGGCGTGATGGTGGCCCTGCGCCCGGCGCCCGGCCTGCGCGTAGAGCAGGCGCTGACCCTGTGTAAGCCCAACCGCATGGGCGACATTATGACCATCGGTAACAATCGCCTGGTGCTGTTCCTGTCATTTTGCCGGGTGAACGACCTGGACACCGCGTTAAACCATATTTTCCCTTTACCAACCGGCGATATTTTTTCTAACCGTATGATTTGGTTCGAAGATAAACAGATAACGGCTGAAATCATGCAGATGCGCGGAATTCTGCCGGAGAACTGGAATACGCCGCTGCCTGTCTCGCTTGGCAAAAATGAAACCATCAACGCGACCCATGACGGGCGAAGCTGGCGGCGAAATCCCGAGCCGCACCGTCTGTCCATTGATGGGGAGCCAACCTTATGATGTCAATCGCCGATATTATTCAGCTGGTCGTCCTGTGCGCCCTGCTGTTCTTCCCGCTGGGATATCTGACGCGCCACTACCAGCGGCGTATTCGCACCACCTTAAGACTGATGTTCTTTAAACCCCGTTATGTCAAACCGGCTGGCGTGCTGCGCCGGGAAGCGGCATCCAGGCAAGGCAAATCAACGAAATGACCAAACCCAAAACACCCACCGCGTCGCTTCCGCTCTGGCGGTACTGGCGAGGCTTATCTGGCTGGAACTTCTACTTTCTGGTGAAGTTCGCTTTGCTATGGGCGGGATACCTCAATTTTCATCCCATGTTAAACCTGGTGTTTCTGGCCTTCCTGCTGGTGCCGATTCCACAGTATAAGCTGCACCGCATCCGCCACTGGATAGCGATCCCGCTGGGCTTTATGCTGTTCTGGCACGACACCTGGCTGCCCGGACCGGAAAGTATTGCCAGCCAGGGCTCGCAGATTGCCGGCTTTAGCGCCGACTATATCTGGGATTTGGTGACCCGCTTTATTAACTGGAATATGGTCGGCGCGTTCTTCGTGCTGCTGGTTTTATGGCTGTTTATCAGCCAGTGGCTGCGGGTGACGGTTTTCGTCTCCGCAATCATGGTCTGGCTGGTCGTCAGCCCGCTGCTGCCCTCTTTCACTCTTTGGCCGGCAGGTCAGCCAACGGCAGCGGCGGCGAACACCGCCGCGAATACGACCGGCGGTACGGCCATCGCGACCAATACCGCGCCGGCGAATAACGATATTCCGCCGCAAACCGAGCCGCCGACGTCAACCAATCTGACCAACTGGCTGAACGCCTTTTATGCTTCCGAGCAGAAACGTAAAACCACTTTCCCGGACGCGCTTCCGGCCGATGCTCAGCCGTTCGATGTCCTGATTATCAATATCTGCTCGCTCTCATGGTCAGATATTGAATCGGCCGGGCTGACGGACCATCCGCTGTGGAAGCATTTCGACCTGCTGTTCAAAAACTTTAACTCGGCGACCTCCTACAGCGGCCCGGCGGCGGCGCGTCTGCTGCGCGCCAGCTGCGGCCAGCTCTCGCACGCCAACCTCTACCAGCCGTCAGGCAGCGAATGCTATCTGTTTGAAAACCTCGCGAAGCTGGGCTTTACCCAGCAGCTGATGCTCGGTCACAACGGTATCTTCGGCGACTTCCTGAAAGAGCTGCGCTCGCTGGGTGGTATCCAGAGCCCGCTGATGGATCAATCCGGCCTGCCGGTGATTCTGCAGGGCTTTGACGGCTCCCCGGTCTATGACGACCAGGCAACGCTGAACCGCTGGCTGCAGACGCTGGATAAGCTGAATACGCCGCGTACGGCGACCTTCTACAACACGCTGCCGCTGCATGACGGCAACCACTATCCGGGCCAGAGCAAAACCGCGGACTATAAAGCCCGTGCGCAGAAGTTCTTCGATGAGCTGGACAGTTTCTTCACCGAGCTGGAGAAATCGGGACGTAAGGTGCTGGTCATCGTTGTACCGGAACACGGCGCGGCGTTGAAAGGCGACAAAATGCAGGTTTCCGGCCTGCGCGATATTCCCAGTCCTTCCATCACCAACGTTCCGGCGGCGGTGAAATTCTTCGGCATTAAAGCGCAACATCCCGATGCGCCGATAATCATCAACCAGCCAAGCAGCTACCTGGCGATTTCGGAGCTGGTGGTTCGCGCCCTCGACGGCAAGATGTTTGACGAAAACGACATCAACTGGCAGCAGTATATTGCCAACCTGCCGCAGAGCGCGGCGGTGTCGGAAAACTCCAACGCCATCGTCATTCAGTACCAGGGGAAACCGTATGTTCAGCTGAACGGCGGCAGCTGGGTGCCTTATCCGCAGTAAACGAAAAAGGCCGCAGGATTTTACCCCTGCGGCCCCGTTCGGGCGCATGCTGCCACTAAGGCAGGCAGATACCCACCGGCTGGCTACTTGCGGTTATCCATCCAGCTCACGATCATGCTGACCAGAATGCCAGCAATCACCGGAGCCGCCAGATCGTCCCACAGCACCATGCCCAACTGAGCGAGCGTCATACAGCCGCCTTGTTGCAATGGCAACCGTTCGCGGCTATCCTCGAATGGTCTAGATGCGAGGTTAGCCCCCGATACGTTGCCAGGTTGATACCAAACAACGTGCGGGGGTTTTCTCTTTCCAGCAACCCATCTCTCTATGCCGCCGGGGTTCAAGCCCCCGCAACATTGCGCCTCACCGGGCGAACCCGGCTTGCCGATGATTCTACTGCTCCGCCCCGGTACCCGCACTCCCCCATTACGCAGCGTGCGAAGCGCATTCCAGGATCGTTTTTGTTTCAGCAATACAACGAAAAAGGCCGCAGGATTTTACCCCTGCGGCCCCGTTCGGGCGCATGCTGCCACTAAGGCAGGCAGATACCCACCGGCCGGTTACTTGCGGTTATCCATCCAGCTCACGATCATGCTGACAAGAATGCCGGCAATTACCGGAGCCGCCAGATCGCCCCACAGCACCATGCCCAACTGAGCGAGCGTCATACAGCCGCCTTGTTGCAATGGCAACCGTTCGCGGCTATCCTCGAATTGTTGAGGTTCGAGAGTAGCCCCCGAAACGTTGCCAGGTTGATACCGAACAACGTGCGGGGGTTTTTCTCTTTCCAGCAACCATCTCTCTATGCCGCCGGGGTTCAAGCCCCCGCAACATTGCGCCTCACCGGGCGAACCCGGCTTGCCGATGATTCTACGGCGCTCTTCCGATTTCAGCACCCGGCCCTGGCGCGTTATTCGAGGCGCCTTCCACAGTTTACGACTGGTCTTTATTTGCCAGCCATACCAGCAGCTTCAGGCTGGCGGAATAATAGTCGTCCTGGGCACTAATCTGCGGCTCGGCCTGCGCTTCGCCAAGGGTTAAATCGCGTACCGCCAGTAGCCCGCCGGTCATAAACCACGGCGCCACTTCATCGGTATTGACGTTGATCCACGCCGGCGTTTGCAGACGCGGATAGCGCTGGAACCAGTTTTTCCATGGCGTCAGCAGGCTGCTTTTCGGGTCGTTCCAGTAAACATACAGCGGAATACGGATCGCATCGAAGCTCATCCGCGTCGGCCACTCTTTTGCCGGCTCCATCCTGCCGTCCGCTCTTAAGGCGACCCAGTCGCTGGGAAGCTGAGATGTCCCCCACGCCATTTTCCCCAGCAGCGCCTGACCATCGCTTTGCAGCTTTCGCCAGGCGGTTAAATGCGTCCGCGCGGCGAAGGCCTGCCATGCCGGAAAGATAAAGTAGGAGGGATTAAGGTTCAGATGATCGTTGAGATAGAATCCCTTCGCGCCCGGAAGCATGACCTGACGGCCGGCGAAGGTGACCACCGTGGACTTCAGTAGCGAAGCGGTTATCGCATCCGACGCGCTGCCGTAGGATTTTTCATGCCACTGCTGCTGCGCGCGCAGCAGCGCCCAGGCAATCAGGGTATCGCCATCGGTGGCATCGTTTTTATCCGCCACCGGATTAGGCGCCACCGGATTATAGCGCCAGTAAAATAGCCCGTTTTCTTTGTTACGCAGCGTTTTATCGGTCCACTGCCATAGCTTGTCAAAGGCGGGGCGATCGTTATTGGCCACCGCTAATAGCATGGCAAAACCTTGCCCTTCGGTATGAGAGACGTTGCCATTGCCGGTATCAATAATGCGCCCGTCCGGCATCATAAAACGCGATTTATAGCTTTCCCACGCCGTATCGGCCCACGCGTGGGGAAGCATCATCATCGTCGTCACCACGACTGTCGCTAAAGCACGCAAGGACATAAATTCACCCTTCAGGGATGGAAGTAAAGAAACTGAACGTCAGAGACCGAAAACAGCCGCTCGCGCTGTAAAACCACATGCGCCGCGCCGCCCTGTCCCTGTAGCCAGCGGGAATAAAGCCCCTCGAGTATGGCACAAAACGCATTACACCAGCGTACGCGGCGCGCTTCATCGCGGCTCACCGGCAGCGCCTGATGGCGTAACCGCAGGCCATCATCGCTCACCTCAACGCTCACCAGTCCCCACTGAAAGCGGCTGAGCTGCGCATTAATATGGGCTTCCAGCTCACCGATCGTCTCCGACTCCGGCAGCGGATGCTCATCGGCCAGCGCCTCGCCCATTTGCCGCAGAAAGGGCTGACTCTCCAGTTCGCCCGCGTTGTTGACCATGCCATCAACCATAATCAGCAGCAGATCGAACCACCCGGCAGGCGTTTGCTGCTGCTGAAACCAGGCCGTCACCAGCGCATTATTATTGTCCGTCATGATCAGCGATCTCCCAGCATGTAGCGGATATAAAGGCCGGCGGTGCTCTCGTTATAATCGCCAAAGGTGTCATAGCCCACCTGGCCGCCGAGCGTCATCTGTTTATTCACTTTGTAATCCGCACCGGCGCGCAGCGTATAGCCGATGCCGCTCTTCGACGTGGCTGAATAGTACGCCTCTTTGGCAAAACCGTTGCTCACAGCGGTCTCGAGCGTCTGCTGCCACTCGGCGTTGGTCGGGAAATAGGCGCTCTTATCCTGACTGTACGATTGATACCCCACCGAACCGCCAAGCTTCATCGTCCAGTTATCATATTTCTCCGTCAGGCTGACCGGCAGCGACACGCTAACGTAGTTCTGCGGGCTGAAGTAACCCCCTTGCCCGTAGGTGAAGTAGCTGAGGTTTTTCGAGTAATCCATGTAGCTCATACTCAACCCGGTCTGCAGCTGACGATACTCATCGTGGTATGGCCGCAGATAAACCCCGGCGTTGGCGTTAATGCTGGTGTTGCTGGCGACGTTTTGTCCCAGGTAGCTATAGCCCCCGCCGCCGACGTAGAAACCGGCGTCGCCGTCGTCATAGCTTAGCTGCAGGGTACCGCCGTTTTTAGTCACCTGTCCCCAGGTCTTGCCGGAGTAGGAATCCTTCAGCCCCACCCAGGAGAGCAGGCTATCGGTCAGCGAACGACGCTCGCCGGTAAAAATCAGCGACAGGTAGTTGGTCAGCTTCGGCGACCACTTCACGCCGCCCACCACGGTATTCAGATCCTGACCCAGCGGCGTGCTGCCGATATCGACGCGATAATCGTCGCCGCTCAGCGCCAGCGCCAGCTCCACGCCGTTGGCTTTCTGCGAATCGGTTGAGCCGCTGGCCTGATCAACGTTAGGTTTCAGATTTGAAGAAGCCAGATAGCTGGCGACCTGCCCGGAGTCATAGGTGCCGAGCTTCGCCAGATTCTCCATGCCGCTGCTGGTGGTGGCGTTAAAGTTTGAAGCATTCAGCGTGCCGAGACCGCTCAATGTCTCCGCCCCCGGATTGTTGGCAAAGTACGTCGTGCGCTCGGTAGGGGTCATCGCCGCAATTGCCGCCTGCTCGCTGGTGGCGGTGGAGATCATATTGGAGACCGCGTTTGATAGCGGATTCGCGCCATAGCGCCGCCAGGCGTCGCCGGTTGCCGTCCCTGCGTTCAACGTAATTGGCGTCACGGTAAAGTCGAAACGCGAATCACCGAACGGCGAGGAGGACCAGGTCAGGGGGGTTTTAATTTCGGTCAGCTTGCTGGTGCCGGATTCACCATCGCGGCCGCGAACCTCCATGCCCCCCTGCAGCCAGGTGCCGGTTTTTTCCTGTAAGGTCTCCATCATGGTGTCCACCTGGCGCAGCATTCGGGTCTGCGCGGTTTCGACCGGCAGATCGGTGCGCTGGATCCCCGGCAGCGTGCTGCCATCGCCCGTCGATACCTGAGAAACCTGCCACGGCATATATTGCCCATAGGTGGAAGCGGTACGCGTCGCCGCCGGCGTACGCGAGACGCCGACAAACGGATTATCCGCCGCCAGCACGCCGCCCACGGTCGGCGTTTGCGTGCCGTTGCTGCTCTGTAACCCCAGCAGCCTTCCGCGAGCGCTGCGCAGATAGGTCATCGCCTGCTGATGATGCCCCTGCGATTCGGCAACGCGCGCCAGCAGCAGCAAACGGTCCGGCGAATTATCCGGCCGCAGCCCGCCTGCCAGCTGCGCCGCCCGGTCGTTATCGCCCGCCGACAGCGCGACATCAATAGCTCCGCTGCGCGCGTCCTGGGTCGGCGTATCGCGGGTCATCAGGTAGTCATAGACGACCCCGGCCTCTTTATTCATTTTGCCGCTCTGATAGAGACGCGCCATGGCGAACATCAGGTCGGTATTTTGCGGGTCGCTTTGCATCGCGCCCATCAGCTTGTCATACGCCGCCGCGTAGTTGCCCTGCTCGCGCAGGTGGTCCGCTTCGTTAATCACATAGCCGTTGCGGATACTGGCCAGCTGCGTCGGCGTACTGCTCGCCTGCAGCTGCGGGTTGGTGAGCAGCCTCTGCGCTTCGTTAGTCAGGCCTGCCTGGTTAAGCACCGTCACCTGGTCTGCGTAATCCCCGGCATTGCCCGAGATACCGCCGTTAATACTGTTGCGCACCAGCGATACCGCGGTGGTCACATCGCCGCTCTGGGCCAGCAGGCGCGCCAGTTTACCCACATCCGCCGGGGCTTTTGGCGGCGTCGCGGCCATCGCCCTTAGCGTATTGGAAGCCGCGACGGTATTCCCCTGCGCCAGATAGTCCTGCGCCGTCGCCAGCTGCAGGTTGTAGTTCACCCGCTGATGTAAATCGCGCATCTGGCTGGTCTGGCTGGCGGGAGGAATTCTCGCCAGCAGCGTTTGCGCCTGCTGCCAGCCGCCGTTCTCGCTGGCGAAAAGGGCCGCGGCGTATAAGGAGTTACTGCTGGCGCCGGGACGATACGCGGCGCCCATGATCGCGTTCGCCTCGCCGTCGTTACCGGACTTTTGCAGCAGTCGGGCCAGATCGAGGCGCATCCACGCATCGTCCGGATAACGAGAAATGCCCTGGCGCAGCGTGGCGATTGCCCCGGTCACGTTTCCGCCGCTGGCCTGCTCCTGCGCCTGCCGACGCAGCGAGTCTCCGGGCGTCCCGGTGACCACGCGCGGCTGCAGTTTTTGCTGCAGGCTTTCCGGCAGCGTTCGCAGCATCGCCTGGGCTTCCGCGGTTTTATTCTGTTCACGCAAAACGTAATAGAGATTCTCCCGGGCGGGGCCATTTTGCGGCTGGTCGTTAAGCAGCGCCCGCAGCGTTTGTTCGGCCTGGGGCAGATCTTTGTTGTGCCGCAGAACGTCGGCGCGGAACAGTTTCGCCGCCGAGCCCTGGGCCCCGCTCTGCTGCGCCAGCGGCGCGGAGAGCGCCAGCGCCTGGCTAATATTGCCTTGCTTCCAGGCCTGCTGCGCCTGCGCGAGCTGGCCGTAAAACAGCGCATCCGCCGCCTGCTGGCGCCGGGTTTCAGAACTCTCGCCGCCGAGATCCGCCGCCCGGCTCAAATATTGAGAGGCCGCCTGAAAATCGCCGCTGCGCTGGGCGATATAGCCCATCCCGGCAAGCGCGTCAGCGTCCTGCGGATTGGTTTGCAGGACCTGTTCAAACTGCTGCTTCGCCGCGGCGGTATTGCCGCTGTTCAGGTCAGAGTAGCCCTGACCGCGCGCCTGGCCGCTGCGCCGTTCACGGAAGTAGTTTTGCACTTCGCTATCCTGCGGGTGGCGCTGCATCCAGGTATCGTAAAACGGTTCATCCCCCGGCTGCGGCCCCATCCACAGCAGCGCCTGGCGCAGCCCGGCATCGGCCTCTTTGCTGCCGCTGGCCATCGGCTCCAGCATAGCGATCCCTTCCCGCCGGGTCTCTTCGCGCCAGGTCAGCGCCTTACCCAGGGCTACGCGCGGCCCGTTCTCTTGCGGATGCTGAGCGACATACTGACGCAGTTCGCTCACCGCCTGCGAATAGAGCGACTTGTCGCTGGCCATCGTCATGTAGTATTCCGCCGCCAGACCGGAAGGCGGAACGTTACCGTTAAACATACTCCGCCAGGTCGCCAGCGCGGCGGGCACGTTGCCGCTGCGCGCCTGCTGTCTTGCCAGGTTTAGCTGTCCCTGGGGGACCTGGGCCATTTTTTTGGCGCTATCCAGATCCTGCAAGCCGGGACTGTTGGGCGCCGCTTTCTCCAGCCGCGCCCGCCACTGGGCCGCGGCCTGCAGGTTGCCCCCCTGCTGCGCCCACAGCGCCATCAGGTACAGCGCCTGAGCGTTATTGGCATCCACCGATAACACTTTTTGCAGCGATTCCATCGCCAGCTCATCGTGGGATTTTTCATGCCAGTAGTTGGCCTGGGCAAAAAGCGCCTGTAGCGCCGCATCGTTACCCGCCGCCTGCGCCTCGCCAAACGCGCCCAGCGTCAGCGCGCCGGACAGGCACAGCGTGGAAAATTGACGGGCCGCCTTATTATTCATTCTGCTGACTCTTTTCATTGGCTCTCTCCCGACTCCAGGCGCTTACGGGCATGACGTTTAAACATGGCGGTCAGCGCCAGTCCCAGAATCGATGTGGCGATTAACCCCAGCACCGCCAGCAGTCCGGAGTGCTGGTTGGCGTACCAAACCGCCATCATGTACCACGGCATCTGGCCGCTGGGGAACGGCGTACTGACCTGGAAACTACGCACGCCGTTATCGCTGGTAATCACCGCCGTATCGCCGCGAATACCGGCATTGATGCGCGGTGAATTAAGGTCGTCTTCGAGTTTCGCCAGCTGATCGTCGCTGCTGGCCATCGCCACCACCACCACTCGCTGCGGATTCCACGGCGAGCGATAGCTGATAAACCCTCGCCAGGCGCTGCTGGAGGAGAAATAGCGATCGGCATCCACGCCGTCGGAGGCCCAGTCGCCGCTCAGCCGGCGCTGAATTTTCGCCCATAGCGCCGGTTCACGCACGCTCAGCAGGTTTTCGACCGGATTATAGGGAGAGTCGGCCAGCAGGCGCTGGTTAAACACTTTTTGGTCAAGCGCGCTCACCGCCAGCACATCGCGATCGCGCAGGAAAGGCGAATTGGCGGCGTCGTCAGGAACGCCCAGCATCACGCGGTTATTGGCCAGCGCTTTGCCGGTCGAGTTCCCCGAGCGGGCGGCCAGATTCAGCATCATCGCGACCTGGGTTTCCGAAGGCCGCTCCGGCAGCAGCAGCGTGGTTTGCGAGTAATCCGCTAGCCGGGAGAACGGGAACGACGCGCCGACAAAGTAGGAGAGATTCGGCAACAGCGAGAAGTGCCGCGTGCCGCTCAAATCGATCCACGAGTCGTCGGTAATGCGGCTCTTGATCGTGCTGTTCAGCAGCACTGAACAGGGAGCGCTATCCTTCGGCACCAGATTAAAATAGAGCGACAGCTGGTTATCGCCGTAAATCAGATACGGCGCCAGCGGGATCGTAAAACGCTCCTGACGCGCATCGCCGCCCAGGTGACGCCAGAGCTTCTCCAGCGGCCCCTGTTTGTTCATCGGCAGGTTGTTGAGGAAGGTGTTGTTGAGCGTCACGCTCAGCAGCGACTTGTCCTCGTTAATCCAGCTCTCCGACGGGAAACGATAGCCAATCTGCAACGGAATGGTTTCGCCATCCCACAGATAGAGATCCGGCGCGGCGCGGAAGGCGACGCGCAGCGGCTCATGCCACACGCCGCTGACGGTCATACTTTGATCCTGGCGGATCAGCTCGCTGATTTTTACCGGCCGATCGGTGGCGATCCAGCGCGGGGCATCGTACGGCTTGCCGACGGGAATCGCCTGCGGATCAACCTCCATACTGGCCGTCTGCAGGGCGAAATCACCGCGGGTCAGGCGCCAGGCGGCCATCCGCAGCGCGGCGTCATTCTGCCCGACGATCAGCAGCAGCTTATAGGCCGGGTTGCCGGGATTCTCAACGATCCGCAGCAGCGGCTTGTCGGTTTGCGGCAGCGTCAGGCCGCCCACCCGATCGCCGGGGTGGCCGATGATAATGCCGTGCTTCTCGGGCAGGCGATCGCGCAGCGCGTCAAAGGCGATACCGCGATAATCGGCCTGAATACCCAGCCACGACGACACCAGCGCCGCAGCGCTAAAGATGTCCGCCGTCGATTTCTCCGGATAAGCGATAGCGATATCCGCCGGCGTCATCTGCATACTGTCGAAAAATGGCCGCGGGAAGTGGCTTAAATCGTTGCTGATATTGAGCTGCTGGCTCTCCCAGCTAAAGTGCGAGGCGGGCAAAATAGTCACCCGCGAGGTGTCGTGAATATCGAGCCGGCACTGCATCGCATCGCCGTCGTTAATCTTAAAGCTCAGGTTGTTGCTGGAGACCATCAGCGCCGCCGGAATATCCAGCTGATAGTGCGAGATCTCCTCGCCGTCCGCGCCCAGCGGCAGCGTGCCGAGCGGCTGGCCGTTGAGCATTAACTGCAGCGTGGCGTTGCGGGCCGCCATCTCCGGCGAGACCTTAACCTCCAGCATCAGCTGGGCGTGGGTCACCACCTGATCGGAGGGCAGCGTAAAGCTGGCGCCGCCCTGGTTTTGTCCGCCGCTAAGGATGATACCGTCCGGCATACCCATCTGCGTCAGGTTCAGATTACCGCCGACAATCGGCGTTAGCGGTACCGTATCAGGAATGCCGGCTGCGACCGACGGCGGCATCGCGGGCAGCGAAGCCGGCTGATCGACGTTTGCCGGCGCGGGCTCCGTTGCGGCGGGCGAATTCGCCTCGGCCGCCGATGCGCCGTCGGCTTCCGCCCCGGATAGCGGAAAGTTAAGCTGCGGCAATGCGTCAGCGGGCGTTTCCTCGCTATGCAGCGTCGGCGCAGAGAGCATCCCGGCCAGCAGCGCAAGCGTCGTTAAGCGTTTCATAAGCTACCATCCTCCTGCGCGGGATTGGCCGCAGGCGGCTGGCGACGCTGGCTGCGGCGCGTTTTCCACGTCAGCCAGAACAGTTCAAACACGCAGCGCAAAATGGTGGCAAAAGAGCGGAACGGGTTATCCTGCGGACGCGGCGGGTTAATCCACGCATCGGCGCGAGCCAGCACCACGCGCACCAGTTCGCGGCGGCGGGAAAGCTGAAT
This sequence comes from Klebsiella sp. MPUS7, assembly GCF_009905335.1. Taxonomy (NCBI): domain Bacteria; kingdom Pseudomonadati; phylum Pseudomonadota; class Gammaproteobacteria; order Enterobacterales; family Enterobacteriaceae; genus Klebsiella; species Klebsiella sp. MPUS7. The sequence goes on along the minus strand of NZ_CP047604.1, from coordinate 237,653 downwards.
ATTTTCATCAAATTGCAGGCGGATAAAGCGCTCGTCGGCGGTGATCTGGCGTACCGGAATCGAGATCGCCCCGGACTGGAGGATCAGCTCAATCTCTTCAATTTCATCCTGCAGGTGACGGTTATCCGGCGCGCTAACGCGACAGCCGCCCATTGACAGGTCCGCGGTGTGGCTGCGGGAGACAATGCCGCTGGCGTAGTGGATAAGCACCGGGATATCGACGTCAATACGAATCGTTTTTCGCACCTGACGGGTTTCGCGCGCCACCGCAATCGCGGCCAGCAGGAAGATCAGGCTATAAATCCCCCAACCGACGTTCAGCGCGATAACGTTCGGGTCTGAGCCAAAGTAGTCATGGCCGATGGCGCGGACAATACCGAATATCACGCCCAGGCCCAGCAGACAGGCAACGACCAGGTGCGGCCTGACGACGGTAAAGTCGAAGTAGCCCACGTCCAGCAGGCCGCCTTTATCGGTCACGTTGAATTTCCCGCGTTTGGGGAAAATCATCGTCACCAGCGTCGGCAGCACCAGGTGGAACGCCAGCACGATATCGTAGATTTCCCCCCAGAAGCTGTAGCGATAGCGACCGTTCATGCGCGAGCCGACATAGATCGCGAGGAACAGATGCGGCAGCGCGTAAGAGACGATCAGGCTGGCCGAGGAGTAGATAATATTGAGGTTAAATAGCAGGTAGGCCAGCGGCGCGGTGACAAAGACCACGCGCGGCAGGGCGAACTGGTAGTACAGCATGGCGCTGAGGTAGCACAGGCGCTGCTGAAAGGTCAGCCCGCGGCCCAGCAGCGGGTTATCCAGACGGAAAATTTGCGTCATCCCGCGCGCCCAGCGGGTACGCTGAATGACGTGCACCACCAGGCGTTCGGTAGCTAAACCCGCCGCCAGAGGGATATCGAGGAATGCCGACTTCCAGCCCAGACGCTGGAACTTCAGCGCAGTATGGGCATCTTCGGTCACGGTCTCAACCGCAAAGCCGCCGATCTGCTCCAGCGCGGCGCGGCGAATGACGGCGCAGGAGCCGCAGAAGAAGGTCGCGTTCCAGTTGTCGTTCCCCTGCTGAATCGGGCCATAAAACAGCATCCCTTCGTTAGGAATATTGCGGCCAACGGAGAGGTTGCGCTCAAAGGGATCCGGCGAGTAGAAATAATGCGGCGTCTGCACCAGCGCCAGCATCGGGTCGTTGAGGAATCCGCCCACCGTCGCCTGCAGGAAGACGCGGGTTGCCACGTGGTCGCAGTCAAACACGCAGATAAGCTCGCCGTGGGTCAGCGTCATCGCGTGGTTGAGGTTGCCCGCCTTGGCGTGTTTGTTGTCGTTACGGGTGATATACCCAACCCCAACGTCGGCGGCGAAGACCGCAAATTCATTGCGCTTCCCGTCATCCAGTAAATAGATTTTTAATTTATCTTTTGGGTAATCAATGCATTGCGCAGCGAGCACGGTATCACGCACCACTTCAAGCGGTTCGTTATAGCTGGGAATATAGATATCGACCGTCGGCCACTTGCTCATATCATCCGGCAGCGGCACGATTTCACGCTTTAGCGGCCAGACCGTTTGCAGGTAGTTAAGCAGCAGCATCACCCAGATATAGACTTCCGCCAGAAACAGCCCCATCCCCAGAATCGCTTCGATGGTGGAGTTAAAATGCAGGGTCTGCGTCAGACGGAAATACATATAACGGGTCGACATCAGCAGCGATGTCACCACCATGATGACGGAAACGCTGCGATTTTTACTGAATCCCATCAGGAAAAGAATACCGATGCTCAGCAGGCCAAAAATATACTGCTTTTGGCTGTCCATCGGGGTGATCACCACCAGCACGGCAATCGGCGAAAGCACCAGTACCAGCAACCAGAAAAGCGTCTTTTTCATTCAGCAGCCCTGCAATTAAATTAAAGCCCTGACCTGCGAGGCTGGCTATGCACCTTGCCGTCACCAATATTGATACCCAACAGCGCAGAAATTTTTTTGGCAATAATTTCAATATCAAAGGCGGCTGCGGAGGATGAATTAAAGTCAAGGATCGACTTCTGGGAAGCATTCGCTTCCACCACGCTTTCATCACGATGGATGATGCCCAGCAGACGATCGCCCAGCTTTTCTTCCATCAACGCCGTGACATCGCGACTCACCTGGCGACGGTTATCGCTCTGGTTAATCACAAAATAGTGTCCGTGTTTATGGTTGAGCTCACCCCCGGTCAACCGCTGATTGTCGACGTGCGACAGCACGGACATTGAAGCGGTATCCGCCAGCAGCGGTACCAGATGCAGGTCGGCAAGCGAAGTGAGCGCCTTCAGCGCGGGCGAAGGGCCCGGCGGCAGGTCGGCGATGGTAATCAGCCCCGGATAGTTGAGTAATGCCGCCAGGCCGCGCGTCAGGAAATGCTCGTCGTGGGTCAAACGTTCATCAAAGGACTGCCGCTGGGCTTCACTCACGTCGCCGTAGGGCAAGACGAAAATATTGCTGCCGGCGCTTAATACGCACTGGCTCCAGTCATGGAGCTCCAGCGCTTTCGCGACATAGCCGCGCTCATCGCTAAGCGGGACGCCAAAATGCAGGCGCAGGGCGTTCTGCACATCAAAATCGAGGGCCAGAACTTTGCTGCCTGCGCGGGCCAGCGCCCAGGCCAGATTTGCCGCCAGGGTCGTCTTTCCTACGCCGCCTTTCGGTGAACACACGCAGATCAACGGCATGTCGCGATCCTCTCCAGGAGTGATTTCAGTGACTGATCTTTATCTTTTGCTACCGGCTCTGCGGTTTTTGTCGCAAAGAGATGGGCAAACCCTTCCGCCGTCGGCGCTATCGCCGGACGAGGCCTGGCCGGAGGGACAGGTATCGGCTGAGCAGCAGGTGGAGAAACCGGCGCCGCGGGCACTACGGCCATCCTGTCCGTCACGGGAACAGGCTGCGGCGCGGAAGGCGGGATACTCAACGCTGGCGCCGGCGCAGATGGCGCAGGGGCGGTTTGAACGACAGCGCGCTCCACCTGATGAAACATATCGGCAGGAACCCGCTGCGGCACAGGTAGGGAGACCGATCCCCCCATTGCCAAAGAAGACTCTTCCTCCGCGGGAATAAGTTGATTGAGAATAACCCAATCCCCTTTTTCACCGGCGGCGGCTTCTGATGAGAGGTCCTTGAATTTTAGACTGTGTGTCCGCGTCTTTTCCTTGAAGCGCTGCAAATCATCATAATGGTTCATAGATAACCTCATGATTTAAATACATCATATTTAATCTGTTTTAATTGTCATTCTACGCCGCTAAAGCATAGTTTAATTTGTTGTTTTTTGGGCATTTACCCGGCGTTACGACCGTCACAATACGCTAACTTTAGTCGCGATTTGATTATTTGGATAAGTCAGGTTGGTGTAATTCCATAGGGATAGTGCGGCTACACTAACAGCTCTTTTTCAAAATGATAGCCCCATTTTTTGGGCGGCGACGCCGTCATTCCCCCCGCAGCCTGCCAGGCTATTCGCAGAGAGTAGTTTTTTATACTGCCTTAATTTTAAAAAACGGCGTAATACACGCCAGCCGACGGCTAAAGAGAATACATTTTAATATTTTTTAAGGCGTTTAGAAATCACTCCCCGCGCTTAATTAAAATAATAAATAATGTTCCGCCGTAAAATAAATAGCTCAGGATGTTATCTAAAAACCAGGAATATAAAGCGTTGACCGAACAACAAAGAACAGTTTTGTGAATCACTCTTGCCGCTTATGCGCAACCAGAAAAGTAATAATGATGATAAAATAAAATATATTCATGGAGTTAGCTTAACTTTCAGCGATAACATTTCCTCTGGCGTACGGCAGCGTCATTGTTCGTTGTAGATTGTTCCATCGGCGCTGAATAATGGCTAAAAAAAAGCCGATGCGCAGGCTTCGGCTTTGGTTATCAGCGGTGTCAATCAGCTCAGCGGCTTCTCGCCGTTTTGATCTTCATCGACGGCAAAACAGGCCACCAGCTGGCCGCCGTAATCCTTCAGCTGCGGCTGAAGCTGGGTGCATGGGCCAAAACGGCGACGACAGCGGGCGTTAAACGCGCAGCCCGGCGGCGGATTCAGCGGGCTCGGCAGTTCGCCGGTCAGCTTGATGCGCTCGCGGCGGTCATCCGGGTTCAGGCGCGGCGTAGCCGACAGCAGCGCCTGAGTGTACGGATGCTGCGGGTTGTTGAAGATTTGATCCTTCGACCCTTTTTCCACACAGCGGCCTAAGTACATCACCATCACTTCATCCGCGATGTGCTCCACGACCGACAGATCGTGGGAGATAAAGACGTAAGAAAGCCCCAGATCCTGCTGCAGATCCATCATCAGGTTCAGCACCTGCGCGCGCACCGAAACGTCCAGCGCGGAGACCGGTTCGTCGGCGATCACCACGTCCGGGTCAAGCATCAGACCGCGGGCGATGGCGATACGCTGACGCTGGCCGCCGGAGAACATATGCGGATAGCGGTCGTAGTGTTCCGTTTTCAGGCCCACTTTGGCCATCATCGCCAGCGCTTTCTCCCGGCGCTGCTCCTTACTTAAGCTGGTGTTGATCTGCAGCGGCTCTTCCAGAATCTGCCCCACCTTTTTACGCGGGTTCAGCGAACCGTAGGGGTTCTGGAACACAATCTGGATTTTCTGCCGGCGCAGCTTCTGCGCCTGCGGATCGTGCTTAAGCAGATCCTGTCCCTGATAATAGAGCTCGCCGCCGGTAGGAATTTCAATCATCGTCAGCAGACGGCCGAGCGTCGATTTACCGCAGCCGGACTCCCCCACGACCGCCAGCGTTTTACCGCGTTCAAGGGTAAACGAGACGCCGTCCAGCGCTTTGACCAGGCGTTCCGGCGCAAATAGCCCCTTCTTCACCGGATAGTATTTCTTCAGATCGGTGGCCAGCAACAGAGGCTGTTGCGTGGTGGCCTCATGCGTACTCATAGCCCTGGCCTCCCGGCATCATCAAGTGGGTAATGACATTTTGACTGACGACCGCCGTTAAGCAGGTTCAGTTCAGGTTCTTCACTGCGGCATTTGTCCGTTGCATACGGGCAGCGCGGGTTGAGCAGGCAGCCGCTCGGACGGTCATATTTACCCGGCACCACGCCCGGCAGCGAGGCGAGGCGAGCTTTATCCTGAGCGAACTCCGGCAGCGCGCGCAGCAGCGCCTGCGTATAGGGGTGGCGCGGGGCGCGGAAGATATCCTTCGCATCGCCGGTTTCCACTACCTGGCCGGCGTACATGACGATGATTTTGTGCGCCGCTTCGGCCACCAGCGCCAGATCGTGGGTAATCAGGATCAGCGCCATATTCTCTTTCTGCTGCAGCTCCAGAAGCAGCTCGATGATCTGCGCCTGAATGGTGACATCCAGCGCCGTCGTGGGTTCATCGGCAATGAGCAGCTTTGGCCGACAGGCAATCGCCATCGCGATCATCACGCGCTGGCTCATGCCGCCGGAAAGCTGGTGCGGATAGACATCGAGACGTGAAGCCGGGTCGGGGATCCCCACCAGCGTCAGCAGGTCAATCGCCCGCTGAATACGCGTTTTCTTATTACCGCCCTGATGGACCTTGATGGCTTCCATAATCTGGTAGCCGACGGTATAGCACGGATTCAGACTGGTCATCGGGTCCTGGAAGATCATCGCCACTTCCGCGCCCACCAGCTGGCGACGCTCTTTTTCGGAAATGCGCTTCAGGTCGCGACCGTTAAACTCCAGCTTTTCCGCCATCACCCGGCCGGGATAGTCAATCAGCCCCATAATCGCCAGCGAACTGACCGATTTGCCCGAGCCGGACTCGCCGACGATACCGACCACTTCGCCCTGGTTTACGCTGTAGCTTACGCGGTCTACGGCGCGGAACGGCGTCCCTTCGTCGCCGAAGTGCACCGAGAGTTTATCTACATTTAATAACGCCATCTCGAACCTCTTACTGCTTCAGTTTGGGATCGAGCGCGTCACGCAGACCGTCACCCATCAGGTTAAATGCCAGCACCGTCAGCAGGATAGCGACACCCGGAAAGGTGACGACCCACCAGGCGCTCTGCGCGAACTGCAACACGTCGGAGAGCATCGTGCCCCACTCCGGTGTCGGCGGCTGCGCACCCATGCCAAGGAAGCCAAGAGCGGCCATATCGAGAATGGCGTTAGAGAAGCCCAGCGACGCCTGAACAATCAGCGGCGCAAGGCAGTTGGGAAGAATGTTGATGAACATCTGACGCATCGCCCCCGCGCCCGCCACCCGAGAAGCGGTCACGTAGTCGCGGTTGACTTCCACCAGCACCGCGGCGCGGGTCAGACGCACGTAGTGCGGCAGGGCGACAAAGGTTAGCGCCAGCGAGGCGTTGACGATGGATGGGCCGAAGATGGCCACCAGCACCAGCGCCAGCAGCAGGCTCGGCAGGGCCAGCATAATATCGACAACGCGCATAATGACCGAGTCAACCACGCCGCCAAAATAGCCAGCAATCAGGCCGAGCACCACGCCGAGGATCAGCGACAGCACCACCACCAGACAGCCAACCAGCAGCGACAGGCGCGCGCCGTACATCAGGCGCGACAGGATATCGCGACCGACGTCATCGGTGCCGAGCAGGTGGGTTACGCTGCCGCCTTCCTGCCAGAACGGCGGGGCCAGCAGCGCATCGCGGAACTGATCCGCCGGGTTATAGGGCGCGATGAAGTTGGCGAAGACGGCGATGATAATCATCACCGCGACGTAGGCCAGCCCCACGACGGCGCCTTTGTTGCGTTTAAAATAGTGCCAGAACTCCTGCAAAGGGGTCATTGGCACCGGTGCGGCGACAACTTTATTTTCAGTAACTTGTGACATGATGGCCCCTTACTTCTTATGCCGGATACGCGGGTTCACCACGCCGTACAACAGGTCGACCAGCAGGTTGACGAGAATAATCATCGTCGCCACCAGCAGCACCCCGCCCTGCACCACCGGATAGTCGCGGCGCTGCAGCGCATCAATCAGCCAGCGGCCAAGGCCCGGCCAGGAGAAGATGGTTTCGGTCAGGATAGCCCCCGCCAGCAGCGTACCGACCTGCAGGCCGATAACCGTGACCACCGGCAGCATCGCGTTGCGTAAAGCATGAACGACGATCACCCGCATTCGCGTCAGGCCTTTCGCGCGCGCGGTACGGATATAATCCTCGCCCAGCACTTCCAGCATCGACGAACGGGTCATACGCACGATCACCGCCAGGGGAATCGTCCCCAGCACCACGGCGGGCAGGATCATATGCATCACCGCATCAATAAAGTCGCCCGGCTCGCCCCAAATCGCGGTATCGATCAGCATAAATCCGGTCAGCGGCAGGGTATCGTCAAGGAAGACGGTATCGCTGATACGTCCGGAAACCGGCGTCAGGTTAAGCTGTACCGACACCAGCATGATCAGCATCATCCCCCACCAGAAGATAGGCATGGAATAGCCGGTCAGCGCGAGGCCTACGGAGGTGTGGTCGAAGATAGAGCCGCGTTTGACCGCCGCCAGCACACCCACCGGGATCCCGACGATGATGGCAAAAATCATCGCGCAGACGCCCAGCTCCATGGTGGCCTTAAAGCGCGGCACGAACTCTTCCCAGACGGGAATACGGCTTTTCAGCGAGATGCCCAAATCACCGTGCATCACGCCCCAAATATAGTTGACGTACTGCTGCCACATTGGCTTATCGAGGCCCATTTCGGCCAGCAGCTGCGCGTGACGTTCAGGGGAAATACCACGTTCGCCCGCCATAATCATCACCGGGTCGCCGGGGATCATATGAACGAAGGCGAAAGTGAGAAGGGTAATACCGATAAATGTTGGGATGACAAGTCCCAAACGTCGGAGAATGAACTGCAACATAACCCGGATTCTCTCTGGAGACGGCCCGCCTGGTGACAGGACGTCTGTATTGCTCACAAATGTCAATTCCCTCTCCCCAAGGCGGGGAGAGGGGAAACACGCTGTTATTATTCGATAGAGACGTTATCGAAGTGGTGTTTACCTAATGGATCGACCACGTAGCCTTTGACCTCTTTACGCACCGGCTCATAGACGGTGGAGTGAGCGACAATCAGCGCCGGAGCCTGATCGTGCATCACGACCTGAGCCTGTTTGTACAGCTCAATGCGTTTGTTGTGGTCATCGGTGGCGCGAGCCGGCTGAATCAGATCTTCAAACGGCTTGTAGCACCAGCGGGAGTAGTTAGAACCGTCTTTTGCCGCCGCGCAGCTGAACAGGGTGGCGAAGAAGTTATCCGGATCCCCATTGTCGCCGGTCCAGCCCATCATGACGGTCTGGTGTTCGCCCGCTTTCGCCCGCTTCAGGTATTCACCCCACTCGTAAGTGACGATCTTGGCCTGGACGCCAACTTTAGCCCAGTCAGCCTGAATCATCTCAGCCATACGGCGCGCGTTCGGGTTATACGGACGCTGTACCGGCATTGCCCACAGGTCGATGGTGAAGCCTTTTTCCAGACCGGCTTCTTTCAGCAGCGCTTTCGCTTTCTCTGGATCGTAAGTGTAATCTTTAATGTCGTCGTTATACCCCCACATGGTCGGCGGGATCAGGTTCTTCGCGGCCTGGCCTGCGCCCTGGTAAACGGCTTTGATAATCGCTTCTTTGTTTACCGCGTAGGTCAGCGCCTGGCGAACTTTGACATCATCCAGCGGCTTCTTCTCGGTATTGAAAGAGAGGTAGCCCACGTTCAGGCCCGGCTGCTCCAGCAGAGTGATGTTCTTGTCTTGCTTCATGCGCGCGATGTCTGCCGGGTTCGGGTACGGCATAATCTGGCATTCGTTTTTCTGCAGCTTAGCGTAGCGCACGGAAGCATCAGGGGTGATGGAGAAGACCAGGCGATCGATTTTCGGCTTGGCGCCCCAGTAGCCCGGGAAGGCTTTATAGAGAATACGGGAGTCTTTCTGGTACTGCAGCAGCTGGAACGGGCCGGTACCGATTGGGTTGAGGTCCACTTTCTCCGGCGTACCGGCTTTCAGCATGTTGTCGGCATACTCTTTTGACAGAATAGAGGCGAAGTCCATGGCGAGATCGGCAAGGAACGGCGATTCCGGACGGGTCAGCACGAACTGGACGGTATTATCGTCCACTTTCTTCACTTCGCTAATCAGGTCAGGTAACCCCATGCCTTCAAAGTATTCATAGCTGCCGCCAGACACTTTATGGTACGGGTTGTTGGTATTTTTTTGTCTGTCGAAAGAGAAGACAACGTCATCGGCGTTCAGCGTGCGAGTCGGTTTAAAATCTTTATTATCCTGCCACTTCACGTCTTTACGCAGATGGAAGGTATAGGTTTTCCCGTCTTCGCTAACTTCCCATTTCTCAGCCAGGCCCGGAATCACTTCCGTGGTGCCGGTTTTGAATTCTACCAGGCGGTTATAAATCGGCACTGAGCTGGCGTCATAGGTGGTACCAGAGGTGAAGAGCTGCGGGTTAAAGCCTTCCGGCGAACCTTCTGAACAATAAACCAGGGTCTTCGCTTGTACGCTTGCTGCAACGGTCATGGCAACCAGGCTCAGACCAAGCTTCAGCATCCCTGATTTTTTCAAGGAAATACTCATTATTCTGCTCCAAATGTGATGTTGTTTGCATATATCCGCCAGACCTTTATTTATGTTTTACCCGGTCCGGTCGGTGGTGCCCGAAGGCATTGAGAGAGATGGGGATTCCTTTCGCAAAAACGACTGAGTTGCAGTACGGATTCTCCATGAAATGCCCCTCATGCCCTACAATCTGTCAACAGAATGGGGAAACGTCAATACAGCCAACCTGGTTTTACATCCGGGGTGAGAATCGGCAGGCAAAGATTAAAAAAAGTGCAAAGCGCTATTTCCAGCAGAGAAATTTATGCTAGCGGCCAGTACGCAGAATAAACGCCTTAATATTTTCCGGCAGCCAGTGATAAGCAATTATGCCAAATGGTAAAAATTTCTTGCGATGTGACCAATATGTGAGCGATAAATAGCGTGAACGTTAAAACGCACAGCGGAAAATGCTGAAGTTATCCATAAGCTTCGCGAAAAAAGATCGGAGTATATATAAAAAAATACAATGGAAGATGTCACAAAACAGGGAATTGGCGGCAGGAAAGGGTAATGGGCGAGTTTTCTGACACTCTTAGGTAGAGCGCATTTTCCCGGAGGCGGTGCTGGGCACCTGTACCGGCGACAGACGCAAAAAAGCCTGCTCGTTGAGCAGGCTTTTTGAATTTGGTCGGTGATAGAGGATTCGAACCTCCGACCCCTTCGTCCCGAACGAAGTGCGCTACCAGGCTGCGCCAATCACCGAATGCGGGCGCATCTTACTGCTGCGATACACACCCGTCAATGCCTTATTATGAAAAATTCGCTCAAGCGGCGAGAAACTCGCCACTCTGCTACTCCTTCTTCGCCGCAGCGTCAGGAACGTGGCACCAGTTGTTATATTGGTTAATCCCGCCGTCCGGCGAGGTATAGCCAAGACAGCCCATAATGGTGTCATACAGCTCGACGTGACGACGCGGTACCTTCATTGCCGCCTGCTGTTTCAGGCGCGCAAAGGAGGCTGCGTGGTCAGGCGACTCCAGATACTTATCCGACATCCACACCAGCATCGGCACGCGAAACTGCTCCGGCGGCGCCATCTTGCGCGGCGTCCCGTGCAGGTGTTCGCGCTCGTTGATGGACTCGCCATGGTCGGCTGCATAGAAAACAATCGCCTTCTTATCCCGCAGCTGATCCAGCACGCTGACGATAAAGTGATCGACGTAGGTCACGCTGTTATCGTACGAGTTAATCAGCTCAGCCTTCGAGCATTTATTATCGACGCCAACGCACTCCGGCTTCCATTGGGCAAAGCTGCGCGGATAGCGCTGGGTATAGTTAAAGTGCGACCCTTTGGTATGCAGAATAATCAGGTGCTTACCACTGGGATTCTTCGCCAGCCCGCGCTTCATTTCATCTACCAGCAGCATGTCGTCAACGCTCTTGCCGCGGTTACTCGGCTCAGCGCCAATCTGCTCGCGATAGGCGATGTTGTTCGCCATCGTGTTGCTGTAGAACCACATCTCGCTCTGCATGGCGTACAGGTTGCCGCTAAAGCCAAGCTGGTGGAGGACGGCAAAGACGTTCTGTTCTTTCAGCGTCCGCTGCGGGTTATCATCCGCCCCGCCCTGACGAACGAACATACAGCGCAGCGACAGCTTAGTGGCGGTATCGCAGGAGTATCCGCGGAAAGCGACCAGGTTTTTCTCCTGCGCCAGCTTAGGCGTGGTATTGCGGTTATAGCCCAGGATGCCCATATGGTCCCAGCGGGTGGTTTCGCCGATGATAAACACCACGTAAGTATCATCCAGGCCTTGCGGCGCAACGTAGGTGAATTTTTTCGCCGGATTGATCAGGGATTTATTATCGGAAGACTCATCCACCTGCGCCCACGCGTAAAGCCCCAGCGCTGAGAGCCAGTTAGACGGCAGGTAGGAGTTAGCCACCACCCCGCCATAGCTTGGCAGATCGACTTCGGAACTGCGCTCGAAGTTCTTCTGGCGAACCTCCAGCAGACGAATTGGCCCCCAAACCATCAGGCCAGCCAGCAGCACGATAGTAATATTCTTCATCCGCTGGCCGGGCGTACGAATTTGACGCAGCAGCGTGAAGCGGCAGCGGTTGCTCCAGATAAGCACCAGCGGCAGCGCGCTCATCAACACCAGCCAGAGAATCAGGTGCCAGCCGATAACTTCTCTGGACAAGTCGATGTCAGTGGTCATCACCGAGGCAATAATCCCGTAGCCGATCACCACGTTCAGGAAGGTCATGTAATAGCTGGCGGCGGCGGAGAATAGTACGACGATGGTCGCGAGGATGCGCCAGACCCGGCGGCCAAACAGCGACAAAATACGCAGCAGAAAGAAGGTGACCAGAAAGGTCCCAATCAGCTCAACTGCACCTGAGAGTCCTTTCCAGATGGTAAACTCCTGAGCGTACCCTTCAAAGCGGCGGAAGAATACGGCAGCGTTCATAAACCAGCCGATGTACAGCGCCAGCCAGATACTGAGCTTCAGCTGCGTCATCGTTTTAATGTATTTCATGCAAAAAACCTGGAAAACGAAGAGATAAAACCGCCCGACTTAAGCGATATAAGTAAGCAGGTTAATAAAGTGCGTTTAGCTTGGTTATAAGAAACCTCTACAAAGCGCGATAAGTAGACCACAGCGGAAGGAAAAAGTATCAGGAGGGAATGTGATCCAACCAAACATTTACAAAACATTTGGTTGGATTGGCACTATTAGCTTAGGTAATTAATCATCGGGGCCGTGATAACGCCCGCTTTCAGGCATGAGCCTGGTGGTAAATTTCGCTTTTCGGCTGGCGAATCGTCGTCGAAAGCGCCAGGGAAAGAATCAGCAGCGCAAAGATGACGCAGAAGGTCACGTAGAAACCGCCGAACAGGGAAGCAATCAGCGAACCGCAGATGCTGCCGATACCGAAACCGAGATAAATCACGCCGTAGTTTTTCGCCAGGTTATTGAGGCCAAAGAACTCGCTGACCAGCGATGGGAAGACGGTAATCGTGCCGCCGAAGTTAAAGGCCACGCAGGCGATGGCGGCGAAGAAAGTCGTGGCGTTCAGCGGCGCGAACAGCAGCGCTGCCATACCGATAAGCGAAACGACCTGTCCGATGGTAATCACCCGGATGCGCGACATTTTATCCGACAGAATGCCCAGAACCAGACGGCCGCTCAGGTTAGCGATAGAAATCACCGTCACCGCGTTGGCTGCCGTCGCCACATCGAGATGCACCATCCCCTGGGCAATATCTTTCGCCACGCCAATCACGTACAGGCCGCTCATGCAGGCGGTCAGGAACATCACCGCCAGCATCCAGTACTGAGGTTTACGCATCGATTCGGCGAGGGTGAAGTCGTTTTCGACCACGCCATTGTTCGCGGAGGCGGTGTGGTTCGGCGCGTCTGTCATCAGCGTCGCGCCAAAAACGATCATCACCAGCACGATTGCGCCCCAGATAATAAAAGTTTTTTCCAGACCGACCGTCGCCAGCAGATGGGAATCAATAAACTTGAAACCCAGGCTGCCGAGCCCGTAAGCACCGATAGAGAAAGCAGAAATCAACCCCTTACGTTCCGGGAACCATTTGACGCAGTTCGACAGCGTCAGCAGATAGCCGGCGCCGTCGGCCAGCCCGACCAGAAGGCCCGCGCTCAGCCACAGCATCATCAGGCTGTTTGAATGCGCGGTCAGGAAGAATCCGAGGCCCAGCAGAACGCCGGACGCCATGGTGACGCGTTTGACGCCGAAACGTTCCTGTAATTTGCCCGCCACGGATGAGGAGAGCGCCAGGCCGAGGCTTAACAGGCCGAATGAGAACGCCACCTGGCTGACCGGTTCGTCCAGCTTGGCGGAAAGCGAACTATTGAACAAACTCCATGTATAAACCGATCCCAGCGCAAATTGCGTAATGATAGTGCCAAGCAGCGTAAGCCAGCGGGTGTATTGACGGTTTGCAGCGTTCATAGCAGTTGTCCTGAATAATTAACTGCCGCCACCATAACGAAGTCCCCTTTAAGGCTGGGGAAAAAAGGCATGAACTGCCGTCACCGCGGAATGAAATGCACTAAAGGCGGAATGAATGACAGTGAAAAATATTCACGCCTTAAATATTCATTGAAAAGTGAGTACCTGCTACCGCCGGAAGATGCGTCATTACTGTAATGATGAAGTAAATTAAACGTATCAAATATGCTACATATTCAGCCTAAATAATTCGAGTTGCTTCAAGCGCAGCCAATGCATCTGCCGCTTGAAGCATGACGAATAAATTAAAAATTGGCGCTCACGCCCATTAAGTAGAGATAATTTGCCCCAGTGGGCAGATTGTCCGCCTGCGACAGCGCCGCCCAGGCGGCAAGATGAGAGTTGAGCGACATATCGGCGCCAAAAGTCACGTCCCGCCAGGCACCGTCCTGCGCGCGATTCTGCCCGCCGGCATCAGCCGTAAATCCCTGGTTATAGCTCACCTGGGCCCACGGATGTACACCCCATAGCTTCTGATAATCTACCCGCCAGCCCAGCGTATTCACGTAGCCGGTTCCGGCCGCATTACGGGTAAACGGGGGGGACGTCAGGTCGGAATGTAAACTGGCTACCGGGCCGGAGGTCACGCCGTCGACCAAGGAGAAATTCCAGCCCACGCTCATGCCGCGAGCGCTGTCCGGCGGCGATACCGCCTGGTTAAACGCCAGCCCGGAAGGATCGTCGGACGCATTTATCCGCTCCGCGAGAATATCTTCATAGCGCGGTTGGTGATCGCTGTCCCATGTATAGCGTTCCGCAGTATTACTTTTTGTATCGATAGCGATATATTCCTGTTGCCAGGCATTCGCACCGGCAACACACGACGCCCAGACGGATACGTACGCCGGGACCAGGAATACCCGGAGGCCATTGCATTTCTTTATTATCATTAATGCGACTCCAAAAAGAGCCGAAACGGCAAGGTTGCTGTGTTTTTTTATGGGGTGCCCTATCCCTGTTTTGGGGATAATAACCCTGTATTAACTATTATCTTTATCTTTCAGCCGTCAAGTTGCCCGGCTGATTTTTATGACAAAAGGGAGAGGCAGATGCAACGTTGCGGATGGGTCAGTCAGGATCCTTTATACATTGAGTACCACGATAACGAGTGGGGCGTCGCTGAAAAGAATCCCCGCAAGCTGTTTGAGATGATTTGTCTTGAGGGCCAGCAGGCCGGACTGTCGTGGATCACCGTACTGAAAAAGCGTGAAAACTACCGCAGCGCCTTTCACCAGTTTGACCCGGTTCGCGTCGCGGCAATGGACGAAGAAGATGTTGAACGTCTGGTTCTCGATGCCGGTATTATTCGCCATCGCGGGAAAATTCAGGCCATCATCGGCAACGCCCGGGCCTTTCTGGCGATGGAGGAAAATGGCGAGCCTTTCGCAGATTTCGTCTGGTCATTCGTCGATAATCATCCCCAGGTGACGACCGCCGCCGCGCTGGCGGAGATCCCGACAACCACTCCGGCTTCTGACGCGCTGTCAAAAGCGCTGAAAAAACGGGGGTTTAAGTTTGTCGGTTCAACGATCTGCTACTCCTTTATGCAGGCCTGCGGTCTGGTCAACGACCACGTCACCGGCTGTTTCTGTCGCTCAGGAGGCCAGGATGATCCGCAACTGGGACGCTAACGAAACCGGCCCGCTGCTTGAACTGTGGCTGGAGAGTACGATCCACGCCCACCCGTTTATCGCCGAAAGCTACTGGCATGACAGTCTGGCGATAGTGCGCGACGTTTACCTGCCCTCCGCCCAAACCTGGGTATGGGAGCAGGACGGCGTGCTGAAGGGCTTTATCAGCGTGATGGAGTCTCGCTTCATCGGCGCGCTGTTCGTCGCGCCGGATGCCGCCAGGCAGGGTATCGGCAGCGCGCTGATTGGCGAAGTCAAAAAACACTACGGTTGGCTAACCCTTGAGGTGTACCAGAAAAACGTTCAGGCGGTGAATTTCTACCATGCGCAAGGCTTCCGCATTGAAGACTGCGCATGGCAGGATGAAACCCAGCATCCGACCTGGATTATGCATTGGTCGGCGGATCAAATGCCGTCAGCGTAAGCTCGGGACCGGTATATTTTTCCAGCCAGGCCAGCGCCGTATTTCCGGCGCAGCCGTTGCCCAGCCGCGATGTCGGAATATCGTTGGTCAGCACGTTCACCGCACCGTTTTTGCAGATCCCCGCCTGAGGGTCAAGGTCGGGCCATGCTCCTTCATGCAGGCAGATAACCCCAGGGCGGATACCGTCGGTCACTACCGCGCCAGCCAGCACCTGACCGCGTGAATTCCATACCCGTACCAGATCGCCATCGGCGATATTGCGCGCCTGCGCATCGCGCGGATGAAGGGTTAACGGTTCACGGCCCGCCACCGCGTAGCGCTCGCGCAGCGACGTATGGTTGAGCTGGCTGTGAAGGCGGTGCGCCGGATGCGCTGACAGCACCTGAAGCTGACCTTCCTGCGCATTGCCATGCCACTCGTCCGGCTCCAGCCACATCGGATGCGGCGGGCAATCCGGATAGGCATACCCGGCGATGGTCGGCGAGTGAATCTCAATTTTACCGCTGGCGGTTTTCAACGGGTTCGCCTGCGGATCGGCCCTGAAGGCGGCAAAGCGGGCAAAGCGTGCGTTTGCGGGCTCCTCCGGCATTTCTATCAGCTGATTATCCTGCCAGAACTGGGCGAACGGCGGCAGCGTAACCTGCTGCTGCGCCCCACGCTGGGCGGCAATCTGGTAAAACGTCTCCAGCCACTGCAGATCGTTTTTACCCTCGGTGAAGCGCTCCCGCCCGCCCGCTTCCCAGCGCTCGCTGAGGTCGGCAAAAACGGCGAAATCATCGCGCGCTTCATCGCGCGGCGCGATCACCTGCTTCATCGGCACCAGGTGCTGGTTGCTGTAATCCCCGGTCATGGTCATATCGTTGCGTTCAAACGAGGTCGTCGCGGGCAGGACGATATCGGCATGGCGCGCCGCCGCGGTCCAGAAGCATTCTGAAATCACAATAAGCTCCGGTTTTTGCCAGGCGCGGATCAGCCGGTTGGTATCCTGATGGTGGGTAAAGTTGGCGCCGCCCGCCCACCAGATAAAGCGAATATCCGGGAAGCTACGCTCCATCCCGTTATGTTGATAAGCGGCGCCGGGGTTCTCCAGCGCTTCAACGATGCGCGCGACCGGAATTTTCTCTACCGCGTCGGTACCGCCCGCCACGCTACCCTGCATTGAGCCCAGCACCGCCGCACGCCGCGTAGGGTTGCCGCCGTTGGCAAAGTGATAGGAAAGGCCAAACCCCCCGCCTTCGGTGCCGATCTGGCCGAGCATGGCCGCAAGGGTCACCAGCATCCAGTGTTTTTGTTCGCCAAACTGCTGGCGCTGCATGCCCCAGCCGGACATCAGCATGGTGGTGTTTTCGTGGAAAAGTTTTGCCAGTTCGCGAATTTTATCCGCGCTGACGCCGCAGATCGCCGCCGCCCATTCCGCCGTTTTTGCCGTTCCGTCGTTCTCGCCGGTCAGATAGCGGGCGAAAACGTCATAGCCGCTGGTGCAGCGGGCCAAAAATGGGCCATCCTGCCAGCCGTTTTCGACCAGCGTATGGGCGATACCGAGCATCAGGGCGACGTCAGTGCCCATATGCGGGGCGATCCACTCCGCCGCGTCGCCAAAGAATTCCGCCGTTTCCGATCGCATCGGATCGATGCAGATCACCCGTTTCCCGCTCTGGCGCAGACGGTCGAACCACGGAATACCCTGTTCGTCGGAAGCGTTCCAGGCGATTTTTAACGTATTTAAGGGGTTAGCGCTCCACAGCACCACCACATCGCTATGTTCCAACACCATTGGCCAGCTGGTCTGCTGCTGATAAACCTCATTACCGCCAACCACGTACGGCATGATCGCCTGGGCCGCGCCGGTGGAATAATCGCCCAGATGTCCGGTATAGCCGCCCGCCAGACTCATATAGCGCTGGAGCAGGGTCGCCGCTTTGTGCAGCACGCCGTTTGAGCGCCAGCCGTAGGAGCCCGCAAAAATCGACGCCGGGCCGTAGCTTTCGCGAATTCGGCGGTGCTGGGCGTGAATCAGATCCAGCGCCCGATCCCAGCTTACCCGCACAAACTCATCCTGCCCGCGCACGCCCTGCGGGCTTTCAGGCGAGGCGAGAAACCCCTTACGCACCATCGGGTACCGTACGCGGGTTTTGCTATGCACCTGATCGCGCACGGCGCTTTGCAGCGAGTTGGCGAAAGGGGTATCAAGCGCCCCCCGCGATGAGATGACGTTCTCGCCATCGGTTTCGACCAGCATGGGCCCCCAGTGGGCTGCGGTGAGGATAGTTTTGGTGGCGGATGAGGTTGGCAATGCGGGCTCCTGGTCAGCGATAGCAGGTGTGGTGACGGCACGTTATTCAGCCGTTCAATGTTATTTACAAATTGAGATGCTCTCTGCGGAATTTTCTCCGGTTTCGCGCGTCATAATCAACCGTCACGGTCGCTGTGGCAAAGAATAAAAAGGATTAAGGAAATAAGATGAAAAAACGCGTACTCATGATTGCGGCTGTCGTTAGCGGCGCACTGGCTATTTCTGGCTGTACCACCAACCCCTACACCGGGGAGCGCGAAGCGGGTAAATCCGGGATCGGCGCGGGCATTGGGTCGTTAGTCGGCGCAGGCGTAGGGGTGCTCTCTTCTTCCAAACATGACCGCGGCAAAGGCGCGCTGATCGGCGCGGCGGCCGGCGCGGCGCTGGGCGGCGGCATTGGTTACTATATGGACGTGCAGGAAGCGAAGCTGCGCGAGAAAATGCAGGGAACCGGCGTCAGCGTGACGCGAAACGGCGACAATATCGTGCTGAACATGCCAAACAATGTGACCTTCGATAGCAGCAGCGCCAACCTGAAACCGGCGGGCGCCAATACCCTGACCGGGGTAGCGATGGTGCTAAAAGAGTATGAGAAAACCGCCGTTAACGTGGTTGGCTACACCGACAGCACCGGCAGCCAGGATCTGAATATGCGTCTTTCTCAGCAGCGCGCGGAGAGCGTCGCCAGCGCGCTTATCACCCAGGGCGTAGCGGCTAACCGCATCCGCACTACCGGCATGGGTCCGGCGAATCCGATCGCCAGCAACAGCACCGCGGAAGGTAAAGCGCAGAACCGCCGCGTCGAAATTACCCTCAGCCCGCTGCAGTAATGCCCGCTTTGCCCGGTGAGTCGCCGGGCAAAATGCTTGATATAGCGAATTTTCGCGCTAAGGTGTGTGCAGATTTCAGCAAAGGAAGCCACCATGGCGAAAGCGGCGCGAGCAACCATTAGCGATGTGGCGAAAGCCGCACAGACCGGCAAAACCAGCATTTCACGCTATCTGAACGGCGAAAAGCATCTGCTTTCCGACGATCTGTTGGGGCGGATTGAAAAAGCCATTGCCGAGCTCGACTATCGTCCCAGCCTGATGGCCCGCGGCCTGAAGCATGGCCGCACCCGGCTGATTGGCCTGATCATCGCCGATATCACCAACCCCTACTCGGTCAACGTGCTCAGCGGCATTGAAGCCGCCTGTCGCGAAAAGGGTTTCACCCTGCTGGTATGTAATACCAACAACGAGCTGGACCAGGAGCTGCACTACCTCGATCTGCTGCGCAGCTACCAGGTGGAAGGGATCGTGGTCAACGCCGTCGGGATGCGCGAGGACGGCCTGAACCGCCTGCAGCAGTCGGCGCTGCCGATGGTGCTTATCGACCGCAAGATTCCGGAATTCGCCTGCGATGTCGTCGGCCTCGATAATACTCAGGCCGCCACTACCGCCACCGAACACCTGGTGGAAAAAGGTTTCGAAGCCCTGCTGTTCCTCAGCGAACCCCTCGGCTCGGTCAATACCCGCCGCGAGCGCCTGAGCGCCTTTCGCCAGACACTACAGCGCCACAGCGGTATCATCGCGGAAAACGCCGAAGTACCGTTGAATGATGGCGCGATGCTCGATAACGTCCTGCGCCATTTCCACTCCCACCATCGCGGCATGCGCAAGGCGGTGATTTCCGCCAACGGCGCGCTGACGCTGCAGGTGGCGCGCTCGCTTAAACGCGTTGGCCTGATTTGGGGCAGCGATATCGGCCTGCTGGGCTTCGATGAGCTGGAGTGGGCCGAACTGGCGGGCGTGGGGATCACCACCCTTAAACAGCCGACCTGGCAGATTGGCTTCGCCGCCGTCGAACAGGTAGTGCGCCGGATTGAAGGCAGCAACGACCCGGTCCGCGAACGGGTGTTTTCCGGCGAGCTGATCGTCAGAGGCTCCACCTCCCGCTAACGATCCTTCGTGATGGCGATCATAAATTAGACATCCTGGCCTTTGCTTTGGAACCGATACCATCTAGCGTAATAAACAACGCATCAGATTATCGTCGGGAGTATTGGAATGGCCAGAAAGATTATTGTCGTGACCGCCGCGTACGGGAATGACCATGTTAAAGCGCTGGGCGGGCAGTCCGCCGTACTGCCCTTTATCGCCGGTTCCGGCGCCGACGGCGTAGAGATCCGCCGGGAACTGTTCAGCGCGGATGAGCTGAACCGCCTGGCGGAGCTGGCCGCCGATATTGAGCGCCGCGGCCTGCTGGTTTGCTATTCCGCGCCGGAAGCCCTGTTTGCCGCAGACGGAGCGCTTAACCCCCATCTTTCCGATCTTTTACAGGAAGCGCAAACCCTTAACGCGCTGTGGCTAAAGCTCTCGCTGGGCCATTTTACCCACCACCATGGCCTGGAAACCCTGCGCGATATTTTGCGCGAGAGCGGCATGGCGCTGGTGGTGGAAAACGATCAAACCGACTGCGGCCAGCTGGCGCCGATGCAGCGCTTCAAAGCCGCCTGCCGGGTTAACCAGCTGCCGATCACTCTCACCTTTGATATGGGCAACTGGCTATGGGTCGGCGACTCGCCGGAAGAGGCCGCGCGCCACCTGGCCCCGGCCGTCAGCTATATTCATGTTAAGGCGGCAGAGCCGCACCATTCGCACTTTCGCGCCGTGCCGCCGGATGAAGCCTCCGGGCGCTGGCTGGCGCTGCTCGATAACCTGCCCGCCGATGCCCCGCGCGGGATTGAATTTCCGCTGACTGGCCATGACCTGACGGCCGTGACCCGCCGCTACGTCAACCTGCTGCGCGAGGATTAAGTTATGCAAAAAGCGTTAGATGTCATCACGATAGGCGAAGCCATGGCGATGTTTGTCGCCACCGAGACCGGCGAGCTGTCTGCTGTAGAGCACTTTATGAAGCGCGTCGCGGGCGCGGAGCTAAACGTGGCGACCGGACTGGCCCGCCTCGGCCTGAGCGTCGGCTGGGTAAGCCGCGTCGGCAAGGACAGCTTTGGCCGCTTCGTCCTCAACGCGCTGGCGAAAGAGGGAATCGACGCCCGCGGCGTGAGCATCGATGACCGCTACGCTACCGGCTTTCAGCTGAAATCTAAAGTCGAAAATGGAACCGATCCCATCGTGGAGTATTTCCGCAAAGGCTCCGCCGCCAGCCATCTTTCGCCGGAGGATTTTAATGAATCATACTTCGCCGGCGCCCGGCATCTGCACTTAAGCGGCGTGGCCGCCGCGCTGTCGGAAAGCTCATACGCCCTGCTGGAGCGCGCGGCGCACACGATGAAAGCGCAGGGAAAAACGATTTCGTTCGACCCCAACCTGCGGCCCACGCTGTGGAAAAGCGAAGCCGAGATGGTCGAGAAGCTTAACCAGCTGGCGTTTCAGGCCGACTGGGTTCTGCCGGGTTTAAAAGAGGGCATGATTCTGACCGGCCTACAAACGCCGGAAGCCATCGCCGACTTTTACCTCGGCCACGGCGTGCGTGCGGTCATCATTAAAACCGGTTCCGACGGCGCCTGGTATAAAACCGCCGACGGCGAACAGGGAGCCGTGGCGGCGATAAAAGTGGATAACGTCGTCGATACCGTCGGCGCGGGCGATGGTTTCGCCGTCGGCGTGATTAGCGCCCTGCTGGAAGGAAAACCGCTGCGGCAGGCGGTGAAACGCGGAAACAAAATCGGCTCACTGGCCATTCAGGTTCAGGGCGATAGCGAAGGATTACCCACGCGCGAGGCGCTGGGCGAGTAAGTCGATTCAGCACAACGTCAGGCCGTTCTGTACCCTACCAGCAGCGCGGCGTAACGGATCTTTTCTATGATGAGCGTCACCTCACTCACAGAGGCAAACCTATGAATAGTTCAACGAATGCAACAAAACGCTGGTGGTACATCATGCCTATCGTGTTTATCACGTATAGCCTGGCGTACCTCGACCGCGCTAACTTCAGCTTCGCTTCGGCGGCCGGAATTACTGAAGACCTGGGGATCACCAAAGGTATCTCCTCCCTGCTGGGGGCGCTGTTCTTCCTCGGCTACTTCTTCTTTCAGATCCCCGGCGCGATTTATGCCGAACGCCGCAGCGTACGTAAACTCATTTTCATCTGCCTGATCCTGTGGGGTGCCTGCGCCTCACTGACCGGGATGGTGCACAATATTCCCGCGCTGGCGGCGATCCGCTTTATCCTTGGCGTGGTCGAGGCCGCAGTCATGCCGGCGATGCTGATATACATCAGCAACTGGTTTACCAAATCCGAACGCTCGCGCGCCAATACCTTCCTGATCCTCGGCAACCCGGTGACGGTGCTGTGGATGTCGGTGGTCTCCGGCTACCTGATTCAGGCTTTCGGCTGGCGGGAGATGTTTATTATTGAAGGCGTTCCGGCGGTGATTTGGGCCTTCTGCTGGTGGGTGCTGGTAAAAGATAAACCGTCTCAGGTCAACTGGCTGGCGGAAAGCGAAAAGGCCGCATTGCAGGAGCAGCTGGAGCGCGAACAGCAGGGTATCAAACCGGTGCGCAACTACGGTGAGGCCTTCCGCTCGCGTAACGTGGTCCTGCTGTGCATGCAGTATTTCGCCTGGAGCATCGGGGTTTACGGTTTCGTGCTGTGGCTGCCGTCAATTATCCGCAGCGGCGGCGAGAATATGGGCATGGTCGAGGTCGGCTGGCTCTCATCCGTCCCCTACCTGGCGGCAACCATCGCCATGATCGTGGTCTCCTGGGCCTCCGATAAAATGCAGAACCGCAAGCTATTCGTCTGGCCGCTGCTGCTGATTGCCGCTTTCGCGTTTATTGGCTCCTGGGCCGTCGGCGCTAACCATTTCTGGGTCTCTTATACCCTGCTGGTCATTGCCGGCGCGGCGATGTACGCCCCCTACGGGCCGTTCTTCGCCATCATTCCCGAGATGCTGCCGCGTAACGTCGCCGGGGGCGCCATGGCGCTGATTAACAGCATGGGCGCGCTGGGTTCATTCTTTGGCTCATGGTTTGTCGGCTACCTGAACGGCACCACCGGCAGCCCGTCAGCCTCGTACATTTTTATGGGAGTGGCGCTTTTCGTCTCGGTATGGCTTACTTTGATTGTTAAGCCTGCTAATAATCAAAAACTTCCGCTCGGCGCACGTCACGCCTGAAACATTAACGCAACGGAGAACCGCATGAAGCCGTCAGTCATTCTCTACAAAACGCTTCCCGACGACCTGCAACAGCGTCTGGAACAACACTTTACCGTCACGCAGGTGAAAAACCTGCGTCCGGAGACCGTTTCACAGCACGCCGCCGCGTTTGCTGAGGCGGTAGGTCTGCTGGGTTCCAGCGAAAAAGTCGATACTGCGTTACTGGAGAAAATGCCCAAGCTTCGTGCAACTTCGACCATTTCCGTCGGCTACGATAATTTCGACGTCGATGCGCTGAATGCGCGTAAAGTGCTGCTGATGCACACCCCGACCGTACTGACCGAAACCGTCGCCGATACCGTTATGGCGCTGGTATTGAGCACCGCGCGTCGGGTGGTTGAAGTGGCTAACCGCGTGAAGGCCGGCGAGTGGACCAAAAGCATCGGTCCGGACTGGTTTGGCAACGATGTGCACCATAAAACCCTCGGCATCGTCGGTATGGGGCGTATCGGGATGGCGCTTGCCCAGCGCGCCCACGCGGGCTTCGGCATGCCCATTCTCTACAACGCCCGCCGCCAGCACCCGCAGGCGGAAGAGCGCTTTAACGCCCGCTACTGCGATCTCGATACCCTGCTGCAGGAAGCAGATTTTGTCTGTCTGATCCTGCCGCTGACCGAAGAGACTCATCACCTGTTCGGCAAAGCGCAGTTTGCCAAAATGAAGTCCTCCGCCATCTTTATTAACGCCGGGCGCGGCCCGGTGGTGGATGAGAAGGCGCTGATTGCGGCGCTGCAGGAAGGTGAAATTTATGCTGCCGGGCTGGACGTTTTTGAACAAGAGCCGCTGGCGAAAGACTCCCCGCTGCTGAGCATGCCGAACGTCGTCGCATTGCCGCATATTGGCTCGGCCACGCATGAGACTCGCTACAATATGGCGGCCTGCGCGGTGGATAATCTGATTGATGCCCTGAACGGCAGCGTTGAGAAGAACTGCGTGAACCCGCAGGTGAAATAAGAAAAGAAAACCCGGGCTAAGGTGAAGCCTTGCCCGGGTTGTCAGAACGGTTAACGAGTCGCGTTAACTGCTGCTGTCCACGCCTGATTAAAGGCCTGGTGCTGAGCGGCCAGCGGCCCAATCAGCGTATTATACTGACTGGCCTGCTGCGAAGTCGGGAACTGAATACCGTTCGCCACGAAGCTGACCTGAGTCTCCTGCTGCGCGATAAAATCACCCACCTGCACCAGCTGCTGGGTAAATACCTGCGCTGCCGGGATTAACGGCTGTAGCGCATTCGCCGGGGCCGTCACGACTTTATTATAGACCTGGTCGAAGACCGGCTTGAGATCGTCACCCTGTTTCAGCGCGCCGTGGGCGGCATCCGCCTGTATTTTTGCGTTCTCCAGTTGCTGGCTCAGTACGCCCAAAGCGCCGTTTGCCTGACGCAGCGGTTCGCGCTGGGTAACATAATCCTGCGGTACGCGAATCGCGTTCACGCTATCAACCACCGGACGCAAACCCGCATCCATCGCCTGGCTCACCTGCTGTGAATAACCGTAAATCACCGCGTAATCGGAAACGAAAGGCCCAAACTGTTTTTTCTGATCGGCGGTCAGCGTCGGCAGACGTTCGCCGCTACGCATTGCCGTATTTTGCAGGAAGTCGATGAACGCTTTGCGCTGATCGCCTTCTTTATCAAAACACCCACTCAGGCTAACCACCATTAACAGGGCTGCAATAGCCGCAAACCAGCGAGAGCAGGACTTTCCTGTCGCCATTTTTTTACTCCTTTCAGCCAAAAAAAGCGCAAACAGACACACACGTGTCAGACGCTGACAAGGATAGTCCAGGTCGGCCTTGCAGGATACCTTTTCCTGATAATCTTCCGCCTTTAAAACCGGGTTTTCGACGTTTTAGCGCGCGGCGGTACCCTCTGTTAAGTTCATCACAATTACCACCATCGTTCAGCGCGCAGCGGGTTTATCTAATAAGCTGATTTTACTACGATTACTTTAATCTTACTCCCGAACTGCCCGTAAAGCGGACGATAATCGCACGCTTCCCTTTTCCCCCACATTGCCTGAACCGCCGTTCGATGATTTTATTAAATGAGCGATTAACGGCTCTTTGTTCGATAATCGCACAAACAACATCAACGATCGCGAGGGTGATAACAATAATCTATCTCTGTCCCCCGCACTGCCTGCCAGGAATGCCGCATGAAGAAAACAACCATCGATATTCAGGCTTTTATCAATGAACATCCCTTCACGAAATACCAGTGGATGATTCTGGCCTTATGTTTTATCACCGTCGCGATGGACGGATTCGATACCGCGATAATCGGCTTTATCGCCTCTGACCTGGTGCAGGAATGGGGCGTCGAAAAATCGGCGTTAGGCCCGGTGATGAGCGCCGCCTTAGTCGGGCTCGCGGTCGGCGCGCTGACCGCCGGACCGCTCGCCGACCGCGTTGGGCGGAAAAAAGTTCTGATTATGTCCATCGTGGTTTTCGGCGGCTTCAGCCTGCTGACCGCCTTTGCTACCAGCCTTAACCAGCTGACGCTGCTGCGTTTTCTCACCGGCCTTGGGCTGGGCGCCGCCATGCCGAACGCCGCGACGCTGATGAGCGAATATGCCCCTGAGCGGCGTAGGGCGCTGATGGTTAACCTGATGTTCGTCGGCTTTCCGATGGGCTCCTCGCTGGGCGGCTTCCTCTCCGCCTGGATGATCCCCCACTACGGCTGGCAAAGCGTACTGGTGCTTGGCGGCGTGATGCCGCTGCTGCTGGCGGTAGTGCTGATCTTTCTTCTGCCGGAATCCGCGCGCTATATGGTGGTCAAACGCCAGCCTGCCCAGCGTATCGCCGCGATTCTGCGCCGTATCGCGCCGGTTCCCGAGCAGGCTGAATTTGAGCTACGCGAAGCGGGCCAGATACAAGAGAAATCATCCATCGGCGTGATTTTCTCTCCGCGCTACGCCGTCGGCACCGTCATGCTCTGCCTGACCTACTTTATGGGCCTGCTGATCTTCTATTTGCTGACCAGCTGGCTGCCGCTGCTGATACGCGAAACCGGCGCGACGATGAGCCAGGCCTCCATTATCACCGCGCTGTTCCCGCTGGGCGGCGGTATTGGCGTGCTCATCCTCGGCGCGCTGATGGATAAGCTCAACCCAAACAAAGTGGTTGCCGTGGGCTGGCTGTTGACCGGAGTATTCGTTTGCCTGGTTGGTTTCTCAACCCATAACCTGCTGCTGATGGGAATAATGGTCTTTATCGCCGGCAGCATTATGAACGGCGCGCAATCATCAATGCCTGCGCTGGCCGCCGGTTTCTACCCCACCCAGGGACGCGCGACCGGCGTGGCCTGGATGTTAGGGATTGGCCGCTTTGGCGGTATCCTCGGCGCCTTTAGCGGCGCATTCCTGATGCAGGCCCAGCTCTCTTTCGAAACGATTTTCTCTTTGCTGGCTATCCCGGCCTTCCTGTCGGCCATCGCGCTGCTGGTCAAATATAAGCTGGGCCAGCGGCAACCCGCGGCTTCGCAAGGCGATGTGAAGAAGCTGCAAAAGGCGTAATACACCGGCCAGCGGGCGCGCGCTGGCCTTTTCCGCTTTTCTTCTTATCTGTTTACAATAATTTGCTTAACGGCTCTGTCTATTACTTTTCAGCACGTTATACCGCCTGAAACGGACGTAAAGAACCCCAGGTCATAAATAATTACCACGGTAATCATTCCTCACTTTTTTTTTCCGACTATTCTTAAGAGGCTCTACACAATTCACCCTCCGCCGTATGAAAGAGAGGAGTTCTCAATGGAATATAAAGATCCTGCATTTGAACTGCTGAGCAACCTTGAACAAATTATTTTTAAAGATCAGGCCCAGGCGGCCTCGCTGACGCGTAAGCCCGCCGCAAGCATTGAATTTGACCAGCTACGCAAAGGTACCGGGCTGAAGATAGATGATTTTGCCAGCGCCATGGGCGTCAGTGTAGCAATGGTACAAGAGTGGGAATCGAGACGCGTGAAGCCCTCTCCCACAGAGCTTAAGCTGATGCGCCTGATACAGGCGAATCCGCAGCTTTCAAGACAGCTTATCGACTCATAATTTTAGCGTTTATTGGTTTCGGCTAACGGTCCTGATAAAGGACCGTTTTCATGCCAACGAAAAAAAAAGTTTGCTATCACAACGTGAACATGCGTTAATGCTCGCAGGTTTGATGTAAAGACCACAGAGCATTCGAATAGAGCAGTCCTTCAAAGGTTATCCGTTGATACCCCGGTAGTGAACTTTCCCTTTATCGCTTCAAATCTGTAGTCCAGACCGTAACGCCGAAAGGCTCATTTATTTTTTTTAAAGGTAATTCACTATGTCCGGTAAAATGACTGGTATCGTAAAATGGTTCAACGCTGACAAAGGCTTCGGCTTCATCACTCCTGACGATGGTTCTAAAGACGTGTTCGTACACTTCTCTGCTATCCAGAACGAAGGCTACAAATCTCTGGACGAAGGTCAGAAAGTTTCCTTCACCATCGAAAGCGGCGCTAAAGGCCCGGCAGCTGGCAACGTAACCAGCCTGTAAGCTTAAAAAGCTCAAAATTCTTAAGTCCCTGCCAAACGGCGGGGATTTTTTTATTTGTGCGACAAGAAACCGCCATCCCACGGATGGCGGTTTTGCATTTATCGCCGCTCAAAGCGCCATCCGTCTTCCCGCCATTCCAGACAGTGGGTCAGCTTCAGCGCCTGTAAAAAGGCGTCATCATGCGACACCACCAGCATCGCGCCGGGAAATTGCGCCAGCGCTGTTTCAATTGCCTGCGTGGACGCCAGGTCGAGATGATTGGTGGGCTCATCCAGCAGCAGTAGCTGCGTGGCTTCCCGCCGCCAGAGCACGCAGGCCAGCGCCGCCTTCAGGCGTTCTCCTCCGCTAAGGGCCGATAGCGGCAGATGGACTTTGTCCGCCCCCAGCTGTAGCTGCGCCAGTTGGCTGCGCAGCACGGCCTCTTCCAAAGGCGTATCGCCGAGATTCAGGTGCGCCATTGCGGATAATGACAGATCAAGCTGGGTCAGATGCTGGTCCAGATACGCCGCGTTTACCGATAAGCGGCAGCGTCCTGAAAGCGGCGGCTCCAGGCCCAGCAGCGTTTTAAGCAACGTCGTCTTACCGCAGCCGTTGGGACCCCGTAGCGCCACGCGCATCGGCCCATCCATGCGCCAGTCCAGCGGCGCCATAGGCGCATACGCCAGCCGCAACGCTTCCAGCTCCAGCACCTGTTTTCCCGCAGCGACCTGGCTACCGGGCAGAGTAAACATCACCGGATTGTCCTCTTCTACCCGCTCACGCGCCTGAACCACCGCATCATTTAGCGCGCTACGTTGTTCACGATGCTGGCGCTTAAGGGTTCCGGGGCGCTCTTTTGCCGCGCCTTTGTAAGCTACCCGCTCGAATGAAGCGATATTTAGCGTGTCGATAGTACGCAACGTCTGCGCGGAGCGCCGCAGACAGGCATCGTGCTCTTTGTGCATCCTTGCGCGAGTACGCCGCCGTTCAATGACGGCATGCTCCAGCGCGGCGCGAGCCGCCTGCTGCTCCAGCTCACGCTGCTGCTGATAATCCGCATAATTGCCGCCGTAGCTACGCAAAGCTGCAGGCGTCAGCTCGAGGATGCGCGGCATCTGGGCCAGCAGCTCACGGTCATGGCTGGCGATCAGCGCGCCACCGCGCCATTGCTCAAGCTGCTGATAGAACCACGCCCGGCCTTGTCGGTCGAGATGGTTGGTGGGTTCATCAAGCAGGAGAAAATCCGCACCGGACAAAAATGCCGCGCAGAGCTGCGCCTTCACTCTTTCGCCGCCGCTCAGCGAAGAGGCGGGCCGTGCGGGAGAAAATTCCCCTAAGCCAGCGGCCAGGAAGCCTGCATTCAAACGATCCGGAAGATCCCAAAGGCCATCAAGACGTTCGAGATCGTCAACTCGCCCTTCGCCTCGTTCAAGACGCGCCAGAGCAGAAAAAACGAATTCGAAGCTTAGCCATTCCGCCAGCGTCGTATCAGGAGTCAAAGCATGCTGCTGAGCAACGTAGCTTACCGAAACCATACGTTCGATATGGCCGCTCGACGGCGAGTCCAGGCCCGCCAGCAAACGCAACAGCCGGGTTTTACCGACGCCATTGCGCCCGACAAGCCCGCAGAGGGAGCCTTCCAGCGATAAATTCAGCGGACCAAAAAGCGAATCTCCCGTCGCAAACTGACAGGTGACCTGATGCAAAAGAAAAGAGGGGGATTGGGCACAATGAGCCATAAGCACTCCTGAATGAAATCAATACTTCCCCTGCTCGCCAATAGCGCGAAGCAAGGCATGAGATTCATCAGTCGTGTTTGTTCATTTGGCGCGTGCTCTCCGGTAAGACGAGGAATTCGTCGGGGCATAGGATAGCCACACACCGGTGCAAATTTCAAGCCTGTTTTTTCAACATTCCATAAAAGCGAAAAAAAAGCCTCCTGATATCAGGAGGCAAAATATTTATTTGATGAAAAACGAAAGGGTGCATTGAAAATGCCTAACGCCGTAAGTCTGGCGGGAATCGCTCCCCGCCAGATGCTCTTACCGTTTAATTTCACAGGCTAAGAATGCCACCAGCTCGATATTCCCCTGTCTGACCTGTAATTCACACAGTGAATCACGAACCATCCCGGTGAATAATAAAATAGTGAAGCAAATCACCATTAAGCCAAACAACAGATACTTTTGCGGCATTCCTCGCCTCCGGTGTTGATTTCCAACAGGTAAGAGGCTACTCTTATGGTGTTCATGCATAGGGAAGCCTCACTTTGATTTATCATCAGGTGGGGCTTTTCTCTGTCTGTCTCCCGCTAAACGCCTGAGACAAACAGTCTCAAGCACCCGCCAGCATTCTACCGTAAATATCTGACCAGACTACGTTGGCATATTCCTAAAATATTTTTCCTGAAGCTATATATTGATCTAAAATATTACTTAGAGAATTATTAATGGTTCGCTTATTTATAGTTTACGCATAAAAAAACCTGCTCTGAGGCAGGTTTTTTTTATTATTAGCGATACGCTTACTGCAACAGGGAAATATCCGCTACCTGCAGGAACAGATCGCGCAATTTGGACAATAGCGTCAAACGGTTCACGCGCACGTTCTGGTCTTCGGCGTTGACCATCACGTTCTCGAAGAATTCATCAACCGGCTCGCGCAGGGACGCCAGCTCGATCAGCGCATCCTGGTAACGCCCTTCGGCGAAGTACGGCTGCAGCTTATCGCGCAGCACGACTAAATTGCCTGCCAGTTTGATTTCAGCCGCTTCTTTCAATACGGAGGCGTGAACGATATCGTTCAGCGTAACGTCCGATTTCGCCAGAATATTGGAAACGCGCTTGTTCGCCGCCGCCAGCGCGGAGGACTCTTCGAGGGTACGGAAGTGCGAAACTGCCTTCATGCGCGCATCGAAGTCTGCCGGACGGGTCGGACGACGCGCCAGTACCGCCTGAATGGTATCGACGGTGTAGCCTTCGTCCTGATACCAGGCGCGGAAGCGTCCCAGCATGAAGTCGATAACATCATCGACTACGTTGCCGTTCGTCAGCTTATCGCCGTACAGGCGCACCGCTTCTTCGGTGAGAGTCTGCAGATCCAGATTGAGGTTCTTCTCAACAATGATGCGCAGCACGCCCAGCGCGGCGCGGCGCAGCGCGAACGGGTCTTTGTCGCCTTTAGGGTGCTGACCAATCCCGAAGATACCCGCCAGAGTATCCATCTTGTCGGCAATCGCCAGCGCGCAGGCTACCGGATTTGACGGCAGGGCGTCACCGGCAAAGCGCGGCTGATACTGCTCATTCAGGGCAACCGCCACATCTTCCGCTTCGCCATCATGGCGCGCGTAGTGCATCCCCATCACGCCCTGAGTATCGGTGAATTCGAAGACCATGTTGGTCATCAGATCGCACTTGGACAGCAGGCCCGCGCGGGTTGCGTGGTTAACGTCTGCGCCAATCTGCCCGGCGATCCAGCCGGCCAGCGCCTGAATGCGATCGGTCTTGTCGCGCAGCGTACCCAGCTGCTGCTGGAACAGCACGGTTTGCAGACGCGGCAGATTATCTTCAAGACGTTTTTTACGGTCGGTATTGAAGAAGAACTCAGCATCCGCCAGACGCGGACGCACGACTTTCTCGTTACCGGAAATAATCTGGGTCGGATCTTTCGACTCGATGTTGGCCACGAAGATAAAGTTCGGCAGCAGCTTGCCCGCGTTGTCGTAAACCGGGAAGTACTTCTGGTCGCCCTTCATGGTGTAAACCAGCGCTTCGGCAGGTACCGCAAGGAATTTCTCTTCGAACTTCGCGGTCAACACCACCGGCCATTCCACCAGGGAAGTGACTTCTTCCAGCAGGCTTTCGCTCAGATCGGCGTTGCCGCCAATTTTGCGCGCCGCTTCTTCGGCATCGGCTTTGATTTTGGCTTTACGCTCAGCGTAATCCGCAATTACTTTACCGCGCTCACGCAGGATTTCTGGGTATTGATCGGCAGAATCGATGGTGAATTCCGCTTCGCCCATAAAGCGATGACCGCGAATAATCCGGTCGGACTGTACGCCCAGAATCGTTGCCGGGATCACTTTGTCGCCCAGCAGCAGGGTCACGGTGTGAACCGGGCGCACGAAGTGCACGTCAGACGCGCCCCAGCGCATCAGTTTCGGGATCGGCAGCTTCGCCAGCGAGGTGGCGATCATGTTCGGCAGCAGCGCTTCGGTGCTCTCGCCTTTCACGTGGGCACGATACAGCAGCCATTCGCCTTTATCGGTCGCCAGACGTTCAGCCTGATCGACGGTAATACCGCAGCCGCGCGCCCAGCCTTCAGCCGCTTTGCTCGGTTTCCCTTCGGCGTCAAACGCCTGGGCAATCGCCGGGCCGCGTTTTTCGACTTCACGGTCTGCTTGCGCAGCCGCCAGATTCGCCACTTTCAGCGCCAGACGGCGCGGCGCGGCGAACCATTCAACTTTACCGTGCGCGAGGCCGGCGTTATCCAGCTCCGCGGTCACGTTCGCAGCGAAGGATTCAGCCAGGCTGCGCAGGGCTTTTGGTGGCAGCTCTTCAGTGCCGATTTCCACCAGGAAAGTTTTCTCAGACATGGCCGCCTCTTATTTATTCTTGTTGCACATCGGGAAGCCAAGGGCTTCACGGGAAGCATAGTAAGCTTCAGCCACTGCTTTGGTCAGGGTGCGAATGCGCAGAATATAGCGCTGACGCTCGGTGACGGAGATGGCTTTACGCGCGTCCAGCAGGTTAAAGCTATGGGCGGCTTTCAGAATGCGTTCGTAAGCAGGCAGCGGCAGCGGGTTTTCCAGCGCCAGCAGCTGCTGGGCTTCTTTCTCATACTGCTCGAAGCAGGAGAACAGGAAGTCCACGTCGGCGTATTCGAAGTTGTAGGTGGATTGCTCCACTTCGTTCTGATGGAACACGTCGCCGTAGGTAGTTTTACCCAGCGGGCCATCGCTCCAGACCAGATCGTAAACGCTGTCGACACCCTGGATATACATCGCCAGGCGCTCCAGACCGTAGGTGATCTCGCCGGTTACCGGCTTACACTCCAGGCCGCCAACCTGCTGGAAGTAGGTGAACTGCGTGACTTCCATACCGTTCAGCCACACTTCCCAACCCAGACCCCAGGCGCCCAGCGTCGGGTTTTCCCAGTTGTCTTCGACGAAGCGAATGTCGTGGATGGTCGGATCCATACCCAGCTCTTTCAGAGACCCAAGGTACAGCTCCTGGATATTATCCGGAGAGGGTTTTATCACCACCTGGAACTGATAGTAGTGCTGTAAACGGTTCGGGTTTTCACCGTAGCGACCATCGGTCGGACGGCGGGAAGGCTGCACGTAGGCGGTTGCCATCGGCTCTGGGCCCAATGCGCGTAAGCAGGTCATTGGGTGAGAAGTGCCTGCGCCGACTTCCATGTCCAGTGGTTGAACAATGGTGCAGCCCTGGCGAGCCCAGTAATCCTGTAAGGTCAGGATCAGGCCCTGGAAGGTCCTGGTATCAAACTTTTGCATATGATTTCGTGCTGGATACGTGTGGATTTAAAGGAAGGAGCCAGTATACCCGCTGGCTGCGAGATATACAGTATGAAACGGGATTGTTTAGGGAAAATTGCGGAAATAAGCGCCACCGCGGGCGCATTTAGCGCATGGAAAGATGCAAAAACTGCCCCTCCGGATCAAAAGAACAGATAAAGCGTTCATTCCGCGCAGTCTTGCCCGAAAGCTCGTAGCTCCCCCGGAATTGCTCGAAATGGCTGACGTCAATCTGACGCGCGCCTGTACTGTAACGTACGGCGGCATTATCCTTGCACAACTGCGCCATATTGAGGGTCGCCTGCGGCGTTATCCGCGCTTTTTGCGCCTTCTGCGCTGGCTGAGGCGGCGGTGCGCTACAGCCCGCAAGCATGCACAGCAGCAGTCCAGAAAACGCATATTTCATCACCATTTTTTCTCGACCGCCTTGTTAGTAAATTGTTATCGTGCAGGTTACGTTAAATAACCGGCTCATTGTGCGAATTGGACCACACCTCGACAAGTCTATGACGAAAAACTCGGATTATTCCACTGCGATACAAGCGGATAAGGGCAGTCAGACCCTGTCTGAGAA
This sequence comes from Klebsiella sp. MPUS7, assembly GCF_009905335.1. Classification (NCBI taxonomy): domain Bacteria; kingdom Pseudomonadati; phylum Pseudomonadota; class Gammaproteobacteria; order Enterobacterales; family Enterobacteriaceae; genus Klebsiella; species Klebsiella sp. MPUS7. Next base: position 203,932 of record NZ_CP047604.1, on the reverse strand, counting down.
GGAGAAACAGAGGTACTGATGCAGGAAAAAATACACTGGATTACCCATTTGCGCGGTATTGCCTGCCTGATGGTCGTCATGATTCATAGCACCGCCTGGTATATCACGCACCCGCACACCATCAGCCTGCTGACGTGGGATGTTGCCAATATCCTCAACTCCGCGTCTCGCGTCAGCGTGCCGCTGTTTTTCATGATTTCAGGCTATCTGTTTTTCGGCGAGCGCAGCGCTCAGCCCCGGCATTTTTTGCGCATCGCGCTGTGCATCCTCTTTTACAGCGCGCTGTCGCTGCTCTATATCACCCTGTTTACCCACATCAACGTTGAGCTATCGCTGAAGAATTTGCTGCAAAAACCGGTGTTCTATCATCTGTGGTTCTTCTTCGCTATCGTTGTCATTTACCTGCTTTCGCCGCTGGTTCAGGTCAAACCGGTGAGCGGCAAGATGCTGCTAGCGCTGATGGCGATCGTCGGGCTTTTGGCGAACCCTAATATGGTGACGGTGAAAGCGGGAGGAGTCGAGTGGCTGCCGGTCAATCTCTATATCAACGGGGATACGTTTTACTATGTGATGTACGGCGTGTTAGGGCGGGCAATCGGCATGATGAATAGTGATAAAAAATGGCTGACTGCGCTCTGCGCTGGCCTATTCATCGCGGGAGTATGGGTCATATCACGCGGCACGCTGCACGAACTGCGCTGGCGCGGCGACTTTGGCGATACCTGGTATTTATACTGCGGCCCCGCGGTTTTTGTCTGCGCGATAGCGCTTCTGACGCTGGTAAAAAATACGCTGACCAGGCGTGAGTTGCCGCTTATTGCGCTGATTGCACGCCATTCGTTAGGGATTTACGGCTTTCATGCGCTGATTATCCACGCGCTCCGCGCCAGCGGACTGGCGCTGTCCCGCTGGCCATTATTGGATATTGTCTGGATATTCAGCGCTGCGCTGCTGGGAAGTTTATTGCTCTCGATGCTGGTTCAGCGCTTTGATGTCCGCCGCTTTGTCAGTTAAGGCCGTTCTGAGGAATCTTTCTGCGCCATCTGTGCGGCCAGCGCTTTATGAGGCATCGCGGAAACGCCGTATAAGCACACAAACCAGGCCGCCACGTAGATGATCTTCTCATCCCATCCGGCGGGTACGAACCAGGCGCCGACCATCAGTAAACCGACCGACAGCAGGAGCACAAGGCGACATAGCGAAGCAAAACCATCGTCTGGCGCCTTCTCCCGCAACGTGCGTTGATGCGCTAAAATCGCGAACATGCCCATCACCAGAACGCCGAGGAAATAGCCCTTGCCGCTAAATAACGGACAGGTGCGCCAGATCCCCAGCAGATAAACCAGTGCCCCAAGGGACATCAATAGCTTAGGAATAATATTATTTTTCATGAAGCCTCCCTGGCATAAGACAGGCCCCATTGTGTACTGCCAGAACGTGATTATCCGCACTTTTCACATCTGAAACGACAAATTCGGAATATATCAATACACTCGATAACTAGATATTTTTAAAAACATTCATTAGATGAATTCGCCCCATGAACAGGGGCGAATGTTTCAGGACATCAACGGTAAAAGCTGCTGATAAATCTGGCGGAAAGTTTCCCGACGGGGGGCGTAACGCGCAAAGCGCTCGGCATCCGGAAGATGAGCCTGTTCCAGCGGGAGCTGCGGGAGCAGATCGGAAAACGCGACATTTCGATGCAGCGCCAGCTGCGCCAGCCGCGCCGCGCCAAGCGCCGGTCCGACATCGCCGCCGGTGCGGAAATCAAGCTGCTGGCCGCTAATATCCGCCAGCATTTGCCGCCAGTAGGCGCTGCGCGCGCCGCCGCCAATCAGCGTGACGCTCTCCGGTTTGACGCCGCAGGCGTGAACCACATCCATGCCGTCCGCCAGGGCATAACCGACTCCCTCCAGCACCGCCCGCGCCAGCTCCGCCGGACCGTGTTGATGAGTCAGGCCGAAAAAGACGCCTTTCGCCTGCGGATTGTTGTGCGGCGTGCGTTCACCCGAGAGGTAAGGCAAAAACCAGACCGGATCGGCATCGTCGTTCGCCGCTTCCGCCGCCGCAATTAGCGCCGGAACCGTGCCGAGGCCGGTTAAGGTCGCCGCCCAATCGAGGCAGGAAGCCGCGCTCAGCATGACCGACATCAGATGCCAGCGCCCGGGCAACGCGTGGCAGAAGCTGTGAACGGCGCTTTCCGGTTTGCTAAGAAAGCCGTCGCTGACGGCAAAGTAGACGCCTGAGGTCCCCAGCGACAGCATCGCCTGGCCCGCATCCGCCATACCCACGCCAACCGCTCCCGCCGCGTTGTCGCCGCCGCCGGCCACCACCAATACTTCCGGCATATTCCACGCTTGCGCGACGGCCGGGCGCAGCGAGCCCGTTACTTCGCAGCCTTCGAAAAGCGCGGGCATGTTATCGCGGCTCAACCCACAGGCGGCGAGCATTTCATCGCTCCAGTCGCGGCGCGCCACGTCCATCCACATCGTTCCGGCGGCATCGGACATATCGCTGGCAAATTCGCCAGTCATACGCAAACGTAAATAATCTTTTGGCAGCAGAACCTTATCGACTTGCCTAAAAATCTCGGGCTCGTGACGTTGCACCCACAGCAGCTTCGGCGCGGTAAATCCCGGCATCATCAGATTGCCGGTGATCTGTCGTGAACGGCTGACTTTCTCTTCCAGCAGCGCGCACTCCTCGCCGCAGCGGCCATCATTCCACAAGATCGCCGGGCGCAGGACGCGCTGTTGCTTATCGAGCAGCGTCGCACCGTGCATCTGACCCGCAATGCCTAACGCTTTAACCGCGCGCAAAGAGTGCTGCGCCCCTAGCGCTTTCATCGCGCCGTCCGTCGCCAGCCACCAGTGCTCTGGATCTTGTTCAGACCATAAAGGGTGCGGACGCGACACGTTGAGCTTTTCGGTGTGCGAAGCCACGACCTCCCCCTGCTCGTTGAGCAGAATAGCCTTAACGCCCGAGGTGCCCAGATCAATCCCGATATACATACGGCCTCTCCTTACTGACGGGAATAAAGCATCGGTTAAACCCATGCCCGGACCCGCCGGGCATTTTCGCCATCATCAGCGATCAAAGAGGTAGCGGTTAACCACGTTTTCAAGCAGTTCCTGATGGCCGCTCTGGTGCTGAGGCGCCAGGTTATGCTGAGTGGCATACTGGGCGATGTCCGCCAGGTTCATCTGGCCTTTAAGGATCTGCTGACCCAGCTCGCCGTTCCAGCCGGCATAGCGTTTAGCAACGCGTTTATCCAGCTCGCCGCCTTCAATCATACGGGCAGCAACTTTCAGCGCCAGCGCCATGGTGTCCATCGCGCCGATGTGGCCGTAGAACAGGTCGTATTTGTCGGTGCTCTGACGACGCACTTTAGCATCAAAGTTCAGGCCGCCGGTGGTGAAGCCGCCCGCTTTAAGGATTTCGTACATCACCAGCGCGTTCTCTTCAACGCTGTTCGGGAACTGGTCGGTATCCCAGCCCAGCTGCGGGTCGCCGCGGTTAGCGTCAACGGAACCAAACAGGCCGAGGGCGATGGCGGTAGCAATTTCGTGGTGGAACGTGTGGCCAGCCAGCGTCGCATGGTTCGCTTCGATGTTCAGCTTAATCTCTTTTTCCAGGCCGAACTGTTTCAGGAAGCCGTAGACGGTAGACGCGTCGTAATCGTACTGATGCTTGGTGGGCTCCTGCGGTTTCGGTTCAATCAGCAGCGTACCCTGGAAGCCGATTTTATGTTTATGCTCAACGACCAGCTGCATAAAGCGGCCAATCTGCTCGCGTTCCTGACGCAAGTCGGTGTTCAGCAGGGTTTCATAGCCTTCGCGACCGCCCCACAGGACGTAGTTTTCACCGCCCAGTTTGTGGGTCGCATCCATCGCGGTCACCACCTGGGTCGCCGCCCAGCTGAACACTTCCGGATCCGGGTTGGTTGCCGCACCGGCGCCGTAACGCGGGTTCGTAAAGCAATTTGCCGTGCCCCACAGCAGCTTGACGCCGCTTTGCTGCTGTTTTTCCGCCAGCACATCAACCATTTGCGCGAAGTTATTGGCATACTCTTTCAGCGATGCCCCTTCAGGAGAAACGTCAACGTCGTGGAAGCAGTAGTACGGTACGTTCAGTTTGTGGAAAAACTCAAAAGCGACATCGGCTTTACGTTTCGCCATTTCCATTGCTTCACCCGGCTGCTGCCACGGGCGGTTAAAGGAGCCCACGCCGAACATATCGGCACCGTTCCAGCAGAAGGTGTGCCAGTAGCAGGCCGCAAAGCGTAAATGGTCTTCCATCCGTTTGCCCAGCACCAGCTCATCCGGGTTGTAATGACGGAAAGCCAGTGGGTTAGCGGATTTCGGGCCTTCATAACGAACGCGATCGAGCTGATCAAAATAGGTCTGCATAATGAACTCCATATTCAGGGGTGCGGCGAGTAATAAGTCATAAGCCAATATAGAATTCTCTTTTTAGTTTCCTCAATTACGTTATTTCACACCGTGATTGAGAGAATCCACAAACGTGCGCCAGGTCGCAAAAATAATACGTCAGCGGCCCCATTCCGCCGCTTCCGCCACGAGAGATCAATGAAATACGGTGATAACTTATTATTAAAGTACGATCGCGGTCATAAATTAACAAATAAACAAAATTTCATAACGGCAAAATAAGCATAGATAATTGCCAGCGCTCCTTTCCGCGTTAAAAATCTGCCAGGTATCAGGCCGTTTATTTTTATCGTTCGTCTCATCCTGCACTTTACAAAAAAGGTGTTATTATTATGAAGATAAAGAACCTTTGCCTAACGCTCTGCGCTTCACTCCTCCTCACCAGCCTGTCGGGCATTGCTAAAGAAGTTAAAATTGGCATGGCGATTGACGACCTGCGTCTGGAACGCTGGCAAAAAGATCGCGATATTTTTGTCAACAAAGCTGAATCATTAGGTGCAAAAGTATTCGTCCAGTCAGCCAATGGCAACGAAGAAACGCAAATGTCGCAAATCGAAAATATGATCAACCGCGGCGTCGACGTTCTGGTGATTATTCCCTATAACGGCCAGGTGCTGAGCAATGTCATAAAAGAGGCCAAACAGGAGGGAATTAAAGTTCTCGCCTACGATCGTCTTATCAATAACGCCGACATTGATTTTTATATTTCATTTAATAATGAAAAAGTGGGTGAAATGCAGGCGCAAAGTTTGGTCGATAAAGTGCCTCAGGGTAACTATTTCTTGATGGGCGGCTCGCCGGTAGACAATAACGCCAAGCTTTTCCGCGCCGGACAAATGAAAGTCCTCAAGCCTTATGTTGATGAAGGGAAAATTAAAATCGTCGGCGATCAATGGGTCGACGGATGGTTACCGGAAAATGCGTTGAAAATTATGGAAAATGCCCTGACCGCCAACAACAACAAAATTGATGCGGTCGTCGCCTCCAACGACGCCACCGCCGGCGGCGCCATCCAGGCATTAAGCGCCCAGGGACTCGCAGGCAAAGTCGCCATATCAGGACAGGATGCCGACCTCGCCGGCGTGAAGCGCATTATCGCCGGCACCCAAACGATGACCGTCTATAAACCTATCACCACCCTTGCCACCACCGCGGCTGAAATCGCCGTCGAACTGGGCAACGACAGGCAGCCGCAGGCCGACTCCACGCTCAACAACGGGCTGAAAGATGTCCCGTCACGGCTGCTGACCCCCATTGAGGTCAATAAAGACAACATTGACCAGACGGTGATCAAGGACGGTTTCCACAAAAAAAGCGAGCTGTAATCTCTGACGCCCTCTTCCGGGGGCGTTGCCCCATCCAGCCGGATATCGCTTATGCGGAGCCTCTATGTCCTGGTTACTCGAAATGAAAAACATAACTAAAACCTTCGGTACGGTGAAGGCGATTGATAATGTCAGTCTGCGGCTTAACGCCGGGGAAGTCGTCTCGCTGTGCGGAGAAAACGGCTCCGGGAAATCCACGCTCATGAAGGTGCTGTGCGGAATATATCCGCACGGTAGCTATGAGGGGGAAATTATTTTTTCCGGGGAAACTTTGCAGCCGGGCCATATTCGCGATACCGAGCGCAAAGGTATCGCCATCATTCATCAGGAGCTGGCGCTGGTAAAACATCTGACCGTGCTGGAGAACATTTTTCTCGGCGCGGAGATCTCCCGCCACGGTCTGCTGGATTATGAAACCATGACTTTGCGCTGCGAGAAGCTGCTGGCCCAGGTCAATTTAGCCATATCACCCGACACCCGCGTCGGCGATTTAGGCCTTGGTCAGCAGCAGCTGGTTGAAATAGCAAAAGCGCTGAACAAGCAGGTGCGGTTGTTAATTCTCGACGAACCCACCGCCTCATTAACGGAACAAGAGACGGCAATTCTGCTGAATATTATTCGCGATTTGCAAAATCACGGTATTGCCTGCATTTACATTTCCCACAAGCTCAATGAAGTCAAAGCCATCTCCGACACCATCTGCGTGATCCGCGATGGGCAGCATATCGGCACCCGCAACGCTGACGGCATGAGCGAAGATGACATTATCACCATGATGGTCGGCCGCGAGCTTACCGCCCTCTACCCGAGCGAAGCCCACAGCTGCGGCGATGAAATCCTGCGGGTGGAGAACCTGACGGCCTGGCATCCGGTGAATCGCCACATTAAGCGCGTCAATGACGTCTCCTTCTCGCTGCGGCGCGGCGAAATTCTGGGGATTGCCGGGCTGGTCGGCGCGGGCCGAACCGAAGCGGTGCAGTGTCTGTTCGGCGTCTGGCCGGGCCGCTGGCAGGGAAAAATCTTTATTGATGGTCAACCGGTGACGATTCACACCTGCCAGCAGGCTATCGCCCAGGGCATCGCCATGGTGCCGGAAGACAGAAAGAAAGACGGCATCGTGCCGGTTATGGCGGTGGGTAAAAACATCACCCTCGCCGCGTTAAACCAGTTTACCGGTCCGCTGAGCAGCCTTGACGATGCCGGAGAGCAGCTCTGTATTCAGCAATCCATCCAGCGTTTGAAGATCAAAACCTCGTCGCCGGAGCTGGCGATCGGTCGTCTGAGCGGCGGCAATCAGCAAAAGGCGATCCTCGCCCGCTGCCTGTTGCTGAACCCGCGCATTCTGATACTCGATGAGCCGACTCGCGGCATCGATATCGGCGCCAAGTACGAAATCTACAAGTTGATTAATCAGCTGGTGCAGCAGGGGATCGCCGTCATTGTTATTTCATCCGAGCTGCCCGAAGTGCTTGGCCTAAGCGACCGTGTGTTGGTGATGCATGAGGGCAAACTGAAGGCTAATTTGATCAACCAGGGCCTGACCCAGGAACAGGTAATGGAAGCCGCACTGAGGAGCGAACGCCATGTCGAAGAACACGTCGTCTGAAATGAAACTCACCCCGCCTGCCGCCGGCGCGCTGTCAGGGCTGAAGGGGATGAACCTCCAGGTATTCGTGATGATCGCCGCTATCGTGGCCATTATGCTGTTTTTCACCTGGACCACCGAAGGCGCCTATCTGAGCGCGCGTAATATCTCCAACCTGCTGCGCCAGACCGCTATCACCGGCATTCTCGCGGTCGGCATGGTGTTTGTGATTATTTCCGCCGAGATCGACCTCTCCGTGGGCTCAATGATGGGCCTGCTCGGCGGCGCGGCGGCGATTTTTGACGTCTGGCTCGGTTGGCCGCTACCGCTGACGATTGTGGTTACCCTGGTCCTGGGTCTGCTGCTGGGGGCCTGGAACGGTTGGTGGGTTGCCTATCGTAAGGTCCCCTCGTTTATCGTGACGCTCGCCGGGATGCTGGCATTTCGCGGTATTCTGATAGGCATCACCAACGGCACCACCGTTTCTCCCACCAGTCCGGCGATGTCGCAAATCGGCCAGAGCTATCTGCCTGATGGTATTGGCTTTGGCATCGGCGTGCTGGGTATGGCGGCGTTTATTATCTGGCAGTGGCGCGGCCGTATGCGACGCCAGGCTCTGGGCCTCTCCACGCCCGCCTCCGCCTCAACCGTCGGCCGCCAGACGATCACCGCCGTTATCGTGCTGGGTGCCATCTGGCTGTTAAACGACTATCGCGGCGTCCCGACGCCGGTACTGATTCTCACCGCGCTGCTGCTGGCGGGCATGTTTATGGCCACCCGTACCGCGTTCGGGCGGCGCATCTACGCCATCGGCGGCAATCTGGAGGCCGCGCGTTTATCCGGTATCAGCGTGGAGCGCACCAAGCTGGCGGTGTTCGCCATTAACGGCCTGATGGTGGCGATCGCCGGGTTGATTCTCAGCTCGCGCCTGGGCGCCGGTTCCCCTTCCGCCGGCAACATCGCCGAACTGGACGCCATCGCCGCCTGCGTGATCGGCGGTACCAGCCTGGCCGGCGGCATCGGCAGCGTCGCGGGCGCGGTCATGGGCGCTTTCATCATGTCCGCGCTGGATAACGGCATGAGCATGATGGATGTCGCCACCTTCTGGCAGTACATCGTCAAAGGGGTCATTTTATTGCTCGCGGTGTGGATGGATTCAGCCACTAAACGTCGGAACTGAGGACAGTGAAAAAAAATGCCCGAATTATTTGCGCTACAGCCAAACTTAGGCACAAGTAACTTGAAATAATCCGGGCATTGGCCGGTATTGTATGGCCTGCAAGAGAGACCAGGAACAACACTATGTTTGAAAAGCGTCACCGTATTACGCTGTTATTCAACGCCAACAAGGCCTATGACCGTCAGGTCGTTGAGGGCGTTGGCGAATATCTCCAGGCATCGCAATTGGAATGGGATATCTTCATTGAGGAAGATTTTCGGGCGCGGATTGAAAACATTAAGGAGTGGTTAGGCGACGGCGTCATTGCTGATTATGACGATCCGGAAATTGAAAATCTGCTGATCGACGTCAATGTGCCGATTGTCGGCGTTGGCGGCTCCTTCCACCGGCCGGAATGCTATCCGCCGGTTCACTATATCGCCACCGACAATGCCGCGCTGGTCGAGAGCGCCTTTCTGCACCTCAAAGAAAAAGGCATCAACCGCTTCGCCTTTTACGGCCTGCCCGCTTCCAGCTGTAAGGGCTGGGCCGCCGAGCGCGAACACGCGTTTTGCCAGCTGGTCGCCAGAGAGAAATATCGCGGCGTGGTCTATCAGGGTCTCGAGACGGCGCCCGAAAACTGGCAGCATGCGCAAAATCGCCTCGCCGACTGGCTGCAAACCCTGCCGCCGCAAACCGGCATCATCGCCGTTACCGACGCCCGCGCCCGCCACGTATTACAGGCCTGCGAGCGCCTGCATATTCCGGTACCGGAAAAGCTGTGCGTTATTGGCATAGATAACGAAGAGCTTACTCGCTACCTGTCGCGCGTGGCGCTGTCTTCCGTTGCGCAGGGCACACGCCAGATGGGCTATCAGGCGGCAAAGCTGCTGCATCGCCTGCTGGAGAATGAAGAGCTACCGCTTCAGCGCCAGCTTATCCCGCCGATGCGCGTGGTTGAGCGCCGCTCCACCGACTACCGCTCGCTCACCGATCCCTCGGTTATTCAGGCGATGCACTATATTCGTAACCACGCCTGTAAAGGGATTAAGGTAGAGCAGGTGCTGGACGCCGTCGGCATTTCCCGCTCGAATCTGGAAAAGCGCTTCAAAGAAGAAGTGGGCGAGACCATTCATACGGTGATCCACAGCGAAAAACTGGAAAAAGCCCGTAGCCTGCTGGTATCGACCACCCTTTCGATTAACGAAATCTCGCAGATGTGCGGCTATCCCTCGCTGCAGTATTTCTACTCGGTGTTTAAGAAAGAGTACGACGTGACGCCGAAGGAGTACCGCGACCGGCACAGCGAAGTGATGATGTAGCGCGCAAAGAAAAATGCCCGGGCTTACGCGCCGGGCATTAATGATGACATGCAAGAGCAATTACATGTGTGCGGCTATCAACCGCTGGTTATCCTGATACATCGCGAAGAGATAGTTGTTATAGCTTGACCCTTTGGTCGAATAGCCCTTCAGCTTATGAATCATCGTGCTGGCGGTCACTTCCTGATCGGCTTTACGCAGCTGCGCACGCGATTTACGGAACGACGAGTAGGCCGGATGCGTATTCAGATTTCTGACATAGGCCTGAACGGACTCTTCCACCGAATCAAACTGGGAGTAGCCCTTCACCGCGCCGCGGCAGTTTCCACCGCCACACTTCATACCAAACAGATTGTTGTTCACCCGCGCCAGCTTTGACGTTCCCCAGCCGCTTTCCGCCGCTGCCATGGTAGCGACCATGCTATTCGGGATAATGTCGACGCGCTCAAGCAGCGAATTCCATGGAATATGGCGAGTATTGCCGGACCACTTCACTTTATAGCGAGAGGCGATCTCTTTCAGCCGCGTACGCTCGCTCGGCGACCAGCGCGCATCGTACTGTTTGGAAACAAGCCAGTTACGATCGGCGGTAATCACCTGATTCTGTTTCGTAATATAAGGCATTACCGTCCGGAGAAACGCTTTTTTCCTTGGTGTCCCGGAAGGGTATTTTCGCAAATCAGGAAGTGAACTGCTCTTTACACTATTGCGAGAATACTCTTGTTTACTGCTTACCTTGCTTACTTTAACGGTACTTTTCTTCTTAACGATTGGGGCTTTATGACTCGTTGTTGCTGTGTGTGTTGTTGCCAGCACACTACCTGAAAATATGCAGGTAAGTAACATGAGTATCGCGGCCCCATATCGTCGAATGGGAGTCGATATCATTAGGTCTCCTGGTCGGATGCAATCATTCCAACGCCTTGTTTTTCACAAAAAATCGATAGTTGAATCGCGAATAGTATCAAAAATACCCAGATGACGCACCCACAGAAATAGTCCAATTCCGAAAAGCTGTCATCTGAAATCGGTTTCCGCCTCCTGACAACAGTACAAAAATGCGACTACCCTCTCATTTTTTGCTCATTTTTTGAACGCGATCACTCACCCTTTTCCATCCTCCCTGGAAAAGCGCCGCTGGGATGAGTTCATGGGACTACCGGACGCGCAAACTGAACAAAAAACCGCACACAGGACTCCGGAATGAAACTCGCTGCGCTTGCGTCGCTGCTGGTGCCTGGGATGGCCTTCGCCGCCTGGACTACCGCAGATTTCCCCGCCTTTACCGAAGAAGGCACCGGCAGATTTATCAGTCAAAACGAGGTAGCAAAGGGTACGCGCCCTCTGCGGATTACGTTTGACCAACAGTGCTGGCAGCCTGCCGGCGCGATCAAGCTCAACCAGATGCTCTCTATGGAGCCTTGCCGCGATCCGGCGCCGCAGTGGCGCGTCTTCCGCGATGGCCGCTATACCCTGGAAGTCGATACCCGTTCAGGTACGCCAACCCTGATGGTCTCTCTGGAAGAGAAACAGACCTCCACCGCCGCCGCGCCGCAGATCAAGCAGTGCCCGAAATGGGATGGCAAGCCGCTCACCATTGACGTCAGCAAATCCTTTGCCGAAGGCAGTCAAGTTCGCGACTTCTACAGCGGCAATATCGCGACCGTCAGCGGCGGTAAAATTACCCTCCAGCCGGCGTTTAATAGCAATGGTCTGCTGCTGCTTGAACGCGCGGATACGGAAGCCGCCGCGCCGTTCAACTGGCATAACGCCACCGTCTATTTCGTCCTGACCGATCGCTTTGTCAACGGCAACCCGGCCAACGACAATAGCTATGGTCGCCATAAAGACGGCATGCAGGAAATTGGCACCTTCCACGGCGGCGATCTCCAGGGCCTGACCAGCAAACTGGATTACCTCCAGCAGCTCGGCGTTAACGCGCTATGGATCAGTTCGCCGCTGGAACAAATCCACGGCTGGGTCGGCGGCGGTACGAAAGGCGATTTCCCGCATTACGCCTATCACGGCTATTACATCCAGGACTGGACGAAGCTGGATGCCAATATGGGGACGGAAGACGATCTGCGCCGCCTCGTCGATGAGGCCCACAAGCGTGGGATCCGCATTCTGTTCGACGTGGTGATGAACCACACCGGCTACGCGACCCTGGCCGATATGCAGGAGTTTCAGTTTGGCTCGCTGTACATCCAGGGGGATGAACTGAAAAAGACCCTCGGAGAGCGCTGGACAGACTGGAAGCCCCGCGCGGGACAAAGCTGGCACAGCTTTAACGATTACATCAACTTTAGCGATAAAGCCGGATGGGAGAAATGGTGGGGTAAAAAATGGATCCGCACCGATATCGGCGACTACGACAACCCCGGCTTTGACGACCTGACCATGTCGCTGGCCTTCCTGCCGGATCTGAAAACCGAATCCACGGAGCCATCGGGCCTGCCGAACTTCTATCGCCATAAGCCGGATACCGCGGCCAAAGCGATCCCAGGCTACACGCCGCGCGATTATCTGACCCACTGGCTGAGCCAATGGGTACGCGACTACGGCATCGACGGCTTCCGCGTCGATACCGCCAAGCACGTCGAGCAGGCGGCCTGGCTGCAGTTAAAAACTCAGGCCACAGAAGCGCTAGCAGAATGGAAGAAAGCGAACCCGGACAAAGCGCTGGATAACGCGCCGTTCTGGATGACCGGCGAAGCCTGGGGCCACGGCGTGATGCAGAGCGACTACTATCGCCACGGCTTTGACGCCATGCTGAACTTTGATTATCAGGATCAGGCGGCAAAAGCGACAAGCTGCCTGGCGAATATCGACCTGACCTGGCAACATATGGCGGATAAGCTTCAGGATTTCAACGTGTTAAGCTATCTCTCCTCGCATGATACCAGCCTGTTCCGCGAAGGCGGCAGCACGGCGGCGGAACTGCTGCTGCTCGCGCCCGGCGCAGTGCAGATCTTCTACGGCGATGAATCCTCACGGCCGTTCGGCCCGACAGGTTCCGATCCGCTTCAGGGTACGCGTTCAGATATGAACTGGCAGGACGTCAGCGGCAAAGCCGCGCGCAGCGTGACCCACTGGGAGAAATTGGGCCAGTTCCGCGCCCGTCACCCGGCGATTGGTATGGGTAAACAAACCACGCTATCGATGGCGAAAGGCTACGGCTTTATTCGCGAGAACGGCGATGACAAAGTGATGGTGGTATGGGCAGGTCAGCAGTAGCTTTCTGACCCACGGCTCCCCTGGCGTCCGGGGAGCCTTTTCAGGATAAACATCCAAAAATGTTTTCTCTCACAGAATAAAAACAAAATATCTTCCTGATACCTCGATTTGCACCCTGTCTGCGCTGGCGTTATGGTTACCCACTTTCCTGGAATACCGACAGACTAATCGCGATGACATTTTCACTTTTTGGCGACAAATTTACCCGTCATTCGGGCATCACCCGCTTGATGGAAGACCTCAATGACGGCCTGCGTACGCCGGGCGCCATCATGCTGGGCGGCGGCAATCCCGCGCAGATTCCGGAAATGAATGATTACTTCCATAGCCTGCTGGCCGATATGCTGAACAGCGGCAAAGCCCTTGATGCGCTTTGTAATTATGACGGTCCGCAGGGTAAAAGCGAGCTGCTGACCCTGCTGGCACAAATGCTGCGAGACGAACTGGGATGGGAGATCGAACCACAGAATATTGCACTGACAAATGGCAGCCAGAGCGCGTTTTTCTACTTGTTTAACCTCTTCGCAGGCCGTCGTGCGGATGGAACCACCCGTAAAGTGCTGTTTCCGTTGACGCCTGAGTACATTGGCTACGCCGATTCCGGCCTCGAAGAAGATCTGTTTGTCGCCACTCGCCCGAACATTGAACTGCTGCCGGAGGGCCAGTTTAAATACCACGTGGATTTCGAACATTTGCAGGTCACGGACGAGACGGGAATGATCTGCGTTTCCCGCCCCACCAACCCAACCGGTAACGTGATCACCGACGATGAGCTGATCAAGCTGGATGCGCTGGCCAACCAGCACGGCATCCCGTTGGTGATTGATAACGCCTACGGCGTTCCGTTCCCGGGGATTATTTTCAGCGACGCCAGGCCGCTGTGGAATCCGAATATCGTGCTGTGCATGAGCCTCTCCAAGCTGGGCCTGCCGGGCAGCCGCTGCGGGATTATCATCGCTAACGAAAAAATCATCACCGCCATCAGCAATATGAACGGCATTATCAGCCTCGCCCCCGGTGGAATGGGGCCGGCCATGATGTGCGAGATGATTAAGCGCAACGATCTTCTGCGCCTGTCAGAAACGGTGATAAAGCCGTTCTATTATCAGCGCGTGCAGGAGACTATCGCCATTATTCGCCGCTATTTGCCGGAAGATCGCTGCCTGATTCATAAGCCGGAAGGGGCGATTTTCCTCTGGCTGTGGTTTAAGGATCTGCCGATTTCTACCGAGCTGCTGTACCAGCGCCTGAAAAAGCGCGGCGTTCTGATGGTGCCGGGCGACTACTTCTTCCCGGGCCTGGATAAGCCATGGCCGCACACGCATCAATGCATGCGCATGAACTACGTGCCGGACCCGGAGAAAATTGAAGCGGGCGTGAGGATTCTCGCCGAAGAAGTTGAACGCGCCTGGCGTGAACAGGACCCGTCATAGGCCCGAATAAGCCAGATCTATTCCCGGCTCGCACTGCGTTTAGCCGGGCTACACGTCCCGTAGCCCGAACACGCGCGCCAGCGCCGCCTCCGGGAAACAGGCTACATCGCCAGCGCCATCCGCTGGCGACGTTCAGCGGCTATTCTTTCCAGCTCCATCGGCTCCATGCAGCGCAGCGCCTGGGTCGGGCACGCCGCCACGCAGGCCGGGCCTTCGTCGCGATGGCTGCATAAATCGCACTTCAGCGCCTGTACGCCCTCCTCCACCCGCATCACGGTCATCGCGCCATAGGGGCACGCTACCATGCAGCTTTTGCATCCGATGCAGCGGCGCTGATCCACGCGCCAGACCGAATTTTCTCGGCGGATTGCGCCCTCGGGGCAGACGTTGGCGCAGGGCGCATCTTCGCACTGGCGGCACAGCGTCGCCGTCGAGAGTTCATCATTTTTCACCACGCGGATCCGCGGCGCAAAGGGCGCGGCGGAGACGCCAGAACAGTCCTGGTCCTGCTGATGGGACACCACGCAGGCGACTTCACAGGTACGGCAGCCGATGCACTTTTCCGCATCCGCGAGAATAAACCGGTTCATCCTTGCTCCATTGGGGATAAAAACGCAGAGTGCCAGAAAAAACCGCTTCCGCGCCTTGATCCTGAATGGAGTCAGCGGCGTTTTCTCTCAGATGTCCGGGATTATCTGGTCATTTGCTTTAACCTTCCCGCACGGAAAAGCCCAGTTCACGAGAAATCGCCTCTGCCGTATCGCGCAGCGGCTTGAGTAAATTTTTCTCTCCCACCTGCTTGAGGCGCGATGTTGATAGAGAGATAGAAATGGCATAAGGCACGCGCCCATGGATATCAAAAACGGGGACAGCCAGGCACGACACGCCCAGCTCGTTCTCTTCCCTGTCCATCGCCATATTTCGCTCGCGGATCTGCGCCAGTTCATCATGCATCGCAGGCAAGCCGGTAATGGTATTACGGGTCAGCGGCTGAATAATCTCCTGGTGTGAATTCCAGTAGCTCTCAACGTAGTCAGGATGGCCAAACGCCATATAAATCTTGCCCATTGCCGAGCAGTACAGCGGCATGTGCTGGCCAATATAGGCGCGCGTACGCAGCATACCGGTGGTCGGCTCCAGCTTATAAATCAGGATCGCGTGGTCATCTTCACGGCTGGAGAAGTTCACCGTCTCGCCGGTGGCCAGGTTAAGCGCCTCAAGATGCGGCGCCGCGACGTGGATAATATTCAGCGACGACAACGCCTTTTGGCCAACGGCGATAAATTTTGTCGTCAGACGATAGCTCCCCGCCGCCGGGGCAGGCGTCACGTACCCGCAGGACTGCAGCCCCTGTAATAAGCGATGAACGGTACTTTTGTTCAGTCCCGCCAGTTCCGACAGATGCGCCAGCGGACAGCCATTTGGATAATTACTCAGGATCTCAATTAGCATCAACCCACGAAAAAGGCTCTGACTTCCGGCAGGCCTCTCTTTATCTTGCGTGTTCTCGCTCTCTTTTGTGCCCATCGCTTCCGCTCCCATTTTTGTCGCGTTCAGATGGTAGCGCAAAGTGTGTTTCAGTTCACGATCTGAACCGAAAAAACACAACTTTATGATTTTTATGATTTTTAAAAATAACGCTGCCCGTTGATCTGACAAAAATTGATCGCTATATTTGAAATCAGATTTCGCATAGTGAAATTTAGAGATAAAAAAGCGATCAACTCTGACCAGGGAAACAGCAATGAAAGTCACGTTTGAGCAGTTAAAAGAGGCATTCAATCGGGTACTGCTGGCGCGTGGCGTCGCCGCGGAAACCGCCGATGCCTGCGCAGAAATGTTTGCCCGCACCACCGAATCCGGCGTCTATTCTCACGGCGTGAACCGCTTTCCTCGCTTCATCCAGCAGTTGGATAACGGCGACATTATTCCTGAAGCCAAACCGCAGCGGGTGACCAGCCTCGGCGCCATCGAACAGTGGGATGCTCAGCGTTCCATCGGCAACCTGACGGCGAAAAAGATGATGGATCGGGCCATTGAGCTGGCCTCCGATCACGGTATCGGCCTGGTCGCCTTACGTAATGCTAACCACTGGATGCGCGGCGGCAGCTACGGCTGGCAGGCGGCGGAAAAAGGCTACATCGGTATCTGCTGGACCAACTCCATCGCCGTTATGCCGCCGTGGGGCGCTAAAGAGTGCCGTATCGGTACCAACCCGCTGATCGTCGCCATTCCGTCGACGCCGATCACCATGGTGGATATGTCGATGTCGATGTTCTCCTACGGCATGCTGGAGGTTAACCGCCTTGCCGGCCGCGAACTGCCCGTGGACGGCGGATTCGACGATGACGGTCGTTTGACCAAAGAGCCGGGGACGATCGAGAAAAATCGCCGCATATTACCCATGGGCTACTGGAAAGGTTCCGGCCTGTCGATCGTGCTGGATATGATTGCCACCCTCCTCTCCAACGGATCGTCGGTTGCCGAAGTGACCCAGGAAAACAGCGATGAATATGGCGTTTCGCAGATCTTCATCGCTATTGAAGTGGATAAGCTGATCGACGGCGCAACCCGCGACGCCAAGCTGCAACGGATTATGGATTTCATCACCACCGCCGAGCGCGCCGATGAAAATGTGGCGGTCCGTCTTCCTGGCCATGAATTTACCCGTCTGCTGGATGAAAACCGCCGCAACGGCATTACCGTCGATGACAGCGTATGGGCCAAAATTCAGGCGCTGTAAGGAGCTCACCCATGATTTTTGGTCATATTGCTCAACCTAATCCGTGTCGTCTGCCCGCGGCCATTGAGCGGGCGCTTGAGTTCCTGCGCACGACGGATTTCCACGCGCTGGCACCCGGCGTCGTGGAAATCGACGGCCAAAACATCTTCGCGCAGGTTATCGACTTAACCACTCGCGATGCCGCTGAAAATCGTCCGGAGGTCCACCGTCGCTATCTGGATATCCAGTTTCTGGCATCGGGCGAAGAAAAAATCGGTATCGCCATTGATACCGGCAATAATCAAATCAGCGAATCTTTGTTAGAACAGCGCGATATTATTTTCTATCACGACAGCGAACATGAATCGTTCTTTGAAATGACGCCAGGCAACTATGCGATATTTTTCCCACAAGATGTTCATCGTCCTGGATGTAATAAAACTGTAGCCACGCCGATCCGCAAAATAGTCGTTAAGGTCGCTATTTCAGTTTTATAAGAAGGAGCACAAAATGAATTCGAATAATACCGGTTACATTATCGGTGCGTACCCCTGTGCACCCTCATTTCACCAAAAGAGTGAAGAGGAAGAGACGGAATTCTGGCGGCAGCTCTCCGACACCCCGGATATTCGCGGGCTGGAGCAACCCTGCCTTGAACATCTTCATCCGCTCGGCGACGAGTGGTTATTGCGCCATACCCCGGGACACTGGCAGATTGTCGTTACCGCCATCATGGAAACCATGCGCCGCCGCGGTGAAAACGGCGGCTTTGGGCTGGCGTCCAGCGACGAAACGCAGCGCAAAGCCTGCGTGGAGTACTATCGCCACCTGCAGCAGAAGATCGCTAAAATCAATGGCACTACCGCCGGAAAGGTCATTGCCCTTGAGCTTCACGCCGCCCCGCTGGCGGGCAATGCCAACGTGACTCAGGCTACCGACGCCTTTGCCCGTTCATTAAAAGAAATTACCCGCTGGGACTGGTCCTGCGAGCTGGTGCTGGAGCACTGCGACGCGATGACCGGCAGCGCGCCGCGCAAAGGATTTTTGCCGTTAGAAAACGTGCTGGAAGCCATTGCCGATTATGACGTTAGCATTTGTATTAACTGGGCGCGTTCGGCCATTGAAGGGCGGAATACCGTGCTACCGCTCACCCATACGCAGCAGGTAAAACGGGCAGGAAAGCTCGGCGCGCTGATGTTTTCTGGCACGACGCAAACCGGCGAGTACGGCGAATGGCAGGATTTACACGCGCCGTTCGCGCCTTTCTGCCCGCAGAGCCTGATGACCACCGAACACGCTCGTGAATTATTTGCCTGCGCAGGAACCGCCCCCCTGCAATTTTCAGGCATTAAATTACTGGAAATTAATGCCAGCGCAAACGTTGATCATCGCATCGCGATATTACGCGACGGCATCTCCGCGCTAAAACAAGCACAATAATAATAATCACCTTCATCACCAGAATATTTTTAATATTACGAGACTATAAAGATGAATATAACCTCTAACTCTACAACCAAAGATATACCGCGCCAGCGCTGGTTAAGAATCATTCCGCCTATACTGATCACTTGTATTATTTCTTATATGGACCGGGTCAATATTGCCTTTGCGATGCCCGGAGGTATGGATGCCGACTTAGGTATTTCCGCCACCATGGCGGGGCTGGCGGGCGGTATTTTCTTTATCGGTTATCTATTTTTACAGGTTCCCGGCGGGAAAATTGCCGTTCACGGTAGCGGTAAGAAATTTATCGGCTGGTCGCTGGTCGCCTGGGCGGTCATCTCCGTGCTGACGGGGTTAATTACCAATCAGTACCAGCTGCTGGCCCTGCGCTTCTTACTGGGCGTGGCGGAAGGCGGTATGCTGCCGGTCGTTCTCACGATGATCAGTAACTGGTTCCCCGACGCTGAACGCGGTCGCGCCAACGCGATTGTCATTATGTTTGTGCCGATTGCCGGGATTATCACCGCCCCGCTCTCAGGCTGGATTATCACGGTTCTCGACTGGCGCTGGCTGTTTATTATCGAAGGTTTGCTCTCGCTGGTTGTTCTGGTTCTGTGGGCATACACCATCTATGACCGTCCGCAGGAAGCGCGCTGGATTTCCGAAGCAGAGAAGCGCTATCTGGTCGAGACGCTGGCCGCGGAGCAAAAAGCCATTGCCGGCACCGAGGTGAAAAACGCCTCTCTGAGCGCCGTTCTCTCCGACAAAACCATGTGGCAGCTTATCGCCCTGAACTTCTTCTACCAGACCGGCATTTACGGCTACACCCTGTGGCTACCCACCATTCTGAAAGAATTGACCCATAGCAGCATGGGGCAGGTCGGCATGCTCGCCATTCTGCCGTACGTCGGCGCCATTGCCGGGATGTTCCTGTTTTCCTCCCTTTCAGACCGAACCGGTAAACGCAAGCTGTTCGTCTGCCTGCCGCTGATTGGCTTCGCTCTGTGCATGTTCCTGTCGGTGGCGCTGAAAAACCAAATTTGGCTCTCCTATGCCGCGCTGGTCGGCTGCGGATTCTTCCTGCAATCGGCGGCTGGCGTGTTCTGGACCATCCCGGCACGTCTGTTCAGCGCGGAAATGGCGGGCGGCGCGCGCGGGGTTATCAACGCGCTTGGCAACCTCGGCGGATTTTGTGGCCCTTATGCGGTCGGGGTGCTGATCACGCTGTACAGCAAAGACGCCGGCGTCTATTGCCTGGCGATCTCCCTGGCGCTGGCCGCGCTGATGGCGCTGCTGCTGCCGGCGAAATGCGATGCCGGTGCTGCGCCGGTAAAGACGATAAATCCACATAAACGCACTGCGTAAACTCGAGCCCGGCGGCGCTGCGCCTGCCGGGCCTGCGAAATATGCCGGGTTCACCCGGTAACAATGAGATGCGAAAGATGAGCAAGAAACAGGCCTTCTGGCTGGGTATTGATTGCGGCGGCACCTATCTGAAAGCCGGTTTATATGACGCCGAAGGTCATGAACATGGCATTGTGCGGCAAGCGCTACGGACGATGTCGCCCCTGCCGGGTTACGCCGAACGCGACATGCGCCAGCTCTGGCAACACTGCGCGGCGACCATTGCCGGGCTATTACAGCAGGCAGGTGTATCCGGCGAACAGATTAAAGGCGTGGGCATCTCCGCTCAGGGTAAGGGCCTCTTTCTCCTCGATAAGCAGGATCGGCCGCTGGGTAACGCCATCCTCTCCTCCGATCGTCGGGCGCTGAAAATCGTTCAGCGCTGGCAGCGGGACCGTATTCCCGAACGGCTCTATCCCGTTACCCGCCAGACGCTATGGACCGGACATCCGGCTTCTTTGCTGCGCTGGGTAAAAGAGAATGAACCCCAGCGCTACGCGCAAATTGGCTGCGTGATGATGGGGCATGACTATCTGCGCTGGTGCTTAACCGGCGCGAAGGGCTGCGAGGAGAGCAACATCTCCGAGTCCAACCTCTACAACATGGCCATGGGCCAGTACGACCCGCGCCTGACCGAGTGGCTGGGCATCGGTGAAATCGATAGCGCGCTGCCCCCCGTTGTAGGGTCAGCCGAAATTTGCGGGGAGATCACCGCTCAGGCAGCCGCTTTAACCGGTCTGGCGGCGGGTACTCCCGTCGTTGGCGGCCTGTTTGACGTGGTCTCCACCGCCCTTTGCGCCGGGATTGAGGATGAGTCGACCCTCAATGCGGTGATGGGGACCTGGGCCGTCACCAGCGGTATCGCTCACGGCCTGCGCGACCATGAGGCCCACCCTTACGTCTATGGCCGCTACGTCAATGACGGCCAGTATATCGTTCACGAAGCCAGCCCGACCTCGTCCGGCAACCTCGAATGGTTTACCGCCCAGTGGGGCGATCTCTCGTTTGATGAGATCAATCAGGCCGTCGCCAGCCTGCCGAAAGCCGGGAGCGAGCTGTTTTTTCTGCCGTTTCTCTATGGCAGCAACGCCGGGCTGGAGATGACCTGCGGCTTTTACGGCATGCAGGCGCTGCATACCCGCGCGCACCTGCTGCAGGCGGTTTATGAAGGCGTGGTATTTAGCCATATGACCCACCTCAACCGTATGCGCGAACGCTTTACAAACGTTCAGGCCCTGCGCGTCACCGGCGGCCCGGCGCACTCCGACGTCTGGATGCAGATGCTGGCGGACGTCAGCGGCTTACGCATTGAACTCCCGCAGGTGGAAGAGACCGGCTGCTTTGGCGCGGCCCTCGCCGCTCGCGTCGGCACCGGCGTATACCGCAGCTTTAGCGAAGCCCGGCGCGCCCGGCAGCACCCGGTACGCACGCTGCTACCCGATATGACCGCCCACGCGCGCTATCAGCGCAAATACCGCCACTACCTGCATTTGATTGAAGCACTACAGGGCTATCACGCCCGTATTAAGGAGCACGCATTATGAGCCGACCATTACTGCAGCTGGCGCTCGACCATACCAGCCTTCAGGCTGCGCAGCGCGATGTCGCCCTGCTACAGGATCACGTTGATATTGTGGAGGCGGGAACCATCCTCTGCTTAACCGAAGGGCTTAGCGCGGTTAAAGCCCTGCGCGCCCAGTGTCCGGGGAAGATCATCGTCGCCGACTGGAAAGTCGCCGACGCCGGTGAAACCCTGGCGCAGCAGGCCTTTGGCGCTGGCGCCAACTGGATGACCATCATCTGCGCCGCACCGCTCGCCACGGTCGAGAAAGGCCACGCCGTGGCCCAGGCCTGCGGCGGTGAAATTCAGATGGAGCTGTTCGGCAACTGGACCCTGGATGACGCCCGCGCCTGGTACCGTACCGGCGTCCATCAGGCAATTTACCATCGCGGACGCGATGCCCAGGCCAGCGGGCAGCAGTGGGGGGAGGCGGATCTGGCGCGCATGAAAGCGCTGTCCGATATTGGCCTTGAGCTGTCGATTACCGGCGGCATTACCCCAGCCGATCTACCGCTGTTCAAAGATATCAACGTCAAAGCCTTTATTGCCGGGCGCGCGCTGGCAGGCGCCGCCCATCCGGCGCGGGTTGCCGCCGAATTCCACGCGCAAATCGACGCTATCTGGGGAGAACAGCATGCGTAACCACCCGTTAGGTATTTATGAAAAAGCGCTGGCGAAGGATCTCAGCTGGCCTGAGCGGCTGGTACTGGCCAAAAGCTGCGGTTTTGATTTTGTCGAAATGTCGGTGGACGAGACCGATGAACGCCTTTCGCGCCTGGAGTGGACCCCGGCCCAGCGCGCATCGCTGGTGAGCGCGATGCTGGAAACCGGCGTCGCCATTCCCTCGATGTGCTTGTCCGCCCATCGCCGTTTCCCCTTTGGCAGCCGCGATGAAGCGGTACGCGATCGGGCGCGAGAGATTATGACCAAAGCCATCCGCCTGGCGCGCGATCTGGGGATCCGCACCATCCAGCTGGCGGGTTACGACGTCTATTACGAAGAGCATGATGAAGGCACCCGGCAGCGTTTTGCCGAAGGGCTGGCCTGGGCGGTAGAACAGGCCGCCGCCGCGCAGGTAATGCTGGCGGTGGAGATCATGGACACCGCCTTTATGAACTCCATCAGCAAATGGAAAAAGTGGGACGAGATGCTTTCGTCACCGTGGTTTACCGTCTACCCGGACGTCGGCAACCTCAGCGCCTGGGGAAACGACGTCACCGCCGAGCTGAAGCTGGGCATCGATCGTATCGCCGCCATCCACCTGAAAGATACGCTGCCCGTGACCGACGATAGCCCTGGCCAGTTCCGCGACGTGCCGTTCGGCGAAGGATGCGTCGATTTTGTCGGCATTTTTAAGACGCTGCGCGAACTGAACTACCGCGGTTCATTTTTGATTGAGATGTGGACGGAGAAAGCCAGCGAGCCGGTGCTGGAGATTATCCAGGCCCGGCGCTGGATTGAATCACGGATGCAGGAAGGGGGATTCACATGTTAGAACAACTGAAAGCCGAGGTACTGGCGGCAAACCTGGCCCTCCCCGCACACGGCCTGGTCACCTTTACCTGGGGCAACGTCAGCGCGGTCGATGAAACGCGCAAGCTGATGGTCATTAAGCCCTCCGGCGTCGAATATGAGGTGATGACCGCCGACGATATGGTGGTCGTAGAGATGGCCAGCGGTAAAGTCGTTGAAGGCGGTAAAAAACCCTCTTCAGATACGCCAACGCATCTGGCGCTTTATCGCCGCTATCCGCAGATCGGCGGGATCGTGCATACCCACTCCCGCCACGCGACGATCTGGTCGCAGGCCGGGCTCGATCTCCCCGCCTGGGGCACCACCCACGCCGACTACTTCTATGGCGCGATCCCCTGTACCCGACGGATGACCGTTGAGGAGATTAACGGCGAGTATGAGTATCAGACCGGTGAGGTGATTATTAAAACCTTTGAACAGCGCGGCCTGGATCCGGCGCAAATCCCGGCGGTATTGGTCCATTCGCACGGCCCCTTTGCCTGGGGTAAAGACGCCGCCGACGCCGTACATAACGCCGTGGTGCTGGAGGAGTGCGCCTACATGGGCCTCTTCTCGCGCCAGCTGGCGCCACAGCTGCCGGATATGCAGTCTGAACTGCTCGATAAACACTATCTGCGTAAACACGGCGCGAACGCCTATTACGGGCAAAACTAGTCCCGCGGAACTCCCCGGATTGCGGCTAACGCCTTATCCGGGCTACCGGCGGTCCGGTAGCCCGGGCAGGCGCTTTGCGCCGCCCCCGGGGGAAGCGTGCAGGATGTTGCTGAATTTTCCAGGAGGCGATGCTGCGCATCTGTCCGGGCTACGCGTCCCCGGCGCTCTGCGGTCAGATCGCCCGGTCAGCACAGCGCCGGCGGGAAAAACCCATCAACCCTACGCCGAATTAATATGTTCCTTGCAGTAACGACGCTTCCACGCCGCCGGCGTCAGGCTGGTGTGCTTGCGGAAAATCTTGCGAAAATAGCCGACATCGTTAAACCCGCATTTCATCGCCACCTCGGTAAGCGACAGGGAATCGCTGATAAGCAGCTTTTCCGCCGCCCTTACCCGCTGACGGTGCAGCGCTTCGGTTAACGTCAGCCGGAAAGCATGGCGATAAACGCGCCCCAGATAATCCGCGTTGCAGTGCAGCTCCTGCGCCAGCGTGGATGCGGAAAGGGGCAAATGAAACCGGGTACGAATGATTTGCTGCGCTCTCCACGCCAGCGCGTTGCCGGGACTGTCGGCGGGCTGTTCGCCTGCTGCCGCCGAAATTTGCTGCAAAATCAGCAGCAGGATCAGCTCCAGCGCCACGCTACGATGAATATTTTCCTGCTCGCGTAAGAATTGACGGAACAGTGAAATAATATACTGCGGGTCATTAACGCGCATATGTTGTGGAATAGAAAGCAGCGCATCACCCTCACCCGACGTCACTTCAAAATGCAGCCAGTAGAATTTTAAATCTGACGGAAACAGTCCGATCCCCACATGTAATCGCTGCGGCCAGAGCAGCAAACTTTCCCCGGCATTCACGCTAAAAACTTTGTTGTTTTCGCGAATCGTTAATGTCCCTTTTTCCACAAAGATTATTTCCCAAGAGTGAAGCTGACGAGCCGGATGGCTGCCGACGCCGCGGGAAATAAACAACCCGCCGTTCTGCACCTTAATCGGAAGTGACATGGATAATTCAAGCATAGATATTCAACATTCCGCTTTTTTCATCATAAATAACCTCTCATTGCCATTGATTATTCACGATAAAATAGGGTGCTGCCGGATCGAAATCACATTTTTATCATCAGGTCGGAATCGTCCTCTTTTTATACTTTTTCATTCCCTTGTTGCCCCCCATATTTCGTGCAGAATAAATAACGTAATTTGCAAATAACACAATTAAAGCCCGCGCCTCAGCGGGATATTATTCCGCACATCATCTCCGGGAGTTATTTATGACTTCGGCTCCGATTACTACAAGCGATTTAGCACGGCGCGTCCAGGACGACAAACTATCCCTACGGGAAAAAATAGGCTACGGACTTGGCGACGCGGGCGGGACGGTGATTACCTGCCTGATCATGAACTTTTTGACTTTTTTCTATACCGATGTCTTCGGCCTGACGCCCGCGCTGGTCGGAACCCTGTTTCTGGCCCTGCGCGTTTTTGACGCCGTTTCCGATCCTATCATGGGCGTGCTGGCCGACCGTACCCAAAGCCGCTGGGGGCGCTTTCGTCCCTGGCAGCTGTGGATTGCCGTGCCGATCGGCGTTATCGGCGTTCTGACGTTTACCGTGCCCGATGCCAGCATGGGGGTAAAAATCGCCTGGGCGTTCGGCACCTATCTGCTGCTCTCGGTGAGCTACACCGCGATTAACGTCCCCTACTGCGCGCTGATCAACACCATGACCACGCGCCATACCGAGGTTATCTCATGTCAGGCATGGCGTTTTGTGCTGTGCGGCGTGGCGGGTTTCTTAGTCTCCGTTGGGCTGCCGTGGCTGGTGAAAGCGCTCGGCAAGGGCGATACCGCGCAGGGCTATCAGTACGGCGTCGCCGTACTCTGTGCCATCGCGGTGGCGATGTTCCTGTGCTGCTTTTTCTGGGTTCGCGAACGCGTCTCGCTGGATGTGATGGGAAAATTTACCCTGCGCGAGCACATCGCCGGCCTGCGCAATAATGACCAGCTGCTGCTGATGCTGGTGATGTCGTTCCTGCTGATTAACGTTTTTAATATCCGCGGCGGCGGCTATATGTACTTCATCACCTACGTGCTGGGCGGCTCCACCGGCTACACCTCACTGTTCTTCACCATGGTGACCTTCGCCTCGATTGCGGGCTCCGCGATCATCAATCTGCTGTCGCGCCGCTTCGATACCGTCAAACTCTACTATTACACCAACCTGGCGCTGGCCGCGCTGGCCGTCGCGATGTGGTTTTTACCAACCGGGGCGGCATACCAGACCCTGTGGCTGATCGTCATCCTCGGCAACGGCATTATTCTCGGCTTCACCCTGCCGCTGCACTTTTCGCTGATGGCCTTCTCCGACGACTACGGCGAATGGAAAACCGGGGTGCGCTCTTCCGGTATGAACTTCGCCTTTAACCTGTTCTTTATCAAGCTGGCATGGGCCTCCAGCGCCGGCATTATCAGCGTCGTGTTTATCTACGTGGCTTACCAGCCGGGCGTGGAAAACCAAACGGCCTCATCCCTGGCGGGCATCTCCTCAATGGAGACCCTGCTGCCCGCCCTGTTCCATCTGCTGCTGGCCTTCACTATTCGCGCCTGCAAGCTTAACAATCCGATGATGGCGCGCATTGCCAGCGACCTGCGCACGCGTCACGTTCAGCCTTAAGGAGTCCGTCATGCCCGTTATGGAAGTCGATCTGCACAAACTGAAAATCAACGATCCGTTCCTCGGCCAGTACCAGCAGCTGGTGCGCGATGTGGTGATCCCCTACCAGTGGGATGCGCTTAACGACCGCATCGAAGAGGCGGATCCTAGCCATGCGATAGAGAACTTCCGCATCGCCGCCGGGCGACAGGAGGGCGAATTCTACGGCATGGTCTTTCAGGACAGCGACGTGGCGAAATGGCTGGAGGCGGTGGCCTGGTCGCTGTGTCAGAAGCCGGACGCCGAGCAGGAAAAAACCGCCGACGAGGTAATTGAACTGGTCGCGGCCGCCCAGTGTGAAGATGGCTATCTGAATACATATTTCACGGTCAAAGCGCCCGAGGAGCGCTGGACTAACCTCGCCGAATGCCACGAACTGTACTGCGCCGGCCACATGATTGAAGCGGGCGTCGCCTTCTTCCAGGCCACCGGCAAGCGTCGTCTGCTGGAAGTCATCTGCCGCCTCGCTGACCACATCGATAGCGTGTTTGGCCCCGGAGAGAACCAGCTGCACGGCTACCCTGGCCATCCGGAAATCGAGCTGGCGTTAATGCGCCTGTACGACGTCACTCAGGAGCCACGCTATATCGCGCTGGTGAAGTACTTCGTTGAGGCGCGCGGCACGCAGCCGCATTTTTACGATATCGAATATGAGAAGCGCGGCAAAACCTCTTACTGGAACACCTACGGTCCGGCGTGGATGGTGATGGATAAGCCCTACAGCCAGGCGCATCAGCCGATTTCCGAACAGCCGGTCGCCATCGGCCACGCGGTGCGTTTCGTCTATCTGATGGCCGGCGTTGCCCACCTCGCCCGTTTAAGTCAGGATGAGGGCAAGCGCCAGGATTGCCTGCGCCTGTGGAAAAATATGGCCCAGCGTCAGCTGTATATCACCGGCGGCATCGGCTCGCAGAGCAGCGGGGAGGCCTTCAGCAGCGACTATGACCTGCCAAACGACACGGTCTATGCTGAAAGCTGTGCTTCCATTGGCCTGATGATGTTTGCCCGCCGGATGCTGGAGATGGAAGCCGACAGCCAATATGCCGACGTGATGGAGCGCGCGCTGTATAACACCGTGCTGGGCGGCATGGCGCTCGACGGCAAGCACTTCTTCTACGTCAATCCGCTGGAAGTACATCCAAAATCCTTAAAATTCAACCATATTTACGATCACGTTAAGCCCGTCCGCCAGCGCTGGTTCGGCTGCGCGTGCTGCCCGCCGAATATTGCCCGCGTGCTGACCTCGCTGGGACACTATATCTACACGCCGCACGACGATGCCCTGTACATCAACCTGTATATCGGCAATAGCGCGGAGATCCCGGTGGGCAATGAGGCGCTGCGCCTGCGCATCAGCGGCAACTATCCGTGGCAGGAACAGGTGCAGATAGTCATCGATTCATCGTCGCCTGTGCATCATACCCTGGCCCTGCGCCTGCCGGACTGGTGCGATAAGCCGCAGGTGACGCTCAACGGCGCGCCGGTTACGCAGGACGTACGCAAAGGGTATCTGTACATCAGCCATCTCTGGCAGGAGGGCGACACGCTGCTGTTAACCCTGCCGATGCCGGTGCGCCGCATTTATGGTAACCCGCTGGTGCGCCACCAGGCAGGCCAGGTCGCCGTCCAGCGCGGCCCGCTGGTTTACTGCCTGGAGCAGGCGGATAACGGCGAGCAATTGCATAACCTGCAGCTGCCGCGCGACGCCCGATTTAGCACTGTAGAAGGCAAAGGGATTTTTGCCCGCAAGATACTTCTCCAGGCGCCGGGCTATAAGCAAACGGCGGAAGATGCCGAGCAGCAGGCGCTGTGGCGTTACGATCGCGCGCCGTCCAGCCGTCAGCCGCACCTGCTGACCTTCATCCCGTGGTTTAGCTGGGCCAACCGCGGCGAAGGCGAGATGCGTATCTGGGTGAACGAAGCGGAAGCGTAAGTGTGAGGATTCCCCGGTGGCGCTGCGCTTACCGGGACAACAAGGTTTGTGCGTTATCGTAGCCCGGGTCAGGCGTTCACGCCGCGACCCGGGACAACCTGCTTATGCTAAAGAAACAGCGCTTTATCGCGTAGGATATGGTCATTACCGCGACGGCGGGTAAAGCCGATACGGTCGAAATACTCGAGGATCTGAATCGCCAGCTTGCGCCCGACGTTCAGCGTATCGCGGAAATCCGCCGCGCAGGTTGATCCCCTCTCCAGATCCAGCTCGCGGATCATTTTGGCAAACGCCACAATCCGATCGTTGCGATAGTAGCGATCTTTGACGATCGCGGTAATCATCCCCTGCTGCGCCGCCTGGCGTAATACCGCTCGCATTAACGACTCTTCCACGTTGGCTTCCCGCGCCAGATCGCGCACCCACCATGGCTCATCGGCAAACAGCCCGACCACCCGCTGCCAGATGGCCTGCTGCTCGTCGGTAAAGCCCGCTTTATGCTCCGGCAGATGCAGCCATCCGTGGTGGCTGTGAACAGTGCCGCTTTCGCGCATCTGCTCAATCAACAGCAGCACCAGCGCCTCATCTTCCATCGGCAGCGCAATACGCCGCAGCCGCTCGCGGCCCGGCCCGGGCTCATCGCGATGTTGATCGTGGTAACGCGCCAGGGCGTCGAGCAGTTTCCGCTGCCAGCGCGCGGCAAGCGGGGCGCTCAGCAGACTATTGCCCGCCTGCAGGTAATCAGGACGGTTAATCAGCGCCTTCAGCCCCTCGTCGCTGAGCTGACGCGCCCAGGCGAAATCATCGAGGCGCACCGCGTCGCGCTGCAGATGAATATCCAGCGCCTGGACGTCATCGCCCTGCGCGGCGGCCAGCGCGCGCAGCCACTGTAGATACTCCGGCTTACGCTTGCCCCGGCGCGGCGGATTGAGGGTCACCACTCGCGCGCCGGCCAGCGTCAGGCGCGCGGAAATATCGCGCAGCACCAGACGGTCGTTATCCGCCAGCCGCAGCGGCGTATCGAGAACCAGCTCCGCCAGCGCGCCTTCGAGCAGCGACACGCGACCGGTAATATGGCTGGCGGCGTGGTGGATATGCAGCGGCTGCCACTGGCTAAGCGGCGTATGGCACTGGAGTTCGACAATGACCCGTTCAGAGGCTTCCGGCGGTGGTACCGCCAGCAGCCAGTCGCCGCGGTTAAGATCCTCCTTTTGCGCATCGCCGACAATATTCAGCGCGATGCGCTGACCGGCCCACGCTTTCGCCACCGGCTGATTCTGCGCGTGCAGCCCGCGCACGCGCATCGGTTTATCGACGCCGGTCAGCCACAGCGTATCGCCAACGTTAACTTCGCCGGAAAGCGCCGTCCCGGTGACCACCAGCCCCGCGCCTTTGACGGTAAACGCCCGGTCGATCGCCAGGCGAAAACGCTGATGCTGTGGGTGAGCGCGCGCGGAAAGCTGCAGGAGATGATCGCGCAGCCCGGCGATACCCAGGCCTTCCGTCGCCGCGACGGTAAACAGGGTCGCGCCGGTAAAGCCGAACTCCGCCAGCGCCGCCTCGACCTCCGCCTTCACTTCCTCAACCCGCGCCGTTTCTACGCGGTCCGCTTTGGTCAGCGCCACGGTTAACGTCGGCTTCCCCGTGAGCTGGAGGATCGCCAGGTGCTCGCGCGTCTGCGCCATCACCCCATCATCGCAGGCCACCACCAGCAGCGCGTGATCGATACCGCCGACGCCGGCCAGCATATTGGACAAAAATTTTTCGTGGCCGGGGACGTCGATAAAACCCAGCACCCGCCCGTCGGGCTGCGGCCAGTAGGCGTAGCCCAGGTCGATAGTCATCCCGCGCGCTTTCTCTTCCGGCAGGCGATCGGCGTTGATGCCGGTAATCGCCTGTAGCAGCGTGGTTTTGCCGTGGTCAACGTGTCCGGCGGTGGCAATAATCATCTCAATAACATCTCCATAAACCGGGGTTCATCCTCAAGACAGCGCAGGTCCAGCCACAGGCGGCCATCGTAGATCCTGCCAATAACCGGCACGGGCAACAGACGCCAGCGCGCCGCCAGGGCTTCCAGCCGGCTGCCGCGGCCATCGCGCGGAGTAAAGGTCAACGCCGCGCTGGGCAAGCGGTCTACCGGCAGCGAACCGCTGCCGATCTGCGACAGACATGGCTCAACCTGCAGGTCAAAATCAGCATAATGCGCAGCCAGCGCGGCCTGAATGCGCTCGCCCTGCTGGCGGATCGCCTCCGCCTGGCGGGTCAGCAGCCGCAGGGTCGGCAGTTCAGCGGCCAGCTTTTCCGGGTGCAGATAGAGGCGCAGCGTGGCCTCCAGCGCCGCGAGGGTCATTTTATCCGCCCGCAGGGCGCGCTTGAGCGGATGGCTCTGCAAACGGGCGATCAGCGCTTTCTTTCCGACAATAATTCCCGCCTGCGGGCCGCCCAGCAGCTTATCGCCGGAGAAGCTCACCAGGCTGACGCCGGCGGCAATCATCTCCTGCGGCATCGGCTCTTTCGGCAGGCCGTACTGGCTTAAATCCACCAGCGAGCCGCTACCAAGATCGGCGACCACCGGGATATTCAGTTCGCGGCCAATCTCCGCCAGCGCCGCCTCATCGACTGCTTTAGTAAAGCCCTCGATGCTGTAGTTGCTGGTGTGCACCTTCATCAGCAGGCCGGTATTGTCATTAACGGCCTGACGATAATCTTTCGCATGGGTGCGGTTCGTGGTTCCGACTTCATGCAGGACGCAGCCCGCCTGGCGCATCACGTCAGGAATACGGAACGCGCCGCCGATCTCCACCAGCTCGCCGCGCGACACCACCACCTCGCTGCCGCTGGCGGTTGCCGCCAGCATCAGCAGCACTGCTGCAGCATTGTTGTTGACGATACACGCATCCTCCGCGCCGGTGATCCGGCAAAGCAGATCGGCCAGCGCGCGGTCGCGGTGGCCGCGTCCGGCATCATCAAGATCGTATTCCAGCGTCACCGGCGCGCGCATCGCCTGGGCAACCGCCGTCACCGCCGCTTCCGCCTGAATCGCCCGGCCAAGATTGGTGTGCAGCACGGTGCCGGTCAGGTTGAACACCGGGCGCAGCGCGCTCTGTTGCGTTTGGCTCAAACGACGCGAGGTCTCCATCAGCCACGCTTCGCACCAGCCCGGCAGCGCCTGGTTCAGACGGATATATTCCCGCGCCTCGTCCAGCATCTGACGCAGCAGCGCCACCGTCTGGGAGTGACCATATTGCATCAGCAGCGGTGAAAATGCGGGGTCGCGGAGTAAACGGTCGATGGCCGGAAGCCGGGTATAAAGCGCACGAATTTCGCTAGTCATGAATGAACCTATTTTCCCCCCTCCCGCCGGGAGAGGGAGTCAACAAATGAGCGGCAATTGTAATACCTCCGCGCAAAAACTGTTACCCGTCTGGGTCAACTCACCGGCGGTTCGGTGCGCGCAAAGCTGGCGCGCTGAAAGAGGGAATCCACCAGCCGAACCAGCTTCGGTCGGGTGGCGCACCAGCCCGGCGCGACGCGGCGGAAGTTGAGATAAGCGATGGCGCAGGCGGTCGAAATGGTCGCCAGATTGACCTCCTCAGGACGTAACGTGCCGTCATTCGCATACCCTTCCAGCGCATCAAGACCGCGCGCGATTTTTTCACGCTGGCGCAGCAGTTCGCTTTCCGACTGCTGGGCCGCAGGGCGCGTTTTCTCCCGTACCAGCATTTGCGCAGCTTCCATCACGCCATCAGCCAGCGCTTCAATTTGACGCAATTTCAGCGCAGCCTTCGGCGCCGCAGGCAGCATATCCGGCGCGATGCCGAGCTGCTCCAGATATTGCGCAATAATGGGCGAGTCGTACCAGCATTCACCGTCATCGGTGACCAGCGCGGGTACTTTTCCCAGCGGATTGTACTGCGCCACGCCGTTGGTCTCGTGGTAAGGGAATTCGTTGACGAACTCGAAGGGAATCGCTTTTTCCAGCAGTATGATGGAAATTTTGCGCACAAAGGGACTGGTGTAGCTGCCGATCAGTTTCATTGCCTGCTCCTTTCGCCAACAAAGTAGTCAGTATGGCGCAGTCGCAGGCAAATAGCAGAGAGAGAAATCACCTCATGCCAGACCGACCCCGCTAATGGTCCAGATAGAGATAGTGCATCCAGCTGGTCATCCGCAGCAGCACCTTGCGCATCACTGAAACATGGGTGAAATGATCGGAGTAGACTGCCACCTGGGCGTAAATACCGTCAGGCAGGGCATCTACGGCGGCGTCGGGCTCCAGCTCAATGGTCGCCAGCACGCCGTCGGTGCCCGGCGTCACCGTCAACGCCTGCAGCGTGCCCTGCGCCTGGTACGTTCCCCCCGGCACGACGGGCAGGATGCTCACCAGCTTGCCGCGAAAGACCTGGCCCGGCAGCGCGTTGAACACCGCTTCGGCATCGTCGCCCTTCTCCAGCCTGAGCAGCGAATTTTGCCGGAACTGCGCCACAATCAGCCGTTTTTGCTGGGGGATAAAGACCATCACCGGGCGCAGCGGCAGCGAGGCGGCATAGGTTCCGGGACGAATTAACACTTGGGTGATATAGCCGTCGCTGGGCGCGCGCACGGTCGTCTGATCGAGGTTATATTTCGCCTCCGCCAGCTGTGCGCGCAGGCTAACCACCTGCGACTGCTCACCGTTTATCATGCTATCGAGCTGGCTCTGGATCTGCGCCTGCTCCGCGACCGACCCTTTCACCATCGCATCCTGGGCCAGATAATTTTGCCGGGCATTATCGATATCGCTTTCCGAAAACGGATTGACCCGCGCCTGGCTTCCTTTCAGGTAGCGCTGATAATCCTTATACAGGCGATCGCGCTCCGCCGAAACGCGGGTGGTATTGGCCTGAGCCTCAGAAAGCTGGGCTTTAAGGGTATTAATACTGTGCAGCGCGGTAACAAGGTCGGCCTGTAGCCTGTCCACCCGGGCCTGATAACGCGCCGGATCGATGGTAAACAGCACCTCTCCCTTTTTAACCCGTTGATTGGCTTTATCCGTGACGCTGCTGACCACCCCGGTGACCTGCGGCGTAATAGGAATAGAAATAACCGCTTTTTGCGCGGTAAAGGTATATGGGTGGTTGTAGTTCATTAATAAGATAAGCGCGCTAACAATAAATACGCCACCCAGCGCCGCGGTGGGAACCGTCCATTTATTTACCGGGATCTTAAATATTTTAAATATCGACCAGGCAATCGCCACATAGGTCAAAATAATCAGTAGATCCATGAGTTATTTCTCCACCGAAGGAGGTTGAGCTGACAGTCGAAGACCGGTTATTTGCTGCTCGAGCGCGATAACCCGCTGGCGCAGTTCGCTGATTTCGCCCTCCTCTTCCGCCGCCTCAGACGGCGCCCCATCCCGCCCGTGCTGCATGCCCCAGCCGCGTTCAGGCCGATAAAGCGTGGCCCAGATCCATAAAAACGGCCAGATGACGTGCAGCGTAAAAAGACTCACCCAGCCTGCGACGTGAATCGCATCGGCATGCGGGTGATTACGTTTCTTCGCGATCAGGTAAGGAATATCATGGAGAATGATGATTCCATAAAAAATCACCAGAAATACAAAGATCAGAACGCCGAGCGCAAAATAATTGAGAAACATAATTTCCTCGGATTTACGCTAATTATTTTTAAGATGTGTGTCGGGCCGGATAAAAAAATGGCCGACAAACTGAGCATAATTCACCCGTTTCATTTTCGCCATTGACGACTAAAATGTTCTTGAGCAGATCGCGTTGCTGAATGACGCATCGGCAAGCGGAACGCGGCATAACCTGCGCGAGATCACACCAGGTTAAATCCGGGTGAAAATATTTTGTGATATACATCACAAACAAATAACAAAATGCCAAAGTAAATTTGTGATTTTCATCACATAAAAATGCATAACACCCCCTAAAAACCCGGTCTGTTGTTTTTTTACACACCTATTTTGTGATGAAGATCACCACAAAAGACCATCATCGCCCTATATTCATGTGATCTGTATCACATAAAAATCCATCGACTGGACAGCTTAACGATTCAGTGCCAGATTTCGCACTATCACTCAGGGCCCGGCTACCTCTGCCGCCTTATTAACAACAAGCCTCGGGCTTTCAGCCTGCCGATAGCAAAAACAGAAGAAGGGGTGTTTTATGTCATCCGATATCAAGATCAAAGTGCAAAGCTTTGGTCGTTTCCTCAGCAATATGGTGATGCCAAATATCGGCGCGTTTATCGCGTGGGGTATTATCACCGCTCTATTCATTCCGACAGGATGGTTACCGAACGAAACGCTGGCGAAGCTGGTTGGTCCGATGATCACCTATCTGCTGCCGCTGCTGATCGGTTATACCGGCGGTAAGCTGGTTGGCGGCGAGCGCGGCGGCGTAGTCGGCGCGATTACCACCATGGGCGTTATCGTCGGCGCGGATATGCCGATGTTCCTCGGCTCCATGATCGCCGGCCCGCTGGGCGGCTGGGCAATTAAAAAATTCGACGTCTGGGTAGACGGTAAGATTAAATCCGGTTTTGAGATGCTGGTGAATAACTTCTCCGCAGGCATCATCGGTATGATCCTCGCCATTCTGGCGTTCCTCGGCATTGGCCCGGCGGTTGAAATCCTGTCGAAAATTTTGGCCGCAGGCGTTAACTTCATGGTGGCACACGAGATGCTGCCGCTGGCGTCTATCTTTGTTGAACCGGCGAAAATCCTGTTCCTCAACAACGCCATTAACCACGGTATTTTCTCGCCGCTGGGTATTCAGCAATCCCACGAGCTGGGCAAATCCATCTTCTTCCTGATCGAAGCTAACCCGGGTCCGGGGATGGGCGTCCTGCTGGCGTATATGTTCTTCGGCCGCGGCAGCGCCAAACAGTCCGCGGGCGGTGCGGCAATCATCCACTTCCTCGGCGGTATCCACGAGATTTACTTCCCGTACGTGCTGATGAACCCGCGCCTGATTCTGGCCGTTATCCTCGGCGGGATGACCGGCGTGTTCACGCTGACCATCCTCAACGGTGGTCTGGTCTCTCCGGCTTCTCCGGGCTCCATCCTGGCCGTGCTGGCAATGACGCCGAAGGGCGCCTACTTCGCTAACATCGCCGCGATTGTCGCCGCGATGGCCGTTTCCTTCGTGGTCGCAGCGGTTCTGCTGAAAACCAGCAAAGTGAAAGAAGAAGATGATATCGAAGCCGCGACCCGCCGCATGCACGATATGAAAGCCGAATCCAAAGGCGGCGCGACTCCGCTGGCCGCTGGCGATGGCGCGAACGACCTGAGCCACGTGCGTAAAATCATCGTCGCCTGCGACGCCGGTATGGGCTCCAGCGCCATGGGCGCAGGCGTGCTGCGTAAAAAAGTGCAGGATGCCGGGCTGAGCAACATCTCCGTGACTAACTGTGCAATTAACAACCTGCCGCCGGATGTGGACCTGGTCATCACCCATCGCGATCTGACCGAGCGCGCGATGCGTCAGGTGCCGCAGGCACAGCATATTTCGCTAACCAACTTCCTCGACAGCGGCCTGTACACCAGCTTGACCGAACGTCTGGTGGCGGCGCAGCGCCATACTGACAACGAAGAGAAAGTCCGCGATAGCCTGAAAGACAGCTTCGACGCGGCTGACACCAACCTGTTCAAACTCGGCGCGGAGAACATCTTCCTCGGCCGTAAAGCGGCGACCAAAGAAGAAGCGATTCTGTTTGCCGGCGAGCAGCTGGTGAAAGGCGGCTACGTTGAGCCGGAATACGTCCAGGCGATGCTGGACCGTGAAAAGCTGACCTCCACCTATCTGGGTGAGTCCATCGCGGTACCGCACGGCACTATTGAAGCCAAAGATCGCGTCCTGAAAACCGGCATCGTCTTCTGCCAGTATCCGGAAGGCGTGCGCTTCGGCGAAGAAGAGGACGAGGTGGCTCGCCTGGTTATCGGTATCGCGGCTCGTAATAACGAGCATATTCAGGTCATTACCAGCCTGACTAACGCGCTGGACGATGAGTCGGTGATTGAGCGTCTGACGAAAACCACCAGCGTTGATGAAGTTCTGACGCTGCTGAAAGGGTAATTTGTCTCCCGGCGGTACGCCGGGAAACGCCCCCCCCTCTCTCCTGAGTCATGGGGAGAGGGTTTGGGTGAGGGAAAAGCCTCACCCCAGCCCTCTCAGGTAAAAACATTAATTGAAGGTTAATTCTATGAAAGCATTACATTTTGGCGCAGGTAATATCGGTCGTGGCTTTATCGGCAAACTGCTGGCGGACGCGGGGATACAGCTGACGTTTGCGGATGTAAATCAGGTCGTGCTTGATGCCCTGAATGCCCGTCATAGCTATCAGGTTCACGTGGTCGGCGAGAACGAGCAGGTCGATACCGTTTCCGGCGTTGACGCCGTCAGCAGCATCGGCGACGAAGTTGTAGAGCTGATTGCCAGCGTGGATCTGGTGACCACCGCCGTCGGCCCGGTCGTGCTGGAGCGCATCGCCCCGGCGATTGCCAAAGGCCTGGCTAAACGCAAGGCGCAGGGCGTTACGGCCCCGCTGAATATCATCGCCTGCGAGAATATGATTCGCGGCACCAGCCAGCTTAAGGGCCACGTTTTTAACGCCCTGGCCGAAGAGGATAAAGCCTGGGTTGAAACCAACGTCGGCTTCGTTGATTCCGCCGTTGACCGCATCGTTCCGCCGTCCGCTTCCGCCACTCACGATCCGCTGGAAGTCACCGTGGAAACCTTCAGCGAGTGGATTGTCGACAAGACCCAGTTCAAAGGCGAGCTGCCGGACATCCCGGGTATGGAATTAACCGATAACCTGATGGCATTTGTCGAACGTAAGCTATTCACCTTAAACACCGGACATGCTATAACCGCCTACCTCGGAAAACTGGCGGGTCACCAGACGATTCGCGACGCGATTCTTGATGAGAATATTCGCGCCGTGGTCAAAGGGGCGATGGAAGAGAGCGGCGCGGTGCTGATCAAACGTTATGCCTTTGATGCGCAAAAGCACGCTGCATACATCCAGAAAATTATTGGTCGTTTCGAGAACCCGTATCTGAAAGATGACGTTGAGCGCGTTGGCCGCCAGCCGCTGCGCAAACTGAGCGCGGGGGATCGCTTAATTAAGCCGCTGCTCGGTACGCTGGAATATGGCCTGCCGCACCGGAATCTGGTGAAAGGGATCGCCGCGGCGATGCATTTCCGCAGCGAAGAGGACCCGCAGGCGCAGGAACTGGCGGCGCTGATTGCCGAGAAAGGCCCGCAGGCGGCGCTGGCGCAGATTTCGGGTCTGGACGCGGCAAGCGAAGTGGTGGCGGAGGCCGTTAACGACTACAGCGCCACCAAATGAGGCAAGACCTGGCGCGGTCCGAACCGCGCCCATTACTCATGTCAGATATGCAGGCAATAATGGAAGAAACACAGGCATTTGAAAACCGTGTGCTTGAACGTCTGAATGCTGGCAAAACCGTAAGAAGCTTCCTGATCGCCACCGTTGAACTGCTGACGGAAGCGGTCAATATTCTGGTGCTTCAGGTATTCCGTAAAGACGACTACGCGGTGAAATACGCAGTGGAGCCGTTGCTGGACGGCGACGGGCCGCTTGGCGACCTTTCTGTACGCCTGAAGCTGATTTACGGCCTTGGGGTGATTAGCCGCGCCGAATATGAAGACGCTGAACTACTGATGGCCCTGCGCGAAGAGCTGAACCACGACGGTAATGAGTACAGCTTTACCGACGATGAGATCCTTGGGCCGTTTGGCGAACTGCACTGCGTGGCCGCTCTGCCGCCAACGCCGCTATTTGATGAGAGCGATGCGGACCTGCTGGCAATGCAAAAGCTGCGCTACCAGCAGGTCGTACGTTCAACGATGATGCTATCTCTGACCGAGCTGATTTCTAAAATCAGCTTAAAAAAAGCCTTTCAAAAATCAACGCTCTGATTCTGGCTCTTGCTGGTCGCACGTCGGCCGATAAAGCTGACGATAATACTCAAGACGCCGCAGAAATAGCGCTTCCTTATCAGCCGGAATATCCGGCGGTATATGCTGCAAACGCGGAGATTTTTTCAGATATTCCATAAAAGCCTGACTTGAAGCCATAAAATCTACGGCCTTGTCAATAATACGCGGTACGCCGTCGCCGATTTTCGCCATCACGCTCTCCTCTGCTCGGGAATGATCTTATTAAGGATTAGCCAAAAATAGGGTTTCAGATGAGGAAAACGTGCTTAATGACCGACAGGCTTCACAGAAATGAATATTCGCCAACTCTGGCTTAAAATGATTTTTATGTTCAACAAGTTATAATATGCCGCTACGGCTGTTATGACCAAAAAACGGCGACATTTTGATAAATAACTACCCACAACCCAAGCGACAGCACATACTATAGTCTGATAATGCCCCTTTCTTAATAGATTAAGCCATCATGAAAGAAGTCGAAAAAAACGAAATTAAACGTCTGAGCGATCGCCTTGACGCCATCCGCCACCAGCAGGCCGATCTCTCCCTGGTTGAAGCCG
Organism: Klebsiella sp. MPUS7; assembly: GCF_009905335.1. Lineage (NCBI taxonomy): Bacteria > Pseudomonadati > Pseudomonadota > Gammaproteobacteria > Enterobacterales > Enterobacteriaceae > Klebsiella > Klebsiella sp. MPUS7. Next base: position 164,910 of record NZ_CP047604.1, on the reverse strand, counting down.
CAGAAAAATACGCCGAACTGGAAAAAGAGAAAACCACCATTGAGGCAGAAATCATCCGCCTGCGTGAGGTTCAGGGCCAGAAGCTGAGCAAAGAAGCGCAAAAGCTGATGGACATGCCGCATCGCCGCGCCATCACCAAAAAAGAGCAGGCCGATATGGGCAAGCTCAAGAAAAGCGTGCGCGGTCTGGTTGTTGTTCACCCGATGACCGCGCTGGGCCGCGAAATGGGCCTCAAAGAGATGACCGGCTTCGCCAAAACCGCTTTCTAATCCTGTCGTCCCCGGGGGCGGCGCTTGACGCGCCTTGCCCGGGCTACGGGTTCACCGCCGCCTGCGGGCCGGTAGCCCGGACAGATGCGCCAGCATCGCCTCCGGGACAGGCTCTGTTTCAAACGCCATATTCCCGCTAATTGGCCCTACCAATTATTTCTTAAATCGCCCAATGGTTCACATATCCATCATTTTTCGTCACAGACATATTGCTCATCAATAACATTTGATTAACCATTCGTTGTCGTTAATCCTACAATCGCAATTTGGCTGGGCCAATTTTACAAATGATGTGACCTGCTAAGAGCGTAAGACTCAGCACGCCATCATGACGGCCCGATGGAGACCTGCATGAACCTCTGGCAACAAAATTACGATCCGGCCGGCAATATCTGGCTATCGAGTCTTATCGCATCGCTACCGATTCTGTTTTTCTTCTTTGCCCTGATTAAGCTCAAGCTGAAAGGGTACGTCGCCGCGACCTGGACCGTGGTCATTGCGCTCTCCGTCGCCCTGCTGTTCTACAAAATGCCGGTCGACCACGCGCTGGCCTCCGTCGTCTACGGCTTCTTCTACGGCCTGTGGCCAATCGCGTGGATTATTATCGCCGCGGTCTTCGTCTATAAAATCTCGGTGAAAACCGGGCAGTTCGACATTATCCGCTCATCGATTTTGTCGATTACCCCGGACCAGCGTCTGCAAATGCTGATCGTCGGTTTCTCCTTCGGCGCGTTCCTCGAAGGGGCTGCGGGTTTTGGCGCGCCGGTCGCCATTACCGCGGCGCTGCTGGTGGGTCTCGGCTTTAACCCGCTGTATGCGGCGGGTCTGTGCCTGATCGTCAACACCGCGCCGGTCGCGTTTGGCGCGATGGGCATTCCCATTCTGGTCGCCGGACAGGTGACGGGCCTCGACAGCTTCGAAATCGGCCAGATGGTTGGCCGCCAGCTGCCGTTCCTGACCATCATCGTGCTGTTCTGGATCATGGCAATTATGGACGGCTGGCGCGGCATTAAAGAGACCTGGCCCGCGGTCATGGTCGCCGGCGGCTCCTTTGCGATTGCTCAGTATCTCAGCTCAAACTTCCTCGGCCCGGAGCTGCCGGACATTATCTCTTCACTGGTATCGCTGGTCTGCCTGACGCTGTTCCTCAAACGCTGGCAGCCGGTTCGCATCTTCCGCTTCGGCGATATGGGCGCATCGCAGGTCGATATGAACCTGGCGCGCACCCGCTACACGCCGGGACAGGTGATTCGCGCCTGGTCGCCGTTCCTGTTTCTGACCGCAACCGTGACCCTGTGGAGCGTGCCGCCGTTCAAAGCGCTGTTCGCCCCGGGCGGTGCGATGTACGATTTTGTGATTAATATTTCCGTGCCGTTCCTCGACAAAATGGTGGCCCGCATGCCGCCGGTGGTCAACGAAGCGACGCCTTACGCCGCGGTCTATAAGTTTGACTGGCTCTCCGCCACCGGCACCGCCATCCTGTTCGCCGCGCTGCTTTCCATCGTCTGGCTGCGCATGAAGCCGAAGGACGCGATCTCAACCTTCGGCAGCACGCTGAAAGAACTGGCGCTGCCGATTTACTCCATCGGCATGGTGCTGGCGTTCGCCTTTATTTCTAACTATTCCGGTCTCTCCTCAACGCTGGCCCTTGCGCTGGCGCATACCGGGCACGCGTTTACCTTCTTCTCGCCGTTCCTCGGCTGGCTGGGGGTATTCCTGACCGGTTCGGATACCTCGTCGAACGCGCTGTTTGCCGCGCTGCAGGCGACGGCGGCCCAGCAGATTGGCGTCTCCGATATCCTGCTGGTCGCCGCCAACACCACCGGCGGCGTGACCGGGAAAATGATCTCCCCGCAGTCTATCGCCATCGCCTGTGCGGCGGTCGGTCTGGTGGGGAAAGAGTCGGACCTGTTCCGCTTTACCGTGAAACATAGTCTGATTTTCACCTGCATGGTCGGCGTGATCACTACCCTGCAGGCCTACGTCTTAACCTGGATGATCCCGTGATAGTGATGCCAAAACGCCTTGCCGACGATGTAGCCCGTCGCGTGCGGGCGCTGATTGAAGAACAAAAGCTGGAGGCGGGCATGCGATTGCCCGCCGAACGTCAGCTGGCGGCGCAGCTGGGCGTATCGCGCAATTCGCTGCGCGAAGCGCTGGCGATGTTAGTCAACGAAGGCGTGCTGCTCAGCCGTCGCGGCGGCGGCACCTTCGTGCGCTGGCAGCATGAAGCGTGGTCGGAGCAAAACATCGTCCAGCCGCTGAAGACGCTGCTCTCCGACGACCCCGATTACAGTTTTGATATCCTTGAAGCCCGTCACGCCATTGAAGCCAGTACCGCCTGGCATGCGGCGATGCGGGCAACCGATGCCGAAAAAGAGAAAATCCGCCTCTGCTTTGAAGCCACTCAAAGCGAAGACCCTGACCTGGCTTCGCAGGCCGACGTCCGCTTCCACCTGGCGATTGCCGAAGCCTCGCACAACGTAGTGCTGCTGCAAACCATGCGCGGTTTTTTCGACCTCTTACAGTCCTCAGTCAAGGAGAGCCGCCAGCGGATGTATCTCGTCCCGCCGGTATTCGCTCGCCTGACCGAACAGCACCAGGCGGTCATGGAGGCGATTATCGCCGGTGACCCGGAAGGTGCCAGACAGGCGATGATGGCCCATTTGGCCTTCGTTCACGCCACGATCAAACGTTTTGATGAAGACCAGGCCCGCCAGGCGCGAATTACCCGCCTGCCCGGTGACCATAACGAAAATACCAGGGAGAACTTGTGATGATTATTTCCGCCGCCAGCGACTACCGCGCCGCCGCACAGCGTATCCTGCCACCGTTCCTGTTCCACTATATCGACGGCGGCGCTTACGCCGAGCACACCCTGCGTCGCAACGTTGAAGACCTCTCCGACGTCGCGCTCCGCCAGCGTATTCTGCGCAATATGTCAGACCTGAGCCTGGAAACCACCTTATTCAACGAGAAGCTGGCGATGCCGACGGCGCTGGCGCCGGTTGGGCTGTGCGGAATGTACGCGCGCCGCGGTGAAGTGCAGGCGGCAGGCGCGGCGGATGAGAAAGGCATTCCATTCACCCTCTCTACCGTTTCCGTCTGCCCGATTGAAGAGGTCGCCCCGACCATTAAGCGCCCGATGTGGTTCCAGCTGTACGTCCTGCGCGACCGCGGTTTTATGCGCAATGCGCTGGAGCGGGCGAAGGCGGCGGGCTGTTCAACGCTGGTCTTTACCGTCGATATGCCGACCCCCGGCGCGCGCTATCGCGACGCTCACTCCGGGATGAGCGGCCCGAATGCGGCAATGCGCCGCTACTGGCAGGCGGTGACCCATCCGCAGTGGGCATGGGACGTCGGATTAAACGGTCGGCCGCACGATTTGGGCAATATCTCCGCCTACCTCGGCAAACCGACCGGCCTGGAAGATTACATCGGCTGGCTGGCGAATAACTTCGATCCATCGATTTCCTGGAAAGACCTTGAGTGGATCCGCGATTTCTGGGATGGCCCGATGGTGATCAAGGGGATCCTCGATCCGGAAGACGCCCGCGACGCGGTGCGCTTCGGCGCTGACGGGATCGTGGTTTCCAACCACGGCGGCCGCCAGCTTGATGGCGTGCTCTCTTCCGCCCGCGCCCTGCCCGCGATTGCCGATGCGGTTAAAGGCGACATTACCATCCTCGCCGATAGCGGCATCCGCAACGGTCTCGATGTCGTACGCATGATCGCCCTCGGCGCCGACAGCGTGCTGCTGGGCCGCGCTTATCTGTATGCGCTCGCCACCCACGGCAAGCAGGGGGTCGCCAATCTGCTGAACCTGATCGAGAAAGAGATGAAGGTGGCGATGACGCTGACCGGCGCGAAAACCATCGGCGAAATCAGCCGTGAATCTTTAGTCCAGAACGCCGATGCGCTACGGACCTTTGATACGATCGCAGCAGGAAACCCGGCAGTGACCCCTCTTCCCCAAGGAGAGGGAACCGTCCGGCAGGCGGGGTGAGGGTTGACCAAATATCTGCTATTCTGCCCCCCGCAATTAAGGGGGCAGTATGCTGAACATCGTCTTATTCGAACCAGAAATCCCGCCAAATACCGGGAATATCATCCGCCTGTGCGCTAACACCGGCTTCAATCTGCATATTATCGAACCCATGGGTTTTGCCTGGGACGACAAGCGTCTTCGCCGCGCCGGGCTGGATTACCATGAGTTCGCCGCCGTCCAGCGCCATCGTGATTACGCCGCTTTTATTGAAAGCGCAAAGCCGCAGCGTCTGTTCGCCCTGACCACCAAAGGTACCCCGGCGCATAGCGCGGTGAGCTATCAGGATGGCGATTTTCTGCTGTTTGGCCCGGAAACCCGCGGCCTGCCAGCCTGCATTCTCGATGCCCTGCCGCCAGAGCAAAAAATTCGTATTCCAATGATGCCGGACAGCCGCAGCATGAACCTGTCGAACGCGGTGTCGGTGGTGGTGTATGAAGCCTGGCGCCAGCTGGGATATCCCGGCGCGGTACTGCGCAGCTAGCCTGCGCTCTTCCCGGATGGCGGCGCGCGGCGCCTTATCCGGGCTAAATGCTAGCTTTCTCCCGGAGGCGGCGCGTAGCGCCTGTCCGGGCTACCAGACAGCGCTCGGTTTTGTAGCCCGGATAGATGCGCAGCATCGCCTCCGGGAAATCAATCAGATACCGTCGCCGTACTCGAAGGTATGGTGTATGCCGTTAAAGTGCTGATCCATATCCATCGCGGGCTTATCGCTCTCCGGCTTACCCACGATGCGGGCGGGAACGCCTGCGGCGGTGGTATGCGGCGGCACCGGCTGTAGCACCACCGAACCCGCGCCGATTTTAGCCCCGCGTCCGACTTCGATATTGCCGAGGATCTTCGCCCCGGCGCCAATCATCACGCCTTCGCGAATTTTCGGATGACGATCGCCGCTGGTTTTACCGGTACCGCCAAGGGTCACGGATTGCAGAATCGACACATCGTCTTCAATCACCGCCGTTTCGCCGACCACAATGCCGGTGGCGTGGTCCAGCATGATCCCGCGACCAATCTTCGCCGCCGGGTGGATATCCACCTGGAACGATACGGACACTTGATTCTGCAGGAAGATTGCCAGCGCCCGACGCCCCTGATTCCACAGCCAGTGGCCGATACGATAGGCCTGCAGCGCGTGGAACCCTTTCAGATAGAGCAGCGGCGTCGAATATTTGTCCACCGCCGGGTCGCGGGTACGCACCGCCTGAATATCGCAGGCGGCGGAGGCGATCATTTCCGGGTCGGCGGCGTAGGCCTCTTCCACCACTTCACGAATCGCGATGGCGGGCATGATCGGAGAGGCGAGCTTGTTAGCCAGCATATAGCTCAGGGCGCTGCCGAGATTTTCGTGCTTGAGTAGCGTGGCGTGGTAAAAACTGGCGAGCATTGGCTCACAGTCAGCTAAAGCCCGAGCTTCAGCTTTAATATTATTCCAGACGATATCCAGTTCTTCACACGGCATTGCTGACTCCAGACGATATAATAATGACCGGCCAGTTCTTTGCTGGCCGGGTCATTCAGGTGATCCAGGTTCCATCGCAGTTAGTTGCTACGCTCGTCCTTGCGTGCACGACCTAATAAGGTCAATGCTGCCTCGCGCGCAATTTTTCCGCAATACAATACCTGATAAATTTCCTCGGTTATTGGCATTTCGACGCCTAAACGCTGCGCGAGAACGCGAACCTCTTTGGTATTGCGGTAGCCTTCAACCACCTGGCCAATCTTCTCCTGCGCGCTTTGCACGTCCATGCCCTGACCGAGCATCATGCCGAAGCGGCGGTTACGCGACTGGTTATCGGTGCAGGTCAGTACCAGATCGCCTAAGCCCGCCATCCCCATAAAGGTCTCCGGATCGGCACCCAGCGCCTCCCCGAGGCGGGACATCTCAACCAGCCCGCGGGTAATCAGCGCGGTACGCGCGTTGGCGCCAAAGCCGATGCCGTCAGACATGCCAGCGCCAATAGCGATGACGTTTTTCACCGCGCCGCCGAGCTGCACGCCGATAAAGTCCGGGTTGATATAGACGCGGAAGCTCTTGCCGCAGTGCAGCAGGCTTTGCAAATCGTCAGCGAACTGCGGGTCCGTAGACGCCAGCGAGATCGCGGTCGGCAGGCCTGCCGCCAGCTCTTTGGCGAAGGTTGGGCCGGAAATCACCGCCAGCGGAATAGCCTCGCCCAGCGCTTCACGCGCCACGTCCTGCAGCAGGCGTCCGGTTTCGGCTTCCAGACCTTTTGTCGCCCATACCAGACGCGCGTCGGGGCGCATCAGCGGCTTAATCTGGCGCAGAACCTGCCCGAAGACGTGACTGGGCACCACCACGAGAATATCGCGGCTGGCGGCAAGCGCCGTTGCCAGGTCGCTCTCAAGGTGCAGCGTATCCGGGAATGGAACATCGGGAAGGAACGCAGCGTTGCAGCGATCGTTCTGCAGCGTCGCGATATGTTTCGGGTCATGGCCCCAGAGGACAACCTCGTGGCCATTTCTTGCCAGGGTGATGGCAAGAGCGGTGCCGTAAGAGCCGGCACCGATCACAGTCATTGCAGCGTTAAGCGCGTTCATCAGGCATCCTGATGTTGTTCAGCACCTTCGCCAGCCTGCTGCTGCAGATAGTTCATAAACAGCGCATCGAAGTTCACTGGCGCAAGGTTCAGTTGCGGGAAGGTACCGCGAGAAACCAGGCTGGTGATGCACTCGCGCGCGTACGGGAACAGAATGTTCGGGCAGTATGCGCCGAGGCAGTGCGCCATCTGGGTACCGTCGATGCCTTCGATGGAGAAAATGCCGCCCTGCTGTACTTCACACAGGAATGCGGTTTCTTCGCCCAGAGAGGCGGTTACGGTTACGCGCAGCACCACTTCATACACGCCTTCAGCCAGCTGGCTGGAAGCCGTATCCAGATCAAGTTTAACTTCCGGCTGCCAATCTTTCTGGAAAACTTGCGGCGCGTTCGGCGCTTCAAAAGAGATATCTTTGGTGTAGATGCGCTGAATCTGGAAAGTCATTTCGGTGCTGTTTTGTTCTGACATAGTAAAACCCTTTCGTGTTGTCCTTAAGTACGCCCGTCCAATGGGGATGAGCGCAAAAATTAGCGCAGGAGGGGATCGAGTCCACCACGTGAATCAAGCGCATACAAGTCGTCACAGCCGCCAATGTGCTGCGCATCAATAAAAATCTGCGGAACCGTCGTCCGACCGCTGCGCTGAATCATCTCTTCACGCTTCGCAGCATCGCCATCGATAGGCAACTCGTTGAACGTCACGCCCTTGCTGTTCAGCAGCGCTTTTGCACGTACGCAGAACGGGCAGGTCGCTTTGGTATAGATATCAATATTGGCCATGACTTCACTCCTGTTTTTACCCCCGAGAGTTTCACGCCGCAGTCGCTGTTTTCCCGCTGGCGAATAGCCGCCGCAGGGGAAACCGCGCTACGCCATAAAGACGCGGGTAAATTATTTACCGCGTACCAGCGGAAGGTTCTCGCCGCTCCAGCCAGCGATGCCCTCTTTCAGTACGAAGACCTTTTCAAAGCCGGCTTTGTTCAGCGCGCTGGCGGGTTCTTGCGCCTGCATACCTGAGCCGTCTACTACTATAATGGGTTGTGCTTTGTGCTTTTCCAACTCGCCGACGTTATTTGCTTTGATATCGCTCGGCAGCAGGTTAATAGAACCCGCAATGTGGCCTTTACGGAAATCGTCACGCTGACGCAGGTCGACAACCACGGCATCTTCTTTGTTGATCAGGCGCGTCGCTTCACCACGGGTAATGACTTTAACTTTCGACATCAGCCCTTTAAAGGTGGTGAACAGCACCGCCACCAGCAGCGCGACCCACGCGATGCTCAGGACGGGGTGACGGCTGATGAATTGCATAATTTCTTGCATGGGGGGTTACAACTCCCGACTAAGTGATAAAAAAACCAGGGAAGGAGTATACCTGTGCATTGCGGCAAATACAGCCAGTGAGCGCGATGTAATGTATTTTCTGCGGCCCGTCACGAAAAAAAACCGCTCTCGCCGCAGCGATGCGCTCTGGCCGCCCTCTTTCTTTGATCTTTTACGGTGATTTGATCGATTCAGCTGTAGTAAAATTACGCAAATTTTCTGTCTTTGAGCATGAGGTTGTCGCAATGTCGGTTTCTAAAAAACCTATGGTACTGGTGATTCTGGATGGCTATGGCTACCGTGAAGACCAGCAGGATAACGCTATTTATAGCGCCAAAACCCCTGTTATGGACGCACTGTGGGCGAAACGTCCGCACACTCTGATCGATGCTTCAGGCCTGGAAGTCGGTCTGCCGGATCGTCAAATGGGCAACTCTGAAGTGGGCCACGTCAACCTCGGCGCGGGCCGCATCGTGTACCAGGATCTGACCCGCCTGGACGTTGAAATCAAAGAACGCACCTTCTTCGCCAACCCGGTACTGACCGGCGCGGTCGATAAAGCCGTCGCCGCGGGCAAAGCCGTGCATATCATGGGCCTGATGTCGCCGGGCGGCGTCCACAGCCACGAAGACCACATCATGGCGATGGTTGAACTGGCAGCCGAGCGCGGCGCGGATAAAATTTATCTGCACGCCTTCCTTGACGGCCGCGATACCCCGCCGCGCAGCGCTGAAAAAACGCTGGCGAAATTCGAAGACAAATTTGCCGCGCTGGGCAAAGGCCGCGTCGCCTCGATCATTGGCCGCTACTACGCCATGGACCGCGACAACCGTTGGGATCGCGTTGAGCAGGCTTACGATCTGATGACCCTGGCAAAAGGCGAGTTCCAGGCCGATACCGCCGTTGCGGGCCTGCAGGCCGCTTATGCGCGCGATGAGAACGATGAGTTTGTGAAAGCGACCGTTATTCGCGCCGCAGGCCAGGCCGATGCGGCGATGGAAGACGGCCATGCGCTGATTTTCATGAACTTCCGCGCCGACCGCGCCCGCGAAATTACCCGCGCCTTCGTTAACGCCGATTTCGACGGCTTCGCCCGTAAGAAAGTGGTGAATCTCGATTTCATCATGCTGACCGAATACGCCGCCGACATTAAAGTCGCCTGTGCTTATCCGCCGGCGTCTCTGACCAATACTTTCGGCGAATGGATGGCGAAGAACGACAAAACCCAGCTGCGCATCTCCGAAACCGAAAAATACGCTCACGTCACCTTCTTCTTCAACGGCGGCGTTGAAGAGCCGTTCAAAGGCGAAGAGCGCATTCTGATCAACTCGCCGAAGGTCGCGACCTACGATCTGCAGCCGGAAATGAGCTCCGCCGAGCTGACCGAAAAACTGGTTGCCGCCATCAAGGGCGGTCAGTTCGACACCATTATCTGTAACTACCCGAACGGCGATATGGTTGGTCATACCGGGGTGATGGAAGCCGCCGTTAAAGCGGTGGAAGCGCTGGATCACTGCATCGACCAGGTTAGCAAAGCCGTTGAATCCGTTGGCGGACAGCTGCTGATCACCGCAGACCACGGCAACGCCGAGCAGATGCGCGACCCGGCCACCGGTCAGGCACACACCGCGCACACCAACCTGCCGGTTCCGCTGATTTACGTTGGCGATAAAAACGTCAAAGCGGTTAACGGCGGCAAACTTTCCGACATCGCGCCGACCATGCTGACGCTGATGGGAATGGAAATCCCGCAAGAGATGACTGGCAAGCCGCTGTTCATCGTGGAATAATCCTTCCCCATGAGGGGAAAGGCGACTTATTCAACTACATGGATCGCAACGGCAGTTCGATCCGTCCTTTACGCCAGCGCGCTTAGCGCTGGCGTATTGCTGTGCGCCGCATCTGCTCACGCCGACGACCGCGACCAGCTTAAATCCATTCAGGCCGATATCGCCGCTAAACAGAGGGCGATTAAGCAGCAGCAGCAGCAGCGCGCTTCCCTGGTCGCGCAGCTTAAAGCGCAGGAGGAGGCCATCTCCGCCGCCGCGCGCAAGCTGCGTGAAACCCAGGAAACGCTGAATCAGCTAAATAAGCAGATCGATGAAATGAACGCCGCCCTTGCGAAGCTGGAGCGTCAGCGCGCCTCGCAGGAGCGTAATCTTTCCGCGCAGCTCGATGCCGCGTTTCGTCAGGGGCCGCATACCGGCATCCAGATGATCCTTAGCGGCGAAGAGGGGCAGCGTAACCAGCGCATGCAGGCCTATTTCGGCTATCTGAACCAGGCGCGCCAGGAAACCATTGCCGAGCTTAAGAAGACCCGCGAAGACGTAGCGGTGCAAAAAAGCATGCTGGAAGAGAAACAGAGCCAGCAGCAAACCCTGGTTTACGAACAGCGCGCCCAGCAGAGCAAGCTGGAGCAGGCGCGCAACGAGCGTAAAAAGACCCTCGCCAGCCTGGAATCCTCCATTCAGCAAGGTCAGCAACAGCTCAGCGAAATGCGGGCTAACGAATCGCGCCTGCGCGGTCGTATCGCCCAGGCGGCGGCGGCGGCCAAAGCGCGGGCGGATCGCGAAGCCCGCGAAGCGCAGGATGTGCGCGATCGCCAGCAGGAAGCCTCGCGTAAAGGCACCACCTACAAACCTACCGAAAGCGAACGCTCGCTGATGTCCCGCACCGGCGGGCTTGGCTCACCGCGCGGCCAGGCATTCTGGCCGGTTCGCGGCTCAATTCTCCATCGTTATGGCGAACAGCTGCAGGGTGAGCTACGTTGGAAGGGGATGGTTATCGCTGCGTCTGAAGGCACCGAGGTCAAAGCCGTTGCCGATGGTCGGGTTATTCTCGCCGACTGGCTGCAGGGCTATGGCCTGGTGGTGGTCGTTGAACACGGCAAAGGCGACATGAGTCTTTACGGCTATAACCAAAGCGCGCTGGTCAGCGTCGGCACTCAGGTCCGGGCGGGCCAGCCGATCGCTCTCGTAGGCAGCAGCGGCGGTCAGGGCCGTCCGTCGCTCTATTTCGAAATTCGCCGCCAGGGTCAGGCGGTCAATCCACAGCCGTGGTTGGGAAGATAAGTTTTGCTTCAATTTCGCAGAATCGCACTCGCCATAACCGGTACGCTGGTTATGGTGTCGCCGGTATTTGCCGGCAAACTCTCCATTGTTATCGACGACTTTGGCTATCGTCCACAAACGGAAAATCAGGTGCTGGCGCTGCCGGCGACGATCTCCGTTGCCGTACTCCCTAATGCGCCCCACGCCCGCGAAATGGCGACCAAAGCGCATAATCTCGGCCACGAGGTGCTCATCCACCTGCCGATGGCGCCGCTCAGCAAACAGCCGCTGGAAAAAGATACCCTCCGTCCGGATATGAACAGCAGCGAGATAGAGCGCATCATCCGCGAAGCCTACGGTAAGGTTCCGTACGCCGTGGGGCTGAATAACCATATGGGCAGCGCGATGACGTCGAACCTCTTCGGCATGCAGAAGGTGATGCAGGCGCTCGAGCGCTACAATCTCTACTTCCTCGATAGCGTCACCATCGGCAATACCCAGGCCATGCGCGCGGCGCAGGGCACCGGCGTGAAGGTGATTAAGCGTAAGGTTTTCCTCGACGATACCCAAAACGAAGCGGATATCCGCTATCAGTTCAACCGCGCTATCGCTTTGGCGCGGCGCAACGGTTCCGCCATTGCTATCGGCCACCCGCACCCGACGACGGTGCGCGTGCTGCAGCAGATGGTGTATAACCTGCCGCCGGATATCACTCTGGTGCGTCCGAGCAGCCTGCTCAACGAGCCGCAGGTGGATACCTCCACGCCGAATGCCGCGCCGCCGGTTAAGCCGCCGCGCAATCCATTCCGGGGCGTGAAGCAGTGCAAATCTAAGCGTCCGCCGGAGCCGGTCAACGCCAGCCGCTTCTTTACCATTCTGAGCGAAAGCATCGCCCAGAGTACGCTGCTGCAGTATTATCAGCTGAAGTGGCAGGGCTGGGATCAGCCCACCAACTAAATCGTCCGGGAATCCGTGTGCTTATCCGCCGCGGATTCCGCCTTGTCCTGATGGGCATACCAGGCTTTAAAGTATTTAAGAAAGCTGTAAAAGGTCGCGTAAAGCCCGGTGACCACGCCGACCTTGCCCTTTCGCCACGCTCCGCTAAACAGATACCACTTAAAGAAAGCGCCAATCGCGCTGATCGCTCCGCGTGCAAGAGACGGCCTGATCTTCTGATATTTAACCAGCCGTGTGGTGTAGCTATTGAGCTTGTTAAACACTTCATGCAGGGAGTAGAAGGTGTCGTGGCGCACGAATCCCGGTAGCCTGGCCGAGTGCGTAAAACCGACAACCTGATCGTCTACCGGACGCTCGTTGAACCGGGCGATAGAACGGTTATACAAACGAACCGGGAAATCTGGCGAGGATACCGGATAAATAGTTCGCACCTCTTCACCCAGCACGAACCAGTGGCGCGGCAGACGCCATGCGCAGGTTGGATCGGGCTCATCCCCCGCCTTCAGCGCCAGAATAGCCGCCGCCACCTCGTCATCAAGGATCTCATCGCTGTCCATACACAGCACCCAGTCGTGGCTGGCGAGGGAGGTCGCGTAGTTCATCTGCGTGCCGTGAGTGGTATAAGCATGATAGTGAACGGTGAGACCGAACTGTTGGCAAATCTGCAGCGTGGCGTCCGTGCTGCCTGAGTCGATGACGATAAATTCATCGGCCACCTTAAGCAAAGGTGGTAATACCTCCCGTAATAAGCGGGATGAATTACAGGTCAATAAGCATACAGAAAGTTTAATCATAATCTTTGTAGGGTTAAACCATGGTTAAACTGACTGTATAAACGAATAGGCGAGAAAGCGATTTAGAAAAAGTGCGGAGTGGATTAAGTATTACAAAAATGTAGGACAACTCTCAAAAAAGCGCCCGCAGGCGCTTTTTTAAAATGCAAACTAGCGGGAATTAATCCCAGCTGAGAATGACTTTGCCAGACTGACCGGAACGCATCGCGTCAAAGCCCTGCTGGAAATCATCGATACCAAAGCGGTGAGTGATGATCGGCGACAGATCGAGACCGGACTGAATGAGCGCGGCCATCTTGTACCAGGTTTCGAACATTTCGCGACCATAAATCCCTTTGATAAACAGCCCCTTGAAAATCACCTTGGTCCAGTCGATAGACATATCCGACGGCGGAATCCCCAGCATGGCGATGCGCCCGCCGTGGTTCATGGTATCGAGCATGGTGCGAAACGCCGGCGGCGCGCCGGACATCTCCAGACCCACGTCGAAACCTTCGGTCATGCCCAGTTCGGCCATCACATCGTTAAGGTTCTCTTTAGAAACGTTTACCGCCCGGGTGACGCCCATTTTGCGCGCCAGCTCCAGACGATATTCATTAACGTCGGTAATCACGACGTTGCGCGCACCAACGTGTTTCGCTACCGCGGCGGCCATCACGCCGATCGGGCCAGCGCCGGAAACCAGCACGTCCTCGCCGACGAGATCGAATGAAAGCGCGGTATGCACGGCGTTGCCAAACGGGTCGAAAATCGACGCCAGATCGTCGGAGATATTGTCCGGAATTTTAAAAGCGTTAAACGCCGGGATCACCAGATATTCGGCAAAGCAGCCCGGACGGTTGACGCCGACGCCCGTGGTATTGCGGCACAGGTGCGTACGCCCGGCGCGACAGTTACGGCAGTGGCCGCAGGTGATATGCCCTTCGCCGGAAACGCGATCGCCAAGCTTAAAGCCGCGAACCTCCTGACCGATGCCCACCACTTCGCCGACGTATTCATGGCCCACCACCATCGGCACCGGAATGGTCTTTTGCGACCACTCATCCCAGTTGTAGATGTGCACGTCGGTACCGCAAATCGCGGTCTTGCGAATTTTAATCAGCAAATCGTTATGGCCGACTTCCGGTTCCGGCACGTCGGTCATCCAGATGCCTTCTTCCGCCTTCAGTTTGGATAACGCTTTCATCTCACACCCTCAGGCAATGACGCCCAGTTGTTTACCGATGCGGGTAAAGGCTTCCACCGCACGTTCAATTTGTTCAGGGGTATGCGCCGCAGACATCTGGGTACGAATACGCGCCTGGCCTTTTGGTACCACCGGATAGAAGAATCCAGTGACGTAAATCCCTTCTTTTTGCAGCTCGCGCGCAAATTCCTGCGCCACGGTGGCCTCACCGAGCATCACCGGGATAATGGCGTGATCGGCGCCCGCGAGGATAAACCCTGCCGCGGTCATTTTTTCACGGAACAGACGGGCGTTAGACCACAGGCGATCGCGCAGTTCGCTGCCCGCTTCCACCATTTCCAGCACTTTGATGGAAGCCGCGACGATCGCCGGCGCCAGCGAGTTGGAGAACAGATACGGACGCGAGCGCTGGCGCAGCCACTCGACAACTTCTTTACGCGCGGCGGTATAGCCGCCTGACGCGCCGCCCAGCGCTTTACCCAACGTACCGGTGATAATATCGACGCGGCCCATCACGTCGCAGTACTCATGGGAACCGCGGCCGTTTTCACCCACAAAACCCACGGCGTGAGAATCATCAACCATCACCAGCGCGTCGTATTTGTCCGCCAGATCGCAAACGCCCTTCAGGTTGGCGATCACCCCGTCCATTGAGAACACGCCGTCGGTGGCGATCAGCACGTGACGCGCGCCGGCGTCGCGCGCCTCTTTCAGACGGGCTTCCAGCTCCACCATATCGTTGTTGGCGTAGCGGAAGCGCTTCGCTTTACACAGGCGCACGCCGTCGATGATCGACGCGTGGTTCAGGGCATCGGAGATAATCGCATCTTCCGCGCCGAGCAGGGTTTCAAACAGGCCGCCGTTAGCATCAAAGCAGGAGGAGTAGAGAATCGCATCTTCCATACCGAGAAAATCGGCCAGCTTCTTCTCAAGCGCTTTATGGCTGTCCTGGGTCCCGCAGATAAAACGCACGGAGGCCATACCGAAGCCGTGGCTATCCATGCCGCTTTTCGCGGCGGCAATCAGTTCCGGGTGGTTCGCGAGGCCGAGATAGTTATTGGCGCAGAAGTTAATCACCTGGCTTCCGCCGACGGTGATATCCGCCTGCTGCGCCGAAGTAATAATCCGTTCTTCTTTAAACAACCCTTCCGCGCGCGCGGTATCCAGGTCATTGGTTAACTGTTTGTAGAAATCACCACGCATTGCAACTCTCCAGATTCGGCAAAATTTGGCACATATTACCTAAAGCTATACGCTGATACGAGATGATGCATTACTGCATGAATTATTTGCAGCATAAATCACGAGTCCCTCTCCACCTTATCGGCGAATGGCTGAAGCCTTTTCGATGTAGTGATATGATAGGAGTATTCATGTCCGGATTGTCTCTGGACTACCCACTTCAAAGGTTACAGTTATGATCATCGTTACCGGCGGCGCAGGCTTTATCGGCAGCAATATCGTTAAAGCGCTGAATGACCAGGGCATTACCGACATTCTGGTCGTAGATAATCTGAAAGACGGCACCAAATTCATCAATCTGGTGGATTTGAACATTGCCGACTACATGGATAAAGAAGACTTTCTGATCCAGATTATGGCGGGCGAAGAGTTCGGCGATATCGACGCTATTTTCCATGAAGGCGCCTGCTCTTCCACCACGGAGTGGGACGGCAAGTACATGATGGATAACAACTATCAGTACTCTAAAGAGGTGCTTCACTACTGCCTGGAGCGTGAAATTCCGTTCCTGTACGCCTCTTCCGCGGCGACCTACGGCGGCCGCACCAGCGACTTTATTGAATCCCGCGAATACGAGCAGCCGCTCAACGTTTACGGCTACTCCAAGTTTCTGTTTGATGAATACGTCCGTCAGATCCTGCCGGAAGCGAACTCGCAGATCGTCGGCTTCCGCTATTTCAACGTCTACGGGCCGCGCGAAGGCCATAAAGGCAGCATGGCCAGCGTCGCTTTCCATCTGAATACTCAGCTGAATAATGGCGAAAGTCCGAAATTGTTTGAAGGCAGCGATGGCTTCAAGCGCGACTTCGTCTACGTCGGCGACGTCGCGGCGGTGAACCTGTGGTTCTGGGAAAACGGCGTTTCCGGTATCTTCAACCTCGGCACCGGCCGCGCGGAGTCTTTCCAGGCCGTCGCAGACGCAACGCTGGCTTACCACAAGAAAGGCAGCATCGAGTACATTCCGTTCCCGGATAAGCTGAAAGGCCGCTATCAGGCGTTTACCCAGGCGGATCTGACAAACCTGCGCGCAGCGGGCTACGATAAACCGTTTAAGACCGTTGCCGAAGGCGTAACGGAATATATGGCCTGGCTGAACCGCGACGCGTAAGAAGCAAGCATGAAAATACTGGTGATTGGCCCGTCTTGGGTGGGCGACATGATGATGTCGCAAAGTCTTTATCGTACGCTCAGGGCGCGCTATCCCCAGGCGATCATCGACGTGATGGCGCCCGCATGGTGCCGTCCGCTGCTCTCGCGCATGCCGGAAGTCAACGAAGCAATCCCGATGCCGCTCGGTCACGGCGCGCTGGAAATCGGCGAACGGCGTAAGCTTGGGCACAGCCTGCGCGAGCGTCGCTACGACCGCGCTTACGTTCTGCCTAACTCGTTTAAATCGGCCCTCGTGCCGTTCTTTGCGGGAATACCGCATCGCACCGGCTGGCTCGGCGAGATGCGCTACGGCCTGCTGAACGATGCCCGCAAGCTGGATAAAGACGCCTGGCCGCTGATGGTCGAACGCTACGTCGGTCTGGCCTACGACAAAGGCGTGATGCGCTGCGCGAAAGATCTGCCTCAGCCGCTGCTCTGGCCACAGTTGCAGGTGCATGAAGGCGAAAAATCGCAGGCCTGTAGCGCGTTTAATCTCTCAACCGAGCGCCCGATCATCGGCTTCTGCCCCGGCGCTGAGTTCGGCCCGGCAAAACGCTGGCCGCACTATCACTACGCCGAGCTGGCGAAACAGCTGATCGACGAAGGCTTTCAGATCGTGCTGTTTGGCTCCGCGAAAGACCACGAAGCGGGCAATGAAATCCTCGCCGCGCTTAATACCGAACAGCAGGCATGGTGCCGCAATCTGGCCGGGGAAACCCAGCTTGAGCAGGCCGTTATTCTGATCGCCGCCTGTAAAGCGGTGGTCAGCAACGATTCCGGCCTGATGCACGTCGCCGCCGCGCTGGACCGTCCGCTGGTGGCGCTCTACGGGCCCAGCAGCCCGGACTTTACTCCCCCGCTGTCGCATAAAGCGCGCGTGATCCGCCTGATCAGCGGCTACCACAAAGTGCGTAAAGGCGATGCCGCCGAAGGCTATCATCAGAGTTTGATCGACATTACGCCGCAGCGCGTACTGGAAGAATTAAACGACCTGTTGCTGGAAAAAACGGAACAAGAGGAAGACTAGCGGATGCGGGTACTGATCGTAAAAACCTCGTCCATGGGCGACGTGCTGCACACGCTGCCTGCGCTGAGCGACGCCGCGCTGGCCTTTCCCGGCATTCGTTTCGATTGGGTAGTTGAAGAAGGCTTCGCACAGATCCCCTCCTGGCATGAGACCGTTGACCGGGTCATCCCGGTGGCGATTCGCCGCTGGCGCAAGGCGTGGTTTTCCGCGCCGATCAAAACCGAGCGCAAGGCTTTCCGCGACGCCGTACGGGCGGAAAAGTACGACGCGATCATCGATGCCCAAGGGCTGGTGAAGAGCGCCGCGCTGGTCACCCGGCTGGCCCGCGGCGTGAAGCACGGTATGGACTGGCAAACCGCCCGCGAGCCGCTGGCGAGCCTGTTTTACAACCGTCGCCACCATATTGCTAAACAGCAGCACGCCGTTGAGCGCACCCGCGAACTGTTCGCGAAAAGCCTCGGCTACGCGAAACCGGAAACCCAGGGCGACTACGCGATCGCCCGTCATTTTTTGCGCCAGAATGACGCGTCCGCCGCGGCGTATCTGGTGTTCCTCCACGCCACGACGCGCGATGATAAGCACTGGCCGGAAGAGAACTGGCGGGCGCTTATCGCCCTGCTTGCCGACAGCGGCGTACGCATCAAACTGCCGTGGGGCGCGCCCCATGAAGAAGCGCGGGCCAGGCGCCTGGCGGAGGGGCACGATTTTGTCGACGTCCTGCCGCGGATGAGCCTGGAGCAGGTAGCTGGGGTACTGGCAGGCGCGCGCGGGGTGGTTTCCGTCGACACCGGCCTGAGCCATCTCACCGCCGCGCTCGATAAACCGAACTTCACGCTGTACGGCCCGACCGATCCGGGGCTAATTGGCGGCTACGGTAAAAATCAGTACGTGGTGCGCCCGGAAAGCGGCAGCAGCACGGGGGATATTCCCGCCTCCCGGATTCTGCAACTGTTGAAATCTCAGGAACTGGCTTAATGGGTTCATTATTTAAGCAGATCTATCGCTACACGCATCGACGCGCCTTTCGCCATAACGAAAATCTCTGGCCGTTTACCCACATCACGCGTGCGGCGAGCGGTGAAATCCGCACCCTGAAATACAAAGGGAAAACGGTGCCGCTGGTTAATCTCAGCGAACTGAAGGATAGCGCCGAGGGCGAGGTGCTGCTGACCGCCACCGGTCCCTCGACGCGCCGCATTGATTTTACGCGGCTGCCGAAAAGCGTTCCGGTGATGGGGGTGAATGGCGCCTGGCATCTCTCTGATAAAATTAAATTTTCGCTCTATACCATTGTCGATATGGAGTTTTACGATAAAAAGCCGGACGTGATTCGTTCGGTGATTAGCCAACCCGATCTCGTGCTCTTCACCACCATGCACGGTATCGCCAAAATCCTCGACCGTCACGGCGCGGAACTGCGCTGTCGTTTGGCATTAATTGAAGACGCCTGTTATAAAATTTATCAGCCCAAAGTCGCCAAAAGCGCGATACCGCAGGTATGGAAAGGCGTTGCGGCGTTACGCTTTCACCCGCAGCGGCAGGATATTTGCTTTAGCACCGATATCCGCCAGGGAATTTTCGACGCCGGAACCGTGGTCTACTGGGCCCTGCAAATTCTGATGTGGCTGGGATTTAAAACCATTCTGATAAGTGGTCTGGATATGAGTAATTTCAACCAGCCGCGCTTCTACGAAACGGAACAGGATAAACTCCCCTCCTGGCTGGCAAATAAGGTGGATGACCTGGTCATGCCGTCCTTTTCGCACGCTGCCAACGTGCTGCAACAAAACCATATTCGGGTCGTTAACTTCTCTTTAGAAAGCGCGGTTCCGGAAACGATTTTCGCAAAGGTTTCTTTTGATGAGTACTTTAAAAATAAGTAGTTACGCCAGACAGGGCTACACCGTTTTCTTCACTTTATTTCTGTTTTTTAGCGCCGTTTTTTGCGTATCAACCCGGACAAACAACCTTCTTCATTTATCTATTTTGCTGTTTTTGCTTTCACTGCTTAACCACGATAACCGTCAGGCGCTAGCGGAAAGCATCCGCCAGCGGTGGCTGGTTTATATCCTGCTGGTGGTATTCTGCGTTTACTATGCCCTGAGCAACATTTGGGGGCAGACGCCGCAGCATATCGACTCGCCGCTGACGCACGGCGCCTATTTATTTTTTTATCTCCTGCTGCTAACTACCCTGCTGGGCGACCCCCGAACCCGACATCTGGCGCTGCTGAGCGTCGTTGCCGGGATCACGGTGCTCTCCATCTGGACGATGGCGATCGATTTCACCCTGGTCCTTAAAGAGCGCCTGGTATCACCGGGTAATCCCGGCCCGACTAACGTTATCGACCTCGCGGGTTATTGCGGTATCGGTATCCTTATTTGCGCCATGCTGCTGAAGGAGAAAGGCAGCCATCTCCTGTATGTGCCGATGGCGATCATGCTGGTGATGCTGTTTCTGACTCAAAGCCGCGGCCCGATTATCGCCCTGCTGGCGGCGTTTGTTTGCACCCTGCACCTGCACGTATTTACCCGGCGTAATGTTCTGATTGTCGCCGCGCTAGCGTTGGTTCTGGGCGCGCTTTTCTTCTTCACGCCAACGGGAGAGCTGCTGCTGGCGCGCTTTGAAGAGCTGGGCACCCAAAGCGGTTTGCGCCTCAGTATCTGGCGCCATACGCTCCAGGAAGTGGCCAGCCAGCCGTGGCTGGGTCGTGGCTTTGACTACGAGCTCAACTTTACCAACTACAGCGGCGAGCATATCACCACCACCCACAGCGTCTATCTTGGCGCACTGCTGAAAGGCGGCATAATCGGCCTGGCGCTGCTGCTGGCGGTGATTGCCGGAGGGTTATGGCAGGCATGGCGTAACCAGCAGGATGGCCGCTACGGGCTGGCGATTTTTATCTATGCGCTGATTTTTATGGCTTCGCAGGGCATGTTTATCATCAGCAACCCTCGCGAAAGCTGGCCGCTGTTTTGGCTACCGCTGGGCATTGCGCTCAGCGGAGGCCTGAAGGCGAAACGCTAAGAGAAGGAGAAGGGCCCGCAGCGGGCCCTTTTTTATGCCTGCTGGCGAGCGGCGATCAGGGCATCCGCCTGGGCTTTGATCACCGGCCAGACCGCGTCAATGGTCATGTCGGCGACGTTAGTCTCTTCGCAGACAATTTGTCTGGCCTTGTCATAACCCGGAGCCCAGATGGTATAGCCCGGCAATCCGGTGTCTTTGAGTTTACGTTTGTTGTAAACCGCCACCATGGGCTTGTCGAACGCGCGAGCAATATGCACGATGGCGGTATCCGCCGTAATCACCAGATCGCAGTGGCGAACAATCTCAACCGCTGAATTAATATTGCTATCAGGCAGATGCAGCGCCGTTTCCAGATTAAGCTGACGAATTTTCTCGCTATGCCCGACCATCACGACGCTGATTTTATAAGGGAGCGTATATAAGCGCTCAATCAGGGCAGAAACCTGATGACGGCAAAAGTCTTTATCCGTTGAGGCGGTAAACGGGTTGATGGCAATGCAGAGCTCGCTACCCTGTTGCTGAGCCAGCAGTGTTTTAACTCTTTCCCGCTCAAAAGCATCGCCGGGCAGATGATAGTGGTAATGAGGGTGTTCTATGCCAAATAGCCTGGCGACGGCTTTATAGCGGGCGGAAATATGGCTGCTGCTATCCAGAAAAGGGATGGAGTGATCGTAAAGTTTATATTCTTGTTTATTAAAACCGATAACGCAGCCGGGCTGCAAATCAGCCAGCAGTTTAAAACGCTCGTAGGTTTTAACATCGTCAAAATCAACGACCGCGTCAAATCCTGCCGCGCGCAACGCATTTAACGGCATCCGCGGCTGATATAAATAGACCTGCTCAAGAAAATCCGCGCCGGCAAGCATCTGCTTACAAACCGGCCCGGTCAGCACAGAAACCTTATAGCCCCGGTCGGCTAAAAGCTTTGCGCAGCCGGTTGTCACGACCATATCCCCAACTTTGTCATCCAGGCGCAATAATAAAACATGCTGAATCTTCGCGGGATTAAAGGGCTGGCGCGCGCTTTTATTTCTGTAACGATAGTTAATTAAATTAAACTTAATTTCGCGGAAGAAGGCATTTTTCTTCCGCGTAAACTGCTTCACGATACGCATACGGTACCTGGTTGTGATCTTTTATCGCTGTGTGCGTTTCTGTTGGTAATACTCCGCCAACGTCATTCCCTTCACCTGCGGCGCCAGCCAGCTGAAAAAAGACTCCAGATCGGCATATAAACGCTCGATATCCTGCTCGTTTTTAAACGTTGGACTGCCGCCGGGCATGTACTCAGAAGAGTGGAGCATATATTCGACGTAGTCATTGCCCTGAGTCAACGTTTGTTCCACCACTTTTTTCATCGTCTCGACGTTGCCGCCCATCGGACGCAGCCAGTGAACGGACGGCGAGCGCACTTTACCGCGCAGGCGATCGTAACCCTGCTTCAGGCTATTCATCCACGCGGGATGCTTGTACTGAATGCTCATCGGCACTTCCAGCAGCGATGATTGCCCTTCACGGCGGATATCGTTCTCGTCGAGGAAATAGGCGTGCTGCGGGAAATGACGGTAATCGGTGCCGCCGTCGCCCTGCGGCGCGCCTTTCGCCGTTTTCCAGTTCACCCGCGGCGTAACCGAACAATCCACCAGATAGCCATACTCCATCAGCAGACGCGCGTAGCGCTCGTCAAAGGCCCAGCGTCCTGCGCGATGGCTGACCATTTTGGTCTGGAAGGTCTCCTCCAGCAGACGGGTCATATAGTCGACTTTCGCCCGCATCGCCGCATCGCTGTACTCAATCAAGTACGGTTTATGCCGCCAGTCGTCATCGGTGAGCGGATCGGTCGGCGGGCTGTTCCAGGCGTGCAGATGCATGCCGATTTCCGCGGTTCCCCGGGCGATCGCATCCTTGGCGAATTCGATATAAACCGGGTCGATGGCCATTTCATAGTTGGTCAACCAGACCGGTTTGAAACCGTACTTTTCGCAAAGCTGCTGAAAACGCGGTAAATAACGCGCATTCTCGGTGGTGATGCTGTCATGTTTTTGCCAGAGGTTATCGCCCTCTGTGTCAATCGTGATGAGAAATGCGGGTTTGTGCACGAAAACGTCCTCAGGCCATACGTATCGGGTCATGGTAGAGCAAGACAACGCTTCTCTCAATCTATCTGATCCCCTAGAATCGGAACCCTGACCCTGAATGAAGAACAGAGAATGACGCCTGAAACCCGCACTTCCGGCCGCGTGAACCCGGCGCGAATCCTGGTCATCAAGCTGCGCCATCATGGCGATATGCTATTGATAACCCCGCTTATTCACGCGCTAAAACAGCAATATCCCGCCGCCAGCGTGGATGTGCTGCTTTATGAAGAAACCCGGGATATGCTCGCAGCGAATACCGATATCACCCACATTTACGGCATTGACCGGCGCTGGAAAAAACAGGGCGCCGGCCATCAGCTAAAGATGGAGTGGCGTCTGATTCGCACGCTCCGCCAGCAGCGCTACGATATGGTGCTCAATCTTGCCGATCAGTGGCCCAGCGCGATCATCACCAAACTGACCGGCGCGGCCACCCGCATCGGTTTTGACTTCCCGAAACGTCGTCATCCGGCCTGGCGTTTTTGCCATACCGCCCTCGCCTCAACCGAGCAGCATAACCAGCAGCATACCGTGCAGCAGAACCTGTCGATTCTGGCGCCGCTTGGGCTGGCTATTGATGACGCGCCGGCGAAGATGGGCTACAGCGATCAGGACTGGCGCGCCAGCCGCGCGCTGCTGCCGGAAGAATTTCAGGATAACTATATCGTCATTCAGCCGACCTCCCGCTGGTTCTTTAAGTGCTGGCGCGAAGCGCGGATGAGCGCCCTGATTAACGCGCTTTCTGACGCAGGCTACCCGGTCGTGCTGACCTCCGGCCCTGACGCCAGAGAGAAGCAGATGATCGACACCATTATGGCGGGCTGCCCCGATGCTCGCCTGCACTCCCTCGCCGGGCTGCTCACCCTGCGCCAGCTGGCCTCCGTCATCGATCATGCCCGTCTATTTATCGGCGTCGACTCGGTGCCAATGCACATGGCTGCCGCGCTGGGTACGCCGCTGGTCGCGCTTTTCGGCCCCTCCAAGCTCACCTTCTGGCGTCCCTGGCAGGCGCAGGGCGAGGTTATCTGGGCAGGCGATTTCGGCGCTATTCCCGACCCTGATGATATCGATACCGGCACGGACGAACGTTATCTCGATTTAATTCCCACCGACGCGGTTATCGCGGCGGCGAAAAAGGTACTGGCATGAGTAAATTCAGGCTGGCTCTGGTACGCCAGAAGTATCGCCCGGACGGCGGCGCGGAACGCTTTGTCTCCCGCGCGCTGGAAGCCCTCGACGACAGCGATCTTGAACTGAACGTCATCACTCGCGAGTGGCAGGGGCCGGTGAAGCCCGAGTGGAACATCCACATCTGCAATCCGCGCAAGTGGGGGCGGATCAGCCGCGAGCGTGGGTTTGCCGACGCCGCCCGCCAGCTTTGGCAGCGCGAATCATTTGACCTGGTGCAAAGCCATGAGCGCATCCCCGGCTGCGACCTGTACCGTGCCGGAGATGGCGTACACCGCCGCTGGCTGCAGCAGCGCTCGCGCATTTTGCCCGGCTGGAAAAGCCGCCTGCTGTTTGCCGACCGCTACCATCGCTATGTGATGCAGGCCGAGCGCGAAATGTACCAGGACTCGCACCTGCGCGGCGTTATCTGCAACGCGGAGATGATTAAACGCGAGATTATTGAAGACTTCGGCCTGCCGGCGGAAAAAATCCACGTCATCTATAACGCCATCGATAACCAGCGTTTTTTGCCGCCGACGGAAGAAGCCTTCGTCGCGCTGCGCGCCAAATGGAATCTGCCGATCCAGGCGACCTGCCTGATTTACGTCGGCTCCGGCTTTGAGCGCAAGGGACTGGATGCGGCGATCCGCGCCATCGCCCCGACCAATCGCTACCTGCTGGTGGTGGGTAAAGATAAAGAGCAGGGTCGTTACCAGCAGCTGGCGAAAACGCTGAACTGCGAGGAACGGGTGCGCTTTTTCGGTATGCAGTCGGAAACCCTGCCGTTCTACCAGATGGCCGATGGCCTGCTGCTGCCGACGCTGTACGATCCGTTCCCCAACGTCATTCTCGAAGCGATGGCCTGCGGCCTGCCGGTGATTACGACTACCGGCTGCGGCGGCGCGGAGTTTATCGTTCAGGGCAGCAACGGCTACGTTTGCGATGCGCTGGATATCCCGGCCCTGCAGGAGTCGGTTAACGCCCTGCCCGCTCGGGCTTTGGGTTCTGCAGAAGGCCAGCGCGCCCGCGAGCGGATCATGACCTGCACCAGCGAACGGCTCTCGGCGCAGCTGCTCTCCCTCTATCAAGATTTGGTGAAATAACGATGCGCATACTGTTTGTTATCGACGGCCTGCCCGGCGGCGGCGCGGAAAAAGTGGTGCTGACGCTGGCGGAGCATTTTCTCAGCCAGGGTGAACAGGTGTCGCTTTTTTCCCTGCGCGACGTCTGCGAGTATCCGCTACCGGCGGGGCTGGATTATCAGGTCATCGCCGACCGCTGCCGCAAACCCTGGCGCAAACTCACCGAGCTATCCCGGCGCGCGCGCCAGCTTGATACGGCAATCGAGAAAGCAGAACAGCAGGGCCGTTTCGAACTGGTGCTATCGAATCTGCATAAAACCGACCGCATCGTCTCCCGCAGCCGCCTGCTGAACGGGCGCAACGTCTGGTTCTGCCTGCACGGCGTGTTCTCGACTTCCTATCTCGGACACCGCAGCGGTTTTGACCGCTGGATGAAAAAGCAGAAGATCGGGCGCGTTTATCAGGGACGCAACGTCGTCACCGTCTCCGATGCGGTCGGTCAAGACCTGGTTGAGCAGTTCGCCATTCGCCCCGCCCAGCTGAAAACGATTTATAACCCGTTTGATATCGCCGCCCTGCGCGCCGCGGCTGAAGAACCCAGCCAGCGCCCCGACGGCGACTATATTATCCACGTCGGCCGCTTTCACCCCGGCAAACGTCACGACCGCCTGATTGAGGCCTATGCGCAAAGCGGCATCGACGCGCCACTGGTGCTGCTGGGGCAGGGCAAACCGGAACAAGAACAGCGCCTGCGCCAGCTGGCGCAGCAGCTACAGGTTGCCGATCGCGTCCTGTTTAAAGGCTTCCAGAAAAACCCGCTGCCGTGGATTAAAGGCGCGCGGATGCTGGTCCTGAGCTCCGATAGCGAAGGCTTTGGCAACGTGGTGGTGGAGGCGCTGCTGCTGGATACGCCGGTCGCCAGCACCCGCTGCCCGGGCGGCGTGACCGAGATCCTTACCGGCGAGCTGTCGCGCGGCCTGGCGGATCTCAACAGCCCGGCGCTGGCTCAGACGATGCAAAGCATTTACCATAGCCCGCCGGCCATCGACGCAGCGGCGCTGGAGAAGTTCAGCGTGGCATCGATTTGTCAGCAGTATCGTCAGCTGCGCAGCGCCTGACGCCGTTATTTAACCAGGATCAATGAGTTATGAGTCAAACGCCTTTACTAAGCATCGTAGCCGCCGTCTATAACGGCGAAAAATTCCTTGCGCAATTCTTTGAGTGCCTTGAGCAACAGCAGCTGGAAAGCTATGAACTGATCCTGGTGAACGACGGGTCGACGGACGGCAGCCTTGCGGTTATCGACCAGTGGAAAGAGCGCCTGCAAAACGTGATCGTGCTGGAGCAGGAAAACCAGGGCGTGTCGGTGGCGCGCAATACCGGCCTCGCCGCGGCGACCGGTAAGTACCTGACCTTCCCGGATATCGACGATAAGCTTTACCCGGGCATGTACCGTACGCTTCTGGAAATGGCGGAAAAGGGCAATCTTGACGTCGCCACCTGCAACGGCCGCTACGTCTACGAGACGAAAAAAGATATCCATCCCATTTTCCCGCTGGACCGGCTGCAGTCGACCGGCGTTTTGCCCGGCCACGTCTGGTTAAAGCAGGCGCTGGATTCTCGTAAGTTCCTGCACGTCACCTGGCTGAATATCTATCGCCGGGAATTTATCGCGAGCCACCGCTTCCATTTTGAGCCTGGCCTGCGTCATCAGGATATCCCCTGGACCACCGAAGTGCTGCTGGCGGCAGAACGCGTGCAGTACACCAGCGAGCAGTTCTACGATTACTATATTCACTCGGAATCGGTGTCGCATAAACCGGACAACGACGACACGCTGATGCGTTCAGCGCGCCACTACATGAAGATTCTGGAGATGCTGGACGCCATCAACCAGCGCTACCCGGATAAGGTTCGCGATATTTCCGCCTGCCGCTGGCAGATCGCCAAAGAGGGGCTGGGAATTATTCATACCTTCGATAGCATGAAAGATGAGTCAAAAAAGCATATTATCATTAAAGAGTTTTTCGACCGCGGCATCTGGCGCCTGATCTGGAAAAACGCCCGTACGTTCCGTCTACGCTGGCGTCTTGGACGCCGCTATCTGCGCATCAAGCGCTATCGCGACGCGGCTTAATACTGAATCCCTTAGTTTCCGCCAAAGAGATAGCTTTACGCGGGTTAAATGCTTAGAATTTGCCCGCAAAAACATAAATACGGATAAATCGCTTGGAATTGCTTTATACCGCCCTACTTTACCTCATTCAGCCGCTGGTGTGGCTGCGACTGCTGTTACGCAGCCGTAAGGCCCCTGCCTATCGTAAACGCTGGAAGGAACGTTATGGCTTCTGCCAGAACAAGGTAGAACCGGGTGGCATCCTGCTGCATTCCGTTTCCGTTGGCGAAACCCTGGCGGCTATCCCGCTGGTGCGCGCGCTACGCCACCGTTACCCCTATCTGCCGATCACCGTCACCACCATGACGCCAACCGGGTCTGAGCGCGCCATGTCCGCTTTTGGCAAAGACGTGCATCACGTCTATCTGCCTTACGATCTGCCCGGCGCGATGAATCGCTTCTTCAATACCGTTCAGCCAAAGCTGGTTATCGTGATGGAAACCGAGCTGTGGCCGAACATGGTCGCCACACTGCACAAGCGTAAAATCCCACTGGTGATCGCTAACGCTCGTCTGTCCGAACGTTCGGCGAAAGGCTATGCCAAACTGGGTAAATTTATGCGTCGGCTGCTGAGCCGCATTACGCTTATCGCCGCGCAGAACGAAGAAGACGCTAACCGCTTTATCGCCCTTGGCCTGAAACGCAATCAGCTGGCGGTCACCGGCAGCCTGAAGTTTGATATTTCGGTCACCCCCGAGCTGGCGGCTCGCGCCATCACCCTACGCCGCCAGTGGGCGCCGCACCGCCAGGTGTGGATTGCCACCAGCACCCACGACGGCGAAGAACAAATTATTCTTCAGGCGCATAAAAAGCTGCTCGAGCGTTTCCCCAACCTGCTGCTGATCCTCGTCCCTCGCCACCCGGAGCGCTTCGGCGACGCCCGCGAGATGGTGCAGAAAGCGGGAATGAGCTACACCCTGCGCAGCACCGGCGAAATCCCGTCGAACAGTACCCAGGTGGTGATTGGCGATACCATGGGCGAGCTGATGCTGCTGTACGGTATTGCCGACCTCGCGTTTGTCGGCGGCAGCCTGGTGGAACGCGGCGGTCATAACCCGCTGGAGCCCGCCGCTCACGCGATTCCGGTATTGATGGGCCCGCACACCTTCAACTTCAAAGATATTTGCGCCAAGCTGCAGCAGGACGACGGTCTGATTACCGTGACCGACGCCGATTCGCTGGTGACGCAGGTTTCCAACCTGCTGACCGATGAAGATTACCGTCTGTGGTACGGCCGTCACGCGGTGGAAGTCCTGCACCAAAACCAGGGCGCCCTCTCCCGTCTGCTACAGTTACTACAACCCTACCTGCCGCAGCGGAGCCACTGATGTCGCCTCGCCTCTCGGTCGTGATGATCGCCAAAAATGCGGCGGATCTGCTGCCTGATTGTCTGGCCTCGGTAAGCTGGGCCGATGAGATAGTACTGCTGGATTCCGGCAGCAGCGATAACACCGTTGAACTCGCCCGCAGCCTGGGCGTTCAGGTACATATCAACCGCGACTGGCAGGGCTACGGCATTCAGCGTCAGCGCGCCCAGGACTACGCCACCGGCGACTATGTGCTGATGATCGATACCGACGAGCGCGTTACCCCGGAGCTTGCGCAGTCCATCCGCAGCGTGCTGGCCGCGCCGAAAGCCGGGGCGATATACAGCATCGCCCGCCGCAACTATTTTCTTGGCCGCTTTATGCGCCACAGCGGCTGGTACCCCGACCGCGTGATGCGCCTGTACGAACGCGACCGTTACCGCTATAACGATAATCTGGTTCACGAATCTCTCGACGGCCAGGGCGCGCAGGTTATCGAACTCGCGGGCGATCTGCTGCATCTGACCTGCCGCGATTTTTCCGGCTTTCAGCAAAAGCAGCTGGCTTACGCCGCCGCCTGGGCGCAGGAGCGCCATCAAAGAGGGAAGAAGACCTCGCTGGCCGCTATCTTCGGCCATACGCTGGGCGCCTTTGTTAAAACGCTGCTGCTGCGCGGCGGCGTGCTGGATGGAAAGCAAGGTTGGCTGCTGGCGGTAGTCAACGCGCAATACACGTTTAATAAATACACCGAGCTGTGGGCCCTGAGCCGCGGCTACTCGGAGAAAGTATCATTATGAGCACAAAAGCGATCTATCCGGGAACCTTCGACCCTATCACCAACGGCCATATTGATATCGTCACCCGCGCGGCCAGCATGTTCGATAAAGTGCTGCTGGCTATCGCCGCCAGCCCGAGCAAAAAGCCGATGTTCACCCTCGACGAGCGCATCGCGCTGGCCACCCAGGCAACGGCGCATCTGGTTAACGTTGAGGTTATCGGCTTCAGCGATTTAATGGCTAATTTCGCCCGCGCGCAGCAGGCCAATATATTGATTCGCGGCCTGCGGGCGGTGGCGGATTTTGAATATGAGATGCAGCTGGCGCATATGAACCGTCATCTGATGCCGACGCTGGAGAGCGTGTTTCTGATGCCGTGCAAAGAGTGGTCGTTTATCTCCTCTTCGCTAGTAAAAGAAGTGGCGCGCCACCAGGGCGACGTCTCTCACTTCCTGCCCGCTAACGTTCACCAGGCGCTGCTGAAGAAGCTGTAATCCTGCGCCTTCGGGGCTCTTCCCGGAGGCGATGCTGCGCATCTGTCCGGGCTACCGGACCAAGCGCAGCGCGAGACGGGATCAACGCAACCATCGCACCTTACTTCTGGCACTGGCGGCAATAAAACGTCGCCCGCTGTGCATGCTTGCTGCCGATAACCGGCGTCCCGCAAATGCGGCACGGCTCGCCCTTGCGGCCATAAACCTGTAATTCCTGGGCGAAATAGCCCGGTTTACCGTCGCTTTGCAGGAAATCCTTCAGCGTCGTCCCGCCCTGTTCGATGGAGCGCAGCAGGACCAGCTTAATCACTTTCACCAGCTGCTCGCACTCTTCGCGCGACAGCGAGGACGCCAGACGATCGGGATGGATCCCCGCCGAAAACAGCGATTCGCTGGCGTAGATATTGCCCACCCCAACCACCAGCTTGTTATCCATCAGCCAGGGCTTAATCGCGGTTTTCTTCTTCGCGCACTTCTGCTGGAGATAATCAGCGTTGAACTCATCGCTCAGCGGCTCCGGCCCCAGATGCGCCAGCGCCGGATGGCCCTCCAGCTCTTTGGTCCACAGCCAGGCGCCAAAGCGGCGCGGATCGGTATAGCGCAGGACCTTGCCGTTACTCATCACCAGGTCTACATGATCGTGCTTCTCTGCGGGCAGCTCTTCGCTGAGGATACGCAGGCTGCCGGACATGCCGAGGTGGACGATAATCCAGCCGTCAGGCAGCTCCAGCAGCAGGTATTTGGCACGGCGGCGCACGCTGAGCACCGGAACGTCGCTCAGGCGATAGATCTCTTCGGAAACCGGCCAGCGCAGGCGTCCATTACGCACCACGGCGTGCAGGATGGTGGCGCCAATCAGGTGCGGTTCAATCCCGCGGCGGCTGGTTTCTACTTCAGGTAATTCAGGCATATTTTTCTCATATTAAAACAGCAGGCGCCGCTATTTTACCTCGTTCAGGAGGCCGCGACGCGACTAGTGCTGAAAATTCACGCCGATGGTTATCTGCCTGCCATCGGGCTGCGGTTTGAACTTCCAGCGCCAGAGCATATCGACCGCCCGCGCATCGTACTGTTCCACTTCGCTGCTTTTGCTCACCAGCACCAGCGTCGGCGCGCCGTTTTTATCAATATCAACGGTAAGCTCAGTCCGTTTATCGCCCTGCATTTGCGGCGCCTTCCACTCAACGCCGAAGAAAGACGCGTTCAACACCGCATTCTTGTCGATATCAACCGTCATACTCACCGGCGGGTCAAAGGGAACGAGCGTTTCATGGCGGTCCAGCTTTTTGCTCGCCGGCAAGATTTCCCCGGCTTTTGCGGTCTCTTCACCTTTCGCTCTTTCCCCGAGGATATCAGCATAATCCGCGTACACTTTTGCCGAAAGAATCGCATTACGCTCGCCCATGCCAACCCGCATCAGTAGCTTAGTTTTGATATTCGCTATTTTCTGCTCGGTATCCTCGGCGAGTGGCTGTAGCAACAGGGAGTAGATCATTGCGCCGATGTACAGTTCAGGATCGCGCTCGGCCCACAGGCTGCCCCACCCCATCCACACCTGCGGATCCTCCGGAGCCAGCGCCAGCAGTTGCGCCCACGTCGCCCGTTTCTCGTCAAAGGAAACATAGCTCTTTCTCAGCGCCAAATCCTTCAATAACGGCGCATAGTAGGGATGCGTTTCGACCAGCGCTTCCATCGCCTCGGTCATTTCGGTAAAACCTTCTATTCTGCCTTTGGTCGTTTTTTCTCGTTTTTTGAAGTAGATAAGCTGTAAATTGCGCGCCTCTTCCGCGCTCAGTTTCTTCTGCGGAAAAAGCGCTTTCATCCGGGTGAATTGAGCGGCCATCTCTTGCGCGGCGGCTTCCATTCCAGGTTTATTATGCCGGGCCGCCAGCCGTGAGATACGCATCGCCCGTGATTCCATTTCCCGATAGTGTTCATTCGGAGACAGGCGATCGCTGATAAAGGTCACCGGCATCAGCAGGCGCTTTCCCTGCCGATTAGAGTGAAAACGCCACTGCGGCGCGTAGTGGAGCGCCGCTTTATCAAACTCGGGAACGCTGCTGCTGCACTCAACCACCACGTTTAACAGCTCGCCGCTGGCGTCTGTATCCAGCGAGAGTACCGTCGTCGCCGACTTGATATATTTATTTATCGCCGGGTAGAGCATCGGCGGCACCGTCTCTTTGCCGATCCCATATCTTTCTGGCTCAATGCTGACGTGCCCCGGAAAGTGCTCGTTAACTGTGCTGATGCCACGCACGGGGCCTTCTTTAAACACGATCGATTTCGATAAAGGCAGCACCTTGCTACCTTCGCCTTTTTCCGTTGCATACCGGTCCAATGGCAAATCGCAGGAGCGCGTCTGCATTCTGGCCTGCAGAATATGTAGGATTTGCCGGTCGTCAGACGGCATTTGCGCGATATACGCCGCTAACCGCTGCTGTAGCGCAGGCTGGCGCGGGCTATCCTTCAGGCCCTCCGCCATCAATAATCCGCTCGTAATGCTTTGCGTAAGCGCCTGAAACTGCGAATTTCGCACCCGCTCATTATCGCGGGACTGGATCAGCGCTAACGCCCAACCCAGCCAGGCGTCAGAGTTTTCCGGCGCAATGGCGATTGCCTGCCGAAAGGCTCTTTCCGCCCGCGATTTGTCCGCATCCGTTGTCAGCGTCAGGATAGCCGCGGCCAGCGTCAGATCGCCACGGTCCGGCATCCAGCTGAGATAATCCGTTATTTTGGGTAATGCTTTCGCTTCTTGTTCGCGATAGCCCAGTGCCTGCTGCCAGAGCGCATCCGCGGCGGCGGCATCTTTTTCACTCCAGCCAAGCGGCAGCTCCGCTAATGGCTTTTTCTGCGCGATAAATTGCTCGACAATCTTGTGCTGATTAAACGGTTCCCCACGCAGGATTATCTGAATAAAACGGGCATGACGGTCATAGAGAAAATCCGCCCAGGCGGGCGATGCCAGCTGATTCATACTCTGCCAGCGCCGCTGGTTTTGCTCGCCAATTGGGACATTGAATAAGGTGATACCGATAACAAAAACAATCTGCGCCACGGCAGCAATCAGATAGCCTTTATTGCGCCGGGTAATCGCCACCCACATCAGGGCGGAAAAGTAGAGAGTTCCCCCTAGCCACAGGCCGTAGAGCAATAAACGCTGGGGAGCATTCAGCGCCGCCGGTAAAAGCGAAAGCTTATCCACCAACATAAAGGGTGCAGACCAGAGAAAGAGCACCATATTCGGCGCGACAAAAAGCGCAATCAAAGACAAGATGACCAGCAGGTGTTTTAACTTCGGCGTAATCATTTATGGCTTACTCCGAAGAATCGCCAGCAGCCCCATCACGGCTATCCAGACAAAAATCAGGATTAACGCCGCATTATCGTACCAGGCATGCCAGGGACCGCTCAGTTGGGTAAAATTACGCGCTAATATGGCCATCACCAGCGTGCTAATCACAGCCAGCGCGCCATGCCAAACAAATGCAGGAACTTTGCTGCGCATATTGCGCCACAGCAGCGTTAACGGCCCCGGCCCAGTTGGCTGACGAGGTACCGCAGCGGCTGGCGCCACGCGAGGCTGCCGCTTTGCGGGCGCAGGCTTTGGACTAACGGTTTGTGTCCGCTTATGCTGCTTCGCCTGTTTTACGCCCTCAACAACCTGTTTTTCACGTGCGCAGACCAGGCACGGCATCCCGGCGAAATGCTGGTGTTTCTTACTACAGAGAACAATTTTTTGCGTACTGCGTAGCGCATAAGGACGCAGGATCTTCGCCCATTCATCGGCGGAAGGACGTTGGGCAGGCGAATCGCTAAAGGCGCGATCGAATAGCTTGCGTAGCCCAGCGGGCAGCAGGTGATGGGTACTGGCCGGTACCGGAGAGATATTCTTTGCGGCATTGATGCCGTAGGCGTAGCAACCGGCGGCGATGCGACCGGGTAAATCATCAGGCACTTTTGCCGCCTGCGCGCGGCCGCTATAGGGATGAATGCCGTGGTTGAGCAACTGGAAAATAATCACCGCCAGCGAGAAGCGGTCCTGAGCCTCTTCCTGTTCGCCCGGCACCTGGCCAATGCGCTGGAACTCAGGCGCCAGGTAATCCGGCGTGAACTGCCCGGCCGGGAAACGCTCGCCCTCGCCCTGGATGCTAAAGCCATCGCAGTCAAGCAGCGCGATGTACAGGCTGTCGCGATAAAAACGCAGGTTGACCGGCTTCATGTCGATAACCCGGTGCTGGCGCGCGTGTAACGCCGAGACCAGGGTGGCGAGGTTGCAGGCCAGGCTCACTTTGGCGCCAATCCCCTCCGGCAGATTCTGCGCCTTCGCCTGCCGCGACTGCAAAATATACTCCAGCTCAATAGTGCGCCGGGTATCGAGCACCGGCATAACAAAGCCAAAAACCCGCTTGCGCTCGTCGAAGAGCAAATAGTCAGGCCACGCCAGTTGGACGATCGCTTCACCGTCAGCAGGCGCGGGGATTTCCGGGCGCTGCGCAAGCATGGCGCTAAGCTTGCGCTGGTAATAGCCGGTATCGATATTGGGATGATAGATTTTCGCGACGCGGGAAGGGTCATCCGCCAGAAAATAGACGCTGCCAGCGCCGCCGCTCTTAATCAGTTTTCCCAGGCGTACCGCGCGACGTTGCTCGTTATAACACCCAGGGGCTTTTTTATGCTTCATTACGCAGAGCTACCAGAAGCGTCTTATCATCGCCGGTTATCGCCCAGGTGCGCGGGTCGTCAAGCGTGGCGCGTATCGCCTCACTCCCTTCAACCTCAGAGACCTGCGGCAAATAACGCAAAACAGGGTCCATAAAGGGGGAGAATAGCGCATCGCCGCGCCGGTTTAGCGCAAACGGCTGCACGCCGTCGGACATCATCACCAGTTGCGTGGCTCTGCCAGCAAACTGACGGATGCGTAAATGTTCGCGCCAGTCGTGGCTGGTGAGAAACCAGGTCTGGTTGGCGTATTCACCGTTTTCAGGTAACGAGAAGTGCTGCTCAGCGTCGATGCTCAACTCCGCGACGCCATCACCGATATGCAGCACCACTGAGGCGGTTTCCCCGAGCCATGCGGCCACAACGGTACAGGCAAAATCGCCTGCGGAAAGCCCTCGCTCCTGCGCCGCCAGCAGAACGACCTCACGCACGCTCGCTATCAGCGTCGCCAGCTGCTGTTCATCAGGCGCGGCGGTGAATTTCGCCAGCCGTTCGGCCAGCTCTCGGGCGACTAAAACCGCACCCTGTTCGCTATAAGCGGCTGAGCCTGCGCCGTCGCATACGGCGGCGACCAGACGATCGCCCAAATTGCGGTAGCAAAAGGCATCCTGACAAGGAAGGTTATTTTGTCTGTGGCTGCTGCCAATGACCGACGAAGCGTAAACGCGCCAGTTCATCGCGTCAGACCGAAATTTCTGACCAGCTATCCGTCGGCGGCAGCTGTGCTCTACCGCCAGGGGTAGACTGCGAAACTACCTGCATGCTGGCGCTCAGCCAGAGGAACAGCTCGCGGAACTGCAAACCTTTTAGCTGCTTCACGCCGTTTATACCGCTACGACTGAAGTGACCCATCGATTCGGAAGCCTCGCTACCCACGCTTATCGGGAATACGGCAACCTTATTCGCCGCCTGCGCCTCGCGGCACTCCTGGGCCGCCGTCTGCCAGTTATCCGTTGGCGCGCCGTCCGACATCAAAAACAGCCATGGCCGGGTATAGGGTACGCCAGCTGCTTTCAGGCGCTGCTTTTCAGCTTCAATTTCACTTAACGCCATGCTGACGGCCTGCCCGGTAGGCGTTAAGCCGTTGGCTTCAAGAACAGGTGCGGTGAAATCCATCGCATCGCACCAGTCGCCGTACAGCTGACACTCGTCGTAACCGCCATATTTAATCACCAGCAGGCGAACGCGTTTGGCAGCTATCACATCATGCTTGAGTTCTTCTTCCAGTAGCTTGAGCCCCTGATTTAGCTGGGCGATTGGCTGGCCGTCCATGCTGCCTGAGCAGTCAAGGACTAAAATCAAAGGCGTACGCTGTTCACTATTATCGATAAATGAAACATCCGGAATTAAAGACGTCATAACAATCCCTGTCGGTGGTTTTCTGTACCGGCAGGATAAACACCCCATGCTGGTAAGACAAGAAAAACCAATTCATTCATATGGTTAATGATTATCAATAAAAAAGAAGAGCGGGATATATTTCGGAGGCAGGATGAGTGTAAAGCGAAAAACAAAAAACCCCGCCGGGGCGGGGTTTTTCTGTACAAGGAGTCTAAAATTATTTGATTTTAGCTTCTTTGTACAAAACGTGCTGACGGACAACTGGATCAAACTTTTTCAGTTCCAGTTTTTCCGGCTTAGTACGCTTGTTCTTCGTGGTGGTATAGAAGTGACCAGTACCAGCAGAAGAAACCAGCTTGATTTTCTCACGAATACCTTTAGCCATGATTTATTTCCTCTAAGTACTTAGTACTTTTCGCCACGGGCACGCAGTTCGGACAGAACTGTATCGATGCCTTTCTTATCAATAACACGCATACCTTTAGCAGATACGCGCAGGGTGACAAAACGCTTCTCGCTCTCAACCCAGAAACGGTGAGAGTGCAGGTTCGGCAGGAAACGGCGTTTAGTCGCGTTCAGTGCGTGGGAACGGTTGTTACCGGTCACCGGACGCTTGCCAGTAACTTGGCAGACTCGGGACATGTCTATTCTCCAAAAATCAAATTAGCTCGAGCTTCGTATGGGGTATTGGCGCCTCGTCAGGCTTTACAGCCCGGTCATCGCAGTTCTAAGCGAACTCTCGATTGCCAGGCCCAAATGCCAAACCCGAGATTCTCAAAGGTGGCGTAGTATACGCTGACTCGGCGATGTGCTCAAGTCCCGAACAGACAAAGATCCCGATGGATCGCGCGATCGGGGCTAAATCCAGCCGCGTTCAGCGAAAGATACGTACGCTCCGCGGCCAATGACAAGGTGATCCAGCACACGTATATCCATGAATCGACAACATTTTATCACTCTTTCGGTAATCAGCCTGTCGGCCTTGCTCGGCTCAGGACTACCGGATGGATGATTATGTGCCAGGATCACCGCGGCGGCGTTCACTTTGATGGCTTCGCGTACGATTTCTCGCGGATGCACCTCAACGTGGCTAAGAGTACCAGAAAAAAGTCGGCTATGTTTCAATACCCGATTCTGATTGTCTAAAAAGATCACCATGAAGATCTCGCGCTCTTCGTCGGCCAGCTGGCTTTGCAGAAATTCTCGCGTCATCGATGGGGTAACCAGCGAGGGTTCTTCGGTCATTCGCAGACTAAAATAGCGTCGCGCCAGTTCAGCGATCCCTTTTAGCTGCGCATATTTCGCCAGGCCAATGCCTTCCACCTCGGCAAACTGCGACTCCTCCGCCGATAACAGGCCGTACAGCGAGCCAAAACGCTGCAGCAACTCGCGCGAAAACGTCATCACATCCTGCGTGCGGGTACCGGTACGTAAAAATAGCGCCAACAGTTCAATATCCGACAAAACTTCGATACCGTAGCGCTGCATCTTTTCCCTCGGCATCAGGGATTCTTGTATTTCCATCGCGGCCTCTCCTTCCTACTCCGCGCTATCCTGGCACAGCCTTTTTGCGCCGCCGATACGCAAGTTTTATCCCTGCGTGGCGCCTCGCAAAGTGAATCTCTACCAGGCACACGATGCCGTGAGGATTGTGATAAGATGCGCGAATTCTGGTGTACCGCAACAGGAAAAAATCATGATGAGTCTGGCTGGTAAAAAGATCGTTCTTGGCGTGAGCGGCGGCATTGCCGCCTATAAAACGCCGGAACTGGTGCGCCGCCTGCGTGACCGCGGCGCGGATGTCCGCGTCGCCATGACAGAAGCCGCAAAAGCCTTCATTACGCCGTTAAGCTTACAGGCGGTGTCCGGTTATCCGGTATCCGACAGCCTGCTCGACCCGGCCGCCGAAGCGGCGATGGGCCATATTGAGCTGGGGAAATGGGCTGATCTGGTCATTCTTGCCCCCGCCACCGCCGACTTAATCGCCCGCATCGCGGCAGGCATGGCCAACGATCTCGTCTCGACGATCTGTCTCGCTACGCCGTCACCGGTCGCCGTCGTGCCCGCCATGAACCAGCAGATGTATCGCGCCGCCGCCACCCAGCATAATCTTGCCGTCATCGCCGCCCGCGGCCTGCTGGTATGGGGCCCGGACAGCGGCAGCCAGGCCTGCGGCGATATTGGCCCAGGGCGGATGCTCGACCCGCTGACCATTGTGGATATGGCCGCGCAGCATTTCTCTCCTGTCAAAGATTTGCAACATCTGAACATCATGATTACCGCGGGCCCCACCCGCGAGCCGCTGGATCCGGTGCGTTATATCACCAACCACAGTTCTGGTAAGATGGGCTTCGCGATTGCCGCCGCCGCCGCGCGTCGCGGTGCGAACGTTACGCTGGTGAGCGGCCCGGTTTCGCTGCCTACGCCGCCGTTTGTACACAGAATTGATGTCACCACAGCACTGGAAATGGAAGCCGCGGTGCAAAATAGCGCGTCTCAACAGCAGATTTTTATTGGCTGTGCGGCAGTCGCCGACTACCGTGCGGTCGCCATCGCCGAAGAAAAAATTAAAAAACAAGGTGATGAATTAACCCTGAAAATGGTTAAAAATCCGGATATCGTCGCAGGGGTCGCTGCGCTTAAGGCCAACCGCCCTTACGTCGTTGGGTTTGCCGCCGAAACAAATAATGTGGAAGAATACGCACGGCAAAAGCGAGCCCGCAAAAATCTTGATCTGATTTGCGCCAATGATGTTTCACAGCCAAATCAAGGATTTAACAGCGACAGCAATGCATTACACCTTTTCTGGCAGGAGGGAGATAAGCGCTTACCACTTGAGCGCAAGGAACTCCTGGGCCAATTATTACTCGACGAGATCGTTACCCGTTATGATGAAAAAAATCGACGTTAAGATTCTGGACCCGCGCGTTGGTCAGCAATTTCCGCTGCCGACCTATGCCACCTCCGGCTCCGCCGGACTTGACCTGCGAGCCTGTCTCGATGACGCCGTAGAGCTGGCTCCCGGCGCAACCACTCTCGTGCCGACCGGCCTGGCGATTCATATTGCCGATCCTTCTCTGGCCGCGGTCATTCTCCCGCGCTCCGGGCTGGGCCATAAGCACGGTGTCGTACTGGGTAACCTGGTCGGTTTGATTGATTCTGACTATCAGGGCCAGTTGATGGTTTCCGTCTGGAACCGCAGCCAGCAGAGCTTCATCATCGAACCCGGCGAGCGTATCGCGCAAATGGTGTTTGTGCCTGTTGTGCAGGCGGAATTTAACCTGGTGGAAGATTTTGACGCCACCGATCGCGGCGAAGGCGGCTTCGGTCACTCAGGGCGTCAATAAGCCCGGCGATAGAAAAAATCTTTCGGGGCGTCGCCGACAAAAGGGCAGCCTGAAGGATGAAGTGGAACCAGCATCGCAAAGCGCACTAATGCAATAACATCACCGCAGGCCACAGCTTGCGGTCGCTTTGTGGGTGCCTGCCTGACAAGTGCTTTTTCAGGGGTATTTTAAAACATGGCAGAAAAACAAACTGCGAAAAGGAATCGTCGCGAAGAAATACTTCAATCTCTGGCGCTAATGCTTGAATCCAGCGATGGGAGTCAGCGCATTACCACAGCGAAACTGGCGGCGTCCGTTGGCGTATCCGAAGCGGCTCTGTATCGGCATTTCCCGAGCAAGACCCGCATGTTTGATAGCCTGATTGAATTTATTGAAGACAGCCTGATTACGCGCATCAATTTGATTTTAAAAGATGAAAAAGACACCTCAGCGCGCCTGCGGCTGATTGTTCTGTTGATTCTTGGGTTTGGCGAGCGTAATCCTGGGCTGACACGAATTCTCACCGGCCATGCGCTGATGTTTGAACAGGACCGGCTTCAGGGCCGTATCAATCAGCTGTTCGAGCGTATTGAAGTTCAGCTGCGTCAGGTGATGCGGGAAAAGAAAATGCGCGAAGGCGAAGGCTTTACCGTCGATGAGGCCCTGCTGGCCAGCCAGCTATTGGCCTTCTGCGAAGGGATGCTGTCGCGCTTTGTGCGCAGCGAGTTTAAATATCGCCCGACGGACGATTTTGACGCCCGCTGGCCGCTGGTCGCCGCCCAGCTGAAGTAATTATCGCCTGTCTCTATGCAGCCAGAAAGGCTGCATCTCTTCCCACAGGAACTTTATCCGCGTGGATATCCTGCAGCTCTTAGCGTAGCGGCTTAAATCAGCCCGGCGCCTGCCGGGCTGCGGTTTATACGCCGTACGCTTCGCGATAGGCGCGAACTGACGCCAGGTGTTCAGCCATTTCCGGCTTCTCTTCCAGATAGCTAATCAGGTCTTTCAGCGTCACGATGGAAATCACTTTACAGCCGTAGTCGCGCTCAACTTCCTGAATCGCGGAGATTTCGCCGCGCCCGCGCTCCTGACGGTCAAGAGAAATCAGCACGCCGGCCAGCTCCGCGCCGTTGGCCTGGATAATTTCCATCGATTCCCGAATCGCGGTGCCTGCGGTGATAACATCATCCACCAGCATCACGCGGCCCTGCAGAGCGCTTCCCACCAGATTTCCGCCCTCGCCGTGGGTTTTCGCCTCTTTACGGTTAAAGCAGTAAGGCAGATCGCGGTCATGGTGTTCCGCCAGCGCGACCGCCGTGGTCGTGGCAATCGGAATACCTTTGTAGGCCGGGCCGAACAGCAGGTCAAAATCAATCCCGGAATCCACCAGCGCTTCGGCGTAAAAACGGCCTAACAGAGCCAGATCGCGCCCGGTATTAAACAGGCCGGCGTTGAAGAAATAGGGGCTCTTGCGCCCGGATTTCAGCGTAAACTCGCCAAACTTAAGTACCTGCTTGTTAAGCGCAAACTCAATAAACTGGCGCTGATACGGTTTCATGGATTCGCTCCTCATCTTACTTTTCTACGGACAAAAAAAAGGCGACTTCTCAGTCGCCTTAAAAACTAGTTTTGCAACGCCGCTTTCTGCGTCGTGACAATGGATTCGATACCCCCCCGGGCCAGCGCCAGCAGGGTGAGGAGTTCTTCATGAGTGAACGGTTCGCCTTCCGCCGTTCCCTGCACCTCGATGATGCGACCATCTTCGGTCATCACCACGTTCATATCGGTTTCCGCCGCGGAATCCTCAACGTATTCCAGATCGCAAATCGCTTCGCCATTCACGATGCCTACGGAGACCGCCGCCACCATCCCTTTCATCGGGTTGGTTTTCAGCTTACCGGCCGCAACCAGCTTATTGAGCGCATCGGCCAGCGCCACGCAGGCTCCGGTGATCGATGCGGTGCGGGTGCCGCCGTCGGCCTGCAGTACGTCGCAGTCCAGCGTGATAGTGAATTCACCCAGCGCTTTCAGGTCAACTGCAGCGCGCAGTGCGCGCGCGATCAGGCGCTGGATTTCCATGGTGCGCCCGCCCTGCTTACCTTTTGCGGCTTCACGCGCGTTGCGAGTGTGGGTAGAACGCGGCAGCATGCCGTATTCCGCGGTGATCCACCCCTGGCCCTGGCCTTTCAGAAAGCGCGGCACGCCTTCATCAATAGAAGCGGTGCACAATACTTTCGTGTCACCAAATTCGACCAGCACGGAGCCTTCTGCGTGTTTTGTGTAGTTACGGGTCAGGGTTACTGGGCGCACTTGATTAGCGCTACGGCCTGCTGGACGCATGGTGTTCTCCGGCTTGAAACGAATGTGGCTGCGCATTATACGGATAATGCGCGCTTATTCCTATCCTGATAAGGCCTCGAAAGCTATAATCCACCCCACTCTCCTTTAAAAACAGGAACGTCTATGATCCGCAGTATGACCGCCTACGCCCGGCGTGAAATCAAGGGTGAATGGGGTAGCGCCGCGTGGGAACTGCGCTCGGTAAACCAACGATATCTGGAAACCTACTTCCGCCTGCCGGAGCAGTTCCGTAGCCTGGAGCCCGTGGTGCGTGAACGTATTCGTTCCCGTCTGACCCGCGGTAAAGTCGAATGTACCCTGCGTTTTGAGCAAGACCCGAGCGCGCAGGGCGAGCTGATCCTCAACGAAAAACTGGCAAAGCAGCTGGTTAACGCCGCCAACTGGGTCAAAATGCAGAGCGACGAAGGCGAAATCAATCCGGTCGATATTCTGCGCTGGCCTGGCGTAATGTCGGCTCATGAGCAGGATCTGGACGCTATTACCGCTGAAATCCTGGGCGCGTTGAACGGCGCGCTGGATGACTTTATCGTCGCCCGCGAAACCGAAGGCCAGGCGCTGAAAGCGCTGATCGAACAGCGTCTCGACGGCGTGACGGCCGAAGTGGCTAAAGTGCGCGCCCATATGCCGGAAATTTTACAGTGGCAGCGCGAGCGTCTG
Organism: Klebsiella sp. MPUS7; assembly: GCF_009905335.1. Classification (NCBI taxonomy): domain Bacteria; kingdom Pseudomonadati; phylum Pseudomonadota; class Gammaproteobacteria; order Enterobacterales; family Enterobacteriaceae; genus Klebsiella; species Klebsiella sp. MPUS7. The sequence goes on along the minus strand of NZ_CP047604.1, from coordinate 122,737 downwards.
GTTGCCAAGCTGGAAGATGCGGAAGTGCAGCTGGAAAACAACCGCCTCGAGCAGGAGCTGGTGCTGATGGCGCAGCGTATAGACGTCGCCGAAGAACTGGATCGTCTGGAAGCGCACGTGAAAGAGACGTGGAATATCCTGAAGAAGAAAGAAGCGGTCGGTCGCCGCCTCGACTTTATGATGCAGGAGTTCAACCGCGAGTCGAACACCCTGGCGTCTAAATCTATCAATGCTGAAGTGACGAACTCCGCCATTGAGCTGAAAGTACTGATCGAACAAATGCGCGAGCAGATCCAGAACATCGAGTAACGGTTTCCCGCCCGCCACATCACGTTCGGACAAAAGGCCATGGTAAATCATGGCCTTTTATTTTCGCTGCGTTTCAGAAGAAATAGTTTTTATCCAGTATCCGGCAGGTTAAAAACGCCCCTGCGGCGCACAGCAGCGTGGGAGCCAGATAGCTGTGATCCATGTGGGTGAACTCCATCACCAGCGCCACCGCCGTTAGCGGCATTTGCATGGATGCAGCGAGGAACGCCGCCGCGCCGACGAGAGCAAAACTGGCGCAATCTCCCCCGGGAAGCAGCTGTTGCCAGAGCATGCACAGCAGCAGGCTGGTCATGCCGCCGACCGCCAGCCCAGGCGTCAGCAGGCCGCCTTCCGCGCCGCCGCGCAGCACCGCCAGAATCACCACCATTTTTAGCGCCAGCAGCATCGCCGCCCCGGGGAAACCCAGTTCATCGTTGAGAGCCAGCTGCATAGGCCCTTTACCGTTTCCCGGAAGCTCAGGGAAATAGAGGCTGAGGACGGCGAGCAGGGAAAACGCCAGCAGACAGAAAACCGGCATCTGCCAGTTACTTCGGACGTGCGAACGCGCCGTGCTGGTCGCTTTGCGAAAGAGCCAGGCCCCGGCGCCAAGAATGGGGCCGGTGATAACCGCCCACCAGACAAATGAATGCGGCAGGATGTCGGAAGCAAAATGGTATTGCGATTCATCGCCTAACCCGAGCGTTGCCGTCCACGCGGCAATCGCCGAGGTGATAATCGCCGCCAGCGTTTTTTCCCAGCTAAACGACAGCAGCATGACCTCAAGGCTGAATAACGCACCGGCCAGCGGGACGTTATACACCGCCGCCAGGCCCGCACCGGCGCCGCAGGCAACCAACGTTCGGGTTTCATCCGCCGTCAGCCCCAGCTTACGCGCCACCATCCCCGCCCCCAGCGCGCCCATTTCCCGGGGAGCCACTTCGCGACCAAGCGGAGAGCCCAGCGCCACGGTGACGATCTGCAACAGAGCATGAATCGTTGTGGTACCCGCAGGCATTGGCACGGAAGGGTTAGCCACCGCCGCCGCAATTGAAACCCGCTTCTGCCCATAGAGTCCAAGCAGCCACCAGCCGAACCCGGCGATGGCTCCCCCCGCCACAATGGCAGAGATGCGACGAGGCCAGGAGGAATCCGTGACGCCCTGTAGAAATGACTCCGCGCTCACGATCTGCCCAGGGCTGTAGCCAAAAGCCAGGTGCTGAATCGCGTGTAAAATCAGCGCCAGAACCATACCTGACAGACCGGCCAGTATCCCCGTCAGCACAACGGCAATCAGGCGGGTGAAAGAGTTTTTATTGCCAGCGGCTGCAGTCATTTTCTCAGGCCCTGAAGGAGGAAAATAAAAGGATAAAGGTCGGGAATTAAACATTAGGTATTCATTACGTATTCGCTAGAGATGTACGCCAGCGCCTTCATCATTATTTTTTCTAATCTATATTAAATAATAAAATGACATATTAACGTTTAAAAACAGGATACATAGGCAATACAAACATTACATAAATCTGGTTAAAGACATTCACTTTAGAAAAACTCAATCGTGATCCTGAGCACAAATCGTTAACCTTCCGCCATCACCGTGGGGGATTTATGCTGCTTCATATTCTTTATCTGATTGGGATTACGGCGGAAGCCATGACCGGCGCGCTGGCTGCCGGGCGCCGCCGTATGGATACGTTTGGCGTCATTATCATCGCTACCGCGACGGCCCTCGGAGGCGGTTCGGTGCGCGATATTCTGCTTGGCCACTATCCGCTTGGCTGGGTACAACACCCCGAGTACGTCATTATTGTTGCCGTGGCCGCGGTCCTGACCACGATTGCCGCCCCGGTGATGCCGCATCTGCGACGCTTGTTCCTGGTGCTTGATGCGCTCGGCCTGATCGTGTTCTCTATCATTGGCGCCCAGATCGCGCTGGATATGGGCCAGGGCCCGGTCATCGCCTCCATTGCCGCCGTGATCACCGGCGTTTTTGGCGGCGTGCTGCGCGATATGTTCTGCAAGCGCATCCCGCTGGTGTTCCAGAAAGAGCTGTACGCCGGGGTATCATTCGCCGCCGCGGTGCTTTATATCGCGCTCCAGCATTACGTCAGCAATCACGATGTGGTGGTTATCTCCACCCTGCTGTTCGGCTTTACCGCCCGCATGCTGGCGCTGCGCTGGAAGCTGGGCCTGCCGGTATTTAATTACAACCATAGCGCACATTAGTGCTTTCAGAATCCCGGAACGCGTTGCCCGCTCAGCCACTTCGCTAGCGCGGCAACATCCGGATGATGTAAGAACCTTACCAGCTGCCGCGCTCGTTCTGCTCCGATACCCGGCAGGCGTCGCCACTGCTCTTCGTTGCGATCCTGCATCCGTCGCCAGTCATCCTCCTTCAGCCCGGCAAATGCCGTCTTTGGTATGGGCACGCCGATTGCCTGTATCCAGCGCAGGAAAGGCGATTCGCGCGCAAGGTTAAACTGATGCCACAGCCGCTGCCCGCGCTGCGCAGAGATGCCCGGGATGGATTGCAGCCGCTCCGGCGTAAACGCCAGCCATGAAAAGAGATGCTCCATGCTGCGGGCATCGTGCAGAGTTCGCCACAGCGCTTCCCCCGCGCCGTCAATATCGAGAACCGATCGGGATGAGAGCCAGACCAGCCGCGAGAGAAACTGCTCCGCGCACTCGGGGGTGGCGAAATAGCAGGTTAAGGCATTGAAACGCGCCGCCGGTGGCCGGGGTTTATTACGCTGAGCCGTGCGCCAGACGACCGAATCGATGCGCGGTATCCCCTGCCCGGCAAGGCTGATTTGCAGCTGATCGCCAACACCGATGTCCAGATTGTACCAGCGGGATACCGAGCCGACGTTCACCCGCTGCACGCGCTTATCGTCCAGCAGCTGCGGCTCCAGGAGCGCCACCACGGCTATTTTACCGCTGCGCCCGACGCTAAAGCTGATACCGCGAACCTCCATAACCCGCGAGGCAGGCGGATATTTCCAGGCGATAACCCAATCGCCCTGACCCGGCGCCCAGTAACGCCCGGCGGACTCTTTTGCCCGCCGCACCACAACGCCATCGGTGGCAAAAGGCAGCGGTGAAGTCAACCAACGCTGGCGCCACCGTTCAACCTGCTGCGCATCCGCGACAGGATGCGAAAAAAGCGTGCTGTAAAGAAAGCCGCCCTGCCGCAGCAGCGCCAGCCGCTGTTCCATATCCTCTGGACCATCGGGCCACGCCCAGATAAAGATGCCCAGCCTATCAAGCTCCGCTTGCGCCTCCTGGCGCATCATCATGCCGGCTACTTTTGCCCGCGCGTTCATGCCGCCCATTCGCTTTTGTACATGCCCCTCGCGGAGCAGGAACAGCTCACCCTGCAGCACGCTATTCGCCAGTACGCCGTCAGAGGTTTTAGGAATTGAGGGGATCTGCAAGACCCTGGCCGTCCAGTCTTCCCCGGTCAGGCCGTTACCCCGGCTTATCGCCTGCGTCAAACGCCCCTGCCGATACACCAGCGTGATCGCGACGCCATCGACTTTCGGCTGTACCCACAGGCCGGACTGGCCACGCATCCAGCGCGCCACGTCGGCTTGATTCGCCAGTTTACGCACGCCGGTGTGCGCCACCGGATGTCTGGTATCCCCCCTTAGCGGCGGAAGCGCAGAGTGAGCGGGAGTCTCGCCGGTGAAGCAGCGCTGCCAGTATGCCAGCCGCGCCGCAAGCTGGTCATAGACTTCATCGCTTACCGTACTGCTCCCCTGCTGCCAGTAAGCGTTATTCCATTCCGTTATCCGCTGACCGAGACGTTCCATTTCCTGTTCAGCCTTGGCCTGCGGCCACGCGGGGCAGGCTGCCTGCCCGTATCCCACCAGCATCCACAGCACCAGCGCCCAGACTCCTTTTTGCATCGCGATGCCCTCCTGTTTTCTCACCGGGGATTGTGCCGCAGGCTTATTTTCATCGGCGAGAGGGGATTTTTAACGCTGCGAGCAGGCTTCCGGCTTTTCTGTGTTGTTTCTGCAACGCCCGGAGAAATCAGGGAAACGGCAAGCAAAATGAAAGAAAGAACGCAAAAAGTGTGACAGGGACTGCGTCACGCTGCGCCGCCGTGTATAATAGGCTCGTATGTAAGCTCTATTTCGACCACCACATACAAAAGACACTCATGGCTCAAGGCACGCTTTATATTGTTTCCGCCCCTAGCGGCGCGGGTAAATCCAGCCTGATTCAGGCTTTATTAAAAACCCAACCGTTGTACGACTCTCAGGTTTCTGTTTCGCATACCACACGCGCTCCGCGCCCGGGTGAAGTGCACGGTGAACACTATTTCTTTGTGAATCACGACGAATTCAGGACGATGATTGGCAGAGACGCTTTTCTTGAACATGCAGAAGTCTTTGGCAACTATTACGGCACCTCGCGCGAAACTATCGAGCAGGTACTGGCGACCGGCGTCGATGTCTTCCTCGATATTGACTGGCAGGGCGCGCAGCAAATCCGCAACAGAATGCCCGGCGCGCGCAGCATTTTTATTCTGCCGCCGTCAAAAGATGAGCTTGATCGTCGCCTGCGCGGCCGCGGTCAGGACAGCGAAGAGGTTATCGCGAAACGTATGGCGCAGGCAGTTGCAGAAATGAGCCATTACGCGGAATATGATTACCTGATTGTGAATGATGATTTTGATACCGCGCTGAGCGATCTGAAAATTATTATTCGCGCCGAACGTCTGCGCATGAGCCGCCAAAAGCAGCGACATGGCGCTTTAATCACCAAACTGTTGGCAGACTGAACCCACATTCAGTATTATGCCCAGTCATTTCTTCACCTGTGGAGCATTTTAAGTATGGCACGCGTAACTGTTCAGGACGCTGTAGAGAAAATTGGTAACCGTTTTGACCTGGTACTGGTCGCCGCGCGTCGCGCTCGTCAGATGCAGGTAGGCGGAAAGGATCCGCTGGTACCGGAAGAAAACGATAAAACTACCGTTATCGCACTGCGCGAAATCGAAGAAGGTCTGATCAACAACAAGATCCTCGACGTTCGTGAGCGCCAGGAACAGCAAGAGCAGGAAGCCGCTGAATTACAAGCCGTTACCGCTATTGCTGAAGGTCGTCGTTAATCACACTGCGGGTCGCCCTTGTATCTGTTTGAAAGCCTGAATCAGCTGATTCAAAACTACCTGCCCGAAGAGCAAATTAAACGTCTTCGGCAGGCTTATCTCGTTGCACGTGACGCTCACGAGGGCCAGACACGTTCAAGCGGTGAACCCTATATCACGCACCCGGTAGCGGTAGCCTGTATCCTGGCCGAGATGAAACTCGACCACGAAACGCTGATGGCCGCTCTGCTGCACGACGTGATAGAAGATACCCCCGCCACCTACCAGGACATGGAGCAGCTTTTTGGTAAAAGCGTTGCTGAACTGGTAGAGGGGGTGTCAAAACTTGATAAGCTTAAGTTTCGCGACAAGAAAGAGGCCCAGGCCGAAAACTTTCGCAAAATGATTATGGCGATGGTGCAGGATATCCGCGTCATCCTTATCAAGCTTGCTGACCGCACCCACAACATGCGCACGCTGGGCTCATTGCGCCCGGATAAGCGCCGCCGCATTGCCCGCGAAACGCTGGAAATCTACAGCCCTCTGGCGCACCGTTTAGGTATTCATCACATCAAAACCGAGCTCGAAGAGCTGGGCTTTGAGGCGCTGTATCCTAACCGCTACCGCGTTATTAAAGAGGTGGTCAAAGCGGCGCGCGGCAACCGTAAAGAGATGATTCAAAAAATCCTCTCCGAAATCGAAGGGCGCCTGCAGGAAGCGGGAATTCCCTGTCGCGTAAGCGGTCGCGAAAAGCATTTGTACTCCATCTACTGCAAGATGGTGCTCAAAGAGCAGCGCTTTCACTCGATTATGGATATCTACGCTTTCCGCGTCATCGTCCATGATTCCGACACCTGCTACCGCGTGCTTGGCCAGATGCATAGCCTTTACAAGCCGCGTCCGGGTCGCGTCAAAGACTACATTGCCATTCCAAAGGCGAACGGCTATCAATCTTTGCACACCTCGATGATCGGCCCGCACGGCGTCCCGGTTGAGGTACAAATTCGTACCGAAGACATGGACCAGATGGCGGAAATGGGGGTGGCGGCGCACTGGGCTTATAAAGAGCACGGCGGCGAGAGCAGCACCACCGCGCAAATCCGCGCCCAGCGCTGGATGCAGAGCCTGCTGGAGCTTCAGCAGAGCGCCGGTAGTTCATTTGAATTTATTGAGAGCGTGAAATCCGATCTGTTCCCGGATGAGATTTACGTTTTCACCCCGGAAGGGCGCATTGTCGAACTGCCCGCTGGCGCGACGCCGGTGGATTTCGCCTACGCGGTGCATACCGATATCGGCCATGCCTGCGTCGGCGCGCGCGTCGACCGCCAGCCGTATCCGCTGTCGCAGTCGCTCTCCAGCGGCCAGACGGTGGAAATCATCACCGCGCCGGGCGCACGCCCGAACGCCGCGTGGCTGAACTTTGTCGTCAGCTCGAAAGCGCGCGCCAAAATTCGCCAGCTGCTGAAAAACCTCAAGCGCGACGATTCCGTTAGCCTCGGACGCCGCCTGCTCAACCACGCCCTCGGCGGTAGCCGTAAGCTGGCGGAGATTCCGCCAGAGAATATTCAGCGTGAACTTGAGCGCATGAAGCTGACAACCCTTGACGATCTGCTGGCCGAAATCGGCCTCGGCAACGCCATGAGCGTCGTGGTGGCAAAAAACCTGCAGCAGGGTGAAACTACCGCCGTGCCTGTACAGCCGGCGCCTATCGGCCATAACCATCTGCCGATTAAAGGCGCAGATGGCGTGCTGATCACCTTTGCCAAATGCTGCCGTCCGATCCCCGGCGACCCGATTATTGCGCACGTCAGTCCTGGCAAAGGCCTGGTTATCCACCATGAGTCCTGTCGTAACATTCGCGGCTATCAGAAAGAGCCGGAGAAATTTATGGCGGTCGAGTGGGACAAAGAGACGGCGCAGGAATTTATCACCGAAATCAAGGTGGACATGTTCAACCATCAGGGTGCCCTGGCGAATCTTACCGCCGCGATCAACACCGCCTCTTCCAATATCCAAAGCCTGAATACGGAAGAGAAAGATGGCCGCGTTTATAGCGCCTTTATTCGCCTCACCGCGCGCGATCGCGTACATCTGGCGAATATTATGCGCAAAATTCGCGTCATGCCGGATGTGATAAAAGTCACCCGTAACCGAAACTAGTATTATGAATTCACAGCGTTATGCGCGTATCTGCGAGATGCTCGCCAGGCGTCAGCCTGACCTGACGGTCTGCATGGAGCAGGTCCACAAACCTCATAACGTCTCTGCGGTCATTCGTACGGCCGACGCCGTTGGCGTGCATGAAGTGCACGCTATCTGGCCGGGTAGCCGTATGCGTACCATGGCCTCTGCGGCGGCCGGCAGCAATAGCTGGGTGCAGGTTAAAACCCACCGTACTATTGGCGAGGCCGTCACGCATTTAAAAGGCCAGGGCATGCAGATCCTGGCGACCCACCTCTCTGATAAAGCCGTTGATTTCCGTGAAATCGACTATACCCGCCCTACCTGTATCCTGATGGGGCAGGAGAAAACCGGCATTACGCAGGAAGCGTTAGACCTGGCGGACCAGGACATCATCATTCCGATGACTGGCATGGTGCAGTCGCTGAACGTTTCCGTCGCCTCGGCGCTTATCCTCTACGAAGCCCAGCGCCAGCGGCAGAACGCCGGCATGTACCAGCGCGAAAACAGCATGCTGCCGGAAGAAGACCAACAGCGTCTGCTGTTTGAAGGCGGCTATCCGGTGCTGGCGAGGGTCGCAAAACGCAAAGGTCTTCCCTACCCCCACGTCAACGAGCAGGGCGAAGTCGAAGCCGATGCCGCGTGGTGGGCCACCATGCAGGCGGCGAAGTAATCATGCAGGGCCGTCTGCTGGATGCGGTGCCGCTCAACACCCTGACGGGCGTTGGCGCGGCCCAGAGCAGTAAACTGGCGAAAATCGGCCTGCACACAGTGCAGGATCTGCTTCTGCACCTGCCGCTACGCTACGAAGACCGCACCCATCTGTATCAAATCGGCGAACTGCTGCCCGGCGTTTACGCCACCGTTGAAGGCGAAGTTCTCAACTGCAATATCACTTTCGGCGGCCGCCGGATGATGACCTGCCAGATAAGCGACGGCTCCGGCATCCTCACCATGCGCTTTTTTAACTTCAGCGCGGCGATGAAAAACAGTCTGGCAACCGGGCGCCGCGTGCTGGCCTACGGCGAAGCGAAGCGCGGTAAGCACGGAGCGGAGATGATCCACCCGGAATATCGGGTTCAGGGCGATATGAGTACGCCTGATTTACAGGAAACGCTGACCCCGGTTTATCCCACCACCGAAGGCATCAAGCAGGCTACGCTGCGCAAGCTCACCGACCAGGCGCTGGAGCTGCTTGAAACCTGCGCGATCGCCGAGCTGCTGCCGCCGGAGCTGGCCCAGGGGATGATGAGCCTGCCGGACGCCTTACGCACCCTGCATCGCCCGCCGCCCACGCTACAGCTTAGCGAGCTGGAAAGCGGTAAACATCCGGCCCAGCGGCGCTTAATTCTGGAAGAGCTGCTGGCGCATAACCTCAGCATGCTGGCGCTGCGGGCAGGCGCCCAGCGCTATCACGCCCTCGCGCTTAGCGCTAACGACACGTTAAAAGACAAGCTGCTGGCCTCCCTCCCCTTTACGCCGACCGGCGCGCAGGCGCGCGTCACGGCTGAAATCGAGCGCGATATGGCGCTGGACGTGCCGATGATGCGTCTGGTGCAGGGGGACGTGGGCTCCGGTAAAACCCTGGTTGCCGCGCTGGCCGCCCTGCGCGCCATCGCCCACGGCAAACAGGTGGCGCTGATGGCACCGACCGAGCTGCTGGCTGAACAGCACGCCAATAACTTCCGCAGCTGGTTCGAACCGCTGGGTGTTGAGGTGGGCTGGCTGGCGGGCAAACAAAAAGGCAAAGCGCGCCTGGCGCAGCAGCAGGCTATCGCCAGCGGACAGGTGCAGATGATTGTCGGGACCCACGCCATCTTTCAGGAGCAGGTCCAGTTTAACGGCCTCGCGTTGGTAATTATCGATGAACAGCACCGTTTTGGCGTCCATCAACGGCTGGCGCTGTGGGAAAAAGGCCAACAGCAGGGTTTTCATCCGCACCAGCTGATTATGACCGCCACACCGATTCCGCGTACCCTGGCGATGACCGCTTATGCCGACCTCGACACCTCGGTCATCGATGAACTGCCGCCGGGCCGTACGCCGGTCACCACGGTGGCCATTCCGGATACCCGACGCAGCGATATTATCGACCGCGTGCGTAACGCCTGCACCCACGAAGGTCGTCAGGCCTACTGGGTCTGTACGCTGATTGAAGAGTCGGATCTGCTGGAAGCCCAGGCGGCGGAAGCCACCTGGGAAGAGCTGAAGCTCGCGCTGCCGGAGCTGAATATCGGCCTGGTGCACGGGCGCATGAAGTCCGCCGAGAAGCAGGCGGTGATGAGCGCGTTCAAGCAGGGCGAGCTGCATCTACTGGTCGCCACCACGGTGATTGAAGTCGGCGTGGATGTGCCCAACTCCAGTCTGATGATCATCGAAAACCCGGAGCGTCTGGGCCTGGCGCAGCTGCACCAGCTCAGAGGCCGCGTCGGGCGCGGCGCGGTAGCCTCCCACTGCGTGCTGCTCTATAAATCGCCGCTGTCAAAAACCGCCCAGAAGCGCCTGCAGGTTCTGCGCGACAGCAACGACGGTTTCGTCATCGCTCAGAAAGACCTGGAAATTCGCGGTCCCGGCGAGCTGCTCGGCACCCGCCAGACCGGCAACGCTGAATTTAAAGTCGCGGACTTACTGCGCGATCAGGCCATGATCCCGGAAGTTCAGCGCATCGCCCGCCATATTCACGAACGCTATCCCCAGCAGGCCCAGGCGCTGATTGAGCGCTGGATGCCGGAAACCGAACGCTATTCCAACGCGTAGCGCGAACGTCATCTCGCCACGCTGCGCATAATTTTTATTCAGATGAGTGGATTATGAAACGAGAACTGGCCATCGAATTTTCGCGCGTCACCGAAGCCGCCGCGCTGGCAGGCTACAAGTGGTTAGGCCGTGGTGATAAAAACACCGCCGACGGCGCCGCCGTCAACGCCATGCGCATTATGCTCAACCTGATCAACATCGACGGCACCATTGTGATTGGCGAAGGCGAAATCGACGAAGCGCCGATGCTGTACATCGGCGAGCGCGTCGGTACCGGCCACGGCGATGCGGTAGATATCGCCGTCGATCCCATCGAAGGCACCCGCATGACGGCGATGGGCCAGGCCAACGCGCTGGCGGTCATGGCGGTAGGCGATAAGGGCTGCTTCCTGAACGCGCCGGATATGTACATGGAAAAGCTGATTGTCGGCCCGGGGGCGAAAGGTACCATCGATATGAACCTGCCGCTGGCGGAGAACCTGCATAACATCGCCCGCGCGCTGAATAAGCCGCTGAGCGAATTAACGGTCACCATCTTAGCCAAGCCGCGCCATGACGACGTCATTGTTGAGCTGCAAAAGCTGGGCGTGCGCGTGTTCGCCATCCCCGACGGCGACGTTGCCGCCTCTATTCTGACCTGCATGCCGGACAGCGAAGTTGACGTTATGTACGGTATCGGCGGCGCGCCGGAAGGCGTCGTTTCCGCAGCGGTGATCCGCGCGCTGGACGGCGATATGAACGGCCGTCTGCTGGCGCGTCACCACGTGAAGGGCGACAGCGAAGAGAACCGCCGCATCGGCGAAAACGAGCTGGAACGCTGCAAAGCAATGGGCATTGAAGCCGGCAAAGTGCTGCGCCTGGACGATATGGCGCGCAGCGACAACGTCGTTTTCTCGGCGACCGGCATCACCAAAGGCGATCTGCTGGACGGTATCACCCGTAAAGGCAATATGGCCACCACCGAAACCCTGCTGATCCGCGGCAAATCCCGCACAATTCGCCGTATTCAGTCGATTCATTATCTCGATCGCAAAGATCCGGATATCCAGCTGCACATCCTGTAAAACATTTGATCAATAGAGCTTTCCAGCCTTTTCGGGCTGGAAATCTGCTCTCGTCGCGGTGAAGATACGCTAACAGGATTGAGAGGAGAGACGCTATGGCAAACTGGGTTACAGGCAAAGTCGTAAAAGTTCAAAACTGGACGGATGCGCTGTTTAGCCTCACCGTTCACGCACCGGTTGCGCCGTTTACCGCAGGTCAGTTTGCCAAGCTGGGCCTGGACATTGACGGTGAACGCGTGCAGCGCGCGTATTCCTACGTCAACGCCCCCGGCAATCCCGATCTTGAGTTCTACCTGGTGACGGTTCCGGAGGGCAAGCTCAGCCCACGGCTGGCGGCACTGAAGCCGGGCGACGAAGTGCAGATTGTCAGCGAAGCCGCCGGTTTCTTCGTCCTGGAAGAGGTACCGGATTGCGACACGCTATGGATGCTCGCTACCGGCACGGCGATTGGCCCGTACCTGTCGATTCTCGAAGAAGGGAAAGACCTGGATCGTTTTGAAAACCTGGTACTGGTGCACGCCGCGCGATATGCCGCCGATCTCAGCTATCTGCCGCAGATGCAGGCGCTGGAAGCGCGCTATGCGGGCAAGCTGCGCATCCAGTCGGTCGTGAGCCGGGAAACCGCGCCGGGCATGCTCACGGGGCGCATCCCGTTCCTGATTGAAACCGGCGCGCTGGAAGAGGCCGTCGGCCTGCCGATGAACGCCGAGAGCAGCCACGTTATGCTGTGCGGTAACCCGCAGATGGTGCGCGACACTCAGCAGTTGCTGAAAGAGACCCGGCAGATGAGCAAGCACCTGCGTCGCCGACCGGGTCATATGACCGCCGAACACTACTGGTAATCAGGATTCCGCTTTCCAGCGCACGTCCAGCGTCTCTTTACCAAACTTATTCGCGCCCTGGGTGCCGACAAACGCGCCCAGGTCGATCAGCATCATGACGATAATCAGCGTCGGTATAAACCGCCCGACGCCCCACTGCCAGACCCCAGGCAGCATTGACCAGTTGCCCGCCAGCAGCATCCACGCCAGAATCATCAGCAGCGCCCAAAGCCCGGATTTACCCCGATCGTGCAGGCGTTTAATAGTCACCGCCGCCGTCGGCCACAGCAGGCACACCAGAATAAAAGCCGCCGTCTGTAGATTAAGAAGATTACTGCCGGCCAGCGTGAACAACGCGCTCATGGTCACTATCCAGATAGCGATCCAGATCCAGAAGTCGCGACGTCCAATCCGCCCTTTAATTGAGAATAGCCACTGCTGTAGGGTCATGTTTTATTCCTTATCATCATCACCGACGTAGTTTACCCTGAAGGCGTGACTTTTTGACAAGCGTGACGGTTCTCGTTTTAATCGTCAGCAGATAAAAAAAGGGAAGATGGGCATGAAGAAGTGGGCAACCTTATGTTTGATTGGGCTGGCGGCGTTATCCGTTGGCCAAAAGGCGTTGTCCGCCGAGTCAGACGCCAGCGCTACGGCACCCTATCTTCTCTCCGGCGCGCCGGTCTTTGATATTTCCATCAGCGAGTTTCGGGAAAAATTCAATCGCGATAACCCGAAGCTAACGCTCAATGAATTTCGCGCCGTCGCCGCCAGCAAAGACCAGGCGAACCTGACCCGCGCCGCCACCAAGATCAATGAGAACCTCTACGCGTCGACCGCGCTTGAACGTGGAACCCTCAAAATTAAATCGATGCAAATAACCTGGCTACCGATTCAGGGGCCGCAGCAGAAAGCGGCGAAAGCCAGGGCCCTGGAGTATATGAGCGCCGTGATGCGCGCTTTTGTGCCCACGCTAAGTCAGACGCAAAGCCAGCAAAAATTGCAAAAACTGCTGACCGCCGGAAAAGGCAAACGTTACTTCAGCGAAACCGAAGGCGCGGTGCGCTATGTGGTGGCGGACAACGGCGAAAAGGGGCTGACCTTCGCTGTTGAACCGATTAAGCTGGCGCTATCTGAAACGCTGGAAAACAACAATAAATGACAAAAAGCAAAGCCTTTCCAGTGATGAATCTCTATACTGTTTCACAGACCATGCTGCCCTCGGGGGCGGCTATATTCCTTAATTCGCTTTGAAGCGTGGAGAATAAAAATGCGACATCCTTTAGTGATGGGTAACTGGAAACTGAACGGCAGCCGCCACATGGTAAACGAACTGGTCGCGAACCTGCGTACCGAACTGGCTGGCGTGACCGGCTGTGCAGTTGCAATTGCTCCGCCTGAAATGTACATCGACCTGGCGAAACAAGCCGCTGCCGGCAGCCACATTCACCTGGGCGCGCAGAACGTTGACCTGAACCTGTCCGGCGCATTCACCGGCGAAACAAGCGCTGAAATGCTGAAAGACATCGGCGCTCAGTACATCATCATCGGCCACTCCGAGCGTCGTACCTACCACAAAGAGTCCGACGAGCTGATCGCTAAAAAATTCGCGGTACTGAAAGAGCAGGGTCTGATCCCGGTACTGTGCATCGGTGAAACCGAAGCGGAAAACGAAGCGGGCAAAACCGAAGAAGTGTGCGCCCGTCAAATCGACGCCGTTCTGAAAACTCAGGGCGCGGCGGCCTTCGAAGGCGTGGTTATCGCTTACGAACCCGTATGGGCGATCGGTACCGGCAAATCCGCTACCCCGGCTCAGGCCCAGGCGGTGCACAAATTCATTCGCGATCACATCGCGAAAGCCGATGCGAAAGTGGCTGAACAAGTGATCATCCAGTACGGCGGTTCCGTTAACGCGGGCAACGCAGCGGAGCTGTTCACCCAGCCGGACATCGACGGCGCGCTGGTTGGCGGCGCATCCCTGAAAGCTGACGCTTTCGCGGTGATCGTTAAAGCAGCAGAAGCCGCGAAAAAAGCGTAATTCGCTTTAAAGGCTACCCCCGGTCGCGCTTCGCAACCGGGCTACTGACCAGAAATCTGCAATATTTGTAGCCCGGCTCAGCACAGCGCAAGCCGGGTTTTTTACCCCGCTATAGTTTCCCCAACGCCTGATACCACAGATAGTCCAGCGGCAGCAGAATCAAATAGCTCACCGCCGCCAGCGCGACACACAGCAGCATTCCCGCCCTTGCAGGCACTTTCCCCAGCCCCATCGCCACCACAATCGGTGACGCTTGATACGGCAGCAGCGGCGTGGAGTACCCCAGCACCTGAATCATAATCACGCTCAGCAGCGGGAAGCCGGTCGCATCGGAGAAGCTCTGCGCGAAGGTGGTATACAGCGCCGGTACGCCGTTGGCGGTCATGATAAAGTTCAGCGCGCTGGTAATGCCGGTCAACGCGAGAAAGCTGGTAAACGGACTCTCTTTATCCAGCGGCATAATCTGCAGCAGCGCATTGCCCACCACGCCGCCGATACCAGTTTGGGTCACGGTGATAGCCAGCCCGAGAATGCCGGCAACGTAAATACAGGTGCGGATATTCACGCCGCTGGAAACCTCCTCGCCGCTGATAAAGCCGACCCGCGGCAGCAGCGTTACCACCGCCGCCGCCAGCCCCGTCCAGGCCGGCCCCACGCCGTGCCAGCTTTCGGTCACCCAGAGCGTCAGCACCACCGCCAGCAGCCACGCCAGGCGCTTCTCATCGCGGCTCATCGGCGGCAGCGGCGTCATGTCGCGCGGCGGGTGCGGTTTTCCGGGAAACAGCCAGCATATTAATGCAATCAGCACAGCGCCTTTGAGCCAGCCGAGCACCGGCGTATGCAGCAGTAAATAGGGCAGGTAATTCAGGTGAATACCATATGATCCCTCCGCCGCGCCGCTCATCACCAGATTCGGGACGTTGGCGGGTAGGATGGTGGCAGACAGCTGGAAGGTACCGAACCCCACCGCCAGCGCCAGGCCAAACCACGGGCGCGTCCCCTCTTCAATACCGGCACGCCTGGCCATTGCCGCCACAATCGGCATCAGCAGCGCGATACGTCCCATATTGGACGGCATCACAAACGCCAAGGCATAGCTGAGCAGCACCACGCTGGCGACCATCAGCGGCCAGGAGTCGGTCAGCCGCGACGAAAGCGACCGCGCCGCCCTGTCCGCAAGTCCGGTTTTGCGGATAGCGATCCCCAGCACAAAGCCGCTGAACACCAGCCAGAACGCCGATGAGGCAAAGCCGCCGAAAATCACCTCCGGCGGCGCGATTTTGGCGATCATCGCCGCGGCAAAAAACAGCAGCGCGGTCATAAACTCCGGTAGTAAAGAGGTCGCCCAGAGGAGAATAGTGATGCCGACGATGATAGAGGGAAGGAACAGAGGGTGGGAAAACCAGAGCGACATACCTGTCTCCTGTCGTTTTTTTCAGCAAGAATACGACGGACAACAGGACAGGTAAACGCCAGATATAGTGGGGTTATGACAACACCGGTGCGGGCAGATTAGTGATAATGAATTTCGCCAAAGTATTCCGACAGCACGTAATAACGGCAATATTCAAAAGGGCTGTTATGCCCGGCCTGAAACGTCTGTCTGGCGACGGATAATAGTGGTTTATTCGCCGCGATCTGCAGTTTTTCGCACAGGTCGGGGGAAGGTAAGATCGCCTCAACCTTTTCAATCGCCGAGTCACTGGTGACGTTTAATAGCGAATAAAGCGACGTATGTTCCAGCGCCTCTGGCGTGAGCTGCAGATCGGGAAAGAAGCTAAGATCGAGATAGATCTTTTCATGGTTAAACGGACGATTATTCAGGCAACGAATACGCGAGATATAGAGATAATGATGATGGGCGGGCAGGCTCAAACCATCTGCCTGAGCGTCACGCGCGCGACGCGGCGCAATCTCAAGAATACGGTTCTCTATCTCGACGCTGGCATCCTGAAGATCGCTGGTAATGCCGCGAAACGTGTGGCCGTAGCTCACTCCCTCCGGCACTGAGCACACTACCGATCCGCTTCCGCGCTGGGACGAAATAATGCCCGCATTGATTAATTCGCTCCAGGCCTGTTTAACCACGATGAGCGAGACGTTATAGGCTCTGGCAACCTCTTTTTGCGTCGGCAACTGGCTGCCTAACGGCAAGGACCCATTCTGAATCTGCTGACAGATGATAAAAAATAGTTGCTTATAAAGCGGAGTAAAGCTCGTTTTATCAACCTGCAAACTGCGCACCTCACGTCTTCGCCAGCAGGGGACGTTTTACCGTCCCCGGCAGGGTGAATTCGCTACCCTGCGATTTGCCTGGCCAGTTGTGCCAAATCGAAATGATTCATACGATCCACGGTCGTTAAATAATCGGCGGGAAAAGCCTCCACGCCATGGAATGCGCCGGAAATCGCTCCAACCATGGTAGCGACAGTATCAGTATCATTGCCGATATTAACGCCGGAGATAATAGCATCTACGGCAGAATTCGGACAACACGCGAACAGGCCAAAGGCCGCCGGTACGGCTTCACTGACGTGCAGCCCGGAACCAATAATATCGGCAAGTTCCACCACCGCCGTTTCCCAATGACGATGGCGTTGACCGATAGCCACGGCCAGCTCGATGCGTCGGGCAACGGATGGGCCTGCCACCATCATCGCTCCTTGCTCCTGCGCCAGCAGATAGCCTCTTTGCGCGCCATAAATACCGGCGGCAATAATGGTGTCCGCATTGGTCTGCGATCTTAATGCTTCACTGGTTGCCGCCGCCATCGCCGCTGCGCCGGACATCGCCAGCACGTTATTATGCGTAAAGCGGCAAATCTGCAGCGCGCAGTGAATCGCCGCGTCAATATCCCCCGGATGCAGCACCGCCGCCGGCCAAATCTTCATGGCGGCGCCGTTGGTGGCTTCCGCGTTTCCCTTATTAATAATCTGTACCGACTGCTTTTCGCCTTCAAGATCGCCCTGCAAGGAGGCACGATTGTCATTGAATATCGCTTTCATTGCCGCACGCGTCGTCGGGCCGGTAAAGTTGGCGTAGTAAGGGTAATCCAGCCACTGCTGGAAGGCCTCGCGCATCGCCTCATCGCTGACCTGGCGCTGATGACGCAGCAGCGCGTCCATAATGTATTTCGCCTGAATAAAATCATCCGTGCACATACCCGCTTCGTTGCAGCGGCCAAACGTATCCGCTGGCGGTTTTTGAAAGGTCGTTACCCAGCCGCCGAAATAGTCCTTAATTTGCTGCTGGGTCCGTACTTCCGTCGCCGCGCCCATCGCGTCCGCTGCAGCGGCGCCTACCAGGCATCCCAGTATTTTGTTTTGATCAACGTGCATGATGACTCCTTATTTCACGGTCATGGCTTGTGCCAGCGAACGGCTGGACAGAAAAGTATTGAGCTGGTCGGGATACGGCAGAGCGGTCATTGCCCCTTTTGCCGTCACCGCCATTGCGCCGCAGGCGTTGGCATTGCTGATGGCCTCCGCCAGCAAGGCATGATTCCAGTAGTTTTCGCGGGAAAGCGTGAACAGCAGGCCGCCGACAAAGGCATCGCCAGCTCCGGTGGTATCGACGACCTCCACGCGCGGGGCGGGAAAAAGGAACTCTCCCTCGGCGGTGATGAGCAACGCCCCTTCGGCCCCCAACGAAATGATGGTGGTATCACAGCCCAGATCGCGCATGTAATACCGCGCATCCAGCCAGTGGCTGGCGCCGCTCAGCTGACACAGCTCATCGGCCGAGACTTTGCAGATAGACGCCAGCGCAGCGGAGCGGGCGATCAGGTCAGGGATCTCAGCGGTATTGCGCCACATCTTGCTGCGCAAGTTGACATCAAACAGAACGTAGCCGCCGGCCTCCCGCATTCTTCGCGCGCCCTCAAGACATGCCTCGCGAGCGGGACTGTCGGTGAGACCAATGGAGCTAAAGTAAAACCATTCGTATTTTCTGAACGTCGGCAGATCCTGAGGTGAAACGTAGGTATCAGCCCCCGGATGCACCAGATAGGTAAAGCTGCGCTCGCCGTCAGCCGTCAGATTGACGATCAGTACCGCACTGGTCAGGCTCGCATCCAGCCGCAGCGAAGAGACATCGACGCCGTTATCCTGAAAAACCTGGCGCAGGAAACGCCCGGCGTCATCGTCGCCAAGGCAGCCGATAAAACCGCACGTTCCGCCCAGCCTGGCAACGCAGACCCCCACGTTCGCCGAAGCGCCTCCGGGACATTTCAGGTAGCTGTTCTGTTTTTCCGGTACCAGGTCTACGGAGGCGTCTCCGATCGCCCAAACCTTATTCATGGCATTCATTTACGCCTCCTTATGCCTGTTTTTGCGCAAGGGCGAGCTGAATATCACGATAATATTCGTTATTAATCAGATACTTTTTCATAATCAGCCCAACCGCAAGATGGAACAGTGCCGGAATGAGCGTCATCATCAGCGCAATACCGGTGAGCGAACGCGCGCTCTGTTCAACGTCGGCCTGATAGCCAAAGTGGCTCAGCAGAAATCCCAGTACGCCCCCCGCGATCCCCATACCAAACTTCTGGAAGAAGAGAATGCCGCCAAACGCGAGGCCGGATACCCGCAGCCCGGTTTTCTTTTCGCCATAATCCACCGCTTCGGCGATAGAGGACCAGAACACCGGCATTTGCATATCGCAGAAGAAATTAATAAGAAAATAGAACGTAAATGCCAGGATAAGATTTTCACGCCCGACGAAGAAATACATCATCGCGCTTAGTACAAAGGTAATAATCTGGGTGTAGCGGAACATCTTAATTTTATCCCAGAACTTGGTTATCCAGGTGGTGGCGATCATCGCCAGAATAGAGGCGACAACGCCGGTAGTCAGAAAAGGTGAAATCAGGCTATCGCCGCCATTAAGATAATACTTGGCATAATAGGCCGCGACGGAACCGCGAATAACGTAACCGCACATCAGCAATAAAATAACAACCCCAAGAATAATCCACTGATCGTTACGTAACAGATACTTAAACTGCTTCCCTACCGATAGCGAAGTAATTTCCGGCTCGCTACGTTCACGGGTGGTGAGAAAACAGAAGATAAACAGCAGGGCCCCCATCGCGCCCATTAGCCCCATAGAAAACTGGTAACCCAGCGCCTTGTTGCCCTGCCCCAGCCAGACGGCAAGCATCGGGACGACAATAGTGACCAGGAAAGCGGCAATTTTGGTCATCACAAAGCGATAGCCGTTTGCGCTTAGCCGTTCCACGGGATCGCTGGTAATCACGCCAATCATCGAGATATAGGGAATAGTGATAGCGGTATAGACCAGGGTCATCAGAATATAGGTGCCATAGGCCCACGCCAGCTTGGCCATATAAACCATATCAGGCGTGATAAACATTAAATAAACGGCGAAGCCAAAAGGGATGGCAAACCACAGCAGCCACGGGCGATAGCGTCCCCAGCGCGTATTCAGCTTATCGGTAAGGACGCCCATGGCCGGATCGATAATGGCATCGATCATCCGCACAACCACGAAAAGTACGCCGACATCAGCGGCGCTCAGGCCGTAGATATCGGTATAAAAATAGGCGAGAAGCAGCTGCATGGCGATGATCACAACGTTTATCGCCATATCTCCTGCGCCGAAGCCGATTTTTTCCACGATAGAAAGTTTCATGTTGATATTCCTTTACGCTTAGCCGCGCAAATAGAGGGAACAATTAATGATGTCACTACATGAAATAAAAACGTTTTTATAAATAAGCCACCAGTCAGACACGCAATGGAGGCTATGAAGAGAGTGTAACGATCCTCAAAAAGATATAAAGGTATACCTTTATATCTTTTGATCGGTTTCACATATTTTTATACACCCGATCCTACCCCGACGTTAAACCGGGATAGGAATCAAGGAGATAATGAATGGCGGGAACGTAAAGGAAATTAACGGGATGCCAGAATGGCGCAGCTATGGTCCTGAATCTCTTCCGCCGATGCGCGATTCAGCGTCAGCAGGTTACGCTCGGTCGCCAGCAGCACCAGCGAGCCGTCGCTCTGCTTCGCCATCGCCAGCGCGAAACGCCCCATATGTTCGCGCGCTTCCGGCACCTCTTCAGCCAGCATCAGGAACGGGCTGCGCTGCGCCAGCTCCGTTTCGGTGACCCGGCGCGCCAGATATTCGTGGCCCAGTAGTCCACCGGGCAGCGGCAACCAGCGACTGCTGATAGCGGGCGCTTCCTTGTCCAGCTGAGTACGGACATCGGGACGCAGGCAGGAGATATGGATATGGAAATGATTTTGCGTGCGTCCGCTGCGCGAGTTGATCGTCAACGAGACCGCGTCATCCGATACGGCGGAACCACGATGCTGGCTCATGATTTCACGCCCCTGCCAGGCCTGCCAGAAGAAGTTCGGCGTCAGGGGATTGAGCAGCAGCGGGCTTTCGGTGCCGTTAATGCGGTAAGTGGGCATCAGCAGATACTGCAGCGGGCCATTGCGGTCTTTAAACAGGACATAGCCGCCCTTCAGGTTCACTTCCACGCAGGGCGCGGGATCCTGGCGCTGCTGTTGATTGGGGACGCACTGTTGCAGAACAATTTTGCGCAACGCATCAGGGTTGCCGGAATGGAGCCAGTAGTAGCCGCCGGCTATCGCCGCCACAACCGCCACCAGCAGCGCTAATAAAAGGTATCGTACTCTTCGCATTCTATTTTCCTGTCTCAGCCAGAAACGGAAGAGTAACGCAGTTTGATGACTAAATGAAAACAGGAAGAGGTTCGGTGTGTTTTCCCGGAGGCGGCGCTATGCGCCTGTCCGGGCTACCCCCTATTCCCGACAAACTCACCGCTGCCGGGAATAAGAAGAGGCTATTTAACGCTGATTGATCTGGTCGAAGGTGCCGCCGTTGGAGAAGTGCTCTTTCTGCGCTTTCGTCCAGCCGCCAAACACGTCATCAATGGTGAACAGCTTCAGTTTCGGGAACTCATCGGCGTATTTTTTCGCTATTTCAGGGTCACGCGGGCGATAGAAGTTCTTCGCCGCAATCTCCTGGCCTTCCGGCGAATAGAGGTACTTCAGATACGCTTCCGCCACCTGGCGAGTGCCCTTCTTGTCGACTACTTTATCCACCACGGAAACCGTCGGCTCGGCGAGAATCGATTCGCTCGGCGTCACGATCTCAAATTTATCTTTACCCAGCTCATTGGTCGCCAGCAGGGCTTCGTTTTCCCAGGCGATCAGCACATCGCCTATCCCGCGCTCTACGAAGGTGTTCGTCGCGCCCCGGGCGCCGGAATCCAGCACTTCGACGTTCTTAAACAGCGCTTTTACGAACTCCTGCGCCTTCGCCTGGTCGCCATTGTTCTGGTGCAGGGCGTAGCCCCAGGCCGCCAGATAGTTCCAGCGCGCGCCGCCGGAGCTTTTCGGGTTCGGGGTAATCACCGACACGCCTGGTTTAATCAGGTCGTTCCAGTCGTGAATCTGCTTCGGGTTGCCTTTACGTACGAGGAACACGATGGTGGAGGTATACGGCGCGGAGTTATCCGGCAGACGTTTCAGCCAGTTTTTGTCGATTCGGCCGCGTTCGGCAATTGCATCGACGTCATAGGCCAGCGCAAGGGTCACCACGTCGGCTTCAATACCGTTGATCACCGAGGTCGCCTGTTTGCCGGAGCCGCCGTGGGATTGACGAATCACCACGTTGTCGCCGGTTTCTTGCTTCCAGTGGGCGCTAAAAGCTTTGTTGTACTGTTCGTACAGCTCGCGCGTCGGATCGTAAGAAACGTTTAATAGTTGAATGTCTTTTGCCAGAACGCTGGCGGATGCCAGCAACAGAGTTAACCCCACGCCCCACTTATTCATCGCACCGCTCTCTTTATGTAGTGTTGTGATGGATTAAGCGTGCCAGAAAGCGGACTGATGATTAAAGAATAAAAAAAGATTGGCTATAACTTGCGAGTATATAGAACGGGGAAGTGTTGCCCCCTCCCGAACGGGAGAGGGCGGGAAGCGTTAGACTTCTTCCATACGGCCCAGCAGCGCCTGCAGACGATCCTGCCAGCCCTGCTGCTGTTCTTTCAGCTGACCGTTTTCACGCTCAAGCTCTTCACGGCTGTGCTGTGCGCTCTGTACTTCCTGCGCCAGCGTGTTGTTCTTCTCTTTCAGCTCTTCGATTTCCATCTGTAACAGAGTGATGGTATCAATCGCCTGCTGAACTTTAGATTCTAATTTCTCAAACACTTCTAATGACATCGTCATACCTCTCCTGAACTTGCAAGGCGTTGATAGAAACCGTCCGTTTCGTATACGCGTTGACGCCTTAACGAAAATTAGCGCACTACAGTGGTGATGTAGTCGATTGTATGAAGCCCCGTCGCCCCTGTCCAGCGACAACCCGCGTAGATTGCGGTTTGCGACACTTTTCAGCCTTTACCTGGTCCGTTCGCCGCTTTTACCCGGCAGTTTTTCGTAATTGTTAATCAAGGCGTAAAAAAATGCGCGGTGAAACGCTCCCGCAAACGACCGAACACGCGTTTATGGCGCGAAAACGCTCATTTTCTTGACGTGGTACACACATTTGAATTTCGATATTTCTCGTTTTTGTTCGTTAACGATAAATTAACACTATGCCTACATGGCAGCGTGGTCGCCTGCGACCTTCACACATACAATAATCATCACTACGCTTCAGGATTCGATTATGAGCCAAACATCAACACTAAAAGGCCAGTGCATCGCAGAGTTCCTCGGTACCGGGTTGTTGATCTTTTTCGGCGTTGGGTGCGTCGCTGCGCTTAAGGTCGCGGGAGCCAGCTTCGGTCAATGGGAAATCAGCATCATCTGGGGTCTGGGCGTCGCCATGGCGATTTACCTGACCGCAGGGGTTTCCGGTGCGCACCTTAACCCGGCGGTCACCATCGCGCTGTGGCTGTTCGCCTGTTTTGACGGTCGTAAAGTTGTTCCTTTTATCATTGCGCAATTCGCTGGCGCCTTTTGCGCTGCGGCTTTAGTTTACGGGCTTTATTACAATCTTTTCTTCGATTTCGAACATACCCACAATATGGTGCGCGGTAGCGTCGAAAGTCTCGAGCTGGCAGGCATTTTTTCTACTTACCCGAACCCGCATATCAATTTTGTGCAGGCCTTCGCGGTAGAAATGGTGATTACCGCTATCCTGATGGGCGTCATTCTGGCGCTGACCGACGATGGCAACGGCGTGCCGCGTGGCCCGCTGGCGCCGCTGCTGATTGGTCTGCTGATCGCCGTTATCGGCGCATCCATGGGCCCGCTGACCGGCTTCGCCATGAACCCGGCGCGTGATATCGGACCGAAAGCCTTCGCCTGGCTGGCAGGCTGGGGCAATGTCGCTTTCACCGGCGGCAAAGATATTCCTTATTTCCTGGTGCCGCTGTGCGCGCCAATCGTCGGTGCTGCGCTGGGCGCATTTTGCTACCGCAAGCTGATTGGCCGCCACCTGCCTTGCGACACCTGCGTCGTCGAAGAGAAAGAAGCCGCATCCCCCTCTACGACGCAACACAAAGCTTCGCTGTAATCTGACTACGGGACTCATACTATGACCGACAAAAAATATATCGTAGCGCTCGACCAGGGCACCACCAGCTCCCGCGCCGTGGTAATGGATCACGATGCCAATATCGTCAGCGTCTCTCAGCGAGAATTCGAACAAATTTATCCGCGCCCAGGCTGGGTTGAACACGACCCGATGGAGATCTGGGCATCGCAAAGCTCTACGCTGGTCGAAGTGCTGGCAAAAGCCGATATTAGCTCCGATGAAATCGCGGCGATCGGTATCACCAACCAGCGTGAAACAGCCATCGTGTGGGAGCGTGAAACCGGCAAGCCGATTTATAACGCTATCGTCTGGCAGTGCCGCCGTACCGCCGAAATCTGCGAGCAGCTCAAGCGCGACGGCATGGAAGAGTACATCCGCAAGGCCACCGGCCTGGTGGTTGACCCCTACTTCTCCGGCACCAAAGTGAAGTGGATCCTTGACCACGTCGAAGGCGCGCGCGAGCGCGCTAAACGCGGCGAGCTGCTGTTCGGCACCGTAGATACCTGGCTTATCTGGAAAATGACCCAGGGACGCGTTCACGTGACCGACTACACCAACGCCTCGCGTACCATGCTGTTCAATATCCACGAGCTGGACTGGGACGACAAAATGCTCGACGCGCTGGATATCCCGCGCGCCATGCTGCCGGAAGTGCGCAAATCTTCCGAAGTGTACGGCCAGACCAACATCGGCGGTAAGGGCGGGACGCGTATTCCGATCGCCGGTATCGCCGGCGACCAGCAGGCTGCGCTGTTCGGCCAGCTGTGCGTTAAAGAAGGAATGGCGAAAAACACCTACGGTACCGGCTGCTTTATGCTGATGAATACCGGCGAGAAAGCGGTGACGTCAACGCACGGCCTGCTGACCACCATCGCCTGCGGTCCGCGCGGTGAGGTGAACTATGCGCTGGAAGGCGCGGTGTTTATGGCGGGCGCCTCCATTCAGTGGCTGCGCGATGAGATGAAGCTGATTAGCGACGCGTTCGATTCCGAATATTTCGCCACCAAAGTGAAGGATACCAACGGCGTGTACGTCGTTCCGGCCTTTACCGGCCTCGGCGCGCCGTACTGGGATCCGTACGCCCGCGGCGCGATCTTCGGCCTGACCCGCGGCGTAAACTCCAACCACATTATTCGCGCCACGCTGGAGTCGATTGCCTATCAGACCCGCGACGTGCTGGAAGCGATGCAGGCTGACTCGGGGATCCGACTGCACGCCTTGCGCGTTGATGGCGGAGCGGTCGCCAACAACTTCCTGATGCAGTTCCAGTCCGATATTCTCGGCACCCGCGTGGAGCGCCCGGAAGTCCGTGAAGTCACCGCGCTGGGCGCAGCCTATCTGGCCGGTCTGGCGGTCGGTTTCTGGCAGAATCTGGATGAACTGCAGGAGAAAGCCGTTATCGAGCGCGAGTTCCGTCCGGGAATTGAAACCACCGAGCGTAACTATCGCTACAGCGGCTGGAAGAAAGCGGTAAAACGCGCGCTGGCGTGGGAAGAGCACGACGAAGCGTAAGTTTGTTGAGGTATTCCCGGCTTGCGGCGTAAACGCCTTAGCCGGGCTACCAAAACCAAAAACCGCGCTGGCCTGTAGCGCAGCGTCTCCGGGTTTTTATCAGCCGAATACCGGCAGCAGCAGATAGAGCTTAATCACCAGCGCGTTAACGATATCGATAAAGAACGCGCCCACCATCGGCACCACCAGAAACGCCATGTGCGACGGACCGAAACGGTCGGTTATCGCCTGCATGTTGGCAATCGCCGTCGGCGTCGCGCCGAGGCCGAAACCACAGTGGCCGGCGGCCAGCACCGCGGCATCGTAGTTTTTACCCATCATCCGGTAGGTCACAAACACCGCATACAGCGCCATCGCTACCGTCTGCACCGCCAGAATGGCAATCATCGGCAGCGCCAACGACGCCAGCTCCCACAGCTTCAGGCTCATCAGCGCCATCGCCAGGAACAGCGACAGACTGACGTTACCCAGCACCGACACCGCGCGATCGAACACGCGATACAGCCCCAGCGCCGACAGGCTGTTGCTCAGGATCACGCCGATAAACAATACGCAAACGAAAGTGGGCAGTTCAAATACGGTTCCCGCCAGCAGTTGCGCAACGATCTTCCCTACCGTTAAGCAGATGGCGATCAGCGCAATGCTCTCAATCAGCACCAGCGAGGTGATCATGCGCCCCATATCCGGCTTTTCAAACGCGGTCGGCGCGAGCTGATCGTCCGGTGTGCCGTCAGGGGAAGAAGAGTGCTTAACCAGATAGCGCGCCACCGGCCCGCCGATCAGGCCGCCAAGGACGAGGCCGAAGGTTGCGCAAGCCATCGCCACTTCGGTGGCGTTGGCGAAACCATAGCGCTCAACAAACAACTTACTCCACGCCGCGCCAGTGCCGTGGCCGCCGGAAAGGGTAATCGAACCGGCCAGCAGCCCCATCAACGGGTCGAGGCCCAGCAGCTTCGCCATGCCGATACCGAGGGCGTTTTGCAGCAGCAGCAGCCCCACCACCACAATCAGGAACGTCCCCACGACTTTACCGCCAGCCCGCAGGCTGGCGAGGTTGGCGTTGAGGCCGATAGTGGCGAAGAACGCCAGCATTAGCGGATCTTTCAGGCTCATATCGAAATCAATTTCGATATCCATGCTTTTCTTTAATACCAGCAGCGCCAGCGCGACCAGCAGGCCGCCCGCGACGGGCTCAGGAATGGTGTATTTCTTGAGGAAAGGAACGGTTTGAACGAGTTTTCTACCCAGTAGCAACACTAAAGTTGCGGCAACGAGCGTCGATAAGGTATCGAGATGAAACATAAAAAAGAGCTCCTTATAGGCGCATGATCCATTCACACGCGACGATATTCCCGGTGTCGATTGCTTCTCATCATGAGTAATCGGGAAGGGATTTTAAGCAGAAGTGTGGAAAAAAGGACAGGAAAAGATATTTTGTAGGGATATTGATGCGTTCAAGCATACAAAATGTTAATAAATGTTTGTTGCCTATTCCTTGTATAAATATTTATCGCTAACGAGTGGCAAACGTTTGCTTTTGGTCTACAGTCCGATAAAATCCCCGCTTTGCCACCTTTGGGATTGTTGTGATGTCCGTTAACACCGCAGAGTCAGAAAATGCGCAACCGGTTGCGCACAAGCAAACCAGCGAATTAATCTACCGCCTCGAAGACCGCCCGCCGCTACCGCAAACCCTGTTCGCCGCGTTCCAGCACCTGCTGGCGATGTTTGTCGCGGTCATCACTCCGGCGCTGTTAATTTGCCAGGCCCTGGGCCTTCCGGCTCAGGATACGCAACACATCATCAGCATGTCCCTTTTCGCCTCCGGCGTGGCATCCATCATTCAAATCAAAGCCTGGGGCCCGGTCGGCTCCGGTCTGCTCTCAATTCAGGGCACCAGCTTTAACTTCGTCGCGCCGCTGATCATGGGCGGCACCGCGCTGAAAACCGGCGGCGCCGATGTTCCGACCATGATGGCCGCGCTGTTCGGCACCCTGATGCTGGCCAGCTGTACGGAGATGGTTCTCTCCCGCGTCCTGCATCTCGCCCGCCGCATTATTACCCCGCTGGTCTCCGGCGTGGTGGTGATGATTATCGGCCTGTCGCTGATTCAGGTTGGCCTGACCTCCATCGGCGGCGGCTACGCGGCTATGGCCGATCACACCTTCGGCGCGCCGAAAAATCTGCTGCTGGCGGGCATCGTGCTAGCGCTGATCATTATCCTTAACCGCCAGCGCAACCCATATCTGCGCATCGCTTCGCTGGTTATCGCGATGGCGGCCGGCTACCTGGCGGCATGGTTGCTCGATATGCTGCCGGCCAATACCGCGCCGACGGAAAGCAGCCTGATTATGGTGCCTACGCCGCTGTACTACGGGCTGGGCATCGACTGGAACCTGCTGCTGCCGCTGATGCTGGTGTTTATGATTACCTCGCTGGAAACCATCGGCGATATTACCGCCACCTCTGACGTCTCCGAGCAGCCGGTTTCCGGCCCGCTCTATATGAAGCGTCTGAAGGGCGGCGTGCTGGCTAACGGCCTGAACTCCTTCGTCTCGGCGGTATTCAATACCTTCCCGAACTCCTGCTTTGGCCAGAACAACGGCGTGATACAGCTGACCGGCGTCGCCAGCCGCTATGTCGGTTTCGTGGTCGCGCTGATGCTGATCGTGCTCGGGCTGTTCCCGGCGGTGAGCGGTTTTGTACAGCATATTCCTGAGCCGGTGCTCGGCGGCGCGACGCTGGTCATGTTCGGCACCATTGCCGCCTCCGGCGTGCGTATCGTCTCCCGCGAGCCGCTGAACCGCCGGGCGATCCTGATTATCGCCCTGTCGCTGGCCGTCGGCCTTGGCGTCTCCCAGCAGCCGCTGATCCTGCAGTTCGCCCCTGACTGGCTGAAGAACCTGCTCTCCTCGGGTATCGCTGCTGGCGGTATCACGGCGATTGTGCTGAATCTGATTTTCCCGCCAGAGAAAAACTGATCCTCTCTGACGCTCCGGCCGCGCGATGCTGGCCGGGGCGTCTGCATCATCAATCTCACATCATCTCATTACACAATTCCTGTCTTGAGGATTGCGCATAATTCGGGCATAACAGCCTTATGTGCCTCGCTCAGGATCGAAGATCATGAAATTTCTCAGAAAGCTGATTCTCTGGCTGCTGATTGCCCTGCTGGTGGTGATTATTGCCGCTTACTTCCTGCTGCAAACCCAGTGGGGTGGGCGCCAGGCCAGCGCCTGGCTAAGCGACGGCACCGGCTGGAAGGTTTCTTTCAACAAGATGAACCATAATTTCTCCTCGCCGATGCACCTGCAGCTGCAAAACGTCACCCTCGGCCGCGACGGCAAACCCGCCACGCTGGTGGCGCAAACGGTGGATATTGGTTTTAGCAGCCGCCAGTTTAGCGACCCGCTGCATGCCGACGAAATCGTCCTCAGCGACGGCACGCTAAACTTTTCCCCTTCCTCTGCGGCGCTGCCGTTCGCCGCCGACCGTCTGCAGCTGCGCAATATGGCGTTCAACAGCCCGGAGAGCGACTGGGATCTGAGCGCGCAGCGCGTCACCGGCGGCGTCAGCCCGTGGGCGCCGGAAGCGGGCAACGTGCTCGGCAAGAAAACGCAGATTCAGATCAGCGCCGGTTCGATGACGCTCAACGGTATTGAAGCCAGCAACGTGCTGATTCAGGGGAATATTGATAACGGCGAAGTGTCCCTCTCGACCATTGGAGCGGACGTCGCCCGCGGTACGCTCACCGGCACGGCGAAACGCAGCGCCGACGGCGGCTGGCAGGTCGATAATTTGCGCCTCAGCGAAATCCGCCTGCAAAGCGATAAATCCCTCGCCGACTTTTTCGCGCCGCTGACTACCCTGCCCTCGCTACAGATTGGCCGCCTTGATGTCACCGACGCTAGCCTGCAGGGGCCTGACTGGGCGATCGCCGGTCTCGACCTTAATCTGCGCAACCTCACCCTGAGCCGCGGCGACTGGCAAAGCCAGGAGGGTACGCTGTCGATGAACGCCAACGAGTTTATTTACGGCTCGTTGCACTTCCTCGACCCGATCCTTAACGCCGGGTTCTCACCGCAGGGCATCGCGCTGCGCCAGTTCACCTCACGCTGGGAGGGCGGCATGGTACGCACATCCGGCAACTGGCTGCGCGCCGGCCGCGCCCTGGTGCTGGATGACGCGGCGTTCGCCGGGCTGGAATACACCCTGCCGGACAACTGGAAGCAGCTGTGGATGGCGCCGCTGCCCGACTGGCTGCAAAGCCTGACGCTGAGAAAGTTCAGCGCCAGCCGCAACCTGATTATCGATATTGAACCGGCGTTCCCGTGGCAAATCACCGCGCTTGACGGCTACGGCGGCGAGCTGCAGCTTGTGAAAAACCGCAGCTGGGGCGTGTGGAGCGGTAGCGCGACGCTGAACGCCGCCGCCGCGACGTTTAACCGGATTGACGTCCGCCGCCCGTCGCTGAAGCTGAGCGCCAACGCCTCAACGGTGAACGTTAACGAGCTCAGCGCCTTTACCGAGCGTGGGATCCTGCAAGCCACCGCGGCGGTGTCGCAGCTCCCGCAGCGCCAGGTCAACCTGAGCCTCAACGGTCGCGGCGTGCCGCTGAATATTTTGCAGGCGTGGGGCTGGCCCGCGCTGCCGGTTTCCGGCGACGGGAACCTTCAGCTGACGGCGACCGGCAGCGTGCAGGCGGATGCGCCGCTGAAGCCGACCGTCAACGGGCAGCTTAGCGCGATAAATATGGAGAAACAGCAGGTGGCGCAGGTGATGCGCAACGGGAGGTCTCCAGCCCCCAGCCCCCTTCAGCACCGGCGACAACGACTCCCTGACTTTCCCTCTCCCTCCCCCTCTCCCCACGGGAGAGGGCCTGTTCCGTTCGCGAAACCTGTTGCCATTAAGCGGCTGTTTGTACCTATTTCCCGCAACCTGTTCCTTTCAAATAACGGACTTGCTATAACAAAAATACTGGAAGTTAAAAAAATAATTAAAGTCCCTGAACCTACAAAAATAAAGGAACAACCATGTCCGTAATACGTCAGCGTATTCTGGAGAATATGCAAAAATTCTCCAGAGCAATGATCGGCGCAGTATTGTTCTTGCCGGTCATTGGCTTAATTTTGGCACTCAGTTCAGTCTTAACTAACCCAACATTAATTTCGGAGACCAGTTTTTTACACCAGCTCGGACAGCTCCTCGGCGATACCTTCTGGCCTTTATTCGGCAATCTGGGATTACTCTTTTGCGTCGGCATTAGCTATGGTCTGGCAAAAGATAAAAAAACCGAAGTCGCGCTGGTTTCGGTAATGTGTTTTATCATGTTTCTTGGCGCTAACCACTCGTGGCTGGAGCATACCCACGGCCTTGCGGAAAAAATTAACGGCGAATATTACGGTACCGGGCAGACTCAGCTGCTGGGCTTTGTGGTGGTCGATATGGGGGTTTTCCTCGGGATTATTCTCGGCTGCACCATCGCCTGGGTGCATAACAAAGTCTCGACGATTGAACTACCCGGCGCGCTCTCCATGTACGGCGGAGCCAAGCTGACGCTGGTGGCGATGACGCCGGTCGTCATTTTCTACGCCATCGCCTTTACCTGGTTCTGGCCGTTTATGACCCACGGCATCGCGGCGCTGACCGGTTTTATGAAAAACGCCGGCGTAGCGGGAGTCTTCGTTTACGGCTTCTTTGAAAAATTCCTCATCCCCACCGGCCTGCACCACTTCGTCTGGTCGCCGTTCCAGCTCACGCAAATCGGCGGCACGCTGAGCGTCGACGGCCAGGTCGTCTCCGGTACCCAGGCGATTTTCCTCGCCTATATGCGCCACCCGGATTTAACCCCGGTGATGAACGAGGCGCTGCGTTTCTCGCAGCAGGGGATGACCACCATCTTCGGCCTGGCCGGCGCCTCGTTGGCGTTTTACCACACGGCGAAACCGGAGAAAAAAATGATGGCCAAAGCGATTCTGCTACCGGCCATTATCACCTCCATGCTCACCGGCATCACCGAGCCGATTGAGTTTACCTTCCTGTTCGTTTCGCCGCTGCTGTGGGTGATCCACGCCACCTTAACCGCGGCCTCGCAGGCGATTTGCGACATCTTTACCGTGCGTCCCTGGGGCGCTTCCGGGCTGATTGAGTTCCTGATTTACAACCTGCCGCTGCCGGTATCCCTGACGCGCTGGCCCGGCTACGTGCTTATCGGGATCGGTCAGTTCGCCGTCTACTACGTTATCTTCCGCACCCTGGTCGTTAAGTTGAATCTCAAAACGCCGGGTCGTGAAGACGATGAAAACGTGAAGTTATATAGCAAGGCGGATTATCGTAAAAAAATGGGCGAACCGCAGTCGGTGACTAACGAAATTATCAATGGCTTGGGTGGTAAAGAGAACATTATTTCCGTCGACAACTGTTTCACCCGCCTGCGCGTCGCTATTCATAATATGGATCTGGTTGACGATACGATATTAAAAAGCACCGGCGCAAATGGCGTAGTACGAAATCGAAATGAAGTTCAGGTTATTTACGGCGTCAAAGTGGGACAGGTTCGTTCCCGGGTTGATAGCTGGCTAGCAGAAAATTAATTGGGAGTGATTTATGAAATTAACCGTATTAGGCGGGGGCGGCGTTCGCTCTGCGTTTCTGGCAAAATCTCTGGCATATAATGCGCACCGCATTGGGTTAACGGAAGTGGTATTTCTCGACAGCTCCGCGGAGAACCTGGCGATATTCGGCGAGATTGCCCGCTATGTGTTTAATGCTATTCGCCCGGATATTCACTTCAGCGTGACCAGCGACCCGGTGCCGGCGCTGAAAAATAGCCACTATGTGATCACCACCCTGCGGGTCGGCGGCGATGAGAGCCGGATCCGCGACGAGCGTATCGCCCTGGAGCACAATACGCTGGGTCAGGAGACCACCGGGGCGGGCGGATTCGCCATGGCGATGCGCTCCATTCCGGCGATTCTCAACTACTGCCGCCTGATTGAAGAACATGCCGCCGAAGACGCCATTCTGTTTAACTTCACCAACCCGTCGGGCCTGGTCACCGAGGCGATTATCAAATCCGGCTTTAAGCGTCGGGTGTACGGCATCTGCGACGCGCCGTCGGAGCTGATTCGCGAGCTGCCGGCAATCCTCGGCTGCGACGAGCGCGATCTCGGCGTCGAGTGCTACGGGCTGAACCACTTCTCCTGGTTTACCCACTTCACCGTGCGCGGCGAGGATGTCACCGAGCGCCTGATCGCCAGCCCGGACCTGTATCGCAAGACGGCAATGCAGTACTTTTCACCGGAGCTGGTTCAGCTGTGCGATAAGCAGCTGCTGAATGAATATCTTTATTACTACTACTATCGCGAAGTGGCTTTAAAAGCGATTCAGAACGCGCCGGAAACCCGCGGCGAGCAGATTGCCCTCATCAATCACGATATGCGCGAAGAGCTGCGGACCGTGGATGTGAAAGCCAACCCGGAAGCGGCGTTTACCCTCTGGATGAAGCACTATCTGCGCCGGGAAAATAGCTATATGCAGAACGAGTCGCAGCAGGAAAAATTCCATACCCGCGAGCCGTTGACCTTAAAGCAGTTTATCGAGGAGCCGGATACCGGCGGCTACGCGGGCGTGGCGCTGGATATTCTGGAGGCGGTCAACAGCACCGCCACCAAGCGTATCGTGGTGTCGATGTCGAACAACGGCACGCTGGACTTCCTGCGCCCGGATGATGTGATTGAGATCAGCTGCGACCTGAGTAAAGACGGCCTGAAGCCAGTGACACCGAAGCATGTGCCGACGGCGCAGAAAAATATGATCGCCAGCGTGAAAGAGTATGAGCGGCTGGCGGTGGCGGCGATTCTGCAGCGCGATAAATCGCTGGCGGTACGGGCGCTAATGGCGCATCCGCTGGTCGGCTCGTATTCGCTGGCGAAAACGTTGGTTGAAGCCTATCTCGACGATAAGCAGTTCGCCGACTGGCAATAAACGTCCGGTAAAATCCCCCGGATGGCGGCTAACGCCTTATCCGGGCTTGTATGATTAACCCGTCAGAAAGAACCGGCCAGTTCTCTCTGATGGCGGTCCGGATGCCGTGTCCGGGCTTAGGCTTTCGCGCCTGTTCCGTAGATCCTTTGCACCGGACCGCCGTTCTTTCTCATGTGATAAACCGGACAGTATCATGGACCGGCTTTCACCGGTAACCCGTATTCGCAAGGTTGGTTTCACTATGGAAAATGAACTCCACTTCATCGGTATTGATGTCGCCAAAGCTAAACTGGATGTCGATATTCTTCGCCCTGATGGCCGGCATCGTTGTAAAAAATTTGACAATACCCTCTCCGGGCACGAAGCGCTGGTCCGCTGGCTTCGCGGCCATGATGTGAACCGTGCCCATGTCTGCATGGAATCCACCAGCACCTACATGGAAGACGCGGCCGCGCATCTGAGTGATGCCGGGTATACCGTGTCCGTCATCAACCCCGCCCTCAGTAAAGCTTTCGCACAGAGTGAGGGGTTGCGCAGTAAAACCGACAAAGTGGACGCCCGTATGCTGGCTCACTTCTGCCGGGAAAAACGCCCGCCAGCCTGGGAGGCCCCCATCCGACAGAGCGGGCACTGAAAGCCCGGTGTTACGCCATCAGGCGCTGACAGAGATGCAGACACAGGAGAAAAACCGGCGGGAAACCGCGCCGGAAGTTCAGCTGACCAGCATTGATATCCTGCTGGGGTGTCTGAGCGCGGAGCTGGCGCGTATCGAAAAACAGATAAAAGACCTGACGGATAATGACCCGGATATGAAACAACGGCGGAAGCTGCTGAACAGTATCCCGGGCATCGGAGAGAAAACGGCGGCGGTTCTGCTGGCGTATACGGGCCTGAAGCTGAAGTTCGGTACAGGGCGGCAGTTCGCGGCGTATGCAGGACTGACGCCGGTGCAGCATGAGTCAGGCAGCAGCGTGATGCGGGCGAGCCGGATGAGCAAGGCGGGACCGGTTCATCTGCGCAAAGCGCTATACATGCCAGCGTTATCGGCGCTGTACCATACGGCGTGGGGAAAAGCGTTCAGGAAAAGGCTGGAAGGGAATGGAAAGCGTGCGAAAGTCATCATAGGGGCGATGATGCGAAAGCTGGCGCAGGTGGCGTACGGTGTACTGAAGTCAGGAAAGGCGTTCGATGCGTCACAGCATGAGCTGTTGATAGCGTAAGAAAGCGTGCCGGATGAAACGACAGCGCGGGATGTCGCTGTCGTTGTTGTGCCTGTCATCCGGGAGCCGGAGAAGATGACAGTGGTGAAAAGAGTTGCAGGCGTTCACAGTATCTACGGGTTCGCCGCCGACTGCGGGCCGGGTAGCCCGGACAGGCGCGTCAGGCGCCGCCTCCGGGAAGGCCCGCCTGCATAAACCACATCTTCAGCAGCCGCTCAAAGCCGAGTATGCAGTAGCCGAAAAACGGATTGCTCCAGTAAATATCGTCATCAAACTTTTGCGGGTCATGAATGATAAACGCCGTATCCGCCGCCTGCGCCAGCGGGCTTTGATAATCGCCGGTAAAGCAGACCAGGTTAATCTCCTTGCCTTCCAGCGCTTTCACCCAGTTCAGCGCCGAACTGCTGCGTCCGGATTTGGAAATAATCCAGATCGAATCAAATTTGGCGGCGTTCTTCTGCTCGAGAATTTCGTAATCCGGCCACAGCGCCAGGCTGGCATTCACCCCGGTCACCAAAAATTTATTGTAGATATACTGGGCGATCAGCTGCGAAAAGCCGCTGCCGTGAATCAAAATGCGGTGATGTTGCAGGCTTTCCAGCAGCGGAGCTATCCGCTCCGCCGGCTGAATGCTCATATAATCGATGTCGTTGGTCACATCGAGTTTGGGCATGGTGATATTGAATTTAATAAAATAGACCAGCTCCAGCCAGCCGCTGAATTTCAGCTTCTTCGCCAGGCGCACCAGCGAAGAGGGATTGCTATAACAGTGCTCCGCCACGGCGCGGATCCCCTCGCGAACGCATTGCTCAGGATCGTTCTGAATAAAACGCAGCACGGTCATTTCCGTTTTGCTTAGCTTCACGTCACGAAAGATGTTTTCTAAATCCATACCGGGCTCCTCTCAGCGCTAAACTACGCTATCACCCGGCGGCGCTGGCGTCTGTGTCATCAATCACCAGAATGAAATGAACGTTACTTTTTTAGACAAAATGGAATAAAAAAACCCTCCGCTAAAGAGGGTGGTGGATTCGGCAATGTCTATCTTTTTTCAGCACCCATACTCACTGCACAATAACCATTTTTTTGGTTCATCTTCCTGAATCATCGGGAAGCGGCCGCTCTCTTCCAGAAAACGGTTATCGCGCTTATCATCGTTCACCATCGAAATTTCCCAGCCCATCACCAGCGCGTTTTCAGCCCAAAAACGGTGGTACAGCGTGGGCGGCAAGCAAACACCCTGTCCGGGGTTAAGAACCAGGGTTTCTGCCGGTTTCAGCGTGCGCTGGCGGCCATCAACCGCGACGCTCACGCTGCGCTGCATATCCAGCCGTTCATCTTCTGTTGCCCATGCCAGCTGCAGACAGAGCCGGCCACCGCCGCGGTTCAGAATGTCTTCCATTTTGTGATAATGAAAATGCCAGGGGGTTTGCTGATCCTGCTGAATCTGCAACATCTTCTCGGCGTAGGGTTTGGGATAGCGCGAATCGCCCGGCGCGCCATTGCGCAGGGTCAACAGCGTCAGTCCGGTTTCCTGAAAACGGCCGCTGCCAAAATCGGTAATATCCCAGCCAAGCTGTAGATCCCGAACTTCTCGCCACTCTTCAGTCCGCTTTTTCGCCCAGATATCGGCGGTAAAGCTGGCAAACTCGGGTAAGCAAATGCGAAAGGACTCGGCGATAGCGTGCGCTTTATCAATCGCGTAGTTAATCTGTGAACGTTTCATTTTCGACTCCGCTTCGGACGGCTAGCCAGGCTGCGCCGCGCATGCCGCTACTGTCGCCATGTCGGGCAGGCACGATGGGGGTAATGAAATGGTCGGTAAACACCAGCGGGGCGACATCCGCCTCCAGGTCGTTCACCAGCAGCGCCACGTTAGACAGACCGCCGCCGAGAACAATCACGCCGGGATCGATAAGATTCACCACCGTCGCCAGCGTCCGCGCCAGCTGCTGGCGAAAGCGCAGCACCTGCTCGCAGGCGGCATGCTCGCCCTCCAGCGCCCGGGCGATAATAGCCTGACTGCTGAGCGCCTCTTGGGTCAGCAAACGATAGCGCGCGCTCAGCCCGGTGCCGGAAATAAAGGACTCGACGCAGTTATATTTTCCGCAATAGCAGCGCGCGGGCGGCCCATCGTTGACCTCCTGATATCCCGGCAGCGTGATATGCCCACACTCCGCCGCAATCCCTGACGCGCCGGGGAAAATCTGGCGATTAAGCGCAATACCGCCCCCGCATCCGGTCCCCAGCGTCATGCCAAATACCAGTGAATAATCGGCGCCTGCGCCATCGCAGGCCTCTGATAAAGCGAAACAGTTGCCATCGTTCGCCAGCACAACCGGCTGGCCCAGGCGCTGCTCAAGCTCATCCTGTAAGCGGCAGCCGTTGATGACCTGAATATTGGCATTGCGGATCTTGCCGCTCTGCGGGGAGATACTCCCCGGCAGGGCGATACCGATAGCCAAAGGCTGAGCCAGCTCATCACCAATCGCGGTGATTAACTCCACCAGCGTTGCAATAAACTGCTGCCGGGTCTGTTTTCGCGTTTCAACGCGAAAACGCCTCCATTCATGGCCCTGTTCATCCATCACTACGGCAGCGATTTTGCTCCCGCCGATATCCAGCCCCAAATACTTCATACCGGCCTCCTTATTCATAGCGAGGCAGGTTTCCCCGCCCCGCCGGGGGATCAGTACAGGCTGGCCTTGCCGGTTGAGCCAAACAGCTTCATTTTGTGGCGAATCACCTCGCGCGCGGCGTTAATCGGCTCCGGGTAAATCACATTCGGATCCCACCAGGTCTCTTTTGCCAGAATTTCGCGCGCTTTCTGGAAATAGGCATACTTCATATCGCTGGAAATATTGATTTTGCCGACGCCAAGCGTAACGGATTCCGCAATTTCCGTATCCGGATTAGCCGAGCCGCCGTGCAGCACCAGCGGAATCGACAGACGTCCGGCGATATCGCGCAGAATGTGCATCTGCAGCTTCGGCTGCATTCCCTTCGGATAGATACCGTGCGCGGTGCCAATCGCCACCGCCAGCGTATCCACGCCGGTGCGGGCGACGAAATCTTCCGCCTGCGCCGGGTCGGTATAGGTCACTTCTGACACGCCGCCTTCCACGGAAGTCCCGGTCTGGCCGATGGTCCCCAGTTCACCTTCCACCGACACGCCTACCGCGTGCGCCAGCCGCACCACCTCGCGGGTCAGGGCCACGTTTTCTTCATAGGGCAGCAACGAGCCATCGATCATCACCGAGGTGAAGCCGCACTGGATAGCACGTAAAACATGTTCCACCGATGCGCCATGATCCAGATGCAGGGTGAAAGGCACGCGGCTGCGCTGGGTGATATCCCGCACGTAGCTAAAAAACGCGTCGCCAACAAAATCGTGCTCGCTGGGGTGAATGGAAATAATCGCCGGCGTATTTGTCGCTTCCGCCTCTTCCACCACGGCGCGAATAAAACAGCTATCCGCCACGTTAAATGCGCCGATAGCAAAACCGTGTTCACGGGTGGGTTTAAGTAATTCTTGCATTGAAACTAACATCGTTATTCTCCAGTTTCAGGGTGTAGTAAGCCTTGCCAGGGCATACGGGCGCCAGCATGGAAGGCGTTACTGAAAGTTAATCAGGCTTTGTTGATAGAGCCGGATGCGCGTAAATAGGGGACGATGGCGTCAGCGCTGGCCTGCTCCATCACCGATAGCGCATCGGCCAGCTCAATGGTGCTGTCGTGGCACAGGGTGTGCAGCAGCGCCGCTTTCCCCGCTTCAAATACCGCCGCCCCAACGTTGATTTTTGCGACCCCGAATTCCGGGCAACGTTGCAGCTGCTCGAACGGCGTACCGCTCCCGCCGTGCAGCGCCAGCGGCACGGATGACGCGCGCTGTATCTGTGCCAGGCGGTCGAAATCGAGCATCGGTGTTACGCCGGGGGCGTACATACCGTGGGCGGTTCCCACGGAGACCGCCAGCAGGTCAATCCCGGTCTGTTCGATAAAGGGAGAGACGTCCTGCGGCTGGGTCATTAAATCGGCATTGCTGGCCTGGTCGTAGCGCGGCGCATCCGCCAGGTGCCCCAGTTCGCCCTCCACGCACAGCCCAACGCTGGCGGCCAGTTCAGCGACCGCTCGGGTCTGGCGGATGTTCTCCGCCAGCGCGAACGCCGAAGCATCGATCATTAATCCACTAAATCCGGCGCGGAAAGCCTGACGTATTTTTATCGGGTCTTTGCCGTGATCGAGACTTAACGTCACGGGTACGCTCGCTTCTTCCGCCAGTACCCTGACTACCGCCGCCGCCGTCGTCGCCGGAAAGTGCGACAGGTGACCCTGATACAGGTTGAGAATAATCGGCGCGCGATGTTTTTCCGCCACGCGCACCGCCGCGCGTGCGCTTTCCAGGTTCATGCAGTTAATCGCCAGCAGGGCATACCGTTCACGCCAGGCTTTGATCACCATACTTTTCATATCGGCAAACATAGGGCCTCCGTTTATTCGAGGGTAAAGGTGATTTCGTCGTCTTTGACCTTTTGGTCGTTCAGCTCATCAAACTCTTCATCGCGCTCGGTTACCGGCTTTTTCCACAGCGAGAGCATCACGCCGCAAATCACGGTGCCAATCGCCAGAGAGAGGCAGAACAGCAGGGGATGCGTAAAGAGCGGCACCACGAACATCCCACCGTGCGGCACCGGACTCTCGACGCCCCAGGTCATGATCAGGCCACCGGCCACCGCTGACGCCACCACGCAGGATCCCACGACGCGCAGCAGATCGCGGGCGGCGATGGGGATCACCCCTTCGGTGATCATGCAGATCCCCATCGGGAACGCGGCCTTCAGGGCTTCGCGTTCGGCACGGGTATATTTATGGCGGGTCAGCAGGAACGAGAGGGTGATACCGAACGGCGGGATTATCGAACCCACAAACTTCACCGCTTCCGGGCCGTAAACGCCGCTGACCAGCAGACCATCGGCAAACAGCGACATGGTTTTATTCACCGGACCGCCGAAGTCGAAGGTCGCCATGGCGCCAAGGATGGCGCCCAGCAGGAAACGCGAGCCGCCCTGCATCGACTCCAGCAGGTGGATCAGCGCGTCCTGCAGCCAGGCAATGGGCTTGCCGATCAGAGTCATCATCAGCAAACCGCTAATAATGGTGCTTAATACCGGCAGCACCATAATCGGCATCAGCCCCTGCATCGACTTCGGCAGCCGAATATAGTGCTTCAGCGCCAGTACCGTGTAGCCCACGAGGAAGCCGCCCAGCATGCCGCCAATAAAACCGGTATGAATTTGCCCGCAGACAAAACCCACGATCAAACCCGGAGCAAATCCAGGACGATCGGCAATGGAGTAAGCGATAGCGGCGCAGATCAAGGGTACAATCAGCCCCATTCCCCAGCCGCCGATTTGGTTTAACATCCACGGAATGGTGCCGGTTTTCTCGCCGACGTTCGTCCCGCCAAGGACTTGTCCCAGCGCGATACAGATCCCGGCGGCGACGATCAGCGGTATCATCCATGAAATACCGGTTAATAAATGCTTCTTAATTTCCTGTGAGACGGGAGTTTTATTCTCACTCATGGTAGATCCCTCCAGATTAAGGATCAGGCATTCGCTAAGGATTTTTCGACCTTTTCGATAAACTGAATCGGCGACTTAATCACGACTTCCGTTTTTACTCTGACAATCCGTTTATTTTTAAAACGCTCTTCGCCTTTGATTTTCACATCAATGGCAAGAATAACGACATCCGCAGCGTCAATATCTTCCGCCGCCAGTTCATTTTCAGTACCAATGGTTCCCTGGGTTTCGACTTTGACATTGTGGCCCAGCGCTTTCGCGCCTTTAATCAGTTTCTCACGTGCAATATAAGTATGAGCAATACCTGCGGTACAGGCAGCAACACAGACAATATTCATCTCGGACTCCGCTAGTTATTGTTAGTAAATATCCGACTCGGCATATTGGTTAAACAGATCAATAATCCTCTGCGGACTGGTTTCTTTGAGCAGTTGTTCAATAATGTCATCATCCGCCAGCGCGCCAGCGACCTGAGACAATAAGCGAATATGGGTGGTATTTTGATCTTCCAGACGAACGGCAAATAAAATAATGCAGCGTACCTGGCTGCCGTCCAGCGTTTCCCAAGCGATATCCTGCCGGGTGCGGCCAATGGCAAGGGTGGTATTAACAACGGCGGACGACTTTCCATGCGGGATCGCAATATGATTTTCAAACCCCGTTGAGCCTTCCGACTCACGCTGCCAGACATCCTGAATAAAGGTTTCGCGACAGCTTATCGCCCCGTCTTTTTGTAATAAGTCGGTTAACTCCTCGATGGCTTCCGCTTTATTCGTAGCGTGCATATCTAACAAAACGCGTTTGGTGTTTAAAATCCTGGTTATGTCCATATTCTTTACCTCATGGATATAAAACTTCATTATCTACAGCAGATATTGCCGCGCGATGTAATTTGTCGGTAATGATTTTCTCCGTAACCCGTCGGATATCGGCATCATTAAAAAATGCGCTAACATAGACTACCGGCAAAGCTATTTCCTGCAGATTAATCGTCGAAATAACCAGTTCAATCTTGTCCTGCGGTTGAAGGGTATGCAGGCTGCTTGCCGAAACTACGCCGACGATGGTCCAGTCAGGAAACGCTCTCAACACTCTACTTTTCAACAGATGAGATGTGCCGATTCCCGTAGAACAAACCAGCAGAACGCGCTTGCTGGCGACCTGCCTTTCCATCGCCGCCTGGAAATGAACGGTGAGATAGCCAACCTCGTCGTCGGAAACCGCGCACTCGCCCCAGCCGCTGAAAACCTGATTGACGGCCCGCTGGGTGAGCGGCCATACGTCCGTCAGCTCACCCTTGATATCCTCAAGCAGAGGGTTACGAATATAAATCCGAAAATTAAGGCGGTTAATGAGCGGCTTTATATGAATGAGCAGACCATCGTATAACGCGCGATCGGCGGTTAAATCGATATCAATCATGGTAGAAAAGGCGCTAATCAGGCGACCCGTGATTTGTCTGGCCTCATCGCTTGAGTGCATATAGCGCGCCATGCTGACGTCATCACGCTCTTCCACCATAACGCCGGATGAGATGATGTACTGATAAATAAACCAGACTTCATCTTCCGGCAGCGAATGGTCAATCCGCAGTTCAATTTTACGCAGCATATTCTGGGCAACACTAAATATCGTCTCATCAAAAATCTGCTGCCCCTGTTCACGCCGCGGTAAGGCGTTTCCACGGGTAATGCGATACATCATAATCAGGATATGGGTGAAGATATTCACATAATACGGTTCGCCTAATGACCAGCACAGCTTACGCTCCATTTCCTGTAATAATGACTGTACAAATATAACGTCATCTTCACCAAAATAATGCACCAGCGCTTTATAGCTTCCTGAGTCCAGCCGGGAATGAATAATACAGCCGGGCTCATTATGATTAATTACCCCATTAATTAACGACGCCATCGCCTGGCGGACGCTGTTTTCACTGCCTTCGATATGCGTCCCGCTCTGGCTGCGGATCAGCGTTAAGCCGAGCGGCGTAATCCAGGATTCAATAATTTTCAGGTCATTAACGATAGAAGCGCTACTGATAAAATAACGCTCAGAGAGCTTATTAATTGATGTCTCCCGCGGCGTCTCACTTAACAGCTGCGAAGCAATTTTCACACGCCGGGAGTTATTCATCATGACATTGCTGTCCTCCCCCTCGTTACCGAGTAATTGGTCTAATTGCAGCAGGTCGGTGACATTATCAGCGATCAGCATCACGCCGGCGCCTGAGCGTTTGTCGATCGTCATTTTCCACTCAGATAACCACTGTTCTAAAAAGCGTAAATCACGCTGAACCGTTTTTTCTGACACATTTAAATATTCGGCAATTTTCATCAGCGTAACGTATTCTCTGCGGGGCAGGAGAAATTTCAATAATCTGTTCTGTCGTGAGGTAATCATTTGCATTATTTACCCTTTTTGCATACCAGATTAATGGCTGGAGACATCGCGATACCACGCGAGCGCTACATAAATCATTGAGGATAAATATAAGTAGCTGAGGCGTAAACAACAATACTAAATTTTGTCCAGACATCCGGACAGAAATAAAACGAAGAGAGGGATTAAGGAATAATTATAATTCAGATCACATTTCAGGAAGAAATATACGTGATAGCGATCTCAATTCACCATAAGAATATACCTGGGAATGGTAAACCGCCTTTAGCCGGATAGCATTCCCGGAGGCGGCGCTTGACGCGCCTTGTCCGGGCTACGGGTCCGCAGATGGCTGTGAACCCGTGCTTCAGGAAGCAAAAACTTACAGCGTGATGGTCAACGCATTGCCCTGCGCGGTCACCACCACGCCCAGCTCACTGCCAGCCTGAGCGCCGCCCTGCACGCCCGCTACCTGCTGGATATTGCGCAGGCATAGCGTCCAGCCGCTGGCCTTGCCTTCGCCGCTGACGGTGATGGCGTTGCCCTGGCGTTTCGCCTTCAGCGTAAAGACCACCGACCCGTCCGCGGCCGGCACCTGGCAGACGGCTTCGCGACCATCGTCGAGGTTGAACAACTGGAAGGCGGTACCTTCGTTCCACGCGTAGTCCGGCTTCTGGTCGTTGTTGCCCAGCGCCAGCAGAGTGTTATCGCGCACGTACACCGGCAGGCTCAGCACGTCGTGATTCTGCTTATGCCAGCGGCTGCCCTGGGCTTCGTCGTTGCGCCACAGATGGGTCCAGCGGCCTTCCGGCAGCCAGAACTGCACATCGCCCGCTTCGCTAAACACCGGCGCCACCAGCACTGAATCCCCCAGCATGTACTGCCGATCCAGATAGTCGCAGGCCGGGTCGTGCGGGAACTCCAGCATCATCGAACGCAGCATCGGCGTACCGAACTCATTGGCCAGCGCCGCCTGACGGTAGAGATAAGGCATCATGCGGCATTTCAGCTGCGTGAAGTGACGCACCACGTCGCAGGACTCGTCATCGTAAGCCCACGGCACGCGATAGGATTTGCTGCCGTGCAGACGGCTGTGGCTCGACAGCAGGCCGAAGGCGCACCAGCGCTTGTAGACGTGGGCGGGCGCGGTGTTTTCGAAGCCGCCGATATCGTGGCTCCAGAACCCAAAGCCGGACATGCCGATCGACAGGCCGCCGCGCAGGCTTTCCGCCATTGATTCATAGTTGGCGTAGCAGTCGCCGCCCCAGTGTACCGGGAACTGCTGCGCGCCCACCGAGGCGGAGCGGGCGAACAGCACCGCTTCTTTCTCGCCGACGGTCTCTTTCAGCACGTTCCACACCAGCTCGTTATAGATGAAGGCGTAGTGGTTGTGCATTTTTTGCGGATCGGAACCATCAAACCACTGCACATCGGTCGGGATACGCTCGCCGAAGTCGGTCTTGAAGCAGTCAACGCCCATCGCCACCAGGCCTTTCAGCTTGTCGGCATACCACTGGCAGGCTTGCGGATTAGTGAAGTC
Organism: Klebsiella sp. MPUS7; assembly: GCF_009905335.1. Lineage (NCBI taxonomy): Bacteria > Pseudomonadati > Pseudomonadota > Gammaproteobacteria > Enterobacterales > Enterobacteriaceae > Klebsiella > Klebsiella sp. MPUS7. Next base: position 78,695 of record NZ_CP047604.1, on the reverse strand, counting down.
ATAAATCGCCAGGCCCGGCTGCCATTTATCCCACTGCCACAGCGAACCGTCCGGACGTTTCAGCAGATAGCCTTTCTCCTGCAGCTCTTTAAACACCGGCGAGCGCTGGCCAATATACGGGTTGATCCACACGCAGACCTTCAGCCCTTTCTCTTTCAGCCGTTTAATCATGCCTTCCGGGTCCGGGAAGGTCAGCGGATCCCACTCGAAATCGCACCACTGGAAGGCTTTCATCCAGAAGCAATCGAAGTGGAACACGTGCAGCGGCAGATTACGCTCCGCCATACCGTCGATAAAGCAGTTAACCGTCGCTTCGTCGTAGTTGGTGGTAAACGAAGTGGTCAGCCACAGGCCGAAAGACCAGGCTGGCGGCAGCGCCGGACGCCCGGTAAATCGGGTATAGCGGTTCAGCACCTCTTTCGGGGTCGGGCCGTCGATCACGAAGTACTCCAGGTGCTCGCCTTCGACGCTGAACTGCACCTTAGAGACTTTCTCGGAGCCGATTTCGAAAGAAACGCGCTCAGGATGGTTAACCAGCACGCCGTAGCCGCGGTTAGTCAGATAGAACGGGATATTTTTGTATGACTGTTCGGTGCTGGTGCCGCCATCTTCGTTCCAGGTGTCGACCGTCTGACCGTTGCGCACCAGCGCGGTAAAGCGCTCGCCGAGGCCGTAAACGGTGTCGCCGACACCGAGATCCAGGCGCTCGAACATATAGTTGCGGTTGGTTTTCGTATCCTGCACGTAGCCGTCGTTTTTCAGCTGGCTACCGGTAATCCGCACGCCGTCGCGCAGGAAATCCAGCGACCAGAAGTCGCCTTTCGTGACGCGTGCGGTCAAATTGCCGCTCTTCAGCTCGGCAAATTCAGCGCCGTTGTGAATTTCCACCTTCACATCTTTTACAACGTTCAGTGGGTAATGCGGGCCGTTGTTCAGCGCGCCCTGGAAGTGCTCCATGCGTACGCCGATCACCCCTTCCTGCGGTGAGAAGAAGCGCACGGTAAATAGCGGAACGTCCAGTTGGGCGGCGCGTTCGCGAACTTCGCGCGACGCCACATAGACGACCATCTCGTTACCTTGCTGCTCAACCTCATAGACCTGCACGGGCTGGATCAGATTGAGCCCTGGTTGAATAAGCCAGTTTCCATCACTGATTTTCATGAATAGCTTCCTCTTAGTTTTGCAATTCTTTGCCGTTCGGCGCTGCAATGAATTCCTGCTCGTTGCGACGCGCCCCCTGAGCCAGCTCCGCCATCATTTTTTTCAGGAACGGGGTTTTCAGGGTGTAGTAGCGTTTAGCGATAACCGCGCTCAGCAGATAGCAGACCGCCGGAGCGAGGGTGAACAATGAGATGATGATGGTGATAGTGGCGCTGTTCTGGGTTTTGGCCGCGGCATCGTAACCGCCGCCCGCCAGCATCCAGCCAATCAGCGCGCCGCCCAGCGCAAGGCCCAGCTTGAGCACAAACAGGGTGCCCGCAAAGCTGATGCCGGTCAGGCGTTTACCGTTGCACCATTCGCCGTAGTCGACGGTGTCGGACATCATCACCCACTGAATCGGCGTCACCAGCTGGTGCAGCACGCCAATCACGAAGATAAAGGCGAACATGGTGATTTCGGCGTCCATCGGCACGAAGAACATCGCCACGCTCAACGCCGCCAGCAGGGCGTTGGTCCACCAGAAGACGCTAACTTTGCATTTCCAGTCGGTGAGCGGCTTCGCCAGCGCCGAGCCAATCAGGTTGCCGACGCAGTAGGTGGTGAGAAAGGCGGTGAACAGGCCAGCGGATCCCATGATCCAGGTGGTGTAATACATCATCGCGCCGCCGCGAACACAGACCGCGAGGATGTTGAGGATGGTCAGCAGACCAACGACACGCCACTGATCGTTGCGCCAGATATCGCGCAGGTCTTCCCGCATCGAGGTAGAGCTCGGCGGCGCTTCGACGCGCTCTTTGGTGGTGAAGAAGCAAAACGCCAGCATCAGGAAAGCGATCACCGAGAGCACCGCGATGCCGCCCTGAAAGCCAAAGGCTTTGTCTTCGCCGCCGATAAAGTTCACCAGCGGCATCATCAGCACGGTGGAGAGCATGCCGCCCGCCGTCGCCAGCACAAAGCGCCAGGACTGCAGGGAGATGCGCTGCGTTGGGTTGTCGGTGATAACCCCGCCCAGCGCGCAGTACGGAATGTTAACGACGGTGTAGAGCAGGGTCAGCAGCGTGTAGGTGACCGCGGCGTAAATCAGCTTGCCGTTATGGCTCAGGTCCGGCGAACTGTAGGCCAGTACGCAGACGAGGCCGAACGGAATCGCGCCGAACAGGATCCACGGGCGGAATTTCCCCCAGCGGCTGCGGGTACGGTCGGCCAGCAGCCCCATGCAGGGGTCGGATATCGCATCCAGCGCGCGGGCCAGCAGGAACATGGTGCCGACATAGCCGGCAGGAATACCAAAGATATCGGTATAGAAAAACATCATATACAACATGACGTTATCAAAAATGATGTGGCTCGCGGCATCGCCCATGCCGTAGCCAATCTTCTCTTTGACGGACAATATATGATCTTTCATCGCACACTCTTCTCTCAGCGCTACCGCGGGTTGGTACCGGTTACATGCTTTGTAAACCATCCGCGCAGTAAGATGAATTGCGATATCTCATAATCAAATTACGTTTCTTGTTTTATGTGATCCCGGTAGCCTGAAAGAGTGTTTAAAAGTGTAAGCCACGGATTTTGCAAGGAATTGTTTAAGAAGGTTCTGTAAAGTCCAGTTTTAACAGTAAAAAAGTGCGTTTGGGTATGTGGTTAATGCAGGAAAGTAGCTATAATGCGCCCCGCCTCCATGTAGCAATCGAGGCGCGGAAGATCGTCATCTCCGGTGAGGTGGCTGGACTTCAAATCCAGTTGGGGCCGCCAGCGGTCCCGGGCAGGTTCAACTCCTGTGATCTTCCGCCAGTTCAATCATCTTTATCCATATGAACTTATCCAGAAAATCAGCCTTTCGGTTCAATGCCTTTCGCTTTTAGCGCGCTTCTCGCCAGTTCTTTAAACCAGCTCGCGAGACTCACTCCCTCTTCCGCTGCCACAGCATCCAGCTGTTCCTTTAATGCCGGATCAATGCGCATTTTAAACTGCGGAGACTGACCGCCGCCCTTTGGTTTTTTTTCGCGCGCTATGATTGACATGAGGCCACCTATCCAACTAATCTTAACTTATAGGAGGCCACCTAAAAGCCTCTTGTACAGACAACGCTCCGATGTGCGGGAACCCAGCCGGAGCGTCTAACCACACCAACTATCAAGGAGTTGATTATAGCTGATTTGCATTCTACCCCAGGCTTTGCCGTTTCCGGAATAGAGCATCAACAACACGCTTCATCTCGTCTGACGCCCGGACATGTTCGCCTTCAGGATAGCCGCTCCCAAATGACGCCGGGTTAATCGTCCGTCTAATGAAATTTATGCTCTTCTGACATACTATGCGAACCAAAGCAGGTTAACCCGGAGGCTATATGGCAAATGAACACTTAACGTCGTCCCCCATAGGCGAGTTCGTTATGTTTGCCAGCGGTGATGGGAAAGTACGTGTTGAATGCCGCTTTGAAAGCGATACACTTTGGCTCTCGCAGGCAATGATCTGCGAACTCTATGGTAAAGCGAAAGCCACCATCAGCGAGCATATAAAGCATATATTTGAAGAAGGCGAACTTGAGGAAAATTCAGTTGTTCGGTTTTACCGAACAACTGCCAGTGATGGAAAAAATTATCAGGTTCAACTCTTTAGTTTGCCTCTGATACTTGCCGTTGGCTATCGCGTTCGCTCCCCTCGCGGCACTCAGTTCCGCCAGTGGGCGACCCAGACGCTCCAGGAATACCTGATCAAAGGTTTTGTGATGGACGATGAGCGGTTAAAAAATCCGCCTGTTGGTACATCGGCTGTACCCGATTATTTCTATGAGATGCTGGAGCGCATCCGCGATATTCGCGCCAGCGAACGCCGTGTTTATTTGCGCGTACGAGAGGTATTTACCTGCTGTGCTTGCCTTTCTGCCGACCGGCGCCTTGCCCGGCCTACGCGATCCGGGATTATCTTTAGGCCTGTGCAATTCCCACAGGGCTGTGTTGCAGGATGCTTAGTTATACAATCCCAGCTTCTGTGATAGTTCACTCAGCTCACGCATCGCCTCCAGGCTTTTTTGTTTCCGCTGTTCCGCAGCCACCTTCTCCCGCACCAGCTCCGCCACCCTCTCCGGCTCCTCAGACGAAACTACCCGGCAATCGTCTAATGCACAATATTCCCTAAAGCGCTGGCGGAACTTCATCTCTTCTTTTTCTCTGACCAGACCAAAGCCGCGCATCAGCTGGCGCGCGACCACGATGCGCGTAGCGATATCGATATCCTCTGAAGGCAATAGCAGGATGGAATACCCGGACTGCCGCACAAGCTGCCGATTCCCCGCGACAATCTCCGGGCAGACATCGGTGGCAAGAAATCCCGAGGAGAGCACCACCACTCGTTTTTTATGCGGATTCTCCGCCAGCAGGCGAGAGCATAGCGCGGCGTTATCACGCACATAGCGCTCGTATCCATTGCGCTGAATATATTGGCGAATATTTAAAAGCTGCTCGCAAAATTCGCTATCGAGATCGATAAACCGGTAGTTCATCGCCTGCGCCAGCAGCGCTCCAACCGTGCTTTTTCCCACCCCGCCGGGGCCAATCAGAAATAGCGTATTCATCTTTACTCCTCGCGTCCGTGTGAAAGCATTATGTCAGCAGAATACGCCAAATAATGCCGCGATCGCGGCCGTTTTTGTTCACTCCCATCTCCCCAGCCAATCATTTCCATCCAATGTTTGCGTTATTCCCTTCACCTTTAAATCCTTACACTAACGGGATAACGTGGCTTAAAAGGAGACCAATGATGACACCCGAACTCAAACACAGCTTCTCTATCACCATTGAGGTCGACAAACCGGTCATCGTCTCCCGCAGCCCGCAGAGCGGGAAACGTCAGCTGATCCCTATCCTCAGCGGAATCGTACGCGGTGAGCTCAACGGCCACGTCTTACCCGGCGGCGTCGACAGCCAGATCGTCGAGCCTGACGGCACCTGCCGCCTCTCCGCGCGCTATGCATTACACGTGGAAGAAGGCACGGTATACATCGAAAACAACGGCATTCGCCGCCTACCCGAAGAGTACAAAGAACGTCTTTTCGGCGATGATATGCGCTTTTTTAGCGATATTCCGCCGGAATCTATCTATTTTCGCACCGTACCGGCTTTTGAAGTGGATACGCCGGCGCTGCGCTGGCTCACCACCTCGCTGTTTATCTGTTCCGGCGGCCGCACGCAGGACGGCGTGATGCTCGATTTTTATCGCGTCCGCTGATTTTCACTTTTTCAATATAACTGTTATCGCCGTCGGGCCATTTTTCCCCCGCCTGCCGCGGTCTATCCTCAATACATTCAAACGATGAACTTCATTCAAAACCGGAGAGTGTATGAAAGCGATCGCCATTACTCGCGCAGCGACCGAAGGCAGCAATATTCCTTTTTTAACCGACATCGAGCTGCCGCAGCCGGTTGCCGAGGGGCATGACCTGCTGGTTGAAGTGAAGGCCATTTCCGTCAACCCGGTGGATACCAAAGTCCGCGCCGGGTTTAACGCCGATACCCCACGCGTGCTGGGCTGGGACGCGGTCGGCGTGGTGAAAGCCGTCGGCAGCGCGGTGACGCTGTTCGCCGCGGGAGATGAAGTGTGGTACGCCGGCGCGCTGGGCCGCCCGGGCAGCAACAGCGAGTTTCAGTTAGTGGACGAACGCATCGTCGCCCGCAAACCGCGTTCGCTGGATAACGCCTCCGCCGCCGCGCTACCGCTCACCGCCATCACCGCCTGGGAGCTGCTGTTCCACCGCCTTGGCGTAGAGGAAGGCGGCAACGCGGGCGACACGCTGCTGATCGTCGGCGCGGCGGGCGGCGTCGGTTCGATACTGACCCAGCTCGCCAGCAAGCTGACCGGCATGACGGTCATTGGCACCGCCTCGCGTGCGGAAAGCCAGAAATGGGTACGGGAAGCGGGGGCGTATCATGTTATCGATCACAGCAAACCGCTCGCCGACGAGCTGGCGCGGATTGGTGTTAAAACGGTGACCCATGTCGCCAGCCTGACCAATACCGACCAGCACTATCCGCAGCTGATCGCCGCTCTCGCACCGCAGGGCAAGCTGGCGCTTATTGACGACCCGGAAACCCTCGACGTCGTGCCGCTGAAGGCAAAAAGCATCTCCCTGCACTGGGAATTTATGTTTACCCGCTCGATGTTCGCAACGCCGGATATGATCGCCCAGCATCAGCTGCTGACCCGCGTGGCGGCGCTGATTGACGACAACACCATTAAGACCACCCTCGGCGAGCACTACGGCGCCATCACTGCCGCCAACCTGCAAAAAGCGCACGCACAGCTGGAAACCGGGCGTTCGGTGGGCAAAATCGTGCTGGAGGGCTTTTAAGATGAGCAACGAAGCGATCTCGATTATCGCAGTGCTGAAGGCAAAGCCGGGCCAGCAAGATGCGCTGCGGCAAGCCCTGCAGGCGCTCCTGCTGCCGACGCGTCAGGAGCCGGGCAACCTCGATTACGCCCTGTTTCAGCTGCGCGACGCGCCGGATACGTTCTATATGCGCGAATCCTGGCGCAATCAGGAAGCGCTGGACGCGCATGTCGCCCTGCCGCACTTCCAGAATTTTATCGCGCAGATGAATAACCTGCTTGCCGAACCGCTGCGGCTGGATTACCTGACGCCCGTCGAGCACGGCACCGTCGCCGATATTGAGCTGATTCGCGGCGGCTAAGCTCCGCGGCGAAAGGTGCGCCGCCACTCCGCCGGGCTGACGCCAAAGCGCGCTTTAAACTGCTGGCGCCAGGTCACGGCGGAGCGATAGCCCACCTCCTCCGCCACCTGCCCGACCGGTAAATCCCCCGCCTCCAGCAGGTGCTGGCTGCGCCGCAGGCGCTCGGCGGCCAGCCAGTCGGCGATGCCCATCCCGGTCGCTTTGGCGAAATGGCGGGTCAGGGTCCGGCGGCTCATCGCCGCCACCTGCGCCAGCGAGTCGAGATTATGCGGTTCGCGAATGTGCTGCTGAAGATACTCAAGCAGGCCGTTTATCCGCGCGTCGCGGGTGTTTTTCGGTACCGGCTGGGCGATAAACTGCGCCTGGCCGCCCTCACGGTGCGGTGGGACGATCATCCGCCGGGCGATCTGATTGGCGACAAGGCTGCCAAAGCGCTGACGAATGAGATACAGGCAACAGTCGAGCGCCGCCGCGGTACCCGCCGAGGTGATAATCCCCTCATCGTCAACGTACAGCGCGTTGATATCCAGCCGCACCTGCGGAAACAGGCGCTGAAAATCCTGCTCAAACTCCCAGTGGGTCGCCGCGCGCCTGTCGTCCAGCAGCCCGGCGTAGCCGAGTACAAACGCCCCGAGGCACAGGCCGACGATCTGCGCGCCGTTATTGCGCGCGCGAACCAGGCCGTCCAGCAGCGACTGCGGAGGGCGCTGATTTACCGCCCCCCAGTAGGGCACCACCACGATATCCGCCTGCTCCAGGAGGGAAAAATCGCCGCTGGCGTTCAGCGCGAATCCATCGCGGGCGCTCAGCAGCCCGGGCCGTTCGGCGCAAATATGCAGGTTAAAGCGTTTGGTTTCCGAGACCGTATCGCCAAATAGCATACAGGGCACCGAGTAGTGGAACGGGCTAAACCCGTCCACCGCCACAATCGCCACTTCCGTGAGTTTCATCGCCCGCTCCGCTTTTAAAAGACCATACTTTCCCCATCCTGAGGGATACTGACCGCCTCGGCAATCTGATTGTCAGCCACGTACTGGCGCAGCTCATCGCGGCTGAGCAGACAGTGGTTCACCGCTTCCAGATGGCTGGCGACGATTTTGGCCTCCGGCAGGGTGAAGTGCGCCTTCAGCACATCCTCTTTGCCCATGATGATCGGCCCAAAACCGATGACGTGCGCATACCCGGCATTCAGCACCACCACGTCAGGGCGCAGCCTGAGCATGTCGGCTTCCACCTCATCGCGCCAGATAGTATCCCCTACCAGCCACAGAGTTTTCTCCTGCGGATGGCGCAGCACCACGCCGCAGGCTTCGCCCAGGCGCTCGGCCATTGCCGGCACCGCATAGGTGCGGTCGCTGCCGTGCTGGCCCGAGGTGGTTTTCACCAGCGAAACGTCTGCAAACGCGCTGTCCTCAGAGAGCAGACGAATATCGCGAAAGCCCTGGCCGCGCAGCAGCTGAGCGTCGGCGTCATGCTGGACGTAAACAGGCAGGGTTTTGGGGATCGCGGCGATCGCCGCCTCGTCCCAGTGATCATCATGGGTGTGGGTGACGATAACGGCATCCACGTCAACGATCGCTTCAATGGAAAAAGGTAATTCCACCAGTGGGTTACGCAACTCGCTGCGCGCGGTACCGGCGAAGCCCGCCCAGGCGCCCTTGGCTGAAAGCATCGGGTCAATCAAAAATTTTTTACCCGCATATTCAATAAGCTGGGTAGCATTACGCACATGGGTGATTTTCATGATGTTCATTCCTCTTCGCGGTTATCTGGCGAACATCGTACGTCCCACAAGCCTGGCGCAATATGGGCGTTTGGGCAATGATCGATGAAATCGGGCCAATCTGCGACGGTTGCCATTGGCTCCCGGCTATGGTGTGCTGAACGCTCAACTTTGAGGAACAGTGGCTACGATGAAAAAGAAACTCACCTCCGCCGATATGCACGATGTCGAGGTTCTGGCAGACACCCCTTGGTTCAGCATGCGCAAGGTCGGGATTGATATGGCGCCCGGCGATCGGCAGGATTTTTACTCCATTCACTATCCTCGCCCGGCTGTAGGGATTGTGGCGATGCAGGATGACAAAGTGCTGCTGATTCGCCACTACCGTTACCTGATCGATCGGGTGGTGTGGGCGATTCCTTCCGGCGGCGTCGACGAAGGCGAAGACCCGCGCGAGGCGGCCCTGCGCGAGCTGCGGGAAGAGACCGGCTGGCAGGCGCAGCGCGCCGACGAAATTATCCGCTATAACCCCTCCTACGGCAGCAGCGACCAGCTGTTTATTACCTGGCTGGCCCACGATTTGACCTGGGTGGGAATGGATGAAGATCAGGACGAAGTGATGGAAACGGGCTGGTTTACCCTCGAAGAGATAGGCCAGCTAATCGCCCGCGGCGAGATGCCGGACGGGCTATCGCTGGTGCCGCTGCTGCATCTGATGGCGCAGCGGCGCATCGGTTTAGCGTAGCGGCTTCAGCATCCGCCAGCGGAACCACAGCTGAGCGACGAGGATCAGCAGGCCGCCGATAATTTTCTGCAGCGGTAGCTGTTCGCCGTACCACAGCGCGGCGGCAATCACCGTCAGCAGCGGTTCCAGCACCATGATAATCGCCGCGCTGGCGACCGCCGCGTACTTCTGCCCCTTCATTTGCAGGCCGAAGCGCAGGCTGGTGGCGATAACGATGCTGGCGAGCAGCCAGCCGAAAGTCGGCAGGGTAAACGGCTGGCTCCAGCTTTCAACGACGGCGGAGATCCCAAGCCCGACGAGCCCGGTGATGCCAAGCTGTACGGTGGTCAGCGGGATCAGCGGCACCTCGCGGGCGCTTTTGCTGGTGTAGCAAAACCAGATCGACTGCACCAGCGCGGTCAGCAGAAACCAGCCCTGGCTGGGGTGAAACGCAATCGGCATATGCAGGCTGAGTAAGCCGAGACCGACAACCGCAATCGGCAGGCACTCCCAGTAGGCCCGCGCCGGCCGCGCCTTCATCATCACCCAGGCGGTAAGCGGCACGAACAGCATCGACAGGCTCATAATGAACGCCCCTTCGCCCAGCGACGGGGTCGTCGATACCGAGTAGATCCACAGGCACAGGTTGAGCGCAAACCACAGGCCGCTGATAATCATGCGCGGCCAGTGCTGCCTCTCGACGCGCAGGCCGCGACAGAAAGGCAGCAGCAGCAGCGCGGCGAAGAAAAAGCGCAGGCCGAGGAAAGCGAAAACCGGCATGCCAGCAATCGCTTCACGGGAAAAAATCCATCCGCAGGCGGCGATAACCGTCGCGGCTATGAGCAGCAAATCAGCCTGGCGTTGCCGGGTCATCGCCACGTCTCCTTGTGTGAAAAATTACCAGCCGGGCACCGCGCCGCCGTTGAAGATCGTCTCCGCCGCCTTCGCCACTTCCGGCGACTGGTAGGAGTGGATAAACGCTTTCACGTTTTCCGCGTCTTTGTTGTCTTCGCGGGTCACGATGATATTCACATAGGGCGAGTTTTTATCTTCAATAAAGATACCGTCGCGCACCGGGGAAAGGCCCGTTTGCTGCAGGTAGGTGGTGCTGATGATCGCCACGTCGACCTTCGGGTCGTCGATGACGCGCGGCAGCTGCGCTCCTTCCAGCTCCATAATTTTCAGGTGATGCGGGTTGTCGGTGATATCGACCGCCGTCGGCAGCAGGCCGGTGCCCGCTTTAAGGGTAATCAGCTTCTCCTGCTGCAGCAGAAGCAGCGCGCGGCCCAGATTGGTCGGGTCGTTCGGAATGGCGATGGTCGCGCCGTCTTTCAGATCGGCGACGGATTTTATTTTGCGCGAGTAGCCCGCCATCGGGAAGACGAAGGTGTTGCCCACCGCCACCAGACGATAGTTGTGGGCTTTATTATCCTGTTCGAGGAACGGGCGATGCTGAAAGACGTTGGCGTCCAGATCGCCAGCGTTAGTGGACTCATTCGGCAGCAGCGAGCCGCTAAAGCCCACCAGCTCGACGTCGAGGCCATATTTCTCTTTGGCCACTTTCTTCGCCACTTCCGCCACATCCTGTTCCGCGCCGTTAATGACGCCGACTTTAATGTGCTTCGCATCGCTGCCCTTCTGGTCGCAGCCCGCCAGCAGCAGGCTCGCCAGCACCACGGCGGCGGCTGTCCGTAAACGCAATTTCATTGTTATAACCCCGTCAGTCCATAGAAAATCGTTATTATTTTTCGTCTGAAACTATAACGACTTTAGGGCGAGGTTTTAAACGCAAAAACCGCAACCGGAAATAAAATCATCTTCCGCCTTTCTCCCGGGGGCGGCGCAATGCGCCTGCCCGGGCTACGGGTTCACCGTCGGCTGCGATCGCGTAGCCCGGACAGGTGCGCAGCGCCGTCTCCGGGGATCTCTTCAACGGTGAGGTTCATTTCGCAGAACGGGGACGCGCCTTACAGCCCCAGCTCGCTCAGCCCCGGGTGATCGTCCGGGCGACGGCCCTGGGGCCAGTGAAACAGACGCTCGCTCTCGGTGATGGGCAGATCGTTGATGCAGGCGTAGCGCGTCTGCATCAGTCCGTGCTCGTCGAATTCCCAGTTCTCGTTGCCGTAGGAGCGAAACCAGTTGCCGCTGTCGTCGTGCCACTCATAGGCAAAGCGTACCGCAATACGGTTATCGCTCCACGCCCACAGCTCCTTAATCAGCCGGTACTCCTGCTCTCTACGCCATTTGCGCTGCAGGAAGTCGATAATCTGCGTTCTGCCGTGAACAAATTCGCTGCGGTTGCGCCATTCGCTATCGACGGTATAGGCCAGCGCGACCTTAGCGGCATCGCGGCTGTTCCAGCCATCTTCTGCGGCACGGACTTTTTGCGCGGCGCTCTCGCGGGTGAACGGCGGCAGAGGCGGACGTTGTTCGGTCATCATGAATCTCCTGTTTGAATACGCTGCTGCAGGCGCTGGTTTTCCCGCTCCAGTTCGTCAATACGCTGTTGCAGCGTCTGGCTATACTCCGCCACCTGCTGAGCGGTGTAGCGGGGAGTAATATGCTGGGGGCAGTTCCAGTCAAAAGCCTGCAAATGAAAACGGTAAATACGCTCAATCCGGGCCCGATAGTTCGCCGGCGCGACCCGCGCCAGCAGCTGCGGGTCGGCATCCGCCGCCACCACCTCTACGGTGGCGTAGATTTTCAGCCTGGCACGGCGCGGGTAATCCATCAAAAACAGACAGGCCCGATCGCTGCCGCGCAGGTTGCCGGTGGTGATGTACTGTCGATTACCGGAAAAATCCGCCATCGCCAGGGTGGTGTCATCCAGCAGATGCAGAAAGCCCGCCGGGCCGCCGCGATGCTGAATATAGGGCCAGCCGGTTTGCGAAAGGGTGGCCAGATAGAAGCTGTCGCGGGTGGCAATCATCGCCTCCTCGCTGGCGCCGAAGCGCTCACCCCGGCGCTGGCGATGCGGCGACTGCCACAGCTCATCGCTGCCCATTTCATGCTGGACAGCCATCACGTCCGGCGTCATGGCGATATCAAGAAATTCTGCTGGCATAGGTCCTCCCGATGCGTTGCGGCGTAACTCATCATGGACTGTGCAGGCAGAAAAGATAATAGTGGCAATATGACAATCATCTTTCCGAAAAACGGGATAATTATGGACCGACTCAGCGCGATGGCGTTGCTGGTGAAAGTGGCCGAACTCGGCAGCATGTCGGCGGCGGCGCGGGCGTTAAATATGCCCCTGACCACCGTTAGCCGCCAGGTTGGCGAACTGGAAAATACCCTCGGCGTGCGCCTGATGATCCGCACCACCCGCAAGCTGACGCTGACCGATACCGGCGTCGATTATGTCGCCGCCGCGCGGCGCATTCTCGAAGAGGTGGAGAACGCCGAGCGCCAGGCGGCGGGCGAATATCAGGAGCCAAAAGGCGAGCTGGTTCTCTCGGCGCCGACCATGTTTGGCCGTCAGCATGTTTTACCGGTGGTGACGGATTTTCTCGCCCGCTACCCGCAGATTCGCGTCCGTTTACTGCTTAGCGACCGCAACGCCGATCTGGTGGGCGATCATATTGATTTAGCGGTACGGATCGGCGCGCTACCGGACAGCGGGATGGTGGCCACCCGGCTGGGCGAAATGCGCATCGTCACCTGCGCGCACCCGGCCCTGCTGGAAAAGCACGGCATGCCGCAACGCCCGCGCGAGCTGGCCGCGCTACCGATCGTTCGTATTGAATCGCCGATGCCTTATCGCGGCTGGCGCTTTAACGCCGAAGAGGCGGAGGACCGGCTGGTGGCGCTGCAGCCGGTGCTGTCGCTGACTACACCCGAAAGCGCCGCCGACGCCGCCCGTCTGGGGGCAGGCGTGGTGCGCCTGCTGCACTACCAGGCGATTGACGGTCTGGCCTGCGGCGAGTTGACGCTTTTCCTGCAGGCGATGGAACCAGAGCCTGCGCCGGTGCACCTGCTGTACACCTCCCGGGATCTGGCTCCGCTTAAGCTGCGTAAATTCATCGATTTCGCCGCGCCGGCTCTGCGCCAGGCGCTGTTGCGTATCGCCGCCGCCGTCTAGCGTGCGCCGGTTTTCAGCGGCGCTTCTTTCAGTAGCCAGGAGAGCGCAAACGCCACCGCCATAATGCAGGCTGCCATCAGAAACGCCGCATGGATAGCGGACCCGAAGGCGTCCAGATAATCGAGGCGGATCTCCGCCGGGAGATTCTGTACCGCCGCCGGGTTCAGCGCCCTCGGCAGCTGTGCCCCTTCCGGTAGCAGGCGCAGCAGGTTGCTTTGCAGCACGTGGGTAAATACCGCCCCGAACAGCGCCACGCCGATAGAACCGCCAATCGATCGAAACAGCGTGACCCCGGAGGTCGCCACGCCGTACATCTGCGCGGGCATCGCGTTCTGTACCGCCAGCACCAGCACCTGCATCACCAGCCCCAGGCCTGCTCCCAGCACCCCGGTAAACAGGTACAGCTGCCACATCGCGGAGTGGATGGTGATGCGCGTCAGCAGCACCATGCCGACGACCCCCAGCAGGGTGCCGATAATCGGAAACACCCGATACTTACCGGTACGGCTGATAATGCGCCCGCTGATGATTGACGTCAGCAGCAGGCCGCCCATCAGCGGGATCAGCTGCAGGCCCGCCTCGGTCGGCGTCGCCTCTTTGACCACCTGTAAATAGAGCGGCAGGAAGGTCACCGAGCCGAACAGCGCCATGCCGATAACAAAGCCAATCAGGCTGCACAGCAAAAAGCTGCGGTTGCGGAACAAGGAGAGCGGAATAATCGGCTCGCTGGCCAGCCGCTCTTCATGAATAAAGCCGATAATCCCGACCAGGCCAAAAGCCAGAATGCACCACAGCTGCGGGTCGCTCCACGCGCGGACGCTGCCGCCCTCGGAGGTAAAAAGGATGATGCACAGCAGCGCCATGCTGAGGTAGATCGCTCCCAGCCAGTCGATCTGGTGCTGGCTACGCTTGTTGCTGCTGTGAAAGACCGCGCCGATCACCAGCAGCGCAAACAGCCCCAGCGGCAGGTTGATATAAAAAATCCAGCGCCAGGAGGCGTGCTGTACCAGGAAACCGCCGATTAACGGTCCGATCACCGTCGCCAGACCAAAGACGCCGCCGAATAACCCCTGATAGCGGCCGCGATTCGCGGGCGGGATGACGTCAGCCACCGCCGCCATGCTGATCACCATCAGGCCGCCGCCGCCCAGCCCCTGCAGGCCGCGCATCAGCACCAGTTGGGTCATATTTTGCGCCAGCCCGCAAAGAACGGAACCGGCAAGAAACAGCACAATCGCCACCTGCAGAACGACTTTTCGCCCGAAGAGATCGCCGAATTTGCCGTACAGCGGTACCGCGATGGTCGAACTCAGGATATAGGCGGTGACCACCCACGAGAGTTTATCCAGACCGCCAAGTTCGCCGACAATGGTCGGCAGCGCGGTGGAGACGATGGTCTGATCCAGCGCCGAGAGCAGCATCACCAGCAGCAGGGCGCTGAAGAGCAGGCGGATCGAGGGCACCGCCGGTTGGCTGGCGATTTCAGATGTCATAGCATGACTCGCTTGAAATTAATTAAATGCATAATTAATATTTAGGGAAATGATGAATCTGGTCAAGGGATCGCCACAGGATGTCAGCACAAAAAGACAATGAAGCCCCGCGTCGGCCCGGTCGCCCGCGCGGGCAGAAATCCGGCCCCGCCAACCGCGAACAGCTGATGGATATTGCCCTGGCGCTGTTTGCCCGCCACGGGATCGCCCGCATTTCGCTGAACGCCATCGCCAAAGAGGCGGGGGTAACGCCCGCGATGCTGCACTACTACTTCAGCTCGCGCGAAGCGCTGGTGGAAAAGCTGATCGAGGAGCGCTTTATGCCGCTGCGCAGCGAAATCGGGCAGATTTTTGTCGCGCATGGCGACGATCCGGTCACCGCTTTTACGCTGCTGATTGAAACCCTGGCGGCCATGGCGGAGAAAAACGCGTGGTTCGCGCCGCTGTGGATGCAGGAGATCATCGGCGAGATGCCGGTGCTGCGCCAGCAGATGCACGCGCGTTTTGGCGATGAGAAGTACCACAAGACGCTGGAGACGGTGCGCCGCTGGCAGCAGCAGGGCAAGCTTAATCCGGCGCTCTCCCCAGAGCTGCTGTTTACCACGCTGATAAGCCTGGTGCTGGTACCTTTTTCCCGCACCCACACCGATCCGCGGCTGCAATCGGTGGACAAGCAGATGATTGTCAGCCATGCCCTGGCGCTGATAGGCAGCGGGATCGGCGGCTAATTCTCCCCGGCTCGCGCTGCGCTTAGCCGGGCTACAGGTTTACAGCCGTCTGCGTTCGGGTAGCCCGGACAGGCGCACAGCGCCGCCTCCGGGAGGTCTCCTGGGGGCTGCTTTACAATACTTTCGACAAATAATGGCGCTGCATACCCACGTGCGGGAAGTCCGGCAGCGACATCTGCAGCTGATAGCCCAGCTTCTGATAAAACGGCAGCGCCTGAAAGCTGAACGTATCCACCAGCATATGGCTGCAGCCACGCGACCGCGCCTGAGATTCCGCTTCATACATCAGCTCGCTGCCCAGGCCGCTGCCGCGCGAAGCTTCGCTGACCCACAAATACTCAATGCACAGCCAGCTGCCCTTGCGTTTGGCAATCAATCCCCCGCGCATCTCGCCAGCAGCATCGCGTGAATAAACGCCCAGCTCGCCGAACTGGGCTGGGTCAAGAAAGCGCAGATTGAATTCCCGCAGCCCCGTCAGCAGCTCTTCTTGATCGGCGGGATTAATGTTCTCTGTTATTATTAATGTCATTGATTATCTCCATCTTTTATTTTTCATAGACCATTCACCATCCTACTTTCACAAAATATCCTTTTTTTCTCCATTATTTCCTGACTAAATTCCCTGCACTAAATTTTGTGTAAAAAATCTTCCCATCATTCGGTTCAGACGTATAATGGGAAAAAATGAGAACGATCATTCTCAAAAACACAAACCATGGAGAACCCCATGAAAAATGCCCTGTAGCAGGCGTCATCCCTCGGTTCAGCGCCTGTAACCGCCGTCTGATACCGTATTCGCCGCACGGGGAAATGTCGGAAAAACCGCTTAATTAATAGCGGTATTCGCAGAGTCATTTACTGCAAACAGGAATATTTATTTCCCCTTTGGTTATTTGTGCTTGCCCGGAGATGCATCATCGCCCGGCCTATCACCCCGCCAGTGAATTTGCGGGGCGGACGTCGTTCATCCTGAGAAAATATAATGAAATATACTTTAGCCCCCATCGCAGCAGCATTATTTCTCCTTAGCGGGTGCGATAATGCGCAAAACGCTTCCCCGCAGCAGATGACGCAGGAAGTCGGCGTCGTGACCCTGCAAGGCCAGCCTGTCCCGGTGGTGAGCAGCCTGACCGGACGCACCACCGCCTCGCTTAGCGCAGAAGTGCGCCCGCAGGTTGGCGGGATCGTGCAAAAACGCCTGTTTACCGAGGGCGATATGGTCAAAGCCGGACAGGCGCTGTACCAAATCGACCCGTCAAGCTATCGCGCGACGTTTAACGAAGCCGCCGCATCGCTGAAACAGGCCCAGGCGCTGGTCATCGCCGATTGCCAAAAAGCCCAGCGCTACGCGGTGCTGGTCAAAGATAACGGCGTCTCCCGTCAGGACGCCGATGACGCGATAGCGACCTGTAACCAGGATAAGGCCAGCGTCGAGTCGAAAAAAGCGGCGCTGGAAAGCGCGCGCATCAACCTGAACTGGACCACCGTGACCGCACCGATTGCCGGGCGCATCGGGATCTCTTCCGTCACGCCGGGCGCGCTGGTGTCCGCCGATCAGGATACCGCGCTGGCGACGATCCGCGGCCTGGATACAATGTACGTCGATCTCACCCGATCCAGCGTCGATCTGCTGCGCCTGCGTAAGCAAAGCCTGGCGAGCAACAGCGATACCCTTAACGTCACCCTGACTCTTGAAGATGGCAGCACCTACAGCGAAAAAGGTCGCCTGGCGCTGACCGAAGTGGCGGTAGATGAATCGACCGGTTCGGTCACGCTGCGCGCGGTCTTTCCCAATCCGCAGCACGTGCTGCTGCCCGGTATGTTCGTTCGCGCCCGCATAGACGAAGGCATCATGAACGATGCGATCCTCGCCCCGCAGCAGGGCATCACTCGCGATGCCAAAGGCGATGCCACCGCGCTGGTGGTTGACGCTAATAACAAGGTTGAACAGCGCAGCGTGGAAACTGGCGAAACCTACGGCGACAAATGGCTGATCGTCAACGGCCTGAAGAGCGGCGACAGGTTGATTGTTGAAGGAACCGGCAAAGTGGCGCCGGGACAGCAGGTCAAAGCCGCCGAAGTCAAAAATGACGGAGGCAACGCCTGATGTTTTCCCGCTTCTTTGTGCGACGCCCGGTCTTCGCCTGGGTTATCGCCATTCTGATTATGCTCGCCGGGATTCTGGCTATCCGCACTCTGCCGGTCGCCCAGTACCCTGACGTCGCGCCGCCGGCGATAAAAATCTCCGCCACCTACACTGGGGCTTCTGCGGAAACCCTGGAAAACAGCGTGACCCAGGTTATCGAGCAGCAGCTCACCGGACTGGACAACCTGCTCTACTTTACGTCCACCAGCAGCTCCGACGGCTCGGTCAGCATTACCGTCACCTTTGAGCAGGGTACCGACCCGGATACCGCCCAGGTTCAGGTGCAGAACAAAGTGCAGCAGGCGGAGTCGCGCCTGCCGAGCGAAGTTCAGCAGTCCGGCGTGACGGTGGAGAAATCGCAGAGCAGCTTCCTGCTGATCCTCGCGGTGTATGACAAAAACAACAAAGCCACCAGCTCCGATATCTCCGACTGGCTGGTCAGCAATATGCAGGACCCAATGGCGCGTATTGAGGGCGTCGGCAGCCTGCAGGTGTTCGGCGCGGAGTACGCCATGCGCATCTGGATGGACCCGACCAAACTGGCCTCCTATTCGCTGATGCCATCCGATGTACAATCGGCGATTGAAGCGCAGAACGTGCAGGTGTCCGCCGGTAAAATCGGCGCCCTGCCCGCCACCAACGCGCAGCAGCTGACCGCCACCGTCCGTGCCCAGTCGCGGCTGCAAACCGTCGCCCAGTTCAAAGAGATTATCGTCAAGAGCAAGAGCGACGGGTCGGTGGTGCGCCTGAGCGACGTCGCCCGCGTGGAGATGGGCAGCGAAGATTACACCGCCTCCGCCAATCTCAACGGCCACCCGGCTGCGGGGATCGCGGTGATGATGGCGCCGGGCGCTAACGCCCTGAATACCGCGACGCTGGTGAAAAACAAGATTGCCGAGTTCCAGCGCCAGATGCCGCAGGGCTACGATATCGCCTACCCGAAAGACAGCACCGAGTTCATCAAAATCTCGGTGGAGGATGTGATTCAGACGCTATTCGAGGCGATTATCCTCGTGGTCTGCGTGATGTATCTGTTCCTGCAAAACTTCCGCGCCACGCTGATCCCGGCGGTGGCGGTTCCGGTCGTGCTGCTGGGCACCTTCGGCGTGCTGGCGCTGTTTGGCTACTCCATCAACACCCTGACGCTGTTTGCGATGGTGCTGGCGATAGGCTTGCTGGTGGATGACGCCATCGTGGTAGTGGAAAACGTCGAGCGTATCATGCGCGACGAGGGGCTGCCCGCCCGCGAAGCCACCGAAAAATCGATGGGCGAAATCTCCGGCGCGCTGATCGCCATTGCCCTGGTGCTCTCGGCGGTGTTCCTGCCGATGGCTTTCTTCGGCGGCTCAACCGGAGTGATTTATCGCCAGTTCTCGGTGACCATTATCTCGGCGATGATGCTCTCCGTAGTGGTCGCCTTAACCTTAACCCCGGCGCTGTGCGGCGCGCTGCTAAGCCATTCGAAACCGCATACCAAAGGCTTCTTCGGCGCCTTTAACCGCCTGTGGGGACGCACCGAGCAGGGCTATCAGCATCGTGTGGTCGGCGGCCTGCGCCGCTCGGCGATGATGATGGGCGCTTTTGTCCTGATTTGCGGCGGCATGGCGCTGGCGATGTGGAAACTGCCGGGCAGCTTCCTGCCGACGGAGGATCAGGGCGAAATCATGGTCCAGTATACGCTGCCCGCCGGGGCGACGGCGGTACGTACCGCCGAGGTTCGCCGCCAGGTTACCGACTGGTTCCTGACGAAAGAGAAAGCCAATACCGACGTGATCTTTACCGTCGACGGCTTTAGCTTTAGCGGCAGCGGACAAAACGCCGGGATGGCCTTCGTGTCGCTGAAAAACTGGTCCGAACGTAAAGGCGAAGAAAATACCGCTCAGGCCATCGCCCTGCGCGCCACCAAAGAGCTCGGCAGCATTCGCGACGCCACCCTGTTCGCCATGACCCCGCCGTCGGTTGATGGCCTGGGGCAGAGCAATGGCTTCACCTTCGAACTGATGGCCAGCGGCGGCACCGATCGCGATAGCCTGATGAAAATGCGCAGCCAGCTGCTGGCGGCGGCGAATCAAAGTACCGAGCTGCAGTCCGTACGCGCCAACGATCTGCCGCAAATGCCGCAGCTGCAGGTGGATATTGATAACAACAAAGCCGTGTCGCTCGGGCTGTCGTTAAGCGATGTCACCGATACCCTCTCCAGCGCCTGGGGCGGTACCTACGTTAACGACTTTATCGATCGCGGTCGCGTGAAGAAGGTCTATATCCAGGGCGAAAGCGACGCCCGCGCCGTGCCGTCCGACCTCGGTAAATGGTTCGTGCGCGGCAGCGACGACAGCATGACGCCGTTCTCCGCCTTCGCTACCACCCGCTGGCAATACGGCCCGGAAAGCCTGGTGCGCTACAACGGCTCCGCCGCCTTTGAAATCCAGGGCGAAAACGCCAGCGGCTTCAGCTCCGGCGCGGCAATGGACAAGATGGAAGCCCTGGCCAATGACCTGCCGGCCGGCACCACCTGGGCGTGGAGCGGCATGTCGCTGCAGGAAAAACTCGCCAGCGGCCAGGCGATGAGCCTCTACGCCATCTCGATTCTGGTGGTCTTCCTGTGCCTCGCGGCGCTGTATGAGAGCTGGTCGGTGCCGTTCTCGGTGATCATGGTGATCCCGCTTGGGCTGCTCGGCGCGGCGCTGGCGGCCTGGATGCGCGGTCTGAGCAATGACGTTTACTTCCAGGTAGCGCTATTAACCACCATCGGCCTGTCGTCGAAGAACGCCATCCTGATCGTCGAATTCGCCGAATCGGCGGTGGAAGAGGGCTATTCCCTGTCGCGTGCCGCCATGCGCGCTGCGCAGACCCGCCTACGCCCTATTGTGATGACCTCGCTGGCGTTTATTGCCGGGGTGCTGCCGCTGGCGATCGCCACCGGAGCCGGGGCCAACAGCCGCGTGGCGATCGGTACCGGGATTATCGGCGGAACCCTGACCGCGACGCTGCTGGCGGTGTTCTTCGTGCCGCTGTTCTTTGTGCTGGTGAAACGCTTCTTCACCCGCCATCGTTCTTCTCAGGAGTAAGTTATGTTTCGTTTTACCTTAGTTTTTGTTGCGCTCCTGACGGCGGGCTGCGTCTCTCTCGACCCGAACTATGAGCGTCCGGCCGCGCCGGTCCCGGCGACCCTGCCGGGCAGCCACGGCGAGGCAACCGCGGTGGTCAGCGACTGGCAGCAGGTGGTGAATGACGCCCGCCTCAAAAAAGTGGTGAGTATCGCGTTGACCAGCAACCGCGACGTGCAGAAAGCGCTGGCCGATATCGAAGCCGCGCGCGCCCAGTTTGGTGAAACCCGCGCGTCGCTGTTTCCGACCCTCGACGCCGAGCTGAGCCATACCCGCAGTAAAACGGTGGCCAGCGGCCTGTCGTCGTCAGCGGAAGCCGACGGCGCGGTCTCCAGCTTCGAACTGGATCTGTTTGGCAAGAACCAAAGCCTGACGCGCGCCGCGCGGGAAACCTGGCTTGCCAGCGAATTCACCGCCCAGAATACGCGTCTGACGATGATCGCCGATCTGACCACCGCGTGGATAACCCTCGCCGCGGATAACAGCAATCTGGCGCTGGCGCAGGAAACCATGGCCAGCGCCGAGAACTCGCGCCGCATCGTCACCCGCCAGATGGAAGTCGGCACCGCCTCGGCTGGCGACCTGAGCGATGCCGAAAGCGTGTACCAGCAGGCGCGCGCCAGCGTCGCCAGCTACCGCACGCTGGTGGCGCAGGATAAAAACGCGCTCAACCTGCTGGCCGGGGAAACCGTGCCAGATAGCCTGCTGCCCGGCACGCTGGAAAGCCTTGGCGATCGCAGTATCACCCTGGTGCCGGCGGGCGTCTCTTCATCGGTACTGCTGCGCCGCCCGGATATCCAGGAAGCGGAGCATAACCTGAAGAGCGCTAACGCCGATATCGGCGCGGCGCGGGCCAACTTCTTCCCGTCCATCTCGCTGACCGCCAGCGCCGGGGTCGGCAGCGACTCGCTCTCGTCGCTGTTCAGCCACGGCATGCAGGTATGGTCATTCGCGCCGTCCATCAGCCTGCCGCTGTTTACCGGCGGCAGCAACCTGGCGCAGCTGCGCTACGCTGAAGCGGAGAAAAAGGGGCTGATCGCCACCTATGAGAAGACGATTCAGAGCGCTTTCAAAGATGTCGCCGACGCGCTGGCGCGGCGGGAAACGCTCAGCGAACAGCTGGACGCGCAGAATAAATACGTCGCGGCGGAGCAGAAATCGCTGAATATCGCGCTGAAGAGCTATCAGGCCGGGGTCGGAGATTATCTGTCGGTGCTGACCGCCCAGCGAACGCTGTGGTCGGCGCAGGCCACGCTGATCTCCCTCCAGCAAACGGACCTGGAAAACCGCATCACCCTCTGGCAGTCGCTGGGAGGCGGCGCCAGCTAACACCTTTACCGGGCGACAGCGCCCGGTTTGATGACAAGGAGCCCGCTTGTATGCCCCGAATCTCCCTTTCCTGGGTTGTGGTTCTCGGTTTGCTCAGCGCCATTGGGCCGCTGTGTACCGACTTCTATCTGCCCGCGCTGCCGGAAATTACCCAGCAGCTTAGCGCTACCGGCACGCAGACCCAGCTCTCGCTGACCGCGGCGCTGATCGGCCTCGGCCTTGGGCAGCTGTTTTTCGGCCCGCTGAGCGACCGCATTGGTCGTAAAAAGCCGCTGGCGCTCTCCCTGCTGCTGTTTATTTTCTCCTCAGCGATGTGCGCGATAACCTACGATATCCATATGCTGATCGCCTGGCGCTTTCTGCAGGGCTTCGCCGGCGCGGGCGGCTCGGTGCTGTCGCGATCCATCGCCCGCGACCGCTATCAGGGCACCCTGCTGACCCAGTTTTTAGCCCTGCTGATGACCGTAAACGGCATCGCGCCGGTGCTTTCGCCGGTACTTGGCGGCTGGATCATCACCGCCTTCGACTGGCGTATTCTGTTCTGGGCGATGGCGGCGATTGGCGTGGTGTTACTGCTGCTCAGCCTGACGGTGCTGCACGAAACGCTGCCGGAAAAAAGCGCCGCATCGGTTGCGCAGCGGCAGGATGAGACGCCGGTGCTGAAAAATCGCCGCTTTATGCGCTACTGCCTGATTCAGGCCTTTATGATGGCCGGGCTGTTCTCCTATATCGGCTCATCTTCGTTTGTTATTCAGAGCGAATATGCCATGAGCGCGATGCAGTTCAGCCTGCTGTTCGGCCTGAACGGTATTGGGCTGATTATCGCGGCGCTGATCTTTTCCCGCCTGGCGCGCCGCTTCAGCGCCGAATCTCTGCTGCGCGGCGGTCAATTGCTGGCGGTGGCGTTTGCCGCCATCACCCTGCTCTTCGCCTGGCTACCGCAGCCGACGCTGGCGCTGGTCGGCCTGTTTTTTACCGTTTCCATGATGAGCGGCATCAGTACCGTTGCCGGCTCGGAAGCGATGAACGCCATTCACGCCCGCCAGTCCGGCACCGCTTCCGCCCTGATGGGCACGCTGATGTTTGTGTTCGGCGGGATTGCCGCGCCGCTGGCCGGACTCGGCGGCGAAACGATGCTCAAAATGAGCCTGGCGATGACCCTTTGCTATCTGGCCGCGCTGCTGATTGGCCTGAAAAAACCACGTTCCGTCGCATAACCTCCCCTGGCGGTAATAAAATATTCCAATTTTATTACCGCCATATTTCCCGCCAACGCTGAAATCTCCTATTATCTCTTCAACACCAATCGTGATAGTCTTCACATGAAAGGAATAATTAATTCCTTATACTGCCCGCCACTGTGAATAAAGAGGTTCTTATGAGTATCGACCTGAGCAAACTGCTGACCGAGCGCCGCAACGCCAATAGCGCCAACATTGATACCCTCTCCACCGAAGAGATGCTGACGGTGATTAACCAGGAAGACCAGCAGGTGGCTCACGCCATCACCCCCTATCTGGCGCAAATTGCCCAGGTCGTGGATAAGGTCGCAGCGGCGCTGCAGGCGGGCGGGCGACTGATTTATATCGGCGCGGGGACCTCCGGTCGTCTGGGGATCCTTGACGCCAGCGAGTGTCCGCCGACCTTCGGCACTCGCCCCGAACAGGTGGTGGGCATCATCGCGGGCGGCCATAAAGCGATTCTGAGCGCCGTAGAGAACGTTGAAGACAACAAAGCGCAAGGGGCGATGGATCTGCAGAATATTAATTTTAGCAGCCGCGATGTGCTGGTCGGGCTCGCGGCCAGCGGACGCACGCCGTACGTCATCGGCGCCATGGAGTATGCCTACAGCCAGAACGCTTTCGTCGCCATCGTCAGCTGCAACCCGCACGGGGAAATGGCCCAGCTGGCGGACGTCGCCATTACGCCGGTGGTCGGCCCGGAAGTCGTTACCGGCTCAACGCGGCTCAAGGCAGGCACCGCGCAGAAGCTGGTGCTGAATATGATCTCCACCGGGGCGATGATCCGCATTGGCAAGGTCTACAGCAACCTGATGGTGGATGTGGAAGCGACCAACGCCAAGCTTATCGAGCGCCAGGTGTCCATCGTCATGGAAGCGACCGAATGCGATCGCGCAACCGCCCAGAGCGCGCTGGAGGCCTGCGGTCGCCACTGCAAAACGGCGATTGTGATGGTGCTGGCTGATTTAAGCGCCCCGGATGCCCAGGCGCTGTTGGCAAAAAATAACGGCTATATCCGCAAGGCGCTGAGCCACTCCTGACCGCTGACCAACAGGTAATCTGCAATGGCAAAAATAAATAAAGAGATGATAGCGCGGATCCTTCAACACGTTGGCGGCGCCGGTAACGTCGCGCAGGCGGGCAACTGTATGACCCGGCTGCGCCTGACTCTGCGCGATGAATCACGGGCCGATAGCGCCGCCATCCGTCAGATTGAGGGCGTGATGGGGGTTATCGTCAGCGATGAGCAGTTCCAGGTCGTGCTTGGCCCCGGCAAGGCGCAAACCGCGGCGGAAATGATGAATGCGTTACTGGAAGACGCTCCGGCGGAGACGCAGTCGCTGGCCGATGTCGCCGCCGAGAAGAAGCAGGCGCTGAAGAGCAAGCAAACCAGCGGCATCCAAAAATTCCTCGCTAAATTCGCCACCATTTTCACCCCGCTGATCCCCGGTTTTATCGCCGTCGGCCTGCTGTTAGGATTCGCGACCCTGGCGGAGCAGATATTTGTCCTCGAAAACGCGCATCCGAACGCGACGATGGTGGCGCTGATCGGCTACATGAAGGTATTCAGCAAGGGGATGTTTACCTTCCTGAGCATCCTGATCGGCTATAACGCCCAGAAAGCCTTCGGCGGCTCCGGGGTCAACGGGGCCATCATCGCTGCGCTGTTTGTCCTCGGCTACAACCCGGAGGCCACCAGCGGCTTCTATTCCGGGATTTCGACCTTCTTCGGCCACGGTATCGACCCGCGCGGCAATATTATCGGCGTGCTTATCGCCTCGATTATCGGCGCGTGGGTGGAAAGACAGGTGCGCCGCATCATGCCTGCCAACCTCGATATGATCCTCACCTCGGCGGTGACGCTGCTGATCATGGGCGCAATCACTTTTACCGTCATTATGCCGATCGGCGGCTGGCTGTTTACCGGAATGTCATGGCTATTCCTGCACCTTAACGGCAACCCGTTCGGCTCTGCGGTGCTGGCCGGCCTGTTCCTGCTGGCGGTGATGTTCGGCGTCCATCAGGGCTTCGTGCCGGTCTATTTCGCGCTGGTGGATGCGCAGGGGTTTAACTCGCTGTTTCCGATTCTGGCGATGGCCGGGGCCGGACAGGTCGGCGCGGCGCTGGCGCTGTTCTGGCGGGCGAAGCACGGCTCTCTGCTGCGTACGCAAATTAAAGGGGCGATTATTCCCGGCTTCCTCGGCATCGGCGAACCGCTGATTTATGGCGTGACGCTGCCGCGCATGAAGCCGTTTATCACCGCCTGCCTCGGCGGCGCCTGCGGCGGTTTCTTCCTCGGGCTTGTCGCCTGGATGGGGCTACCGGTCGGCCTGAATACGGTATTTGGCCCGTCCGGGCTGGTGGCGCTGCCGCTGATGACCTCCAAAAGCGGGATCTACGCCGGAATGGCGGTGTATGCCGCCGGGCTGGCGGTCTCTTATCTGTGCGGCTTCGCCCTGACCTGGCTGTTCGGCAGTAAAAACGTTGATTTGAGCTAGAGCGCGCATCTGACGCACGGCGGTGAACGTGAGTTTATCCGCCGCATGGCGGTGAACGTGAGTTTATCCGCCGCATGGCGGGAGGTACTGACGCCCCATGCTGAATATTTTTTGCGCGTGGCGTTGCGTTTCTGTCGGCCCGGTCAGGCGCCAACCGCCACCGGGCAACGTCGGCCAGGGTACATCTGATAAAGGATCCGGCTACCATTTCCTGCCCCGCTTCCCGCGCGTGCTCATGCTATGATGCTGCTTTCGCACTATTTTCACCTGAGGGAAAGATGGGCTCCAGCAAAAAAGGGATGCTGAACGTACTGATCGCCGCTGTGCTGTGGGGCAGTTCCGGCGTCTGCGCGCAATATATTATGCAGCAAAGCCAGATGTCATCGCCGTTTCTGACCATGACGCGCCTGTTGTTCGCCGGCCTGATCCTTCTGATGCTCTCGTTCTTTCACGGCGATAAGATTTTCCGCGTCCTGCAAAACCGCAAAGACGCCGTCAGTCTGCTGATCTTTTCGCTGTTCGGCGCGCTCACCGTGCAATACACCTTCCTGATGACTATCGAGCAATCCAACGCCGCCACCGCGACGGTGCTGCAGTTCCTGTCGCCGACGATTATCGTCGCCTGGTTTGCCATCGCCCGTAAAACGCGTCCCAGCCCGCTGGTGCTCGCGGCCATCGCCACCTCGCTGGCGGGCACTTTCCTGCTGGTCACCCACGGTAACCCGACGACGCTGTCGATTTCCCCCACGGCGCTGTTCTGGGGGATTGCTTCGGCGTTTGCCGCTGCTTTCTACACCACTTATCCCTCGACGCTGATTGCCCGCTACGGCACGCTGCCGATTGTCGGCTGGAGCATGCTGCTCGGCGGCGCGATGCTGCTGCCGTTCTACGCCGGACAGGGCAACCATTTTGTGGTGACCGGCGGCCTGCTGCTGGCCTTTTTCTACCTGGTGGTAATCGGCACCTCGCTGACCTTTAGCCTCTACCTGAACGGCGCGCAGAAGATTGGCGGCGCGAAGGCGGGGATCCTCAGCTGCGCGGAGCCGTTGAGTAGCGCTCTGCTCTCTCTGCTGCTGCTCGGCATCACCTTTACCCTCCCGGACTGGCTGGGCACGCTGCTGATCCTCTCGTCGGTGGTGCTGATCGCCCTGGATTCGCGGCGGCGGGTTAAAACGGCCTGACGATTATCGGGCAGGAGATGCTGCGACCTGCGTTTGCAGCATCTTCAGGTCGTCATCCGACAGCTCACAAACCACCTGCACCAGCTCGCGCTCAAATCCCTGTTCCAGACATGAACGAGCAATACGCAACGCCTCTTCTCGTTTCCCTTCCTGAAATCCTTCATAAAACCCCAGGTAAAATTCCAACAGGTATTCCAGTAAATACTCTTGTTGTAACTCCTGTGGTATCTCTTCCAGCGGTAGCCTCTCTACAATCGTCATTAATTTTCCCCCATCTTGAGGGATGCATCCTGGAATGCATTCAGATCGTCATCCGAGAGCCCAATAGTCATCCGTACCAGCTCGCGCTCAAACCCCTGCTCCAGAAGTGAACGGGCAATACGCAACGCTTCTTCTTCTCTACCCTCTTGTTTACCTTCTAACTTGCCCTCTAATTTGCCCTCCAACTTGCCTTCTTGTCTCCCTTCCTGCCGTAGCCTTTCCGCAATCGTCATGAGTACCTCCTTATGTTGAGGAACGCGCCGCTCGACCTCGTGAAGAAATTCACCAAAATGAGGCGCATCGCCGCACTGCAGCATGTAATTAAACAGCGCTTTCAACTGGCTGTCATTAGCGCAACCTTTAACCAACAGCTCGGCTAATCGCTCCACCAGGCCAAGTAAATCGCGCTGGCGGATATGCTTTTGAATCAGCTCCAGCAACGCCACGCGCCGGTGCTGCATAATGTCGTCATCCGGCACCACCGTAATATCCACCAGCGGGAAAGCGGCGGCATAGATCCGCCGCGCGGCCTCCGTATCGGCAAACTCTTCCAGCCAGCACAGCGAGAAAGGATAGGGGCTTTTCGCGCCGTGATAGAACAGCATCGGCACCACCAGCGGCAGCGTTTTGTGCCCGGCGTCCAGATGACGCTGCATCGCCGCCAGCGCGTAGCGCATCAGCCTGAATGCCATGTGCGCATCCGGCGTGCTCTGATGTTCAATCACCACGTAGATATAGCCGTCACCGTCGCTGGTTTTCAGCGACCACAGTACGTCGGAGTAGCTGGCGCGCAAATCGGCCTCAATGAAGCTGCCGGACTCCAGCTTAAGCGTTTGCAGGTCGCACAGCTGGCGCAGCGAAGCGGGAAGATGAATCTCGATAAAATCCCTTGCGCACTCGGGATGCGATAAAAACTGTTTAAAAACCGCATCGTGCGGCGTCGAGGTCGTTCCTTTTTTCGTCATGGTCCGCCATCCCTGAAACGCGATAGCTGGAATATATCCATCACCGCGACGCCGGGCATCTGCGCATCAACGGCTTTGCTTGCCGCTACGGAAGATAAATTTCAGCGACTGAAACAGATACATTCCTGCGGAAAGCAACACGCAAAATGTTGATTCAGGAATGCGTCTATAGTTAGAGGAACGCTTTAATAAAAATAAGGATATCCGTGATGAAGAGAATGAAAATTGCGCTTTCGCTGGCCGTCTGTCTGGTGCTCCCCAGCGTGGCGACAGCCGCACCGCTCTCCGGGCTGAAGTTTGAACAGCAAAAGCAGCAGATAGTGAAGGATGTGAGGAAAAACTGCCCTAAAAGCAGCGCGCTGGACGATACGCAGTTTGCTAACCGCGTACTGGAATCAGCGGAAAATAAGACTGCCGTACAAAGCGCGACGCGGGCGCTGGATAAAAACAACAGCGCCGCTTACCAGAAGGCCATTAGCGCCATTGCTTGCCCCATGCCCTAGCGCCGGTTGCAGGGTCGCCATCAACGGTTCGGAATGATCAAATCCCCGCGCAGCGGGCTGCTGCCGAGTATTTGCGTCTTCTCGGTCAGCCAGTTGACGATCTGGCTGGCCATCGCGTCCATTGAATATTCTATCGCCGGAATGGTCGGAATACCGGGCAGCTGTAACGAGCCCGCAAGGCTGAACACCATAACTTTTTCCGGCACCGCGCGATTAAACGCCTGAAGCTGCGGCACCACCAGCTGCGCCTGCTGCTCGTTGGCCACCAATAACGCATTAAAATTCAGGGTGGTTGTGTTGTTTACCAGCTCCTGCACCGCCACGGACGGCGAATGGCTGTCGAGAAAAACCAGGTTGCGATTGAACGGCAGAAAATTCTTTTCCAGCGCGTGCTTATAGCCCAGCAAAACCTGGTCAGCAAAGCCGCTGGCCTGGGGATGGATCAGCGCAATCTGGCGCCGCCCCTGGCTTATCAGATAGTTGCAGGCCGTTTCCGCCGCGAAGGCATGGTCAAACTGAATGCTATTCGTTCCGTCGCTTTCCAGGCAGTCAATCAGTACTACGTCGGGCCGGTCGATATTGAGCGGAAACCGTGCGCCGATGATTAATACATTATCGCAAAGGCCGCAGGTCAACTCATCCAGCGAATGCAGCACTCTGCTGCGGCTGTTGGCAAAACGCAGCAGCAGATGCTTCTGGTGCTGGCTAAGCTGTTTCTCCAGCGCGTAGAGATAGCTGGTGGTTTGATTAATGTTGTCCTGGGCGCAAATGACGCCGATGCAGCCGGTAGTCTGACTCAGCAAAGATTGCGCTATCATATTCGGCCGGTAGTTAAGCTCTTCCGCCGCCTGCAGTACCGCCTGTCGGCTGGCTTCCTTTACGCCGCGCGAACCGCTCAACACCCGAGAGACTGTGGCTTTCGACACCCCAGCTAACCGTGATACATCGTTGATTGTAGACATTATTTTCCCCTGACAGGGTCAATCCGATCCCTGTAAATCCTTAAACCTGAATCGCTTCAATAATAACCAGCGGCAGTATATCCGTTTCCCTTTTTATTTGGAAACCGATTTTCCATTTCATGGAAAATCGCAGCAAAAACCAGGAAAATTTGTGAGCCAAATCTAATTAACAGCCCCTTTGACTGACAGATCTTGATGGTTATCACAGTTCTGTTTTTTATAAATGGAAACCGGTTTCCGTCTGATATCAAATCATCCACGCAATAACTTTTTACATTTTGAGGACGAACGTCGATGTACAAGATTATGCTGTGCTGCTCTGCCGGAATGTCCACCAGCCTGCTGGTCAGAAAGATGGTTGATGCCGCGAAGGAACGTAATCTGCCGGTGCAGATTGACGCCTATGGAGTTTCCGAATTTGACATGCAGTTTCCGCAATACCAGGTGGTGCTTCTTGGGCCACAGGTGAAATACATGCTGAAAAACTTATCTGAGAAAGCCGCTCCCCTGAATATTCCGGTCCAGCCGATTAACACCATGGATTACGGAATGCAGCGGGGAGATAACGTCCTGGATTATGCCCTGTCGCTGATTGCAGCGCATTAAGAGGTGTGCAAATGAGTTCTCTGTATCAGTCCATGATTGCCGTGATCGAGCAATCAATTACCCCGCTGGCAGGACGCCTTGGGCAGCAGAAATACGTTATCGCGATTCGCGATGGCTTCACTGCCGCATTGCCGTTTATGATCATCGGCTCATTCATGCTGGTATTTATCTTTCCACCTTTCTCCCCGGATACCACGAATGGTTTCGCCCGCGGCTGGCTGGATTTCTCCCAGCAGTACCGTGAACAGCTGATGCTGCCGTTTAACCTCAGCATGGGCGTAATGACGTTTTTTATTTCGGTGGGAATCGGCGCCAGCCTGGGACGTCAGTTCCAACTCGACCCGGTGATGTCCGGTCTGCTGGCGTTCATGGCCTTCTTACTGGTTGCCGCGCCGTACGCCGATGGCAAAATCTCCACCCAGTACCTCTCCGGTCAGGGCATTTTTACCGCCTTGATCACCGCCATCTACTCCACCCGCGTTTACGCCTGGTTAAAGCAGAACAATATTACGATTCGCCTGCCAAAAGAGGTGCCGACCGGCGTTGCCCGCTCGTTTGAAATTCTTATCCCGGTACTGGTGGTGATCGCGACCCTGCATCCGCTGAATCTGTTTATCGAAGCGCAGACCGGTATGATCCTGCCGCAGGCGATTATGCACCTGCTGGAGCCCCTGGTTTCCGCCTCTGACTCCCTGCCGGCGATTCTGCTTTCCGTCCTGATGTGCCAGATTTTCTGGTTCGCCGGGATCCACGGTTCGCTGATCGTGACCGGCATTATGAACCCCTTCTGGATGGCCAACCTGTCGGCAAACCAGGCCGCGCTGGCGGCCGGTGCGGCACTGCCGCATGTCTATCTGCAAGGTTTCTGGGATCACTATCTGCTGATAGGCGGCGTCGGTTCCACGCTTCCGCTGGCGTTCCTGCTGCTGCGTAGCCGCGTAACCCATCTGCGTACCATCGGTAAAATGGGCATTGTGCCAAGCTTCTTTAATATCAACGAACCGATCCTGTTCGGCGCGCCGATTATCATGAACCCGATGATGTTTATCCCGTTCGTCTTTGTCCCGATGATCAACGCCGTTCTGGCTTATGGCGCGACGCGTCTCGGCTGGCTCAGCCAGGTGGTTTCGCTGACGCCGTGGACAACGCCGGCGCCTATCGGCGCATCGTGGGCCGCAAACTGGACGTTAAGCCCGGTGGTCATGTGCCTGATTTGTATGGTGATGTCGGCGCTAATCTATCTGCCATTCCTGCGCGCCTATGAACGTTCCTTAATGACAACTGAAGTTGAAAAAGCAAAAGCCGCGGTTCCGGTTGCCGAAACGGTCAGCCAATAATGAAGCAATATATTTAATATTATCTTTTAGATGACGGCATAAATAATGCGGAAAAGGGATTTTGCTGCATTATTTAAATAATAAAGTTAATGACCTCAGGATCTATCATGATTGAATTAGAAGATGCGGTAATGGAAATTATCGTTAACGCGGGACAGTCACGCTCATTGTGTTTTGAAGCACTCCATTGCGCCCGTAACGGTAATATAGATGAAGCGCGCTTACTACTGAATGAAGCCGATGGTTACGCCCGTCGGGCGCATCAGATGCAGACCCGGCTTATCGAGCAGGATGCCGGCGAAGCGCGCCAGCCGATGACGTTAATTATGGTCCATGCTCAGGATCACTTAATGAACTCACTGCTCGCCCGTGAATTTTCGGAAGAGTTAATTCATTTATACCAGCGTTAATTTATATCAATATTTAACAACTGTATCCGGAATAAATACACCAGCTTATCCTGGCGGGATGGCTATTATCTGAATATATGAATTATTAAAAGCGAGATAATTATGAAAACTGTAAAAATGCTGCCATTAGCAATGGCGGTCGTCGCCGCGCTGTGCCCAATTTCCGTATTCGCGCAAGAATTTACGCAGGAACAGATCGACGCCATTGTGGCGAAGGCCGTCGATAAAGCCCTCGCCGAGCGCCAGGCGAAAATCGACGCTGCCGCCGATAAAAAAGTGGATGTCATTACCAACCCGCAGACCACCGCGGCCTCGCCGGATATGGCGATCCCCTTCGGCCTCAAGTTCAGCGGCTACGCCCGCTACGGCGCGCAGTTCCAGACCGGCGATCAGAAGTTTGTCGGCGTGGATGGCTCCTATAACGGCGCCTCGGCGATCGGTCGTTTAGGCAACGAAGGCAACGGCGGTGAATTCCA
Source organism: Klebsiella sp. MPUS7 (assembly GCF_009905335.1). Taxonomy (NCBI): domain Bacteria; kingdom Pseudomonadati; phylum Pseudomonadota; class Gammaproteobacteria; order Enterobacterales; family Enterobacteriaceae; genus Klebsiella; species Klebsiella sp. MPUS7. The sequence goes on along the minus strand of NZ_CP047604.1, from coordinate 46,073 downwards.
GATAACCAAAGCCTTCAAAAGCAGTAAAGGCGCGATCTGGGATATCAACGTCATGTTTGACCACTGGAGCGATGAAGTTAACCTGAAAAAAGCCTACGTCGGCGTCACCAACGTGCTGGAATCTAACCCCAACGCTTATATCTGGGCCGGCCGCGACTTCCATCAGCGTCCGCAGCAGGGGATCAACGACTACTTCTGGATGAACCACGATGGCCAGGGCGCCGGGGTGAAAAACTTTGATATCGGCGGCGTGCAGTTTGACGTGGCGGGGGTGTCGCAGGTGGAGTCCTGTAGCCCGGAAGTGATGGCCGATGAGGCCAACCCGTCGCGCATCACCTGTACCGGCGGCTCCGGTACCGGCGATAACGGCCACTACGCCCTGACCACCAAAACCCACAACATCAAGGCCGGGCCGATCGACGTTGAGGTATACGCCAACTACGGCTTCGATTCGAAAGCGGTGGACAGCGACGAACGTCTCGACGCCTGGCAGGGCGGGCTGGTGCTGAGCCACACCAACGACAGCGGCGTCAATAAAGTGATCCTGCGCTACTCCGATAACTCGGATAACAGCGTCTACAACAAAACCGATGACCTGACCGCTATCTACGCCAGCTTTGAAGGTCTGCATAAATTTACCCGGCAGGCGCAGATCGAATATCTGCTGGCCTTCCACGACTATGACAACGGCAAGGACAACACCGACAACCGTAAAAACTACGGCGCCATCGTCCGCCCGATGTACTTCTGGAACGACGTTCACTCCACCTGGCTGGAAGCGGGCTACCAGCGCGTCGACTACGACCAGGGCGGCGATAACCACGGCTGGAAGCTGACGCTGTCGCAGAACATCGCCATCGGAATGGGGCCGGAGTTCCGCCCGATGCTGCGCTTCTACGTAACCGGCGGCCAGGTGGATAACAAGCGCACCGCGAAGGTCAACGGCACCAAAGACGAACAGCTGGATTCGCTGAACGTCGGCGGCATGTTTGAAGCGTGGTTCTAAGAGTGAAACCATCCCGGGTCGCGGTGTAAGAGCCAGACCCGGGTGCGCATTCCCGAAGGTGGCGCTGCGCGCCTGTCCGGGCAACCCGACCGCAGACTGCGGTGAACCCGTAGCCCCATTACACCCGCACTTTCGTCGCCACCAGCAGGCCGGTAATCAGCATCAACGTACCGGAGAGGACCAGCGGCGAGAGCAAACCGAGGTGATCCAGCGCCACGCCGCCAACCGCTGCGCCGCAGGTGTTAGCCAGCTGGATCACCGCCACCTGAATCGACCCGGCTTTTTCCGCCTGATCGGACAGGGAGCGAGTAATCCACGTTGACCAGCCTACCGGTATCAACGCGAAGGCAAAGCCCCAGATCACCGCCACCGTCGACGCCACGATTTTACTCTCCCCCCACAGCACCAGCACCGCGGCGCTGATAGCCAGCACTACCGGGGCAATCGCCAGCGCCGCTTTCACCGAGCGCTTGAGCAGCATTGAGGAGAGCGAGGTGCCGACAAAGCTGGCGATGCCGAAGCTGAGCAGCACCAGCGTCAGACCGTCGACGTCAAAGCCCGCCAGGGTCATATACACCGGGCGGATATAGGTAAAGAAGGCAAACTGGCCGGCGAAGGCCATAAAGATGGCGCACATCCCGGCCATCACGCCGGGCCGCTTCAGCAGGCCGAACATATTTTGCTGCGCCGAGGTCGACTCGCCCGGTAGAGAAGGCAGCGCCTTCAGCACCCAAATCGTACAGACCACGCCCATGACCGCCGCGCCGTTAAAGACGTTACGCCAGCCGATAATACCGCCAAGGAAGCTGCCCAGCGGCGCGGCGATCACCAGCGCTATCGATACCGCGCCGAAAATAACCGATAGCGCTTTGGGCACCACGCGCATCGGCACCAGCCGCATGGTGAGCGACGCCGACATCGCCCAAAAGCCGCCCAGCGCCAGACCAAGGCAGGCGCGGCCCAGCAGCAATAACGAAAAGCTGTTGGCAAACGAGACCAACAGGCAGGAAAGGGTCAGCAGAACCGAAAACAGGATCACCACGTAGCGGCGATCGGTATTGCGGATGATCGAGGTGATAAACAGGCTGGCGAACATCGCCACGAACGCCGTGGTGGTAACCGACTGCCCGGCAACGCCTTCGGAGATGCCTAAATCCTGCGCCATCGGCGTGAGCAGGCTGACCGGCAGGAACTCAACGGTAATCAGGCAGGCAACGCAGAAGGCCACCGCAAAAACCGCCGACCAGTTGGGTCGCGCCGCCTGATTAGCCTGCGGCGCAGAGGCATTCGAAGGAGTCATAAGTTACCTGCATGGTTGAATACGGAGGAGCCGCGCAGTGTAACATTTAAAATGTGACGAATTTAACGTTTTGACAACTTTTCAGGCTTTGCAAAGTACCTGCGTAGCTGCTCGCATAACCGGAAAATCACGTTTTTAGGTATTCCGTAACAGTAAGAGGAAGAAATAACATAGCACTTGGTGCTATATTTATGGTTACAGGATGTCAGCCAATGCGTATTTTTAAAACAAAATGGTTTACCAGGGAAGCCCGGGCTCATGCGATTGATGACGACGAACTTTGCAAAGCGATTGAAGCCACTCTCCAGGGAAAAGTAGATAACCTTGGTGGCGGCGTTTACAAAAAACGCCTCAATAAAAATCGCGATCGCGCAATCATCCTGGCAAAGGGTGCTGAGCATTGGTTTTACACATTTTTATACGCCAAACAGGATATCGCCAATATCGATAACCGAGAACTCGCGGTGTTCCGTGAGTTAGCCAGGCATTATTCCCTTCTCAGCGAGGAGAAAATGGCGGCATTGGTTAAGAGAAAAGAATTGGTGGAGATTTGTCATGACTGCAAAAACTAAATTCAAAAGCCCCGCCTTTGAAGCTATCCATAGCGCTGCCGCAGGTTTATACAGTGTTGATGCGATCGCGCAGGAGACGATGCGCAGCTTTGATGAAACATGCATCAGCCACGTAAGCGATTTCCAACCTGGTGAAATTAAGGCTCTACGTGACCAACTCAACGTCAGTCAGCCGGTTTTTGCCCGCTATCTGAACACCAGCGTGTCCACGGTCCAAAAATGGGAAAGCGGGGCAAAACGCCCCGGTGGGCTGGCATTGAAATTACTCAATATCGTGCAAAAACATGGGTTAAAAGTACTGGCATGATGCCACTTTGAGGTGATGACTTTTGCACAGTTGGCCTCGTCAGCGTGACGTTTAACGAAGCCAACAGTACACCGGGAAGTGATATCAGTGCAGCCAGTGGACGCCATCCTCCGGCAAAAACAGCGCGTTATAGCGCTCCTGCAAAGCGTGCAGCTCGCTCACTTCCGGCTCCAGCTCGCGAAGGAAACCTTGCGCGAGGCGGATTTGCGCTTCGGTAATCGGCGCCCCGAGGCGGGACTTTTTCATCAACCGGTACCAGTAGTGCAGGTTCTGCTCGCTGCCATCGACGATAGCGACCTGCCAGATCAGCAGCACCTGCGCGGCATTTTGCAAATGCGCCTCATTAGGCCGTTCCAGGTAGCGTAAATACTCGTTACCGGCGGTTTTTCCTAGCTGATCGATCATCGATTCCAGCGGTACCGGCGTAATGCCTAATCGTTCGCTCAGACGGCGAATCGCACGGCGTGAATCAGAGGTAAGCACCCGAAATCCCACAAAAAATACCACTATCAGCGTGGCCAGTCCTAACCAGATCATGCATCCTCTCACTCAATCGCAGCCCCACTATCATAATGGGAAATTGCCCGCTGTCGACTGTCGGAAATACCAGAATGTGACTTATCGCGGCCCCCTGGCGCGTTCATGAAATCACCGATCCCACCCGGGGAGCGGCTACATCAAACCGCCCGGCAAGAAGCATAAAAAAGCCCGGCGCAGAGGCCGGGCAAAGTGACTCACATCCAATGACTCAGGCAGTCTGCAAAGTTTGTGTCTTTTTCTGGCGGCGGATTTTACGTTCTTCAAACACCGCAACGATGGCCATCAGACAGATGCAGCCAATTGCCGCCGCATCCAGCGCCGCAAAGGTGCCCGCCCAGCCGGTGAGGCCGAAAATCGGCGTACCGTCGGCAATCATCCCGAGTCCCAGCTTGGCGAAGCTATCGCCGATCAGATAGGCGAAGGTGCCCTTGATCCCGTCGGCAGCGCCAATCGCCTTTTTCGGCACGAAGCCTACCGCGGCGACGCCGATCAGCAACTGCGGGCCAAACACCAGGAAACCCAGCGCAAACAGCGATGCGAGATAAACGTATTGATTGCTGGCATGCTGATAAACACCCAGCGTGGCGATAATCAGCGCCAGCGCAACGCAGGCCACCAGCGCGCGGCGACCGTTTGCCAGATCCGACAGCCAGCCCCACAGCAGCGTGCCGACCAGCGCGCCCACTTCAAACAGGGTAAAGCCCTGAATCGCCACCTCTTTGGAGAGCTTCAGCTCCTGGAAAGCGTAAACGGTGGACCACTGGTCGATACCGATGCGCACCACGTACAGGAAGATGTTGGAGAAGCACAGCAGCCAGATGACTTTATTCTTCAGCACATATTCGACGAAGATCTGCCATTTGGTCATGGCGTTCTCTTCCGTCTCTTTATCCTCTTCGCTGATCTCTTCGCCAAACAGCTCTTCGGCGTTACCGAGGCCGTAGGATTCCGGGGAGTCGCTACCAAAACGCAGGCCGATAAAACCGACGATTAACGCAATAATCGACGGGAAGATAAACATGCCAATCACGTGGCCGTCGAACAGGTAGTTGGCGCCAAACAGCGCCACGCCCGCCGCGCCGGCGCCGCCGAGGTTGTGGGAGATATTCCAGAAGCCGAGGAAGGTGCCGCGCTTACGGCGAGGCGTCCACTTGGTAATGGTCGAATAGCTGCACGAGCCGCCGGTGCTCTGGAAGAAGCCGCTCAGAGCGTAGAAGGCGATCATCAGGAACAGGCTGGTCGACCCCGCGCCCATGCTGGCGCTGAAGCCGAGCATACAGATGGCCGAGAGAATCAGCATAAACGGCAAGAACTGCTTAGTGTTCTTACCGTCTGCGTAGTAGGAGACCAGCGTTTTACCCACACCGTAGGTGATAGAAAAGCCGAGGCCGATCATCCCCAGCTGCGTCATGCTCAACCCGTAGGTGGAGATCATGTCGTTCTGCGCGATATTAAAGTTTTTGCGGATCAGGTACATGGTCAGATAGCCGATGAAAACCACCAGATACGACTGCATGAACGGTTTGAACCACATTTTGCGCCGCGCTTCGAGCGGCAGGTCCAGGGTTGGCTTGCGCACCTGGTTTAAGAAGGCCAGCATGATTGGGTGACTCCTGAGCTGATTTAATACCTGCGAATGGCAGGCATTGTAAAAATCAGCCGGGAGACTCGCCTGAGACAGCGTCCAGGCGAAACCGGGAAAATTTCTTAGTTTTACGCCATTCGGCGAAGAAAGGTGAAGTCGGTCACGCTTCTCGCGGCGCCTGGGCGTTTAAAAACGGCAGCAGCAGCAGGGCGGAAATACCGGCGGCAATGGCGATGACCACGAAAAATCCGCTCCAATGCCAGATCTCCATCACCTGCGCCAGCGGCCAGCCGGAGAGCGATGCGCCAAGATAGGCAAACAGGCCAACAAAGCCGGTTGCCGCCCCCGCCGCCTCTTTGTGCGAGCACTCCGCCGCCGCCATGCCGATCAGCATCTGTGGGCCAAAAACGAAAAAGCCGGCGGTAAAGAAGCAGGCCGCCTGCATCACGTAGCTGGCGAACGGCATCAGCCACAGCCCGCCAACTGACAACAAAATCCCGGCGGCGAAAATCAGGTTCATCGGCCCGCGGTTGCCGTTGAAGAGTTTATCCGAGCCCCAGCCCGCCACCAGCGCGCCGATAAAACCGCCCACTTCGAACATGGTGACCGCCGAATTCGCCGTCACCAGATCGACGCCGAGCGTTTCCGACATATACAGGTTGCCCCAGTCGTTAATCGCCGCGCGCACCACGTATACCAGTACGTAGCACAGCGAGAGCAGCCAGATATAGGGATTCAGCAGCACGTATTTGGTGAGGATCTCTTTGCGGGTCAGGCCAGCGCCCTCCTGCTGCTGGGCAATCTCCAGCTCATCATGCCGCCAGTCGCCCACTGCGGGCAGCCCAACCGCCTGCGGCCGGTCGCGCAGCCGCCAGCAGAGAAACAGCCCGGCGAGGATCGCCAGCGTCCCGGCAATCATCATCCCCGTTCGCCAGCCGTAGTGCAGCGCCGCCGCGCCAACCACCATTGGGATCAGCGCCCCGCCGACGTTATGCGCCGTGTTCCATAGCGCCCACCAGCCGCCGCGCTCGGTACGCGAATACCAGGCCGTCAGCAGGCGGGCGCATACCGGCGAGCCCCAGCCCTGGAAGAAGGCGTTCAGCGCCCACAGCAGCGCGAAGGCCCACAGGGAAGTGGAAAAACCAAACAGAATATTCACTACGCCGGTAGCGACCAGGCCGATGCCCATAAAATAGCGGGCGTTAGAGCGATCGCTGACGATACCGGAGAAAAATTTCGATAGCCCATAGGTGATGTAGAACAGCGTCGCCAGCAGACCGATATCGCTGCGGGTCAAAACGTTGCTGGCGAGGATTTCCGGCACCGCCGCGTTAAAGCTTTTGCGGGTGAAGTAAAACAGCGCATAGCCCAGCCAGATGGTCAGCAGAATATGCCGACGCCAGTAGCGGTAGCGCTCGTCCAGCGCCTGTTTGTCGGTAATCGGCGGAGCATCGGGCGGGGATTTTAAAAAGGCAAACATTATCGTTCCTCAAGCGTAGCGCAGCGGCAGGCTGACGCAAACGCGAGTGCCGTGGGTGCAGGAGATGGTCAGGGTGCCGCCCAGGGCGGTGACGCGCTCGCGCATGCCGGTGAGGCCAAAGCCCTGCTGACCGGAGCCCGGTGGCAGGCCGCAGCCGTCGTCCTCGATCACCAGCATCAGCCGCTGCTCCTGCTGCCAGCCTTGCAGCGTGACGGCTCTAGCGCTGGCGTGTTTGACGATATTATTCAGCCCCTCCTGGCAGACGCGGAACAGAGTGACGCGCTGGTTTTCGCTCAGCAGCGCCTCATCGATACGCCACGCCAGATGGCTGACCATACCGCGATCCTCCAGCTCCATTTCGCGCATCAGCGAGCGCACCGCCTGCTCAAGCGTCAGGTCGTCCAGCTGGCGCGGGCGCAGGCGGCCCAGCAGGCGGCGCACGGAATCGTAGACGCCGAGCGAAAGCTGCTCAATCAGCTGGCCGCTCTGCCTGACGCTGGCGCTATTCGGCGCCAGCCGCTGGACGATCCCCGCCTGGGTGCGGATGGCGGTAATGGTCTGGCCGATATCATCGTGCAGCTCGCGAGCCACTTCGCGGCGCACGCTCTCCTCGGTTTCCAGCAGGCGTTCCGCCAGCCGCTGGTTACGCACCAGCTCCTTTTGCAGCGACTGATTCAGCTCGCGCAGCCGCTGTATTCCGGCGCCCAGCAGCAGGCCGGTCAAGCTTTGCGCCAGCAGCGAAAGCAGTAAATCCACCGGATGATCGTGCCAGGTCTGGCTGGCGATCAGCGCGATGGCGTTCATCAGGGTCGCGATCAGCGCTCCCTGCCAGCCGTAGTGCCAGGCCAGAGCGATAATCGGCAGCGCCAGGCAGAAGGGCGTAAATCGTGAGAGCTCGGCGGGCAGCCCCAGCTGGAGCCAGAGGCTGACGCTGAACAGCAGCAGGTACCAGATAAGATGCCGCCCGCGCCAGTTCACCGGCTGCGAGACCAGCGATGGCCCCAGCGGCCGCCAGACGGTGCTGGTGAGATAGTGCCAGATAACCAGACAGGTGGGCGCCAGCGTCAGGCCGCCGGTCAGGGTCAGCAGCAGCGCGTTCAGTCCCTCTTTGCCCTCCAGCAGCCACGGCAGCGACTGGAGCAGCGCGGCGGCGATCAGCGCGCCCCCCTGACGCAGCAGGGTGAGCCAGTCGCGCTGCTGGCGATAGCGGGAAATCAGCGCCACCGGCAGCAGGGTCAAGAGGCTTCCGGTCATCAATATTATCGGGTGCGCCAGCGCCACTTCCTGCGCCAGCCAGAGGATCAGCAGCCACTCCGCGCCCAGCAGAACCGGCCAGTAGCCGCGCGGGCACTGCAGCATCAGGCCAAGCCGCAGGCCAAAGGGGAAAAGCAGCACCGCAAGATCGGGGCGCTCCACCAGGTGCAGGCTGATGCTCCACAGGCAAAACCACGCGGCGGAAAAGATAAAGCAACAGCCGACAACCGAGAGCAGCCGCGAGAAAAAGGCTTTCATTGCCAGCTATCGAACATGCGGCGCGCCAGCTCGACGTCGTTGCTGACGCCCAGCTTTTCCAGCAGGTTAGCGCGATGAACGTGGACGGTTTTCGGCGACAGGCCCAGCTCGGCGGCAATCTCTTTTACCGCCATCCCCTGTGCCAGCTTTTCCGCCACCTCGCGTTCGCGTTTGGTCAGCGGGTCCCGTCGTCCGGCCGCCAGCTTCATGGCGATATCCGGCGTCAGGTAACAGCCGCCAGCCGCCACGGTGCGCACGGCGGCGATCAGCTCATCCGGGCTGCAGCGCTTGGAGAGAAAACCGCGCGCCCCGGCGTTCAGCGCCTGCTCCACCAGCGCCGGGCTGTCGTGTACCGACAGCATGACGATCGCCATCCCTTTCGGCAGCTGGCTTAATAATTCAAGCCCGGAGATATCCGGCATCGAGATATCGCAGATGCAGACCTGCACGCCGCGACCGGGCAGCCCCGCCAGCGCCTCGCGCCCGGAACCGAATTCGGCAACGACCTGAAAATCGGCTTCCAGCCCCAGCAGTTGGGCAAAGCCGGAGCGGACGATAAGGTGATCGTCAATAAGGGCGATAGTAGTCATGGCGTTTCCTGACGGGTTAAAAAACGCGCTTACCTTAACGATATACACTTCATCCTTCAAGCTGCCTCTGCGCAGACTTGCCGCCTTGATGGCACGACTGATTGAGTTGCCAGCAAGTCATTCACAACAGCGGGTGAGATATTTAATCTCTATGTGTTATGGCTACAATCGCAATATAACGCTGCCAATTATTCACATGTAAAATATATTGATGCCATTATTGCCTAAGATCACTACATCCATTATGTACAGGAAGTAACCTAAATGATATCGTCCCTGTAAAATCAGCAAGGGAATATATATGCACCAACGACCTCATTTAGCTAAGCAAACGATCGATGCACGTTTGCTTAACCAGCTAAATACAAAAACGCAGAGTAAAACGGAGAAGTTATCGCACAGCGAAAAATTAGCTTATATCAACGATGACTACTGCGAGATAACGCGTAATTACACTTCATTTTATGGGATGAACATCCTGGGCATTGTGCTTTTCTTGCCTGTTGTTATTTTGTGTTTTGTGGGTATTTTATTTTCCTTATATGATATAACATTCAATTTTGAACGACATGTTGAAAGCTGGAATTCCAGGTCGGGCGATTATCTTTTACTATGTTTTGGATTTTTTATTTCATTTTTCATGACGTTTATTTTCGCAGCCATCGTAAACTATTTTATCTTCGCGCCCCAGCATTATCCGGTTCGTTTTAATAGAAAAACCGGCAAGGTTTATGTTTACGATTACGTGATGTATAGTATCACTTATAAATTAACCTATACTTTCTGGTGGCATCATCCTTTTTATAAACGAACTAAACCTGAATGCAAAGAGTATGACTGGAGCCAGATTCAAGCCATCAGTATATATTCACGCAATAAGCACTCATCATACTCCACAATTCGCTGCGTCGTTTATGACTCCAGCATCAGTACCACTATGATCGATTCCTTTAACCTGATATCGACGGACGCGGGTACGGATGCGCTGTTTATGCCTAACTACAAGCTGTGGTTATGGATTAGTAATTATATGAAATTTAACGATGAGTTATTAGATATGTCCGTTAACACGAAACCAGGTATTTATGGACGCGAAGTGAAGTGGCCTGATGATATGGATAAGAAATCTAAAGTATCATCTTTGAATGAGTACAGTAAAATCTGCTCTGAATAAACTCAGAGTAGGCTTTACTTCCCGGCAAGAATATTCCCGCCGGGAAGACTAGTTACTCAAAAAAGACCGCGATTTTGCTGAACATAGAGGGATCGGACTGGTTACGCACCACTTTCTCAACATCTTCCAGCTTTTCGATCTGGCTAATCATCTGCCCGAGGCGCTGATCGTCGTTGACCAGCAGCCAGATGCGGCTCTGGTTGCTGTCCTGAATCGGCAGACAAAGAATGCCTTCCACGTTGAAAGCGCGACGGGCAAACAGGCCGCAAACGTGGGTCATCACGCCGGGATGGTTGCGCACGGTGAGCTGTAGAATAACGTTTTCATGAGTCGCTTGTTGCATGGCTTATTCCCCCACCATTTCAGTATTGGCCGCACCCGGCGGTACCATCGGATACACTTTTTCTTCGGCATCGATACGCACGTGGATCAGCGCCGGACCCGGGCGGTCGATAATCGCCTGCAGCGCCGCCTGCGGATCGGCTTCGTTATTTAAATTACAGGTTTGCAGACCAAAACCGGCGGCAATCTGCATAAAGTTAACCATCCCCGGATAGGTCGCGGCGAACACGCCCTGCTTGTAGAACAGGCTCTGCTGCTGATAAACCAGCCCCAGCGCTTCGTTATTCATCAGGATGATTTTCACATCCAGCTGATTTTCCGCCGCGGTAGCCATTTCCTGAATGTTCATCATCAGGCTGCCGTCGCCGGAGAAGCAGATGACCTTGCGCTGCGGGTTGGCCAGCGCCGCGCCGACCGCGGCAGGCAGGCCAAAGCCCATGGTGCCGAGACCGCCGGAGGTCAGCCACTGGCGCGGGCGGTTCAGCGGATACGCCTGCGCGACCCACATCTGGTGCTGGCCCACGTCGGTGGTGACGATAGCCTCGTCGTCAACGCAGGCGGCGACGGCGTTAATCAGGCCATAATGGGAAAGCGGGTCTTGCTCCTGCGGGATGGTGCAGGGGAACTCCCGCTGCAGATCGGCCACCAGCTGCAGCCATGCGCTGCGCGGCTGCGCCTCAACCTGGGGGATCAGCTGTTCCAGCACTTCGCCAACGTCGCCCTGAATCGCCACGTGCGCCTGCTTGATTTTACCCAACTCTGAACGGTCGATATCAACGTGGATAATTTTCGCGTTCGGGCAGAACTGCTCGGTTTTACCAATCGCCCGGTCATCAAAACGCGCGCCTAAAACAACCAGTAAATCAGCCTCTTGCAGAATAAAATTGGTACTGCGCGCGCCGTGCATCCCCAGCATGCCCAGCGACAGCGGATGCGCTTTCGGCAGCATCCCCAGCGCCATCAGGGTCTGGGTAGTCGGCAGGTTGGCCTTTTCCGCCAGCTGGCGAATATGCTCAGGCGCGTTGATCACCCCGCCGCCCAGGTAGAGCACCGGACGCTGCGCGGCGTTAATCATCGCCGCCGCTTCACGTACGCTGGCGCTATCGAATTCCGGGGCTGCCATGCGGGCGCCGGGTTCCGGCAGGGCGTCGAGCTCAATGGTTGCCGCCTGAACATCCTTAGGAATATCTATCCACACCGGCCCTGGTCGCCCGGACTGCGCGATGCGAAACGCGTCGCTCATCACCTGCGGCAGTTCAGCAATATTGCGCACCAGGTAGTTATGTTTGGTGATGGGGATAGAGATACCGTAGGTGTCGACTTCCTGGAAAGCGTCGGTGCCGATCATCGAGGCCGGAACCTGGCCGGTAATGCATACCAGCGGAATCGAATCCAGGCGGGCGTCGGCGATCGCGGTGATCAGGTTGGTTGCCCCCGGTCCGCTACAGGCCATACAGACGGCGGGTTTGCCTTCGGTGCGCGCCATGCCCTGGGCGATGAATCCCGCCCCCTGCTCGTGACGCGCCAGAATATGGCGGATCTGCGTGCTTTGGCTTAACGCGTCGTAAATGGGAAGAATGGAGCCGCCCGGAATGCCGCTGACCGTGGTGATCCCCTGACGCTCCAGTAAATGAACGACTAACTGCGCGCCAGTGAAGCGCATTTTTTCTGATGTTGTGCCCGAACTTGCCATGCTCCAGTCCTTTTATTCTGGGCCGACTTACCGGGGGGCATGAAACGAAAAACCCCGCTCGGTTTGCGCCGGCGGGGTTTGGAATTCGTGTTGTTCCGGACCCTACGGCGCGTTGCCGACGACGACCACCACAGACACGACGACCACCGCGGCAGGCGCGGTTAGTAGTAGGGTCGAAGTCAGCGTGGTAGCGTTCATGAGGGACCTGTTGTCTCAAAAAGTGAATGAATTTATACAAACACAGCTTGTGTCATTTCACAATCGATTTATTTTCAACCACAAGAAACTGCGTTAAGGATCACATTAATTTGCGGAGGGATGAAAAACAGAAAACCCCGCCGCGGCGAGGTTTTCTGTTCGGTGTTTTTACGGTTGGTAGCCGCAAGCACACTGTATTACGTCAACGAAAAAAGTATACGCGATCGGCGAAGAAGGCGCAATTTTCACGACGGTTTTTGCTGATGTAGAGTATGGATCGTCCACGTAAATTTGTCCAAAAAATACTGTTCATACATACAGTATTCATTCTATACTGAGGGGGTACGCAGGGTGAATCTGGGGCCGCACTTTTACCGGCGCAAAGAAGTCCTGGCTGAAACGGGTGGTGCCGTCAGCGCCTTAACCCCAGAAGAGCACACTGTGTTACGTCAACAAGTACCCCGAATAGTTTAGCCCGCCGCCGACAGGCCGGCGCCTGAATTATGACGGGTATCCCTGGCTGGCAACAGGCGGCGGAAAGGTACGCCAGCCGGTCGTGCTCCTGAACCAGAGGAGACGCGTATGGGCGGAGTGGATATCATTGTTCTGATCCTGAAACTCATGGTTGCCGTGTTGCAACTACTTGATGCAGTCCTGAAGCAGTTCCGCTGATTCAGGTTCAAGTCGCACCTGGGAGGGGCGGGAAACCGCCCCTCTACAGGCTAACCCGATGGAGAAAACCATGCCACCGCTGTTGATTGCCGCCATCACCCCGGACGAACCCGGTTTTTCGGCACTGCGCGCCGAAAGCCAGGCGCAAAACCTGAATATGCTGCGCCGCCTGGCGGAGAACTGGCAAAATGGGGAAAATCGCTTTAACGCCCCCGGAGAAAAGCTACTGGGAGCCTTTGCCTACGGGCAGCTGGTCGGCGTTTGCGGGCTGAATGCCGACCCGTTTAGCCAGCAGCTACGGGCTGGCCGCATTCGCCATTTATACATCGGCGAACGCCACCGTCGACAGGGGATCGGGCATCAGCTGCTGGTCTCGGTTATCACCCATTCCGGTGCTAGCTTCGATTTTCTCAACACCCATGCGCCGTCAACGGCCTGGTCGTTTTATGAAAATCTGGGGTTTCGCCCGGTGCATGATGAGCCCCGGGTTACGCATCGTCTCTTCTGTTCGCTCTAGCCGCCGCTGGCTGACGACAAGCACGCATGTTACAGTCCGGTGACGATTTTTTCCTCAGCGCCAGGCCGCAATGACCATTACCGTATTCTCTATTTTGCTGTTCGCCGCCCTGCTTCACGCCAGCTGGAACGCTATCGTAAAAGCCAGCGGCGATAAGCTGTACGCGGCGGTCGGCGTTAGTGGCTCAGCGTCGCTCATCGCCCTGGTTCTGCTCCCCTTTTCTCCCCAGCCGACGCTGGCCAGCGTGCCGTTTCTTGCGGTTTCCTGCGCGCTGCAGGTGGTGTATACGGTGCTGGTGGCAAAAACCTATCAGGTCTCGGATATGAGCCAGACCTATCCGCTGATGCGCGGGACCGCGCCGCTACTGGTGGCAATAATCAGCGTCATCTTCCTGGGCGACCATCTTTCCCCGCTGGCGTGGCTGGGCATCGGCGTCATCTGTCTGGCGATTCTGGCGATGGCTTTTAACGGCCGCGCCAGTTCAAGCCAGGGTATCGTACTGGCGCTAATCAACGCCTGCTTCATTGCCGGCTACACGCTGGTTGACGGAACCGGGGTACGGCTTTCAGAAACCGCGCTGGGCTATACCCTGTGGACCTTTTTTATGAACGGCTTCTGCCTGCTGGGTTGGGCGATGATTGCCCGACGCCCGCAGGCCAGCCGCTATCTGCGCCAGCACTGGAAGAAAGGCATGGTCGGCGGCGTCGGCACCATGGGCTCCTATGGTCTGGCGCTGTGGGCAATGACCCAGGCGCCGCTGGCGGTGGTTGCCGCCCTGCGCGAAACCTCGATTCTTTTCGGCGCGGTTATCGCATTTATCCTGTTGAAAGAGAAGATGGTTCCAGTGCGTATCGTTGCCGCCTGCGGTATCGCCGCCGGGGCGATTTTGCTGCGGCTGTCATAAGCAATACATGGCAACATTAGTTGCCGATTGTTGTTTACAAAACCTGCCTGAAAATCCTCCCACAATCACCGTCACGTGGTTGTCCTGTCATTATTATGTGGTAGATTCCTCCATCGTTTTGCGGGTGTGCCAGTCACATATTCTCTATACTCAACTTTATACAAAGTATTCATCGACATGAAACGGCATAAGAACTTCAATTTGTTGTTGATGCTGGTACTGCTGGTGGCCGTAGGCCAGATGGCGCAGACCATTTATATTCCGGCGATTGCCGATATGGCGGTATCGCTAAACGTTCGCGAAGGCGCGGTGCAGAGCGTGATGGCCGCTTATCTGCTGACCTACGGCGTCTCGCAGCTCTTCTACGGCCCGCTGTCCGATCGCGTTGGCCGCCGCCCGGTGATCCTCGTTGGGATGTCTATTTTTATGCTGGCGACGCTGGTTGCCATCACCACCCATAGCCTGCCGGTGCTGATTGCCGCCAGCGCGATGCAGGGCATGGGCACCGGCGTCGGCGGCGTCATGGCGCGTACCCTGCCGCGCGATCTGTATGAAGGCGCGCAGCTCAGGCACGCCAATAGTCTGCTGAATATGGGGATTCTGGTCAGCCCGCTGCTGGCGCCGCTGATTGGCGGCATTCTCGATACTCTGTGGAACTGGCGGGCCTGTTTCGTGTTCCTGCTGGTGCTTTGCGCCGGCGTCACCTTTAGCATGGCGCGCTGGATGCCGGAAACCCGGCCCACCGGCGCACCGCGTACCCGGCTCATCACCAACTATAAAACGCTGTTCGGTACCGGCGCGTTCAACTGCTATCTGCTGATGCTGATCGGCGGCCTGGCGGGCATTGCCGTATTCGAAGCCTGTTCCGGCGTACTGATGGGCGCGGTGCTGGGTCTGAGCAGCATGTCGGTCAGCATTCTGTTTATTCTACCGATTCCGGCGGCGTTCTTTGGCGCCTGGTTTGCCGGCCGGCCGAACAAGCGCTTCCCGACGCTGATGTGGCAGTCGGTGATTTGCTGCCTGCTGGCGGGCGTGCTGATGTGGATCCCTGGCCTGCTGGGCGTGATGACCGTCTGGACCCTACTGGTTCCCGCCGCGCTGTTCTTTTTTGGCGCCGGGATGCTGTTCCCGCTGGCGACCAGCGGCGCGATGGAGCCCTTCCCGTTCCTCGCCGGTACCGCCGGGGCGCTGGTGGGCGGACTGCAGAATATTGGTTCCGGCGTGCTGGCGTGGCTGTCGGCAATGATGCCGCAAACCGGCCAGGGCAGCCTTGGCCTGCTGATGATGCTGATGGGATTGCTGATTCTGCTATGCTGGCTGCCGCTGGCGTCGCGCTTTCATCAACACCAGCAGCCGGTTTAAGGCCTCGTGGACATCCCGGAGGCGGCGCCTGACGCGCCTTGTCCGGGCTACCGGATTGGCAGGCTGCCGGGACTCTGTAGCCCGGCTAAGCGCAGCGCGAGCCGGGAAGCGGAGGCGAAGTATCAGTCCCGGCATATTTCCCGGAGGCGGCGCCTGGCGCGGCTGTCCGGGCTACCGACCGGCAGACAGCGGTAAACCCGTAGCCCGGTCAGCGCAGCGCCACCGGGATGAAACTAAGCCGGTCATCATAATTGCGCCTGACCCTGCAGCCAGTTGATAAAGGCATCGATTTTCGGCCATTGACGGCCCGGCAGGGTCGTCACGTAGTAGTGCTGATGGCACTCCAGGGTCATCTCGCCGAACGGCGCAATCAGCTCGCCGCTCTCCAGGCGCTTTTGCACCAGCCGCTTACGCCCCATCGCCACGCCGACGTGGTGCATCGCCGCAATGACTGCCAAATCCGAACGATCGAAGCCAATTCCTGACGATTGCGGCAAATCGATGCTAAATTTCTGCGCCCAGCTGAACCACTCGTCGGTGCCGGAATCGTTGCTCCAGGCCTGACGATCGTGCAGCAGCGTGCAGTGGCGAAGGTTGGCGGGATTCTGCTGCAGCTGATGCTGGCGCGCGTAATCCGCCGTACACACCGGCACGATAGCCTCATCCATCAAAAAATGATGGCTAAGCTGCGAGGAAGGCGCGTCATCAAAGTAGATCGCCAGGTCGATGCCCGCGCGCTGCATGTTGACGTTATCGTTGCCGGTCAGCACGGTAAGCGAGATCGACGGATAGCGGCGGGTAAAATCGCCGAGCGCGGGCACCAGCCAGCACTGGGCGATGGACGGGCGCGAATAGACCGTTAACGTTCCCGACAGCTCCTGGTTTTTAATATCCAGAATCTCCTGGTTCAGGCTGCCCAGCGAGGACTTCAGCGCCCAGAACACCCGTTTGCCCTCATGCGTCAGCTCCACCTTGCGGTGCGAGCGCACAAACAGCTGAATCCCCAGCTCTTCTTCCAGCTGATTGATACGGTGGCTCACCGCGCTGGGCGTCAGCGACAGCTCCTCCGCCGCCAGGGCGAACGACTCATGGCGGGCGGCGACTTCAAACGTATACAGCTTCGAAAGCTGCCAGCCGTTGAGCAGCCGATTACCCAGATCTTTTAGCGTCTCCATCACCTACTCCTTTAATTTTCCTCGCCGAGTGTAAGAAAATTATCGCCCTGCCGAGCGCTTAAAGATGAAAAAAAGTGATTCATAGCACAATAAATAGGCAACATTAGAGCGAAATCACCTTTTTGATTCAATTTGATTCACCTGAAGAGCCGTTTATATCGTTTGTCAGCACGTGCCGTTTTTCTGTTCAATACCCATAGATTATTCACAGGCGAGGTGGGGTATGGAATCTCAGATCTGGGTTGTGAGCACGCTGCTGATTAGCATCGTGTTGATTGTGTTAACTATCGTCAAACTGAAGTTTCACCCGTTTCTGGCGCTGCTGCTGGCCAGCTTTTTCGTCGGCGCCATGATGGGAATGAGCCCGCTGGATATGGTTAACGCCATCGAGAGCGGGATTGGCGGCACGCTGGGCTTCCTGGCGGCGGTGATTGGGCTGGGGACGATTCTCGGCAAAATGATGGAGGTCTCCGGCGCGGCTGAGCGTATCGGCCTGACGCTCCAGCGCTGCCGCTGGCTGTCCGCTGACGTCATTATGGTGCTGGTGGGCCTGATTTGCGGGATCACGCTGTTCGTTGAAGTGGGCGTGGTGCTGCTGATCCCGCTGGCGTTTTCCATTGCCAAAAAAACCAACACGTCGCTACTCAAGCTGGCCATCCCGCTGTGTACGGCGCTGATGGCGGTGCACTGCGTGGTGCCGCCGCATCCGGCGGCGCTGTTTGTCGCCAATAAGCTGGGCGCGGATATCGGCACGGTGATCGTATACGGTCTGCTGGTGGGCCTGCTGGCTTCGCTGGTCGGCGGCCCGCTGTTCCTGCGGCTGCTCGGCAACCGCCTGCCGTTTAAAGCGGTTCCGGCTGAATTTGCTAACCTCGAAGTGCGCAAAGAAGAGACCCTGCCGTCGCTGGGCGCCACGCTGTTTACGGTGCTGCTGCCGATCGGCCTGATGCTGGTCAAAACCATCGCCGAACTGAATATGACCAAAGGCGGCACGCTGTATATGCTGCTGGAGTTTATCGGCAACCCGATCACCGCCATGTTTATCGCCGTCTTCGTGGCCTACTACGTGCTGGGTATCCGCCAGGATATGGGGATGAGTACCCTGCTGACGCATACGGAAAACTGCTTCGGGTCGATTGCCAACATTCTGCTGATTATCGGCGCAGGCGGGGCCTTCAACGCCATCCTGAAAACCAGCGGCCTGGCCGATACGCTGGCGGTGATTCTGTCGAACCTCGATATGCACCCGATTCTGCTGGCCTGGCTGGTGGCGCTGATTCTGCACGCCGCGGTCGGTTCCGCCACCGTCGCAATGATGGGCGCAACCGCCATCGTCGCGCCGATGCTGCCGCTCTATCCCGGCGTGAGCCCGGAAATCATCGCTATCGCCATCGGCTCCGGCGCGATTGGCTGCACTATCGTAACGGATTCCCTGTTCTGGCTGGTTAAACAATACTGCGGGGCAAGCCTTAACGAAACGTTCAAATACTATACCACGGCGACCTTTATCGCTTCGCTGCTTGCACTGGCCGGTACATTCCTGCTTTCTTTCATCATCTGAGCGCAAAGAGACGTAATATGAAAAACGCTGACATGACCACTTTACTCGCACAGTTTCCTCTACTGGAGGAGCTGATTGCCCTGAAAGAAACTACCTGGTTTAACCCGTCAACGACGTCGCTGGCGGAAGGGTTACCCTACGTTGGCCTGACGACAGAAGACGTTCAGGACGCCCACGCCCGGCTCGATCGCTTTGCGCCCTATCTGGCGGAAGCCTTTCCGGAAACCGCGGCCACCGGCGGTATTATCGAGTCTGAGCTGGTGGCTATTCCGGTAATGAAGGCCCGGCTGGAAAAAACTTTTAGCCAGCCGATTAGCGGCGATCTGCTGCTGAAAAAAGACAGCCACCTACCGATTTCCGGCTCCATTAAGGCCCGCGGCGGCATTTATGAGGTGCTGACCCATGCGGAGAAACTGGCGATCGGCGCGGGGTTATTAAAAACTTCCGACGACTATCGCAAGCTGCTGACTCCTGAGTTCAGGGATTTCTTTAGCCAGTACAGCATCGCCGTCGGCTCCACCGGTAATCTGGGGATGTCGATTGGCATTATGAGCGCGCGCATCGGCTTTAAGGTGACGGTCCATATGTCCGCCGACGCCAGGGCGTGGAAAAAGGCCAAACTGCGCAGCCACGGCGTGACGGTCGTGGAGTACGAAGAGGATTACGGCGTGGCGGTTGAGCAGGGGCGCAAAGCCGCCGAGTCTGACCCGAACTGCTTCTTTATCGATGATGAGAACTCGCGCACCCTGTTTCTCGGCTACGCCGTGGCCGGCGAGCGGCTAAAGGCGCAGTTTGCCCGCGAAGCGCGCGTGGTGGACGCCGGTCATCCACTGTTTGTTTATCTGCCGTGCGGCGTGGGCGGCGGCCCCGGCGGGGTGGCGTTCGGCCTGAAGCTGGCATTTGACGACCACGTCCACTGCCTCTTCGCCGAGCCGACCCACTCCCCTTGCATGCTGCTGGGGGTCTATACCGGCCTGCATGACCAGATTTCAGTTCAGGATTTGGGGATCGATAATCTGACCGCCGCCGACGGTCTGGCGGTCGGCCGCGCTTCCGGTTTCGTGGGCCGGGCAATGGAGCGCCTGCTGGATGGGTTCTACTCTCTCGATGACCAGACTATGTACGATATGCTGGGTTGGTTAGCCGAAGAAGAAGGTATTCGCCTGGAGCCATCCGCGCTGGCCGGCATGGCCGGGCCACAGCGGGTCTGCGCCAGCGAGGCGTATCAGCGGATGCACGGTTTCACCGCGGAGCAGATGCGCAACGCGACCCATCTGGTGTGGGCGACCGGCGGCGGCATGGTGCCGGAAGAGGAGATGGCGCAGTATCTGGCGAAGGGGCGGTAACCCTCCCGGCAGGTAAACACCATGGCGACGAAGGCTCTCTCGTCGCCATTTTTTTAGCGCAGCAGATGCATGAGCTCAACCGGCGAGCGGTGCTGGTTGAGTAAATCGCGCAGAACGCGCATATAGGGGGCGCTCCAGCTATAAAACTGCCGGTATCCCTCGCATAGCGCGTTGGAGCCATCCTCCAGTCGCAGCTGCGGGCAGCCGCCACCGCATAATCTTAGCCAGGCGCAGCCCGCGCAGGCCGGTCCCGGCGGATTATTCTCATAACGTACTGTCTCACCGCGCCAGGCGCGCAGCGTGGCCTCAAACAGCGGCACGACGATGCGGTTAGCGTCTTCTTTGATCCAAATAGCAAACACCGCGCAGAGAAAATCCCCCCACAGCCGGGCGTCGGAAGGTTGCAGATGGGGAATAAACTTGATAGCCGCTGCCCCCTGCGCGCTGAGCTGGTGGTAGACGCGTTCTGGGCGCTCACACTCCTGACGATGGATAATCACTTCCCGTACCGGGATATCGCTCGCCAGAGACTGGCAGTTACCGCAGTGCCGATCGTCACCGTAATCGGCCTGACATCCTGTCATATCACATCCTTAATAAACAAAATCACTTGTCGTATATGGGTTACAGCAAACAACAATGACAGGGAAAGTACTGCGAATGCGATCAAAAATTTGTCACGAACCGCCTGCCGCTGGACGAAATCACTGTGCTCAACGTCCATCACATTGCGGCTGCGGGTATAGCGCCAGAGGATGACGGCGACGAACGGCAATATGCACAGCGAAATCCAGAACGGAAGCCCCGCCTGATGCCAGTGGTGCTTAATCGCCAGCGCCAGCAGCGCGCCATAGCCTAAAAGGGTGCGAAACCAGGCCAGCGACGTGCGCTCCGGCTGTAGGCCCGGGTCGTTCTCGCGGCGCGCCCGGCGATTATCCGGCATAGAGCACCAGCGCCATGACCACCACGATAACGATAGTCAGCAGAATACTGATCAGCAGCAGGGTGCGGGTATAGGGAAGGTCCTGTTTAAGCCGCATCGCCTTTTCATTGCTCAGCCAGCGTATATAGCCGTAAATCGCCAGGCCGCCGGCAAACAGGCACAGCAGCAGAGCGAGAATTTCGCGGATCAGCGGCGTCGCGAAATCCGGCGCCAGCTGGTCCAGGCCGACGCCGCCGGCTAAAAAGCCAAGCGAAGTGCGGATCCACGCCAGAAAGGTACGTTCATTCGCCAGCGAGAAGCGGTAATCCGGCGCTTCGCCAAGGCGGGATATTTTCATCATGACTCCGTGATGGGTTGCCGATTGCGTAAAATACCGCCGATTCTACCTGACAGCCAAAGCGGAAGGCATCAATAATCGCCCCGTTGCAGAAAAAGTTCAGGCCTGATAACCGTTTAACGTCAGGTTATCAGGCCGATAAATGAATGACCGTCACCGCACGGATGCCGGTCAGCGGGATTAATGCAGTTCCGGCCAGTACGCTTTATTGGCCGCGATCAGATCATCAAGAATCGCTTTGGCAACCGATGCGCTCGGCACGGTTTTCGACAGCGCGATGGCCTGCCACAGCTTATGGTAAGAGCGCTGTTCCCAGGCATCCACCACCAGTTTTTCCACCGCCACCTGCTGGCTCATCATCCCTTTCTGGAAGTGAGGAATGTCGCCGACCGTCAGCGGCTCCGGTCCGTTGTGGCCCACCAGGCACGGAATTTCGACCATCGCATCGGCGTCAAAGTTATGAATCGCGCCGTTGTTCGGCACAATCAGCAGCATCCGTTCCTGGGTATTAAAGGCAATCGCCGCCGCCAGATCGACGATGTAGGAAGCGTGTTCGTCAATTTCCAGATCGCCAGCGGAGGATTTGCCCGCCGCAATAATCGCCCGGCAGGCGCTAAAGACGTTTTTCTCACGATGATCCATCACCTCATTGGCGCGGGTGCGTTCCGGATTGGAGTGCGCCACGACGTAGTCCGGGAACAGGTAGTACTTGAGGTAAGTATTCGGCATCGTATCCGGGTCCAGCGCCTGTACGTCTTTCGCCTTGGCGAAAGTGTCGTTCCAGCTGGCTTCGGTGTGCGGGTCGTTTGACGGCGGAACATAACCGTATTTCGCCACATATTCGCGCAGTTTCGGCATCAAATCGTTACCCTGCAGATCTTCAATCGAGGTCCACCAGCCGAAGTGGTTCAGCCCGTAGTAGCGCACGCGCATCTGCTTACGGTCCTTAAGGCCGACGATTTGCGCCATCCGTCCTTCGATACCGATCGGCATATCGCAGATGTTGAGAATTTTAGCGTTCGGACGCAGGCGACGGGTCGCTTCCGCCACAATGGCCGCCGGATTGGAGTAGTTCAGCATCCAGGCGTTCGGCGAATATTTTTCCATATAGTCCACCAGCTCCAGGACGCCGCCGATGGAGCGCATACCGTAGGCGATCCCGCCAGGGCCACAGGTTTCCTGGCCCAGCACGCCGTGGCGCAGCGGGATTTTTTCATCTTTTTCACGCATCGGGTATTTGCCCACACGGATATGCGCCATCACGAAATCAACGTCGGTAAAGGCCGCCTGCGGGTCGGTGGTGTAGCTGAACGCGATCTCCGGCGCCTGCTCTTTAAGGATCACCTTGCACGCCTCGGCGATGGTCTCCTGACGCGCGCCGTCGTTGTCGTAAAATTTCAGCGCCCGCAGCGGAAAGCGATCCTGGTTCGCTAACAGCATCAGCACGATGCCCGGGGTAAAGGTACTGCCGCCGCCTGCGATAACAACTGAGAATTTTTTCATGATACTGCCTCCGTCATGGTGGTTTGTTCGGTCTGTAGAGAATCTTTCATCAGGGTTTCGAGCTGGTCGCGGACCTGGGGAACGTGCAGGCCGACGATGACCTGAATCCCGTTGCCGCGGCGGACTACGCCGTGGGCGCCCAGCGCTTTAAAAACGTCGTCGCTTTGGGTCTTCGCCATATCGACCAGCGCGATGCGCAGTCGGGTGGCGCAGTTATTGATGCTTTCGATATTGCCCGCTCCGCCCAGCGCCTGCAGGAAGCCGGCGGCCTGGCCCAGTTTGGTGTCCGCTGCCCCGGCGGCGCTGGTTTTACCGCGCGCGGCCTGGTAATCCGCTTTGCTGTAGAGCTTAATTTCGCTCTCTTCACGGCCAGGCGTTTTCAGGTTCAGGCGCAGAATCAACGTGCGGAAGATGACGAAGTAGAGTGCGGTGAAGCACACGCCAACGCCGATCTGGATAAACATCATCGACGCGTGGTTGTGGAACATCGGGATCCAGTTTTGCGGCAGGAACTGGTCCAGCAGGCCGCCGCCGAAGTTGCCTACCACGCCGCAGATATACATCACCGTTGCCATGGTGGCCGCCAGTACCGCATGGACGGCAAACAGCAGCGGCGAAATAAACAGGAAGGTGAACTCTAACGGCTCGGTGATACCTACCAGCATGGCGGTCAGCGTGGCGGGGATCAGCAGCCCGGCAACTTTGACGCGATTTTCCGGCGCGGCGGTAAAGTAAAGCGCCAGCGCAATCCCCACCGAACCAAAGACCTTCGAGTTACCGTGCAGCGCGAATCCGCCTTCCGGGAACAGGGTTTTCAGCGCCTCGGTGCTCTGGCTGAACGCCTGTAAATGCTGCGCCCAGTAAACCTGAATCCCCCCTTCCACGACCGCCGGGCCGAAGATAAACGGGCCATAGACGAAATGGTGTAACCCGGTCGGGATCAGAATGCGCTCAAGGAAAATGTATACCCAGACGCCCAGCGCGCCGGCCGAGCGTAAAAAGGCCTGCAGCGATTCAATGCCCATCTGCACCTTTGGCCAGCCCAGCAGGGTCAGCCAGGCGCAGGGGATCATTGCCAGGAAGGCAACAATCACCACAAACGAGGAGCCCTGGAAAATCCCCAGAAACACCGGCAGCGGCTTATCGAAATAGCGATTATGCAGGGCGGTCACCAGCCCGGAAATGACGATCGCGCCGATAATGCTGGTATCAAGCGTTTTAATCCCGGCCATCATCGTCAGGCCGCTGCCTGCCGTTGGCTCAACGGAAAAGTCGACGCCGAAGAAGTGGCCCCAGGTCATCCCCATCGCGTTAATAAAGTAGTTCCAGGTGAGGAAGCTAACCAGCACCGCCAGGCAGGCACGGCCCTGGGCCTGTTTCGCCAGGCCGATCGGTAGACCGACGGCGAAAATCAGCGGCATATTACGAAAGACGGTCCAGCCGCCCTCTTCAATAATGTGAACGATCTGAGCAAATAAACTGTCGGGTGCTGTGAGCGCTTCGCCGACGAACATCGGGTTGCGCAACATAATGGCGATACCCACCACGATCCCGGCGAAAGGAAAGAGTAAAACCGGGGTAAACATGGCGCCGCCAAAGCGTTGTATTTGACTGAGCATTTGATAATCCTCATGTAACAACTCATAGGGTGAGTGGCCTTATTCATACCCGCCATGCTTCACCTGCCGCGGTGAATTATTCAGGGTAACTATTTGTACTGGCCTGAGATGAGAATAGAAATTTGCCCCTCCAACAACATGCGGCGCCGTTGCGATTCGTGATCGCTTTCATGGTTTTAATTACGCCAATGTTGTCTACTTTTTAATTAAAAATTAGACATGATGAATTGCGCTGTTTAAGGCGCTATAACGAATAGTCTTTATCCACATGTATTTACTGTATTTTTATAGTGAATAATTCATGCTCAATCGTTTTCAACTGAGTGAATAGAGGTCTACTGGTGATCTACAAATCCATCGCCGACAGATTGCGTCTGCGGCTGAATTCCTCCGATTTCGAGGTCGGCAGCCCGCTTCCTGGGGAAAAAAAACTAGCGGAAGAGTTTGGCGTCGCGCGCATGACCATCCGCAAGGCGATAGATCTGCTGGTCGCCTGGGGGCTGGTGGTGCGTCGGCACGGCTCCGGCACCTATGTCGCCCGTAAAGACCTGCATCATGAAACCACCAATCTGACCGGGCTGGCCGAAGTGCTGCGCAAGCAGGGTAAAGAGGTGATCAGCCGGGTATTGGTTTTCGAGGTCATGCCCGCCCCTCCGGCTATCGCCAGCCTGCTGCGGATACAAATTGATGAACGGATCTACTTCTCGCGCCGGGTGCGCTATGTCGATGGCAAGCCGCTCATGCTCGAAGACAGCTATATGCCGGTAAAGCTGTTTCGCAATCTGTCGCTGGCGCATCTGGAGGGATCGAAGTTCGATTACATCGAGAAGGAGTGCGGGTTAACCATCAGCGGTAACTATGAAACGCTGTCGCCGGTGCTGGCGGACAGGCAGCTTGCGCAGTCGATGAACGTGCCGGAACAGACGCCGCTGCTGCGTATTACCTCTCTTTCCTACAGCGACAGCGGCGAGTTTCTTAACTATTCGGTGATGTTCCGTAACGCCAGCGTCTATCAGGTGGACTACCACCTGCGGCGCGTCCGCGCGGAGAATCCGTTAACCTATCCCCCAGAACAGCACCGCCAGTAGCTGCGGCGTGATAATACGTAAGAACATGACCAGCGGATAAACCGTCGCGTATGAAAGGGCCGCCGCGCCGCTGGTGGCATGCAGGTTGTTGGCAAAAGCCAGCGCCGGAGGGTCGGTCATTGAACCGGCCAGCATGCCGCACAGGGTCAGGTAGTTCATCTTCGCCAACATGCGCGCCAGAATACCGACCGCCAGCAGCGGGATCGCGGTGATAAAAATGCCGTAGACAATCCAGCTCATACCGTCGCCTTCAATCAGCGTCGCCACAAAGTCGCCGCCGGATTTCAGCCCAACCACCGCCAGGAACAGCACAATACCCAGCTCGCGTAGCGCGAGGTTGGCGCTGGGCGGCATAAACCAGTACAGCTTACCGATGCTGCCGATACGCCCGAGGATCAGCGCCATAATCAGCGGCCCTCCGGCCAGACCCAGCTTCAGCGCCGCCGGGAACCCCGGAATAAACAGCGGAATAGAGCCCAGCAGCACGCCTAAGCCAATGCCGATAAATACCGGCAGCATCTGCACCTGCTGCAGTTTTTGCTGGGCGTTGCCAAGCTCGGCGGCCACCGCGTCAATCGCCTCCGGACGGCCGACCAGGTTGAGAATATCACCGAACTGCAGGCTGGCATGGCTGCTGGCCACCAGTTCAACCCCGGCGCGATTGAGGCGCGAGATCACCACGTCATAGCGCTGTTTAAAGTGCAGATCGCGAATCCTTTTACCTAACACTTTTTCGTTGGTAACCACCACGCGCTCGACTTTCAGATCGGTACCGCGCGTGGAGAGCGAAGTGGAAACTTCCTTGCCAATCACCAGTTGGGCATTGTGCAAATCCTCCGGCCGCCCGACCAGATGCAGCAGGTCCCCAAGCTGAATCAGGGTATTTGGCGCGGGCACCATCAGCATCTCCTCACGCTTGAGGCGCGAGCAGATCAGCTTGTCGCTGTTGAGCATCGGCACATCCTGAATCGCCATATTGTTCAGGTTCGGGTTTTCGACCCGCACGTTGATGGTCTGAAGATGCGCATGGCCGTTGCCGCTGATCTCGTCAAACTGCTGGGCCTCTTTCTCGACGTTAATGCGGAAAAACAGTCGCACCAGCCACATGGTCAGCAAAATGCCGCAGATGCCGAATGGATAGGCCATGGCGTAGCTCATCCCCATCTGATCGACGGTATCAAGCGGTACGCCAAGGTCGCGCAGGATCTGCTGTCCGGCCCCCAGCGCAGGCGTGTTGGTTACCGCACCGGAGAAGATACCGAGCACCACGGGAAGAGGGATATCGAACAGTTTATGCAGGACCGCGGTGACCAGGCCGCCGAGAATGACGATCAGAATAGCGAAGAGGTTCAGCCGCAGGCCGGAGACGCGCAGCGAGGCGAAGAAGCCCGGCCCGACCTGGATACCTATGGTATACACAAAGAGAATCAGGCCGAATTCCTGAATAAAGTGCAGCATTGGGCTGCTGAGCGTAATGCCCGCCTGGTCCACAAAGTGGCCGACGATGATGCCGCCAAACAGCACGCCCCCGATACCGAAGCCGACGCCACGCACTTTTACATTGCCGATCCACAATCCGACGACCGCCACCAGCGCCAATACGCTAACGGTCAATGCTATATCACTCATCGTCTCTTCCCTGTGAATAACATTACGAATAAAGAGGATTATGACCGGTAGCGACCAGGGTGTATGCCGCCTGGCGCACAATAATCACGGGATCGGGTTCGCTATTCAGGCACGCCTTTATTTTTCGCCGCAATTTTCAGCTGCTGAATACTTTTCTCCGGGGAAGGGAACGCTTCAGGCATCGTATCGCCAAGATCGTTAATCGTCTGACGCACTTTTTGGCCAACTTCATAATGGGTTTGATTGGCCAGCTGCTTCGTATCGACCTCATCCCGGCGCAGTTTTTCTTCCGTTTGGGTAGCGCGGAAAAGGTTGGCTGCAAGCTCAGTAGACCCCATATGGTCGAGAATTTTTTGGCTTTTCTTTAGCCCTTTACGCTCATGAATCGCTTGTTGATCCAGACCACCGTAGAGGCCTTTATAGCCATGGTTCTGGAAAATAGCGAAATCCAGCGTTGTCTGTACGCCCGCTAGCTGGGCCGTTTCAACAAGGTGTTTATTATGTTCTTTCAGCTCATTGCGCAAAAATAGCCGCTTCTCATCCTCTCGTAGAGATTTAAAGGTTTGATCGTCCTTCAGTTCCTGACGCCGGGTTTGCAACGCAAAGTAGGTTTGCCCCGCGGCAATGACCGGTTTCGACGGATCGCCATTTTGCACAACCAGATAGCAGGCGTCGCGGGATAGATGAATGTCTTCAAGATTCCTGCTGGAACCGGAACCCAATTCGACCATTTTGTTGGACTCAACAAAATGGTCTGAGGGTAGCTGACCGCTCGCCTCACATGAAATTATCGCTTTTGAGATTACCTTTTGAAAATTTCTCCACTCTTTATAGTCCAGTAATGGCCAAGGTTTCGGGCAGACCAATATTCTCTCCCCGCCTCATCTCTATTTTTGATCGCTTCGAATGGCTGCTGTTCGTTCATTACAGATCCTTTTTTTCAGTGAGCCTATAAAATCTGATTATTTTTTAAACTGAAACATCCGTTGCAGCAAGGGGATTTAATGCGCTCCCGCGCACAAAAAAGCCCCGAAAATCGGGGCCTTATGAGTGGTTCGCTTAATTAGCTATCTAACGCGGGGCGCTCGCTGATGGCGATGCGCTGCGGGGCGATCTGTTCCGGCTCGTTGCGGGTCAGATCGATATGCAGCAGGCCGTTGGTAAAGGTAGCCCCGGAGACTTCCATATTTTCGGCGAGCGTGAAGCTCAGGCTAAACGCCTGGTTAACCAGCCCCTGGTGCAGCCATTTGGTCTCTTTTTCCGGCTGCTGCGGCGCGCCTTTTACCGTCAGGCGCGTGCCTTCAAGCTGGATATCCAAATCTTCCTGACGGAAACCGGCCAGCGCAAGGGTAATACGATAGTGGTTATCGTCGCTTTTTTCGATGTTATAAGGCGGGAAGGTCTGGCTTTCACCGGCGGTTTGCAGCGCGTTGGCCAGTTTGTCAAAACCGATCCATTGACGCAGCAGTGGGGATAAATCGTAGTTACGCATTGTGTTTCTCCTTCTAAGAAGCGAGTGGTTAGCTGCAAATCCTGCGGATTCGCATTTGCCCCCTGACGGCAGGCAGATTTTTGCATTAATACCGGGCCGCGTTGGCGGCCCAAGGAAATTAGTTGATCTCGATACGGCGCGGTTTATTCGCTTCGGGAATCACTCGCTCGAGGTCGATATACAGCAGGCCGTTTACCAGGTTGGCGCCGCGAATATGGATATTTTCCGCCAGCTGGAATTTACGCTCAAAATTGCGTTCAGCGATGCCCTGATAGAGGTAAGTACGCTCTTTCTGTTCGGCGGCATGGGCGCCTTTCACGATAAGCAGATTATCCTGAGCGGTAATTTCCAGTTCGCTCTCGGCAAAACCGGCCACCGCAATCGCGATGCGGTAGTTGTTCTCGTCTACTAACTCAACGTTGTACGGAGGGTAGCCGCCATTACTCTGGCTTTGATTATTTTCTAACAGATTGAAAAGGCGGTCGAAACCAATAGCAGAACGATACAGCGGGGAGAGATCGAAATTACGCATAATACATAGCTCCTGAAATCAGCGAGAATTATCTGACCTTCCATCATGGACAGGTCGTTATTAAGCGGAATACCCATTCGGCGTATTCTCTGAGTGACACATTCCTAAAATGGGTATATCCATGCCCTTTTCAAGGTGAAGAGGGCAATTTTTTTTGCAGTTTGCGGTCTATTGCTTAGACTGGAGTGACAGCACAAAAGGCAAAGTGCGACGCCTGCCACAGTGCGGCGCAATCGCACTATGCATCCATGGAATGGCCCGATATAACCGATATGTACGCCATTCTTCAGACCACGTCTTTACCGGCGGCGCTCTGAAATTTTTGTACATTGAAGGTTCTATCAACGCCCGTAACGATGACGGAAAAATGATGAAAAACGGTCTGTTAAAGCTGGTCCTGTTTAGCGGGATGATAAGTTTAGGCGGTTGCTCCAGCGTGATGTCACATACCGGCGGTAAGGAAGGAACCTATCCGGGAACGCGCGCCAGCGCGCAAATGCTGGGAGATAGCGATGCCAACTGGGGAACGAAATCCCTTGTGGCGCTGGATATGCCCCTTACGGCGGTAATGGACACGCTGCTGCTGCCGTGGGATATGTTCCGCACCGACAGCTCGGTCAAATCGCGCGTTGAAAAGAGCGAGAAAGAGACGCTGGCGACCAACTCCGTGATCCCGCCAGCGCGGATGACTAATCAGTAATTTAGCGCCCCGTTGCGGTTACCCATAGCTGGCGGTAACCGTCTACCTCCTCCATCCAGGCAAGCTGTTTGCCGTCTGGCGAAAAGACGATCGCATCGGCCGATGGCGGATTGGCATGTTCGTCGGTCAAAAAGAGGATGTCCCCGCTCAGCGCATCACAAAGCGCGATTCGGTTTTCCAGCACAAAGCCCAGCCATTTCCCCGACGGATGCCAGTTAAACGCCGACTGGATATCAGAGCGGTTGTGGGTCAGCTGCCGCAGCCCATCACCCTGCGACGAGATAAGCCACATTTGCGCCACCCCGGCATCGTCGCGCAGCAGAAAAGCCATCTCCGTTGCCTGCGGGTTGGCCCGCACCCAATGTCGCGGCGTATTCACCAGCCCCGGGTAACGACGTTCATGGGTAAACGTTAAGCGGCGCTGGACCACGCCGGCGGGGGGAGCCGGCATCGTGGCGTCCGTTCCAGCAAGCGGCGCATCGCCAGACTGCTTCCAGCCCTGCTCGCTCTGCGGCAGCTCGACAATAAACAGCTCCGGCACTTTGTCGCCGTTTAACGCTCGCGTATCGCCAATAAACGCCAGCGCCCGGTCACCGACCCAGCCCTCTTCATAGGCGCGATTAATCTCGTCGCTGCCCGGCG
Source organism: Klebsiella sp. MPUS7 (assembly GCF_009905335.1). Taxonomy (NCBI): domain Bacteria; kingdom Pseudomonadati; phylum Pseudomonadota; class Gammaproteobacteria; order Enterobacterales; family Enterobacteriaceae; genus Klebsiella; species Klebsiella sp. MPUS7. The sequence goes on along the minus strand of NZ_CP047604.1, from coordinate 15,752 downwards.
CGGGGGACGGCGTTGTGCGGCTGACCAGCACGCACCAGTGGCTGCCGTCGTATTGCCGTGGATGATCCCCACGGGGTGTTACCGGGCCATAGGGAACCGCCACGCCAACGTTGCGTAAATCCAGCGCCGGATCGCGTTCATGCAGCACGTGGTCGTTATAGGTAAAACTGACGAGCTCGCCGTTCGGGCTGAAAACATGCACATGGCTGCCGCCGCGCAGCGCGCCGGGGGTATAGGGCGGAGTGATATCCATCGCATCAAGGTTGCGCGTTTCCCCCTGATACGTCACCACGCCGCGGCGATGGTGAAAATCGTAATGCCAGCGTTCATCCGGGTTTTCCGGACCGTGGATGAAGACATATTTATCTACCGATGGATGAACGGTCACCACGCCAACGTACGCGCCTTGTCCGGCACGGTAGAGGATCTCAACCTCTCCCGTCTCGACATTCACCCGCTCGATCGTTTCGCCGGTAAAAGAGGCGCCAGAGGGACGAACGTCAAAAACCAGCCACCGGCTGTCCGCCGTCCAGGTGCGGGTGTTGGTAAGCTGATGATGGCGGGGAGCAAAAGTGACTTGTTTCATGGGAGATAAACTCTGAAGCCTAAGTTGCGCTTCAGAGTAGTTGATCCGCCAAAAAATGACTATGGTTCAAGCGCGGGAACAGGCGTAACCAAAGTCTTATTTTTTGCCCATCCCGACACGTTTTCAAGAACTAACCTGGACATAGCCTCCCTGGTACTCCAGGTCGCGCTTGCCATATGTGGCGTGACCACCACGTTCGCGCGGCGCAGGAGCGCCTGCGGCACTTCTGGCTCCTGGCTAAAAACATCCAATCCTGCTCCGGCAATAATTCCTTGTTCGAGGGCTTTTATCAGAGCAAATTCATCGACAACGCTGCCGCGAGAAATGTTGATTAAAATGCCGCTCGCGCCCAGAGCCGAGAGTACCCGTTCATCAATAAGCGCCTGGTTTTCCGCACTTCCTGGCGTACATATCACTAAAAAATCTGTTTGTGACGCCAGTGTTGAAATATCCTCAATCCACGGATAATCCAGCCCCGGTATTGCTTTCCGATCGCTATAAGCAATCTGCATCGCAAACCCTTCGCAGCGTCGGGCTATTGCCTGCCCAATTCTCCCCATCCCAACGATCCCAACACGCGAGCCCGAGACTTTACGCGTCCACTGAAAGCCCCCCTGACGCCAGCCTCCCGCCTCAATAAACTTCTGTGCAGAAACGATTTGTCGCGATGTCGCCAACATCAGCCCCATCGCTAAATCAGCAACATCATCCGTTAATACGCCCGGCGTATGGCTGACAGCCACACGATGATCTGCCGCAGCACGAACATCAACCCCATCATAACCCACGCCAAACACAGCAATAAGCTCCAGAGAGGGTAGGCTGGAAATCAGCTGGCGCGTTACGGTGGCCTCACCATTGGTGATCATAATAGTGAATTGTTCAGCCAGGACTGCCAACTCTTCGCATGTAAGCGCCTCATATTCATAAACTTCATACAGACTGTTCAGCTCCGCCGTAAGTTGGTCAGGCAATGATGCTTGCTTTAATATTTTCAGTTTCATACTTATCTATTCGCTTATAAGGAAGAGTGGGCAGAGTGCTTTAAGGAGGTATCTTTACCAGTACGCGAAACGGCTATACCGATAATTCCTCCTAATACCAGTGCGATAGCAACAATAAGCAGGCCGTAGTGATAGCTATGGGTCACATCTTTAATCTTGCCTAAAACAGGAGGCAGGCCTAAGCCAACAAAATTCGCGATAGTGTTAATAAAAGCAATTGAGGCTGCTGCTGCAACGCCAGCAAGCTTTTCAGTGGTGACCGCCCAAAAAACGGGGGTCAGAGCAAAGTTGAACCCAACGGTAAGCACCAGCAGGATATAAGAGATCAGTAGGTTATCTGAATAGATAGCCACCCCCAGCGATACGCCGGCAAGAATCAATGGTAACCCCATATGCAACGATCGCTCTTTGGTGAGATCGGAATGCCGGCCGTTAAGATACATAAATAAGCAGGCAAAAATAAACGGCACCGCGGATAGTAAGCTAATAACAAAATTGCTTTGCTCGCTGGCGATGCTTTTTAGAATCAAAGGTAAAAACAAGGTAATACCAATAGAACCGAAAGCTTGTAAAAACCACACCAAACTTAATAAGAGCACAACTTTATTTTTCAAAGCGCTCAGCCACGAATGATTTTTATTGACCATTACATTTCGATTATCTTCCTCTAATTGTGATACTAACCATTCTTTTTCTGAACCCGTTAACCAGTGTGCTTTTTCAGGACTCGATGGCAGCAACCATAAAACCATCACACCAAGGATAATAGCCGGGATTCCTTCTATCGCAAATAACCAACGCCAACCAGCGATATCAGCAATACCGTGCATATTCAAAATAAACCCGGATATTGGTAAACCAATAATTGATGCCAGAACCGACCCCATATAAAAGAATGACATAGCGCGAGCTCGATTACTTTTAGGGAACCAGCAGGAAATATAATAAATAATCCCGGGGGTAAACCCAGCCTCTGCCATTCCCAACAAAAAGCGCATCACATAGAGCTGCGTTGGGGTATGTACCAGCGACATCCCTGCGCTTACAATACCCCAGGTTATCATTATTCTCGCAATCCAAATACGGGCACCTATGCGGGTCATAATAACATTACTGGGAATTTCAAAAATAATATAGGAGATATAGAACATTCCCACCCCGAGACCATACATGCTGGCTGTCAGACCTAAATCCGCATTCATTTGTGAGGCCGCAATAGAAATATTGGTTTTATCAAGGTTTGCAACAAAATAGCAAATAATCACAAAAGGTATTATTTTGCTATTGAGTTTTTTTAGTGTAGATGTATAGAGTTCAATGCTCATAAATTATTACCTCATCATCCTGCCTTCAGCAGTAAGAATCCCTCTGACAGAAGGCAGAGATTGATATTGAGAAACTAATGAACTAATTAAGATACTACCATTCAGCAACAACACCGTCTTCCAGACGCCACAATGGATTACGCCAGTCCGGCGCGTTCTGACTTAATTCCATAACCCGCGCTTCATCTATTTCTACGCCAAGTCCGGGCTTCATTAATGGTTTAAAGAAACCGCCTTCCATATTGAAGTCCTCTTTATTTTTCACAAAGTCGAGTAATTCCGCGCCCTTGTTATAGTGAATACCCATACTTTGCTCCTGGAAGACAGCGTTATAAGAGACAAAATCGACGTGCAGGCAGGCGGCAAGCGCAATGGGTCCCAGCGGACAATGCGGCGCCAGCGCCACGTCGTAGGCTTCGGCCATTCCGGCGATTTTATAGCACTCGGTAATACCGCCGGCATGCGACAGGTCGGGTTGCAGAATAGCCAGCCCACCGGCTTCCAGCACGCGCTTAAACTCGAAGCGCGAGAACATACGTTCGCCCGCCGCAATAGGAATCGAGGTTTGCGCCGCCAGCCGGGGATAATATTCTGCCTGCTCGGCAAGCACCGGCTCTTCAATAAACAGCGGACGATACTGTTCCAGCTCTTTAATGAGTACTTTCGCCATCGGCGCGCTAACGCGGCCGTGGAAATCGAGGCCGAACTCAATTTCATTGCCGAACGCTTCGCGAATTTGCGCGACGGTATTCACCGCCGCATCCACCGCGCGAGAGTTATCGATAAGCCCCAGCTCTTCGCAGCCGTTGAGTTTAAAGGTGTCAAAACCAATACCGCGCAACTTCTTGATGCCATCAATCACCTCTGCCGGACGGTCGCCGCCAACCCAGCTGTAGGCTTTGATTTTGTCGCGCACCAGGCCGCCCATCAGCTGCCAGACCGGCGCGTTCAGCACTTTGCCTTTAATATCCCACAGCGCCTGATCGATACCGGCGATGGCGCTCATTAAAATCGGACCGCCGCGGTAAAAGCCCGCGCGGTACATCACCTGCCACAGGTCGTTAATCCGCGCCGGATCCTGGCCTATCAAATAATCGCCGAGCTCATGCACCGCCGCCTCTACGGTGCGCGCGCGCCCTTCAATCACGGGCTCGCCCCAGCCAACCACGCCTTCGTCGGTGTCAATTTTTAAAAACATCCAGCGCGGGGGTAAACGATACGTGGTGAGTTTGGTTATTTTCATTGCACTGCCTCTCGATACGCTTTAACAAATGCTGCCGCCTGCCGTTGGGTACGCTCTACGGATTGGCCGGCGCGATAAAGATCGCTGCCCAGCCCGGCGCCGGTACAGCCTGCTTTTATCCACTGCGCCAGATTTTCCGGCGTCACGCCGCCCACCGCAAAAACGGGAACCTCCGGCGGCAAAACGGCTTTTAACGCTTTGATGTAGTCAGGGCCAAAAGCCGAAGAAGGGAAGACTTTCAACGCCTGAGCCCCGGCGTCCAGCGCGGCGAACGCTTCCGTCGCCGTCGCGCATCCCGGACAAACCGTCATGCCGTAGCTCACCGCACGACGAATGACCTCGGGCTGAATATTGGGCGTGACGATAAGCCTGCAGCCCATTTGGGCAAGCTGGTCCACCCGTTCTGTATTAAGCACGGTGCCTGCGCCAATCAGGGCTTTATCGCCATAAGCCTCAACAACGGCGGGAATACTCTTTTCCCACTGCGGTGAGTTGAGCGGAATTTCAACGGCGTCAAATCCGGCGTCAATCACCGCCCCCACATGCGCCAGCACCTCTTCCGGCGTAATCCCGCGCAGGATAGCGATAAGCGGTAAGTTAGTTTGCCACTGCATGGATGATGCTCCTTACTCCTGTCTGAAATGCGTTATCACCTGACACCACGGTGGTCTGACGGCCAATGGCGCTCAGGGCCTGCTGATAGCGGTTCGCCAGCGCCTCGCCGCCGACAATGGTGACCTGCGGGTCGCGAAAGCGTTCGCTCAGGGTGGCGACTTCCGCGCCAATCAGCAGCCCCGACAGAAACTCGCCGACCTGCTCGCGCGGCAGCGACCCCAGCACGTGCGAAGCGCGCACCTCAAAAAGCCGCGGCAGGATGTCTGGCGAATGCAGGCCGCGCTCAAGCCCGGCGTTAAACGCGCCGGGAGCGGAGACCTGCTCCGGTAACCCGGCGCCGACCAGCGAGTGGCGCAGCAGCAGATAATGCAGTTCGCCGGTCATCACCGTGCGAAAGTCGTTAATTTGTTGGCGGTCGGCCTGCACCCATTTGCAGTGGGTGCCGGGCATCACGTAGATGGAAGAAGGGGCAATCATCCGCGCGCCGAGGAGCTGAGTCTCTTCGCCGCGCATCACATTCTGGTTAGCGTCGCGGGAGACGCTCAGCCCGGGAATAATCCAGACTTTGTCGCCAACGGACGTCAATTGTTGGCCAATGGCGGAGAAATCAACGGGAACGGGCAAATAGGGCGCCACCTTCCAGCCGACGTTGCTACCGACCATTCCTGCCAACACCGCCGGGGTCGCGCCGTCGCGCCAGCCCCGGGTTATTTCGCTAAACACCGCCGCGGGGGATTCTCCGTTCAAACGCGTGACGCCTGCTGCCGATTGCCTGCTCTCCAGGCACTGGTCGTCCTGATAAAGCCAGGCGCGCAGGTTGGTCGATCCCCAGTCAATTGCGATGTAGCGAGATGTCATGTGATTTCCTTTAACCTTCGTGTCGAGCTGGCGATCATGGTGAGCGCCGCCTGCTCCGCCGCTTCGCTGTCCTGATGCCGGATGGCGTCAAACAGCGCCTTATGTTCCTGGAGCGTTTTCGGCATGTTGGCCTCATCGCCCATCCAGGTCCTTTCAAATACCGCCCGCTGTAGAGAACTGATCGCCACGTTGAGCTGTTGCAGAACCGGGTTATGCACCGACTGCAGCACCGCCTCGTGATAGCGAATATCCGCTTCGTTAAACGCCTCCCTGTCCTGGTTGTTGGCGATCATGTCGTTGAGCGCTTCTTCTATTTTCGCCAGGTCGCTCGACGTCGCGCGCTCGGCCGCCCAGCGGGCAATCGCAGGTTCAACCAGGTTACGTACCTCGCTCATCGCGCTAATCAGCCGCGGGTCGTAATCGCTCTCCAGCACCCACTGTAAAACGTCGGTGTCGAGATAATTCCACTGGTTACGCGGCGCAACGAACGCGCCGCGATAGCGCTTCATTTCAATCAGCCGCTTAGCCATCAACGAACGGAACACTTCGCGAATGATATTGCGCGAGGTGGCAAACTCCTCACACAGGTCGGCTTCCGCGGGCAGCGCAGAGCCGGGAACGTATTTGCCGCTGACAATCTGCTTGCCCAGCGTGATGACGATGCGATCGGTTTTATTGAGAGTCATGGAGAGTCCTTGTGCTCTGGATATCTCCCTCTACTTTACCGCGACCGGCGGATTTAACCGCAACTTTGTAGTACTAACGTGATACCACTCGTCATCGCCATGGACACAATGTAGTACAACACAAACATGTTGTACTACAATTTAGATCACAAAAACGACAATCCGGTTTGGGGATTTTGCGGTGGGGTAAACTCAGCGCATAAAAAAACCCGCGATAAACGCGGGTTTTTCAGAAAGAGATCTTTAGTTTAAGACATACTTTTCAATAGCATATGCCACACCGTCTTCCAGGTTGGATTTGGTGATAAAGTTTGCCGCTTCTTTGACGGCCGGAATCGCGTTGTCCATCGCCACGCCGACGCCAGCGTATTCAATCATCGCAATGTCGTTTTCCTGATCGCCAATCGCCATCACCTCTTCCGCTTTGATACCCAACGCATCGGCCAGCGATTTCACGCCGGTGCCTTTGGTGACACGTTTATCAAGAATTTCAAGGAAGTACGGCGCGCTTTTCAGCACGGTGTATTTCTCTTTCACTTCAGCCGGAATGCGGGCGATAGCCTTGTCCAGAATCGCCGGCTCATCGATCATCATCACTTTCAGCAGCTGGATATTCGGATCCATCTTTTCGGCTTCGCAGAAAACCAGCGGGATCGTCGCCACATAGGATTCATGTACCGTGTAATAGCTCACATCGCGGTTCGCGGTGTACAGAGTGTTGCGATCGAGCGCGTGGAAGTGGGAGCCGACATCGCGGGCCAGCTGTTCCAGATAGCGGTAGTCGTCGTAGCCCAGCGCGGTCTGCGCAACGGTACTGCCGTCGCTCGCCTTCTGCACTAAAGCGCCGTTATAGGTGATGCAGTAATCTCCTGGCTGCTCCATATGCAGTTCTTTCAGATAGCTGTGCACGCCAGCGTAAGGGCGGCCGGTGGTCAGTACCACGTTGACGCCGCGTTCACGGGCTGCGGCAATCGCAGTTTTCACCGCAGGAGAGATAGTATGGTCAGGCAGCAGCAGCGTGCCGTCCATATCGATTGCAATCAGTTTAATAGCCATGAAATCCCCGGGTAAGATGAGTCCTTACTCATGCTAACGCGATTAAGCCCACAAAAATAGAGCTACATTGCACAGCAGAATCCCCCCTTTTAGGCAAAACCCGGGGACGAGATATTACTCGCGGGTGAGGACAATTTTACCAAACGCGCCGCGATCGAGGTGTTCTAGCGCCTGTTCAAGCTGGTTAAAGCGGTAACGGTGCTCGATCACAGGTTTCAACCCGGTCACGTCAACGGCGCGAACGAAATCTTCCAGCGCACGACGGTGCCCGACGCCAATCCCCTGAATCACGGGGGATTTCAGCAACAGTTCGCCCGCGGACAGCGAGATTTCACTGCCGGCCAGCACGCCGATGACCGAAATACGCCCATGAACCGCCACGGCGCGCAGGGAATGCCTCAGGTTCTCCCCACCAACGGTTTCAATAATATGGTCAATGCCGCGATCGTTTGTCAGTTCGTATATCCCTTCAGCCCAGTCGCCTTTAAGCCGGTTGATGCCATAATCGGCGCCGAGTTGTTTGGCCCGCGCCAGTTTTTCATCGCTTCCCGACGTGACAAAAACCTCCGCCCCCTGCGCTTTGGCAATTTGCAAAGCGAATATCGCCACACCGCCCGTGCCCTGCACCAGCACCGATTGTCCGGCGCGCAAATGACCGCGCTCCACCAGCGCGAACCATGCGGTAAGCCCGGCGCAGGGTAAGGTGCTGGCCTCTGCGTCATCCAGGGTTTCCGGGGCGGCCACCAGCCCGTTTTCATTCACAATCACGTACTCAGCCAGCATCCCCTGAAAGTAACCGCCGGTCGTTTTATAGGGCAAAGTGCGGGCGTCCGCTGTTGGCCTACCGTCGATCCACTCCGGGAAAAAGGTCGAGATGACGCGAGCGCCGGGTTTAAAACGCGTGACACCCTCTCCCGTACTTTCCACCACGCCTGCCATATCGGATGCCGGGGTAAACGGGAAGGAAAGCGCGATCGGCATGGAGCCTTCGATAACCATTTTATCGCGGTAGTTGAGCGCAACGGCATTCACCCGTACGCGGACTTCTCCTGGCCCTGGCTGCGGCACGGGCGCCTGGGTGAGTTTGAGATTCTCGCGCCCGAGGGCGTTCATCGACCAGCGCTGCATTGTCTCTGTCATTTTTTTCTCCTGGCATCAAATAAGCTTCAGTATCGACAGTCTACCGTTGACTCAGCGTCACCAGTGGCGATAACTTTTCCCACTATTGACGCCAGAAAAGAAACAATCTATGTCCAATACGCTGAAGGATATTCCGGTTTTTGTAGCCGCCGTTGAGGCGGGCAGTTTTGCGCAGGCCGCAATCCGTTTACATTTGTCGCGCTCGGCGGTGGGAAAGAGCATCGCTCGCCTTGAGGAACGACTGGGGGTACGTCTGTTTCAACGTACGACCCGCAGCCAAAGCCTGACCGACAACGGCGCCCTTTTTTATGAACGTTGCCTGCGGGCGCTGGAGGAAATTCGGGGCGCAGAATCGCTGCTGGAAACGGGCAAACAGCAGGTCAGCGGCCGCCTGCGCGTTGCCATGCCGGTGCTGTTTGGTCGCCAGTGCGTCGCCCCGCTGCTGATCGCGCTGGCGCAGGAACATCCAGGCCTTGAGCTGGAGATGTCATTCAGCGACCGGGTCGTGGATCTCGTCGAGGAAGGGTTTGATATGGCGGTACGTAACGGCACGCTTCAGGACAGCAGCGTTCTGGTCGCCAGAAGGCTGGGAGAACACCGCATGGTACTGTGCGCCGCGCCGGATTATCTGCAGAAGAAGGGTACCCCGCAAAGCGTTGATGATTTGCCCCATCATGCGGCCATTAACTATCTGCAGGCAGGCAGAGTGCTATCCTGGCAGCTGATGGATAACGAAGGTGCCTCGCATACCTTTACACCCCATTCATCGCTCAATATGGATGATTTGCAGGCGATCTGCGACGCTGCGCTGGCCGGACACGGCATTGCATGGCTGCCCTGCTGGATGGTCAGCAAAGACATTCATGAGGGAAAACTCGTCCCGCTGTTAAAGCAGGCGCCGGATGTGCGCTTCGACATTCACGCGGTCTGGCAACAGACGCCGCATCTACCGCTGAGGGTGCGAATTGCCGTCGATACGCTCGCCAGCCGTTTACCGTCCGCGATGTCGCTGGATATGCCTGCGCCCATAAAAAAGCCGCGCTAAACGCGCGGCCTGAGTCTGGCGGTGTAACAACGATTAAATGTCGATGTTCGCCGCTTTAAGGGCGTTCTCTTCGATAAAGGCGCGGCGCGGTTCAACGGCGTCACCCATCAGGGTGGTGAACAGCTGGTCAGCGGCAATCGCATCCTTCACGGTCACGCGCAGCATGCGGCGGCTATCCGGGTCCATAGTGGTTTCCCACAGCTGATCCGGGTTCATCTCGCCCAGACCTTTATAGCGCTGGATAGAGAGGCCGCGACGGGACTCTTTTACCAGCCAGTCCAGCGCCTGCTCGAAGCTGGCAACCGGCTGGCGGCGCTCGCCGCGCTCGATAAAGGCATCGTCTTCAATCAGGCCGCGCAGCGTTTCGCCCAGCGCGCAGATACGGCGGTATTCCGGCCCGGTAATGAACTCGTGATCCAGCGGGTAGTCGGTGTCCACGCCATGGGTACGCACGCGAACAATCGGCTCAAACTGCTGCAGCTCTGCGTTCTCGCGGATATCAAATTTCCACTGGCTGCCGTGCTGCTCTTTCTCATTCAGCTCGCTCACCAGGGTATTGATCCAGCGAGTCACCGCCTGCTCGTTGCTCAGGTCGGCTTCCGCCAGCGTCGGTTGATAGACAAGCTCTTTCAGCAGCGCTTTCGGGAAGCGACGCTCCATACGACCGATCATTTTCTGCGTGGCGTTATACTCGGCAACCAGTTTCTCCAGCGGCTCGCCGGCTAAGGCCGGCGCGTTGGCGTTGGTGTGCAGGGTTGCGCCATCCAGCGCGATGGAGATTTGGTACTGATCCATCGCTTCATCGTCTTTAATATACTGTTCCTGCTTGCCTTTCTTCACTTTATACAGCGGCGGCTGGGCGATGTAGACGTGGCCGCGCTCGACGATTTCCGGCATCTGGCGATAGAAGAAGGTCAACAGTAGCGTACGAATGTGCGAGCCGTCGACGTCCGCATCGGTCATGATAATGATGCTGTGGTAGCGCAGTTTGTCCGGGTTGTACTCATCGCGGCCAATGCCGCAGCCCAGCGCGGTAATCAGCGTCGCTACTTCCTGAGACGCGAGCATTTTGTCAAAGCGCGCTTTCTCAACGTTGAGGATTTTACCCTTCAGCGGCAGAATCGCCTGGTTCTTACGGTTACGCCCCTGCTTCGCAGAACCGCCCGCCGAGTCCCCTTCCACTAAGTACAGTTCAGAGTGCGCGGGGTCGCGTTCCTGACAATCCGCCAGCTTGCCCGGCAGGCCCGCCAGGTCCAGCGCGCCTTTACGGCGGGTCATCTCACGCGCGCGACGTGCGGCTTCGCGCGCGCGCGCCGCGTCGATGATTTTACCGACCACGATTTTGGCGTCAGACGGGTTTTCCAGCAGGTATTCGTTCAGCAGTTCGTTCATCTGCTGTTCGACCGCCGATTTCACCTCAGAGGAGACCAGCTTGTCTTTGGTCTGCGAGGAGAATTTCGGATCCGGCACCTTCACGGAGACCACAGCGATCAGGCCTTCACGGGCATCGTCGCCGGTGGCGCTGACTTTCGCTTTCTTGCTGTAGCCTTCTTTATCCATGTAGGCGTTCAGGGTACGGGTCATCGCCGCACGGAAGCCTGCAAGGTGGGTACCGCCGTCGCGCTGCGGAATGTTGTTGGTAAAGCAGTAGATGTTTTCCTGGAAACCATCGTTCCACTGCAGCGCAACTTCAACGCCGATGCCGTCTTTTTCGGTGGAGAAATAGAAGATATTCGGGTGGATCGGCGTTTTGTTTTTATTCAGATATTCTACGAACGCTTTAATACCGCCTTCGTAGTGGAAATGATCCTCTTTACCGTCGCGCTTGTCGCGCAGGCGAATCGACACCCCGGAGTTCAGGAACGACAGCTCGCGCAGGCGTTTTGCCAGAATCTCGTATTCGAATTCGACCACGTTAGTGAAGGTTTCGTAGCTCGGCCAGAAACGCACCATGGTGCCGGTTTTTTCGGTTTCGCCGGTCACCGCCAGCGGCGCCTGCGGCACGCCGTGCGCATACATCTGACGATGAATTTTGTTATCGCGCTGAATGACCAGCTCCAGCTTCTGCGACAGGGCGTTAACCACGGAAACGCCTACGCCGTGCAGACCACCGGAAACTTTATACGAGTTATCATCGAATTTGCCGCCCGCGTGCAGAACGGTCATGATCACTTCCGCCGCCGACACGCCCTCTTCCGGGTGAATACCGGTCGGAATACCGCGACCATCATCCTGGACGGAGACGGAGTTATCGCTGTGGATAGTAACAACGATGTCTTTACAGTAACCTGCGAGCGCTTCGTCGATAGCGTTATCCACAACCTCGAATACCATGTGGTGCAGACCGGTGCCGTCATCCGTGTCGCCGATATACATACCCGGGCGCTTACGCACCGCATCCAGCCCTTTCAGGACTTTGATACTGGAGGAGTCATAAGAATTCGACATCAACGTTTCTCGCTCATTTTATCTTAGGTTAATCCGCTATTTTACCCTTTTCCACGGTAAACATCTTCGAATTTTCGTCCGACATGTCCATAACGTGTTCAGCGCTAATGGCGCTGACGAAAACCTGCGACTGCGTGGCTTTTAAGCGGCTGGCAAGCAGCCCGCGCCGCGCGTCGTCAAGTTCCGAGGCAAAATCATCTATCAGGTACAGGCACCGCCGCCCGCTTTCGCGGGTCAGAAACTCGCCTTGCGCCAGTCGTAGGGCGCACATCAGCAGCTTAAGCTGCCCGCGTGACAATGTATCCTCTACCGGCGCGCCGTCGGCACGAATGCGGAAATCCGCTTTATGCGGGCCGTGGGCGGTATAGGTTAGCATGCGATCGCGTTCGAAATTTCGCTCCAGCACCTCGGCATAATCCGTTTCTTTCTCCCAGCCGCGCTGGAAAGAAAAGGTGAGAGCGAACTCCGGCAAAAACTGCCGACAGGTATCCGCCATGTCTTCGACGATAGCGGCGCTATATTCGGCCCGCCAGCGGCTAATAAGCTCTGCCAGCGGGATCAGCTCCAGATCCCATGGCCGCAGCTGGGCATAGCGGCTGACCTGACGCAGCGCGGCGTTGCGCTGCTTCACCAGGCGCTTCAGGTTGCTCCAGGCGGTAAAGAATCCGGATTCGTTGTGAAAGCATCCCCAGTCAAGGAACGCTCTTCTGTATTTGGGGCCGCCGTTGAGTAAAGTAAACCCCTCCGGCGTAATCAGCTGCATCGGCATCAGGTGCGCCAGCTCAGCCACTTTATGCCCGTCGGTACCGTCGATACGCACCTTGCTGTCGCCCTGCTTATCTTTCGTCAGGCCGATAGATACTTCACGCTCTTCACCCTGCAGGCGACCGTGCAGGACAAAGGACTCCTGTTCGTGACGAATCACGCGGCCAATCTGCAAACTACGAAACGCCCGACCATGGCCGAGCGTATAGATAGCTTCAAGTACGCTGGTTTTGCCGCTGCCGTTGGCGCCAACCAGGAAATTAAAGCCGGGAGAGAGGGCGAGATCCGCATTTTCAATATTGCGGAAGTCTTTGATTAGAAGTCGGGATAGCGACATATCAGCTCATAAGCAGGGCGTTATCGGCGCAGTTAGTCTGGTCACGGCCAGCGCGCAGCAACCGGAGCGTACTAAAGTACGTGAGGATTGCGAGCACTGCCCGGAGCCAGAATAACAAGTAAGATAGCCCGATATTTTCTACAGCCTCATAGGCATGACGACGTATGCTGCGGATTGGGAGGCCGCATCCTCAATCTGCACGCTCGAAACGGAATCGGTCAGCAGAATGCGCACGTTCTCACACTTCAGCGCGTTCAGGACGTCCAGCACATAGCTGACGTTAAAGCCGATTTCCATCTCGGTCCCGGCATAGGTGACATCAAGAATTTCTTCCGCTTCTTCCTGTTCCGGGTTATTGGCGGTGATTTTCAGCTGATTTTCACTGACGTACAGGCGCACGCCGCGGAATTTTTCGTTAGAAAGAATCGCCGCGCGGGCAAAGGCCTGCTTGAGAATATCGCAGCCGGCGTCCAGATGCTTATCCGGATTCTTCGGCAGTACGCGGCGATAGTCAGGAAAACGACCATCCACCAGCTTTGAAGTGAAGATAAAGTCGCCAACGTGAGCGCGAATATTATTGCTGCCGATCTGCACGCGCAGCGGCGTATCGCCGCCGTCGAGCATACGCATCAGCTCAATCACGCCTTTACGCGGCACGATCACCGAATGATTGGGCAGGGACTCTTCCAGCGGCATCGAGCAGACCGCCAGGCGGTGGCCGTCTGTCGCCACGGTGCGCAGTTCGCTACCTTCGGTTTCAAACAGCATACCGTTTAAGTAATAGCGAACGTCCTGGTGCGCCATCGAAAACTGCGTCGCTTCGATCAGGCGCTTCATGGTCGCCTGCGGCAGGGTAAATTCAACTTCGCTCTGCCAGTCATCGAGGTTCGGGAAATCCGCCGCAGGCAGCGTCGAGAGCGAAAAGCGGCTGCGTCCGGAACGCACCAGCATGCGCTCGCCTTCCAGCTGGACCGCGATCTCCGCGCCTTCAGGCAGGCCGCGGCAGATATCAAAAAATTTACGCGCCGGAACGGTTGTAGCTCCCGCTTCGTGCGGCTGAATCAGCGCAACGCGCGCGACCATTTCCATTTCCAGATCGGTACCGGTCAGCGACAGCGCGCCATCGGTAACCTGTAGGAGCAGGTTGCCAAGAATCGGTAGCGTCGGACGACCACCTAAAGGACCGCTCACCTGTTGCAGCGGTTTTAATAAATGTTCACGTTCTACGGTAAATTTCATAGCGTCACGAGGATAATGTTCTGATTAAATTGGAAAAATCTTCTTTGATATCGTGGCTTTCTTCACGCAGTTGCTCAATCTTGCGGCAAGCGTGCAGGACGGTGGTATGGTCGCGGCCGCCAAACGCGTCGCCGATTTCCGGCAGACTGTGGTTGGTCAGCTCTTTTGCCAGCGCCATCGCCATCTGGCGGGGGCGCGCCACCGAACGGGAGCGGCGTTTAGACAGCAGGTCCGCTACCTTAATTTTGTAATACTCCGCCACCGTCTTTTGAATATTGTCGATGGTGACCAGTTTTTCCTGTAAAGCCAGCAGATCGCGCAGCGCTTCGCGCACGAAATCGATGGTGATCGCCCGGCCGGTAAAGTTAGCGTTGGCGATAACGCGGTTCAGCGCCCCTTCAAGCTCACGTACGTTAGAGCGCAGGCGCTTAGCAATAAAGAACGCCACTTCGCCCGGCAGGCGGATGTCGTTTTCATCGGCTTTTTTCATCAGGATCGCCACGCGGGTTTCCAGCTCTGGCGGCTCGATCGCGACCGTCAGCCCCCAGCCGAAGCGTGATTTCAGACGATCCTCAACCCCGTTGATCTCCTTCGGATAGCGATCCGACGTCAGGATGATCTGCTGATTGCCTTCCAGCAGGGCGTTAAAGGTGTGAAAAAACTCTTCCTGCGAGCGCTCTTTATTAGCGAAAAACTGAATGTCATCGATCAGCAGGGCGTCAACGGAGCGGTAATAGCGCTTAAATTCTTCAATAGCGTTGTTTTGCAGGGCTTTTACCATGTCCTGTACAAAGCGCTCGGAGTGCATGTAAACCACTTTCGCATTGGGTTTACGCGCCACAATTCCGTTACCAACCGCATGTAAAAGGTGGGTTTTACCCAGGCCGGTGCCGCCATAAAGGAACAGCGGGTTGTACGCGCCGCCGGGGTTATCCGCAACCTGACGCGCCGCCGCGCGAGCCAGCTGGTTGGATTTACCTTCGACGAAGTTATCAAACGTGTGTTTTACATTGACGTTAGAGCGGTAGGTCGGTTCTGCCGGCGCCGGAACGTTATCCCAGCCCGGACGCACGATCGTCGGCGCAACGCGCGCCGTCTGGATCTGCTGCGCGGGCGCTGCGGCCGCAACGCTTACCGTACCTCTCTGCATCTGAACGGCTGGCTTAGCGCCTACCTCAAACCGCAGCTGTGGGGCATCCGCACCGCAAAAATCATTGAGGAGTCCATTGATATTATTGAGGTATTTATCCCTTACCCAATCGAGCACAAAACGGTTTGGCGCATACAGTGCCAGCGTGTTATCGCTCAACTCCGCCTGCAAAGGGCGTATCCACATGCTGAATTCTGTGGCTGGTAACTCATCCTGCAATCGGGCAAGACACTGCTGCCAAAGCGAAAGTGACAC